>JAXMCW010000011.1:0-1555 GCA_046349155.1 Alsobacter sp. | reverse complement strand
GCCGCCGCGCGCGCCCTGCTGCGCCATGCGCGTGCCGATGTTCGAGGTCATGATGATGACGGTGTTGCGGAAGTCCACGGTGTTCCCGTGGCCGTCGGTCAGCCGCCCATCCTCGAGCACCTGCAACAGCACGTTCCAGACCTCCGGGTGAGCCTTCTCGATCTCGTCGAACAGCACCACCTGGTACGGGCGGCGGCGCACCGCCTCGGTCAGCTGCCCGCCCTCGTCGTAGCCGACGTAGCCGGGCGGCGCCCCAATCAGGCGCGACACCGTGTGGGCCTCGCGGAACTCGCTCATGTCCACGCGCACCATGGCGTCGTCCTCGTCGAACAGGAACTCGGCCAGGGCCTTCGCCAGCTCGGTCTTGCCAACGCCGGTGCTGCCCAGGAAGATGAACGAGCCGATGGGCCGGCGCGGGTCCTTCAGGCCGGCGCGCGAGCGGCGGATGGCGTCGGCCACGGCCGCCACGGCCTCATCCTGGCCGATGACGCGCTCGTGCAGCGCCTCCTCCATCTTCAGGAGCTTGGCGCTCTCGGCCTCCATCATGCGCGAGACCGGGATGCCCGTCCACGAGTGGATGATCTGGGCAATGTCCTCCTCGTCTACGATCTCGTCCAGCCCCTTCTCCTGCCGCCACTCCTCGACAAGGCCCTGGTACTCCTGCTCCATCTGGATGCGCTGGCTCTTGACGCGGGCGGCGCGCTCATAGTCGCGGCTCTGCCACGCCTCCTCTTCCTCGCTCATCAGGCGGGCGGCCTCGACGCGCATGTCGCGCACGTCCTTGGGCATGGAGTAGATGTCAATGCGCGTCTTGGCGGCGGCCTCGTCAATCAGGTCAATCGCCTTGTCCGGCAGCTGCCGATCGGTGACATAGCGGGATGAGAGGTGCACGGCGGCTTCCAGGGCCTTCTCGGTGATCCTGACACCGTGGTGCTTCTCGTAGCGGTCGCGCAGGCCGCGCAGCATCTCGAGGGCCTCGCTCTCGCTCGGCTCGTCAACGAACACGGGGGCGAAGCGGCGCTCCAGCGCCGAGTCGCTCTCGATGTGCATGCGGTAGTCGTCGAGGGTCGTCGCGCCGATGACGTGCAGCTCACCGCGCGACAGCGCCGGCTTCATCATGTTGGAGGCGTCAATCGCGCCCTGGGCCGCGCCCGCGCCGACGACGTTGTGCAGCTCGTCAATGAAGAGGACGATCTCGCCTTTGGAGTTGCGCACCTCTTCCATCGCCGACTTGAGGCGCTCCTCGAACTCGCCGCGGAAGCGCGAGCCGGCCAGCATGCCCGCCAGGTCCAGCTCGATCAGACGCTTGCCTTCCAGCGTGCCGGGCACGTCGCCGATGGCGATGAGCTGGGCCAGGCCCTCGACAATCGCCGTCTTGCCCACGCCCGGCTCGCCCACGAGCACCGGGTTGTTCTTGGTGCGGCGGGCGAGAACGCGCATCGAGCGCAGAATCTCATCCTCGCGACCGATGACCGGGTCCAGTTTGCCCTCGCGGGCGAGCTGCGTCAGGTCGCGGCCATACTTCGCCAGGGTCTGCCCCTTGGTCTCGGCGTTG
>JAXMCW010000010.1:0-6114 GCA_046349155.1 Alsobacter sp. | reverse complement strand
CCCTGCGGACCGGCGATGCGGTCATCGTCATGAAGAAGGACGGCACGGTCACGATTTCCGGCAAGGACATCACGATCGATGCTTCCGGCAAGATCAACCTGAAGGCCTCGGGCGACATCGTCATCAAAGGCCAGAAGATCCTCAACAACTGAGGCGGCGACCATGGGGAAGACGACGACTCGGATCGACGGCGTGGTGGTTGGCGTCCTGATGGGGTTCGCCGCCGATCGGGCGCCGCTGGTCGTCTTTCCCGGCAATCGGGCCGAAGCCGCGATCCCCGCGCGTGCCATGGTCGGCCTGGGCCTGGAGGACGTCGGTCGGGAGGTGGCGCTGCTGTTCGAAGCCGGCGACGTGGGCCTGCCGCTGATCGTCGGGCGATTGCTGCGACCGGAGCCGATGACCGTCGTGCGCGACGGCAAGCAGGAGGTTCTCGAGCTGAGCGCCGAGCGCGAGATCGTCCTGCGCTGCGGCAAGTCGAGCATCACGCTGACCGCCGCGGGCAAGATCCTCATTCGCGGCGAACATGTCTCATCGCGGGCCACGGGCACCAACCGCGTGTGGGGCGGCTCGGTGCACCTGAACTGAATCCGTCTTGGCACGGGTTCTCGATCACATCGTCGAGCAACACGCCGAAAGCGCGGCGTTCCTGTGGCTGCTGCGCGATCGCGCCGTCGACGCCCCCCACTTCGGCCCCGCCGAGCTCTTGCGGCTCGAGGCGCGGATCGAGGCCAATCTCGACGGGCTGCGCGTCGCCGGCGAGGCCGGGTGGGAGGTCGCCATGGCGGCACTCCAGCGCCATCGGGAGTCTGGGGAGCTGTTCGCCGCGGCGGTGCTGGCGTTGGAGACCCAGAGTGCGGAGCGGACCGCTACCGTCATCGATATGGCGCAAAGTCTCCCCGACGCCCGTCGTGGGCTTTCCGGTGCGATCGGCTGGGTGGCGCCGGCACGGCTTCGCCAGTTCGTTGCCGAGTGGGCGGAGAGCGCGGATCCCGTCGCCCGCCATCTCGCGGCCCTCGCCTGCTCGCATCATCGCGCCGATCCCGGCCCGCGGCTCCAGCGCTGGCTCGGCGACCCCGCGACGCTCGTGCGTTCGCGCGCCCTGCGGCTCGTGGGCGAGCTCGGCCGCAGCGACCTGCGAGGGGCGTTGAGCGCCGCCCTGGCCGATGAGCAGGATCAGGACTGCCGCACATGGGCGGCATGGTCCGGCGCCCTCGTCGGCGAGCCTGCCGGGGTGCCCTGGCTGCTTGCCTGGGCGGAAGCCGATGCAACGGCAGGGTGCCCGGGATTGGAGGCGGGCGGCAGGCTCGGCGAGGCCGGCGAGATCCGTACATGGGTTCGCAGGCTCGCGGCGACGCCCGAGCAGCGCCGTCTCGCCGTCCGCGCCACGGCCGTGCTCGCGGATCCGGTCGTGGTCCCGTGGCTGATCGAGCGCGCGCGCGAGCCCGACCTGGCATTGAGCGCCGGAGAGAGCATCACGCTGATCACCGGCGTCGATCTGTGGCAGGAGGGGCTCGTCCAACCGGTGGCCGCGGAGCAGCCGGCAGAGCCCGGACAGGACGGGCCGACCAGCGAGGACGAAGGCCTGCCGCGCCCGGAACCCGCATTGCTGGGCCGATGGTGGGAGCGGAACTCCGCGCGCTTCACGCCCGGCGTCCGCCATCTGCTGGGAGTGCCGGTTAGCCCCGGCGCATGCACGGAGGTTTTCGGGCGAGCCCGGCAGCGACAGCGACGGGCCGCCGCCTACGAGCTGGCCTGCCTGCGGCCCGACGCCCGCTTGCCGAGCTGGGCGGCGCGCATGCGCCCGGGGGCCGGATGACGGGCCTCAAGCGAACGCCAGGGTCATGAACCTGGTCAACGCGACGCCTTTCGGCGCAATGGCCTTGCCGTCGGCCGATCGCGACGGAAGCGATCTGCTGCTGGTCGTGGTCGCGGCTCGCTTCGCCATTCCGGCACCGTCGAGCGCCACGGCGCTAGTGTTGCCGACGCCAATGCAGCCGCCGCCGCCGCTGGCCGACGTCTACCGGGACGACCCGGCATCCAGCAGCCTGGAGGTCGAGGGCCAGTCGGCATATTGCCGGCCCGCCACGGACATCTACCTGACGGGCGAAGCCTGCGCGCCCGGCGTGCGCCCAGTCACGGAGATGGATGTCCGCATCCGCGTCGGCCCTTGCAGCCTGGGGCTGCATGTGGCCGGCGAGAGAATCTGGCTGTCGTCGCCGAACCATGGTGCCGTCCCGTCCGATCCCGAACCCTTCACCCGGATGCCGCTGGTTTGGGAGCGCGCATATGGCGGGGTCGCCCCGGATTCGAGCGAGCAGCAGCCGTCCTACGAGCCGCGCAACCCCGTCGGCTGCGGCGTCGGTGCGAGCGCCGAGGCCCTGCTCGGCGCGCGCCTGCCCAACATCGAGCACCAGTCGCGACGACTGCGGCGGGTTGGGGACAGGGCCGTGCCGGTGGGTACAGGCCCGCTGGCCCGCAGTTGGCAGCCACGCAAGGGGTATGCGGGCACCTATGACGAGGCATGGCGGCGCGATCGCGCGCCGCTGTGGCCGCACGACTTCGACGAGCGCTTCTTCAATGCGGCACCGCAAGACCTGCAGGCGCAGCCGCATCTGACGGGTGGTGAGCCCGTAAGACTGGAGGGATTGCATCCCGAAGGGGTGATTGCCTTCGAACTACCTGCGCTCAACTTCGCGATACACAGCCGGTTTGCCGACCGCGAGGTCCGGCAGTCCCCGATCCTCGACGGCCTGCACATCGACACCGGGGCACTCGAGCTGACCCTGTACTACCGAGCTGCGGTCCCCGCGCCGCTGGCGTTGATACGCCACCGGGAGACGCTGCTGCGCCTGCGCGAGCCCTGGGAAGCGGCCGGGTCATGAGCAGCGATGCCGAGCGTGCGATCTCGATCGCCGGGGCCGCCTGCTGCACGAGCGTGGGCTATTCCCTGGGGGCCAGCGTGGCGGCCATGGCGGCCGGCATCACCAACTTCGCCCAGAGCGATGTGCGCGGGGCGCTCGGGACGGCGGCCACCGTCGCCCAGATCGCGGGCATCGAGCCGGACCTGCCTCGCGGTCAGCGGATGGCGGCCTTGGCCCGCCTTGCCGCCGAGGAGCTGCGGCCGCTGCTGTCGGCACTGGTGACGGATGCCGTCCCGATGATCGTAGCGCTGCCCGCCGATGTCGACGGCGAGGAGGTCAGGCTGGTGGAGGAGGCGCTGGACGACATGGCTCCGGCGCGCAGAGTCGAGCCATGGGCCTACCCGCACGGCAGGGCAGGCGGCTTCGCGGCCCTTGCCGCCGGTCGCAAGCTGCTTCAGTCCGATGATGTGGAACTCGTGGTGGTCGGCGGCATCGACAGCCTGTGTGCGCGCCCGACCCTCCTTGCACTCGCCCAGGCGGATCGGCTGCTGGGACCCGGTACCGAAGGCACCGTTCCCGGCGAGGCCGCAGCGTTCGCGGTGCTCGCCCGAGCCGACCATCCGGCGGCAGGACTGCCCACCGCGATCGGTCTGCGGGATGTGGCGCTGGGCCGGGCCGAGGTGCCGTTCCTGACTGCCGATCGAGTGAATGCGGGCGGCCTCGCGGCGACGTTCGGTCGTTTGCGCGAGAAGGGTGCCGCCCGCGTCGACCGGGTGATCGCTGCCCATAGCGGCGAGGGATATTTCGCCCGCGCCTTCTCTCATGCCTATCTGCGGCAGGTGGAACTGATGCCCGAGCCGCTGGACGTGGTGCTGACGGCGGATCGAGTGGGCGACGTGGGCGCGGCAGCCCCCTTGATCGGCATCGCCTTCGCCACGTGGTTCATGGCTCAGGGTAAGACCGGCGACCCGGCGCCTCGGATGTTGATCTACACGGAGTCCGACACCGGCGAGATCGGTGCGGCAATCGTCGAAGGCCGCCCCCAGGCCTGGTGGCGGCCGACCCCCGCTTCGCCGAGTCAGAGGTTCGCATGAGCGGCAACGTCACGGCCAACGGTCGCAGCATTCTCCACCGCGGCCACGGGATGACCCACACCTGCGCGCCCCCGGACGTCTGCAACACGCCGTCGCCCGCTGGGCCTGTACCGATCCCCTACGTGAACCTGGCGATGGACAGCCAGCTGACGGATGGCGCCTCGACGGTGTGCATCGAGGGCAACCCGGTGGCGAACGTGAAGTCCAAGATCGCCACCAGCAGCGGCGACGAGCCGGGCACCGTGGGCGGCATCATCTCGGGCCGATTCAAGGGCGCCATGACCTGGAAGACCGGCAGCCTGGACGTGAAGGCCGAGGGCGAGAGCGTCGTCCGTTTCCTCGACACCGGCTTCCACAACGGCAACAGCTTCAACAGCGCATTCATCAATGTCGGCGGCACCGGCTTCGCCTATGGCGACGACCAGCCCTGCCAGCGGTGCGGGAAATCCTACGCCAAGCATCGGGTTCACGAGACCGACGAGGCGAGAAGGAACGCCGCGGGCCTGCTGCAGGCCATGAACGACATCTGGGAGGAGCAGGAGGCGGTGGTCGGGCAGGCGTTCAGCGAGCGCGAGCGCATGCGCCTGCTGAATGCCAACCGCTCCAACATCCGCAGCAACATGGCGCAACCCATGCGCGCGGCGGTGGACACGGCGATCGCGGCGGCGACGGCGGCCTTCCAGGCCGCGAACGCCCAGCTGGCCGGCACTCATCTGCTGGTGATGGACGAAGGCACGGATACCTACACGCAGGGCTACATGATCGGCGTCTGCATCTGCCAGTGCGCGGCGCGGGCCGTGGCGGCCTGCTCGGCCTCGGAAACGCCGCCGGGATTTCGCGATGCGGTAGGCCGATGCGGCCTGCAGCTGGCCGAGAACATGCCGGCACTCAGCGCGACGCAGAGTGCCAATCTCACCCGCGTCGGCCGTGGCCCGACCTGGTCGTGCGCCGCCCCCAAGCTGATCAATGCGCTCGAGGGCCACAAGCCGCGGACCCTGACCGAGATGTTCTACCAGCAGGGCGGCGGTGCCAACGTCGAGTACAACTACGTCGACAAGCGGGGGACCGCGCGCAGCGTCACGCGATCCGGGGCCTTTCCGCGTCGCCAGGGCGTCAACGTGCGCTACCGCAGGACCCAGGACGGCGACACGACCTTCGTGCAGGAGAATTTCGGCAGCGGCGAGACCGCCCCTTCCTGCGATCGCTGCAAGGTGAACCTGCCCGAGATGCTGTGCGACTGCGACGAGTTGTGCCCCTAGAGCCGAGTAACCAGCCATGCGAGCCCTGGTCCAACTGATCGATCGCTATCGGCCTGGCTTCGCGGAGTCCGTAGTGCCGGCGCAGGAGGACATCGTCGAGCAGCTGGAGGATCTGGCGGGTCCGTTGCCGGGCGCCTATCGGCGCTTTCTGGCGACCATGGGCAGCGGCATGGACGGTTTCTGGCCGCTCGACGCCGACTTCGACGTCGAGGATCGGCTACTCAACTATCAGCTGAACCCCAATCTGCGCGGCTCACCGCATCTGCTGGTCGCCGCCGGCGGGCCGCTCGAGCCCGGCGGCAGCCTCTACCTCGATCGCTCCCATCCCTCGGCCCTGGACGACTGCATGCTGGTGGTGATGCCGCAGGGCAACCCCCACTCGCTGGATCGACGGCAGCCGTTGCACGCCGGGCTCGAGGAGTTCCTCTATGTCGAGGCCTATCGTGACGTACGCCTCGCCGTGTTCCCCAGCCGGAACGAGCTGATGCCCATGCTCGACGCCGAGCCCCACGAGGCAACGATCGGCAAAGTGGTCGAGCTGAGCCAGGAGCTGGGCTTCGAGCGGCTGCCGCCCGTGATCTCGTGCGCCCTGCTGGAGCGCGGCGACGCCGCCCTGGTCTTGTATCGGCCGCCGGACAGCGACGATTTCTCCTTCCAGCTCGGCGCCGCGGACCCGCGCGAGCTCAGGCGGCTCACGGACCTCTACTGCAGCCAGATGCCGCTGCGCGTGCTCGGCTGACCCTGAAGTCTGACGATCACCTCCATGCCGCGGCCCCTGGCCAGGTTTTCTCGCGGTCCTCGGCCTGGGCCAGGACGACGGTGACGTTGTCGGTGCCGCCGGCGGCGAGGGCGGCCTGGACCAGGGCGGCGGCGCCGAGGTCGGCGGCGTCGGTGCCGAGC
>JAXMCW010000009.1:0-12127 GCA_046349155.1 Alsobacter sp. | reverse complement strand
AGGCGTAGGGCTTGGACGTCAGCGCGCCGACCGGGCACAGGTCGATCACGTTGCCCTGCAGCTCGGACGCCATGGCGCGCTCGAGATAGGAGGTGATCTCCATGTCCTCGCCGCGGCCGATGGCGCCGAGGTCGGGCACGCCGGCGACTTCCGTCGTGAACCGCACGCACCGCGTGCATTGGATGCAGCGGTTCATCTGCGTCTTCACGAGCGGGCCGATATACTTGTCCTCGACGGCGCGCTTGTTCTCGGCGAAGCGTGACGTGTCGACGCCGTAGGCCATCGCCTGGTCCTGCAGGTCGCACTCGCCGCCCTGGTCGCAGATCGGGCAGTCCAGGGGGTGGTTGATGAGGAGGAACTCCATCACCCCCTCTCGGGCCTTCTTCACCATCGGCGACTTCGTCGACACGACCGGCGGCTCGCCGTTGGGCCCCGGGCGGCAATCCCGCACGGCCCAGGCGCAGGACGCGACCGGCTTCGGCCCGCCCTTCACCTCGACGAGGCACATGCGGCAATTGCCCGCGATCGAGAGGCGCTCGTGGAAGCAGAAGCGCGGGATCTCGGCCCCCGCGGCCTCGCAGGCCTGGAGCAAGGTGTATTCCGCGGGGACGTCGACCTCGATGCCGTCGACGATGATCTTGGCCATCGATCTCTCTTCCTCAGTACGGCGTTTCGACGAGATCGAGAGGCTTCTCGACCCTGTCCAGGCATGCCTCGAAGCGATCCATCCGCCGATGCACGCCTGCCAAACCCTCGTCCACGGCGGTCATTCGGACCTTGAGATCGGCGACGTCGTCGATAAGCCGGTCCGGCTTGGCGTCGATGCGTCTCGGGTCTTGCAGAACGAAGTTGTCCGGCTCGCCGCTCATCGTCTCACTCCGCCGCCGCCTGCGAGCAGGCGCGCTCGCGAAACAGCCTGGCTTCCTTCAGCCACGACCAGCCGAAGGCAAACTCGCTGTCGCCATGCGCCTGCAGGTGCTCCATGCGCGCGAGGCCCTCCTCGAGCGTCGGGCGATGACCTTCCGGCACCCACCACATCACGAAATGCATGCGGTCCAGCACCTCGAACCACTCCCGCCGGCGCTCGTAGAACTGCCGGTGCACGGTGTTCCAGACGAAGACCTCGAGGGTCTCCACGCTCTCCCACACCGTGAGGTTCGACACGAACAGCGGATCGCCCCCGATCTTGACGTCGGTGTTTCCGGTCCCGGGTGCCCCCGAGCCTTCCATCATCCACACGAAGCCCGGCATGCGCTTTCCGAGCCCGTTGACGCGGTCCAGCGCCGCCATGAAGTCGGCCACGCGCGGGTCGTCCGTGGGCGCGACGAGGCGCCCGACGTTCAGTTCCGCGAGATGGTGGCCGGGGCGTCCCATGCTCACTCCGCCGCCACGCCGAAGCTCTGGACGGGCTCGGAATGAGGGTTCGCGGCATATTGGTCGATGCGCGCCTCGATCTCGTGGCGGAAATGCGCGATCAGGCCCTGCACCGGCCAGGCGGCCGCGTCGCCGAGCGCGCAGATCGTGTGGCCCTCGACCTGCTTGGTCACCTCCAGCAGCATGTCGATCTCGCGCTTCTGGGCGCGGCCCTCCGCCATGCGGGTGAGCACGCGCCACATCCAGCCCGTGCCCTCGCGGCAGGGCGTGCATTGTCCGCAGCTCTCGTGCTTGTAGAAATAGCTGATGCGCGCGATGGCCCGCACGATGTCGGTCGACTTGTCCATCACGATCACGGCGGCGGTCCCGAGGCCTGAACGCAGCTTCTGCAGGCTGTCGAAGTCCATCGGCGTGTCGATGATCTGGTCGGCCGGCACCATGCGCACCGACGAGCCGCCGGGGATCACGGCCTTCAGGTTGTCCCAGCCGCCACGGATCCCGCCGCAATGGCGCTCGATGAGCTCGCGGAAGCTGATGCCCAGTTCCTCCTCCACGTTGCACGGCTTGTTCACGTGGCCGGAGACGCAGAAGAGCTTGGTGCCGACGTTGTTGGGCCGGCCGATCCCGGCGAACCAGGCCGCGCCGCGGCGCAGGATCGTGCCGGCGACCGCGATCGACTCGACGTTGTTGACCGTGGTGGGGCAGCCATAGAGGCCCATATTGGCCGGGAACGGCGGCTTCAGCCGCGGCATGCCCTTCTTGCCCTCGAGGCTTTCGAGCAGCGCCGTTTCCTCGCCGCAGATATAGGCGCCGGCGCCGTGCGCCACGACGAGGTCGAAGGGCCACCCGTGCACGTTGTCCTTGCCGATCAGGCGGGCCTCGTAGGCCTCGTCCACGGCGCGCTGCAGGGCCTCGCGCTCGGCGATGTACTCGCCGCGGATGTAGATATAGCAGGCATGCGCGCCCATCGCGAAGGAGGCGATCAGGCAGCCCTCGACCAGCAGATGCGGGTCATGGCGCATGATCTCGCGGTCTTTGCACGTGCCCGGCTCGGACTCGTCGGCGTTCACGACGAGGAAGTGCGGCCGGCCGTCCGACTGCTTGGGCATGAAGGACCACTTCAGGCCCGTCGGGAACCCCGCGCCGCCGCGGCCACGCAGGCCGGACTTCTTCATCTCGTCGACGATCCAGTCCCGCCCCTTCTCCAGGAGGAACTTGGTGCCGTCCCACGCGCCGCGCATCTTGGCGGCGTGGAGGCCCGGGCTGTGGAAGCCGTAGAGGTTGGTGAAGATGCGATCGCGATCCTGCAGCATGATGCTTACCCCTGCGGCTTGTCGCCGATCGGCTTCTCGGGACGCCAGCCGCTCGCCAGCTTGGCGGCCTGCTCGATCCACTTGTCACGCACCGCCCTGCCCTTGAAGGCGCCGAGGTTCTGGTCGATCCAGCGCAGGTTCAGCTCGTTCCACGAGGCGATCTGCGCAAAGTGGAACACGCCCAGCTTGTGCAGGAGCTCGGCGAGCTTCGGCCCGACGCCCCAGATCAGCTCGAGATCGTCGGGCTTGCCATCCTTCGGCGCGGCGAGCAACTCGGGCTTGTGCTCGTCGGAGACGGGTGCCAGCACGGGCTGCGTGGCGGCCACGGCCGGCGGCGTCTGCGGCGCGACGCCGACCGTCCCGGTCAGGCTGGTCGTCGCATCGGCGGCCTTGGCTTTCTCGGCCGGGTGGACGGGCTCCTTCCCGTCGGCCACGCGCGCAGCCGGGGTGTCCGCGGCCTTCAGCGCAGGCTGGGTCGGGGCGGGCTTGGCGGGCTCGGGGTTCTCGACGGCCTTGGCGGCCTCGGCCCTGTCGGCGGCCTCCTTGGCGGCGGCGGCCTCCCTGGCCTTGGCCTCTTCCTCGGCGAAGCGCTTCTGCCAGGCCCCGACGAGCGAGCCGTCATAGAGGGCCGGGTCGGTCAGCGTCTTGACGTCGCCCTCGGGCTCGGAGGCATGACGCCCGTTCTGCGGGCCCTTCTTCACAGGCCGGCCGGCCGCGAGGTCGTCGAGCAGCTTGTTGAAGCTCTCCGGCGTCAGGTCCTCGTAGTAGTCGTTGTTGATCTGCACCATCGGAGCGTTGCAGCAGGCCCCGAGGCACTCGACCTCCAGCCAGGAGAACAGGCCGTCGGCGGTCACGTGGCGCTGCTCGCCGATGCGCTCGCGGCACACCTTGATGATGTCCTCCGCCCCGCGCAGCCGGCACGGCGTCGTGCCGCAGAGCTGGATGAAGTGGCGCCCCACCGGCTCCAGGTTGAACATCGTGTAGAAGGTCGCAACCTCAAGCACCCGGATGTTGGGCATGCCGAGCATGCCCGCGACATGCTCGATGGCGGCCTTGGGCAGCCAGTAGTCGTGCTGCTCCTGCGCGCGCCACAACAGCGGGATCACGGCGGAGGCCTGGCGGCCGGCCGGGTACTTGGCGATCACCGTCGTCGCCCAGGCCTGGTTCTCGGGCGTGAACGCGAAGTCCTTGGGCTGGATGGCGTCGGCGGCAAGGCGTCTGACAGACATGTCGTCCTCACTTCCGGCCGGCGGCCGGACGGCAGCTCGTCGGGCGGGCGAACATCAGCGGTCCACCTCGCCGAACACGATGTCGAGCGAACCCAGGATGGCGGAGACGTCCGCCAGAAGGTGCCCGCGATTCATGTGGTCCATGGCCTGGAGATGGGCGAAGCCCGGCGCGCGGATCTTGCAGCGATAGGGCTTGTTGGTGCCGTCCGACACCAGGTACACGCCGAACTCGCCCTTGGGCGCCTCGACGGCGGCGTAGACCTCGCCCGGCTCCACCTTGAAGCCCTCGGTATAGAGCTTGAAGTGATGGATGAGCGCCTCCATCGAGCGCTTCATCTGGCCGCGCTTGGGCGGCACGACCTTGCCGTCCGTCGCGCCCACGGGGCCCCGGCCGGCGGGCTCGCGCAGCTTGGCCACGCATTGCCGCATGATGCGCACGGACTGGCGCATCTCCTCCATGCGGATGACCTGGCGGTCGTAATTGTCGCCGTTGAGCCCCACGGGGATGTCGAAATCCATCTCCTCGTAGCACTCGTAGGGCTGCGCCTTGCGCAGGTCCCACGCCGCCCCGGAGCCGCGCACCATGACGCCGGAAAAGCCCCAGGCCCAGCATTCCTCCAGCGGGATCACGCCGATGTCGACGTTGCGCTGCTTGAAGATGCGGTTGCCCATCACAAGTTCGTCGAGGTCGTCCAGCACCCGGATGAAGGGGTCGCAGAAGGCTTCGATCTCGTCGACGAGCCGGTCGTCGATGTCCTGGTGCACGCCGCCCGGCCGGAAATAGGCCGCGTGCATCCGCGCGCCTGAGGCGCGCTCGTAGAACATCATCAGCTTCTCGCGCTCCTCGAAGCCCCAGAGCGGCGGCGTCAGGGCGCCCACGTCCATGGCCTGGGTCGTCACGTTGAGCAGGTGGGAGAGGAGCCGCCCGATTTCGGAAAAGAGCACGCGGATCAGTTGCGCGCGGCGCGGCACCGCGATGCCGAGCAGCTTCTCCACGGCCAGGCAATAGGCGTGCTCCTGGTTCATCGGCGCGACGTAGTCAAGCCGGTCGAAATAGGGCAGAGCCTGAAGATAGGTCTTGGCCTCGATCAGCTTCTCGGTGCCGCGGTGCAGCAGGCCGATATGCGGGTCGACGCGCTCCACAACCTCCCCGTCGAGCTCGAGCACAAGGCGCAAGACGCCATGCGCCGCAGGATGCTGCGGGCCGAAATTGATGGAGAAGTTGCGGATGGATTGTTCAGTCATGGGAGATATCCCGGCGCCGGGCCCGAGGCAGTAGGCAGTAGGCAGTAGGCAGTAGGGCCGTCATGATTTCCCGCCTGCCTGTTGGCCGTCGAGCGTTCGGATGAGCGAACGCAGCATCCTGCCAATCGCATCCGACGTGTCCAGGAGAGACGCAGTAGCGCTTTGTGAAGCCAGGCCGACCCGTGAGCAGAGAAGCAGGTGGGTCTCCAACTCCTTCAGAGACCCTTGGGAATGTCGAAGAAACGTGACGTAGTGCCCTGCGCTGTCCCGACCGTATCCCTCGGCGATGTTCGCAGCCACGGAGACGGCCGAACGCCGGATCTGGGACGACATCCCGTAAGTCTCTTCGCGAGGAAAGGTCTTGGTCAGCAGGTAGCACCGCTCCGCAAGGTCCATGGCATCCTGCCACACCTTGAGGTCCCGGTACGACCTGATCTCGTTTGAGCCCAATCCTCATCCCTACTGCCTACTGCCTATTCCCTACTGCCTGTTTCAACCCTTCGCCTTCTCATCCCCCGGAAGCACGTAATCCGTGCCCTCCCAGGGCGAGAGGAAGTCGAACTGGCGGAACTCCTGGGGAAGCCTCACGGGCTCGTAGACGACGCGCTTCTGCTCGTCGTCGTAGCGCACCTCGACGAAGCCGGTGAGCGGGAAGTCCTTGCGCAGGGGATGCCCCTCGAAGCCGTAATCCGTGAGGATCCGCCGGAGGTCCGGATGGCCGGAGAAGAGGATTCCGTAGAGGTCGTAGGCCTCGCGCTCGAACCAGTTCGCCGCCGGGAAGACCGGGATCGACGTCGGCACGGGCGTCATCTCGTCGGTGCGGGCCTTCACGCGGATGCGGCGGTTGTGCCGGGGCGACAGCAGGTGGACGACGACGTCGAAGCGCCGCTCGCGGCCCGGATAGTCGGCGCCGCAGAGATCGATGAAGCTGACGAAGCCGAAGGCCGGGTCGTCGCGCAGGATCCGCAGCGTCTCCGGCAGCCGCGCGGCCTCGACCTCGATCGTGAGTTCGCCGAAGGCCACGCCGCTCCCGACCACGCCGCCGGGCACAGCCTTTGCGATGCTGTCGCCGAGCGCGCGCAGCGCGTCATCGGCGCTCGGCACGGCGGCTTCGGAAGGGGTGACGTCCGTGACGCTCATCGTGGCTCTCTTTGGAACGATCCCCAGGCGACGCCGCGGACCGGAAAGGCGCCCGGCCGGCAGGTCGGGGCCGCATCGCTTCTCACCCGCGCGTCAGCGCTCGATCGTGCCGGTGCGCCGGATCTTCTTCTGCAGCAGCAGCACGCCGTAAAGCAGCGCCTCGGCCGTCGGGGGGCAGCCGGGCACGTAGATGTCGATCGGCACGATCCTGTCGCAGCCGCGGACCACCGAATAGGAATAGTGGTAGTAGCCGCCGCCATTGGCGCAGGAGCCCATGGAGATGACGTAACGCGGCTCCGGCATCTGGTCGTAGACCTTGCGCAACGCGGGGGCCATCTTGTTCGTCAGGGTGCCCGCCACGATCATCACGTCGGACTGGCGCGGCGAGGCCCGCGGCGCGAAGCCGAAGCGCTCCGCGTCGTAGCGCGGCATGGACATCTGCATCATCTCGACCGCGCAGCACGCGAGGCCGAAGGTCATCCACATCAGCGAGCCCGTGCGGGCCCACTGGATCAGGTCATCGGTGGAGGTGACCAGGAAGCCCTTGTCGGCAAGCTCCGCATTGACGTCGGCGAAGAACGGATCTGTCGAGCCCACGGGCTTGCCGGTGGCCGGGTCGAGGATGCCCGTGGGACGGGGGGCGACGAGCGGTCCCGTCGCGTCGGCGCTCAATCCCATTCCAGAGCTCCCTTCTTCCACTCATAGATGAAGCCGATCGTCAGCACTCCGAGGAAGGCCATCATCGACCAGAACCCGAAAAGGCCGACCTCCTTGAAGGCGACGGCCCAGGGGAACAGGAAGGCGACCTCGAGGTCGAAAATGATGAAGAGGATCGACACCAGATAGAACCGCACGTCGAACTTCATGCGGGCGTCGTCGAACGCGTTGAAGCCGCACTCGTAGGCCGAAAGCTTCTCGGGATCGGGGCGGGAATAGGCGACGACGAAGGGGGCGACCAGCAGAGCCACGCCGATGCCGAGGGAGACGGCGATGAAGATCACCAGCGGCAGATAGTCGGCGAGAAGTGCGGGCATGAAGCCTCCGATCCTGCGGCGAACCTCCGGGGCGCGGCAAAAGTCAGGTTTGCCGGCCTCGTCATCCGGGGAAAAGGGCAAGCCGATCTCTGGGCGAGAGGGATCAGGCGGCCCGGCGGCCCCGGATAGCGGTTCGGGCGAGGCTTATCGCAGCGCAATGACCGGCGCAAGACGGCAACGGGTCTCAAACCGGCCGCATCATCCGATGGTTGGACGTCGGGCGAGGCGTTTCGACGCCCGCCGCCCGCGTGAGGTGGGTCGCCGGGCCGGCTCCTGCGAGGCGGCTGCATGACGCAGGTGCGAAGACGGCGGCGGGGGCCGCCCTGCGCCCTCGTTCTAGCCCGTCAGCCCCGCCGCATCTCGACAGCCGCGGCCGGCCGGCTATGGTCCGGCCTACAGGGAGGACAAGACACCATGGCCAACTCGATCGATCTGAAGGGACGCATCGCCGTCGTCACCGGGGCCGCGCAGGGCATCGGCTTCGCCGTTGCGGAGCGCCTCGTTCAGTCCGGCGCGACCGTCGCCGTATGGGACCGCGACGCCGCGCTGGCCGCCGAGGCTGTGCAGCAGCTCGGCGGAGCCGGCAAGGCCGTGTCCTATGTCGTGGAGCAGGCCGACCCGTCCTCGGTGGCGGAGGCCGGCAAGCGCACCGAGGCGGAGCTCGGGCGAATCGACATCCTCGTGAACAATGCCGGCATTTCCGGCCCCACCATGCCCGTCGTGGATTATCCGGTCGACGAGTGGCGGCGCATCGTCGACATCGACCTCAACGGCGTCTTCTACTGCTGCAAGGCGGTGACGCCCGGCATGGTGGCGCGCGGCTACGGCCGCATCGTCAACATCGCCTCCATCGCCGGCAAGGAAGGCAACCCGAACGCCGCCGCCTACTCCGCGGCCAAGGCCGGCGTGATCGCCCTCACCAAGTCGCTCGGCAAGGAGCTTTCGGGCCACGACATCGCCGTGAACTGCGTGACGCCGGCCGCGGCGAAGACCCGGATCTTCGACCAGATCAGCCAGCAGCACATCGACTACATGCTGTCCAAGATCCCGCGCGGACGCTTCCTGAAGGTGGAGGAAGCCGCCTCCATGATCGCCTGGCTCGTCTCCGCGGAGAATTCATTCACCACGGGAGCGGTTTTCGACCTTTCGGGCGGCCGCGCGACCTACTGAGCCGTCAGCCGGGGTGTCCCGAGCTGCCAGGGCTCCGGCGCTGAAAGGGGCGCCGGCGCCGCCGGCCGCGATTCGACGAGCAGCGGCTGCTCCAGGCCGGCGCGCACGTCGATCACCGGATCGAGCTGGTTGTAGAAGCAGGCGATCCTCTGCCACAGCGCCTTGGGCGCGAAGGGCTTGCGGAGCACGTGGATGACGTCGCGCTGCGCCGCACGCTCGATCACGCCGCGCGTGGGGGCGCTCGTCACGACGATGACGGGGATGGCCGTCTCCGCGGACCGCGCGGGGTCGCGCAGAACGGATAGAAGGTCAAAGGCCGAGAACACCGGCAGGTTCCAGTCCAGCACGATCAGGCCGGGCCTGAACTGCGTGAGCCGCTGCAGCGCCTCCGCCCCGTCCGGCGCCTCGATGATCTGGCGGATGCCGACAGGCTCCAGCATGCTGCGGATGATCTTTCGCGCAAACGGGCTGTCGTCCACGACGAGGACGGGCAGGTTGGGAAAGACCGGCTGCTTGTGCATGCGGGGCGATGTCCGGACGAGGCCCCCTGTCGTGCAACAACCGGAATTAGAGGCTCGATAGAACTTTGCCTAAAATGCGAGTGATGAGCGACGTCAGGCGGGGGACGCGGACTGGCAGAGGCTGCGAACGACCTGTTCGCTCGCGTCCCGCCACGGCAGCGCCCGGACACCGAAGGTGCGGGCGAAGAGGCCGGAGTCGAGCTCCGAATTGGCCGGCCGGCGCGCCGGCGTCGGGAAGTCGGCGGTGGCGATGGGCGTCACGCGCGGCTGGCGCCCGGTGAAGGGCGCCTGGGCGGCGACGACGTGCGCGATGAAGCCGTGCCAGCTCGTGGCGCCGGTTCCCGCGAAATGGAAGGTCCCGTGGACGGGATCGGCGGAGGTCGCCCGCTGCGCCGCGGCCAGCACCGCCGCCGCGAGGTCGGCGGTCGCCGTGGGGCAGCCGACCTGGTCGGAAACGAAGCGCAGCTCGTCGCGCTCCCGCGCAAGGCGAAGGGCCGTCTTGAGGATGTTGGCGCCGTGGACGCCATAGACCCAGGATGTGCGGATGATGACGTGGTGCGGCTGGGCCTGGCGCAAGGCCGCCTCCCCCGCCGCCTTGGTGGCGCCGTAGACGCCCAGCGGGGCGATGGGATCGTCCTCGCGATAGGCCCCGTGCTTGGTGCCGTCGAAGACGTAGTCGGTCGAGACGTGGATCACGGGCACGCCGGCCGCCGCGGCGGCCCGGCCGAGCTGGCGCGGCCCCTCCTCGTTGGCGCGGCCGGCGGCGGCCGGCTCCTGCTCGGCGGCGTCGACCTTGGTCCAGGCCGCCGCGTTCACGATCGCCGTCGGGCGATGCCGCGCGATGGCCTCCGAGACGGACGCCGCGTCGGCGATGTCGGCCTCGCCATGGCGCAGCCCCGCAAGGGGAATTCCGCGCGCCGCCGCCACTTGCGCAAGCTCCGTGCCGAGCTGGCCGCCTGCCCCGAAGAGAAGGATCACGCCGAGACTCCCAGCCGCTCGCCGCGATAGACGCCCGAGCGGATGCGCTCCCACCACGACCGGTTGGCCAGGTACCATTCCACCGTCTTGCGCAGCCCGCTCTCGAAGGTCTCCTGCGGCTCCCAGCCGAGCTCGCGCTTGATCTTCGACGCGTCGATCGCATAGCGCAGGTCGTGGCCGGGCCGGTCGGTCACGTAGGTGATGAGGTTGGTCCGGGGGCCGCCGGACAGCGGCGGGGCCAGTTCGTCGACCAGCGCGCAGACCGCGCGCACCACCTCTATGTTGGTCCGCTCGCTGTTGCCGCCCACGTTGTAGCTCTCGCCCGGCACGCCGGTCTCGGCGATCAGGATGAGCGCCCTGGCGTGGTCGTCGACATAGAGCCAGTCGCGCACGTTTTCGCCCTTGCCGTAGACCGGCAGCGGCTTGCCCTCGAGCGCGTTGAGGATCATCAGCGGGATGAGCTTTTCCGGGAAGTGGCACGGCCCGTAATTGTTCGAGCAGTTGCTCGTCACCGTCGGCAACCCGTAGGTGTGGTGCCAGGCGCGCACGAGATGATCCGACGCGGCCTTGGACGCCGAGTAGGGCGAGTTCGGCTGGTAGGGGGTCTCCTCCGTGAAGAGCCCCTCCTCGCCCAGCGAGCCGAACACCTCGTCGGTCGAGATGTGGTGGAAGCGGAAGGCTCCCCGCGTCTCCCCCGGCAGGTCCTTCCAGTAGTCGAGGGCCGCGCGCAGCAACGTGAACGTGCCGTTGACGTTGGTCTCGATGAACGCGCCGGGCGAATCGATGGAGCGGTCCACGTGGCTCTCGGCCGCGAGGTGCATGACGACGTCGGGGCGGAACGTCTCGAAGGCCTTCCGCATAGCCGCGAGGTCGCAAATATCCGCCTGCAGGAAGGCGTAGCGAGGGTCGCCGGCCACCGGCGCGAGGCTGTCGAGGTTGCCGGCATAGGTGAGCTTGTCGAGGACGAGCACGCTGTGCCGGGTCTCCCGGATCAGTCGCCTGACCACGGCGGAGCCGATGAAGCCCGCGCCGCCCGTCACCAGAAATCGCTTGCCGCTCATGTGTCCTCGACATCCGCCGTTGGGCTGGCGATCACCATTCCAGATCGCTCGCACTTTGAAAAGACGACTTGGGATTAGCCTCGCCCCGTCAAGATCCGGTAACAAGACTCGCGTGCTTTCTTTTGAAAAATTTTGAGCATGATCATTCGTCTAAAGATTGCACATTGCACAAGCATTCTCGCGGCGGTTGCGGTTGGGACTTGGCGGCAGGGACGGCGGAGGCGCGCAGCCCTTGCACCTTTCGTCATCGCGTGCGTTTTGGGGGTCGAGCATCGCGGCGCGATGAGGCATTCTCGGCCCTCTTTGGAAAGGACTTTTCTCGACATGGCCAAGTTCAGTGCCGAAAATGCCGGCCTGCCCGGAGTGACCCTGATCAGGCCGACGCGGTTCGGCGACCAGCGCGGCTACTTCATCGAGACCTATTCGCGTCCGGCCTATGCGGAGTTCGGCGTCGACGCGGAGTTCGTGCAGGACAACCAGTCCATGTCCGCCACGCCGGGCACGCTGCGCGGCCTGCATTTCCAGAGCCCGCCCTTCGCCCAGGCCAAGCTCGTGCGCGTGCTGCGCGGCGCCATCTTCGACGTGGCCGTCGACATCCGGAGGGGATCGCCCACCTATGGCCGCTGGTGCGGCACCCGCCTGACCGGCGAGGGGTGCGAGCAGCTCTTCGTCCCGCGCGGCTTCGCCCACGGCTTCGTCACGCTCGAGGAGAACACCGAGGTCGCCTACAAGGTCGACAACGTCTACTCGCAGGCCCACGAGGGCGGCGTCGCCTGGAACGACCCCTCGCTCGCCATCGCCTGGCCCTGGACGGGGGACGTGATCCTCTCCGCCAAGGACAAGCTCCTGCCCCGTCTCGACGATTTTCACTCCCCCTTCGAGGTCGCCTGACCTCGTCGTCCCCGCCGGCCCGCCCGCCGGCCTGGAACGCAAGGACCCGCTCCGCATGACCCGCAAAGGCATCATCCTGGCCGGAGGCTCCGGCACGCGGCTTCACCCGCTGACGCTGGTGACCTCCAAGCAGCTCCTGCCCGTCTTCGACAAGCCGATGATCTACTACCC
>JAXMCW010000008.1:0-109968 GCA_046349155.1 Alsobacter sp. | reverse complement strand
TTCGGCAACAAGCAGAACCAGCCGACAAACTCGTCATCCGCATTGCGTCGCGCTGTCCAGACGTTCGGCTCGGTTCCTCGTGGCATGAGAAACGGCGCGGTCGTCGAATCGATCCTGTCATGATCAACCGCACCATTGTTAAGAAACCGCATCACTTCTGGGTCAAGCTCTAGCTGGATGAAGTTAACACGATCCACCGGAGTGCAAGGACTGAGAATCAAACGCAGCGTCTTTAGTAAGGTCATGGAAAATTTCCTCAAAATACATTTCAGGCATGGTCGTGCGAAAACATAGATTAAGCAACGAGTTATTCAGTTGAGAAGCCGCCTTGCCGTTCTTGACACATGAAGCAGTTTGTTAGATCCACTCCATTCCTGCTGAAGTTCTCGTAGGAATTCTAAAGTCCGCAACATTTCCCCGAGGGCTGGCTTTCCGGTTCTTTTCGTATCGCACCTCTTTGTTGCACCGGGCAGTAAGCTTGCGACTTGCAACAAGACGGTGCTCGCTAACGATCAACGCTTGCCGGGCTTGATAGGGTAGTGGAGCAGCAGGCGATAGCCGCCCCGCATCATCTTGATACCGTGCGCGACCAAGCGGCGAGCTTTGTTCTTGCGCGGATCGTTCTCGAAATCCTCCTTAGTGCCTCGAAAGCCGAGCAGGACTTCGGCGATGGTGCGATAGCTCTCGCCATGCAGCCGAGCGTCAAGCGCGCGCAGCGACAGGATATGCCATTGCCGGAGCTGGGCAGGGACCGCGCGGAAATCGGGACCGGGTGCCCGGCCGTTGAGGGACCGCCAGAAACGGCGGGCAGCGTGAGCGCGAAGCTCCAGAAAGGAATCCATCGGCAGGGTGACGGCATAGAAGGCGGCGGCGTCGGGAGTCGCCTCGGGAAGCCAGAATTGATGTGTGACGCCATCAACCTGCCAGATACCATGCCAGCCATCGGCAGCGCGGCGCAGATCAAGGCCGGCGAGATGAGCCAGCGTCAATATCGGTTCGGTGTCGCCGTCCTTATGCTCGACCGGCGACAGCATCACCGCTTGCGGTTGAAGGTTCGGACTCCAGATTGGCGTCGGCCAGTCATGCGGCGCGTCGGGATCGCACGGGAAATCGCAACCCCCAGCGATCCGCGAACGCTGCAAGGTCACGGCCGGACGGTCCTCCGGTTAGTGCGATGGTCTGGAACTCCTGACGATAATCGTCATTCCGGCGCAGATATTCCCAAGCGAAACCGGCGGCCGAAATGTGCTTCGCGTGCCTGTATGCCACCGGCGAACGCCAGTCGATGCTAAGCATGGCGTCACCTCCCAAAGCCGGGGCGCGCAAGGCAGCGCCCAGCCCTTAGAGGTTCAAAGATCGCTAGAAATATAGAAGCCGCTCAAAGCAGATACCTTGAGCGGCCAGTCCGATCATTCTTGGTTATTTTTTGCTTAACACTATTTCGATGATTCCGCGATACGCCCGCCCGCAAAATGCGGGCAAGGTGCTCCGGTTTTCATTGACTGGAAAACACATGCACCTCGTTGTGTGAGGTTTCGACTGTGAAAAACTCACCGTTCATTTCAGCATCACGGGCTATTGCTTTCCAATCAATGTAGTAGCGCAGCGCCTCGGGGATCGTGGTGCCGCTTTCAGCGGTCAAGTCCTCCATGAAGTCGGCAAGGCTAGCGAACTGGCCGTGATAGCAGTCCTGCAAGGCGGTTTCGGCTTGGTCCATGTCGCCGACGAACTGCTCCAGCAAGCCAGCGCCTAACGCGCCATGCTCTGCGATGAACGCGCCGATGCGCGCCACGGTGTCGATGCCGGCATATTCCTTGATGGTGACGCCCTCGAAGCCCTCGTAGTCATGGATGGCATATTCCTCCGCGTGCTCGATGGGGGACCGTGCGAGCATGGCCGCAATTTCGTCCCTGATTTCATCCGCGTCCTGATCCGCGTCGATCCAAGCCCCATGCAGATAGCCGTTATTGTAGGCAGCAAGGCAGGCGACATAGATGCGGGGATTGCTGTCGGAAAGGTTGGTCATGTCTCTGATCCTCGGGTTTGGGGTTCAGAGCAGCGAAGCGCCGCTCCTGAACCCTTGCCGGGCGGCGAGCCACGGGTAGCAAGGCGCAGGAGAAGTCTTTGGCACCGTGGAATAAATGGAGGGGACCCGCTTGCGGGGAGCGGGCCGTTTATGCCGCGAAAGGCCGGAGAGTTTTCTTGCGCCGCGCGAGGGCAACGCCCTTAGCAATCTTCTTCGTAGCGATCAGATAAGACGCGGCGGCAGCCGCGCCGGCCCGGAGGCGAACGCGCTTCCACATTGCGCCGTAGAGAGCCGGAGGGCCGCCAGTGACAAAGCCCCGGCGCGCAAGCGTCGGGGCCGCATTTCTAACTGGCGACAGTCATGCGTTAGGGGATTGAAGCCGAGTGGCCGAAACGCGCCGCTGCCGTGGGTCCGGCGTAGCCGAAAGCCCGGCCCGAAGGGCGACGCCCATACGTTCCTTACCTTCTTCTGTATTGACAGTGTGGATACAAACGCCCATATTCCGGTCATGGCAAAAACACGTCTCGCCCCCTCCGAATCTTCCCGCTCTGCGGCCGCTGTCGTCGCGGCGCGCGCCTCTGCGGCTGACGCCAAGGGCAGCATCAACCTGCGTATCGAAACCGGCACCCGCCAGCTCATCGACGATGCGGCGGCGGTCCTTGGTAAGACGCGCACCGAGTTCATGGTGGAAAGTGCACGGCGGCAAGCGGTGGATGTGCTGCTCGATCAGCGTTTGTTCACGCTGGACTCCGAACGCTACGACGCCTTCATGCACGCGCTCGACAATCCGCCCGCGCCGGGACCGAAGCTCAAGGCGCTGCTGCGCCGGACCCCGGCATGGCAGAAATAGACGACTCGCCGGACCATCCCGACCCGCGACTGTCTGCCCCCGTTCCGTTGACGGCGGAGCATGATCTTTCCGCGTTTGACTGCGGCGAGCCTGCACTGAACGACTGGCTGCGGCACCGGGCCTTGAAGAACGAAAGCCGGTTCTCGCGCACCTACGTCGTGTGCGCGGGAAATCGGGTCGTCGGCTATTTCTGTATCTCGGCGGGATCGGTTGAGCGGGGCGCAGCTCCCGGCAAGGTGCGACGCAACGCACCCGACCTGATTCCGGTTTCGATCATCGGGCGGCTCGCCGTTAGCCTCGACCATGCAGGCAAGGGCCTCGGCGCGGACCTGTTGTCGGACGCGCTGCGGCGGATCGCGCTGGCCTCGCAAAGCATCGGCATCGGGGCGGTGATGGTGCAAGCGAAGGATGGGGCGGCCAAACGCTTCTATCTGCGCTGCGCGGAGTTCATAGAATATCCCGAGGACAGCCGGACGCTGTTCCTGCCCATCGAAACCGTTGTCGCGGGTTTTGGTTAGATTGGAGAGGCCGACCTTGAGGATGGCCAACCAAGGACCGTGACGGTATAATCCTGTTTCATCGAGCACATTTACCGAGTCGATGCCAACTGCCGGCAGTTCCCGCTTCCAGCGATAGATGGCGAAATGTCGAACTTCATCGCCAGCCCAAAAAGTTCAATAATTTCAAGATCGAACTTTTCTGACGGTAGCCTAGACGGTATCTCGATATGCGAAAAAATATTTTCGCATTATTTTTCAATGCACTAGGTTGACCCAAAATTATCGAGTGGGAGTGAGGGCGAGGGGGCCTTCTCCCCGAGCATCGGCCGGCAGGCCGCGACCTGCCGGCTGGCGGCCATGACGATGTCCCGCAATGACGATGTCCTGCAATCCGCGGCGGCCGTCCGGTTGCGATCCGACGAGCGCGATTGTCGTTCGTCTTGAAGACGGGGCCGGGGTCGCAGACCAGCGCTTGCTTCGTGGATGATCGTCGTGAGGTTTGCGCGTCAGGACACCCTCGAGAGCCGCCTGCATGAGGCGGACAGCGGCCCCGCATCCGATGGCGCCCTCGCTGATCGCCGGAATTATACTTGGAACACTTAACGTTCAACATCATTGAGGTCTAATAAAGGGTGTCGGAAGTTACAACTTCCGCTCGCTTTACAGTCGCCCCGCAAGGTCTATAGCGTCGCAGAAAGAGCATTGCGGGGCTGCCCATGTCCAGTTCGTCGTTGAACGAAGAACCTCGTGCCCTCCGGGTGGGGACGGCGGCGGACGATACTCTGGTCGGCGGTCTTACTCGGGACGTCATCGACACCGGCGGCGGCGCCAGCGTGGTCTGGGCTGACCTCGCGCTCGACCCGTCCGTCTGGGCTCTGGCGGAGGCGGCGAAGAAGGACGCGGCGGCTCGCCTCGCCTATGATCGCGCCGCAGCGGCCGCGCTCGACGCCGCGATCGCCTCGGCCGTCGCGCCCGCTGGCGGGCCCCTCTCTGCGGCGCAGGCGGCCGCGCTCTCCGACGTCGTGAACGGCGGAAGCGGCGCGGACATCATCTTCGCGGGGCTTGGCAACGACACGCTGAACGGAGGGGCCGGCGACGACCGCATCTTCGCCGGGGGCGGCGCCGACGTCGCCTCGGGCGGGTCCGGCGACGACCTCGTCGACGGGGGTGCCGGCGACGACACGCTGCAGGGCGAGGCCGGCGCCGACACGCTGCTCGGCGGGACGGGTGGCGACCTCCTGTTCGGCGGCGCCGGTGCCGACGTGCTGGACGGCGAGGACGGCAACGACGTGCTGTGGGGCGGCGACGAGGCCGACGGGGCCCGGGGCGACGTGCTCCGCGGGGGCCGCGGGCAGGATGTGCTCTTCGGTGAAGGCGGGCAGGACACGCTGGACGGCGGCGAGGGGCGCGACATGCTCTTCGGCGGCGCGGGGGACGACAGCGTAGACGGCGGCGAGGATGCCGACACCCTCTTCGGCAGCAGCGGCAACGACGCGCTGGTCGGCAACGGCGACGATGCGCTGTTCGGCAACGAGGGCGACGATCGGCTGAGCGCGGCGGGGGCGACCGCCGCCAACTCCCTCTTCGGCGGCGCCGGCGACGACACGCTGCAGGGAGGCGCGTGCGACGACAGCATCGACGGCGGCGAGGGCACTGATCTCGCCGTCTTTACCGGCACGCGTGCGGACTACGACGTCACCTACGACGCCGCGACCGACACGTTCACGGTCCGCGACCTGCGCGGAGGCAGCCCCGACGGCTTCGACACGGTCCGCAACGTCGAAAACTTCCAGTTCGCCGACGGGACGAGGACCGCGGAGGAGGTGAAGGCGACTGGCTCTGCGGGGGCGGCCATCGAGGACGGCGCGGCGGTGACGCAATACGCGCTGCCGGAGGGGTCGGCGCTGCAGGTGGCGGTCTCCGGCGACTGGTCAGGCTTTGCTCTCTTCGCCGATGACGTTTATCTCGGCCCGTTCGGCTATCAGAACGCGTCTGTGCAGGGCGTCAGCTTCGACCGGCAGCGCGGCTTCACGCTCGATCCGTCGGTGGACTATTACCAGGACCTCGCGCAGGGCCAGACCCGCACCATGCGGGTGGATTACCAGCTCTACGACCCGACGACGGGAACCTACACCCCCGCCTCGATCACCTGGACGGTGACGGGGACGAACGACGCGCCGGCGGTGTCGGGGCCGACCGATGTGGCTGTTTCGGACGACGCGACGGCGACCCAGTTGCGCGGCGTCGTGGCGATGCCGTTCAGCGATGTCGACCAAGGCGACACGCTCGGCATTACCGCGACCGGTCTCTCTGGCGTGGGAACGAATGGCAAGCCCGTCGGCCGCATCGTGTATGACGGCCAGGCGGGCCAATGGGTCTATGAGGCGGACCGCGCGGCTTTCTCTTCGCTCGATCGCGGCCAGGCGGCGACGGAGACCTTCACCGTCACGGCCACGGATTCCCATGGCGCGAAAACCTCCACCACGCTTACGGTGACGATCACGGGCGAGGACGACGCTCCCATCGTCACGGGCACGGGCGTGGATGCCGAGGGCAACGTCCAGGTCGCGGAAAGCACCCGGGCGGTCACCCGGCTGAGTGCGACCGACATCGACAGCCGCACCGTGGATGGCCGGGCGCCGCAATTCCGCTACGAGATCGTCGGCGGGGCGGACGCCGATTTGTTCATCATCGACGAGCGGACGGGGGAACTCGCCTTCAAGGCCGCGCCGGATTTCGAGGGGCTGGGCTCGGCGGCCTACGACAACGTCTACGACGTGCAGGTCAGGGCGACGCCCGGCCGGTGGAATGCGGAACTGACCAGTTATTGGGGCATCTACGATCCGCAGTACAACCGCACTCTGTCGGACTGGCCCTATTACAGCGCGACCAACGGCTATTTCGTGTCGGCCTATCACGCCGGGCAGGAGGACCTGGCTACCGTCCGCACGCTCGCCGTCACCGTCACCGACATCGCGGACGGGCCCCGCATCGCGGCGGAGGAGCGGCTCGGCGACAGCGCGAGCCTCTCCGTTCAGGACGACGTGGCGGGCGCGGCGAGCGGCGCCGCCACGCTGACCGTCGCCAATGACGGGCGGCGGGGCTTTTCCTGGACGTCTCCGCCGGGGTACCCGCGAAATCAATACGTGTACGACTGGCGCCACACCTATGCCGTCACGTTGCGCGCGGGTGGGTCCGCTTCGGGCGCCGCCCCGGGGACGCTGTCCCTGGCCGACGGGTACGTCTGGGCGCCGAACGGGAACGCGCTCGACGGCGTCTCCCACCTCACCTGGACCTATGCGGTCGATCACGCCGCCATCGCCTTCCTCGCCGAGGGCGAGACGGCGACGGAGCGCTTCACCATCACTGTGACGGACGCCGTCACCGGCCGCACCACAAGCCAGGACGTCAGCGTCACCATCACCGGAGCCGACGACGCGACCACCATCACCTCGGCCGCCGACGCCGACGTGGCGGAGAACACCCGCGAGGTGACGACCATCGTCGCGGCCGATCCGGACCGGCGCGGGCACTTCGTCTACGAAATCGTCTGCGGCGACGACGCGGCGCTCTTCACCATCGACGCGGCGACGGGCGTCCTCTCCTTCGTTGCGCCGCAGGATTACGAGGCGACGCCCACCGACGCCAATGGGGACCGGATTTACGACGTCGTAGTCAAAGCACATGACAGCGCCCGCGACGCGCTCGCGCAGCAGAACGGGGCCACGCAACGCCTCGCAATCCGCCTGACGGACGTCGCCGAGATCGTGACCCTGAAGGCGGATTCCTTCGCCGGGCAGGAGGATGGCCGCATCACCGGCAACGTGCTCGCCAACGACACCATCCCGGATGGCGCGACGATCAAGGCGCGGCTGGTCAGCGACGTCAGCCACGGCGCGTTGACCTTCAATGCGGACGGCAGCTTCGTCTACACCCCCGCGGCGAACTGGTCCGGCGCGGACAGCTTCACCTATGCGGCCGGAGACGGCACCGGATCCGTGACCGTCACGCTGAGCGTCGCAGGGGTGGCCGACAAGCCCACGCTTTCCGTGCTGGACGCCTCGCCGCGGGCGGGGCAGGCGACGGCGCTGACCCTCACCGCGGCGCTGACCGACAACGACGGCTCGGAAACGCTCTCTGTGCGCATCGCCGGCCTGCCCGCCGACGCCACGCTCAACACCGGGACAAGGCAGCAGGACGGATCCTGGCTGTTGACGGCGGCGCAACTCTCGGGGCTGACGCTGACGCTGGCCTCGGATCTCGCCACGCCCCTGACGCTGACCGTGACCGCGACCGCGACCGAACAGGCGGGCGGTTCGACCGCGTCGACGAGCGCGACGATGACGCTCGCGCCCTACGTGGCGCCGATCACGACGACCATCGCCGACACGAAGACCGGCGCGACGGGCCTTGCCGGCGCGAATGGCCTCGGGCTCGGCGTCGCGGGCGGGGATGGCAAGGCAGGCGGCACGGGCCTCTCCGGCATCACGACCTCGCTCAGCGGCGGGGCCGGCGACGACAGGCTGACGCTGACGGGATCGGCAACGGGCGGCAAGGGCGGCGCTGGCGGAACGGGCGCGGTCGGCGGCGTCCTGATCGGCGGTTGGTCCCAGCACGACGTCAGCTATTCGGAGCTTGACGGCGACGGCTCTTGGATCGTGGACGAGACGGGCAGCCACTACGGGCCGGACGGTGCTCCCTATGTCGTGCCCGTGGTGACCTTCCAGCCCGATGGCCCCGATGGCCCAGGGTGGAACCCCCAGATCGTCGACGGCGGCGCGGGCGGGGCGGCGGGCCAGGGCGGCGACGCCGTTCAGACGATCGGCGGCTGGTCGCTGTCGAACGGTATCTGGACGAGCGGCGCAAAGGTCATGCTCGACGGCGGCGATGGCGCCGACACGCTGACGGTGACGAGCGTCGCCACCGGCGGCGCGCCTGGCGCAGCGGGTGTCGGCGGCTCCGGCGGGACGTATCAGCCGAACTGGAATGGTGGAACCTACTACCCGTATTTCGGGGTTTATTGTGTCTGGGACCCGAATTACATCGATCCCAATACGGGGCGAGCCGGCGCCTACCTGCATTACGACGACGGTGGGTGGAACGGCACACCGTGGAACCCCGGCGCGGCCGGAGCGGACGCCAATACCGGCGCGGCCACCTCCCTCGTCGCCGCGACACTGCGCGGCGGCGCGGGGACCGATACGCTCCGCGTGACCGGCCAGGCGACGGGCTCCACGGCGAATGTGATCGCCGACCTCGCGCTCGACGGGGGCACCGGCGCGGACCGGATCGACGTGACGCTGGAGGCGACGGGATCGGGCTACAATGCCTCCCCATATACGGTAAGCATTGCCGCCAGCGTGACGAGCAAGGGCACCATCGCCGGTGGCGCGGGGAACGATCTCGTCACACGGACGGCGACGGCCCGGGGCAATGCAGGCATCGCCTCATTGGCGCCAAACGGCGTCGTCGGCCTGGGCGGCGTGGCGTCCGTCACCGATTGGACGGTCGTGACGGGGGACGACGGCGACGACCGGCTGACCACGGACTTCCGTGCCGTCGGCGGCGCGGGTGCGCAGGGCGGCGTCGGCTACGGTTATGCCGCCGCCGGCGGGAGGGGCGGCGACGCGACAACGTCTCTCGCCAGCGGCGCCGCCGGTTCGGGCGGGGCGGGCGCCGACGTCATCACGACGACGCTCGACGCGATCGGCGGAATGGGCGGGGCGGGCGTCGAGGCCGAACTGAACGGCGTCTACAGTCCGACGGCCGGCGGGGCCGGCGGCGACGCGAGCGCCGGGTCGGACCGGGCCGCTCATTCCGGCGATGGGGGTGACGACACGATCACCCTGGTCTTCTCCGCCATCGCCGGCGCCGGCGGCGCGGGGGCCGGTCCCTTGAGCGGCGCCTACTGGGCCACCGGCGCGGCGGGCGGCGCAGGGGGCGTGGCAACGGCCTCGTCCTCGCGGGACACCGTGACCGGAGGCGACGGGAAGGACCGCATTGCCCTGACATTCACCGCCATTGGCGGCGCCGGCGGCGTCGGCGGCCCGTCCGATGGCGCCGCCTACGATCAGGTCCAGATCGGAACCGACCCGTACGGCAATCCGGTTTACGACTCCGTCTCCCGGGGCGGCCAGGGCGGCGGCGGGGGAGGGGCCTCGGCCTATCTGACATCCGACTCCGTCTCAGGCGGCGACGGTGACGATGTCATCGACATCGCCTTGCGGGCGATCGGCGGCGACGGGGGCGGCCCGGGCTACGATTCCTATTATCAGGTTTCAGGGGCTGGCGGCGCCGGTGGAGCGGCCACGGCGCAGGTGGCCTACTCCACCATAGCCGGCGGCGCGGGCGCAGACGTCATCCACATCACCCTGGCCGCAACGGCAGGCGCCGACGCGACGAATGCACCTCAGATCGGGAACCATGGCCAGGCGGTCTTGTATGGGTCGTCCGTCTCGGGGGGCGACGGCGACGACAGCATCGATGTCACCCTGTCGGCGGAGCAAGGTGGGGTTGCGTACAGCACCATCGACGGAGGCCTCGGCCAGGACCGCTTCGCTTTCCATGCGGGCCGGGACTGGCAGACCTCCTTCGACCTCGGCCAGTCGCGCTGGTACACGTTCGACTCCACGGGCGGGTCGTGGGGCGCCAACACGATTCGCGACATCGAGACCCTCGTGCTCGGCGACAGCCGGGACACGGTCCTTGGTTCGGCCGCGCGTGAGACCGTCGACGGCGGAGCGGGCGACGATTCCCTTTCCGGAGGCGGCGGCGGCGACAGTCTCGTCGGCGGGGCCGGGCTCGACACGCTCGATGGCGGGGCGGGCGACGACACGCTGAGCGGCGGCACGGGAGCCGACGACTTCATCTATCGGGCGAAGGGATTCGGGCAGGACCAGATCGCCGATTTCCATGCGACCGGCGGAGCCGGCGACCGACTGGTGTTCTCCATCTCGGTCTTCGCCGATTTCGCCGACGTGCGGATGCATACGATCCAGCAGGGCTCCGACCTCCTGATCAGCCTGTCCGCCACGGACACGATCCTGCTGAAGAACGTGGCCCTGTCCGCCTTCGACGCCTCTGACGTGCGGTTCTTCTGACGGGCCGCGCGGCGGACCGGATCCCGGCGGGGCGTGGCGTCCCCGCGGGCGCCTGGGACGGGAGGCGTGGCGACGTCCCGCATCGACCCGCCGTTTCCCGTGGACTGCGGCGTCGCCATGCCTTGCCCCGTCCGGCTGCCCCGGCCTAGGCTTGGCGCGTCTTCGGCAGCGGCGGAGCCTTCATGGCGGTCCTGATCCTCGGCCTCGTGGTCTTCCTCGGCGCCCATAGCTTCACCACCGTCCGGGAGGCGCGGGCGTCGCTGATCGGGCGGATCGGGGAGGGGCCCTACAAGGGCCTCTACAGCCTCGTCTCGCTCGTGGGCTTCGTGCTGATCGTCATCGGCTACGGCCAGTACCGGGCGAACGGCTACGTGCAGGTCTGGGATCCGCCGACGGGGCTGCGGCACCTCACGCTGCTCCTCATGTGGTTCGCCTTCGTGGCGCTGGTCGCAGCCTATTCCCCGGGCGCGATCAAGACGCGCCTGAAGCATCCGATGCTCGTCGCGGTGAAGATCTGGGCCCTGGCGCATCTCCTGGCCAATGGCGACCTCGGCTCGATGATCCTGTTCGGCGCGTTTCTCGCCTGGGCGGTGTTCGACCGCATCGCCGTGAAGAGGCGGCCGGGCGCCGATCCGGCCGGCAGCCTCAGCTTCGGGCGGGGCGACATCGTCGCGCTCGTCGTGGGCACGATCGCCTATGTCGCGATGATCAGCCTGCATCCGCTGTTGATCGGCGTCTCGGTGATGGGCTGAGGCCTTGGCCTCGGGATCTCGCCCGGCGGCATGACAAAGGCCGGCGGGCGTGTTACGTGCTCCCGCGAAACGGGCCGGGTCCCGGGGGCACGCCCCCGGGGCCACCTCGGCCTTTGTGAGTCGCGTGCCGATTGCGCGAGGGCGCCTGCCCTTTCGCGGCATGCTCTGGGAGTTCGGGACGCGGCCATGGCCGATATTTTCCGCGAGGTCGACGAGGACGTCCGGCGCGACAAGGCGCTGGACTTCTGGAAGCAGCATGGCGCCAAGTTCGGCGTCCTGGCCGTGCTCATCGTGCTCGCCACCGCCGGGTGGAAGGCCTACGAGTCCTGGCAGCTCGGCCAGTCCGAGGCGGCGGGCGCGAGGTTCGAGGAGGCGCTGCAGCTTGCGCGCACCGGAAAGGCCGAGGAATCGGAAGCGGTCCTGGCGAGCCTCGCCAAGGACGGCCCGAAGGGCTACCAGCTGCTTGCGCGCTTCCGGGACGCCGGCGAGCTGTCCAGGAGCGACCGCGAGAAGGGCGTCGCCGCCTATCGCGCGCTCGCCGGGGACGCGGCCCTGCCCGCCTCCATGCGCGACATCGCCCGGCTTCGCCTGGGTCTGCTGCTCGTCGACACCGCCACGCTTGACACGCTGAAGCCCGAGCTGGAGCCCTTGCTCGCGCAGGGCAACCTGTTCGGCGCCAATGCGCGGGAGGTGCTGGGGCTCGCCGCGCTGAAGTCGGGAGACTTCACCGCTGCCGGGCAGTATTTCGACCAGATCGTGACCGATCGCGAGGCTCCGCCCGCGCTGAAGCAGCGCGCCGACCTGCTGCTCGCCGTCGTGCGCGCCGGGCCGGTCAAGCCCGCCTCCTGAGCGGCCGCCCGCGCACCGCCATTGGGCCGCCTGGGGCGGTGGGGACGAGGATCATGGATTTCACGGTGGCCATCATCGGCCGGCCGAATGTCGGCAAGTCGACCCTGTTCAACCGGCTGGTGGGCAAGAAGCTCGCGCTGGTCGACGACCAGCCGGGCGTCACGCGCGACCGGCGCGAGGGCGAGGCGCGGCTGGGCGACCTCAGCTTCACGGTCATCGACACGGCCGGGCTGGAGGAGGCCGACAGCGCCACGCTCGCCGGCCGCATGCGCGCCCAGACCGAGGCTGCGCTCGCGGACGCCGACGCCATCTTCTTCGTCATCGACGCGCGTGCGGGCCTGACCCCATCGGATCGCCACTTCGCCGCCCTCGTGCGCAAGGCGGGCAAGCCCGTGCTGCTCCTCGCCAACAAGGCCGAGAGCCGCGCGGGCCATCTGCAGACCTACGAGGCCTTCGGGCTGGGCCTCGGCGATCCCATCCCGCTCTCCGCCGAGCACGGCGAGGGCCTGTCGGACCTCTACGACGCGCTGCGTGAGGCGCTGCCCGAGAAGACGGCCCTGCCCGAGGAGGACGAGGAGGCGGACGAGGGGGACGCGGAGACCGGCGACGGCCGTCCCCTGCGCATCGCCATCGTCGGCAGGCCCAATGCCGGCAAGTCCACGCTCATCAATCGCCTGCTGGGCGAGGAGCGCCTGCTGACGGGCCCCGAGGCGGGCATCACGCGCGACAGCATCGGGCTCGACTGGGAATGGCGCGGACGCAAGGTGAAGCTCTTCGACACGGCCGGCATGCGCAAGCGCGCCAAGGTCGAGGAAAAGCTCGAAAAGCTCGCCGTGAGCGACGCCCTTCGGGCGGTCAAGTTCGCGGAGGTCGTCGTGCTTCTGCTGGACGCCACCATCCCTTTCGAGAAGCAGGATCTCTCCATCCTCGGCCTGATCGAAAGGGAGGGCCGCGCGGTCGTCATCGCCGTCAACAAGTGGGACCTGGTTGCGGGCGACGCCGGCCGGTTCAAGCGCCTCGTGGAGGACAGCGAGCGGCTGGTTTCCAACGTGAAAGGCACGGCGCTGGTGCGGCTCAGCGGGCTCACGGGCGAGGGAACGGACAAGCTCATGGAGGCCTGCTTCAAGGCTGCCGAGGTCTGGTCCCGGCGCATCTCGACGGCCCGGCTGAACAAGTGGCTCGCCGACGCTGTTGAGAGCCACCCCCCGCCGGCCGTCTCAGGCCGCCGCATCAAGATCCGCTACATGACGCAGGTGAAGGCGCGCCCGCCGCATTTCGCGATCTTCGGCAACCAGCTCGACTCGCTCCCCGAGGCCTACACGCGCTATCTCGTCAACGGCATCCGCGAGGCCTTCGACCTGCCGGGCACGCCCATCCGGCTGAGCCTGCGCACCGGGGACAATCCGTACGACAAGGGCTGAGACGCGGTTGTCGGCATCCGGCCCGATCGCGCCGCGACGGCGTCGACCGCAGGCCGCGCCGGCGGGATCGCCGCCGGCTCTTACGTGACGAACCTCGTGCAAAGGCCGGGTGTCCTTCTCCCGTGCGGGGAAAGGACGTCAGCGCGGGATTTTTTCGGCGGTCTTCGCCTCCACCCACAGCGCCTCCATTTCGTCGAGGGACGCCTCCTGCAGGCTGCGCCCGCGGACGGCCAGTGAGGCCTCGATGTGGCCGAAACGCCGGATGAACTTGGCGTTCGTGTCGGACAGGGCGGCTTCGGGATCCACGTCGAGATGCCGGGCGAGGTTGGCCATGGCGAAGAGCAGGTCCCCGACCTCGCCCGCGACGGCCTGCCGGTCCGCCTGTTCGAGGGCTTCCTCGACCTCCTGGATCTCTTCCCGGATCTTGGCGAGGACCAGGCGGGCGTCGTTCCAGTCGAAGCCGACCTTGCCGGCCCTGGCCTGCAGCTTCACGGCGCGGGTGAGGGCGGGCAGCGCGCGCGGCACGTCGGCCAGCAGGCCGGCCGGTTCGGGCGGCAGGCCCGCCGCCTTGCGCTCGGCCCGCCGCTGCGCCTTCTCCTGGGCCTTGATCTCGCCCCACAACGCCTTCACCGCGGACGGCGGAAGGCTTCGCGCCTCGCCGAAGACATGGGGATGACGGCGGATCAGCTTCGCCGTGATGGCCTCCACCACGGCGCCGAAGTCGAAGGCGCCCTGCTCCTGGGCCATCCGGGCGTGGAACACGACCTGCAGAAGCAGGTCGCCAAGCTCGTCGCGCAGGTCGACGAGGTCGCCGCGCTCGACGGCGTCGGCCACCTCGTAGGCCTCCTCGATCGTGTAGGGCACGATGGTCGAGAAGTCCTGCTCGAGGTCCCACGGACAGCCCGTGCCGGGCGTCCGCAAGGCAGCCATAATGGCGAGCAGCGCGGCGATGTCGCGGGAGGGCGCCGGTGCGTCGGGTGTCGGCTCCTCGGCAGGATGGGCGGGGGCAGGGCGGGCGGGGGCAGGGTTGTCGGTCATGGCGGAAGTCTAGACCGGCAGAGGCCTCCCGGTCGCCCCGCAAGGCGGCTCAGACGCCCGCGCCCCCGGCCTCGTCCACACAGGAAAGGCCCAGCGCCGCGAGCCCCTCGTCCAGGAGGTCCGGAAGGTTCGGAATGCCCATCAGCTCGTCCGCCGTCCGGATCCCCGTGCGCTCGCGGGCCGTGCGGACAGCGTCAGGCCATTCCTCGACCTCGACGTCGCCGCGCCCGAGCCAGACGAGGGCGACCAGGTCCGCCTGCTCGTCCACATTGAGCCCGCGCAGGAAGGACCGAAGCTCGCCTTCGATGGAATCGTCCGGGCTTGCCTCCAGCACGTCGATCTGGTCGTCGTCGACGGCGTTGGATCCCGAATCGGGATCGGTCACGCCTTCCTTCACGTCGTAGCGACGGGCCTGGCGGATCAGGGCGCAGACCTTGTCGAGGGCGATGTCCATGCCTGGCCTCCGCGTCCCGAGAGAGCGGAAGACGCCCGAGGGCCGGGAAAGTTGCCTCTTCCCCCTGGATGAGGGGCTTTGTGGCCCTGGATGCGACAGCCCTGCTTGAATTCCCGCCATGATTGCAGCTTCTAGTTCCACGGACGCTGTTCGGGGCCTGCGGCTCACATCCATGAAGCATCTCTTCGCCTGTGCGGCTCTGGTCGCCCTGGGATGCCACGGCGCAGCCGCCGGCCCCCTGGTGCTGCCCGGAGCGCCGCCGGAGCCTCCGGCTGCCGCCTCCCCGCCGTCCGGCCAGCCGCTCGACCTGAACCCGTCCTCCGAACAGGGGGCGCGCGGTGGCCAGAGGCGGGGCAACAAGACGCCGGCCAGGGCCGTGACGCCTGCCGACCCCGCCGACCCTGCCGCGGCCGAGAACGCCCAGCCGGCCACCGCTCCCGCGGCGCCGGGCCCGCCCGGTCGGCGCAAGACCGGCGCTCCCGCGCAGGCGGCCACGCCCCAGCCTCCGCCGGAGCCCGTTCCGGAGGCTTTGCCGGGCTTCGAGCATTTGGCGCCCCCGCCGCCGCCTCCCAAGCCACCGCCGCCGGACCCCGCCCTGGCGAAGGGCGGCAAGGGCCGCAAAGGCGATCCGAATGCGCCCGTCCCCCCGGGGGCCGAGGCGTCCGTCCCCGGCGACCAGACGCCGCTCGACCCGCTGACGGGCCTGCCGGTGCAGAAGCCTAAGCCGGTGATTCCGCTTCCCTCGCTCGGTCGCGGGTCGCGGGAAGTCTTCCTGCAGCCGATGCAACTGCGCGACGCCGGCCTCTTGACGAACGGGCGTCCGGTGACCGCCGAGGCCGAGCTCGCCGCAGACGGCGGTTCGGCCGAGCCACGCCGGGTGCGCACGGCGGCGGCTCCGACCGTCTATCCGCTCTATCCGATCATGGGCTTCATGGCGGGGCCGGAGAGCGTCTACCAGCCTGAGATCGCGCCGATGGACGGCGTCGACGGTGCGCCCCTCGCGCTGAACCCGCTGGACGCGATGCGCGCCGGGGTCCCGGTCGGGCCGTTTCGGGCCGGCATGATCGAGCAGAACCCGCGACCGGGTTCGCCGCGCATCGAGTCGGGGACGGTGATCTGGCGTCTGCAGGAGAGCGCGGCCATGGCCGAGCGCGGGCCGATCGCGATCCTGGCCTTCGCCACGATCGGACGCCAGCCGGTCCGGCTGGAGTTCGCGATCCGGAACGAACCCGGGGCGGACGGCGCGGCCCCGATCTCCATGGAGCTCCAGGTCCATGTGCCTGGCGAAGAGGTCGTCCAGGTCGGCGTGCCGGAGCTGCGCAATCCCGGAGGCGAGAAGAGCCTGCCCCTGGTCGCCACGCTGGCAGGCGACATGAACAGGGTTCGCTTCGTGATCGGCGAGGGAGACGGCAGCCAGGCCGTGGGGCTCTTGATGACGCGGACCTGGATCGACATTCCGGTCCGGCTGAAATCGGGCCGCAGGGTGGTCTTCGCGCTCGAACGAGGCACGGTCGTTCGCGAGGCGATGCGCGAAGCGTTCCGGCTGTGGGGCTTGCCCTGGCGGTCGTGACCGACCCTCAGCGGCGGGTGGGAAAGATCCCGGAGCCCAGCGTGCCCCTCAGATCGGCCGACGCGCCTGTCCCGGCTGGACCGGTCGCGGAGGCCGGGGGTGCAGCCGCAAGGGTGCGCCGCAGGCCATAGGCGACGCTCGTGCCCAGGCCGACCGCGTAGTAGGGCTGGTAGTCCGGGACCGCATCGTCGCGCCGGACAATGTCGGTCTGGTTGTCCAGCACATAGGTCTCGGAACCCAGCCGGACGGCGAGCACCGCGTGACCGATGCCTCGCCTGAGATCCTGCACCACGACCACCTGCATCGCCGATAGCGGGATGCCGAGGGCGGCGAGCATGCCCATCTTGAGGATGGAGAAGTCCTCGCAGTCGCCGGCGCCCTTGCGCATGGTCTCGCCCGGCGTCGCCCAGTAGTCCTCGACGCCATAGGTCTTGGGATCGAGCTGGTAGCGCACGCTGTGGTTGACCGCGAGGTTCACCTTTCGCACGAGCACGAGGCGGGGCAGGGGCTTGTCCTCGTTCTCCGCCTCGACCCGCCGATAGGCGCGCATGGGCAAGGACTGGCAGATGTCGGGGTCGGCCTCGCAGCCTTCGATGAAGAGGTGCGCCGGCCCGTCCGCCAGGATGGCCAGCCAGCGCGCGCCGATGGCGAGCCGGGGGGCAGGGATGGGGATGCTGCCGAAGAGCGCGGGACCTGGACCTTGCACGGCCAGGGGATCGAGCGACCTCGTGACGATCTCGTCCGCGTCGCGGTCGGGGGCAGGGGTCGCCTGCTGCGCCATCGCGGTTCCCGGCGAAGACAGGCCGAGCGCCGCGAGAAGGGGGGCCGCGAGAAGGAGAGACGCCGCCGGGCGGGTGCTGCGAGCACCATGCCTGGCAATCCTGGGTACCGGGGACGTCATGCGAACCATCCGCTCGACATGGGCGGAGAGGATCGCGTGAACTCATTGATTTCACGGGAAGAAACGTGCTGTACGAGGCTCTGACAGGGAGCCTAAAATCGCCAGCGCGCCAGCAAGGAAGCATAAAGAAAGGGCCGGGAGAGCCATGTTCCCCCGGCCCCGTCCGCGGCCTGGCTGGACTTACTGCGCCGTGGCGCTCCGGTCGTCCGGATAGCGGTAGGTGGGAGCGTTCTTGAGCTGATCCTTGGTCATGCGCAGCACGCCGTGGTCGGGATAGCCCAGGTTGGCGTTGGCGCGGGTGGAGCCCGTCACGTCGTTGCCCATGGCCGGGCCGTTGGTGTTCATGGCGGCCGTGTTGTTGGCGGGGGCCGCGCTAGAAGTGGCGGCCGTGCCGTTCGCCGTGTTCATGCCGGCGGCGTTGTTGGCGGCGTTGGCGTTGTTGTTGCTGGCGGGGGCCGTGTTGGCCGCCCCGGCCGAGCGTGCGGGCTGGGTCATCCATTCCACGGTCTTGAAGGGAACGGCCACGTTCTTCTCGCCGATGCCGAGGAAGCCGCCGACGCCGATGACGACTGCCTGGATCGTGCCCTCGTGGTCGAGGATCAGGTCGTTGACGTCGCCGATCTTCTCGTTGTTCGAGCCGTAGATGTCGACGCCCACGAACTTCGAGGCCCTCCAGTCCACTGTCCCGGTGGTCTGTGTGTAGAACTGCACGCCATTGGGACCGGACACGGCCTGGCCGGCGGTCGCCGGGGCCGTCGCGTTGGTCTGCGCAAGGGCGGGAGCGGCCAGAAGCGTGGAGGCGACTAGGCCCGCAGCAATGTGTTTCATCAGCATTTTCAATCTCCTCATGTCAGGACCTCGAGCGCGTCGGCGCTTGGCCCGATAACCCCACAGCGGGGGAAAGGTTCATGAGGAGCGAAGCCGGTGTCAGGCTCGAGGGGCGGGCCAGAACGTGCCGCCGGTGCAGGGCGCGCGCACGCCCGTCGTGCTCGGCAGGCTGAGGGCGAGTCCCCGCCGCGAACGCACGGCGAGGAAGCCGAAGCACTGGGCCTCCACGAAGTCGCCCTGCCAGCCTTCCGACTCGACGGGATCGACGGGGACGCCGAGGCGCCGGGCCAGGCGCTGCATCACCGTCGCGTTGAGCCGCCCTCCGCCCGCCACCAGCCAGCGCGACGGCCGCGCGGGAACGTGGCGCAGGGCCGCCGCCACGCTCTCGACGGTGAACGCGGTGAGCGTCGCCGCGCCGTCGGCGTCGGAAAGACCGTCCACGGCCGCGGCCCACGCATGAAACGCGTTGCGGTCCAGCGACTTGGGGGCAGAAGTGGAGAAGAAGGGATGGCCGAGCAACTCGGCGAGGAGCGCCTCGTCGACCGTCCCCTGGCCCGCCAGCCGGCCTTCCGCGTCGTAGGGCAGGCCGCGCCGCTTCAGCATGAAGTCGTCGATGAGGGCGGAGGCCGGCCCCGTGTCGAAGGCGATGACCGCTTCGCCGTCGAGATAGGTGACGTTGGCCACGCCGCCCAGGTTCAGCACCATGAGGGGCCGGGAGAGCCCTCGCGCCAGCGCCTGGTGGTAGAGCGGGACGAGCGGGGCCCCCTGGCCTCCGGCGGCCATGTCGGCGTGCCGGAACCGGTTCACGGTGTCGATCCCGACCGCGGCGGCAAAGCGCGCGCCGTCTCCGAGCTGCCGGGTGAAGCCCGCCTCCGGGCGGTGGAAGACGGTCTGGCCGTGCAGTCCGACCATGGCGACGCTGTCCGCGGGGGTTCCGGTTTCCGCCATGAAGCGCAGGACGGCGTCGGCATGCGCGTCGGTGACGCGCGCCTCCAGGTCCGGCAGCGGCTCGGTCTCGGCGCGCTGGGGCGACTTCAGGAAATCGAGCAGTTCGCGGCGCAGCGCCTCGGGATAGGGATAGGTCCGCCCGGGGCCGGCACCGGCGACGCAGACGCCGTCCGTCTCGATCAGCGCCACGTCGATCCCGTCCATCGAGGTGCCGCTGATCACGCCGATCGCCCGCACCGGGGCCGTCTGGTCAACCATGGGTCGATTCTCCCTGCGCCATCCCTGACACTAGAGCGACATCTTGCCCGATTGCATCAGGTCGGCCGCATTGGCGTCCCGGCCGCCCTTCGCGTCATCCGCCGTCCGGCGTCCGTGGCGCCCCGGCCGGCTCCTGCTCCCGCGACGGCTTGCCCGCGTCCCGGCCGCAGGATAAGCCTTCGCCCATGCCGCAGCCGCAATCCCGCGTCGCCTTCTATGCCGGGTCCTTCGACCCGGTCACCAACGGCCATCTCGACGTGCTGCGGCATGCCTGCCGGATCGCCGAGCGCCTGATCGTGGCGATCGGGGTGCATCCCGGCAAGACGCCTCTCTTCCCGGCCGAGGACCGGGCGCAGATGATCCGCGAGGAGTTCGCCGCCCTGGACGGGGTGACCGGGACGGTGCTCGAGGTCGTCACCTTCGACGACCTCGCCGTCAGCGCGGCCCGCCGGCATGGCGCGGGCCTGTTCATCCGCGGCCTGCGCGACGGCACGGATCTCGACTACGAAATGCAGCTTGCAGGCATGAACGGCGCGATGGCGCCGGAGATCGCCACGGTGTTCCTGCCGGCATCGCCGCTGGTTCGCCCCATCACGGCCACGCTCGTGCGCCAGATCGCCGCGCTGGGAGGCGACGTGACGCCTTTCGTGCCGCCGGGCGTCGCCCGACGGCTGGCGGCCCGCTTCGCCCGCTGAGCCACCCTTAGAACCGAACTCCAGGAGACGCCATGCTTCGCCTCGTCGCCGCACTCGCGCTGCTGTTCGGCCTCGCCGTCCCGGCCGCCGCGCAGACCCCGCCCGCGGGCCTCGATCCGCAGAACACGATCGTCCTCACCACCAAGACGGGGCCCGTCTATATCAAGCTGCGGCCGGACCTTGCGCCCAAGCACGTCGAGCAGATCAAGGCCCTGACGAAACAGGGCTTCTATGACGGCATCGTGTTCCACCGCGTGATCGACGGCTTCATGGCCCAGACCGGCGACCCCACGGGCACTGGAATGGGCGGCTCGAAGTTGCCCAACGTGCCGGCCGAATTCAGCCAGACGCCCTTCAAGCGCGGCACCGTGGGCATGGCGCGCTCCCAGAGCCCCAACTCCGCCAATTCGCAGTTCTTCATCTGCTTCGCTGACGCCCCCTTCCTGAATGGCCAGTACACGGTGTTCGGCGAGGTCGTCGGCGGCATGGAGAACGTCGACAAGATCAAGAAGGGCGACCAGGCCAATAACGGCACGGTGGCGCAGCCCGACAAGATCGTCTCGATGCGCCTTCTGGCGGACTCGAAATAGGCGCAATGCGCCCCCACGCCGGAGCGTGAGGGCGGCCACCCGTCGGCCCGCAGGGGCCCAACACCAGGAGATCAGCAATGGCCATCGACCCCGACAACATGCTGGTGCTCGAGACGACCAAGGGTCGTGTCGTCATCGAGCTTCGCCCCGACCTCGCCCCCGGCCATGTCGAGCGCATCCGCACGCTCGCCAAGCAGGGCTTTTATGACGGCGTGGTGTTCCATCGCGTCATCGACGGCTTCATGGCGCAGGGCGGCGACCCGACCGGCACCGGCATGGGCGGTTCGAAGCTGCCGAACCTGAAGGCCGAGTTCAACGCCGAGCCCCACGTGCGCGGCGTCTGCTCGATGGCGCGCTCGCAGAACCCGGATTCGGCGAACTCGCAATTCTTCATCTGCTTCGAGGACGCCCGCTTCCTGGACCGTCAGTACACGGTGTGGGGCAAGGTGGTCGAAGGCATGGAGAACGTCGACAAGTTCAAGCGCGGCGAGCCCGTGCGCGATCCCGACAAGATCATCACCGCGACCGTCGGCGCGCCGGCCTGACCGGTCGGCCGGCCTCGCGAGGGGCTTCGCGCTTCGCCGCAAGCCCGGTGACGCCCTCCCATCCTGCCGGGATTCCCGTTGGAAGGCCTGTCCGTCGCGTTTCACGCAAGGGCCGCGGCAGGACATGACTATCCCACCAAAAAAGAGCGGCCGGTCGTTGCGAGCGACCGGCCGCCTTATTCACGCAATGGGTGCCGACTGAAATGAATGGATCGAATGATCTGCAGCTGAGGCCAAATCCTCAGTAGTCACGGCGATAACATCCGACAAATGCGCGCTTGATGCAAGCAATTTACGTAGGGGTTGGTATGCATTCGCCCAAGCAAGACGGCGGATATCTCCTAAGAGTTGTTTATCTCGGGTTGTATTTCGATTTCCAGTTGCAGCCTTGAAGGTTGAAGTGCCTTAACCGTGTAGATGCGCGCTTAGGTTGTGCATCGAGAACACCTCCTGATCGTCCCGAGTGAGGCCATGCGCGTCGACGACTTCGACTTCGTCCTGCCCGATTCCAGCATCGCGCTGCGCCCCGCCCAGCCCCGCGACCGCGCTCGCCTGCTGGTCGTGCCGTCCGGCCGCGGCGCGTTCGAGGACCGGACCGTGCGCGACCTGCCCGATCTCCTTGCTCCCGGCGACGTGCTCGTCGCCAACGACACCAGGGTCATCCCCGCCCGCCTGTCCGGCCTGCGGCGGCGCGGCGAGGCGGTCGCCGGGATCGACGTCACCCTGCACCTGCGGGAGAGCCCGTCCGACTGGGCGGCCTTCGTGCGGCCCGCCAAGAAGCTCCTGGCCGGGGATCGCATCGCCTTCGGCGACGCCGGCGAGGGACGGGCCTGCCTCCTCGGCGCGCTCGACGCCACCGTCGTGGAGAAGCGCGAGGCCGGCGAGGTGCTGCTGCGCTTCGACCTGTCGGGGCCGGTGCTCGACGAGGCGATCGCGGCCGTGGGGCACATGCCGCTCCCGCCCTACATCGCCTCCCGCCGAGCCGAGGACGAGGCCGACGAACAGGACTACCAGACGATGTTCGCGCGGCAGGAGGGCGCCGTCGCCGCGCCTACCGCCGGCCTGCACTTCACGCCCGCGCTCGAGGCTGCACTGGCGGACCGGGGCATCCCGATCGTCCGCGTGACCTTGCACGTGGGGGCCGGCACCTTCCTGCCCGTCAAGGCGGACGACACGAAGGACCATCGCATGCACGCCGAGATCGGCGAGATCTCGGCCCAGGCGGCGGCCGCGATCAATGGCGCGCGGGCGGCCGGCGGGCGTGTCGTGTGCATCGGCACGACCAGCCTTCGGCTGCTGGAGACCGCCGCCGATCCCGATGGTCGCCTTGCCGCCTGGCGGGGCGCGACGTCCATCTTCATCACGCCCGGCTATCGCTTCCGGGCCGTGGACGTGCTGATGACCAATTTTCACCTGCCGCGCTCGACGCTCTTCATGCTGGTCAGCGCCTTTTCGGGGCTCGACCGCATGAAGACGGCCTATGCGTACGCCATCGGCTCGGGCTATCGCTTCTACTCCTACGGCGATGCGAGCCTGCTGTTCCGCGCCGATCCGGAGCGTTCCGCATGACCAGCCCCGTCGCCGCGACATCCGTCGCCGCCGCCCCCGCCACCACGGCGTTCAGTTTCGCGGTGAGCGCAACCGACGGGCGCGCCCGGACGGGCCAGATCCGAATGCCCCGCGGGGTCATCCGCACGCCCGCCTTCATGCCCGTGGGCACCGCCGCCACCGTCAAGGCCATGTATCCCGAGCAGGTGAAGGCGCTCGGCGCCGACGTCGTGCTCGGCAATACGTACCACCTGATGCTTCGCCCCGGCGCGGAACGGGTGGCGAAGCTCGGCGGCCTGCATACGTTCATGAACTGGCCCTTTCCGATCCTGACGGATTCCGGCGGCTTCCAGGTCATGTCCCTGGCGCAACTGCGCAAGCTCGACGAGACCGGCGTCACCTTTCAGTCCCACATCGACGGCTCGGCTCACGTCCTGACGCCCGAGCGGTCCATCGAGATCCAGGGCCTGCTGGGCTCGGACATCCAGATGCAGCTCGATGAATGCGTGAAGCTGCCCTGCAGCGACGCCGAGGCCGAGCGCGCCATGGAGCTCAGCCTGCGCTGGGCCGAGCGTTCCAGGGCCGCCTTCGGCGACCAGCCCGGCAAGGCGATGTACGGCATCGTGCAGGGCGGGGCGGTGGAGCGCCTGCGCGAGCGCAGCGCCCGCGCGCTGGTCGACCTCGACCTCAAGGGCTATTCGATCGGCGGCCTCGCCGTCGGCGAGCCGCAGGACGTGATGCTCGCCATGATCGACGTGGTGGAGCCCCTGCTTCCGGCCGGCAAGCCACGCTACCTCATGGGGGTGGGGACGCCCGACGACATCGTCGAATCCGTGCGGCGCGGCGTCGACATGTTCGATTGCGTGATGCCCACGCGCGCCGGACGCCACGGCCTCGCCTATACGCGCTTCGGCAAGGTGAACCTGCGCAATGCCCGCCATGCGGACGATCCGCGCCCGCTCGACCCCGAGTCCGCCTGCCCGGCGGCGCGCGACTATAGCCGCGCCTACCTGCACCACCTCGTCAAGGCCGGCGAGATCCTGGGCATGATGCTGCTCACCTGGGTGAACCTCGCCTACTACCAGGACCTCATGGCTGGCCTGCGCCACTCCATCGCCGAAGGCCGCTTCGCCGACCATGTGGCGGGCGTGAAGGAGGGCTGGGCGAGAGGCGACGTGCCGGCGCCGTAGAGACGCCCGTGCGGACGGGAGCGCTGCCGGCGCCGGCCGGGGGCGGCGCAGGCGCGGAGGGGAAAATTGGGTGCTCCCCTTCGCCGCGTTCCCCCTATATACCCGCCCTCGACACCGAACCGACGACCACGAGGCCCCGCCATGACAGGCACCCAGCGCTCGAGCGCCGATCTCGACCCCCGCCGCCGGCGCATCCTCTTCAGGGCCTGGCACAGGGGCATGCGGGAGATGGACCTGATCATGGGCCAGTTCTGCGACGCCCAGATCGGCGCGCTCGACGAGGGCGAACTCGACGAGTTCGAGAGGCTCATCGAGGTGCCGGACCGCGATCTCCTGAGCTGGCTCACCGGAGAGGCGGAGACGCCGGCGAACTATGACCTTCCGGTCTTCCGCAAGCTCAAGGCGTTCCACACGCATCTCGGTCCGATCCACGTCTGAGCCGCCGCGGCCCGAGGGCCGCGACCGCCGCCCGTCGGTCGCCCCCGGCCGAACCCGTCCGCTTTTCGCGAATTCTCCGTGCCATGGCCAAGTCCCGTCCCCTGGATCGCGCCGCCGACCTGATCGGCCGCAGCAAGCCCTTCACCATCGCCTCGGTCCCGGACGGGTTCGACGCGGTGCTGATCGCCGATCTCGCGCGCCTCGCCGCCCGCGCCGCCGCGCAGCGGCCGGCGGTCATGATGGTGGTGGCGCGCGACGGCCAGCGCCTGTCCCTGCTCGAGAACGGACTTGCCTTCGTGGCGCAGGACATCGAGGTGCTGTCGCTGCCGGCCTGGGACTGCCAGCCCTATGACCGCGTGTCGCCCAATGCCGCCATCGCCGCGCGGCGCATGACGGTGCTCTCGCGCCTCGCCCGTTCCCGCTCGGGGGAGGACAAGCCGCGCATCCTGCTCACGACGGTCAACAGCGTCCTGCAGCGCGTGCCTGCGCGCCGGCGGGTAGCCGGCGAGAGCTTTTCGGCCGCGCCCGGCAACCTCGTCGACACGCAGGAGCTGGCGCAGTGGCTGGAGAACAATGGGTTCCTGCGCACCTCGACCGTGCGCGAGACCGGCGAATATGCCGTGCGCGGCGGCATCGTCGACCTCTATGCGCCCGGCCTGCCGCTGCCCGTGAGGCTCGACTTCTTCGGCGACACGCTGGAATCCATCCGCAGCTTCGACCCCGAGACCCAGCGCACGGTCGGCCAGCTGCGCGCGCTCGACCTCGTTCCGATGAGCGAGGTGCAGCTCACGACCGAGACGATCAAGCGCTTCCGGCAGAGCTACATCTCGCTTTTCGGGGCCGCGACCCGCGAGGACACGCTCTACGAGGCCGTGAGCGAGGGCCGCCGCCACCCCGGCTTGGAGCACTGGCTGCCGCTCTTCCACGAGGGGCTCGACACCCTGTTCGACTACCTCGACGGCGCCCCGGTCCTCATGGATCCGCTCGCAGAGGACGCCGCCGGGGAGCGGCTCGCCCAGATCAAGGACTACTACGACGCCCGCAAGGCGGCGCTCGACAAGCCGCCGGCCGAGAAGCTGGGGCAGGGGGCCCCGCCCTACATGCCGCTCGCGCCCGACGCGCTGTACCTCGCTCCGCAGGAATGGGCGGAGCGGCTGTCCGGAGCGACCGCGGTCCGCCTGACACCCTTCGCGCAGCCCGACACGCCCGACCGGCCCGTGATCGACGCGGGCGGGCGGCAGGGCCGCAGCTTCGCCGCGGAGCGCGCGCAAGAGGGCGAGCAGGGTTCGGCCAACGTGTTCGACGCCGCGGTGTCGCACATCCAGGCGCTGCAGAAGGACGGCAAGCGCGTCATCGTCACCGCCTGGACGGAAGGCTCGCGCGAGCGCTTCGCGCATGTCCTGGGCGACCATGGCCTCAAGGGCGGCGTCAACGTCTCGCAGTTGGCCCACGCCATGGCGCAGCCGCGCAATGTCGCGACCTACGCCGTGTGGGGCATGGAGCACGGCTTCGAGACCGAGGACCTCGCCGTCGTCGCCGAACAGGACGTGCTCGGCGACCGCCTGGTGCGGCGGGGCCGCAAGACCAAGCGGCCCCAGGACTTCATCGCGGAGGTGGGCAGCCTCACGCAGGGCGACCTCGTCGTCCATGTCGACCACGGCATCGGCCGCTTCGTGGGGCTGAAGACCATCGATGCGGCCGGCGCGCCGCATGACTGCCTCGAGATCCACTATGCCGGCGGGGACAAGCTGTTCCTGCCGGTGGAGAACATCGAGCTTCTGTCCCGCTACGGCTCGGAGGAGACGGAGGTCGCGCTCGACAGGCTCGGCGGCGGCGCCTGGCAGGCGCGCAAGGCCAAGCTCAAGGAACGCATCCGCGAGATGGCGCACGCCCTCATCAAGGTGGCCGCCGCCCGGGCGTTGCGCGAGGCCCCGCGCCTCGCGCCGGCCGAGGGCCTCTACGACGAGTTCTCGGCCCGCTTCCCCTATGACGAGACGGAAGACCAGCAGAACGCCATCGACCAGGTGCTGGACGACCTGAATTCCGGCCGGCCCATGGACCGCCTGATCTGCGGCGACGTCGGCTTCGGCAAGACCGAGGTGGCGCTGCGGGCGGCCTTCGCGGCGGCGATGGCGGGGCGCCAGGTCGCGGTGGTGGTGCCGACCACGCTGCTGGCGCGCCAGCACTTCAAGACCTTCTCCGAGCGCTTCCACGGCCTGCCGATCAAGGTCGCGCAGGCGTCGCGCTTCGTGCCCGCCGCGGAGCTCAAGGCCGTCAAGGCCGGGCTGGCCGACGGCACCGTCGACATCGTGGTGGGCACCCACGCCCTCCTGGGAAAGGCCATCCAGTTCAAGGACCTGGCGCTGCTCATCGTGGACGAGGAGCAGCATTTCGGCGTCGGCCACAAGGAGAGGCTCAAGGAGCTGCGCGCGGAGATCCACGTGCTCACGCTGTCGGCGACGCCGATCCCGCGGACCCTGCAACTGGCGCTCACCGGCGTGCGCGAGCTGTCGATCATCGCGACGCCGCCCGTGGACCGGCTCGCGGTGCGCACCTTCGTGACCCCCTTCGATCCGCTCGTGATCCGCGAGGCCCTGCTGCGCGAGCGCTATCGCGGCGGGCAGAGCTTCTTCGTGTGCCCGCGCATCGAGGATATCGGGGAGGTCAAGGCGTTCCTGGAGGCCGAGGTGCCGGAGGCCAAGGTGGCCATCGCCCACGGCCAGCTCGCCGCGACCGAGCTCGAGCAGGTGATGACGGCTTTCTACGACGGCAAGTACGACATCCTCCTGTCGACCGCCATCGTGGAGTCGGGCCTCGACATTCCCACCGCCAACACGCTGATCGTGCACCGGGCAGACATGTTCGGCCTCGGCCAGCTCTACCAGCTGCGCGGCCGCGTCGGCCGCGGCAAGACGCGGGCCTACGCGCTGTTCACCGTGCCGCCGAACCGGACCCTGACGGCGCAGGCGGAGCGTAGGCTCAAGGTCCTGCAATCGCTCGACACGCTGGGCGCCGGCTTCCAGCTCGCCTCGCACGACCTCGACATTCGCGGCGCCGGCAACCTGCTCGGGGACGAGCAGTCGGGCCACATCAAGGAGGTCGGCTACGAGCTCTACCAGCAGATGCTGGAGGAGGCCGTCGCCTCGCTGAAGGCCGGCATCGAGGACGACGCGGCGGACACGCAGTGGTCGCCCTCGATCACCATCGGCACGCCGGTGATGATCCCAGAGGACTACGTGCCGGACCTGCACCTGCGCCTCGGCCTCTACAAGCGGTTGTCCTCGCTCGACACGGACGAGGCGATCAACGGCTTCGGGGCCGAGCTCGTCGACCGCTTCGGGCCGCTGCCGGAGGAGGTGAAGCAGCTCCTCGCCATCGTCGGCATCAAGGCCCTGTGCCGGCGGGCCAATGTCGAGAAGGTCGATGCCGGACCCAAGGGCGTCATCGTGTCGTTCCGCGACAACGCCTTCGCCAATCCCGAGGGGCTGGTGCGCTATGTCGGCGAGCAGGGCTCGCTCGCCAAGGTGCGGCCCGACATGCGGATCGTTTTCATCCGCGACTTCGACGATCCCGAGGAGCGCCTGAAGGGCACCACCGTCATCCTGCGAAACCTCGCGCAGATCGCCGAGCGCAAGAAGGCCGCCTGACGCGCGTCCCGGCTCGCGTCGGTCAGGCCTGGGCGGCGCGCGCCTGGTCGATGGCGCTCGCCAGCACCTCGGGCGTCTCCGCGCCCGAGACGGCATGGCTGCCGCCGAAGATGAAGAAGGGCACGCCCTGGATGCCGAGCTCGCGCGCCATGTCGATCTCCCGGCGCACGTCCTCGGCCAGCGCGTCACCCGCGAGCAGGCTCTCGACCTCGGCCGCCGCGAGGCCGGCCTCGGCGGCGACATCCCGCAGGATGGCGGGGTCGCCGATGTCCTTGCCTTGCTCGAAATAGGCGGCGAACAGCTTCGCCACGAGGGCGTCCTGCTGTCCCGTGGCGGCGGCCAGCCGGATGAGGCGATGCGCGTCCAGCGTGTTGGGTGATCGTTGTATCGCGTCGAACGCGAAGCGAATGCCGAGGTCCGAGCCCAGGGCCTCCAGTCGCTCGTGCACGGGGGCCAGCCGGTCGAGCGAGCCGAACTTCCGCCGCATGTAGTCCTTCCGGTCGAGGCCGCCGGCCGGGATCGTCGGATCGAGCTGGAAGGGCCGCCAGCGGACGACGCTCTCGACATCGGGCCGGGAGGCGAGCGCGGCCATCAGCCGGCCGCGGCCGAGATAGCACCAGGGGCAGACGACGTCCGACACGACGTCGATGGTGAGAGGCTGGGAGGTCTGCGTCATCGCGGAGCCGGGGGTTCTGGGGGAGGTGGACGCCACGTCCTGCGGCAACAAGCCCGCCGGACGCCGCTGGTTCCTGACTGGGTCAGCCGACCGGGGTGGGATAGCCGTCGAGCGGGTTGTTCACGCGGATGAGGGTCGCAACCTGACCCTCACGGTCGAGGGACGCGACGAAGGGCGTCGGGGTCCAGTCCGTATCGCGGTCGGGCCGCCGCTCGTTGAGACGCAAGGCCACGCTGGCGCCCGAGATCGCGATGCGCAGGGCGGAATCCTGCCGGCAGGCGAGCACGAGCGCGCCGTCCTCGTCGGGCACCCGAGCCTCGGCGAGGCTGATCGCGGCCCGGCCGTCCAGGCCGCGGCGGGCCATGAGCACCGAGCGTTCGCCCAGAGCGAGCAGGTCGACGACCGGGCAGCGCGCGCTCCTGAGCGAGGCCGCCCCGAAGCGCACGGGGGGCCGGTGCAGGACGATCACGGACGCCAGGCGCTGGTCGGCCATCAGGCCCGAACGCTCGAGCGGATCCTCGATGGGCGAGGGGCAGACGACGTGGGACCGGGCCGCCTGGTCCAGCGCGCTGCGCAGCCCCTCGCTCGAGAAGAGCGGCTGAAGGAGCAGGCTGCCGCCGATCAGCAGGGGAGCCATGGCCACCGCCAGCCCGGCCTGCGTCATGGGCGAGACGGTCGAGAGCACGGTCTCGCCCGAGGCCATGCCCGCGCGCAGCACCAGCGCGAGGGCGAGGGCGACGATCGATTCCTGGTCGTGCACGAAGAGGGCGGGACCCTCGGCCGCGAACTCGACGGTCATGACCGAGTGCGAGGCGTTGCGCGCCGCCGGCGGGGGCTCCCGCATGGCGGCCTCGCGATCCTCGGTGAAGGCCTCGTCGAGGCCGATCACGCCGGCGGGCAGACGCTCGCCGAAGCCCAGCAGGAAGCGCGGCCCGTCGCCGGCCACCGCGGCGGCCCTGACCTGGTCGATCGGGTGCACATCGCCCAGTCCCGAGCACGAGATCGCCGCCTGGGCTCCGCTCGCTCCGATCACCGCCGCGATCTCCTCCTCGCTCGCCGTGGGCGGCACGAGGCAAGGCACGAGGCCCGCCCGGAGGCAGGCCAGCACGGAAACGGGGGCCTCGATCGTCGCGCCGAGGCAGAGGAGGACGACGGCGTTGCGGGGCAGCGCCAGATCCTCGAGGCGATGGCGCAGGCATTCCACCGCATCGTGGGCGCGGGCATAGGTGAGCTGCGCGCCCGACCGGCCGCCGGGAATGGGAAGCTGTCCGAAGGCCATGGCGGCCGCGCCGAACTGCACGGTCGACGCGAACAGATCCAGCAGAGTGACACCGCTCCAGGGAGGGGTCCTCTCGCCCGTGGATCCGAAATCCTGCGCCTCGTTCACTCCGCCGCTCTTCTTGAGTTAAGGCAAGATGCAGTATGCGCGATTCAGGGCTGTTCGCGCCAGAGCGTTTCGGGTTGAAAACCGAACAAAGCCGTCGTGTTAGGGCGCTTAACTTGAGACGTTCTCGCAACCCATTGCTCGGGTTGGTTGAATAAAGGCAGCACATAGGACTGCGACAGAAGTACGCGATCGAGCGCTCGCACCGCAGAGACGAAGTCTTCGCGCGAACGGGCGGCTAGCATCGCGTCGATCATCGCGTCGATGGCCGGAAGCCTCGCGCCGGCATAGTTCAGCGAACTCTCGCGGTCCGCGGATTTCATTCCCCAGCGATTGAACTGCTCGTTGCCGGGGGATGGCGTCCCGCCCCAGGTGAACTGGATCATGTCAAAGTCGAACGCCGCGAGGCGCCGCCAATATTGCACGTCGTCGGTGAGGCGGACCTTCAGCGTGATGCCGAGCCGCTGCAGCGCCTGCGCGTAGTTGACGGCGAGGCGCTCCTGCACGCGGCTGGAGGCGAGGAACTCGATCACCATCGGCTCGCCGGTCTTGACGTTGCGCATCGCTCCGTCGCGCAGCGTCCAGCCGGCCTGCTCCAGAAGAGCCAAGGCCTGCTTCGCCCGCTCGCGGTCGCGCCCCGAGCCGTCGGCGCTGGGCGGCGTCCACCGTCCTTCCATGATGTCGGGCGACACGGCGTCGGGAAACGGCGCCAGGAGCTCGCGCTCGCGCGCCGAGGCGGGCCGACCCGTCGAGGCAAGGTCCGAGCCCTCGAAGAAGCTCGTCGTGCGCTTGTAGACGCCGCCGAAGAGGTGCGTGTTCACCCAGTCGAAGTCGAACAGGAGGGTCAGCGCCTCGCGGACCCTCTGGTCGGCGAAGAGAGGCCGGCGCGTGTTGAAGACAAAGGCGTTCATGCCCTTGGGGGTCCGCGCGACGACCGGGTCCCTGACGACGCGGCCGTCGGCGATGGCCGGGAAGTCGTACTGCGTGGTCCAGCGGGTGGGGCTGTCTTCCGTGCGCACGTCGTAGAGCCCGCCCTTGAAGGCCTCGAAGAGGGCGTTGGCGTCGCGGTAATAGTCGAAGCGGATCTCGTCGGGGTTGTAGAGCCCCCGGGCGGCGGGCAGGCCATCGCCCCACCAGTCCTTGATGCGGCGGAAGGTGATGCTCTCGCCGGGCTTCACGGCGCTGACGACGTAGGGGCCCGTGCCGATCGGCACGGCGAGGCTGGTTTCCTCGAAGCGGGCGGGGTCCATCGCGGTCTTCGAGAAGACGGGCATCAGCGCGAGGATCAGGGGCAGTTCCCGGTCGCCCGCGCCCGCGAGGTCGAAGCGGACCGTGTGGGGGTCCGGCGTCTCGACCTTCACGGCCTTGGAATACCAGCTGCGGAAGCTCGGCTTGCCCTTGCGCTTGAGGAGGTCCCAGGTGAAGACGACGTCGTCCGCGGTCACGGGGCTGCCGTCCGAGAAGCGGGCGCGCGGATCGAGGCGGAACGTCACGGAGCTGCGGTCCGCGGGCGTCTCGATGCTCTGGGCCACCTGCGCGTAAAGGGTGAAGGGCTCGTCCCACGAGCGCGCCATGAGGCTCTGGTAGACGAGCCCGAGCGGCGGCGAGACGCCCTGGGCCGCGATGCCCCGAACCGAGTAGGAGTTCAGCGTGTCGAAGGTGCCCTGCACGCCGAACACGATGCGGCCGCCCTTGGGCGCATCGGGCCGGGCATAGGGCAGGTGGGCGAAGTCGGCCGGCAGCGCGGGGTCGCCGTGCATGGCGATGCCATGGCTGGGCTGGGCCGCCGCGGGCTGCGGGCCCGGGAGAAGCGCGCCGACCAGACAGGCGGCTGCGAGCACCAGGCGGACCACGCGTGATTCGAGCACAAGACGCATGCCCTGACCATAGCACGGCCCCGGATTCGGAGCGCTGGCCCAAAGCCTTGCGCACCATGCCGCAGCCTCGGCGTTTTCCGTCTGGCATGGCGGCCCGCAAAGCGCTATGAGCACCCCGCGCGTCATCGTCTCGCCTCATTGTCCGCAGAAGCAGCGGGCCGGCAGGCGCCTTGGCGCACCCGCCTTCTCGTGCGTTCCCGGGTCCGGTGTCCTCCGCAAGCCGACAACACGACGGAACCGCGTGCCGCACAGCCCGACCCTGAGAGGACCTGACCTGATGACGTTTGACCGGACGCCGACCGCCCAGACGGGGCGCCTTGCCCTCCTCGCCGCGACGGCTGTGCTGATCGCCTCCTCGGCTCTGGCCCAGACCACCCCGGCCCCCAAGCCGGCGGCCCCGAAGCCGGGCGCTCCCGCCCAGCCCGCGCCGGCGCCGGCCCCGGCCCCTGCGCAGCCCGGCGCCCCCGCACCCGGCCAGGCTCCCGCCGCCCAGACCGGTCCCGCCGTGGTCCAGGTGAAGCCGGAGCCGTCGCAGGCCGACTGGCTGAAGGTCTGCGGCAAGGACCCGAACGCCGGCAAGGAGATCTGCTACACCACCCGCGACTTCGTCTCCGACCAGGGCCAGCCGGTGCTCGCCGTGGCCGTGTACGACGTCAAGGGCGACCCGCAGAAGATCATCCGCTTCCTGATGCCGCTCGGCCTGCTGGTCCAGCCCGGCATCCGGTTCGCGCCGGACAACGGCAAGGCCGAGACCGGGCGCTACGCGATCTGCTTCCCCAACGGCTGCTTCGCGGAGTCGATGGTCAAGGACGACATGATCGCGGCGTTCAAGAAGGGCACCACGCTGAACATCAGCGTGCAGAACCAGTTCACCCGCGAGGTGACCTTCCAGGTGCCGCTCGGCGGCTTCGGCAAGGCCTTCGACGGCCCGCCCATCGACCCGGCCGTGCTGGAGCAGCAGCAGAAGCAGCTGCAGGACCAGATGCAGAAGCAGGCCGACGAGATGCGCAAGAAGCTCGAGCAGGGCGGTGGCGCGGCGCCCGCCCCCGGCGCGGCTCCCGTCGCTCCGGCCCCGGCCGCGCCCGCCAAGCCCTGAGCGGGCGGCGCATCGCCGGACAGGACCAAGGCGGGCGCAGGCCCGCCTTTTTTCATGCCTGGCGCTGTACAGATTGCAGAGCCGGCGCCTATTCGACCAGACAGAGCCGATCTCCCGCCATCCTTGCGAGCCGACGGCGAGACGATCGAGTCGTCTGCCGGAGCGAAGCGTGGATCGCTGCGTCGCCGCACTCCTCCCAAGGACGTTCGGGCAGGTCGAAGACGGCCTGGGGACGTAACCCTCGGCCTCGACGCGCAAGGACGGGCGCCGGCCTGCGCCGGCTTGGGCCGTCGTTCAGCGGCGCCGCGGCGCCGTCAGTTCAGGATGTCCCGCCGGGCGTGGTAGAGGCCGTCCGAATCCTGGTCGAAGACATCCTTGACCTGGGGATGGCGGATCGGCTCGCCGGACGTGTCGGGCAGCAGGTTCTGCTCGGAGACATAGGCGACGTATTCGGTGTCGGCGTTCTCGGCAAACAGATGGTAAAAGGGCTGGTCCCGCGCGGGCCGGACCTCTTCCGGAATGGAGTTGTACCACTCCTCGGTGTTCGAGAACGTGGGATCGACGTCGAAGATCACGCCCCGGAACGGGTAGATCCGGTGCTTCACGACCTGGCCTATGGCGTATTTCGCGTTTCGTGCCTTCATGGCTCGACCCGATACGTCCGGATGCGCGGGGCTGTCAATGCGACAGCCCGGCTCGACATCCTTCATCCTGCAACGGCTTCGTTCAGAAACCGTAGACGGCGGCGCGCTCCGGGTCGCGCGCCGCGACGGTCCTCGCGAGGTCCACGATCACCTTGGCCTGCTTCCAGGTGGCGTCGTCCTGCATCTTGCCGTCGATCATCACCGCGCCGCTGCCGTCCGGCATGGCCTCGAGGATGCGCCTGGCGAAGGCCACCTCGGCCGCGTCGGGGCTGAACACCGTCTTGGCGATGGCGATCTGCGAGGGATGCAAGGTCCAGGCGCCGGCGCAGCCCAGCAGGAAGGCGTTGCGGAACTGAACCTCGCATGCCTCCGGATCCGAAAAGTCGCCAAAGGGCCCGTAGAAGGGCTTCAGGCCGTTGGCGGCGCAGGCGTCGACCATCTTGGCGATGGTGTAGTGCCAGAGGTCCTGCTGCGCGACGGAGCGCGCCAGGCCTTCCGCGGGGTCGGACAGCACCTTGTATTCGGGGTGACCGCCACCGACGCGCGTGGTCTTCATGGCGCGCGAGGCGGCCAGGTCCGCGGGCCCGAGGCTCATGCCGTGCATGCGCGGGGAGGCGGCCGCGATGGCGTCCACGTTCTTGACGCCTTCCGCCGTCTCGAGGATGGCGTGGATGAGGATCGGCTTGCTGACGCCGTGCCGCGCCTCCAGCTGCGCCAACAGCTGATCGAGGTAGTGGACGTCCCAGGGACCCTCGACCTTGGGCAGCATGACCACGTCGAGCTTGTCGCCCACTTCCGCGACGATGCGCTGGACGTCGTCCAGCATCCAAGGGCTGTTGAGGGCGTTGATCCGGGTCCACAGGCCCGTGCCGCCGAACGCCGTGGCGCGCGCCATGGCGATGAAGCCCTCGCGCGCAGCCTCCTTGGCCTCCACCGGGATCGCGTCCTCGAGATTGCCCAGCACGACGTCGACCTGCCCGGCGAGCTCCGGCACCTTCGCCCGCACCTTCTCGATGTGCGGGGGAACGAAGTGGATCATCCGCTCCAGCTTGACGGGGAGTTCGCGATAAGGTTCCGGCGCGCCGATGGCGAGGGGCTTGAAGAAGGAGCGGGCGAGCTTCATGGGCGGGATCTCCGGCGTCGTGCTGCAGCGCAATATGACACGGCGACCCCCGGCGGCAATCGTCCAAGGGGAGAATCCGTCCGCCGCGCCGCGGTCAGCCCCAGCGGCGATGGCCCCACATCCATTGGCCCGGCCGTTCCCTGATCCAGCGTTCGAAGACGGCCTGGATCGCGGCCGTCGTCGCGTGGACGTCGGCCGCGCGGTCGGCCGTGTGGGCCACGGGAACGAGTTCGGCGGTCACGCGGAAGCGGCAGCCCTCGAGCCTGATGACCCGGCCCGCCAGGAGCGGGACGTGCCGCCCGCGCGCCAGCAGGGCCGGGAAGGGGGAGGAGGGCGCCTCCCGGCCGAAGAAGGGCACCCGCTCGCCGAAATGGTCGCGCAGGTCGGCGAGGACCGTGATCCCGCCGCCCTGCCTCAGGATCCTCATGAGGGCGGTCACGCTGCCATGGCCCTTGCTGAACAGGCCCAGCCTGTAGTGATCGCGGCGCATGCGGGTCACGAACTCATCCACGAGGCTGTTCTTGATGCGCTGGTAGAGGCCGGCGACGGGGATGCCGAGGCGGTCGAGCATGGGCGAGGCGATCTCCCAGTTGCCCATGTGGAGCGAGACGATCACGAAGCCGCCCGAGCGCATCGCCTGCATCGCGTCGTCGGGGATGTCGACCTCGACCCGCGCGGGATCGCACACGATCTCATCGATGCGCAGGGCCTCTGCGAAGGTGCGTCCGAGCATGCTCCACATGTCGCGGATGATCGCCTCCCGCTGCGCCGGTGTGAGCTCCGGCATGGATGCGGCGAGGTTCTGCAGAGCCCGCCCGTGCCGGCGCTGGAAGGGGGCCAAGCTTCGCCACAGCCAGCCGGAGACGGCGGAGCTCATGTCGAGGGGCATCACCCGGAGCAGGCCCACGACCATCCGGAACCCGGCATATTCGAGCCAGGCGAGCAGGCGCTTGAGGCCGTCGGGGGCCCCCCGGATCCCCGGCTGGATGTCCGTCCTCTGCACGTCGTGGTCTGTCCCGTGGCGCTGGGCACCCGCTAGCATGGGCCGCGCCCCGCAGGAAGCGGGAAGAGGACCTGCGCCGGGGGCGGTTGACGGGCGCGAGGGCTGGCCTTAGCTGCAACGGCCCGCCCCTGGGCCCGGTGTCCTTGCAGCGAGATCAGCCGTCTTGACCAGCGTCGCCACCCTGGCCATGCCGTTCTTCGGCCTGATCTTCCTCGGCTTCTTCTGCGGCAAGGTCGCGAAGCATCCCGAGGCCGGCCTGCAATGGATGAACTTCTTCATCGTCTACGTCGCGCTGCCGGCGCTCTTCTTCAAGCTCATTTCGGTCGCGCCCCTCGAGCAGCTCTCGAACTGGCGCTTCCCGGCGGGCACGACGCTGTGCACCTTCATCGCCTTCGCGCTGGCCTTCACCGTCGGCATGCTGTCTTCGGTGCATCATGTGCGCGCCTCCACGATCCAGGCCGTGGTCGGCTCCTATTCGAACATCGGCTACATGGGCCCGGGCCTGACCCTCGCCGTGCTGGGGCAGGCGGCGATCGTGCCGACCGCGCTGATCTTCGTCTTCGACACGATCCTGTTCTTCTCGCTGGTGCCCTTCCTGATGGCGCTGGGCGGCCGGGGGGAGATGAAGATCGGCGAGACGGCGCTCTACGTGCTCAAGCGCATCGTCACCCACCCCTTCAACGTCGCGACCGCGGTCGCCGTGCTGGCGGCCGTGTTCCACGTCTCGCTGCCCACCCCCGTCGACACCATGCTCGTCTTCCTGAAGAACGCCGCGGCCCCCTGCGCGCTGTTCACGATGGGCGTCACGGTGGCCCTGCGGCCTCTGCGGCGCGTGCCGCTGGAAATACCCGCCCTCCTTGCGATCAAGCTGGTCCTGCACCCGCTGCTCGCGTGGGTCCTGCTCTCGTGGATCGGCAATTTCGAGCGGGAATGGATGTTCACCGCGATCATGATGGCGGCCCTGCCGCCCGCGCTGAACGTCTTCGTCCTCGCCAACCAGTACCGCGTCTACGTGGAGCAGGCCTCGACGGCCATTCTCCTGGGCACGCTCGCGTCCGTGTTCACGGTCACCAGCCTGCTCTTGGCGATTGCGCACGACTCGATCCCCTACGACCTGTTCCCTTGAGCCTCCCGATCGGGGAGACTTTTGCCGGCATGCTCCCGCCACGCGTGGAGCGCCGGCGGAGGACGAGATGCGGAGGGAGGGGAAGGGGGCTCTGGACGGGATCCTCGTTCTGGATTTCAGCACCCTCCTGCCGGGTCCCCTTGCCGGGCTGATGCTGGCCGAGGCCGGCGCCGAGGTCGTGAAGATCGAGCGTCCGGGCGGCGAGGACATGCACCGCTTCGAACCGCGGCTCGGCGAAACCTCGGCGCCCTGGCTCCTCCTCAACCGCGGCAAGACCGTGCTGACCGCCGACCTCAAGAGCCCGGCCGCGCTCGCGGACCTGCTGCCGCTGGTCGACAGGGCGGACGTGCTGATCGAGCAGTTCCGGCCGGGCGTGATGGAGCGCCTGGGCCTCGGCTACGAGGCCCTGGCCGCGCGCAACCCGGGTCTGGTCTATTGTTCCGTGACGGGCTACGGCCAGGCGGGGCCGCGGGCCCACGAGGCGGGCCACGACATCAACTACCAGGCCGTCACGGGCCTCCTGGCGCTGGCGCCCGGGACGCCCGAGGCTCCCGCTGTCCCGGCCGCGCTGACGGCCGACATCGCGGGAGGTGCGCTGTCCGCCGTCGCCAACATCCTGCTGGCCCTGCGCCAGCGCGACAGCACGGGCCGGGGCTGCCATCTCGACGTCGCGATGGCGGACGCGATGTTCACCTTCGGCTGGCTCGCCCACGCCATGGGCCACGCGGCCGGCCGGTTTCCCGGCCCGGCGGGCACGCTGCTGACCGGCGGCAGCCCGCGATATGGCCTCTACGCCACCGCCGACCGCCGGTTTCTGGCGGTCGGGGCGCTCGAGGACAAGTTCTGGTCCACGTTCTCGGCCGCCATCGGCCTGCCGGAGGCCCTGCGTGCGGCGAACGCGCCGGCCGGGGAGGTGCGCGACGCCGTGAGCGCCCTCGTCCGGGCCCGCGATGCGGCGCACTGGCAGGCCGTGCTCGCGCCGCTCGACTGCTGCTGCACCGTCGTGGCTTCGCTCGAGGAAGCGGTCAGCGATCCCCATTTCCGCCAGCGCGGGCTCTTCCAGGGCACGGTGGAGGGCGCCGGCGTCCGCCTGCCGGCGCTGCCGCTTCCCCTGTCGCCGCATGTGCGGCGGCCCTCCGAAGGCTAAAGCGCCGCGCCGAGGCCCTGGCGCATCACGAAACGCCGCAAGGGCGGGATGCGGCTGATCGCCATCAGTCCCAGGCCGCGCGCGATGTCGACCGGCAGGAACCCTGCCAGAAGCGAGCGGTTGAGGGCGTCGACTGTGGCGGTGCGGGTCGCCACGTCGAAGCGGCGCGCCCGGTCATAGGCCGCGAGCCGGCGGTGTTCCCCGGGGTCGCCAGTAGCCTCGCCGACGGCGTCGCGCAAGGCCTTCACGTCCCGCAGGCCGAGATTGAGGCCCTGCGCCCCGATGGGAGGGAAAACATGCGCAGCCTCGCCCACGAGGGCGATCCGGTCGGCGGCGAAGCGGTCGACGGACAGCCCGCCCATCGGCACCGCGCCGCGCGGCCCGGCGAGACGCATGGCGCCCAGCATGGATTGCGCCTGCGCCTCGACCGCCCGCGCGAAGGCCTCGTCGTCCATCGCCTGGAGGCGGCGGGCATGGCCCGGCGACACCAGCCAGACGAGGCTCGACCGACGGCCCTGCATGGGCACGAGGGTGAAAGGCCCCTCGCGCGTGTGGAACTCGGTCGACGTATCCCGATGCGGCCGGTCGTGAGCGAAGATGGCGGTGAGCGCCACCTGCTCGTAGCTCCACTCGCGCGCCGTGATGCCGGCCGCGTCCCTGACGGAGGAGCGCCGTCCGTCGGCCCCCACCACGAGCCCGGCCTCGAGCGTGGCGCCGTCGGACAGCGCCAGCCGGACGGAGTCGCCGCGCAGGTCGAGCCCGGTCATGGAGGGTGCGAGCAGCGCCAGGCGGTCGGTCTCACGCGCCTTCGCGGCGAGGCCGTCGACCAGGGCGGTGCTCTCCACGTTCTCGCCGAAGACGTCCAGCCCGATCTCGGAGGCATGGAACGACACGGGCGGGGCCCGGAACAGGCTGCCGGTATCGTCGACGATGGCCAGCGTCTCCAGCGGCGACGCCACCCCAACGAGATGCGGCCAAGCCCCGATCTCCCGCAGGATGCGCACGGACCCGTCCATGAGGGCCACGGTGCGCCCGTCGCGCCGGGCCGCCGCCTCGCCGAGCACGACGGTGCGCCAACCGGCCTGCGCCAGTGCGATGCCGGCCGCAAGGCCGGCGGCCCCGGCGCCCACGACCACGATGTCCACGCGGGTTTGGCTGGCGGATGGCATCGGCATCTCCCATCGGCGCGGCGGCCCGCGCTGGCGTCCGGTCCTCTCCTACACCGGCAGGCGGGGGGACCGCCACGCCCGCGACGCCGCAGGACGACGGGACCATCCTAGCGCGCGCCCGCTTGGCGGACTTGATCTCGCGCATGGACGCGACCCCGGGCCCGTGCTGCTGTAACGGCAGGTGACACCATGACGATGCCGCTCGATCCCCCCGCGCCGCTGGCGCCATCCGGGCCGGACAACCCGGCCGGCTTGACCCGCGCGAGCGCGACGGCGCTCTCCGCCCTGGGGCTTCTGATCCTCGCCGCCTGGGCCGCGCTCCTCCTGCAGGCCTGGCGGACGCCCGGCGAGGACGCCTTTCTCGTCGCGCTCTGCCGGCCGGGCCTCGGCGCCCCGTCGCCCGGCGTCGCGGGCTTCCTGGCGGACTGGGGGACCACGGCCCTGCTGTGGGTGGCGATGAGCCTGGCCATGATGCTCCCCACCGCGGTGCCGATGGTGCTGTCCTACGACGCCGCGGCCGCGCGGACCGGGGGACGCGCGCCGTCGCTGCTCTGGGTCGCCGCCGGCTACGGGCTGGTCTGGCTGGTCGTCTCGCTCCTCGCCGCCCTCGCGCAGACGGCCTGGGTCCGGCTGACGGCCGGCGCCGGCCTGCCCCCGGCCGTCGCCACGATCCTGGCGGGCGTCGCGATCGGCGCGGCGGGGCTCTACCAGTTCAGCGAGTGGAAACTGGCCTGCCTCGCCTTCTGCAGGCACGACGTTCCGCCCGGCACGGCCTCGCTGTCGCGCAACGGGGTGTTCGCCGTCGGGATCGGCCAGGGCCTGCGCTGCCTGGGTTGCTGCGGGGCCGTAATGGGGATGATGCTGGTCGCGGGCCTCATGAACCTGTTCTGGATGGCGGGCTTCGCGTTGCTGATGACGGTCGAGAAGCTCAGCACCGGGGTGTGGGCGCCGCGCGCCATCGGGGTGGCGCTGGTCGCGCTGGGCCTCGCCGTGGCGGTCGGCGGCGTCGGGCTGAAGCCGATCCTGGGCTGGGCGTTCAGCTGAGCCTTGTGTCACGGCCGGTCAGCAACTCGCCTCGCATCGTGTCCGGAATGCACTGGAAAAGCCCAGCCGGGTGATGTTTGATCCCCGCGGCGAGGCGGTGTGGTTCCTGGAACGCGCCTTTCCGGCGGCCTGTGGCGCCGGCGTGAGTGGAGCGGGACGGCGCGTGGACAGCGAGACGGGGCAGGTCAGGCCGGCGAAACGCCCCTTCCAAGAGCGGCTTCCGGGCTATCTCGTCCATTTCTTCACCGCGAGCGGCGGCGCGCTCGCCTTCGTCGCCCTGTTCGACGCCTTCGCCCACGAGTTTTCGTGGGCCTTCTTCTGGCTCGGCGTGGCCCTCGTCGTGGATGGAATCGACGGCACGATCGCCCGCGCCCTGCGCGTGCGCGATCGCGTGCCGAACCTCTCGGGCGACGTGCTCGACCTCGTGGTCGACTTCACGACCTACGTGTTCGTGCCGGCGGCCATGCTGGTCCTCGCGGACCTGTGGCCGCGTCCGCTGGCGATGGCCTTCGGGGTCATCATCATCATGTCCGCCGCGCTCTACTTCGCCGACCTGCGGATGAAGACGCCGGACAATTGGTTCGCGGGCTTCCCGGCAGTGTGGAACGTCGTGGTCTTCTACCTCATGGTGTTCGCCCCGCCGCCCTGGCTCGCCACGGTCGTGATCGTGGCCGCCGCCGTGGGGCAGGCGACGAACTTCGTCTTCGTCCACCCCTTCCGCGTGCGGCAGCTCAAGCCGCTCACCCTGGCGTTGTGCGCCGTCTGGACCGTGGCCGGGTTCGTGACGGTGGCGCAGGATCTCAAACCCGACCGGATCACGGCCATCGTGCTGCTGGGCTGCGCCCTCTATTTCGGCTGCCTGGGGTTGATCCGCGCACCGCTCAAGCCGGGCGTACGCCACCATGACGACGACTGACGATCAGGTCGCGTCGTCCTTCTGGCGCGCCTGACGGGCCTCCTCGCGGGCGCTCTCGACGTCGGCGCTGTAGTGGCCGAGCGGCGGCTTCAGGCCGTGCTGGAAGAGCACGTGCCGCACGCCCATCGACGCTCCCGCGAGATAGACGGTCGTGCCGGCCTTGCCGGCCTTCTTCACGAAGGACAGCAGGGCGTGCGCCGCCGTGGAATCCGCAAAGGGAACGGCGGAGAGGTCCAGGATGAAGACCTTCGGGAACTGGCCCATGCGGTCGAGCACAGCGGCGACCTCGCTCGCGGCGCCGAAGAAAAAGGGCCCGCGGATACGGTAGACCATCTCGTCGTCGGTGCCGGGCGGGCCGACATAGGGAGAGCGGGCGGGGCCGGTATCGTCGGCCACGTCCTCGTCGAGCAGCGAGCCGTCGGCCTGCACCTCCACGAGGTTCGCCATCCGGTGCATGAACATGATCGCTCCGAGCACCACGCCGACCGCGATGCCCTCCGTGAGGTCGCGGAACACGGTGAGCAGGAAGGTGGCGAGGAGCACCAGGGCGTCGCCGCGCGAACGCTGCAGGATCGCCTTGAACTCCGCCTTTTCCGCCATGTTCCAGGACACCACCGCCAGGACGGCGGCGAGCGTCGCGAGCGGGATGTAGGAGGCGAGGGGTGCGGCGACCAGCATCAGGAGCAGCAGCACGACGGAGTGGATCATCCCCGAGACGGGGCCGCGCGCGCCGGCGCGCACGTTGGTCGCCGTGCGGGCGATGGTGCCCGTCGCGCAGATGCCCCCGAACAGGGCCGAGGCGACGTTCGCCACCCCTTGCGCGACGAGCTCGCAATTGGACCGGTGCCTCCGGCCGCTCATGCCGTCGGCCACCACAGCCGACAGCAGCGACTCGATGGCGCCCAGCACGGCAAAGGTCACCGCGTCGGGAAAGACGTCGGCGACGGTGGCCAGCGACACGTTCGGCAGGGCCGGCGCGGGGAGCGTGCTGGGAATGCCGCCGAACTTTGAGCCGATGGTGGCCACGTCGAGCCCCAGCATCGCCATCGCAAGCGACAGGACGGAGCCCACGGCGATGGCGATCAGGAATCCCGGCCAGTGCGGGCGCACCTTCCGCAGCACCAGGATCACGGCCAGCGAGACCAGCGTGACGAGGATGGCCGCCGCGTTCACCGTTCCCGCCGCGCCCGCGAGCGCCTGCAACTTGGGGACGAAAGCCGCGGGCTCGCGTCCCGGCAGCGTGAGGCCGAACAGGTCGGAGATCTGGCTGGAGAAGATGATGACCGCGATGCCGCTCGTGAATCCGACGGTCACGGGATGCGGGATGTACTTGATGTAGGTGCCGAGCCGCAGGAAGCCGATCGCCATGAGGAGCAGCCCGGCGATGAGCGTGGCGAGGAGGAAGCCCTCGAGCCCGTGGCGCTCGATGGAGGCGGCCACCACGACGATGAAGGCGCCGGCGGGACCGCCGATCTGGAAGCGGCTGCCGCCCAGCGCTGAGATGAGGAAGCCGCCGACGATGGCGGTGAAGAGCCCCCGGTCGGGCGTCGTGCCGCTCGCCTTGGCGATCGCCATGGAGAGGGGCAGGGCCACCATCGCGACGGTGATGCCGGCGATCGTGTCGGCCCGCAGCGCCGAGAGGCCGTAGCCCTCGCGCAGCACGGTGACGATCTTCGGCGTGAAGAGTTCCGCGAAAGTGGGTGCGGGGCGGCGGCGGGGGTTCGCCTGCATGTTCATGATGGTGGTTCCGACTCGCGCGGGGGTCGCCCGGCGCAAATACTACACAGGACGCCTGTAAATTGCGATCATGCCAGATCGTGAAGCGATTGCCGAGTTGGGAACTCTCCGTATAATCGAAAGTAGCGCCCTTATAGACGCAAACGCCTCGAGTCAACCGTGTGATAAATTGTTGATCGTGTTTATTTATTGCTTATCCCTGCGCAAGGGCGCGCAAGACACGTTGCAGGCATGCACGGCCTACAGTAGGGTAGAACGTAGGGTTGAGAACGAGGGACACGCCATGGCCGAGAAGCTCCTCACCGCGAAAAAGATCGCCGCGCTCCTCAAGACGGACGCCGAGCAAGGCCGGCATTCCGACGGAGGCAACCTGTACCTATCGGTCAGGGGGACCGGCCGGTCCTGGACTTTCATGTTCAACCAAAACGGGAAGCGGTTCGAGTTGGGGCTCGGGCCGGTGCGGGACGTGACGGCCGAGGAGGCCCGCGACGAGGCCCGCAAGCTCCGTCGCGCCCTCCGGGCCGGCGAGGACATCCGTCCCGCCGTACGGCGCCAGAAGGCCGCCCCCAAGCCGACGTTCCGACAGTGGATCGAGACGTGGTCGCCGAGCGTGACGGCCGCCTTCAAGACGGAAGCCCAACGGCGCAATTGGGACTCGGCGTTCAGGGTGCATTGCGGATCCCTCATGGACCTCCGCGTCGACGCGATCGAGACGGAGCACGTTCTCCGCGTCCTGCAACCCATTTGGCAGGCAAAGCCGGTCGCCGCTCGCAAGGTGCAAAACCAGATCGAGCGCGCCCTCGACGCTGCGAAGGCCAAGGGGCTGCGCGAGGGAGACAACCCCGCCCGCCGGGCCGGCCATCTCGACCATCTCCTCGGCAAGGCCCCCAAGGGCTCCCGGGGACACTTCGCCGCCCTTCACTTCGACGCCGTCCCGGCCCTCCTCGAGCGGCTCGCGACCGAGAGCACGGCGACAAGCTTGTGTCTGCGGTTCACGATCCTGACGGCCGTCCGCGGCGGCGAGGCGCGCGGCGCCGAGTGGTCGGAGATCAACACGAAGGCGAAGACCTGGACGATCCCAGGCTTGAGGATGAAGTCCGGACGCGAGCACGTCGTCCCGCTTTCCGACGCCGCGATCGCGATCCTCGAGAATGCCCGCAAGCTCGGCGACGGAGTCCAGGTATTCCCCGGCAGGTCCGGCGGCGTTCTCTCCGACCAGGCCGTGATGAACCTTCTCGCGCGCAGCGTCGACGACGGCGTCGAGGCGACGACACACGGGATGCGGAGTGCCTTCCGTGACTGGTGCGGCGATCGGACGACGTTCCCGCGGGAGCTCGCCGAGCAAGCCCTTGCGCACGCGATCGGCGATGCGACGGAGGCCGCGTACCGCCGCTCCGACGCGATCGAAAAGCGCCGGCTCCTCATGCAAGCATGGGCCGACCACTGCACCGGCGCGACGAAGGCGGCGAAAGTCATTTCCCTGCAAGGCCGCGCGTAGTTCCGGAAAAGTTAACGAAGTGTGAAAAACGTTCGCGTCACGGAAAGGTAGCGTGGCGCACGCTCGTTCCCAGGCCATCTACCTGGGGACCATCACATGAGCGCCGCCGCTGAGAAGCCGATCGTCGACCCCCTCCCGCCGAGGACGTGGTTCACGCTGCGTCAGGTCGCGGACCGTTGGAACGTATCGACCCGCCACCTGTATTACGAGATTTCGCGCAAGAAGCTTCGGGCCACCAAGATCGGGAGCGCAACGCGCGTCTCGTCCGACGAGGTCATTCGCTACGAGGCGAACGCGACGGTGATCGGCCGGACGGCCGACGACGACTTTCTCGGTTGAACGCCCGCCCAGGTCGGGCGCGCCCGGCCTCACCACTGAGGCATCCATGCAGTCGCAGAAACGCGAACGCCGCCCCCGAGGCCAAGGGGCGGCGCCGCAAAGGATCCTAGGCAGCAACTCCGAGGATGGCGCACAGGATACGGCGAATCGCCCGTTCTGCGCAACGTCCTGCGGTTGTGATGGGGTCAAGGCCGAATTTTCATGCGACGTGCCTCCCGGGGAGCGGCGCCCATGACGTTCCGCCCCGAAGGTCCGCCCCTCCCGGCGCACGTCGCGCGCCTGCTCGGCCTCGGGCTTCGGCTCTTCCCGGCCCGCACCGATGGGAAGGTCCCCGCGATCCACGGATGGCAGCGTCGGGCCTCGGCCGAACCGGAGGCCGTGCGCGACCTGTTCTTCGAATACGACCCCGTGCTCAAGTTGTGGCGCGATTCCGGCTTCAACGTCGGCGTGCACACCGGCCAAATGACGGACGGACGATGGCTCACCGTCGTGGACGTCGACGTCAACGAAGCGAAGGCCAAAAAAGGCGCCGAGAGCCTTGCCGCCCTCGTCCGGGAACACGGCGACGCCTGGCTCGACACGTTCACCGTGAAGACGCCGTCAGGCGGCCGCCATATCTACCTGGGCGCCCCGACGCCGTGTCAGGGCTGCAACTCGACGGCTCTCGGCCCGGGGATCGACGTCAAGGCGCGAGAGAAGCGCGGCGGGCTCGTGATCGGGCCCGGCTCGGTCTACCCGGCCGGGACATACACGATCGAGAAGGACGTCCCGATCGCGGACGCGCCCATGTGGCTCGTCGAGAAGCTCGGCGAGGCGCGGACCGTCGAGCGGGACGCGCGGCCGGGGATCGTGGACGACAGCGACGCCAACGTCGACCGGGCGAAGGAATACCTCCTGGGCGAGGAGCCAGCTATCGAAGGACGGGGCGGCGACCGTTGGACGTACACGGTCGCGTGCAAGGTCCGGGACCTGGGCTTGTCCGAGGTGACGGCCCTCGAGGTCATGTGGGACCACTGGAATCACCGGTGCGAACCGCCTTGGGACTTTGAGGGGCTCGGGACGAAGGTCCGCAACGCGTACAACTACGCCGAGAAGCCGGCCGGGGAGAAGGCCGTCGACTTCAAAGAGCGGAGCGAAGAGGACGAGCGCGAGATCCAGCGGCTTAAGGCCGAGGTCCCGCGGGACGAGGACGTTGCGAAAAACGAAACTGTTGCGGCGCCCGCAATCATCCTCCCATCGATCGAGGACCTCTACGATCCCGCACAGGACTTCGACACGCCGCCCCCGCGGGAGTGGGCCGTCGAGGGGCTCATTCCTCGCCGCAAGGTGACACTCCTCACCGGAGACGGAGGGGTCGGCAAGACGCTCGCCGCCCAAATGTTGCAGACGGCCGCGGCGACCGGGCGCCCATGGTTCGGGCGGGAGGTCGTCCAAGGCCCGACCCTCGGCGTGTGGTGCGAGGACGACCGGCACGAGATCCGGCTTCGACAGGTCGCCATATGCGCGGCCATGGGGACCGATCGGCAAGCGATGATCGGCGCCCGGAGTTGGACATCTGAGAACGTCGCCGCCGGCGCCGTGCTGATGGAGTTCACCCGGGACAAGCCCGCCGGCGTGACGACGGACTTCGCGAAGCGACTTTATGAGGTCGTCGGTCGCCTCCGTCCCGTGTTCGTGTTCCTCGATCCGATCGCCAACATGTTCGCGGGGTCGGAGATCGACCGGACGCAAGTCACGGGCTTCGTGAACCGTGTCCTCAATCGGATGTGCGTCGACTTCGGAACGACCGTCGTCGCGGCCGCTCACCCGTCCGTGAGCGGCATTGCGGAGGGGACGGGTCGGTCGGGTTCGACCGCCTGGGGGAATGCCGTGAGGAGCCGGCTCTACCTCCTCCGCGGTAAGCGGGACCTGCAAGGCAACATCCGGATTCTGCGGAGCACGAAAACAAATTACGGCCGCCTAGGCGAGGAGATCGCCGTCGAATGGCGAGCCGGCGCCTTCCACCATTTGAGCGGGAGCGAAGCGGACGAGGTCCAGCGGGCCCGCACGATCGAGGCGATCGTCCTCGCCGCGATCGACGCCGCGGACGAGAACAAGTCGACCGTTTCCCCGAAGGATGGGGCACGGACGTACTACGTGACGCTCGCCGAAAAAGCCTGGGCGAAGAGCACGGGGACCTGGGGGCTCAACATCGGCCCGAACAAGGCCGAGATCGAGGCGGCTTTCGACCGGCTCCGGGTCGCCAAGATCCTTCACATCGTCGAGGTGCGCGATAACGGTCGGGTCACTCCGTATGTGCGCCGGACAGGCCCGACGCCGCGTCCCGAGGACGATTACGAGTTTCCCGGGGACGACCAATGAGCCGGGAAAACTGTTCTAAAAGCGACGCTTTGTGTTCTGGAAGCGCCCACACACACAGTCTCACATACCTCCCCACTCACTTTGCTAAGTCGTTGAGAAATATAGACACATACCCTCACACACACACACCCCTCTCTACGAGGGGGGTATGTGGACCCCCTCAGAGAGTTTCGCCGCCTTCGGAGCGGCGGCCGTCCGCACTCCGAAAACATGGAAGCAACTCGCCCGACCAGGGCGAACGATGGAGCATGACTAATGCCCTACACATCAAGCGCGCATCGGTGCGCGACGTGGAGTCGCGTCATGAGTGACGCCCCCGAGAAATGGAAGCCGATCCCCTTCGCACCCGACTACAGCGCCAGCACGCGCGGCCGCATCCGTCGGGACAAGGACGGCAAGGACTGGAAGGCGAAGGCTGGACGGATCCTGAAACCGATCGAGCAACGGTCGGGCTATCTTGTCGTGTCGCTTTACGAGGCGGGCCGGAAGTCAAAGGTGCTCGTGCACCGGGCCGTTGCCGTCACCCATCTCGGCCCGCCGCCCTTTGAGCGCGCCGTAGTACGTCACCTTAACGAGGACGTGCTCGACAACGACGTCCGGAATCTGGCCTGGGGCACCGCGACGGAGAATAAGGCCGACTCCGTGTTCTTCGGCACCGTGCCGGCCGGCGAACGGAGTGGGCAAGCGAAGCTGACGCAAGCCCAGGCCGAGGAGGTCCGTCGCCTTCGGGCCGAGGGAACGTCGTGCCGTGCGATCGGATGGCTCTACGGGATACACGAATCGACCGTCCGCACGATCGTGAGGGGCTTGTCCTACCGGCCGATAGGGGCCGGCCCACTCTCGCCCGACTTGGCACACATCCGCGATCGTCAGCTTCTACAAGCGGCGACCTATCGCGAGAAGCATCGCGAGGAGATCCGCGCAAGGAACCGGGCGCGCCGCGCTACGGACGGGGGCGCTGAGTACGCAAAGCGACGCGCGCTGGTCGCGCGGCGTCGAGCCGAACGCATCACGCGATCTGGCTCGACCGACGGCGACCCGTCCTTCCTGGAATGACCGAGGGTCCCTGGCTCGAAAAGCATATGCCGGTGGATCGGGAGCGCATTCCGAAATTAGGCATAGAGTCCTATTCTGAGTTTACGTCTAAACCACTTAGGAGCGCGAGCTAATGTCAGACATCACCACGAAGGCCGAGTTTGCGAGGCGCCGCGGCGTGTCGCGCGCGGCCGTAACAGGCTGGGCGCAGCAAGGTCTCCTCGGCGCCGGCCTCCGTCGCGACGGGAAGATCGACGTCGTCGCCGCGGAGGCGTCGCTCGCCGCGAAGATCACGAAGCCGGACACGACACGCCCGGCGCCGGAGACGTCCCGCAAGATCGCCGCCGCCCGAGCGACAAAGCTCGCGAGCGCCCTGCGAAAGACCCGACGGAAGGCCGACGCCCTCGCCTCGAAATACATTCACCGGGACGCCCTTGCGCACTGCTATCAGCAGGCCGCCAAGCCGGCGATTGAGCGGCTCGTTCAGGACATCGCCGTCGCCGTCGACAGGGCCGCTGCCCTCGCGCACGACGCCATGATCCGCGCGCTCGCCGACGACCTTGACGCCGCCCTTCACGACATGGGAGCCCGGGCCGCTGCGATCCCCGAGCCGCCGCCTGGCGCATTCCTCAGCGTCCCCGACGTCCCGTCCGCGACACCTGCCGACATGGCCGCGTCCAAGCTCATTCTCGAAAGCTGGATTCTGGACGTCGAGGGCGACGTCGAGGCCGAGGAGGTCGTCCCGTTCGCTGCGTTCGAAAAGGCCGCCGCCTCGCGGATCAAGGTCGCCCGGACGGCCGTGCAGGCCCTCCCCGGCGCGATACAGGGGCTGCTCGTGTCGGCGCCGACGGAGCGGGCGGAGATCGCCCGGGCCGTGTCCGCCGCGCTCGTCGTGTTAGCGGGGCCGGGCCTCGACGCGGCGGCAATCGACGCCATCGTCCGTGCGGCCTTCACGCCGCCACGCGCGCCAGGCGCCACGGGCCGCCGAGGCCTTCGGACGACCGGAGCACCCGGAAGCCGTCCTCGGCCGTCCTTGGCCGGCTGTAGGCCCGTCTAGGGGCTATTTCGGAAATCGAAACATGCCGCTCGACCCCGCCGTCCGCCGCGCCCACCTCCTCGCCCAGGCCGACGCCTCGCCCGATCCCCTGGTCGCCGACGCGCTGCGCAAGCTGGTCGCCCTGGAAGACGTCGCCGCCTCGTCCGACGTCGAGCGACGCCGCCTCCTCCTCGCGCAGTGGGCGCGGCTGTACCACTGGCACCAATCGAAACACGCGGCCGCCCGAGCAATGGAATCGGAGATCCGCTCCCTCCGCGTGCCACGTTATCCCGCGGAAAACACTCCGGAATACTTCGTCCAAGCGTTGAGGAATCTCGGCGTAAATACCCTGTCAACGCGAACGATTTCCGACGACCTGGACGCCGTCGCTGCAAAATTTGCAAAATCGTGGACGTGACGAATCCCGTTCCTATCCTGGGACCATGGTCACACACCTCAGCTTCACGTCAGCACTCGACCCGGCCCGGCTCCGTCGTATCCGGAACGACGCCGAGGACGCTCAAATCCTCGCCCGCGCCGCTGGCGACCGGCACCGCGCCGCCTATGACGCCAGCCGCCGGGCCCGCGACCGAATCGACGAATTCGCGTCTCGCATTCGCCTCCCTTATCGCCTGGATGAGGTCCGGTTTCGCTCCGAAACTTGGTATCAAGGCTGGCCGACCGACCGCTCCGGCGCCTTGGATGTGTCGCGGGTCGACGAGCGTGATCGCCCGGCCCTCCGGGATCTCGAGAAGACCTGGCGCGACGCGATGGTCGAGGCCAGCGACGCCGAGGCCCGCTATCGCGACGCGACGGCCCGGCTCGAGGTCGCGCGCTCACTTCGTCAATCCGCCGAAGCCGCCTTCACCCGGGCGAACCGCCCGGCCGTGCCGCGGGAGGACTGACCAATGGCAGGAAAGAAAATCGAAACCGCCGCGACCGCCTTTCGCAGTGCGTTGGCCGAAACGAGCGCCGAGCTCGGCGAGGTCCGCGCCCGGATCGCAGAGCTTGGGCTCGATCGGGAGGAGCTTCTCGCCCTTCCCGTCGACAAGGGCGAAGCAAGGCGCCGCGTTCGCGAGGCGATCGCCGCGGCCCAGGCGCGCGGCCGGCTCGAGGTCGGGCAGTCCTCTTGGGCGAATGTCCGCCTCGACACCCACACGTTCGACCGGCTCGCCTCCGAGGCGTGCTTCGATATTTGGGCGAAAATGGATCCCGCGCGGCTCGAGGAGGTGCTCGTCGCGGACTGCGCGCCCGGCGGGATTAGCGCGGGCGAACGGAGCGCGAGGCTCGAGGAGATCGACACCGAGCGGAGCCTCCTCGAGGTCCGCGAAGAGCTCCTCGCCCGCGAGCTGGAAGCCGCGAGCGGCTCGCCCGTCGCGCGCCGGCCCGATGCCCCGGGCGAGCTTCTCCTCGTCACGGACGACGCGCTCCGCGCCGCCGCGTCGGAGGCCGTCTAGATGGCCGCCCGCCCCCGTCCTCGTCCATCGCGCCCGGCCAAGCCGTCGCGCCGCCCGCGCATTCGCAGGGAAGAGCGCGAGGCCGAGACGCCGCCCGAAGGGGACGGCGAATGATCCGCGGGGTCGTCGCTCACTTCGGACACAACGATAAGGGCGCGGCGTTCGCCATGATCGATGCCGACGACGGCGCCGCCTACTATGTCGCGAGCTTCATCCTGACGGACGCGGGCCTCGAATCGGACCTCGGCAAAGGCGACAAGGTCCGGATCGAGCCGAAGGTGCTCCGCGACGGTCGACTCGTGGTCGCGAAGATCGAGCGAACCACGCGAGCCGAACGTTCGACGAAGCCGCCGGAGCCTTGGGTCTACGGCAAGATTGCTCGCTACTCCCCGCCGCGGCCCGAGCGCGCGGGTTTTGGATTCATTGTCAGCGACGACGGCCAAGAAACGTACTGCGCGCAAAGGGTATTGGACGGCGCCGGAATCGACCACGTGTACGTCGGACTCCGCGTGAAGTTTCGCGAGGTCGCACATCCGCGGTCGGGCAACCGGAGCGCGGTCCGGATTGAGGTCGTCGATGGTTGATAACTACATCCTCGACGCCGTCGACATTTGGAAAGGCACGGTCCCGCCGAGCCGCGCGATCGGCGACGCCTTGGTTTGCCTGCGCCTCAAGTCTCCTCGGCATAGCGACGCCGCCCGCGTGCTGCGCGGCCGGCTGAAAAAGGCCGTCGAGCGCGAGATTGGCCGGATCGTCAGCGAAGCGCGCGGCGTGCTCCGGCGCCATGACGAGTTGCAGGCCTACAAAGTGAAAACCGGCCGTGCTCCGGCGCCCAAGGCCGAGCCGCCCGCGATCCCGCTCACGATCGACGAACGGCGCCGAATTCTGTCCATCAGCGACACCCGGAAAGGATAGACCCCATGTTCAAGCCCGAATTGGACGCACTGGCGAACGACGTCGAAGCATTCCGCGCCAGCACGAAAACCCGCGCCGCCACGCTCGAGACGTCGATCGCCGCCGCCATCTCGACGGCCGAGTCGGCGATCGCCGAGGCGAAGGCCTCCCTCGCCGCCCACGGCCACGACCGGGCCGCCGGTGACGACGTCGACGAGGCCGAGGTCGACGCGCTGAACGCGACCATCGCCGCGGCGACGCACGATCGTGACGAAGCCCGACGGGCCTCGGCCCGGCTCCTCAAGATCAAAGCCCGGACCGTCGCGTAATGTCGGACGAGGACGAGGTCCGCCAACTGTTCTACGCGGCCGGGCTCACCGACGCCGACGCCGACGCGTACGTGAACGAGTTCGGCTCGGTCGCGACGGCGAGATGGGCGCACGAGATCGACCTCCTCGCCGACATCAAGCGCCACACGCCGAGCAACTCGGCCGTGCGCTTCCAGGCGTTGGCGGCGTTGGCGCTGTACCGCTCGTCCCGGCCCGTCCGCGCCCTCTTGTACGCGCATTGGATCGAGGGCCGCCGCAGCGAATATCGAAGCCCTGCAACCATGGGAGCCCACTGATGGCTGATGAAATGCGCGACGCGCACGAACAGATCCGACGCGACCGCGAGGCGAAGCCGAAGTCCATCGGCGAGCAAGCGGCCGAAGGCCTCTCCGAGGCCGTCCAGGAAAGCCGAGAGCGCACGAACGAGCCGGCCAAGCCGACGCGGCGCCGATGACGACGACCGAGGCGCCCCAGCCCGACGAGACGGCCGTGCTGGCGCTGCTTCGCTTCGCATACCGCGTCGACGCGCCTCTCGAGACCCTTCGGGGCGCCGTCGACAACCTCACACGGCGCGGACTCTCGCGAGCCGACGCGCTCCGGGCGGTGCAAGAATTCACGATCAGCCTATTCCCCGCACGAGACGGGACGACGTACGAGGAGCCGAGACGATGACCGAGCCCCCTGTCCGCAATTGGGTTTGTCTCTACGGCGTGTGCGGGACCGACTTCACGGCCGCGGAGGTCGCCCAGGCGATCGAGGAAGCCGAAGGCGACACCGGCCCGATGCCGCTCGCCATCCGCCTCAACTCGCCCGGCGGCGTCGTCTCCGAGGCCGTGGCGATTGCCGAGATCATAAAGGCCCGGCCCGATACGGTCGTCTCCCTCGAAGGCGCAACGGCCGGCGCCGCGCTCCCGATCGCATTCGCCGCGGACAGCATCATCGCGGGCCCCGGAAGTTGGCTCGGGCTCGTCGAGCCGATCGCCCTGGCATACGGCCGCGCGTCGCGCGTGGCCGCCCAGGCGGCGACGCTCGAGGCCGAGACGCGGCAGGTCGCCTCGGCCGTCGTCGCGTACAGCGACCGGCGGACGCCCGGACAGGTCCGCCACACCGTCGAAGGCGTGCTCGCCACCATGAAGACGGGGGCGTGGTACGCGCAGAGCGAAATCGCCGCCCAAGGGTTCGCCGATCGGCTCGTGAAGGACGACACGATCCCCGGCGCCGAGCCGTGCCTCTTCGCCTGGACGGCGTACGGTGAGCGCACGCCGATTTTCCTACAGGACATCCAAGTCCAGGCCGGGCTTGTGGGGATCCCGTCCTTCCTCTTGGGAGGGGCGGCCGTCTCGGCCTTGCCAAATCAGCGGGCGACCCTGCGGAGCGGGCCTGCGATCGCGCGGGCGCAGCGGACCGGGACGACCATTATTCGAGGTTGAGAGAGCTTCCGGCGCGGGTTTCGACTCCTTTACCGCGACGGGGGATGTGGCGCGAGAAGGGCCGGACCTGAAAAGGCCCGGCCCTAATATTAACCCCCGTCGCGACACAATGTGCTACCTTGAATCGCCTTGTTCTGCCGCTAAATCACGCCTATCCATCGCAGCCGAAAGACTTGCCGAGATCGAGAGGAGGGACTGCCCGATGGCACGCGTTTACGACGTCGCCGCGTTCATCCTTTCCGAGCACGGCCCCATGACCGCGATGAAGCTGCAAAAGCTCGTCTACTACGTACAGGCGTGGTCTCTGGTGTGGGACGAGCGCCCGCTGTTTAACGAGCGGATCGAAGCGTGGGCGAACGGCCCCGTCTCGCCTGATCTATATTCGGCCCATCGCGGATACTTCATTGTAAAGCCGGGTGACATTTCGGGCCGTGTCGAGGACATCGACGACACTGGCAAGGAGACGATTCGGGCGGTGCTCGGCTACTACGGCGATAAGAGCCCCCAGTGGCTCAGTGACCTCACGCACGCTGAGGCACCGTGGCGGGACGCGCGGCAGGGCCTCCCGCCGAACGTGCGAAGCAACGAAGAGATTACGCCCGCCGCGATGGCGGAGTACTACGGCAGTCTGCCCGCCGAGGCGTAAGCCGTGGGGCGCGGAAAGAAGCCATCCCGCGCCTTTAACCCGCAAGCGAGCAAGGTCCCGCGCGGCGGATCCCTCGCCGACAACATGGCGGGAAAGCCGTTTGCTTGGACCCTCGAATCAATCGATCTAGATGGGCCGTTCGGTTGGCACGCTGTACCGGCCGCAGAACTCCTAACGTCCGTAATCCCGCGCCTTCTCAGTCTCCAGACTATGACCTGGTCAGAGCTTCTGGCGGTGGGTTGTCACGAGATCGAGATAACGGCGATCGTCAAGGAAGCCCGCGAACGGCTTACCGAGTTGGGATATGAGATCGAGACGATCTATTCGGTCCGTGTCACTGGCCGGTGTCGGGTCTTTGGGGTCAAAGACGGTGCCATATTCCGCGTTCTCTGGTGGGACCCGGAGCACCAGATATGCCCGTCCCAGAAGAAGCACACCTAGTTGCGCCGTTGCCCCCAAGTTCGTCTGGAAAATCGAGCCCGACCCGCCCGTCCTCGAGCACGACGAACCAGTCCGGGCACAACGCGGTCGTCCCCATCGCTGATACAGCGGTCGCCGCGGCCTCTTTGAACGTGTCGAAGATCAGCATCGCCCATTCCTCCGTTGTCCTGGGCGCCACGATAACACTTGCACAACTTCGTGCAAGACATTGATAAACAATTGGTAATTTCACAAACAGTTGCGATTTTCGCAACGGCCCGGCGCCTCACAAGCTCCCGTGTCCACTCGCCATCGCCTGGGACCAGGGCGCGACGGACTCCGGCTTCGGCCGCGTGCCGCACCGGGAGCACCGGAGCCGCGCCTTCACCGTCTCGAGCGACAGGTCCTCGCCCAGGCGAAGGGGAAGTCGAAGGGTTAGGGTCGGGCCCGTCATCCTCCCCAGGACGGCCGGTGTGAGGGTCGGCGGATAGATTGTCCACACGCGAATCCGGCTTGCACGGGCGATCGGGCGGGAGCAATGTTTCGGCCGTCGGCTTCGGCCGGCATTGGCACGGAACGGCAGGCAAGGCAGAGCTCGGCGTGGCGTGGCGCGGCTCGGCAGGGCTTGGCAGGCACGGCAGGCGCGGCACGGCTGGGCGGGGCCCGGCAGGGCTGGGCAAGGCACGGCAGGCGCGGCACGGCAGGCATAAGCGAACGGCTCGACCATTGGTCGGGCCGTTGTCGTTTCAGTCCTCGTCGCCCAGGTGCAAGGCGATCCGCCCGTCCTCTAGCACCTCAAACCAATCCGGGCATAACGCGGTCGTCCCGGTCGCCGCGAAGGCGGCCGCCCAGGCGAACGGATCCTAGACGGTCTCGATCACTTGCCGTCGCCAGCCGATTCCAGCGACAAGAAGCGCCCGTCTTCCGTCAGCAAGCGGAAGCCGTTCTCCTGCAAGAGGTGCGAGCCGCCCGACGCCTTTTCGGCTTCGCGGCGAAGACGCTTCCTGCGGATCGAATTCGCTTTCGGGCGCCCTGCCATGCCTTGTCCCAACGCTGCGAGGAAGAGGAGGTCGTTCTCCTCGGAAACCGGGTCCGACCATTGTAGAACGCGTGCTCGTAGCGCTCAAGAACGGCGCCGCGGGTTGAGATCGAGCCCGAGGAGGCGGAAGTCGTTCCCGATCGGAACGACTTTTCGCCGCCCGTCGCCCCCATCGTTGCCGCCCAGGCCGTTGCGAAATCCGCAAGGGGAGAGGCCTGCGCGCCCTGGGCGGATCGCTCGGGGCGCCCGGTCTTGGTCGCGACCTCTTTCGTGAAGCGGTCACTTTGCTTATCGCCATTTTGGCGATTAGCGGCTGTGTGCTGATTTGGCGAGACGGTTTGCAGTCGCCAATTTGGCGACCGCATGCTTCCCAATTGCGCCCGGTCTTGGTCGCGACCTCTTTCGTAAAACGGTCGCCATTTTGGCGAGCGTTTTCCTTGCCTCGTCCGGGGCGCCCGGTCTTGGTCGCGACCTCTTTCGTGAAGCGGTCGTTAGCTTCGCCATTTTGGCGAACCCTCGGCGCGGTCCGAGAGGATCTAGGGGCAACTGGGGAAATTCCCCAGTTGGCGAAGACCGTCGGCCGCGACGGGAAGGCGCGGAAGCAACCGGCGAGCAAGCCTCGCCCCCGTTGTCGCCGCCCAGGCCCGGGCGACTGTGCAATGGGCGAGGCCTGCGCGCCCTGGGCGGATCGCTCGGGGCGCCCGGTCTTGGTCGCGACCTCTTTCGTAAAACGGTCGGCCGTGTCGCCAATTTGGCGAGACGGTCCGAACTTGCCCCCCGTGCCCTTGTTCCCGCCGTGTGCCGTCGTCTTGTGCTTCGCCTCATAGAGCGCCTTCCGCTGCGCCACATGCGCGGAGTGCTCGGCCGGCGACAGGTCCGCCCGCATAAGGTTCTCGTCGATCGTCGGGGGTCGGGGGGCCCGGGGGATAATGTTCCGGACGGGGAACGTTATGGGCGGGGAGGTCGGGGAGGGCGCCGCAACGTTCGCGCTCTTGCACGCCCCTGCGCGTCCTTTAAGCTCTTTGCATGCGGCGCAGACCGTGGGGCTCAAAGTGGGGTAGAGCGAAATCGTATTCCGAAAAATATAGAAATATCAACACTTAAGCGATCGGCTGGCATCACTCCGTAAGATGGCGGCCGAGTCAGAGGCAGGGGGCCCGCGGGGCCTGCGAGGGCGAGCATGGTCAAGGCAATCCAGGTACACAAGGTCGGCGGCCCCGAGGCCATGGTCTACGAGGACGTCGCGCTGCCGCCTCCCGGCAAGGGCGAGGTGCGCGTCAAGAACCGCGCGATCGGCATCAACTTCATCGACGTCTACCACCGGACCGGCCTCTACCCGCCGCCGCAGTCGCCTTTCATTCCAGGCAGCGAGGCGGCGGGCGACGTGGTCGCGGTGGGCGAGGGCGTCACCGGCTATCGCAAGGGCGACCGGGTCGCCTATGTGGCCGGCTACGGCGGCTATGCGGAGGAGCGCAACGTCCCCGCCCGCCTGCTCGTGAAGCTGCCCGAGGCCATCTCCTACAACGTCGCCGCGGGCATGATGCTCAAGGGCCTGACCGCGCAGTATCTCCTGCGCCGGACCTACAAGGTGCGCCGGGGCGACACGGTCCTCATTCACGCAGCGGCCGGCGGCGTGGGCCTGATCGCGAGCCAGTGGGCCAACCACCTCGGCGCCACCGTGATCGGCACGGTCGGGACGAAGGACAAGGCGAAGCTCGCCAGGAAGAACGGCTGCCACCACACCATTCTGTACTCGTCCGAGGACTTCGTGGCCCGGGTGGGCGAAATCACCAAGGGACGCAAGTGCGACGTGGTCTATGACGGCGTGGGCAAGGCGACCTTCCCGGGCTCGCTGGACTGCCTGAAGCCGCTGGGTATGTTCGTGAGCTTCGGCAGCGCCTCCGGGCCCATCGAGGCGTTCAACATCGGGCTCCTCGCCCAGAAGGGCTCACTCTTCGCCACGCGCCCCACGCTGTTCACCTACACGGCGGAGCGTTCCGATCTCCTGCGCATGGCGCGCGACCTTTTCGGGGTCGTGACGACCGGCGCGGTCAAGATCCCCGTCAACCACAAGTGGAAGTTGAAGGACGCCGCGGAGGCGCACCGCGCCCTCGAGGCCCGCGAGACGACAGGGACGACGATCCTGGTTCCCTGAGCGGCACGGCAGAGGCAGCGCTCGCAATCTGCGAGCAATTCGCGCGAAACTCTGCTCTTTGGCGAGCGCTCGATCTGCGCAAGACTGCGTGAGGTCGGCGGCGGCGACCATCCCGAAGGGGGCCCGCCGCCGCTGGGGTGAGGGGAGGCGGGTCCCGGCATGACAGGGGCACAGACGCAATCGGCCGGCGAGGCGGGTCCGGCCCTCGTGAGCCTGCGCGGCATCGTGAAGCGCTTCGGCTCCTTCACGGCCAATGACCACATCGACCTCGACGTCCGCCCGGGCGAGATCCACGCGCTGTTGGGCGAGAACGGCGCGGGCAAGTCGACACTGGTGAAGATTCTCTTCGGCCTGCTGCAGCCGAACGAGGGCGAGATCCTCTGGCAGGGCCGGCCGGTCGCGCTCAATGCGCCCGACGATGCCGCCGCGCTCGGCATCGGCATGGTGTTCCAGCACTTCTCGCTGTTCGACAACCTCACCGTGGCCGAGAACGTGGCGGTGTCGCTGCCGAAGGGCGAACCGCTCGGAGACCTCGACCGCCGCATCGCCGAGGTCGGCAAGCGCTATGGCCTCGCGCTCGAGCCGAGGCGCCCGGTCTGGACGCTCTCGGCCGGCGAGCGACAGCGAATCGAGATCGTCCGCGCGCTCCTGCGCGAGCCCAAGCTCCTCATCCTCGACGAGCCGACCTCCGTGCTGACGCCGCAGGAGGCGGACACGCTTTTCGTGACGCTCGAGAAGCTCGCATCCTCCGGTTGCGGACTGCTCTACATCTCGCATCGCCTGGACGAGGTGAAGAGGCTCTGCCAGCGCGCCACCGTGCTGCGGGCCGGCAAGGTCGTGGCGGCCTGCGATCCGCGCGTCGAAAGCGTCTCGCGCCTCGCGGCCCTCATGGTCGGCAGCGAGGTGGTCGAGGTGCGCGCCGCGCCGGCCCACCAGCTCGGCCCCGTGCGCTTCGAGCTCAGAAACCTCAGCCTGCCCCCGGCCGAGCTGCACGGGACGGCGCTGTCGAACGTGTCGCTCGCCGTCCGCGGCGGCGAGATCGTCGGCATTGCGGGCGTGGCCGGCAACGGCCAGTCGGAGCTCTTCGCGGCGATGTCGGGCGAGGCGGTCGCGGCCGAGGACGCAGCGGTGCAACTCGACGCCAGCCCCGTCGGCCAGATCGGGATCGACGGGCGGCGGCGGCGCAATGCGGCCTTCGTGCCGGAAGAGCGCAACGGCCACGCGGCCGCGCCGAAACTGTCGCTGTCGGAAAACGTCGTGCTGTCGCGCCACGCGACCGGCGGCGTGGCGCGCAACGGCCTCGTCGACACGTCGGCGGCCAGGCGCGTGGCCGGCGACATCATCAAGGCCTTCGACGTGCGCAAGGGCCGGGTCGACCCGCCGGCCGGCACGCTGTCGGGCGGAAACCTGCAGAAATTCGTGGTCGGACGGGAGATCCTGCGCGAGCCCGGCGTGCTCGTCGTGAACCAGCCGACCTGGGGCGTGGACGCCGGCGCGGCCGCGACGATCCGGCAGGCGCTCATCGATCTCGCTGCGCGCGGCGCGGCCGTGATCGTGATCAGCCAGGACCTCGACGAGATCTTCGCCATCGCCGACCGCATCGCCGTGATCCATGACGGCCGGCTTTCGGCCACGCACCCCGCACGCGAGATCGGGCGCGAGGAGATCGGCCTCCTGATGGCCGGCAGCGGGGAGAGCCACGTCCATGCGGCTTGAACTCGTCCCGCGCGGAGACGTCCCCGCCGTTGCGCGTGCGCTGGCGCCGCTGGCGGCCGTGGTCTCGGCCATCCTGATCGGGGGCGTCATCATCGCGCTGATGGGCCGTTCGCCCGCCGAAGCGCTCGACGTCTATTTCATCGAGCCGCTCACCCAGGGCTGGGCCCTGCAGGAACTCGCCATCAAGGCGACGCCGCTGCTCCTCATCGCCGTCGGGCTGTCCTTCTGCTTCCGCGCCAACCTCTGGAACATCGGGGCGGAGGGCCAATTCATCATGGGCGCGCTGGCGGGCAGCATCGTGCCCTTGCTGGCGCACGGCACCGGCGCCGGCGCCTGGGTGCTCGTGCTGGCCCTGGTCTGCGGGGCGATCGGAGGGATGCTCTTCGCGCTCATTCCCGCGCTGCTGCGCGTCGCCTTCGGCGTCAGCGAGATCCTGACGAGCCTCATGCTCGTCTATGTCGCCGACCTCACGCTGGACTATCTCGTCCGCGGCCCGTGGCGCGACCCCAAGGGTTTCAACTTCCCGCAGACCGTGACCTTCGACCCCGGTGCGACGCTGCCCTTCATCGCGGAGGGCGAGCGCCTCCACGCGGGCGTGCTGCTGGGACCGCTGGTCGTGCTCGTCGCCTGGTTCGTGATGAGTCGCACCCTCTTCGGCTTCGGCGTCCGTGTCGCGGGGGAAAGTCCCAAGGCCGCCCGTTTCGCGGGCTTCAACTCCGACAAGCTGCTGCTCGCGGCCTTCGCCATTTCGGGCGCGCTGGCCGGGCTCGCCGGCATCGTCGAGGTGACGGGTCAGATCGGCCAGCTCAAGCCGGCGATTTCCGGCGGCGTCGGCTTCACCGCGATCACGGTGGCCTTCCTCGGGCGGCTGCATCCCCTGGGCATGGTATTCGGCGCCCTCGTCGTGGCGCTCACCGTGATCGGCGGCGAGAACGCGCAGATCGCCATGAAGCTGCCGCTGGACCTTACGCGCGCCTTCCAGGGCGTGCTGCTGATGTGCGTGTTGGCTGCGGACGCGCTCGTCTCCTATCGCGTGCGGCTCGTGCGGGGGAGGGGCTGACATGGCCGTCTGGGAAGCGGTCCTGATGACCGTCATCACCGCCGCGACGCCCCTGCTGATCGCGGCGATCGGCGAACTCGTGGTGGAGCGCTCCGGCGTGCTCAACCTCGGCGTCGAGGGAATGATGGCGGTCGGCGCGGCCTGCGGCTTCGCCATGGCGATCATCACCGGGAGCTCCATCGTCGGCATTGCCGCGGCGATCCTGGCGGGCATGGCGCTGTCGTGCCTCTTCGCCTTCCTCGTGCTGGGGCTCGCGACCAACCAGGTCGCGTCCGGGCTCGCGCTGACCATCATGGGGCTCGGGCTGTCCGGCCTGATCGGCTCGGGCTTCGTCGGTACGCAACGCGACGCGATCCCATCCATCCGCATCCCCGGCCTCACGGACCTGCCTGTCGTGGGCAACCTCGTCTTCGGCGAGAACCCGTTCGTCTATGCCTCCCTGGCGCTTGCCCTCGGCGTGCTGTGGTTCCTCAACCGCAGCCGGGCCGGCCTGACCCTGCGCTCGATCGGCGAGAACCATACCTCCGCCCATTCGCTGGGACTGCCAGTCGCCTGGGTGCGGTTCCTCGCCATCCTGTTCGGCGGCGGATGCGCGGGGCTGGCCGGCGCCTATCTCTCGCTCGTCTACACGCCGTTCTGGTCGCCGGGCATGACGGCGGGCCGCGGCTGGATCGCCCTGGCGCTCGTGGTCTTCGCCTCGTGGCGGCCGCTGCGCCTGCTCTTCGGCGCCTATCTCTTCGGCGGCGCTACCGTCCTGCAGTTGCATGCCCAGGCCGCCTCGCTCGGCATTCCCTCCCAGGCGCTGACGGCTTTTCCCTACGTGGCGACCATCGTGGCCCTGGTGCTGATGTCGATCGGTGGACGACGCAGCGTTTCGGCGCCGGGATCGCTCGGAACACCTTTCGTCCCGGACCGGTGATGCGCTAGCGTCGCCGCACGGGGCATCCAGGGTCTGCCGGCTCGGGACGGCGGGACCCGTTCAAGACCTCGCCCGACACGACAGGAAGGACGTTGAGAACATGACGACGTGGATCAAGGCGGCCGCAGCGGCCGTCGTCGCGGCGAGCCTCGCCGCCCCGGCCACGGCCGCGGACAAGCTCAAGGTGGGCTTCGTCTATGTCGGCCCGGTGGGCGACTTCGGCTACAGCTACCAGCACAACCAGGGCCGCCTCGCCGTCGAGAAGGCGCTCGGCGACAAGGTGACGACCACGTTCCTCGAGAACGTGCCGTTGGCCGACAGCGAGCGCTCCATCGAGCAGCTGGCCCGTTCCGGCCACAAGCTGATCTTCACGACCTCCTTCGGCTTCATGGAGCCGACGCTGAAGGTGGCCAAGAAATACCCCGACGTGAAGTTCGAGCACGCGACGGGCTACAAGCGCGACAAGAACGTGGCGACCTATTCCGCCAAGTTCCACGAGGGCCGCTACGTGCAGGGCGTCATCGCCGGCAAGATGACGAAGACCAACACGATCGGCTACGTCGCGTCCTTCCCGATCCCGGAAGTCGTGTCCGGCATCAACGCCTTCATGCTCGGCGCGCAGTCGGTGAACCCGAACGTCAAGGTCAAGATCGTTTGGGCGAACACCTGGTTCGACCCCGGCAAGGAGGCCGACGCGGCCAAGGCGCTGCTCGACCAGGGCGCCGACATCATCACCCAGCACACGGACAGCCCGGCGCCTCTCCAGCAGGCCGAGGCCCGCGGCAAGCTCGCCTTCGGCCAGGCCTCCGACATGATCCGCTTCGCCCCCAAGGCGACGCTGACCTCCATCGTCGACAACTGGAACGACTACTACATCGCCCGCACCAAGATGGTGCTGGACGGCACCTGGAAGTCCGAGGACACCTGGGGCGGCTTCGCGGCCAACATGGTCAACATGGCGCCCTTCACCAACATGTCCGACGACGTGAAGAAGGCCGCCACCGACACCGAGGCCGCCATCAAGTCGGGCGCGCTCAACCCCTTCAAGTGCCCCGTCTTCAACCAGGACGGCAAGGAAGTGGAGTGCAAGGGCAAGGGCGCCCTCGCCGACGAGCAGGTTCTCTCGATGAACTGGTACGTCAAGGGCATCGAGGACAAGCTGCCGCAGTGAGCGGAAGGCCCGGAGGACTGCGAGGGCGGCCGAGAGGCCGCCCTTTTTGCTGCCGGAGGCCGCGGCGTCGATCGTCGGGATGGCCGAAACGTCGATCCGTTGGGCGCGCCGTTCGTCGTGCGTCGCCTGCATGCGACGGCAGGGGCCCGGCCCGTTGCCGAAGAGCGTCCCGAGGCGCATGGCTGGGTGGAGCGTGTCGCCTCGGCAGTCTGTCAACTCGTCGTCGACAGGCTACACCGCCACCCCGTGCAGGTCGTAGGCGTCGGCCCGCTCCACCTTCACGGTGACGATGTCGCCCACCCGCAGAGGCCGGCGGCTCGCGACAAAGACGTTGCCGTCGATCTCCGGCGCGTCCCACTGCGAGCGGCCCTTGGCGACCGTGGGCCCTGCATCGTCGATGATGACCTTGATGCGCCGGCCGACACGTGAGGCGAGGCGCCGGGCGCTCACCTTCTGCTGGCGCTCCATGAAGCGGTTCCAGCGCTGCTGCTTGACCGCCTCGGGCACCGTGGGCAGGCCGAGGTCGTTCGCCGCCGCGCCGCGCACGGGCTCGTACTTGAAGCAACCGACGCGCTCCAGCTTCGCCTCGTCGAGGAAGGCGAGGAGTTCCTCGAACTCCTCGTCTGTCTCGCCGGGAAAACCGACGATGAACGTCGAGCGGACCGCGAGGTCCGGGCAGACCTCGCGCCAGGCGCGAATGCGCTCCAGCGTCTTTTCCTGGTGGGCAGGGCGCCGCATCGCCTTCAGTACGGTCGGAGAGGCGTGCTGGAAGGGAATGTCGAGGTAGGGCAGCACCTTGCCGTCCGCCATGAGCGGGATCACCTCGTCCACGTGCGGGTAGGGATAGACGTAATGAAGGCGCACCCAGGCTCCGAGCTCGCCGAGTTCGCGGGCGAGATCGAGGAACTTCGTGCGCACCTCGCGCCCCTGCCACGGGCTGGTCGCATATTTCAGGTCGATCCCGTAGGCGGAGGTGTCCTGCGATATGACGAGCAGTTCCTTCACGCCGGCCTTCACCAGCTTCTCGGCCTCCTTGAGGACGTCGCCGATCGGACGCGAGGCCAGATCGCCCCGTAGCCTTGGGATGATGCAGAAACTGCAGCGGTTGTTGCACCCCTCGGAAATCTTCAGGTAGGCGTAGTGGCGCGGCGTGAGCTTGACGCCCTGGGGCGGTACGAGATCGAGGAAGGGATCGTGCGCAGGCGGCACGGCCGCGTGGACCGCGCCGAGCACGCTCTCGTAGGCCTGCGGGCCGGTGATGGCGAGCACGCCGGGATAGGCCTCGCGGATCTGCTCGGGCTCGGCGCCCATGCATCCGGTCACGATGACCTTGCCGTTCCTGGCCAGGCCTTCGCCGATCGCCGCGAGCGACTCCGCCTTGGCGCTGTCGAGGAAGCCGCAGGTGTTCACGATCACCGCGTCCGCCCCCTCGTGGGACTTCACGAGGTCGTAGCCCTCCGCGCGCAGCCGCGTGATGATGCGCTCGCTGTCGACGAGGGCCTTGGGGCAACCCAGGGACACGAAGGAAATCTTCGGGGCATCGGCCGACATCGCAAACCCGCGTTCGGAAAAAGGGGGGAGGGGGCCCGCAGCGAGCCCACGCCTCCGGTCGGGGCCTCCTCTAGCCTGATCGCACCGGCAGGACAACCGCGCCGCCGCTCCGCCGACGGAACGCCGAGGTCGCAGACCGCGTTTGCGGCGGGAGAGCCAGTCCCGGCTTGGCCTCGGTCCAGCATTCGGAGCCGCCTTGACCGCCCTGACCCGCCGAACCGTCCTTGCGAGCCTTGCGACGACCGCAGCCATGGCCACGACACGCCTCGCCCCGGCCGCGGCCGGCGGCCTGCCCTTCGATCAGGGAACGGTGCGCGCCCTGGCGCGCGACCTGTCCCGCCGGGCCTACGATCCCGGCGACGGACGCGTGCCCGAGAGCCTCGCGCGGCTCTCCTACGACCAGTACCGCGACATCCGCTTCCGACCGGAGAAGGCGCTGCTCGACGGGCCTTTCCGGCTGCAGCTCTTTCATGCCGGGTTCCTGTTCACGCAGCCCGTGGCCATCGCCATCGTCCGGGACGGGGTTTCGACGCCGCTCGCCTACGATCCAGGCCTGTTCGAGCTCGGCCAGAACCGCTTCGCCGATCCGTTGCCGAAAGACCTCGGCTTCGCCGGCTTCCGCCTGCATTACCCGCTCAACGATCCAGGCGTGCTGGACGAACTCGTCGTCTTCCAGGGCGCGAGCTACTTCCGGTTCCTGGGCCGCGGGCAGCACTACGGGCTTTCGACGCGCGGCCTCGCGCTGGGCTCGGGCCATCCCGGAGAGGAGTTCCCGTCCTTTCGCCGTTTTTGGATCGAGGATCCCGAGCCCGGGGCCCGGTCCGTCGTCATCCACGCGCTGCTCGACGGCCCCTCGGTGACGGGTGCCTATCGATTCGCGGTCTATCCGGACGTGTCCACGGCGGTCGACGTCGAGGCGACGCTCTTTGCGCGCCGCGAGCTCTCGCATCTGGGCCTCGCGCCTCTCACCTCGATGTTCTGGACCAGCGAGAACGACCGCCGCATCCGCACGGACTTCCGGCCCGAAGTCCATGACAGCGACGGCCTGCTGCTGCATACGGGCGCCGGCGAATGGATCTGGCGGCCGCTTCGCAATCCGGCCGGCACGCGCATCTCGACCTTCGTGGACGACGCGCCCAAGGGGTTCGGGCTGATGCAGCGCGAGCGGAACTTCGAGCAGTACGAGGATCTCGAGGCCCGCTACGACCTGCGGCCCAGCTACTGGGTGGAGCCGCGCGGCCGCTGGCCCGCGGGCGCGGTGACGCTCGTCGAACTCGAGGGGCCCGACGAGACCAGCGACAACATCGCCGCGTTCTGGGAGGTCAAGGAGCCCATCAGGGCGGGTTCCGAGACGAATGTCGGCTACACCATCCGCGCCATGACGGACGGTGCCGATCTGCACGCGGGCGGACAGGTGGCCGCGACGTTCCAGACGGACCCGGTGCCGCACGGGCACAGGGGCGAAAAGCCTGCCAACGCGCGGCGTTTCCTGGTGGACTTCTCGGGCGGCGACCTCGCCTACGCGATGAAGCAGCCTGACGCCGTGAAGCTCGTGGCGAGCGTGTCGTCCGGCCGGCTCACCGGACAATTCCTCATGCCCAACCCCGTGCGAGGCGGTTTCCGCGTGGGCATCGACGTGGCGGGCGAGCCCGGCGAGACCATCGACGTCCGCGCCTTCCTGCAGAGCGGCGAGCGCGCGCTGACCGAAACCTGGACGTTTCCCTGGACGGTGCCGGCGCCCTGATCGGCGCGGGCCTAGCGGGCCCGCTCCGCCTGCGCCACTTGGCCCGTCACTCCGCGGGGACGGGCCTTTCCACTGCCGGAGGCGGGACTGGGCGTTCCTCGGCCGCCGTCCCGGCGCCCGAGAACAGCCGGCCGAGGCCGTTCGAGAGGCGGTCCATGTAGAGGTAGAGCACGGGCGTGATGAAGAGCGTCAGCGCCTGCGACACCACCAGCCCGCCCACGACCGCGATGCCGAGGGGCTGGCGGAGCTCGGCGCCCGCGCCCGCGCCCAGCGCGATGGGAAGCGTTCCCATGATGGCTGCGAGCGTCGTCATCATGATCGGGCGGAACCGCATCAGGCAGGCGCGGTAGATCGCGTCGCGCGCGCTCGCCCCCTCGCGCTGCAGGACCAGTGCCACGTCGATCATCATGATCGCGTTCTTCTTCACGATGCCGATCAGCATCAGCAGACCGATGATGGCGATCACGCTGAGTTCGATGTCGAACCACCAGAGCGTGCCGAGAGCGCCGAGGGCCGCCGAGGGCAGCCCGGTCAGGATCGTGAAGGGGTGGACGAAGCTCTCGTAGAGAATGCCCAGCACGATGTAGATCGTGACGATCGCCGCGGTCAGCAGCAGGCCCTGGTTGGCGAGCGACTGCTGGAAGGTCTTGGCCGTGCCGGCAAAGCTCGTCGAGATCGTCTGCGGCATCTTGAGCTCTGCCTTGAGCTGGTCCGTGCGCTCGATGGCCTGCCCGAGCGCGATGCCGTTGGGCAGGTTGAACGAGATCGTCACGGCCGGGAGCTGGCCCAGCTGGTTGACCGTGAGCGCGCCCGCCGTCCTTTCGACGCGGGCGAAGGCGGAGAGCGGCACGAGCGTGCCGTTCGCCGCGCGGATGCGCAGGATGTCGAGCCGATCCGGCGACCATGCGATGTTCGAGTTGAACTCGATCAGCACCTTGTAGCTGTCGCCGGTCGAGTAGATCGTCGAGACCTGCCGCGTGCCGAAGCCGGAATAAAGCGTCGAGCGCAACTGGTCGGTGGAGATGCCGAGGGCGTTGGCCTTGTCGCGGTCGACGACGAGCGTCGCCTGCAGGGCGCTGTTCTGAAGGTCGCTGTTCACGTCGGCGAAGAGCCTGTCGCGCTGCATCGCCTCCGTCATCTTCTGCGCCCAGCCATAGAGTTCCTGCTGGTCGAGGCCCTGCAGCACGTACTGGTACTGCGCCTTCGACGAGCGGCCGCCGATGTTCAGGTTCTGCACCGGCACCATGAAGGTGTTGATGCCCGCGATCGCCGCGAGCTGCCGCCGCAGGTCCGGGAGAACGACATTGAGGGGCGGGCGCTCGTCGCGCGGCTTCAGCTCGACGAAGAGCCGGCCGGCGTTCATGCCGTTGGAGAATCCGCTGTTGGACACGCCGGCCGAGGAGGCCACGTGCGCCACGTAGGGCGACTTCTGGAAGACGTCCGCCACCTCCTGCTGCAGCTTGATCATCGCTTCGAAGGAGATGTCCTGGCGCGCCTCGGTGGAGACCTGGAGCTGGCCGATGTCCTCCTGCGGGAAGAACCCCTTGGGGACCGCGTTGAACAGCCAGACGGTGCCCGCGACCGTGCCGAAGAAGACGAGCAGCATGACGGGCTGGAAACGCAGGCAGAGCCGCAAGCCCGCGTCGTAGCCGGCCAGCAGCGCGTCGAAGCCGCGTTCCAGAATGCCGCCGAAGCCCGTGCGATCGTGACCGTGCGGCTCGGCCTTGAGGAGCTTCGAGCAGAGCATCGGCGTGAGCGTGAGGGACACGAAGGCAGAGGCCGCGATGGAGGTCGTCACCACCACGGCGAACTCGTTGAACACCCGGCCGATCACGCCGCCCATGAGCAGAACCGGCAGGAAGACGGCGACCAGCGACAGCGTGATCGAGACGATGGTGAGCCCGATCTCCCGGCTGCCCTTGAGCGCCGCCTCGAAGGGTCCGAGCCCGTCCTCCTCCATGTGCCGGACGATGTTCTCCAGCATCACGATGGCGTCGTCGACGACCAGGCCGACGGACAGGGTGAGGCCGAGCAGCGAGATGTTGTCGATGGAGAAGCCGAAGAGATACATCGCGGCGAGCGTGGCCACAATGGAGATCGGCACGGCGAGGCTCGGGATGATCGTGGCCGACAGCCGCCGCAGGAAGACGAAGATCACCATGATCACAAGCCCGATCGTCAGGGCGAGGGTGAACTTCACGTCCTCGACCGCCTGGCGGATGGAGGTTGAGCGGTCATTGAGCGTGTGAATGGAGGAGTTCGGCGGCAGCTGCGCCTCGAAGCTGGGCAGCAGCGCCTTCACCCGGTCGACCACCTCGACGGTGTTCGCGTCGGGCTGGCGCTGGACTGCGAGCACGATGGAGCGCGTTCCGTCGTACCAGCTCGCGGCCTGGAAGTTCTCCACGCTGTCGATGACCGTGGCGACGTCTGCGAGGCGCACCGGCTTGCCGTTGCGCACGGCGATGATGACCTGACCGAACTGCGCGGCGTTGGAGAGCTGCGTCTGCGCATCGATGGTCAGGCGCTGCTGCTGGTTCTCCAGCGTTCCGACGGGAGTGTTCACGTTGGCGGCGGTGATCGCCTTCTGCAGGTCGTCCACCCCGATGCCGCGCGAGGCGAGCTGGTTGGGGTCGATCTGGATGCGGACGGCGTATTTCTGGCTGCCGAAGATCTGCACCTGGGCGACGCCCTCGATCGTGGAGAGCGCCGGCGAGATCACCTGCTGGGCGAAGGCGTCGAGCTTGGAGAGGGGCGCGAGGTCGCTGCGGATCGCGAGCAGGAGGATCGGGGCGTCGGCCGGGTTGACCTTGCGGTAGCTCGGCGGGTCCGTCATCTCCGCCGGCAATTGCTTCTGGGTGCGGGCGATCGCTGCCTGGACGTCGGCCGCGGCGGCGTCGATGTTCCGGTTCAGGTTGAACTGGATGGCGATCTGCGTGTTGCCCTGCGAGCTCGACGACGTGATCGTATCGATGCCCGCGATGGTCGCGAACTGCTTGATGAGCGGGGTCGCGACCGAGGTCGCCATCGTGTCGGGCGAGGCGCCCGGCAACTGGGCGGAGACGTTGACGACGGGGAATTCCGTTCGGGGCAGGGCGGCCACCGGCAGGAAGAAATAGGCGAAGACGCCGGCCGCCACGAGGGCCGCCGACATCAGCGTCGTGGCGACCGGATGCCGGATGCAGAATTCGGAGACGTTCACGAGCGCACCTCGTTCTGGGCCACGGGCTTGGCGTTCGCCGGCGTGTCGCCGCCCTCCCGGATGCGCGAGCCGTTCGACAGGCGCATCATGCCGTCCACCACGACGCGCTCGCCGGGTGTGAGGCCGGAGGCGATGGCCGTGGCGTCGCCGTCGGCGGCGAGCACAGCGACCTTGCGCAGCTCCGCCGTCTTGTCGGGCCGGGCCACGAAGACGTAGGAGCTGTCCTGGCCCGTCTGCACCGCCACCGTCGGGATCACCGCCGCACCGGGCTTTTCGTCGAGGTCGACGGTGACGTCCACGAACTGGCCGGGCCAGAGCGACAGGTCGGCGTTCGGGAATTCCGCCTTCACGGTGATCGTGCCGGAGGCGGTGTCGACGGCGCTGTCGATGAAGTTCACGGCGGAGGAGGCCAGCACCTTCCCGGTGCCGCTCGCGGCGACCCGGACGGCCGGCGGCTTGCCCGCCGCCATGGCCGCGCGGATGCGCGTCAGCTCCCGCTCAGGGAGCGTGAAGGTGACCCGAAGGGGCTTCACCTGGGTGATGGTCACGAGTCCGTTGCCGGTGTCGTTGGCCTTGACCAGGTTGCCGGGCGTCACCTGCACGGCGCCGACCCGGCCGGAAATCGGGGCCGAGATGCGGGTGTAGGACAGGCGGAGCTTGTCGGCGTCGATCGCCGCCTGGTCGGCCAGCACGAGCGCTGCCGCGGACTTCGCGTCCGCCACCGCCTGGTCGACCTGCTGCTGCGCGCCCGCATTGTTGGAGAGCAGGTCGCGCTTGCGCTTGAGGTCGGCGTCGGCACGGTCCCGCAAGGCCTCGTCGCGGGAGAGATTGGCCTCGTCGCGGTCGAGCGCGGCGGCCAGCTCCTTGTCGTCGAGCGTGAAGAGAAGGTCGCCCTTCTCCACCATCTGGCCGTCGGTGACATGCTGGGAGACGAGCTGGCTGTCGACGCGGGACTTTACCACCACCGTCGCCATGGGCTCGAGATAGCCGATCGAGCGGCGCCGGATGGGGAAGTCCTTCTGCTCGACGGGGGCTGTCACGACCGCGACCGGCGCACCGGCGCCACCGCGCCGGCCGGCACCGGCCTGCGCCTGCCCCACCGGGGCCGGCGCATCGGCGGCGCGCGACGTCGTCTCGGGGGCGAAGCGCTCCAGGCCCGGGATCTTCGCCATGACCGGGGCGACGAGCTCGGGCCTGTTCTGCCAGAGCCAGGCGCCGGCTCCCCCCACGACGAGGGCGCCGGCCAGCATGACGGTGACGGGTTTCATCGATTGCAGTCCTCGGTGAGGTCTTCGGGGAACGGAGCGCGGTCTGCGGCCGAGGCCGAGGTCAGAACGCCGAGCGCCATGAAATCGAGCAAGGTCTCCAGTGCGGCGGAACGCCGCCGCGCCGGGGCCAGGGCCGCGCTCATGCGGCAGGCCCCGAGGATCGCCGTGGCGGTCAGGTCTACCTCCATGGGCCGGAACTCGCCGGACCCGACGCCGCGAGCCAGGATGCGTTCCACGACCGTGCGGATCGACCGCACCCGGGTGCGCACCGCCGTGCGTCCCTTCTCGCCCAGCTGGCCGTCAGCGCCGTCGAAGGCATGGATCACCGCCGTGCAGCGCGAGAGGGCGAGGAAGACGTGACGCACGGCCCCGCGCAGCGCCTCGGTCGCCGGCCTGTCGCCGTCGGCGACGGTCTCGACGTCCGCCTGCAGCTCGCAGAGCAGTCGCTCGATCACCTCGAGGAAGAGCGCTTCCTTGGTCGGGAAGTAGCGGTAGAGGGTCGGCTTGGCGACGACCGCCGTCCTGGCGACGTCATCCATCTGCACGGCTCCGTAATCCGTCCCGGAAAAGAGCTGGAGGGCGGCTTCGACAATGCGTTGCCGGCGCTCGGCCGTGGACGGGCCGGCGGGCAGGGTGTCTACGGACACGACAGGACCTCTTGCAGAACCTTGGCGCTGAACTCGCCAGTTCAGTGTGCAACGCGACATGAACCCCGGAGTTCACAGGGGTCAAATGAACTCTTCTTCATGTTCGGGCCCGCGCGCGTCATCTGCGGCCCGGCAAGAGCCTTTTGGCGGCCGGATGGCCTCCCATATGTGTCAGCAGGCGCCGTGCCGGCCCCGGCCCGGGGCTTCACGATCACGTGCGCAGGCGCGAGCTTGACGGACCGGCCATTCGGTCGCCCCATCGCGGGCAGGAAAGGAGCATCCCGGCGTGAACATCCAGTGGATCAGCCTGATTTCGCTGCTTCTGGTGCTGGTCCTGATCGGCTGGCGCATGCGCGGCCGCACGATGCTCATGGCGACATGCTTCGGCCTGGCGTTCGCCGTGCTCGTGCTGTGGCTCGACCAGGCGGGCCTATGGCCGCAGGGATGGCGGCGCTAGGGGGCCGGTCGCTAGTGACGCCGGCTGGCCAGGGCCAGGCGCCTCATGCAGGCCGTATTGGCGGACAGGAAGGCGCGCCGCATGGCGAGGACGGCGGGGCTGTCGTCGCAATCGGGATCGTTGACGAGGCGCCCGAGGTCGCGGAGGTCCGACTGGGCATAGCCGAGTTCGGCGCGGGTCTCGCGGTCGTCGAGGTCGCTCCAGAAATCGGCCCAGCCGACGTGCTCGTCGGACGAGCGCATGAGGCTTCGCATCTCGTCGAGGGAACAGGCCATAGCCTGCACGCCATGCGAGACGACGAGGATAGCAGCGAGACAGGCGGCACGCAGACGCATGGTGCCCTCCGGGACGGGGGATGACGCTGGATTGTCGCTCGACCGGATGCCCTCGAGTGTAACGCAACTCACAACCGGCAGTTGGTTGAATCTTGGTCGTCTTAAGGCCGAGCTTGCGCTTTGATGCACCCCATGGCGGTCGGGCCCTGAAGCGGCTCTGATGCAACGCTTTGGTCAGCCATGGGTGTCGCGTGCAGCGCCTGTTTCCGATTCTCCTGTTCCTCGTCCCCGGGGGTACGCTCGCCGCCGGTCTCGCGCTTCTCGCCGCCGGCCGTGCCGACGAGGCCCATCTCGCCTTCACCGGCGGAACGGCGGTCGTCCTCGCGGTGCTTCTCGGGGTGATCGTGTCGAGCCTGGCGCGCGGCGCCTTCGGACTCGACATCATCGCTGCAGCCTCCATGGCCGGCGCGCTGTGGGTGAGCGAGACGCTCGCCGGCAACGTGGTCGCGTTGATGTTCGCCGGGGGCCAACTCCTCGAATCCTACGCGCAGGCCCGCGCCCAGCGGGAGATGACGGCGCTGCTCGCACGCCAGCCGCGCACGGCCTTGCGCTACGAGGAGGCGGGCCTGGTCGAGCGGCCCATGCCCGAGATCGGTCCCGGCGACAGGCTGCTGGTGCGCTCGGGCGACGTCGTGCCCGTGGACGGCGCGGTAGATGCCGACGCCGCCGTCGTGGACGAGGCGGCGCTGACCGGCGAATCCGTTCCCATCCGTCGCGCGCGGGGCCAGCCGCTCATGAGCGGCTCCACGAATGTCGGCCCGGCCTTCGACATGGTGGCGCAACGCCGGGCGGAGGAGAGCGCCTATGCCCGCATCGTGCGCCTGGTGGAGGCGGCCCAGCAGGCGCGCCCGCCCATGGCGCGTCTCGCCGATCGCTGGGCGCTCGGCTTCCTGGCCTTCACCGCGGTTCTGGCGGGCGGGACCTGGTTCCTTACGCACGATCCCATCCGCACTCTCGCCGTGCTCGTCGTGGCGACGCCGTGTCCCTTGATCCTCGCCGTGCCCGTGGCGCTCGTCGCCGGCTTGTCGCGCTGTGCGAGCCATTCGGTGCTGGTGAAAAGCGGCGCGGCGCTGGAGGCGCTGGCGCGCTCGCGCGTGCTGCTGCTCGACAAGACGGGGACACTCACCTCCGGCGTTCCCCGCGTCTCGGCGGTGCGGGCGGCGGAGGGCTTCGGGGAGGGCGACGTGCTGCAGGCGGCCGCCGCGCTGGCGCAATCCTCGCCCCACGTGATGTCGGCGGCTCTGGTGCAGGACGCCCTCGCCAAGGGCTTCCCGCTCGCCCCGCCGACGGGGGTGCGCGAGGACCACGGAGCGGGCCTCACGGGCCTCGTCGAGGGCCGGTCCGTCGTGCTGGGCAGTCTCGACCATGTGGCGGGACTTGTGAGCGGGGGACGCGCGGCCCGGGAGGCCCTGGACGGCGAGGAGCCTCCCGAGGGGCGCGCCATCGTGGCGGTCGGCATCGACGGGCGCTTCGCAGGTCTGGTGGAGATGGTGGACGAGCCGCGCGCCGAGGCCCGTGCGGTGCTGGAGGACCTTCGGCATGCGGGCCTGGGCCGGATCGTCCTCGTGACCGGCGACCGCGAGGCCATCGCGCGCTCCATCGCCGAGGGCCTGCCGATCGACCGGATCGTGGCCCAGGCCACCCCGGCGGGGAAGGTCGACATCGTCAAGGAGGAAGCCCTGCACGGGCCGACCCTGATGGTGGGCGACGGCGTCAACGACGCGCCCGCGCTGGCTGCGGCGGGAGTGGGCATCGCCATGGGCGCGCGCGGCGCGGCGGCGACGTCGGAGGCTGCGGACGCCGTGATCCTGCAGGACAACCTCGACCGGCTGCCGATCGCCCTGCGCATTGCACGGCGCGCGCGGACCATCGCGCTGGAGAGCGTCGGCGTCGGGATCGGCCTGTCCTCGGCCGGCATGGCGGCCGCGGCGCTCGGCTTTCTCAGCCCCTTGCAGGGGGCGGTGGCGCAGGAGGTGATCGACGTCGCCGTGATCCTCAACGCGCTTCGGGCGCTGGGTGGGAGAGTGACCCAAAACTGAACCGCGCCAGCCACTTGCACGCCTTTCCCGCGAAAAGTCCGAGCCCGCGGCGAAATCCCCGCCGGGTGCGCTTGACAGCGGCAGGTGGGTCCCGTAATCCACCGCCACCGCTGCGGACCGACGGTTCGCATCCGGGGGTGTAGCTCAGTTGGTTAGAGCGCCGGCCTGTCACGCCGGAGGCCGCGGGTTCGAGCCCCGTCACTCCCGCCACTCACTTTCCCACCGGAAAAATCGAGATCATGGCGCCGCATGGCCGTCTTGCCCGTCGGGCTGACGGTCAAACCGGGCTCGGCCGCTGCGCCCTCGGCGCGAGGCAGGTCAGTTGCCGGGGCCCGACTTCGCCCTGGGCGGAAGGGCCGAGCCGTCGAGGTTGGCCACGGCGACGATGCCGTCCGAGACGTAGCGGTTGACCTTGCCGATGCTCACGCGCTCGCCCGGCTCGAAGGCGCGCACCGGGCCGATCGCGCCGGCCTGCGCCAACTGCGCCATCATGAAATCGCGCTCGGCGTTGGTGTCCTTGTCCGTGGCGTGGGTGATCTGGAAGCTGAGGCGGGTGACGGACAGGCCGGTGTCTTTCGTGACCGCTCCGATCCAGACGGCCGGCTCGTCGTCGTCCGGCCGGCGCGAGCCGCGCCAGAAGGCCGGCGTGTCCAGGGTCTGCTCCGCCTCGCCGATCGGCACGCCCCAGAACCGCACGTGGTGGCGCTTGCGCGGGCTGTTGTCGATGGAGCGCTGGAAGCCGACGTCCTGGCCGCGGTCCAGCAGGTACAGCGTGCTGAAGGGCGCGTCAGGATAGGGGCGGTTGAGCACGAAGGCCTGCGCCATCTTCCAGGAGGAGGAGAGGCCGAGGGGGGCCGCCTCCACCCACCCCGCGCGACGAAAGGCGTCCTGTAGCTGCCGGAAGGTGCCGATGAGCGAGACGTTGACGGGATCGCCCGGCAGGCCGTCTCCGGTCAAGGTGTAGGACGGCACCTGCCCGCGCTGGAGGATGCGAGCGCCGATGCGAATGACGCGCGGCAGGACGAGGTAGGCGGTGACGCCATAGGTGGCTGCCAGCGCGAGCACCAGCGGAAGCTTGCGGTCGGCCACGTCGTAGAAGAGGACGAGGATCAGCCAGACCGTACCGACCCCGAGCAGGGCGACGAGCAGTCGCTGCAGCAGGCGCTTCACCAGGCGCATGGGACCTCCGCGGCGCCGCGAACGCCAGGGGATGCGCCAATGGCAAGGGCATGCGGCGCGAGGGCCCGTCCTGCGCAGGACGGGCCGGGGCAATCAGCATTCCTCTCGCCGAGGCTCCGGTACAGCATGGCGCGAGAATAGCCGCGAACGCGGGATTTTCCACCAGCGCTTGGAGACTGGGTCGGCCTCAATCAAGGATTGATCGGATGAAGGCCTGCAGCCTCTCGCTCTGCGGATTGTCGAAGACCTGCTCGGGCGGCCCGCTTTCCTCGATGACGCCTCCGGAGATGAAATGGACCGTGTCGGCGAGCCGCCGGGCGAACTTCATCTCGTGGCTGACCACGATCATCGTCCGCCCCTCCTCGGCGAGGGAGCGGATCGTCTCGAGCACCCCGGCCACCAGTTCTGGGTCTAGGGCGGAGGTGGGCTCGTCGAACAGGATCAGCGCCGGGCGCATGGCGAGCGCCCGGGCGATGGCGATGCGCTGCTTCTGGCCTCCGGACAGTTCGGCCGGATAGGCGGCGTGCTTGTCCGCCAGCCCCACCTTCTCGAGAAGCACCATCGCCTCGGCCTCGGCCTCCTTGCGGGGACGCTTCTGCACGATGGTGGGACCCTCGATCAGGTTGCCCATCACGGTGCGATGGCTGAACAGGTTGAAGTGCTGGAACACCATCGGCATATGCGTGCGCGCCTCGCGGATCACCTTTTCCGGCGCGTGCCTGAAGATGCCGCCGTCCTGGTCGCAGAGGCGCTGGCCCTGGAACACGATCTCGCCGCTGGTGGGCGTCTCCAGGAAGTTGATGCAGCGCAGCAGCGTCGACTTTCCCCCGCCGCTCGGGCCGATGAGGAAGGTCACCTGGCCGGGGGCGATGGTCAGGTCAACCCCGCGCAGCACCAGGTTGGCGCCATAGGACTTCTGCAGGCCACGGATGGTGAGGACCGGCGCCGCCGCGGGCGCCGGGACGGAAACGCCGGGGGCGGCAGGCCGTTCGGAGGCCGCGGCAGGGTCTGCGAGGGTGACGGTCATGCGGGCTTCAACTCGATGGCGGCGCCGGCGGCATCGTCGGCCTTGCGCTTGATGCGGAGGTAACGCGGTGTCAGCACGTGCTCGATGTACCTGACGGCGCGCGCGATGACGAAGCTCATTACGAAATAGACCATCGCCACCATCATGTAGATCTCCATGCTCCGGAACGTATTGGAGATCAGGATCGTGCCGTGCCGCATCAGTTCGTTGACGGCGATGAAGGAGACCAGCGAGGAATCCTTCAGCAGCGAGATGAAATAGCCTCCGACGGTCGGCGTCGCGATGCGCAGGGCCTGCGGAAGCGTGACCCGGCGGAACACGGTGAAGCTGGACATGCCGATCGAGAGCCCTGCTTCCTTCTCGCCCTTGTCGACGGATCCCAGGGCGGCGCGGAACACCTCCGAGAGATAGGCGCCGACGTTGAGGCTCAGTCCCAGCACACCTGCCCAGAAACCAGGCAGCGACAGCCCGATCTGGGGCAGCGTGAAATAAATCACGAGCAGCACGACGAGGAGCGGCACGTCGCGGATGATCTCGACATAGACCACCACGATCCCGTTCAGGATGGGATTGCCCGAGGTGCGACCCAGCGCGCAGACGAGGCCGATCACGATCGCGAAGACCATGCTGATCACCGAAAGCTCGAGGGTCACGATGGCCCCCTGCAGCAGGAACGGCATGTATTTCGGGATCAGAACGAAAAAGAAATCGAGCATTGTCGCTCCCTGCGAGCCGCCCTTCGGACGTGCTTGGACGAGGCCCCTCGCCCGGCGAGGCGGGCGCGGGCCCGCAGTGGACGAGGGGCGGCGGCGGAGGTCGCCAGCCCCGGGCGGCCTCGTCCTCGGGACCGCCCCGGACGGGTGCGGCGGTCCCGCGACGAGGCCTCGCGCCCCTTACTTCATCATCTTCGCCTGCTCGGGAGACCAGGCGCCGTACTTCTCGAGGATCGCCTTGCGCGTGCCGTCGGCGTCGAGCTCGGCGAGGGCCTTGTTGATCGCGGCCTTGAGGTCCTGGCATTCCTTGCGCACGCCCACCGACGTGCCGCCGAAGATGTACGGGGCCTTCTTCTCGGCCTCGACCCAATCGGGCTTCGGCGTGTAGGGGATCGGCGCGCCGACCGTACGCAGGCCCTTGATCTCGTCCTTCATGCCCAGGAACGTCGCCTGGTCGAGGATGACCGCGTCCACCTGCTTGTTGGTGAGCGCGAGGAAGGGCTCGTTGAAGGTGTTGAAGGTCATCAGCTTGCCGGCCTTGCCGGCGTCGACCAGCATCTGGCCGTTCTGGGCGTCGAGCGTGCCCAGCGGGGCTGCGAGCGTCTTGCCTTTCAGGTCGTCGACGGACTTGATGGGGCTGTCGGCCGTCACGATGACGTGGTCATACAGAAGATAATAGGGATCCGAATAGTCGATCCCGGCGCCCTGGATGCGCTCCTGCGTCACGCTCATGCTGGACAGGATGATGTCCCAGCGCTCGGCCTTGAGGCCGGGGATCATCGTCGTCCACTCGGTGACGGCATAGTCCCACTTGGGGACGCCGAGCTTCTTGGCGAGCGCGTCGAACAACTCCGCCTCGAAGCCGAGATACTTGCCGGACGCCTCGTCCTTCCAGACGATCGGCTTGGTGCCCATCAGGCCATTGGCCGAGACGATGACGCCCTTCTTCTTGATCGCGTCGAGGCACTGGGCCGACGCGCTTCCGATCCCACCCGCCATCGTTCCGACGGCCACGGCCAAAGCCGCGGCCCGCACGATGAATTGACGCCACTCTGCCATTTTCTTCTTCCCTCTCCGATCGTTGCGGCCGGCGGGCTCCCCCGGAGCCGCCGACCGCCGCGATCTCGCAAGCGCTGTGCCAAGCATGAGCGTGAGCGTGAGCTTGGCGAATCGCGCTCATGCCGCGAGGTCGGCAGGAGGTACGCGGGCGACGCAGTCGATCTCGATGCGGCAGCCGTCGAGCAAGCTCGCGACGCCCACGCAGGTTCGCGCGGGCAGCCGGCCGGAGGGGAAGAATTCGCGGTAGACCGCGTTCATGCGGGCGAACTCGCCGAGATCCGTCATGAAGACGCCGACGCGCACCACATGCGCGAAACCGCTGCCCGCGGCCGCGAGGATTCGGCCGATCCGCTGCATGGCCGTGCGGGTCTCCGCCTCGATGTCGCCGAGGCCCACCGCGAAGCCCGGCTCGTCCGCCGCGAGCTGCCCCGCGACGAAGAGGAAGCCGCCGCAGCGCACGCCCTGGCTGTAGGGGAAGGCGGCCTGCGGGTCGCCGGGCAGATCGAAAAATTCCATCTCCATGAGCCTCTTAGGTCGCGGCGCCCGGCGCAGCGGACGCCCATGGACGGCATGCATCATGCATGCCTCGACGCAAACGCCAGGGGGAAACAGGACAGCCCATGAGCTCCACAATCGTCATCCGCAATGCAGCTGTCGTGCTCGCCGAACCCGGGCGTGTGCTCCAGGGCCCGCTCGACATCCTCGTGCATGACGGCCTCGTCGCCGCCGTCGGGCCGGATCTCGTGGCGCCGCCCGGCGCAGAGGTGGTCGACGCCTCGGGCCGGCTCGTCGCGCCGGGGCTCGTCAACGCCCACTGGCATTCGCCGATGCAGCTCTCGCACGGCACCTCTGACATGACGAACCACAAGGTCTTCATGTGGGAGAACCAGGTCGACACCGCGAACCGCACGCCGCAGGAGATCTATGCCAGCGCCATGGCGGGCTGCCTACAGATGCTGAAGACCGGCACGACCTCGGTCATCGACCATTTTCCCGAGCAGGGCTTCACGGTCGACGACGTGGGCGTGGTGGTGAAAGCCTTCGAGGATTGCGGCATGCGCGCCGTCGTGGCGCTGCGCATCTTCGACGAGCCCTACAACGACATCCTGCCCCCGGTGGAGCAGCGCGGGCCCGAACTGCTGGCCGCCCTGCAATACGGCAACACGCTGGCCCCCCGTCCCCTGCAGGAAAGCCTCGACATCGTCCGAGAGGCGATCACCCTCTTTGACCGGCGGGCCGGACGGATCCGCATCTTCCCCGCGCCGTCGAACCCGGTGCGCTGCTCCGACGCCCTCCTGACGGGCTGCGAGGAGATCGCCCGCAGGCACGACACCGGCGTGCATTGCCACATGCTGGAGACGAGGGCCCAGGCCACGATTGCGCAGCAGCGCTACGGCACAACCGTGATTCAGCACATGGCGCGCATCGGGGCCTATAGCGGGCGGTGGAGCAACGCGCATTGCAACTGGGTCGCGGACGAGGACATCGCCATCATGGCGGATCTCGGCGCGGTCGCGGTGCTGAACCCCGAGAGCAACCTGAAGATCGGCTCCGGCGTGCCGCCGGTCCCCAGACTGGTCGCCGCAGGCGTGCCCTGCGCGCTGGGCACCGACGGGGCGAGCACGAACGACAACCTGATCCTGCAGGATGCGATGCAGCTCGCCGCCATCCTGCATCGGCCGATGGAGCCGGACCGCAGGCGCTGGGTGACGGTGAAGGACGTCATGACCATGGCCACGGCCGGGGGCGCCAAGGCCATGCTCGAGCCGGAGCTCGGCAGGCTCGTGCCCGGCGCGAAGGCCGACCTCGTGCTCTACGACCTCGCCGCAACGTGGTGGCGGCCGCTCAATGACGCCGAGCAGCAATTCGTGTTCAGCGAGCGGGGCGGGTCGGTCGACACGGTGATGGTGGCCGGCAGGATCGTCCTGCGCGGCGGGCGCTCGACCCTTGTCGACGAGGACGCGCTGCTCGCCGAGACCCGCGACATCCTCGCCTCCGTCAGGCAGCGCAACGAAGGCGTCGCCGCCATCGCCCGGGCCGTGGGCGCGATCGAGTAGGGCCAGCCCATGAACGACACCGCCAAGCGTCCCATGCCGATCTCGGGCATGGAACTCGCCCGCTATTCAGGCCACGCCACCTTCATGCGGCTGCCGCACATCCCGCTCGACCAGGCCGACGGTCTCGAGATCGGCCTGTTCGGACTGCCGTGGGATGGCGGCACCACCACGCGCAACGGCTCGCGCTACGGGCCGCGGCAGGTGCGGGAGATGTCCACGCTCCTGCGCAGTTTCCATCCCGTGCTGAAGATGAACCCGTATCTCCTGGCCCGCTGCGCCGACATCGGCGACGCGCCGACCAACCCCATCGAGTTCGAGAAGACGCTTGGCATGCTGGAGGCTTTCGTCGGCAAGGTCGTCGCCAAGGGCCTGCTGCCGCTCGCCATCGGCGGCGACCATTTCTGCTCGTTTCCGATGCTGCGCGTGCTCGGGAAAGGACAGCCGCTCGGCATGGTCCACTTCGACGCGCACACGGACATGTACGACACCTATTATGACGGGACGCGCTACACCCACAGCACGCATTTCCGCAGGGCCATCGAGGAGGGGCTTCTCGACCCCACGCGCGTCGTGCAGATCGGCATTCGCGGCACGGCCTTCGCCGAGGACGAGCACGATTGGTGCTTCGCCCAGGGCGTGCGCCACATCGGCATGGATTTCCTGCGTGAGAAGGGCCCGCAGGCCGTGGTCGCCGAGATCCGCGCCATCGTGGGGGAGGGGCCCTGTTACCTCTCGCTGGACATCGATGCGCTCGATCCGTCCTGCGCGCCGGGCACGGGGGTGCCCGAGATCGGCGGGATCACCAGCTACGAGGCGCAGGTGATGCTGCGCAGCCTGCGCGGCATGGATTTCGTGGGGGCCGACCTCGTCGAGGTCTCCCCGCCTCTTGACCCCTCCGGCACGACGGCGCTGGTCGCGGCGAACCTCGCCTTCGAGATGCTGTGCCTCCTCGCCGACCGCGTCGCGGCGCGCTGACTGCCGGGTTGGCCCGGGTCGGGCGGGGTCAGGCCCGCTCGTAGACCAGCGGGAAGTCGTCGCCGCGCAGCGGTTCGCCGTCTTTGAGGGTGAGGTGGCGGAAGGGCGGGGACCCCTTGCCCTTTCGGTCGGCGAACAGTGCGTCGTCGCCGACCCAGCGCGCCGAGAAGACGCGGCGGCGATGGCCCGACTTGTTGAGGTTCCCCGGAGCCCCGTGCACGACGCGGAAGTGGAAGGCCACGGCGTCGCCGGGCTCCAGCGCCCAGCCCTGGATGTTGTAGGCATCCCGGTCGGCGTCGATGTTCGGCATCTCCGTCTTCGTGTCGTTCTCGTAGAGGTCCGTCCCGTCGAAGCGCTTGGGCTTGTGGTCCACGCCCCACCGGTGCGATCCGGGCACGCATTCGAGCGTGGTCTCGCGCGGCACCGGGTCCAGCGGGATCCAGAAGCTCACGCTCTGCTGTCCATCGACGCAATAATAGGGCATGTCCTGGTGCCACGGGGTGACGAGCGACGTGCCCGCCTCCTTCACGAGCACGTGGTCGTGGAAGAAGCGGGCGCCCCGGGACTGCATGAGCTGCGCGGCCAGGGGACCGGCGGGCGAGTTGTAGACGAAGTCCCGGAACTGCGGGATCCGCCTCCAATTGCACAGGTCCTGGAAGAACTTGGCCGATCCGTCCTTGGGCATGTAGGAGCGCTCGAGCGGGCTGGGCGAGGCCATGAGGGCCTCGACGCCCTCCTGCAGCGTGGGCACCCAGTCCCGGAAGAGCCCGCGAACGACGATGACGCCGTCCCTGTCGAAGCGCTCGATCTCCTGCGCGCCCAAAACCGGCTCGACCCTGGCCATGCTCTTCTCCACGCCCCGCTGAAGCTTGCGATCCTTGTTTGGCATGGCTGGCGGCGTCAAGTGACGCTGCCCGGCACGCGCGGCAACGACGTTGCACAGGCCATGCCGCGGCCCATGCGCGGGCCGCAAGCCGGCTCCGCTGCGGCTGGCGTCCGCGACGGCCGGCCGTGCGCGGTCAGCGGTCGGCGATGACGCGCCGGGCGCTGATGCCGTCGAGGAACTCGGCGGCCGAGCCGGCCAGGGACGAGGCGAGCCGATCGGTATGCTGCAGCCTGTCGACCGCCTCCGTCGCGGTGCTCGCCACCATCTGGGACAGCGAGAGGACAAGTTCGGCCTGCGAGGCGATGTCCTTCACCTCGGTGACCGACGCCGCGGCCTGCGTGGCGATCATGTCGATCGCCGCCGTCTGGCCGGCGATGGCCTCCTGCACGCGGCGCACGCTGCCCTGCACCTTGGTCATGCGGGCGTGGAAGGCGGCGATCGCCTTGCCGATGTTTTCGTTGACGAGGCGGATGTTCTCCATGCCGTGCGTGATGGTGCCGGCGGCCTGGTCCGTCGCCTGGGCGAGGCTCTTCACCTCGCCGGCGACGACGGCGAAGCCCCGCCCTGCCTCGCCGGCCCGGGCCGCCTCGATGGTCGCGTTCAGCGCGAGGAGGTTCGTCTGGGCGGACAGGGCGCTGATCTGGCCGACGATCTGCCGGATCTGCGTGAGCGCGCCCTCGAGGTCGCGCACATGGGCGAGCAGCGCCTCGCACTCCGCGGTGGATGCGTCGAGGTCGGAGGCCGAACTGCTGGTCGATTCGTTGATGTCGACAGCGGTCAGGCTGAAGGCCTTGGTGGCCCCCGCGATGTCGGTCACCAGGCTCGCCACATGCTGGGGGCTGCCCCGTCCGCCGCGAGCCTTGTCCAGGGCCTCGCCAGCAATGGTGGATAGTTTGGCCGCCTCGTGGGCCACGTGCTGGACGGAATGGCGGAGATCGGAGGCCCGCGCGGCCACCGTGTCCCTGAACTTCGCTTCCAGCGCGGCGTATTCCGCGGCGCGCTGCTCGGCGATCACGTCCATGAAGTAGGAGGACGAGAAGGCCACGTCCGTCAGCATGATCTTGTTGAACAGCGCCACGCGTTCCTCGATGCCGCGCCGGAAGCGGAAGCGGTGGATCAGCGGCAGCATGAATTGCGTGAAGTCGTTCACGAAGAACAGCGGATAGACCCGCGCATCGATGCCGCGGCGGTTCGCGCTGGAGATGATCTCACGCTTGATGCGGCGATACTCGTCGTCGAATTCCAGGCGGAAGAGCTTTCGGACCTTCTCGCACTCCTGCTGGATGAAGGCCTCGTCGATACCCGCGGTCCCCGCCGCGATTTCACGCGCATAGAGGCGCAGGATCCCGTCGCGGATGCTCGGCTCGATGAGCGCGAGCAAGTCCCCCGCGAGCTCCTGCTCACGCGGCGTGAAGGCCTTGACCGCCTCATGCAGGGACGTCGGGACCATTCTTCCTCCGGCGGCCATGATCGTGGGATTTGATTAACCACGCGTGAGCGCGCCACCCTTGTCGCCTGGCGTATCGTCATGCGACGCGGCCGGACGCCCCGGACGGGACGCTGTCACTGGGCGAGGAAGCCGCCATCCACGGGAAGCGTGTGCCCTGTGACCATCGCCGCGCCGGGGCCCGCCAGGAAGAGGATCGCCGACGCGACTTCCTCCGGTTCGGCGATGCGACCGAGCGGCGTCATGGCCTCGATCCGCCGGACCAGGTCGGGGTCGGCGAGGAGGGGCGCGATGAAGGGCGTGCGGACATAGGTGGGCGCGACCGCGTTCACGCGGATGCCGTGCCCGGCCCATTCCACGGCGAGGGCCCGCGTCATGTTGACGATGGCGCCCTTCGTCGCCTGGTACGAAATGTTGGGATAGAGACCTCCGCCCGAAAAGCCCATGATCGAGGCGACGTTGACGATGGAGCCGCCGCGCCCTGACGCGATCATGCGGCGCGCCGCGAGACGCGAGGCGAGGAAGGTGCCGGTCATGTTGACCGCCAGCACCTTGTCCCAGTCGGCCACCGACAGCTCGGTCGCCGGCCTTCGGATGGCGAGCCCGGCGCTATTGACCAGTATGTCCGGCGCGCCGAGCGCCGCCTCCGCCTCGGCGAGGGCCGCCTCCAGCGCGGCCTCGTCGGTGACGTCGGCTGCAAGCGCCAGCCGGGGCCCGGAGCCGGGCAGGGCGTCCAGGTCCCGGGTGGGCACGGGCGCGCGGTCAAGCAGCACGCAAGAGGCTCCGGCCTCGCAGAACGCCCGCGCCGTCGCGAGCCCGATGCCGCTCGCGGCGCCCGTCACGATCGTCACGCGTCCCGCCAGCCCGCCCGCTTCGCTCATGTCCAAGCCTCCCCGACATCCCGTCGCCGCGAGAGTGCGACGGCAGGGTCGTCCCGCCAAGGGGGCCGGGCGCAGCTCTGCCCTCAGCCGCGGGACCGTCGTCGCGCCGCACGCGAGCAGGCCTCCCCGCCGGTGAGCCGGATCACAGCGTCCCCCGGCGAACCGGGCGAGGCTGGACCCACGACAGATTGCGGTTCAGCCACAGGAGGTTGCCATGCTCCCGCTTCGTCCCGGGCCCGCCGCGGCCCTCGTTCTCGCCCTCGCGGGCTTCGTCGCCGGTCCTGCGCCCGCGTCGGCCCACGACATCTACTCGAACCTCTATTCCGGCGGCGCGCCCGGCGTCGGGCAATGGTGCTGCAATGGCGACGTCGTCACCGGCGACTGCGAGGCGGTGGGCACGAGCTACCGCATCGAGCCGAACGGCGACGCCATCATCAGCAGCCGCCGGTACAAGCGCGACGTCCGCGTCGGGCGGGAGAAGATCACCTGGCTGCCCGTGGCCGGAGGCGAGTCCAGCGAGGCCCACTGGTGCGGCAAGCCCCGCGCCGCCATGTGGCACGCCCCGCAGCAGCCCGACGCAGAGCAGCCCGACGACGCGATCTGGACCTTCTGCACCTTCATCTCGCCCGGAGGGGTGTGAAGCCTCCGCCGAGGACGCGGCGCGCCGGCCCGGCGGGTGCGTCGATGCAGCAACCGAGGCCCTCAACAGGAGCGCCGCGGGCGAGACGGAAAGGATCCGTTCATCTTCTGCCCATTAAGGTTGATGCGTCGGCAGGTTGCGTCTTGTTGTTGCCGGCTCAGGAGCGCCTCCGCAGGCCGTCCCGGTCCTGCGGGGGCGTTTCGCCGAGAGCGCGGGTCGACAGGACCGTCACGCTCCGGCGTCGACGGAGCGCTCGCCGAGGTCGACGAGTCCGTTCGTCTTCTCCATCCGATCACCCGGACACTGCTCCATCTCCCCGGTCGGCCAGGCTGGTCGGTGTGCTCGCCCGTCCCGGGCCCGTGGCAGCGTCCACGCGTCGCCCGCCCATCGTGACAGCGGGATGTCCGGCCGGAGCAACGCTGGGGCCGGTCGTGAAGCTCGCCTCCGGGCGGGCGAGCCGTTGCCCTTGCCACCTGGACGGCCCCGGCGGGGCTCCCATGCCGGGATTTCCGTTCCCGACGGGGGCCGTCTCGGCTAAACGATGGGCAATCGCTCCCGCAGCGGGACCATGGTGACGCCAGTGACAGATGCAAGCCTCTCCCTGCGCAGCGACGTGCGCGTGATGGCCCTGGTGGGAGCCGCGCATTTCTGCAGCCATTTCTTCCAGCTCGTCCTGCCGCCGCTCTTCCCGCTGATGAGGACCGACCTTGGCGTGAGCTTCACGGAGCTGGGGCTGCTGATCGCCATCTTCTTCGCCGCCTCCGGCATCGGGCAGGTCGCCGCGGGATTCGTGGTGGACCGGTTCGGGGCCCAGCGCGTGCTGCCCGCGGGCATCGCCATCCTGGCGGGCGCCATGGTTCTGGCGGGCCTCGCGCCGACCTACGCAACGCTGCTACCCGTCGCGGCCCTGGCGGGCCTCGGCAACTGCGTCTTTCATCCGGCGGACTATTCGATCATGACCACGCGGGTCTCGCCGCCGCGGATCGGCAGGGCCTACAGCGTCCACACGGTGACGGGCACGCTGGGCTGGGCGGCCGCTCCCGTCACCATGCTCGTGCTCTCCGCCCAGTTCGGCTGGCGCGCGGCCCTGATCCAGGCCGGCGTCGGCGGCCTGCTCGTGGCGGCCGTCGTGGCCCTGCGGGCCGACGACATCCATGTGGCGCCCAGCCACCGCACGGGGCAGGGCGGGGGCGCGAACTGGAAGGTGCTGATGTCCGCGCCGATCCTGGCCTGCCTGCTCTACTTCACGCTGCTCTCGGTCGCGCAGGTCGGCACCCAGAACTTCCTTCCCTCCCTGTTGCCGGCTGTCCAGGGTGTCACCTACGTCTTCGCCACCACGGCGACCACCCTCTATCTCGCCTGCAGCGCCCTCGGCTCGCTCATCGGCGGATGGATGGCGGACCGCACCGGCAACCACGAGCGGATCGTGGGGGCGGGCCTGACGATCGCCGGCGTCTTCAGCCTGGTCATCGGCTTCGCGAGCCTGGCCGCGCCCGTGCTGCTCGTCCTGATCGGCGTCGCGGGCGTGCTGACCGGCATCACGATTCCCTCGCGAGACATGCTGGTGCGCAGCGCCACGCCGCCGGGCTCGACGGGCAAGGTGTTCGGCTTCGTCTATTCGGGGCTCGACATCGGCGCCACGGTGTCGCCGCTGGTCATCGGCGCCTTCATCGACCATGGCCGTCCGGCGGCCGCCTTCGGCTTCATCGCGGCAGCGCTGCTGGCCACCGTCGGCAGCGCGCTGGCGGTGAAGAGCCGCGTCAAGCGGGCGGTCGCCGCCGAGTAAGCGGCGACTGCGGCGCTCTTTTAAGTTGTTTTCGAACAGGAACTTAACCCCGTCCCGGCCACACTCGCGAGGTCCGGCGCTGCGCGGCCCGCCGGAACAGGCGGGACAAGGGCGATGATCCAGGACGAGCATCTCTATCGCGGGAAGCTGTACAGCTTCAGCCGGGATTTCCGGCATGCGCTCGGGCGCGCCACCGTACCGCTCATCGCCTCCGAACTCACCAACATCGCTCACGAGATGCCGGTGCTCTTCGCCAAGACGGAGGCGAGCTGGAGCGTGGTGGGCCTGCTGGCCGATCCCTGCCTGCGCCATCCGCTGCTGGGTCCCGGGGGAGAGTGGAACGGGGGCTATTCGCCGTTCCACCTGCGCATCCATCCTTTCCAGCCGGTCGCCGCGGGCCTGGGCTGGGAATGCGATCCCGCGAGGCTCGTCAGCGCGCCGGGTCGTGGCCGACCCTTTTTCCTGGAGGACGGCCAGCGTGCGCCGGAATACGCGAAGGTGCTGGAGATGCTCGCCGACGCCGACCGGGGCGCTCAGACATTGACACGCCTGTCGGATGTCCTCGCGGCGTCCGGCCTGCTGGTTCCGCTCGCCCTCGCCTTCGAACTCGCGGTCGTGACGCCGACCGCCTCGGCCCTGTTCTGCGTCGATGCCCTGCGGCTCGCCCGGCTGTCCCCCGCGGACCTCGCGCGCTTGGTCGCGGGCTCGCCTTCAGCGCTCGACCTCGCATTCGCCTCTGTCTATTCGCTCCGCGTCGTCAATGGCGCTTATGCGAGTCCGTCCGAGCGCGACCTCGACGCGCGGATCGCGGCTCTCATCCATGACGCGCAGGAGGCCGTCCACGACACCCCGCCGGCGGTCGAGGGCGACCACGCCGGCGAGCCCGTTCTCCTCAGGGGATTTTCACTGGACCAGTCGTCTTCGATCGACTTCGCCGGCTTGGCCTAGTGCCCTGCGGCCGTCCCTTCGACCGCCTGCGATCAGGCGGCCTGCTCCTGCGCTGCAAGGTCGCGCAGCAGGGCGCTCACCCGGTGCAGGGACATGCGGTGGAACGCCAGCAGGCTGGCGCAGAGCCAGCCATGGCGCTCGACCAGGCGCCGATGCCCTTCTCCTCCGAGATAGTCCCAGTCGACGTGGAAGAAGCCGTCCAGCGCGATGCTCTGCCGGGCGCTGCGGAAGCTCAAGTCCCAGGGCTTGAAGGCGCCGTCGGCCGCGACGTCGCGGAATGCCGGCTGCAGGGCGCGGCGAGAATTGGCGAAGGCCCAGAGAGCCTGCAGGCGTTGCTCCAGTTCTGCCGCTCCTGCCTGCTCGCTGTAGAGACGCACGGCCGGATGCCAGGGGGTGAGGAGGGCCGGTTCGTCGACCAGGACGCGCACGGTCTCGTCGCGTCCGTCGTCGAGCAAGGCGAGCGGATAGGCGCGCAGCAGCAGCGGGATGACACGTGCCCCACTGGCGCCCGGACCCGGCCGCCACGTGTCCTGGGAGGGAACCAGCCCGGTCAGCGCGACGAGGTCCCATTCGCCGTCCATATGCCGCCAGGCGATGGGAAAGCGCTCGATCATCATCGCCGCCTCGATGGGAGCGATGGAGATGGCGATGGGATTGTGGACGGGGAAGCAGGTTTCCGGCGCGGGCATTCGCGGCAGGTCGATCGACTTGTCGAGCGGTCGCAGTCTTTCGTACATCGCGAACCCGTTTGGCAACGATTGATCCAGTTCTCTAGCGCAGAGTGTGTGAACGTTTCGCAAGGAGAGCCGAGAGGAATGACGGCATCGCCGCCCCGCAGGATCGCCGGTCCCCACGGACTGCAGCGGCAGCCCTCGACCATCTCCGCCGGAGGGAGCGCGCCATGACGGCGGCGCAAGGCGTTCCCCAGGAGGCGCTGGACGGCATGGTCGCTCAGGTCGGCACCTTCTATTTCGACGAGTTGCGCCACCGGCTCTCGCTTCCCCTTTTGGCGCGTTGGTTGCACCTCGGCGGGCGTGACGCCGAGGCGCTGAGGCTCCTGCAGCGCTACTGGCGGACCGGGTCTGACGGCGTGGCTGACCGGTTGCTGGAGGCCGCCATCCGGGAGAGCCTGGACGGAGCGGCTGCAGCCCAGAAGCCGTTGCGAAGGGCGCTCGCCATCGATCCCACGGACCCTGCTGTCCAGCGCCGCCTGCTGCGCGCCTTGGCGGCCGATGGGCGCTGGCAGGATGCGCGCGCTCTAGCCGGGCGGTTGGCGGCGTCGGCGAGGGACCCTGCCGTCCTCGCTCTTGCCCTGGAGATCGGATCGCCGGACTGGCAGGCCTTTGGCCTGAGCGACCTCTCGGACGGCTGGATCGAAGGCTGGTGCGTCTGGAAAACGCCCGAGGAAAGTCGTCCATACAGGTTGCTGGCCGACGGTCGAAGCGCGAGCTTCACGCTCGAGGCGCAGCCCCACCCCGTCTGGGAGGAGGCCGGCGCTCGCTTCGCCGCCTTCCGCTTCCGCTGGCCCGAGGGTGCGTCGATCGTGGAGCTTCGCGACGGACCCAGCGGCGCGTTGCTCCGCGGCGGGCCCATGATGAACGACGAGATTCTCGATCGGCGTCTGCCGCCCGATCCCGGCCCGGTGGACGTCACCGTGATCATTCCCGTCTATGCGGACGCCGCCGCCACGAGGCTCTGCTTCGACAGCCTTCTCGCCGACCGGGAGTCGACCGTCCGGCGACGGATCGTGGCCGTGGACGACGCCAGCCCGGATGCGATGATCCGGGCCTTCCTGGACCAGCTCGCTCAGGCCGGCTCCATCACCTTGCTGCGCAATCCGCAGAACGTCGGCTTTATCCGCACGGTCAACCGTGCGCTCCGCCTGGTACGCCAGGAGGACGTCGTGCTGCTCAACGCGGATACGATCGTGCCGCCGGGGTGGCTCGACCGCCTCAACGATGCCGCGCAGGACCCGGACGTGGGCACGGTGACGCCGCTCTCGAACAACGGCGAATTCGTGAGCGTGCCCAACAAGTTCTGCTGCAATCCCATGCCCGATGCAAAAACCCTGCTGGCGATCGACGCCGCGGCCAGGGCTATGGGCGCCGCGCCGATCGACCTGCCGAACGGGATCGGCTTTTGCCTCTACGTGCGAAACGACGCCCTCAGGGCCGTGGGTGGACTGGATTCCCGCCACTATGAAAAAGGCTACCTAGAAGAAGTCGACTTCTGCCTGAGGGTGTCCAGGGCCGGCTGGCGCAATGTCTGCGCGCCCAATGTCTACGTCGCCCACCAGGGCGAGGCGTCCTTCGGCGCGCAGAAGCGCGAGCTCGTCGTCGGCAATGCCGCCGCGCTCGTCAAGCGATGGCCGGACATCGAGGCGCGCACCTCAGCCTTCGTGCGAGACGATCCGCTGCACCCCCTGCGCGCGACCATGGCGTGGGCAGGCCTTTCGTCCGAACGCCGGCGGCGGCTGGTCGTGGCGGAGGACGCCGTCCTCGATCCGGCGGTCGAGTCCCGTCTGCGCGCGCTGGATCCCCGGCGCGAAATCGTGGTGCTTGCGGCCACGGAGGCGCAGCCGAAGGCCTGGCGTGTCAGGCTCCCGGGGATCGAGGCCGCCTTGAACCTGCCCGAGTCGACGTGCCGAAAGACGCCGGTCGAGACGTTGTCGTCGCTCATCGACGCCGTCGGGGCGGAGGATGCCGTCCTCGTCCTCTCCCGCCGACTGCCGAAATTCGTCGGCGAGGCGCTCGCCTGGCAGGACATCCCCTTCGATCTCATGCCTTGGGAGCAGGGCGGGAGGGCCGGTCCCGAGCTGTGCAAGCGTGCGCGCCGGGCGCTCCTGTGCGCCGCTTCGGCCCGCGCGGAGCTGTCGACGGGGCACCGTCTGGAGATCGTGCAGATCGAGCCGCCCGGCACGGGGCGGACCGTCGCGGCGATGCGGGGCGAGGCGATCGGCATCATCCCATCGGACGGCTCGGCCGCCACGTTCGGGATCATCCGGGCGCTCGCTCTGGCGCTGCACCGCCGCGGCTCGTCGCGCAGTCTGGTTGTGTTCGGCGAGACCTTCCGCGACGTCGGTCTCATGCGCCTTGGCAACGTCTTCGTGACCGGTCCCCTGTACGAGGAAGACTGGCCCGAGGCTCTCGCCAGCCATGGCTGCGGCGCACTGGTCGCCTTGGCGCGGCGGCGGCTTTATGCGCACCATGCCTTCGATGTGCTGCGCCGCTGCGGGCTTCCCTATGCCGTATACCCGACGGGAGCGGCGGCGGAACTCCTGCGCGAGGTGCCGGACGGCCTCGCCATGGATGAATCCTGGTCGCCTGACGAATGGGCCTTCGTCGCAGACACGTTCCTGTCGGCCTCCGCTCTCTCGAGCCTCACCCGCCGCAAAGCGAGCGCGGCATGACGGTGCGTCCAGACTTCCCCCTGACCGGACCTGCCGGCGCGAACGGACCTGGCGAGATCTCCGGCGCGTTCTACCGGATCGGCGCCATGGCCGTCGCCGGCTGGGCGCGCGATGCGCGGGACCCTGACCGCCGCCTCGCGGTGGAGATCCGCGTCGACGGCGAGACCCTGGCCGTTGCGATGGCTGAGAGCTTCGTCCCCGAGGTACGCCAGCGTTTCGGTGGGGACGGCTGCCACGGCTTCGTGGTGGTGGTCGATCCGACGCGGCTGGCCGGTGCGCAAGTGCTGGAGGCGTGGATCGCGAATACGGACCTGCGCCTCGACGTGCTGCCGGCTGAGGCGGAGCCGGAGGCCTACGAGTCCGCCGGACGCATCGCCGGAGACGTATCCTGGACGGGAGCGCTGCGCCTGGCCGGCTGGGCCGGGGACGTCACGTCCCCCGCCAGCGCCCTTCAGGTCGAGGTGTTGGTGGACGGGGAGGTGGTCCGGAGCCTCGTCCCCTCCCGCTGGCGCGAGGCCGAGCCCGGCCACGTGCTGGCGTCCGGGCGCCACGGGTTCGATGTGCTCTTGCCGAGCCGCCTGGCGGACGGCACCGTCCACCGCGTGCGCGTGCTCGCGGCCGGCGTGGAATTGGCCGGATCGCCCTTCGTGATGCTGGCCCATGAGCAGGGCCTGCTCGCGCTGGCGCGCGACATCGATCCCGACGACCGGACCGGGGTCTTGCTCCGCGCCAGGCTCCTGGACGGCTTAATGCCGTCTTCGCTGCCGCTGGCGGATCTCGCGGCGTGGCGCGAGCGCTTCCCTGTCGAGGAGCCTGAGCCCTCCTTCGCCATGGTGGCCGTGCTCGTGGTGGGGGATGATGACACAGGGCTCTCACGAACGCTGAAAAGCCTCGAAGCGCAGTCGCATCCCGCATGGTTCGCTGTCTGCGTGGAGGCGAGGGACGGGTCATTCGCAGGGGCTGCGCTCGTAGAGGCAGCCGACGAGGTGCAACGCGGGGCGGCCGATATCGTCGTCGTCGCACCTTGCGGCGCGGTGCTCGACCAGCACGCCCTGGGCCATCTCGCGGCCGCCCTCGAGCATCCCGCCGCGCCGGGGCTCGTCTATTCTGACAGCCTGGTCGCCGACGAGCAGGGCCGCTCGCGCGCCTCCTTCAAGCCGGCCTTCGACCGCACGCTCATGCTTGCCCGAGGCTATGCGGCCGACCTCTTCGCGTTGCCGGCCGCGGCGCTGGCCGAGGCGGCGGCGGGAGCTGATTGCGGCTTCGCCCTCTTCCTGGCCGCGGTGCGGGGCGCCGAGGGCAGCGGGGCTCCTGTGGGCCATTTACCGCAAGTGCTGGCGCAGCTTCCGAGGCCCGATCCGGCACGGCAAACCGATCTCCTGGCCCGCGCCGCCGAGCTTGACCTACGGCTCCGGGGCCTGCCGATGACGGCGAGGCCAGGGTCTCCCACCCGGAACGCCGCCGTGGACATCCTGGCTCCGGAGGCGGTGCAGGCCGCGTCCGTCTCGCTGGTCGTTCTGGCCCGGGAGGAGGCCTCGGCGATCCCGATCCTGTCGACCTTGCCCGGGAGCGGGGCTGGGACGGAGATCGATCGCATCGTCGTGGCGGTCGGCGACATCCCCGTGCCCGATGAATCCACACTGCGCGTGGTTCGGGCCGACGGGAGGCACCGGGTCGCGGTGGCGCTCAACCGCGCCGTCAGCATGGCCCGGCATGACGTGGTGTGTCTTGTCGATGGCGAGCTGGAGCCCTCGGACCGTGATTGGCTGTCGAGGCTGTGCGGGTTCTTCGGAGACCCGGACGTCGCAGCCGTCTCAGGCATCGAGGCGACCCGCGACGGACTGATCGTCCAGGCCGGCTACGTGCTCGGCCCGGACTTCAGCGTCGCGCCGGCCTGCGCCGACATGCTGGTGGGGGAAGGGGGCCCCGATGGCTGGCTCGACGCGCCACGACAGGCGAGCGCGGTCGCCCTGTCGTGCCTGGCGATCCGCCGAGGCGATTGGGAGGCCGTGGGCGGCCTCGACGCGCTCGACTTCCCGACCGCTTTCCACGACGTGGACCTCTGCCTGCGGCTTCGCGCTTCGGGGCGCACGGTGCTGGTGCGCCCGGACGTGGTCATGCTGCAGCCGGCGGGACGACGGCCGACGGACGTCGCAGCCGGGAACCGGGGATCGCTCGTGCGACGGCAGCGGGCGCGTCTGCGTGAGCGCTGGGGACACGTCCTGGCGCAGGACCCCGCCTATAACCCGAATCTCGCCCTCGCCGAGCCGCTTCACGAGGGACTCGCGTCGCCGCCGCGCGCCCGGACGCTGCGGCTCAGCGTAGGAGCTGGATCGGGCGATCCCTGCTGGATGACGCGCAAGAGTATGAACGCGTCGTAATCAACTTAATCCCGCAAGGGCTCTGCAAGGTCTGCTGGCGATGCTCGGCCCGTCGAGACTGTCTCGCGGGGTCCTGCCTTGCTTCGTGCGTTGTTTGACCGGACCATCTCCAATCCGTTGCGGGATGCTGTCCGAGGAATGGCCCCCGCGTGGCGTTCGCTTGCGGCGCTGAGCTTCTTCATCAACCTGCTCGCCTTCGCCCCGTCCCTCTACATGATGAACGGCTTCGACAGGGTGCTCGGATCGCGCAACATCGTGACCTGGGCCTTCCTCACGCTCGTCTTCGTGGTGATGATCGTCGCTTACGGGGCGCTCAGCAATCTGCGGACACGCATCCTCGTTCGCGCGGGCGTGGCGTTCGACCAAGCTCTGAGCGGCGCCGTGTTCGCCGCCGTCCACCGCGCGATGCTGGCGCGCGAGGCGGGTCGGGGGCTCGTCACGCCGGTCCAGGCCCTGCGCGACCTCGACACCGTGCGGGAGAACCTGTCCGGCCGCCTTGTCGCATCCGCCGTGGACCTGGCCTTCGCCCCGCTCTTCCTCGCGGTGGCCTGCCTCATCCACCCGCTGATCGGCCTCGCCAACCTCGTCGTCATGATCGCCGTCGCGACCTGCGGCTTCCTTGTAAACCTATCCTCGGCGGGAGCGACGCTGCGGGCGACGGCGGCGTCCGTGCATGCCAGCGAGTTCGCCGCCACCATGCTGCGCAACAGCGAGGCGGTGCATGCGCTCGGCATGCTCCACAGGCTCCAGTCGCGTTGGAAGCGCGTGCGGGATGCTGGCCTGGGCTGGACGGCGCTAGGCAGCGACAGCGGGCATTGGGCGGGTACGGCGCTCACCTGCCTCAGCTTCGGCGGCCCCAGCCTCGTGATGGGCGTGACGCTGCTGCTGATCCTGGAGAACACGGTCACATCGAGCGCGCTGTTCGGCGCGATGCTGATCGCCAGCAAGTCGATCAGCCCCATGAATACCTTGGCGAGCAACTGGAAGTCCTTCGTCGCGGCGGACTATTCATTCCAGCGTATCGACCGACTGTTCGGCAGTCTGGCGGCGCTGCCGGAGCGCATGCCGCTGCCGCGGCCCCGCGGCCATGTCGGTTTCGAGTCCGTCTCGGCGGTCGCGCCGGGGACCAACCGGCTCGTGCTGCGGGAGGTGAGCTTCGAGCTCGAAGCGGGGCAGGTGCTGGGGGTCATCGGCCCGAGCGCGGCCGGCAAGTCGAGCCTCGCGCGGGTGCTTGTGGGCGTCTGGCCGACCTGCGAGGGCGCCGTGCGCATCGACGGCAATGAGATCACCCATTGGGAGTCCGACGCGCTCGGCCAGCATATCGGCTACATCCCCCAGGACGTGGAGCTGTTCCGAGGCACGGTCGCGGAGAACATCGCCCGCTTCGGACCGGCGGACAGCGACGAGGTCATAGCGGCGGCGACGCTCGCCGGCGTGCACGAACTCATCCAGTCGCTGCCGGATGGCTACAACACCGAGGTCGGGGAGGGCGGTGCAAACCTCTCCGGGGGGCAGCGCCAGCGCATCGCTCTTGCTCGGGCGGTGTTGGGCCGGCCGCCGCTTGTCGTCCTCGACGAGCCGAATGCGAGCCTCGACACCAAGGGCGAGGAGAGCCTCGCCGAGGCGATCCGGCAGCTTCGCAGCGCGGGCTCGACCGTCGTCATCATCACGCACAGGTCCAACATGATCTCGCAGGTCGACAGGATCCTCCTGATGTCGGATGGCGGGGTCCACCTCTACGGGTCCCGCGAGGACGTGATGAAGCGGTTGGGCACGCCCAACGTCGTCGCCATGAGCCCGGGCGCGGGGCAGGCGCGGCCGGCTTCCTCGCCGGCTCTCGCGGCAGAGCAACGCAGGATGGGGGCATGAGCGGCACGAAGCGCCTGGAGCTGGCCGTTGCGCCGGTCGCGCCGTCCGACTGGCAGGACCTCGTCAGGCGGTCCTGGATCATCGTCGCGGTCGTGTTCGGCCTCGGGGGCTTGTGGTCCGTCGTCGCCAGGCTCGACGCGGGCGCCATCGCACCCGGCGTCGTGGCTGTCGAGACGAGCCGCAAGACGATCCAGCATTTCGAAGGGGGCATCGTGCGCGAGATCCTTGCGCGCGACGGCGACGCAGTGCAGGCCGGCGATGTCCTCATCCGGCTGGACGACACCCAGGCCCGGGCCGGCGTCGAGGTTCTGCGCAAGCAGTTGGCGGCCACTCTCGTCGAGGAGTCTCGCCTGGTCGCCGAACGCGACGAGGCGGCCGACGTCTCCTTTCCACCCGAGGTGGTCTCCGAACGGCAGGATCCGCTGGTGGCCAGGGCCATCGCGGACCAGCTCAGCCAGTTCCGGGAGCGCCGCGCCAACCTGGAGGGCCAGAAATCCATCTTCTCGGCCCGCATCGCTCAGGTGAGCGAGGAGATGACGGGGACGCGCCGCGAGAAGGAAGCCGCGGAGGAGCAGATCGCCACGATCCGGCAGGAGCTGGAGGGGCTGCGGATGCTCCTGGCCAAGAACCTCGTCCAGCTTCCGCGCGTCCTGTCCCTGGAGCGCGAGCAGTCTCGGCTCAAGGGCACGGTGGGACGCGCCATCGCCGATCTCGCCAAGGCCGAGCAGACCATCGGCGAAGCGCGCCTGCAGATCCAGCAGATCCGTCAGCAGTTCCTCGAAGGGGTCAGCCGGGACCTGCCCGCGACGCGCAAGACCATCGCGGAGATCCGCGAGAAGCTGCGGGTCCAGCTCGACATCCTCCAGCGTGTCGACATCGTGGCGCCCGAGGCCGGGGTCGTGCAGGGCTCCAAGGTCTTCACGGTTGGCGGCGTCGTGCGGCCCGGCGACACGATCCTGGAGATCGTTCCGGTGTCGGACCAGCTCGTGATCCGTGCGCAGGTGTCCCCTCTCGATGTCGACAACGTCCACGAGAACGACGCCGCGGAGATCCGCTTCCCGGCTTTCACGCTGTCGCGTCCGCCGCTGTTCTTCGGCAAGGTGAAGCGGCTGTCGCGGGATCGGCTGGTGGACGATTCCAGCGCCAACAAGCAGCCCTATTTCGCGGCCGAGGTGGCGGTGGACTACGATACGATTCCTGTCGAGTACCGCCGCAAGCTCGTCGCCGGCATGGCCGCCGACGTGATCGTCGCGACGGGTGAGCGCACAGCTCTTCAATACATCGTCGGCCCCGTCATGGCCCGCATTCGCGCGGGCATGCACGAGAACTGACCGAACGCCGACTTCGATCCTGACCGCCGCGGCTCCTGCCGCGGGCCGCAGCTGTCGTCGGCCGGCGCCTTTCGCTCGTTCGTGACGGCACGTCCCGACGCGGACTGGAGCGCTGAATTCAGCAAAACGTCTTTCCAATTTTCCGAGATTAATCGGTCAAACCGGCGTGTACTAACGCTGCTTCACGTCTTTCCTATACAGCCCGACAATAATTTCACCGATGGCAGAAAAGCGAGGGTCGCCGGTTATTTCTCCTTAAGCCTTGAGCGATGAGTATCGCCTCCGTCGAGACAAAGAAGAAAAATAACAATCAAATCAAATAACTTGGGCTTTCAACGCGATATTCGGGAAAGGCAACGAGATGGCATCGCTGACATACACCTTGGATGGAAATGCAGGACCAAGCTTCGAAGACTTCGTCCACTCCAAGCACTTCACGCAGGCATTCGAAAATGCCCTGCTTGACAAAGGTGACGACGAACTTGATGTGACGGGCAATTCCGGGTCGGTCGACTTCCAGGTGATCGATCACGATTTTGAGGTCTACAGCAAGGGCGGGCACGACGGCGCGTATGTTTCGAACTACGCTGGCGCCGACGGAATCGACCACGGCCTCGATGATGCGGGCCTCATCCTGTACAACACCGATCTGGACGGCGTGACCCTGGAGCTTGACGGCAAGATCGCTCACTCGATCGGCCTGACCCACGGCGATGACGATATCACGGTGCACGGCAAGCAGGCGCAGCTGATCGACGGCGCCGATGGCAATGACTACATCGAGACCGGTAAGGGCAACGACAAGATCTTCGGCGGCGACGGCAACGACGAAGTCCATGCGGGCCAGGGCAATGACACCGTCGACGGCGGCGCGGGCGACGACCGCCTGTTTGGCGATCGCGGCAACGACAGCCTCGTGGGCGGCGCGGGCGACAACACGATCGACGGTGGCTGCGGTTTCGACGTCGCGCAGGTGCTGGGCTCCAAGGCCAGCTACCACTACGTGGGGAACGAGTGGAGCGGCAACGGCAACCACATCACGAACACCGAGTTCGTGAAGGTGTCCGATGGCGTCCTGATTACGGTCGGCAGCCCCGACGAGGGCGCGCTGGCCCGCCTGTTCCAGGCGATCAACAACGCCGACCCAACCCTCACCGACTACAAGAATGCGCTGTCTGCCCTGCAGAACAACCACTCGCTGGAAGACATCGCGAAGAACCTGATCGATCCGGTCAACGGCCATGATGACCTCTCGGGCGGCACGAACAGCCAGTTCGTGAACCACCTGCTGGACAACATGTTCGACGGCACGGCCGGGCGCCCCGACGCGGGTTGGGTCAACGACTACGTGAGCCACCTCGACAGCAGCTGGAGCCGGGCGAAGATCGCGGCCGATCTCGTCAGCCAAGTCGACACTGCGGATGACCACCTCGGCATCCACATCGATACAACCTCCCACTGAAGCTGCTGCTTCCTGAGATGACAGTGGAGACTTTCTGAGATGGCTGACATCATTACGATCGATCCAAGCGAAACCGATTTCATCGGCGGCGCAAATGACGAAAAGGTCATTGGAAACGACGAAGACAACTTCATCGATACTGACGGCGGCAATGACACGATCATTGGCGGCGGCGGATCCGATGAGATCTATTCCGGCGACGGCGATGACCGTGCCAATGGCGGAAGCGGCGACGACTACCTGGACGGCGGCGAGGGCAAGGATACGCTCTCGGGCGGTGCGGGCAACGACTTCGTCTATGGCGGCGGCGGCGCAGACCGCGTGCTGGGCGGCGCCGGCGACGACGTCGTCGACGGCGGCGACGGCAACGACCTCGTCAGCGGCGGTGCCGGCAATGACAACCTGACCGGTGGCGCCGGCGACGACACGTTGAGCGGCGGCAGCGGCAACGACAACTTTGTGTACGGGGCCGGCAATATCGGGCAGGACACGATCAGCGACTTCGATCCGGGCAGCGATACGCTCGACCTCAAGTCGATCGCCGGCCTGACCTTCGAGCAGTTGAGCATCACCAACGTCACCAATGCCGAGGGCGTGGTGACAGGAGTGCTGATCACCGGCCCGGCCAGCAGCTTCACGGGTTCGATCTACATCCCGGGCACGCACGCCGATGACTTCAACAAAGGCAACGTGCTCACCGATCCCGACACGCCGTGCTTCCTCCGCGGCACGCTCATCCAGGGCGTGGACGGGGAGGTCCCGGTCGAGGCCCTGGCGATCGGCGACCTCGTGATGACGCTCGACGGCATCGCGCGGCCGGTGAAGTGGATCGGCCGTCGGTCCTTCCGTCGCCGGTTCATCGGACGCAACTCCGAGGCCAATCCCGTGCTGATCGAGCAGGGCGCGCTGGGGCAGGGTCTTCCCACGCGGGACCTGCGCATCTCGGCCAAGCACGCGATGTTCCTCGACGGCGTCTTCGTGCGGGGCGAGGACCTGGTCAACGGAACGACGATCCGCCGCGACCGGGAGACCGACCTGATCGAGTACTTCCACGTCGAGCTCGAGACGCCCGACGTGATCTTCGCCCACGGTTCGCCGACTGAAACCTACGCGAACCACGAGAGCCGCCGGATGTTCACCAACTGGCAGGACTATCTCGACCTCTATGGCTCGGACGACGCCGTCGCCGCCAATGGCGAGGGCGAGTTCGAGCGGCCCTACCCGCTGGTGACGGAAGGCCCTGCGCTGCAGGCGATCCTCTCGCGCCTCGGCGACACTGGGGTTCGTGCGGCGGCCTGAGGCCATCGTCCGTCCCCTTGGGGAGCCTCAGGACCCCCGGCTCCCTGCAACCTGGCCGCCCTTCGGGGCGGCCTTCTTGCGTCCGGGCGCAGGCGGCGAGGCCGCAGACAAGCGCCGCGGACGCAGAAGTGCCACGGGGTTGACGAGGCCGGAGCAACGCCGGGCACGGCAGGCAGGGTCAGCCGGTGATGGCGTCCGGTCCGCCCTGCGAGGGGCCAGGGACGGCGATGCCGTGGTCGGCGGGCCGGGACTGTTCCCTCAGGCCGACAGCCCACAGGTCGAAGGAGCGGCCGGGCCAGACGCGCGCCTCGGCGAAGCCGGCTTCCACGAGCACGCGCCCCAGGCGGTCCACGCTGAACCCCGTTCGGTGCGCCATGAAGCCGTTTCCGGCGGCGATGGAGCGGCGCAGCCCGTAGAGCACGTCGATGGGAGTGATGGGTCCCGCAGGTGACACGTACAGCGTGTCCTCGAGGCGGCCGGCCGCGATCTCCTGGGCCACGCGAACGAGGTCGGGCGTGGTGAAGAGAGCGAACCCGGTCGGCTTCAGCACGCGGACGATCTCGGCCAGCGCGATCTCAAGCTCATGCTCGTGGAGATGCTCGATGTTGTGCGAAGACCAGACGGCGTCCACGGACCCGTCGGGAAAGCAGCCGAGATCGGTCAGGGAGGCCACGATGTCGGGCCGCACACGGGGATCGATATCGAGCCGGATCTCGCGCCAGCGGGGCCCCCTGAACCAGGGATGAAGCTTGTCCGGCTGGTAGGGGCCGCAGCCTACATGCAGCAGCGTGCAGTCCGGCTCCTGCAGCGGGCCCGGTGAAGGACCGCGGCCTGGGCCGGGCTGCAGCAATGGCGGCTCGCGCTCCACTGGTTGCGCGCAGGGAGCATGCAATGCGGACTCCGACAACGGCTCTGCCTACTTGGCGAGCGCGGCGGCGCGGAACACCCGGACCTTGTTGCGGTCGCCTGCGAGCGGGTCTTGCGACGCGATCGAGGCTGGCGTCTTCCCAGAGTGGCTCGCCTCGTCCGCGTCGCGCTCCCGCAGATCCACCTTGAGGCCGGTCAGCGGCTCCTGGCCGGTCGGGCCCGCGAGCTCCACCTTCTGACCGGTGACTGTCCGGGGAGGAGCCCCCCTGAAGGCGGCGGTCACCACGAATTCGAAGTCCGTCGCCTGGGCGCCCGTCAGCTCGAAGAAGATGCGGCTGATGGCGGTGGACTGGCCCTTGGTGCCGACGACCTGGCCGGGAATGCGTGCGATCTGCCGTCCGCGACCCGGCATCTCGCAGCCATAGTTCAGACGGACGCCCTTGATGGATTCGTTCCAGGAGACGGCGAAGCATTCGATGCGGTCGGCCCCGGTCGCCGAACCCAGCCAGCCCGAAGCGCCGGCGCGCGTGTCGCCGATCTTCTGGACATGCCCTTCCAGGGCGAAACGGCTCGATGCGTTCGCTGCGGGCGCGGGTGCAGCGAGGTCCGGCGTCGCACGGGCCTCGGTTCGGTCAAGGGATTCGAGCTTCAGCTCGATCTCCGTGGAGACGCACTGGGGGTCGGCCATGCTCGTGACCATCACCACGGCCGGATGGGTGGCGCGAATGGCGACGCATTCGTCGAAGCGGGCGAGCGTGTTCTCCGCGGCATCGGGCGAGAAGAGGAACGACAGGCCCTCGCTCGCCCCCGGTTTTCCCGCCACGAGGACGCGGGGAGGGCGGACCATGTCGGTCGCCGAGACATAGCGCAGGACGTGGAGCCCCTTCTTCACGGGCAGCAGCACGGTGGAAAACCGCTCGGGCATGTGGTCACCAGTCAGCGAGTGGATGCAACTTGATGTCGCTAATACTTCTTAAGTATTGGGGATTAGACATTGAGCGTCAAAGGGATTCCGAGTTGTAAGTGCACACATGCGAGCGCGTGGTGAAATGCCGGTTACGAAACACCAATCGCGATTTCACCTCCGAGTTGACACGGCATTTACCACGGCGGCCTGCCCAGGCTCTGTCTGCCCCGGGCACATGACAGCCGTCGCGCCTGGCTGACCGTCATGCGCGACGTCCTCTTCGTTCACGGCAATTTCCCTGGCCAGTTCATGCACCTCGCCCTCTCGCTGGCCGAGCGGGGGGATTGGCGCATTTTCGCCGTCGGAGGGGAGACGGCCCGCGTTCCCCCCACGATGCGGCTGGAGCGCTACGATGACGGGCCGATCCGGGGGGAGGGGAGCGACGCTGCGATGCAGCGCTGGTCGATGGACCACGCCCGGGGCCTTGCCGTGGCCAAGGCTTGCCAGCGTCTCAAGGCGGATCACTGCGAGCCTGCCCTGATCGTCGGGCACGCAGGATGGGGCGAGATGCTCTATGTCCGCGATGTCTTTCCGGCAGCGCCGGTGCTCTCCTATCTCGAGTTCTACTTCGCATTCGCGGGCGCGGACGTGAACTTCGATCCCGCGAGCCGGGTGGCCGGGCTCGAGGCGCAGGCGCGGGTTCGTTCCCGCAACGCGCCGGCGCTCTTCGCCGCTGTCGACAGCGACGCCCTGGTGTCGCCCACCCTTTGGCAGGCGAGCCGCTTTCCAGACCTCGTGCGCCAGCGCATCGAGGTCATCCACGAGGGAATCGACACCGACCGCGCGGCTCCGAGCGAGATCGTTCGGGTCGAGATCGAGGATGGCCGCGCCTTCAAGGCAGGCGACGAGGTGATCACCTTCGTCGCTCGCAACCTCGAGCCCTATCGCGGCTTCCACGTCTTCATGCGGGCGCTGCCGGAGATCCTGGAGCGCCGGCCGAACGCGCACGTGCTTATCGTGGGCGATTCCGGCACGTCCTACGGGCCTCCGCCCTCGCCTGGGCGCACCTGGAAGTCGGTGCTGCTCAAGGAGGTCGGACGACGCCTCGACCGGTCGCGCGTGCATTTCCTCGGGCGCTTGCCCTATGACGCGTTCCTGGGCGTCCTGCAGGTGTCCCGCGTCCACGTCTATCTCACCTACCCATTCGTCCTGTCATGGTCGCTCCTGGAGGCGATGAGCTGCGGGGCGCTCGTCGTCGCGTCGCGCACGGCGCCGGTGGAGGAGGTGATCAAGGACGGCGAGAACGGCGTACTCGTCGATTTTTTTGACGAGCCCGGTCTTGCGACGGCCGTCGTCAGCGCCTTGGCGGAGCCCGAAGCGCTTCATCCTCTCCGGCAGGCCGCGCGCCGCACGGTGCTCGAACGCTACGACCTGCGCCGCGTGTGCCTGCCCCGGATGCTGTCGCTGGTGCGCAGGCTCACTGGAGACTGAGGAGAAGGACAGGATGCCCGCCGCAGCATGTCGGGGATACGTGGAGGCCGTCCGCGATGGCGAGGTGATCGGCTGGGCTCTCGACTGCGATCGTCCCGACGAACCGGTGAGCGTCGACATCTGCGAGGGCGAGCAGGTGCTGACCCGGGTCACGGCCCGGCTGCCGCGACGGGATCTCGCAGAAGCAGGGATCGGCACGGGAGCCCATGGCTTTGCAGTGAGGCTCCCCAAGGGCCTGTTCCGCCATGACCGGCACGTTCTAACGCTGCGCTTTGCGGATGGCCGTGAACTGGTCGGCTCGCCCATCGTGGTGGAGACGGACTGGCCCGAGGCCATGCGTCCGCCCTCCGCCATCCGGGCCTTCCTGGACGCCCAGCAACGGGCCGCGCGCACAGGCGCGCAACGCCTTGCCCTCGCGAAGCTCCTCATGGAGGCCGCTGCGTCGGTGCTGGCCCAGGCCGCGCCGCCGCCCGACGCCGAGGGGCCGGCGCCGTCCGCCGCGCCGGCGTCTTTCGCCGCCATGGTGGAGGCGGTGCGCGCGACCTACCCGGCTCATCGCCACATCGCGCCTCGCGATCCCGACCTCTCCTTCATTGTCGCCGCGCGAGACTGTTTCGCGGCTCTTCACGCCTGCTGCGGGGCAATCCTCGGGGCCGCGGCAGGACGCTCCTTCGAGCTCGTCATCGTGGACGACCGGTCCAGCGACGAACTGGTCCTAGGAGAGGCGCTTCTCGGCAGTGGCATCAAGGTCTTCCGCACGCCCTCGTCCCTGGGGCCGGTCAAGGCGTTCCGCGCCGGAGCGGCGTTGGCCACGGGCCGCATGATCCTCCTGGTCCAGCCGACCTTTCGTATCGACGCGGATGGCCTCGCCGCCATCCTGGACGACGCCACTGCGCGTGGCGGACTGGCCATAGGCCGGATGGGGAAGGAGATCGGCTTGCTCGCGGTGACCCGCGAGCGCTGGCGCAGGCGGGGAGGCCTTCCGGCGGACGCATCGTCGCTGGAGGAGGCTGCAGAAGCGCTGCAGGGTCCGGGCGACGACTCCAAGGCGCCGGGCTGAGCGTCGCGGGCCGGCGCTGCGTGTGCGCGATCGGGATCCCGCTGGACCTCAGGCGCCGGCTTCTGCGCGCGCCCAGTCCGCGAATGCGGCCCCGCTCAGCGCGATCCCCTGGCCGCCGCCGCGCGGCTTCGCCTCAAAACCGCTGGGTCGCCAGGCGAGGATCCGCTTGTCGGCCGAGTCCCCGTACTCGAAAAGAGGCTTGAGGGGCGGCATGATCACTTCGATGGTCACTGTGCGTCCTGCAGAGACGAGGCCGCCGACCTCGAACGGGGCATTCGGGCGGAACGAGATCGGCATCTCCCGTCCGTCGAAGCTGCAAATGGACCCGTCGAGCGCTCCCGCCGCAATGAGTGTCTCGATGGCGCGGCCGCGCAGGACCACGTCCCAGTCGCCGCTTTCGGCCTTCAGAACCAACCTGAAGAAGTAGTGGCACCACGCATCCTTGCGCAGTCCCATCACGCCCACGGCCTTCAGTCCTGGAAGCTCGGCCTCCATCTCAGCGTCCTTTTCGGGACGGCGCTTCAGGCGCCGGGGATCCATTCAAAAGCGGTGAAAATGCAGGCTAAGAGTCTTAGTCTGGACTTGAGGTTAACCGCCAATACGTATTCGACGTGAAGCCGAAATAACCCACACTCAAACCCTGCAGGCTAGAACTCGCCCGAGAGCGAAAAAGGCAGGGGTCATGGAATTGCTGTCCTTCCAAGACGGGATCTCGTTTGGAACACAAGGGAATGCGTCGTCGTATTTTCTGAGGGGCTGGGCCTCGCCGCAGGATCACGAGATCCTGACCTGGACGGTGGAGCGCGTGGCCCAGTTGCAGTTTCGCGCGCCCGGGGGTCGTGGGCCGACGGGTTGCACGGTGCGGGTGCTGCCCTTCCTGGGCAATGGGGCCATCCCCTTCCAGGACGCGAACTTCTATCTCAATGGCTTGTGGTTCGGCTTCACGCGCTGCACGGAGCTCGGCGACGTCAGCTTCGCCTTGCCGAGGGACGTCTTCAATCCCCGCCAGAACATCCTGTCCGTGGTGATCCCGACGGCGGCGTCGCCCGCCTCGCTGGGCCAGAGCGAGGACACACGCGTCCTCGGCCTCGCTTTCGCCAGCATCAAGTTCTCGCAGAGCTGAGGCCGCCATGCTGCAGATCGCTTCCGAGCGTCCTCTCGCCCACGCCATGGTCGGCGACTTCCAGGGCTTCGTCACCTATGCCGACGCCACTCGCATCGAGGGCTGGGCCTATGACGCCCAGGATCCCGACGCCCATCTCGTGGTCGAGCTCTACGAGGGCGACGACCTCCTGAGCCGGGCCACCGCGAACCAGCAAGCTTCCGGCGGAGCGCCGGCCGAGGCTGCGGGTCACGGCTTCGCACTGGTGTTCCACGACACGATCTTCCCGCTGGCCCGCCACACGCTGCGCCTCGTCTTCGCGGAAACGGGCACGGACCTGCAGGGCTCGCCCTTCCTGATCGAGCGCGATCAGGGACCGCTCGACACGCGGGGATTGCGGCTCTTCGAGAGGATGGTATCCGGCCAGATCGCCACCGCCAACCGGGCGACGGAACTCGACGCCACGATCGAAATGCTCCTCGAGCAACTCGGCGACGCGATGACCGCCCGCTCGCGCCTGGCGCCGAAATGGTCCGAACCGCTTCCGGCCATCAGCCAGGCGCAGTTCACCGACGAGTTCCGCGACACGCTGCAGAAGATGAAGGCAGCCTATCCGCCGCTCAGCCTGCCGACCTCGGCGGAGCCGGTCGTCTCCATCGTGATCCCCGTCTACAACAAGTTCGACTACACCTATGCGTGCCTCGCTTCCATCGCGGCGAACCCGCCGGAGGTCCCCTTCGAGGTGATCGTGGTGGACGACCTCTCGACGGACGAGACCCAGCTCGCCCGGCTCGTCCTCGACGACAGCGTCCGGGTGCTGCGCAACACGACCAATCTCGGCTTCGTGCGCGGCTGCAATGCCGGCGCGGCGCAGGCCAAGGGCGAGTTCCTATTCTTCCTGAACAATGACACCAAGGTCGCCAAGGGCTTCCTCGATGCGCTGCACCTGACATTCAGGCTCCTGGACAATATCGGCGTCGCAGGCTCGAAGCTGATCTTTCCCAACGGAACCCTGCAGGAGGCCGGCGGCATCATCTGGCGCATGGGGGACGGTTGGAACTGGGGACGCGACCAGGATCCCCGCCATCCCCGCTACATGTATCTGCGGGACGTGGACTACGTCTCGGGGGCCGCGCTGATGATCCGCACGACCCTGTTCCGCCAGCTCAACGGTTTCGACGAGCTTTTCGCGCCGGCCTATTACGAGGACACGGACCTCTGCTTCCGGGTGCGCCAGGCGGGGCTGCGCGTGGTCGTCCAGCCCATGTCCGAGATCGTGCATTTCGAGGGCGTGACCTCGGGCACCAGCACGGGCTCAGGCGTCAAGCGCTACCAGGTCGTCAACCAGCGCAAGTTCCTGAAGCGCTGGGAACCCGTGCTCGCGACGCACCGCTTCAACGGGCAGCAGCCCGAACTGGAATGCGAGCGCCTCGTCACCAAGCGTGCGCTTTTCCTCGACGACAGCGTCCCGACCACGGACCAGGACGCGGGCTCGAACGCCGCGTTCCAGCACATGCGCTCCCTGCAGAGGCTGGGCTACAAGGTGACGTTCGTGCCCGGCGACAACATGGCCAAGATCGACCCCTACACGGAGATCCTGCAGGGCGCCGGCATCGAATGCCTCTACCACCCCTATCACTCGTCGGTGGAGGACATCCTCAAGCGCGTCACGCCGAAGTACGATCTCGTCTACCTGCACCGCTTCTCGAACGCCTCGAAATATGCCGGCCTCGTCAGGCTGCACTGCCCCAAGGCCCGCATCGTCTACAACGTCGCCGACCTGCACTACCTGCGCATGGAGCGACAGGCCGAAGTGGAAGGCTCCGCGGAGCTCGCCGCCCGCGCCGCCCGCATGAAGCGGGGCGAACTCGGGGCGATGACGCAGGTGGACGGCGTGATCGTGCATTCCGACCATGAGGCTGACGTCTTGTCCCGCGACCTGTCGGAAGCCTCGATCTACGTGGTGCCCTGGACCGTCAACACCGCTCCGCTCGACACCTCGCCGGTCGAGCGGCATGGCATCGGGTTCATCGGCGGCTACAACCATGTGCCCAATGTCGACGCTGCGCAGTGGCTCACGGGCGAGATCATGCCTCTCGTCGAGCGCTCGCTCCCCGACATGACGTGCTACCTGGCGGGCAGCAAGATGCCCAACTCGCTGTCATCGCTCGCATCGCGTACCATCAGGCCGATCGGCTGGGTGCAGAGCCCGCGCGACCTGTTCGGCCGCATCCGCCTTTCGGTCGCGCCGCTGCGCTACGGGGCCGGAATCAAGGGCAAGGTGCTCGACAGTTTCGCCATGGGCGTCCCCTGCGTGATGACGAGCATGGCGGCCGAAGGCATTCCGATGCCGGACGAGCTGCGCATTCTTGTCGCCGACACGGCCGAGGACATCGCCGAGCTCATCGTGCGGCTGCACGAGGACGTGAGCCTCCTTGAAGACCTCGGACGTCACTGCATCGCCTTCATGAAACGCCATTATTCGCCCGACGCGATCGACTCCATCATGCGCCTGGTGGTGACGGCCTGATCCTTCGGCCGCATGCCGAAGTCTTGGACCCGGCATGGGACGTGCGGTCAGGCCCCGCTCCATGATTAGCTTTCGACCCCGATACGAGGTTAGCTTATGAAGATCGCCATCTTTGGACGTCACCCGATCCCGCAGCCGGGTTTCATGGGCGTGATGTCGCTCTACGAGGCGAAATACTTCAGTCTGTTCGGGCATGAAGTAGATCTCCTGATACCTTTTCAGGATCGGGAGGCGCTGCGCGCCTTCCTTCAGAAGGCCGGCGTCTCGGAGCTCGACGAGCTCGACAAGTTCGGAGGCAGCTTCTCCATCCGGCCCCTCTTCCTCGGGGACGGACTCCCGACGCGCTACGACGTCTGCATCTACCAATCCTACGACGTGAACGACTGGGAGAACTACATCCGGATCCTGCGGAGCGGATCACGGATGATGACGAAGAACTTCCCGAAATTCGTCACCGGCCCCGGCTATGCGTCCGATCAGAACGTCCTCAATCAGTTCAAGGCGTTCGACCTCGTCGCATGCGCCCTGAACGACGACATCGATGAACTGAAGGCCAACCCCGCCATCTTCGACACGATCGCGCACAAGCTCGCCTACGTGCCGCGTGGCGCGGACGACACGATCCTCACCAATGCGGGAAAGTCCCCGGACCGTCCCCGCATTGGCATCGATACGCCCAATTCAACGGACATCCGGGCCATCAGCCATTACTTCGATCCGATTCAGCGTGTGAAGGCCAAGTATCCCGACCTCGAGGTTCTTCTCATCGGGTCGACCGTCACGGTCGACGGCTACAGGAACGTCCCGTTCGGACGTTTTGACAATACCTATCGCAATTTCTTCAATCAGATCTCCTGTTATCTCACCGTGAACTATGCGTTCAGCGCGCCCCATACGCGAAGCGCCGTTCAGCAGCAGCATCCTGCCGACTGGCGGAACCGGGCGATCTACGAGGTGCAGAACATCGAGGCGCAGATGAGCGGCGCGCCGCTTGTCGGCCATCCGTCCAACCTGATCGCCGAACTCTACGATCGCGATGTGTCCGGATTTGAGTTCGACGACTTCTCCAATGCCGAGCAGATCGAGGGCATCCTCACCCACATCCTGGACAACCAGAGCGCGGTGAGCGCGGCGACCCGCGCCTTCGCATTGAGCAACTTCCGCTGGGAGGATTGCATCAGACGCTGGGAGGTCGCGATCGTCGCCTCGCTGAACCATCAGCTCGCCAGGGCGAGCTAGCCGATGCCGGCGAGCCTTGCAGTGAGGCGCGCGGGGCCTCGCACCCCTCTTCCGCGGGACTCCGGCGGCATGGATCGCCTTGCCGTCTCCCTCTCTGGGGCGCGGCCGTCCTTCGAGGCTGCAGGCGATGCAGGGTCCGGCGACACCTCCTGGTACGTCGACTATCTCGAACGTCCCGTCGATCTCTTCCTCATCGAGCATCGCCTTCAATATCTGTCCGAGCACGCCATTTTGGACGTGCTTCTGAAATGTCGGAACGCGTTGCGCATCGGCGGCCGGGTGAGGATTTCGGACGTCGACTGGAACCATGCCGGCTCCGCCTACCGGCAGCTCGCCGAGCAGCACAAGCCGAAGACGAGGCTCGATGTCGAGTACCTGTCTGCTCTCCTGGAGAGCGTGGGCCTGGTGCCAATGCCGATCGAATTCAGGGATTGCAGCGGCGAACTTCACCAGACTCCAGGGATGGCCGGCATCGCCAAGATCTCGAGGTCAGCGCAATTCGATGCCCGCAGCGCCGATCCCGAGCTCCAGATGTCGTCGCTCATCGTTGACGGAATCAAGGTGTCCTCATCCGCGAGACGATCCGGATACCAGCGGAAGATCTTTGCGCTCGGCGACAGCCACGTCCGGTTCCTTGCAGGCAAGGACGAGACGTCGAACGCCGACATGACGATGTCGCGGATCTTTTCCGCGGATAGCGCCTTGTTCGTCGGCGTGCATGTCGGGCCTGCGCTGGCCTTCAATCTGGGCCGGTACGGTACGAAGACCAAGGCGGCGGAGCAGATCGATCGTCTCGTCAAGAAGGGAAAGATCCCAAACGGCAGCGACGTGATGTGCTCCTTCGGAGAGATCGATTGCCGCTTCCACGTCTGCCGACAGGCTGAAACGCGTGGCGTCGACGTCAAGGATGTCGTCGTCGAGGTCTGTCAGGCCTACACGGCCTTTCTCGACGGCCTTTCCTCTCAGGGCTACCGGCCATCGGTATGGGCTCCCTTTGCCGCGACGTGGCTGGACCGGTGGGACGATCCCGAACATCCGGTCTATGGCGCCCTCGACAAGCGGAAATTCGCGGTGTCCGTGTTCAACGATGTGATGGCCGCTGCCTGCAGGGAGCGCTCCCTCGACTTCGTGTCGCTTCACAAGCCCCTCTCGCGGTTGTCGCAGGCCGATCTGAAGCGGTTGTTCTGTGACGGCATCCATCTGTCCCAGCGCGCACGCCCCAATCTCCTGCGTGCCCTGCCCGTGGGAAGGAAGCGGATGCTCGCGGCCTTTGAGAGTCCCGACCCCTAGGCCGAAGCCCACGGGGCTGCGTCAGGCGGGGTTGGCCCGGTTCCGTTGCTATGTGGGTTCCGGGTTCCGGCGGCCGCAGGCGCTCCGGTTGGGGGCGGCTTCCGGAGTGCGATCCGCCCCACGAGGTGAGGACCGCGCCACGGACCGGCTCATCTCCGCCTGAGGCCGGCGGGCTTGTCGCCGGCCTGGCTCGCGCGAACCCGCGGGGCTGCCTGTCGCGTCACCCCCGTCCGACGCTGACATAGGTAAACCCGCGCTTTCGCATGTCGTCAGGCCTGTAGATATTGCGGAGGTCGAT
>JAXMCW010000007.1:0-182093 GCA_046349155.1 Alsobacter sp. | reverse complement strand
GGGTCTGTGCTTCGGGTCACCGCCTGGTGGTCGATGCCCCGTGGCGATGGGTGGAGATTGCCGCCAACCGGGACCGGCCGCTGTGAGCTGGGCCACAGGGCGAAAAATGGCTGAAAAATCGTGCGAGGGAGCGGCCGGGGCGAAGCGAAGGCGACACGCCCGCGCCCGCCAGGCGCCGCCAAAAAAAAGGCCCTCCGTGGGGAGGGCCGGAAGTGCGGGCAGCGAGCAGTCCTTGCGGACGGCTCCCGCCAAGCTTCGGCGGCGCAGGTCTCGCGGGCTGTGATCTGCGCCACAGCGGCGCCGGCAAATTCATGCCCCGGCGCGGCGCTCAGATCGTTTGCCACGGACCTGTTGGCGCGCAAGACTGCGCGCCGTTCTCACCCGTTCCGGAGCGAGCCATGTCGGCAGCCTCGACCCTCTCCCCAGCCCACGGCCGCGAGGCCGTCCTAGCCTCCGCCGGCCTCCTCGACGCCGGCGAGGCGGTCGAGCTCGCCTGGAGCGACGGGCTGCGCGCCCGCTTCCATGCGATCTGGCTGCGCGACAACGCCCTCGACCCCGCCACGCGAAGCCCCGGAAACGGCCAAAGGCTGATCACGGTCCTCGACATCGATCCGGCGACGCGGATCGCCGACGCGCAGGTGACGGGGGAGGGGTTGCGGCTCGCCTTCGCGCCCGGGGCGCACGAGGCGACCTTTCCCTCGGCCTGGCTGCGCGAGCGGATCTATGACCGGCCCGCCGAGCAAGGCCGGGGCTGGACCGGACGGCAGGTCAGCCTGTGGGACGCATCCTTCCAGGCCGGCGTGCCCGTCGCGAGCTATCCCGTCGTCGCAGCGGACGAGGACGTGCTCGCAGACTGGCTGGCCGCGGTCCGTCGCTATGGTTTCGCGGTGCTGCGGAACGTCCCGCGCACCTCGGGGAGCCTCTGCGAGGTGGCCGGGCTGTTCGGCTACGTCCGCGAGACGAATTACGGGCGCTGGTTCGAGGTGCGGGCCGAGGTCAACCCGAACAACCTCGCCTACACGAATCTCGGGCTGCAGGCCCATACGGACAATCCCTATCGCGATCCGGTGCCGACGCTGCAGATCCTGAGCTGCCTGGAGAACTCGGTCGATGGCGGCGAATCCGTCGTGGTCGACGGCTTCATGGTGGCCCGCCGGCTGCAGCAGGAGGACCCGGCCGGTTTCGAGCTCCTCGCCCGTCACCCCGCCCGGTTCGAGTATGCGGGGTCGTCCGGTGTCCGGCTCACGGCGAAAAGGCCCCTGGTCGAGCTCGGTCCGGACGGCGAGATGATCGCGATCCGCTTCAACAACCGCTCGGCGGCTCCCTTCGTCGACGTGCCCTACGACAGCATGGCGGCCTATTACCGCGCCTATCGCCGGTTCGCCGCGATCCTCGAGGACCCCGCGATGGAGGTGAGCTTCAAGCTCGCGCCGGGGGAGGCGTTCATCGTCGACAACACCCGGGTGCTGCATGCCCGCAAGGCGTTCTCGTCGTCAGGCCAGCGCTGGCTGCAGGGGTGCTACGCCGACAAGGACGGCCTGTTGTCCCGCCTGGCGGCCATCGAGGCGAGCCGGGGAGCGCGGGCATGACCGGGCTGGACCGCACGACGATCGTGCCCTTCATCGCCGACATCTTCGCGCGGCGCGGCGCCGAGGAATATCTCGGCGAGCCTGTCTCCATGGCCGAGCACATGCTGCAGGGCGCCTGGTTCGCCGAGCAGGACGGCGCGCCCGAGGAACTCGTGGCGGCGGCGCTGCTGCACGACATCGGGCACTTCACCAGCGAATTCGGCGCCTACACGCCCGACGATACGCAGGACAAGCACCATGACGACGCGGGAGCGGAGCTGCTGGCGCCGTTCTTCCCGCCGCTGATCGTGGAGTGCGTACGCCTGCACGTGACGGCCAAGCGCTTCCTCTGCGCCACCGACCCGAGCTACGACGCGAAGCTTTCGCCTGCCTCGCGCCACACGCTCGCCTTGCAGGGCGGGCCGATGGACGCCGCCGAGGTCGCCGCCTTTCGCGCCAATCCCTACTTCCGCGAGGCCGTGCGCGTGCGGCTGTGGGACGAGGCGGGCAAGGTCGCGGGCCTGCCCACCAGGAGCTTCGCCGACTACATGCCGCTGCTGCAGCGCGTGGTCGAGCGGCACGCGGCCCCGTCGGCCTGACGCGGGCCGCATCGGCGCGTCGTCCGACAAGCAAGAAAACACCCGGAGAGAAACATGCCCGCCTTCCCGATCATCGACAGCCATGTGCACCTCTACAACCTCGAGCGCTTCACCTATGGCTGGCTGAAGAACGTCCCGAAGATCGCGCGCACGCACGAAATGCCCGACTTCGACGCCGCGCGCGGGCCCGTGGAGATCGAGAAGCTGGTCTTCGCCGAGGTCGCGATCGATCCCGGCCTGCACCTGAAGGAGGCCGCCTACGTCCAGGCCATGGCCGACGCCGACAAGCGCGTCGCCGGCATCATCGCGCATGCGCCCCTGGAGAAGGGTCCCTCCATCGAGGCCGACCTCGTGGCCCTCAAGGAGAACCGCAACCTCGTGGGCATCCGCCGGCTCATCGAGACGGAGCGGGACCCTTCCTTCTGCATCGCGCCGGACTTCATCGCCGCCGTGAAGCTGCTGCCGAAGCATGGGCTCACCTTCGACATCTGCGTGAAGCAGTGGGCCATGACCTACGCGATCGAGCTGGTGCGTCGCTGTCCGCAGGTGAGCTTCGTGCTCGACCACATCGGCAAGCCCGACATCCGGAATGGCCTGCGCCAGCCCTGGTGGGACCAGATCAAGGAGCTCGCCTCGCTGCCCAACGTGGTCTGCAAGATCTCGGGCGTGGTGACCGAGGCCGACCACCGGCATTGGACGCGCGAGCAGGTGAAGCCCTATGTGGCGCGCGCCATCGAGTGCTTCGGCTTCGAGCGCTGCATGTACGGGAGCGACTGGTCCGTCTCCAACCTCACCCATGCCTACCCGGACTGGGTCTCCATTCTGGACGAGGTGATCGCGGGGGCGAGCGAGGCCGAGCAGCGCGCGCTCTACCGGGACACCGCAACGCGCGTCTATGGCCTCGGGGGCCGCTGAGCCGCGCCGCTCACAGCGCCTTGCGCATGCGCAGGAGCGGGACGGGCACGCCGCCCCGCGCGTCCTGCACCTCCTCGACCGCCGCATAGCCGCAGGCGCGATAGAGCGGAACGCCGGCCATGGTCCCCATCAGTTCGGCCACGGTGAAGCCGTCCGCGCGCGCCGCCGCCTCGCACAAGGCGAGGATGAGGCGGCCGACCCCGCGCCGCACATGGCGCGGGTGCGTGTACATGGCCCGGATCCGCGCGGCATCGCGGCCCGGCGCGAGGAGGGCCGCGTCGCGCCCCGGGGACCGGTCGCCGCCATAGAGCGTTGCGCGCCGGCTCCAGCCGCCGCAGCCCGCGAGGTCGTCCCCGGCGGTCACGACGAAATAGGTGCCGTCGTCGATCAGCTGGGTGTCGAGTCCCATGATCGTTCGGCTTGCGCCGATCTGGGCCGCCGTGAGGAAGGGCTGCTGCAGTTCGCCGATCGCCGCCTGCATCAGCGCGTCGAGCGCGGGTTCGTCCGCACGGGTGGCGAGTCTGTGGGCGGGGGCAGGGGACATGGCCGAGCATCCGGGACCCGGCCATCCTGGGCGAAACGCGCGCTCCCCGGCAAGCCGCCTTCCGCTGGGACCTGCCCCGCGACGGCCGGCCCCTCCTAACCTCCGCTGATCGCGGTGAGGATGGCGATCGCCGACCCGGGCTCGAGCGGATGGTCGAGCCCGACCCGCCGGCCCGAGACGAAGACGTTGATGTGCCGGCGGATCGCCGGGCGGCTGTCGCAGAAACAATCGCGCAGGCCGGGCCAGTCCGCGTCCAGGGCGTCGATGACGTCGGAGACCGTCCGGCCGCGCGCCTCCAGGACGCGCGGCACGCCCGGGAAGAGGGTGGCGACGAGCGGCGGCAGGGTGACCTGCACGGGCCCGTCCTCCCGGTCCGGGCGCGCCGCCTCGTCGCTCATGGCGCGACCAGGGTCTCGACGGAGAGGATCGCGGGCAGGTGGTCGGCGATCCGCGACCAGCTTTCGCCCTCGTCGGCGCTCGCATAGAGCTCGCCCGACGTGGTGCCGAAATACACGCCCGCCCTGTCGAGAGTGTCCGTCGCCAGCGCCTGGCGCAGAACGCCGAGATAGGCATGCTCCTGCGGCAGCCCGTTGCGCAGGGCGTGCCAGCTCCGCCCGCCGTCCCGCGTGCGCCATACGGCCGCCTTTCCCTCCGGCATGAAGCGACCGGCGATGTCGCCGTTGAGCGGCACGAGATAGAGCGTGTCCTCGTCGTGGGGGTGCGCGGCTGCGGGGAAGCCGAAGCTCGAGGGCAGTCCCTGCTCGATGCTCGCCCAGTCCTGCCCGCCATTGTCGCTGCGATACATGCCGCAATGGTTCTGCTGGTAGAGCCGACCGGACCGGCCCGGCGCCATGACGATGCAGTGGACGCATTGCCCGAACGCAGGATAGCGCTGCTCCTCGGGCAGGAAGTCACAGCGCGTTCCGCGGTTGCGCGGCTCCCAGGTCCGTCCGCCATCCTGTGTGTGGAAGACGCCCGCCGCGGAGATCGCGACCCACATCCGGTCCCGGTCGTCGGGATCGAAGGCCATCGAATGCAGGATCAGGCCGCCGGCGCCCGGCTGCCACTCGGTCCGGGACGGGTGCTCCCGGAGGCCCGGGACCGGCTCGAAGCTGTCGCCCCCGTCGGTGCTGCGGAAGAGGCCGGCCGGTTCCACGCCCACGTGCAGCGCCCCGTCCCGGGGAGCCAGGCTCCAGACCGATTTCAAGGGTGCCTCCCCTGCCGGGTAGGCGAGGCCGTCGCGCGAATGGGTCCAGGTCGCACCGCCGTCGCGGCTGCGCCAGACGGCTGGCCCGAACCACTCGTTGCCCCCGCCGGCATAGATGGTCCCGCTCGCGGGGTCGCCGACCACGTGGTTCATCGGCCAGGTCTCGCAGAAGGGCCCGCGCAACGCCCAGTCCTTGCGTGTCTCGTCGCTGTCGAGGATGAAGGCGCCCTTGCGGGTGCCCAGCAGCACGTGAACCCTGGCCATGACGTCGTTCCTCCCACGGACCCTCGGTGGCGTCCTGCAGCAAGGACGCGCAAGAGGGGCGGTCGCCGACACAGGGAGCGTCGGCCTTGCCGGTCATGAAGTCCAGCGTCAGCGGAACCAGGCAGGATTTCCGCCAACGGCTGCGACCAAGTCGGCCCCATCGGCGTTGAGCCGGAGAGCACATGCCGGAGGTGCAGATGGCGAAGGTGACTTACGAGATCGTGCAGCATGACGGTGGCTGGGCCTACCGCGTGGGCGACAGCCTGTCAGAGACGTTCGTGACGCACGAGGACGCGAGCGAGGCGGCCCGAAGGGCGGCGGCGGAGCAGCGGCAACCCGGCCCGGACGAGGACATTTCCTTCGAGGACGAGACGGGCCGCTGGCACGCAGAGCACGCTTCGGGCGAGGACCGGCCGCAGACCGAGGTCGACGACAAGTAGCGCCGTCCCCGCGTACAAGGCTGCGCCGTCAGCGGTTGGCGGCGAGCTTGGGCCCGGCGACGCGCGGCTTGGGGCTCCAGTGGGCGGCGGTGTCCCTAGGCGCCTCGACCCAGCCGGGGAGGGCGAAGCTCGCCCGGCAGCCACCCCAGGGACTTTGCTCGAGCACGAGGGTGGTCTCGTATTCCCCGAGGATGCGCGAGACGATGGAAAGGCCGAGCCCGGAGCCCTCGACGCGCTGCGCCTCCGCTCCGCTCACCGCGCGCTCGCCGGGCAGCATCACGCGGTCGCGTTCTGCGGAGGGGATGCCCGGACCGTCGTCCTCGACCGCCGTGACGATGCGACCCTCGATCAACCGCCCCGTCACGCGGACACGGCCTTTCGCCCATTTCCGCGCATTGTCGAGCAGGTTGCCGAGGATCTCGCCGAGATCGGAGCCGTCGGCCATGATGGCGAGCCCCGGCGGCATGTCCACGCTCCAGGCGATCTCCTCGCCGCGCGGCATGTGGCGCATCAGCTGCGTGATCCGTTCGACGAGGCTCTCGACGTCGGTCTGAACCAGGCCGGGCGCCGCGGGGCCGCTGATGCGCGCGCGGGCGAGTTCGCGGTCGATATGGTCCTTCATCGAGCCGAGCTGCTCGCGAAGGACGGCCGCGCTGTCATGCTGCCCGGCATCCTCCAGCTTGCGCACCTGCCCCATCAGCACGGTCAGGGGCGTCTTCAGCCCGTGCGCGAGGGCGCCGGCGCGTTCGCGCGCCTTGGCCCCGGCCTGCTCCTGGTGGTCGAGCAGATCGTTCAGCTCCGTGACCACGCCGTCCACCTCGGCCGGCACGGCGCGGCTGATGCGCCGGGCCCGCCCGTGACGCACGAGCTCGATCTCCTCCTGCAAGCGGCGCAGCGGGCTGATCCCCAGGCTCGTCTGCAGCCAGGCCCAGACCGCGAGGACCGCCCCGATCAGCAGCAGAACGCGAGACACCTCGCCGGTGAAGGCGCGCCACGCCCGTTCGATCTCGCGGTAGTCGACCGCCATCGAGACGATCACGCGGTGAGGCTTGTCGGTATTCTCCAGCGTCACCTCGCGGTCCGCCGCGAAGAGCCTGCTCTTGTTGGGGCCGTAGCGCAGCTGTCCGGAGGCGACGGGTCCCTCGGGGTCGATGGGGATCTCCCGGTCCCACAGGGAGCGCGAGCGCAGGATCGGGGCTCCCTCCTCCCAGACCTGCCAGTAGAGGCCGCTATAGGGCTGGTCGTAGCGGGGGTCGCCGAGCGGCCTGACGCCGAGCCTGCCGTCCCCGTCGTCGTCGGCGAGCGCGGCGACGACCTCCAGCAACCGCAGGTTCAGCTCCTGCGCGGCGCGCGTCTCCATGTGGTTGCGGAACACGAAGGTCAGCGTGACGCCGGCGATCCCCAGCGTCGCCAGGATGCCTCCCACGGCCAGCGCCATCAGCCGGGCGCGAATGGAGCCGAGGATCATGGGGTTCGCCTTCAGCCCTCGACGATGTAGCCGAAGCCGCGCTGGGTGCGCACGAGATCGGCGCCCATCTTGCGCCGGATCCGACCCACCACGACCTCCAGCGTGTTGCTGTCGGGCTCCGTGTCGTCCGAATAGACGTGCTCCGCGAGCTCGGCCTTGGAGACCATGCGGTTGGAATTGTGGACGAGGTAGCGCAGCAGCCGGTATTCCAGCGGGGACAGGGGGACGGGCTTGCCGTCCACGACGACCCGCATGCGCCGCGTGTCGATCGTGATCTGGCCCGCCTTGAGGACCGGCGTGTCGCGTCCCGCCAGACGACGCAGGACGGCGCCGAGGCGCGCCAGCAATTCCTCCGTATGGAACGGCTTCGTCAGGTAGTCGTCGGCGCCGGCGTCGATGCCGTCGACGCGCTCCATCCAGCTGCCGCGGGCCGTGAGGATGAGCACGGGCGTCGAGACGTCGGCGGCCCGCAAGCGCTTGAGCACCGACAGCCCGTCGAGCTGCGGCAGGCCAAGGTCGAGCACGATCGCGTCGAAGGCCTGCGTCTCGGCCCGGAACCAGGCGTCCTCGCCGTCATGGGACACCTCCGCGACATAGCCCGCCCCCTCCAGGGCGTGGGCGACTTCAGCGGCGATCTGCCGGTCGTCTTCGACGATCAGGACTCGCATCAGGGGCGTCTCACCTCGATCACGTCGTTCCGCGCCGCGTCGATCACCACCACGCGAATACGGCCGTCGGAGGACAACATGCGGATCTCGTAGATCCAAGACCCTTCGCGCGTGCTGCGCAACCTGACGTCGAGCATATCCCCCGGAACGAAATCGGCGGCCTTGCGCAACACCCGGTCGAGCGGCACCACCAGCCCGCGCGACATGGCCTCGCGCGCGAGATCCTGGTCGGGATCGGGAGGGGAGCGGCTTGAACGCGGCGCGGGCTCAGGCTGGGCGGTCCTGTGCGGGGGCGCGCCCGCCTCACGCTGCGGCACGCCGTGATTGATCGAGCCGGTCGGAGACTCGCCGCCCTGCTCGGCCAGCGCACGGGTCGCGACCGGTCCTCCCGCGAGGAGGGCGGAAAGGGCGATCGTGAAAAGCCGGTGGCGTTGCGGCATCGACCAGTCGGTCCCGATGGGGTTGCGAACGGCGTCGCAGGAAGGAGGGTCGCCCGCGCTCGCGTCGCCCGGACCGGACATGCGCGTCCGATATCCTTCGCAGGCTAGCATCGCCAAACTGAACGGAGCCTGACCGCCCCGTTCAGCGCGAGTCAGCCGAGGAGCGCTTATCAGAGTTCCGCTCAGAGAAGCTCGCCGACAAGCGATTCCGTCCGGCCCGGCGCCTGTGACGTCCCGCATGCGGCGATACGAGGGGAGTGGACATGCTGACGCCGAAGAAGCCGACTGCGCCTGCGACGATGATCCTCGTCTACTGGAGCACGGCTCTCGTGCTGCTCGCCACGGTCCTCACGGGCCTGAGGGTCGCCGCCCGCTCGGGCCTGATCGACAGGCCCGCAGCCGGCGCGGACGGCGTGGCCCTGGCTGCGCACCTCGCCTCCTGCGCCCTCCTGGTCGCCGCGCTGCTCCTGCTGGGATCCCGGCTGAGGGACGAGAAGGCGCAGCGCTGGCCGGCCTCGCGCCGCGGGTCGGGCGCGTCCCTGAGCTGGCGGCGGGCCGACATCCTCGTGCGCCAGGCCTTCGTGGCGCTCGTCGCGATCGAGACGAGCTGCGCCGTGCTTCTCGTCTTCGGCGGCGGCCCGGGCATCGGCCGGCTGCACCTCGCCGCGACGCTGTTCATGATCGCCTTCGTGCCGCTGCACGTCGCCGTGCAACTCGGCCTCGGCGGGGCGGACCACGTGCTGCGGATGTTCCGGCCCGCCCCCGAGCGGGAGGCCGAGGTGCCGCTGGGGCGCCTTGCTTCGTCTCCCGTGCGCAGCCGCGGGTCGACGCGACTCTTCGGCCTGTCGCTGGGGCTGGTCTTCGGCGCAGCGGCCGCGGCGGCACTGCTGACCTCCGGCGCGAGCGCCGCCAAGAATCCGGGCCGCTCCGCCTCCACGGTCGCCACTCCCGTCTCGGTCGCGTGGAGCCTGCATGGCGGGCTCGCACGCTGATGGCGCCGCCCGCCAAGGGTGTGCGTACGGCGGGCGGCGTCGTCGTTCCGGAGTACCGGGACGATCGCCCCGGAGCGAGCCTTCCGAGCTATGATCCGTCGCGCTGGTCGCTGGACGGCGTCGCCACGCTCACCGAGAGCATCGTGGCGGATGCATTGCCGCTCGGCCGAGGCGCCCGGATCGTCGTCAGCGGGCCGGCGGCGGAGGCTGCGGCCGGACACCTCGCGCAGGACCTGTCCCGCCATTGGCGATGCCTGGTGCTGGACGCGACATCGCCCGATGGCCAGGCCGGGCCGGGCCTGATCGACGTTCTCGACGGCCATATCCCGCTCGCACAGGCCATCAGCCCCCGAGGAGGGCGTCTCTCCCTGCTCGGTTCCGGCGCCGGCGACCCGGACCGCCTCGTGCTGAGGCCCCATCCGCTCGCCGTGGTGCTCGATGCGCTGAGCTTCGCCTATGACGCGGTGATCATGAGCACACGATCGCCTGACGAGGCCATGCTCGGCGAGGTGCTGGCCGCCATCTCGGACTGCGCCATCCTCGCTCCCTGGCGCCTCGCCGGCGACCCACGCGACCTTGGCCCGTTCCAGCGCCGCGGCGTCCGGCGGATCGGCGCGCTCGACGCGGCCGGGGCGGGGTGCTGGCTCGCAGGCTCCTCCGGCATTCGCTATCACTGAGGCTCCCGCTATACCCCAAGGCGGGCGCGGCAACCTCGGGCGCGGCGAACCCTAGAGGCGCGGCGTTTCCTCCGCCGTGATCAGCAGCGACTTTCCGTATTTTGTCTTGGCGAGCTTTTCCCCGGCGCGGATCAGGTCCTCGCGGCTGATCCAGCGCTGGCGGAAGGCGATCTCCTCGGGCGAGGCGATGAGCTGGCCCTGGCGGCTCTGCAGCACGCGCACGAACTCGCCCGCCTCCAGCAGCGCGTCGTGCGTGCCCGTGTCGAACCAGGCGAAGCCGCGCCCGAGCTGCTCCACCTGGAGTTGCCCGCGCTGCAGGTAGACGTTGTTGAGGTCGGTGATCTCGTACTCGCCGCGGGGGGAGGGCTTCAGGCTCTTGGCGATCTCCACCACCTGCTCGTCGTAGAAATAGAGCCCGATCACGGCCCAGGTGGACTTCGGCCTGGCCGGCTTCTCCTCGATCGAGGTGGCGCGCCCATCCTCGTCGAAGGCCACCACGCCGTAGCGCTCGGGATCCTCGACCCGGTAGGCGAAGACGCTGGCGCCGGACGGGCGCGACTGCGCCGACTTGAGCGAGGTCGTGAGGCCGTGCCCGTAGATCAGGTTGTCGCCCAGCACGAGGCAGGAGGGGTGGCCGTCGATGAAGCGCTCGCCGATGACGAAGGCCTGGGCCAGCCCGTCGGGGCTCGGCTGCACGGCGTAGTGGATCGAGATGCCCCACTGGCTGCCGTCGCCCAGCAGGGTGACGAAGTTCGCCTGGTCGTGCGGGGTGGTGATGATCAGCACCTCGCGCACGCCCGCGAGCATCAGCGTGGCGAGCGGGTAGTAGATCATCGGCTTGTCGAAGACGGGCAGGAGCTGCTTGGAGGTCACCAGCGTCAGCGGGTGAAGCCGCGTGCCGGAGCCTCCGGCCAGGATGATGCCTTTGCGGGTCATGCGGTCCTCAGGCTGCTGTGACGATGCGCGCCTTGTCCTCCGCCTGATGCGGCGGGGAGGGGACGGCGTAGTCCGACACGGGGAAGGGCGAGACCAGGGCGGCGAAGAGGGGCAGCATGCGGTCCTTGGCGGAGAGGGCGACCTCGCCGCCCCAGGGCCAGGCGATCCCGATCTCCGGGTCGTCCCAGGCGATGCCCCCCTCGTGGTCGCGGGAATAGACGTTGTCGACCTTGTAGGCGACCTCGGTGTTCTCCTCGAGCGTGACGAAGCCGTGGGCGAAGCCGCGCGGGACGAAGAGCTGCTCGCCGCCGTCGGCGGTGAGCGTCGCGCCGCACCATTGGCCGTAGGTCTGGGATCCCCGCCGGATGTCGACCGCCACGTCGAAGACGGCCCCGCGCAGCACGCGCACGAGCTTGGCCTGGGCGAAGGGCGGTCGCTGGAAGTGCAGGCCTCGCAGCGTGCCCGGCGCTTTCGAGAGGGACTGGTTGTCCTGCAGGAAGTCGCTGTCGATCCCGTAGGCCGCGAGAGCGGGGCGGGAATAGACCTCCGAGAAATAGCCCCGGTCATCCCCGTGGCGGCGCGGCGTGATCAGGGTCACGCCCGGGAGTCCGGCATTGCTCACGCTCAGGTTCGTCATGCTGCACGGCTCATGCGTTGTCTCACTGGCCTCTGTCTCACCCGCTGTCGCTGGTCCCTGCAAGAGGCGACCTGCCGGCGCTCCTGCGGTCGACGCGTCGGAGCCGACGTCGCCCGGATCGGCCCGGGCGGACGGTTCGGCCTCGCGTCAGAGTGATCTTCGCACTGCGGGATAAGCGTGAGAAGTCTTAAGACCCCTCAATAACTCCAGACGACAACGCCTTGGCGGGACGTCGTTAAGGTCGGATGACTCCGACCGGCAGAGTCTGTTTCAATTGATCGGTTCAGGCGGCGAGGCGGCGCAACCGCGCGTCCAGCATCACCGCAAGGATCGTGCAGCCGCCGATGGCGACCGTGATCCATTGCTGGTTGGAGCCCAGGAGGCGCAGACCGAGCGAGAAGGCCCCCACGATCAGGGCGCCCGTGAGGGCGCCGAGGATCGAGCCTCGTCCGCCGCCGAGCGAGACGCCGCCGATGACCGCGGCCGTGATCGCCTCGATGTTCACGAGTTCCCCCACCGTGGGCGTGATCGACCCGATCCGTCCGATCATGACCCAGCCCGCCAGCGCAGCGACGAACCCGGCCGCGGCATAGGCCGTGGTGCGGATGCGCGCCACGGGAAGGCCCGTCAGCGCGGCCGCCTCGGCGTCGTCACCCACGGCATAGGCATGACGACCCCAGGCGGTTCGGGCGAGGATGTACCAGAGCACCGCGAGAAGCAGGATCATCGCGGCACCGCCCAGGGTGACGACCGCCCCGCCCAGCTTCAGGGACAGCCCCATGAGGTGGAGAAGGGGCGCGACCTCGTCCACGTCCTGGCTGCGGATGATCTCGTGCCCGGACAGGAGGTATCCCGCCGTCGAGAAGATCTGCCAGGTTCCCAGCGTCACGATGAAGGGCGGGAGCCGCACGCGGGTGACCAGCAGTCCGTTCACCCCGCCGCAGGCGGCTCCGCAGGCCAGCCCCAGCAGGAGGGCGAGCCAGGCCGGCCATCCCCAGGTGAACACGGCCTGCCCCATGACCACCATTCCCACGACCATGATCGCCCCGAGCGACAGGTCGATGCCGCCCGTGATGATCACCAGCGCCTGCGCGGCGGCGACCATGGCCGTGATGGTCACCTGCTGGAAGATCAGGGAGAGCGCGAAAGGCGAGAAGTACTTGGGACCCAGCAGCATGCCGAAGAGCGCGACTGTGGCGCCCAGCACGACGAGCGGCATCGCCGCGGCCTGAAGGCGGCGGCGTCGCCCCGGCGCGGCCCAGAGACGCTCCGGGCCGTCGGGATCCTCGGAGGCTTGCTGCGTGCTCACCACGATCCACCGAGGCCTATCTGCCCTCGCTCCGGATGAAGTCCATGTCGAGCACCAGCCCGAGCCCGGGCATGTCCGAGGCGGTCATGTAGCCGTCGACGGGTGCCGGCGCGTCCTTGAAGACATGGGCCGTGACCTCCTCGAACATCAGCAGCCGCTCGAGGAACGGTGCGTTCGGCAGCGCCGCGACGAGAGGGAGATGGATGTTCTCCATGGCGTGGGGGGCAAAGCGCAGGTTGAACGCCTGCGTCAGCGCCGCGCATTTCAGCATCTCGGTATAGCCGCCGGCGCGCGCGCCATCGACCTGCACGATGTCGGCGGCCTCGGCCAGCAGGAGGTCCCGCACGCCGAACTTCGTGTATTCGTGCTCGCCCGTCGCCAGCGGGATGTCCGTGCCGCGGCGGAAGCGGGCCAGGCCCGGGATGTCGTCGGCGAAGACGGGTTCCTCGAACAAGGTGATGTCGTAGTCGCGGATCCGGTTGGCGAGCTGGATGGCCGTCGCCGCGTCGAAGGCGTTGTTGGCATCGACCATCAGGCGGATGTCGGGACCCAGAGCCTCCCGCACCTTGCGCACGCGCACGACGTCGCGCGCGATGTCACGGCCGCCATCGAAGCCGACCTTGAACTTCACCATCCGGAAGCCCCGGGCCGCCATGCCCGTCATCTCGTCCACGAGCCGGTCATCGTCATAGGACGTCCAGCCGCCGCTGGCGTAGACGGGCACGCGCGTTCGCTGGCCGCCGAGCAGCCGGTGCAGGGGCAGGCCCACGATCTTGCCCTTGAGGTCCCACAGGGCGATGTCCACGGCGCTCAGCGCGCAGAAGGTGAGGCCCTTGCGGCCGACGCCGCGCAGGTAATGGTACAGCTCCTGCCAGATCGCTTCCGTCTCCAGCGGATCGCGGCCCATCAGGCGTGGGGCGATGTCGTGCCGGATCAGCTCGCGCGTGGCTTCGCCGCCGACCTCGTGGTAGGTCACCCCGATCCCCTCCAGGCCCTGGTCCGTGGTGACGCGCACGAGGAGGAAGCCGATCGTCTCCACCTGGCGGGTGGCGTCGGCGATCCCGGCCGGAACGGGCGCCGCGACGAGGTGGATGTCGATCTGCCGGATTGCGTGTCGCATGGGCGTGTCCTGTCGGAGGGGAGGGCGCTTCAGCCGGGCTCGCCGGCGGAGGCGAGCGCCTGCTCGAGCAGGGCCATGGCGCGGGCCCCCGCGGCCGCGTCGGGCACAGGCACGGTCTCGCCCCGGGCCGCGCGGACGAAATCGCCGAGCAGCGCGTGGTAGCCCTTGTGATCCTCGTTGGCCGCCGCCGTGAGATTGGGCTCCCAGACCAGCGTGTCCTCGCCGTCCACGAGCGAGGCTCCCGCCACCGAGGCCTTGAAGGGCGGGTGACGGACGTAGCGGACCTCGTGGACGTTGCGCACTTCGACGCGCTTGTGGTCGCCCATCACCTGCCACCACTCCATCGGGGTCCCGCGCGACTGATGGGTGCCCATGACCAGCGTGCCGATCCCGCCGCCGGCGAAGCGGAAGTCCACGTGCAGCAGCAGCCTGCCCGGCGCGAGCTCGTGGCGGCGGGCGGAGACGGACGCCACCTCGCCCATCAGATGCGGCACAAGGTCGAAGTAGTGCACGCAGTGATGCAGATAGAAGCCGGTATAGTCGACATCCCCCGCGAAGTAGGTGGGAGCCGTCATGTATTCGCCGAGGAAGCTGGCGCGGGGGCCGAACTCCGCGCCGTGCAGCACGTTGGCCGCGATGCGGTTGGCCGTCGAGTAGCGCTTCATGAAGCCGAGCACCACCGGCACGCCCCGCGCCGTCGCGGCGTCCGAGAGCTCGCGGGCCTGCCGCGCCGTCGGAGCGGGCGGCTTCTCGATGAAGGCGGGGAGGCCGCGCGCGACCGCGGCGAGGCCGATCTGGTGGTGCAGGCCGGGACCGACGGCGAGACCCACGGCGTCGATGTCCTGCCGCGCGAGCAGGGCCCGCCAGTCGGCCGTCCGCCTGTCCTGCGGAACGCCGTAGCGCCGGCCGGCCGCGGCGAGCCGCTCGTCCGAGGTGTCGCAGAGCGCCTGCAGCACTACGTCGTGGCGGGTGAGCTGCGGCAGCAGCATCTCGGAGGCATGGGTGCCGCAGCCGATCCAGCCGATGCGAAGGGCGGTCATGGGGGTCCTCACGCGGTCTGGCGGGCGAAGGCGAGCGCCGCCTTGAGATAGCCGATGCTGGCGGCGAGCGGACCGTCCTCGTCCTCGGTCGGGGCGCGCCACTGCGCGAGCGTCACGCCGGCCGCCTCGTCCGAGCGACGGAAGGGTTCCAGCACGATGGGGCCCCGGTAGGCCACGTCGCGGAGGGCGCGCGCGACGCCCGCCCAGTCGATATGGCCGGCCCCCACGAAGCCGCGGTTGTTCTCGTTGGCCTGGAAGTGAACGAGCCGCGTCCCCGTCTTGCGGATGGCGTCGGCGATGTCGAATTCCTCCATGTTCATGTGAAAGGTGTCGAGCATCACGCCCACCGAGGGATTGTCGACCCGCGCCACGATCTCCAGCGCGTGGCGGGCCGTGTTGCAGACATCCGTCTCGAAGCGGTTCAGCGGCTCCACCCCGAGGAGCACGCCGGACTCCGCGGCGCGCCGTCCTGCCCGGGAAAGGCCGGCGACGACGGCGTCGATCCGCCTCCTGCGCTCGTCGGGGGAGACCGGCGCGGGGGCGCGTCCGGCGAAGACCATGGGCGCGCCGTAGAGGGGCCCGCCGACGATCCCCGCGCCCAGCGCCTCGGCCACCCGCACGGTCTCCTCGAGATAGGCGATGCCGGCCCGATGCGCGGCGGGGTCGGCGCCGGCGAGGTCGCGCGACAGGTTCACGCGCGCCGCCAGCACGCAGGACAGGCCTGCATCGGCGATGGCGGCGCGCGTTTCCGCGAGATCCAGCTCGCCCGGCTCGGGCACCAGCAATTCGACGACCTCCGCCCCCGCCTGCCGCATCCGCGCGAAGGCCGGAAAGTGCTCGCGCGTGAAGGGGCGCGCGTAGAACATCGAAATGACGCCGATCGGATTGGTCATGGTCAGCCCTTGACTGCGCCGGCGGTGAGTCCACCCACCAGGCGGCGTTGTACGAGAAGGAAAAGGAGCGCGACGGGCAGCGCGATCAGCGCCCCGCCCGCCGTGAGCAGGCCCCACTGCACGGTGAACTCGCCGATGAAGAGCTGCAGGGCCACGGTGACGGGACGAACCGTCTGGCCGGACAGCATCATGGCGAAGAGATACTCGTTCCAGGAGGTGATGAAGACGTAGATCGCGGTCGTCACCAGCCCCGGCATGACCATGGGCAGGATGACGAGGCGGATGGTCTGCAGCCGTGTCGCGCCGTCGATGGTGGCGGCCTCGTCGAGGTCCCGGGGAATGGCGTTGAAGTAGCTCACCAGCATCCAGATCGAGAACGGGATCGAGAAGGTGGAATGCCCGATGACGACGCCGACGAAGGTGTCGATGAGGCCCAGCGTCCGCATCAGCACGAAGAGCGGGATGATGAGCAGCACGATCGGGAACATGTTGATCACGAGGAAGGCCGTCATCAGCATGCGCCGCCCCGCGAAACGGAAGCGCGAGAACGCGTAGGCGGCGGGAACGCTGGTCGCGAGCCCGAGCAGCACCGCGCCGCAGGCGATGATCGCGCTGTTCAGCAGGTTGCCGGCAAAGCTCGTGCGCCGCAGCAGCATGGCGTAGTGCTCGAGCGTGAAGGTGCTCGGCCAGTAGCGCACCGGGAAGACGGAGAGGTCGGCCGTTGGCTTCACGGAGGTGAGCAGCATCCACAGGAAGGGCGCCAGCGCGAAGGCGAGGATCGCCAGCACAGGCAGTTCGACCTGGAGGATGCGGCGTGTCGTCGACAGGCGCCCGCTCATGCCTCGAGCCCCCTGGCCTGCCGGCGCACGTAGAGCCAGACGATGGCGAGCAGCATGGCCGTGAGCATCAGCGCGAGGGCCGCGGCATAGCCGAACTCCATCCCGCTATAGGCGCGCAGGAAGGCATAGAGCGGCAGGGTATGCGTCGCGTAGCCCGGCCCGCCGCCGGTCATCACGAGGATGACGTCGAGCGAATTGGCCACCCAGATGATGCGCAGCAGGGTCGCCGTCGCGACGATGCCGGCGATGCCGGGCGCCGTGACATGGACGAACTGGCGGAACGCGCTGGCGCCGTCGATCTCGGCCGCCTCGTAGAGCTCCCGCGGCACGGTCTGCAGCCCCGCCAGGATCATGATGGCGAAGAAGGGGAAGCCCTGCCAGGTGAGCGCCAGCATGATGCAGGAGAGGGCGCTGGCAGGGCTCGCCAGCCACGGGAAAGGCTGCGAGAGCACGCCCAGGCGGATGAGGATGTCGTTCAGCACGCCGGTGTTGAAGTCGTAGATCCAGGTCCACATCAGGCCGATGATCACGCTCGGCAGCGCCCAGGGAATGATGACGAGGGCGCGCGCCAGTCCCCGCCACCAGAAGCTCTGGTTGAGCAGCAAGGCCGTGACGAGCCCCAGCACGAGCTGGGCGAAGACGATGCCGCCGACCCACACCGCCGAGTGGGAGAGCGAGATCCAGAAGACCTCGTCCCTCAGCACGGCGGCGAAGTTCTTCAGCCCGATGAAGCGCGCGTCGTCCGGCGCATAGAGGATGTAGTCCTGCAGGCTGAACCATACCGTCTGCATGACCGGGTAGACGATCACGAGGGCGGTCACGACCAGCGCAGGCAGCAGGAAGCCGTAGGGTGTCGCGGTGCGCACCGTGGCTGGAGTCATGGCTTTGATCCGTCATGGAGCAGGGGGCCTCTCGGCGCCCCCGCCGGCATGGGATGGAGCCGGCCTCGCGGCCGGCCAATTGCGCGTCACCCGTTGAAGAGCTGGTCCACGGCCTTCATCAGGTCGTCGGGGTTGATCTCGCCCGTCAGGGCGCGCTGCATGTTGGTGGGCAGCACGCGACCCACGAAGTCGGGCGTCTTCACGTTGTCGGGCAAGGTGTGGGCGATCGGCAGGGAGGCGAAGCTCGCGTCGACGAAGCGCTTCGGGTGCCCGGTCCAGTCCTTCAGGCCGGAGGTCGTGACCGGCAATTGCCCCGAGAGCTTGGCCTGGTCGACGTTCGCCGCCCCCGACAGGAACGAGATCCAGCGGAAGGCTGCCTCCTTGTTCTTGCTGGCCGAGAAGATCGCATTGGACTCGTCGCCGAAATAGGTCCAGCCGCCGCCGTCCGGCGCGCGGGGAAGCGGCACGGCGGAGGCCTTGTCGCCCAGCGCCGCGACCACCTCGGCCGACGAGCCGATGTGGTGGATGGTCATGGCCGTGCGGCCCGCCTTGAAGCTGTCGACGATCTGGCGGAAGGCGTCGGTGGGGGCGGAAGGCGGCACCACCTTGTGCTTGGTGGCCAGTTCCACGAACCAGCGGTTCGCCGCGAGCGCCTTGTCGGTGAGCATGCCGCCCTTCTCGAAGGTCGCGCCGGCGCCCAGGACGAAGGGACCCCAGTTGTCGTGGCAGCCCGCGCCGCCGCGCATGCCGTAGCCGAACACGCCGTCCTTCGTCAGCGCCTTGGCGGCGGCGAGGAACTCGTCATAGGTCTTGGGCGGCTGCAGGCCGGCCTGCTGGAAAAGATCCTGCCGGTAGTAGAGGTAGATCACCACGTAGTGGAGCGGCATGTAGTACGCCTTGCCGTCCGGGCCACGGTTGATCTTCCAGACGTCGTCCGAAATGTCGCCCTTGCCGCTCCAGGCCGCGATCATGCCGTCCAGCGGCTCCAGCGCCTTCATCTGCGTGAAGCGCGAGAGATAGGAGAGGCGCACCATGGCGCAGTCCGGCTGGTTGCCGGCCACCACGGACGAGAACATCCGGTTGATGTAGTCCGTGCCGCCGCCCCACGGGATGGCCTCGGCCTGGATCTTGATGCCGGGATTGGCCGCCTCGAACTTCGCGATGATGTCGGCGGGCGTGTTCTGCGGGTTGTCGTAGTGGTACCACCAGCGCACCGTCGTCGTGCCCTGGGCGAGGGCCGGCCGGGCGACGGTTCCCGCCGCGGCTGCGGCGCCTGCGAGCTTCAGAAACGTCCTGCGGGCGGGGGCGTCAGGGCCCGGGGTCCTCTGGGTCATCGGCGTTCTCCTCCTGATTTTGTTCGTTGAGAGCCTCGGCGAGGAAGCGTCCCGCCGCCGCGATCATCGTGTGGGCCGGGGCCAGCCGCCGGCTCATGCGCAGGCAGCCATGGACCACGCCCGGCACGTGGTCGTAGCGGAAAGCCACGCCCGCCTCGGCCAGGCGGCCGGCGAGCAGAGTGGTGTCGTCGCGCAGCGGATCGAGGCCGGCGGCGGCCAGATAAAGGGGCGGCAGGCCCCCGAGCTCCGCGCCGAGCGGGGCGGCGAGGGGAGGCGGCGCGTCGAAGGCGGCGCCGAGGTAGTTGCGCCAGTACCAGCGCATGTTCACGGAGGTGAGCAGGAAGCCCTCGCCCAGGTCGCGGTGGCTGGGCGTGTCGAAGACAGGGGCGTAGCAGCCGTAGAACAGCGCCGCCGCCGCGGGCAGGGGCTCCCCCGCGTCGCGCAGCCGGAGCATGGCGGAGAGGGCCAGCGTGGCCCCTGCTGAATCGCCGGCGAAGGCGAGACGCCGGTGGTCCACGGCCGGTCCCAGTCCGCCGGCGCGGACGAAGGCCGCGGCCGACAGCGTGTCTTCGAGGGGCGCGGGGAAGGGGTTTTCCGGCGCGAGCCTGTAGTCGAAGCCGAGCACCGCGCAGCCCGCCTCGACGGCGAGGTGGCGCATCGTTCCGTCATGCGTGTCGATGGAGCCGAAGGTCCAGCCTCCGCCATGGACGAAGAGGACGAGCGGCAGGCCGTGCCGCCCGGCGGGCCGATAGAGCCGGGCCCGCATCGGGCGTGGCCCGGGAATGACGAGCTCGGTCGCCGGGATGTCCGGCGCGCCGGCGCTCCAGGCGGCGGAGGCCGCGTCGCTCATCCGGCGCGCCTGGTCGATGGGCAGGGTCTTGACGTCGACCGCCGGGGCGGCGAGGAACTCGGCGAGGATGGCCGCCATCTGCGGATGGACGAAGGGGCTCATGCCGCCGCCTCCGCCGCGTCGGCGAGCGACACGATGGTGTCGATATGGCGGCGCAGGGCCTCCGCAAGGCCGGGTCCGTCGCCCGCCTGGATGAGGTCCAGCAGCACGTCGTGCCGGGCCGCCGTCTCGGCGAGGGGACGGCGATGCCCCGGCGCCCAGAGCTTGTTGCGATGGGAATGCATGATGCACCGCGCCAGGATCTGTTCGAGCGCATCCAGTCCCGAGGCCCGGAAGATCGCGAGGTGGAACTCGCGGTCGAGCTCGATGAGCTCGTACTCGTCCCCGGCGGAGGCCGCCCCGTCCATGGCGGCCCGGATCTCCGCAAGGCGCGACCGGAGCGCAGGGTCGAAGCGGCCGGCCGAGCGCAGGGCGCCGCGCGTCTCGATCGTGCTGCGCAGGACCAGCATCTCCTGCGCCTCCTCGGCCGTGAGACGGGTCACCACGGTGCCGCGGCCGCGTGATTTCACGACGAGACCGTCCTCCTGCAGCCGCAGGAGCGCCTCCCGCACGGTGCCCTGGCTGCAGCCGATCTCATGGGCGATGCCAAGCTCGGTCAGCGCGGTCTCGGGCTTGAGGTCGTTCAGCATGATGCGCCGCTTGACGTGGCCGTAGACCACGTCGGCTGGCTTCATGAGCTTGGGCGTCGGCGCTATCATTATAAATATCGATAACAGCGAGCGGCTGTGCAAGCAAGGTCCGTGACGGCCTCTTCGCCATCGGGACGCCACCGTGAGGTCCCAAAGCTGCCCCTCCGCTCACGGTCGCCGAGGCCCGGCAAGGGGCTCGTGACAGGCACGAGGCCGCCGGGCGCTCCGTTTCAGGGTCGCCTCGAGGCGGTCCGCTTGATTATCGAGATTGGAACATGAATGCGGCTTCTCACGTCCATCCAGACCCTGCGCGCCGTGGCGGCGATCGCGGTCGTCTTCGTCCATGCCGGCTATGACGCGGCCCGCTATTCCGGCAACGCCTGGCTGGAGGAGGCGGGGAATCTCGGGCAGGCGGGCGTCGACGTCTTCTTCGTCATCAGCGGCTTCATCATGTTCCTGACGGCCTGCCGCAGTCCGACGGCGTCTCCCGTCACGTTCGTCGCGGATCGAATCTGCCGGATCGTCCCGCTCTACTGGCTGGTGACGCTGGCGCTCCTCGGCCTGGCCATGGCCGGACGCTCCATCGAGCACCCCAGCCCGCAGGACCTGGCAAAGTCCATGGCCTTCCTGCCCGTGTTCAACGCCAAGGGCGAGGTGAGCCCGTTCCTGCCCGTGGGCTGGACCCTCGTCTACGAGATGTTCTTCTATGCGTTGCTCGCCGTCGCGCTGGCCGCGCGGCCGCGGCACGTCGCCCTGCTGACGACGGCGCTCGTGCTGCTCGCGGCCGGAGGAACCGCCTGGCCCGGCGACGTGGCGTCCTGGTGGACGGTCTACACCAGTCCCATCCTGCTCGAATTCGTGGCGGGGCTCTGGATCGGCTGGGCCTGGGACAAGGGCTGGCGCCTGCCGGCGCCGGCGGGCGCGGTCCTCGCAGCCATGGGCCTGGGACTGATCGTGCTCCTCTACGGGCACAGCTTCCGCAACGAGGGCTGGCTTCGGCTCCTGGCCTGGGGCGTTCCGGCGGTCTGCCTCGTGCTCGGCACCCTCGCGCTCGAGGGCCAGACGTTCGTGGCGACGCGCCTCGGCCTGCTGCTCGGCGCCGCGTCCTACTCGATCTACCTCATTCACCCCCTCGTGCTCATCGTGCTCGGGCGGGTCTGGCTCGTCTCGGGCCTCGCTTCGGCATTCGTCATCTTCGTCGGCTCGACCCTGGCCAGCATCGTCGCCGGGGTGGCCTGCCACCTTCTCCTCGAGAAGCCGCTCGTCCGCTGGTCGAAGATGGCTCTGGGGATTTCCTCCGCGCGCAGCCGCAAGGCCGGGCTCGCGCCCGACGCGCCGCGCTGATGGTGCGGAGGCGGTCCGGACGGCTGCGGCGATCCGGCGCTGGTGGGCCGGAGGGCTGACGGGGCAGGCCTGCGCCGCAGGCCGGCGATGTCCGTGGGCTACGCCGACGGCCTGATCCGCTCGCCGCTCGCGCTGTCGAACATCCGGACCTCCGCCGGCTCGACGCGGACATGCACCTGCTCGCCGGTGGCGAGCGGCCGGCGGTCCGTCGTGAAGGCCTTGAGGACGTGCGGCCCCGCCTCCAGGTGGATGATGGTGCTCGCCCCCGTCGGCTCCACCAGCAGAACGCTGGCGGGAAAGCCCTCGCCGGGCGCGACGAGGCCGACGCGTTCGGGCCGCAGGCCGACCGTCACGTCCTGCGGGGCCGGGGACCCCGGAACGGCGGTCAGGCGCGCGAGCACGATTTCGCCCAGGCGCAGTTCAGTCCCGCCCCCGGCCGGCAGCAGCCGCGCGGGGAGGAAGTTCATGGCCGGCGATCCGATGAACCCGGCCACGAACATGTTGGCGGGATCGTCGTAGAGCTCCAGCGGCGACCCGACCTGCTGCACCACGCCGCCATTCATGGCCACGATCCGGTCCGCCATCGTCATGGCCTCGATCTGGTCGTGGGTGACGTAAACCGAGGTGGCGCCGAGGTCGCGGTGCAGCTTGCGGATCTCGAACCGCATCTGCTCGCGCAGCCGCGCGTCGAGGTTGGACAGGGGCTCGTCGAACAGGAAGGCCTTGGGGTGGCGCACGATGGCGCGCCCCATCGCCACGCGCTGGCGCTGGCCGCCCGAGAGCTGGCGCGGCTTGCGGTCCTGCAGCGCTTCGAGGCCCAGCTTCGAGCCGGCATGCTTCACCGCGGCCGCGATCCTCTCGGCCGGCGTGCGCTTCAGGCGCAGGCTGTAGCTCATGTTGTCGCGCACGGTCATGTGCGGGTAGAGGGCGTAGGACTGGAACACCATCGCGATGTCGCGGTCCTTGGGCGGAAGGTCGTTCACGCGCCGCCCGGCGATGCGGATCTCGCCCGAGCTCATCTCCTCCAGTCCCGCGACGAGCCGCAGCAGGGTGGACTTTCCGCAGCCCGACGGCCCGACGAGAACCACGAACTCGCCGGACTCGATGGCGAGGTCCACGCCCTTGAGGACCGTGACGTCGCCGAAGCTCTTGCGGACGCCGAGGATGTCGATCGCTGCCATGGCTCTCCTCAGCCCTTGACCGCGCCGGCCGTGAGGCCCTGCACGAGGTGGCGCTGGATCAGGAAGAAGAAGATGCAGACGGGGACGAGGGCGAGAACGCCCGCGGCCATCATCTGCCCGAAGTCGACCGAGAACTTGGAGACGAAGGTGAGCAGGCCGACCGGGAACGTCGTCGCGTCCTGCTTGGAGTTCAGCATCAGCGCGAACAGCAACTCGCTCCAGGCCGCCGTGAACACGAAGCCGAGGGTGGCGGCGATGCCCGGCAGCGTGAGCGGGAGGATGATCTGGCGCAGCGCCATGAAGCGCGTGGCGCCGTCCGTCATCGCAGCCTCCTCCAACTCCTTCGGGATGCCGTCGAAGAAGGACTGCATCAGGAAGGCCGCGAAGGGGACGTTGTAGGCCGTGTAGATGATGATCAGGCCCGTCAGGCTGTTGGTGAGACCGAGCGGCGAGAACAGCTTGAAGATCGGGGCGATGATCATGACCAGCGGAAACATCTGGGTGACGAGCATCAGGCCGACGAGCCATATCTTGCCGCGGAACACGAAGCGCGACAGCGCATAGCCCATGCCGGCGGCCGCCAGCGTCGTGAACACCGCCGTCCCGGCCGAGACGATCACGCTGTTGCGGAAGAAGAGCGGAAAGTCCGTGTGACGGATGACGGAGACGTAGTGCTCGAGGCTCGACTGCGAGGGCCACATCCGCACGCCCTCCGCATAGAGCAGCCTGTTCGGGGTGACGGAGACCTTGAGAAGCCAGTAGAGCGGGAAGAGCGCCACCGCCACGTAGAGGGCGATGACGGCGTAGTGCAGGGTCCAGAGAAGCGCCTTGCGGCCCGGTGATCCGCGCATCGGTCAGCTCGCCCTGATCAGCCGCTGGCGCACGACCACCAGCACGAGGGCATAGGCGAGAAGCAGGACGAGCAGGACGGTGGCGATGGCCGAGGCATAGCCGAAGTCGAGCCTCTGGAAGGCCTGGGTGAAGATGTAGCTCGCCACGATCTGCGTGGAATCGGCAGGCCCGCCCTTGGTCATCACGACGATCAGGTCGGCCGCGTTGGCGATCCAGACCGCCCGCAGGAGGACCGTGATCACGATCGTGGGGGCGAGGTAGGGCACGGTGATGGAGACGAAGCGCTGCAGCGGACCGGCCCCGTCGATCTCGGCCGCCTCGTAGACGTCCTTCGGGATGGACTGGAGGGCGGCCAGCAGCGTGATGGCGAAGAAGGGTATCCCCCACCAGACGATGGCGACCACAGGGCCCCAGAGCGCATAGTCGGGGTTGGACAGGATGTTCTCCGGCGCCTTGGCCAGCCCGACGGCGACCGCCCAATGGGGCAGGGGACCGACGACTGGGTTGAAGAGCCAGGCCCAGTTGAGGCCCGAGAGAAAGGTCGGCACCGCCCAGGGCAGGAAGACCAGAGCCTGCACCACCGCGCGCCCGGGGAACGGACGGTTGAGCATCAGGGCGAGGATCAGGCCGAGGACGAACTGGAAGATGACGGACACGACCGTCCAGGCCAGCGTATTGCGCAGCGCGTTCCAGAAGTTCGGGTCGGCCCATAGGGTCTGGAAGTTCTCCAGCCCGACGAAGTCGCCACTCATGGGGTCGAGCAGCTGAATGTTGCGGAAGGCGTAGGAGAGGCCGATGCCGAGCGGCACGAGCAGCACGCCGGCGATGAGCAGCAGGGCGGGGGAGGCGTAGAGCCACGGCTCCAAGGCGAGGACGAGGCGTCGCCGGCCGCCCTCCCTGCGTTTCGCCGTGTCCTGCGCCGCTCGCATCGCCTGGTCCGTCCTGATCATGTCGGGAGGGGGTCGGTGCGCCGGAATTGCCGGCGCACCGCCGCGGTCACTTCTTGGCCGCGAGATATTTCTGCTGGGCCTTGGTGAGGTAGTCCGCCCACTGCTTGGCCATGGCGTCAGGCGTCAGCTGGCCGAGCAGGGCCTGCTGGGTCGTCTTCACCGCGATCGAGTCGGCGAAGAAGGCGAACTCGGTGAGGTAGGTCGGCATGACCGTCGGCACGACGTCCTTGTCGGCGAGCTCCTCGAACCAGCCCTTAAACTTGGGGTCGGCGTAGAACGGGTCGCTCTCCGCAGACTTGTAGATCGGCAGGGCGCCGATCTTCTTGTTCCAGGCGATGTTGCCCTCCGGTCCGGCCAGGGCGGCGATGAGCTTCCAGGACAGATCCTTCGACTTGGACGTCGAGAACATGGACCAGGAGCCGTAGCCCAGCGTCGGGAAGGCCTTGCCGGCCGGACCCTTCGGCATGGGGGCGACGTCGTAGTCGTCCTTGTTCATCCGTTCGGCGATGGCGATCAGCGCGTCGGGATCCTGGTCGAGCATCGCGCAGGTGCCGGAATAGAAGCCCGAGACGATCTCGTTGAAGCCCCAGTTGACGCTGTCCTTGGGAGCCGCGCCGGACTTGTAGAGGTCGGTCAGGACGCTCATGCCCTTCACCCAGCCGGGTTCGGAGATGGTCGATGTCCCGTCCTGCTTGAAGAAGGTGTTGTCGCCGTTGGCGGTGGCGCCGAACATCATCCAGCCGTTCAGGCCGCCCGGGCCGCCGCGCAGGCAGTAGCCGAACTTGCCGGGCAGCGCCGACACCTTCTTGGCGGCGTCCACGAACTCGTCGAGCGTCTTCGGCGCGCCGGAGAGCCCCGCCTCCTTGAACAGCTTCTTGTTGTAGAACATGGCCCGCAGATAGAAGCCGTAGGGCAGCGCGTAGGCCGTGTTGTTGACGTAGCGGCCCATCTGCAGGGCCCGGTCGTTGAGCTCCTTGGTGTGCTCCCACTTGGCGAGGTAGGGCTCCAGGCTCTCCAGCATGCCCTTGTTCGCGTAGAGCGCCTGCCAGCGGTCCGGCATCTCCACCACGTCGGGCGTGTCGCCGGCGGACACCATGGTGGCGAACTTCTCGAAGGCCTGTCCCCAGGGCAGCGAGGTGATCTCCACCTTCACGCCGGGATTGGCGGTCTCGAAGCCCTTCACGATCTCCTTGAGGGTCTCGGTGCGCTCGGGGCTGGTGATCACCTCGACCAGCTTCAGCGTCGTGTCCGCGCTCGCGGGCGCGGCCAGCAGCAGCGAGGCCGTCGCCGCCAGCAGGAGTTTTCTGACCATGTTTCTTCCCCTTCGTCCTCTCTGGTTGTTCGGCCGGACTGGCCCATCAGGCGGAACCGGCGCGAGCCGGCCCCGGTTCGTTCACCGCCTGGCGGCGGACATCGCGGCGGACAGGTCGCTCCAGAGCGCCTCGGCGCCCTCGAGTCCCACATGGATGCGCACCGACCGCTCGGGCACGCCGAAATCGACGGCGGAGTTGGGGCCGGCGGCCTGTCCGCGCGTGACCAGGGCGGGCACGACGAGGCTCTCGTGGCCGCCCCAGCTCACGCCCATGCGAAACAGGCCGAGGCTGTCGCAGAAGCGGGGGATGTCGATCCGCTCGTGCAGAGCGAAGGAGAACAGGCCCGAGGTGCCGCTGAGGCCCGCGGGAAGGCGGTTTCCGAGGCCCGGGTGATAGACCTTGGTGACATCGGGATGTTCCGCGAGCCGCTTGGCCAGCGTCAGCGCCGCGTCGCGGTGCGCCTGCATCCGCGCCGGCAGGGTCCGCAGGCCCCGCAGCAGAAGCCAGGCGTCGAACGGCGCGAGCTTCGCGCCGAGATAGGGATGCACGGAGGTGCGGATCCGCTTGATCAGGTCCGCCCGCCCGGCCGCGACGCCCGCCACGACGTCGCTGTGGCCGCCGAGATACTTCGAGGCGGAGTGAACGACGAGGTCGACGCCGAGCGAAACGGGCTGCTGGAAGACCGGCGTCGCCCAGCTGTTGTCGATCATGCTGGTGACGCTGTGCCGGCGCGCGGCGGCCGCGAGCTCGGCCACGTTGTGGCATTCCATGAGCCAGGTGGTCGGGCTCTCCAGATAGAGGAGCCTGGCCCCGGGCAGCGCCTTCTCGACGGCCTCGACATCGAGCCCGTCGACATAGGTCGTGGTGACGCCGAACTCCTTCAGGAGCGTCTCGAACAGGCGGTAGGCGTCGGGATAGAGGTGCTTGACGCAGACGATCCGGTCGCCCGGCCGGACGAACGCCAGGACGGTGCCCGAGATCGCCCCCATGCCGCTCGCAAAGCCGATCGCGTCCTCGGCGCCTTCCAGGGCGGCGAGCTTCTCCTCGAAGGCGCGGACCGTCGGGTTGGTGGTGCGGGAATAGACGTAGCGCTGGCGCTGGCCGGCGAAGGTCTCCGCCATCTCGTCGAAGCTCTTGAAGGTGAAGAGCGACGTCTGCACGATCGGCGGCACGACCGCGTCGTACGCGATCGGTCCGTCATGCGCGACGATGAGGGTGGCCCGTGTGATCGGATCGTCGGCGGCAGCGCTCATTGCGACATGTCCCTGATGTCTTCCTCGACGATGGCGAGGATCGCGAGGGTCTTCTCGCGGGCCCCGTCCTCGTCGCCGTCGCGGATGGCGTCGAAGAGCTCGCGGTGGAAAGGAAAGGAGCGGCGGGCGAAGTCGGGCCTGTCGAAGGGCTTGTCCCAGAATCGCTCGAAGGCCTCGCGCATCTGCTCGAGCAACTGTCCGAACAGCGGATTGTGCGTGGCGTCGTAGATCGCGAGATGGAAGGCGAGGTCCTCGCGGCCCGCCGTGCCCTTGTCGAGGTGGACGCGCTCCATCTCGTCGAGCCTTGCGGACATGACGGCCACGTCCGCGGGCGTGCGACGGCGGGCGGCCAGCGCGCTCGCCTCGACCTCGAGTCCGCGGCGCACGTCGAGCGTCTGGAGCAGCCTGTCGCGCAGGGTCGAGGCGTCGATGGTGAGGGGCAGGTGAACGGCGTCCGCCGACACGCTGCGCATCAGATAGGTGCCGCTGCCCTTGCGGGACTCCACCACGCCCAGCGCCTGCAGCTTGCGGATGACCTCGCGGACGGTGGAGCGGCCGACGGCGAGCGAGGCCATGAGCTGGCGTTCGGTCGGCAGGCGGCTGCCCGGCTGGAGGTTCGACCGCGCGATGAAGTCGGCGATGGCGCGCATCACGCTTTCCGCGCGGTCCGCCGAAGGCAGGGGAGAGAGGCTGTCCATCACCGCTGGGCCGCAACCACCGGGGAAATTGGTCTGACGTCTGAACTATCCACGCGCTCTGGTGCGTGTCAATGCTGTCAGACCAATTCGGACGGAGGACGGGTGGGAGCCTTGCGGCCCCGCCGGCGGCGCTCCTCGGATCGCGTCGTCGAGGCTGCCCGGCGCCTAGCGGCCCCTGCTGCGGTCACGCTCGCTCGGACCGGCGTCGCGCTGTCCGTTCCCCTGCGGCTGAACCGGCCGGCGGAGAAACCCGCGGCTCACGCCGCTGGCCATGGCCGCGTAGCGCGCCGCCAGCGCCTTCAAGGCGGCGTTGGCGTCGCCGCCATGTTCGCAGAGCATGCTCTCGTAGATGCGGCAGGCCGAATCGCTCACCGGAAGGTTCCATCGCGCGGACGCCCTTGCTCGGCCGAGCCTCGGGCTTGGTGCATGAATGTTGAAGGCGATCCGCCAAGACCGGGTTGACGCGATTCCCCGCATTCGAGTCGAAACCGGCGGAGAACGGCGCGGGGTCAGCCGCTTACGGCCTTGTCGGCCGGCAGTCCCAGTTCGCGCAGCAGCCACGCCGCGAAGATGTTGACGATCTGGCGCTGCCGCAGGAAGCGGGGAAACACGAGGTTGTGGCCGACATAGGTGACGTCCTTGGCCCGGCCGGCCAGCGGGGCGACGAGGCGGCGGTCCTTCAGCTCACGGTCCGCGAGGCGCGTCGATTCGAGAGCCACCCCCATCCCGTTCGCCGCCACGGAGATGGCGAGGAAGCTTCGGTCGAAGCGCATTCCGTGCGGCACGGGCGGCGGCAATCCGTTGGCGTCGAACCAGGCCGGCCAGCGGATCTGCTTGTTGTCGCTGTCGATCAGCACGTGGTCGTAAAGGTCCTGCGGCTCCCGGATCCGGCGCGCCAGCGCCGGAGCGCAGAGGGGCGTCACCGTCTCCTCGCCGAGCGGAATGGCGACGAGGCTCTCGTGGCGGGACGGTCCGTAGACGATGTCGACGTCGAACTCGTCCGTCGTGAAGCGCGTGTAGTCGGTGCTCGCCGACACGCGCACCTCGATATCGGCGTGCTGGCGCAGGAAGCCTGGCAGGCGCGGCACCAGCCATTGCGCGGCGAAGCTGGGCGCGGAATGAACGCGCAGCAGCCGCGGCCCCCGCGTCGACACGACCTCCATGCCGCGGCGCAGGTCCTCGAAGGCGCGTCCTACGTGGCGCATGAGCGCCTCGCCGTCCGCGCTGAGGCGGACGCTGCGGCCGTCGCGCTCGAAGAGCTGCACGCCCAGGCTCTGCTCCAGCGAACGGATCGCGTGGCTCACCGCGCTCGGGCTGAGATTGAGCTCCGATGCCGCGGCCCGGAACGTGCCGGTGCGGCCGGCCGCTTCGAAGGCGCGCAGGAGGGAGAGCGACGCTTGCATCCGGACAAGTGAGCCAGATTCACCTTTCGATGTAAACTTCGCGTTTGTCGCGAGCCGTACCCAGCGCCGACACTCGTCTCAATCAAAAGTCTAGGGGAGGGTCGGCGTGCTACTCGCAGGCAAGACAGCCGTGATCTCCGGCGCGGCGGGACCGCGGGGCATCGGCCTCGCCACCGCTCGCCTCTTCGCGGAGCATGGCGCCAGGGTCGCGATCCTCGACCTCGACGAGACGGCTTCTCGCGCCGCCGCCGCGTCCCTGGGAGAGGGCCATCTCGGGCTCGCCTGCAACGTGACGGACGCCGCCGCCTGCCGCCGCGCGGCCGACGCGGTCATCGCCGCCTTCGGCGCGATCGACGCGCTGATCAACAATGCCGGCATCACCCAGCCGGTGAAGCTGATGGACATCGACGCCAAGGGCTGGGACGCGATCCTCGACGTCAACCTGCGCGGCACGCTGCTGCTCAGCCAGGCGGTCGTGCCCCACATGCGCCAGCGCCGGCGCGGCTCCATCGCGTGCATGTCGTCCGTCTCCGCCCAGCGCGGCGGCGGCATCTTCGGCGGTCCGCACTATTCCGCCGCCAAGGCCGGCGTGATGGGCCTCGCCAAGGCCATGGCGCGCGAGCTCGGCCCCGACGGCATCCGCGTGAACTCGGTGACGCCCGGCCTGATCCAGACCGACATCACCGGGGACAAGCTCACGCCGGAGATGAAGGCCGACATCATCAAGGGAATTCCGCTCGGACGGCTGGGCGAGGCGAAGGACGTGGCCAGCGCCTTCCTGTTCCTGGCCTCCGACCTCTCGGCCTACATCACCGGCGCCGTCATCGACGTGAACGGCGGCATGCTGATCCATTGACGCCCCAGGCGTCGCGCATCTCCGGCGCCCTGCGCGCCGCGCAGCTTTCGCCCGGCACGGGCGGATGACAGGTCACGATCGAGACGGACCTGACAAATCGGGAGGGAAGAATGACGTTGAAGACCTTGCTTGCCGCGACGGCCATATCGGCCTCGCTGCTCGCCTTTCCGGCCAGGGCGCAGGACGCCGCCGACATCGCCGTGGAGGCCGCGAAGAAATTCAGCGGCCAGACCATCACCATCGTCTGGGAGGCGGGCCTGCAGTCGCTCGACCCGCTGAACTACTCCGCCCCCAAGTGGGAAAAGCTGACGGGCATCAAGGTCAAGGTCGTGGAGGTGCCGACCGACCAGATGTTCACGAAGATCCTGCAGGACTACAAGTCGGGCGCGGGCGCCTACGACGCGCTGAACGTCATTCCATCCTGGATGCCCGACCTCGCGCGCGCCGGCGCGCTGCTGCCGCTCGACAGCTATGTCGACCAGTTCAAGTACCGCGAGGAGCTGAAGGACATCGCCCCGGCCTATCGCGACAACCAGATGACCTATGACGGCAAGATCTACGGGTTCCCCGACGATGGCGACGTCATGCTCCTCTACTACCGCAAGGACATTTTCGAGGACCCGAAGCTGAAGGAGGAGTTCAAGGCCAAGTTCGGCTATGACCTCGCCCCGCCGAAGGACTGGAAGCAGTTCGACCAGATCGGCCAGTTCATCACCGACAAGATGGCGCCGAAGGTCTACGGCGCGGGCTTCTTCCGCTCGCCGCCCTATCCCCAGTACATGTTCCAGGAGCGTTTCCGCACCGAAGGCGGCAAGTTCTTCGACGCCAACACCATGAAGGCGACGGTGAACAGCCCGGTCGGCCTGAAGGTGTTCAAGGAGATGCTCGCCGAGAACAAGTTCATGCCTCCGGGCGTGGAACAGTGGAACTTCGTCGACAACCTCGCGGCCTTCCTGCAGGGCACGACGGCCATGACGATCTCCTGGCCGCCCTATGGCCGCTGGGCCGCCGGCTACGGCACCAACGAGGCGGCGCTGAACTGGGTGCCGAAGACGCAGATATCGGGCAAGGTGGGCTATGCGGTGAACCCGCTCGGCCGTCCCGAGCTTGGCGTCGGATTCGCCCTGTCCGTCTCGGCGACGAGCAAGAACAAGGAGGCGGCCTACCTGTTCATCCAGTGGCTGAACAGCAAGAAGACCAGCCTCGAGCGCGTGCAACTGCCTTACACCCTGCGCGATCCTTTCCGCACCTCGCACTACGAGAGCGCCGAGTACAAGAAGCTCTGGCCGGATGCGCCCGCCTACCTCGCCACCATCAAGGAATCCGGCGAGAAGGGTCTGCTCGACCTCTCCCTGCTGCAGCAGGACAAGTATGACGAGGCCATGTCGAAGGCCATCAGCAGCCTGTGGACGGGCGAAGACCCGCAGAAGATCCTGGACCGTCTTGCGGCGCAGTGGGACGAGATCACCAACCGCGTCGGCGTCGACAAGCAGAAGGCGGTCTACCAGGTGTGGTCCGCCAAGCCGGGCGCCTATCCCTCGAACTGATCTGCGCCATGAACAGCGGGAGGGACGCCGCCGCGCCCCTCCCGTCACCGTGACTGTCCGGCCGATGCGGGATCCCCTGGAATGACGAGCAGCAGCGCCGGCGCAAACATCCCCCTGCGCGGGACGACGACCGCCCCGCCCGGGGCGCTCGACCTCTTTCTCGACCGGCAGTTCAAGTACCTGATCGTCGCGCCGGCGATCCTGATCCTGCTCCTCGTCGGCATCTTCCCGCTGATCTACTCGCTCGTGGTCAGCTTCCAGAACATCACCATGACCGAGAACGACACGTCGTTCGTCGGCCTGATGAACTACCGCCGCCTCTTCGAGGATGCCCGGCTGTGGGAGGCGATCGGCCATACGGCGCTCATCACCGCCATCGCGCTGCCTCTGGAACTGGTGCTCGGCTTCCTGATGGCGGAGCTGTTCCTCGAAAGGATGCCGGGGCGCGGAATCTTCGTTGCCCTGCTCGTGCTGCCCACCGTCATCTCCCCCATCGTGGCCGGCGCCACCTGGCGCCTGATGTTCGACGTCCGCTTCGGGCCGATCGGGCAGATCCTCAGCGTCTTCGCGGGCGAGCCGGTGCGCATCCTGTGGACCGTGAACCCGAGCTACGTCTACCCGGCCATCATCATCTGCGAGGTGTGGCAGTGGACGCCCTTCATGTTCCTGCTGCTGCTGGCGGCGCTGTCGAACGTCGACCCGTCCCAGCTCGAGGCCGCCGAGCTCGACGGGGCCTCCTACTGGCGCAAGCTGCGTGCGATCGTGCTGCCCGCCATCGCCCCCGTCGTCGCCGTCGTCGTGCTCATCCGCGGCCTCGACCTGGTGCGCATCTTCGACATCATCTGGGCGCTGACGGAGGGTGGGCCGGGCTCCATGACGGAGACGATCTCGCTCTACACCTACGTGCAGGGCTTCTCGCAGTTCGAGACGAGTTACACCGCCGCCATCGCCTTCCTGATCATCGCGCTGCTGACGGCCGTCGTGACCGTGGCGCTCAGGCGCATGGAGCTCTCGCGATGAACGCCGCGCGGACCTTCGCGCGCAAGGGCGGCCTGCGGCTCGCGCTCCGCTATGTGCTCGCCACCGCGCTCACGGTGCTGTTCCTGTTCCCCGTCTACTGGCTCTTCATGATCTCGTTCAAGACGCCGGACGAGATCTACCACGTGCCCCCGCTCTGGGTGCCCGGCGAGATCCAGTTCTCGAGCTACGCCGTGCTCTTCAAGGATGGCGACGTCGCCGTCATCGGCAACAGCCTGGTCGTGGCCGGCGTCAGCTCCGTGCTGGCCATGGTGTTCGGCACGATGTGCGCCTACAGCCTGGCGCGGTTCAAGACCGGGGGCGACAACCTCGCCATGTGGATCATCTCGCAGCGGATGATCCCGCCCATCGCCGTCGTGTTCCCGATCTTCCTGCTCTACGTGAACCTCGGTTGGGTGGACACCTATCACGGGCTCATCCTGCTCTACACGGCCTTCAACCTTCCCTACGTCATCTGGATGATGCGCGGCTACGTCGCCGACATCCCGCTGGAGCTCGAGGAGAGCGCGCTCGTCGATGGCTGCGGCCGCTGGGGCGTGCTCTGGAAGGTCGTCTTCCCCATGGTGCGGCCGGGGCTCTTCGCGACCGCGGTGTTCACCTTCGTGTTCGCCTGGAACGATTTTCTCTTCGCGCTCGTCCTGACGCGCACGGAGGTCGTCACCTTCCCGGTGATGCTCACGCACTATTTCGGCGGTCAGTCGAACTTCTGGGGCAAGATCGCGGCGATGTCCGTGCTTGGCACGTTGCCGATCTTCGTCGCCGTCACGCTGATGCAGCGCTATCTCGTGCGCGGCATCTCGCTCGGCGCGGTCAAGGGTTGAGGGGGCAGCGTGGCTGACGTCAGGATCTCGCAGCTGAAGAAGAGCTACGGCGCGGTGCCCGTGGTGAAGGGCATCGACCTCGAGATCGCCGACGGCGAGTTCACGGTGCTCGTCGGGCCCTCCGGCTGCGGCAAGAGCACGCTGCTGCGCACCATCGCGGGACTTGAGACGCCGGATTCAGGCACCATCGCGATCGGCGGCACGGTTGTGAACGACATGCGCCCGCGCGAGCGCAACATCGCCATGGTCTTCCAGAACTACGCGCTCTACCCCTACCTCACGGTCTACGAGAACATCGCCTTCGGCCTGCGCGCGCGCCGCACGCCCGCGGCCGAGATCGACAGGCGGGTGAGGGAGGCCGCGGGGATGCTCGGCATTTCCGTGCTCCTCGACCGCTACCCGCGACAGCTCTCCGGCGGCCAGCGCCAGCGCGTGGCCATCGGCCGCGCGACGGTCCGGCAGGCGCAGCTCTTCCTGTTCGACGAGCCGCTGTCGAACCTCGACGCCAAGCTGCGCGACGAGATGCGGGGCGAGATCAAGCAGCTCCACGCCAAGGTCGACACGACCATGATCTACGTGACGCACGACCAGGTGGAGGCGATGACGCTCGCCGACCGGATCGTGCTGCTCAAGGACGGCCATATCGAACAGCAGGGCCCGCCGCTGGAACTGTTCGAACGGCCCGTCTCGCGCTTCGTGGCGGGCTTCCTGGGCTCGCCCTCGATCAACCTGGTGCCCGTGACGCTGACGGACGGCGCGGAGGGCCCGGGCGTGACGCTGGCGACGGGCGAAGTGCTCGCCCTGCCTGCCGGCCGCGTCCCGCGGCAGGCCAGCGCCCGCGATCTCCTGATGGGCGTGCGCCCCGAACATTTCAGCCGCGCGGGCGATGCGTTGCGGCCTGGCTCGGTCCGGGTCAAGGCCGTGGCGGACCTGATCCAGCCCACTGGCACGCGGACCTACGTCACGACGACCTTGGGCGGCACTCCCGTCACCGTCGAGTTGCAGGCCCATGACGTGCAGAAGTCCGGCGAGCCGCTGGAGCTGGCGCTGGACCTCAACCGGGCGATCCTGATCGACCCGGCGACGGACCGCGTGCTGACCTAGGACGCAACCGCGGAGGGCGGCCGCGAGCGCCGTCTCCCGGAGAACATGAGGGAGGGAACCATGGGAGCAGGGATCTTTGCGACGGGCATCGGCGCACCGGAGGGCCCGATCTGCCTGCCGGACGGCTCGATGTACGTGACGGAGATGTCGGCGCCGACTTTGCGCATCACCCGGCTGGACCCGCAGGGCCGGCCCACGATGATCACGCGGACGGGCGGCCGGCCCAACGGCCTCGCCATCGACGGGGACGGGCTGATCTGGATCGCGGAGGCGGGCCAGCGCGCGCTCGTGTGCATCGATCCCGACGGACGGGAGCTCAAGCGGATGGAAGGGGACGGGGCAGATCGCTTCCGCTTTCCCAACGACCTCTGCTTCGGGCCCGACGGGCACCTTTACATGACCGACAGCGGCATGGCCGCTGCGGACTTCATCAACGGCCAGGAGTTCGTCGAGGGCTGGAAGACCCTGCCATGGGACGGTCGCGTCTACGAGATCGATCCCGTCGCCATGGCGGTGCTGCGCGTGATCGACCGCGGCATCCTCTTCACCAACGGCATCGCCTTTGGTCCGGACCGCTGGCTCTACGCCAATGCCTCGATGACGGGCGAGGTCTACAAGTACGACGTGTTCGGCGAGTCCGCGCCGAAGCGCCATGTCTTCGGCAACGTCTTGCAGGAGGACGACAATCCCGATTTCAAGGGGCCGGACGGCATGGCCTTCGGCGAGGACGGGCGGCTCTACTGCACCGTCTACGCCCAGCAGAACGTCACCGTGCTCGACCGCAACGGCGCGGTCGTCGACCGCCTGAAGCTGCAGGGGCCGAACCCCACCAACTGCGCCTTCTCGCAGGACGGAAAGTGGATCATGGTGACCGAGGTCGGCATCGGCCAGGTGGAACGCCTCCCGGCCCCCTGCGCGGGCCTGCCGCTCTTCTATCCCCGGACACGCTGACGGCGCGTCCCCCGCTTCCGGGCGGGCGCAACGAGAGATCGCCATGCCCGACCCCGCGCGCATCGAGGCCGACGGCCTGACCGAGACGGTCCTCGGCCCCGCGCCGGCCTGTGCCAAGACGCGGCCTGTGCTTGCTGCTACCCCGGCCGCCCATGGCTGACGCGATGGCCGCGCCGCTCCTGACCTTCTATGGCGACGACTTCACCGGCTCCTCCGCCGTCATGGAGGTGCTGGGTTTCGCCGGCCTGCCCACGATGATGTTCCTGGCCCCGCCCGGGCCGGATGTCCTGGCCCGCTTCCCCGGCCTGAGGGCGATCGGCATCGCGGGCGTCTCGCGCTCGCGCGATCCCGCCTGGATGGAAGCGAACCTGCCTCCCGCGTTCCGGGCCCTTGCCGCCTTCGGCGCCCCGGTGTCCCACTACAAGGTGTGCTCCACCTTCGATTCCTCGCCTTCTATCGGCAGCATCGGCAAGGCGATCGACCTCGGGGCCCCGATCCTCGGCGGGGCGTGGCACCCGCTGGTGGTGGGCGCCCCCGCCATCCGCCGCTACCAGGCCTTCGGCCACCTTTTCGCGGGCGCGCCCGACGGCGTCTTTCGGCTCGACCGGCATCCCGTGATGAGCCGGCATCCCGTGACGCCGATGGACGAGGCGGATCTGCGTCTGCATCTCGGGCGCCAGACCGCGCGCGGGATCGGGCTCGTCGATCTCGCGGCGCTGAAGGCGGGGCAGGGTGACGCCGCGCTCGCGGCCGAGCGCCGGAGCGGGGCGGAGGTCGTCGCCCTCGACGTGATCGACGAGGAGACGCTGGCCGAGGCGGGCCGCCTCGTCTGGAACGAGGGCCGGGGCCCGGTCTTCGCCATCGGCTCGCAGGGCGTCGAATATGCGCTGGTGGCGCATTGGCGCCGGATCGGCCTGGTCGAGGCGGAGCCGCAGCCCCCTGTGCTGCAGGCGGTCGAGCGGCTCTTCGCCGTCTCGGGCTCCTGCTCGCCGACCACGGCGGCCCAGATCCGGCAGGCGGAGGCGCAGGGCTGGGCCGTGCGCGCCCTGGACGCCTCGCTGGCGGCCGATCCCCGCGCCTTCGCCCGGGCCTGCGAGGCCGCAGCGCAGGAAGCGCTGCATCTCCTGCCGCAGGGACGCGACGTCATCGTCGCGACGGCGCTCGGACCGGACGACCCGGCCATCGGCAAGGTCGCCGCGGCGGCTGCGGCGGCGGGACTGACGGCGGCCGCCATGAACGACGCGATCGGGGCCGGCCTCGGCCGCATCGTCGAGACGGTGCGCCGCCGGTCCGGCCTGCGGCGGGTCGCCATCGCCGGCGGCGACACGTCCGGGCACGCCCTGACCGCGCTCGGCGCCGAGGCGCTGTCGCCCGTCGCGCCGCTGGCGCCCGGCGCGCCGCTGTGCAGGCTGCATGCGGGCGACCCCGCCATCGACGGCCTCGAGGTGACGCTCAAGGGCGGACAGATGGGCCAGCCCGACTTCTTTCTCCGTGCCAGGTCCGGCACGGACTGAGCCGCGTCAACAGGAGTGCGCCGCATGACCACGATCGCCTTGTTCGGAGCCGGGGGGAAAATGGGCGTCCGCCTCGCCACCAATCTCCAGGGCTCGCCCTACAGCGTGCTGCACACCGAGGTCAGCGCCGAGGGCAGGCGGCGGCTCAAGGATGCCACGGGGCTCGACTGCGTGTCGCAGGACGAGGCGCTCGCCGCGGCCGACGTGGCCATCCTCGCCGTGCCGGACCGCCTGATCGGCAAGGTGCTCGCGGGCTTCATCGACCGGCTGCGCCCCGGCGTGGCCGTGATCATGCTCGACGCCGCCGCGCCCCATGCCGGTACGCTGCCGGAGCGGCCGGACGTCACCTATTTCGTGACGCATCCCTGCCATCCGCCGCTCTTCAACGACGAGACGGAGCCGGACGCGAAGAAGGACTATTTCGGCGGCATCGCGGCCAGGCAGCACATCATCTGCGCGCTCGCCCAGGGTCCCGAGGAACACTACGCGCTCTGCGAGGCGATCGCGCGCACCATCTACAAGCCCGTCATGCGGGCGCATCGCTGCACGGTCGAGCAGATGGCGATCCTGGAGCCCGCTCTGTCAGAGTCGATCGGCGCGACCTTCGCGATGGCCTTGTCCGAGGCGACGGCGGAGGCCGAGCGGCGCGGCGTGCCGCGCCAGGCGGCCGAGGACTTCCTCCTCGGTCACCTCACCATCCTGTTGGCCGTGGCCTTCGGCCTGCAGCCCAATGGCCGCTTCTCCGATGGCTGCCTCCTGGCGATCGAGGAGGCGAAGCCGGTGATCTTCAAGGATGGCTGGCTGCAGCGGATCTTCGATCCCGCGGCGGTGAAGGCGTCCGTCGATTCGATCTGCCGCTGAACAGGGCCGGCGTTCCTACTGGAGAAGGGTCGCGTGGGGCCGGCCGTAGCGCACGGTCCCCTCCGTCGGCAGGCGGATGGACGCGGCCACCTCGTCCATGATGGCGGCCGCGTGAAGCGCCGCCGCGGCCAGTCGGCCGGACGCCGGCAGATCGACGAGACGTGCGGCCTGCGCCGCGACGTCGCTGGCCGCCGAAGAGCGGGCGGCCTGCAGCAGCGAGACGAGATCCTGCTCGTCGCGGGTCACGCGGCAACAGGTGGCCGGAAGGAAGGACCATTCGCGGCGGCGCTCGGCCCGGATCGCCCGCACCACCGCCGTGATCGCCGCCGCGAGCGCGGCGCCCTTCTGGGGTCCCAGGATCGTTTCGGCAGCGCCGTGGGCGACGTCCCAGCACGCGACGTCGCCCGTCATGTAGCCCGATGCGATCGACCGGCTGATCGACAGGGCCAGGACCTCCGCGTCGTCGCGGCAATAGCGGATCACCAAGGGCAGCGCATCGTGCTTGCAGGCTGACATGAGGCTCTCGACTTTCTTTCTGGCGGATGCTTCCGCTTGTCTTTCATGCACCATGGCTACGGCGGCGACGACTTCACGGCAACGATGATGTTTTTGAATTGTTCGAATGAAAAGGCTCCTACTCCCGGCAATACTTGATAGAACGGGGCGGGCTTGGGCGACGACGCCGCGTGCCCAAGGCGATTGACAAGCGACGACAAGAATGTCCCGCTCTGCGGGGGTCGGTCGGCGCACTGCGCATGGGCGTCCAAGACCAAGAACCGAAAAGGGGTGAACACGATGCACAAGCGCATGTTGCTCAAGACGCTGCTCGGCGCGGCCATGGTCCTCGGCGCCACCATGGGCGCGCAGGCCGAGGATGTCCTCGCGCGCGTCAAGAAGGACGGCGTGCTGAAGGTCGGCACGGAGACCGCCTTCGCCCCGTTCGACTTCATCGACGCAGGCAAGCATGCCGGGCTGAACGTCGACCTCTTCGCCGAGATCGGCAAGGAAATGGGCGTCAAGATCGACTGGGTGGCGCTGCCGTGGGAAGGCGTGCTGCCGGGCCTCGAGGCCGGCAAGTTCGACATGGTCGCGGGCCCCGCCACCATCACGAAGGCGCGCATGGAGCGCTACAGGTTCTCCCCGCCCATCGCCGAGGCGACCGTCGCCATCCTCAAGAAGAAGGGCGACGCGGGCATCGGCAAGCCCGAGGACATCGCCGGGAAGACGGTCGGCGCGGGCAAGGCCACGGCGCAGCTCGCGCAGCTCAAGGCCTATGCCGAGAAGCTGCCCGCCAAGGTCGATATCCGCGAATATCCCGGCTACAACGAGGCCTATGCGGACCTCGCCGCCGGCCGCGTGGTGGCCGTCGCCAATTCGCTGCCCAACATCGCCTTCGTGGCGAGCCAGCGCGCCGACACGTTCGAGGTGGTCAAGCCGCCCTTCGGCGACAAGTCCTATTTCGGCTATATCGGCCGCAAGGACGCCGACTATGCGAGCCTCAACGACGCCTTCGACAAGGCGCTCCTGAAGCTGAAGGCCGACGGCCGGCTCGCCGCCATCCAGAAGAAGTGGTTCGGCGACAGCTTCGACACGCCGGACGCCGTGACCAACCCGGCCTTCTGAACGGACGCAGCCCGGGTCTGAGCTCGCGCCTTCTCCCGGCCGGGGAGGAGGCGCGCGCCCCGGGCGCTCATGCCTGGCGGGGAGCGCGGGCCTGCGGGCCCGCTCTTTGCTTCCCCCGCCTCATCCTGGTTGTCACGACGAGCCCCCCTTGTCCTGGACTCTCTTCGAACTGCTGGTCGAGGCCTCGGTCTACACGGTCGTGCTGAGCGGCGTGTCGATCGCCATGGGGCTGGTCATCGGCATGGTGGTGGCGGGCGGGTTGCTCGCCGAGTCGCCCTGGCTCTGGCGCCCGGCGCGCGTATTCGTCAGCTTCTTCCGGGGCGTGCCGCTGCTGGTGCAGCTGCTGCTCCTCTACAATCTCCTGCCCGCGATCGGCGTCGACGTGCCCGGTTGGGTGGCGGCCATTGTCGGCCTGACGCTGTGCACGGCGGCCTACCAGGCAGAGACGTTGCGCGGCGGTTTCTCGGCCGTGCCGAAGGGATTGCTCGAGGCCGCCGAGATGGTCGGGCTCGACCATGTCCAGCAGTTCCGCCGCATTCGCGCGCCCATCGCCTTCCGGCTCACGCTGCCCTCGCTGGTGAACGAGGCGATCATGATCCTGAAGGCCTCCTCGCTCGTCTCCGTCGTGGGCGTCGTGGAGCTCACGCGCATGGCGCAGGACCTGTCGGCCAGCACCTACCAGCCCCTCCCGCTCTACGCGTCGGCGGGGCTCCTCTACTACGTGATCAATCGCGGGCTGGCGTGGCTGGGGAGCTATGCGGAGCGCCGGCTGTCATGGGGGCGCACGTGAGGTTCGACGTCGCCCTCCTGCTGAGCCGGGGACCGGACATCCTCCAGGCCATGGGCCTCAGCCTCCTGCTCTGGGTGGCCGGGACGCTCGTCGCCGTCGTGCTCGGCTTCGCCATCGCCGTGGCGCGCCGCTACGGGCCGCGCCCGCTCGGCGTGGCGCTCTGGTTCGTCGTCGACGTCCTGCGCGGGACGCCCTTCCTCATCCAGCTCTTCCTGCTCTATTTCGGCGGGCCGTTCATCGGGATCGCGCTCGATCCGGTCCCGGCCGGCCTCCTGGGGCTGAGCATCTACGGGGCCGCCTATTTCAGCGAGATCTTCCGCTCAGGATTCGAGGCCGTGCCGAAGGGGCACGTTGAGGCGGCGACCTGCGTCGGGCTCGACAGGATGCAGACGATCAGGCGCATCCTGATCCCCGAAATGGCGCTGCTCGTGCTGCCGGCCTGCGTCAACATGGCCATCATCCTGCTCAAGGAGACGGCGGTGCTCTCGGTCATCTCGGTCCCCGAGCTGACGCTGACCGCGAGCGCCATCGGCTCGGAATTTTACGCCTTCGTGGAGTCGCTTTTCCTGCTTGCCCTGTTCTACTGGGGGCTCGTCGAGCTCTCCGGCTGGCTGGCGCGCCTCGCCGAGCGCGGCCTCACCAAGTACGGATTCGCAACCACATGAGCGCGCCCGCGATCGCCGTCCGCGACCTGCACAAGAGCTTCGGCAAGACCGAGGTGCTGCACGGAATCGACCTCACGGTGGCCGAGCGCGAGGTGTGCTGCCTCATCGGGCCCTCGGGATCGGGCAAGAGCACCTTGCTGCGCTGCATCGCCTTCCTGGAGGAAGCGACGAGCGGAGACATCCTGGTCAACGGCGCTCCGCTCGGCTTCGAGCGCCGGCCCGACGGGTCGCGGCAGAGGCTGCCCGCCGCGCAGATCCGCGCGGTGCGCTCGCAGATCGGCATGGTCTTCCAGCAGTTCAACCTGTGGCCGCACATGACGGCGCTGGGCAACGTCTCCGAGGCGTTGAAGACCGCGCGCGGCCTGCCCCGCAAGGAGGCCGAGGACCGGGCCATGGCTCAGCTGTCGAAGGTCGGCCTCGAGAACAGGGCAGGGCACTATCCCTCCCAGCTCTCCGGCGGTCAGCAGCAGCGCGTCGCCATCGCCCGGGCCCTGGCGCTCGAACCCAGGATCATGCTGTTCGACGAGCCGACCTCCTCGCTCGACCCCGAGCTGACGGGGGAAGTGCTGAACGTCATGCGCAATCTCGCCCAGGACGGGATGACGATGGTCGTCGTCTCCCACGAGATCGGCTTCGCGGCCTCGGTGGGGACGCGCATCGTGTTCCTCGACCATGGCCGCCTGATCCTCTCCGGCCCGCCGCAGGAGGTGTTCCGGAAACCGCGGCAGCCGCGGCTCGACCAGTTTCTCGACACCTATCTCGACCGTGGCGCGGCCATGCTGCTGTGACAGCGCCGGACGCCGAGCCGCGCGCTGCAGGCGCGGCGCGGGAATTGCGCGCCGGCGCGAGGGCGGCATAGTCTCGGACGCGAGACCCGACCGTCCGAGACCAGCGAGCCCGCCATGACGATCGCCCAGCCTGTCCAGGAACTGCTGCAGAATGTGAGCGCGCCCTTCGAGCAGGCGCGGGCCATGCCCCCGAGCGTCTATTCGAGCCCGGACTTCCTGGAGCGCGAGCTGAAGGACATCTTCTCCAGGGAATGGTTCGCCGTGGGCCGGGCCTCGTCGCTCAGGAACCCCGGCGACTACGTCACGCTCGAGCTCGCGGGACAGCCCATTTTCGTGATGCGCGACAAGGATGGCGTGCTGCGGGCCATGTCCAATGTCTGCCTGCACCGCATGTCGACCCTGCTCGAGGGGTCCGGCAACCGCAAGGCCATCGTCTGCCCCTATCATGCCTGGAGCTACAATCTCGACGGGACGCTGCGCGGCGCGCCGGCCATGTCTCTGAACGAGGCCTTCTGCAAGGACGACTACCGGTTGCCGCAGGTGCGGTGCGAGGAGTGGCTGGGCTGGGTCATGGTCACCCTCAATCCCGACGCCGCGCCGGTCTCCGAGCGCCTCGCGGAGGTGCAGGGGCTCGTCGACGACTATGGCATGGAGACCTACGTCGAGACCTTCCGCGAGACCCACGTGTGGGACACGAACTGGAAGATCCTCGCCGAGAACTTCATGGAGAGCTACCACCTGCCCATGTGCCATGCCGGCACGATCGGGGGGCTGTCGAAGCTGGAGGAGATGGTGTGCCCGCCCGGCAGGCCGACCTTCAACTACCACACGATCCTGAAGGACGACACGCTCAAGATCGCGCTGGCGCATCCCAACAACACCCGGATGAAGGGCGACCGCCGGCGCACGACCTTCCTGCTCGCGATATATCCGAGCCTGCTGATCACGCTGACCCCCGGCTATTTCTGGTATCTCTCGCTGCACCCGCGCGGGCCGGGGCAGGTCGACATCATCTTCGGCGGCGGCATGTCGCCGGACTTCGCCTATTCCGAGGAGGCCAAGCAGCACTTCGCGCAGGTGAAGGCGTTGCTCGACGAGGTGAACGTCGAGGATCGCGGCTGCACCGAGAAGGTCTACCGCGGCATCTGCGCAGGGGCCGCGCGCCCGGGGCACCTCAGCCATCTCGAGCGCCCCAATTTCGACTTCGCGCAATATCTCGCGGAAATGACCGGCGGCTTCAGCCGCAGCTTCGCCCCTCTCCCCGCCGAGCACCGGGCGCCCTGAGGCCGGGGCGGCCGCCCGCCATCCAGGCGAGTGCAGAGCCGGAGCGCCGCCGCTCGCCGACGGCGGCAAGCCGCCCCCCTTGCGGGAGGCGGCTGCCGTGGCGTGGCCGGATGGGTGGCGAGGCTTAGAGGGGGTGCACGTCCAGCGGGAGCAGGACCGGCCCGTCAGCGTGGAAGCTTCCGACGTCCTGGTGGGCGATGGCCTTCACGTCGCCTGCGATGTCGTTGAAGGCGCCGTTTCCGGCGACGAGGTTGACGTTCTGCACGCCGAGGTTCTGGTCGCCGCCGGCGAAGGGGAAGAAGCCGCCGAAGCCCTCGTGGCCCGAGCCGACGTCCTGGGTGGCGACGGCCTTGACGCCGCCGTCGATGTCGTTGCCGAGGCCGTTGGCCGCGACGAGGTTGACGCCCTGGGCGCCCTGGTTCACGTCGCCGCCGGCGAAGGGGAAGAAGCCGCCGAAATCGTCGTGGTAGCTTCCGACGTCCTGGTGGGCGATGGCCTTCACGTCGCCGTCGATGTGGTTGCCGATGCCGTTTCCGGCGATGAGGTTGACGTTCTGCTGGCCGACATTGACGTCGCCGAAGGGGAAGGAGGAGCCGAAGCCCTCGTGGGAGCTGCCCACGTCCTGGGTGGCGACCGCCTTGACGGAGCCGTCGATGTCGTTGAAGGCGCCGTTGCCAGCGACGAGGTTGACGTTCTGGGAAGCCTGGTTGAGGTCGGTCATGGGAGTCTCCATCGGTTGGGTTGGGTTGGGTCTGTGCTTCGGGTCACCGCCTGGTGGTCGATGCCCCGTGGCGATGGGTGGAGATTGCCGCCAACCGGGACCGGCCGCTGTGAGCTGGGCCACAGGGCGAAAAAAGCCTGAAAAATCGTGCGAGGGAGCGGCCGGGGCGAAGCCAGTCGTGCGCTCGCGCGCGCTGGTCTAGGCTGGTGCGCGTCTTCCAGTCGACAGGCCCGCCATGACCGATCCAGCCTCCTCCCAGCGCAGTCCCTTCCAGGGCGGCGCCGCCTATGTCCGCGGACGTTTCGTGCCCATGGCCGAGGCCACGATCCCCGTCACCGACTGGGGTTTCACGCGCTCCGACGTCGTCTACGACGTCGTGCATGTCCATCGCGGCGCGTTTTTCCGGCTGCAGGACCACCTCGACCGTTTCGCGCGCGCCATGGAGCGCCGCCGCCTGCGCCCGCCGGAAGACAGGGCCGCCCTGGAGGGCATCCTGCATCGCTGCGTCGGCCTCGCCGGGCTCGCGGACGCCTATGTCTCGATGGCCTGCTCGCGCGGACGGCCGCAGGTCCTCGGCTCCCGCCGGCCGGCGGATTGCGAGAACCACCTGATCTGCTACGCCATCCCCTGGATCGACGTGATCCCGCCCGCGGTGCAGGAGCGCGGGGCGCACCTGTGGATCGGCGGCACGCCGCGCGTGCCCGACGCGAGCGTCGATCCCACGGTGAAGAACTACCAGTGGAACGACCTGACGAGCGGGCTCCTGGAGGCGCACGACCAGGGCTACGACACCGCGGTGCTCTGCGACGCCGAGGGCTTCGTGACGGAGGGGCCGGGCTTCAACATCTTCGTGGTCAGGGACGGCCGCGTCCTGACGCCCGACCGCGGCAGCCTGCACGGCATCACGCGCCGGACGGTGCTGGAGATCTGCGCGGAACTGGGCCTGGAGGCGGCCATCGCCCCCGTGCGGCGCGCGGACCTGGAAGAGGCCGACGAGGTCTTCGCGGCGACGACCGCGGGGGGCGTCATGCCGGTGGCCCGCATCGGCCGCCGCATCCTCGGAAACGACCGGCCGGGGCCGCTCACCCTGCGGGTGCGCGACACCTACTGGCGCTGGCACGAGGACGGCCGCTACGCCACGCCCGTCCGCCCGCTGGAGGCGTGAGCGCCGGACCGGTCAACTCGCGGGCGCGGGCCGGTAGCGGCCCGAGTTCGGGTCGTGCTCGCCGCGCTCGTGCACCACGCTGGCGCGACCGACGATGAGGTGGTCGACCCGGCCGATCGTCTTCGGGTCCTTTCCCGCGTAGGGCAGGGAGTGCAGCACGACGCGCATGGCGTTGATGCGGGCGCGCTTCTTGTCGTCGGACTTGACGACGGTCCAGGGGCAGTCGGCCGTGTCGGTGTGGAAGAACATGTCTTCCTTGGCGCGGGTATAGTCCGGCCACTTGTCGAGCGAGGCGAGGTCGATCGGGGACAGCTTCCACTGCTTGAGCGGATGCGCCTGGCGCTCCTTGAAGCGGCGGCGCTGCTCGGCGCGGCTCACGGAGAACCAGAACTTCACGAGGTGGATGCCGCTGCGCACGAGGTTGCGCTCGAACTCCGGAACCTGGCGCAGGAACTCGTCATACTCGGCGTCCGAGCAGAAGCCCATGACACGCTCGACGCCCGCCCGGTTGTACCAGCTCCGGTCGAACATCACGATCTCGCCGGTCGTCGGCAGGTGCTGCACGTAGCGCTGGAAGTACCATTGCCCGCGCTCGCTCTCGCTGGGCTTCTCCAGCGCCACCACGCGCGCGCCGCGCGGGTTCAGGTGCTCCATGAAGCGCTTGATCGTCCCGCCCTTGCCGGCGGCGTCGCGGCCCTCGAAGAGGATGATCAGGCGCTGGCGCGTCTCCTTCACCCAGCCCTGCAGCTTCAGGAGCTCGGCCTGCAGCAGGAACTTCTGCTCCTCGTAGTCGCGGCGCAGCATCTTGTACTTGTAGGGATAGCCGCCGTCGCGCCAATCGTCGGCGAGTTCGTCGCTGGTCTTGCGCAGGTGCCTGGCCGAGGCCGGCTTGCCGATCGCCTCGCCGACGACGGCCGCGTCGTCGGGCGCGGCGCCTGCCAGCACGGCCTCGACCGCGTTGGCCTTGTCCGGCAGCGCAAGACCCTTCTCCGCCAGGATGGTCTGGAGCGCGCTGATCTCGGCGATCTGGCGGCCGTCGACGGCCTCCTCGACCGCGGCGGCGCGGATCGCGTCCGCGTTGAGCTCGCCGGGCGGCCGTTCGGCGCCGACGCGCTCCAGCGTCTTCCGGCCGGCCTTGCGCGGCCCTGCGGCTCCGTTGCGCGCTGCCGGCCTGGCGATGCTCCGCGTGCCCTTCATCGGCGTGTCCCCTCTGCGGCCAAGTTTGGAGGAAGGTCGACCCACGGGACGACCTTGTCATTGATCCTTCACAAGGCGGGTCGCCGCAGGCGCGGCCGAGAGGCGTCTCAGCGGGCGCCGCGGTGGAAGGGCTGCATCAGCGCCTGCGGCACCCGGGCGCGCCGCGCGATGAGCAGCAGCGCCGCGATGGACATGAGGTAGGGGATCATCAGGAAGACCTGGTAGGGCACGGCCTTGCCGACGATGTGCTGCAGGCGCAGCTGGTAGGCGTCGAACAGAGCGAAGAGGATCGCGCCGAAGAGGGCGCGCTGCGGCTTCCAGGAGGCGAAGACGACGAGGGCGATGCAGACCCAGCCCCGGCCCTGGATCATCGTGGGGAAGAAGCTGTTGAAGGCGGAAAGCGTGAGGAAGGCCCCGCCGAGCCCCATCAGCGCCGACCCCGCCACCACCGCGCCGTAGCGCACCGCGACGGGATCGATGCCCTGCGCCTCCGCGGCGTGCGGGTTCTCCCCGACGATGCGGACGGCGAGCCCGACGGGCGTGCGGGCGAGGACATAGGTCGCCGCCGCCGCCAGCGCGATGGCGAGGTAGGTCGGCGCGGTCTGCGCGAACAGCGCCTCGCCGAGGAAGGGCAGGTCGGACAGGACGGGGATCTTCAGCACCTGGAAGGGCTTGACGGTGGGCGGCGTGCCCTGCACCGGCACCACCAGCCGGAACACGTAGTAGGACAGGCTGGAGGCGAAGAGCGTGATGCCGAGACCCGTCACGTGCTGCGAGAGGCCGAGCTGCACGGTCATCGCGGCATGGAGAAGCCCGAACAGCGCGCCGCAGGCGGCGGCCGCGGCGAGCCCCGTCCAGAGGTCGCCGCCCTTGAACACCGTGAGCCAGCCGACCATGGCGCCGAAGGTCATGACGCCCTCGATGCCGAGGTTCAGCACGCCCGCGCGTTCACACAGCAGCGCGCCGAGCGTGCCGAAGATGAGCGGGGTGGCGATGCGCAGGACCGCGGCCCACAGGCCTGCCGTCGCGAAGATCTCGAGGGCGTCCATCAGCGGCGGATCCGGTACTGCACGAGGAGCAGGGCCACGAGCATGGTGAGGAGCGAGAGGGAGACGATGACGTCGGCGATGAAGCTCGGCACGCCGAGCGCCCGGCTCATGCCGTCCGAGCCCACGAACATCACGGCCACGAAGAGCGCGGAGGCCACCACGCCGATCGGGTTCAGGTTGGCCAGCATCGCCACCACGATCCCCGTGTAGCCGTAGCCGGGCGAGAGGTCCTTGGTGACGTAGCCCTTCACGCCCATCACCTCGATGGCTCCCGCGAGCCCGGCAAGTCCGCCGGAGATGCAGGCCACGGCGATGGTGACGCCGACGAGGGAGACGCCCGCGAAGCGCGCCGCGGCGGGATTGAGGCCGGCCGCACGGGTCTCCAGGCCGAACACGGTGCGCGCCTGGACCACGGCGACCAGCACGGCGAGGCCGATGGCCACGAGCAGCCCCACATGGAGCCGCGAGCGCGGCACGAGCTTGGTGAGCTGAGCATCCGGCACGACCGGCACGGATTGCGGCCAGCCGAAGGCGAGGGGGTCCTTGAGCGGTCCCTCGATCATCATCGAGACGAAGAGCACCGCGACGAAGTTGAGGAGCAACGTCGTCACGACCTCGTCCACCCCGAAGCGCAGCCGCAGCGCCAGGGGGAGGAGCAGGAAGACCGCGCCCGCCACGGCGCCTGCCAGCATCAGCGTCGGGATGAGCGCGGCGGAGGGCCAGTGCAGGCCGGCCTTGGAGCCGAGCGCCGCCGCCACGATCGCGCCGAGGTAGAACTGCCCCTCGGCCCCGATGTTCCAGACCCGCGCCCGGAAGGCGACGGCGGCCGCCAGGCCGGTGAGGATGAGGGGCGTCGTGCGGATCAGGGTCTCGGTGACGGAGAGCTGCGAGCCCAGCGCGCCGATGACGATGCGCTGGTAGGCGGCCCAGACCGAGGCCCCCGACAGCGCGATCAGGCCGCCTGCGACCAGCAGGGCGACGAGGACCGCGCCGAGCGGTGCGGCGACGGCGAGCGCGACGGGGACGTGGGCGCGGCGTTCCAGGCGCATCAGGCGGCCTCGCCCCACAGGCCCGCCATCATCAGGCCGAGGCGCCGCGGGTCGGCCTCCTCGACCGGGATCGAGGGTGACAGGCGCCCCTTCACGATGGCCTGGACGCGGTCGGCGAGCGCCAGGACCTCGTCGAGATCCTCCGAGATCAGCAGGACCCCTGCGCCCGCCGCCCGCGCGGCCAGGATCTCGGCGTGGACGGCGGCCACCGCGCCCTCGTCGAGCCCGCGCGTCGGCTGGGCGGCGACGAGCAGGCGCGGCGTCTCCGCGAGGTTGCGGCCCAGGATCAGCTTCTGCATGTTGCCGCCCGAGAGCAGGCGGATGGGCGAGTCCGGCTTGCCGCCGCGCACGTCGAAGCGCTCGATCACGCGCTGCGCGAAGGCCCGGGCCGCCACTCGCCGCACGAGGCCGCGCGTCGAGAAGGCGGGCGTGCGGATGCGCTCCAGCACAGCGTTTTCCCAGATCGTCATGTCGCCGATGGCGCCGCTCGCGTGGCGATCCTCGGGAATGCGTCCGACGCCCGCCGCAATGAAGCCGCGCGGCGTCGGCGAGGCAACCTCATCGCCGAAGAGCTCGAGGCGTCCGTCGGAGGGTTCGAGCAGCCCGCCGACGAGTTCGCCGAGCAGGGCCTGTCCGTTGCCGGAGACACCGATGATGCCCAGAGTCTCGCGGGCGCGGACCTCGAAGTCCAGGCTGTCGAGGGACTTGCCGCCGCGCGCGGCCGACAGCCGGCTGGCCCGGAGCACGACGGCGCCGGCCTCCAGCCGTTCGCGCACGGGCCGCGTGACGCGCCGGCCGACCATCAGCTCCGCGAGTTCCTCGCGCGTCGTCGCCGCCGCGCGCCGCTCGGCGACGACACGGCCGGCACGCAGCACGACGACGCGGTCCGCATGGCCCAGCACCTCGTGCAGCTTGTGGGAGATGAAGATCAGCGAGAGCCCCTGGGCGGCCATGCCGCGCAAGGTGGAGAAGAGGGTGTCCGCCTCCTGCGGCGTCAGCACGGCCGTGGGCTCGTCGAGGATGAGCACGCGGGCGTCGCGATAAAGAGCCTTGAGGATTTCGACGCGCTGGCGCTCGCCCACCGAGAGGTCCGCCACCAGCGCGTCGGGCTCCACCGCGAGGCCGAAGCGCTCCGCGATGGCGCGCAGGCGGGCGCGACCGGCGGCGCGGTCGGAGCGCGGCCGCAGCAGGCTTTCGGTGCCCGCCATCACGTTGTCGAGCACGCTGAGATTGCCGGCGAGGGTGAAGTGCTGGTGCACCATGCCGATGCCGGCCTCGATGGCCGCGCGCGGCTGTCCGGGCGGCAGGTCCCGTCCGTCGACCACGACGCGGCCTTCGTCGGCCGTGTAGTGGCCGAACAGAATGTTCATCAAGGTCGTCTTGCCCGCGCCGTTCTCGCCCAGCAGGGCCAGGATCTCGCCGCGAGCGAGCGTGAGGCTGATGTCCTGGTTGGCGACCAGCGCGCCGAAGCGCTTGGTGACGCCCTCCAGTCGCAGGACGGGCGCGTCGCTCATGCGGGCAGCCCCGCGACGGTCTTCCCGAAGCGCCAGGGCACGGCGCGCTGGAGGATGCGGGCGGCCTGAAGCAGGCGCACGTCGGATCCCATGGGCCCCAGCAGCTGCACGGCGAGCGGCAGCCCGCCGGAGCGTCCGTGCGGCACGGAGAGCGCGGGTACGCCCGCGACGTTTGCGAGCGCGGCATAGGGCGCGAAGGCCGCCATGCGCCGCAGGTGGAGCCCGGGATCCCCGTGGTCCACGGGGAAGCTGCCGATGGGCAGGGGAGGGCCGCTGAGCATGGGCCCGACGATGAGGTCCGCGGCCTCGAAGAGCCGCCACAGGGCATGGGCGATCCTGACGGCGGCGAGCTCGAGCTCCTGCAGTCTCGTGGCCGGCATCTCCGCACCCTGCCGCGCGAAGGCGCACGCGACAGGGGACAGGCCCTCGGGCGTCGGCCCGAACAGCCGCGCGATGTTGACCGCCACGACAGCGCCGAACACGTCGCCCGCCACGCCCGCGTGAGGCAACAGGTCGGACGAGCGCAGGATGCCGACCGCGTGCCCGGCCTGGGCGAAGATGCGCCCGGCGTGACGGACCGCCTCGACGATCTCCGGGGCGATCGGCATGTCGGGACCGGCATCCTCCAGCAGGACGACGCGCAGGGGCGGCGGCTCCCGCTCGATCGCCGCGACGGCAGGGCCGCCCAGCGCCGGATCGGGCGCGGGGCCACGCCCCCGCCCGGCCACGCCGTCCAGCAGCGCCGCGGCGTCCCGCAGCGAGCGCGTGACGGCGAACTCGCTGGCGAGGCCGGCGAGGTGGTTGCCGAAATCGGGGCCGCCTGGGGTGGCTCCCCGCGTCGGCTTCAGCCCGACGAGGCCGCAGCAGGCGGCGGGAACGCGGATGGAGCCGCCGGCGTCCGTGGCGTGCGCCAGCGCGACGATGCCGGAGGCCACGGCAGCGGCGGCGCCGCCGGACGAGCCGCCGGGCGTGCGGGCGGGATCGAAGGGGTTGCGGGCGACGGGCCCGGCCGGCGGCTCGCTCGACAAAGCCAGGCCCAGCTCCGGGACGGTGGTGAGGCCGTAGGGCACGAGGCCCGCGGCGCGCAGGCGGGCGGCGAGGTCGCTGTCCTGCGCGGCCGTGACGGGCGGCTGAGCCGTGCCGAAGCGCATGGCGAGGCCCGCCGCGGCCGAGCCGAGATCCTTCATCAGGAAGGGGACCCCGGCGAAGGCCGGGCGTCCGGCCGGGCCTCCGTCCCGTTCGCGGCCTCGCTCGTCCCAGGCCTGGGCGCCGGCACGGCCGAGACCCGCGTCCATCCAGGCGATGGCCCCGAGGCCGCGCAGCTCCTCGGCTCGGGCAAGGGAGGCCTCCATCGCGGCGAGCGCCGACACGCGTCCGTCCGCGATGGCTGTCGCCAGCGCCTGGCCGTCGTCGGGCTCGGAGGCTGATGTCACGCGGCGGCCCCTGCGAAAGCCGGCCCGGTCCCGCGGCAGGCGCGGGGCCGGGCCCGTTGCCCGGATGCGGCCGGGCTCAGGTCGGCTCGGCCGGGTCGACCGGCACGGTGAAGCTGCCGGCCTTGATGGCGGCGCGCTTGGCTTCCATCTTGGCGACGGTGTCGGCCGGCACCATCGATTTCTCGAAGACGATGTCGTTGCCGCCTTCCTTCATGAAGCTGAAGGCGCTGTAGTCCTTGCCGGTCTTCTTGCCCGCCTTCACGTCGGCGATGGCCCCATTGAGGATCGGGCGGAAATACCACATGGCGTTGGCGAACACGGTCTGCGGGTAGCGCGGCGTGTAGTCGATGAGGGAGCCCACGGACTTGATGCCCTTCTCCTTCGCTGCGTCCGCCGTGCCGATGCGCTCGCCGAACAGGATGTCCGCGCCGGCGTCGATCTGGGCAAGGCCCGATTCACGGGCCTTCGGCGGATCGAAGAACGTGCCGATGAACCCGATCAGGAACTTCGCGTCGGGCCGGCTCTCCTTCACGCCGGCCCGGAAGGCGTTGATGAGGATGTTGACCTCGGGGATCGGGATGGCGCCCACCGCGCCGAACTTCCCGCTCTTGCTGAGCGGGGCGGCGAGCATGCCCGCGAGATAGGCCGCCTCATGGTTCCAGGTGCCGAACACGCCGAAATTGTCGCCGGATTCCTTGCCGCTCGAGCCCATCAGGAAGGCGGTCTTCGGATAGTCGGCCGCCACCTGCCGGGCCTCGTTCTCGACCGCGTAGGACTCGCCCACGATGAGCTGGGCCCCCTGCTCGGCATATTCGCGCATGGCGCGGGGATAGTCCGTGCCCGAGACGCCCTCGGAGAAGACGTACTCGATCACGCCCTCCTTGGCGGCGTCCTGCATGGCCTGGTGGAGGCGCGAGTTCCAGGCGTTCTCCACGGGCGAGGCGTGGATGCCCGCCACCTTCAGCTTGGCGCCCTGCGCGAAGGCCTCGCGATGGGCGAGGGCGACGCCCGCCGCCGCTGACGACGCGAGGAACGTGCGCCTTGAAAATCCGCCTGACATGCCCCGACTCCCTTTGTCATGGCAGGCGTCTCCCCCCGCGGGCCACGCCTGACTGGATGGTCAAAGGTCAGACGGGGCAGAGCGCGAGTCAAGCCGAGGCCGTGGGCAGCGCAAGCCCGGAAATCGGGCATTGCCGCAGGAGTTTCAGCAGGTTGGGCGTTGCGCTCCCGGGCGATGAAAGCGGGTTCTCCTCAAGAATCGTCCGTGCGGGGACAGCGGCGGCGACGCCGAGGGGAGAGCGCGGGGCGGGCCCGGGCAGGCCCTGGCCGCGCTCGCCGTGCCGCGGAAGCCGGGCGGCGAAGGGAGCGACGGCTCACGACAGGCGCGGCGCGTAGGCGGCGGCGTCGACCTCGCCCGGGCGCCCGTCGAGATGCAGCCGCGCGATGCGCGGCGGGTTCTCCGCCAGGATCGTGCCGCGGCGCATCACGAGGAGGCGGTTGGCCTTGAGGCGGATGGCCTCGATCGGGTCGCGCGCCTGCAGCACCACGAGGTCGGCATGGCAGCCCGCCTCGAGGCCGTAGCCCTCGAGGCGCATCGCCCTCGCGGAATTCACGGTGATGGCCGAATAGAGCGAGCGGATGCCGTCCAGCGACGTCATGGGCGCGGCGTGGACCGCCATGTGCGCCACCTCGAGCATGTCGCCCGACCCCATCGAGTACCAGGGGTCCATCACGCAGTCATGACCCAGGGCGACGTTCACGCCCGCCGCCATCAGCTCGGGTACGCGGGTCATGCCACGGCGCCGGGGATAGGTGTCGTGCCGGCCCTGCAGCGTGATGTTGATGAGCGGGTTGGGGATGACGTCGAGCCGCGCCTCCGCGATGAGCGGGATGAGCTTGGACACGTAGTAGTTGTCCATCGAATGCATCGAGGTGCAGTGAGAGGCGGCCACGCGGCCCTGCAGGCCGTGCCGCACCGTCTCGGCCGCGAGCGTCTCGACATGGCGCGAGAGCGGGTCGTCCGTCTCGTCGCAATGGATGTCGACGGGCAGGCCGCGCTCGGCGGCGATGCGGCACAGCCGTTTCAGGCTCTCCGCGCCATCCTCCATCGTGCGCTCGAAATGCGGGATGCCCCCGACGATGTCGAGGCCCATGTCGAGCGAGCGGTCGAGGAGCTCGACCGCGCCCGGCGCGCGCAGGTAGCCGTCCTGCGGGAAGGCGACGAGCTGCAGGTCGATATAGGGCTTCACCCTTTCGCGCACCTCGATCAGGGCCTGCGCCGTGATCAGCCTCGTGTCGCTCACGTCGACGTGGCTGCGGATGGCGAGGAGCCCCTGGGTCACCGCGAGGTCGCAATAGCGCAACGCGCGTTCGACCAGCGCCTCGACGGTGATCTGCTGCTTGAGCTCGCCCCAGAGCGCGATGCCCTCCAGCAGGGTGCCCGAGCGGTTGAGGCGCGGGATGCCGAGCGAGAGGGTCGCGTCCATGTGGAAATGCGGATCGATGAAGGGCGGCGAGACCAGCCGTCCCGTCGCGTCGATCACGCGCCCCGCCTCGCCGCCGAGATTGGCTCCCACGGCGGCGATCCGGCCCCCGGCGACGCCGATGTCGATGCCGCTGCGCCCGTCGGGCAGGTTGGCGTTGCGGACCAGGACATCGAACATCGGCAGGCTCCCCTCGGTTGCGGCGCATGGGCCCGACGATAGGCGCAGCCGGGTCTCCGCAACAAGGCCAGCCGGGCGCTGCCGAGGCGCGCGAAGTGCGGCACGGCGCGTCGGATCAGCGTCGTGTCGGCTTGCGTGAAGGTCGCTGGCGGGACGGAACGCGCGGCGCGCGGGAGACGTGCGAGCGCGGTGCATCCGGCCCTGCGGCCAGGCCGCGCACCAGGGCGCCAACGAGCAGCCCGAGCTGCAGGCGCAACGCCTCCGCGGGGAGCGAGGCGAGCTTCTCCTCCAGGCCCAGCACCACGACGCCGTGCACCGCCGAGAAAAGGGTCCGCGCCAGCCGCGCACGGTCCTCGTCCTGCAGCTCCGGACGAAGGCCCTGCAAGGGATCCTCGACCACCAGGAAGAGGCGCGCCAGCCGCTCGGAGAACTCCCGCGGCACGTCGCCGCCATGCGCCATCCTGTGCTCGAACAGGGCGCGCCAGAGCGCCCGGTGGCCGGCGGCGAAATCGAGATAGCCGAAGGCGAGCGTCAGGAAGCGCAGCAGCTCAGGCGGGTCGTCCGGCCGGGCAAGCCCTGCGGCGTCCGGGCAGGCAAAGGCCGAAAGATGCGCCTCGATGGCTTCCAGCGTGACCTCGTTGGCGGCCAGGACCAGCGCGTCAAGGTCCGGAAACGCCTGGTAGATCGCCCCGAGCGCGCAGCCCGCGCCGGCGGCGACGTCGCGGGCCTTCACGCCCTGCAGGCCGCGCTCCCGGATGATCGCGCGGGTGGCGTCGACGAGGGCGGCCCTCAAGGCGGCGCGGCGGTCGAGAGTGGGCATGACCGGTCCATGAACGTTGTTCAAAATTCGGCTTGAACAATGTTCAGACTTCTGGCAGGGTGATGCCGTGAACAATGTTCACAGGAACCCTAGGCCATGGAGCCGTCGATGTTCAAGCTCTTTCGCACCGTGCTGCGCGGGCACGCCTTCGCCGTCGTCGAGGCGGTGGAGGACCAAAACGCCCTGCTGATCCTCGATCAGCAGATCCGGGACGTCGCTGCGGCCGTGGCGGGCAGCCGCAGGGCGCTCGCCATCGCCACCGCGCAGGAGGAGGCCGAGCGGCAGGCGATCGCGCGCACGACGGCGCGCATCCTCGACCTCGAGGCGCGCGCCCTGGACGCCCTGCGCGCCGGCCGTGACGATCTCGCTTCGGAGGCCGCCTCCGCCATCGCGGACCTGGAGAACGACAGGCAGGCGGCGGAGACGGCGCGCGGGGAGTTCGGCGCGGAGATGGCCCGCCTGCGGCGCGCCCTGGCGGACGCCGCGAGGCGCTTCGCCAATCTCCAGCGGGGGCGCCGGGTCGCGGCGGCGGCCGAGGCCGTGAGACGGATCAGGTCCGGGTCCGCCGCGTCGGCCTCGTTCTCGACGCTCGCCGAGGCCGAGGCGACCCTGGAGCGGCTGCGTCGCAGGCAGGCCGAGGACGCCGCCATCGACCAGGCCGAGGACGAGCGGCGCACCGGGGCGGACGCCGTGGCCGAGCGCCTCGAGGAGGCCGGCTTCGGCCCGGCCACGAGAACGACCGCGTCCGTCGTGCTGGACCGTCTGAAGGCGCGCGCCGCGACCGCGGACGCCGCGTGATCCCGAGCGAAGGAGAGTGTCATGAACCCGCAGAACCCGCAGCATTCCGGCGCCTGGGTGGTCTTCGCCTACGCGTCCTTCATCGGCTCGGTGGCGTTGCTCGCCATCGGCCTGCTCTTCGCACCGATCGAGATCTGGATGAAGGGCTACTTCGCAATGGGCATCGCCATGCTCATCCAGTCCTGCATCACGGCGACCAAGACGATCCGCGACGTCCACGAGGGCAACAAGCTCCTCAACCGCCTCGACGAGGCGCGCACGGAGAAGCTGCTGATGGGCGCCGAGAAGGCGTGAGGAGCGCGCCGACGAAGCGGTCCGGGCCCGGCGAGGGATCGGATCGCTCCGTCGCCGGCGCGCCGTCCCGCAGGCGCGCTGGGGGTGGCGAGGCTAGCGGCCGGCCGCGGCGATGTGCCCGGCGACGTATCGGGCGTCGTGCCAGACGCCCCAGATGAAGGCGGAGGCCCGGCGCGAGAGCCAGGACAGGCCGAGGAAATAGAGGCCCGGCACCTTCGAGACCCCGCGCTCGTGGACCGGGCGTCCTTTCTCGTCGAGCACGTCGACATCGAGCCAGCCGAAGTCGAGCGTGTAGCCGGTCGCCCAGAGGATGGTCGTGATGCCCGCCGCGGCGAGGTCGAGCTCGGTGGCCGGCTCGCGCACGCAGTCCGGATCGGGCGGGAACAGGCGGGCCTCCGGCTCCTCCGGCAGGTCGAGCCGCTCGCGGCGGGCATAGTCGTCGGCTGCGTCCAGCATCGAGAGGTAGTGCGCGTCTCCCCGGGCGATGGTCGCGGCGAGGTCCGAGGCGAAGCGCATGCGGCCGTTCTCGAAGCCCTCCGCACGCCCGACCAGGGTCACGCCTTGCCGGCCGAGGGCCCGGAAGTCCACCGTGTGGCCCCCATGCGCCCCGCTGACGGCGATGGTGACGTGCTCCGCGTTCGGGCCTGGCGTCCGGGCGTCCCAGACGCCCAGCGCGCCCAGCCACCACACGAAGTCGCGCCCGCGATAGCGGCGCGGCGGGCGATCATGCGGGCCGACGGAGAGGTAGACACGACGGCCGGCGCGCTGCAACTCGTCGGCGATCTGGCTTCCCGACGCGCCCGCGCCGACCACCAGCACGCCGCCCTTGGGGAGCTGCGCCGGGTTGCGGTAGGCGCTGGAATGGAGCTGGAGGACGCCAGCGGCGGCAGGCACGACGTCGGGAATGACGGGGCGCTGGAACGGACCGGTCGCGACCACGACCCGGGAGGCCTCGATCACGCCCGCCGAGGTCTGCGCGACAAAGCCGCCGTCCGGGCGCCGCTTCAGCGCGGTCACCTCGACGCCGCAGCGCACGGGCGCCTCGACCTGGGCGGCGAAGGTCTCGAAATACCGGACGATCCTGTCGCGCGGCGCGAAGGCGTCGGGATCGATGTCGTCGAAGGTCAGGGTGGGAAAGCGGTCGTGCCAGGCCGGGCCGTTGGCGACGAGGGAGTCCCACCGTTCGGAGCGCCAGCGTTCGGCGATCCGGGCCCGCTCGACGATGAGGTGGCTCAGCCCGTGCGCGCGCAGGTGTTCGCTCGCGGCCAGGCCGGCCTGGCCGGCGCCGATGACGAGGATCTCCACGGTCTCAGCTGACATGCGGGTTCCCTGGCGGGCTCGACGACGAGGGGAGCGCGCCCGAGGACGCGCCGTCCCCGGAATGCCTATGGTCCGTCTCTTGGTTTGACAATTTGGAATTCGTTGACTTCGGGTGAGTTTCGCCCGCACCAACCGCTGCTCCGCGCGAGGCGGCGCTTCGCTTGGTCGACGAATTCCTTAAGATTGCACCAACGACTCGCACAGTCTCGCCCGAATTCCGTGCGAGACTGCCAACTTGTATTCCGCGTATCGGTCCCCCGCGGCCGGATCTCGAAGGACGACGATGCTGAGAGGGGTGGTTCTGCTGGCCGGAATCTCGGCCGCTCTGACGGGTCTGCTCTACGCGGCCACGGGGGGAAGGCTGACGGCGCCGGGCGCCGAGCCGCTGCCTGTCGCCTCGTCGCGCCAGGCCGCCCCCACGCCGCCGGCCGCCCCGCCGGCCATCGCTCCGTCGCCTGCGCCCTCGGCACCCGCCGTGGTCGGCTCCGCCGATCCGGCCCCCGGGTCGGGCAGCGCCGAGCCACCGATGGGCGGGCCGCTCGTGCCTCTGCCCAATCCGCTGCCGTCTTCCGCGCCGGAACCGGCCCGCGTGGCGCCGCCGCAGCCGCTGACGGAGGCTGCGGCGACGCCCGTCGCGCCGCCGGCTCCTGCCCTTCCGGCCGAGGCGAGTCCCGACCTACGCTCGACCGACCAGGCTGCGCCCGCCGGCGACGCGTCCACGCAGGCCGCCCTGCCGGCCCCCGTCCCCAAGGTGAAGCCGCGGACGATCCAGCCGGGCACCACCATCGTCTACGACCAGCCCAAGGCGGGCGGCGGCCCCAGGCTCTGGACGGGGTGCACCAAGTTCAAGAGCTATGACCCGACGAGCGAGACCTATCGCGGCGTCGACGGACAACTGCACTCCTGCAAGATGAACTAGCGTCTGTTCCGGCCTGGCGGAACCGATCTCCCGCCGTCATGGCGAGCAGACGGCGAAGCAATCCCCGTTGGTGACGAGCGTCCTCCGGATCGCGTCGTCGCCGTGCGCCGCGCAACGATGGTGCAGACTGGTCGAAAGCCGCTTCCGCTTCTTCCGTCGCGCGATCGAGGCGGCCATCCTGAGCCCCTCGACCATCGAGGCCCGGCGTGCATGGAGGACGAGGCGCTCGCGCAGCCCGATCGGGACGCCGAGCTCCGGCTCAGCCATGGCGGTGGCTGCGCCCGTGCGTGGCGGGCATGGCGAAGCGCTTCAGCACTTCGGCGCAGGCGAGATAGCCGACGCTCAGGCCGGCGATCGCGAGAAGCAGGTGCCCGGGCAGGGGAACGAAGGCGAAGGCGTGGCCCACGGGCGTGAGCGCGATCCCCAGGGCCGCGGCCAGCGCCCCCAGCGAGGTGGCGACGACGACCGGGTGCGGCCGGCTCGCCCAGAAGGGCCGGGCCGTGCGGATCACGAAAATCACCAGCACCTGCGTGATGATCGACTCCACGAACCAGGCCGTCCTGAACTCGTCGACCCCGGCGTCGAACACGCGCAGCAGCAGGAAGAAGGTGGCCGCGTCGAAGAGCGAGGACAGCGGACCCATGACGAGCGTGAAGCGCAGCACCTGGCGCATGTCCCAGGCCTGCGGGCGGGCCAGCGTCTCGGGATCCGCCGTGTCGAAGGGGATGCCCACTTCCGAAACGTCGTAGAGCAGGTTGTTGAGCAGGATCTGCACGGGCGAGAGGGGCAGGAAAGGTAGGACGAGCGAGCCCAGCGCCACGGAGAGCATGTTGCCGAAGTTCGAGCTGGTGCCCATCCGGACATATTTCATGATGTTCGCGTAGGTGCGGCGGCCCTCGGCGATGCCGTCCGCGAGCACCTCGAGGTTGGGCTCCAGCAGCACGATGTCGGCGGCCTCGCGCGCCACCTCCGTGCCGCCCTCCACGGAGAGGCCGACGTCGGCGGCGTGGATGGCCGGGGCGTCGTTGATCCCGTCGCCCATGAAGCCGACGGCGTGGCCCCGTGCGCGAAGCGCCCGAACGATGCGCTGCTTCTGGTCCGGCGTCACGCGGACGAAGAGATCGTGCCGCTCCACGGCGCGGGCCAGCGCGGCGTCCGTCATGTCCTGGATCTGGGAGCCCGCGAGGAGGCCGTGGGCGGGCAGCCGCAAGGTGTCGACGAGGTGCTGCACCACCGCGCCGGAATCGCCGGACAGGATCTTGATGCGGATACCCGCCCGGCGCAGCCGCGCGACGGCCTCCGTCGCGGAGGCCTTGGGCGGGTCGACGAAGGCGACGAAGCCGACCAGCGCCAGGTCGCTCTCGTCGGCAAGGGTGAGGGAGGGCGAGGCGGAGGCCATCGGGCGGCAGGCCACCGCCAGCAGGCGTCGCCCGGCCGCACCCTCCTGCTCGATCCGGCGGGCAAGGGCGGCGCGCCGCGCCTCGTCGGGAACGAAGGACGCCCCGTCGGGACCCTCCCAGCGCGTGGTGCGCTCCAGGACCGACTCGGGCGCTCCCTTCACCACCAGCACGCGCCGGTCGTCCTGCGCGAGGAGCACGGAGGAGCGCCGGCGCTCGAAGTCGAAGGGAAGGTCTCCGAGGGAAGCCCAGCCGGCCTCGCCGGGCTGCTCGGGAACCGCGACCAGCGCGTCGTCCATGGCGCTGCGGACCCCGCCGGCATGCACGCTGTTGAGGCGGGCGAGCATCGTCGCCCGCGCGCTGTCGGCGCCATCGGGCGAGAAGCCGCCGGCATGGGCGATGCGCGCTTCGGTCAGCGTGCCGGTCTTGTCGGTGCACAGCACGTCCATCGCGCCGAAGTCGTGGATGGCCGAGAGGCGCTTCACCACCACCTTGCGGCGCGACATGCGGATCGCCCCCCGCGCCAGCGTCACCGTCATGACCATCGGCAGCAATTCGGGCGTGAGCCCGACCGCCAGCGCCACGGCGAAGAGGAAGGTCTCCAGCGTGAGGCCCCGGCCCAGCAGCTGGACGAGCATGACGAAGAGGACGAGGAAGCCCGTAAGCCGCAGGATCAGCATGCCCAGCGCATGCACGCCGCGCTCGAAGGCCGTGGGCGCGGCGCGCGCCTGCAGCGAGGCCGCGATCGCGCCGAACTGCGTGTGCGCGCCCGTCGCCACGACCAGCATCCGCCCCTCGCCCGCCACGACGCTCGTTCCGCTGAACAGGGCGTTGGAGGCCTCCGCCGCGGCCGAGGCCTGCGCGACCCCGGGCCGCTTCTCGACGGGATAGGGCTCGCCGGTCAGCAGCGCCTCGTTGACCAGCATGTCGCGCGCGGAGAACACGACGCCGTCCGCCGGCACCAGGCCTCCCGCGCGCAGCACCACCACGTCGCCGGGCACGAGCCGGCGGGCGGGCTCGTCCACGAGGCCCTCCGGGCGCTGCACCCGCGCCGTGGGGGAGACCGAGTGGCGCAGGGCGTCGACGACCGTCTCCGCGTGGCGTTCCTGCACGATGTCGAGGCCCGTGGAGACCATCACGATGACCGCGATGACGCCGAAGCTCTCCCAGTCTCCCAGCAGGCCGGAGGCGAGGCCGGCCATGAGGAGGATGGCCACGAGCGGCTCGGCGAGCTTGGCGAGGATGCGCAGCAGGAGGGATCGGCGCCGCGCGGTCAGCGGGGTGTTCTCGCCGAGACGCGCCAGCCGCGCGCGCGCCTCGTCGGCGGGGAGGCCGTCCGTCCCGGACGACAAGTCGGCGAAGAGCGCCTCGGCGGGGCGCGTCCAGAACGCCCCGGCGGCCTCTCCCGCCTCCGCGTGGGTCCCGGCGAGCGGCGTCATCGCGCGCGCCGGCCGGGTTCAGGGCTGCAGCACATAGGCGCCCGGCGCGTCGCAGAGCACGGGCGGATTCGCCCCGGGGATCCCCATGCGCGGCGGGGCGGCCGGCGGGCCGGAGCGGGCCTGGAGCCAGGCGACCCAGGCCGGCCACCAGGAGCCGTCCCGCGGAGCCGCCGCCGACAGCCAGGCGTCCGGATCGAGATAGGGCTCGCCGTGCGGCGCGTGGCGCATGCGGAACCGTCGGTGCGGATGGCCGGGCTCCGAGACGATGCCGGCATTGTGCCCGCCCGAGGTGAGCACGAAGGTGACGTCGGTGTCGGCGAGCAGGTGGATCTTGTGGACCGAGCGCCAGGGCGCCACGTGGTCCTGCTCGGTCCCGACCGCGAAGATCGGGGCGTGGACGTCGCCCAGGGCCACCGCCCGGCCGCCCGCCTTGAAGCGGCCCTCGGCAAGGTCGTTGTCGAGAAAAAGCTGCCGGAGATAGTCGGAATGCATGCGGTAGGGCATGCGCGTGGCGTCGGCGTTCCACGCCATCAGGTCCGAGACGGGCTCCTGCTCGCCCATCATGTAGGTGTGCACCAGTCGCGACCAGACCAGGTCGTTGGAGCGCAGGAGCTGGAAGGCCCCCGCCATCTGCCGGCTGTCCAGCGTGCCCTGGCTCCACATCAGGCTCTCGAGGAAGGCGATCTCGCTCTCGTTGATGAAGAGCATCAGCTCGCCCGCCTCGCTGAAGTCCGTCTGCGCCGCCAGCAGGGTGACGGACGCCAGCATCTCGAACCCGTCGCGCGCGAGCGCGGCCGCGGCGATCGCCAGCAGCGTGCCGCCGAGGCAGTAGCCGGCGGCATGGACGCGGGCCCGCGGCACGATCCGGCCGATCGCCTCCAGCGCCGCCATGATCCCGAACGTGCGATAGTCCTCCATGCCCACGTCGCGCTCTTCCGCGCCGGGGTTCAGCCAGGAGATCATGAAGACCGTGTAGCCCTGGTCGCGCAGGTAACGGACCAGCGAGTTCTGCGGCGACAGGTCCAGGATGTAGTACTTCATGATCCATGCCGGCACGATCAGCACCGGCTCGGGCCGCACCTGCGCGGTGCTGGGCTCGTACTGGATCAGCTCCATCAGCCTGTTGCGGTACACCACCTTGCCCGCCGTCGCCGCCACGTCACGGCCCACGACGAAGCGTTCGGCTCCGGTCGGGCGCAGCCCGCGCAGCGCGCGCTGCACGTCGCCCGCGAGCGCCTGCGCGCCCTGCACGAGGTTGAGCCCCTGCGTGCGCAGCGTCTTCTCGAGCACCTGCGGGTTGCCCAGGACCATGTTCGACGGCGAACCGATGTCGAGGATCTGGCGGGTGGTGAACTCGACGATGCGCTCGTGCGCCTTCGTCACCCCGCGCACGCCGGTGGTAGCGGCCTTCAGCCATTCCTCCTGCAGCAGGAAGCCCTGGTGCAGCACGTCCCACGGCCAGCGCCGCCAGGCGGGGTCGGCGAAGCGCCGGTCCTGCGGCTGGGGCTCGATGCAGCGCGGCGGCGGCTCCGCCGCGAGCGCGGCCCTGGCCGCGTAGTCCGCGAGCCGGTGGCCCTGCCGCATGGCCAGCGCGGCGAGCTCGGCCTGCCGGCCGGGCGAGAAGGCGAGGTGGACGCCCCAGTCCATGAAGGCTTCCGCCAGGCCAGCCGGCGAGAGGCCGCCCGTCAGGCGGGCGAGAAAGGCGTGGAAGGCGTGGTCCCAGACGTCGGCGAACTCCGCCATGGCGCGGGCGCCCGCCTCGGCCTCCGCCGGCTGCGCCGGGCTCGCGGCGAGCGCCGGACCGGAGCCAGGCTCCGAAGCAAGGGCAGGAGGCTCGGTCGCGGGCGCGACCGAGGCCGCGCGGGTCGGCGGGGGCGTCATGGCAGTCTCCTGTCGCAGCCGTCATAGCGCAAAGCCGCGGCGCCGGATCTGCTCCAGATCAAGTCGGCGCGACGCCGGTCCCCGCGCGCCGCGGGCTCAAGGGCGAACGCCGCCTCCGGGCCAGCCCGGCCCTCAGGCCTTGGCCGCCTCGCCCTCGACCTCCAGCACGATCTGCGTGCCGGGGGAGCCCCGCTCGTAGCGCAGGTCGGACTTCAGCGCCCGCACAAGAGATCCCACGATCTTGCTGCCGAGCCCCGAGCCCTGCCCGGGCTCCGCCACGCCGTAGCCGACGCCGTCATCCTCCACCCTGAGCACGAAGCCGCCGTCGTCGCGCGCGCGCAGGATGAGCCGGACGTCCCCCGTCGTTTCCGGCGGATAGGCATATTTCACGGCGTTGGTGACGAGTTCGGTCGCGACCATGCCGATCGACACCGCCTTGTCGGTCGGCACCTGGACGGGGGAGAGGTCCAGCCGCAGGGCCGGCGTGCGGCCGTCGGCCGTGAGAGTGTCGGCGAGTTCCCCGGCCAGCCCTTCCAGGTAGGCCGCGAGATTGACCGAGCGCACGTCCTCGGACGTGTAGAGGCTGCGGTGGAGCTTGGCGATGGCCGCGATGCGGTTCTGCGTCTCGGCGAGCGCGGCCTTGGCCTCGGAATCCTGCAGCGCCGCCGCCTGCATGCGCACGAGGGAGATCGCCAGCGCCAGGCTGTTGGCGACGCGGTGGTTGACCTCGGCCAGCAGCAGCACGGCCTTGTCGCGGGCCTCGCGAACCTCGCGCTCGGCGAGCTCCTTCTGCCGTCGCAGCCGCGCCTTCTCGAGCGACTGCTCGATGGCGGCCACCAGCAGGACCTCGAAGTCGTCCCCGACCGTCTTGACCACGTAGTCGACGGCGCCCGCCTTGAGCGCGGCCACGGCGATGGAGAGCTCCGCCGAGGCCGTGACATAGACCACGGGCGGCGCCCCGGGCCGGTCGCGCAGCGCCGACAGCACGTCCAGCCCGCTCGCGACGCCGAGGTCGTGGTCGAGCACCACGACGTCGATGTCCTCGCCGTCGATCCGGGCCAGGCCCTCCTGCGCGGTCGACAGGCACTCCACCGCATAGCCGCGGCGCGTCAGGATGCGCTGCACGAGACGGCCGATGGCGACGTCATCGTCGATATAGAGCACCCGAAGGGTCCGGTTCGGCATATCGTTCGTCGGGTCCCGCTCCCGGAGCACGCTCCGGGTTGACAATTGCTACGGCGTCTCAGGGACTTGCATGACGGAAAAGAACAAGCCCAGCTGCCGGATCGCGTGTGCGAAGCCTTCATAATCCACGGGCTTCGTGATGTACACGTTGGCGCCGAGATCATAGCAGCGCTGCACCTCCCGGCTGTCGTCCGTCGTGGTCAGCACGACGACCGGGGAGCGGCGCGTGTGGGGATTGGCCTTGACCCGCTCCAGGATGTCGACGCCGCCCATGTCCGGCAGGTTGAGGTCGAGCAGGATGAGGAGGTAGCGCCCGGCGCTCACCTCGCCCGATCCGTCGGGGCCGAACAGGAAGTCCAGGGCCTCCGTGCCGCTGCGGAAGGGCAGGATCTCGTTGTTCACGCCGGCGCGGCGGATGTTCTTCTCGATGAGCCGGGCATGCCCGTCATCGTCCTCGATCATCACGATGGTGACGGGCTTGGCGCTGTGGCTCACGGCAGGTCGCTCCGTTTGATGGCCCGCAGGTCGGGCGGCAAGGTGATCGTGAACGTGCTGCCCCGACCAGGAATCGAAGCAACGGTGATGTCTCCCCCGAGGTTGCGCACGAGGGTTCGGACATGGGCGAGGCCAATGCCCTCGCCGGGCGTATCCTGGCTGCCCGAGCGGCGGAACAGCTCGAAGATTCGCTCGTGGTCGGCCGGGGCGATGCCGCGTCCGTTGTCGGCGACCTCGATGGCGACGAGCCCGCCGCGCAGCCTGCGCGCCCGCAGGTCGATCGTGATGGGCCGGTCGGGCGCGCGGTACTTCACGGCATTGTCGAGCAGGTTGCCAAGCACCTGGTCCAGCGACAGGCGGTCGGTGACGATGGCCGGAGCCTCGACCTCGACCTCGATGCCGCCGCCATCCTGGCTCGACTGGTGCCGCACCGCGCCGGCGGCGTTTTCCAGCGCGGTGCGCAGGTCGACGCGCTCCGGCTTCAGCGTGCGGCTGCCCTCGCGGGAGATCTTGAGGATGGCGTTGATCAGCCCGTCCATCTTGCGCGTGGAGGAACGGATGAAGCCGATCGCCTCCGGCACGTCCTCGGTCAGGGCCTGCCGGGCTTCCCCCTCCAGCGCCTCGCGGGCCGGACCCTCGGCCGTAATGTAGTCGCCGATCGGCCTGAACGTGGCCTCGAGCTCGCTCGTGAAGCCCATGATGTTGACGAGCGGCGCGCGCAGGTCGTGGGTGACGATGTAGGCGAAACGCTGGATCTCGGCATTGGCCTTGTGCAGCGCCTGGGTCCGTTGCTGCACCCTGTCCTCGAGCTCCGCATTGAGGCTCTCGAGCTCGGTCCGCGCCTTCATCAACTCGCGCGTGTACTGGAAGATCGTCCAGGCCCCGGCCCCGGCCATGAGCAGGATGATCACGGCGCCGGCGCTGGTGACCCAGAGAAGCGCGAAGGTGGCGCTGGACTGGGCCTCGCTGCGCTTGGCAAGGTCGAACTCCGCCAGCGCGAGGATCTTCGTGAAGCGCGCCCTTGCGTCGTCCATGAGCTGGCGCCCTCGACCCTCCCGCAGCAGGGCGAGCGCCGCGTCGTGCTGGCCGCCCTCGGTCAGGCCCACCGTGTCGGCCAGCTCCTTCATCTTCTGCCGCAGGGTGTCGCGCAGCGCCTCGAAATCCGGCCGGATCTCCGACTCGACCGGTACCGCCCTGTCCAGCGCGGCGAGCCTGTCGTCGAACTCCTTCCGGGCCGTCTCGTAGGGCGCCAGGAAGCTCTGCTCGGCCGTCAGGAGGTAGCCTCTCTGGCCCGTCTCGGCGTCCTGCACGAGGGACAGCAGATCGGCGGCGCGGTTGCGCACCTCGCGCGCCGCCACCACGCGGTCGAAATAGGCGCGCGACTGCAGCGTCAGCCAGACGCTCGTCGAGACGATGACCACAAGCACCGCGATCCCGCCGAGAAGATAGAGAAGGGTCGTTCTGATAAACGCGGCACGGGAGACGGGCATGGGGGTTTCCGTAAAGCATCCTTCTCGCCCGGCAGCGTCTGGAGAACAAGGACAATCAAGCAAAAATCAGAATGAAAGACACTATGGACTTGAGCTTTGCCATACAGCGTCGGCTCGACGTCGAGCTCAGGCTCTGCTTTGCTGGACATCACCAGGCATCCGGGCCCGTCGGATATCGTCATTGCAGGCTGGACGGGACGAAACAGCCCGTCCCGCGCCGGCCGGAAGACAGGCTTGCGTTGCCGCGCTGTCCACCTGGAGGCGGCCACGTGGCGGTTGGCCGCACGCCCCGGCGCGCGAAGCAGATTGAGAACAAACGACGAACTTTATACTCTGCCGACTCACGGAGGAAATCATGGACCTGCTCGGCAAGCTGGAGATCCTGGCGGACGCGGCCAAGTACGATGCGTCCTGCGCCTCGAGCGGGGGCGCGAAGCGCGACAGCTCCGACCGCAAGGGCATAGGCTCTTCTGGAGGGGCCGGAATCTGCCACAGCTACACGCCGGACGGGCGGTGCGTCTCGCTGCTCAAGATTTTGCTGACCAATGCCTGCATCTATGACTGCCTGTACTGCATCAACCGCTCGTCCAGCCACGTGCGGCGGGCGCGCTTCACGGTGGAGGAGGTCGTCGCCCTGACGCTCGGCTTCTACAAGCGCAACTACATCGAGGGCCTGTTCCTGTCCTCGGGCATCATCCGCAGCCCGGACTACACGATGGAGGAACTGGTGCGCGTGGCGCGGACCCTGCGCGAAACGCACCATTTCCGGGGCTACATCCACCTCAAGGTGATCCCGAACGCCGATCCCCGCCTCGTCGAGGAGGCGGGCCGCTGGGCCGACCGGCTGAGCGTCAACATCGAGCTGCCCAAGCCCGACAGCCTGGAGCGGCTCGCGCCGCGCAAGGAGATCGGCGCCATCCGCCGCTCCATGGGCCATCTGCGCGAGACGATCGAGGAGGGGGCCGCCCCGGCCCGCACGCCGCGCCGCCGCTTCGCGCCGGCCGGCCAGTCGACGCAGATGATCGTCGGCGCGGACGACGCCGACGACGCACGCATCCTGGCGACCAGCGCCTCGCTCTATGGCAGCTACCGGCTGAAGCGCGTCTACTACTCCGCCTTCAGCCCCATCCCGGATTCGAGCCAGGGCCTGCCGCTGAAGCCCGCGCCGCTCGTGCGCGAGAACCGACTCTACCAGGCCGACTGGCTGATGCGCTTCTACGGCTTCGACGTGGAGGAGATCGTGGCGGGCGGGGAGGGCGGCATGCTGGCGCTCGGCATGGACCCCAAGCTCGCGTGGGCGCTGAAGCACCGGGATCGCTTCCCGCTCGACGTGAACCGGGCGAGCCGGGAGGAACTCCTGCGCGTGCCCGGGCTGGGCGTGCGGACCGTCGACCGCATCGTCGCCTCGCGCCGGGTGCGCAGCCTGCGCGCCGACGACCTGGCTCGCCTGCGCGTGCCGTTCAGGAAGGCCGCGCCCTTCATCGTGCTGCCCGACCACCGGCCGACCGGGCTCCTCGACCGTGCGGACCTCGCCGGCCGGCTCGCGCCTTCGCCAAGGCAGCTCGACCTCTTCGCCGCCGCCTGACGCCCGTGCCCGGCCTGCTCGCCCCTCCGGCCCTGCGCGTCCGGCTCTCCGGCCCCGCCGATGCCGGCGGTTTTCGGGACATGGCGAGGGCGCTGCTGGCCCGGGGCGTTCCTCCGGAGCGGATCCTCTGGGAGACAGGCGAGCGCGAGGCGGACCTCCTGGCCGGCGATGTCGACGAGGGCGTGGACGCTGTGCTGCAGGCCGCGCCCGTCCGCGCCGCGCCGCGCGTCGGCCGCGCCTTCCTCGACCAGGCTGAGGCGGCGCTGCTGCACCGCGATCCCGCCCGCTTCGCCCTTGTCTATCGCGTCCTGTGGCGCCTCCACGACGAGCCGGGTCTGCTCTCGCTCGCCAGCGACCGCGACGTGGCGCGAATCGCGGGGATGGCCAAGGCGGTGCGCCGCGAGATCCACAAGATGCACGCCTTTGTCCGCTTTCGCGACATCGCGACGGTCGAGGGAGAGCGCTTCGTCGCCTGGTACGAGCCGGAGCACTTCGTCGAGGAGGCCGCCGCCCCCTTCTTCGCGAAGCGCTTCGCCAGCCTGGCCTGGTCCATCCTCACGCCTCGCCGCAGCGTCCACTGGACAGGGGAGCGTCTGGTCTTCGGGACCGGCGCGAGCCGGCGCGACGCGCCCGACGACGACGCCCTGGAGGCGCTTTGGCGCAGCTACTACGCCAACATCTTCAACCCCGCCCGCGTCAATCCCGACGCGATGCGGGCCGAGATGCCCAAGCGCTTCTGGCGCAACCTGCCGGAGGCGGCCTTGATCCGCGGCCTCGTCGCCGAGGCCCCCGCCCGGGCGGCGAGGATGGTGGAGGCCGCGCCGACCCTGCCGGTGGCCCGTCGAGGGGCGGAGGCGACCGCCGGCGCCGGCGAGCCGGGCGCCGTCACCCTCGCCGACGCGGTGCGCGGGTGCCGGCGCTGCCCGCTCTGGGAGCCGGCGACCCAGGGCGTGCCGGGGCAGGGCCCGGCCGGTGCGCGGATCATGCTGGTGGGCGAACAGCCCGGCGACCAGGAGGATCTTGCGGGCCGGCCCTTCGTGGGCCCGGCCGGGCAGGTCCTCGACCGTGCGCTGGGCGAGGCTGGGCTGGACCGCGCAGGCTTGTACCTCACGAACGCGGTCAAGCATTTCAAGTTCGCCCCGCGCGGCAAGCGCCGCATCCACAAGCGGCCATCCTCCGGCGAGATCGAGGCGTGCCTGCCGTGGCTCGTCCGCGAGCTCGCGGAGGTCGATCCGGCCGTCGTGGTGATGCTGGGGGCCTCGGCGGCCGAGGCCATTCTCGGCCGCTCCGTCGCCGTCACGCAGATGCGCGGCCGGCCCTTCCGGATGCCCGACGGGCGGACAGGCCTCGTCGCGACCCACCCCGCCTACATCCTGCGGCTCGAGGACCGCGACGCGGCCCGCGAAGCCTATGGCCGGCTCGTCGCCGACCTCGCCATGGCGCGCCAATGGGCGCAAGACCGGCCACGAGAGCCTCTCTGAGGGCTTGGCCGCGGCTCCGCGGGAATGCCATCATGCCGCCCGGCCGCCGGCCGCAACCAATGGGGGAGGACTGCATGAGCGATCTGGAGAAGGGCATCACGCGGGAGGGCGAGGGTTACAGGGGCACGAAGTGGAACATCCTGGGGCAGGTCTATTTCCCCAAGGCGAGCTGCGACACGACCTTCGCCTTCGAGACGAACAGCGATCCTGGCCAGTTCGTGCCGGTCCACACCCACCCCACGCAGGACGAGTTCATCCTGGTGCTCGACGGCGTGCTCGACCTCAAGCTGGACGGCGTGTGGACGCAGGCCAAGGCCGGCGACCTCGTGCGCATGCCCAAGGGCATCCCCCACGGCTACTTCAACAAGTCGGACAAGCCCGCCCGGGCCATGTTCTGGGTCTCGCCCGCGGGCAAGCTGGAAGCGCTGTTCAATGCGCTGCACGACCAGTCGGACATTCCCACCGTGATCCAGCTTTCCGCCGCGCACGACGTGGATTTCCTGCCGCCCGAGGCGAATGCGTAAGGCTTTGCCTCGGACTTGGGCAGAGGGTGGCGCGAAAATGCGTTTTCAGCCGCGAAACGGCCTTGCGGAGGCGCGCCGCTCATGCTCTAACAGCGGTCGCAACAAAAAGGCCGCCTTGCGGCGGCCCAAGTCTAGGGAGGAAACGCCCAAAGAGGGCACGCAGCAAGTGCTGCACCGCCAGATTTAGGGTGAGCCGCATCAGACGGCAAGTGATTTGGGGGCAGTTCATCTGCCCCTTTTTCTTTTCACGACAGACGTGTGCTTTTGAAGCAACGATTTAATGTCATGCCGCCGCGCCCCAGCCGGCCGGCGCGTGCAGGCTGACCGTGCTGCGCCCCGCCCCCGCCTTCGCCACCCTCACCTGGACCGCGATCCTGTCCTTCATGGCCTCGACGTGGCTGATCACGCCCACGGTCCGGCCCTGGCTGCGCAGGATTTCCAGCGCATCGACCGCGAGGTCGAGGCTCTCGGCGTCGAGCGAGCCGAAGCCCTCGTCGATGAAGAGCGTCTCGGCAAAGCTGCGTCGGCCGCCGAGGCTCGACAGCGCCAAGGCGAGCGCGAGCGACACGAGGAAACGCTCGCCCCCCGAGAGACTGCGGGTGGAGCGGATCTCCTCGCCCATGTCCCGGTCGACGACCTGCAGACCCAGGTCCGCCCCGGCGCGGCGCAGCCGATAGCGCGGCTTGAGGTCCGCCAGATGGCGGTTGGCGAGCTCGACCAGCAGGTCGAGCGTCACGCTCTGGGCGAAGCGCGCGAACTTGTCGCCGTCCCGCGAGCCGATGGCGAGGTTGACCGCCCGCCACGTGCGGGCCTCCTCCAGCTTGTCCGCGCCCTGGCTCTCGAGCGCGGCGATGGCGGCGCGCTTCTCATCGTCGATGCCTTCCTCCGTCGCGACGGCGCCCAGCCGCCCCTGGGCCGCGGCGAGGCGGTCCGCCGCCTCCGCATGCTCGGCCGCCAGGGCCTCGGGCGAGCGCTCGGGCCGGCCGGCGAGTTCCGCGCGGTCCAGCGCCGCCTGCCGGTCCGCCAGCCTCGCCTGCGCCTCCGTGCGGTCCCGCTCGGCGGTCGCGAGCGCGTCGCGCAGGCTCGCACGCTCCTCGGGGGACACCGCGACGAGCGCGCGCAGCGCCTCCGGCGTCAGGCCGCCGCCGGCCAAAGCCTGCGCGAGCTCGGCGTCGGCCGCCGCAAGCGCCGCCTCGGCCGAGCGTAGCCGCTCGGCGGCGGCGCGCGCCGTCTCGGCCGCGACGTCGCGGATCCGCAGGGCTTCCGTCGCCTCGGCGTCAGCGAGGTCCCGCTGCTTCACGGCGTCGCCGCGGGCGGCCTCGATCCGGGCCCGATGGACCCCCGTCGCCTCGCCGTCCAGCAGGCGAGCGCGTTCCGCCACGAGGGCGGCGTGCGCGTCCCGGCGCGCGGCGAGGGCCGTCTCGCGCTCGGCGAGCTGGTCGCTCGCGGCCTCGAGCGCGCGCCGCGCCTCGGCCTCGCGGGGTTCAAGCGTCCGCACCTGCCGCTCGCGCGCGTCGCGCTCCGCATGGGCTTGCCGGCAGGCCTCGACGCGCGCCGCGAAACGGGCGGCCGCCTGGGCGGCGTCGCGGTCGAGATCAGCGGGCGAGAGGTCCGCGGGGGCGAGCAGGGGCTTCAGTTCCCGGTCCGCCGATTGGCGGCGCTCCTCGAAATGGGCCGCCTCCTGCCGCAGCAGGAGCAGATCGGTCTCGGCCGCGGCGATGTCGCGCCGCAGCCCCTCGTGCTCCTGCTGCTCCCGGTCGATGGTGGCTGAGAGGCTGTCGCGGCGCTTGCCGAGGGCGTCGACGTCGCGGCGAAGCGCGGCGGCCGCGTCGAGCGCCCGGCGCACATCTCCCGACGCCGCCGTCGCGCGCTCGTGCCACGCCGCGAGCGCCGTCGCGGCGATGCCGGCAGGCGAGGCTTCGGGGCCCGGAACGCCGGCCTGGTCGCCCTCGCCGCGTGCCGCCGGCCAGACGGTTTCGAGCCGCGCGGTGGAGGCGTCTCGGCGAAGCGCGGCCTGGCCGGCCTTCTCCCGGGCGACAGTGAGGTCGGCTCGCGCCTTGGCGGCCTCGCTCTCCGCCGCCTGGACAGCGCGGGCGGCGTCCGCAACGCGCGTCCTGGCGTCCTCCACCTCGCGGCGCAGGTCGCGGGCCAGGGCTGCGAAGCGCTCGTCGGAGGCGGCCGGATGCTCGGTCGCGCCGCAGACGGGACAGGCTTCACCCGGCGTGAGGCGCAGGCGCAGCGCGTGCGCTGCCTCCGATGCGCCGTCCTCGGCCCGCGCCAGGGGGCCTGTCAGCGCCTCGACCAGACCTTGCGCGACGTCCCGCTCGGCCGTCGCCGCGGCGAGCGCGGTCGCGGCGGCCTGCAGGGTCGCCTCGGCGCGACGGCCCGACTCCGCCGCCGCCGCGGCGTCGGCGCTGCCCGCGTCCCGCTCCTGGGCCGCCCTCGTCAGGTCGCCGAGGCTGTCCCGCAGGCGCGACAGCGCGTCCGCCCGTTCGCGCAGCGCGTCCTCGCCCATCGCGTCGAGCGCCGCCTGCCGCTCGCCGAGGCGCGTTCCGAGCGCGTCGCGCTCCTCGCGCGCCGCCTTGTCGCGGGCTTCCCAGTCGGCCAGGCTCCGGCGCAGCCGCTCCAGTTCGCCCCCGGCCACATCGGCGCGTGACATGCGCTCGGCAAGATCGCGGCGAAACCCCTCGCGCTTGACGATCTTCTCCTCGATGTCGTGGCGCGCCAGCAGGGGCGCGAGGCCGGCCAGCGCCTCGGCGTCCGCCACCGCCCGGGCCAGGGCCTGCCTTTGTCCGGCCAGGAGGGAGGTGATCTCGCGCAGGCTGCCGGCGGCGCTCCCGGACGCGGTGCGCGCGGCCTCGACCTGCCGTTCCGCCGTCTCGCACTCCGTCCGCGCCTGCGCCACCCTGATATCGAGGGAGGTGGCTTCGTCCCAGAGCGGCCGGAAGCGCAGCGCCGTCGCCTCGTGCTCCGCAAGGGCGCGCCCTGCGTCCGCGCGCGCGGCGTCCTGTCTCGTGAAGCGTTCTGCGGCCTCGATGTGCTGCTGCGCCGCCCGCTCTTGCGCGCCTCGGGCGTTGGAAAGCTCCGCGCCGAAACCGTCCCGCCGCTCCAGCAACGGCCGCAGCGCGTCGGCCACCGACAGCGAGGCCCACCGGTCCCGCTCGGGTTGCAGCGACTCGACCCGGCCGACCGCCTGCGCCAGCTCGGCCTGCGCCTCGGCCACGCGCTGGCCGGCTGCGTCGAGCGCCCGATGGCGTTCGATCTCGAGGCCCAGCGCCCGCTGCACCTCCGCGGCGCGCAGGGCCTCGGCCTTCAGCCGCTCTTTTTCGGTCGCCAGCGCGGCGCGCTGTTCGTCGGAGAGCACGGCGATGTCCGCGCGCCGGCGCTCGATGTCCGCGACCGCCCGGTCCGCCTCGCTTGCCAGCTCGAAGACCCGCTGGGAGATCTGCCGGTAGACCTGCTGGCCCGTGATCTTCTCCAGGAGATCGGCGCGGTCATTTTCCCCCGTGCGCAGGAATGCGTCGAAATCACCTTGAGCAAGGATGACGGTACGACGAAACTCGGCGTAGGTGAGGCCGGTCTTTTCAGGAACAATTTCAGCGACAGCCTTCTTACCGGCCGCAATGACTGTTTCGTCAGAATGTCGGGTGAGCGAACGCTCTACTTCCTGAAGTTTGCCCAATGCGCGCCCGCGCGCCCGGCGTACCGCCCAACGGGCGGTGTATTTGTCGCCATCGATTCCGACGAACTCGACCTCGGCGAAGCCTTCGGCCGAACCCCGTCGAAGGCATGTCCGGGGATCGCTGGACCAAATCTTGGCTTCGGCAGCGTCGGGAATGGCCTCGTCGGAGCCCCCTGATTCAAGCCGCGGGCAATCGGCGTAGAGCGCGAGGCAGAGGGCATCGAGCAGGGTGGACTTGCCTGCCCCCGTCTCGCCGGTGATGGCGAAGAGGCCTGCGGAGGCCAAAGGCTCCTCGGCGAGCCGGATCTCGAAGTCGCTGGCGAGGCTCGCGAGGTTGCGCCCGCGAATGGCGAGGATGCGCAAGGCTCAGTCTCCCGCCGCGGCGAGGTGGAAGGCGCTGACATGCCTGGGCTCGGGCGGCACGCCGTTGGCCGCCTCGAAGGCGCGGGCGAAGAGATCGGCCGGGTCGGTCTCGGCGAGGGAACGGGCGGCCTGGCCTGCATCCGGAGCGGCGGCCTCGACGCGCGGGCGCTCGACGCGGATGCCGGCGCTGCGCACGGGGTGGCGCTCCAGCACCTGCTCGGCCTCGCCGGCGAGGCCGGCCGCAGGACCGTCGAGCTCCAGGACGACGTGCACGAAAGGCCGGCGCTCGGGCGGGCAGTCGGGATCGAGGTCGAGGGCCGCCAGGGCCGCCTCGAGCTCGCGCAGCGGCAGCGCTCCCCGCTGCGGGATCCGATGGCAAGCCACCGGCCGGGGCAGGGGAAGGTGCTCGACCGCCAGCCGGGCCCCGTCGAGGGAGACGAGACTGAGGCCGTGGCGCGTCTCCAGCTCCGTGGCCGAGAGCGGGAAGGTCGAGCCGGAATAGCGCACCTCGTCGCGGCCGACCCTCTGCGGCCGGTGCAGGTGGCCGAGGGCGACATAGGCGAGGTCGCCCGGGAAGACGTCGTGCGGCACGGCATGCTCGCCCCCCACCAGGATGCGGCGCTCGGCGCCCTCGCATTCCAGGCCGCCCGCGCAGTGCAGGTGGCCCGTGGCCAGGAGCGGGAGGTCGCCGGCGCGCGCCCGCGCCGCCTGCGCGGCCTCGGCGTAGAGCTGGCGCGTCGCCGCGACGATGGGCGATCCGCCGCCCTCCGCGGCCTCGCCCATGCCGGGCAGGTCGGAGGCGCGCAGGAAGGGGATCGCCAGCACATGGGCCCGCACCCGCCCCTGCCGGTCCTGCAGCGGCACGAGGTGGCGGTCGAGGTCGATGGAGCCGGCATTGCGGTGCATGACGCCCACGACATGGACGCCGATGCGCTGCAGCAGCCCTGCCGGGGCCTCGAGCCGCCACGCGGGGTCGTGGTTGCCGGCGACCAGCACCGTCGTGAGGTGGGGCCGGCGGTCGTGCAGGGCGATCAGCGTATCGAAGAGGAGCTGCTGCGACTCCGCCGAGGGGTTGACCCCGTCGAAAATGTCCCCGGCCACGACGAGCGCGTCGACGTCGTGCGCCTCCACGACGTCCGGCAGGGCGGAGAGCACGGCGGCATGCTCGGCGTGGCGGGTCCAGCCGTTCAGCGTCTGGCCGATATGCCAGTCGGCCGTGTGGAGCAGGCGCATGCGATCGTCCTCTGGTCGCCGGCGGCCGGCGCGGCAGGGCAGCGGTGGCTGATTCCCCATGCCCGTGTCGAGCGCGGGCGTCGCCGTCCTTTCCCGACCCTGCCACGATTCCAAGCCGGGGCGTCAGATCGTGTCACCCCCTAGGGCAGCGCCTCGAAATCGCTCCTCCGGTGGCCCTCGACGAGGCGACGCAGGGCCGCGGGCTTGAGGACCTCGACCTTGTCTCCCCACGCATAGAGGTGCCAGGCCATCTCCAGGTGGCCGGCCGCATGAAACCGCACGAGGAGCGAGCCGTCGGGCTCCTGCGTGACCTCCTGGTCGGGATGGAAGAGGTAGCCGCGGGCATGGGTCGCCGCCTCCGGCGAGAACCGCCAAAGGACCTCGCCATATTCCTTCTCGCTCTGGAACAGTCCGAAGGCGCGACGTGAAAAGGCCTGGAGGTCGAAGTCGTCCGGACGCGCGAAGGGGCGGTCGGTGAGGGACGCCGAGCGGATCGCGTCCATCCGGTAGGTGCGCACCGGCCCCGTCTCGTCGCCCTCCGGCCGCGCCACGAGGTAGCGCCGCGCCCCGGAGAGCAGGCCGAAGGGCTCCACCGCCCGCCGCCGCGGGGCGGGGTCGGTGCGGGCCTGGTACTCCATCTCCACCACGAGGCAGGCCTTGATGGCCTCCGCGAAGGTGGCGGCCACCGCCTCGTCCACCAGCGGGCGGGGGCCGGGGCGCGCCACGAAGCCCTGGGCCTCCAGGAGCGCGTCATGGTCGGTGTCGAGCCGCGCCGCCTTCGCGCCCGGAACCAGCGCCACGACCTTGTCGCGCAGCCGCTCCAGCATGCGCGCCTCCAGCCGTTGTCCGCCATGCGCGAACTGCTCGATCGCGAGGTCCAGCGCGGCGAGCTCCTCGGCGCCCAGCGACAGCATCTCCTTCAGCCCGCTGCGCAGACGCCATCGCTTCGTGCCGTCGTCGGCGATGTCCGTTTCGACGTCGGGATAGCGCGACTCGAGATGGCGCATCATGCGCTGGGCGGTGCGCCGCGAGCAGTCGAAGCGGCGCTCCACGTCGGCCAGGGTCACGCCGGCCCGGTGGGCGCGCACCATTGCGGCGAGATCGAGCAGGTCCTCGGCCTTGGAAAATGTCATGCGCACCTTCGGACAGAATCTGTCGCCCCCGCAGGCTATCCGAGTTCCGTCGCAGCGAGGAGGGGACCATGATCAAGCCCAGGACGACGCAGACCGGCTCCGCGAAAGGCCCGGCGGTCCGCCAGGGCGAGGCCGGGCTCGAGGTGCTGGACCGGCTCATCGCCGACGCGCTGGTCGGCGCGATGATCCTGCTGGGCTTCGCGCTCTGCCTGGGCGCTGCGCGGGCGGAGACCCGGCTCCTTCCGGCCGATCCCGTGCCCGCCTTGCACCTCCGCGGGGCATGAGGGCCCGGCCCGGACGGCGACCTCTCTCCACGAAAACCTTGCGCGGCCTGCCGGAAGGGACCACATCCGTCGGGCGCGCCGCCGCCGCGACAGGGGCGCGACCACCCGCCGTGTCGCCCGGACGCCCGTCCGCATGACAGAGCCCCCCGAGCGCCAGCCGCTCGCTCTTCGCATCGCCTTGTCGCCCGTCCGGGCCCTCATCGCCGTGCTCGTCATTTGCGACGAGCTCGCGCGGCCGACCTATCGCCCGGTCATCCGATGGTTCGCGGGGCTCGCCCTCGTGCACCGGATGGAGAGGCTCGTCGCCTCGCTGCCGCCCTATGCGGTGCTGGCGGTCCTCGCGGTGCCGCTCGTCGCGGTGGAGCCCCTCAAGATCATCGGCGTGGTGTGGATGGGGACCGGGCGCTTCCTGCCGGGCCTTCTCATGCTCGCCTTCGCCTACGGCGCGAGCTTCCTCGTCATCGAGCGGATCTACGAGGCGGGCCGGGAGAAGCTGTTCCGCATCCGCTGGTTCGCCGCGGCGATGGGCTACGTCATCCGGGTGCGGGACGCCGCGCTCGCCTGGGCCCGCTCCACCGCGGTCTATCAGGCCGGGCGCCGATGGGCGGCCGAGCTTCGCGAGATGCGCGTGCGGATGGTGGCCGGGCTGCGGCGCGCCTGGGCGCGCCGCGCCTGAGCGTTGCGGGCTTCCGCGCGCGCCCTGACCGTGGAGGCCTCAGGCGGGTATCGTCTCGGGGACCAGCATCGCGAGCGCGGCGTCTGCGATGGCGGGCGCGGACGCGCCCAGCGGGCCGGCGAGGCGGCCATAGAGCCGGAACACCGCCGGCTGGACCACCAGCCCCAGCGCCATGGCCGCGAGCAGGTCGGGATCGCCGGGCCGGGCGTCCCCGCGCTCCTGCGCCGCCTGCAGCACGGCGCGCAGGGCGGCCACGGGGTTCTCCTCCGGGCTCGAAGCGATCTCGCCGAGGTGCCGGTGCTGGTTGATCAGCAGGAAGGCGAAGAGGGCGGGGTCCTCGTCGAAGAGGTCCGTGAAGCGCCGCACCAGGGCCTCGACGCGGCGCGGGAAGGGCGTGGGGGTCGCGCCGATCGCCAGAACGTCGCGGGCCAGCGCCGCGTAGTGCTCGACGAAGATGGCGCGCGCGATGTCCTCCTTTGAGCGGAAGTGGCGATAGAGCGCCCCCTCGGCCACGCCCACGGCCTGGGCGATGTCGCGCACCGTGGTGCCGTCGACCCCGCGTCGGGCGAAGAGGGCGAGCGCCTCCGCGCAGATGCGCTCGCGGGTGCGCGGCCCGTTGCGGGTGGTGGCGCCGCTCATGCCGTCACCTCGGCGGGCGCGGCCGTCGGCTCGGCCGGGGCCGCAGACGCGGCCTGGCGCTCGCGGATCAGCCGGGTCACGGCGGCGAAGTCGGTCTTGCCGGAGCCCAGCAACGGGATCTTCTCCACGCTCACCACCTCGGCGGGCACCATGAGCTCCGTGGCGCCGCGGGAGCGCGCGAAGGCCAGGACGTCCGAGCGAGTGGCGCCGGGCTTTTCCGTGAGCAGCACGATGCGCTCGCCCTTGCGCGGGTCGGGCGCGGCGCCGGTCGCCGACAGCACGCCGGGCCACAGGTCGGAGGCCAGCGCATCGATGGCAGCGAGCGAGATCATCTCGCCGCCCACTTTGGCAAAGCGCTTGGCGCGGCCCTTGATGGTGATGAAGCCTTCGGCGTCGACGCTCACGATGTCGCCCGTGTCGTGCCAGCCGTCGGGGGGCACCTCGAGCACGCCGGGGTTCTCGGCGCGCAGGTAGCCCATCATCACGTTGGGGCCGCGCACGTGCAGCCGCCCGCCATCCTCCACGCCGGGCAGTTCCTCGAGCTTCATCTCCATGCCCGGCAGGATGCGGCCCACCGTGCCGAAGCGGTTGAACATCGGCGTGTTGAGCGCGAGCGCCGGCGAGGTCTCGGTGATGCCGTAGCCCTCCAGGATGCGCAGGCCGAACTTTTCCATGTAGGTGCGCCGCGTCGTCTCCTTCACGGGCTCCGCGCCGGCGAGCACGTAGCGCAGCGAGCGGAAATCGTAGGGATGGGCGGTGCGCGCATAGCCGGCGAGGAACGTGTCCGTGCCGAACAGGATCGTGGCGTTCGACGCGTAGACCAGCTCCGGCACGATCCGGTAGTGCAGCGGCGAGGGATAGAGATAGACATGCACGCCGGAGACGAGCGGCAGGACGAGGCCCACCGTCAGCCCGAAGGAGTGGAACACCGGCAGCACGTTGAACACCTTGTCCGTGCGGCCGAAGTCGATGCGGGCGGCGGCCTGCGCGGCATTGGCCAGCATGTTGCGGTGCGACAGCACGACGCCCTTGGGCGTGCCCTCCGAGCCCGAGGTGAAGAGGATGGCAGCGCGGTCGTCGGCCTTGCGCCTCACGAGCGGGCGCTTCCAGCCGAGCAGCCCGCGGATCTTCTCGAAGCGGCCGATCTTGGCCCCGATATCCTCGAGGTAGACGATCTGCACCGAGGCGGAGAGCGCCTCGACGAGTGGCTCGAGCCGGCCTTTCTCCACGAAGCCGCGCGAGGTGACGACGGAGCCGATCACCGCGCCCTTGCAGGCGGCGGCGATGTTGGCCGCGCCGGCGGTGAAGTTGATCATCGCCGGCACGCGCCCGGCCGACATGAGGCCGAGCAGGGTGACGGCCGCGGCGTTGGCGTTGGGCAGCATGACGCCGACCGCCTCGCCCTCGCCGGCCAGCGGCGCGAGCCGCCGGCCGATCACGCGGGCGCCGGCGAGCAGGCGGCGATAGGTGAGCGCGCCGGCGACAGGGTCCTCCACGGCCACGCGGCCGGCGCCATGCACCTGCGCCGCGTCGATGACGGACTGCAGGACCGTCCGGTCGGTCGAGGTGGTGCGGAACACGAGGTCCGACATGACCTGGTAGAGGGCCGCGCCGGCCGCGTGGCGGCGAGCCTTGCCCTTGAGGTCGGGATCGACGGTCAGGGTCACCGGGTCGAGCACCGTGACCTTCACCTTGGGGAACCAGCGGCGGCGCACCTGCTGCGGTGACAGGCGCGAGAAGGGCGTCGCCTCCAGCCCCTCGATGCGCACCGGCACGATCGGCACGCCGGTCTTGTCGGCGATCAGCCCCGCGCCGTCATAGACCTTCATCAGGCTACCGGTGACCGTGATGCGGCCTTCCGGGAAGATCACGAGCGTCTCGCCCTCCTTCACCGCGTTGATCAGCGTGCGCGTGGCCATGGGATGCGTGGGATCGAGCGGCATGGCCCGGGTGAAGTGCAGGAAGGGCTTCACCCACCAGCGCTCGGCGATGCCCTTGTCGATGGCGAAGACCGGGTCCTTGTCCGTCAGCGACAGCGCGAGCGCGCCGTCGAGGAAGCTCACGTGGTTGAGCGCGATGATGGGATTGGGCCCGGCCTTGGCGAAATTCTCCGAGCCGGTCACCTCCATGCGATAGACGGCGCGCAGCACGATGGAGATGAGATCGCGGAACGGGTTGACAGGCAGCAGCCTGAAGATCAGCGGCACGGCGAGGAGGTTCAGCGCGCCGATGCCGACGAGGATCTGCCCCTCGCTGACCCCGGCCTTCTGCAGGACGGCGGCGCCTGCCGCGCCCACCACGATGAACCCCGCCTGCATGACGTTGCCGGCGGCGATGACGCGGGCGCGCCGGTCCTCGCCGGCCCAGGACTGCACGGCGGCGAAGACCGGCACGATGAAGAGGCCCGCAGCCATGGCGAGGCCCGCGAGGTCGACGCCCACGTGGGCGCCGTGGGCCGTGGCGAAGAAGGCGACGGGCCCGATGGCCTCGGCGCCCTTGGCGGCGGACCAGGTGGCGAGGCCGAGGTCGATGGCGAACAGGCCCATCAGCAGCGCGCCGATGGCGGTGGGGAGCAGGATGATGCGGCCATGCGCCATCCAGGCGGCGAAGAGGGAGCCCACGGCGATGGCGATCGAGAAGATCGTCATGAAGGCGACCTGCAGGTCGTCATTGCCCCCGAGGCGGTCCCGCACCATGGTCGGCACGAGCGAGAGCACGACGGAGCCGACCAGCCAGAACCAGCTCACCACCACCATGCCGCGCCACAGCCGGGTCTCCGACCACAGGTAGCGCAGGAGGTCGATGGTCGAGCCGACGAGGTTGGGATTGATGCGCAGGTCAGGGGCCTTGCCGCCGGTGCGCGGGATGAGCGCGGCGGTTCCCCAGCAGGCGACCGCGAAGAGGATCAGCAGCCCCGCGAACCAGGCCGCGTGCGCGTTGGCCGTGGCGGCCTTGGTGCCCGCGATGGTGCCGAGGAGGATGGCGATGAAGGTCGCGCCCTCCACGAGGGCGTTGCCGGCCGGCAGTTCCTCGGTCTTCAGGAGATCGGGCAGGATGCCGTACTTGATGGGACCGAAGAGCGCCGCGACGACCCCGAAGAGGCCGAGGCAGGTCATCAGCAGCGGCACGGACCAGTGCGCGAGCTGCGGGTCCCCATGCAGCGCGAAGCCCAGGGCCCCGACGCCGGACGCGAAGATCTCCACGAACTTCAGCCGCCGCGCCACGACCGCCTTGTCGAAGCGGTCGGCCATCTCGCCGCCGACGCCCGAGAGGATGAAGGTCGGCGCGACCAGCATGACGAGCGCCATCTGGACGAGCGCGCCGGCGTCCTCGCGCATCAGCACGTAGACGACCAGCGCCACCAGCGCGTTCTTGAGGAAATTGTCGTTGAAGGCGGAGAGGAACTGGCACCCGAAGAGGGGCAGGAAGCGCCGGCTGGAGAGGAGGCGTCCGATCATGCGAGGACTCCGTGGCTCTGACGTAAGTGAGCGTTCACTCACTAACATGGGTCCGAAGCGCTCGCAAGACGTGTTCTGCCCTGGAAGACCTTACCGGTGAGTGCAGTAAACGGACGGTTCACCCTCGAAACCGTGGTCCAGGCCCACCGCCCCGCTGCCTCCCAGCCGGAATCCGTGTTCGCCGGCCTGGGAGGGAACCGTGCGCAGGGCTGACGGCCCGGAGGCGCCGGGATGAGATCACAGGCCGCAAGGCCAAGGGTGTAAATTGAAAGTGACACTCGAACTGTAAAGACCTATTGTCGCGAGGTGGGTGCGAAAGCGCCGCCCGGCCCTTCGCGGGCCGACGGACCGGGCTGGCGTTTCAGAGACGACGAGGTCTGCGCGATGAACGACTGGGCGACCCGTGATCCCCTGGATGGCGGAATGGCCGAGGATGTCGGTTCGTCGACCCCGCGGGTGGCCTCGCCCCCGGCCCAGCCGCCGCGCACGGCGCGACCGGCCCCGTCCCGGGCAGGGACCGCGGCGGGCCGCCTGAACTATCCCTTCTCAGCGCTCGTCGGCCAGCAGCCCATGAAGCGCGCCCTGCTCGTCGCGGCGGTGGACCCGACCGTCGGCGGCGTCCTGATTCTCGGCGACCGCGGCACGGGCAAGTCCACGGCGGTCCGCTCGCTCGCCGCCTTGTTGCCGCCGCAGAAGGTGGTGGAGGGCTGCGCCTATGGCTGCGACCCCCAGCGCCCGTCGTCGACCTGTCCCCATTGCTCCCTCGCCGGCGCCCGGCTCAAGGGCCGGCTCGCGCCGGTTCCGGTGGTGGACCTGCCGCTTGGCGCGACGGAGGACCGCATCGTCGGCGCCCTCGATCTCGAGCGCGCGCTGGCCCACGGTGAAAAGGCCTTCCAGCCCGGCCTGCTGGCGCGCGCCAACCGCGGCTTTCTCTACATCGACGAAGTGAACCTGCTGGAAGACCACCTCGTCGACCTGCTGATCGACGTCGCGGCCTCCGGGGAGAACCTGGTCGAGCGCGAGGGGCTCAGCATCCGCCATCCCGCGCGCTTCGTGCTGGTGGGCAGCGGCAATCCGGAGGAGGGGGAGCTGCGCCCGCAGCTTCTCGACCGGTTCGGCCTCTCCGTCGAGATCCGCACGCCGACGGACCTGCGCGAGCGCGTCGAGGTGGTGAGTCGCCGCGACGCCTTCGACCGCGATCCCGTGGCTTTCAGCGCGGCCTGGCAGAAGCAGGAAGCCAGCCTGCGCCGCGCCATCGTGCGCGCCCGCGCGCGCCTGCCGCAGGTGGATACGCCCTTGGCGGCGCTGGAAGACGCGGCGCGGCTTTGCATCGCGCTCGGAACGGACGGCCTGCGCGGCGAATTGACGCTGGTGCGCGCCGCCCGCGCCATCGCCGCCCTGGAGGGGGAGGAGACGGTCGGCCGCCGCCAGCTGCGCGAGGTCGCGCCGCTGGTGCTGGCGCATCGCCTGCGTCGCAATCCGCTGGACGACACGCGCTCGACCCTGCGCGTGGAGCGCGCCCTCACCGAGGTGCTTGGACCGCCATGATCCGACAACCCGTCCAGGCTCTGCCGTGGGAGGACGCGGTCTTGGCCGCCGCCCTCCTTGCGGTCGATCCGGCCGGGCTCGGCGGAGTGGTGCTGCGGGCCCGGGTGGGACCGCTGCGCGACGAATGGCTGGGCATCCTGCGCGATCTCCTGCCGGAGACGGCGCCCGTCATCCGCGTTCCGCTCTCCGTCACCGACGACCGCCTCCTCGGCGGGCTCGACCTCGGCGCGACCCTGCAGTCGGGCGTTCCGGTCGTCCAGCGCGGATTGCTCGCCGCTGCGGATGGCGGCGTCGCCCTCCTGCCGATGGCGGAGCGCATCAGCCTGCAGGCGGCCGGGCGCATCGCTGCCGCGCAGGATAGGCGCGAGGTCGTCGCCGCGCGGGACGGCGTGGAGCTGCGCAGCCCCGCCCGGTTCGGCTTCGTCGCGCTGGACGAGGGCGTGGAGCCCGACGAGGCCGCGCCCCCGGCGCTGGCCGACCGCGCCGCCTTTCTGCTGGCGCTGGACGACGCCGCGGGAGCGGCCGACTTCATGCCGGCCCATGGCCGCGCCGACATCGCGCAGGCGCGTCGGGCGCTGCCTGCCGTCGCGGCCGCCCCCGACCACGTCGGACAGCTCTGCGAGCTCGCGGCCGCCCTGGGGGTCGGGTCGCTGCGCGCGCCGCTCGCCGCCCTGCGCGTGGCCTGCGCGCGCGCCGCGCTCGAGGGCCGCACCACGGTGATCGACGAGGATCTCGTCGTGGCCGGACGCCTCGTGCTCGCTCCGCGCGCAACGCGCTGTCCCGTCCCCGCCGAGCCCGAGCACGAGGAGCCCGAGGAGGCCCCGCCGCCGCCCGACGCCTCCGGCGAACCGGAGCAGGAGGAGCGCGAGGCGGAGCCGCCGGACGCCGTGGAGCGGCTCGTAGAGGCGATCGCGGCCTCGCTGCCGGCGGGCCTGCTCGCCACCCTCGCGCTCGCCTCGCCGCGCCGGGCGCTCGAAGGCCGCGCCGGCGCGCCCGCGAAGGCCGTCGGCCGCGGCCGGCCCATCGGCAACCGGCCCGGCCGGCCCTCGGGCAACCAGCGCCTCGACCTCGTGGCCACGCTGCGCGCCGCGCTCGGCCTGCAGCGGCTGCGCCGCCAGGCCTTGTCGCCCGGCCATCCCGGCCATGCCCGCCGAGTCCTCTTCCGGGAGGACGACCTGCGCATCCGGCGCAACCAGTCTCGCACGGCGACCCTGGTCGTTTTCGTCGTGGACGCCTCCGGCTCGCTCGCCCTGCAGCGGCTCGGCGAGGCCAAGGGCGCCGTGGAGCTGCTGCTCGCCGATTGCTATGCGCGCCGCGACGAGGTGGCGCTTGTGGCCTTCCGGGGCCAGGGCGCCGAGCTCGTCCTGCCGCCGACGCGGTCGCTGGCCCGCGCCAAGCGCACGCTCGCCGGCCTCGTGGGCGGGGGCGGCACGCCGCTCGCCAGCGGCCTCGACGTGGCGGCGTCGCTGGTCGAGGCCAGTCGCCGCAAGGGCCGCTCGCCCGTACTCGTCATCCTCACCGACGGCCGAGCCAACGTGGCCCGGGACGGGAGTCCCGGTCGGCCCAAGGCGGCCGAGGACGCGCTGTGCTCCGCGCGCGCCCTGCGCGCCGCCGGCGCGACGGCCCTGCTTATCGACACCTCGCCCTCGCCCCAGCCCGGCGCCCGCGCCGTCGCCGATGCGATGGCGGGAACCTACATCCCTCTGCCGCATGCCGACGCCCGCGACCTGTCGCGGGTGGTGCGGACGGCGGCGCCTTTTGCCTGAGGACGGCCATGGCCCAGGATGGGGACAGCCCCAGTTGGGAACAGGACGGCCGGGACTGGCCGCACCGCAGCGCCAGCCGCTTCGTCCGCGCGGGCGGCCTGCGCTGGCACGTCCAGCAGATGGGCAAGGGCCCGTCGCTCCTCCTGCTGCACGGCACAGGAGCCGCCAACCATTCCTGGCGCGGGCTGATGCCGCTCCTGGCGGAGGATTTCTCCGTCACCGCGCCGGACCTTCCGGGGCACGGCTTCACGGGGTCCTTTCCGCGTGGCCGGCCGTCGCTGACCGGCATGTCCGTCGGCTTGACGGAGCTCATGGCCACCCTGGGCATCGACCCGGTGGTGGCCGTCGGGCACTCGGCGGGCGCGGCGATCATGATCCGCATGGCGCTCGACCAGGCCTTCCATCCCCGGCTGCTGGTCGGACTCAACGGGGCGCTGCTGCCCTTCGGCGGCATCGCCGGGCAGCTTTTCCCGCCGATGGCGAAAGTGCTCTTTCTCAATCCGCTCGCGCCGCGGCTGTTCTCCTGGGCCGCGGACCGCGGGGCGGTGGAGCGCCTGCTGCGCAACACGGGCTCCAGCATCGATGACACGGGAATCGACCTCTACGAACGGCTCTTCCGCAAGCCGGGGCATGTCGCGGGCGCGCTGGGCATGATGGCCAACTGGGATCTCGACCGCTTCGAGCAGGAGCTCGAGAAGCTCGAGGTGCCCACGCTGCTCATCGTGGGCGGGAACGACCGGGCCGTGCTGCCCGACGTCGCCTTCCAGGTGCGCGACCGCGTGGCGGACGCCCGCGTCCACGTGATGCGCGGGCTGGGACACCTCGCGCACGAGGAGAAACCCGCGGAGGTGGCCCGCCTCATCGTGGACGAGGCCGTCGCCCAGGGCATCCTGTCCCGCGCCCGCGACAGCGAGGCATCATGACGGACGTGCCGCTGCATGCTCGACTGGCCGGCGTCACCGATGTCCCGCCCGTCCAGGTTCCCCGCATGGCGCATGGCCTTCCCCCGAAAGAGCGTCCGCACGCCCTCGTCATCGGCAGCGGCTTCGGCGGCCTCGCGGCCGCCGTGCGGCTGGGCGCCCGCGGCTACCGCGTCACGGTGCTGGAGCGACTGGAGCAGTTCGGCGGACGCGCATCGGTCTTCCGCCAGGACGGCTTCACCTTCGATGCCGGGCCGACCATCATCACCTTGCCGCAGCTCTTCGAGGAGCTCTGGGCGCTCTGCGGCCGGCGCTTCGCGGACGAGGTGGACCTGCGCCCGATGCGGCCCTTCTACCGGATCCGCTTCGACGACGGCTCGTTCTTCACCTGCTCCGACGACGACGTGGCGATGCGCGAGCAGGTGCGGGCCTTCAACCCGGCCGACCTTGCGGGCTATGACGCCTTCCTGAAGCAGAGCGAGGCGATCTACCGCTTCGCCTTCGAGGAGATGGGCCAGGAGCCGCTGCACACCTGGGGACGCATGGCGCGCGCGGTTCCGGGCTTCGTGCGCCACAGGGCCGACCGCTCCGTCTACGCGATGGTCTCGCGCTACATGTCCGATCCGCGCCTGCGCATCGCCTTCAGCTTCCACCCGCTCTTCATCGGCGGGAATCCCTTCCGGGTCACCTCGCTCTATGCCCTCGTGAGCTTCCTCGAGCGCCGCTACGGCGTGCACTTCGCCATGGGCGGGACGGGCCGCCTGGTGGAGGGGCTGGTCGACCTCGTGAAGGGCCAGGGAGGCGTGCTGCGCACCGGGGCCGAGGTGGCCGAAATCCTGCTCGAGGAGGGCGTCGCCACCGGCGTGCGGCTGGCCTCGGGCGAGGTCGTGAAGGCCGACGTGGTCGTCTCCAACGCCGACAGCGCCTGGACCTATACGCGCCTGCTTCCCGCGGCCGCCCGGCTGCGCTGGGACGAGCGCAAGGTCGCGCGGTCCGACTTCTCGATGAGCCTCTTCGTCTGGTATTTCGGCACGCGCGGCGTGCATCCCGACATAGACCACCACATGATCGTGCTGGGCCCGCGCTACAAGGGCCTGCTGGACGACATCTTCCGCCGCAAGGTGCTGGCCGACGACCTGTCGCTCTACGTGCATCGCCCCACCGCGACCGACCCGTCGCTGGCGCCGCCCGGATGCGACACGTTCTACGCGCTGTCCCCCGTCCCGCATCTGGAAAGCGGCATCGACTGGACGGCGCAGGCCGAGCCCTATCGTCGGCGCATCCAGCGGCGGCTGGAGGAGACGATCCTGCCGGGCCTGGGAGAGCGAGTGGTGAGTTCGCGCATCCTCACGCCGCTGGATTTCCGCGACCGTCTGTCCTCCGTGCACGGCGCGGCCTTCGGGCTCGAGCCGAGCCTCCTGCAGAGCGGCTGGTTCCGCCCGCACAACGTGAGCGAGGACATCCGCAACCTCTACCTCGTCGGAGCGGGCACCCATCCCGGCGCCGGCGTGCCCGGCGTGCTCTCCTCCGCGCGTATCCTCGACAGGCTGGTGCCGCATGGCGAAACCCATCGCTGATCCCCGCCTCGCCGCGGACTACGTCGCGTGCCGGGAGCGCATCCGTCTGGGCTCGCGCAGCTTCTTCGCCGCCTCGCTCCTGCTGCCGAAGTCGGTGCGCTGGCCGGCCTCCGCGCTCTACGCGTTCTGCCGGCTCTCGGACGACGCGGTGGACGGCCCCGGCGCGCAGCGCGACGCGGTGGAGCGGCTGCAGGCGAGGCTCGATGCGCTCTATGCCGGTCGGCCGGGCGACGATCCCGCCGACCGCGCCTTCGCCGACGTCGTGGAGCGCTACGACATGCCCAAGGCGCTGCCCGAGGCGTTGCTCGACGGGCTGGCCTGGGATGCGGCGGGCCGGCACTACCTCACCCTGGAGCACCTCCTCGCCTATGCCGCCCGCGTGGCGGCGGCGGTGGGAGCGATGATGACCGTGCTGATGGAGCGGCGCGACCGCACGGTGCTGGCGCGCGCCTGCGACCTCGGCGTCGCCATGCAGCTCACCAACATCGCGCGCGACGTGGGCGAGGACGCCCGCAACGGCCGCATCTACCTGCCGCTGGCGTGGTGCGACGAGGTGGGCCTCGACCCCGTCGCCTTCCTGGCGCGGCCGGTCTTCGACGAGCGCGTGAGGGCCATGGTCGAGCGGTTGCTGGCGGAGGCCGACGCGCTCTACGAGCGCGCCGGCCCGGGCGTGGCCGGACTGCCTGCCGGCTGCCGACCGGCGATCCAGGCCGCGCGGCTCATCTATCGCGAGATCGGCTGGCGGCTGCGCCGGGCCGGCGGCGATTCCGTGTCGGTCCGCACCGTCGTCCCGGACGGCCGCAAGGTGGCGCTGCTCGGCCGGGCCATCGCCGCCGCGGCCATGCCCGGCCGCATGGCGCAGGACCCGCCGCTGGCGCAGACGCGCTACCTCGTGGACAGCGCCGCGCGGGCCCATGCTCCCGCCGCGGCGCCCTGGCAGGTGATCGACGAGCGGGTCGGCTGGATGATCGAGGTGCTCGGCAGCCTGGAGCGCCGCCAGCTCGAGGCGTCCGCCGCGGCCCCCCGCGCCCTGGCCCGCCGGGACCTCGCCTGAGGAGCCGCCGGATGGACGGATCCTGGGCCGCGCTCGTCGAACTCGTGTTCAGCTTCGGCGTGCTCGTCGCCTTCATCCACTGGCAGTTCTGGGAGCTCGACCAGCGCGCCAAGGCCCGCGAGGCGGAGAAACGGGCGCAGGAGAAGGCGGCGTCGGGGGAGCAGGGCGAAAGCGGCTCGTGAATCGCTCGGCGCATTGAGCCCATAGGGCGTTGTGGCCTCGGGCCTCGAGGCCTCGGCTACACGAACCGCCTTGGCATGCGCCACGGCAACATGAGCCGCGTCGAGAGTCTGTCGAACCGGTCGCAGTCGAGGCTCTCGTGGACGGCGGGGGCGTCCTCGCCGAGGAGACGGGTCACGAGTTCGCTGCGCGCGTAGAACGGCGTGTCCTCCAGCGTGCGGCGCACCCGGACGGCGTCGGCGCGGTCGGCCTGCGTGGTGCGGCGGATGCGCCAGAGCGTGCCGGGCAGGCGGACGCGGGGCGGCGGCTCGAAATCCTCGGCCGCACCGTCCGGGCGATAGCGCACGGCGATCTGGCGCTCGCTGCCGTCGCGCATCTCCATGTCGTAGAGCAGGGCCGCGCCCTCGCGCAGGGCGGCGCGCGACCAGCTCCAATAGCGAAAGCCCGCCTCCAGCGGCTCGTCACCGGCATTGGTGTCCCAGTAGCCGTGGCCCGACCAGCGCGTCGACGGCGCGGTCATCTCCACCTCGACGCGGGCGGACGGCGCGATCGCCATCCAGTGGTGGTGGCCCGCCGGATCGAGCGCGAAGCGGCGCTCGGCGAGGCCGTGCGGATGCAAGGTGACGCGCCCGCGCACGCGGCGGGGCAGGGGGACGGACCACTCGGCGAGGTCGACGACCAGGCTCTCCCCCGTCCAGCGCAGGGCGCTCGGCCCGATGGCGAGCGAGGCGGCGTCGCGCGCGAGGTCGCGGCGGCGGCGCTCCGTCATGGTCCAGCGCCCGACGCCCGGCCCGTAGAGGGCCACGTTGACGGCGCAATGGTCCTCGGGCTCGCGCCGGCCCGCCCAGACATAATAGGGCGAGAAGACGCTGCCGACGAAGGCGATGATGCTGAGTCCGAAACGCCCGTCGTCGCTCAGCGCGTCGACATACCACCAGCGATAGCCGCCGGGGCCGACCTGCTGGTCGAAGCGAGGGCCGAGAGCACCGCCCGGGCCGCCAGACGGCCCGAGAGCGCCGCCATGGGCACGCCCGGCCCCGGATGCACGCTGCCCCCCGCCAGGAACAGCCCCGGGATCGGCGTCGTTGCGTCCGGCCGCTGGAACGACGCCCGCCACCCGTGCGACGCCCGGCCGTAGATCGCGCCCCCCGTCCCCGGGAAGAGCTGCCCGAAGGTCGTCGGCGTGGCCACCCGGATCGCCTCCTCCGGAAACTGGATCGAGAGCCCGCAGGCGGCGAGCCTCTTGCGGCACTGGTCGAGACATGCGGCGATCTCCGCGTCGGAGAAGGAACGGACGTCCCCGGTGGCCGGGGCGTTGACGAGCATCAGCAGGCGCTCCCGCCCGATCGGGCCGGCCGGGGCGACGTCGCCGCGGTCCTGGGCGCAGAGATAGACGGTGGGATCGTCCGGCAAGCGGTGCTCCCGGAAGATCTGGTCGAATTCCCGCCGGTAGTCCGACGAGAAGAACACGCTGTGCCGCACGAGCGGGAAGCCGGACGTCTCCACGTGCGCCGCGACGGCGAGCGCGGAGAGCGAGCGGTCCGCCAGGGCCACGGGCGCGACGGCCGGGGCGATCCCGGGCCCGAGCAGGCCGAGCCCGACCGCGCTGGCGTCGGCGTTCACCACCACGCCGTCTGCCGCGATGCGCTCGCCCGAGGCGAGGCGGACGCCCGCCGCGCGGCCGGCCTCCACGAGTACCTCGGCCACCTCCTCGCCGCAGCGCAGGTCGACGCCGAGCCGCCGCGCGACGCGCGCAAGCCCCTCCGCCAGCCGCGCCATGCCGCCCTCGACGAACCAGACGCCGTCCTGCTCGACATGCGCCACGAGCATCAGGGTCGCCGGCGCCTGGAAGGGCGACGAGCCGCAATAGGTCGCGTAGCGGCCATAGAGCTGGCGCAGGCGGGGGTCCTCGAAGCACTCGCCCAGGGCCGACCACAGCGTGGCGAAGGGCTGCAGCCGCATGAGCGCGGGCAGGTTGGCCATGCCGACCCGCCAGGTGAGCGAGAAGAAGTTGGGGCGCGAATCGCGCAGGAAAGGGCCTTCCAGCGTGCGGTAGACCTCGGCGGACTTGGCGCAGAAGTCGCGGAAGCGCCGCGCCTCCTCCGCCCCCGCGAAGCGTCCCACGGCGTCGGCGGAACGCTCGACGTCGACGAAGAGGTCGAGCCGCTCGTCCTCGCTCCAGGCGTGTCGCGCCAGCAGCTCGGACGGCTGCAGCGCCACCTCTCGGGCGAAGTCCGCGCCGGCCTCGGCCAGCAATTCCTCGAAGACCCAGCGCATGGTGAGGACCGTCGGCCCGGCGTCGATGCGGGCGTCGCCCACGGCGACCTCGCGCATCTTGCCGCCCGGCGCGGCGGCGCGCTCGAGCACGGTCACGCCAACCCCGCGCGCGGCGAGCGCGATGGCGGCGCTGAGGCCTCCCATGCCCGCCCCGACGATGACGATGCGGTGCTCCGCCACGGCGCCCTTCCTTGGGCGGCGCGGGGCCTCCCTTGCCCGGATGGTGGGCGAAAGCCGGTCGAGTGTCAAAACATATTGACACTTTGGTTCGTACCGATAGCCTGACATCCGGACTGCAAGGGAGAGCGTCGATGGAAGCCAAGTCACGGATCGAACTGGCGCTCGAACGTGCGGTGGGACGAGCCTGCGGCCCGCGGGCGCCGGGCAGGATCGCCGAGGCGCTTCGCCACGCCGTCTTCCCGGGTGGCGCGCGCGTGAGGCCCAGGCTGTGCCTGGCCGTGGCGGAGGCCTGCGGCGACGACGCGCCGGCCGTCACCGACGCGGCGCTCGCCTCGATCGAGCTCCTGCATTGCGCCTCGCTCGTTCACGACGACATGCCCTGTTTCGACAACGCCTCCCAGCGCCGCGGCCGACCCTCGGTCCACGCCCTTTTCGGCGAGCCGACCGCGCTCCTGGCCGGCGACGCGCTGATCGTGCTCGCCTTCGAGACGGTGGCGCTGGAGGCCGTGGAGGCTCCCGCGCGGATGGCGCGGATCATCGGCGCGATCTCGCATGCGGTCGGCATGCCTCACGGCATCGTGGCGGGGCAGGCCTGGGAGGCGGAGGACCACATCGACCTCGACGTCTACCACCGGGCCAAGACGAGTTCTCTCTTCATCGGCGCGGCCATGGCGGGCGCGCTCGCCGCGGGGGCGGACCCCAATCCTTGGCGCCAGTTCGGCGAAAGGCTGGGCGCGGCCTACCAGATCGCCGACGACCTGCGCGACGCGCTGGCCGACGCCAAGGAGATCGGCAAGCCGGTCGGCCAGGACGCCGCCCACCATCGTCCCAATGCGGTCGCCAGCTTCGGCCCGGGCGAGACGTTGGTGCGCCTGCAATCCTGCGTGGCGGAAGCGGTCGGCGCCATTCCGGACTGCCCGCGGGCGCATGAACTCGAAGCGCTGATCCGCAGCGAGGCGCGCCGCCTCGTGCCCAAGGACCTCGCCCTCACGGCCGCCTGAGGCCGGGGGCGACCGGGGACGGGCGTGACCCTCGCGGACAAGGGGCCCCTCGCATCCCCCGCCGGTTCGGCCGGCGGCTGGGCCGATCGATTCTACGCCTGGCGAAACGGCCTCATCCGCAGCCCCCGCTTCCAGCGCTGGGCGGCCTCCTTTCCACTCACGAGGCCCGTGGCGCGACGGAAGGCCAACGCGCTTTTCGACCTCGTCGCCGGCTTCGTCTATTCGCAGGCCCTCTTCGCCTGCGTCGAGACCGGGCTGCTCGAGGCCGTGCAGGCATCGCCCCTCGCGGTCGACGCCATTGCCCGCCGCACGGGCCTGCCGGCCCCCGGGGCCAAGCGGCTCTGCGATGCGGCGACGGCGCTCGGCCTGATGCGCGACGCCGGGGGCGGGCGCTTCGGTCTCGGCGACCTCGGTGCGGCGCTGCTCGGCAATCCCGGCATCGCGGCCATGGTCCGCCATCACGCGCTGCTCTACCGCGACCTCGGCGATCCCGTCGCGCTGCTGCGCGGGGAGCGCGAGAGCACCGAGCTGTCCCGGTTCTGGGCCTATGCCGAGGCTGCCCGGCCGGGAGACCTCGATGCGCAGGCCGTGGCCGAGTACAGCCGGCTGATGGCCGTCTCGCAGGCCTTCATTGCCGACGAGGTCCTGGACGCCTATTCGCTCGCGGGCCACCGCGTGGTGATGGACGTGGGCGGCGGGGAGGGTGCGTTCATCCGCGCCGCCGCCGCGCGCGGGCCCCGGCCCGATTTCATCCTGTTCGATCTCCCTGCCGTCGCGGCGCGCGCCGAAGCCGTGTTCCAGGAGGCGGGCCTCGGGTCGCGGGCGCGGGCCGTCGGCGGGGACCTGTTCTCGGCAGCCCTGCCGGCCGGAGCGGACGCGGCCACCCTCGTGCGCGTGCTGTACGACCACCCGCGCGAGCGGGCCCTGGCGATTCTGCGCGCCGTGCGGGCCGCCCTGCCGGAGGGCGGGACCCTGCTCGTCGCCGAGCCCATGGCCCGCACCTCCGGGGCCGAGGCGATGGGCGCGGTCTACTTCTCGTTCTACCTCATGGCGATGAGGGGCGGCGACAGCCGTTCGGCGGCAGAACTGGTGGCCCTCATCCGCGAAGCGGGCTTTGCAGCGGCCGAGCCGCTGCCCACGCGCCGTCCCCTGTTCACCAGCCTCATCAAGGCCCGCGCATGAAAGGCGCGATGCCCAGCGATTCCGCATCGCTGAGACTGTCATGACTAATTGACAGTCAGAGGTGTCAATCTATAGTGACGGTACCGACGGAGTGACGTCCACGAAACGTCCCGAGTCGAGCCTCCTGCGAGAGCGATACGACCGTGCATGCGACCGCCGTCATACTCCGCGAACCCGAGCATCTGATGCTCGGCGAAGTGGCCCTCGTGCCGCCCGGCGCGGACGACATCGTGGTCGACGTCGCCTGGAGCGGCATCAGCACGGGCACCGAGCGGCTCCTCTATGACGGGCGCATGCCTCCCTTCCCCGGCATGGGCTATCCCCTGGTGCCCGGCTACGAGGCCGTGGGCCGCGTGGCTGAAGCCGGCGACGCGTCCGGCCGGCGCGTGGGAGAGACGGTCTTCGTCCCCGGCTCGCGCGGCTTCGAGGGCGTGAACGGACTCTTCGGCGCCAGCGCGTCGCGTCTCGTGCTGCCCGGCCACCGGGCCGTGCCGGTCGACGCACAGCTGGGCGAGCGCGGAGTCCTTCTCGCCCTTGCGGCGACCGCGTTCCACGCCGTCATCAGCGGCCCGCTGCCGGAGCTCATCGTCGGCCACGGCGTGCTCGGCCGCCTGATCGCCCGCATCGCCGTCGCCCTCGATGGCCAGCCCACCGTGTGGGAGCGCAACCCCGCTCGCCGCGAGGGAGCGGACGGTTACGAGGTGGTCGACGCCGACCGGGATCCCCGCCGCAACTACCGCACGATCTGCGAGGCGAGCGGCAGCGCCGGCCTCCTGGACGACCTCGTCATGCGCCTTGCGCGCGGCGGCGAGATCGTGCTCGCCGGCTTCTACGAGGAGCGGCTCTCCTTCGCGTTCCCCGCCGCCTTCATGAAGGAGGCTCGCCTGCGGATCGCCGCGGAGTTCGCGCCCGGCGACGTGCAGGCCGTCATCCGCCTCGTCGACGAGGGGCGCCTGTCGCTGGACGGCCTCGTCACGCATCGCCGGCCCGCCGTCGACGCGTCGGAGGCCTACCGCACGGCCTTCGGCGATCCCGCCTGCCTCAAGATGGTCCTGGACTGGAGTGCCCGCCCATGAATGCGACCCCGCGCAACGTGGACGCCCTGAAGAGCTCGGCCGCCGCCCTGCGGGCCGAGGCCGCCATCGGCCCCGACCCCGTCTCGACGGAGCCGCCGACCCGCAAGACGCAGGTCATCGCCATCTACGGCAAGGGTGGCATCGGCAAGAGCTTCACGCTCGCCAACCTCAGCTACATGATGGCCCAGCAGGGCAAGAAGGTGCTGCTGATCGGCTGCGACCCCAAGAGCGACACGACCTCGCTGCTCTTCGCCGGACGCTCCTGCCCCACCATCATCGAGACCTCGTCGAAGAAGAAGCTCGCGGGCGAGGAAGTCGCCATCGGCGACGTCTGCTTCAAGCGCGACGGCGTCTTCGCCATGGAGCTCGGCGGACCGGAAGTCGGCCGCGGCTGCGGCGGGCGCGGCATCATCCACGGCTTCGAATTGCTCGAGAAGCTCGGCTTCCACGAGTGGGACTTCGACTACGTGCTGCTCGACTTCCTGGGCGACGTGGTGTGCGGCGGCTTCGGCCTGCCCATCGCCCGCGACATGTGCCAGAAGGTCATCGTCGTCGGCTCCAACGACCTGCAGTCGCTCTACGTCGCCAACAACGTCTGCTCCGCGGTGGAGTACTTCCGCAAGCTCGGCGGCAATGTCGGCGTGGCCGGCATGGTCATCAACAAGGATGACGGCACGGGCGAGGCGCAGGCCTTCGCCGAGACGGTCGGCATTCCCGTCCTTGCGGCCATCCCCGCGCACGAGGACATCCGGCGCAAGAGCGCCAACTACGAGATCATCGGCCGTCCCGGCGGCGAGTGGGGCCCCCTCTTCGAGGAGCTGGCGACCAATGTCGGCGAGGCCCCGCCGCGCCAGCCTGCGCCGCTCAGCCAGGACGGCCTGCTCGGCCTGTTCTCCGGCGAGAGCGTCGGGCGCAACGTCGTCCTCGAGCCCGCGACGGCCGCCGACATGCGCGGCCTGAGCCTGGTCGAGAAGCCCTCCCTCGAAGTCGTCTACGACACCGTCTGAGGCGCGCGATGGACGAGCACCCCGCCACGATGCTGGACGAACGCCCGACGGACCTCGGAGCCCCCGAGCCCGGCCCGGCCGCGCTCGCCACGGGCGGCGGCTGCCATGGCGGCGCGGCCGAGATGGAGCGCGCCGCGCGCGCCGCCGGCCAGTCCGAAACGCTCGACCGCTATGCGCAGGACTACCCCAAGGGTCCGCACGACCAGCCCCAGAGCATGTGCCCCGCCTTCGGCTCGCTGCGCGTTGGCCTGCGCATGCGGCGCACGGCGACTGTGCTGTCCGGCTCGGCCTGCTGCGTCTACGGGCTCACCTTCACCTCGCACTTCTACGGCGCGCGCCGCAGCGTCGGCTACGTGCCCTTCAACTCGGAGACGCTCGTCACGGGCAAGCTCTTCGAGGACATCCGCGAGGCGGTCTTCGCCCTCGCCGATCCCGACCTCTACGACACGATCGTCGTCACCAATCTCTGCGTGCCCACCGCCTCCGGCGTGCCGCTGCGGCTCCTGCCCAAGGAGATCAACGGCGTGCGCGTGATCGGCATCGACGTGCCGGGCTTCGGCGTGCCGACGCATGCCGAGGCGAAGGACGTGCTCGCCGGCGCCATGCTGAACTACGCCCGCCTCGAGGCCGAGCAGGGCCCGGTCCAGGCGCCCGCGCAGCCGCGCTCCGGCCGTCCCACGATCACGCTGCTCGGCGAGATGTTCCCGGCCGACCCCGTCGGCATCGGCCGCATGCTCGAGCCGCTGGGTCTGGCGGCGGGTCCGGTCGTGCCGACGCGCGAGTGGCGCGAGCTCTATGCCGCGCTGGACTGCGCGGCCGTCGCGGCGATCCACCCCTTCTACGCCGCCTCCATCCGCGAGTTCGAGGCGGCGGGACGGCCCGTGGTCGGCTCCGCTCCGGTCGGGGTCGAGGGGACGGACGCCTGGCTCTCGGCCATCGGCGAGGCCTGCGGCGTCGCGCGCGACGTGGTGGACCAGGCGCGCAACGGCGCGCGGCGCGCCATCGTCGGGGCGCTCGCCGGCGCCCCCGTCAAGGGCCGCATCACGCTGTCGGGCTACGAGGGCTCGGAGCTTCTGGTCGGCCGGCTGCTTGTCGAGAGCGGCGCGGACCTGCGCTATGTCGGCACGGCCTGCGCGCGCACGCCCTGGTCGGAAGCCGATCGCGACTGGCTCGTGGCGCACGGGGTCGAGGTGCGCTACCGCGCCTCGCTGGAGGACGACCTCGCGGCGTTCCGCGCCTTCGAGCCGGATCTCGTGATCGGCACGACGCCCGTGGTGCAGAAGGCGAAGGAGACGTCCACTCCGGCGCTGTACTTCACGAACCTCATCTCGGCCCGCCCGCTGATGGGCCCGGCCGGGGCCGGCTCGCTCGCGCAGGTCGTCAACGCCGCGCTCGCCGGCAAGGACCGCATGGACGCCATGAGCGCCTTCTTCGAGGGCGTCGGCACGGGCCACGCCGCAGGCATCTGGCAGGACACGCCGCAGGATCGGCCGGACTTCCGCAAGAAGTATGCCGCCCGCAACCGCAAGGCCAACGCCGTCGACAACGGGGAGGCCGTGGGATGCTGATCCTCGACCACGACCGCGCCGGCGGCTACTGGGGCTCCGTCTACGTCTTCACGGCGATCAAGGGCCTGCAGGTCATCATCGACGGTCCGGTGGGCTGCGAGAACCTTCCGGTCACCTCGGTGCTGCACTACACCGACGCGCTGCCGCCGCACGAGCTGCCCATCGTCGTCACCGGCCTCGCCGAGGAAGAGCTTGGCCAGAACGGCACGGAACAGGCGATGAAGCGCGCCCACGGCGTGCTCGATCCCGACCTGCCGGCCGTGGTCGTCACCGGCTCCATCGCCGAGATGATCGGCGGCGGGGTGACGCCGGAGGGGACCGGCATCCAGCGCTTCCTGCCGCGCACCATCGACGAGGACCAGTGGCAGTCGGCCGACCGCGCGCTGCGCTGGCTCTGGACGGAATACGGCGCCAAGGGCGGCCGGCGTCCCAAGGCGAAGGCGCGCAAGGAGGGCGACAAGCCCCGCGTCAACATCATCGGGCCGATCTACGGCACCTTCAACATGCCCTCCGACCTCGCCGAGATCCGGCGGCTGGTGGAAGGCCTCGGGGCCGAGGTGAACCTCGTGTTCCCGCTCGGCAGCCACCTTGCCGACGTGCCTCGCCTCGTCGATGCCGACGTGAACGTGTGCCTGTACCGCGAGTTCGGGCGGCTGCTCTGCGAGGAGCTCGGCACGCCCTATTTGCAGGCCCCCGTCGGCCTGCATTCCACGACCCTGTTCCTGCGCAGCCTGGGCGAGCTCACGGGGCTCGACCCCGAGCCGTTCATCGAGCGCGAGAAGCACACCACGATCAAGCCGCTCTGGGACCTCTGGCGCTCGGTGACGCAGGACTTCTTCGGCACGGCGAGCTTCGGCATCGTGGCGAGCGAGACCTACGTGCGCGGCGTCCGCAAGTTCCTCGAGGAGGATCTCGGCCTGCCCTGCCAGTTCGCCGTGGCGCGCCAGCCCGGGCGCAAGACGGACAATGCGGCGGTCCGCAAGCTCGTGCGCGAGAAGACGCCGCTCGTCCTGTTCGGCAGCTTCAACGAGCGCATGTACCTCGTGGAGGCCGGCGGGCGCGGGACCTACATTCCCGCCTCCTTCCCGGGCTCGATCATCCGCCGCCACACCGGCACGCCCTTCATGGGCTATTCGGGCGCGACCTACCTCGTCCAGGAGGTCTGCAACGCGCTCTTCGACACGCTCTTCAACATCCTCCCGCTGGCCGCCCAGCTCGACGCCGTCGAGCCGACGCGCGCGCGCCTGCACGAGGAAGTGGCGTGGGACGCAGAGGCCAAGGACGCGCTCGACCGCCTGGTCGAGGCGGAGCCGGTCCTCGTGCGCATCTCAGCCGCCAAGAGGTTGCGCGACGCCGCCGAACGGTCGGCTCGCATCGCCGGCGAGACCCGCGTGGATCTCGCCCGCGTCCAATCCGTCCAACGTACGCTCGTGGAGGGCCATGCCGCATGACCGACACCTTCGCCTGTCCCACGCCCGCACCCTTGGCCTCGAGCGCGCCGGCGACGGCCGGCTCCAAGCTCTACCAGACATGGGTCGCCTCGGCGGCCGAGGCCGCCATGGTGGAGCGCCGCCGGGCGCGCCGCGCGGCCGAGCGCGAGTACCGCCTGATCACGGCGGCCGCCTTCCCGCTCTTCCTCACCGTCGCCGTCGGCGCGCGCGCGCTGCCCCCGGCCTGGCGCAGGCGGATCTGCGGCGGCGAACACCCCTCCGTCGTCGCCGACGCGCGCGCGATGGTGGCGGCCACGATACCGCTGGCCTTCATGGCCTGACCTCGTCCGGAGCCTCCGGCCGAAGCCATTCGTCCCGAACACGGGAACCGCCGCAGGTGAGCGGCCCGTCAGGGGATGCCAAGTTCGTTCGGCCTCGGCCGGATGAAATCGCTGGGATCGCAAGATTTCGGCAAACTCCGCCGCACGGGTGGTGTGCGGTAACTGCCGTAAGGCTCGTCAGTCGGAGGTATTCATGGCTGATAAGAACGCGTCCTGGACAGGCTTGACTGACCAGGAAGCCGAGGAGTTCCACAGGTACTATCTCCAGGGCTTCTATCTATTCGTCGCCGTTGCCATCGTGGCTCACATCCTCGTGTGGTTCTGGCGGCCATGGATCCCGGGCCCGAAGGGGTATGCGACCTCGGCACTCGAAACTCTCACCACGGTAGCCAGCTCCGTGCTGCCGCATTTCTCGTGAGGTAGCTCGTCATGTGGCGAATTTGGAAGGTTTTCGATCCGCGGCGGGTTCTGGTGGCGCAAGGCGTCTTCCTGTTCTCGCTGGCTGTGCTGATCCACCTGGTTCTGCTCAGCACGGAACGCTTCAACTGGCTGCTTGGCGCGCCGGTCAAGTGACAGCACTGCCGTGGTGCGTCTGGTCGACTCTCGGCGACCGGCTCTCCACGGCGGCTTGACGGCGGACGTGCGCGCTGCCGCGCGGCGCCCGCCGTCGACCCACCCTCGCAGAGGGCGGCGTTGGGATCGGTCGAGGGAGGGGCGAGATGGCCTTGCTCAGTTTTGAACGCAAATATCGGGTCAGGGGCGGCACCCTCATCGGTGGCGACCTCTTCGATTTCTGGGTCGGTCCGTTCTACGTCGGCTTCTTCGGCGTCACGACGGTCTTCTTCGCTTTCGTGGGAACCGCGCTGATCCTCTACGGAGCGGCGATGGGCCCCACCTGGAACATCTGGCAGATCAACATCGCGCCGCCCGACTACAAGTACGGGCTCGGGCCCGCGCCGATGATGGAAGGCGGGCTGTGGCAGATCATCACGATCTGCGCGACCGGCGCCTTCGTCTCCTGGGCGCTGCGCGAGGTGGAGATCTGCCGAAAGCTCGGCATCGGCTTCCACGTGCCGTTCGCCTTCTCCTTCGCGATCCTCGCCTACGTCACGCTGGAGATCGTCCGGCCGATCCTCCTCGGGGCCTGGGGCGCCGCCTTCCCCTACGGCATCTTCAGCCACCTCGATTGGGTGTCGAACGTCGGCTACCAGTATCTCCACTTCCACTACAACCCGGCGCACATGATCGCGGTGACGTTCTTCTTCACCACGACCCTGGCTCTCTCGCTGCACGGCGCTCTCGTGCTGTCGGCGGTGAACCCGGCCCCGGGCGAGGACGTGAAGACGCCGGAGCACGAGGACACCTTCTTCCGCGACACGATCGGCTACTCGATCGGCACGCTCGGCATCCACAGGCTGGGCCTCTTCCTGGCGCTGAGCGCGGCCTTCTGGAGCGCGGTCTGCATCGTGATCAGCGGTCCCTTCTGGAACCGCAGCTGGCCGGAATGGTGGAACTGGTGGCTCAAGCTGCCGATCTGGTCCTCCTAAGGAAAGGGCGCGACCGTGTACTTCCTTCCCGAATATCAAAACATCGTCACGCGGGTTCAGGTCCGCGGCGCCCCGGAAGTGGGCGTGCCGATCGAAGGCGGCGATTACGAGCGCGCCGGAGAGCCGGTCTCCAACTACTGGATCGGCAAGTTCGGCAACGCGCAGCTCGGCCCGATCTACCTGGGCGTGCTCGGCACCTTCTCGCTGATCACCTTCTCGATCGGGTTCGTGATCATCGGCCTCAACATGCTGGCCTCGGTGCACTGGAATCCCATCCAGTTCATCCGGCAATTGCCGTGGCTGGCGCTCGAGCCGCCGCCGCCCTCGCAGGGGCTGAAGATGATCCCGCCCCTCAACCAGGGCGGCTGGTGGAACATCGCGGGCCTCTTCATCACGGCCTCGGTGCTGCTGTGGTGGGCGCGCACCTATACCCGCGCCAGGGCTCTGGGCATGGGCACGCACGTCGCCTGGGCCTTTGCCTCCGCCATCTGGCTCTTCCTGGTGCTGGGCTTCATCCGCCCGGTGCTGATGGGCAGCTGGAGCGAGGCGGTGCCCTTCGGCATCTTCCCGCACCTCGACTGGACCACGGCCTTCTCGATCCGCTACGGGAACCTCTACTACAACCCGTTCCACTGCCTCTCGATCGTCTTCCTCTACGGCTCCGTGCTGCTCTTCGAGATGCACGGCGCGACGATCCTGGCGGTCAGCCGGTACGGCGGCGAGCGTGAGATCGAGCAGATCTACGACCGCGGCACGGCGTCCGAGCGCGCCGCCCTGTTCTGGCGCTGGACCATGGGCTTCAACGCCACCATGGAATCCATCCATCGCTGGGCCTGGTGGTTCGCGGTCCTGACCCCGCTGACAGGCGGCATCGGCATCCTGCTCACCGGCACCGTGGTCGACAACTGGTACCTCTGGGGCATCAAGCACGGCCTCGTGCCGCCCTACCCCGATGTCTACGGCGGCGTCGTGGATCCCTCTCTCGCCGCGGGAGCCAAGCCATGAAACTCTGGGTCCCCGTCACAGGCGCGATCGGCGTCCTCCTGACCGGCTGGATGCTGGCCACCGCAGGGTGGAGCCTTCCCCCGGTCAACATCAAGCAGACCGGGTATCGCGGCACGGGCATGGCCGTGGTGCATGACCGCGAGCGCGAGGCCAAGACGGTGGCGCTGAACCTGGCGCCCCCGCCGCCCTACCAGTCGAGCCCCACGGGCCAGAAGGCCAAGGAGCTCTATCCCAACCTCGAAGTGCTGGGCGACCTGACGGAAGACCAGTTCAACGGGCTCATGGCCTCCATGGCCGAGTGGATCGCGCCGGCCGGCTCGGTCCCGGACGCCCAGCAGGGCTGCGCCTACTGCCACAACACCGAGAACATGGGCGACTACAGCAAGTACACGCTGAAGGTGGCCCGCCGCATGATCCAGATGACCCGCACCGTCAATGCGGACTGGAAGTCGCACGTCGCCCAGACCGGGGTGACCTGCTACACCTGCCACCGCGGCCACCCGGTGCCGCAGAACATCTGGTTCAAGGAGAACGGCCCGGGCCCGGTCGCCGGCGCGGGAGAATCCGGCTGGATGGGATGGCGCAACGGCCAGAACGTGGTCACCAAGACCTCGAACTCGACCTCGCTGCCCTATGACTACCAGGCGGAGTTCCTGCTGGGCGACAAGAACATCCGCGTCCATACGCTGACGGCGCTGCCTTCGGGCAACAAGTCGACGATCATGGACACGGAGCACACCTACGCGCTGATGATCAACATGTCGAACGGGCTCGGCGTGAACTGCGTGTTCTGCCACGACAGCCGCGCCTTCAACGCCTGGGACCAGAGCCCGCCCCAGCGCGTCACCGCCTGGTACGGCATCCGTCTGGCCCGCGCGCTGAACAACGACTACCTGGAGCCGCTCACCTCGACCTTCCCGCACGAGCGGCTGGGCCGGATGGGCGACGCCCCGAAGGTGAACTGCGCGACTTGCCATCAGGGCGTGAACAAGCCCCTGAACGGCGCCAGCATGCTCAAGGACTACCTCGCCGAACTCGGCGGGCCCGGCACGAAGACGCAATAGCGGCTTCGGCCAGGATCGGGGACAGGGGGCGCGGGCGACTGCGCCCCTTTTTCGTCGCGCGGCCGCCTGCGGCCCACGCGCCGCGGGGGCCTTGCCCCGCTGGAAGGACGGTCGTCTCGTCTCCGCGGGAAACAGGTCGCGGCCATCGGCCATCGGCCTGCGCGGCGCAGGCGCGACGGGAAAGCCGGGCATTTCCCGGCGTGGCGGAGAAATGAAGCACGGGGCGCAGCGGCGCAGGCGTCCCGCAAGCGCCGGACGGGCAGGCCCGCCCCGGTGCGCGGTCGCGGGGGCGACCGGAGCGGATCCGTCGAGGACCCGGCTTCCGTTCAGACCCTGAGGTCGGGGTACCGCTCGAGGTAGATGCGGAACCAGGGCGTGAAGCGGTCGGGCGCTTCCGCGATCTCGTGGTGGAGCTCGGCCGCCGTGGCCCAGCGGGTCTCCGACACTTCGGCCGGATCAGGCGCCAGGGCCAGACCCCGGTCGGGGACGAGCGCCGTGAACATGTGCACGCGCTCGTGCTCGGTGAGCCCGTTGCCGACGTCGGCCTCGTACTCGACGACGCGGGCGGGCGCGAGCCCGATGTCCAGGCCGAGTTCCTCGCGCACGCGGCGGACGGCCGCCGAGGCGACGTCCTCGCCCCAGTGGGGATGCGTGCAGCAGGTATTCGCCCATTGCCCGCCGCAATGATACTTCGTCAGCGCCCGGCGCTGGATGAGCAGCGCGTCGCCGCAGAAGACGAAGGCGGAGATGGCGAGGTGCAGCACGCCGGCGCGGTGCGCCTCGAGCTTCTCGATCGGATAGAGCGAGCCGTCGGCGAGGATGCCGGGGATCATGATCTCCGGGTCGCCGCGGCGGAGGGCTGGCAGGCGGGCTTCGATGGTCATGGCCGGGTCCCCCTCAGGCCGCCAGGGGCTCGCGCCCCTGCCACGTGCCCTCGCAGCCGAGGACGCGGAAGCGGGCATAGAGCTCCTCCTTGAACCAGCCGTTCTGCCGCACGCCCTTGATGGCGCCGGCGTGCGAGGCGCTGCCATAGGCGAAGGCCTTCATCGCCTCGGGATCGTCCCAGATCGAGAAGGTCACCTGCTGCAGCCAGGGAACCTCGCCCATGCCCATCTTGAAGCGCAGCCGGTCCTGCTCGCGCACGGTGACGCTGATGCCCGGCGTGTTGCCCCAGAAGTCGAGCACGTGCTTCTTCTTCAGCGTCGCCCGCGTGATCACCGCGATGGGCCGCGGGAGTTCGCCGTCGCTCTCCGCCTCGAAGGGCTCGCGGGCGTCCCACCGGCCGCGCGAAGAGACGGCCGACATGAAGATCGTGCAGGCCTCGTTCGCATGGTCGCGATAGCGCCGGTAGACCTCGCCGCTGGCGACCCGCTCGCGCGCGGCCTCCAGGCCGGGCCAGGTGGCCAGCACGGCGTAGACGCCGAAGTTCGGCACCGGCGTGAAGCCCTCGCCCGTTCCCGTCCCGAACAGCTTGTGGAAGCCGATGCCCGGCAGCCGGGCGAGGCCCGGCCGCGCGAACTGCATCTGCGAGAAGGCCCAGAGCCGCTCGCCTACGCCGTCGAAGCGGAAGAAGGAGAGCGACACCGCCTGCATGGGATCACGCCACTGCCCTGGCCAGCGCGCATTGCGACCACAGCGATTCCAGCGCGTCGACCAGGTGGTCCATCTCCGCATCGCTGTGCAGCGGCGAGGGCGTGATGCGCAGCCTTTCGGTCCCGCGCGGCACGGTGGGATAGTTGATGGGCTGGATGTAGACGCCGAACTGGTCGAGCAGCACGTCGCTGATCCACTTGCACTTGACGGGGTTGCCCACCATCACCGGCACGATGTGGCTGGGATTGCGCATGTGCGGGATGCCGGCGGCGTCGAGCTTCTGGCGCAGGCGCGCGACGCGGTTCTGCTGGCGCGCGCGCTCGAGCTGGCTCGCCTTGAGATGGCGGATGCTCGCCGCCGCGCCGGCCGCCACGTGGGGCGGAAGCGCCGTCGTGAAGATGAAGCCCGAGGAGAAGCTGCGCACGAAGTCGCACAGGGCGTGCGAGGCCGCGATGTAGCCGCCGACCACGCCGAAGGCCTTGCCGAGCGTGCCCTCGATCACGGTGAGGCGATCCATCAGCCCCTCCCGCTCGGCGATGCCCCCGCCGCGGGGGCCGTACAGGCCGACGGCGTGGACCTCGTCGAGATAGGTCATGGCGCCGAAACGGTCCGCGACGTCGCAGAGTTCCTTGATCGGGGCGATGTCGCCGTCCATCGAGTAGACGGATTCGAAGGCCACCAGCCTGGCCTTGTCGGCCGGAATGTCCGCCAGCTTGCGGGCGAGATCCTCGGGGTCATTGTGCCGGAAGATGCGGCACTCGCGGCGGCTGTGGCGGATGCCCTCGATCATCGACGCGTGGTTGCCGGCGTCCGACAACACGACGCAGTCGGGCAGCATCGCGGCGAGCGTCGAGAGGCTCGCCCAGTTCGACACGTAGCCCGAGGTGAAGAGGAGGGCCGCCTCCTTGCCATGCAGGTCGGCAAGCTCGCGCTCGAGCTCGACGTGGTAGCGGTTGGTGCCGGAGATATTGCGCGTGCCCCCCGCGCCCGCGCCGCAGCGGTCCAGCGCCTCGTGCATGGCGGCGAGCACGTCGGGATTCTGGCCCATGCCGAGATAGTCGTTGGAGCACCAGACGGTGACCTGGCTGGCGCCGTCCGCGCCGTGGCGGGTCGCCTGCGGGAACTCGCCGGCATGGCGCTCGAGGTTCGCGAAGACGCGGTAGCGCCCCTCCTTGTGCAGGTCGTCGAGGCGGGACTGGAAGAAGGACTCGTAGTTCATGATGCTCTCCGGTCCGTCAGGGACGGCGATTGGGACGGGCCATGGCGACCGCACCGAGGGGGGCGGGAGCCGGATCATTGGCGGCGGGGCCGGGGGATGTCGTCTGGCCGCCGGGGCGGCCGGTCGGCGGCCCCTCGCTGCGCAGGGCCCAGCGCCACAGGGCGGCGTCGGGCAGCGGCAGCACGAGGAACCAGTGCTCGAGGATCGCGAGCCCCAGCATGGCGGCGATCAGCGTCAGCGCGATCGTCTCGAAGGGGGTCGGCGCCACGCTCGCCGCATGCGCCAGCGCGCCGAAGGCGAGGCTGGCGAGCGATACCGAGAGCGGGAAGAACAGGCTCACCCCGTCGCGCCGGAAATAGCTGCCGAGGTAGCTGAGATGGGCGGGAAGAAACTCGACGGAGACGTTGGGCGCGCCGAAGAAGAGGTTGAGCTTCGCGCTGATGCGCATGGCCCACAGGCACAGGAAGGTCCAGGTGCCCACCTGGTTGCCGGCCCCCGCCGTGAGCGCGATCAGCAGGATGCCGACGGCGAGGATGGCGAGCTCGTGGTGCGAGAGCGCGTCGAAGGCCTCGCGGAACCGCCGCAGGCCGCGCGCCCCGTCGCTCTGCGGCGCGCGCCGGGGGCCGGTGACGTGGCCCAGCAGGAAGCTCGTCTCCAGGAAGCCCCAGATGACGATGCCGTAGGTGAAGCCGGCGAGCGCGCCCGCGGGCGTCATGTTGCCGCGCGTCGCCCACAACCCCCAGAGGCAAAGCAGGGCGAGGCCCGCCGCCCCGGCCATGGCCATGCGGTGATGCGCGCGCGGCATGCGCACGAGCACCAGGATCGCCCCGGTGGAAAACCACCAGACGAAGGCCGCGAAGGCGATGGCGAGGCCGACGGAGTCCAACGCGGTTCTCCTACCAGACCGGCTGCAGGCGGCTCGTGGCGGGGATCGTGTTCGACTTCACGGGGATCATGTAGAGCTTGGCGAAGGCGAGCGCGGCGCGCGCCGTGTGCCAGCCCTGCGCGATCTTGCCGCCGATCCCGCCGCGCTCCTTGGCGGCCCCGACATCCCGTCCGATGGCGAGGAGCTGCTTCAGCGTGGCCAGGAAGCGGGGATTGTCGACGTCGATCACCAGCGGGAAGACCTGCTTGGAGATCTCCGAGGTCAGGCGGAACACGCGCATGTCGTAGTCGTCGATCTCGATGCCGAGCGCCTTGTGGAAGGCGGGCCGGGCATGGTCGCGGACATACATCGTGGTGAAGACCGCCAGCAGGAAGAAGCGCACCCAGTACTTGTTGAGGCCGCTGATCATCCAGGAGTTGGCCCGCATCAGCAGCGAGAAGGCCTCGCCGTGGCGGAACTCGTCGTTGCACCACTGCTCGAACCACTTGAAGATCGGATGGAACCGGTTGTCCGGGTTGCGCTGCAGGTGCCGGAAGATCGTGATGTAGCGGGCATAGCCGATCTTCTCGGACAGGTAGGTGGCGTAGAAGATGAACTTGGGCTGGAAGTAGGTGTACTTCTTCGTCTTCGTCAGGAAGCCCAGGTTCACGCCGATGTCGAAGTCCTTCAGCGCATCGTTGATGAAGCCGGCATGGCGGGCCTCGTCGCGGCTCATGTAGGAGAAGAGGTCGCAGATCTCCTTGTTCGTGCCGCGGCGCTTCATCTCCTTGTAGAGGATGCAGCCCGAGAACTCCGCCGTGAGCGAGCTCACGAGGAAGTCGACCAGCTCCTTCTGGAGCTCCTCGGGCAGGCTCTTGAGGTCGATGAGCTCCCATTCCGCCGTGCGGCGGAAATGACCCTTGTTGGGGTCGGCGCGCATCTCGTCCAGCAGCGCGTCCCATTCCGCGCGGACCGGCTCGACGTCGATGCGGTCGAGCGCGTCGAAGTCGGTCGTGTAGAAGCGCGGCGTGAGCAGGGTGTCCTGCTGCGCCAGGCGAGTGGTCTCGTTGGCGCGGCCGTCGTCGGACTGGATCGGGCGAACGGGGGCGTTCATAGCTTGGACCTTTCCGAGAAGCTGAACTCGCAGAGTTCCATGAATTCGAGATCGCCGGTGGCGCGGGTCCACAGGCGCTCCAGCCAGGTGGCGCGGCTCACCGTGGCCATGCGCTCGAAGGTGCGCTTCTCGCCGTAGGGCACCTCGACGGGCTCGCCGTGGACGAGAACCTCGTCGCCGGGATGGATGACCACGCCGTTCATGAGCTTGAGGTGCGCGTGCAGGCTCTCGAAGGTGTTGGACACCTCGATCTGGCAGGGCACGTCCAGCGTCTCGCGCGTGACAAGGGATCCGATCATCGCGTCACACTCCGTCCTTCGAGGAATTGCGCATAGGCGGCCGCGTTGGTGGGCCCGAACGGGTCGAGCTGCACCCGCATGCCTGTCGCCGTGTCGGAGAGCGTCAGCCGCCCGTCGTCCCAGCGGATGATGCGGTAGGGCAGGTCGTAGGCGAGGCCGCGCAGCTTGCGGTCGCGCGAGAGGCCGCGCAGCGAGCCGTGGATGAACCCCTCGGTGTTCGGCGCGATCACCTTGATCGTCTCGCCGCCGGCGCCGTCGAGCACGGTGATCGTGTCGTCGTCGGCGACCAGGAAGCGGACGTCGCGGATCTCCAGGGGATAGGTCACCGGCGTCTTCACCGTGCCGATGTCCCAGGTGTTGGAGACGAAGGTCGCGGCGATGCTGAAGCCGATCAGCGCGAGGGCCGAGTAGAGCGGCCAGCGCGGGAACCGCTCGATCGGGCCTCGGCGTGACGGGGAGGGGACCGCGGTCATGGCTGCCTCCTATTCCGCCGCGACGAGCGTCGGGCGGGCGGGCGTGTCGACGGCGGCTTCGCTCTCGAAGCGCGCGGGGTGGCGCGCCGCGAAGGCCTGCGCCAGCGTGGCCACGACCTCGGCGGCCTTGGGGACGCTGCGCAGCATCGGCGCGGGATACGAGAACTGCCAGGGCCGCACGTGCGGCCACAGCACCATGTAGGAGAAGCCCTTGCCCCGGGCGAGCGTGAGGGCGATGTCGCCCACGCCCTCGCTGTCGGGCCGCAGGGCCACGCCGTCGACCTGCGCGAAGGGCAGGTTGACCGTCATGGGCAGGGCGACGCCGAAGCGCATCACCACCCTCCGGGAGGTGATGGTGTAGACCGTCGAGCGCGCCACGGACCAGGCGATCAGGCACAGGATGAACGCGGTTGCGAGCGCCATGGCGGCGAGCACCGACACGCTCATGAACAGGGCAGGGCCGACATCGCCGTCGTAGAGCCCGGCGGCGATGCGCCAGAGCGCCAGGAGGCCGAAATAGACGAACACCTTGCGCACATGGAAGGCCCGCACGGCGAGGTGGCGCCAGTCCGGCGCCCCCTGCCACAGGATGGCCTCGTCCTGCGGCGGACGCGCCGGCAGGCCGGGAATGGGCTCGAAGGCGAAATCGTCGTGGCCGTGGCTCACAGCAGGGGCTCCGAACGCTGGGGCGTGGCGTAGAGCGTGCCGCCGCCGAAATAGCCGGAGATCTTGTCTTCCTCGAGCAGGGTGATCTGGTCGGGGTTCTTCAGCGCCGGCACGTTGGCGAACTGCGCACCGCGCAGCGCGTGCACGTAGACGACGGCCCGCTTGCTGTCGAACTGGCCGAAGCACACCGGCAGGATGACCGAGGGGCCGCCCGTGCCGCGCGTCATCTCGAGGTAGCGGATGATGTGCTCCATGCGGTCGACCCAGATGTCCGTCACGGTGCCCGCCGCCACGCCGTCCATGCCCACCACGGTCCAGCCGCGCAGGTCGTCGTCGTGCTCGTCGATCTTGAAGTCGGTGGCGACGCGCATCGGGCGGATGCGCGGGTTGCCGTGCGTGTCGATGTCCGGACGATCGGCGCGCTCGGCCCAGGCGGCCGGGCCGACGCCGTCGACGAGGGGATTGCCCGTCGGCTCCAGCGGCGCGCCGGCGAAGGGGGCAATCTTCTCGGCCTTGATCGGGCGCGTGTCGCGCTGGTCGTTCGGCGCGGAGAAGGTGCCCAGCCCGTGGGGCAGGCGGAAGGTCTTCGGCTCGGCGATCAGCGGGAAGCCCGCCATGGCGAGTTCGCCCGTCTTGTCGTTCTCCAGCGGGTAGCCCTCGCGCCGGTCCTCGCGGCGAATATAGAAGATCAGGCCCGCGAAGAAGACCCAGAAGGCGTAGAGGACGACCTGCGCGACGTCCAGGTTTTGGGTCAGCATTCCTCTCAGCATCATGACCTCCCGAGGTCAGTTGGACACGGCCAGCCGGCCGAGTTGAGCAGACGTGGAATCGCCGCGGCTGCGGCGTGAGACGAGCGGCCCCAGCGCGACGAGCGTCACGAAGAGCAGCAGGATTTCGAGGTGGTAGACGAAGGCGTAGGCGGAACCCGGCTCGGCCATGACGGGGCCCAGCGCGCCGTGGCCGCCCCACTCGGCCATGCCGTCGCGCAGGATGCCGCCCGCCGCGATGGCGAGCCCCGCGGCGCTGGCCTGCACCGCGCCCCAGGCGCCGAGCGCGATGCCGCTGTCGCTGTGCTCGCGCGCCGCCGCCATCGTGGCCGTCAGCGTGCCGTGGCCGAACAGGCCGCCGCCGAAGCCGATGAGCGCGACGCCCAGGCCGAAGAGCGGGCCCCAGCCCAGCGCGCCGGAGAAGATGACCGCCGAAAAGGCGACGATGCCCGCCAGCACGCCCGAGGCGGCGACGCGGTGCGGATCGGCGCCGTGGTTGAGCCGGCGCGCGGCGAGCACGAGGCCGGCGATGCCGCCCGCCGCCAGGGCGGCCGTGAGCGCCGTTGTCTGGCCGACGGTCAGGCGCAGGATCTGGCCGCCATAGGGTTCCAGCAGCACGTCCTGCATGCTGAAGGCGGCCGTGCCGATGCCGGTGGCCACGAGCCGCCGGCTCGCCTTGCCCCCGCGCAGGAACATCGCCCACGCCTCGGAGAAGTCCTGCCGGACGGCGCCGGGCCGCGTGCGGGAGGGCTGGCGGGCCTCCTGCTTCCACAGGGCGACGAGGTTGAGGCCCATGGTCACGACGGCCGAGCCCTGGATCACCTGGATGAGGCGGAGCTGGCTGAAATTGGCGAGCAGCGCGCCATAGATCACCGCGCTCGCGACCATGCCGACGAGCAGCATCACGCAGAGCAGCGCCACGACGCGCGGGCGCACATGGGCGGGCGCCAGGTCGGTCGCCAGCGCGAGGCCCACGGTCTGGACGGTGTGCAGACCCGCGCCGACGAGCAGGAAGGCGAGCGCCGCGCCGACCTTGCCGATCCAGAGCGGGCCCGTCGTGTCGCCCGAGAGCAGGATCAGAGCGAACGGCATGATGGCGAGTCCGCCGAACTGCAGCATCGTGCCGAACGCGATGAAGGGCACGCGGCGCCACCCGAGGAAAGAGCGGTAGGTGTCCGACCGGTGGCCGATCAGCGCGCGCAGCGGCGCGAAGAGGAGCGGCAGCGAGACCATCAGCGCGACGATCCACGCCTCGACGCCGAGCTCCACGATCATGACGCGGTTGAGCGTGCCGATGAGCAGCACCGCCGCCATGCCCACCGTCACCTGGAACAGCGAGAGCCGCAGCAGGCGGCCCATCGGCAGTTCGGGAGTGGCGGCGTCCGCGAAGGGGAGGAATTGCGGTCCAAGCCGCTTCACCCCGTCGATCATGGTGCGGCGCAGGATGTTCATGAGCGCAGCACCTCCAGGGCCTGCGACGTGTAGAAGCCGCAGGCGACGCGGTGCGTGCGCCGGGTCGCCCAGGAGCCGAGCCCCTCGGCCCCCGCGATCAGCCGCCGCAGGTCATGCTCGGCGACCGGCTCGATGGCGGGCGCGCGGTCCGAGCGCGGGAAGGTGCGCCCCACCGCCCAGAACGCCGTCAGCAGGGGCGTGCGGGGGGCGAAGGTGAAGACGATCGAGGACGAGGTCCGCTTCGCCAGACCCGCGAGCACGCGCGTCACGTCGTGCTTGCGGTAGTGGATGAGCGAGTCCATCGCCACCACGTGGTCGAAACCGCCCAGGGCGGGGTCGAGCATGTCGCCGACGAGGAAGGTGAGCGAGCCCGGGCGGCCCTCGCCCGCGCAGCGCTCGCGCGCGAGGTCGACGAGGGTGGGCGACAGGTCGATGGCGACGACGTCGGCGCCGCGGCGTGCGGCCTCGACGGCGAGGGCGCCGGTGCCGCAGCCCGCGTCGAGCACGCGGCGGCCCGTGAGGTCGGCCGGCAGCCAGTCCAGCAGCGTCGCGCGCATGCGGTCGCGTCCGGCGCGCACGGTGGCGCGGATGCGTCCGACGGGCGCGTCCGAGGTGAGGCGCTTCCAGGCGTCCACCGCGGTGCGGTCGAAGTAGGTCTTGAGCTCGCCCCTGCGGGCGCTGTAGGTGGCCGTGGGCATCAGTTGAACCCCAGCATCAGTCAAATCCCAAGAATTCGAACAGGTCGCGGTCCTTCATGGGCTGCGCCTGGCACTCGTCCACGCCGTCCCAGAGCGACTGGGCGAGGCGCAGGTATTCGGCCTTGACGGCCTCCAGCTCGGGCGTGCTCTCCATCTCGAAGAGCGTCGCCTTCTTCAGCCGGCTGCGGCGCACCACGTCGAGATCGGGGAAGTGGGCGAGCCGCTGCAGGCCCACGGCGTCGTTGAAGCGGTCGATCTGGTCCGTGCCGGCGCTGCGGTTGGCGATGACGCCGCCGATGCGCACGTTGTAGTTCTTCGCCTTGGAGTGGATCGCCGCGACGATGCGGTTCATGGCGAAGATGGAGTCGAAATCGTTCGCGGTGACGATCAGGCCGCGGTCGGCGTGCTGCAGCGGCGCGGCGAAGCCGCCGCACACGACGTCGCCCAGCACGTCGAAGATCACGACGTCGGTATCGTCCAGCAGGTGGTGCTCCTTGAGGAGCTTCACCGTCTGGCCCACGACATAGCCGCCGCAGCCGGTGCCGGCCGGCGGCCCGCCGGCCTCCACGCACATCACGCCGGCATAGCCCTCGACCACGAAGTCCTCGGGCCGCAATTCCTCGGAGTGGAACTGCACGCTCTCCAGCACGTCGATGACGGTGGGGACGAGGCGCTTGGTGAGCGTGAAGGTGGAATCGTGCTTGGGATCGCAGCCGATCTGCAGCACGCGCTTGCCGAGCTTGGCGAAGGCCACGGACAGGTTCGACGACGTCGTGCTCTTGCCGATGCCGCCTTTTCCGTAGACGGCGAAGACCTTGGCCGTGCCGATCTTCAGCGTGGGGTCCATCTGGACCTGCACGCTGCCTTCGCCGTCGGGCCGGCGCAGGCGGGTCGGGATCGGGGTGAGGGCGTTCAAGGCATGTCCTCCGGGGGTCAGGCCGCGGCGGCGACGGACGAGCCGACGCCTTCCAGCCGGTCTTCGAGGTCCTCGCTCGCCTGGCGCAGCGCCTCCAGCGTGGCCGCATCGGGCGTCCAGTAGTGGCGCTCGTGGGCCTCGATGAGGCGGTTGGCGAGACGTGCGGAGGCGGTGGGGTTGAGGCTCGCGAGTCGCTCGCGCATGGCCTCGTCGAGCACGAAGGTCTGGGTGATCTTCTGGTAGACCCAGGGGGCGACGTCGCCCGTGGTGGCAGACCATCCCATCGTGTTGGAGACGTGCTCCTCGATCTGGCGCACGCCCTCGTAGCCGTGGTTCAGCATGCCCTCGTACCACTTGGGATTGAGCATGCGCGTGCGGGCCTCCAGCGAGACCTGCTCGCCCAGCGAGCGCACCACGCCCTCGCCACGCGTCTGGTCGCCGATATAGACCGGCAGCGCCTTGCCGCGGGCCCTGGCGGCGGCGCGGCTGATGCCGCCGAGCGTGTCGAAATAGTGGTCCACGGTCGTGACGCCGAGTTCCACCGAGTCGAGGTTCTGGTAGGAGAGGTCGACGCCCGCCAGCAGGCTCTTCAGCAGGTCGAGCTGCTGCACGGGCCGGCCGGAACGGCCATAGGCGAAGCTCTTGCGCCGCGTATAGGTCTCGGCGAGCTCGTCCTCGTCCTCCCAGCGCCCGTTCTCGACGAGGTGGTTCACGTTGGAGCCATAGGCCCCGTCGGCGTTGCCGAACACGCGCAGCGCCGCGGTCTCCAGGTCGCAGCCCGTCTCGCGCATGCGGGCGAGGGCGTGCTTGCGGACGAAGTTGCGGTCCTCGGGCTCCTCGGCGGCTGCGGCGGCGTAGCAGGCTTCGGCGAGCAGCTTGACCTGGAGAGGCAGCAGGTCGCGGAAGATGCCGGACAGGGAGACCATCACGTCGATGCGCGGCCGGCCGAGATCCTCGAGCGGCACGAGCACCGCGCCGGCCAGTCGGCCATAGCCGTCGAAGCGGGGGCGCGCGCCGAGCAGCGCGAGCGCCTGGGCGATCGGCCCGCCCTCGTTCTTCAGGTTGTCCGTGCCCCACAGCACGATGGCGACCGTCTCGGGCAGGGGGTTGCCGTCGGCGAGGTGGCGCTCGAGCACCCGCTCGGCCTGCTTGGCGCCGTCCTGCAGCGCGAAGGCGCTGGGGATGCGGAAGGGGTCGAAGCCGTGCAGGTTGCGCCCGGTGGGCAGCACGGCCGGCGTGCGCAGGACGTCGCCCCCGGGGGCCGGGCGGACGAAGCGGCCGTCCAGCGCGTGGAGCAGGGCCCTGACCTCGGTGTCCTCGCGCAGCAGGCGCTCCGTCTGGGCCAGCGCCTCGAAGGCGGCCGGGAGCCGGTCGTCCTGCGTCGCGGCGGCGGCGACGGCGGTGGCCGGCGTCCCGCCATCCGCAAGCACCTCGAACGCGGCGCGGCCGGGCCGGACCCCGTGCGCGGCGTCGGCGATGGCCTCAAGCATCTCCACGCGCTGCTCGCGCGTGAGCGGTTCGCCGACCACGTGCAGGCCGTGCGGGATCAGCGTGTACTCGAGCTCCAGCACGCTCGTCTGCAGCGCCTCGATGCGGGCCGCCGCGTCCTCGCCCCAGGCGGGCTCCGCGGTGGCCAGGTCGACGAGGGCCGCCTGGGCCTGGACGAGGGTTGCCAGCTCGTGGCGTTCGCCCTCGCGGGCGGGGTCGCAGGCCCGCCAGCGCTCCAGCGACGCCTTGAGGTCGAGCAGGCCGCGATAGAGCCCGGCATGGGCGACGGGCGGCGTGAGGTAGCTCACGAGCGTCGCGGCGGCGCGCCGCTTGGCGATCGCACCCTCGGAGGGATTGTTGGCCGCGTAGAGGTAGAGGTTGGGCAGGTCGCCGATCAGGCGGTCCGGCCAGTCGCGGCCGGACAGGCCGGTCTGCTTGCCCGGCATGAATTCCAGCGCGCCATGCGTGCCGAAATGCAGCGCGGCGTGGGCGCCGAAATCCTCGCGGATCCAGCGGTAGAAGGCGGAGAAGGCGTGCGTCGGGGCGAAGCCCTTCTCGAAGAGCAGCCGCATCGGGTCGCCCTCGTAGCCGAAGGCGGGCTGCACGCCGACGAAGACATTGCCGAATTGCGCGCCGAGCACGTGGATCGACGCGCCGTCGGCCTGGTGCTTGCCCGGTGCGGGACCCCACTGCGCCTCGATCTCGCCGAGCCACGTCTCGCGGCGCACGTGATCGTCGGCGGAGATGCGGGCATGCACGTTGGCGAGCGCCCCGAAGCGCTGGCGGTTGCCCTCGATGACCGCGTTGCGCAAAGCCTCGACGCTGTCGGGCAGCTCCACCGTATAGCCCTCGGCGGCCATGGCCTTGAGCGTGGCGAACAGCGATTCGAAGACCGAGAGATAGGCCGCCGTGCCGGTATTGCCGGCATTGGGGGGGAAGTTGAAGAGCACGGCCGCGACCTTGCGGTCCTTGCGGGGGGAGCGGCGCAGCGCGACGAGCCGGTCGACGCGGGCGGCGAGCATCTCCGCGCGCTCCGGGCAGGCCTGCATGTCGCGGTCGTCGGCGCCGGGCGAGAAGGTGCAGTTCCTGCCGCAGCCGTTGCAGGCCTGTCCGGCCTTGTCCGAACGGCCGCCGAACACCATCGGGCCCGTCGCGCCGTCGAGTTCGGGGATCGCGACCATGATGGTCGATTCCACCGGCAGCAGGCCGCGGTCCGAGGTTCCCCAGGCCTCGAGCGTCTGCAACTCCGCCGGGTGCGCGGCGATGTAGGGCACGTCGAGGCGGGCCAGCACGGCCTCGGCCGCGCCGGCGTCGTTGTAGGCGGGGCCGCCCACCAGCGAGAAGCCCGTGAGCGAGACGAGCGCGTCGATGACCGGCCGGCCATCCTTCATGAAGAAGGTCTCGATGGCCGGGCGCGAGTCGAGCCCGCTGGAGAAGGCGGGCACCACGGCGAGGCCGCGCGCCTCGAGCGCCGCGATCACGCCGTCATAGTGGGCCGCGTTGCCGGCCAGCATGTAGGAGCGCAGGCCCAGCACGCCCACGACGCCGCGGCGGCCGGCGGCGGGAAGCGCCTCGGCCTTCTCGCCGATGCGGCCCTTCAGGCGGGGGTGGTAGACGCCGACCTCCGGATAGGCGACCGGCGCGGCGACCTTCAAGGCGCCGCGCAGGGCCTTGCGCGGACCGTCCGCATAGCGGTCGACCAGCATCCGCACGAGGTTCTCGACATTGTCGTCGGAGCCGGCGAGCCAATATTGCAGCGCCAGGAAATAGGCGCGCACGTCCTGGGCCGTGCCGGGGATGAAGCGCAGGATCTGCGGCAGGCGCTTCAGCATGGTCATCTGCTTGGCGCCGGCGCTGGCGTTGCGCTCCTTGCCGCTGCCGCGCAGCTTCTTCAGGAAGGAGAGCGCGCCCCCGCCCTGGCCGTCCATGCTGAAGCGGCCCATGCGGGTGAGCTTGGTCACCTCGCCGGCCGAGAGCAGGCACACCATCGCGTCGCACGCCTCGCGCCGGGCGCGCAGGTCCGGCAGGATCGCCTCGAAATGGTCTTCCATGAACAGCATGGCGTTGACCACGATGTCGGCCGCCGCGATGTCGGCGCGGCAGCGGTCGAGCGCCGCCTCGTCATGCGCCCATTCCGAGGCGGCATGCAGGCGCAGCACGAGTCCCGGCAGGTCCCGGTGAAGCCGGCGCGTCGCGCGCTCCACCGCGCTCGCGAGATGGGTGTCCATCGTCACGATCGCGACCCGCACCGGGATCGCACTAGCGGCTGAAATGGGCCTTGGCATCGTAAAGGACGTCCACGGTAATCAGCGAGACGCCGTGCTCGCTGGCGAAGCGCTCCGTGTTGCGGCGGGCCTTGCCGCGCACGAAGAACGGGATCTTCTTCAGTTCCTGTTCGGCCTCGGCCGCCCAGCCCGGGGCGGTCGAGACGGGGGAGGGGGAGGCCGCCACGGGGGACGGAAGGGCGATGCTGTCGGGGGTGACGGCGAGCGGGTCCGGCCGCGGGGCCGGCTCCTGCGGCGCGGGCGCTTCCGCGGGAGCCGCGAGCGCGCCCGCGCCGAGATGCGAGGGAACCGCGCCGTCGTGGAATTCCGGGTCCTCCCGGAACATGGCCAGGAGGTGCTCCTCGAGGCCCATCATCAGCGGATGGATCCAGGTGTCGAACAGGACGTTCGCGCCCTCGAAGCCCATCTGCGGGGAGGTGCGGGCCGGGAAGTCCTGGACGTGGACCGGGGCGGAGATCACCGCGCAGGGAATGCCCAGCCGCTTGGCGATGTGGCGCTCCATCTGCGTGCCGAGCACGAGCTCGGGCTGCAGCTCCGCGACCTTCGCCTCGACGGCGAGGTAATCGTCGGTGATCAGGGCCTCGACGCCGTAGAGCTGTGCGGCGGCGCGCACTTCGCGCGCGAACTCGCGGCTGTAGGTACCCAGGCCGACGACCGTGAAGCCGAGCTCCGTCGCGGCCACGCGCGCCGCGGCGACGGCGTGCGTCGCGTCGCCGAAGATGAAGACGCGCTTGCCGGTGAGGTAGGTCGAGTCGACCGAGCGCGAATACCAGGGCAGCCGCGAATCGCCCGGCATGGGGCCGTCGGGCAGGCCCGCGAGGGCGCGGACTTCCGCGACGAAGTCACGCGTCGCGCCGACGCCGATCGGCACCACCTTGGTGGCGGGCTGGCCGAGGTTTTTCTCGAGCCATTGCGCGGCGGCGCCCGCGATCTCGGGATAGAGCACGACGTTGAAGTCGGCCTCGCCGAGCCGGACGAGGTCGGCGGGCGTGGCGTCCAGCGGAGCGACCACGTTGATCCGCACGCCGAGGCCCTCGAGAAGGCCGCGGATCTCGCGCAGGTCGTCGCGGTGGCGGAAGCCGAGCGCGGTGGGTCCGAGGATGTTGCAGACGGGCGCACGGCCTTCGCGCGCGGGGCGCACGCCGCCGCGGGCCGCCAGCGTGCGGACGAGGCGGTAGAAGGTCTCCGCCGCGCCCCAGTTCTCCTTCTTCTGGTAGGAGGGCAGTTCCAGCGGCACGACGGGGACGGGCAGCTGCAGCGCCTGGGCGAGGCCACCGGGATCGTCCTGGATCAGCTCGGCCGTGCAGGACGAGCCGACGATCATGGCTTGCGGCCGGAAACGCTCGTAGGCGGCTGCTGCGGCGGACTTGAACAGCTCCGCCGTGTCGCTGCCGAGGTCGCGCGCCTGGAAGGTCGTGTAGGTCACGGGCGGGCGCCTGTCGCGCCGCTCGATCATCGTGAAGAGCAGGTCGGCGTAGGTGTCGCCCTGCGGAGCGTGCAGGACGTAGTGGAGGCCCTGCATGGCGGTCGCGATGCGCATCGCCCCGACATGCGGCGGTCCTTCGTAGGTCCACACGGTGAGCTGCATGTCAGACCTCCAGCCGCGTGCGCCGCACGAGCGGCCGGGCGAAGAGCTCGGCGAGGTCGCCCGCCTGCTCGTAGCCCTGGATGGGCGTGAAGATGAGCTCGATGGACCACTTGGTCGTGATGCCCTCCGCCTCCAGCGGGTTGGCCAGGCCGAGCCCGCACACGGCGATGTCGGGCTTCGCCTCGCGGCAGCGGTCGAGCTGGCGCTCGACGTCCTGGCCCTCGCTCAGCAGGGGGCCGGCCGGCAGCAGGGCGAGCTCTCGCTCCATGTGCTGGCGGTGCAGGTAGGGCGTGCCCACCTCGACCGGAAGCATGCCCAGCTCGCGCGCCATGAAGCGGGCGAGCGGCACCTCGATCTGCGAATCGGGGAAGAGGAAGGCGCGCCGGCCGGCCAGGCCGGCGCGGCGCGCCTCGACCGCCTTGCGCGCCCGTCCGCGGCCCGGGTCCGTCGCCGCGGCGAAGCGCTCGGGGGTCACCTCGAAGGCAAGGGCCGCAGCCTCGAGCCAAAGGGTCGTCCCTTCCTCGCCCAGCGGGAACGGCGCGGAGAGCCTGACGCAGCCGCGCTCCTCGAGCGCGCGCGCGGTCTCCGCGAGATAGGGCTGCGCCAGCAACATGCGCGTGCCGGGCCCCACGGCCGGCAGGTCGGCGGCCCGTCGCGGGGGGAGGAACGCGACAGGGCCGATGCCCATGGCTTCGAACAGGCGCCTGAACTGGTCTTCCACCACGTCGCCCAGCGCACCCACCACCAGCAGCGACGGCGCGGCGCCGTCGGCCGCGGCCGGCAGGCTTGGCACGAGGGAGGCGAGGCAGGCATCCTCGCCCTGCGTGAAGGTCGTCTCGATGCCGCTGCCGGAATAAGAGAGCACCCGCACGCCCGGCGTGTGGATGCGCGACAGGCGTACGGCGGCGCGCGCAAGGTCGAGCTTGATCACCTCGGACGGGCAGGAGCCCACGAGGAACAGGAGCTTGATGTCGGGCCGGCGCTCGAGCAGCTGGCCGACCACGCGGTCGAGCTCCTCGTTGACGTCGGCGAGCCCGGCGAGATCGCGCTCGTCGATGATGGCGGTGGCGAAGCGGGGCTCGGCGAAGATCATCACGCCTGCCGCGGACTGCAGCAGATGCGCACAGGTCCGCGAGCCAACGACCAGGAAGAACGCGTCCTGGATCTTTCGGTGCAGCCAGACGATGCCGGTCAGGCCGCAGAAGACCTCCCGCTGGCCGCGCTCGCGCAGCACCGGCGCCGAGCTGCAGCCCGGTCCCGCGTCGCGCGTCAGCCCGGCGAGGGGCGCGTTCATGACGACGCCCCCGCAAGGCCGCCACGCCCGCCGCTCACGGCCCGCGGATCGGCGAGTCGCGCCGCCCTGAGCTTGAGGAGGAACTGGGCCGCATTGACGACATAGGTGAGATAGGCCGCCAGCGCGAGGAGCATCTGGCCGGTGGGGCTGAGCCACGTGCCGAAGAGCGACGCGAGATAGGCGGTGTGCAGGCCGATGACGAGGAAGCTGACCACGTCCTCCCAGAAGAAGGCCGGCGCGAACAGCCAGACGCCGAAGACGTCCTTCTCCCAGATCGAGCCCGTCACCATGATCGAGTAGAGCGTGAACGTCTTGACCACGATCGAGGCGGTCGCGGCGGCATAGCCCTCGCCTGTCGCGAGGTAGCGCAGGATGAGCGCGACGCTGATCAGGAAGACCATGAACTGCACCGGCGCCAGCACGCCCTGCACGATCGTCCAGGGCGAACGATCCCGCCGGCGGCGTTCCTCGTCGGTGTAGAGGGGCTGCCCGGAAGCGCGTCGAGCCTGAACCAAGACCTGCCTCCCACCCCGCATCAGGGGCCTTTGTTGACCCTCGGCGAGACTAGGCCCCCCCTTCCCCGACTGTCAAGGCAACTTGACGTCAAGGCATGTTTACAGACGCGCCGCCTTGGGCTTTCATGGTTGAGGCTATCCACGCGCGCTGCGATGGCCTAAGCTTGGGGTGCACAGCGTGATCAGAACGAGCGACAAAGCCACGGTCTTGGCCCGACGCCTCGCACAGCGCCGGACCCGTTTGGGGAGGGGGCCCATGGACTTATCCAGGCTTTGCAGGAGCGACGACGGGCCATCCCGGCACGGCGACGGCCATGACGAATGGCGGCGCCAGCAGGCCGAGATTCTGGGGGAGGCCAAGACGGCGCTGGAGCAGGTGATCGAGGCGGAAATCATCCCCCGCCTGGCGCTGGCGCATCGCCGCCCCGCCGCGGCGGATGGCCGCGTTCCGCAGCAGCCGCGCGCCATCGACGTCGGCGAGTTCGTCCAGCTCCTCCTGAGCACGGGCTACCACAGCGTTCTGACCTATGTTCAGGACCTCGCGGCGGCCGGCCTGTCGTCGGAAGCCGTGCTGCTGGATCTCTTCGCGCCAGCGGCGCGCGTGCTCGGCGAGATGTGGAAGGCCGACCTCTGCGACTTCGTGGAGGTGACGATGGCGCTGTCCATGCTCCAGCAGCTCGTGCGCGAGCGCAGCACCACCGCGGGGCTCGATCCGATCCAATGGAGCGAGCACAAGCGGATCCTGCTCGCCCCGGCGCCCGGCGAGCAGCACACGCTGGGCATCTCCATCGTGGAAAAATTCTTCCTCGCCGCCGGCTGGGACGTCTGGGGCGGCGCGGCGGGGCTCGCCTTCGACCTGCCGACTCTCGTGCGCCGCGAAACCTTCGGCGTCGTGGGTTTCTCGCTGGGCAGCGACCGCAACGTGGATGCGCTCGTCGGGCTGATCCGCGACGTCCGGCGCCAGTCCAGAAACCCCGCGCTCGGCGTCATCGTCGGCGGGCCGGCTTTCCTCGAGCGCCCGGATCTTGCAATTCTCATCGGGGCCGACGCCACCGCGGTGGATGCGCAGTCGGCCGTCTCCGTCGCCCAGGGCCTCCTTGAGGTCGGAGCCCACCTCTCCTGATCATCCCCCGCTGACCGACTCCCCCTCATGACGATTGCCGAACGTTCTCCCGGCCGACAGGCCCTGAGGCCTTTCGAGGCCGGTCCCGACCACATCGGCAGCCTGGACGCCGACGTGGCCGCTACGCTCATCGCGGCCGCCTCGGACCTGGCTCTGGTGGTCGACGGGCATGGGATCATCAAGGATCTCTCCCTCGGCAGCGACGAACTGATGCACGAGGGCCTGATGGCGTGGGTCGGCCGCCGCCTGACGGACACGGTGGCGCCCGACAGCGTCGAGAAGGTGCAGGACCTCGTGGCGGAGGCCGTCGCTGCGGGGCCGTCGCGCTGGCGGCACGTCAATCACCGCCTGCCGCGCGGCAGCGAGTTGCCGGTGCGCTATTCCAGCCTGCGCGTCGGCGACGACCGGGTCGTCCTGATCGGGCGGGAGCTGCGCGCCCTGGTGGCGCTGCAGCACCGGCTCACCATGGCCGAGCAGGCCATGGCGCGGGACTACCAGCGGATCGCGAGCGCCGAAGGGCGCTACCGCATGCTGTTCCAGACCTCGCTCGAGGCCATCGCCATCGCCGACCCCTCCACCTGGCGCGTGCTCGAGGCCAATCCCGCCTTCGCCGGTTTCATCGGGCGCAAGCCGAAGGACGCCGTCGGCGTCGAGCTGCCGCCGCTATTCGACGATTCGACGCGCTCCGACATCGAGACGGTGCTGGCGGCGGTTCGGCTGACCGCGCGCGCCGACGACGTGCGGGCCCGGCTGGCGGGACGCGACGAGCTGTTCCAGATGTCGGCCATGCTGTTCCGCCAGGACAACGCGGTCCGGTGCCTCGTGCGGCTGGCCCCCGCCGACCGGGTCTCCACCGGGCGCGTGGCGCTGGACGACGCGCGCATCCTCGCGGTGATCGAGCAGATGCCGGAGGCGCTGGTGATCACCGGCCTGGACCGGCGCATCCTCCTCGCCAATCCCGCCTTCCTCGATCTGGTCCAGGTCCCGGTGCTCGACCAGGCCCGCGGGCAGCTGCTCGAGCGCTGGCTGGGGCGCACGGAGGTGGATGTCGACGTGCTGGTGCACGCCGTGCGCGAGCGCGGCTCGCTGCGGCGGTTCTCGACGGTCGTCCGCCCCGAACTCGGCGACCGCACGGAGGTCGAGGTGACCGCGGTGGCCCTCACCCAGGGCGGCGATGCCTGCCTGGGCTTCACCCTGCGCCCGGCCCAGGGACGCACGGCGACCCCCGAGGCCGACCCCGACCTTCCGTTCTCGGTGGCCAGGCTCACCGATCTCATCGGCCAGGTCTCGCTGAAGAACCTGGTGCGCGAGACCACCGACGAGGTCGAGCGGCGCTGCATCGTCGCGGCGCTCGAACTCACCCGAAACAACCGGGCCTCCGCCGCGGAAATGCTCGGCCTGAGCCGCCAGAGCCTCTATTCCAAGCTGCGGCGCCATGGCCTCGTCTCCGCGGAAGAACCCGAGGACGTGGACGACTAGGCGAGAGCTCCGCACCCGCCGAGCAGGGCTCGCGGGCAGGCCCGAAGTGTAAATCTGAATTGACACTTGGGAGTGTCTTGATAGCCTGTCGATGCGCCTTCGAGAGAGGCGTTCCGCGCCGTCCCGACGGCGCCTGTCCGGCAGGTGACGATGATGTCCAACGCGGCCCGGAGCCTCGGCTGGCTTGGCATTGCAAGGCTCGGTCTCGTCCAGACCTCCCTCGGCGCCATCGTCGTGATCATGACCTCGACCATCAACCGCGTGATGGTCGTGGAACTCGCGCTGCCGGCGCTGGTCCCGGGCGCGCTCGTCGGCCTCCACTATGCGGTGCAGGTGCTGCGACCGCGCTGGGGCTTCGGCTCCGACCTCGGCGGGCGCCGCACGCCCTGGATCATCGGCGGCATGGCGCTTCTCGGCGCCGGGGCCACCGGGGCGGCCGCCGCCACGGCGCTCGCCTCTGTTCTGCCCGTCCTGGGCATCGCCCTCGCCGTGTTCTGCTTCCTCGCCATCGGCATCGGCGTCGGCGCGGCGGGCACCTCGCTCCTCGCCTTGCTTGCGACCCGCGTCCAGCCCGAGCGGCGCGGCGCGGCGGCGGCCATCGTCTGGATCATGATGATCGCGGGCTTCGCCATCTGCGCGCCCCTGGCCGGGCACTTCCTCGACCCGTTCACGCCGGCGCGCCTGGTGGAGGTGACGGCCACCGTCTCGGCGCTTGCCGTCGCCTTGGCGACGCTGGCGGTCTGGGGCATCGAGGCGGCCGGGCCCGAGTCCCCGCGCCCCGCCTTGTCCGCCGCCGCCGCGCGGTCCGGACCGCCGCCGTCCTTCCTCGCCGCCGTGCGGGAGGTCCTCGCGGATGACCGGGCCCGCCGGTTCGCGATCTTCGTCTTCGTCTCGATGCTGGCCTACAGCGCCCAGGAACTCGTGCTCGAACCGTTTTCGGGCGTGGTCTTCGGCTATACGCCGGGAAGCTCGACCAAGCTCTCGGGCGTGCAGCATGGCGGCGTGCTCGCGGGAATGATCTTCGTCAGCGTCGTCACCACGCTGGGAAGCGGCCGGCGAATTGGCACGCTGCGGGTGTGGACGGTGCTGGGGTGCCTGGGCTCGGCTTTGCCGCTGCTGGCGCTCGCCAGCGCGGCCTCCTTCGGGCCCGACTTCCCGCTGCGTCCCGCCGTCTTCTCCCTGGGCTTCTTCAACGGAGTCTTCGCCGTCGCGGCGATCGGCTCGATGATGGGGCTCGCCGGCGCGGGCCAGCGCTCCCGCGAGGGAACGCGGCTCGGCGTCTGGGGCGCCGCGCAGGCGGTCGCCTTCGGCTTCGGAGGCTTCGCGGGGACGGTCGCCGTCGACGTCGCGCGGCGGATCTTCGAGTCCCCGGCGATCGCCTACGGCGTGGTCTTCACGGCCGAGGCCGGCCTCTTCCTGGTGAGCGCGGCGCTCGCCGCGTCGTTGCCCCGGCCCGCCGGCGAACAGCCGGGCGCCGGGCCTGCCAGGCAGGGCGCGGCGCGGGATCGCCGTCCCGCGGCATGGGTACCGGTCGGCGGACAGCGATGATGCGGGATCGGCAACCGGGCCTGGACAATCAGCCGCGAACGGATCGGCCATCCCGCCTGGTGCCGTTGCGACGAGGAACGCCCTGATGAGCGAGCGATACGATGCCGTCGTGATCGGCGGCGGCCCGTCGGGCGCCACGGCCGCCCATGAACTCGCGCAGCGCGGCCACCGCGTCGCGCTCGTCGACAAGGCCGGGCGGATCAAGCCCTGCGGCGGGGCCATCCCGCCGCGTGCCGTGCGCGACTTCGACATCCCCCCTGCCATGCTCGTGGCCCGCATCGCCGGCGCGCGCATGATCTCCCCCAGCGACAAGCGCGTCGCCATGCCCATTGATGGCGGCTATGTGGGCATGGTGGATCGCGGGCCCTTCGACGAGTGGCTGCGACGGCGTGCGGCGGAGGCGGGAGCGGACCGCTACGACGCCGTCTTCGAGCGCATCACGCGAGAGGACGGCGAGACCGTGGTCCATCTCAGCCGGAGCGGCGAGGCCGGCGGCGGGGCGCTGGAGCTGCGCACGCGGCTGGTGATCGGCGCGGACGGCGCACGGTCCGCCGTGGCCCGCCAGGAGATTCCCCGCGGCGGCGAGGTGCCCTGCGTCTTCGCCTATCACGAGATCCTCGAGGCGCCGCGGCCCGGCGCCCTCGATTATGATTCCGGCCGCTGCGACGTGATCTATCGCGGCGCGCTGTCGCCAGACTTCTACGCCTGGGTCTTCCCGCATGGCGAGACGCTGAGCATCGGGACGGGCAGCGCGCACAAGGGCTTCTCGCTGCGCTCGGCGATCCGCGACCTGCGCGCGGCCTCGGGGCTCGACGCCTGCCGCACGGTGCGCCGCGAAGGCGCCCCGATCCCGATGAAGCCGCTCAAGCGCTGGGACAATGGCCGCGACGTCGTCGTCGTGGGCGACGCCGCGGGCACCGTGGCACCCGCATCAGGGGAGGGGATCTACTACGCCCTGCTCGGCGGGCGGCTGGCGGCGGAAGCAGGCAGCCTGTTCCTCGCGACCGGACAGCCCAGGGCGCTCGCGCTCGTGCGCAAGCGCTTCATGAAGGACCATGGGCGCGTGTTCTGGATCCTCGGGATCATGCAGTACTTCTGGTATTCGAGCGACAAGCGCCGCGAGCGCTTCGTCTCGATCTGCCGCGACGCCGACGTGCAGCGGATGACCTGGGAGGCCTACATGAACAAGTCGCTTGGCCGTCCCAAGCCGGTCGCGCAGGCGCGCATCTTTTTCAAGGACCTCGCCCACCTCTTCGGCCTCGTTCCGCCGTAGCGCCGGTCGGGACGGGCCCCGCGCCTTCGCGGGCAGGGCTAATGCCGCTCTTGCGGAGCCGGCGGTCGGCGCCGGGACCGGAGTGTAGGGTTCTGACGATCAAGGAGGGACGGATGAACAGCCGGCGCCCCACGCCGGCTGGCCGACGTCAGCTCTTCTTGCCGCTGGCGTCGAACTGCTTCAGGTAGGCGATCACGTTGTCGATGTCGGCCTCGTTGGGCAGGCCCGGGAAGATCATCTTCGTGCCGGGAACCTTCGCCTTCGGGTTCTTCAGGTACTCCTTCAGCGTCGCCTCGTCCCAGGTCAGGCCCGAGTTCTTGTTGGCGTCGGAGTAGTTGTAGCCTTCGACCGATCCGGAGTGGCGGCCCACGACGCCGTTCAGCACGGGACCGACGGCGTTCTTCGCGCCTTCTCCGATCTGGTGGCAGGCCTTGCACTTCAGGAACACCTTCTCGCCGGCGGCGGCGTCCTGGGCCGACGCGGCCTGGCTCATGGCCAGTGTGCCGAGCGCCGCCACGAGGGCGACGGACATGGTTCTCAGCATGGGGGGCATTCTCCTTCGAACCGGCGGCAAAAGACCGGTGCCGCCTGACCGGCGCGGCGGGGCTGCCGCGAGTGCCTTATACGCGCTGGGCGGGCCCGCGGATCTCGGCCATGAAAGCGTCAAGAAAAATTGTCATCGTCAGTGTCAATATTATTTGTCATTGTAGTGCGAGGATGGCACTGCGGGAGAGGCGGACGTTTTCTTCGGCGATTTTGAGCCGGAGGCCGTTGGAACGGGCGTGAGGACGGGCCTGAGTCGCTGCAAAGACAGCAAGCCGGCCCGAATTGAGGTCCTCGGGACGCAGTTGCCCCTTGCGGCGGGCGTCGCGGCGGGCCACATCGTCGCAGGACGACCAGAACGACCAGGCCCTGCTGACTTATGGGCTTGCCCGGAAGACGAATTGGCCTAACGGGGCGATGCGTCATATTGACGCATGAGCCGTACGTCCGACACGAAGGATCGAAGGTGGCCAAGCCCCTGGACTCGAGCCTCTCATCCCTGCAGCCGTTCGCTCACGCGGCCGACTCGCTGGGGACCCTTGATCCGGTAGCCGCCAGCTCCCTGATCACAGCCTCGTCCGACATCGCGCTGGTGCTAGATGCGGACGGCGTCATCCGCGACGTATGCGTCGCCAGCCCCGAACTGGCCGTTCTCGAGGTCCAGTCCTGGATCGGACTGCCCTGGATCGACACCGTCAACAAGGAGTCGCGGCCGAAGGTGCAGGAGGTCCTCGCCGACCTGCGGACCGGGAAGCCGACGCGCTGGCGCCAGGTCAACCACGCCGTGGGGTCCGGACCGGACATCCCGATTCGCTATTGCGGCGTCCGCGTCGCGTCGAAAGGACCCACCATCGTGGTGGGCCGGGACCTGCGCGCCCTCGCCGCCCTGCAGCAGCGGCTCGTCGAGGCGCAGCTGTCCATGGAGCGCGAATATGCCCGCATCCGCAATGTGGAGACGCGCTATCGCCTGCTCTTTCAGCTGGCGGCCGAGGCGGTGGCCATCATCGACGCCGGAACGAGCCGGATCGTCGACCTCAATCCCGCCGCGCTGAAGATCCTCGGCTTGCCCCAGAAGCGGGCCGTGGGCACCGCGCTGGCCGATTGCTTCCATGCCGACAGCCAGCAGGCGGTCCAGTCCCTGCTGGCCGCGACGCGCCAGGTCGGCCGCATCGACGACGTCCTGGCCAGGCTCGTCGACGGGCGCACCCCCGTGCTGCTCTCGGCCTCCCTGTTCCGCCACGACCAGGCGTCGCACGTGCTGGTGCGCCTGCGGCCATCCGATCCGGGCGGGGCGGCGGCGTCCGCGCCGTCGGCGAACATCCTGCAGGTGATCGAGCGGCTGCCCGACGCCTTCGTCGTAACCGACCTCGCCCACAAGGTGCTCGCGGCCAATTCCGCCTTCCTCGACCTCGCGCAGGTCGCGACCGAGCAGCAGGTGAAGGGCAGGCCGATCGAGCATTGGATCGGCCGCGTCGGCGTCGACCTCGAGCCGCTCTTCGCCAATCTCAAGGGCAGCGGCGGCGTCCGCAATTTCGAGACGGTGCTGCGCGGCGAGCTCGAAGGCATCGAGCCGGTCGAGATCGCGGCCGTCCTGGTGGAGGGGGGCGACCTGCCCTGCATCGGCTTCAGCATCCGCAGCGTCGGCTGGCGGCGCGAGGCCGCCGCGTCCAGCGCCCAGCCCTTCGTGTCGGCGCAGCAATTCACCGACCTCATCGGTCGCGTCTCGCTCAAGGACATGGTGCGCGAGACGACCGACCTGATCGAGCGCCTTTGCATCGAGGCGGCGCTGGAGATCACGCGCGACAACCGCGCCTCGGCCGCCGAGATGCTGGGCCTCAGTCGCCAGAGCCTCTATTCAAAGCTCCGCCGATTCGGTCTCGGCGACTTCGACTCCGACGAGGACGCCGCCCCGGCGGACGACTGAGCCTCGCACCGGCGTCGCGGCTGGTCATCGGCGAGCGAATGCCCCGGCGACGGTTCCGGAGTCGGCCCTGCCCAAGCGCCTGGCGTGCCGGCGCGACGGTTGCCGAGCGCGGGCGCGCATCACTGTAAAGTAAAATTGACAGTCTGAACTGTCAGCGGATACTGTCACTCCAAGCGCCGGGACGACCTCTCCAGCGAGGGCCCAAAGACCGGCGGGGAGGGCAGCATGCCCCAGTTCTTCGCCAGCGGCGCGATCGCCCAGCTCGTCCTGGGGCTGATGTTCTTCGAGGCCGCGCTTCTCGTCGTCCTGCTGCGCGCCCGGCCGGGCGCGCTCGTGCCGCTCCTCGCCAACCTCGCCTCGGGCGCCTGCATGATCATGGCGCTGGGCGCCGCGCTCACCCAGGCGGAGTGGACCACGACGGCCACATGGCTGTGCGGCTCCTTCCTGGCCCATGGGACCGAGCTCGTGCTGCGCCTGCGCGCGGCCGGCCTCGCCCCGCGCGGCGATCCCGCCGCCTCCCGCGAACTCGCCTGACATCCGGAATGCCCGCCATGACACAGTCACCGACCCCGCTCCTCGACGAGATCCGCCTGCCGCGGGACCTGCGGCGCCTGCCCGAGGCGAGTCTCCAGCAGGTGGCGGACGAGCTGAGGGCGGAGACGATCAGCGCGGTGTCCGTGACGGGCGGTCATCTCGGCGCGGGGCTCGGCGTAGTGGAGCTCACGGTGGCGCTCCATTATGTCTTCGACACGCCCGACGACCGCATCATCTGGGACGTCGGCCACCAGGCCTATCCGCACAAGATCCTCACCGGCCGGCGCGACCGCATCCGCACCCTGCGCAAGGGCGGGGGCCTCTCCGGCTTCACCAAGCGCACGGAGAGCGAATACGATCCCTTCGGCGCGGCGCATTCCTCCACCTCGATATCCGCCGGCCTCGGCATGGCCGTCGCGCGCGACATGGCGGGAGCGGACCGGCACGTCGTGGCCGTGATCGGCGACGGCGCGCTCTCGGCCGGCATGGCCTACGAGGCGATGAACAATGCGGGGGCCCTGGGCTCGCGCCTCATCGTCATCCTCAACGACAACGACATGTCCATCGCCCCGCCGGTGGGGGCCATGTCGTCCTACCTGTCGCGCCTGTTCTCCGGCCGCACCTATCTCACCGTGCGCGAGATGGGCAAGCAGGTGACGGGCCATCTGCCCCGGGCGCTCGATCGCACCATCACCCGCGCCGTCGAGCATGCGCGCGGGTTCATCACCGGCGGCACGCTGTTCGGCGAGCTCGGGTTCTTCTACGTGGGCCCGATCGACGGGCACAATCTGGAGCACTTGCTCCCGGTTCTGCGCAATGCGCGGGATGCGGGCCAGGGCCCGATCCTCGTCCACGTCCGCACCCAGAAGGGGAAGGGCTACGCCCCCGCCGAGGCGGCGGCCGACAAGTACCACGGCGTCACCTCCTTCGACCTCGTCACGGGCGCACAGGCCAAGGCCAAGCCCAACGCGCCGGCCTATACGCGGGTCTTCGGCGAGAGCCTCGTCAAGGCGGGACGCGAGGACGACAGGGTCGTCGCCATCACCGCGGCCATGCCGTCGGGCACGGGCGTCGACCTCTTCAACCAGGCCTTTCCCGAGCGCACCTTCGACGTCGGCATCGCGGAGCAGCATGCCGTGACCTTCGCCGCCGCGCTGGCGGCCGAGGGCCTGAAGCCGTTCTGCGCCATCTACTCCACCTTCCTGCAGCGCGCCTACGACCAGGTGGTGCACGACGTCGCCCTGCAGAACCTTCCCGTCCGCTTCGCCATCGACCGCGCGGGCCTCGTCGGCGCCGACGGGCCGACGCATGCGGGGGCCTTCGATGTTGCCTATCTCGGGACCTTGCCGAACATGGTCGTCATGGCGCCGGCCGACGAGGCCGAACTGGTTCATGCGGTCGCCACCGCCGTCGCCCACGATGCAGGACCCATCGCCTTTCGCTATCCCCGGGGGGAGGGCGTCGGCGTGGAGCTTCCCGAGCGCGGAGAGGTGCTGCAGGTCGGCCGGGGCCGCATCCTGCGCGAGGGCTCGGACGTCGCCCTGCTCTCGCTGGGCACGCGCCTTGCCGATTGTCTCAAGGCGGCGGACGACCTTGCCGGGCGCGGCGTGTCCTGCACCGTAGCCGACGCGCGTTTCGCCAAGCCGCTCGACACCGACCTCGTGGAGAGGCTGGCGCGCGGCCATGCCGTGCTCATTACCGTGGAGGAGGGCTGCATCGGCGGCTTCGGCGCCTTCGTGCTGCAGCATCTCGCGGAGAAGGGGCTGCTGGAGTCCGGCCTGCGGGTGCGCGCCATGACGCTGCCGGACGCCTTCATCGAGCACGACACGCCCGAGCGCATGATCGAGCGGGCCGGCCTCGACGCCCGGGCCATCGCCGCGCGCGCGGCGGAGGCCATGGCGCGGCCGGGCAAGGCGCTCGACGCCGCCGAGTAGGACGTCTCCCGCGCGCAGGCGGTCTGGTATAGACTGGGCTTCCCTCGGGAGGAGGACCTGCCATGCGCGACCTTCGCCTCGCCTTCGCCGCCACCCTCGCCGTGTTCGCCGCGTCGACCGCCTCGGCCTGGCCTCATCGCCTGGAAGGCGCTGGCGACGACATGCTCACCGCCCAGGCCCAGCCCGGCCTGCCGCCCTGCACCTGCCGGGCCAAGGGCCAGGTGTTCCAGATGGGCGAGACCGTGTGCCTCGACACGCCGGACGGCCCGCGGCTGGCGCTCTGCGCCATGGACCAGAACGTCAGCTCCTGGCGCCGCACGCCCACCGCATGCCCCAGCGCCCGGGCCGGGGGGCGGGCGGTCTGACCGCCATTTCGAGGGGCGCGGCGTCGAAGCGATCCACGCCTGGCGAAGGACTGGATGGCGTCGCTGCGCTCGCAAGGACGGAGCCGGGACGCCGGGCCGCTACTCCGTGCTGCGGTCCAGCGTGAACAATTCCTGCGGCCGGGCGACGCCGCGCAGCGCGTAGCGGCCGAGCGAGACGAAGCGGCGGCGGTCCTCCTCCGGCAACGCCTGCACCACCATGGGCGAGACCACGATGTCGCGCTCCACCGATCGGCACAGCGAGGCGATGCGGCTCACCTCGTTGACGGCGGGGCCGACCACGGTGAAGTCGAGCCGAGTGTCGCTGCCGATATTGCCGTAGAACACCTTGCCGATGTGCAGGCCGAGATAGACCTGCGTGACGGGCCGGCCCTCGGCCTGCCGGCGTTCGGCGATGACCGCAAGGCGCTCGCGCAGGCGCGCCTCAGCGTGCAGCGCGCCCCGGCATGCCTCGATCCGGTTGCTGGCGCGGAAGATCGCCAGCACGCCGTCGCCGATCAGCTTGAGGATCTCCCCGCCGCCCTCCTCGATGGAGGAGATCACGGCCTCCGCATAGTCGTTGAGGAAGGGGATGATCTCCTCGGGGTCCGCCTCGTCGGAGATGCGCGTGTACTGCCGGAGGTCCGAGAACCAGAGGACGGCCTTGATTTCCTCGGCGACGCCGCGGGAGACCTGCCCGCGCAGCACCCGCCGCCCGGCGTCGCGCCCCAGGTACACTTCGGCCAGCGTTCCCGCCACGCGCACCAGCGAAGCGCTCTTCATCGCGAGCGCGAAGAGGGGCGCCAGGCGCTCCAGCAGGGCGACCTCCGCGTCGGCGAAGCCGGCCTCGTGCTCGCTCGTCCATTGCGAGTACAGCGCGTCCATGGGCCCGATGGCGGATTCCGCCTCGTAGCGATGCACCATCACCACCACGTCGGTCTGGCCTTCGGCGCGCAGCCGCCCGAACTGCGCAAAGTCCCGCGTCTCGCCGGCATGGAAGCGGCAGCGAAGCAGCGAGCCGCCCGTGTCGAGCAGGTGGAAGAAGGCGCTCGACCGCCAGCTCTCCGCCGCCTCGCCCGTTTCCGTGGAGCCGTATTCCGTCACCGCCCGGTCCAGGCTTCCGTCGGCTCGCCAGGCGAAGGCGCGCCCCTCGAAGACGGGGTGCAGCGTGTCGGCAAGGGCGAGCGCCCGGGCAAGCGGCAGCCCGGCCTCCTGCAGGAGCCGGCAGAACCCGTCCAGGATCTTGCTCTCGTCGAGGCCGGAGAGCCCGGCCTGCGTCAGCCAGCCCGCGATGCTGTCCGTCCGATCGTCCGCCATGGTCGTCGCCGCTCCGGTGGAGCCCCCGGGACCTTCTACAGCACGCTCCGGGCGAAAAGCCAAAGCCGGCGTGGCGCGCCGGGTCCCCGGCCGCCGGCGGGACGGTCTTCAGGGCGCCGGCGGCTTCCAGTAGGTGCCGGGGTCGAGCTGCGTGCCCGGGCCGACGAGCTCCGGTCCGCCGATCTCGGCCAGAACCGCGTACAGCGTCCGCGCGTCGGCCTCTTCCTCGGCGACAGGCCGGTCGGGGATGCCCTCGCGGTAGCGGGTGCGATAGGCGAGGAAGGTCGCCTCGTCGGAGGCCTGGGTGAGGGGGCGGATCGCCTCCCACTCGGCGTCCGACGTGGCGAGGATCTGCTTGGCCTCGCGGGCGGCCTTGATGAAGCGCGACAGGAGGTCCGCGTTGGTCCTCGCCCACTCCTCGTCGAAGACGTAGCCGAGCATCGAGACTTCGCCCTGCGCGCCCAGCTCGCGCGCCGCGTCCTCGCTGGAGAGGACGCGGCGGAAGCCCTGCGCCTCCAGCCGCGCGGCGAAGTTCCAGAACGTGATCGAGGCGTCCTGCTCGCCCTGCACGAGCTTCTCGAGCAGCAGGGGAGGGGCGCCGAACACCACCTTGGCCATGGCCTTGAGATCGACGCCCTGCTTCTTGGCGGCGGCCAGCATCAGGAGCCAGCTCTTGTCGAGTGGACCGCCGGCGACGGAGAGCGACTTTCCCTTGAGGTCGGCGAGGCCGCGGATCGGCGAGGCGGCCGGCGCCATCAGCGCGCCCACCGTCGCGGAGTAGGGGACGAACTGCATGGGAGAGCCGAGCGCGCGCTCGCGCGACACCCAGAGCCAGTCGGACACCATGATGTCGGCCGACCCGCCCTTCACGGCGATCTTCCCCGCCTCCGTCGTGGCGAGCTCCGTGGTGACGAGCGTGAAGCCGTTCGCCTTGTCGAGGCCATGGCGGCGGATCACGTCCACCTCCCAGCTCACCGTGCCCGTCTTCTGCAGGGCGAGACGCAGGATCGGCGTCTGCGCGAGAGCCTGGCTCGCCGGGAGATCCGGGCTCCCGAAGGCCAGGATGGCGAGACAGCCCAGAATGGCGAGACGGACCAGGACGCGTGAGCGGACCATGCGGGACTCCCTTGCGGGACCGAGCTTACTGCTCTCCGAGCGCCTTCGCGACCGCCCGCTTTGCCATGACGGTGATGAGGTGTGCTCGGTATTCTGGGGAGGCGTGGATGTCGCCGTTGAGGCCTGTTGCGGGGAGTGAGAGGCCGTCGAGGGACTTGGGGGAGAAGCGCTTCTTGAGGGCGTCCTCGAGGGCCGTTGCGCGGAACACGCCGTTGGAGCCTGCGCCGGTGACGGCGACGCGCACCTCCGATCCGCGCTTGGCGACGAAGACGCCGACGAGGGCGTAGCGCGAGGCGGGGTTGCGGAACTTGGCGTAGGCGGCGCGCGAGGGGATGGGGAAGGAGACCTTGACCACCACCTCTCCGGGCTCCAGCGCGGTGTCGAACAGGCCGGCGAAGAACTGGTCGGCGGGCAGCTTGCGCTTGTTGGTGACGATGGTGGCGCCCAGCGCCAGGCAGGCGGCGGGGTAGTCTGCGGCGGGGTCGTTGTTGGCGATGGAGCCGCCGATCGTGCCGCGGTTGCGCACGGCGGGGTCGCCGATATGGCCGGCGAGCTCGGCCAGCCCCGGGATCGCCTCGCGCACGATCGCCGAGGTGGCGACGTCGGCGTGCTTCGTCATCGCGCCGATGACCAGCGAGCGGCCCTTGAGCTCGATGGCGGCGAGGTCCTCGACCTTGCCGAGGTCGACCAGGGCGGAGGGCGAGGCGAGGCGCTGCTTCATGGTGGGCAGCAGCGTCTGCCCGCCGGCGAGCAGCTTGGCGTCGTCCGACTTGGCGAGCAGCGAGGCCGCCTGCCGGACCGTCTTGGGAGCGTGGTAGCTGAAGGCGTACATGGTGGGGTCTCCAGTGGGAGAGATGAGGCAGTAGGAAAGAGGCAGGAGGCAGGAGGCAGGAGGCAGGAGGCGGGAGGCGGGAGGCGGGCAGGCAGGGCGTGCAGTCTGGCGAGGCGGAGGGCGGTTCGTCCTGGCGCCTGTCATCCCCGGCCGCAGCGGCGAAGCCGCGGAGGGGAAGGGGATCCAGGCCTTGCGGGGGCGGCCCCTGGATCCCCGTCCCGCGCCTGCGGCGCGCCGGGGATGACAGGGAGCCTTCCCCTCACCCTACTGCCTCCTGCCTCCCTTGCCCCCCTCTCACTCCGCCGCGGCCCTCTGCACGGCCTTCTGGGCGGCCTTCCAGACCGCCTGGGGGGTGGCGGGCATGGCGACGTCCTCGTGGCCGAGCGCGTCGGTGATGGCGTTGATCACGGCGGGCGGCGCGGCGATGGCCCCGGCCTCCCCGCAGCCCTTGATGCCCAGCGGGTTGGACGGGCACGGCGTCACCGTGGTGCCCACCGCGAAGGAGGGCAGGTCGTCGGCCCGCGGCATCGTGTAGTCCATGTAGGAGGCCGTCACCAATTGGCCGGAGGCGTCGTAGCGCGCCCCCTCCAGCAGCGCCTGGCCGACGCCCTGCGCGATGCCGCCATGCACCTGGCCTTCCACGATCATCGGGTTGATCACGTTGCCGAAGTCGTCCACCGCGGTCCACCGCTCGATGCTCGTGACCCCCGTCTCCGGGTCCACCTCCACCTCGCAGATGTGCACGCCCGAGGGGAAGGTGAAGTTGGTCGGGTCGTAGAACGCCCCCTCCTTCAGCCCCGGCTCCAGCTCCTGGCCGGAGAACTTGTGCGCGATGTAGGCCTGCAGCGCCACCTCCCCGAAGGCCAGCGACTTGTCCGTCCCCGCCACCTGGAAGCGGCCGTCCTTGAACTCGATGTCGCCCTCCGAGGCCTCCAGCGCGTAGGCCGCCACCTTCTTGCCCTTGGCGATCACCTTGTCGAGCGCCTTGGAGATGGCCGACATGCCCACCGCCCCCGAGCGCGAGCCGTAGGTGCCCATGCCGAACTGCACCTTGTCGGTGTCGCCGTGCACCACCGCCACCTGGTCGATCGGGATGCCCAGGCGGTGCGACACGAGCTGCGCGAAGGTCGTCTCGTGGCCCTGGCCGTGGCTGTGCGAGCCCGTCAGCACCTCCACCGTGCCCACCGGGTTGACCCGCACCTCCGCCGATTCCCACAGACCCACGCCCGCCCCCAGCGAGCCCACCGCCGCCGACGGCGCGATGCCGCACGCCTCGATATAGGCGGAATAGCCCAGCCCGCGCAGCTTGCCGGCCCGCGCGCTCTCGCGCCGGCGCTTGCCGAAGCCCTTCACGTCGGCCATCTCCATCGCCTTGTCGAGCGAGGCCGCGTAGTCGCCGGTGTCGTACATCATGATCACCGGCGTCTGGTGCGGGAACTTCTTCACGAAGTTGCGCTTGCGGAACGCCGCCGGGTCCTGACCCAGCTGGCGCGCAGCCACCTCCACCAGCCGCTCCACCACGAAGGTCGCCTCCGGCCGTCCCGCCCCGCGATAGGCGTCCACCGGCGCGGTGTTGGTGTAGACCCCCTCCACCTCGCAATGGATGGCGGGGATGTCGTACTGGCCCGACAGCAGCGGCGCGTACAGATAGGTCGGCACGCAGGACGAGAAGGTCGACAGATAGGCCCCCAGGTTGGCCTTGGTCTTCGCCCGCAGCGCCAGGATGCGACCCTTCTCGTCCAGCGCCAGCTCGGCGTCCGTGACGTGGTCGCGCCCATGCGCGTCCGACAGGAAGGCCTCGGTGCGGTCCGACGTCCACTTCACGGGCCGGCCCACCTTCTTGGCCGCCCACACGCACACCGTCTCCTCGGCGTAGATGAAGATCTTGGAGCCGAAGCCCCCGCCCACGTCCGGCGCGATCACCCGCAGCTTGTGCTCGGGCGCGATGCCGATGAAGGCCGACAGCACGAGCCGCGCCACGTGCGGGTTCTGCGAGGTCGTGTAGAGCGTGAACGCGTCCTGCCCGGCGTCCCAGTCGCCCACCGCCGCGCGCGGCTCCATCGGGTTGGGGATCAGCCGGTTGTTGACCAGGTGCAGCTTCGTCACGTGGTGCGCCCGCGCGAAGGCCGCGTCGGTGGCCGCCTTGTCCCCCAGCTGCCAGTCATAGACCCGGTTGTCGGGCGCCACGTCGTGGAGGGCCGGGCCCTTCGCCGCCCCCGCCATGTCCACCACCGCCGGCAGCACGCCGTAATCCACCACGATCGCCTCCGCCGCGTCGCGCGCGGTGGCGTAGTCCTCGGCGATCACCACGGCCACGTGGTCGCCCACGTAGCGCACCTTGCCCTGCGCCAGCGCAGGATGCGCCCCCGCCTTCATCGGCGAGCCGTCCTTGGAATGGATCATCCAGCCGCAGATCAGGCCGCCCACCTTGTCGGCCGCCAGGTCCTCGCCCGTCAGCACCGCCAGCACCCCCGGCCTCGCCTTCGCCGCCGACGCGTCGATGCGGTTGATCGTCGCGTGGGCGTGCGGCGAGCGCAGGAAATAGGCATGCGCCTGGCCCGCCCGGTTGATGTCGTCCGTGTACTGGCCCTTGCCGGTGATGAACCGGAAGTCCTCCTTGCGCCGAACGGGCGCCCCGATGCCGGTCGATGTCATGGTTCCCTCCAGGTGGGCCGCGTCGAGGCGGCCGAGATTGGAATGAGGCAGTAGGCAGTCGCCAATAGGCAGTAGGGGTAGGCGGCAGGGGTAGGCGGCAGGGCGGGAGCGGGCCGGCGGCCCAAGGCCTCGCCGGCAGGCGCGGCCGACGGGCAGGCCTGCTGCCTGCTGCCTGGCTGCCGACGGCCTGCCTCCCCCTACTCCGCCGCCAGCTTCGCCCCTGCCCCGCCCATCGCGGCGGCGCCGGCCTCCACGGCCTTGACGATGTTGTGGTAGCCCGTGCAGCGGCAGATGTTGCCCTCGAGCTCCTCGCGGATCGTCTTCTCGTCCAGCGAGGACCCCTTGCGGTTCACCATGTCCACCGCCGTCATGATCATGCCCGGCGTGCAGAAGCCGCATTGCAGGCCGTGATGCTCCCGGAACGCCGCCTGCATCGGGTGCAGCTCCGAGCCATGCGCCAGGCCCTCGATCGTCACAACCGACGACCCGTCCGCCTGCGCCGCAAGCATCGTGCAGCTCTTCACCGCGCGACCGTCCACATGCACGACGCACGCCCCGCACTGCGACGTGTCGCACCCAACGTGCGTCCCCGTCAGCCGAAGGTGATCCCGCAAGAACGAAACTAGCAACGTCCGCGAATCCACAACGCCGCTCACAGCCGTCCCATTCACGCTCAGGTTGATCGTGGGCATCTCGTTTCCTCTGGTTGCCGGGGCCTGCCGGGGCCATCGGCGGGTGGGAGACGGCTCAGGTCGCGCCGCTTTTCTTGGGCCCGATGGCATCCCACCGGCCGTGAAAGGTCCATGGTACTTCCGGAGGAGGGCGGCGTTGACGCGTTGCGGCGAGGCGAGGCTGCCGCTATCGTCGCAGGCCGGGCGAGCCGGCGGCTGACAAGGCGCGCCGCCCCCGTGGGAGGAATGCGATTGGCCCGAAGTGCGGCAGGCACGTCGGACCCGCGGATGGTGGCCGTCGCCTCCGCGGATGCGGCGGATGCGCGACAACTCGCCGACAAGTTGCACCGGCAAATGCCGCCGGACGGGCTTGCGGCCCTCGTGGTCTTCTTCTCGGCCGACTACGACGCCAGCGATCTTGCCGCCCGGCTGGCCGAGCTCTACCCCACCGTCCCGACCTATGGCTGCACCACCGCGGGCGAGCTCACGCCGCGCGGCCTCGACGACCACAGCGCCGTCGCCATCGGCTTTCCGAGCTGCGACTTCACCGTGGTGGCCCAGGCCATCACGGACCTTTCGACCTTCGGGGTGGAAGACGGCCGCTCCGTGGTGACGCACCTGCGCGCCCGGCTCGCGCAGACGGCGCCGGGGGCCACCAGCGACACGACCTTCGGACTACTTCTCGTGGACGGCATGAGCCGGCGCGAGGAGACGGTGATCTCCGCGCTGTACTCAGCGCTCGACGACATCCCCATCGTCGGCGGCTCTGCGGGAGACGGCCTTCGCTTCGGGCGGACCTGGATGATCCATGACGGCAAGGCGACCGAGAACGGCGCGGTCATGCTGCTGGTTCACACCTCGCTGCCGTTTCACGTCTTCAAGTCGGACCATTTCGAGGCGACCGACATCAAGATGGTGGTGACCGAGGCGGACATCGCCGCGCGCACCGTGAAGGAGCTGAACGCCGAGCCCGCGGCCACCGAATATGCGCGCGCCGTCGGCATCATCGACCACAGCCTCGACGCGCTGTCCTTCGCGTCCCATCCCGTGGTGGTGCGTGTCGGCGGAGAATATTATGCGCGCTCGATCCAGCGGGTGAACGAGGACGGCTCGCTGAGCTTCTTCTGCGCCATCGACGAGGGGCTCGTGCTGACGGCCGCGCGCCGGCGCGACATGCTGCAGAGCATCCGGGAGCTCTTCCAGTCGGTGGAGGAGGAGATCGGCGCCGTCGACGTCTATCTCGGCTTCGACTGCGTGCTTCGCCGGCTGGATGCAGAGCAGCGGCAGGTCACGCACGAATTGTCGGAGCTCTATCGGCGGAATAGGGTGATCGGGTTCAACACCTACGGCGAGCAGTTTCGCTCCATGCACCTCAACCAGACCTTCACCGGGGTCGCCATCGGCCGGCGCCGGGGCGCGTGATGGCGAGCGATCTCGGTCCCCCTCCGCCCGAGCAGGGCGGCGAGTCGCTCATCCGCACCGTCGCCAAGCTCGAGAAGATCAACGCGGCGCTGATGTCGCGCGTCGAGCGGTCCATGGACCACCAGCTCAACGCGTTCACCCTGTTCGAGACCGCGATCGCGCTCGACAGCCAGGTCCGCCGCCGCACGCAGGAACTGCAAGTGGCTTTGCGCTCGCTCGAGCGCTCGAAGGCGGCCGCCGAGGCGGCCAACTCGTCGAAGACGAGCTTCCTCGCCTCCGTGAGCCACGACCTGCTGCAGCCGCTGAACGCGGCGCGCCTGGCCACGTCCGCGCTGTCTGAGGTCGGCATGTCCGAGGCGGGGCGCGGCCTGGTGGGCCAGGTGGAGCGAGCGCTCTCCACGCTCGAGGACCTGATACGCACGCTCCTCGACATTTCCAAGCTCGACGCGGGCGTCCTCGTGCCCGAGCCGCGCCCGATCGCGCTGGCCGACCTGCTGGTGCCGCTCGCTCAGGAATTCGCGCCGGTGGCCGAGCGGCGCGGCGTGCGCCTGCGCGTGCGGCCCTGCGACGCCGTGGTCTTTTCCGAGCCGCTGATGCTGCGGCGCATCGTGCAGAACCTGATCTCGAACGCCCTGCGCTACACGCGCCATGGCGGCGTGCTGGTCGGGTGCCGCAGGCGGGGCGAGGCGATCGAGATCCAGGTGGTGGACACGGGCCCGGGCATTCCGCCCAACCGGCGGGAGGTGATCTTCAACGAGTTCCAGCGCGACGACGACGGCAGCGAGGGGCAGGCGGGCTTCGGCCTCGGCCTCTCCATCGTGCGCCGCCTCGCCGTGGCGCTCGGCCATCCGATCGGGCTGCGTTCGACCGTGGGGAAGGGCTCGTCCTTCTCGGTGACGGTGCCGCTCAGCGAGGCTCCCGTCGCCGAGCCGCTCACCGCCCACGGCAAGCCCAACACGCTGCACTACGGCGTCGGCGGGGCCTTCGTGGTGCTCGTCGAGAACGAGATGGCGGTCGCCGAGGCCACGGCCGCGCTGCTGGAGGGCTGGGGCTGCGACGTGCTCACCGCCGCCACCGGGGACGAGGCCATCGCCGCGCTCGATACCCGCAACCGGCGGCCGGACCTCATCATCGCCGACCTGCACCTCGACGGCGGCGCGCTGGGCTACGAGGCCATCGAGGACATCCAGCGCCACATCGGCTTCCGCACGCCGGCCCTGGTGACTACGGCGGACCACTCGCAGAAGGCGACGGCCGACCTCGCGCTGCGCGGGCTGGAAATGCTGAAGAAGCCGGTCAAGCCCGCGCAACTGCGGTCGCTGATGGCCTACCTGCTGGCGTGAGAATGCATGGCCTGCGGCTTGGCCGCGAGCTGCTCGAAGTCGATCTTGGCGACCTCGATCACGGCCTTCGTGCGGCTGTAGACGTTGAGCTTGCGCAGGATCTCTGAGACGTGCGCCTTCACGGTCGTCTCCGCGACCTTGAGCTCGTAGGCGATCTGCTTGTTCTGCAGGCCCGCGCGCAGCATGTCGAGCACGCGTAGCTGCTGGGGCGTGAGGTCGCGCAGGCGCGCCAGCAACTCCTGCTGGTCGTCGGGCGTGCCGTCGGCGGGCGAGGAATGGGCGAGCAGGTGCTGGGGCACGTAGACCGCGCCGTTCAGCACCTCGACGATGGAGCGGGCAAGCTCCTGCTTCGACGTCGACTTCGGGACATAGCCGGCGATGCCGAGGGAGAGCGCCTCGCGCACGATGCGCGGATCCTCGTGCCCGGAGACGACGACGACCGGGAGCTTGGGCCGCTCGGTGCGCACCTGGATCAGGCCGGAAAAGCCGCTGGTGCCCGGCAGCGACAGGTCGAGCAGCGCGAGGTCGATGTCGGGATGGGCGGCGAGCACGTCGAGCGCGCCCTCGATCGACGTCGCCTCGAAGATCTCCGCGTCGGGGTTACCCATCCGGACCGCGCTTTGCAGCGCTTCCCGGAACAGGGGATGGTCGTCCACGAGCAGGAAACGGTTCATGGCGTCCTCCGCAGGCCGCGGCCTTGACCGGCGCGATCGGGCTCCGGCCGCAGGGACGAGCCTGCGGCCGAAGCCCTTCTTAAAGGGTTAGTTGGCGGCCGTCTTGGTCGGCAGCCTGAAGACCCAGAACGACCCGCCCTGGTTGATGTCCTTGACCGCCTTGGCCACCTCGCCGCCCCAGAGCGGCACGGCGCCGCCCCAGCCGGCCGCGACGCCGACATATTGCTGGCCGTCCATCTCCCAGGTGATCGGCGGGGCGATCACGCCCGTGCCGGTCTGGAACTTCCAGAGCTCCTCGCCGGACTTGGCGTCGAAGGCCTTCAGGAAGCCCTCCGGCGTGCCGGTGAAGACGAGTCCGCCCGCCGTGGCGAGCACGCCGCCCCAGAGCGGCGCCTTGTTCTTGTATTCCCAGACGACCTTGTTGGTGGCCGGGTCGATGGCCTTGAGCGAGCCGATATAGTCCTGGAACAAGGGCTTGATCGTGAAGCCCGCGCCCAGGTAGGCCGCGCCCTTCTTGTAGGTGACGGGCTCGTTCCAGATGTCCATGCCCCACTCGTTCGAGGGCACGTAGAACAGCTTCGTCTGCTGCGAATAGGCCATCGGCATCCAGTTCTTGCCGCCGAGAAAGGAGGGCACCGCGAACACGGCGTCGCCCTTCTTGCCGTCGGCCGACTTGGACGGGTCGCCGGGACGGTTGTTGTCCACGTAGATCGGGCGGCCGTTCTCGTCGATGCCCTTGGCCCAGGAGATGTTCTTCACGAAGGGCGAGGCCGAGATGAACGTCCCGTTCGTGCGGTCCAGCACGTAGAAGAAGCCGTTGCGGTCCGCCGTCGCGCCCGCCTTCACCGTCTTGCCGTCCTTCTCGAGATCGAACGAGACGAACTCGTTGACGCCGTCGAAGTCCCAGCCGTCATGCGGCGTGGTCTGGAAGCCCCACTTCAGCTCGCCCGTCTCCGGGTCGATCGCGACGCGCGAGGCGGTCCACTTGTTGTCGCCCGCGCGCATGTGTGAATTCCACGGCGCAGGGTTGCCGGTGCCGAAGAAGGCGAGCCCCACCTCGGGGTCGTAGGTGCCGCCCAGCCAGGTGGCGCCGCCGCCGAACTTGTACATGTCGCCGGGCCAGGTCTCGTTGGCCTTGCCCGTCATGGTTGAAGGCTGGCCCTTGACCGTGCCCATCAGGCCCTCGAGCACGGGCCGCACCCAGATCAGCTCGCCTGTCTCCGCGCTGCGCGCCTCGACCCGACCCACGACGCCGAACTCGCCGCCTGACACGCCGGTGAGAACCAGCGTGCCGAAGGCCTTGGTCGGCACGATCAGCGGGGCGGCCGTGTTGGAATAGCCGGCCTTGAAGTCGTCGATCTCCTTCTTCCAGACGACCTTGCCGGTCTTCTGGTTCAGCGCGACGAGCTGGGCGTCGAGCGTGGAGAAGATCACCAGGTCCTTCCACAGGGCCGCGCCGCGGTTCACGACGTCGCAGCACGGCAGGATGCCCTCGGGGAGACGGGCATTGTATTCCCAGATCTTGTCGCCGGTCTTGGCGTCGATGGCGTAGAGGCGGCTATAGGAGCCGGTGACGAAGATCACGCCGTCATGGATGAGAGCCTGGCTCTCCTGGCCGCGCTGCTTCTCGCCGCCGAAGGAGAAGGACCAGGCCGGGACCAGCGACTTGACGTTCTCGCGGTTGATCGTGGCGAGCGGGCTGAAGCGCTGGCCCTGGGTGCCGAGCCCGTAGGTGAGGACGTCGCCCGTCGACTTGGCGTCGTTGAGGATCTCTGCGTCGGTGACGTCGGCGGCGACGGCCGCGCCGGAAAGGCCGGCGACGAGGCCCAGCACGGACACGGTCCGCAGTGCAAGCGCACGGAGCTTCATGAAAATCTCCTTGATGTTTCCCCTGGCCCGCATCTCCGACGCGGGATCCCTTTGGACCGGCGCATGCGCGCGCCTACCAACTTGGTCGCGAGCGTGCGGGGGATGCGCCGCGTGGCCAATTGTCCATTAGTACTGACCGGCGGGAGGACGCGGCGCGGACCCTCGGGATCGCCACCTGGTTGCGACGGCGGCGTCGCCGTCGCGGGGAGCGCAGCCGCGACTCGGGGCCGTCGCGCTGAGCGGCCGGGCCTGCTCCCTATCCCCGCCGGCGGGACAGCAGGGGCAGGCGCTCGGCTTCCAACTTCGGGTAGAGGTGAACCACGCTGCGCGCGAGTTCGTGGCGGGCGAGGGCGATCCCCCCGAAGCGGTCGGGGATCGGAAGGGCCATCGCCTCGATCTCGTCGAGCCCGTCATCGACGGCGTGCGTCAGGGAATCGACGAGCCAGGAGAGGTAGTCGCGCGTCTGCTCGATGGCGCGTCGACCCGGCTCCGCGGGCCCGTGACCCGGCACGACGAGCGCGGCTGAGACCTGGCCCAGCGTGTCGAGGGAGGCGAACCACTCGGCGGGCCGGGCCTGCGGGGTCGTCAGGGCGCGGTCCAGGAACACGATGTCGCCGGCGAAGAGCACGCCAGTCTTCCGGTCGAGGATGGCGAGGTCGGCCGCCGTGTGTCCGGCGAGGGGAACGAAGACGAAGTCGTGCCCGCCGATCGTCTCGCTCGCGCCGGCCAGAGCGACGCCCGGGACGCTGGCCGCCGTGCCGCGCATCCAGTCGCCGAGCAGCGCGTAGAGGTTGGTCGCAAAGGCGTCCCCGTCGCGCGCGACGGCCTCGTTCACCGCAGGCAGCGACGCCACGCTCTCGGCGGCGAAAGCCTGGGCGCCGAGGATGTGGTCGGGGTGGCTGTGCGTCACGTAGACCCGCGCCACCGGCTTGCCGGTCAACTGTTCGGCGAGCGCCCGGAGAGCCTGGCCGTAGCGGGCCGAGGAGCCGGTGTCGACGATGACCGCGCCCTCCCCGGTATCGACGATGGAGCAGTTCACGATGGCGCCGCCATTGGCGCGGCTGAAGTCCTCGCGCGCGCCGAACACGACCCAGGTCCCCGGCGCGACCTGGCTCGGCTGGAGCGCGTAGGCGAGGGGGGCGGCGGCGGCGCTGCGGGGCAGGGCGAGACCGCCGGCCGCCGCGCCGAGGGCCTGCAGGAGCCGCCGGCGATCGGGACCGCGCGTCATCCCGCACGGTCCGGCAGGGGCAGCGCCCCGGAGCGGGCGGGGGCGGGCACCGTGGCGCGGATGGGCGTCCCCTCGGTGTCGCGCCCTTCGATGGAGAGCGAGCCGGCGCCCGCCGGGAGCCGCGGACGCAGCGTCATGGTGGGGTTCTCGGAGACGGGCTGGTGGAGTTCCAGCCGGCCGAGGGAGCGCCCGTCCGGCGCCTTCACGTCGAGGGCCTCGACGTAGAAGGCCGGGATGCCCGGCGCGAGCCCCGTATCCATGGGATGGCGGATGCGCATGCGCAGCCGCGCCTCGCTCCCCGGCTCCGACCAGATCCGGGCCTGGACGTCGCCCAGATGGTCCACCCACGACGTGTCGGCGCGCCCCTGGGCGGGGGCCGTGCAGCCTCCCCCGGCGGCGTCGACGATCGTGCCGCCGACATGCCAGGCGCCGTCGGAGCCGATCACCGCGGCGCGCACCGGCGTCGCCTGCTCGATCTTGAAGCGGAAGGCGATCCAGGCGGCGGAGTCCAGCGGCTCGTAGGTCAGGATATGCGTCACCGGGTTGAGATCGGCGAAGACGAGGATCCTGGACGCCCCCGGCACCCCCGTGGCGTCGATGCTCACGGGCACGCTCATCGGGTCCTCCGCGCGCGCGGGCGCGAGCACCTTCACCGCGGGGTCGAAGACGATGGGCCGGCCGTCGGAGAGATATTGCCTGGCCATCCACTCCCACATGACGGAGCGCAGCGGATCCGGCGGAAGGTCCATCGCGCGGGCCGGCGCCGCGAGCAGCGCAACGGCGAGAAGGACCGCGAGCCTGCCCTTCATCCTGTCCTCCCCGCCGGGGCGTCTCCGGGACGCTCCCTCATTCCGCCAGCCTGGGTGCGCGCCAGGTCACGCCGTGGCGGGCGAAGATACGCTCCATCTCGCCCGACGTCTTCATCTGCTCGATCACGTCGGCCATCGCATAGCCGAGGTCGCGCGAATTGACCTTCACCGCCAGGCCCAGCACCCATTCGCTGCGCAGGGTGGTCGTCGGGTAGATCAGGGTGGCGGGCCGCCTGAGCTCCCGCAGGCCCGCCTCGATCTCGGCGCTCGCGCCGTACACGGCCACGACCTCGCCCAGCTCGTAGGCCTTGAAGGCCCGTTCCGTGCCGCGCGCATGCACGACGTTGGGGATGAGCTTGTGATCGAACGCGGAGACGAGGATGAAGTCGGCGAGCGTGCCGACGTCCACCGAGACCTTCTCGGTCCTGAACAGCGAGAAGTCCTGCGCGGCCGTGGCCTTGGCGGGGTCGACGGCCATGGCGAGGCCGTCCACGTGGTAGGGGGCGGCGAGCTTGACCAGGTCGTTGCGGACCTCGAGCTCCTTGTCGTAGGGGACGTGCAGCATCACGTCGCCCGGAGCCTCGCCCACCACCGTGCCGCGCCACACGCCGTTGCGCAGGTCGTCGTCGATACGGTCGTCCTCGCGCAACTCCAGGTACTCGACGCGGACGCCGAGCGCCCTGGCGAGCGCGGCGCCGATTTCGACGTCGATGCCGTGCGGCTTGCCGTTCTCGAACCAGGACCACGGCTTGTTGTTGCGGTACACCGTGACGCGCAGCGCGCCGCTGTCGCGCACCTCGTCGAGCGGCCGCGCGTGGGCCGGCCCGGGCGCGAGGACGAGCGCGCCCACCAGGCCGACCAGGGCGAGGGCGAGGCGGATCACCCGTCGTACCGGCTGTCGAGATAGGTGCGGATCGCCCACATGGCCTCCTGGCTCAGGATGCCCTCGAACTTCGGCATCTTGGTCAAGCCGTTCTGGGTGTAGCCGTTGCGGATGCGCGTGAGGAACCACTCGTCCCCCTCGTCCGCCTTGTCGAGGTAGCGCAGGTCGGGCGCGATGCCGCCGGAAATGGCCTCCAGGCCATGGCAGCGGGCGCAGTTCTGGTTGAACGCGGAGGCGCCGATCTTCAGCGCGAGCTCATTGTTGCGGTAGGGGTTGGTCTTGCGCCACTCGTCGCCGAGGGGCTGCAGGCCGGTCGTGTCGACCGGCTGGGGCTGGACGTCGCCATGGCCGAACACCTGTCCGGCGACGCCGACGCCGACGACGACGAGAAGCGATCCGAGGACCGCGCGCAAACCACGACGCATGGTCGTTTCTCCCTTTGAGCGTTGGCCGGACGCTAGACCGGGCGCGGGTCGCGGCTGAATTGTACTTTGGTGCCCGGCGGCCGCCGCAGCGACGCTTTGCCGTGCGTTGCGCCGCCAGCCCCGGCTCGGCTCTGTCGTTCCAAAGTGCTATTGGGCCCGCCCGCCCGCGTGATCATCCTCTGTCGAGCTTCGACGAACAGCGACGCCGCGCGCCCGCGCCCGGCCGAGCAGGGGAGGGACCATGCTGCGCAAGGCCTTCGCCGGTCTGGGCCTCATGCTGGCGGTCGCGGGCGGATCCGCGCCGCCCGCGCTGGCGGCCGGGACCGTCGCGCTGCTCTACATCGCCGAGCGCCAGGAGCCCCGGGCGAGCCTCGCCACCCTCGACAGGCCGCCGGAGGACGAGGGCTTGCCGGGCTTTCGCCTGGCGGCGCGCGACAACGAGACGAGCACGCGGTTCCTGCCGCCCGACAAGCAGACGCGCTTTCCCGTGCGCGAAGCGATCGTCGAGCCGGGGGGCGACTTCCTCGCGGAAGCCGCGGCCGCCCTGGAGGGGCCCGAGTCCTTCGTGGTGGTCGACGCAAGCGCCGAAAGCCTGCTGAAGCTTGCCGACCTCCCGGCCGCCAGGGGCAAGCTCCTGTTCAATGCGGGCGCGGGTGAGACCCGCCTGCGCGACGCGCAATGTCGTCCGAACGTGTTGCACACGCTGCCGTCCCACGCGCAGCTCGCCGACGGCCTGATGCAGTTCCTGGCGCGCAAGCGCTGGGCGAAACTGTTCCTCGTGCCGGGTCCCGCCCCGCAGGACCAGCTCATCGCCGAGGCCTACCGCAATGCGGCGCGGAAGTTCGGCCTGAAGATTGTCCAGGAAAAGCCCTGGACGGGCGAATCGGACCTTCGCCGCACCGCGCAGGGCGACGCCTCCGGCTTCACCCAGGTCGGCGACTACGACGTCCTGGTCGTGGCCGACGACAACGACGATTTCGGCGAGGCGCTGATCGGCAACACGTTCCTGCCCCGCCCCGTCGCGGGCACCCAGGGACTCACGCCCGTGGCCTGGAGCCGCACCTTCGAGCAATGGGGCGCCATGCAACTCCAGAGCCGGTTCGAGACGCTGGCGGGCCGTCCCATGCGCTCGAAGGACTGGGCCGCCTGGGCGGCGGTGCGGGCCGTGGGAGAGGGCGCCCTCAAGCTGCGCACCGACGATCCCGCGGCGATCGCGGCCTATGTGCGGTCCGATCGGCTGCGCCTCGACGGCTTCAAGGGCCGCAGCCTCAGCTTCCGCCCCTGGTCCGGCGAGTTGCGCCAGCCCGTCCAGATCGTCCAGCCCCGCGCCGTGGTCTCCACGTCGCCGCAGGATGGGGTTCTCCACCCCGTGACGGACCTCGACACGCTCGGCCTCGACAAGGCCGAATCGAAATGCCCGCTGAAGGACGCCGCCCCATGAGGCTCGCCGCCCCCGCATTGTGCCTCCTGCTCCTCGCCTCGACGGCGGCACAGGCCGACCTGCTCTACGTGTCCAACGAGAAGGACAACACCCTCTCCGTCATCGACACCGGGACGCTCGAGGTCGTGCGCACCATCCCCGTGGGCAAGCGCCCGCGCGGGCTCATCACCTCCAGGGACGGCAAGCAGCTCTACCTCTGCGCCTCCGACAGCAACACAATCCAGGTGATCGACGCCGCGACCGAGAAGGTGGTCCACGACCTGCCCTCCGGCGAGGACCCCGAGCAGTTTGCGCTCTCGCCGGACGGGACGAGGCTCTACGTCGCCAACGAGAATTCCGATCTGACGACGGTCATCGACCCCGCCAGGCGCTCCGTGGTGGCGCAGATCCCGGTGGGCGTGGAGCCGGAGGGCATGGCGGTCTCGCCCGACGGCAAGATCGCCATCAACACCTCCGAGACGACCTCGATGGTGCACTGGATCGACACGGCCACGAACGCCGTGATCGACAACGTGCAGGTCGACCAGCGCCCGCGCTACGCGCAGTTCGATCCCGAGGGCAGGACGCTCTGGGTCTCCTCGGAAGTGGGGGGCACCGTCACGGTGATCGACGTCGCGACGCGCCAGCCCATCAAGACCATTCCCTTCGCCATCCGCGGCGTCGCGAAGGACCAGATCCAGCCCGTCGGGATCAGGCTCACCTCGGACGGAAAGCTGGCCTTCGTCGCGCTGGGGCCCGCCAACCATGTCGCCGTGGTCGACGCCCGGACCTACGAGGTCCTCAAGACCATCGTCGTCGGCCGCCGCGTCTGGCACCTCGCTTTGTCCGCGGACGAGCAGACGCTGTTCACGACCAACGGGCTGTCGGGCGACGTCTCGGTGATCGACGTGAAGGAGCTCAAGGCGACCAAGAGCATCAAGGTCGGCCGCTACCCCTGGGGCGCGGCCCTGGTGAGAACGCCGTGACGGCGCCCCGGGTCCACGGGGACCGCCGTGGTCGGGCGGCCCGGGGGGCATCGGCCGGCGAGGGGCCGCCCGCCCCCTCCGCTACTTGCTGCAGTCCTTCAGATCGGAATCCTCCAGCGAGAAGACCTCCCCGGCCTTGATCTCGATGTTGCGGGCGTAGCAGACGCGCTTGCTGCGGTAGCCGACCCGGGCGTCGAACAGGCCGGGCTGGATTCCCGTGATGCGCAGGCGCTCGTCGTGGTCGACCTCCTTGTCCTTGTCGTTCAGGCACTGGTTCGGCCCGAACTCCTTGCTGCCGGCCGGCGCGAGCGAGAACTCGGAGACCGTGCCGCTCGTCAGGTTCCAGAAGCGGATCGTGTCCGCGGCCCGCGCGGGCATCGTGACGAAGGCGGCGAGCGCGGCTGCGAGAAGGGCAGATCTGAGCATGGCGTTTCCCCTGTCCTGGGCAAAGGCTCGGGCCAGGCGCTTGCCGCGGCCATACTACTTTGGTCCCGCTGGCAGCGGCCCGCCGCCGGCTATGATGGGGATCGGGAGACCGTCGGGATGAGGCGAGGCCATGCGAGAGGGCTGCCGCTCGTCCTCGCCTGCGCCATGGTCGCGGGCGGGGCGGCCTTCGCGCAGGACGCGTTCAAGGGCGTCGATCCCGTCACCGGCTACCGCATGGGCCAGTATCGCGCGCCGACCCCGCTCTCCGTGCCCGGCGCCGCGACCATCGACGTGTTCGCCGTCATCGACGCCCAGAAGGCGGGGACAGTGCTGCTCGACGTGATGGCCCACCAGGGTGGCGGCACGGATCCGCAAACGGGCGAGTGGCGCATCCAGACCCCTCGGGAGGACATTCCCGGCAGCGTCTGGCTGCCCGACGTGGGCGTTGGCGCGCCGGGCCCCGCCATCGAGCGATATTTCCGCGCGCAACTCGAGACGCTTGTGGGTCCCCCGCCCGGCAGGCCGTTCGTCGTCTATTGCCAGGCGGACTGCTGGATGTCCTGGAACGCGGCGCGCCGCGCGGCCCGCTGGGGCTATACCGCGGTGAGCTGGTTCCCCGAGGGCTCGGACGGCTGGCGCGACGCCGGGCTGGCGCTGGCGCCCGCACCCCACCCCCCGCCCGTGCCCGTGGACTGACGCATGCGCGACGCTCCCCCTTCCGCGCGGCCCGCGTCCTCGCCGCCGCAGCCCGGCGCGGCGGCCCTCGCGCTCATGATCGAGCGGCTCGGCGCGCGGCTGGTCGATCGCCTGGCCCTCGTCGAGCGGCTGGCCGTGGCGCTGCTGGCGGGCGGGCACGTCCTGCTGGAGGGCGCGCCCGGCCTCGCCAAGACCCGCGCCGTGAAGCTCTTCGCCGAGGCCGTCGAGGGGGACTTCAGCCGCATCCAGTGCACGCCGGACCTGCTGCCCTCCGACATCACGGGATCGATGGTGTTCCGCGCCGAGACCGGCCGGTTCGACTTCGTGCCCGGCCCGGTGTTCCACAACATCCTGCTCGTCGACGAGATCAACCGCTCCCCGCCGAAGGTGCAGTCCGCCCTGCTCGAGGCCATGGCCGAGCATCAGGTGACGGTGGGCGGGCAGACGCGTCGCCTGGGCGATCCCTTCATGGTCATCGCCACGCAGAACCCGATCGACCACGAGGGCACCTATCCGCTGCCGCTCGCCCAGCTCGATCGGTTTCTGATGCAGGTCATCCTGCCGTTCCCCGGCTACGAGGCCGAGCGCGCCATCCTCGACCTCGTCGAGGGCGAAGCCCGCCGGGGAGGGGAGCCCGGCGCCGTCGCCCACCTCTCGAAAGCCGACCTCGCCGCGCTTCGGGAGGCCTGCGCGCGCGTGCATCTCGCGCCGGCGGTGAAGGACTACATCGTGCGCCTCGTGCTCGCGACGCGCGGCGAGGGGGCGGGAGGCAAGGCGGCCGCGGCCATCGAGCACCCCGCGAGCCCGCGCGCCACGCTCGGCCTCGCCGCGGCGGGGCGGGCCCGCGCCCTGGTGGCGGGGCGCGACTACGTCTCCCCGGCCGACGTGGCGGAACTCGCGCCGGACGTCCTGGCCCATCGCATCGGCCTCACCTGGAGCGCGCAGGCGGAAGGGCTGACGGCGCGCGCGGTGGTGGAGGCCCTCCTGCAGGCCGTTCCGGTCGTGTGAGGCAGCGATGGCGACCGACACGGGCATCGCCGTCGAACTCGATCACCTGATCGGTCTGCGCTGGCGCCCGCCTGCGTCGTCGCGCGCTGCGCCGGGAGGCGTGGCCCGCCCCGGACCCGCGCCAAGCCGGCGCATCGGGCGCGGCCTCGACCAGGAGGACGTGCGGCCCTACGAGGCGGGCGACGACGCCAGGCGCATCGATTGGCGCGCCACGGCGCGGCTCGGCCGCGTGCAGGTGAAACTCTTCCGCGAGGACCGCGAAGGCCTGCGCCTCCTCGTCGTCGACCTCAGGCCCGGCATGACGTTCGGGACGCGCCGGGCGCTGCGCTCCTACGCCGCCGCCGAGCTGGCGGCCCTCTGCGCCTGGGACGCTGTCGAGCACGAGGCGCGCCTCGCCGGCGTGCTGGTGACGGGGGCAGGGGTGGAGCGCGTGCGCCCGGGGCGAGGGGCACCGGCGGCGCTCGGGTTCCTGGGCGCGCTCGCCCGGGTGCAGCGGGCCGCGCTGGCCACGATGCGCCAACCGCCGGGGCCGGCCCTGGACGTCGTCCTCGCCGAGGCGCCGCGTCTCGCGCGACAGGGCACGGAGGTTGTCGTCATCAGCGCCTTCGAGGACCTGGGAGACCGCTTCGCCGCGGCCTGGGCGACGCTGGCCGCCGGCGCCCGCCTGACCGCCGTGCGGGTGGAGGACCCTGCCGAGCGGGCTCTTCCACCGGGCCGCTACGGCGTCCGGCACGGGGACCGTGCGGCCCTCGTGCAAGTGGCCGCCAGCCTCCCGGCCGAGCGCGACCTCGATGACCTCGACCGCAGGTTGCGGGATGCGGGCGCCTCAGTCGCCGTCGTGGGAACGCCGGAGGCTCCCTCGGCGGCCATGGCGCGGATCGCGAGGCTGCTTCATGGCGGCTGACCTCCCCCCAGGCGCCCCGCTCGCCATGCGCCTCAACGGCCTGCGCCTGCCGCCGCCTCTGCATGAGGGCGTCCTCGGGATCGATCTGGAGGGGATGCTCCTCGCGCTCGGCGCGGGGGCCGTCCTCGCGCTCGTCCTCGCCGCGGCGGTCCTCGCCTGGCGGACGCGCCGCCGGCGGTTCTATGCCGGGCTGGTGCGCGAGGCCGCGCAGGCCGAGGACCCGGGGCAGCGGCTCGCGGGGCTGGCGGCCCTGCTGCGGCGCGTCAGCCTGACGCGACCCGACGGGCCCGGCGGGTCGCGCCTGTCCGGCGAGCCCTGGCTGGCCTGGCTCGACGAGCGGACCGGGTCGACCTTCTTCCGCGAGGGCGCGGGGCGGATCTTCGGAGACGCGCTCTATCGGCCGGCCGCCGACGCCGACTGGGCCGTGCTGGGGCGCGAGCTGCCCCGCCTGCTCGCAGGTCTTCAGGGAGGGCGCCGTGGCCTCCCTTCATGACCCCTGGTGGCTTCTCCTGCTGCCCGCGCCATGGCTGCTCGCGCGCTGGCTGCCGCGCCTGGGAACGCAGGTCGCGGGCGTCCCCGTTCCCGGCCGGCTGGCGGACGTTCTCCTGCGGGACATGTCCGGCGCGGGACCTGGCGTCCCGTGGCTCCAGCTTCTGCTGTGGGGAGCCCTCGTGCTGGCTCTCGCCGATCCCCGCTGGACCCGCCTGGAGACCGCGCCCACCGCGACCGGACGCGACGTCATCCTCGCCGTCGATCTCTCCGGCAGCATGGGCGCCGCGGACGTGCTGCGCGACGGCCGACGGGTGCCGCGCCTGGAGGCCGTGAAGGCTGCAGCCGCCGACTTCGTGCGGATACGGGCGGGCGACCGCATCGGCCTCCTCTTCTTCGCCGACGAGGCCTATCTCGCGGCGGCGCCCAGCTTCGACACCGCGGCGCTGGCGCACCTCCTGGGCGAAGCGGAGGTCGGCCTCGCCGGGCGCGGGACGGCGATCGGCGATGCGCTGGGCCTGGCCTTGAAACGACTGCAGCCGAGCACGGCGCGCGAACGCTCGGTGGTGCTGCTCTCCGACGGTGTCAACAATGCCGGGCGGGTGGAGCCGCTGGAGGCGGCCGCGCTCGCCGCGCGCATGGGCGTCGTCGTCCATGCGGTCGCGCTCGACACCGGCTCCGGCGAAGGCGCGTCGCGCGAGAGCTTCGGTGTCGCCAACCCCGCGCGCGACGTCGATCCCGACGCGCTCGGGGCCATCGCCGCCGCGACGGGCGGCCGCTTCTTCAAGGCTGCGACGGGCGAGGAGCTCGACGCCGCCTATGGCGCGCTGGCGCAGGACATGGCGGCCGCCTTGCCCGCCCCGCCCGTCTTCGTCTGGACGAGCCTCGCCTGGCTGCCCCTCGTCCTCGCCTACGCGGCGAGCCTCGCCCTGCTCGTCAGGCGGGAGGCGGCCGCTTGAGCGTCGCGGAGGCAGCCTCCTGGGCCGCGGGACCGTGGAGCATCGGTCCCGTCGCGCTGCTGCGCCCCCTGTGGCTCCTCGGCCTCATCCCGCTTGCACTGGTCGCGTGGCGCGCCTCTTCGCAATCGGGGGATGACTGGGTGAAGGCCTGCGATCCTCAACTCCTGGCCTTCCTGCGGCCCGCGACGGCACGGCGTGGCGACGCCCGTCGGCGGGTGGCGCTCGCGCTGGCCGTGCTCGTGGTGCTGGCGCTGGCTGCCCCGGCCCGCCTGGGGGAGGCGAGCCCGCGCCTGCGCAATGCGGCGGGCCTGGTGCTCGTCGTCGACGTCTCGCCCTCCATGGCCGGGCATGACCCGCCGCCCGGCCGCCTTGCCGCCGCGCAGGCCGCCGCGGCCGAGGTCACCGCGTCCGCGGGGGGACGCCAGGTCGCCGTCGTCGTGTTCTCGGGCGACGCCTATGTCTTGTCTCCCTTCACGACGGACACGGCGGTGACGCTCTCCGCCCTCGACGGGCTTGAGGTGGGTCTCGTGCCCGAGAAGGGCTCGCGACCCGGCGCCGGCCTGCTGCTGGCCCGCAGCCTGCTCGACGGGGCGGGTATCGAGGATGGCGAGATCCTGCTCCTCGGCGACGGGGGCGGCGTGGACGCCGCCGCGCTCGCCATGGCGTGCGCGGCGCGGGTGGACGGCCATCGCCGCGTCGGCGCGATCCTCGCCGGGCCGTCGGGCGGCGCGCCCGCCCTGCAGGACATCGCTGCGGCAGGCGGCGCGCGCTGCGCCTGCTCGCCCGGCGAGGCGCGGGACGGGGTCTTTGCCCGGTCCGTGTGGGACGCCGCCACGGCGACGCTTTCGGCATCCGCCGAAACGGGGCGGGCCTATGCTCCGGAACTCAAGCCGATTCTCGCCGCCGCCCTCCTCCTGGCCGCCATGCTCCTGGGCCGGAGGTCGCCATGAGCCGCATCGCGCCCGGCGTCGTCCTGCTGCTCGCCGTCGTCCTGCTGCTCGCCATGTCCGGGTTGGCCTGGGCCGACGACGCGGCCGGCGCCCGGCTGCTGGCCGAGGGTCGGGCGGCCGAGGCGGCCGAGCTGTTCGAGGATCCCGCCTGGAAGGGGATCGCGCTGTTTCGCTCCGACCAGCTCCCCCGCGCGGCCTCGGCCTTCGCCAGGGCGGGCGACGCCGCCTCGCTGCACAACCTCGGGAACGTGTACGTCATTCTCGGTTATCCCAACCTCGCGGTGGAGGCCTATCAGCGCTCGCTGGCGCTTGATCCATCGGCGCGCGAGACGCGTGAGAACCTGGACATGGTGCTGGCGGACATCCGCGACCGCCGCGGCAAGGGCGGCGGCGAGGACCCGCCCGGCGCCCGCGAACTCGCCCGGCTCGATCCGAAGGCCCGGGAGAACGAGGACAAGGAACCCCGCAACGAGCCGGGCCAGGGCTCGCCGTCGGATGAGCGCAAGGGCAGGCCGCCCGACCGTCCGCAGGCCGGCCAGGACAGCGACCGGAGCCCTGCCGACGCGCGGGCCGGCGGGGGTCGGAGCGGCCGGGCCGACGCTCCGCCGGGCGAGGCCGCGAGCCAGGCCACCCAGGGCCGCGAAGCGACCCGGGGCGACGCGTCCGACAGCACGGCGGCCTCGGGCCGCGCCGAGGGCGAGACCAGCGACGGCGCTCCGCCCCGCTCCGCGGCGCAGGCGTTGGCCGAGAGCCAACGCGCCACGGAGGCCTGGCTCGCCGGCATCGCTGACCGTTCGCCGGCGCTGGCGGCCAAGCGCATCGCCGCGGAATCCGCCCGCCGGCGGGCCCGCTCGGGGCCGCTGCCGGAGGCCGGCGACCCATGGTGAGGCTGCTCCTCGTCATCGCGACGCTCGCGCTCGCCGTGTGCCCGGGCATGGCGGCCGGGCGGCTGACGCTCTCGGTCGAGGACGCGCGCCCCACGGTCGGTTCGCATGTCGTCGTCGAGCTGGAGGGCCGGGCGCTGGACGATCCGCCGGACCTCGCGCCGCTCTTCGCCGAGGCCGACGAGGCGGGAACCACCAGCGGCGCGCGCCTCGCCGTCATCGCGGGCTCGCTGGTCGAGCTGCGCTCCTGGCGCATTCTCCTTGTGCCTCGCAGGGCCGGTCCCCTGACGCTCGGGCCGATCCGCGCGGGCGACGTCGAATCGAACAGCCTCACGCTGGACGTGCGCCCGCGGCAGGCCTGGACGCCTGCTCCCGCGGACTTGGTCGCGGCCGTGGCGCTCGACCCGCCCCGGCCCTATGTCGGGCAGCCCGTCCGGCTGGTCGTGACGCTGCGCTCGGCCTTGCCCATGCAGGCCCTCGCCGTCGAGCCGCCCCTGCCCGCGGGGCTTCACTTGCGCAGCCTCGCCCCGCCGGCCACACGGCCGGACCCGTCGAAGGGTTGGCTGACGGTGGCGAGCTGGTTTTTCACCCCGCGCGAGAGCGGGCGGCTGGCGCTCGCGCCGGGCCGCCTGACGGGCGTCGCGGTGTCCGCGGAGGGGGAACGCTCACCCGTCGAGCACGCGCTCGCCGTCCCGCCCGTCGACGTCCGCCCCTGGCCCGCGGGGGCGCCTCAGCCCTGGCTGCCGGCCCGCTCGGTGACGCTGTCCGAACATTGGACCGTCGAGCCATCGGCGCTTCACGCCGGCGATCTCTCTGTCCGCACGCTGGTGCTCGAGGCGACCGGCGCCGAGGGACAGGACGTGCCGTCGCCTGTCTTCGCGCCGACGCGGGGCGTGTCGATCCTGGCCCATGAGCCCGAACGCAGCACCAGCCTCGGCCCGGACGGCCCGACGGCGCGGCTGGTCCAGCGCTTCGACATGAGGGCGCTGTCGCCCACGCCGGTGTTCCTCGACGCCATCCGCGTCGCCTGGTGGGACGTGGCGCAGGACCGGGCGCGCGAGGCCGTGCTGCCGGCCCGCCGCTTCGACGTCGCACCCCCGGACGCCGAAAGGCTGGCGGCTGCGGAACAGCGGACGCAGGGCGAGCCGCTTGCCCTCCTGGCCGCCCTTGCGCTGCTGGCAGCAGCCGTGGCGGGGGCGCTGGCCTGGCTCGCCGTCCGGCTGCGCGCGCGGACCTCCGTCGCGCGGGCCCGCATCGTCCTGCCGGACACGGCCGACCCCGCGCGCCTCTATGCCGCGCTTCTGGCGCTCGGACCGTCCGCGCGGGAAAGGCCCGCGGTGCGCGACGCTCTCGCGCGGCTGGAGGCGAACCTCTTTGCGGACCCGCCTGGCCCGCCGCCGGACCTGCGCGCGCTCCGGCGCAGCATCGGCTCAGCCGGCCCGCGAGCCGGCCGTGATCCGGCGGACGCGCTCCCCAGCCTGTGAGGCCCCGTCGGCGGCCGTCATGGCGCGGCAGCCTTGTCGCTGGCCGCAGACCCGCGTCTTGGAACGCAGGCAGCCATGGCCGCGTTGGCACGGCGGCCCGCTTGTGCGGGGTTCGTCGGGAGGCGCGCGTGGCGATCAGGGCGTTGTGGAAGGGCTTCATCGCCATCGCCGAGCTGACCTGCCCGGTGGCGCTCTACGCCGCCGCGACCCACAGCGACCGCATCGCCTTCCGCACCGTCAACCGCGCGACCGGCCATACGGTCCGCCGCGAGTTCCACGATCGCGAAACGGGGGACGTCGTGCCGGCGGATGAGCAGGTGAAGGGCTACGAGACCTCGCCGGGCGAATACGTGGTGCTGGAGCCGGAGGAGATCGCCGCCGCCGTGCCCCAGGGCGACAAGACGCTCGCGGTGAAGAGCTTCATTCCCTGCCGCGAGGTGGACGAGATCTTCTTCGACAAGCCCTATTACATCGCCCCGTCCAACGCCGCGGCGGCCTCGGCCTATGCCGTGATCCGGGAGGGGATGCGCGAGCGCAAGGTCGCGGCGCTGGCCGACGCCGTGCTGTTCCGGCGTGTGCGCACCGTCCTGTTGCGACCGCACGAGGACCGCATCATCGGCCACACGCTCAACTTCGACTACGAGGTGCGCTCGGCCGAGGAGGCCTTCAGGGCCGTGCCGGACCTCGCGATCGAGCCCGAGATGCTCGATCTCGCCCGGCACATCATCGAGACCAAGCGGGGGCATTTCGACCCGACGGCGTTCCATGACCGCTACGAACAGGCCCTGGCGGACCTGGTGAAGGCGAAGATGCAGGGCAAGCCCATCGCCCGGCCTAAGCCGGTCCAGACCACGCGCAGGTCGGACCTGCTGGAGACGCTGCGCAAGAGCGCCGGCGCGGGAGCGCGGCGCGCGAACCGCGCCAAGCCCGCCTCCCGCCGCGCCGCGCCGCGCCGCAAGGCGGGCTGAGCCATGGCGCTCGAGGCCTATCGCCGCAAGCGCGACTTCAAGTCGACCCCGGAGCCGCAGGGCCGCGTGGCCGACAGCGCCAGCGGGCGGACGTTCATCGTCCAGAAGCACGCCGCCCGTCGCCTGCACTATGATTTCCGGCTGGAGATGGACGGCGTGCTGAAGAGCTGGGCCGTCACCCGCGGCCCGAGCCTCGTGCCGGGCGAGAAGCGGCTCGCCGTCCATGTCGAGGACCATCCGCTCGACTACGGCGACTTCGAGGGCACCATCCCCAAAGGGGAATATGGCGGCGGCGTCGTGCTGCTCTGGGACCGCGGCGCCTGGGCGCCGATCGGCGACGTCCACAGGGGCTATGCCAAGGGCCACCTGGAATTCACGCTTGATGGAGAGAAGCTCAAGGGCCGCTGGCGTCTCGTGCGCATGCAACGCAAGGAGCGCGACAGGCACGAGAACTGGCTCCTGATCAAGGGCGAGGACGACGCCGCGCGCGGGTCGGGCGATCCCGACATCCTCGAGGAACATCCGGAATCCGTGGCGACGGGCCGTGACATCGCCCAGATTGCAGGCGAGGCGCCGGGCTGGTCGTCGAAGACCGGACGCATTCCCCGCGACGGCGACGGGGAGCCCGCCCGCGCCGGGACGGGGAGGGCGAAGGCGAAGCCACGCCCGGCCGGCGACCGGCCCAAGGCGAGGGCGGGCCGGCGATCCGGCAGGACGCCGCCCGACTTCGTCGCGCCCCAGCTCGCCACGCTCGTCCCGCATGCCCCCAAGGGCAAAGGCTGGGTCCACGAGATCAAGGTCGACGGCTATCGCCTGCTCGCCCGCATCGACCGGGGCAAGGTCAGGCTCTTGACCCGCACGGGCCTCGACTGGACGCAGCGCTTCGGACCCGGGATCGTCGCGGCCCTCGCCGCGCTGCCCGCCTCGAACGCACTCATCGACGGCGAGCTGATGGTGGAGAACGATGCCGGCGCGTCCGACTTCTCCGCGCTGCAGGCCGAGCTCTCGGCCGGACGCAGCGACCGCTTCCTCTACGTCGCCTTCGACCTCCTGTTCCTGGACGGCGAGGATCGTCGCGACAGGCCGCTGCTGGAGCGCAAGGCGCGGCTGGAGGACCTGCTGGCGGGTGCGGGGCCGCAACTGCGCCACAGCGAGCACTTCGCCGAGAGCGGCGAACTCGTGTTGCGCCATGCCTGCCGGCTCAGCCTGGAGGGCGTGGTCTCCAAGCGCGGGACGGCGCCCTACATGTCGGGCCGCGGCAAGGACTGGCAGAAATCCAAATGCTCGCACCGGCAGGAATTCGTCGTCGGCGGCTATCTGCCCTCCGGCGTGACGCCGGGCGCCATCGGCTCCCTCGCGCTCGGGGCCTACGAGGATGGCCGGCTGGTCTATCTCGGTCGCGTCGGCACGGGCTTCAGCGACGCCGTCGCGCGGATGCTGATGACGCGGCTCGACGGGCTGCGGACCCAGCGCAGCCCCTTCGCCGGCAAGCTGACGGCCGACGAGGCGCGGGGCCTGCTCTATGTGAAGCCCGAGCTCGTCGCCGAGGTGGAGTTCCGCGGCTGGACGGCTGACCACAACCTGCGCCACGCTGCCTTTCGCGGCCTGCGCGAGGATAAGCCTGCCCCGGAGGTTGTGCGCGAGACGGAGGACGACCCCGTGCCGAAGTCCGAAGGCGGTTCTCAGGCTGGCGGCAGGGCCAGGTCCGGCAAGCCCCAGGTGAGGCTTACCCATCCCGACCGCGTCTACTGGCCCGATGTCGGCGTCACCAAGCAGGGGCTGGCCGACTACGTGGCCGAGGTATGGCCCCGCATGGGTCCCTATGTCGCCGGCCGGCCGCTCTCCCTGGTGCGCTGCCCCGGCGGCGTCACGGAGGCCTGCTTCTTCCAGAAGCACGCCTGGCAGGGCGCGGGCAAGGCGATCCGGCAGGCGCCGGACCCCGGCGACGTCGAGGCCGAGCCGCTGCTCGTCGTCGACGACCTCGCCGGCGCGCTCGCGCTGGTGCAGGCGGGCGTACTGGAAATCCACCCCTGGGGCTCGATGCTGTCGGACATCGAGCGGCCCGATCTCCTCATCCTGGACCTCGATCCCGGCCCGGACGTCCCCTGGACCTTCGTCATCGCGGCGGCGCAGGAGGCCCGCGACCGCCTTGCGCGGGCTGGTCTGACGAGCTTCGTCAAGACCTCCGGCGGCAAGGGCCTGCATGTCGTGGCCTCGGTGAAGCCGAGCGCGGCATGGCCCGAGGCCAAGGCTTTCACCAAGCGGATCGCGGAGGCGATGGCCGCGGATTCTCCGGACAGGTTCGTGGCCGTCGTCTCCAAGGCCAAGCGGCAGGGCCGGATCCTCGTCGACTACCTGCGCAACGGCCGCGGCGCCACGGCGGTCGCGCCCTATTCGACGCGATCGCGGCCGGGGGCTCCGGTCTCGATGCCGCTCGACTGGGCCGAGCTCGGCGAGGCGATCGGCCCGGCCTACTTCACCGTGGCGAACACGCCTGCGCGGCTCGCGCGCCAGGAGAAGGACCCCTGGGCGGATTTTCGGCGCGCGGCTGCCCCCCTGGAGGGCGAGGGTGAAAAGGCAGGGCGGCGGGGACGGGCGAGGAAGGCGGGCTGAGCGGGCCGCGAACCGGCGCTCACCCTCGGCCGCGCGCCTTTTCCGTGGCAATGCTCTGGCGCAGGGCGTCCATGATGTTGACGACGTTGGCGGGCTTGGCCTCGGGGGTCTTGGCCGCGGCCTTGGCGGGCTTCTTCGGCTTGCGCCGGCGCTCGATGAGGTCGAGCAGGGTGGCCTGGACGGGGTCGCTGGCCATGGCGGGGTCCCAGCGCCGGGTGCGCTTGTCGATCAGCGTCTGCATCATCTCCACGAGGCCGGCAGCGGGCTTCTCGCGGGGCGGGGAGGGCAGGCCGGAGGGGTCGCGGACCTCGTCGCCGTAGCGCAGGGTCCAGACCACGATGCCCCGGCCCCGTGGCACCAGCATCACGGCCCGCTCGCGGCGGTAGAGGACGAGGCGCGCGATCCCCACAGTGTCCGTCGCCGACATGGCGTCGCGGATCACGGCGAAGGCTTCCTCGCCGACCTTGTCGTCGGGCACGAGGTAGTGCGGCTGGTCCTGCCAGATCCAGGGGATGTCGTCGCGCGGCACGAACATGTCGATGTCGATGGTGCGCGTGCTCTCCAGCGCGACCGAGGCGATTTCCTCGTCCTCGAGCACGATGACGCTGTCGGGTCCCGTCGGATAGCCCTTCGCCTCGTCCTCCTCGCTCACGGGCCGGCCCGTCTCGGCGTCGACATAGACGCTCTCGACCCTGTGCCCCGTGGCGCGGTTCAGCGTGTGGAAGCGGACCTTGTCCGCCTCGGACGTGGCCGGGCTCATCGCGACCGGGCAGGTCACGAGCGAGAGCTTGAGGTAGCCTTTCCAGAAGGTGCGCGCGGCCATGCTGAAGCGGTCGATGGAGGACCTCCATCAACCGCCCGGTCGGCGCTGCGTTCCATGCCGGACGCAGCCGCGGCAGCGATCGTCAGTAGCGCGCGCGGACGGTGGGGTTCACCGTGGCGCAATCGCCGTACGGCCGGTACCCGCCATAGCGCCACGTGCCGGCCCGGCCCTCGCAGAGATTCTGGTAGCGCGTCGAGACCGGCGTGACCCGGTCGGCGACGACAGTGCCGCCGAAGTGGCCGTCATAGGAAATGGTCGGCGGGTCGTTGACCGGTGCGCGGGCGCAGCCGGCAACGGCGACGGCAAGGCCTGCCGCAACGATCAAAGCACGCATCACACTCTCCAGCCCCATCGATTCTTCACCGCCGCCGGCCTGGTCCGGCGCGGTCCCTCGATTCACATCTCACCGTAAAGACATTTACACAACTTTAAGCGGATGAGCGCAGGAATTTGATATTGCTCTAGCGACTTTGGGAGAATGCGTTGTCGGCAGCCCCCGCCCGGTCCCCTTCGTCGACATCGACCGATCAGATCGGGATTCCAGCCGCTCCGCAGCAGGATGCCGCGACCCGCCTCATCGAGGACATTTCCGGCAAGGTCGACCGCCTCGGCGAGGCCATGGACATCGCCGGCTCCGTCAAGGACGTCGTGCGCAACGTCTTTCGCCGCACCCAGGCTATCGACGACGTCGTCGTGGCTGCCGAGCAGATGATCGCGGTCAACGAGAGCATCGCGGCGACGGCCGGACGCGCGCAGGAATCGGCGACCGCCGTCAAGGACGGCATGGACGCCGCCACGGGCGCGATCCGCACGGCGCTCGGCGGCGCGCGGGACAACGTCGCCACGCTGGCCAGGGCCGCCACAAGCTTCTCGGCCATCCTGGGCGACGCCACGTCGACCGTGCAGAAGGTCGGCGAATCCAGCGAGGCCATCAACGCCATCGCCCGGGAAATCCAGCTCATCGCCATCAACGCCGGCGTCGAGGCCGCGCGCAGCGGCGCGGCCGGCCGCGGCTTCGCCGTGATCGCCAACGCCGTGAAGGACCTCGCCGAGCAGACCCGGGCCGCCACGGCCGAGACGGCGCGCCAGCTCGCCGCCCTGTCGAGCGTCATCGAGCGACTCGCGGCGGAGAGCCGCGAAAGCGAGCAGAAGGCCCGCTCCGCCAGCGCGGAGAGCGAGGCGATCGACAGGCACCTCGCCGCCTTCGACGGGTTCGGCAAGGCCGTGCACAAGCTCGTCTCCGACATCGAGCAGATCGCCAGGCCCGTCGACGAGAACATCCGCGTCTGCGGCAACGTGGTGTCCCAGCTCGACGATTTCGCCCAGGACATGGCCTCGGCGCGCCAGGATTTCGGCGAGACCGCGCGGCGCATCGACAGCCTCGTCGGCGCGAGCCAGGATCTCGTGGGGTTCATCGCCGAGAAGGCGGTGAACACGAAGGACGGCGCCCTCGTGACGCTGGCCATCGACACCGCCGGCAAGGTCGCAGCGCTCTTCGAGGAGGCGATCCGCCGTGGCGAGGCCTCCGTGTCGGACCTCTTCGACGACGACTACCGCCCCATTCCCGGCACCGATCCCCAGCAGGTGACCACGCGCTTCACCGCGCTCACGGACCGTCTGCTGCCCGCCCTGCAGGAGCAGGTGCTCACCCTCGACCCGCGCATCGTGTTCTGCGCGGCAGTGGACCGGAACGGTTACCTGCCCACGCACAACAAGAAGTTCTCCCAGCCGCAGGGCCGCGATCCCGTCTGGAACGCCGCCAATTGCCGCAACCGTCGCATCTTCGACGACCGCACGGGGCTCGCGGCGGGCCGCAACCAGAAGTCCAGCCTGGTGCAGACCTACCGCCGCGACATGGGCGGCGGGCAGTTCGTGCTGATGAAGGACATTTCCGCCCCCATCCGCATCCAGGGCCGGCACTGGGGCGGCTTCCGCATCGGCGTGAAGGTGTAGCGCCGCCATTCGGCGGGAGCCTCGGGAAGGCCACTCAGCGCCGGTCCCGTCGCAGCGCCGGCCAGAAGCGGATCGCGAAAGGCACCATCAGCCCGACCATCAGGAAACGGGCGATGTGGTGGACGCCGACATAGATCGTGTCGAGCCCCAGCGCGAAGGCCAGCACGGTCATGGCCTCCAGGCCGCCCGGCGCGAAGGCTACGATGCTCGAGCCGAAGCTCACCTCGGTGGCGAGGCTCACCGCTCCCGCGCCCAGGGCCGCGACGGTCAGCGCTGCGAGCAGGGACAGGCAGGCGGCGGGCAGCAGGCGCAGCACCATTGCGCGGTCGAGCCCGCGAAAGCGCTGCCCGATGAAGACCCCGATCAGCACGAAGCCGAGGGTCGAGATGGCGACCGGGAAGCGGCCCGCGAGGATCCCGGGCCCGGTCAGCGCGGCGCTCGCCACCATCGCGCCGAGGATGAACGGGGCGACGATGCCCAGCCGCTCGAAGAGCAGGGCCGTCGCGAAGGACGCCGCGAAGAGCAGGGCGAAGGCCGCGGGCGACAGCGCCTGCGGCGCCGCGACCAGCTGCGCCGCGGCGGGCTCCAGCGAGGAGATGACCGGCGGCAGCACCATCACCAGGACGAAGAGCCGGAAGAGCTGCACGATGGCGATCTTCGGCACGTCGGCCCGCTCCTCGACCGCGATCATCAGCACGGTGGAAAGCGCACCGGGCGCGGAAGCGAAGAAGGCGTCCTTCAGGCTCCAGCGGCCGAATCCGGTCAGCACGGCGATGGAGGCCGCCATCATCCCGGCAATCGAGACGAGGAGAATCAGCAGCGAGGCGGGGTAGGCCCCGAGCGCGCCGAGCGATTCGGGCGTCACGGAGGCGCCCATGGAGACCCCGGCGATGAGCAGCGCGAGGTCGCGCAGGGGCAGGACCAGCGGCGGCACCCAGTTCAGCGAGGCGAGGATCGCCGTCACGATCATCGGCCCGGATAGCCAGGGCGCGGGAATGGCGAGCGCCGCGAAGACCCAGCCGCCCGCGAAGGCGGCCGCCAGCATGCCGAGTTGCGACAGCGCCGCCCGGATCAGCGTCAAGGGCAAGAGAGGGGTCCCGGCGGAAAGCGGCACAAAAAATGGCGGGGAAGCGTGAACGTTGACCTCGATCAATGACCCCTCCGAGCGGCCGGGTCAAATTCACAACCACAGTGGTGCTGCTCCACGGGGCCCTTCGAAAGGCCCGCCTGCGAAGCCCGGAAGAGCCACCACACGACGTTCCATGGCGTTATGCGCTATGGGCCGGGGCGCCCGGCACGGTCTCGGGGGAGCCGTGTCGGGTGCTTCCGTTTTTGGGGCATGCCTTTGCCGGGCCCCGCCGGGCAGCGAGCGCCGCCAGCGACTGTTCCGACCGCTCGCCGCCCTTGCGGGCCCAAGGCGAAGCCATCCAGACCTCTGCCAGGCGTTGTCTGTGCTTCCTCGCCGTGCCCCGCGAACGGACATGCAAGGTCGTGTCAGGCGGGTCGAAACGGCGCTAGGTGGCGCTGTCGCCCTTCGAGGGCTCGGAGCGGGTGCGATCGAGGGTCGCCACCAGCCTGTCCCAGCCGTCCCGGATCTGCACCTTCGCCTCCTCGACGTGGTGGCTGACGATCTGCCAGTCGACCATCCGCGCCTGGCCGGGCGCGGCGCGCTCGTCCACCATGTAGGCCGTCAGCACGGTGAGAATGACGCCGAAGATCAGGCCGCTCAGGAAACGCATGAACTCCCTCCATTGCCGTGGGGCCACGGCCCCGTCCGTGCTGGCAATGCGAGCGCCCCGCGGCCGGTTCCGCGCGGTCGCGGCAAAAAAAGAGCCGCGCTGGAGGGCGCGGCTCGGAAAGTCGGGAGGAGACTGTGGCCCTTGCGGGTCACCCAAAGACCGGCCGGGAACCGGCCGGACATCCGCGGGAGGGGCCGCGGAAGCTTAGTGCGCGCCAGTCACGTGGCAGAGGCGGCACACATTCGTGATCGTGACCTCGTCATTGCGGCCATAGGAGAGAAAGCCGTCACGCTTGAGCTGGGAGAAGGCCCGGCTCACCGTCTCCAGGGTGAGGCCGAGATAGTCGGCGATCTCCTGGCGGGTGAGGGGCACGCGGACATGCGCCGCAGTGGACTTGCCGGGGCCGATGCAGTCGATGCCCCCGCGGCCGGGCACCAGCCGCATCAGGAAGGTGGCGACCCGCTCCAGCGCGGACTTGCGCCCGAGCAGCACGGCGTGGTCGTGCAGGTGGCAGATCTGGGCGCGCATGCGCTCGCTGACGAGCTGCTGGAGGGCAGGGGTCTCGTCGACCTTGCGGCGGTCGTAGACCACGACGCGCACCGGGCTCAGCGTCTCCGCGCAGACGTCATGGACGGCCGTGCTGGTGATTCCGAAGACGTCGCCGGGGCCGAGCAACTCGATGATCTGGCGGCGGCCGTCCGGGAGCAGCTTGGACAGCATCACGGCGCCCTCGATGATCAGGTAGATCGAGCGGGCCTCGTCGCCCTCGTCGATCACCATGGCGCGGGTCTCGAATTCCTGGTGCCGGCTCGCCTTGGCGTCGGGCTCGGCGAAGCTGCCCTCCCGGCTGAAGCCCAACGTCCAGCTGGCGTCGTGCTTGGGGGGGACGCGGTCGCGGTCGAAATCGCTGCGGGGGTCGAGGGACATGGGGGTTTCCGTTCGGCCGGGGGTCTTCTCCGCGGGAGGCGGATCGACGCCGTTGGGTTAACGGAAAGCAGGCTAAATCACGCCGCAGGAGCGGGCATCGGGACAGGCCCTTAAGCAGTGTTACGGACGACGAAAGACTCAGCCCCGCCGCTCAGACGATGGAGGCGATGGTCTCGGAGTTCAGCGGCTTGCGCAGGATCTGGACCTCCCCGAGCCCCCGGATCTGGCGTTCGATCGCCGATTGCGGCTGGCCGGTGATGGCGATGACCCGGGGCGGCTGCCGCATGCCCTGGAGCCAGCGGATGACGCGCGCGCCGCTGATTCCCGGCAGCAGGAGGTCGACGATGATGATGTCCGTCGACTTCGGCGGATCGGCCTCGAAGAAGCTTTCCGCATCGGGATAGGCGATCACATCGAGGCCCAGCCCGCCGAGAAAGGTCAGCAGGCTGTCGCTCACGCCAGGATCGTCTTCGAGGATATAGACGGCCAATCGAACACCCGGTGCGCATCAGGGCTGTGCTTGGACCAAAGCACCATGCGCCAGACGGCCGGGGGGAGCATTGATCGGAGTCAAGGTAGGGTCTGCAGCCTGAGCTTCGCCATCAGTAGAATCACAGATGGCCGCTCACCATCACGTGCGCCGGGACTCCGAATAGACGATTCGGACGAGGTCGGCGGTGTTGCGCGCCCCGAGCTTCTCCATGATGCGCGCCCTGTGAACCTCGATGGTGCGCGGGCTGATGCCGAGCTGGCGGCCCGCCTCCTTGTTCGAGGCCCCCATGGCAATGCGCTGCAGGACCTCCCGCTCGCGCGGGGTGAGTTGCTCCTCCCCCGCGAAGGGGCCGAGGCCGCCGTCGCTGCCCTTGCCCGCCTCCTTGGCGGCGCGCGCCTGCAGGGTCTCCTGGATGCGGTTGACTACCGTCTCGGCGTCGAAAGGCTTCTCCAGGAAGTCGTGAGCGCCGTTCTTGATGGCCTCGACGGCCATGGGAATGTCGCCCTGGCCCGAAATCATGAAGACCGGCGCCGGGAATTCCGGGCCCAGTTCATTCAGCACCTCGAGGCCGGTGCGGCCGGGCATGTGGACGTCGAGGATGACGCAGTCGGGCTTGCGCCCCTTGATGCCGGCCAGGAAGCTCACGCCGTCGGAATAGACGGTGACTCGAAAGCCCTCCAGTTCGAACACGGTGCGCAGGGCGTCGCGCACGGCGACGTCGTCGTCGACGACGACGAGTTCGGGAGTGCGGCCGGCTTCGCTCATGGGCGTGCGCCTCGGGTGCGGGGGAAAGGCATCAACGCTCGTCGTCCATCTCTCCGGTTGGGTCGGTCGCAGGTTCAACCACCGGAAGCTGCAGCGTGAACCGGGCGCCCTGGCCTTGTCCGCCGGGGTCGACCAGGAGTTCGCCACCGTGATTCTGGGCGATGGTCCGGGAGATCGACAACCCCAAACCCATACCCGTGCGCTTCGACGAGGAGAAGGCGGTAAAAAGTGTAGGAACCATCGACGGCTTGAGGCCCGGTCCATTGTCCTCGACCGACACCGTCAGCCAGTCATCCTGCGCCCGCGTCTCCAGCCTGACCGTGGGATGCGCGTGTTGCTTGCAGGCTTCGAAGGCATTGCGCAGGAGGTTGACCACGACCTGCTGGATCTGCACGGGATCGATGACCGCCCTGGGCAGGTCGCCCGCGTAGTCGCGCACAAGGCGTCCCGGCGCGCGCATGCCCAGCATGGTCAGCTCAGCCGCCTCGTCGAGCACGGCGTTGATGTCGACGGCGCGGCGCTGCGGTTCGCGCTTCTCCACGAATTGCCGCATCCGGCTGATGATGTTGCCCGCCCGTTCCGCCTCGTGCACGGCCTTGTCGAGGATGGGGGTGAAGGCGGTGGGATCGAGCGGGGAGCCCGCCCGCGCCCGCGCGAGGCTCCGCGTCGCGGCCTGGAGATAGAGCATGATCGCCGTCAAGGGCTGGTTGAGCTCGTGGGCGAGGGCGGCGCCCATCTCGTCCATGGCCGAGACGCGGGCCATGTGGACGAGGTCCGCCTGGAGTTCGCTGACGCGCCGCTCTTGCTCCTTGCGGGGGCGCAGGTCCCTGATGATGCCGATGAACTGGCGGCCCTCGGGGGTCGAGGCGTCGCCGACCGAGAGCTCGACCGGGAATTCGGCGCCGTCGCGATGGCGCGCCCGGACCTCGCGGCCGATTCCGATGATCTTGGCCTCTCCCGTTCGCATGTAGTTCGTGACGTAGCCGTCATGCGCCCGAGCGTAGTCGGCGGGCATGATGAGGCGGATGTTCTGGCCGATCGCCTCCTCGGGCGTGTAGCCGAACAGCGTTTCGCAGGCTTTGTTGAAGACGAGGATTCGGGCGGACTCGTCGATGACGAGGATTCCGTCCACGGCCGTGTCCAGCACGCTGGTGAGGCGCGCCTCGGATTCGGCGCGGGACGAGCCGGTGCCGGCATTCGCAACGTCCGTCACGCCGCCCTCCCGGGGGCATGGCCGGCGGCTCGTCGCCCTGTCCCGCCGCATCGCCTGGCGGCACGTCTTCCGGCCCTGTGATCAGGGGGCTTCATCGCTGATTGCGCATCACACCTTACGGAATTGCCGTCAGACTGTGCAACGCGAGCGGAGAGAGTGCAACAGGCGGAGAAACCTGACCTGATGAAGGTCAGGTGCGGCCTTCCGCAGGGCGCGCGCGCCGCTTCATCAGGAAACCCACGGCGATGACGAGCAGCATCGTCACGATGGAGCAGGCGAGCTCGTAGTCGTCCGCCTGGCCGGCCGTCTGGTCGGCGAGCCAGGGATCGGTGGCGATCATCCCGCCCGCGACCCAGCCCAGCAGCGCCGCGCCGGCCCAGACCAGCAGCGGGAAGCGGGCGAGCACGGTCATGATCAGCGTCGCGCCGAGGATGATCAGCGGGATCGAGAACAGCAGGCCGAAGGTGAACAGCCAGACATTGCCGTGGGAGGCGGCCGAGATCGCCACGACGTTGTCGAGGCTCATCACCGCGTCGGCGACGGCGATCGTCCACACAGCCTTCCAGAGCGAATCGGCTGCCTGCACGCTGGAGTGGTCATGCCCTTCCTCCGCGATCAGCTTCGCCGCGATCCACACGAGGAGCAGTCCGCCCGACAGCTTGAGGAAGGGCAGGCCCAGGAGCCACGTGATGACGATGGCGAAGAGGATGCGCAGGCCCACCGCGACGCCCGCGCCGAGCACGACGCCCACGCGCTTCTGCCGGGCTGGCAGGGAGCGGCAGGCCATGGCGATGACGACGGCGTTGTCCCCGGACAGGAGGAGGTCGATCCAGATGATCTGCAGGACCGACACGAGGAAGTGCGGGGTGAGCTCCATGAAGGGCAGGTAACGCCGCCCCCCCGCCGTTGCAATGGGACGCGACGAAAGAAGGGTGCTCGCCCGGGCCGGACGGGAGACCCTGCGGCGGTCGGACATCCTTGCGCCGCGGCCCGGACGGTGTCGCCGGCCGCGCTGACTCTCGCAGCCTACTCCGCGGTCCGTGCGTAGGCCCGCAGGAAGACCCGGACGCCGCAATCCACGACCTCGCCGATTCGGGCCTCCAACTCGTTCTCCGGCAGCTCGAAGCCGAACAGGGCGGGGCGGATGAGGGAGCTCTGGACGAGGTCCAGCAATTGGGGCGCGGCGAGCGCCGTGTCGGGAATGTCGAGTTCGCCCGAGGCCACTTTGTCGTCGAGATAGGACTTCACGACCTTGATCGCCTGGCCGGGCCCGCGGGCGTAGAAATCCCGCCCCACCTCCGGCATCTGCTCGGCGATCGCCATGGCCGTGCGCATCGAGGCGATCTTGCGCGGCGAGAGGATGAAGGAGACGAGCCGCCGGCCGAAGGCCCGAAGGGCGGCCTCGACGGGCTCCGAGCGGTCGATCTCCAGCAGGGGGACGAGATGGCTGCGCCGCTCGTCTTCCATGATGGCGCAGAAGAGCTGCTCCTTGTTTTGGAAGTAGACATAGAGCGTGCCCTTGGAGACGCCGGCGCAGCGGGCGATCTCGCCCATGCTGGCCCCCTCGAAGCCGCGCTCCAGGAACACCGTCCGCGCTCCCTCCACGATCTGTTTGCGCTTGGCCGGATCGCCGTCGTCGGGGCGGGAGCCGCCGCGCGCCGGCGCTTGGGCGGCGGGGGGTGGGACCAGGAGGTCGCTTTCGCTCGTCATCGTTGCTCTTCTACCGCTGGAGCATGCCACAGTTGCATGAACCGCGTGCGTGGGGAAATTTTTTGACCGAACCGTTCGGTTCGATCTTGATATCGTCCGGCGGCTCCCATATTGCAAGAGCGAAATGACCGAACCGTTCGGTTCGATTGCACGTATGGAGACCCGACGCCCCTCCGGGTGCGGTTCCAAACCAGAGACGTCCCATGAGCGAAGACTCCTCCTCCACGACGCTGCGCGACGCTTCGTCCCCCGCGGGGATGCCGGGCGGGCAGGCCCAAAGCAGCCCGGCTCAAGTCGGCCCGGCCCCAGGCGGCCAGGTCGTCGCACGTGGCCCCGGCCTGCCCGGCCAGCCGATGAACGGGGAAGTCCTCCCGCCCAGGCGCGGCCGCAGGCGCGTGGTGCTGCCTCTCGTCCTGCTCGCCGCGCTCGGCGGCGGTGGGTGGTACGGCTATGGCTGGTGGACGGAAGGGCGCTTTCTCGTCTCGACCGACGACGCCTATGTGAAGGCCAACGTCACCACCATCGCCGCCAAGGTGGCCGGCTACGTGGTCGAGGCCCCCGTGGTCAACAACACCGCGGTGAAGGCCGGCGACGTGATCGCCCGCATCGATGATGGGGATTATCGCAACGCCGTCGACGCCGCCAAGGCCCGCATCGGCACGCAGCAGGCGACGATCGAGCGCATCGGCCGGCAGGTGACAGCGCAGATCGCGGCCCTGGGCCAGAGCCACGCCCAGCTCACCGCGAACGAGGCCGACCTGACCCGCGCCGAGGCGGACTACCAGCGCGCCCAGTCGCTCGCCCAGAGCGACTTCGGCTCGAAGCAGAAGCTCGACGCCGCCCGCGCCGATCGCGATCGCGCCGCCGCCGCCGTCGAGAGCGCCAAGGCCGCCATCGCGAGCGCCGAGGCGACGATCGAGGTGACCCGCGCCCAGGAAACCGAGGCGCGCCGCCAGGTCGCGGAGCTGCAGACGGCCCTCGACAAGGCGGAGCGCGACCTCGCCTTCACCGTGATCCGCGCCCCAGTCGACGGAGTCGTCGCCAATCGCGCGGCCGAGGTCGGCAATTTCGTGCAGCCCGGCGCCCGCCTGGCCGCCCTCGTGCCGCTCGACTCGCTCTATGTCGAGGCGAACTACAAGGAGACCCAGCTCGCCCGCATCAGGCCCGGCCAGTCTGTCGACGTCGAGGTGGACGCCCTGCCGGGCCACCGCTTCGAAGGCAAGGTGGAGAGCCTGGCCCCGGGCTCCGGCACGATCTTCAGCCTGCTGCCGCCCGAGAACGCCACGGGCAACTTCACCAAGATCGTGCAGCGCGTGCCGGTGCGTGTCGCCGTGCCGCCGGAGCTCGCGGCCTCGGGCCAGCTCCGCCCGGGCCTCTCCGTCGTCGCCAGCGTGCGCACCAAGTCGGCTGAGGACGAGTCCAGGGACCCCGTGGCCAAGGCCCTCGCCAGCGCCAAGTCGCTGCTCGGCTTCGAGCCGGCCAAGGCCGGCCCGCGCGCCGCGCAAGTGTCCGCCCCCTGAACCCCGTCCGCCCCTTGAACCCGGCCAGGCGATCCGCCGTCCGATCGAGGCTTCCATGTCCGCCTCCGCCCCCGCCCTGACGGCCCGGCCTGCCGGCGCGCCCCATGCGCCGGCGGCCAGCGACCACGTGCCCGCTCGCCGCGTCTTCGCCTTCCTGGCGATGGTGTTCGGGATGTTCATGGCGATCCTCGACATCCAGATCGTCTCGGCCTCCCTCGCCGAGATCCAGGCCGGTCTCTCCGCCTCGGCCGACGAGATCTCGTGGGTGCAGACGGCCTACCTGATCGCGGAGGTCATCATGATCCCGCTGTCGGGCTTTCTCGGCCGCGCCTTCTCGACCCGCTGGCTCTTCACGGTCTCCGCCGCCGGTTTCACCTTGGCGAGCGCGCTCTGTGCCACGGCGACCAGCCTGGAGCAGATGATCGTCTACCGCGCCCTGCAGGGCTTCATCGGCGGGGGCATGATCCCCAGCGTCTTCGCGGCGGCGTTCACGATCTTCCCGCGCTCGAAGCAGCCCATGATCTCCCCGCTCATCGGCCTCGTGGCGACGATGGCGCCGACCATCGGCCCGACCGTCGGCGGCTACCTGACCGAGCTCTTTTCCTGGCACTGGCTGTTCCTGGTCAACGTGATTCCCGGCATCGGGGTGACCATCGCAGCCTTCAGCCTCATCGACTTCGACAAGCCCGACTTCGCGCTGCTGCAGCGCTTCGACTGGTGGGGGCTCGCCTTCATGGCCGCCTTCCTCGGCACGACCGAATACGTGCTCGAGGAGGGCCCCACGCATGACTGGCTGCAGGACGAGACGGTCTTAATCTGCGCCGTCGTCATGGTGACGTCCGGCGTCGCATTCTTCTGGCGCGTGCTGACGGCCAGGGAGCCGATCGTCGATCTCTACGCCTTCAAGGACCGCAACTTCGCCGCCGGCTCGGCCTTTTCCTTCGTGCTGGGCATCGGCCTCTACGGCCTCACCTATCTCTATCCCGTCTATCTCGGGCGGGTGCGCGGTCTCTCCGCGCTGCAGATCGGCGAGACCATGTTCGTCACCGGCCTCGCCATGTTCTTCACCGCGCCCCTCGCGGGCCGGCTGATGCAGAAGCTCGACCCGCGCGTGATGCTGGCCGTGGGCCTCGCGGGCTTCGCGCTCGGGACCTACATGGCCTCGGGCATCACTAAGGACTGGGATTTCAACGAACTCCTGGTCCCGCAGATCCTGCGCGGCTGCTCGCTGATGATCTGCATGGTCCCCATCAACAACGTGGCGCTCGGCACCTTGCATCCCTCGCGGCTGAAGAATGCCTCGGGCCTCTACAACCTCACTCGCAACCTCGGTGGCGCGGTGGGCCTCGCGGTGATCAACACGGTCCTCAACGACCGCATGGACCTGCACCTCGCCCGCCTGCACGAGCGGGTGACGTGGTCGAGCCAGCAGGCGCTGGAGACGCTCTCCAACCTGCAGAACGCGATGTCCCCGCTCGGCTCCGACGCCGAACTGGCCGCCCTGAAGAAGCTCGCCGGGCTGGTCCGCGTGCAGGCCCAGGTCATGGCCTTCGGCGACGCCTTTCTCCTGCTGACCGCGATGTTCCTCGCGACGATCGCGCTGGTCTTCGTGCTGAAGAAGCCCGCGCCGCCCAAGCCGGGCGCCGCCGGCGGGGGGCATTGAGGGCGGCGTCCGCACGCGTGGAATCCGCCATGGGCTTCACCATATGGGCCCCATGACGAAGACCCGCCCGTTCCGCCGCCTCGCCGTCGCTCTCGCCGCCATGGCCCTGCTCGCCGCTTGCGGGCGGGACGCCGTCGCGCCCTCCGACGCCGCCATCGAGGCAGCCCGGGCGGAGATCGCGCGGTCCGCGCCGCGCGAGCCTCTTCCGATTCCCCCCGAACGCGCGGCGTCGGTCGTCCGGCGCGCCGAGGCGGCGGTGCGCCCGGCCGCCGAGGCGGTATGCCGCGAGCGCGGGGCCTCGCCCTGCGCCTGGGACGTCGCCTTCCGGCCGGGCGCGGAGTTCAACGCCTTCGCGACGGGCGACAACGACGTCGTGATGCTGGGCGGGGTCGTCGCCCTCGCCCGCAGCGAGGCGGAGGTGGCGATGGTGCTCGCGCACGAGAAGGCCCACCACATCCTCGATCATGTCGAACAGTCGGGCGCCCGCGCGGGTCTCGGCGCGTTGCTGGCCGACATGCTCGTCCGGCTCGGAGCGACCTGGCTCGCCGAGGGCCTTGGCCTTCCGCTGCCCCAGGGCCTCGTGGACGTGGCGCGGCGCACCGCCGCCGGCGCGGGCGCGCAGGCAGGCGCGCTGGTTTTCAGCGTGGCCCAAGAGCGCGAGGCGGACGCGCTCGCCGCCGAGATCCTGGCCCGCTCGGGCATCGATCCCGCCCAGGCCCGCGGCATGGTGCTCGCGATGGGCGTCACGGGCCGCGGCGACGGCACGCCCGCCCTGTTGCGCACCCATCCCGCTGGGCCGGAGCGCCTCGCTCACTGGGACGCCGTGACGGAAGAGCTGCGACGGCGCGTCCCGGCGCTGGCGGGCGGCGAGTGACGCGCCCGGCGCTCACACCGTCGTCATTCCGGGCGAAGCGAAGCAACAATCCGGTTCTCGGCCGGGCGTTCTCCGGATGGCGTCGTCGCTGCGCTCCTCGCAATGACGCGGTGTCTGCGTCGCGTTCCGGGGCGTCGCAATCCCGTCATTGTCCCTGCGGCCGCAACCTGTAGGATCCCGCGCACAAAGCCAGGGAGCCTGCCGATGAAGACCCGCGCCGCCGTCGCCTTCGCCGCCAAGAAGCCGCTCGAGATCGTCGAGCTCGACCTCGAGGGTCCGCGACAGGGCGAGGTGCTGATCGAGGTGAAGGCCACGGGGATCTGCCACACCGACTACTACACGCTGTCGGGCGCCGATCCGGAGGGGCTGTTTCCCGCCGTGCTTGGGCACGAGGGCGCCGGCGTCGTGCTGGAATGCGGGCCGGGCGTGACGACGCTGAAGCCGGGCGACCACGTGATCCCGCTCTACACGCCGGAATGCCGCGAATGCGAGTACTGCCTCTCGCGCAAGACGAACCTCTGCCAGAAGATCCGCGTCACCCAGGGCAGGGGGCTGATGCCGGACGGCTCCAGCCGGTTCTCCTACAAGGGCGAGAAGGTGCTCCACTACATGGGAACCTCCACCTTCGCCAACCACATCGTGGTGCCGGAAATCGCCGTGGCGAAGATCCGCTCCGACGCGCCCTTCGACAAGGTCTGCTACATCGGCTGCGGCGTCACCACGGGCATCGGCGCGGTGATCTGGACGGCCAAGGTGGAGACCGGGGCGCGCGCCGTCGTGTTTGGCCTCGGCGGCATCGGCCTCAATGTCATCCAGGGCCTGAAGCTGGTCGGCGCCGAGCAGATCGTCGGCGTGGACGTGAACCCGTCCAAGCGCGACCTGGCGACGAAGTTCGGCATGACGGACTTCGTCAATCCCAAGGAGGTGTCGGGCGACCTCGTCGCCCACCTCGTCGAGCTGACCAGGGGTGGCGCGGATTATTCCTTTGACTGCACGGGCAACGTGCAGGTGATGCGCCAGGCGCTGGAATGCTGCCACAAGGGCTGGGGCCAGTCGATCATCATCGGAGTGGCGCCGGCCGGCGCCGAGATCGCGACCCGCCCCTTCCAACTCGTCACCGGCCGCGTCTGGAAGGGCTCGGCCTTCGGCGGCGCGAGGGGCCGCACCGACGTGCCGCGCATCGTCGACTGGTACATGGACGGGCGCATCAATATCGACGACCTCATCACGCACAAGCTTCCGCTCGAGCGCATCAACGAGGGCTTCGACCTGATGCACGAAGGCAAGTCGATCCGCAGCGTCGTGGAGTTCTAGAACCGGACCCGACCGACAGGACGGTTCGGCGGGCCCGAGGGCTCGTCCCGAGGAGCCCCGGACCGGGTCCGGGGCGTCTCGAAGGACGAGGCCGCGCAGGGCATTGGCGCCTTTCGCCCACCGCCCCTCGACCTTCGAGACGCGGGCTGCGCCCGCTCCCCGGGATGAGGGGCTGCCGTGTCGTCGGGTCTCTGGCGGCGGAGGACCCGGCTGTCAGCGACCGTCGTCCCAGCCGCGGCCGTGGCCGCCGCGCTCGCCCCAGCCGCGCCCGGCCCAGCGCATGCGGTCGCGCTGCTTGTCGTCGAGCTTGGCGTAGAGGGCGTCGAACGGTCCCTTGATGGTGCGTAGCGCCTCCAGGCCCGCGCTCATGCGCTTTTCCGCGAGGTTCAGGCGGCCCGGGGGCGTCATGTCGGCGCGCTCGGCATCGGTCGGGCAGGCGGCCTTGAGTTGCTGCTCGGCCTTGGCCGCAGCGGCCTTGAGGGCGTCGAACTCGGGCTTCTGCGCGTCCGTGGGCTGGATGCGGCGCTCCATGCGGTCGAGGATGCGGGGCGCGAAGGGCTCGTCCGCGGCGCAGAAGCGCGGGCCCATCATGCCGGGACCCATCATGCCCGGGCCGCCCATCGGCCCATGGCCGCGCTCGGCATAGGCGAGGCCGGCACCGCCGACCGCGAGGATCGCGGCCAGGCCGGAAAGGATCAGGACCTTGCGTGTCATCGGGGCACTCCGTGTCGAACGCCGGACTCCATCCGGCATGACCCGATTGCCGCACAGCCCGTCTGTCCACCGGCTGGCCGGCACATGAATTTTCCGCAAGGTTGCGCTCAGGCTCGCACCGGCCCGCGAGGGCGCGGCGGTCAGACCGGGAGCAGGGCTGCGGCCCCTACGGAGAGCGCGAGGATCAGCGCGAAGACGATCGTGCCAAGCTTGTCGAGAGACATCACCGGCCTCCTTGTCGTCCAAAAGGCAAGGTTAAGTTTACCACGGAACGGAATTCGGTCCGTTCATCTTCCCGTGAGGCCGACGGAAGCGGCGGCCCCGCCGGGCGATGACGCCAACTCGTCGAAAACTTGAACGGGATTTTACGGTTTGCGTGAGGTGTGCTTCAACGCCTCGCAACCGGGCGCAGGCATCGTGCGGCCAACGAGGGTTCTGGCCATGATGCGCATCGAAATCTGGGTCTTCACCACCTGCGCGGCCATGCTGTGCGCCTGGCTCGCCTACGGGCCCGATCGCTACGTGCACCGCAGCGAGCTCCCTCCCATCCTGCAGGCGACGCGCTGAGGCGAGGTCCGGCCTGGCTCCCCTGGCGCGGGGCGTAGCGGACACGCGATGCCCGGCAGGTCAGCCGGGGATGGCCGCGCAGTGGAGAATCGCGTCGGCGAGCTCCGCCGCGGTGAAGGGCTTGTTGATCCGCGCGACGCCTGCGAGGGCGTCGGGCTCGGGGTTCGCGAAGCCGGTGATGAGGAGCGCGGGCAGGCCCGGCGCGACCTTGTGGACCTCCTGGATCAACTCGGGACCCGTCAGCCCGGGCATCATGTAGTCGGTCACCAGAAGATCCGTCGTCCCGTCCAGCATTTGCAGGGCCTGGCAGCCCGAGCCCGCCTCGCGCACCGTGTGACCGAGCTCTCCCAGCATGTCGGCGGTGGCCGAGCGGACGAGCTCCTCGTCGTCGACGAGCAGGATGCGCAGGGCCGCCCTCTCGCCCACCTCGGTCGGCTTCGCAGCCGGCTTCGAGGCCGTCATCGCCAGGGCGGACTGTGCGTCGACCAGCGGCAGGTCGACATGGGCCGCGGTGCCGCGGCCGGGCTCGCTGTCCAGCGTCAGGGCGCCGCCGGATTGCGCGGCGAGGCCGTGGACCATCGAGAGGCCGAGCCCCGTCCCCTTGCCGATGCCCTTCGTGGTGTAGAACGGCTCGACGGCGCGCTTGAGCGTCTCCCCGTCCATGCCCTCGCCCGTATCGCGGACGCTGAGCCGGACGTAGCGGCCGGGGGGCAGCGCCTGTCCCCGGCCGATCTCCAGCAGACGGACCGAGAGCGTGAGTTCGCCGCCCTCCGGCATGGCGTCGCGCGCATTGACGCAGAGGTTGAGGATCGCAAGTTCGAGCTGGTTGGGGTCGGCCATCACGGTGGCGGGCTTGCGGCAATCATAGCGCACCGCGATGCGCGAGCCGAGCGAGCGCTCGATCAGGTCGGCCATGCCGGCCGTCAGGTCCGCAAGGTCGACGGCCTGGGCCTCGAGATGCCGCCGGCGGGCGAAGGTGAGCAGGCGGTCGATCAGCGTGCGCGCCCGCTCGGCCGATTGCTGGGCGGCGTCCAGCAGCCTCACGTCGCGTGGACCGAGGCTCGCGCGCCGGCGCAGCAGGTCCAGCGCGCCGACGATGGGCGTGAGCAGGTTGTTGAAATCGTGCGCCACGCCCCCGGTCAGCTGCCCGATCGTCTCCAGTTTCTGCACCTCGTGGAGCTGCGCGACGGCCGCGGCCCGGTCGCGCGAGGCGATGTCCACCCGCTGCTCGAGCTCGCTGTTGAGCGCGTGCAGCGTCTGCTCCGCGCGGGCGCGCTGGACGGCGCTCCAGGTGCGCTCGGCCACCGCCTGGGCCAGCTCGACGTCGTCCTCCGTCCAGCGACGCGGCGCGTTCTGGTTGACCGAGAGGAGCCCGACCAGCCGCCCGTCCTTGACCAGGGGAACGTCGAGGATGGCGACAACCTGCGCCTCGATCACCTCGCGGGAGCGGCGTTGCTCCGCGAACCGGGGATCCTCGGCGATGTCGGCCACGACGAGCGCCTCGCCGGCCCTGACGGCGGCGATCGAGGCCGAGAAGCTGGAGAGGCGATACTCGCCCACCGCATTCGGCATGCCGTGAGCGGCGTAGCTGCACGTGACGCGGCACTGGCCCCGCTCCTCGTCGACCTCGACGTAGCAGACGCGGCCCACGTCGAGCTCCCGGCCCAACAGGGTCGCCGCCGTGCCCGTGATGGCGTCCGCCTCGGACAGCGGCCGCAGCGCGTCCTCCAGCGTCAGCAGGAAGCGGTCCCGGCGCTCCTGGCGGCGGCGGGTCTCCTCGAGCTGGCGGCGGTCGTGGATGTCGGTGGAGGTGCCGAACCAGCCGACCAGCCGCCCCTCGTGGTCGAATTCGGGCTCCGACACCGTATAGAACCAGCGATAGGTCCCGTCCTTGGCCCGGCAGCGGAACTCGTCGGCGAAGACGCGGCCCTCGGCGGCGGCCGCCGCGAAGGCCCCTGCCAGGCGCGGGCCGTCCTCGGGGTGAACCACCTCGATCCAGCCTTGCTGCCTGGCGGCCTCCGTCGTCTGGCCGGTGTAGTCCGTCCAGCGCGCATTGACCGTGAGGATCCGGCCGTCCGCGCTGGCCCGGTAGACGAACGAAGGCACGGCATCGGTCAGGCGGCGCAGATCCGCCTCGCTCCTGCGCAACGCGTCCGCCGCCTCGTGGCGCAGCCTCGCCATGTCGAGGTTCGCCGAGACGCGGGACAGCAATTCGCGCGCCGAGAAGGGCTTTGCGAGATAGTCGTCGGCGCCCGCCGCCCGGCCCTCGACCTGGGCCTCCTCGCCCGCGCGGGCGGAGAGCATGATGACGGGCAGATCCGCGAGCGCAGGGTCGCGGCGAATGGCGGCCAGGAGCCCGAAGCCGTCAAGCTCCGGCATCATGACGTCGGTCAGGAGGAGATCGGGCCGCCGCGCCTTCGCCGCCTCCAGCGCCCTGGCCCCGTCAGGCACCGCCTCGACCTCGTAGCCCCGGGCGCGGAGCAGGCGGCCGACATAGTCGCGCAGGTCCGCATTGTCGTCCGCCAGCACGATTCGGCCCAGTTCCTGGCGGCGCTTTGCGTTGCGGGCGGGGGCAGCCCCGTCCCCGTCGGCGATGAACTCGGCCACGGTGGGATCTCCGCTGGAGATCCAGCGCGACGCCTCGTCGACATAGGCCCGGGCGCGCTCCGTGAGGCCGGCGGGCGGCGGCCCCGCCTGTGTGTCGGGCGGGCAATGGTCGCGGCCGAAGGGGATTCGCACCCGCAGCATGGTTCCGCGGCCCTCCTCGCTCTGGGCCTCGATGGTGCCGGAATGCAGGGACACGAGGTCGCGCACAAGGGCGAGGCCGATCCCGGACCCCTCGAAGGAGCGTCCGCGCGTACCCTCGACCCGGTGGAACCGCTCGAAGAGGCGCGGCAATTCCCGGGCGGGCACGCCGACACCCGTATCCTCCACCGTGAGCTCGGCAACGCCCTCGCCGCGGCGCAGGCGAACGGCCACCCGCCCCTCCAGCGTGAACTTGAAGGCGTTGGACACGAGGTTGAGGACGATCTTCTCCCACATGTCCGGGTCGACGAAGACCTCCTCGCCCAGGGGCTCGCAGTCCACCTCGAACGACAGCCCGGCCCGCTCGAAAAGCGAGCGGAAGGTCGAGGCCAGGTCGCGCGTGACGGTCGCCAGGTCCACGGGCGCATAGCGCGCCTGGATGCGTCCCGCCTCGATGCGCGAGAAGTCGAGCAGCGCATTGACGAGCCGAAGCAGGCGAAGCCCGTTGCGATGCGCCACGTTCGCCGGCGGCGCGACCTCCGCCGGCAGCCCGGGGAGGGCCAGCACATCCTCCAGCGAGCCCAGCATCAGCGTCAGGGGCGTGCGGAACTCGTGGCTCACGTTGGAAAAGAAGGCCGTCTTGGCGCGGTCGAGTTCGGCCAAAGCCTCGGCCCGGCGCTGCTCCCGCTCGAAGGCATCGGCGCGCGCCATGGCGGCGGCGATCTGGCCGGCCAGGAGGCCGACAAAGCCCATGTAGGTTTCGTCGGCGGCCCTGTGGGGATTGAGTCCGGCGACGAAGAACCCGAGCGCCCCGGCGTCCTCGTCGCCGAGGGCCATCACCACCGCCTCCTTCGGCGGCAGTGGCCAGACCCGGCTCGTCAGAGCCGCGGGAAGGCCATCGGGCACGGGGCGGGGTCGGGGCCGGGCCGCCCCCTGCGCGCCGCGCAGCGGCCAAGGCGCGCCGGGATCGGCGAGCGAGACCTCGGCGGGGGCCATGGGGGCCGTGTCCGCGAGCCCGTGCAGCACGGCGCGGCGCGCCACGGCCCCCTGCGTCGCGTAGACCAGGGCGAAAGGGATGTCGCGCGGCTCGTGGGCGAGGCTCGCCTCGACGGCCCTCGCCACCTCCGCGGGCGTGGAGGCCGCCGCAAGCCGCCCGCCGAGGTCGCGCAGCAGCGCGAGCTGTCGCTCGCCGATGACGCGCTGGGTCACCTCCGTGACGACGCAGAGCATGCCGACCACGCCGCCGGCCTCGTCGGCGAGCGGCGAGTAGGAGAAGGTATGGTAGGTCTCCTCGGGAAAGCCGCTGCGCTCGAGGTAGAGTTGCAGGGCCTCGTCCCAGGTCGCTTCGCCGGTCGCCAGCACGCGAGCGATGCGCGGCCCGATGTCGGGCCAGATCTCCGACCACACGGCGTCCGAGCGGGCGCCCAGCACCCAGTCGCGCTTCAGCCCCGTGGTGGGCAGGTAGGCGTCGTTGCAGAAGAAGGTAAGCTCCGGACCCCACGCCATCCACATCGCAAAGCGCGACGTGAGCATGATGCGGATGACGGTCTTGAGACTTTGCGGCCAAGCTTCAGCCGGACCAAGCGGCGTATTGGACCAGTCGAAATCCCTGATCCTGCGCCCCATCTCGCCGCCTTCGACGATGAAGGACGACGGTTCAGCTTGAGCTTGTGCCTCGTCCAAAGACAATCATCCGCCTGACGATGAGATTTTCTGTCTCTTCACTTAGCAGATGACCCGGGCTGCGTCACCGTCACGGAGGTCGCCGAAGGGGCGGAGGCAGCGTCCGGCGCGCGTCCCGCGAGCGCTGTCGAGGCCCGGCGGCGCAGCCGGGCGCGGCCGCCGCGAGCGAGAGGGACGAGTTTCCGACGATTGCTCAATCTTGAGTGAGCGCCCCGACGAACGTTCAGCTTGTTTATTGCACTGCACGCACAGGCAGTATAAAATGGTTAATTAAACACTAACATTAATGCTTGGTGCCACCGGAAGCCCGCAAGCCTCTGCCGGACCGAGCTCTTCCGTACCCGGCACGGTGAGTCGATCGGCATGTACAGGTTGGACGAATCGCGCGGCGGTGCGCCGAACGGCAAGCCTCTGGTGATCGAGGCGAAGCATGGGCCGGGCGCCAACGCGATCGTGGTGCCCGACGCGCACCTGCTCTTCACGGCTCATTTCGCCCGCTCCGGCGTGGACCTGGTCCTGACGGGACAGGACGGCCGCAAGGTCGTGATCGCCGATTACTTCCTCGGCGATCGCCATCCCGATCTCGTGTCGCCCAATGGGGGGCTGCTCTCCGCCTCCGTCGTCGAGAGCCTCGTCGGGCCCCTCGCGCCCGGCGAAGTGGCCCAGAACGCCGGCGCGCCGCAGGGCGGCGCTCCCGCCATCGGCCGCGTCGAGGCCATGTCCGGCGACGCCTCGGTGGTCCGCAACGGCGTGGTCATCGCCCTCAACGTCGGCGATCTCGTTCTGAAGGGCGACGTCGCGCAGACAGGGGCGGCGTCCACCCTGGCGATCACCTTCATCGACGGGACGGTCTTCAACCTCTCGCCGGCCTCCCGCATGGTCCTCAGCGAGATGGTCTACAGCGAGGGCGGGTCGGACAACCAGTCCCTGCTCAGCGTGGTGCAGGGCAGCGTGAGCTTCCTCGCCGGGCAGGTCGCCAAGACGGGCAGCATGCGCGTCGACACGCCCGCCGCGACGCTGGGCATCCGCGGCACCGCCGTGCTGATCGACCTGTCCTCGATCGACGGCGTCGCCCGCTTCTCGGTGATGACCGAGTCGAACGGCCGCGTCGGCTCCTTCCAGGTCCTGGACCGCGTGACGGGAGCCGTGCGGGCGACGGTCGACAATCCCCAGTTGATCTTCGTGGTGTCGTCCACGAGCGTCGAGCAGGTCCAGAAGCAGCCGGCGGACCTGCAATACGAGAACAGCCTGATCGCCTTCCTGACGCCCCTCGCGATCATTCCGCAGATCCAGCAGAATCCCGGCGACCAGCAGAACGGGCCCCTGAACAACCCCAACCCGCAGGCGGGGAACGGCGGATCGCCGGGTTCGTCGGGATCGGTCAACGACATCGGCAATGCCGGTGACGCCGGGTCGACCGAGAAGGCCGCCGCGCTCGAATCGAGCCTCCTGTCGCCCCAGATCGGCGTCCAGCCGACGGTGACGGTGCTCGTCATCAACGACCAGGGCGGCGCGACGGTCACCCCGCCGGCGCCGGTCGAGACCGTCGTGCCGAACGCGCTGGGCTCGTCGACCACCATCTCGGTCGTGCCCATCAACGACGTCCAGGCCTCCGTCTCGCAGCTCACGAGCTTCACGATCGCCAACCAGATCGTGGTGCAGAATCCCACCACGACCTTCCAGGCGATCGTTCCCAACAGCATCTCGATCGTGGTGACGTCGCAGCCGACCGTCATTCCGGCCGGCACGAACCTCTCGAACCTCGTCCAGATCTCCGATCCCGTGACGGGGCAGGTGTCCTACGACAAGGGCGCCTTTGCGTTCCTCGCCCAGGGCGAAACCGTCGTCTACACGGTGAACTTCTCCTCGCTGGTCGAGGGGCAGGTCATCCAGGAGAGCCTCACCCTCACCATTGCCGGTACCAACGACGCCCCGGTTCTCACGCCGACCAGCGCCACGACCGCCTCCGTCGTCGAACCGGCTCTGGCCGGCCAGGTCGTCACGGCGACCGGGACGATGCAATTCACCGACCTGGACAATAACGACCTGCACGCCGTCACGGTCGTGCCCGGCGCGGGCGCCGTGGGCACGCTGACCGTCACGGGACTGTCCAACAGCACGACCACGACCCCCGGCCAGGTCGCGTGGACCTTCAGCATCGACAAGGCTGCGGCAGACGCCGTGCCCGCCGGCCAGACCATCGTCGAGACTTTCACCATCATCCTCCTGGACAATCACGGGGGAACCTCGACCCAGCAGGTCACCGTCTCGATCACGGGCGTCAACGACGCTGCCACGATAACCGGTCCGGCGACGGGGACGGTCGTAGAGGACGGCGTCCTGACGGCGGGCGGCACGCTCGTGGTGACGGACCCCGATCCGGGCCAGTCGACGTTCCAGACGCCGGCCTCGCTGGCGGGGACCTACGGCACGTTCACCTTCGACGCGGCGACGGGCGTGTGGGGCTACACGCTCAACAACGCGGCGGCGAACGTTCAGGCCCTGGTGACGGGCCAGCAGGTGACGGACACGCTGACGGTAACGTCGGCGGACGGGTCGGCGAGCCAGGCGATCGTGGTGACGATCAACGGGGCGAACGACGCCGCGGTGATCGGCGGTGCGACGACGGGATCGCTGACGGAGAGCACCGT
>JAXMCW010000006.1:0-325999 GCA_046349155.1 Alsobacter sp. | reverse complement strand
TCGATGACGAAGTCGACCCAGCCTCCGGGAATGTCGACGCGCGGCACGCTCCCGACGCGCTCGTTGACCTGGGCGATGACGATGCCGTGTCGGAAGGCCGTGGCCTCGACGATGACCGGCGTGTCTTCCGTGTTGGGCCCCGTGTAGAGGTTGCCGTCCGCGTCGGCCGCCTGGGCCGCCACGAGGCTGACGCGCGGCGTGAGGTCGACGAAGTAGCGGCCGAACAGCTCGAGATAGGTGTGGATCGCCCCGATCGAGATCCGCCCGGCCGAGGCGAGCTTGGCGAGGCGCCCGGCCTGGGGGCCCGAGAAGGAGAAGTCCAGCTTCGCCGCGATGCCGCGGTCGAAGACGTCGAGGTGCTCCGGGAGAGCCAGCACCGACTGCACCATGTGCAGGCCGTTGACCTGGGCCGGGTCGACCTTGGCGAGCGCCGCGGCGAGGAAGTCCGCCTGCTTCTGGTTATTGCCCTCGACGCAGACGCGGTCCCCGGGCTCCAGAATGGCCTCCAGCAGGGCGACCGCATCCGCCGCCGCCACCGCCTTGCCGCGGGCGAGGTGGGAGGCGCGCGCAAGGCGCGCCTCCCGGGAACGGGCCTGGGTGTTCCAGTCGCGCATGGTCAGGTCCTCCGTGTGATCGCGCGGTCGCGCGGGGCCGGTCAGGCCAGGGCCCACTTGACGGCGAGGTAGAGGACGGACGGGCCCATCAGGCAGCCCAGTCCCGTATGGAAGGTGGCGACCAGCGCGCCGTAGGGCACCAGCCGCCGGTCCGTCGCGGCGAGGCCGGCGCTGACGCCGCTGACCGTCCCCGCGAGGCCGCCGAAGACCATCGCGGCCTGCGGGTTGTTGAGCCGCATGAAGCCGGCGAGGACGGGGGTGAAGATCATCACCATGATCGCCTTGACCACGCCGGTGGCGATGCTGAGCGCCATGACGTCCGAGGTCGCACCGATGGCCGCTCCGGTGACCGGTCCGACGATGTAGGTCACGGCGCCGGCGCCGATCGTGGTGAGGGCCACGGGGTCGCGGTAACCGAAGGCCATGGCCACGATCACCCCGATGAGGAAGGGCAGGACCGTGCCGAGGAAGAGCGCAATGAAGCCGAGCCAGCCCGCCTTCTTCGCCTCGTCGACATGCACCTCGCTGGCCGTCGCCACGATGCAGAAGTCCCGCATCATGGCCCCGCCCATCAGCCCCAGGCCGCTGAACAAGGCGAGGTCCGCCATGCCCTTGGTCTTGCCGGTGACGAGCCCGCCGTAATAGGCGAGCGCCAGGCCAGCCAGCACGGCGATCGCCGAGCCGGCGACGCGGCCTCCCGTGAGATGGCGGGCCGCAAGGTTGGACAGCCAGATTACGATGCCGATGAAGGCGAAGGCTGAGACCAGCGGGTTCTCGACGAGGGCGTGGGTGAAATAGTCGATCATGGTCCCCTCCCTCACTCGAGACCGGCCGCGGGGGCGCCGACCTGCCAGGCGGTGTCGCCCATCCTGCGGTGGATGGCGCGGTTGATCACGGCGATGACGCAGGCGCAGAGCGCGACCGAGCCGGCCGCGGCCAGCAGCGCCACCGGCCCGCTCTTGGCGGCGACGATGACGTTCTGCGTGGCGGCCATGGCGACGACGACCGGGATGTACATGAGGGCCCAGAAGGTGATGCCCTTCTCGGTGTCGAGCTTGAGCAGGCCGCGCTGGCGCAGCATGTGCTGGGTGGCGATCAGCAGCATCATGGCGATGCCGACCCCTCCCACGTTGGCCTTCACCCCGATGAGGGAGCCGAGGATGTCGCCGAGCATCGTGCCCGCGAGGTAGCAGGCGGCGAGGAGCGCCGTGCCGAGGATCACCATGTCGGCCTCCCCCGGTACAGGCCACGCCTGGCATGCAGGCAAGCGGGTTCGTCGAACGGTCGCATGGGCCGTTTCCTCCTTGGGTCGCGGTGTGTGAATCCGGGTTCTCCTGCGCCTGTGCGCGGAAACCCTTACGCCTGCGTAGTGCGCCTCATGGCGTCTTTTTGCATTCCCAGATGATCCAACGAGCATCTTGCGTATGCGCAGACGCCACTATCGTCCATCTGTGTATGCAATAGCACGGTCATCCCGACCGGGAAAGCACTTTTTGACCCTCCAGTGTCGATTGTGCATACTCCATTGAGAATTCCGCTCTGCCGTGCATACAGACGAGGTCCACAGGCATGACGATGTTCGCGTCACGCGGGTCGGATGAGGCCACATCCGATCCGGAGGGTGACGACAAGGGCCTGCTCTCGGACATGGTCCGCCAGGCCCTCGCCGACGAGATCGCGACCGGCGCCCTCAAGCCCGGCGCGCCTCTCGACGAGCAGCAGATCGCGAGCCGCTTCGGCGCGTCACGCACGCCGGTGCGCGAGGCCTTGCGCCAGCTCGCCGTCGCGGGCCTCGTCGACATGCGGCCCCGCCGCGGCGTGACGGTGGCCATGATGTCGCCCGAGCGCATCATGGACATGTTCGAGACGACCGCCGAGGTCGAGGCCATGTGCGTGCGGCTGGCGACCTATCGGATCTCGCCGGTCGAGCGTAGCAACCTCCAGACCATGCACGAGGAATCCGCCGTCTGGGTCCGCGGCGGCGACCTGAACGCCTATGACGACTTCAACCGCCGCTTCCACGAGGCGATCTACAGGGCGACCCACAACCAGTTCATGGTGGAGCAGGCCATTGGCATCCGTTCGCGCCTCTCCGCCTTCCGCCGCACCCAGTTGCGTCGCGACCGCAGGGTGGCCGAAAGCCATGCGGAGCACGGCGAGATCCTGCGCGTCATGGCTCGCGGAGACGGCGAGGAAGCGGCGCGCTGCATGAGAGCCCACATGCTCAACGCAAGCGTGGCGCTGACGACGTACATCCAGGAGATGCAACTCGGCGGATGAGCTGGACACTCCGGCCGCGATGCGGGCCGACGACGTCATCGCCACGCTCGATCCCGCGCAGGCGGCCTCGGGCCCGGATCGCGTGACGGTCGCCCAGCGGCCGCGCCTGCTGTCGGATCAGGGCGCGTCGAGCCCATGCTCCTCGGACGCGAAAGGAGCAGGCGCCGGACAATCGCCGACCGCCGCTTGCAGCACCACGCTCAAACCGCGGAACCTTTACCTCTGATGAGCCAGAGCCTCCGTTCCGAAAGCAGGCCACCTGTCGCGACCGTCCTGGCAACAGGCACCAGCGGGCATGAGGCTGACCTTCAGGTGCCCGCGGCCCGGCCGGCCTGGTCGCAGACCCAAGCTCGCATCTGCGACGCAGCTGAACGATGGTGCCAGGCTTGTCCGATCCGGAACGGCCTGATGCGCAGCAGAGGCTCCACAATGGCCCGCGAGACGTGCGCGGAGGCCGGCAAGATCGCGGCCGCGCTCTGCCACGGCACGGCGATCCTCCGCTACGCCCGGTTCTCGACCCGGGAGGCGCTGGTGAGCGGCAAGACCGTCACCGGGTTCGCCAACGCGGAGGAGGACTTCGCCGACAAGGCCGTGTGGGACATGGGCCTGCTGCCCCGCGACAGGCACGTCATGCCCTGGCGGATCGAGGACGAACTCAAGTCACTCGGCGCCAACTATGTCCAGGCCGGGCTGTGGCGGTGCTTCGCCATCCGGGACGGCAACCTCGTGACGGGCCAGCAGAACTTCTCTGGCGCTTAGACGGCGCGCCTCGTCATCGAGGCCCTCGGCGGCTGGGCGCGTTCGACCGCGTCTGGCTCAACCTCTCTGACAGACGACTGGCCTTGAACGCGCGATGTCCGATGCTGACCGTGCGGTCGAGGTCCGGCGGCGCCGCGGCGGCGACTGGGCTCGCGCGCACGGGGAACCGATGATCCGCTCCACCGGTCGCATAAGGCCTGGATTGCAGGGCTCGCCGACGGCCTCAGTCACGGCGCGCGCCAGCCGGTTGCGACGAGGCGGATACGGCCCGATCGTGCCTGCAGAGCACAACTCGTGCGGCGCGTAATGGCGCCCGTTCCGGTGGCCCCTGGGGCGAGGCCTCCAACGACGCCAGGCCGGTCTACGCGTCCGACGATCGCGCCATATGCTGTCGAAGCGCGTCGTTGATGCGGTCTTGCCAGCCCGGACCATCCTCCTGGAAATGGGCGAGCACGTCGCTGTCGATCCTGATCGACACCACTTCCCGGGCGACGGGCACACCGCTTTTCACGGGAATGCGCGCCGCTTCGGGCGAAGCGGGGGTTATAGGCTTGAACACGGCTTCGGCCACGGACAGGGGATCGGTGGGTCGGCGCAGGATCGGTGGTTTTGCCATACGCATCTCCAGCATGGGCCCAATCATCGTCCGCCCGGTTCAACTGCATGCGTTCATGGCCTAGTCCACCAAACGCCATGAATTGACTTACGAATTGGGGGCCCCAAGCAGACGGATCTTGGTTCGGGCGTCATTCTATTCAGCAGTGAGCCTTTGGCAAATGCCGAAGGATGCGCACGACGAAGATGCTCGAGGACGTCGTCCTTCGGCACGCAATCAGCCGGCGAGCACGCAGCCGGGGCAGGGCCCTCGCCGCGGCGCTCGTCGGCGGCATGCGGATGGCGGCGCTGGTCATGCCGCGGACCCCGTCAGATGCGGCCGAATTCGCGCAGGAGGTCCTCCACGGTCTTGCCCCGGGCGACCCATTCCCGCGTCTTCTGTTCGCGCTCGGCCTGCTCCCGGGCGAGTTCGACGATCTCCTCGGCCCGGGCGAGCGGGATCACGGCGACGCCGATCGTGTCGGCCACGACGAAGTCGCCCGGCTGCACCGTCACGCCGCCGCAGGCGACGGGCACGTTGATCGAGAGCTCCTCCTTGCGGCCCGAGAACATCGTGTGCGTGCCGCGCGCGGTGATGGCGCGCGTCCAGATCGGCCAGCCAATGTCCTCGAGCTCGTCGATGTCGCGGCCTGCGCCGTCGACGACCATGCCACGGATGCCGCGGTTCCTGGCGAGCCCGCCCATCAGGCCTCCGCAGACGGAGGTCTCGGTATCGCCGCCGGCGTCGACCACGATCATGTCGCCCGGCTGGCCCATCTCCAGCGCCTTCAGTGGATCGACAAGATCGCCCTTGGAGAGCTGGACGGTCATGGCCTGGCCGACGGCCTTGGCCCTGAAGGGCGGCTTGATGGCGCTGTCCATCACGCCCGTCCGGTACATCACGTCGGCGAAGACGCAGGAGGCGGAATAGCACGTCGCGACCGCATCGAACTTCGCGAGCAGGTCCGGCCGGCGCTCGAATTCATTGAAGACCTTCAGCATGGAGGCGTCCTTGTGCAGCGGCGCGCGCCGCTCAGGTGAGGTTGACAGGGTTGCGGGGCCGCTCGCCGCTCAGCACGCGGCGCACCTCGCTTGCCGCGATCTCGCGGGCGAGGCGGATCGACTCTTCGGAGTAGTAGGCGGCGTGGGGGGTGACCACGACGTTGGGCAGCGAGAAGAGCGGGTTGCCCGCCGGCGACCACTGCGCCCGCTTGGCGGGCTCCTCCTCCGGATCGTCGAGCCCCGCCGCGGCGACGCGGCCCGAGACGACCGCATCGTAGAGCGCCTTGTTGTCGATGGTGGGCCCGCGGCCCGTATTGACGATGATGACGCCGGGCCGGATGGAGGCAAACTCGGCCGGCCCGAGGAAGTGCCGCGTCTCCGGCGTCATCGGCACCTGCATCATGAGGACATCGGAGGCCGCCAGGAGCTCGGCCTTGTCGACCTTGCGCGCGCCCGCGGCGGCAACGGCGGCGGCGTCGAGATAGGGGTCGTAGACGATGATCTCGACGCCGAACCCGCGCGCCCGCTCCGCGATGGCCCGGCCGATCTGGCCGAAGGAGACGACGCCCATCGTGCGGCCGCGCAACCTGTGCACCGGCTGGCCCGACTGCCATTGCCAGACCCCGGCATGGGTCGCCCTGTCGTACTGAGGCAGCTTGCGCGCCAGTGTGAGCCAGAGGGCCACCGCATGGTCCGCCACCTCCTCGGTGCAGTAGTCGCGCACGTTCGTGACCTGGATGCCGCGCGCGGTCGCCGCCTCGACGTCGACGATGTCGACGCCCACGCCGTAGCGCGCAATGACCTTGCAGCGCTGCATGGCCGCGATGGTCCGTGCGCCGACCCGGGCGTACTGGTTCATCACGGCGTCGCAGTCGCCGACATAAGGGACGAGATCGTCCTCGCTCTTGGCCTGGAGTCCGACCACTTCGGCTCCGAGCGGCTCGAGGATCGCGCGCTCGATCTCGTTGTCCCCGTAGTCGAAGTCGGTGATCAGGACCTTGAAACGGGCCATGGCCGGGCTCCTGGCGATGCGGGCTCAGACATAGGCGCCGGCCGAGTAGGTCAGCTCGTAGGAATGGCTGTAGATCTCGACGATGTTGCCGAACGGATCCTCGCAATAGACCATCCGGTAGGGCTTCTCGCCGGGGAAGTAGGAGCGCACCTGCTTCATCCGCAGCTTGCCGCCGTTCTCCTCGATCCGCTTGATCAGCCCCTCGACATCAGGGTCCTGGAAGCAGAGATGGAAAATGCCGGTCTTCCAGTATTCGAAGTTGTTCTCGCGCCGCACCGAGTTCGGGAACTCGAAGAGCTCGATGCCGATGCCGTCGCCCGTCGACATGTGGGCGATCCGGAACGAGCCCCAGCCCTCGCCGAACACGTCGTCGCACATCTGCCCGATGGCGCTTTCGTCGTGCCGGATCGTCGTCGGCCCCATGATGACGTAGAGCCCGAAGCACTTGGCGTAGAAGTCGACGGCCTTGTCGAGGTCGGTGACGGTGATGCCGACATGGCTGAAGGTGACGGGACGTGCGGGTCCGCTCATGGATCAGGCCTTTCCGGAGGAGGGTGAGGGAGAGGGCCGCAGCCGACCGAGCGCGCGGCCGATCTCCGGCCGCCACATGTCGATGCCGACGGCGAGCACGATGATCACGCCGGTGATGACGTTCTGCACGGAGGTCGGCACGGCGTTGAGATTGAGGCCGTTCTGGACGATCACGATCGTCATGGCGCCCAGCGCCGTGTTGATGATGTTGCCGCGGCCGCCCGCCAGACTGGCCCCGCCGATCACGGCGGCAGCGATGGCCGAGAGCTCCATGCCGACGCCGTAATTGGGCGAGCCGGAATTGAGCCGCGCCGCCATCAGGATCGCGCCGATCGCCGCGGCGAGACCCGCCAGCACGAAGGCGAGGAGCTGCGTGCGCCGCACGTCGATTCCGGACAGCCTGGCCGCATGGGGATTGCCGCCCACCGCGTACATGCAGCGCCCGGGCGCCGTGTGGCGCAGGAACCAGAAAGCGAGCGCGTAGAGGGCGGCGAGGTAGAAGAGCGGGAGTGGGATGCCGAGCAGCCGGCCGTAGAAGATCGCCTCGAGGTCCGGCGAGAGCTGAAAGACCGGCGAGCCGTTGTTGAACATGAAGGCCACGCCGCGAAAGGCCGAGAGCGCCGCCAGCGTGGTGATGAAGGAGGGGATCCGCAGGTAGGCGGTGACCGCCCCGTTCAGGAACCCCAAGGCGACGCCGAGCACCAGCACCGCCACGATGGCGAGCGGCAACGGTAGCCCGATCTGCTTGATCAGCACGGCGAACACGACCGTGAGCAGCGCGATGGCGGAGCCGGGCGACAGGTCGATGCCGCCGCTGAAGATCACCATCGTCGAGCCGATCGCGACGATGGCGACGATGGAGACCTGAAGCACGAGGTTGGACAGGTTGCCGGCGTCCCGGAAGGCGGGTGTCGTCGCGGCGACCAGCGCTGCCACCACCAGCAAGGCCGCCAGCGGTCCGGCGATCTCACGCAGGAGCATCTTCATGCCGCGGCCTCCGTGGCGAGCGTGGAGGCCGTAACGAGGTCGGCCTTGTCGAGCGCGCGGGGCTCGCGGATCTCGACCATGCGGCCATGGCGCAGGATGCCAACGCGGTCCGCCATGGAGAGCAGTTCGTCGTGGTCCGACGAGATCAGGATGACGCAGCCGCCCTTCGCCGTGATCGCGTTGATCAGGCGGTAGACGGCCACCTTCGCGCCGACGTCGATGCCCTGGGTGGGCTCGTCGAGGATGAAGAGCTCGGCCCCGGCGAAGAGCCAGCGGGCGATGACGATCTTCTGCTGGTTCCCCCCCGAGAGCGCGCCGACCTCCTTCTCCTCGCAGGCCGGCGTGATCTCGAGGTCGCGCACGAGGCTGCGCCCGGCCTGCCGCTCCTGCCGGAGGTTCATCCGGAAGAGCGGGCCCAGCCTGTCGAGGCGGGCGATGGACATGTTGGGGAAGCCCGTGAAGTTGAAGAACAGCCCGTCCGACTTGCGGTTTTCCGGCACCAGCGCGAAGCCCGCGGCGATGGCCTCCGCCGGGCTGCGGAAGCGCACCGGCCGGCTCTTCCAGCGGACCTCCCCTCCGGTCGCCGCGTCGACGCCGAACAGCGCGCGGGCGAGCTCGCTGCGCCCGGAGCCGAGCACGCCGCCGACGCCGAACACCTCGCCACGGCGGACGTCGAACGTGACGCCGTTGACGCGGTTGGCCGAGCGCAGGTCGCGGACGGACAGGGCCACCTCGTCCGTCGCGTTGCGCTGCTTGGGATAGTGGTCCCCGACGTCGCCCACCATGGCCCGCACGATGGCGGGCACGCTGATCTCGGAGGCGCCGGCCTCCGAGACCACGCGTCCGTCCTTCATGATGGTGACGACGTCGACGAGCTCGACGACCTCGTCGAGCCGATGCGAGATGTAGAGGATCGCGACGCCCTGCGCGCGCAGGCGCCTCAGCAGGCCGTGCAAGGTCGCGATCTCGTCCAGGCCCAGCGCCGTGGTCGGCTCGTCGAGGATCAGCAGCCTCGCCTGGGTGGCCAGAGCCTTCGCGATCTCGACGAGCTGCTGCTCGGCGATGGAAAGGTCGCCGAGCGTGGCGTCGGGATCGATCGACACGCCCATCTGGGCGAGCACGCGCCTGGCCCCCTCCCGGATCGCCGTCCAGTCCACCTGCACGCCGCGGCGCGGCAACCTCCCGAGGAAGACGTTCTCCGCGACGGTGAGCGTGCGTACGAGGGAGAATTCCTGGAAGACGGTGGCCACGCCGGCCGCCCGGGCCGCCTCGGGCGAGGCGAGGGCGATGGGCTCGCCCTCGCGCAGGATGCGGCCCGAGGTGGGCTGATGCACGCCGGACAGGATCTTGATCAGGGTCGACTTGCCGCAACCGTTCTCGCCGAGCAGCCCGTGGATCTCGCCGGCCTTCAGGCGCAGCGAAACACGGTCATTGGCGAGCACGCCCGGATAGGCCTTGCTGACCTCGACAAGTTCGAAGGCAGGCGCTGAAGCGTCCATGGGAGGCATCCGGCGGCAGAGAGGAGGGCCGGGGCGCAGGCCACGGCCCAGAGGCGTTCACCGTTGAGGGAGGGCTCAGTAGGGCTTGCTCGGCTTGGGGTAGAGCGTGTCCGGCGCCTTGAGCACGGGCAGCACGTTGCCCTTGTCGACGATCGTCGTGGGCGTCTCCACGAAGCCTCCGGGGAACTTGCCCTTCAGCGCGTCGGTGGTCACCTGGAACGCGATCTGGCCCATCACGTAGGGAGTCGTGTTCACGGTGGCCGCGACCTTGCCGTCGTTGATCTGCTCCAGCGCGGCGGTGTCGCCGTCATTGCCGAGCAGCACCACGTTGCGGCCCAGTGCCTTGGCCGCCGCCGCCACGCCCATGATCATGTAGTCGTTGGCGGCGAAGACGACGTTCACGTCGGGGTTGGCCTGCAGCAGGTCCATGCCGGCCGTGTTGCCGCCCTCCACGTTCCAGCCGCCGGGCAAGGAGGCCTTGACGTCGATGCCGGGCTTGCCCTTCACCGCGTCGAGGAAACCGCCGACGCGCTCGGTCGAGTGGTAGCCGGGCAGGCCCTCGATGATGCCGACCTTGGCAGGCTTGCCGCCCAGCGTGGTCAGCAGGTACTCGCCCATCTTCTTCGTGCCGTTGCGCTGCGAGTAGCCCACGACGCCCTGCACGGGCGTGGGGAAGGCGGCGATGTCGGAATTGACGATGATGACGGCGATGCCCTTCTCCACCGCCTTCTTGACCAGCGGTGCGGCGGCCGCCTCGTCGTGGGTCGACAGGATGATGGCGTCGACGTTGCGGGTGATCACGTCCTGGATCATGCCCATCTGGCCGTTGATGTCGGCGCCCGACTGCGGCGCCAGCATGAACACCTCCGCGCCGGCCTGCTTGGCCGCGGCTTTGATGCCTTCGCCGATGGCGATGTAGTAGTTGAACTCCGTCGCGGGCGGCATGTAGGCGATGGTCACCTTGCCGTCCGCCTTGGCCTTGATCGGCGCCTGCGAGCCCTCCTTCAACGGCTTGGGCGTCGGATAGTCGGCGGCCGCAGCGAGTCCGGCCCAGCCCGCCAGCGCGACGCCTGCCAGCAGGGCGAAAGTCCGCCGTGAGAACGTGGTCATGGTGTCTCTCCCTTGTGTCCGGTCCTGGCCGGGTTCTTGGCGTGATGCGGCCGCTCAGCCGGCAAAGGGGACGTCGGCGACGCCCCTTGCGCCGGGCTTCACGGCGAAGAGCCCGCCCGCCAGAGGCTCGGCGGCGAGGCGCTCCGGGCGTTCGGCGAGGCGTGACGTTGTGATGAAGAGGGTGTCGAGATCCGGCCCGCCGAAGGCGCAGCAGGTCGGCTTGGCGACGGGCACCTCGACGATGCGGTCGAGCCGGCCGTCCGGGCTCCAGCGCTCGACGCGGTAGCCCTCCCACACGGCGTTCCAGATGAAGCCCTCGGAGTCCACGCAGGAGCCGTCGGGAATGCCCTGCGTGCGCGCCACCGGCGAAGGATCCCCCGGCAGCTCGGGACCCGCCGGATAGGTGCGGGCCACGATCCGCTGGGTCGGCGAATCCGCGAAGTAGAAGCTACGCCCGTCCGGGCTGAAGCAGGTGCCGTTGGCACAGGCGACGCCGCCGAAAAGAAAGGTCAGCGACAGGTCACGCTCGAGCCGCCAGACGGACGACACCCCCTGCAGGTCCCGCTCGTCCATGCCGCCGGCGACGAGGCGACCCTCGCGGTCGGTCCGGCCGTCATTGAGGCGCGTCTGCGGAAGCTCCGGTTCGAACGCCGCGATGTCCGTGCGCTCGCCCGTCGCAAGGTCGAGAAGGGCGAAGCCATCGGCAAAGGCGCAGACCAACTGGGTCGTGGGGCGGCCTCGGCGCGGAGCGAAACAGCACAGCCGGCCTGGGACCGGCGAGGACTTGGACGTCCCGGCGACAGGGTCGAACGACCAGATCCGCTCGCCATGGATGTCGGTCCACATCAGGAGGTCGTGCTCGGCGGACCAGAGCACACCTTCCCCATGGGCATTTCTGCAGTCGAGCACGAGTTCGGCCCTCATGCGGCGCATCCTTCCCGGCACGCCTTGTTGGCGTATCTGAGATCTGGTATGCCAGATATCGCATGGGCCTGCAAGAGGCGCTTCGCCAGGATGGGGAACACGGTGGCCGTCGCGCGGACGAAGCAGAAGCAGTGGACAGAGCGATCGCCTCGGCTTGCCGGCCGAGGGCGCGTGGGTGACATAGTGGTTGGACCCGCGGGAATGGACGCCGTCGTCGGACTCCTGCGGGCCGAGCGCCACGCCGAAATGCACGCCGCCATCGACCCGATCGAACGTCCCCGCTCCCTCACCGAAACCGTCACGGAGCGCCTTCGTGCGCTGATCGTCTCGGGCGAATTGGCGCTGGGGCAGATCCTCTCCGAACGCCAGCTCGGGGATGCGCTGGGCGTATCCAAGACGCCCGTGCGCGAGGCGCTCGCCCAGCTCCGCGTCGAAGGACTGGTGAGGATCATTCCCCAGAAGGGCGCGATGGTCTTCACCCTGTCCGCCCGCGAGGTGGTCGAAATCTGCGAGCTGCGCCAGACGCTGGAGGCCGCGGCGCTAAAGCATGCCTTCGAACGCAACCGCGCGACGCTCGTGCAGGGGCTCGTCGCCGCGACGGAACGCATGCGTGCAGCGCGTGGGCGCGGCGATGTCCGGGACTATCTTGCGGCCGACACGGCGTTCCACCAGGTCTTCTTCGCAACCTGCGGCAACGGGCTGCTCGCGGAGGTCTACAACCTCTACAACGGCAAGATCGCGGCGCTCAGGACGCACCTTGCGGGCAAGCCACAGCACACCGAGAAGTCCTTCGAGGAACACCTCCTGATGGTCGAGGCGCTGGACAAGGGCGAGATCCGGTCGGCCGAGAAGATCCTGGACAAGCACATCGACCGGACCCGCACCACCTATTCGTCGGAGATCGAGGACATCGCAGCAGCCGACCGGAGCTAGCCGCGACGGGAACGCCGGCCGGGGAGTCCCCGATCAGTGCCCGCGGCCCGCCCTCAGCCTCGTCGTCTCCTGATCGCCAGAACGCAAGCGATGAAGGCGGGGGCGAACGCCAGGGCCAATCCCAGAGCGGCGTCGCGCGGGCGCACGGGGACGACCTCGCGAAGGAACGGGACATCCGGCGCGGTGAGCTGGAAGCGAGCTGAGCCGGTCGACGCCGGCACGGTCACCGCGAAGGCTGTCAGATCGGGGTTCTCGCTCGCGACGGCCCGACGCACCTTGTAGCCGAAGCTCGATCCCCGGGTCTGGTCCACCTTGAGCCGCTCCAGCGCGAGGACCTCGCCGTCGCGCTCGATGGCCCTGAGGTCCGACGGCTTGCGGCGAACCCAGGTCTCGCGCCCCGCCACGGCCGGTTCCTGCGGCGAGACGACCGGCAGGTAGTCCGCCTCGTCGAAGCGCGTGGCTTCGGCCAGGGCGACGTAGAAGGTCGCTCCCGGCCGGGCATAGATGCGCGAGCGGGCGCTGTTGGAGGCGAGCGGTCGCGTCCATCGCTCCTCGGGAACAATGTCGGCGACGATGTCGTCCCGCCCGGCTGCGGAAACCACCCGCAGCGACCGCGCGCCGCCGGCGACGGGCACGCCATCCCGCACGACGGACACCCTGTAGCGCCCCGGCGGAAGATCGACGCGGAAGCCGGCGGCCGGCCTGGTCACGAGCCGCAGGCTGGGCTGCGGAAGCGCGGGCGGCGGCGGCAGCACGTCGGGCTGGCCACCCGCGCTCCGCGCCGCCGCGCTGCGGAAGAGACGACGCTCGTAGTCGGCCTGGGCGCGCAGGGCCTCGTCGTAGCGCTGCGAGAAGTCCCTTTGTGCCAGCTGCTCGGCCGCGTAGGCCGCCTCCGCCTCCGCGCCCCACAGGAGGCGTCCGTCGCCGTTGATGGCGCCTTCCGGATAGAGGACGGCATAGGCCTGGAGCGGCTCCTCGGCCACGACCGCATCGTCTCTCTCGATCCGCAGCACTCCCTGCACCACGTCGCGCTGCGTGTCGAAGTCGACATAGACCTGACGCGAGAGGGGCCAGAAATATTCCTGGGTCCGGACGAAGACCACCGCGCTCGCCCGACCGGCGACCAGCGTCATCTCCGGCAGGTTCGACGGAAGGAATGTCTCCTTGTACTGGTACCCGTCCCAGGCCCGCATGCTGGCGACGATTGCGTCCCGCCGCTGGGGCTCCAGGGCGAGAGCCGGTCCGGCGAGCAGGAGGGCGAGGAGGGCGAAGCCGACAAGGCGTTTCATGCCGGCCCCCTCAGGCGGGCAAGGAGCGTCGCCAGGCAGAGCGTGCCGGCGGTCAGGCCGAGCGACCACAGGGCGGCCGTGGCGGACGGCGCCGCGTTCTGGGCCAGCGCCCTGGCCAGCCCGGCCAGTTGCCCGGGCGCGGACAACCAGGCGGACAAGGGCGCTGCCGTCTCCAGGGCGCTGCGGATCTGCAGCTCCGTGAGGGTGATCTGGTCGGGCGCCCTCGACTGGAGCAATCCCAGCCCCGCCTCGAACGCCGCGAGCGCTCCCAGGACGGCCGTGACGGCCACCACGGCGGCACGCACCGTGCGGGCCCACGCCGCGACGAGCAGGCCCAGCGCCAGGACAGGGAGCGCGAAGGCCGGCATGGCGATGAGTCCCAGCGCGTCGCGCGGGGCGATCACCCCGGCGCCCAGGGGCTGCGCCACAAGCAGGTAGGCCAGGTACACCAGGATGAGCAGCACCATGAGGGAGAGTTCTGCCAGGAACTTCGCCGCCATGATGGAACCCCAGGACGCAGGCCCTACCAGCAGCACCTCCAGCGTGCGGTGCTCCCGCTCCCCCGCGAAACTCGCCGCAAGCCTGAGCGCCATCGCCACGCTCAGGAACATCACGATCAGGACGTTCAGCGTCAGCAGCGGGTCCGTCGCGACGAGGACGCTTTCCGTCACGAAGGTCTGCTGGAAGCCGCCACCATAGATCCAGGCGATCACGCAGATCAGGCTGGCGATGATCCAGAACCAGGCCGAGGCCAGCCGCGCCAGCAGCTCGCGCCGGGCCAGCAGGGCCGTGACGACGAGGGGACCGGGAAGCGCCGGCGCGGTCTGCATCGCCACTAGAACACGGTCCGGATCAGGCCGCCGTCGATGCGCAGCGCCGCCCCGTTGACGATGCCCGTGCGGTCGCTGCCCAGGAAGGTGACGAAGTCCGCGACCTCCTCGGGCCGCGACAGGCGCTGGATCAGCGACGTCGGCCGGTTGTCGGCCACGAAGCGCCGCTCGGCCTCCGCCGTCGGCACCCCCGGGTAGAGGCCTGCGATCAGCTTGGCCACGCCTTCCGTGCGGCAGGGCCCCGGCAGGACCGAGTTCACCGTCACGTTGGTGCCCTTTGTCGTCTCGGCGAGGTTGCGCGCGAGCGACAGCTGCATCGTCTTCGTCGCGGAATAGGCGGGCATCTCGGGCGCCGGGTTGATGCCGCTCTCGCTGGCCATGAAGATGACCCGGCCCGCATTGCGCGCAATCATCTTCGGGATGTAGGTCCGGGCCAGCCGGACGCCCGACATGACGTTGACCTCGATGAGCTCATACCAGCGGTCGTCTCCGGCCTCGTAGATGTCGACGGCCTCGTAGATGCCGAGGTTCAGGACCAGCACGTCGACATCAGGGCAATGGGTGATGAGTTCGGCACAGCCCTCCGCGTCGCCGCTATTGCCGACCGCCGCTTCGAGCTTCGCGGCGGGAACCGACGTGGCGATGCGGTCGATGGCGGCGGAGACGTTGGCTGCCGAGCGACCATTGACGACCACGGTGGCCCCTTCGGCGGCCATGGCCTTGGCGATCGCGAAACCCAGGCCGCCGGTTGACGCGGTCACGAGACAGCGCTTGTTCGTATAGCCGAGGTCCATGGTGACTCTCCCTGCTGAGGTTGGGGGGCCGGCCTGTCCCGCGTCAGCGTGAGGAACAGGTCTTCCAGGGTGGGGGGCGCCGAGCCTACCGAAAGGACGGTGAGGCCCGCGGCCGTGAGGGCCTTGGCGAGGCTCGCCCGGCGGTCCCTGTCGCCGCACGACTGGGCCGGCCGCCACAGGACCTCCGCCAGGTGGGCGCCCGCTTCGCGGGCCGCCACGACTCCCTCGATGTCCCGGATGGCGCCCAGGACGGAGCCGACCGCCTCGACGAGCTCGACCCGCAGGCCCTCGCCACCGTCGGCGGTCGGCAGAAGATCCGCGGGTCGGCCCTGCGCAAGGACGCGGCCACCCGACAACAGGACCACGCCGTCGCAGATGCGCTCCATCTCGGCGAGCTGGTGGGACGAGAAGAGCAGCGTCATGCCGCGGTCGCGGAGGTCCCGGAAGGTCGCGCGCATGTCGGCCAAGCCGGACGGGTCGAGCCCGAGGGTCGGCTCGTCGAGGATCAGGAATTCGGGCTCGTGCAGCAGGACGCGCGCAAGGCAGGCCCGCTGCTGCATCCCCCGCGAAAAGCTTGCGAGCGGCCGGCACGCCGAATCCGCGAGGCCAAAGCGCTCGAGCAGCCGCTCCACGCGCGTTGCCGGGCGTGCGACGCCATGCAGTCTGGCGAAAAGAGTGAGGTAGTCCCGCGCGGACATCTCAGGATAGAGGCGGGGCTTTTCCTGCAGGTATCCGATGCGCATGCGCAGCTGCGGCCGGCGCGCGCCGCCGGTGACGCCGAACAGCCTGACCTCGCCTGCGTCCGGCGTCAGCAGACCCGTGGCGATGCTCATCACCGTCGTCTTGCCGGCCCCGTTCGGTCCGAGAAAGCCGATGACCTGGCCTCGCGCGACGGTCATGTCCACCCCGTCGAGCACGCGCCTTGCCCCGTAGGACTTCACCAGGCCTGCGATCTGGAGGACCTCGTCGCCCATGGTTCAGGACGGGAGTTCGATGATGTAGAGGCGGGCGAGGTTGACGACGATCATCGTGACGGCGGCGATGAGCAGAAACTCCATCGGCCAGGCCAGGAGCGCCTTGCGATCGTTCCAGGCCTTGAGCGCGAGGATGAGAACGACCGCCACGGCCATGGCCGGCCAGGGCGAGACATCACCCGCCATGACGGTGCACGATCCCAGCAGGAAGCTGATGATGACCAGTGTGACGACCCAGCTCTTCACGATCCGGTCCTCCTCTGCAGGCTTCCGGCGGCCTGGGCGATCGTTCGCCCATCCTGCGGATCGAAGAGGTAGATCCAGGCCGGATCGAACCCCATGGCGAGCGGCGTTCCCTCGACTTTGCCGAGCCCGGCCGAGTCGGTGGTGGACGTGCGTGTGGTGATCTCGAAAGGCCCGGCCTGCACCAGGTAGAGGTTCTCGGCGCCGGTCGGCTCGAACGAGGCCAGCGTGACCGGCACCGGGTGGGTCTCGTCGGGCGAGCCGGCGAGCCTCACGTGCTCGGGCCTGATGCCGAGGCGCACCCTGGACCCCTCTCGTCGGGCGAGGCCGTGCGCCTCGGCCCAGTCGCGCAGGAGGGGGATGGCGAAGGCCTCGCAATCGGCGAGGAGCACGCTATCGGACCTGCGCAGCGTGGCGTCGAGCACGTTCATCTGCGGTTCGCCCACGAAGGTCGCCACGAACTCGGTGGAGGGCCGCTCGAAGATCTCGCGCGGGTTGGCGAACTGCAGCATCTCGCCGTCCTTCATGACGATGATCCGGTCGGCCATCGTCATGGCCTCGAGCTGGTCGTGGGTGACGAAGATCGTGGTCGTGCCGATGGTCTTCTGGATGTGGCGGAGCTCCGCCCGCATCTGGCCGCGCAACTGGGCGTCGAGGTGGGACATGGGCTCGTCCATGAGGAAGACGTCCGCGTCGCGCACCAGCATCCGGGCGATGGCCACGCGCTGCAGCTGCCCGGCCGAAAGCTGGTCCGGCTTCTTCGCCAGGATGCCGTCGACCTGCATGGTGCGCGCGACCTGGTCGACCTTCTTCGCGATGTCCCCCTTCGTCATGCGGCGCACCTCGAGGGGATAGGCGATGTTCCCGAAAACCGTCATGTGCCGGTAGAGGCCATAGTCCTGGAAGACCATGCCGACGTTGCGGTGCCGCGGCCGCAGGTAGGTGACGTTGCGGCTGGCGATCTCGATGAGGCCGGAGGTGGGCATTTCCAGTCCTGCGATCATGCGAAGCGTCGTCGTCTTGCCGCAGCCCGAGGGGCCGAGCAGGAAGACAAACTCGCCGTCGTCGACGGTGATGTTGACGTCGCGGACGGCCGCGAAGGTGCCGAACTCCTTCTGCAGGCCGGCGATGCGGATCTCAGCCATGTCGGGCCCCTGCTCTGCCGGACGTCACTTCTTCACCACGCCCTGTGACAGGCCGCTGATCAGCTGCCGCTGCATGATGAGGACGAAGAGAACGAGCGGAACGGTGATCAGCACCACGGCGGCGCCGAGCACGTTCCATGCGATGTCCGCGCCGATCGAATAGGCCATGATCGCCGGCGGCATGGTCTTGGCGTTGGTCGACGTGAGGAAGGTCGCGAAGGCGAACTCGTTCCAGGAGAGGATCATCACGAAGATCGCCGTGGCCGTGATCGAGGGCGCCATCAGCGGCAGCGTCACCTTGCGGAACGCCTGGAACCAGGTATCCCCGTCGACCATCGCCGATTCCTCGTAGCGTCGCGGAATGTCACGGAAGTAGCCCGTCAGCATCCAGACGACGAAGGGAAGCTGCATTGCCGTATAGAGGATGATCAGCCCCACCATCGTGTCGAGCAGCTTCAGCGTCTGGAACGTGACGAAGATCGGGATCAGCACCGCCACCGGCGGCATCATGCGGTTCGTCAGCACCCAGAAGCTCACGTCGTCGCGCCCAACGAAATCGTACCGCGCGATGGCGTAGGCGCAGAACATCCCGATGGTGACCGAGAAGAACGTGGACCCCACCGCCACGACGACGCTGTGCATGAAGTTCGTCATGATCCCCTTCTCGAGGATCAGGTATCGGAAGGCGTCGAGCGAAGGCGTGAAGATCCATTGCGGCGAGGTTGCGGACGCGGATGCTCCGTTCATGAACCCCGTCAGGACCATCCACAGGTAGGGGATCACGTTGATCGCGCAGACCCCCGCCAGGACGATGTAGACCCACCAGTTGCTTTGCCGGGCAGGCGCGTCGGGCGAGACGATCGCGGTGTTGAGATTCTTCATGGCCGGCTCCTCACTCCGCGACTTCGGTGCGGGAGCGGAACACGCGGATGAACACGAAGCTCATCAGGATGATCACCATCATCATCAGCAGCGAAATCGCCGCCGCCTTCGAGGCGTCGAAGAATTCCAGACCCGTCTTGGTCAGGTAGACGTTGAGCGTGGTGGTGGCGTTGCCGGGCCCGCCACGCGTCATGATGACGATCAATTCGTAGGTGCGGAACGCATCCATCGTGCGGATGACCACGGCGATCAGGATGGCCGGCCGCAGGAGCGGCATGGTGATCGTCCAGAAGACGCGCCAGGCCGAGGCGCCGTCGATCTCCGCCGCCTCGTAGGGCTGCCGCGGGATCGAGGCGAGGCCCGCCGACATCATGAGGAACATGAAGGGTGTCCATTCCCAGACGTCGACGAAGACGAGCGTCTGGAAGGCGATGTCGGGATCGGACAGGAAAGGGACGTCGCCACGGCCGAGGGCCCTCGTGACGGCCCCGACATAGTAGCTCACCAGGCCCGCCCCGGGGTAGAACATGTAGCGCCAGATGAGCGCCGCCACGAGCGGGGGCAGGATCATCGGGATCAGGATCAGGAGGCGGAAGACGCTCTCGCCCCGCAGCTGCCGCTGGAACAGGAGCGCCAGCCCGAGCCCCAGCCAGAACTCCAGGAACACCGCCTCGACGGTGAACCAGACGGTCGTGCCGAGCGCCTGCCAGAAGTCCCTGTCCTTGATGACGGACTGGTACTGGTCGAGGCCGACGAAATACCTGGGAATATACGGCTTCGACAAAACGACATTGTGCCCTGCAATGTAGAGCGCGTAGAGAAACGGATAGATTCCAATCGCAAAAAGGATGATCAGCGTCGGCGCCATGAGCAGCCACGGAAAGACCTTCCGGTTGGAAGGCCCCACCCTGGACATCAGGCCCTTGCGGTGTGCCCGTGCGACGTCGGTCGCGAGCGAGGCGGCTTCGGACATCTGAGGCCTCTCTGGACGGGTTCTGGGGATCCGGGGCGAAGGCTGGCCGGAGATCCGGGCTCGCGGGAAGCCCGGATCCGACGACATGCGATCAGTTCCACTGCGACGGCATGCGGTCGTAGTAGCTCATGTTTCGCCAGTTCTGAGGCGGCAGGTCGGTGCGTCCCTTGACGTAGTAGCCGCCCTTCTTCATGGCCTCGGTCATCCGCTTTTCCATGTTCGCGGCCGCGGTCTTGGCGTCGATCTGGCCGATCCAGACCTTGTTGCCCTCCTCGCCCATGATGTCGGAGATCTCGGCCCATTCGGGGATGCGGACGCGCTCGTCGGGGTTCGTGTCCTTGAGCATGAACTGGTAGACCGGCAGCCACCACGGCTGGTACTTGGCCAAGGTCTCCGACTTGTAGGTCGAGTGGCGCGAGGGCCCCGCGCCGAACTGCGTGGCGCGCTCCTGCACGTCCTTCGACGTCATCCACTGCACGAAGGTCCAGGCCGCCTTTTTCTTGGCGGAGTCCTTGGAGAGCCCGAAGGACCAGGCCCCGAACCAGGGGTCGATCAGGCCGTGCGGACCGGCCGGGGTGTGCAGGTGGACGTTCTTGCCGGCGACCTTCGCCTGCGTCGCAGGGTCCTCGAAGAACCCCTTGATGAAGTCCTGGTAGTTCCAGACGCCGAAGGCGCCGCCCGACTGGTAGACGGCGGTCGCCTCGCCGATGCCCCAGTTCGCGCTGTCGGCCGGCATGAATTCCTTGAGGCTCACGAAGTAGTTGATGGAATCAACCGTATTCTTGTTGTTGATCGTGACCTTCCAGTCCTTGTCCAGATACTCGTTGCCTTTGGTCTCGGGCGTCTGGAACGCGTAGAGATAGGGCAGGTAGGTGACGCCCCAGAACCAGCGGCCCGGAATGTTTGCGAAGCCGATCATGCCGGATTCGGGTTTGTGGACCTTCTTGGCGGCGTCGAACATGTACTGGGTCGTGAAGTCCGGCGAGAACCGGTCCGGGAGCTTGAAGCCCGCGGCCTCGGCCACGTCCTTGCGGAACGTCGTGCCGACGGGGCCGGCGCCCAGCGGGATCGTATAGAGCGTATCCTTGTAGACGCCGGTGCCGCTGATCACGCGCGGAAGGAAGTCGTTGATGTCGTAGTCGGAGTCCGTCAGGTCGGCATTCTTGACGTAGGGCATGAGCGGGTCGAGGAAGCCGGCGGCGGCGTACTCGGCGAGCCACATGACGTCGACCGCGTAGATGTCATAGGCGCCGGTGCCCTGCTGCATCTGCACGAGCGATTTCTGCCGGTACTGGTCGAACGGCACCTCCTCGACGATGACCTTGATGCCGTACTTCTTCTCGAATTCCGGGATGAACTTCCCGAGAGCCGCGAACTGCGGCATGGACGGCTGCAGGAACCGAATCTCCTGGCCCGCGAGGGCCTTCTGGGCAGCCGTCTGGGCCAAGACGACCGTCGAGGCGGCGGTCGAAACGGCCAGCGACAAGGCACAGGCCGCCATCATGGTTTTCGCACTTCCGATGCTGGTCACGTTCTCCTCCACTCGTGAAGTCTCGCTTTGGACACATCGCAACCCACCGTTCGAGCGGCGGCGCTGGATTCAGGACATCTTCCGCAAGGCGAAACGGGCATGCCGTACGGCCCGGCCGCTGGTCTCGTCGAACAGGTAGACGAAGTCGGGATCGAGCCTCACCGCGATGGGAGCGCCGATCTCGTCTGGAAACAGGCGTGCCGCATCGACCGAGGTCATGACGCGGACGATGGTCCCCGCCAGGGCGACGTCGAAGATGACGCGCGAGCCCAGCGTCTCCACCGCGAAGATGCTGCCGTGCAGGACCCCGGGCGCAGCAAGCTCGGGCTCGCACAGCGAGATGTGCTGGGGGCGGACCCCGGCGACGTAGCGCTGTCCTGCCCGAAGCGGGATTCCCGCATTCGTCCAGTCGCGGTCGAGCGGCACGGCACCCTCGCCGATCAGCAGCGTGAGCCGCCCGTCCCGGTCGCCGAGTTCGGCCGGCAGGGTGTTCATCGCGGGTTCGCCGATGAAGGTCGCAGCGAAGATCGTGTCCGGCCGGTCGAAAAGCGCTTGCGGCGCAGCGATCTGCTCGATCTCGCCCTTGTTGATGAGGACGATGCGGTCGGCCATCGTCATGGCTTCGAGCTGGTCGTGGCTCACGTAGAGCATCGTCGCCTTGTAGTCGCGCTGAAGGCGCTTGAACTCGACGCGCATGCGTGCGCGCAGCTGGGCGTCCAGATGGGAAATCGGCTCGTCCAGCAGGTAGCAATGCGCGTCCCGGACCAGCGCCCTGCCGATGGCGACGCGCTGCTGTTGTCCGCCCGACAGCTGCGACGGATAGCGCGCCATCATCCGCTCGACCTGCAGCGTGGCGGCCACCTGGGCGACGCGTTCCCTGATCTTGTCCTCGCTCACCTTCCGGACCCGCAGGGGGTAGGCGAGGTTCTCGAAGATCGTCATGTGCGGAAACAGCGAATGCTTGTCGTAGACCATGGCGAGCTTGCGCTCGCGCGGCGTCAGGTGGGTCACGTCGCGGCCGCCGATGTGGATCCGGCCGCGGGTCACGTCTTCGAGGCCAGCCACCAGTCGCAACGTCGTCGTCTTGCCTGCGCCGGAGGGGCCGAGGAGGAAGACGGCTTCGCGATCCTCGACGACGAAGCTGATCCCCTTCAGGGCCTCATGGCCGTCCTTGAAGGTCTTGCTGACAGTCTCGATCCGCAGCTCCGCCATGGCTCCCTTCCACCCCGGCGGCAGAGCGGGCCGCCTCATGCGCCCGCCTCGCCTTCGGCACGTTGGCCGCGCTTCTCTGACCTGTTTGGCCGCCCCGCGGGACGGCGTCGAACCTGCCGGTCGTCCGTCCCGGCCACCTGGCGGCGGCGCGGAAGGCACATCCGGTCTGGCTGTAAAAGTAAATTCCCCCGATTATAAATGCAACGAAAAAAATTTCGTACCACGCCTCAACGCGGTGCTGCGCGGCCAGGGATCGGCCTCTGGAGGGCGGGTGCAGGACAGGCGGCTGGATGGAGGCGGGCCGGTCGCGCAGGCGCGTCGGGAGCGGCTTCCGTCGACCTCAGTAGCGGGTGAGCGATGTCACCTCGGCGGTCCGCTCGAGGCCCTCGATGGCGCGCCCGAAATTGCGGACTGCGTAAAGGGAATACAGGACGTCGATCACCTGAAGCTGGGCGATCTTCGAAACCATCGATTCATGGTAGTCGGCCCTCCCCACGACGCCCGTGACAGTGGGCGTGAACAGGCAGATGTCCGCGTGCCGGACGATGGGAGAGTCGGGGAAGGATGTGATAGCGAGGGTCTTGGCGCCCTGCGCCCTCGCCTCCCGGAGCGAGTCGACGGTCGATATTGTCCGCCCTGAATTCGAGACGCCGATGGCGAGTGACTGGGGGCCGAGCGTGGACGTCGAGATCTGCCGGATGCCGAGATCACGAAAGAAGCAGCAGCGCTTTCCGACGCGCATGAAGCGCAGGATCGCGCTCTCGACGCAGAGCAGCGAGGCGCCCATGGCGAAGAAGGCGAGAAAGTCGGCCTGGTCGATGACCTCGACCGCCTTCTGCAACTCCTCGGCTGAAAGGCCCGCCTTCGTGTCGTCGACCGTCATGGCGTAGCGCGCCGCCACCTTGGAGATCACGGAGGCCGTGTCGTCCTTGTCTGTGATGTCCTCGTAGACATGGCGGTCGACCGCCGTGGCGGGGGCGGAGCCGCCCTGGGACAACTCTTCAGCGATGAGGATCTTGAACTGCTGGAAGCTCCGCACCTCGATGTCGCGCACGAAGCGCGTGACCGTCGATTCCGAGACGTCGCACTGCAGCGCCAGGTCCTTGATGGAGATGGACTTCACCTCCTCGGGCGCCCGCATCACGCGATCGGCGATCCGGCGGAGGGCGGGGTTCATATAGGCCGACCGCCACCGGATTCGGGACAGGATCCCCTGCTTGACGTCCGTGCCCACCGCCACCTGCGAACTCCCTCAGGATTCGGCCAAATTCTATACAGCGCACCTCGTTTCGAAAAGAATTTCCTTCTGGAGCCGTCAGTCGCCCTCGCCTGGCGACAATCTCTGCCGGATGTCGGCCCGCCTCACCAGGGAGCGATGGCGAGGCCGGCGGCCGTCCTGCAACTGCGCATCGCCTCGAGCGCGGTGCGAGCCGCCCGCATCGGGTCCGCCCAGGCCTCGCGCCACAGCCGGACGCCTCCCACGAGCGCAGGCGAGAGCACCTTCGAGGTGAAGCTCTCGACCGTGTAGTCGCCGGCATAGCCGGCGTCGGCCAGCGCGCAGAAGAAGCCCTTCATGTCGAAATGGCCTCCCCCGAGGGCCCCGCGATTGCTGTCGGCGACATGGGCGTAGCCGAGCAGGGCCGCGTTGCGCCGGATGGCGGCGGCGATGTCGCCCTCCTCGATGTTCATGTGGAACGTGTCCATGTGGACGAACATGGCGCCGGCGCCGGCGTCGCGGATCATGGCGGCGGCTTCGTCCAGCGTGTTGACCATGTAGCTCTCGTAGCGGTTGACCGGCTCGAGGCCGAGTTTCACCCCCAGTTCGCCGGCCCGCCGGTCGAGGCGCGCGAGGCTCGCCACTACGCGCTCGCGCTGGGCGGCCGTGGGCGGCGCGGCGTAGTTGGCGAAGGCGGCATAGGTGATGCCGCTGACGGCCGGGGCGCCGAGATCGGATGCGATCTCGAGGGCGCGGCCGACCGTGGCTTCCCCCCTGCGGGCGACGTCCGGATCGTCGGAGGAGATGTCGGATGCGGCGACGAGCGCCATGCCCAGGCGGAGCTCGATCCCGGCATCGCGGACCGCGCGGCGGGTGAGCGGCAGGTCGAGCGCGTAGGGGTCGAACATCAGGACCTCGATGAGGTCGAAGCCGATCTCCGCCGCCGCGCGGCAGGCGGTCGTGGCGTGGGGCTCGTCCCACTGATCGGTGAACACGAGCGCATGCACACCCAGCTTGCCGGACATCTCTCCCTCCCTGCTCAGCCGAAGATCGAACGGATCGTGCCGCCATCCGCGCGATGGCAGACGCCGTTCATGGCGGTGTTCGTCATCAACTGCAGCACGCCTCGCCCGTGCATGGCGGGGTCGATCAAGCGCTGCGTCAGGTTGGAGGGCTGCACCGTCCGGTAGAAGTCGGCGAGGCACTCCTCCACGCTGCGCCCCTGCTCCTTCGCCAGTCCCTCGAAATAGCTCTGCACGGATTCCGTGGCCGTGGTGCCCGGCATGTAGCTCGTGACGCGGACCTCGGTCCCCCGCGTCAGCTCGGCCAGCGCGCGCGACAGACCCAGCATCGCCGTCTTGGTGACGGAATAGGGCACCATGTTGCCGATCGAGCGGATGGCGGCCTCGGAGGATATGAAGCAGATCGCGCCCTCGTTGCGCGCCAGCATATCCTTCAGCACGATGCGGGAGATGCGGACGGCGGTCATGACGTTATGCTGGAAATACTCCGCCCACCCCTCGTCGCTCACCGCGAAAAAGTCGTTCACGTCGAACACGCCGATATTGTTGACGAGGAACGACACAGGCCCGAGATCGCGCGCGAAGGCGGCCAGCCGCTCCGCGCCCTGCTGGGTCATGAGGTCGGCGACGACACCCCTTGCACGAGGTCCGATCGCGGCGCAGGCGGCGTCGAGCTTGGCCTGGTTGCGCCCGTTGACGACGACGATCGCGCCCTCCTCGTGGAAGGCCCGCGCGATGGCGTGGCCGATCCCCGTGGCGCCGCCCGTGACGACCGCGACTTGTCCTGTGATCCCGAAATCCATCGCTCTCCCCCAGCGTTCAGCGTGTCGCGGCGTCGACGAGGCTCGCCAGCCTGTCGGTGGCCCTCTCGATCTGGTCATGCACGGCCCGGAAGGCCGCGCCGTCGCGGCCCCAGGGATCCTCGATGTCCGGCACGCTCCCCGGCTCGAGATAGGCGCCCAGGCGTCCGAGCCTCGCGCCTGAAGCTGGGGGACGCATCGCCCGCAGCGTCGCGAGATTGTCGCGGTCCATGCCGAGGATCAGGTCGAAGCGGGCGAAGTCGCTCGCGGCGACCTGGCGCGCGCGCAGGCGCGAGAGATCAAGCCCACGTTCGGACGCGATCGCCTGCGTCCGGGGATGCGGCGGCCGGCCGACAGGGCCGTCCATGAGGCCCGCGCTCTCGACGTGGCAGCGGGGAGACTTCGCCGCGAGCAGGCCCTCCGCGAGGGGCGAGCGGCAGATGTTTCCTTTGCAGACGAACAGGATGGAGAGGTCCCGGCGCGGCGCAGGCAGCACGTCCCAGATCGTCTCCGCCGTCGCCAGGGCCAACTCGGCGCGGCAAGCGAGGGCGGAGATGCGCCGATGCCCGTCTTCGACATCGATCGTGTTGAAGTCGAAGAGACCGAAATGGTGCCCCAGCATCGCCCGCGCCCCGATGGCGTCGCAAAGGGCGACGGCCTCCTCCAGCGTCAGGTTTCCCGGAACACCGTTGTCGGCGCGCAGCGAGTCGCGCCCGTTGACGGGAAGCAACGCTGCGTCGACACGGAAGGGCGAGAGCCACTCCGCCTGGCCCAGCCACGGGACCGTGTCGCCGGAATGCCAGAGCGTCACGCCGCCGCCTCGCAGGACGTAGCCCAGGAAGCGATATCCCTCCGGCGTGCGTGTCATCTGCTCGTGCGCCGCAGGCGTGGCCGTCGCGGTCACGCCGGGCCCAAGCTCGACCGTCTCGCCGGCGTCGATCAGGACCAGCCGGTCGGGCGGCGCGCCCCGCTCCACGGCACGCCCCGCTTCCGCCCTCGGGACCAGAACGCGTGCGTCGGGACTGGCGTCCAGCAGGGGACTGATGGTCCCTGGGTCCATGTGGTCCGTATGGCCATGGGTGCAAAGCAGCCAGTCCACCTCTCGCAATTGTCCGGGCGGGACGGGCGGCGGCGTCATCCGCTCATGCGGAAAGCGCGTTCCCCGATACTTCTCGGCCAGGCTGTCGGAGAGATAGGGATCGACCACGATCCGCAGTCCGCCCATGGCGACGAGGAAACCGGCCTGCCCCAGCCAGGCGACGGCGCCGCCCTCGCCTGCGGCCGCGAGCGCGGGCGGATCCTTCCAGGCCCGGGCGCGGAGCACGCTCATCGGGGTTCGAGAACCCGCAGGAGGTTCTCCACAGCCACGCGGGTCGCACGCTCGACGCTCTCTTCCGTGAAGCCGCCGACATGCGGGGTGAGGATCACGCGCTCGTGCGCCGTGAGGGGAGACGGCTCGGGCGGTTCGCGGCGGAACACGTCCGTCGCCAGGCTGCCCACCTGGCCCGTGTCCAGCGCGGCCAGCAACGCCTCCTCGTCGATCAACTCGGCGCGGGCCGTATTGACGATTGCGACGCCCCGCTTCAGTTGCGCCAGCATCGCCTTGTCGAGGATCGGGCGCTCGCCGGGGGGGCAATGCAGCGTGATCGCATCCGCGCCCGCAAGCGCCTCCCGGAGCGACGCGAAGCGGAAGCCCGGGCGCGCAAACGAGTTGGAGGGTGCGGGGTCGTGCCCGACGACCCACATCCCGAGCCCGAGCGCGAGATCCACGACCTCGCGCCCGATGGCCCCGCAACCGATCACGGCCAGGGTCCGGCCCTGGGCCTCGACGCCGATCCGCCGCCGCCAGTCGCCCTTCCGCAACTGCCCGTCGGACCAGGGCACCGCGCGAAAGGCCGAGAGCATCAGCGTGATGGCCAGCTCGGCCACGCCCCGCGCATTGGCTCCCGTCGCGCGCTCGACGGCGATGCCGCGCGAGCGCGCGAAATCGAGGTCGATATTGTCGACGCCTGTTCCGTTGCGGCTGATGACCCTGAGGCCCTCTGCCGCCGCCAGGACGCGCGGGCTGATCGGCTCCACGCCGGCGAGCCAGCCGACGCAACCCGGCACGCTGTGCAGCAGCTCTTCCTCGCTCGGGAGATTGCCCGGCGAGGGATAGACGATCTCGTAGCCCCGCTCGCTGAGGAGGGACAGGGCCGGATGCCCGGCGCCCGACAGCGAGCGCGGGGTGACGGCGATCTTGCCCGGCATGGTCGGGGCCATCAGCCGTTCCAGCGGGGATTGTCGACCATCTCGGGCTTGCCGCCCCGTTCGACCAGCAGCTTGCGGAACCCCTTGCTGGCGATCGTGCCGTAGTCGTGCCCGGCATGCCCGGGGAAGGCGAAGAACATCACGAAGGGCTCCGTGGCCGAGATGTTGATGGAGCGATGCGCCCAGCGACCCGGCACGTACACCGCGTCCCCGCGCTTCATCTCGCGCCATTCGACCTTGCCTTCGGGCGTCTCCATCATCATGCCGCCATGGCCGGACAGGCAGTAATAGATCTCGGCCGTGTCGAGGACCGTGTGGAAATGGCCCTTCGTCATGAAGTATTCGTCGCCGATCTTGCCCGGCTTGATGGACGTCGTGCCGTAGGCGACGTTGCCGCTGGTCTCGGGCACGCCCATGTCGAAATACTCGTAGACGAGCGGATCGCCCTGGGCGAGCGCAGCGTCGAAGGCGGCCGCATCGTGGAAGTATCCCTTCAGCGACGAGAGGGGCCGCGCGACGGGCTTCGCCGTCCGGGAAAGGCCCGTCACGGTGTCGAAGTCGAAGGTGGTCGGGGTCATGTCGGCCATGTCGGGAGTTCCTTGTTTCAGCGTGAGGCGTCGCGGGCGATGCGGCTCAGCGCGTCGAAGGCTGGGCCGGACATCGGGACGTCGATGGCAAAGACTTCGGCGATGACTCTCGTCCAGCCGTGGATGAAGTAGACCCAGCCGTCGTGGACCTTGAGGCCGCGCACCTCGGCTGCGGCCTTCGCCTGGTCGAGGAAGACGAGGTCGCCCCGGTAGTTGAACTCCCAGACCAGTCCGCCCTCGGGGAAGCGGACGGCGTCCGAAAGGGGTGATCCGGGTGCGTCCTTTCCCAGCCCCGTGGCGTTGACCACCATCGAACGCGGCGGCAATCCGCCGACCACCGCGTCGCCCTCGGCCGGCGAGGGTGCAAGCCGGTAGTCGACGGGGATGGAAAAGCCGATCTGGGCGTGCACCTGACGCATCTCCGCGAGGCTCGACTCGCGCCTCGCGGTCACCACGATCCGGGAGGGCACGTCGCCCCCCTCCGCCCTCTTGTTGTGGAGATAGAGCGAAAGCGCGAGGGAGGAGCCGCCCGAACCCAGGATGCACAGGTGAGCGCCCGTCGCCGCCCAGTGCCCTCCCGGCACGATGGCCTCGAAGCTGGCCCCCGCACTGATCGGGTCCTTGGCATGGCCGAAGAGCCGCGCGCCGCGCTTCGAGATCGAGCTGACCTCGTGCAGGGTGCGGGCATAGGGGTCGAGCTCGTCGAACAGGTCCCGGGAGGCCTTGAGCAGGTTGACCTTGTGCGTGGTGACGAGCGCTCCCAGCGACAGCGGGTCGCGCTTGATGAAGGCCACGGCCTCGCGGTAGGCGGCGGGATCTGAATTCGGGGCGAAGTCGATGCCCGTCATCGCCGCATCGAGGCCGAGGTGATCCGACCAGGCGGGAAAGACCTTCATGATCGACGACTTCGCTGTCGTCACGCCGATGAAGTACATCGTGCGTCGTGCGGCGGGCTGGTAGGTCATGGCGGGCTCACGCGTGCTCGGCCCAGTCGCGGGCGCGGTCGACGGCACGGCACCACCCCGCGTAGAGACGATCCTGGCCCGCCCTGTCCGAGGTGGGCAGGAACTCGCGGTCGAGGATGAACGCCGAGCCGAGGTCGTCCTTGTCCCGCCAGAATTCGGTCGCCAGCCCCGCCAGGAAGGCGGCGCCGCGCGCGGTGGTGTCGACGACCTTGGGCCGCAGCACCTTCACGCCGAGTTGGTCGGCCTGGAACTGCATGACGAAGTTGTTCATGGCGGCGCCGCCGTCGACCTTGAGGTCGGAGACGGACATCCCGGCGTCCCGCTCCATGCAGCCGATCACGTCGCGGATCTGGTAGGCCATGCTCTCCAGGGCCGCCCGGATCAGGTGGTCGCGGTTCGCCCCCCGCGTGATCCCGACGATCGTGCCCCGCGCATACTGGTCCCACCAGGGCGCCGACAGGCCCGTGAAGGCCGGCACGATATAGACCCCGTTCGTGTCCGGGACGCGGGCGGCCGAGAGTTCGGTCTCCGCCGCGTGATGGATCAGCTTCAGCTCGTCGCGCAGCCATTGCACGACCGACCCCACCGTGAAGAGCAGCCCCTCGAGGGCGTATTCCATGCGTCCGCCGATGCGCCACGCGACGGTCGTCAGCAGTCCCGTGTTGGACGGCAGAGGCGCGTTGCCCGCGTTCATCATCAGTGACCCGCCCGTGCCGTAGGTCGCCTTGACCATGCCGGCCTCGAAGCAGGACTGGCCGAACAGCGCGCCCTGCTGGTCGCCGATCGACGAGGCCACGGGGATGCGTCCGCCGAGGATGTCGGCATCGGTCAGGCCGTAGATCTCGGAACTGTCACGCACCTCCGGCAGCACGGCGCGCGGCACGTTCAACTCCCTGAGGAGCACGTCGTCCCATTCGCCCTTGCGGATATTGAACAGGAGCGTGCGCGAGGCGTTGGAGGCATCGGTGACATGCACCGTGCCGCCGGTCAGGTTCCAGATCAGCCAGCTGTCGATCGTGCCGGCGGCGAGTTCTCCCCGCTCGGCCCTGGCTCGCGCGCCGGGGACATTGTCCAGCACCCAGGCGATCTTGGTCCCGGAGAAGTAGGCGTCGATGACGAGACCCGTGACCTCCTTCACGTAGGGTTCGAGACCACGCTCCTTGAGCGCGTCGCAGACCCCGGCGGTGCGCCGATCCTGCCAGACCAGGGCATGGTGCAGCGGCCTGCCGGTGGCGCGGTCCCACACCACGCTCGTCTCGCGCTGGTTGGTGATGCCGATGGCGGCAATGTCCTCGGGCCCGGCCGCGGCCTGGGCCATGGCTTCTCGCGCCACGAGCAGCTGGGTGTTCCAGATCTCGACCGCGTCGTGCTCCACCCAGCCGGGCTGCGGGTAGATCTGCTGGAACTCCCTCTGGGCCAGCGCGGCGACGTTGCCGGCGCGATCGAACAGGATGGCGCGCGCGCTCGACGTTCCCTCGTCGAGGGCCATCACGTATTTCGATGGCATTCTGTCCTCCCCGTCTATGTCTAGCCGTTCGGCTTGAAGAGTATCTTGTGGTAGGGACCGAAGTTGCGTGCCTTCAGGGCCTTGAAGATCGCTGGCGCCTCGTCCAGGGATGCGCGATGACTGATCAGCGGATCGACGATCAATCGGCCTCTGCGCAGCAGTTCCATGATGTCGAACCACTCCTTGCCGGGGAACGGCAGGGAATATGAGTTCCACGAGCCGACGACCTGAAGCTCGTCGCGCACCATCCGGGAGAAGGCCTTCTCGGCGATGGCGACGTCGCCATAGGCCGTGCCGTAGAGCAGCACCGTTCCCTGCTTGGCGGTGGCGAGGATCGACAGGTCCCGCCCGGCATCGGACCCCGCGCATTCCAGCGCCACGGCCACGCCCCTTCCGGCCGTCGCGGCCTTCACGGCGGCATGGGCGTCCTCGCGCGCCGGATTGATGCAGATGTCGGCGCCCACGGAGCTGGCAAGCGCCAGCTTGTCGTCGTCGACGTCGATGGCGATGAGAGGCTGGGCGCCCGACAGCTTGGCGAATTGCAGGGCGAAGAAGCCGAGCGCACCGCAGCCGACCACCGCCACCGCGTCGCCGAGCGAGATGTCGAGCTTGTGGATGCCGTGCAGGATGATGGCGGCCGGCTCGATCGTCGCGGCCACCTCGTCGCTGACGCCTTCCGGCACCTTGAGGGCGTTGCGCGCGGGAACCTTGATGAACTCGGCGAAGGCCCCGTCGCTGCGCGAGCCCATGAAGTCGTAGGACTCGCACAGCGAGAACGTGCCGGACCGGCACCAGTCGCACTGGAAGCACGGCATGAGCGGCGCCACGGCGACACGGTCACCCGGCGCGAGGCCTGTCACGCCCGTGCCCACGCATTCGATGCGGCCGGCGAATTCGTGGCCGGGGATGGTGGGAAAGCGATAGGTGCCCGTGACCATCACGCGGCCGATGTCCGAGCCGCAGATCCCCGCCGCCATGACGCGGACCAGAACGTGCCCGGCGCCCGGCGTCGGCCGGGGGACGTCCTCGACGCGCAGGTCGCCGGGAGCGTGAAGCACGGCGGCCTTCATGACAGGGTCTCCCTCTGCGGATGGATGACGGTCTTCAGGCCACGCCCGGACAGCGCGTGATCGAAGGCGGCGACGGCCTCGTCCATGCCGAAGCCGTCGCTCACGATGTCGGTCACCCGGACCTTGCCGGCCTCCACCAGCGCCATGGCGCGGGCATAGTCGTCGATGCTGGAGCCGGTCGACCCGAGCACCTTGAGGCTCCAGTAGTGGATCTTGTTCGTGTCGATCGCGACCGTGGTCCCCTTGGCCAGGCCGGAGAACACGTTCATCCGGCCGAGGCGCGCCAGGCAGGCAATGGCCTGGTTCTGCAGGTCCGCGGCGGGCGCGCAGGTCAGGGCCACGTCGACCCCTGCCCCGCCCGTCAGGCGCATCACCTCCTCGACCGGGTCGGTGACGCTGGAATCGACGAGGTCGGTGGCGCCGAAGGGCGCCATCTCCGCGAGGCGCGCCGCACGCCGGCCAACGACGATGGCCTGCCGCGCGCCGTAGGCTCTGGCGAGTTGCAGGAACAGGCCGGCAATGGGGCCCGTCCCCATCACGAGGACGCGGTCCTCGGGCGTGACGTGGAGATCCTTCCAGGCGTTGAAGCAGCAGGACAGCGGCTCGACGAGGGAAGCCTCCAGGTAGGACAGGCTCTCGGGAATCTCCACGAGGTTCCCGCCGCGCAGCGCGGGGCCGGTGACCACCATGAACTGCTGGAAGCCGCCGTCGATGTTGATGCCGAAGGCGTCGTAGTCCGGGCACATGTTGTTGAGCCCCTTTCGGCACATCGCGCAGGCGCCGCAGCCGATATTGGGCACGACCGACACGCGCTGGCCGACCCGCCAGCGGGTCACGCCGGCCCCGACCTCGACGATCTCGCCTGCGAGCTCGTGGCCCAGCACGCGTGTGTCGTCCGGACCGACGCGGAAATGGCCCCCGCGGACGATCTTCAGGTCCGTTCCGCAGATCGAGGCCGCATGGATGCGGATCAGGAGTTCGTCGCGGCCAGGCACGGGAACCGGGCGCTCCTCGAGCGCCACCCGACCCTGTCCCTGGTAGACGGCGGCCTTCATGCGGCTAGACCTCCATCCCGTAACGATGGACCTTGTGGGTGGGATAGAGGCTGATCGTGGGAATCGTGACGTCGGGCGTGCGGGTGGCGACGTAGAGGGCGAGCCAGGCGACGTTGTCCACGTCGATGCAACTGGCGTGGATGCCCTCCTTCATCTCCTTTTCGTCCAGCCAGCCGTCGACATAGGCGGGCAGGTCCCCGTCGTAGAGGCCCTTGTCGATGATCTCCGTCATCGGGGTCTTGACGTGGCTCGGGTTCAGCACCGTCACCCCGATCTTCTTGTCCTTGCCCTCCAGGAGGATGTTCTTGGAGAAGCCCAGCATGCCGTGCTTGGACGCGCGGTAGGGGCTGTGCCCGGGACCCGAGGCCACGCGCGTCGAGGACGATCCCATGTTGATGATGCGGCCGCCCTCGGCCTGTTTCTCCATGTAGAGGAAAGCCTCCCGGCAGCACAGGAAGACGGCCGTCAGGTTGGGGCCGATCGTCTTGTTCCACTCCTCGAGCGTCACCTGCGTGACGGGCGGAGCGAGGCTGTCGCGGCCGGCGGAGTTCACCACCACATCGATCGAGCCCCAGGCGTCATGCACGCGCCGGAAGAAGCCGCGGACGCTCTCCTCCTCCGTGACGTCGGCGACGATGGCCAGCACGGTCCCGCCCTCGTCCTCGATTTCCTTGGAGACCCTTTCGAGCCGGGGGCGGTCGATGTCGACCATGGCGACCCTGGCGCCGTTCTTCGCGTAGATGCGGGCGACGGCCTCGCCGATGCCAGAGGCGGCTCCGGTGACAAGGCAGGACTTCCCCGCCAGCGACAGGCCCTCCGCGAGTGTGTTGTTCGCCATCGATATCCTCCGTTCAGCCTCGTCTCGCGGGCCTGGCCCGGGCGCAGGTCACGCCTGTCTCGCTAGGTCCACGGCCTGCGCCGTGAGCCGGGTGATCTCGTCGAAGCGCCCGGCCCGAACCAGCGCGGCGTCCACCATCCAGGACCCGCCGCAGGCAAGGACGGCGGGAATCGCGAGCCAGGAGGCCAGATTGGCCGGGCCGATCCCGCCCGTGGGAACGAACGCCATGTCGCGATAAGGACCGGCCAGCGCCTTGAGGAAGGGGATGCCGCCGCTGGGCTCGGCCGGGAAGAACTTCACCGCCTTGAGCCCATGCGTCATGGCCTGCTCGACGCCGGTGGGATTGTTGATGCCGGGAACGATCGGCAGCTCCTCGGCGCGGGCGGCCTCGACGACCGCAGGGTTGAAGCCGGGCGTCACCCGGAAGGCTGCTCCCGCCTGCCGCGCGGCGCGGACCTGCTCGTGGCTGAGCACGGTGCCGGCTCCCAGCAGAATGTCCGGCACCTCGTCCCGAATCCGGCGGATGGCGTCGGCGGCTGCGGCGGTGCGGAACGTGACCTCGGCGACCGGGAGCCCCCCGGCGACAAGGGCGCGTGCGAGGGGCACCGCCTGGTCGGCCGTCTCCACGACGACGACGGGCAGCAGCCGCGCCCCTCGAATGCGGGCCAGAATGGCATCAGAACCATGGGTCGCCGGCTCGGTCATCTGCCCGTCTCGTTCATTTCCATGCCTGGACCAGGGTATAAAATGAAATTCTTTCTTGTGCAACAGATATGAAAATGATTTCGTTCTGCGGCGCAGGGGAGGGCGGCAGGCCATGGCGCGTCCGGCCATTCTGGCAGTGGATCTGGGAACCGGTTCCGTCCGCGCGGGCCTCGTGGGCCCGTCGGGGCGGCTCCTCTGCCTGTCCTCCGTTCCGCACGAGACCTCGTTTCCACGGCACGGCTGGGTCGAGCAGCGGCCCGAAGACTGGTGGAGCGGAGCCGTCCTCGCGATACGCGGCGCAATGTCGGAAGCGCCGGACGACGTCGAGCTGCGCGCGCTCGTCGCCTGCGGCCAGATGCACGCGCCCGTGCTGGTCGACGCCGGGGGACGCCTGACGGCCGATACGGTGCCGCTCTGGAACGACAAGCGGGCTGCGCAGCTCGTCGCCGACTTGACGACCGATCGGACGGCTCGCCTCCGCGACGTCGCCAACCCGATGACGACCGCCTGGCCGGGGATCAAGCTCGCCTGGATGACGGCCAACGCACCCCAGGTCCTGGAACGGGCCCGGTGGCTGCTGATGCCGAAGGACTACCTGAACTTCCGGCTCACCGGCCTGGCCGCCATGGACTGGACTGAAGCCGGCAGCAGCGTCCTCGCGGACATGGCCGGCGGCGTGTGGTCACCGGACCTCGCTGCGGCCCTGGGCGTGCCGTTTGGCCTGCTGCCACCTCTCCTGCCCTCGCACGCCCAGCTTGGCCGGTTGCTGCCCGGCGTCGCCGAGGAGATCGGCTTGCCGGCGCATCTGCCCGTGTTGGTCGGGGCAGGCGATTTTCCCGCCGCCATGCTCGGCTCGGGCGTGGCCGAGACGGGGCAGGTGTCGGACATCACGGGAACCTCGTTCCTGCTCACCCGCCTGGTGGACACGCCCTTCCGGCATCCCCAGGTGATGAACGTCGCCACCGCCAGCGGCCACTGGGGCGCCTTCGCGGTGGTCGACGCGGCCGGCGACGCGATCCGCTGGGCAGCGCGGACCCTCGACGGAAACAGGAGCCGCTTCGAGGACCTTTCCAGGGCTGCCGAGGCGGTGCCTGCCGGAGCCGAGGGGCTCGTCTTCATGCCCTACCTGACCGGCGAGCGGCTCGGCCAGGGATCCAAGTCCAGGGCGCATTTCCTCGGCCTGACCGCGCAGCACGGTCCCGCCCATCTTCACCGCGCGGTGATGGAAGGCGTGGTGCTCGCGATGCAGGAGGCCTTTGCCCCCGTCCGGGAGGCGCTGCCCGTGTCGACCATCCGGTCATCGGCCGGCGGAGCGCGATCGGACCTATGGCTGCAGATCAAGGCCGATGTGTTCGGCGTGCCGATCCTCCCCACCCGAGAGCCCGAGGCCGGACTGCTGGGCTGCGCCATGCTGGCGCTGACCGGCGCCGGCGAATTCGGCAGCCTTGCGGAAGCAGCGCGGCACCTCGTGTCCTACAGGGACCCTGTCGAGCCCGACCCCGCGCGTCGCCTCCGCTACGCGGACCTGGCTGCGGCCTATGCCGAGCTTCGGGTCGTCTCGCCGACGCTCAACGAGAGCCTGGGACGATTGTCGTGACCATTCGCAAGGCCGTGCTCTGGGACATGGACGGAACCCTCGTCGACAGCGAACCGATCGCCGTCGAGGCCCTGCGCCGGGCGATGGCCGAGCAGGGGATCGCGCCGCCCGACAACCTCCACGACCTCGTTGTGGGCCGGCCCGCAGACGAACTCTACACTTGGTATGCGAGGGATTTCGGGCTGAGCCTCGACCCCGTCTCATGGGAGCGACGCAAGCACCGCCACCATCTCGGAGCGCTCGGGGCCTTGAGAGGCTTCGCTCCTGCCATCGACCTCTTCAAGGCCCTCGAGATCCGTGGCGTCCCTCAGGCCATCGTCTCGAACAGCGACAGGATCATCATGGATGCGCAATTGCGCGCCGTGGGGCTCGCGAGGCCGGGTCTCGTCACCGTGTCGCGCAACGACGTTCGGCAAGGCAAGCCGGAGCCCGAGGGATACCTGCGTGCCGCTTGGCTGCTGGAGGTGCGGCCCGGCGACTGCCTCGTGGTCGAGGACAGCCCCAGTGGCGCGGCCGCTGGTCTGGCCGCGCGCATGAAGACCGTCCTGGTCCCGCACGCCGCCCTGGCCCCGCCGGACGGGGTCACCCGGTTGGATTCGATGGACGAGATCGTCGCCATGGTCGCGCGATAGGCTGCTCTCGCCGGGGGGCACGACGACGCGGTCAGGCCGGCGGACCCCGCAGCCGCCTCGCTCCCGCCGCGCTAGGCCGAACTCCTCAAGGCGCGTCGAGTCGCGCCCGGTGGAGAGCCGTAGGCGCGGCGATAGGCCCGCCCGAACTCGCTGAGGCTGGAGAAACCCGAGGCGAAGGCGATTTCCGAGACCGAGAGCGCGCTTTGCCGCAGCAGCCTGTCGGCATGTTCGAGGCGCAAGCGGCGGTAGTCGCCGAGGAAGGTCGTCTTTCTGTAGTCGGCGAAGAGGCGATCGAGGTGACGGGGCGAGATCCCGGCGAAGCGCGCCATGGACGAGCGGGAGAGAGGCGTCTCGAGCGTTGCGCCCATCTTCTCGAGGACGGCGAGGAGCACCGGGTGGTGAACCCCGAACCGCTCGGCCAGGGACGCGCGCTGGGCCCCGCCGCTCGGCTCGACCTGCGTGTGCAGGAACCAGTCCGAGACGCGCCTGGCGAATGCGCTGCCCATCCGTTCGGTGATCAACGCGTGCATCAGGTCGAGCGGGGCAATTCCGCCCCCGCAAGTCACCAGGGACCCGTCGATCACGTACCGGGCCTGCTCGGGTCTCAAGTTCGGGAAGGCCTCGGCCAGGGCGGGCGCATGTTCCCAATGAATGGTGAACCGGCGTCCCGCCAGCAGCCCCGCCTCGGCCAGCACATAGGGCCCGCCGGATATGCCGCCGATGCGCACGCCGTCCCCGGCCAGCCGACGCAGGGATGCATGCACGTCGGGTCGGCTCCAGTCGGCCGGGGACCCTCCCGCGCAGACGAAAACGGCCGACAGCCCTCGCGCCTTGCGCGGCAGAGGCTGCACAGGCACGAGGAGTCCCGAGGAGGATTCGACGCGCTCTACGGGCGCGAAGAACTGCACCTCATAGAGCCGTCGACCGGCGAGCCAGTTCGCCGCCCTCAGCGGCTCCGTCGCCGCGGCGAAGGACATGAGCGCGAAGCCAGGGAGCAGGATGAAGCCGATCGACTGGACCTGCCGGTCGGATGTCTCGGATGGTGTCTCCATGCCTGAGCAATGAGGGACATCGAGCCTGCGCTGGCAAGCCTGAAGAGCCGCCCGGCCTTACCGCCATTGCTTCTCCTCGACCGTCCAGTGATGCCCCGGCAGCGGACCGGGCTTGAGGAAGGCGCTGACCACGTTTGCAAGCACCTTTGCGGCGCTGTTCTTGAAGTTGTTGGCCGGCAGGGCCTGCCCATAGGCGATCGAGCCGGTGCAGAACACCGCCCCGTCGTTGGGGGCCGTGAAATAGGTCATGTCGCCGCGGATGCGGTAGTCGAGCGAGCCGACGAGGCCGGCATAGGCGTAGAGCAGCTCTTCCGTCACCAGCACGTAGTTGTCGGAGTGCCCGCCCGAGGAGGCGATGATCTTGGTGTGCGGAGGCGTGCCGAGGCTGAGGTCGTAGCGGTCGAGCTCGATGCCGGCCGCGCCGCCATAGGCGAGTCCCTGGTCGCCGATGATTTCGCCCTCCACGCCCTCCGTGATCCAGGACACCGTGCGGTGCCACGCGTCGGGCATCTTGCGATAGGGCGTGCAGGTCTCGAATCCCTCGGCGATGAAGCCGACGCCGGTGAGCTTCTGCGGCGCCCGCCCTCGGTTGCGCCACAGGCCGCTCTTCTCGCCCGTGGTCTGCAGATAGTGCTCGCCCGGCTTTGCGGCCCAGGCGCGCATGCCGGAATCGAGCTTGCGGACTTCCATGCACGAGGGGTCCGACGGATCGAAGCCCACGACCCAGTAATAGCCGTTGCCGCCCATGTAGATCAGCCGCCCGCCGTCGTGGACGTAGTCCTCCTGCGCGTCGAGCATGCGCTCGGAAACGTATTCGGGATGGGTGCCCGTCATCACGCAGGCGAAGGGGCGGAGCGCCTCCTGCCCTTCGAGATGCACGTCCTCGTCCGTGACGAACTCGCAGTCATAGCCCTGGTGGTCGATCCAGGCGACGATCGACAGGTCGGCCGGGAATTGCCAGGTGATGTTCATGCTGGACATGCGGTACTTCGGCCGCATGTTCACGATGGGACGCTTGTACGAGGAGAAGCAGACGCCCGCCCCGTCCTCGTAGTGGTCATAGGTCGACAGGCCGTACTCGCGGTGCTCGTAGGTCTCGACGTCGAGGTCCGTCACGACCGGCGGCTGGCCGGTCATGGGCTGGATGATGTGGGCGTCGAAGCTCAGGCTCTCGTTGCCGTAAGCGAGGTAGCTCGCCGTGGGCACGAGAAAGCACAGCTTGGCGGTCGGGTTGCGCGAGCGCACCACGAAGACGATGTACTCCTCCGCGATGCTGACGCCAGGTCCCACGCGCAGCCGCACGGCGTAGATGCCGCTCTTCAGGTCGTCGGGGACGCGCATCGTCTTGGTCGCGTCCCACCGGCAGTCCGTGACGGCGTCAGGATGGAACTCGATGCCGCCGTACTGCTCCGGCGCGAGCCGGTAGCAGTCGTCCTTGCCGTTCCAGTTCCAGCCGGTCATGCCGCGCACGGGGTGGTTCACGCCGGTCGCATGCAGCCCGTGCGGCCCCATGTCGGTGACGACGTGGCCGACGCCCTGCCCCGTATAGCCCGAGGCCGTGTCCCAATAGGCCAGGATCGCGGAGTCGGCGGGCTTCTCGCCGCGGCGGATGCGGTCGAGGTCCTGGCGCGGGAGCGCCCCCGCGCAGATCGCCGGCCGGTCGATCTTGCCGGCATAGAGGTCACTGACGAAGGGGCCGCGCAGCTCGTGGAAATCCTGCGAGCCGCCGATGAGGAAGGGGACGTCGTCGCCATTCACGTGACGGAAGCGGAAGCGCTGCACCACGTGCGTCGCGTAGTCGTCGTGCACGACGCGCCCGTAGATGGAATTGTATCGGTTGACCACGCCCTCCTGGTAGATCTCGGCGCGTCCCGTAGCCGGGTCGTAGGCTGCGGCCACGAAGTACCAGACGTTCGGCAGGATCGGCAGTTCAGCCGTGACGTAGTCGACCTCCTTCCCGTCGCCGACCCAGAACTCGAGATGCCCCGCCGGGTTGATGCCGAGCGCGTAGCCCTTGTTCCGAAGCGTGTCCCAGCGCCCGAGGATCACCTGCCGGCGGCCCGCCCGGGGCATGGTGGGGGTCACGTAGGCCATCAGCGTCAAGGCGCCCTCGTGCGCGAGCTTGCGGGCAGGATCGTCCACCACCAGGAAATTCCCGAGCTGGGTGAACTGCTTCTTCACCGGCCAGGCGCCGTTCACGGGATGGTCGATCTCCGCCTCCACATGGCCGGGCCCGGCCTCGTGCGCGTCTCCGTGGATCAGACGCACCAGCTGGGCAGAAGCCTCGCTCGCGCCGTCGGCATTGACGTAGAACGTGATGTCCTCGCCCTGCTTGACCGAGATGCGGTTGGCGTATCCGAAGATTTTCTGCTGGGCCATTACGGAGTTCCCGAGAGATCGCTGATGTGGCGGAGCAGCACGCCGTGGCGCGCCTCGTTCAGCGAGGCGAAACGCTCCTCGCCGACATAGGCCGGCCCCGCACCGCGCCGGCCCGCCATGGCGATGATGCGGAAGCTGCCGTCAGCCTCCGCCTTGACGGCATATTGCTCGGGCAGCGGACGCCGCTGGCACCAGGCCAGCAATCGCGCGAGCGGCTCGCTGTGGTGTCCCGTGGGATTGCGGCGGTACTCCTCGACCAGCGCGTCCGAGAGGACGGAGCGCAGGTAGGCGCGCGTCATCCTGTCGAACATGTCGCGGACGTGGATGTCGGCGTCCTGCGGGGCCGTGTCGGCGTGGGGCGCGGGCATGTCTCAGGATTCCAGGAGGTCGTGGACGCGGCGCACGAACACGGCGTGGTAGGCCTCGTCGAGCGTCCCGTACTCGCGGTCGTCGACGAGGCGCGGCGACACGCCGCGCGTGCCGGAAAAGGCGATGATCTTGAACGGCCCCTGCGGGCCCGCGCGATGGAGGGCGTACTTGTCCTCCATCTTGGCGCGGCGGAAATAGAGCAGTACGCGCTCCAGCGCCTCGCTGTGCTGGCCGAGCGGCTGGCGGCGATGCTCCTCGATGATCTCGGGCGAGATCAGGCCCTTGAGATAGTCGCGCTGCATCTTGTCGAAGCGGCGGAAGTAGATGACGTCCTTGTCGTCGATCTCCGTCGCCTCTTCCGGCAAAGCCTCGCCGCCCTTCTCGGTGCGGGTGGAGCGCCATTCGCCGCGCTTCTTGTCGCGCCAGGCGTTGAACTGCTTGCGGATGCCGAAATAGCCGTTGTTGAGGAAGAGCACGACGAGCAGCATCGCCGCGCCGATGCCGAGGTAGCGCCATGGCCCCCAGGCGATCAGCACGTCGCGGGCGAAGATGACGAGCAGCGTGCCGAGCACCGCCCCCTCGGCCTTGCCGATGCCGCCGATGGTGAGCATGGCGAGGCCGAGCAGGACGGTCTGGAAGTCGAAAATGGAGTAGGCGACGCCGCGGTACTGCGCCGTGTAGAAGCCGCCGATGAAGCCGAGGCAGATGGAGGTGAGAATGAAGATGGTGATGCGGGCGCGCTTGTAGTCGACGCCGCAGGCCGCCGCGAAGGCCTCGCGTTTTTCGGGCGCCATGCGAAGCACCCGGCCGAGCTGCTTGCCGTTGATGAAGCGGAACACGAACAGGGCCGCGACCATTAGCACGAAGGCGCTGTAATAGGCGACGTAGGACTGAGTGAGCGGCGGCCAGGACTGGTTGATGAAGCTGTCCGCGCCATAGAGACCGCCGGACGCCGCGCCGAACTCCTTGGATGTCGTGAAGAAGACCCGGAAGAGCTCGTTCAGCCCGAGGGTGAGCAGCGCGTAATAGAAGCCGTCGAGCCGCAAGGCCGGGAGGGCGATCAGGGCCCCGAACAGGAGACCGACAAAGGCGCCGATCGGCGGCAGGGTGTACCATGGCAGCCCCATGCGGATCGACAGCAGCGAGGTGACGAAGGCCGCCGTGCCCACCACCGCATAGGTCGCCAGCGAAAAGATGCCGGCCGTGCCGATGATCAGCGTCCACAGGATGTTGATGGCCGCGAAGATGCCGAAGGTCGCGCCGGCGGTGAGCAGCGCATTCGTCTGGCTCTGCGGGAAGAGGAGCGGGCCGATCAGCAGGGCGAACAGGCACAGCGCCCAGTAGATGGGGCGGCGGTCCAGGATCTGCTTCTCGGAGACATCGGTCTTGCGGTTGTAGCGCGCGCGGACGTTGAGGATGTTGCGGCGGGTCGGCCACCAGCGCGTGCGGGTCCAGGTCTTCTCGCGATGAGTCGGCCAGATGATGAAGTATTGCAGGCGGCCGACGAGGTAGGTCCTGACCTTGAACGCGGTGTTCCTGCGCCACACGCCCGCGGGATCGGGCACCGGGATCGTCGCCGCGTCCTGGTTGCCCGTGGCGGTGCCCCAGGCGGCGAGCGGGTTGATCCAGGTCGTAGGGGTGCGGGAAGCGTCTTCGCTCATTGCTCGCGAGCCTTGTCCAGCAGGCCCGAGATGCCCCGCGGCCGGATGATGAGGACGACGATGATGACGAGGAACTGCACCATCAGGACATATTGGCCGCCCAGGTACTTGTTGGTCAGCGCCTCGACCAGGCCGAGCAGGATGGCGGCGATCACCGCGCCCTGCACCGACCCCAGGCCGCCGCAGAGCGCGATGGAGACGCCCTTGATCAGCGGCGTCAGCCCGGAGAACGGGGCGATGTAGTAGGTCTGCGAGAGCAGCACGGCCGCGAGCCCCGCCATCGCGCCCGTCAGACCCATCACGTAGAGACCGGTGCGGCGGATGCCGATGCCGACGATGGAGGCGGCGTGCGGGTTCATCATCATCGCACGGATCTCGAGGCCGCGCCGGCTGCCCTTCATCCAGGCCACCACGACGGTGAGCATCAGCACCGAGCAGACGACGATGCCCAGCTTGTCCGCGGTGAGCGTGAGGCCGAGGAACTGCACCTTCCAGCGGCCGAACAGCTCCGGCAGCGATTTCGAGGTCGGGCCGAACAGCATCAGGAAGACCTGACTGCCGATGAGGCTGATGGCGAGCGTGGCGATGAGCCCGCGGCTGGTGAAGGCAGGCTTGTCGTGCAGCGGGATGAACACGACGACGCAGACGAGGATGCCGGCCACGGCCCCGCCGAGGATGCCGGCCGGCGCGACGAGGAAGGGGCTGCGGGAGACGTTGTCCGCCACGAGCCAGGCGGAATAGCCCGCGAAGGAGAAGATGAAACCGTAGGCGAGGTTCACCAGTCCCAGGCTCGACCAGGTGATCGACACGGCGATGGCGATGAGCCCGTAGATGCTCGCCACGACGATCGCGTTGGTCAGGAGGAAGGCTATGTCCATTCCGATTGCCCCGGCGCCGGACGCCACCCTGTCTCGCGCGGCTATTGGCCGCCCGCGACCTTGAAGGAGGACGACGCCTCTCCCTTGAGCTTGCCGGCATGCATGCCGATGATCCGGTCCACGCGGCCCTCGAGCAGGGCCACGTTCTGCTCCGCGATGAACATCGCGCTGTCCTTGAGATCGATGGCGAGAAGCGCGTCCATCACGGCCTTGCCGATCTTGGGCGCGAGGCCCAGCGAGGGCTCGTCCGCGAGATAGAGCTTGGCGTCCGTCATCAGCCCGCGCCCGATGGAGACCATCCGTCGCTCGCCGCCGGAGAGCCGGCCGACCGGCGTCTTCATGAGCTTGCGCAGGGGCTCGAAGATCGTGAGCACGCGCTCCTTGCGCTCCTTGCGGGTGCGCCAGGCCTCCGGCGTGAAGGCGCCAGAATCGAGGTGTTCCTCGACCGTCAGGCCGGTAAAGATCTCGTCGCCCTGCGGCATGATCGCGAGGCCTTGTCGCACGATCTGGTGCGTGTAGCGCCCGGGCCCCTGGCTGCGCGTGCGGCCGATCTGCTTGCCGTTCAGCAGGATCGATCCGCGCTGCCAGCCGGTGAGCCCGGCAATGGCGTAGAACAGGGTCGTCTTGCCGTGCCCGTTCAGCCCGACGATCCCGACCCGCTCGCCCGGATGGATGACGAGGTCGAGGTCGTGCAGCACGCGCAGCGGGCCGTAGCCGGCAGACAGTCCCTCCACCTTGAGGATCTCGCTCATGGCTCGCTCCCCATGTCAGTGCGCCTCGAAATAGGCGGCGCGCACCGCCGGGCTGTCGATGATGTCGGCCAGTTCGCCGCTCGCGATGATCTCGCCGGCATCCATCACGATCACCCGGTCGGCGATGGATTCGAGAAGCTCGATGCGGTGCTCGACGATGAGCACCGAGACGTTCATCTCCTTGGAGAGCATGCGCAGGATCTGGTCGATCTCGTCGATCTCCGCGTTGATGAGGCCTGCCGCCGGCTCGTCCATCAGCAGCACCTTGGGATGGCGCATGAGCAGGCAGGCGAGCAGCAGCTTGCGTCGCTCGAAGGTCTTCAGCCGCACCGTGGGCGTGTCGTAGGGAACGGTGAAGCGCACGAGGTTTGCGCCGTATTCCGCGTCGAGGCGGGTGAGCCAAGGCTTGTAGGCCTGGCGCGCCGCCTTCAGCGTCTCGCCCACCGTGAGGTCCTCGGGCACGATGGGCGTCTGGTAGGTGCGCCCGATGCCCATGCGGGCCCGGGCGAAGAGCGGCAGGCCGTTGATCTCCTTGCCCTGGAAGGTGATCCTGCCGGACTTGGGCACGTAGCGCCCCGACAGGATCTCGAGCAGGCTGGTCTTGCCGGCGCCGTTGGGGCCGATGATTCCCAGCACCTCCCCCGCCTTCAGCTCGAAGCCGATGTCCCGCAGGACCTCGCGCCCGCCCAGGTCGAGCGCGACGTCGCTGCAGGTGAAGATCGGTTCTTTCGCGACAGGCCGCATCGGGGGGTCCGGCCTCTCTCACCACCACGGGGACGGGCGGAGCTTCGACTCGGCGATCTCGTTCGGCCACACGATCTTGTGCTCGCCGTCCTGCACCTGGACGAAGAGCTGGCTCATGCCCTTCTCGAGTTCCTTGGCCTGGTTGCCGAAGCCGTTGTCGGGATAGTGCAGCGCCTCCTGGTATTCGTTGTTCATGTCCATCATGCCGCAGACGCCGCGATAGGGATTCTCGCGGATCCACTTGCAATTGGCGGCGAAGTTGTTGGGGTCCTTCGTCGCTTCCCAGGACCGCTTGAGATACTGGACGATGTCGTAGCCGTTGCCGGTATAGACGAGGCCCATGTTGCCCTTGAACTTGGGGAAACGGGCAAGGTACTTCGAGCGGAACTCCTGGCCGGTCTTGTCGCCGTAGACGCCGAGCACCGTGCTCCAGCAGAAGCCTTCCGTGGCGCTGCCGCCGAGTTGCAGGAACTCGGGCTGGGAGGGGCCGTATTGCAGGTAGATGAGGGCGCCCGGCACGGGGTCGGCGACGAATTCCTTGCAGAAGGCCGCATATTCCGCCGCGACCCAATGGTCGATCATGATGGCGCCGGCGTCGACCTGCTTGAGCTTCTGGATGACCGGGCCCCAGTCATTGACCGGGTACTGGATGTCCGTGACGGCCGCGAGCTCGAAGTCCGACTTCGGGATCGCCTCCTTCGCGGCCTTGAGGATGGTCTGGCAATAGCCGACCTGCTCGGCGACGATATGGATCTTGCGGTTCTTCGGCTTCCAGACGCCGGTCTCCTCCATCTTCTTCAGCCAGATCGGATAGGTCCAGCCGTAATTGACCTCGGAGGGATCGGTCTGCAGCACATGGCTGTACTTCTGCGGGTCGGCCTTGTAGGCGAGCGTGGCGTTGCGCTGCGTGTTGCCCTGCAGGTAGGGCGCCTTGTACTTCGCGGATTCGTCCATGGCCGGAATGGGCGCGAAGAGGAAGGCGTTGGAGATCGCGTGCACCTTCTTGTCGATGCAGGCCGCGATGGCCTGGCGGCAGCTTTCGGGATTGAGCTTGTCGACGTCCGGGACGAAGAGCTCGATCGGCTTGCCCAGCACGCCGCCGGCCTTGTTGATCTCCTCCACGGCGAGCGTCGTGCCGTTCAGGTGGTCGGTGTCGTCCGCCACGCCGTAGGGCGTGGAGAGCGAGGACGGCACGCCGATCAGCCACTTGTCGTTGCCCGCCGCGATGACGGGCGGAGCGGCGAGCCCCGTGGCCGCCGCAGCCGCGCCGGCGGCCGAGAGCTTGAGCGCCGTCCGGCGCGAGAGGGGGCGGCCGAGCGCCCGCGTCAGATCACCGCTTCCAGACATTTCGACATCCTCCCGGCTCTTGGACCAAGACATGCGTTGAGGGTGACGCAGACCGTGAAGGTCGCGCCTCGGCATATAGATGCTTTATCTAGATATTTCGCGCGCCGACCGGCGCATGCGGCTAAAGCTAGTCCGCGAGTTTCCTAGATGTCAACGCGAGATCTCGGGTGCGGTCGTGTTTTTCAAGGCGCTCTCGCACCTGCACAAAATGCATGCGAGGCAGCGATCAAACCCGCAGCAGATGCCCAGTTTGGGTCAGGGTTCCGACGCACCCACCTCAAGTGCGGACAACCTGGGACAGACTAGATACTTCATCTAGACACTCACGGATCGAGGGTTTAGGCTTCCGCATCGTGGCAAGCGTCAGCTTCGGCTCAGCGTTTCAGTCGAACGAGGTTTGCGATCGTCCCCCCGCAGGACTGTCCTCCGGCTGGCAGCCCGGCGACCGGTCTGGTAGAGACGTGGCGCTTTCGACCAGCCGTCGACGACTTCAGAGACACGACCTTGGACTCTCTGCACCCTCGCGCTGCGCCCATCACGCTCCTGATCGCCGACGACCACTGGGTCGTGCGCGAATCGCTGAAGAGCGTCGCGCGAAGCATCGATCCGGCGGTCGTCGTCGAGGAGGCCAGCAATTTCGACGAGGCGCTCGCGGTTCTCCACCAGAACCCCGCCATCAACCTGCTGCTGGTCGACCTCATCATGCCGGGTTTCGCGGAATTCGAGGGGCTTGAGCTGCTGCGCAGCCGCTATCCCGGAACGCCGATCGTGGTGTTCTCCATCCACGAGGATCCCGAATATGTCCGCCGCGCCATCCAGCACGGCGTCATCGGCTATGTGCCCAAGTCGGCCGACGCGGCCGAGATCCAGCGCGCACTCTCGCGGGTCATGGGGGGAGAGGTCTATTTCCCGCGCGACCTCCTGACCCGCACCTGGTCCGCCGCCAAGCCGGAGGAACCGGCCCGGAGCGCGCAGGCTGCATCGCCCTTGACGGCGCGCGAGGACGAGATCCTTGTCCTGCTCGGCCGCGGCAAGTCGACCGCCGACATCGCGGGTCTCCTCGCCATCACGCGGCAGACGGTCCGCGTGCACCTCGCCAACGCGATGCGCAAGCTCGGGCTGAAGAACCGCGAATCGGCGATCCGCTTCGCCGTCGCCCATGCCGCCAAGGTGGAAGGCGCCAAGACCTGATGACCCCGTCCGACACGGACCGCACGCTGGAGGCCCGGGCCTTTCAGGGCCTCGCCGACCCCGTTGCGGTCTGGTCGGCCGCCGATGGCCTCGTCTCCTGGAACGCGAGTTTCGAGTCGCGTTTCGCAGCAACGGACCACCGTCTCGAAGGGCTCGCCTGGGAGCAGGTCCTGGAGCGCTCGCGCACGCATGGCGCGCTCGTGCGTGTCGACCACGGGCGTCGTCCTGCCTATCCCGGCGCCGCCGCGGCCTCGCCCGAAGGCGTCGAGCTGACCTTCTCCGACGGCAGCGTCCTGAGCGCGCGCACCGCGCGGCTCGCCGACGGGCACCTCGTGGTGAGCTTCGCCGACGTGACCTTGGGGCGTCGCACCGAGCAGGCGCTCGAGCGCGCGCGCGACGCCGCGACCGCGGCGGACCAGAGCAAGTCGCGCTTCCTGCGGGCCGCGAACCACGACCTGCGACAGCCGCTCGCCTCGCTGAAGATCCTGATCTACAGCTGCCTCGCCTCCGAGAACCCGGAGGACAGGCTCTACGCCTTGCACGCGATGGATGTCTCGGTCTCCATCATGGAGGACCTGCTCGGCGCGCTGCTCAACATTGGCCAGCTCGACGCCGGCAAGATCCAGCCCAACGTCGCCACGTTCCAGATCTCGACCGTGCTCTCGCGGCTTCAGGTGCAATACGAGCACGTCGCGCGCGAGGCCGGACTGCGCCTCACCGTCGTGCCCTCGAAGCTCGCGGTGGTGAGCGACCGGGTCCTGCTGGAGCGGATCCTCAGCAATCTCATCGCCAACGCGATCCGCTACACGCCGGTCGGGCGCGTCCTGGTCGGGTGTCGCCGCCGGGGCCCCTATGTCAGGATCGCGGTGATCGATACGGGAATCGGCATCGCGCAGGAGCATCACGAGGCGATCTTCGAGGAGTTCTTCCGCATCAGCGACACCCAGCCCGACCGCAAGCACAGCCTGGGCCTGGGCCTCAACATCTCCAAGCGCCTGGCCGACATCCTCGGCCACGAGATCGGACTGTCCAGCGCGCCCGGGACGGGCTCGGCCTTCACCATCGACGTGCCGGTAGGCAACATTTGGCACAGCACGATCGGAGAGCCCGAGATCAGCGAGAAGATCGGCGGCGAGTTTGCCGGCATTTGCTGCCTCGCGCTGGAGGACGACCAGCAATTGCTCTCGGCCCTGACCAGCCTGCTCGAGCGCTGGGGCATCCATGTTGTCACCCTGCAGAGCTTCGACGACATCGAAGCCTCCGTGCGCGCCCTCGAGGTCCAGCCGGACATCATCCTCACCGACTACCGGCTGCGCGGCCGCATGCAGGGCACGGACGTCGTCCACCAGATCAACGACCTCGTGGAGAAGCCCTGTCCGGCCCTGGTGATGACGGCGGAGACGAGCCCCGAGCTCATCCAGTCCATTCGCTCCCAGGGCTTCCCCGTCCTCATCAAGCCCGTGAGCCCTCCCTCCCTGAGGGTCCTCATGCACAACCTCCTCTTCGAGCCCGAGCTGGTGCCCGAGATCGCGTGAGGCGAGCGGCGCCTGGTCCGGTCCCTGCATCGCCTGCCCTGTCCCGACCGGAAGCCGCCATGTCCAGCGACCCCATCATCATCGGAAGCATGGTGCCCCTCACCGGAGGCTCGGCGAATGACGGGCGGGAATTCAGCAACGGCCTCACCATGGCCATCGATGAGATCAATCAGCGCGGTGGCATCGTCGGCCGCCCGCTGCAGCCCTACTTCGTGGACACGGGCAGCCAGTCCGCCCAGGAGGTCGTGCGCGCCGCGCGGATCCTGATCAGCGAGCACCTGGTCCACGCGATCATCAACGGCTACAATATCGGGCCGCAGAACTCGGAATACGAGCCGATCGCCGACGCCGGGATCATCTACATCCACCACAACACGCTGCTGCAGCACCACGACACGGTGGCGAGCGATCCCGAGCGCTATTTCGGCTGCTTCATGGGCGACCCCGCCGAATACTGGTACGGCCAGGGCTTCATCAAGTTCCTGTCCTGGCTGCGGGACACCGGGCAGTGGAAGCCGCGCAACCGGCGGATCGCCATCCTGTCCGGCCAGAAGCCCTACAGCATCGTCATCGCCAACGCGATGGCCTCTGCCTCCCCGCAATTCGGCTGGGAGCTGCCCTTCGCGCCGATGATCCGGCCCACGTCGAGCAACTGGCGCGCCGTGCTCGACGAGGTCCGCAAGCATGACCCCGCCGTCGTGGCGATGACCCACTTCCACACGGGCGACCTCGCACGCTTCCACCTCCAGTTCATGGAGGCGCCCCTGCCCTGCCTGCTCTACCTGCAGTATGGCGCGCTGCACCGCGCCTTTTCGGAGATCACGGGGGACAAGGCGAAGGGCGCGATCATCGGCACCGTCATCGGCCTGCCGCGCGACGACATGGGACGGCGCTTTGCCGCCGCCTATCGCAAGCGCTTCGGCGAGAACTCGACGCCGGAGGTCGGCTGCCAGCCCTATACCTCGATGCACCACTACGCGATCGCCGCCGCGGTGGCCGGCGGCGTGGGCGCGCCGGACGACAGGGCGACGAATCGACGGATCGCGAAGGCCCTGATCGACATCCCCTATCGCAGCGTCGCGGGGATGATCCACTACCACCCGAGCTGGCAGGCGGCCGTACCCTACCCCGACGCCACGCAGGACCCCTCGCTGGGCCTGCCGCACCTGTTCTACCAGCTGCGCGGCGGGCAGACGGCCCCGGCCCTGATTGCGCCGGAGCCGTTCGTGGAATCCTCCTTCGAACTCCCGCCCTGGCTCCAGGCGTGAAGGGCTGACCGCGCCCGAAGAGGGGCTGGGCTAACCCGCCTGCTCCCGCTCGCTGTTCGGGTAGGAAATGACGGACAGAAAGAGGATCGGCAGCTTCACAAGGATCTGCGGCCCGTGCGGCGCATCGGCGTCGAAGAACAGGCTGTCGCCAGGCTGCATGTGGAAGGTCTTGTCGCCGTGGCGGTACACGACCTCGCCCTGCAGGATGTAAAGGAACTCGAGCCCGGCGTGCTGGAATGTCGGGAAGACGTCGGCGTCGTCCTCCAGCATGATCAGGTAGGGCTCCACCGTCACGCCGCTCGGGTTGTTGTCTATGTGGCCGAGCAACCGGTACTGGTGGCCGGCGCGGGTACCCCGGCGCTCGAGCTGCACCCCTTCGCCCGCCTTCACGAAGACGGCGTTGCGCGGCTCCTCGTAGCCGCGGAAGAAGGTCGTGAGCGGCACGCCGAGCGCCCGAGACAGCGTCTGCAGCGTGGTGAGCGAGGGCGAGATGTTGCCGTTCTCGATCTTCGACAGCATGCCCACGCTGAGGCCCGTCGCGCTGGCGAGGTCCGACACGGTGATGCCGAGCTTCTTGCGGCAGGCGCGGACCTCGCGCCCGATCGCGCGCTCGAGGTTGTTCTCCTTGGGCTCGCGGACCGCGTGGGGATTCTGGATCAAGGCTCGGCCCTTCCCGGGTGGCTCGCCGGACGACAGGCGATCCCTACGCGCTTCCCGCCGTCATTGCGAGCGAGGCGACGCGATCCGGTCCCCTGCCGGGCGCCGTCGTGGATGGCGTCGCCGCCCTGCTCCTCGCCATGACGAGACCCGGCGGCCGGGGACCTCAGATGTCCAGCGTATTGGCCCGCTCCCACTCGCTGAAGTGGCCGCAATAGGACGTCCATTCCTTGTTCTTCAGGTTCAGATACGCCGTGCTGAACGCCTCGCCCAGCGCCGCCTTCAGCGTCGCGTCCTTGTCGAACTCGCGCAGCGCGTCGAGCAGGTTCAGCGGCAGGCGCGGCGCATCCTTCACGGTGTGGCCGTGCGTATACATGTCGATGTCGTGGTGCGGGCCGGGATCGGCCTTGCCCTGCAGGCCGTCGAGGCCCGCGGCGATGATGACGGATTGCAGGAGATAGGGGTTCACCGCGCCGTCGGGCAGGCGCAGCTCGAAGCGGCCCGGCCCGGGCACGCGCACCATGTGCGTGCGGTTATTGCCTGTCCAGGTCACCGTATTGGGCGCCCAGGTCGCGCCGGAGACGGTGCGCGGCGCGTTGATGCGCTTGTAGGAATTCACCGTCGGGTTGGTGATCGCGGCGAGCGCGGAGGCGTGCTTCATGATGCCGCCCAGGAAGTGCTTGCCCTGCTGCGACAGGCCGAACTCCGCGCTCTTGTCGGCGAAGGCGTTGCTGGCGCCCGCGAGGTCCCAGACGGAGATGTGGCAGTGGCAGCCATTGCCCGTCAGTCCGGCGAAGGGCTTGGGCATGAAGGTGGCGCGCAGCCCGTGCTTCTCGGCGACCGACTTGACCATGAACTTGAAGAACGAATGCTTGTCAGCCGTGGCCAGCGCATCGTCGTACTCGAAGTTCATCTCGAACTGGCCGTTCGCGTCCTCGTGGTCGTTCTGGTAGGGCTTCCAGCCGAGCGCCAGCATGTGGTCGCAGATCTCGGTGATCACGTCGGCGCGGCGCAACAAGGCCTGCTGGTCGTAGCAGGGCTTCTCGGCCGTGTCGAAGGGATCGGAGATCTTCGTGCCGTCGGGCAGAACGAGGAAGAACTCGGCCTCGACGCCCGTCTTGACACGCAGCCCGAGCTCCTTCGCGGTGGCGACCTGCCGCTTCAGCACCGCGCGCGGAGCCTGGTCGACGACCTTGCCGTCGAGGTAGAGGTCCGCCGCGACCCAGGCGAACTCGGGCTTCCAGGGCAGTTGGATCACGGAGGCGGGGTCGGGGATCGCGAAGAGGTCGGCGTCGGCGGCGGTCATGTCGAGCCACACGGCGAAGCCCGCGAAGCCCGCGCCCTCCGCCTGCATCTCGCGGATGGCCTGCGTCGGCACCAGCTTGGCGCGCTGGCCGCCGAACAGGTCGGTGAAGGAGATCATGAAGTACTTCACGCCGCGCGCGGCAGCGAACTCAGCGAGATCCGTGGTCATTTTCTTGCCCCTCTCCACAACCGGCCTGTCGCCCCTCTGCGAGGGCTCGTCTCGGGGCGGCGCAGGGCCGCCCGGCATCATGCGGCGGGCCTAGAAGCCCGCCCTCCCTGGAACCCAGCTCGTCCCTGCAAGAGGCACGCCGGCCATGGCCGCGGCTTCGATGGTGAGCGCGCAGAGATCCTCCGGCTCCAGGTTGTGCAGGTGGTTGTGGCCGCAGGCCCGCGCGATGGTCTGGGCCTCCAACGTCATCACCTTGAGGTAGTTGGCGAGCCGCCGGCCCGCCGCGACGGGATCCACGCGCTTCATCAGTTCGGGATCCTGCGTCGTGATGCCCGCGGGGTCCTTGCCCTCGTGCCAGTCGTCATAGGCGCCGGCGGTGGTTCCCAGCGCGCGGTACTCGGCTTCCCACTTGGGATCGTTGTCGCCGATGGCGACGAGCGCGGCCGTGCCGATCGACACCGCGTCGGCGCCCAGCGCCAGCGCCTTGGCGACGTCGGCGCCGCTGCGGACGCCGCCGGACACGATGAGTTGCACCTTGCGGTGCATTTCGAGGTCCTGCAGCGCCTGCACGGCCGGCCGGATGCAGGCCAGCGTGGGCATGCCGACATGCTCGATGAAGACATCCTGCGTGGCCGCCGTGCCGCCCTGCATGCCGTCGAGCACGACGACGTCGGCACCCGCCTTCACGGCGAGCGCGGTGTCGTAATAGGGCCGTGCGCCGCCCACCTTGACGTAGATGGGCTTCTCCCAGTCGGTGATCTCGCGCAGCTCGAGGATCTTGATCTCGAGGTCGTCGGGTCCCGTCCAGTCGGGATGGCGGCAGGCGGAGCGCTGGTCGATGCCCTTGGGCAACGTGCGCATCTCCGCCACGCGGTCGGAGATCTTCTGGCCGAGCAGCATGCCGCCGCCGCCGGGCTTGGCACCCTGGCCGACCACGACCTCGATCGCGTCGGCACGGCGCAGGTCGCGCGGGTTCATGCCGTAGCGGGACGGCAGGTACTGGTAGACGAGCGTCTGCGAATGGCCGCGCTCCTCCTCGGTCATGCCGCCGTCGCCCGTGGTGGTGGAGGTTCCGGCCAGCGTCGCGCCGCGCCCGAGCGCCTCCTTGGCAGGGCCCGACAGCGAGCCGAAGCTCATCCCGGCGATGGTGATCGGGATCTTCAACTGGATCGGCTTCTTGGCGTGGCGCGTGCCGAGCGTGACCGACGTGTCGCAGCGCTCGCGATAGCCCTCCAGCGGGTAGCGCGACATCGAGGCGCCCAGGAAGAGCAGGTCGTCGAAATGCGGGACCTTGCGCTTCGTCCCGCCCCCGCGGATGTCGTAGATGCCGGTCGCCGCGGCGCGGCGGATCTCGGCCATCGTGTAGTCGTCGAAGGTGGCGGACTTGCGCGGCGGGGTGGGCGGGTTCTGGTAGGTCATCGCGGCCCCTGCTCAGTACGCGTCTGCGTTGTCGATGTTGAAGTTGTAGAGCTTGCGGGCCGAACCGTAGCGCCTGAACTCCGCGGGGGAGACGCCTTCCACGCCGGCCTTCGCGAGCAGTCCCGCGAGAAGCTCCGCATGTTCCGGCCGCATCTCCTTCTCGATGCAGTCCGCCCCGAGGCTCTTGACCTTGCCGCGCACGAAGAGGCGGGCCTCATAGAGGCTGTCGCCGAGCGCCTCGCCGGCGTCGCCGAGCACGACCAGCGTGCCTGACTGCGCCATGAAGGCCGACATGTGCCCGATATCGCCATGCACGACGATGTCGATGCCCTTCATCGAAATGCCGCAGCGCGAGGCTGCGTTGCCCTTGATGACAAGCAGCCCGCCGCGGCCCGTCGCGCCCGCATATTGCGAGGCGTCGCCCTCGATCACCACGGTGCCGGACATCATATTCTCGGCGACGCCGGGCCCGGCGGAGCCGTGCACCGTGATCGTCGCCTGGCTGTTCATGCCCGCGCAGTAATACCCCACCGGGCCCCTGACCGAGATGCTGACGGGCGCGTCGACGCCGACCGCAACGGCGTGGCTGCCGCGCGGGTTCAGCACCTCGAAGGCGATGTCGTTGCTGCCGGCAGGCACCTCGTGGAGAGCCCGGTTGAGGTCGCGCAGGGTGGCCTGCGCGAGGTCGATGGTCGGCATTCGCGTGCTCCCGTCAGGCCGCCTCGGCGCGGTCCCAGAAGTAGACAGTGGCGGGCTCGGGCTCCCAGACCCGCGCCGTCTCGATTCCCGGCAGGTTGACGAGCGCGCGGTACTCCGATCCGAAGGCCACGTAGCGGTCGGTTTCCGCCATCACGGCGGGCTTGCAGGCGATGGGATCGCGCAGCACGCCAAACCCGGAACGCGTGCCCACCACGAAGGTGTAGAAGCCGTCGAGGTCGTCGAGCGCGCCCTCGAGCGCCTGGCCAAGGTCCTTGCCCTGCTTCATCGCCGCCGTGAGGTAGGCGGCGGCGACCTCCGTGTCGTTCTCCGTCTCGAAGGCGACGCCCTGGCGCTTCAGCTCGCGCCGGATGTTGTTGTGGTTGGAGAGCGAGCCGTTGTGCACGAGGCACTGGTCGGCGCCAGTGGAGAAGGGATGCGCGCCGAGCGTCGTCACGGCGGACTCGGTGGCCATGCGGGTATGGCCGATGCCGTGCGTGCCGCGCATCCCCGCGATGGCGAAGCGCTTCAGCACGTCTTTCGGCAGGCCGACCTCCTTGTAGATCTCGACGTTCGAGCCCACCGCCATGACGCGCAGCCGCGGCGAGATCGCGGGCAGGGCCGCCCGCACCGCCTCCACCCGGCCCGCGTCCACGCTGATCACCGCGTGCGTGTCCTTCACCTCGACCCTGGCGGAGCCGTGCGAGGCCTCGGCGAGGGCGGCGGCGAGGTTGTGGAAGTCCTCCGCGGGCTTGGGAGACTGGACCGTGATCTTCGCGAGCCCGCCGGCGCCCTGGCCGTAGATGGCGATCCCCGCCGAATCGGGACCGCGGTCGGTCATCGTCACCAGCATGTCGGCGAGCAGCGCGCCGAGCTCCGGCTCGAGGGCGGGATCCTTCAGGAACAATCCGACGATGCCGCACATGGCTGCGCCTCAGGCTGGTGGGAACGAGCCGGACGTTAGCGCGTCCTGCGAAAAACGCAACCAGTCGAGAATAAAATATTCCCGGTAGGAATTTCACGGACCGGCGGCTAAGCTTGTGTCCCCGTGATCCGCGGGCGAGATCTGCCGCACCATCGCCTGGAGAAACCGCTGGTGAGCGCGCCCATCGATCATCCGACGCTCGCGGAACTTGCCTCAGGCCGGACGCGCCCCGGACAGGGGCTGCACGACCGGCCCTATTGGTGGGAAGCCGCGCCGCGACCCGATGCCCTCGACCTGCCGCTTCCCCCGTCGGCCGACGTCGTGGTCATCGGTTCCGGCTTCACGGGGCTTTCGGCCGCCCTGACGCTGCTGCGACGAGGCCGCAAGGTCCTCGTGCTCGACAAGGACGTTTCCGGCTACGGGGCGAGCACCCGCAACGGAGGCCAGATCGGCAGTGGCAACCAGAAGTTCAGGGTGAAGACGCTTGTCGCCCTGCGCGGCCAAGCCAAGGCGGAAGCCATGCTGCGCGAAGGGCTGGCGATGCTCGAGTTCATCGCAACGCTCGTCGAGACGGAACGGATCGACTGCCACTTCGTCCGGTGCGGCCGGTTCCGCGGCGCCATGCAACCGGAGCACTACGAGGCCATGGCGCGCGACCTGGACGATCTCAGGGCCGTCACCGGCGTGGAGAGCGTCATGGTGCCGCGCGCCGAGCAGCATCGCGAGATCGGCACGGACCTCTTCCATGGCGGCTCGGTGCTGCCCGCCGATGCGAGCCTCCATCCCGGTCTCTACCACCGCGGGCTGCAGGCCAGGGTCGAGGACGCGGGTGGGCTCGTTCTCGGGCGAACACCCGTCATCGCGGTGTCCCCGGAGGGCAGCGCGTTCACGGTCGCGACCAGCCGCGGCCCGGTCCGCTGCCGCAACGTGATCGTCGCCACCAATGGCTACACGGACCGCTCTCTTCCGGAGCTGCGCCGCCGCATCGTGCCGATCGGCTCGGCCATCATCGCCACCGACGTCATCGACGAGCCGGTCTTCGCAAGGCTGATACCGGCGGGGCGCGTCTACGGCAATACGAACCGGGTCTTCTACTATTTCCGGGCAGCGCCCGGCGAACGTCGCATCCTGTGGGGCGGCCGGGCCGCCCGCCTTCCCGCCGAGCATTCGCCAGCGCGCTACGCCCACCTGGCGCGCGACCTGCTCTCCGTCTTCCCAGAGCTCGGGTCCGTCCGGGTGACGCATGGCTGGGAAGGGCGGATCGGGTACACCTACGACGAGGTCCCGCACCTCGGACAAACATCGGCGGGCGTCCACTACGCGCTCGGCTATTGCGGCACCGGCGTCTCGCGGTCCACCTATTTCGGGCACAAGATCGGCTTGCAGGTCGCCGGCGCGCCCGAAGGCCGCACGGCCTTCGACGACCTGCCCTTCCCCGCCTATCCCTTCCGTGCGGCGGCCGTCGCGGCGGTTCCCGTGATCGAGGCGGTCTACCGCTTCAGGGACAGGCACAACGTCTAGCGCCGTCTCCGGCCTGCCCCAACCGACCTACAGCGGTCCCGGCGAGCCGATGGCCAAGCTATCGGGTCGTCAGCCGGGCGAGATGTGACTTGCTGCGTCGCTGCGCTGCTTGCAAGGAGGGTTCCGACCGGCCGAAAACGGCTCCCTGTCCCGCCTGCACGGCCTGGCTGAGACTGCATCCGGCTCACTGGCCAGCCCGAGGGCGGACCTGCGTCAGGCCCGCCTCGGCTCACGCCGGCTCGGAAGAGCGATCATCGGGCCCGCGCCATGGCGGGCAGAAGAGGGTCGCTTCGCGGCGGAGCTTCGTCAGCGCCAACCCCAGCCTGAGGTCCGGTTAGCGCTTCTTGGCTTTCCGGGCTGCGTAGCGCGCATCGCGCGCGGCCTTCTGCTGGGCGAGCAGATCCCGTTGGCGTTCCTCGCGCTCGGCCGCTTCCAGGGTGGTCCGGAGTTCAAGTTCGGCTTCCGCGAGGGCAGCCGCTTCGGCCTTCTGCACCTTCTCCGCTGCCGCCCGTTCCTCCCGCTCACGCTGGCGCTGCTCACGCGCCAGGGCGACCGCGGCGCGCTGCGCCCGACGCTCGGCCGCGGACGGGTCATTCGCCTGGGACGTGGCGACGAAGCGCTCACGCATCGCCCTGCGGGCGTTTTCCGATGCGGTCATGCGGTCATTGAAGGAAACGCGAAATGCCATGCTGGTCCTCGAACGTGCGTGAAGTGCCAATAGAAAAAGGGCCGCCCCGATGGACGGCCCCCTGATCGTGTCGACAGGCTCACGCCGCGGCGATGTTGTTCACCGCGATCTTGCCGGTGCGGCGATCCTCGGCGGTGTCGAAGGACACCTTCTGGCCTTCGACGAGGCCGCGCATGCCAGCGCGCTCGAGAGCGGTGGCGTGAACGAACACGTCCTTGCCGCCGTCGCTGGGCTGGATGAAGCCGAAGCCCTTTTGGTCGTTGTAGAATTTCACAGTGCCGGTGGTCATTTCGATAGATCTTTCAGTCAAGCGTGTGCGAGGGCGCAGGGTCGAAACCCCGTCCTGGTTCAGTCGAATTTTGGAGAGAATTCTGAACGTGCGCCACGCGAGCGAAGCGAAACGGCCCAGTCGTCCGGCCAAATGTCGATGTTCTTTATATGGACCCGTTCTCGAACTTTAACAAGGAAAGTTTTTGCTTTCCTGATATGACCCTGACTGAGCATCAAGCAGTCGCCGGAGGCGCGCCATGTCATCACCCACGGGACGGCCGAGCAGAGACCAGAGGAAGGCGAGCGCCAACAGGCACTTCACTCCGGGAGACCGGAGCGACGCCGTCCGTTCGGAAACCGAGCGCGCCCAGGCCGCGATGCGCGCCAAGTCCGAGCGCCTGAAGGCCCTCAGGCTGGCCAGGGACCTCGCGCAGGAAGCGGCTTCCGCCGTCGCTCCCAAGGGCGGCAAGCGTAAGTAAGCCGGGCCACCAAAGCGTTCCGCCTCCTGCCGTACGCAATCGCACCGTCTGCGCAATCGCGGCGGGAGCCTTGCCTGACGCTCCGGAAGGCCTACCATGAGCCTGCGGGTAAGGCTCGGGGGCGCCTTATGGATGATGGCGATCATAGTCGCGCATTCGGGCCGCAGACACGGCTTGCGCCAAGCCTCGCGCCACCCTTCATCGCACCCGCTATCCTGGCCGAAGCCGATCTCCCGACCTCCCGGAGGAAACTCGCCGCCCTCGTCGAGACGGCCATTCTGCCGCGGATCATCGAGATCCACGGGACGCGGACGAACGAGGACTGTGACCATCGGCAGAGGCCCAGCAGGGACGAGATTGCGAAGCTCGCGATGCTCGTTCTCAATCCGAACCTCGAACTGTCGTCCGAGTTCATCCGCGACCTCGAGGATCGCGGTCTCTCCCTGGACCGGCTCTTCGTCGACCTGCTGGAGCCTGCGGCGCGCTGCCTCGGCACGATGTGGGACGAGGACGAGTGCAGCTTCATCGACGTGACGATCGGCGTGGCGCGGCTTCAGCAATTGCTGGCTGTGTTCAGTCGCTCCTGGGTGGTGCCGGCGTTCCGCCAGAAGCGCCGCGTTTGCATGCTGTCCATCGCCGAGGAACAGCATTCCTTCGGCGTCACGATGGTGGAGACATTCCTTCGGGCGGGCGGCTGGGAGGTCACCTCCGAGCGAGGCATGACGCTTCAACAGGTCGCGCCGCTCCTGCGAAGCCAGTGGTTCGCCGTCGTCGGCTTGACGGCGAGCACGGATCGCCAGATTGGCTCCCTCACTGCCACGATCCGCCAGATCAGGCAGCATTCCCGAAACCCCGTCGTGGGGATCATGGTGGGCGGGCCGCCTTTCTCGGACTGCCCCAGGCTCGCCGCGCAGGTCGGAGCCGACGCCACGGCGATCAACGCTCCAGCAGCCGTCCTTCTCGCCCAACGACTTTTCGACATCGGGGCAGGGACAAACTGGCAAGATTCCTTTCCGGCAGGATGAGCCCGTCGGTTTCGTCGCAATTTGGACATGATGATCGCAGATAAGATGATGGTGAGACGCGTCCCTCAACCGGTTGACGCGGTTTCCCCGGCCTATGTCCGACCACGGATGTACTGGCGAGACGAGAGTCGGGTCACATGGGACAGCCGCCTTGAGGAAACTCTCGGCGGCTTTTTCGTATCCTGGTCCCCACGAAGCGGGTCAAACACGCGGAGCGGACGTTCCGACAGGCCAGCTCGTGCCCGGTCTTCACCGTGCGCTTGGTCTCCCATCCGCCAGACAGGACGGGGCGCAAGGGATCAGACCGCGGGCCGTCGGCGCCGCGCCATGCTGCTTGGCCGCACCCTCCGAAGTGATCTGCATGGCATTGCCCGCAGGCCCGACGCTCTTGCCGGCGCTCCGCACCACATATCGCTGAGGCCAAGCAGCGAGAGCCGTTCTCGACCTGTCTGAAACGTTTTCGACGTGTCTGAGACGTCAGTGCGAGGAGCATGGCGACGAAGCAATTCACTCCCCTGGCGAGGATGAGCCTGGCAGAGGAGCGGATTGCTTCGCCTTCGGCTCGCATTGACGGCGAGAGGCAGGTTCCGTCAGGGCGGGAAGAGCTAGACGAGCTTGTTGACGATGACGTTCTTCCGCATGTCGAAGGCCCCGCCGACGACGTGGAGGCAGAACGCGAGATCGACCGTGCCGTCGTGGTTCAGATCGATCTGGAACAGTCCCGTTTTGGCGTCGTAGGCGAAGTCCGCGAAGGGATGTTTTGCGTCCCACGAGAACCCGTCGACGAGCGACAGGCTGGAGAGGTCGAGCTTGTCCTCCGTCGCGTTGAAGTCGAGGATCTGGCTCAGCCCCGCCTCGTTCGAGGCGGTGAAGACGAACACGTCGTGGCCGGCCTCGCCATAGACGCTGTCCCCGCCGGTGCTGAAGGAGATCGTGTCGTTGCCGGCGCCGCCGTAGAGCAGGTCGGCTCCCTCGCCCCCGTAGAGGACGTCGTTGCCAGTCTCGCCCCAGAGACTATCCGCGCCGGCCCCGCCCCACAGCGTGTCGGCGCCGATCCCGCCGAAGATCTTGTCGTCGCCAATTCCGCCGTCGAGGAGGTCGTCGCCCGTCTGCCCCCGGAGCGTATCGTCGCCGCAGCCGCCATAGGCTGTGTCGTTGCCGGCCCCGCAATCGACAACGTCGTCGTCACGCTTCTCGGCGGGATCGACCGCGTCACTGCCGCCGATGATAAAATCGTCGCCATCGCCGCCCGACAGCGCGTCATTGCCGGTGCCGCCCTTCAAGGTGTCGTTGCCGTCGCCGCCCGCCAGGCTGTCGTTGCCGCCTGCGCCGTTGAGAAAGTCGTGGCCGCCTAGGCCGGACAACGTGTTAGCCGAGTCATCGCCGGTCAGGTCGTCGTCCCAGTTCAGTCCCTCGAACGCCCCCTTGATCCCGTCGAGTATATACTCGACCGTAGCGCCCGTTGCCGCCCATGACGCGATCTCCGCCTTCGAGGCGTCGTAGCCTACGAAGACGACATCGTCCGCCGTCAGGTCTGTGATGACGTTGCCGCCGGCATTGATGAGAAACGTGTCGTGGCCGCCGCCGCCCGTCAGCGTATTGCCGGACGTGTAGACAGTAAGTTGGTCATCATTGCGACCGCCGAGCATGACCTTCTTGCGCCGGTCATAGTCCTCATCCTTATCGCTGAGTTGGTAGATGATCTTGGCCTTCGTCAGGTAGGAGAAACGGTCGGCGACGGTGCCGACGATGATGACGTCCTTCGCATCGTCGTTCACGATCACGTCGCCTGCGGTGACGGTGATCGTGTCCGCGCCCGCGCCGCCATCGATCGTGCAGTTTCCGCCCATAATGTAGTCGTCGCCCCGGCCGCCAAGAATGCTGCAGTTCTCGCCTGCCATATTGTCGTTGCCGTCGCCACCGTCGAGCGTCCAGATCGCGCCCGGCAGTGCGTCGGATAGAGTAAAAAAGTCGTCGTTCGCCGATCCCTTGAAAAGCGTCGAGCCTTTGTTGGGGGTTACCTCGTAGGCACCGAACCTGAGGTTGACGCCTATCGGGGCGTAGATCGCGGTGTAGGCCTGGACGGCATCATCGAACTGCTTCTGGGAGAGACCGTCGGGGAGGATGACCTCCAGCGTGTCGCCCCTCGACAGGCTGGGAATGTTGGCCCCCAGGACATGGCCCTTCGTGTCTCCGTCGACCGTATAAATAGTGCCCCCAGGCTTCCCGATGGCGGTTCCTCCGCCAGTCACGGAGACCGACACCCCGCCGTCGAGCGCCGATACAAAGGCCGGCCTCGCATCACTATCAAACATGATGGGATCCGGAGAGGAACCGGTCACGATCGACCAGCGTGCATCCTGCGGGAAGATACCCGGGAATTCTGATGCGGCTTCGGCGGTCAGGAGGGTGCTGCTCTTGAGCCCCAGCGATTTTCCGTTCTGGGAGATCGTGGCAGAGGCCGGCGCGTACCACGCCTTGAATGTGCCTGACGCGATGCTCGCCGCCAGAGTGTCGACGTCGACCGAAATCCGAAGCGGCTTGGAAGGTGCAATTTTCGTCATGAAACTACTCGAAGTTGAAACCTGACCTGAGAACACGTTGTTCTTTAACGCAATACCGTATTCATGCGACATCAGTTGTCTTGCTTCAAGCCAAAAATGATGACGCTCAATGTACGCTCACTGGTAGTCAATGCGCGCTCAGCCTCAGCTTGCACCTCGCGAACAAAATCAACCCTGCCAGGAACAGGCTTCGCCCACGGCACCGCCCTGGCAACGCGCCCTTACCGGCTCACGCCGACGAGGCTCTGCAAGCGCGAGACTTCTTCCTTGAGGGCCTTGATCATCGCGTCACGCTCGGCCAGCACGGCCGTGACGTCGCCAGCCTCGAAGCGCTGGGGAATGTGCTTGGGGCAGTTCACGTCAAAGGCGGTGATGCGGAACAGGATGACGCGCTCCGGGCGGGCGGCGTAGCCCTTCGGCATCAGCCGGCGCGTGAGGGCCGCGTCGTCCTCGACCGCCTCGGCCGTGCCCCAGATCTTGATCCGCTGCCGCGTGGCGTAGTCGATCAGGAAGAGATGGGCTTTCGGATTGTCCCTGAGGTTTCCCAGCGTGACGTATTGCCGGTTGCCGCTGTAGTCGGCAAAGCCGATCGTCCGGTCATCGACGACCTTGAGGAAGCCGGCCGGACCCCCGCGGTGCTGGATGTAGGGCTGGCCCTGCGCATTCGTCGTCGCCAGGAACACGCTGGTCTGCCGCGCCAGGAAGGCCGCGAGGTCCGGCGTGATCCGGTCGGGCCAGCCCCCGTTCTCCTCCTGCCGGGCATAGGCCCGTCGCGACCCCTTTTCCAGTTGGATCGCCTTCACAGTGGACGTGAAGGCGACATCGCTCGACGGCAACGGACGTGTGCCGTCGTTGGGGGTGGGACTGGAGAGGCGAGGCATGGGACCACCCTGGTGTCGAGGGGCCGGGCGGCCCCACGGCTGAGAGATAGCCTTCTCTTAGGACTTGGAATAGAAGGGCAATCCTGACGTCAGTATTCTGAAAAATGAAAGAATGGATCGGTTCGACTCCCTCACGGCCTTCGTCGCCGTCGCGCAGGAGGGCAGCCTCTCCGCCGCAGCGCGCAAGCTCGGGCTCTCGCTGCCGACAATGAGCCGGCGGCTGGCGGAGTTGGAGGCGCATCTTGGCGTGCGCCTGCTCAACCGGTCGACCCGGAGTTTGGCACTCACCGACACCGGCGAGACGTTCCTGGTCTCCGCCAAGGAGATCCTAGGGCGGATGGAGGATGCCGAGCGGATCGCGGCCGGGGATCGCGGAACGCCCCGAGGGGAACTCGCCCTCTCGGCTCCGATCGTCTTCGGCCGCCTCCACGTGCTGCCGGTCGTGACCGCCTTTCTCGCCGAGAACCCGCTCGTCGACGTGAGGCTGGCGCTGAGCGACCGCTTCGTCCACCTGCTCGACGACCATGTCGACGCCGCCGTGCGCATCGGCGACCTGCCCGACAGCACGCTGGTCGCGCGCCGCCTCGGCGCGATCCGGCGCGTGGTCTGCGCGAGCCCCGACTACCTGGCGGCGCATGGCGCCCCTAAGCACCCGGAAGACCTGACGGACCACGCCTGCATCGGCTTCGAGAGTCCGGGTCATGGCCGCCGCTGGACATTCCTGCGCGACGGCGCCGAGATCGTCGTGCGGCCCAGGGAGCGCCTGCGCGTCAACACGGCGGAGGCCGCGCTGGACGCGGCGATGGCCGGGGCGGGCGTGACGCGGGTGCTGTCGTATCAGTCCGCCGGGGCCGTGCGCGCCGGGAGGCTCCGCGTCCTGCTGGAGGACTTCGAGCCCCAGCCCTGGGCGGTGAGCCTCGTCCATGCCGGCCAGAGCCCGATGCCGCGGAAGCTCAGGGCCTTCATCGATTTCGCCGCGCCGGTCCTGTCCGAGCGCCTGGCGCGCCTGGGATGACGCGTGATCCCCGCGTCGGGGCTGCTTGGCTCTCCCGGCTCAGGAGCACCTGCCGTTCACTTTGACAGGAAGACACAGCACGCGCCCCGGGTTGAGCGCGGCGTTCCGACAGGTCCATCCATTGTACCGGGAAAACAACGCTGCGTTGTTGCAGTATACTTTGACGTAAACCTTTGCGCAGGTGTCACCAACGATCGTGGTGTAGGTCCCGTTCGGGCAGGTCGCGTCTGCCGTGACCGGCGCAGCAGCAGGCATATCCGCGGCGAGCCCGGTTGCCGCGCCCAGGAAGGAAAACGCCAGGCACGCGGCAAGCATCCACGACGAGAGACGCTGCACCATCCCAGTCTCCTATGCGCTGAGGTTCGGCGTCAGTCTTAGTCGATCGGCGTGGAGACTAACAACTAATCTAAGATGGAATAATATAAATGAAACAATCACAAGTCGTTCCGATGGCCGCAGAGCCGCAGCCTGTCCCGTCACCGGGCCGAGATCCCGCGGACGGGAGCAGGGCTCGAGGCCGCGCAAGTCGGGACCCTCGGCGTCAGCTCGGAAAATGTTCCACGTGGACCTCGGCCGTGCGTCCGAAATAGACCACCCGCCGCCCCGAGAACGAGACGAGATAGCCCGCGCAGCCGGCCGCCTTGGCCTGCTTCGAGAACGCCGAATAGCTGTAATCGGGTCCATTCGCCTGAGCCCAGCGCACGAGCGCGGCGACAGCATCCGCATTGAACGCCGCCTCCACGGCCCCGCCGTGCTCCGGAACGTCGAGGGCGACACTGTCGCCGTCGGGCTGGTAGAAGGTCTGCGTGTTGCGGCGGTAGTCGACCGCATAGCCCTCGAAACCGGCCTTGATCAAGGTGCCCACGATGGCGGGGAAGCTCATGCTGCCGTCATGGGCCGCCCGCAGGCAGGTTGTGGCAATGCCGATCCGGTCCGCGTCCATGGCGGCTTTCTCCTTCGCTGGTGTTGATCCGGTTGCGCCGGTCAGTCGACCGGCACGCCCTGCAGTCCCCGTCTCTCGACGAGGGCCGCTAGGGCTGTCTCGAGGGCGCGGCGCTCCTTGTCCGACAGCACGCCGAAGAACTCCGCGTCGTTCTGGTCGGCGAGGGCGGCCAGCCGGGGAACGAGGACCGTTCCCGCGTCGGTCAGGGCGAGATGCTGCGCCCTCCTGTCCCGCGCATTGTCCGTCCGCGCCACCAATCCCTTGGCCACGAGGCGATCAGCCAGCTTGCTGATGGCACCGCGCGTCATGCCCATCACACCGGCGAGGACCGATGGCGACATCCCGTCCCCGCCATAGAGCGCCCGCATGCAGGCCCATTCCGCCACGGTGACCTGCTCTCCCGCCACCTTGCGCGCAAAGGCCTGCGAGACGGCGTTGGAAACCAGGCGCAGCCAGTAGCCGGTGTGATCGGCCAGTTCGGACACTCTCGCCATCGGTGCGCCTTTTTGTTGCCTAGGAAACCGATAGACGCAGGTTGTTTCCTTGTCAACAGAATAGCGGATGGGACGGAGATCAGCTTCGCTGACGCCTGGCGCAGGGACATGAGCCGTCGTGGCGGCGCCGTGAGCGTGGATCGCCCCTGCGCCGTTCGAGAGCCGCCTTCAACCTGTCCGAAGCGTCGTTGCGAGGAGCGTGGTGACGACGCAATCCGGGGAAGGCCCGGCAAGGGACCGGATCGCTTCGCCTTCCGCGCGCAAGGACGGCGGAAGATCGGGTCTGGCGGGTCGAAAGAGTCGCTACAGAGCGGCCCCCGCATAGGGGACGTTGCGCTGGCCGAAGCGGCGCACCCGGATGTTGGCCTGCTCGGCATGGCCATAGAAACCTTCCAGCACGCATAGGCGCGAGCAATAGGCGCCGACCAGGGCGGAGGCCTCGTCCGTGAGCACCTTCTGGTAGGTGCAGGTCTTGATGAACTTGCCGACCCACAGGCCACCCGTGTAGCGGGCGGCCTTACCCGTCGGCAAAGTGTGGTTGGTGCCGATGACCTTGTCGCCATAGGCGACGTTGGTGCGCGGGCCAAGGAACAGGGCTCCGTAGTTCCGCATCCGCGCCAGGAAATAGTCCGGGTCCCGGGTCATCACCTGCACATGCTCGCTGGCGATGCGGTCGGCCTCCGCCACCATGTCCTCGTCGCTGTCGCAGAGGATGACCTCCCCGTAGTCGCGCCAGGAGATGGCTGCGAACTCGGCCGTGGGCAGGATCGTCAGCAGCCGCTCGACTTCGTCCATGGTGCGGCGGGCCAGGGTCTCCGACGTCGTGAGGAGGATGGCCGGCGTATTGAAGCCGTGCTCGGCCTGACCCAGCAGGTCCGTCGCGCAGAGCTCGCCGTCTACGCTGTCGTCGGCGATGACGAGCGTCTCCGTCGGTCCCGCGATGAGGTCGATGCCGACGCGGCCGAAGAGCTGGCGCTTGGCTTCCGCCACGTAGGCGTTGCCGGGGCCGACGATCACGGAGACGGGCGCGATCGTCTGCGTGCCGATCCCCATCGCCGCCACGGCCTGCACGCCGCCCATGCAGTAGATCTCGTCGGCCCCGCCCAGGTGCATGGCCGCGACCACCGCCGGCGAGGGCTCGCCGTGGAAGGGCGGGGAGGCCGCGATCACGCGCGGCACGCCCGCGACCTTCGCCGTGACGACGCCCATGTGCGCGGAGGCCACGAGCGGATACTTGCCCCCTGGCACGTAGCAGCCGACGCTCTCCACCGGCAGGTTCCGGTGGCCGAGGATCACGCCCGGCAGCGTCTCCACCTCCACGTCCCGCATCGAGTCCCGCTGGATCTGCGCGAAGTTGCGCACCTGCGCCTGGGCGAAGCGGATGTCGTCGAGCTCGCGCCTGTCGAGCCGCGCGACGCAGCGCTCGATCTCCCGCTCGTCCAGCCTGAACGAGGGCGGTTCCCATTTGTCGAACCTCGCCGAGGCCTCGCGCAGCGCCGCGTCGCCGCGCGCCTCGATCGCCTCGAGGATGCCGGTCACGACGTCGCGGACCTTGCGCGCGTCGGCCGAGCTTTGCTCCGGCGTCCGGCCGGTCTTCAGATGGCGCGCCATCGGGGTCTCCTGGGTTGGGGATCGTCAGCGCGCGCCGGCGCGCCGCATGTGGACGGCGGCCGCCAGCACGATGACGAGGCCCTTGATGATGAGCTGGAACTCGACGGGAAGGCCGAGGATCACGACGATGTTGAAGATGACGACCAGGACGAGCGCGCCCAGAAGCGCGCCCGCCACGGTGCCGACGCCGCCCGTCAGCGCCACCCCGCCGATGATCGCGGCCACGATGGAGTCGAGCTCGAAGCCCCGACCCACCCAGTTGTCGACGGTGCCCACATAGCCGACGAGGAACAACCCGCCGAGGCCCGCCATCAGCGACGAGATCACGTAGGCCAGCAGCGTCGCCCGCTCCGGGGAGATGCCGACGAGACGTGCTGCGCGGGGATTGCCGCCGACGCTGACGATCCGCCGGCCCTCGGCGCTCGCATGCAGCAGGAGGCCGAGGATGGACCCGACGAGAATGACGGCGAGCGCGTTGATCGGCACGCCCAGGACCATGCCCGTCCCGATCACGCGGAAGCCTTCCGGGAGGGCGCCGGACGGCGACCCCTTCGTGTAGGCGAAGCGCAGCCCCTGCAGGACGATCATCATGGCGAGGGTGGCCAGGAAGGGCGACACGTTGCGGCGGGTCACCAGCAGGCCGTTGGCGAGGCCCACGAGCGCGGCGAGCGCCAGGCATGCGGCGAAGATCACGGGGACCATCGCGTTCGACGACGCGTCGAAGGCGGTGGCGAGGACCGCAACCGTGGCCATCAGCGACCCCACCGAGAGGTCCAGCCCGCGCACCATGATGACGAAGGCCTGGCCCATCGCGACGAAGCACAGCGGTGCGGCCTGGGTGAGGATGTCGCGGAGGTTGGCGACGGAGAGGAAGGCCGGCGACAGGAGCCCGGCCCCGCCGACGAGGATGGCGAGGAACGCCAGCAGGACGAAGACCTCGACAGGCTGGTGGCCCCGCACCTCGGCACGCGGCCCGGCGGGGAGAGGCGCCTCGGGGCGGGGCGCGGTGGCGACGCTGTTGCTCATGCCGGGTTCCCCTTCCGGCCGACATGCAGGGAGACCGCGGCGACGATGATGAGGCCCTGCACGACCCATTGCAGGAAGGTCGACACGCCCAGGTAGTTGAGCAAGTTGTTCAGCGTCGAGAGGAGGAACACGCCCAGGAGCGTTCCGAGCACGCCGCCCCGGCCCCCGCCCAGGATGGTGCCGCCCACCACGACGGGCGTGATCGAGGCGAGGGTCAGCGGCTCTCCGACCAGCGGGTCGCCCGTCCCCGTCCGGGCGACGTAGTAGATGGCCGCCAGCGCCGCGCAACAGCCCGAGATGCCATAGGCGGCGACGAGCGTCGCGCGGACCGGGAGGCCGGTCAGGCGCGCGGCTTCGGCGTTGCCGCCCACGGCGAGGACGCGCCGGCCGAGCGGATGCCGCGTCAGGGCGAGGCCCGCCAGGGCGAAGCAGGCGACCATGGCGAGGCCGGCGACCGGCACGCCCAGCAGGCGGCCATAGGCGAAGTCCTCCACCCAGTCCGGCACGGAGCCGGTCGGCTGCCGCGTCGCCATCAGGGTGAGGCCGTTGAGGATCGTCGCCATGCCCAGGGTGACGATGAGGGGATGCACCCGCAGCAGGATGACCGCGCCGGCGTTCAGCGTCCCCACCCCCGCCCCCACGACCATCGCGAGCACCAGGATGCCGGCGGTCCAGTCCGGATAGGCCTGCGCGCCGAGACCGATCAGGACCGAAAGGGCGGAGACCAGCGCGCCGACCGAGAGGTCGATCCCGCCTGCGAGGACCACGACCGTCTGGCCGAGGCTGACGAAGCCCAGCGCCGCCGCCTGCTCGACGACGTTCGCGAGGTTGGCCAGGGTCGCGAAGCGGTCGGTCAGGACGGCGCCCGTGACGCAGACGAGGCCGAGCAGCCCGGTCACGACGAGCTTGGTGGGATCGAGCCCGGCCTGCGCGAAGGTCCGTGACGTCGCCATCGCCCGCCCTCCTAGGCCGCATCCGGCAGGCCGCCGAGGGCCGCGAGCCGCATGATCGAGCGTTCGTCGATGGCGTCACCCGTAAGTTCGCCCGCGATCCGCCCCTCTCGCATCACGAGCACGCGGGACGCCAGGCCGATGACTTCCGGCAGCTCCGAGGAGATGACGAGGATGCCGGCTCCGGCCGCCGCGAGCTCGTGGATGATGCGGTAGATCTCGACCTTCGCGCCGACGTCCACGCCCCGGGTGGGTTCGTCGAGGATGAGCACGCGGTGGCAGGCGCGGGCCCAGCGGGCGAACAGGATCTTCTGCTGGTTGCCGCCGGACAAAGCCTTCACGCCCGCCGCCGGTCCTGGCACCGCGATGCGAAATCGTGCGATCTCCTGCCGCGCCGCGGAGCGCTCGGCGGTCCGGCTCACGAAGGGACCGCGCTGGAAAGCGGCAAGCGTCGGCGCGGTGACGTTGGCCGACATCTCGAGGTTCATGAGAAGGCCCTCGCCCTTGCGGTCCTCGGTGAGCAGGCCCAGGCCGCGTGCGATGGACTGCGAGGGATCGCCGCCTGCGAGCGGCGCGCCCGCAAGCTCGACCTCGCCGCCGGTCCGCGGCAGGCTGCCGAAGATCGCGTGCGCCGTCTCGCTGCGGCCCGAGCCGACGAGGCCCGCGAGGCCCAGGATCTCGCCGGGTTGGAGATCGAAGCTCACGCCGCGCACGCGCGGGGCGGCCGCGAGATCGCGCACGGACAGCACGGGTCCGCTCGCCTCGGTCGCGCCCCGCTTCGGTGGAAACAGGTCCGAGAGCGGACGCCCGACCATCATGGCCACCAATCGATCGCGGTCGATGTCGGACACGGCACGCGTGCCCGCGACCTTGCCGTCCTTGAGAACGGTGACGCGGTCGGCCAGCGCGAAGATCTCCTCGAGCCGGTGGGAGATGTAGATGACGCAGACACCCTGGTCTCGTAACCGGCGGACGCGCTCGAACAGCAGTTCGGCCTCGTGGCCGGAAATGACGGCGGTCGGTTCGTCCAGCACCAGCAGCCGGGCGTCGCCCACGAGCGCCTTCGCGATCTCCACCATCTGCTGGTCGGCGACGGAGAGCGATTTCACTGGCGCCAGCGGGTCCAGCGCGTGGCCGAGCCGCGTCAGGATCGCCTGGGCGTCCTGCACCATCCGACCCCGGTCGATCAGCCCCCAGCGGGTGCGCGGCTCCTGGCCGATGACGATGTTCTCGGCCACCGACAACTCTGGAAACAGGACCAGCTCCTGGTAGATGACGTGGATCCCGGCCGCCTTCGCCTCCGCCGGTCCGCTCCAGTGGCGCGGCTGGCCGTCGAACCTGATCGTTCCCGCGTCGGGCGAGTAGGCCCCCGCGATGGTCTTGATGAGCGTCGACTTGCCCGCCCCGTTTTCCCCGAGCAGGGCATGCACCTCTCCGGGCAGGGCGGAAAAGGTCACGGCGTCCAGCGACTTCACGCCGGGAAAGCTCTTGGTGATGCCGGACAGCTCGATGAGGGGCGTGGTCACGGGTGCAAGGTCCGAGGCGATCGGAAAGGCCCGCCGGCGCATCGCCGGCGGGCAGGAAGGGCGACCTTGGGAGGAGATCGTCCCTGGAGGCGCTGGCTGGGCATTCAGCCCTTGGGCAGTTCGACCTTGAACGTCTTGGGGTCGTAGGTCGGGCCCATGCCGTGGCCCATGATGAGGTCGTCGGCCGCGTCCATCCGGACGTAGTCCTTGAGCGCCACGTCGGCTTTCACGGACCTGGTCTCGTCGCCCTCGGAGATGACGATCTGGAAGGTCACGTCCAACCGCTTGGGCACGGACTTGCCCTGCAGAACGTCGAGCACGACGTCCATCGCGGCGATGCCGATCGAGGGCGTGTAGTCGATGCCGCAGAACGGAAACTTGTTCTCCATGGCGAGCTTGTACATCCGGTTGAGGTCGCCGCCGGTCATGGGCGGGATTTCGCTGGGCTTGGCGCCGGCTCCCAGGAACGCCTCGACGGCGCCCGAGCCCTGCAGGCCGGAATCGGCCCAGACGCCGGTGATCGCCTTGCCGTGGCGCTGGATGAGCGCGGACATCAGCTTCTTGCCGTTGGCCGGGCTCCAGCCCGTGTATTGCGTGTCGAGGATCTTGAGGTCCGGATATTGCGCAAAGACCTCCTTGGCCGCCTGCAGGCGCATCTCCGCCGGGCTCGCGCCGGCAAGCCCCGGAAGAAGGACGATGCTGCCCTTGCCGCCGAGCTTCTCGGCGAGCCAGGTCGCCGAGATGCGGGCGAGCGCCTGGTCCGAAGCCGTGACGAAGGAGACGAAGGACGAATCGTTCTTGGGGCGCCGCGCGACCGAGACGACGGGGATGCCCTGTTTCATGGCGCGCGCCATGATCGGGTCGAGCGGATCGGCGGCGGCGGGATTGACGAGCAGCAGGTCGATGCCCTGGTTCATCAGGTCCTGGATGTCCGACACCTGCTTGGCCGCGTCGCCGTTCGCGTCGGTCATGATCAGCTTCTTGATGCGGTCCTTGTTCTTGGCCGCCGCGAACTCGACGCCGTGGGTGAAGGTGACCAGCCACAGGTCGGCCTGCGAGGCGTTGGCGAAGCCGATCGTGTAGGGGCCGGGCTTCTTGTACTTGGCGGTGTCCACCATGTCGTTGAAGCCGGGATTCCACAGGAACGTGCGCGGCAGGCCCGCATAGTCAGCCCAGGCCGGCCGCGCCGCGAGCGCGAGGGCGGAGCCGCCCGCCAGGGCCGCGAAGCGCCGCCGGGTGAAGTCGATGCGATCGGTCATGGTGTCCTCCCTGGCGCCGGCACGCTCGTCTCGGCGTGGCGCGGCGGGTGCTGGTGATGATCGGGTCGTGCAGGCGCTGCGGCGTCAGCCGACGGCGCCTTCCGCCTTGACGATGGAGACGTTCGAGGTGTCGCGGCCCTCGTGCTGCTCGGCCGCGATGCCCGCAGCCCAGTCCCGCTTGACGCCCTCCGGGGCGGTCGGCACGGGCGGGAAGTCCCACCAGCCCACGACGTTCGAGGCGGCGATGGAGACGTCGCGGGTGATCGGCACCTCGATGAGGGCTGGCGCCTGGGCTTGCAGCGCGCGGCTGATCGTCGAGCCGATCTCGTCGACCCGGCCAATCCGCGCGGCGATCTCGAAGCCGAAGGACCGCGCCAGCGCCACGAAGTCCACGCTGTAGGGCTCGCCCGTCCGTCGGTTCGAGAATTCCGAGATGATGTTGCGCCCCATCAGGGCGTCCTGGCCGTCGCGGATGGAAATGTATCCGGAATTGTTCAGCACCAGGAACACGACGGGAATGTTGTAGGCGACGCAGGTCGCGAGCTCCTGGACGCACATCATGAAGTCGCCGTCGCCGATGATGCAGACGACGGGCGCGTCGGGCTTGGCGAGCTTGGCCCCGATCGCGGCGGGCAGCGCGAACCCCATGGGCGAGTAGGATCCTGGCGTGATGTGGGTGCGCGGCTCGTAGATGGGGAAGTCCTGCTTGGTCGAGCTCTGCGGGTGCCCGGAGCCCACCGTCACGATGCCGTGGCGCGGCAGCACCTTGCGCAGCTCGCGCAAGGTCGTGAGCATCGTCGTGGGGATCTTGTCGTAGGAGCGACGCGGCTCCTGGATCAGGTCCCACTCCGACCAGAGCCGACGCAGCCGGTCGTGGTACTGCGCGCGGCGGCCCAGCGCCTTCTGGGCCTGGATGTCGGAGATCTCGGCGTTCATGTCGGCGAGCACGAGCCGCACGTCGCCGACCACGCCGACCTCGGCGGGATAGTTCTTGCCGATCTCGCGGGCGTCGATGTCGACCTGGATCAGCTTGGAGTCCGGGATCGAGAAGCTGACGCCCTTGCGCCAGGACGAGGCCGACCAGTCGGTAAACCGGCAGCCCAGCGACAGCACGACGTCCGCCTGCGCCGCGATCGTGTTGCCCGTGAGGGAACCCGGCCAGCCGACGGTGCCGGCGTTCATCGGGTGGTCCTCCGGCAGGGCGCCCTTGCCGTTCCAGGTGAACACCACGGGGATGCCGAGGCGCTCCACGAGCCGCCGGAGTTCGACGCTGGCATTGCTCGTGATCGCGCCGCCGCCCGCCACGATGCAGGGTCTCTCCGCCGAGAGCAGCAGCTTCGCCGCAGCCTCGATCGCCAGCGCGTCGGCGCGGGGCTTGCCGACCGGCACGCGCTTCGAGAGGTCGGCGACGTCGATGTCGGTGGTGGCGACCTGGATGTCGAGCGGGATCTCGACATGGACGGGGCCCGGACGGCCCGTCGTCATCGCGTTCCAGGCCCGGTGCATCACGAAGGGCATGTGGTCGGCGCGGATGACGTCGAAGTTCCGCTTGGTGACGGGCCGCGTCACGTTCACGAAGTCCGGCGTGTTCTCCCGGTCCATCTCCTGCATCACGCCGTGGCCACGCATGTGCGTCGAGGCGGAGCCGGTGATGAGCAGGAGAGCCGTGGAGTCGCAATGGGCGTTGGCGAGGCCCATCACGGTGTTGGCGGCGCCGGGGCCGATGGAGGTGCAGGTCGCGATGGGCTCGCCTGTCACGCGATAATGGGCGTCGGCGATATGCACTGCGGCCTGCTCGTGCATGGTCTGGATGATCGGAACGTTGGAGACGGGGTCGTTGAAGGCGTCGAGCAGGTTCCAGTTGCCGTGGCCCGGCAGCCCCGTGATGTAGGGGACGCCATAGGCCTTGAGCGCCTTGCCGATGATCTGGCCGACCGTGAGCTCCATGGCTCCTGTCCTCCCTGCGCGCACGGAGCCCGCGGCGGCCGCCAGCGGCGACCGTCGGAGTCCGACGCATCTTTCATGTTTGCGCAGGCGCCGCCGACAGCATCGTCCCGACCTGTCCGGCGCCGGTCGTCTGAGCGACCGGGGGGATGTTGCGCTGGAGGATGGCTATCGGCCATACTGATAGTGTAAATAACAGCTATCAGAAATCCGGATCGCCATGCAGCTCGCTGGACTGCAGACCTTCGTGCGTGTCACCGAGCTTGGCAGCTTCAGCAAGGCCGGCGTTTCGCTGGGCCTCGCCCAGCCCAGCATCACCCGCATCATCGCGGAGCTGGAGGCCGAGCTGGCCGGCGAGCTGTTCTACCGGACCGGCCGCGGCGTCCAGCTGACGGCCCTCGGCGAGATGGTGCTTCCCCGCGCCAAGGCGCTGCTCCGGTCGGCCGAGCAACTCGGCACGGACGCGGTCGCCTTCGGCAAGACACCCGTGGGGCCCGTCGCGGTCGCCGCGCTTCCCTCGGTGCTGCAATCCATCGCAGCGGGGCTCTACGACCACGTCCGGCTGCACACGCCCGGCATCCGGCTCCGGCTGCTCGAGGGCTTCAGCGACCAGATCGAGCGCTGGGTCTCGGAGGGGCATGTCGATATCGGCCTGCTCAGCAAGTACAAGAGCGTCAAGTCGGGCCACGAGGACGTGCTGTTCCGAGCCGACCTGATGCTCGTCGGACCGCCGGGCGGCCCGGCCCTGAAGGACGAGACGCGGTTCGCCGCGCTGAGCGGCCTCCCGCTCGTGCTTCCGTCCATGCCCAACGGCCTGCGCACGGTGCTTGAGGAGACGGCGCGCCGCCACAAGGTCGAGCTCAATGTGGTCGTCGAGGCCGATTCCCTGGGCGCCCAGCGGGAGATCGTCCGCCGCTGCGGCTGCTATTCCGTGATGGCGCGCGAGGCCGTGCGAAGCGTGTCCCCGACCGACCAGTTGCCGGGAAGCCGTCTGGTGGGGGCGAGCCTCGAACGTTACGTGGTGCTCGTCACGACGCAGCAACGACCTCTGAGCAAGGCGGCCCGGGTCATCCTTCAGGCGATCCGGCACACGGTAAGCGAAACGAGGCCCATCAACTCCCTCGTCGAGCTTGCGAAGGACCTCAAGGCCGTGCGCTAGCCTGCTCGAGCCTGGTCTCTCGCTCGCCGTCCCCGGGACACGGCCAGACGGATTCGCGGGATGCCGGAGCCGAAGCAAGTCCCGCTGCTCGGACGGCGGGCGGCGCGAGCGGCGGGCGGTGCGGCCAGGCGTCCGAGGTCGTCCCGGGGACATGCGTGGGAAACGCGGTTCTCCACTGCAGCGCGACCCGTCGCCTTGCCCGCCCCGCTCCGGCTAACATGCGCCGCGTGGGCCCGAACCCGGGGCCTGATCCGGATCGCCATCATGTCCGTCCCGTCGCCTGCGGCCTCCCGCGCCTTCCCGGTCGAGGAGCTTCGGTCCGAGTTTCCGGCGCTCGCGCTCGCCCGGCCCTTCGTCTTCTTCGACAACGCGGCCGGCGCACAGGTGCCGCGGCGCGTCCTCGACGCGGTGACCGACCACCTGCTGAACCGCAACGTCCAGAGGGGCGGCCGCTATCCCCGCAGCGAAGCCGTCGACGCCGGCGTCGCCGAGGCGCGCCAGTCCGTCGCCCTGCTGCTGAATGCCCGGCGTCCTGACGAGGTCTGCTTCGGCATGAACGCAACCGGCTTCATCCGGCTGGTGAGCCTGGGCATCGGCCAGGACCTTGCGGACCGCGACGAGATCGTGGTCACCGACATGGACCATGACGCCAACGTGGCGACGTGGTCGGCGCTGCAGCCCATGGGCGCCGTGCTCAAGGTCTGGCCCATGCGCGAGGACGGCCGCCTCCACGTCGAGGACCTCCTGCCGCTGCTCTCGAACCGCACGCGGCTCGTGGCCTGCGCCGCCGCAGCCCATGCCATCGGCACCCTCGTCGACATCCCCGCGGCCGCCCGCGCGGCCCACGACGCGGGCGCCGAGCTCTTCGTCGACGCCGTGCACTACACGCCCCACGCGCTCGTCGACGTGCAGGCCTGGGATTGCGACTACCTCGTCTGCTCGGGCTACAAGGCCTTCTCCCCCCACATGGGCTTCCTGTGGGGACGCTATGAGGCGCTGTGCCGGCTTGCGAGCTTCCGCGAGGACTTCATCCCCGACAGGCCTCCGTACAAGATCGAGGCCGGGACCTTCGTCTACGAGAACGTCGCCGGCATGAACGCCGCCGTCCACTATCTGGAGTCCGTCGGCCGCAGGATCTCCGGCAGCAACGCGGGCGACCGCCGCGCCGACATCGTCTCGGCCCTGGAAGCGATCCGCGCCTATGAGATGGACCTCGCCCGCGCGATGCTCGCGGCGCTCGCGGACGCCGGCGCCTGCGTCTACGGCGTCTCGGACCCCGCGAACGTGGCAGGCCGGGTGCCGACGTTCTGCTTCAACATTCCCGGGCGACTGCCGGCAGACGTCACGCTCGCCTTGTCCCGTGCGGAGATCGGCATCCGCGACGGTCACATGTATGCGCCGCGCCTGATGAACCGCCTCGGCCTCCCGATGGAGACCGGCGCCGTCCGCGCCTCTCTCGTCCACTACAATACGCTCGAGGAGGTGGCCCGCTTCGCCGAGGCCCTGCCACGGGCCCGCCAGACCTGATCCGAGCCCCGCCGCGGCGCGGCGCGGCCGACGCCCGATCCGCGACCAAGGCGGTGCGGCCAGGTCCGATCAGATCGGATCGCGGGCCATGCCCCCGTCTATTTCTCTTCGAACCTGTACTTGCCGCCGCCCTTGGCGGGACCCTCGTGGCAGCCGAAGCATGCCTGCGCCGTCGCGCTGATCTGCGCCTTGATCGGCTCGAGCTTTCCCTCCTTGGCGACCGCCACGAGCTTGTCCGCCTCCTTGACGAAGGCGGCAGCCGCGGCCTCGAAGCCGGCATGGTCGCTCCAGACCTCGGGGCGCGCGCGCGTCGTGGCGACCACGTCCCGCCCCGTACCCTGTGGGAAAAGCCCGACGATCTTGCGGGCGGCGGCGGCGAGCCCGACCGCCTTCTCCTCGACATGGGAGATGTCCGTGCTGGCGCCCTTGGCGATCGGCGCAAGTTCCTTGAGATAGGACGGCCAGAACGACCCCATGAAATCCTGCCGTTCCTTGACGATCGTCGCCGGATCGGCGGCAGAATAAGCCTCTCGTCCTGCGAAGGACGACATCATCAACACCGCGAGTGCTGCAGAGACAGGCAGTTGCAGGCGCGTCATCTGATCGATCCCCCCCCCTGGAATGCAACAAGAGTGGACAGCTCAAGCTCGAGCGTCATCTCACGATCGCGTGCCCGCAAACCCCGGGGCAAACGCCCGGCCGTCCGGAGGCGCCCCCAAGCCGCGTCCCCGGAACTCTCGCCTTGCGGACAGCGTATCGGGCCCCGCGCGCGGCCTCCTGCGGCCTTCGGCGGGGCGAGCAGGTCGCCTCCCGGTTCCTCCCGCTCGAAGAGTGGGTCTCGTCTGCGCGCGACAGCCTGCCCCGCGCCCTCGATCCCCGCCTTGCTCGAGATCGGGCGTCCCGCCTAGGGTGTCGTGTGCCCGGCTCTGCTGCCGGCTTGGAGGGGCGGATGGAGTGCGCGCGGTCCGCAAGAGCGAGCAGGTGGTGGCGCGCCCTTCAGGGGCCGCCGGCCCAGGCGCGGAGCGCTTGGTGACAGGCCCGGCGACGTCCCGCATCGAGGCCCTTGCGCTGTGGCGCTCCCCGAACCTGCGCATTCGGGAGTTGGCCGGCGGGCTGAGCAACATCTCCTTCCTGGTCGAGGACGGGTCCGAGCGCTTCGTGGTGCGCTGTGGCGAGGACATCCCGGCTCACCACGTCTTCCGCGAGCATGAGCGCGACGTGAGCCTGGCCGCGCACGCAGCTGGCCTGTCTCCGGAACTGGTCCATGCCGAGCCGGGGCTGATGGTGTTCCGCTTCGTCGAGGGCCGCACCTGGACGGAAGCCGACATGCGCGCCGGCATCGGCCCGCTCGGCGCTCTCCTGCGGCGCTGCCATCGGGACATGGGGCCCCGGGTCCGGGGACCCGGGCGGTTCTTCTGGGTGTTCCACGTCTTGCGCGACTACGCCGCGACGCTGGCCCGCGGCGGGAGCCCCTTTCTCACGGTCGTCGAACGGATCATGCCGCTGGTGGATCGGCTGGAGGCCCGGCAGCCTCCGATGCCCGTCGTCTTCGGCCATCACGACCTGCTGCCGGGCAACGTGATCGACGACGGCGCGAGGCTCTGGCTGATCGACTGGGAATACGGCGCCTTCGGGACGCCGCTCTTCGACCTCGCCAACGCGTCCACCAACGCGTCCTACGCGACCGCGCAGGACGAGGAATTGCTGGCGACCTATTTCGGCGGTCCCCCGGATGGCGCCGTGGTGGCCGCCTTCGACGCGATGAAGGTCGCCAGCACCCTGCGCGAGGCCGTCTGGGCCATGGTGTCCGACCTGCACCTGCGCAGGCCGGGCGCCGACTATCACGCGCATGCCGCCGAGTACCTCTCGCGGACCGACGCTGCGCTCGAACGGTTTCGCTACAGGCACGGTGAGCCATGACGACCGCACTTCCAGCGCATGCCGGCGTCGTCGTCATCGGGGGCGGCATCATCGGCTGCTCGACCGCCTACCATCTTGCGCGCGACCACCGGGCCGACGTCCTGCTGCTGGAGCGCGCCCAGCTCACCTCGGGATCGACGTGGCACGCCGCCGGGCTCGTCGGGCAGTTGCGCTCCTCCGCCTCGATCACGCAGGTCCTGCGCTATTCCGTCGACCTCTATCGGCGTCTCCACGAGGAGACCGGGCTGGAGACGGGGTGGAAGATGACGGGCTGCCTGCGCCTGGCCACCAATCCAGAGCGCTGGACCGAGTACCGGCGCCTCGCGACGACCGCGCGAAGCTTCGGGCTCGAAATGCACCTGCTCTCGCCCGCCGAGGTCAAGGCGATGTGGCCGCTGATGGACACGTCCGATCTCGTGGGCGCGAGCTTCCTGCCCAGCGACGGGCAGGCGAGCCCTTCCGACATCACGCAGTCGCTCGCCAGGGGCGCGCGGATGCACGGCGCCCGGATCGTCGAGGGCGTCTCGGTCACGGGCTTCGAGATCGCCGGGGGCCGGGTGGTCGCCGTGCAGACCACGGCGGGCCGCGTCGCCTGCGAGGCGGTCGTCAACTGCGCCGGACAATGGGCGCGCCAGGTCGGCGCGAAGGCGGGGGTTTCCGTGCCCCTGCAGCCGGTGAAGCACCAGTATGTGATCACCGAGCGCATCCCCGGCCTCGCCGCCGACGTGCCGACGCTTCGCGACCCCGACCGGCTCACCTACTTCAAGGAGGAGGTCGGCGGCTTGGTGATGGGCGGCTACGAGCCCGACCCCGTGGCGTGGACCCGGGACGACGTCCCCGAGGACTTCGCCTTTCGGTTGTTCGACGACGACTGGGATCATTTCGAACAGCACATGGTCCAGGCCGTCGCGCGCGTGCCCGCCTTGGCGCAGGCCGGCGTCAAGCAGATGATCCACGGCCCGGAGAGCTTCACGCCGGACGGCAACTTCATCCTGGGCGCGGCGCCCGAGCTGAAGAACTTCTATGTCGGCGCGGGCTTCAACGCCTTCGGCATCGCGAGCGGCGGCGGCGCGGGCTGGGTGCTCGCCCAATGGGTCGCCGCCGGCGAGCCCCCCATGGACCTCTGGGTCGTCGACATCCGCCGCTTTTCCGACCTGCACAGGGACCGGGCCTGGGTCTGCGAGCGCACGCTTGAGGCCTATGCCAAGCACTACACGATCGTCTTCCCGCACGAGGAATATGTGAGCGCGAGGCCGGCGATCGTTTCCCCGCTCTACGATCGGCTGGCCGCCCGCAACGCGGTCTTCGGCTCCAAGCTCGGCTGGGAGAGGCCGAACTGGTTCGCGCCGCCGGCAATGCCGGCCGCGGACGCCTACGCGATGGGGCGGCAGAACTGGTTCGAGGCCGTGGGCGCGGAACACAGGGCCGTGCGCGAGGCCGCGGGGCTCTTCGACCAGTCCTCCTTCGCCAAGTTCGAGCTTGTGGGACAGGATGCGGAGAGGGCCCTGTCCTGGATCTGCGCCAACGACGTCACCCGGCCGCCGGGGCGGCTCACCTACACCCAGGTGCTCAATAGCCGCGCCGGGATCGAGTGCGACCTCACGGTGGCCCGGATCGAGCACGACCGCTTCTACATCGTGACCGGGACGGGCTTCCGCACGCATGACTTCGCCTGGATCGCCGACCACATCCCGGCCGGCCTCGACGCCAGGCTGGTCGACGTCACGCCGCACTTCGGCACGCTGTCGCTGATGGGGCCGCAGGCGCGCGACATCCTGCGGCGCGTCACGGACGCAGACCTCTCCGGCGCCGCCTTCCCGTTCGGGCACGTGCGCGACATCGTCATCGCGGGGTTCGCCGCGAGGGCGCTGCGCGTCTCCTATGTCGGCGAGCTGGGCTGGGAGCTGCACGTCCCCACGCCCGGGCTCGCGCCGGTGTTCGACGCCCTGGTGGCCGCGGGAGAGCCGCTCGGCCTGGCCCTGGCCGGCTATCGCGCGCTGGAGTCCCTGCGCCTGGAAAAGGGATACCGGGCCTGGGGGGCGGACATCACCGGCAACGACAATCCGTTCGAGGCAGGCCTCGGCTGGGCGGTGAAGCTGAAGACCGGCCAGGACTTCATGGGCCGCGCGGCGGCCGAGCGCGCGGCCGGCGGGCCGCTGAGGAAGATGCTGGCGAGCTTCGCCTGCGACGATCCCTCCGTCGTGCTGCTCGGCCGCGAGACCATCCTGCGCGACGGCGAGCCGGTCGGCTATCTCTCCAGCGGAGGCTTCGGCTACACGATCGGCCGGCCCGTCGGGCTGGGCTACGTGCGGCACGCCGGGGGAGTCGACGAAGGCTTCGTGATGGACGGCTCCTACGAACTCGTCGTCGCCACTGATCGGGTCGCCTGCCGAGCGAGCCTGCAGCCCTGGTACGATCCGCAGGGTCTCCGCCTGAAGGCCTGACGCGGCGTCCCGGCCGTTGTCCTCCGGGCTGATCTGCTTCGAGGCGTCCTTCGTATTGTTCCGCAGGGGCAAGGAAGGGGACCGACGTGAACGACAATCCCATTACGCAGCTGATCCTCGCCTTCGAGAATTACATCTCGCAGACGGGATTCGGGCTCGAGACGCTGCGCTCTGCGCAATCCAGGGGGTGGCTGGACCCGGAGGGACGCCCGACGGATGAAGGCCGCCGCCTGTGCGCAGCCCTCGTCTCCCAGGTCGAGACGCGCACGGCGTTCCGCAACATCGCCTAGGCGAAGACCTGTCCCTCGCCTGTCTCGCGCCGTGACGTGCGTCGCATTCCCCGGCTTGTCGGCGTGACGTGATCGCGACCCGGGACCGGCCGGCGGTCCCGGGTCATGGACGACGCGCTCCCCACCCTGCCGGATGGACTCAGGCTGCGGCCTTGACCTCTTCCCTTTTGGTTTTGGTTGGCTCGGCGAATGGGACGGCTGGTGCTCCGCACCATTCGGAGTTGGCTGGCAGGTCCTCGCCCTTCATGACGAGGGTGAGGGGGCCGAGGCGGGCGAAGTCGCCGACATGGGTGTCGTAGAGCACCGTGGAGAACGCGCCGACGGTGACGCCCTTGCCGACGCTGACGCGGCCGATCTTCATCACGCGGTCCTCGTAGAGGTGCGTCTGCAGGGCGGCGAGCGTGTTGATCGAGGCGAAGTCGCCCACCCTGGCGCAGTCGAACTCGGTGATGTCGGTCATGTCGAGATAGACGCCCCGGCCGATCTTGACGCCGAACAGCCTGAGGACCCAGGGCAGCATCGGCGTGCCGCGCAGGTGGTCGAGCAGCACGCGCCCGGCCAGGCCGCCATACACGACCGCCACGGATTCGAGCGCAGCGCCCACCAGGACCACATCGGCTTCATGGTGGGCTTGTAGCGGCCCATCAGGATCCATTTCAGGCCGATCACGACCAGGGTCATGAGCATGGGGATCAGCACGGAGGCGGCCAGGAACTGCAGGGCGAACAGCCCGTAAGCGTGGTCGTACATGGCCGGCGTGAAGACCTCCACGGCGAGCGTGCCGCAGGTGATGAACAGCATGGTCGGCAGCGACAGGCTGAAGGCCTCGTACACCGCGCGCCCGAGGCGCATCCAGCGCGAGGGCTCGAAGGTCCAGTTGGCCGAGATGCCGTCGATCTTCTGGCGCGTCGGCAGATGGATGGACGGCGAGCCGAACCAGGTGTCGCCCGCCTTGATCCGGTCGTTGGCCGGCGGCTTGGACTTGATGCCGATCAGGCTTCCTGGGGGATCACCGCGCCCGGCGGCACGACCGCGTCGTTGCCGACGAAGACGCGGGCCTCGGTCTTGACGGGCCGCAGGTTGACCCAGCCGCGCCGCACGTCCTCGTCGCCCAGCATCACCTCGTCCGCGATGAAGCACTTCTCGCCGATCTCCACGAGGTCGTAGCGCCCCGCGAGATTGGAGGAGATCTCGGCATCCTTGCCGATCTTCGCCCCATCAGGCGGTACCAGTTGCGCATGTACACGGTCGCATACAGCGAGGAGAGCGACTCCAGCGTCACTTCCGTGGCCAGGCCCACCACCCACCGGCGCAGGTAGAACCAGGAATGCACGGAGTGCGTGCCCGCCTTGACCCGCGGCAGCACGGTCCAGCGCAGGGCGACCACCAGCAGCACCGTGGCCGCGATCAGGGCCATGGCCGTCGGCCAGGCCAGCACCGGCAGGTAGTAGATGTAGCTGACGTCGAAGACGCTGGAGATCGTGTCGTCGATCCGGTCGAACAGGTAGAAGGCCGGGAAGATCGGCAGCAGGCTGACAGGCGGCATCAGCAGCAGCACGGCGGCATAGACGATCGCCTGCAGCGTCCGGGTCGTGCGCCCGGCCGTCGCCTCGGCCGGCAGCGCGGCGCGGTCCACAAGGCCCACCTTCCTCGCCGGCGAGCCGTCCCAGATCTCCCAGTCGCCCAGGCGCGCGCCCGGGGGCACGGCCGTCAGGTCCAGGACCTCGGCGCCCGCCCCGATCACCACGTCGTGGCCGATCACGCAGGACGTGCCGATCGAGGCCTCGTCGCCCACCGCGATCGTGCCGATGACCAGCTCGTCGCCGATCACCTCGGCATTGGCGAAGGTCACCTTGCCGCCGATCGAGGCCCCGTGTCCGACGCTGACCAGGTCGATCGCGCCCGACTCCATCTCGGAGATGATGGCGTCCGCGCCGACCTTCGCCCCCAGCGCCCGCAGATAGGCGCGCATGATCGGGGTGCCCTGGAACCACTTCATGTGGGTCAGGACCTGGATGCGCTGCACCAGCCACCAGCGGTAGTAATAGACGCCCCACAGCGGGTAGCGGCCGGGCTTGGTGCGCCCGATGATCAGCCACTTGGAGGCGATGGCGATGGCGACCGTGAGCACGTTGATGCCCATGTAGACGCCCAGCAGCGTGGCCACGCTCGTCCAGAAGCCCGTCTCCTCGTTGGAGAGCAGCATGTAGCTGACGAAGACGCCGAGCCACTGCGCCGTCATCAGGCCCAGGATGAACGGCAGCGCCGCCGCCTGGGCGAGGCCGCACCAGAAGCGGCGCGCCAGCGGGGGCGGCGCGAAGGACAGGTCGGCCGCCACGGCCTCCCCGGCCGGGCAGCGCTCGTCGAGCCGCTCGGCCATGGCGCGCAGCGTGCGCGCGCCATAGACGTCCTGCAGCGTGACGCCGGCCAGCCGCGGGGTCTCGCGCACCGCCGAGACGAAGCGGGCCGCGATCAGCGAGTGGCCGCCGAGCTCGGTGAAGAAGTCGGCGTGGAAGGGCAGCGACTGGCCGGGGAAGACGCGCTGGGCGGCCGCCAGCAGCACGGCCTCGGTGGGCGTGCGCGCCGGCTCCTGCTCCTCGCCCGCGCCGCTGGCCGCCGCCAGCGGCATGGCCTTCAGCGTCTTGCGGTCGATCTTGCCGGAGGAGAGCCGCGGCAGCGTCTCCACGAGCTCGAAGCGCGAGGGCACCATGTAGGAGGGCAGACGCTCGGCGAGCGCCACGCGCACCTGCATGCGGTCGATGCCCGAGCCCTCCTGCGGGAGGATGAAGGCGACGAGGCGGTCGAGCCCGTCATCGTGGCGCAGCACCACGGCCGCCTGGGCCACACCCGGCAGCTCGTCGAGCTTCACCTCGATCTCGCCGAGCTCCACGCGGAAGCCGCGGATCTTCACCTGGTCGTCGATGCGGCCGTGGAAGACGATGTTGCCGGCAGGGTCCAGGCTCACCGCGTCGCCCGAGCGGTAGAGCACGGGATCCGCGCCGTCGCTCTCGAAGGGGTTGGCGATGAACTTCTCGGCGGTCAGCTCGGGGCGCTGCAGGCAGCCCTGCGCCACGCCGGGGCCGCCGATCAGGAGCTCGCCCTGCTGGCCGACGCCGCAGAGCTGCAGGTCCTCCGTCACCACGTAGCAGGAATAGTTCGGGATCGGCCCGCCGATGGTGACCGGCTCGCCGGCCTTCACCTCGCAGGCCGTGGCGACCACCGTCGCCTCGGTCGGGCCGTAGGTGTTGAAGAGCCGGCGGCCCGGCTTCGCCCATTTCTGCACGACGGAGGGCTGCAGCGCCTCCCCGCCCAGCAGGATCAGGCGCAGGCCCGGGATGTCGCGGCTGAACATGCCCAGAAGGGTGGGCACGGTGTCGATGGCGGTGACGCCCGCAGCCTCGATGACGTCGGCGAGCTTGTCCGTCTCGGCCATCACCTCGGGCGTCGCGACCCACAGCGTCGCGCCCACGAGGTAGGGCACCCAGATCTCCTCCATCGAGAGGTCGAAGGCGACCGAGGCGCTCTGGAACATCACGTCGCTCTCGGTCAGGCCGTAGAGCGCGTTGCCCGCGCGCAGGTAGTGGCAGATGTTGCGGTGGCTGATGACGATGCCCTTGGGCGTGCCCGTCGAGCCCGACGTGTAGATCAGGTAGGCCGGGTGGTCCGGCGTCAGGCCCCGCTCCGCCGGAGCCACGAAGGGCTCGGCGGAGGCGACGGCGAGGCCCTCCGACGTCCAGGCCACCAGGCCGTGGGCCTCGGCGCGGGCCGCGAGGTCGTGCGAGGTGAGAAGGCCCTTGCCGGCCGCGTCGGTGAGGCAGGTGGCGATGCGCTCGACCGGCGCGTCGGCGTCGAAGGGCAGCCACGCGGCGCCCGACAGTGTGATGGCGATCTGCGCCACGAGCAGCTCCGCGCCGCGCGCCATCCACAGCCCCACTACATCCCCCGGCCCGACGCCCCGGGCCACAAGCCCCCGCGCGATCGCCTCGGCGCGCCCGCGCACCTCGCCATAGCTCAGCGTCGCTCCCCGGCACACCATCGCGGCCTTGCCAGGCAAACGCGCCGCCGTCGCCACGAATAGATCCGCAAGGACCTCGTCCCGCACAAGACCGGGAAGACGAGCCCCCCGCACAACGCCAGGCTGCACACCACGGCACAACACACCCGATACCGTGAAATCCCTGCTCAATGCGTTCATGGCCACCTCCCCCTCAACCCTGGTTCTCTGCGGATTGCTGCGCCCTGGACGGGCGCGCCACGCAGCGGCGGACGTAGCTGTCCAGCAAGGCATGGCGGCGTCCGATTGGACGAACCGAGCGGGTCGCGGCGACGGCCTCCTTGCGGCAGATCTCCGGGACATGGACCGGCGATGCGGCGCGCGACGCCGCCGGCAGCAGCGCCACGGACGCGAAGGACAGGACCCAGGCCAGATGAAGGCGGGACATTGATGCAGACCTTTCCGGTCGAGCGCTGAGACCTGCGCTCATCGTGCGGGGCGGCGGGGCCGTTCCGGTGCGGGGACGCCATGCCGGGCGGTCCCTCGGACAGGCAGGAACCCCGCAGGACATGGGACGTGGGACGTAGGACGTGGGCTGAGAGGCTAGGACGTGGGCCGAGAGGCCTGGGGCCTCAGCGGCCCCGCCAGTCGGGCGCGACGGCGCGCATCTCCGCATCCAGGCGCGGGGCGACCGCAGCACGCACCCGGTCCCCCGGCACCGGCACCGGCCAGCCCAGCATCAGGGCGATCCTGTGAACGATGCTGCGACGGCGCCGGACCAGGCGCTGGGGCGCACGTGCCGGCTGACGAACTGGAGCGCAAAACTGGGGCCGCATGACCTGATCCCTTTCGTGAGGAGACGCGAGGGATGTATAGGGCGGGCTCAGGCTGGGCCGTGACTCACGTTCCTGCAGGTGCGAAATCGACGGCGTGCATCAATTGGCCGGCGTCACTTTCGCCGCTTCGACGACGCAGCGCGCGGCAAGTTCCCGCAGCCATTGGTGGCCCAAGTCGGCGCGCCGCGTCTCGTGCCAGGTCAGATAGATCGGGATGGGACGCGCCGGAAACGGCATCTGGACGATCTGGAGCCCCACGCGACCCGTGACGTCGCGGGCGATGCTGAGGGGAATCCACCCGACCAGGTCGGTCTGGAGCACGACGAAGGGAACTTCCAGCGCCTCGTTCACCAGGAGCGCGATGTCGAGATCGAGGTCCTCGTAGGCCTGCCTCATGTCCTGGAAATAGTCCGGCACGTGCCGGGCGCGTGGGTAGATCGAGACGAAGCGCTCTCGCCGGAGCACGTCCAGGCCGACCTCCGCATCGATCCGGGGATGATCCCGGCGGGCGATCGCCACGAGCTGATCGTCGAACAACTTGCGGTTGACGAAACGATCATCGTCCGAGGGAAGCCAGTCGACCGCCACGTCGAGTTCGCCCGACTTCAGCCTTGCCGCCTGGTCCATGGGCATCGTGCGGGTGTCGAAGTCGAGCACGACCGACGGCGCCTGCGACCGGCAGGACAGGGACATGGCCAGCGCCCAGAGCGGCCCGGCCGGATGCGGGATGGCGACGGTGAAGCGGCGGCTGGACACGGCGGGATCGAAGCCGCGCGCCTCCGACAGGGAGCGGCGCAGCACGTCGAGCGCCTTGCGCACCTCGGGATAGAGCCTCGATGCGACGGCGGTGGGTGCGATGCCCTGCCCGAGGCGGACGAAGAGATCGTCCCCGCAAGCCTCCCGCAGGCGGGCGAGGGCGTGGCTCGTCGCCGACTGGCTGAGCGCCAGCTTGTCGGCGGCCCGGGAAATGGAGCCGGCTTCGAAGATCGCCTCGAACACTGTCAGAAGGTTGAGATCCAGACTGCGCAGATTGGCCATGGACGGACTCGCCGGCGTGTGGTGTCGCGATCTTCCACTTCCGGGAACCTCAGGCGGCCCGTCAAGCCCGGCGCACGACTGACGCGGGGTCGCGAGGGACCGCCCGCACGCTGGAGCCGTCCGGCGCCGCGGGAGGGCGCGTCACCGCGGGGGTTTGCGCGGCCTCCCTCGGACGCGCCTCCAGGCGGGCGGCTGAGCCCAGTTCAGCCACAGGGGGCTGGCCCGCTCCTCGTTTCTCTCCGATGGTGGTCCGAGCAACCGGGCACGCCTCGCCCGGCGAGAACGGGAGGACACGGACATGGACCTCAGCCGGACCCATTGCGAGGCGCTGGATCGGGACGATCCCCTCGCTCATGCGCGCCAGCGCTTCGTCATTCCGGAGGGGTTGATCTACCTCGACGGGAATTCGCTGGGCGCCCTGCCGTGCGGAGTGTCCCGGCGCGTGCAGGACGTCGTGCTCCAGGAATGGGGCGTCGGGCTCATCCGCTCGTGGAACCGGGCCGGGTGGTATGCATCCCCGGGCCGCGTCGGGGCGAAGCTCGCGCCGCTCCTCGGGGCCGCCCCGCACCAGGTGACCGTGACCGACACGATCTCCGTCAATCTCTTCAAGCTGCTGGTGAGCGCCGCGCGGATGCGGCCGGGACGCCGCAGGATCGTCGCCGAGCGCGGTAATTTCCCCTCGGACAACCATATCGTCGACAGCGTCTGCCGTATGCTCGGCCTCACGCCCGTCTTCGTCCCGACGGGAGACGTGGCGTCCGCGGTCGACGAGGACACGGCGGTCGCCGAGCTCTCGCACATCAACTATCGGACGGCCGAGATCCAGGACATGCGCGAGGTGACGCGGGCGATCCAGGCGAAGGGGGCGCTGGTCGTCTGGGACCTCGCGCATTCGACGGGCGCCGTCGACCTGCAGCTCGACGCGGACCGGGTCGACTTCGCGGTCGGCTGCGGCTACAAGTTCCTGAACGGCGGTCCCGGCGCGCCGTCCCACGTCTACGTCGCCGAGCGGCATTTGCCGGAGATCGACCAGCCGCTCACCGGCTGGTTCGCCCACGCCGCGCCCTTCCGCTTCGACCACGATTTTGTCCGCGCCGAGGGCGTGCGGGCCATGCTTTGCTCCACACCCCAGATGCTGTCGCTGGCCGGGCTGGACGCCGCGCTGGACGCCTTCGAGGGCATCTCGATGGCGCAGGTCCAGGCGAAGGGACGGTCGCTGGGCGAATTGATGATCCGGCTCCATGACGAGCGCCTCGCTCCGCGCGGCTGCGGCCTCGCCGCCTCGCGCGACGGGGCGCGCCGAGGCAACCACGTCTCCATCACCCACGAGAACGGCTACCAGATCATGCAGGCGCTGATCGCGCGCGGCGTCATCGGGGATTTCCGCGCGCCGGACGTGATGCGCTTCGGCTTCGGGCCGCTCTATGTGCGCCATGTCGACGTCTTCGACGCCGTGCTGGCGATCGAGGACCTGCTGGACAGCGGCGCGTGGCGGGCCATCCCGCTCCCGCGCACCGACACGGTGACGTAGCGGTTGACCTGGCGGAAGGCCAGCGCCGTCGACCGACCGTCAGGCCGAGGCGGCCCGCCCGTCCGGAGGCCGGCCTGCCGCCCCCCCCGCGCCCCCGTCGCGCAGGACGCGCGGAGCCGGTGCGGTCACCTGCAGGCGAAGGGCAGGAAGCTGCCGGTCATGCCGGCATTGATCGCGCGAAGGGACAGGATGTTCGCAACCTCGAGCTCCTGCGGCGTGCGCGGGCAGACATCCGCCTGGGCGGTGCAGCCGGACGCGAGGAAGGCCTCATGGCGCTCCAGGAAGGCTGGCGTGAGGCCAGCGTCGCCGCGCCGGGCGAGAAGGTCGGCCCAGGCCTTGCGGTAGCGCTCGCATTTCACCGCTGGCCAATCCGGACTGGAGCTGTCCTGGGCAAGGACGGCTGGCAGGCCGGCGGAGAACAGCAGCGCGGTCGCGACCATCAGAGCGCGCCAGGGGGGCCTCGCCAGCATCAGCGTTCTCCATCTGGGAATCGTCACGGGAGACGTCATGAGCCACATCGACGGCATGCCGCTCGCCGTCAAGCGCAGGCTTGCATCACCCGGCCGCGGCGGCTCACGCGGGTGGCGGGATCGGTCCGGAGCCCGTCAAAATTTAACGAATGTTGACGGTCTTTCGGAGCGGAGCTTGAGGGTTCGTTCCATGGGGCCTGCTATCCACCGCCCATGACGACGAACCGGCTCCTCCTCGTGATCGTCCTTCTCGGGCTCGCCGCCGGCAATGTCCGTGCGGCGGACGCGGACCTGGCGCTGCCACGGTTCGACCCCCAGGCGTACTGCCTCTCTGCGTCGGTCAACAGCAACGGGGCCTACGACAAGGCGCAATGCGCGGAGGACGAGCGGCGCAGCGTCGATCTCATCCGGCAGCAATGGAGCCACATCCCCCGGGACGTCCAGGTCACCTGCAGCGAGATCATCCGCCGCTCGGGCCAGTCCTACTTCAATCTCAAGGCCTGCCTGAAGAACTTCGCCGGCGCAGCCTGGTCCACCTGGCAGGAGGAGCACGAGATCCTCGACCGCTCGCAGCAGATCGCGCGGAGCTTCCAGCGTCGCTAGCGCCCCTTCGGACCTGACGGAACCGGAGTCCCGCAGTCGTTGCGCGCCAAAGGCGAAGCACTCCAATCTTGATTCGGGCGCTCTCCGGATGGCTCGTCTCTGCGCTCCTCGCAATGACGTTTCAGGCCGGTCCAAAGCTCGCAAGGCAGGCGGCCGGCCCCGAGAACCCGCCTCGCCTCCGCCCGCACCTTGTCCTTGAGAGCAATGGTCGTGGCACAGCGATAGTCATCGCCGCATGGACCATATCGTCGGCGAAGGGCAGGCTCGTCGCGTCGCTTTGCCGGGCCTGCATCAGGTCGACCCCATGACCCGGCATCCGCAGGCCTCGGCGGGCGGCGGCCTGCGCGAGGCTGGGCGCCCCCCCCCGCGGCCGGATGCGGTCAGACGGCGCGGCCCACCCACGTCCCGATCACCGCCGTGGCCCCCATCGCGACCGCGCCCCAGAAGGTGACGCGCACCGTCGGGCGGAGGATGCCGGCTCCGCCGGCGCGGGCGCCAAGCGCGCCGAGCGCCGCGAGCGCGATGAGCGATCCGCCGGACACGACGAGGCTCGTCCATGGCTGCGGCGCAAGAAGCGCGAGGGCGAGCGGCAGCACAGCCCCCGAGGCGAAGGTCAGGGCGGAGGTAAGCGCAGCCTGCACGGGTCGCGCCGCCACGTGCTCGGCAATCCCAAGCTCGTCGCGCACATGGGCCGCGAAGGCGTCCTTGCGCGTCATCTGCTCCGCGACGACCCGCGCGATCGCCGGTTCGACGCCGCGGTCCACATAGATCTGCGTGAGCTCGGCGAGCTCGGCCTCCGGCATGGTTTCGAGTTCACGGCGCTCGCGCGCCATGTCGGCTTGCTCCGTGTCCGCCTGCGAGCTCACCGAGACGTATTCGCCCGCGGCCATCGACATGGCGCCTGCCACGAGGCTGGCGACGCCGGCCACGATGACCTCGCCCGGACCGGCGGCTGCGGCGGCCACGCCCACGACGAGGCTCGCGGTGGAAATGATGCCGTCATTGGCTCCGAGCACGGCGGCGCGCAGCCAGCCGATCCGCTCGATCAAGTGGGTCTCACGATGCAGGGGATGCATGCTCGTCTCCGCAAGTCGTCCGGACGCACGCTCTGCTGACAGGCGCGAGACGTCCATGAGGGGGATCAATCCGGCCCCGAATCCGCCGCCGTGGCGTCACGCGGCGGCCGCGCGGCCGAGATCGCAAGCGGTCCTGGACGACGTCGCCCCAATTCGTAAGTGGGATTGTTTCCCACTTTCTCATCTGCTATCGATCTGCCATGGCAGCGAAACGACCATCAGGCGGGGGCCCTGCGGCGGATGTCCCGCCACCGATCACTGCTGCCCAGGTGCACGGGCCGCTCAAGCGGCTCCTGCGTCCGCTGGTCCGGCTCTGCATCCGCAGCGGCATGACCTTTCCCGCGCTCGACCAGTTGCTGCGCGAATTGTTCGTGAACGTCGCGGAGACGGAGTTCGCCCTGGACGGAAAGGAGCAGACGGACAGCCGGGTCAGCCTTCTCACGGGGATCAACCGCAAGGAGGTCGCCCGCCTCCGCGGCGCGGGCGCGCCGGTGCGGGAGACGCCCGCCTCCCTGTCCCGGACCAGCGCCATCGTGGCGCGCTGGCTGTCGCAGTTCGTGGACGAGAGGGGCGAACCCATGGCCCTGCCGCGCTTCGCGTCGGACGACTCTCCGTCCTTCGAAGCGCTCGTCGCCTCGGTCACCAAGGACGTCCGTCCCCGGGCGGTGCTCGACGAGTGGCTCGATCGCCAGCTGGTCAGGATCGACGGCCAGGATCGGGTGATCCTCGTCGAGGCGGCCTTCGTGCCGCGTGGGGACGACGATCGGAAGTGGCACTATTTCGGGCGCAACATCCACGATCACGTCACGGCCGCCGTCGCCAACGTGTCCTCGTCCACGCCGCCGTTCATGGAGCGCGCCGTTCACTATGACGGTCTGTCGCCGCAATTGGCGCGCGACCTCGAGGAAAGTTCGCGCAAGCTGGCGATGGAGGCGCTGAAGAGCGCCAATGCGGAGGCCGACCGTTCGCTGGCCTCCGACCAGGGCGGCGGCAGCCGGTGGATCTTCGGCGTCTACGTCTTGCGCGAGGACGCCACGGCGACGCCCGAGGATCCGAAGGGGAACGGACCGGCATGAGTGGGTCCCCGATCCTGTCCCGACGGCTCGTCCTGGCAGGCCTCTGGCTCGCCGGATCCGCTCCTGTCTGGTCCAAGCCGCGCGTGGTGGACCAGGGCCTGGGCGGCACGGGCGCGACGCCCAATCCCGAGCCGGAGGATCGCGGCATCGGCGGCACCGGCTATTCCGGCGTGATCCAGCGCTTCGGCAGCATCGTCGTCAACGACAGGCGGATCGCCTATCCCCGCAACGTCGCTGTCGCCATCGACGGCGAGGCGGCTTCGGCAAGCGCGCTGAGAATCGGCCACCTGACGCGCGTCGTGGCCCGGACCGGGGCGGACGGCGTGCTCCGGACGCGGCGGATCGACGTCTTCAGCGAGGTCGTGGGGCAGGTCGAGCAGGTTTCGGACGGCGAGCTTCGGGTGCTGGGCCAGGCGGTCGAGCCGGCGGGAGCGAACCCCTCCCCCAGGCGCGGCGCGCGGGTGGCGATCTACGGCCTGCGCCGCACCGATGGCGTGATCGTCGCCAGCCGGATCGAACCGCGTCGAGGCCGGACCGACCGCGTGGCGGGCGTGCTGGAGCGCGACGCGGATGGCAGGCTGGCCATCGCAGACCTCGTGCTCCTGGGCGTGGACCCCGCGCTGGAAGGACGACGGATCATCGCGGAGGGCCGCGCCGCGCGGGGCGCGCTGAAAGTGTCGCGCGTGCGGGTGGACGATTTCGCGGAGCTGGCGGATGCGCCGGTGCTGTCGATCGAGGCCTACGCGAAGCGGGTCGGTGACATGCTGCTCCTGGGCTCCGGACAGAGGCTGCAGGATCGAGCTGCCCTTGCAGCGGGCGACGAGGAAGACCGCGTCGTCGTCGACGCCCGGCGGACGCAGAATGGCGGGCTGCAGGTCGAGTCCGTTCGCGCGGTCGAGGGAGCGGGGCCGCCCGGCCGCGACCCGGGCGGCCCGGGAAGCTCCCCGCCGAGGGGGCCAGGGAGACCGGGCGCTCCTGCCGGGGGACCGGCCGCCCCGCCTGGACCTGATGCACCCTCCCCCGGTCCGGCGCCAGGCGGCTCGCCGGCGGGCCAGACAGGAGGACCCGCGAACGCTCCGCCTGCCCCAGGCCCCGCGCCGGCGGGCGCCGCAGGCCCTGGGGGCCCCAAGCCCTAGCGCCTTCTCCGATCTGACGGAGCCGACCTCCCGCCGCCATTGCGAGCCGAAGGCGGAGCGCCCGGTCCTCTGCCGGGCGTTCTCCGGGTCGCTTCGTCGACATGCCCCTCGCGAAGACGTTTCAGCCAGGCCGAGAACGGATCTGGGGAGCCTGCTAAGCCGAGGTGGAATCGGTCCCTCGCGAATGACAGGCCCCAAGGGAAACGGAAGCCTGCCGCTTCTTCGTCGTGACGCGGCAGGCCCCGGAGATCCGATCCCCGGTCGTCGACCGCCTATGTCGGCGTGCCGTCCAGTTGCGCCTGCAGCCGGCACGAGAGCGAAATTGCGCGACCGGCGGCCTGCTGCTGGAGAGCACGGGCCAGGACGTCGGTGGCGGGCCGGGGGGCGAGAAGGTCGTCGGCCTGCTTCTCCAGGCCGAATCGGCTCGAAAGCTCGGCGTGACGGTCGCGTATGCGCTCGCGACGCTCGTCCTGCCCGGCGATCACGCGCTCGACGGAAGCGGCGAGCGAGGCCGGCGAGAAAGGATCGAAATAGTCCGCCAGGTCGCCTGCAACCTCCCTGAACACCGGAATGTCCGAGCACAGCACCGGCGTCTGCGCCGCAAGAGCCTCGATGATCGGGATGCCGAATCCTTCGGCATGGCTCGGCATGATGAGGCCATGCGCCGTTGCGATGAGCCTCGCCTTCTCGTCGTCGTCCACGTAGCCGGCTAGGCGGACATTGGACGGGAGATCGAGCTGCGCCTGCGGGATGCCGGTCTGCCCGATCACCACGAGGTCGGCCTGCGGCAGCCTCCTGAACGCCTGCACGACCGTGGGCAGGTTCTTGCGCGGCTCGGCCGAGACGATGACGACGAAGCTCGGCCTGCCGGTCTGCGGCGAGGGCAGGTCCGGCAGGGATGCGAATGAGGTCCGCGGGTGGACCACGCGGGCGGGAACGCGCGCGAAGTGCGGCAGCAACTCGCGGAAGAGCTGAAGGCTGTGGTTCGAGACGAAGGCCAGCTCGCTGACCTGCGCGAGGCTCGATTCGAGGCGGGACAGGAATACCCGCGTCGCTTCATCCGAGAGCTTGAGGTCGGTGAGCGGCAGGAGATCGTGCACGACGCCGATGACGCGGGTGCTCACGGAGCGCTTCAGCTTCACCCGGACGGGGGTGTCCAGCAGGACCACGTCGTAGCCGCGCGCGTCGATCACGGGAGGCGGGAGGCGCAGCAGGGCAGAGACGTCCTGGAAACCGTAGAAGCCGGGTTCGAGCAGGAAGTCGCGGAACAGGCTGAGATGGCGCAGGTGCGGAGGAACATAGGCGAACTGGTCCGGATCGTTCCCGATCCGCACCGTCCGCGTGGGCAGGAGCCGCGTGGCGCGCAGGAAGGCGAGCGCGAAGTCGAGCGAGAGAACCCGCTGCAGGCGCTCGCGACACCAGCGGAGCTGGCGGCGAAGGGCGCTGCGCGGCGCCGGCTTCGTCATGTCCACCTCGTCGAGGAAGCGGTAGAGCGCCAGGAGCTCGATGAGCCTGTTGCCCTCGGCGAACAGGCGCACCTGCTTCTGGCGCCTGCGAAGCCTGCGATACCGCGCCGAGGTCTCGACGAGGAGCGTCAACTCATGGCCCTGCGGAGCCAGCGAGCGCACGAGGTCTCGCGTGAAATGGAAGATGCCGCGCCGGTGGTTCGGTTCGCCCAGCGCCTCGCTGACGATCAGGATCTTGCTCATCGGATGTCCGGTTCAGTGTGAGAAGTCGCAGGCCACCGTGGCGGGAAAGACGGCCCGGGCGATGCGGCCGCGCTCGAGATGCAGGACCTGCGTGCAGAGCCGCCGGAGCAGCGCCTGGTCATGCGAGGCGATGACGACGACCGCGGCGCTGGACACGAGCCCCAGGAGGCGGCCCTCGGCCTTCTCCGCAAAGCTCTCGTCGACCACGCTCAACCACTCGTCGAGGAGCAGGATGTCGGCCGGGAACGCCGTGGCGGTGGCGAAGAGCAGGCGCATCAGCATGCCCGACGAGAACATGCGCAGCGGAAGGCGACGCATGCGGTCGTCGAGTTCGGTGAACTTCCAGATCTCGTCGAGCAGCGCCGGGGTGGGCGCATGGCCGCCGATGCGCAACAGGAGCTCGACATTGTCGTTGGCGACGAAGTCGAGATTCACTCCGGCATGCAGGCCGAGCAGCGGCATGACCGAGCCCGTCATCACGATGCGGCCGCTGCTGGGAGGATAGACTCCCGCAATGAGGCGCAGCAGGGTCGACTTGCCCGATCCGTTCGGCCCGTAGAGCCCGATGCGCGCTCCGGCCGTGGCGTGGAGGGAAAGCCGGTCGATGGCGCGGATGCTGCGGGGAGCGTGGACCTCGTCGACCAGCCGCCCGAGGAGCCTGCGCTTCAGGGAGAAGTCGTAGGCGCCGTAGAGCGGGTAGTCGAGGCTGACCTTGTCCAGGATGATCTCGGACATGGCGTCAGATCCAGAAGGCCGCGCGCCGCAACCGCTTGGCTGCGAAGACCCCGGCGACAGCGAAGACGCAGGCCATCGCGATGACGTAGAGCGCGCTCCCGGCGGGAACATGCCCCGTCGTCAGGGGCGCTCGCCAGGCCGCGAAGAGGTGCGTGAGCGGATTGAGCTGCAGGATGGTCGCTGCGGAATTGACCATCTCGGGCGACCATACGATGGGCGCCGACAGGAAGCCGAGGGTCAGCGTCGATTCGATGATCGGCTTCAGGTCCCGGAAGCGGGTCGCCAGGGTCCCCAGCATGACGCCGAGGCCGAGCGTGCACGCCACGAAGGCCAGCAGCCCTGGCACCGCGGCGATGGCACCGTCGATGGAGCGCCGCGAGAGCACCAGCCAGAGCAGGCCCGGCACGACGGCGTTGTGGAGCGCGAAGAGTCCCTGGCGGAAGGCGCATTGCAGCAGGAAGGTCAGCGGCGTCAGCGCGCGGTCCTTCACGAGGCTCGCGGCGTCCTGCAGCACGCTCGTGGAGTCGAGGATGACCCCGCTGAAGAACATCCAGGCGGTGAGGCTCGCCGCCAGCATGGGAAGACGGTCGCTGGCGCTGGTGCTGGAGAGGTGTCCGATGACCGAGCCGAGGACGCCGACCATGACCGCCATCTGCAGGGTCATCCAGAACGGTCCCAGGATGGAGCGGGCGTAGCGATGGCGCATGTCGGCCATGGCGAGCGCGGCTGCGACGCGGATGGTGCCGAGGAGCCGACGCGGGGCGCGCTGCTCGGCTGGCCTGGCATGACGCGCGATGGCGGCGCGATAGACCGCCTCGAGTCCGGAGCGGAACTGCGCCGTCGGATAGGCGGAGAGCGCCCGGCGGCGGGCCGCCTCGCCCATGGCCTTCCGGCGCTCCGGATCTGATCCCAGCGCGTTGATCGCCGCGGCCAGACGATCCGGATCGCGCGGCGGGACGGTGATGGCCTCGATGCCGTCGCGGGCCACGCACGGAACCGCGGTGTCGAGCCTTGTGTTTACCACCGGCTTGCCGGCCGCCATCGCCTCCAGCTGGACCAAGCCGAAGGTCTCGGCGTTGCTCACCGAGGGCATGGCGAAGATGTCCGCCTGCCGCATCAGGCGGGTCCGGTCCTGATCGGGGAGACGGCCCAGCAACGTCACGCGGTCGCCGACCCCGAGTTCGCGGATCAGCGCCGCCAGGCGATGTCGCTCGCGGCCCTCGCCGACGATCCAGACGCGGAAGTCCTGTCCGACCGCGGCCCTGATCAGCACGTCGAAGCCCTTGTAGGGAACGAGCCTGCCGCAGGCGAGCACGAGGCAGCCGCCCGGCTCGGTCGACCCGGGCGGCTGCGGAACGGCGTCATACTCGGAGACGTCGACGCCGAAGGGAACGACGTGGCACTTGCCGGCGAAATCCCGCAGCAGCGGCGTCCGCTCCACGAGCACGCGGTCGGAGACGATGATCGCCTGCGCACGGGCCAGCGTGCGGCGCATCAGGGGATGGACCAGCCAGCGCATCGCGGGATGCGACACGATGTCGGCATGCCAGTGCACCACGAGGGGGCGGCTGCGTCCCAGTCCAGCCGCGAACACGAGGTCGGCAAGTGGAAACGGCGCATGCAAGGCAAGCAGATCGTGCTGCGCGATCCGCTGCATCAGCCGGACGGGAAACAGCGGCGCGAGCGGAAGCGACAGCAGATCGCCCAGCGAGCGGACGCGCTCCACCGGCACGTCTCCCACGACGATCCGGTCCTGCCCGCCGCGGCTCGAGCAGACGAGGATGCTGGCCCTGAAAGCTTTCTTCAAGCCCGCGCAAGCATCTCGAATGATGGAGAGCGCGCCTCCACACAGATCGGGATAGTAGACCTTGAAGATGTGAAGCACCGATGGCCTGTCCCGGACCGCCAGATCGTCCGGGGACGTGACGGGAACCGAGGGAGCGAGTGGCGAGACATGCATGCGGCGGACTCCGATGGCGCGACGAGGCCCCACGTATACGTGGGAAAAAGTCCCACGTCAATCCCGCAGGGCGATCCCCGGTCTGCTTGCGGTGTCTGCGGTGGTCCGGCGTGGCCGAGGGCCGCGACAAGCCGAGCGCCCATGACCCTGACGGCCAGGGCGGGACTCAGCCTGGCCCAGTTCGGTCCCGGCGACCGGTCGGTGGACGCATGGCTCTATGGCCGCAAGCGGATCCAGTTCGACGGCGACTGAGCGCGCCCGAAGGCGGATCGCCCTGCAGCAGGCCGCTCGACCTTCAGGCGGCCGGTCTCCGAATCACGACGGCTCTGGCGCCTCGGGCGCGCCGGCATCCGTGACGTAGCCCCTCGTGACATCCTCGTCCCGGGCCTGCGCGCTGCGCCTCGACGGATCGCCATAGCCGCCGCCGCCGGGAAGCCCGAGCACCAGGCGACGCCCTGCCGGCACGTGCTGCCAGCCCTTGGGCCGCATCGGCGTGCCGTCGTCGAGCTGCACGAGGCCGGCCTGCCCGTCCTCTCCGCCGTCCCGGCCGCGGGCCGGATGCCTGACGCGGTCGAACATGGCGGAGAAATCGAACTCGTGGCCGTCGAGGGCGGCGATCTCGATGACCTGCCCAAGCCCGCCGCGATACTCGCCGTCGCCGCCTGATCCCGGCCGCAGCTCCTTGCGCCAGACCACGATGGGGCCGGTATGCTCCGTCGCCTCGATCGGCATCGTGTGCACGCCCGAGGGAAAGGCGGTCGCCGAGAGGCCGTCGAGGCCCGGGCGCGCGCCCATGCCGCCCGAGTTGAACATCAGCACCTCCGCCCGGCGCCCGGGGGCGCCAGGAGCCGGCCGCACCGAGATGTGGATGTTCCACAGGGCCCCCGCGCCTTCCGCCAGGATCCGGCCCGGCAGCGCCTTGGCCACCGCGCCCAGCACGAGGTCCGGCACGAGGTGGCCGATGACATGGCGCAGGGCCACGGGGGCGGGTCGCGTAGCCGCCAGGATGCAGTCCGGCGCCGACACCGTGAAGAAGGCGAGCGAGGCCGCGTTGTTTGGAATATCCGGGGCGATCACGCATTTCAGCGCATAGGAGGCGTAGGCCTTGGTGTAGATGACGGGCACGTTGATGCCCCAGCGGCTGACCGGCGAGGAGCCCGTGACGTCGACGTTCACCCCGTCGTCGTGGATGGATACTTCCGCGCAGAGCCGCACCGGCTCGTCATACCCGTCCGTGACCGTCTCGTTCGCCCAGCGCCCCCTGGGCAGCGCCGCGATGCGGCCGGCCATGGCCTGGCGGGTCCGCGAGAAGATGAATGCGCCGAGGTTCTCGAGCGACCGCACGCCGACCTCGTTCATCATCTCGACGAGGCGGCGATGACCGACCTCGTTGCAGGCGGCCAGGGAGTAGAAGTCGCCGACGACCTGGTTGGGCTCGCGCACGTTCGCGCGGATGATCCGGACGAGGTCGCGGTTCACCACGCCTCTCTCGGCGAACTTCATGATGGGGATCTGGATCCCTTCCTCGTAGACAGACTTCGCGTCGGCCCCGAAGCCCCGACCGCCCACGTCCACCACGTGCGCCGTGCAGGCGAAGAAGGCGACGAGTTCCCCGTCGAGGAAGGACGGCGACACCATCGTGATGTCGTGCAGGTGCCCCGTGCCGAGCCAGGGATCGTTGGTGACGTAGGTGTCCCCTTCGAACATCTCCTCGCGCGGGATGGCGTCCATGAAGTTCCGCACGGCCTCGGCCATGGTGTTCACGTGGCCGGGCGTGCCGGTGACGGCCTGGGCGAGCATCTCTCCATGGCGGGTGAAGACCCCCGCCGAGAGGTCCCCCGCTTCGCGGACCGAGGTGGAGAAGGCCGTCCTCAGCAAGGTCCGCGCCTGTTCCTCGACGACCGCGACCAGCCGGTTCCACATGACCTGCAGGCGGATGTCGCTCACCGTCGTCCCGTCGCTCCGGCTCATGCGCCGATCTCCTTGCGGACCAGAAGGATGCCGCCGTCGCTCTGCATCACGGCGTCGAAGCTGGCGGTGACCACGGTCGAGGTCTCGCGCTCCACGATCACGGCGGGGCCGGGCACGCGGTCGCCAGGATGCAAGGCGCCGCGCTCGACGATGGCGGAAGACCGCATGCGCTCGCTCGCGGGGTCGAAGACCTCACGGGCGGGCCCGGCGGGCGCCATGCGCGTGCCCGTCGTGATCGCGTGGAGATCGGTGGAAGGACGCTCGTCGCTCGCCCTGACGGACCAGGTCACAACCTCGATCTCGAGGCCGTCGAGCCCGTCGATGGCGCGGCCGAAGAAGCGGGCATAGGTCGTGCGGAAGGCCTCGGCGAGGTCCCGGGCGGCGTCCGGCCCGAAGGCCCCGTCGCCCAGCGGCACCGGGATCTCCCAGCCTTGGCCCGCGTAGCGCATGAAGGCGGTGATCTCGCAGGTGACCGCGCCCCTGCTGCCCGAGCGCACGAAGCGCTCGGCCGAGGCCTTGAGGCCGGCGAGCAGCGCGTTGGCCTCCTGCGGGTCGAAGAGCGACAGGCGGACGACCTTGGAGGCGAGCGTCTCGTAGGCGAAGGGAGCCTTGAGGAAGCCGATCGCCGAGCCGACGCCCGCGCCCTGGGGCACGAGGCATCGGTCGAGGCCCAGCTTCTCGCAGAGCCGCGCGGCATGCAGCGGCGCGGCGCCGCCGAAGGCGATCATCACGTTCTCCGAGATGTCCTTGCCGTGCTCGACGGCGTGGACGCGCGCGGCATTGGCCATGTTCTCGTCCACGACCTCCGCAATGCCGAAGGCCGCGGACAGCGTGTCGAGCGACAGCCTCTCGCCGACATGGGTCGCGATGGCGCGGCGCGAGGCCTCGGCGTCGAGCGTGATGGCGCCTCCCGCGAAGGCCTCGGGGTCGATCTTGCCCAGCACGAGGTCGGCGTCCGTGATGGCGGGGCGCTGGCCGCCCCGGCCGTAGCAGGCAGGGCCCGGCTCGGAGCCCGCGCTCTCCGGTCCCGTCTGGATGCGGCCCATGGCGTCGACCCAGGCGATGGAGCCGCCGCCGGCCCCGATCTCGATCATCTCGATGACGGGGATCGAGATCGGCATGCCCGAGCCCTTGGCGAAGCGCTCGCCTCGGGCCACTTCGAAGCTCCGCGCCGTCTGCGGGACGAAGTCCTCGATCAGGCAGATCTTGGCGGTGGTGCCTCCCATGTCGTAGCTGACGACATGGTCGAGGCCGAAGCGCCGGGCGATGTCGGCCGCGAAGATGGCGCCTCCCGCGGGCCCCGACTCCACCAGCCGCACCGGGAACTCCGCGGCCGTCCCGACCGAGATCAGTCCCCCGCCGGAATGGATCATGAAGACCGGGCAGGCGGCCCCCATGTCCTGCAGCCGCGTCTGCAGCCGGGCCAGGTAGTCCGCCATCAGCGGGCGCACATAGGCGTTGGCGCAGACCGTGTTGAATCGCTCGAATTCCCGCATCTGCGGCGAGACCTCGGACGAGATCGAGATCGGGACGGACAGCGTCGCCGCGAGAATCTCGCGGGCCCGTCGCTCGTGGGCCGGGTTCATGTAGGCATGGATGAAGCCGATCGCGACGGACTGGAAGCCGCCCGCGGCGACGGCTGCGGCGATGTCGTCCAGGGCCGCCTCGTCGAGTGGCTGCAGGACCTGCCCCTCGGCGCCGATCCGGCCCTTCACGGGAAAGCGGTCCTCGCGCGGAATCAGCGGCCCCGGCAGCCTGAGGTTGAGGTCATACTGGTCGTACCGGCCTTCCGTGCGCATCTCGATCACGTCACGGAAGCCCTCGGTGGTGATGAAGGCCGTCCTGGCGCCGCGCCGTTCGATGAGCGCATTGGTCGCCAGCGTCGTGCCGTGGATGACGAGGCCGATCTCGGACGGCGACACCCCGGCGTCCCGGCTGACGATCGCGACGCCGTCGAGCACCGCCTGCTCCGGCGCGGCATAGGTCGTCAGCACCTTCGTCGAGAAGAGCCGGCCCCTGACGTCGAGCACGACGTCGGTGAAGGTGCCGCCGATGTCTGCGCCGAGGCGAATGTCGTGGGTCGCTGAGGTCATGCAATCGCTTTCCGAGAACCGGGAGATCCGCCGCGCGCCTGGGTCGGGGAGCGCGGGGTCACGCGTAGATGTAGCCGCCGGAGACGATGACGTTCTCGCCGGTCATGTAGGTGTTCCTCGGTCCGCCGGTCATGAGCACCCACTGGGCGATCTCCTCCGGGAGCGCGCCGCGGCCGAGCGGGCTCGCCCTGGCCAGCTCCTCCAGGAAGCCGAGCTGCCGGGCGCGCTCCGTCGCCATGCCAGCCGGAGCCACGGAGTTCACGAGGATGCCGTCGCCGGCGACATGATGGGCGAAGGACCGCGTCAGGCTGACCACCGCGGCCTTGGTCGCGGCATAGTGGGCGTTCTGCGGATGCGCCTTGAAGGCGTCGACCGAGGTGAGGTTCACGATGCGGCCGCGCACCGCGCCCCGGGGCGCCTGCCCCTGCATGTGCCGGACCGCCGCCACCATCATGTGGTAGGTGCCCTTGATGTTGACGCCGGTCGAGGCGTCCCAGTCCGCGTCCGTGATCTCGAGGATCGGCCGCCGCGGGTAGATGGCCGCGCAGTTGACGAGCGTGTCGACGCGGCCGAGCCGCGCTGCGACGGCCTCGAAGGCGAGGTGGCACTGCGGGCCCGCCTGGATGTCGCAGGCGGCCGAGGCCGCCGGAAGCCCCCTGGCGCGCGCCGGCTCGAGGGCCCGCGCGGCGGCCTCGCCATCGATGTCGATAACGCCCAGGCCGGCCGCTCCGTCCTCCACCGCCAGCCGGGCCAATAACTCGCCGAGCCCAGCTCCGCCGCCGACGATCAGAACGTTCAATCCTTGCATGCTGCGCCCCTCGCGTCGTCCGCGGCCCTTGTCGACGGAGGACGGGCGAGCACCGGCAGGACCTTGCGCTTCGCGGGGAGGCGTCGCTCCCTCGTCGCGCCGGGGGCGTTCGTCCGTCATCCGTCCAGACGGTAGCCGATTCCGGGCTCGGTCACGATCAGCCTGGGATCGTCGGGGTCCGCCTCCAGCTTGGCGCGAAGTTGGCCGACATAGACCCGCAGGTACTGGGTGTCGTGCACGTGCGCGGGACCCCAGACGGCCTTCAGGATCTGCCCGTGCGTCACCACCTTGCCGGCATGCCTCGCCAGGAAGACCAGGAGGTCGAACTCGCGGGGCGTCAGCTTCACCGGCGCTCCGTCCAGGGTCACGCGGTGAGCCGGCACGTCCACCAGGAGGGAGCCGGCGTGGAAGACCGCCGTTTCCCCGCTCTCCTGGATGCGGTGGCGCAGCGCCGCCCGCAGCCTTGCCATCAGCTCCCCCACGCCGAAGGGCTTGTTGACGAAATCGTCCGCTCCCAGGTCGAGCGCGGCGATCTTCTCCGCCTCGCGGTCGCGTGCGGACAGCACGATGATCGGGACCTGCGACCAGGCCCGCGCCTGCACGATGACGTCCTTGCCGTCCATGTCGGGCAGGCCGAGATCGAGCACGACGAGGTCCGGGGCCGCCGTCGCCATCAGGCGCAGGCCCTCCGCTCCCGTGGTCGCCGCGACAGGCTCGTAGCCCGCGGCGGCGAGGGCAGGCGTCAGGAACCGATGGATGGCGGGCTCGTCGTCCACCACGAGGACACGCGTAGGCTTGGTCATGGGGCCGGCGCGCCTCCCGTGGGCAAGGTCAGGGTGAAACGGGCGCCGCGACCCTCCGCGGCCGGGCTTTCGACCGCCAGCGTCCCGCCATGCGCCTCGGCGATGCCGCGCGCGATCGCGAGGCCGAGGCCGACGCCCTCGCCGCTGTCCCCCGCGGCACGGCCGCGGGCGAACTTCTCGAAGATCTGCGGAAGCAGGCCGGCCGGGATGCCGGGACCGTCATCCTCGACCGCAAGCGCGACGGCCTCGCCCCTGCGCGCGAGCGCCACGCGGATGGAGGCCGTCGGGCCGGCATGGCGGACGGCGTTGCCGACGAGGTTGGCAAGCGCCTGGTCGATCAGCCCCTGGTCGGCCAGCACGAGGGGAAGACCGGGCTCCGCCGTCACCGAGAAACGTTGACCCGCGCCGCGCCGGCGAGCCTGCGCGACGACCCGGTGGGCGAGTTCGGGAAGGTCGACCCAGCTCCGGTTCAGCTCCAGCGCGCCGGCCTCGACGCGCGTGATCGAGAGCAGGTTGCGTACCATGCCGTCGAGGTGCTCGGCCTCCTCGCGAATGTCGCCGAGCAGGCTGCGGCGGGTGCTCTCGTCCATGGCCTCGCCGAGGTCGGACAGGGCGCTCGCCGCGCCGAGGATGGCGGCGAGCGGCGTGCGGAAGTCATGCGAGACCGAGGCGAGAAGGGTGTTGCGGACCCGCTCGGCTTCCGCGCTGTGGCGCGCGGTCTCGCCCTCCTCGGCGAGCGCCGTCCGCTGCAGGGCTGCGGCGGTCTGCTCGACCAGGCTCTCCAGCAGGGCGCGTTCCTCGGCAGGGAGCCGGGTCGCCGGGGACATCGCCACGCCGACGGCGCCGGCCGCCGTGGCCCCGGTCCGCAGCGGCAGAAACAGCCACGGCGTCTCCGGCAGGGTCCCCGTCCCGGCGCCCGCGGGCTCCAGCCTGTCGATGGCCCAGCGGGCGGCCGCGAGCGAACGCTCGTCGAGCGTCTCGGGCGGCCATGCCGCCAGCAGGTCGGGAGCGCCGCCGGCGTCCAGCACCACGGCCCCGCGGCCCACGGAGCCATGGATCTCGGCGGCGGCGACCTCGGCCACGGCCTCCTTCTGCGTCACGGCCGACAGCCTGCGGGTGAACTCGTAGAGCCTGCGCGTGGCGCGCACGCGGGCCGCGGAGGCGCGGGCCTGCTCGCGCGCGCGGCCGGCCACCGCGGAGGTGATCACGGCGATGATCAGGAAGACGATGAGCGACAGGAGCTCGTAGGGCTGCGCGACGGTGAAGGTGTAGACCGGCTCGATGAAGAAGAAATTATAGGCGAGGAACGACAGGCCGGAGGCGAAGATCGCCGGCCAGACGCCGAACAGGATGGCGGGCGACAGGACGGCCATCAGGTAGACCATCGAAAGATTGGGCAGCGCGAGGACGGAGGACAGCGCCTCGCCCAGCGCCGTGGCCGCGACGACGCCGCCGGCTGCGACCAGATAGGGCCGCGCCTCGGCGGACGCCCTCGGGACCATGGGACGCCGTTCGGTCGGGCTCGCCGGCGCGGTCAGGACGTGCACGGAGATGCCTTCGGCCCGCCGGATCAATTCCTGCGGCAAGGTGCGGCGAAGGAGTTGCGCCAGCATCCCGCCGCGGGACGGGCCGACGACGATCTGCGTGACGTTCTCGAACCGTGCGAACTTGAGGATCGTGTCCGGCACGTCCGCGCCGACCAGTGTCTGGGCATCGGCGCCGAGCGCCTCCGCCAGCCGGAAGATCTCGCCGAGCCGCGGGGCGGCCCGCGGGTCGGGGCGTTCGCCCGGACGCTCGACCGTCACCACCGTCAGGGGCGCGCCGATCTGGTCGGCGAGCCGCTTCGCACGACGGACCACGGCCTCGGCAAACGCGTCGGCTCCCACGCAGGCGAGCAGCCGTTCCCCGGCCGGCCAGGGCCCCTCGATCGCGCCTCCCTGCATCCGCTCGACGAGGTCGCTGTCGACGCGTTCCGCGGCGCGGCGCAGCGCGAGCTCCCGCAGCGCGGCGAGGTTCTGCGGCCTGAAGAAATTGTCCCGAGCCCGGAGCGCGGTCTCGCCGAGATAGACCTTGCCTTCCGCGAGGCGCTTGAGCAGTTCGTCGGGCGGCAGGTCGACCAGGACGATCTCGTCCGCCTTCTCGAAGGCGGCGTCCGGCACCGTCTCGCGGACACGCACGCCCGTCACCCGCAGGACGATGTCGTTGACGCTCTCGAGGTGCTGGACATTGAGCGTCGTCCAGACGTCGATGCCCGCCTCCAGGAGCTCCTGCACGTCCTGCCACCGCTTGGGATGCCGGCTGTCGGGCGCGTTGGTATGGGCGAGTTCGTCCAGCAGCAGGAGGTCCGGCCGCCGTGCGAGCGCCGCGTCGAGGTCGAACTCCTCGACGATCCGGCCCATGTGCGGCACGCGCCGGCGCGGCAGGACCTCCGTCGCGCCGAGCAGCGCCGCCGTCTCCGCGCGCCCATGCGTCTCCACCAGCCCGACCGCGACGTCGCGACCCTCCGCCTGGGCCGCGGCGCCGGCCTGGAGCATGGCGAAGGTCTTGCCCACGCCCGGCGCGGCCCCGAAGAAGATCTTGAGCCGGCCGCGCTCCTCCCGCTCGGCCATGGCGAGCAGGGCGTCTGGCGAGGGGCGCGGTAGGCTGGAGCTCATGGCGGCAGTCTATCAGGGCTTGGCGAAGGCGGCGTCCAGGCTTCGATTGACGGCGAGCACGTTGACGCGAGGCTCGCCGAACAGGCCCCAGTCCCGCTCCTCGATGGCGGCGAGCACGATCCTGCGGACCTGCTCCTCGCCGATGCCGCGGGCGCGGGCCACGCGGGGAACCTGCGCCAGGGCGAAGGCCGGCGAGACGTGGGGATCGAGGCCGCTCGCGGACGTGGTCAGCGCATCCCCGGGCAGCGGCCCCGCGATCCCGGCCGTCCTCAGCGCCTCGGCCGAGGCGGACAGCCGCTCGGCGAGCGCCTTGGAGGTCGGCCCCAGGTTCGAGCCGGCCGAGTTGGCGGCGTTATAGGGCGCGTCGACGGTCTTGCCGGCGTCCTGCGGGTCGGGCGCCGTCGTCGCGGAAGGCCGGGGCCAGACGTAGCGCGCGTCCGTGAAGGCCTGGCCGATCAGCGAGGCGCCGACGACCCGTCCGTCTTCGACGACCAGACCGCCCCCGGCCTGCCGCGACAGGAGGGTGCGCGCCAGGCCCGTGACCGCGAGCGGATAGGCGATGCCGGTCAGCAGCGTGAAGAGCACGAGAAGCACGAGGGCCGGTCTCAGGTGGGACATGGTTCGCCTCCTCAGGCGAGGCCGAGGGCGGCGACCACGAGGTCCACCGCCTTGATGCCGATGAAAGGCAGGACGAGGCCGCCGAGGCCGTAGACGAGCAGGTTGCGGCGCAGCAGCGCGGCCGCCCCGAGCGGCCGGTAGGCGATGCCGCGCAGCGCCAGGGGAATCAGGGCGACGATGATCAGGGCGTTGAAGATCACCGCGGAGAGGATGGCGCTCTGCGGCGTCGAGAGGCCCATCACGTTGAGCACCCCGAGCTCCGGGATCGCCGCAACGAACAGGGCGGGAATGATGGCGAAGTACTTCGCGACGTCATTGGCGATGGAGAACGTGGTCAGCGAGCCGCGCGTCATCAGGAGCTGCTTGCCGATGCCGACGATCTCGATGAGCTTCGTCGGGTTGGAGTCGAGGTCGACCATGTTGCCGGCCTCGCGGGCCGCCTGCGTGCCCGATTGCATGGCCACGCCGACATCGGCCTGCGCCAGGGCCGGAGCATCGTTGGTGCCGTCGCCGCACATGGCCACGAGGCGGCCCTCGGCCTGGGCGCGGCGGATATAGGCGAGCTTGTCCTGCGGCGTCGCCTCGGCGATGAAGTCGTCCACACCGGCCTCCGACGCGATGGCGGCCGCCGTGACCGGGTTGTCGCCCGTCACCATGACCGTGCGGATGCCCATGCGCCGGAGCTCCGCGAAGCGGTCCTTGATGTCCGGCTTGACCACGTCCTTGAGGTGGATGACCCCGAGCAGCCGGCCGTCGCCGGCGAGGCCCAGGGGCGTGCCGCCCGAGCGGGCAATGCGGTCGACGGCGGCGGAGAAGGCCGCATCGCCGGACGTCGACGCGCCGCCCTGGCCGGCGAAGCGAAGCACCGCGTCCACCGCGCCCTTGCGCAGCCGCCGGCCGGGCAGGTCGACGCCGGAGAGACGCGCGGTGGCGGAGAAGGGGATGAAGGTGGCCTGCGGGTCGGCCGGGCCGGCGGTCAGCCCGTAGCTCTCGCGGGCCAGTTGCACGATGGAGCGGCCCTCCGCCGTCTCGTCGGCGAGGCTTGCGAGCAGCGCGGCCCGGACGGCCTCCTGCTCGGAGACGCCGGTCGCGGGAATGATCTCGCTGGCCATGCGATTGCCGAAGGTGATCGTGCCCGTCTTGTCGAGCAGCAGGGTGTCGACATCGCCGGCGGCCTCCACGGCGCGCCCCGAGGTGGCCAGCACGTTGAACGCCACCAGGCGGTCCATGCCGGCGATGCCGATCGCCGAGAGCAGCCCCCCGATCGTGGTGGGGATCAGCGTCACCAGGAGCGCCACGAGGACCGGCACCGGCACGTCCGCGCCGGAATAGCGCGCGAGGCCCGCGAGCGAGACGACGGCGATGAGGAACACGATGGTCAGGCCGGCGAGCAGGATGTTGAGGGCGATCTCGTTGGGCGTCTTCTGCCGCTCGGCCCCCTCCACCAGCGCGATCATGCGGTCGAGGAAGGATGAGCCGGGCCCCGCCGTGATGCGGACGACGAGCCAGTCCGAGATCACGGTGGTCCCGCCCGTCACCGCCGAGCGGTCCCCTCCGGACTCGCGGATCACCGGAGCCGACTCGCCGGTGATGGCGGCCTCGTTGACGGAGGCGACGCCGAGGACGACCTCGCCGTCTCCCGGCACGAGGTCTCCGGCCTCCACGAGGACGAGGTCGCCGGGCTGCAGTTCCGGCGCGGGCGCAAGGGTGAAGATCTCGCGCCGCTCGGCGTCCACGAGCTTCTTGGCGACGGTCTCGGTCCGCGCCCGGCGCAGGGAGTCGGCCTGGGCGCGCCCGCGGCCCTCCGCCACGGCCTCGGCAAAGTTGGCGAAGAGCACCGTGAACCAGAGCCAGCCGGCGATCTGGCCGGTGAACGCGTAGGGGTGGCCCGTCGCGAGATCGCGCAGGGCAATGGCGGTGACGAGCGCGGCCACGACCTCGGTCACGAAGATCACGGGGTTGCGGACGAGGGATGCGGGGTTGAGCTTGCGCACAGCGTCCGGGACGGCGCGGCGCAACAGCGCGGGATCGAACAGGGAGGATCTCCGCACGGCGTGGCTGGTCATGGATGCACCTCAGAAGGTCTTGCCGGCGAGCATGAGCACCTGCTCGGCGATGGGCCCGAGAGCGAGGGCCGGGAAGAATTGCAGGCCGCCCAGGATCAGGATCACGCCGACCAGGAGGCCGACGAAGAGGGGACCGTGCGTCGGGAAGGTGCCCGTGGAGGCGGCGAGCCGCGGCTTGGCCGCCAGCGAGCCGGCCATGGCGAGCATGGGCACGATGTAGGCGAAGCGCCCGGCGAGCATCGCGAGGCCGAGCGTGACGTTGTACCAGGGCGTGTTGGCCGACAGGCCCGCGAAGGCCGAGCCGTTGTTGCCGGCCGCCGAGGAATAGGCGTACAGCACCTCGGAGAGGCCGTGGGGCCCGGCATTGAGCACCCCGGCCAGGCCCTGCGGGATGACGAGCGCCACGGCGGAGAAGCCGAGGATGGCCGCCGGCAGGACGAGCACGGCGAGCATCGCCATCTTCATCTCCCGCGCCTCGATCTTCTTGCCGAGATATTCGGGCGTGCGGCCCACCATCAGGCCCGCCACGAAGACGGCGATGACGGCGATCACCAGCATGCCGTAGAGCCCCGACCCGACGCCGCCGGGAAGGATCTCGCCGAGCTGGATGAGCACCAGCGGGACGAGGCCGCCAAGGGGCGTGAAGCTCGCATGCATGGCGTTCACCGCGCCGCAGGACAGACCGGTCGTGACGGCCGCGAACAGCGCGGAGAGCGCAAGCCCGAAGCGGACCTCCTTGCCTTCCATGTTGCCGGCGGCGGGATCGACGCCGGCTGCCTGCAGCATGGGGGTGCCCGCAGCCTCGGCCCAGTAGGCGATCGCCACGCCCGCCAGCAGGATGATGGCCATGGCCGCGAGGACCGCCCGCGCCTGGCGGGGATCTCCGATCATCCGGCCGAAGCTGAACACGATGGCCGTGGACAGCACGAGCATCTGCCAGATCTGGAAGGCGCAGGCGAGCGCGCTGGGATTTTCGAAGGGGTGCGCGGCGTTGGCGTTGAAGAAGCCGCCCCCGTTGGTGCCGAGCATCTTGATGGAGACCTGGGACGCCACTGGCCCCAGGGCGATGACCTGCTTGCCGCCTTCCAGCGTGGTCGCGTCGACCGACGCCGCCAGCGTCTGGGGCATGCCGAGCGCCACCATGGCCAGGGCGGACACGATGGAGAGCGGCAGCAGGATGTAGAGCGTCGAGCGCGTCACGTCCGCCCAGAAGTTGCCGACCGTCGCGGCCGAGGACCGGGCGAAGCCGCGCACGAGGGCGAGCGCCAGGCCGATGCCGGTCGCGGCGGACAAGAAGTTCTGCACGGTGAGCCCGGCCATCTGGCTGAAGTGGCTCATCGTGGTCTCGCCGCCATAGGCCTGCCAGTTGGTGTTGGTGACGAAACTCACCGCCGTGTTGAACGCGAGGTCCGGCGGCACGCCGTCGAAGCCCTGCGGGTTCAGGGGAAGCCCGCCCTGGAGACGCAGGATCAGGTAGAGCAGCAGGAAGCCGCCGGCGTTGAAGGCGAGCATGGCAAGGCCATAGCCGAGCCAACTCTGTTCGCGCGAGGGATCGACGCCGGCAAGCCGGTAGAAGCCGGCCTCGACGGGGCCAAGCACGGGCGTCAGCCAGGTCCGCTTGCCGTCGAGGACGCGTCCCATGAAGACGCCGAGGGGAATGGCGGCGGCGAGCACCGCCGCGAGGATGACGAGGATCTGGAGCCAGCCTTGCGCCGACATGAGGGGCCTCCCGGAAAGCGTGCGCCCGGCGGGCGCCACCGGTCAGAAGCGTTCGGGGTGGAGAAGGGCGTAAAGCAGGTAGACGGCGAGTCCCGCCGCCACGACGCCCCCGAGGACGAGGTCCGTCATGGCCGGCTCACTGCGTGGCCGCCCAGCGGGCGTAGAGCGCCAGCAGGCCAAACGGGCCCAGGCCGAGCGCGAGGAAGAGGGCGTCTGTCATGAAAGCCTCCTGCGAGATGGCGGGAGGCTAGGGCGTGCGCCCGTCAGGGATCGATGGGGAAGGCGGGCGGGGGATGTAAGGGCGTCATAAGGACGAGGCGACGCGCCGACGCGCTGAGCGGGGGCGTCGCGCTTACGCTCGCGGCTGCGCCTCCGCCGTCACGGGCGGCTCCCGCCTCCGGGGGATCCTGTCGTCGGCAACGCGGCCTCGGGGCGCCTCAGTCGAAGAACCCCGCATCCTCCTCCTTGAGGTAGGGCCTGGCGGCCTTCGCGTCGATGTCGAGTCCGAGGCCGGGGGCGGGGAGCAGGTCGACCATCGAATCCGTGACGATGGGGCCCGAGGGCAGCCCAACGATGATCTCCGGCCACCACGGGTCGGACGCCGTGGGATACTCGAAGGCGATGTAGTTCGCGGGCAGCGTGGCGCAGACGTTGATCAGCGCGCCGAGCCCCAGGAGGCCGTTGGCCGTGCCGTGAGGCGCCATCAGGATCGAGTGCATGTAGGCGTGCTCGGCGACCCATTTCAGTTCCGCGATGCCGCCGATGTCGGCCGGATCCGGCCCGACGATGCGCACCGCCTGGGTCTCGATCAGTTCCTTGAAATTGTGCCTGAGATAGATCTGCTCGCCGGTATGGATCGGCGTCGAGGTGGACACCGTGAGTTCGCGATAGGCCTGCGGATTGACCCACGGCACATAGTCGCCCGTGAGCATGTCCTCGAGCCAGGCGATGTTGTACTTCTCGACGGCCCGGGCGAACCTGATCGCGTCCGGCAGCATCCAGCCGGGGCCGCAATCGAGCGCCAGGCTCACCTTGTCGCCGAGCACTTCCTTCATCGCGATGACGCAGTCGAGCATGTGGTTGAAGCCATGCTCGCTGATCACGCCCTGGTCCATGGCGCCGTGGTAGCCCGACCGCGTCTGGCGCACGCCGTAGTGGAAGTCGTCCACCGTGTCCTTCATGTTGGAGTGGAAGCTGATGCCCTGCTTCACCATGAAGAACTTCTCGGGGAGCTCGCTCATCCACTTCACGTCGGCGGCGTAGTCCTCGGGACGGTCACCGGTCCGCTTCCGGCGCCTGTTGCCGTTGTAGCAGCGGACCTTGTCGCGCACCTTGCCGCCGAGCAGCTTGTAGACCGGCACGTTCGCCGCCTTCCCCGCGATGTCCCATAGGGCGTGCTCGATGGCGCTGACGGCCGCGCCGTAGGGCTTGAACGATCCCCGCTGGCGGATCTTCAGCATCACCCGCTCCACGTCGGTCGGATCCTCGCCGACCAGCGCCTCCCGGAAGTGCAGTACCCAGGGCTTGATGTAGCCCTTGGTGTACTCGACCTCGCCGAGCCCGTGGACGCCCTCGTCGGTGGTGATGCGGACGATCGGATGCTTGCCGATGACGGCGCAGCGCAGGTCCGTGATCTTCATGGCCAGTGCCTGTTCGTGGTGAGGATGGACGGAGACGCAAGCCGGGCGCGGTCCCGGCGGCGGACAGTTCGGTTGCGGACCCGCAGGGACGTCAGCTCCAGGTGCGGTCCCAGGAATATTCGTCGTCCCAGCTTTCTGTGGGCTGCCAGATCCCGCCGACGCCCGGCTGCAGGTGCTGGCTGATGACCTCGTCGACCACATCGTCGATGCCGAGGCCCGGCTTGTCCGGCACCTCGATGAAGCCGTTCCTGACGAGAGGCTTGGGCAGCCCCGTCACGATGTCGTCCCACCACGGGACGTCGACCGAGTGATATTCGAGCGCCATGAAGTTCTCGGTCGCGACGGCGACATGGGCCGCGGCCATGGCGGCGATCGGACTCTCCGCCATGTGGATCGCCATGGCGACGCCGTGGTCCTGCGCCATGTCGCCGATCTTCTTGGTCTCCAGGATGCCGCCCGTCGTGAGCAAATCGGGGTGGATCACGGAGATGCCCGCCTTGAGCAGCGGCTCGAAGTTCTCCTTCAGGTAGATGTCCTCGCCCGTGCAAATCGGAACCGAGGTCGCCTCCTGCAACTGCCGGTAGTGGTCCGTGTACTGCCAGGGGATCACGTCCTCCAGCCAGGCCGGCACGTATTTCTCGATCCGCCGCGCGAGCCTGATGCCGTTCTGCAGCGAGATGTGGCCGACATGATCGATGGCGAGCGGGATCTCCGTCCCGATCACGTCGCGCACTTCGGCGATGTACTGCTCGAGATAGTCGAGCCCCTTGTCCGTGAAGTGCAGGCCGGTGAAGGGGTGCTGCACGTTCTGTGCGTCATAGGCGGCGTTGCGCCGCCGCCGCTCCTCCATCGTGCGGGCCCTGGCCTGCGCGTCGCGCGAGCGCAGGGCTTCGAGCATGCCCGCCGGCGCGACCACCGCGCCCGGAAGGTCGGCGATCTGCATCAGGCCCAGGTCCATCTTGAGGACGGTGAAGCCGAGCTCCATGCGCGCCTTGAGGCGCTTGCCCGTCTCCGTGCCGCTCGGCTTTTCGGCGTCCGTGTCACAATAGACGCGGACCTTGTCGCGGAACCGGCCGCCGAGCATCTGGTAGATCGGCACGCCATAGGCCTTGCCGGCAAGGTCCCACAGCGCGATCTCGACGGCTGAAACCCCGCCGCCCTGACGCCCGTGGCCGCCGAACTGCTTGATGCGGCGGAACAGGCGGTCGATGTCGCAGGGGTTTTCGCCGAGCAGCCGGCTCTTCAGCATGAGCGCGTAGGTGGCGCTGGCGCCGTCGCGCACCTCCCCCAGTCCCACGAGCCCCTGGTTCGTGTAGATCTTGACCAGCGCGGACCTGAAGGGCGCGCCCTCGATCTCGGCCACGCGCATGTCCGTGATGCGAAGCTGCGACGGCTTCGAGGCCGTGTTCACTCGATCGAGCGCCTCCTCGGCGCCGGCCATCGTCGGCATGGGCAGTCTCCCTGTCGCGGATCGGCGGACCCGCATGATTTGTGCTGGCTTCGTGCGGTTGCGCCGCGGCGGCTACCAGTTCGCGATGCGCCCGTCCCACAGGACGGACGCGGTTGCAGGAATGACCTCCTGCTCGAAGGGGTGCCGGGCGGCAGCCGCCTCGTCGATCTCGATGCCAAGGCCCGGCGCGTCGGGCACCGCCCAGCAACGGTCCCTGAGGTGCAGCGGATGGGCCGTGCAGATCTCCTCGAACCACGGCACGATCCCCACCGCCTCCTCCTGGATGACGAAGTTGGTCGTGGCCACGTCGAAGTTCAGCGCCACGGCTCCCGCCACGGGCCCCATGGGATTGTGGGGGCAGACGCCCATGTGCGCGGCCTCCGCGATCGCCGCGATCTTGCGTCCCCCCGACAGGCCTCCGCAATGGGCGAGGTCGGGCTGGATATAGGCCACGGCCCGGGCCTCCGCGATGTCGGCGAATTCACGGGGAGTGAACAGCCGCTCGCCCGTGGCGAGCGGGCAGTCGACACGCCGGGCGATGTCCGCCATGGCACGCGCGTCGCCGGGCTGGATGACCTCCTCGCAGAAGAGAGGCCTGATCGGCGCGATGGCGTTGACGTAGGCGATCGCCGCGTCGAGGGAATCGGGACGACCGTGAAAATCCACCATGATGTCGACTGTCTCGCCGACGCGTTCGCGCACGGCGCGCGCCAGGGCCTCCGTGTGCCGGATGGCCCTGATCGGAGCGTCGTAGCCGCTATAGGGCACGAAGCCGAGCTTCACGGCGTCGTAGCCCATCTCGACCGTTTGCTGCACGGCGTCGCAATAGGCCGAGATGTCGGACTGCGGCACCTGGAAGCCGGCTGAGCCGCGCCCCAGATGCGTGTAGACGCGCACCTTGTCGCGGACCTTGCCGCCGAGCAACTGCCAGACGGGAACGCCGAGGTCCTTGCCCTTGATGTCCCACAGCGCCTGCTCGATCCCCGAGACGGCGGTCAGGCCGATCGAGCCGAGCGGCCAGAAGCTGAAGCGGGTCATCCGGTTGACGAGATGCTCGATGCGCATCGGGTCCTCGCCCACCACGAAGGGCGCCAGATCCTCGATGGCGCCCTTGACGGCCCGGGTCTTCCACTCGAGCGTCGCCTCCCCCCAGCCGTGCAGCCCCGGCTGGTCGGTGAGCACTTTCACGAAGATCCAGTTGCGATGGATCGCGTTGACGACGACCGTGTCGATGCCGGTGATCTTCACAGGGATGCTCCGGGATGGGCGTGGGGTGCTGGCTCGGTGGTCTTGACGCTCTCGCGGCGGATGACGCCGTACGCGCCTCACTCCACGGCGTGCGCCTCGAGGTACTCGCGGTTCATCTCGATGCCGAGGCCAGGGGCCGGGTTGAGCTTCAGGCTGCCGTTCGAGTTGTCCAGCGGCACGTCGATGAGATGATCATATTTCGACAGGTTCCACTCCGACGTCTCCAGCTTGTAGAAGTTCGGAACGGTCATCATCACCTGCGCCCCCGCCACGACGTTGATCGGCCCGGCGGCGTCGTGGGGCGAGACGGGAATGTAATACGCCTCGCAGAGGGCCGAGATCTTCTTCAGTTCGGTGATGCCGCCCGTCCAGGTGACGTCGGGCATGATGAAGTCGGCGAGCTTGTTCTCGAGAACCGGGACGAAGTCCCATTTGGTGTGGCCGCGTTCGCCCCATGAGATCGGGGCGCTTACCTTCTCGCGCACCTGCTTGAGGGCGTTGAGGCTCTCGGGCGGGCACGGTTCCTCGAACCAGTCGATCTTGCCGGCCTCCTCGAGCGACCGGCAGAGGCGGATGGCCGTGGGCACGTCGAAGCGCCCGTGCGCGTCGATCAGGATCTCGATGTCCGGCCCCGCGGTCTCGCGGATCAGCGCCGTGAGCTCCGCGGCCTCGCGCTCGTCCCTGCGCGTCATGCTCCCGTCGAGATAGCCCTCGCGCTGCTCGCGGGCCCGCCCGTCCACGACGGGACCCTGCTGGGGAAACGGATCGAACTTCAGGGCCGTGTGTCCGGACTTCACGATATCCTGGATCTCGGCGATGACGGCCTCCTTGCTCGTGAACTTCCGCTGGTCAGGGTGCGTGTAGAGGGGAATGTCCTCGCGCACCGGCCCGCCCAGGAGTTCGTAGATCGGCTTGCCGAGCGTCTTTCCGCGGATGTCCCACAGCGCGATGTCGATGGCGCTGAGGCATTCCACGGCCGCGCCGCGGCTGCCCATGTAGGTGAAGCTTCGGAACAGCCTGTGCCAGAGCCGCTCGATCTGCGCGGGATCCTCGCCGACCATCATCGGGCCGATCTGGCGCAGCATGGCCGTGAGTCCGCGATTGGCGATGTCGGTCGTCGTGGTGATCTCGCCCCAGCCGGTGACGCCCTCGTCCGTGCTGACCTCGACGAAGAGGAACTCGCCCCAGTAGGAGGCCTTCGACTTGATGAGCCAGGGCGTGATGCCGGTGATTTTCATGGACGTTGCTTTCCGGTGACGACGAGGTGGAACGTGCGCGGGGCCGGCGGATCAGCCCGCCCGGGCGGCGGCCATGGCCCGCATGTGCTCGAGGATGTGGAGGCCGGACCCTTCGACGTGGCGCGCCACGAGCTCGGCGGCTTTGTCCGCCTCGCCCGCCTTGATATGGGCGATGAGCTCGCGATGGTCGCCGATGATCTGGGCCCGCCGGGCGAGCGTGAAGTTGAAGCGGCGGCTGACCGCGCGCAGCACCTCGCGGTGCTTCCACCACAGTTCCGCGGCGTGACGGTTGTAGTGGCGCTCGTAGATCAGCGTGTGGAACTTCGTGTCGAGGTCGCTGTGCAGGATCTGGTCGGCGAAGTTGTTGGCTTCGATCTGCGCCTGGATCCTCTCGAGCGCCGCGATGTCGGCCTCTGTCGCCATCCTCACGAACCAGCGCGTGAGGGCGGGCTCGATGAGCACGCCGATCTCGTAGATGTCCCGGATGAAGTCGCGGTCGATCGGGCGCACGCGCGCGCCGCGATTGCGGGTGAAGATGACGAACCCTTCCCCGCGCAGCAGCTGGAGCACCTCCCGGACCGGCGTCGTCGAGGTCCCGTGGCGCTGGGCGAGTTCGGCCACCACGAGGCGCTGGTTGGCCTTGAGGCGACCCGACACGATGTCCTCGCGGATGACCTTGTAGAGCAGCGCGGTGGAGTCGGTGGAGGCGCCGATCGGGTCGATGCCCAAGGGCGGCGCCGCCTTGTAGTCGCTCACCTCGTCCACCAAACCCTCCCGGAGCCGGTCTGTGCACAGCTTCTGAAAAACAATATACGATCTGTTGCAATTGACATGCAAGTTGGGTTCTGCGAACTTTAATTCATCGAAGCATCGATCAAAAAAGCTTCAGATCAGGGTGGAAGCCCCAGTGCTCGTGCGAACGGGCGCTGGCCAAATGGGAGGGAATGAATGTCGGCTCCTGCGCTCGGCCGCGCCGTTCGTCGCGGTGTTTCCACGGCCACCGCCGTGACGTTCCTCATGTCGTCGGCCGCCATGGCGGCCCCACCCGTCGACATCAGCAAGTGGTCCCCGGACTATGTGCGATCCATCGCGGGAACGCAGGACTTCGACACCGCGGCGGCCTGCAGCAAGGTAACCCCGCTCGACTACAAGGGCCGGCTGACCTTCTGGTACCAAGGCGCCTTCGAGGGCGACCCCGACCTGTTGCGGCAATACTACAAGGACTTCTTCGCGACCTTCCGCAAGACCTACCCCAATATCGAACTGGTCGACCAGGCGCTGACCTACAACGACTTGCTCGACAAGTTCCGCACGGCCCTGCTCGGCAATGCCGGCCCTATGCTGGTGCGGCTCCAGATCCTCGGGGGCGTCGAGTTCGCGTCCAAGGGCTACCTTCAGGAGTTGAAGCCGGAGGATGTCGGCTATTCCACCGAGGACTTCTGGCCGGGGGCCATGAAGTCCAACATGTGGAAGGGCAAGACCTACGGCATCCCGACCAACAACGAGACCATGGCCTTCATCTGGAACGCCGACGTGTTCAAGCGCGCCGGGCTTGATCCGGAGAAGCCGCCGGCGACCTGGGACGACGTCGTCAAGTATTCCAAGCAGATCCACGACAAGCTCGGCATCGCCGGCTATGGCCTCGTCGCCCGCAAGAACGCCGGCAACACGCCCTACCGCTTCATGCCGCAGCTCTGGGGCTATGGCGGCAGCGTCTTCGACGAGACGGCGGCGAAGCCGACCTATTCGGAGATCCGGATCAACGACGCCGCGAGCAAGAAGGCGCTGCAGGCGTCCTACGACATGTACGTGCGCGACAAGTCGGTCCCCGTGTCGGCGCTGACCAACCAGCAGGCCGACAACCAGCCGCTCTTCCTGGCCGGCCAGCTCGGCATGATGATCTCGCATCCGTCCGACGTGGACGTGATGAAGGATCTCAAGAAGAAGGCGACCGGCAGCGACGTCGAGAAAGCCCAGACCGTCATCGACAACATGCGCTACGGGCTGATCCCGACGGGACCGGACGGCAAGCGCGCCGTCGTCTTCGGCGGCTCGAACATGCACATCCTGAAGCCGGAATACGTCGACGGCGGCAAGGTGGACTTGCCCGCGGCCAAGGCGCTGACCTGCTTCTGGACGAGCCCGGAATGGTCGCTGAAGATGGCCTATGCGGGGTCGAACCCCGGCAACCTCAACGGCTTCAAGACGAAGTGGATGAAGGAGCGTCTCGAGAACATCAAGTTCCTGGACGTGACGACCTCGATGCTGCCCTATGGCGTCCCCTTCCCCACCCTTCCCGAGACGCCTGAGATCATGAACATCGTCGTTCCCGACATGCTTCAGAACGCGCTGACGGGAGCGATGCCGGTCGACAAGGCCGCCGATGACGCGGCGCAGAAGATCAAGAACATCATGAGCGGCGGCAAGCTCTGAGCTGCATCGGCAGCGTCACCGGCGGCGACCGCCGCCGGTGCCTTTTCTTCCGGTGAAGGGCGCCTCCATGACCACGGCGACGAGCCTGGCCGACGCTCCTGTGTCGCGGCGAAGGACAGAATCCGGCCTCGCGCAGCGGGTCTGGGCCTGCCGCGCCGACTACATGTATGTGCTGCCAGCATTCGTCGTGATGCTGATCGTCATCGCCTATCCCATCTACTATACGATCGACCTGTCCTTCTACAACACGCCGCCGAGCCTGCAGCTACGTGACAAGCAGTTCGTCGGATTCGACAACTACACGATCATCCTGACGAGCGAGGTGTTCTGGCGGGTCACCGCGAACACCTTCATCTGGACGATCGCCTCCACGGTCTTCGCCTTCGCGCTCGGGCTGGGCACAGCGCTCGCGCTGAACCGCGACTTCGTCGGCCGCGGCGTGCTGCGGGCCATCTTCATCATTCCCTGGGTGATCAGCGCCGTCGCCGGGTCCTATATCTGGAAGTGGATCTACCACTCCGATTTCGGCGTGATCGGCGCCGTGCTGGTCCAGCTGGGCCTGGCGCAACGCCCGCCCAACTTCATCGACAGCGTCAGCACGGTCCTGCCCTCCCTGATCGTCGTGAATGTCTGGCGCGAGTTTCCCTTCGCGATGATCATGCTCACGGCCGGCCTGCAGACCGTTCCCGACCAGTTGCTGCGCGCCGCGAAGGTGGACGGCGCCAACGCCTGGCAGCGCTTCTGGCACGTCACCTTTCCCCATCTGCAGGGCGTCTCGACCGTCACGATCCTGCTGCTCGCGGTGGCCAACTTCAATTCCTTCATCATTCCCTGGATCATGACCGCAGGCGGCCCGTCCAACGCCTCGCACATCTGGATCACGCACATCTACGAGCTCGCCTTCGGCCGCCAGCGCTGGGGCATCGCCGCGGCCTACTCGGTGCTGCTGTTCCTCATCCTGATGGTGCTCGGCTACTTCTACGTCCGGGCGCTCAGCGGCAGCGAGCGGAAGGAGCGCGGCGCATGACGTCGACCAGCATGTCCCCGGCGCCCAGGCGGACCAGGCCGGTCGACGGCTGGCGCTGGACGGGGCGCATCTTCCTCGCGGTCATGCTCTTCTACACCGCCATGCCGATGGTCTGGATGCTGCTGACGTCCATCAAGTCCGGCTTCGCGGCCATGCAGATCCCCCCGCAATGGTGGCCGAAGGAGCCGACGCTGGCGAGCTACCAGAAGCTGCTGGACCCCAGCAACAGCGTCGGCCAGGACTTCCTGCGCTTCTTCTGGAACAGCCTCTTCGTCTCCACGATGACGACGATCCTGGCCGTCGTCGTCGCGGTGCCCGCTGCCTATGCGTTCTCCCGCTTCGACTTCCCGGGCCGCAAGCCGCTCTTCTTCGCGGTGCTGCTGCGCAACATGTTCCCGGCCGTGATCTTCCTCGTCCCGCTCTTCATCCTCATGCGGCTGCTCGGCCTCGTGAACACGCACGGCTCGCTGATCCTGACCTACCTGACCTTCGGCCTGCCGCTGGCGATCTGGCTGCTCAAGGGCTTCTACGACAACATCCCCCACCAGCTCGAGCAGGCGGCCCGCATCGACGGGGCCACGCGGTTCCAGGCGTTCTTCCTGATCGTGATGCCGCTCTCGACGCCGGGGATCATCGCTACCGCGATCTATTCCTTCATCGGCGCCTGGAACGAGTACATCTTCGCCTACACGTTCATCAACAAGAACGAGCAACTGACGCTGCCCATCGGCGTCCAGAGGTTCTTCTCCGAGAACACGACGGACTTCCCCGGCCTGATGGCGGCAAGCTTCATGATGAGCGTGCCCGTGGTCGTGCTCTTCCTCCTGCTGCAGCGCTACTTCGTGCGTGCCCTCACCGAAGGCGCCGTCAAACACTAGAGGTCGGCCTCATGGCCCACGTGGTCCTTCGCAATCTCGTCAAGACCTACGGCCCCTACAAGGCGGTCGACGACGTATCCCTGCGCGTGGAGGACGGGGAATTCGTCGCGCTCGTCGGTCCCTCCGGATGCGGCAAGACGACCACGCTCAACCTCGTGGCCGGGCTCATCCCCGTCACCTCCGGCGACATCGTGATCGGCGACCGGGTCGTCAACGACATGGACCCGAAGGACCGCGACATCGCCATGGTCTTTCAGAATTACGCGCTCTACCCGCAGAAGACCGTCTACAAGAACCTCGCCTTTCCCCTGCAGATGCGCCGGCTCCCGAGCGCCGAGATCGACCGCAAGGTCCGGGAGGCGGCGCGCGTGCTGGACATGACGCACCTGCTCGAGCGCAAGCCGCGAGAATTGTCCGGCGGCCAGCAGCAGCGCGTCGCGCTGGGCCGCGCACTCGTGCGCGACCCCGCGGTCTTCCTGATGGACGAGCCCCTGTCCAACCTCGACGCGAAACTGCGGGTGCAGATGCGCTCGGAGATCAAGCGCTTCCACCAGGATCTCGACGCCACCATCATCTACGTGACGCACGACCAGCTGGAGGCCGTCACCATGGCCGACAAGATGGCCGTGATGAATGGCGGGCTGCTCCAGCAATATGCCGCGCCGGCGGAGGTCTTCGCCCATCCCGTCAACATGTTCGTGGCGAGCTTCGTCGGCAGCCCCGCCATGAGCCTGATCCCGCTGGAAGCCTCGACGGCGAACGGCGACACCGTGCTGACCAGCCCGGAAGGCTGGACGCTGCCGCTCTCGCCCGCCAATGCCAGGAAGGTGGAGCGCGCCAGCAGCAGGAAGATCGTGCTCGGCGCCCGGCACTCCGCCATCAGGCTCGCCACGAGCGCCGCGCCGGGGGCCATCCCCTCCAAGGCCTACACGGTCGAGCCCACGGGCGACGTCACGTTCGTGCAGGCCCTGCTATCGGGCGCCATCGTCAACATCAGCGTACCGCCCAGCGTCGACGTCACGCCCGACGAGCCGATCTGGCTCGCATTCGACCAGGACCGGATGCACCTGTTCGACGGGGCGACGGAGATGGCGCTGAAGGCCGCCTGAGGCCGCAAGGTTCGCCGCGACACGGAGGGGCGCCATGGCACACACGCTCAAGATCACCGCCATCATCCCCTATCCCGTCTGGGTGGGAATCCGGAACCAGATGCTGGTCAAGGTCGAGACCGACCAGGGCGTCTTCGGCTGGGGCGAGAGCGGGCTCAGCGGCCGCGAGAAGGCGGTCGCCGGCGTCATCGAGCACTACCGCGAATTTCTCATCGGCCAGGATCCCATGCAGATCGGCCGGATCTGGCAGGAGGCCTATCGCAGCCAGTACTTCGAGGGCGGCCGGGTGCTCCAGGCCGCCATCTCGGCCATCGACATCGCCCTGCACGACATCAAGGGCAAGGTGCTGGGCGTGCCCGTCTACCAGCTGCTCGGCGGCAAGCAGCGCGACCGGGTCCAGACCTTCGCCTCGACGGGGGACGAGGCGGAGGGCGACGTCGCCATCGAGCGGGCCCGCGAGCTGGCCGCGCAGGGCTGGACCGCCATCCGGTTCTTCCCTGCCGGTCAGAGCAGCGCCGACATCTTCGAGCCGCGCGAATCGATCGGCCCGACCGCCAGGATGCTCAACCGCGCACGCGAGGCCCTGGGCGACGACCTCGTCCTCGGCATCGACTACCACCACCGCCTGTCGGTCGCGGAGGCCGCGAGCTTCTGCAGCAGGCTCGACCGGGGCGTGCTCGATTTCCTCGAGGAACCGATCCGCGACGAGACCCCGGAGGCCTACGAATCCCTGAGGAGGCTGACGGACGTGCCCTTCGCCATCGGCGAGGAATTCGCCAGCAAGTGGCAGTTCCTGCCCTATATCGAGCGCGGCATCCACCAGTTCAACCGCATCGACGTCTGCAATGTCGGCGGCCTGACCGAGGCGATGAAGGTGGCGGGCTGGAGCGAGGCCCACTACGTCGACCTGATGCCGCACAACCCGCTCGGGCCCGTCTGCACGGCCGCCACCGTGCATCTCGCCGCCGCCGTGCCCAACTTCGCCTGGCTGGAGACGAGGGCCCCCGAAGTCAAGCTTGGCTTCGACAACGCGGAGTACTTCCCCGTCCAGCCGCGGCTCGACGGCGTCTGCTACCCGGTCGACGACCGCCCTGGGCTCGGCGTCGAGGTCAACGAGGACGCCATCCGCAGGGAAAGCCTGCGCTTCTGGGAAGCACCGCATCTGCGCCGCCGCGACGGCTCCGTCACGAACTGGTAGTTCAACCCGAGGTCACCATGATCAAGACATCCGACATCGTCCGCCCTCCCCGGGAACTCATCGAGGGACTGAAGGAGATCGGCGCCGCGACTGTCGCCGGCACGCTCGGGCACATGGGCTACCGCAGCCCGCACATGGTCGGCCCGGTGGCGCAGACGACGGGAAAATCGGTCGTCGGCCCGGCCCTGACCCTGCAGTTCCTGCCCCAGCGTCCCGACCTCTTCTCGGAAGGCGAATATGCCGACCCGGAGACGCAGTTGCACCGGCACGTGCTCTACCACGTGCAGGAGGGCGACGTGGTCGTCGTCGACGCGCGCGGGGACATGAGCTCCGGCGTCTTCGGCGACATGATGTCGACCTACTTCAAGGGCCGCGGCGGCGCCGGGATCGTGATCGACGGCTGCATGCGCGACCGGCCGAACGTGAAGAAGCTCGACATCCCGCTCTGGCTGCGCGGCTGGACGCCCAACTATCACGTCCAGACCGGCATCTACCCCAATGCCGTCAACGTGCCGATCGCCTGCGGCGGCGTGACCGTCATCCCCGGGGACATCATCGTGGCGGATGACGACGGCGCCGTCGTGGTGCCCGTCTCGATGGCGCGAGCCGTGATCGAGGAAGCCCAGAAGCACGCGGAGTGGGAGGAGTTCTCCCGCATGAAGCTGATGGAGGGCGCGTCCCTGCAGCGCTACTACCCGCTGCATCCCGACGCCAACGACGAATACCGGGCCTGGCGCGCGGCGCATTCCAAGGCCTGATCCGCGGCCCCGGCTCACGTCTCGCCCGCCGGCGGGCGCGCCGCCCCGGGTCAAGCCCCGGGTCCCTCCGCGCAACCCGGCGGCTCCCTCCCCGCGACAGGACATGCGATGAAGATCACGGACATCAAGACGGCGGTGGTCGCCTACCACGGCAAGGCGACGCTCGTGAGGATCGACACCGACGCCGGCCTCTCGGGGTTCGGCGAGGCCAATCCCGACGCCGGCGCAGCCGCCATCGTCGGCCTCATCGGCGAGCTGAAGTCGGAACTGATCGGCGAGGACCCCCGCAACGTCGAATATTGCTGGGAGAAGCTGCGGCGCAAGCACGTCTTTTCGGGCGCGCAGTCGGGCATCTTCCTCATCGCGCTGAGCGGCATCGAGATGGCGCTGTGGGACCTGGCGGCCAAGGCGGCGGGCCAGCCCCTCTACCGCATGTTCGGCGGCAAGTTCCGCGACCGCATCCGCCTCTATGCCGATTGCGGCGACGGAGACGGCCCGGCGGGCTCGCCGGAAGGGTGCGCCGCCAGGGCCAGGCGCATGGTGGGCGAGGGTTTCACGGCGCTGAAGTTCGACATCGACGACCTCGAGCACCCCGCCAAGTTCGACGCCGTGAACCACACGATCAACGGCGCGGAGCTGCGCTCCATGGTGGAGCGGGTCGCCGCCGTGCGGGACGCGGTAGGGCCCGACATCGACCTGTGCATCGACCTGCACGCCCGCTACGACGTGCCGAGCGCCTGCCGCATCGCCAGCGAGATGGAGCGCTTCAACCTGCTCTGGCTGGAAGAACCGATTCCGGCGGAGAACGTCGAGGCCCTGCGCCAGATCCGCATGCGCAGCAGGACGCCGATCTGCGTCGGCGAGAACCTCTATCTGCGCTGGGGCTTCCGCGAGCTGTTCCAGCAGCAGGGCGCCGACGTGGTGATGCCGGACGTCCCGAAATGCGGCGGTCTCTCGGAAAGCCGGAAGATCGCGCACCTCGCCGAGATCTACTACCTGCCCTTCGCCCCGCATCTCGTGTCGACGCCGCTCGGCACGATGGCGACCTGCCACGTCTGCGGGACCGTCCCCAACTTCCTCGTCCTCGAATGGCACGCCCTCGAGGAGCGCGAGGTGTGGGACAGCTACGTCCATATCCCCGATGGCGGGCCGTCCATCGTGAAGGACGGGCACATCGCCCTGCCCGACGCGCCGGGGATCGGCGTGGAGCTCAACATGGACGGCGTCCGCCGGCACGCCGTCGCGGGCTATGGGATCTTCGACTGAGGCTGCGGGCCGGCGCGCCGGCCCGCGTCCGCTCACTCCGCCGCCGAGGCGTAGCTCTCGACCGGCGGGCAGGAACAGATCAGGTGCCGGTCGCCATAGACGTTGTCGACGCGGTTGACCGGAGCCCAGTACTTGTCGACGCGGAAGGCCCCCGGTGGGAAGCAGGCGGCTTCCCGGCTATAGGGCCGGTTCCAGTCGCCCACGAGGTCCTCGACCGTGTGCGGGGCGCGACGCAGCGGGTTGTCCTGCGGATCGAGCCGGCCGGCGGCGATCGCCTCCGCTTCCGCGGCGATGCCCAGCATGCTGTCGATGAAGCGGTCGAGCTCGGCCTTGGGCTCGCTTTCCGTCGGCTCGACCATCAGCGTGCCGGCCACGGGCCAGCTCATGGTCGGCGCATGGAAGCCGCAATCGATCAGGCGCTTGGCCACGTCCTCCACCGTCACCCCGGCAAGCTCCTTCATCACGCGGGTATCGAGGATGCACTCGTGGGCGACGCGTCCCTCCGGCGAGGCGTAGAGGACGGGGTAGGCCTTGGAGAGGCGCGAGGCGATGTAGTTGGCGTTGAGAATCGCCACCTTGGTCGCCTGGGTCAGGCCCTCGCCGCCCATCAGCAGGCAATAGGCCCATGAGATCAGCAGGATCGAGGCCGAACCAAAAGGCGCCGAGGACACCGCCCCCGCCTGGGGCGACAGCGGGTCGCCGGGCAGGAACGGCGCCAGGTGCGCCTTGACGCCGATAGGCCCCATGCCGGGCCCGCCGCCGCCATGCGGGATGGCGAACGTCTTGTGCAGGTTGAGGTGCGACACGTCCGACCCGATGTCGCCGGGGCGCACCAGGCCGACCAGCGCATTCATGTTGGCGCCGTCCATGTAGACTTGCCCGCCATGGCGGTGGGTGATCTCGCAGATCTCGCGGACCGTCGTCTCGAACACGCCGTGCGTGGAGGGATAGGTGATCATGCAGGCGGCCAGGTTGGCGGCATGAGCCTCGGCCTTGGACCGGAAGTCGTCGACGTCGATATTGCCCTCGGGCGTCACGCCGACGACGACCACTTTCAGGCCCACCATCTGCGCCGAGGCCGGGTTGGTCCCGTGCGCGGACGTCGGGATCAGGCAGACGTCGCGATGCCCCTCGCCGCGGTGGCGGTGATAGGCCTGGATGGTGAGAAGCCCGGCATATTCCCCCTGCGCGCCGGAATTGGGCTGCATGGAGAAGGCGTCGTAGCCGGTGATCTGGCAGAGCTTGGCCTCGAGGTCCCCGATGGCCTCCCGGTAGCCCTCCGTCTGGTGCGGCGGAGCGAAGGGATGCACGTCGGCGAACTCGGGCCAGCTGAGCGCCATCATCTCGGCGGTCGCGTTGAGCTTCATGGTGCAGGAGCCCAGCGGGATCATCGCCCGGTCGAGTGCGAGGTCGCGGTCGGCGAGGCGACGCATGTAGCGCGTCATCTCCGCCTCGGCCCGGTTCATGTGGAAGACCGGATGGGTCATGAAGCGGCTGGAGCGCAGCAGCTCCTCGGGCAGGCGATAATGGTGGGTGGTGTCGTCGTCGGCCATGTCGCCGCCGAAGGCCCGCCAGATCGCCTCCGTGTGTTCGCGACGGGTGCGCTCGTCGAAGGAGATGCCGATCCGGTCGGTGCCGATCCGGCGCAGGTTGATGCCCTCGGCCTCCGCCGACTTGAGGATCGCGCCCTGCACGGCACCGACCCTGACGGTGACGGTGTCGAAGAAGGTCCGCGGCTCGACCTCGTAGCCCAGGCTTTCCAGGCCCCGAACCAGCCGGACCGTCTTGCGGTGGATGCGCTCGGCGATCGCCTTGAGGCCGATCGGCCCGTGGAACACGCCGTACATGGAGGCCATCACGGCGAGCAGCGCCTGCGCCGTGCAGATGTTGGAGGTCGCCTTCTCGCGCCGGATATGCTGCTCCCGGGTCTGCAGGCTGAGGCGGTAGGCGCGGTTGCCGCGCGCGTCGATGGAGACGCCGACGATGCGCCCGGGCATCGAGCGCTTCAAGGCGTCGCGGACCGCCATGTAGGCCGCATGGGGTCCCCCGAAGCCCATCGGCACGCCGAAGCGCTGGGTGGAACCCAGGGCGATGTCGGCGCCCATCTCGCCCGGGGGCCTGAGCAGCGCGAGGGCCAGCGGGTCGGCGGCGACGCAGGCCAGGGCGCCGGCGCCGTGCAGGGCCGCGATGACCGGCGCGAAGTCGTGCACGTGCCCATAGGTGCCGGGATATTGCAGGATGGCGCCGAAGACGCGGCCCGGCGCGAGGTCCGCGAAGGGGTCGCCGACGATCACGTCCCAGCCCAGCGGCCGGGCGCGGGTCTGGATCACGGCGATGGTCTGGGGATGGCAATGGTGGTCGACGAAGAAGGCGGTGGCCTTGCTCGCCGCGGCGCGCTGGCACAGCGCCATCGCCTCAGCCGCGGCCGTGCCCTCGTCGAGCAGCGAGGCATTGGCCACGTCGAGGCCCGTGAGGTCGGCGATCATGGTCTGGAAGTTCAGCAGGGCCTCGAGCCGACCCTGGCTGATCTCCGGCTGGTAGGGCGTGTAGGCCGTGTACCAGGCCGGGTTCTCGAAGATGTTGCGCTGGATGACGGGTGGGGTGACCGTGCCGTGGTAGCCCTGGCCGATGAAGCTCGTCATCCTCCGGTTGCGTGCGGCGACGCCGCGCAGGCGCTCCATGACGCCCTGTTCGGACAGCGCCTTGCCCCAGGCGAGGGGCCGGCGCAGGCGAATGTCCTGCGGCACGATGCCGTCGATCAGCGCATCCAGGCTGGGAGCCCCCACCGCCTGGAGCATCTCCGCCATTTCGCCCGGGGAAGGCCCTATGTGGCGACGATTCGCGAAGTCGTACGGGGCGTAGGGGGTTTCCGCATAGCTCATCTCGTCCTCCATCATCCCGCGAGGCTGCGGCACGACCCTGCCTCCGGAAGGCCGCGCGGCTCGCCACCGCGCGTGCCGTCATGTCCGGCGACCTGAAGCCGCGCGGCACGCCGAACAGTCGCGTGCCCGGCGCAGAAAAGCCAGTGGGAACATGGCCCTTGCGACGCAGTGGCGTCGACCGGACACCGCCGGACCGGCTGTGCCTCCCGGTGGGGCCGCGCCGGGACGTCCCTAGCGGCCTGTCGTCGCGCGCCGGCGACCCGGCGAGGAAACTGGCGGAGGGACCGAACCGGGCGGTATAGTTCCGATAAGATTCTATTCCGTGCGGAGACAGCGATGAAGATTGCAGCGATCGAGGCCTTCGCCTACGAGCTGACCTACGCCCATGGCGAATACGTCATGTCCAAGGGACGTGCGGCCCAGAGCCAGGGCTCGACGCTCGTGCGCATCCGCACTGATGGCGGGATCGAGGGCTGGGGGGAGACCTGCACCCTGTCGGGCACCTACCTTCCCGCCTTCACCGGAAGCAACCGCGAGGGCATCCGCGTGCTCGCCGAGAACCTCATCGGCGTCGACCCGACCAACCTGGTCCATGTCCACCGCGCCATGGACGAAGTGCTGCTGGGGCAGAACAGCGCCAAGAGCGCCATCGACATCGCCTGCTGGGACATCCTCGGCAAGGTCGCGAACCTGCCGGTCAGCGTGCTGACGGGCGGCGTGGCCCAACCTGACTTCCCGCTCTACGAGGCCGTCCCCCTCGCCTCGCCCGAGGCCATGGCCGACTTCGTGCGCGAGCGCGGGAAGGCGGGGATCAACCGCTTCCAGGTGAAGGTGGGCAACGACCCCTACGAGGACGCGGCCCGCACGCGCGGCGTCGTGGAGGCCTGTCCTGCCGACGCGCTGATCATCGCGGATTCGAACGGCGGCTGGAACATCCAGGCGGGCCTGATCGCGGTGCGCGAACTGGCCGGCCTCGACGTCTATGTCGAGCAGCCCTGCCGCGAGACGGCGGACTGCGCCATCGTGCAGCGCAAGAGCACGCTGCCGCTGGTGCTCGACGAATCCGTGACCGGCATGGCCGAGCTCTACCGGGCGAAATACGAGGCGGGAGCGGGCTCGGTGAACGTCAAGCTGGGCCGGCTCGGCGGCATCACGGGAGCGGTCCGGCTCCGCAACCTCGCCCAGGAGCTGGGCATGACCATGTGCATCGAGGACGTTTGGGGTGGCGACGTCACCACGGCGGCGGTCTCCCACGTGGCCGCAAGCACGGCGCCGGATGCGCTGCTCCACGCCTCCTTCTTCAACGACTGGACCAAGGAGCATGTGGCGGATTACCGCCCGCGCTCGAATCACGGGCGGGGCGCGGCGCCGACGGGCGCGGGGCTCGGGATCGCCGTCGACGCGAAGTCGCTGGGCAAGCCTCTCTACGAGGTGACGGCACGGTGAGCCCGGCAGGCGCGCCCGCGCGGAGCGCCGCCAAATCACGCGGCCGGCGGCTCGGCCCAGTCCCCGACGATGTGGCCGAGATGGGCGGTCATCAGCCGGACCACGAGAGCCTCGTCGCCCGCCAGGATGGCGTCGAGGATCGGCTGGTGCTCCTCCGCGGAAGCCGTCAGGAGACCCCGCCGGGAGAGCTCCTTGAGTCCGTATTGCCGCGACTGGTCGCGCAGGTTCTCGACGATGGCCGTCAGGTGGTCATTGTCGAGGAGCGACAGCAGCCCGAGATGGAAGGCGCGGTCGGCCTCCAGGTAGCCGACGATGTCGCCTTGGGCCGCACAGCGCACGATCTGGGCCGCAAGCCCGGAAAATGCGTCTCGACGCGCGGCGACCTGTGCCTTGAGGGAGACCAGTCGGGCCATCGAGGGGACCTCGATCAGCACGCGCAGGTCGTAGATGTTCCGCCGGTCCCGCGGGCTCATGGGCAGGACGCGGAAGCCGCGGTTGCGGACAGTCTCCATCAGGCCCTGGTTGACGAGGGTCAGCATCGCCTCGCGCACGGGACTGTTGGAGACGCCGAGCTCGGACGCCAGGGCGGACGCGGAATAGATCTGGCCCGGCGCGAGGTCCCCCGAAACGAGACGCAACTTCAGGAGCGCGAGGGCCTGGTCTCGCAGATTGGTCTGCTGGAGAGGGGCGTTCATGGCCTTCGGCCTTCGTTTCGTGAGGACTGACGGCGCCGCGCGAAGCTCGGCGCCCGGGCCGGCTCGCGCCGGCGCCCGCGTCAGCGGCGCGGCGCGTCCAGCATCGCGCTCCACTGCCCGTACCACCGGTCGAACAGCGCGAGCTGGCTCTCGACATAGCCCTTCTGGCTCTCTGTCAGGGCGTCCGTCTCGTTGAAGTGCAGCCGGTATTCCGGATAGCCCTTCAGAACCATCATGTGCTTGAAGTAGAGGACCAGGTCCGGGCCCTCGTCGAAGGACGACAGCACGGCCATGGCCTGCTCGAGCTCGAGCGCGCGGCGGCGCGCCTCCACGTCTCCCGCTGCAGCGGCTTCCGACAGGCGGCAGAGGTGCAGGACCTCCCGCGGCAGCACGTTGCCAATGCCCGTGATGGCGCCGGCAGCGCCGCAATTGACGTAGCCGTGCACCACGGCCGTGTCGACGCCGATCAGCAGGGCGACGCCGTCGTCGCGGCTGGTGATGTTCTCGGCGGCGTAGCGCAGGTCGGCGAGGCCGCCGAACTCCTTGAAGCCGACGAGGTTGGGATGCTCGGCGCGCAGCCCGAAAAACAGGTCGGCGCGCGTCGCGAACCCATAATAGGGGCTGTTGTAGATGACGGCGGGAATGTCGGGAGCCGCCGAGAGGATGGCCTTGAAGTGAGCCTTCTGCGCCACCAGGGAGGGGCCGCGGGAAAGCACACGCGGGATCACCATCAGGCCCTGCGCGCCGACCTGCTGGGCGTGCGCCGCATGCGCCACGGCCGAGGCGGTGTTGACGGCGCCGGTTCCCACGATGACGGGCAGGCCGGCCGCCACGAGGCGCGACACGCCCTCCATGCGCTGGGCGTCGGTCAGGAGCGGCCAGTCCCCCATCGAGCCGCAATAGACGACGGCCGACATGCCGGCGGCCACGAGGTCCTGGCCCTTGCGGACGAGCGCATCGAAGTCCGGCGTGCGGTCGGGTTTGCAGGGGGTCATCAGGGCGGGAATCACGCCCGAAAAGATCTTGGGTTTCATGTCGAGCTCCCGTTGCGAGGCCCTGCCGGCCTCAGCCAATCCCGTGAACCGCCCTGTCGCCAGGCTGGGCGTCGGCGGCGCGCAGCAGTCTGTAACCGGTTATCGATTACAGATCAAGCGCCACGTAGTCCCCGTCGCGAGACGAGGCGCCGGAAGCCCGGCGCCTCGCTGCGGGTCTGGTTCGGGGCGGGTCTCGGGTCGTCGCTCGCCCGGCCTATCGTGGAATGAAGTGCTCGCTGGCGCTCGAGGTCTCGCCCGTGGCGGTGTCGACGGCCGTGAAGGTGATCTCGACGGGGGCCTTGGGCAGCTCGGCCTGCGGGACGGCGACGCGCACGCGCACCTCGCGCGTCTGGTCGGGCCCGATGGAGACGAGCAGCCTGCCGTCCGTCCCGGCCTGCGCGCCGGCGATGTCCACGGCCGCGACGGCGAGCCCCGTGACGCTCACGGCGATGGACTGCTCCGTGCCGAGCTTGTTGAGGAGGCGCATCGTGTAGTCGTTGCGCACGCTGCCGTCGGAGAGCAGCGTGAAGAGCGGGTTGCGGTCGTGCAGCACCTTCACGCTCATGCTCGAGCGCGTGGCGAGCGTCGCCAGCATCACCACGCCGACGATGGCGATCACCGCGGCGTAGAGCAGGGTGCGGGCGCGCACGATCCTGTAGATCGGCGCCTCGCCCTTGGCGCGCCGGGCCATGTTGATGTCGGTGTCGTAGGCGATCAGCCGCTCGGGCCGGCCGATCTGGTGCATGACGGCGTCGCAGGCGTCGATGCACAGGCCGCACTGGATGCAGCCGAGCTGCGAGCCCTTGCGGATGTCCACGCCGGTCGGGCACACCGCCACGCACTGGTTGCAGTCCACGCAATCCCCGGCCGGTTGCCCCTGCTCGCGGGCATGCTCGGCCTTCTTCACGGACATGCGCGGCTCGCCCCGGTCGCGCCGGTACATGACGTTGAGCGCCCACTCGTCGGTCAAGGCCGCCTGGATGCGCGGCCAGGGGCACATGTAGATGCAGACCTGCTCGCGCATGTGGCCGGCGAGCGTGTAGGTCGTGAAGGTGAGGATGGCGATCCAGACATAGGCCACCCAGGGCGCCTGGAAGGTCGCGAGCTCGCGCACCAGGGTGGGCGCGTCCGCGAAGTAGAGCACCCAGGCGCCGCCCGTCCACCAGGCGATCAGCAGCCAGATCGTGTGCTTGAGGATGCGCTGCGAGACGATGTCGACGGTGAGATCGGCCTTGTCCTTGATCATGCGCTCGCGCCGGTCGCCCTCGACCCAGCGCTCCACGGCGTAGAACAGGTCGGTCCACACGGTCTGCGGGCAGAGATAGCCGCACCAGACGCGGCCGGCGACGGCGTTCATCAGGAACAGCGCCATGGCCGCGAGGATGAGCAGGCCGGTGAAGTAGTAGACCTCCTGCGGCCACAGCTCGATGAAGAAGAAGTAGAACCGGCGGTGCGGCAGGTCGACCAGCACCGCCTGGTCCGGCAGGTTAGGCCCCCGGTGCCAGCGCACGAAGGGCAGCAGGTAGTAGACGGCGAGCGCGAAGACCAGGATGGCCCACTTGATCCGCCGGAAGGTGCCGTGCACCGCCTGGGGATAGACCTTCTTGCGGGCCGCGTAGAGCGGGCCCTCGATGATCGTGTCGCCGTCCGACATGGTCCTGCGTCTCGTGCGAGGGATGGAGCGAGTTAAGGTGAGGCTTGCGCCGGCCGCTCTAGGCGGCGCGGGCCGACCTCGTGATCGCGTTCGCGACGAAGACGGCCACGGGAACGGCCAGCAAGGCGCCGGCGAGCGCGGCCCACGGGATCAGGCGCATGGCCTGCTCGGCAAGGCCCGGCACGCTCACGACCGCGAGGATGAAGGTCCCGGCGAGCGTGGTGCCGACGAGGGCCCACAGGAGGATGGAGAGGCGAAGCATGGCGGTCTCCTTGCGAGGATTCCGCCGGACGGGGGCTCCGGCTGGCGCGGATCGGACAGGATCCGCTAAAACTTAGATACGCTATCTAGCTTTAGGTCTCCATCGGGGAGATCACGTAGCCGCCCCCCGTTTCCCCGGCGCGCTTAGGAAGACCGCTCGGCGACCGGGCAAGTGTTGATGCCGATGAGCGTATAGGCCGGGCAGAAGCCGACAAGCGCCGTGAGCAGCGGCACGACGCCGATATAGCCCCAGGGCGTGAACCAGCCCGCGACGGCTGCGGCGATCAAGGCGAGACCGACGACGATCCTGAGCGTGCGGTCGATGGCGCCGACATTCCTGGTCATGTGAAGCTTCTCCGTTGCGGGCCGGACGCGACCCTCGGCGACCATCAAGCACGGGCGGGGCCGGGCGTCGGTGACGCGATCACAGAGCACCAACGCCACATCAGCGCGCCCGACGGGCGAGGAGCGCGCGGTCGAGGACCGTCACCGCGCCCCGGCCGAGACGCACCGCGCCCTGTCGCTCCAGATCCTTCAGGTGCCGGCTCACCGCCTCGCGGGCCGACCCGATCTCGGCCGCGATGGCCTGGTGGGTCGCGGTGATGACGGGTTCGCGCGCCGACCGGTCGAGCAGCAGTCGGCACAGCTTGCCGTCGAGATCGGAGACGAGCAGGTCCTCGACGAGCAAGACGAGGTCGGCGAGCCGGGCGCCATAGGACGCGAAGATCCAGCGGCGGAAATCCGGATCCTCGGCCACCCGGCGCTCCACCTCCGCGCCGGGCACGAAGCGACCCTGTACCTCCGTCTCCGCGACGCCCTCGGCGGGATAGGCGCCGCCCGTCAGCAGGCATTGTGTCGAGAGTACGCAGGCGACGTTCGGCTCGACCCGGTAGAGGGTCACCTGCCGGCCGGTCTCGGACACGGTCTGCACGCGCACGGCACCCGCGTCCACCATCAGGAGCCCCCGGCAGGAATCCCCCGGCCTGAACAGCACCGTCCCGGCGTCGAAGCGCACCGGGGCCCCGCCGGGCGGCGGCGGGACCGGCGCAGGGCGTCCCTCCGGGTCCATCTCGCGTGCGCTCGCCAAAGGTCCTGTCCCCCTGTCGGCATCATAGGGACCGGGGGCCGCGCGGTCGACCGCGACGAGAGGCGAACTTGCCGGAGGTCGCGGCGGGCTCCTTCCGCCGGCCGAACCGGACGCGGCGGGTCAGGGCTGTCCCGCAGCGATGCGGGAGTCCCCCTCGCTTCCCCGGTCGCGCGCGACCGGCTGGCCTTGCCCCTGCGACGGCGCGGCGACGGGCTCGAGGATCATGGCCGCGCGGCCCGCCAGCTTGAACGTCTCGGTCAGCAGCATGCCCCGGGCGCTCGCGACGGGGATCTTCACCAGCGCCATGGGCGCGCGCAGGACGGTCTCGGACATCGGGCTTTCTCCGGGCTGGCGTCAGGGGGCTTGTCTCAGGCTGCAGTGACCACCGTGCCGGAGCGGGCTTCGTGCAGGACGAACCCCTCCATGGGGTCGAACTCACCCTCCCAGGGCGCGGCGTCGAGCATGGACATCGTGTCGGCGTATCCCGCGGCCCAGCGCGCCCGAATGCCGGCGGGGCTGAAGTCGATGTCCTTCGTGTGGTCCTCGCCGTCGAGGGGCGGCGCAAGGAGCCGCACCACGTGCATGCGGGTGAGGCAGCCATAGGCCTTCAGCGCCCTGACATCCGGATCGTCCTGCAATTCCTGCGGGAGCAGCTTGCCGAGCTCGGCGATGATGTGACGCAGCCTGTGCATCTGGCGCTGGCGCGCGATGTGGGTCGCGGCGCGGCTCGAATACTGGACGTCCTTCTGGCGGTTCAGCACCTGCCAGATCGTGTCCGGCTCCGGCCCGTGCGGGTTCCAGATATGGACGGCGAAGACCAGCGAGTCCCGCCGGGGATTGTCGTCGAACACCGCCTCCACCGGCGTATTGGAGAGGATGCCGCCGTCCCAGTAGAGCTCCCCGTCGATGCGCACGGGAGGGAAAGCCGGCGGCAAGGCGCCCGAGGCCATGATGTGGCGCACGTCCAGCGCGTTGTCGCGGCTGTCGAAATAGCGCATCTCGGCCGTGCCGACATTGGCCGCGCCGACCGTGAGCCGCGTCGCTCCCCCGTTCACCAGGTTGAAGTCGACGAGGTCGGCCAGGGTGTCGGCGAGCGGCGCCGTCGAGTAGTAGCCGGCGGCCTCCGGGCCGAGCGGCACGCTCACACCGGAGAAGCTGCGGACATTGGGCTGGAAGAAGGCCGGAATGCCCTGCATCAGCGTCATGAGGTTGGACATGGCTGCGCCGATGAAGGGCACCGCGCCGAGCGTGCGGGCCACCGGGCCGTGCTCGACGCGCGCCCAGAATTCCTGCAGCCGGTCCATCCTGTCTGAGGGCCGGTTGCCAGCGATGAGCGCGGCGTTGATCGCCCCGATGGAGGTGCCGATCACCCAGTCCGGCTCGATCCCCGCCTCGTGCATCGCCTGATAGACGCCGACCTGGTAGGCGCCCAGGGCTCCGCCGCCCTGCAGGACCAGGACAATCTGGCCCTTGCCGTTCGGCTTGTCGCGAGCCTTGTCGGACCGGTTGGCGCGGGCGAGCTCGGACGCGAGCGGCTGGCTGATGCCGGTCTTCCCGGCCCGGGTCATGCGGTTCATGGTCGCCTCCGCTGTCACGGGCGCTTCAGTGGGCGGTCCAGCCGCCATCGACGGGAAGGGCGGTTCCCGTGACGGAGGCGGCGGCGTCGCTCGCCAGGAAGACGGCAAGGGCGCCGATCTCCTCCACGGTGGCGAAGCGCTTGTTGGGTTGCTGGGCGAGCAGCACGGTGCGGATCACGTCCTCGCGCGGAATCCCGTGCGAGCGGGCCTGGTCCTCGATCTGCGTCTCGACCAGGGGCGTCCAGACATAGCCGGGACAGATGGCGTTGCAGGTGATGCCCGCCTCCGCCGTCTCGAGGGCCGTCACCCTGGTGAGGCCGATCAGGCCGTGCTTGGCCGCCACGTAGGCAGACTTGAAGGGAGACGCGACGAGCGCATGGGCCGACGCCACGTTGACGATCCGCCCGAAGCCGCGCCGGCGCATGCCCTCGAGGGCCAGCCGGGTGGTGTGGAAGGCCGAGGTCAGGTTCACCGCGAGGATGGCGTCCCACCTCGGGGGCGGGAAGGTCTCGAGCGGGCTGACGAACTGGATGCCGGCATTGTTGACGAGCACGTCGAGCCTGCCGAAGGCGGCGTCGGCGAGGCTCATCATCTCGGCGACGGCCTCGGGGTCCGCCATGTCGGCCGGCGCATAGAGGGCCTTGACGCCGTGCTCGGCCTGCAGAGAAGCCTGGATCCCGGCCGCCTCCGCGGAGCCGCCGAGGCCGTTCAGCACGATGTCCGACCCCGCCTGCGCCAGGGCCCGGGCGATGCCGAGCCCGATGCCGCTGGTCGACCCGGTCACGAGGGAGACACGGCCGCTCAAGGGCTTGTGCGTTGCGGGAAGGGGATTAGCCTGCACATTCATCGCCGCCTCCGTGGTCCTTGTCCGGTCGCCGGACCTTCGAGACCACAGTGCCGTCCCGCGTCGCCCGGTTGAAATGCCGGATGGCTGCCGTTCCGATAGAGGTCAGCTATGGAAATGCACCAGGTGAGGTACTTCCTCGCGGTGTGCGAACACCTGAACTTCACGCGCGCGGCCGAACACTGCAACGTGGCGCAGCCCTCGCTGACGCGGGCCATCAAGCTGCTGGAGGAGGAACTCGGCGGGGCGCTCTTCCACCGGGAGCGGGCGAACACCCACCTGTCGGAGCTTGGACAGATGGTCCGCCCCCACCTCCAGGAGGTCTATGACCGCGCCCAGGCCGTGAAGCGCGAGGCGCTCGACTTCGGCAAGCTGAAGCGCGCGCGGCTGCGGCTCGGAGTGATGTGCACGATCGCGCCACCCATGCTGGTCGAGCTCATCAGCGCCTTGCAGATGCGCCATCCCGGCGTCGAGATCCATCTCATCGACGGGGCCGCGGGCGAACTCGACCGCCGCCTCAAGGAGGGAGACCTGGAGGCGGCCATCTATTGCGACCCCAATGGCTGGGACGAGGAGCGCCTGCACAGGCTCCCCCTGTTCCGCGAGCAGATGCTCATCGTGATGTCGCCGAGCCACCGCCTCGCCAACCAGGCGCAGGTGCGCATGTCGGACCTCGACGGCGAGTGCTACGTCAACCGCGTGCAATGCGAGTTCAATGGCGACGACCTGCCGGTCTGGGACCAGTGCAACTGGAAGACGGTCTATCGCAGCGAGCGCGACGACTGGGTCCTGGCCATGGTCGCGGCAGGGATCGGTTTCGGCTTCATGCCCGAGAAGTGCGTCAGCCACCCCGGCGTCATCGGGCGCCCCCTGGTCGAGCCGGAGATCTGGCGCGACGTGTCGCTCGTCACGGTGCGCGGGCGGCCGCATTCTCCGGCGCTCGGGGCGCTCGTGCGGGAGGCCACGCGCCTGCCCTGGGCGGGCGCGCGCGTGCAGTCTCCTACCGGGCACGACTGAAGCCGTCCTGACGATCCGAGCCGCGCCGGCCGTCCCGCTCCGCGCCTCGTGCGGGGCGGCGTCCTCTCCTCACGGCGTCTTGCGGGCGGTGGTGAACAGGGCGGCGATCGCGAAGGGCTCGGAGGCGTGCGCGCGCGTGCCGAGCAGGCTTACCAGGAACGGCAGATGGTCGGGCCCCGGTTCCTTCGGGCCGATCGCCAGCACCAGCGAGAGGTGCAGGTAGGCAGTTCGCTCGTCGAGCGCCACGGTGACCGCGGTCTGAAGATCCGGCGTCACGCGCCACACCTCCGATTGGCGGAAGAGCGCCATGCGCTCGACGGCCGCGTCGCGCCCCCAGATCGACTGCCCGTCGCTGACCCACAGGAAGCGGGGCGTTTCGGTGAACAGGCTGCGCACCGTCGCGAGGTCGCCTGCGTTCTGCGCGGTCACGAAACGACGGTAGGTCGCGACGAGGTCGTCGCCCTGCGAGGCGGCCGCTGCGGGCCTTGTCCGGCCGAGGGCCAGGGCGCCCGCGGCAACGGCGAGGCCATGGGCCAGGACGGCTCGCCGGCCGGCTCCGCTTGGAACGGCGCGGGCGCAGGCGTGGGCGCGAAAGGGGGACATGGCGTGCTCTCCGTCAGGACTGGTGGGGCGGGACCGGCGGCAGCACGAGGAAGCGGCCGAGGCCGAGGGCGAGAACCAGGGCGAGGCTCACGCCGGCCACGCAGGCCGGCCAGCCCCAGGTGTCGAAGGCGAGGCCGAGCACGGCGGTGCCCGCGAGCCCGCCGCAGAAATAGCTCGCGAGGTAAAGCCCGCTCGCGGCCCCCCTGTCCGCGCCGGCCGCGCGCCCCACGAAGCCCGTTGCGACGGCCTGGGCGAAGAACGTGCCGATGCCCACGAGCACCAGGCCGAGGAGGACGGGCGGCAGGGCCGGCCATACCAGGAGGGGCAGGCCCGCCAGCGCAAGGCCGATGCCGGCCCGCAAGGCGGGCTGCGGGCCGAAGCGGAACACGGCTCGTCCGGCAAACGGCGTCGTGACGATGGACGGCACGAATACGGCGTAGACGAGGCCCACCTGCATGGAGTCCAGCAGGAGCGGCGGCCGCACGAGAACGAAGTTCACGAAGGTGAAGGTGCCGATGAAGGCGAACAGGATGCAGAAGCCGATGGCGAAGGCGGCCAGCAGCCGCGGCTGCCGCAGGGGCGCGCCGACCATGGCGAAGGAGATCGGCCGGGCGGGGGCCGGCCCCGGGGCCGCCCGATCCGCCATCCAGGCATAGGCCAGCGCCGCCCCCGCGAGGTTGCACAGCGCGAAGGCCAGGAAGTTCGTGGCCAGGCCCCAGTGCTCGGCGAGCGCGGCCGACATCAGCCGGCCCACGAGGTTGCTGGCCACGTTGCCGGTGATGTAGGCGGCGAAGGCGGCTGCCGTGTCGCGCGGATGCGACGTCTCGCCGAGATGGGCCAGCGTGAGCGAGAAGGCTGTGGCCATGCACAGCCCCTGCAGCACCCGCAGCGCGGCGAAGGGCAGGAGCCCCGGCGCGAAGGCGAGCAGGCCGGTCGGCACGGAGAGGACGAGCAGGCTGAGCGCCGCGCCGCGTCGCCTGTCGAGCCGCGGGCTCAGCAGCGCCACGAGCAGGCCCGCCACCGCCATGCCGAGGGTGCTGGCGTTGACCGCCAGGCCCATGGCGGCCGGCGTCACCGCATAGTGGCGCGCGAGGGAGGGCAGGATCGCCTGCGTGGCGAAAAGGTCCACCACGGTGAGGAAGGCGAGCAGCACGATGACGAGCTGGCGGCCGAGCCGGACTAGGCCGGCCGGCGCCCGGGCCTCCGCGCTGCCGGAGCTAGACATCACGAGATCGGACATGGGCGGCAGCATCGCGGGCTCCCCTGGCGGCCGGACGGGCGGCGTCGGCGAGGGAGAGCGTGGAGACGGGAGCCGGGGCAGGGAAATACCGGCTCGCTTCCACCTCGATAGCGGCGCGCTATCCGGGACGGACGCAATAGCCTTGGGCTACCGCATCGATCGCCAGCCGATATTGGGAAGCGCGGCGGCAACGGTCTCTCATCGCTGCATCGCGACGGGGCGCTTCACCTCCCCGTCGCCGCACGGGAGACACCCCATGAGCTCTGCATTCGCGATGGCGCCGGCCCGCGGCCTGAAGGCGCCGGACGCCGCAACCCTCGGCCGCCTCGCCCTGGGCGGTCTGGCCGGCCTGATCACCTGGGAGGTCTGGGCGCGTGTCCTGACCCCGCTCGTGCTGGGCGGGCCGCTGGAGCCCGCGGGCCTCGTGATCTCGCTCGTCGGCCGCTGGACCGGGATCGCGCTCGACCGCCTGCCCGCGGAGGCGATCCACTACGCCATCGGCATCATCGGCTATCCCCTCGCCTACTGGCTGGTCTCGCGGCTGCTGCCGCGTTGGGGGCTGGCGCTCGATGTCGCGGTATGGGCGATCTTCACGATCTTCCTCGTCTTGCGCGCCATCGGCGGCGGGCTGGACCTGTCCCTCTTCGGCTTCTGGGTCGTCGTCAGCCTGGTCACGGCGACGCGAAGCGTGAACCCGAACAGCCTGGTCGCGGATTGCCTGAGCTGGGGCTCGTTCACCTGGTTCAACGCCCTCGGCCTGATGGCGCCGCTCGCCGGCCTGCCCTTCCTGCTCATCACCTGGGGCGGCGGGCTCTCCTTCATGAGCTATGTCGGCCACGTGATCTACGGCTTCGTCGCGGCCTTCGTCTTCGAGCGGCTCGACCGTCGCGCCAGATCTCCTGAAGGCGAGGATCTCCTCAAGGCCAAGACCGCCTGAGCGCCCGCCCCCGATCGACCGGGCAGGGCCCGGCCGCGAACCACCGGACCGTCACACCCCATAAGGAGAACTTCATGTCGCGCATCATCGCAGCGTCCGCCGGCGCATTCGCCCTCGCCGTTCTGTCGTCCACTGGCGTCGCCCAGGCCGGCGCCTGTCCGAAGGACAAGGTTCTGGCCACCCCCCGCAGCATCGAGTCCAAGGACAGCGTCGGCGTCGAGCGCGAGACGCTCGCCACGGTCAAGCTCGCAGGCTGGCGGGGCGTCGGCGAACTCTTCCTGCGCACCCGGCGGCTCACCATCGGCCCGCACGGCGTGATCCCCACCCACACCCACGAGGACCGGCCCTCGATCGTCTACATCGTGGAAGGCGAGTTGATCGAGCACAGCACGTTGTGCTCGGTGCCGATCGTTCACAAGGCCGGCGACTGGACGCCCGAATTCGGTCCCGGCCACGGACATTGGTGGGAGAACCCCACCAAGAAGCGCGCCGTGGTCACCTCGTCCGACGTGGTCGACCAGGAGACCATCGACCTCGACCTCCCCAAGGGCGACATGTAGCCGCCAAGGCTGCGCCCGGCGGCTCGTGTCAATGGCGGGCCGCCGGGCTTTCGCACCAACGCGGAGGAAACCCATCCCGGCGATTGCAGTCGAAGCGAAAGCGGCACAGCTTTAGGTTGTTCTTCCGATTCAGATCAGGAGTCCGACCGTGTCGCACGCCGTCCGCATCCCACTCGCGCTCGCGCTCAGCCTGTGCCTCGCCGGGCCCGGCCGGGCCCAGGCGCCCGCCCCGGCCGACCGGATCTGGAGCGGGGGCGCGATCCTGACCATGAATGACGGCGCCCCCCGCGCCGAGGCCCTGGCGGAGAAGGACGGCAAGATCGTCGCCGTCGGCAGCCTGTCGGAGGTGATGTCGCTGAAGGGCCCCCGGACCGAGGTCATCGACCTCGCGGGGCGGGCCATGCTCCCCGGCTTCTTCGACGCGCACGGCCACGTCTTCGGCGGCGGCCTGCAGGCTCTCTCCGCCAACCTCCTCGCGCCGCCCGACGGCAAGGTGGAGAGCATCGCGGCGCTGCAGCAGACGCTGCGGGACTGGATCGCGGCCAACAAGGACAAGGTGGAGAAGTTCGGCCTCGTCATCGGCTTCGGCTGGGACCCCTCGACCCTCAAGGAGCAGCGCGCTCCCACGCGGCAGGATCTCGACGCGGTCTCGACCGAGTATCCTGTCTACGCCATCCACCAGTCGGCCCATCTGGGGGCCGCCAATTCCAAGGCGCTCGCGCTCGTCGGCTACGACAAGGACACCAAGGACCCCGAGGGCGGCGTCATCCGTCGCGAACCGGACGGCGCGCCCAACGGCGTGCTCGAGGAAACGGCGCACGCCATGGCCGTCATGAAGCTCCTGAGCCGCGTCGGGCCCGCCGGCGCCAAGGAGATGGCGCGGGCCGGCGCCGAAATGTGGGCGAGCTTCGGCTACACCACCGTCCAGGAAGGCGCGGCGACGCCCGTGACGGCCGAGGCCATGCGCCAGTTGGCACGCGACGGAGGGTTCAAGGTCGACGTCGCCGTCTATCCGCTGGTCGCGGTGGACAAGGACTACGTGCAGAAAAGCTTCACCGGCAGCTACGACAACCGCTTCCGCGTGGCCGGCGGCAAGCTGGTGATCGATGGATCACCCCAGGGCTTCACGGCCTGGCGCGACCGTCCCTACTACGCCCCGGTCGGCGACTACCCCCCAGCCTATGTCGGCTACAACTCCACCACCCCGCCCGAGACGGCGGCCTTCGTCGACTGGGCCTACACGGGCAAGATCCCGCTTCTCGTCCATTCCAACGGCGAGGCGGCGAGCGACTCGCTGATCGCCGCGACGGACCTCGCCGTCCGCAAGCACGGCCCGCTCGACGACAGCCGTCGCATCACGCTGATCCACGGGCAGTTCCTACGCGAGGACCAGCTCGACGCGGTCCGGCGTCTACGGATCTTCCCCTCGCTCTTCCCGATGCACACATTCTACTGGGGCGACTGGCACCGCGACCACACCGTCGGCCCCGAACTCGCCGACAACATCTCCCCGACGGGCTGGGCGGTGAAGCGGGGCATGATCTTCGCCACGCATCACGATGCGCCGGTCGCCTTCCCCGACTCGATGCGCGTGCTCTCGGCCACCGTGACCCGCCGCTCGCGCTCCGGCGACATCATCGGTCCGGCCCAGCGCGTGGACGTGATGACCGCCCTCAAGGCGATGACGATCTGGCCGGCCTGGCAGCAATTCGAGGGGGCCAGCAAGGGTTCGCTGGAAGTGGGCAAGCTCGCGGACCTCGTCATCCTCTCCAGGGACCCGACCGCCGTCGATCCCGAGACGCTCGCCGACATCAAGGTCGTGGAGACCATCAAGGACGGCGCCGGCATCTACGCCGCGACGCCCCAGCAGCAAAAGAAGACGGAGATGACCTGGCCCGGCGGCCGCCACGCGGCCCTCGGCGACATGATCAGGGACGTCTATGTCGAGCGCGTCCTCGCCCACCTGCCGCCCGCCCATCGCACGGCGGAGGTCCGCGCCGCATTGGCGCGCGACTTCGACGACTGCCTCGTCAGCGCGGTGCTGGGGGACGTGATGACGAGCGACGCGCGCGGAGAGGCCGTCGCGGTCCGGTAGCGCCGTTCTCGGCCAGCCTGAACCGATCTCCCGCCCTCATCGCGAGCCGAAGGCGAGGCGCCCCAGTCGCCTGCCGGGCGTTCTCGGATGGCTTCGTCGCTGCGCTATTCGCAAGGACGGTTCGGCCAGGTCGGAACGGACGCCGGAACCTGCTCACTGCTTGGTCGAGGTCGACACGCCCCAGGTGTCGGAGAGCACGTAGCCCGTCGGGTAGGGATCGCTCGGGTCGAGATGGTAGACGTGCTCTCCCGTGATCCAGGCGCGGCCGGTGATCTCGGGAATGATGGCCTTGCGCCCGCCGACCTCGCAGAGGCCGACGATTTGGCCGGTGAAGCGCGAGCCGATGATGGATTCGTGGATCAGCACGTCGCCCTCGCCCATCAGGCCCCGCGCCTGCAGCACGGCCATGCGCGCGCAGGTTCCCGTGCCCGTCGGACTGCGGTCGGAACGGCCGGGCGAGACGATGCATGTGTTGCGCGTGACCCGGCCGGGCCCCTCGAACGGCATGGCGAACTGCACGATCGACACGCCCCTGACATTGTCGAACTCGGGATGCACGACGTCGAGCTGCTCGCGGGCGGCCACCCGGATCTTCTCGCCGAGAAGTCCCAGCTCCCGCGCCTCCGGCGGCGTGACGGAGAACCCGAGCGACCTCGCGTCGACGATGGCGTAGAACATCCCGCCATACGCGACGTCCACGCTGAGCGTGCCGACGCCCTCGACCTCGATCGGGGCGTCGAGCCGCGCGACGAAGGCGGGTGCGTTGCGGAAGGTCACGGACTCGCACTTGCCGTCCCGGCAGGCGGCCCGGACCTCGATGACGCCCCCGGGCATGTCGAGCCTGAAGCGGGTCTCCGGCTCATGCATCGGCACCAGCCCGGTCTCCAGCAGGACGGTGGCCACGCAGATCGTGTTGGACCCCGACATGGGCGGGTACTCGGTCGGCTCCATGATGATCGCGCCGGCCGCGCAGTCGTCCCGCGTCGCGGGCACCAGCAGGTTGACGTGCCGCGCGACGCTGCCGCGCGGCTCGCAGATCAGCATCCTGCGGACGTGATCGTGCTCCCGCTCCATGCTGATCATCTTGTCCATCATGGTGCGACCGGCCGGCGGGAGCACGCCGCCCACGATCACGTCGCCGATCTCGCCCTCGGCGTGACAGCCCACGACGCGGATGGACAGTTTCGATCGCATGGTGGCCCTCCACAGCCCGGTGCGGCGACGACGCCGACGGGACCAAAGACCACACGCCGCGCGCGCGATCCAGCGCGGCGGCGTCGCGCGGTCCGGAGGCCGCCGGTCAGTCGTTGACGACGCCTTCGGGGTGCAGTTCGGCGAAGCGCTCCTGCGCGGAGGGCTTCTTCTCCTTCTGCATCACGGTGGAGCGGAAATGCGCCTGGGCGGCCGCGACGCCGCTGCCCAGCCTGATGTCGATGCCCACGTCACGCATGGCCATCTCCGCCCCGGACAGCGCGCCGAGCACCATGAGGTCGTTGAGATCGCCGAGGTGCCCAATGCGGAACAGCTTCCCGGCCATTTGCGACAGCCCCGCGCCCAATGACAGGTTGTAGCGCCGGTAGGCCGCGTCGATCACGTCCGCCCCGTTGAACCCGGCGGGCACCATCACGGCGCTCACCGTGTCGGAGTGCCACTGGTTGCCCTTCGCGCAGAGCTCGAGGCCCCAGGCCTTGACGGCTGCCCGCACGCCCGATGCGAGCACGTGGTGGCGTTGGATGACGTGCTCGAGCTTCTCTTCCGCGATCATCGCCAGGGATTCGCGCAGCCCGTAGAGCATCGGCAGGGCCGGCGTGTAGGGGAAGTAGCCGGTCTCGTTGGCCCGCATCATGTCGCCGAAATCGAAGAACACCCGGCGCAGCCCGGCCGACTTCGAAGCCTCGATGGCGCGCTCGCTCGCGCAGAGAATGCCCAGGCCCGCGGGCATCATCAGCCCCTTCTGCGAGCCCGTCACGGCGAGATCGACCCGCCAGTCGTCGAAGCGGAAGTCGATGCTGCCGATCGAACTCACCCCGTCGACATAGAGCATGGCGGGATGCTTCGCCGCGTCCATGGCCCGGCGCAGTGCGCCGATGTCGCTGGTCACGCCGGTGGTCGTCTCGTTGTGCACGGCCAGCACGGCCTTGATCGCGTGGGACGTGTCGGCCCGCAGGATGGTTTCGACGCGGTCCGGATCGACGCCCGTGCCCCATTCCTCCTCCAGCACCTGCACGTCGAGGCCCAGGCGCTTGGCCATGTCGATCCACAGGTGGCTGAACTGCCCGTACCGGGAGGCGAGAACCTTGTCGCCCGGGGACAGCGTGTTGGTCAGCGAAGCCTCCCAGGCGCCCGTGCCCGTGGCCGCGAACACGAAGGTGCGGCCGGTCGTGGTCCTGAAGATCGACTTGAGGCTGGAGAGCACGGGCAGCACGAGTTCGGGGAACTTCGGGGACCGGTGGTCCTCCATCGCCACCATCATGGCGCGCATGATGCGATCGGGCACGTTCGTCGGGCCGGGGACGAACAGGAAATGGCGGCCTGGCATGCGTCTCTCCCTCTATGGACCTTATGGTTCTGCGTCGTGCCATTCCGCATTGGCGCGGGGGACCCTGCGACCCTCGTGCGCGCCTTCGGCACGTCGGGGACGGCAGGGCTCTTGCGGGCGGGCGGGACGTACCGGTGAACCGATCACCGCTGGAGCGACATACCGACCTGCGACGTTTGGCTACGCGCGAAAGGCTCCGCCGGATTTCCGGGTAAGAGGAAGGCCTGCGGATTATTCGTCGCCGGCACCGGATTTGCGCCTCCCACGGTCCGGCGCTCTTCCGGCCGGGCGGGAAGAAACGCTAGGCTCGGCGAAAGCCAGGGAGGACAGGAATGAGCGGAAGCGCGAGGGAGTTCGAGGGCAAGACGGTGCTCGTCACGGGCGCGGGCAAGGGAATCGGGCGCGCCACGGCGAAGCGGCTCGCCCAGTACGGCGCCAAGGTTATCGCCGTCAGCCGCTCCGAAGCCGATCTCGCCAGCCTGGAGGCGGAGATCGGCTCGCGCTCCTTCGCGGTCGACCTCGCCGACGAGGCCGCCACGCGCCGGGTCGCCCGGGAGGCCCTGCCCTGCGATCTTCTCGTGAACTGCGCGGGCACGACCTCGCTGGACCCCTTCGTCGACCTCTCCACGGCGACCTTCGACCGGATCATGGCGGTGAACACCAAGGCGCCCCTGATCGTCTCGCAGGAATACGTTCGCCACCTCATCGCCGGCGGGCAGAAGGGCGCCATCGTCAACGTGTCGAGCGACGCGGCATTCGTCGGCGTCATCGACCACGCCGCTTATTGCGCCTCGAAGGCCGCGCTCGACGCCTTGACCCGGGTGATGGCCAACGAGCTAGGCCGGCACGGCATCCGCGTGAACAGCGTCAATCCCAACATCACGCTCACCGACATGGCCCGCAAGGCCTGGAGCGACCCCGAGCGGTCCGCCCCGCGCCTCGGCCGCATGCCGATCGGCCGCTTCCTCGAGCCGGAAGAGGTGGCGGAAGCGATCATCTACCTGCTCTCCCCCCGCGCCGGCGCGATCACGGGCCTGTCCATGCGCGTGGACGGAGGATTTTCGGTCACGTGATGCCCGGCGCGGCGCGAAAGCGCGTCCTCCTCATGGGCGCGACCGGGACCATCGGCAGGGCCACCGCGCGAGCGCTGGTTGCACGGGGCCACGACTTGGTCTGTTGCCTGCGCGCCCGCCCCGGCGCGGCTCACGCGCCCGCCCGGGTGGACGGCGAAGTGCTGCCCGAGGGCGCGAGCCTGCGCTTCGGCGACGTCACCGACCCCGCGTCGCTGGCGCGGGACGTGTTCCGCGGCGAACCGTTCGACGTTCTCGTCTCCTGCCTCGCCTCGCGGACGGGGACGCCCCGCGACGCCTGGGCCATCGACCACCGCGCCCACGTCCTGGCCCTGGAGGCCGCCCGCGCTGCCGGCGTGAGCCACATGGTGCTGCTTTCCGCGATCTGCGTGCAGAGGCCCCTGCTCGCCTTCCAGCACGCCAAGCTCGCGTTCGAGGCGGCGCTGATCGAGTCCGGCCTCGCCTACTCGATCGTGAGGCCCACGGCCTTCTTCAAGTCGCTGTCCGGCCAGATCGAGCGCGTGCGCCGGGGCAAGCCCTTCCTCGTCTTCGGCGACGGCGCGCTGACGGCCTGCAAGCCGATCAGCGACGACGACCTCGCGGCCTTCATCGCCGAGTGCGTCGACGACGAGGGCCGTCGCAACAAGATCCTGCCCATCGGCGGGCCGGGCGACGCCATCACGCCCCGCCAGCAGGGGGAACGCCTCTTCGCGCTGCTGGGCCGTGAGCCGCGGTTCAGGCAGGTCCCCGTCGCGCTGCTCGACGGCATCATCGCGACGCTGGGAGCGCTGGGCCGCGTCGTACCCGCGCTGGCCGACAAGGCCGAGCTCGCGAAGATCGGCCGCTACTACGCGACGGAGTCGATGCTCGTGCTGGACCCCGCGACCGGCCGCTACGACGCCGCGGCCACCCCCTCGACCGGACACGAGACCTTGTTCGACTTCTACGCCCGCTGCGTGAGGGGCGAGGTCACCGTCGAGCGCGGAGACCACGCGGTGTTCTGAGCTCCCCGTCGTTCCGGGGAACAAAGCGACGACGCGATCCAAGCCGGGCCAGAGCTGGATTGCCTCGCCGCGCGCCGCGACGGGGGGGATAAGCGCCCTAGGGCAGTCCGAAGATGTCGGAGACCGTATCTCCCGCCGCGAGCCGCGCGCGCCATACAGCCTCCAGCGCCAGCTTGGCCTCCGCAGCCTCGATATGCAGGGCGAGGGCGTCCGGCGGCAGCGCTGCGAGGCCGTCATCGTCGCCGATGATCAGATCTCCCGGCGCGACCGGCCGTCCGCCGATGCTGACGGGCGCCCCGATCTCCCCGTCCGCGGCGGAGCGCGGGCCCTTGGGGTTCACGTGGCGGGCAAAGACGGAAAAGCCCGCCATGCCCGCGAGTTCGCCGACGTCGCGCACCGCCCCGTCGCAGACGATCCCGGCGACGCCGCGGGCGTGCAGGTGACCGCCGAGTACGTCGCCGATCATCGCGCAGGCGGCGCTTCCGCCGGCGTCGATGACGAGGACCTCCCCCGCCTGGACTAGGCCGAGCACCTGGACGACGGCACCGAAGTCGGGCGGAGCGCACCGCACGGTGACGGCCCGACCGAACAGCGCGGGCTGCTGGCCGGCGGGTCGCAGCGGGCGAACCAGCGGATCGATCTGGTGCTCCGGCGCGAGGTCGACGGCGACGGAGACGGGAATCCGCCGCCAGCGCTCCAGCAGCCGGGGATCGACCGGGGCCATGTCGGTCCTGTGTCGCGTCACGCTCATGGGGCGCTCCTCGCTGGCGGCTCGGGGGCGATTGGCCGCGCTCGCCCCTTGTCGCCGAAACGCAGCGCCCTGGGAAGGCCCGCTCACACGGCGATGCGGGCCAGGGGCGGCAGGGCCTCGCCGGGTTCGCCGGCGGGCCAGGCCGCCGTGCCGAGCGCGCTGCTCAGCGGAAAGCGCAGCTCCACGACCCAGGCACCGGGCGCGGGCGTCGAGGACACCGCGCCGTCGAGCTGCCTGGCGATGCACAGCTCGACGAGCTTCAGCCCGAAGCCGGGCCGCAAGCCGGAGCCGTCCACGGCCCGCGACGCAGGCTCCCTCCAGGACAAGTGCAGCACGCCGTCATCAACCCGCCAGCTCAGGCTGATGGCGTCCTGCGCCGGCACGGAGCCATGCTGGCGGGCGTTTGCGCCGAGTTCCTGGATGGTCTGCGCGAGGCACGTGGCGGTGCGCGGCGCAAGCATGATCCCGGGACCCTCGCAGCGCAGGCTCAGGTTCTGGGACGAAGCGACGGTCTCGACGAGCGACAGGAGCGGCACGCCCTCCCAGCGCTGCCGGCTCAGGGCCTCGTGGGCCTGGGCCAGCGCGCCGATGCGCCCCGCCAGCACCGTGCGCTCCGGGCGATCGGATACGCCCCGCGTCACCAGGGACACGATGATCGACAAGGTGTTCTTGACGCGATGGTCCAGCTCGCGCAGCAACTCGTCCGTCTTCACGGCCGCGGCCTGGAGCGCGTACTGCGCCGCTCCCGCCTCGCTGATCGTCTGATTGAACGGCTTCAACGGTCGATGGGCGCCGAGCCGCGCCGCGTTGTCGGCCAGGGTCGAGAGCTCTCGGCTCAGCCGCCGGCCATAGAGCATCGCGCCCAGCAGCGTCGCGGCCATCATCAGGAGGGTGACGAGGACCAGCACGTCGACGAGCCGGCGCACCGGCGCGTCGAGGACGGCGGCGGGCACGCTGACCACCGTGGTCCAGCCGCTCGGCTGGCGGTCGAAGGCCGTGAACACGTCCATCCCGTCCAGCGTGCGCGACCGGATGGCGCCCGAGCCCTGCTCGGCGATGGCCTTCTGCAGGTCAGCGGTGGCGGGCTGTCCCACATAGCGCTCCGCCTCTCGAGTGCGCATGATCACGCGGCCATCGGACCCCACCACCGCCGACAGCCAGCCCTGTCCCGCCAGCGAGCCGAGGTTCAGGTGGGCCTGGAGGCGCTCTGGCGTGATCGCCATCGACAGCAGGAAGCGGGCTTCGCCGTCCCGCACCACCGGCAGCACGACGCTGACATAGGGCCTTTTGCCAGCAGCCCCGACATAGAGGTCCGAGAGCGCGGGCCGGCGCGTTTCGATGGACGTCCTGTCGGCGCGCCGAAGCGTCGGATCCGCCGTGGTCGGCATGGGCTGGGTGCCCGGCGGAGTGATCGTGTTGACGAGATGCTGGCCGGACAGTTCACGCAGCGCCAGGTTCGCGGCGTTGGCCTGACCCACCGCCACGGCGAGGGCGCGGAAGCGTGACATTTCGCCCGCGTCGATCTCGGGCGAGAAAGACAGGACCTCGAGCGCCCTCGTGAACGCGGCGATCTCGCCATTGACGCTTCTGGCGAACTCGCGGGCCGTTTGCACAGCCTGCTTCTCGACCCGGGACCTTTCGGCTCTTGCGACACTCCATCCGACAGCCGAAAATGTAATCAATGCAGGGATGAAACAAATCAATCCGAACAGAAGCAGATGGCCCTTAATCGAAAAGCCGTTTCTGAGATGTATTTTCCCTGTCATCGCGAAATGTGCAGCGTCTCCACGACCTTTCTAAATCGATGAAGGATCACACGCCAAGCAAAAGATGACCTTGAACTTGGCGCTTTCTGTTTTGTACGGAACGGCGCCGCGGCAATCGTCCGGGAGCGGCCCGGTTCGAGGCGAACGGGTCCGCCTCAGCCGCGGAGATAGGCCTGGCATTTCGTCTTCACCCAGGCCCGCGTGCGGCCGGACTGGTACAGGCTGTTCAGCCTCTTGGAGACCACGCCTTCCAGCCCGAGCTCGCAGGCCTTGCGGAACACGAGGTCGCCCGGCCCCTCGATCGCCTCGCTCAGCCGCAGGCCATCGGGCTGGAACAGCGTCACTCCCGCCAGCACCTCGCGGCGATGCCTCAGCACGTGCCGGCGCATGTCCTCGCCATTGAGCTCGAGAAATTCGAAGGCCATCAGGATCGCCTGCCGCTGGCCCGGGCCCTGGCGTAGGGCATGGAAATCCGACGTGAGGTCCGGGCGCGGCACGATGGCCTCCCCGTCGAGCACGACGCTGCGGACGGGGAGCGCGAGCAATGCGGAGCGGATGAGCGTGAGCCTCCCGGTCCAGTCGAGGCCGCTGCGGCTCCACAGGGTCACGCGACCGTCGGGCCAGCGGCGCGCGATCAGGCGCCAGCCGTCGTGCTTGACCTCGTGCAGCCAGCCGCCGCGCTTCGGCGCGCTCGTCACCAGGACGGGCTGCGCCGGCTTGATGAAGCCGGGAGGGGCGGAGCGCTGCGGGCCGGGTTGGGAGACTCGCCACAGCATGGCGATTCGATTCTTTCGCAGCCGAATCGTTCCGCCCGAGTTGGGCGGAATCTCCGCCCGGTCATTCTCGGGCCGCGCCCGCAGAGCCGGCGCTGGCGGCCCTACTCGCCGTCGTCGTGCCAGGTCCGCCCGTCGCGCTCGATCATGGCGACCGCGGCGGAGGGCCCCCACGTGCCCGACTGGTAGGGCTTGGGCGCGGACCCGGACTGGCGCCACGCCTCGAGGATCGGGTCGATCCAGTCCCATGCGGCGTCCACCTCGTCGCGCCGCATGAACAGGGTCTGCGAGCCGCGGACCACGTCCATCAGGAGGCGCTCGTACGCGTCGGGAGAGCGCACGCCGAAGGCGGAGGCGAAGGACATGTCGAGGGGCACGTATTCCAGCCGCATGCCGCCGGGGCCGGGATCCTTGATCATGATCCAGAGCTTCACGCCCTCGTCGGGCTGCAGGCGGAGCACCAGCCGGTTCTCGCGCACCGCGCCTGCGCCGCCGCCGAAGATCGAGTGCGGGATCGGCCGGAACTTCACCATGATCTCGGACACCCGCGAGGCGAGCCGCTTGCCCGTGCGCAGGTAGAAGGGCACGCCGGCCCAGCGCCAGTTCTGCACCTCCGCCTTGATCGCGACGAAGGTCTCCGTCGTGCTGGTCTCGTTGCCGAGTTCATCGAGGTAGCCCTTGACCGCGCCGCCCGCGGAGGCGCCGGCGCGGTACTGTCCGCGCACGGTGACGAGGTCGACGTTGCTCTCGTCGATGCGCCGCAGCGCCCTGAGCACCTTCACCTTCTCGTCGCGCACGGCGTTGCCGTTCTCGGAGGTCGGCGGCTCCATCGCGACGAGGCAGAGAAGTTGCAACAGGTGGTTCTGCACCATGTCGCGCAATGCGCCCGACGTGTCGTAGTAGCCCGCGCGCCCCTCCACGCCGAGCGTCTCGGCCACCGTGATTTGAACATGGTCGATGTGGGCGGCGTTCCACAGCGGCTCGAACAGGGCGTTGGCGAAGCGAAGGGCCATCAGGTTCTGCACCGTCTCCTTGCCGAGATAGTGGTCGATGCGGAAGATCTGCCGCTCCTCGAAGACGCGGCCGACGGCCTCGTTGATCGCGCGCGCCCCCTCGCCGTTCTTGCCGAGCGGCTTTTCCACGACGACGCGCGCCTTGGGCGTGACGAGGCCATGCCGTCCGATCTGGTCGCAGATCGGCCCGAAGAGGTCCGGCCCGACGGCCAGGTAGAAGGCACGGATGCGCTCGGGATGCTCGCCCAGGACGTCGCTCAGGGCCGACCATCCGGCCTCGCCCGTGGCGTCGAGCGTGACGTGGACGACGCGGGAGAGAAACCGGTCCGCCGCCCTGGGCTCCAGATCCTCGACATGCTGGGCCAAAGCGTCGCGCACCCAGGCCACGTAGTCGGCGTTGGTCGTCGCGCGGCGGGAGACGCAGATGACGCGGGCCTCGTCGGGAACCTGGCCGGCTTGGTCGCGCTCGTAGAGCGCCGGCAGGAGCTTGCGGGCGGAGAGGTCGCCCGTGGCGCCGAACACGACCATGTCGAAGGGATCGACGGTGATGACGCGCGAAGTCATGGCAAGGGCCTCCTTGTGGCGGACGCGGCCGCTCCGGGGGGAGCGCGGACCCGGCCCGCCGGCCGGCGGGCCGCCCGCCGGCGCGGCGATCTAGACCGCTGCGGCCGTCTCAAGCAAGACGAGGGCCGCCCGCGATGCGCTGCACCATAGCGCATCGGGGACAATAAGTAATCATGAATTATTTTATCGCCCGCCGACGGGCTCAGGGGCTGGCCCAGGATCCTGTTTCGCCGGAGCGGAAGAAGGCCTCGATGATGCGCATGTTGGCGATGGCGTCGTCCATCCCGTAGGAGAGCGGCTCCTCGCCGCGGACGGCGCGGGAGAAGGCGTCTCCCTGCAAGGTGTACTGGTCGCAGGGCTCGACCGCGATCACCTCGGCCCCACCGCCGACGAGGTCGCGGCCATCGTCCACGATGAGGCGCATGGCCTTGCCGGGCAGCGCGTTGAAGGGCACCGGCACCTCGATCCGGCCCTTCGTCCCCATGATCGTGACATGCTGGTGCAAGGTGAGCTGGGTCGAGCACGTGAAGGAGAGCTGCCGGCCGCCGGGAAACTCCATGAGGCCGCTTGTGAGGCGGTCCGTCTTCATCACGGGATCGCGGTCGAACAGCGCGATCACGCGCGAGGGCTCCGCCCCGAAGATGTAGCGCGAGGTCGTGATCGCGTAGCAGCCGATGTCGTAGAGGCCGCCGCCGCCAATCTCTGCCTGGTTGCGGATGTTGCCGGGATCGTCATTGAAATAGGAGAAGACCGTCTGGATGGCGCGCACCTCGCCGATGCGCCCGCCCTGGGCGAGTTGCCGTGCCGTCTTCCACTGGGGATGGTGGCGCACCATGAAGGCCTCGGCCACGAGCTTGCCGGTGCGCCGGCCTGCCTCGGCCAGCATTTCCGCCTCGGTGACGGTCAGGCCGATGGGCTTCTCGCAGAGCACGTGCTTTCCCGCTTCGAGCGCAGCGATCGAGAGCGGCACGTGCAGGTGGTTAGGCAAGGGGTTGTAGATCGCCTCGATGGCGGGATCGGCCAGCAGGGCCTCGTAGCTGCCATGGACCTTGGGAATGCCGAGCCGGCCCGCGACCTCGCGGCCCCGCGCCTCGTCCCGCGAGGCGAGCGCATCGACGGACGTCCATTCGCCCTGCTGCATGGCCGGGAGTACCTTCTCCCAGCCGATCCGGGCGGTGCTGAGCACGCCCCACGACACTTTGCGGACCATGGCGTCCTCCCTGACTGCGGCAGGCGCGCGAGCCTGCTCATCCGCGCCATCGACGAGGCGCGCTTCGCCGTCAGGATTTCAGGTTGTGAAGGCGGACGCCAGCCCGGACCGGCTCAGGAGCCGCAGTCGAAGCCGCCGGTATAGCTGTCCTGCACGGTGCGCACCCAGGCCGTCATCAGCACGTAGCGGCAGCTCGGCCAATTCGGCTGCACATAGACGGGACCGGCCAGGTCCTCGTGGACATGCTTGATCACGTAGCCGATCCGCGGATGGGCCGGCGCGCGGCGGGCTACATGGTGGCGGACCGGGTGATGGTGCCGCACGACCGGGGCCTTGGCGACCGGCTGGGGCTCCATGCCGTCGGCAAGGGCCGGCGCAGGCAGCGCCGCGGCGAGACCGGCCGCCAGGACAGTGGCGGCGAGGACGGCGCCCAGGCCCTTCGTGCTCTCGACCATGCTCATTTCAGGGTGCTCCCGCGCGAACTTTGTCGCGCAGGTTGCACGCAGAGCGCTCACATTTCGTTAACGCCGTTCAGCGGCGCGCCTCGTGGCCCATCGGAGGCGCTTGCTCCCCCAGGATGGCGGCCGCGAGGGCGACCCCGCTGTCGAAGGCCGCCTCGACTCGCGCCCCGATGCACCAGTCGCCGCACGCGCCGAGGCCTGCCTCGGCGTTCCAGAGGCAGGGCTGCCCAACGGCCTGCTCGACGAGCGCATAGCGCCAGCGATGCGCCCTGGCATAGGTCGGTTCGAGGCTGCGGCGCGTGCAGGCTCCCAGCCGCTGCGTCAGCTGGGAAGCGACCGTCTCGGGCGCCATCTCGAGATGGGCGCGCGACCAGTCGGGCGTGGCGTGGACCACCACGGTCTCCACGCCCTGCGGACGGCCGGGCTTGGTGCCGTTGCGCGCCACCCAGGCAATGGCTCCGTCTTCCGGCGAAAAGGCCGCCGGCAGGTCAGCGAAGTCCTTCTCGCCGGCCAGCATGAGCGCCCAGCAGGGGGCATACGAGGCCCGTTCGGGCCCGGGCAGGGCCGCGCCGGAGGCGGCGATCAGCGGCACGGCCTGCGGCGCAGGGATGGCGAGTACCACCGCGTCGAAGCGGTCGAGGCCGGCGGCGACGACGGCGCCGTCGTCCGACGCGAGCCGCCAGCGGTCGTCGTCCCGCGAGAGGTCCCGCACCGTGCAGCCCGTCACGATCAGCAGGCCTTCCGCGAGGCTGCGGCAGGGCGCGGTCATGCCGGGCACGCCGACCCAGCAGCCCTCCGCCCGCCCGGACAACCCCTGCGGCGGCCAGTGGGCCACGAGCCCCGCGCCCTCCCAGGCCTCCGCCTGCGCCGCGAAGACGGGCCCGTGCGCCGTGAAATATTGCGCCCCGTGGTCGAAGGCGAGCGACTCGTCGCGCCGCGTCGCCATCCGCCCGCCGACGCCGCGGCTCTTTTCGAGCACGACGACCTGGCAGCCGGCCTTCTGCAGGCGGCCCGCCGCCGCCAGGCCGGCGATGCCGGCGCCGATCACCGCCACGCTGCGAGGTCTTTGCATGCCAGGGTCCCCCTGACGGCGCTTCTCGCCACGCCGCCCCAACGCAAGGTATCCTTGGCGAATCCGGTTTCAAGGCGTGCGGTGGCGAGCGTGGTCCTTCGCCACAGGCGCGTCCCGGCGTGGCGGCTGCGGCCCGCCGGGTCAGGAGAGGCTCATGGTCATCGATCGTGTCGAGCGCGTCCTCGCGCCGACGGCGGACGTGGAGACGCCCGACCCGCCCAAGGGCCTCGGCGCCTTCTACTGGCATTTCACCCGGCAGGCGAAGTGGCTCTTCGTCGCCCTGTTCGGCGCCGGGCTCGCGGTCGCCCTGCTCGACACGCTGATCCCCGTCTTTATCGGGCGCATCGTGACGCTGCTCTCCACGAGCACGCCGGCCGACTTCCTCGGCCGCGCCTGGCCGACGCTCGCCACCATGGCCGTCGTGATGCTGCTGGCGCGGCCCCTCGCGATCTTCTCGCAGCACCTGACGATGAACCAGGCCATCGTGGCCAACGTCACCAACATGATCCGCTGGCAGACGCACCGCCACGTGGTGCGCCAGAGCTGGGCCTTCTTCCAGAACGACTTCGCCGGCCGCATCGCCAACCGGATCATGCAGACCGGCCCGGCCCTGCGCGAGAGCGTGGTCTCCTGCGTGACCGCGGTCTGGTACGTCATCGTCTACGGCATCACCGCGCTGGTGCTGCTGGGCACCTCGGACTGGCGGCTCGCCATCCCCACCGCCACGTGGTTCCTCGCCTACTTCGTCCTGCTGCGCTACGCCGTGCCGCGCCTGCGCGACCGCTCGCGCCTCGTGTCGGAGGCACGCTCCGCGCTCACGGGGCGCATCGTCGACAGCTACACGAACATTCTCACGGTCAAGCTCTTCGCCCGCGCGAGCGACGAGGACGCCTATGTCCGCGAGTCCGTCGACGACCATACCGCGGCCTTCCGCCACCAGCTGCGAGCGCTGACGCTCTTCACCTTCTCCCTCACCTGCATCAACGCCCTGATGGTGACGACGACGGGCGGCATCGCGGTGTGGCTCTGGCACAGCGGCACGCTCGGCGTGGGCACCGTCGCGATGGTGCTCCCGCTCACATGGCAGGTCGTCAACATGGCGGGCTGGGTGGCCCAGCAGGTCACCACCATCTTCGAGAACATCGGCGTGGTGCAGGAAGGCATGCTCTCCATCGCGCAGCCGATCCAGCTCAACGACCGGCCCGATGCGGGCGAGCTCGTTGTGACGCGCGGGGCGATCGAGATGCAGGACCTGCGCTTCGGCTACGGCCAGCGGCGCGGCGTCATCGAGGGCCTGTCCCTGTCCATCCGGCCCGGCGAGAAGGTGGGCCTCGTCGGCCATTCGGGGGCGGGAAAATCCACGCTCGTCAACCTTCTGCTGCGCTTCTTCGATCTGCAGGGCGGCCACATCCTGATCGACGGCCAGGACATCGCGGGCGTGACGCAGGAAAGCCTGCGCCGGCAAATCGCCGTCGTCACCCAGGACACCTCTCTCCTGCACCGCTCGATCCGCGACAACATCCGCTATGGCCGGCCCGACGCGCGGGAGGACGAGGTGATGGCGGCCGCGCGCAGGGCCCACGCGGAAGAGTTCATCGGCACGCTGAGCGACTGGGCGGGGCGCACCGGCTACGATTCCCACGTCGGCGAGCGTGGCGTGAAGCTCTCGGGCGGACAGCGCCAGCGCATTGCGATCGCCCGCGTGATCCTGCGCGACGCGCCCATCCTGGTGCTCGACGAGGCGACCTCGGCGCTCGACAGCGAGATCGAGAATGCGATCCAGGAGCAGCTCGCCGACCTCATGCAGGGCAAGACCGTGATCGCCATCGCGCACCGCCTGTCCACCATCGCCCAGATGGACCGCCTCGTGGTGATGGAGGCCGGCCGCATCGTCGAGCAGGGCTCCCACGCGGAATTGCTGGCCCTCGACGGCGCCTATGCCAGGCTGTGGCGCCGGCAGTCCGGCGGGTTCCTGCACGACGAATTGCCGGAGGGTGAGGACACCGCCGTCGAGGCCCACGCGACGCCGAGGCCGGAGAAGGCGAGCGCCTAAACCGGCCCTTCCGCCATGCGCTCGCGCACCCCCCCGACGTGAGGGGCCATGCGGAGCATGGCGTCTCGACGGAGGAGGGGATCGAGGCCGTTGGGCCTCGGTCGCTCAACCCGCAGCGAAGAGATCCTGCTGCCGGGTCTCGGCGGGGTCGGAGGCATCCCCCTCCCACGCGGCCTTGGGGTCGCCGGGCGCGGTCTCGCAGCCGAGGTCGGGGATGGCGATGACCCGGTTGCCGCGATAGTCGCTGCGGCACACGACGACGCCGCGTTCCTCCATGTAGGCGACGACGCGGCGGGCGCGGCCCGGCGAGCGGCTGCCGAAGGCCTGCGCGATGGCGGCGTCCGGCGGGCACGGCGCGCCCTCGATGGCGGCCCGCGCCAGCAGCAGGAAGACGCCCTGCATGTCCTCCGGCAAGTCCGCCGAGAACGCCACCGCCCGCTCCCAGTCCTCGCTGCGCTCGCGGGCGAGCCGCGCGCCGGCCCGCGCCACGGTGAGGCGGCGGCGGAAGCCCGCCAGCGTCAGCGGCTCGCCCGGCAGCCGGCGGATTCGGCAGCGCACCAGGAAATCCTGGTAGAGCACGGCCACGGGCTGGAAGGCGCTCTCCCTGTCGGCCAGGATCTCGCCGAGGATCTCGGCCATCGCGGCGTCGCGCTCCTCGGGCGGCATGGCGCATTCCGCCTCGTCGGGGACGGCGGCGGGACGGGAGCGCGCGACCTGGGCGAGGAGCTCGGTCGTCGAGGGCTGCGGCGCGGGCCGCGGACGCGGCGGGCGGGGCGCCTCGGCTTCGCGGGGCTGGAAGATCAGCGCGCGGATGTCGGGCGCCGGCTGTTCGGGCAGCGGCATCAGCTTGGGACTGCCGCCGCGCGCCTCGGTCTCCACCGGGCCGATCTTCACCGGCAGCGGCCGGCGCGAGAGAGCCGGACCGAGCGCGACGAAATGTCCCCGCTCGAGGTCGCGGAACATCTCGGCCTGCCGGCGCTCCATGCCCAGGAGGTCGGCGGCGCGCGCCATGTCGATGTCGAGGAAGGTGCGGCCCATCAGGAAGTTCGAGGCCTCGGCCGCCACGTTCTTGGCCAGCTTGGCGAGCCGCTGGGTGGCGATGACGCCGGCGAGGCCGCGCTTGCGGCCGCGGCACATCAGGTTGGTCATGGCGCCGAGCGACAGCTTGCGTGCCTCGTCGGAGACCTCGCCCGCCACGGCGGGAGCGAAGAGCTGCGCCTCGTCCACGACCACGAGCATCGGGTACCAGAGGTCCCGCTCGGCCTCGAACAGCCCGCCGAGGAAGGCGGCCGCGCAGCGCATCTGCCCCTCGGTGTCCAGGCCTTCGAGGTTCAGCACCACCGATGCGCGGTGCTGGCGGACGCGCTGGGCCACGCGCACGAGCTCGGCCTCGCTGCGGGCGGCGTCGACCACCACGTGCCCGAAGCGCTCCGCCAGCGTGACGAAGTCGCCCTCGGGATCGATGATGGCCTGCTGCACCCACGCGGCGCTCTGCTCCAGGAGCCGTCGCAGGAGGTAGGACTTGCCGGATCCCGAGTTGCCCTGCACCAGGAGGCGCGTCGCCAGGAGCTCCTCGAGATCGAGAAGGGCCTGGCCGCCGCCTGCGGCCACGCCCATGTCGATGCTCACCGTCATGCCATGCTCCGCGGCCGACTCGGCCGGCCGCTCAAGTTCTCTGTCTCCTCCCGCCTAGCACGATCCGTGCCCCGGATCGCCCCGCCGCCGAAGAACTCCACACCAAGCTGCGCCATCCCGGGACGCTCGCTCGCCGCGGGTTAGGGTTAATTCCAGCGGGCCGCGGAACAAGCGGCCCGATTCGCGCGTCTTCCCGATCTGCAACCCAAAATTGTTACGTCCCCGCCGTAATCAGGCGGCCGGCCAATGCTGCAGGGGTGTCGGCGCGTGCGCATGTCTCGCTTCGTGAGTGGACTGACGGTCTTCGCCATCGCGCTGTCCGCGGCGTCGCTTCCCGCCCGTGCCGGCCTCCTTGAGATGCTGTTCGGCCCGCAGCGCGACGCCCGCCCCGCCTACCCGCTGGACGAGCCGGGCCCCCGCGTGCTCAATCCATCCCCTACCCCCAAGGCGAGCCTTCGCAGCAGCGGCCGGCAGGTCTGCGTGCGCATGTGCGACGGCTTCTACTATCCGCTGGACAGCGTGGCGACACGGGGCGGCGACGCCCTGGGCGCCTGCGAATCGAGCTGCCCCGGGGCGGAGATGGCGGTGTTCCGGACCTCCGGCGACGACATGGCGGAGGCCCGGGACGCCTGGGGCCGCCGCTACGGCGACCTGCAGAACGCCTTCAGCTACCGCAAGACCTTCGCTCCTGCCTGCGGCTGCCAGCGTCGCCCCGACGCGGCCGGCGTGATGGCGGACATGACATTGCGCAAGGGGGACATCGTGGTCACGGCCGATGGAGCGGTGGTGTTTCGCGGCGAGGCGGGCGGCGTCCACAGCCCCGCGGACTTTCAGGACCTGCGCGCCGTGCGCGACCTGCCCAAGGGCGTCTTCGCGCAGGCCGACCGGGTCCTCGGGTTCACCTTCCAGCAGGGCCTCGCGCGCCAGGCCGCCGTGCAGCTCGCCGCGAAGCCGGCCGAGAAACAGGACATCGTGGTGACGCCGGTGCGCGTGGGCGCCGCCCGGCCGGCCGCCAGCGTCGAGTCCGCACCGGTCTTCACTGGGGCCGTCGCCCCCCGCGTCGTGCTGCCCCGGCCCGGAGCCGACGGCGGGCCCGACTGAGCCCGGGCCGCGCCCTGCTGCTCGCGCCATCGCGCGAATACGAGGGCTCGCCTCCGCGGCGGCTTGCCGGCCCCCGGGCCCGGCGCTAATCCCTGCGGCGGACCTTCTTCGCGCCGACGGATGCCCCATGACCCAGAGCCTCTTCGCCCTCGTGCGCGAGCGCATGCCCGAGCCGGGCAAGACCTTCATCGAGACGCAGGACGGGCGCGTCACGACCTATGGCGACCTCCTCGCCGGGTCGGCGCGCCTCGCCAACGTGCTCGTCGCGCAGGGGGTCGGGCCCGGCGACCGCGTCGCCGTGCAGGTGGAGAAGAGCCCGGAGGCGATCCTGCTCTTCCTCGCCTGCCTGCGGGCGGGCGCCGTCTGCCTGCCGCTCAACACCGGCTACACGCTGGCCGAGCTCGAATACTTCATCGGCGATTCCGAGCCGCGGGTCGTGGTCTGCTCGCCGGACAGGCAGCAGGGCCTCGCCGCTCTGGGCGCGGGCCACGGCGTGGCCGCCACGCTCACGCTCGGCACTGCCGGCGACGGCACGCTGATGGATCTCGCCCGCGCCGCGCCCGCCGCCTTCGCGGACGTGCCGCGCCGGGGCGACGACCTCGCCGCCATCCTCTACACGTCCGGGACGACGGGGCGCTCGAAGGGAGCCATGCTGACGCATGACAACCTCGCCTCGAACGCGCTGACCCTGGTGGACGTCTGGCGCTTCGGCCCCGACGACGTGCTCCTGCACGCCCTGCCGATCTTCCACACGCACGGGCTGTTCGTCGCCACCAACGTGATCCTGCTCGCGGGCGCCAGCATGATCTTCCTGCCCAGGCTCGACGCCGACGCCATGATCGCGCTGATGCCGCGCGCCACGACGATGATGGGCGTGCCCACGTTCTACGTGCGCCTGCTGCAGGACCCGCGCCTGACGCGGGAGCTGGTGGCCCATATGCGCCTCTTCGTCTCCGGCTCCGCGCCGCTCCTCGCCGACACGCATCGCGAGTGGCAGGACCGCACCGGCAAGGCGATCCTCGAGCGCTACGGCATGACCGAGACCAACATGAACACCTCGAACCCCTACGAGGGGGACCGGGTCGCCGGCACGGTCGGCTTCCCGCTGCCGGGCGTCGACCTGCGCGTCGTCGATCCCGAGAGCGGCGCCCTGTTGCCGCAGGGCGAGGTCGGCATGATCGAGGTGCGCGGCCCCAACGTGTTCAAGGGCTATTGGCGCATGCCGGAGAAGACCGCCGCCGAGTTCCGGCCGGACGGGTTCTTCATCACGGGCGATCTCGGACGGGTCGACGAGCGCGGCTACGTCCAGATCGTCGGCCGCGGCAAGGACCTCGTGATTTCCGGCGGCTACAACGTCTATCCCAAGGAGGTCGAGACGGAGATCGACGCGCTGCCGGGCGTGGTGGAGAGCGCCGTCATCGGCGTGCCGCACCGCGACTTCGGCGAGGGCGTCACGGCCGTCGTGGTCAAGCGCGCGGACAGCGCGCTGGACGAGCCTCAGGTTCTCGCCGCGCTGGCGGACCGGCTCGCCAGGTACAAGCAGCCCAAGCGGGTGCTCTTCGTGCCGGACTTGCCGCGCAACACGATGGGCAAGGTGCAGAAGAACGTGCTGCGCGAGACCTACAGGGATCTCTACGCCCGGGCGTGAGCCACGCCGCAAGGGTGGACCGCCGAGCCGGGTTCGACTAAAGCCGTAGGAGCCCTCGCGTGCTGCGATGCAGCACGTCCGCGGGGCACGGCCGGCGTCCCGCATCCCCCGCCCATCGGAGGTCCCATGTCCCTCGATCCCGTCATCACCCGCGTCACGGACCGCATCATCGAGCGCAGCAAGTCCACGCGCCGGCGCTACATGGACCGGGTCGAGGCCGTGGCCGCCGCCCAGCCGAAGCGCCGCTCGCTGGGATGCGCCAACCTGGCGCACGGCTTCGCCGCCTGCGGGCCGACGGACAAGGACGCGCTGCAGAAGGGCGACGCGCCCAACATCGCGATCGTGACGGCCTACAACGACATGCTCTCGGCCCACCAGCCCTACGAGCGCTTCCCCGACATCATCAAGCAGGCGGCGCGCGCGGCGGGCGGCGTGGCGCAGGTGGCCGGCGGCGTGCCCGCCATGTGCGACGGCGTCACCCAGGGCGAGGCGGGCATGGAGCTCTCGCTCTTCTCGCGCGACGTGATCGCGCTGGCCACGGGCGTGGCGCTCTCGCACCAGATGTTCGACGCCGCGCTCTATCTGGGCGTCTGCGACAAGATCGTCCCCGGCCTCGTCATCGGCGCGCTGGCCTTCGGCCACCTGCCGGCGATCTTCGTGCCCGCCGGCCCCATGACCTCCGGCCTGCCCAACGACGAGAAGGCGCGCGTGCGCCAGCTCTACACGGAAGGCAAGGTGGGACGCGACGAGCTCCTCGCAGCCGAGATGAAGTCCTACCACGGGCCGGGCACCTGCACGTTCTACGGCACGGCCAACACCAACCAGATGCTGATGGAGATCATGGGCCTTCACGCGCCCGGCTCCTCCTTCGTCAACCCCGGCACGCCCCTGCGCGACGCGCTGACCCGGGCCGCCACCCAGCGCGTGCTGGAGATCACGGCGCGCGGCAACGCGTACACGCCCATCGCCCGCGTGCTGGACGAGAAGGCCTTCGTGAACGGGATGGTCGGGCTCAACGCCACGGGCGGATCGACCAACCTCACCATCCACCTCATCGCCATGGCGGCGGCGGCCGGAATCAGGATCGGGTGGGACGACTTCGAGGAGCTTTCCTCGGCGACCCCGCTGCTGTGCCGCGTCTATCCCAACGGCAAGGCCGACGTGAACCACTTCCATGCCGCCGGCGGCATGGGCTTCCTGATCCGCGAGCTCGCCGGCGCGGGCCTGCTGCACCGCGACGTCGTGACGAGCTGGGGCGTCGGGCTCGACGCCTATACGAGCGAGCCCGTCATCGACGAGGCGGGCGAACTCATGTGGCGGGAGGGCGCCGAGGCCTCCAGCGATACCGCGGTGCTGCGCGGGATGGCCGAGCCGTTCCAGCCGACGGGCGGCCTCAAGCTGCTGGAGGGTCCGCTCGGGCGGTCCATCATCAAGGTCTCGGCGGTCTCGCCGGATCGGCACGTCATCGAGGCGCCGGCGCGCGTCTTCCATGACCAGGAGAGCGTGCAGAAGGCCTACAGGTCCGGCGAGCTGAACCGGGACGTCGTGGTGGTCGTGCGCTTCCAGGGCCCGCGCGCCAACGGCATGCCGGAGCTGCACAAGCTCATGCCCGCTCTGACCTCGCTGCAGGATCGCGGCTACAAGGTCGCGCTGGTGACCGACGGCCGGCTGTCGGGCGCGTCGGGCAAGGTGCCCGCCGCCCTGCACGTGACGCCGGAGGCGGAGGAGGGCGGCCCCATCGCGAAGCTCATGGACGGCGACGTGGTGCGTGTGGACGCCGTGGCCGGCCGGCTCGAGGTGCTGGTGGATCCTGCCGCGCTCGCCGCCCGACCGGCGGCCGAGGCCGACCTCGAGGCCTCGCATGTCGGCGTCGGGCGCGAGCTGTTCGCGGCCTTCCGCGAGCGCGCCAGCCCGGCGGACCGCGGCGCCGCCCTCTTCGCGCCGCTGCACTGAAGCGGTGCGGGGCCCGACCGCGCCCTTTCGTCATGGCGAGCCGAGGGGGGCGTCGTCACCCACGCGCCGCCCGGCGTCCTCGCCAAGACGGCCGGCAATCACCGACCGACACGCAACGACCGACCGTCTCGTTCCCGCCGAACCGACCCGCCGCCCGCGGTCCAGGAGAAGCCGATGCCCAACTCCACCGTCGACACGCTCTTTGCCCGCCTCGCCGAGGCCCACGCCGCAGCCCCGCGCATGGCGGATCTCTTCGCGGCGGATCCCGGCCGCTTCGCGGCTTTCTCGGCCCGGCAGGACGACCTGCTGCTCGACATGTCCAAGACGAGCCTCACGGCCGCGTCGCTGAAGCTGCTGCTCGACCTCGCCGAGGCGACCGACGTGGCCGGCAAGCGCGACGCCATGTTCGCGGGTGACCGGATCAACCTCACCGAGAACCGCGCCGTGCTCCACACGGCGTTGCGCCACCGGGCCGGGACGCCGGTCCGCACCGGCGGGCAGGACGTGATGCCCTCGGTGCTCGGCGAGCTCGCCAAGCTTTCCGCCTTTTCGGAGGGCGTGCGCACGGGCCGCATCGCCGCGGCGAACGGCGCGCGCTTCACCGACGTGGTGAACCTCGGCATCGGCGGCTCCGACCTGGGCCCCGCCATGGCGACCCTGGCGCTCGCGCCCTACCACGACGGGCCGCGCCTGCACTTCGTGTCCAATGTTGACGGCGCCCATGTCCACGACACGCTGAAGCGCCTCGACCCCGCGACGACGCTGGTCATCGTCGCCTCCAAGACCTTCACCACGATCGAGACCATGACCAACGCCGCCTCGGCGCGTCGCTGGCTTGTGGCGGCCTGCGGCGAGGCGGCCGTGCCCGCGCAGTTCGCCGCCGTCTCCACGGCGCTCGACAAGGTCGCGGCCTTCGGCATCGGTGCGGACCGGGTCTTCGGCTTCTGGGACTGGGTGGGCGGGCGCTACAGCCTTTGGTCGGCGATCGGGCTGCCCCTGATGATCGCCATCGGCGCGGCGCGCTTCGAGCAGGTGCTCGCCGGCGGCCACACGATGGACCGCCATTTCCGTGAAGCCCCGGCCGAGCGCAACCTGCCGCTTCTGCTGGGCCTTGTCGGCCTCTGGCATCGCGACGTCGCACTCTATCCCACGCGCGCGCTGATCCCCTATGACCAGCGCCTCGCGCGCCTTCCGGCCTACGTGCAGCAGCTCGACATGGAGTCCAACGGCAAGAGCGTGAAGCGGGACGGCACGCCGGTCGACCGCCCCACGGGCCCGGTCGTCTGGGGCGAGCCCGGCACGAATTCTCAGCACGCCTTCTTCCAGCTCATCCACCAGGGCACCGACGTGATCCCCGTCGAGTTCCTCATCGGCGCGGAGGGCCACGAGCCCGAGCTTCAGGTCCACCAGGACCTGCTGGTCGCCAATTGCCTCGCCCAGTCGGAGGCGCTGCTGCGCGGCCGTACGCTCGAGGAGGCGAAGGCCCAGCTCCTCGCCATGGGCCGCTCCCCGGCGGACGCCGAGGCGACCGCGCCGCATCGCGTCTTCCCGGGAAACCGTCCCTCGGTGACCATCGCCTACCGCACGCTCGACCCCTTCACCCTCGGCCGCCTCATCGCCTTGTTCGAGCATCGCGTCTTCACCGAGGCTGCGGTGTGGGACATCAACGCCTTCGACCAGTGGGGCGTGGAGCTCGGCAAGGAGCTCGCCACCGGCCTGCTCCCCTTCGTCCAGGGCGCGCCCGCAGCGGCGGACGCCAACGGCTCGACCGTCGGCCTCATGGACCACCTGCGCCGTCTGAAGCCCTGAACCCCCGCGGCCTCCGCCCCGCCGGGAACGACCACCGGCGCGGCGCGTTCTCTCGCGAACAGATCGCGAACGAGGACGAGTATGGCCAGCGCCAGGAAACCGGGAACGTCGCAGGGAAAGGCCGGCGCGCCGGTGAACCGCGTCGTGGAGAAGACCCCCGGACCCTTCGTGGGCGAGAACCCCACGCAGCCGTCCGAGGCGCAGGGCCCCGGAGATCCCCCCGACAACCGCATCAAGGACCCGCAGGACTGGGTGACGGGCGAGGAACCCATGACGGGAGCCCAGGCGTCCTACCTGAAGACGTTGTCCGAGCAGGTCCACGACCCCCACGCCTTCGACCCCGACCTCGACAAGGCGCAGGCCTCCGAGCGCATCGACGCGCTGAAGCGCAGGCGGGACGGAGGCTGAGGCCGAGTTGGGGCGGGAGACCTCCCCCCTCAGGGCGGGCGGCGGCAAGGCCGTGGTTCCGCGCGGCAGGCGTGGATCGCCGGCCGTTGCGCCTCTCGCGGCCGCAGGACGCGCCCTCGCCGCAGGCTCAGTCCGTCACGGTCACCTGCACGGTCACCGTGGCGACGCCTTCGCCGTCGGAGGCGCGGCCGGCGATCTCGGCGGTGAAGCTGTCCGGGCCGGTATAGCCGGGGAAGGACCGGTAGAACACGGTCTCGCCCTCGATGGTCGCCTTGCCCCGGGAGGGCGGCGCCACGATCTTGCGGCCGGTCACGGTGACCCGCCGCGTGGCGGACAGGCGCAGCACGCAGTCCTTGCCGCTGGAGGCCGTCATCTGCACCTCGGACCGGGTGTTGTCCGGGGGCACGGCCCTGTAGTTGGTCCGCTCGCACTTCGCCGCAGCGGGCGAGGCCGCCAGCAGGACGAGCACCGCCGCCGCGCCGGCGAGGCACGCCGTCCTGGACCTCGCCGTTCCGGCCTGTGCCTGTCCCATCGTCCTTCCCCCCGGTTCCGCCGCCACGCTAGCGGCGGGCGGTCGCAGCGGCAACCGGACCGTGCGGACCCCAGTCGGCGAAACACCGCGCAGAGCTAGACCGGCAGCAGCCCGTCCGACTTCACCTCCTCCATCACGGCGTAGGTCCGGGTTTCCTTGACGGCCGGCAGGGAGAGCAGAATATCGCCGAGGAAGGCCCTGTAGGCCGCCATGTCGTCGATCCGCGTCTTGACGAGGTAGTCGAAGCCCCCGGCCACGAGGTGGCACTCCAGCACCTCGGGCGCGCGCTTCACCGCCTCGGCGAAGCGCTCGAAGACGTCGGGCGTGGTCTTGTCGAGCATGACCTCGATGAAGACGAGCAGGCCCCGGCCGAGCTTGTGGGGGTCCAGCATGGCGCGGAAGCCGGTGACGTAGCGTTCGCGCAGCAGCCTCTTGACCCGCTCGCTGGTCGCGGTGGGCGACAGGCCGATGCGGTCGGCGAGCTGCACGGTGGTGATCCTGCCGTCTTCCTGCAGAAGCCGGAGGATCTTCCGGTCGGTCTTGTCGAGCTTGTCGGGTTCGGACATGGAAATCGCTACCAGATGCCGTGTTTATAGCGACTTCATAACCCCAACAGGATAATCGCGCCATCGAAAAGCTACTGCGTATGTTGTATCTAGGGAATAACCCGCACCGCTTCCGAGGACCCCGGCCATGCCCGCCCCCTTCCGCGCCGCCTATGCCCCCGACGACGCGCTTATCGCCTCCCGCCTGCTGGCCCACGCCACGCTTTCGCCCGAGGCGGAGGCGCGCATCGACAGGCGGGCGGCGGGCCTCGTGGGCGCCATTCGCTCGCGCTCCGGTGGGCTCGGGGGCGTGGAGGAACTGCTGCGCGAATATTCGCTCTCCACCAAGGAGGGCCTTGCCCTGATGGTCCTCGCCGAGGCCCTGCTGCGCGTGCCCGACGCCGCCACTGCCGACAAGCTGATCGAGGACAAGCTCGGCCAGGGTGACTTCGCCCACCACGAGACCCGCTCGGACGCGCTGCTCGTCTCCGCCTCCGCCTGGGCGCTAGGGATCACGGCGCGCGTGATCCAGCCCGGCGAGACGCCGGAGGGGATTCTCGGCGCGCTTGCCAAGCGGCTGGGCATGCCGACGGTGCGCACCGCGACCCGGCAGGCCATGCGGGTGCTCGGCAGCCACTTCGTCCTCGGCCAGTCCATCGGCGAGGCGCTGGACCGCGCCCGCTCCGGCGCGGGCCGTCTCTTCCGCTATTCCTTCGACATGCTGGGCGAGGGCGCCCGCACAGCGGAGGACGCCTCGCGCTACGCGAAGTCCTACTCCGACGCGATCGCCGCCATCGGCCGCGCCGCGGGCAACGAGCCTCTGCCCAACCGGCCCGGCATCTCCGTGAAGCTCTCCGCCCTGCATCCGCGCTACGAGGCCCTGTCCCACGAGCGGGTGATGGCCGAGCTCGTGCCGGTGGTCGTCGACCTCGCGCGCCAGGCCAAGGGGCATGACCTGAACTTCACCGTCGACGCGGAGGAGGCGGACCGGCTGGAGCTCTCGCTCGACGTCATCGCCGCCGTGGCAAAGGATCCCTCCTTCGCCGGCTGGACCGGCTTCGGCCTCGCCATCCAGGCCTACCAGAAGCGCGCCGCCGAGGTGATCGACTGGGTCGCCGCGCTGGCGCGCGAGCTCGGCCGGCCGATGATGGTGCGCCTCGTCAAGGGGGCCTACTGGGATACCGAGGTGAAGCGCGCGCAGGAGCGCGGCCTCGACGCCTATCCGGTGTTCACCCGCAAGGCGATGACCGACCTGAACTACGTCGCCTGCGCCGAGAAGCTGCTCGCCGCGCGCCCGCTCATCTACCCGCAATTCGCCACGCACAATGCGCTCACCGTCGCGACGATCCTGGAGCGGGCAGGCTCGCGCGAGGGATTCGAGTTCCAGCGCCTGCACGGCATGGGCGACGCGCTCTACCAGAAGCTGATGGCCGAGGAGCCGGGCCTCGCCTGCCGCACCTACGCCCCGGTGGGCGGCCACCAGGACCTGCTCGCCTACCTCGTGCGCCGGCTGCTGGAGAACGGGGCCAATTCCTCCTTCGTCTCCGTGGCCGCCGACGCCGATGTCCCGGTGGAGGACCTGCTGCGCCGGCCCGCCGCCATCATCGGCCATGCCGACGCCGCGCGGAACGCGCGCCTGCCGCTCCCCGCCGGCCTGTACGGCAAGGACCGGCGCAACTCCCGGGGCGTCGAGCTCGGCCATGCCGCGAGCCTGGACGGGCTGCTGGGCGAGATCCGGGCCGCCGCCCACAAGGCGGTGACGGCGACCTCGCTCGTCGATGGCGACGCCCAGCCCGGGGCCGAGCGCCCCATCGTCGCGCCGGCCGAGACCTCCCGCATCGTCGGCCATGTCCGCGAGGCCGACGCCGCCGTGGCGGACGCCGCCATGGCGGCGGCCCGCAAGGGAGCCCGGGCCTGGAACGCCACGCCTGCGGACAAGCGCGCGGCCGCGCTGGTGCGCGCCTCCGAGCTGCTGGAATCGCGCCGCGGCCTGTTCCTGGGCCTGCTCCAGTCAGAGGCCGGCAAGACGCTCGACGACGCGCTGGCCGAGCTGCGCGAGGCCGTCGACTTCCTGCGCTACTACGCCGCCGGCGCGCGGCGCGACTTCGGGGCGGGCGAGGAGCTGCCCGGCCCGACGGGCGAGGAGAACCGTCTGCTCCACCGCGGGCGCGGCGTGTTCCTGTGCATCAGCCCATGGAACTTTCCGCTCGCCATCTTTCTCGGGCAGGTGAGCGCCGCGCTGGCGGCCGGCAACGCCGTAGTCGCCAAGCCCGCGGAGCAGACCCCCCTCGTCGCCTTCGAGGCCGTACGCCTGCTGCACGAGGCCGGGGTGCCTGCCTCCGCCTTGCACCTCGTGGCGGGCGACGGCGGCGTCGGCGCGCGGCTCGTCGGCCATCCGGCCGTCGATGGCGTGGCCTTCACGGGCTCCACCGAGACCGCCCGGCGCATCAACCGCACGCTCGCGGCCAAGGACGGCCCCATCGTCCCGCTGATCGCGGAGACCGGCGGCATCAACGCGATGATCGTCGACGCCACCGCCCTGCCCGAGCAGGTCTCCGACGACGTCGTCATGTCCGCCTTCCGGTCGGCCGGCCAGCGCTGCTCGGCCCTGCGGCTGCTCTGCGTGCAGGAGGACGTCGCCGACAAGATGATCGCCATGATCGTGGGCGCCGCCCGCGAGCTGCGCCTCGGCGACCCCTGCGATCCCGCCGTGCAGGTCGGCCCCGTGATCGACGCCGAGGCCAAGGACCGGCTCGAGGCGCACGTGGCCCGCCTGAAGCGAGAGGCGCGGGTCCACTATGCCGGGAGCGCGCCTGCCGGCGGCTTCTTCCTGGCGCCGCACGTCTTTGAGTTGAAGCGCATCGGCGACCTGCAGGAGGAGGTCTTCGGCCCCGTGCTCCACGTGGTGCGCTGGAAGGCCGGCCAGCTCGACGCCGTGCTCGACGCCATCGAGGCCAGCGGCTACGGCCTCACGCTCGGGGTGCATTCGCGCATCGACGGCACGATCCGTCAGGTCGTCGAGCGGCTCGACGTCGGCAATTGCTACGTCAACCGCAACATGATCGGCGCGGTGGTCGGCACGCAGCCCTTCGGCGGCAGCGGCCTGTCCGGCACCGGACCCAAGGCCGGCGGCCCCAACTACCTCAAGCGTTTCGCCATCGAGCAGACGGTGACCGTGAACACGGCGGCCGCGGGCGGCAATGCGAGCCTGATCGCGATGGGGGAGTGATCGCCCCGCAGGAGAAGGGGCGCCATGCCCCTTTCGCCGCGTTGCCGCGCCGCCGCCGGAGCAGGCCTTGGCGCCCTGCGGGATCGCATGCCTTCGCGAAAAGCGGATTTCCACCTTGTCGCGGCATGCTCTAGAAGCACCGGCGCAACCTCTCCCGGACGCCCCGATGAAAATCCTCCTCGTCGCCGCCTGCGCCCTCGTCGATGCCGACGACCGGGTGCTCATCACCCAGCGGCCGGAGGGCAAGGCGTTGGCGGGGCTGTGGGAGTTTCCCGGCGGGAAGTTCGAGCCGGGCGAGCGGCCCGAGGAGACGCTGATCCGGGAGCTGCGCGAGGAACTGGGCATCGAGGTCAAGGAGCCATGCCTGGCCCCGCTGACCTTCGCGTCCCACGGCTATCCGGACTTCCACCTCCTGATGCCCCTGTGGATCTGCCGCCGCTGGGAGGGCCAGGTGCAGGGGCGCGAGAACCAGGCTATCCGCTGGGTGCGCGCCACGAAGCTGCGGGACTTCCCGATGCCGCCCGCGGACGAGCCGCTGATCCCGCCTTTGATCGACCTGCTCGGCCCGGGCCGCGACTGACCCCCATGCAGGCCGCGCCCGCCCGCCTCGGCCAGGCGAGCCTGCTCGGGCGGCTTCTCGCCTGCTCGCTCGCCTGGTCGACGGGTTTCCTCTTCATGAAGCTCGCGGCCGACGTCTCGCCCTTCGTGGTCTCGGCGAGCCGGGCTGGCATCGCGACGCTCGCCATCGCCGGCTGGATGGCGCTGGCCGGCGCCAATCCCCTGCCCAGGCGGCACGAGGCGACGCCCTGGCTCATGCTGGGCACGCTCAACGGCTGGTTCCCCAACGTGCTGACCGCCTGGGCGCTCGGCGAGATCACCGCCGCGCTGGGCGCCATGATCCAGGCGAGCGGGCCCATCATGGTCGCGGTGCTGGCCCACCTCGCCTTCGCCGACGAGCGGCTCACCTGGCGCAGGACCGCGGGCGTGCTCGTCGGCTTCGCGGGCATGGCGGTGCTCGTCGGCCCCGCGGTGCTGCAGGGAGGCGGCGGCACGTGGGGCGTGGCGGCCATGATCGTCGTGTCCTTCAGCTATGCCGTCGGCAACATCTACGCCCGGACGCTGCGCGACATGCCCGCCTCGCGCATGGCGCTGGGCCAGCAGAGCGTCTCAGCGCTGGTGTCCATCCTGCTGTCCGCCGTCTTCGTGGGGACTGCCGCCGCCCCGTCCATGGCCGCGAATGCGCCGGCTCTGCTCGCCCTGGGCATCGTCTCCACGGCCATTCCGATCACCATCTTCATGACCCTGATCCGCCGCGCCGGGGCGACGCGGGCGGCGATGATCGGCTACCTCCTGCCGGTCTGGGCGACGCTTCTTGCGGTGATCTTCCTGGGCGAGAGCGTCGGCTGGCGCGAGGGGGCCGGCGGCGCGATCATCCTGGCCGGGGTCTGGCTGGTGACGGCGGGCCCGCGCGGGAGCTGACCGCGCCCGGTCCGTCATGGCGAGGGGCGCTACCGCAGCAGCGCCTCCAGGCCCCGGCGCATGGCGTCCGGGATGGGCGCGGGGCGCTGCGTGGCGCGGTCGACCATGACGTGGACGAAGCGCCCTTCCGCCGCGGCCTCGACGCCGCCCGCCCGAAAAATGCCGACCTCGTAGACGATCGAGCTCGTGCCCAGGCGCGCCACGGCGAGCCCGGCCTCCAGCGCCTCGGGAAAGCCGACGCTTTCGTGGTAGCGGCAGCCCGTCTCCACCACGAGGCCGATGACCGGGCTCGCGGCGGGGTCGAGGAAGCCCTGCTCGATGAGCCAGGCGTTCACCGCCGTGTCGAACCAGGCGTAGTACACGACATTGTTGGCGTGGCCGTAGACGTCGTTGTCGGCCCAGCGGGTCTGGATGGGCCGGAACAGACGGTAATCGTCCCGCCTGGCCCTGCGCGGCCGCTCCGCCTGTCCCTCGCCCACCATGCCCGTCCCCCGACAACCCGGCCCCAGCCTAGCCGCCGCGCACTGCTGGGTGAAGCGGGCCTAAGGCTCCTTGGCCGGCAGGCAGGCCTTGACGGCGACGTCGAGCTGGAGGCGGTCGACCTCGGAGAGGGGCCTGTCCGCCGGGGCCGTGACCAGGGGCGTCCCGGCGAGGCGGCTCGCCACGCACCCGCAGGTGGCCTCGCAGAAGGCCGCGCCGGAACCCTGGTCCACGCAGGTCCGCACGCAGCTCGTCTCGAAACCGCCCGCCGCGCCGCGCGGGCCGACCGGCGCGGGAGAGCCGAAGACGGCGGCAGCGAGCGCCACGGCTCCGAACAGGACCGGCTGGTGCGCGAGATAAACGAGCAGGCTGTGGCGGCCGGCCAGCGCGAGCCCGCGGCTCACCGGGTCGTCCGCCCGCACCTTCGCCAGCCGCGCCGCCCAGCCCAGCCCGACGGCCGTCCTGGCGGCCGCGACACCGAGCAGCACGGCCCCGATCCAGGGCAGGATCGGCTCGTAGTCGTTGGTCGTGGGCACGGTGGGCGAAAGACCCAGCCAGAGCCACGCGGGATGGGCGAAGACCGGGAAGGGACCCAGCGCCGGCAGCGCGAAGGCGAGCGCGGCAGCCGCGACGACCAACCCGAGCGGCGCCCGCAGGAAGGGCAGCGCGAGCAGGCTCGACAGCGCGATACAGTGCAGGATACCGAAATAGATGAAGGCCTCTGGCATGGCGTACCACGTGGCCAGCGTGATGCCGCCCGCGGCGAGCACGAGGATCGCGAAGCGCCGCCAGAAGGCCGGCCAGCGGACGCCCTGGCCATGCGCCAGCACCAGCCCTACGCCGACGAGAACCAGGAACGACCCCGCGATCAGCTTGGCGAAGAGCCGCCAGCCAGGGTCGACGCCCGCCTGGATGGTGGTGAACCTGAAAAACCCGAGGTCCCAGGTGAAGTGATAGATGGCCATGGCGACGAGCGCGACGCCCCGCGCGACGTCGAGGAGCGGAATACGCGGGAGGTCCCAGCCGGCGGGCGGCCTTCGGCCGAGCAGCGGAGGCGGAGGCAACGAAGGCGGGGTCTCGGTCTCGAGGGCCATGCGCGTCTTTTACGCGAGCTCGGAAGTCCTCGCCACCGACGCCGCGTGGACCCGAAGGACGCTTTGTCAGGCTTGCCGGAGGCGGTCTTGGCCTTCGGCCCGGATCTGGATCACGCCACGAAGCCGCCGACGCTCGTCGCGGCGCTGGCTGTTCTGGGACGCAGGCTCGGGGTCGGCGTGGAGGAGAAGCGGTTGGCCGCGTGAAAAAGCCTCCGTCCTTTCGAACGGAGGCTTTGCGTTGGCGACCGGAGGCCGGGTCAGTTCAGCATCACGCCCTTCGGCGCCGCCTCGGGAGCGACCAGGATGTCGCCGATCACCAGCCCGTCGGGTCCGGCGGTCACGGGGACCTCCTCGCCGTCCTTGACCTTGCCCGAGAGGATCAGCTCGGCGAGCGGGTCCTGCACGTGCTTCTGGATGACGCGCTTCAGCGGGCGCGCGCCATAGGCGGGCTCGTAGCCCTTGCTGGCGAGCCAGTCCCGGGCCGAGGAATCGAGCGCCAGGACCAGCTTGCGCTCGTCGAGCAGCTTCTGCAGGCGCTTCAGCTGGATATCGACGATGGCGCCCATCTGCGAGCGCTGCAGCCGGTGGAAGAGGATGATCTCGTCCACGCGGTTGAGGAACTCGGGCCTGAACTTGGAGCGCAGCACGGTCATGACCTCGTCGCGCACGGCGTCGCTGTCTTCGCCCTCGGGCTGGTTCACCAGGAACTCGGCCCCGACGTTCGAGGTCATGATGATCACCGTGTTGCGGAAGTCGACCGTGCGGCCCTGTCCGTCGGTCAGCCGTCCGTCGTCGAGGACCTGCAGGAGGACGTTGAACACGTCCGGATGCGCCTTCTCGATCTCGTCGAACAGCACGACCTGGTAGGGACGCCGCCGCACCGCCTCGGTCAGCGCGCCGCCTTCCTCGTAGCCGACATAGCCGGGAGGGGCGCCGATCAGCCGGGCCACGGAATGCTTCTCCATGTACTCGGACATGTCGAGACGCACGAGCGCCGTCTCGTCGTCGAAGAGGAACTGAGCCAGCGCCTTGGTGAGCTCCGTCTTGCCCACGCCTGTCGGCCCGAGGAACATGAACGACCCGATCGGCCGGTTGGGATCCTGCAGGCCGGCGCGGGCGCGCCGCACCGCGGTGGCGACCGCCTCCACGGCCTCCGCCTGGCCGACCACGCGCTGGCCGAGCTGCTTCTCCATCTGCAGGAGCTTCTCCCTCTCGCCTTCGAGCATCTTGTCGACGGGCACGCCCGTCCAGCGCGACACCACCTGGGCGACGTCGTTGGCCGTGACGCTCTCGGCGACGAGCGCCGTCTGCTCGCTGCCCTCCACGTCCTTGAGCTTTTTCTCAAGGTCGGGGATGAGGCCATAGGCGAGTTCGCCCGCGCGCTGGTACTCGCCCTTGCGCTGGGCGTTGGCGAGGTCGGTGCGGGCCTGCTCGAGCTGCTCCTTGATCTTCTGGGCGCTGCCGAGCTTCTCCTTCTCCGCCTTCCAGCGCGCGGTGAGCGCGTCGGACTTCTCCTCGAGGCCCGCGAGCTCGCCCGTGAGGCGCGCCAGCCGGTCCTTCGAGGCCGCGTCGTTCTCCTTCTTCAAGGCCTCCTGCTCGATGCGCAGCTGCACGATGCGGCGGTCGAGCTCGTCGAGCTCCTCGGGCTTGCTGTCAACCTGCATGCGAAGGCGCGAGGCCGCCTCGTCGACGAGGTCGATCGCCTTGTCGGGCAGGAAGCGGTCGGTGATGTAGCGGTTCGAGAGCGTCGCGGCCGCCACGATAGCGCCATCGGTGATGCGCACGCCGTGATGGAGCTCGTACTTCTCCTTGAGCCCGCGCAGGATCGACACCGTGTCTTCCACGGTGGGCTCGCTGACGAAGACGGGCTGGAAGCGCCGCGCCAGCGCCGCGTCCTTCTCGACATGCTTGCGGTACTCGTCGAGCGTCGTCGCGCCGATGCAGTGCAGCTCGCCACGGGCAAGCGCAGGCTTCAGGAGGTTGGAGGCGTCCATCGCCCCGTCCGCCTTGCCGGCCCCGACCAGCGTGTGCATCTCGTCGATGAACAGAATGATGCCGCCCTCGGCCGACTGCACCTCGTTCAGCACGGCCTTCAGCCGCTCCTCGAACTCGCCGCGATACTTCGCGCCGGCGATCAGCGCGCCCATGTCGAGCGCCAGGAGCTGTTTGTCCTTGAGGCTCTCCGGCACGTCGCCGTTGACGATGCGCAGCGCGAGGCCCTCCGCGATGGCGGTCTTGCCGACGCCGGGCTCGCCGATCAGGACGGGGTTGTTCTTGGTGCGGCGCGACAGAACCTGGATTGCGCGGCGGATTTCCTCGTCGCGGCCGATGACCGGGTCGAGCTTGCCCTCGCGCGCCGCGGCGGTGAGGTCGCGGGCGTACTTCTTCAGCGCGTCATAGGCGTTCTCGGCCGAGGCGTTGTCGGCCGTCCGGCCCTTGCGCAGCTCGTTGATGGCGGCGTTCAGCGCCTGGGGGGTGACCCCCGCCTGCGCCAGGACGCGTCCGGCCTCGCTTTCCTTTTCCGTGGCGATGGCGAGCAGCAGCCGCTCGACCGTGACGTAGCTGTCGCCGGCCTTCTGGGCGATCTTCTCGGCAGTGTCGAACAGGCGCACGAGGTCGCGCGTCGGCTGGGGCTGGGAGGCCGCGCCGGAGACCTTCGGCTGCTTCTTGAGCCCGGCCTCGACCCCGGCGAGCGCCGCCTTGGGGTCTCCGCCCGCCCGGGCGATGAGGCCGGAGGCGAGACCTTCCTGGTCCTCCAGCAGCACCTTCAGAAGGTGTTCGGGCGTCAGCTGCGGGTGACCGTCGCGCATCGCCCCCGTCTGCGCGGACTGGATGAACCCCTTCGCCCGGTCGGTGTACTTCTCGAAATCCATGGTGATCCTCCTGCGGCCGCGTCCCCGTCCGCCAGCGGCCCGGACGACGCCCCGTTCCGGCGGCCCCTCTCTGGAGGCGACCGCCAGGGCTTAGATAGGTGTGACATTTCCACAACGGAAGGGGACGGGCCTGCGATTTTCTCCGCAGGGTCGGCGGCGCGGCCACGCATGACAAAGGCGACCGGAATCCAAGGCGGGAATCGCGCACGAAAAAGGCCGCCGGACACTCCGGCGGCCATGGAAACGCTGCGTTGAAGGCCGGCTGGCTCCGTCCACCGGGGCGAGGGCCATTCCCGCCCCGGGGACGAGCGACTTCGGAAAAGCCTGCCCGGACTGGCCCGCCTCACTCGCCGGCGGGTGCGTCGTCCGCCAGGGGGGTGTCCTCGGTCTTCGGTTTGGCCACGCGCCGGCGGCGGGTCTTCACGGGGAAATTCTCCGCCTCCCCGGCTTCGGGGCCGGCCGCCGCAGGCGCCGGAGCCGCCGCAGGAACGGGCTCGGGCTCGGGGGTCACGGCGCGGACCGGAGCCGTGATGAAGGCCGGCAGGCCCGGGGCCTCGGCCTGCTCGGGGAAGGCAGGACGCTCGCGACGTTCCCGGGGCTGATAGTCCGGACGCTCCTGCCGCTCGGGGCGCTCCTGCCGCTCGGGACGGTCCTGGCGATCGAAGCGGGGCTGGAACTCGCGCTGCTCGCGCGGCTGGTCCTGCCGGCCGGGATCCGGGCGACCCTCCTGGCGAGGCTGGTCCTGGCGGAACTCGCCGCGGGGCTGCTGTTGGTCGGGACGGGGCCCGCGCCGGTTGAAGCGGTCGTCGCGGCGCTGCTGGTAGTCGCCGCGCGGCTCGCGCTGCTCGCGGGGCTGGAACTCGCGCTGCTCGCGCGGCTGGTAGTCCCGCTGGTCGCGGGGCTGGAACTCCCGCTGCTCCCGGGGCTGCGGCTGCTCGCGCGGCGGCTGGAACTGGCGGGGCTGGAAATCCGCGTCCTCGGCCGCCGGGAACCGAACGTCCGGCTGCTGGGAGCCGTTGACATAGGGAGAGTCGTCGTCGCCCTCCTCGTCCGAGCCCTCCGCCTCGAAGGGGCGGTAGCCCGGGTTTTGCTGCCGGAACTGCTCCTGCGCCGCCGCGATCAACCGCAGGTAGTGCTCGGCATGCTGGAGGTAGTTCTCCGCCGTGACGGGATCCCCTGAGGCTTGCGCGTCGCGCGCCAGCTGCAGGTATTTCTCGGCGATGTGTTGGGCGGTGCCGCGGATCTTCACGTCCGGGCCGTTGGATTCATAGCTGCGCGAGAGAGGGTTCGGACCCTTGCCGCCGCCGGAACGGTTGCGGCCACGCATACGCTTGTTGTTCTGATGATTGGGTCTCATCGAACGTCCTTCATCGAGCTCGCTGGTCAGGTCCGGGACGGAACGGCAAGCCGCGCCCGCAGGGGTGCGCGGTCAAACAGGCCATCCAGGTTCGGTCGAGGCGGTCACGCCATCAGCTTCCGTTGTCGCGGGTCACGCGAGGCTGTCGCATCGTCCACACCTGCCGCGAGGCGAAGCAGGGGACGAGGCAGAGGCCGGATTCGATCGTCGGTCCCATCGGCCCAAGGCCGAAACAGGGCTCCGGAGAGCATGGTCACCACCGGCCCTGAGGGCGCGGTTCGGCTTAAGCCATGGTTATCATGATCTCGACGGATCGGATTGGCGCTGGCATGCGCCTCCGCGCCCGACGATTCAACTGCTGCGACCCTATTTGGTTCGGCCCGGGAAACCAAGCATTTTTCCGGCGCCCGCTCGTCTTTTTTGCCCGCTGCGGCGATTTCGCCGCCCGTCATGCACGGGCGACACAGCCCGCGCTAGGTCCCCTGCACCACGATCGCGCGCGGACGCGCGCCAAAATCGGCGAAGGGGCCCTCCACCGAAAACCCCGCCGCCCGGAACAGCGCCGGCACGCTCTCGGCCTGGTCCGAGCCGATTTCCAGGGCCGCCGCGCCGCCCGGCGCCAGGAGTGCCGGCAACTCGGCCGCGATGGCCCGGTAGGCGTCGAGCCCGTCCAGCCCGCCGGACAGTGCGAGGCGGGGATCGTGCAGCCGAACCTCGGGCTCCAGACCCTCCAGAACGGGATCGGCGATGTAGGGCGGGTTCGAGATCACCAGGTCGAAAGGACCATCCGCCGCAAGGTCGACCGCCTCCGACCAGTCGGAGACGACGAACCGCGCCCGCTCGCCGACCCCGTTGCGGACAGCGTTGAAGCGGGCGGTCTCCACGGCCTCGGGCGAGAGGTCGACGCCAAGCCCCACGGCATCGGGCAGTTCGGTGAGCAGGGCGACGAGCAGCGCCCCGCTGCCCACGCCGAGATCGAGGAGCTTCAGCCCCTGGCTGGCATGCCGGCGCTCCCTGAGGGCCAGGAGCGCGGCCGAGACCACGGTTTCGCTGTCGGGGCGCGGCACGAGGGCGGCGGGCGTCAGCGTGAAGGGGAGGCTCCAGAACTCCCACTCGCCGAGGATGCGCGCCACGGGCTCCCGGGTGAGCCGGCGCGCCACCGTCCCGGCCAGCGCGTCCGCCGCGATGTCGCCCAGGGCCTCGCGCGGAGCCCGGATCAGGTCCTGGTGTTGCAGCTTCGCGGCGTCGAGGAGGAGGAGACGCGCGTCGCGCTGCGCCGTCTCGATGCCCGCGCCGCGGAACATCTCGCCGAGGCCCTTCAGGGCGGCGAGCCGGGTCGTCCGCCCGTCCAGGGTGAAGCTGGAGCCGTCGGGCAGGGTATAGTCGGTCATTCCGGCCCTCCTGGTCTGCGGGACGTCAATCCGCGTCCTGCGCCGCGAGTTGCGTGGCCTGGTGCTCGGTGAGCAGCGCGTCGATCACCTCGTCGAGCGCGGTGCCGTCGACGACCTGGGGCAGCTTGTACAGCGTCAGGTTGATCCGGTGGTCGGTCACGCGGCCTTGCGGGAAATTATAGGTGCGGATGCGTTCGGAGCGGTCGCCCGAGCCGACCTGCGAGCGCCGGTCCGCCGAGCGCTCCCGGTCCAGCTTCTGGCGCTCCATGTCGTAGATGCGGCTGCGCAGCAGGTCCATGGCGCGGGCGCGGTTCTTGTGCTGCGAGCGCTCCTCCTGCACGAAGACCACGATGCCCGTGGGCAGGTGCGTGATTCGGATGGCGCTTTCCGTCTTGTTGACGTGCTGCCCGCCCGCGCCCTGCGCGCGCATCGTGTCGATCTGCAGGTCCTTGTCGTCGATATGGACGTCGACCTCCTGCGCCACGGGCAGGACGGCCACGGTGGCGGCGGAGGTGTGGATGCGCCCCTGTGTCTCCGTTTCGGGCACGCGCTGGACCCGGTGCACACCGCTCTCGAACTTCAGCCGGCCGAAGACGCCCGCCCCGTGGATCTCGGCGATGATTTCCTTGTAGCCGCCCATCGTGCCCTCGCTCTCGGACAGGATCTCGACCTTCCAGCGCTTCAGGTCGGCATAGCGCTGGTACATGCGGAAGAGGTCGCCGGCGAAGAGCGCGGCCTCGTCGCCGCCCGTGCCCGCCCGCACTTCGAGGATGACGCTGCGGGCATCCGCCTCGTCCTTGGGCAGCAGGTGCAGGCGCACCTCGTGGCGCAGGACGTCGAGCCGATCCTCGATCTCCCGGCGCTCGTCCTCCGCCAGCGCGCGCATCTCGCCGTCCACGGCGGGGTCGGCCAGCATGGCGTCGAGGCCGGACCGCTCGCTCTCCACCGCCTGCAGGGACTTGATGGCGGCCACGACGGGATCGAGCTCGGACAATTCGCGCGACAGGGTGACGATCGTGTCGGAATCCGCGCCGTGGGCGAGCCGGTCGTTGATCACGGCGTGGCGGGCCAGGATGGCCTCGAGCTTGGCGGCGGGGAGGGGACGCTGGTCCGACATGGATGAACTCGGCAGGAGGGGAGGCTGGCTCGGAGCGGCAGGCACGATGGCCCGCTAGACCGGGATGCCGTGTTCCTCGGCGAAGGCCACGAGGGCGGGACGGATCGTCTTGCGGCCGTCGCGCGAGTCGACGAGCGGCTGCAGCGCGGCCTCCAGGATCGGCAGGTCGAGCGCCAGAAGCATCGCCTTCACCGGGCCGATGGAGGCCGGCGACATCGAGAGGGAGCGGAAGCCGAGGCCGAGCAGCGTCATGGCCTCGATGGGCCGCCCCCCCAGCTCTCCGCAGAGCGTGACGGGAATGCCGGCGCGCGCGCCCGCCTGGGCCACCTTGCGCAGCACGCGCAGGCTGATCGGGTGCAGCGGGTCGAAGCGATCCGCCATCATCGGGTTCTCGCGGTCGGCCGCGAAGAGGAACTGCATGAGGTCGTTGGAGCCGACGGAGAGGAAATCCGCCTCGCGCGCCAGTTCGTCGAGTTCGAAGAGCAGGGAGGGCACCTCGACCATGACGCCGAGCTTCACGCCGCTCGGCGGCTCGTGATTGTGCCGGTCGAGATGGGCGCGCTCGCGCGCCACGATGGCCTTGGCGCGCACGAACTCGTCGCAGGTCGCCACCATCGGGAACATGATGCGGACCTCGCGGCCCGCGGCGGCCTTCAGCAGCGCGCGCACCTGGGCGCGCAGCAGGCCCGGCCGGTCCAGACCGATGCGGATCGCCCGCCAGCCCAGGGCGGGGTTCTCCTCCTCGACCTTGCGCATGTAGGGCAGCACCTTGTCGCCGCCGATGTCGAGGGTGCGGAAGGTCACCGGCCTGTCGCCGACGGACTGGATCACCGTGCGGTAGAGCTCCAGCTGCTCGCTGGTCGAGGGCAGCCGCTCCGCGATCATGAACTGCAGTTCGGTGCGGAAGAGCCCGATGCCCTGCGCGCCGGTCTCCTCGACATGCGGCAGGTCGACCAGCAGGCCGGCGTTCAGGTGCAGCGCGACCGGCGTGCCGTCCCTGGTCTGCGTGGGCAGTTCGCGCAGCTTGCGATACTGCTCCTGCCGGCGGGCACGCAGGCGCGCCTTCTCGCGGAAGGCGCTTTCCACGTCGGGCTGGGGACGGATGTGGACCTGCCCGACCGCTCCGTCGACGATGATGGCGTCGCCGGCCTCCACGAGGCCCGTGACGTTCTCCACGTCGCCGACCGCGGGAATTCCGAGGGCGCGCGCCACGATGGCGATGTGGCTCGTCGGCCCGCCTTCCTCCAGAACGAGGCCGCGCAGGCGCGAGCGGTCGTAGTCCAGCAGCGCCGCCGGCCCCATGGAGCGCGCCACGAGGATGGCGTTTTCCGGCAGTTCGGAGGTGGCCTTGACCATGTCGCGGCCGACGAGGCGGTGCAGCAGGCGGTTGGCGAGCTCGTCGAGGTCGTGCAGGCGCTCGCGCAGGTAGGGATCGGTCTGCCGCAGCATCTTGGCGCGGTTGTCGGACTGAACCCGCTCCACCGCCGCCTCCGCGGTGAGGCCGGAGGTCAGCGCCTCGCGCAGTCGGCGCAGCCAGCCCTGGTCGTGGGCGAACATGCGGAAGGTCTCGAGCACCTCGCGGTGCTCGCCGCCATGGGCCACGTCGCCCCGGTCGATCAGGCTGTCGATGGAGGAGCGCAGGTCCGCGATCGCGTCCTCGAGGCGCCTCATCTCGCGGGTGGGGTCGTCGGCGATGATGTTGGAGACGACGACCCGCGGCTCGTGCAGCAGGACGTGGCCCAGCCCGACGCCGTCCGACAGCGCGAGGCCCGAGACGTTGACCGGTCGGCGCAGCGCGATGTCGGCGCCGGGGCGCACCAGCGCCTGGAGCTCGCCCGAGGCGATGATCTCGGCCAGCACCATGGCCGTCGTCTGCATCGCCTCCACCTCCTCCTCGGAATAGAGGCGGTGGGCGCGGTTTTGCACGACGAGTACGCCGAGCGTGTTGCCGGCCCGCAGGACAGGGACGCCGAGAAAGGACTGGTAGATCTCCTCGCCCGTCTCGGGCTTGTAGGAAAAGGCCGGGTGCGACTGGGCGTTGGGCAGGTTGAGCGGCTGGGCCTTGGTGGCGATGAGGCCGACGAGGCCCTCGCCGGCCCGCATGGTCGTGAGGTGGACGGCGTCGCGGTTGAGGCCCTCCGTCGCATAGAGCTCGAGAGTGCCGTCGGCGCGCAGCACGTAGAAGGAGCAGACCTCCGCCACCATGTTGTTGGCGATGAGGACGACGATCTTGTCGAGTCGCGCCTGCGCGCTGACCGGCTCCGCCATGACCTCGCGGAGGCGGCGCAAGAGCAGGCGCGGACCGCCGAGAGCGCCTCGCATGAACCCTTCCTCAGCCTCGACGGATGCGCGCCCGGGCAGGCGCGTCCGAATCGACGGGGGGACACGCCTCTCGCGTCCCCCTTCCCGTTTAAACCAGCCCGATCCTACAATGCAAAGTCCAGACCGGCATCCCCGGCCCCGGACATGAGGTCGATAGCCTTCAGGTCTTGTCGAGACCGTAGAGCGAATGCAGCGTGCGGACCGCCAGTTCCGTGTAGGGCGCGTCGATCAGGATGGAGAACTTGATCTCCGACGTCGTGATGGCGCGGATGTTGATGCCCTTGTCGGCCAGCGCGCGGAAGGCTTTGGCGGCCACGCCCGCATGGCTGCGCATGCCCACCCCGATCGCGGAGACCTTCACCACGTCGGTCGCGCCCTGCAACGTGGCGTAGCGGACCTCGTCGCGCTTGGATTCCAGGATGGCGCAGGCCCGCTCGTAGTCGGCCGTCGGGACGGTGAAGGTGATGTCCGTGGTCGTGGTGTCGTCGGAAACGACCTGGATGATCATGTCGACGTTGATGTTGGCGTCGGCCAGCGGGCCGAAGATGGCCGCGGCCACGCCGGGTTTGTCGGCCACGCGGCGCAGCGTGATCTGAGCCTCGTCCTTGGAATAGGCGATCCCGGTGACGATCTGCTGTTCCACAATCTCCTCCTCGTCGCAGATCAGGGTGCCGGCCTGCGGGTTCGCCGGATCGTCGAAGGACGAGCGCACGAAGGTGCGCACCTTGTGGACCATGGCGAGCTCGACCGAGCGCACCTGCAGCACCTTGGCCCCGAGCGAGGCCATTTCCAGCATTTCCTCGAAGGCGACCCTGTCGAGCCGGCGCGCCTTGGGGACGATGCGCGGGTCCGTCGTGTAGACGCCGTCCACGTCCGTGTAGATGTCGCAGCGGTCGGCCCCGATGCCGGCCGCGAGCGCCACCGCGCTGGTGTCCGAACCGCCGCGGCCGAGCGTGGCGATGCGGCCCGTCTCGCGATTGAGGCCCTGGAAGCCCGACATGACCGCGACCTCACCGCGGGAGAAGCCGTCCAGGATGCCCTCGCCGCCGACGCCGACGATGCGGGCGGAGCCATGCGCGTCGTCGGTCAGGATCGGCACCTGCCAGCCCTGCCAGGAGCGGGCGGGAATGCCGATGTCCTGCAGCGCGATGGCCAGAAGGCCCGAGGTCACCTGCTCGCCCGAGGCGACGACCGTGTCGTACTCGCGGGGGTCGTAGAGCTTGGAGGCGTCGCGGCACCAGCCCACGAGCTCGTTGGTCTTGCCCGACATGGCGGAGACCACGACGGCCACCTGCTGGCCGGCCTCGACCTCGCGCTTGACGTGCTGGGCGACGTTGCGGATGCGCTCGATATTTGCGACGGAGGTGCCGCCGAACTTCATGACGAGACGAGCCATGGCGGTCTCGGTTCGCTTTCTTCAAAGGGCGGGAAGGCTGCAGCCTTGCGCCGCGGCGTCCCCTGTCGGAAAAGGGCGCACACTCATGACGGCGGCGGTCCGGCCTGTCAACCGGAGCCCGGCCGCCGCGCCGACGCCGCGACGTCGGCCTTTCTGTGGAGACGGGACATGGCGACGGCGAGGGCGGTGCAGACGGATCGCGGCACGGTCGACGCGTCGGAAGTGGCGCGCTTCGAGCGGATCGCCCGGACCTGGTGGGACCCGGACGGTCCCATGAAGACCCTGCACCGGTTCAATCCCGTGCGCCTCGCCTTCATCCGGGACCGGATCTGCGAGGCGCTGGGCCGCGACCCGCGCGCCGCCGCGCCGCTCGGCGGGCTCTCGCTGCTCGACGTCGGCTGCGGCGGCGGCCTGCTGTGCGAGCCGCTGGCGCGGCTCGGAGCCGCGGCGACGGGTATCGACCCCGCTCCTACCAACGTGGAGGTGGCGCGTCTGCACGCCGAGCGCGCCGGCGTGGCTGTCGACTACCGGCGCTGCGGGGTGGAGGACCTCGTGGCGGAAGGGCGCACCTTCGACGTGGTGCTGGCCATGGAGGTCGTCGAGCACGTCGCCGACGTCGACCTCTTCGTGCAGCATTGTTGCGCGGCGGTGAAGCCGGGCGGCTTCCTCTTCATGGCCACGCTCAACCGCACCAAGCGCGCCTTCGCGCTCGCCATCGTCGGCGCGGAATACGTGCTCGGCTGGCTGCCGCGCGGCACGCACCAGTGGGAGAAATTCGTCCGCCCGGAGGAACTCGCCGCCGCCATCGGAGCGGGCGGGCTCGTTCTGGAGGAGGAGACGGGCGTCGTCTTCAACCCTTTCACCAGCCGCTGGAGCCTCTCGCGCGACATGGCCGTGAACTACATGGTGCTGGCGCGCTCGCCGGGCTGATCCCAGGGGGTCGTACCAAACTCGACGTCGAGGATCGTCGCGGCGACCGCGCCGGCCGCATCGAGGCGCAGGAGCGCGCGGTCTTGGTCGGCCTCGATCATGCGGGCGAGGAGGAGATTGCCGCGCGGCGACTGCAACGTGACGAGCCTGCCCGGCTCCGCCGCCTCGCCGAACGCGCCGATCGCCTCGAGCGTCACGGGGTCCCGCCGCCGAACCCGGACATCGTGGATCGTACCGCGCAGCGTGAGCCTGGCCGCCTGGCCGGCGGAGGGCTGGTGCGCCGCGCCCTTGCGCCCCTCCTCCTCGTCGCCCTCCTGGAGATCCAGCGAGGCGGCGAGGCGGCGCAGCAGGGGCCCGATCCCGGCGACGTCGAGATCGGCCTCCTCGGCCGCCTGTCCCGCCTCCTGCACCATCGCGAGGCTGCGCAGGTTCGCCTCGGCGACCCGCCGGCGTTCGTCGTCCACCAGGAAAACGATGCGGCCCGCCTCCACCGAGGAGGCGGCGATTTCGCTGGCGCTGTGGGTCTGCACCTCCAGGGCGTGGGCGATGGTGCCGAAGGCGTTGGTAAACTCGGCGATGGCGCTGTCGAGCGCGCCGGCGTCGTCGATGCTGCGGAGAGCGCTTCCGCGCACGCGGTCGATGAGCCCCGCGATCTGGTCGGTCGCGGTCTTGGTCGCGACCGCGAGCACCTTCACTTCGGCGGCCACCACGGCGAATCCGCGACCCGCCTCCCCGGCTCGCGCGGCCTCGATGGCGGCGTTGAGCGCGAGCAGGTTGGTCTGGCGCGCGAGCCCCGCGATGAGATCGACGATGGCGCCGATCTCGCCGATCGCATCGCCCAGCCCGCGCACCCCGTCCCTCGCGCGGGCGGAATAGCCGTTCACCCCCTCCGCGATGCGCGCGGAGCGTTGCACCTGGTCGGAGATGGTGAGGCTCGATACCCTCAGCCCGTCCATGGCCTCTGCCATGGCGCCCGCGCTGACCGAAGCCGAATCCGTAACGGAGGCCAGCTCGCTGACCTCGCGGGAGACAGTCTCCACAAGCTGGACCGCCTCGGCGAGCCGCACGCGAAGCCCGGCATGAGTCGTGCCGAGCCTGGCCGCCCGGTCGAGCAACCCCGCGAGCGCGGCGTAGTCGATCTCGGGCGCGGGCCCGGAGCGAACCCGCGTGACGTCCGCTGGCAAGGGCGCAGCCGCGCTCTCCTGCGCCGTGGGCTCGGGCATGTCGGACGAACGCCTGGAAAACAATGATCGTAAAGACATCGAAAGAATGGACCAATATGAAGTAAAACGAATGTAGTGGAACAGGATTTAAGATTTCGTTCTGGGAAATTGAACTTCAGGTTGCTCAATCAAGAACTTACAACCAAAAGCAATGGAGGCCTCTGCATTCCGCATCGCGGGCCCGCTTGTGCGCGGCGTACAGACAAGCCGGGGGATGGCGACCCGGGGGGTGGACCTTGGGGCCCTGGGCCGGCCCGCCGACGGGGAGAGCCGGCAGGGCGTCAGTGACGGTCGTCGGGCAGGATCGGCAGGGGAAACGCCTCGATCCCCTCGTCCGCCAGGGCGCGGGCCTCGTCCTCCGTGGCCTCGCCATAGATCGCGCGGAACTCGCTCAGTCCCTCGTGCATGCGCCGCGCCTCCTCGGCGAAGCGCGGGCCGACATGTTCCGCCGTCGCGGTGACGTGGTCGCGCACGGCGCGCAGGAGGGCCCGGAAGGCGATCTCGCGCTCGCTCAGCGCGACCATGGGCACCGAGGGGGCGGCGGCGGGCGTCTCGGGCGCGGCCTGGTCCTCCGTCTCGACGGGGGCGGGCGGCCGCTCGCGGTCGGTGCGCGCCACGGCCGGCGCCATGATCTGCTTGGCCACCGATGTCGACTGGCAGACCGGGCAGGAGACCAGGCCCCTGCGGGCCTGCACGTCGTAGCTGGCGCTGTCGCGGAACCACGACTCGAAGTCGTGCCCCCTCTCGCAGCAAAGGGCGTAGCGGATCATGGCCTGCCGGCCCCCGGTCGGACCGTCACGCCCGGCCGGCCTCGTCCATGCCGAAACGGCGAGTATGCTGCAAGGTCGGGATGCGGCCGCGCGCGTCGGCGACGAGGGCCGGGTCGATCCGCGCCAGCACGACGCCCGGCTGGTCGTCGCCTTCCGCGAGCACGCGGCCCCAGGGGTCGACGATGATCGAGTGCCCGAAGGTCTCGCGCCCGTCCTCATGGCGTCCGGCCTGGGCGGCCGAGACCATGAAGGAGCCTGTCTCGATGGCGCGGGCGCGCTGCAGCACCACCCAGTGCGCCTCTCCGGTCTGGCGCGTGAAGCAGGCCGGTGCGGACAGGATGGTCGCACCCGCCTCCGCCAGCGCGCGGTAGAGATAGGGGAAGCGGATATCGTAGCAGATGGTCAACCCCAGCCGACCGCCCGGCAGGTCCGTCACGACGGCGGTTTCCCCGCCTGTATAGGTGCGTGATTCCCGCCAGCTCTCGCCATTGGGCAGGTCGACGTCGAAGAGATGGATCTTGTCGTAGCGCGCCCTGACGGCGCCGTCCGGGCCCAGCACGAAGGCGCGGTTCGCGATCTTCCCGTCCGGACGCAGGATGGCCAGCGAGCCCGCATGAAGGTGGATGCCGAGGTCGCGGGCGAGGTCGCGGAAGGCCGCGAGCATCGGATCCTTCTCCTCCGGCGCGACCGTCGCGAAGAGTCGGTCCCGGTCGCGGTCGACCAGGTTGGACATTTCCGGGGTCTGGACGAACGACGCCCCCTGCCCGGCCGCGTCGCGGATCAGCGTCACGGCCTGGTCGATATTGGCGGCGGGCGTGCGGCCCGAGCGCATCTGCACGCAGGCGGCGACGAAGGGAGCGGAACCGTCGGTCATGATGCGCCTCACGCGGCCAGGAGGGCGTCGAGCTTGCCCGCCGCGTCGAGGGCATGCAGGTCGTCGCAGCCGCCGACATGCTGCCCGCCGATGAAGATTTGCGGCACCGTGCGGCGGCCATTGGCGCGCTTGGCCATCGCCGCCTGGATCTCGCCGTTCGACACGTCGATCTCCTCGAATGACACGTTCTTGCTCGCCAGAAGGTCCTTGGCCGCGTGGCAATAGGGGCACCAGGACTTCGTGTAGATGGTGACGTGAGGCATGGCGGGTGGGTCCGGAAGAGGATTTCAGCTGCAACATATAGAAAGCGGCGGGCGCGAGGCCAAGCGCCGGCCCCGTTCAGGGCGCGAGGGTGACCCGCGCGAAGGTCAGGACGTCCACGCGGGCCGCCCCGGCGCGCAGCAGCACGCGGGCCGCCGCGTTGGCGGTCGCGCCGGTGGTGAGCACGTCGTCGACCAGCACGATGCGTGCACCCGCGACCTGCGCGCGCCGCCCGCCGGGCACCCGGAACGAGCCTTGCAGGTTCTCGGCCCGCTCGCTCCGGGTCAGCCCGACCTGCGGCCGGGTGGCCTTCACGCGGGCGAGCCAGTCCGGATGCGTCGGAACCCGGCAGTGGCGGGAGATCGCCTGCGCCAGCAGCATGGACTGGTTGTAGCGCCGCCGCCAGAAGCGGAGCGGATGAAGCGGCACCGGAACCAGCGCGTCGGCGTCGGCGGTGAGCCCGGCGCCGGCCCGGGCCATCCACAGGCCCATGGGACCGGCCATGTCGATCCGGTCCGAGAACTTGAGCCGGTGCACGAGGTCGCGCGCCGGCCCGTCATGGCGCGCCACGGCGCGGGCCCGGCCAAAGACGGGCGGGTCGGCCAGGGCGGCGGGCGAGACGAGGCCCGGCCCAAGGTCGAGCGCGAAGGGCGTGCCGAGGCGCTCGCAGAAGGGCGGCTCGATGAACGGCATGCTGCGCCAGCAGCCCGGACACAGCGCATGGGCCGAGCCGACGGCCGCCCGGCACGCGAGGCAGGAAGGCGGGTAGAGCAGGTCCGCCACCGCCCTCGCGGCGATGCCGGCACCGCCGCGCGCGGCCAGGACGACGCTCCCGAGGCTCGGGCGGCCGCCGGTCGCCGCGAACCGGGCGAGCCACCGGGACGCCACGGACCGCGCCGCCACGGCCGGGGTGGATGCAGGCGTTGCGTCGCCCCAGGTCTCCGCGTCTCCCATGCCGGCAGCCTAGGCCTCGGCCGGAGGACGCGCATCACGCGTTTGGCGCGAGGCGAGGCCTGCCCGACGCCGCCTTTGACGCGAGGACGCCGACGCCCCATAACCCCGGCCGACCGGCGGAGCTCGCCATGGCTGAAGCGCCCACCCTTTTCGACCGCGCCCTCCTGCGCGAGAGGCTCGACCGCGCCGTCCGCGCGCCCGAGGGACATGCCGACTTCCTGGTCCGACGCGCGGCCGAGGACCTCGGCGACCGCCTGGCGACGGTCTTGCGCCGTTTCGAGCGCGCCGTGGACTGGGGGACGCCGGGCGGCCTCGCCGCCGAGGCGGTGATCCGGACGGGCCAGGTGGGCTGCGTGGCGCACCTCGCCCCCTCCGCTCTCGCGGCCGTGAGGAGCGGACCCGTCGCGGTCGCCGACGTCGAGCAGCCCCCCTTGGCGCGCGAGAGCGTCGACCTCGTCGTCTCGTTGCTCGCGTTGCAGGTGGTCGACGACCTGCCCGGCGCGCTGTCGCGCATCCGTTCGGCCCTGCGGCCGGACGGCCTGTTCCTCGCTTGCCTTCTGGGCGGATCGAGCCTGACCGAGCTTCGGCAGGCCTTCACCGAGGCCGAAGCGGAGGTGGAAGGCGGGGCGAGCCCGCGCGTCGCGCCCTTCGCCGACGTGCGCGATCTCGGCGGCCTGCTGCAGCGGGCGGGCCTCGCCCTGCCCGTGGCGGATTCCGACGTGGTGACCGTCCGCTACCGCGACCCGTTCGGACTGCTGCGCGACCTGCGCGCCATGGGCGCGACCAACGCCCTCCTCGCCCGCCGGCGGGAACCGCTGCGGCGGGCCACCCTGCTGCGCATGGCCGAGATCTATGCCGGACGCTTCGCGGACCCGGACGGGCGCGTGCGCGCGACGTTCGAACTGGTCTGGCTCTCCGGCTGGGCGCCGCACGAGAGCCAGCAGAAGCCGCTCAAGCCGGGCTCGGCCCGCATGCGGCTCGCCGATGCGCTGAAGCCGCCGGGCGCGCCGGACTGAGCAGGCTCAGTCGCGCCTGGCGATCTCGGCCATCGCCTTCACGCCTGCGCGCAATTGCAGCGTGTCGTTGGCCAGCGCGACGAGATCGAAGCCCCGCTGGCGCAGGTCGCGCGCCCGCTCGCCATTGGCGGCGAAGACGGCCGAGACCTTGCCCACCGCGCGGCAGCGCCTGACCGTGTGATCGAGCGCGGCCCAGACGTCCGGATGGCCGGCGTCCACCTGAGCCCCGCCCGAGAGCGCGATGGAGAGATCGGAGGGCCCGACCAGCACGCCGTCGATGCCATCGACGCCGAGAATGTCGTCGAGCGCATCCATGGCCTCCCGCGTCTCGACCATGGCGAGCGTCACCGTCAGCGCATTGGCCTGCGCCAGGTACGCGTTGGGCGAAAGACCGGAGATGTTGAGCGCGAGGGCCGGGCCCCAGCTGCGCTGGCCAAGCGGCGGAAACTTGGTGAAGGCCACGAGCGCCCGGGCATCCTCCACGCTGTTCACCATCGGGGCGATGATGCCGGAGGCGCCGGCGTCGAGCAGGCGCGACGCCGTGGCGAACTCGCCGACGGGGATCCGCACGATGACCGGCTTCTCGGCGACCAGCACATGGGGAATCGCGCGGATAGCGGAGGCGAGATCGACCGCGCCGTGCTGCATGTCGAGCGTGACCGCGTCGACGTCCTCGCGTGCCACGAGGCCGGCCACCAGCGGGTCGGGCAGACCGATCCAGCCGGTGAGCAGACCCGAGCCTCCCCCGAGCCGCGGGGCGAGGCTGGCGAAGGTCCGCGCCGAGGCGCCGACAGGCGCGGCCGCGGCCGCGGGTCGGGCCTTCGCAGCCTTGGCCCGGCCCGGCGCCGCGGCGGCAGGTCGTGCGGTCTTGGCCGACGCCGGCTTTGCCGAAGGAGACTTTGCCGAAGGAGACTTGGCCGAAGGGACCTTGGCCGGGGGCGATGTGCGTGTCGCGGGCGTGGAGGGGGTGCCCTTGGGGGCCGCGGCGCGGGCGGGCTTGGACGCGGCCCGCGGGGCCGTCGAGCGAGGCTTCTTCATGGAGGATCGTCCCATCCGCCAGCCGGCGGGCGCCGGTCGGGCGACGCCCGGAACATGGCGGATGGACGCGCCGGGCGGCCCCGGCACGAGGCCGCGACCCGCGGACACTAGGGTGTCAGCGCGCGCGCCCGCAAGCCCGCATGGGGCGGGGCGGCCCTGCGCCGGGCCGGCCCGCCCGCACCCGGATCAGGTGCCCGCCTGGACCTCGGCCACGGCGACGCCGAGCAACTCGCTCATGCGCGCGCGGATGTCGCTCTCCGAGCAGGCCACGCCGGCGGCGTCGAAGTCGCCCTTGACCTTGCGCACGACGTCGTCGTCGCCGGCCTCCTCGAAGTCGGCGAGAACGACCGCCTTCGCGTAGTCGGAGGCGTCCTGACCGCTCTTGCCGAGTTTCTCGGCGGCCCAGAGCCCGAGCATCTTGTTGCGGCGCGCTACGGCCTTGAAGCGGAGGTCCTGATCATGGGCGAACTTCTTCTCGAAGGCCTCTTCCCGTTTGTCGAAGGTCGTCATCGTTCCTCTCTATCGTTCGGCCTGCGAAGTGGCCCTCTCCCATTCGGGACTGCCCCCTATATGGAGGGCGGGAGAGAGCTTTGCCATACGGCACCCTACTACCTTCGGTTGCGATAAGGCATGGCGGTCGATTTTAGGATGCAACTTGCGTTGCAGTGCAGCACGGTCCATATAGCCCGCGGAGGGGCCGGGCCGGTGCGAGTCACCGTCCCGGCCGCTCGTCGTTGTGCTTGCGGACCCGATCGGATAGGTTCGAACCGGGTACGGAGGCGGGTGACTCCCGAAAAAAGTCAGATTTTGCGCCCGCATCTCGCCGCGGACGTTCTCCCAGTGGAGCCACGGCCGTCGATGGATTTCCTCAAGACACGGTACACGCCGATGAACCGCCGCCGTCGCATCTACGAAGGCAAGGCCAAGGTCCTCTATGAAGGTCCGGAGCCGGGAACCCTCATCCAGCACTTCAAGGACGACGCAACCGCCTTCAATGCCAAGAAACACGAGGTGATCGACGGCAAGGGCGTGCTGAACAACCGGATCTCGGAATATATCTTCCAGCACCTCAACGACATCGGGGTGCCCACGCACTTCATCCGTCGCCTCAACATGCGCGAGCAGCTCATCCGCGAGGTCGAGATCATTCCGCTCGAGGTCGTCGTGCGCAACGTCGCCGCCGGCTCGCTGGCCACCCGCCTCGGCATCGAGGAAGGCACGCAGCTCCCGCGCTCGATCATCGAGTTCTACTACAAGAACGACGCGCTCAACGATCCCATGGTGTCGGAGGAGCACATCACCGCCTTCGGCTGGGCGACGCCGCAGGAGATCGACGACATCATGGCGCTGGCCATCCGCGTCAACGACTTCCTGTCCGGCCTCTTCCTTGGCGTCGGCATCCGCCTGGTCGACTTCAAGATGGAGTGCGGCCGATTGTGGGAAGGCGACATGATGCGCATCGTCGTGGCGGACGAGATCAGTCCGGATTCCTGCCGGCTGTGGGACATCAAGTCGAACGACAAGCTCGACAAGGATCGCTTCCGCCGCGACATGGGCGGCCTCGTCGAGGCCTATACGGAAGTGGCGCGGCGCCTCGGCATCATCACCGAGAACGAGCGCATCGCGGCGACCGGGCCGAAGCTCGTCCAGTAGCCCGGCGCAAGGCCCGAGACCATACGACGAGCGGGGGCCATTCGGCCCCCGTTTTCGTTGCCGCGGACCTGCTCCCGCCCCGGAGGGACGGGCGTCCTCGCCGAAACCGTCACAATCGCGCAACATCCCCCCGTTCAGGCCAGGCCGTGGCCGCAAATGACAAGTGGGCCGGCGCAGGCTGGCCTATGCAGGCGCGGGGCCCCGGGCTGGGGTCCGGTTCGCGAAGCGGGAGAAGGCGATGACGGAGTGGGTGACGAGGAGCGGTCCGGCGCGGGCTGCGGGTTGGAAGGTCGTTCCGGTCGTGATGCTGGCGCTCGCCGCGGCCGCCTGCCAGTCGCTGACCGCCGACAGCCCGGTTCCGGTCAAGCCGCCCACGCAGACCGACATCACGGGCCTCAAGCCCGTGGGCAAGGTCGCACTCACCGAGACCTTCGTGGCCGGGGCGGGCCTGGGCAAGGGCGTGCTGACCTTCAAGGGCAAGACGTATCCCTTCAAGCTCGTCGGCACCGTCGTGGGCCCGGGCAGCCTGTCCAAGGTCCAGGTCTCGGGCGAGGTGTACAAGCTGGAGAACGTCGCGGACTTTTCCGGTCCTTGGGTCCAGGGGACCGGTCAGATCGGCCTGCAGACGAGCGGCGCCGCCGACCTTTGGCTTGAGAACAAGGCGGGCGTGATCATGCACCTCGTCGGCAAGACCGAGGGCATCACGCTCGGGCTGGGCGAGGACGAGCTCCTGATCGAGCTCTCCAAGTAGCGCCGCCTGCCGGGCCGCACCGTCGCAGCGGCCCGAACTGTCAAGTCAAAGGCCCGCGCCGCCAAGATCGACGCGGGCCCGCGCACCATGATGGCGCACCCGAATCCCGCCTTGCGCGGCCTCGGTTCCCAGCGCCGCCTGACAGGCGCCCTCAGGAGACGACACCATCATGAAGACGCTTTTTCTCGCCACCGCGGCGCTGGCCGCCTCCGCCACGGTCGCCCTCGCCGCCGATCCCGTTCCGCTGTCCTCCTATGCGGACGCCAACGGCTTCATCGACGTGCAGAAGCTCACCTGCGGCCAGCTCGCCAACACGTTCCAGGAGGACGCCGACGCGCTCACGTCCTGGTACAGCGGCTGGTATAACGGCCTCGCCAAGAAGCACTTCCTCGACCTGAAGAAGGGCAAGGAGACGGAGCACAACGTCATCGTCTTCTGCAAGGCGAACCAGGACAAGAGGATCATCGACGCTCTCGCCGTGGTCTTCAACGACGAGCGGGCCAAGCTCGGCATCGAGATGAAGTAGGCCCAGCGGGCCGCAGGTCGGGACTTGGACACGAGCCGTGGACGGAGTTGATCCCCCCACAGTCGACCAGGTCACGACCGTGATCGCCCACGCCACCGCGCCGGCCTTCATGCTGGGCGCGGTGGCCAGCTTCCTGTCCATCGTGATTTCGCGCCTCGAGCGCGTGAACGACCTGCGACGCACGGCCGAGGCCGCCGACCCCCGCGACGAAGCCCTGCTGCTCAAGCTCGACCAGCGCACCTGGATGTTGCACGGCGCGATCTATTTCGCTGTGCTGAGCGGCCTCTGCACGGCTGGCTTGCTGATCGCCGCCTTCGCGGCCGCCCTGCTCGGAGTCCGCCACCAGCTCGGCATGGCCGCGCTGTTCATGATCGCGCTCGCCTTGCTGATGGCCTCGCTCGTCCAGCTCACGCGGGACGTGCGCGTAGTCATGCTGGACCTGCCGCCACGGCCGCCGAGGCCGGGCCGCAGGACCTGAACGGCGCGAACGGCCGGGAAACGCGCCCCCGCCGACGGCGCTCCGCGCCGCGCCGCGCCTACTTCTTGTAGGGGAGGTTGCCCTCGTAGAGCTGCATGCACGTCACGAGATCGACGTAGCTCTTCTGCGCGCCTTCCTCGCCCGCGCAGGTCTGGCGGGTCGACGGCTTGGCCAGCGACCAGACACCGGCGACGCTGTCGCGAGCCGCCGTCTCGTCCTTGACGCAGGCGGCGAACTTCTCGCCCGTACCGTCCTGGACCTTCGTGACCGCCTTGCACAGCCCGTCGATGTTGTAGCGCGGCGGCTGGTCGGCCACCGTCGTCACGAGCCCGCCGAGCACGAGCCCCATGGCAACCTTGATCATTGACGTCCCCCTAACTCAACCTGCGGCCGGCAGGGCCCTCAGAAGTGGATGCCCAGCCCGACGAAGACCCCGTGCATCGTCTGGTCGAAGACGAAGCCGTTCTTCCGGTAGTCCTGGTACAACGCACGGTAGCCGATCGAGGTTGATATATTCTGAGTCCACTTGTAGCCCACGGCAAGAAAGCCCTGAGCGCTGAGCTGGGTCCCGACCCCGAAGCCGCCGACATCAGCGATCGCATTCATGAACCAGCGCTCGTTGAAGTCGTAATGCACGGACACGCCGACGACCGGGTCCGTCCAGCTCTTGCTCGCGCCGCGCTCGATGGAAATGGGAAGCACCCGCGGATAGAGCGTGAGCGTCCCGTCGAGGTTGGTGTAGCGCACGCCGGCGAGGGCCCGAATATCGAGGCTCGGCGAGCCGAAGGGCAGCCTGTAGCCAACATAGCCCGAGGCGATCGTCATCGTCTGCTCGGCCTTGATGCCTGCGTCGACGACCCTGTCGAGAGATTTCCGCGCGGTGATCTGGGAGGCGACGAGATCGCCAAGGATCATCCACGTGTCGTTCTGCGCCGTGAATGCGCCCATGAAGGCGCCGTCGAGGTTCTTGAGGATATCGGCGAAGCTCACGTTCGTGTTGACCGGCGGCAGGCCTCGCACGCCGAGCTTGCCGTCGAGAGCGGTCGCCCACCCGTAGAGGGTCAGCTGATAGCGCCAGGTATCGACGGGAGCCGGAGCCACTGGCGCGGGCGGCGCGGTCTTCGCCGGGATGTCGGCCGCCTGAGCCACGGGAGCGAGGAGAAGGCCGAAGGCCAGCGCCATCAGGGCTCCAACAGGGGAGTTTCGCCGCATCCAATCCTCCACGAACTATACGCGCGAGCTTAGCGACGCATTGTGCGAGCCGCATCAGCCCGGACTTGACAATTCGGGCCCTGACGCTTGCACGGACGCCGGCCGTGAGATTTGTGCAACACACGCGTATGCTCCGTCCGTCCCTCGCGGGCGCGGTCCGGACCACGGGGCGGGGCCGCGTCGCCATCCGGCCGGTGTAAGGTGGGCCATGACCGTTCGCACCATACTCGGCGATCTCGTCTCCGCCGCACGGGACCAGGGGCTTGTCTTCCGCGGAGCCTTCGCGCCGGAGCGCGAGGACGGGGTGCCTGACGTGGTGGCAGGCCGTCCCGCGGGGACCCTGGTCCTGCTGGGCTTTGCCGGCCGGGAGGGATTCCCGCATTTCGCCGCCTCGCCGGAAATGGCCGACGGCCAGCCGGACCCGCTGGACCGCTGGTCGCGCCGGCTGGTCGAGGCCCTGGCCGACCGTTTTGCCGGTCGGTCGCTCTTTCCTTTCGGCGGCCCGCCCTATCACCCGTTCCAGCGCTGGGCCATGCGGGCGGAAGACGTGCGGCCCTCCCCGCTCGGGCTGCTGATCCATCCGGAATGGGGCCTGTGGCACAGCTATCGCGGGGCCATCGCGCTGGAGGAGCGCTGCATGCTCGTCCCCCCCGAGCGCGCAGGGCCCGGTCCCTGCGACACCTGCGAGGAGAGGCCGTGCCTAGCCGCCTGCCCGGCTGGCGCGCATTCCGGGACGGGCTTCGACGACGCCACGTGTTTCGCGCATCTGTCGGCTCCGTCCTCCGCGGCGTGCCACCAGGGCGGCTGCCTGTCCCGCCGCGCCTGTCCCGTCGGGCGCGCGCATGCGCCCGGCGCTTCGCAGGCCGCCTTCACGATGCGGGCATTCCATCGCGCGCAGGTGCGGCGCTACGGGAGCGGTGCGGAGCGGGAGTGACGGGGAAAGCGCCCGGCGGGAAGGCTCCGGGCCGGGTCAGGCCGCCGCGGCGAGCCGGCCCCGCCAGCGCGCGAGGAGGTTCATCAGGCCCGGGCGGTCCTCCCGCACCAGCCGGAATCCCAGGTTGGCCGGCGGCAGGCCGACGGCGCAGCCGCCGGCCCGCGCGTCACGGATGAAGTCGGTCACGTAGCTGCGGTGCTCGCCCTCGACGACGCGGACGCCGCAATTCGTGGTGCGGGCGCCGACCGGGACGCCGCGGGCGTCGAGGGCCTGGCGCTCGAAGCAGGTGTCGGTCCATTCCCAGACGTTGCCGGCGAGATCGGAGAGGCCGCGCTCGTTCTGGCCGAAGGACCCGACGGGCTTCGGCTCCTTGTCGCGGGCGCCCGCGGCGCCCGATTCCTGATCGTACCTGGCGAGCCAGCGGCGCGCGAACGAATCGCTGCCGTCGTCGGCGATCACGGCGTCGTCGGCGAAGCGGCTGCCCGCGAAATGCGCCCATTCCACGTCGGTGGGGAGGCGCCAGGCCTGCCCGGTCCTGCCGGCGAACCACGCCGCATAGGAGGAGGCGTCCTGCCAGCTGACGCCCGTCGCCGGACGGTCGGCGCGGGCTTCCGCCCGGCCCGCGAGCGGCATGCAGGCGCCGGCGTCGACGCAGTCCTGGTAGTCGCGCTGGGTCACCTGCGTCCGCATGACGACGAGGCCGTGCCGGACGCGCTGGACGCGCCGCGGGGCGTTGACCGGGCGACCGTCCACCGCGAAGTCGCCCGCCGCGCGGTAGAGCACCGCGCCCGGCGCGACCGTCACGACCGGGACGGGATCGCGGGGCGGCGGGGGAAGGGCCGCGAGGCCGAGGACGCCGGCGATGGGCCCCGAGGCGATCAGGGCGGCCTTGAGAGCGAGCTTGGTCTTGAGAAGCGGGATCATGGGATCACCGGCGGCGACCCGGTTGGTCCGGGCCGTCCCTTCGGGTGGAGGATCAGGTCAGTGGCTGTGGGCCATCGCGGCGGGCTCGAGGGCGCCGGTCCTGGCGCCTCCGCCGATCGGGCCGGGAGGGCTGACCTGCTCCATCAGGTCGTCGTTCCACTGGCCCTCGACCTTGAAGTGCGCGGTGGCGCCAAGCTCCACCGCCTCGATCAGGTTGTGCGTCACGTAGGCGTAGATGCCCGGCTCGCGGAACGTGTACATCGCGGCCCCCGCGGACCCGCCGCGGATGAACCAGGTCTCCAGATCCTTCTCCGGCGGGTTGGCGAACTTGCCGGTCTCCCAGACATAGTCGCCATGCCCGCCGATCAGGTGCGGGCGGCTGTCCCGGTTGGCCTGGCTGTGCACCACCAGGACCCTCTCGCCGACCTTCGAGGTCAGGGCGTTCTTTCCCGTGAGCGCGCCGGCCCGTCCGTTGAACACGACGTGGGTCGGGGTGAGCGAACGCATGACCTGGAGCTGGTCGGGATAGGCCTCGCCCGCGCTGTCATAGTGCTTGAACTTGCCGTTCGCGTCGCGCGGCACGTAGAAGTCCTGCTCGCCGATATAGAAGACCTTGTCGTAGTGCAGCGGCTTGCCCGTCTCGTCCTTGAGGCCGTCGCGCGGCAGCACCATCACGGCGCCGTTCATGCCGGATGTGACATGCCAGGGGATCATCGCCCCGCCCGGCGCGCAGTGATAGACGAACACGCCGGCCCGGGTGGCCTTCCAGCGCAGGGTGACCTGCTCGCCGGGGTTGATCAGCGTCAGCTCGCCGCCGCCCAGTCCGCCCGTGGCGGAATGGAAGTCGATGTTGTGGGCGAGCATGTTGGTCTCGGGATTGACCAGGGTCAGCTCCACGTAGTCGTCCTGGTGGACAACCATGAGCGGGCCCGGCACCGAGCCGTTGAAGGTCATGGCGTGGATCTTGGTGCCCTCGTTGTCGATCGTGAGCTCCTTCTCCTCGATCGTCATCTTGAACTGCAGGAGCTTCGGGCCGTCCTTGGTGGCCTGCTGGTGGGCATGCACGAAGGGCGGCGCGACGAGCTCGACCTGCTCGCGGGGAAGCTTGGACACGTCGTCGGCCAGCGCGGGGACGGCGGCGACGAGGGAGGCGAAAGCGGCGGCGGCCATCATGGCGCGGCGGGTGAACATCGTTCTCTCCACTTGTTCGATCGCTTGACGATGAAGAGAGTGCTCCCTGACCCGTCGTTCTTCTTTGTGGGGCGACAAACATCCGGAAAGGTTTGGGACCTCTCCGCCACTGCGAGGAGCGCGCCGGCGAAGCGATCCACGCCGGGAAAGGGCCTGATGGCTCCGCACCGCTCGCACGGACGGAGGGGTGGCCCTACCGCGTGAGCTGCCGGTAGATCCCCGGCAGGGCCGCGGGCAGGCGCCCCACATGGCCCACGATCGCGTAGCCGCCCTGGCCGAACAGGCTGGGGAAATAGGACTGCGCATCCGCGTCGATCGTGACGCCGAAGACGCCAACGCCCATGCGGCGCGCCTCCTGCACCGCCTTGCGGGTGTCCTCGATGCCGAATCGGCCCTCGTAGTGGTCGACGTCGTTGGGCTTGCCGTCCGTGAGCACGAGCAGGAGCTTGCGCTGGTTCGGCCTTGTCGTGAGCAGGCCCGCGGCGTGGCGGAGGGCGGGGCCGATGCGCGTGTAGAAGCCCGGCTTAAGCGCTCCGATGCGCCGCTCGACGCGGGGCGACAGGGGCTCGTCGAAGTCCTTCACCGTCTCCACGCGCACCCAGGAGCGCCGGCGCGAGGTGAAGGTGAGGATGCTGTGCGCATCGCCGCAGGCGGCGAGCCCGTGCGCGAGGACGAGGGCGGCCTGCTTTTCCACGTCGAGGACGCGGCGCTCCTCCACCCAGGCGTCGGTGGACAGCGAGACGTCGACGAGCAGCGTGACGGCGACGTCGTGCGCCTGGGCGCGGGCCTGGAGGTGGACGCGTCCGGACCCGGCATCCCCGGCGGCGAGGTCGCAGCGGGCGCGCACGAGCGCGTCGAGATCGAGCTCGGAGCCATCCTGCTGGGCGCGCAGGATCTCGCGACGGGGCCGCAGCGCCTCGAACTGCCGGCGCACGCGGCCCACGAGCCGGCGAGCATCCTCGTCGGGCTGCCAGTCCTCGCCGTCCTCGGAGGCGGGGCCGGCCAGCACGCGGCAATGGTCGCGGAGATAGACGCCCTTGCGCCAGTCCCATTCGGGATAGGCGAGCTCTGCCGTGAGCGGCGTCGCGTCCACGGCCTCGGGCGGCAGGTCGAGGTCGAACTTCAGCCTGCTCGCGGGGCGTCCCTTGCGCCGGCCGAGCGTCAGCTCCTCCAGCTCGTCCGCGGCCTTCCGCGGGTCCTCGTCCTCCTCCTCGTCATCGGGCCGGTCGACGTTGATCATCTCGGCCATGGCCAGGATCTTCTCGAAGCGGTTCAGCACCAGCGGGTCGCGCTGGCTGTCGCGCTCGTCGTGCTGGCGGATTGCCAGGCGCTTGCGCGTATCGGCCGGAGCCGTCGAGGCGGGAGCGGGCGGCGCGTCGTGCTCTTGCTGCGGCGAACCCTCGCGCCGGGTCCAGGCATCGCCCCAGAGCGGACACGGCAGGAAGGGCTGGTAGCCCGCCAGCCCTGCGGCAGGCAGCGGCGCACCCTCGGCCACCACCTCCCAGAACCCGCCGGGCGGCGGCGCGGCCGAGCCGAGCGCAGCCAGCACGACACCTTCGACCTGCCGTTCCAAGGACGGCATGGGCCGGCGCGGCCGCGCCTCGGCCAGCGCCGCGGCGAGCGCGGCGTGGTCGGCGGCGAGGCCCGGGTAGGCCGAGAGCACGGCGAGGCTCGTCTCGCGCGCGCGGCGCAGCGCAAGCAGGTCGCGACGCAGCGGGTCGGGCTCGCGCAGGTCCTCCACGGGCACGATGGCGAACCAGGCGGCGAGCCAGCGATAGAGCGCGGCGTTGAGAGCGCGGTCCGGGAAGAGCGCGATCGCCTGCGGCAGGAAGAGCGACGCCCCGTCGCGCCCGGGCTGCTCCAGACGCTCCTCGCCGAGACCCATCCGCTGGATCCAGCCGAGCCGGTGCCGGAACCGCCGCGCGCCCGCGCCGGCCAGCTGCACCCCGGGTTCGCCGCCCAGCCCGCGGAACATGACCGCCAGCAGGCCGCGCATCTCGGCCAGCGTGACAGCGTGGGCGGGATGACGGGGATAGGTGGCGGAGCCGCCGACAAGCCTATGCCAAGCCTTGCCGACAGTCTCTTCCAGTTCGAGGAAATCAAGCATGGCGGACACCTTGATGGCGGGGGATGCCTGGGCGAGGTTTGGTCGGCCGTGCGAGCGAAGCAAAGCAATCCAGTCCTGCGCCGGGCATTCTCTGGATGGCTTCGTCGCTGCGCTCCTCGCGATGACGATTGCTCTCAGCCGATGATGGCCTTCGCCACCTCGACCAGCGCCGCCTTCACCTCAGGCTCGTCGGTGAGCGGCTCGATCATCGTGGCCAGCACGGCCTCCCGCGCGGGCATGCCCGCGGCGATCAGGCTCGCGCAGTAGACGAGGAGGCGGGTGGAGACGCCTTCCTCGAGGTCGTGGCCCTTCAGCGCGCGCAGGCGGCCGGCGAGCTGGACGAGGGGCTTCGTCTTCCCCTCGGCCAGTCCGCTCTCGGCCGCGACGACGGTCAGCTCCTGCTCGGGCGGCAGAAAGTCGAAGCTGATGGCGACGAAGCGCTGCCGCGTGCTCGGCTTCAGCGCCTTGAGCAGGCTCTGGTAGCCGGGATTGTAGGACACGACGAGCATGAAGCCTGGAGGCGCGGCGAGTTCCTCGCCGGTGCGCTCGAGCGGCAGGATGCGGCGGTCGTCCGTGAGGGGATGCAGCACCACGGCCACGTCCTTGCGGGCCTCCACCACCTCGTCGAGATAGCAGATCCCGCCCTCGCGGACGGCGCGCGTCAGGGGACCGTCCACCCACACCGTATCGCCGCCCTTGAGCAGGAACCGGCCGGTCAGGTCGGCGGCCGTAAGGTCGTCGTGGCAGGAGACGGTGTGCAGCGGCAGGCCCAGCCGAGCCGCCATATGCGCGACGAAGCGGGTCTTGCCGCAGCCGGTCGGTCCTTTCAGGAGAAGCGGCAGGCGGCGGGACCAGGCGAGTTCGAAGAGCTCGGCCTCATGGCCGGCCGGAGCGTAGAAGGGCGCCTCGGCGCCGGCGGCGGGGGCAAGCAGGGCGACGGTCATCGGTGGGGTCCTCGAGGCGTTCGGGGGCGGTGCGATCCGGCGCCGACAGGGCGCCGAAGAAGGGGCGGCGGGCGATCGCTCCCCGGCAGAAAATGACCTGCAGGGGAGCGGGACGCAGATCCGGCGCTCGGGACGCCGGCCCATGATCACTCGGCAGGCTGCAGCGCGGCGGCCGGCTCGGAGCTGCGCTCGCGGCCCGGCACGAGCACGGCCCAGGCGAACATCAGGGCGGCGACGACCACGGCCGCGCCCGAGCCGAGGCGGATCCAGTAGAAGAGCGACAGCCCGTCCTGGACGTCCATGTAGGCCTCGCCGAGCATGCGCTGGCGGTAGACCTGCACGAAGCCGGCGAAGGTGAGCGCGAAGGTCATCACCATCATGCCCGTGCACATGACCCAGAAGCTCGCCCGGCTGAGCGCCTGGTTATAGGCGGGCCGGCCGCGCAACAGCGGGAAGGCATAGGCCATCATGGCGAGGTTCAGCATCACGTAGGCGCCGAAGAAGGCGAGATGCCCGTGGGCGGCCGTCACCTGCGTGCCGTGCGTATAGTAGTTCACGCTCGACAGGGTGTGCAGGAAGCCCCACACCCCGGCGCCGAGGAAGGCCATCACCGAGCAGCCCACGGACCACAGCACGGCGGCGCGGTTGTCGTGCCGGCGGCCGGCCTTGCGCGTCATCTGCAGGGTGAAGAGGATCATCGTGAAGAAGGGCGCGACCTCGAGGGTGGAGAAGACCGAGCCGATCCACTGCCAGTAGCCGGGCGCGCCGATCCAGTAATAATGGTGGCCGGTGCCCAAGATTCCCGAGAAAAGGGCGAGTCCGATGATCAGGTAGAGCCACTTCTCGACGACCTCGCGGTCGATGCCGTTGAGCTTGATCATCAGGAAGGCCAGGACCGAGGCCATGATCAGCTCCCACACGCCCTCGACCCAGAGGTGGACCACGTACCACCAGTACATTTTGTCGAGCGCCAGGTTGGCCGGGTTGTAGAAGGCGAAAAGGAAGAAGATCGCAACGCCCCACAGGCCGAACAGCAGGATGTTGACCACCGTCGTCTTGCGGCCCTTCAGCGCCGTCATGGTGACGTTGAAGAGGAAGATCAGGGCGACGACCACGATCCCGACCTTGATCGGGAAGGGCTGCTCGAGGAATTCACGCCCCTCGTGGATGCGGAACATGTAGCCGACGACGGCGACTCCGGCCGCGACGAGGAACAGCCAGAACTGCAGCTTGGCGAGGAAGGGGCTGAAGAGCTCGTTCTCGGTCTCCTCGGGCAGCAGGAAATAGGTGCAGCCCATGAAGCCCATCAGCAGCCAAACGATCAGCGCGTTCGTATGGATCATGCGCACGATGTTGAAGGGCAGGAGCACGGACAGCGTGTTGGGGAGCACGTAGATCGTGCCGGCGAGCAGGCCGAAGGTGACCTGGGCGAGAAAGAGGCCGAGCGCGCCGTAGAAGTAGAGCAGCGCGACCCTCTGGGTCCGGTACTTGATGGCGGGTGCGGCGATGGCGGATGGCATGGCGATGTCCCTGCAGGGGCGTGAAGAGGGCGGCGGGCTCAGCCCGACGTGTGCGGCGGCCAGTTCTGGGTCTTGATGCGGCTGGTCCAGGACAGGAAGTCGACGAGGTCGCTCAGTTCCTGGTCGGTCAGGTTGAACTGCGGCATCTGCCGGCGGCCGGGCACGCCGGAAGGCTGGGACTGCATCCAGCCCTTGATCATCTCGCGCGCGCCCTCGGGGTCCTTGTCCCCGCCCCAGCGCAGCCAGACATTGCCGAGCTCGGGCGCGAAATAGGCGCCCTCGCCCAGCAGGGTGTGGCAGTTGATGCAGGAGTTCCTCTCCCAGACATGCTTGCCGCGGGCGACGGCCGGCGTCAGGCCGGCGACGTCCGTCGAGGTGGTCGCCATGGTCCAGTGGCTGTGCGCGGTGAGCGCGACGAAGATCGCGAAGAAGAAGGCTGACCCGCCATAGAAGACGTTGCGGGCCGCCGAGGTCGTGAGGCGTTCGGCCATCGAGGCACTCCGGAAGGATGGACGGCGTGGCGGGGCCACGATGGGCGGACCCTAGCCGCGCGACCGGATGCTTCTTTGTGCCGGAGCAACTTCGCGGCGCTGCCCGGGCCCGCGCGCCGGCCGCCGCGCCGTCATCGGCGCGCTGTTTGCGCCGGAGCAACCAAGCCTCCCCGCCGCGGCGCTAGGCTGAGGCATCTTGAAACGCGTGAGGACCGCCCATGTCGGACGCCCAGATCGGGCTCGTCGTCGCGACCCCCGTCATCATCGTCTTCGCCCTCGCGCTGCGCCGCATGGGCGTGCTGCCGACGAGCGGGACTGTGGCGGCGGTCCTGGCCTCCGCCGCCATCGCGACGGCCCTGTACCTCACGCAGTGAAGCTCCCCCGCGCCCGGTCGTCCCCGCGCGCGTCCGGAAAGAAGGACCCCATGCCTGCGATCACCCCGGACTGCCTCGTCGACGACGTCATGCGGCGCTGGCCCGCCACGATCCGCGTCTTCCTCGACACGAAGTTCCACTGCGTCGGCTGCCCCATCGGCTGCTTCCACACCGTCGCCGATGCCTGCCGGGAGCACGACGCCGCGCTGCCGCCCTTCCTCGACGCGTTGAACGCGGCCGCGAGGGCGGGACTGAAGGAAGAGGTTGCCTGACGCGACGGCGGGCGACGAGCCCCGGTCATGGCCGGGCGAGCACCCTGGCCGACAAAGCGAGGCTCACCACGCGCCCGGTGCCCGGCGCCCAGGAACGCCGGGTGCCGTTCAGGCCGCCGGGGCGCTGCCGCGCTCGGCGAGGCCGAAGAGGCGGTGGGGGTCGCGGACCACGATGCGCTGGCGGCCGCCCTCGACGAGGCCCTGGTCCTCCCAGGCGCTGAGGATGCGGCTCACCGTGTGCAGCGTCGTGCCCGTCATCTCCGCGACGTCCTGGCGGCTGATCGGAAAATCGATGCGGATGCCGTCCTCGATCTTGCGGCCGGCCTGCTTGATCAACCGCAGCAGCGTATGGGCGATGCGCCGCTCCACTTCCTGCGTCGACATTTCGACCACTCGGACATGCGCGTCGTCGAGCCGCGAGCCGACCGTGCGCAAGGCGCCCGTCGCGAGCGCCGGGCAGTCGGCGAGCAGGGAGGCCCAGCACTCCGAAGGCCAGACGAGCGAGACGCTGTCGACGACCGCCGTGGCGGTGGCGGGATAGCGGGGGCGGCCCATCTGCACGGCGATGCCGAAGAGTTCGCCCGGCACGACGTAGCGGATCACGACCTGCTGACCCGCGGGCGTCAGCTTGGCGACCTGGAGGTGCCCGTGCAGCAGCACGAAGAAACTCTCCGCCGCCGCATCCTGGTCGAACACGGTCGCGCCCTTGGGATAGCGGACCGAGCGCGCATGGGACAGCACGAGGTCCTGTTGTCCCGGATCCAGGGCGGCGAAGGTCGGCAGGCCGGCGATGAGGGAGCGGTCGAGAGCGGCCATGGGGTCGCCTCCTTCGGGGGAGCGGGGCGGGGCGCCGGGAGCGCGCCACCTGTCGGCCCGTCTCCCCGTGTCCTTCACAGCTACAGGGCGGGACCGCCGGGCGGAATCCGGAGGGCTACGGACCGTGGGCCTCTTTGCGCGCCGACAACGTTCGGCGGGAGGGCGGGAGCTAGCCTCCCCTGGTCCCGGCCGGATGGCCGGCATCGTCGCGAGGCACGCACCCATGTCGCCCATTCCCCGGCTCAGGAGCCATGCCGGCCCGCATTGGCTCTCCTATGGCTTCCGGCCCTTCTTCTTGCTCGGCTCGCTGTTCGCGGCCGGCGCGATCCTGGCCTGGCTGCCGGCCTTCTTCGGCGAGATCAGCATCCCCACGGCCTTCGCGCCGCGCGACTGGCACGCCCACGAGATGATCTATGGCTTCCTGCCGGCCATCGTGACGGGCTTCCTGCTGACGGCCATTCCCAACTGGACGGGCCGCCTTCCCTTGCAGGGCGGAGCGCTGCTCGCGCTGGTCCTCGCCTGGGCGCTCGGCCGGCTGGCCATATCAACCTCGGCCCTGTGGCCGGCCTCGCTGGTCGTTGCAGCGGACCTCCTGTTTCCGGCGCTCGTCGTCGCGGCGGCCGCCCGGGAGGTCGTCGCCGGGCGCAACTGGCGCAACCTGCGCGTCGTGGTGATCGTGGTCCTGCTGCTCGCCGGCAACGCCACGTTCCACTGGGAGGTCTACCGGAACGGCGTCGCCGACCACGGCATCCGCATGGGGATCGCCGCCGTGGTCATGCTGATCGTACTCATCGGGGGGCGGGTCGTGCCGAGCTTCACGCGCAACTGGCTGGCCCGCGAGAACCCCGGCCGCCTGCCTGCATCCTTCGGCGGCTTCGACGCCGCGAGCATCGCCGCAGCCGCGCTCGCCCTCGTGGCCTGGATCGCCGCGCCCGAGAGCCGCGTCGCCGGCGTCCTGCTCGCCCTGGCCGCCCTGGCCCAGGCCGTGCGGCTGGCCCGCTGGGCGGGCGACCGGACGTGGCGGGACCGGCTCGTCCTGGTCCTGCACGTGGCCTATGGTTTCGTCCCCCTCGGCTTCGCGCTCGGAGCGGCGGCGGCCTTCGGGCTCGTCGCGGCCTCGGCGGGGATCCACGCCTGGACCGTCGGCGCGGCCGGGCTGATGACCATGGCCATCATGACCCGCGCCAGCCTCGGCCATACCGGCCGCGCGCTCGTGGCGAGTCGCACCGTCCAGGCTATCTACGCCTTGCTCGCCGCCGCGGCGCTGGCCCGCATCTGCGCGGTGCTACGGCCCGGCGAAGCGACGCTGCTCCTCCACGCGGCCTGGCTCGCCTGGGTCGCCGCCTTCGCCGCCTTCGCCGTCCACTACTGGCCGGTCCTGACGGGACCGCGGCTGCGGTGAGGGACGGCGATGTCGAGAGCGGCCCGTGGTGCCCCTAGCCGGAATCGAACCAGCACTCCTTGCGGAAACCGATTTTGAGTCGGTCGCGTCTACCAGTTCCGCCATAGGGGCATGCCCGGAGGGCAGCGGCCGGATCATAGTCGGGGGCGGACGAAGGTCAACGCCGCAGAGCCACGGCCGTCGAAGGCCGTCGGGGATCAGGGCTCGAGCACGGAGTCCCAGTAGAGGTAGTCGAGCCAACTGTCGTGCAGGTAGTTGGGCGGGAAGAGCCGGCCGTTCTGGTGGAGATCGTGCACCGTGGGCGCGTAGGGCTTCTGCAGCGGGTGCATGTCCACCTCGCGCGGCAGGCGGTCGCCCTTGCGCAGGTTGCAGGGTGAACAGGCCGCCACGACGTTCTCCCACGTCGTCTGCCCGCCCTTGGAGCGGGGGATGACGTGATCGAAGGTCAGTTCCTCGCGCTCGCCGCAATATTGGCAGGCGAATCGGTCGCGCAGGAACACGTTGAAGCGCGTGAAGGCCGGGTGCCGCGACGGCTTGACGTAGGACTTGAGCGAGACGACCGAGGGCAGGCGGATCTCGAAGTTCGGGCTGCGCACGGTCGTGTCGTAGAGAGACACGATGTTCACCCGGTCGAGGAACACGGCCTTGATGGCGTCCTGCCAGCTCCAGAGCGACAGGGGATAGTAGCTCAGCGGACGATAGTCCGCATTCAGTACCAGCGCCGGACAACCCTCCGGCGACACGGGCTGGTGGACGTGGATCGTCACCCTGCCGGCCTCCATTGGTCCGGACGGATCCGAATCCGCCCGTCGCCATAGTCTATAGGGCTCGTGACGGGCTTGTGAAGCCGGGGGGAGGCCCCACGACAGCAAGTCGCGGGCCTGTTCCTCGAATCGAGGCGGACAGGCCGGAAATCCGCAGACGGCGCGCGTCAGGCGCGGCGGTCGACCAGCGCGCCGGTGCCGGGCGCGGCGGCGGCGGCGACCTCGGCGACCAGGGAGGCGACCTCGCGCTCAGCCTTGATGGCCTGGCGCGCCGCGGCGACGCCCATCGACTGCTGCGTCGCGTCCGACTGCATCGAGAGCACGGTGGAGAGGAGGTCGGAGGGTCCGGAGACGGTCATGGAGAGGTCCTTCCACGCCATCATGCCGGCAAGGTGTTGCCGAAGGCTTTCGTCGATTGATGAAAGCCGGCCCCGCCGCAGGCTCAGCGCGTGGGAACCGGCGTCTCGCCCCGATAGTCGTAGAAGCCGCGCTTGGTCTTGCGCCCGAGCCAGCCGGCCTCGACATATTTCACCAGCAGCGGGCAGGGTCGGTACTTGCTGTCGGCGAGGCCCTCGTGCAGCACCTGCATGACCGAAAGGCAGGTGTCGAGGCCGATGAAGTCGGCGAGCTGCAGGGGCCCCATCGGATGGTTGGCGCCAAGCCGCATGGCCGTGTCGATGGCGTCGACCGAGCCCACGCCCTCGTAGAGCGTGTAGATCGCCTCGTTGATCATCGGCAGCAGGATGCGGTTCACGATGAAGGCGGGGAAGTCCTCGGCCACCGTGACGGTCTTGCCCAGGGTGGCGATGAAGGTCTTGGCCGCCTCGAAGGTCGGGTCCTCGGTCGCGATGCCGCGGATCAGCTCGACGAGCTGCATGCGCGGCACGGGATTCATGAAGTGGATGCCGATGAAGCGCTCCGGCCGGTCGGTCACCGAGGCGAGGCGCGTGATCGAGATCGAGGAGGTGTTGGACGCGACGATCGCGTCGGCCTTGAGCGAGGGGCAGAGCCCCATGAAGATGCGCCGCTTGACGTCCTCGTTCTCGGTCGCCGCCTCGATCACGAGGTCGCAGACCCCGAGGTCGTCGGTGGCCGGGCCGGCCGCGATGCGGGCCAGCGCGGTCCGGCGCTGGTCCTCGTCCATCGAGCCTTTCTGGACGAGCTTGGCGAAGTTTCCGTTGATGGTGGCCAGGCCCGCATGGATGCGCTCCTCGCTGATGTCGTTCAGCACGACGTCATAGCCGGCCGCCGAGCAGACCTGGGCGATCCCGTTGCCCATCTGGCCGGCGCCGATGATGCCTACCTTGCGAATGGAGATCGACATGGGTCCTGCCTGGCGTCGGGCTTCAGTGTCGTGTGAGGAGGAGCGCTGGCGCCCCTCCGGGCTGCGCCCGCCTACTTGGCGAGCGCCTTGTCGAGGTCGGGGAGCACGGTGAACAGGTCGCCGACGAGTCCGTAGTCGGCGACCTGGAAGATCGGCGCCTCCTCGTCCTTGTTGATGGCGACGATGACCTTGCTGTCCTTCATGCCCGCGAGGTGCTGGATCGCGCCGGAAATGCCGACGGCGATGTAGAGCTCGGGGGCCACGACCTTGCCGGTCTGGCCGACCTGCCAGTCGTTCGGGGCGTAGCCGGCGTCCACGGCGGCGCGGGACGCGCCCATGGCAGCGCCCAGCTTGTCGGCGACGGGCTCGATATAGGTCTTGAAGTTCTCGGCGTTCTGCATGGCGCGGCCGCCGGAGATGATGATCTTGGCGGAGGTGAGCTCCGGCCGGTCCGACTTCGTCACAGCCTCGCCCTTGAAGGTCGAGAGGGCGGGGTCGGCCGCGACCGCGACGCTCTCGACGGCGGCGGAGCCGCCTTCGCCGGTCGCGGCGAAGGACGCCGTGCGCACCGTGACGACGCGCTTGGCGTCCTTGGACTGCACGGTCTGGATGGCGTTGCCGGCATAGATGGGCCGCTCGAACGTGTCGGGCGAGACCACCTTGGTGATGTCGGAAACCTGCATCACGTCGAGCAGCGCGGCGACGCGCGGCATCACGTTCTTGCCGGTCGAGGTCGAGGCCGTGACGAGGCCGTCATAGGCTCCCGACAGCGACACGACGAGCGCGGCGAGCGGCTCGGCGAGGCCGTGGGCATAGGCCGGGGCGTCGGCGACGAGCACCTTCTCGACGCCCGCGAGCCTGGCGGCGGCGGCGGCCGCGGCGGAACAGCCGGAGCCGGCGACCAGCACGTGGACCGGGCCGTTCATCGCGGCGGCGGCCGTCAGCGCCTTGGCCGTGACGTCCTTCAGGGAGGCGTTGTCGTGGTCTGCGATCAGCAGGGTCGGCATGTCAGATCACTCCCGCTTCGTTGCGGAGCTTGGCGACGAGTTCCTCCACCGAGCCCACCTTCACGCCGGCCTTGCGTCCCGGCGGCTCCGTGGTCTTCAGCACCGCGAGGCGCGGCGCGGGGTCGACGCCATAATCGGCGGGCGTCTTCTCGTCGATGGGCTTCTTCTTGGCCTTCATGATGTTGGGCAGCGAGGCGTAGCGCGGCTCGTTGAGGCGCAGGTCCGTGGTGACGATGGCCGGCAGTTTCAGGTCGACGGTCTGGGCGCCGCCATCCACCTCTCGCGTCACCTCGACCGAGCCGTCGCCGATCACGACCTTGGAGGCGAAGGTGCCCTGCGGCCAGCCGAGCAGCGCGGCGAGCATCTGGCCGGTGGCGTTGGCGTCGTCGTCGATGGCCTGCTTGCCGAGGATGACGAGCCCGGGCTGCTCGGCCTCCACGACGCCCTTCAGGATCTTGGCCACGGCGAGCGGCTCGACGACGGCGTCATGCTTCACGAGGATGCCGCGGTCGGCGCCCATGGCGAGGCCCGTGCGCAGGGTCTCGGCCGCCTGGGCCGGACCGATCGACACCACGACGACCTCGGTCGCCTTGCCGGCCTCCTTCAGACGGAGAGCCTCCTCGACGGCGATTTCGTCGAAGGGGTTCATCGACATCTTGACGTTCGCGAGTTCGACCCCGGAGCCGTCCGGCTTCACGCGGATCTTCACGTTGTAATCGACCACCCGCTTCACGGGGACGAGGATCTTCATTCGTCTCTCCTCCAGGACCGCGCGGCGGTCCGGTCTCACGCAGCATGCCGGCCCGGGCGGCGCCGCCTGGCCGCCGGACCGCGCCTGCCTAGCACCTGCCGGACGACCTGCTCTAGCACGGACGCGACTTGCCCGTGCGCGCTTTCCGACGGCGGCGATGGTGCGGGACCGTAAAGGCGGCTTTCAAGCCTTGTCAACGCGTCGAAATGCGGAGATCGGCCGGCCGTGTCAGGCCATCGCGGCGGTCGCCCGGCGTCGCAGTACGAAGAGCAGCACGATTCCCGCCAGAAAGCCGCCGAGATGCGCCCACCAGGCCGTTCCGGCCTGCTCGCCCGTCACGAGGTGCCAGAGCTGCACGCCGCCCCACAGGCCCAGCACCCAGTAGGCCCTGATCCTGAGCGGAATGACGTTGAGCGCGAGGCCCCAGACGAGGGCCCTGGGATGCAGCAGGAGATAGGCCCCGATCACCCCCGCCACCGCGCCGGACGCGCCCACGAGCGGCTGCTCGGAGAGGGGAAAGGCATAGGCGTGGGCAAGGCCCCCGGCCATGCCGCACAGGAGATAGAAGAGCAGGAAGCGCCAGTGCCCCAGCGCGTCCTCGACATTGTCGCCGAAGACCTGGAGGAACAGCATGTTGCCGGCGAGGTGCAGCCAGCCCCCGTGCACGAAGATGGACGTGACGAGCGTCACCGGCGCGGGAAAGGCCCCGAGCTCGGGCGGCAGCATCGCCTCGCGGAACAGCACCGAGGGAAACAGGCCGGCCACGACGGCCTCACGTTGCAGGCCGCCCGGGACGAGCCCCGTCCATCCCAGCAGGAAGACGAGGAGGTTCGCCGCCAGGAGCCCCCGCGTGACCCAGGGCGCCTGCACGTGGCGCAGGGGCGCGATGTCGTAGAGGGGGAGGAACATCGCGGCTCGCCGGGCGCCCCCCTCAGCGGTTCGCGCCGGGAACCCAGAGCACATCGCCCCTCGCCGTCGCGTTGGCGGCCCGCGAGGCGACGAAGAGGAAATCCGACAGCCGGTTCACGTAGCGCAGGGCCGGCGCGCCGACGGGCTCGTCGGGCCGGCTCGCGAGCTCCACCATCAGGCGCTCGGCCCTGCGGCACACGGTACGGGCAAGGTGCAGGTAGGCCGCGGCCGGGACGCCGCCGGGCAGCACGAAGGATCGCAGCGGCGCCAGCTCCGCGTTGAGCGCGTCGATCTCGCGCTCCAGACGCTCCACCTGCGCGTCCACGATGCGAAGGGGCTCATAGGGCAGAGGCTTGCCGGTGTCGGGCGCGCAGAGATCCGCACCGAGGTCGAAGAGGTCGTTCTGGATGCGGGCCAGCATCAGGTCCAGCACGCCCATGTCGCCCGTGTGCAGCCGGGCGAGGCCGATCGTGGCGTTGGTTTCGTCGACCGTGCCGTAGCTTTCCACGCGCAGGTCGAACTTGGGCCGGCGCTCGCCCGTGCCGAGCGCGGTCGTTCCCCCGTCTCCGGTTCGGGTGTAGATGCGGTTCAGAACGACCATGGGACGCCTCGTCTCTCGGGATGACGAGACATATAGGATCTCAGAAGCTGTAGCCCAGCCGAATTCCGACGTTGGTCACGCCGCGGTTCCGGTCGCACAGCCCCGCATTCGAGAGATGCTCGACCGTCGCCATCAGGCTCACCTGCTCGGTGAAGCGGTAGCCGAGCGAGGCGGATTCCCGGAAGTTGGCGTGGCAGCCGACGGCGTTGCGATCGACGGGCACGGCGTCGCGGATGGCCCCGTTATTGTACCCGCCGCCGAGCGTTCCCTCGATGAAGACGGCGTGCGTGATGTCGAGGGTCCAGGTCAGCCCCGCATAGATCTGGCTGGTCTTGCCGGTCGTGTTCACGGTGGCCCCCAGGTTGAAGCGCGGAACCAGCACGTCATAGGCCCCGAGGCTGAAGGGCTTCACGGTGAGGAATTCGCCGTTGATGTCGGCCGAGCCCTTCTCCGGGCTCCAGGGGTCGTGGGCGAAGACGCCGATGCGGGCTTCCGAGATCAGGCCGAGGAGCGGCGAAGGCGTCCAGCCGGGAGCGCTGGCGGCGGGCGCCGGCGACGCTGGCCGCGCCGCCGTCAGATCGGCGGCCCCTGCGCCCGTGGCGGACGCGAGGACTGTCAGCATCAGGATCGTCGCTAGCCGCATCGTTCGCCCGCCGCAGATCGGACCAGCTCACCCCGACATGGTTAATCAAACGCTAATGCAAGCGCCGGAGCTTCGCGGCTCAACAAGACTTGACCTCTTGCGCCGCGGCAAGCACGGCTGCGCCATTGATCCGCCGTGATGCAGGTTAGCCACAGCCGAGGCGACAAGCGCCAGACGCGCCCGCCAAACATCGCAAACACTGCCCCTTTTCCGGCGTCTTCCGACCCTGCCCGCACGGAGGGCAGTGGATTCCGGCCTCTTCTGCCTGAAGCGACAGCCCGGCGGCCTACCCGTTCTTGAACCAGATCGCGCCCAGGATGATCAGCAGCGCGACGAACTGCAGGCCGACCCGCCAGCGCATCAGCGTCTGCGACAGGTTGGCGCTGCCGCCCCGGAACATGTTGATGAACCCCGCGACGAGCACGATGACCACGGCCCCGAGCGCGAAGGGCACGGCGGCGTTGAGGACCTTGAACACGGCATGCCTCCGACGAACGGACCGCGACGGACGCGCAGGAACGACGCGCCCGCCGGCCAGGAAGTGCGACGAACGAATCAGTTGGCGGGCAGCAGGCGCTCCAGGTAGTCGCGCTCGTCCTGCGGGCGAGCCGGGTCGCCGAGACGCCGGCGCAACTCCTCGGTGACCTCGCGGGCGCGCTCCTCGAGCGTGCCGTTCTTGCCGCCGCGGCGGAACTTGGCGCGGTCCCCGGCCTCCGTCGTCGGGGTGGGCCGGCCGAGGGGATCGTCATTGGGCTGCGAGGCCGTGGCGCGGCGCCCCGGCTGGCCGGGCTGGCCCGGCTGCCCGGGATTCTCGCCGGCCTGCTGGTTACCCTCGCCCTGCTGCATCTGCTGGGCCATGCCCTGGGCGCCCTTGCGCAATCCTTCGAGCGCGCGGCCCTGGGCATCGACTGCCGAGCCGTCGTCCCCCTTTCCCAGCGCACCTTCGGCCTGGCGCATTGCCTCCTCCGCGTCCTCCAGGCCCTGCTCGCCATTCATGCCGAGTTCGCGCATGCGCTTCTTCATCTGCTCGAGCTGCTTGCGCAGGGATTCCTGCTGCTCGCCCAGGCCTTCCATGCCCTCCTGGCCCTCGTCGCCCTGGCCCATCTCCTGGTCGTCGCCCGGCTGGTCCCCGCCCGGCTGGCCCTGCTGACCCTGCTGGCCGCGTTGTCCCTTCTGGCCACGCTGCCCGCGCTGGGCCTGCTGCTGCTGGCCCTGGTCGCCGCGGCGCGCCTGCTCGCGGCGCTTCTGGCCCTCGCGGAAGGTCTTGTCGCGCAGTTGCTGCTGCTCGCGCGTCATCTTGTCGAGCGCGTCGAGCTGCTGCTCCATCTCGCGCTGGCCCTGGTTCATCTGCCGCTGGCCGTTGCGGGCCGTGCGCAGATTGTCGAGCAGGTTGCGCAACTGCTCCAGCATCCGCTGCGCGTCCTGCTTGTTGCCATTGCGGGCCATCTCCTCCATGCGATCCAGCATGTTCTTGAGGTCCTGCGGCGTCAGCACGCGCGTGTTGCGGTCGAGCTGGCTCTGCTGGTTCGGCTGCTGCTCCTTGAGCTGGCGCTCCGCGAATTCCTTGAGGAACTGGTCGAGCGCCTGGCGCAGCTCCTGGGTCAGCCGCCTTATCTCGTCCTCTGACGCATTCTTGTCGAGCGCATCGCGAAGGTTGTCCTGCGCCTGCCGGAGAGCCTTCTCGGCGTCCGTCATGTCGCCGTCCTCGATCTGCAGGGCCATTTCCCACAGCAGATCGGCCACGCCGATGAGATCCTGGTCGGTCCGGGCCACGCGCAGCCGCGTGCTGGCGCTCCGCAGGCCGAGATAGACGCTCGAATCGGGCGTGAAGCGTTCCGGCGCGATCATCAGGGCCTGCAGCGAGGCCTGGATGCGGTTGCGGCTGGCCGGGTCGAGGATGAGGTCGCGCCGCTGCTCGACGAGCGCTCGCGCCAGCGGCTTTGAGAAGGGACGCTGCGGCAGCGTCACCTGGAAGCTCACGCTCTCGCCGACCTGGCCGGGTTCGTCGCGGGCGACCAGGGTCATCTCGACGCGCGCGCCCGCCCAGGGATGAGCCGTCAGGTCCGCCGAGGTCCGCGCCTCGCCGGACCGGTTGTCGCCGCCGGGCAGTTGCAGCGTGATCTCCGGCGCCGGGACCAGCGGAGGACGCTTGGTCTCGACCGGCTTGCCGGCGCGCACGGGCTTGCCGAGCTTGGCCTCGGCGGACACGACCCCGTAGTCGTCGGTGATCTCGTAGCCGAGCGTCAGGACGCCCTTCTCGTTGGTGGTCGGCTCGACCGTGGGCTGGATGGTCGGCGGCTTGTCGGGGATCGTCGTCACCGCGACGGAACCCAGCACCGTGGCCCCGCGCTTCACGACCAGCGAGCCGTCGCCCTTCAGGGTGTAGCGATTCTCCAGCCCCGTCCCGGCCGCGGCCTTGGGGTCGCGCGGCTTCGCCGTGGCCGCGACCTTGGTCGCCACGGTCTTTCCGGGCTCCGCCTTGGCGCCCTTGCCGTCAGACTTGGGCTCCTCCTCGGGCGCGAGGCCGCCCTGGGTGGTCACCGAGATGTCGGTCGCGTCCGACGCCCGCAGAACCAGGGTGGAGCGCACGGGAACCCTGATGGGCGCGGCGTCGGCGGCGCGGGTGCGGAAGTCCACGATGACGGGCGGGAACTGCGTGTAGGCGGGAGGATCGATCCAGGCGTCCAGCCGGAACGCAGCCTCCTGCTCCGCCCGCCCGGTCCAGTCGAAGGCCGCGGCGAGGCGCGCCTCGCGCTCGGGGCCGGCAATGAACCAAGCCGCGATGGCGCACAGCGCGGCCCCGAAGCGCAGCGCGCGCGGGTCCAGCCGGGCGAGTTGGGGACGGGGCGGCGAGACCTTGAGCTTCGCGGCCTGCTCGAGGACCCGGGCCCGGTGCAACTCCCACAAGGCGCGCGTCCCGGGATCCGACCCCGGGCTGGCAAGCTCGTCGGTCAGGGCCGTCGCCGGACGGTGAGGAACGTCGGAATCGCGATCCAGACGGGCAAGGCGCTCGCGCCAGGAGGGGAAGGGCGCCCGAAGCACGAGGATCAGCGCAGCAGCGAGCGCGAGCCCGGTGACGGCGACGCCGACGGCGCGCGCCCAGTAGGGCACGTGCAGCCAGAGCCCGAGCCAGGACACTGTCAGAAAGAGGGCGACGACCGCCACGAGGAGGGCGAGGGGCGGCCAGATCCGCTCCCAGAACAGGGCGAGGCCGGCCCGTCGTCCGAGGCTCGCGATCCGCTCGGCGGCGATCTCGGCCCTTTCGGTGGTCGTCCGGGGCCTGGCGCCCGGCCCGTCTTCACTCATGCGGCCATCCTCGTTCCGCCACGGTGAACGCGACAAGGACGTAAGGGTAGCACGCCCTCGGCGGGTCGCCACCCCTGCCGTCCTGCGGCATGGTCACACCCAGGTGAGGATGCGATGCAAGGGACGTGCCCCGGCCGGGCCTCAGCGCGTCACGGGGCCATCGGCCCTCAGCCAGGGTGGCATGCGATCCAGCCCGATCAGTTCGTCATAAGTGGGGCGCGGCCGCACCACCGCCCAGGCCGCGCCGCTGACCAGCACCTCCGGCACGAGCAAGCGGCTGTTATAGGTGCCGGCCTGGACGGCCCCGTAGGCCCCGGCCGTCATCACCGCCAGGAGGTCCCCGGCCCCCGGGCGGGGCATGTCGCGGTCGCGGGCGATGAAGTCGCCGGACTCGCAGACGGGTCCCACGACGTCCGCGACCAGCCGCCCGGCGTCCGGGGCCGCGAGGACGACCGGCTTGATGTCGTGGTGCGCCTCGTAGAGCGTGGGGCGGATCAGGTCGTTCATCGCCGCATCGACGATGACGAAGGCCTTGCCGTCGCCCTGCTTCACGTAGATGACGCGCGTCACAAGGATCCCGGCATTGCCGACGATCAGCCGGCCCGGCTCGAACACGAGGGTGCAGCCGAGCCCCTTCGTATGGCGCTTGACGATATCGGCATAGCGCTCCGGATGGGGGGGCGGCTCGTTGTCCTCCCGATAGGGAATGCCGAGCCCGCCGCCGAGGTCGACATGGTCGATCGCGTGGCCGTCGGACCTCAGTTCCCGGACGAAGCCGGAGAGCAGGGCGAAGGCATCGTCGAAAGGCTGCAGGTCGGTGATCTGGCTGCCGATATGCATGTCGACGCCCGTCACGGCGATCCCCGGAAGCCGGGCGGCCCTGGCGTAGACGTCGCGTGCCTGGGAGATCGGCACCCCGAACTTGTCGCCGGACTTGCCCGTGGAGATCTTGTGGTGGGTCCTGGCGTCGATGTCCGGATTGACCCGCAGGGCGATACGCGCGGTTGCGCCACGGGAGGACGCTACTTCGGATAGCGCCTCCAGTTCCGGCTCCGATTCCACGTTGAAGCAGAGGATGTCCTCGTCGAGCCCGTGCGCCATCTCCGCGCGCGTCTTGCCCACGCCCGAGAACGTGATCCGCGAGCCCGGCACGCCTGCCGCCCGCGCCCGCCGCAATTCGCCCTCGGACACCACGTCCATGCCCGCGCCGAGCCGCGCGAGCGTGCGCAGCACGGCCTGGTTGGAATTGGCCTTCATCGCGTAGCAGACCAGCGAGGGCACGTCGGCGAAGGCACCGGCGAAGACGCGGTAATGCCGCTCCAGCGTCGCCGTCGCGTAGCAGTAGAACGGCGTGCCGACCTCCGCCGCGATGTCCCTGAGGTCGACGCCCTCGGCATGCAGAACGCCGTCGCGATAGTCGAAATGGTTCATGGGGGGCTCGCGGGCGGATGAGGCTCGGGTTCAGAGGATCGGGTCGAGAAAGAACTTCTCTTTGGGCGCCTTGATCGGCTTGCCCTTCTTGGAGCCGACGGGCGAGATGGAGGGAACCACGGGCTTCGGGGCCTCGGGATCGATCTCCTGTTCCTCCAGCGGATTGTCCTTGGCGTTGACCGCGCCCGGCGGAGGCTCCAGCGGACCCTTCCTGCCGCAGCCGGACAAGGCGAAGGCCAGGGCGAGGCTGGCGACGAGGATCAGGGGCGTCCGGGCGGCAGGCGGCAGGGCAAATCGGGAGGAGGCGGGCAAGGGCGATACTCCGAAACGCGGCGCATCATACAGAAAGGCAGGGACGGCGAAAGCGCGGCCCTATTCGCGGTCCTTGGCCAGGCGGGCCAGCCAGCGCCGGGCCTGCTTGCGGACGAGGACGGGCGCCGTGCCGCCGAAGCTCGTGCGGCTGCGCACCGAGCGCTCCACGCCCAGCACCTCGAACACGTCGGGCGTGATGCGCGGCTCGATGCCCTGCATGTCGGAGAGCGAGAGACGCTCCAGCCCAACCCCGCGCCCGGACGCGAGGCCGACGATGCGGCCGGTGACGTGGTGCGCTTCGCGGAACGGCATCTTCAGCGTGCGCACGAGCCAGTCGGCAAGGTCCGTCGCCGTGGCGTAGCCCGTGCCGGCCGCCTTCTTCATCACCTTGGGCTGGGGCTCCATGTCGCGCACCATGCCCGCCATGGCCGCGAGGCAAAGGGAAAGCGTGCGCAGCGCGTCGAAGGTGCCCTCCTTGTCCTCCTGCATGTCCTTGGCGTAGGTGAGCGGCAGGCCCTTGAGCATCACCAGGAGCCCCTGCAGCGCGCCGAGCACCCGGCCCGTCTTGCCGCGCACGAGCTCAGCCGCATCGGGGTTGCGCTTCTGCGGCATGATGGAGGACCCGGTCGAGAACCGGTCGGACAGCCGGATGAAGCCGAATTGCGGCGTGGTCCACAGCACGATCTCCTCGGCGAAGCGGGAGAGATGCACGGCGCAGATCGATGCGGCCGCGAGCGCCTCCAGCGCGAAGTCGCGGTCGGACACGCTGTCGAGCGAGTTCGCCGTGGGCCGGTCGAAGCCGAGCGCCGCCGCGGTGGCGTGCCGGTCGATCGGGAAGGACGTGCCGCACAGGGCCGCCGCCCCCAGCGGGCATTCGTTGAGTCGCGCCCGGGCGTCGCGGAAGCGGCCGCGGTCGCGGCCGAGCATCTCGACATAGGCGAGCAGGTGGTGGCCGAGCGTGGTGGGCTGCGCGGACTGCAGGTGCGTGAAGCCCGGCATGATCGTGGCGGCGTGCGCGACGGCCTTTTCCGCCAGCGCCTGCTGGAGGTCGGCAATCTGGCTGTCGAGCGCGTCGATCGTGTCGCGCACCCACAGGCGCATGTCCGTGGCGACCTGGTCGTTGCGCGAGCGCGCGGTGTGGAGGCGACCGGCGGCCGGGCCGACGAGCTCGGCGAGGCGCGACTCCACGTTCATATGGATGTCCTCGAGAGACCGCGAGAACGTGAACGATCCCGCCTCGATTTCGGCCTCGACCGCCGCTAGACCCTTCTCGATCGCGGCGACGTCGGCCGCGTCCACGATGCCCTGTCGCCCGAGCATGGCCACATGGGCGCGGGAGCCGGCGATGTCCTGGCGCCAGAGGGTCTTGTCGAAATCGATGGAAGCGTTGATCTCCTCCATGATCGCGTCGGGACCGCTCTCGTAGCGGCCGCCCCACATCCTGTTGCTCATGCCTGCCTTCCCGAGGTCCCCGATGACGCCGACCACGCCGAATTCCACGTCTGAGCCCCGCGGGCCCCGCCGGGGACTCCCGCTCGCGCTCGGCCTCGCGCTGTCGGTCACGCTCGCCGTGGCGGTGCTATACGGGACGAGGGGGGTCTGGAGCAACGCCGCGCAGGCGGCCGATTGCCAGCCCGCCAGGGGCCTCGCCGACGCCATGCGCCCCCTCGCCCGCGGCGAAGTGGCGGCGGTGCAGGTCGCAAAGGAGCCGAAGCTGCTGCCCGACCTCGCCTTCACCGACGCCGACGGCAAGCCCGTGACGCTGGCCTCCTTCCGCGGCAAGACGGTGCTTTTCAACCTGTGGGCCACATGGTGCGTGCCCTGCCGCAAGGAGATGCCGGCGCTCGACGCCCTGCAGAAGACCCTTGGCGGGCCCGGGTTCGAGGTCGTCGCCGTGAACATCGACACCCGTAACCTCGACAAACCCAAGGCCTGGCTCGCCGAGAACGGCGTCAACGCCCTCGCCTATCGGTCCGACCCCGCGGCCAAGGTGTTCCAGGAACTCCAGAAGCTCGGCAAGGCCTTCGGCATGCCGACGACCCTCATCGTCGACCCCAAGGGCTGCGAGCTCGCGACCCTGGCCGGCCCCGCCGAATGGTCGAGCGAGGACGCGCTCAAGCTCATCAAGGCCGCGATGGGCGGCTGAGGCTCAGGCGTCCTCGACCGCCTCCTACGAAAGAAGGCCGCCGAGAGGCGGCCTTCCGTCGAGACGAGATGGCGCCGGTCACGCCCGCGCGGGCTGCTTCACGGGGACGCCGTTCTCGGAGAGGTGCGTCGCCAGTTCGCCGGACTGGAACATCTCGCGGACGATGTCGCAGCCGCCGATGAACTCGCCCTTCACGTAGAGCTGCGGAATGGTCGGCCAGTTGGAGAACTCCTTGATCCCCTGGCGGATTTCGTCGTTCTCGAGCACGTTGACGCCCTTGTAGGGCACGCCGAGGTAGTCGAGGATCTGGACCACCTGGCCAGAGAAGCCGCACATCGGGAACTGGGGCGTTCCCTTCATGAACAGCACGACGTCGTTGCCGGTGACTTCGTCGCGGATCGTGTCCTGGATGCTCATCGTCTGTCCTTTCGTGCGCGGTCAAGGCGCGCCGTTGCGGATGGTGGTGCCGCGGTGAGGCATGCGCCCCGCGGCGTCGGTCTCATTCTTGAGGTGCGCTCGTCGACAGCGCAAGTGCGTGCAACACCCCACCCATGTTGCCCTTCAGCGCGGCATAGACGAGCTGGTGCTGCTGCACCCGCGTCTTGCCGCGGAAGGCGGAGGAGACCACCGTCGCCGCGTAGTGGTCGCCGTCGCCGGCGAGATCGCGGATCTCGACCTTGGCGTCGGGCAGGGCTTCCTTGATCAGGCGCTCGATCTCGCGCGCGTCCATCGCCATCGGTCAGGATCTCCTCAGGCCGCGACGATCGCGTCGGGCGAAGCCATGTAGTCCGGCAACCAGGCCTCGTGGGCGCGGCGCAGGGATGCCACGGATATGGGCGCCTGGCCCGGCAGCGTCAACGCGTCGCCCCCCGTCGTGCCGATGCGCCGGGCCAGGACCCCGGCCGTCTCGGCCATCGTCAGGACGGCCTGCGCCTCCGCCTCGGGCAGCGCCAGCAGGTAGCGGGCCTGGTCCTCGCCGAACAGCGCGGCATGGCTGGGGATCTGCTCCGGCAGCCGGTCGACGGTCGCGCCCACCCCGCCCGCCATGGCCATCTCCGCGAGCGCGACGGCGAGCCCGCCGTCGGACAGGTCGTGGACGGTGGACACGGTCCGCTCGCGGATGAGGCCGCGCACGAAGTCGCCGTTGCGGCGCTCGACGGCGAGGTCGACCGGGGGAGGAGCGCCCTCCTCGCGGCCGCAAATGTCCTTCAGGTACTGCGACTGGCCGAGCCAGCCTTTCGTCTCGCCGATCAGCAGCACCGCATGCCCGGCGGCCCGCAAGCCGATCGTGGCATGCACCGACACGTCGTCGAGCAGGCCCACCCCGCCGATGGTCGGCGTGGGCAGGATCCCCCGCCCGTTCGTCTCGTTGTAGAGCGAGACGTTGCCGGAGACGACGGGGAAATCCAGGGCGCGGCAGGCCTCGCCGATGCCGCGCAGGCAGCCGACGAGCTGACCCATGGCCTCCGGCCGCTCGGGATTGCCGAAATTGAGGTTGTCGGTGATCGCGAGCGGCAAGCCGCCCACCGCCGTGATGTTGCGCCAGGCCTCCGCCACGGCCTGCCTGCCGCCCTCGACAGGGTCCGCCTCGCAATAGCGCGGCGTCACGTCGGAGGTCAGGGCCAGGCCCTTGGGCCCGTCCAGCACGCGCACGATGGCCGCGTCCCCGCCCGGCTTCTGGATCGTATTGCCGAGGATCAGGTGGTCGTATTGCTCCCAGATCCAGCGCTTCGAGCAGAGATCCGGCGTGCCCACGAGCCTGAGCAGCGCCTCGCCGTCCGGCAGCGGCGCCGCCACGCTGGCAGGCGCGATGACGGGCTGGTGCGTGTTGGCGATATGCGGCCGGTCATAGAGCGGGGCCTCGTCGCCCAGCTCCTTGATGGGCAGGTCCGCCATCACCTCGCCCTGGTGCTTCACGACGAAGCGCAGGGTGTCGGTGGTATGGCCGACGACCGCGAAATCGAGGCCCCACTTGCGGAAGACAGCCTCGGCCTGCGCCTCCTTGGCGGGGTCGAGCACCATGAGCATGCGCTCCTGGCTTTCCGACAGCATCATCTCGTAGGCGCTCATGCCTGCCTCGCGGCAGGGCACCTTGTCGAGGTCGAGCTCGATGCCGAGATCGCCCTTGGCGCCCATTTCCACCGCGGAGCAGGTGAGGCCGGCCGCCCCCATGTCCTGGATGGCGATCACCGAGCCCGTCTTCATCAGCTCGAGGCAGGCCTCCAGCAGCAGCTTTTCGGCGAAGGGGTCGCCCACCTGCACGGTCGGGCGCTTCTCCTCCGACTTGTCGTCGAACTCGGCGGACGCCATCGTCGCGCCGTGTATGCCGTCGCGGCCCGTCTTGGAGCCGAGATAGACGATCGGATTCCCGACGCCCGTGGCCTTGGCGTAGAAGATCTCGTCCGCCTTGGCGATGCCGACCGCCATGGCGTTGACGAGGATGTTGCCGTCGTAGCGCGTGTGGAAACCCACCTGGCCGCCCACCGTCGGCACACCGAAGGAATTGCCGTAGCCGCCGATGCCGGCCACGACGCCGGCCACGAGGTGGCGGGTCCTGGGATGCGCAGGATCGCCGAAGCGAAGCGCGTTGAGGCAGGCGATGGGCCGGGCGCCCATGGTGAACACGTCGCGCAGGATGCCGCCCACGCCCGTCGTCGCGCCCTGGTACGGCTCGATGTAGCTCGGGTGGTTGTGGCTCTCCATCTTGAAGACGCAGGCCAGCCCGTCGCCGATGTCGATCACGCCGGCGTTCTCGCCGGGGCCCTGGATCACCCAGGGCGCCTGGGTCGGCAGGCCCCTCAGGTGGATGCGCGAGGACTTGTAGGAACAGTGCTCGTTCCACATGGCCGAGAAGATGCCGAGCTCCGTGAAGGTCGGCTCCCGGCCGATCAGCGACAGGATGCGCTCGTACTCGTCCGGTTTCAGGCCGTGCTCGGCGACAAGCTGGGGAGTGATCGTGATGGCGTTGCGGATCACGCCGGTCTCCGTTGGGTCACAGGAGGGCCGCTCGTCCGGCCGTCGGACCGGCCTGGCGCGAGCCAGCCGGGTGCCGTCCCGATTAACCGGCCCGACCCGCGAGCGCAATGGCGCTGGGGCGTTCAGCACTTGGTTGTTGTACCGATCTGAAACAACCTGGATGAACGGTTTCGCTCAAATTGCACGTTCTGGGACGGATTCCCGCCCAGACGCCCGCCTCGGGGCTGGCCCGCATCTTGAAACCCGGGGTCATCGGATCAACGAGGCGTTCCGTCATGACCCTGTTCCAGCGTTTCCTTCGCGACGTCAGCGGCAACTTCGCCGTGATGGGCGCGGTCCTCATGCTCCCCCTCGCCATCGGCGCCGGCACCAGCGTCGATTATTCGCGGGCCACCAACATCCGCACGAAGCTGCAGGGCGTGGCCGACGCCACCGCCCTGGCCCTCGCCAGGGACGCCGCCAAGCTCACCGACGCCCAGCTCCAGTCCAAGGGGCAGGAGATCTTCGACAGCCTGTTCAACGCCCAGTCGGGCGCGAGCATGTTCAGGCGCTCCTCGCTCAACATCACCCGCAGCTCCAAGCTGGTGAGCGTCAACGTGGCCGGCGTCGTGCCGAACACGCTGATGAAGCTCGCCGGCATGGACAACACCGAGGTGGCCGCCGCCGGCCAGTCCTCCTGGGGCGTGCGCAAGATCGAGGTGGCGCTGGTGCTCGACAACACCGGCTCCATGGCCGCCAGCAACAAGATGGTCGAGCTGAAGAAGGCGGCCAAGAACCTCGTCACCACGCTTGAGAAGGTCGCCACCGAGCCCGGCGCGGTGCAGATTTCCCTCGTGCCCTTCACCACGCAGGTGCGACTCGACACGTCCCTGAAGTCCGCCTCCTGGCTCGACTTCGCGACGACCGGCACCAACAAGGCGACGTGGACGGGCTGCGTGAAGGACCGGACCCAGCCCTTCGACGTCACGGATGGCGGCGCCGCGCTCTACCCCGCGGTGAACTGCGCTGCCTCGACGCTGTCCCCGATCCGGCCGCTCTCGACCGACTACAACGCGCTGCGCACCGCGATCGACGGCATGACGGCCAACGGCAACACCAACATCACGATCGGCCTCGCCTGGGGCCTGACGACCCTGTCTCCCGCCGACCCGATGACCGGCGGCGCCGCCTTCGGCACCGATGGGGTGGACAAGTTCATCATTGCGCTCACCGACGGCGACAACACGCAGAACGCCTGGACGACCAGCAAGTACCTGATCGACCAGCGCACCACCGCCGCCTGCGACGACATCAAGACGCCGAGCCGCAAGGTGAAGCTCTACACGATCCGCGTGATCGACGGCGACGCGAACCTGCTGCGCAACTGCGCCTCGAGCTCCGCCCAGTTCTTCGATGTCTCCAGCGCCTCGCAACTGCAGAGCGTGTTCCAGAAGATCGCCGACGAGATCGCCTCGATCCGGCTGACGCAGTAAGGCGGCCAGGACCCCCCGCAGCCGCCCAACGAGAAAAGGCCTCGAACCACTGCCCCGGGAGCGATTCCGGGGCTTTTCGCTGCCTCCCGGCGCCCGACGCGCTCAGGCCGCGATGCGGCCCCCCTCGACCAGGCTGCGGAACAGGCCGCGGCCGTCCGTACCGCCGACGAGCGGGTCGATGAGGTTCTCGGGATGGGGCATCAGGCCGAGCACGTTGAGCCGCTCGGAATAGATGCCGGCGATGTCGTTGGTCGAGCCGTTGGGATTGGCCCGCCCGCCCACCGCGCCCGCGGCGTCGCAATAGCGGAAGGCGACGCGCCCCTCGCCTTCCAGCCTGGCGACGGTGTCGGCGTCGGCGACGTAGTTGCCCTCGCCATGGGCGATGCAGACCTCGATCACCTGGTGCTCGGCATAGGCGTTGGTAAAGGCGGTGTCGGCGCGCTCGACGCGCAGGTGCTGCATGCGGCAGACGAAGCGCAGCTGCGCGTTGCGCATCAGCACGCCCGGCAGCAGGCCGGATTCGACAAGGATCTGGAAGCCGTTGCAGATGCCCAGCACCAGGCCGCCCCGGGTGGCATGGGCGCGCACGGCGTCCATGACGGCCGCGCGCCCGGCGATGGCGCCGCAGCGCAGGTAGTCGCCGTAGCTGAAGCCGCCGGGCAGCACCACGAGGTCGGTGTCCGCCGGAAGCGCGTGGTCGGCGTGCCAGGCGTAGTGCGGCTCGTGCCCGGTGACGGCGCGCAGCGCCTCGCCGACGTCACGCTCGCGGTTGGAGCCGGGGAAAACGACGACGGATGCCTTCATGGTCGGTCCCCGCCGTTCAGCCCGCGATCTCGATGCGGTAATTCTCGATGACGGTATTGGCGAGCAGTTTCTCGCAGGCCTGCTTCAGGCTCGCCTCGGCGCCCGCCTTGTCCGCGCCGGCGAGCTCGATGTCGAAGACCTTGCCTTGCCGCACGCTGTCCACGCCGGCGATACCGAGCGACTTCAGAGCGCCTTCGATGGCCTTGCCCTGCGGATCGAGGACGCCGGTCTTCAGCGTGACGGTGACGCGGGCTTTCATGATGCGAGGCTCTCCCGGCGGATGGGTCCCGGCCGCGCGGCGCGCCGCTGCGCGCCCCCGGGACCGTTTCCTATCGCGATAGAGGCTCGCGCGCGGCAAGGCAACCCCAGGAGCCGGGGTTGCTCCCGATGCCCGGCAGTCCCGACGCTGCGGCGGTTCGGCGCCGCGCCGGCGACGGGTCGAGCGGGGCCGTCAGGCCAGCCCCGTGTCGCGGTCGAGGCCCGCCAGCGGCAGGACCCCTCCCGGGGCGGCGAGCTCGACCTGCGCGGCGGGGTCGGCGAGGCGAAGCTCCCGAAAATCGTCGGCCCGGCCGAACGTCCCCACGTCGACGGTCCTGGGCGAGGCGATCATGGAATGCTGCAGGGCGGACGACGCGGCATGGACCCGACGCTTCCACGTCCCGTCCCGGCGCGCCGTTCCGGGGACGACACCTCGCAGGCGACGAACTCGCCGCTGGTCATGCGCGATCGATCGGCTGAAACGCGGGTCACGGCAAATCCCCGCTGGCCGCCAACCCGAGCGGGGGGGGGGCCCGCCCGCCGGAGGACATGTCCGGGGGGCGTTACGGGGGCCCCTCTGCCCTCACATCGGGTCCCAGCCCGAGACGTTGTCGACGTTGCTGAAGCTGAGGCCGGGATTGAGCAGCGGGTCTTCCATCTGCTGCGTCACGTTGGCGAGTCCGCGGTAGCCGGAATAGGCCGAGGCGTCGCCCATGTAGACGCAGTTGCAGTTCGTCGGGTCGGCCAGGAGCACCGTGGTCTTGCCCTTCACGGTCTGCTGCACGAACTGGTTCGGCGGCAGCTGGTTCATCAGGGCGACCTTGTTGGGCGCGTCGGCGGGCTTCGGCGTGAAGCCGGACTGGACGAGCATCTGGTGTCGGCTCGCATAGCTTGACTGCTGGGCCGTCTGGCAGGCGGCCATGGCGAGCGGCACCGCGGCCAGGACGAGCATCGTACGAAATCTCATGGCGGAACCCTTCGGCAGCGGGGTCGCCGCCGCCTCGCCCGGCGGGCGGAGGCGGCGGATCGCAGGCGCCCCGTCAGTAGCAGGGCGGATAGGGATAGACGCCGCAGCCCATGGCCGGCGGCGGAGGCGGGGGCGCATAATAGGGATGAGCCGCGGCCGTGGCAGCCGCCGCGCCGAGCGCCATGCCGCCGATCGCTCCGGCCGCAACGGCTCCCGCGGGATAGGCCGGCCGCCCGTACCAGGCCCCGTGATAGACCGGAGCGTGCCAGTAGCCGCCCTCGCGCGCGACCGTCGGTCCGCCGACGCCGCCCCAGTGCGCCACGCCGCCGCCATAGGCGCCGCGCGCCGCGAACCAGTCGATGAAGAGCGCGACCGGGCCGCCGGCCGTCAAGCTGCCCTCGAGAACGGAGACGTCGAAGGTGACGGAGTTGCCGTCGAGCTTGGGCGACTTCAGGACGACCACCGCGTCCGAGACCTCGCCGGGATTGGCCCCGAGCACGGAGACCGTCGCGTTGGGAGGATCCTTCTCGAAGCTGTCCTTGCCCTCGTCCCACTGCATCAGGAACTGCTTCGTCATCTCGTGCCCGGCCGCGCGCCACGGGCGGTCCGAGAACACGATCGTGTTGGGGGAAAGGCCGGTGAGGGTGAGCTTGCCGCCTTCGAGCTTGGCGCCGGCCGCGTTGATCACGGCCAGCGACGGGATGGGACGGTCCGCGTGCGGCACGCCGATCGTCTTGGCGAGCGGCACGTGCGGGGTCTTGGCCTCCTGCGCGCGGGCGGCCTGGCCCACAAGGATGAGGGTGGCCGCGGCAAGGCAGGCTCCCGTCGTCAACATGCGCATTGAAACTTCTCCTCCTGCGTGAGGTCTGCCGACCCGTTGGCGCGACGACGCTCCAGCCCGGTCGGGCGCGGCACCGCGCCGGCGCGGCTGCGCTACCCTAAAGACGCGCCTTTGCTTCTGGCTTGGCCGCGCGCACGTGCGACTTGTCATTTCACGCCAGACGGGCCGGCCCGGTCAGGCCCGCCGCCGGGTTTTCGGGGCGCGGACCCGGGCGGGACGGCCCGCCGACCGGGCCGTGAGGTCGTCGAGCGGGAAGAGGTCCGAGAGGATGCGCCACGACGCGTCGACGGCGGCCGGGTCGCGGGAGTGGATGGCGCAGCGCAGGACGAGCATGAGGTCGCCGAGGCTGAAGCCGCCAGCCGATGCCTCGTCCTGCTCGGGCGGCGACATGGACATCCCTGCAATCATCACCGATTGGTCATGTTCTCAGAGAATCACAATCTTAGCTTGTCCTTTCGCGCCGTTCGCCGGCCCTCGCCGTCATGTCGGCGCCGGTGTCGTCCTGGCCCGGCGCCAGTGCGACGGCGCCATGCCGCTCCAGCGGCGGAAGGCGTCCACGAAGGCCCCGTGCGTGGCGTAGGACAAAGCGAGCGCCACTTCGCCGACCGGCAGGTCCGTCACGGCGAGGAGTTCCCGCGCGGTCGCATAGCGCACCTCGTCGAGCAGTCCCTGGAAGGTCGACCCCTCCGCCGCGAGCCGGCGCGACAACGTGCGCACGCTCACGCCGAGCTCGGCCGCGGTGGCCGGAGCCGTGGGCTCGCCCCGCAACAGCATCGGACGCAAGGTTCGCTTCACGCGGTCCGCCCAGAGGGACTTCCACGCCGGCATCCTCGCCGCCGCCAGGCGCTGCAGGCGCTCGAACTCCGCCGGCCTCGCCCCGACGATCGGCAGCGCAAGGACCGCCCGGGGCAGGACCAGCCCGCTTTGGGGTTGGTCGAACCGCACGGGCACGCCGAAAAAGGCATGGTGGGGTGAAGGATCGGCCGGGCGGCGAAAGGCGAACAGGACCTCGGACGGCGCGGCCTGGCCGCCCGTCAGGAGCCGCAGCGTGCTGGCGGCCAGCGCGATCGCCGCGCACGACACCTGTTCGGTCGCCATGCTCGCGCCGGCATAGAGGCCGTAGCCGACCACGACGTGACCGTCCTGCCGCTGCAGATAGATCGTCGCGGCGCGGGAGGCGCCCGGCTGGAGCTGGATGAAGCTGCTGAGCGCGGCGCCGAGGTCGGGGGCGTTCGCCAGGAGTTCGCCCGGAAGTCCCAGCACGCGATGGTCGTGCCGCGCGCCCAGGAGCAGCCCCAGGTGGGGGCACTGCGCCAGTGTGGCGGCGCGCTCGAGAAGCCGGCAGGCCAGGGAATACGGGATGATCCGTTCGGGATCCGTGAACTCGTCCGGGGTCAGCGGGAGACCTTCGAGGGCCCGGGTCAGCGGGACGCCGCGCTCGGCCAGCAGGCCAGGGAGGCCGACCAGGAGCGACATGCGCTGCGGGGCATCCGAAGATGCGACATTTTTGGTCGTTATGGCCGACATTCGGAAACGGTGAACTCTGTTTAAGCTTAGTGTCAAGCACAGGGGTAATGGACCTCCAGTTGAAATCTGCACGCCAGGGACGTCGTGGACCAGCAGTGCGGACCCGTTCTTCACCGTGGGGGCACGGCGGGACGGTCTCCGCGCCGGCCGGTGCAGGCGCTTCGCCGGGCCAAGGCCCCATGCGTGGCATGGGGCGCGAATTGGACCAGCTCACCATGTCCCACGGTCACGACCTCCCCGACCTGAATCGCGACCCCGCTGACGCCGACATCCTCGGGACCGCATCGGCCTCCTCCGGCGCACGCCCCTCGCAGCAGGGTCTCCTGCGCGTCAGCATCATGGCCAACCTGCCGGACGTCGTGACGTCGCTCGGCGGCGATTTTTCGAAGATCTGCCGGCAGGCCGCGGAAGCCCCGTCCGTCGTGGCCGATCCCGACCAGTTCATCAGCTATCCCCGGGTCGGGCGGCTGCTGGCCGCCTCGATCCAGGCCACCCGGTGCCAGCATCTGGGCCTCGTCCTCGGCTCCACGGCGAGCCTGTCGACGCTCGGCCTGCTGGGGCTCATGATGAAGTACGCGCCGACGGTGGGAACGGCCCTCGACGTGATGGTGCGCCACTTCCGCTTGCAGGACCGGATGGCGGTGCTCGGCCTGACGGTGGAGGGCGACGTCGCCTGCCTGTCCTATGCGGTGGACGGGCCCGATGCGCCCGCGGTCGAGCATATCCTGGACGGCGCCCTGGCGGTCGGCTACCGCCTCCTGCAGGGGCTATGCGGCGAGGGCTTCACGCCCGAGGAGGTCCGCCTGGCCCGCCGCCGGCCCTCCGACCCCGCGCCATGGCACCAGACCTTTCGGGCGCCGGTGCGCTTCAACGCCGAGATCTCCGCGATCGTCTTCCCAGCGAAATGGCTCGCCCTCGCCAATCCCCACAGCGACCCCGCCTTGATGCGGGTGCTCGAGGAGCGGGCGCGCCAGCTCGAGCAGGAGGACAGCCTGCTGTTCTCGGACCAGGTGCGCCGGGCCATCCGGCCGCTGCTTCTGTCGCAGAAATGCTCGGCGACCAGCACGGCCGAGTTCTTCCGCATCGGCAAGCGCACGCTCAATCGCCGCCTGTCCGAAGAGGGCACGGATTTCCGCACGCTGATGGACGAGGTGCGCTTCGACGTGGCGCGCCATCTCCTGCGCAGCACGGAGATCTCCTTGTCCGAGATCGCGCTGGTGTTGGGCTATGCCGAGGCGAGCGCCTTCACCCGCGCCTTCCGGCGCTGGACGGGCCGCTCGCCGCGGGCCTGGCGACGCACCACGCGGCATGCCGCGCTGTCCCAGGTCGGCCTGCCCGTCCACTGAACCCGCGCGGGCGGCTATTCGGCCGGCAGCCAGCCACCGTCGCACAGGGCGATGAAGGGAGGGATGCGGTCCCCCTGGGCGGCGGGGACGCGGCGTCCGGCAGCCTCGATCGCGGCAAGGAAGCTGCGCACCGGCTCGACCCGGGCATATTGCGCGGGGAACATCGCCACGGTCGAGCGATCGGGCAGGCCCGAGCGCCACAGCCTGACGCCCTGCAGCACGCCGCGGTCGTCCGTGGCCGTCATGGCCGGCGCGAGGCAGACGCCGAGGCCGGCGCGCACCATGTCGATCGCCACCTCGTAGCTGCGGCAGCGCGCGATGACCCGGTGGGACGGCAGGATCCGGTTGAACCAGTCCTCGACCCGCTGGGTGTGCTGGGTGCCGAAATTGAACTGGATGCAATTGTCGAGTACCCGCCGCGCGCGCTCGTCGAGCTCCGTGGCCGGGTCCCGCACGGCGGCGAGGTCGAGCCAGTCCGGCGTCACGAGCACGTAGGGATCGCTCACCACGGGACGCTGGGTGAAGCCGACGCTGCTCTGCGAGACCGAGTTCGAGGCGATCAGGCCCACCGTCACGCGGCGGGAATAGAGCAGGTCCAGCGCCTCGCTGGGCGAAACCTCGTGCACGTGGACCTCGATGCCCGGCAGGCTCCCCTCGAGCGACGCGAGGGCGGGGGGCAGCAGGTGGCGCAGCACGGAGTTGACCCCCGCCACCCGAACGACGCCGCTCGACCCCTCGGCGAAGGCCAGCAGGCCCGCTTCGGCCTCGTCGACGGCGGACAGGATGTGCAGCGCGCGACGCAGCAGGAAATGCCCGGCGTCGGTGAGCACCATGCGGGTATTGGTGCGCTCGAAGAGCCTCACCCCGACGCTGCGCTCCAGCTTCGAGATCTGCTGCGAGATCGAAGGCTGGGCGAGTTCGAGCTGCTTGCCCGCCTTGGTCAGCGTCTGCGCCTGCGCGACCGCGCAGAAGATCTGGAGCTGGTGCAGCGTCAGCCCCGCGCGCCCGCCGACGGGCAGGGGACGCGCCGGCGACGGGGCCGCCTGGCTCACGGGTTCACTCATGGGCGTGCGTTCCTCGCGCCGCCCGTTCTCGGCGGGCGGCCAAGGCCGAGTGTGACGAGGCCGGCCGCCGCTGTCACCAGCACCTTTGTACCGGGTCGGGCCGAGGCGGGGGCCGGGCCTGGTGAAACCGGCGCCGGCCCCATGCTATGACACGTCCGCGCAGAGGGGCCCATGGAGACGGAAGCCGGCGAGGACACATCGACGCAGGCGCGCTACGCCAAGGCCGCGCTTGCCGTCCTCGCGGCGCTCGCCGCCGCGCTGCTCCTCGAGCCGGTGGCGGGGCTCGAGAACGTCGACCTCGTCTTCCTCGTCGCGGTCATCGCGGTGGCCGCGCGATTCGGCCCCGGGCCTGCGCTGGCGGCCTGCCTCGCGAGCGTGCTCGCCTACAACTTCTTCTTCCTGCCGCCGCTCTACACGCTCGCCATCTCCGAGCCCAAGCACGTCGTGGCGCTCGCGCTGTTCCTGGTCGCGGCCCTGATCACGTCGAACCTCGCCGCGATCGCACGGCTGCGGGCCCGCCAGGTCCGCCAGCGCGGCGCGATCACGGAACAGCTCTACGCCTTCAGCCGCACCCTGGCTCGCCTGACCTCCGAACGGGAGGTCGCCCAGGCCGCAGCGGAGGCGACGGGCCGGCTGCTGGCCGGGGACGGCACGGTCCTCGTCCTCGACACGTCGGGGACGCTGCGGCTGGACACGCCGTCGGTTCTCGCCCGTCCGCTCGAGGACTTCGAGGTCGCGGCCCTGACCGGGCCATGGCCGGAGACGGGGCGAAGCGAGGAGGCCCGGCTCCTCAGGCTCGGCAGCGGCTACTTCGTTCCCCTGGAGACGGAGGCCGGGCGCGTCGGCGTGCTCGGCCTGTCGCGCCCGGGCGAAGCCATGGCGCTGGCGCCCCGGCAGGAGCGCATGCTGCAGGCGCTGGCCGACCAGACCGCGGTGGCCCTGTCGCGCATCCGCCTCGCCGCCGAGCGCGACGAGGCGCAGGTGACAGCCGAGCGCGAGCGGCTGCGCTCGTCGCTCCTCAACTCGCTGTCGCACGACCTGAAGACCCCCCTCGCCTCGATCCTCGCGGCCGTCACGGCCCTTCGCGCCTATGGGCCCTCCTATGACGAAGCCCAGCGGGCGGAGCTGGCGGCCACCATGGAAGACGAGGCGCGGCGCATGGAGCGCTTCGTCACCAACCTCCTGGACATGGCTCGCCTGGAGGCCGGCGCCCTGTCGCCGCGCCGCGAGCCGACCGATCTCGGCGAGGTCATCGGCGCGGCGCTCGGAAAGACGGCCGCGCTCACGCGCGACCACCACGTGGCCCTGCGCCTGGCGCCCGGCCTGCCGCTCTTCGACCTCGACCCGGTCCTGCTCGAACAGGTGATCGCCAACCTCGTCGAGAACGCCGCGAAATTCGCCCCGCCAGGATCGTCCATCCGCGTCGCGGCCGGTCCGACGCCGGAGGGCGGCGCCGAGATCCGCGTCGCTGATTCAGGGCCCGGCATCCCGGCGGCCGAGCGAGAGCGCGTCTTCGACCTGTTCTACCAGGTGCGCGCGGGCGACCACCGGCCCGCGGGGTCGGGCGTGGGTCTCTCCATCTGCCGGGGCTTCGTCGCCGCGCTCGGCGGCACGATCGAGGCCACGGAACCGGAGGGCGGGCAAGGCGCGGCGTTCGTCGTGCGCTTTCCCGCGTCGGCGGCGCTGGCCCCGGCGGTGGCGCTGGCATGAGCGAGATCCCCGTCCTGCTGGTCGAGGACGACCGCTCGCTGCGGCGGCTCCTGTGCACGGGCCTCGCGCCCCATGGCTACCGCGTCGTGGAGGCCGCCACCGGCGCTCAGGCCCTGGCTGCGTTCGACGAGGCGAAGCCTGACCTCGTCCTGCTCGACCTCGGCCTGCCCGACACGGATGGCCTGCACCTGATCCGTCGCTGGCGCGAGGCCGGCCCCGTGCCGCCCATCATCGTTCTGTCGAGCCGCGGCGACGAGCGCGGCAAGGTGACCGCCCTCGAACTCGGCGCGGACGACTATCTCACCAAGCCCTTCGGCATGGCCGAACTCGTGGCCCGGATGCGCACGGCGCTCCGCCATGCCGTGCAGCAGCAGGGCGCCAGCACCGTCATCCGCTCGGGCGGCCTGGTCATCGATCTCACACGGCGGCTCGTCACGCGCGACGGCCAGGAGGTCCGCCTCTCCAACAAGGAATGGGAGATCCTGCGGCTACTGGCCCTCCATGCCGGCAGGATCCTGACCCACCGCGCCATCATGCAGGAGGTCTGGGGGCCAGAGGTCGACGTGCAATATCTGCGGGTCTACGTGCGCCAGATCCGCCAGAAGATCGAGGCCGATCCCGAGCGGCCCGCCTGCATCGTCACCGAGACGGGGATCGGATACCGGCTCGTGGCCACGGAGCCGATGCCGTAGCAACCCGCCCGCCCGTCCCCGGCCGTCATGGCGGGAGGCGAGTTCCGATGATCGCGGGGCGAGACCGACCCTCCGCGGCTCTAGGGTCCCGGGCTCGGTCGAATGGGCGGGGTTTTGGAGGGCCGCCATTAACGCTCACGCGCTATGGTGAGGCGTCTCGAAGGAGCGTCCATGCGCCTGCCTATCGCCCTGGCCCTGGCAGGGGTCGCGAGCCTCGCTTTCGCGTCGTCCGCGACGGCCCAGCAGATCCAGGCCGGCGCAGACCCGCGCTGCGCCGACTATGGCTCCTTTGCCGTCGTCGATCCTCCGGCGCCCCCGCGTGGCGCGCCCGTCGTCGCGCGGTCCTGGCATCCCTGCGCGGAACTGCCCGGCTCGCCCCAGCAGCCGCCGCTCTACATCGACGCGCAGGTGCAGATCGGCGGCCAGGGGACGACGAGCGGGACCGGAGCGGCGGGGACAGGCGCCGCGGTCGGGACGGGAGGCGGGATAGCCGCGGGCGGCGGCGGCCCGGGCGTCTCGATCGGCGTGGGCGGCATCGCAGGCGCGGCCGGTGGGTGGCAGCCCTCCATGCCCCTCGCGCCTCCCGGTGGCCTCAACGCGCGCGGCTGGCGACGCTAGGCTGCTGGAATCCTGACCCTTTCGGGCCGCAGCCCGGCCTGCGCTCCGCCTGAAGGGCGGTGGCGTCCCGCCCCCGGGTTTTCGGGTGGCATGCCGGGCGAGGCGATGGCACAAGGCCCCGGGCGGCGGACGCGGGCGGGAACGGGCATGGCGACGGGGACGAATCAGGCGCGGCCGATGACCGGCGTCGAGTGGGCCATGCTCGTGGCCCTCTCGCTCATCTGGGGCTGTTCCTTCCTGTTCAGCAAGGTCGCCGTGGCGGACATCCCCCCATTCAGCCTCGTATTCGGGCGCGTGGCGCTGGCCTCCCTGTGCCTGCTCGCCGTGCTCAGGGCGATCCGGGTCGCCGTGCCCGCGGGCCTGCCGGTGTGGCGCGACTTCCTGGGCATGGGCCTCCTCAACAACATCATCCCCTTCAGCCTGATCTTCTGGGGTCAGACGCAGATCGGCGCCGGCCTCTCGTCCATTCTCAACGCGACGACGCCGCTCTTCACCGTGCTGGTCGCGAACGCCCTCACGACGGACGAGAAGCTCACGCCGCCGCGCCTCGCCGGCGTGCTGCTCGGCTTCGCGGGCGTGGCCGTGATGCTCGGCCCGGAACTGCTGGCCTCGCTCGACCGCCATGTCGCGGCGGAACTGGCCTGCCTCGCGGCGGCGGTCTCCTACGCTTTTTCCAGCGTGTTCGGCAGGCGCTTCGCCCGCATGGGCGTGAAGCCGGCCCAGGCCGCCTTCGGCCAGCTGTCGGCTTCAAGCCTGGTGATGCTGCCGGTCGTGCTGCTGGCGGACCGGCCCTGGACCCTGCCCATGCCGCACGCCGTCTCCTGGGCGGCGCTCGTGGCGCTCGGGGTGCTCTGCACGGCCTTCGCCTATCTCATCTTCTTTCGCATCCTCGGCGGGGCGGGCGCGACGAACATCATGCTCGTGACCTTCCTCATCCCCCCGAGCGCCATCCTGCTCGGCGCGCTGGTGCTGGGGGAACGGCTCGGCGCGCGGGATGTCGCGGGCATGGCGTTGGTCGCCCTCGGCCTCGCCGCCATCGACCGGCGCGGGCCCGCGCTGGCGCGGCGGTTGATCGGGCGGGGCCGGACGGAGGCCGCCTGATCAGCGCAGCAAGGGCGCGAAGACGGCGACGACCTGCTCGTAGACCGGGCGCTTGAACGGGATGATCAGCGCCGGCAGGCGCTCCAGGCGCTCCCAGCGCCAGGCCGAGAATTCCGGCTTGTGGCCGGCGGGCGCGCCGATGTCGATCTCGCTCTCCTCGCCCTCGAAGCGATAGGCAAACCATTTCTGCGTCTGGCCACGGTAGCGGCCCTTCCAGGCCTTGCCCGCGACGTCGGGCGGCAGGTCGTAGGAGAACCAGGACGGGGCCTCGGCGATGAGCGAGACGCTGCGCACGTTGGTCTCCTCGTGGAGCTCGCGGCGCGCGGCGGACTCGGGCGCCTCGCCGTCGTCGATGCCGCCCTGCGGCATCTGCCAGGAATAGGTGTCGTCCACGTGCTCCGGCCCGGCCTCGGCCTTGCGCTGGCCGAGGAAGACGAGGCCCTCGCGGTTGACGAGCATCACGCCCACGCAGGGCCGGTAGGGCAGGTCCTCGAAGGCGCGGCTCATGCTCACCTCGGCTGGATGCGTTCAGCGCCCGGGCCGGGCGATGGCCGCGCTCACGGGCACGAGCTGCAGGCCCTTGGCCTCCAGGGTCTTGGCCCAGGCGGCGATGCGGTCGACGCTGACGGGCAGCGCCGAGGCCGTTCCGATGGCCGTGCCCTTCTCGCGCGCGATCGTCTCGAGCCGGGCGAGCTGGTCGTCGATCGCGCTGCCCTTGGGCACGCCGTCCACGAGTCCGTCGGCCTTCGCCGCCGGCAGCTTGAAGCTGCCCGCGATGGTGGGGGCGAGGCTTCGGGCGGAGGTGCCGTCGTCGAGATACACGAGGCCGCGCGAGCCGACGTCGCGCAGCACGGGTGCCAGCGCCGCGTCGTTCGACGTGAACTTGCCGCCCATGTAGTTCATCACCCCGACATAGCCGGGGAAGCGGCTCATCACCCAATAGAGCTTGTCCATCGTCTCCGAGGGCTGCCCGCCCGTCGTCAGCGTATGCGGGCCGGGATCGTTGTCGGGATAGTCGAAGGGCTCCATCGGGACCTGGAGCATCAGCTCGTGGCCGTCCTCCCGCGCGCGCGCCGCCTGCCGCTCGACGTCGGTGCCGTAGGGAGCGAAGGCCAGGGTGACGGCGCCGGGCAGCTTGACGATGGCGTCGCTGGTCGCGGTCTGGCTGAGTCCCAGCCCGCCCACCACCAGGGCGATGCGGCCCACCACCTTGCCCGTGAAGGGCGTCACGGGCCGGGCGTAGACGTCTGCCGGCCGCGCGCCGTCTGCGGCCACCTTGGGGAGCACGCCGTGGCGCGAGCGCTCGACGAGGCGCTTGTCGGGAGCCGGCGGCAGCTTGACGTCGCCGGGCTGGGGAACCTGGATCACGATGCCCTGCGGCGCCTCGCCGCCGGCGCCGCGCGTCACCTTGACCCCGCTCATCTGCTCCATCTCGCCCGCCGTCATGCGCTCCTTCGGCGCGGCGTCGGGCTGCGCCTCGGCGACGGAGGCGGCCGGCTTCTCGGTCTCATTGGCGGCGGGCGGGGGCGCGGGCGGGGCCCGTTCGATGGTGGCGATGGCGAAGGGCTCGCCGCCATAGGGATCGCGCACCAGCGCGAGCCAGAGCACCAGCGCGACGACGAGGGCGGAGAGCAGGCCGACCACGATCTGGGGCCATGGCAGGGCGGGGAGACGGCGCGTCTTGACGGCCGCCTTCTCCAGGCCCAGCGGGCGGGTGAGTTCGTCGTGGCCGAGCGTCAAGACCCTTCTCACGCGTCAGATTGGAATGCGGCCTCCGACCCAAGGCTCGACGCGGTCAAGGGAGGCAGCCGAATCGGCTTGATTGAAACAACCACCGCATTTGAGGCACGGCAATGACGAAAGACGGCAGCGGCGCCCGGAAGGCCGCCGCTGCGCACGAAACGTCCGAGGCGATTCCTGCTTGCAACACTCGGGCAGGCAGAAAGCAGGACCCCGCTTAATTCGGGTTGGTGGCGGCGCCCGGCGCGGTGGAGCGGGCGTCGTTCACCTTCACCCCGCGCAGCAGGTCGAAGGCGAAGTTGAGCTGCTTGTCGTTCTTGGGGTCCGGCGGCACGTAGGCGGAGCTGCCGCCCTGCTCGTCGTCGCCGTTCTTGAGGTGCCCCTTCAGGCTCGCCTCGCCCTTGGTCTCGTCCTTGCCCTTGAGCTCGGCCGGGACGTCGTTGGTCACCTGCACGTCCGGCTCGATTCCCTTGGCCTGGATCGAGCGGCCGGACGGCGTGTAGTAGCGCGCCGTCGTGAGCCGCACCGCGCCGTTCGAGCCGAGCGGGATGATGGTCTGGACCGAGCCCTTGCCGAAGGAGCGCGTGCCGATGATGGTCGCGCGCTTGTGGTCCTGCAGGGCGCCGGCCACGATCTCGGAGGCGGAGGCCGAGCCGCCGTTAACCAGGACGACGACCGGCTTGCCCTTGGTCAGGTCGCCCGGCCGGGCGTTGTAGCGCTGCGTCTCGTCGGCGTTGCGGCCGCGGGTCGAGACGATCTCGCCCTTCTCAAGGAAGGCGTCGGACACCGAGATGGCCTGATCGAGCAGGCCGCCCGGATTGTTGCGCAGGTCGATCACGTAGCCCTTGAGCTTGTCCGCCCCGACGTCCTTGTTGATCGTGTCGATCGAGTTCTTCAGGCCGTCGAAGGTCTGCTCGTTGAACTGGGTGATGCGGATATAGCCCACGTCGCCCTCGCTGCGCGACCGGACCGACCGGATCCGGATCACGTCGCGCGTGAGCTTGAGCTCCACCGGGTCGCTTACGCCCTTGCGGTTGATCTTGAGCCGCACGGAAGAGTTGACCGCCCCGCGCATCTTGTCGACGGCCTGGTTCAGGGTGAGGCCCTGCACGGCCTCGTCGTCGATTGCGGTGATCACGTCGCCCGCCATCACGCCGGCACGCGAGGCCGGAGTGTCGTCGATCGGGGTGACGACCTTGATGAGGCCGTCTTCCATCGTCACCTCGATGCCGAGGCCGCCGAACTCGCCGCGCGTCTGCACCTGCATGTCACGGAAGCTCTTGGCGTCCATGTAGCTCGAATGCGGGTCGAGGCCCGAGAGCATGCCGTTGATGGCGGATTCGATCAGCTTGCCCTCGTCGGGCTTCTCGACGTAGTCGGTCCGGATCTTCTCGAACACGTCACCGAACAGGTTCAGCTGCCGGTAGGTATCGGAGGCCGCGGCCACGGCCGTCGCGGAGAGCAGTCGGCTCTGGGTCGCGAGGGTCGCGGTGCCCGCCCCGAGGGCCACACCCAGCATCAGCAGTGAGAGCTTGCGCATCATCCACGAACTTTCTCGTTCGTCGATGTCGCCCACCAGGGCGACGGATCGATCGATACCCCGTCTTTTCGGAACTCTACATAGAGCACCGGCTGCGTCGTTTCGCTACCCACCGAAGCCGCCGTCGCCTTGGCGCCCTCGCCCATCACGGCGACAGGCTCTCCGGCGAGAACGAACTGGCCGAGGCCCACGTTGATGCGCTCCATGCCGGCTAAAAGAAGATAATAGCCGCCGCCGGCATTGATGATCAAGAGTTGCCCATAGCTGCGGAAGGGGCCGGCGAACACGATCCAGCCATCGCAGGGGGCTGAAACGGTCGCTCCGGGGCGCGTCGTGTAGGTTGCGCCCTTCAAAGTACCGCCGATCGCGTCGGGCGCGTTGAAACCCTTGAGCAACACGCCGTTCACGGGCAGCGGCAGCATGCCGCGGGTCTCGGCGAAGGACACTTTTGGCGCGAGACGGGCCGGGTCCTTGAAGGCCAGCGCCGCGAACTTCTCCCGCGTCTCCCGGGCCTGGGCGTCGACGGCTGCGCGCGCGTCCGCTTCCGCCTTCTCGGCCGCCCTGCGCGCCGCATCTGCGGCGCGCGCGCTGGCGGCGATGTCGTTTTCGATCTGGCCGATCAAATCCTTGAGATTGCCCGCCTTGGCTGCAAGGGCGACGGCCCGGTCGGTTTCCTCGCGGGTCACCTGCTCGGCCGCGGCGACGTCGCGCTGGCGCGCCTCGACAAGCAGCGCCAGGCGCTGCCGGTCCTCGGCGATGCCGGCGACCTCCTTTTTCAGCGAGTCGCGCTCGGCCGCGGCCGCGTCGCGCAGCCGCAGCATTTCCGCGAGGTCCGAGGCCAGCGCCTCCGTCTCCGAGCGCAGCTCGGGCAGCACGGCGCCCAGCATCATGGAGGCCCGCACGGCCTCGAGCATGTCCTCGGGCTTGACGAGCACCGCCGGGGGCGGACTGCGGCCCATGCGCTGCAGGGCGGCGAGCACTTCCACCACGACGCCCTTGCGCCTGTCGAGCGAGGTGCGGATGGCGTCCGTCGTCTGGCCCAGTGTCGTCAGGCGCTGTTCGATGCCGTCGATCCGGCTCTCGGTCGCCTTCACCTTCGCGCTGGCGTCAATCAGGGCGGCGTTCAGGCGGGCCCGGTCGGCGCGCAGGGCGTCGACCTCGGCCTGCAGGCGCGCCTTCTCCGCGTCGCTCGCCTGCAGGACGCGCTGGGTCTCCTCCAGCTCCATCTGCCGCGTGGCCCGCTCGGTCTCCTTGGCGAGGGCGGCCGGGTCCTTGGCCGGCGGTGCCGGGGTCTCGGCCGGAGCGGACGGCGGCGCGGCGGGCTCGGCGCGGGCCGCCGCGACGGCGAGGAGCAGGCCCACCGCCGCCGACAGCGCCGCGGCCCCCGTGGCTCGGACGCGGCGGGGCATGGACGCGCGGGTCGGGCCGAGGCGGGTCAGGGCGGGGCTCCGGCGATTCGGTCAGGCACGATGATAGGGATGGCCGGCGAGGATCGTCATGGCCCGGTAGACCTGCTCTGCGGCAAGAATGCGGACGATCTGGTGCGGCAGCGTCATCCGGCCGAAGGCCAGCCGCTCCGCCGCGGCGGCCGCGAAGGCGGGGTCGAGGCCGTCGGCTCCCCCGATCACGAGCGCGGCGCCCTTCGTGCCGTCGTCCCGCCAGCGTCCCAGCCTCTCGGCGAACGCCTCGCTGGTGAGGTGCGCCCCCCGCTCGTCGAGCGCCATGACCGTCCATCCCGCGCACCGCGCGGCAAGGGCATGGGCCTCCTCGGCCTTGCGGTCGGCCGGGCGCTGAGCCCGGCTCTCGGGCAGTTCGGACACCTCGACGTCGGCGAAGCCGAGCGCCCTCCCCGCGCTCCTGGCGCGGTCCACGTAGCGGGCCACGAGGTCCCGCTCAGGTCCGTCCTTCAGCCGGCCGACGGCGAGGATCAGGATCCTCACGGCCGAAGCGGCCGCGGCCGGTCAGGATGCGGCACGCTCGCCCGGACGGTCGCCGCCCCACATCTTCTCGAGGTTGTAGAAGTGACGAACCTCGGGACGGAAGACGTGGACGATGACGTCGCCGGCGTCGATGAGCACCCAGTCGCAGTGCGGCATGCCCTCCACGCGGAGGTCCTTGCGGCCGTGGTCCTTGAGGACCTCGACGACGTGGTCGGCGATCGACCCGACATGGCGGTTCGAGCGGCCCGACGTCACGATCATGCTGTCTGCGAGGGTGGTCTTCCCGACGAGGTCGATCACGACCGTGTCTTCGGCTTTGGAGTCGTCCAGCACGCCGAGGACCAAGGGAAGCGTGGCGCTGCCGACAGGCTCGCCAGAGCCGGCGGCGGCGAGGGGCACGGGCGTTTCCGCCGCATGCAAGCTGGTGGTGTTCAGGGCAGAACCCTCTTTCCTCTCAAGCGCCGATGCCGTGGCGCCGCCTTCAATATATCCCCGAACGCCCCGAAATTCCATGGGGTGGCGCAAGACGGGCGGCGAGCGCTGGTCCGCCTTGGCGGGGCTGGGCGTCAGCGACGCGCCGTCGTCGCGCGCAGCGCGGTGGACGACTGGGCCGAGCGCTTCCCATGCAGGAAGATCCAGGCGGGCGGCGCCAGGCCGGGCAGGACACGTGCGTCCGTCTCGTCGACGCGGGCCGCGGCGAAGGCGACGGCCGCGGGCGAGCGGCAGGCGCGAAGGGTGGAGCCTGGCCGGTCGATGACGGCGATGGGCATCAGCGAGGCGATGTCGCGCCAGCGCTGCCAGCGATGAAAGCTCGCGAGATTGTCCGCCCCCATCAGCCAGACGAAGCGTACGCCCGGGCAGCGCTCGACGAGATAGGCGAGCGTGTCGTGGGTGAAGCGGGTTCCGATCTGCTCCTCGAGCCCGGTCACGTCCACCCGCGGGTCGCGCACCAGCCGGCGTGCCGCCGCGATCCGCTCGGCCACAGGGGGGAGCCCGTCATGGCCCTTCAGGGGGTTGCCGGGGGTTACCAGCCACCAGACCCGGTCGAGGGCCAGCCGACGCAGTGCCGTCTCGGTCACGAGCACATGGCCCTCGTGCGGCGGGTTGAACGACCCGCCGAGGAGCCCGATGCGCAGGCCAGGCGCATGGCGCGGCAGGCGCGCGAGCCGAAGCGTCGTGCGGGGCTGCGCCAGGGTTCCTTCGCTGCGCATGGCGTCAATCCGCGGCGACGGGCGGCCGGCTGGGGACGGAGAGGTGACGATCAGGGCCGGGTCTGGCCCCGGCCGTGCACCTTGTACTTGAAGGAGGTCAGCTGTTCGACGCCGACCGGGCCGCGCGCGTGCATGCGCCCCGTGGCGATGCCGATCTCGGCCCCGAAGCCGAACTCCCCGCCATCCGCGAACTGGGTGGAGGCGTTGTGCAGCACGATGGCGCTGTCGACCTCGCCCAGGAACCGCTCGGCCGCCGCCTCGTCCTGCGTGACGATGCTGTCGGTGTGATGCGAACCATACGCGTCGATATGGGCGAGCGCGCCATCGAGCCCGTCCACCACCCGCACGGCGATGATCGCGTCGAGATATTCGGTGCGCCAGTCCTCTTCCGTGGCCGCGACCACGCGGGGATCGACCGCGCGGGTCTCCGCGTCGCCGCGGACCTCGCAGCCGGCCGCCAGCAGCGCCTCGACGAGCGGTCGGAGGTGGGAGGCCGCGCAGGAGCGGTCGACCAGGAGCGTCTCGGCCGCGCCGCACACGCCCGTGCGCCGCAATTTGGCGTTGAGGATGATGCTGCGGGCCATGTCCAGGTCCGCGCCCGCGTGGACGAACACGTGGCAGAGGCCCTCCAGGTGGGCGAAGACGGGCACGCGCGCCTCGGCCTGCACCCGGGCGACGAGGCTCTTGCCGCCGCGCGGCACGATGACGTCGAGCGCGCCGTCGAGGCCGGCGAGCATCGCGCCGACGGCGGCGCGGTCCGGCGTGGGGACAAGCTGGATTGCGTCCTCGGGCAGACCCGCCTCGGCGAGGCCGCGCCGCATGGCGGCGGCGATGGCGAGCGACGTGCGCAGGCTCTCCGAGCCCGCCCGCAGAACCGCGGCATTGCCCGCCTTCACGCAGAGGACCCCCGCGTCGGCCGTCACGTTCGGCCGGCTCTCGAAGATCACGCCGACCACGCCCAGCGGCGTGGCGACGCGCTCGAAGACGAGGCCGTTGGGCCGCGTCCAGGTCGCGAGCACGCGGCCGACGGGATCCGCCAGCGCCGCGATGTCCGCCACCGCCTTCGCCACGCCCTCCAGACGGGCGGGGTCGAGCACGAGGCGGTCCACGAAGGACCCCTTGGTGCCCCGGGCCGTCGCCTCGGCCACGTCCCGGGCGTTCTCCGCGAGGATATGGGCCGCGTCCGCGCGAATGGCGTCGGCCGCCGCGCGCAGGGCCGCGTCCTTGGCGGGCGCCGGGCAGGTGGCGAGCCGGCGTGCGGCGGCGCGCGCGCGCCGTCCGATCTCCGTCATGAGGGCGGCGACGTCCTCCCCCTCGCTCCTGCGCACGCTTTGCAGCATCGTCCTGCTCCGGACCCTTGTTCCCGCCGCGGCCTATTCGGCGGCCAGCGCCATATCGTCACGATGGACCATCTCGGCCCGCCCCGCATAGCCCAGAATGGCCTCGATGTCCCGCGACGAGCGTCCGGCGATCTGCGCCGCGTGGCGGCTGTCATAGGCCGCGAGCCCACGGCCGATCTCCCCGCCGTCGGGCGCGCGCATCAGCACGGCATCGCCGCGGTCGAAATCGCCCTCGACGCGCGTGACGCCGGCCGGCAGCAGGCTCTTGCCCGAGCGGATGGCGCGCGCCGCGCCGGTGTCGAGGTGGAGCACGCCGCGCGGCTCGAGCGAGCCGGCGATCCACTTCTTCCGCGCCGCCACGGGGTTGGACGGGGTGAGGAACCAGGTGCAGCGGGCGCCGGACGCCACCGCGCCGAGCGGGTTCTTCACCCGCCCGTCGGCGATCACCATGTGCGTGCCTCCGGCCGTGGCGATCTTGGCAGCCTCGATCTTGGTGCGCATGCCGCCGCGCGAGAGCTCCGATCCCGCCCCGCCGGCCATGGCCTCGATCTCGGCCGAGATGCTCTTCACGACGGGGATCAGCTCCGCCTTCGGATCGGCCTGAGGCGGGGCCGTGTAGAGCCCGTCAATGTCGGAGAGCAGCACCAGCAGGTCGCCTCCGGCCATCGTCGCGACGCGGGCCGCCAGGCGGTCATTGTCGCCGTAGCGGATCTCGTTGGTGGCGACCGTGTCGTTCTCGTTGACGACCGGCACGGCCCGCAGGTCGAGGAGCCGCCCCAGCGTCGCGCGCGCGTTGAGGTAGCGGCGGCGCTCCTCCGTGTCGCCGAGGGTGACGAGGATCTGCCCGGTCGTGATGCCCTGGTAGCCCAGCACCTCCGCCCAGGTGCGGGCGAGCGCGATCTGGCCGACGGCGGCGGCGGCCTGGCTCTCCTCCAGCCTCAGGGGGCCGGCCGGCAGCTTGAGGACGGTCCTTCCCAGGGCGATGGCACCGGACGAGACCACGATGACGTCGGCGCCGCGCCGGTGCAACTCGCCGATGTCCTCGGCCAGCGCCGCGAGCCAGGCGTGTTTCACCGCGCCCCGCGCGCGGTCGACCAGCAGCGACGAGCCGACCTTGACGACGATGCGGCGGAACTGGCCGATCTGCGGCGTCATCGCGGAAACGGTCATGGCCGCCACTCCACGGGCCCGGCGACAGGCGTCGCGGCGGACTCGTCCGCCTCCCGGTGGGCGTCGATGACGGCGAGGAGGGCGCGCAGAGCCTCGGGCACGCCCTGCCCGGAGGCGCTGGAGAGCAGGAGGGGCTCGCGCCGGGCGGCGCGCTTCAGCCGGGCCTTCTGCTCCTTCAGGAGCTCGGGCGTGAGCGCGTCGACCTTGGTGAGCGCCAGCACCTCGGGCTTGTCGGCGAGGCCGTGGCCATAGGCCTCCAGTTCGCCGCGCACGACCTTGTAGGCCTTGCCGGCGTGCTCGGCCGTCCCGTCGACGAGGTGCAGCAGCACGCGGCAGCGCTCGACATGGCCCAGAAAGCGGTCGCCGAGCCCCAGCCCCTCATGCGCTCCCTCGATCAGCCCGGGAATGTCGGCCAGCACGAACTCGCGCCCGTCCACCGCGACGACCCCGAGCCCGGGATGCAGCGTGGTGAAGGGATAGTCGGCGATCTTCGGCTTGGCCGCCGTCACCGTGGCGAGGAAGGTCGACTTGCCGGCATTGGGCAATCCGACGAGCCCGGCGTCGGCGATCAGCTTGAGGCGGAGCCAGATCGTGCGTTCCTCGCCCTCCTGTCCGGGATTGGCCCGGCGCGGCGCACGGTTGGTCGAGGTGGTGAAATAGGCGTTGCCGAAGCCGCCATTGCCGCCCTTGGCCAGCCGCACCCGCTGGCCGATCTCGGTGAGATCGGCGATGAGGGTCTCGCCGTCCTCGTCCAGCACCTGCGTTCCCTTGGGCACCTTGAGCACCACGTCCGCGCCGTTCGCGCCGGTGCGGTTCTTGCCCATGCCGTGCACGCCGGACTTGGCCTTGAAGTGCTGCTGGTAGCGGTAGTCGATCAGCGTGTTGAGGCCCTCGACGCACTCCACCCACACGTCCCCGCCGCGCCCGCCGTCGCCGCCGTCGGGACCGCCGAACTCGATGAACTTCTCGCGGCGGAACGAGACGCAGCCTGCGCCTCCGTTGCCCGAGCGGATGTAGATCTTGGCCTGGTCGAGGAATTTCATGGCGCTTCCGTACAGGAGCGCAGCCGGGCGTTCAATGGCGGCAGGGAGCGCGCCGATCAGGCGGCCTTCGCCGCGGCGGCGGAGAGGCGGCGGTGCAGCAGGCCCAGCAGCAGCGCCTCCTCCGGCCGCAGGCCCTCCAGGTCGTCGGCGATCTCCGCCGCGACGCTGTGCTCCACCTCCTCGATCACGGAGCGGCTGAGCCCCCCGTCGAGATAGGCGGCGACGATCTCGGGGTGGACATAGCACGTGCGGCAGATGGTCGGCGTATTGCCGAGCCTCGCCGAAACCCTCTCGATGGCGGCCTTGACGTTCTTCTTGGTGCGCGCCTCGCCGTCGAGCAGCTCGAACTCGCGCAGCGCCATGGCGGCGAGCAGCGTGCCCGCCCAGGTGCGGAAGTCCTTCGCCGTGACGGCGCGGCCCGTGGCCTCCTTCAGGTAGGCGTTCACGTCGGCCGAGCTCACTGCCTGTCGCGCGCCGTCGTCGTCCACATATTGGAAGAGGTGCTGGCCGGGAAGCTCCTGGCAGGCGCGCACCACCTTGGCGACGCGACGATCCTTCAGGCGCAGGTTCCAGGTCTTGCCGCTCTTGCCCTTGAAGGCGAATTTCAGCTCGGCCCCCTCGACCCTGACGTGCCGGTTGCGCAGGGTGGTCAGCCCGTAGCTCTTGTTCTGCTTGGCGTATTCGTCGTTGCCTACGCGGATCAGCGTATTTTCGAGCAGGTTGACCACAGTCGCCAGCACGCGCTCGCGGGTCAGGCCGGGCTTGCGCATGTCCGCGTCCACGCGCCGGCGCAGCGCGGGCAGGGCGCGCGCGAAATCGAGCATGTGCTCGTATTTCGTGCTGTCCCTCACCTCCCGCCAGCGCGGATGATAGCGGTACTGCTTGCGGCCCCGGGCATCGCGGCCTGTCGCCTGGATGTGGCCGTCCGGATCGGCGCAGATCCACACGTCCTTGTAGGCAGGCGGGATGGCGAGCGCGCGGATGCGCGCCAGCGTGGCGGGATCCGTGACCGCCGCGCCGTCAGGACCCCGATAGGAAAATCCCCGGCCCGCCTTGCGGCGGCGGATGCCCGGATCCGCGTCCGAGACATAGGTGAGGCCGGCGGCCTCGGCCGCCTCGGCGGGGTCGACGATGGCGCCGTCCGCGGGGTCGAGGACGTCCGCGGTGACGTCGGCAAGCTTGGTGGGACGGAGGGCGCCGTGCATGGATGCGCAATGCGGCGCTCCGTCCCCGGTTCCCGGCCGCGCAGCCATGATGCCGCCGGAATGGAGCGGCCTTGTGCCGCTCCCGATCCCGAGGAGGCCCGTTTGCCCACCTTGCCCCGGCGGCTTGCCCTGCCCTACGGACTGGAACTCGGTTCCGTCATCGCCCTCGGCCTCGCCGCCGGCGGGCTGTTCGCCTTCGTGAAGCTCGCCGGCGAGGTGAAGGAAGGGGACACCCGCTCCTTCGACCAGGCGATCCTGCTCGCCCTGCGACAGCCGGGCGACCGGGCCGAGCCGATCGGGCCGCTCTGGCTGAAGCAGGTCATGACGGACCTCACGGCGCTCGGCGGCTTCACCGTGCTGGGTCTGCTGACGATCGTCGTGCTCCTCTACCTCCTGATGATCCGCAAGCGCGGGGCGGCGACCCTTCTGGCGGTGGCGATCGGCGGCGGCGCCCTGATCAGCAGCCTGCTGAAGAGCCTTTTCGAGCGGCCGCGCCCGGACCTCGTCGCACACATGGTGGAGGTGCAGACGCTCAGCTTTCCCAGCGGCCACGCCATGCTCTCGGCCGTCACCTACCTGACTCTGGGGGTGCTGCTGGCCCGGCTCTCGCCGCGCCGGCGCGTGAAGGCCTATGTGGTGGGGGTCGCTGTCGCCCTCACCCTGCTGGTGGGCTGCAGCCGCGTCTACCTCGGCGTGCACTGGCCCACCGATGTGCTCGGGGGCTGGTGCGTGGGCGCGGCCTGGGCGCTCCTGTGCTGGCAGGCGGCCGTGATCCTCCAGCGCCGCGGCGACGTGGAACGCGCCGAAGACCCCCCGCCCCCCGACGCCCCGTCGTGTGCGGAAGCCGGCGCACCCACATGGAAGGGGAACCCGAACGCCAGCTAGGCCGTTCCCGTCCGAACCCGACGACCCTCCGACCCGACGAGATCCGATGCGACCCCGCCGCGCCCTGCTGGCCGTCAATCCCGCCGCCCGTTCCGGCTCCGCCCCGCTCGATCACGCCATCGACCGCCTGCGCAGCGGGGGCGTGGCGATCGAGCACGTCTTCCGCGACGAGCCGGCGGACCTGCCCGCCTTCATCGCCGCGCATGCGCGCGATTGCGACGCCGTGATCATCGGCGGCGGCGATGGAACCCTCAGCTCCGCCGCAGGCGCCGTGATCGATGCGGGACTGCCCATGGGGGTCCTGCCGCTGGGCACCGCCAACGACTTCGCCCGCACCCTGGGCGTGCCGCAGGACCCCGTGGCCGCAGCGGCGGTAATCGCCGGCGGCGTCACGCGGCGCGTCGACGTGGGCGAAGTCAACGGCGCACCCTTCCTGAACGTCGCCAGCATCGGCCTGAGCGCCGCGCTCGCCCGGTCCCTCACCAGGGAGACCAAGCGCCGCTTTGGGCCGCTCAGCTATCTGATCGTGTCGCTCAAGGTGGTTCTGCGCGCCCGCAGCGTCAGCGGGGTGCTGCGCTGGTCCGGCGGCTCCGCCTCGTTCCGCACCCTGCAACTCGCCATCGGCAATGGCCGCTACTACGGCGCGGGCATGACCGTCGCGCCTGACGCACGGATAGACGACGGGCTCCTGGACCTCTACAGCCTGGAGACCAACAGGCTGTGGCGCCTCGCCATCCTCGCGCCCGCCTTGCGCACCGGTGCCCACCACGCGGCGCCGGAGGTCCGCTCGGAGCGCGGCACCTGGTTCGAGGTCGTCACCTCCAAGCCGCGCCACATCAACGTGGACGGCGAGATCCGCGGCATGACGCCGGCGCGCTTCTCCGTGCGACCGGAGGCGCTGGAGGTCTTCGTGCCGACGCCGTGAGCGGGCATGCGCCTTGCACCGATCCGCACCGACCCCGGACCGGGGTCCCTTCACCCGCACGGAGCCGCGATGCCCCTCAGCCCCCACTCCGTCCTGATCGCCGTCGACGTCCAGAACGACTTCCTGCCGGGCGGAGCGCTCGGCGTGGCCGGCGGCGACGCCGTGATCCCTGTCATCAACCGGCTGTCGGCGATGTTTCCCCATGCCGTCGCCACGCAGGACTGGCACCCGCCGGGCCACCACTCCTTCGCGACGAGCCACGAGGCCAGGTCCCCTTTCGAGTCCGTCGAGCTGCACTACGGCGTCCAGACGCTCTGGCCGGACCATTGCGTGCAGGGGACCGAGGGCGCGGCGCTTCACCCCGGCCTCGACCTCGGCCCCGTGGAGCTGATCATCCGCAAGGGGTTCCGCACCCACGTGGATTCCTATTCTGCGTTCTTCGAGAATGACCGGGTCACGTCGACCGGCCTCGCGGGCTACCTGCGCGAGCGCGGCCTGACACAGGTCTACCTGACTGGACTCGCGACGGACGTGTGCGTCAGCTACTCCGCGCTCGACGCGGTGCGTGCCGGCTTCGAGGTCGCCATGGTCCTCGACGCCTGCCGCGCGATCGACGTCGACGGCTCCCTCGACCGGGCGCTGGCGCAGGTCAGGGCCGCGGGCGTGGCGCTGGTGGACTCGTCGAGCCTCGGCTGAGGGCGGGACGCCCCCCGTCCGCCATGGCGGGGACGCACGGCGGCGAGCCTCACCGCAGCCCGGCCAAAGCCGCGTCGACGGCGTCGCCGAAGCGCTCGACGATCGTTCCGACCTGCCCGGGCGTCACGATGAAGGGCGGGGCGAGGAGGATGTGATCCCCGCGAACGCCGTCGACCGTGCCGCCCATCGGGTAGACGAGAAGGCCGCGCGCCATGGCCTCGGCCTTCACGCGCTGGTGCAGCCGGAGCGCAGGATCGAACGGCGCCTTGGTCCCGCGGTCCGCGACGAGCTCCACGGCATGGAACAGCCCGCGCCCGCGGATGTCGCCCACATTGGGCGCGTTGCCGAAGCGCTCTTCCAGCATCGCGCGCAGCAGGGCGCCCTGCTCCACGACATTGGCGAGCAGGTTGTCGCGCCGGATCACCTCCTGCACCGCGAGGCTCGCCGCCGCCGCCATGGGGTGGCCCATATAGGTGTGGCCGTGCTGGAAGAACCCGGAGCCCTGCGCGAAGGCCTCGAAGATGCGGCGGGAGAGCAGCACGGCCCCGATGGGCTGGTAGCCGCCGCCGAGCCCCTTGGCGACGGCGAGGATATCGGGTGCGACGGCTTCCTGCTCGCAGGCATGCAGCGTGCCGGTGCGGCCCATGCCGCACATCACCTCGTCGAGCACCAGCAAAACGCCGTAGCGATCGCAGATCTCGCGGATGTGCCGGAAATAGTCGGCCACCGGCGGCGTGCAGCCCGTCGTCGCGCCGACAACCGTCTCCGCCACGAAGGCCATCACGGTGTCGGGGCCGAGCGCGAGGATCTTGTCCTCGAGCGACCGGGCCGCGCGCAGGGCATAGGCCTCGTCGCTCTCGTCCGGCCGCTGGTGCCGATAAGCGAAGCAGGGCTCGACATGGTGCGTCTCCACGAGCAGTGGAGCGAAGAAGGCGCGCCGCGCCGCGTTGCCGCCCGCCGCGAGCGCGCCGAGCGTGTTGCCGTGGTAGCTCTGCCGGCGCGCGATGACGTGGCGGCGCCGCTCCTGCCCGATCTCCAGGACGTATTGCCGGGCCATCTTCAACGCGGCTTCCATCGCCTCCGAGCCGCCGGAGACGAGGTAGACGTGGTCGAGGCCCGCCGGAGCGTCCGCCACGAGCCGGTCGGCGAGGCGTTCGGCCACCTCGGTCGTGAAGAAGCCCGTATGGGCGTAGGTGATCCTGTCGAGCTGCGCGTGCAGGGCGGCGAGCACGTCGGGATGGGCATGGCCGAGGCAGGACACGGCCGCGCCGCCCGAGGCGTCCACGTAGCGCCGCCCCGTCGAGTCGACCAGCTCGATGCCGGAGCCGCCGGCCGCGACGGGCATATCGGCGTCGGCGATGCGGTGCAGGAGATGGCTCATCGGGAACTCGCGCAGGCGGCACGGCGGGAGAATGGCATTCCCCGGGGCGCGGCGGAAGCGCCCGCGCGGCCTGCGCCGCCAAGACCGGCCGGGCCCGCGCCTCAGGGCGTCTCGGGCGACAGCAGCAGCCCCGCCACGTCGGCGAGCGAGCCTTCGATGGGCTTGAACTCGAAGCGCACCACGTGGTCTCCGGCCGGAACCGGCACGGCGCGGAAGAGCACGTTGGCCTTGAGGATCTCGACGTCGCGCTCGTCGACGGTCGCCCGCCACCAGGGCTGGTAGGCGTCGTTCAGGACGACATAGCCCGGGCGTGCGGCATGCACTTCCACGGTGACCACGGTGTTCCTGTAGCTCACCAGCCGGGCATAGCCGGCATGGTCGTCCGTGGCGACCGACGCCGGCGGTGCGTCGTCCGGCTCCTCCTCCAGCACCACCTCGCGCGTGGGGTCGAAGCCCGTGGGCCAGGCCCCGGTCTGGACGATTTCGTCGAACTCGCCGAGGCGGACCCGGTCGGCGAAGAGCACGCGCGGGAGCGCATCGGGGTTCTCGTATATGTAAGCCTCGCGCGTGCGGCCGATGAAGCGCAGGTCGCCGGCCTTCAGGCGGCGGTCGATCAGTTCCACGGGCGCGCCCGTCGCGATGTAGCGCAGGCCCAGCAGGTTCGCGAAGGTCGAGCGATAGGACGGGAAGATCGGCGTGAACTTGCGCTGGTCCGGCGTGGCGATCGTGTCCGGCGCGTCGGTGGCGGCGTTGAAGTCGCCGAGCCGAAGCGGGTTGTAGCCGAAGATGTTCTCGAAGCCCTGGACCATGCCCGCGTTCGGCCACTGGAAGCCCAGCCCTGCGAGCTCGATGCGGGGCCGGCGGTCCCGGGTGGCGGGCTCGCGCAGGAGGCGGCGCAGCAGGGCCACCGTCTCGTTGCGCGTCTCGCGGTTCAACGCGTCATAGGCCTGCGGCGGCAGGGCTGTGGATTCGTTAGGGCCGTTATTGGCCGCAAGGTCGGCCACCATGAAGCAGCCCGCGACCAGCGCGGCCGCGACCGCGCCGGGGCCCGACGAGCCCGTGCGCAGGGTGATGAACCGGCTCGCCGCCAGCACGGCGACGCCGCCCGTGAGCCAGAGGGCGGCCGACGCGATGGGTGCGAGGGCCACGTCGAGCCGGCCGTGGCTCGCCGCCGTCCAGGCGGCGACGGACACCACGCAGGCCAGCAGGAGCGGAGCGCCGAGCAGCAGCGGCCGTCGACCGGCGGGGGAGGCCGCCACCAGCCAGGAATTCAGGAAGTGCCCGCCCAGCAGCGCCAACGCCGCCCCGATCAGGAAGGTGGCGTCGGCGGGGCGCCGGAACTCCTCGACGCCGGGCACGATCCTGTAGACCGCGCCGAAGAACGCGGTGTAGCGGCCCAGTCCATAGAGCACGAGCGCCGCCGCAGCCGCCGCCCAGAACGCCGCCTTGCGGTCGAGGAGCCGGCGCTGCATGACGCCGACCACGGCGACGAGGAGGATCGGCAGCGCTCCCACATAGAGCTGGCCCATGTTCTGGGTGAGCGCGATCTCGCCGGAGGCCCAACCCTTGCTCGAGGGCCCCCAATAGTCGACGGCGGGGTTCAGCGCCCCGAAGAGGTCGGCCACCACGAGCGTGAGCAGGGAGGCCGGGTGCAGCGAGCCGTGCAGGGCCTCGCTCAGGGCGATGGCGGGCCGGTTGGAATCCTCGGCGAAGAGGAGGGTCAGCAGCAGCGGCACCGCGGCGAGCGCCACGCAGGTCGCGCCTGCGAGAGCGAGGGCCGGCAGCGCCGCGCGCACGGCGCGCAGCGGCGCCTCCGCCGTCGCGAGCGCGTGGACGGCGAAGCCGAACAGGACGTAGCAGGCGAGCAGGGCGACCTGGTCCGGCTCGGCGATCATGGCCGCGGCCGCGAGGCCGCAGAGGATCCCGGTCCACCAGCGGGGCGTCCTGACGCAGCGCTGCAGCAGCCAGAGCGTCACGGCGAAGAAGACGTAGCTCTTGATCTGACCGACATGCTGGATGCGCCAGGCGGCCGATGCTCCGAACGAGAAGGCGATCGCCGCGACGAGCGCGGCGGCGGGATGCCAGCCGCGGTCGAAGCCGAACATCATCACCGCGAGGCCGCCGCCGGCGAGGAGGCACAGCACGTAGGCGTCGACCATGCGGAAAGAGGGCTCGGGTTCGAACAGGGCCAGCAGGAAGGCGGGCGAGAAGATCAGGGATTGCGGATCGGCGATCTGCGGCGAGCCGGTGAAGACGTTGGGCGTCCAGAACGGGCTGTCGCCGGAATGCAGCGCGGAGGCGAGGAACTGGATCTGGGCCTGGAAATGCGCCTTGGCGTCATAGGGGATCGTGAAGGTCCCCGACAGCCAGGGCGAGGACAGCGCCGCCCAGGCGGCGAGAAAAAGCCCCGCGATGATGATGCGCTGCCGCATGGGGCCGGACGCCTGACCTGTCGAGCGCCGGACGACATCTCACGGCCTGGACGAATAGAAGCAGCCGACTCTTAAAAAACAACGCAATTCGTCGCGGAAAGCCAGGCCTTTCCCCAGTTTCAACCTTCAGTTGCATGCTTTTTGTGCTGTACGGGTCCCGGCGAACCTCAGCGGACCACCCGTCCCATGCGGTTGAGCACCTCGCGCGGCACGCCATAGGCCTTCACGACCGCATCCCAGTGGCGCAGCCCCGAGAGCTCGCGCTGAACCATGAGCGCCCAGACGCGGTCCGCCGCGGCGTCCAGCAGCCGCTCGCGGGCCTCCCGGTCCCGCCCGTCCGCATCATGGTCGCGCAACGCCTGCAGGGCCTGTTCGACCTGGTGGCCGAGGTCGCCGAGGGTCTGGGCCCTTTGCTGCGCGATCTCGACGTCGAGCACGCTCGCGCCGCTCTGGCCGCGGGCGGGTCCTGCGAGGGTTTGCGGCAGGCGGAACGACATGAGCGGGTCCCTCGCGGCGGCCTTGTCCGGCCCTGGCGATGCGCGTGCGCGACGAATATGGGGCGAAAGAGACGCGCCGGCCAGTCGCGTCGTGGCGGGGGCGGGGCTTGGCTGCGGCCGGATTCGCGCTAAGCGTGTGCCGCGACAGCCTGCTGAGTCGCCCGCGCCACGTGTCTTCCGCCCAACAGCGATTCCCAAGAGGGGTTCATGACGTCCCGTATCCTCTGCCTCGTCACCGTCGCTCTCCTCGCCGCCGGGTGCCAGACCGCCGGCAAGGTCTCCGCGCCCGCCGCGGGCGGCAACCGCATGCTCCTCAATGCGGGATTCACCGCCAAGACGCCGACGACGCCGCAGCAGATCGCCACGTACAACGCGCTTCCGCCCAACGCGATGGTGAAGCAGACCATCGGCAACAAGGTGAGCTACATCGTCTCCGATCCCGCGGGCTGCGGCTGCATCTATGTCGGCGGACGCGCCGCCTTCGACAATTACCGGGCGATGCAGAACACGATGCAGGCCATGACGCAGCCGGCCGGGATCGACGGCCTCGGCCTCGACGGGATCGACGACCTCGGCACCTGGGCCCCCCTCTAGGGCCACGTCTCCCCGTTCCGCGTCGGGGGCTGGCCTGGATCTTGCTGTGACGGACCCAGTTCAGTCCGGGACCAGCCCCATGAAGAAAATCGCAATCGCCGCCGCCTTCGCCGCCACCGCCTGGGTCTCGGCCTCCGCCGCCCTAGCGCAGGGCACCCTGCGCATCGGCATGACGGCGTCGGACATTCCGCTCACCACGGGCCAGCCCGACAATGGCGGCGAGGGCCAGCGCTTCCTCGGCTTCACCGCCTATGACGCGCTCGTCAACTGGGACCTGAGCAGCGCCACCAAGCCCTCCGACCTCGTCCCGGGGCTGGCGGTGAGCTGGGCGGTGGACCCGGCCGACAAGACGAAATGGACCTTCAAGCTGCGCGACGGCGTCAAGTTCCACGATGGCAGCGCCTTCACGGCGGATGCGGTGGTCTGGAACTTCGACAAGCTGCTCGTGAAGGAGGCTCCGCAGTTCGATCCGCGGCAATCCGCCCAGGGCCGCTCGCGCATCCCCGCGGTGGCGAGCTACAAGGCGGTGGACCCGCTGACGCTGGAGATCGTCACCAAGACGCCCGACGCCACCCTGCCCTACCAGCTCGCCTGGATCATGATGTCCTCCCCCGCCAACTGGGAGAAGCAGGGCAAGAGCTGGGACGCCGTGGCGAAGGCCCCCTCGGGCACCGGGCCCTGGAAGATCGTCAGCTTCACGCCGCGCGAGCGGGTGGAGCTTGTGCCCAACCCCGAGTATTGGGACAAGGCGCGCGTGCCCAAGCTCGACAAGCTCGTGCTCGTGCCGCTTCCTGAGGCGAATGCCCGCGTCGCGGCCCTGCGCTCGGGGCAGGTGGACTGGATCGAGGCGCCCGCGCCCGACGCCGTCCCCTCGCTCAAGCAGGCGGGCTTCTCGATCATCACCAACGCCTACCCGCATAACTGGACCTGGCACTTGTCGCGCGTCGAGGGGTCGCCCTGGAACGACGTGCGCGTGCGCAAGGCGGCCAACCTCGCGATCGACCGCGAGGGCCTGAAGGAGCTGCTCAGCGGACTGATGATCCCGGCCCAGGGCTTCTTCCCGCCCGGCCACCAATGGTTCGGCAACCCGAGCTTCAAGCTGACGCACGACGTGGCGGCGGCCAAGAAGCTGATGGCGGAGGCGGGCTACGGCCCCGACAAGCCGCTGAAGACCAAGATCCTCATCTCGGCCTCGGGCTCGGGCCAGATGCAGCCGCTGCCGATGAACGAGTTCGTGCAGCAGAACCTCGCGGAGATCGGCATCCAGGTCGATTTCGAGGTGGTCGAGTGGAACACGCTGATCAACATCTGGCGCGCCGGGGCCAAGCACGAGAGCTCGCGCGGCGCGACGGGCATGAACTACACCTACTTCATCCAGGACCCCTTCACCGGCTTCATCCGGCACCTCCAGTGCAACCTGGCCCCGCCGGCCGGCACCAACTGGGGCTATTACTGCGACCCCGAGATGGACAAGCTGTTCGACCAGGTGCGCAACACCTTCGACAAGAACGAGCAGACCGCCATCCTGCAGAAGATCCACGAGAAATACGTGGATGATGCGCTCTTCCTCATGGTCACGCACGACGTGAACCCGCGCGCCATGAGCCCGAAGGTGAAGGGCTTCGTACAGGCGCAGAACTGGTTCCAGGACTTCTCGCCCATCACCGTCGACAAGTAGCCCGCCCGCACCGTCCGGCGCTCCCGCCCGCGGCGGGGGCGCATCCTCCCGCCGGGTGAGCCGATGCTGGCCTATGTCCTCAAGCGGATCGTCTACGTGCTGCCCGTCGCGCTGGGCGTGAGCCTCGTGTGCTTCATGCTCGTCCACATCGCGCCGGGCGATCCGCTGACCGCCGTGCTGCCGGTCGACGCCTCGGCCGAGCTGCAGGCTCAGATGCGCGCGGTCTACGGCTTCGACCGCCCGCTGCCGGTGCAATACGCGCTCTGGCTCTGGCGCGTGCTGCACGGGGATCTCGGGGTCTCCATCGCGACCGGCCGGCCGGTCTCCTCCGAGGTGCTCAACGCCGTCGTGAACTCGCTCATCCTGGCGGCGGCGGCGACCCTCATCGGCTTCGCGCTCGGCGCGGGCCTGGGCCTGCTCGCGGGCTATGCCAGCGGCACCTGGCTCGACAAGCTCGCCTCGCTCGTCTCCGTGCTCGGGGTCAGCGTACCGCATTACTGGCTGGGGATGGTTCTCGTGATCGTCTTCTCCGTGCAGCTCGGCTGGCTGCCGGCGACCGGCGGCGGGCCAGGCGGATCGGACGGGCGCAGCCTCAGCTGGGACTACCTGCGCTACCTCGTCCTGCCCGCCGTCACCATGTCGGTCATCCCGATGGGCATCATCGCGCGCACCGTGAAGGCCCTCGTCGGCGAGATCCTGGGCCAGGACTTCGTGCAGGCGCTCGCCGCGCGCGGGCTGCTCGACCGCGGCGTGTTCCGCCACGTGGTCAAGAACGCCGCGCCGACCGCCTTCGCCGTCATGGGCCTGCAGCTCGGCTACCTGCTCGGCGGCTCCATCCTGATCGAGACCGTGTTCGCCTGGCCCGGCACCGGCTTCCTGCTCAACGCCGCGATCTTCCAGCGCGACCTTCCCCTGCTGCAGGGCACGATCCTCGTTCTCGCGCTGATCTTCGTCGTCCTGAACCTGCTCGTCGACGTCATGCAGACGGCGATCGACCCGCGCGTGCAGAGGGCCTGATGAGCGCCGCAGCCCTCGCGCCCTCCCCTGCGGACGAGATCCAGCGCTCTCCCGGCTATTGGGCCGGCGTCCTCGCGCGCCTGCGGCGCGACCCCGTGGCGATGGTCGCGCTGACCGTGCTCGTGCTGATCCTCCTGATGGCCATCTTCGCGCCCTACCTCGCGCCGGCCGACCCGGCCAAGGGCTCGATGCTGCGCCGCCTGAAGCCGATCGGCACCCCCGGCTATCCGCTGGGGGCGGACGAACTCGGCCGCGACATGCTCTCGCGCCTGATCTGGGGAGCGCGGCTCTCGCTGCTGATGGGCGTCACCCCCGTTCCCATGGCCTTCGTCATCGGCTCGGCCATCGGCATCCTCGCGGGCTATGTCGGCGGGCTCACGAACACGCTGATCATGCGCACGATCGACATCTTCTACGCCTTTCCCTCGGTGCTCCTGGCGGTCGCCCTGTCGGGCGCGCTCGGCGCCGGGCTCACCAATGCGCTGGTCTCGCTGACGATCGTCTTCATCCCGCCGATCGCTCGCATCGCCGAGAGCGTGGCGACCCAGGTCCGCGGGCTCGACTACATCGACGCCGCCCGCGCCTCGGGCGCGCGCTCGCCGCTGATCGTGCGCGTGCACCTGCTCGGCAACGTGCTCGGCCCCGTCTTCGTCTACGCGACGAGCCTGATCTCCGTCTCGATGATCCTGGCCTCCGGCCTTTCCTTCCTCGGCCTCGGGGTGCGGCCGCCGGAGCCGGAATGGGGCCTGATGCTGAACACCCTGCGCACGGCCATCTACACCCAGCCGCTGGTGGCGGCGCTGCCGGGCGTGATGATCTTCATCACCTCCATCGCCTTCAACATGCTCTCCGACGGCCTGCGCGCCGCCATGGACGTCAAGCGATGAGCGCCGCCGCCGCTCCGCCCCCCCATGGGCTCGACCTGCGCGACCGGGGCGGCCCGGCCCAGCCGCTGCTCAGCGTCGACGGGCTGGTGAAGCACTTCCCCGCCAAGGGGCAGGGCCTGCTGGGCCGGCGAACGCTCGTGCGCGCCGTCGACGGCGTCAGCTTCGACGTCCGCAAGGGCGAGACGCTGGGCGTGGTCGGCGAGAGCGGCTGCGGCAAGTCCACCACGGCGCGCCTGATCATCCAGCTGATCGCGCCCGATGCCGGGGACCTCGTGTTCGACGGCGAGAAGGTGGGCGGCGACCTGCCGCTCGGCGCCTATCGCCGGCAGGTCCAGATGGTTTTCCAGGACAGCTATGCGTCTTTGAACCCACGGCTGATCATCGAGGATTCCATCGCCTTCGGGCCGCGCGCCCACGGCGTAGCGGCGGCGACGGCGCGGCGGCGGGCCCACGACCTCCTGTCGCGCGTCGGCCTCGACCCCCGCCGCTTCGCAGGCCGCTATCCGCACGAGCTCTCGGGCGGCCAGCGCCAGCGCGTCAACATCGCCCGCGCGCTGGCCATGGAGCCGCGCCTCGTGATCCTCGACGAGGCCGTCTCGGCGCTCGACAAGTCGGTCGAGGCGCAGGTTCTCAACCTGCTGCAGGATCTCAAGGCCGAGTTCAACCTGACCTACCTGTTCATTTCCCACGACCTCGACGTCGTCCGCTACATGTCCGACCGGATCATGGTGATGTATCTCGGCAAGGTCGCCGAGATCGGCGACGCGGAAACGATCTTCGAGGCGCCCGCCCATCCCTATACGCGTGCGCTGCTCGCCTCGATGCCCAGCATGGACCCGGACGACCGCACCGAGGAGGCGGCCTTGGCCGGCGACCCGCCCAATCCGATCAATCCCCCGCCCGGCTGCCGCTTCCATCCGCGCTGCCGCTTCGCCGAACCCGTCTGCTCCGCCGTTGAGCCCCCCTTGACGCGGGACGGCGCGGGGCGCGAGGCGGCCTGCCTCATGGCGCTGCCGGGTTCCGGACATTCCCAGGCGCCGGCGGCCGGAGGGCCGGCATGAGCGCCGCCGTCGAGATCGCCGATCTCACCGTCACCTTCACCGGGCACGGCAAGCCTGTGCGCGCCGTCGACGGCGTGTCCCTGACGGTGGGCGAGGGCGAGGTGCTCGCCCTGCTGGGCGAAAGCGGCTCGGGCAAGAGCGTGACCCTCCGCTCGCTCCTGCGGCTGCATCCGCCGGGGCGCTCGAAGATGTCCGGGCGCATCACTGTGCATGGGCAGGACGTGCTCGCCCTCTCGCGCCCGGCGCTCGCGGATTTCCGCGGCCGGGTCGTATCGATGATCTTCCAGGAGCCGATGCTCGCCTTCGACCCCGTCTATACCGTGGGGGACCAGATCGCGGAGGCCATCCAGCGGCACGAAGGCATCGCCCGGGCGCAGGCGCGCGCCCGCGCGCTCTCCTTGTTCGAACGCGTGCGCATCCCCTCGCCGGAGCGCAGGCTGGACAACTACCCGCACGAAATGTCCGGCGGCATGCGCCAGCGCGCCATGATCGCGCTGGCGCTTTCGTGCAGGCCGAGCGTGCTGCTCGCCGACGAGCCGACGACCGCGCTGGACGCCACGGTGCAGATCCAGATCCTGCTGCTCCTGCGCGAGCTGCAGCGCGAATTCGGACTCTCCATCATCTTCGTCACGCACGACATCGGCGTGGCCGTGGAGGTCGCGGACCGCATCGCCGTGATGTATGCCGGCCGCATCGTCGAGACGGGCGCGGTGCGCGACGTCATGCGGGCGCCGCGCCATCCCTATACGCGCGGCCTCCTCGCCTCGCGCGTCGGCCATGCTCGCAAGGGCGAGCGCCTCAGGACGATCAGCGGCGCGCCGCCCGACCTCAGCCAGTTGCCGCCGGGCTGCGCCTTCGCGCCCCGCTGCCCGCTCGCGGCCGAGGCCTGCCGAAGCGACCCCCCTCCGCTCGTCGAGCGCATGCCCGGCCATGCCTGCGCCTGCGTGATGGAGGGGCCGGCGGAGGCGTCGGAAGCCCCGGCGGTCTCCGTGCTGCCCGGCTCCCTCTGACGACCGCGCGGCTCCAGGCCGACCGCGGCGCCCGGCCGCCCGCTCAGGCCCCGCGGCGGAAGGGCAGGCCGGACAGGCCCGCGAAGCGCGCCGCGGGGCCGAGGTCCTCCTCGATGCGCAGGGCCTCGTTCCACTTGGCCATGCGCTCGGAACGGGCGAAGGACCCCACCTTGAGCTGGCCTGCATGCCAGCCGATGGCGAGGTGGGTGATGGCGACGTCCTCGGTCTCCCCCGAGCGCGCCGACACGATGGTGCCGAAGCCCGCCGCACGTCCCGCCTCGCAAGCTGCGCGAGCCTCGCTGACGGTGCCCGCCTGGTTCACCTTGACCAGCACGGCGTTGACCGTCCGGTCGCGCGCGGCCTGGTCCACGCGCGCCGCGTCAGTCACGAGGAAGTCGTCCCCGATCACCTGGATGCGGTCGCCGAAGGCCGTGGTGAAGGCGGCCAGGCCCTGCGGGTCGTCCTCGCCGAAAGGATCCTCGATGGACAGGATCGGATAGCGCTCGCACCAACCGGCCAGGATCTCGCCCCAGGCGTCGCGGTCGAGGTCCCGCCCGTCGAGCGCCAGGCGATAGCGCCCGCCCGCGCCGAACTCCGACGCGGCGACGTCGAGCGAGATCGCCACCTCCTCGCCGGGCGTGAAGCCCGCCCGCTCGATGGCGCGCATCAGCGTGTCCAGCGCCTCCTCGTTGGAGCCGAAGGCCGGCCACCAGCCTCCCTCGTCGGCCACGCCCTGCAGGAGGCCGCGCTCGGCCATGATCTGGCCGGCGGCGCGGTAGACCTCGGCCGTGATCTCCAGCGCCTCGGCGAAGCTGCCGGCGCGCGGCGCCATGACCATGAAGTCCTGCACGTCGGTCCGCCGCCCCGCATGGGCGCCACCCCCGAAGATCTGGATCTCCGGAAGCGGGAGCCGGACCGCGGCGTCGCCCGCGAGGTGCCGCCACAGGGGCAGGCCGCGGCTTGCGGCGGCGGCGTGCAGCACGGCGAGCGAGACGGCGACCGTGGCGTTGCCGCCGAGGCGCGCCTTGGTCGGGGTGCCGTCGAGCGCGCTCAGCAGCGCGTCGCAGCCGCCCTGGTCGAAGGGATCGCGCCCCACGAGCGCCGGGGCGATCTCGTCGCGGATGCCGGCGAGCGCCCTCTGCACGTCCATGCCGCCGAGGCGCGCGCCCCCGTCGCGCAGGTCGACCGCCTCGCGGCTGCCCCGGGACGCCCCGGCGGGCGCGACGCCGCGCCCGAGGCTCCCGTCGCTGAGGAGCGCGTCCACCTCCACGGTGGGGCGGCCGCGCGAATCCCAGATGCGGCGGGCCCTGAGGGACTCGATGGCAGGTTCGGTCATGTCATGGCCCAGGCGCTCGAGAGTTCGGACAGGCGCGCCGGCGCGCGGCGCAGGAGAGGGACGGCGCAGCGCCGCACGGCGTCCCTCTCCTCCTCGCGGGCGAGGTACTCCACCGGCGACTTGCCGTCGACCCGGGCGAGGAACAGCCCCGGCAGCAACGAGGCCGCGCGGGCCTCGACATCCTGCGCCGGCTCCCAGTCGACCCCCGCGAGGTAGGCGCGAACGAGCGAGTCGTAGGCGGCGAGGTATGGCGCGCGGTCGACGCCGGCGCGAGCGCCCTTCAGCAGCAGGTGATTGAGGCAGAAGGCCAGGTCGAAGGCGGGGTCGCCGAACCAGGCGCATTCCGCATCGAGGAAGACGGGCCCGGCCGGGCCGTGCAGGATGTTCTTGGGGCTGACGTCGCCATGCACCAACACCCGCTTCGTCGCGAGGGTGCGCGCGGCGAGCGCCGCGAGCGGGCCGCCGAGGTCCGGATGGGCCCGCGCCGTGGCGAGCAGATAGGGCTCGATCCGGATCGCCTCGAACGTCTCGTCGTGGGCGAAGGCCGCGGGAACCGAGGGGTCGCGGGCGCTCTGGGCGTGGATGGTCGCGAGGTCGCGCCCGACGGAGGCGGCGAAGGCCGCATCGACCTGCCCCGCCAGGAGCTCGGCCTTCCAGACCGGATTGTCCCGCGGCGGCAGGAAGGCCATGGCGAAGAGCCCCAGGGACGGGTCCTCCCCAAGGACGGCGGGCGCCGCGCGCGGCAGCCAGGCGCCGGCCTTGCGCAGCCAGGCAGCCTCCGCGGCATTGCGGCTGACCGGTGCTTCCCACACGGCGGCGACCTTCAGGCGGGCGAGGGCCCGCTTGACGCAGAACCGGCGCGAGCCCGTGGTCACGAGGTGGATGTCGGAGGAGACCCCGCCGGTCAGCGGCGTGAAGGCGACTGCCTCGCCGGAGGCGAGCAGGCCCATGCGGACGAGGGCGGCCGTGATCTCCCTGCGATCGTCGGGCGTCATCTCGCCGTCCCCATCCCCGCTCGCCGGCATCGTTTCCCCCGGACGGCTTCGCGCCCCAGGCCGGGACCATGGCCGACCCCGCTTCGGCTTGGCAAGGCTCATGCGCGTGTTGCGACTTGCACGGGCGGGGGCCCGGGTGCGATGAGGGACGCAGACAACACCTCCCCTCGAGAGGACGCCCGCATGAGCACCCGCGCCGCCCCTTCCGCTTCGACGACCCGCGCCACGACGGGCGGGCCAGCCTCCAAGGTCGCGGCGAAGGCGCGGCGGCCCGCCGGGCCGAGCCATCCCGATCTGCGGCGCGGCATCATCGAGACCTGCCTGGAGATGAACCGCAGCGGGCTCAACCAGGGCACGTCCGGCAATGTCTCGCACCGGATCGACGGGGGCATGCTGATCACCCCGACAAGCCTGCCCTACGATCAGATGGCGCCCGAGGACATCGTGGAGATGGCCTGGGACGCCAGCTACGAGGGACGCCACCGCCCCTCCTCCGAGTGGCGCTTCCATCGCGACATCCTGCGCGCGCGGCCGGACGTGAACGTCGTGCTGCACACGCACTCGGTCTACTGCACCACGCTCGCCGTGCACGAGCGCGGCATCCCGGCCTTCCACTACATGGTGGCGGTGGCGGGCGGCACGGACATTCGCTGCGCGCCCTATGCCTGTTTCGGAACGCAGGACCTCTCCGACCACGCGCTGGAAGCTCTGCAGGACCGCACGGCCTGCCTCCTGGGCCACCACGGCCTGATTGTCATCGCCGAGACCTTCGCCAAGGCGATGTGGCGCGCGGTGGAAGTGGAGACCCTGGCGAAGATGTATGTCCACGCCCAGGCCATGGGCGAGCCGCCGGCGCTTTCCCAGGCAGAGATGGCGCAGGTCATCGAACAGATGCGACGCATGAGCTACGGACAGGCCCCCGACCTTGACGCCCGGGCCGAGATCCCCGTGCCGCGCGGCGCCAGCGCCGCGAAGCCTGCCCGCGCCGCCGCCAAGAAGCCTGCTGCCAAGAAGCCTGTCGCCAAGGAGCCTGCCGCGGGCAAGCCGGCGGGCCGCAGGCGCGCCTGACCGGCGGGGCGGCGCGCGAAGGGAGGCTGCGATGAGGATCGACGGACGCTCCTGGCGCACCATCTGGCCGGCCGCCGGCGGCGACGCGGTCGAGATCATCGACCAGACGCTGCTGCCGCACCGATTCGAGACGGCGCGGCTCGCCACGCTGCAAGAGGTGGCCCACGCCATTCGGGCGATGCTGGTGCGCGGCGCGCCGCTGATCGGCGTCACGGCGGCCTATGGCATGGCGATCGCCATGCGCGAGGACCCGTCCGACGCGCATCTCGCCGAGGCCTATGACGTGCTCTACCGGACCCGCCCGACGGCGGTGAACCTGCGCTGGGCGCTCGACGACCTCGGCGCGCGACTCACGCCTCTCCCGCCGGCGGAGCGCGCCATGGCGGCCTGGGCCCGGGCGGGCGCCATCGCCGAGGACGACGTCGCGGTCTGCCGCAGCATCGGCGAGGCAGGAGCGCCGCTGATCGAGGCCGCTTTCATCCGCACCGGGCGCCGGGTCAACGTCCTCACCCATTGCAACGCCGGCTGGCTCGCCACGGTCGACTGGGGCACGGCGCTCGCGCCGATCTACATGGCGCATGATCGCGGCGTGCCCGTCCATGTCTGGGTCGACGAGACCCGCCCGCGCAACCAGGGCGCCTCGCTCACGGCCTTCGAGCTCGGCGCGCACGGCGTGCCGCACACCGTCATCGCCGACAATGTCGGCGGCCACCTCATGCAGCACGGCAAGGTGGACCTCTGCATCGTCGGCACAGACCGGACCACGGCGCGCGGCGACGTCTGCAACAAGATCGGCACCTACCTGAAGGCGCTGGCCGCAGCGGCGAACCAGGTGCCCTTCTACGTGGCCCTGCCGCACCCGACCATCGACTGGACGATCGAGGACGGCGTCCGCGAGATCCCCATCGAGGAGCGCGACCCCGCCGAGCTCACGCACATGACCGGGCGCCTGCCGGACGGCTCCCTCGCCACGGTGGAGATCGTCGCCCCCGGCAGCCCCGCCGCGAACTTCGCCTTCGACGTGACGCCGGCCCATCTGGTGACTGGGCTGATCACCGACCGCGGGGTCTGCCCGGCGACGGCCGAGGGCCTGGCCACGCTGTTCCCGGACCTCGCGGCGCGGCGCTGACGCCGCCTCTCGCGACCCGGAGGACGCCGGGCTGCCAGCCGAGGTCGGGCTGCGGTCAGAAGCGTTCCTGCGCAGGGCGCAGGGTGGCCGCCATCCGTCCAGCAAGGAGCCCATCATGAGAGCGCAGCCCCAGGCGTCCCACTTCATCGGCGGCCGCTTCGTCGAGGATCCGGCCGGCGCCCTGATCGAGAGCGTCTTCCCCGCGACCGGCGAGGTGATCGCCCGGGTTCACGCCGCCACCGAGGCCACGGTGGACGCGGCCGTCGCGGCGGCGCGCGGGGCCCAGCCGGCCTGGGCGGCCCTGGGCGGCGCGGCGCGGGGGCGCATCCTGCGGCGGGCGGCCGACATCATGCGCGACCGCAACGAGGAGCTCTCCCGCCTGGAGACGCTCGACACCGGCAAGGCCCTGCAGGAGACGCTGGTGGCCGACGCCGCGTCGGGCGCGGACAGCCTCGACTATTTCGGCGGGCTGGCCGCGGGCATCACGGGCGAACTCGTCGATCTCGGCGGCTCATTCGGCTACACGCGGCGCGAGCCCTGGGGGGTCGTGGGCGCGATCGGTGCGTGGAACTACCCGATCCAGGTCGCCTCGTGGAAGGCGGCCCCCGCCCTGGCCTGCGGCAACACGATGGTCTTCAAGCCCTCCGAACTGACGCCGCTCACGGCGCTGAAGCTGGCGGAGATCCTGACGGAGGCCGGCGCGCCAGCGGGCGTGTTCAACGTGATCCAGGGAGCGGGGCCGACGGGCGCCGCGCTCACGGCCCATTCGGGGGTCGACAAGGTGAGCCTCACGGGGTCGGTGGGCACCGGTCGGAAGGTCATGGCGGCCGCCGGGGCCGGCATCCGGCCGGCGACGATGGAACTGGGCGGCAAGTCGCCGCTCATCGTCTTCGAGGACGCCACGCTCGACGACGCAGTCTCCGGCGCGATGCTCGGAAACTTCTACTCGACGGGACAGGTCTGCTCGAACGGCACGCGGGTCTTCGTGCATCGCAGCGTCAAGGACGCCTTCCTCGACAGGCTGCTGGCCCGCACCAAGGCGATCAGGCTGGGCGATCCGCTCGATCCCGAGACCCAGATGGGGCCGCTCGTCTCGCAGAAGCAGCGCGAGCGGGTGCTCGACTACATGAGGCTGGGCGTGGCCGAGGGAGCGCGGCTGCTCTGCGGCGGCGACGCCGTTCGGCTCCAGGGTTTCGAGCAGGGCGCCTTCGTCTCCCCGACGATCTTCGTCGACGTGCGCGACGACATGCGCATCGCGCGCGAGGAGATCTTCGGGCCCGTGATGTGCGTCTTCGACTTCGACGACGAGGACGAGGTCGTGGCGCGCGCCAACGATACGGACTTCGGCCTCGCGGCCGGCGTCTTCACGCGGGACATCCAGCGCGGCCATCGCGTCGTCGCAAGGCTGGAGGCCGGCACCTGCTGGATCAACGCCTACAACCTCACCCCCGTCGAGCTGCCCTTCGGCGGGGTCAAGCGCTCGGGCGTGGGGCGCGAAAACTCCAAGGCCGCCATCGAACACTACACACGCATCAAGTCGGTCTATGTCGAAATGGGAGCTGTGGCGGCGCCATATTGAAGCTGACCTGGCCTGCTCTGGACGATCGAGGATTGCGAAATCGTCGTGTTCTGGCGGGGACGGGCGTGCTCCTGTCCCTGCAAGAAATCGCGGCGGACGCGGAACCCAGGACGCCGTCGCTCATCGTGGCTCTCACCCGGGGGACCGGCGTTCCACTTGGCTTCATCCCTGAGGTTGCGCTGCGAACACCCAAACGCTTGCGGTCCACAGATTTCGCAACCCATTGTTTCTGATTTCGGGCAAACTCTTTTACCTCCCCCTTGCAAAAATTTATTTGTATGACCAAGGTCGTTTGACCGAATCAACGGTCAGGTGCAACCGGGAGAGGCCAGTGGCTGAAGACACCGCCAACATTATTGATCTGTCTGCAGAAATCGTCGCGGCCTTCGTGGCCAACAACACGGTTTCGGTCACCGAACTTCCCGGCCTGATCAGCAGCGTTCACAGCGCCTTGACTGCGGCGGCCGTCGGAAAGACCGAGGAGCCTGCGCCAGAGCTGAAGCCCGCGGTTCCGATCAAGAAATCCGTGACGCCCGATGCGATCATCTGCCTGGAAGACGGCAAGGCCTTCAAGTCCCTGAAGCGTCATCTTCGTACGAAGTACGGCCTGAGCCCCGACGAATACAGGGCCAAGTGGGGCCTGCCCGCCGACTATCCGATGGTCGCGCCCAATTATGCGGCTGCGCGCTCGACGCTCGCCAAGAACATGGGCCTCGGCCAGCAGCGCCGCAAGCGGGCCGCTGCGGCTGCCGCGCCCGCCCCCGCCAAGAAGCGCTCCAAGGCCAAGGCCTGAGGCAGTCCCGCCGCGCGGCGCGGCGGGTCCCGAACGCAAAAAACCCTCCCGGTCTCCGGGAGGGCTTTTTGCCGTGACGGCGGCGGCGACGAGCCCGGCTCTACCGCGGGGACTCGCGGTAGACGTAGTCGACCGGCGCCATCGCGTCCGCGCCCTCGCCCGCCAGCTCCGCCATGCGATGGTGCAGCGGGGAGAGGTGGCAGACGGGGTCCGTCGCGGCCGCGTCCCCCGCGATGGCCAGCGCCTGGCAGCGGCAGCCGCCGAAATCGACCTCGCGGCGATCGCAGCTCCGGCAGGGCTCCCGCATCCAGCTCGTTCCGCGATAGGCCTCGAAGGCGGGCGACGCGGCCCAGATCTCGGCGAGGCCGTGCTCGCGCACCGACCAGAAGTCGAGCCCGGGGATCGTCTCGGCCGCGTGGCAGGGCAATGCCTTGCCGGACGGCGTGACGTTCAGGGTCTTCCGAGCCCAGCCGCCCATGCAGGCCTTGGGGGTCTTGGAGTAATAGTCGGGCGCGACATGGTCGATCACGATCGTGCCCGCGAGATCCTCGCGGAGCCGCCGCATCACGGCGATGGCCTCGCGCGTCTGCTCGCGCGTCGGCATCAGGGCCGCCCGGTTGGGCAGGGCCCAGCCGTAATACTGCGTATGGGCGATCTCCACCCGCCTTGCCCCGAGCGCGACGGCAAGGCGGACGAGATCCTCCACGCGCTCCGCGTTGGCCCGGTGGATGACGGCGTTCACCGTGAGCGGCAGGCCGGCCGCGGTGACCCAGCCTGCGACGAGCCGCTTGCGGGCCGATGCGCCGTCATAGCCGGCGATCCGGTCCGCGCTGGCGGCGTCCGAGTCCTGGATCGAGAGCTGGACGTGGTCGAGCCCGGCCTCGGCGAGCCTGCCGACGAGCGCCTCGGTCACGCCGATGCCGGACGTGATGAGGTTGCTGTAGAGCTCCAGCGAAGCGCAGTGGGCGACGATGTCCACGAGATCGCGCCGGCTGGCCGGCTCGCCGCCGGACAGGTGCACGTGGATGACGCCGAGCGCCGCTGCCTCGGTGAGCACCCTCTTCCACTCCTCGGTCGACAACTCCGCGGCGCGACCGTCGAGCGCCGTGGGGTTGGAGCAATAGGGGCAGCGCAGGGGGCAGCGATGCGTCAGCTCGGCGAGCAGGCCGACCGGGGCGGGCGGGGGAGCGAGCGCGTTCACAGGTCCACCATGCGGCTCGTGGCGAGCTGCGCGAGCAGTGCGCGCACGTCGGTCTCGATGCGCCGCCGGTCCGCCTTGAAGACGCTCGCGAGGTCATCGACGATGGCCTCGAGCGTGGCCTCGCCGGTGCAGCGCTGCAGGATCTCGACCGCCACGGGATTGGCGCGCACGAAGCGCTCGGGCGCGAGCAGCATCCACTCGCCCCTCACGGCGTCGTGCTTGAGCCGGACGCCGCGCGGCAGGCGCGGACGGGCGTCGGGGGAAATGTCCTGCGGCGTCATCGGTCGGTGGCCGGGTCCCAGGCGCCGGGCGGCAAGTGCCCCTCGACATAGGCGTGCATCAGCGCGTCGAGCTGCACCCAGAGCACATCCGTCTTGAAGGTCAGCGCGTCGAGCACAGCCTGCTGCCCCTCGGGTGTGCGGGCATGCTCCTTCACGTAGGCGAGGGCGAAGTCCGAATCGCGCTTGGCCTGGGGCGGCCGGGCGGTGAAGTAGGCCATCGTCTCCGTGCTGACGAAGGGATAGTGCGCCAGCATGCCCTCGATGCGCTCCCCGATGATCTGCGGCGAGAAGAGCTCGGTCAGCGAGGAGCCGATCGCCTCCAGCAGCGTTCGGTCGCGGCAGAAATTGACATAGGCCTCCACCGCGAAGCGGGTGGCCGGCAGGATGCCCCGGGTGGACACGACGAGGTCCTCGGGCAGGCCGAGGCCGGCCGTCAGCCGCAGCCAGCGCGCGATGCCGCCGTCGCCCGGAGCCTGGCCGTCATGGTCCATGATGCGGCTGCGCCATTCGCGCCGGAGCGCGGGATCGTGCATGCGGGCGAGGATGGTGGCGTCCTTCACCGGGATCATCGACTGGTAATAGTAGCGGTTCAGCGCCCAGGCCCGCACCTCGTCCAGCGTGCACTGGCCGCCATGCAGCCGGCGGTGGAAAGGGTGCAGGTTGTGGTAGCGCTCCGCGCCGATCCTGCGCAGGGCGGCCTCGAAATCCTGATGCGACAGCAGCTCGCTCATGGTCGTTCCTCCAGGGTGATCCGCAAGCCGTCCCACCCGATCTCCCAGCCCGCGTCCTCGACCGCGCGCCGCTCGGGCGAGCCTGCGACGAGGACGGGATTGGTGTTGTTGATGTGCACGAAGACCCTGCGGTCCACGGGCAGCTCCGCCAGCCGCGCGACGGAGCCGTCCGGGCCAGCCATGGCCAGGTGACCCATTCGCGTGGAGGTCTTCTGCGACAGCCCCAGCCGGACCATCTCGTCGTCCTGGTAGCAGGTGCCGTCGAAGAACAGCACGTCCGCCCCCACGATCCGGTCCGCGAGGCGCCGCGTCACCTGCGCGCAGCCGGGCACGTAGAGCACGCGGCGTCCGGCGCCGGCGATCTCCAGTCCGATCGTCTCGCCGCTCTCGATGCCGATCTCCACGGTCTCTCCTTCGCGGTAGAGCGGCACCTTGCCCGGCACGGCGAAGGGCGTCACCCGCAGCCCCGGCAACGGCTCCAGCGCCTCGCCGGCCGCGAGTTCGGCGAAGCGGACCACCGAGCGGTCGAGGACGCCGAAGATGGGGTTGGCTGCCAGCGCCTCCAGGATAGGCGCGGTGGCATGGACCGTGAAGGCCTGGCCTTCGCGCAGGGAGAGCAGGCCGGCCACGTGGTCGACGTCGCCATTGGTGAGCAGCACTGAGGCGATCGGGCTGTGCCGCCCCTGCGCCTGCGGCTGCAGCTCGGGAAACTGCGCGATCTGCTGGCGAATGTCGGGCGAGGCGTTCAGCAGCAGCCAGGAGCGCCCGTCGACCGACGCCGCGAGGCTCGACTGGCTGCGAGGCGTGACCCTGGGGTCGCCCGCCCAGGCGAGCCGGCAGTTCGGGCAGCCGCAGTTCCACTGCGGGAAGCCGCCCCCGGCGGCCGAGCCCAGGACGAGGATGCGCAATGACGCATCGCGCATCCCCGGAGTCCTTAGTCGATCGAGTCGTCAGCAGACTCGTAGGACGTGACTTCCATGCCGACGGCGACTTCGCAGACGACGGGGGTGGTCCACTCCATGGGGGAATCTCCTGCCTTTTGGTCGGTTGACGGACGCCCGGTGCGGCGCGCCCTGACCAAGGATGGGAGAAGTCCCGCCGCCATGCGACCGATGGCGGCTATTCGTTGCGCCTATGGGGCGCTCAACCCTGGAGGACGATGACGTCCTTGGCGGACAGGCTGATCTCGGCCTGCGATCCGACGGCCGGAGGCGGCACGTCCGTGCGGTTGAAGGTGTCGAGCGCGATCGCCTGCCCGGCGGCGCGGGCGCGCAGGCGGATCACGGATCCCAGGAAGTGAACCTCCTCGATCGTGGCGGGCAGCACGACGTCGCGCCCCTCGCCGCGCCCGAGGTGGATGCGCTCCGGCCGCAGCGCGACCCCGATCGTCTCGCCGGCCCTGGCCTTCACGGCCTCGGGAAGCGCCAGGGGCGTTCCGGCGATGGAGACGAGGCCCCTGTCGGCGTCCTCCACGCGCGCGTCGAACGTGTTGAGGGTGCCGACGAAGGTCGCCACGAAGCGCGTGGCGGGGTGGTTGTAGACCTCGAAGGGCGAGCCGACCTGCTCGGCGATGCCGCCGTTCATCACCACGATGCGGTCGGAGATGCTGAGCGCCTCCTCCTGGTCGTGGGTGACGAAGATCGTGGTGATGCCGAGCTCGCGCTGGATCTCGCGGATCTCCGTGCGCAGAGACACGCGGATCTTGGCGTCGAGGGCGGAGAGCGGCTCGTCGAGGAGCAGCACGCGCGGGCGCGGCGCCAGCGCGCGGGCGAGCGCGACGCGCTGCTGCTGGCCGCCCGAGAGCTGGAACGGATAGCGGGAGCCGAGGTCGGGCAGGCCGATCAGTTTCAGCATCTCCGCCACGCGCGCGTCCGCCTCGGCGCGGCGCATGCCGGCGATCTTCAGGCCGAATCCGACGTTCTCGGCGACGGTGAGGTTGGGGAACAGCGCATAGCTCTGGAAAACCATGCCGATCTTGCGCTGGTTGGCCTTCACGCCCACGACGTCGCGGCCCTCGATGCGGATGGCGCCCGAACTCGGCTGCTCGAATCCCGCCACCATGCGCAGCACGGTCGTCTTGCCGCAGCCCGAGGGGCCGAGAAGCGAGATGAACTCGCCCTTCTCGACCGTGAGGTTGAAGTCCTTCACCACGCGCACCGCGCCGAAGGCCTTTTCCAGGTGGGAGAGGTCGAGGAAGGACATCAGCGCTGCACCCTGGTGTGCCCGGAGAGCCGTGTGCCGAGCTGGATCAGGCCCATGCAGGCCCAGGTGATGACGAAGGCGATGACGGCGAGCGCGGCCGGTTCATAGGCCTTGTTGCCGCCCGTCCAGACCATGTAGGGGCCGAAGGCCGGGCGGTTCAGCAGCGCCGCGAAGACATATTCGCCGATCACGATGGCGAAGGTCATGAACGCGCCGGAGAGCAGCGCCACCAGCACGTTGGGCAGGATGAGCCGGGCCAGGATGGTGATCCAGCCCGCTCCCAGGCTCTGCGCCGCCTCGGTGAGGGTGCGGACGTCGATGACACGCAGGCCCGTGTCGACCGCGCGGTACGTGTAGGGCAGGGCGAGCGTCGCGTAGCCGCAGATGAGCAGGAGGTTCGTGCCCGTCCCGGTGCCTGTCAGCGGCAGCCAGCTCGAGGTGTTGAACATCCGGATGTAGCCGAACACGATCACGATGGGCGGGATGACGAGCGGCAGCAGCGTCACGAACTCGATGTAGGGCCGCGCCCACGGCATTTTCAACCGCACCCAGAACGCCGTCGGCGTGACCACCAGGACGCCCAGCGCGATGGTGAGCAGGGCGATCATGACGGAATAGCCGAAGGTGGCGTGGAACTGCGGATCGGACAGCACGCTGCGATAGGCGTCGAAGGAATAGACGCCGCGCCGCGCCCGCAGGGAGAACTCGAAGGTGCCGATGAGCGGCAGGAAGAAGAACAGCACGCCCAGCACGAAGACGAGCCAGGACCAGAGCCTCGCCGCCTTCATTTGAGCCACCTCTCCGCGCGCGAGCGCAGCACGATGTAGATGAGGTTGGCGATCCCGGTGATGACGATCATGCCGAAGGCGATGGCGTAGCCCAGGTGCGGGTCCTGCAGCACGTCGCCGCGGATCTGCGCGAAGAGGATGATGGGCACGATGGAGAGCGAGGAGCCCGTCAGCGCCATGGCGGTGGCCACAGCGCCGAAGGCGTTGGCGAAGAGCAGCGCGAACGTGCCCAGCAGGGCGGGCCAGAGCACCGGCAGCGCCACCATGCGCCAGTACTGGAAGCCGGAGGCTCCCAGGCTCTCCGCCGCCTCGCGCCACTCGCGTTTCAGGCCGTCGAGGGCGGGCGTGATGATGAGGATCATCAGCGGGATCTGGAAGTACAGATAGGCGAGCGTCAGCCCCGTGAAGCCGATGAGGTTGAAGCCGGTCGCGTAGAGGTTGAAGCCGAACCAGTCGCGCAGCAGCACGGTGAGGAAGCCGAGCCGCCCCAAAGTGGCGATGAAGGCGAAGGCGAGCGGCACGCCGGCGAAGTTGGAGGCCACGCCCGAGAAGGTCAGCGTGGCGTCCCGGAACCAGTCGGGCAGGCCGCCGCGGGTCACGGCCATCGCGAGCAGCAGGCCGAACAGGCAGCCCAGCAGCGCCGTGAGCAGGCTGATCTTCATCGAGATCGCCGTGGCGTTCACGATGTTGGGCGCCAGGAGGCCCTGGAGGTTCGCCAGCGTCCAGCTGCCGTCCTTCGTCCCGAAGGCGCCCACCACGATGGTGATGGTCGGCAGGATCAGGAAGAGCAGCGCGAAGACGACGAAGGGCGCGATGCCGAGCCAGTCGAGGACGGGCGGGCGGCGCGCGGCCGGCGCGGCGGGATGGACGCTCTGCATCAGGCCCCCGGGACAGGACCCCCGCCCCGCGCTCGTGCGGGGCGGGAGAAGGCTTCAGTGGCCTGGCTTACTTCACGGTCGCGCCGACCACCTTGTCCCAGCCGCCGGTGACCGCCGCCTTGTTGTCGGCCTGCTGCTCGATGGTGGGGAACACGGCGCGGGCATAGCCCTCGGCCGGAGGCAGCTTGTCGAGCAGCTCCTTCGGAACCTTGCCGGCCTTCACCATGGCGTTGAAGCGCGCCGGGTGGCAGTAGCCCTTGAGCCAGCCGAGCTGCCCCTCGTCGGAATAGAGGTATTCCATCCACAGCTTGGCCGCGTTGGGGTGCGGCGCGTAGGCCGAGATGGCCTGAACGTAGACGCCGGCGAGCGAGGCGGTCTTGGGGATCACCACGTCCATGGGAGGGTTGCCCTTGAGGCTGTCGCGCCAGGCAAGCAGGTTGTAGTCCCAGGCCGCCACGATCGGCGTCTGGCCCTGCGCGATCGTGCCGGACTTGGCCGTCACCGGCACGAAGTTGCCCTTCTTGTTGAGCTCGGCGAAGAACTCGAGGCCCTTCTCGCCGGATTCCTTGCCGGGCTTGGCGCCGCGAGACATGCCCGCGGAGAGGATGGCGAGGATGGCCTGGTTCGAGGCGCGAGGGTCGCCGGTCAGCGCCACGGCGTTCGCGTATTCGGGCTTCAGCAGGTCGGCCCAGTCGGACGGCGTGGTCTTGACCAGGTCCTTGTTCACGCCGAAGGCCATGACGCCGTAATAGTCGCCGTACCAGTGGCCTTCCGCGTCCTTCACGTCGTCGGGGATCTCGTCCCAGGTCGCGACCTTGTAGGGCTGGGTGAGGCCGTCCTTCTTGGCGGAGGGTCCGAAGGCCAGGCCGACGTCGATCACGTCGGGGGCCTGGGGACCGGTATTGCCCTTGTTGGCCTTGATCGCCTCGATCTCGTCGGCCGAGCCGGCGTCGGGGTTCAGCTCGTTGACCGTGAGCCCGTACTTCTTCTTGAAGCCCTCGATCACGTCGCCGTAGCCGCACCAGTCGTGGGGCAGGGCGATGACCGTGAGCTGGCCTTCCTTCTTGGCGGCCGCCACGAGGTCGTCCATGGAGGCGGCGGTGGCCGGCGCGGCCGCGAGCGCGATGCCCGCAAGCACGGTCGACGCGGTGAGAATCGTCCGAAACATCATGATGGTTCCCCGGGTAGCCCTGTTTTTCACGCGGCGGCTCGTACGGCCGCCTCATCGCTATGACGCCTCTCGGCAAAGCGATTATGACATAACCTTCGCAATGTCATAATTCTCTGCGCGGCCTGGCCGGGTTGTCCCGCAGGCGACGTCCGGAGGCGAGAACCGGTCAAGGACGCTCGACCGAGGCCTCGGCCAGGAGCCGGATGGTCACGTCGACGCCGGGAGCGCCGGCATGGTCGATGCGCGCGCTGTCCGCGCCCTGGAGGATGACGGCCGACATCGCGTCGCTGGCGGACTGCGCGTCCCGCCTCGCGATGGCGTCGAGGATCCGGCGGTGCTGGTCGCTCGACTCCACCAGCCGCTCGGGATCGTCCACCGGCGAGCTGATCGTGAACGAGGTGGCGAGCGCCACCTGGATCACCGAGCCGATGGAGCGCAGGAACGGATTGGCCGACGCGTCGAGGATGGCGCGGTGAAAGGCGAGGTCGGCCGCCGTGAAGCTCTCGCGCGTGGCCGGCTGCCGGCCCATGGCCTCCCAGGCCGCGGTCATGCAGGACAGGTCGGCGTCGCTGCGGTAATGCGCCGCCGCTGCGGCGGCCAGCGGCTCCAGCGCCTGGCGGATCTCGAAGAGGCTCGCCAGGAAGGACCGGTCCACGCCGAGCTGAAGGCGCCAGGCGAGAATGTCGGGGTCGAACATGTTCCAGCGCTTCTCGCCGAGCACCTTGGTGCCGACGCGCGTCTTGGATTCGATCAGGCCCTTGGCGGCGAGCGTCTTCAGCGCCTCGCGAAGCGCGGTCCGCGACACGCCGAAGCGGTCCATCAGGTCGGCGTCGCCCGGAAGCGTGCTGCCGATGGCGAACTCGCCCTCGAGGATGCTGCGTCCGATGCCCTGAGCCACCATGTCGTGGGCCGAGCGGGCCGCCGGCGCGTGGCGCAGCGGGTGCACCTCGAACGACATGGGTTGGCCATCCTCCCGCAGGCCCACGCGGACCTCACTTGCTCTTGTTGTAGACGTCGAGATAGACGGCCGCGAGCAGCACCAGCCCCTTCACCACCTGCTGCCAGAAGATGCCGATGCCCAGGATCGACATGCCGTTGTTCATCACGCCCATGAAGAAGGCGCCGATGACGACGCCCATCACGCGGCCGGCGCCGCCCGAGGCCGAGACGCCGCCGATGAAGCAGGCGGCGATGACGTCGAGCTCGAACGAGTTGCCTGCGCTCGGCGTCGCCGAGTTGAGGCGAGCGGCGACGATGAGGCCGGCCAGCGCGGCCAGCATTCCCATGTTGACGAAGGTGAAGAAGGCGAGCCGCTGCGTGCGGATGCCCGAGAGCCGCGCCGCCTGCGGGTTGCCGCCCAGCGCGTAGATGCGCCGGCCGATCACGGTGCGGGTGGTGACGAAATTGTAGAAGAGGATCAGCGCGCCCATGATCACGAGCACCACCGGCAGGCCCTTGTAGGAGGCGAGCAGGTAGGTGATGCCGATGATCAGGCCGGCGAAGACGACGTTCTTGCCGAAGAAGAGCGGGGCCGGCTCGCGGTCCATCTGCTTCAGGCCGGCCGAGCGCCAGCCGCGGTAATCGGCGAGGAACAGCGCCGCCGCGATGGCGACGCCGATCAGCATGGACGTCGTGTGGAAGCTGCCGGTGTCGATGAGGTCGGGCAGGAAGCCCTTGCTGATGTTCTGGAAGTCGTTGGCGAACGGGCCGACGAACTGGCCTGCCAGCATGTTGCCCGTGAGGCCGCGGAAGATCAGCATGCCGCCGAGCGTCACGATGAAGGCGGGGATCGTCGCATAGGCCACGAACCAGCCTTGCGCCGCGCCGATGGCGGCCCCCAGCAGGAGCGAGAGGACGACGACCGGGATCCAGTGCAGCTTGATGGCGATGTCGAGCGAGGGGATCTTGAAGCCCACCATCAGCATCGCCGCGACGGCGCCGACGAAGCCCACGACCGACCCCACCGACAGGTCGATGTTGCCGCCGACGATCACGAACAGCATGCCCAGCGCCATGATGACGATGTAGCTGTTCTGCTGGATCAGGTTGGTGATGTTGACCGGCTGGAGCAGCACGCCGCCCGTCATGATCTGGAAGAAGACGATGATGACGAGCAGCGAGCCGAGCAGCCCGTATTCGCGCACGTGGCTCTTCCAGGCAGAGCCGCCGGCGCCCGCTTCGGCCGGCGCCCCCGCGCCCTTGGAGGTCGCAACTTCGGTCATGCTGTCACCCTGTACTGGCGCATGATGGAGGCCATGATCTTCTCCTGGGTCGCATCTTTCGCCGGCATCTCGTCGACGAAGCGCCCCTCGTTCATCACGTAGATGCGGTCGCAGATGCCGAGCAGCTCCGGCATCTCGGAGGAAATGACGATCACGCCGCGCCCACTCGCGGCGAGCTCGTTGATGATCGTGTAGATCTCGTACTTGGCGCCGACGTCGATGCCACGCGTGGGCTCGTCGAGGATGAGGACCTGCGGGTCCGCGAAGAGCCACTTGCTCAGCACGACCTTCTGCTGGTTGCCGCCCGAGAGGTTCAGCGTCTTCTGCAGGATCGAGGCGGAGCGGATGTTGAGCTGCTTGCGGTAGCGGTTCGCCACCTCGGTCTCGCGCGCCCGGTCGATCACGCCGGCGCTCGACACGCCCGGCAGGTTGGCGAGCGTGACGTTGTTCTTGATGTCCTCGTTGAGGATGAGGCCCAGGCTCTTGCGGTCCTCCGTGACGTAGGCGATGCCGGCCGCCACGGCCTTCTGGATGGTGGAGACGTCGATCTCCCGGCCCTTCATCAGGGCCCTGCCGGAAATGTTGCTGCCATAGGCGCCGCCGAAGATGCTCATGGCGAGCTCGGTGCGCCCGCTGCCCATCAGGCCGGCGATGCCCACGACCTCGCCCGCGCGCACGGCGAGGTCGACGCCCTTGATGACCTTGCGTCCCGCATGCTGGGGATGCTCCACCCACCAGTCCTTCACCTCGAAGAGCGTCTCGCCGATGGCCGGCACGCGGGGCGGATAGCGGTCGGACATCTCGCGCCCGACCATGCTCTTGATGATGCGGCCCTCGCTGATCTCCTCGCGCTCGCAGTCGATCGTCTCCACCGTCGTGCCGTCGCGCAGGATGGTGATGCTGTCGGCGACGCGGGCGATCTCGTTGAGCTTGTGCGAGATGATGATGGAGGTGAGCCCCTGCTTCTGGAAGGCGAGCAGGAGGTCGAGCAGCGCGGCGCTGTCGGTCTCGTTCAGGGAGGCGGTTGGCTCGTCGAGGATCAGCAGCTTCACCTCCTTGGCGAGCGCCTTGGCGATCTCCACGAGCTGCTGCTTGCCCACGCCGATATTGGTGATGAGCGTGTTGGGCGATTCCTTCAGCCCGACGGTATCGAGGAGCTTGCGCGTGCGCTCGAAGGCGACGGACCAGTCGATCACGCCCATCGTCGCGGGCTCGTTGCCCAGGAAGATGTTCTCGGCGATCGACAGGAGCGGCACGAGGGCGAGCTCCTGGTGGATGATGATGATGCCGAGGTGCTCGCTGTCCCCGATGGAGGCGAAGCGCCGCTCCTCGCCCTGGTAGACGATGGAGCCCTCGTAGGTGCCGTAGGGATAGACGCCGCTCAGCACCTTCATGAGCGTGGACTTGCCGGCGCCGTTCTCGCCGCAGATCGCGTGGATCTCCCCCGCCTTGACGACGAGGTTGACGTCCCGCAGGGCCTTCACGCCGGGAAAGCTCTTGCTGATCCCGCGCATCTCCAGGATTGCGTCCATCGCCGATTCTCCGCCGGCCATGCCCCCATCATGGCACCGGCCAGGGGCCGGCGCCACGTCCCGACGCAGAACCCCGCGCCGGCAAGGGCGCGGGGACCGTGCTTGGCGGAGCTTACTGAAGCTGGTCGAGCTTGTAGTAGCCGCTGTCGACCAGGACAGGCTTCCAGTTGGTCTTGTCCACGGAAACCGGCTTCAGCAGGTAGGACGGAACGACCTTGACGCCGTTCTCGTAGGTTTTGGTGTCGTTGACCTCGGGCTTGGAGCCGGAGAGCACGGCGTCGACCATGTTGGAGGCGACCTTGGCGAGCTCGCGGGTGTCCTTGAAGATCGTCGAGGTCTGCTCGCCGGCGATGATGGACTTCACCGAAGGGATCTCGGCGTCCTGGCCGGAAATGACCGGCATCGGCATGTCCTTGCTGCCGTAGCCCACGCCCTTCAGCGAGGCGATGATGCCGATGGACAGTCCGTCATAGGGGGAGAGGACGGCGTCGACCTTCTTCTGCGTGTAGTAGGCCGAGAGCAGGTTATCCATGCGCGACTGGGCGTTGGCCGCCTCCCAGCGCAGCGTGGCCACCTTGTCCATGCCCATCTGCTTGGACTGCACGACGAGCTTGCCGCTGTCGATGTAGGGCTGCAGCACCGACATCGCGCCGTTGTAGAAGAAGAAGGCGTTGTTGTCGTCGGCCGAGCCGCCGAAGAGCTCGATGTTGAAGGGGCCCTTGCCCTCCTTCAGCCCGAGCGCCTTGACGATGCTCTCGGCCTGCTGCACGCCGACCTGGAAGTTGTCGAAGGTGGCGTAGTAGTCGACATTGCCCGAGCCGCGGATCAGGCGGTCATAGGAGATCACCTTGATGCCGGCGTCGGCCGCCTTCTGCAGGGCGCCGGACAGCGTGGTGCCGTCGATGGCCGCGATCACCAGAACCTTCTCGCCCTTGGTGATCATGTTCTCGATCTGGGCAAGCTGGTTCGGAATGTCGTTGTCGGCGTATTGCAGGTCGACCTTGTAGCCCTTGGCCGTCAGGGCCTTCACCATGTTGTTGCCGTCGTCGATCCAGCGGGCCGAGGACTTCGTGGGCATCGAAACGCCGACGGTCCCCTTGTCCTGGGCCATGGCGGGCGCCGCCAGCAGCGCTCCGAGCGCCATGGCGCCCATGAACGAACGAATTCCCCTCATGCGTTTTCTCCCGAAGAACGTTTATGGTCGCGGAGCGCTCAGGCCCCGGAGCCCTATTTGTAATATAATATGGGGAGACGCAAGTGAATTTGGGCGAAGGCATGGCGCAGCTGAGGCTCGGCCGTCCCAGCCCGCCGTGGGGCGCCCTACCGATCCTGTCCGCGCCGTCCGGCCCCACCTCGCTCAGCCTTGTCGAGCTGCTCCAGCAGGCGCCGGAAATCGGCGGGCAAGGGATCGAGCAGGACGTCGCCGAGCATGGCGCGGACGCCCCGGCCGAGGCGGCTGAGCAGTTCCTCCTGCTCGCGTTCGCTGAAGTCGGGGGCGGCGGCCTGGGCCGCGCCCGGCGCGCCGGAACCGACCCTGTCCCGGACGGCTCGGGGATCGTCGCCCTGCTGTGGCATCATGGGGTTCCTCGCGCAGTGTTCCCGATCGGACAATGAGGTTTCCCTGAAAAAGGTTCACGGACCCCTGCGGAAGCTCGGCCGTGGCGACCTGCGCGGCGTCGCAGGGCGCGGGCGCTAGCCGCGCGCCGCGGCGACCGCCTGCAGGATGCGCCGGACGAGCGGATCGGATGCGAGCTCGCCGACCGGGCGCGCCAGACGGCGACGCCAGTTGGGGCGCTCGCGATCGGTGCCCGGCAGGTTGACGGCGTCGGTCTCCCCCACGAGGTCGTCGACCTGGGCGAGCATGAGGCTGGAGGGCGCCTCGGCGACGAAGGCGTGAACGGCCACGGCCACGCTAGCCGGCAGGAACTCGGCCCCCGCGCCCGTCTCGGCCCGTTCGAGAAGGCCCGCCGCCCGCAGGGTCTCGAGCAGGACGCTCTTCTCCCGCGCCCGCGCCTCGCGCGCGGAAGCAGCCGCCTCGGGCGTGAAATGGCCGAGCGCCGCGCGCTCCGCGATGTCGCGGCCCTCCCACCAGCCGGCCAGGGTCGGCAGGTCGTGGGTGGAGACGCAGGCCGCCGCCTTGACCGGCCAGGTGCGGGGCGGGCGGAAGCCCTCGCCCTCGCGCTCGAACCACAGCACGCGGTAGCTGAGCACGTCGGCGGCGTCGAGCCGCTCGCGCAGGCCGTCCGGCACGGTGCCGAGGTCCTCGCCCACGACGCCCACGCCGAAGCGTCGGCTCTCGATGGCGAGGCGGGCGAGCAGCAGGTCGAGCGGCGCGGCGACATAGGCCCCGTCTGCGCCCCGTGCGCCGTCTGGAACCCAGAAGAGGCGGGTCAGCCCCATCACGTGGTCGATCCGGAGCAGCCCGGCATGGCGCATCGAGGCCGCAACCAGCTCGGCGAAGGCGTCCCCCGCGCTCGCCTCCTGCTGCAGCGGGATCGGCGGCGGCAGGTTCCAGACCTGGCCCTCGCTGGAGAACAGGTCCGGCGGCGCGCCGATGGAGGCGCCGCGGGCGAAGAGGTCCGGCGAGGACCAGACCTCCGCCGAGTCCGGCGCGGCGCCGACGGCGATGTCCCCGTAGAAGCCGAGCGGAAGGCCGGCCTCGCGCGCCGCGCGGGCGGCGTCGCCGAGCTGCCTGTCGCACAGCCATTGCAGCCAGGCATGGTAGCGCTCTCGCGCGGGAGTGGCCTGCCGCCGCGCCTCCGGGTGGTCCGGCCGCCGCAGCGCGTCGGGCCAGAGCCAGAACGGTCCGGGATGGCTTTCGGCCAGCGCCGAAAAGCGCGCGAAGCGCGTCAGCGTGTCGCCGCGCCCGTGGCGAAAGGCCTCGAAGGCCCGCACGGCGGGATGATCCGGCTGCGCGCGGCACAGGGCGTCGAAGCCCTTGAACACCTCTTCGAGGATGGCGTCCTTGAGCACGCAGACGCCGGAATAGTCGATGGAGCGGCGGTTCTCGAGCTCGGCCCGGACGGGATCGAGCGCCGCCAGGTCGGCCTGCGCCTTGCCGAGGGGATCCGCGTCGCCGAGCGCCGCGAGGTCGAGATAGAGGGGGTCGACGAAACGCCGGTCCGACGGATGGTAGGGGCTGGCCCGCTCGCGCTCGCCGGGAAAGAGCGCATGGAGGGGGTTGAGGCCGACCGTCGCCGCGCCGAGCCGGGCCGCCTCGCGCGCCAGCGTCGCGAGGGTGGTGAAGTCGCCGACGCCCTGGTCGTCCGCCCGGCGCAGCGCATAGAGGTGCGCGCCGAGGCCGAAGGTCCGCCGCCCTCCGGCGAGAGGCGTGGGCCACGTGCAGGCGCCGGGGGAGACGACGAGCCGGCAGGCGAGCTCTGGCCGGTCCGCGAAGCTGACCTGGTGAACGCCCGCGGGACAGGGCGGCAGCCGCATGACGGCGCGCGACACCGCCCGTCCGTCCGGGGCCGTGACGAGGTCCCGCCCGGCCCGGCCGGGATCGGGGCGCACGATCCGCGTGGTCCCGTCCTCCAGCGTCAGCAGCAGGTCCGGCCACGCGGCCCGACCTTCGGCGGGCAGCGGCAGGCGGATCGCCTCGCCCTCACGGGCCACCAGCGTCTGCGGCAAGGGGCGGAGGACGCGCGTCTCGCTGAGCCCGGCCAGGGCGTCGGCCACCTCCCCGCGTGTCGCGGCCGGCAGGCCCATGGCGGCGAGCAAGGCGCGCTTGCTGTCGTCGGAGACGGGATGGAAGCCGCCCGTCTCGTCCCACCACGAGGGCGCGATGCCCGCGGCCTGCGCGAGGCGGTCAAGTTCCGCCGTCCCCGCCGGCATGGCCCGGGCCGCCTCCGGCAGGCTCTCCTCGACCAGCAGGACCACGCTGCGCGGCGACATGACGAGGGGCGCGCCCGCCTCGATCAGCCCGTCCTCGCCCTCCCCGCCCCGCGCGCTGTCGAAGGCGAGCGCCCAGGCCCGTCCCGGCGAGGCCGGCGGGAGAGCGAGCGCTTGCGGGTCCCAGCCGCGGTGAAGCGCGACGGCGACCCTGTCGGGGCCGTGCGCCGCCGGCGCGCACAGGACCATGACGAGGGTCCTGGCCGCCTGGTCGTCCCAGTCGCCCTGGCGCATCGGCTCGCCCCGCGCCGTCAGCCACGCGACGTCGGGCCATGTCCCGTCATGGGCCTCGCCGGTGAGGAAGCGGTCGGCATGCAGCGCCGGGTGCGCGGCGCGCAGCGCGGTCAGCCGCCTCGCGCTGGCGAGGATCTCGCGATCGAGGCGGGACCAGTCGAGCCAGTTCAACCGGTTGTCCTGCGCATAGGCGTTGTTGTTGCCGTCCTGGGTTCGGCCGGCCTCCATGCCCATGGAGAGCATCGGCGTGCCGCGGGAGAGCAGCAGGGTGGCGAGCAGCGCCTGCTGGTCGCGGGCGCGCCGGGCCGCCAGGGCGGGATCGTCGCTCGCTCCCTCGACGCCGTGGTTCCAGGATTGATTGGCGTCCGTGCCGTCCCGGTTCTGCTCGCCATTCGCTTCGTTGTGCTTGCGGTCGTAGGAGACGAGGTCGGCAAGCGTGAAGCCGTCATGGGCGATGACGAAGTTGACGCTACGCGAAGGCCGCCTCTTGGCGTGGAAGAGGTCCTGCGAGCCGGCGAGGCGCGTCGCCAGCGCGCCCACCATGCCGCCGTCGCCGCGCCAGAAGCGCCGGACGTCGTCGCGGTAGCGGTCGTTCCATTCCCCCCAGGGGGCCGGGAAGTTGCCGGTCTGGTAGCCCCCGGGCCCGATGTCCCAGGGCTCAGCGACCAGCTTGAGCTCGCGCAGCAGCGGATCCTGGGCGATGGCCTGGAGCAGCGGCGCTGCAGGATCGAATCCCGTGTCGCGCCGCCCCATCGTCGCCGCGAGGTCGAAGCGGAAGCCGTCGAGCCCGGCACGCCCAGCCCAGGTGCGGAGGCTGTCCATGGCGAGGCGCAGCACCTCCGGACGATCCAGCGCCAGGGTATTGCCGCAGCCGGTGTCGTTCACGAAGAAGCGGGGATCGTCGGGGCGCAGACGGTAATAGGTCGCGTTGTCGAGGCCGCGCAGCGAGAGCGTCGGACCGAGTTCGTCGGCCTCCCCGGCATGGTTGAGCACCACGTCGAGGATGACCTCGATCCCAGCCTCGTGCATCGCGGCCACGGCGTCGCGGACCTCGTCCCAGCCGCCAGGCGCGAGGCGCGGGTCGGGCGCGAGGAAAGCGATGGGGTTGTAGCCCCAGGCGTTGGAGAGGCCGAGCGGCGGCAAATGCCGCTCGTCGACCCAGGCCATGGCCGGCATGAGCTCGACCGTGGTGACGCCGAGATCCTTGAGGTAGCCGACCGCCGAGGGATGCCCGAGCCCCGCGAAAGTGCCGCGCTGCTGCTGCGGGACGTCGGGATTCAGCGCCGTGAAGCCCTTGGGATGGAGCTCGTAGAGCACCGTACGATCCCAGGGGCGGCGCGGGCGGCGATCCTGCGCGGGACGCCAGGGTTCCTCCACGACGGCGCAGGGAACGACCGGCGCGCTGTCCCTGTCGTCCCGCCAAAGGTCGGCGTCCGGGTCGCCGGGGCGGTGGCTGAACTGGGCGGGGTCGAGCGCCACCGGACGGTCGAGGCGCGTCGCGTAGGGATCGATCAGCAGCTTGGCGGGGTTGAAGCGGTGGCCGAGTCGGGGTTCGAACGGTCCGTCGGCGCGCAGGCCGTAGAGCTGGCCGGCCTCGACGCCGGCGACGTGCCCGTGGAACACGTCTCCGGTCCGCGCCGGCAGCGCGATGCGGGCGGTCTCGACCGGAGGTCCCTCGCCGCCGCGCTCGAAGAGGCAGAGCATGATGGAGGCGGCGTGGCGCGAGGCCACCGCCACGTTGACGCCGTTCCCCTCGAGGGTGACGCCGAGCGGCTCGGGCCGCCCCTCGCTGACCGCGCGCGCCGGGCCGTTCACGTGATGACGGAGGGCTTGTCGCGCCCGGTATGGCGCTCGATATCCGCGAGGCTGCGCGAGAGCGCGATCAGGTCGGCCAGGGCATCGCCGGTCTCCAGGCCGTGCTTGGCCGGGTCGGGCTCGAACCGCTCGATATAGACGCGCAGCGTGGCCCCGGCCGTGCCGGTGCCGGAGAGGCGGTAGACGATCCGCGAGCCGTCGGCGAACAGGATGCGGACGCCCTGGTTCCGGCTGTCCGATCCGTCGACCGGGTCGTGGTAGGCGAAGTCGTCCGCGGTGGCGATGGCGAGCGGCCCGAAGCTCCTGCCGGGCAGAGTCGGCAGCGCGGCCCGCAGCCCCGCCATGAGCGCGTTGGCGCCCTCGCTGGCGACCTCCTCGTAGTCGTGCCTCGCGTAGTAGTTGCGGCCATAGGTGGCCCAGTGCTCGGTCACGATCGCCTTGACGCTCAGGCGGCGGGCGGCGAGCACGTTGAGCCAGAGCAGCACGGCCCAGAGCCCGTCCTTCTCGCGCACGTGGTTGGATCCCGTCCCGGCGCTCTCCTCGCCGCAGATGGTGACGAGACCGGCGTCGAGCAGGTTGCCGAAGAACTTCCAGCCCGTCGGCGTCTCGTAGAGCCCGATGCCGAGCTTCTCCGCGACACGGTCCGCCGCGCCGCTCGTCGGCATGGAGCGCGCGATGCCGGCGATGCCCTTCGCGTAGCCGGGCGCGAGGTGGGCGTTGGCGGCCAGCAGAGCGAGGCTGTCGGAGGGCGTGACGAAGATCCCCTTGCCGATGATCAGGTTGCGGTCGCCGTCGCCGTCGGAGGCGGCGCAGAGATCCGGCCCGTCATCCTTCATGGCCATGTCGAGCAGGTGCCAGGCATGGACGAGGTTGGGATCGGGATGGTGGCCGCCGAAATCGGGCAGCGGCTCGAAGTTCATGACGGTGCCCTCGGGCGCGCCCAGCTCGCCCTCGATGATGGCCTTGGCATAGGGCCCGGTGACAGCCGACATGGCGTCGAAGGCCATGCGGAAGCCCGAGCCGAAGAGCGCACGGATGGCCTGGAAGTCGAAGAGCTCCGCCATGAGCGCCGCATAGGCTCGCACGGGATCGACGACCTCGACCTGCATCGGCCCCAGCGTCACGGTGCCGAGCTGCTCGAGGTTCACGTCGGGCGCCTCCAGCGTGAGGTAGCGGTCGATCGTCTTCGTGCGCTCGAAGACGGCCTCGGTGATCTTTTCCGGCGCGGGTCCGCCATTGCCGATATTGTACTTGATGCCGAAATCGGCCGTCGGGCCGCCGGGATTGTGGCTCGCCGAGAGGATGATGCCGCCGAAGGCGCCGAGCGTGCGGATGAGGTTCGACGCCGCCGGCGTCGAGAGGATGCCCCCCTGGCCCACCACCACCTTGCCGAAGCCGTTCGCCGCGGCCATCCGCAGCACGATCTGGATCGCCTCGCGATTGTAGAAGCGGCCGTCCCCGCCTACGACCAGCGTCTTGCCCGCATAGTCCTCGAGGCTGTCGAAGATCGCCTGGACGAAGTTCTCCGTGTAGTTCGGCTGCTGGAAGATCGGCACCTTCTTGCGCAGCCCGGAGGTGCCCGGCCGCTGGTCCGCGAAAGGCGTTGTGGGGATCGTCTTCGTCATGGTCGGGTCCTGTGAGGGCCGAGGCTGAAAGGGTCAGGCGCGCGCCGCGACGAGGTCGCGGTAGAGCCTGGCATAGTGGCGGGCGGGATTGCGCCAGGACACGTCGGTGGCCATGGCGTTGCGCCGCAGCCTCTTCCAGACGGCCGGGTCGGCGTAGAGGGCCGCGGTGCGCCAGAGCGCCGTGGAGAGGCCGAAGGCCGTGACGGGCGAGAAGCGCACGCCGGTGCCGGCGCCGGCGGCGACCGCCATTTCGTTGGCGTCGACGACGGTGTCGGCCAGGCCGCCCACGTTGGCGACGACGGGGATGGCGCCGTAGCGCAGCGCGCAGAGCTGGGTCAGCCCGCAGGGCTCGAAGCGGGACGGCACCAGCAGGGCTTCGGCGCCGGCTTGGATCAGGTGTGCGAGGCCCTCGTCATAGCCGATGACGCAGCCGACGCGCCCCGGATGGCCCGACGCCGCCGAGCGGAAGCCCTGTTCCAGCGCGGGCTCGCCCGCGCCCAGGAGCGCGAGTTGCGCGCCGCCGGCCACGAGCTGCGGCAGCACGTCGAGCAGGAGGTCGAGCCCCTTCTGCCAGGACAGGCGGCTGATCACGCCGTAGACGAGCGCGTCGGGCTCCGGCGCGAGGCCGAGGCGCTCCTGCAGGGCGGCCTTTGCGGCCGCCCGGCCGTTCGGCTTCCTGGCGTCGTAGGGCGCGGGCAGGAGAGGGTCCTTTGCGGGGTCCCAGACGCCCGTGTCGATGCCGTTCAGGATGCCGCTCACAACGGACGAGCGGGCGCGCAGCAGGCCGTCGAGGCCCATGCCGGCCTCAGCGCCCCGGATCTCCTGGGCGTAGGTCGGCGAAACCGTGGTGATGCGGTCGGCGAGCTGCAGGCCCGCCTTCAGGAAGCCAATCGTGCCGTAATACTCCACGCCCTCGACGCCATAGGCCTGCGGCGGCAGGCCGAGCGCGCCCAGGAGCTCCGGCCCGACCTGGCCCTGGAAGGCGAGGTTGTGCACCGTCATCACCGTGCCCGGACGTGGCGCGCCGTCATAGTGCAGGTAGGCCGGCGCGAGCCCTGCCTGCCAGTCATGCGCATGGACGATGTCGGGCCGGGGCAGCCCGGAGCGGCCCAGGCCCACCTGCGCGGCCATCCAGGCGAGCGCGGCGAAGCGATAGGGGTTGTCCGGCCAGTCCCGGCCGTCGGGCGCGGCATAGGGGCCGCCCGCCCGGCTGTAGAGATGCGGCGCGTCGAGCACGGCGACCTCGAGCCCGCCGGCCCTCCCCGCCAGGAGGCGCGCGGGGCCGCCATGCAGGTCTGGCGCGTCATAGACGCTCTCGGCGTCCTGCAGCGCCTGCATCACCGCGGAATAGCCGGGCGCCATGGTGCGCACGCGCACGCCTTCCGCGGCGAGCGCTCCGGGCAAGGCTCCCACCACGTCGGCGAGGCCGCCCGTCTTGATCAGCGGGTAGACCTCGGACGCGACGGAGAGGACGGAGAGGTCGGCCATGAGCGGCTCAGCCCAGCCGGTCGATCATGGACTGGGTGATCAGGCAGATGCCCTTGTCGGTGCGGCGGAAACGGCGCTCGTCCTCCTCCGGGTCCTCGCCCACGACGAGGCCCGGCGGGATCTTCACGCCGCGGTCGACGACGACGTTGGTCAGCCGCGTCGAGCGGCCCACGTCGACATAGGGCAGGATCACCGCGTTCTCCACGGAGGAGAAGGAGTTCACGCGCACGCCCGTGAAGAGCAGCGAGCGCTTGAGCGAGGCTCCCGAGACGATGCAGCCGCCCGAGACCAGCGAGGAGATCGCCTGACCGCGCCGGCCCTCCTGGTCGTGTACGAACTTGGCGGGCGGCGTGATCTCGGCGAAGGTCCAGATCGGCCAGTCCTGGTCGTAGAGGTCCAGGTCGGGCACCAGGTCGGTGAGGTCGAGATTGGCCTCGACATAGGCGTCCACGGTCCCCACGTCGCGCCAGTAGGGCTGCGACTCGGCGTTGGAGCGCACGCACGAGCGGGAGAAGTGGTGGGCCACCGCCTTCCCGTTCTTGACGATGTAGGGAATGATGTCCTTGCCGAAGTCGCGCGACGAGTTCGGGTCGGCGGCGTCGCGCCGCAGCTGGTCGATCAGGAACTTCGTCTCGAAGACGTAGATCCCCATGCTGGCCAGCGCCGAATCCGGCTTGCCGGGCATGGCCGGCGGGTCCTTCGGCTTTTCGAGGAACGAGATGATCGTGTCGGTCTCGTCCACGTGCATGACGCCGAAGCCGGTGGCCTCCATCCGCGGCACTTCCATGCAGCCGACCGTGACGTCGGCCCCCTGGTCCACGTGCTGCTGCAGCATCAGCTCGTAGTCCATCTTGTAGATGTGGTCGCCCGCCAGGATGACCATGAACTTCGGGTCGTAGCCCTCGATGATGTCGATGTTCTGGTACACGGCGTCGGCCGTGCCGAGGTACCACATGTGCTCGTCGACGCGCTGGCTGGCGGGCAGGATGTCGAAGCTCTCGTTGCGCTCGGGCCGGAAGAAGTTCCAGCCGCGCTGCAGGTGGCGGATGAGGCTGTGCGCCTTGTATTGCGTGGCCACCCCGAAGCGGCGGATGCCTGAATTGAGCGCGTTCGAGAGCGCGAAGTCGATGATGCGCGACTTGCCGCCGAAATAGACCGCGGGCTTGGCGCGCCGGTCCGTGAGCTCCATCAGGCGGCTGCCGCGCCCGCCCGCCAGCACGTAGGCCATGGCGTGGCGCGCGAAGGGAGCCTTGTGCGAAGGCTTGCCGGCATCCGCGGCAAGGGCAGTCGGTGCATCGGTCACGGGCATGTCCTCCTGGTCCTGGCGGCGGGCGCTGCGCCCGTTCTCGTTGGGGGGCGGTGGGGCGGCACGGCCATGGCCTCACGGGGGCTCATGGACGAACCACAGGGTGGCGAGCGGCGGCAGGGTGATCTCGGCCGAGCAGGGCAGGCCATGGGCAGGTACGTCCTCGGCCAAGACGCCGCCGAGATTGCCCATGCCCGAGCCGCCATAGCCCTCGGCGTCGGTGTTGAGGATCTCGCGCCAGCGCCCCGGCAGCGGCAGGCCGACGCGGTAGTGCTTGCGCGGCACGGGCGTGAAGTTGCAGGCGACCGCCACGGGCGGTCCCCCCTCGCCGTCGAAGCGCAGGAAGGCGTACACGGACTGGTTGTTGTCGTCCGGGACGATCCAGCGGAAGCCCTCGGCCTCGCAGTCGCGGGCGTGCAGCGCGCGGCGCTCGCGATAGAGCCCGTTGCAGTCGCGCACGAGCTTTTGCACGCCGGCGTGCCAGGGTTCGATGGCGAGGTGCCAGTCGAGGCTCTGCTCGTAGTTCCACTCCCGGCGCTGCGCGAAGTCCTGGCCCATGAACAGCAGTTTCTTGCCGGGATGGCCCCACATGAAGCCGTAATAGGCCCGCAGGTTCGCGAATTTCTGCCAGTCGTCGCCCGGCATCTTCTCCAGCAGCGAGCCCTTGCCGTGCACGACCTCGTCGTGGGAGATCGGCAGGACGAAGTTCTCGGAGAAGGCGTAGAGCAGGCCGAAGGTCATCTTGTCGTGATGCCAGCGGCGATGCACGGGGTCCTTGGAGAGATAGTCCAGGGTGTCGTGCATCCACCCCATGTTCCACTTGAAGCCGAAGCCGAGGCCGCCCGCATAGGCGGGCTGGGAGACGCCGGGCCATGCCGTCGATTCCTCGGCCACCGTGATCGCGCCGGGCTGCGTGCCGTAGACGAGCTCGTTGACCCTCTGCAGGAAGGCGACGGCCTCGCGGTTCTCGTTGCCGCCCTCCGCATTGGGAATCCACTCCCCGGCCTTGCGGGAATAGTCGAGGTAGAGCATCGAGGCTACGGCGTCGACGCGCAGGCCGTCGACATGGAACCGGTCGAGCCAGTAGAGCGCGTTGGCGGCCAGGATGTTGGCCACCTCGTGACGGCCGAAGTTGAAGATCGCCGTCTTCCAGTCGGGATGGAACCCCTGGCGCGGGTCCTCGTGCTCGTAGAGCGCCGTACCGTCGAAGCGGGCGAGGCCGTGCACGTCCATGGGGAAGTGCGCGGGCACCCAGTCCAGCAGCACGCCGAGCCCGGCGCGATGCGCGCGGTCCATGAAGCGGGCGAAGCCGTCCGGCGTGCCGAAGCGCGCCGTCGGCGCGAAGAGCCCGATGGGCTGGTAGCCCCAGGACCCGTCGAACGGGTGCTCGGAGATGGGCAGCAGCTCGAGATGGGTGTAGCCCATGTCGGCCGCGTAGGGCACCAGCGTGTCGGCGAGTTCGTCCCAGGTGAGGAACCGCCCGTCCTCGCCGCGCCGCCAGGAGCCGAGGTGGACCTCGTAGATCGACATCGGCGCGCGGCGGAAATTCGTCTCGGTGCGGGCATAGAGATGCGCCGCGTCGTCCCAGGAATAGCCGGAGCTCTTCGTCACCACGGAGGCGGTGGAGGGCCTGAGCTCGCTGCCGAAGCCGAAGGGATCGGCCTTCAGCGGCAGCACCACGTCGTCCGGCCCCACCACCTCGTACTTGTAGACCGTGCCCTCGCCGATCTCCGGCGCGAAGATCTCCCACAGCCCGCTGTCGATGCGCTTGCGCATCTGGTGGCGGCGGCCGTCCCAGGCGTTGAAGTCGCCGACCACGGAGACGCGGCGGGCGTTCGGCGCCCAGACGGCGAAATGCACGCCCGCAACGCCCTCGTGCGTCATCAGGTGGGCGCCGAGCCGCTCGTAGAGCTTGCGGTGCGTCCCCTCGAGGAGCAGATGGTCGTCGAGCGGACCCAGGACCGGGCCAAAGGCATAGGGATCGAGGAAGGACCACTCGCCGCCCGCATTGGAGCAGGCGAGCCGGTAGCGCGGCGGAGGATAGGCCAGACCCGGCGCGACGCCTTCGAACAGGCCCGCGGGATGGATGAGGGCCAGCTCGCAGAGCGCCTCGCCGTCGCCGGCGGCGACGGCCGATACGCGGTCCGCCCCCGGCGCGAAGGCCCGGATGACGAGCCCCTTGGCCAGGGGATGCGGCCCCAGAATCGCGAAGGGATCGCCGTGGCGCGCGGCTGCGAGCGCCTCCACGTCGCCCTGCGGCGCCCTCCAGTCCTCCCCTGCACGCTTCCTGGGCATTGATGCCTTCCTGAAGCAGAACTCAGCCGGCTGGTTTCACCGGCACGTTCCAGATGTCCGACGCATATTCCGCGATGGCGCGGTCCGACGAGAAGAAGCCCATGTGGGCCGTGTTGAGGATGGCCGAGCGCCACCACGCCGGCGGCTCGGCCCAGCGCGCGTCGACGGCGCGCTGCGCGGCGTAGTAGGCGTCGAAGTCGGGCGCCAGCATGAAGTAGTCGTGGTGGCGCACCGCCTCGGCGAGCCCGCCGAAGCGCCCGGGATCGCCGGGCGAGAACACGCCGGATTCCAGCGCCTCGAGGACGCTGCCGAGATGCGGCGAGGCGGCGATCTCCTCGGCCATGTCGATGCCGCGCGAGCGGCGCTCGGCGACGCCCTCGGTGGTCAGGCCGAAGATGAAGATGTTGTCGGCTCCCACGTGCTCGAGGATCTCGACATTGGCGCCGTCGAGCGTGCCGATGGTCAGCGCCCCGTTGAGGGCGAGCTTCATGTTGCCGGTGCCCGAGGCCTCCATGCCGGCCGTGGAGATCTGCTCGGAGAGGTCGGCGGCGGGAATGATCGCTTCCGCCGCGCTCACATTGTAGTTGGGCAGGAAAGCGACCTTCAGGAGCCCCCGCACGGCGGGATCGCGGTTGACGAGCCGCGCCACGTCGTTGGCGAGCTTGATGATCAACTTGGCCTGGTGGTAGCTCGCCGCGGCCTTGCCGGCGAAGATCTTCACGCGCGGCACCCAGGCCCCCGCGGGATTGGCGCGGATGGCGTCGTAGAGCGCGATCGTCTCGAGGATATTGAGAAGCTGGCGCTTGTACTCGTGGATGCGCTTGATCTGCACGTCGAAGAGCGCATCGGGATCGACGCGGATCTCCAGGCGATCGCGCAGGATCTGGGCGAGTTCAACCTTCTTCTGCCGGCGGATCGCCCTGAACCGGTCCTGCACGCCTGCGTCGTCCGCAAAGGCCGCGAAGCCGTTGAGAGCCTGGGGATCGTCCAGCACCTTGGGGCCGACGGTCTCGACGAGGAGCTGGGTCAGCCCGGGATTGGCCTCGAAGAGCCAGCGGCGGAAGGTGATGCCGTTCGTCTTGTTGACGATGCGGTCTGGGTAGTAGCGGTCGAGGTCGCGGAACAGCTCCTTCTTGACGAGGTCGCTGTGCAGCGCCGAGACGCCGTTGATCTTGTGCGAACCGACGAAGGCGAGCGTGCCCATGCGCACGTGGCGGCCGTGGCTCTCGTCGATCAGCGAGAGGGAGGCGAGGGCTCCGCCGTCGTGCTCGCCGGCCGCGCGCACCAGATCGAGGTGCAGGGCATTGATGATGTAGATGATCTGCATCTGGCGCGGCAGCAGCCGCTCCATCAGGGCAACCGGCCAGCGCTCCAGGGCCTCGGGCAGGAGCGTGTGGTTCGTGTAGGAGAAGGTCGCGGTGGTGATGTCCCAGGCCTCGTCCCAGCCGATGCCCTCGAGGTCCACCAGGATGCGCATCAGCTCGGCGATCGCCACGGCGGGGTGCGTGTCGTTGAGCTGGATCGCCGCCTTGTCCGCAAGGTTCCGGACGGTGCCGAACTTCCGCTTGTGGCGGCGGATCAGGTCCTGGAGCGAGGCCGAGACGAAGAAATATTCCTGGCGCAGCCGCAGCTCCTGGCCTGCCGGCGTCGCGTCGCTGGGGTAGAGGACCTTGGAGATCGCCTCCAGCCTGACCCGCATGGCGAGCGCGCCGACATGGTCGCCCTGGTTGAAGGTGTCGAGCCGCAGGCCGTCGGCGGCGCGGGCGGACCAGAGCCGCAGCGTGTTGACGTGCTGCGCCCGCCAGCCGGGCACGGGCGTGTCGAAGGCGACCGCGTCCACCGTCTCCCCGGGCTTCCAGACGTGGCGCACCACGTCGTCCTCGCCTTCCACCATCTCGACCGTGCCGCCGAAGCCGATGCTGTAGGCCACCTCGGGCCGCTCGAACTCCCAGGGATTGCCGAAGGAGAGCCAGTTCTCGGGATATTCGTGCTGCCAGCCGTCCTTGATCACCTGGCGGAACAGGCCGTGGTCGTAGCGGATGCCGTAGCCGTAGGCGGCGATGGAGAGCGTCGCCATGCTCTCCATGAAGCAGGCGGCGAGGCGACCCAGGCCGCCATTGCCGAGGGCGGCGTCCGGCTCGATCTTGCGCAGGTCCTCGAGGTCCACGTCGAGCCCCGCGAGCGCCTCGCGCACGGCCTCGGTGAGCCCCGTCTCCATCAGCGCGTCGGCGAGCAGGCGGCCGATCAGAAACTCCAGGGAGAGGTAGTAGACGCGCTTGCGGCCCTGGTCATAGGTGCGCCGGGTCGAAGCCATCCAGCGCTCGACGATCCTGTCGCGCACGGCGAGCGCGGTGGCCACGAACCAGTCACGCCGGCTGGCGACGACCGGCCGCTTGCCCACGGCGTAGGTGAGCTTGGCGAGGATCGCCTCCCGCATCGTCACGGCGTCGACCTGTTCGGGCAGGGAGGGTGGCGGCGTCAGGATTTCGCTCGCCTTGGGCTCGGAACGGGGCGTCTTCTCGGGAGCAGTGCGGGGGGAAACATCATCCACGGGGTCGATCCTGCCTCTTCTTCGCATCGCAGCATGGCATGAAGCTTCGTCGCGCCACAACAGGCGAGGCCGTCACCGCGTCGCTTTCGCCTCCCGGTCCAGCCTGTCGAGCACCGCCCGGGAGGGATGGCCGTCGGCTGGGGCGACGCCCGCCTGCCTCTGCCAGGCATGCACGGCGTCCCGGGTGACGGGACCGAAGCGCCCGTCGACCGTGCCCTGGTAGACCCCCGCCTCCTTGAGGCGGCTCTGGATCCGGCGGCGCTCGGCGGCGTCGAGCGGCTTCGCCTCGTCCGGCCAGGAGCCGCTGACGGGCTCGCGCCCCGCGATGCGGTCCGCGAGTACGCTGCCGGCCATCGCGTAGTTGTCGGAGAAATTATAGGCCTTGAGCACGAAGAAGTTCGGCCCGAGCAGGAAGGCCGGGCCGCCCGCCCCGACGGGATAGAACAGCATGCCCTCGCCCCCGCCCGCCGGCGTGGCGCCGTCCAGGCCCCGGAAGCCGAGCTGGGCGAAGCGGCGCATGGGAAGCCGCAGCGCCGCGTGGTCGTAGCCGGCGGGGACGACGACCTGCATCCCCCAGGGCTCGCCGCGCTGCCAGCCGGACTGCTGCAGGAAGCTCGCGATGGAGGCCAGGCTGTCCGGCACCGAGGTCCAGATGTCCGCGTGGCCCTGTCCCGAGGCCGGGACCGCGTAGCGCAGGTAGGCGGATGGCATGAACTGGGGATGGCCCATGGCGCCCGCCCAGGAGCCGACGAGCCCCTCCCGTGAGACGTCCCCCCGCTGCAGCATCAGGAGCGCGAAGGCGAACTCGTCCGCGAATGGCGCGTCCTCGCCGCGCGCATAGGCGAGGGTGGCGAGGGAACGCACCACGTCCTTGCGGCCCATGGCGGCGCCATAGTCGGATTCGAGCCCCCAGAGCGCGACGACCATGCTTGCTGGCACGCCGGATCGCGCCTCGACCGGGCCGAGCACGGCGGCATGGCGGGCCATCGCCGCCCGACCCCGCCCCACCCGGCCGGCAGAGGCGGCCTCGGCCACGTAAGCCTTCATCGGCCGCAGGAACTCCGACTGGCGGGGACCCGGCCCGAGCAGCCCGGGATCCGCCGCCAGGCCGGCGATCGCCGCCTCGAAGACGCCCCGGCCGACGCCCTGCGCCTGGGCCCGCGGCCACAGGCTCGGCAGGAACGCGGCGAAGTTCGGCGCCGTCGACCCCGTCGCGCGGGCGGCGCCGGGCCGGGCCAGCGCTGATGCGGCCGCGAGGCCCGCCAGGACACTGCGCCGGTTCATCATTGCCGCCGCGTCACACGTGACGGATCGCGCCGCCATCGATGCGGATCTTGGAACCCGTCACGTAGGAGGCCCGCTCGCTCGCCAGGAAGGCCACGACATCGGCGAATTCGCGCGGCGAGCCGTAGCGCCCGGCCGGGATGGTGGCGAGCGCGGCCTGGGCCACGGCCTCCACCGAGGTGTTCTGGCGTTGCGCGGTCGCGGAATCGAGCTGCTTCAGGCGGTCCGTCTCGATGCGGCCGGGCAGCACCATGTTCACCGTGACGCCCCGGGCGGCCACTTCGTTCGACAAGGTCTTCGACCAGCCGACGACCGCGTTGCGGATGCCGTTGGAGAGCGCGAGGCGCGGGATCGGCTGCTCCACGCCGGAGGAGGCCACCGTGATGATGCGGCCCCAGCGACGCTCCAGCATGGGCGGCAGCAGGCGCTGGGTAAGGTGGAAGAGGTTGGCGGCCATGCTCTCGAACTGCGCGAGCCAGTCGGCCCTCTTCGCCTCCTGGGCCTCGGCGGGCGGGGGACCTCCGGTATTGTTGACGAGGATGTCGACGCCGCCCCTCGCCAGCAGGGCGTCGACGACGGCGTCCACCGTGTCGAGCTTGCCCGTGTCCAGGTGGGCGGCCGTCACGCGGCCCCGGGCCTCGGCGGGCAGGGTTGCCATCCAGCCGAAGGGCTCGGGCCCGGAGCGGGCGGCGGCCGTCACCGACGCGCCTTCCTCGGCGAGGACCTGCGCGATGGCGGCGCCGATGCCGCGACTGGCGCCCAGCACGAGCGCGCGCTTGCCGGAGAGGCCGAGATCCATGGTGTGGTCCTTTCGGGTCGAGGCCGGCGCCGGAAGGCGCGGCGGCCGCATGCGGGTCCGGCGCGGGGCCGGAAGGGCGGCCATCTGAGCAAGTTCGGGCGGGGCCTGCAATCTCGGCCGGGGGCGTTCACGGCAGCATTGAGTTGTGCGCTGCACAGGGCTGTGGCATGCCCTTGCGCGGCCTGCGCGGCCTGCGCGGCCGGCAGCCTCCGGGAGACCCATGTTCAAGCGCCTCTACCACTGGACGCTCTCGCTGGCCGAGAGTCCGCGCGCCACCTGGGCCCTCGCAGCCGTCGCCTTCGCCGAAAGCTCCTTCTTCCCCATTCCGCCCGACACGCTTCTCGTGCCGATGTCGGTCGCCAAGCCGCACAAGGCCTGGCACTACGCCTTCATCTGCACCGTCGCCTCGGTGCTGGGCGGCATCGTGGGCTACGGCATCGGCCACCTGCTCTTCGAGACCGTCGGCCAGTGGTTGATCAACCTCTATGGCTACGGCGCGAAGATGGAGCAGGTGAAGGAAGCCTACGACAAGTGGGGCGCCCTGCTGATCCTCGTGAAGGGCGTGACGCCGATCCCCTACAAGCTCGTGACCATCGTCAGCGGGCTGCTGCACTATAATTTCTGGCTCTTCGTCGTGCTGTCGGTGATCACGCGCGGCGCGCGCTTCTATATCCTGGCGGGGGCGATGAACCTGTTCGGGGACCGCATCCGCCACCTGCTCGAACGCTATTTCGGCCTTTTTCTCGTGCTTCTCGTCGTCTTCGTCATCCTCGGCTTCTGGGCCGCCGCCAGGCTCGTCTGACCATGTCCGCGACCGCTGCCTCCGTTCCCGCGTCCTTTCTCACGCCCGCGCGGGCGGCCGTCGGCGTGGCGGTCGTCGCCGTCGCCGCCATCCTCGGGGCGCTCTTCATCCAGTACGTCCTGGGCGTCCTGCCCTGCGAGCTCTGCCTCAAGCAGCGCATCCCCTACTACACGGGCATTCCCCTGGCCCTGGCTGCGGCCCTGTTGGCCGCCCGCAGCCCGCGCGGGCGTGTCACGGTGACCCTGCTGCTGCTCGTGGCGCTCGTCTTCGCCGCCGGCGCCGTCCTCGGGATCTACCACACCGGCGTCGAGTACGGCGCCTGGCAGGGGCCCACCGACTGCACCGGTCCCGTGGGCGCCGCGGTCGGCATGAACGACTTCCTCAAGAGCCTGGAGACCGTCAAGGTGGTGCGCTGCGACGAGGTCGCCATGCGCATCTTCGGCCTCTCGCTCGCGGCCTGGAACGCGCTGCTCGCCCTCGGCATGACCGCCCTAGCCCTCGCGGGCGCCCGCGCAGCGGCGAGGGCCTGAGGCGGCGGCCCGCCCGTCCGGGAGGCCGGGCCCGGGCTCGGGGCGGGCGTCGTCGCAGACGGGTCCGGCATGTGTTCCAGCACACAGCCGGGCGTCGCGAACCGGGGCAAGGTGGCGACATGGACGGCTGGCGATGACGACCCCCCTGACCCGACCGACCATCCCGGACGACGCGGCGCTCTCCTGAGCCGCCGGCTCCGGTCCCCGATCCCCTCGAGGACGCGGCCCTCCCAGCGCGCTCCTCATCCTCGGGCCCCGCTTCGGCGGGGCCCCCCTTCCCAGGGGAACCCGGCCGCGCTGGCCGCGTTGGGTGGGCGAGTTTCACGGTAGTGGCGGGCGAGCCAGAACTCGGACCCGCCGAAAAGCCCCCGACGGCCTCGCCGCGGGGGTTTTTTCTTGGCCTCGCGGCGCGGACCGGCGAGCGCGGATCAGAGCTGCTCGTGGGCTTCGCGGGCCGAGAGCCCGCGGCGGATCCACGAGATGCCGGTGACGAGCAGGCCGACGCCGGCCACGGTCCCCAGCACCCAGATTCCCGAGCGCGGCCAGGTCCAGAGCAGGAACAGCCAGACGAGGATGCTGACCACCACCGCGGCGCCCAGCGTCTGCCAGCCCGTGAGCGGCCGGTCCCGCCAGCTCGCCACCACGCGGTAGACCGCCCCCGTGACGAGCGCCGCGGCCAGGATCAGCGTCAGCACGAAGGAGCCGGTCAGCGGGTCGGCCAGGATGATCATGCCGCAGAGCACGTAGAGCAGGGCCGGGGCGAGGTCGCCGATGAAGTCGCGCCAGGCCCGGCCGAATATGGCGTGGATTCCCTCCGCGATGCCGCCGACCAGCATGAAGACGCCGATCAGGAACTGGTTCTCGCTCGGCGCGAAGGCGATCTTGTAGAAGCACGTCCCCGCCAGGAGCAGCAGGACCACGCCCACCCCGAACGGCCAGAGGGACACGCCGCCGGCGGGCGCATGCATCGGGGCCGGCGCGGCGGGCGCAGGCAGGGACTCGGCAGTCTCGGTGGGGTCTGGCATGGCGTTCTCCGGACCCGATCATCGCCCAGCGCCGGGCGGGATTCCAGTCGCGATTCTCCGGATGCCCGGGGGCCGGCCGGGGCCCGGCCGCAGCGGAAAAAACCCTGCCCCCGTCGCGGCTTTGCCCCGCCCCCGCCCCATCCTTGGCGTGATTAACCCGAGAATGGAGAATGGGTGAACAAATCGTTCAACATGTGCGATGGAACACACCTACCGGTTGCAAGATGAGCGTATGTTGATCGTGTCGACGCATCTTTTGCGGCGACGCACAGCGAGGCGAATGCCATGCCAGTCCTCAGCGCCGAACCCTTGACCTCTGATGTGGAAGGGTGCTGCCGTCTGAAAGCCGTGATCGCCACCGATCCCGGCTATGGCGAGCGCGCGCGAAAGGTGTCCGAGCATGGCGCAGGCCCAGTCCTCGAGCCGGCCCCGAGGGAGCTCGCATGCGCGAGCCTGATCCTTCGCGCCGCTCCCGTGGCGCTCGCCATGCCGCCGGACAGCCTGTCGCTGCTGCCTGGAGGCGCGGTGCTGCTCACGGACGCCGGAGCCCCCGTCAGCCATTGATCCCCCGCGGGGACCCGGCATGAGCCGCCGGGTCGATCTCTCGCCGGCCGTGGCCGCCGAGTGCGCCCGCCTGCGCGCCGCGCTCGACGCGGTCCCCGGCCTTGCTTCGCCCGACGACCACGAGCGCGCCATTCATGCCGCGCGCCGCTCCATCAAGTGGCTCCGCGCCATTCTCCGGCTGCTGGGGCCGGTGAAGGCCGATCCCGCCCGCCGCGAGGTCGACGACCTGCTGCGCGAACTCGCCCAGTCCCTCTCGCGCACCCGTGATTTGCACGCCGCGACGGCCACGGTGCTCGACCTGCGCCGCCGCCTGAGATCCGACGAATCCGCCACGCCCGAGCGCCGGCGGGCCCTGCGCCGCCGGCTTGCGGCGCTCGCGTCGGAATGGACGGACCGCGCCGCCGCCGCCGAGCGCGGCTGGCGCCAGCAGCGGGGGGACGCCCCGGCACTGGAAGTCATCGAGGCCCGCATCCTGGCGCTGGGCTTCTCGCTGGACGCCGAGGCCATCGCCCGGGAAGCGGCGCGGACCTACGGCGCGGCCCGCCGGTCGCTGAGGTCGGCGCTGCATGCGGACGACGCCGAGGACCTGCACGCGGCGCGCACGCTGCTCGTCCGCCACCAGCTCCAGTCCACGCTCCTGCGCTCGCTGGCGGGGGGCGGGGCCGGCCGGTTGCAGGACCTCGTCCGCCTGCGCAACCACCTGGGCGAGCATCACGATCTCGCCGTCGCCGAGGCGCTCGCCGGGGCCACGCCGCACGATCCCCGCCTCGGGCGTGACCTGGCCCGTCTCGTGGCCAGGCGGCAATCCGCCCTCGTCGCGCGCTGCCGCCCGCTGGTCGACGCGCTCTTCGACCAGGGACGCCGTCCCTGGCGGGACCGGCTCGAGGCCCGCCTCGCAGCGACGCCGCGGGAGAAGGACCCGGCCCATGGCTGAGATCGTCGATCCCGACGCCTTCATCCGGTCTCACACCCGGCTGCTGGCCGTGCCCCATGTTCCCTCGATCCGCCTGCACCTCGCCGACGAGGCCACGGCGCTCTGGCAGAAGACCGAGGACGAGCTGGGCGCCATCGGCCTGCCGCCGCCCTTCTGGGCCTTCGCCTGGGCGGGCGGGCAGGCCCTGGCGCGCCACGTGGTCGACCACCCCGAGCTTTGCCGGGGCCGCCGCGTGCTCGACTTCGCCGCAGGCTCCGGCCTCGCCGGCATCGCCGCGGCGCGGGCCGGCGCAGCCCACGTGACGGCCGTGGACATCGATCCCTTCGCCGAGGCGGCAATGCGCCTCAACGCCGCGGCGAACGGCGTCGAGCTCGCGGTGGTGCGGGACAACATCGTCGGCCGCGACGAGGGCTGGCAGGTCGTGCTGGCCGGGGACGTCTGCTACGAGCGCGACATGGCGGGCGAGGTGACGGACTGGCTCGCCGGGCTGGCCCGGCGGGGGGCCGTGGTCCTGATCGGCGATCCCGGCCGCAGCTACCTCCCCAGGCCGCGGCTGGAGGCACTCGCCGTCTACGAGGTCCCGACCACCCGCGAGCTGGAGGACCTCGAGATCAAGCGCACCACCGTCTGGCGGTTCACGCCCGACGCGGCGGCGGTCAGCTGATTTCGTGGCGCAGGTCGACCGTGCCCTCGACGCCGACGTCGTCGTAATGGGTCCTGAGGAAACGCCGAGCGGCCTTTCGCCCGATCTCCTTGAGTTCGAGGAAGAACTCCCAGTCCGGGTTCAGCTTGGATTCGGCGCCGAAGGAGGCCAGCTCCTTCTGGGCCTCGATGCGGTGCAGCCGAACCCGCTTGTAGGGCAGGCCCTCCAGCCGACCCATGTCCTTGAGGCGACGCACGAAGTCGATGGCCCGCAATTCGTGGAGCAGCGAGGCGTTGAAGGTGATCTCGTTCATCCGCTCCACGATGGCCCGGGAGCTCTCGGGAATCTCTCGCCGGACGATCGGGTTGATCTGCACCAGCACGATGTCTTCCGTCTGCGTCTCCGTGAAGAAGGGAAACAGCACGGGATTGCCCATGTAGCCGCCGTCCCAGTAGGCCTCCCCCTCGATCTGCACGGCCTTGAAGAGCGTGGGAAGCGCGGCCGACGCCATCAGCATGTCGGCGTCGAGCTCGTCGCGGCGAAACACCCGGACCTTTCCCGTGCGCACGTTCGTGGCCGCGATGAAGAGTTCCAGCGACGTGCAGGCGCGCACATGCGCGAAGTTGACGTGCTTGGCGACGACGTCGCGCAGGGGGTTGAGGTCGAGCGGGTTGAGATCGTAGGGCGACAGGATCTTCTCCGCGAAGCTCGCCCAGTGCGTGGTGCCGTTCAAGCTCCAGGCGTTCATCCAGCCGTCGAACAGCATGCGCTGACCCGGGCTCATGTTCCCGTCCAGGCTGACGTCCCGCCAGAAGCCCTCGAGGTTCGCGCGCGCCGTCTCCGGCCCGCCCGATCCGAGCCCGCAGGCCAGCACCGTCGCGTTCATCGCCCCCGCGCTGGTGCCGCTGATCGCCTCGACGTCGAGGCGTCCGTCCTCCAGCAGGGCGTCGAGCACGCCCCAGGTGAAGGCGCCGTGAGCGCCTCCCCCCTGCAGGGCGAGGTTCACACGCTTGCGGGCGGACGGGGGGACGGACGGGGCGGGGGCCTTGGCCATGCAATCTCCTGGGAAGGGGTGGGACCGGGCTGCGACCGGACGGCGCGCGCCGGACACGGCGCGCCTTGTGTCTCGCGCGGCGGCGCATGCTAGACTGATGCCATGACGGAAAGGAAATGACGTGGCCCCAATCTCCCGGCACGCCCCGCACCGCCGGAACGACCAGGCGCACCGGCAAGACCACCGGCAAGACCACGCGCATGACCACGCTCACGGGCAGGCCAGCGGCGCCGGAGGGGACCTCGCGCAGGGCGGGTGCGCGCATGCGCATGCGCGCGCAACCGACGCGCCGGCCGCGCTGGAGGCCGCCGAGGCGTCCTGCCGGGAGCGCGGCCTGCGGCTGACGCCGGTCCGCCGGCAGGTGCTCGAGGCCCTGCACGCCACCCATCGCCCGCTCAGCGCCTACGAGATCATCGAGCGCGTCGGCCCCCAGGACGGGCGCATGCTGGCCCCCATCAGCATCTATCGCGCGCTCGACTTCCTTCTGGAGGCCGGTTTCGCGCATCGGCTGGAGAGCCGGAACGCCTTCATCGCCTGCCCGGCCCATCATGCTCCGGGCGAGGTCGTCGTCTTCATGATCTGCGAGCATTGCGGCGGGGTCGACGAGGCCGTGTCCGACGACTTGCGCGCCGCGCTCTCCCGCCTCGCGGACGAGAACGGCTTCCAGCCCGCCACCCAGTTCATCGAGCTTGCGGGCGCCTGCGCCCATTGCAAGGACTGAGACGCCCCCACGGAACCGACATGACGACGCAGACGACCGCCGCCCCGACCGCCCTCGCCCCGCGCGCCCCCGGCGAGCCCTGCCTGCCGCCCGGCGAGCCCGCGCCGGCCGGCCCCTCGCCGCGCGGACGCACCGTGCAGGTCAAGGTCGGCCACGTCCGCGTGGGCGGGAACGCGCCCATCGTCGTGCAGTCCATGACCAACACAGACACCGCCGACATCGACGCCACCGTGGCCCAGGTCGCAGCCTTGGCGGCCGCCGGCTCGGAGATCGTGCGCATCACCGTGGACCGTGACGAGGCAGCCGCCGCGGTTCCCGCCATCAAGGAGAAGCTGCTGCGCCGGGGCGTCACGGCCCCGCTGGTCGGCGACTTCCACTATATCGGCCACAAGCTCCTGGCTGATCACCCCGCCTGCGCCGAGGCGCTCGACAAGTACCGCATCAATCCCGGAAACGTCGGCTTCAAGGAGAAGAAGGACCGCCAGTTCGCCGCCATCGTCGAGATGGCGATGCGTCACGGCAAGGCCGTGCGCATCGGGGCCAACTGGGGCTCGCTCGACCAGGCCCTGCTCACCCACCTGATGGACGAGAATGCCGGCCGCGAACGCCCGCTGGAGGCGAGCGCCGTGATGCGCGAGGCCATGGTCCAGTCCGCCCTCCTCTCGGCCGCCCGCGCCGAAGAGCTGGGCCTCGCCCGCGACCGCATCATCCTCTCGGCCAAGGTCTCGGCGGTGCAGGACCTCATCGCCGTCTACCGCCTGCTGGCGGCGCGCTCGGACTACGCCATCCATCTCGGCCTGACCGAGGCGGGGCTCGGCTCCAAGGGCATCGTCGCCTCGTCCGCCGCCATGGGCGTGCTGCTGCAGGAGGGGATCGGCGACACGATCCGCGTGTCGCTGACGCCCGAGCCCGGCGGCGACCGCACGCTCGAGGTCAAGGTGGCGCAGGAGCTGCTGCAGACCATGGGATTTCGCACCTTCGTGCCGCTGGTGGCGGCCTGCCCGGGCTGCGGGCGCACCACCTCGACCGTCTTCCAGGAACTCGCCATCGACATCCAGAGCTGGATCTCCACCTCCATGCCCGAATGGCGCAGGCGCTACCTGGGCGTGGAGAGCCTGAAGGTCGCGGTGATGGGCTGCATCGTGAACGGCCCCGGCGAGTCCAAGCACGCCGACATCGGCATCTCCCTGCCCGGCACGGGGGAGATGCCGGCCGCACCCGTCTTCGTCGACGGCGAGAAGGTCCGCACCCTGCGCGGACCGCGCATCGCGGCCGAGTTCAAGGAGATGGTCGCCGACTACATCGAGCGCCGCTATGGCCGGAAGGACCGCCCGGCGGCGGAATAGGCCGGGCGAGGGGCCGGCGGGCCCGCGTCCGGTCGCTCCGGGACCGGGGCTCACGCGGCCGAGAGCAGGCCGGCGGCGATGTTGATGCTGAGCGCCACGATGGCCGTGTTGAACACGAAGGCCACGACGCCGTGGGCCATGGCCACCCACCGCATCCGGCGCGAGGTGATGTTGACGTCCGCCGTCGCGCAGGCGCAGCCGATCACGAAGGCGAAATAGACGAACTCAACGTAGTTGGGCTCGGCCGTGCCCGGAAATTTCAGGCCCTGCCGGGTGTCGTCGTCGCTGGGGCTGCCGTCCGGCCCATAGAACTCGTGCGCGTAGTGCAGCGCGAAGACGAGGTGGGTGAAGACCCAGGACAGGGCGACCGTCGCGATCGACAGCGCGATCGGGCTCGCGCGGGTATGCCCGCCGACCTTGGCCGCGGCGAGCTCGACCGCGATGGCGAAGAGGCTGGCCACGGCGCCGCCGATGGTGACGACGAGCACCGCGCCGCTGCCATAGTCGAGGCCTTCCGCCCGGTTCTGGATCATCTCCGCGTCAGGCGTCAGCGCCATCATCGCGCAGGCCCCGACGATATAGACGACCACGAAGGCGTCCCACGCCACGAGCGAGCGCGCCACGGTGCGCGACGTTTCCGGCAGCAACGCCAGGGTGACGAGAGCGGCCAGGCAGGCGGCGACGAAGATCGGCCGGGCGCGGGCCGCCCGGCCCAGACGGACATGGAGGGGATGGCGACGCCGCGGCGCCGCTGGCAGGTCCGTCACGACCGGCGTTCCGCTGCGAAGGCGGCCGCGCGGCGCAGGAGATCGGCCTCAGGCCCGAACCCGGCCAGCGCCATGGTCGCCGCATGGGCGAGGCGGTCGCGCTCGGCGCGCGCCTCCTCCAGGCCCAGGGCGTCGACCAGGGTGGCCTTGCCGCGACCGGCATCCTTCCCGGTGGCCTTGCCGAGCGCCTCGCTGGTCGATTCCACGTCGAGAATGTCGTCTGCGATCTGGAACGTCGCGCCCAGCGCCTTGCCGTAGGCGCACAGCGTGGCGCGATCCTCGGGCCGCGCGCCGGCGACGATGGCGCCGGCCTCCGCAGCGTAGGCGAGCAGGGCGCCCGTCTTCATCGCCTGCAGCCGGCGGATCTCCGTGTCCGGCAAGGCATGGCGTGGGCCGTCCGCATAGCGGCCTTCCGCCTCGAGGTCGAGCATCTGGCCGCCGGCCATGCCGCCGAGACCGGCTGCGCGGGCGAGGCCGAGGACCAGCGCGGCGCGGCATTGCGCGTCGGGATGCGTGGCCTCGTCGGCCATCACGTCGAAGGCGTAGGTGAGCAGGCTGTCGCCGGCGAGGATGGCGGTGGCCTCGTCCGTGGCCTTGTGCAGGGTGGGCCGGCCGCGGCGCAGGTCGTCGTCGTCCATGGCAGGCAGGTCGTCATGCACCAGGGAGTAGCAATGCACCATTTCGAGCGCGCAGGCCGCGCGAAGCACGCCCTCTCCCCCGGCTCCCAGCAGGCGGGCGCTCTCCACGAGCAGGAAGGGGCGCAGCCGCTTGCCGCCGCCCAGCACGCCATAGCGCATGGCCTCGACGAGGCGGGCCGGGCGGGCGATCTCGCCGGGGAGCGGTTCGGATCCCAGCAGGGAACCCAGCATGGCCTCCACGGCTTCCGCAGTCTGGGCGAGCGCCCGCTCGAACTCGACAGGGTGGGCTGGCATGGTGTCCCGACAATCGGCGGCGGCCGTGGCCTCTTTGCGGCGGCTGGCTTGCCTGATCGCCCTCCATCGGTCAAGGCTCGCCGCCGGGCGGGAGCGGTCGCGCCGTAACGAGGATGGAGGGAGCGGGTGAAGCGTGCGCTGCGGATCGGAGGCTGGACGATGCTCGGCCTCGTCGGCGCCTTCGCCGCCCTGCTGCTTCTTTATTCCGTCATCCGCCCGCCATCGACCCTCATGCTGGCCCGGTGGGTCACCTTCCAGGACGTCGACCGGCGCTGGGTCCCCTTGTCCCAGATCTCGCCCCGGCTGGTCGACGCCGTCGTCATGTCGGAGGACGGCCAGTTCTGCGGCCACCATGGCGTCGACTGGGGCGCGCTGAAGGAGGTCGTCGTCGAGTCCGACGACGGCCCCTCGCGCGGCGCCTCCACCATCACGATGCAGCTCGTGAAGAACCTGTTCCTGTGGCCCTCGCGCAGCTACGTCCGCAAGGGCCTCGAGATCCCCCTCGCGCTCGTCCTCGATCTCGTCTGGTCTAAGCGGCGCATCATGGAGGTCTACCTCAACGTCGCCGAGTGGGGCGAAGGGGTCTTCGGGGCCGAGGCCGCGAGCCAGGCCGCCTTCGGCCACGCGGCCGCCACGTTGTCCGCCCGGGAGGCCGCGCTTCTCGCCACCGCCCTGCCCAGCCCGGTCCGCCGCCATGCCGGGCGGCCATCGCGCGGGCACCAGAGGCTGGCGGTGCGCGTGCTCGGCCGGATGGGCGGCGCCGAGCCGTGGGTCGCCTGCGTGCAGGCCGGCCGGTAACCCGGCCGGGGGGTCCAAAATTCCCGCTGCGCCCGGTCTAGCCTTCGCGCGCGGTTGGCTGTATAAGCCCGGCTTCGTTTTTGCGCCTGGCCGAAGATCCGACGCGGGTTCTGGCCGCCAGCCCGAAGTCCTGGAGAGTTCAATGGCCGTTCCGAAGAGAAAGACCTCGCCGATGAAGCGGGGGTTCCGCCGTTCCGCCGACGCCCTTGCCGCCCCGACCTATGTCGAGGACAAGGATTCCGGCGAGCTGCGCCGTCCGCACCACGTCGACCTGAAGACCGGCATGTACCGCGGCCGTCAGGTCCTCAAGGTCAAGACCGACAAGTAAGGAAGGCTCAGGCCTCGCGCGCGACGCGTCCCTGGGGCGCGTCCGCGAGCAGCCCAAGCCCCGTCTGGTACGCAGCGGCGCCCGTCTCGGGCGCCGCTCTGCGTTTGGCCCGCTGCGCGGGAGCCTGCGTCCGCACGGCGACGAGGTGGGCGAGGAAGGCGGCGTCCGCCCGATAGGCGGGCCTGTGACCCTGCCGTTCGCGCAATCCTTCGATGCGCTCCTGCGGCCCGAACACGCTCATCTCCCCCCGGGGGAGTGAAGCAGCGTCGTCATGGAAGTGGTCGTGCGGCATCGGGGATTTCCGAAACGGCGTGGGGTCTGCGGCCTTTTCCGTGCAAGCCCAAGACCACCCTTAACCCCATCTTAACCCTTCGGCGAGCATCGTTCTGGCACGGTCGGACAGGCCGGCGTCCCCAAACGAGACATCTCGCCTCGGCTGCGCCTTGCCCGCGCGCTGCCGTCCGGAGTTCACGGCGCAGCGCATGGAATCCGACGCCCTCTTCCCCGGTCCGCCCGCTCCGTCGCTCTACTCGACCAGAACGGGGTCCGCCGACGACCCCGCCGCGGCCAACCTGCGGGCGGTGCTGAGTTCGATCGGCGAGACGCTCTACGACTGGGACATGGCGAGCGACCGCATCACCTGGGGCGCCAACGCCGCCACGACCCTGCGCGTGCCCGATCTCGCGCAGATCGCCACCGGCCGCGCCTACGCCTATCGCGTGCTCCAGGATTCAGGCGTGCCCCGCTACGACGCGGTGACCCGGGGCCGCGAGCGCGACACGGGGCACGGGGTGCCCTTCCAGACCACCTACGCCCTGCGCGCCGAGGCCGGCGAGCCCATCTGGATCGAGGATACAGGCCGCTGGTTCGCCGGCTCCGGCGGACGGCCCGCCCGCGTGCACGGCGTCGTGCGCGTCGTGCCGGCCCCGGCCCAGGGACGCCCGACCGGTCCCTTCGGAGACCCTTTGACCGGCGCGCTCTCGCGCGGCCAGCTCTCCGACGTCCTCAACGACGAGATCACCCAGGCGCGGCGCAAGCACACCTCCTTCGCCATGATGCTGGTGGGCATCGAGAACCTCTCGATGTTCAACGAATCCTACGGATTCGACGTGTCCGACGAGTTGATCGCCGGGACGGCCGCGCGCATCCGGCGGGTCATGCGGCGGGGCGACGCGCTCGCCCGCTATGCGGGCAGCAAGCTTGCTGTCGTGCTGATGGGGTGCGCCGAGGAGCAGCTCGGGGTGGCCGCCCGGCGCTTCATCGAGGCGGTCCGCGAGGCGCCGCTCGACACCTCCGCCGGCCCCATCGCCGTCCAGGTGCGCATCGGCGGCATCCTGCTGCCGCGCAACGGCCAAACCGCAGCCGAGGCGATGCAGCACGCCGAGGAGGCGCTGGCCGACGCCAAGGCCTCGCCGACGCAGTCCTTCGTCGCCTTCATCCCGGACCGCCGACGCGAGCAGCGCCGCCAGAACAACCGCCGTTTCACGGACGAGATCGTGTCCGCCCTGAACGAGCGCCGGGTGCTCGTGGCCCGCCAGGCCGTGGTTCACGCCCGCTCGCGCTCGGTGGCCTTCAACGAGGCCCTGGTGCGCATCCGCCGGCACGACGGCACGCTCATGACGGCGGCGCAGATCGTGCCCATGGTGGAGAAGCTCGGCTTCGTCGGGCTGCTCGACCTGCGCGTGCTTGAGCTGGCCGTCTCCTCGCTGGTCGCCGAGCCCACGGCCTCCATGTCGCTCAACGTCTCGTCAGCGACCCTACGCCTGCCCGAATGGCTGGATTCTCTCGCCGCCCAGCTCGCCGCCCGCCCCGACGTGGCGCGCCGGCTCATCGTCGAGCTGACGGAGACGTCGATCATCGACGACCTCGAGCAGACCAAGCAGGTCATCGCCGCGATGAAGGAACTCGGCGCCCGCGTGGCGATCGACGATTTCGGCGCCGGGCATACCTCCTTCCGGCACCTGCGCGATCTCGGCGTCGACATCGTCAAGATCGACGGCGCCTTCGTGCAGAATCTTGGCCGCTCCAATGACGACCGCTTCTTCGTGAAGACCTTGCTCGACCTCGCCCGCCACCTCGAGGTGGAGGTGGTTGCCGAATGGGTGCGGGACGAGGAGACCGCCATGCTCCTGCGCGACTGGGGGGTCGACTACCTGCAGGGCGAGCTCTTCGGAATCGCCGAGCCCTTCATGGACCCTGGCGCAGCCTCCCAGGCCCTGTAGGGCCTGGCGCAGGCAACTTCCGCCCACGGGGCGAGGCCCGGCGAGGGCGCGGGGCCTACGAGCCCGAGAGCTTGTCGAGGCGCTTCTGCACTTCCGAGAGCTGGCGCTTCAATTCGCCGATGTCGCCGGCAGGGTCCGGCGGGGAGGCCGGAGCAGGGGCGCCGGAACCCGGCTGCTCAGCGCCTCCGTTGGCGCCCTGGATCCCGAACGGCGTGAACATCTTCAGCGCGTCCCGGAACATCGCCATGTTCTTCTGCACCTGCTCGTCCATCATGGAGAAGGCGGCGGAGCCGAAGGGGTTGGCGCCCAGCGTCGATGCGATCTGATCGCGGAACTTCTGCTGGTTCTCGGTCAGCGTGTGGATGGAATGCTCGAGATAGCTCGGCACCAAAGCCTGCATGCTGTCGCCATAGAAGCGGATCAACTGGCGCAGGAAGGTGATCGGCAGGAGGTTCTGCCCTCCCTTGCCCTCCTGCTCGAAGATGATCTGCGTCAGCACGGAGCGCGTGATGTCCTCGCCGCTCTTGGCGTCGTACACGACGAAATCCTCGCCCCCCTTCACCATGCCGGCGAGGTCGTCCAGCGTGACGTAGGTGCTGGTGCCCGTGTGATACAGGCGTCTGTTGGCGTACTTCTTGATGACCGTGGGCTGTTTTTCCGTCGCCATTTTCACCGCCGAGAGACACACCGGAAGCGGTCCCTTTTCGCTCCCGGGGCGGGACGCTAACGCGTTTCTCGCCGTTGCGAAATGTGTTTTCTGCGACTTTGGTCACAGGATAGGCAGAAAACGCCACCAAAGGCTGAGGCCTTGGGCATCTCTTTCGCTTGACGCTCACCCCCGCGGCACGGAAAGTCTGGCCGAGATCGCACCCTCTTCTCGCGCTGCAATGCGACGCGTCAGGGCTGTCGAACCGCCCGAACACGACCCCAGGGAGAGAACCTCATGGCCTCTACGGACATCGTCATCGTCAGCGCCGCCCGCACGCCGGTCGGTTCCTTCAGCGGGGCCCTGTCGACGCTGGCCGCGCACGAGCTCGGCGCCATCGCCGTCAAGGCGGCCATCGAGCGCGCCGGGGTCGCCCCGGAGGAGGTCGACGAGGTGATCCTCGGACAGGTCCTCGCCGCCGGCCAGGGCCAGAACCCGGCCCGCCAGGCCGCCATGAAGGCGGGCATCCCACAGGAAAAGACGGCCTGGGGGCTGAACCAGCTCTGCGGGTCGGGCCTCCGCGCCGTGGCGCTGGGCCTGCAGCAGATCGCCAACGGCGACGCCAAGGTCATCGTGGCCGGCGGCCAGGAATCGATGTCGCAGTCGCAGCACACGGCGCACCTGCGCAACGGCACCAAGATGGGCGACCTGAAGTTCGTCGACACGATGCTGCGCGACGGCCTGCTGGACGCCTTCCACGGCTACCACATGGGCAACACCGCAGAGAACGTCGCCACCAAGTGGCAGATCACCCGCGAGGAGCAGGACAAGTTCGCGGTCGCCTCGCAGAACAAGGCCGAGGCGGCGCAGAAGGCCGGCCGGTTCAAGGACGAGATCGTCCCCGTGACGGTCTCCACGCGCAAGGGCGACGTCGTCGTCTCCGACGACGAGTACATCCGCCCCGGCACGACCTACGATGCCGTCGCCAAGCTGCGTCCCGCCTTCTCCAAGGACGGCACGGTGACTGCCGGCAACGCCTCCGGCATCAATGACGGCGCGGCCGCCCTGGTCGTCATGACCGCTGCCGAAGCCAACCGGCGCGGCCTGAAGCCGCTGGCGCGCATCGCCTCCTGGGCGACCGCCGGCGTCGACCCCGCCATCATGGGCTCGGGCCCGATCCCGGCCTCGCGCAAGGCGCTCGAGAAGGCCGGCTGGTCGGTGGGCGACCTCGACCTGATCGAGGCGAACGAGGCCTTCGCCGCGCAGGCCATCGCGGTCAACAAGGACCTCGGCTGGGACACCTCCAAGGTCAACGTGAATGGCGGCGCCATCGCCATCGGCCACCCGATCGGCGCCTCGGGCGCGCGCGTGCTGGTCACGCTGCTGTCCGAGATGCAGAAGCGCGACTCCAAGAAGGGCCTCGCCACCTTGTGCATCGGCGGCGGCATGGGCATCGCGCTCACCGTCGAGCGCTAGGACATCCTCCCGCCGGCCGGATCCCGGCTGGCGCCCGTCTCCATCCCGGAGCGAAGGACCCGGCGCGCCGCGCCGGGGTCCGGCCCGGCCAAGACCGGCGCGCCGCCCGGGCGTCGCGCTCCCGCCATCAACGAGCAGCAGAGGGGAAACGCATGTCTCGTGTCGCAGTCGTCACCGGAGGTACGCGGGGCATCGGCGCCGCCATTTCCAAGGCCCTCGCCGCGAAGGGCTACAAGGTCGCCGCCAACTATGCCGGCAATGACGAGGCCGCTCAGAAGTTCAAGGCCGAGACCGGCATTCACGTCTACAAGTGGGACGTCGCCAATCCGGAAGCCTGCGCCGCCGGGCTGAAGCAGGTGGAGGCCGAACTCGGCCCCGTCGACGTCCTGGTCAACAATGCCGGCATCACGCGCGACGGCTTCTTCCAGAAGATGAGCTTCGACCAGTGGCGGGCGGTGCTCAGCACCAACCTCGACTCCATGTTCACGATGACCCGTCCGGTCATCGACGGCATGCGGGCGCGCAATTTCGGCCGTATCATCAACATCTCCTCGGTGAACGGCCAGAAGGGCCAGATGGGGCAGGCGAACTACTCTGCCGCCAAGGCCGGCGTAATCGGCTTCAGCAAGGCGCTGGCCCAGGAGAACGCGACAAAAGGCGTCACGGTGAACGTGATCGCGCCCGGCTACATCGCGACGGAGATGGTGCAGGCCGTTCCGGAAGAGGTGTTGAAGAGCAAGATCCTGCCGCAGATCCCCGTCGGCCGGCTCGGCCAGGCCGAGGAGATCGCCGCGGCCGTGGTCTACCTCGCCAGCGACGAGGCGGGCTGGATCACCGGCTCGACGCTCTCGATCAATGGCGGCCAGTACATGGCCTGAGTCCCGCGCAACGGCGGCTTCTCAGGGGGCGCGGCCACGGTCGCGCCCCTTTTGCGTCCGGGGCAGGCCGCCGGGATTGCCGGGCGATGGCCCTCGCCCGGCGTCGCGCGGCCGCTCAACTCGCCTGGGATTGCGGGAACGACGGGGGCTGCGGCACCGGCACGTCGGCCAGCCACCAGCAGGCGCGGTCGCGATAGCGGATCGGCCGGAAGCGCTTGTCCTGCGACAGGTTGGAGGACAGGTTGCCCTGCGGGCGCGCGCCGCCCACGGAAATGCCCCGGCTCTGCATGAGCTCGATCAGTTCGACGATCGAGACCGGCTCGCCGCGCTCGCGGAGGATCCGCACCACCGCATCGCGCTTCGTCTCCTGGCCGTCGGCAGACGGGGCCCTCCGGTTGGCACCGCGGCGCGCGAGGGCCGCGAGGATCTCGATGGCCGGCATGGGCTCCTGCGCCGCCAGCCCCGCCTCGCCCTCGCCCTTGACCGCGCCCCCGGTCTCCCGCCGCTCCAGCCACTGGATGGTCTGCCGCAGGGCGACGACGAGGCGATAATCTTCGCTTTCCCGGGCCAGGCGGGTCGCCACTTCGTGGTGAAGTCTCCGAAGGTTCTCGAGGATGGAGGGATCGGATGAGATCATGATCGGGTCCAAATGGATTTTGAAAATACCATTCGATATCCCGAATCTTGCTGTTGTTCAATCTCCGTTTAGAAACACGATTAACCCGGCAGGCACTCAACCAGCCTCCGCCTCGCGCCGCGTCCTGCAACGTCAGGGCGGACCGCCCGCGAGGCAGACGCTCCAAGCGTCAGCGCGACAGCCGGTACACGTAGCGGTAGGTTTCAACGAAACCGAGACTCGCGTAAAGCGCGAGAGCCGGCCCGTTTCCGGTCGTCACCTGCAGGTAGGCGTCATGCGCCCCCTGCTCCCGGCCCCATGCCATGAGCCCGGCCACGAGACGGCGCGCATGGCCGCGGCCGCGATGGGCCGCGGGCGTGGCGATGTCGAACAGCCCGACCATGCCGCGTTCGACGACGGCCATGCCGTAGCAGACCTCCTCGCCCCCTTCGACGAGCCGGGCGAAGGCAGCCGGGGCAGGCAGGGCCGCGAGCATGCGCAGCAGGACCGCCTCGTTCATGTCCGGACGGCCATTGGCCCGGCCGAAGCCGGCGGCCCAACCCGCGTCGGCGGCAGCCGACAGGGCGAGGCCGGCCGGCCGGCCTGCACCGGCGGCGCGCGAGCCCAGGTGGGCGACCTGGACGCTGGTTTCGTCCACGCTGGCCCAGCCCTCCGCGTCGAGGAGCGCGGCGGTCCCGCGCGGGGCGAGCGGGGTCAACCGCAGGATGCAGGGCAGGCCCTGGCGCGCGTAGACGTCTTGGAGCGTGGACAGGACGGCGGGGAGCGGCGCCGCGCCGGGCAGGGCGCAGGCCGAGTTGGCGCGCTTGCTGAAGCCTTCGGCCGAGCGCGCGAGCCAGCCCCCGACAAGCGCCGTGCGCAGGGCCGGCCATGCATTGCAGCCGCGCTCCTCCAGCCCGGCGACCGAGGCGGGATGGGCCGTCATCGCGACCGCGGCGTCGGCCGCCAGCCGGGCGGGGCGAGTTCGAATCCCGCGAAGTCGAAGGCCGGCGCCACCGTGCATCCGACCAGCGTCCAGGCGCCCAGCGACGTCGCGGTCTGCCACCAGCCCGCGGGAACGACACGTTGCGGCTGCTGCCCGGCCACAAGCTGCGGGCCCAGGTGGGTGGCCTGCGCGTCGTGCCCGTCCGGCGAAACCGTGAGCACCAGCGGGGCGCCCGCGTAGTAGTGCCAGACCTCCACGGCGTCGACGCGATGCCAGTCCGAGACGTCGCCGGCGCCTAGCAGGTAGTAGATGGCCGTGGAGCGCGAGCGGCCGGCTTCGTCCGTCGCCGGATCGCGGAAGGTCTCGCGGTACCAGCCGCCCTCCGGGTGGGGAGCGAGCGCAAGCCGCTCCACGACCTCCTTCACGCCCATGCCGGCCGCCCCGCGGAACCCGCCCACGGCTCAGGCCCTGTTCTTGCGCGCGCGCAGCTCCGTGAAGACGTCGAGCGGCGGATGGCCGTCGAGTCCCAGCGCTGCGGCGATGCCGGGATCGGAGGCGCGCAGGAAGGGGTTGGTGGCCTTCTCGCGCCCGATCGTGCTCGGCAGCGTGAAGGCGTCGGCGGCGCGCAGCCGCTCCACCTCGGCGGCCCTCTCCTTCAGCGCGGCGTTGCCCGGATCGACCGTCAGCGCGAAGCGCGCGTTCGAAAGCGTGTATTCGTGGCCGCAATACAAAGCGGTGTCGTCCGGCAGGGCGGCGAGCTTGGTGAGGGAGTCCAGCATCTCGAAGGGCGAGCCCTCGAACAGCCGGCCGCACCCCAGCGAGAACAGCGTGTCGCCCGCGAAGAGCAGCTTCTCACGGGGAAAGAAGAAGCTGATATGGCCGGACGTATGGCCCGGGGTCTCGAACACCTTGGCCTCGAGCGAGCCGACGGCCACGACGTCCCCCTCCCGCACGCTCTTGTCCATGCCGGGAATGCGCGCCGCGTCCTTGCGCGGGCCGATCACCTGCGCGCCGAAGCGCTGCTTGAGCGCGGGGATGGCGGCGATGTGATCGTCATGATGATGCGTGACCAGGATATGCGTGAGCCGCCAGCCCCTGGCCTCGAGGGCGCGCAGGATGGGGGCCTCCTCGCACGCGTCGATGCTCGCCGTCGCGCCGGTCGCGGGATCGTGCAGCAGCACGCCGAAATTGTCCGACGCGCAGAGAAATTGCTCAATTTCGGCGCTCATGCTGTTCTCCCAGATGCCCCTGGCCGTCAGTGGGGCCGGACTATGCTTGCCAGCACGGGCCGGCTCCGGTGTGATGCCACGGGCCGCCGCGCGGTGCCACCGGCTTTGTGGGGTCCATGCAACTCGACGTCGTCGATCTCCGAACCTTCTACGCCGCGCCGCTGGGAACGGTTGCACGCCGGCTGCTCGGACGCGCCGTCCGCGCCCGCTGGAGCCAGACATCCGGGCTGTGCGTGGCCGGGATCGGCTTCGCCGTGCCCTATCTCGACATCTTCGTGGGCGAGGCCGACCGCGTGCTGGCGCTGATGCCGGCCGAGCAGGGCGTGGTGAACTGGCCCTCCGACGGCCTGTCGGCCACGGCTCTGGTCGAACGCACGATGCTGCCGCTCTCCGACGCCTCGGTTGACCGGCTGCTGCTGGTCCATGCGCTGGAAAGCAGCGACGGGCCGGGCGACCTGCTCTCCGAGGCCTGGCGGATCCTCACCCCGGGCGGGCGCCTGATCGTGGTGGCGCCCAATCGGCGGGGCCTGTGGGCGCGCATGGACACGACCCCCTTCGGCCAGGGCCAGCCGTTCTCGCGCGGCCAGCTCACCAGCGTCCTGCGCCATGCGCTGTTCTCCCCCGAGCACTGGGCGGAGGCGCTCTATGTCCCCCCGATCCCGCGGCGCACCTTCCTCAAGTCGGCCGTCGCCTGGGAGCGGCTCGGCACGACCCTGTCGCTCCCCTTCGCCGGCGTGCACATCATCGAGGCGACTAAGACGCTCTACCGTCCGGTGCCCGTACGCTCGGCCCGCCGGGCGGCCGTCCGGCTGCAGCCGGTCCTCGTTCCCACCTCCAGCGTTCCCGCCGGCTGAGAGCCCGCCCTGCGCGGCCGCACCCGCCTCGCTTGACTTGAACCGGGGGAGAGGCCAGTACTCCGCGCGCGCCGGCGCCCCCGCCTCACGCGGAGCGGCCGGTCCGCCCGCATGCGGCGTCCCGCACCCCTCCCCGGCCAGGGCCAGCAACGACAGCGATGCGCAGCTACCTCGATTTCGAAAAACCGGTCGCCGAACTCGAGGCCAAGGCGGACGAGTTGCAGGGCGTCGCCGAGAGCAGCGGCTCCGCGGCGCTCGCCAAGGAGATCGAGGGCCTGATGGCCAAGGCGCAGACGCAGCTGCGCGAGATCTACGCCGGGCTGACGCCCTGGCAGAAGACGATGGTGGCCCGCCACCCCCTCCGCCCGCATTTCCGCGACTATCTCAACGGGCTGGTCGAGGACTTCACCCCGCTCGCCGGCGATCGCCTGTTCGGCGAGGACGAAGCCATCGTCGGCGGCTTCGGGCGGTTCCGGGGCCAGTCGGTCTGCGTCATCGGGCAGGAGAAGGGATCCGACACCGAAAGCCGGATCCGGCACAATTTCGGCATGGCCATGCCCGAGGGCTACCGCAAGGCGGTGCGCCTGATGGAGCTGGCCGACAAGTTCGACATCCCCGTGCTGAGCTTCGTCGACACCGCGGGCGCCTATCCGGGAATCAGTGCGGAGGAGCGCGGCCAGGCCGAGGCCATCGCCCGCTCGACCGATTGCTGCCTGTCGCTTGGCGTACCGAATTGCGCGCTGGTGATCGGCGAGGGCGGCTCGGGCGGCGCGGTCGCCATCGCCAGCTGCAACACCGTCCTGATGATGGAGCATGCCATCTACACGGTCGCCTCGCCCGAGGCGTCCGCCTCGATCCTGTGGCGCGACAGCGGAAAAGCCCAGGACGCGGCCACGAACATGAAGATCACCGCCCAGGATCTGCTGAAATTCGGCATCGTGGACGGGATCGTGAAGGAGCCGGTGGGGGGCGCCCACCGCGATCCCGGCGCGGCCGTCGAGGCGGCCGGCGACGCCATCGCCGCCGCCCTGATGGATTTGTCGGGCTTTTCCCGCGACGAGATTCGTGCGAAACGTGCGTCGAAGTTCCTGGCCATTGGCCGGAAGCTCTAGGGTAGGCTACGCTTTAACGGATCTTCAACCTTGAGTCCCTTGCGTCCCGGGTCGGGGTAAGGTTCGGTAAAGGTTGATCGATCTAAACCGTGGGTACCGGGCGAGCCTGGCGTTCTTGGGCCGCCTGTGATCCGAGGATCACTGCATGAAGCTTGCTTCCCTTCGCATGGCGTTCGCCACGGCCTCCCTTCTGGTCCTGGCCGGCTGCAACTCCGAATCGGGCCGCTACCCGGCTCGCGCCTATGCACCGATCCCCGGTGACACGCTGGCGCTCTTCCAGCAGAAGAACACCGACCGCAACGCCCCCGTCCTCATCCGAGCCTACAAGAAGGAATCGGAGATCGAGGTCTGGAAGCAGGCGAAGGACGGCCGCTACGTCCACGTGAAGACCTATCCCGTCTGTCGCTGGTCGGGCCAGCTCGGCCCCAAGAAACGCGAGGGCGACCGCCAGGTTCCCGAGGGCTTCTACACGGTCACCGCCGCGCAGATGAACCCGACCTCGGCCTATTGGCTCTCCTTCAATGTCGGCTATCCCAACCCCATGGAGCGCCAGCTCGGCCGCACCGGGGGCGACATCATGGTGCACGGGACCTGCTCCTCCCGCGGCTGCTTCGCCATGACGAACGAGCAGATCGAGGAGATCTACGCCGTGATGCGCGAGGCGCTGAACGGCGGCCAGAAACAGGTGCAGTTCCAGTCCTACCCGTTCCGGATGACGGCCGAGAACATGGCCAAGTTCCGGCACGACCCCAACATCGCCTTCTGGAAGAACCTGAAGGAGGGCTCCGACCACTTCGAGGTGACGAAGCTCGAGCCCAAGGTCGGCTATTGTGGCAGCCAGTACACGTTCGACGCCATAGGCGGCGCGCCGAGCTGCGCGAGCGTCAAGGTCGATCCGCAGATAGCTTCGCTCGTCGCCGAGAAGCGCCAGCAGGACGACGCCAAGGTAGCCGAGCTCGTCCAGAAGGGCACGCCTGCGATCCGCGTGGCCTATGCCGACGGCGGCCAGCATGCCTCCTTCCGCAACACCGGCTACGCCAACGCCGATTCGGCCGAGCGCATCGTGCAGGAGGGCCCGGCCCGCAGCCTCGCCGACCTGGGCGACGTGAGCCGGCCGGAGGCGGTGAACCAGGTCGAGGAATACGCGGTCAACGAGAAGGGCGAACGCAAGGACGCCGCCGCGAAGGTCGAGACGGCCAAGGCCGAACCGGCCCGGCCCGCGCCCGTGCTCGCCGCCGCGGCGGCGAAGCCCGCGGCCGAGGCTCCCGCCAAGACGGTGTCGCCGACGCTGCCGGGCGGCGCGGTGGCTCTCGCCCCCGCCCAGCCGGCCACCAGCCTCAATCCCGGCGGCGGCGCTCTGCAGGCCCTCGGCTCCTTCTTCGGATCGGCGAAGCCAACCCCGGCCGGGACGGCCACGGCCGCCGGGCCGGCCCCTGTCGCGGCTGCCGCCTCGACCGAGGCCAAGCCGTTCTACAAGCGCTGGCTCAGCATAGGCTCGGGCGAGGACGCCGCCACGACCGGTGCAACCCCCTCCGCGACTCCGGCCGCGGACGCCGACCCTGCGGCGCCCCTGCCCGCGAAGGTGCCCCTGCCGCCGAAACGGCAGGCCGCCGGGCCGGAGCAGCGCAGCAAAGTGGCGCTGGTCGCCACCCCCGGCGAGACGGCGGGCCAGTAGGCTCCCGTCACGACCTGCGGGCGCAAGTCCCTCGCCATGCAAAGCGCCGGTCGGCTCACCGCCTCCGGCGCTTGATCGTTTCTGGGTCCTGTCTTCCGAGTTCCGGGGCGGCGTCTTCGTGCCGCTGCCCCGTCGCGTGGCGGGGCACGCGTGCCTGCCGGGACTAGCGCGCCCGGCCTCTCGGCCCGTGGGGCCGGCAGCCGGGCAGCGGCGCTCCGGTCAGGCGTATTGCCCGTGGCAGTGCTTGTACTTCTTGCCCGAGCCGCAGGGGCATGGCTCGTTGCGGCCCACGCGGCCCCAGGTATTGGGGTCGGCGGGATTGCGGTCCTCGGCCGGAACGGCCTCGGCGGCGAGGCCGAGCGCTGCGGCGCTGCGCGTCATCACGTCGACACCGCCGCCGCCCGGAGCGAACTCGTCCTGCCCCGTGGTGGCGTCGATGTGGTGCGCCTCCATCTGAGGAAGCTGCTGCGGCTCCGGCGGCTGGAACATCACTTCCACGCGCATCAGCTGGCCCGTCACCTGCTCGCGCAGGTGCGTGATCAGGCCGTCGAACAGCTCGAAGGCCTCCTGCTTGTACTCGTTGAGCGGGTCGCGCTGGGCATAGCCGCGCCATCCGATGACCTGCCGCAGGTGGTCGAGCGTCACGAGGTGCTCGCGCCAGAGATGGTCGAGCATCTGCAGGAGCACCTGCTTCTCGACATAGGTCATCACGTCCGGCGTGTTCTTCTCGATCCGGGCAGCATAGGCCTCGTCGGCCGCATGCTTGATGCGCTCGCGCATCTCCTCGTCGGCGATCCCCTCCTCCTTGGCCCAGTCGGCCACGGGGAGTTCCAGCGCCAGGAACTTCTGCACGCCCTCGTCGAGGCCCGCAATGTCCCACTGCTCGGGATAGGCGCCCTCCGGGATGTGCCTGGCGACGAGGTCGTCGACCACGCCGTGGCGCATCTCGTCGATCGTCTGGCGAACGCTGTCCTCGGCCATGAAGTCGCGACGCTGCTCGAAGACCACCTTGCGCTGGTCGTTCATCACGTCGTCGTATTTCAGGATGTTCTTGCGCATGTCGAAGTTGCGCGCCTCGACCTTCTGCTGCGCCTTCTCGATGGCCTTGTTGATCCAGGGATGGATGATGGCCTCGCCGTCCTGGAGGCCGAGCTTCTGCAGCATGCCGTCCATGCGCTCGGACCCGAAGATCCGCATCAGGTCGTCCTGCAGAGACAGGTAGAACTTCGATCGCCCGGGATCGCCCTGGCGGCCGGAGCGGCCGCGCAGCTGGTTGTCGATGCGCCGGCTCTCGTGGCGCTCGGTACCGATGACGTAGAGTCCGCCGGCGGCCAGCGCCTTATGCTTGAAGGCCGCGATCTCGGTCCGGATGGCGACCTCGCGCTCGGCGCGCGCCTCCTCGGGGAGCGGGGCGAGCTCGTGGCGGATGCGCATGTCCGCGTTGCCGCCGAGCTGGATGTCCGTGCCGCGGCCGGCCATGTTGGTGGCGATGGTGATCGCGCCCGGCACGCCCGCCTGGGCCACGATGAAGGCCTCCTGCTCGTGGAAGCGGGCGTTCAGCACGGCGAAGTACTTGCTCGGCCTGCCGGCCCGCGCGGCCTCGTAGAGCGGCTCCAGCGCATCCGGCCGGGCGAAGTCGATCAGCGTGTAGCCCTGCTTGACCATGAAGTCCGCGAGGTGCTCGGACTTCTCGATCGAGGTCGTGCCGACGAGGAGCGGCTGGCCCTTGGCGGCCGCGGCCTCGATCTCCTGCACGATGGCCTGGTATTTCTCGCCGGCCGTGCGGTAGACCTCGTCGTCCTCGTCGATGCGGCTGACGGCGATGTTGGTGGGGATCTCCACCACCTCGAGCTTGTAAATGTCCTGGAACTCGTCGGCCTCGGTCGCCGCGGTGCCCGTCATGCCGGCGAGCTTGGAATAGAGCCGGAAATAGTTCTGGAAGGTGATGGAGGCCAGCGTCTGGTTCTCGGGCTGGACCTGGACGTGCTCCTTCGCCTCCAGCGCCTGGTGCAGGCCCTCGGAATAGCGCCGGCCGGGCATCATGCGGCCGGTGAACTCGTCGATGATCACCACCTCGCCGTTGCGGACGATGTAGTCCTTGTCCTTCTGGAACAGGGTATGGGCGCGCAGGGCCTGGTTGACGTGATGCACGAGCGTGGCGTTCGCCGCGTCGTACAGCGTGCCCTCCTGCAGCAGCCCCGCCTCCTCCAGCAATTGCTCGATGTGCTCGTTTCCGGCCTCGGTCAGCGACACCGAGCGCTGCTTCTCGTCGAGGTCGAAGTCGCCCTTCGCGAGCCGGGGCAGCAGCTTGTCGATGGAATTGTAGAGGTCCGAGCGGTCGTCGAGCGGACCGGAGATGATGAGCGGCGTGCGCGCCTCGTCGACCAGGATGGAGTCCACCTCGTCCACGATCGCGAAATTGTGTCCGCGCTGCACCATCTGGCTCAGCTCGTACTTCATGTTGTCGCGCAGGTAGTCGAAGCCGAACTCGTTGTTGGTGCCGTAGGTGATGTCGGCGGCATAGGCCGCGGCGCGCTGGCTGTCGTCGAGCCCGTGCACGATGACGCCCACGCTGAGGCCGAGGAACCTGTAGATCTGGCCCATCCACTCGCTGTCGCGACGGGCGAGGTAGTCGTTCACCGTGACGACGTGGACGCCCTTGCCGGCGAGCGCGTTGAGGTAGGTGGGCAGGGTGGCGACGAGCGTCTTGCCTTCGCCGGTCTTCATCTCCGCGATGGAGCCCTCGTGGAGCACCATACCGCCGATGAGCTGCACGTCGAAATGGCGCTGGCCGAGAGTGCGCTTGGCGGCCTCGCGGACGGTCGCGAAGGCGGCGGGCAGGATGTCGTCGAGCGTGGCGCCGTTGGCGAGCTGCTCCCGGAAGTCCTGCGTGCGCCCCCGCAACTGGTCGTCGCTCAGCGCCTGGATCTCGGCCTCGAGCGCGTTGATGGCGGCAATCTTGGGCCGATACGTCTTCAGGCGACGGTCATTGGCGGAGCCGAAGACCTTCTTGGCGAGTGCGCCGAACATCGGGAAACCTTCTTCGTGGCAGTAGCAGGCGGCGCCCGGGCAGGGTCCGGCGCCAGCCGGAGTCAATGCGTTCGGACGGGCTTATAGCGCCATCCGGCGCGGGACGCACGGGTCGTTTGCAGCCTGCCCCTGAAGGTCCGCAAGGGCCGCGTACGGTCCGCGATCCGTCAAGATGGGGACATGATCCTGTTTTTCAAAGGGCGCGGCAGTTCGGCCTTGTCAGGCGTGCGCGGTTGTTCCACTTCTCGCAACCGAACTGCCGGGCCGCCGGCCAATCATCCATCACGACAACGGAAACGCCTCCCATGACACCTGCCTCGAACCTGCCCGCGGCCCCGCTCGGCCGCCGGCTGAGGGCATCCGCCGCCTGCGCGGCGCTCGCGCTCGCCCTCGCCACGGGCGGCGCCCTGGCCCAGACCGCCGCCGCCGCGGACGACAAGGTCGTCGCCAAGGTGGACGGCATGCCCATCACGGAGAAGGACCTCGCGCTCGCCGCCGAGGATCTCGGCAGCAGCCTGCCCCAGACAGCCGATCCCCAGCAGAAGCGCGACTATCTGGTCGGCTACATGGTGGACCTCAAGCTCGGCGCGCGCGCCGCTACCCAGGCCAAGATCGGGGACGACCCCGACTTCCAGCGCCGCATGGCCTATTTCAAGGACAAGATGCTGCTGGACGAGTACCTGCAGCAGGAGGCCAAGAAGGCCGTGACGGCCGAGGCCATGCGCAAGCTCTATGACGACAGCGTGAAGAACCTGCCTCCCGAGGAGGAGGTGCACGCCCGCCACATCCTCGTGCCCACCGAGGATGAGGCCAAGAAGGTCGAGGCCCGGGTCAAGGGCGGCGAGGACTTCGCCAAGGTCGCCGGCGAGGTCTCCAAGGACCCCGGTTCCGGCAAGGAGGGCGGCGACCTCGGCTGGTTCACCAAGGACCGCATGGTGCCGGAATTCGCCGAGGCCGCCTTCAAGCTGCAGCCCGGCCAGATCTCCGACCCCGTGAAGAGCCAGTTCGGCTGGCACGTCATCAAGCTCGAGGAGAAGCGCCAGAAGCCGGTGCCGAGCTTCGACGACGTCAAGGACCAGGTCGCGCAGTACATGCAGCGCAAGGCCCAGTCCGACATCGTGCTCGGCCTGCGCTCGAAGGGCTCCGTCGAGAGGCTCGACAAGCCTGCCGACGCGGCCAAGCCCGCGGCGCCGGCGGCGCCCGCCGCCCCGGCCGCACCCGCGGCCCCGAAGACCCCCTGACCTGCCGGCGGCGGGGATGCTCCCCGCCCCACGTCGTCCGAGCGAGCGAAGCGAGGCAATCCGCTCCTTCCCCCGAGGATTGCTTCGTCGCCCTCGCACCGGCGGCTCCCCGTCGTCTCGCCCTCCTCTCCGCACAAAGGTCCGCCATGGCGAAGCCCGCCCCGGTCTCCCCGCTCGCGCCCGCCGCCTTCCCGGACATGCCGGCCATCGCGGGCGTCCGCTTCGCCACCGCCGAGGCGGGCATCCGGTACAAGGGGCGCACCGACGTGCTCTTCCTCGTCCTGGACAAGGGCACCCAGGCGGCCGGCGTGTTCACCACCTCCAAGTGCCCGTCGGCGCCCGTCGACTGGTGCCGCAAGGCCCTTGCCGGCGGCAAGGCCCGCGGCCTGGTGGTGAATTCCGGCAACGCCAACGCCTTTACCGGGAAGACGGGCGCGCAGGCGGTGAAGCTGACAGCCTCCATCGCCGCCAAGGCGCTGGGCTGCCGGCCCGGCGAGATCCTGCTCGCCTCGACCGGCGTGATCGGCGAGCCGCTCGACGCCACCAAGTTCGAAGGCGTGCTGCAGGACTGCGCCTCGCGCGCGCAACCGGCCCCCTGGAGCGGGCCGGCCCAGGCCATCATGACCACGGACACCTATCCGAAGGGCGCCACGGCCAAGGCCATGATCGACGGGGTCGAGGTGACGATCTGCGGCATCGCCAAGGGCGCCGGCATGATCGCCCCCGACATGGCGACCATGCTCTCCTTCGTCTTCACCGACGCCCCGATCGCCGCCCCGGCCCTGCAGGCCATGCTGTCCAGGGGCGTGAAGGGCTCGTTCAACGCGATCACGGTGGACAGCGACACCTCGACCTCCGACACGCTGATCCTCTTCGCGACCGGCGCGGCGAAGTCGCGCGGCTGCCCCGCCATCGAGAGCCCGACGGACCGCCGCCTCGCCTCGTTCCGCAAGGCGCTCGACGCCGTTCTGCTCGACCTCGCCCACCAGGTGGTGAAGGACGGCGAGGGCGCGCGGCACTTCGTGTCCGTGACGGTGGAGGGCGCGGCGAGCGCGGCGTCCGCCAAGCGGATCGCCCGTTCCATCGCCGATTCGCCGCTGGTGAAGACCGCCATCGCGGGCGAGGACGCCAATTGGGGCCGCATCGTCGCGGCCGTGGGCAAGGCCGGCGAACCGGCCGACCGTGACCGCCTCGCCATCTCCTTCAACGGAATCCGCGTCGCCGTGAAGGGCGCGCGGGACCCCTCCTACGACGAGGCGAAGGTGTCGGCGACGATGAAGGAGCCGGAGATCGCCATCCACGTTGACATCGGACTCGGCAAGGGCCGCTTCACCGTGTGGACCTGCGACCTCACCAAGGCCTATGTGGAGATCAACGGCGACTACCGGAGCTGACCCGCTCCAAGCGAGGCCGGCCATGAGCCTTCCCTACCGCCCCAATGTCGGCGTCGCCCTGTTCAACAGGGCGGGCCTCGTCTTCGCCGGAAAGTCGTTCTCGGCGGGACCGGAGATCATCGAGCCGGGCTTCGAGTGGCAGATGCCGCAGGGCGGCATCGAGCGGAACGAGGACATCGTGGCCGCCGCCCGGCGCGAGCTGGCCGAGGAGACGCGGGTGACCTCGGTCTCCCTGCTCGCCGCCACGGATGAGTGGTGGCGCTACGACTTCCCGCCCTACGGCGGTCCGCCCCACAAGCTCTCGCCTTACCGGGGGCAGGAGCAGCGCTGGGTGGCGTTCCGGTTCGAGGGCGAGGACGGCGAGATCGACGTGCTCGATCCCGGCGGCGGCGAGATCGCCGAGTTTTCCGAGTGGGGCTGGTTTCCCCTGGCCGAGCTGCCGGCCCGCGTGGTGAGCTTCAAGCGCCCGGTCTACACGAAGGTCGCGGCGGCCTTCGCCCGCTTCGCCGTTCCCGGCTGACTCTTCGCGCGCGAGCATCGCGCCATCCTCATTCCCCTCGTCCTTCGAGACTCACGCCCGCGGATGGGCGGCGTCGTAGGCGGCGAGCAGGCGGGACGTATCCACTTCGGTGTAGATCTGCGTCGTGGACAGCGAGGCGTGGCCGAGCAGGTCCTGGATCGCCCGCAGCTCCCCGCCCCGCGCCAGCAGGTGCGTGGCGAAGGAATGGCGCAGCGCGTGCGGCGTCGCCGTGTCTGGCAGGCCCAGCGCACCGCGCAGGCGCTCCATGGCGAGCTGGACGATGCGGGGCGAGAGCGGTCCGCCCTTGGCGCCTCGGAACAGGGGCTCGTCCGGCGCGAGCCGATAGGGACACGATTCCAGATAGTCCCGTACGGCTTCGGCGACCGCCGGTATGACGGGGGTCATCCGCGTCTTGCCGCCCTTGCCGGTGACCCGCAGCACGTCGCGCCCGTCCACGGGGGCGTCCCTGGCGAGGATGCCCAGCGCCTCCGAGATCCGAAGCCCGCAGCCATAGAGAAGAGTGAGCACGGCGGCGTCGCGCACCAGGATCCAGGGCTCGCGCTCCTCGCCGGCACGGCTGTCGGGGTCCACGACCTTGCGAGCCCGCTCGGCGGTGATCGGCTTGGGCAGGCCCTTGCTGACCTTGGGTCCGCGCACGGCGGACAGGGCGGAGGCCCTGGCCAGTCCCTGCCGGTCGAAAAAGCGCAGCGCCGAGCGCAGGCCGGCGAGGCTCCGCATCAGCGAGCGGCTGCCGATGCCTTCCGACCGGCGGGTCGCCATGAACTGCCGGAGATCGCCCGGGCGCAGGGCGTCGAGCGTCGCGAGGGAGGGAAGCGCACCATCGCGCTCGGCGAGGAACTGCAGGAACTGGCTGACGTCGCGCTCATAGGCCTCGAGCGTGAGCGCCGCGAGCCGGCGCTCGCTGGCGATGTGGCTGCGCCAATCGGCGAGGGCGGAGACGAGATCGGGCGCGGCGTGGAGCATGGGAGAAGCGTGGGCGGCGAGAGTTAACGCATCGTAACGCGGGAGGCGAAGGCTTTGCGACACGCTGCGGCGGAGCCTTCCCGCGCCCCGAATCGGTGCTATGCCTGCCGCATGACGGCCCCCGATTCCGAGCTCGCGACGGACGCCGCCGGCGCCCTCGTCGCCGAGGTGCTGGCTCCGGTGGCGCTCGACCAGACCTACAGCTACGCCGTGCCGCCGTCGCTCGCGCCGGGTCTCAGGCCGGGCGCGGTGGTCCACATGCCGTTCGGGCCGCGCGAGAGCGTCGGGGTGGTGTGGGAGCTGCGGCGGACGCCGGCGGCGAGCAATCTGAAGAGCCTCTCCGGCATCATGGACGTGCCGCCGCTGCCGGACGGGCTGCGGAAACTGCTCGACAGGATGGCGCGCTACACGCTCGCCCCGCGGGGGGCCGTCCTGCGTCTCGCGCTGCGCCTGCCGGACCAGGAGCGCGCGGAGCGTGTCCAGGTGGGCGTCCGCCTCGCGGGACCGCGGCCCGGGCGTCTCACGCCGGGCCGCTCGCGCGTGCTGGAGGCGGCCGCCGGAGGGCTCGTCCACGCCAAGCGGGCGCTCGCCGAGGCCGCTGCCGTCAGCGTCGCCGTGGTCGACGGGCTCGTCGACGAGGGCACGCTGGAAGCCGTGACCATGCCGCCGCAGCCCGTGGCGCCGCCGCCGGACCCCGACCACCTCCACCAGCCCCTCGAGCCCGCGCAGCGGGTCGCGGCCGAGGCTCTGCGCGCGAGCGTCGCCGGAGGCGGCTTCGACGTGACCTTGCTGGAGGGCGTCACCGGCTCGGGCAAGACGGAGGTCTATTTCGAGGCCGTGGCCGAGGCGGTGCGTCGCGGGCGGCAATGCCTCATCCTGATGCCGGAGATCGCGCTCACCGCACAATTCCTGTCGCGCTTCGAACGGCGCTTCGGGGTGCGGCCGGCCGAATGGCATTCCGGCGTCGCGGGCCGACGGCGCGAGCGCGTCTTCGCGGCCGTCGCGTCGGGCGAGGCGGCCGTCGTGGCCGGGGCGCGCTCCGCGTTGTTCCTCCCCTTCCGGAGCCTCGGCCTCGTGGTCGTCGACGAGGAGCACGAGGGCGCCTACAAGCAGGAGGACGGGGTCCATTACCACGCGCGCGACATGGCGGTGATGCGCGGCCAGATCGAGAGCGCGGCAGTGGTGCTGGCCTCGGCGACCCCCTCCATCGAATCCCGCGTCAACGCCGAGCGTGGCCGCTACCGCCACTTGCGCCTGCCCGGGCGCTTCGGCGGTCGCGCGCTGCCCGAACTCGTGGCCGTCGACATGCGCCGGGACGGGCCCGAGCGCGGCCGCTGGCTCTCGCCTCCCCTCGCCCTCGCCGTGGCCGAGACCGTGGGACGCGGCGAGCAGGCGCTGCTTTATCTCAACCGGCGAGGCTTCGCGCCCCTGACGCTCTGCCGGGCCTGCGGCCACCGCTTCCAGTGCCCCAACTGCACCGCCTGGCTGGTGGAGCACCGCTTCCGCCGCGCGCTCGTCTGCCACCATTGCGGCCACGTGGAGCGCCGGCCGGACACCTGCCCTGAATGCGGCACCGCCGAGAGCCTGATCCCGTGCGGGCCCGGCGTGGAGCGGCTCGCCGACGAGGTGGCCGAGCGCTTTCCCGGCGTGCGCACACTCGTGCTCTCCTCCGACTTCCCCGGCGGCGCCGACAGGCTGAGGCGGGAACTCGAAGCCGTGGCGGCCGGCGAGTTTCCCATCGTGATCGGGACGCAACTCGTGGCCAAGGGGCACAATTTCCCCTTCCTGTCGCTGGTGGGCGTCGTCGATGCCGACCTCGGCCTCGCATCGGGAGACCCGAGGGCGGGGGAGCGGACCTTCCAGGTCCTGCAGCAGGTCACCGGGCGGGCGGGGCGGGGCGACAAGCCCGGGCGCGCGCTGCTGCAGACCTTCCAGCCCGATCATCCCGTGCTGAAGGCGCTGCTGTCGGGAGATCCCGAGCGCTTCTACCGGGAGGAGATCCGCCTGCGCGAGGCGGCGGGCCTGCCGCCCTTCGGCCGGCTCGCGGCCCTCGTCGTCTCCGCCAGCGAGCGCGCGCCGGCCGAGGGCCATGCCCGCGCGCTCGCCCGCGCCGCGCCCGCTCACCCCGACGCCGTGGTGCTGGGCCCCGCGGAGGCCCCCATCGCAGTCCTGCGCGGCCGCCACCGGTTCCGCCTGCTGCTCAAGACGCCACGCGACTTTCCCCTGCAGGACTACCTGCGCGCCTGGCTGGCTGCGGGACCCAAGGCCACGGGAAACGTCAGGGTACAGGTCGACGTCGATCCGATGAGCTTCCTCTAGGTTCGCGCCGGCGACCGGGGCGCCAGGCCCGCCGGAGCGCCGTGTCGGCGCCGACCCCTGATGATCCGGTGCGGCGATTGGGAAGGACGTCGATCCGGCGCCGGCCGAAGCCCTTCCGCGCGACGCCCGGCGGATCGAAACGGCCCAGCGAATGGCCCGGCTCCGTCGCCCGCGCGAGCTTTGTCCGGGCCCGACCGACCGGGGGGCGATGACGCCGGGCGCCATCCCCGCAAACCCACCCAAAGTCGCCCCTCCGCGCGGCTCCGCTCGGGTTGCGCGGCTGTGATCCTCATGCTAGTTCACGCGCGCCTTTCGGGTCGGCGCCGTCTTCCGTGTTTTTCGATGCGGTCTTGGAGCGTGGATCCGGTTCCATTCCAGACGGTGTCGTCGCCTCAGGCCGCCTTCGCGGCCCGGCGGGGATGGCCGCGGTCCAGATGAGAGACGACGGGTGGCTGAAGAGAACACGACCGTTTCTGGTGTCGCCGGCCGCTATGCGACGGCCCTTTTCGAACTCGCCAAGGATACCGGCGCCATCGACGCAGTGGGCCGCGATCTCGACACCTTCGACCGCCTCGTGCAGAGCCAGCCCGACCTGCACCGCTTCGTTCGCAGTCCCGTCTTCACGGCCGAGGAGCAGGTGAAGGCTCTGAAGCCGATCCTCGACAAGGCCGGCATCGGCGGCCTTGCCGCCAATTTCCTCCTGCTCGTCGCCACCAAGCGCCGCCTCTTCTCCGTCCAGGACATGGTGCGCGGCTTTCGCGCCCTGGTCGACGAGGCCAACGGCGTGGTGCGGGCCCAGGTCACCGTCGCCGAGCAGCCTTCCGAGAAGGTGCTGGGCGACATCAAGCAGGCGCTCAAGGAAGTGGCCGGCGACAAGGTCGCGGTCGACGTCAAGGTCGACCCTGCGATCATCGGCGGCCTCGTCGTCAAGCTCGGCTCCAAGATGGTCGACGCTTCCCTGCGCACCAAACTCAACGGCATTCGTACCGCGATGAAAGAGGTCGGCTGATGGACATTCGCGCCGCAGAAATCTCCGCGATCCTCAAGGACCAGATCAAGAATTTCGGGTCCGAGGCCGAGGTCACCGAAGTGGGCCAGGTGCTCTCCGTCGGTGACGGCATCGCACGCGCCTACGGGCTCGACAACGTCCAGGCGGGCGAGATGGTCGAGTTCGAGAACGGCGTTCGCGGCATGGCGCTGAACCTCGAGACCGACAACGTCGGCATCGTGATCTTCGGCTCCGACCGCGACATCAAGGAAGGCCAGACGGTCAAGCGCACCGGCGCGATCGTGGACGCGCCCGTCGGCAAGGGCCTGCTCGGCCGCGTCGTGGACGCTCTGGGCAACCCCATCGACGGCAAGGGCCCGATCCAGGCGACCGAGCGCAAGCGGGTGGACGTGAAGGCCCCCGGCATCATTCCGCGCCAGTCGGTGCACGAGCCCATGGCGACCGGCCTGAAGGCCGTGGACGCGCTCATCCCGATCGGCCGCGGCCAGCGCGAGCTCATCATCGGCGACCGCCAGACCGGCAAGACCGCCATCGCGCTCGACACCATCCTGAACCAGAAGGCGATCAACCAGTCGCAGGACGAGAGCGCCAAGCTCTACTGCGTCTACGTCGCCATCGGCCAGAAGCGCTCCACCGTCGCGCAGTTCGTGAAGGTGCTCGAGGAGCAGGGCGCGCTGGAATACTCGATCGTCGTGGCGGCCACCGCCTCCGACCCGGCCCCGATGCAGTTCCTCGCCCCCTTCACCGGCTGCACCATGGGCGAGTAC
>JAXMCW010000005.1:0-404466 GCA_046349155.1 Alsobacter sp. | reverse complement strand
TCTCCCTGGTGGCCTGGGGCCGCTTCGACCCGTCCAACGCCGCCTTCCAGCTCGTCGAGGACCGCGCCTGGCTGTCCGACACGATCCGCTTCAAGCTCGGCGTGGACGGCTTCTCCATGCCGTTCATCCTGCTCACCACCTTCCTCATGCCGTTCTGCATCGCGGCGTCATGGGTGAACGTGGAGAAGCGCGTGAAGGAGTACTTCATCGCCTTCCTCGTGCTCGAGGCGCTGATGATCGGCGTCTTCGCGACGCTCGATCTCGTGCTGTTCTATCTGTTCTTCGAGGCCGGCCTCATCCCGATGTTCCTGATCATCGGAATCTGGGGCGGCAAGCGGCGCATCTACGCGAGCTTCAAGTTCTTCCTCTATACGCTGCTCGGCTCGCTGCTGATGCTGGTCGCCATCATGGCGATGTACTGGGAGGCGGGGACCACCGACATCCCCACGCTGCTGACGCACAAGTTCCCGCAGGGCATGCAGTTCTGGCTTTGGCTCGCCTTCTTCGCCTCGTTCGCGGTGAAGATGCCGATGTGGCCCGTCCATACCTGGCTGCCCGACGCCCACGTCGAGGCGCCGACGGCGGGCTCGGTGATCCTGGCCGCGATCCTGCTCAAGATGGGCGGCTACGGGTTCATCCGGTTCTCGATCCCGATGTTCCCGGACGCGTCCGTCACTTTCGCCCCCTTCGTCTTCGCGCTCTCCGTCATCGCCATCATCTACACCTCGCTGGTGGCGATGATGCAGGAGGACATCAAGAAGCTGATCGCCTATTCCTCCGTCGCCCACATGGGGTTCGTGACCATGGGGCTCTTCACGCTCACGGCGCAGGGCATCCAGGGCGCGATGTTCCAGATGGTGAGCCACGGCCTCGTCTCGGGCGCGCTCTTCCTGTGCGTCGGCGTCGTCTATGACCGGATGCATACCCGCGAGATCGCCGCCTATGGCGGCCTCACGCAGCGCATGCCGCTCTACGCCGTTGCGCTCATGGTGTTCACGATGGCCAATGTGGGCCTGCCCGGCACCTCCGGCTTCGTCGGCGAGTTCCTTACGCTGCTGGGTGCGTTCCGCGCCAATCCCTGGGTGGCCTTCTTTGCCACGACGGGCGTGATCCTGTCGGCCTGCTACGCGCTCTGGCTCTATGCGCGCGTGATGTTCGGCCCGCTCGAGAAGCCCAGCCTGAAGGGGATCCTCGACCTCTCGGGCCGGGAAGTGGCGATCCTCGCGCCGCTGATCGTCCTGACCATCTATTACGGCGTGCATCCCGGCCCCGTGCTCAACGCCTTCGCCGCTCCCACCGACGCGCTCCTCAAGAGCGCCGAAGCCGCCCTCGGCGCCGCCAAGACGGCCGCGCTCGTCGTCGCCCCCTGAGGTCCACCGATGCCAGGCATACAGGCCACCGTTCCGCTCTTCGGGCCAGCCTTGCCGGAGATCCTGCTGGCGCTGGGAACCCTGTTCCTCGTGCTGGTGGGGGCGGTGCGCGGCGACCGGTCCGTCGGGCTGGTCACGACGCTCGCCATGGTCCTGCTCGCGGTCGTGGGCGTGCTCGTCTACCGCTCGACGGCCGGGGCGACGACCTTCAACGGCTCCTTCGTGGCGGACGGCTTCGCCCGCTTCATGAAGCTCGCGGCGATCATCGGCTCCTTCGTCACGCTGGGCATGTCGATCGAGTACTGGCGCGACCAGAAGGTTGCGAAGTTCGAGTACCCGATCCTGGTGCTGCTCTCCACGCTCGGCATGCTCGTGCTGATCTCGGCGGGCGATCTCGTCGCGCTCTATCTCGGGCTCGAGCTGATGAGCCTCGCGCTCTATGTGGTCGCCGCCATCCACCGCGATGACGCGCGCTCGAGCGAGGCGGGCCTCAAGTATTTCGTGCTCGGCGCGCTCTCCTCCGGCATGCTGCTCTACGGGGCCTCCATCGTGTACGGCCTGACGGGATCGGTGAGCTTCAGCGGCATCGCCGCCGTGCTGAAGGACCATACCGGGACCGGCGTCATCTTCGGCCTCGTCTTCATCATGGCCGGCATCTGCTTCAAGATCTCGGCCGTGCCGTTCCACATGTGGACGCCCGACGTCTACGAGGGCGCGCCGACCCCGGTCACCGCCTTCTTCGCCTCGGCGCCGAAAATGGCGGCCATGGCGCTTGCGGTGCGGCTGGTGATCACAGCCTTCCCGGGCATCACCGCGCAGTGGCAGCAGATCCTCGTCTTCGTCGCGATCGCCTCCATGGCTCTCGGGTCCTTCGCGGCGATCGGCCAGCACAACATCAAGCGGCTGATGGCCTATTCCTCGATCGGCCACATGGGCTTCGCGCTGGTCGGCCTGTCCGCGGGGACACTGGCGGGCGTGCAGGGCGTCGTCATCTACATGGCCCTCTATCTCGTCATGACGCTCGGAACCTTCGCCTGCATCCTCGGCATGAAGCGGCAGGGCGTCTATCTGGAGGAGATCGACGACCTCGCGGGGCTGGGGCGCACGAGCCCCGGCATGGCCTTCGTGCTGGCCATGCTGATGTTCTCGCTGGCCGGCGTGCCGCCGCTCGCTGGCTTCTTCGCCAAGTGGTATGTGTTCGCCGCGGCTGTCGACGCGAAGCTGTACACCCTTGCCGTGATCGGCGTGCTCACCAGCGCGGTCGGGGCCTATTACTACCTGCGGATCGTCAAGCTCATGTATTTCGACGAGCCGAAGGAGGCGTTCGAGCCGGCAAGCCTCTCGCTGCGGGCGATCATGGGCCTGTCGGGCGCTTTCAACCTGCTGTTCTGGCTCTGGCCCGCGCCGCTCGTCACGGCCGCAACGGCGGCCGCGAAGTCGTTGTTCTGAGACGCCCGTGGACCTGTCCCCCGTCAGGTTGTCAGCGAGCGCCGAGGCAAGTGGATACCGGCTGGAGCACTTCGGCAGCATCGGCTCCACCAACGACGAGGCGATGACGCGCGCGCGCGCCGGCGATCCCGGCCGGCTGTGGCTCGTCGCGGACGAGCAGACGAAGGGGCGCGGGCGCAGCGGCCGACCCTGGTCATCGCCGAAGGGAAACCTGCTCGCCAGCCTGCTCCTGCGCGCGCCCTGTCCGCCGTCGGCCTCGCCGCAGATCGGGTTCGTCGCCGCCGTCGCTCTGCACCAGGCGCTGGCCGAGGTGGCGGGGCTGCCGCCGGCGCGGCTGGCGCTGAAATGGCCCAATGACCTGCTGCTGGACGGGGCCAAGCTCGCCGGCATCCTCGTCGAGGGCACGACGGCGCCGGGCGCGGCAGGGCAGGGGGACCTTGCCGTGGTCCTGGGCTTCGGGGTGAACCTCGTCGCCCATCCCACGGACACGCCCTATCCCGCCACGGATTGCGCCGCGGCCGGCGTGCCGGTCAGCCGCAGCGCGCTGTTCGCTGCGCTGGCGGACCGGATCATGCATGTGCTCGGCCTCTGGCGGGAAGGCTCCGGTTTCGCGGAGGTCCGCCTCGAGTGGCTTCGGCGCACGCAGGGGCTCGGCAAGCCCATTCTCGTGCGGCGTCCCGAGGGCGACCGCCGGGGGACCTTCCGCGACCTCGACCACGAGGGGCGGCTTCTGCTCGAAGATTCGGCGGGCCTGACCGTGATCCAGGCCGGCGACGTGTTCCCGGCCGATGGCGGCGCGGGGCAGGACAGGAACGGGGATACGCTTCATGGCAGGTGACGGCGACGAACTGGTGTTCGTCCCCCTGGGCGGCGTCGGCGAGATCGGCATGAACGCGAGCCTCTACGGGTTCGGTCCGCGCCAGCGCCGCAAGTGGCTTCTGGTGGATTGCGGCGTGAGCTTCGCGGGGGAGGACCTGCCGGGCATCGACCTCGTGGTGCCCGACGTGCGCTTCCTCGAGAAGGCGCGGGCGGACCTCGTCGGCATCATCATCACCCATGCGCACGAGGACCACATCGGCGCGCTGATGGACCTGTGGCCCAGGCTGCAGGCTCCCGTCTACGCCACGCAGTTCGCGGCGAGCCTGCTCGACATCCGCCGGTTCCAGGAGCCGGGTGCGAAGAAGTTCCCCATCACGGTCATGGACAGGGGCTCGCGCCTGTCGCTCGGGCCGTTCGAGGTCGAGGTCGTCGCCATGGCCCACTCGATCCCCGAATCGACGGCGCTGGCGATCCGCACGCCCGTGGGGACCGTGCTGCACTCGGGCGACTGGAAGATCGATCCGTCGCCCGGCGCGGGCTGGACGACCGACGGGGAGCGCCTCGCCGCGATCGGCGAGGAGGGCGTGCTGGCCCTCGTCTGCGACTCCACCAACGCCATCCGCGGCGGCGACAGCCCCAGCGAGGCGGACGTCGAGAAGACGCTGACCGAGCTCATCGGCTCGGCCAAGGGCCGCGTGGCGGTGACGACCTTCGCTTCCAACGTCGCGCGGATCCGCGCGGTCGCGATGGCGGCCGCCGCCTGCGGACGCGAGGTGGTGGCGGTGGGGCGCGCCATGGACCGCGTCATCCAGGTCGCGACCGAATGCGGCTACCTCGAGGGCGCGCCTGAATTCCGGGGCGCCGACGCCTATGGCTACCTGCCGCGCGACAAGGTCGTGGCGCTGCTGACGGGCAGCCAGGGCGAACCTCGGGCGGCCCTCGCCCGCGTGGCGCTCGACGAGCATCCCGATCTCGCCCTGTCCTCCGGCGACCGAGTGATCCTTTCCTCGCGCACCATTCCGGGCAACGAGAAGGCCGTGGGGCGCATCGTCAACGCCCTGATCCGGCAGGGCGTGGAGGTCATCACGGACCGCACGCACCTCGTCCATGTTTCCGGCCATCCCCGGCGCGGGGAACTCGAGCGGCTCTATGGCTGGCTCAAGCCCCGGGTGGCGGTGCCGGTGCACGGCGAGGCGTTGCACATGCACGAGCATGCGCAACTGGCGCGCGCGCTCGGGGTGCCGGACGTTCTCGTCGCCAAGGACGGCGACATGATCCTGCTCGGGCCGCGCAAGCCCGGGGTGATCGACGAGGTGCCCTTCGGGCGCGTCTTCAAGGACGGATCGCTGCTGGTGCCGGAGGGCGAATCCACCGTCGGCGAGCGCCGCCGCCTGGCCTTCGGCGGCCTCGTCTCCATCGCGATCGCGATCAGCGACAAGGGCGAGGTGGTGGGCGAGCCCTCGATGGAGCTTACCGGCCTGCCGCAGGTGACGCGCGGGGGCGACGCCTTCGAGGACGTGGTGGAGGACGCCATCTTCAGCGTGCTCGACGGCCTGTCGCGCCAGCGCCGGCGCGATCCGGACCTCGTCGAGAACGCCGTGGAGCGCGCGGTGCGGGCGGCCGTGTCGGAGGCCTGGGGCAAGAAGCCGTCCTGCCACGTCCACGTCCTCGTGGTCTGATCCGCCGAAAGGCGGACGGGTCATCCGCCCGCTTTCGCGCTATCGAGGGGGCCGGTCTCCACAGGAGGACAGCATGATCGGACGGCTGAACCACGTCGCCATCGCGGTGAAGGACCTCGCCTCGGCCACGGCGCTCTACCGCGACACGCTGGGCGCGAAGGTCTCCGATCCGCTGCCCCAGCCCGACCACGGCGTGACCGTCGTCTTCATCGAACTGCCGAACACCAAGATCGAGCTGCTCGAGCCGCTGGGAGCCGCGTCTCCCATCGCGAAGTTCCTGGAGAAGAACGCCGACGGCGGCATCCACCACGTCTGCTACGAGGTGGACGACATTCTTGCCGCGCGCGACCGGCTGAGGGCCACGGGCGCACGCGTGCTGGGCAATGGCGAGCCGCGCATCGGCGCGCACGGGAAGCCCGTGCTGTTCCTGCATCCCAAGGACTTCACCGGGACGCTCGTGGAGCTGGAGCAGGCCTGAGCCGCCGGCGGAGGGCGCTGCATCGCATGGCCGCAAGGCCGGCGGCTTGGCGCGGGCCCCGGTTTGGGGCATGGCTCTGCGGGGCCGTCGTCCGCACGAGGCGACCGGGGGCCCGCAGGAGACGGGAATGAACTGGGTCGGCGCAATCGCGCTTTATTTCGTGGTGTGGTGGATCACGCTCTTCGCCATGCTTCCCATCGGCGTCAGGAGCCAGCACGAGGGCGGCGACGTCAGCGCAGGCACCGACCCCGGCGCCCCCGTGGCTCCCATGCTGGGACGCAAGCTCGTCTACACGACGCTCGCGGCGGTGCCCCTCTCGACATTCCTCTGGTACTTCGTCGGCTATTCCTGGTCGCTCTGACCGGGGCGCCTCCGGCGGGGAGCGCCGCCCCGGCCGCATCGCGGGCGAACGCAATTCTCCAGCCCAGCCCATGATCCGGCTGCGCCGCAAGCGCGTATTTCTGCTGACGTAGAATTGCGAAGTTGCCGCCCGGACGAGGGCGGGCCAAAAGAAAAAGGCAAGGCTTTCGCCTTGCCTTTTACGAGGTTGCGTAGCGCTCGATCATCTCGACGAGTCGGCCATTGCGGCGCCAGCGACGAAACGACCCGGTTGTTCCCGAGGGTTCAACCGGCTGTCTTCCTCCCAAGACTTGGACCCGGTCCCTTGCGCGGGTTGCTCCCGCATCGGGCCTGTTATTGTGCGCACGAGTCATAGACGAGCAATTTCCTGCTGTCACCATTTTGTGCATGGGTGGCGCGAAAAAGATGCACGGTCGCGCCAGGGGCCGCCAAGGTCGCTCGCTTGTCTTTTGCGCTGCGATGCGCTTGATGGTGCTCCCCGACTCTTGTCCACGCCGGTCCGCGAACCCATGCGTCTGTCCCGCTACTTCCTGCCGATACTCCGCGAGCCGCCCCGCGAGGCCGAGATCGTCTCCCATCGCCTGATGCTGCGGGCCGGCATGATCCGCCAGGAGGCCGCCGGCATCTATGCCTGGCTGCCGGCGGGCCTGCGGGTGCTCGGCAAGATCAACCGGATCATCCGGGAGGAGCAGGACCGCTCGGGCGCCGTCGAGCTGCTGATGCCCACGATCCAGTCAGCCGACCTCTGGCGGGAATCCGGCCGCTACGACGCCTACGGCAAGGAGATGCTGCGCATCAAGGACCGGCACGAGCGCGAGATGCTGTTCGGGCCCACCAACGAGGAAATGATCACGGAGATCTTCCGGGCCTCGGTGCGCTCCTACAAGGACCTGCCGCTGAACCTCTACCACATCCAGTGGAAGTTCCGGGACGAGGTCCGCCCGCGTTTCGGCGTGATGCGCTCGCGCGAGTTCCTGATGAAGGACGCCTATTCCTTCGATCTCGACCAGGCCGGGGCACGACACTCCTATAACCGCATGTTCGCGGCCTACCTGCGCACGTTCCACCGGCTGGGCCTCACCGCGATCCCCATGCGGGCCGACACGGGCCCCATCGGCGGCGACCTGAGCCACGAGTTCATCATCCTCGCCTCGACCGGCGAGAGCGAGGTCTATTGCGACCGCGCGATCCTGGACCTGCCGATCCCGCCCGCGGACACGAACTTCGACGACGCGGCCGGCCTGCAGGGGATCTTCGACGCCTATACCGCGCCCTACGCCGCGACCAGCGAGATGCACGACGCCGGGCGCTTCGCGGAAGTCCCGGACGACCGCAAGGTCTCCGCGCGCGGGATCGAGGTCGGCCACATCTTCTATTTCGGCACCAAGTATTCCGAGCCCATGGGCGCGGTCGTGAACGGGCCGGACGGCCAGGCCGTGCCGGTCCACATGGGATCCTACGGCATCGGTCCCTCGCGCCTCGCCGCGGCGCTCATCGAGGCCTTCCATGACGACGCCGGCATCGTGTGGCCGGATGAGGTCGCGCCCTTCAGGGTCGCCCTCCTCAACCTCAAGGTGGGCGACAGCGGCACGGACGGGGCTTGCGAGACGATCTACCGGGCGCTCGGCGCGCGCGGCATCGACGTGCTCTATGACGACCGCGAGGAACGCCCGGGCGCGAAGTTCGCGACGGCCGACCTCGTGGGCATGCCCTGGCAGGTGCTGGTCGGCCCCAAGAGCCTTGCCGAGGGCAAGGTGGAGCTGAAGCGGCGGGCGACGGGCGAGCGCACGCTCGTCTCGATCGAGGACGCCGTCCTGAAGCTCTCGGCCTGAGCGGCGCATGGAGGCTGCGGCGAACGGACGTGCGGCGCCGCGGGGCACCCCGCCCTTCGCGCGATTCGAGTGGATGGTCGCGCTGCGCTACCTGCGCGCGCGCCGTCGCGAGGGCTTCATCTCGGTCATCGCCGGCTTCTCCTTCGCCGGGATCATGCTCGGCGTCGCCACGCTGATCATCGTGCTCTCGGTGATGAACGGGTTCCGTTCGGAGCTGTTGAACAAGATCGTCGGCATCAACGGCCACGTCTTCGTCGCGCCCATCGACAAGCCCCTGACGGACTATGCGGAGGTGGCGCGGGACGTGGGCCTGGTCAATGGCGTGAAGCTCGCCTTCCCCCTGGTCGAGGGACAGGCGCTGGCCTCGTCCCAGGCGGGCGCGGGCGGGGTGCTGGTGCGCGGCGTCCGGGGCGAGGACATCAAGAAGATCCCGGCCATCGGCAATACCGTGCGCGAGGGCACGCTCGACGATTTCGACGCGGCCAAGGGCGTGGCGATCGGCCGGCGGCTCGCCGAGCAGCTCTTCGTGCATCCTGGCGACACGCTCACGCTGACCGCGCCCAAGGGCGCCGAGACGCCGTTCGGGGTGACGCCCCGCATCAAGAGCTATCCCGTCGTCGCCGTCTTCGAGGTGGGCATGTCCGAGTTCGATTCGGGCTTCGTCTACCTGCCTCTCGCCGAGGCCCAGGCCTTCTTCAACCGCGACGGGGACGTCACGGCCGTCGAGGTCTTCCTCGAGCATCCCGACCGCATCGATCCCGTGAAGGTCAACATCGACGCCACGATCAAGCGTCCGATCCTGCTGTCCGATTGGCGGCAGAGGAACAAGACCTTCTTCGGCGTGCTGGAGGTCGAGCGCAACGTGATGTTCCTCATCCTCATGCTGATCGTGCTGGTGGCGGCGCTGAACATCGTCTCCGGCCTCATCATGCTGGTGAAGGACAAGAGCTCCGACATCGCCATCCTGCGCACCATGGGCGCGACGCGCGGCGCCATCATGCGCATCTTCCTGATCACGGGAGCGGCCATCGGAGTGGTCGGCACCTTCGCGGGGTTCCTGCTGGGCCTGCTGATCAGCCTGAACGTCGAGCACATCCGGCAGTTCATGTCGCGCCTCACCGGGGCGAACCTCTTCCCGGCGGAGTTCTACTTCCTGTCCAGCCTGCCGTCGGAGGTCGACCCGCGTGAGGTCGCCACCATCGTGATCATGGCGCTCGTGCTGTCGCTCATCGCCACGCTCTATCCCTCCTGGCGCGCCGCCCGGCTCGATCCGGTCGAGGCGCTGCGCTACGAGTGACGCCATGGCCGCGGACTATCCCGATCCCGTCCTCTACCTCTGGCACGTCGAGCGCCGCTTCAGGGAAGGCGAGGGGACGCTCGACATCCTGCGGGGCTGCGACCTCGCGGTCTGGGCGGGCCAGTCCGTCGCGCTGATCGCTCCGTCCGGCACCGGCAAGTCGACGCTGCTGCAGATCGCCGGCCTGCTGGAGAAGCCCGACGGGGGCGAGGTCTACGTGAACTCGCGCGGCACCACGACGCTCTCCGACGACGAGCGCACGGCCGTGCGCCGGAACGACATCGGTTTCGTCTACCAGTCCCACCACCTCCTGCCGGAATTCTCGGCCCTCGAGAACGTGGTCCTTCCCCAGCTCCTGCGGGGGCTCGGCAAGGCGGAGGCGCGCGAGCGCGCGGAGGGGCTGCTCGGCTATCTCGGCCTCGGGCAACGCCTGTCGCACCGCCCGTCGGAGCTCTCGGGCGGCGAGCAGCAGCGCGTGGCGATCGCGCGCGCCGTCGCCAACGCCCCGCGCATCCTTCTCGCCGACGAGCCTACCGGCAATCTCGACCCTCACACGTCCCAGCACGTGTTCCAGACGCTGTCGACGCTGGTGCGGGAGACGGGGGTGGCCGCCATCGTCGCCACACACAACCTCGACTTGGCCGCGCGGATGGACCGCCGGGTCACGATCCGGGACGGACTGGTCGTGGAACTGGCGTAGGGCCGTCTTCGACCTGGCGGAAACGCTGTTGCGAGGAGCGCCGCGACGCCGGGATCCTCGGACCGCCCGGCGGAAGACGTGATTGCTTGGCCGCCGGCCCGCGATGACGGCGGGAGGTCGGTGCCGTCAGGTCGTCAGGTCCATGGTTGCCGGCTCCGAAAGCGCGCGTGATCACCCCTGCATGCGGCCAGCGGCGGGTCGGCGGCGCTCCGGGGCGCGAGACGGCGAAGGGCCGGTCAGCTCCGCCCCGTGGGGGAGCGCGGGTCGCGCGCGATCGCCATGCCCTCGACGGCCGAGCGGTCCGACTCCGGCATGCGGAAGCCGAACCCGCCCGTCAATTCCCGGCGTCCCTCGAGACGGGGGTTGAGGAAACCCTCGCGCGGCCAGCGAACGATGGACGACGTGCCGATCTTGCGCTGATGCCGCGGACGTCCGGACGGATGCTGGTTCGGCATTTCGGGGCTCCTCGCATGTCGGTATGCCACCGATAGCTGATCACCGGCGAGTGTCCATCAGGGAAATTGCTGACAGACATCTGTGCACTGGCCAGCATACTTGATGCAAATCGTCGCGTCTTTCGCTCAGGCCGATGGTTTCGGCTGGGCAATACGGTGACGCTTACGGTGGAGCGTCGAGAATCACTGGCGGAACGCGAAGAATCCGCTGATCGCGTCGACCAGGTTCTTCGGCTGCTGGCGCGCCATTCCCGTCCCGCCCTCGTCCAGTTGCGCCATCGCATCCATCTTCTCGCGCGGCATGCGGCGGACCACGGTGCGCGTGCCGTCGGGGCGGAGAGCGTATTCCACGAGGATGCGGGGATCGCCCGCATCGGGAATGATGAGGGTCGTCGTTCCCTCGCGCGCCCGCGCCACCGCCGGGTCGAGGGCGGTGTCGGGCGCCTGCTGCAGGGCGACCACGAGGCCGACGGCCAGGACGGCTGCCAGGCCGCCGCTCGCGGCCAGGGCCAGGCGCGGCGGGCCCGAGGCCTTTCGCCGGGCCGGCCGCGCGGCGAGCGCCGACGCGGCGGCCTCGCTGGCGACCCGCCTCTTTCTTTCCAGTTCGCCGATGACCTGCTCGACGCGGCTGTTCCACTCCTCCTGCTGCGCGGCGTTGGCCCGCAGGATCTCGGCCGTGCCCTGCAGCTCCCAGAAGTCGGCGTCCTTGCTGATGACGGTCTTCTCGAAGGCAATCTTTTCGCAGGCCGGGGTGGTCAGCGCGCGGACGAGGACCGCGCCCACCTTCATGTCGTCGAGCGGCGCACGAAGCGCGTGGAAACGCTCACGGGCGACGATCTCCTCGTTGAAGACCTCAACGGCCACCCAGCCCTTGGCGGGAAAGGTGTCGAGCTGACGCTTCGTCACGCGGGCCACGATCAGAAAGCGCTCCGTGCGCATCGTCTCCTGGCTCATGCGGGGTCCTCGCCAATCCGGTCGGTTCACCTCTTTTCGCAGACAGGTCTGAATGTCCCATTAACCAGGCATTCCCAGATGACATCGGTCAATTCTCTGTCTCTCGCGTGTCCCGCCGCATGCGGACCTGGGTCAAGAGATGGCGGGACCCGCACCATGAGGGGCGCCGCCATGCATCCACCGAAAGTCGGGCGTCGCTTTGTGCGGTCGCCGCCCTCCAGTTGATTCTTGACGCGGGGAACAGCGCAGCCCACGATGTTCGCTCTGGGAATCCGTGCAACAGACACGGAGTCTGAGACGCTCTTGAGAGAGGGAAAGTCATGCAAATCGAGCTCTCGCGGCGGCAGTTCCTAGGAGCTGCAGGCGCAGGAGTTGCGAGCACGGCGATCGGGGCCCTCGGCTTTGGCGGAGTGGAGGAGGCCCTTGCGGCGTCCATCCGGCCGTTCAAGCTGACCGGCCTGACCGAAGTCCGCAACACCTGTCCGTACTGCTCCGTGGCCTGCGGCATCATCATGTATTCGAAGGGGGCAGACCCCTCGAAGGGCAAGCGGGGCGAGGTCGTCCATATCGAGGGCGATCCGGATCACCCCACGAACAAGGGCACCCTCTGCCCCAAGGGCGCGGCCCTGCTCGACTTCGTGAAGGCGCCCACGCGCACCACGGTGCCGAAGTACCGCAAGCCTGGCGCCGACAAGTTCGAGGAAGTCACCTGGGAGTTCGCGCTCGATCGCATCGCGCGGCTCATGAAGGATGACCGCGACAAGAACTTCGTGGCAACCAACGCCAAGGGCGTGCCGGTGAACCGCTGGATCAGCACCGGCTTCCTGGCGGCCTCCGCGACGACGAACGAAACGGCCTTCGTGACCTACAAGGTGGTCCGTAGCGCCGGCATGCTGGTGTTCGACAACCAGGCGCGCGTCTGACACGGCCCGACGGTGGCGAGTCTCGCCCCGACGTTTGGCCGTGGTGCCATGACGAATTCCTGGACGGACATCAAGAACACGGACCTCGTCCTCATCATGGGCGGCAATGCCGCCGAGGCGCATCCGTGCGGCTTCAAGTGGGTCACCGAGGCGAAGGCCAACCGTGGCGCGAAGCTTGTCGTGGTGGACCCGCGCTTCACGCGCTCGGCCTCCGTGGCGGACTTCTACGCCCCGATCCGCCAGGGGACGGACATCGCCTTCCTGCTCGGCGTGATGAACTACCTCATCACGAACGACAAGATTCAGTGGGAGTACACCAAGGCCTTCACCAACGCGTCCTACATCGTGAAGGAAGGCTACGGGTACCAGGACGGCCTGTTCACGGGTTATGACGAGTCCAAGCGCGACTATGACCGGTCGAGCTGGGAGCTGGAGTTCGGCGAGGACGGCTTCGTCAAGACGGACCCGTCGCTGCAGCATCCGCGCTGCGTCTGGAACCTGCTGAAGCAGCACGTCGCGCAGTACACCCCCGAGTTCGTCGAGCGCATCTGCGGCACCCCGAAGGACAAGTTCCTGAAGGTGGCCGAGATGATCGGCGAGACGTCGAAGCCCGACAAGGTGATGACGTCGATGTACGCGCTGGGGTGGACGCAGCACTCCAAGGGCTCGCAGAACATCCGCTGCATGGCGATGATCCAGCTGATGCTGGGCAATATCGGCGTGCGCGGCGGCGGCATGAACGCGCTGCGCGGACATTCCAACATCCAGGGGCTGACGGATGTCGGGCTGATGTCCAACCTCATCCCGGGATACCTCAACATCCCCACGGAGGCGGAGGTCGACTTCGCCACCTATGCCGGCAAGCGGGCCTTCAAGCCGCTGCTGCCGAACCAGATGAGCTATTGGCAGAACTACAAGAAGTTCTTCGTCAGCTTCCAGAAGTCCATGTGGGGCGCTGCGGCGACGAAGGAGAACGACTTCGCCTATCACTACCTGCCGAAGCTCGACGTGCCCGGCTACGACATCCTGCGTGCTTTCGACATGATGCACCAGGGCAAGATGAACGGGTATTTCTGCCAGGGCTTCAACCCGCTGCAGTCCTTCCCCAACAAGGAGAAGGTCCGCACGGCGCTCTCCAAGCTGAAGTTCCTGGTGACCATGGATCCCCTGGTCACCGAGACCTCGCGCTTCTGGGAGAACCATGGCGAGCTGAACGTCTCCAAGCCCTCGGAGATCCAGACCGAGGTATTCGAGCTGCCTTCGACCTGCTTCGCGGAGGACGAGGGCTCGCTGACGAATTCCTCGCGTCTCCTGCAGTGGCATTGGCCGGCGCAGGACGCCCCGGGCAAGGCCAAGTCGGACGTGTGGATCATGTCGCAGCTCTGGCTGCGGCTGAAGGCGCTCTACGAGAAGGAGGGCGGGGCCTTCCCCGATCCGATCCTCAACCTCAACTGGCCCTACAAGGACCCGAACGAGGGGACGCCGGAGGAAATCGCCAAGGAACTCAGCGGCTCCGCGCTGGAGACGCTGACGGACCCTGCCGATCCCACCAAGGTGCTCGTGGAGAAGGGCAAGCAGGTGCCGAGCTTCGCGTTCCTGCGCGACGACGGCACGACCTCCTGCGGCAACTGGATCTATTCCGGCTGCTTCACGGAGGCCGGCAACCAGATGGCGCGGCGGGACAACAGCGATCCCGACGACACCGGGAACAACCCGAAATGGGCCTGGTCCTGGCCGGTCAATCGCCGCATCCTCTACAACCGCGCCTCGGCCGACCTGCAGGGCAAGGCCTGGGATCCCAAGCGCAAGCTCATCGAGTGGGACGGCTCGAAATGGGCGGGCTACGACGTGCCGGACATCGCGCCGAACGCCAAGCCCGACGTGGTGATGCCGTTCATCATGAACCAGGAGGGCACGGGCCGGCTCTGGGTCCGCGGCCTGATGAAGGACGGACCCTTCCCGGTCCACTACGAGCCCTTCGAGAGCCCGATCGCCAATCCGGTGAACCCGAAGATCAAGGGCAACCCGGTGGCGCGCGTGTTCCCGGGCGACTTGGCGCAGTTCGCGACGTCGGACAAGTTCCCCTACGCCGCGACGACCTATCGCCTGACCGAGCACTTCCACTACTGGACGAAGCACAACCGGGTGAATGCGATGCTGCAGCCCGAGTTCTTCGTCGAGATCTCGGAGGAGCTCGCGAAGGAGAAGGGGATCGTGAAGGGCGGCTGGGTGGAGGTGTCCTCCAACCGCGGCTCGGTGAAGGCCAAGGCCGTCGTGACGAAGCGGATCAAGCCCATGGTCTGCGACGGCAAGACGGTGCACGTGGTGGGCATTCCCATCCACTACGGCTTCATCGGTGCGGCGAAACCCGGCTTCGGCGTCAACGTCCTCACCCCGTTCGTCGGCGATGCCAACATCGAGACGCCAGAGTTCAAGGCGTTCCTCGTTGACATCAAGGCGATCTCGAACGGCCCGGCCGTGAGCTGAGGGGGGAGAACCAATGGCGACCACAACTGCCGCCCCCGTCGCGCTGGACCTCGTGCGCAAGTCCGCCACGAGTTCCTTCGCGGGCCCCTTGCCCCAGACGGGTACCGACGTCGCGAAGCTGATCGACGTCTCCAAGTGCATCGGCTGCAAGGCCTGCCAGGCCGCGTGCCTGGAATGGAACGACCTCGTGGAGCCCGTGGGAATCAACCACGGGGTCTACGACAACCCGCTGGACCTCACCGAGAACAGCTTGACGGTGATGCGGTTCACGGAATGGCAGAACCCCGGCTCCGGCAATCTGGAGTGGCTGATCCGCAAGGACGGCTGCATGCATTGCGCCGATCCCGGCTGCCTCAAGGCCTGCCCGAGCCCCGGCGCCATCGTGCAATATTCGAACGGCATCGTGGACTTCGTGCACGAGAACTGCATCGGCTGCGGCTACTGCGTGAAGGGCTGCCCCTTCAACATTCCCCGCATCTCGAAGACGGACTCGAAGGCCTACAAGTGCACGCTGTGCGTGGACCGCGTGGCCGTGGGGCAGGGACCTGCCTGCGCCAAGGCCTGCCCCACCAAGGCGATCAGCTTCGGCAGCAAGGCCGACATGGCCAAGCTCGCCGACAGCCGCATCAAGGACCTGAAGTCGCGCGGCTTCGACAAGGCGGGTCTCTACGACCCGCCGGGCGTCGGCGGCACGCACGTCATGTACGTGCTGCACCACGCCGACCAGCCGAGCCTCTACGCCAACCTGCCCGACAACCCGCGGATCTCGCCGCTGGTCGAGGTCTGGAAGGGGGTCACCAAGTATGCGGGCCTGGGGCTGATCGCCTTCACGGCGCTCGCCGGTCTGGTCCATCACGTCGTGATGGGCCCCAACCGGGTGACGCGTGAGGACGAGGAGAACGGCCGCAAGGTCAAGGAAGGCAAGGCATGAGCACCCCGGACAATCCTGTGGTCCGCCGCTACACGGCGGCGGCCCGGGCCAATCACTGGCTGACGGCGATCTGCCTGATCCTGCTGGCGATCTCCGGCCTCAGCCTGTTCTATCCCTCGTTCTTCTTCCTCACCGCCCTCTTCGGCGGCGGCCAGATGACGCGCGAGATCCATCCCTGGATCGGGGTGGTGCTCGTCGTCAGCTTCCTCGGGCTCTTCCTGCGCTTCTGGAAGCTCAACCTGCCCAGCTCCGACGACAGCAAGTGGATGAAGGCCCTGCCCGACGTGCTGCGCGGGCACGAGGAGAAGATCCCGGAGATCGGCAAGTACAATGCCGGTCAGAAGGGTGTCTTCTGGGGGATGGCGATCCTGATCTTCGCCCTGATCACCTCTGGCCTCGCCATCTGGGACCAGTACTTCGCCACCTACACGACCGTGGAGCAGAAGCGCATCGCCGTCCTGGTCCACGCCTTGGCGGCCGTCGCCGCCATCTGCATCTGGATCGTGCACGTCTACGCGGCGATCTGGGTGCGCGGCACGGTCCAGGCCATGACGCAGGGCGTCGTGACCGCCGGCTGGGCCTGGCGCCACCACCGCAAGTGGCTGCGCGAGGAGGTCCAGAAGGAAAAGGGCGGGCTCACCGCGGCCGAATGACACGTGACGCGGGCAGGGTGGCGTGCCATCCTGCCCAACGCTTGTGCAGGAGGCCAGCCTCCTGCACGAACGCCCGATGTGGCCGGTCCGGTTCTCGAGCGCCGAGGAAATCATGACAGAGACTCCAACTCCGTCCTTCCCGCCGATCGCGATCGGGACGGAGTCACGACCGCCGACGGTCGTCCTTCCCGATCCCGCCTCGCTGTTCGGCCGCCGCGCCGCCCGTTTCAGGGCCGTCGCCCCGGACCACCCGCTCGGCTCCTATCTTCGCTTCCTGGCCGACCTCTCGGAGGCGCAGCAGCGCATCGCGGGGGAGGGGCCCGCGCCGCAGGGCCCGGACGAGGAGAGCGTCGCCCGGTCCGTCCAGTTCGAGATGCCGGCCATCGCGCGGGAGACCCTGCCGGTGGACCAGCCTGTGCTGGCGACGCTGCACGCGCTGTTCGACGCCGCGACCGATCTCGCCATGCCCGACACTGCGCGCGCCGCGCTCACGCGCCTGCGCCTTGCGGGGGACGAGGACCTCGCGACGACCCTTCGCAACGTGCTCTCCGTCTCCATCCCCGTCGAGGCCGTGGCCGAGCACGTCTTCGTCGGCGCGGCCGCGCAGGTCTATCTCGCGCGCATGGCGGCGGGTCTCGCCGGACCGGCGCTCCGGTTCATCGGGGACGGCGTCTGCCCGGCCTGCGGCGGCCCGCCCGCCACCTCCTCCATCGTCAACTGGTCGGAGGCCGACCGCAGCCGCTTCGCCCTGTGCGGGCTCTGCGCGACGCGCTGGAACGCTGTGCGCGTGAAGTGCCTGGCCTGCTCCTCGACGAAGGGCATCCACTACAAGGCCATCGAGGGCGTCGACCCCTCCATCAAGGCCGAGTGCTGCGACACCTGCCGCTCCTACGTGAAGATCCTCTCGGAGGACACGGACCCCGGCCTCGACGGGATCGCCGACGACGTGGCGAGCCTCGGGCTCGACATGCTCGTGCGCGAGGAGGGCTACCGGCGGGCGGGCTTCAACCTCTTCCTCATCGGGGCCTGAGGCGATGTCCGCCGGAGAGCGCCTGCGCGCGCCGTCGCCCCTGCCGTCCGTGGACGAGATCCTGCGCGCCCCCAGCGCCGCGGTCGCGCTGGAGCGCTTCGGACGCAAGGCCACCGCCGACGCGATCCGGCGCGAGCTCGACCGGCGCAGGGCTGCGCTGTCCCAGGGCACCGAACCCGCCGACCGGCCGTCTCCCGACCTCGTGGCCCGCGCCGCGGCCGCCGCCCTCGAGGCAGGAAACCGTCCCTCGCAGCGCCGGGTCTTCAACCTCACGGGCACGGTGCTGCACACCAACCTCGGCCGCGCCGTCCTGCCCGAGGAGGCCGTCGCGGCCGTCGTCGAGGCCATGCGGCATCCCACGACGCTCGAATACGATCTCGCAGCGGGCGACCGCGGCGAGCGCGACGACCATGTCCGCGGGCTCGTCAGGGAGATCACCGGCGCGCAGGACTGCCTCGTCGTCAACAACAATGCCGCGGCCGTGATGCTCGTGCTCGCGACGCTCTCGGCCGGACGGGAGACGATCGTCTCGCGCGGCGAACTGGTGGAGATCGGCGGCAGCTTCCGGGTGCCGGAGATCATGAAGCGCGCCGGCGCGCGGCTCCACGAGGTCGGCACGACCAACCGCACGCATCTGAGGGACTTCGCCGAGGCGATCGGGCCCGAGACCGGGCTCGTCATGAAGATCCACCGGTCGAATTTCGCCGTGGAGGGCTTCACGGCCGAGGTTCCGGGACCGGACCTGGCGACGCTCGCCAAGGAGAAGGGCGTTCCCTATGCCGAGGACCTGGGCTCGGGCACGCTCGTCGATCTCGCACGCTGGGGGCTGCCCCGGGAGCGCACCGTCACGGACGTCCTCGGGGAGGGCGCGGATCTCGTGACCTTCAGCGGCGACAAGCTGCTGGGCGGCCCCCAGGCGGGCTTCATCGCCGGGCGCGCCGACCTCGTGCGGGCCTGCGCCAGGAACCACCTCAAGCGGGCCCTGCGGCTCGACAAGCTGCGGCTCGCCGCGCTCGAGGCCACGCTGAAACTCTACCGCGATCCCGACCGGCTGGCCGAGCGCCTGCCGACGCTGCGCGCCTTCACCCGCCCGCAGGCGGAGGTCCGCGCGCTCGCCGCCTCGCTCGCGCCCGCGTTCTCGGAGGCGCTGGGCGACGGCTGGTCGGTCGAAATCCGCGACTGCGCCAGCCAGATCGGCTCCGGCGCCCTGCCGCAGGATCTCCTGCCCAGCGCCGCCCTCACCGCCGCTCCCCGGGCGAAGGCGAAGGGGCGCGCGCTGCAGGACCTCGCCGGGCGACTTCGCGCTTTGCCGATCCCGGTCATCGGCCGCACCGCGGAGGACCGGCTCTGGCTCGACCTGCGCTGCCTCGAGACGCCGCAGGACTTCGCGGCGCAGTTTGCCGCGCTGGGGGCCGCACGATGATCCTGTCCCTGCTGCGCAAGGCCATCGGATCGTCGCAGGCGGCCGCCGTGGCGCGGCCGGCGGCGACGGACGAGCGGCCTGTCGCCGACCTGATGGACGAGGCCCGCGCGCTCGCCGCGGCCGGCGAGCACCAGGCGGCGCTCGCCATCTGGGGGCCACTCGCCCACCGGGGCGAGGGGAGGGCGGCGAACAATATCGGGGCCTGCTTCCTCGACGGGCTCGGCGTCGAGCGCGACCCGGCCATGGGCCTGTCCTGGCTGCGGGTGGCCGCGGAGGCCGGCGATCCCGTGGGCATGCGCAACCTCGCGGCCGCATTGTTCCAGGGCCTCGGCGGTCCCGAGGACCCGGTCCAGGCCTTCGACTGGTACCGCCGGGCGGCCGAGGCCGGCGACGTCGACGCCATGGACATGCTGTCCTGGATGATGCTGGAGGGCGACGCCGTCCCAGCCGACCATTCCGGGGCGCGCGAATGGGCGGCGCGGGCCGCCGCGGCGGGCCATGGCGCGTCGATGACGCGGCTCGGGCTCATCCATCACCACGCGCTGGGCGTCGAGCGGGATCCCTCGGCGGCGGTGGACTGGTGGACCCGCGCGGTCGCGGCCGGCGATGCGGACGGCGCGGCCATGCTCGGGGCCGCCAACCATCTGGGGCAGGGTGTCGAGCGCGACCCGCAGCGCGCGCTCGTGCTGCTGCTGCTCGCCCGGCGCGGCGGCTCGCGCCTCGTCGAGACCTATTTGCCCGCCGCGGAGGCGGGCTTCGGCGCCGAGGACCGCCGTCGCGCCGAGGATGTCGCACGCGACATCGCCTCGCGGCCTCCCTGGTCGGAGGTCCTGCCATGATCGTCGGCACGGCCGGCCACATCGACCATGGCAAGACCTCGCTGGTGCGCGCGCTGACGGGCGTCGACACCGACAGGCTCAAGGAGGAGAAGGCGAGGGGCATCACGATCGACCTCGGCTTCGCCTATTGGCCGCGTCCGGCGGGCGTCATCGGCTTCGTCGACGTGCCCGGCCACGAGCGCTTCGTGCACACGATGCTGGCGGGCGCGCACGCCATCGACCTCGTCATGCTGGTCATCGCGGCCGACGACGGCGTCATGCCGCAGACCCGCGAGCACCTGCAGATCCTCGACCTCCTGGGGCTGACCCACGGCATCGTCGCGCTCACGAAAAGCGACCTCGTCTCCGCCGACGTTCTCCTGGACCGCCAGGTCGAGATCGAGACCCTCCTCGCGGAGACCGGGCTGGCCGGCGCCGAGATCATCCCGGTGTCGAGCGTCACGGGACTGGGGCTTGAGGCGCTGACGGCGCGCCTCGATCGCGAGGCGTCCGGGCGGACGGCGCGCGAGGCCGGCCGGCTGTTCCGGCTCGCCGTCGACCGCAGCTTCGCGCTCGCGGGCGCGGGCACGGTCGTGACCGGCGCGGTGCTGGACGGCGAAGTCGCTGTCGGCGACGCCATCGTCGTCTCACCCTCCGGCCTGCAGGCGCGCGTGAGGTCGATCCACGCGCAGGACCGCAAGGCGGAGCGGGCGAGGGCCGGGGACCGGGCGGCGCTCAACCTCGCCGGCCCGGGCGTCGCCAGGGACTCGATCCGCCGCGGCGACATGGTCGTCGCGCCGGCCCGGCACCGGCCGACCGCGCGCATCGACGCGGAGTTCGCCGTGCTCGCCAGCGAAAAACGGTCGCCGGGTCAGTGGATGTCGGCGCGCCTCCACCATGCCGCCAGCGAGGTAGGCGTACGCCTCGTGCTGCTGGATGACGAGCCGCCCGCGCCGGGCGGGACCGCCGACGTGCAGCTCGTGCTGGAGCATCCGATCGCCGCCGCGGCCGGCGACCGCTTCATCCTGCGCGACGTGTCGCAGAGCCGTACGATCGGCGGCGGCCGCTTCCTAGACCTGCGCGCCCCGGAGCGCCGCCGCCGCTCTCCCGAGCGCGCAGCGATCCGCGACGCCTGGCGGCAGCGGGACCCCGCCGACACGCTCCGGTTGCTCCTCGACCAGCCGCCCCACATCCTGCCGCTCGCCGAGATCCTCGCCGACCTCGGCCTTGCCGACCTGCCGCAGGGCGGGCCGGACGTGCTGCGCTTTGCGGTCGACGGGCAGGACTACGTCGCGTCGCGCGGCGCGGTCGCGGCGCTGCGCGAGGCCGTGAGCGGCGCGCTCTCGGCCTGGCACGAGGCCCATCCCGACGTGATGGGCGTGGGACTGGAGCGCCTGCGCCAGACCGCGACGCCCCGGGTCCCCGCCCCGGTCTTCCGGGCCCTGCTGCGCCGGTTCCAGGAGGACGGGCTCGTCGCGGTCGACGGCGCCTGGATCCGGCTCGCGACGCACCGCATCGTGCTGTCGCCCGAGGACGAACTCCTGAAGGACGTGCTCATGCCGCTCATCGGCGGGTCCGAGCGCTTCCGCCCGCCGCGGGTGCGCGACATCGCCAAGGCGCGGGGCCTCGACGAAGGCCGCCTCCGGCAGGTGTTCCGCAACATGCAGCGGGCCGGCACGGTCGACGAGGTCGCGCAGGACCATTTCTTCCTGCGCTCGACCATGGCCGAGATCGTCGGCATCGTCGCGGAGATCGCGGCCGACAAGGACAAGGGCTGGTTTACGGCCGCGGAATTGCGCGACAGGCTCGACAACGGGCGCAAGGTCGCCATACAGATCCTCGAGTTTCTCGATCGCCACGGCGTCACCCTGCGCCGCGGCGACGCGAGGCGACCCAATCCGCACAGGCAAGACCTGTTCGGGGCTGTTCCGGCGCAGGCCGGGGCGGGGCAGGGAGGAGAATCGTCCCCGGTGGGGCGTCCGGACTTCAAATCCGGGTGGGGCCGTGAGCCGGTCCTGGGTGGGTTCGACTCCCATTCTCCTCCGCCATCCCCTTCTCCCGCCGCCGGCGGAGGCCGCTCGTGAGCGCGCCCGCCACTGATTTCGACCTTTGGCTCGCAAGCGCCCTGGAGGGCGACGAGGACCCAGGGTTCACCGCGCTCATCATGCTCCTGCGGATCAGGAAGCAGGACGTGAAGCCCGTCGCCTCCACCTTCGCCCATGTGATCGGCGCCGAGCTCGACTGGGGGGAGATGACGGCCCTCCTCAACGGCTCCGGCCGGAAGTGGGACGCCGTGGCGCTGTTTCCGCGCCGCGACCCCGCATCCGGCGGGCCGCTCGACACGCCCGCCGCGCGAATCTGGCTGGCCGACCTCGAGGCCCGCATCGCCGAGGACCGGCTGGTCATCAACGAGGGGCGGTTCTTCGACGCCTGGGGCCGCGCCATGCGGGTGGACGAGGTGCCCCTGTGAGGGCTGCGGGGCCCGTCTCGACCGACATCGTCCTCGTCGGCGGCGGACATGCCCATGTCCAGGTGATGACCCGCTTCGCCATGGCCGGGCATCCCGGCCTGCGCCTGACCCTGGTGACGGAGCAACTCGATACGCCCTATTCGGGCATGCTGCCGGGGCTCGTGGCCGGGGAATATGACCGCGACGAGATCCACATCGACCTGGCCAGGCTCGCCTTCGCGACGGGCACGCGCCTGGTCCACGCCAGGGCCCTGGGCCTGGACCGCGCCGCCCGGCGCGTGCTGCTGGAGGGCCGCCCGCCCTTGGGCTACGACCTCGTCTCGCTCAACGTGGGCATCGTGCCGGATCTTTCGGACATGCCCGGCGCCGAGACGCACGCGGTGCCGGTGAAGCCCATCGCGACCTTCCTGTCCCGGTTCGACGCCCTGCTGGAGCGGCTGCGCAGGCCCGACGGGCCCCGGCGCTTCGCCGTGGTGGGGGGAGGGGCCGCCGGCGTCGAGCTCGCGCTGACGCTTCGCCGCAGGCTCGAACGCGAGGCCGCAGGGCAGGGGCTCCAGGCGGCCGCCCTGTCCGTCGCGCTCGTGACGTCGGCGCCGCTCGTCCCGGGCCTCAACGAGGGGATGCGGCGGAAGGCGCGCGAGGCGCTGCGGGCCGCGCGGGTCGAGACCGTCGAGAAGGCCCGCGTGGTCGGCGTCTCGGCCGGGGCGCTTGCGCTGGACGATGGCCGCTCGCTGCCGGCCGACGCCGTGCTCGTCTCCACCAAGGCTCGGGCGCCGGCCTGGCTGTCGGAACTCGGGCTCGAGACGACGCCCGACGGCGCGCTGGTCGTCGGGCCGACCCTGCAGGCCCCTGGCGATCCCCGCGTCTTCGCCGGAGGGGACTGCGCCGCCATGCTCGGCCGTTCGCTCGACAAGGCGGGCGTCTATGCCGTGCGGGCGGGGCCGGTGCTCGCCCGCAACCTCGCCTTGGCGGCGCGCGAGCGCGCGCCGAAGCCATGGTCGCCGCAGCGTGACTTCCTCGTGATGCTCAATGCCGGAGACGGGACGGCGATCGTCGGACGCGGCCGGCATGTCGCGGCGTCGGGCCGCTGGGTGCGGCATTGGAAGGATTCGATCGACCGGCGCTTCATGCGGATGTTCGCCGAGTTCGGGCGGCAGGGTCCCGTGGCGCCGGACGCGTCGGGCGAGATCGCGCCGGAGCTGCGCTGCGCGGGCTGCGCCGCGAAAGTGGGGGCCGGCCCGCTGGGTCGGGCGCTGCGCCGGCTTCCTCCCCCGCCGGCGACCCCGTTCTCCGGCCGCGTCCGCGGGCTGGGCCAGCCCGACGACGCCGCGGTGATCGAAACGGGGGAGGGGCGGCTCGCCCTGGAGACGGTCGATCTCATCACCGCCTTCATCGGCGATCCCTACCGCTTCGGGGAAATCGCGGCCTTGCACGCCCTCTCCGACATCCACGCCATGGGCGGCGCCCCGACCCATGCGCTGGCCACCGCCATCCTGCCGGCGGCCCGGCCCGACGTGACCGCGGAGGACCTGTTCCAGCTCCTCTCCGGTGCGCGCGCGGCCCTGGACAGGGAAGGCGTCACGCTGGTCGGCGGACATACCGGGGAAGGGGCCTCCCTCGCCCTGGGCTTCACCGTGAACGGGGAGGCGGAGGCCGGCCACCTGACCCGCAAGGAAGGGCTCTCGCCAGGCGACGCCGTGATCCTCACGAAGCCGCTCGGAACCGGCGTCGTCTTCGCCGCCGCCATGCGCGGCGCGGCCCCGGCCACCTCCATCGCGGCGGCGCTCGACAGCCAGCGCCGGTCGAACCGGGAGGGGGCGCGCCTCCTGCGGGAACACGGGGCGCGCGCGGTGACCGACGTCACCGGCTTCGGGCTGCTCGGGCACCTGGGCGAGATGGCCGAGGCCTCGGGCGTCGCGGTCGAGGTCTCGCGGAGCGGGGTTCCGTTCCTTCCCGGGGTCGAGAGGCTGGTCGGGGAGGGCTTCGCCTCCTCCGCCGTCGGCCAGAACGTGGCCGCCGTGGAAGGCCTGCTGGCCGGCCGCATGAGCCGCGAGGCGCAGGCGCTGCTGCTCGACCCGCAGACCTCCGGGGGGCTGGTTGCCGGCGTGCCCCCCGCGCGGGCCGACGCGGCCGTCGCGGCTCTCCGCGCCGCCGGTTTCGGCCATGCCTCCCGCATCGGGACGGTCGGCGCCCCCGGCGCCGCCGGTCCGCGGCTCTCGGTCGTCGACTGACAAATTGCCTCAGACCTGATCAGGCTGCATCTTTTGTGCGCTTGCGAGCGTTTGCGTGCAGTGCAACACTTCTGTCCGTCCACAGGCTGGAGAACCGCCATGACCGAGGACTTCCACATGTCGGAGAAGGTGCGCCGCAGGCTCGCCCCCATGATCGTCGAACGGCGCATCGGGGAACCCGCGGTCACGCGATCCGAGGCCTTCGCGGGCAGCGACGCGTCCTACGTCGTGACGGTCAAGGCCGGCAGCGCCAAGATTGGTCACGGATCGGATCTTCGCGGCGACATCAGCCGCGCCCTCGCGGATCTGGGCCCGCAGGTCGTCGTCGCCCTCGATTCCTGACGCCCGAACGACCGGTCCGCCGATCGTCCCCCGCGAGCCCTCCGGCTCGCGGCGTTCGTTCGAGCGGCCCGGCCTCGAGACCGACCTTCCGCGCCCGTCACGGCCATTGGTCCACCCGACAGAAAAACGGCGGCGCAGAGGCCCTGCACCGCCGTTTTCGTGTGGGGGAGGCGGGCCGCAGGCCCGCGCTCGTGTTCCTGCAAACCCTGCCGATCAGGCGGCCGCCGAGCCCTTGGCGCTCGTGGGCACGCTCGCGATCGTCTTCAGGATCTGGGAGGCGATCTGGTAGGGGTCGCCCTGGGAGTTCGGGCGGCGATCCTCGAGGTAGCCCTTGTAGCTGTTGTTGACGAAGCTGTGGGGCACGCGGATGGAGCAGCCACGGTCGGCCACGCCCCAGCTGAAGGTGTGGATCGACGCCGTCTCGTGCTTGCCGGTCAGGCGCATGTGGTTGTCAGGGCCATAGACCGCGATGTGGTCCTCGCGGGCCGCGCCGAAGGCGGCCATCAGGGACTCGAAATACTCCTTGCCGCCGACCTCGCGCAGGTGCGTCGTCGAGAAGTTGCAGTGCATGCCCGAGCCGTTCCAGTCGGTGTCGCCGAGCGGCTTGCAGTGATACTCGATGTCGATGCCGTACTTCTCGGTCAGGCGCTCGAGGAAGTACCGGGCGATCCACATCTCGTCGGCGGCGCGCTTGGAGCCCTTGCCGAAGATCTGGAACTCCCACTGGCCCTTCGCCACCTCGGCGTTGATGCCCTCGTGGTTGAGGCCGGCCGCGAGGCAGATGTCGAGGTGCTTCTCGACGATCTCGCGCGCGACGTCGCCGACGTTCTTGTAGCCGACGCCGGTGTAGTAGGGGCCCTGGGGAGCGGGATAGCCGCTCTCGGGGAAGCCGAGCGGGCGGCCGTTCTTGTAGAAGAAATATTCCTGCTCGAAGCCGAACCAGGCGCCCTCGTCGTCGAGGATGGTGGCGCGCTTGTTCGAGGGGTGCGGCGTGCCGTCGGGCATCAGCACCTCGCAGAGCACCACGGCGCCGTTGGTGCGCGTGACGTCCGGAACGATCCGGACGGGCTTCAGCACGCAGTCCGAGCTATGTCCCTCGGCCTGCTGGGTCGAGCTACCGTCGAAGCCCCAGAGCGGGAGCTGCTCGAGCGTCGGGAAGCTGTCGAATTCCTTGATCTGCGTCTTGCCACGCAGGTTTGGCGTCGGCGTGTAGCCGTCCAGCCAGATGTATTCGAGTTTGTATTTGGTCATTCAGGTTTTCTCACTCTCGTCGGGCAGGTTGCGGGGCCGGGCGCGCCGGCCCGTCGACGACCGAAGCGATGACGCTCACCACGTGCGGGGGCAAAGCATCTTGCGTGCCAGACCGCGCCCGGGCGCGCCGGGCCGGACGTCGCTGGTCCGGCGGCGGGACGAGCCGAAGCGGCGAGGGCGGCCGGACCGGACGCCGGCTCTGTCCCATTCGGGACGCCTGTGACCCGCGCCATAGACGACAGGATGCCAACCTGTGATCATGAAGGCCTCGATCGAGGCACGATGCACAAAATTTAACGCAATCGTGCTTATGATGGAGGCGTGGTGGGAACGATTCTGCCACGGCCACGTTAGCGTCACGCCACCGCTCCGCCCTGGGGGAGACTGCGATGCACGGGAACGACATGAGGCCCTCGGCTACCATCGTGCAGCTGAGCGACAGGATCAGGCTGCGGTCGCTGAACCGCTCGGCGGGCTCCGGCCTGCCCGGCAAGGTTGCGCCCGCGCCCGTGATCGTCACGGATGGCTGGTATCACGACGCGGCGATCCGCGAAGCCGGGCCCGAGCGCAAGGGCTGACGGCCGCTGACGGGGCTGTCCCGGCGGTCAGCCGAAGATCGACCATCCCATGCGCTTGGAGAGTGCCTCCAGCGCCACGCGCCCGAGGTGTGAGTTGCCGGCGGCGTCCAGGCCCGGCGACCACACGGCGATGGACGCCTCGCCCGGAGCGACGGCCAGGATGCCGCCTCCCACGCCGCTCTTCCCCGGCAGGCCCACCCGGTAGGCGAACTCTCCCGATCCGTCATAGTGGCCGCAGGTCAGCATCACCGCGTTGATGCGCCGGGCGCGTTCGGGGCGCACCACGAGGTGGCCGGTGGAGGGGTTCCGCCCCTGGTGGGCGAGGAAGCGGGCGGCCATGGCCAGTTGCCGGCACGACATCGCGATGGCGCAGTGGTGGAAATAGACGCCGAGCGTGAATTCCACCGGGTTTTCAATCACTCCGAAGGACTTCATGTAGTTCGCCAGGGCGGCGTTGCGAAACCCCGTGCGCTGCTCGGAGCGGGCGACGGCCTTGTCGATCGTGATCCTGGGGTCGTCGGCCAGGAACTGCATGAAGCGCAGGATTTCGCCCAGGGCCTCCTTGGGCTGGTGGCCCGACAGGATGACGTCCGTCACGGCGATCGCGCCGGCATTGATGAAGGGGTTGCGGGGGATTCCGCGTTCATGCTCGAGCTGCACGATCGAGTTGAACGCCGTGCCCGAGGGCTCGCGGCCGACGCGCTTCCACAGGCGGTCGCCGACCATGCCGAGCGCGAGCGTGAGGGTGAAGACCTTCGAGACGCTCTGGATCGAAAAGGGCGTGTCGGCGTCGCCGGCGGCCGCCACGGAGCCGTCGGCGGCCACGACGCAGAGGCCGAACTGCGCCGGGTCCACATTGGCGAGTTCGGGGATGTAGGTCGCGACGGAGCCGCGGTCGGGACGCGCGCGCATCTCCGCGGCGATCTCGTCGACGACGTTCTGCAGGCGACTGGTCTTGGGCGCCGGCATGGGACCTCCGGTTTCCGCTGGCCGAACGGGGACGAAGCGAATGCGCCAAGCCGGCCGGCGCCGCAAGGGGAGAAGCACCGCGAGCGGGGCCGTTCTGCCATGCGGCGAGCGTTGCGGCGCAAGGGTCGTGCCGAGGGGATCGCCATGATCTGAGGCCCGGAACACGTGGATCTGATTCGCATAAGCTATATTATGGAACTAAATGGGACGAGCTCCCGGGGCGGCAATCCCTTTGTCGTTCAAGGGTTTGCCGGCTGGCGCTCATGCGATGGCTCGTCCGGCGTCCGCGCCCGCCATTTTTGCGGGTCTCGGGAAAGGCTTTTGCAGCGAATGTGAGTCATGCTGGGATGGCGCTGAGGGATGCGGCTCCGGTCCGCCGCCAGAGCTGTCAGACGGAGCGCCCGATGATCTCACGCGATGACCTTGCGGCCACGCCGGCCCTGGCGATCGCGGGGCTTTGCAAGAGCTTCGACAAGCCTGCCGTCGACGGGCTGAACCTCACCGTTCCGGCAGGCTCGTTCTATGCGCTCCTGGGCGCAAACGGCGCGGGCAAGACGACGACGCTGCGCATGACGGCCGGCCTGGTGCGGCCTGATGCGGGGTCCATCTTGGTCTATGGTATCGACGCCTTGCGCGCGCCGCTCGAGGCCCGCCGCATCATGGCGTGGCTGCCGGACGAGCCGATGCTCTACGACAAGCTGACCCCGGTGGAGTACCTCGAGTTCGTGGCCGGGCTCTGGGCCGTGCCGCCGCAGGTCGCGCTGGCGCGCGGCGAGGAACTGCTCCATGCCCTGGAGCTCTGGGACTTCCGCCATACGCGCTGCGAGGGTTTTTCTCGCGGCATGCGCCAGAAGGTGGCGCTGGCCGGGGCCCTGATCCATGACCCGCAATTGCTCATCCTCGACGAGCCGCTCACAGGCCTCGACGCGGCGATCGCCCGCGAGGTGAAGGACCTGCTGACGGCGAAGACGCGCGCCGGCGCGACGGTGATCCTGACCACCCACATCCTGGAGGTCGCCGAACGCCTCGCCGACCGGATCGGCATCATCGACCGGGGCCGCCTTCTGGCCGAGGGCACGCTCGACGACCTGCGCTCCGCGGCGCGCCGGGACGCCGCCTCGGGCGCGGGAACGCTGGAGGACGTGTTCCTGAAGCTCCTCCAGGAAAGCCGGTCGGAGGCCGCGTGAGCGACATCGCGCTTGCGGGCCGCGGGCCCTCCCTCTGGTTCCTGCTGCGCCACGAGTTGCGGCTGTGGTTCCGGCGCACCTTCGAGTCCCGGTCGCGACGGGGCCTTTATGTCGGCCTGTTCATCATCGCCTTCGTCGTGCTGCACGGGCTCGCCTTCACCATCGTCAGGGCGCTCTCCTACCTCCCGGCCGACCTTTCGCCTGCGCTGATGCTGCCCCTGCTGAGCATCGTGGCGCTGATGATGTTCACCCTGGTGACGGCCCAGGCGCTGAGCGGCGCCACGCGCGCCTTCTTCGAGCGCGGCTCGGACCTGCTGATGGCGGCGCCGGTCTCTCCCGAGCGCCTGTTCGCCATCCGCTCCGTGGCGCTCGTCATCACCACCACGGCGCCCTTCGCCGTCTTCGTCCTGCCGGTCGCCCACATGGGCGTTTTCGTCGGGGGCTGGGCGTGGCTCGCGCTCTATCCCGTGCTCTTCGCCATGGGCGTGGCGGGCACCGCCATGGGGCTCATCCTGGCGCTGCGCCTCGTGGGCCTGCTGGGGCCGCGCCTGAGCCGCAGCGCCGGGCAGATCGTGGCCGTGCTGATCGGCACGAGCCTGGGCTTCGCCATCCAGTATTTCAACCGCCTCCCGATGGAGGCGAAGCTGTCCCTGGTCGACGACGTGATGCGCTCGTCCTCGGGCCAGCTCGACGGCTGGGCGATGCTGAGCTGGACGCCGGGGCTCGCCATGTCCGGCGATCCCCTGGCGATCCTGACGCTCGTCGCCGCGTCGCTCGCCCTGTTCGGCATGTCGATCGCCTTCGCGGGCCAGCGCTACCTGCGAATCCGCCAGGATGCGATGGGCCTTGCCGAGCGCCCGCTGGCGCGCAACCGCCGCCGCTGGTCGCTCACCCCCAGCCCCGCGGCGGCGCTGCGCCGCAAGGAACTGCGGCTGCTGACGCGCGATCCCTGGATCCTGATGCCGGTCCTGCAGCGCGGCATCGCGCTGGTCCCCGTCTGCCTGACGCTCACGGGCTTCCAGTCGCGCGTGGACCTCGCCATGAGCGTGGCGGGGCCGATGCTCGTGATCTTCGCCGGGAAGCTCTCGGGCGGCATCAGCTGGCTCACGCTGGCCGCGGAGGAAGCACCGGAGCTGGTGAACACGGCGCCCGTCCCGGCCGCCGCCGTCCGCCGCGCAAAGCTCGAAGCTGCTCTCATCGCGGCGGCCGCGCTGTTCGTTGTCCCGCTTCTCGTCGTCGCCTGGCGCTCGCTCGAGGCCGCCGCCTGGACGACGGCGGGCTGCATCGCCGCGACGCTCGCCGCCACGATCCTGGCGCTCTCCGAGCCTACGGCCGGCCAGCGCCGCACCCTCAACGAGCGCTTTCGGAACTCGGTGCCGTTCGTGGTGGCCGAACTCCTGGTCACGACCACGCTGGCGGTGACCACCTGGCTCGCCGTGGAGCACCGCTTCCAGGGCGCGGTGTTCACCGGCCTCTGCTCGGTGACGGTGCTCTTCGCCTTCGTCATCCTGATGAAGCCGCCGAAGTCCGGGGTGCGCGCCGCTGCCCGCCCCCCTCGCCCGGCTCAGACGCTCACGCGCAACCCGTCATAGGCCGGCGTCACGCCCTCCGGCAGCTCGCGCTGCAGCGTGGCGAAGTCGAGATCCGTGTGCAGGTTCGTCACGATGGCGCGGCGCGGCCTCATGCGGCCGATCCAGGCCAGGGACTCCGACAGCGAGAAATGGGTCGGGTGCGGCGTGTAGCGAAGCGCGTCGAGGATCCACAGGTCGAGGCCTTCGAGCAGCGCCACGCTCTCGTCCGGAATCTCATTCACGTCAGGCATGTACACGGCGTCGCCGAAACGGAATCCGAGCGCGTCGAAGGCGCCGTGCACCACCCTGATGGGGGTCGCCCTCACCTCTCCGCCCGGCCCCTCCACGACGATGTCGTGGCCCAGCGTGATGCGCCGTTCCTTCACGATCGGCGTGTAGTCGCTGCCATCGGGCGTTCGGAAGCAGTAGGCGAAGCGCTCGGTCATGAGGCCCGCCGTGCGCTCGTCGAGCCAGACCGGGATCACCTTGCGCATGTGGATGACGAGGGGCCGAAGGTCGTCGATGCCGTGCGTGTGGTCGGCATGGTCATGCGTGAAGAGGACGCCGTCGAGACGCTGCACCCGGGCCTGAAGCAACTGGTCCCGCAAGTCCGGCGAGGTGTCGACGAGCACGCTGGTCGTGCCGTGCTGGCTCGTGCGCTCGACGAGAATGGAGCAGCGCCGGCGACGGTTGCGCGGCTCGGCGGGATCGCAGGCGCCCCAGCCGCTGCCCACGCGAGGGACGCCGCCGGAGGAGCCGCAACCCAGGATGGTAATGCTGAGGGTCATGCCAGCGCACCCGCGGGCGCCTCGGCCTTGGCGAAGAGCCGGAAGAAGTTCGCCGTCGTGATCCGCGCCATCTCGGCCGCGGGCACGCCCTTCACCTCCGCGAGCACCTTGCAGGTCTCCACGACGAAGGCGGGCTCGTTGCGCTTGCCCCGGTGCGGCATGGGCGCGAGGAACGGCGCGTCGGTTTCGACGAGCAGGCGGTCCAACGGCACCGTGGCCGCGATGTCGCGGATCGCCTGCGAGTTGCGGAAGGTCAGGATGCCCGAGAAGGACACGAGGAGGCCCAGTTCGACGCCGACGCGGGCAAGCTCCGGTCCGGACGAGAAGCAGTGCAGGATGGCCTTGAAGGTCCCCTTCCCCATCTCCTCCGTCAGGATCTCGATCATGTCCGCATCGGCGTCGCGGGCATGGATGACGAGCGGCAGGCCGGTCTCCCGCGCCGCCGCGATGTGGGTGCGGAACACGCGCCTGGCGATATCGGGCGGGCTGAGATTGTAGTGGTAGTCGAGGCCCGCTTCGCCGATGCCGATGCAGCGGGGATGACGCGCGATGCCCACGAGGTCGGAAACCGTGATGTCCGGCTCCTCCGCCGCCTGGTGCGGGTGGGTGCCGACGGTGCACCAGATGCGGGGATGCGCCTCGGCGAGGGCCGCATAGCGCGCGAACTGCCCGACCCGCGTGGAGATGGTCAGCATCGCCCCCACGCCGGCCGCAGCGGCGCGCGCCAGCACGGCCTCGCGCTCGGCCTCGAAGTCCGGGAAGTCCAGGTGGCAATGGCTGTCGACGACGAACATGCGAAGGGACGGTCCAGGGCGGGCGGGTTGTCGGCCTGAGGGCGGGCGGCAGGGCGGGGAGGTCAACCCCCTGCCCTGCAAGGGTCAGGCCTTGGCTGCGCCCTCCTCCGCCTCGACGTAGCGGGGCAGGATGGGCGAGGGCGGGGGCAGGACGGTCCCCGGCGCGAGCCGTCCGGCCGGGCCGACCTCGGCGAAAGTCCTGCGCTCCGGCGGGACGGCCAGGAGGTCGAGAAGTCGCGCACCCGCCGTCGGCAGCACCGGCTGGATCATGATGCCGACCCCGCGCAGCACCTCCGCCGTGACGCTCAGGATCGTGGCGAAGCGGACCGGATCGGTCTTGCGCTTCACCCAGGGCTCCTCCGAGGCGAAGTAGCGGTTCGCGTCGCCCACCACGCGCCAGATGTCCGCCAGCACGGTATGGAGCGCGAAGTCCTGCATCGCCTCCCGCGCCTTCTCCGGCAGGGCGTCGACGGCCGCGAGGATGGCGCGGTCCGCCTCCGTGAGCTCGCCGGGTTCGGGCAATGTCCCGTCGCAGTTCTTGGCGAGCATCGACAGCGAGCGCTGGGCGAGGTTGCCGAGATCGTTGGCGAGGTCCGCGTTGATGCGGTTGACGATCGCCTCGTGCGAGTAATTGCCATCCTGCCCGAAGGGCACCTCGCGCAGGAAGAAGTAGCGCACCTGGTCCACGCCGTAGTGCTCGGCCAGCGTGAAGGGGTCGATGACGTTGCCGACCGACTTCGACATCTTCTCCCCGCGGTTGAACAGGAAGCCGTGGCCGAAGACACGCCGGGGTAAGGGCCAGCCCGCGGAGAGCAGGAAGGCGGGCCAGTACACCGTGTGGAAGCGCACGATGTCCTTGCCGATGATGTGGACGTCGGCCGGCCAGAACTTCGCGCGGGGCTGAGAGAGGTCGGGATAGCCCGTGGCCGTGACATAGTTGGTGAGCGCGTCGGCCCAGACGTAGACGACATGCCTGGGATTGCCCGGCACGGGGATGCCCCAGTCGAAGGCCGTGCGGCTCATCGACAGGTCCTTCAGGCCCGAGCGCACGAAGCTCAGGATCTCGTTGCGCCGCTCTTCGGGCCCGATGAAGTCCGGGTTCTCCAGGTAGTGTCGCAGCAGGGGCTCCTGGTAGCGGGAGAGCCGGAAGAAGTAGCTCTCCTCCTCCACCCACTCCACCGGCGTGCCCGTGGGCCCACGCCGCACGTTGTCGGGGCCGACGACCGTCTCGCTCTCGGCGTAGTAGGCCTCGTCCCGCACCGAGTACCAGCCGGAATAACTGTCGAGGTAGATGTCCCCCGCCGCCTCCATGCGCCGCCAGATCTCCTCCGTGGTCCGGTAGTGGCGGTCCTCGGTCGTGCGGATGAAGTCGTCGTTCGAGGCGTTGAGGGCGCGGGTCATGTCACGGAACACGCCGGCATTGCGGTCGGCGAGTTCGCGCGCGGTCAGGCCCTCGCGGGCCGCCGTCTGCAGCATCTTCTGGCCGTGCTCGTCCGTGCCCGTGAGGAAGAACACCTCGTATCCGTCGAGCCGCTTGAAGCGCGCGATGGCGTCGGTCGCGATCAATTCATAGGCATGCCCGATGTGGGGGCGGCCGTTCGGATAGGAAATAGCTGTCGTGATGTAGAATGTCGGCTTGTCGGACATCGACGCCTCTCTCGGGGCACGGACTCAGGCGGCGCGAGATGCGCGCAGCGCCTCCGAGAGCTCGGTGAACAGGGTCAGGACCAATGCGCGGCGGTCCAGATTGTAGCTGTCCGTCTCCCGAACGAGACGCGCGACCTTGTCCCACACCTCCGCCAGGGGCGCAAGGCGACGGGCGCCCTCCCCGGCCCGCTCCCGCGCCTGCTCCGCCAGCCAGTGGAATACGGTCTCGACCATGGTCTCGAAGGCGGCCTCGTTGGGCCGGCCCGCGAGGCTTTCGGCGATGGCGTGGATGTCGGACCAGTCGATCGCCGGCAGACGCGCCAGGGCGGCGCGGATGTGCTCGACGATGGCCAGCGTCCCCTCGTCCAGCACCTTGAGCGCCTGCCGGACGGACCCGCGCGACAGGGCCGCCGCGCGGCGCATGAGCGCCTCGTCCGCCCCGGGCGGCGCGGCCGCGCGCAGCGCCTGAAAAACCAGGTCTTCCGGCAGCGGGCGGAACGCCATGAGCCGTGCGCGCGAGCGGATGGTCGGCAGCAGCCGGCCGGGAACGTGGGAGACGATGAGGAAGAGCGAACGCGCCGGGGGCTCCTCCAGCACCTTCAGCAAGGCGTTGGCGCTGTTGCGGTTCAGGTCTTCCGCGCTGTCGATGATGCAGACGCGCCAGCCGCCCTCGGCCGCCGTGGTCGAGAAGAACGCGATGGCGTCGCGCACCATGTCGATCGGGATTTCCGTCGGCATGCGCTTCTTGTCGGGGATCCATTGCCGGCGCAGAACGAAGAGCCCGCCATGAGCCTGGGCCGCGATGCGCCGGGCGGCGGGATGGTCGGCGGGGACGGACAGGTCGTCGGCCTGCCGGACCGCCGCGGCCGCCGGATCGGGAAAGGCCAGAAGGAACCGGGCGGCGCGATAGGCGAAGCTCGCCTTGCCGATCCCCTCGGGGCCTCCGAGGATCAGCGCCTGCGGCATGCGGCCCGCCCGATAGGCGTCGAGCAGGGCCCGTTCGTGACCCTCGTGCCCGAAGAGCGGCCGGGCCTCGCGTGGGTGCGGCGCGCCCTCCAGCCGGTCGGGTTCCGGGACATCGTCATCCCGGCTCATGCCGCGCCCTCCGCAGAAGGAAGGTCCGGAGCGAGCCTGTCGCGCAGCACGCGCCAGATCGTGTCGGCGATCACGTCCGCCGGCCGGGTGGCGTCGATCACGGCGCAGCGCATCGGCTCGGCTGCGGCGATGGCGAGAAAGGCCTGTCGCAATTTGCGATGGAAAGAGGCGGCCTCGCCCTCGAACCGGTCCGCCTGTTCGGCGCCCCGTCGCGCGGCGGCCCGGGCGAGGCCGATGGCCGGATCGAGATCGAGGATGATCGTCAGGTCGGGCGCCGTCTCCGCCACCACCAGCCGCTCCAGCGTCGTGACGGTTTCGGGCGGGAGCCCGCCGGCCGCGCCCTGGTAGGCGCGCGTCGAATCGGCGAACCGGTCGCACAGCACCCAGCGGCCGGCCCGGAGCGCCGGGCGGATCAGCGTCGCAAGATGGTCGGCCCGGGCGGCGCCGAACAGCAGCGCCTCCGCGAGGGGAGCGAAGCGGCGGCTCTGTGGTCCGAGCAGCAGGTCGCGGATGGCCTCGGCGCCCGGCGAGCCGCCGGGCTCGCGCGTGACGAGGCAATCGATCCCGGCCGCGGCGAGGCGCTCGCCCAGGAGCCGGAGCTGGGTGGACTTGCCGGCCCCCTCCCCGCCTTCCAGCGTGACGAACCGGCCGCGGGCGAGCGTCATGAGCCCGACTTCGAGAACTTGCTCCGCACAAAGCCGATGACGAGCTCGCTCGCCGCGTCGAAGGCGCGCTTGGTGAGCTCGGCGGGATTGGAGTCGGCGTCCGTATAGAGGGGCAGGTCCAGGACCTGGACGTCGCCGCGCTGGATCTTGAGCCGGCCCACCTGGGCGCCGGGCTGCACGGGCGGCCGCAGCGGACCCTGATAGACCACCTTGCCGAGCAGCCTGTCCTGGCTGCCGCGCGGGATCAGCACGCGCACCGCGCCCTTGGCGACGAGCGGCACCGAGCCGGGGCTGCCGCCGAACACCTTGGCCTCGCCGATCACGGCGCCCGCCGGGAAGATCTCCTTCACCTCGAAGGAGCGGAAGCCCCAGTTGAGGATGCGGCGCGCCTCCTCGGCGCGGTCCTTCGCCGTCTTGAGCCCGTTCACCACCACGATCAGCCGCTGGCCGTTCTGCACCGCCGAACCGACGACGCCGAAGCCGCTATCGCCGATATTGCCGGTCTTCAGGCCGTCGGCACCGATATCCATGGTCAGCAGCGGGTTGCGGTTCTGCTGCTTGATCTTGTTCCAGGTGAATTCCTTGAGGCCGAAATACTGGTAGAGCTCGGGATAGGTCTTGATGATGTGGTTGGCCAGCAGCGCCAGCTCGCGCGCCGTCACCTTCTGGTCGGGATCGGGCATGCCCGTCGCGTTGGCGAAGGTCGACTTGGGCAGCCCGAGCTCGCGCGCCCTCGCCGTCATGCGCGTGGCGAAGGCCCCCTCGCTGCCGGCGAGCCCTTCGGCCACCGCGATGGCGGCATCGTTGCCGGACATCACGGTGATGCCCTGGATCAGGTCGACCACCCGCACCTTGCTGTTCAGCTGGGCGAACATGGCGGAGCCGCCGGACGGCCCCCCTCCCCTGCGCCAGGCGCTCTCGGAGATCAGGAACTCGTCCTCGAGCGAGACCTTCCCTTCCTTGATCTCGTGGAAGAGCAGCTCGATCGTCATGAGCTTGGCCATGCTGGCCGGCACCATGAGATCGTCCGCGGCCTTCTCGAACAGAACGGCGCCCGTGTCGGAATCCATCAGGATCGCGTAGGGCGCGATGGTCGTGAAACCCTGCTGCTGCGCCCTCGCCTGCGGAACGAGGCAATACAGGGCCAGAAGCGGCAGGAGCGCCCAGAGCAGCAGCGGGCGGAGCTTGAACGACGGGGATTCGTGCATCGACGGGCCTCTTGAGGCCGGCAGGATGCGAGGACGGAACGCGGAAATCAACGGGAACACGCGGCGCGCGAGGTCGCGACCGTGCCGTCTCGCGGTGGCGTGACGCTCAGAAGCGCGCGCTGGGCTTGAGCGGGATGAAGGTCTGCTCGATGAGGCCCGCCATCGGGTCGCCCTGGCGGAACGAGGAGGTGATCTCCGGCTCCGTCTCGGCGAAGAACAGGCTCGTGCCGCCCTTGCCGGCGCGAGCTGCCGTGCGCGGGATCGGCATGGGGACGGGCGCCGCGACGGGGGCATGGGCGGAGGCGGGCGCGGCGGTGGCCTTGGCTGCGCCGAGGTCGAACGGACGGTCGGGCGGCAGCGGGACGCCGGGCGCGGGCTTGCCGACCGGGGCGGCGTCGGCGACCTCGGCAGCAGCCGGAGCGACGGCGGCCGCGCGAACCGGGGCCGCCGCGACGGGCGCGGGAGCCGGAGCGGCCTCCTCCACCTCGGGCTCGGCCGCGGGCTGGCGGAACGCCACGCTCTGCACCGGGACGGAGCCGTCCGCGGACGCAACGAGCGTCGTGCCTGGACGCAACTGGGCGGGCATGCCGTCCGTCCGCAGCGAGGCATAGAGCTTCTCGTCGTCGCTGCCGGCCGTGGAGGCGCGTCCGACATAGTCGACGCGGACCCGCGCCGTCCCGACCCGGCGGAAATCGAGCGCCTCGGCGACGCGCTGCGACACGTCGATCAGGCGGCCGCCATGATAGGGGCCGCGGTCGTTGACGCGCGCGATGATGGAAAAGTTGTTCGTGAGGTTGGTGACCCGCACGTAGCTCGGCAGCGGCATGGTCGGATGCGCGGCGGAGATCGAGGCGCGGTCGAAGACCTCGCCATTGGCCGTCAGGCGGCCGTGGAAGGACGGGCCGTACCACGAGGCCAGGCCGGTGGCGGAATAGCGCGGGTTCTCGCGCGGCGTGTAGAGGCGGCCGGCGACCACGTAGGGCTTGCCGACCATCTCGCGCCCGCCGCCCTTCGGCACGGGATCGCCGTCGGCGACGACCTTCGGGCTCGCGGAGACGCCGTACTTGGGATCGATGCCGCCGCCCTTGGAGGCGTATTTCTGCGTGGAAGAGGAGCAGTTCGCCACGAGGAGCCCGGCGCCGACGGCCAGGGTCACGCGCAGCAGAGCGGAGGAACGGGGCGACGAGGGGGACTGCAAGACGGGGGCGACTGGCTCTTGTGAGGCGTCCGACCGCACATCCCGCATGACCGACTTCCCTTCGACTGCAACAGCGCGCAGCCCGCGACGAACCCGATGGGGCCCGGTTTATGGCGAGCACGACACGCATTGTTAGCCGTGTCACACTGAAGGGAAAGTTAAAGGCGAAGGAGCGCCCTGCCCCTGCCGCTCTTTTGCCGCTGGCGTGCCCTCGAGAACACAGTCCAGCGGCGTCCTTGCACGCCGGGGCCGGACATGGCCGGCGGAAGATGGCCAAATCATGGCTGCCTCCGCCGGAATTCCGCCGTCCGCCGGCCCGACCTGGGGCGTGCGCCCTAGTCTCCGACGCGCGCGACGCCCTTCTCTCCGTCGTCGCGCACCCAGCCGATGCGCCCTGGTCCCTTCTCGCTCACCCGGAAGCAGAAGACCTTGCCGTCATACCAGGTCTGCCATTGCTGGCAGAGCCGGCCGCCATCCACCCACCAACGTCCCGAATCGGTCGGCTTCAGGAACCGGCCCAGGCCGACCGCCTCGCCGGAGCCGTCGACGCGGCCGTCCGGGCGGTAGAACAGCGGAAACTCGCCGCCGAACGGGACGGCGAGGTAGATGCGCTTCCCTGCAATGGCGCGGCGAAGGTCGCCGCCCTCCAGCGTCTTCCCGGAATCGGCGCTGTTCGCGTGGGCCTGCCCGCCGACGGCGGCGGCGCACAATGCGGCCAGGGCGGCGGCGGCGAGCCGGCGACGCGGGGTCGACAGGGTTCCGGCGGGTCGGTAAGTCGCGGTCATGGGGGGCTCCCGGCAACGTGGACGTTGCCTCACCTACGCAGGAGGGCCGGGAGTGGTTTCACGCGGAGACGCATGATGGGTGCAAGACGCGCGGGCGCACGGCCATGACCTACGACGAGACGATCGACTCGATCGTCTTCCGGCCGTCGCGGCATGACGGGCGCTGCGTGGTGCATCGCAGGGCGCTGCGCGTCCTGATGCGGCGTGATCCGACACCGGAGGACAGCCTCGCCTTCCTGGCGGAGCATCGCGCCGCGCTCGACAGCGCCGCCCGTCACAAGATCGAGCGGCTGGGCCTCGCGCAGGAGGCCCATTTCCACCTGAACAGCCGGGATTTGCGAAGGGCTATGCCGGCGTCCGGCCCTGCCCGCCGCTGAGGCGGGACAGCAGGTAGCCCGACAGGCCGCCGAGCAGCACCCAGGAGGCCAGCGTCGTCAGCAGGACGGTCACCACGAACCGGTGCGCCATGACCTCCGGGACGTTGGTCTCGACCACCGCCAGGCGCGGCGCGCCGACGAGGTGGGGGGCCGCGATCAGCAGCAACCCGAGGACCGCGCCGAACACCGAGCGATTGAGCGCCAGCAGCGCCAGTCCTCCCGCTGTCGCCGCAGCGGTGCCGATCCACCAGACCTGCCTCGCCTCCAGGGCCGCGGCCGGCACGCCGGGCAATTCCGGCGGCAGCCCGAGCCCCGGCGCCAGGGAGAAGGCCACGAAGCCGCCCAGGCCCCAGAACACGCCCTCCCGCCAGCCGGTCGGGCGTCCCGCGAGGACCAAAGCGCCGGCCAGGAGCAGGCCGAAGCCGATCCACTCCACGACATTGAACAGGGCGGTGTAGGCGTTGCGCTCGAAGCCGTCGGCCGGTTCCCAGGCCGCCACGCCATGCTCGTGCGCGCCCGCCCCATGGTCGTGGGCCGCGGCCTGCACGCCCTGGGCGGGATGCTCGTGCGCCGGCTGCACGGCCTGCTCCTGCGGCGCCGCCTGCGCCTCCGGTTTGGCGGCCTGCCGCTCGAAGACCTCGGCCTTCTGGATCAGCGGAAGCGTGCCGAGGTGCTGGAGCCCGGTCGAGGCGATGCCGACGACGAGGCCGGCCGCCGCCGCGGTGAACACGATCGAGCGGAAGACTGACATGGGACGCTGCGAATCAGTGGCAGGGGAAGGCGCTGGAATGGCGCGTGTCGTGGGCCGCGTTGTGGATCGCGTCGATCTGCGAGAAGCCCACGAAGCCCAGCACGAAGACGCCCAGCATCATCGCGAACAGGGCCTGCACGACGGCGCTGGCCGTCTGGGGAATCGCGACGCCCTGCGTCTGCATCGCGGTCTGGGAGGTCAGTGGCGCCATCGGTCTTCCCCGGGTTTGGCGAGACGGGGTCACGGGGCCGGGCGCCGGACGGTCCTTGGCCGCCGCGTCGCCTGACCGTCCGGGCGCCCCGCCCGTGTTGGTCGTCCGTGACGGCAGGTCTCCTGGCTTGCGGGTCGCCGTCCTGCCGATCCTTCCCGGCCCGGGGGCCAGTGGTTCTGTCGACAGGACTCGCCGCTCACAGTTGCGGGGGCAGCCGCGGCCTCGGCAGGATGCCCCGCCTCACCGCGTTCCCTATTGATCCCCGAGGGGAACCGTCACCGATCCACCATAGACGCTGCCGCCGCTCCGTCCAGCGGATTTGCGACGCGTTCGCCGCTCGGGGCGTCATCGGTCGGCGGACACGGCCAGACCGTCAGCACAGGCCGAGCGAGAAGGAGCGAAGCCTGGCGCAGTTCACGGTCGGCGCCGTGCTGCCCGCCGGCGGCACCCTGTAGGGGCCCTGTCCGTCGCAATGCACGCGGAACGAGCCGTCCTGGAGCCGCTGCACCCTGAGCATGGCCCGGCAGGCATCCGGCGCGAAGGCTCCCAGCCGGTCGGACAGGTAGAGCGCCGTGCTGGCGTCCAGGACGATGAACGGCTGGTCGGGCGCGTCCGCATCGGTGTCGGAGGGCGGCGGCGTGCGGCGCGCGGCGAATTCCGCCGCGGCCTCCCCGCCGGGACCGATCAGGAGCGCCACAAGCAGGAGCCGCGGGGCGGCTGCCAGACAGGTCATGGTCCTTCCGGGGTCCTTCGCCTCGCGGCCGCCCGGGCCGGGTCTCCCGGCCCCGATCAGGGCGCCTTGAGGCTGAGGATATAGCCGATGACGTCGTCGAGGTCAGCCGGTTCGAGGATGATGTCGGGCATGGTGGGGTGCGACGTGCGCAGGAAGACGCCGAGCGACAGGGCTGTCGTCGAGGGCATCGACGCCACCTCGCGGAAGTCCGGGGCGCGCGGCCGGCGCGCGGGATCGGCATGGCAGGACAGGCAATCGGCGCGCACGAGCGCCTCCCCGCGGCGGGGGTCTCCCGCCGCCTGCGCCGCCGTCCCGCCCAGGCCGGCGAGGACGACCACCAGAGCGAGACGTCTGCCAAGACCTGCGCGCATCGCCATCTCCCTGTCCGACGTGGCACGCTGATCCCGTTCGACGCGCTTCGCCTTGACCGCGCTCAAGGCCGCGGCGGCCCGCCTCGGGCAGAATGGCGGCCGCGTGGCGGCCCGCGCTCGCCCCGCGATCCCCCTGGAGGCAGCATGCTCCCCGTCGTGACCTACACGCCCAACCCGGCCATCGACAGCTGGGCGCGCTGCGACGTCGTCATTCCCGGCGAGAAGACCCGCGTTGCGGAGGTCCGCTACGATCCCGGCGGCGGCGGCGTCAACGTGGCGAGGGCCCTGCACGAGATGGGCACGCCGGCGCGGCCGGTCTATCTCGCGGGGGGCACGACCGGGGGCGTCTTCACGACCCTGCTGGCGCGGGCTGGGCTGTCCGGGCTGTGCATCCCGATCGCCGACGACACGCGCATCTCCACGGTCGTCTTCGAGGCCGGCACCGGCAGGGAATACCGCTTCGTGGCCAACGGGCCGCAGGTGAGCGAGGCCGAGACGGCCGCCGCGCTCGCCGCCTTGGCCACGGAGCCGGCCTCGTGGATCGTGGCGAGCGGCAGCCTCCCCCGGGGAATGCCGCAGGACCACTACGTGGCGGTGGCGCGGATCGCCGCGGGCCGCGGCGTGCCCTTCGCGCTGGACACGTCGGGCGAGGCGCTGGCGGCCTGCGCGGCGGCGGGGGGCTTCGACCTGCTCAAGGTGAGCCGCCGCGAGCTCGAGACCCTGACGCAGGAGCCCACGGACGGCCGCGCCGCCGCGGCCCGCGCCGCCATCGACCTGGCGCGCGGCTCGGGGATCCGCCGCATTCTCGTCAGCCTCGGCCATGAAGGCGCCGTGCTCGCCCATTCCGACGGCGCCGTCACCGTGGACGCGCCCCGCGTGGCCGTGCAGAGCACGGTCGGGGCCGGCGACACGTTTCTCGCCGGCTTCGTGCACGGCCTTACGGACGGGATGGACGACGCCGAGGCCCTGGCCTGGGCCGTCGCGGCGGGCTCGGCCGCCTGTTTCCGCCCCGGAACCCAGCTGGCCCAGAAGGCCGACGTCGAGACCCTGAGGTCGGGGATCGGCCAGGCGCTCGCGCATGTCCGCGACGGCGATGGCGAGGCGCCCGGCCCCTCGCCCCGCGCGCCGGGTCCTGCCTGACCCCGGCAGGCGGGATCAGGGCCCCCAGCGCCAGAGCGCGAGCCCCGTCATCAGCAGGACCGCGCCCGCGATCTGCGCCCAGACGTTGAGCCGCGTGAACGCCAGGGCGTCGGCCAGCCCCGCGACGCGATCCTCCAGGCTGCCCCTCGACCGGCGGGACACGCCCAGCGCGAACAGCGTCTCGTTCCTGTCTCCCCCCACGGGCCCATCCTGCTCGAGGTCCAGCCGGACGGCGACGAACAGCACCCCGAGGCCGAGCAGGGCGACGCCGGGGCCGCCCAGGACCAGGAAGGCGAGAATCCCGCCAGCCGCTCCGACGAGCAGCCCCAGCGGCAGCATGAGCGACGGGCCGGCGCGCGCAGGCACTTGCATGTCCCTTCCCCCCGGTCGGGTCGACGCGAAACGGGCGGCGCTCCGCGTGGCCTCGGTCTTCCGACGCGATGGCGTTCGGCGCACGGTCCGCCTGCGTCCGGTCGCCCGCCACGCCACCCCGCGGCGGCGCAGGCGCGGCGCCCTTCGCGCGGCAGGCAGCCTGCCGCGGAAGACCGCGCCCCGCCGGGCGGCCTTCCCCCGCCGGGCTAGCCGGCGGGCCTGTAGCCCCTGGCGATGGCGTTGGCGGCCTTGACGACCTCGGGGAGCTCGAGTTCCTCGAGCACGCAGAGATCGGCGATGGAGCCGCTGGCCCGCACGGCCATGGCGAGACCCATGCTGGCCGCCTGGTCCGGCACCTCGCCGGACACCACGACGTCGTAGGCGCCCCGCGTGAACGCGAGGCCCGTGAGCTTGCCCCCGGCATGCTCGAACGTGGACCGCATCACCGCTTCGCGGTCCGCGCCCTGCATGAGCCCCTGCAGGGCATGCGGGGCATAGGTGGCGAGATACATCACACGCATTGCCGTATCCTCCCGTTGAGGCCGTACCAAGACAGAGGCTATGCGACATGTGGAACTGCTTTCGGCCCGCGACATCGAAAGCAAGCGGGGGGAAAGCCGGCGCAGACTACACCCGGACCGCAGGAACGGCAAAGTTTTCGCAAGCGCCGGCCCGGCCGTGACCTGGAGCGGCGCAGTCGTCATGCACGCATGCGCGACACGGCGGCGAGCGGGCGATCATGACGATGTCGCAAGCCTACTGTGACATTCCAAGACGACGAGTGGGCATAGCGTTCGGTTCGTGAGCTGGCGACGAGACCGTATGGTGCGGCACCTTCTTGATGCCAAGCTGGCATAAGCGTAAGCGAAGTTTCGGATGTCGAAGCCTCCGGCAAGGAATCGCACAATGAGAAAAAAGCACACTCGCATTTCGGCCGAAGAGTTTTTCCGCGAGCATTTGCATTACGAAATTTGGATGCTCCGCGAGACATATGCTTACATGCTCGTCGGTAGCTTTGGTGATGTCATGAATAATGCTTTGATTGAATCATACTGCACTCACGCGAGGAACCTTATTGAATTTTTCCGATATAAGGATTCTTGTGACTATCATCCCGCGGAGTTTGTCACAGCAGATTTTAAGAAAAACACACAGTTTATCGGCGATATCTTGTTCACTACAATCAACGAGCAGATTTCTCACATGTCTCATTACCGCACCGCCGATCCCTTTAGAAAAATCGATGGTCCATTCAGGACACGGGTGTTTGCTGCTCTCGAAGTGGAGATCGCCCGCTTTGGCAAGCACCTCACAGAACACTATCGGAGTAGTTGGAAGTTCGACCACGCGCCAACAATCCAAATTTCGATGGCTGCTCCTAGCGCCACAAACCACCTAACTTCGATATGAGGTGGATCGGTTCGACCAACAAGTGAAGAACCAGATCGACAGCCTAAAATGTTGATATTACGTTGATTTCTTGCCTACTGGCGGAAGGGGTGGGATTCGAACCCACGGTGGACTTGCGCCCACGGCGGTTTTCAAGACCGCTGCCTTAAACCACTCGGCCACCCTTCCGTGCCCAGGCTCCCGCCGGCCCCGGGGCCGGACAGGTCCGGGACGGGAGCGCGCGGGGGACGGAGCGGGGCCGTTCCTACACCAGGGGATGGAGGGCGTCGAGGGCGCGCGCCGCCCTCAGCCTCCGGCGCAGCCGTCCGCCGCCGGCTTGCCCGCGAAGCGGTCCATGAGCCAGGGCAGGTAGAGGGGCTCGGAGATGCCGGGCGTCGAGAAATGCGTCTGCTCGCCCGCCAATTGCACGCGGCTCACGTTCGCGCCCGCCTTGCACATCTGCTCGCGGTAGAGCTGGCCCATCACCGGCGCGATGGCCGTGTCCCGGGTGCCGAAATAGATGACCACGGGCGCGCTCGGCTTCACGTCGGGCACGGCGCCGTCGATCAGGGAGGCGACCCAGGCCTGCGGGTTGCGGGGCGTGTCGCGCAGCAGCGACTTGAAGCCCGCGCCGTAGGTGTAGTTCATCGTGTCCGCCGCCGCGTGCATGCACTTCTTCGAGATGATCTCGTCGATCGCCCTGGCGCCGTCGTCGGTGAAGATGTCCGTCAGCTTGAGCTGCGGGTAGGCATAGGCCGTCGCCCAGATCGTCAGGGCGTAGTGCGTGAAGTTGAAGACGCTGTCGGAGAAGGAGGCGGTCATTCCCGCCAGCACCTTCTGCGCGGCGGCGTCGTCCAGCGGCCCCTTGGGCGCGAGCACCGCCACGTCGGGCGGCGCCATGGCCACGAAGCCGACGAGCTCGACGCCGTCGAAGGCGGTCCCGGTGCGCGCGACATAGCCGGGGCTCGAGGCCGCCGTGAGCGTCACGCCGGCCCCCTGCGACCAGCCATAGATGGCGGCCTTGCGGTTCGCGCCCGCCAAGCCGAGGCTGCCCGCCGCGCGGATCGAATCGATGGTGTCGTGCGCCTGGGTGGACGTCACCATGTACTGGCTGCGCCCTCCCCCGCCGAGGCCCTGGTAGTCCGTCGCGACCACCACGTAGCCCGCCTTGATGAACTGGTTGACGGCGGGAATGCCGAAATCCGTCCAGGACGTGCCGCCGATCAGGAAGTACTCGTTGAGGGGCTGGGCCGGGTCCTCCACCTGGGAGGGCCCGCAATTCTGCGCGGCGCCCGTCGTGCCGTGCGCCCAGGCGACGATGGGCCGCCCGCCCGCCGGCGGCTTGCCCTTGGGCGCGACGACGAGGCCCGTGCTGATGGTGGGCTGCCCCCGGTGGTCGGACGAGACATAGGCGATGCGCCAGGCCTGCGCCCCCGGGATCGAGGTCGCCACGGGCTGGCGGGCCAGGACGGCGCCGAGCTTGCCCTGCGGCGCAAGCTGCGAGGCGGCGGCGTAGAAGGCCGGCACGGCCACCTCGGCGGCCTGCGCGGACGGGAGCACGGACGCGACGGCGAGGACTGCCGCTGAAGCGAACGACCGGAATGACATGGGCGAAGGACCTGCAGCGACGACCGAGATGCGGCAGGCTGGCATTGCTCAGGTTAAGGATTAGCGCTCGCCATTTGGTGTTTAGGCAATCTCAATCAACGCGTTAGGGCTCCGCCCTCGCCCGCCGGCGGGGGACGGCGGCCCTCCCCGCGGCGTCGCCGGGCGGCCGTGCGCCCGGCGGGCCGGGACGCTGCAGCGCAGCACGCAAAATGAGACTTATGGTCAAGTCCGGCCTGCGCCCGGGTATGCGGGCCGGCGCGGCATGCCGCTAACCTCCCTCCCCATCGGCGCGCCGCTGCGGCGCCGCCGGGCCGATGAAGCCGGACCGCGGAACGTCTCCGCAGGAAGCCGGCGGCCGAGCCAAGGGAGGATTCCATGACGTTGTCGAGGATCGGCGTCGCCACGACTCTGGCGGCCCTGCTGATGTCCAGCACCGCCTTCGCAGCCGACAAGCTCAAGGTCGGCGTCACCGCCACGCTCGAGGGCACCTACACGGTGCTCGGCGTCGACGGCATGGGCGGCTTCAACGCCGCGGTGAAGAAGTACGGCACCAAGGTCGGGAACAAGGAGCTCGAATTCGTCGTCGCCTCGACCGACGCGACGCCCGACAGCGCGGTCCGCGCGGTGCGCAAGCTCATCGAGCAGGACAAGGTCGACATCCTCATCTCGCCGCTCTCGGGCGACGAGGGCATCGCGGTGAAGAACTTCGCCAAGACCAAGCCCGAGCTCACCTTCATCAACGCGGCCTCGGGCGCGCAGGAGACGACCTTCGTCGACCCCGCGCCGAACTTCTTCCGCTGGAACATGGACGGCGCGCAGTGGCAGGCGGGCCTCGGCAAGTACGCCTACAACAAGAAGGGCTACAAGACGATCGCGACCGTGGGCGAGGACTATTCCTTCGTCTACACGCAGGTCTTCGGCCTGGTGCTCGAATTCTGCGGCGCCGGCGGCAAGGTCACGAGCCGCCAGTGGGTGCCCCTCGGCACCAAGGACTTCGCCTCCACCATCGCCGCCCTGCCCGACGACGTCGACGCCATCTATCTCGGCCTCGGCGGCGCTGACGCGGTGAACTTCCTCAACCAGTACCAGCAGGCGGGCGGCAAGGCGCACCTGCTCGGCGGCTCGATCATGGTCGACCAGACCGTGCTCTCCGCCAAGGGCGACGCCAAGAAGGCGATGATCGGCACCGTCGCCGCCTCCGGCATGGCCGACACCTGGGACGATCCGGGCTGGAAGGCCTTCGTCAAGCTCTACCAGGAGGCCACGCCCGCCGATAAGCGCTTCCCAAGCCCCGGCCTGCTCGCGACGAACTATTACGGCGCGACCATGGCGATGTACGAGGCGCTGAAGAAGGTCAACGGCGAGCTCGGTCCCAACCAGGAGAACTTCAAGAAGGCGCTCGCCACGCTGGAGATCGATGCGCCCAACGGCAAGATCAAGCTCGACTCCAACCGCCAGGCCATCGGCACCAACTTCGTGACCGAGGTCGTGGAAGGGGAAGGCGGCGCCCTCGTCTCCAAGGTCGTCGAGATCGTGCCGAACGTCAGCCAGACGCTCGGCTACGACCCCGCGGTCTTCGCCAAGATCGGGCTGCCGAGCCGCACCGTGCCCGAGTGCAAGAAGTACTGAGCAACCGGGACACGTTCTTGATTGTGGCCATGCGTTTCGAAGCGGGTCGGCCCTGGCGCCGGCCCGCCCCGATGTTGTCTCCCCTTGCATTCGCCGCGCCGCTGATGAAGCCTAGCAAACCAGGCGCGGGAGGATGCGATGGGTCGTGCGCTTTCCGTCTTCCACGGCCGGTTCGGCCGGGCGACGATCTACGAGTTCAACCGGCCGTTCAACCTGCATGCCCATCGGGAAGGGCATCTCCTCTTCTACGTGCGGGGTGCGCCCGGGCTCGTGGAAGTCTGCGACGCGCCGCATCGCCTCACGCCGGACAGCGTCGTCGCCATCAGCCCGTGGGAGCCGCACCGCTTCCTCCCTCCGCAGGGCGAGGGCGGCACGCTGATCTTCGTGCTCTACGTGAACGCGGACTGGTTCGCGCCGGGCTGCGAGCAGGAGTTCCAGTTGCGTTTCGGGCGCGCCTGCTTTCCGCGCACGCCGGCCCTCGACCTGCTGATCCGGCACACGCTCGGCCTGTTCTGCGCCGGGACCTCCATGCGCTCGCTCGATGCGAAGTTGCGCCGCCTGATCGAAGCCTGCCACGACCAGAGCTGGCGCAGCCTGGCCGAGCCGGCCGGCGGGACGGTGCGGCCCTGCCTGTCGGATTTCCGCGTGCGCAAGTCGATCAGGCTGATGTCGCAGAGCCCCTGCGCGGAGATGGAGCTCGACACGGTAGCACGGGAATCCGGGCTGTCGCGCCCGCACTTCTACAAGCTCTTCCGGGAGCAGACCGGCGTCACGCCGCATCTCTACCTGAAGACGCTGCTCATGGAGAAGGCGCTCTCGACGCTGGTGGAGACGGGGACTCCCATCGCCGAGATCGGCTTCGACCTCGGCTTTTCCTCGCAGAGCGGCTTCACGAAGTTCTTCGCATCGAATGTCGGCATGGCGCCGACCGAATATCGCCGGGCGGCGCAGGTGCTGCATTCCTGACCGCCCGCTCCGGGCGTGATTTCATACTCACGATCAAGTCGGCCCCGCAGAAGCCGGCTAGCCTTCTGACACGACGAGACGAGCGGCGCGACGATCGCCGCCGGACGGGAGGATTTCGCCGCATGCGTGCGGGCGATGGCATTGCGGACGCGTCGTCCGCCCGGCCCTGCATGCCGCCCGGCGGGTTGGCGGGGGCCCCGCCATGAGCCGCTTCGTCGAGCGTCATCCCGTCTGGTCGTTCGTGATCCTCGTGCTCGTGGTCGCGGCGCTGTGGCTCATCTTCGCCGTCTGGCCGCCAGGGCTCGAGGAGGTGATGGGGCGCAAGCGCGTCTTCCTCAACGCGGTGTTCAACGGCGTCACGCTGGGCGGGCTCTACTTCCTCGTGGCGAGCGGCTTCACGCTGATCTTCGGGCTCATGCGCAACGTCAACCTGGCGCATGGCTCGCTCTACCTGTTCGGCGGCTATATCGGCTACGGCGTCAGCACGGCGACCGGCTCGTGGCTGCTGGCCTTCGTCGTATCCTTCGTCGTGGTGGCCGTGGTCGGCGTGCTCATGCAGGTGCTGGTCTTCCGCCGCATGGAGGGCCAGGACCTGCGGCAGACGATGGTGACGATCGGCCTTTCGATCGTCTTCGCCGACCTGATGCTCTGGGCCTTCGGCGGCGACTTCTACCAGATCCAGACGCCGAACTGGCTCAAGGGGCCGGTGGAGATGCCGTTCGTGGTCGCGGTGCGCTCGTCCGGAGAGGCGGTCTACCTCACCTATCCCCTGGTGCGGCTGGTGATCTTCCTGGCCTCGGTGGTCATCGGCGTCGCGATGTGGCTGGCGCTCAACAAGACGCGCATCGGGATGATCGTCCGCGCGGGCGTCGACGACCGCGACATCCTCTCGGCCATGGGGGTCAGGATCCAGCTCGTCTTCGTGCTGATCTTCGCCTTCGGCGCGGGCCTGGCGGGCATGGCGGGCGTGGTGGGCGGCACGTTCCAGTCCATTTCCCCCGGGGAGGACACGCGCTTCCTGCTGGCCTCACTGGTCGTGGTCATCGTCGGCGGCATGGGCTCGATCCCCGGCGCCGCGCTGGGGGCCGTGATCGTGGGACTCGCCGAGCAGCTCGGCTCCGTCTACATCCCCACCTACGCCATCGTCGTGACCTTCGTCATCATGGTGCTCGTGCTGGCCGTGCGGCCGCAGGGCCTCCTGGCGAGGCGCTGAGATGTCGGCGAGCCACGGCGTCCATGCCCCCGTCCGGCCCGCCGCCCTCGCGGCCCAGCCGGCCCGCGCGCCGGCCCCGCCGTCCGCCGCGACGCATCCCGCCGCGTGGATCGTCGCCGTGCTGCTCCTGATCATGCCGCTGATCGCGAGCAACTTCTTTCTCATCGAGATCTTCGCGACGACGCTGATCCTCGGCACCATCGCGCTCAGCCTGATGTTCCTCGGCGGCTATGGCGGCATGGTGAGCCTCATGCAGCTCACCATCGCGGGCGTCGCGGGCTACATGGTGGCCGTGTTCGGGGTGAGCGGGAACGCCAATATCAGCCTGGGCTGGCCGTGGTGGCTGGCCACGCCCATGGCGCTGGTCCTCGCCGTCCTGTTCGGGATCATCGGGGGCGCCCTCGCGGTGCGCACCGAGGGCATCTACACGATCATGATCACGCTCGCGATCGGATCGGCCTTCTACTACTTCACCAACCAGAACTGGGCGATCTTCAACGGCCATACCGGCATCAACACGGTCGCCACCCCGCATTTCTGGGGCGTCGACTGGGGGGCCGGCATCGCCTTCTACTACGTGGTGCTGGCCGTCGCGGCCTTCTGCTTCTTCCTGGTGGGCTACGTCTCCCGCGCCCCGTTCGGCCTCGCCCTTCAGGGCGTGCGGGACAATCCCCGGCGCATGGCGGCGCTCGGCTTCAACGTCAATGCGCACCGCATCGCGGCCTATGCCTTCGCGGCCTTCGTCGCGGGGCTGGGCGGGGTGCTGCAGGTGTGGAACTACCGGCAGATCTCGCCGGGCTCGGTCAGCGTCGACCGCGCCATCGACATCCTGATCATCGCGGTCGTCGGCGGCATCAGCCGGCCCATCGGCGCCTATATCGGCGCCTTCATCTTCGTGGTGCTGCGCACCTTCGCGCTCGACGTGCTGGTGCTCGTGGGGCTCGACGGCAACCGGTTCCGGCTGCTCATCGGGCTCGGCTTCCTGGTGATCGTGTTCTTCTCGCCCGACGGCGTGCTGGGCCTCTGGCAACGCTGGCGCGAGCGGGGGCGGCCGCAGCAGGCGCGGGCGAGCGGAGGGCACGGGTATGGATAGCGTCGCCCAGCGCCTCTCGGCGGTCGGCGCCAGCGCGGCGCTGGAGCTGCGCGGCGTCACGCGGCTGTTCGGCGCGCTGGCGGCGCTGACCGACGTCACGATGACGGTTCGCCCCGGCGAGCGGCGGGCGGTCCTGGGTTCCAACGGCGCGGGCAAGACGACGCTGTTCAACTGCATCACCGGGGATTTCCCGCCCACGTCCGGCACCATCCGCTTCTTCGGCGAGGACGTGACGGAGTTCCCGCCCTACGAGCGCATCCGCCGGGGGCTGCGCCGCACCTACCAGATCTCCGCGCTGTTCCCCGGCCTGACGGTGATCGAGAACGTGTACCTCGCCTGCCGCGGCGTCTCGCGCGCACGGTTCTCGTTCCTGCGGCCGAGGGCCAACGACGCGCTGATGAGCGCCGCCGAGCATCTCGTGCAGGCGGTGCATCTCACGGAGGTGCGCGACCGCAAGGTCGCCGAGCTGAGCTACGGCCAGCAGCGCCAGCTCGAGATCGCCCTCGCGCTCGCCGGCGCGCCGCGCTTCATCCTGTTCGACGAGCCCGCCGCCGGCCTCTCGCCCACCGAGCGCTCCGAGCTGGTCGAGATCCTGACCGCCCTGCCCTCGCACATGGGCTACATCATCATCGAGCACGACATGGACGTCGCGCTGCGCGTCGTCGAGAGCGTGACGATGATGCACAACGGCCGGATCTTCAAGGAAGGCCCGCCGGAGGAGATCGAGAACGATCCCGAGGTGCAGGAGCTCTACCTGGGGGGCGGCCATGGCTGAGCCCTTCGCCGGCACACCGGTCCTGGAGATCCGCGGCCTCAACGTCTTCTACGGGGCCTCCCACGCGCTGCAGGGCGTCGACCTGCGGCTCAACTCCGGCGTGCTCTCCGTCGTCGGCCGCAACGGCATGGGCAAGACGACGCTCTGCAAGACCATCATGGGGCTGGTGAAGGCCTCCGGCGGGTCGGTGCGGTTCCGCGGCGAGGACCTGCTGCCGCTCACCTCGCCCCAGATCGCGCGGCTCGGCGTCGGCTACGTGCCGCAGGGGCGGCGGCTCTGGCGGTCGCTGACGGTCGACGAGCACCTGCGCCTCACGGCGGGCCTGCACCGGGGCGCCTGGACCGTCGAGCGCGTCTACGACACGTTTCCGCGCCTCGCCGAGCGCAAGGGCAATGGCGGCGGCCAGCTCTCGGGCGGGGAGCAGCAGATGCTCGCGATCTCCCGCGCCCTGCTGACCAACCCGCAGCTCCTGATCATGGACGAGCCGACCGAGGGCCTCGCCCCGGTGATCGTCGAGCAGGTCGAGGAGATGCTCGTGCGGCTCGCCGAGGACGGCGACATGTCCGTGCTCGTCATCGAGCAGAACATCGGGGTCGCCACTGCGGTCTCGCGCGACGTCGCGATCATGGTCAACGGCCGGATCAACCGGATCATCCCCTCCGCGCGGCTCTCGGCGGACCGCGACCTGCAGCAGCGCCTGCTCGGCGTCGGCCGCCACGCCCACGAGGAGCCCGAGCCCGGCGATGGCGAGGAGGAGGCCGGGGCGCGCCCGGCCGCGGCGCGGCCCGCCTCCGCCGCGCCGGTGAAGGTCTACGTCTCCAACCCCGTCCAGCCGACGCGCTGGTCGCAGCCCGTGCCTTGGCAGCGGATCGAGGCCGGCGCGCGCACGACGACGACCGGCGTGGCGCGGCTGGAGCCCGTCCGCGCGACGCGCGAGGCCCAGGCCGCGCGCAGCGCCGGACCGCCCGTCGTCATCGTGGCGGGCACGCTGGACACCAAGGGCGAGGAACTGCGCTACCTGCGCGACCTCATCGCCGCGGCGGGGCTGAAGACGCGCCTCGTCGACGTCTCGACAAGCGGCAAGCCCTGCTCGGCGGACGTCTCGGCGCAGGAGATCGCGCTGAACCACCCGCGCGGCGGCGCCCATGTCTTCGGCTCCGACCGCGGGGCCTCCGTCACGGCCATGGCCGAGGCCCTCGCCACCTGGACGCGTCGGCAGGGCGACATCGCCGGCATGATCACGGCCGGCGGCTCGGGCGCGGCCTCGCTGGTGGCGCCGGCCATGCGCGAGCTGAACGTGGGCGTGCCCAAGCTCATCGTCTCCTCCGTCGCCTCGGGCGACGTGGGCCCCTATGTGGGGCCCTCCGACATCGCGATGATGTACTCGGTCACAGACATCCAGGGGCTCAACAGCATTTCCCGGGAGGTGCTCGGCAACGCCGCGCAGGCCGTGGCCGGGATGGTGAAGGCGCGGCTTGCGCGCGGCGAGGCCGCCGGTCGCCAGGCCCCTGCCCTGCCCGCCATCGGACTGACGATGTTCGGCGTCACCACGCCGGCGGTGCAGCAGGTTGCAGCCGCGCTCAAGGACGAGGTCGAGTGCCTCGTCTTCCACGCGACGGGCACCGGCGGACGGTCGATGGAGAAGCTCGTCGACGCCGGCCGCATCTCGGGCGTCGTCGACCTCACGACGACCGAGGTCTGCGACCTCCTGATGGGCGGCGTCTTCCCCGCCACCGAGGACCGCTTCGGCGCCGTGATCCGCAAGCGCACGCCCTATGTCGGCTCCGTCGGCGCGCTCGACATGGTCAATTTCGGCGCTCCGGACAGCGTGCCCGAGCGCTATCGCGGCCGTCGCCTGCATCCGCACAACCCGCAGGTGACGCTGATGCGCACTACTGCCGAGGAGAACGACCGCATGGGCCGCTGGATCGGCGAGCGGCTCAACCGCATGGACGGGCCGGTCCGCTTCCTGCTGCCGGAGGGCGGCGTCTCGGCCCTCGACGCGCCGGGCCGCGCCTTCTGGGACCCGCAGGCCGACGCCGCCCTGTTCCGCGCGCTGGAGCAGACCGTGCGCCAGACCGCGAACCGGCAGCTCGTGCGCGTGCCCCGCCACATCAACGACCCCGAATTCGCCGCGGCCGCAGTCGCGGCCTTCCGGTCCATCTCCGGCCGCACGTCGCGGCGCCGGATGGCAGCGAGGTAGCCATGGCCCGCATCGCGCGTTCCGTCCTTCTGGAGAAGTACCGGGCGATGGCGGCCCGGGGCGAGCCGATCGTGGGCGGCGGCGCCGGGACCGGGCTCTCCGCCAAGTGCGAGGAGGCCGGCGGCATCGACCTCATCGTCATCTACAATTCCGGCCGCTACCGCATGGCCGGGCGCGGATCGCTTGCCGGCCTCATGCCCTATGGCGACGCCAACGCGATCGTCATGGAGATGGCGGCCGAGGTGCTGCCGGTGGTGCGCCGGACGCCCGTGCTGGCCGGCGTGAACGGCACCGATCCCTTCCGAGACATGGACCTGTTCCTCGACCAGGTGGCGGCGGCCGGCTTCTCCGGCGTGCAGAACTTCCCGACCGTCGGGCTCATCGACGGCATCTTCCGGGCGAACCTGGAGGAGACCGGGATGTCCTACGCCCTGGAGGTCGACATGATCGCAAAGGCCCGCGCCAAGGACCTGCTCACCACGCCCTACGTGTTCAGCGAGGCGGACGCCGAGGCCATGGCGCGCGCCGGGGCCGACATCATCGTCGTGCATTTCGGGCTTACCACGGGGGGCACGATCGGAGCCCGGACGGCGCTCACCCTGGAGGAGTGCCCGGCCCGCGCCGAAGCCATGGCCAGGGCGGCGCGGGCCGTGGCGCCCGACGTGCTGGTCCTCGTCCACGGCGGCCCGGTCGCCGAGCCCGAGGACGCCGCCTACGTGCTGAAGCATGCCCCGGGCTGCAACGGCTTCTACGGCGCCTCCTCGATGGAGCGCCTGCCCGTCGAGCGGGCTCTGACGCAACAGGTTCGGAACTTCAAGGCAATCGGCGGGCGCTGAAGCGTCCGCGGGAGGGAAGGCGCATGTCGGGGATCCTGATCGGGACACTGATCCTGTGGCTGATCGTGGCGATCGTCGTGATCGTCATCGCCGTGTACATCGTGAACTGGCTGTACCACCGCTCCTCGAAGGAGGTCGCCTTCGTGCGCACCGGCTTCGGCGGCGAGAAGGTGGTGATCGACGGGGGCGCCTTCGTGCTCCCCTTCATCCACGACTACACGCCCGTGAACATGAACGTCCTGCCGATGCAGATCGTGCGCGAGAAGCAGGACGCGGTGATCACCCGCGACCGGATGCGCATCGACATCGAGGCGGATTTCTACGTCAGGGTGCAACCCACCCGCGAGGCGGTCTCCATCGCCGGCGCGACGCTGGGCCGCCGCACGCTGGAGCCTGAGCGGCTGCATGCCCTACTCTCGGGCAAGTTCATCTCGGCGCTTCGCTCCGTCGCATCCGAGATGACCATGGAGCAGATGCACGAGCAGCGCGGCGAATACGTGTCGCGCGTCAAGGCCGCCGCCGCCGAGGCGCTGGCGCAGAACGGGCTGGAGCTCGAGAGCGTCGCCATCACCGACCTGGACCAGACCGACCTGGAATTCTTCAACCCCTCCAACCGTTTCGACGCGGAGGGCCTGACCCGCCTGATGGAGGACATCGAGACCCGCAGGAAGCTGCGCAACGACATCGAGCAGGACTCGATGATCAAGATCCGCACCCGCAACCTCGAGGCCGAGCGCCAGGCGCTGGAGATCGAGCGCGAGAGCGAGACGGCCCGCCTGGAGCAGGAACGCGACATCGAGATGCGCCGGGCCCTGCAGCGCACGGAGGTCGCCCGCGAGCGGGCCCTGCGCGAGACAGAGGCCGAGCACGCCCAGTTCGCAGCCCGCGAGGCGATCGAGAAGGCCCGCATCGCCAACGAGCAGGCCATCGCCCAGGCCCGCATCTTCGCCGAGCGCGAGACCCGCCAGCACGAGATCGAGCGTACGCGCACCCTGGAGGAAGTGGAGATCGCGGCGCGCGAGGACGTGGAGAAGGCCCGCATCGCCAACCAGCGCGCCATCGACGAGGCGCGCATCGCCTCCGAGCGCGAGACGCGCCAGCGCGAGATCGAGCGCATGCGCACGGTCGAGGAGGCCGAGATCGCGGCGCGCGAGGCGGTGGAGAAGGCGCGCATCGCGCAGGAGCGCACCGTCACCGAGGCCCGCATCGCCTTCGAGGAGGATACGCGCCGGCGCGAGATCGAGCGCACCCGCGCCGTCGACGAGGCCGACATCGCCGCACGAGAGACCACGGAGAAGCTGCGCATCGCCCAGATGACGGCGGTCACGGCCGAGCGCATCGCCTCGGACGAGCGCACGCGGGCGCTGGAGATCCAGCACACGCGGGCCATCCAGGAGGCCGAGATCGCAGCCCAGCAGGCCGTCGAGGCCGCGCGCATCGCCCGCGAGCAGGCGCTGGCCGCCGACCGCATCGCCGCCGAGCAGGTGACTCGCCGGCTGGAGATCGAGCGCAGCAAGGACATCGAGGTCGCCGGGATCGAGGCCCGCGAGGCGACCGAGACCTCCCGGATCGCGCAGGAGGAGCGCGTCCGCGCGCTGGAGATCGCCCGCACGCGCGCCGTGGAGGAGGCCGACATCGCCGCCCGCGAGGCGATCGAGGCGGCCCGCATCGCGCAGGAGCGCAAGATCGAGGCGGACCGCATCGCCAAGGACCAGGAGATCCGCGGCCGCCAGATCGTGCGCGACCGCGACGTCGAGGCGGCGCAGATCAAGGCGCGCGAGGCGGTGGAAGCCGCCCGCATCGCCCAGGAAAAGGTCGTCGCGGCCGAGCGCATCCGGGCGGAGCAGGAGACGCGCGGGCTGGACATCGCCCGCGACGAGGCGCTGCAGACCGCCGAGATCGCCTCGCGCGAGCAGGTCGAGCAGGCCCGCATCGCGCAGGAGCGGCGCGTGTCGGCCGAGCGCATCGCCAAGGACGAGGAGATCCGCAACCTCGAGATCGCCCGCAACCAGGCGGTCGACGCCGCCGAGATCAAGGCGCGCGAGGCGGTGGAAGCCGCCCGCATCGCCCAGGAAAAGGTCGTCGCGGCCGAGCGCATCCGGGCCGAACAGGAGACGCGCAACCTGGAGATCGTGCGCAGCGAGGCCCTGGAGGCCGCCGAGCTCAGGCGCCGCGACGCGGTCGAGCGCCAGCGCATCGAGGTCGAGCTCTCGCTGGAGGCCGACCGCATCGCCTCCAGCCAGCGGCGCGAGGTGCTGACCATCGAGCAGAAGAAGGCCGTGGAGATCGCGGACGAGGATCGCGTCATCGCGCTCTCGGCCAAGCGCAGCCAGCGGGTCGACGCGGACCGCCAGGTGAAGCAGGCCGAGATCGTGGCGCGGCGCGACATCGAGACCACCGACATCGAGCGCGAGCGCGCGCTGGAGGCCGCCCGCCTGGAACGGCGCCGCTCCATCGAGCAGCTCGAAGTGGCGCGGCTGCAGGCGCTGCAGGAGGCCGAGATCGCGGCCCGCGAGGAGGTGGAGCGCGCCCGCATCGCCTCCGACCGCGGCCTCGACGAGGCCCGCGTGGGCCGCGAGCGCGAGCTGCGCAAGCTGGAGGTCGACCGCGAGAAGGTCGTGGAGAGCGCCGAGATGGACAAGGCCATTGCGCTCTACCAGAAGTCGCTGGAGGAATCCGCCGCCCAGGCGGAGGCCGAGAACGCCAAGGCGCGCGCCACCGAGGCGGCCGAGCGCGTGCACACGGTCCGCGAGAGCGAGATCGCCCGGCGCCGCAAGACGGTCGAGGTGCTGCTCGCCGAGAAGGAGGCCGAGGAGACCCGCATCGCCGCCGAGGCCGAGCGCGTCCGCGCGGCCGTCGAGGCCGAGGCCCAGCGGCTCCTCAACGAGGCGGAGAACGTGCTCACCGACGAGGCGCGCTTCTCGCTGTTCCGCCGCAAGCTGCTCGACCGGGTCGAGGGCATCGTGCGCGAGGCGGTGCGGCCCATGGAGAAGATCGAGGGGATCCGCATCCTGCAGGTCGACGGCCTCAGCGGCGGCAACGGCCATGGCGGGTCCGGCAAGAGCGCCACGGACGAGGTGATCGACAGCGCGCTGCGCTACCGGGTGCAGGCGCCGCTGATCGACTCGCTCCTCGCCGACATCGGGGTCGAGGGCGGCAGCCTCGCCAAGATGCCGGGCCTGATCCGCGAGGCGCGCGACATGCAGGGCATCCGCAAGGACGTCGCGCCGGCCAAGAAAGAGGGGGGCTCCGCCCCCGCCTCGCCGCCCGCCGCCCCCGCCGCGCCGCCGCCAGAAACGGGCGGCGGAGGCTCGCGCCCGCCGCGCAGGAAGGGCTGACGAGCCATGGCCCGGGTCTACGTGTCCTCCGTCGTCAATGCCCGCAGCGACCGGGTCTGGTCGCGCGTGCGCGACTTCAACGGCCTGCCCAACTGGCACCCCGCCATCGCCGAGAGCCGGATCGAGGGCGGCGAGCCTGCCGACAAGATCGGCTGCGTGCGCGACTTCAGGCTGCGCAACGGCGACCGGATCCGCGAGAAGCTGCTCGGCCTGTCCGACTTCGACATGTTCTGCACCTATTCCATCCTGGAATCCCCGATGGGGGTGGAGAACTACGTCGCTACGCTGCGCCTCACGCCCGTGACCGATGGCGACCGCACGTTCCTCGAGTGGTCTGCGGAGTTCGACTGCCCGCCGGACCGGGAGGCGGACCTCGTGAACACGATCGGGTCGGGCGTCTTCCAGGGCGGCTTCGACGCCCTCAAGCGCGCCTTCGGAGGCTGAGCCCGTGCCCCGGATCCTGAAGAGCACGATCGTCGACGCACCGACCGGGGCGGTGTGGGACATCCTGCGCGACTTCAACGGCCATGACCGCTGGCACCCCGCGGTCGAGACCAGCGCCATCGAGCGCGCGCAGCCGGTCGACAGGATCGGCTGCGTGAGGCGCTTCCGGCTGAAGGACGGCTCCGAGCTGCGCGAGCAGCTCCTCGCCCTGTCCGACCTCGAGCAGACCTTCAGCTATTGCCTGCTCGACACGCCGGTGCCGCTCTTCAACTACGTCGCCCATGTGCGGCTGCTGCCGGTCACCGACGGCGACCGGACCTTCTGGCAATGGGAGTCGCGCTTCACCACGCGCCCCGGCGACGAGGAGCGGCTCGTGCGGATGATGGGCGAGGACATCTACGTGGCGGGCTTCGCGGCGGTGCGCCGCGAGCTCGGCCTGGCGGCCTAGGAGGACGGCGATGCCCGTGACGGTGAGAACCTGCAGCAGCGCGGCGGAGGCCGCCGGCATCCTCGCCAACGAGCGCGGGGCGCGCTTCCTGGCGGGCGGCACGCTGGTGATGCGGGCGCTGAACGAAGGCGACGTGGCGCTTCACACGGTGGTGCGCGCCACGGACCCGGCGCTGGCCCGCATCGACGCCTCGGGCTCGCGGGTGACCCTGGGAGCCGGTGTGACGCTCTCCCGCATCCTCGCGGAGCGCGAGCTCTCCTTCCTCCATCCGGTGGCGCGCAGCATCGGAGGCCCGGCGATCCGCAACATGGGGACCGTGGGCGGAAACCTCTTCGCGCCCTCCCCCTATGGCGACCTGACCGTCGCGCTGCTGGCCCTCGACGCCACCGTCGCCGTGCAGAGCGGCTTCGGGGCGCGCGAGACCGCGCTGGAGGAGTTCCTCTCGGGCCGCGACCGCATGGCGTCGGTGCTTGTGCTCTCCGTCTCCTTCGCACGCCCCCAGAGCCCTGACGCCTTCCGCTGGAAGAAGGTGTCCCGCGTGAAGCCGAAGGGCGCCTCCGTCCTCTCCATCGCGGCCTCGCTGCCGCAGGGCGGCGGCCGCGTGCAGGGGGCCCGGATCGCCCTCGGCGCCATGGGCCCGGCCCCCGTGCGCGCCAAGGGCGCGGAGCGGGCGCTCGAGGGCCGCGGCCTTGACCCTTCGAGCATCGCCGCCGCCGTCGGGGCGGCGCTGGAGGGAACCCATCCCGCCGACGACGCCATCGCCAGCGCCTGGTACCGGCGCGAGGTGGCGGGCGTGCATCTGCGCCGGCTGCTCGCCGGCGAAGCCTGAGGACGACCCCATGGCCAAGTCAGCCATCCAGTTCCGCCACAATGGCCGCGACGTCGCCCTGTTCGTCGATGGCGGGGCCAACCTGCTCACGGCCCTGCGCGAAGGGCTCGGCGACGTCACGCCCAAGTTCGGCTGCGGCCAGGGCGGTTGCGGAGCCTGCTCGGTGCTGATCGACGGCGAGGTCCACCTCGCCTGCGTGACTCTGGCCGAGAGCGTCGCGGGCCGCTCCGTGCAGACGCTCGACGGCATCAGGGACGGCGCGGCGCTGCACCCGCTGCAGCAGGCCTTCATGGACCATTTCGCCGCCCAGTGCGGCTTCTGCACGCCGGGCATGCTGATGGCCGCCAAGGCGCTGCTCGACCGCAACCCCTCGCCCACGCGGCAGGAGGTGGTCGAGGCCCTGTCGGGCAACATCTGCCGCTGCACCGGCTACGACCCCATCATCAACGCCGTGCTCGCCGCCGCCTCCGGCGGCCGGGCCCGCGCCTGAGGACACGCCATGCTGGAACTGCGCAAGGACATCTTCGCCGACGAGCGCGACGACAATCTCCGCGAGGTCGGCAAGGGCACCCAGCGGCAGGACATGCTGGGCCACGTGACCGGAGCCTCCACCTACTTCAACGACCACAAGGTCCAGGGCCTGCTCCACCTCAAGGTGCTGCGCAGCCCCCACGCCCATGCCCGCCTGCGCCGCATCGACGCCGGCGAGGCCGAGCGCTCCCAGGGCGTACGGCGCGTCATCCGCGGCGCGGACGTGCCGCGCAACCTCAACACGCTGTTGAGCCTGATCAACTTCGGCAAGGACGACGAGCCCTCGCTCGCCGTCGACAAGGTCCGCTACAAGGGCGAGCCGATCGTCGCCGTGGTGGCCGACAGCGAGCGCGAGGCCTTCGAGGCCCTGGCCAAGATCCGCGTCGACTACGAGCCGCTGCCCGCCGTCTTCGACGTCGAGGAGGCGCTCAAGCCCGGCGCCCCCGTCGTCAACGAGGTCTATCCGAAGAACACCTTCACCTACCACGACAAGTACGACCACCAGAAGCTGCGCTTCGGCGACGTGGAGCGCGGGTTCGCGGAGGCCGACCACATCCTCGAGCAGCGCTACCAGATGTCGCCCATCGAGCACGCGCCGACGGAGACGAACGGTTCCATCGCGGCCCCCGACACCAATGGCCGCTACGTCGTCTACACCTCGACCCAGGCGCTGTTCTTCTCGCTCGACACCTGCGCCAAGATCCTCGACGTTCCCTCCAACACGTTCCACTTCGTGGGCGGCACGGTCGGCGGCGGCTTCGGGGGCAAGGTCGACACGCTCACCGAGCCGCTGGCGATCCTCGCCGCCATGCTCACGGGCAAGCCCGTGCGCTACATGCTGGGGCGCGAGGAGGAGATGCAGTTCGCCTCGCCGCGCGGCGCCGAGCGCATCTTCATCAAGGACGGCGTGATGAAGGACGGGCGCATCGTCGCCCGCCAGATCCGCGGGCTCTTCGACAGCGGCGCCTATACGCGGCTCTCCAGCTACGCGGTGGTGAAGTGTGCCGCCCACCTGCCCGGGCCCTACACGATCCCGAACGTGTGGGGCGACATCTACTGCGTCTACACGAACCGGACCCCGGCCACGGCGATGCGCGGGTTCGGCGTGACGGCGATGGACTTCGCGCTCGAATGCCAGATGGACAAGCTCGCCCATCTCGTCGGCATGGACCCGATGGAGTTCCGCATCCTCAACGCCTACCGCGACGGTGACATGAAGGCTCATCGCCGGGAGGCGAAGAACACCGCCCTCATCGAATGCGTGCAGGTCGCCGCGGAGAAGGCGGGCTGGCCCCTGCGCGAGGAGTTCAGGCGGGCGTCCTCGCGCAAGGACGGCGGCGGGGCGCGGGCGGCCATCCCCCACACGCCGGCCGGCCGGACGGAACCCTCGCGCGCGGCGCCGATCTCGACCAGCTACGAGCGTCCGGCGAGCCGTCCGCCGGAGCCGGACCGGTCGCGTCCCCCTGCCCCTCCCACGGCCGCGCCGCCGCCTTCCTCGCCGCCGCCGGCAGCCGCTCCGTCGCAGCACGGGGCGACCCGCTTCTCCTCCGTCTTCGGCACCAGGAGGCGCTGACATGGCCAGGCATCGCGGACGCGGCATCGCCTCGATCAACTATCCCATCGGCATGAACCTGGGCGGCGATCCCTCCCAGGCCCTGGTCCATTCCAACCCCACCGGCAAGTTCACGGTCTCGCTCTCGTCCATCGACCTCGGCCAGGGCATGAAGTCCGTCACGCGCCAGATCTGCGCGGAAACGCTCGGCGTGCCGGTGGAGGACGTCTATGTCGACACTGCCGACAGCGACACCGGTCCGCATTGCATGGGCAGCTTCGCGTCGCGCGGCACGCACCGCGTCGGCAACGCCGTGATGGCGGCGGCGCGCGAGGCCCGCGGCGTCATGATGGAGGCCGCGGCCGAGGAGCTGGAGGTCAACGCCGCCGACCTGGAGACGGACGGGCGGGGCAACATCCACGTCCGAGGCGCGCCGCACCGCTCCATCTCCACCAAGGACGTCGCCATCGCCGCGCAGTTCAAGCAGGGGCGCACCATCGCAGGGCGCGGAATCTTCCTGGTGCCGCTGTCCGACGTCGACCCCGAGACGGGCGAGATGTCGCCCGCGACCTGCTACGCCCATGCCTGCCTCGTCGCGGAGGTCGAGGTCGACGACGAGACCGGCGAGGTGGCGATGGTGCGGATGGACAGCGCCTACGAGCTCGGCCGCGCGCTGAACCCCCGCCTCGTCGAGCAGCAGCTCGTGGGCGGCGCCTGGATGGGCGTCAGCCACGCGCTGTTCGAGACGCCGGAGCCCTACTACCCCGACCCGCGCAACGGCCCGCGCGACTTCGTCGAGTATCTGATGCCGGGCCCCGGCGACATCTGCCCGCACGACATCGCCGTGCTGGAGCGCCCTGCGCCGGATGGCCCCTTCGGAGGCAAGGGGCCGGGCGAGATGTGCGCCAACCCGGTGCTGCCGGCCGTCGCCAACGCGATCTTCAACGCGGTGGGGGTGCGGGTGGACGAGCTTCCCATCACGCCCGAGAAGGTGCTGCGCGCCATCAAGGCGCAGGGCGGCGCCCGGCCGCAGGCGCGGCGCTGATGCCCCCGCGCGGCGTCATCGGCGGGATCGACGGCCCGGAGGCGCTCGAGCGGGCGCTGCGGGCCGCCTACTACCTCGCCGACGACGGCGTGGCGACGGCCGCCTACCTGGCGCTCGCCCTCGGCAAGCCGCTGCTGCTGGAAGGCTCGCCCGGCGTAGGCAAGACGGAGGCCGCCAAGGCGATCGCCGCCGTTCTGGCGCGCCGGCTGATCCGCCTGCAGTGCTACGAGGGCATCGACGCCTCCGCGGCCCTCTACGAATGGAACTACCCGCGCCAGATGCTTGCCATCCGGCAGGCCGGCGACCAGTCGATCGACATCTACGGGGAATCCTTCCTCATCGAGCGCCCGCTGCTCGCCTCGCTGCGCTCGCCGGATTCCACGGTCCTGCTGATCGACGAGATCGACCGCTCCGACCAGGAGTTCGAGGCGTTCCTGCTGGAATTCCTCTCGGACTTCCAGATCTCCATCCCCGAACGCGGCACGATCCGCGCGGTGGAGCGGCCGGTGGTGATCCTCACCTCCAACCGCACGCGCGACCTGCACGAGGCGCTCCGGCGGCGCTGCGTCTACCATTGGATCGACTACCCCGCGCCCGAGCGCGAGGCCCGCATCGTGATGATGCGCGCCTCCAGCGTCGCCGAGGGCACGGCGCGGGCCGTGGTCAACGCCGTGGGCAAGCTGCGCCGCGAGCCGCTGAGCAAGGCGCCGGGCATCGCCGAGGCCGTCGACTGGGCGGAGGCCGCCACCTTGCTCCACGAGCGCGGCGCGCGCTGGCCGGACGCCTTCAGGCGCTCCATCGGCGTGGCGCTGAAGGACGAGGAGGACCTGGCCTTCATCTCCGGCCGCCTCGACGGGATCCTGGCGGAGGCGACGGCATGAGCGCCCCTGCCCTGCCGCGGGCCGCCGCGCCCTTCCTCTCCTTCGTCACGCTGCTGCGCGCCAACGGCTTCGCCGTCGCGCCGGAGCAGACGACGACCTTCCTGGAAAGCATAGCATTACTGGGGCCGCGCGGGATCGAGGACATCAGGCAGGCAGGCCTCGCCACCCTGGCGCCGCCGCCCGAGCGCCGGGTCGTCTACGACGTGCTGTTCGACCTGCATTTCCTCGGCGTCGACCGGCTGGACTCCCTCGCCGAGAGCGACGAGGAGATCGTCCGGCTGCAGGAGGAGGCGGCGGGCGAGGAGGAGCCCGATCTCGCCGACGAGGCCAGCGAATCCGGCGAGGCGGCGGTGCGGGCGGAGGCGCTGGTGGAACGCCGCTTCGGCAGGCCGGCCGACAGCCTCCCGGTGAGGCGCCTCGCGCGGGAGGCCGCCCGGCGCATGCCCCGCAAGCGCAGCCACCGGCGCATGCGCGCGCGGCGCGGCCCCTGGCCGGACCTGCGGCGCACGCTGCGCGACAGCGCCCGCAACGACGGCGAGGTGCTGACGCTGCGCCAGCTCAGGCGCCGGACCCGCCCGCGCAACGTGCTGCTGCTCATCGACGTCTCCGGATCCATGAAGGGCCGCACCGAGGAGAACCTGCGGCTCGCCCATACGCTGGTGCAGAGCCTCGCCCGGGTCGAGGTCTTCACCTTCGGCACGCGCCTTACCCGCGTCAGCCGGGCGCTGCGGGTCAAGCGGCCGGAGCAGGCGCTCGCCGCCGCAGCGCAGGTCGTGAGCGACTGGGACGGGGGCACCCGCATCGGCGATGCGCTGCAGGCCTTCCTCGCGGTGCCGCGCTTCGCGGGCTACGCGCGGGGCGCGGCCGTCTTCGTCATCTCCGACGGGCTCGAGCGCGGCGATCCCGCGGCGCTGCGCGACGCCATGGCGAAGCTCTCCCGGCGGGCCTGGCGCATCGGCTGGCTCACGCCGCTCGCCGCCGACGACGGCTTCGTGCCGCAGACCGAGGCGCTCGTCGCCATTCGTCGCTTCGTCGACGACATGGCGCCCGGCGGCAGCAGCGCCGCCATCGTCGACCACCTGCTCTCGCTGGCGCGGAGGGCGGCATGATCCCGATCGTCGACGGCCACCACCACATCTGGCGCCAGGCCGACCTGCCGTGGCTGGTCGGTCCCATGCAGCCGCGCATCTTCGGTCCCTACGAGGCGATCCGCCGCGACTATCCGATGCGCGAGTACCGGGCGGACGTCGCCGGGGCGGGCGTGGTGAAGTCCGTCTACGTCCAGACCAACTGGCCCGTCGACCGCTACGAGGACGAGGCGGCCTGGGTACAGCGTACCGCCCAGGAGACCGGCTGGCCCCACGCCATCGTCGCCTATGCCGATTGCCTGGCCGACGACGTGCGCCCGCAGCTCGACCGGCTGGCCCGCTACCCGCTGTTGCGCGGCGTCCGCATGCAATTGCACTGGCACGAGAATCCGCTCTATCGCTTCGCCCGAGGGCCCGACCTCGCCGCGGACCCGCGGGTGCGCCGCAATGTCGGCGCGCTGGCCGATCACGGCTGGAGCTTCGACCTGCAGGTCTTCGCCCGGCAGATGCCAGGGGCCGCCGCGCTGGCGGAGGCCTGTCCCAAGGTCACCTTCATCCTCCAGCATGCGGGCATGCTGGAGGACCTGAGCCCGGAGGGCCGGGCCGAGTGGCGCGCCGGAATGGTGCGGCTCGCTGCCTGCCCCAACGTCGTCTCGAAGCTCTCGGGCCTCGGCACGTTCCTCCACCGCAACGACCCCGCGCACATTGCCGGCATCGTCGCCGAGACGGTGCGGATCTTCGGGCCGGAGCGCTGCCTTTTCGGGTCCAACTTCCCCATCGAGAAGCTCTGGACCACCTATCCCGACCTTGTCGCCGCCTATCGCGACGCCGTGGCCGGCCTTGGCGACAAGGCCGCGCGCGCGGTGCTGCACGACACGGCGCTCAGGGTCTACCGCATCACCGAATGACCGCGCGGCCAAGCGCGGGACGACATCGTGGGAGGACGGCATGCCGCTCGAAATCAAGGTTCTCGACTACGGCGACATCGAACTGGAATCGAGCTTCCTGGTACTGGGGCGCGATTGCGGCCGCACGCGGCGCGTGCTGACTCTGGGATTCCTGATCCTCGGCGGGCAATACCCGATCGTGGTCGACACAGGCTACCGGTCGAACCAGATCATGGAGACGCTGGGCATGCGGGGCCTGCAGTTCCACGAGAACATGATCGAGAACCAGCTCGCCAAGCACGGCGTGCGCATGGGCGACGTGCGCTACGTCTGCCACACGCACCTGCACATCGACCATGCCGGCAAGGACGACCTCTTCCCGATGAACACGACGGTCGTGGTGAACCGGCGGGAGCTCGAATATTCCGTGTCCGGCCTCATGCACCCGCAATATCCGGCGCCGGACATCAAGCACCTGATCGACCGGCTGCACGCCAAGCATGCGCTGCGCCTCGAGGACCTGGAGATCACCGGCCCCGTCGAGCTCATCCCCGGCGTCTCGCTGGAGGCGGCCAACGCCCATACCGAGGGCTCGATGAACATCCATGTCGAGACGGCGGAGGGCCGCGCCACGATCTGCGGCGACGTGCTCTACGACATCAACGACCAGATCGTGGATCCCTTCCGCGAGATCCACGCCAACGAGCCGCGCACCACGGGCAACCACGGCACGACCAAGCGGGCCGAAAAGGCGGCCATCAAGAAGCTGCTGGCGACCTCCCGCTTCCTGCTGCCGGTGCATGACCGGCCGGCCAAGGTCGAGGGAGGGCAGATTTCCGGCCGCCTGCACGACCAGGTGCCGGGACCGATCGTCCAGTCCCTGCCCCGCCGCAACTGGTTCCCCGCCTGATCGCCCCAGGGAGGCTGCGATGCACCTCGCGCTGCGTCCGGAATTCGAGACCCTGATCGACGCCTATGCGCCGGTGGGGCAGGTCGGCACGGGCTTCACCTTCACGGAGGGTCCGGTCTGGCATCCCGTCGAGCAGTACCTGCTGTTCTCGGACATGCCGGCCGACGTGCGCCGCCGTTGGGACCAGCAGCGCGGCGTGGTTGAGGTTCGCCGGCCCTCCAACAAGGGCAACGGCATGACCTACGATGCCGAGCTGAACCTGATCGTCTGCGAGCACGCGACCTCCTCGCTGGTCCGCGAGCGGCCCGACGGGCGGCGCGAGGTGCTGGCCTCGCATTTCGACGGGCTGGAGCTCAACAGCCCCAACGACACCTGCGTCCATTCCAGCGGGGCGATCTATTTCTCCGACCCGTGGTACGGGCGCATGCCCGTCTACGGCGTCGAGCGGCCGCGCCAGCTCGGCTTCCAGGGCGTGTACCGCGTGCCGCCGGGCGGCGGCGGGCCGCAGCTGGTGGTCGACCGCAACCTGTTCGACCAGCCCAACGGCCTGTGCTTCTCGCCCGACGAGACGCGGCTTTACGTCAACGACACCGTGCAGACGAACATCCGGGTTTTCGACGTCAACCCGGACGGCACGCTGTCCAATGGCCGGCTCTTCGCCACGGGCATCGTCTCGGAGCTCGAGCCCGGCGTGCCCGACGGCATGAAGTGCGACCACCACGGCAATGTCTGGGTCACGGCGCCCGGCGGCGTCTGGGTCTACGCCCCCAATGGCGACCTGCTCGGGAAGGTGCGCGTGCCCGAGCTCGTGGCGAACCTCGCCTGGGGTGGGCCCGACTGGCGGACGCTGTTCATGTGCGCCACGCATTCGGTCTACCGCGTGACGACGAAGGCGGGGCCGCGCAACGAACCCTACATGCTGGCCGGGCGCGGCGGCGCGGTCTCCTCGGCCAGCGCGTCGGCCCACGCTTCGGCGGGGGCCTCGTCCTCGTCCAGCCATGCGGCGTCCCCGCCCCCGCCATCCACCCGCATGTCGCAGGCCGGCGAGGGCATGCGCCTCGACCCCTCGCGCTGCGCGCTGATCATCCAGGACCTGCAGAACGACGTGATCAGCGAGGGCGGCGCCTTCGCCGCGTCGGGCGCGCCCGCCCATGCCCGCGCGCAGCGCGTCGTGGAGAACGTGCAGCGCCTCGCGGACGTGGCGCGCGCGCGCGGCGTGCCGGTGATCCACGTCTGGTTCGTCGTCGAGCCCGGCGCCCCCGGGCTCACCCTCAACTGCCCCCTGTTCGAGGGCACCGTCGACAACAAGGCCCTGGTGCGCGGGACCTGGGGCGTCGCCCCCGTCAGCGGCCTCGAGCCGCGGCCGGGCGACTTCGTGGTCGAGAAGATGCGCATGAGCGCCTGGGAAGGCTCGCGGCTGGAGACGATCCTGCGCGCGACGGGCCGCGACGTCGTCATCGTCACCGGCGCCTGGACCAACATGTCCATCGAGCACACAGCGCGGACCGGCGCGGACAAGGGCTACTTCATGGTGGTGCCCGAGAATTGCTGCTCCACCATGAACGCAGACTGGCACAACGCCTCGATCAACTACGCATTGCAGAACGTCTCCGTCGTGACGGACGCCGAGACGGCGATCCGCGCGCTCGGCTGACGGCGGCGGGACGGGCGTGCCGAAGCTCCTGCACCTGCGCTGCTCGCCGCGGGCGAACTCCGTCTCCTCGGCGGAGGCCGAGGTCTTCACCTCGGCCTTCCTGCGCCGGCTCCCGGCCTGGGACCTCGACCTGATGGACCTGTGGCGCGAACGGCTCCCCGAGTTCGACGGCGCGAAGCTGGAGGCCAAGTATGCCCGGCAGGAGGGCCGCGCCTTCACGGCCGACCAGCAGAGCGGCTTCGCGGAGATCGAGCGGATGGTGGTGCGCCTGTCGCTCGCCGACAGGGTGCTGATCTCCACGCCGATGTGGAACTTCGGCATCCCCTACAAGCTGAAGCAGTTCTTCGACCTCATCATCCAGCCCGGCCTCACCTTCCGCTTCGAGCCCGAGCGCGGCTATGTCCCGCTGCTGCGCGACCGGCCGACCCTCGTCGTCCTGGCGAGCGGGAGCGACTTCGTGACCGGCATGAACCGCGGGCGCACGGACATGGCGACGCCCTACCTGCGCGAGGCTTTGCGCTTCATCGGCATCCGCGACGTGCGCTTCGTGCTGGTGGGCCCGACGACGGGTCCGGCCGACCCGATCAAGGCGGCCCGGGAGACGGCGCGCCGCCGGCTGGAGGACCTCGCCGCCGTCTTCTGAGCGGGGGCGCCGCGGCGTCAGCGCACCTTCCCGCGCGCATCCACCGGGACGACCTCGGCATGGTTGCCGCGCAGGCCCACGAAGGCGTCGGTCAGGTTGGTCACGGCGCAGGCATGGTTGGGGACGATGACGAGCCGCTCGCCGATGACGGGCTTGCGCGCGCAGGCGCTGACGTCGAGGTGGCCATGCTCCTCGCTCATCTTCGCGAGCGAGGCCTCGGGATAGCCGACGACGAGCCCGTGATCCGCAAAACCCATGAAGTCCGACGAGAAGACCTTGGAGCCTGCGTCGATGATCGCGCGACCCTCCGTCGGACGGGACACGACGGTCACGTGGATGCGCAGCGCACAGGCCTGCAGGTCGTTCACGCCGCCTTCGAGCATGTAGCGGTCGCTGAACAGGTAGGTGCCCGGCCGGTGCTCGTGCACGACGCCCAGGGCGGTCAGGCCGAGGTCGTGGGCCCGGTAGAAATCGGGCGTGCCGCCCACGCTCACCACCTCCGGTTCCAGCCCGCGCTCCCGCAATGCCGCGACGGCGGCGGCGAGGAAGGCGGCGGTGCCGGGCACGTTCCCCTTGGGCGGGTAGGTCATCAGGCCCGCGAAGCGCAGGCCCTCCTGCCGCGCGACGAAGGCGGCGAGGTCGGCGGCCTCCGCCGGGCTCTGGACGCCGCAGCGCGCGCCGCCCGTGTCGCATTCCACGAGGACGCGGAACGCCAGCCCCGCGGCCCGTCCTGCGGCCGCCAGGCCTTCCGCGACGTCGCGGCTGTCCGTGACGACCGTCATCGTGACCCGCCGGGCCAGAGCCACGAGGCGCGCGAGCTTCCCCTCGCCGACAAGCGGGAAGGACAGCAGGATGTCGTCGAGCCCGCCATCGGCCATCACCTCGGCCTCGCCGAGCTTCTGGCAGGTGATGCCGACGGCGCCGAGCTCGACCTGGCGGCGGGCGAAGCGGACGCTCTTGTGGGTCTTGATGTGGGGCCGCAGGCGGATGCCGTGCTGGTCGGCATAGGCCTGCGCGCGCAGCAGGTTGGCCTCGACGGCATCGAGGTCCAGCACGGGAACGGGCGTGTCGAGGAGGTCCGCGGCGTTGTTCGGCATGGGGGTCCTCAGCGCTGGCGGTCGGGAGGATTGACGGACAGGGCGCGGGCGCTCGCGACCAGGATGTCGCGCAGCTCGTTCATCCGCGCCGGGTCCGTGTCGACCGGCACGACGAAGCACAAGGTGGCCGTAGTGCGTCCCGCATGGTCGAGCACGCCGGCGGCGAGGCAATGGGTGTAGGCGTCCACGAGGCCGGAGGTGACGCAGAACCCGTCGGCCTTCGCCTTGCGCACGGAGGCGATGAAATCGCCCAGCGTCAGGCTGTGCCCGTTCGGGGTCTCGAGGTCCCCGGGGCTGACGAGGGCGACGATCTCCTCGTCGGTCAGGTCGCCGAAGAGGAGCCGGCCCGAGGCCGTCCAGGGCACGGGGATCTGCGTGCCGATCTCCGAGCTGATCCGGAAGGGCCGCGACCCCGCCCGCATGTGCACGACCGTGTACTGGCCGTGGTGCAGCATGCAGAACTGGCTGGTCTCGCCGGTCTCGCGTGCCAGCCGGTCGACCTCGTCGCGGCCCCGGCTGACGAGGTCATGCTCGCGCAGGTAGTCGACCCCGTAGAAGTAAAGCGCCTTGCCGAAGAAGATCGAGCCGTCGGGCATGGTCTCGAGGAGGCCCGCCTGCGTGAGGGTGCGCACGATCTCGTAGGTCGAGGAGCGCGGCGCGTCGAGGCTGCGCCCGAGTTCGCCCACCCGGATCGGTCGGCCGTGCCTGTGCAGGAAGTCGAGGAGCTGGACCACGCGGTCGATCCCCCGCTCGCGCCCTCCCCCTCCCTTCGCGCCGGAGGACGGCGGCGTTTCGATCAGGCGTTCCAGCATGGCATCTCCCCGGACGGGCAGGTCGATGCGCCTGCCCCCTTTACTCATTCCGACCGGCTGTTAAGCTCTGTCCGGTCCATCGGATGGTTGTCCAGTATATCGGACATCAGCGCAAATCCAAGCGGATCTCGCAGGCGGTCGGCCAGGTACCTGCCGGCCCTGCAGGGAGCGGGGCGGTACCAGAGGGAGAGCGTCGTGGAACACGAGCAGGCACGCAGGGAATTCCTGAAACTGGGGACCACCGGCCTGGCCATGGCCGGCATCGCCACGGCGGCGACGGCCGCCCTGACGGCGGAGAAAGCGGCCGCGCAGGCGGCGCCGAACAGCCTGCTGCGCACGGTCCTGGACCGCGGCAAGGTGATCGTGGGCACCGGCAGCACGAATGCGCCGTGGCACTTCGAGAACGACAAGGGCGAACTGGTCGGCATGGACATCACCATGGGCCGCATCCTCGCCAAGGGCCTGTTCGACGACGCGACCAAGGTCGAGTTCGTCCGCGAGGACCCCGCCCAGCGTATCCCGAACGTGACGACGGGCAAGGTCGACATCGTCATCCAGTTCATGACGGTGACGCCGCAGCGCGCGCAGCTCGTGAACTTCACGCGGCCCTATTATGTCGAGGGCATCGCCCTGCTGACGCGGCCCGACGCGCCCAACAAGAGCTTCGACGAGCTGCTGGCGGGCGGGGCCAAGACCCGCGTCTCGATCCTGCAGAACGTCGACGCCGAGGCCTCCGTGCACCAGGTGCTGCCGCAGGCCCAGGTGCTGCAGATCGACACCCAGGCCAACGTCATCCAGGCGCTCGAATCCAAGCGCGCCGACGCTGCCGCGGTGGACCTCTCGACGGTGCGCTGGATGGTGGCGAAGAACCCCACCCGCTATGCCGACAGCGGCAAGAAGTGGTTCTCGATGCTCTATTCCGCCGCCGTGCGGCAGGGCGACCCGGACTGGCTGAACTTCGTGAACACCACCTTCAACGTGGCCATGTACGGCCACCAGAACGAGCTCTACGACGCGGCCTTCAAGGAATATTTCGGCCTGGATGCGCCGGGTCGCACGCCTGGCTTCCCCACCATCTGACGCCAACCGGCCGGCGCCCCGTGCGCCGGCCGCCTCCGCCGGGGCGCATGGGCTACCATCTCAACTTCAACCTGATCTGGCGCCATTTCGACAGGCTGTTGAATGGCCTGGTGCTGAGCCTCGAGCTCGCGGTCGCGGCGATTGCGATCGGAATCGCGATCGGGCTCGCGCTGGCCGTGCTGCACGTGTCCGGCGGCCGGCTCGTGCGCACCCTGATCGGGGCCTATGTGGAGTTCATCCGCAACGTCCCGCTGATCCTGCTCGTCTACCTCGTCTTCTACGGCCTGCCGACGGTCGTCGACATCGTCTACAGCCCGACGACGTCCTTCGTCGCCACGCTCGCCCTCTATGCCGGCGCCTATCTCGTCGAGGTCTTCCGCTCGGGGCTGGAGGCCGTGCCGCGCGGGCTGATCGACGCCGGCAAGGCGATCGGGCTCACGCCCTGGCAGCGCCTCGTCTCCGTGCGCCTGCCCACGATGCTGCGCATCACGCTGCCGGCGCTCTCCAACACCTTCGTGTCGCTCTTCAAGGACACGTCGGTCGCCTCGGTCATCGCCGTGCCGGAGCTCACCTACGGCGCGCAGTGGATCAATTTCAACACGTTCCGCATCGTGGAGGTCTACCTCGTCGTCACGCTGATGTACCTCGTGACCGGCTACGCCATCCTGCTCCTGCTGCGCCTTCTGGAGCGGCGTTTCGCGGTGGGGCGCTGAGATGATCGCCGCGATCGTCTACGCCATCCCCTTCCTCATGCAGGGCCTGCTGGTCACGATCGTGGTCTCGGCCCTGGTGGTGTCGCTGTCCCTCCTTGTCGGCGGCCTGATGGGGCTCGGCCTGGTCTATGGCCCGGCCCCGCTGCGCTGGGCGGTGCGCGGCTTCAGCGACGTGGTGCGCGGCATCCCGATCCTCGTGCTGATCTTCTTCGTCTATTACGGCCTGCCCATCACCGGGCTGAACCTGCCGCCGTTCAGCGCGGCCGTCCTGGCGCTCACCGTGTTCAAGGTGGCCCAGACGATCGAGAACGTGCGCGGCGCCATCGGGTCGATCCCCCGGGGCCAGGCCGACGCGGCCAAGGCGATCGGCCTCACCTTCTGGCAGCGCTTCGGCTCCGTCATCGCGCCGCAGGCGGTGCGCCGCTTCCTGCCGCCCTGGATCAACGGGGTGACCGACGCCGTCAAGGGCACCGCGCTCGTCTCGCTGCTGGGCGTGACGGACCTGATGCACGCCATCCAGCAGGTGATCGGCCGCACTTACGACCCGCTGCCGCTCTACGTGCTCGGAGCGGTGATCTACTTCGTGCTGAACTACAGCCTCTCCGCGCTGAGCCGCCAGCTCGAGCGCCGCTATGCCTATATCCGGGAGTGACGCGTTGAGCCTGGGCCCCACCACGACCGCAACGCCGCTCCTGCGCATCCGCGGGTTGCGCAAGACCTACGGCGCTACGGAGGTCCTGAAGGGCGTCGACCTCGATGTCGAGAAGGGCGAGGTGGTGACCGTCATCGGCCCTTCCGGCAGCGGCAAGACCACGCTGCTGCGCTGCGTCAACTTCCTGGAGACCTACGAGGGCGGCTCCATCCGCATCGACGGGGAGGAGGTCGGCTACCGCGAGGCGGCCGGGCGCAAGCCCCGCTCGGAGACCGAGCTCGCCCGCATCCGGGCGGAGACCGGAATGGTCTTCCAGTCCTTCAACCTCTTCCCTCACCTCACCGCCGCCGAGAACGTCATGCTCGGGCTCGTGAAGGTGCGCCGCAAGCCCAAGGCGGAGGCGCGTTCCATCGCCGCGCACTGGCTCGGGCGCGTGGGCCTGTCCGACAAGCTCGACCGCCTGCCATCCCAGCTCTCCGGCGGACAGCAGCAGCGCGTCGGGATCGCGCGTGCGGTCGCCATGGAACCGAAGATCCTGCTTCTCGACGAGATCACCTCGGCGCTCGATCCCGAGCTGGTCGGCGAAGTGCTCGAGGTCGTCCTCCAGCTCGCCCGCGAGGGCATGACGATGCTGGTCGTGACGCACGAGATCGCCTTCGCGCGCGACGTCAGCCGTCGCGTGGTCTTCATGGCCGACGGGCTGGTGAGCGCCGCCGCGCCGCCGCGCGAGCTCTTTGCGCCAGACTATCCGAACGACAGGCTGCGCGCCTTCCTTGCCCGGTTCGGCGCGCGGCTGTGAGACGGGCCCTGAAGGGCCGCAACGAGCAGGAGGACACGGTGACGCCCTATGACCGCCTCGAGGAACTCGGCCTCGCCTTGATGACGCCGGCGACGCCCGTCGCGAACTACGTGCCCTACGTCTTCGTCGGGTCCACGCTCTATGTCTCGGGCCAGGGCCCGCGGGAGCCAGACGGCAGCCTGCATCAAGGCAAGGTCGGCGCGACGGTCACCGTCGAGCAGGCCTATGCCCATGCCCGCGTCACGGGCCTCAACCTGCTCTCTGTGGCGCACACCGCCCTGGGCGATCTCGGCCGCGTGCGGCGCGTGGTGAAGCTTCTCGGCATGGTCAACGCCACGCCCGAGTTCGGCGAGCATCCCGAGGTGATCAACGGTTGCTCCGACCTCTTCGTCGCCGTGTTCGGCGAGGCGGGCCGGCATGCCCGCTCGGCCGTCGGCATGGGCTCGCTGCCGCGCGGCATCACGGTCGAGATCGAGGCCATCTTCGACGTCGCCGTCTGAGGCGCCCACGCGAGACCCGAAAGGAGCCAGCCATGGCTGAATCAGCACCCCCGCGCGGGGGCCGCGACATCCGCAAGGACCTCGGCCTGCGCCCGATCATCAACGTCTCGGGCACCATGACGTCGTTGGGCGCCTCCATCATGGTGCCCGAGGCCGTCGCGGCCATGGCGGCCATCGGCCCGGAATTCGTCGAGATCGACCACCTGCACCGCCAGGCGAGCAAGGTCATCGCCCGCCTCACCGGCGGCGACGCCGGGTTCGTCACGGCGAGTTGCGCGAGCGGCATCGCGCTGGCCGTCGCCGGGGCCATGACACGCGACGATCTCCTCGCCGTCGAGCGCCTGCCCGACGCCACGGGCCTGCGCGACGAGGTGCTGATCCAGCTCGGACACATGGTGAGCTACGGCGCGCCCGTCGACCAGTCGATCCGCCTCGCCGGCGGCAAGGTCGTGCCGGTGGGCACCGTCAGCGTCTCCATGCGCTATCACCTGGAGAACGCGATCACCGAGCGCACGGCCGCCGCGCTCTACGTCGTCTCGCACCACACGGTGCAATACGGCATGATCTCCCTCGTGGAATTCTGCGAGGTCTGCCGCGCCAGGGACGTCCCCGTCATCGTCGATGCGGCCTCGGAGTACGACCTCAGGGGCTTTCTCGCGGCAGGCGCCGACGTCGTCATCTATAGCGGGCACAAGTTCCTCGGCGGACCCACGACCGGCATCGTCGCCGGGCGCAAGGATCTCGTGCGCGCCGCCTTCCTGCAGAACCGCGGGATCGGGCGGGGCATGAAGGTCGGCAAGGAGAGCATCGCCGGCGTGATGGCCGCGCTCGAGGCCTGGGCGGTGCGCGACCACGACGGCATCCGGGCGCGCGAGATGGCGGCCCTGCGGCTCTGGCAAGAGGCGCTCGCGCCGCTCAAGGGTATCCGGGCGACAATCGTCCCCGATCCGACGGACAATCCGCTGGACCGCCTGCTGGTCGTCGTGGAGCCGGAGAGCGGCTTCACGGCGGCCACGCTCGCGGCGGCTCTCGCGGCGGGCGACCCGCCCGTCATCGTGCGCGACCACGAGACGGAGCGCGGCCATTTCTTTCTCGATCCCTGCAACCTCCACCCGGGCGAGGCGGAGGTGGTGGCGAAGCGACTCGTGGAGACCATCAGGGGGTCGAACGAGGCGCGCTTCGAGCAGGCCGACCGCAATGCTGGCGTCGCCCGCTTGCTGCGCTGGCCGGACTGAGGCCCGCCTCAGAGCGCCGGCGGCGGCGTGTCGGGCGCGTCGACCTGGAACCTGACGAAGGCGGCCAGCAGCGCCAGCGCCGGGGTGCTGGCCACGCCGGTATAGATGCGCGGCATGCCTTCGAAGATCATGAGCCGTGCCCGCGCCTCGCCGATGATTCCGCTGATCGACCACAGGAGACCCGGCAGGATCCGGTCGATCAGCCTGCAGGCGTCGTTGACGGAGTGGGTGGGCCGAAGGTCGCCATCGGCGACGTCGAAGGCCGCGAGCAGCGCGGCGTCCAAATAGGGCGAAGGCTGGTGGGCCGCTTCCAGGCGGCGGACGAGAGCGGCAAGGTCGCCGGGCAACGCTGTCTCCACATGCCGGATCCGGCATTCGCGCCGCTGCCAAGACAACGCTGGACCGCGCCGGGCGTTCCCTCCGCAGGCTGCGCTTACGCCGCGAGGAGGCTGCGGTTCGCGTCCCCTCCCCCCGTCCCCGCGACGAATGGCCACAGTGTTTTCGCATGCCTGACTTGCGGAATTCTGCACCTTGCAATTGGCAATCAATAGGGCGCACACTGACTGGTGTACCAGCCAAGCCAGAGCTGGACGCTGAGGAGGAACCGCCCCATGAAGCGCGCTTTGCTCGCGTTGACGTCTTCTGCATTCTTGCTGTCGAGCGTCGCTGCGTTCGCCCAGAACGCCGATGATCTCAAGACGCTCGGGTCCATGAAATCCACGGGCAAGATGGCGGACATCCCGCTTGTGCCCCAGAGCGGCCCGAAGGCCGACCAGATCAAGAAGAACCTCCAGCAGATCAAGCTGCCGCCAGGCTTCCAGATCTCTCTCTACGCCCTCGTCCCGGATGCGCGCCACATCGCCGTGGGCCCGCAGGGCATCGTGACCTTCGTCAGCACGCGCAAGACCAAGGTGTGGGCGGTGACGGACCGCGGCAAGACCGGCGTCGCGGAGGAGGTGAAGCAGTTCGCCCCCACGCTCGGCGACATCACCATTCCCGACGGCGTGTGCTTCTCGAAGGACGGCTTCCTCTACGTCACCGCGCAGAACGCGGTGATCGAGTTCCCCGCCGCCGAGTTCTTCTACGAGAGCCCGGACGTGGTGCCGAACCCGATCGTGGCTCCCGGCAACCTGATCCCCAAGTCCGAGGAGAGCTACAACCACACCTCGCGCGCCTGCACGGTGGGGCCCGACAACAAGCTCTACCTGACCCTCGGCCAGCCCTATAACGTGCCGCCGAAGGAGAAGCGCGAGCTCTACAACCAGCAGGGCATTGGCGGCCTGATCCGCATGGATCGCGACGGCAAGAACCGCGAGGTCTTCGCGCGCGGCGTCCGCAATTCGGTCGGCCTCGGCTTCAATCCGAAGGACAAGGTGCTCTGGTTCACCGACAACCAGGTCGACGGCATGGGCGACACGATCCCGCCGGGCGAGCTCAACCGCGCCCCGCAGATCGGCATGAACTTCGGCTTCCCCTGGTATGGCGGCGGCAAGATCCGCACGGCCGACTACAAGGACGAGACCCCGCCGAACGACGTCGTGTTCCCGCAGGTCGAGATGGACGCCCACGCCGCGGACCTCGGCATGAGCTTCTACTCCGGCAAGATGTTCCCGGCGAAGTACCAGGGCGCGCTCTTCTCGGCCCAGCACGGCTCGTGGAACCGCACCGACCCGGTCGGCGCGCGCGTCATGGTCACCTACCTCAAGGACGACGGCACGGCCGACAAGACGGAGGTGTTCGCCTCCGGCTGGCTGAACGCCGACGGTGAATATCTCGGCCGCCCGGTCGACGTGCAGCAGCTGCGTGACGGCTCGCTGCTCGTCTCCGACGACCTCGCCGGTGCGCTTTACCGCATCACCTATACCGGCAAGTAAGGCACGAGAGGGCTGCGCCGCTTCGTTGGGCGCAGCCCTTTTTCATTGCCCGAGCAAGGACCCATGCGACTCCCCTCCCCCACGTTTCTGGCCGGCGTCCTGGCCTGCGCCGCGCTGCTCGCCGCCCCGTCCGCGCAGGCCGGCGATCCCCAGGCCGGCCGCAAGAAGGCCCGCACCTGCCAGACCTGCCACGGCATCGACGGCGCCTCGAAGCTCGCCGAAGCCCCCAATCTCAGCGGCCAGGTGGAAACCTACCTCGTCAAGGCCCTGCACGACTTCAAGTCGGGGGCACGCAAGAACGAGATGATGACCCTGGTGACCGAGCAGCTCTCCGACGACGACATCGCCGACCTCGCGGCCTGGTACTCGTCGGTCGAGATCACCGTGACCAAGCCCCAATGAGGCCCGTCGCGGCGGCCGTGCTCGCCGCGGCCTGCATGGCGGCCGGACTTCCCCGCGCGTTCGCCGACGACGACCTCGTGCTGACCTTCGCATGCGAGGCCGAGACGCAGGCCTCGGGCGTTCCGGCCGAGAGCCTCGCCTGGGGTCGCGCCTTCACCGTGACGGTGCCGTTCGGCGAGGGCGAGAGCCTCGCCTTGCTGGATCCCGAAACGGCCAAGCCCCGCGTCACCGTGCACGCCGCCGACGTGCTCCCGGGGGCCCTGCGGCTGCCCGGCGAGGACGCTGTGCTCCTGTGGAGCCGGGCGATGAGCCGGCGCGCGCCGCTCGTCGGCCAGGCGATCCGCGCCAACGGCCACGTCGTCGCGCTGGTCCTGTCGCGGCCCCGCGACGCCTCCGGCGATCGCACGCTCACCCTGTTCGATTCGGAGCGCGCCGCAGCCTGGAACGGACTGTGCCGCGAGGGCCCCGCGCGCTGAGCCCTTGACCGGTCTTGCCTGCGCCTTTGCCCTTCCCGAGCCCGCCGTGCGAAGCTCCCGCCACAATCTCGACTCGGGAGGATGCCCATGACGCCGCTCGAACTCGCACGGCGGCTCGACGTCGCCTGCGCCGTCGCTCGCGAGGCCGGGGCGGTGATGAAGGCCCGGGCCGGCGGAGCCGGTGCAGGCGCAGTGGCCTTCTCCATGAAGGGGCACCAGGACTACCTGACGGAGGTGGACGGCGAGGTGGAGGCGCTCGTGCGCGCACGCCTCGCCTCGGCCTTCCCGCAGGATGGCTTCATCGGCGAGGAAGGGGGCGGAGAGGCGAGCGACAAAGCGTGGGTGATCGACCCCATCGACGGCACCGCCAATTTCGCCCGCGGCATCGGCCATTTCTGCGTCTCGATCGGCTATGTCGCGGAGGGCGCGTCCCGCGTCGGCGTCATTTATGAGCCTAGCCGCGACGAGCTCTTCGCGGCGGCCACGGGCCTCGGCGCGACGCTGAACGGCGCGCCGATCCGCGTCTCGGCGGTCTCTGACATCCGGCAATCCTCCGTCGAATGCGGCTGGAGCATGCGGCGTCCCATCGGCGACTGGGTGGCCCTGGTGGACCGGGTGTCGGCGACCGGCGCGGGCATCTACCGCAGCGGCTCCGGCGCGCTCGGCCTCGCCTATGTCGCCGCGGGGCGGCTCGAGGCCTATTGCGAGCTCCACATCAACGCCTGGGACGTGGCGGCCGGCCTCGTCCTGGTGACCGAGGCGGGCGGGCGCACGAACGACTTCTATGCGGGCGGCGGCCTGCAGGCGGGCAACCCGGTCCTCGCGACCAACGGGGCCCTGGCCGAGGCCATCGCCACCGTCACCGGGATTGCGCTCGCGACCGCCTGACAGGCTCCTGCCGCGAGGGCGGTCTGCTGCGCCGGGAACCTGGCGGCGAGGGCCTCGTCGCGTGCGCGGTCAGTGGGCCCCGCCGAGATAGGCCGCGCGGACGGCCGGATCGTCGCGCAAGGCGGCCGCCGGCCCGGAGCTGGTCAGGCGGCCATTCTCCAGCACGTACCCATAGTCGGCGACCTCGAGCGCGGCGGCGGCGAACTGCTCGACGAGCAGGATCGTCATCTTCGCCTCCTTGAGGCGCGCGATGGTGGCGAAGACCTCCTCGACCAGGCGGGGCGCGAGCCCCATGGAGGGCTCGTCGAGGAGCAGCACCTCGGGCCGCAGCATCAGCGCGCGCGCCATGGCGAGCATCTGCTGCTCGCCGCCCGAAAGCGTGCCGGCGAGCTGGTCGCGCCGCTCGCGCAGGCGCGGGAAGAGCTCGAACATGCGGTCGAGGTCGGCCTGCACGTCGCCCCTGTCGCGCGAGCCGGTGAGCCTCGGAAACGCGCCGAGCGTGAGGTTGTCGAGCACGCTCAGCGTGGCGAAGACGCGGCGGCCCTCGGGCGAATGGGCCATGCCGAGCCGGGTGATCTCGTGCGGCGGCAGCCCCGCGATCTCGCGCCCCCCGAGCTCGATGCGCCCGGCCACCGGCCGGACCATGCCCGAGATGGTGCGCAATGTCGTCGTCTTCCCCGCGCCGTTCGAGCCGATCAGCGTCACCAGCGTGCCCTTGGGCACGTTGAGCGTGAGCTCGTGCAGAACCTCAACCTTGCCGTAGCCGGACACCAGTCCCTGGACCTGCAGCATGGACGCCTCCTACTCGGCAGCCGCGGCGGCGGAGCCGCCGAGATAGGCCTCGATCACCCGCGGGTCGGACTGCACCTGCGCCGGCTTGCCCTCCGCGATCTTCTGTCCGAAGTCGAGCACCGTCACGATGTCGCAGATGCTCATCACCACGTCCATGTGGTGCTCGATCAGGATCACGGTGATGCCGTGCGCCTTGATCTTGCGGATGATGGAGATGAGCTCGCGGATGTCGGGAGCGGTCAGGCCGGCTGCCGGCTCGTCGAGGAGCAGCAGCTTGGGGTCGAGCGCGAGGGCGCGTCCGATCTCCAGCAGGCGCATCTTGCCGTAGGGCAGGTTGCGCGCCTCCTCGTTGGCCAGCGCCTCCAGGCCGACGAACTGCAGGATGCTCATGGCGCGCTCGCGCGCGGCCCGCTCCTCGCGCTTCGCCCGCGGCATCCGCGCCGCCACGTCGAAGAGGTTGCCCTCATAGGTGTGGTTGAGGCCCACCATCACGTTCTCGATGCAGGTGAGCTCGCCGAAGAGCTGCACGTTCTGGAACGTGCGGGCGATGCCGAGGTCGGCGATGTCGGGCGACTTCTTGCCTACGAGGGACTTGCCCTCGAAGCGGATGTCGCCGCCCGTGGGCGTGTAGATGCCCGTGAGCACGTTCATCATCGTGCTCTTGCCGGATCCGTTCGGCCCGATAAGGCCGTGGATCGTGCCGGGCTTCACCGCCATGCTCACCGCGTTGAGGGCCTTGAGGCCGCCGAACTGCATGACGACCTGGTCGACGTCGAGCAGCGTGCCGTCCGGCGGCACGTTGGGCGGCGTGGCGTTCCACACCTTGCTGTCGTCGGCCGCGGCGCGGATCGTCGGGTGCTGGTTCGCGAGCGCCGGCACGAGGCGCGCGGCGAGCTGGCGCAGGAAGCCCATGATGCCGTCCGGCAGGTAGTAGACGACGAAGAGGATCATCAGGCCGTAGATCGTCAGCTTCCAGTCGACGATGCGCTGCAGCACCAGCGAGAACAGGAAGAGCGCCACGCACAGCCCCACCGCCACGGCGACGCTGAACCAGCGGTCCGGGTCCTTGCGCCAGGCGAAGAGACCCGCGACCACCGCGATCGCCGCGATCCCGGCCGCCGTCCAGCGGAAGAGCTGGAGGTCCGCCAGGAGGTTCGGCAGGAAGACGATGATCGCGGCCCCGATGATCGGCCCCAGCCGGGACTTGCGGCCGCCCATGGCCACCGCCAACAGGAACTCCACGGACTGGCCGAAGCCGAAGGCCTCCGGCGCGATGTACTGGCGGAAATAGGCGTAGAGCACACCCGCCAGCCCGGCGAAGCCGGCGCTGATCACGAAGGCCAGCACCTTGTGCTTGTAGACGCTGACGCCCATGCAGTCCGACGCGATGGGGCTGTCGCGCAGCGCCTCGAAGGCGCGCCCGTAATGGGAGGCGATGATGCGGTTGATGACCACCACGGTCAGCACGAGCGCGATCGCGGAGATGTAGTAGTACTCCACCTCCTTCAGCCGCTTCATCGACATGTCCAGCTGGTCGCGCAGGTCGATGAAGAGCGGGGTGCGCAGCTCGATGCCGAGGGGGCCGTTCGTCAGGTTGAGGTGGTTGAAGAACGGGCCGAGGTCCGTCATCTCGTTGATGAGGGTCATCACGATGGTGCCGAAGGCCAGCGTGACCATCGCGAGGTAGGGCCCCGTCACCTTGAGCGCCGGCAGGGCCAGGAGCGCGCCGAAGGCCGCGGTGACGATGATCGCCACCGGCACCGCCCACCAGAAGCCAAGGCCGAAATGCAGCGAGAGCAGTCCCGCCGAATAGGCGCCCACGCCGAACAGCGCGGCATGGCCGATCGAGACCTCGCCCGTGTAGCCGAACACGATGTCCAGCCCCAGCACGAGGATCGCGTAGATGATGATCGTGGTGATCAGAGGCAGGTAGTAGGAGGAGGTCACGACGAAGGGCAGGCCCGCCAGGACGGCCACTCCGACGACGTTCGTCAGCGTCTTCATGGCGGGTCAGACCTTCTTGATCGCGGCCTTGCCGAACAGGCCGGCCGGTTTCAGCGAGAGCACGAGAAGCAGCAGGATCAGGCCCGGCACGTCCTTGTAGCCCGTCTCGAAATAGAAGCCGGTGAGGCTCTCGGTGATGCCCAGGATCAGCCCGCCGACCACCACGCCCAGCCCGCTCGACAGGCCGCCGATGATGGCGACCGCGAAGGCCTTGAGGCCCAGCGCCGCGCCCATGTTCGCGCCCGTGAGCGTGATCGGGGCGACGAGCATGCCCGCCAGCGCCGCGCTGAGGGAGGACAGCGCATAGGAGAAGGTGATTACCAGCGAGGTGTTGATGCCCATCAGGCCGGCGGCGTCGCGGTCGTTGGAGGTGGCGACAACGGCCTTGCCGTAGATGGACTTGCGGTTGAACAGCTCGACTGCGGCCATCATGGCCAGCGCGCCCAGCACGATCGCGATCTCCATGGGGCGGACGTTCACGCCCGCGACGGAGAGCGGCGCCTCGCTCACCGGCGAGGGAAACTTGAGGGGGTCCTTGCCCCAGACGTTCTCGGCGATGTTCTTGAAGATGATGCCGAGCGCGATGGTGGCCATGATCCACCCCGCTTCCGACTTGGTCTTCATCGCCTGGCGCACGCCGAGCCACTCGACCACCGAGCCCTGCGCCATGCCGAAGGCGAAGACGAAGGGCAGCGCCACGATGAAGGCCGCCAGCGGCCCGAGCTTGAGGCCGATCAGGAAGGTGACAAGGCTGTAGGCCACGAGCGCGCCGAGGGTCAGCGCCTCGCCCTGTCCGAAGTTCAGCGTCTTCGACGTCGCGAAGGTCAGCTGGTAGCCGAAGGCGATGACCCCGTAGATCATGCCGACGGAGATCCCGGATATCAGGATCTGGAGAAAGTTCTGCATGGCCCCCACCCTCTCATGCGAAAGGCTCCCCCCGCCGCCGGGGCGGGAGGAGCCCGGCTGTCGCCGTCTGCGGACGATCAGGCCTTCGGCTTGACGCGGAGCGCCTTGTCGCCGTCCAGGTCGGCCGGGTTGGCCGGCACGACGCGTCCGCCCTTGACGGTCCCGAGCACCGGGATGTTGGACGTGATCGCCTCGTGGTCGGTCGCCGAGTAGGGCTTCTCGTAGGTGGTGACGACGCCCTCGATCTTGGCGTTGAGGTTCTCGAGCGCCTCGCGGATCTTGCGGCCGTCGGTGGAGCCCGCCTGCTGGATGGCGGCGGCGAGCAGCAGCATCGAGTCGTAGCCCTGCGCGGCGGAGACCGGCGAGGGGATGCGGTCGACCTTGTAGGCGGCCTGGTAGGCCTCGATGAAGGCCTTGCGCTTGGGGGTCGAGGGCAGCTGGATGAAGGTCTGCGGCATCATCACGCCCTCGCCGTTGGCGCCGGCCGCGTCGATGAAGCTCGCCATGGACAGCGTCCACGAGCCCATCACCGGCACCTTCCAGCCGAGCTTGACGATGGCGTTGACGGTCTGCGCCAGCTCGGGGCCGATCGCGTAGGTCAGCACCACGTCGGCGCCGGCGTCCTTGGCGCGCAGCGCCTGGGCGGTCATGTCGGTGTCGCCGATGTTGAACTTCTCGATGGCGACCGGCTTGATGCCGAGCGCGCCCAAAGCCTTCTCAAGGTCGGCGCGGCCGAGCTGGCCGTAGTTGGTCGAGTCCGCGATGATGGCGGGCTTGGAAAAGCCGCCCTTCTTCACCGCGTCGGCGATCATCGCGCTCTGGATCGTGTCGTTGGCGGAGTTGCGGAACACGTAGTTGTTCTTGTGGTCCGGCGCCTTGAACTGCTGGGTCACGAGCGAGCCCGTGGCCACGTTGTTCATCACGGGGATCTCGGCCTCCTGGTAGAAGCGCTGCGAGGCCAGCGCCACGCCCGTGTTGATGAAGCCGACCGTGGCGACCACGTTCTCCTTGTTGATCAGCTCCTGCGCGATCTGCACGCCGAGCTCGTTCTTGGCCTCGTCGTCGCGCTCCACCAGCACGATCGGACGGCCGAGGACGCCGCCCTTGGCGTTGATCTCGGCGACGGCGAGCTTGACGCCGTCACGCATGCTGACGCCCATCGCGGCCGATCCGCCGGTGAAGGGGCCGCTCAGGCCGATCTTGATGGGGTCGGCAGCGTAGGCGCCGCCAGCCAGCACGAGACCTGCCACCATCGGCAGGATCCTGCTCAGTCTCGTCATGTTTCACTCCCTCTCGAGGCGCCTTCGCGATGCGCGGTCGCCGTTCTTCAGACTTTTGCGGAAACGCAGGCGTTGGCCCGCATCGCGGACTTATCTCACGTTCCCGTCGCAAAGCGCAGCAACATCTTCGCCCGGTTGACGTTTCTGTGAAAATAGCCGCCTCGTCCCGGAGGGCAACGGGGCTTAGACTAAAGTTCGAGGCTGCGGCCCACCGCGCGAACGCGGCGGCGTCGCGGCAGGCCCTCGCGCGGGGAAACCTACCGCGTCGCTGGCCGCGAAGTGCCCTGCCGCCGCCTATTTCACCGTGATCGTGATCACCTCCGAGACGAGGGGCGGATTGTGCGGGATGTGGTTCTGGTCGCCGAGAATCAGCTGGATCGTGTGCTTGCCGGGCGGCAGCGTGAGGTTGGTCTCGGTCTGGCCGCCGCCAAAGTGCTTCAGGTTGTCCGTGGCGGGCATGGGCGCGTTCAGCTCGTCGCCGCTCGGGGCCGGCGCGTCGACCAGGATGTGGTGGTGCCCCGTGTTCGGCTTGTCGACGCCCGCCGGCGCAACGCCGAGACCGGACAGTCCCATCACCACCCGGACCGGACCGGTGATCACGTCCCCGTTGCGGGGCGAAATGATGTAGAGGCGCGCGGTGGCAGGCCAGTGAGGCTCGGCCGCGGCGGCCATCGTGGCCAGGAGCGCGGGCAAGGCGGCCGCAGCCACTGCGACAAGGCGAGGGAAGCGCATGGGGTCTCTCCGGGGCGTCGGGGTCCGCCACGGTAGCGGTTCCAGGCTTTGCGTCTATGGGCTGCGCCACAGACATCGCCGCCGCGGCGTGTCCGGCCTCGCATTTTCCGCGCGGCGCCCTGGCATGCGAGGACGGGCCGATTGACCGATCTGTGGCCCGTCGTGTTCACGCGAGCGCCACGCGCGTGTAACCGTCCGGCGCGATACTCCCGACAACGAGTATCGTCTCCCCCGAGAGGAACCGTCCCGTGGTCCCCATCGGCAGCAAGGAGAAGGAGCGGCTGGCCGCCCTGGCCGCCCTTCAGATCGTCGATACGGCGGCAAGTGCCAATTTCGATCGCATCTGCGACCTGGCGCTGGCGTGTTTCCACGTCCCGGTGGTGACGATCACCTTCGTCGAGGCCAACCGGCTGTGGTTCAAGGCCAGCGTTGGCATCGACAGTTCCTGCATGGCGCGGGAAAACGCCTTCGTGAACTACACGATCCTCAACGACGGCGCCTTCGTGGTGCATGACACGCTGCTCGACGAGCGCTTCGTCGACAATCCGCTCGTCACCAAGCCGCCCCACATCCGGTTCTACGCGGGCGCGCCGATCGCGCTGACGCCCGGCCTGCGGGTGGGGTCCATCTGCCTCGTGGACCAGCAGCCGCGCGAGTTCTCCGCGCAGGACGGCGCGACGCTCGAAAAACTCGCCGCCGTCGCCGTCTCCGAGTTGCGCCTCCTCATGGCCGCCCGCGCCTACATGCATGCCGGCCGGCCCTTGTGGACGCACGCCTGACATTTCGCCACGCCGATGTCGGGATTGCTCCTCAGACTTCGTCCTGGGACGGAGCCCCCCCCTGCGCGGGGGGCGCAACACCGGACGAAGGACGCCCCATGACCACGATCTCGCCCTGCCTCTGGTTCGACCGCGACGCCGAGGAGGCCGCCCGCTTCTACGTCTCGATCTTCCCGGACAGCCGGATCGACCTGTTACAGAGGGCGCCCGGGGACTGGCCGGCCGGCAAGGCCGGGGACGTCGTGATGGTGGAGTTCACCCTGGCGGGCCAGCGCTATCATGCGCTCAACGGCGGCGGGAAGCAGTCGGGCGGCCTCGCCGTGTCGCTGATGGCGACGTGCCGGGACCAGGCGGAGGTCGACCGGATCTGGGACGGCCTGCTGCAGGGTGGCGAACCCATGCAATGCGGCTGGCTGCGGGACCGCTACGGCTTCGCCTGGCAGGTCGTTCCGGAGGCGATGCTGCGTTACCTCGCCGACTCCGACCCGGCGCGGGCGCGCCGCGCCTGGGACGCCATGATGACCATGGTCAAGCTCGATATCGCCGCGTTGCAGGCCGCGGTCGAAGGCTAGGACGGCCTCGGGCCGGGCGGCCGCCGGTTCGCGCGGGGGACGGGCGCAGGTGCGGGGCCCCGGCGCCCGGTCAGGCCACGGCCAGCCGGTGCGACAGGAACCAGGTCGCGAGGCCGTCGGGGCCCGGCCCCTCCTCGCCATAGGCGCGGTCCCAGGAATTGTGCTCGACTCCCTCGTAGAGCGACAGGCGCGGCCGCGTGCCCCAGCGCCCCATGCAGTCCGCGATCGCGAGGGTGCAGGAAGGCGGCACGATGGCGTCCGCCAGGCCATGGAAGGCCCACATCGGCGTCCGTCCCAATTCGCGCGCCGTCACCATCGGGTCGGCCCAGCCGCACACGGGAGCGACCGCGGCGAAGCTCCACTCGAGATGGGGCGCCAGGACGAAGGTGCCGTTGCCTCCCTGGCTGAGGCCGGTCAGGTAGCGGCGGGCGGGATCGCTCGGGAATTCGCGGTCGACGGCCGCCAGCATCGCGTTGAGATGGTCGCGGTGCGTGGGCCACAGGCGATCGAAGTCCGGCTTCTGCGGCGCGACGATCAGGAAGGGCCAGTCGTCCGGCGTTTCCGACACGACGCGCGGCAGGCCGTTTCTGAGCTGGGCGAGGTTGTCCGCGCCGCTTTCGCCGCGCCCGTGCAGGAACAGGATCGCCGGCGGCAGCGGGTCGGGGCCGGGGCTCCACACCCGGTAGCCCAGGCGCTCGCCCGCGACGCTCACCTCCCGTTCGAGCCAGGTCCGTTCGGCCATCCTCGTCCTCCCCGTGTGTCAGCGGCCGGTCCAGCGCGGCTCGCGCTTCTCGGAGAAGGCGCGCGCCCCCTCCTTCAGGTCCTCCGAGCGGATCACGGCCTGGACGGCCGCCAATGCGTCGTGCAGCGCGAAGGCCTCGTGCTCTGCGACCGTCTCGCTGTGCCGCAGCAACTGCTTGATGGCGGGAAAGAGCAGCGGCGGCCCTGAGGCGAGCTGCGCCGCGATCTCGCGGGCCTTCGCCATCCCCTGCCCTGTCGGCACGACATGGTTGACCAGGCCCCAGTGCCTCGCCTCGGCCGGATCCATCCAGCGCCCCGTCATCAGGAACTCGACGGCGACATGGTAGGGGATGCGGCGGCGCAGCTTGATCGTCCCGGCGTCCGGCAGCACACCCACCTTGATCTCCGGCAGCGCGAAGCGCGCGTGCTCCTCCGCCACGATGATGTCCGTGCCGAGCATGAGCTCGAACCCGCCGCCGCAGGCGATGCCGTTGACGGCGCAGATGATGGGCTTGTCGAGGTTGCGCGGATGGTTGAGCCCCGCAAAGCCGCCCGGTCCCCAGTCGGCGTTGGAGGATTCCCCGCCCGCCGCGGCCTTCAGGTCCCACCCCGCCGAGAAGAATTTTTCACCCGCGCCGGTGAGGATGGCGACGCGCAGGTCAGGGTCGTCGCGGAACTGCGAGAAGACCTCGTTGAGCCGCAGGCTCGTCGCCTTGTCGATGGCGTTGGCCTTGGGGCGGTCGAGCGTGATCTCCAGCACCGCGCCCGAGCGGTCGAGCTTCACGGCCTGAGTCGGGCTGGCGGACATGGTCGCTTCTCCTCGGGTCGGCCGCGGCTGCGTTCTGCCTCGCGACGCCACGCGCAGGAGCGCATGGCTCGCCGGACTGGCGGACGATGACGATGGCTCCGCCCGGGCCTACGCCGCCGTGCGGCGCGTCAGGACGTCGTCGAGCCAGTCCGTCCGCATCTCCGGCACCGACGCCAGCAGCTTCTCCGTGTAGGCGTCGTAGGGCGGCGCGAAGACCTCGGGGGTCGGCCCCTGGCGGACGATCTTGCCCTTCAGCATCACGGCCGTGCGGTGCGCGATGCGCCGCACGATGCCCAGGTCGTGGGTGATGAAGAGGTAGGCGAGCCCGCGTTCGTCCTGCAGCTTGCGCAGCAGCTTGAGGATGTCCTCGGCCACCAGCGGGTCGAGCGCCGAGGTCGGCTCGTCGCAGATCACCACTTCCGGCTCCGCCGCGAGCGCCCGCGCGATGCAGACGCGCTGCTTCTGGCCGCCCGACAGGGCGCCGGGAAGCCGCTGGGCGTGCTCGGCCGGCAGCCCGACCTGCTTGAGAAGGTCGGCCACGCGCTTGTCCACCTCTGCCTTGCCGACCCCGAAATAGAACGAGATCGGCCGCCCGATGATCTCGCCGATCGTCTGGCGCGGGTTCAGCGCCACGTCGGGCAGCTGGTAGATGAGCTGCAGGCGGCGCAACTCGTCCTTGCTGCGGTCCTTCAGATGCGAGGAGAGCGACTTGCCGTGGAAGCGGATCTCGCCCGCCACGCGCGGCAGCAGGCCGACCATGCAGCGCGCGACCGAGCTCTTGCCGGAGCCGGATTCGCCGACGAGGGCGACCGTCTCGCCCTGGGCGATGTCGATGGTGACGTCGTTCACCGCCGCGAAGTCGCCGTAGCGGCCGACCACGTGGTCGAATTCGACGAGGATCTTGGTCCGGTCGACGGGCGGCTGCACCGCCATCGTGTCGGCGGCGCGCCGCTCGTTGACGAGCGCGCGCGCATAGTCCGTGCGCGGCTGCTCCAGCACCTGCTGCGCCTCGCCCACCTCGACCATCTTGCCGTGCCGCAGCACCATGATGCGGTCGGACACCTGCGCCACGACGGCGAGGTCATGGGTGATGTAGAGGGCGGCGGTGCCGAACTCGCGGATGAGCTTCTTGAGCTGCGCGAGCACCTCGATCTGCGTCGTCACGTCGAGCGCCGTGGTCGGCTCGTCGAGCACGAGGATGTCGGGTCGGCAGGACATGGCCATGGCGGCCATGGCGCGCTGCAACTGGCCGCCGGAGACCTGGTGCGGGTAGCGCTCCCCGAAAGTCTCGGGATTGGGCAGGTCGAGCGCCTTGAAGAGCTCGACCGCCTGGGCGCGCGCCTCGGCGAGCGACATCAGGCCGTGGCGGATGGGGCCCTCGCAGACCTGGTCGTAGAGGCTCATGGCCGGGTTGAAGGCGGCCGCCGCGCTCTGCGCGATATAGGCGACCCGCCTCCCGCGATAGTCGCGCCGGCCGGCCGCGTCGAGGCCGCGCAGATCCGTGCCGTCGACGACGATCTTTCCCCCGCAGATGTGGCAGCCGGACCGGGCATAGCCCAGCGAGGCCAGCCCGATGGTGGACTTTCCCGCGCCCGACTCGCCGATGAGCCCCAGCACCTCCCCGCGCTTGAGCTCGACGTCGACGTCGTCCACCAGCACCGCGCCGGTTCGCGCCTCGACCCGCAGCTTCTCCATCCGCAACACGAGATCGCGGGGTGCGGCATTCTCGGCCGGGCGAGCGGCGTCGGTGGTGGTCATGCGGTACTCCCTCCGTCGGGCGACGTTTCGCGCCCTTCACGATGCAAGCTTCGTGCTCGCGCCCGCCGGGGTCAAGCATCCTGCTCGCCGGACGTGGCGCGACGCGCCCTCCCGCGGCCCTGCCGCGCGGCGGCGGGCTTGGCCGTGATCACCGGGTCGGCCGCCACCTCGTCCTGCAGCCAGCGCCGGAACGTCGCCACCCCCCGGTCCTCAGCGAGTTCGCCGCGGCAGGCCAGGACCCATTGCGAAGGCTGCCGCGCGGTGACGGAGAACGGCTGGATCAGGCGGCCCGAGCGCAGGTCGTTGGCGGCCAGGAAGTGCGGCACCACGGCCACGCCGCGGCCCTCGCAGGCCGCCTCGATCACGAGGAGGTAGCTGTCGAAGCTGGCGCCGGCGCCCCCCGGCACGAAGGGAATGCCGGCGGCGGCGCACCACGTCCGCCAGTCCTGCTGGGCGGTGTAGACCTGCAGCCGCTGGTGGCCGGCGACGTCCGCCGGCGCGGTGAGCGGCGGCGAGCCGGAGAGCAGCGCCGGGCTGCAGACCAGCACCAGTTCCGCCTCGAAGAGCGGCGTGCGGTGCTCGCCCCGCGGCGCGGGCCCCGCCGCCAGCACGATCCCCATATCCGCCGCCGAGGGGTCGAAGTCCCAACTCAGGTGGCTGGCGTTGAACTTCAGCACGAGGTCGGGATTGGCCCGCTGGAAATGGTGCAGGCGCGGCATCAGCCAGCGCACCGCGACGGTGATGTAGACCTGCACGGTGAGCTCCGAAGGGGGGCGGCGCGTCACCAAGGCCACGCCCTCGGCCATGCGGGCGAAGGCCTCGCGCAGGAAGGGCTGCAGCAACCTGCCCTCCTCCGACAGGGCGACGCGTCCTGCCACCCGGGCGAACAGAGACCGGCCGAGCCGCTCTTCCAGGTGGGCGATCTGGTGGCTGATCGCGGAGGCGGTGATGCTGAGCTCGTCGCCGGCCGCCTTGAAGCTTCCCAGGCGCGCGGCCGCCTCGAAGGCGCGCAGCGCGTTGAGGGGCAGGTTGGCGGCAGGCTCGGCCATCGCTTCGCTCCTGAGAAAATCTCAGCATGTCCTGAAATCAGCTCGCTTGACCTCCCTCGCCCGAAGCAGGCCCAATGTCGAGATAAAAACGTCGGTCAGGCTGCCCGCGGCGTCGCGCGCGGCCCTCGCTATGGTTCCCTGGGAGAAAATCGGATGAGCATGGTTCAGGCCGATGGCGGTCGCCGCAGGGGGCGCGACGCGCGCGTGGCGGCGCGCGGCCGGCCGCTCGACGACGCCGTCCGGCCGGTCTGGCCGGGGTTGCCCGGCGGCCGCTTCAAGCCGCTGCGCGACGAGGACATCGGCCGCATCCACACGGCCGTGCTCGACGTGCTGGAGCAGATCGGCTTCGCGGACGCGATCCCCTCCTGCGTCGAGGCGGTCACGGCGGCCGGAGGCGTCTACGGCGACGACGGGCGCCTGCGCTTCCCGCGCTCCCTCGTGGAGGACATGATCGCCAAGGCGCGCCGGCGCTTCGTCCTGCACGGCCAGGACCCGCGCCACGACATGGAGCCCTGGGGGACCAACGTCTATTACGGGACGGCCGGCGCGGCGGTCCACGTGGTCGATCCCGTGACGGCCGAGTACCGCGATTCGACGGTCGAGGACCTCTACGACTGCGCCCGCATCGTCGACGCGCTCGACAACATCCACTTCTTCCAGCGCACCAACGTGTGCCGGGAGATCACCGACACCTACGAGCTCGACGTCAACACCGCCTATGCCAGCGTTGCGGGGACCACCAAGCACGTCGGCACCGGCTTCACCCAGCCGCGCCATGTCGAGGCCGTGCTGGAGATGCTGCACATGGTGGCCGGCGGCGAGGACAAGTGGCGCGCGCGCCCCTTCGTCAGCCAGTCGAACTGCTTCGTCGTGCCGCCGCTGAAGTTCGCCGAGGACGCCTGCCGCTGCCTCGAGGTCGCCGCGCGCGGCGGGATGCCGGTCCTGCTCCTCTCGGCCGGGCAGGCCGGGGCCACCTCCCCCGCCGCCCTCGCCGGCTCGGTCGTCCAGTCGGTGGCCGAATGCCTCGTGGGGCTCATCTACCTCAACGCGATCGTGCCGGGCGCCGTCGGCATCTTCGGCACCTGGCCCTTCGTGTCGGACCTGCGCACGGGCGCCATGTCCGGCGGCAGCCCGGAGCAGGCGCTGCTGTCGGCGGCCTGCGGGCAGATGGCGCAGTTCTACGACCTGTGCGGGGGCACGGGCGCGGGCATGTCCGATTCCAAGCTGATCGACTTCCAGGCCGGCTACGAGATGGGCATCAACCTGTCGCTGGTCGGCAATGCCGGAACCAACCTCGTCTACGAGGCCGCCGGCATGCACGCGAGCCTGCTGGGCATCTGCAAGGAGACCCTTGTCGCCGACAACGACATCATCGGCGCGGCCCAGCGCACCATGCGCGGCATCGAGGTGAGCGACGAGGCGCTGTCGGTCGAGACGATCCGCGCCACCTGCATCGGCGGCCCCGGCCACTATCTCGGCTCCCCCCAGACGCTGGACCTGATGCAGAAGGACTACGTCTATCCCAGGGTCGGCGACCGCTGGAGCCCCAACGAGTGGGCCGAGAAGGGCAAGCCGTCCTACGTGGAGCGGGCCGTCACGCGGACGCGCGACATCCTGCGCCACCACCATCCGCGCCACGTCTCCGGCCAGCTCGACGAACGCATCCGCCAGCGCTTCCCCATCCGCCTCGGCCGGACCAGCATGGGCGACCCGGAGCCGGGGAGCATGCCGTGACCAGACCGTCTCATCCGTCATCGCGAACGAAGCGAAGCGAACCTGGCCCTTGCGCGGCCCCTGGATGGCCTAGCCGCGGCGCTCGTCGCCATGACGGCGGTGATCGCCGCACGGCAGGATCGCCGAAGCCCGTGCGGGAGATCCCCCGATGACCGACCATGCCCGCGTGGTGATCATCGGCGGCGGGGCCGTCGGGGCGAGCGTGCTGTGGCACCTGACGGAGCGCGGCTGGACGGACGTGGTGCTCGTCGAGCGCGACGAGCTCACGGCGGGGTCGACCTGGCACGCGGCCGGCAACTGCCCTAACTTCTCGACGAACTACAACGTCATCAAGCTGCAGCGCTACTCGACGTCGCTCTACGCGACGCTGGGCGATCGCGTCGGCTATCCCATCAACTACCACCAGACGGGCTCGCTGCGCCTCGCGCATTCCCGCGAGCGGATGGACGAGTTCCGCCATGTCGCCGCCATGGCCCAGGCCCAGGGCATCGACTTCGCGGTGCTGAGCCCGGCCGAGGCGCGCGGACGCTATCCCTTCCTGGAGCTCGACGACCTCCAGGGCGCGCTGTGGGACCCGCTCGACGGCGACATCGACCCGAGCCAGCTCACCCAGGCCTACGCGAAGGGCGCGCGCGACAAGGGCGCCCAGGTGCGCCGGTTCACCAGGGTGACGGCGCTTGAGCGCCTGGCCTCCGGCGCCTGGAAGGTGACGACCGACAAGGGCGACATCGTCTGCGAGCACGTGGTCAACGCGGCGGGCTACCGGGCGGGCGAGGTGATGGCCCTGCTGGGGCGGACCCTGCCCATCGTCGCCATGTCGCACCAGTATCTCGTGACCGAGGCGATACCCGAACTGCAAAGCCGGCCGGAGAAGCTGCCGCTGCTGCGCGACCCCGACGTCAGCTACTACCTCCGCCAGGAGCGCGACGGCCTGATCCTGGGGCCCTACGAGGCCAGGGCGACGGTCCACTGGCAGGAGGGCATTCCCGGCGACTTCGCCTACCAGCTCTGGCCCGACGACCTCGACCGGCTCGAATGGTACATCGGCGAGGCCATGGGCCGCGTCCCGATCCTCGCCAAGGCCGGCGTGCAGCGCGTGATCAACGGGCCTATCCCCTATTCGCCGGACGGCAATCCCTATATCGGCCCCGTGCGCGGCCTGCCGAACTTCTGGCAGTGTTGCTGCTTCTCCTTCGGCATCGCGCAGTCCGGCGGCGCCGGCCGCCTGATGGCCAACTGGCTCGTGGACGGCGCGCCCGAATGGGACATCTGGGCCTTCGACGCCCGCCGCTTCGGCGACTACGCCACGACCGCCTACACGACCGCACGGGCGACCGAGCTCTACCGGCGCGAATACGCCATCGCCTTCCCCGTCGAGGAATGGCCGGGCGGCCGGCCGGCCTATGTCACGCCTCTCTACGACCGCCTCAAGGCCAAGGGCGCGCAGTTCGGCGCGCGCGGGGGCTGGGAGCGCGCGGTCTGGTTCGCCAGGGCGGGCGACGAGCCGGAGCCTGCCCCGAGCTTCCGCCGTCCCGCCTGGCACGCCGCCGTGGCCGAGGAGGTGAAGGCCGTCCGCGAGCGCGTCGGCGTGATGGACATGGGCGGCTTCACCAAGCTGGTCGTGGAGGGACCGGGCGCCGCGGGCTTCATGGACGGGCTCGTCTGCGGCAAGCTGCCCCGCCCTGGACGCATCACGCTCACCTGGGCGCTCGACGAGCGCGGCGGCATCGTGAGCGAATTCACCGTGACGCGCCTCGCCGCGGACCGCTTCTATCTCTGCTCGGCCGCCTCCGCGCACGAGCACGACCTGGAATGGATCGAGGCGCGCCTGCCGCGCGACGGCTCGGTTCAGGTCCACGACCTCTCCGGCGCGCTGGGAACCCTGGTGCTCGCCGGCCCGCGCTCGCGCGACGTGCTGGCCGCCCTCACCACCACGAGGCTCGACAGCCAGTCCTTCCCGTGGCTCTCCGCCCGGGAGATCGAGGTCGGCTTCGGCCGTGTCCAGGCCCTGCGGATCGGCTATGTCGGCGAGCTCGGCTGGGAGTTGCACGCCCCTCTCGCGCAGCTTCCCCAGCTCTACCAGGCTGTATGGGACGCGGGCGAGGCGCACGGCATACGGGACTTCGGCGTCTACGCGATGGACAGCCTGCGCATGGAGAAGGGCTATCGCGGCTGGAAGGGCGACATCACGCGCGAATACACGCCCCTGATGGCCGGGCTCGAGCGCTTCGTGGCGCTGGACAAGGGGCCTTTCGCCGGCCGCGAGGCGCTGCTGGCCGAGCGCGAGCGGGGGCCGCGGGAGCGCCTCGCGCTGGTGGCGCTGGACGAGGCCGGCGAGATGGACGCGCCCTCCTGCGCCACGGTCTGGCAGGGCGAGGAGCGGGTCGGCATCGTCGCGACCTCCGCCTTCGGCCACCACGTGCGGCGGAGCCTGTCGCTCGCCTACCTGCGCCCCGCCCTCGCCGCCCCCGGCACGAAGCTTCGCGTCGAGATCTGCGGCCGCAAGGTTCCCGCGACGGTCGTCGAGGATCCCCTCTACGATCCCGCCAATGCCCGCCTGAAAGCCTGACCCGAACGGACGCGAGACCATGTCGAGTTTGCCCAGCCATGCCCGCGTCGTCATCATCGGGGGCGGCATCGTCGGCTGCTCGACGGCCTACCACCTCACCAGGCTCGGGGTGCGCGAGGTCGTGCTGCTGGAGCGCAAGCGCCTGACGTCGGGCACGACCTGGCATGCCGCCGGCCTCGTGCGGTCGTCCCTCTACAGCCAGAACCTCACGAGGCTCGCGAAGTACACGGTCGAGCTCTACACCCGGCTCGAGGCCGAGACGGGGCAGGCCACGGGTTTCGTCCAGCCGGGCTCCATCTCCATCGCCACCAACCCCGAGCGCTGGGAGGAGCTGACGCGCGGCGCCGCCATGCTGCGCTCCTTCGGCGTGGTCGCGGAGCCGATCACGGCGCGGCAGGCGCAGGAGAAGTGGCCGCTGATGGAAGTCGGCGACGTGCTGGGCGCCATCTGGTACCCGCACGACGGCAAGACCAACCCCATCGACACGACCATGGCGCTCGCCAGGGGGGCGCGGATGGGCGGGGCCACCATCGTCGAGAACTGCAAAGTCACCCGCGTGCTCGTCGAGAAGGGACGCGCCGTGGGGGTCGAGACGGACCAGGGGCGGGTGCAGGCCGACATCGTCGTCAATTGCGCGGGCATGTGGGCGAGGGCCCTGGGCAAGAGCGTGGGCGTCGACATCCCGCTCCAGGCCTGCGAGCACTTCTACATCGTGACGGATCCCATGGAGGGCATGACGCCGGACCTGCCGGTGATGCGCGACATGGACCATTGCGCCTACTTCAAGGAGGACGCCGGCAAGCTGCTGCTCGGCGCCTTCGAGCCCACGGCGAAGCCCTGGGCGCTGGAGGGCATCCCCGAGGACTTCGAGTTCGGCGAGCTGCCCGAGGACTTCGACCACTTCCAGCCCATCCTGGAGGACGCCATCCGCCGCGTGCCGAGCCTGGAGCGCGTCGGCATCCGCAAGTTCTTCAACGGGCCCGAGAGCTTCACGGCCGACCAGCGCTACATCCTGGGGCCCGCGCCGGAGCTCGCGAACTTCTTCGTGGCGGCCGGCTTCAACTCCATCGGCATCCAGTCCGGCGGCGGCGCCGGCATGGCGCTCGCGCACTGGATCGTCGAGGGCGAGCCGCCCTTCGATCTCACCGAGGTCGACATCCGCCGCCTCTACCCCCACCAGAACACGAGCCATTTCCTGGCGCCGCGGGTCTCGGAGGCGCTGGGCCTGCTCTACGCGATGCACTGGCCCTACTACCAGTACCGCACCTCGCGCGGCGTGCGGCGGTCGACCTTGCATGACCGGCTGGCGGCGGCCGGCGCCTGCTTCGGCGAAGTCTCCGGCTGGGAGCGGCCCAACTGGTACGCACTGCCCGGCCAGGAACCCCGCTACGCCTATTCCTACGGACGCCAGAACTGGTTCGAGGCCTCCCGGCAGGAGCACATGGCCGTTCGCGAGGGAGTCGGCCTGTTCGACCAGTCCTGCTTCGCCAAGTTCCTGGTGAAGGGTCCCGACGCGCGCGCCCTGCTCGACCGCGCCTCGGACAACCTGATGGACGTGCCGGTCGGCAAGGTCGTCTATACCCAGTGGCTCAACGCGCAGGGCGGCATCGAGGCGGACCTCACGGTCACGCGCATCGCGGACACGGAGTTCCTGGTCGTCACGGCCGCCGCCACCCAGCTGCGCGACCTCCGCCATCTCGAAAAGCTGGTCCGCGAGGAGGACCGCGTCGCCGTCGTCGACGTGACCTCCGGGGTCGCGACGCTCGGCGTGATGGGACCGCGCTCGCGCGAGTTGCTGCAGTCCCTCACCCGGGACGACCTCTCCACGCCGGCCTTCCCGTTCGGCACCAGCCGGGAGATCGAGATCGGCGCTGCCCGGGTGCGCGCCACCCGCATCACCTATGTCGGAGAGCTCGGCTTCGAGCTGAACCTGCCGAGCGAGTTCGCGCCGGCCGTGTTCGACCTGATCCGCGAGGCCGGCCAGGGCTATGGCCTGAGGCTGGCGGGCTACCACGCCATGAACAGCCTGCGGATCGAGAAGGCCTACCGGCACTGGAGCCACGACATCACGCCCGAGGACACGCCGCTCCAGGCGGGGCTCGGCTTCTGCGTGGCCTGGGACAAGCCGGGCGGCTTCGTCGGGCGCGACGCGCTCCTGCGCCAGCGCGAGGCGGGCGTGACGCGCCGCCTCGTGCAGTTCCTCCTGCGCGATCCGGAGCCCCTGCTCTACCACGACGAGCCGATCTGGCGGGACGGCGCGCTCGTGGGCCGGCTCACCTCGGGCATGTATGGCCACGCGCTCGGCGGCGCCGTGGGGCTCGGCTATGTCGAGCTCGGACACCCCGCCGCGCCGGCGGAATTCGCGTCTGGATCGTTCGAGATCGAGGTCGGCAACCGGAAAGTCCCGGCGCTCGCCTCCCTGCGCCCTCTGTGGGATCCCGGCGGCGAGCGCATCCGGACATGAGCGCTCGCAGCAACGTCGAGAAAGCTTCGCAAAACCGCCAGAAAGTGTCGCCCTCGGATCGACAGGATCTGCCCCATGGCCGAAACTCCAGCGTAACGAACGAAAAAACAGGTCGCTCACAGGTCCGGGTTGAAGCAGGCGGACGGAGCACGGACGCGGATCCGTGCGCTGCCGTCATGGGGGGTCATGCGAGTTGACGAGGCTCGGCCGGAATCTGATGATGCCGCCGGGGCGACGTGAGAACGACGGTCGAAAACCGCCCGTCGCCACAAGGAAATCCGGGCCCGACAAGGCCGGGAGCCAATCGGAGGGAAGTGCACGTGAGTGAAATCGACACCCTGAAGGCGCTTTACGAAAAGGGACACCTGTCCCGGCGCCAGTTCCTGAGCGGCGCCGCCGCGGTCGGCGCCGGCGCGATGGCCGCTCCGAGCCTCCTGTCCGGTACCGCGCTCGCGGCGACGCCCAAGAAGGGCGGCACCCTGCGCATCGGCATGGAAGGCGGCGGCGCGAGCGACTCGCTGGACCCCCGCACCTACGCGGACTCGATCCCGATCGCCTACAGCCTCGCGCTGTGGAACTGCCCGATCGAGATCGACGAGAACGGCAAGGCGACGGGCGAGCTCCTGGAGAGCTGGGAGGCCAAGCCCGGCGCGAAGGAGTGGGTCTTCAACGTCCGCAAGGGCATCAAGTTCAGCTCGGGCAAGACGCTCGACGCCGACGACATCATCTACTCGCTGAACCTGCATCTGGGTGAAACGAAGTCTCCTGCCAAGGGCATCCTGAAGCAGATCACCGAGATGAAGAAGCTGTCGCCCACGCAGATCCAGTTCACGCTGGAAGGCGGCAACGCGGACCTGCCCTACGTGCTGTCCGACTACCACCTGATCGTCGTCCCCAACGGCTTCACCGACTGGTCGAAGCCCGACGGCACCGGCGCCTACAAGCTCGAGTCCTTCGAGCCCGGCGTCCGCGTCGCGCTCAAGAGCAAGGGCGACTACTGGAAGCCCGGCCGCGGCAACTTCGACTCCGTCGAGATCCTCTACATCACCGACAAGGCGGCCCGCACGGCGGCCCTGCAGTCGGGCAAGATCGATGCGGCCAACCGCCTCGACGCCCGCACGGTGGACCTGCTCGCCAAGGACAAGAAGCTCGAGATCGTGCGCTCCAAGGGCACGGGCAACCGGTTCTGCTTCGTGTCGCGCGTCACCGACTCGCCCTTCGACAACAAGGACCTGCGTCTCGCGCTCAAATACGGCATCGACCGCGAGAAGATCATCAAGCAGATCTACGGCGGCTACGCGACGCCCGGCAACGACCACACGCTCGACAACAACGACCCCTTCTTCAACAAGGACATGCCGCTGCGTCCCTATGATCCGGACAAGGCCGCGTTCCACTTCAAGAAGGCGGGCGTGTCGGGCCCGGTCGAGCTGCAGACGTCGGAAGGCGCCTGGGGCCAGGCGGTGGACTGCGCCTCGCTCTACCAGGAGAGCCTGAAGAAGGCGAAGATCGACCTCAACGTGAAGAAGGTCGCGGCCGACGGGTACTGGGACAACGTGTGGCTGAAGGTTCCCTTCTGCGCCGTGTACTGGGGCCGCCGCGCGACGGCAGACCTGACCTTCTCGACGGTCTACAAGTCGGATTCGGCCTGGAACGACAGCAACTGGAAGCGCCCCGAGTTCGACAAGCTCGTGATCGCGGCCCGCGCCGAGCTCGACGAGAAGAAGCGCAAGGAAATGTACTACAAGTGCCAGGAGATGATCTCCGACGACGGCGGCATGATCTGCTTCGCCATCGGCGACTATCTCGACGGCTATTCCAAGAAGGTGCAGGGCGTGAAGCCCCACCCGCGCTACGACCTCGCCGACCAGCGCCTCGCCGAGAAGGCGTGGTTCGCCTGATCTGACACGGGGGCGCCGGCGGCCATGCCGGCGCCCCTTCTCCCTTCACTGCGTCGGCCCGGGATGCAGTCCACGCGTCCGAGTGGTCGCGTGTCCCTCACGCATGCCAGGGGGTGCGGCGCGTGCTGCGCATGATCCTCATCCGAATCGGGCTGGGCCTGCTGACGCTTGTGGCGATCAGCCTGCTGATCTTCGCCGCGACCGAGATCCTACCCGGCGACGTCGCCAGCGCCGTGCTCGGCCAGGGCGCGACCCCCGAGGCGCTCAAGGTCTTCCGCCACGAGCTCGGGCTCGATCGGCCGGCCTATGTTCGCTACCTCGAATGGTTCTCCGGCGCGATCCGCGGGGATTTCGGCGTGGCGCTCACCAACAAGCGCGTGATCGTGGACGAGGTGACGCCGCGCTTCCTCAACACGCTCTTCCTGGCGGGCTACGCCGCCATGATCGCGGTGCCGCTCGCCGTGGGCCTCGGCATCCTCGCGGCGATCAACGAGGGCAAGCTGCCCGACCGGCTGGCCAACATCCTCAGCCTCATCACCATCTCGGTGCCCGAGTTCTTCATCGCCTACGTCCTGATCCTCGTCTTCGCCGTGAACCTCGACTGGTTTCCCTCGCTCGCCACGGTCTATCCGGAGATGGGGATCGCCGAGCGCTTCTACGTGACGACGCTGCCGGCCGTGACGCTCACCATGCTGGTGACGGCCCACATGCTGCGCATGACGCGCACCTCGGTGCTGGCCGTCATGTCGACGCCCTACATCGAGATGGCCTTCCTGAAGGGCCTCACCCGCTCGCGCATCATCACGCGCCACGCGCTGCCCAACGCCGCCGCTCCCATCATCTCGGTCGTGGCGCTCAACCTCGCCTATCTCATCGTCGGCGTCGTCGTGGTGGAAGTGGTCTTCGTCTATCCCGGCGTCGGGCAATTGATGGTGGACGCGGTGTCCAAGCGCGACATTCCCGTCGTGCAGGCCTGCGGCCTGATCTTCGCCGGCGCCTTCATCATCCTCAACACGCTGGCGGACATTCTCGCCATCCTTGTCAACCCGCGCCTGCGCAAGCCGCGGTAGGTGGACCATGCGGATTTTCGGTTACCAGCCCCCGCTCTCTGCCTGGATCGGCATCGCCATCGTCGTGTTCTACCTGCTGGTCGCGATCTTCGCGCCCTGGCTGGCGCCTTATGGCGAGGCGGAATCAGTCGGGGGCACCTGGGACACCTCCTCGGCCGACCTGTGGCTGGGAGCCGACAATATCGGCCGCGACATCCTCTCGCGACTGATCTACGGCGCGCGCATGACGATCGGCGTGGCGCTGGCCACGACCATCCTGTCCTTCGTCTTCGGCACGATCCTCGGCTTCGCGGCCGCCGTCGGCGGCCCGGTCGTCGACACCATCCTGTCACGCATCGTGGACGTGATGCTGTCCATGCCGCTCCTGATCTTCGCGCTGATCATCCTGTCGGTGTTCGGCTCGTCGATCCCGGTGCTGATCCTCACCATCGCCGTGCTCGACTGCACGCGCGTGTTCCGCTTGGCCCGCGCGGTGGCGATGAACCTGGTCGTGCTGGAATATGTCGAGGCGGCGCGGCTGCGCGGCGAGGGGCTGTGGTGGATCATGCGCCGCGAGATCCTGCCCAACGCGCTGCCCCCGATGATCGCCGAGTTCGGGCTGCGCTTCTGCTTCAACTTCCTGTTCGTGGCGGGCCTGAGCTTTCTCGGCCTCGGCATCCAGCCGCCCTATGCGGACTGGGGCGGCATGGTGCGCGACAATGCGCAGGCCATCACCTTCGGCCTCTTCGCCCCGCTCTGGCCGGCGGTCGCCATCGCCCTCATGACGGTGGGCGTGAACCTCGTGGTCGACTGGGTGCTCTCCATCTCGGCGCGGCCCTTCGGAGCCCCGGCCGACCTCTGACGCCAGCCCTGAGGCGAGGGGCGCCGCACTGCGCCGGCGCGCCCCGCCGTCCCGCACGCACCCGCACCGGGGGAGCGCATGAAGATCACCGGCCTCAAGACCTTCGTCGTCGGCAATCCCCCGCCCTATTCGGGGGGCCGATACTTCATCTTCCTCAAGCTGCAGACCGATGCCGGGCTGGAGGGCGTGGGCGAGGTCTATTCCGCAACCTTCGGCCCGCACACCGTCGTCAAGATGATCGAGGACGTGTTCGAGATGCACGTCCTCGACGCCGACCCGTTCCGCATCGAGACGCTGTGGCGCAACGTCTACGGGCGCGGCTACTCGATGCGGCCGGACATCTCCCTGATGGGCGTGCTCAGCGGGCTGGAGATGGCCTGCTGGGACATCATGGGCAAGGCGGTCGGCAAGCCCGTATCCGAGCTGCTGGGGGGGCGCGTACGCGAGAAGGTGCGCACCTACACCTACATCTACCCGGACTTCGCCGACGGCGCCCACGCCTACCACGACCCGAAGGGCGTCTACTCGAACCCGGACGCCGCCGCGGAGCGCGCCGTCCACTACCTCAGGATGGGCTTCACCGGCCTGAAGTTCGATCCCGCCGGCTCCTATTCCACCTTCGATCCCCGCCAGCCGGACCTCGAGCATCTCGCGATCTCGGAGGCCTTCTGCCGGCGCCTGCGCGAGGCCGTGGGCGACAAGGCCGACCTGCTCTTCGGCACGCATGGCCAGTTCACCACCTCTGGCGCGATCCGCCTCGCCCGGCGGCTCGAGGCCTATGACCCCCTCTGGTTCGAGGAGCCCACGCCGCCCGAGATGCCGGAGGAGATGGCCCGCGTCGCGCGCCAGACCACGGTGCCGATCGCGACGGGGGAGCGGCTGACGACCAAGTACGAGTTCTCGCGGGTGCTCGCGTTGCAGGCCGCCTCCATCCTGCAGCCGGCGCTGGGGCGAGTCGGGGGCCTGCTGGAAGCCAAGAAGATCGCCTCGATGGCCGAGGCCCACTACGCCCAGATCGCGCCGCACCTCTATTGCGGCCCCGTCGAGGGGGCGGCGAACCTGCAGCTCGCCCTGTGCAGCCCCAACTTCCTGATCCTGGAGAGCATCGAGGACTGGAGCGGCTTCCATGCCCGGCTTCTCAAGAAGCCGATCGTGTGGGAGCAGGGCTACGTGATCCCGCCCTCGGAACCCGGCCTCGGCGTCGAGCTCGACGAGGAGGTGGCCCTCGCCCATCCCTACACGGGCAAGGCCCTGCACCTCGTGCCCACCTACGATCCCATCGACTGAGCGCGGAGACACCCATGCGCTACGCCTTCATCGGCCTCGGACACCTCGGCGCGCCCCTGGCCGCCAGCCTCGCCCGCGCGGGCTTCGCGGTGACGGTCTTCGACCGCGACAGGGAGCGCGCCGCCGGGCCGGTGGCCGCGGGCGCCAGGGCCGCCGGGAGCCTCGCCGAGGCCGTTGCGGAGGCGGACGCCGTGGTCACCTGCCTGCCCTCGCCCAAGGTCTCCGAGGCCGTGCTGCGGGAGATCTCGGCGCAGGCCAAGCCCGGCGCGACCTGGATCGAGATGAGCACCAACGGGCGGGAGGAGATCCTGCGCCTCGCCGGCATGGCGGAGGCGGCCGGGCTGCAGGTGCTCGAATGCCCGGTCACGGGCGGCGTGCACAAGGCGGCCTCGGGGGAGATCACGGTGCTGGTCGGCGGCGACGCCGCGCTCTTCGAGCGGCACCGCCCGGCGCTCGAGGCCATGGGCGGCGAGATCTTCCACATGGGGCCGATCGGCTCGGCCGCGGTGATCAAGGTGATCACCAACATGCTGGCCTTCATCCATCTGGTGGCGGCCGGAGAGGCGCTGATGCTGGCCAAGCGGGGCGGACTCGACCTCGCCCAGGCCTTCCACGCCATCCGCGCGAGCTCCGGCAACAGCTTCGTCCATGAGACCGAAAGCCAGGTGATCCTGAACGGCAGCTACAACATCAACTTCACGATGGACCTCGCCTGCAAGGACCTCGGCTTCGCCATGCAATATGGACGCGAGTTCGGCGTGCCGCTCGACCTCGCGGGAATGACGGCCCAGACCTTCATCCGCGCTCGCTCGCTCTATGGCGGGGACGCGTGGTCGTCCCAGGTCGTCAAGCTGCTGGAGGACGCACTCGGCACGGATCTGCGCGCCCCGGGCTTCCCGGCCGAGCTGTGAGCGCCGGCCGGGCGCAAGCAGCGTGAAGCCGGCCTTTCTCTCACCGGGCGCCGGGCAGGCCGCAACCTTGGGGCCCGTTCTTCGTATCGGCGAAGATCTCGCCGGACACTTGTCAATAAAATGGCTCGGCCCGGCGGTTTCCGTCGAGGATTTCTGCTTGTCTCCGCACATATACTGAGGGGACTTGCCCCATCTATCGTTATCTGGAGCGGAACACTAGGGTCTGGAGCCGTCAGAGGTTCCCCCGATGTATCCAGTTCCCATCAACGAGGAAGCGCGACTGTCCCAGTTGCGCGCCATGAACGTGCTCGACAGCCCCCCGAGCCCGAACTTCGATCGACTCTGCGCCATCGCGCGCGACCACTACAGAGTCGAGATCGCCGCCGTGTCCTTCCTCGACGCCGAGCGGCTCTGGTTCAAGGCGAGCCTCGGGCTCGGCGTCCGCGAGGTGCCGCGCGACCACGCCGTCTGCAACCACGCCATCCTGCGCGACGAGGTGCTGACGATCCCCGACCTGATGGGCGACGGGCGCTTCCGCGACCTGCCCTTCGTGTCCGGCCCGCCCTACCTGCGCTTCTACGCCGCCGCCCCCATCGTCTACGGCCCGGACATCCGCCTGGGCTCCGTATGCATCTTCGACCGAACGCCCCGCACGCTCGACGCCCGCGCCCAAGAGGTGCTTCGCCACCTCGCGGGAATCGCCGTGACCGAGTTGCGGCTGATCCAGACGTCCCGAGCGTTCTTCCGGCGGGAGCTGGCGGGGACGTGAGCGGCGCCGGGCCCGGCTGAGGCCGGGATCGCCTTGCCCAACGCCGCCGCGCGGCTCCGGCCGGGGATGACACGGGCGAAACGGAGCGCAAAGGGTTGTTCCGCCGCCTCCGCACCCTGATAATCGCGCCATGCAAGCTCTGTTCGCCGCGCATGCGACGCTCCTCTTCGGCAGCGCCCTGGTGCTGTTCGGCATTCTCTCATCGCTCGCCGCCTCGCGTTTCGGCGTGCCGCTTCTGCTCGTCTTCCTCGGAACGGGCATGCTGGCGGGCGAGGACGGCTTCGGCGGCATCACCTTCGACAACTACGCCCTCACCTACCTCGTGGGCTCCGCGGCGCTCGCCATCATCCTGTTCGACGGGGGGCTGCGCACGCGCACGGCGACGGTCCGCAGCGTGCTCGCGCCGGCCGGCGTGCTGGCCACGGTCGGGGTGCTCGTCACCGCCGGACTCACCGGACTCGCCACGCGGGCGCTGCTGGGGACGGGGTGGCCGGAATCGCTGCTCGTCGGCGCCATCGTCGCCTCGACCGACGCGGCGGTTGTCTTCTTCCTGCTGCGCACGGGCGGCCTGCAGCTGCGCCGGCGCGTCGGCGCGGTGCTGGAGGTGGAGTCCGGCACCAACGATCCTTTCGCCGTCCTTCTCACGGTCATCCTGGTCGAGATCGCGCTGGTGGGGCCGAGCGCCGCCAACACCACGCACGTGCTGCGGGAGATCGTGGTGGAGGCCACGCTCGGTCTCGGGCTCGGCCTGGCCGGCGGCTGGTTCCTCGTGCTAATCCTCAACCGGATCTCGCTGCCGGCCGGCCTGCACCCGGCCTTCGTGGTGGCCGCCGCGATCTCGCTCTTCGCCCTGACGCAGACGATTGGCGCGAGCGGCTTCCTGGCCGCGTATGTCGCGGGCCTCGTCGTCGGCAACCGCCCGGTGCGCGCCTATGGCTCGATCATCGCCTTCCACGACACGTTGACGTGGCTCTGCCAGATCGTGCTCTTCACGCTGCTGGGATTCCTCGTCACGCCCTCCAAGATCGTGCCGTTCCTGGCCCCCGGCATCGCGCTGGCCGTCTTCCTGATCCTGCTCGGACGCCCGCTGGCGGTCTTCGCCTGCCTCGCGCCCTTCCGCTTCTCGCGGCGCGAGATGAGCTTCGTCTCCTGGGTGGGCCTGCGCGGTGGCGTCAGCATCTTCCTCGCCACGATCCCGGTGCTGGCGGGCCTGCCGCAGTCCGACCGCTACTTCAATATCGCCTTCATCATCGTCGTCGTGTCGCTCGTCGTGCAGGGCTGGACGATCGGCTACGCGGCGCGGCGCACCGGCGTCGCCCGGCGCGATCCCCTGCCGGAGGTCCAGCGCATCGACATCGACCTGCCCGGCCAGCTCGAGGCCGAGCTCGTCGGCTATCCCGTGCTCGACAAGAGCCCGGCCGCGCGTCACCGCGCCCTGCCCGACTGGGTCAAGCCGGTGCTCGTCGTGCGCGAGGGCAAGGTGCTGGAACCCTCGGCGGCCGGCGCGCCGCAGGTCGGCGACTACGGCTACTACCTCGCGCCAACCGAGAACCTGCAGCGGCTTGACCGCTTCTTCGCGGTGGACGGCACCTCGGTGCGCTGGGTCGACATGGCTGAGTTCCCCTTCGACGCGGGCCTGCGGGTCGGCGACATCGCCGCGCTCTACGGCCTGGAGGTCGACCCGGAGGAGGCGGAGACCTCGATCAGGGACCTCTTCGCCCAGCGCCTGCCTTTGCCGCAGGAGGGCGACCGGATCGACCTCGGCAATGCCCTCCTGGTCGCGCACGACGTGCAGGACGGGGCCGTCAGGCTTGCGGGCCTCCTGCTGGAGGCGGAGCCGGAAGAGGGCGAGCCGGGCGCGCCCGTCCCCTCGCGCCTGCAAAGGGCTCTCCGGCGGGCGCGGGCCACGGTCTCGGGCACGAAAGGCGGGCCTGCCGCCTGAAGGCCGGGCCGCGGCCGTCTCCGGTCCCCCGACCGGGTGCCGTCATTGCGAGCAAAGCGAAGCAGTCGAGCCGTCGCCCGCGTGGATTGCCTCGTCGCTGCGCTTCCCGCGACGACGAGGCGGCGAGCCGGGGGCTCAGGCTTCCGGCGCGCCCTCCCCGCCGACCTCGCCCTCGTCACCCTCCTCGTCCTCGCCATTCTCGTCCGAGAGGCGCTCGACGGAGACGACCTTCTCGTCCTCGGCGGTCTTGAAGACGATGACGCCCTGCGTGCCGCGGCCGGCCACGCGGATGTCGTGGACCGGGCAGCGGATGAGCTGGCCGCCGTCGGTCACCAGCATGATCTGGTCGGACGGCTCCACGGGGAAGGAGGCGACCAGCGGCCCGTTCCGCTCGGTCACGGCCATGGCGACGATGCCCTTGCCGCCCCTGTTGGTGACCCGGATCTCGTAGGCGGAGGTGCGCTTGCCGTAGCCGTTCTGCGACACGGTGAGCACCACCTGCTCGCGGGCCGAGAGTTCGGCGTAGCGCTCCTGCGACATGGAGACGACGCCCTCCTCGCCGGCCTCCTCCTCGGCGTCGACCGGCGCGGCCTCCTCGGCCCCCGCCTCGCCCTGGATGGCGCGGCGCATGCGGAGGTAGGCGGCCCGCTCCTCGGCCGAGGCGTCGACGTGGCGCAGGATCGCCGTGGCGATCACCTTGTCGCCCTCGGCGAGGTTGATGCCGCGCACGCCCGAGGAATCGCGCCCCTTGAAGACGCGCACGTCCGTCACCTGGAAGCGGATGCACTGGCCTTGCGCGGTCGTCAGCAGGACGTCGTCGTCCTCGGTGCAGATCTGGACGTCGACGATGTGGTCGCCCTCGTCCAGCTTCATGGCGATCTTGCCGGCGCGGTTCACGTTCACGAAGTCGGAGAGCTTGTTGCGCCGCACCTGCCCGGAGGAGGTGGTGAACATCACGTCCAGCCGCTCCCAGTCCTCCTCGTTCTCCGGCAGGGGCATGATGGTGGTGATGCGCTCGCCGTTCTCGATCGGCAGCATGTTGATCAGCGCCTTGCCCCGCGCCTGCGGCGCGGTGAGCGGCAGGCGCCACACCTTCTCCTTGTAGACCTGTCCCTCCGAGGAGAAGAACAGCACCGGCGTATGCGTGTTGGCGACGAAGAGACGCGTGACGAAATCCTCCTCGCGCGTCTGCATGCCCGAGCGGCCCTTCCCGCCGCGCCTCTGCGCGCGATAGGTGGAGAGCGGCACCCGCTTCACGTAGCCGGCATGCGACACGGTGACGACCATGTCCTCGCGCTGGATCAGGTCCTCGTCGTCGACGTCGGCGTCATAGTCGTTGATGACGGTGCGGCGCGGCTGGGCGAAGGCGGCCTTCACCTCCTGCAATTCCTGCGTGACGATGCCCAGGATGCGGGCGCGCGAGCGCAGGATGTCGAGATAGTCGGAGATCTCGGCGGCGAGCGTGTTCAGCTCTTCCGCGATCTCGTCGCGGCCCAGCGCGGTGAGGCGCGCCAGGCGCAGCTCGAGGATGGCGCGGGCCTGCGCCTCGGAGAGCAGGTAGGTGCCGTCCTCCTCCACGCGGTGGCGCGGGTCGTCGATCAGCGCGATCAGGGGCGCCACGTCGGACGCCGGCCAGCGGCGCGCCATCAGGGCCTCGCGCGCGGCGTTGGCGTCCGCGGCCGTGCGGATGGTGTGGATCACCTCGTCGATGTTGGCCACGGCGATGGCGAGGCCCACCAGGACGTGGGCGCGGTCGCGCGCCTTGGCCAAAAGGTAGCGCGTGCGCCGGCTCACCACCTCCTCGCGGAAGTCGATGAAGGCCTGGATCATGTCCTTGAGGTTGAGCGTCTCGGGGCGGCCGCCGTTCAGCGCCACCATGTTGCAGCCGAAGCTCGTCTGCAGCGCCGTGAACCGCCAGAGCTGGTTGAGCACCACGTCGGCCATGGCGTCGCGCTTGATCTCGATGACGATGCGCATGCCGTCGCGATCGGACTCGTCGCGCAGGTCCGAGATGCCCTCGATGCGCTTCTCGCGCACGAGGTCCGCGATCTTCTCGATCAGGGTCGCCTTGTTCACCTGGAAGGGGATTTCGGTGACGATGATCGCCTCGCGGTCCTTGCGGATCGTCTCGACCGCCGTCTTGGCGCGCATGATGACGGAGCCGCGCCCCGTCAGGTAGGCCTGCCTGATGCCGGCGCGGCCGAGGATGGAGGCTCCCGTCGGGAAGTCGGGCCCCGGGATGTGCTCCATCAGGTCCTCGACCGAGATCGCGGGATTCTCGATCGCCGCGATGCAGCCGTCGATCACCTCGCCGAGGTTGTGCGGGGGCACGTTGGTCGCCATGCCCACCGCGATGCCGCCCGCGCCGTTCACGAGCAGGTTGGGGAAGCGCGCCGGCAGCACGGTCGGCTCATGTTCGGAGCCGTCATAGTTGGGCTGGAAGTCCACCGTCTCCTTGTCGAGGTCCTCGAGCAGGGACATGGCGGGCTTGGCGAGGCGGACCTCGGTGTAGCGCATCGCCGCGGCGGGATCGCCGTCGACCGAGCCGAAATTGCCCTGGCCGTCGACGAGCGGCAGGCGCATGGAGAATTCCTGCGCCATGCGCACCAGCGCGTCGTAGATCGACTGGTCGCCGTGCGGGTGGTACTTACCGATCACGTCGCCGACCACGCGGGCCGACTTTCTGTAAGGCCGATCAGGGAAGTAGCCGTTCTCGTTCATCGAGTAGAGGATGCGCCGGTGGACGGGCTTCAGCCCGTCGCGCACGTCCGGCAGGGCGCGGCTCACGATCACGCTCATCGCGTAGTCGAGGTAGCTGCGCTTCATCTCGTCGGTGATGGAGACCGGGCGGATGTCCTGCCCCGGCGGCTGGGATCCCCCCTCGCCGCCCGCGGGCGGAACCTTGTTCTCGTCGTCGGCCAAATCGATCGTCCCGAAGTCTTTTCGTGAGCCTTCCTTCTAGACGATTCCACCCTCCGGCACCACCCCGGAGGGGTCCGATTCGAAGGATGGAATCGCTGATTTCACAAGAGGTTGGGCGATGATCGCGGGCTGGCGCGCCGTTGTCATCGGAGCGCGCCGCGTTTCGCGCGCAGACCGCACCCTTTCGCCGAAGGCTCTGCTAGACTGGCGGTCCCCCGCCCGGAGACCCCCCGCGTGCTCGACTATCTCGCATCGGCGCTCGTGACGCTGCTCGTCACGGTCGATCCGCCCGGCCTCGCGCCGATCTTCCTCGGCATCACCCCCGGCATGGACGAATCGGCGCGCCGGCAGGTCGCGACCCGCGCCGTGATCATCGCCGGGCTGATCATGGCCGCCTCGGGCTTCGTCGGCGCCCAGCTCCTGGAAGCGCTGGGCATCACCCTGCCGGCCTTCCGCATCGCGGGCGGGCTGCTGCTGTTCTGGATCTCCTTCGAGATGGTTTTCGCGCGCCGGACCGAGCGGAAAACCGAGCACGCGGACATGGCGATCACCATCGACCACATCCGCAACGTCGCGGCCTTTCCCCTCGCCATCCCGCTGATGGCCGGTCCGGGTGCCATCACCGCCTGCATCCTGCTGGCCGGGCGGGCCGAGGGCGACCTGCCGAAGCTCGCGGTGCTGATGCTCGTGATCGTCGGGGTCATGCTGTCCTGCTTCGCGGTGTTCCTGGCCGCCACCCGCATCTCGAAGTGGCTCGGCGTCACCGGCAACGTCGTGCTCACGCGCCTGCTGGGCGTCATCCTCTCCGCGCTGGCCGTGCAATTCGTCGTCGACGGCGTGAAGGCCGCCTTCCACTGAGCCCCGGTCCCGGACGGCTTCAATCCCGGATGATGTGGGGCAGGAAGCGCGAGCCATTGCCCGTCACGGGGGAGGCGTCCTCGCGCAGCCCGATGCCGGCCGGCTCGTTGCCGATCACCCAGCTGCCGACGCAGACGTAGTTCTGCTGGAAGAAGCCGAGCGGCGCGAGGGCCTGGCGCACGCAGAGCCCGTCCCCGTAGGGCCCGGCATTCTCGTGCACGGTCTCGCCGCGCAGGGTCAGCCGCACATTGGCGCCCTCGCGCGAATGCACGGGCTTGCGGGCGAAGCTGTCGCCGAGGTCCGCGGCCCGCGGATCGTCCTCGAAAAAGGCCGGCAGCAGGTTCGGGTGGCCGGGGAACAGCTCCCACAGGAGGACGAGGAGGCCCTTGTTGGAGAGCAGGGTCTTCCACAGGGGCTCGACGAAGCGCGTGCCGCAGGCCGGTACGGCCTTGCCGTAGCTCTCGGCCAGCATCCACTCCCAGGGATAGAGCTTGAACAGGAGGTCGATGGGCTCGTCGGCCTCGCCGACGAAGCCGCCCTTCCCGGTGATGCCGATCCGGGCGATGTCGAGGAAGCGCGTCGACAGCCCGGCCTGGCGCGCGCAATCCTCGAGATAGGCGATCGTGCCGCGGTCTTCCGGCGCATCGCCCATGCAGGCGAGGTGGAGGCCCCCGCCCTCGGGAAGGCCGGCGGCGATCTCGCCCCAGCGGGCGATCAGCCTGTCATGGACGGAGTTGAACTGGTCCGTGCCCTCCGGGAGCCAGCCGCGGCCCAGGAGATCCTCCAGCCAGCGCCACTGGAAATAACCGGTCTCGTACAGTGCCGTCGGCGTATCCGCATTGTATTCCAGCAGCTTGGCGGGTCCCGTTCCGTCATAGCTGAGGTCGAAGCGCCCATAGAGCGACGGTTCGGCGGCGCGCCAGCTGGCGGCCACGGCGTCGCGGGCCCAGGCCGGCACGCCGAGACGGTCCATCCAGCGCTCATCGGCCACGGCGGTCTCGACGGCCGCGAGGCACAGGCCGTGGAGCTCGGCCGTCGGCGCCTCCAGGTCCTCCTCGATCTCGCGGAGCGAGAAGGCGTAGCAGGCCGTCTCGTCCCAATAGAGCGAGCCGTCGATCTGGTGGAAGTCGAAGCCCTCGCGCAGGGCGATGTCGCGCCAGTCGGGGCGCGCCCGCATCGGCAAGCGGCGCATGTCAGCCCCCGCCTCCGCCCCCGAAGCCGTGGCCGGACGACCCGAAGCCGCCGCGCGACACGGAGTGCCCGCCGCCATCCGAGACGGCGTGGTAGCCGGAGTTCGAGGACGAGGACGAGGACCCGCCGTCCCCGCCGCCCCACCACGCGCTGCGCCGACTGCTGCTGCTGCCGCCGCCGGACGAGGACCGGCTGCTGCTCGCGGAGCGCTGGCCGGCGCGGCAATAGGCGCCCTCGTCCACCTCCTCGCCCATCTGGGTCATCAGCCCGCCGCCGGGCGCGCTGACGAGCGACGTCGCGGTGCCCCAGCCCGGGCCGGAGAAGACGATCCCGGCGGGAGCGCCCGCGCCGGCATCGGCCGTGAATCCGGCGCGGCAGAGCGCCTCCCCGACCTTGTTGTCGGACACGCATTCGCTGAGGCTGCGGTAGAAGCGGCCCTCCGGGCAGGATGCGCCGGGCGCGACGGCGTAGACGCCGAGCGCGGCCGCGCCCGCCCCGGCCATGAGCTTCAGCCGGGCCGATTCGGAGCGCTTGCGCGGAGGCCGCGCCTTGGCCGGCCGGCGCTTGCCGAAAGGGACCGACGGCTGATCGGCCATGGCGCGTTCAGGTCGACATCGAGACGGCGTTCAGGATGCCGCCGACGAGCGAGAGGGAACCGAGCCAGATCGCCGCCGCCCAGTCGCCCCGGGCGATCCGGTCCGACAGGTCGGGCATGCGCCAACGGGCGAACAGGTAGAGCCCCACCTGCACGACGAGCGCCACGACGCCCCAGACGATCATGTCGAGGATGCCGATCGAATGGGCGGCGGCGCTGGCGAGCGGCAGGGCGAAGCCGCCGAGGCTCAGCCCGAAGGCCGTTGCCGCCGCGGCGTTGCCGCCCTCGATCAAGGCGAACTCGTCGTGGCTCGTCAGCCGCGTATAGGCCAGCGAGTAGGCGATCAGCAGCACGACCCCGACGAGGAAATACAGGAGGAAGGCCGGAAGTCCCTGGAGCGACGCGAGGATCAACAGCGGATTCTCCCCTGCAGCTGGAGCGCGAGCGTCCCGCGCGGCCCCGGCCGCGTCAAGCCTCGCGCGCCGCCATGGTGAGGGCCGCGTTCACGACTGGAAGATGAGCGCCGTCCCGTGCGCGGCCTCCGGGGGCACGACGACGGCGCCCTCCCTGCGCGCATGGGCGATTCCGGCCGCGTCGAGCCGCGCCGCCAGCGCGGCGACGTCCGGCACGGCGACGCGGAAGGCGACGAGGCGGGCCGGCTCTTCCGCCAGCCGCAGCCCCGTGTGGAAGGCCAGCGAGGGCCCCGTCAGCACCTCGATCCGCCCCCGCGGGGTCGGCACGGCGATGCCGCCGGAATGGGAGACGAGGTCGTGCTGCCCGCTGAAGGCCGTGAGAAATTCAGCGTGGGCGGCAGGATTCTCGGCCACCATCAGCACTCCCGCCACGCCCGTCGCGCCGTTCGGGTGCGCCTGGAAGGCGGCGTTCCAGAAATTCTCCGGATAATGCTGCTGGCACACGAAGAAGCCGGCCTCGGGGGCCAGCTTGTCGCGGGCGAAGGCGAGCGAGAAGGCGACGTGCGCGGTCGAGCCGTCCGGCCGCTTCGCCAGCCGGGAGAAGGACGTGCGGTCGAACCCGCCGATCCCGGCCGCGTCGAAGGCCGCCTTGTCGGCCTCCGCGTCCCGCGATTCCAGCACCAGCATGGCGAAGCCCTCGCCGCGCGCCTGCGCGTCCCGCACGAAGGCGCCGAAGGAGAAGGACGTCCCGACATGGGGAGGGATCTCCGCCCCGCCGCCCACGGTGATGAGCTCGAGGAACGTGCCGGGGAACTGCACGATGCGGTTTTCCGTCCCCCAGGGATGCCGGTTGCGCGCCCCCACCCTGAACCCCATCGCCTCGTAGACCCGCCCGGCGGCGTCGAGGTCGTGGACGACGAGGACGAGATGGTCGAGGCCGCGGATCATGAAGGCTTCCCTGGTCGGACGCTCACACCAGCCGGCTCTTCACTACCGCCGCCTCGATGAAGCTCCGGAACAAGGGGTGCGGCTCGAAGGGGCGGGATTTCAGCTCGGGATGATACTGCACCCCGATGAACCAGGGATGATCGGGGAACTCGACCGTCTCCGGCAGCAGGCCGTCGGGCGAGACGCCGGCGAAGCGCAGGCCGCGCGCCTCCAGGGCCTCGCGGTAGCCCATGTTCACCTCGTAGCGGTGGCGATGGCGCTCCGAGATCTCGGTCTCGCCGTAGATCCCGGCGATGCGGCTGTCGCTCGCGAGATGGGCCCTGAAGGCGCCGAGCCGCATGGTGCCGCCGAGGTCGCCGCCGGCGGCGCGCTGCTCGAGCTCGTTGCCGCGCAACCACTCGGTCATCAGGCCGACCACGGGCTCCTTGCAGGGCCCGAACTCCGTGGAATTGGCGTCGGCGATGCCGGCCAGCGAGCGCGCCGCCTCGATGACGGCCATCTGCATGCCGAAGCAAATGCCGAGATAGGGCACCTTGCGCTCGCGCGCGAAGCCGGCCGCGCGGATCTTGCCCTCCGCGCCGCGATGGCCGAAGCCGCCGGGCACCAGGATGCCGTTCACGTGTTCGAGGAAGGGAGCGGGGTCCTCGCTCTCGAAGACCTCCGACTCGATCCAGTCGAGCTTGACGCGCACGCGGTTGGCGATCCCGCCATGGGCCAGCGCCTCGATGAGGGACTTGTAGGCGTCCTTCATGCCCGTGTACTTGCCGACGATGGCGATGGTCACCTCCCCTTCCGGGTTGGCGATGCGGTCGGCGACCTCCTGCCAGCGCGTCAGGTTCGGCTTGGGCGCGGGCTCGATGCCGAAGGCGGCCAGCACCTCGCGGTCGAGGCCGGCCTCGTGGTAGGCGGCGGGAACGGCGTAGATCGAGGAGACGTCGCGCGCCTCGATCACCGCGCTTTCGCGCACGTTGCAGAACAGGCCGAGCTTGCGGCGCTCCTCGCGTGGGATCTCGCGGTCCGTGCGGCAGAGCAGGATGTCCGGCTGGATGCCGATGGAGCGCAGCTCCTTCACGGAATGCTGCGTCGGCTTGGTCTTCAGTTCGCCCGCGCTCGGAATGTAGGGCAGCAGCGTCAGGTGGACGTAGACGGCGTGGCCGCGCGGCAGGTCGTTGCCGAGCTGGCGGATCGCCTCGAAGAAGGGCAGGCCCTCGATGTCGCCCACCGTGCCGCCGATCTCGACCAGCACGAAGTCGACATTGTCGTTGCCGGTGAGGACGAACTCCTTGATCGCGTTCGTCACGTGCGGGATCACCTGCACCGTCGCGCCGAGATAGTCGCCGCGGCGCTCCTTGTTGATGATCTCCTGGTAGATGCGCCCGGTCGTGATGTTGTCGGCCTTCGAGGCCGGCCGGCCGGTGAAGCGCTCGTAGTGCCCGAGGTCGAGGTCGGTCTCGGCCCCGTCGTCGGTCACGAAGACCTCGCCGTGCTGGTAGGGGCTCATCGTCCCCGGATCGACGTTCAGGTAGGGATCGAGCTTGCGCAGGCGGACTGAATAGCCGCGGGCCTGGAGAAGCGCGCCGAGGGCGGCGGAGGCCAGCCCCTTGCCAAGCGAAGAAACCACGCCACCGGTGATGAAGACGTACCGAGCCATGGGGAGTCCCGTGTAAGGCCATCGGGCCGATTCGCCGAGCGGACAGCCCGGGCGCGCCCGGCTTTCCACACGATATGCGCGACAGTGCCGGAAACCTGGCGAAGGCGCCTCGACATGCCGCAAAGAGAGAGGGCCGGTCGCCCGGCCCTCTGGTCGTCTATTGCTGGGTCGCCGGCGCCGCCGGGGCGGCGGGGGCCGGTGCGGCCGGGGCCGCGGGCGCCGAGGATTGGTTCTCGAGCTGCTTGAGCTGGTCGAGCACGCCGCCGCCCGTCGAGGGCGTTGCGGGGGCCGTCGACGCGCCGGCCGGGGCGGCGTTGTCCAGGATCGACTTCGGAGCGCGGTGCACGCCGGCGATGATCGCCAGGATCATGCTCGTCGCGAAGAAGGCGGCCGCCAGGATCGCCGTCGTGCGCGTCAGCACGTTGGCCTGCCCGCGTCCGGTCAGGAAACCCGACACCCCGCCGCCGCCGCTGAGGCCGCCGAGCGCGCCGCCCTCGGAGCGCTGCAGGAGGATCACTCCCACGAGGCCGATGACGATGATGAGGTGGATGACGATCAAGACCTGCTGCATGGCCCGTCCAAGACTCCCAAAACCGAAAAGCCGGGAACGGCGTCGTCGCATGGACGATGGCCCCGGCTCGGTTCATTCGCGGGGGCGTTTAGCACGCTGCGGCTCCCTGTGGAAGGGGAGCGCGCGACGGGGCCCGATCCTGGTCGCACGCGACCGTGGACATCCGCGCTGCGCGCAGGCCCGGATATGGGCGGCCCCGCGCCCCCGTTCAACGATAGGCGGCGGCAATGCCCAGGAAATCCGCCGCCTTCAGGCTCGCGCCTCCCACGAGGGCGCCGTCGACGTCCGGGATGGACAGCAGCTCCTTGGCGTTGCCCGGCTTCACGGACCCGCCATAGAGGATGCGAATCCCCGGCGCCTCCGCCTTGCCGACCAGCTTGCGCAGCTCGACGCGAATGGAGGCGTGCACCTCCGCCACGTCGGCGGGTGTGGGCGTGAGGCCGGTGCCGATGGCCCAGACGGGCTCGTAGGCGACAACGAGCGTATGGGCGGCCGCGCCCTCGGGCAGCGAACCGCGGAGCTGGCGCCTGACGACCGCGAGCGTCCGGCCGGCCTCGCGCTCGGCGCGCGTCTCGCCGACGCAGACGATCGCGACGAGGCCGGCCCGCAGCGCGGCCTCGGCCTTGGCCTTGACGACGGCGTCGGTCTCCTTGTGGTCCGTGCGGCGCTCGGAATGGCCGACGATCACGAAGGACGCGCCGGCATCGGCCAGCATCTCGGCCGCGACGTCGCCGGTATGGGCCCCGGAGGCCTTGGCGTGGCAATCCTGGCCGCCGATGGCGAGGCCGGTGCCGATCGCCGCCTTGGCGAGCGGGAACACGAGCGTGGCCGGCGGGCAGACCAGGAGGTCGACGCGCCGGCGCAGGGCGGCGTCGAAGCCCTCGCCCATGGCCGCGAGTTCGCTCCGGGAGGCGCGCAGGCCGTTCATCTTCCAGTTTCCGGCGACGAGCGGGCGCGGGCGTGCGGTCATGGGCAGGGTCCTCTGGGCGTTGTCGGGCCAGGCGAAAGCGCTGCGCCGATAGCAGATGCGGCGGTCCGCCGGAAGCCCGGCGATGGATCCAAACCCGTCATTGCCCCGCCCCGGCCTCATCCATATGATGCGCCGCCTTTCGGCAGGGGGTGGTTCGCGCCGCCCCCTGCCGCCTTGAAACCCGGCTCCGCCGGCACGAGACGACTGGAACGACGCGATGTTGACTGGGATGCGCAAGGCCGGACAGAGCAGGATCGGCAAGATCGTGATGGCCGTCCTGTTCGGCTTCCTCATCCTGAGCTTCGCCGTCTGGGGCATCGGCGACATGCTGCGCAGCGCCGGCCATCTCAACGTGGCCACGGTCGGCTCGCGCGAGATCGGGGCGCAGGCCTTCCGCGACGCCTACCAGAACGAGCTGCAGTCGCTGAGCCGCCGCGCCCGCCGCAGCGTCACGGCCGAGGAGGCCCGCGCCTATGGCGTGCCCCAGCAGGTACTCTCGCGCATGCTGACCGAGGCGACCCTGGACCAGGACGCCAAGGACCTCGGCCTCGCCATCTCCGACAAGACGATCGCCGCCGCCATCCTCACGGACCCGAACTTCCAGGGCGCCAACGGCCAGTTCGACCGCAACCGCTTCAACGACCTGATCCGCCAGAACGGCTTCACCGAGCAGGGCTTCGTGGCGACCCAGCGCGGCGTCTACCTGCGACAGCAGATCGCCCAGACCGTCGGCGGCGAGATGCCCGTGCCGACGGCCCTGCGCGACGCGGTCAACCGCTTCCAGAACGAGACGCGCAGCGCCGAGTTCATCGTCCTCGGCCCCGCGCTCGCCGGGGAGGTGGCCGCGCCGGACCAGGCCACGCTCCAGAAGTTCTTCGACGAGCGCAAGGCGAGCTTCCGCGCCCCGGACTACCGCAAGGTCGCCGTGATGGCGCTGCGGCCGGCCGACGTCGCCAAGGCCGACGCCGTGTCCGACGCCGACGCGCGCGCGCTCTACGAGCGGACCAAGCAGCGCTTCGGCCAGCCCGAGCGGCGCTCGGTGCAGCAGATCGTGTTCCCGACCCTCGACGAGGCCAAGGCCGCGGCCGAGCGCATCAAGGCCGGCGCGACCTTCGACGCCATCGTTGAGGAGCGCAAGCTCGGCAAGGCGGACGTCGACCTGGGCCTCGTCACCAAGGACGCCATCATCGACCCGGCCGTCGCGGACGCGGCCTTCTCGCTGCCCGCCAACGGCGTGAGCGACCCGCTCCAGGGCCGCTTCGGCGCCGTCATCGTGCGGGTCGGCGAGGTGCAGCCGGAGAGCGTGAAGCCCTTCGAGGAGGTCGCCGCCACGCTGAAGCAGGAGCTCGCCACGTCCAGGGCCAAGGACGCGGTTCAGGACCTGCACGACAAGATCGAGGACCAGCGCGCCTCGGCCAAGCCGCTGGCCGACATCGCCCGGGAGCAGAACCTCACGGTGCAGCAGTTCGCCGGCATCGACCGCGCCGGGCGCGACAAGGCGGAGAAGCTCGTCGAGCTGCCGGAGCGCGACGCGCTGCTCAAGGCGATCTTCGCCTCCGACATCGGCGTCGACAACGAATCCATCGCCAGCAAGGACGGCGGGTTTGTCTGGTTCGAGGTGCAGGGCATCGAGCCCTCGCGCGAGCGCACGCTCGACGAGGTGAAGGGTGAAGTCGAGGCGCAGTGGAAGGAGGAGCAGCTCTCGGGCAGGCTCGCCGACAAGGCCCAGGCGCTGGTCAAGGACCTGCGCGGCGGCAAGGCGCTGGCCGACGTCGCCAAGGACCTCGGCGTCGACGTGAAGACCGCCGCGGGCGTCAAGCGCCAGGGCGCCGACGGCGGCCTGCCGGCCTCCGCCGTGGCGCAGCTCTTCTCCACCCCGGTCGGCGGCTTCGCCTCCGCGCTGGGCGCAAACCCGCAGGAGCGCATCGTGCTCAAGGTGGCGGGCGCCGACGTGCCCCCGCTGCTCTCCACGACGAGCCAGGCCCAGAAGCTCGACGAGCAGCTCGGCCTGGCGCTGGGCGACGACGTGCTGAGCGCCTACGTCAGCAAGCTGCAGGCGCAGCTCGGCGTCACGATCAACCAGGCCGTCCTGAGCCAGGCCATCGGAGGCCAGTGACGTGAGCATCCAGCCGAGCCTCGACGAGTTCGTCGCGACCTACGAGGCCGGCCGGGCGCAGACCTTGCGGACGCGTCTCGTGGGGGACCTCGAGACCCCCGTCTCGGCCTACCTGAAGCTTTCCGATGCGTCGTCCGGCCCGTCCTTCCTGCTGGAATCGGTGGAGGGCGGCGCGGTGCGCGGCCGCTACTCGATGATCGGCCTCGCGCCGGACCTGCTGTTCCGCATCCGCGGCGGGACGGCGGAGGTCAACCGATCGGCCCGGCAGGACCCCGACGCCTTCGCGCCCTGCCCCGAACCGCCGCTGCAGGCCCTGCGGGCGCTGCTCGCGGAGAGCGCCATCGACGTGGAGGCCGGCCTCGCGCCGGGCGAGACGCTGCCCCCGATGGCGGCGGGCGTGTTCGGCTATCTCGGCTACGACATGGTCCGCCACATGGAGCGGCTGCCCGAGCCGAACCCGGACAGGATCGGCATTCCAGACGCCCTGCTCGTGCGCCCCACCGTGATGGTCGTCTTCGACGCCGTGCGCGACGAGCTGGCCGTCGTGACCCCGGTCCGGCCCCGGGCGGGCGTCAGCGCCCGGGCCGCCTACGAGGCCGCGCGGGAGCGCCTCGACGCCGTGGTGGCGAAGCTCGAGGGACCGCTCCACCGCGTCCCTGACGGCGATGCGGACCTGCTGGCCCAGCCCGGCGCGCAGTCCAACACCACGCCGGCCGAGTTCATGGCGATGGTGGAGCGGGCCAAGGACTACATCCGCGCCGGCGACATCTTCCAGGTCGTGCTGTCCCAGCGCTTCGAGGCGCCCTTCCACCTGCCGGCCTTCGCGCTCTACCGCGCGCTGCGGCGCGTGAACCCCGCGCCGTTCCTCTGCTATCTCGATTTCGGCGGCTTCCAGGTGGTCTGCTCCTCGCCCGAGATCCTCGTGCGGGTGCGCGAGGGCAAGGTGACCATCCGCCCGATCGCGGGAACCCGCCCCCGCGGCGCGACCCCCGCCGCCGACAAGGCGCTGGGCGACGAACTCCTCGCCGACCCCAAGGAGCGCGCCGAGCACCTCATGCTGCTCGACCTCGGCCGCAACGACGTGGGCCGCGTCGCCTCGATCGGCACGGTGACGGTGACGGACAGCTTCTTCCTGGAGCGCTACAGCCAGGTGATGCACATCGTATCCAACGTCGAGGGCGACCTCGATCCGCGCCGCGACGCGCTGGACGCGCTCGTGGCGGGATTTCCGGCCGGCACCGTTTCCGGCGCGCCGAAGGTGCGCGCGATGGAGATCATCGACGAGCTGGAGAAGGACAAGCGCGGCCTCTATGCCGGCTGCATCGGCTATTTCGGCGCCAATGGCGAGATGGACACCTGCATCGTGCTGCGCACAGCGCTGGTGAAGGACGGCCGCATGTACGTCCAGGCCGGGGCCGGCATCGTCTATGACAGCGACCCCGCCTCCGAGCAGCAGGAATGCGTCAACAAGGCCAAGGCCCTGTTCCGCGCCGCCGAGGAGGCCGTGCGCTTCGCGAGCTCGGCGCGGCGGGGGCAGTAGAGGCGGGGCTTTCGAGCGTCCTTGGCATATTGCCGGAAGCTGGGGCCTCACCATGGCGACGAACAACCGGCGCGACATTGACCGCGTGGACGGCCTCGCCGTCGAGAACCGGCTCGCCGAAGCCCGCGTGGACTGACGAGGTTTCCGCCATGGCCTTGACGCGCCCCGCGCGGCGTCGGACAACGCGACCTCCGCCGATGGACCGCCCCGTGCCCCGCGTCACCCTGATCGACAACTACGACAGCTTCACCTGGAACCTGGTCCACGACCTGGGCCGGCTGGGGGCCGAGGTCGACGTCGTGCGCAACGACGCGGTGAGCGCGCGCGACGTGGTCGCGGGGGAGCCCGACGCCATCGTGCTGTCGCCGGGTCCGGCCACGCCCAACGAGGCGGGCATCTGCCTGGACGTGATCGCGCAGGCCACGGCGATCCCCATCTTCGGCGTCTGCCTGGGTCTGCAGGCCATGGGCCAGGCCTTCGGGGGCGAGGTGGTGCGCGCGCCGCTGCCGATGCACGGCAAGGTCTCGACCATCCACCATCGCGGCGAGGGCGTGTTCCGGGGCATCAACGGGCCGCTGCGCGCCACGCGCTACCATTCGCTGATCGTCCAGCGCGAAACCCTCCCGGCCGCGCTCGCCGTCACCGCCGAGAGCGAGGACGGACTCGTCATGGGCCTGCAGCACCGCGCGCGCCCCGTGCATGGCGTGCAGTTCCACCCGGAGAGCATCCTCTCCGAGCACGGACTCACCATCTTCAAGAACTTCCTCGACCTCGCCGCCGACTGGAACCGGACGCGGCGGGTCGCCGTGCCGGCCTGAGCCGCGCCGACCCAGGAGCCGCCGCATGGACGCCTTCAAGCCCATCATCGCCAAGGTCGCCACGGGCAGCCCGCTCTCGCAGGACGAGGCGGAGCACGCCTTCGACACGATCCTCTCGGGCGGCTCCACCCTCGCCCAGACCGGCGCCTTCCTCATGGCGCTGCGGGTGCGCGGCGAGACCGTCCCGGAGATCGCCGGCGCGGTGAAGGCGCTTCGCGAGAAGATGCTGCGTGTCGAGGCTCCCGCCGAGGCCATCGACATCGTCGGCACCGGGGGGGACAATTCGGGCAGCTACAACGTCTCCACCCTGGCGGCCATCCTCGCCGCGGCGTGCGGCCTCAAGGTCGCCAAGCACGGCAATCGCGCCGCCTCCTCGAAGTCGGGCGCGGCCGACGTGCTCACGGCGCTCGGCGTCAAGGTCGGGCTGGAGCCCGCCAGGGTGACGGCCTGCGTGCAGGAGGCGGGCGTCGGCTTCATGTTCGCGCCCACGCACCACGCCTCGATGCGCCATGTCGCGCCCGTGCGGGTCGAGCTCGGCACGCGCACGATCTTCAACCTCCTGGGCCCGCTCTCCAACCCGGCCGGCGTGAAGCGGCAGGTCCTCGGCGTGTTCTCCGAGACCTGGCTGGAGCCGCTCGCCCGCGTGCTGGGCACGCTCGGCTCGGAGCGCGTCTGGGTGGTGCATGGCCGCGACGGGCTCGACGAGATCACCACGACCGGGGAGACGCTGGTCGCCGCCCTGGAGGGGGGCGAGGTGCGCCGCTTCACCATCACGCCCGAGGAGGCGGGGCTGGAGCGCGCGCGCCCGGAGGACCTGCGCGGCGGCGAGGCCGAGCACAACGCCATCGCGCTGCGCGCGGTGCTGGCGGGCGAGCGCACGCCCTACCGGGACATCGCGGTCCTGAACGCCGCCGCAGCGCTCGTCGTCGCCGGCCGGGCCGCGACCCTGCGGGAGGGCTCCTCCCAGGCCCAGAAGGCCATCGAGAGCGGCGCGGCCAAGGCCGTGCTCGACCGCCTCGTCGCCGTCTCGAACGGGTGAGCCATGGCGACGGACATCCTCGCGAGGATCGAGGCCTACAAGCGCGCCGAGATCGCCAGGGCCAAGGCGCTCGTGCCCCCCGGCGAGATCGAGCGCCGGGCCTGGTCGGCGGACCGGCCGCGCGGCTTCGCCGCCGCCATCGCCGCGCATCTGAGCGCCGGCCGTCCGGCGCTCATCGCCGAGATCAAGAAGGCCAGCCCATCCAAGGGCCTGATCCGGGCGGACTTCGATCCCCCGGCGCTGGCGCGCGCCTACGAGGCGGGCGGGGCCTCCTGCCTCTCGGTGCTCACCGACGAGCCCTCCTTCCAGGGCAGGCCGGACTTCCTGGGCCAGGCGCGGGCCGCGACCGCCCTGCCCTGCCTGCGCAAGGACTTCCTGTTCGAGCCCTACCAGGTCTTCGAGGCGAGGGCCTGGGGCGCGGACTGCATCCTCGTCATCATGGCGAGCGTGAGCGACGCGGAGGCGCGCGCGCTGGTCGACACCGCCCACGGCCTCGGCATGGACGTGCTCGTCGAGGTGCATGACCGGGCCGAGCTGGAACGCGCGCTGCCGCTCGGCACGCGGCTCGTCGGCATCAACAACCGCGACCTGCGCAGCTTCGCGACGCGGCTCGAGGTGACGGAGGAGCTCGCGCCGACGATCCCGGCCGACCGGATCGTCGTCTGCGAGAGCGGGATCGCGGGCCATGCCGACGTCCAGCGGATCGCCTCCGGCGGGGTGCGCACCTTCCTCGTCGGCGAGAGCCTGATGCGCCAGCCCGACGTGGCTGCGGCGACGCGGGACTTGCTCTTCGGCGCGGCGGGGTCGAGGCTCACCGCCTGAACGGCGCATCCAGGGTCTTCGCATGAGCACGCTCACGCATCTCGACGCGGCCGGCGCGGCCGCCATGGTCGACGTCTCCGGCAAGGCGGTCACCGCCCGCACGGCCGTCGCCGAGGGCCGCATCGTCATGCGGCCGGAGACGCTGAGGCTGGTGAGCGAGGGCAACGCCAAGAAGGGCGACGTGCTCGGCGTGGCCCGCGTCGCCGGCATCATGGCCGCCAAGAAGACGCACGAGCTGATCCCGCTCTGCCACCCGCTGCTGATCAGCAAGGTCGCCGTCGAGCTCGAGCCGGACGAGGCGCTGCCCGGCATCCGGGTGCGGGCCACCGTGAGCCTGTCGGGCCAGACCGGCGTGGAAATGGAGGCGCTGACGGCCGTGTCGGTCGCATGCCTCACCGTCTACGACATGGTGAAGGCGGCCGACCGGGGCATGCGCATCGAGGGCATCCGCGTTCTGGAAAAGGCCGGCGGCAAGTCCGGCACCTGGCGCGCGGACGACTGAACGAGGCTGACCGAGCCATGGCGCCCTCCCCCTCCCTCCTCTCCGTCGCCGACGCTCTCGCCATGGTGCTGGCCTCCGCGCCGCGCCCCCTGCAGGCCGAGCGCATCCCCATCTGCGAGGCGCTGGGGCGCACGGCGGCCAAAGCCGTCGCGGCCTTGCGCACCCAGCCGCCCTTCGCCGCCTCCGCCATGGACGGCTATGCGGTGCGCGCGGCCGACCTCGGCTCGGGGCATCGGCTGGCCGTCATCGGCGCCGCGCCGGCCGGGCACGCCTTCGCCGGGCGGGTCGGGCCGGGCGAGGCCGTGCGCATCTTCACCGGCGCGCCGCTGCCCGACGGCGCGGACACGATATTGATCCAGGAGGACGCCGAGGCTGGCCCCGACGGCGTTCTGCCGAAGGCCGCGCCCAAGGCGGGGACTTTCGTCCGTCCCGCCGGGCTCGACTTCGCGCAGGGGCGCGAGCTGCTCGCCGCCGGCCACCGCTTCACCCCCCGCAGCCAGGCGCTGGCCGCCGCCATGGGCCACGGCTTCGTGGAGGTGACGCGCCGCCCGCTCGTCGCCATCCTCGCCACCGGCGACGAGCTCGTGCGGCCGGGCGAGCCCGCCCGGCCCGACCAGATCGTCGCCAGCAACACCTACGCCGTAGCCGGCATGGCCGAGGCGGCGGGCGCGCGGGCGCTCGACCTCGGCATCGCCGGGGACACGTTCCAGGCGCTGGAGCGCGCCATCGAGCGCGCCGAGGCCGCCGGCGCCGACGTGCTGGTGACGCTGGGCGGGGCCTCGGTCGGCGACCACGACCTCGTGCAGTCCGCCCTGACGCGGCGCGGCATGCGGCTCGGCTTCTGGCGCATCGCCATGCGCCCGGGCAAGCCGCTGATCTTCGGCTCGCTCGGCGCGACGCACATCCTGGGCCTGCCCGGCAACCCCGTCTCCTCCATCGTCTGCGCCAGGCTCTTCCTGATGCCGCTGCTGCGGGCGCTTGCCGGCGATCCCGAGGCCGGGGCCGACCCGAGCGAGCCGGCGGTCCTCGGCGCGCCGGTGGGCGCCAACGATTCCAGGCAGGACTATGTCCGCGCGGTCTCCTCCCTGGGCCCGGACGGCCTGCGCCGCGTCACGGCCCTCGGTGTGCAGGACAGCTCCATGCTGCGCGTGCTCAGCGAGGCGGACTGCCTGCTGGTTCGCCCGCCGCACGCCCCCGCCGCCGCCGCGGGCGAGGCCTGCCGCATCGTCCGGCTCTGAGCGGGAGAACGCGCGGACGACGCTGCGCGCCTCTCGGTCCCGCCGCGCACGCGATCCATCGCGAAGCGTCATGACATGGCGGGGGCGATTGTCGAACACAGCACGAACATGTATGCTTTGTTCGTGGTTTGTATTTGATGAGTCGGGCGCCGTGGCGCCGACAGCCAGCGGAGGCCAAGGCCGGCATGTTGACGCGCAAGCAGCACGAACTCCTGCGGTTCATCCATGACCGGTTGAAGGAGGACGGCGTGCCGCCCTCGTTCGACGAGATGAAGGACGCGCTGGATCTGCGCTCCAAGTCCGGCATTCACCGGCTGATCATGGCGCTGGAGGAGCGCGGCTTCATCCGCCGCCTGCCCAACCGGGCGCGCGCCATCGAGGTCGTCCGCATCCCCGAGCAGTCCGTGCCGATGGGCGCGCCGCGCGGCCGCTTCAGCCCCAACGTGATCGAGGGCAACCTCGGCAAGGTCCGCCCGAAGCTGGATGCGCCGGGATCCTCCGCGGCTGACATGATCGTCTCCATCCCGGTGATGGGTCGCATCGCGGCGGGCACGCCGATCTCCGCCATCCAGGCGCGCAGCCACACCATCGCCATGCCGCCCGACATGCTCTCCAGCGGCGAGCATTTCGCGCTGGAGGTGCGGGGCGACTCGATGGTCGAGGCCGGCATCCTCGACGGCGACACCGTGGTGATCCGTCGGCAGGAGACCGCCGATACGGGCGACATCATCGTGGCCCTGATCGACGACGAGGAGGCGACGCTGAAGCGGCTGCGCCGCCGAGGGTCGTCCATCGCGCTCGAGGCGGCCAACCCCGCCTACGAGACGCGCGTCCTCGGGCCCGACCGGGTCCGCATCCAGGGCAAGCTCGTCAGCCTGCTGCGGCGCTACTGAGGACACGCGACCGTCCGGCCGCCACGCGGCGCGCCTGTCCCGGCGCGGGGCGCAGGGGCAGGCGGGTCAGCGCAACGCGTCCATCGGGTCGGGACCGGCGGCCGGGTCGTCGGCGTCGTCCGGCTGCGGCGGCCTGGCGCTTGTCGTCGTCGGCCCGCCCGGGGCCGCCTTGTCCGCGGCCGGCCGGTTCCGCGGGGCCGGCGCCTGCCGCATCCAGGGCCTGTCGGTTCCCGGCTCGCGGGCGGCCACGAGCCGGAAGCCCGGGCCCTCCCCGTTCAGGCCCGGCCGCCCGCCCGGCGTCTCCGCGGCGTCCCGGAAGACCGTGACCGCGCCGGTGGCCGCCAGCCGGCGCGCGTCGAGGAGCACGGGCGGGGCGCAGATGGCCGGCGCCGCCAGCGGGCTGACGATGACGGCCGCGCGCCGGCAATCCTCCCGAAAAGCCTCGGGCCGCAGCACCTGCGCGATGGGCCGCCCGTCCGGCAGGCGGGCCACGCAGCCCGCGGGGTCGCAGCGCGGGCTCTCGAAGAGGCTGCGGTCGTCATGGGCGCGGGTGTCGCCGTCCGCGCGCAGCCATTGCTCGAGCACGAAATCGGACGGGCCACGGCCGACGATGGCGAGGCGGCCGTCGGCCCCGCGCACGGCCAGGCTGCGCCCGTCCGCGGTGGCGAGCAGGAGGGGGCGAGGGGCGAGGGCCGCGGCGGCGACGCCCGCCGCGGCGAGCGCGACGGCGGACCAGCGCAGCGCCGAGCGGCACAGGGTGGCGACGAGCAGCGCGAGGGTGAGCAGGCCGAGCGCGCCCGGCCCGAAGGCGGGCATGGCCGCCGTCGAGCCCGGCCATTGCGCCACCATGGCGGAAATCCGCAGCATGCCCGTGACACCCCAGCCCATGACCTGCCAGACCGGCGCGTCCCAGCCGAACGGGATGGCCACGATGCCGAGCACGGCCGCAGGCATCACGATGCAGGAGACCAGAGGCAGCGTGAGCGCGTTGCCGACGAGCCCGTAGGGCGTCACGCGCTGGAAGTGATAGAGCGAGAACGGACCCGTCGCGGCCTCCGCCACGAGGGTGGTCAGAATGGCGAGCAGGACGTGGCGGCGCGCCGCCAGGACCGCCCTCAGCAGGGGGCCGGCCGGGGGCGCGCCGGTGCCGTGCGACCCGGCCGACCAGCCTGCCCAGGCCTCCGGCGCCAGCGCCGGCGCGTCGGTCTTCTCGAACACCGCGATCAGCGCGGCCACGGCCCCGAAGGACATCTGGAAGCTCGGCCCCAGCAGGCTCTCGGGCTCCAGCGCCAGCACGACCAGCGCGGCGATGGCGAGGTTGCGCATCGAGAAGGCCGGGCGGTCGGCCAGCACCGCGCCGAGCATCACGAGAATCATCACCAGGGAGCGCTCGGTCGCGATCTCCGAGCCCGCGAAGCTGTTGTACCCGGTCGCCGCGGCCATGCCCGCGAGCGCCGCGAGCTTCTTGATCGGCCAGCGCGCGCCGAGCGCCGGCGCGAGCGCGAGCAGGGCGCGCACCGCCCAGAACACCATGCCCGCCGCCAGCACCATGTGCAGGCCGGAGATGGAGACGACGTGGTAGATGCCGGCGGCCCTGAGGTCGTCATTGGCGCTGTCGGGGATCAGTCCCCGCTTGCCCGTCACCAGCGACGCCGCGACGCCGCCCGCCGCCCCTCCCACCGCCGAGGCGATGCGCCGGGTGACGTCGTTGCGGGCGCGGTCGACGGCCGCGGCCCAGCGCCGCCGCCAGTGCTCGGGAAGGGGCGCCGGCACGAGCTCGATCGCCCCGGCGAGCGAGCCGACCGCGCCGACGCCGCCGAAATAGGCCTCGCGTGCGAAGTCGTAGCCGCCGGGCCGCGAGGCTTCCGGCGGCGGCAGCAGGCGGGCCAGCCCCGCGATGGTGTCGCCCGCCGCCATGGTCGGCCGGTTCGGCACCGTCACTCTCACGCGGCGCGGCAGTCGCGTCGCGTCGAGGCCCTGCAGCGAGAGGGGACGCAGCAGCAAGCGCCCGCCCTGGCTCCTGGCCTCGACCGCCTCGACCTCGGCCACGAGGCGCGCGACGCGGGGCCGGTCGAGCACGGGCGCGGCGACGCTCGCGGTGCGCAGGCATCCCGCCGCGAAACCAGCGAAGGCCGCCGCCGTCGCGAGCGCCACCCGGAAGCCCGGGCCGCCCCGCCGCGCGAGGCCGATCGCGAGCGCCCCGGAGAGGCAGAGACCCGCGACGGGCGCCCAGAGGCTCGGCTCCTCGCGCGCGCCGAAATAGGCGAGGATCCCCGCCCCCATCGCCACCGCCAGCCAGGGAAACAGCCGGCGCTGCTCGGCCTCGGCCGTCGCCTGCCTGCGCAGGAACACGGCGAGGCGGGACGCGCCGTGGCGCAGGATGGCGGCGGCCGTGACGCCCGGCGGAGGGGCGACGGCGCCCTGCGCCGCGCCAGCCCTGCCGTACCCGCCCCGCTCCTCTGGATGCATGCCGGCCTCCGCATCCGGGCGGCCTTAACCTGGCGCGGCATTGATGCTACACGACGCCCTCCCGCGGGCCACTGCAGCCCAGTTGCCGCGCGCCAGATTGCAGCTTTCCCGCGAATCCGCCGAGATCCTTCGATGACCCGACCCGTTGTGACGCGCTTCGCGCCTTCCCCGACAGGCTTCCTGCACATCGGGGGCGGCCGCACGGCGCTGTTCAACTGGCTCTATGCCCGGCGGTTCGGCGGCACGATGCTGCTGCGCATCGAGGACACGGACCGCGAGCGATCGACGGACGCCGCCATCCAGGCCATCCTGGACGGCCTGCAATGGCTCGGCCTCGGCTGGGACGGCGACGTCGTCTACCAGTTCTCCCGCGCGGCTCGCCACCGCGAGGTGGCCGAGAGGCTGCTTGCCGAGGGCAAGGCCTATCATTGCTATGCGAGCCCGCAGGAGCTCGAGGAGATGCGCGAGGCCGCGCGCGCGGCCGGCAGGCCCATGCGCTATGACGGGCGCTGGCGCGACAGGGCGGCCTCGGAGGCGCCTGCCGGCGTCAAGCCGGTCATCCGCCTGCGGGCCCCCCTGGATGGCGAGACCGTGGTCGAGGACCACGTGCAGGGCCGCGTCACCTGGCAGAACAAGGACCTCGACGATCTCGTGCTGCTGCGCTCCGACGGCACGCCGACCTACATGCTCGCCGTGGTCGTGGACGACCACGACATGGGCGTCACCCACGTCATCCGCGGCGACGACCACCTGACCAATGCGGCGCGCCAGACGCAGATCTACCAGGCCTGCGGCTGGGACGTGCCGGAGATGGCGCACATCCCGCTCATCCACGGGCCCGACGGCGCCAAGCTCTCCAAGCGCCACGGGGCGCTCGGCATCGACGCCTACCGGTCGATGGGCTACCTGCCGTCGGCCCTGCGCAACTACCTCGTGCGGCTCGGCTGGAGCCATGGCGACCAGGAGTTCTTCTCCACGCAGGAGATGATCGACGCCTTCGACCTGTCGGGCATCGGCAGGTCCCCCGCACGCTTCGACTTCGCCAAGCTGGAGCACCTCAACGGGCACTACATGCGCGCCGCCGGCGACGAGGAGCTCGTCGCCGCGCTCGAGACGATCCTGCCCGAGATCGGTCCCGCCCATGGCGCGCCGACGTCGCTCTCCCCTGCCCTGCGCGCCGCCTTCGCGGCGGCGATGCCGGGCCTGAAGGAGCGCGCCAAGACGCTGGTCGAGCTCCTGGACAGCGCGCACTACCTCTACGCGCAGCGCCCGCTGCAGCTCGAGCCCAAGGCCGAGGCGTTGCTGGCCGATGGCGGGCGCGAGCGCATCGCGCGGCTGCTGCCGGCCTTGGCCGGCGCCTCGCCCTGGTCGGCCGCGAGCACGGAGGCCGTCGTGCGGCGCTTCGCGGAGGAGGAGAGCCTGAAGCTCGGGCAGGTTGCGCAACCCTTGCGCGCAGCGCTCACCGGCAAGTCGACCTCGCCCGGCCTGTTCGACGTCATGGAGGTGCTGGGCCGCGAGGAATGTCTCGCGCGGCTGCAGGACCAGGCGGCCGTCGCCGCGCCCTAGACGGGGGAGACCCCACTTTCGGTGTGGTTGAACGCACCTGCGATATGGGCTAGCACACCTGAGGCCCCCGCGAACTCGGGCTGAAAACGGCCGTTTTGTCGCAAAACGGCAACGTTGCGGCATTGTCCTTGCTACGCGTGGCCCCTGGCGGGCGGACGTCGTCCGTCGTCGCGCAGACGTGATCATACGGCCGAAGGACCAGCGCCCATGAGCGAGACCGCTTCCCTCTCGATCGCGAACAAGACGCTCGATCTCCCGACGAAGGAAGGGTCCATCGGGCCGGCGGTCGTCGACATCGCGAAGCTCTATGCGCAGACCGGGATGTTCACCTACGACCCCGGTTTCACCTCGACCGCGTCGTGCGAATCCCAGATCACCTACATCGACGGCGACGCCGGCGTGCTGCTCTACCGCGGCTACCCGATCGAGCAGCTCGCCGAGCACGGCGACTTCCTGGAGACGTGCTACCTGCTCCTCTACGGCGAGTTGCCGACCGCCGCCCAGAAGGCCGATTTCGACTACCGCGTCACGCGCCACACCATGGTGCACGAGCAGATGATGCGGTTCTTCCAGGGCTTCCGCCGCGACGCGCACCCGATGGCCGTCATGGTCGCCTCGGTCGGCGCGCTCTCGGCCTTCTACCACGACTCGACGGACATTTCCGATCCGCAGCAGCGCATGATCGCCTCCATGCGCATGATCGCGAAAATGCCGACGCTGGCGGCGATGGCCTACAAATACTCGATCGGCCAGCCCTTCGTCTATCCGCAGAACAATCTCGACTACACTGCGAATTTCCTGCGCATGTGCTTCGCGGTGCCCTGCGAGGACTACAAGGTCAACCCCGTCCTGGCCCGCGCGCTCGACCGCATCTTCATCCTTCACGCCGACCACGAGCAGAACGCGTCGACCTCGACGGTGCGCCTCGCGGGCTCCTCGGGCGCCAACCCCTTCGCCTGCATCGCCGCCGGCATCGCCTGCCTCTGGGGTCCCGCCCATGGCGGCGCCAACGAGGCTGCGCTGAAGATGCTGGAGGAGATCGGCTCGGTGGAGCGCATCCCGCACTTCATCGCCCGCGCCAAGGACAAGAACGATCCCTTCCGCCTCATGGGCTTCGGGCACCGGGTCTACAAGAACTACGACCCGCGCGCGAAGATCATGCAGAAGACGACGCACGAGGTGCTGGCCGAGCTCGGCATCAAGGACGACCCGCTGCTCGACGTTGCGGTGGAGCTCGAGCGCATCGCTCTGCACGACGAATACTTCATCGAGAAGAAGCTCTACCCGAACATCGACTTCTATTCGGGCATCACGCTGAAGGCGATGGGCTTCCCCACCTCCATGTTCACGGTGCTCTTCGCGCTGGCCCGCACGGTCGGCTGGATCGCCCAGTGGAAGGAGATGATCGAGGACCCGTCGCAGAAGATCGGCCGCCCCCGCCAGCTCTACACGGGCTCGCCCAAGCGCGACTACCAGTCGATCAACCAGCGCTGAGGCGCAGTCGTCGAGATCGTATCGAGAGGGGCCCGAGAGGGCCCCTTTTTTGTGGCCAGGGCGCCGCCGGGCGTGTCGCCGCCCCCCTCTCACCCGCGGCCGGCCCACCCGCCACTTCCGTCATCGCGAGCGAAGCGAGGCAATCCAGCCTTCGTCCGGCCCAGGAGCGCTTCGTCGCTGCGCTCCTCGCGAGGACGGCGTCGCGACGCGTCCCGTCTAGTCCAGCACGACCCGGGCGTTGGCGCCGAGGTCGGGGCGTTCGCCGGTGAGCTTGGCCTGGACGAACTTCACGGCCAGCACCAGCGGATTGGAGGGGGCGTCCCAGTATTCGGCCTCCTCCGGGCGGAAGCGCAGGAGCACGATGCGGGGGTCGTCCGGGCCCTGCGGCCAGTAGGCGTCGACGGCGACGTTCCACAGCGAGCGGATGAGCTCGCGATCGCGGCTCACCTCCACCTCGCCGGAAAGCGACACATAGGTGTGATGCGTGGGATCGGCGAAGAGCACGCAGGACTTGGGGTCGTCCTTGACCTCCTTCTCCTTGTGCGTCTCGGCGTCGCTGAGGAACCAGATCACGTTGTCCTCGCGCCTTGGGATCGCCGACATGGGCCGTCCCCGCATGCCGCCGCCGCACCGCGTGGTGAGCATGCCGACCTGCATGTCCTCGATCGTCTTCCAGATGAAGTCCAGGTGCTTGGCGTCGGTCTCGGCAGCGGCTGCTGACATGGCTCTCCTCCTTTCAGGCACGCGGGCCGGGCGGGCCCCCGGGGCGAATGGGAACGTTGCGGCAGCGTCCGAGGTTCCCTCGCGCCCCCGCCAGGCTGGAGCGGAACCGCGACCTTGCCCGGCACGTTGCCGTGCTGCCGGACCGGGCGGAGCGCCCAGGGCCGCCAGCTGGAGTTCCGCCCTTGTCTGAACCGCTCGACGATCCCGACGTTCCGCCTGCCCCCCGCGGCGTGCCGCGAAAATTCTGGCGGATGGCGCGAGGGTTCTGGCGCGGACCGAGCAAGGGCACGGCCTGGGCGCTCACCATCGGGGTGCTCGCCTGCGTGATCGGCAACCTGCTCGTCCAGGTCGGGGCCAACCGCTGGAACAAGTTCTTCTTCAATGCGCTCGAGAAGAAGGACGGCCAGGCCCTGCTCACGGGCGTCGGAGTCATCCTCGGCCTCGCCGTGGTGGGGGCGCTCGTCGCGGTGCTGCTCATCCACTTCCGCCTGCGGCTGCAGGTGCGCTGGCGGCAATGGCTCGCCGGCAGCCTGACGCGGCGCTGGCTGGAGAACCGCCGCTTCTACCAGCTCAACGTGATCGAGGGCGACCGCAGCAATCCGGAATACCGGATCGCCGACGACACCCGCATGGCGACCGAACCGCTGGTCGAGTTCGCCATCGGGCTGGTCAGCGCGGTGCTCATCGCGCTCACCTTCATCGGGATCCTCTGGGCCGTGGGCGGCAGCCTCGACGTCACGCTGATGGGCCGCGAGATCCACATTCCCGGCTACATGGTCTGGGCCGTCATCCTCTATTCCGGCATCGCCTCGGCGAGCACGGTGCTGATCAGCCGCCCGCTGGTGCGCCGCGTGGAGCAGAAGAACGCCGCGGAAGGACGCCTGCGGTACGAGCTCACCCGCGTGCGCGAGAGCGCCGAGACCATCGCGCTGATCGGCGGCGACGAGGACGAGCGCGCGCGGCTCGACGAGACGCTCGGCGAGGTCATCGCCCGCTGGATCCGCGTCATCAACCAGCAGGCCCGGCTCACCTGGGTGATCAACGGCAATGCCATCCTGGCGCCGGCCGTTCCGCTGCTCCTGGGTGCGCCCAAGTACCTCTCGGGCGCCATGTCGCTGGGCGACGTCATGCAGATCGCCACGGCCTTCTTCCAGGTGCAGGTGGCGCTGAACTGGGTTGTGGAGAACGCCATCCGAATCGCCGAGTGGATGGCCTCGGCCCAGCGCGTCGTGGAGCTCGACGCCTCCATGGACCAGCTCGACCTCGACGTGGCCGGCGACGAGGCCACGATCGAGATCGGCGAGTCGCCGGACGAGAGGCTGCATCTGCAGGACCTCTCGGTCCGGCTGCGCAATGGCCGCGCGATGATCGAGGACGCCGACCTCACCATCGAGCGCGGGGCGAAGATCCTCGTGAAGGGCGACAGCGGCTCGGGAAAGAGCACCCTGATCCGCGCCATGGCGGGGCTCTGGCCCTGGGGCTCCGGCCGCGTGCTGCGGCCCAGGGAGGCGAGCATCGCCTTCATGCCGCAGCGGCCCTACGTGCCGCTCGGCACGCTGCGGACCGCCCTGCTCTACCCAAATGCGGACCGCGAGGTCGGGGACGAGGCGCTGGTCGCCGCCTTGCGGCGCACGGGGCTCGCCCACCTCGCCGAACGGCTCGGCCACGAGGACCAGTGGGGCCGCATCCTCTCCGGCGGCGAGCAGCAGCGCCTCGCCTTCGCCAGGCTCATCCTGGCCCCGCCCGACATCGTCATCATGGACGAGGCGACCGCCGCGCTCGACGAGGCGAGCCAGGCCTCCATGCTCGATCTCTTCCTGCACGAGCTCTCGGGCAGCACGCTGGTCAACGTGGCGCATCGTCCGGGCCTCGAGGCCTGGCACGACGGCGAGATCCACCTGCGCCGCGAGGGCGGCACGGGCTCCGCCCGCGCCAGCCAGCGCAGGCTCTCCCGCTGGTGGCGCTCCCTGCCCTTCATGGCCCGCCGCGCCGAGGGCGACGTCGGCGCCGAGGGCGCGGCGCAGCAGGGCGCGGCCCGCGAACTCGAAAAAATCTGAAACGGCCGGGAACCCGCCGCCACCTTCCGCGTTGAAGGCTTGTCAGTGATGGACGGGACGCGGAATGCCCCCTCCCCGACCCTCCATGACCGCCTCAAGGCCCGCAACGGCTCGCCGTTGCGGGCTTTTTCTTGCCCGGCTCGCCGCCGGACGCGGATGGAACGGACCAACCGATCAAGCGTTGCCGTGCCACAAGCCATGGGCTCCGGCCCTCCCCGCACAGACGAGGTGAAAGAATGTTCGGAAGCAGCACCCGCATCTCCGACGTCTCTTCGGAGATCGACAACCTGCGCTCGGACCTGTCCCGCCTGGCGAGCGCCGTGGGCGGTCTCGTGAGCGATCAGGCCCGCTCCACGTCCGGCGAGGCGCAGGGCGCCTGGTCGAACTTCAGCAAGGTCCTGTCGTCGCGCGCCTCGGACGCCTATGACAAGGCCTCGGGCTGGTCCAGCCGCGGCTCGGACATGGCCTCCGATGCGGCGGACAGGCTGTCCAAGGCGAATTCGCACCTCGAGGACAGGATCGAGCGCAACCCGATCGCCGCCGTGCTGATCGCCGCCGGCATCGGGCTCGCCATCGGCCTCATGAGCCGGTCGCGGCCGTGATCGAGCTCCTGCGCCCCTACGTCGACGGCATCGTGAATCCCATCCGGGAGTCCATTTCCAGGGCCGTGACGAGCGCCGTCGAACTCCTGCTGGCGGGCCTCCTGGGGCTCGTCTGCCTGGGCTTCCTCGTGGCGGCGCTGGAGATCTGGCTCGCCGAGCGCTACGGCCCCCTGGCGGCGACGTTGATCCTCGCGGGCGTGTTCTTCGCGCTGGCCCTGATCGTCCTCCTCATCCGCCTCGCCGGCGATTCCGCCGCGCGGAGCAGGGCGGAGAAGGTCGCCAGGGAGCGGGCGGAGGAGCGCAGGCGCAGCGCCGTCAGCACGCGCTCGATCGTCACCACGATCGCCAACCTCGCGCCGCTCCTGCCGTTGCTGCGGCGCCGGCGGGACGACGCCCCGGCGCGCGCAGCCGAGGCGGCCGAGCAGGCCGAAGCCGGCGCGCGGCGCATGGTCCACGACCGCGAGGCCGAGGTTCAGCGCGCCGCCGCCCTCGTGTCGGACCGCGCCCGCGCCGCCACGCGCTCGAGCCGCAAGGCCGTGCGCGAGGGCATGGGGACCTTCGGCCCCTGGACCGTCATCGCCGTCGCCACCATGGGCGGCGTCGTCACCAGCATGGCGTGGCGACGCATGCGCCGGCGCTGACGCGATGGGATGATCCGTCCATGCGGGCGTCGCAACCGTCGTCGAAAGCCGTGCATCCCGTCATTGCACACGCTCGCCCCCGTCCTTGCGAGCGAACCGGCCAGTCCAGGCCCATGTCCGGGGTCCCCCGGATCGCGTCGTCGCTGCGCTCATCGCAATGACGGGGGCGGCCTCAGGGGCGACGGGGCCGGGCCTCGATGGTTTCCAGCACGATCCGCGCGGCGCGGTCGCTGGGCGTGTCGCCGCCCGGAAGGGTCATGAGGCCGTCGAGCCGCTCCAGCGCGACGCCCTGCGTCCGACGCTCGGGCGTGTCGCCGAGCAGCGGCGCGAGCGCCGCGGCCAAGGCCTGCGGCGTGCTCGCCTGCTGCAGCAATTCGGGGATCGCGTTCGCGTCCAGGATCAGGTTGGGCAGGACGATGGAGGGTACCTTGATGACGTATTTCAGCTGTTCCTCGAGCTTCGACACGCGGTAGGCGACGACCATCGGCACGCCGGCCAAGGCGAGCTCCAACGTCACCGTGCCGGAGGCGGCGAGCGCGGCCCGCGCGGTGCGGAACGCGGCGAGTTTCGCCGGTTCGCCCAGCACGATCTCCGGCGCGGGCGTCCAGCCGGCCACGCCGGCCCGGATCTCCTGCGCGAGGTGCCCGACGGCGGGAATGACGACGCGGCCGCGAAATCCACCCTCATGCAGCAGCGCGACGGCCTGGCCGAACGGCTCGAGCAGCCTGCGGATCTCGGAACGGCGGCTGCCGGGCAGCACGAGGAGCACGGGCGGAGCGCCTGACGCCGCCTCGCGTTCGGCCGGCGTCGCCCTCAGCTCCCCGAGCCGCTCGATCAGGGGATGGCCGACATAGGTGCAGGCGGGTCCGCCCAGGCGCAGATGCGCCTCCGGCTCGAAGGGAAGCAAGGCGAGCACGTGGTCGACATAGGCGCGCATGCGCGGTGCCCGGCCCGGCCGCCAGGCCCAGACGCTGGGGCTGACATAGTCGACGATCGGCAGGTCCGGCAGGCGCGCGCGCACGCGCCGCGCCACCCGGTGCGTGAAGTCCGGACTGTCGATGATCACGAGCCCGTCCGGCGGTTCGGCGAGGATGGCCTCCGCCGTCTCGCGGATGCGCCGCAGCACCGTCGGCAGACGCCGGATGACGGGCAGGATGCCCATCACCGCGATGTCGGCCAGCGGGAACAGGCTGCGCAGGCCCTCGGCCTCCATGGCCTCGCCCCCGACGCCGGTGAAGCGGATGTCCGGCCGCCGCTCCCGCAGCGCCCGCATCAGCTTGAAGCCGAGTTGGTCGCCGGAATGCTCGCCCACCACGATCGCGACGTGCAGAGGCCGGCTCATGCAATCCCCCAGAGGAAGAGGCCGGCAAGGTCCGCGGCCCCGACCATGCCCGGGCGGTCGACGACCACGACCGCGCCGGCCTCGACGGCGATGCCCTTCAGCCCCGCCGCGCGGGCCTTGGCGACGGTGCGCGGCCCCACGGCCGGCAGGTCGACACGGACGTCCTGGCCGGGCTTGGGCCGCTTCACGAGCACGCCGGCGCTCCCGTCGAGCTTCACGCGCCGGCTTCGCCGCAGCGAGACGACGCGCTCCAGCATCGCGTCCGTTCCCTCCGGCCCCTCGACGGCGAGCACGCGGCCCTGCGCGACGACGACGCCCTGGCCGATGTCGAAACGGCCCGTGGCGGCGAGGATGTCGCCCGCCAGGCGCATGTCGGCGAGGTCCTGTTCGTCGGGCTGCCGACGCGTCAGGGCTCCGGCGGGCGCCAGCAGGTCGGGGGCGACTTCCTGCGCGCCCACGACGCGGAAACCCTCCTGCTCGAGCAGGCTCACGACTCCGCGCAGGATCCTGTCGTCCCCGCCCGCCAGGATGCGGCCGAGCTCGTCCCGGTTGCGATAGGCGTGGAACACGGAGGCGATGGCGAGCGGACCCGGCCGCGTCACGGTCCCCGCCAGCACGACGCAGGCCGGGGCGATCTCGCGCAGCAGGCCAAGCACCTTGGACGGGTCCAGCATGTCGGCCAGGAGCACGGGCTCGCCCGCCACCTTGCGGGCCGAGAATCCGCGCAGACCGATCACCGTCACGGCGCGCCCGGTGCGGCGCACCGCCTCGACGATCTCCGCGGGAAACTGGCCGCCGCCGGCGATGACCGCGAGCGGGCCGTCCGGCGGCGTCGCCACGCCCTAGCCCTCCTGGGCGTCGCGCGGCGTGCAGATCGAGCGGTTGCCGCCCTCGCGGATGAAGTCGAGGATCTCGTGGACCACGGGATGGGTGGAGAATTCGGCCGCCACGTCCTCCACCCGCTCCTGGAGAGTGCCCTCATCGGCGAAGAGCAGGCGATAGGCGCGGCGGATGTCGTGGATGACCTCGCGCGAGAAGCCACGGCGCTTGAGGCCGACGATATTCAGGCCAGCGAGGTGCGCGCGGTTGCCGATGGCGATGCCGTAGGGGATCACGTCGTTCTCGACGCCCGACAGCCCGCCGATGAAGGCGTGCGCCCCGATGCGGCAGAACTGGTGGACAGCGGCGCCGCCGCCGATGATCGCGAAGTCCTCCACCACGCAATGGCCGGCCAGCATGACGTTGTTTGAGAAGATGACGTTGCTGGCGATGCGGCAATCATGCGCCACGTGCGAATTGGCGAGGAAGGCGCAGCGGTCGCCGACGGAGGTCGCCATGCCGCCGCCCTCGGTGCCCGGGTTCATCGTCACGCCCTCGCGGATGATGCAGTCCGAGCCGATCGTGAGCGTCGAGGGTTCGCCGTGATACTTCAGGTCCTGCGGCTGGTGGCCGATGGAGGCGAAGGGCCAGATCTTCGTGCGCGCGCCGATCGTCGTGCGGCCGTGGACGACGGCGTGGCTCACCAGCGCGCAGCCCTCGCCGAGTTCGACGTCGGGCCCGACGATGCAGTAGGGGCCGATCGACACGCCCGCGCCGAGCCTGGCGCCCGGCTCGACGATGGCGGTGGGATGGATCGTGCTCATCGCGCTCACTCGGTGACGAGCATGGCGCTGACCTCGGCCTCGCACGCGACCTTGCCCTGCACCTTCGCCTCGCCGCGGAACCACCACATGTTGGCCCGCTGCTTAAGCTTCTTCATGTGGTACTCGACCACGTCGCCCGGGACCACGGGCTTGCGGAACTTCGCGTTGTCGATCGTCATGAAGTAGACGACCTTCGGCCGCTTGGTCCCCAGCTTGGAATGCACGCAGAGCGCGCCCGCCGTCTGGGCCATGCCCTCGATCAGCATCACGCCGGGCATGACGGGCTGCCCCGGGAAGTGCCCGTTGAACTGCGGCTCGTTGAACGTGACGTTCTTGATGCCGATGCAGCTGTCGTCACCGTTCATCTCGATGATCTTGTCGACGAGCAGGAACGGATAGCGATGCGGCAGGAGTTCGAGCACCTTCAGGATGTCTGCCGATCCGAGCGTCTGCGGAGCCGTGTCGTTCATCGCCTTGCCTTTCGTCGCGGGGCTCGCGTCGCCCCGGGAACGGGTTCATTCGCTGCCGCCGGCTGACGGGTCCGCCTTGCCGGCCGTCCTGCGACGGGCGAGAATGGCGAGGTACGTCATCTCGCGGAAGAAGTTCTTCACGGGGCGGGCCGGGTAACCGCCCCAGCGCTCGCCGCGCGGAATGTTGTCGCCCACGCTGCTGCCCCCGGCCACCTGCGCGCCCATGCCGATGGTGAGGTGGCCCGCCAGGCCCACCTGCCCGCCGAGCGCGACGAAGTCCTCCAGCCTCGTGCTGCCGGAGATCCCGACCTGGGAGACGATGATGCAGTGCCGGCCCACCTGGACGTTGTGGCCGATCTGCACGAGGTTGTCGATCTTGGTGCCCTCGCCGATCACGGTGTCGCGGTTGGCCCCGCGGTCGATGCAGGAATTGGCGCCGATCTCCACGTCGTTCTGCACGATCACGCGGCCGATCTGCGGCACTTTCAGGTGGCCCCGCGGGCTCATCGCGAAGCCGTAGCCGTCCTGCCCGATGCGCACGCCGGGATGGATGATGACGCGGTCGCCGATCAGGGCGTGCAGGATCGAGGCGTTCGGCCCCACCGAGCAGTCGCGCCCGATGCGCACCTGCGGCCCGATGACGGCGTTCGCCGCGATCACGGTGCCGCTGCCGATCTCCGCGCCGGCGCCGATCACCGCGCCGGGGTCCACCGTGACGCCGGGCTCGAGCCGCGCCTGGGGATGCACGAAGCTGCCGGGCGACACGCCCTCGGCGCCCACGACCGAGCCGGGGCGCGCCGCCTCGGGAAACAGCGCCATCGTGACGATCGCGGCCGCCCGGTACGGCTCCGGCGAGACCAGGGTCGCCGTTCCCGCGGGGACCCGCGGCGCGAACTTCGCCGCGACGAGGCATGCGGCGGCGCTGGTCCGGGTCAGGTCGTCGGCATATTTGGGATTGTCGAGAAAGACGAGGTCGTCGGGACCGGCCACATCCAGCGGCGCCACGCCGCGGATCAGGCGCGCGGGGTCCGCGGCGCCCTCCAGCGTCGCGCCGGTGAGCGCGATCACCTCGTCGATGGTCAGGGGTTTCGCGAGGCGGAAGAAAACGGGCTCTGTCATGCCGGCCTCGCGATGCTAGGCCGGTTGGGCCGGGCGGACATCCTCGCCCGCGCCGACCGCTCCCGCCTTCTTGCTGTTCGGATCACCAGCGCGCCCGGGCGTCGCGACAGCCCGCGGCCCGGTGACGTCACCCTCAGAACGACGTGCCGCCCGTGAAACGGAAGTACTGCGTGCGGTCGAACTTGTCCTTGGTGATCGGGTAGGCGTAGTCGAAGCGGATGGGGCCGAGCGGCGACTGCCACAGCAAGCTCGCGCCGACCGAGGAGCGGATGTAGGACGAGTTGTCCACGACCGTCAGGGTGCTCGGGTAGCCGGTGGCGACCGGGGTCGGCGCCAGGCCCGTGAAGTTGGTCGGCCCCTGGTAGTTGAACAAGGTGCCGGCGTCGGCGAAGACGGCGCCCTTCAGGCCGAATTCCCGCGGGATGAACGCGATCGGGAATTGCACCTCGGCCGTGCCGCCGAAATAGGTCGTGCCGCCGAGCGCGTTGTTCTTCGGGTCGGCCGCGTCGCGCGGGCCGATGCCCGCGGGAGCGAAGCCGCGCACCAGGCTCGGGCCCAGGAAGAACTGGTCCACGATGCGCAGGTCGCTGCCGAAGATGTTGCCGCCCTGCAGCTTCAGCATGCCGACGAAGTCGTCGGACAGCTCGTGGTAGTAACGAACCTCGCCGGTCGTCCGGATGAAGCGGCTGTCCCCGCCGAGGCCGGCGAAGTCCTGCTTCAGCTCGGCATAGAGGCCCGAACGCGGGTTCTTGTTGTTGTCCAGCGTGTTGTACGTGAGCGTGTAGCCGACGAGCGAGGTGATGGTGGTGCCCTGCGACTCCTTGAGCGCGAGCGAGGCTTCGCCGTTGTACACGCAAGCCGGGTAGGTGAACGAATAGGCCGGCGCCAGCGAGTACCAGCAGTCGTTGTAGGGCTTCTTGATCGTGTTCGGGATCGTGACGTCCTGCTGGTACAGCGAGTAGCGCAGCAACAGGCTGGACTCGTCCGTCAGCGGCAGGCCGAGGCGGAGCGTGCCGCCGGTCATCTTGTTGTTGTAGTAGGAGTACTGCGTGTTGTCCGACTGCTTCGAGAACAGGTCGAAGCCGGCCGCCATGCGGCGGTCGAGGAAGTAGGGCTCGGTGAAGTTGAACTCCACGCCCTGCGAGTACTGGCCGTAGGAGGCCGCGAGGCGGACATACTGGCCGCGGCCCAGGAAGTTCGACTCGGAGACCGAGACCTCGCCGATGAACCCGTCGCTGGTCGAGTAGCCGCCCGAGATCGCGAACTGGCCCGTCGGCTGGTCCTCGACGATGACGTTGATGATCACGCGGTCGGGCGTCGAGCCCGGCTCGTTGGTGATGCGCACGTTCTTGAAGTAGCCGAGGTTGTTCAGGCGGCGCTCGGCCTTGTCGACGAGCACCTTGTTGTAGGCGTCGCCCTCGCCGAGATCGAACTCGCGGCGGATCACGTTGTCGCGCGTGCGCGTGTTGCCGATGATGTTGATCCGCTCGATGTAGACGCGCGGACCTTCCTCGATGATGTAGGTGATGCCGATCGTGCCGGTCTGGGGATCGCGGTTGCCCTGCGGGCGGACCTGAGAGAAGGCGTAGCCCTTGCCGGCGACCGAGGTCGTCAGGGACTGCAGCGACTTCTCGACCTCGTCCGAATTATAGGTCGAGCCGGGGGTCGTCTTCACCTGCTTCTGGAGCTGGTCGCCGTTCACGTCGGGGATGCGCGATTCCACGCGCACGTCGCCGACCTTGTACTGCTGGCCTTCCTCGACCGTGATGGTGATGCGGTAGCCGGCGGCCGTGGGGTCGTACTGCACGTCGCTGTTGACGACGCGGAAGTCGGCATAGCCGTGGCGCAGGTAGAAGCGGCGGATCAGCTCCAGGTCGGCCTGCAGCTTGTCCGGGTCGTAGACGTCGCTCGACTTCAGGAAGGAGAGGAAATTGCTCTCCGTCGTCGTCATCTGGTCGCGCAGGCGGCCCGAGGAGAAGGCCTTGTTGCCCACGAAGTCGATGGCCTTGATGCCGGTCTTGTCGCCCTCGACGATGTTGAAGACCACGTCGACGCGGCCATTCTCGAGCGGCACGATCTGCGCGGAGACCGTCGCGTTGCCGCGCCCGCCCCGCTTGTAGATCTCCTTGATGCGCTCGACGTCCGAATCCACCACGGCCTGGCTGAACGGGCCGCGCGACTTGGACTGGACTTCCTGCTGCAGCTGGTCGGCCTTGAGCTTCTTGTTGCCCTGGAAGACCACGCGGTTGATGATCTCGTTCTCCTTGACGGAGACGACGAGCGCGCCGGACCTGCCGGTAACGCTAACGCTCGAGAAAAGTCCTGTCGCGAGCAGGTCCTTGCGGGCCTGCTCCGGGGTGGCGCCAGTCACGTAGGACTTGATGGTCTCGGTGTCGACGCGGCGGTTCCCCTGGACGACGATGGTTTCGGCTTGCGCTGCGGACCCCAGGGCCGCGATCAGGGCGAGGCTCGCCGCCGTTGCCTTGAGCGCCCGCGTGGAACGCCGGTATGCCGAACTCTCGAAAGCCATCGAGTAACCGCCTTACACTCACGATCCCAACTGGCTGAATGGCCAGCTGGATTCCCCGGATATGCACTGTCGCTTCTACAAATTTTCCGAAGGCCTGCAAACCGTGAATCAACCCGGGCAGCCGAATCCGGGGCCGCGTGACCGCGATGACACTTAGCGTATGGTTAAAGCGGCTTGAGGTGAAGCAGGTCGTTCACGGTGGTGAAGAGCATCAGCATCACCACCAGAGCGAGCCCGATCCGGAACCCGAATTCCTGGGTCCGCTCGCTCAGCGGGCGGCCGCGGACGGCCTCCACGGCGTAGAACAGCAGATGGCCGCCATCCAGCAGCGGCACCGGCACGAGGTTAATGAGACCGATCGAAACCGAGAGAATCGCGGCCAGATTCAGCAGGGCCACGATGCCGGCCGTCGCGACCTGCCCCGAGACCTGCGCGATGCGGATGGGACCGGAGAGCTGGTCCGTCGTCTCGGTGCCGGCGAAGAGGCCCTGCACGTAGGCGCCCGTGCGCTCCACGATGTACCAGGTTTCCGACAGGGCGGCCTTGAGCGCCTCCATGGGCCCCAACTGCTCGATGCGCTGGTCGGCCGGGTCGCGGGAGGCCTGCACGCCGAGCATGCCGACCCGCTGGCGGCCGAAGGGCGTCTTGATCTCCTTGAGCTCGGGCGTCACCTGCCGGGTCAGGACCTGCCCCGCGCGGTCGACCTCGACCGTCAGCGTCGTGCCCGGCGAGGCCGAGACGATGCGCTGCAGGTCGATGAAGCTGTCGATGGGCTTGCCGTTGATGCTGACGACGAGGTCGCCCGCCTTCAGGTCGGCCCGCTCGGCCACGCTCCCTGGCACCACCGCCTCGATCTTCGGGACGAGGACCTGGCGGCCGGAGGTCACGTTGATGCAGGCGAAGATGACGATGGCCAGCAGGAAGTTGGCCAGCGGGCCCGCCGCGACGGTGGCCGCGCGCTTCCAGACCGGCTGGTAGTAGAAGCTCACCGCGCGCTCCGCCGGCGTCATGGCGACGAGGGTGTCGCCGTCCGGGGTGCTGGCGGCCGAGCTGTCGCCGAAGAACTTGACGTATCCGCCCAGCGGAATGGCGGCGAGGCGCCAGCGCGTGCCCTTGCGGTCCGTCCAGCCGAACAATTCAGGCCCGAAGCCGATCGAGAAGGCCACGACCTTGATGCCGCACCAGCGCCCGACGAGGAAATGTCCCATCTCGTGGATGAAGACCACGACGAAGAGCACGAAGAGGAACGGGACCACGTAGCCGCCGGCCGTGTTCGCGAAGGCGCCCATTGCGCTGAAGAGATCCATGCCCGTTCCTCTGTCGCCCCGGCGGGGCGTCCTGATGTCTGGAGGCAGTCTATCCGCAAATACGGCGAACGCGCGGTTTGGGTGAACAGAGAGTTAATCGGCGAGGTGCGATCCGAACGACCCGGCGGCGCCCCGGGGAGCCGGGTGGACCTCGACCGTCGTCCGGTCCAGGGCCTCCCGGGCGGTCCGGCGCGCCTCGTCATCCACGGCGAGGGCCTCCTCGATGCTGGCGGGGGCATGCGACGCCCCTCCCCGGCCGATGGCGGCCAGTTGCCGCTCCACGAGGGCGGCGATGCCGCCGAAAGCGAGCCGGCCGGCGAGGAAGGCCTCGACCGCGATCTCGTTGGCGGCGTTGAGCACGGTGGGCATGGTTCCTCCCGCCCGCAGCGCCTCCATGGCGAGGCCCAGGGCGGGAAAGCGGTCGAGGTCCGGCGGCTCGAAATCGAGCCGCGCGATGGCGGCCAGGTCGAGCCGCCTCGCGGAGGTGCGCAGCCGGTCGGGAAAGCCGAGGCAATGGGCGATCGGCACCCGCATGTCCGGCACCGCGAGCCCTGCCGTCACCGCCCCGTCCTTGAAGGACACGAACCCGTGCACGATGGATTGCGGGTGGACGACGACGCCCAGAGCGGCGGGATCGACGCCGAAGAGGTGATGGGCCTCGATCAGCTCCAGCCCCTTGTTCATCATCGAGGCGCTGTCGATGGTGATCTTGGCGCCCATGGACCAGTTGGGATGGGCGAGCGCCTCGCGCGGGGTGGCCGCGGCGATCCGCCCGGCGTCCCAGGTGCGGAACGGGCCGCCGGAGGCCGTCAGCATCATCGTCTCGATGTCGTCGGCCGTGTGGGCGCCGAGGGCCTGGAAGATGGCGTTGTGCTCGCTGTCCATGGGCAGCAGGCGGCACCCCGCCAACCGGGCGTCGCGCATGAAGGCCGCGCCGGCGCTGACGAGGCTCTCCTTGTTGGCGAGCGCCACCGTGCGGCCCTGCCCCAGCGCGGCGTGCGTCGGCCGCATGCCGGCCGTGCCCACGATCGCGGCGACCACGAGATCCGCCGGGCGCCGCGCCGCCTCGACGACGGCCTCGTCGCCGGCCGACGCCTCGATCCCGGACCCGGCGAGGGCGTCCACGAGGGAGCGATAGGCCGCCGGGTCGGCGATGGCGGCGAAGCGCGCCCTCACCGCCTTCGCGGTCGCGGCCAGGGCTGCGACGTCGCGGCCGCCCACCACGGCCTCGACCGCGAACATCTCCGGGTTCTCGGCGATGACCGCGACGGTCGAGCGCCCGATCGAGCCGGTGGCGCCGAGGATGCTCACGGTGGTGGTCATGGAGCGGGCGCGCCCGTGATGAGAATCAAGCCGCCCATCAGCATGCAGACGGCCCAGAACGAGTCGAGTCGGTCCATCACCCCGCCATGCCCGGGGATGAGATGGCTGGAATCCTTCACGTCGAAGCGCCGCTTCATGGCTGATTCCAGGAGGTCGCCGCCCTGCGACAGCAGGGCCGCCAGCAAGGACAGCGCCACCAGCCCGGCGCCGCCGTACCAGGCCTTGCCGACGAACCCGGCGACGCCATGGGCCACGGCCACGGCGCCGATCGTGCCGATGGCGACGCCCCCGACGAAGCCCGACCAGGTCTTCTTGGGGCTGACGCGGGGCCACAGCTTCGGACCGCCGAGGGCGCGGCCGACGAAATAGGCGCCGATGTCGGTGAGCCAGACCACGGCGAAGAGCCAGGCGATCGCGGTGAGCCCATGGCCGGGGTCGGCCCGCAGGGCGGCCGGCACGGCGGCGATGACGGCGGCGTAGAGCACGCCGAGCCCCACCCCTCCCCGCCGCTCGGGCGCGATGGCGGCGGCGGCGCATGCGGCCAGCGTCACCGCGATCCAGAGTTCGGGCCGGCTCAGGCCCGCCTGCTCGGCGAAGACCCCGGCGGCGGCGACGCCGATCCCCCCGGCGATCCAGGCGGCCACGGCGCGGCGCTGCACGCCGAGGATGCCGATCCATTCGCGCAGCACGAGCAGCGCCGCCAGCGTCCAGAACAGGCCGAAGATCCAGCCGCCGATCCAGGCGGCGGCGAGAGCGAGCGCCGCCATCACCACGCCGGAGGCGACGCGCAGGGCGAGATCGGAGGACCGGCCGGGGGTCGGTCCACCCGCCGCGGCGCCGCCTGCCTGCAGGCGGACGCCGTCGCTCAAGAACCGGCTCCGGCCCGCGAGGACAGCCCGCCATAGCGCCGGTCGCGCCCCCGGAACTCGGAGATCGCGTCTTCGAGCGCCGCGCGGTCGAAGTCCGGCCACAGGACGGGGGTGAACACGAATTCCGAGTAGGCGCACTGCCACAGCAGGAAGTTCGAGATGCGCTGCTCGCCGGACGTGCGGATCACGAGGTCGGGATCGGGGATGCCGTGCGTCTCGAGCCGCGCGTCGAGCCGCTCGGGCGTGATGTCCTCCGGCCGCAGGCGACCCGCCAGCACGTCGGCCGCCAGGGCCTTCGCCGCCTCCGCGATCTCGAAGCGCGAGCCGTAGTTGAAGGCGACGACGAGGGTGAGGCCGCGATTGTCGGCGGTCAGGTTCTCGGCCTCGTCGAGCAGGGCGCGGATGTCGTCGGCCAGCCGGTCGCGCGAGCCGATGATGCGCACGCGCACCTTGTTGCGGTGCAGGTCGGCGAGGTCGTTGCGGATGAAGCGCTTCAACAGCCCCATCAGGTCGCTCACCTCCTGCGGAGGCCGGCGCCAGTTCTCGGAAGAAAAGCTGTAGACCGTCAGGTACCCGATGCCCAGGTCGATGGCCGCGCGCACCGTGCGCCGCAGCGCCTCGACGCCGCGCCGGTGCCCCTCGAATCGCGGCAGACCGCGCGCGGCGGCCCAGCGGCCATTGCCGTCCATGATGACGGCGACGTGAACCGGCACGCAGGCCGAGCCCGTCTGGAGGCGCTCGACCAGGGTCGCGGAACTGCCGGTTCGATCCATCATGCCCTCTCTCCGGCAGCTGCCGAGCCACACATCCCGTCGGGGCCCGTCAGACCTGCATGATTTCCTTTTCCTTCGCCGCGAGCGCAGCGTCGATCTCCGCCACGGTCTGGTCGGTGGCCTTCTGGACCTGCTCGGAATGGCGGTCGAGCTCGTCCTTGGAGACGTGGCCGTCCTTCTCGAGCTTCTTCAGCAGGTCGAGGCCGTCGCGCCGCACGTGACGGGCGGCGACCCGGCCTTCCTCCGCATATTTATGCGCAACCTTCACCATTTCCTTGCGGCGCTGCTCGTTGAGCTCGGGCACGCGGATGCGCAAGGTCTGGCCTTCGGTCGCCGGGTTGAAGCCGAGATTGCTGTCGCGGATCGCCTTCTCCACCGCGTTGACCATGGAGCGGTCCCAGACCTGAACCGTGATCATGCGGGGCTCGGGCACGTTGACGGTCGCCACCTGGTTCAGCGGCATCAGGGAGCCGTAGGCGTCGACCTGGATGGGATCCAGCAGGTTGGCCGAGGCGCGCCCGGTGCGCAGGCTGGCGAGGTCTTTGTGGACGGCCTGCACCGCACCGGCCATGCGGCGCTTGATGTCGGCAAGGTCGAAGGACGTGCTCATCGTGTCTTCCGATACGCGAGGAATAGGAAACGTAGGGCCCAAGGGGTCTTTTCACGGCTTACGCCCGCCTCCGCCGCACTTCAAGTGCGACGGCGCACGCCGCCCGTTCGATTCAGGGATGCACGACGGTCGCCCGCGTCCGCCCCGAGAGGATGGAGGTGATGGCGTTGGGGCCATGCGCCGAGCCGACGATGATCGACATGCGGTTCTCGCGCGCCAGCGCGAAGGCGGCCGTGTCCATCACCTTCAGGTCGCGCCCGATGGCCTCGTCATGGGTGATCCTGTCGAAGCGCACCGCGGAGGGATCCTTCTTCGGGTCGGCGGAATAGACCCCGTCGACCTGGGTGGCCTTGAGCACCGCGTGGCAATTGAGCTCGATCGCGCGCAGCACCGCCGCCGTGTCCGTGGTGAAGAACGGATTGCCGGTGCCGCCGCCGAGCACGAGGATGTTGCCCTTGCTCATGGCCGCGAGGGCCGGCGCACGGGCGTAGGTCTCGCAGATCGAGGGCATCGAGACGGCCGAGAGCGCGCGGGCGGTGGCGCCGGCCGCCACCAGCGCGCTTTCCAGCGCGATGGAATTCATGACCGTGGCGATCATGCCCATGGAATCGGCCGTGGCGCGGTCGATCCAGCCGGCGGCGCCGACCTTGGCGCCGCGGATCACGTTGCCGCCGCCGATGACGACCGCGATCTCGAAGCCCTCGTTCGCCGCCGCCGCGAGGTCCGAGGCCAGGACCGACAGGGTCGGCGGGTGGAGCCAGTAGCCGTCGGGGGCGATGAGCGCCTCGCCCGAGAGCTTGACCAGGATACGCTTGTGCTCGCTCGCCATCGGGGCCTCCTGCGGCAGGGTCGCAACGCGAAAACGGCGGCGCAAGCGCCGCCGTTTCGGGATCAGGCCTGGCCGCCCGCGGCCGCCGCGACCTCCGCGGCGAAGTCGCTTTCCTGCTTTTCGACGCCCTCGCCGAGCGCGAACCGGTAGAAGCCCTTCACGGCGACGGCGCCGCCCACCCGGCCCTCGGCCTCCTTGACGGCCTGCGCGACGGTCTTGGAGCCGTCATGCACGAAGGGCTGGTCGAGCAGGCAGACCTCCTTGTAGTAGGTCTTGAGGCCGCTCTCGACGATCTTCTCCAGCACATGGGCGGGCTTGCCGGCATTCTTGTCCGCCAGCACCGCCTTCTCGCGCTCCACGACCGCGGGGTCGAGGCCCGAGGCGTCGAGGGCGAGCGGGTTCGTCGCGGCGATGTGCATCGCCACCTGGCGGCCGAGCGCGGCGAGCTCGTCCGTCTTGCCCGCCGATTCCAGCGCGACGATCACGCCGATCTTGCCGAGGCCGGGCGCGATCACGTTGTGGATGTAGTGCCCGATGACGCCCTTGCCGACCTGCAGCTCGGCGGCGCGGCGCAGCGTCATGTTCTCGCCGATCGTGGCGATGGCGTTGGCGATCGCGTCCTGCACGGCGCCGCCGCCGGGATAATGCGTGCCGAGCAGCGCCTCGACGTCGGCGCTCTTCTCCAGCGCGACGGAGGCGATGGTGCGCACCAGCGCCTGGAACTCCTCGTTGCGGGCGACGAAGTCCGTCTCGGAGTTCACCTCGACGACCACGCCGCGGTCGTCGCGCACGTCGACGGCCACGAGGCCCTCCGCCGCCACGCGGCCGGACTTCTTGGCGGCCTTGGCGAGGCCCTTCTTGCGCAGCCAGTCGATGGCCTGCTCGACGTCACCGCCCGTCGCCTCGAGCGCAGCCTTGCAGTCCATCATGCCCGCGCCGCTCTTCTCGCGCAGATCCTTGACCAAAGCTGCGGTGATCGTGGCCATGTCACAAACCTCTTCGTGTGTCCGATGCCCGGCTTCGCGAGCGCCGCCCCGGCGGGACGGCCCTGCGGCCGGGCGATTGCCTTGTCCCCTGCCCCGGCGGGCCTCAGGGACCTGATCTCGACTGTCGCCCCATGGCGAGACGGCGGCCTCGCGAGCCGCCGTCCTGCTTGGGTTTCATGACGCTTGCACGACGCCGGCGCGGCCGGACGCCGGGACGCTCACAGGGAACTCAGGCGTTTTCGAGGAAGCTGCGCGCCTGGGCGACCCAGCCCTCGCGGTCGATGCGGCCGCCGAGCTTGGCGGCGGTGTCGATCTGCGCGACCTCGGCCGGGCCCATCGCGGCGATCTGCCAGAAGTGGAAGATGCCGGCGTCGTTGAGCTTCTTCTCGATGATCGGGCTCATCGTGGAGAGCTTGGAGAGGTCGTCGGGCGCGCCGCGCGGGGCGGTGAGCAGCTCGAAGGCCTCGCCGGCGAAGGGCTCGGACGCGGCCGCGGTGGCGGCCGGGAGCTCCTCGGCCGCAGGCGCCTCGCTGGCGCCGAGGTCGACGCCGAGCGAGCCCTGGCCGCGCGAGATGCCGTCGATGGCGGCGCGGGCGACGAGGTCGCAATAGAGCGAGATGGCGCGGCCGGCGTCGTCATTGCCCGGCACCGGGTAGGTGATGCCGTCCGGGTCGCAGTTGCTGTCGATGATGGCCGCCACGGGGATGCCGAGGCGCTTGGCCTCCTGGATCGCCAGCTGCTCCTTGTTGGTGTCGATCACGAAGATCAGGTCGGGCGTGCCGCCCATGTCCTTGATCCCGCCGAGCGCGCGGTCGAGCTTCTCCTTCTCGCGGGAGAGCATCAGGCGCTCCTTCTTGGTCAGGCCCTGGGCGCCGGCCGCGAGCAGCTCGTCGACCTTGCGCAGGCGCTGGATGGAGCCCGAGATCGTCTTCCAGTTGGTCAGCATGCCGCCGAGCCAGCGGGAGTTCACGTAGTACTGCGCGGAGCGCTTGGCCGCGTCCGCGATGGACTCGGAGGCCTGGCGCTTGGTGCCGACGAACAGCACGCGGCCGCCGGCGGCCACCGTGTCGGAGATCGCCTTCAGCGCCTGGTGCAGCATCGGCACCGTCTGCGCGAGGTCGAGGATGTGGATGTTATTGCGGGTGCCGAAGATGTAGGGAGCCATCTTCGGGTTCCAGCGGTGGGACTGGTGGCCGAAATGCGCGCCGGCCTCGAGGAGCTGGCGCATCGAGAAATCGGGTAGAGCCATATCTGTGCTTCTCCGGTTCGAGCCTCCGCGGAGCGTGAACCGGGAAAGTCCCGGTCACCGGAACGGCCGAAGCCAGATCTCCGCGTGTGGAATGCGGCGGGCTTTATACGAGAAGGCGCGCCATGGCAAGGGCGGGAGGCCGGTTCCCCGCTCCGCATGAGACCGTCGCGGCCTGCCGACGCGCCGCGGCGCTTGGAAAGCGGCGCTTCCTGGTATCCAATCCGCCCGACGCCGTTCGTCCAGTCCGCGAGGTCCCCCATGCCCCAGTCCAGCCGCACCTACCGCATCGCCGTCATTCCCGGGGACGGGATCGGCAAGGAGGTCGTGCCGGAAGGCGTGCGCGCGCTGGAGAAGGCGGCGAGGCGCGGCGGCTTCTCGCTCCAGCTCGACTGGTTCGACTTCGCCAGCTGCGACTATTACGAGCGGCATGGGCGCATGATGCCGGAGGACTGGAAGGAGCGCATCGGCGGGCACGACGCCATCTTCTTCGGCGCCGTCGGCATGCCGGACCGCGTGCCCGACCATATCTCCCTGTGGGGTTCCCTGCTGCAGTTCCGCCGCGAGTTCGACCAGTACGTGAACCTGCGCCCCGTCCGCCTGATGCCGGGCGTCGAGTGCCCGCTGGCGGGCCGCAAGCCGGGCGACATCGACTTCTGGGTCGTCCGCGAGAACACGGAAGGCGAGTATTCCAACGCGGGCGGGCGCATGTTCGCCGGCACGCCGCGGGAGTTCGCCATCCAGGAGACGATCATGACGCGCCACGGCGTCGACCGGATCCTGCGCTTCGCCTTCGATCTCGCGCAAAGCCGCCCCAGGAAGCACCTGACCTCGGCCACCAAGTCCAACGGCATCTCGATCACCATGCCCTATTGGGACGAGCGCGTGCGCGCCGTCGCCCCGGCCTATCCGGACGTGCGCTGGGACCAGTTCCACATCGACATCCTCACCGCGCATTTCGTGCTGCATCCCGACTGGTTCGACGTGGTCGTGGCCTCCAACCTGTTCGGCGACATCCTCTCCGACCTCGGGCCGGCCTGCACCGGCACCATCGGCATCGCGCCGTCCGGCAACATCAACCCGGAGCGCACCGCGCCGTCGGTGTTCGAGCCGGTGCACGGCTCGGCGCCCGACATCGCCGGCCAGGGAATCGCGAACCCGGTCGGCCAGATCTGGTCGGGCGCGATGATGCTGGAGCACCTTGGCGAGGCCGCCGCCGCCGCCGAGATCGTGCAGGGAATCGAGCGCGTGCTGGCGGAGCGCACCTTGCGCACGCGAGACCTCGGCGGGAACGCCGACACCGAGGCCTGCGGCAAGGCGATCGAGGAGGCGATCGGCTGATCCCGGCGGCCCGGCCCCGGCAAACCCCACCACAGCAATGCACTGAAGTCGATGAGGTTCATGGTCTCTGCGTCGCGATAGGGAGGAGACCATGAAACGAGTTTGCCTCATCGCACTATTTGCAAGCGCTTGTGTTGTTGTTCTTCCGAAAAATGCTCGCTCTCAGCCATCCCGGCTCGATATTGAAATTTATTGCCTCGGCTATATTGATAGTCTTCAAAGAATTACAGGAAAGAGAGTCAGCAGTGATGAGATCAAGAAGTGTTATTGCGAGGCCAAGTACGAGCTCGATCCGAGGTTGAGCATCGCTCAATCCAAACGGGCAATCGCAAAAAACTGCAGGAAAACGAGAGAATAATGTCCCCGACCGGGCATCGCCTGCGCACAGCAACGCCGGGCACGCGCAGGGCGGGCCGGAGAGGCCGGGTGGGGGCAAGGGGGGTGCCCGTGCACCGGAGAGGCCAGCGCACGGGCCAAGGTGTGCCGGCGCTTGGGAGGGCTCCGACGACCCAGAATGCCGGCCGAGACGTGAAGGCCCCGTCAACGCCGCGCTGCGGCCCTAGAAGGCGTTTGGGTCGATGAAGGCGCAATAGGTGATGGTCATGCTGGACGGCGTCTCTGCGTTTGGCAGCATGACTCTGCCGCACCAATGAGCAGGACCGTCGCCCGAGACCGCCATCCATGTGATCTGGTAGGCGTCAACGTCGATCCACCTCTGGTGACGACGCGAGTAGAGCTTCACCCCTCCATCCGGACGGATCACGAAATCGGCCGTGGCCTCGCAATCGTCGCCCCCGCAGCAAAGCTGGCCGAGAGGGCTCCGTAGCCCAGTGTAGGGGTCATGCGCTTGAGCAGGCATGCTTGCGACGAACAGCATTCCCAATCCCAACAGCGCACGCATGGTGCAACCCTCTGGGGTGGAGCCTGACACAATCTACCATGCTTTTTGTCGCGCACGCCGAAAGGACCGCCTTGGCGAACGCCCGCTGATCGGCCGACGCCGAACCCACGAACGACCAAGGGCACCCGGCAGGCATCGGGGCAGCCTGCCACCCGGCGGGGCCGGAGGCCGCCCGCGTGCCCAGACTGTGCCCACGCATCCCCTTGTGCCCAGGTTTTGTCAGGCTGCGCCCGGAGCGTGCCCGGAAACGAAAAACGCCCCGCTCCAAGGAGCGAGGCGCTTTGCTAAAACCCTCATGTTTGCAAGGGTTTAGAATGGTCGGAGTGGCGGGATTCGAACCCACGACCCCTAGTCCCCCAGACTAGTGCGCTAACCGGGCTGCGCTACACTCCGACGACGCGCCTTATAGGGGGCCGGGCCGCGTTCCGCAACAGGGCTGTTTCGGGAGGGAGAAGCTGATGCGGGGCCCCGTCCCAGGGCCCGCCCGACGCGCCGCAGGCCGGGAACGCGGCGCGGCGCGATCCCCCGGGGGGCTGCCCGGCAAGGACGGCGCGGCCACCGGCCCGGCCCGCAGGCCGCTACGCCATCTCCACCGAGACGACGCCCGGCACGGCCTTGATCGCGCCCGCCACCTGCGGTGTGGCCTTGTAGCGGCCGGGCAGCTTGATCTCGACCTCGCGCTGGCCCCCCTCCACCATCAGGACGAAGGCAACCTCGCCGTCGCCCTTCTCGCGCAGGCGCTCGACCAGAGAGGGCAGCGGCCGGTCGTCGCGCAGGAAGATCCGCATGGCCGAGGGCAGGCGCGAGGCAGCCTTGTCGAGCGGCTCGGCGGCGGTGATGCGCGCGCGCACCTCCTCCCCTTCGGCGGAGGCCTGCACGGTGAGCAGGACCGCGCGGCCGGGCTCCAGCAGGTCGCGGTACTGGTTCAGCCCCTCCTGGAACAGGATGGCCTCGAAGTGCCCGCTCTGGTCGGACAGCGCGAGGATGCCCATCTTCGAGCCCGAGCGGGTGCGCCGCTCCTGCCGGTCGAGCACCGTGGCGGCGACGCGGCCCATCGAGGCCCCGGCCTTGACCGCGCGGGCGAAGTCGAGCCAGCGCTGCACGCGCAGCCGCTCCAGCAGGTGGCCGTATTCGTCCAGCGGATGGCCCGTCAGGAAGAAGCCGATCGCCTCGTATTCGCGCTGCAGGCGGTCGGCCGGCATCCAGGGCTGGTAGGAGGGCACGCGCAGCGGCTCGGGCGAGCCGCCGGCGCCGAAGATGTCGGCCTGCCCGGCCGCGCGCTCGTCCTGCGTGCGGTTGGCGAGCGCGAGCATGGCGTCGAGCGCGGCGGTGGCGCGCGCGCGGTCCGGCTCGATCTCGTCGAGCGCGCCCGCCGCGATCAGGCTTTCCAGCGTCCGCTTGTTGACCAGGCGGGGGTTGATGCGCCGCGCGAGGTCGCCGAGGTCGCGGAACGGGCCCTCGCGCCGCGCCTCGACGAGGCTCGCCACGGCGTGCTCGCCGACGCCCTTCACCGCGGCCAGCGCATAGCGGATGACGAGCTCGCCCCCCTCGTCGCGGTGCACCTCGAAGGTGACGCCGGAGCGGTTCACGGAAGGCGGCTCCACCTTGATGCCGAGGCGCTGGGCCTCGCGGCGGAATTCCGAGAGCTTGTCCGTGTTGGAGCGGTCGAGCGTCATCGACGCCGCCATGAACTCCACGGGATAGTTCGCCTTCAGGTAGGCCGTCTGATAGGCGACGAGAGCGTAGGCCGCGGCGTGGGACTTGTTGAAGCCGTAATCGGCGAACTTGGCGAGCAGGTCGAAGATCGTGTCCGCCGTCTGCTTGTCGAGACCGCGCTCGACCGCGCCCGAGACGAAGCGCACGCGCTGGGCGTCCATCTCCGCCTTGATCTTCTTGCCCATGGCGCGGCGCAGCAGGTCCGCCTCGCCCAGCGAGTAGCCGGATAGGATCTGGGCGATCTGCATCACCTGTTCCTGGTAGATGATGACGCCCTGCGTCTCCTTCAGCACGGCCTCGAGCTTGGGATGCAGGTAGTCCGCCTCCTCCTCCCCGTGCTTGCGGGCGCAATAGACGGGGATGTTGGCCATCGGGCCGGGACGGTAGAGCGCCACCAGCGCGATGATGTCCTCGAAGCGGTCGGCCCGCATCTCCGCGAGCGCCTTGCGCATGCCCGCCGATTCCACCTGGAACACCGCGACCGTCTCGCCGCGTCCCAGCATCTCGTAGGTCTTCCTGTCGTCGAGCGGGATGGCCGACAGGTCGAGCGCCACGCCGCGCGCGGCCAGAAGGTCCACGGCGGTCTTCAGCACGGTCAGCGTCTTCAGGCCGAGGAAGTCGAACTTCACGAGGCCCGCCGGCTCCACCCATTTCATGTTGAACTGGGTGACAGGCATGTCCGACTTGGGATCGCGGTAGAGCGGCACCACCTCGTCGAGCGGCCGGTCGCCGATCACGATTCCCGCCGCATGGGTCGAGGCGTGGCGGTAGAGTCCCTCCAGCTTGCGCGCGATCTCGAGCAGCCGGCGGACGACGGGGTCCTCCTCGATCGCCGCCTGCAGGCGCGGCTCGCCCTCGATGGCCTGGGCGAGCGTCACCGGGTTGGCCGGATTCTGCGGCACGAGCTTGGTGAGCTTGTCCACCTGGCCATAGGGCATCTGCAGCACGCGGCCGACGTCGCGCAGCACGCCGCGCGCCAGCAGGGAGCCGAAGGTGATGATCTGCGCGACGCGGTCGCGGCCGTATTTCTCCTGGACGTAGCGGATCACCTCGTCACGCCGGTCCTGGCAGAAGTCGACGTCGAAGTCCGGCATCGAGACGCGCTCGGGATTCAGGAAGCGCTCGAAGAGCAACCCGAAGCGCAGCGGATCGAGGTCGGTGATGGTGGTGGCGTAGGCGACGAGCGAGCCCGCGCCGGAGCCGCGGCCCGGCCCCACCGGGATGTCGTGCGCCTTGGCCCACTTGATGAAGTCCGCCACGATGAGGAAGTAACCGGGATACTTCATGCGCTCGATGACAGAGAGCTCGAAATCGAGCCGCTCGCGGTAGTCCTGCTCGCTCAGCCCGGGGGCGGGACCGTGGGCGGCGAGGCGCGCGTCCAGCCCCTCCTGCGCCTGCCGGCGCAGTTCGGCCGCCTCTTCCCTGACGACCTCCGAGGGGTCCTCGACGTCGCCCGTCGTGAAGCGCGGCAGGATCGGCTTGCCGGTGCGCGGCCGGTAGCGGCAGCGAAGCGCGACCTCGATCGTGTTGGCGGCCGCCTCCGGCAGGTCCCGGAAGAGCTCCACCATCTCCGCGCGGGTCTTGAAGGCGTGCTCGGGCGAGAGCCGGCGGCGCTCCGTGTCGGAGACGAGCCGCCCCTCGGCGATGGCGAGCAGCGCATCATGAGCGCCGTAATCGTCGGACTGGCCGAAATAGGGCTCGTTGGTGCCGACGATCGGGATGCCCCGGGCATAGGCGAGGTCGAGCAGTTCGGCCTCCACCATCCGCTCGGCGTCGAGGCCGTGGCGCTGGATCTCGAGATAGAGGCGGTCGCCGAAGGCGCCGAGCAGGCGCTCCAGCCGCCCCGTCGCCAGATCGGGCCGGCCGGCCGCGAGCGCGCGGTCCAGCGGTCCGTCGGGGCCCCCGCTCAGCGCGATCAGGCCGCCGGCGTGCTCCAGCACCTCGTCGAGCGCGACATGCGGCGGCTCCCCCGGCGCGGGTCCGAGATAGGCCCGGGAGCCCAGCCGCATCAGGTTGGCGTAGCCCTCGGCCGTGGCCGCCAGCAGCACCAGTCCCGGGCGCACGAGATGGTGCTGGCCCCGCCCCGGCCGGTCGTCGCCGGTCTCCACGGCGAGCTCGATTCCCACCAGGGGCTGGATGCCCGCCCCGGCCATCTTCTCGGAGAACTCGAGCGCTCCGAACAGGTTGTTGGTGTCCGTCAGCGCCAAGGCCGGCATGCGGTCCTTGAGCGCCAGCTTCTTGAGCTCGTCGATCCTGAGCGCGCCTTCCAGCAGCGAGAAGGCCGAATGGACGTGCAGGTGCACGAATCCGACGTCGGTCAGGATGCGACTCACGGGCGACCTCTCCGGTGGAACCCCGTCCTTCTCCCGCGCCTGCGCGCCGCCGGCAAGACGGCTCCCGCCCGCCCTCCACTGTCGGACGCGTCAGTGTGGAAAGGCCGCCGCGAGGGACCACACGCAGGCCCCGAAGGCCGCGAGGGACGCGAGCTCCACCACGTCCGTCAGAAGCACTTTCAGCATTGTTCCGCTCCCTGTGTTCCTCACCTATTTTGTTTATGTTCTTTTTTTGTTCTGTTTGCAATCAGATTGTCGACGTTGCTCATGCCCGCCAGCGGCAGGGTTAACGAGGCTCAGGGCCAGAGGTCGCGTCTCACGCAGGCCGCCCGCGAGGCGGGGCGGGGCCACGATGCGGCACGAACGTGGCACGCCGAACCCTTGGCGGGTGGTGTTCGTTGATCTCCCGGACGCTTCGCGGCGGCGTCAGGAGCCGCCGGAGGCCGGACCCCGGAGAGGAACCATGGGAATCATCTGGACCGTCATCATCGGCTTCGTGGCCGGCGTCATCGCGAAGTTCATCATGCCCGGCGACAACGAGCCGACCGGGTTCATCCTCACGGCGCTGCTGGGCATCGTCGGCGCCTTCGTCGCCACCTATCTCGGCCAAGCCATCGGCTGGTATCACGCGGGAGAGGGCGCCGGACTGATCGGCGCGGTGGTCGGCGCGGTGATCGTGCTGGCGGCGTGGGGCATGGTCGCCGGGCGCAGCCGAACGACGCCCCTGCGCTGACGCCCTCGCTCCCTCGCGCCGACGGGCCGGCCCGCCGTCGGACCGGCCTTCGCTCCCTTCCCGTGGGGCCCCGGCTTCATCCGGGGAACGCGGGCGGTGAGCCCGCAGGGGCTAGAACGGAATGTCGTCGTCGAGGTCGGTCGCCGGGCGCGAGCCGCCGCCCCCGGCGGGGCGCTGCTGCATGGGCGAGGAGCGGCCGAAATCGCCGCCCCCGCGGGAGCCGCCATAGCCGCCGCCCGTGTCGTCCTCCAACGCGCCGCCGCCCTGGCCGCGGCCGTCGAGCAGCGTGAGCTCGCCGCGGAAGCGCTGCAGCACGACCTCGGTCGTCTGGCGTTCCTGCCCGTTCTTGTCGGTGAACTTGCGGGTCTGGAGCTGCCCCTCCAGGTACACTTTCGAGCCCTTCTTCAGGTACTGCTCGGCGACCTTGCCGAGGTTCTCGTTGAAGATGACGACGTTGTGCCACTCGGTGCGCTCGCGCCGCTCGCCGGAGGCCTTGTCGCGCCATGTCTCGGACGTCGCCACGCTGAAGCTGACGACGCTCTCGCCGCTGTTCATCCGGCGCACCTCGGGGTCGCGCCCGAGATTGCCGACCAGAATGACCTTGTTGACGCTGCCAGCCATCGCCTGCTCCGTTCCATCCGTGGTCGCGACCAGTATCGCATCTCGCCGGGCGCGGGGGCCGGCCCGGGCCGGTTATCCACACAAGCCCGCCCGTCCCGACCGCGAGCGTCGCCATTTGTTCCTGTTGTGTTCCTATCATGCCCGCGCTATGGGGACAAGGCGCCGCGAAAGCGCGATGTCGCGTCGATTCCCCTGTCGCGTCGCAGGCCGGCGCACTAGTTAAGGACCGATACCGCTCTCCCCTGCCCGCTCCCGGCCGGTCCACCGGCCGCATGGCCGGGATGTGGCGGACCAGCGCCGCAGAAGGGTCTCCGCATGGCCTCCATCGACGAGTTCTTCGACCGTGCCGCCGGCGAGAGGGCCGCGGCCGAACGCCGCGTCATCGCGATCCGCGGCGCGCGCGAGCACAACCTGAAGAACGTCGACCTCACGATTCCCCGCGACAAGCTGGTCGTGTTCACCGGCCTGTCGGGGTCCGGCAAGTCGTCGCTCGCCTTCGACACGATCTACGCCGAGGGCCAGAGGCGCTATGTCGAGAGCCTGTCGGCCTATGCGCGACAATTCCTGGAGATGATGCAGAAGCCCGACGTCGACCAGATCGACGGGCTCTCCCCGGCCATCTCCATCGAGCAGAAGACCACGTCGAAAAATCCGCGCTCCACCGTGGGCACGGTCACCGAGATCTACGACTACATGCGCCTGCTCTGGGCGCGCGTCGGCATTCCCTACTCGCCCGCCACGGGCCTGCCGATCGAGAGCCAGACCGTGTCGCAGATGGTCGACCGCGTGCTCGCCCTGCCGGAGAAGACGCGCCTCTACCTGCTCGCCCCCGTGGTGCGCGGACGCAAGGGCGAGTACCGCAAGGAGCTCGCCGACTTCCAGAAGCGCGGCTTCCAGCGCGTCAAGGTCGACGGCGCCTTCTACGAGATCGCCGACGCGCCCGCGCTCGACAAGAAGCTCAAGCACGACATCGACGTGGTGGTGGACCGAATCGTGGTGCGCGGCGACATCGCCGCCCGCCTCGCCGAGAGCTTCGAGACCGCGCTGGAGCTCGCCGACGGCATCGCCGTCATGGAGTTCGCGGACGCCGAGGCGCGCGACGAGAAGGGCGAGCAGAAGCGCATCGTCTTCTCCTCCAAGTTCGCCTGCCCGGTCTCCGGCTTCACCATCCCGGAGGTCGAGCCGCGCCTCTTCTCCTTCAACAACCCGTTCGGCGCCTGCCCGGCCTGCGACGGCCTGGGCCACGAGATGGCCATCGACCCCATGCTCGTGGTGCCCGACGAGACGCTGACCCTGCGCGGCGGGGCCATTGCGCCCTGGGCGAAGTCGACCTCGCCCTATTACGGCCAGACGCTCGCGGCGCTCGGCCTGCACTACGGCTTCAAGCTCACCACGAAGTGGAAGGACCTGCCGCAGGCCGCGCGCGACGTGATCCTGTTCGGCTCGGGCGGCGAGAGCATCCGCTTCAACTACGATGACGGGCTCAGGGCCTACGAGGTGAAGAAGCCCTTCGAGGGCGTCGTGCGCAACATGGAGCGGCGCTGGAAGGAGACGGACAGCGACTGGGCGCGCGAGGAGATCGGCCGCTTCATGGCCGAGACGCCCTGCGCCGCCTGCAACGGCTTCCGCCTGAAGCCCGAGGCGCTCGCGGTGAAGATCGCGGGCGAGCATATCGGCCAGGTCTCGCTGCTGTCGGTGCGCGACGCGCATGGCTGGTTCGCCGGCCTCCCGGACAGGCTCTCGTCCAAGCAGAACGAGATCGCCGGGCGCATCCTCAAGGAGATCCGCGAACGGCTCTCCTTCCTGCTCGACGTCGGCCTGGAATACCTCACCCTGTCGCGCAACTCGGGCAGCCTGTCAGGCGGCGAGAGCCAGCGCATCCGGCTCGCCTCGCAGATCGGCTCCGGCCTCACCGGCGTCCTCTACGTGCTGGACGAGCCCTCCATCGGCCTGCACCAGCGCGACAACGAGCGCCTGCTGCAGACGCTGAAGCGCCTGCGCGACCTCGGCAACAGCGTGATCGTGGTGGAGCACGACGAGGACGCCATCCTGCAGGCGGACTATGTCGTCGACGTCGGGCCGGGTGCCGGCATCCACGGCGGCGAGATCGTCTCGCAGGGCACGCCCGCCCACGTCATGGACGACCCGGCCTCGCTCACGGGCAAGTACCTGCGCGGCGCTCTCGCCGTCCCGGTGCCCGCCAAGCGCCGCAAGCCGCAGAAGGGGCGGATGCTCCGCATCGCGGGGGCGCGCGGCAACAACCTGAAGGACGTGACGGCGGAGATCCCGCTCGGCACCTTCACCTGCATCACCGGCGTGTCGGGGGGCGGCAAGTCCACCCTCATCATCGACACGCTCTACAAGGCCGTGGCGCGCCGGCTCAACGGCGCGCTCGAGCATCCCGCCCCGTTCGACACGATCGAGGGGCTTGAGCACCTCGACAAGGTCATCGACATCGACCAGTCGCCGATCGGGCGCACGCCGCGCTCGAACCCCGCCACCTATACCGGCGCCTTCACGCCGATCCGCGAGTGGTTCGCCGCCTTGCCCGAGGCCAAGGCGCGCGGCTACCAGCCGGGCCGCTTCTCCTTCAACGTCAAGGGCGGGCGCTGCGAGGCCTGCCAGGGCGACGGCGTCATCAAGATCGAGATGCACTTCCTGCCGGACGTCTACGTGACCTGCGACGTCTGCAAGGGGAAGCGCTACGACCGCGAGACGCTGGAGGTGAAGTACAAGGAGAAGTCCATCGCCGACGTGCTCGACATGACCGTCGAGGAGGCGGGCGAGCTGTTCAAGGCGGTTCCCTCGATCCGCGAGAAGATGGAGACGCTGGCGCGCGTGGGACTCGACTACGTCAAGGTCGGCCAGCAGGCGACGACGCTCTCGGGCGGAGAGGCGCAGCGCGTCAAGCTTTCCAAGGAACTCGCCCGCCGCTCGACGGGGCGGACGCTCTACATCCTCGACGAGCCGACGACGGGCCTGCACTTCCACGACGTCGCCAAGCTGCTGGAGGTGCTGCACGAACTCGTGGAGCAGGGCAACACGGTCGTGGTCATCGAGCACAACCTCGAGGTCATCAAGACCGCCGACTGGGTCCTGGACCTCGGGCCCGAGGGCGGCGACGGCGGGGGCAGGATCGTGGCCCAGGGCCGGCCTGAGGACATCGTCAAGGCCAAGGCGAGCCATACCGGCCGCTTCCTCGCCGAGGTGCTGGCGCGCCGGCCGGTGCGGCCGGCGGCCGACGCGGCCGAATAGCGGCGGGAACGTCACAATTCCGCCATGCGCGATTCGCGCATCGGTTAATGAATTCCGCCAGAGGCATGCATTCATTGCGGGGCTGAAATGCCTCCGTTCCCGCTACACGAGAGGCGGGGTCGAGCGTATATGCAGTGCAACAAAGAGACGGGAACGAGCCGCCGGCCGGCGGGTTTCGCCTTTCTCTTCCAACGATTTACCGCACTGCACAAGGACTGATCGCCATGTTGAACGTCAACACCCTCACCAAGCGGCTCCGCAACTGGAACCGTTATCGCACCACGGTGCGCGAGCTCTCCCAGCTCACGGACCGCGACCTCAACGACCTCGGCATCCGCCGCGGCGAGATCCGCTTCATCGCCAAGAAGCACGCCGCCTCCGCGTAAGCCGCACACCTTAGCCGCCAAGGCGGGCGGACCCCTCCCCTGCCCACCCGAGCGCCGCGACGCCCGCCCCTCCCGGCGGGCGTTTGCGTGTCCGGCGCGCAGCGACGCGGCCGGCGCGCGGACCGGATCGACGGGGCCGGCCAGGCCGTGGGCCGGGCGGCGCGCCATGACGGCGGTCCGCCGCCTTGTCCCGGCCCCGGCCCGCGACTAGGTTGCCGGCCATGACACAACTCCCCTCCTCCGGCGCCGTCCATGTCGTGGGCGGCGGCCTCGCCGGCTCGGAAGCCGCGTGGCAGATCGCCCAGGCCGGCGTGCCTGTGATCCTGCACGAGATGCGCCCGCAGCGCGGCACCGACGCCCACAAGACGGACCGGCTGGCCGAGCTCGTCTGCTCCAACTCCTTCCGCTCCGACGACGCCGAGCTCAACGCCGTGGGCCTGCTCCACCAGGAGATGCGCCGGCTCGGCTCGCTCGTCATGCGCTGCGCGGACGCCCACCAGGTGCCCGCCGGCGGCGCCCTGGCCGTGGACCGCGAGGGCTTCGCCGACGCGGTCACGGCGGCCCTCGCCGCCCACCCGCTCGTCTCCATCGCGCGCGGCGAGGTCGCCGGCCTTCCGCCGGAGGACTGGGGCGCGACCATCGTCGCCACCGGCCCGCTCACCTCGCCGGCGCTGGCCGAGGGCGTCCGCTCCCTCACGGGCGAGGACGCGCTCGCCTTCTTCGACGCGATCGCGCCCATCGTCTACCGCGAGAGCATCGACATGGGCGTGGCCTGGTTCCAGTCGCGCTACGACAAGGCCGGCCCGGGCGGCTCCGGCGCCGACTACATCAACTGCCCGCTCTCGCGCGAGCAGTACGAGGCCTTCGTCGACGGGCTGCTCGCCGGCGAGAAGACCAGCTTCAAGGCGTGGGAAGAGGCCGGCACGCCCTATTTCGACGGCTGCCTGCCCATCGAGGTCATGGCGGAGCGCGGCCGCGAGACGCTGCGGCACGGCCCGCTCAAGCCCTTCGGCCTCACCAACCCGCACGACCCCACGGTGAAGCCCTATGCCGTGGTCCAGCTGCGGCAGGACAACGCGCTGGGCACGCTCTACAACATGGTCGGCTTCCAGACGAAGCTGAAGCACGCCGAGCAGGTACGCCTGTTCCGCACCATTCCCGGCCTGGAGAACGCGGAATTCCCCCGGCTCGGCGGCCTGCACCGCAACACCTACCTCAACTCGCCGCGCCACCTCGACCCGACCCTGCGCCTGAAGGCGCGGCCGCGGCTGCGCTTCGCCGGTCAGATCACGGGGTGCGAGGGCTACGTGGAATCCGCCGCCGTCGGCCTCCTTGCCGGGCGGTTCTGCGCCGCGGAGGCGCAGGGCCGCGAGGCCGGCGCGCCGCCGCCGACGACGGCCATGGGCGCGCTGGTGAACCACATTACCGGCGGCCATATCGAGACGATCGACAACGGTCCGCGCTCCTTCCAGCCGATGAACGTCAATTTCGGCCTCTTCCCGCCCATTGCCGGCGTGTCCAAGGGGCCGGACGGCAAGCGGCTGCGCGGCGCGGAGAAGGCGATGGCGCGCAAGCGCGCCCTCACCGCCCGCGCCCGCGCCGACCTGGAGGCCTGGCTGGAGGGGCGCTGGCGCCCGCAGACCCTGGTGGAGGCCGAGGTCGCGCCGGCCTTGCGGGAAACCGCCTGACCGGCGGCGGGGGCGGGTTGTCCGCCCCCTTGCGTTTCCGGTCCGTTCACGTCACACCACCGGCCGTGGCATGATGGGGACCACGCGAATCAAGGGCGGAGGCACAGCCGGCATGGCGAATTCGGGAGACCTCTTCGGCGACGGCTCGGCGGCGCGCAAGCTTCCCGAGGGCGCGGGCGCGCCCGCCCCCGCGCGCAAGAAGGCCGCCGCGGCCCCCGCCGCCAAGGCCGGCGGCACGCCGGGCGAGGCGGCCTACACCGCCGCCGACATCGAGGTTCTCGAGGGCCTGGAGCCCGTCCGCCGCCGCCCGGGCATGTATATCGGCGGCACCGACGAGAAGGCGCTGCACCATCTCTTCGCCGAGGTGATCGACAACGCCATGGACGAGGCCGTCGCCGGCCACGCCACCTTCATCGGCGTCGAGGTGCTGGCGGACGGTTCGATCTCCGTCACCGACAATGGCCGCGGCATCCCCGTCGACCCGCACAAGAAGTTCCCCGGCAAGTCCGCGCTCGAGGTCATCATGACCACGCTGCACGCGGGCGGAAAGTTCGACAGCAAGGTCTACGAGACGTCGGGCGGCCTGCACGGCGTCGGCGTCTCCGTCGTCAACGCCCTGTCCGACAGGCTGGAGGTCGAGGTCGCGCGCGGCCAGCAGCTCTACCGCCAGGTGTTTTCCCGCGGCATTCCCCAGGGCAAGCTCGAGCACCTGGGCGAGGTGCGCAACCGCCGCGGAACGAAGGTCACCTTCCACCCCGACGCGCAGATCTTCGGGGCCGAGGCGAGGTTCTCGCCGCGCCGGCTGTTCAAGATGGCGCGGTCCAAGGCCTATCTGTTCGGCGGCGTCGAGATCCGCTGGGCCTGCGCGCCGTCGCTACTCGCCGGAGTCGAGGGCGTGCCGGCCGAGGCGACCTTCCGCTTCCCCGCGGGCCTGCGCGACTACCTGGCCCGCGAGATCGACGGCCGCGAACTGGTCACGGACCAGATCTTCGCCGGAAAGATCGAGAAGGACGGCGGCCACGGCTCGCTCGAATGGGCGATTTCCTGGCTGGGCGGCGTCGAGGACGGCTTCGTCAACTCGTATTGCAACACGATCCCGACGCCCGAGGGCGGCACGCACGAAGGCGGGCTGCGCATCGCGCTGCTGCGGGGCCTGCGCGACCATGCCGAGCGGGTCGGCCAGTCCAAGCGCGCGGCCGCGGTCACCACGGACGACGTCATGGCGACCTGCGCCGCCATGCTCTCCGTCTTCATCCGCGAGCCGGAGTTCCAGGGCCAGACCAAGGACAAGCTCGCCACGCTGGAGGCGTCCCGCATCGTCGAGAACGCCGTGCGCGACGCCTTCGACCATTGGCTCGCCGCCTCCCCCTCCCAGGCCAACAAGCTGCTGGACTGGACGATCGACCGGGCCGAGGAACGGCTGCGCCGCAAGGCGGAGAAGGAGGTCGCCCGCAAGACCGCCGTGCGCAAGCTGCGCCTGCCCGGCAAGCTCGCGGATTGCTCGGCGGCGGGCGCGACAGGCTCCGAGCTCTTCATCGTCGAGGGCGACTCGGCCGGCGGGTCGGCCAAGCAGGCGCGCGACCGCCAGACCCAGGCCGTCCTTCCGCTGCGGGGAAAGATCCTCAACGTCGCCAATTCCAGCCGCGACAAGCTCGCCGCCAACCAGCAGCTCTCGGACCTCGTGCAGGCGCTGGGCTGCGGCACCGGCTCGCATTATCGCGAGGACGAGCTGCGCTACGAGAAGGTGGTGATCATGACGGACGCCGACGTCGACGGCGCCCACATCGCCTCGCTTCTCATCACCTTCTTCTATCGCCAGACGCCCAAGCTCATCGACCAGGGCCACCTGTACCTCGCCGTGCCGCCGCTCTACCGGCTGAGCCACGGCGCGACCTCCGTCTATGCGCGCGACGACGCGCACAAGGAGGAGTTGCTGCGCACGGTCTTCAAGGGCAAGAGCAACGTCGAGATCGGCCGGTTCAAGGGCCTGGGCGAGATGATGCCCGGACAGCTCAAGGAAACCACGATGGACCCGCGCAAGCGCACGCTGCTGAAGGTCCGGGTCGTGCCCGACGAGAAGGCCGACACCTCGGACGCGGTCGAGCGCCTGATGGGCAACAAGCCCGAGGCCCGCTTCACCTTCATCCAGGAACGCGCCGCCTTCGCCACCGACCTCGTGGACATCTGAGGACCGGGCGCGCAACCTCGGTCCGCACGCCCGCCGCGTCGTCCCCGGCGGGTGCCGTCTGATCCCCGTCAAGGCGTCGCGTGACCTTTCTGTCATGATCGCGCCATCAGCAGGCCCGATTCACGCGGTGAAGCCTGCACGCCGGTCGGACCCCGGGGGTCCGGCCCGTTCGAGACGCGAGAGGTTCCGATGTCCGCTTCCAGCCCTGCCCCCGCCGCCACGCCGCGCTACGACCGGTTCGCCCTCGGCCTGCACTGGGCCATGGCCGTGCTCATCGTGCTCGCCTTCGGGCTGGCGCTGGTGGTCGACGTTTTCCCGCGCTCCTTCGAGCCGGCGATCGTGGAGACCCACAAGGACCTGGGGGTCGCCATCCTGGTCCTGCTCGTGATCCGCTTCCTGTGGCGGCTCACCCATACGCCCCCCGCGCAGGACCCGGAGATCGGGGCACTCGCGCAGAAGGCCTCCCATCTCGGCCATCTCGCGCTCTACGGGCTGATGGTCCTCGTCCCCGTGATCGGCGTCCTCTTCGCCTTCTGGCGCGGGCAGGGGCTGCACCTCGGCGTCGTCGACATCGCCTCGCCCTTCGCGGCGGACCGGGCGGTGGCGCGCCCGCTCAAGGAGATCCACGAACTCGCCGCCTACGCCCTCATGGGGCTCGCCGGCCTGCACGCCGCCGCCGCGCTCTGGCATCATTACGTCAAGCGCGACAGCACCTTGCGCCGCATGCTTCCGGCCTGACGCGAGCCCGGCCCGGCGCAGGGTTAGCGAACCCTCGTCCCCGACAAGACAAGTTTAACCAGTCGACGGCAGTCTTCACCGCAACCAAGCGGCGGGGACTTCCCAGATGACCGGCACCGGCACTCTCCTGCGGACGACCCTGATCCTGAGCCTCGGCGTGATCGCGGGCGGGCTCGCCGTGGCGCAGGTGCTGTCCCTGAAGTCGGAGTTCAACCTCGCCGCGCTCGTGCGGACCAGCCCCGGCGCCCTGCCCGATCCCCTCGTCACGGGCGCCATCGGCACCTCCACCGCGGGCCGTCCGGTGATCCTCGATCCCTGCACGGGACTGCGCAAGAACTGAGCAGCCGGCGCGCCGCGCACCCCGGCCTCGCCCCCGCCGGCGCGTCCTCCGTGGACCGCTGGGCAGGCATGATTTGACTTGGTGCAGAATCCCACTATTTTCCCGGCATCCTTGAGAAGGTGGAACGACGCGTACCCGCGACGTCTGACGCGCTCCACCTCCCTTCACGCATCAGAGCGTCGAACCTGCCGCGCCAAGAGGCGGCCTTGAACATGAGCTTTTCCGAACTCGGCCTCAGCCAGAAAGTCCTCGAAGCGGTCACAGCGTCCGGCTACACCGACCCGACCCCGATCCAGGCCCAGGCCATTCCCCACGTTCTTGCCCGCCGCGACGTTCTCGGCATCGCCCAGACCGGCACCGGCAAGACCGCAGCCTTCACCCTGCCCATGCTCACCGTGCTCGAGCAGGGCCGCGCCCGCGCGCGCATGCCGCGCACGCTCATCCTGGAGCCGACGCGCGAACTCGCCGCGCAGGTGGAGGAGAGCTTCAACAAGTACGGCGCGCAGCAGCGCCTCAACGTCGCGCTGCTGATCGGCGGCGTCTCCTTCGGGGACCAGGACGCCAAGATCACCCGCGGCGTCGACGTGCTGATCGCGACGCCGGGCCGCCTGCTTGACCATTTCGAGCGCGGCAAGCTGCTGCTCACCGGCATCGAGATCCTCGTCATCGACGAGGCCGACCGCATGCTCGACATGGGCTTCATTCCCGACATCGAGCGCATCTGCCGGCTGGTGCCCTTCACGCGGCAGACCCTGTTCTTCTCGGCGACCATGCCGCCCGAGATCCAGCGCCTGACCGAGACCTTCCTGCACAATCCCGCGCGGATCGAGGTGGCCCGGCAGGCCACGACGGCCTCCACGATCACGCAGCGCCTCATCGCCTCGGGCCGCGAGCCGCATACCAAGCGCGAGGTGCTGCGCCAGCTCCTGCGCAACACGCCGGACTTCAAGAACGCCATCATCTTCTGCAATCGCAAGCGCGACGTGCAGCTTCTTCACAAGTCGCTGGAGCGCCACGGCTTCAACGTCGCCGCCCTGCACGGCGACATGGACCAGCGCGGCCGCATGGCGGCGCTGGACGGCTTCCGCAGCGGAGCGACGCAGCTTCTGGTCGCCAGCGACGTGGCGGCGCGCGGCCTCGACATCCCGGACGTCAGCCACGTCTTCAACTTCGACGTTCCGCACCACGCGGAGGACTATGTCCACAGGATCGGCCGCACCGGCCGCGCCGGCCGCAAGGGCACGGCCTATACGATCGTCACCTCCGAGGACAGGAAGTCGCTGGCCGCCATCGAGCAGATGACGGGCGTGCCCATCGAGTACGAGGGCGTGAGCGAGGTGGCCGACGAGGCCCCCTCCGAGCGGCGCTCCGGCCGCGGGGAGCGCGGCGAGCGCACCCGCCGCAAGGGCGGCGAGCGCACGGGCCGCAGCGAGCGCGCCCCGCGCGAGGCGCGCGGCGGCGAGGAGGCTCGCGAGGAGCAGCCTCGTTCGGAGCGCCCCACGGCGGAACGCCCGCGCGCGGAGCGCGCACCCCGCGAAGCGCAGACCGAGAGGGAGCCGAAGGCGGACCGCCAGCCCTCCCAGGCCTCGGCCTCCGAGCGCCGGCCGCCCCGGCAGGACCGCCGCGACCGGCCCGGTCGCGAGGAGCGCGACGATCCCCCGGTGATCGGGCTCGGCGACCACGTGCCGTCCTTCCTCTTGCGCTCGGTCCGGGCCCGCTGACCGCCCATAAAATTAGCGTCGTATTAAGGCAGGGATGACAGACTTCGCCCCGGTGGGACGGGAGAGGCATTCATGCCCGAGCATATCGCGGACCGAGAGCTCAGCCTGAAGCTGGCCGACGAGGTTGTCCGCAACATCAGGGCGCACGGCACGTCGGCGCATCCGCGCTCCTACGAGCTGTGGTACACACACATTTCCGGCCAGAACGCCGCCCTGAGCCGCGCGCTCAGCGAGACCCTCGACCATTCGGGCTCGCTGACGGACGAGGTCACCCAGTCGCTCTACGACCGCTTCCTCGCCTCCAACCGCTTCGCCCTGCAGGCCGAGAAGGCCGGCACGGGGCTGCTGATGGAGATCGAGTCGGTCATGGAGATGATCGACCTCGCCATGGGCAACACGAACACCTATGGCGAGTCGCTCGAGAAGATCTCCGGCGAGCTCACCGAGAACGCCGACCGCAAGAGCATCCGCGACATCGTCGCCCGCCTCGTCCTCGCCACCCGCGAGACGGTCGCCACCAACCAGACGCTCGAGGCCCGCCTGCGGGAGACGCGGTCCGAGATCCAGGATCTGCGCGAGACGCTGGAATCGATCCGCACGGAATCGCTCACCGACCCGCTGACCACGCTCGCCAACCGCAAGCACCTCGACCGCACCCTGCTGCAGGCGGTCGACCATGCCGCGATCTCCGGCGAGCCGCTGACGGTGCTGATGATCGACGTCGACAAGTTCAAGGACTTCAACGACACCTGGGGCCATCTCACCGGCGACCAGGTGCTGCGTCTCGTCGCCATGTCGATCAAGGGCGCGGTGCGCCCCACCGACACCGCCGCCCGCTTCGGCGGCGAGGAATTCGCGATCATCCTGCCGCAGTCGACCCTCAAGTCCGGCCTGCTCGTGGCCGAGCGCATCCGCCAGACCGTGATGAGCCGGGAGCTCGTCAAGCGGTCCACCGGCGAGGCGCTGGGCCGCCTCACGGTCTCGATCGGGCTTGCGGCCTTCGCCAAGGGCGACACGGCCGCCATGCTCCTGGAGCGCGCGGACAAGTGCCTGCTGGAGGCCAAGCGCGCCGGCCGCAACCGCTGCCTGACCGAGGCCGATCTCCAGCACAGCTACCCGGACGTGGCCTGACGCGCGTCACGACCCCCGGGGCCCTGCGTCCCGGGCCCGTCCCCTCGCCTTCGCCCGCTTGCGCGCCGGCTGCGCCTTGGCCGCCGCGAAACGCCGCGCCGCCGCCCGCGCCAGGGCGCTCCAGCGCAACAGCACGTCGGGATCCTCGAAGGCCTCGTCCGGCATGCGCCAGTAGGACGTGATCACCCGCTGCGGCTCCGGCCCGTAGGCGAACGGCGCGGAGCCCGCCGCGCGGAAGGCCGGCTCGCTCTCGGCGTCCGTCTTGAGATAGACGACCCCGCGCGATTCCAGCGCGAAGATCACGCCGTCGGCATAGATGCCGTGCCCGCCGAACATGCGGCGGACCGAGACGGGACCGATCGGAGCGAAGAGATCCTGCAGCTCGACGGGGCGCATGCTCCGCCGGGCCGGCTCAGGGGGCGGCCGCAGCGAGCTTGTCGGGGCTCGCCGGGGTCAGGGCGACCGATTCCCCGCAGCCGCAGGCGGAGGTCTGGTTCGGGTTGTTGAAGACGAACTGCGCGGCCAGCTTGGTGACCTGGAAGTCCATCTGCGTGCCCAGCAGGAAGAGTACGGCCTTGGGGTCGACCAGCACGGTCACCCCCTTCTCCTGCACGACCTCGTCGCCCGGCCGCACGGAGTCCGCGGGCTCAAGCGTGTAGCTCATGCCGGCGCAGCCGCCGTTCCTGACACCCACGCGCACGCCCAGGATGGGGCTCTCGGCATTGGCGACGATGGCTGCGACACGCTCCGCGGCCGCGTCGGTGATGCTCATCACCTGGAACTTGGGACGGGCTCCCATGTCAATCACCTCTCTGGCCGGGTTCAAGGCCCGGTGGCAGGAATGAGCTGAAGATAACCATCGCAGCCGCGAAGTGAAGACCACATGAATGCGGACCTGCCCCGACGGCCCCGGCGCCGCGCCTCACCACATGTCCAGCGCCACGCGCGCCTCGTCGGACATGCGGCTCTGGTCCCATGGCGGGTCGAACACCATCGTCACCTTGGCCGACTGCACGCCGGGGACGGCGGAAACGGCGTTCTCGACCCAGCCCGGCATTTCGCCCGCCACCGGGCAGCCGGGGGCGGTCAGCGTCATGTCGATCAGCACGTTGCGGTCATTGTCGATGTCGACGCGGTAGATGAGCCCGAGCTCGTAGATGTCGGCCGGGATCTCGGGGTCGTAGACCGTCTTGAGAGCGGCGACGATGTCGGCCGTCAGGCGGTCGATCTCCTCCGCCGGCAGCGTGCCGGGCGCCTCGATCTCGGGGCGGTTCGGCGCGGGGGCATCCGTAGCGACGTCGGTCATGGTCTGAGCACTCATGCGAACGGGGGGATCGCTCAACCGAACAGAGCTTCGGCCTTTTGCAGGGCCTCGGCAAGCCGGTCGACCTCCTCCAGCGTGTTGTAGAAGGCGAACGACGCCCTGCAGGTGGATGTCACGCCGTACTTTGCAAGCAGAGGCTGGGCGCAGTGGGTGCCGGCGCGCACGGCCACGCCCGCCCGGTCGATCACCGTCGCCACGTCGTGCGCATGCGCGCCCTTCATCTCGAAGGAGACGATGGCGCCCTTGTCCCGCGCCCGCCCGAAGATGCGCAGCGAGTTCATGGCACCGAGGCGCTCCATGGCGCGGTCGCGCAGCGCGTTCTCCTGCGCCAGGATCGCCTCGCGCCCGATGGCCTGCATGTAGTCGATCGCCGCGCCGAGCCCGATCGCCTGCACGATGGGCGGCGTCCCGGCCTCGAAGCGGTGCGGCGGATCGTTGTAGGTGACGTTGTCCCGGCTGACGAGGTTGATCATCTCGCCGCCGCCGTTGAAGGGCGGCATCTTCTCCAGCCACGAGCGCTTGCCGTAGAGCACGCCGATGCCCGTGGGGCCGTAGACCTTGTGGCCGGTGAACACGTAGAAATCCGCGTCGAGCGCCTGCACGTCGACCGGCAGGTGGACGGCGCCCTGGCTGCCGTCGACCATGACCGGGATGCCGCGCGCATGCGCGATCCGGATGATCTCCTTCAGCGGCGTCACCGTGCCCAGCACGTTGGACATGTGGGTGATGGCGACGATCTTCGTGCGCTCGTTGAGCAGGGATTGGAACTGCTCGAGCAGGAAGTTGCCGTCCTCGTCCACCTCCGCCCAGCGGATCACCGCTCCCTTGCGCTCGCGGTGGAAATGCCAGGGCACGATGTTGGAATGATGCTCCATGATGGAGAGCACGATCTCGTCGCCCTCGCCGATCGCCATGGCGCCGTAGCTCGCCGCCACGAGGTTGATCGCCTCGGTCGCGGAGCGGGTGAAGATGATCTCCTCGGTCGAGCCCGCGTTGAGGAAGCCGCGCACCTTGTCCCGCGCACCCTCGTAGGCCTCCGTGGCGGCGTTGGCGAGGTAGTGCAGGCCGCGGTGGACGTTGGCATATTCGTGCTCGTAGGCATGCACGATGCGCTCGATGACTTGGCGCGGCTTCTGCGCCGAGGCGGCGTTGTCGAGATAGACCAGCGGCTTGCCGTAGACCGTCTCGGCCAGGATCGGGAAGTCCGCGCGGATCGCCTCGACGTCGAAGCTGCGCGTGGGGGATGCGGTCATGTGAACCTCAGTATCCTGTCCTGATGTGCCTGTCGCACGCCCGGCCGTCTTTGTGCGCGCACAAGGTTCGGCGTGCCGCCATGCCGTCTGCGCGGGCCGAGGGCGAAACAATCCGGTCCTGCGCAGGGCCGTCTGCGGATCGCCTCGTCGCCGCGCTCGCCGCACGCATGGCGGGCGGCGTCACACGCGGCAGCGCAGCCAGCTCTCCACGACGCTCTCGACGACTTCGCGCAGGCCCTCGTGCTCCATCGTTTCGATCGCCTCGCCCACGAAGGCCTGCAGCATCAGGGCCTCGGCCTCGGCCTTCGGCAGGCCACGGGCGCGCAGGTAGAAGAGCAGGTCCTCGTCGAGCGCGCCGCAGGTCGCCCCGTGGGCGCACTGCACGTCGTCGGCGAAGATCTCGAGTTCCGGCTTGTTGTTCATGGCCGAGCCGTCGGCGAGCAGCACGGCCTGGCTCATCATGCGGCCGTCCGTCTTCTGCGCGTCCGGCTCGACGATGATCTTGCCCTGGAACACGCCGGTCGCCTCGCCGTCCAGCACGTGCTTGAAGAGCTCGCGGCTGGTGCAATGAGGGGCGGCGTGCTCCACCACGAGCGTGGTGTCGCCGTGCTGCGAGCCGTTGAGCAGGGCCGAGCCGGCCAGCGTCGCCTCGCTATATTCGCCCGCAAAGCGCAGCGTGATCTGGTGGCGCGCCACTTCCGGCGCGGTGGCCGTGGAGAAATGGCGGAAATTCGCACGCCCGCCGAGCCGCACGCCCAGCGTCGACAGGTCGAGATCGCCGGCTCCCTGGGTCCGCAGCCGGACATGGTGGACCTTGGCGCCGTCCCCGATCACGAGTTCGACGAGGCTGTTGGCCTGGTGCGCGACCCCGCTGACGCCCTCGTGGCTCTCGATGATCGTGGCCTCCGCATTGTCCTCCACGACGACCAGCGTGCGCAGGAAGGTGGCCGTCGGGGTCTCGCCCGTCGCGACCGAGCGGATGAGCAGCGGCCGGGAGAGGACGGCGTCCTCCGCGATGCGCACCACCACGCCGTCGGTGGCGAAGGCCGTGTTCAGGGAGACGAGCGGGTCCTCGACGCCGCGCAGCGCGCTGCCGAGATGCACCGCGAGGACCGAGTGATCCTTGCCCAGCGCCTCGGCGAAGCTCACCACCTCGACGCCGGCCGGGGTCCGGTTGAGGTCCGACAGCTCCGGCGCGAAGGCGCCGTCGACGAGCACCAGCCGGATGGCGTCGATGCGCCCGACCGGGCTCGCCAGCTTTCCGGCGGCGGCCTTCTCGGCCGGCCCGGGCGCGGGCGCCAGCGGCGCCGCCTCGCGCAGGAGGGCGCGCAGGTCCGTGTACTTCCAGGCCTCGACGCGGCGATGCGGCAGGCCGGTCTCGCCGAAGGCGGCGATGGCCTTCTCGCGCTCGTCCGCGGCGCGCGCGCCGCCCGGCAGGCGGGCCCTCACGGCCGGGAAGAGATCGAGCAGCGCGGTCTCGGCCGCCGTGCGGATGGGTGTCACCTCAGCCATCTCGCCCTCACGCCGCCTGCGAGCGGTAGTCGGCATAGCCGTTGGCCTCGAGCTCGAGCGCGAGCTCCTTGCCGCCGGACTTCACCACCCGCCCGTTCGCCATCACGTGCACCGTGTCCGGCACGATGTAGTTCAGCAGCCGCTGGTAGTGCGTGATCACCAGGAAGGAGCGCTCGGGCGAGCGCAGCGCGTTGACGCCGTCGGCCGCGATCTTCAGCGCGTCGATGTCGAGCCCGGAATCCGTCTCGTCCAGGATGCAGAAGCGGGGCTGCAGCAGCGCCATCTGCAGGATCTCCATGCGCTTCTTCTCGCCGCCCGAGAACCCCACGTTGAGCGCGCGCTTCAGCATGTCCTGCGGGATCTGCAGCTTCTCGGCCGCGGAGCGGACGCGCTTCAGGAAGTCGGGCGTGGCGAGCTCGTCCTCGCCGCGCGCCTTGCGCTGCGCGTTCAGCGCCGCCTTCAGGAAGGTCATGGTCGCGACGCCGGGGATCTCCAGCGGGTACTGGAAGGCGAGGAACACGCCGGCGGCGGCGCGCTGGTCGGGCTCCATCTCCAGCAGGTTCTGCCCGTCGAGCAGGATCTCGCCGTCGAGGACCTCGTAGTCCTCCTTGCCCGCGATGACATAGGAGAGCGTCGACTTCCCCGAGCCGTTCGGCCCCATGATGGCCGCCACCTCGCCGTCGTTCACGGTGAGGGTCAGGCCGTTGAGGATTGTCTTGTCCTCGATGCGGACGTGAAGGTCGCGGATTTCGAGCATGGTGGTCTCGTCAATTCTGGAACATGCGGGTGAGGTCGCGCCTTGCGTGGACGATCCGCATGACCGCCACGGCCTTGGCGTCGACCCGGCAAGGGAGGACGTCGTTTCCGGCGACATGCCCGGTAGGGCCCGGAACGACGTCCGGCCGAGCCCGTCCAAGCCTTGGCATGTCGCCGATCATTCGGCCCAATCCGTCATCCCACGCTCCCCTCGAGGCTGATCGAGATGAGCTTCTGGGCCTCCACGGCGAACTCCATGGGCAGTTGCTGGAGCACGTCCTTGACGAAGCCGTTGACGATGAGCGCGGTCGCCTCCTCGGACGAAAGGCCGCGCTGCTTGCAGTAGAACAGCTGGTCCTCGGAGATCTTGGAGGTCGTCGCCTCGTGCTCGAAGACGGCGGAGGCCGACTTCGACTCGATGTAGGGGACGGTGTGAGCGCCGCACTTGTGGCCGATCAGCAGCGAGTCGCAATTGGTGAAGTTGCGGGCGTTGGACGCCTTGCGGTGGGCCGAGACGAGGCCGCGATAGGTGTTCTGCGAGCGGCCGGCCGAGATCCCCTTGGAGATGATGCGGCTCGTCGTATTGCGGCCGAGATGGATCATCTTGGTGCCGCTGTCGACCTGCTGGTAGCCGTTCGACACGGCGATCGAGTAGAACTCGCCGCGCGAGCCCTCGCCGCGCAGGATGCAGGACGGGTATTTCCAGGTGATGGCGGAGCCCGTCTCCACCTGGGTCCAGGAGATCTTGGAGTTCCGGCCCCGGCAGTCGCCGCGCTTGGTCACGAAGTTGTAGACGCCGCCTCTGCCCTCGCTGTCGCCGGGATACCAGTTCTGCACCGTGGAGTACTTGATCTCGGCGTCGTCGAGCGCGATCAGCTCGACCACCGCGGCGTGCAGCTGGTTCTCGTCGCGCTGGGGCGCGGTGCAGCCCTCCAGGTAGCTCACGTAGGAGCCCTTGTCGGCGATGATCAGCGTGCGCTCGAACTGGCCGGTGTTCTTCTCGTTGATGCGGAAATAGGTCGAGAGCTCCATCGGGCAGCGCACGCCCTCCGGAACGTAGACGAAGGAGCCGTCGGTGAAGACCGCGGAGTTCAGCGTCGCGTAGAAATTGTCCGTCGTCGGCACCACCGTGCCGAGGTACTTCCTCACGAGCTCGGGATGCTCGCGGATCGCCTCTGAGATGGAGCAGAAGATGACCCCCGCCTTCTTCAGCTCCTCCTTGAAGGTCGTCACCACCGAGACCGAGTCGAACACGGCGTCGACGGCGACCTTCGAGGTCTGCACGCCCGCCAGCATTTCCTGCTCGCGCAGGGGGATGCCGAGCTTCTTGTAGGTCTCGAGGATGGCGGGGTCGACCTCGTCGAGCGACTTCGGCCCGGGCATCTTCTTGGGCGCCGCGTAGTAGTAGAGGTCGTTGAAGTCGATCGGCGGATACTCGACGCGCGCCCAGGTGGGCTCGCGCATCGTCAGCCAGCGGCGATAGGCCTCCAGCCGCCACTCCGTCATCCACGCGGGGTCGCCCTTCTTGGCCGAGATGAAGCGGACGATGTCCTCGTTCAGGCCCTTGGGGGCCTTGTCGACCTCGACGTCCGTCACGAAACCGTACTTGTACTGGTCCACGTCGATGGCGCGGACCTGTTCGACGGTCTCCTGAACCGCAGGCATGTCAGGCTCCTTCCTCTCCGGCTTCAAGGGCCGTGGGTTGGCGGCGGTGGACGGGCTAGGCTGCCCGCCGGTTCCGCCTCGTTATGTGGGTGTCTCTTACCTTTGCGAAAGCCCTGAGGAAACAGATCACGTCTGCGCCGGAATTGTTCCAGCCCAGGCTGATCCGCAGCGCTCCGCGCGCGAGGTCGGGGTCGGCCCCCATGGCGGCGAGCACGTGGGAGGCCTGCACCTTCCCCGACGAGCAGGCCGCGCCCGACGAGAGCGCGAGGCCTTCGAGGTCGAGCGCGATGAGGGCGGTCGCCGCCGGCAGGCCCGGCAGGGCGACAAGCGTGGTGTTGGGCAGGCGCGGGGCGCCCTCGCCGAAGATGACGGCCTCCGGCGCGAGCGCCTTGAGGCCGGCCTCGAGCTCGTCGCGCAGGGCGGCGATCCGCCCGCGCTCCTCGTCCAGCCCCGCCAGGGCGGCGGCGGCCGCCGCGCCGAATCCGGCCAGCCCCGGACCGTTCTCGGTGCCGGCCCGCTGCCCGCGCTCCTGCCCGCCCCCGCGCAGCATCCGCCCGGCGATCGTGGTCGCGGGGTCGGCGAGGACGAGGGCGCCGGCGCCCTGGGGGCCGCCGAGCTTGTGGGCGGAGAGCGCGGCGCTGTCGACGCCCCAGCCGGCGAGGTCGAGCGGCAGCTTGCCCGCGACCTGCACCGCGTCGCAATGCAGCCAGCCGCCCGCCGCGTGCACGAGGTCGGCCGCCGCGCGCAGCGGCTGCAGCACCCCCGTCTCGTTGTTGGCGGCCTGCAGCGCCAGCAAGGGACGCTCGCCGGCGGCGGCGAGGTCCCGCAGGCGCGCTGCGAGCGCGTCGCAATCGAGGAGGCCGGAGGCCAGCACGGGGACCGTGTCCACGGCCTCCGCCGGGAAGCGGTGGCCCTGCAGCACGCAGGCATGTTCCGTCGCGCCGACGAGAAGCCGCGTCGCGGCGCCGTCGCTGAAGGCGAGCCCCGGGGACAAAGCGAGGACGTTGGCCTCGGTTCCGCCGCTGGTGAAGATCACCCGCCCGGCCGCGACCCCCGCCAGCCCCGCGACCGCCTCGCGCGCGGCCTCGATCCGGCCGCGGGCCCGGCGGCCCTCCGCGTGGACCGAGGAGGCGTTTCCGCCCTCCTCCAGCGCGCGCAGCACGGCCTCGCGCGCCTGCGGCCGGAGGGCCGAGGTCGCGTTGTGGTCGAGATATGTGCGGGTCGGGGCGGTCATGCCCATCTCGTCCGGGGGATGCATGGGCGTCGCTCGCGGCGGAAGGCGCGCGTGGCCCGCAAGCATCTGCCTCGCCAGCAAAAGCTTGCTTTCGACCCCGGCCCTTGTGCTAAAAGCGGCGCTCCCGTGGCGGCTCGACCGGACCTCCCTTGCGAAAGTCCGGCAGCGCCCCACCTGTTAGAACTATTCTAAGAGATTGTGGGGCCGCCACGGCCCCAAGTCAAGCTGCGAGGCCCGAGGAGCCAGCCTCCGCGCACGGGCCCGCCGAGAAAGGTCAGCAATGCCCGAGGTCATCTTCAACGGTCCGGCCGGACGCATCGAGGGTCGCTATCATCCCTCGAAGACCAAGGGCGCGCCCATCGCCATCGTGCTCCACCCGCACCCCCAGTTCGGCGGCACGATGAACAACCAGATCGTCTACGCCCTCTATTACGGCTTCGTGGAGCGCGGATTCTCCGCGCTGCGCTTCAACTTCCGCGGCGTGGGCCGCAGCCAGGGCGCGTTCGACCACGGCCAGGGCGAGCTCTCCGACGCCGCCGCCGCGCTCGACTGGGCGCAGGCCGTCAACCCGGAGGCGCGCGCCTGCTGGATCGCCGGGATCTCGTTCGGCGCCTGGATCGGCATGCAGCTCCTCATGCGCCGCCCGGAGATCGAGGGCTTCATCTCCATCGCCGCGCCCGCCAACCGCTTCGACTTCTCGTTCCTGGCGCCCTGCCCGTCCTCGGGCCTCTTCGTCCATGGCTCGCAGGACCGCGTCGCGCCGATCAAGGACGTGATGAGCGTCATCGAGAAGGTGAAGACCCAGAAGGGCATCCAGATCGAGCACCAGACGGTCGAGGGCGCCAACCACTTCTTCGAGGACAAGACCGAGGAGCTGATGCAGGTCGTCGGCACCTATCTCGACAAGCGCCTCGGCCCGAAGGAGGGCTGAGCGCCCCGCGCCCGTGCCCTACCGTTTCGCGGCCGGGTTGCCGGCGGTCGCGCCCGCGCCCACCGTCGCCTGGTTCGACAGGACGAGCTGGCAGGGCTGCGCCTTCTTGTCCACGCAGGAGGACAGCGCGCGGCGCGCCGCCTCGTCTTCCGTCTCCGCCCCCGCCCACCAGTAGACGGCCGCCCCGTTGGCGGCCTTCACCAGCGCCTTCTCGCCGGGCGCGGAGACGTAGCGCTCCACCGAGGGACGGTGCCTCGGGTCGATCTGCTGAGACTTCATGATCTCGTCGACCAGACCTTCCGGCCAGGTCGGCAAGCCGAGCGTGCGCAGGAAGCGATCGACCTCGGGCCACCACCGGAGCCGCCCCTCGATATTGCTGAAGAGCCGGTGGCCGTCATCCGATACGGGCGGCAGCATCACGAAGCTCACGGGCGCGCGGCCCTCGGCATAGGCGCCCTTCAGCCGCGAGACCACGGCCGGCGGGAAGTAGGAATCGTTCTCCGCATAAAGCCAGAGGCTGGGGGCCGACACCTTCGCCCCGAGGTCGCGGAAAGCGGCGACGAGCTGGTCCTCGAAGGGGCATTCCTTGTTGCGCAGCCCGCCGGAGATGTTGACGACGGCGCGCACGGCGCGCGGCTGGTCGGCCGCCAGCGCCAGCGAGGCCATCGCGCCGTTCGAAGCGCCCAGCGCGAGCACGCGGGTGGCGTCGGCCTCCTTGCGCGCGGCGATGACGGCGAGAGCGCCCGCGAGGTCCTCGGCCTCGGCGTGGAACTGGCGCAGCAGGTCGAACCCGGTGCGACAGGTGCCGGCGGAAGGGAACGCGCCTTCCGACAGGCCGTAGCCCCGGCGGACCACCGCGACCGCGAGCCAGCCGCGGCGCGCGAAGTCCTGCGCGATCGAGCGATAGTTCGTGGCGTGGACCGCCGCCATGTCGGCGCGCGAGGCAGGCTTGCCGTGGCTGATCAGCACCACCGGCAGCCTGGCCGTTCCGGCCGAGCGGCTGCGCACGACGAGCATCTCGAGCCGCACGGTCTCGCCACCGATCTTCACAGGGACGAGCCCGCTCTCCTCGATCACGTCCTCGTTGGCGAGGACCGGCCACAGGCCCGCCAGGGCCGGCAGGGCGACGGCGGCCAGCAGGACTGCGAGGCGTATCAGGCGGCGGATCACGGGGGCTCCTCTCGCGGAAAGCCTAGCTTGCCGGAGACGATGCGGGCAACACACGCTTAAGTGGTTCTGGCCGGAGGTCATGCCGGGCCGCCCGCGATCCCTTGGCCCTCCCGCTCGAAGCTGGTACAGGGACGCTCCCCGCGCGGGCCTTCCTCCGGCCCGCCCGGACAGCCCGGAAACTCCCATGAGCGCCGCCGCCGACTTTTCTCCCCGTTCCGACTTCCTGCGCATCCTCCTGGAGCGCGGCTACGTCCACCAGTGCTCCGACTATGCCGGGCTGGACGAGAAGGCCGCGCGCGGCGAGGTCGTGGCCTATGTCGGCTATGACTGCACGGCGCCCTCGCTGCATGTCGGCAGCCTGATCTCCATCATGATGCTGCACTGGCTGCAGCAGACCGGGAACACGCCCATCCCGCTGATGGGGGGCGGCACGACGCGCGTCGGCGATCCCTCGGGACGCGACGAGACCCGCAAGCTGCTGACGCCCGAGCAGATCGAGGCCAACAAGGACGGCATCAGGCGCGTCTTCTCCAATTTCCTGCGCTTCGGCGAGGGGAAGACGGACGCCGTGATGATCGACAACGCGGAGTGGCTGACGAAGCTCAACTACATCGATTTCCTGCGCGAGGTCGGCCGCCACTTCTCGGTGAACCGCATGCTGTCCATGGACAGCGTCAAGATGCGGCTCGAGCGCGAGCAGGAACTCTCCTTCATCGAGTTCAACTACATGTGCCTGCAGGGCTACGACTTCGTCGAGCTCAACCGGCGCCACGGGGTGAACCTGCAGATGGGCGGGTCCGACCAGTGGGGCAACATCGTCACGGGAATCGACCTCGGCCGGCGCATGGGCACGCCCCAGCTCTACGCCCTCACCTGCCCGCTCCTCACCACGAGCTCCGGCGCGAAGATGGGCAAGACCGCCGCAGGCGCCGTCTGGCTCAACGAGGAGCAGCTCTCCGCCTATGACTACTGGCAGTTCTGGCGCAACACCGAGGACGCCGACGTCGGCCGCTTCCTGAAGCTCTACACGGTCCTTCCCCTCGCCGAGATCGCACGGCTGGAAGCGCTCGGCGGGGCGGAGATCAACGACGCCAAGAAGGTGCTCGCCACCGAGGCGACCGCGCTGCTGCACGGCCGCGACAAGGCCGAGCTCGCCGCGGAGACGGCGCGGCGCACCTTCGAGGAGGGCGTGGCGGCCGAGACCCTGCCCACGATCGAGCTCGACCCGGCGGAGGTCGGCGACGGCCTGGGCGTGCTCATCGCCTTCGTGCGCGCGGGGCTCGTCGCCTCGACGGGCGAGGCGCGGCGGCAGATCAAGGGCGGCGGCCTGCGCCTCGACGACGTCGTGCTGTCGGACGAGCGCGCCAGCATCTCCGCCGACCAGCTCGGCGGCGGGCGCAGCGTCAAGCTGTCTCTCGGAAAGAAGAAGCACGTCCTGCTGCGGACGCGCTGAGGCCGCCCGACCACGCGCCCGTCCCGCAGGGGGCGGGTGGCACGCCCAAAGGCCCGCGCGTCGCGTCAGGCGAGGCGCGGCGCCAGCCCGTAGACCCGGTTTGCGCGTTCCTCGAAGGCCTCCGCGAACTTGCGGAAGGCCTTGTCGAACATGGCGCCCATCAGCAGGCCGAGCGTGCGGCTGCGGAACTCGTAGGCGATGTAGAACTCGATCGTGCTGCCGCCGCCGGCCTCGTCGTCCTTGAAGGTCCAGCGGTTCTCGAGCTGCCGGAACGGGCCGTTGATGTATTCGACGAGGATCTTGCTGGCCGCGCGGTCCAGCGTGACGCGGCTCGTGAAGGTTTCCTGGATGGCGCGGTAGCCGACCGTCATGTCGGCCACGAGCACCTCCCGCCCCTCCTCGTCCGTGCTGCGCCGGCGGACCTTCAGCGCCTCGCAGAGCGGCAGGAACTCGGGGTAGCGCTCCACGTCGGCCACGAGGTCGAACATGTGCGCCGCGCTGTGGCGCACGCGCCGGCTGGTGCGGAAGGTCGGCATCTCAGCGGCCCGTGCGCGCGAGCCGGGCCGCCTTGAGCTTCGCGAAGTCGTCCCCCGCATGGTGGGAGGAGCGCGTCAGCGGCGACGCGGAGACGAGCAGGAAGCCCTTGGTCGTGGCGATCGTCTCGTAGCTCCTGAACTCGTCGGGCGTGACGAAGCGGATCACGGCGTGGTGCTTCCTGGTGGGCTGCAGGTACTGGCCGATGGTGAGGAAGTCGACGTCGGCCGAGCGCAGGTCGTCCATCAGCTGCAGCACCTCGTTCCGCTCCTCCCCGAGCCCGACCATGATGCCGGACTTGGTGAACAGGGTGGGATCGAGCTCCTTCACGCGCTGCAGCAGGCGGATGGAGTGGAAGTAGCGCGCGCCCGGGCGCACCGTCAGGTACCGGGACGGCACCGTCTCGAGGTTGTGGTTGAACACGTCGGGCCTGGCCGCCACCACGACCTCGAGCGCGCCGTCCTTGCGCAGGAAGTCGGGCGTCAGCACCTCGATGGTCGTGCCGGGGCTCGTGGCGCGGATGGCGCGGATCACCTGCGCGAAGTGCTCCGCCCCGCCGTCGGGAAGGTCGTCCCGGTCCACCGAGGTGACGACGACGTGGGTCAGGCCGAGCTTGGCGACGGCCTCGGCGATGTGCGCGGGCTCGCTGGGATCGAGCGCGCCGGGCAGGCCGGTCTTCACGTTGCAGAAGGCGCAGGCCCGCGTGCAGGTGTCGCCCATGATCATGAAGGTGGCGTGCTTCTTCTCCCAGCACTCGCCGATATTGGGGCAGCCCGCCTCCTCGCAGACGGTGACGAGACCGTTCTCCTTGACGATGCGGTGCGTGTCCGCCCAGCCCTTGGACCCCGGAGCCCTGACGCGGATCCAGTCCGGCTTGCGCTGGACCGGGTTGTCAGGCCGGTGCGCCTTCTCGGGATGGCGGGGACGCTGGTCCTTGTTCAGCGTGTCCAGGAGGACGGTCATCGAGGCTTTCTCCTCGCGGCAGGCCGGGGGTGGCCTGTCCGCGCTGGCTCAGCGGGAGGTAGTCATTTTCGGCCCCGCCGGCAAGCCGGGGGAACCCCGCACGATGGTCGCATCCGCCCCTAGACCGGCCGCCCCCTCACCTGCCGCCAGACCCACAGTACGAGGACCGCGCCGATGACGGCGGCCACCAGCGTGCGGAAGAAGCCGAAGACGGGCACGTTCAGCACCTCCGCGAGCTTGCCGCCCACGAAGCTGCCGGCGATGCCGACGAGGAGGTTGGTGAGGAGCCCGTGGTCGGATTCCGTGATCTTCTCGGCGATCCAGCCCGCGAGCACGCCGATGACCAGCATGGACAGGAAGCCCATGCCGGGCGTGCCGAGGGCGGCGTAGGTGGCGTCGTTCATGGCGGATGTCCTCGCGGGAGCGGCGGCCGGCGTGCCGGCCTCCTCACATGTGGATCACGCGCCCATAGGCGTCGAGCACGCTCTCGTGCATCATCTCGCTGAGGGTCGGGTGCGGGAACACCGTGTGCATCAGCTCTTCCTCGGTGGTCTCCAGGTTCATGGCGACGACGTAGCCCTGGATGAGCTCTGTGACCTCCGCGCCGATCATGTGCGCGCCGAGCAGCTTGCCGGTTTTGGCGTCGAACACGGTCTTCACCAGCCCGTCGGGCTCGCCCAGCGCGATGGCCTTGCCGTTGCCGACGAAGGGGAAGCGGCCGACCTTCACCGCGTAGCCCTGCTCCTTCGCCCTGGCCTCCGTCAGACCCACCGAGGCGACCTGCGGGTTGCAATAGGTGCAGCCGGGGATCTTCAGCTTGTCCATGGGATGGACGTGCCGGCCGGCGATGGCCTCCACGCAGATCACCCCCTCGTGCTCGGCCTTGTGCGCCAGCATGGGTGGGCCCGCGACGTCGCCGATGGCGTAGAGGCCGGGCACGCTGGTGCGGCCCGCCCCGTCCGTCACGATGGCCCCGCGCTCCAGCGCGACGCCCAGCGCCTCCAGGCCGAGCCCCTCGGTGTTGCAGACCACGCCCACGGCCGAGATCAGCCGCTCCGCGCTGACGGCCTGCACGGACTTGCCGTCGTCGATGGTGGCCGTGACGCCGTTCGCGCCCTTCTCCACCTTCGTCACCTTGGCGCCGGTGAGGATCCTGACGCCCTGCTTCTCGAAGCGCTTGCGCGCAAGGGCGGCGATCTCCGCGTCCTCGACGGGCAGGATCTGCGGCAGCACCTCCACCACCGTCACCTCGGCGCCCATGGTGCGGTAGAACGAGGCGAACTCGATGCCGATCGCGCCCGAGCCCATCACGATAAGCGACTTGGGAAAGGCGTCCGGCTTCATGGCCTCGAAATAGGTCCAGACGAGCTTGCCGTCCGGCTCGATGCCCGGCAGCACGCGCGGGCGCGCGCCGGTCGCCACCACGATATGCCTGGCCTTGTAGGTCCCCTCCCCCTTGACGCCCTTGGGCACGGGGTTTTGCGGCTGCACCGCCGGCTTTGTCGGCGCGGAGACCCTGACCTCGCCCACGGCGGGGATCGTCGCCTCGCCCCAGATCACGTCCACCTTGTTCTTCTTGAGCAGGAACCCGACGCCCTGGTTGAGCTGCGCCGACACGCCGCGCGAGCGCTTCACCACGGCCGCGGCGTCGAAGGACGGCTTGCCCGGCAGCGACAGCCCGTAGGCCTCGGGATGCTGCATGTAGTGGAAGATCTCGGCCGAGCGCAGCAGCGCCTTGGTGGGGATGCAGCCCCAGTTGAGGCAGATGCCGCCCAGGTGCTCGCGCTCCACCACGGCCGTCTTCATGCCGAGCTGCGCCGAGCGGATGGCCGCGACATAGCCGCCCGGCCCCCCGCCGATGATGATGACGTCGTAGCTGTCAGCCATGCTGATCTCCGGGACAGGTCAGCCGGACCCCCGGGGGGCCCGGCCTCGTTCAATGCGCGTGCCTCTCGCGACTACGGGGCGGCCGACGGCGACAGGCGTTCGAGCGTCTGCTCGACCGGCGCCAGCCTCTCCTCGCAATCTCCAAGGATGAATTTCGACATCAGCGTGTCCGTCCCCGTCGCCTGCCGGAGCGCCTTGCGGCGCGCGTCGGGCCTTGCGAACTCACCGCGCGTCTCGGCCCCGAAGCGCTCCGGCCTGCCGTCCCGGGAGGCTATCGCCGCTCCGATCTCCTGCAGCACGGGAATGACCATGTCCCTCGGCTCCGACACCCGAAATCTCCGCGCGCGATGACATGAACGAGACGGCCTTCCTCGCATCGGCGCCCGGGCGATGTTCGTCAATGGCCCCTCACACCAGCATTCCCATGGGGTTCTCGATGAGTTGCCGAAAGGCCCCGATCAGCTCCGCGCCCAGCGCGCCGTCTACCGCGCGGTGGTCCGTCGAGAGGGTCACGGTCATCACGGTGGCGACCGCCGGCTGGCCGTTTTTCACCACCACGCGCTGCTCGCCCGCGCCGACGGCGAGGATCGAGGAATGCGGGGGGTTGATGACGGCCGAGAAGTCCCGGATGCCGAACATGCCGAGGTTCGACACCGCCGAGGTGCCGCCCTGGTATTCCTCGGGCTTCAGCTTCCGCGCCTTGGCGCGCGCCGCGTAGTCCTTCATCTCGTTGGAGATCGCGCTCAGCGTCTTGGCGTCGGCCTTGCGCACCACGGGCGTGATGAGGCCGCCCGGGATCGAGACGGCGACGCCGATATCGGCGTGCCGGTGCTTGAGCATGGCGGCCTCGGTCCAGGTGACGTTGGCCTCCGGCACGCGCACCAGCGAGAGCGCGAGCGCCTTGATGACGAAGTCGTTCACCGAGACCTTGTAGGCGGGCTTGCCGTCCCTGTCCTTGGGCGCGGCGGCGTTGATCTGCTCGCGCAGCGCCAGCAGGGCGTCGAGCTGGCAGTCCACCGTGAGGTAGAAGTGGGGGATCGTCTGCTTGGCCTCGAGCAGGCGGCGCGCGATCACCTTGCGCATGTTGTCGTGCGGCACTTCCTCGTAGCTGCCGGGCTCGAAGAGCTTCTTCACGGCGTCGTCCGCCATGCCGGCGGCGAGCGGGGCCGCGGCGGGGGCCGCCGTCCGGGCCGGCGCGGCGGGGGCCGGAGCCGGCGGGGCGGCCGGCCTGGCGGCGCCGCCCGCGATGGCCGCCCGCACGTCCCGCTCCACGATGCGCCCGTGCGGGCCGGAGCCGCGGACGCCCTCCAGCGCGACGCCGGCCTCTTTGGCGATCCGCTTGGCGAGCGGCGAGGCGAAGACGCGCTGGCCGGGGGCCGCCGGCGCGGCGGCGGCCGGCGCGGCGGCGGCCGGAGCGGTTTCCTGGGCCTTGACCTGGGGCGGGGCGGCGGGAGCCGGCGCGGCGTCCGACGCGTTCTGCGGCGGCTTGGCGCCGGGCGCCGCGGCGACGGGCGCGGTGGCGACGCTCTTGGGGTCCTCGCCCTCCCCGGCGATCAGCGCGATCACGTCGTTGACGGGCACGTCGGACGTGCCGGCGGGCACCACGATTTTCGCGAGTACGCCTTCGTCGACGGCTTCCACCTCCATCGTGGCCTTGTCGGTCTCGATCTCGGCGATGACGTCGCCGGACTTGACCGTGTCGCCCTCCTTCTTGAGCCACTTGGAGAGGTTGCCCTTCTCCATCGTCGGCGAGAGCGCGGGCATCAACACGTTGACGGGCATGGACGGGCTCTTCGGGTCAGTGGGCGGCGGTCGTGTGACCGAGGTCGGTGGGGTTGTCGAGTTCGGCCTGCAGGCCCTCGACGATGCGGGCCATGGCCTCGCCTTCGGAGAGCTCCGTCTCGCTGGCGTAGATGCGGGCGGCGTGGCGGGCGAGGTCGACCAGCAGGATGCCCCAGGTGAGGGGATCGTCGAAGGAGCGGCGCATGGCCACGCTCACGGCGCCGTTCGACACCGCCGCGCGCAGGACCTCGTGCCCGCCATTCTCGACGACGTCGGGCGGCGGCCTGAGCTCGTGGAAGACGGCGTCGTCCATGGTCAGGCCTCCTTCTGTTCGGAAGCGGGCGGGTCGAGCGGCCGGAGCGCCGAGAGCGAGACGGAGATCGCCTCCAAGGACGGCAGGCGGACGTCCTCCGACAGCCGTTCCGCTCGCCGCCCGGCGAGCCCGCGACCAACCACGTCGGCGCCAGGATGAAGGTCAGGCTCGTGCGCGACAGTCCACCCGGCGGCCCCACCCCTTCCCGTCTGGAATGGACGCTCCTCGCCGAGGCTGGACACGGCCGAGCCAAGCCTCGGGCTCGGCACGGAATGGCTGACGCGTTCGCCCCCAATGGGCTCCGCGACCGGATGGGCCGGCGCGGGGAGCACGTCGGCACAGGTGGCGGGGCGCTTGGCGGGCGACGCGGTCACGGCCGGTCCTCAGCGATAGGTCACCGCCCGGGCCGCCTCGATCACCTCGGCGACGCTGGGCAAAGCGAGCTTCTCCAGGTTGGCGGCGTAGGGCATGGGCACGTCCTTGCCCGTCACCCGGCGCACGGGGGCGTCGAGATAGTCGAAGGCGCGCTCCATGATCTGGGCGGAGATCTCCGCCCCCACGCCCGATTGCGGCCAGCCCTCCTCCACGGTCACGCACCGACCGGTCTTCATCACGGAGGCGACGATGGTGTCGACGTCCATCGGGCGGATGGTCCGCAAGTCGATCACCTCGGCGTAGATGTGCTTCTTGGCGAGTTCCTCGGCCGCCCGCAGCGCGTAGGTGAGGCCGATCGACCAGGAGACGATCGTCACGTCCTTGCCCGGGCGGGCGATGCGTGCCTTGCCGATCGGGATCACGAAGTCATCGTGCCGGGGCACCGGCGAGGACTGCCCGTAGAGAATCTCGTTCTCCAGGAAGATCACGGGGTTCGGATCGCGGATCGCCGCCTTCAGCAGGCCCTTGGCGTCGGCCGCCGTGGCCGGCGAGACCACCTTCAGGCCGGGCACGTTCGAATACCAGGCGGCGTAGTCCTGGCTGTGCTGCGCCGCGACGCGGGCCGCCGCGCCGTTGGGTCCGCGGAACACGATGGGGCAGCCCATCTGGCCGCCGGACATGTAGAGCGTCTTGGCGGCGGAGTTGATGATCTGGTCGATCGCCTGCATGGCGAAGTTGAAGGTCATGAACTCGACGACGGGCCGGAGGCCCGCGAAGGCCGAGCCCACGGCGAGGCCCGCGAAGCCGTGCTCGGTGATCGGCGTGTCGACCACGCGCCTGGCGCCGAATTCCTGCAGCAGGCCCTGCGTGACCTTGTAGGCGCCCTGGTATTCCGCCACCTCCTCGCCGATCACGAAGACGCTCGCGTCGCGGCGCATCTCCTCGGCCATGGCGTCGCGCAGGGCCTCGCGCATGGTCATGGTGACCATCTCGGCGCCCTGCGGCACCTCGCGGGAGGCGTCGTAGGCGCCGGGCGTGGCAAGGGCGGGGGCGGCAGGCGCGGGGGCCTGCGCGGCGGGCTCGGGCGCCTTGAGCTGGATGTCGACGGGCTCGGCCGCCTCCTCCGCCGTCTCGGGGACGCCGGGCATGTCAGCGCCGCCGCTCTCCTTCACCGCCGCGGGATCCTCCCCGTCGGCGGCCAGCAGCGCGATCTTCTGGTTGACCGGCACGTCGGCGGAGCCGGCGGGGACGAGGATCTTGGCCAGCACGCCCTCGTCGACGGCCTCGACCTCCATCGTGGCCTTGTCGGTCTCGATCTCGGCGATGATGTCGCCCGACTTGACCCGGTCGCCCTCGTTCTTGAGCCACTTGGCGAGATTGCCCTTCTCCATCGTGGGGGAGAGCGCGGGCATCAGGATGTCGATCGGCATGAAGGGAGATCCCCGTGGGGTGTCTTGTCACTGACGCGGCGGCCGGCGCCCGGCCGGGCCTGCTTGAACGACTACTTCAGAATGTCCGTCCAGAGTTCCGCGGCGTCGGGCTCGGGATCGTTGGTGGCGAACTCGGCCGCCTCGTTGACGATCTCGCGCACGCGGGCGTCGGCCGCCTTGAGCTCGTCCTCCTTCATGCCCCACTGCTCCAGGAGCCGCCGGCGGACCTGCTCGATCGGGTCGCGCTCCTCGCGCATCTTCTGCACTTCGTCCTTGGAGCGGTACTTGGCGGGGTCGGACATCGAGTGGCCGCGATAGCGGTAGGTCTGCATCTCGAGGATGTAGGGCCCCTTGCCCTCCCGGCACCAGCGGATGGCGCGCTGCGCGGCGTCATACACATTGCGCACGTCCATCCCGTCGACCTGCTCGCCCGGGATGTTGAACGACTGGCCCCGCTTGGAGAAGTCCGTCTGGGCCGAGGCGCGGCTCACCGCTGTCCCCATGGCGTAGCGGTTGTTCTCGATGACGTAGACCACGGGGAGCTTCCACAGCTCCGCCATGTTGAAGCTCTCGTAGACCTGGCCCTGGTTGGCCGCGCCGTCGCCGAAATAGGTCAGCGAGACGTTGTCGTTGCCGCGGTAGGAATTGGCGAAGGCGAGGCCGGTGCCGAGCGAGACCTGCGCGCCGACGATGCCGTGTCCGCCATAGAAGTGCTTCTCGACGCTGAACATGTGCATCGAGCCGCCCTTGCCCTTGGAGAGGCCGCCGCGCCGTCCGGTCAGCTCCGCCATCACGCCCTTGGGGTCCATGCCGCAGGCGAGCATATGGCCGTGGTCGCGGTAGCCGGTGATGACCTGGTCGCCCTCCTTGGTCGCCATCTGCATGCCGACGACCACGGCCTCCTGGCCGATATAGAGGTGGCAGAAGCCGCCGATCAGGCCCATGCCGTACATCTGGCCCGCCTTCTCCTCGAAGCGGCGGATCAGCAGCATCTGGCGATAGGCTTCGAGGTCCTGCTCGCGATCGAACCCGGGCGTCGCCGGGGCCTTGGCGGCGCGGCGCGCGGCCGGCTTGGCGGCTTCGGCCGGGACGGACTTTCGGGACGTGCGGGCTTTGGACGCGCCGGACAGGCTACGGGCGGCAACCGCCATCGGCTTCCTCCTTTGGCCCCCTCGGGGGACGGTCTCACGCGCAGAACCTAGCGCAGATCGCCGGGGTTGGCGAGCGTGAGCGGAAGCGAGTTCAAACTGACGTAAATGCTTTAAGTTCCTGAAGCCGCTGATCTTTCGTCGATGAACCCGATTCCGGTTCAGACGGCTTCCGGGCGTGCCGTTCCATGTTGCAGCGCACTCATTGCGCGGGCGGACGCGGCTCGCCCGTCATGATCACCACGTCGTTGCGGTGGAGCCGGTTGAGGCTCAGCCGGGCGCGCTCGTCGAGCAGGTCGCGGTCGAGCGAGGTGTTGCGCAGCATGGAGACGCGGCGCTCCCAATCCGCCTTTTCCTGCTTGAGGTCGGCGAGGTCCTGGTCCAGCGCCGCGATCTGCTGGCGCAGCGTCATCTTGGTCTCCAGCCCGCGATTGCCGTGCTGGGAGTGATAGACGAAGTAGCCCACCGTGAGCCCGGACACGAGGTACAGGGCGAGCGGCACGAGGATGGCGCGGATTCGGGAGCGGACGACCATGGCGGCAGTCTCGCGGCCGATGGTTTACCGCTGGTTAAGGATCGGGCCGCGCAGGGCCCTCAGCGGCCCGGCAGCACCACCTTGGTCGTCTCGCCCGCCTTCACCTCGATCGCGTCATGGACCTGGAACAGGTGGTCGAGGTCGACCGTGAAGTCGCGGTCACAGGTCTGCCACTGCACCCGCGCCGTGACGCACCAGCGCCCCGGCATCACGGTCTCGAACTCGAACCGGCGTGGATGTCGGCCTTGGCCTTGCGGGTCAGCGCGACGAACGCCTCGGGCGGGGCCGGCATCGCCCGGAAGGCGAGGTGCGGGCGCGCGCGTCCCCGTAGATGATGCGCATGCGGTCCCCGGCATGGGGCGTGACCGGGATCAGAAGGACCCAGTCGCCTCCCGACGGATAGGTCCGCCCCGTCTCGGAATCGTAGACGGCGTAGCCTGCGACGCGGCCGGAGCCCTCGCCCACCTGCCTGCGGGCGAAGGCCTGCCGCTCCTCGTCGAAGGCGACGGCCGGCTTCACGGTGCCGCAGGCCGCGAGCGGCGGGGCGGCGAGGAGCGCCAGGACCAGGCGCAGCGGTGCGATGACGGGCCGGGCCCGTCCCGGCATGCGCGGCATCGTTCGCCCCGGTTCCACGACGCGCCCCGTGCAGCACCCCGGCCGGGAGACGACAGGACGGCGGGATCCGCGTGTCCCGCCGCCCTTCTACTGGCAGTTTACGTGGCGGGCCCGGGACCGCTCAGCGCAGGGCCTTCAGCGCGTCGCGGCCGGCATACTTCGCCGTCGAGCCCAGCTCCTCCTCGATGCGGATGAGCTGGTTGTACTTGGCGAGCCGGTCGGAGCGGGCGAGCGAGCCGGTCTTGATCTGCCCGCAATTGGTGGCGACGGCCAGATCGGCGATGGTGGAATCCTCGGTCTCACCCGAGCGGTGCGACATCACCGCCGTGTAGCCGGCGCGCTGCGCCATCTCGACCGCGGCGAGCGTCTCGGTGAGCGAGCCGATCTGGTTCACCTTGACCAGGATGGAATTGGCCACGCCCTTCCTGATGCCCTCCGAGAGACGGGTCACGTTGGTGACGAAGAGGTCGTCGCCGACGAGCTGGCACTTGGCGCCGACGAGGTCGGTGACGATCTTCCAGCCCTCCCAGTCGTCCTCGGCCATGCCGTCCTCGATCGTGGCGATGGGATAGGCCGCGACGAGCTTGGCGAGGTACTCGGCCTGCTCCTGGATGGAGCGCGTCTTGCCCTCGCCCTCGTAGTGGTAGGCGCCGTTCTTGAAGAACTCGGTGGAGGCGCAGTCGAGGCCGAGCACCACGTCGCCGCCGGGCTTGAAGCCGGCGCTCTCGATGGCCTTCATGCAGAAGTCGAGGGCGGCCTCGGCGGAGGGCAGATTGGGGGCGAAGCCGCCCTCGTCGCCCACGTTGGTGTTGTGGCCGGCCTTCTTCAGCGCCGACTTCAGCGTGTGGAAGATCTCCGCGCCGTAGCGCACGGCCTCCGAGAGGGTCGGCGCGCCCACGGGCAGCACCATGAATTCCTGGAAGTCGATGGGGTTGTCGGCGTGGGCGCCGCCATTGACGATGTTCATCATGGGCACCGGCAGCACGCGCGCCGCCGCGCCGCCCACGTAGCGGTAGAGCGGCAGCGTGGTGGCCTCCGCCGCGGCCTTGGCGACGGCGAGCGAGACGCCCAGGATGGCGTTGGCGCCGAGCCGGCTCTTGTTGGGCGTGCCGTCGAGCTGGATCATCGCCTCGTCGATGGCGACCTGCTCCTCCGCGTCCATGCCGCCGATCGTGTCGAAGATCTCGCGGTTGACGCTGTCGATGGCCTTCTGCACGCCCTTGCCGAGGTAGCGGGCCTTGTCGCCGTCGCGCAGCTCGACGGCCTCGTGCGCGCCGGTGGAGGCGCCGGAGGGCACGGCGGCGCGGCCGAGCGAGCCGTCCTCCAGCGTGACGTCGACCTCCACCGTGGGATTGCCCCGGCTGTCCAGGATCTGGCGGGCGACGATGTCGACGATGGCGGTCATGCGGGTCCTCCTTGGACGAACGGCGTGCAGGGGCGCGCCGGGGACGGGCGCGCAGGGCGCGCCGGGCGGGCTCGTTCCGGCTTTTACGCCATGCGAGCGCAGGCGCAAGGGCGCGGCGCGCCGGCGAAGGATGAACGGTCCGCCGAAAGCCTGTATGACAGCCGCCATCCGCCGGCCCGGCCGGCCCCCTCCCGGACGTCCGCCATGACCCTCGACACCCTTCAGCTCGGCAAGGCCAGCGCGCTTCCCGCCTCCCCGGAGGAGGCGGTGCTCGACCGCGTGCCCAACCCGCATGCCGGCACGCTCTACCTCGCCCGCTTCACCTGCCCGGAATTCACCTCGCTCTGCCCGGTCACGGGCCAGCCCGACTTCGGCATCCTCGTCATCGACTACGCGCCGCGCGACTGGCTGGTGGAATCCAAGAGCCTCAAGCTCTTCCTCGGCGCCTTCCGCAACCACGGGGCCTTCCACGAGGACTGCACGGTGGGCATCGGCAAGCGGCTGGTCGAGCTCCTGCAGCCCGACTGGCTGCGCATCGGCGGCTACTGGTATCCGCGCGGCGGCATCCCGATCGACGTGTTCTGGCAGACCGGCGCGCCGCCGCAGGGCCTCTGGCTGCCCGACCAGGGCGTCGCGCCCTACCGGGGGCGCTAGGGAGCCCCCTCGCCTCAGTCGATGTCCTCGACCTCCTCGCCCCCGCCATAGACGCGCTGGGCGAGCGCGGCCTCCATGAAGGGGTCGATCTCCCCGTCCAGCACGTCGCCGGGGCTCGTCGACTGGGTGCCGGTGCGCAGGTCCTTCACGAGCTGGTAGGGCTGCAGCACGTAGGAGCGGATCTGGTGGCCCCAGCCGATGTCGGTCTTGGAGGCGGCCTCGGCGTTGGCCTTCTCCTCGCGCTTCTGCAGTTCCAGCTCGTAGAGGCGGGCGCGCAGCATGTCCCAGGCCTTGGCGCGGTTCTTGTGCTGCGAGCGCTCCTGCTGGCAGGCCACGACGATGCCGGTCGGCACGTGGGTGATGCGCACGGCCGAGTCCGTCGTGTTGACGTGCTGGCCGCCCGCGCCCGAGGAGCGGTAGGTGTCGATGCGGCAGTCGCTCTCCTTCACGTCGATCTGGATGCGGTCGTCGATGACCGGGTAGACCCAGACGGAGGCGAAGCTCGTGTGCCGGCGCGCGTTGGAGTCGAAGGGCGAGATGCGCACCAACCGGTGCACGCCGCTCTCCGTCTTGGCCCAGCCATAGGCGTTGTGGCCCTTGATGAGGAGCGTGGCGCCCTTGATGCCGGCCTCCTCGCCCTCCGAATAGTCGACCACCTCGACCTTGTAGCCGCGCCGCTCCGCCCAGCGCGTATACATGCGCATGAGCATGTTGGCCCAGTCCTGGCTCTCGGTGCCGCCGGCGCCGGAATGCACCTCGAGATAGGCGTCGTTCTGGTCGGCCTCGCCCGAGAGCAGCGTCTCGACCTGCCGGCGGGCGGCCTCCGCCTGCACGCCGCGGATGGCCTGCTCGCCCTCGCCGACCACCTCGGCCTCGCCCTCGGCCTCGCCGAGCTCGATCAGCGTCACCGCGTCCTCGAGCTCGCGCTCCAGCCGGGCGATGGAGGAGAGCTTGTCCTCGAGCTCCGTGCGCTCGCGCATCACCTTCTGCGCGGCGTCGGCGTCGTTCCAGAGGGAGGGGTCCTCGGCCTTGGCGTTCAGCTCGGCCAGGCGACGCGTCGCGGCGTCGAAGTCAAAGATGCCTCCTCAGCAGTCCCACGGACTGCTTGGCGGCTTCGAGCAGAGATTCGATCTCGGCGCGCATGGGGATCCCGGATTGGACAGGTTGCGCGGCCGCAGGACGCCCGCGCGGAAGCGCGGATGTAGCGAGGGCGGGGGGCGGTGTCAAAGGGGGCGAGTCGAAACAATTCATTCCCGTTGCTTTCGCCCGAAAGCTCGAATAATGATTCAGTATTCATCAAGAGGAACTATTAATATGAAACGTTTAATTGCAACTCTTGCGATAGGCTTGAACGTTGTTGCGTGCGGCGACGGCAACAAGCCCGATGCAACGATTGCCGGAGTTCTACCGGGGCACGTGATCCGCCCGCCCCAGGGAGGCTTGGCAATCGGCGGGCTGTATTACGTTCCAGAGGGCGACTTCAAGCCCGGTCGGCCGCTTGCCATCGAGGATCTCTGCAAGCCAAGGCTGCTTTCTCACGGCTTCGCCGCTCCCGAAGCCGCGACGGTCCCCGACATCGACATTCTTTCGGACAATTCACTGGGCGGCACGCTCGACGGACTCCAAGCCAAGCTCTTGTCAGTCGGCCTGAGCGGTTCGATCAGCGATTACTTTTCCTACAAGCTGACCAATGTCACCAAGCTCGACATCCCCAAGGTGCCGCTCGATCAGGCATTCGAGAAATTGAGCAGTTGGGACGAATGCAAGGACTGGCAACGTTCGGTCTCCGGATCGCGCATCTACCAGATCAAGTCTGCCTATCAGGGAGATCTCGTGTTCACTCGCAAAGAGGGCGTCACGGCTGACCCGTCCCTCTCCGTCAAGCTGGACAGAGTTCAACCCAAAATTGAGGCAAGCCTGAAGCATACGCTCGACAACGTCCTCACGGGACGGGGGCTCTTCGTGGTGATCGTCCCGGTCGACCGGACGCCGGCGGCCCCCAGGGCCTAGTCGGGCGAGAAGGACCATGAGGGACAGGCGTGGCGCCGTCCACGTCGCTTCGGCCACGAATTCGATCCCGTTTCCATCACGGTCGGAAGCAAGGCCATCGCAACCACTTAGGCTTCATCGTGGCCCTCCAAAAGCACGCCCCAGCAACCACCAAGGCCTCATCCTGAGGAGGCCGGGCTTGCCCGGCCGTCTCGAAGGACGAGGCCGCGCCGGGCGTTGGCTCTTGTCGCATGACGTGCGCGGCAGCGGTCGGACCGACAGCCTCACGCCCCCGCCCCTCGTCCTTCGAGACGCGGCCTCCGGCCGCTCCTCAGGATGAGGGGCTAGGGTGCGGCTGCGGCCAGACCATCTGCCATCGCAACCACTGAAGCTTCATCGGAGCTCGTCAAAAGCATGCCCGAGCAACCACCAAGGCCTCATCGAGGCTCTTCAAAAGCACGCCCGGGCAACCACCAAGGCCTCATCCTGAGGAGGCCGGGCCTGCCCGGCCGTCTCGAAGGACGAGGCCGCGCCGGGCGTTGGCCTCCTGGCGCATGACGTGCGCGGCAGCGGTCGAACCGCTCAGCCTCACGCCGCCGCCCCTCGTCCTTCGAGACGCGGCCTCTGGCCGCTCCTCAGGATGAGGGGCTTCTTTGTTGCTCTTGGTGCAGGGAAAAGGCGTTCGCGATGACCGTCTGGCTCTACGTCCTGCGTTGCGCGGACGGCAGCTACTATGTCGGGACGACGCGGGTCGACCCCGAGATCCGGGTGAGCGAGCACAATGCGGGCGTGCATCCGCGCGCCTGGACGGCCCGGCGCAGGCCTGTCACGCTCGCCTTCAGCGAGCCCTTCGCCGACGCCTCCGACGCCGTCGCGGCCGAGCGGCAGGTGAAGGGCTGGCGGCGCGAGAAGAAGGACGCGCTGATCCGCCGGGACTTCGCCTTGCTCCCGGCCCTGTCGCGGCGCGGGCGCGGTGGTCCAAGGGAGGGCTGATGCGGGTACGCGCAAACGCTCTCTGCCCCCTCCCCCGCCCCTCGTCCTTCGAGACGCGGCCTCCGGCCGCTCCTCAGGATGAGGGGCTCTGGTGCGACTGCGGCCAGATTGCCTGCCGGCGAAAAACTGAGGCTTCATCAGGGCTCTCCAAATACACGCCCGCGCAACCACCGAGGCCTCATCCTGAGGAGGCCGGGCCTGCCCAGCCGTCTCGAAGGACGAAGGGCTTCATCGGGGCTCGTCGAAAGAACGCACCGGCACCCACCGAGGCCTCATCCTGAGGAGGCCGGGCTTGCCCGGCCGTCTCGAAGGACGAGGCCGCGCCGGGCGTTGGCCGCGGGGCCGGGCGGGCCGCGGCGGGCGGGGTGGGGTCGGGTTTATAAGAAAAAATTCCTTGACACGCACCCGCCCCTCCGCCATCCTCCCCCCGCCTCATCCATGGGGGGACGCGTCCGGAGCGGTCCGTCGTGGGGTGGGGTGCGGCGCCTGCGCCGGCGGGTGAACCGGACCCGCCGTCCCGGGACGCCCGGTCCCGCCCCCGGGGCCGACGCCTCGCCTGTCGCGCCGAAGCCGGACGTGCCGTCCGGTCCAGGCTGGAAGGCTGGCCAAGGCCCAGGGGATCGACCGCCCGCCCCGCACCATGACGGGGCTGCGCCTCGGCGGCGCCAGGGCCCCTCGCCTGTCCCGCACGCCCCAGGCGGCGGCGGACGAGGGGACCGGAGAGCGGGGGACCGGGACGAGAAATCGCCGCGACGCGGGGCGCCGGGCCATCCGGATTCCGCTGCACTACGGACTTGGTGGCCCGGCGCTCCGCGCCCCCCGAAGCCGACCGACCCGTCCAACAGCCCGCCACGCGGGCCACCCGGCGTCCCCGCGCCGGGCGATGCCCCGCGCCCGCCGCTCAGCCCGGGCGGCGGCGGTTGCAGCCGGGGTGGCAGCGGTTGCAGCCCGGGCGGCGGTTGCAGCCGGGGCGCATCGCGGGGAAGCTCGCGCCGGGGAAGCCGCGGCCCCGCCCCGGGGAGACGCAGGCGCCCGCGACAGGAGACATCGCCATGGAGATCAGCCGCGCGGGTTCACGCGCTTCCGTCACGCCGCCGGCGAGCTGGATCAGGGGCGCGGCGCGGCTCGACCCGCTGTTCTCGGCCCCGCTGCCCTCGCGCGCCACCGCGCTGGTGCTCACCTTCGAGCCGGGGGCGCGGACGGCGTGGCACTCCCACCCGCTCGGCCAGATCCTGGTGGTGACGTCGGGCTGCGGCAGGATCCAGCTCTGGGGCGGCCCCGTCGAGGAGATCCGGCCCGGCGACGTCGTGTGGATCGCGCCGGGGGACAAGCACTGGCACGGCGCGACCGACACGGTGGCGACGACGCAGCTCGCCATCCAGGAGGAGCTCGACGGGCGGATCACCGACTGGATGGAGCATGTCGCCTGACAGCGGCGGGCTCAGCCCGGCTCCGGCTCCGGCTCCCAGGCGGGGGCGACCAGCCGCCGCCGGCCGTCCAGCGCACGCGCGACGCCCGGCTCGTCCAGGCGCGTGCGGTCCCAGAGCTGGCAGGTCACCTGCTTGTGCTTCTGGTCGAGGCCCTCGCAATAGTTCGTGTACTCGCACAGCCGCACCGCGTCGCCTCGGCCCGAGCGGACCTTGCGGAACCAGTCGGGATCGGCCAGCGCCTGGCGGGCGAAGCCCACGATGTCGGCCTTGCCGTCCCGCAGCAGGCCCTCCGCCTGCTCGAAGCCGTGCATGCCGCCCGCCGCCACTACCGGCGTCGGCAGGCCGGCGGCGCGCAGGGCCGCGCGGACGGCGGCCGTCGCCGCGACGTTGCGGCCGAACGGACCGGCCGCGTCGGAGAGGTGGCCGGGCATGCACTCGTAGCCGCTGCGGCCGGTATAGGGATAGGCCGCCTCCCCCACCTTGGGCTGGGCCGCGTCGTCGAACTTGCCGCCGCGCGAGAGCGAGACGAAATCCATGCCGTCGCGGGCGAAGGCGAGGCCGATGGTAGGGGCGTCGGCGGCCCGGTTGCCGCCGGCGATGCACTCGTCGGCGAGATAGCGGCAGCCCACCACGAAGTCGTCGCCGACCGCGCGCCGCACGGCCGCGTAGACCTCGCGCGGCAGCCTGAGCCGGTTCTCCAGCGGCCCGCCATAGCCGTCGTCGCGGGTGTTCGTCGCCGAAAGGAAGGAGGCCATCGTGTAGGCGTGCGCGTAGTGCAGCTCCACTCCGTCGAAGCCCGCCTCCCGCGCCCGCACCGCGGCGGCGGCGAACAGGCCGGGCAGGACGGCGGGAAGTTCCGCGATGTGCGGCGCATGCATGTCCGTCACGCGCTCGCGGAACCCCATGGCGAGGTCGTCGAGCTCGCGCGGCGTGAGGATTGCGGCGAGTTCGGCCGGCGGCGTGCCGGCGAGCGCCGCGCGGACCTGCGCCTCGGGCCAGTCCTGCGCGCCGAGCGCGGCGCGGTGGCGGTCGGTGATGCGCAGGAAGCGCTCGAAATAGGTCGCCGCCGCCGGCCGCCGGCGGATGCCGAGGAAGTCGATGAGCTGCACGAACAGGCGCGTCTCGCCCCCGCTCGCCTGCCGGACCGCCGCCACGAGGTCGCGCAGGCCGGGGACGAAGCGCTCGTGGCCGATGCGCAGAAGCGGCCCGGACGGCACGTCGCGGATGCCCGTCGCCTCCAGCACGATCGCGCCGGGGCGTCCCAGCGCGAAGCGGGCATACCAGTCGATATTGGCCTGCGTGACGAAGCCCTCCGCCGTCGCGCGCCACGGCACCATGGCCGGCACCCAGGTGCGCGAGGCGAGCGCCAGCGCGCGATGCGCGAGCGGGGAGAACAGCAGGGAACGGCCGGCCGCATCGGCGCTGGGCCAGGCCCCGGGCCGCGTCTCGAACCTGATCTTTTCCGGTGGCTTCCACATGCTCTGGCGTCCCGAGGGGCTTGGCAACCTAGTCCGGGTTCGCCGGGGATGGAAAGGACCCGCGCGGATCGCCGGTGGGCCCGTGAACGGCCGGCGCGGCGGCGCAAAAGATCAAATCGGGGGACGGTGCTGTCATGTGGCGGACCAGCCCCGGCGACTAGACTCGAACCCGGCGGCTCCCGGGGCCGCCGCCGGTCGCGTCCCAACCCGATTCTCGTTCCATGCCCGTCCTTTCGCCGAGACATTGCCGCCGTCCTCGCCACGCCGCGCCGATGGTCGCCGCCCCGCCGCCCCGCCTCCAGCCGCCGGGCCGGCCATGACGCCGGACGAGTGCCGGCGCGCGAGGCTGGCCATGGGCTGGAGCGAGGCCGAGCTGGCCCAGCGGGCCGGGATCACGGCGCTGACCGTGATCCGCTTCGAATCCGGCCGCAAATGGTCCAACCGAAAGGTGGCGCAGGCCATCGCGGCGGCGCTCGCCGAGGAGGGCGCACAAGCGGCCGCGCGTCCCTCCCGCCGACCCCCGGGGGGACCGGGCCGCGCCACCTGAGCGCGACCGGCCCGGGCGCCTGCGGCCTTGCAATGTCGCTGTCCGGCGTCCGACGCCCCCGAAACGTCTCTTGTCGCGCCGGGGCTTCCGACCCATTCTGCCGGGATGACAGCAAAGCTCGCTCTGGCCTTCCTCGTCGTCTGCGCCGTCACCTCCTCCGCCGCGAAGGCGGAGACGGACTGGTCCGTCGCCGCTGCGACCTGGAAGCAGCAACTCGTCTCGCTCCTCGCGGCGGACGATGCCCGCCGGCTCTGCGGGGTGCCGGCCTCGAGGCGGGTGGTCGCGCTGATCCAGACCACCGAGCGGGGGCTCACGACGGCGCTCGGCGGGCTGCGGGCCGCCGGCGTCGACCGCAAGGCGCTGCGCCGGTCGGCCGTCGCCGCCGCCGGCGGGAAGGCCGCCTATTGCCGTCCCGGCTCGCGCGCCGTGACGGAGGCGCAGGCGATGGTCGCGACCTTCGCCGGCCGGATCGCCGCCACCCAGCCTCAGCCGGTGCAGCCCGCTGCAGCCGCGGGCGGCGGCTCGTCCATCACCCCCGTGATCGATCCGGATGTCGCGCTGATCCGCGGCTGCCGGGCCGCCGTCATCAAGCGGCTTGGCCCGCGCAGCACGAACAACCAGGCGTTCTGGGCGCAGTACGAGGCCTGCATGGGCGACCAGGGCGCGGGCTGGTACTGAGCGCCGCGGCCGCGCTCCGCGGAGGCGGGGGGCGGAAAAGTCACGGCTCTTTGTCGAAGCGCAAACACGCCGCGCAGGCCCGGCGGCGCGTAAACCTTCGGTTCGTCCGGCATTCCGACGATCGACCCCAGTCAAGACGGTCAAGGCGACCTGCCGACACCGCCTGCCTGGGGAGTTCGATGACTGCAGCATCTCCGTCCGCCGCCCACCGCGGCTTCCGCCTGGTCCATCGCATCGGCCTCATCACGGCCGTCCCACTCGTCGGCGCCTGCGGCCTCGCCGTCGTGCTCCTCTTCGGGCAGCTCGCACGGCTCGACCAGGCCCGCGAGAGCGCGGCCTTCGCGATGGCCTCCGTCGACATCGGCGCGATCATCCACGACGTCCAGAAGGAACGCGCGGCGAGCACCGCCGCCGTCGGATCCGCGGACCTGGCGCTGCAGGGCGGCCTGCGGCAGCAGCGCAGGGAGGTCGACGCCACACTGGCCAGGGCGCACGCCGCGGCCCTCATCCAGCCGCCGCTGCTGGCCGCCGCGGAGCAGGCGCTCGCACAGGCGCGCGCGGCCGTGGACGCGGCCGCAACCGGGCGCGCCGGCGCGCTCCGGAGCGTCTCGGATCCCATCGCCCGGCTCATCGCCGGCCAACGCGACCACTCGGCGGACGGCCCGCTGGGCCGGCTCATGGGCGACTATGTCGACCTGGTGGAGGCCGGCGAAGCCGCCGGGCAGGAGCGTGGCTGGGGAACCGCGATCCTCTCGTCCGGAGACGGCGCCAAGGCCGCGTCGCCGGCGGCCGAGGTCGCCACGCTGATCGGGCTGGCGGCCGTGAGCGAGGGCAAGCTCAACGAGATCGCGGCCCACGATCCCGCCGGCCTGGGAGGCGCCATCAAGTCCCTCGCGGCCGGCTCCCCAGACCTGCAGGCCTCGCGGGCGGCCTTCCTGCGCCAGGTCGCGCAGGGGTCGCCGGACCTGTCCGCCGGCGAATGGCGCGCCCGCGCGACGGCGCGGATCGACGCCCTGTTCGACCTGCAGAACCAGCTCGGCCGGGCCATCATCGCGGCCGCCGAGGCCACGCGCCGGGATGCGATCGAGCGGACCGCCATCGTGGCAGGCGTGCTGCTCGCGACCATTCTCGTGGCCTCGGGCGCCGCCTTCGCGGGGGGCCGGCGCATTGCGGGCGCAATCGGGGGAACCGAGCAGGCGATGCATCGCCTCGCCGCCGGGGACCTGGACACCGCCATACCCGGCGCCGACCGCTCCGACGAGATCGGGGCCATGGCGGGCGCGATCGAGGTCTTCCGCGAGAATGCGCGGGCCGTCCGCGAGCATGACAGGGCGGAGCGGCGCGAGGCCGCAGACCGCGAAGAGCGAGCGAGGCTCATGGCCCGCATCGTCCATGAGGTTGGCGAGGTGGTGGATCGCGCGGCGCAGGGCGACTTCCTCGCCCGGGTGGAGGCCGAGGCCACGGACCCCGATCTGCGCCGCCTGATCGACGGCATCAACGCCATCAACGGGGTGGTCGACGCGGCGACGGGAGAGCTCGCCCAGGTGCTGGGCGGGCTCGCCGAGGGCGACCTCACCCGGAGCGTGCGGCCCGCCTATCGGGGACGGTTCGGCGAGCTGGCGAACGCGGTCAACACGACGCTGCGGCACATGTCGCAGACGGTGGCGACGATCAAGGTCACCGCTGCGCAGATCTCGGCCGCCGCGAGCGAGATCAGGGGAGGCGCGGACGACCTGGCGCTGCGCACCGAGCAGCAGGCCTCGTTCCTCGAGGAGACGGCCGCGACGACCGAAGAGCTGGCGGCGTCCGTGAAGACGAGTTCGCAGTCGGCGCGCCTGTGCGCGGACACGGCGCAGCGCGCGCGCCTCGTCGCATCCGAGGGCGGCGAGACCGTCGCCGCGGCGATGCAGGCCATGGACCGGATCGAAGGCACGTCCCGGCGCATCGGGGAGATCACGGGAGTGATCGACGAGATCGCCTTCCAGACCAACCTTCTCGCGCTCAACGCCGCCGTCGAGGCCGCGCGCGCGGGCGAAGCCGGAAAGGGCTTCGCGGTCGTCGCGGCGGAGGTGCGCGCCCTCGCGCAGCGCGCCAGCGAAGCGGCGAAGGACATTGGCGGCCTCATCGCCGGCGCGACGGCGCAGGTCTCCATCGGAACCGGCCTGGTCAAGGAGGCCGGCGCCACGCTGACGCGGATCGTCGAGGCGGCCGGAACCGTTTCCGACGCCGTCGCCGAGATCGCCTCCTCCTCCACCGAACAGGCCAACGGGATCGGCGAGATGAGCCAGGCCGTCAGCCACATCGACGAGGTGACCCAGCAGAACTCGGCCCTCGCCGAGCAGAGCTCCGCCTCCGCCACCACGCTCGCCAACGAGATCCTGCGGCTGGAGGACCTTGTCGGGTTCTTCCGCACCGGCGATCCACAGCAGGAGCCTGTGAGGGCCGCCTGAGGACCGTGCGGGCGAGCGAAATGATGAAGACCAATGAAACCGGTTGCATGATGCGATGAAACCGGTTTACATGCCCAATATCGGAGCGCAGAAGACGTTTCGGGAGGATGCATGAGCTCGGTTCGCGAGCTGGCCAAGGCGCTGGGCGTGTCCGCCGCGACGGTGTCGCGGGCGCTGGACGGCCATCCCAACGTTTCCACCGAGACGAGGGCCCGGATCGTTGCCGCCGCCAAGGCGGCGAACTACCGGCCCAACAGCGCGGCCCGGCGGCTCAGCACCGGCCGCAGCGAGATCGTGTCGCTCGTCCTGCCGACCGAAGCCGGCCATTTCGACGAACCGCTCTACATCCGCCTCCTGCACGGCATCGGCCGGCGGCTGGCCGCGGCGGGCTACGACCTCTCTGTCCTGTCGGCGTCGCCGGGCGCAGAGGAGGACGCCCTCTACCGCCGTCTCGTCGAAAGCCGTCGGGCCGACGGCGTGATCGTCGTACGCACACGCTGGGACGATCCCCGCGTGACCTACCTGCAATCCGTCGATTTCCCCTTCGTGTGCATGGGGCGCACGAATGCACGACAGCCCTACGCCTTTGTCGACGGCGACGGCGAGGCAGCTTTCGCCGACGCCACCCGGCGGATTCTGGCCCTCGGCCATCGCAGCCTCGTGCATCTCGCGGCTCCGTCCGCCTTTTGCTTCTCGCGCTATCGCCGCACGGGGTTTGCCCGCGCGATGGACGAGGCGGGGCTCGAGCCGCGGGTCTGCGAGATTCCCGCGGACGGGCATGCGGCATGCGCCATGGCGCACGCGCTGCTCGACGGGCGGGATCCGCCGACGGCGATCGTCGCGGCGACGGACCGCATGGCCTATGGCGTCTTGAAGTGCTGCGCCGAGCGGGGCCTCGTTCCCGGGCGCGACCTGTCCGTCATCGGCCACGACAACCTCACCGCGTCCGCCTTCACCTCTCCTCCGCTCACCACGATGGAGCTGAGCTTCGAGGCTACGGCGGAGCAGCTCGCCTCGTTCATGCTGGCCCGCATCGACGGCGAGGATCCCGCCGCCCTGCAGGCCGTGCAGCCGGTGGCCTTTCTGCAGGGAGGCACGCTCGCCGCGCGTCGCTCGGCCGGGGCGCCGGATCGCCCCCACGACTTCGAGCCAACTCAACGCAGCTGAACAACAAGACAGTGCACCGGAGGAAACACATGACCCTTTTCAGAGCCGGCCTCGCGGCCGCGGTGATGGCGACCTCGCTGGCCGCAGTGCAGGCCGCACGCGCCGCCGACCTCGTCTTCATGTCCACGCAGTTGCGACCGATCGAGGAGGCGCAGAAGGTGCGCTCCGCGATCCTGAAGGGCGGACCCGCGACGACCTACGTCGTGGACGAGCCCGGTCCCTTCACGGTGCGGGCGCGCGCCGAACAGCAGGCCGGAAAGGTCACTGCCAGCCTGTACGGCGCGGGGCACGGCGAGATGGCTCCGCTCGTCGATATCCTGCAGCCGCTCGACGACGTCGCAGCCACCCTGAAGGACCGGGGCATCCCGCAGGGCCTGATGGACTCCGGCAAGTTCGGCACCGACCACGTGCTGATGATCCCCTGGATGCAGGCGAGCTATGTGGTCGTGGTCAACAAGCAGGCGCTGCCGTTCCTGCCCGCGGGCGCGGACGTGAACGCGCTGACCTACGACCAGTTGCTCGCCTGGGGCAAGGCGATCCAGGACAAGACCGGAAAGCGCCTGCTTGGGTTCCCGGCCGGTCCGAAGGGCCTCTTCGCCCGCTTCCTGGAGGGGTCGCTGCTTCCCGCCTACACCAATTCGACGGTCACGGCCTTTCGCTCGCCTGAGGCGCAGAAGGCCTGGAGCGACTTCGCCGCCCTGTGGGCCTTCGTGAACCCCGACTCGACCCGCTACGACTTCATGCAGGAGCCGCTCCAGTCCGGCGACGTCTGGATCGCCTGGGATCACGTGGCGCGTGTGCGCGAGGCGCTCACCGCCGCGCCGGACGACTACGTCGTGGTGCCCTCCCCTGCCGGTCCAAAGGGCCGCGGCGCGATGGTCGTGCTGGCGGGCCTTTCGATCCCCAAGAACGCGCCCGACCGTGCCGGCGCCGTCGCGCTGATCGATCATCTGACCAAGCCTGCCACCCAGATCATCACGGCGAAGGAGGTGGGCTTCTTCCCGGTCGTGAAGGCCGAACTGCCGGCCGACCTCTCGCCGGGCATCAAGCTGATCGCCGGCGGCCTCGGCAAGACCATGGATTCCAAGGATCTCATCACCGTGCTGCTGCCTGTGGGCCTGGGCGCGAAGGGCGGCGAGTTCAACAAGGTCTATGTCGACACCTTCACGCGCATCGTCCTCAACAAGGAACCGGTGGCCAAGGTGCTCGACGAGCAAGCCGTCGCGCTGCGCGCGATCATGGAAGACACCAAGGCTCCCTGCTGGGCGCCCGACGCTCCGTCGACGGGACCTTGTCCCGTCAAGTGAACCGCCGGGCGCGCCGGATCCTTCGCGGCGCGCCTTCCCCCGCTCTCGCCCGGAGGTCCGGCCATGGCGCGTTTGCGCGTGCTGCCCTACCTGCTGATCGCCCCGGCCGTTCTGTTCCTGCTTGCGCTCTTCGTGATGCCGCTGGTGCAGACGATGGCGCTGGCCTTCACGGGCGAGACCGGCGGGTTCTCGCTCGGCCCATTCCAGAAGATGGCGGGCGACCTGAACTTCTGGCCGGCGCTGCGCAACACCTTCGCGCTCGTGGTCGCGGTGGTGCCCATGCAGATCGCACTGGCGCTCGGCATGGGGCTGATGCTGCAGAAGATGGCTGCCGGGCGCGACCTGGTGCTCTGGATCTGGACGATCCCCCTCGGCATCTCCGACCTCGCGGCCGGTCTCGTCTGGCTGGTGATCCTGTCCGACACGGGTTTCCTCAACAGCGCCCTCTATTCGCTGGGACTGCTCTCCGGCAAGACCGCCTGGCTCACCTATGAGCATCCGGTAACGTTGTTTCTCGGCATCGTCGCGGCGGAGGTCTGGCGCGCCACAGCGATCGTTCTCGTGGTGCTGGTGGCCGGCCTGCAGCTCATTCCGAAGGAATATGCCGAGGCAGCCGAGATCTTCGGAGCAGGGCCTTGGACACGTTTTCGACGCATCACCTTGCCGCTGCTGAAGCCCAGCCTGCAGTCCGCTCTGATCCTTCGCACGGTGCTCGCCTTTGAAGTCTTCGGCGTCGTCTACGCACTCGGCGGCAGCAACCTGCCGGTGCTCGCGGGCGAAGCCTATGTCTGGCAGAACACGAACCAGAACTATGCGGTCGCAGCCGCCTACGCCGTTCTCATCATGGCCGTGTCGCTGGCGGCGACCGCCGTGTACCTGCGCCTGCTGCGCACGCCCGAGGAGGCCAGGCCATGACGGCGCGCCGCCTGGTCTTCTGGAGTGGAGTCGCGGTGCTCTGCGCCTGGGTTCTGGTGCCGCTCTACATGATCGGACTTGGGGCCTTCGGTGGGCGTTCCTGGGTCTTCGCCTGGCCGAAAACCCTGTCTCCCGCGCGCTCGACGCTCGCCAACCTCATGCCCTTCCTCGAGATCGAGGGCGTCTGGCACGCCATGGGCAACTCGGTGATCGCGGCCGTCCTCACGATGATCTTCTCGATCGGGCTCGGCGCGCCCGCCGGCTACGCGCTCGCGCGATACAGCTTCATCGGGCAGACAGGCTTCCGCATGCTCGTGCTGCTCACACGCGCCTTCCCCCTCGCCATCCTCGCGCTTCCGCTCACCGTGAGCTTCATCCGCGTCGGGCTCTACGACACGCCGCTCGGGGTGAGCCTCGTTCACACGGCGCTGGCCTTGCCGTTTGCCGTGCTTGTCACGGCGAGCTTGTTCCAGGGCATCCCGCGAGAGCTGGAGGAAGCGGCCTGGGTCTTCGGCGCATCGCGCTGGCGAGCCGTGCGCAAGGTCGTCCTGCCACTGGCCGCGCCGGGCATCGTGGCGGCCGCCGTCTTCGCCTTCGTGATCTCGTGGAACGAGGTATTCGCTGCAAGCGTGCTCACCGTGCGCGAGCGCACGCTGACCGCCTATCTGCTGACGATCCTGGCCGAAAGCCCGCTGCACTATCGCTTCGCCGGCGGCTTCATCCTGATCGTCCCCTCCGTCGTTTTCATCTTCGCAGTCCGCAAGTACCTCTTCGCCATGTGGGGCGTATCCAACCGCTGAGGACACGTCATGGCCGGCATCGCAATTGACCGAATCGCCAAGTCCTTCGGCAGCGCCACGGCGCTTGCCGAGGTCTCACTCGACATCTCCGATGGAGAATTTGTCGCACTGCTGGGTCCTTCCGGATGCGGCAAGACCACGCTGCTGCGCATCATGGCCGGCCTCGAGCAGCAGAGCTCGGGCCGCGTCCTGATCGGCGGACGCGACGTATCGAACCTTGCGCCGCGCGAGCGTGGACTGGCCATGGTGTTCCAGAACTACGCGGTATTTCCGCATATGACGGTCTTCGAGAACGTCGCCTTCGGCCTTCGCATGCAGCGCAGGTCGGACGACCAGGTCCGCCGACAGGTCGCCAAAGCGGCGGCTCTGCTTCACATCGAGCCCTACCTCGAGCGCTATCCGGCGAAGCTTTCCGGTGGTCAGCGCCAACGCGTCGCTGTGGCCCGCGCGCTCGCCGTCGAGCCCGCCGTGCTTCTGATGGACGAGCCGCTTTCCAACCTCGACGCGCTCCTTCGGCTCGAAATGCGCTCCGAGCTCAAGTCCGTGCTGCGCGAAGCCGGCACCACGACGGTCTACGTCACCCACGATCAGACCGAGGCCATGGGCCTCGCCGACCGGATTGCTGTCATGTATGGGGGCCGGATCGTGCAATGCGCTCCACCTCCTGAGGTTTATGCGCGGCCGGCGACCCGCTTCGTAGGCGGCTTCGTCGGTTCGCCGCCCATGAACTTCCTGCCGGTTACATCGGGCGCTGGGACAGTGTCGCTCGGAGGCTCCCGTTTACCGGCGCCCAGGGACGGAGAGCTCCTGCTCGGTTTCCGCGGCGAGGACGCCCGATTGGTTGCGGCGACCGAGGGTATCCCCTTCCAGGTCCGCGTCAGCGAGCCGATGGGCTCGCACCTGCTGCTCACCGGGCGCATCGGCGAGACGCAGGTCCGCGTGGCCGCCCCGCCCGACACCGCACTGCCCGCCAACGGCCAGCTGGGACTTGTTCTTCCTAGCGAACGCATCGTGTGGATGGACCCCTCGACCGATACGGCCATCGCCGCCTGACCCCTTCATCGGATGCTGACCATGACAGGACCCACCACCGCCCGAGCGGTGCTCACTGCAAATGACCGCGGCGGCTATGCCGTGCCAAACGGCCGGGTCTATCCCTTCCAGTGGAACTGGGATTCGGCATTCGTCGCGATGGGTTATGCGCTCCTCGACGAGGATCGCGCCTGGACCGAGCTCGACAGCCTCATGCGCGGCCAGTGGAGGGACGGCATGGTCCCTCACATCATCTTTCACGCTCCTGCCGACGGCTACTATCCGGGCCCCGATGCGTGGCGGACGAGCCATGTGCCGCCGACTTCCGGAATCACGCAACCGCCCGTCGCGGCCTCGGCCGCCTGGCGGGTCTTCGGCAGCGCGAAGGACAAGGAGCTTGCGCGGCGACGCGCGGCGGCGTTGCTGCCTCGCCTCGATGCCTGGCACCGCTGGTGGTCCGACACGCGCGACCAGCGAGAGCTTGGCATCGTGTGCAGCGTGCATCCCTGGGAAAGCGGGCGCGACAATTCTCCCGAATGGGACTCCCCGTTGGAGAGCCTGGTCCCGACCGTGCACGTCGCGGCCCTTCGACAGGACAACAAGCGGGTCGACCCGTCCGAGCGGCCAACCGATCTCTTCTACGACCGGGTCATGACGCTCGTGGATACGTCCGCGACGATGAACTGGGACCAGGCCCGTATCGCCCGGGAATCCGCGTTCCGCGTCTGCGATCTCGGGATCCAATGCATCCTGGCGCGCGCCGAACACGACCTCGCGCTCCTGGCTGACGCTCTCGGCGACGCAACAGTCGCCGAGGCTGCGCGCGGGCGGGCAGCACGGCTACGGCTCGGCACGACACTTCTGCAAGCACCCGACGGAACGTATAGGTCGCGGGACCTCGTCCGTGACGAACTCGTCGACAGCGTCACCTCAGCGACATTCCTTCCGCTTTATGCCGGCGCCGTCGATGAGGATGGGGCGGCCCTCCTGGCGGGCCTGTTCGACGAGTGGACCCGGAGCGTGCAGTACATGGTTCCATCGATGGACCCTCGCGACCCCCGTTTCGACCCAAAGCGCTACTGGCGAGGGCCCGTGTGGCTGATGATGAACTGGATGATCGCGCAGGGTTTCGCCAGCTACGGCTTCGACTCGATTGCCGACAGAATCCGCACGGATGCGGGGACCCTCCTGCGGCTGAGCGGCTTCTCCGAATACTTCGATCCACGCGACGGAGCGCCACTGGGCGGGAGGGACTTTTCCTGGACGGCGTCTGTCGGCCTCACCTGGGGGCTGATCGGACCTGACGACCCTTTGCCAGCCGCGTAGGCCGGCGCCGATCAGGACGCGATGTCCTGGGCTCTGGTGAAACCGCTCGCCCCTTTTTGGCGGGTTTCCATGGGCGGCAACCTGATGTAAATTGTCCACGTCGGCGAACGAACGGCCCGGGGGCTTCGTTCGAGATGTGCAGTGTGCGCGGACATCAGCGTTTGAGAACAAGTCTTTAGAACTCGACGTTGGGACATACCCGACGCGACTGGTGTTTTTGAAAATGCAGGGAGGACCACCATGCGGTACGGCAAGTTGCGCCAGGACGAGCGGGATCCCAACTGCGCGGCCTTCTATCCGCCGGGACTTCTCGACGAGGCGCGGAGAGCCCTTTCTCGCCTTGCGGATATCGGGTTTCGCTACGACCATTTGCGGGAGCGCACCGCCGACAGGGTCGAAAAGGACGACGCCGACCTCATGAGACGGCTGACGTCGCGCGAGGCAAGGGAAAAGCGCGAGCCTTTGGCCCGTCTCCAGACCGTGCATCGCAAGATCTCCCAGGTCATGCGGCTCGACCTGCGCCGCGCCGCCTGACGGTGGATCTCGACGCAGCGCGCCGGTCCCGCTAGTCCTCTGCGCAGGAGACACCTCGAGGCCCCTGCGCAAAGGATCTGCCCATGTCCGACCCCATCACCTCGCGCCTCAGCCAGTGCTACACGGGTGTGGTTCACGACGTCATGCGGGGAATGGGCTTCAAGGCCTTCACGCTGCCTCCCGAACTCGTCTCGAACATGCCCGACCGGGTGCTGGCAGGACCGGCTTTCACCATCGAAGGCAAAGTCGACCCCGAAGCGGACCCGCACGAGACACTGCTCCAGTGGACGGGCCTGCTCTCCAAGGCGAAGCCAGGCCATATCTGGACATGCCAGCCCAATGACAGGGTCGTGGCCCACATGGGAGAGCTCTCGGCCGAGACCTTGAAGAACAAGGGCGTGCTGGGATGCGTGGCGGACGGCTATGTCCGCGATACCAACTTCCTTCTCGCGCTGGACTTCCAGACCTGGTCGCGTGGCCACACCCCGCGTGACATTGTCGGCCACTGGCTGCCCAAGGCCATCGACGAGGAGATCCGCATCGGCGACGTCGTGATCGCGCCGGGAGACTATCTGCTGGGGGATCGCGACGGCATGGTCCGCCTCCCCAAGGCACATGCCGAGGACATCGTCGCTGCCGCCGAAACTGCGATCCAGACAGAGAACAAGGTCCGCACCGCCATCCTGGCCGGTCTTGACCCGCAAGAGGCCTACCTGCGCTTCGGGAAGTTCTAGCCTTTCGCCGACGTCTCGTTCCAGTCATCTGCCCCGCTCGCGCACCTTGCGCGCCTTCGGCGCACGCGATGTAGCTCGCTGCCAGGGTTGGGCAGACACGAAGCACTCATCCGCCTCTTCGGCGCGCGGGAAGTCGCGGCCGCAAATGCTGCCGCTAGCATCGGAGCAGCGCGCCGCGAGCCGGGCCAGTCAGCGGCGACATGCCAGGCCGAGCGGCCCCGCCAGCGACGATGCCAACCGCAGCGGCTATCCGCGACGACTACAAGCCTCACGAAGACTTGCGGCGCGTCCCCCTGCTGTCGCAGCGGAGAATGCCTCCGTCAGGCGAAATGCTTGGAGAGTTTGAGTCCCTGCCCCTGATAGTTCGAGCGGATGCCCTCGCCATAAAGAAAAGCGGGGCGTTCGCGCAAAGGCTCATACCGCAGGGTCGCGACGCGCTGGCCGTGGTCGAGCAGGAACGGCACGTCGTGGCTACGAACCTCGAGGACGACCTTGCTCCCTGCACCTCCTGCCTCAGCCAGCCCGAATCCGGGATCAAGGAACCCGGCATAGTGTGCCCGGAGTTCACCGACCGACGTGTCGTAGGCGAGCATCTCAGCAGCCTCGTCGGCGCCGATCACCACGTGTTCGAGCGATGCGAGGATGTAGAAGTCGTCGGGGTCGAGCACGAGTTCCCGACGCCCCCTATCCATCGTAATGGGCTCCCAGAATTCGGCGACCCGATAAGCGCCAACCCTGGCGAGGTCGATGAGGCCCGATGTACGCCGCGCGCGGTATCCCACGATGCCGCCTGGCTTGCCCGCCGGATCAAGGTCGATCGAAACAGGCACCAGGCGCGTCCTGTCGCCGACCGCCGCGTCCTCGTCGAACAGACGAAGCTGGGCGAGCGTGCTACCCATGCGGGCGATCACAGGGAAGGAGCGCGGCACGACTTCCGCATAGAGAGGACCGCGATATCCGGCCGGAATCTCGTCGAAGGCTTGGCCTCCGTCGCAGATGATGCGCACGAAGATATCGAGGCGGCCCGACGAACTCTTGGGATTGGCGCGGGCCGAGGTTCCCTCGGGCAAAGCGAGATTTTCGATCAGCGGCACGATGTGGACGCAGTTCCGTTCAAGGACCTGCGGCTGGGTTAGGTCGACTTCGTGGGTTGAGAGTTCGCTCAGCCGCGCCGCCATGCTGCGACCCGGACCCGGCAGGAAGCTCGCGGGGACACGGAAGGCCCGATCACCGAGACGCAGGTCAAGACTCGCCGGCTGGATTTGCGCGGTCTCGACGGCCGGCGTAGCGGCTATCAGGCCTTTCTCAATGGCTTTCAGGATGGCCTGCGACGGCCAGATCACGACGCCCATTAATGCCTCCCGGCCTGCCCATGGGATGCGGAACGCTGCGCATGAGACCGGCAGGCCCTCTGACTTTCGCTGGTCCTAGCGCATCGCTCCGGTTGACGCCATCGGCCTCGAGACATAAACGAGGCAATCTTTCCGGGCTTTTCGCGTGTTTTGGCCCGGCTTCGCCCATTGTCGCCCGTTGCTGCGGGGTCTCCGGCCGGGTTTCCGGCGAAGGGCCCTCCTGCGGGACCGGAGAACTGGCATGGCATCCGACGATCTCAGCGCTCGGCTCGATCCGGCCACCCTCCAGCCCGATACGCTGCTGGTGCATGGTGGTTCGTTTCGCTCCGCGCTTGGCGAGATGTCGGAAAGCCTCTTCCTGACGCAGGGCTTCTCGTACGACACGATGGAAACCGCAGAGGCGCGGTTCAACGGGCAGGATCCGGGATTTATTTACGCCCGCTTCTCCAACCCCACTGTTGCGATGTTCGAACAGCGGATGGCCTTGTTGGAGGGCGCCGAAGCCGCACGCGCGACGGCAAGCGGCATGGCTGCCGTCACTGCGGCGATGATGGGACAAGTGAAGGCGGGCGACCACGTCGTGGCGGCAAAGGCGCTTTTCGGCTCCTGTCGCTACATCGTCGAGGATCTCTTGCCGCGCTTCGGCGTCGCATCGACGCTCGTCAACGGCGTTGACCTCGACGAGTGGAGCGCCGCGGTACGGCCGAATACGAAGGTTTTCTTTTTGGAAAGCCCGACCAATCCAACCCTCGAGATCCTGGACATCGAGAGCATTGCCGGCATAGCGCACCGAGTTGGTGCGAAGCTGGTGGTCGACAACGTGCTTGCGACGCCCATGCTGCAGAAGCCGCTCAAGCTCGGGGCGGATTGCGTGGTGTATTCTGCGACGAAGCACATTGACGGCCAGGGTCGATGCCTCGGCGGCGTGATCCTCGCCTCAAAGGCATTCATCGAGGAGCACGTCCACAACTTCCTGCGCCAGACCGGCCCGGCTCTGTCCCCCTTCAATGCCTGGGTGCTGCTGAAGAGCTTAGAAACGCTTCCCCTGCGAGTGGAGCGCCAGATGCGCAATGCCGAGCGTGTTGCGGATGCTCTCGCCAAGACTCCGGGCATCAGTCTGGTGCTCTATCCCGGCCGGCCCGACCATCCGCAGCATGAACTGGCGATGCGCCAAATGGGTGGCGGCGGCACGATGGTCTCGTTCGAGGTCGCGGGGGGAAAGTCTGGTGCATTCGGCTTCGGGAACCGCCTCAGGTTGATCCGCATCTCCAACAACCTTGGAGACGCAAAAAGCATCATTACTCATCCGGCCACCACGACCCATCAGCGGCTCACTCCCGAAGCACGCGCGGAGCTCGGCATTACCGAGGGGTTGCTGCGCCTATCCTGCGGAATCGAGCACCCCGACGACATCATCGCCGACCTGCGCCAGGCGGCAGGAACCTAAGATCTTCAAGGAAAGGCGCGCCAGGCGATCAGCACCCGCGCGCTGGCGGATACGAGGCAGAGCGCGCCAAAGCCCCAGGCGAGCGAGGGAAAAACCGCGGGCCACAGCATCATCATTGCAAAGACGGCGATGGTCTCGCCGCCCTCCGCAAGGCCTGCCGTGTAGTGGATAGATTTCGGCCCGCGCGGCTCGTCGGTGTGACCTTGCCGCGCCGCAACGGCTGCATAGGCGAGAAACGTCGCGCCGTTGACGTAGAATGCAAACAGCAGGAAGGACGCTGACAAGGCGTTCAGGCCAGGATCCCAAAGGGCGAAGCCGAACGGCACAGCCCCATAGAAGGCGAAATCACTGACGATGTCCAGGAAGCCGCCGCGAGGCGTGCGCCTGGTCAGACTGGCTACGACACCGTCGAGGCCGTCGGAGATCCGGCTGATTGCGAGCAGGGCGAGCGCAAGCGGGAAGGCGCCTGTCGCCACAGCAGCGGCGCAGGCGATCCCGATGACGAGCGAAACCCCAGTGACATGGTCGGCATGGACCCCGCGCCTGGCGAGGGGTATGGCCGCTCGCAAGAGCACGGGATCCACGATACGTCTCAGCCGCGCGTCGAACATACGCCCCCCTCGGGCGGGGGCATTGACGTCGCAGCATCACTCCTCAAGCCGCCGGCCGATTGACGCGGGCCCGCGGCGACCTTAGACCGCACGGCATCCCCCTGCCCCCAGGGCAGGTCCATTCGAGGACCTCTCATGTACAGGGCCGTCACGCGGAACATCCAGATCACCGTTTCGTCCTCCTACCATGCCGACCAGTCCTCGCCTGAGGAAGGCCGCTATTTCTGGTCCTACACGGTGGAGATCGCCAACCTCGGCACGGAGACCGTGCGGCTCGAAGCTCGCCACTGGCGGATCCGCGACGCCAACGGCGTGGTGCATGAGGTGAAGGGCGAAGGCGTGGTGGGCAAGAAGCCCGTACTGAAGGCGGGAGAGGTCTTCAAGTACACGAGTGGCTGTCCGCTAGAAACGCCGCAGGGCATCATGGCGGGGACATACGCCATGCGCACAGAAGCCGGCGAGACCTTCGAGGCGGAAGTGCCTCCCTTCTCGCTGGACAGCCCGCAGGCGCGCCGCGTGGTGCACTGAGCATCGTGACGGACCTTTCGAGGTGGCACAGAGCCATTGCCGCGCTAATCTTCTCTCATGATCGATCTTGCACCACTCTCGCTTCTCGAGCGGCTTGTCTCCTTCAATACCGAAAGTGACCGCTCGAACCTGGATCTCATTTCCTTTGTCGAGGAGTTGTTGAAACAGGAGGGTGTCGCTTTTTCGAGGCTTCCAAACGCGCGGGGCGACAAGGCCGCGCTCTTCGCCACTCTGGGGCCCGCGGTGGACGGAGGCGTCGTCTTGTCGGGGCACACAGATGTCGTGCCGGTGGCCGGACAGTCCTGGACGTCGGACCCCTTCACGCTGCGGGTGACAGAGGACCGGGCCTACGGCCGGGGCGCCGTCGACATGAAGGCCTTCGCCGCCCTGGTGCTCTCGCGCCTCCCGGCCATGAAGACGGCCACTCTCACGAGACCCATCCACATCCTGCTCAGCTACGACGAGGAAACGACTTGCCTCGGCGTCATCGATGCCATCCGCGCCATGGGGCAGGACTTGCCACGGCCAGGTTGTGTCATCGTGGGCGAACCGACGGAACTCCAGGTCGCCGACGCGCACAAGAGCGTGGTGATGTTCGACACCACAGTGCACGGGTTCGAGGCGCATTCTTCAAAGCCTGCCTTGGGCGCCAACGCGATCTCGGGGGCCGCCGCGTTGGTCGCTGAACTCGATCGGATCAGCGACCTCTTCAGGGCGCGTGGCGACGCGACGGGTCGATTTGACCCGCCCTATGCGACTGTCCATGTCGGGACGATCGAGGGAGGCACAGCCCGCAACATCGTGCCCAAGCTCTGCCGCTTCGTCTGGGAGGTGCGTGGCGTGCCGGGAACGGATGAACGCGAAGCGCTTGCATTGCTGAACGCCCACGCTGAGACCGTGGTTCTGCCGCGCATGCGCGCGACAGGACGCCCGGCGAGTGTCGAGACGATCATCGGAGTCGATGTGCCAGGGCTCGCCCCTGATCCGGGCTCGCCGGCTGAACAGCTTGCGCTCAGGCTGGCCGGGCGGAACCGCACGATCACCGTGCCTTATGGAACCGAGGCAGGCCAGTTCCAGCGGCACGGCTTGCCCACGGTCGTCTGTGGCCCCGGTTCCATTGACCAGGCGCATCAGCCCGACGAGTACATCACGCTCGCCGAGATGGAGCATGGGGGAGCGTTCATCGACCGCCTGATCGAGACCTGCAGATAGGCGGTGACTGGCTTCCCCGATCGCCATGGCATAGGTGGGGTTTACGCCCCATCGCGCGGCGGACTACTCGGCCTCAACGCCAACCTCGTGCGGCGCGACCACATAATGGGTGGAGCAGAACTCGCACGTGATCCCGATCCGTCCGTCTTCGCCAACCATGGACTGGCGTTCCTCGGTGGAGAATTGGCGCAACATGGTCACGATCCGGTCGCGCGAGCAGCGACACTGCTCAATGACCGGCTGGGCCTCGAAAACGCGCACCCCGCGTTCGTGAAAGAGTCGGTAGAGAAGGCTCTCGCTGGGCAGGGTCGGATCGATCAGTTCGTGGTCCTCTACGGTCTCGACCAGCGAACGCGCCTCTACCCAGGCGTCGTCCTCCACAAAGACCGGGGCAATCGATCCCTCCGGGCTATCGCCAGGATCAAGATCGGCCTGACGCAGCCGTTCCGGAGACGTCGGCAGGAACTGCGCGATCAGCCCCCCAGCCCGCCAGCGTCGGCCGCTCCCCTCCATCATTTCGCCGACCGCGAGGCGGACGCGCGTGGGGATCTGCTCGGACTGACGAAAATACTGATGGGCCGCCTCTTCGATCGACTGACCGTCCAGCGCAACGATGCCCTGGTAGCGGGCCATGTCGGCCCCCTGGTCAATAGTCATGCCGAGGTGACCGCGGCCCAGAAGCATCGAGGGGGATGCGTCGGCAGGAAGCGCCGCCAACCGCGCTGCATCGAAACGGGCGTAGGCGCGCACCCTGTCGGGCGCGTCGAAGTCGACAACCAGCATGTCGATGACTCCATCGGTCTTCGTCTGGATCTGGAAGCGCCCTTCGAATTTCAGCGAGGTGCCGAGCAGGATGGCGAGAACCACCACCTCTCCGACCAGTCGGGAGACCGGTGCAGGATAGGCGTGGCGAGCCAGGATCGTATCGACGAGAGGGCCCAGCCGGACGATACGCCCCCGGGCGTCCAGAGGCTCGACGGCAAAGGGAACCACGCGGTCGTCGAGTTCGGGATGAGGAACAGGCATGCGGTCCATGGCGTCGTGCACCTTTAGGCGCGAAGCTGCGCCTCAAACAGAAGGGCCCGCCGGAGCGGGCCACAAAGATCAGAAACGGAGGCTTTTACCTCCTCTCAGGGGAGTCAGATAGGGGCCCCGAGGCACCAAGCCAAGATCCCCTTCTGCGCGTGCAGACGGTTCTCGGCTTCGTCGAACACCACTGACTGCGGCCCGTCCATGACTTCGTCCGTCACCTCCTCCCCGCGATGCGCGGGAAGACAGTGCATGAAGACGGCGCGTTCGTCCGCAGCCTTCATGAGACGTGCGTTGACTTGGTAGGGCGCCAACAGGTTGTGCCGGCGTCCGGCATCCTCGTCACCCATCGAGACCCAACAATCGGTGACAATGCAGTCCGCACCCTCCGCAGCGTCGAAGGGATCGAGCATCGAGGAGACGCGCGCCCCCTCCCGCCGCGCCCAGGCCAGCAGGTCTGCCGGCGGAGCAAGCTCTTCAGGGCTGGCGATGTTCAGCCGAAAGTCGAGCCGCGCCGCGGCGTGGACCCAGGAGGCCAGCACATTGTTGCTGTCCCCGACCCAGGCCACTGTCTTGCCGGCGATGGAACCGCGGTGTTCCTCGAACGTCATCACGTCCGCCATGATCTGGCACGGGTGCGAATGTTTCGTGAGGCCGTTGATCACTGGCACGGTCGCGTTCTCGGCGAGTTCGCGGACGGCCGCGCTGTCGAGCATCCGGATCACGATGGCGTCCACGTAACGGGACAACACGCGTGCCGTGTCGGCGATCGTCTCGCCACGGCCGAGTTGCATCTCGGCGCCTGTGAGCATGATCGTCTCGCCTCCGAGTTCTCGCATTCCCACGTCGAAGGAGACGCGGGTGCGGGTCGAAGGCTTGTCGAAGATCATAGCCAGTGTTTTGCCCTCGAGCGGTCGCTCGGCCTGCCTCTCGCCGCGGCGCCGAGCAGCCTTGAGGCGCGAGGCGCCGGCGAGGATCTCACGCAGTTCTTCTGGACTAAACTGTTGGAGGTCCAGAAAATGTCTGAACGGAACGGGCGGGCTCACGGCTTTGGTCCTTCTGCGGCCTTTGCCTCCAGCGCCATGCAGGCCCTGTCGAGGCGGCCAAACGCGTCAGAAACCACGGCTTCGTTGATCACGAGCGGCGGCAGCAGGCGCAGCACGTTGTTGCCGGCGGGCACCGTCAGCAGTTTTTCGGCGCGGGCCGCCGTCGCGAGATCGGTGTTCGGCGCTTTGCATTTCAGTCCAAGGAGCAGCCCCTCGCCCCGTACGTCCTCGATGATCGCTGGATGGCGGTCCTTGAGTTCGGCGAGGCGCTGCTTGAGCAGCAGGCTTATCTTTTGGACGTGCGGGAGGAAGCCGGGCTCGAGGATCACGTCGAGCACGGCGTTTCCGACGGCCATCGCGAGCGGATTGCCGCCAAAGGTCGTGCCATGAACGCCGGCGGTCATCCCCTTGCCAGCCTCCAGCGTCGAAAGGCAGGCGCCCATCGGAAACCCGCCTCCGATACCCTTGGCGATGGCCATGATGTCAGGCTCGACGCCGCTATGCTGGTACGCGAAAAGCTTGCCGGTCCGCCCGACGCCGGTCTGAACCTCGTCGAAGATCAGGAGCAGGCCGTTCTCGTCGCAGAGCTCGCGAAGGCCGCGCAGGCACTGCGGCGGCACGGGACGCACGCCCCCTTCGCCCTGGATCGGCTCGATAAGGATACCCGCAGTCTCCGGCGTAATCGCGGCCTTCAGTGCCTCGTGGTCGCCGAACGGTACTTGGTCGAACCCATCGACCTTAGGACCGAAGCCTTCGAGATACTTGGCCTGCCCGCCAGCTGCGATGGTCGCCAGGGTACGGCCATGGAAGGCTCCTTCAAAAGTAATGATGCGGAACCGCTCTGGATGGCCGTTCGCCGCATGGTACTTTCGCGTCATCTTGATGGCGCATTCCAGCGCTTCGGCGCCCGAGTTTGTGAAGAAAACGTGGTCGGCGAAGGTCGCGTCCACGAGGCGTTCAGCGAGCCGCGCGCCCTCCGGTATCTGGTACAGGTTGGAGACGTGCCAGACCTTTCCAGCCTGCTGCGTCAGCGCGTCCACGAGGTGCGGGTGAGAGTGGCCAAGTGAGTTCACGGCGATCCCCGAACCGAAGTCGAGGTAGCGCTCACCCTGTGGCGTAAAAAGCCACGGCCCCTCGCCTCGCTCGAAGGAGAGATCCGCGCGCGCAAACGTCGGCAGAAGCGGCGACGGCCGGGGGCTCTCTTTCGGCAGGCTCGTGGAAGCCAGGCTCTTGGTGGCCATGGGATTGTCTTTCTGGCACGGCGGGCCGCAGCGCGGCCGCGGGGTTACGGTTGTCGGTTCCTCGACGGGTTGGACGGGACTGTCTCGGGCCGCCTGCGCAATCCAGCCCTAGGCTAGACGACTTGGGACTGGCCCGAAAAACGAGTGCCGCCCCTCCGGGCGGCACTGTTACAACTATGGTTTCGCGGGCCGATCCTGTCAACGAATGCCTTGGCGCGGCAGGATCTTCAGCCTTGCCCTGCCGATCGGCGAGAACTCGGCGGCTGCCGTGCTCATGCCACGATGCTTGGGGAAAACCCCGGGCGGCGGCATTGGATGCCGGGCGGACTCTTGCACGGGAGTCGCCCTATATCGTAGGTTCCGATCTGTCGAATACGACATCTGGTGCGGCAAACCAAAGGTCGGTGACGAGTATTCAGCACGTGCTCCGCGGGTGTGGAGCGGCGGGCGATATTGGATTCATCTGGCGCAAGACTGAACAAGGAAGAGGCTGATGTCCTGGACCGACGAGCGGGTCGAACTTCTCAAGAAGCTCTGGACCCAGGGTCTGAGCGCGAGCCAGATCGCCAGCGAGCTCGGCAGCGGGGTGACCCGTAATGCCGTCATCGGAAAGGTCCATCGTCTCGGACTCTCGGGACGCGCGAAGGCGCCGCCGGTCCAGGCGGCCCGTCCTCCGCGCAAGGCCACACGTGCGCCAAGCCATCCGCTCACGCATGGAGGCTCCGGCGGGGGTGCGCCCCAGGTGCGCGGCAATCTCGCGTTGGCTCCCAAGCTGGAAGCAGCGCCGGCCGCGTTGATCCAGGTCGCGCCGCAGCCGGTGCAAGAGGTTGTGATCCCGATCTCCGAGCGGGTGACAATCATGGAACTCAGGGAGTCCATGTGCCGCTGGCCCCATGGCGACCCCACGACGCCCGAATTCCGCTTCTGCGGCGCCAAGTCGCCGCCAGGAACGCCCTATTGTGCGTACCATTCCCAGGTCGCCTACCAGCCTTCTCTCGAGCGCCGTCGGGAAAAGAAGCTCCTGGCCAAAGGCTAAGTCAGGCGCCTTCACGCGTCACTCGGTTGTGCGCCTACGACGCGTGTCTCAAGCGAAAGTGGCGTCGTTGAAGACGACGGCAGACGGGCCCAAGAGAAGGTTTCAGGCCTTCTTCGCGAATGTCTCGTCGAAGGAATAGCCGGCGCCCCTCACGGTCCGGATCGGATCGCGTTCGCGGGGTCGATTGAGCACCTTCCGAAGCCGGCCGACATGGACGTCGACCGTCCGCTCATCGAGGTCGGCGTCGAGCCCCCAGACCCCGTCGAGAAGCTGGGCGCGTGTGAAAACGCGACCCGGCTTTTCCATGAGGAATTCCAGCATGCGGAATTCCGTCGGACCGAAATGGAGTTCCCGGCCGGCCCGACGCACACGGCGTGTTTCACGGTCCAGCGCGATGTCGCCCGCTTCGAGAAGTGTCGCCACCCGTTCTGGTGAGGCACGCCTCAGGAGGGCCCGCACACGGGCGATGAGTTCGGGAACGGAAAATGGCTTCACCACGTAGTCATCGGCGCCGGTCGCAAGTCCGCGCACGCGCTCGCTCTCCTCGCCACGCGCGGTGAGCATGATCACGGGCAAGCGCTGAGTCTCCGTGCGCTGGCGCAGCCGCCGGCAGAGTTCGATGCCGGACAGCCCAGGAAGCATCCAGTCAAGCAGGACGAGATCGGGTACCGTCTCGCGGAGTCGAAGCTCCGCTTCGTCCCCGCGCGCCACCACCTCGACGCGATAGCCCTCTGCCTCCAGATTATAACGAAGCAGCAGGGTGAGCGGCTCTTCGTCCTCGACGATCAGGATATGCGGCGCCGTCGACATCGATCCGAGTCCCCTGTGTTGCGGGCACCCCTTGTCTATGACTGATCGGTGACGGTAATATAACAGCCTAACTGGCTGAAATTTCTCAACTAGCCACTGCTTCGGGAAGCAATGCGGGAATCGTGACACGGAAACGGGCGCCCTCGCCCATCCGGCTGTCGATGGACAGTCTTCCCGTATGGCGATTGACGATGTGCTTCACGATCGCGAGCCCGAGCCCCGTGCCGCCCTTTTCACGGCTGTCAGCCGTATCCACGCGATAGAAGCGCTCGGTCAGCCGGGGCACGTGCTCTGGCGCGATTCCCGGGCCGTAGTCGCGCACGTCGAGGGCGACGAGCGCGTCGCGTCCTTCACCGAGCCTGTCCAGCCGAACGTCGACCCTCCGACCGGTTTGTCCATACTTGATGGCGTTCTCGATGAGGTTCTCCGCGACGCGCGCAAGTTCGTCCCGGTCGCCGGCCACCGAGAAAGGCCCCTCCCCGATCTCAAGAACAACCTCGACGCCGCGCTCGATCGCGAGCGGGCGCAAGGTGTCGGCCATCTGGCGTAGGATGACGCCGAGGTCGACCGGGTCGCGCGGGCGACGGTGCTCGCTCATCTCCACGCGAGACAGCGAGAGGAGGTCGTCCACGAGCCTCGCCATACGCCGTGCCTGCGTGCGCATGATCTCCAGGAAGCGTTCGCGAGCCTTTGCGTCGTCGCGCGCGGGGCCCTGCAGGGTCTCGATGAAGCCGAGGAGAGATGCGAGCGGTGTGCGCAGTTCGTGGCTCGCATTCGCGACGAAATCGACCCGCATCATTTCGAGTCGTCGAGCTTCGGTAAGGTCGCGAAAAACGAGGAGCGCGGCCGGCTGCGACCGCGGCGCCGCGAGGCGGGGGACAGACGCGATGGCGGTGACGCGAAACTCGTAGAGGCGCTCCACAGGGACACGCTCCGAGTAGTCCGCCACGATGCTGGCCTCGCCTTGCAGCACCCTGTCCACGGCCTCGACGATCGCCGGCGACCGGAGGGTGAACGACAAAGGCCAGGCGCGCTGGAGCGATGGCCACACCCTGGCGGCGGCCTCGTTGAAAAGGAGCACCGTGGCTCGGCCGTCGATCAGGATGACAGGATCGGTGAGAGCCGAGAGCGTGGCGGCGAGGACCCCGTCATCGTCCAGCACAGTTTTCACTCCAGCGGCAGAGATGGATGCCGACATGGTACGACTCGCAGTGTCCCTCGTGTGAATTCCACGTAGAATCCACGTCGATGTCAGTCGGATGACTCTGCATTTGCCTCGCGCTCGACCCGCGCCCGATAGGCGTTGATCCTGCTGGTGATCTCGAACAGTCCAAGCAGCAGGAGCGCCAGCACGAAGGGGATCAGGTAGTAGCAAAGCCGGAAAAGCAGCAGCGCGCCGATCATGCCCTCGTAGGGCAGCCGCCAGAACGCGAGGAGCATGGTCGCTTCGAACACGCCGAGCCCGCCCGGCGCGTGACTCGCGATGCCCAGGACGCAAGCGAAGGCGTAGACCGCCGCGAACGTCTGGAACGGAATGTCATAGCCCGGCGGAAGGAGCGCATAGAGCACGCCGGCCGCGGCGCAGACATCCCCAACGCCGAGCAGAATCTGTGCGAGCGATACCGGGAAATTGGGCAGTTCCAACCGCCACTTCTGCATGCGCACGGCCCGTGTCTTCACGCCTACCCAGACGAGGTAGACGACGATCACGCCCAGCGTGCACATGCCAATCAGTCGGTTCAGCGAGACGCCTAGATGGTTCAGATCGGCAATGGCTTCGGCCTGCCAGATGAGCCCCACGCCGATGACCGTGCCGAGGCCCAGCAGGAAGGTGACCCCTGCAATGAGGGTGAGGCTCGCCACCTTGGCTGCGGAAAGTCCTCGCGGGGAATAAATCCAATACCGCACTGTGCCCGCGGTGATCAGCGGGAAGCCTAACGTGAAGGAAACAGCATAGCTCGTGAACGACGCCAGTGCTGTCGTGCGGTAAGGAAACCTCACGCCGAGCTGCTTCAACGCCAGCATGTCGTAGAAGGTCAACAGCGTGTAGCTGACCGCCGTGAGTCCTGCCGCCCAGACGAGTTGTTGTCGTCCTGCATTGGCGAAGGCGGCTCTCACGTCGTCGACCTTCACCTCGTGCAAGATGCGGTAGAGCACCGCGACGGACGCGGCGAAGAGCAAGAGGCTTGCGGCTGTTCCCAGCCACGCATAGGAGCGCCGCCGCGCAATGGCCGAGGGGGTGGGGTCCCGTAGGTCGGGTCCACCTCCGGGTCCGGACGGGTCGTTCACGGGTCTCATGAAGTGACGGTGGTCCGGAAAGCCTGTCGGAACGATGACAAGGCCCTTATGGCCCTGCACTCCCGGGACGGCAAGAGTATCGCAACGCCCCGTCCGGCAGGCTTAAGCTCCCGCGGCAGTTTGTCAGAGGCCAGCCGCCGCCGCGAGTTCGGCCCGGGACAGGCCTACCGCCTCACCAGCTTGCAAGATCTGCTCCCAGGTTGTGGGATCGATGGGGATTCCTTTCGCGAGCCGCTCCGCCCGTGTCGCGCGTTCGGGGTCGCCGGCAAGCTGCACCGTCGCCTGCCGTCCCGCCGGAGGCATCAGCGCCCACGCGATAAAGGACTCCATTTCACGCACGAAATCCGGCGCGGTCCCGAGGCGCTCCGGGTCGATGATGACGGACAACATGTTGTTGATGATCGCCGGGCGCCTGCGCGGGCCCGACATCGTACCGCCTGCCGAAAGCGCGCCGGCCAACAGTTCGCATGCCAGCGCGAGTCCCCAGCCCTTGTGATCGCCAAAGGGCACGATGGCGCCTCCGGGCTCTTCGAATATGACAGCCGGGTCCGTCGTAGGCTCTCCCTGGTGGTCGATGAGCACCCCGGGCTTCACCTGCTCCTGCTTGTTGTAGGCCACCCGGATCTTGCCGACGGCGAGCCTGCTGGTCGCAAAGTCAACGATGATCGGCGCCTGATCAGGCCTGGGAATGCCGATAGCGATCGGGTTCGTGACAAGCCGCGCGGCGAGGCCGTTGAACGGAGCGACCTTGGGATCGCTGATCACATTGACGAAATGCAACGACACGAGCCCCGCCTCGGCGCATTGCTCCGCCCAGTGCCCAATTCGGCCGATGTGATGGCTGTTTCGCAGGAAAAGAATGCACGAACCATCCCGCCTTGCCCGGCTGATGCCCAGCTCGACGGCGTCGTGGGCAATGGTCTGACCGAGCCCCAGCCCGCCGTCGCAGAGAAGCATTCCGCCGGTGTCGGTCACGACAGCCGGAGACGCGTTCAGAACGAGCTCGTTCACGCCCAAGTTGGCGATGTACTGGGGTATCATCCCGACCCCGTGAGAGTCGTGCCCACGCAGGTTGGCTTCCACGAGATGGTCAGCGGCGAGCGTGCATTCACGCTCACTCGAACCGGCCTTCCGGAAGAGAGTACGAACGGCAGCGCGCAGCGCGTCATTGGACACGAGAATTGTCACGCCTGACCCCCGATGTCTCGCATGCCAATCCTCCCATGCTTTCATGGGAGCCGATGCGCGCCGCTCCCCGGGCCGGGGACTGTGTCACCTCCCGACGCCGCCGCGCAAGGCTTGGCGTGCAGGTCAGAACCGCGTGCCGGGATCGGTCGGCTGTCCTGGCAAATAGTCCGGCTCCGAGCCCGGGCCGACGGGATCACGAATGCCGGGATCGTCCACGGGATAGGGCGTCCGTGGGCCGTTGGGACCGGGCACCGGCACCTCGTCCTCCTCGGGAACAGCCGGCATTTCGTCGGGCAAATCCCCACCCGGGCGCGGATCGTCCGGCGGCAAAATAGGTGGCACCGGCGAGCGGCGAGGCGCCGCGGGATCCGTGACGGGAAGGGACATGGAAGCCTCCGGCTGGTTGGGTTGGCTTCCAACCCCTTCGGGACGGGCCGGTTCCCTCGCCCGCAACGGGACTAGAATGCGTCCTCCCAACTCCGGCTCAGGCGGACCGCCGCGTTGATCAGTCCGACCATGGAATAGGTCTGGGGGAAGTTGCCCCAGAGCTCGCCAGTCTCGAAATCCGCATCCTCGGACAGCAGGCCGAAGTGGTTGCGGAACTTCAGCACCCGCTCGAACATGTCGCGCGCTTCCTCCCGCCGGCCGATCGAAGCGAGCGCGTCGACATACCAGAATGCGCAAACAAGGAAGCCCGTGTGCATGTGACCGAAATCGTCACGAACTGCGTAGCGACGGAGCAGGTCACCCTGCTTCAGGTTCTCTCCGACGGCGTCGACCGTGGCGATGAAGCGTGGATCGTCAGGCTGCACGAAGTTGAGTTCGGTGAGCAGGAGCAGGGTAGCGTCAAGGTCCTCGCCATCAAACGTGGAGACGAACGTGCCGAGCCGCGGATTGAAGGCGCGAGCCTCGATCACTTCGCGCACACGACGGGCCTCGGCTTTCCAGAAGTGTCGGCGGTCGTCACGGCCAAGCACGACTGCGATCTTTCGAAGGCGATCGCAGGCGGCCCAGCACATCACTGCCGAGAATGTGTGGACCGAGGCGATGGTGCGTAGCTCCCACGGCCCCGCGTCGGCCTTGTCGAAGACTTCAACCGCGCGGCGCCCCAGTTGTTCCAGATGCTCGAAGAGTTGCTCGTTGGCGGGCCGCATCAGGCGACGGTCGAGGAACATGTGGGTCGCCGCCAGGACGACGCTGCCATACACGTCGTTCTGGATCTGCGTGTATGCGGCGTTGCCGACACGCACTGGTCCGATGCCTCGGTAGCCAGGCAAGGCCGGCGCAAAGCGCTCCTCCAGGTCGGCATGTCGTGTAATGGCAAAGAGCGGAGCGAGGTCCTGCGCGCCGTCAGCTTCGCTGTCATCCACCACGTTCGTGATGAAGGCGAGATAGTCTTCCATGGTCGCAGTGGTGCCGAGGCGATTGAGTGCCTGGACGACGAAGTAGGCGTCACGCAGCCAGCAATAGCGGTAGTCCCAGTTGCGTTGGGTCCCAGGCGCCTCGGGGATGGAGGTGGTGAGCGCCGCGACAATCGCACCAGTCTCCTCGTAGTTGCAGAGCTTGAGCGTGATCGCCGCGCGGATCACGGCATCCTGCCAATCGAAGGGAATCGACAGGGCGCGCACCCAAAGCCGCCAATAATCGAGCGTCTTGTCGAGGAACTGGCTGGCCGTGTCGTCGATCTCGGCGCGCAGAGGTTCGTCCGTGCCGAAGAAGAAGGAGAGCGGGCGGTCGACGACGAAGAAGCGCTCCTCTGCCACATAGCTGATCGGCGCATCCGTGGTCAGGCGCAACGCGCCGCGCGGGCCGATGAAGCGCAAATGGCTACTGCCGCGCGACCGTTCTGGTGTCTTGTCACCCCAGTCATAGAGGGGGCGCACCTTCACCCGAATGCGCGGGCGACCCTTGAGGGGTCGCACCATGCGAACGAGCTGCGGTGGTCGAAAGGCGCGGTCGAACTGCGTGAAGCGCGGAGCGAAATCGACGATTTCGATCACGTTGCCTCGCTCATCCTCGAGGATCGAGGACAGCACGGCCGTGTTTTCCACATAGCTCTGCGTGCAGGACACCAAGGTCGGCAATTCGATGGAAAAGTGCCCGGCCCGGTTCTCGTCCGGCGGCTCGCTGGCTCTGCCGCCACCGAGCAGCGAGCAGAACACCGGCTCACCGTCAAAGCGGGGAAAGCATGACCAGACAATCCGCGCCTGGCGGTCCACCAGCGCGGAGATCATGCAATTGCCGATGACAGCGAGGTCGAGATTGTTCATGGCCTCTCCTGAAGAGTGCGGGCACGCCGCGTTTCTTGTCCTGCGGGCGCTGCCGGCGCACTCCATCGCGCAAGCACATGGCGCAGCGCATCGGGGTCCGGAAGCCGGTAACTCGCGCAGGTGTCGCCCTCGCCGATCCGAATGGCGACGCCCCCGCGCTGCTCGACGACCTCGAAACCATGCTCGTCCGTGACGTCGTCGCCGATGAAGACGGGGCGCCTGTCCCGAAAGGGCTCCTGGTCAAGGAAGCGCGCAATGGCGGCGCCCTTGGTGGCCCAGCGTGGCAGGATTTCGAGGACGTTCTTGCCCTCCTGCAGCCGGTAGTCCGCGCCAAGTCCCTCGGACGCAGCCCGCATCACGGAGACCGCGATCGCCGCGCTACGCGGCGCGAGCCGCCAATGAATGGCGACCGAGCGCCCCTTGTCCTCGACGATCAGGCCGGGATGCTTCCCGGCCAGCGCTTTGAGCTCGGCCAGGATCGGCCTGAGACGCGCTGGGTCGCTCGCTGCGTCCACTTGCACCACGCTCCCGAACCGCTGTTCCGCCCCGTGAAGCCCCGCGGCGTCGAACCGCTCGGGCGCCAGATAGGCGTCCAGCACGGCAATCGGGCGGCCCGACACGATGGCGAGCGCGCCCTCCAGGCGCTCCCTCAGCGCGGCAAGAATGCCGGGCAATTGCGGGGCCACCTGCACCGCGTCAGGCTTTGCCGCGATATTGACCAGCGTCCCGTCGAAATCGAGAAAAAGCGCGAAGGGCTCGTCGAGGTCCGGCAGCCCGGTGCGAGCAGCCGGATCCTCGTCGGACCGGATCTGGGGCATCGTCACAAGAAGCTCCTGCCGTAGCGCTCAGGCGGCGGCCTTGGAGCGCGAATCCCGAGCTGCACCATGGCTGGTGATTTCGGCGATACGCTGGCGTTTTCTAAGCCGAGCCGCGTCAATCAGCATCTGGCCGGCCCAGCGATAGACGTTGCGTGCCCGCACCTGCTCGCGCATCAAGCGCATGCGCTCGCGCTGCTCGGCAGACGGCATAGTCAAGGCCCGGAGGATCGCCTCGCCCATCGCGTGCGTGTGGTAGGGGTTCACGATTACAGCTTCGGAGAGTTCGCGGGAGGCCCCGGCAAATGCCGAGAGCACCAGCACGCCCTGCTCGTCGTCCCGAGCGGCGACAAACTCCTTGGCCACGAGGTTCATCCCGTCGTGCAGGCTCGAGACAACGCAGAGATCCGCCGCCCGGAAAAGTTCGAAGACTTCGTCGGGCTGATGGTGCCGCGCGACGAGCAGAATGGCCGGCACGCCCGTGCCAGCATGGCGAGCGTTGATCGCCTCGGACAAGGCGACCGCCTCCTCCTGCAGCAAGCGGTAGCTTGGAAGTTTGCTCCGGGTTGGCGCAGCAACCTGGACGAAGGTGAAGCGACCCTTCCAGTTAGGATTCTCCGTGAGGAAGCTGTCGATGGCATGCATTCGATCGAGAATGCCCTTCGTGTAGTCGAAGCGCTCGATGCCTACGCCGATGGCGACATCGTCCGGCAGACCGAGCCGCCGGCGAACAATCGAGCGGCACTCTGCCACAGGCTTCTGGTTGTCCATCGCAGCAGGGGGCCATTCGATCGAAATAGGATAGGGCCGCACGGCCGTCTCGTGGCCGCCCAGCGCGATCGACGCGTTCTCGCGGTCGATCCGGCTCTCCATGAAGCGATCCACCGTCTCGAAAAAGTTGTTGCAGTGATAACGGGTATGGAAGCCGAGGATAGAGCTTCCCAGCAGGCCGTCGATAATCTCGTCACGATAGGGACATATGCCGAATGTCTCGGCGTTGGGCCAAGGAATGTGCCAGAACGTCACGATGGTCGCCTGCGGCAGACGCTCGCGCACCATCCGAGGCAACAGGGCAAAGTGGTAGTCCTGGATGAGGACGATGGGGTCGGGGCGCTTTGCCTCCTGCACGACGGCATCTGCGAAGCGCTCGTTCACGGCCTTGTACATCGCCCAGTCGCTCTCACGGAAGATCGGACGCACGAAGGCGATGTGGCAAAGCGGCCAGACGCCCTCGTTGGCGAAGCCGTAATAGTAGCCGTCCTGCTCCTCGTCAGTGAGCCAGACACGGCGCAACGTGTAGTTGGGAGCGTGGGGCGGCACCGCAACACGGTCATTGGCGTCGACGGTTTCACGGTCGGCCGAGCCGCTGCCATGGGCGATCCAGGTACCCTTGCAGGCGCGCGTCACGGGCTCCAACGCCGAAACGAGGCCGCTCGCGGGAATCTGCAGGCTGATCGAGCCATCGGTCTGCCTGTTGTGAATGTAGGGCTCGCGGTTCGAGACGACGATCACCTCCTGCCCCGGCAACTCGTTGGCGAGCGCAATGGACAGCGTCTCCGGGGTCCAGTCCGTGTGCGTAACGTCGATGCCCTTTCGCAGGAAATCGAGTTCCTCCAGCGCCTCGCGCACACCCGCGCCAACTCCCAGCGGATCTCCGGCCGGCTTTTGTTCGACGCGCCCCTCGCGCAAGTCGTCGATGGCGCGGCGAACCGCATTCATCGAGCGGCGCAGGATGACGAAGGCGACGGCCGACGCTACACCGGCGCCGGCAGTTGCCATGGCGAAGAGCGATACGATCAGCCTGTTGCGCGTCCCGTTGCCGGTCACCGCCGGCAAGAAGAAGAAGACCAGCGACACCGCGATGCAGAAGAGCAGCCCGAGAGTCCACCAAATCACGGCGGCGCGGCGGCGGGCCTGGTCCCGCGCGGTCTGGAAGAGTTGCGGCCGCGGTCCGTCCTCGCCCTGCGGGGCACTGTCGGCCGTTCCGGGGTCATTTCCAACGGGAGCGCCGGCTGGGCGAGGCGTTTCCACCTCGGAACGAGGTGCGTTCACGGTATCGGTCGCGTTTCGGGCGGTGCGGACGACTGTCGCGGCCTGCATGGATCCTCCTTGTTCGCTGTCGCGCCGAAGGAAGAACGCACGAGCGGCCAAAAAGGGGCCGCCGCAAGGCGAGCCTGCGGCGTGGCCGATCGCCGCGCCGCGCTCACGCCAGAACGGGAAACTCCATCGTCCCGTAAGGTGTTGAGGGCATTGCCATTCGCAATTAGACGCAGCGGGAGTTCCGCGTTGAACGACCTGTGACGCTTTTTTGGTCGGGGCCCGGGATCCTCATGCCGCCTGCTGCACCTGGTAGTCCTTGACGTCTGAAAAGACGATCTTCTCCCATCGCTCCTGATCATATCGAAGCTGGAAGGCGGAGGGCGACATGAAGACAGGAGCACCGTCGAGGTCAGCGGCGATGGAAGAATTGTGGGCGGCCATAAAGCGGTCGAGCTCCGCGCGGTCTGGACAGGAGATCCATCGGCATAGCGAAAAGCGAGGCTGCTCGTACGCGATGGGAATTCCATATTCAGCCTGGAGCCGAACCGCGAGGACATCGAGCTGCAGCGCCCCAACGACACCCACCATGGCGCCCGATCCGTCATTCGGCAGAAAGAGTTGGACGACGCCTTCCTCCGCCATTTGCTGGAGAGCCTCGCGCAGCTTCTTCGCCTTCATTGGATCATTGAGCTTGATCCGGCGTAGGATCTCGGGCGCAAAACTCGGCACCCCGCGGAACACGATGTCCTCGCCCTCTGTCAGCGTGTCGCCGATCCGCAGGGTACCGTGGTTGGGGATGCCGACCACGTCGCCGGCCCAGGCCTCGTCGGCGATGGCGCGGTTGCGGGCGAAAAAGAATTGCGGGGCGGTGACGCTAATCGACTTGCCCGTTCGCACGAGCTTCGCCTTCATGCCCCGCGCAAGTTTGCCCGAACACACTCGCACGAAGGCGATGCGGTCGCGGTGGTTGGGGTCCATGTTCGCCTGGATCTTGAAGACGAAGCCCGTCATGGCCGGCTCCGTGGCGACAACGAGCCGCTGGGCCGCCTGCTGGCTGCGCGGAGCGGGGGCATAGTCCGCCAGTGCGTCGATGAGATCGCGCACGCCGAAGTTGCGCAGCGCCGAGCCGAAGAAGACAGGCGAGAGGTGCCCCTCGAGGAACGGCTGCAGCGAAAAGGGCCGGAGCGCCTCCTGGGCGAGCGAGATTTCTTCCAGCCACGCCGAGCGCTCATGCTCGGGGAGCATGTCCAGGACGCGAGGATCCTCCGGACCGTTCACCGGCATTGCGTCCTCGTCGGCGTCGAGCCGGCGCACGAGGTTGCGCCGGAGATCGAACGTACCTGCGAAGCTGCGCCCGCTCCCGATCGGCCAGGTCACCGGCGCGGTGTCGAGCGCGAGGGTCTTCTCGATCTCGTCGAGGAGTTCGAAGGGGTCACGGGCCTCGCGGTCCATCTTGTTGATGAAGGTGACGATCGGGATGTCGCGCAGGCGGCAAACTTCGAAGAGTTTGCGCGTCCGTGCCTCGATACCCTTGGCGGCATCGATCACCATCACCGCGGAATCGACGGCGGTGAGCGTGCGATACGTGTCCTCCGAGAAGTCCTCGTGTCCGGGAGTGTCCAGCAAGTTGAACACCTTGTCGGCATACTCAAAGGTCATCACCGACGTGACGACCGAGATGCCGCGCTCGCGCTCGATGCTCATCCAGTCGGAGCGCGTCTGGGCGCCGCTCTTCTTGGCCCGAACCTCGCCGGCGAGTTGGATCGCGCCACCGAAAAGCAGCAGCTTCTCCGTCAGCGTGGTCTTTCCCGCATCCGGATGAGAGATGATGGCGAAGGTGCGCCGGCGGGCGGCCGGGGCGGAAGGCGTGGTCATCGGGTTCACCTGGTCTGCGGCACGGCCGCGCGTCGTCGCCGGACGTAGCGAGGAAGCGCCTCATGATCAAGCACTCCGGCCGTCCGCCAGCCGGCCTGCCAAGGCAGCGCTTTACAGGACAATCCTGCCCCGTCATGCTCTCGGCATCGGCAACAATCGAAAGGAGGTGATCCAGTGTCTCGCAGCTTCTTTGCTGTGTCGGTGCAGTCCAGGCTGGATGCACCTGAGATCCGCTGAAGCCTCCTGAGGGTCAGTCGGATAGAAATAAGGGACCTCGCTCAGGCATGGGCGGGGTCTTTTGCATTTCTTGCCAGAATGTCATGAAGTGTGGGCGTGAAGTGTCAAGTCGGGGGTTCGGGCAGCGGATAACGTCCGGCTCCGCTGTCAATCCGCAGGAAGCCACCATGAACGTAACCCGCCGTACCGCTACTTTCTCGGCTCTTTCACTCCTTGCTTCCGCTGCCACGATCCGGAGCGCGGCCGCCCTCGACGGGCCGCTGCAGGAGCTCGTCGACGGGGCCGAGGACTTCGCCATCGGCTCGGACGCCTATGTCTTCGGCTATCCTCTCATCACCATGGAAATGACGCGCCGGGTCGTCACCAACGTCGCCGCCGTGGCGGGGACGCGCGGCCCTATGGGCCACATCATCAAGCTGCGCAGCTACCCCGACGCCACCTTCCGTGACGTGACCGCGCCCAACGCGGACACGCTCTACACGACCTCGTTCTTCGACGTTGGAGACGAGCCGTGGGTGCTGAGCGTTCCGGACATGAAGGGGCGTTACTTCCTGCTGCCGTTCCTCAGCGGCTGGACCGACGTTTTCGCCGTCCCCGGCTCTCGCACGACGGGAACCCAGGCCCAGACCTTCCTGATCTCCGGTCCAAACTGGACGGGGACAGTGCCCGACGGCATGCAAAACCTGAAGTCTCCCACGGCGATGGTCTGGCTGTTGGGCCGGATCTACTGCACCGGAACACCGGAAGACTACGCGGCCGTCCATGCATTGCAGGACCAGTTCAAGCTGCAGCCCCTGAGCACCTGGGGCAAGGACTACACTGCCCCGGCAGGCAAGGTCGACCCGTCGATCGACATGAAGACGCCGGTGCGCGACCAGGTGAACGCGCTCTCCGCGACGGACTACTTCAAGCTGCTCGCAGAACTCATGAAGCGCAATCCTCCGGCCGCGGCGGACGCCCCGGCTTTGGAGAAGTTCAAGGGTATCGGCCTCGTGGCCGGCCAGAGCTTCGAGTCCAAGTCTCTCGACGGGCGCATGGACAAGCGGCTGCCGGAGCTCTCCTTCCACCGGATCATGGCGCACTTCCTCAAGAGTGACGGCGACATGAAGCGGATCAACGGATGGAGCTACACCACCAAGGCTGGGCTCTACGGGACGGACTACCTGCAGCGCGCGCTCGTGACCGCCATCGGGCTCGGCGCCAACCGGCCGCAGGACGCGATCTATCCGACATCGCTGAAGCCCAACCTGATCGAGAGCTACAGCGGCGAGAACAAGTACGTGATGCGCTTCCCCAAAGGACAGCAGCCGCCCGTAAGGGGCTTCTGGTCGCTGACCATGTATGACGAGCAAATGTTCTTCGTGGCGAACCCGATCAACCGCTACTCGATGAGCGTGCGGACGAACCCCAAGTACGACGCGGACGGATCGCTTACGATCTACATCCAGAACGAGAGCCCCGGCGCCGACAAGGAGGCGAACTGGCTTCCCGCGCCCAAGGGCAAATTCCACCTGATGCTGCGGCTTTACTGGCCGGACGAGAGCCAGCCGTCGCTCATCGACGGTTCGTGGGTGATCCCTCCGGTGAAGAAGGTCTAACGGCTCACCGCCCGAGCTCTCCAGGTACGCGATGTGTTGATGAAAGGCCGCCCTCGCGGGCGGCCTTTTCGTGTCTCAGTTTTTTCTACGGAATCATTCTGTGGAGATGGTCGGATCGAGCCGGTTCAATGACGGCTCCGAGCCGCAATTGCCTTCGCCAAAAATTTTCGACTGCTTCCTCTTGCGTAGCACTTTCGGACTTCCCAGCTCTCACCCATCCCGGATCCGGGCCCCTCTGGCAGGTTACTGACCTGCGATGTCGGATCCTTCACCTGCTCCCTTCTGTCGCCCCTCTGTGGGCCAGCGGACAGCATCTGGAGGTTCCCCGAGCATGACGCTCGACACACGCCCCCTCGACAAGACCGTATCGAAACCCCGCCATCGCGCACGAACGCCGCATCGCACGGCGTGCGCGAAACGCGGTCATCTGCAAATCCAGTCCCAACGCACCATGGAGGATCTCGTGAGCACCCCCGCGACCAAGGCGCAAAGCCGCCAGAGCCAGGCCAAGGCCCGCCGGGCCTATGCCGCGGATCCGAGCGACTACGACACGCGGGAAGGGCTCAACGCGCGTCGGAACGTGCTTTTCGGCCTATGGGCGGCACGCCGCCTCGGTCTGCCGGCGCACGAGCAGGACGCCTTTGCCTGGAACGTTCATTTCGCCGATCTTTCCGAGCCCGGCCACGACGATGTGATCGAGGTGGTGGCCAAGGCGTTCAATGAACGAGGGGTCGTCATCAGCGACCGAGCCCTGCGCACCCAACTCCGCGAGATGACGTTGCGCGCGCTCTACGACCTCTCCGCCGGAGGTGCGCGCCGATGAGAGCCCTCAGCCGAATGGATCTCGATCAACCGACTGCCCCTCTTCCGCTCGAGCGGGCGCTGCCCCCCGGTATCCGGCCCGAAATCGCGCGCGGCTGGTGCATGGAGGAGGATACACGCGACAGCGCCATCGCACGCAGGAACGTATTGGCGGCCCTGTGGGCCGGTCGGCTGATGCGGCTGGAGGGCGAGGCGCTCTCCAGCTATGCCGCGCAGGTGCATTTCTCCGACTTCGCCGTTGCCGGCGACGAGGACATCGTATCGAAGCTCGTGCTCGATCTGGACGCCCACGGCTTGACCGTGCCGACCCAGACCGTGCGCGACCTGTTGGCGGCGTGCCACCGACAGGCGCTCCGGGAGCAGGCTGTCACCGACTGACGTTCAGCCTCAAAGGCTGGGCGCCGCGCCCGACAATCGGGCGAGCGGGAAGCGCGCAACCTCCCTCAGGAGGTCGACGAAGCCCTGCGCCTGGAAGGCGGCCGTCAGTCGTCCCTTCTCCGCCGTGGCGAGCGATGCGGCGCCCGCCGCGCCGGAGGGATGAACGTCCTGTGCCATCCAGCCGAACGAGGCATGTGCGCCGATGGGGCGCAGATATCGATAGTCCTCTTCAAGCTCGACCGTAACCGGTGTGAAGGTCCCTGCCGCGCTCATGTCGACGAGGTCCGGCCGGAAGTGGAGCATGAGGGACGTCTCGATGTCGCCAGCATGGATTCCGTGCACCGCGTCGAGGTCCGCATAGACTCCCACAGGCAGGCCAAACCTCCGCCATGATGTTTGAACGGCGAGCATGCCGTGGCGCACCCTGAGCTCCCGGCAGACGATGCCGATCGGGTCTACGTTCCCGCCGTGCGAGGTGATGATCACCAGCTTGAACAGTCCTGCGCGCAACACGCACTCGCCGATCTCGATCCAACTCTTGATGGCAGTATCGTAGGCGAGCGTCAGGGTGCCGGGCGAGTGCAGGTGCTCGTTTGACTTCGCCACCGCCAGGGTAGGCAGCACGAGCGCCTGTACCTTCTCAAGCGGAAGCGCCATCGCTTCCGTCAGCATCCCGTTCATGATCGTCGTGTCGACCGAAACGGGCAGATGGGGCCCATGCTGCTCGGTGGCGGCAATCGGCAGGACGGCAACGGTCGTTTCGGGATCGAGCCCCCTGAAAGACCGGCTCGGCAAGTCGGCCCAGAAGCGGATGGTCATGCGCAGTCTCCGGATTGCACCTCGACTGCAGCAAGAGGCGTGCCCAGCTTCGAGGGCGCCCCACGGTGGTGTAACACCCTTCATGGCGCAGCGTGGAGTGCGATGCAGCCTTGCCCGGAATGCTCGCCCGACCGGGAGGCCCGCAGCCTTGACATGGCGGGCATGAGGCCAAACCGCGAGAACCGCCCGACACTGCAGCATTCTGCACTCGATTTGGGCAGCGCAATCATTGCTCCCCCACGCGCGACGGAGACGTACTGACGGTCGTCCCATGGCATGCGCCTTGCTGCCCTCCGGCGAACCCGGAGGAGGCCCATGACGATGAAGTTCCGTCTCGATCGCCGGCAGGCGTTGAAGCTCGTTGCAGGCGGCGCGGCCGCATCCGTGCTTGTGCCTGTGCGTGGCGCGGGCGTCTCCGCCCAGACACTCGACAAGGTGAGCTACCAGACGAACTGGCGCGCACAGGCCGAGCATGGAGGTTTCTACCTGGCGCTCGCCAATGGCATCTACAAGAAATACGGCATCGACGCCGAGATCCGCATGGGCGGCCCGCAGCAGAATCCCTCGCAGTTGCTGTTGGGCGGACGTGTCGACATGATCATGTCGAACAGCTTCGAGGCCATCAACTATGTGAAGGAGGATCTGCCGTTCCTCTGTATCGCCTCGATCTTCCAAAAGGACCCGCAAGTCCTCATCTCGCACCCTGGCGTGGGAAACGACAGCATTCCCGCACTGAAAGGCAAGCCGATCCTGGTCGGAGCCGGCGGGCGTACCAGCTACTGGCCCTTCCTCCGGGCCAAGTACGGCTTCACTGACGACCAGATTCGTCCCTACACCTTCAACATGGCGCCGTTCCTGGCGGACAAGCAAATCTCGCAGCAAGGCTTCCTGTCATCCGAGCCCTTTGCGATCATGAAGGCGGGGGTGACGCCCGTGGTACATCTGCTCGCCGATGCCGGGTATGACAGCTACAACACGACCATCAATACGTCCCGCAAGATGGCGACGGAGAAGAAGGACGTCCTGCAGCGTTTCGTCGACGCAACGATGGAAGGGTGGTCGATCTACATGAAGGGCGGTCCGGAGATCGACGCGGCGAACGCGCTGATCAAGAAGGACAACCCCGACATGGACGACGAGAAGATCGCCTACGCCATCAAGGTGATGAACGAAAAGGGCATCGTGCTGTCCGGGGATGCCCTCAAGCTCGGCATCGGCGCAATGACGGATGCGCGATGGAAAGGCTTCTACGATACCATGGCCGAAGCCGGTGCCTTCCCCAAAGGGATCGACGTGTCCAAGGCCTATAGCCTCGCCTTCGTCAACAAGGGCATCGGCAAGGCGTGAGCGCGCCTGTCCTGACTGGCACGGCGGCGGACGCCCGGCCCGGCATGGCCCCTGTTTCGCCCGCCGGCCGTTCCCTCGTGCGCGTCCGGGGGGTTTCGAAGCTTTTCGCCAACGGCACGCTCGCCGTCCAGGACGTGAACCTCGACCTCCCGAGTGGCCAGTTCGTCAGCCTGCTCGGCCCGTCCGGCTGCGGCAAGTCGACGCTCCTGCGGATGATCGCAGGTCTCAGTACGCCGAGCGCCGGCGCAATCGACTGGCCCCGGGCCGAACACGACGCCTCCGGCGCTCCCCGGCGAGACCTCGGCTTCGTGTTCCAGGATCCGACCCTGATGCCCTGGGCGACGACGCTTGCGAACATCACGCTGCCACTCACGCTGCGTCACGTCGCGCGCCGGGAGGCGGAGGCGCGGGCGGCGGACATGCTGTCGCTGGTCGGACTCTCGGGCTTCGAGCGCGCCTATCCGCGCGAGCTTTCAGGCGGCATGAAGATGCGGGTGTCGATCGCCCGCGCGCTGGTGACGCGGCCCGCCATCCTCCTCATGGACGAGCCCTTCGCGGCGCTCGACGAGATCACGCGGCACCGACTCAACGACGATCTGCTCGCGCTGTGGCAGGCGAACCGCTTCACGGCGGTCTTCGTAACGCACTCCGTGTTCGAATCGGTCTATCTCTCGCAGCGTATCGTTGTGATGGCCGCACGGCCCGGCCGCATCATGGCGGACCTCGCGGTCGATGCTCCATTTCCGCGCGACGACTTGTTTCGCACCTCGGTGGACTACGCCCACCTCTGCCGGGTCGCATCCGAAACGCTCAAGCAGGCCATCGCCCAATGATAGGCCAGGCCGACCCTGTTTTGCCGGCGGTCCCCCATGATGGCACCGACGCCGAGGCCCGACCCGTCTTCACGCAAGAGAGGCGCATTCTCGGTCTCGCTGCGTCGACCTGGCCGGGCATCCTCGCTCCGATCGTGGTGGGCCTGCTCGGGCTTCTCGGGTGGGAAGCCCTGGTGCGGATCAAGGAGATCCCATCCTACATCCTTCCGGGACCATTCCTGATCGGCAAGGCGCTCGTGGAGGATTGGCCGACGCTCTCGGGAGCGCTCTGGATCACCTTGCGCATCACGTTCGCCGCGCTCATCGCGGCCGTTGTGCTGGGTGTATCGCTGGCCGTCGTCTTCACCCAGTCCAAATGGCTCGAGAAATCGCTGTTCCCGTACGCGGTCGTGCTGCAGGTGACGCCCGTCGTCGCCATCGCGCCGCTGATCATCATCTGGGTCGGCGACATCAACCTCTCGCTTCTGATCTGCGCCTGGCTCGTGGCGTTCTTCCCGATCCTCTCCAACACCATTCTCGGCTTGAACTCGGCGGACCACAACCTCGCCAATCTGTTCCAATTGTACGGCGCAACACGCTGGCAGACGATGCGCTACCTGAAGTTTCCGGCTGCCCTCCCCTACTTCCTCGGCGGATTGAAGATCTCCGGCGGCCTCGCGCTCATTGGCGCTGTGGTGGCCGAGTTCGTGGCGGGCTCGGGGGGCAACGCCTCCGGCCTGGCCTACCGAATCCTGGAATCCGGCTACCAGCTCAAAATCCCCCGCATGTTCGCCGCACTCGCCATGATCTCCATGACGGGCATCGCCATCTTCCTCGCCACCAGCGCGCTGGCCCACCTGCTGCTGCACCGCTGGCATGAGAGCGCCGTTAGGCGCGAAACCTGATTGGTCCATTTCATGACGCAACGCCCTTCGATCCCCGCCGCCTCGTCCTACTGTCTCGCCAACGCAACTGTACCGGCGAGCCTGACCGGCGACGCGCCCTTGCCCACCGCAGGCGACGGTCTCGCCTGCGCCGACATCCTGGTCCGGAACGGCCGAGTCGCGGCGCTGCTGCCCCCTGGAGAGGGCACGCTCGCGGCTGCGCCCATCGTGAACCTCGACCGCGGCATGGTCATGCCCGGCTTCATCGACATCCATACGCACCTCGACAAGGGGCACATCTGGCCCCGGCGGTCCAACCCTGACGGGCGCTTCGAGAGCGCCCTGGAGGCCGTGGGTCAGGACCGCGCCGCGAACTGGTCGGCGAGCGACGTCGAGGCGCGGATGGACTTTGCCCTGCGCTGCGCCTTCGCCCATGGCACTACGGCCATTCGAACCCATCTCGACAGCCGGGACGCTCAGACACGAATTTCCTGGCCGGTTTTCGCGCGCATGCGAGAGCGCTGGGCGGGCCGTATCGCGCTGGAAGCGTCGCCCCTCTTTCCCATCGACCTGGCGCTGGACGACGCGCACATGGCCGACATCCTCGCGATGGTCGGAGACCATGGAGCGACCCTCGGCGCGGTGACGTTTCGCTACCCACAACTCGATGACGGGCTGGATCGGCTCTTCAGGATCGCCTCCGAGCGCGGCTGGAACCTCGATTTCCACGTCGACGAGACGCTCGACCCCCTGGCCCGTTCATTGGGCTTGATCGCCGAGAAGGCCATCCACTACCGCTTCCAGGGCTCCATCGTTGCCGGTCATTGCTGCTCGCTGGCCGTGCAGCCCGACGACGAGGCCAAGCGCACGATCGATCGCGTCGCCGAGGCCCGAGTGGCTGTCGTTTCCCTACCCATGTGCAACATGTACCTGCAGAGCCGCGAGAGCGGCGTGACCCCGCGCCGACGCGGCGTGACGGCGCTACACGAACTCAAGGCGCGCGGCGTCGCGGTGATGGTCGCCTCCGACAACACGCGGGACCCCTTCTATGCCTATGGCGACCTCGACATGGTCGAAGTCTACCGGGAGGCCACGCGCATCGCCCATCTCGACCATCCCGTGGGGGACTGGATCAGCACGGTGACATCCACGCCAGCCTCCATCCTTGGCCTGGAGGGTCTTGGAACGCTCACGCCAGGGAGCAAGGCCGACCTCGTCCTCTTCCGGGCCCGAAGCTGGAGCGAATTCCTCTCGCGGCCATGGATGGACCGCGTGGTGCTGCGCGCAGGCGTTCAATGTGACGCGGTCGCGCCGGATTATCGCGAGTTGGACGAGATCCTTCGCGAGTAGCCTATGCGTGAACAGGCGGCCCGGACCCAAATCGGTTTCCGCCGGCGATCCCCAAGGCCGTCGCCGTGTTTCTCGCGACGCCCCGTCTGCTTCAGAACCGCGGGATCAGGTCCATGGGCCAGTCGGGCTCCTCGGCGAGCAGCGCCATAGAGCGGCGAACGCGCTCCAGAAAGCGCTCGCGTTGCCTGGGCGTAGCGCTGTCCATGTTGTGAAGGGCCACCCAGTCCGTCCGGCAGGAGGGATGAACGAGCGGGCGGAAGCCCCGAAGGAGAACGCGGCGGCCGGGCTCGCCCATGACCATGGTCCACCACCACCAGGGCGACCCGAGTGTCGACACCACGGTGATTGCGCGAATATTGGTGAGAACGCGCCCGATCGGCTTGCCGCTCTCCGGCATCGTGAACGTGGCGTGCGGGATCCAGACCCGGTCGAGCCAACCCTTCAGCATGGCAGGCTGGCCGTACCACCATGTGGGGTAGACGAAAACGAGCGCCTCGCACCAGCGCAGTTCGGCGATCTGCTCGGCCACGGGGATCTCGTTGAGGCCGCGCTCGTGATAGCTGCGGCGCTCCTGCGCCGACATGACCGGGTTGAAGCCGCTCGCATAGAGGTCGACCAGACGCACAAGGTGGCCGGCCCCTTGCAGCGCCTGGACCGCCGCGTCGCGCACGGCGGCGGTGAAGCTTTCGGGGCAGGGATGGCAATAGACGACAAGGACGTTCATGCCTGCCGTCACCCCGCGTCCGCCAGCCCCTTGAACAGGAACGTCTTGCCCGCCCTGAAATCGTAGGACGGGTCCTCCCAGGCGATCATCTTGCCGGGGTTGAGCAGGCCATCGGGATCGGCCTCGCGCTTGAAGGCGAGTTGGACGTCGTCCGTTTGCTTCATTCCCCCTTCTTCGAGCGTGTAGCGATGAGGATCGAAGATCGGCGCGCCCATCTCCTCGTGCAGGCGGATGATGGCGTCGAGCCGCTCCTCGCTCGTGAAGCGAACCAAAGGCAGCCCGAAGCAGGTGACCTTTCCATCAAAGCGAACGAATTCGAGATGGGCCGGCACCTCGTCTCCGAGAAGCTTGTGAAGCCGGGATACGAGGTCGAGTTGATTGGGGAAGGGATAGAGCACCTGGAGATAGGTGATGCCGGGGTCGATACGCAGGGCTCTCAAAGTCGTGTGGTTCCAGGACAACTCGTAGCCCGGTGGTAGGCCCTTCGCCTCCTCCGCCGCGAGTGTATCGGAGCGGAACAGCAGCTCTGCTCCCCGGACGCGCCGCGTGAAGGCGAGCAACGCGTCCACTGCGAAATCCGCGGCGGTCACGATCACGATGGCCTTGTCGCGCGGCAAATACTTGCGATGACGCAGGAAATAATCGTGCGGCACGGGTGCGGCGACGACGGCGAGTTCCTTCAGGGCAAGCCCATCCTGTTCACCCAGTGCGTTGGCGTGGGCTGCAGCGGCCTCCAAGGTATCGAAGCCAATGATCACATCCACCCAGGCATAGGCCGGCCCCAGTGGCATCTCCACCTCGGTGATGATGCCATTGGTGCCGTAGGCGTGACTGACCTTGTGCAGGTCCGCCCCCGTGAGTTCCAGGATACGCGGACTGGCTTCCATGGTGGCGACCTTCAGGCGGATGATGTTGCCGAAGTCACGCAGCCCGCCCCACTTGATCGAGCCCACGCCGCCCGAGCCTCCGGCGATGAAGCCGCCAATCGATGCGGTCGCATATGTGGACGGATGCAGACGCATCTCCTGCGCACTGGCGGGTCGCGTCTCGCCGTCGATGGCCGCGATGACGGCGCCGGGCTCCGCCACGACGCGTCCGCGTTGGATGTCCAGCACGCGGTTGAACCCCGAGAGGTCGAGCACGACCCCGCCGGACAAGGGCATGGCCTGTCCGTAATTTCCGGTGCCTGCGCCGCGCGGCGTCACGGGAATGGCGAGGGCGTGGGCCGCAGCGAGAACCTGGATTACCTCGGCCTCGTTGGTCGGCGAGACAATGATGTCGCCGGCCACCGCGTCGAGCTGCCGCTTGAGCCGAGGCGAGTACCAGTAGAAGTCGCGGCTCTTTTGGCGCACGAGGGCCGGGTTGTCCTCCATCCTGATCCCGCTCAACCTCCGCTTGAGCGCCCCGACGTCATACCGGCCCATGCCGCGTCCCCTCATACTCCGACGCCCGCACGAAGCAGGGATCGTGCCGAATCCCGTCAGTTGCGCTGTGGCAGAAAAGCGGTGGCCTCGACCTCCACGATCACCCTGGCGTCGGGCAGCATCGCCTTCACTTCCACCACGGTGCTGACCGGCGGCTCTTCAGGGAAAAACAGCTTGCGGACGCGGCTATAGACAGGGAAGTCGCGTAGATCGGTGAAGTACTGGACGAGTTTAAAGACGTCCGACATCTGCCCGCCGGCACTCTCGATCGTGGCGCGGATGCGGTCCAGGACATACCAGCTCTGAGCCGCGATCGGCCCCTCCTTGGCGTCCACGGAGAATTCGTGAGAGCGGCCAATCAGCGCCTGCGCATCAAGCGGAATGTCGTCATAGCCGCCTACGACCAGGGAGCGCGCTGGATCGACCGCAATGATGCCGGACATGAAGATGAAATCTCCCCGCCGCTTCCATGCGGCGTAACGGGCAAGCGGGCGGGCGTGGTCGGCGTCGCTCATGCAGGGCTCCCTCGAAACGCTTCGAAGGGTTGCAAGCCGGGTGCCAGCCGTCAGCCCCCTTTCGCGGCTGCGGACGCGCGCGCCATGCGCGCCAGCGTGCGCTCCCGATTCATCGTGTAGAGGCTCGACAGCACTACGATGCCAGCGCCCGCGAGCACGAAGGGGCTGACCGGCTGGCCGAACACGACGAGCCCGTAGATCACCGCCCAGACCATCATGCTGTACTGCATCGGCGCGACCGTCGCCGCCGAAGCAAGGCTGAGCGCCCTGAGGATGCAGAACTGGGCGCAGCCCATCATCAGACCCGAGGCCGCCGAGAGCGCCAGGTCGCTCGGGGTCGGTAGGCGGAAGACAAAGGGCAGCACCGGCAGGCTGACGGCGAGCAGACCGATCATCACGCTCGAGACCATTACCGCCGAGGTCTCCGCGCCGCGAAGATGGCGCATGATCAGGACGGTCCCCGCCCCCGTAAAGGCGGTCGCCAACGCCGCGAAATGACCGGTCGAGAGTGTCGTGAAGCCCGGCCGTACCATTACGAGCACGCCGATGAAGCCAATGAGCACCGCCGACCAGCGCCGAATGCCGACGCGTTCGCCGAGAAGCGGGATGGAGAGCACGGTGACGATGAGCGGCGTGCAGAATGCGATGGCATAGACGTCGGCCATCGGCAAGAGGGAGAAGGAGAGCACGCCGAGCGCGGTGCCGAAGCCGGCAAGCAAGGCGCGCAGAGCCAGCAGCGGGAGGTTGCGGCGCTTGGGGGCCCGAAGCCCGCCTGTCGCGACCATGGTGCCGACCAGCGGCACGAGAGCAAAGCACACCTGGAAGGCGATGATCTGGAAGACCGAGTAGCGCTGCACCAGCAGCTTCACGATCGCATCGCTCGAGGCGAAGAGGAAATAGGCCAGGGCGGAGAAGCCCAGGCCCAGGACCACCGATCCCCCCATCGGGGTCGCGAGTTGCGCCGAGGAAACCGTGTCCTCTGCTGCCGTGCGGGGGAGGGCCATGGGCGTCGCGTTCCGGACCGCACGCCGTTCTGCGCGGCTCGCGGGAGCGCCCCGCCTTGCGGTTGATCAGGAATAACCGCACGACAGCATCACGTCGACCATTGTGCCATGTTCCTCGACATGGCGGCCCTGCACAGGGTTGCATTCGGCCTGACTAACCGGAGCAAACTTCGCGAATTCTTTACGCCATTCAGCATAGAACAGCACTTCGCGTCCTCTACCCGCCTGGTTTGCACAAGACCCATGAAGATGGAGCACGCCCACCCGACGCAGGTCGCCGCCATCCCCTTCCGATGGGAGAACAGCGGTGTGCACGTGCTGCTCGTCACGTCACGGGAGACGCGGCGGTGGGTGCTGCCGAAGGGATGGCCTGCGAAGAAGCTGCGCCCCCACGAGAGCGCCGCGCGTGAGGCCCTGGAAGAGGCCGGCGTACTCGGCCGCGTGCGTGAGACGGACGTCGGGCGCTATCAGTATCTCAAGCGGTTGTCCGACCGGTCCATCCTCTGTTCCGTGGTGCTGTTCCCGCTCGAGGTCACAGAGCAATTGGCCACGTGGAAAGAGAAAGGTCAGCGCGAACTGGCCTGGACGACGCCGGACGCGGCCGCGCTCATGGTGGACGAACCGGATTTGGCCACTATCCTGCGGAAGTTTCCGGGCCTCGTCGACAGGGACGCCTGACCTACTGCATGCCACGAACGCCCGAAGGCCTCGTCGTCCGGCCCTATGCCGCGGGAGACGGTCCTGCCTGTGCGCGGATCTACGTCGACGCGCGTCGCGATGCCTTCTATTGGTGCGAACCCAGGCGCTTCAGAGAGGAAGACTTCTACGCCGACAGCGTCGACGAGGCATTGTCCGTCGCGTCGATCGACGGGGAGGTCGTGGGCTTCCTGTCGCTGTGGACGGCCGGCCATTTCATCCACCTGCTCTTCGTCGACCCCCACTGGTTCCGCAACGGCATCGGCTCGCGCCTCCTCGACCATGCGGTGACGAGACTCTCACCCTGGGCCTGGCTCAAGTGCCAGGCCCAGAACGAACGCGCCCTCGCCTTTTATCGCAGCAGAGGCTGGGTGGTGGGCAGCGGAGGCGACAACGAGATCGGTCCCTGGGTCGCTGTCTCCTGGAACGCCGATGGCAGGACATTTCCAACGGGGTGAGCGAAGGCAGGCAAGGCTCTTGGCCGCAGCAATGCAGTCCGTGCTGTCCCGGAGAACCGTGTCGACGCCTTGGCTCCGAGGGCCGGATTCAAACCAACCCCGACAATTCGGCCGACCAGTCGCCCTTCGGCTCGACCGCGATCGTCTCGAGCCCCTGCCAGCGCGCGACGTCGCGCAGCTCCGCCGCGAGCGCTTGGGTGGCGTCGGCGGAATCCGCCTGTCCATCCCGGTGGGCGGCCTTGACGACCAGGCGGCCCGCGGCCCGTTCCGCCTTGAGGTCGACCCGGCCGACGATTCGGTCGCCCAGCAGGAAGGGCAGCACGTAGTAGCCGTGCTCGCGCTTGTGCTCCGGCGTGTAGATTTCCAGCCGGTAGCGGATGCCGAAAAGCCGCTCCGTCCGATTTCGCTCCCACAACAGCGGATCGAACGGAGAGACCAGCGCCCGCGCCGCGATCTTGCCGGGCCTGGTCGCCTCGGGCGTGACATAGGCGAGCGCCGCCCAGCCCTTGACCTTGACCGGGACAAGGCGGCCGGCCTCGACCAGTTCCTGGATGCGGGACCGCGCATCACCCGGGTCCAGGCGAAAGTAGTCGCGCAGGTCACGCTCGGTCGCGATGCCCAGGCCTTGGGCGGCGACCATCACGAGCGTGCGCTGGGCCTCGTCCTCCGCTGGCGTGGGCGCCTCCACAACCTCAGCGCCGAAGACGCGCTCGGGCAGGTCGTAGACCCGTTCGAACCCGCCACGTCGCGTGGCTGTGGTGATGCGGCCGGCCCAGAACAGGAATTCGAGCGCCTTTTTGCAGTCGCTCCAGCCCCACCAGCCTCCAGAAGAGCCGGTGCGGCCCTCAACCGCTCCAAGGTCGCGGGCCGTGCATGGTCCCTGCGCCTCGACAGATCGATGGATCGTTTCGACGAAGGCCTCGTGCTCCCGAGCGAACCGGGCGAGGCCCGTGTAGATCCCCTGCCCCCGCGCGGCCCGCGCCATGCGCCAGCGCAGAGCCGGTTGCAGCTCCAGCCGGATCAGCGACGCCTCATGGCCCCAGTACTCGAACAGGCGTCGCCCGCGCCGGCCGTAGGCGGCTTTGTCCAGCAAGGTTGGGTCATAGGCCCCGAGCCGCGAGTACAATGGAACGGTATGGGCGCGGGCGAGCACGTTGACCGAGTCGATCTGCAACAGCCCGAGGCGCTCGGTCAGCCGGTCGACGTGGCGGGCGGACGGAACGTCCGGCCTCGCCTTCCCGAAGCCTTGCGCTGCGAGCGCCAAGCGACGCGCCTGCATCGCAGTGTACACGAGGCGCGGCCCGGCGCCCGGCAGGCTTGTCTCCGTCAAGTCGTCCGTCTCGCTGGCCATGTCCCGAGTCCTGCTCGCGCGACTCGCGCTGCCCCGATCGGACCATTGCCCGCGGCGTGCGTATACCCGAAACCTCTTTCGCCTATGATGCCCAAGCTTGCGCCCGCCGATTCCGGCCGGCCGCATGGATGTCACGATGCTGCGCGCCTGCCTCGCCCTCCTGTCCCTTTTTCTGCTGCTCGCCGCGTGGCTACCGAGCCCGGTCCTGGCCCAGGACGCGCCCCCCGCCGGTGCTCCGCCCATGCGGGTGATCATCGAAGTGCCGAACGACGCGGCCGGCCGGTCCTTCATGCAGGAGCAGGTCATCCCGAAGCTCGCGCCTGGCGTGGCGGGCACGAGTACGCCGGCGTCGGCCCCACCGACCTCCCCGCCAGCACCTGTGCCGGCGGCGAGCGGCAGCCCCATGGCCGACCTCGGCGCCGACATGTCCGGCATGGTGGCGGATGATCTCTCCTATTTCCGGACCAAGACGAGCGCGCTGATCGCTGCTGTGCCGACCCTGCCCGACGAACTCGGCAAGCTCGGGGAATCGCTCGGCCGCCATGGCGGCCCGGTTCGGCCCATTCCCCTGCTCGCGGCCTTCCTGTTCTTCTCGCTGGGCGGCTACGCCGCGCGCAAGGCGGCCTTCTGGTCGGCGCGCGGGCAGCTCGCGAAGCTCCTGGAACTGCCGGGCGACACGCCCCAGCAACGCCTGCGGATCCTCGGAATCCGCGTCTCGTTCTCGCTCTACATCCTCGGCGCCTCCGTGCTCGGAAGCCTGGGGGCCTTCCTGCTCTTTCCCTGGCCGCCCGTGTTCAGGGAGATGGTGCTGATCATGCTCGGGGCCTTCGTGGTCCACGGGCTCGCGCTCGCCTTTGGCCGCGTGGTCATCGCCCCGGCGGCGCGGCACGATTACTTTCGCGTGCTGCCGCTCTCGCGCAGACTGGCCCAGTTCTGGTTCTCGTGGTGGATCGGGCTCGTCGACGCCTTCGCCATCGGCGGCGCGGCGCTCGGCCTCCTGCGCATCGCGGGTCTGCCCGAATTGCAGCGTGAGGTGCTCGGCTCGATCTGGCTGGGTGGACTTGCCATCGCGATCATCGTCATGATCTGGCAGCGCCAGCGTTTTGCCGACGAGAAGCCGGTGAGCCGCGTCGCGGCCGTGCTGCTGACGGTCGGAATCGTCGTGGCATGGCTTCTGGCGACCGCCCATGCCCGCGACCTCTTCTGGACTCTGATGGTCGTGATCGTGCTGCCCCTTTTGATGCGCCTCGCCATCGTGGCCGTTCGCCACGTCGTCCGCATCGACGAGATCGATAAGGAGACCAACGGCTCGGTAATCGCCTGGGCCGTCGTCGTCGAGCGCGCCATCCGGGCCCTCTTCATCATTGGCGGGGCGATCGTGCTCGCCAAGGCCTGGCACATCGATCTCGGCGACATCGCAATGGGCGAGTCGCTTTTCACGCGCCTCGTGCGCGCGGTCATTCGCGTGCTCACCGTGCTTCTCGTCGCCGACCTCGCCTGGCGGCTTACCCGCGCCTTGATCGACGGTCGGCTCGACGGGCCCCCGCCGGACGTCCACGACGACACGCCGGAGGGCCGGCGGCGCCAGAGGCTGCGCACGCTCCTGCCAATCCTGCGCAACTTCGCGCTGGTCGTGTTGTTGACCGTCACCTTGCTGATGGTGCTGGATGCGATCGGCATCCAGATCGGCCCCCTGCTGGCAGGCGCGGGCGTCGTGGGCATCGCCGTGGGCTTCGGTGCGCAAACCCTGGTCAAGGACATCATTTCCGGCGTCTTCTACCTGCTCGACGACGCCTTTCGCGTCGGCGAGTACATCCAGACGAAGAGCCACAAGGGCACCGTGGAGTCCTTCTCCATCCGTTCGGTGAAGCTGCGCCACCACCGCGGTCCCATCACCACCGTGCCCTTCGGGGAGCTCGGCGCGGTACAGAACCTCAGCCGCGACTGGGTGATCGACAAGGTGACGATCGGCGTCCCCTATGACACGGACCTCGATCTCGCCAAGAAGATCATCAAGCAAATCGGCCGCGAACTGATGGAGGACCCCGAGTTGGGCCCCAACATCCTCGAGCCGTTGAAGATGCAGGGCGTCGAGCAGATGGGCGACTTCGCCATCCAACTCCGCCTCAAGATGATGACCAAGCCGGGCGAGCAGTTCATGATCCGCCGCCGCGCCTATGCGCTGATCAAGAAGCGCTTCGAGGAAAACGGCATCCGCTTCGCCATGCCGACGGTGACCGTTGCCGGCGGAGCTGGCGATTCTTCCGCGGCGGCCGCGCGCCAGACCTACGAGATGACGCGGGCACGGCCGGAGACCGCCGAACCCGCGCCGGGTTGAGCCGCGCGCCGGACTACTCGCCCGCGGCCGCCGGCGTGACGCTCTTCACCAAGGCCTCGGCATCGGCCCGGAACGCCTTTCGGGAGCCCTCGCGGCTGTAGAACATGTGGCCGCCGCCATAGACCTGCAGACGCAGCCGGTCCGGTGGAAAGGCCGGGAGTTGGCGCAACAGCAGCTTGTTCTCGAAATAGGGAGTGACGAGGTCCGTCGCTCCGTGGGCCACGAGCGCCTTGAGGCGGCCATCGAGCGCCAAAGCCTCCCGCAGGTCGCTCACCGCCTCGGGCGCCATCCGCCGCCCGCCCCATTGCCATGAATTTCCGACCTCCCGGCTGAGCAGGCGATAGGGCCTGTCGATGCGCCAGCCGAGCCTGCGGTAGAGATCCGTCATGGCGCTGGAGAGAACAGCCTCGTTGCCGACCAGCACGGGATCGTCCGGCCGGGAGATGGCGGCATAGGGATCAGGGTCGCGGCCCGTCACTGTCGCGTCATAGGCCGAGCCGACCAGCCCTTGCGCGCGATCGCGCTCGCGCAGGAACGTGCTCGTGTCCACCCGCCCGCCCAGGCGGCGTACCAGCGCGAGATCGAGGCCCGTGAAACGCGCGACCTCCCTGGACGTGCGCTCGAGGACGGCCTGGTCCTGGATTCCGCGCAAGAGGTCCACCATGTAGTCGCCGGCCGCATAGTCCTCGACATCGGCGAGATCCGGCACGGCGCCGCGTTGGTCGGGGCCGACCGACTCGCGCTGGGCTGCGGCCATCGACGGGAGTTCGGAGACCCAACGCATGGGGCTGTGGCGGTCCTCGAAGCGCCAGCTGAAGTCGAGGACGGGCGAAAGGAGGACGAGGCCTGCCACGCCGACGCCCTGCTCGGTCTGGAGCGCACGCGCCACCTTGGGCGCGCGGAAACCGCCATAGCTCTCGCCGACCAGGATCTTGGGCGACGCCTGCCGGCCGTTGCGCTCGATCCACTTGCGAATGACGGTGGCCAGGGCGGATATGTCCCCATCGACGGACCAGAACCGCCGCCGCGCCTCGTCCCCGCGCGCCGTGGTCCAGCTGTAGCCCGTCCCGACGGGGTCGATGAAGACGAGGTCCGCGAAGTCCAGCCAGGTTTCCGCGTTGGGGAGGGCGACGGGCGGGTCCGACGGCGCGGGCTTCTCGATGGGCACCCGCCACGGACCAACAGCGCCGACGTTCAGGTAGCCCGACGCGGCGCCCGGTCCGCCGTTGAACAGGAAGGCGACAGGGCGGCGCCCGGGATTCTCCCCATCCTTGACGAAGGACATCGCGGCGACCTCGGCGAGGAGCGGCCCGCCCTCCCCGTCAAAGAGTTGCACGGTTCCCGTGGTGGCGGTGAAGGCCAGCGTCCGGTCAGGCAGCGTCAGCGTGTGTCGTGTGATCTGGTCGACCGGGAGCCGCCGGCCATCAGGCGCCGGGCGCTGCTGCGGAGAGGCCTTGTCGCCCTCCGCCTGCCCTGCCGGGCGCTCGCCGGATTGCCCCGCATGCTCCTGGGCCAGGGCCGAAGAGCCTCCTGCGGGGCCAGGCAGAGCAAGAAAGAGCGCCGCCCCGAGGGCCGGGCCGAGAAGCAGCACAACAGGGGGGATACGGCGCATGACGTCTCCTGAAACCGCGCAGGCCAGCCTGACGCTCGCACGCGATCATGGCAGGCTTGGGCCGGGCACCGCGGGCGTGACCGGGACGCATCATCCCAGGCCAAGTCGCAAGGGCCGCAGGACAGATCTGGAACCCGGCCGCAGCCGCCGCGTTGGAAAGCCATCCTCACCGTGACCGGTGCCATGATGGACAGTGGTTGGATCATCCTTGCAGGACTCATGACGGGCCTGTTCTGGCTGGGCTCCCTGGCTTTCGGGTGACACAGGGAACCGATCAGGGTCCCTGCTGAGCCTTTGCCTTGGAGTTGACGCCAAGTCGAGACATACCACGACAGCGTGTGTCAGTGACCCACGCTGATCCCGCATGAATCTCTTTCGCCTGGATTGGTCCCGCCTTGTCGTCTTCCCCCTTCTGGATGTCCCGCCGCCTCGTCTCTCTCGGCTTGCCGTTCGCGCTGGCCGGGTGCGTGACCTCGCGTCCCATCACTCCGATGGCCGTGGGCCCCTTTGTCCCTCCTACCGTCGCCGAGATGTATGGTCCGATCGTGGACGAGCGCTATCCGGTGCCCCCTGTCGACGTTTCACGCATCGACCCCGAATTCCTGCGCACGCGTGTGGCGTATGACGGCCCGGAAGCGCCCGGAACCATCGTGATCGACCCGACGGAACGACATCTCTATTTCGTGGAGGGCCAAGGAAGTGCGGTCCGCTACGGCGTGGGCGTCGGCCGCGAGGGTTTCGGCTGGAATGGCCGCGCCCAGATCCGGCGCAAGGCGGAATGGCCGAAATGGACGCCCCCCTCCGAGATGATCCTGCGTCAACCGGAACTGCGCCAATACGCCAACGGCATGCCGCCTGGACTGGACAACCCGCTCGGTGCGAGAGCCATGTACCTCTACCAGGGCGACCGCGACACCCTGTACCGGATCCACGGCACGAACGAGCCCGACACGATCGGCACCCGGGTATCGTCCGGCTGCATCCGCATGATCAACCAGGACGTGATCGACCTCTACCGCCGGGCGCCGGTCGGCACCCGGGTCATCGTCATGGCCGACCGCTCGGACGGTTCCGGCGAGGTCGCCTGGTTCTGACACGAACGCGTCGGCGATCGCGGCCGCGGGCCGGGGGCCCCACTCAGGAAACAGCCGCGGAAAAGCTGTTCCGAGGGGGTTGCAAACCACCCGTGAAGCCGTTAGATCGACGCTCCGTGGCGGTCACCTGCCACCTGCGCGCCCGTAGCTCAGCTGGATAGAGCATCAGACTACGAATCTGAGGGTCGGACGTTCGAATCGTTCCGGGCGCGCCATTTTTCTCCCGCCAAATCGATGCACCTTGAATGATCCGGAACGCATCCGCGTGGCATCGCGTAACTGGCGCCGGACACTCTCCGAACGAGCTTTATAGATCGCGGTTACACCGCGGTTACACACTCAATCGGGCGGAAGAGTCAGAAGGTGGGTCGCGCTCCCAAATGTGAGTTCGACGGGGCAGAGCCGTATTGCACTGCTGCGGGCAGGTTCAAATCGCGGACACGCAACCACCTTTACCGAACGATCGTGACGCGGACACCGGCCGGCTCATCTCGGGGTCCGGATGGTTGAGTGGAACCGTCACGCGCGTCGTATTGCACAAGCTTCGGATGCAGGTCCCTTGGATCGCTCGCGTCCGGCGATCGTGACTGCGGGCTCGCCGATCCAAGCCCCATGGCCGCTGGCACCTGGATGAGACGTTCGTCCGGATCGATGGAAAGCAGATCGATCTCCGGCGAGTGTTGGACGCCGCAGGTGAGGTCCTGGACGTCCTCGAAAGTTCGCATGTGCCGGTGCGACGACGAGAGTGGAATCTGCAAGGCTGCATGTCGTCGGGGTCGGCGCAACGGTGCTTGTCCATGCATGCCGCCACCTACAACACTTTTCCCCCGTCACCTGACCTCCGCCCGAACGCATCGGCTCTTTCGAGCCGACGCGTTCTCGGCTTGGCGAGACGCGGCGGGTGTGCCGGCCTGAACTGGCGGACCCCTGCCCTGCCCGCGTCCAGGCGACGGCGCCGTGACAGCCCCGCCTAAAGGGCGTGCGATGCGACGTCAGCCCTTCCAACCATACAGGCTCGCGGCCGACGCTGGTGAGACATAGCCCTCGGCGACGTCCTCGGCGATGGCTGCCGGATCGCGCTCGAGGGAACTGCCGTAGCCGCCGCCCCCCGGCGTGACCAGCATGATGCGGTCTCCCGGCTCGAGCGTGATGTTGGCATACTTGCTGGACGACACCTTGCCGTACAGTTCACGCACCGTCGTCCAAGACTCGGCCCCTGCCTTGCAGATCCACGTGGCTCCGTTGCCGCCGGGCTCGCCTCCGAAGATCGCCCAAGGCTTTACCTCGTGGCGATCGCTGCACTGGCTTCCGGTGATCGGCACGGCCGTGGCGAGCAGGGTGCGCCGATAGCCGAGCCCGCCACGCCAGCGTCCGGCGCCACCCGAGTCCGTCACCATCTCGCAATCTTCAACGCGGAATGGGAAGCGGGTTTCGAACACCTCCGTGGGGTTGAAGCGGCAATTGCCGTTGATGGCGATGACGCAGTCATTGCCATCATGGCCGAAGCGTCCGCCCCAGCCGCCCGACATGATGTCATAGCAGGCGAAATACTCGTCATAGTCGGGGTGGTTGCCCCCAAACACGAAGTTCGTCCCGGTGCAACTCTCCGACGCCATCACCCGCTCGGGAACGCACTCGCCCATCGCCCCGATGGTGATGTTGGCGAGGCGCGGATGCGTCTCGGTGTTTCCCGCCACGAGCGGCCCCGGATAGTCAACGTTCGTGACCCGCCCAGGCGGCGACACGACCCGGATCGGGCGGAAGGCGCCGGAGTTCTTCGGGATCGAGGGATCGGTGATGTGCAGGAGCCCATTGTAGACGGCGCCGGTAGCCACCCCGAGCGTGGCGTTAATCGGGCCTCTTGCCTGCGGCGAGGAGCGATCGTAGTCGGCGACCACCTCGTCACCCTGGACATACATGTCGATCGCCACGGTATAGGCCTTTCGCTCGATGCCATCGTTTTCGACGATATCGTGGAAGCCATACTTACCGTCTGGGAAGCTCGACAGTTCCGCGCGCATCCGCCGCTCGGCATAGTCCATCAGGTCCTCGCAGGTGTTGCGGAAGACCTGCTTGCCGTACTTGTGCACGATCTCCGTGATGCGCGAGACGCCGAGGTCGACGCAGCCGATCATGGCGCGCAGATCCCCGTAGTTCTGGCGTGGGGTGCGGGTGTTGGCGAGAAGGAGCTTCCACACCTCCTCGACGTCCTGCCCCTCCTTCTGGATCTTTACGGGAGGAACGCGCAGCCCCTCGTGGAAGATCTCGGTCGCCTCGCCGCAGAACGCGCCGGGCACCATGCCGCCGATCTCGGCGATGTGGCCGATGCACACCGCAAAGCCCATGAGCTCGCCATCGACGAAGAAAGGCTTGAAGAAGGTGTGCTCGGGACAGTGCAGGCCGCCGCGATAGGGATCGTTGTGCAGGATGATGTCGCCGTCCTTGAGCGTCTCGAAGGGGATCTCCTGCGCGCATGTCTTGATCAGCAGAGGCATGCCGCCGATCATCGTCGGGCAGAACTCGGCGCAGGCGATCATGTCGCCCTTGGCGTCGGCGAGCGCGCAGGTGAAGTCGAGCCCCTCGTTGAAGATCGTCGAGTAGGACGTCTTCATCAGCAGGATGCCCATCTCGCGGCAGACCGAGACCATGGTGGAGTCGAGGATCTTCATCATCACCATGTCGGGGGTGGGCCGCACACCGCCCCCGCGGTACTTCGTCTCGACCGGCAACTTCGGCTGGACGATGGGCAATCGGAAATAGGACCCTTCCGCCTTCGCCCGACCATCTGCCCAGGCCACGCACCACTCCGTGCAGTAGATCTTCGGCTTGCCCTTGCCTTCGCTCCTGGGGACGCCGGGTCCGTAGACCAGCATGCCGCAATTGGCGCACTTCACGTATTTCTCAATGTAGAAGCCGTTGTCGGAAAAGCGCATCGCTCTTACTCCGCGCTGTCGATCAGCATGTGGGCGTGCCGGTGGATCTGCAGGCGGTGGCCCGCCTCGAGCACCGTCACCGAGGCCTGCTCCTCGATGAGAGCCGGACCCATGACGACATGGCCGGGACGCAGCTCCCTGCGGTCGTAGACGGGGACGTCGCGCGGGCCGCCAACGTACCAGACACGTCGCATCTCCCGCGGTTCGACGGCGCCGCTCGTGGCGGCTGGCAGGTCCGGCAAGGCCGGCTTGGGCGTACGTGCGATGGCCGTCACGACGTAGTTGACGATCTCGATGATCTCGCCCGGCGTCGAGAAGCCGAAGCGGGCGTGATGCGTCTGGTGGAACAACGTCCACAGCCGATCGATGGTCGCCTCCTCGAACCGCTGCTGGGTCAACGGCAGCTCGAGCTCGTAGTTCTGGCCGAGATAGCGCATCTCAAGCGCGCGATGGACTTCGATGTCGCGCTCGTAGCCCTGCGCTTTCAGCTCGTCGAGGCACTGCCCGACGAGTTCGTCCATGACGGTGTTGGCGCGGGCCGCGTCGAAGCGCGTCGAGATCAGCTGCGTCGTGCGCTGCCGGTCGACGCGCGGGTTGGTCATGATGAAGCCATAGGCCGAGAACTGCGCGGGATGCACCGGCACCACGGCGCGCGGGATGCCCATCTCGCGCATCAGGGGGCTCGCGTGCAACGGAGTGGCGCCGCCAAAGGCGCACAAGGTGAAGTCGCGAGGGTCCAGCCCTCGCTCGATCAGCACCGAGCGCAGCGCGCCGACCATGTTGTTGTCGACGACCCGGGCGATGGCGAGGGCGGTGTCCTCGACGGACTGGCCGAGCTGGCTGGCCACCCTGCCGATCGCCGCGCGAGCCGCCGCGACGTCGAGCGTCATGCGGCCGCCGAGGAAATTCAGGGGATTGATGCGGCCGAGCACGAGATTGGCGTCGGTGACGGTGGCCTCCGTCCCGCCGCGGCCATAGCAGGCAGGGCCCGGGCGCGCGCCGGCGCTCTGCGGGCCGACCTGCAGCATGCCGCCCTTGTCAATCCACGCGATGGAGCCGCCGCCCGCCCCGATGGTGCGGATGTCGATCATCGGCACCTGGATCGGCACGCCCCATTCGATCTCGAAGGCCGTGGTGAAGCTCTCCTTGCGGCCGATCACGGTCGACACGTCGGTCGAGGTGCCGCCCATGTCGATCGTCACCATGTGGTCGATGCCGAGCTCATCGGCGACGAAGCGGCTGGCGATGACGCCGCCCGTCGGTCCCGAGAGCACCATCTGCACCGGAGCGTCCGCAGCGGCCTCAAGCGTCATCTCCCCGCCGTTCGAGCGGATGATGACGGCCGGCGCCTTTATCCCGGCCTCGTCGAGCCGCCCCCGCATGGCCCGCAACTGGCGGCTGACCACGGGCTTCAGATAGGCGTCCGCGATTGTCGTGGAGGCGCGCTCGTATTCCTTCCACTTCGGCAGGACGTCGTAGGAGATCGAGATCGCCTTGCCGGGCAGTTCCTCGACGAGGATCCGGCCGACCCGCTGCTCGTGGTCGGGATTAAGGTAGGAGAAAAGCAGGCACACCGCGACGGCCTCGATCTCCGGAATGGCCCGGATCTCGGCGGCGAGGCGGCGCACCTGCGCGTCGTCAAGCGGCGTGACCACCTCGCCGTAAGCGTCGATGCGCTCGTCGAGCTCGAAGCAGTGCCGGCGCTTCACCAGCGGCTTCGGCTTCACCCAGCTCATGTCGTAGTGGAATTTCCGGTTGCCGCGCTGAATGAACGGCACGTCCCGGAAGCCTTTCGTCGTGACGAAGGCGAGTGTCGCGCCCTTGCGCTCCAGCATGGCGTTGGTTGCGACGGTGGTCCCGACCCGCAGATTGGCGAGCTGGCCGGCGTCGGGATGCTGGGCCAGCCCCGACAGGATTCCGCTGACCGGATCGGTCGGCGTGGACAGCTCCTTCCAGACATCGACACGCCCTGTCAGGGGATCATAGGCGACGAAGTCTGTGAAGGTGCCGCCGACATCGACGCCGAGCACATGGCGCAACCCGCTCATCCTGCCGTTTCCTCCGCGATCTCTTGTCGTTGCCGTGACATGGGCCGCGAACTGTCAGTCGCCAGCCTTCGGCAAGCTGGCGAGAACGGAGTCGAGCGCCGAGCGCAGCCGGCGTCCGAGTTCTGCAATCTCCGCCTCGGTGATGATCAACGGCGGCGCCATGACGAAGCAGCCGGCCAGCGGACGAACGATGATGCCCGCCTCGAGCCCGGCCTCGTAAATGGCCTTGGACAGGCCGCCGACCTTGAGGCTTGCGGCCGGACCGCCGCGGGCCTCGCCCGGCATCGCGACCTCGACAGCCCCCATCAGCCCGAAGCGTCGCGTCCCAGCGACGAGCGGATGATCGGCCAGGCTGTCGAGCATTCGGTTCCACACCGGGATCATGCGCCGAACGTGGCCGAGGATGTCGCGGCGTTCGAACACGTTCAGCAGTTCGACGGCGACAGCCGCGGAAACGGCATGGGCGTGGTGCGTGCCGCCGTGGGCGAACCAGCCCTTCTCGGCATTGCCGAGGTCGAGGCGTCGGCTGAACTCCTCGCCCATGACGATGCCGGCGATCGGCATGTAGGCGCCCGTGATGCCCTTGGCGCAGGTCAGGCAGTCGCCCTCGATGCCCATCGCCTCGCTCGCCCACATCGATCCCGACCGGCCGAAGCCCGTCACGACCTCGTCGACGAAGAGCTGGATCCCGTGCCGCTTCAGCACCGCCTGAATCTTCGGAAAATAGCCGGCAGGCGGGGGGAACATGCCCGACGACACCGAGACCGGCTCGGCGATCATGGCCCCGATCGTCTGGGGGCCGGCGGCCAGGATGGCCTCCTCCAGCTCCATGGCGAGGCGGTCCGTGAAGGCGTCCTCGTCCTCTCCCGGCAAGGCCGCGTTCGGCCAGCTCGGATGGCCGACCTGCACCGAGAAGCCCATTGGGATGCCGAAGCTCTGGTGCAGCTCCGCGCTGCCGCCCAGCGCGGCGGTGGCGATGGTGCTGCCGTGATAGCTCGCTTGGCGCGAGATGATCTTGCGGCGGTCGGGCTCGCCGGCGAAACCGTTGCCGTACCACATGAACTTGATCAGGTAGTCATTCGCCTCCGAGCCCGTCGTGGCGAAATAGATCCGCGGGTTCTTCACCGGCGAGATTGCCGCGAGGCGCTCCGTCAGCTCCATGACGGCTGGCACCGTCCGGTGGATGGCGGAGGGATAGATCGGAAGTTCGCGCAGCTGACGAATTGCGGCCCCGATGAGATCTTCGTCGCTGAAGCCAAGTGCCGTACAGTAAAAACACGATACGGATTCGATGTAATCCTTGCCTGTCTCATCGAATACGAAGATTCCGCGGCCCTTTTCAAATACGAGGGGCCGCTCACTCTTTAGTCGCTTCAGGTCGCTGAAGCCGAGAAGGACCGCTTCGTTCCGATAGTTTCCGGCGTCGACGCGCAGATTCATGGCGTGCCCTCCCCAAGGCGGAGTTCATCGTAGAAGGACTCCAAGGTGAGTCAACGCAGGCGTGCCGCCGCTCTTCAGCACCGCTCGGCGCGGCGGCCCCTCGCCTTAGCGGCGAGCGCCAACCGCTGCTTGCGGCACCTGCACCAGGCCTAATAACATTTTCGGCTGCAAGGACCTCGCTCGCGCAGTCGTCCATGCGACGGGACTGCGAACGACAATGCCGAAGCATAGCTGACAAAAGGCCGGGTGAAGTCATGGTCACGCTTCCGGGAGGCATTTCCAGCACCATCCGGCGACTTCCCGACCTGGATGGATTACCCTTCATGGTTTCGTCGGCTCGCGGAGCACATTTGCACCAGGCCAGCGGCCCGATGCTGGTCGACTTTGCTATGGCAATGGGCGCGACCATCCTGGGTCACGCCCACCCCGCCGTTGTCGAAGCATGCGCGAAGGCGCTGGAGCAGGGGTCGATGCCTGGCTTCACCCATGCCCGAGAGGAGGCAGCGGCCGCCGCTCTGGTGAGAAATGCCGGGCGGCTGACTCGGGCGACATTCCTCACCACAGGAAGTGAAGCGGTGCACTTGGCCTGCCGCATCGCTCGCAAGACGACGGGGCGTGACGTCATCGCCAAGGTCGCCGCAGGTTTCGACGGCTGGTATGATGAACTCGCCTTTGGATGGAGCGGCGCGCCGGAGGCGGACCTTGCCGGTGATCGACCCCTCCGACGCGGCATGACCCTGATCCGCTGGAATGACATTTCCGATCTCGAAACGCTGCTCTCTACTCGAGGGGACGTCGCGGCGGTGCTGATCGAGCCAATGCTAGCCAATGCCGGGTCCCTGGTGGCGGAGCCCGGCTATCTCGAGCAGGTCGGGCGGCTCTGCCGCAGCCACGGCGCCATGGTGATCGCCGACGAGGTCCTCATGGGACTGAGGCTCCATCCGGGGCCGTCCTCGCATCGGCTAGAACTGGATCCCGATCTGGTCACGCTCGGCAAGGCCATCGGCAGCGGACTGCCGGTGGCGGCGGTCATCGGCAGCGAAGACGCATTCGCGGTGATCGCCGACGGCAGTGCCATGCGGGCGGGCACGTTCCATGGCAACCCGCTGGTCACTGCCGCAGTCCTCGCCACCTTCGATGCGCTAACCGAGGCGGACTATGGGGAGTTGATGGCGCGGGGCCGCAGGTTGCGAGATGGCATCGTGCAAGCTTTCGCAAGGCAGGGCCTCGAGACGTCGACGTCTGGTCTGGACAGCGTGTTCAGCCTCTGGCTGTCGACTTCCCCGCCTACGCGATATGCGTCAGCCAAGCTGCTGGCGAAACACGATGCGTCTCAGCAGTTGCACCTGACACTCCGTCGCCATGGCGTCCTGACAATCCCTGGCCTGGGAGCGTGGGGAAGAATGTTCATGTCGTTCGCCCACAGTGATCAAGACGTCGAAAGGACGCTCGAGGCTTTCGACAATGCTGCCAAGGCCATGGTCCTGCGCGGGCTGACGTAACGGCAGTATGAGGCACTTTCTGACCGGAGCGCCGGCGCGGTCGGCAGAGCCCCGTGGTCCTGCGGGCGGCTTTGGATGAGCATGATCGTCGTTTGGTAAAGTTGGTTGCGGGGACATGCAACCAGCGTTTTCTGCAGATTTCGCGATCTCGCAACCCGCGCGCCTTTCCTTCCCTACGGGAGGGGGGGCGAGGGCGAAAGTGATGTCTTGGTGAGCGGCGGTGTTGCGGTGTCTGCGTACGATCGATAGCCGGAAGCATCAGTTCGATGCAGCTGGCATGACTAGCCGGCGGCAAAACGCCCGGCTGCGGCCCCAATGCGCAAGGAGTGGATTTCGACACTAGACTCTGAGATTACCGTCCTCCGCCACAACATTTCCAGCGCGCACGACGAGGCGTCGAGCCGGATGCGTAACGACGGCTTCGGCCAGCGTTTCGGCCTGAACCAGGACGACGTCGCCCTCGCCGCCTTCGTGCAGCCCGTAGTTCTGCAATCCGAGCGAAGCAGCGCCTCCGCTGGTGCACGTGTCGACGACCAGCGCGATCTCGTCGTCACGACGAAGGTTGTTCCGCATGCCGACCTGCATGGCGCGCTCCAGCATGTCGCCGGAGTTGTATGGCCCCCAGGTGTCGCGGATTCCGTCCGAGCCGGAGCATACCGTGACGCCCGCGGCGAGAAGGTCCTTGACGACGGGACACGGGCGACCAGCCGGACCTGTCGTCATCACCGCGATGCCCGCCCTCGCCAGACCTTGCAGCAAGCTCGCCACGACGGCTGTGTCCGGCATCCCGAGGCAGAAGGCGTGGCTGATCATCACCTTTCCCGCCAGCCCTAGCGCAAGCGTCCGCTCGATGATCAGCTCGGTCGAAAAGGCGCCGAGTTCTCCCGTTTCGTGGAGGTGGATATCGACGGGCTTGCCGTGCTTCTGCGACAGCGCGAACACGGTATCGAGATGGCCCTTGGGATCTCGGTCGATGGCGGCAGGATCGATGCCACCGACGATGTCGGCGCCAAGCCGCAGAGCCTCATCCATCATCTCCGCCGTTCCCGGTCTCACCAGGAGCCCCGACTGCGGAAATGCCACGACCTGCACGTCCATCAAGCCCGCGCACTCGCCTACGCCGGCGAGGACGCCCTCCATCACCGCGATGCCGCCCTCCGTGTCCACGGCCACGTGCCCGCGCAGATGGGTGCTACCGAAGGCGGCGCAATGCCGGATCTGCCGGATGGTCTGCAGCCTGGGGTCGACCGCGAGCCGTTTCATCTCGCGGCGCTCGTTCTCGATCTTGTCCCGGATCGTGGGGCCGACCTCGCTGCGGTACCAGCCCATGCCCAGCAGCGAGTAGCCCAGATGCGTGTGCGCCTCTACAAGGCCCGGCAACGCAAGGCAGCCGCCGCCATCGATCGCCGGGACGCCCTCGGGCGCGGCCTGTCCCGCTGCAAGGGAGACGATGACGCCGTCGCGGATCAGCATGTCCGCATGGCGCTCGTCCCTGAGCCGAACGGATGAAATGAAGAGGTCGCCCTGCATATCTTTCTCCGATCCGGCCTTGGTGGACCGCTCACGCGGCCGCGGCCCAAGTCGTCGCGCCGCAGAGTATGGCAACGGCAGAGGCTTTCGCTTTTCAATATTGCATGCAATTGATAGCCGGACAACGCACCCGACCCGGAGACTCTCCCGATGCGGCGGAAGAATGCGGAGGAGCGGAAGAAGCCGGGCCGGGAGAAGACGAGCCGCGTCGGCACCGTATACAACGCGCTCAAGCGCGCGATCCTGGAGCAGGGCCTCGGCCCCGGCGACAAGCTGCCCGAGGACGCGATCGGTGAGCAGTTCGGCGTGAGCCGCACCATCGTCCATGAAGCGCTCGTCCGGTTGGCCGGCGACAGGCTTGTGGAGCTACGCCGGAACAAGGGAGCGCAGGTCGCCTCCCCGTCTCTCGACGAGGGCCGCGAGCTCTTCAACGTGCGTCTTGCCCTGGAGAAGCTCGTGGTCGAGACCCTGTGCGGGACGCTGACTCAGGACCAGGTCGAGCGTCTGGAACAACATGTCCGAGACGAGGAAGACGCGCGGGGGCGCAGCGATCCAAGGTCGATCCGCCTCGCCGGCGAGTTCCACACGATCCTCGCGGACATGACCGGGAACGCCACGCTGATCCGCTTCGTCGGCGAAGTCATCGCGCGGTGCTCGCTCATCATCGCCCTCTACGGCCGCCCTCATTCAGCCGAATGCGCGATCTCCGAACACAGGGCCATCGTCGCGGCGCTCCAGAGCGGAGACACCGCGAAGGCCTCGTCCCTCATGGGTCACCATCTCTCCGACGTGATGAGCCGGGCGCTCCTGCCGCAACGTCCGCAACGCAATATCCGCGAGATCCTGGCCGCCTACAGCAGATGACATTCTACTGGCTCGGGACTTGCTTCACGTCGCTGCGGTCTATTGCGGCACTCGATGCATCAAGTCTCGCCGAACTGGCTTCGGAATGTGCATGCAATCCGGTTGCCGATTGCATGAATTTCTGGAACATTGAGGACGGAAACCTCATGCGGCCGCACAGGGCCCGCGCTGGACGGAGTGCCCCATGCTTCGTGCGCTCGCTGCCCGGCTGGGACAGGCCGCGCTGGTGGTCCTGGCGGTGACGGCCATCGCCTTCGCGATGTTCCGCTTCGTGGGTGACCCGGTGACGGCCATGTCCCGCGAGAACGCGACGCCCGCTGAGAAGGCGGAGCTCCGGGCATCGCTCGGTCTCGACCAGCCGGTGATCGTCCAGTATGCGCGCTTCCTGGGCCGTGTAGCCCACGGCGATCTAGGGATCAGCTATCGCAACCAGCGTCCGGTGACGACCCTGATCGCCGAACGGCTGCCAGCAACGCTCGAATTGGTATTCGTGGCTACGCTACTCGCCCTGGCGCTCGGCATTCCGCTCGGCGTCTCCTGCGCGCTGCATCCGCGTTCCGCCGTATCGCGGCTCATCCAGACCTTCTCGCTGCTCGGCATCTCCACGCCCACTTTCGTCACGGGGATCGTTCTCATTCTGGTGTTCTCCGTCACGCTGAAGCTCCTACCTTCGTTCGGCAGGGGCGACGTGGTCCAGCTCGGTTGGTGGAGCACGGGCTTTCTCACGGCGAGTGGTCTCAAGGCCCTGGTTCTGCCGAGCATCACGCTGGCGCTCTACCAGCTCACGCTCATCATGCGCCTCGTCCGAGCGGAGATGATCGACGTCCTGTCGTCCGACTATATTCGCTATGCCCGCGCCCGCGGGCTGCCTCGGCGCTACATCCACTTTCGCCTCGCGCTGCGCAACGCGCTGATGCCGGTGATCACGGTGACCGGCCTGCAGATCGGTTCGCTCATCGCCTTCGCGATCGTCACCGAGACGGTGTTCCAGTGGCCGGGGATGGGGTTGCTCTTCATCCAGGCGGTCAGTTTCGTCGATATCCCCGTGATGTCGGCCTACCTGCTGTTCGTGGGCTTCCTCTTCGTGCTCATCAACATGCTCGTCGACCTGCTCTATGTGGTCGTGGATCCCCGCCTGCGCGTGAGGTCGGCATGAACGCCCCAGCGGTCCGCATCTCAAGACGCCGCTTCGGGGTCCCGCCCTCGGTCATCATCGCAGGGCTCGTCGCGCTCGGGATGGTCGCGGTGGCGCTCTTGGCGCCGTATGTCGCGCCGTTCGATCCCACGGACATGGGCAGCTACGACCTGATGAACGCGGAGCTGCCGCCGGGTTTCGTGGAGGGAGGCGACAAGCGGTTCCTGCTCGGCACGGACAACCAGGGCCGCGACCTGCTCTCGGCAATCCTATACGGCGCGCGTGTCTCGATCGTCATCGGCTGCGGCGCAGTCTTCGTCGCGGCCAGCGTCGGCGTCACGCTTGGCCTGCTGGCCGGCTATTTCGGCGGCTGGGTCGACGCCGTCATCATGCGGGTCGGCGACGTCATTCTCAGCCTGCCGACCATCCTGCTGGCACTCCTCGTGAGCGGCATAGCCAGGGCCGTCTTCCCGGACGCGGGGAGCGCGCGCTGGGCTCCGGTGATCCTGATCTGCGCGATCGCCATCCATGAATGGGTGCAGTACGCGCGAACGGTCCGAGCCGCGACCATGGTCGAGCGCTCCAAGGACTACGTGAAGGCCGCCAAGGTGATCGGCCTGCCCTCGGGCCGGATCATGCTGCGCCACATCCTGCCCAACGTGATGAGCCCTGTGCTCGTGATCGCGACGATCAACCTCGCCGCCGCTGTGCTGACGGAGGCCACGCTGTCCTTCCTGGGAGTCGGCATGCCGCCGACCTATCCCTCGCTGGGCACACTCATCCGCATCGGCAACGAGTTCGTGTTTTCCGGCATCTGGTGGGTCGCGGTGTTCTCGGCGGCCGTGCTCGTGGTACTGGTCCTGGCCGTGAACATTGTCGGCGACTGGCTGAGGGACCGCTTCAACCCGCGCCTCAGGGGCCGTTCGTGAGCGCCGCGCCGGTCCCAGGGAATGCCGCTGCCCCCGTGCTCGATATCCGGGGTCTCCGGGTCGAATTTCTGCTCGAGGACGGATCGAGCTTCGTCGCAGTCGACGGCGTCGACCTGTCGATCGGACGCGGCGAGATCCATGCCCTGGTGGGTGAATCCGGCGCGGGCAAGTCGACGGTGGGCAATGCGCTCATGGGCCTGCTCGAACGCCCCGGGCGGATCGCTGCCGGCGACATCTCCTTTTCCGGACGGCGGGTCGACATCGCATCGGGAGACGGCGGGGGTTTCGTCCAGGGCAAGGATATCGGCTCGATCTTCCAGGATCCGATGACGAGTCTCAATCCGCTCTTCACGATCGCCAGCCAGCTCGGCGAGACGATGCGCCACCACCTCGGCATCGGGCGCGCCGAGGCGCGCGCGCGGTCGCTCGACCTGATGAAGGCCGTCGGCATCCCGGAGCCCGAGCGCCGGCTGGATTGCTACCCTCACCAACTGTCCGGCGGACAGCGGCAGCGTGTCGTCATCGCGGCGGCGCTGAGCTGCGACCCCAAGCTCCTCGTGGCGGATGAACCCACCACTGCGCTGGACGTGTCCGTCCAGGCGCAGATCCTGAAGCTCATCCGGCGTCTCGCCGACGAGCGCCAGCTCGGCGTGCTGCTGGTGACGCACAACATGGGCGTCGTCGCCGATGTCGCCGACCGGGTCACGATCCTGCAGCGGGGACGTGTGGTCGAAAGCGGGCCGGTGGCCGACGTTCTCGGCCGGCCCAGCCACCCCTACGCGAAGATCCTGATCGGCGCGGTGCCCCGCCTCGACCGGCGGGCGGACCGACTCCCGGTGCTCGCGGAGGAAACCCCGGCCACGGCGAGGGCGCGGGCGGCCGTCCGGGCCAAGGCAATCGGCGATCGTCAGCCGGACACGGCGAAATCCGGCACATCCCGTGCAGCACCTGTAGATCGACCGGGCGAGAACCTCCTCGAGGTCCAAGGGCTCTGCGTGGACTACCGGTCCGGCGGTTGGCTTCCCGGAAGCCGCGGCGGGGTCTTCCGCGCCGTCGACGACGTGTCCTTCTCCGTGAGGTCGGGCGAGATCGTCGGGCTCGTCGGCGAATCAGGCTGCGGCAAGTCCACGGTCGCCAGCGTGATCGCGGGTCTCGTCGCGCCTACACAGGGCCGGGTGTTGTTCCGGGGGACTGAGGTCAGCCTGCGCGGCCATTCTTCGGTGCGCCGCGCGGTCCAGATGATTTTCCAGGATCCGCAGTCGGCCCTCAATCCGCGCCTGCGCATCGGCCGTGCTTTGGCGGAGCCGATCCTGTTCTACCGGCTGGCGTCCGGCGCGTCCGAAGCGGCGGAGGACGCGGCGCAACTGCTCGAGGCGGTGGGCCTGGAGCGGAAGGTGGCGTCGCGGTTCCCCCACGCCTTCTCGGGCGGCCAGCGGCAGCGTGTGTCCATCGCGCGCGCCTTGGGCGCGAGGCCCACGCTCCTGATCTGCGACGAGCCGACCTCCTCTCTTGACGTCTCCGTCCAGGCGCAGACGCTGAACCTCCTGAAGGATCTGCGCGATCTCACCGGGCTCTCGATGCTGTTCATCAGCCACGACCTCGCCGTCATCAGGCAGATGTGCGACCGGGTCGCCGTGATGAAGGCCGGCAAGATCGTCGAATCAGCGGAGGCCGAGACGCTCTTCGCCCATCCCACCCACCCATACACCCGCGAGCTGCTGTCGCTGGCGCCGTCGCTCGACGCGATAAACCGATAGCGGACGCCCGCGCCCACAGAGCCTGGAGACGCATGATGGCCGACATCCTCATCACCAATGGAACCGTCATCACGGTCGATCCCCAGCACCGGATTATTGCGGACGGTGCGATCGCGATCGAGAAGGACCGGATCGTCGACATCGGCTCCACGGCCGACATCCTGGCGCGGCACTCGGCTCCCGAGGTCATCGACGCCAAGCACATGGCGGTGCTTCCCGGCCTTATTGACGGACACGCCCATGCCGGGCACGGGCTGATCAAGACCATGGGCGGCGGCCGCTCGGACCTGTGGTACGAGGCCTGCGGGCAGGCCTATACCGTCGGTTCGACGCCGAACTTCTGGCATGCGGAAGCGCAGCTCGCCGCGCTGGAGCGACTGCGCTTCGGCGTGACCACGGGCGTGTCCCTGCTTGGCGGCGGGGACAGCATCATGCGCACGGACGACCCGGCCCATGGGGATGCGCACTGCGAGGGCGTCGTCGAGGTCGGCACGCGCTCGGTCGTGGCGATTGGACCGACGCGCCCGCCCCATCCGCGCACCTACGCCTCCTGGGACGGCATGGCGCGCTCGGACTACCCGGTCGACTTCGCGCGGCAGATGGCGACCTGCGAGACCCTGATCGATCGTTGGCATGGCACGCATGGCCGCCGCATCAATATCGCTATGCTGACGCCGACGATGCGCGACGACGAGATGAGCCGGATGTCCGCCTCGGACAAGCAGAGCTTCATGGACCAGGCTGTCGAGGCGCGCAGGGTGAGCCGAGAGCGCGGCCTCGTCTTCACCCAGGACGGGCACACCGAGGGCAGCGTCGCCTTCGCCCACACACTGGGGCTCCTCGGACCCGACGCGCTATTCTCCCACTCGACCAATCTCACGGCGGAGGAGATCTCGCTCTGCGCCGAAACGGGGACCAAGATCGCACATAATCCCAGCGCGATCGCTTCGATCCTCGGCCGCTGCCCCGTGCCCGAGTTGCTGCAGGCCGGCGCGACTGTGTGCATCGGCTCGGACGCAACCGCCCCGGACCGCTCGGCGGACATGTTCCGGCACATGCAGCAATGCATGCACTACCACCGGACCTTCTTCCACGACCCGACCTGGCTGCAGCCGGGGAAGGTGCTGGAGATGTGCACCATCGACGGCGCACGCTCGCTCGGCATGGAGAACGACATTGGCTCGCTCGAAATCGGCAAGAAGGCCGATGTCGTGCTGCTCGATCTGCGCCGGCCGCACCTCTACCCTTTCAACATGCCGGAGTTCCGCACGGTCTACTTCGCCAATGGCAACGACGTGCATACCGTCCTCATCGACGGACGCATCGTGCTGCGCGACCGCCGGGCGCTCCTGGTCGACGAGGGCGCGATCCTAGATGCGGCTCAGCGCGAGACCGAGTTGCTCGTCGAGCGCCTCGGCCTTCAGCACCTTCTGCGTACCCCTGACACCTTCTGGGACGTCCGGGCCACCGACCAGCTACGCCACTGACAGGCTTCACAACTCCGGAGAACACCATGAGATGTCCAATCGCCTATCTCGCAGTGGCGCTCGCCCTTGCGCTGCCCCAGGCCGCTTCCGCGCAGACACTGCGCTGGGCGTCACAGGGCGACATTGCGACCATGGATCCCTACGCCCACACCGAGAGCTTCACATCCAACCTGCAGCAGCACATCTACGAGCCGCTGGTGCGACGGAACAGGAAGCTCGAAATCGAGCCGGCGCTCGCCACGTCCTGGAAGATCGTCGCGCCCGACCGGTGGCGCTTCACGCTGCGCAGCGGCGTCAAGTTCCATGGCGGCGAGGAGTTCTCGGCGGATGACGTGGTCGCGTCGATCACGCGGGACCTCGATCCCGGTTCTCGCGCGCGAGGCGACCTGTCGAACGTGGTCAAGGCCGAGAAGGTCGACGCGCTGACCGTCGACTTCGTGCTCAAGGGCCCCTATCCACTCCTGCTGAATGATCTCTCCGGCATCTCGATCATGAGCGCCAAGTGGCTGGAGGCGAACGGCGCCACCAAGCCCGGCAACACCTCGACCGGGGTGACGACCTACGCGTCCACGCACGCCAACGGAACCGGACCGTTCAAGCTGGAGAGCTACCAGCCGGATTCGAAGACGGTCCTCGTCGTCAACGAGAATTGGTGGGACAAGCCCGAGCACAACCTCAAGCGCATCGAGTTCCGGCCCATCAAGTCCGACGCCACCCGCGTGGCTGCGCTGCTTTCTGGCGAACTGGACATGGTCGCCCCGACGCCGCTGCAGGATCTCGCCCGCATCGCCGCCGCGCCCGGCTTCAAGGTGGTGGAGAACCCCTCCCTGCGCCTCATCTTCCTCGGCCTGAACTGGCGCCCCGAGTTGATCGGCCAGGCCGGGCAGAAGAACCCCCTGCTCGACCTCAAGGTGCGCCAGGCGCTGTGGCACGGCGTCGACCAAGACAGCATCCAGAAGCGGATCATGCGCGGGAAGTCCCGCACCGTCGGCATCCTCGTCGCGCCGCCGGTGCCCGGCTACAGCGCCGAGGTCGACAAGCCGCTCGCTTACGATCCGGAAGCCGCCAAGAAGCTGCTGGCCGACGCAGGGTATCCCAACGGCTTCAAGGTGGGCCTCGCCTGCCCGAACGACCGCTACATCGCCGACGAACAGATCTGCCTCGCCATCGCCGCCATGTGGAACCGGATCGGCGTGCAGGTCGACCTCAAGACCGAAAGCCGCGCCACCTACTTCCCGAAGGTCGACCGCGGCGAGACGGACATCTACATGCTCGGCTGGGCCACCTTGCCCCCGATGGACGGCTACAGCGTGCTGTCCGCCATCCTGGCCACCCGCAAGGACGGCTTCGGCGGCAACAACCCGAACGGGCTGTCGAACGCGCGCCTCGATGAGCTCACGAAGCTCGCGGGCGTCGAGCTCGACGAGCCCAAGCGCAGGGCGATGCTGACGGAAGCTCTCACCATCGCCCATGACCAGGCCATGTTCATCCCGATCCACCAGCAGCCCGTCGCTTGGGCCATGAGCGAGAAGGTGGACGTGCCCCAGTTCGCGGACGAATATGTCCGTCTCTGGTTCGCACAGGTGAAATAGTCCTTTGACCGAGCCAGGGTTCATCTCCGCAGGCTGCCCGCCTGGTGATGATCGGCGGTGACCCTCGGCAGCCGTGAGGCGCGACGGTGTACTCCCACCGCCGCGCTTGACGCCCAAAAGTCCACACTCCAAGCGCGAGACGCTACTTCACGGGCTCGCGTTTCCGACGGAGAATGGAAAAGGAAACTGAGCGGAAATAAGCAAAAGTCCCGCTGTCGTGAGACAAGCGGGACTAGGCATTAGCCAACCTAAGCGTATTGCTAAGGCTGTGGGAGCTCCTGGCACGGCAACGTTCGCTCCGGCGCAGTACACGGATGTCCGTCGTCAGAACATTCGAGACTGCCGGCACACTTTCCGAACGGAGGCTCTGCCTGGGTTTGTCACGCCCGCCTGCTTGCCCGTCGGAAGCCGCCATCGTAGCGGGTGGGGATGACGCCCATCCCATCCGTACGTCACCGTTTCCCGCATGACCTCAGCCGTCACGCCGTCTGGTTGTGTTTTGCGTTTCACCCTGGGCTACCGCGACGTCGAGGAACCCTAGGTCGAACGCGACCAACGCTGCGTGAGCCGATTGCGCCGCAGCTGATCTGCCCCCGCCCGAAATCTACTATGGCATTGCCTGAGAAGTGAATCGTTGACAGTCTTGTTGTGGTGCGGCGACTTGACTGCGCAGAATTGAAAAGGAGGCAAGGATACATGCGGACAAGCGGGAGATTTTTGGTCGTGTGCGCTGCGTTGGCATTCCTGGTCATCGACGCGCGCGCCGCACAATGCATCAACAGTTCAGCCGGTTTCGATGCCTGGAAGCAGCAGTTTGCTGGCGAAGCGAAGACGCGCGGCATCAAGCCGGAAACGATCGGTGCGCTGCTTGGCTCGAGCTATTCCCACGCCACGATCGGCGCCGATCGAGGTCAGAAGAGCTTCAAGCTGTCGCTCGACCAGTTCATGGCAAAGCGGGGCAGTGCAGGGATCGTCTCAAAGGGACGTTCGCTCAAGGCGTCCAATGCATCCCTGTTCGCGTCGATCGAGCAGCGCTACGGGGTGTCTCCAGGCCCTTTGCTGGCCATATGGGGGATGGAAACCGGTTTCGGTAGCTTCACTGGCAATCAAAACACACTGTCCGCGGTCGCCACGCTGGCCGCCGATTGCCGCCGGAGCGAGTTCTTCACCGAGCAACTCTATGCCATGCTGACATTGATCGAGCGGGGGACCTTATCCACCGCGACGCGCGGTGCGATGCACGGGGAAGTGGGCCAGACGCAATTCCTGCCGAAGAACGTCCTGCTCTATGGCGTTGACGGAGACGGCAATGGCCGTATCAACCTCGACTCAGCCGCTGATGCCCTTTCCTCGACAGCCAATTTTCTGAAGGGCCACGGCTGGTCCAGAGGAGCCGGCTACCAGCCTGGTCAGCCCAATTTCGGCGCAATCCAGGGATGGAATGCCGCGACGGTCTATCAGCAGGCGATCGCGATTATGGGCCGTCAGATCGACGGAGCGGGTGAGTAGGGTCTCCTGTCATTCCTGCGCAGTGCGGATGGCGCTCGGAGCGGACCCCAGGAAGCCCGCAGGCCCTGATCATGGACGTGATGCTCCACCCCCGCATGCCAGAGCTTTACCGGCGCAAGGTCGAGGCGCTGGAACGAGTGTTGGAAGCGCCTGACAGGGCTGCAGCCTTCAATGACGGTTCAGCATGTCGGCCACGACATGGCAGTCCGACTCGCAGACGCCTTCCTCTTCAAGCGCCCGGAGGATCTCGTCAGGGTCGAGCTCGGTGATCCTCCTCGCCTCTCCTAGGCTGAAATTCGATCATGCAGCCGCGTGCACCTAAGCCAGATTTGAACGAAAGCTCATTCGGCTGTGGGTCGCCCTTGCGCGTCGGCTCCGCGCCAATACGCGACCCGCGCACGTGACCTCAAAGCCGACATTGATCGGCATGCGGCGCTTGGGCCTGGCGCCTACACTTTGTGACGGCAGGACAGACCTTCCAGCTGTGCTAGTCCCACAGGTGGCGTCGCCTGCCACCCCAGCGCGAAGGCCTTCGACGCCAGGCCGCTGCGGACGCGCTCGATCTGGCCAAGTTCCCGGGCGAGGCGCGCCTGCAGGAGAGAGTCGCGCGTGCCCGAGGCGACGAGGCTCCTGTTGATGACCCAGGCATAGGGCTCGATGCCGGCGCGCCGGAGGTCCGCCTGCAGGGCCGCGGCCTCCGAGACCGGCGTTGTCTCGGGCAGCGTCACGAGGATCACCCGAGTGTAGGCGGGATCCTGCAGCCGCATGAGGGGCGTCACCATCCGTCCGGCTGCGCTCGGCTCGAAGTCCCGCATCATCTGCCGGTGATAGGCGCCCGTGGCGTCCATGAGCAGCAGCGTGTGGCCGGTCGGAGCCGTATCGAGAACCACGAACGCGCTGCGGGCCTCTGCGACGACGCGCGAGAAGGCATGGAAGACGGCGACCTCCTCCGTGCAGGGCGACGCGAGGTCCTCGCGCAACAGGCGGCGTCCCTCGTCGTCGAGGTCCTTGCCACGGCCGGCCATCACTTTCTCGATGTAGCGCCGCGTCTCTTCTTCGGGGTCGATCCTGTCCACCTTGAGACCGTCGAGAGGTGCGTCGACCACGAAAGAGACGTGAGCGGCGGGGTCTGTCGTGCTCAGGTGCACCCCGTGTCCGCGGCGAGCGAGTCCCACGGCGATGGCGGCCGCGATGGTGGTTTTGCCGACGCCTCCCTTGCCCATCACCATGATGAGCCCTTTTCCGGCCGCGGCGAGCTCGTCGACCAACCCGGACAGGTCCGGAAGAAGCTCCGGCGCGATGGCCGGCGCGAGCGGAGCGGGCGCGGCCGCGCCGGGGTTCAGAAGGGCCCGCAGCGCGGGGAGCCCGACCAGGTCGAAGGGCAGGAGGGGGATCTCGTCCCGCGGCAGGCGGGCCAGCGCGTCGGGTATGCCGGCCAGAGCTTCGGCCTGCTCGCCAGCGATGGCTCGGGCAACGGGGTCGGAGTCGGACGACGGCCTGAACCGCCCATTGACGGCGAGCACCTGGTTGGACAGGCCGAGGTCCTGCAGTTCGACAGACGTGCGGGCAGCCTCGCGGATTGCGCCCCGGTCGGCCCGCGTCACCAGCACGACGGTCGTGCGTTCGGAATCGGAGAGGGCGGCGAGCCCCTGGCGGAACCTCGCCTCGCGCATCTTGAGCCCTGAGTGGGGGCCGAGGCAGGACGCTCCGCGGTCATTGCCCTCCAGGAACCCCGTCCAGGCCTTGGGCAAGCTGAGGAGCCTGAGGGTGTGGCCCGTCGGCGCAGTGTCGAAGACGACGTGATCGAAGCTTTTCGCCTCCCCGGCGAGAAGGCCGACGAATTCGTCGAAGGCAGCGATCTCGGTTGTGCAAGCGCCCGACAGCTGCTCGCGCACCGTCACGCGGTCGGCGGCATCTGCCTCGGGACCAAGTTGCTCGATGACGCGCGTCCGATACTCCTCGGCCGCCTGCTCCGGATCGATGTTCATGGCCAAAAGCCCCGGCACTCCGGGGACGGCTTTGGGCTCGTTTCCGAGTTCGGTGCCCAGCATCTCGTCGAGGTTAGACGCGGGGTCCGTGCTGACCAGCAGCACGCGCTTGCCCCGGTCGGCAAGGCCAATCGCCGTGGCGCAGGCGAGAGATGTCTTCCCAACGCCGCCCTTCCCCGTGAAGAAGAGGAAGGGGGTGGGCGCGTCGAGGGGGCGGAACGGCAGCATGGCGGACTCCATCGCCCAAGACCCTAGCTGGGCAGCCGCCTCGCGCGATGACGTGGATCATCCGGCCTCGGAGATCAGATCGAGCGTTGGTTGACCCGCTTGGAGAGCTCCTCGGCGCTTTCCTTCCGCTCGGAATAGCGGTCGACGAGATAGGCGGCGCAGTCGCGCGTGAGCAACGTGAATTTCACGAGCTCCTCCATCACGTCGACGATCCGGTCATAGTAGGGCGAGGGCTTCATCCGGTCGTTCTCGTCGAACTCGGCGAAGGCCTTGGCGACCGAGGACTGGTTCGGGATGGTGATGAGCCGCATCCAGCGGCCGAGGACGCGGAGCTGGTTGACGGCGTTGAACGACTGCGACCCGCCGCTCACCTGCATCACCGCGAGCGTCTTGCCCTGGGTGGGTCGTACGGCCCCGAGCGCGAGCGGGATCCAGTCGATCTGCGCCTTCATGATGCCGGTCATCGACCCGTGCCGCTCCGGCGAGCACCAGACCATTCCCTCCGACCACGCCACGAGGTCGCGCAGCTCCCTTACCTTTGGGTGGTCCGCAGGCGCATCGTCCGGCAGGGGCAGGCCAGAGGGATCGTAGATCCGCGTCTCAGCCCCAAACCGGCGAAGGATGCGCGCCGCTTCCTCTGAGGCGAGCCGGCTGAACGAGCGGGCCCGGACCGAACCGTACAGCAGCAGGATGCGGGGTGGGTGCGTCGCCCGCGTCGTCGGCAGGAGTTGGGCGAGATCGATCGCGGGGAGTAGGTCCTCGCGTAGGTTCGGCAAGTCGTCGGTCATCGTTCGCTGGTCCAGGCGCCGGAAAGGTCGCGCGTCTTCTACGCCACCCTGCGGACCTGCGCATCGATCAACGGCGAGCCGTCTTCCTTGGCGAAGGAGCGGGGTGGCCAGCGCTCCAGGAGGTCGAGCACGACCTCGCTCGGCCGGCACAGCCGCACGCCCTTCGCGGTGCAGACGATGGGGCGGTTGACGAGCACAGGGTGCTCCAGCATGGCGTCCAGTAGCATCTCGTCCGGCACCGACGGATCAAGCAGGGCGAGCTCCGCGGCCGGCGATTTCGTTTCCCGCAGGGCGGTGCGTGGCGTCAAGCCGGCGGCAGCGAAGAGCCCGAGGAGCTGCGGGCGCGTCCAGCCCGTCTTGAGGTACTCGATGATCGTCGGTCGGTAGCCGGCCGACTCGATGATGGCCAGCACGTTGCGCGAGGCGCCGCACTCGGGGCTGTGGTGGATGACGACGTCCATCGCTCCGCTCCTCAGGCGCGCGTCTGCGGCTCAGGCGCGAACAACCACCCCGCGAGAGCGCTGGCCGCGACGGCGCCGATCACCTGTGCGGCCACGAAGGCCGGCACGTTGGCCGGCGCGATGCCGGCGAAGGTGTCCGTGAAGGCGCGCGCGATCGTCACCGCCGGGTTGGCGAAGGAGGTGGATGCGGTGAACCAGTAGGCGGCGGTGATGTAGAGGCCGACCGCCACGGGCGCGCTGTCGGGCCGGAAGCGGACCACGCCGAAGATGGTCAGCACCAGCCCGAAGGTCGCGACGAACTCGGCGAACCACTGGGCGCCGCCGGCCCTTACGGTCTGGGAGGCCTGCCAGACCGGCAGGTCGAACATCAGGTGGGCGATGAGGGAGCCGACGATCCCTCCGATCACCTGTGCGGCGACGTACGGCCCGACCTCCCCCCAGGGAATTCGGGCACGCTGCGCCATGACGAGGCTCACGGCCGGGTTGAAGTGTGCTCCGGAGACGGGTCCGAAGATGAGGATCAGAACGACGAGGATCGCTCCCGTCGGGAGCGTGTTGCCGAGCAGCGCGAGGCCGACATCCTTCGTGAGCTTGGTGGCCATGATGCCCGAGCCTACGACGGTCGCCACGAGGATGGTCGTGCCGAGCAGCTCGGCGGTCAGCCTCCGTTTCAAATCGAAGATCGTCATGCAGCCTTGCCCTGGCGGGCCATGTCCGTGGCGCCTTCCATGGCACCGATCTGCGCCAGGCGTGCCTTGAGCGAGGCAAGGTCCTGGTGATCGATGTCGAGGTTGACAAACTCCGAGATGCGCGAGGACAGGCGCCGGTAAGCCTCCATGAAGGCGGCGCGCTTCTCTGCGTCTGATCCTTCGACGGCAGCGGGGTCCGGGATGCCCCAATGCGCCACCAGCGGATGGCCGGGCCAATAGGGGCAGGCGTCGCCCGCTGCGCTGTCGCAGACGGTGATGATGAAATCCATGGTGGGTGCATCCGGACCGGCGAATTCGTCCCAGCTCTTCGAACGGAAGCCGTCGGTCTCGTAGCCGAGGCTCTTCAAGAGCGAGAGCGCGTGCGGGTTCGGCTCGCCTTTCGGCTGGCTCCCCGCCGAGTAGGCCTTGAAGCGCCCCGCGCCCTCGCGGTTCAGGATGGCCTCGGCCAGGATCGAGCGGGCGGAATTGCCCGTGCACAGGATGAGGACATTGGCGGGTCGGTTTGCCATGTAGGTCTCGCGTCGGGTTGGAAAGGGCGCAGTCGCCGCGCCCGGGAGATCGGCGAAGGGCGCAGGCGTTCGTGCGCAATCCTCCAAGAGGAACGCAGCGAGCTGGAGAAGGCGGGTGCGCTTCGCCGCGTAGATGATCGAGCGTCCCTCCCGCCGAGAGATGATCAGGTCCGCCGCCTTTAGGGCCTGAAGATGAGTGGATATCGTGTTGTGCGGGACCGCGAGGAGCCGTGCGATGTCGCCTGCCGGCAACCCGAACGGCAGGTAGCCTGCCAAGAGCCGATAAGTCTCCAGTCGCCAGGAATGTCCAAGCGCACCCAGAGCCGCGAGGGCGTCCTGCGACTCGATCTTAGTCCTGTGTTTCATCATCCAGCCGACTGGCATTGAAAGCGGATTCGGCGATCCCGCTCATTTGCGGAAGCCCCGCCCAATGTCGATCTGTCGACACAGATCGACATGGTTCAGTGACATCGCGGTTCAGTGACATCGCGATGACAGATCTGAATGACGGGAGCAGGCTTCGCCGTTCAAATGGCGACAACGCGCCATAAGCTGCCTTTCACCTCATTGCGTACAGCGGACCTAGGGCATGCTCCTTTAATGCGTGACCTCACCCCGTCGCTGCGCCACCCCTTCCTGTGTGCAATTTGGCCTGAAAATGTCATGAAACATCTTTTGGACAGCGGTAGATTAAATTAACAAATTTGTTCTGAGGAGGAGACCGACATGAAGCAAGGTATTTGTCGCTCAATGGGCGTCGGGGTTGTCGTTGCCGCGCTTGGCGCCAGTTCGCTTTCGACGGCAATGGCGTGCAGCCGCGTCCTATCGAACACCAGCAACCTGGGCGTGTTCACCAGCCGGACAATGGACTGGCCGGAGTCCACCGAGCCGGTCATCACGGTCCTGCCGCGGGGAATGGTTCGCAACGGAGGGATGCTGGGTCCGGAGACGATTGTCCGGGAGAATCCTGCCAAATGGACGTCCAAGCACGGAAGCATGGTCACGACAGTGTACGGCGTGGGCACTGCCGACGGTCTCAACGAGGCCGGTCTGGGCGCACATCTGCTCTACCTGACAGCAGCGGACTATGGGCCGCGCGATCCGTCCAAGCCCGGGGTCAACGCTGGCCTATGGGCGCAATACCTGCTGGACAACGCCGCCACCGTCGAGGAAGCCCTCAAGCTGATGGGCGACATCCAGGTCGTCGCCGCGGAGGCCCGGGGGCATAAGGCGACCGTCCACATCGCCGTCGAGGATGCGACGGGAGATTCCGCCATCCTCGAGTTCGTGAACGGCAAGCTGGTCGTCCATCACGGCCGCGAATACCGGATCATGACGAACGATCCGCCCTACGACCAGCAGCTCGCTCTCTTGAAGCAGTATGACTTCAGCAAACCGAGCAGCGACACGGCATTGCCGGGTAATGTGAAGGCGACGGACCGTTTCGTCAGGGCCGCCTACTATTCGGCCATGCTGCCCGACCCCAAGACCGAACGAGAGGCCATTTCCGGCGTCCTAGCGATCGCCAGGAACGTCTCCGTGCCGTTCGGAGCGCCGTACAAGGGGTTCGGCATCTACAATACCGAATACCGCACGGCGACGAACTTGACGACCCGCCGGTATTTCTTCGAACTCACGACAAGCCCGAACGTGATCTGGGCCGACTTGAGCAAGTTCGACCTGACCGCCGGCTCACCCGTGATGGCGCTCAACCCAGACGACATCGCCATGTCTGGAGACGTCACCGGGAAGTTCCAGAAGGCGCCGGCCGCGCCGTTCTGATCTCGGTCGGCGGCAGCGTAACCTTCGCGGCGCTGCCGCCAATCGCTTTGGCAAAGCAGGAGAGTCCTCCGGCAAGCTCCCCTGCGCCGTCTGTTCCGGCATGAAGAGTTCCAGGAGCCATGGGTCGGAGCACGTTGAGCGATCCGAACGCACACGTGAAGCCGGCCAGGGCCGGCCCAAGAATCGGACGCTTGGAGGGTCTCCCTTGGGTCAACTCCGGTCAAAACGGGTCATTTGCCCCCGGGCGGATGGTGAGCGAATGTTCGGCGGTGTCTCCGAGGGTTCCTGGAAGACAATCGCGGCATTGCAGACGCTGCAGTGAGCGACGAGGCGGGGCGGATCGCCGGGCGAGCGCTCATAGGCCGGCAGCTCGCCGACGCGGACCGGCGAGCCGGGTGGGAACATCCGCTCGAGCGAGGGGCGGAACACCTTGCAGTGCGCTTCCACGTGCCGATTGCCGATCAGCACGAACCGGATCCCCGACCTGCGGCTCGAGGTCTCGACAGGAGCGAGATGCTCGCACGTGCGCGTCGCGCTGGGGTCGGCCGCATAGGCGGCGCGCTCGGCGTCGATTTCCCGGTTTTCCGCCATCCACCGGGCGTCTGGCGCTGCTGCCTTGCTGCGGCGGTACAGGCCGACGAGCCCGATGATGCCGACGACCGTGCCGACGGGAACGGCCAGCAGCATGATGATTGACGTGACGATCGCGATCGAGCGGCCCCAGACCCGACCGCGGACGAGGCCGATGCCACCGATGAAGGCGGGCGCCAGCAGTCCGACGGCGACGAGAATGAAGACCGGCAGGATGTAGAGCACCGGCACAGGAGGCCGCGAGTCGCCGGCGAATTCGAAGTAGGCCCCAAGCGTGATCCCCGCGAGAAAGCCTCCGGCGCCGATGACGATGTGCACCCGGCCGAGCGCACGTTCGAATGCAGTTGCGCGCGTGACAGCCACCGATGAACGTGGTGTGGACGCGGCCCCCCAGGCCGGGTTCAGTGTCGGCTTGCGCGCCGGCAGGCCGAAGCCGCGCGCCCGCGCCGTCCGCCACGTGGCGAGGACGGCGAGTCCCAAGCCGGTGAGGAATGGAAGCCATCGCATGAGGACGAGTTGTCCCGGCGTGGCCGCGCGCCCCTTGGGCTCGATGACCAGCAAAGCGAGGACGCCAAGGCCGTAGCCGAGAAGGCCGGCGGCGAGCGCGACGGCGCCGACCGCAAGCCAAGCCTTCGTCAGATCGTGGCCGCCTCCAGCCCGGGGGCCCTTGACGACCCTTGCCGCCGCGAGGATGCCTCCGACGAACGCCAGGGCGGGCCCGACGACCAGGAAGACAATCGCGGCCTGGGATTTGTCGTCGCTCGAGGGGGGCGGGAAGATCGAACAGATGAAGAATGCCGCCACGAGCACGATGATGTAGCTCGCGATCACACCCGCGATAAGTGCTGCAAGAATGCGCAGCAGTCGAAGCATCGGATACTCCAGGCCCGTCCAACCCAGCACAGCTGCCGTTGGTGCAGAGTGCCCGACCTACACGGTGCGTCGAGTGTGCCGCCGCACACAGGCTGGGGACCGGAGCCGGCAAGATTGTGCATCGGGGCCGCGGTGAGCCATCGCGTCGAAGCCCTTGAGGAAGATCCACGCAATGAAACGAATTGCCCTGCTCGCCCTGCTCGCCTTCGTGTTGGGAACCGTCATCACCTACGCCGTCGTCGTCTTCGGAACCCTGATCGCCTGGGATCTTCTCGGCGTGCACGACCGCGACGGCGGCGGGTCGATGGGGCTGGTCTTCGTCATCGGCCCCGTTGCGGGACTGCTCGGCGGCGCGATCGCCGCCGCTGTTACCGGCATGCGGGCCAGCAGGACGTCGACGCCGGGACAGAAGCAGCGCACCGCGCTGTGGCTTCGCGCTGCTGGCGGCGGGGTGCTCGGCTTCCTTTGCGGGTATTGGCTCGGCGGCCTTGTCGGCTTCCTCGCCATGACCGCGAGCGACGGAGCGCTGATCGGCTACGTTGTGACCGCTTGGGCCCCTACCCTGCTCGCGCTCGCGCTTGCCGTCGCCGGCATGTTGTTCGTGGTGCGGCGCGCTGCCTCCGCCCGAGTCTGACAGGAGCATGGAATGAGCGCGACCCACGCGCGGGACTTGTCGACCGTCTCGTAAAGGGCGCCCCGCCATCGGACTTCCGCCTTGGATCGGTTCCTGAACAAAGCCCGTTTAGTCGGCCGGAAGCTGACCTTCAGTTGCCGACCGCTTGGCGGACCTGATCGCAGACCCACGGCCGCATCTGCGAGGTTGCCAAACGCCGGGTGCCGCGCCTGCCCGATCCGGAACCGGCGAATGCGGAGAGGAGGCTCCATGACGACGAGACCAAATTGTCCGGCATAGGCATGGGCCAGCCGTGCTGGAACGGTTGGTCGACAATCCCATCACGGTTGTAGCCGGCGAAGACGATCGAACCCCACATCAAAGCCTTTTTTGCGGCGCATCTGATCTACGACGTACTCTTCTACCTTATTATCTTCATTCCTTCTGTAATCAATGGTGTAACTGCATACGTCGGGAAAAACTCACATAGCTATGCTTCGTATTCAGTTGAATGCAATTATACAGCTCCCTTGCGTCTAATCAGGAGATGAGCGAAAGCTCACTCGGCTGCGGGTTGCTGTCGCGCGCCGGCCGCGTGCCAGGAGCCGAAACTCGGCCACGCCCCGAAAGCAGACGTCGAGAAGAGAGAGCAATTCAGCGTCGATGGAAGTCGGCGGCGAAATCTGTTCGTGACCAGCGCCTCGTGACAAACTTAGCAATCCTCGCCAGCAGCCCATGTTTGGCGATGTAAGCCGCGTAATCTCGGTAGGCCGGTTCCTTCGAGAGATGGCGTTCCTCCGTCTTCGCGCGCGCGTAATAGATGGCATTGCCGGCCGCCAGAAGGACGGACTGCGACACAGCTGCCCACCATCCCTGCGTGGACAGGAAGGGAATGGAAATCAGCCAGAAAGAAATGCACTTTGTGATGTAAGCGGGGTGCTTGGTCCAGCGGTAAGGGCCGGACGTGATGATGCCGCGGTTCGTCAGGTTCGAAAAGCGCAGGCCGAAGCTGACCGTGGCCCACACGTAGATGGCCGTCAGCACCAGGATGGTGCCGCCCCATAGGGCGCAGAGCACAGGGTAGGGCTCCGTGAGATTGCCCCAGTAAAAGTGATCGGACTCGGAGGCCAGATATGCCGACCCGAGGAGGCCAACGAAGGGCTGGTAGCAGACGAGGCACGTCACCCAGCCTCCCACCGTCGACTCAACCGATCTGATCTCCGTCCCCAGGAGCCTGAGCGTGCAGGAATAGCCAACCACGGCCCAGAGCAGATCGATGAGGAAGAGGTAGTTGTACGACGAGTCCCAGACCCCTTTCATGGTCGTCAGTTGGGCCCACTCGGTGGCCCAGAGGGCTTCAAGATTCCCGCAAAGATATACGGCCATGATCGGCAGAAAGAATGCCTTCACGAGCCAGCCGAGCAGTAGGTTCCGGACGGAATCCCACTCGTGCGGAACTGACTGGGCCGTCAGCAGCGCTCCAAGCTGTGCGTAGGCGTCCTCGGGGTCGGCCTGACCGGCATCGACATAGATCAGGTAGAAGGGGACGGCTATGGCCAGAACCGGCGCAGCCAGCCTGAGCATCTCCCAGAAGCGCCCATAGAACGCTGCGGAATATTCCGGGAAGATCGCATACAGGAAGGCGACCCCGAGAATGATCGACGCCAGCGCGATCGCCTTGCGAAACAGCCTGTTCAGGCAAGCGAGCGAGAACAATGGTCCTCGCGCCGAGCCGGGGCGCGGCAGCAACAGGGATCCTTGCCGCACCTCGACGACCATCATTGCGGCCGCTGTCATCACCACGACAGCAAGCATCTTGGCCGTGACCGGCCATTCGCTACCCCAAAGACAGGCAATGGACGTATTGGCTGCGAAGAAGCCGGCGCCCGCGGTCAGGCCTGAAGTGACTGACCGTGGTCTCGGTTCAACGCCGGGCGCTGGGTCCTCCGGGATGGAGGCGTTCGGCACCGTCAGTCGAATGACTTCGGGCTGGACAGCTCTCGTCATGGCGCAACCTTCAGGCCATCTCTGGGCCGTTGAACTTCGCGCCGGGGAGCGGGTGTCATTTTCGGCCTGACATTCATCTTCCCACCGCTTCGTGGACTGAAGATTCATGGGGTCAAGGCACGCCGCCCGACGTCACGTGGTGGGAACGGAACCCGTCGTGCCGCCCGGCGCGCGCCTGCTCGACTTCGTTCCCCCGCCGGGGTCCCGCCCTATATTCCGGACGTTCCGCCGGAGGTCTGGCCGCTCGATCCGGAGCTCTGACCGCTCGTGCCGGATGTCCCGCCGGAGGTTCCGCCCGACGCCCCGCTGGAGGTGCCGCCTGACGCGCCGCTGGAAGTGCCACCGGAGGCACCACTCGATGTCTGGCCGCTCGATCCGGAGCTCTGACCACTCGTGCCGGATGTCCCGCCGGAGGTTCCGCCCGACGCCCCGCTGGAGGTGCCGCCTGACACCCCACTGGAAGTGCCGCCTGACGCGCCGCTGGAGGAGTGACCGCTTGATCCCGATCCCTTCCCGCTCGAGGAATGGCCGGACGCTCCTCCAGAGGCGCCGCCCGACGCTCCTGACGACGCACCGGAGGTTCCACCGGACGTCTGGCCGCTGGACCCGGAAGTACCCCCCGATGCCCCGCTCGACGAATGGCCGCTCGACCCGGAGCCTTTGCCGCTCGAGGACGCGCCGCCCGACGCTCCCGACGACGCACCGGAGGTTCCACCGGACGTCTGGCCGCTAGACCCGGAGGTCCCGCCCGACGTGCCCCTCGACACCCCGCTCGACGAATGGCCGCCTGCACCATTGCCCCCGCCCTTGCCATCGTCCCCGCTTCGGGCGAATGCGGCGCCTCCGAGTTCCGCGTGTCGCAAGAATCCGCCGACGGACAATGCCAATACGGACACTCCGACAAGGAAGCGCACACTGGACCTAGGCCTTTTGTGGCTCATGGAATCTTCTCCCTGCTCATGTTCGTCTGTTGACGTGCCCCGTCGAGGCGCGCGCGAGGTCTTCTGCGAATGGAGTGCAAGAACCAGAACTTCAGATGCGGACGAGAGATCTACGTACGTCTGGCATTATACTCGGCTGCCGGGCGCCACGAGCGTGGCGTCGTCGGCTAGGTAGGCATACGGCCCATCGATCGGCCGCAGCGCGACAGCGTGTGCTGACGTCGCCGGCAAGATGACCACCCCGTGTCGATCTCCGCGTCCACCAAATGGTGGATGCAGGGTCGTCCCCGACTGAGGCCACTGCGCTTGCCACGCTCCCGGCCGCCGCGACCGCATCCGGCGCGCACACCGCGAGATCCCGCCTCTCGTCTCATGCGCACCCTGTGCGGGCCGCGTTCTGCCTGTGCTGCTCAAGGCAGCCGACAGGCGCGCCCAGGCCGACTTCGGCCTGACCTTCGATGCGTGGTGATTTCTTCGGTTCGGCGCACGGTTCGCGCCATGCGAGCAATGTATTCGTTCGCAACGGATTCAAGCGGCAGTGAATCGTCGACGGACGTCTCTGTGGCGGGCTTAAAGGTCTTCTCGGACGATCTAGATGGTGATTGTGTATTTTGCAGTAAGGGCGACCAGTTCCGCCTGTCGCGTGCATCCGGTTTTCGCGAATACACGTAAGAGGTGGGTTTTGACCGTGGCGATACCGATGCTCTGCGCACGGGCTGCCTCCGCCAGCGTTTTGTCCTGGCATAACATCTCGACCAGACGTGCTTCGGCTGGGGTCAGATTGTAGAGCGCCGCGACGACATCGACGGGAGCATGATGAGCGCCTGTCACGATGAAAATCGCGGCTGCGGCGCCAGAGAAACTCACGGTCTTGTAAGCGCTTGCTTCCAGAGGAAGAACGTGGAGAGCGGCCTTTGTGCCCTCACGCCCCACTGCCGGAACGGTGACAGCGCGCTTGAACGGTTGACTTGTCCTGTTGCTTGGGAACTCGATGGCCGAACGCAGCAGTTGATCTGCCACGTTGCCGTGAACTGAGATCTTCCCTCGTTGAGCGCTGAGAACATCGCCTTCCGCGAGCAGACGTTCTGCGCTTGGGTTGGCATGGACAATGGTGAGATCCGGCCGCACGAGCACCACGGCGCAGGCCATTTCATCCACGACAGAGCGAAAGGTCGCAGCTTCTACAACCTTGAAATCGAACAGGTTGGCGATCGTTACGGCACGTCGGATGTGGGGCACCACCAGTCGCAGACCCTCGAGATCCGAGTGGCGGATTTCGCCGTTGGAGGCATGTCGGTTCAAACTGAGATAACCGATCACATCTTCGCGACGCTCGAGCCCCACCACCACGGCATCAATGATGTCCCTGGGCTCGTTTATGTCGCGGACATAAGCAAAGCGGCTCCACTCGTGCCGCGGGCGAATCTCCGATGCGACGATCGGTTCTTCCAAAGGATAGGAGTTCAGGCGCGAGGGGCCGCCCCAAAACTCGATGCTTTCGTGGATGTAACGCTCCATGGCCGCGAGCCAGGCGTCGTCGATGCCACAATTGATGTGAAACTCGTGCAGGCGTTCTCCTGTCCGAACGACGCTGAGGCTTCCACTTACGAAGCAAAATCGCTCAAGTACTCGCCCTATGGCTGATTTCCACCCCGTAGGGTCGAGTGCGCAATCGTAAATGACACCGATTGTCTCTGATAGCCACACGGGGTCCAAAGACCCAAGGGCACCGTCGCGCGAGTTTGGCATAGTATCCACACAAAAACGTTCATGTCGATGCTGCGCACAGCATTGCACGCCATGGTATTTTTGCAAAGTGGCAGAACGACTTGAGCAAATCCAGCAACGCGCGTTCCTGACGTCCTCGGCATGATCCGTTCTATACGCAGGCGGGCGAGGAAAGGCCGGTCATGTCGTGCCTGTTGCGCAGCGCGTTGTCGCGAGAGGCGCCGGAGCCGCCCCTACGGAAGGACGAATGGTCGGCGATGTGGAACGATTTCCAAACCTGCCAAAGCAGCAGATGAACTGGAACGCACAGCTCCTGAGAAGGTGGAGCCATCATGAGAAAGACGACGAGCAAGTTTTCGCCTGAGGTGCGGGTCCACGACGTGCGCCTTGTGTTTGATCACGAGCACGCGGGCACGCGCGTTGGCGTGCCGGTCGACATGGCGGCCCGGTTGAAGGCGCTCGAACGCGAGAACCGCGAATAGCGACAGGCGAACGAGATCCTGCGCAAGAAGTCCGCGTATTTGGCCGAGGCGGGGCTCGACCGCCGGTTCAAGCCATGATCGCCTGCATCAACGATCATCGCGCTGCGTATGGAGTCGAGTCGATCTGCAAGGCGCTGCAGACCGACCACGACCATACCGCAAAGCTCCCGGACCCGACGAAGCAGTCGGTCCGAGCACAGCGCGATCAGAAGCTGAAGCCGAAGACTGCGCGCATCTTCGCCGATAACGTCGAGGTGCATGGCGCCCTCAAGGTCTGGCGGCAGTTGGTGCGGGAGGGCGTGACCATCGCACGTTGCATGGTCGAACGCCTGATGGACGACATGGGCCTTCAGGGTGTGATCCGCGACAAGCCCGTGCGGACGACTATCTGGGACAAGGCTGCACCTTGCCTGCTCGATCACGTCGAACGGGTGTTCCACACGCCGACACCTAACAGGCTCTGGCTTTCCGACTTCACCTACGTCTCGACCTGGTCGGGCTTTACGTCTCCTTCCTTATCGACGCCTATGCGCGCCGGATCGTCGGCTGGCGCGTCTGACGCACTGCTCACGCCAGCTTCGTGCTGGATGCTCTCGAGCAAACCTTGCATGAACGCCGCCCGATGCATCGCGGGGGCCTCGTCCATCATGCGAACCGGGGATCGCAATATGCCAGCATTCGCTACACCGAACGCCTTGCTGAGGCGGGCATCGAGCCCTCCATGGTCAGCGTCGGTGACAGATACAACAATGCCCTCGCCCAGACGATCAACGGCCTCTGCAAGGCCGAAGTGATCCATCGTCACGGACCATGGCGCAGTTTCGAAGCCGTCGAGTTCGCGACGCTGACCAGGGTCGACTGGTTCAACAATCGCCGGCTCCTGGAGCCCATCGGAAACATCCCGCCGGCCGAGGCCGAAGAGCGCTGCTTCTCCATGCTCGACGAGCAGAGGCTGGCCGCGTGACTCAAACCAGTAGCCTCCGACGAACCCGGGCCGGTTCAAACAGCTGGTGGCTGGTAGCTCCGCTGTCGGCCTTTTTGACGCAGGTCTTGGGCGTGCAGCTCAGCAGCCTGAACTGCGCTTCCGGCACCGGAAGGGCCGAGCGGAAGCCCGTCCCTGAAACTGCCTGACAGTCGGAGCTATGGCAGGCACAGTCCTGGTCGGGATCGACCTCTGCCTCGTAGACGATGAACCCACAGTGACACGCGCCATCGTGGCACCGGAGGGCGGGGGTCACGCTTGCCTCAGTCCCGCGGCCCGATGTCCGAAAGGCGGCCTTCGTAGAAGATGAGCTGGCTTCGAAGTGGTTCCGGGCAGTCGTAGTAGGGATCTCTGACCCGGAACCCCATTTGCGTGTAGAGCGCCTTTGCCTCCGTGTGAAAGATGCCGGTATCGAAGACCATGGTCTCGTATCCGCACCTTCGAGCTTCATCGACTGCACGAAAGGCGAGCCGCCGTCCAAGGCCCCGGCCCCTCGCCTCGGCATGGACGAAGAGGCGCTTCATCTCGCAGATTTTCGGCTCCGCCGAGCCCTTCAGCATCACCGTGCCGAGCGCTCGGCCTTCCTCCACGGCGAGCCAGATTCCGCCGAGTGGCGGTGCGTGAATGACCGGAAGGTCGTGCAAGAGCTGGCCCCAGGCATCTGGGGGATAGTACTCGTCCACCGACGTGTAGCGCGTCCGCAGCCAGGCGAGGAAGTCGTTACACAAGGTCCGGACACTCCGCAGGTCCGCGGCGGACTCGACAGGAACGATGCTGACTCGATCGGCCATAAGCACCTCGGGGTTGCGGTCGCACCGCAATCAAGTTCAAGTTGATCTTGCAGCAATATTCTGGCTTCGTTACGCATAGTATTATTTCGCAATCATTTTCATATTTTCATTTTAACGGCTATTTTATAGCATAACTTAATTACTTATATTTTACAAGCGGGATATAGTTCTGCATATTATACGCGATACTTCTGAATTTTGGACGATCCTTCCTGTTCCCTCGGCAGATCATGCGCCTCTGGGTGGATCAAATCCCATATTAGGCGGCTTCTCGAGCCCCGGCAGGCGGCAGCGGCCCGGTGATGTCGTGCAGTCGAAAGGAATAGCTGGCCAAAGTGTTGGGACGGACGACGCCCTGCTTGGCCGCGATCCAGGCGACCATCGCGTCCGGGACCGTGAGGCTTGATCGAGTTGCCGTGTAGCAGCCGCGCTCGAAGTCGGACATCAACTCGGCGCGCCGCTCCTGTGCATCCCTTCAGGCGAGCAAAGAGCCGCTGCTGGCGCGCACCGGCGCGGGGCTCAAGCCAGTTCAAGACGAAGCGCACCTGCTCGACGACCTCGCCCGACTTTTGGAACGGGCGATGCGATCTCCGTGTGCGCGGTCGTCACGGGCCAATTCCCCAACAGCCCGGTAACGCTCACTTACGCGTTCACCTTGCGCAACGGAAAGATCGCCGAGCTGGAGATTGGGTGATGGCCTCCTTCCTTACGCTTGAGGGCAAGCGCGCCCTCATTACCGGTGGCACGAAGGGCGCCGGCGCCGCAACCATCGCGCTCTTCCGCGATCTGGGTGCTCGGGTGCTCACGGCCGCCCGGTCCAGGCCCGGTGACCTTTCCGAAGAGCTAGTCGTCACCGGCGACGTTGCCACGGAAGAGGGATGTATCGACCTGGCGGATGCCGCCCACCGGCGTGTCGGCGGCATCGACATCGTCGTGCACATGCTCGGCGGTTCGACGGCACCCGGGGGAGGTTTTGCCGCCCTGAGCGACACGGAGTGGCGCCAGGAATTCGACCTGAACCTGTTCCCGGCCGTGCGGTTGGACAGGCTGCTCGTTCCCGACATGGTGCGGCACGGCAGCGGCGTTGTCGTCCACGTCACCTCGATCCAGAGGGCCTTGCCCCTGCCCGAGGCAACCACTGCCTACGCCGCCGCCAAGGCCGCGCTCTCGACCTACAGCAAGAGTCTCGCGAAGGAGGTGTCGCCTAAGGGCGTGCGGGTCGTTCGAGTCGCCCCGGGCTGAATCTTCACGGACTCGGCGAACCACCTCGCCGCCCCTCTCGCCCACGAAGCCGGCACCGATCTGGAAGGCGGCAAGAAAATCACCATGGACTCGATCGGCGGCATTCCGATCGGCCGCCCGTCGCAGCCCGAGGAGGTTGCCAGCCTCATCGCGTTCCTGGCCTCTGACCGGGCGGCGACGATCACCGGGACCGAGGTCGTCATCGATGGCGGAACCATGCCGACTGCCTGATCAATGCTCTTGCAATCGCGTCGCGACAGTCTGGGTTCCACCTCGGTTACAATCTCGTGCCCTTAAGTGGGCTCAAGCTCATGCATAGCGGTCCATCGAAGTACAAAATCACGCTAATATCTGCTCGCCCGTAGCTTCATAGGCTCACGTGAACGCTGATGAGGATGTATAGAGCTGCCGACATTGCGATTCTACGCCTACGAATCTGAGAGTCTGACGTTCGAATCGTTTCGGGCGCGCCAATTCCGTACCGGCCAGGGATTTGACATTTCTGCCGGGACCCTTGGGGCATGTGCGGCACGACGGCGCCTAGCGTGGGGGCTGCCGGGATTCCACGTAGCGCGCGAAGCTGTCGAGGATGGCCTGCCAACCCGATTTCTGCTGTTCGAGCGGGTAGGTCGACTCCGGGTCGAAGACGACGCGGACCGTTACAGCGTCGGGACCGGGCGCAAACGTGACCCGCGCGGCGCGGTCGCCGAAGGCATACTCGATCAGTTCCTGCGGAACGATCCTTGTGTAGGTTCCGGCGAAGTCGAAGCCCATGCTCCCGTCCTTGGCTTCCATGCGCGACGAGAAATCGCCGCCTTCCCGCAGGTCGACCGTGGCCCTCGTCGTGTGCCAATCCTCCGATGCGGCGTTCCACATCACGATGTCCGCGGGTGTCGTATAGGCGCGCCAAACCTCGTCCACCGGGGCGGCCACGCGTGTTTCGACGGTGATCTTCATCGGCATTGCTCCCTATGCTCGCAGTCCCAGACAGGCAGGATGCCCATCCTCCCCACGTTCGATGCAAGGACGATCGCGACTGGACCAAGCCGACAGCGGTGGGACGCCGGGTGGGTCATTTCCAAGATATGCGGAGGTCGACCAGCAGGACATCATCTGCGTCGGGCGCGTGATGCGATGAGGCGCGAGCGCGAGCGCGGCACTGCGCCTGCGGCCCCTTCCTCATCTTGGCGTTCCGGCGGAGGGATCCTCGAAGCTTCGCGCCGCGAGGCGACGCACATGGTCACGCGGGTCGACGGGCCAGTCCTGTGTCATTTCGAGGAAACGAGATCGATCGCCCCGGTAGAGAGCCCGAGAGGCTTCCTCGTAATGTGGCGCATTGCCCAGCATCGCCCCCATGAACCGGTCGGCTGCTTCGCGGGCCCGACGCGCCGCCCCCCCGTCCGCCTCGGCGCGACGGGCGGCGTCGACGAGCTTTCGCAGCGTCACCGATGCACCGCCAGGCTGGCTCGCCAGCCAGTCCCAGTGGCGCGGCAGAAGGGTGACCTCACGCGACACGACCCCCAGTTTCGGACGGCCGGCCCGCCGCGCCTCGGGATCGTTCGTAACCTCGGCAGCAGGTCCAGGTCCTCCCGCCGGTTCGCGAGCGTCAAGATCAACCTGCGCCCCGGTGTCGTCCTCGAACACGAGGACGCGTCCCTCCGCGTGCCCGGTGCAGGCCATCACGGCCCTGGCTACCTCGCTCCGGTTGCCGGAGGCAAGCAGCCTGTCGTCCCGGAATGCCGTCAACCGCCCGCTGCCCTGCATGTGCTCCTCCTCAAACCCTGGGACGTTTTACCCGGGTGTAATCATCGTGTCAATTTCATCCGGGTGAAATTTTGCCTCCGCCGACGGGCGTTCAGAGTCGCGTGACAGGCTCAAATTGCGACAGGTCGGCGACAGGTTTTCAGCCTAAGCTCGGCCCAATAAAGCAGCATCGCGTTCCGGCCGTTGCGGGACGGGGCATCAAAATCCCCGCCCGATCTGGTCGCAAAGCATTCAATGCCACGGTCCGAGTGGAGCCGCCCAGCGGTCCTGCCGCCCGTCACCAAGTCGCGAGGGGAAACGCCATGCAGATCACTGGAATGCTCTACGGAGCGCGCCTGCTCCAGCACGTCGATTTCCCGGCTACGGAGGTGCTGGGCCCCGGCGCGTCGGAGGACGACATCCAGGGCCTCCTCGACCGCCACAAGCTCATTTTCGTGAAGCCCCTCTTCAAGGGCGGCATCGGCAAGAAGGGCAAGGCCGGCCTGGTGGGTCAAGCCAGGGACCTGCGCGCCGCGCTGAAGGAGAAGGAGCGCCTCTACTTCGCCGAGCACCGACACGGCAACGCCATCGCCAAGGCCAACGGGGTGACGTTCGAGGCGGGAGTACCGGCCGAGCACGAGGTCTATTTCGCCATCAGCGACGCCACCCAGTTCCGCGCTCCGACGATGACCCTGAGCCACAAGGGCGGGATCGACATCGAGGAACTCGACCGCAGCGAGGTTGCGAGCGTGCCCTTCGACGCCCTGACCGGCCTCAAGGCCTTCGTCGTGGCCAATGCGCTCTCCGACATCGGCGCGCCAAAGGAGATCATCTCGCCGCTCGTGCAGCACCTCCCGAAGCTTTGGGAGCTGATGCACCACTACGGAATGACCACGCTCGAACTCAATCCCATCAGGATGCGCCCGGGCAAGGACGGCCGGCTGACGCCGGTCGCCTGCGACTTCAAGTGCGGCTTCGACCGAGACGATCCACGCTGGCAGCGGCTCGACCTACCCGACCACCTCTTCACCGCCGACACCTCGGACTTCGAGCAAGAGGTGAACCAACTGCGCACGCACCAGGGGCAGTCCGACGTCTTCGTGATCAACGAGAACGGCACGATCCTCGCGCCCACGTTCGGCGGCGGCGCCAACTCGCTCGTGACGGAGGTGCTTGGCGAGGCCGCGATCATCTCGTCCGACTTCGGCGGCAACCCGCCCTACGACAAGATGAAGAGCGTTGCGCGCATCTGCTACAAGCACTGGCTGAAACAAGCCAACGTGCTCTTCATCATCGGCGGCAAGTCGAACAATACCGATATCTACGAGACATTCAGGGCGATGGGCGACGCCCTCCGCGAGCACTTCAGCGCGTATGGACCGACGCCGCTCTACGTCGTGGCAGGGCGCGGCGGACCCAACCTCATCCGCGGATTCGGGGCGCTGGCCGAGACCTGCGACAGCCTGGGGTTGCCCTACCGCCTGTTCGGCTTCGACAGCGCCATCTCCGAGGTCGTCAACTATGCCCGGCAGGTCGACGCCTGGATGAAGGCCGGCGGCCGCGCGGAGATCGCTGCCCGCATCGGCGTCAGGCCTGCGGCCTGAGCCCCCTCGCACAAGGATCGACGTCCATGCACAAGAAGGGCATCCCGGGGTTTCCCTATTTCCTCGGCATCGACTCTCTCGCCGAAGTCGCGACCCGCGAGGATCGGGTCTGCGTGCTGAACATCCTCGGCGGCGAATCCCGCACCGTCACGCCGGTGAGCCACGCCTACTCTGGCGGCAACGTGGTGTTCGGCACGTCCCCCGGCCGCGGGGGACAGGTGTTGCCGACGTCGCTGGGCGACATCCCCGTCTTCAACAACGTGCGCGAGGGTCTCAGCGCGGGACACGCCTTCAACACCGGGGTCGTCTACCTGCCGCCCTCCGGCGTGCGTGACGGCGTCGCCGAACTGGTGCGCGTGAACCCCGGCCTTCGCAAGGTCGTCATCATCACCGAGAAGGTGTCGGTGCATGACGCCCGCGAGATCAGGGCCATCGGCCAGTCGAACGGCGTCGATATCTTCGGCGCCAATTGCCTCGGCGTCGCTGACAGCTGGAACCGCGTCCGGATTGGCGGCGCGCTGGGGGGAGACAGCCCCGAGGAATCGCTCCTGAAGGGCTCGGTCGCCATCTTCTCTAACTCGGGCGGATTCAGCACCACGATCGCTCAGTACCTCGCCACGGCGGGCTGGGGGACGACGACCATCGTCTCCTCGGGCAAGGACGTATACATCCACTACGCCGCCCGCGACTTTGCGCATGCCTTCGGCAACGATCCCCGCAGCAAGGCGGCGGTGCTCTATTGCGAGCCGGGCGGCTACTACGAGCAGTGCCTCGCCTTCGACAAGCCCGTGGTCGCCTGCATCGTGGGTCGCTGGAAGTCGAAGCTCACGCGCGCCGTCGGTCATGCCGGCGCCATGGCGGGCGCAGGCGACCGGGCCGAGGACAAGGAGAACTGGTTCATCGACGCCCTTGGCGTGGCGGATCTCTTCACCCCGGAGACTCCGCACGTCTCCGCCAAGGGAGCCGTGGTCACCAACATCGCGCATATCCCCGCGGCGCTGAGCGCGGTGATGGCCTTGAACGGCGTGGCGCCCGATTTCGCGCCGCGCGGCAGCCTCTCGCTGAAGCCCTGGATCGCCAACGACCAGGGATTGTCGCTGCCGGCCTCCCTTGCTTTGCCCACCGTGCGGGCCATGCCGCCCTACGACACCCAGATCGAGGCGCTGAAGCGGCAGGTCGGCGTCGTGGTGCCGCGCCAGGTGATGAAGGACAAGTCCGGCGCGACGTTCATGGACCCCAAGACCCAGGTCACCCACGTGCATGGCCATCCCGTGCTCGACCTTGCATTGCAGCCCCTCGAGGCGAACTTCGCCCTGCCTCTCGTCCACGAGATCGCCACGGAGAACGACCGGGCGATGCTGGACATCGCCGTCGCCGCGGAGATGAACCTGGTCGGCGACCCCGCGCTGGTCGCGGCCGAGGCGGCCCGGGAGGCCGGCAACTCGCCCAACACGGTCATGGCCGCCGCCGTGGCCATCATCGGACCGAGGCGGATCGAGCGCGCGCTCGCCTGCACCCGCACGTTGATCGACCTCTTCGCTCATTCGGGCCTGCAGGACGCCCACGACCTGGCGTTCGACGCCAGCGCGATCCGCCTGACCGAGGAGCAGCGGGAGCTGTTCAGGGCGTCACCCGAGGAACTCGAGGACCCTCGCCCTCAGGCCATGCAGGACGCCGTTCACGCTCGCGGCGGGCGCTCCTTCTTCCTGCGCTTCCTGGAGCAACAGGACATCCCCCTCTCGCGCGACGCGGTGCTGGCGGCGATCGCCACGACGATCGCGTGGGGTCCCCTCATGCGCAAGCGGATCTCCCGCCTGACGGCGGAGACCTTGCCATGGTACCTGCGGCTCTACGGGGTGATGATCGGCGCGTCCATCCCCGCCTGCCACCACCAGCGGGGACGGCTGCACGGTGTGCCGCGCGATGAGCGCTTCGGGCGCTGGGCCATGGCCGACTTCCTTTTCCTCGCGCTCACCGGCAAGAAGCCCACCGAGGAGGAGGCGCTGCCGCTGCAGATTCTCATCGGCCTCCTGATCTCGAACGGACCGGGCGCCATCACCGCGCAGGGCGCCAAGGGTGCCGTCGCCGCCGACGGGCCGCAGACGCCGAGCCGCGTGCAGATCAACAAGGCGATGCTCGGCTGCCTCAGCCATTCCGGCTACAGCCACGGCGGGAACGGCTTCGAGGGAATGGCCTTCCTGCTGGAGCAGTTCAAGGCGACCGGGCTCGAGGACCCCACCGATCCCGCCCACGGGCTCGACCTGAAGGCCATGGCGCTCCGGTTCGCCACGGCGTACAAGGCCGAGAAGGCCGAGGCCAAGGAAAGCGGGGCTGTCGAGCCGCGCGCGCTGCCCGGCATCAACCACCCGATCTTTCGCGGCAAGGCCGTCAACCACGACCCGCGCGAACGCTTCATCGCCGAGTTTCTCGCCAAGCGCGGGGACTACAACGTGTTCCACGCCTATTACCGGGAACTGGTCGAGGCCCTGTACGAGATCGGCGCGTCCCGCAACGTGTTCTGCGTCAATGTCGACGCCGTGATCGCCGCCCTCCTTCTGGCCCTCCTGTGGAAGGACTACAAGGGCGGCAGGCTGGGTGAGCGGGACCTCGAGACTGCTGCCTTCAACGTCTTCCTCTATGGCCGCATGATCGGCGCAGCGGCGGAGATCGACGACCATCTGAACCGCGGCCGCAACATGGATACGCGTACGCCCCAGGAGCAATGCGCCTACGTCGTGTGACCTCCACGGCATCGGTGTCGCGTCATTCACGCAACGCCGGGGTCCGCCTCTGACGCCCCGCCAGCTTGGCGTAGGGCAGCGGGCCTTCTGCGCTTGCCGGCCTGAGACCGGACGTCGGGCGCATCGACCAGTCGAACGGAGCGGCGGGACATGCTAAGCCAGGGCGTCCCGGAGAAGCGCTCGATGTTGGGGAAGCCCGAGTCCGCCTGCCTCCTGATCGGAGACATTTCCGGCTACACCGGCTTTCTGGCCTCGGTGGAACTGGACCATGCCCACGACATCATCGCCGACCTGATGGCGACCATCGTGAAGGCGCTTCGTCCGCCGTTCAGGATCGCCAAGTTCGAGGGTGACGCCGTCTTCGTCCATGCCGCCCTGGCGACGCTCGACGGATCCCAGCTCCAGGACGTGGTCGAGGCCGCCTACGTCGCATTCCGTCGCCGCCTGAGGACGATCCGCCAGGCCACGACCTGCACCTGCGAAGCCTGCAGCCGAATGCAGGATCTCGACCTGAAATTCGTGTGTCATTGTGGCGATGTCATGCGCCACAAGATGGCAGGACGCGAGGAGCTCGCGGGCCGCGACGTGATCCTGGTCCACCGTCTCCTCAAGAACGGGGCGTCCCAGAGGGTGGGAGGCCGTCCCTACGCGCTCTACTCTGAGGCCTGCGTCGATGCGCTCGGAATCGATGCGCGAGCGCAAGGTCTGGTCGAGGACCGCGAAGAGATCGACATCATCGGGACCGTGACCTGCTGGGTGCGCGACCTCGAACACGTGTGGCGGGACGAGAACGACCGGCGGGTGCACGAGATCTCCAGCGAGAGCGCCGCCTATCGCCTGGCCTTCGACTTCGACGCGCCGCTCCGGATTGTCTGGGACCACTTTCTCATGCCGTCCCTGCGCCCGAGGTGGCGCGCGGCCGACGAAGTCCGCGAAGCGCCGGCCGCCGGCCGCAGGGGCGTTGGGACCACGAACCATTGCATGCACGGAGAGCGCGCCATCATCGAGGAGGTGGTGGAGTGGCGACCTTTCGAGTCCGTGACCTTCACGACGCTCCTGCCCGCACCGAAGGCCCCGAAGATCCCCATGACCTACGCCTTTCGGGAGAAGGAGGGCGGCGGGACGCAGGTCGAGATCCGGGTCGCCCGCCCCAAGGCGAAAGACCGCGATTTCGTCGACCACGCCGCCTCGCACTTCGCCGAAACGATCACGCGCGAGGTCGACGTGCTGAGGTCGATCATGGCTGCCGCCGCGGCGTCCGAAGTGGGCGAGCCGGCGACGCCGGTCTCGGCAGGCCGCCATCTCGTTCCGCCCGGAACAGGGGCGCACTGAGCGTCAGCGAAACGGAGGCGAACATGGCCGCGCAAACCAGGCGTGCCGACTTCCTGATGGCGCTGGCCTACGCCACCGACCTCGCCACCGGCCATTCCCGCGACTTTGCCCTCCGCTCCTGCGTGCTGGCCATGCGGCTGGCCGGCCTCGCCGGGCTCGATGCGGAGACCTGCCGCGCCGTCTACCATCAGGCGCTGCTGCGCTACATTGGCTGCAACGCCGACACCCACCTGCTCGCCGCCGCGTTCGGGGATGAGATCGCGCTGCGCCGCGACCTGCAGCGCATCGACATCGGGAACAAGGCCGAGTTGGCCGACACGATCGCCCGCGCGATCGCGCGAAGCCTTCCTGGAGCATCGGCGAACGAGGTGGCCGAGGCCGTCCAGCAGGGGCTTGCCAGCGCCATGCAGGTCAGCGTGCCCATTCTCTCGGGCCATTGCGAGGTGGCCCGGCGGATCGCCGAACGGATCGGCCTTCCCGACGAGGTCTGCGACAACCTCGGCCAACTCTACGAACGTTGGGACGGGAAGGGCCTGCCGCGGGGCCTGGCCGGAGAAGCCGTGAAGCTCCCTGTCCGGCTCGTCACGCTGGCCCAGGACGCGATCGCGCTCGCCGAGGCTCACGGCTTCGACGCCATGACGTCCGTGATCGCCCGGCGCGGCGGCGGAGCCTACGAGGCCGAACTCGCCGGCCTCTTCCTGGGGCAGGCCGAAGCTCTCTTCGCCGGCCTGACCGGACCTGTCGACCGCGAGGCCATCCTCGCCCTGGAGCCGGCTCCACACGCCATGCTCGACGAGGCGGCGTGCGACGAGGCCTACATCGCGATCGCGGACATGATCGACATGCGGATGCCGTTCACGTTTGGCCATTCCCGCGCCGTGGCGTCCCTCGCCGACGCTGCCGGGCGGCTGCTTGGCCTGCCCGCCGGGGATATCCGGGACGTCCGATGGGCCGGCTACGCCCACGATCTCGGCGAGCTCGCCGTCCCCGTCTCGACCTGGATGCGGGCCGGCCCGCTGACCGAGCGGGAGACCGACGACGCGCACCTCCACCCCTATTTCGGCGAGCGCGCCCTGGCTGTGCTGGGGACCGAGGGGAGGTCCGTCGCGGCGCTGGTGCTGCGCCATCACGAGCGGCTGGATGGCAGCGGCTATCACCGCAACGCGCTGGCGCCGGACCTGTCGCCCGCAGCGCGGGTTCTCGCAGCGGCGGAGGCGTTCCAGACCGCCCGAGAGGCCAGGCCCCACAGGCCGCCCATGACCGACGCCGTGGCCGCTGCGAAGCTGCGCGAGGCCGTCCGCCTTGGCCGGCTCTGTCCGGATGCGGTCGACGCGGTCCTCACCTGCGTCGGCCAAACGACGCGACGTTCGGCGCCGGGCAGGATCGCCGGGCTGACGGCGCGAGAACTGGAAGTGCTCCGGCTGATCGCAGGCGGACGCACCGCGAAAGAAGCGGCGCGGGAACTGGGCATCACGCCCAAGACGGCGGACAACCATATCCAGAACCTCTACTCGAAGATCGGCGTCACCACGCGGGCCGGTGCGGCGCTCTTCGCGCTGGAACGGGGGCTGCTGCTGCACGAGAGAGTTGCGGCCTAGGGAATCCACCCCATGCGGCGCCGAGAGGCGGCCGCCATCCTCCCTGCGTCGTCGGCCATTCGGCCGGCCCGCTCACAGGAGGACGTCATGCCGGCGCCTGCAATCAAGGTTGGGCTCATCGCGGACCAGACCGGTCCGCTCTCGTTCGTCGGGGTGGCGAACGCGAACGTCGCGCGCATGGTCGTCGATGAGTTGAACGAGGCCGGAGGGCTGCTCGGCCGGCCGGTCGAGCTCATCGTCGAGGACGGAGCCACAATCGACAGCGTCGCCGAGGCGAAGGCGACGAAGCTCGTGGAGCACGACAGGGTCGATGTCGTCTTCGGCGGCATCTACAGCTCGACGCGACAGGCGATCAAGTCGGCGGCGGTGACGAAGGGGCGGACGCTCTACGTCTACCCCGAGCAGTACGAGGGCCAGGAGAGCGATCCCCTGATCTTCTGCACGGGACCTGTCCCCGCGCAGCAGGTTGATCCCCTCATCCCATGGCTGATGAAAGAGACCGGCGCGAAGCGATTCTACCTGCCCTCGGCCGACTATATCTGGCCCAGGCTCCTGAACAGACGGGTGCGCGCGGCCGTCGTCCGCCATGGCGGAAGCATCGTGGGCGAGGAGTATTTCCCGCTCGACCACGCGGACTATGCCCGCACGATCGACGCGATCATGGACAGCGGCACGGACGTGGTCTTCAACACGACGGTCCCGCCGGGCGTCACACCCTTCCTGGAGCAGTTGCACGAGTCCGGCTTCAGGCGGCGCGGGGGGCAGGTGGTCTGCACCTATTTTGACGAGAACTTCCTCAACATGGTGCCGGCCGAGCATGCCGAGGGACTGTATAGCTGCCTGGACTACTATCAGTCGGTGGACGACCCCTTCAGCCGGTCGCTTCTCGGCAGATACCAGGCTCGTTTCCCTGGCGCGGCGCTGTTCACCGGCGGCAGCGGATGCTCGGGCCTCTACCGCGGGATGACGCTCTGGGCGACCGCCGTGCGGCAGGCGGCGTCGCTCGACCAGGACGCGGTCATTCTCGCTCTCGACCGGGCGTCGATCGCCGAGGGTCCCGGTGGCGGGGCCGCCATGGTTCCCGGGCAGCACCACGTGCGGATGAACATGTACATCGCGCAGGCCAGAAACGGCACGTTCGATATCGTGAAGGCGCTGGGCGCAATCGAACCGGACGAAGCCGACGTCCCTGCCTCCGGCTTGCAGAAGCGGAAAGCTGGCTGAGCTGAGCGGAGCCGCCCCGGCCTGGCCGCCGTCCGCTGGCGTCCAGGCGGTCGCTCAGTCCGACACCCGACCGGCTGCCCCCTCTGGACTTCGGCGCTCACCCGGGAGAAGGAGGGACGGCAGCGCCCGCGCCGAGGATCGACCATGGCCCATCTCCGCATCCGCCCGTTCAACACGAAGCAGACCTATCCCGAACAGAAGCTGGACAACGACCTCTCGCAAGCCGTCGTGGCGCGCGGTGCGCTCGTCTTTCTGCGCGGGCAGATCTCGCAAGACCTGGACACGCGCGAGAGCCTGCATGTGGGAGACCCCGCGAAGCAGGCCGCCAAGGCGATGGCCAACGTGAAGATGCTGCTCGAGGAGGCCGGCAGCGCGCTGGAGCACATCTGCCGCATCACCATCTACCTGACCGACATTCGTTATCGCGAGGCGGTCTACGTCGAGATGGGCAAGTGGCTGAAGGGGGTCCACTACGTCTCGACCGGCCTCGTGGTCACGGCTCTGGCCCGGCCGGAATGGCTGGTCGAGATCGAGGTCACGGCCGTGATCCCCGACTAGGTCGCACGGGTCTCTCGCTTCGCGAGACCGCGGAACGGCGGCAGGCCTGCCGGCACTGGGGCGCGCGCAGGGGAGGCCGCGATGACCGATGTTCCGCCCCGCCGGACGTCCTGGATGGACCGGCCGAGACGCGCCGGACCGCACCGCCACAATCGTTAACTCCCGGGCCGGAATGCGAGACAATCTCGCAACTTTTGCGAGATCAGCCCGGGAACAGGCCCCCTCTTGCCATCGACCTAGCAAATATCTGAAATCTTTGAATAAGATCCGATTTCACAGTGGAACCGTGACTCCTTTGACACACGTTTCGCGAGATGCCTGCTTCTTAAAATGCACGCAGGACGCGAGTCGCGCAGACCGTTAGCTTTAACACCTGATTCGTGAGTTGATGCCCAAGGGGCGGCTCGTCCGCGCCGGGCTGAACGATATGCGCACGCGCAGATCAATGAGGTGGTGATGGCGATGGGAACGAAACTGCCCGGTCGGATGATGTTGGCGGCCGCTGCACTCCTGGGATCGAGCCTGCTCGCGCACGCCGCTCCCCAGAGCGGCGCGCCGTCCGGCAACGAGCCGAACCTGACTTGCTTGCGGGTGGAAGATCCCGGCGCGCGGGTGCAGTGGAAGCGCCAGAAGAACGACACGTGTCCCGCCGGTTCGGTCCTTGTCGCGCTCGACGACAATCCTGCCTCGGTCGCACCGTCGCAGCCTGCCCCTGACGGCTTCTTTGCGTCCCTGATGCGCGGCGGCTTTTCCTCTGCCCGGGCCGAACCCGGCAGCGGGCAGTTCTGCGTGTCCCTGAGGCCGGGCCGCAACGGCGCGCTCTCGATCCTGGCCGCAGGCAATACCGGCCAGCCCTGTCCCACGGGCTATACGCTCGGCTCGACGGTTCCCGTCGGCGGCCTCGCCCCGTCCGCGCTGGCCTATGCGGGAGGGAACCCGGCCCTGCGCTTCCAGCCCGGCGACCTCTGCCTCCCCACGCGCCGGGAGATGGGACCCGGGTTCCGGCTTCTCGGTGAGCGCTGCCCCACGGGCTACCTTCGCGTGGCGGCTGACGATCCCGCTTCCGTCGGTCTGAGCTTCGCCAGCGTGACGCGCGGCGGAGAGATCGTTTGCCGTCGGATCACCTCGCCCCAGCGTGCAGCGTCGCTCGGCCTGAGCCAGTCAGGACTTTGCGCGCCCGGCAGCGTGCCCGTGGAAAACGACAATCCGCTTTCCGTCGGAGGATCGGGCCAAACCTCCCGCGGCGGCGCAGGCAATGATGCGCCCGCGACCGCCAATGCCTCGCGGACGCTCGCCCTCGCCGAACTCGACTTCTGCCTGCCGGTGCGCGCGGGCCTGGGCAGCGGCTTCCCGCTCACTGGCGGCGCTTGTCCGACCGGCTTCGTCCGCGTGTCTCCCGACAACCCGACTGCGACGGGTGGCGCGGGCGGCAGCGGCGGTGGACGCGGCTCCGTGAGCTGCCTTCCCGTCACCGATCGTCGGCTGGCGCGGATCAACCGGCTGCAGGTGGGACTGAACGGCTGCGGCGCCGACGAGGTCGCCGTGGTGGACGACGATCCGACGGCGGTTGGGGATTCCTCCGGCGGAACCGGCGACCGCGGCAGTGAAGGCGGCTCGGCGAACTTCCCGGGTGGAGGGGCTCCCTCCCCGGCTGGCACGTCTCCGGATGAAGGCACCGGTGGAGGCGCCGGCGGTAGCGGCAGCGGTGGCACCGGCAGCGGTGGCACCGGTGGCGGTGGCAGCGGTGGCGGCGGTTCCGGCGGCGGCGGCGGCGGTGGTTCCGGCGGCGGCGGCGGTGGTTCCGGCGGCGGCGGTGGCGGTGGTGGTCACGGCGGTGGCGGTGGCCATGGCGGCGGCGGTGGCCACGGCGGCGGCGGTGGCCACGGCGGCGGGGGCCACGGCGGCGGCAAGGACTGCTGACCCCCGCGGTTTCAAAACGCAGCCTGACCTGAGGACGACAAGAGCCGCGCTGGCGAGAACGCCAGCGCGGCTCAATCATGTCTGAACGTACGGAAAGTCCGCGCCTGGCGCTGCCCCTAGAGTGAGTGCCAGGTCCATGTCTCGTAGGGCGACTGGATTTTCTCCCACCGATAGGACACACGCGCCCATGGCGTCACCGCGTCGTTGAGATTGTCCAGCACGAAGTCGCCGCGGTCGGTACGGACGATGAGGATGGCGTGTTGCTCGCCGCTCGGAAGCCTCGCGATGGCCATGAGCGCCGCGCTGGAGGGGAAACCCATGGCAAGCAATTGCTGGCGCTTCGTGAGCGCATAGTCCTTGCAGTTGCCGGCGGTCGTGTTGATGCGCCACTCCCGCAGGCCCGGCGTGAAGGGGTCGCTGATCGGGCGGATCGAGCGATTGACCTGGACGGTCACGGCCTGCAGCCGGTCGAAGACGTCAGGACCAGCCTTCACCGCGCCGTCCGCCGTGCTCGCGACCCGTCCTGCCCGCGGCCGGCACACGGAAGGCTGGCGCATGCACAAGTCGTAATAGCCGATCGGGATGGCGACACGCTGGCCGAAGGCGATGGGGGTCGAGGCCGGGAGGGCTCCCGACGAGGCCGCCTGGCTCTCGCCCGACGCGACCACCGATCCCATCCAAACGCACATGGCAACCCAGAAGACCTTCGACATTCACGTCGCCCCGCTGCGAACTCCACGGCCGGGAGCATGCGAGGGCAGGCCTTGAGGAAGGGCGGGACAATTGCCTCAAATTTGACTCATCCGCCGGAAAGGCGGGGCGCGGCCGGGGAAGGGCCCCGGCCAGCCGGCGTTCACGCGTATTTCTGCAGGGCGAGGAGCTGGGCCTTGTCCGTCGAGCCCTGGGGCTCGGCCGAGTACATGTAGTCTCCCCACCAGGCGCCACCGGCCCAGTAGGTGCCACCCTGCCACACGTCGGAGTTCTGCTTCATGTAGGCGAGCATGCCGTCGAGCGCCTGCATGCTGGTGCTGTCACTGGCAACGCCGAATTCGCCGAGGAAGAGCCGGTTGCCTGTCGCCTTCGCCCATTCGGTGATGGACTTCAGCCGATCGACGCCGGCCGTGGCGGACACCACGTCGGCATGCGTGCCCGACCCGTCGGAATCCATGTACTGGTGGACCTCAAAGGCGAAGTTGTTGGCGGGATCCTTAATGCCGCCGCCGATTACCTTCGCATTGTCGCTGCTGGTCCATGTCCAGGCGCCGTCCCAGTAGGAGCCGGGCACCAGGATCTCGTTCTTGGCGCCCGTGTCGCGGATCGCCGCGATGGCCGCGTTCGCTGAATCCAGCCAGGTCGACGCGCTCTGCTGGTTCGGCTCGTTCATCAGGCCGAGGATGACGTTGTCGTTGCTCTTGTAGTGCGAGGCCACCTTGCCCCAGAAATCGGCGAAGGCGGCATTGGAGGTTGCGCCCGAGCCGATCAGGGACCCGAAGCCAGCCCCGTAATTGTGGGCGTCGAGCACGACCTTGAGGCCCTTGGACGACGCGTATTGGACGACGTCGTCGATGCGCGCGAGTTCCGCCGCGTCCAGCGGGCCGTTGAGGCTGGTCTGCAGCCTCTCCCACTTGAAGGGCACCCGGATCACGTCGAGCCCTTTGCTCGCGTAGTAATCAATCTCGGCGTGCGAGGGATAGATGTAGTTCGAGCCATAGGCACCGCCGACCTGGCCGAACTCCCCGCCGGCGATGTTGATGCCCATCAAGAAGTTCGCCTTGGAGCTTCCGCCCGAACCGCTGATCGACGCCACTGGTTGCGCCGAAGACGACGAACCCGTGGCGCTCTCCTGCGACGACGTGGCCGGGGCCGTCGCGCCGCTTGTCGCGGTCGTCCCGTCGGTCGTGGCCGTCGACGAGGAGGCCGGGACGCCCGCGGTCGTCGCGTTCGTCCCGCCGGAATCCGCAGTGCCGGCTGCGGAGGACGAGGACGCCTGGGCGGCTTGCTCCATGGCGACCTCGCTCGCGCTGGCGGTCGTCGTGCTCGAGGCGGAGCCGGTCGAACCGGGCGCCGCATCCGAGGAGCCCGAGGCTCCGGGCCCGGTCGCGCCGGTCGAGGCTGCGCCATCGTCCCCCGACGTATCCGGGGTCGAAGACGAGGTCGAGGAGGAGGTCGAGGCGTCGGAGGAGTTGCCCTCGACGACCTTCCCATCGTCCTGGACGAGGAAGCTCAGGTGCAGCCACACCTCCTCGAAGGCCTGGACTGACTTGCCCGAACCCTGGGCCTTGCCTGCCTGTCCGCTGCCAAGGGCCTCGGTGAAGGCCTGCGAGGCGTGCCACAGGGCATGGGCGAAGGCCTCCCCTGCATCCGCGAGGGTCGACACGCCCGATCCGCGGGAAAATCCCGCATCGACGTTGACGAGAAGCTTGTTGGAGGACGCAGCCCCCTGCGACGCGCCCGAGAAAAGGGATAGCCAGTTCAAGTTGCCGGTCATGCAAAACTCCACACGCATGCATCACAACTGATTTTGTCAACGCGGCGCGCAGCAAGGCAGGTGCCAGATGGAAACCGGCACGTTTTCAGCAGCTTGACGTCGAAATTGAGCGAGCCTGCCCCGCTCGCCTGGGCGATTTTTACTTAGCACTCGGCAAAAAATTCCACTCAAAGTTGCAATTGTTCGCGAGGCGCCCGAACTCTCGGGCGCCCCGCGCCGAAGCGGCCTGTGCTAGACTTGCCCAGGGGACTGCGAGCCAGGGAGGTCCGCGATGGGACATGCGCGTCATTTCTCGTCCACCTACGCGCAGGCCCGGGCGAGGTTCCTCGCTTGCGTCGACGCGGCGGGCGGAACGGTGGAGACCCACGTCAATCCCCATGCGCTCGGCGCGGAGGGCGAGGATCTCGCCATGGACGTGGCCCGCTTCGGGGCTGTCGACGCCGAGGCGCTTCTCGTCATCTGCTCGGGCACGCACGGCAACGAGGGCTTCTGCGGCTCCGCCTGCCAGGCGGGCTTTCTCGCGGAGGGCCTCCTCGCGCAGCGCGCGACCGACACGGCCGTCCTCCTCGTCCACGCCGTCAATCCCTATGGCTTCTCCCATGTGCGGCGCGTAACGGAGGACAATGTCGACCTGAACCGCAATTTCCAGGATTTTTCCCGGCCGCTTCCCGACAACGCCGCCTACCGGGAGATTCACGACGTCGTGGTGCCCGCGGACTGGGACGGCCCCGAGCGGGCGCGCTGCGATGCGGTGCTGCAGCGCTGGACCGTCGACCACGGGGGCATCCGGGCGCTGCAGGCCGCCATCGCCGGTGGCCAATACGCCTATCCCGACGGCGTCTTCTTCGGCGGCCGCAAGCCGACCTGGTCGAACGAGACGGTCCGGGCCGTCATGCGCGATCACGCTGGGACTGCGAGGCGCCTCGCCCTCATCGACATCCATACCGGGCTGGGACCTCCGGGCGAGGGAGAACTCATCTCGGTTCGCGATCCGGGCTCTACCGGGTTCGCGCGGGCGAAGGCCTGGTGGGGCGAGACGGTGAAGTCGGTCGTGGGGCACGCCGGCGAGGAATCGCGCTCCACTCCGGTGACGGGCTCGCTGATCGGCTTCGTGGAGGACACCGCGGCAGCGGAGGCGACGGCCATCGGCCTGGAGTTCGGAACCGTCGAGCTTCTCGAGGTGTTCGACGCGCTGCGCGGAGACAACTGGCTCTATTCGTGGGGCCTGCCGTCCGGCCTTGCGATGACGTCCCCCCTGGCCCGGCGGATCAAGGACAAGATCCGGGACGCGCTGACGGTCGACAGCGACGACTGGAAGGAGAAGGTCTTCACCCGCGCCGCAGAGGTCACGCTACAGGCCTTCAAGGGGCTGGCTGGCGTCGACGCGGCGGCCCGGGGCCCGGCCCGCTAGGGCGGTCCGTCCTGGCGCAGGTCTTCGAGCGCACGCTCCAGGCGACGCATGGCCTCGGGCGTCAGCGGCCGGAAGGGAGCGCGGCACTCGCCGCAGTCGAGGCCCATCAGCTTGAGCAAGCCCTTGGTGCCGGGGAAGACGCCGACGGCGACGAGGACATCGATCATGCGGTTGGCGCGCACCTGCAGGCTGCGTGCCCGCGCGAGGTCCCCCGCCCTGAAGGCCGCCTCGAGGGCGACGAAAAGGTCGCCCATCACGTTGTAGGTTGTGCCGATCGCGCCGTCCGCGCCCATGGCGAGCCCGGCCAGGCACATCTCGTCATACCCGTTGAAGATGATCGCATCGGGCCGATGCCGCTTGAAGCGCTCCAGCAGGTAGAGATCCTGCGAGGTATGCTTGACCCCGATGACACGCGGCTCATCGAGCAGGCCCATCAGGTCCTCGCCCGTCAGCCGGCCTACCCGCCCTCCGAAGTTGTAGACGATGAGCGGGAGCGGGACGTCTTCCACGAGACGCCGGTAATGCGCCATCAGCTCATCGCGCGAAAAGTCATAGTAGAAGGGCGGGATGGCCGACACGGCCCGGTAGCCCGCTTCGGCGGCGGCCTCACCCATGCGCAGGCTGTCCTGCGTCGCGATCGCCCCGACATGGGCGACGAGGGGCGCCCGGCCGCCCACGGCCGCGGCCACCGCCCGCAGGACCGACACCCGCTCGTCCACGCTCTGCAGGAAGGCCTCGCCTGTGCTGCCGCCCACGTAGAAGCCGTGCACGCCCTGCGCGAGTTGCCGCTCGACCAGGGCCGGAAGCAGGTCGAGGTGGACAGCTCCGTCGGGCCGGTAGGGCGTGACGAGAGCGGACCAGATGCCGCCGAGACGCGGCGGCGCGGAGCGAGCGTCGATCATGGGTCGGTCTTCCGGGACAGGTCGGCCGGCGCGTAGCGGGCCCTTGCATCGTCGAGATGTTTCGTCATCGCGGCTACCGCGGCCACCATGTCCTTGCGCGCGACGGCCTCGAGGATGGCGACATGGCCTGCGTGGCTCTTGCGATTATTGGCCTCGATGTTCGGCAGAATGGGCCGTTCGTCGATGATCCATTCGACCACGGCGTCGTGCATGGCGACGAAGATCGGGTTGCCCGGCATCTCGGCCAGCACGCGGTGGAAAGCCACGTCCGTGGCGACGAATTCGGGCCCCGCGCCGATAGCCCTCTCGTTGGCATCGACCGCCGCCCTCAGCCGCGCCAGATCCTCGTCCGTCGCGTAGTGGCAGGCATGGGTGACGAGGAAGATCTCCAGCGCCAGGCGCGCCTGTTCGAAATGGTCCAGCCCGCGCGGCTCGTCGAGGAGCCTTCGCGCAGCCGCGCCCAGTTCGCTGAGGAGGTGCCGGGGCGAAGGCCGCACCACACGCGGCCTCTCCCCCGCGTTCAGCTGGACGAAGCCCATCTTCTGCAGTGCGAAAAGCGCCTCGCGCACCGAGGGGCGGCCGACGCCGAAAAGCGCCATCAGTTCGCGCTCCGGCGGCAGCGAAGCGCCGGGCTTGTAGGCGCCCGTGCGAATGGCCGCCTCGAGGCGTTCGACGATCTGGTCCGAGAGCTTGCGCTTGCGGACCGGGCCGAGCACGGCCTGCTGCACCATCCCTCCCCTCCCCGGGGCACGCGGTCGCGCCACCCGCAAGTCTGTCCCTGCTATCGTATAACTCACTGCTTTCCCTTGACAACGGAAACATGGTCCAGCTGTTATACCAAAACAGTGACCCCGCAGAGGGTCGGCGGGCAAGGGAGGACGACCCATGACGAACCTGACGAGACGTGGCGTCGTGGCAGGGCTGGCCGCCGGCGTGTTCTGTCCCGCGATCGGGGCTCGTGCACAGGCTCAGGTGATCCGCTGGGGTGAATCGCTCGCGGCGACCCATCCCCAGGTCCTGATGGCCGATCGTATCGCCAAGGACGTCAGGGAGAAGAGCGGCGGACGGCTGGACATCCAGGTGTTCCCGAATGCTCAGCTCGGCTCCGGCAAGGAAATGATGGACGGCGTCTCGTCCGGAGTGATCCAGATGACGACGGAGGGAGCGGGCGCCATCTCCGTCTTCCTGCCGCCGCTGTCCGTCTTCGAGGCTCCGTACCTGTGGCGCGACGCAGCCCACCTCGCCAAGGCGCAGAACTCGCCGCTCTTCGCCAAGCTCAACGAAGACCTCGCCAGCAAGCGGAGCATGCGGCTGCTCGCGACGACCTACTACGGCAAGCGCCACCTCACCACGGGCTCGAAGCCCGTGAAGACCCCCGCCGACGTGGCGGGGCTGAAGATCAGGGTGCCGCCGGTCGACGTGTTTCGCGCGATGGTGGAGGCCTGGGGCGGCCAGGCGACGCCGATCGCCTTTCCCGAACTGTATCTCGCGCTGAGCCAGGGCGCCGTCGACGGCCAGGAGAACCCGCTGCCGACGATCCAGAGCGGGAAGTTCTATGAGGTTCAGAAGAACCTCATCCTGACCCAGCACGTCATCACGCCGCGCATGCCCATCGTCAACGAGGCCTTCTGGAAGGGGCTGCCTGGCGCCGACCGCGACCTGATCGCCGCTGCCATGGCGACGGCCGTGGCCTGGCAGAACCAGGAGTTGCTCAACCAGGAAGCATCGCTCGTCGGTACGCTCAAGGGCGCCGGCATGACCGTGGTCGAGCCCGATATCGAGGCCTGGCGCAAGCCCGTGCTCGACCTGGTCCCCAAGCGCTTCGAGGAGCGCTGGGGCAAGGGCACCTTCGATACGCTCGCCAACCTCTGAGCGGTACGTGGCAGCCCGCCTCCTCGCCGGGTTCGACCGCGCCGTCGCGATCCTGGCGGGGGCGCTGCTGGTGGCCCTTCTCGGGATCGTGACTTTGGGCATCGTCACCCGCGCGATCGGGCGTCCCTTCAGCTGGACGGACGAGATGAGCGGCTACCTGATGGTGTGGGTGTCGTGCATCGGCTGGATCCTCGCCACGCGGCACCACGCCCATATCCGGATTCGATACTTCCAGGACAGGCTGCCTGCGGTCGGCGGGCGGGCGACCGAGGTGGCGATCCAGCTGGCGCTGGTGGTCGCAGGCCTCGTCGTGGGCGCCGAGAGCGCGCTGCTCGTGGAGAGGAACCTCGACATCGAGGCCGTCAGCATTCCCGTGTCCACGGCCTGGATCTACGCGCCGCTCATTCCCGCTGGCTTCGTCACGGCCGCGCAGGGCCTCGCCGACCTCGTGGGCGGTGGGCGTCGGCGACCGTCCGCGGCGGACGCCGCCTCATGATCGGCCTGATGTTGAAGATCTCCGGCGGGTGGCTCATCGCCATCATCGCCGGTATGCCGCTCTACGCCTCGATGGTCGTCGCCGCCCTCGCCTTTCTCGTCTTGGGGGGCGTGCCGGTCACCCTTCTGCCGCAGAAGATGGCGGGGGCCATGAACTCGTTCCCCATCGTGGCGGCGCCTCTCTTCATCCTGATGGGCAATATCCTGGCGCGGGCCCAGATCACGGACCGCATCGTCGCCTTCGCCAGCGCGGTGATCGGGTGGGTGAGGGGCGGCTATGCCCATGCGAGCATCCTCACCAGCATGATCTTCGCAGGCATGGTGGGCTCCGCGGTGGCGGACGCCGCGGGCTCGGGCGCCATCGAGATCCGCGCCATGACCAAGGCCGGCTACAAGCCCGAGACGGCGGCCGCCATCACGGCCGCGGCCGCCACCATCGGACCCATCATCCCGCCTTCGCTGCCGATGGTGATCTACGGCGTCTCGGCGGACGCGTCGATCGGCCGGCTCTTCGTGGGCGGGCTCATCCCCGGCATCCTGATGGGCCTCGCCCTGATGGTGATGGTGAGCCTCGTGGCGCGGCGCGAAGGCATGGTCCGCAAGCCCTTCGCGGGCTGGCGCGAGATCGGGCGCACGTTCCTGCGAGGCTCGGGCGCCCTCATGACGCCTGCCCTCATCCTGGGGGGCATGTTCTCGGGAGTCTTCACCCCGACCGAGGCGGCCGCCGCCGCCTGCCTCTGGGCGCTGTTCCTCGGCTTCGTCGTCTATCGCACGCTGACCGTCGCGGACCTCGGCCCCATCCTCGTGGAAACCGTGGAGACGACGGGGCTCGTGACCGTGCTGGTCATGGCCGCGGGCGCGCTCGGATGGTGCATGTCGATCTCCCGCCTGCCCCAGACGCTTGCTCCCCTGATCGTGCAGACGATCCAGAGCCCCCTCGCCTTCCTGGTCCTGTGCAATCTCCTGTTGCTCGTGATCGGCTGCTTCATGGAAGCGTTGGCGGCGATGCTGATCCTGATCCCGATCCTCGTGCCAGCCGCGCACGGCTACGGAATCGATCCCACGCAGTTCGGGGTGATGGTGATCCTGAACCTGATCCTAGGCACCATCCACCCGCCCATCGGCGTCGTGCTCTTCGTGGTGACCCGCATCGCCAATGTCTCCTTCGAGACCATGTCGCGCGCCATTCTCCCGTGGCTCGTTCCGCTGCTGATCGTGCTGGCGGCCATCACCTTATGGCCCCCGCTCACGACGTGGCTGCCGAGGCTGGTCTTCGGGTGATTCAGGATGGGCGAGCTAACGCACGTCAATGCGCAAAGACGCACCTTGGACAGCGGGCCTGACTGTCTGGCAGGTCCTTGACCTTAACTTAAGTCTCACTAATTTGACCTAATTGAGCAGGAATGATGCTGTCACCCCCGGACAGCCAAGCGTCTCTGTCAAATCGACAATTCTCGTCCAACGACTCAAAGGCAGCTCAAACGGCAGGCCCTGCGGGCCTGTTCGTTCGGTCTCCCCAACATCCACCATGAAGCAAGACATCGTCGACCTGATTTACGAGGCCAGCGTCATCCCGGAGCAGTGGCCCGACGTACTCGAAGCTCTTTCTCGAATCTCTGGAAGCAGCGGCACGACGCTTTTCGTGACGGACCTCCACAATGTGGGGCGCTGGACCTCCTCGCGGGACGTCCGTCCGCATATGGAGGCCTGGATCAGGGAAGGCTGGCAGAGCCGCACGGAGCGGACGGGCCGCATGCTGGCCCATGGTCACCTCGGCTTCATCCGGGACCTCGACGTGTTCACGCCGGAGGAGTGGGACAGCGAGCCCAGCCTGCGCGGCTTCTTCCGCCCTCGGGGCTTCGGCTGGGCATCGGGGACGTTCATTCCCATGCCGACGGGAGACAACGCCGTCATCAGCGTGGAGCGCCTGATCGAGCAGGGCTCGATGACGCAGGAGGAACTGGCCCGGCTCGACGCCCTGCGCGGCCACATCGCGCGGGCGTCGCTCATCTCGACCAGGCTCAGGCTGGAGCAGGCGCGCAACACCACGGAGTTGTTCGCCGCCCTGGGCCTGCCGGCCGCCGTGATCGGGCCCGGTGGGAACGTCCTGGCCGCGAATGCTCTCCTAGAGAACACGCCTGGGATCAAGAGCCGCGCCTTCGGGCGGCTGGGCTATCAATCCACCCGGGCGCGGGGGACCCAGGCGGATCCCCTGGCGTCGCTCGCGGATGGCCAGCCGCGGCCCCGTTCGGTGCCGTTGCCGGGCGGTCCCGACGCCCCGCCGATCGTCGTGCACGAGGTGCCCATCACGCGCTCCGCCCACGACGTCTTCGCCGGAGGCCAGAAGCTGATCTACCTCACGCCCGTCACATCCGAGGGGGCCCCGCCGGCCCATATCCTCTCCGGCCTCTTCGACCTCACGCCCGGCGAGACCCGCGTGGCGCAGAGGCTCGCCAGCGGACGCGGCGTCGACGAGGCTGCCGGGGACCTGGGCCTGTCGCGCGAGACCATTCGGTCCCACCTGAAGGCCATCCTGTCCAAGGTGGGCGTGCGTGGCCGTCCCGAACTGGTGGCGCTCCTGACCCGAGCAGCCTCCGGCCCCTCCTTCACCGAGCCCGGATAAGACCCGTCCCCCCCGGCGACCCCGCCGGGGCACGACGTGCGGCCGCCGCGCGGGCGCGGCCGGGGTCGACAAGGCGTGACAGGAAGCCTACCTCCGCTGGATGTCACCGACCCCCTCGGACACCACCCGGCTTGGCGCCCTGCGGCATGTCCCCGCTCTTGTCCGCCTCGTCTACGAGGCCAGTCCGCCCCTCACCATCGCCAGCTTCGTCCTTCGGATAGGGCGCGCCCTGCTGCCCGTCGCGATGCTGTTCGTCGCCAAGCTGATCGTGGACGAGGTTGTCCTGCAGGCGCAGAGCCACGAATCCGGCGACTTCTCCGCGTGGTGGGCGAGCGGCAGGCTCGACCGGCTCGCCATGCTGGTCGGACTGGAATTCGTGCTCGCCGTCGCGAGCGACGCCTTCGCCCGGGCCGGCAGCCTCGTCGACAGTCTGCTTGCCGAGCGCTACAGCAACCATGCCAGCATCCGGCTGATGAACCACGCGGCCACGCTGGACCTGGAGCAGTTCGAGAGCACCGAGCAGCAGGACCGGCTGGACCGGGCGCGCCGGCAGGTGACCGGACGCACGACGCTGCTCTCGCAACTTTTCGCCCTCGGCCAGGACCTCCTCACGGCGATCACCCTGACGGTGGGGCTCGTCGCCTATGCGCCGTGGCTTATTCCACTCCTGCTCCTGGCGCTCGCGCCCGCCGTGGTGAGCGAGCTCCACTTCAACGCGCAGGGCTATCGGCTGAACTATTTCCGGACGCCGGAGCGGCGGCAGCTCGACTACGTGCGCTACCTGGGTTCGAGCGTGGAGACGGTGAAGGAGGTCAAGCTCTTCGGCCTGAACGACTTCCTGGTGCGGCGCTTCAGCGGCTTCGCGGAAGGCATGTACCGCGCCAACCGGGGCCTCGCCGTCCGCCGCACGGTGTGGGGCGCCCTGCTGTCCGTCGTGGCATCCCTGACCTATTACGGAGCCTATGCCGCGATCATCTGGAACACGGTGACGGGCCGCTTCAGTATCGGCGACCTCAGCTTCCTCGCCGCCTCCTTTCTGCGCCTGCGGGCCCTGCTGGAGACTGTCCTCCTGGGATTCTCGCAGATCGCGGGCCAGGCGTTCTACCTGGAGGATCTGTTCTCGTTCTTCGACATCCGCCCCTCCATCGCATCGCCAAAGCGTCCGCTCCCGGTGCCCTCCCCCATCCGCGACGGCTTCGTCTTCGAGGACGTCGGATTTCGCTATCCCGGCTCGCAGAACTGGGCCGTCCGACACCTCTCCCTGGCGATCAGGGCCGGGGAAGTGCTGGCCCTCGTCGGCGAGAACGGCGCCGGCAAGACCACGATCGTCAAGCTCCTGGCGAGGTTGTACGACCCGACGGAGGGCCGCGTCCTTCTCGATGGGCGCGACCTGCGGGACTACGACCTGGAGGAATTGCGGCGCGCCGTGGGGGTCATCTTCCAGGACTTCGTGCGCTTTCACTTCACGGCCGGCGAGAATATCGGCATCGGCCGGGTGGGAAGCCTGGAGGACCGCGCGCGGGTGCGCGACGCGGCCGAACGGGGCCTCGCCGACCAGGTCGTGGCGCGGCTGCCGCTCGGGCTCGACCAGCCGCTCGGGCGCCGCTTCGAGGGAGGCGTCGATCTTTCGGGAGGCGAATGGCAGAAGATCGCGATTGCGCGGGCCTACATGCGCGACGCCGACATCCTGATCCTGGACGAGCCGACGGCGGCGCTCGACGCCCGCTCCGAGTTCGAGGTGTTCCAGCGCTTCCGGGACCTGAGCCAGGGCCGGACCGTTCTGCTCATCTCGCATCGCTTTTCGACCGTCAGGATGGCCGACCGCGTGGTCGTGCTGGCCGAGGGGCGCGTCACCGAGGAGGGCTCCCACGCGGAGCTCATCGCCAAGGGCGGGCGTTACGCCGAGCTCTTTGAGCTCCAGGCCGCGGGCTATCGGTGACGAAGGCGGGGAGACCCGTGCCGCCGCTGCAAGGCCCATCTCCACGCTGCGCAGGGGCCCTCGCGGGGATATCCTTGCAGGACCAAACCTTCGCGCTCCTGAGGGACATCTGCAGGGATGAGGCGTTCTCGCGCGGACGTTCCTGTAGCCTGAAATCTTCAATTGACAAACGGACCCTGCTCGCCTCCGAATTGATGGAAACAAGCTTGATAAGCTGGCCTCGCCAGCGCTTGAAGCCGCTCGCCCCTTCCGCTTGACCAGACTGGCTCTCCGCCCTGCCCGGAGGAGCTGTTTCCGCGTGCTGGGAGATGGGGAGACGGGCGATGACGAGCGACGGCCTGGACGGGCTCTACGACGCGCTTCTCGAGCCATCGCTCTGGCCTGGGGCCCTCGACGCCTTTGCCCGTGAGGTGGGCGCCGCGGGATGCCTGCTGGTCCCCACCCAGCCCGACCTCGTCCCCATGCCGGCCTCGGCCAGCCTTGAGGCCTTCGCCCACGCCTTCCTCGAGGAGGGCTGGTACCTGCGCGATCACAGGGCCAGTCGCGGCTGGCCCCTGGCCCTGTCCGGCATGCAGGTGGTGCTGGAGCATGACGTGGCCTCGGACGAGGAGCGCCGGACGCTGCCCTATTACCACGACCTCCTGGGGCGCTTCGACCTTCCCTGGTGGGCGGCGCTCGCCATCGACGTCAACGGGACATGGTGGGCCGCCTCGCTGCTGCGCGACACGCAGGCGGGCCCCTATACGAGGGAGGATGCGGGCAGGCTCGAGGGCCTCGTCCCCGCGCTGCGCCGGCTGATCAGCCTCAGCGGCAAGCTGCAGCGCGACCGGCATGCCACCACGCTGGCGGGGCTCGACGCCCTGTCCTGCGCGGCCTTGCTGGCCGACCGGCAGGGACGCCTGCTGGCCTTCAACGAGAGCGCGTCCCGCCTCACCGCCCACGCGCTGAGCCTGAAGGACGGGTGCGTGGTCACCAAGCCGGCGTCCATCGGGGCGGTCATCACCCGGTTTGTGGCGGAGGCGGCCGCACGCCCCGGGGCCCCCCGGGCGCTGCGCCTGGCGCTGGGCGGGCGCACGCTGGTCATCGAGTATTTCGAGCTGCAGGCCGCCCTTCGCGACGTGTTCTCCTGCGGCTCGACCCTGGTCACGCTCACCGACATCCAGCGGCCCGGCGCGACGCCGGCCCTCGTGCTCTCCGCGGCGCTCGGCCTGACGCGCACGGAGGGGGTGCTGACGAGCCACCTTTCGTCGGGCCTGTCGCTGGAGGAGGCCGCGGACCGCATGGGCATCACCCGCGAGACCGCCCGCTCCCATCTCAAGGTCTGCTTCTCCAAGACCGGCGTGACGCGCCAGGGCGAACTGGTGGCGCTGGCCCTGACCCTGACGAGCCGGGCGACCTGAGGGGCCGTCGGCGCGGGGCAGGCGGAGCGCAGGCCCCGTCTGTCACTCCCTGCCGGGCCAAGGCCCAATTTGGGCGCGGTCCGGCGCTCAGCGTGGTGCCCTGTCCGCGAGGTCCTCCGGGCGGCGTTTACGCGAAGCGCCCGCCTGCGCGCGGAATGCGAAAGACCGGCAGAGGCGCGAACCGGGTCTCGTGCAGCGGCGGTGGCGGGATGATGGGATCGTCGTAGGTGCCCCTGCCGCGTGAGGGCGGCGACGGCGCGAGCCGTCCGTCGTCCCGACCCGCGCCCACCCTGGGCCATCGCTCCGTCGCCACGGCGCGGGGTTCGTCCGGCGAACAGCGCCTGATCTCTGCCGTGACAAGGCCGTCAGGGGCGTCAGGGTCGTCAGGTTCGTTGGGCGAAAGCGTCGGCGCCTCCTGCGGCGGTGCGCCTGCGGCGGGTTCAGGTTCGTTTGGCGAACTCGGTGCGCCATCAGTTTGGGAAGGTCCGTCGTCGGGGACTGGCGCCTGCCGCGACATGGCAAGGGGACCGGATTGGATCACAGGAACGTCGCCATCGGCCTGGCCGGCCGACGGAGGCGGATCATCTGCGTGTGGCGGGAGGGGGCGGAGGATCTCAATGGCTCCATCGGGAGCCTTCCGGGCGCGGACACCTTGGGCCAGGAGGTCCCTGATGGACTGCCTCCTGCTCTCCTCGGACGACTGCAAGGCGGCGTGGGCCTGCATCAGGGCGCCCACGTCGTGAATGCCAAAGGCGCGGCGGCCGGCCTGCGTTGCCCGGGTGATCGTCGCGATGAGCCTCAGGCGGCGACGCAACGTGCGGCGGGGGCCAAGGCCCATGTGCGCGCGGTGGGGATCCGCCGCCGGGACGTGGCCGGGCAGATCCATCAGGAGAAGCGATACCGCCCGGCAGCACCGGACGACCTCCACCCGTGCGGCAAGGCGTCGTTCAGCCTCGCCGCGGCCGTCGCGCCCACGCAGCGTCAAGCGCAGGAGAACGTCGACGTGATGCGCCGTGTCGGATGATGCTTCAGTCATGGGGCGGCTTCAGTCATGGGGCCGACTTCCCGTGCCGCGCGTCACTCCGTCCAGCGTGAGGCCGCTTCCCGCCCGCACCAGGCGGGCGTCGCCGTGCGGCCTCGTATTCCCGCAGTGTGGCGCGAAAGCGGGCATCGGCCCGCTCCGCGTAGCGGCGCAGGGCGAGGAGGTCAGGCAGGGCGGCGACAAGCGCGCCGTCGGGCCCGTCGGCGTCCACCGCCAGGCGGGACAGGCGCGCGAGACTGTCCCGCAGGACGGCCTCAGCCCGCAGCTTCCCCCGGTCCGTCGCCGGCGCCATGGCATGCACGAGGGGAGGCTGCAGCAGCGGCTGGAGCAAGTCGCGGGTGTCCGCGGCAATGTCGGTCTCCACGCGCGCGTCGAACAGGCAGCCCTGCAGGACAGACCGCACACGCGCCAGGTCCCGCCAGGCGATGAGGACGCGGCCCAGGGCCAGGCAGGGGTCCCGGTCGGGGCCCAGCGTGGCGGCCGCATCTTCGCCGAGCAGGGTCCGGGCCTGGGCAAGGAGTTCGGCGGGAAGACCCGGCTCGGCAACAAGGAGGGGCCGGGAGAGGCCGTGGCGCAGGGCATTGCGGGCGGACCGGGCCTTGCCGCCTGGCGTGCGCGGTCCGCGGCTCTTGCGCCCATTTGCGCGGCTCGTCTCACCGGCCATGGGCGTTGCCTTCACGATCCTGGCCGGGAGACACTTGGGAGGCCAGGGCCCTGAGGGTCGAGGCCGGAGGCGGCGGGTCCGGCAGGGGGCGATCCGGGGGCGTGCCTTCGCCGGACCGGGCCTTCACGGGCGTCTCTCCTCGCGACGCCTCTTGGCGAAGGTCGTCCTGGACCGGCGCGAGACCCGCTGGCGCCCCCTTGCGCGGCTCGACCTGTGCGGCAGAGGGCGTGGCCAGGGTGGCCTCGAGGACGGGGCCGTGGCGATCTGCCGGACTGCCCGTGCCGCCTTGAACAGCCTGCTGCTGGCAGCGCATTTCGCGGATTTCGAGCAGCTGCAGATGCTTGGTGAGGCGAATTTCGCTGGAGCGCAGGAGCTGGCCGAGCTGATCGAGGCGGGGCAACGCCAGACAGACTGCCTCCTGTTCGACGCTTGCGAGATCGAGGCCGATCTCGCTCAGGCAGCCCTCGATCTCGGCGGTCTCGCCTGGATCCGCCTGCCCCGCCAGCCAGCGGGCGGCAAAGTCCCTCGCCTCATCGGGAGAGACGAGCCCCTCCAGAAGATGAAGGAGGGCAGCCCGGCGGGCCCCGCGAATGGCGCTGGCCTGCGCGCAGCGGTAGCGCTCGATCTCCACGATCAACTGCGCGGCCTCATGGATGATAAGCCACCGGTCGGGCTCCAGGCGCGTGGCGGCGTTGGCAAGCGCCACGCAACCCTGCCGGAAGCGTTCGATCTCACGCGGCTGAAAGAGCCCCGGCATGGTGAAGGCGGACCGCAAGGGTGCGGGGCAGGCCTCCACGAGCGCCTCGAAGGTCGCAAAGTGCAGCGGCGCGACCCTTTCGGCCGGGACCGGAGTGACATAGGGGCCATCCGCGGATGGCCGACGACGGGCGTGCGACATCGCACGATCTCCACTTGGAATCGCGGTGAACGGTTCAAGACGGCCGTTGCGGCGGCGGGACCAGCTCCATGGCGGTGGTCCCGCTGCCATCACGGCCATTGGCGGGCGTGCGACCACATGGCCGCAGCCTCCGCCGGCTCAAGGCCTATGCCAGGAGCTGGGCAGCGCCAGAATTCGGGCATTCATCTTCCAGAATACCTGCCCTTCTGACGCACGCCCCAGGACTCCCGGGTCTTCCCTCGCGGGCCCCTCCAGATTGTTCCACCGGACCGGGCCTCGCTGTATCGGCCGCGATCTTCCAGCGGCCTTCCCAGCCCATGGTGCCAGCCCGCTGCGCGTGTCACGCGCGACGTGTTTCAAGGCTCAGCACCAAGGCTTCGGACAGAAATGTAGGAGAGATTCGCCCCGGTTGCAAGTGTCACACGGCCCTAATACTTCCGTTAATCGTGTTTTACTTGCGGTGTGAAAAATAGACGTCGAGACCGCTTTCGTTTCCGCTCTCGATTTTGCGAGACCATAGACTGCAGATGGGTCATTGGTGTGGATCTAGGGCAGGCCTCAGTGGCCTGACGCGCTTGCGACATTCATCGTCGCTCACGGCTTCGGCGGGGGTCGGCTCGCGCTTCACGGCGAGAAGAAGACGTCCCAAGACCGACGATGCGACCCTTCGGACGTGACCGCAGGCAAAAAGACAGCAGGCCGGCTCGTCTGGGTCACCCCTCGTCTGCCTCAAACCCTTCAACCATGGCTGAGGCGTTTCAGCTCCTCGTAGCGTGCAATCATGGCCCGGACCCGATCGTAGCTATCGCCCAGGTCGGGCGCCTCACCACGCGCCTGCATCTCCCACACCGTTTCCTTCACGATGCGCTCGAGCTTCGCGAATTCGGCGTCGGTCAGCCGACGCTGGATCACCGGACGTGAGGCCAGCCCCATCGCAACCTTACCGAGGCAATGAACCAGCCCAAACATAACGACCAGGCCCAGAACGGGACTGACGAAGAAAAGCCCTGCGACGAACAGAAAGGGCGAGAGCAGAATAACGAAGAGGGTCTCCATGATCTCTCCTTGTCCGTCTCAGGCGTGGCCAGCCACAGCTGTCCCGGGCTTCAGGCGCCTTCCCGACCTCTCCTGCGTGGCCTTGCCTTTCTCTTCGGCCTTCCAGAGCGCGCGCCCCTCAGCCAGGGCGCGGCGAACGAACTGCAGGAATTCCGCGCCGAGATTCCGGTATCCGGCATTGCGTGCGATGAGCCACACGACGTGGGGCTCGATGCGGCGCAGCCGGTCGGGGCCGGCCTGCTCCAGGCCTGCGATGAGCCGGACGATTTCCTGGGCGGCGCGCGCATCGGCTTCGAACGTCAGGTCCTGCTGGGAAGGCTGGGCATGTGTAGGCACGGTCATGGCTTTCTCCTGGGGTTGTTTAGGGATGACGACATTGCTGATGTTCGACGCGGTGGGCGCAGTTCGACCCGGCCGTCGAGGCGCTTCTTCCAGCGCGAGCGCATGCTTCCCGGCATGATCGAGCGGGGCCGCGTGGCGCCCAGGTGGCGGGCCTTCAGGCGTCTCGTCTTGGCCAGGGCCGGGGCGTCCTGGCTTGCCGTCTTTCCGGCGTGGCAGGCGCGGCAGAGCACCTGGAGGTTGTCCGGTGCGTCGCGCCCGCCCAGCGCACGGGGCAGGATATGATCCACGTCCCAGCGCGTCCCGGGAGCGAGGACCCAGCCACAGGCCTGACACCGGCCCTTCGCCCTGAGGAAGAGGGCCAGGCGCTCGCTTGTGGACAGCGAACGGCTCATGGCGTGTCCTCCCCCGCGCGGTCCGCCAGGCGCGTGCGGTGACGCTCGAGGATATGTCGCGCGCGCCTTGCATCGTCGCGCGACAGGTGGGCCAGGCGCGCCTTGAACTCCGCCTCGATCTCCTGCAGCGTCGCGATGTCGCGCGCGCAGCCCAGTTCCTGATCGAAGAGCTGCAGAGGGTTCAGCGGGGCCAGGTCAGGATCGAGCGCGTCGGGAGCGAGCGAGGCATTCGTCGTTCTCGACACCCCGCCGGGAGCCTCGTCGCCTTGTTCCGTGCGGGGCGGGGCGGGCGCACGCAGCCGGATGACGTCACGTGGCGGCCGCAGGCGCACCCAGCCGCCACCTCCCCGGCCAGGGGGCGCCGGGCGGCGGCGGGGTGCGGCGGGACCGGAGGACATCGCCATGGAAGCCGACGGGATGGTCGACGCTGGGGAAACGGCACCTTGACCAGCCGCCTGGTGCCGCACCTCCCCCTGCATCCTGTCCGCATCCTCTGACGCGGGGGCCTCCGAGGCGGGCGCGTCCTCGAATTCTTCGCGCAGGTAAAGCCCGCCCAGCACATCAGGGAAGACATCGCGCAGGGCAAAGGCGCGCGCGCGCATCTGAAGCATGCGCCGGGGGTAGGACGTCCAGGGTCCCGGGCGCCCCCACAGGCTCGCGCGGCGCGCGTCGGGAACGCCGAAGCTGCGCGATACGGGCTCGCCCTCCCCTTTGCGCCACACCGTGCAGGACGCAATCCAGTTCTCCGGTCGGTCGCCTTCGACCGTTTCGACGATGGAGCGGCACAGGCCGCTGGCGCGCACCAGGGCAAGCGCACCATCACCCCAGATAGTGGGACGACCCTCGAGGAGGGCGATGCGCTGCAGGGCCATGAGGGGCGTGAGGCCGACCTCGAGGCCGTGCAAGATCACCACCACGCAGGCTGCAGGCGTCGTCATCCCGCGCGGCGCCATGCCAGCCGCCACCACGGCCTCGGCGAGGCGCATGGCTTCCTCCAGCGTGCGGGGCACGAATGGCAAGGGCCGTGAGCCGGCCACCAGCGGGACCGGGGAGATCAACGATGCATGGCCCGCCAAGGGGCTGGCGTCTGACATCGCCTCACGCGGAAAGACGGAACGTGGCCCCCGGCGCCTGGGCACTTGCACCGACGTCCCAGCAGCCCGCGCCTTGCGCGACGTCGTCGCCTGCGGCGTGCCTGTCGTGCGGCTCTGCGGCCGGTTGCGGGCCTGGTCACGTGAGGAAGTGCCGGAGCGCTGAGTGTCGATCGGGCCAATGGGCTCCGCCTTGCCCGCAGGCTCGATCCTGGAGCTGGGTTCAGCCCCCACTGAAGACGCGGGTCTGGTCTTGCGGCTGGACGGGGACGGTGTGGTCGTCTTTGCGGTCATGGTGCTCCTGGTGTTGGGTTCTGGAAAAGGCGTCTCGGCATGGTGCCGGCGAGGCCGTCTCAGGCGGCAACGATCTCGTCGACGAGTTCAGCCCCCAGGACCCGACGGCCGGCCCTCAAGTCGGCCTTGGCGAGGTCTGCGAGGACGCCCGTGACGCCCGGATGGGCCCAGAACCGGGCGTCGCGTCGGTACGTGCGCACGAGAGCCTCGCGGTCTCTCAGCACGCAACGGCGCTCGCGGCGAAGGCCAACCCGACGCCCGACCGTGCCTGCCCGCGGCGGCGGCGCGTTCGTGCCGCTTGCGCCTTCCATCCCGGTTGGCGCCTGGCGGCGCTTTTCCTCGGCAAGCAAGAAGGGCGCGAGGGCCTCCTTCATCTGCCGCTTGCCGGCCGCGGCGGCGGAAACGAGTGGCTTCCACGCCTCGTCGATAGCGCGTCCTTGCGCGAGCACCGGCGTCTTCTCCGCCACGCGGGCGTCTTCGGCCTCACGCTCGAGCCGGGCGAAGGCGTCGGCAAAGTTGGCGGCAACGTCAGCCTCACCCTGGGCGGCGAGCGTGCCCACCTCGGCGAGCCAGGCCGCGGCGCGCTGCTGCAGGTCGGCGAGGGCGCGCTCGAGGACGGCGCGGGGAGCATCATCATCGCCTGCCAGTGCGGGGCCGGCATTGTGTCCAGGGCCGCCAGCGACAGGACCCTCTTCCGGCCAGGGCCGGCCCTCCTCCGCCACGGCACGGTAGGTCTGGTAACTGATGGGATGCCGGCAGCACCAGGTCCACAAGGCCTGGGCGTCGGCCGGCATTCCATCCTTGAGGGCCTTCAGTCGGCCGTCGGGATCCCGCCAGATGGCCACTGGCAACCAAGGGCCTCCGCGCCAGGCCCTCACGCGCCAGTAGCCTGACTGGGGATCGTTCTCGTGGACGGGCACTGCTGCCCCGCTGAGCGCGGCGCGCCAGTGTGTCAGGTTGTCGGTCAAGAGATCTCCGCAAGGTTCGACGGACGCGCACGCGGGATACGGCACGCCCTGAATGAGCACGCAGGACAACAGACAAGACTGGTCTACTGCTACGCTTCGTCAAATAATAAGAGTGTCTCTACTATCTTTTTTATTATAGCCGCCCTCGGTTCTGTCAGAACCGGATGTCGTCGAAATTTTGAAGGCAAAAAGTATTGAATTCATCACTGTCGTATTCGAGCCAATGCTTTCAGCGTGGACTACGACTGCTTTGCAAGAAAGGCTCGTTCAGAGAAGCCCGCAGCGTTGCCGCGTCTGCCGCAAAACTTTGCAGGATTGACCCGACCGGGGCAAAGGCTTTGCAATACCTCAAGTGCCCGTCGGAGGCAGGGCGCGCTCGTTACCCGATACCGATCATAATGTCAAGAAGATTTTAGTGCCTTAGAGGGCGCTGTGGGAAGCCGGATCCTCTACGCGTTCAACAGCCCGACGTCGGTGATCTTGGTGCCCCAATGGCCGCCGCCGACGGCGTATTCGTTCGAGACTGCCACCTCGCGGGGCGCCACGCGTGTGGCGGAAGATTGGTCCCCGGCGCGGCTGATTTTCGTTACATCCGAGTAGGAGGTGGGGCTCGTCGCGTATTGGACGGGCGCCTCGAAGCCTCAGGACATTCCGGCCTCGCGCCAGTCTGGTTGGCGGCACAGGATCAAAATCCCGGCACAAGTCAAACGGTCAAGGATGGGCCTCCAACTCTCATGCAAACGAATCGATGTAGGCGTCCAGGAACTCGTTGATGTGCCGGCACAGTGAGTAGCCAAACCGGGGATTGATCTCGAGCAGCTTCATGTCCCTCTCGCTGCCCTTGAGATTGACGCAACATACGCCCGTGTAGCGCAGTATCCGCAGGATATCGAAGATGATCTCGCCGCCCTTGGGCAAACGTGTAGCCTCGGACCTCTCGGGGATGTTGCGTGCACCCTTGACGCAGTGGTCGCCGGCCATCACGTGCCGGATCGCCTTGACAAAATAGGCCTCTCCCTCCACCGCCAAAACGTGGACCGCATACTCATCCCTTCCCGTCACGAAGCGTTGGACGAAGAACGCCCCCCCGGCGAACTTGCGGATGATGGCCTCCTCCTCGGCTTTATCGAAGGCCACGAAGGAGTTCTCGCCGTTCTCGTCATGGACCTTTTTGACGATCACAGGATAGACGCCCAGCGACTGGGTGGAGTGCTCGGGCACGATTGCGGTGAAGCTCTTGGCCCTGAGGAAGTCGTTCATTTTGAGCTTGTCGTCACATAACCTGACGATGTCTCGGTCCGGCAACCAGAGCTTACGCCCCTGCAGGTCGGGCCGTTGATAGAGCGCGTCATAGTCCGAGATCCGAAGAGGCAGGACAGCAGAAACATTGAGCGCCTCGCGGGCTGCGATAGGGCCGGCCAGCGGCTCAAACCGATCCTGAGCAAGCGTCTCGAGGATAGCTGCCATGAAGTCGGGATGTTCCCCGAAGCGAACCTTAAGCCTGCGGCTTCCTGGCGGCACTCGTGTTTCCCCCATGAGCGTGTTCGCCTGCCCGACTCAAATTCGGCCGCATCCATAAATTTATATGACGAACTCTCAATGTAGGCACCTGGCCTAACATTGAAGGTTCAGCTCACGCCGGTTCCTGCCTCACGCGCACTTGCGAAATTGACGCTATGCGTTGCGATTTGCGCCGCGCCCTCAACGCGAATGCAGAGACGGGCGAGAGTTTTGATCCAAGTCGAGCCGCAACGTCAGGATTCGATGGAAGACGCGTTGGCCCGGAACGTGAATGGCCTTATGGATCGCTAAGCTGGATTCAGGGCTTTCCGTTTGCGGAGCAATCGCTGATGCACATTGCGATGATCGGTTCGGGCTATGTGGGCCTGGTGTCGGGGGCCTGCCTGGCTGACTTCGGCCACCGCGTGCTTTGCGTGGACAAGGACGAGCGCAAGATCGCGGCCTTGCGGCGCGGCGAGATGCCGATCTACGAGCCGGGGCTGAAGGAACTCGTCGACAACAACGCCGAGCAGGGACGGCTCACCTTCACCACCGACATCCGCGAGGGGCTCGCGGGCGCGGAGGCCGTGTTCATCGCCGTGGGAACGCCCTCGCGGCGCGGCGACGGCCATGCCGACCTCTCCTACGTCCATGCCGTGGCCCGCGAGATCGCCGAGGCGAGCGCCGGGCCGCTCGTCGTCATCACCAAGTCCACCGTGCCCGTGGGCACCGGCGACGAGGTGGAGCGCATCCTGCGCGAGACGAGGCCCGACGGCGACTATGCCGTGGTCTCCAACCCCGAGTTCCTGCGCGAGGGCGCCGCCATCGCCGACTTCAAGCGCCCCGACCGCATCGTCGTGGGCACGGTGGAGCCGCGCGCCCGCGAGGTGATGACCGAGATCTACCGCCCGCTCTTCCTCAACCAGCCGCCGATCCTGTTCACCGACCGGCGCACCTCCGAGCTCATCAAGTACGCCGCCAACGCCTTCCTGGCGCTCAAGATCACCTTCATCAACGAGATCGCCGACCTGTGCGAGGCCGTGGGCGGCAACGTGCAGGAGGTCGCCCGCGGCATCGGCCTCGACAACCGCATCGGCGGCAAGTTCCTGCATGCCGGGCCCGGCTATGGCGGCTCCTGCTTCCCCAAGGACACGCAGGCGCTCGCCAAGACGGCGCAGGACGCGGGCACGCCGCTGCGCATCGTGGAGACCGTCGTCGCGGTCAACGACACGCGCAAGCGCGCCATGGCGCGCAAGGTGATCGCGGCCTGCGGCGGCTCGGTGCGCGGCAAGACGATCGCGCTGCTCGGCCTCGCCTTCAAGCCGAATACCGACGACATGCGCGACGCGCCCTCCCTCGCCATCGCCACCGCGCTGCAGGACGCCGGCGCGAGCGTGCGCGCCTACGATCCCGAGAGCATGGGCCATGCGCGCGGCCTGCTGCCCGACGTCACCTTCGCCGACAACGCCTATGCCTGCGCCGAGGGCGCCGACGCGCTGGTCATCGTCACCGAGTGGGACGCCTTCCGCGCCCTCGACCTCGGCCGCATCCAGCGCGGCCTCAAGGCCCCCGTCGTCGTCGACCTCCGCAATATCTACAGGCCCGACGACATGCGAAAGCGCGGGTTTACCTATGTCAGCGTCGGACGGGGGTGAGGCGAAGTTTCAAGTGAAATACTTGAAAGCTTGACCCCGCTTAGAGGAGATACAAGTGCGCAAAAGGCACTGCTCCGCATGCGATTTGTTGCCTGTTCCTCCCCATTACGATACCAAATAGACTTGAAGAAGGCTGCAATGCGTGGTTGCATTTCACAGCGCGGGTCTAATTTGTAAGACTCCCTTGGAAGGTTACGCAGATGACGAAGATCCGATTCGGCGATCACCCAGATTTTGAACGCCAAATCAGATTAAGGCTTGATGGGGCCCGTTACTTTGCTGATTTCGGCTCGTTGCGCGTCCACAATCTTGGCGAATACGACGCAATAGTTCCGCTCCGAATCACGGACTACAATCCGCTTTGGGACGATACAACTCTTGAGAGAAAGACATTTCTCATCCCTTCTCGTGATACTACCGCAATGTGCGACGACAAGAAGACGTTAAACGACTTTCTTGTGGCACGTGGATTTAAGTTTCTGGTTCCAGAGTATACGACGCAAGTTCCCGTCGACTATCCATACGTTGCGAAAAGCCGCAGGAGCGAAAGTGGCCAGGGCACATGGATCATAAAAACACCCGAGGAGGCCCTGGAGCGCGGGATATCAATGGCCCAGGATCTCATCTTTCAGGACATCGTGACTGGCTCAGAGGAGTACGCAGTCCATCTCCTTTGCAAAGACGGACACGTCGCATTCCATCGGATAGCACATTATATCATGCCCTCTGATCAGGTTGTAAAAGGACCGGTCGTACCAACAAGCACCAATTTTGTCGAAAATGATGAACTGCTGTCTCTGATGAAAGATATTGTAGCCGCCCTACAGTACACCGGCGTCTGTTGTATTGATCTCAAATATTCAAATGGGAATTACTGGCTATTTGAAATCAATCCCCGCTTTGGCTTCTCTCTCTCTTTCGAAATTAATCCATTTATGGATGCCTACGTAAATGCCCTGATCGAGTAAGTATCGGCCGCACTCCAATTGTGCACGCCTCATCGCCAACAATCCAAACATGCTCAATCGTCAACTTTTCAAACAACCGTAATCAATGACTGATTGTCAAATAGCATAGACTTTACGAATAAGACGCACGGCAACCTGAATACACTCCGATCTGAGATCAATTTCCATTGGTGTCGTGACGTACCTATCGGTCTTTTTGGCAAGAGTCCTCGGCTTTCGTCGTCGCTAAGGCGGAAGATAATTCATTCCTGATGTCTCTCCGATCTCGAAATTCTTACAACATGCCTTGTGTTATTCGGCTTTTTTCGAACGAGCAATAAGATTGAGATACGTCTTGAAATTCGATCGGACGCCTTTTTGGCATCTGACGGCGGCAGGATTTCGGCTGACCGACTTACCGCTCCCTGAATGCTCGCCGCAACTGGTCAGAGATGGGTTTCAGGAGATAACTGAGCACGGTCCGGGGATTGGTCTGTATGAAGGCCTCAACAGGCATGCCAGGAACGACACGCAGCGATTTCGTGTCCGGATTATCCCGTAACTTCATTGAGATTGTGACAGCGTAAAATGACAGTCCCGTCTTCGGATCAATAATGAGGTCCGGCGAAACGAATAACACCTCGCCAGGCACTTCGGGGGTCACTCGCTGGCTGAAAGCTGTCAGGCGGATATTGACTGGCTGTCCTTTACGGACTGAGTCGATATCATGTGGTGCGATGCGAGCCTCAACACGCAGTTCGTCGTTTTCCGGCACGACTTGCAAGAGAGTATCGCCAGCTCCAACGACGCCGCCAATTGTATGGACGGCTAGCTGGTGGACAACTCCATCCTGAGGCGCCCGCATCTCAACCCGGCTCAAGAAATCGCGCGAAGCAATTTGTCGCTCGAGGAGTTCTGCGACCTTTGATTGAGTTTCCCGGATTTCCTTCACCACGTCGCTTCGATTGTCTTGATCGATTTGGATCTTCTGGAGATTGATCTCACTGATCTTGCCTTTTGTCTGTGCGATGGCTGCCTGCAGTGCTGACTTTTCTCCGAGCAAGCGCGCGGTGTCGCGCTCGAGCATATTGACCCGCTGAAGTGAAACGAGGTTCTTGCGATAGAGAGCCTTGACGCTCACAAGTTCCTTGTTGATGAGTTCTACTTCAGTCTCTTTGGCGCTTAGCTGACCGGTAAGGCCGACGATCTCGTCTTCCAGCTGTCGACGACGTTCGTCGAGCTGCGATTTCTGTCCAGCGCGTGCCTCGATTCTGAGAGTGAGCAGGTTTTGCTCACTCTCCACAAGATGGACAACCCCTGGGTCAGTGGATCGGGGGGCCAAGATATCTGGCCATTTCAATTGCACGTCGCCATCGCGTTCAGCTTCAAGCCGAGCCAAACGGATCGAAAGCTGCTGAAGGTTCCCCTCAACGATTGCAAGATTTGCACGCGCCACTGTCTCGTCGAGACGAATGAGCAGGTCGCCGGCGCGGACGCGGTCACCGTCCCTAACCTTGACCTCTGCGATTACCCCGCCATTGGGGTGCTGGATCTTCTTGACGTTGCTCTCGACAACGAGTTGTCCGCTTGCGATGACCGCGCCGGCAATGTCGCTCATCCCAGCCCAGAGGAGAAAGCCGCAGAACAACACGACAAACGAAAAGAGTGACAAGTGGAGATGGCGCTGAAGGGATTTGCTGAGGCTGTCTCCCGTGAGCCTTGCCGGTTTCAGCAGGTCGAGCGCGTTCGAAAAGGCTGTCACGATCGACTCCCGCTCATTGCGGGTTGCGGCGCATGCAAGTTAGCCGGCGTGGATGGTCCGCCGCCGCGCTGGGCCGGCTGGTTCTCAGCCCTCAACACCTGGCGAAGGATCTCATCCTTGGGGCCAAGTGCGACTGCTCGCCCCTCCGCAAGAGCGAGGACTTGATCGACGGCCGCCAGCGCGCTTGCACGATGTGCCACCACGATCACGATGCCTCCCCGCTCACGGACAGTCAGAAGAGCCTGGGTCAGTGCAGCCTCGCCTTCCGAGTCCAAGTTCGAATTTGGTTCGTCGAGCACAAGAAGGAAGGGATCCTTGTAGAGAGCTCTTGCGAGGGCGAGTCTTTGTCGCTGCCCCCCCGACAAGGCTTCTCCACCCTCACCGATCGCCGTCATGTAACCTTTCGGCAGCGTGAGGATCAGATCGTGGACACCGGCTGACTGAGCAGCCTTCAGCACGGCTTCGGTTGAAGGATTGGGCTCGAACCGAGCGATGTTTTCAGCAACCGTTCCAGCAAACAACTCCACGTCCTGAGGAATGTAGCCGATTCCGGGACCGAGCCGATTTCTGCTCCACTGGTCGAGCGCAGCCCCGTCGAGGCAGACCTTTCCTCGAAAAGTTGGCCACACTCCCACCAGGACACGCGCCAAGGATGACTTGCCGGAACCACTCGGGCCGATGATGCCAAGGCCTTGACCGGCATTCAGTGTGAAGGACACGTCGCGAACAACGATGTTCGGGGATCCTGGGGGACGGGCCTGGACGCCTTGCACCTCGATGGCCTTGCGGGGAAGCGGCAGATCAAGGACGTCGGCAGACACGCCCAGTTCGTCAAACGCGGAACACAGCCTCGCCCAGGATGTGCGGAAGGCGAGGAAGCTTTTCCAGTGGGCAATCAGGGATTCGACCGGCGCGAGCGCGCGAGCGGCCAGGATCGAGGACGCAATGATGATGCCGCTGGACGTTTCGCCAGCCATGACGAGGACAGCACCAATCCCCATCACGCCTGACTGGAGCGAGAGTCGAATAACGCGGGACAGGCCGCTGAAATTCACGGCGGCGTCAGTGACGCCCATCTGCAAGGATGTGTAGAGCGAGCTTGTCTTTGTCCATCGGTTGGCCAGCGCGGCTTCCATGCCCATGGCCTGGACTACCTCCACATTGCGGCGCGCAGAGGCTGCCAAACCCATCCTCAAGGATGCGGCTTTGCCGGTCTTTGCCGCGGGTTCGCGTGACACGAGGTCTGTCAGGAGCGTCAGCCCGAAAAGGCACAGGGAGCCCAGGAGCGACACAAGGCCGACAAGTGGATGAAATGCAAAACAGAGGACGAGATAAAAAGGAATCCAAGGCAGGTCCAGAAATGAACTCGGTCCTCCGCCAACAAAGAAGGATCGAACCTGATCGACGTCCCGGATCGGCGAAAGGCCGTCGTCCATGCCTTGACGCGGTGTACGCTGAACCAGAGCGAACACCTGGCGCGACAAACGTTCGTCGACCACGCCACCCACCCTTGCCAGGACGCGGCTGCGAAGAACGTCGAAGAGCCCCTGGAAGGCAAACATCACGAACACGATGACCGTCAAGGAGACGAGTGTCGCGATGCTGCGGCTCGGGATGATGCGGTCGTAGATTTCCATCATGTAGATGGAGCTTGTGAGATAAAGCAGATTGACCGCTGCACTCAGAAGGAAAACGACGCCCAATGCGACGTAGCAGCCATCGAGGAGGCGCAGCAGCCGCAGCCCATTTTCGCGGATCGAAGTGGGGCGTTTCGGGTCCATCGTAAGCTAAATTTTAACTCCACATTAACTAAGATGAACCTTCCTCCTCGCGAGTCAATGTTCTTCGGTGAGTGCGCCTTTGGACTTGGGCCTATGGTTAACGGCGATCCGTTTTCCCGCCAATCAGGACCTCAAGCTCACTCCAGCCAGGTCATCGCAATCGGGCAGTCCGGCTCTCAACTCACGCTGAAGTCAGCTGCGGAGAGTGCGGTCTTCAGGATGTTCTTGAAGGTGAGGCTGTTGGCGGCGTCGAGGGTGAGCACGACGTCGTTGCCGATCTGCACGCTGGCCGTATAGGCCGCAGCCCCGTCCGCGAACACGCCCGACAGCCCGGTCAGTTGCACCGTGTCGTCCGCCGCCACGAAGTCCGTGATCGCGTCCTTGCCGTAGCCCGATGCAAACACGAAGAGGTCTCCCCCCGTGCCGCCCGCCAGCGTGTCGTTGCCAAGCCCCCCGTCCAGCGTGTCCGCCCCGCCAGACCCGTTGAAGTTGTTGGCATTGGCGTCGCCCGTCAGCTGGTCACCCAGTCCAGACCCCAGCACCTTCTCGATCGAGATGTACTGGTCGCCCTGCGCGTCCCCGGTGTTCAGCCCCATCGCCCCGAGGTTCACCGTCACGCCCGTCAGCGCCGTCGAATAGGACGCCGTGTCCGTCCCCAGGCCTCCGTCCAGAAGGTCCGCCCCCACGCCGCCGATCAGCACGTCGTTGCCGCCCGCCCCGTTCAGCGTGTCCGCCCCGTCCAGCCCGTTCAGCGCGTTCGCCGTGTCGTTGCCCGTGATCACGTTGCCCAGCGCATTGCCGTTCGCGTTGATCCCGGCGCTGCCCGTCAGCACGAGGTTCTCCACGTTCGCGCTCAGCGTGTACTTCACCGACGAGAACACCGTATCCAGGCCCTCGCCCGCGTTCTCGAACACCCCGTCGCTCGCATTGTCGACCGTGAACGTGTCGTCGCCCGCGCCCCCCAGCATCGTGTCGGCGCCCACGCCGCCATCGATCACGTCGTTGCCGGCCCCGCCAGACAGACGGTTCGAGCCGCCATCCCCCGTCAGCGTGTCCGCAAAACCCGATCCGATCAGGCCCTCCACGCCCGAGTAGCGGTCGCCCAGCGCATCGCCCGTGTTCTGCAGCGCGTCCGCCAGGTTCGCCACCAGCCCGCCCGCAAGGGTCGAGGTCGAGTAGGAGGCAAGATCCAGCGTTCCGCTGCCCCCCACCAGGCTGTCGGCACCAGCCCCGCCGATCAGCTGGTCATTGCCAACGCCCCCCACCAGCGTGTCATTCCCGACCAGCCCGTTCAGCACGTTGGCCTGGTCGTTGCCCGTGATCAGGTTATCCAGCCCATTGCCCGTCCCGTTGATGCTGAAGCCCTGCACCAGTGTCAGGTTCTCAACGTTGCCGGACAGCGTCACCTGAACGGAGGCAATCACCGTGTCGAGCCCGCCCGCCGCAGAGCTCTCCAGCACCCGGTCGCCGCTGTTGTCGACGACATAGACGTCGTCGCCCCCGCCGCCCACCAGGCTGTCGGCGCCCACGCCGCCATCCAGGCGGTTGGCGTTCACGTCGCCCACCAGCGTGTCGACCTGGCCCGAGCCCAGCAGGTTCTCGATCGACAGGTAGCTGTCGCCCAGCGCGTCGCCCGTGTTCAGGTTCGGTGCGGCCAGGCTCGCGAACACGCCCGTCGCGGCCGTGGCGTAGGAGGCCGTGTCCGTGCCCGTTCCACCCGACAGGCTGTCAGCGCCCGTGCCTCCGATCAGAACGTCGTTGCCGCCCGCCCCGTCGAGCGTGTCGTTGCCCCCAGCCCCGTTCAGGGCATTGCCGGCCTCGTTGCCCGTCAGGACGTTGTCGGATGCATTCCCGGTCCCGTTGATCCCAAGGACACCCGTCAGCACGAGGTTCTCAACCGTCGACCCCAGTGTCTTCGTGATCGAGGAGAAGATGGTGTCGATGCCCTCGCCGGCGCTCTCGAAGACGGCGTCTCCTGCGTCGTCCACCACGAAGGTGTCATTGCCCAGCCCGCCGATCAGTGTGTCGGCGCCCAGGCCTCCATCCAGCGTGTCGGCCCCGTCATTCCCCGTCAGGCGATTGGCCGCCCCGTTGCCCACCAGCACGTTGTCGAGGCCATTGCCGGTCCCGTTGATGCTGTCGGCACCCGTCAGCGTCAGGTTCTCGACCGAGCCCGGAAGGACCAGGCTTACGGACGAAAGGATCGTATCGATGCCGCTGCCATCGGTGCTCGGCTCACCCACCAGATCGAAGACAGAATCCACGACATACAGGTCGTTTCCGTCACCTCCGTAGAGGGAGTCGTTGCCGGTGCCGCCATCGAGCGTGTCCGCACCGGATCCCGCGACCATGTAGTCGTCGTTCCCCAACCCCAGGAGCCACCCGGCATGGCTTCCATCGCCGAAAATCGTATTGGCGAGCCCGTTCCCGGAGCCTGTCAGGCCTTGGCCGAATAGCTGCAGCAGTTCCACATTGGGGGCGAGGACAGTGCTGATCGTCGACAAGACGCTGTCGAAGCCCTGGCCGGGCTGTTCCAGGATCCCGTCGGACACGGAATCCACTAAGTACGTGTCGTCCCCCGCACCGCCGCTCATGGAATCGTCGCCAGTGCCGCCGTGCAGGAGGTCGTTGCCGGCGCCGGACGTGAGTGTGTCGTTTCCGGCAAGACCGAAGAGGCTGTTATTGCCACCTTGGCCGTCCAGGCTGTCTGCTACCGAAGTGCCCCGCATAGCATCATCTGCAGCCGTCCCCGTCTGTGACAGGATCTGCGTGACCGCATCCCAGGACCACGCAGAGACACTTGAATTCGAACCGGTCGCGCTTGTCGTGTAGACACCGCCTTGGCCTGCCGCGCCGTAAAGATAGGCGGCCGCGGCCACGTCGAGAGGAAGCAGATGCGGCGTCCCGGTGGCACTGTTGTCGCCGACCGTCGCCATGATCGTCCTTGTCGGGTCATCGCTCGAGAGGACCTGGTCATGAACAACGATGGGGTTTGCCGCGTAGTTGGTGACAACCTCAGTCGGATGCTTCAGGCCGATAGCGTGGCCGATCTCGTGCAGGAGCGTGCCGTAGGAGACCGTTTCCCCCGAGGCGAGCTGCGAATTCATGAACACGTCGCCGGAGGCGTCGAGGTCGCCAGAAAACGACGGGTAGGTGAAGTAGTTCCAGTCTCCAAATGGATAAAACGCGACGCCGCCATAGCTTGAATAGGACGGGCTGGATGTCGTGTTGAAATCCACGATCTGGAAGTTGATATCGCCATGGCCAGGCGCCACCTCAATGAAGGTGAGGCCGCTGGCCGCGGCCCATTCGGCAAGAGCTGTCCGAGCCTGGGCCTGCTCGCTGGCACTAAAGGCCTGAAAACTGCTGACAGTTGCCGAGGTGAATCCGTCGACCGAAGCAAGATAGTCGCTGGCAACCGTTGGGAATGAATAGGTGACGATGACCGGCTTGCCGATCACTTCGATACCGCCCCAAGCACTACCACTAATAAGGGCAGAGTAATCGGTCACCACCGGCATGGCCTGTCCCCGCTGGAAGAAAACGCTATGCTTCAGCCGAAAGAATTTTGAGACGAGGGCAATATTATCGACGGCCTGGCGATGTTGCGAGTCTAGACGCGATCCCCCGCAACGACGGAGACCAATCTAAACATAGCTTGATAGGTTTTCATAAGATAGGGACGCTGAACTCGGCCAGTATCATGTCGCGCAAGAAGGTACGTCTCTTGCGGTGGGCGACGAGGCCAACCTCCGGCGTCCCAGCAAGGGGGATTTCTCACGTCACGCTGAAGTCGGCTGCCGAGAGTGCGGACTTGAGGATGTTCTTGAAGGTGAGGCTGTTGGTGGCGTCGAGGGTGAGCACAACGTCATTGCCGACCTGCACGCTCGCCGCGTAGGCCGCCGCACCGTCGGCGAATACGCCAGACAGGCCAGTCAACCGCACCGTGTCGTCCGCTGCCACGAAATCCGTGATCGCGTCCTTGCCGTAGCCCGACGCGAACACGAAGAGGTCTCCCCCCGTACCGCCCGCCAGCGTGTCGTTGCCCAGTCCCCCGTCCAGCGTGTCCGCCCCGCCCGCCCCGTTGAGGTCGTTGGCCGTACCATCGCCTGAGAGCCGGTCGTTCTGCCCGGAGCCCGCGATCTTCTCGATCGACAGGTAGGCGTCACCCAAGGCGTCGCCCGTGTTGAGCGCGATGTTGGCGAGGTCCACCACCACGCCCGTAGCTGCGGTGGAGTAGGAGGCCGTGTCTGTACCCGCTCCGCCCGACAGGCTGTCGGCGCCCACGCCCCCGATCAGCACGTCGTTGCCGCCCGCCCCGTCCAGCGTGTCGTTGCCGACAAGTCCGTTGAGCGCGTTCGCCTGGTCGTTGCCCCTCATCTTGTTGTCAAGCGTATTGCCGTTGGCATTAATGCCGGCCGTACCCGTCAACAGCAAATTGTCGACGTTGGAGCTCAACGTGTACTTCACGGAGGAGTAGACGGTGTCGACGCCCTCGCCTGCGTTCTCGAACACTCCGTCGCTGGTGTTGTCGACATAGAACGTGTCGTCGCCCTGCCCACCCAACATCGTGTCCGCGCCGGCCAGGCCGTCGATCACGTCGTTCCCGGCCCCACCCTGCAGCCGATTCGCCCCCCCAGTGCCCGTCAGCGTGTCAGCGAAGGACGACCCGATCAGGCCTTCCACTCCCGAGTAGTTGTCGCCCAGCGCGTCACCGGTATTCGAACTGGGATTGGTGAGGCTTACCACGATCCCGCCCGCCAGGGTGGATGTGGAGTAGGAGGCCAAATCTTGCACGCCAGAGCCGCCCACGAGGCTATCGGCGCCCGCCCCGCCCACGAGCTGGTCGTTGCCTACCCCGCCAATCAGCGTGTCGTTCCCGGCCTGGCCGTTCAGCACGTTGACTTGGTCATTCCCCGTGATGATATTGTCGAGCCCGTTGCCCGTGCCGTTGATGCTGAAGGCCGGCACCAGCGTCAGGTTCTCCACGTTGGCGCCTAGCGTCAGGGTCACCGACGAAATGATCGTGTCGATGCCCGCGTTCAAGCCTTCGATCACTCGATCGAAGCTATTCTCCACGACATAGATGTCATTGCCCCCACCTCCAGCCAGGCTGTCCGCGCCGAGTCCGCCGTCAAGCCGATTGTCGCCGTCGTCGCCTGCCAACGTGTCGACCTGGCCAGATCCCTGCAGATTCTCGATTGAGAAATAGGTGTCGCCCGCAGCGTCACCGGTATTGAGGCCGGGCTGTGCTAGACTCGCAATGACGCCGACTTGAGCTGTGGAGTAGGAAGCGCGGTCGACGTTGTTGCCGCCGTTCAACTGGTCGGCGCCAGCCCCGCCAATTAGCACGTCGTTGCCGTTGCCGCCCATAAGCGTGTCAGCACCGGCACCGCCATCCAGTGTGTCCGACCCCCCATCCGTCAAGTCGTCAGGGTCATATCGCCAGTCCACGATGAGGTCGTTTCCGCCACGCCCCGAAAGGCTGTCATTGCCGAGGCGCCCACGTAGCTCGTTGTCGTTGAGGTCTCCCATCAACGTATCCGCGACATCGGACCCGTATAGATTTTCGACAGATACGATGACCTCCCCGGCAGCATCCAACCCGTTCGGGATCGTCCCTTGCAGATCCACGACGACGCCGGACGTAGCCAAGTAGGAAATCGTGTCGATGTCCGAGCCTCCATCGATCGTGTTTGCACCGGGACCGATGGGGAAGTAGTCGTTGCCGGCATCTCCAGAGAGCGAATTAGCCCCGTCATTGTCGACGACCCAATCGTCTCCGTTTCCTCCGGAGACGGTGTCGTTATCTAGACCGCCGTCGACATAATCGTTGCCGTCTCCGCCTTGCAGAGAGTCTTTGCCAGCATCGCCGAACACCAGATCGTTGTCTGGTCCGCCGTCTACAAAATCGTTTCCGTCGCCTCCATGGATCTCGTCATTGCCATCTCCACCGTAAAGTCCGGCATACGCCGTGCCTGAACGAGACGGCGCACCGAAGGTGATAAGAGTGAAGCCATCATCTCCGCTTCCGCCATCTATTGTGTCGTTACCACCCATGCCTTCGATGTGATCGGAGTCATCGCCTCCCATGATGCTGTCCGGGCCATCAACCGGCGCTGCGAATGCACCAACGATGTAGTCATTTCCGGAACCGCCATCCATTGTTTCGGCATAAGAAGATGTTCCGCCGTAGATTTCGTCGTTGCCCGTGCCCCCCTGGGCAACCATGTAACTCTGGTTAAATTTGTCGTAGAGCCAGATAGAATCGTCCCCTTCGCCACCATCGAAATTGACCAAGTGCGCCGTGGAGCCGAAGTTCTTGAAATTGTAGTTAAACAGGATGTCGTTTCCGCCGTTTCCGGCCAAGTAATCATACCCAGGATGCTCCTGACCTTGAAATTTAGCCGGATATCCGATCCCCGAATTGGTCGTGTCCCAGTAGTATGAATCGGTAATGTCAACCAAAGCCATGTTGTCGGCCGATGTTGACGTAGCACCAGGGCTGTAGTTGATATAGTTGATCTGAGCACTATCCCAAGTTCTTCCGGTCACATCCAGAAGAGTTGTATCGTCGCCGGTCGTGCCAATGTACGTACCCATGGTCCAGCCCTGCGTTAGGCCCCGTGCCGGGACTCGAGCGCGACGCGTTATAAGCTAATTAACCATAGTCAGATTTACAATTAAGGCTTTTTCTATCTTAAGTCAAGAAGTTTGGCTGGATCACCGTCACTACTCACATTTCTTATTCGACGTCGGGAGCCTTTCTCCAGAGTTCGTAAAATTTTTGCTTTACATAGAAATTATTGTGGACTTAATGTCACTTACTACGATTACTTTTGTAGCGAGAAGTTTTCTTGTCAGTATATATTTTCGCTAGACTTACGGCGATGAAGCGATTGCTTCATTGAATAGAAGGATTCAGCGCGCGCCTGTATCCTTCCCAGAACGTCTCCGTGAGAATCGTCGCACCTTCTGCAAGCCAGTCCTGCTGGCCCCAGGAATAGCAGTCGGCGAATCCAGCTGCATAGTCAGCAGCCTCAATCCGCTTCAAGATCGTTGCGGACTTGGCCTCGTCGCGGGCACCTCCATCAAAGTCGACAGCGGACAATCGCCCATCGGCCCCTACAATGTCATTGCCCATCCAGACGCTGCCCCGTCCCCTCAACAGACCTGCATCATGAACGGCCCGCAGGAAACCTCCGAGGGCGTGGCCGAGTTCAGAGACTCTGTGCCACGCATCGCCCTTGTGGAGGATGTCGAGCGTATCGGCGACGGAGACGGGAATGAGGCGCTCGTCATCCGCGACGCGGAACACCGGATCCGGCAAACCACCTCGACGAAGTTCGTCAGCCAGGATCGCCAAGAAGAACTCGTCAGCCCTGACGTCGCTCGTCGCAGCAATATGAACCGTCGCATATGCGTTGTCCTCAAAGAACGGGGCGTTCGGGTCAGCCAAGACGTCAATGTAGCGGGGCATGCAAGCGTCGCATAACCCCTGGGACCTGAACAAAGCCATCATCTGGCATTCTCGAATGGCCTCGGCGGCACTCATAAGACCTATTCTACCGAGATAACCGTAGTGTGGGCCGATCCCCCTCGTTGCAAATCCGCACCGTTTGATCCTGAAAGTCTGCCCCTCCGCAGTCCTCACAAGCGCGCTTGCCGCCCCCGAACTGAGGCCATCGATACGATTGGGTCCCGGCTCTGCCTTGACGAGCAGGGCTCCTGGCTCCGCTGTCGAAGGATCCGGCGTTCCAGTCTCGTCCAGGGCAATGCGGAGCGCCCGCCATCGCGCGACCAGGCCAACCCGTCGGCGACGAGCGATCGGGGGATGGAGAATCGTTTCGTCCGGGCCGCGACTGTCCGCCCATGCGCTCGACCGGCCCATTACGTAGGCTGGCCAGGGATAGCAGATCGTCGTTTCATCCACCGAACGATCGTCCTTCGGTTGTTGAAGACAGAATTCTGCCTATGGCATGCACCAACGCATCCAGTATTTGCCGTCCGGCTGCTCGCCGAATGGCAGGATACGCAATGGGTCGCCTGCGATGCCGCATCGGCAGTTCCAACATCACGCCAGGCACCCCCATGCTGGCAAGCCAGTTGACTAGGATTCCAGGATGGTCCTCCCCGGGACCGGGTGGTCGTGGGCGGGACCCGGCGTCCCTGCAACGAGACATGAAGGCGCGCTGAAAATCTGTCACATCCTTCCTGATGTGGCGCGCAGCATCCACCGGGCCGACCATGTAAGGACGCCAAGCAAACTCGTCAGCGTGCAAGTCGACGACGAAGCGGGCATGGCTTAGGTCGTCGCGAAGGCGATCAACCTCGGCTTGCCCGGTGAGATGCCAGGACCGGTTCATATCGATGCCCGTTTTTGTGTCTCGGGTGTATCGCGCCTCGCGGCCGCTTTCATTGGCGAGCGGCACAATCCAGACCCGCTGCCGCCAGTCGGCGCGGCGTAAAGCGATGGACCGCATCGAGAGTGCGAGGCAAATGGATGAATCTTCCCCCGGATGCTGGCCTGCTAGCACGATGATCTCGGGCCGCGTCGGCTTCCCTCCGGAGCGCATCTGCAAGACCGGACCGCAAAATGGGTTTGCGGCCAAGGCGCGTGTCCCCACAGGGAGATCGAGCGAGACGGCCCGACCCGCTGGTCTTTGCGGAGGCACGCACCAACACCAGTTCCTCTCGGTGCCGTGCCTTGCCCACACGGGGCCAGACGGCAATGGACCGGGCATCGCCAAGAGGACATGACGGACTCGTGCGAGCCGCTTCTCGATCCGCCAGCCGTAGAACGCCCGGCTTTCCGGATCGCGGACAACCCGAAGCTTCAGCGGGCGCGCTTTGACCTTCGACCTAGAGTGTTGCACGCGCAACCCGGCAGGCGTCGCTGATAAAGTCGAGAAGCCCAATGGGATCGGCACCAGCAAAGATCTCGCCGTGATCCTTCATGATCAGGAAGTCCGCCTGAGATGAGGGGATTGCTGAGACGAGCGCATCGCCCAGCTCGGGTTCCCCATAGGCCAGAGCCGGAACGAGTATCCGGTTCACGTAGGCTGGGTTGCGCGTGAACAGACGGCTGGCATGAGTGTGGATAAGTGACTGGATGTCAGGCTTGGCGGCCAAGAGGACCGCAGCCTCCACGGAGTCTGACGATGGCAAGTAGGCACCCTCATAGAACAAGCGATTGGTGGATCGCTCGTAGACGCGCACCCAGCTGATGCGATCAAGATCCAGACCGACTTTGTCGGTCCGCGTCGCTGTGATCAGAAATCCATTGTCCCGACGCAATGCAATATAACCATCCGATGGAGCTCTCAAGTATAACCCTTCTCTTTCAAAAATTCGCGATGCTTCAGAAAAGTATTTCTGCTCACACTGGGATAGCTTTATGCATTTTCCTACATGCACAGGCTCATATTTGACCCGAACGGTATCACAGACCGCATTGTCTGCAATCTTTTGGTCTGAAACGATTTTCCATCCATTCACTGTTTCGTCGGGGAACAAGACGTTTAGCCGTCGACCGAACTTCCGCTTTGCCTGTTCAATCAGATCCTCGGCGGCCCACATGACCCGGTCGCTCGGATAGGCAAATGCTATGCTGATGCTGGAATGCACCTTGAGAAACTCCCCGAGCGCAAAAACCCTGTCAGAATCGAAAGGGCAGTCTTCCAGGTGGATTACGTGACTGATCGCCTGGGCGCCTCTATCGCAAGGCCCGACGACCGTTGAAAATCCGAAGCGCTCTCCGTAGCAGGCTATCAGATTGTGGGTATTGACTAAATTCCGCCGGATTGCCGGGCTCGTTCCGGTCCTGACATTGACGAGGACATCGTCGGGTCTCGCCTTGGATGAATAAGTCCATTCCATGGGTGACGCGCGCAATGATTAACGTTAAGCTTGAAGCTCAAGATGCATGGCGCAAGGACAGCGGTCAACTGAACGCAATCGGGACGTGCCCATGGACGACACTGTGCGGCAATTCAGCGTTTGGCGCGACGCCGTGGCAGAGCTCAGGAAGGGACTGGAATCAGTATCGCATTGGCGTACGTTTCCTGAGATAAGTTACGCGATCGGAGCTTTGGGCCGAGCGGAAGCAAACTTGAACACGAGGATTTCCGACGTCACCCGAACAACATCTCACAGACTTCATTCGTGCAATGATGAACCCGGACGACAGAGGGAAACATGAACGAGACCTGCCCTGATCAAGTGGACACTGTAGCAGCTCATATTGAGGACAGAGCCCAGGTCACGCCAGCGGCCGATGAAGGGGACGAGGATATCCTGATGATGTTCGTTGATTTGGTTACAGGCCCCTGATCGCTCTGGAATCGGAAGGTGGGCCGCGCGGTCTTTGTTGCTCTCGTCCGGGCTCCGTTCAGCTATAAATACAACAGGACGGACGTTCGCGAGGAGGTCATTCTTTGCCAGGCTGCAGCCTATCTGGAGGCTGTTGCAGTCCACCACAAGGTTTTCGACTTTCACCTCCAGCGCGACCTTTCGATTCGTGACATCTGCAGTTCGTCGCCTAGTCACATCGTCATCGCGGTGCGCGAGACGGGAGATAACGTCCAGTACGCGCTCCGTCTTGCTCATGCCTTGATACGGTTGGGTCTCGACAACGTCATCCTCTACGGCCAAACAGCTCGATTGTCTGACCATCCGTTGCGCCCCACGGGGGCCCTCGTTGTACCGCATTCCGAAGCCGCGCTTGCTGCTTGCATCGGCATTTCGGCCACAGGCCCTCACTTTAGGAACTCGCTGGTCCAAAGTCCCTATGGCCTGAATTTCGATCTTGCGCCTTGGCAAAGGCGACGGTTCCGGGCCAGCATCGAGACGTCAAGAGGCTGCCCCTATCCATGCCGCTTCTGCTTCATCAATGCTGGTGAAAATCATGAACTTCGCTGGCAGGTGCAAGAACCGGACGTGGTAATGGCATCCCTGGAACGCTACCGGAGCGCGGGCGTAAAGCACGCGGTGTTTCACGACTCCGAATTTGTGGGTGGGGGCCGCCGCGATCGCTCGGGTCGGCAAGCCCTTGTTGACAGGCTGGCCGCGGCCGTTCCGTTCATCTCGTTCAAGATTTACAATCGTGCCGATAGTCTACTAAGCTTTGGAGATGTGGAGCGTCTCAAGCGGGCCGGTCTTGTCTCGGTTTTCATGGGCGTCGAATCCTTCGTTCAGACAGATCTCGACGACATGAAGAAAAATATGAGTGTTGGAAAAATTTTTGAGGCTATTAATATTCTTTTGGACTATGGCATATACTTGGACTTGAGTTTCATCTTGTTTCATAGGAGCACGACAACAACCTCGCTGAGAACAAATCTGAACCATATAATTAAACTCTATTCTTCAAGCCGGGCGAGACTGCTCGGCATGCCTCATTTCACGTTCAGCTTTGAGAGTCCGTGGCGGAGCGCTCGCGGCCACGACCTGAGTGGCCGAACCTATGTTGGTTGGGACGTCAAGATGAAAGCGCCGGCCGTTGCGGGGGTCGTATTCGATCCAACACTTGAGCCGCTCATGGAGATTTTCCGTCTGCTCGCGTACGAGTGGTCACGTAAAGTCGTAGATCTGAACCTGGCGCGGGATGCCGCCTCTGCCGACGACCGCAAAGCCATCGAAGCGTGGTATGCGGGCCTTGCCTTGTTCTGCGCACAGACAATGCTGGGCATGCTTGATCGCTTCGACGAGGGCCTCTTGACTCTCGACACCTTACCCAATGCTCGTGATGAGCTCTTCTGTAAAATTTCCAAGAGTTATGAGATCCTTCCTCAAGGGCTACGTCAACTCGCGACATACTCTGACCATGCCGCTGGCCTGTCCTATCGTGAGGGTTCTGAGCTCCTGGAGATGGATGAGTACTGGCTTGGTCAAATACCTGACTTTCCTCAGACTTTGAGCAGTGGCGCATGACATGCGGTCGCCGATTATCAAATTTTACGAACAGTTTCCCGGCGATTATGCCGCGCTAACTGACGAACGGAACATCGGGCTGCAATGTGATTTTTTGAACAGATCCTTGCTGCCGGGCATTCTGGGAGCGCGCGTGCTTGAACTTTTTGCCGGTCCTGCAAGTCATGCTCACTGGCTCTCTCAAAACCACGGGCACGAATGCTGGGCCGTGGACACGGCAGGAGGCATGCGGGACTGGGCCATTCGTCACGGACGAGTTCCCGCCGAGCGTTATCGACTCTGCAACCTTCCACGCTTGGATGAACGGATCCACGAAAATGCGCCTTTTGATGCTGCATTTGCGCTGATCTACTCGCTCGGCTACTTGGATCTCACTTCGGTCGGACTTCTGTTGCGCGAGCTGGCAGATTGCATCAGACCGAAGGGACGGTTGCTGTTCGAATTGCATGATCTCGACCGTGTCCGGTCCGGCTTTGGGGACTTAGCGATCAGAGAGCGCCGCGTTGCGCTAGCGGATGGAGGAACACTCGGTTGCGTCTGGCCCAGTGGCACCTTGCAGTGGTCACCGGACGATTGGGTTCTGGAAATGGACGTCGAGGTAGAGCGGCGACAGACGACTGAGCCGGCCACGACCACGGTTTACACCTCGGTCGAGCGGATCCATACGGGTTCGGAAGTTGCCGCTTTGGGGACCATGCTAGGGAGCTGGACCTGTCACGAAGTCATTGATGCCGCATTTCCAGATAGTCGGCTCGTTGTTCTCGAAAGGAGCGCCCCAGATTGAGCAGAGGACGCATTGTAATCTTCGGCGCTAGTCGTGGTCTTGGTGCTGCCTTTGCCCGATCGGTTCCTGATCACGGCGAGGCGGTGTGGTGCATCTCCAGGACTCGTCCGAGTGTCCTCGATCTGAATGATGGGGTGATCCGTCACTGGGTTCCTACTGACTTGTCACGACCGGAAGGTGCGGCTTCATCCATTTCGGGGCTAGGCGACGATCCAATTGACTTGCTGATTTACAACGCCGGGATTTGGGAAACGAACGGATACGAAAACGCTGACGACGATGAGCTGGCGGCAATTGTCACGACCAACCTAACGTCTGCCTTGATTGCATGCCGGAGGTCGCTGCCGCTGCTTCGGCAGTCGGGTCGGGCTCGCATCGTTTTGATCGGCTCAACCTGCGGATTAGAGAATGAGGGCACCGCATCCGTAGCCTACGCTGCAACAAAGTTTGGGCTTCGCGGTTTGGCCCATGGTCTGCGCGAAGTACTGCGTCCGGACGGCATACCAGTGACTGTCATCTCGCCCGGCTCGATGGCAACAGATCGTCTCGTCGACGGCGCAGCGGTTCCATGCCCTGATGTTCCGGTGCGGATTCCAGTAAGCGACCTCGTCGACACTGTCAGGTTGCTACGTCGTCTTTCTCGTGCGGCGTGCGTCAAGGAAATTCATTTTCCAGCTCTTATGGACGAGGATGTCTGAGAAGGTGGAGGCAAGCTCCCTCGAATAGGAACCTTTTGCATCAGCTGCGCTCACCTTATGCTGCCGTAAGCAATGCCTAGGCCGGACCCGTCACTCTCGCCTACGGTCAAGAATTTGACCCACTATAGTCTAGACTCCAGGCGTTTCCACTTCCGCCGAGAGGGTGTCGTCGCCGAGGTCTCCGGTCAAATCGTCATCACCCTCAGCACAACTCAGCACATCGTTGTCGGCGTTGCCGTAAAGAAAGCCGTTGCCGGCACCCCATTCAGGTTGTCTAGAGCAGTTCGGAATTGCATGGAATCGGAGGTTCTGATTCAGGGGAGATGGGGGCTGGAACGGTGAGGTCCAGCATGACTGCTCCACTGTCTCAGGATCTTCGTGCGCGGATCGCCCGTCTGGTGTCGGACGGCGTTTCGGCTCGCGCTGCTGCCGAACGCTTCCAGGTGAGCCCGTCGGCGGCGATCAAGCTGATGCAGCGCGTGCGCAAGACGGGCAGCACGGCTCCCGGCCAGATCGGCGGTCATCGTCGGCCGGTGCTCGAGCCTCATGCCGAGACGTTGAGGGCCATCGCCACGGCCCGGCGCGGCGTGACGCTGAAGGAGATGCGCCAGCAGTTGCATGAGCTCGGCATCGAGGTGAAGGCGCTGTCGACGATCTCCGACTTGCTCCACCGGCTGGGCCTCTCGCACAAAAAAAGAGCCTGAGGGCGGCCGAGCAGGACCGACCCGACGTGGCGCTGCATCGTCAGCGCTGGCGTATCTGGCAGCGCTACATGGATGCCGAGCGTTTCGTCTTCTTCGACGAGACAGCGGCCGCCACCAACAGGACGCGGCTGCGGGGCTGGAGCGCCCGGGGCGAGCGTCTGGTCGACGCAACGCCCCACGGCCATTGGAAAACCACGACCTTTGTCGCCGGACTGAGAGCATCGGGCATCGTCGCACCCCTCGTGCTCGACGGTCCCATGACGGGTCCGATGTTCCGCGACTATGCCGCGCAGATGCTCGCGCCGAGTCTCAGGCCAGGCGACGTGCTGGTTCTCGACAATCTGGCGGCCCACAAGGTCGCGGGCGTCAGCGAAGCCATCTCCGCGGCCGGCGCCAGCTTGCTCTACCTGCCGCCCTATTCGCCCGACCTGAACCCCATCGAGCAGTTCTTCGCCAAGCTGAAAGCGTTGCTCAGGAAGGTCGCGACCCGAACCCGAGATGCCCTGTGGGACACCATCGGGGTCCTCCTCGAGGAATTCCCCGATCAGGAACGCCGAGCCTACATCACAAACTCAGGCTACGAGTTCGTGTAAGTCGAATCCGCTCTAGGCCCTCGCCAACTCACCTTTCCCGGTGATTCCAGCAAACAGTGGATCATTGCGAAATGTATCCAGTCCAATGAGGCTGCTCTCTGTGGCAGACAGGACATTTGCCGTTGCACGCTCCACACGAACAGGACTTGCTAGGACGAGAGCCTGCCTTTACGTGACGCTGAAATCCGCGGCCGAGAGTGCGGACTTGAGGATGTTCTTGAAGGTGAGGCTGTTGGCGGCGTCGAGGGTGAGCACGACGTCGTTGCCGATCTGCACGCTGGCCGTATAGGCCGCAGCCCCGTCCGCGAACACGCCCGACAGCCCGGTCAGTTGCACCGTGTCGTCCGCCGCCACGAAGTCCGTGATCGCGTCCTTGCCGTAGCCCGATGCAAACACGAAGAGGTCTCCCCCCGTGCCGCCCGCCAGCGTGTCGTTGCCAAGTCCCCCGTCCAGCGTGTCCGCCCCGCCGCCCCCGTTGAAGTTGTTGGCATTGGCGTCGCCCGTCAGCTGGTCGCCCTGACCAGACCCCAGCACCTTCTCGATCGAGATGTACTGGTCGCCCTGCGCGTCCCCGGTGTTCAGCCCCATCGCCGCAAGGTTCACCGTCACGCCCGTCAGCGCCGTCGCGTAGGACGCCGTGTCCGTCCCCAGGCCTCCGTCCAGAAGGTCCGCCCCCACGCCCCCGATCAGCACGTCGTTGCCGCCCGCCCCGTTCAGCGTGTCCGCCCCGTCAAGCCCGTTCAGCGCGTTCGCCGTGTCATTGCCCGTGATCACGTTGCCCAGCGCATTGCCGTTCGCGTTGATCCCGGCGCTGCCCGTCAGCACGAGGTTCTCCACGTTCGCGCTCAGCGTGTACTTCACCGACGAATAGACCGTATCCAGGCCCTCGCCCGCGTTCTCGAACACCCCGTCGCTCGCATTGTCGACCGTGAACGTGTCGTCGCCCGCGCCCCCCAGCATCGTGTCGGCGCCCACGCCGCCATCGATCACGTCATTGCCGGCCCCGCCAGACAGACGGTTCGAGCCGCCATCCCCCGTCAGCGTGTCGGCAAAGCCCGATCCGATCAGGCCCTCCACGCCCGAGTAGCGGTCGCCCAGCGCATCGCCCGTGTTCTGCAGCGCGTCCGCCAGGTTCGCCACCAGCCCGCCCGCAAGGGTCGAGGTCGCGTAGGAGGCAAGATCCAGCGTTCCGCTGCCCCCCACCAGGCTGTCGGCACCTGCCCCGCCGATCAACTGGTCATTGCCAACGCCCCCCACCAGCGTGTCATTCCCGACCAGCCCGTTCAGCACGTTGGCCTGGTCGTTGCCCGTGATCAGGTTGTCCAGCGCATTGCCCGTCCCGTTGATGCTGAAGCCCTGCACCAGCGTCAGGTTCTCAACGTTGCCGGACAGCGTCACCTGAACGGAGGCCAGCACCGTGTCGAGCCCGCCCGCCGCAGAGCTCTCCAGCACCCGGTCGCCGCTGTTGTCGACGACATAGACGTCGTCGCCCCCGCCGCCCACCAGGCTGTCGGCGCCCACGCCGCCATCCAGGCGGTTGGCGTTCCCGTCGCCCACCAGCGTGTCGACCTGGCCCGAGCCCAGCAGGTTCTCGATCGACAGGTAGCTGTCGCCCAGCGCATCGCCCGTGTTCAGGTTCGGCGCAGCCAGGCTCGCGAACACGCCCGTCGCCGCCGTGGCGTAGGAGGCCGTGTCCGTGCCCGTTCCTCCCGACAGGCTGTCGGCGCCTGCGCCTCCGATCAGCACGTCGTTGCCGCCCGCCCCGTCGAGCGTGTCGTTGCCCCCCGCCCCGTTCAGGGCATTGCCGGCCTCGTTGCCCGTCAGGACGTTGTCGGACGCATTCCCGGTCCCGTTGATCCCCAGGACACCCGTCAGCACGAGGTTCTCGACCGTGGACCCCAGCGTCTTCGTGATCGAGGAGAAGATGGTGTCGATACCCTCGCCGGCGCTCTCGAAGACGGCGTCTCCTGCTTCGTCCACCACGAAGGTGTCATTGCCCAGCCCGCCGATCAGCGTGTCGGCGCCCAGGCCTCCATCCAGCGTGTCGGCCCCGTCATTCCCCGTCAGGCGATTGGCCGCCCCGTTGCCCACCAGCACGTTGTCGAGGCTATTGCCGGTCCCGTTGATGCTGTCAGCACCCGTCAGCGTCAGGTTCTCAAAATCAGCCGCGAGTGTAAATGTGATCGATGAAAGTACCGTGTCGCGCCCCGCGTCGGGACTTTCAACAAGTATATCGCGTCCGTTGTCCACGACGAAGACATCATCACCGGAACCACCCACAAGAGTGTCTGCGCCCGTTCCACCGTCGAGGGAGTCATTTCCCTGAAGACCACTGAGGCTGTCATTTTGGTCCAGGCCAATGAGCGTGTCGTTTCCAGCGCCGCCTGAAAATGTGTCAGCATTGGGCGTCCCACTGAGGAAGCGGTCGACGACTGATCCACCGGCCAGCGTGACATCCGCAAACTGCAGAACCTCAATATCCGTTAAACTATCTGATCCATCTGGCGAACCCGCCCTAAGATCAGTGACTGTCAGGAAACCTTGTTGATCGAGCGCGACCAAGTAATCAGAGCGGTTTCCGGAAAACAGTGCGATATCCACACCGTCTCCACCGCTAAGGGTGTCATTGTCTCCGCCGCCCTGCAGGGTATCCGCACCGACGCCACCCTGAAGCAGGTTTGCGTGCGTGCCGCCAAGAAGCAGATCGCTGAAGGCCGTTCCAACTGCATTACGAATGTTGACGACCAAATCAAGGTTGCCGTAGCTGTCCAAGGCGTTGTCGGCAGCAATTCCAAATTGTGGTCCTAAACCGAAAAGATTGACCTGAACACCAGATGGTCCACCGTCGGTACTGAAATCGACTGTGTCAATACCTGATCCGCCGTCAATTGAATCAGCACCTGCTCCACCCACGAAAGTATCGCCACCCCCCTGGCCAAGAAGCGTGTCGTTGCCGTCCCCTCCAAAGATGAGGTCGTTTCCACCGCCACCCTCGACGCTGTCCGATCCATTCCCCGCGTCGATGAAGTCAGCCCCGCCTCTGGCTAAGATCGTGTCGGCGCCATCAAGTCCAAACAGCGAGTCGTTGCCTGTCGTGCCGGGCGCAGTTCCTGGCGATCCCTGAAGCAGGTCCCCAAAATTTGTGCCGCGGACGCGCTCGATATTGATCAGGATGTCAGTGTTGCCCCAGGCATCGACGCCCGTGCCGGCCAGGAGGTCAACAATGACCCCAACGGCTCCACCGCCCATCCCGAATTCCGGCGTGTAGGCAACCTGATCGTTTCCGCCCCCCCCATCGAAGGTGTCGGCGCCATTTCCTCCCGTAAAATCGTCATTTGCAGCACCACCCACGAAGCTGTCAGCCGATCGGGAGCCCTGCACACGTTCAATATTCACATAGGTGTCAGTGTTCCCCCAGGGATCGACCACTGACCCTGCCAGTGGAGTATCGGAGGCGAGAACGAGAATGCCTTGTGCGGGGGTGGACGGACTTCCATACCCCAGCGTGTCAAAGCCCTGACCCCCATCAACCTGATCGGCCCCTGCGCCCGGAGCGATATAATCGTCCCCGCCTCTGGCGTCGACGGTATCGTTTCCACCCCGCGCGTCGAAGTCTTCGAAGTCATCGGTCCGGTCGGAGCCGACGAGACTGTCTGCATAGTCGGTCGCCCGGACCTGTTCGAAGCTGGAAATGAGGTCCTGGTTGCCCCAAGAATCAATTGCGATGCCGGAAGCGAAACTGACCGTTACGCCGTTGGATGGGGCCTGCAGGAACTTCTCTGCATCGTAATTGATGACATCGTGTCCTGCGCCGCCATTGAGGGAATCGGCTCCGTTTCCGCCGACGAATTCTTCAGTGCCGGCGCCCCCGACGAAGGTATCAGCCAACAGGTTGCCAACGACCCGCTCGACGTTCTGGTAAACGTCTGTGCCGCCCCACGGATCGATCACCGTACCGGATCCGGAGACGTCTGCTCCGGTCAGAAGCAGCCCGCTGATTTCGGGAGGAGAGGATCCCCGGGAATAGCTGAGGACGTCGAAGTCGCCGCCCCCCCCCGCGTCAATCGTGTCCGCACCAGCTCCAGGGTCGAGAAAATCGTCCCCCGCTCCACCACTGAGACTGTCGTTGCCAGCACCGCCAACGAAGTTATCGGCTTGGGCCCCGCCCAAAAACGTGTCGGCAACCGACGTCCCCTCGATGCTCTCGATCCCCTGAAAGGTATCCGTGTTCCCCCACGGATCGACCAGTACACCAGTACCGCTTGTCGAGCCCATGGTGACCAGCAGCCCCACGGCAGGGGGGGCACTGTTGATCGTGGTGAACTTGATCAGGTCAAAGTCGCCGGATCCTCCTCCGACGATCGTGTCTGCCCCGTCGCCTGGATCAAAAAAGTCGCTTCCCGTCCCGCCAATGAGTGTGTCGCTTCCTCCACGTCCGAAGAAACTGGTGCCTTTGCTTGAGTTCCCGACGATGTAGTCGGCCAGGCCCGTCGCGAGGACACCTGTTGCATTCTGAACAATGTCAGTTGAACCGTATCCGTCGCGGATTTGCCCGGGGTCGACAGCCCACGTCCCGCTCGCCACGGTGGCCGTCACCTGCGCCTGGCTAAGGTTCGCGATGATCCCGCTGGAAATGCCCAGATTGTCGTCCGGGGAATAGTCTGCTGTCATCTGGGCGCCCGGACCGGTGCCTCCGATGAGCGTATCGGCCCCTTGCAGCCCGACGAAGTTGGCGAACCCTGTATCTGGCCCCTTGAACACGTCGCTCTGGGCTGTCCCAAAGATACCGTTCACATTGCCAACGAAGCTGTCCGTTGCACCAAACCCATCGCGGGCCTGGCTACCATGCACCGTGTATGCGGGGCCACCGCTGACGAGGGCAGCAATCAGATCGGATCCGGACAGGTTGACGATGACGCCGCTGGTTCCGCCGAAAGACGCGTCGAAATCGTACCGGGCTGCCGCGCTGACTGCGCCAGCGATGAAAACGTCATTGCCGCCCAAGCCATCAAATGCCGTGTAGGACGTCGATCCCGTGAAGGTATCGGCCCCTTCCGTGCCCATGACCTCCTCGACATTACTGATCCGGTCGGTGTCGCCACTCGAGGTCGTGATGGTGCCGGTCGAAAGATTGGCGTTGATCACGTATCCAACAGGGATACCCGATGTCTGGTACATCACGGTGTCGTAGTTATCGCCACCATCGATGCTGTCGGAACCCGGCCCGCCGATCAGGTAATCGACGCCTGCGAGGCCCAAGATCGTGTCAGCCCCTTCAAGACCATCGATCGTATCGTTTCCCAGCGTGCCGACGAGAGAATCATCTCCCGAGGAAGGAGTGCCAATGCTGAGGGGCATAGCGTATACCCTTTCCTTATAGCTGGTCCGTGATAGTTCCTGATCATCAACAACTTAGACTGACCGAAAATCAATCCTATACTTGGCCTTACGGTGCTTGTGCCAGATCCCGGTTCCGTAAGGACCTCACGTGACGCTGAAATCCGCGGCCGAGAGTGCGGACTTGAGGATGTTCTTGAAGGTGAGGCTGTTGGCGGCGTCGAGGGTGAGCACGACGTCGTTGCCGATCTGCACGCTGGCCGTATAGGCCGCAGCCCCGTCCGCGAACACGCCCGACAGCCCGGTCAGTTGCACCGTGTCGTCCGCCGCCACGAAGTCCGTGATCGCGTCCTTCCCGTAGCCCGATGCAAACACGAAGAGGTCCCCGCCCGTGCCGCCCGCCAGCGTGTCGTTGCCAAGTCCCCCGTCCAGCGTGTCCGCCCCGCCGCCCCCGTTGAAGTTGTTGGCATTGGCGTCGCCCGTCAGCTGGTCGCCCTGACCAGACCCCAGCACCTTCTCAATCGAGATGTACTGGTCGCCCTGCGCGTCCCCGGTGTTCAGCCCCATCGCCGCAAGGTTCACCGTCACGCCCGTCAGCGCCGTCGCATAGGACGCCGTGTCCGTCCCCGGGCCTCCGTCCAGAAGGTCCGCCCCCACGCCGCCGATCAGCACGTCGTTGCCGCCCGCCCCGTTCAGCGTGTCCGCCCCGTCCAGCCCGTTCAGCGCGTTCGCCGTGTCGTTGCCCGTGATCACGTTGCCCAGCGCATTGCCGTTCGCGTTGATCCCGGCGCTGCCCGTCAGCACGAGGTTCTCCACGTTCGCGCTCAGCGTGTACTTCACCGACGAGAACACCGTATCCAGGCCCTCGCCCGCGTTCTCGAACACCCCGTCGCTCGCATTGTCGACCGTGAACGTGTCGTCGCCCGCGCCCCCCAGCATCGTGTCGGCGCCCACGCCGCCATCGATCACGTCGTTGCCGGCCCCGCCAGACAGACGGTTCGAGCCGCCATCCCCCGTCAGCGTGTCCGCAAAACCCGATCCGATCAGGCCCTCCACGCCCGAGTAGCGGTCGCCCAGCGCATCGCCCGTGTTCTGCAGCGCGTCCGCCAGGTTCGCCACCAGCCCGCCCGCAAGGGTCGAGGTCGAGTAGGAGGCAAGATCCAGCGTTCCGCTGCCCCCCACCAGGCTGTCGGCACCAGCCCCGCCGATCAGCTGGTCATTGCCAACGCCCCCCACCAGCGTGTCATTCCCGACCAGCCCGTTCAGCACGTTGGCCTGGTCGTTGCCCGTGATCAGGTTATCCAGCCCATTGCCCGTCCCGTTGATGCTGAAGCCCTGCACCAGTGTCAGGTTCTCAACGTTGCCGGACAGCGTCACCTGAACGGAGGCAATCACCGTGTCGAGCCCGCCCGCCGCAGAGCTCTCCAGCACCCGGTCGCCGCTGTTGTCGACGACATAGACGTCGTCGCCCCCGCCGCCCACCAGGCTGTCGGCGCCCACGCCGCCATCCAGGCGGTTGGCGTTCACGTCGCCCACCAGCGTGTCGACCTGGCCCGAGCCCAGCAGGTTCTCGATCGACAGGTAGCTGTCGCCCAGCGCGTCGCCCGTGTTCAGGTTCGGTGCGGCCAGGCTCGCGAACACGCCCGTCGCGGCCGTGGCGTAGGAGGCCGTGTCCGTGCCCGTTCCACCCGACAGGCTGTCAGCGCCCGTGCCTCCGATCAGAACGTCGTTGCCGCCCGCCCCGTCGAGCGTGTCGTTGCCCCCAGCCCCGTTCAGGGCATTGCCGGCCTCGTTGCCCGTCAGGACGTTGTCGGATGCATTCCCGGTCCCGTTGATCCCAAGGACACCCGTCAGCACGAGGTTCTCAACCGTCGACCCCAGTGTCTTCGTGATCGAGGAGAAGATGGTGTCGATGCCCTCGCCGGCGCTCTCGAAGACGGCGTCTCCTGCGTCGTCCACCACGAAGGTGTCATTGCCCAGCCCGCCGATCAGTGTGTCGGCGCCCAGGCCTCCATCCAGCGTGTCGGCCCCGTCATTCCCCGTCAGGCGATTGGCCGCCCCGTTGCCCACCAGCACGTTGTCGAGGCTATTGCCGGTCCCGTTGATGCTGTCGGCACCCGTCAGCGTCAGGTTCTCAATGTTCGCTCCAAGGGTAATCGTCAGCGAAGACTGGACACTGTCTTTTCCTTCCCCCGAAAGTTCGATAATTTTGTCACCGGGATCGCTGACGACGTAAGTGTCGTTTCCAGCTCCGCCGACCAGCGTATCGGCGCCAGCGCCGCCGTTGATGAAATCTGACCCCAGTCCGCCCTCAAGACGGTTGCCTTGCCAGTCTCCAATGATGGTGTCGGCGCCGTCTCCCCCAATGACATTCTCAACCCCCGTGATGGTGTCGTTGCCGATCTCCGGGCCTATTGCCGTCCCTGTGGACAGGTTTACGAGTACTCCAAGCGTTGTGCTCCGAAACGCGATGACGTCAATTCCGAGACCGCCATCGTATTGATCATCACCTTGTCCGCCTCCGGCGACGAGACTGTCGTTGCCTTGTCCTGCAATGACCGTGTCGTTTCCATCCTGAGCGTAGAGTGTATTGTCTCCACTATTGCCCGTAAGGACATTGTCCGAACTATTCCCCGTCGCTCCCGAGGGGGCGACACCCGTCAAAGTAATATTCTCGATTGTTGCAGGGAGCGTGACCGTACCAACACCATCGAACACGACATTATCTATTCCGGATGTCCCGGCACCAATTGGCAAGGCTCCAGCTTCGAAAAGAAGAATGTTGTTGCCACCTTGGCTGTTGGACGAGACGAGATATCCACGCGAGGGAATGTTGGCGACATCCAGACTTGCCGCGGTGACGCCCTGCAGGGTGACAAGGGTGGAGAAGTTGAAGCTGCCTCCTGCCGCGCCGTCCCGATCGACCTGGATCTGCGTGTCGGAGCCGTTCTGAACCAGGCGCAGGAAGCCCGACGAACCCCAGGGGTTCACGTTGCCGTCCCATGCCGGGAAGAGGCCGCTGATGTAGGTCCCCAGGTCGAGGACGTCCCCGGCGGGGCCGGCCGTAAAGTTGCTGATGGTGGTGGAGCCAGTCAGCGCATTCACCACGACGCGGTCGACGACAAGATCAGCGCCAAGATCGATCCCCGCCACGCTGCTGGACCCGCTCAGCGTGATCGTGTCGGCCCCGCTGCCGGCAAGCAGCTGCCCGATCGTGCTCGAATTGATGTCGAACGTGTCGTCACCCGTGCCACCGTCGGCCGTCCCCGCGCCTCCCTGCGCGAAGTTCAAGGCGTCGTTCCCGGTGCCGCCGGCCACCTTCCCGGTGGTGCTCGACAGCTCCATGTTGATGACGTCGTTGCCTTCGCCGCCATCAATGTCGACGGCTCCGGAGCTGTAGTAGAAGCGCACGGTGTCGTTGTTGTCGCCGCCCAGGAGCGTTGCGGCGCCGCCATTCATGTTCACGGCCAGGTAGTCATTGCCCGTGCCGCCGTCGACCAGCAGCGACGTCATCACCCCCGTCGCCTCGACGTCAAAGCTGTCCTGGCCGGCTCCCCCCTTCAGAACGGCCTGCGCATAGGTGCCCCACGCCCCGATGCTGTCGTCATCGTCTCCGCCGTCCAGAAGGATCGTGGATCCCGGCAGGGAGTGGAACGCGAACAGGCTGTCGTTGCCCCCACCACCCAGCAGCGTGTCCGCGCCGAAGTTGGTGTCCTCCAGGTAGTCCGCGTCCACTCCACCCGAGAGGCTGTCCGATCCCAATCCGCCGTACAGGCTGTCCAGCCCCGCACCGCCATCGAGAACGTCATCGCCGCCACTTCCAATAAGGCAATCGTTCGATGCAAAACCGACGATTGTGTCAGCCCCTGACAATCCATCGATCGTGTCGGGAGAATCTGACCCCAGGATGTAATCGTCACCGGCAGTCGGAGGCCCGGGTAGCACAGGATCGTTAACGACAGTCAAGTATCCGGGATAGGAGCTTGCAGCACCAGGGCTGACGTCAGCGGCGAGGCGTGTTCCGCTAGCTGTTCCATCCGTAACCCACAGCTCATAACCATGATCCGGATCAGTTGCGGAAAAATATAGCTGCCCCCCGACCGCCTTCAATCCGTAAGGTGCAGATGATCCCGGGCCTGTAAATATATCGCTGACAAGATGCGTTCCGGATGCTGTTCCATCCGTAACCCATAACTCCGCGCCTTCCGCACTTGTCTTAGCAGAGAAGAATAATTTATCCCCTACCGCTTGTGTGACCAGCTGGAAATTTGATGGGAGGTCCCTGGTTTGGCTTCCTTCATCCAAGTCCTTGATCAGCACCGTACCATCCGAGGTGCCATCTGAGACCCATAGCGACCTTCCGTTGGTTGGGTCCCATGCCGAAAAATAGAGCTTTGATCCGGCAGCGTAGAAGTCTCTGGGATATGACTCTGAGAACGGCCCATTTGCAATGTCTTTCACCATATAGGTACCTGACGCACTTCCGTCAGTGACCCACAATTCAGTCCCAGCTACATCGGAAGTTGCTGAGAAGAAAAGCTTTGATCCCACTGCACAAATCGAAGACGGCTCAAAACTCTGCGCGGAACTCAGTGAACCAGGATAGATATCCTTGATTAAATTCGTACCAGAAACTGTTCCGTCGCTGACCCACAGTTCTCGTCCTAAACTGCTTGTAACTCCTCTGAAAAAAAGCTTACCACCTGCTGATGTCAAGCTTTGGGCATCAACTCCCGTCGCCAGAATTTTTGTTCCTGTCACTGATCCATCACTGACCCATAACTCATCTATCCTGGTAACAGGATCCTGCCCGATGAAGAAAACCTTAGTATCGACTGCTATCGCGCCGCGCGCATCATGGCCTATCAGCAGGTCCGTCGTCAGGCCTGATACAACATCGGTGGCGGTCAGATTTCCTCCACTGCTCGCATAAGTATGGTAGGTAGCAAATACTGTCGAACCCGCAACAACAATAGAGACCGGCATATTGCTACCGGAGACAATATTGGTCCCTGACGGAGTACCGTCAGTAACCCACAGCTTGAAATCTGCCCCATCCTGAGCTGCAAAATAAAGTTTACCATTTGCAAGCACTGGTGCTGGATATTCGCCGTACAGAGCACGATTTGTATCGCCGGGAGCAATGTCCGCAACGCGGATCGTTCCAGTCTCTGTTCCATCGGAAACCCAAAGAGACGTCCCTGTGGGCTCAGTAGCGATGAAAAAGAGCCGACCAATATCCGGGACGAGAAACGAAGGTGGAAAGTTTGAGTTGAACAGATCGGGCCACCCGCCCGGCCAGATATCCTTCACAAGCTGTACGTTTCCGGGGGAGCCATCAGTCACCCACAACTCGCCACCGGTCGTATAAGAATCAGCGCTAAAGAAGATTTTCGTGGCCATTTTTTCTCAACTCACGCTGAAATCCGCCGCCGAAAGTGCGGACTTGAGGATGTTCTTGAAGGTGAGGCTGTTGGCGGCGTCGAGGGTGAGCACGACGTCGTTGCCGATCTGCACGCTGGCCGTATAGGCCGCAGCCCCGTCCGCGAACACGCCCGACAGCCCGGTCAGTTGCACCGTGTCGTCCGCCGCCACGAAGTCCGTGATCGCGTCCTTGCCGTAGCCCGATGCAAACACGAAGAGGTCTCCCCCCGTGCCGCCCGCCAGCGTGTCGTTGCCAAGCCCCCCGTCCAGCGTGTCCGCCCCGCCGCCCCCGTTGAAGTTGTTGGCATTGGCGTCGCCCGTCAGCTGATCACCCAGTCCAGACCCCAGCACCTTCTCGATCGAGATGTACTGGTCGCCCTGCGCGTCCCCGGTGTTCAGCCCCATCGCCCCGAGGTTCACCGTCACGCCCGTCAGCGCCGTCGAATAGGACGCCGTGTCCGTCCCCAGGCCTCCGTCCAGAAGGTCCGCCCCCACGCCGCCGATCAGCACGTCGTTGCCGCCCGCCCCGTTCAGCGTGTCCGCCCCGTCCAGCCCGTTCAGCGCGTTCGCCGTGTCGTTGCCCGTGATCACGTTGCCCAGCGCATTGCCGTTCGCGTTGATCCCGGCGCTGCCCGTCAGCACGAGGTTCTCCACGTTCGCGCTCAGCGTGTACTTCACCGACGAGAACACCGTATCCAGGCCCTCGCCCGCGTTCTCGAACACCCCGTCGCTCGCATTGTCGACCGTGAACGTGTCGTCGCCCGCGCCCCCCAGCATCGTGTCGGCGCCCACGCCGCCATCGATCACGTCGTTGCCGGCCCCGCCAGACAGACGGTTCGAGCCGCCATCCCCCGTCAGCGTGTCCGCAAAACCCGATCCGATCAGGCCCTCCACGCCCGAGTAGCGGTCGCCCAGCGCATCGCCCGTGTTCTGCAGCGCGTCCGCCAGGTTCGCCACCAGCCCGCCCGCAAGGGTCGAGGTCGAGTAGGAGGCAAGATCCAGCGTTCCGCTGCCCCCCACCAGGCTGTCGGCACCAGCCCCGCCGATCAGCTGGTCATTGCCAACGCCCCCCACCAGCGTGTCATTCCCGACCAGCCCGTTCAGCACGTTGGCCTGGTCGTTGCCCGTGATCAGGTTATCCAGCCCATTGCCCGTCCCGTTGATGCTGAAGCCCTGCACCAGTGTCAGGTTCTCAACGTTGCCGGACAGCGTCACCTGAACGGAGGCAATCACCGTGTCGAGCCCGCCCGCCGCAGAGCTCTCCAGCACCCGGTCGCCGCTGTTGTCGACGACATAGACGTCGTCGCCCCCGCCGCCCACCAGGCTGTCGGCGCCCACGCCGCCATCCAGGCGGTTGGCGTTCACGTCGCCCACCAGCGTGTCGACCTGGCCCGAGCCCAGCAGGTTCTCGATCGACAGGTAGCTGTCGCCCAGCGCGTCGCCCGTGTTCAGGTTCGGTGCGGCCAGGCTCGCGAACACGCCCGTCGCGGCCGTGGCGTAGGAGGCCGTGTCCGTGCCCGTTCCACCCGACAGGCTGTCAGCGCCCGTGCCTCCGATCAGAACGTCGTTGCCGCCCGCCCCGTCGAGCGTGTCGTTGCCCCCAGCCCCGTTCAGGGCATTGCCGGCCTCGTTGCCCGTCAGGACGTTGTCGGATGCATTCCCGGTCCCGTTGATCCCAAGGACACCCGTCAGCACGAGGTTCTCGACGTTCGGGCCAAGGGTCAAAGTGGCCGAAGAATAGACGACATCAAATCCTTCACCGCTGCTCTCGACGATCCGGTCCAACGAGTTGTCAGCTATAAAGATATCGTTACCAATGCCTCCGACGAGCGTATCCGCTCCCTCACCACCGTCGAGGGAATCCTGACCGGCCCCGCCGGAGAGGCGGTTCGCATTGGCATCTCCAATCAAAGTATCGTTGAGGCCAGTGCCAGAAAGGTTCTCGACGTCCAAATACTGGTCACCTGCGGCATCGCCTAGGTTAAACCCGGGATTTGCGAGGTTGGCCAGGACAGCAATTGTCGCACTCGAGTATTCAGCTACGTCGATGCCGCTTCCTCCATTGAGGTAGTCGCCATCTGCTCCGCCGATGAGGCGGTCGTCGCCCGACCCTCCACTGAGCGTGTCGAGCCCTGCGCCGCCCTGCATCAGGTCGTTGCCAGACCCCCCGCTCAGAGAGTCGTTGGCAAGGAGCCCGGACAGGGTATCAGCTCCTGCAAATCCGTAGATGGTATCCGCCGCAGCCGAACCGGCCCGACTGTCGGGAGTCGCCCCTCCCATCGTGACGACGAACGTTCCCGCTGAGAAATCGCCCAATGTAAGCGCGGTCGGCGCGTTTACTCCGCTCAACTCGACGTAGAAGTCCGTGGCATCAAGCAACCCGTTGTGATTGCTGTCTCCAATTAACAGGGTCTTCGCACTCGCGCCGGTCCCTACACGGGCTGTCCACATCTCAACGACGTCGGGATCCGTGTCGAGACTGGGCAATGCCGCGCCGGGACCCGGAGTAAATCCTGCAAGCGCCCCACGGAAAACCAGAGGTGTCTGGTAGGGGCCAGTCAAGGATATTAAGTCACCTTCAGATCGAGCAAAGTCTACGATCTGGTCAGGTGCGGCAAAGGTGGAGTCGTCCTGCGTGGTCGTAAACGTAAAGACATCCGCGCTCCCGTCACCTGCAAGTGTGTCTGCACCGATACTGCCGTTAAGGGTGTCAGCACCCGCCCCGCCCTGCAGGAGATCAGATCCTACGCCACCGAAGAGGCCATCGGCGCCATCATCCCCCGAGAGCGTGTCCGCCCCGCTTGATCCCTGAAGCTGGTCATTGTCGCCACCCCCGTTCAGCTGGTCATCGCCCTCCCCGCCATTGAGGACGTCGTTGCCAGCGTCACCGAAGAGGACGTTCAGCGTGCCCGGAGCGTCGAGCTCGGTTCCGTCCGCGTACATGAAGTCGGCGTCATTGCCGCCCGACAGCGTGTCAGCCCCGCTTCCGCCAAAGAGAAGATCAGCACCATCGCTGCCCGACAGGCTGTCGGCATCCGCGCCGCCCGCCAGCGTGTCAGGGTCCACGCCGCCCAGAAGGACATCGTTGCCGGCTCCGCCGATCAACGAGTCCGCACCGTCCAGGCTTGAGATCGTGTCCCCGCCGCCCAGGCCGTAGATCGTGTCGGCGTCGAGCGTTCCCGTGAGCGAGTCATCGCCCGGGCCGCCAATCTGGACCCGGAAGGTGTCTGGAACAAAGTCGTCGATCTGCAGCGCGGTGGGAGCGCCAGCTCCGGTGAAGCGCACGACGAGGTCGCCCGCATCCAGCACGTTGTTCTGGTTGCTATCGCCGATCAGCCATGTCTCAGCCGAAGCGCCACTGCCGACGCGCACGCTCCAGAGCGGCACGAGGCCAGGATCGAGGTCGCCACCCGGCAAGGCTGCGCCCAAGGCAGGCGTGAAGCTGGCAAGGTCTCCCCTGAACACCAGCGGCGTGAAGGAGGACAAGACCTGGATCTTGTCGCCCTCGAGGCGATTGAAGTCGGTGACCTGGTCCGGCGCCGCAAAGGTCGACTCACTGTCGCTTTGCGAGTTGAAGGAGAACACGTCCGCGCCCGACTGGCCCGTCAGGGTGTCGGCATCACCGCCACCGCTCAGCGTGTCGCCGTCTGACCCACCCCGTAGGAGATCGGATCCTGCGCCCCCGAAGAGATAATCCGAGCCGGCGTCACCCGAGAGCGTGTCCGCGCCGCTCGAGCCCTGAAGCTGGTCATTGTCGCCACCCCCGTTCAGCTGGTCGTCGCCCTCCCCGCCATTGAGGACGTCGTTGCCAGCGTCACCGAAGAGGACGTTCAGCGTGCCCGGAGCGTCGAGCTCGGTTCCGTCCGCGTACATGAAGTCGGCGTCATTGCCGCCCGACAGCGTGTCTGACCCGCTTCCGCCATACAGAAGATCAGCACCATCGCTGCCCGACAGGCTGTCGGCATCCGCGCCGCCCGCCAGCGTGTCAGGGTCCACGCCTCCCAGAAGAACATCGTTGCCGGCTCCGCCGATCAACGAGTCAGGCCCATCCAGGCTCGAGAGCGTGTCAGCGCCGCCCAGGCCGTAGATCGTGTCGGCGTCGAGCGTTCCCGTGAGCGAGTCATCGCCCGGGCCGCCAATCTGGACCCGGAAGGTGTCTGGAACAAAGTCGTCGATCTGCAGCGCGGTGGGAGCGCCAGCTCCGGTGAAGCGCACGACGAGGTCGCCCGCATCCAGCACGTTGTTCTGGTTGCTATCGCCGATCAGCCATGTCTCAGCCGAAGCGCCACTGCCGACGCGCACGCTCCACAGCGGCACCAGGCCCGGATCGAGGTCGCTGCCCGGCAAGGCTGCGCCCAAGGCAGGCGTGAAGCCAGCAAGGTCTCCCCTGAACACCAGCGGCGTGAAGGAGGACAAGACCTGGATCTTGTCGCCCTCGAGGCGATTGAAGTCGGTGATCTGGTCCGGCGCCGCAAAGGTCGACTCACTGTCGCTTTGCGAGTTGAAGGAGAACACGTCCGCGCCCGACTGACCCGTCAGGGTGTCGGCATCACCGCCACCGCTCAGCGTGTCGCCGTCTGACCCACCCCGTAGGAGATCGGATCCTGCGCCCCCGAAGAGATAATCCGAGCCGGCGTCACCCGAGAGCGTGTCCGCGCCGCTCGAGCCCTGAAGCTGGTCATTGTCGCCACCCCCATTCAGCTGGTCGTCGCCCTCCCCACCATTGAGGACGTCGTTGCCAGCGTCACCGAAGAGGACGTTCAGCGTGCCCGGAGCGTCGAGCTCCGTGCCGTCCGCGTACATGAAGTCGGCGTCATTGCCGCCCGACAGCGTGTCAGCCCCGCTTCCGCCATAGAGAAGATCAGCACCATCGCTGCCCGACAGGCTGTCAGCATCCGCGCCGCCCGCCAGCGTGTCAGGGTCCACGCCGCCCAGAAGGACATCGTTGCCGGCTCCGCCGATCAACGAGTCAGGCCCATCCAGGCTCGAGATCGTGTCCCCGCCGCCCAGGCCGTAGATCGTGTCGGCGTCGAGCGTTCCCGTGAGCGAGTCATCGCCCGGGCCGCCAATCTGGACCCGGAAGGTGTCTGGAACAAAGTCGTCGATCTGCAGCGCGGTGGGAGCGCCAGCTCCGGTGAAGCGCACGACGAGGTCGCCCGCATCCAGCACGTTGTTCTGGTTGCTATCGCCGATCAGCCATGTCTCAGCCGAAGCGCCACTGCCGACGCGCACGCTCCACAGCGGCACGAGGCCAGGATCGAGGTCGCCACCCGGCAAGGCTGCGCCCAAGGCAGGCGTGAAGCCAGCAAGGTCTCCCCTGAACACCAGCGGTGTGTAGGAGGACAAGACCTGGATCTTGTCGCCCTCGAGGCGATTGAAGTCGGTGACCTGGTCCGGCGCCGCAAAGGTCGACTCACTGTCGCTTTGCGAGTTGAAGGAGAACACGTCCGCGCCCGACTGGCCCGTCAGGGTGTCGGCATCACCGCCACCGCTCAGCGTGTCGCCGTCTGACCCACCCCGTAGGAGATCCGATCCTGCGCCCCCGAAGAGATAATCCGAGCCGGCGTCACCCGAGAGCGTGTCCGCGCCGCTCGAGCCCTGAAGCTGGTCATTGTCGCCACCCCCGTTCAACTGGTCGTCGCCCTCCCCGCCATTGAGGACGTCATTGCCAGCGTCACCGAAGAGGACGTTCAGCGTGCCCGGAGCGTCGAGCTCCGTGCCGTCCGCGTACATGAAGTCGGCGTCATTTCCGCCCGATAGCGTGTCAGCCCCGCTGCCCCCATAGAGAAGATCAGCACCATCGCTGCCCGACAGGCTGTCAGCATCCGCGCCGCCCGCCAGCGTGTCAGGGTCCAGGCCGCCCAGAAGGACATCGTTGCCGGCTCCGCCGATCAACGAGTCCGCACCGTCCAGGCTTGAGATCGTGTCCCCGCCGCCCAGGCCGTAGATCGTCTCAGCCAGTGCAGACCCCAGGAAACTGTCTTGCCCTTCAGTCAGGCGCGTCACGATGAAATTACTGACGAAGTCATCACGCCCGATCGTCGTTCCGCTGCCTGCAAAGGATGGCAGCACGATCAGGAGATCGGTCTCGCTGAACTGACCATCGTCATTGGAATCGACCCAGATTTCATTGCGCGACAAGCCAACGTCATATTTCCAGAAGACGTCAGCAAATCCGTCCCCCGGATTGGATCCCGCCTGCAGACCTGACGTGCCGTATCCCGTGAATTGAAACGACAACGCGTCAGCGTTGAACACGAGGGGAAGTGACCCGCTGAGGGAGGGCAGGCTCACCAGATCCCCACCCGTGACACTGCGGCCTTCGAAATCGGTGATCAGGTCCGCCGTGTTCGGCGCGCTGTCGCTGCGAAGCACCTGGAAACCGAAGTCGAACGTGTCAGTCCCGGCACCCCCGGTGAGCGTATCCTGCCCTAGCCCGCCGACGATGGAGTCGTTTCCCCCTCCACCTGAGATGCTGTCTGTTCCGTCACCTGTTGCAATGGAATCACCAGATGCAGACCCGATCACGGTATCGGCGCCGCTTCCCCCGGTGACGGATACCGATCCCGAGACAACCAGCGAAGCATCAATCGAGACAGTTTCAGCCTGACCCAGCGCTGCCGCGTCGAGGGTCAGTGTCGATCCAAAGGCCGACGAGACAGTGGCATCCGCAAGCTTGAGGCTGGCGCTTGCACCACCTCGAAGACGATGATCTCAACTCCGGTGACGGTGGTCGGCGTGAAGACGACCGTCCCGACGGTACCCTGCAGCCGCAACTCATCGTGAGCGCCTGGGCCGCCATCGACCCGGTCCGTTGCGGTGAGAGATCCGAGAGCGACGATCCTGTCATCGCCATCGCCCGCAGCAACCGAGTCGACACCACCAAGATGGATATCGATGAAGTCATTGCCACCCGAGCCGGTCAGGCTGTCATTTCCTGCCGTCCCCAGCGATACGATGTCGCCGCTGGCAAAAGCGAAATTGCTGGATAGGAGTTGGACGAACGCGACGTTCGCCAGCCTGACCCCTTGGCCATCCAATGACACCACGATGTCAAGGCCGTCAGGGCTGAGCAGCAACCTGTTCGCACTTCCGGCTGCAAAATTCAGAATGTCGAGCGTGGGATCGAAGGCAATTGTCGATCCCACCACGTCGGCGAAATTATACGTAGCCATGGCCGCACCCGGATCTGTGAACCAAACACAAGCAGCAAGTCCGGGCCTGCTGAGCAGGACGTGGCCCTGGGGCACACCCAAGGCGGATAAACTGAGGCCGCAGCCGAGGGACCGAAAGCGACCTCATCGCCAAGATCAAAAATCAGGCATAAAGCCCGGATCTCTAAACTCAATTTTAATCAGAATTTAACGTAGTGGTCAATTTAAGTTTTATTAAATTTGGAGCCTATGCGCGATAGCGGCAATAGGCCTCATAGAGGATCCCCGATGATCTCCTTCAACGCAATCCATCAGATGAAAGTATTATCTGCACCTAGTAGCCCCCCCCCCTAAGCAATAGCGCCATACTACTGAATAACTCGAATCCACTTTCATCTAACTGCAAGGGTTTTGAGACGGTATTCAAACAGACCGATCAAGCATACGATAGTGAGCTAAACATTAGCGCGCGTGCTGAGTAACACACTATCTCGAAAGAGCGTAAGTCTCGACGCGCCGCTCCCATCCGGTCCGGCTAACTATTCCAGCCCAGACATCCATAACAGCCCCAACGTCGACCGCCACGCCTCCTGCAAGTCGGATCTCCCGGCAGTAAATTTTTCCAAGAATGCCAGCACCGACAAGGTGCAGGCCTGGACGCCGCCGATCCCGGATCTCACGCATAATCGAGGAGAACGCATGTGGATAGTGCCGCTCAACCAACGCAGACCGATCACGAGTTCGATAGGCCTCCGGTACCGCGATATATTCGACATCGGTAAATCCAAGGCGGCGGAAATGAGGTCGCAAATCACGGCATCCAACGAGCGTCACGGCGTGCGTAACTTTAAGAAGCACATCGAGGAAGTCGCTCTCGACAAGCCAATTGTGAATGTTGGGCGATGTGACCACAGCGTCACTCCTTACTAGCCTAAACTTTTCGCACGCCGTCGATACTGTGCTCCAGAGACGCATGTTGTTGTCTATTTCAGCGAGCTTCCAGTCAGCCTCGGACAGAATCGGGATACCGAGCACATCTGACGCTGATATAGCCGATCTCATCATCAGGCCAATATCCGAAACATCGCCTTCCGACAAATCTATGTAACCAAACTGGCGCCTAAACGATTTATCGATCTCGTCCCGCGTGTAAACGTCGGGCCAATTTAGAAACTTAGTTTCACAGTGGCCAACTCTAATAAGACTCAAGGGAAGATTACCCTTGACAGCAGAGACAAGTTTCTCGATCACCACTGATGCAGGCGCATAACGCTGCGCACCAAAATAGTATTCCGAAGCGGAGGCGGCCGTTTTGACTACGCTGATATTGCCAACCTTCACTGCTTGGAGCTCGCGACGCATTTGGCCAATCCGGCGGAGTGCGCGGTCATAGGTAACCCGGTGAACATAAGTAGCGGGAGATTGCCGCCTGGCGACATCCCAGCTCTCCACCGCCCAGGTCGAGGAGACGAACAAAAGTGCGTTTTGCTGAAGATCCGGATCGACGTCTTCACGACCAAAAATTTCCGGACGAAGAACGTCGTAACAATCATAGCCTTGTTCTGCGAACAGCCGTGCCCATTCCTCCGGCCATGCCTCATTGACGATGCCAGCGCCCCCTTGTCCAGGAATCGCAGACGAAAACAATACAGCCGGCCCAAGGCGGCAGACGGTTCCGACAAATGCAGCGCTTTGATCTCGCGGAATGCGATCCGCTATGCCTAGCGCCACAACCAAGGTCGCTTCCGAGCGCGATCGCACGTCAAACTTCTCGACCAGCGAAAACTGCAGAGCTTCAGCAGACAGGTCGCGGCGCTCCGCCTCAATCGACCACGCGAAACTGTCTATGCTCAACTCGGTCAGGTGTTTGAAAGCAAAATGATTGCGTACAATAGCGAGCAGCCGTGAGGTATCAGTCTCCCTGTCGCCGGTGGCCCCAGAGTCTAAACCGTCCTTACCCTCACCCCTCATAACGCACCGTCTCAAGCGCACGTACGTGAATGTAAGCACCTAGGATGTCATAGCCGCACTACCTCATCGAGCAAGCGCCCCATCAGCAAAGGTGCATTGAAACCGTAATCGTAAATGGCGGCATCCGTCAAATCTCGCTCTTGAAAAACAAGGCCCCGAATGAGCTGTGCGCACTTTACTCACGCAATCAACTCTCAGCATGTACAACCTTGGCCAAAAAGCTACACATCCTCCACCTCAACCTGATCAGCCCAATTTATCCAAGGCTCATCTCGTGTATCCAACAAGTCCTGCCGGGCCACGAGTTCGCCGTCCTCCGACGCAAAACCGATCCCTTCCAACATTTCTATCATTCCGTGGTTCTTGTCTGTCCTCTGAAACCGAATCCGAACCCCCCCGCCATCTCCAGCGGCTAAACGTACTACCTTCCTGATAAAGGCAGGTTCAATACCTTTTCCCATCGCCCGGCAACTAAACGCAACTTCTTCCAAAAACGTGTCATTTCCGCTTCGCCTTGCAATGATAACCCCAATCATTCCGTACGGCCCATGACGATCGGACAAGTAACAACAGAAGATCTTCGCGCTCAAGTCGGCGACCGTTGCGAGTACCTCCTCACGGGAGGTTCGCCGTAACGTGACATTTTGCTGGTTCGTACGAGAAATCAACTCGTGAATCCGATTCACGTGTTCCGACTTGCCGACTTTTATCGTCAGAACAAATCCTGTTCTTATGAGAAATTCTTGAAACGATGATTGGTCAAACTCCGGCGGTGCAGCACTTCTCCGTGCGGCCTCAACCTGATACATCTCCGCTCTATTGACCGAATCTTCCGACAGCGGAGATGCAGCGGTGAATGGAGTAAATCTCCCGACCTGCAGCAGATCCCACTCACTAAAAACACGCACGTCGGAAAGCGCCTCCGAAACTTCTGATCGCTCGTAGGCTTGGTCGTCGAAAAATGCTATAGAATCTACTCCAATATTCAGTTCTTGAACGACAGATCTAATATTCACGGATTTGGGTAGCCAATTTGTCCGGACCGCGACAACCGCCCGCCAAAACCCAGGCGCCTGAGAGAAAATATCGCTCAGCCGTCCAGCCACCTCTTCGTCATTCTTGGATACGACAGCAAGAACAATGCCACGAAGAGAAAGACGATGGGCGGCATCAAGAAGATTTCGGCGGAGATTCGCTGACACATGCTCGTGCCCGTCCTCACGATAGATTCCATCCCACAACGTATTATCCAAATCAAAGATGCAGCACTTCACCTTACGATCGCTCTTTGAGGTCGCCTGAACAAACGCAAGGATATGATGAGCAATAATCTCCGCACCCGCAACTTCCGGATGGCCGCCAGTCAGTTCGGCGACTCTGACGCTGGGCCTAGAGTTCGGCTGCCCGCCAAGACCAAACCGCCCCACAACCTCATTGAAGTCGATGAATTCCACTGCCTTTTCACGAGCTGTCTGAGCTAACGATAGATTAAACATTGCCTGAATTTCATATATTGAATAGCGACCCGGATAATTCGCCTGCTCATAAAGACCGTACACTGAACAATTATGTATCGGATTTGAAAGAAGAACAATCTTCGCCTTCGGCACCAGAACTCGGATTCTATCGATCGCAGACCGCAGTCCACCAGTAATGTCCGCAAGTTGACTTTCCTGAGCCGTAAAATTACCGGACATCTTAGGGAAGGCGGCGCTCCGCATCGCTTGCTTAAGAATCTGGGCACAACTCAAGACAATTAAGTCCGGAGCGAACTCCTTGGCCGCTCTTCCCCCGTTCCCAATGAACTCAGATATGGGATCAGCTGACGTACCAGAAATAAAAGTATCAGACACTGTATGTCCAAATTCCTCGAAAAACGCTCCGATGTAACTCAGCTCGCATCCCCCGTTAAGGAAAATGCGGAGCCGTTCCGGGAGCCTTTCGACCAGAAGCGGTGCCCGCCAATCGATATCGGTTGGCTTAGCCGCACTTTTAAATCTGAACGACGAGCCAAGCCCTGGATCGACGATCCGACCTCTTACATGGTCGCGCTGCCAGCTGTATATGCCAGACATTGATCCCTCGGGGCGAAACGAACATGCAGCATGTTAACAAGGCTGCAGCAAATCTTCAACGCTTCCCGTGCAGAGCGCATATCATCGGCGGAGCCGGAAATAGATCACCTGACGGGCACTTAATCTGCCGAAGATCTGTTCCAATCCGCCAGTCGCGGGCGTTTATCGCCGGGATTGGGCTTAGGTTCACCCGAGCCGGAAAGCGACATCCAAACGCCCGGGCCATTGTAATCGTCGTCTTTGCAGACCCGGGGAGCTCATGGTCGCGCGGTACTCCAGCAAGTTTTTCAATCGTGCTCGGGTTCGTAAGCGCCGACACGCTCCCAGCTACGATCCTCATAAGATCATCGTCGTTACCAACGATCTCGGGAGACCCGTTTCTTTCCGCAATAACTCTAATCATGACAATTGGAGTGAGAGCGAAGAGCTGGTATTCCAACGCTTTGGCACCTCGGTTAAGCTCGCTTGGCCAGTACCCCTCCGATCCAGCGTTTGCCATCGCTCTGCGGTATACAGCCAGAGCCCAGTCCTTAAGCTCCTTATCTTCCGTCGCAATGCCGACGTTCAACGCTGCAAATGCCGCCCAAAACACAACGTTGTTTTCGCCATGCTTTGTAAACCGTCCCTTATAGATATTCATAAGAATATGAACGTTGCGGGAAAGCCAAAGCTGAATATCGTTCAGCTGGCGACTGCATGATTTTGTCGAAGAGAGCAATTTCAAATTTGACATGCTTAAGCTACCAAAAGCGATAGTCTGAAGAACTAGTCCGTCCTTTGTAACCTCGCTCAGCGCGTCATCATTTGCCCAAGCCTCAAGTATTCGTAAGGCACAATCCTTCGCATCATTGTCGCCAGCAGCAGCTTTATCCGACATTTCGCCAAGCGATAAGAGGAATTCGCGTAGTGGAGCGCCCATTTCTTCACTTCTTTTGAATAATTCTGGATTCCGTATTGAATTATTTACATCAACATAAAATCTAACTGCAGAGGCAGAATGGATTGGCGGATGTTCCTGACAGCTGTGGGCCGAGGACCAGGCCTCAGCGAATTCCGCTTGCCCAAACCAGAGCCCGAAAGATGCTACAACTAGGCGGGCAACTCTTGGACCGGACATTAGTGCTCCCTCGGTTTGAGTTCGTCTTCAACACGCTGGACTAATTGGCAGCACACCTTTACCCAGTTTCATTTGCTTGACGCAACGTGCGTTCCAGCCCCAAAGATTCGATACGACCTTATCAGCACGAAGAACTGAACCAAATCTTCCCGCCTACATGGCTGATCCGGATCGGTCCAAATGCCGTGCCATCACAGTAGATACGACCTGTTTGCACGTTAAACTTTTAATCGCATGCGTTTCTGTCTGGAAAAAATACGAATGTTGGGGTGACGCAATAACGCCGCCAGCTTTTGTACCCAAGGGGACATAGTATAGAGTACACTCGGGAAAATGCAGCGTCGGTTTGGCATTCGCAGATGACGAGCGGCCGATCGCGCGAGAGATCCTCAATGCCACCGAGCAGAACACTTTCTTCCATCCCTTCAACGTCAATCTTAAGGACATGTGTCCTTTGACTCGGCCAGACGGCTTTCAAAGTTCGCACCTCAACCGATTCTCCAGATTCGGAACGACCGTTCAAATTGAGCTCTCGGGCGCCAGCGTTGTGTCGCACGTTTTCGGAAAGTATCCCGCGCCCAGCTACGTTGGCGAGCGCCAGATTGTGTAGAGCGGTTAGGCGCCCAACCTTATTCTGCTTTATGTTGTGCTTCAATTCCACAAAATTTTTCTTAGACGGCTCGACGGAAACTACTCGCGCCCTCAAGACAACAGAGCAAAAGATCGTAAAAGTTCCAATACATGAACCGACGTCCACGATGGTAGATCCAGGTAGTGAGCAATGAAAAATCTCTTCTAGCAAATCCTCTTCATAGAACAGACCCGTACTCCGCATCTGTCTCAAGATGTGATCGTCCTTGTCAAACTCTCGGAATTCGGCTGTCCATGCCTTGTATCGAACCGAAACATACGACGTTTTTTCCATCTGCTCTTAACCGGGAAACAGCGCAGGAAGAAACCGTAGTCCACCGATTTCCTGGGCCTCAGCGGTGACATTGGACGGCCACGTTATGGTGAAGCTATCGAACAGCGAGACGCCTGTGCTGATTTCCTTCATCCAACCGGCCTCCCTTGCGATGCAAACACGATGAAGCCCCAGTCTGTGGCAGTGAGCTGCAAACCTGACATCTACAAAACGCGCCGAGCTCACCATAAACTCCAAACTTGGCATGTCGCTGCCCCGGCATGCGACCGTCCCTGTCCCGAGTTGATTGACATAAACGTCGTTCTTCAGGCCCTGTGAAAACACATGAACGATGCGGCTGCCTGGATCACCGTCGAAAAAATCGGAATATATGACCCCGTGAACACCCACGATTGCTCCTTGGCCCGAGTATTTCTCCAGTTTTGAAAGCATAACATCGACGTAATCCTCGGGATAGATTATGTCATCATCGCATAGAATTACATAATCTTGGTCGTCGTACGATCCGCAGAATTTTCCTGTATCTTTCAGGTCCGTTTCGGGGAATATAACTTTAACATTATTTGGTACGCTGAAGAAGTTTCCGGCCGAATACTCGTTTGCAACAAGAAGCACTTCATCCACTTGACTACTGATCGATGTAACCGCGTCGACAACAGCCCTGCCTCGGCCAGGATAGGTTGCCATCGCCGCTCTGATCTTCTTTTTCACGGCGCGAACTCCTCTAAAAGATTTCAACCCGAGAGCTTGACGGTTGCCCTTGTACGCCTTTTGGGGCCCTTGCGATGCCGTGGCGACTCAGAATTTCAGCGACGGCGTTGTCAGAAACGATCTGCGATCCAAGAAGACGCTGCCGGGCTCCCACCTCGGCGTATGCTCGACGGGCCGTCGACCGATAACCATCCTCGGTAGCCTCCATCCCAGGCTGCTGAGTCAGAGACTGAGGTGACCAAAGCCCGAGAATCAGCGGTGCATCAACCTCCACAAATGGAACAACTGCAGATTGAATCCGAATACGCTCGTAAAGCTCAGAGTCGGCTCCGCAGACGCTTTGCCTGTACGGGCCGAGTAGATTGAATACATCTCTTTCGGCAAGGATTGACACGACAGATGGCCGAAGACAAATTTGGTCTCGGAAAAAGGCTATATCTCCGCTAGGACGGACGCGAAGCCATTTTCCGGTACAGGCCTTTGCTTGGGCGCCGAACATCGCGTCAAGTTGCCGCTCGAGGCGCATAGGATGCGCAAGATCGTCTGAATCCTGAAATGTTAGGTATGCGCCGCGAGCTTCCTTCAGCAAGAAGTTTCTGACGTTGTATGGTCCTTGGTTGCCAACAGAACGAAAAACGCGCAGACGCGGGTCCGTGATAGTTTTTATGACATCGATTGTCCCATCAGTGCTTCCGTCGTCACACACAAGTAGTTCCATATTTTGGTAGGTCTGGTCTAAGATGGACCGGATGCTATAATTGATTGTCTCGGCTGCGTTATAGGCGGACATTATCACGGACACGGTGCCAACGTCCTTAGGCGGCACCCTTACGCAGTCCGAGTTGAATTCAAGACCCGCTAGCGCATTACCCATCGCCCAATTTATAGAACGAACTCCCGCAAGATTGAATCGTGAGAGATAACCGCTGAGTCCCTTGATGTACGCGGCTTCGCTCGTTTCGCGGATCATCGAAGCTAGCAGTAGCTCTGACTGGCCGTCTGTATAGCCGTCCTGCTTGAGCAGCAGGGACTTCAACCCAGCACCGTGTAGACCAACGCGGGATAAGAAATATCGGTTAAGTTTCCCCGATGGCAGAATCGCTAGCAACTCGCTGAAACGATCAGTTGCCGGAATGCAAGCCGTTAGTGCGGAAATAAGCAGGTCGCTGTTCTGAACGACCGCAAGTTGCTCCAACAGAAGCGCCCTGAGTTCGTCGAGGCGGCCTTCCGCAAGCAGGATATCACTTGCGACTGCAAGAAATCGTTGCTGGTCTGAATCATCTCTAAAATCGGAAATTGTAACTTTTTCAAGAAGGGCGGATGCGGTCTGGTAACATTCAAGACGCACCGCAATTTCTGCAGACTCAAGTACCAGCCTGTGGACGTCCGACTTACCCTCATGCGCGAAATTGTCGTTCAGCGTCGCGAGCCGCTGATGAACGTGGAGACTAGATGAGCGGTAGGGCGTTTCCTCTGAACGGCTCAGGTACTCGATTTCGAAGGATGGTTCGGTGACATCAAACGAATGATGTGTCTCAAGGCAGAGAAAGGCATACGGCGTGCCGCCCGTGCGGAGGTCTGAAATTGCCTTCTGTCCCTTCAGCTTGAAGGTGAGGTGATTATCTCCTTTTTTGAACTTTCTATCGCGACCGAAGCGATGGACCGCTTTGAATACTCCTTCGGAGTCGCAAATCATTAGGGATACTGAAAAACTGCATTCCTCTTGTGCAAGTGCAGTTATTGAGATGCGAAGCGCATCGAATTCGACGTTTGCTTCCGGCAAGCTGCATATCTTCAAGATTCGCAACCAACCTGTGGGTTTTGAAGAAACTATGCGAAGGCCGTGAGCCTCTTGCGAGCACTGGCATGCAGCTGCATCTGATTTGTTTCTTGAGTGAAGATATAGTTGGTCCAAGGGAAGCGCCCGCAGCTTCTTGGCCCACGGTTCATCAGCGTGGTCATCCACGCTAGGCTGTCGTGAGCTTAGATCTGGCCTTGTGCTTTGCACAGAAGCGATTGCGCTTAAGGCCGGTAAGACGCACGTGCCTAAAATCGTCTGTTCGCTGCCTGCCCCTCTGGCGATGATGGTCAGCGGCATGCCGCTCAGATCTCGTGAAACCTGAGGCGGCACCGCAATACTGAAGCCGTGACTGCCTGTTCCAATTCCCCGTTGCAAGAGGTCGCGCCGCTGGAGGTTCGCCACGATGCTGGCGATCGTGTTGCCTAAAGGATCATTGAGAAACAGGGTTACGGATGCATGGGGATTCAAGTTGTCGTAAGCCCAACCGATGATCTTGTCGCGGAGTATAGTTTCGACGCGTCCTTCGATTTGGCTGTCTCGAGCCTCCACTTCCGAAAGAAGACTGGAAATGGGGTTTTTGGGCGATTCTTTCCCGAACAAGGTGAAGCGATGCTGCTGTCCGTCACAATATGATGCAGGGACGATAAATCGAAAGCCGTGAGCTCCTGAGCCAATGTTTTTTCGAATAAGGTCGTCGCGGCGGCGACCAGCGTTCACCTCCCCTACAAATTGATCGTTGATGTGAACGCATGCGACAGCCGGGGAAAGCTCATCAACTTTCCAAATCCAGCCGTGCAAGATGCGGCCTTCGAGACGCTCCAGCTTTCCACGATAGCTTAACATATCTTGCCTATTTGGATTTGGTTGTAGATTGAAGCGTAATGAGCTCCCATTTTGGTAGCTGTATGTGATGTTCCTTCGGCACTTTGCCAGCGCGCCACAGAAAAATAAGCCTCATTTTGCGCTGTGGTTGAATTTACAAATTGCTTCAGTTCTGCCGCGATCTGCCGAGCCGAGGCGTCGGATATCAACCATCCGGCTCCTGTTGCACTAATCCGTTCGCCGACCGCACCGAAGTCGAATCCGATCACCGGCAATCCGGCTGCCCAGAGTTCCGTAAGTGTATGACAATAGGTCTCAGGCCAAATCGACAGGACAGCTCCAAGATCGGCGTTGAGCGAAGCGATCTTGTCGACAATCGTGTCTCGCTCATAAGAACCATGGAGATGGATTCCTGCGTAAGCCAACGAGGGATCGGCATGTCCAACAACGTGTATTTCCAGCTCGTCTCCAATGTCGCTTTGCTTGAGTTCCTTTAGGATATTGGCCCCCTTTGCAGTCCCAATATTGCCAGGAACAACGAGCCTGAGAGGAATCATACTCTCACGAGCTTTTGGCGGCACCATTCGAGCAAACGTCCGCCCATGAGGAACAACGTGAAATGCTTTCTGTGCAAGTTCGGGGAAGTGCTCAATCAGCAAGCCTCTCGTTCTTTCCGATGTTGTCACGAATGCATGACAGGTCGCTAGGACAGGCCTAAGCCTCTCCCTCCACGGCTTCACCCATGCGTGCTTCAACGTGGGCATCTCGTCTCTACGCCACAATTCTGGCTTGCAGCGTCCCTCCCCGGCCGTGCAGGTACCGCCACAATACGAAAAGGACTCATCCAGCAGCTTGATCGTCGGACAGACGAAGTAGAAGTCGTGGAATGACAGGACGACAGGCATCCCGAGGTTTCTCGTGCTGTCGAAGAGGCCCAGGCTGTGCCAGGCAATGTGCCTGACATGGCAAAGGTCGATATCGAGCAGCGTCACCCAGGCTGCAAACAGCCGGTCATGCTCCGCGGAGCGGTGCGTGATGGGCGTAACGGGTTCCCGCATGTGATGGTTGAGCAGCCCAGTGCGACCCTCAAGCCGGTGTTGCTCCAGCACGAGGGTCTTGCCGTCTGTCCGGAGCAGGTAGGTCTCCGCCTCGGCGCCGATCTCGTTCATCAGGTCGACATTCGTGAGCGGTGTCCCGCCGCTCTCCCGCGCAATCACGTAGAGGTAGCGCGGTCGGGCCAGTTGATGGGCGTCTCGTGCCGCACAGAGAACCCGGCTGCGGATGACCCGAAGCTCCGGCCCGGAGACCATCCTCGAAATGAGGGTCTTGTATTCCGGGTATCGCTCACGAACGACGGCACGCCCGGCCGCCATGAGCGCATCCTTGCGCTCGCCAAAACTGGCGCCCCCGACATGGTAGACATACGCACTATCATCCAGCACGTGCATCCACCCCGCCCGGTAGGCGCGCATGCAGAAGTCGTTTTCCTCGCCGTACCCCTCCGGAAACGCGTCGGCATCCAGGAGGCCAATCTGATCGAGGCACCGCCGCTTGATGTAAAGGCAGAAGCCGTGGCCCGTCGGAATCACCGGGTAAAGGCGGGCGCTCGCACGCGCCACGATCCGGGCATTCTTGGTCTGCGCCTCCAGCGTCTCCTCAGGGAAAGGAACGTCGATACTGAAGGGCCCCGCGCGGTTCGACAGAGGCGTGACGGTCGCGATCGTCGGATCGCGATAGGCCGCAAGCCGCAGCCGCTCGACGACGCGCGGCGTGAGAATGGTGTCTGCATTGAGCAGAAGCACATCCCGCTTGCCTGCCTCCTCGATGCCCCGGTTCGCTGCCCGGGAAAATCCGAGCGCCGTATCATGGCGGATGACCCTGAAGCCTGCCTCGCCTTCAACGTCGGCCAGCAGCCGTCCCACATCAGGGTCGGTGCTCCCGTCATCGACGACGATGACCAGGCGATCCTCGCCCCGCACGACGGCCTTGACCGAAGCCAGGCAGTTGGCGAGCTCGCGAGCGGCGTTATGGACCGGAATGACGATGGCGACCTTGGTTCCGGCTTCTTGAATGGCTGACAGCGCCAGATGGTCACGATGATCATCGCGACTGCGCTCGGGCGCCAGATGGCACTTGTCTCGCACGGCGAAGGACTTGCCGCTCTCGCGCCAGACGAGTTCGACCCGGCACGTGGCAGGCTCATCGTAAAGCGGATGAGCCGGCAGCCGCACCTCGAAGCCTCCCGCCGCCTCACTCAGGCCCGCCCGGATGAGATCGGATCGGGGCCTGTCCGCGAACACGACGCCAAAGGGCACCCCATCGGCCCTAAGCTCGACCTCAACAGGGCCAGGCCATCCCACGGGAGGCATTGCCCACCCACGCACGAGACCGTTCTCGGCCCTCTCGATCTTTCCCTTGGGCGCAGGCGGCGAACGGTCATAGATGCACCGGCCGAGGAGCACGCCTGCCTCGTCCAGGACCCCCACCTCGAACGGCCTGTCTATCTCGAGAGCCGGTTGCGCATCTCGCCGGGCGGCCCAGATGCGCGACCAGAGGTCGGGCCCCCGAACCTTGACGATGCCGCTCGAGCCAACGGCCTTGATCCGCATGCCGGGCAGGGGCTCGCCATTGATGCAAAGCCCCACCGGTCGGATCTGGACTTCAGGCTGGGTCTGAATGCGCAGCCCACCATCGTCCATCACCGTCACGCGCGCAGCCTCCAACCGGTACCGGTCCATTCGGACCGACAGCGAGAGGTCGCTCAGGGCGAAGGGCCCATCCAGAAGCTGCAGGGCAATGAACACCTCCTCGCTCGCCTGCAGGTCGGGCGGCACGTCCACCTGAAACGCGAGTTCGCCAGCTGTGGCCAGCAGCTGGGACTTTGGCACATGCAGTCGGGCCTCGAAGGCCGCCCCCGCGGCGCTCGCCCCCCGCGTCAAATAGAACCACTCCAGGATCTCCCCCAGCGGCCGGTCTCCCACAAAGCGCAGCTTGCCCTGCACGCGACCGGTCAAACCTGCCGCAAGCACGGGCCGCACGAGGTCATTGACCGGCCACGACAGGCGCAGGCGCTCGACGTCTGGCCCGACCTCAAGCAAAGCCAGACCTTGCCCCCACCTGCCGGGGTACCCCACGAACCCCTTTCCCTTCCCCTTGAACCGAGCGCGCACCATCGGCTCAGGCCGCGTCGTGAGTGCGTTTGGCTGGGGAGATATGGTGGCAGCTTTGGTCATGAACCGAAAAGTCTTAGAGGCCCAGGCACTGTATTTCGGAGAGTGCTGCCTTCTCTGGATTGAAGGCAAAGCCAGCCTCAATGGCTGCAAGAGACATGCCGCGCCGCTCTTCGGCACTCATGGCAAAGTAACCGCGCACGGCCGCCATGATCTCGTCATCATGGCGGGTGTCCACGACCAGGCAGTTGCGGCCGTGTTCGGCAAACTCGAAGACGCCCCCATGCACCGGGACGACGCTCACGGCCCCGCAGGCCATGGCTTCAATCGCTGTGCGCCCGAACGCCTGGTAGTCGGACAGGTCCAGGAAGAGATCCGCGCGTCGCATCAGGCGACCCACTTCCTGCCGCGACAGCACGCCCAGGTGTTCCGCCCGGCCTGTATGGATGGAGTTGGCCGCAAGATCGGCCTTCTCACATCCAAAAGTAATGCAGGAGGCACGAGCGGCGAATTCATGCGCGATCCGCGACAGAATACGGCCCGTCCGTCGCGGAGCCCGCCGGGGGGTCGAAGGCCTGATCATCGCCACAACCGTGATCTCTGAGGGCGGCTCCAGACGGCGCTGCATGTTGGGATAGTAGACGGCATGGTCGATGCTGGGCTCGACCTTGCTGACGGGTACGCCGTGGTTGTCTTCCACGACCTGCTGCAGCCACCGCGTCTTTGCGAACCGCACCATGCCAGGGATGAGCGTGTAGGACTGGTACGCCTGCAGCCACTCGTCGCTGTCGCGTTCGTAGAACAGAGGTTCGTAATCCTGGATGTAATAGGCCACGCGAATGGACGAACGCTCAGGAACACGCTCCATGGCCGCCTGGAGCGTATGGACGGACTGATTGGTGGTGGCCACCACGGCGGATGGTCTCTGCTTGGCGATGACCGAGGCAAGATCGGCCGGGTTTGCGAAACTGAACACGCGCTCCATGAGGGCCGGAAAATCCCTGTACGTTGCCATCACGCGCGAGACATTGGCAGCATTCACTGCGATGCCGGCCGGGCAGCCGAAGCGGGACATCGCATCGGCTTCCTGCATGACGGAATGAGCGCCGCCACTTCCACCAGAGACAGGCAGGACAAAGAGGACGCTCAGCATGTCGTTCCTCACGCGATCTTTGCGACAGACCGACGATCCGTCCGGCGCTGACGGGCAGGTGCCCGGGTCGATTGGGCCGGAGCTGCCCCGGCGTCCTGCTGAGGCCCGGCGGCAAGATCCACCCCCGATCCTGCTGCGTGCATGGCCGCCGACCCTTCTTCGCCGCCCGTGAAAGGTGCAGCTTGCGCCACCGGCCCTGCCCCGGAGACGAACTGTTCCGCGCCATCGTTTAGGACGGGACCAGCGTCCTGGACGCCAGGCATGACGGAAGCAATGGCTCCCGTGGCTGGGCCCAAATTCGACTCTGGCCTCAATCCACTGAGATTGCTCAGGCGTTCAGACAAGCGCTGGCGAAGGACCCGCATTGGCTCGCAGTCCCTCATCTCAGCCTCAAGCGCGGCAAAGTCGACCGTCGGATGCTTCTGGCGCAGAACGCCGTTGGCTCGCCGCGAATTCTCCTTTCGCTGAGCATGGCCGAAACTCTTCGACTTGGAATGAAAGACAAACGTGTCGTCTGCCACACGCAACACATAGCCGGAGGACCGTAGCCTCAGGCACAAGTCGTTCTCCTCCCCGTACCCGGTCGGGAAAGCTCCTTCGTCAAAGAACCCTGCCGCTTCAAGCGCTGTTCGCCGGAAGAGCGTGCAAAAGCCGTTCAACAGCGGAAAGTCAGGCCGTCCGTGGGCGCTCAACTCCTCGACGAGCCCACCCATGTCGTCCACGCTCACACCCTTGGGCAGAGGGTTGGTCGACCAGTCACCATCCGCAGCTTTTGTTCTCGGCACCGACTGCCATGAGGCAGCGTTCGAGAGCGGTCCCACGGCTGCCACCTTCTCGTCACTCAGCAGGACATGCAGCATTTTTTCCAACCATCGTGCGGTCACGATCGTATCGCTGTTGAGTAACACAACGAAATCCGCCACGCAGGTTTGCAGGACATAGTTGATGTTGGCAGTATAGCCGACGTTCTCTTTTTGCCGGATAAGGCGCAGGCGTGGATCCTGGCGCACGACATTCTCCAGCATGCCGCCGGTGTAGGAGCCAGAGGCGTCATCGCACAAGATTACCTCATGAGGCGACATCGTGTGACGCGCGATGGACCCCAGGCAATCCAGAACGTCAGAAGCCGCATTGAAGACCGGGATCGCAATCTGAACGAAGGGGATACCACCGGGCGCTGCGCGGGACGAGAGCGCTCGTTGAGCGCCACGGTGCGCAAGGCCAGGGACCGCGATTCCCGGTTTGGTCCAGGCATCGGGCAGTTTGAGCGATGACAACTGGCCGGCAATCGCCGGGTCCTCGAAGCGCCCTTGCGGCACGGCCTCCAGACTGGACAAAACCGGTCGAGCAGGCGAGCACAGTGAGACCTGCGACAGGCTGATTTCGCCTTCGCCGGCGAGGTCAAGGCAAAGGCAGGGAGTTGCCCCCTCCGACCAGGAAGCGCTGGAGACGTCAATCACATGATCCCTCATGCGAAGGATGGTCAGCGGCGCGAGGCCCTTCTTGACCCCCAAGACTTTCCTGATGTCCCGTTCGGACAGCTCGCCAAGAAAAACCTCTCCGATACGCAGGCCGCCTTGCCCGGCAGGAACACGCACGGCCATTGAAAGCGCGAGCTTCGTCTGCCCTTTTGCGGCAGGGTCGAGAGCTATGACGAGACGGACGTAGCCGTCCTTTGACCTCTCCTTGACCCGCACGTGCATGGCGAATTGGGATGAACCGCCTGCCTCCCACGTTCCAGCTCTCGCCAGCAGCCGCGGTGAAGTGCCATGTTTGAAGTCAAGGAACCAGCCCTTGGCAAGTTCGGTCAATCTCTGCGACACCTCGACGGACAGCCCATGGGGCCAAAGATTAAGGTCCGAATTGGCGACAAGATTGTCAGGGGGCGCCGAAGTCTGAACCTGCGGGCGCGTCAGCACAAAAGGCCTGGGGCTGTTGGGAAGCGCAACTCCGTCCCAAAACACCGAAACAACATGTTCCGTGTCGTCGAAGAAGGTCTCTGGAATACTGAAGAAGAAAGCGCAATTGGCGTTCGCGAAACCCGCCAAGGCAAGATCATCACGAAACTGGTCGGCAATGACGACGCCAACCTCGTTGTCGTCGATCATAACCGTCAGGCTGGCTGGCTGGGACTCGTCTTGGGCCGTCCTGGCCCAGCCATATACCCACCCGTCTGCGCTGACCCCGTCGAAATGGGCTCCGCGACCCTGCTCCATCCTGCCCCCTTGGCCGCTTTCGGCTAAACGCGGGGTGTCCCCGCACGTTGATTCGGTTTCAGCCAGCCCCACCATGTCCTCGGTTGCGGAAGCTGCCAGGCACTCAGTTCGGCGCCCTCTGTGTGCCTCTCGAAGGGCATTGCCTCCCCTGTCTGCTGGCACGCCTGAAGATAGAGAACAATTTGTTGTCCCTTGGTCCACGCCTCCTGGATCAGGGTGGGCTCATAGCGTCCAAGTTTACGGTCCGCTAAGACATAATCAAAGGCCGAATTTAGGTCGTAAAGCGGTGGGGTTAAGACCCTGAGGATAAGCCGGCCATCGACCTCATCGCTCCTGAACAAGAGGCCGACCCGACCGGCCTCGTCGGCCACGATCCGCGGCCTGCTGTGCGGGAGAGACAGGGTTCCTCCCCCGTCCAGGCGAAACCGCGACCGGAAGGCACTAACTTGACTGACGCGCCATGTCCGCCCGTCGAACCATGCAAGGTGATACTGTGGACGTCCCTCCTCGTCGTTCCAGTAGGTGGCGGCTATGGGCCGCCCACCCGGCAGCAGCGCCGCCGAACCCTGGTTGATGAGGTTGGCGGCCAGCGGCACGGCCACGACTCGTGGTGCATTGGTGGGAGTCACCGGCAGGCTCAGGCCGATCCCGTCAATCGTCGAAAGGGTGCGGAATGCGTCGGTCGAGCGTACATAGTCCAGGCCGGCATTGACCACTGCGCCCCCGGTCGTTGCCCTCTTGGGCAGGCGCCAGACACAGAACAGGCCCATTTGGCCATTCCGCTCGACCATCGGCGTATTGAGATAGGGTCCCGCCGTCCATGGCTCCGACAGGCCCGACAGGAGAGCAACCGCATCGGCCGTCCACGTGCATCTGGTGGCATCCCAGCGCTGGACATAAATCGCGCCCGCATCGTGTCGTCCCCGCCGGAAGATCAGCAGCAGCTCACGCGTCTGCGCGTCGTTCACGAAATGCGGATAGGTCACCTCGTCTGCCGTCTCGGGGTCGAGCTTCTGGCTCGAGGCCGACCAGGTGTCTGGGTCGATTGAGACGCAACCGGGCCCGCTTGCATGAGCGCCATAAACGACATGGAGGCGACCTGTGCTGTCGCATCCCATCGACATGACATCATGCCCGTCGGTCGGAGGACGTACGTGCGGCAGGCCGACCAGCCTCCCCAGTCGTGGGTCCGCCGCTCCCGCAGGCCACAAGATCTCCCGAACTAGTGCACTTCCCGTGTCATCGTAGTAGGCGACAGCAAGGCTTGCCGGACCCGCAAAGGCGCCCGGCTCGGCCCTGTAGATGGCGCAGTTGACCGAATTGCCAGCCCAGGCGTCGCCGAGGTCAATCCGCCAGTCAGGTTGGTACGTTGTCCGTCTTACCATGATGGGCAAACTCGTCGGACACGACAGGGGATCCTCACCGGGCGTCAATTTCTGAGGATATGCCGGAGACAGTGAGCCGGTACACGAGCCGGCTGGGATCCCAGGACAGGAAAGGACTGTCGACAATCCAGCCCTGCGCCAGCCCTTTGCTGGAATTCCGTGAGGGCAGCGGAGCGGGTTGTCGTGGGCAGGCCTCGCCAGCCTGCGCCTGGTCCAGGGCAGCAAGAAAGTCCGCCAGGGACTGATTTGGATCAGCCTTGATCCTCACGATGAGCCACGCCGAGTTTCCGTCGACCGCAAACGATGCCCCGTCTGGCGACCAGCGGGGAGGGCCTGACGGACGCATGGCCGCCATACCACGGCCAGCGGTCACGATGATCCAGCCCTGCTGGTCGACGAGGCGGGTAATTCCTGACCAGCGAACCCGCAACGGGCCGGCATGCTGGCTTAGCGACGGAGGCAGGCGGGTGACGAGAAGGCAGGCCCCGCTCAAACGTCCGGACGTTGCATTATACGAACTTCGTGAGCCGTCCGACGCATCGGCCTGAATGGAGATGCGCCCCTCCCCTGCTTCCCCAAGCACAATGCCGCTCCAACGGTTCTGGGAGCTGATCTTCGCCCACAACGCGCCCGGACTGTCGCCCGCGTCAGTGGTGCCGAGCATGGCCGTCGGGAATACTGCAGCCTCTCGAAGGACCCCGTCAGCGGGATCGATGTCATAGGTTTCCCCATCCTCGCTGCTGGCAGCCACTCTGGATGGCGCATGGCGAAGCCGACCCGGCGCAAGGAACGCGACCTTGTAAGGTGCAAGGCTGCCGCTTCTGTGGGCCAGTGCAGCAACAGCAGCCGGCGGTCGATAAGGGCTCAGGACCATCCCCTTGATACCCGGCGCGAGGCCAGCGCCGCTCCAGGAGCTTTGCGCAAAATAGAGCCATGCCAGAGCAGCCATGGGACCCGGTTCAAGGCTACGCTCGGGATAGGCCCTCGCTTTCGCTCCACCATGGATGCCCGAGACCTGCTCCTGGGCCCAAACGGCCCACCATAGGTCGATGAGGCTCCTGCTGCGCCGCCTCAGATCCTCGTCATCCGCGAAGTCAGCACAGAGGTAGACAACGCTCAGCGTGTACTGAAAATAGGTCGGCGAAAAATATTCGACAAAGAGCCCCCGCAGAAGACGTTCGCGCCAGACGGCCGACAGGAAGCGGCTCCAGGCTAAAAGCTGCTGCGTGGGCGTCGAACCGTCGCGGTAGCCGACATTGGCCCCGCCGGGATAGCGGACCCAAAGGTCAGCCGCAGCCCAGCAGGTCCCATCCTGCTGCAGGGAATGGTTTTCCGAGCCCTCCAGAATCCAGACGCGTGCCTCGCTCGCGTTTTGCAGAGTGCAAGCATCCGCGGCCCAGAACCTGAAGAGGGCGATGAGACGCTGTTCCTGAGAACTGTCGATACGGCCGGTGGCCTCGGGCGCCGTGCCATGAAGCCGCACAAGCCGGTAGAGAAGCGCGGCACGAAGAAAGTAGAAACCGTTCGGATCGATCCGGGACCCGGCACCCGCGACAAGCCGCTGCCCAAGGACATCAAGCACCTCGCCGAGAACGGCGTTGGCTGCCGCAACGTCCCGGTCACCATGCGCAACGGCAAAGAGCGACAACACAAGGTTCAGCTTGCCGAGGTCACAGGGATCTTTGGGATCGGCTGGTGCGCGGCACGCCGGCGACGGAAAGGGCTTGGCAATTGATCTTGCCAACACGTCTTGGACCCGCTGCGTAAGGTCATCGCCCGAAGAGCCTTGCTTTCCCTCTCGACCCAGAACGTCCCCTCCCCATAGGGCGAGACACAGGCAGGCGGCGAGGCCCAGACCTCCCGCGAGCACACCCCACCTGACAGGAAAGAGGGTGCCAATCCGGCCCATCGGATCGGCCTCAACCCACGGCCGCCCTCCGGGCTGGTCGGCTTTCATGAATGACCTCGTGCCGCCGCAGCCGCGTCACGAGCGACTGCGCATCGAAGTCAGGATTGATTTGGATGAGGCAGGCAATCTGGCGAAAAACGGGAATGGGGAACACTACGACCTGACGCCTGTCAGCTTCCTCCTGCGTCGCACCTTGCGAATTCTTGTCTTCGGTGAGGGAAACGAGATCGCGCGAGCGTGAATCAACGACGCGGTCATAGCCAAACATCCACCATTTGTGTACCCGAGCGATTCGTCCAACCACATTGTAGAACTGGAGCTTGCCAAAATGATTAGGGTGGCCGGTCCAATCTGACCAGAAGAACTTCAGACCATAATCGAAAAGAAGACCATCAGCATCGAACCAGGGATGTCGGATATAGACGAAATCCTTCGCCACTGAGCAGCCGACCTCGATGACTTTCTTGGCGAGGTCATATCCTGGGAGATGTTCCAGGAAATGCAGCATGAGAACGAAGCTGACAAGATCGTTTTCGCCACCCAGCGCGGTGATGTCGGCTTGCATCGCATCAAACCCGGCCCCGCGGGTGGCCGCAACCTTTGCCGGGTCAATATCGAGACCGAGGCCGCGGTGCCCCCCGAAAAGCTCCGCGCCGACCCTCAGGGAGCCCCCCTTGCTGCAACCGAAATCAATGAAATCGAACGAGCCCGCCTCGATGACGGATCTGAGATCCAAAGGCTCGTTCATAGCCATCCTTTCGACATTAGGTTTGGGACCACGTTTGCAAAGTTAGGCAGAACGCGCTTCTCTTTTCTACCTACAATTAACCCAGTGCAGTGCACATGGCCAACCTCCGGCGATCATGCATCCGGCTTCGGTCGGTGGCGCCGCCTGCAACCTGGCTCCTGAGCGTGGTAAGCGTCGCGTGCTGGACTGTGACGCCATGCGACTCGCGCTCGCCGGAACTCGGGAGATCACCGTCGACGGCGTCTTCAGCGTGTGTTGTCCGGTCGAGCGCAGAATTTCAACAATGCATTCAATCCAAAGCTGACCGGATCGCTCTTGAGGAGGATCTCACGGTCAGACGATCTGACTGCTCATCCTGGAAGGCAGAGCCGGCCGTTTTTCCTGTGGTGGCGCGGAAAGACCTGGTGATCGACGGCAAGGGGCACCGCATCACGGTCCATGAACCCCTCGCCAACTGTGTCCTCCTCAATGTCAGCGAGGTTGCCAATGTCGACATCAGGGGCATCACACTACTGTTCAATCACGCCCCCGCCTGCGACCCCCTGGGGGAATGCCCGCCCGCCATCCACGTCTCCCGCTCCACGGCGATCACGCTCGACGATGTGACGATCCTCAAGTCACCCGGAACAGGGCTCAAAGTCGAACGCGTCGCCGACGCGTTTCTTCGACGCGTGCGCGTCGAGGAGGCCGGACTGATCGGCATTTACGTTGGGCCGTGGCGTGGGGAAGGACCGGATCGGAAGAGCCGCTACGTGACAGTGGAAGAGAGTTCCGTGGCGAGGTCGGACGTCAATGGCATCGCCTTCGTGGACGTTGAGGGCTCCATTGGAAAACCGTCCTCCATTCTGAACACGACGTTCACGGGGAACCACCGTTTTGGCCGATTCCCCTCCCCATCAGGCAGGCCCTACAACGGCGGCCAGGCCTATCTCCTGCGTGCGGACAATGTCGTCCTGCGCGGCAACACGTTCTCGGAGAGCCATTGCCCGATCTGCGACAACACAGACGTGTGGGACGTTGAACTCGGTCCAGGGCCGCTCGGTGCGGTCACATTGACCGAAAACCACTTTGGCGGACACCACTCGTGGGCCATTTACGTGAATGACGGAACACTTTTCGGCGCGCCACCGATTGTGACGCGCAATACGCTGGGACACGGCAAGTCTCTCGGCAACTTGCCCCCGTCCTGACCGCCTTGGGTCAGGCGCGCCGCGTCTTCGACCTGAGGCGTGCCGAAGGGCCTCCGCCGGTCCTTGCAGGGCGTCCGTCATCATCGCTTGTCGCCAAGCCAAACTGCTCGCGCAACTCGGATCGATATTGCGCCTGCTCGCGGCGGATCGCAGCCGCTCGTGATCCCGCGAAGGTCTCCAGAATGCGCTGATGGACGCTTGCAATTTCGTCGAGTTGCGCCTGCCGGTCCTGGACGTGCGTCGCGCTCGCCTGATGCCGACGGTGGACATTTAGGCTTTGGGAAACATACCCCACGACCGCATCCTTCAACCGGCAGGCCTCCACGTAGACGAGCCAGTCCGCAGCCACTTTCGCGTGCAGGACGTCATCCCCGAGTTCAGCAAGGACTTCTTCCAGCACGGACCGTCGCCACAAGACGGAACTGACGTTCAAAATGGGATTTCGCACGCTCAGGGCCTTCTCGAGGAAGTCCTGACCTGTCGACACGAAATCCGCTCCAAAGAGATCCGGCGCGATGGTATCGTAGTAATAATCGTAACTTTCAGCCAGAAGATTACCTGCCCCGTCCACTTGCTTTGAATTGCAGAACACAAAGCTGCAGTTACTCCTGTCCATCACCTCAATTAAGCGCTCCAGAAACCCCGAATCCGCCTCATCATCTGCTTCTGCGATCCAGACATAGTCTCCGAAGCAAAAACGCAATCCCTTGCGCCATTGCGAGACAGGATGCCCGGAATTCACAGTCCCGAGATCGACCTGGATGGACGGGCGGTGCTGCAAGGCCAGCCGGATGATTTCCTCACGACTGCCGTCCGTCGAGTGATCATCCAGGACAACCACCTGCATGGGCGCCACGTTTTGCGCAACGACAGACGAGATTCGGCTCTCCAGATAGGCCCGGTAATTGTAGTTTGGGATCACCACGCTCACAGCCGGCACGGCGATGCCGGCAAGTTGCATGATGCGCTGTGCGTAGACGGGAAAGGAAAAATTCCGCAGGCAAAAATGCGATCGTCGCAGTGCCACCTGGGGCGACGACCTCAGGCAGCCCGAAACCGCTTCGGCGAGGGCAGTCGCCGTTGGCGTCTCGGCGACTGCGCCAAGCCACGGGTAGGCTTGCACGAGGCCGGCTATGCCCCCTGACCCCGCGAGGCACGCCACCGGCAGCCCCATGGAGAGGGCTTCGATCGCAACGGAGGGGAAGGGATCCTCCCGTGAACTGAGAAGCAGAGCACTCGCCTGTCGGATTTCTTCGCGAACTGCCTCCGTGAAGGGGACCTGCTCGAAATTGGAGCCGAGCGGCCGGATCCACGACTTCAGGCCTGCCTCAACGTCGCCCACCCACCGGAATCGCACGCGCAGGCCACGTTCGTGAAACAGATTCGCGGTCGCAACGAAGAGGTCATAGCCCTTTCGCAGATCTGCGTATCCGAGCCCGATCACCACCGGCTCGTCCGTTTCGGTTCGGATCGGTGGCTCGCCCGCAATCAGGGGCATCTGGTATTGCCCCTGCGAGAGTTGAACGACCTTGCCCTCCGGTTCAGCGAAGCTCCGGAAGTGCTCTTCCACAATGGCGGCGGGAAAAACGAGCACGCTTGCCGCCCTTGCCATCGCACGGCATTGGCTCTGCAGCGAGCGCTCGGCAATGAGCATGGCCATCTCATGTACCAGGCCAACGACAGCTTTCCCGGCCTGACGAAGGGTAAGCGCCGCATCGGCGCTTACGACCGTGTTGGCGATCGCGACGGGTGCCCGCGCCAGTTCGGGATCGGCCAACGCTCGAAGGATGTTGCCGCGGCCCTTAGCGATCCTGACGGTGTCGGCCACACTGCGGTAGTCGGCCTCCAGAGCGCCTCCCTCCAGAAGCAGGACATGCACCCGCAGACCGCGCCGTTTCAGGTCCCTCGCGAGGTTGAGGAGGAGGAGTTGTGCGCCATGACGGTGGGCGTCGTGTCCAACGAGGATGATCGAGGTACCCGCGCGATTGAACAGCGCGCCACCCAGCGCCTGGCGCGTCGCCAGGAGGTAGGCCGCGCCAAAATGCTGGTCAGGCTCGAGATATGCCCCTTCGCACCATTCGTTCCAGGCATTGATGGCCACGACCGGTCGTCCCAGGACCGGATGCTCTCTTGCCTCGGAGACGAGGTCAGAGAGCCAGGCCCCATAGGCCGCAGGCGATGAACCGATGACCGCCGTGCCCCGTCCTGGACGGCGGGGTTCATTGTCCCACATGACCATGGCGCTGCGGATCAGGGCATAGGAAGGTCTTCGGCTGGCGCGTGAGCGCGCGACGTAATCCTCGTAGCGGAACACGAAGCCACTGAAGCCGCTGTCAAGCAGCTGCATCTCGGGCGCAACGGAAGCAAGGCCGTCGCCCAACTTGTGGGGAGGAAACTCCATGGCGCCATCCAGGCCGAATTCGCCCGGATGCGCTGCTCCAAAGGCCTGGGCCATGAACAGCAGCGGCTCAACGTAGAGTTCCGCCCTCAGCGCCTTTCGGAGTGCCGCGAAATAGGAGACTGCGTCGTCGGCCACAGCCGGGCGGTAAATGACGAGCAGTGGGCGTCCTTTGAGCCGATAATAACGGGGATCGCGCATGTGGCGCGCCAAGTCGGCGGCAATGTCGGGGATCCGCGCTTTGTCGTGGGATTGCTTCTTGATGACGTCGCGCTCGTGGCCATCCCACGCCCGCGACCAGCTCTCGTTCGCCCAGATCAGGAAGAACTCAACTTCAACGCTACTCTCCAGGAACAAATCTGTCGGCGTTTCAAGCAGTCGATCGCCGTCGAAGTTATAGTAATAAAATGCAAAACCTTTTAGTCCACCCAGTTTTGCCAGAGCCGCTTGCTCCGCTAGAACTGTGGGATCGCGCAAGTCATAGAAGCCCAGGTCGCGCGGCACGCGCGGCTGGTAATGTCCCTTGAAGCGCGGAAGGGCCCGCGCCAGATTGGTCCATTCCGTGAAGCCCTCGCCCCAAGCCTTGTTGTTGACCTCGATGGGATGAAATTGCGGGAGGTAGAAGGCGAACGCGTCGACAAGGGGTGCAGGCAGGCGCTCGGCCTCCTCCAGCGTCGGCAATGCCCGAAATGCTGGCCCAGGTCGTGAAAATTTGTCGAATTCTGTGAAGACGGTCTCGTCTTCGGACGGGTCCGTGATGAGACCACGTGCAGCACCCTGCGACAGATAGTGCGTAAAGACCTCGCCAGGCGGCACACCATGCTTGCGGGCGTAGAATGCCGTCTTGAACGTTGGAAGCGGGTCCCGGTATTCGATCTGCCCACGGTGCAGGAAGTGCTCATATGGCTCCTTCCCTGCCGCCAGGACGTCGGGATAGCGCGATATGTAGAAGCTTGTGCTGAAGAAGGGATTCGGATCGACCTCGCCCGTCCGCGACAGGCGCAGGTAGAGAGCAAGAGCCGTTTCGTGCGCCTGGGCGAGGTGACCGAACGTGGCTCTGACAAAACCAGCATCGAAAAAGGGCGATGGAGACAAGCCAAGGCGATCACCCTGTTCCACATAGTGCCGAACGGGATCCTCTTCGCTCAGTCCCGCAACACGTCGGTAGCATTGGATGTCAAAAAGGAAATTGGGGGGCTGATCGGTCCGAAGTCCCGTTTCGAGCCAGTGTTGCAGGGCGTCGTCTTGAGATATCCCGATCCTGTTCGCGTACCACTCCCTGTCAAAAAGCCCGGCAGAGATGACAATAGGCACGCCAGGGCCGTTCTTCGGAGATCTTCGGGCTGGGCTTGCGGAGGGTGGCCCATCCAGAGTGGATATGGACACCTTTTGGGCGCCCGTCCCGCCACCCTTGCTGATGCCACTCTCTTCAAGAGGCGAGGAAAGCTTCTTTCGCTTGGACCGGACGCTGTCTCGAACAGGTCTTTCGACGTTCACCGGCGAAGCACCACGTTGGCCTCGGATGACACGGTTCATCAAGATACCAGCCTTGCCTAGCCCAGACTCAAAGGAGGTCAACGCGGGCTGTCGAGGAGCGAAGCTTAGGCCATTGCTCCTCGGCATGTAAATTGCTAATCATCTATTAATTTGTAAATTGGAGCCCATTAACATGCAGGCGCAGACCCGCTCGTCCAATCCGGTCCGCAAAGCGCTTGTGCAGCTGTGGCCGGCGGTTGCGTCCATCTTTGCAGTCAGTTTCTTTATTAACGTACTCCAGCTCTCGAGCATGGTGTACATGATGAGCGTGTTTGATCGTGTTTTCACATCACGCAATGAGTGGACCTTGTTGTTCTTGACGATTCTGGTCTGCGCCGCATGGATCCTCCAGGCGGGGCTTGATGGGCTGAGAACGACGGCACTCGCCAGGATCGGAACGGCCTTTGACCGGTCCCTGGCAGACAAGGTCTTTGACGCGGCCCACGCGGCTCTTCTCACACGCTGGACTCTTCCCGCTTCTGGCATAAGCCCAACTCGCACGCTCCACGACCTGGAAAGGCTCCGCCTAGCGCTGTCCGGCAGCGTTCTCGCTCAGATCACGGACGCACTCTGGATCCCTCTTTTTGTCCTCGCCGCCTATCTGATCCATGCCGATCTGGCGATCATGTTGAGTGTAGCCATTATTGTGGTGACGGTCCTTGGTACCACCATCAGCGTGCTTGGAGGATCCCAGACGGTCAAGTCTTTGGCCAAATCAACAGAGGCGGACGAGTTTGCCGGCAGCATGCTGCGAAACAGCGAGGTAATCTACGCCCTCGGCATGAAACGGCGTTTGCAGGATCGCTGGCGGAACATCCGGGACTTGACGTTGGATTGGGCCGACGAGGCTCGACGGGTCACCGCTTGGGTCCATTTTGCCTTTCGTTGCGCCCATCGTGTCGTGCCGTCCCTCATTTTCGCGTGGGCGGCAATGCTGGCGTTGAAGAACGAAATTCCCCCCGGCAGCGCCGTCGTCATCCTGCTGCTATCCTATAGGGCCATGGGCCCTGCCGCGAGCATCATGGACTCGTGGTACCGACTTGTTGGCGCACGGTCTGCCTACAAACATTTGAACGAACTCTTCAGTCTGACAGAACTTCCTCCCGAACGGTTGCCTCTTCCCCGGCCGCTTGGCCATGTGGCGCTGGAAGACGTTACCATCGTGCCTCCCGGTGCCCGTGCCCCCACAATGAAGGACGTCAGCTTCGAACTCGAACCTGGCAAGATCCTGGGCATCATCGGTCCCAGCGGCGCTGGGAAGTCGAGCCTGGCGAGGGCGCTGGTTGGAGTCTGGAAACCCAGCAACGGAACGATCCGAATCGATGGCGCCGAACTGTCCCACTGGGATCCGGAGGAACTCGGCCAGTATCTGGGCTATATGCCCCAGGATGTGGAGTTATTCAGCGGCACTGTGGCCGAGAACATATCGCGCTTCCGCGAGGCGCCCATGGAGGACATCATCGAGGCGGCTCGTCTCGCGGGCGCCCATGACGTGATCCAGTCCTTTGAGGAAGGCTACAACACCAACATCGGACCGGGTGGCGCCAGCATTTCGGGAGGCCAGAGACAGCGCATCGCGCTCGCGCGTGCTCTCTTCGGACGGCCCTCGATCCTTGTATTGGACGAGCCAAACGCCAGTCTGGATTCCGCCGGCGAGCAAGCCCTCGTGTCGGCAATCAAGGCAGTGGCCGAGCAGGGAACGACCGTGGTGCTTGTGACCCATCGTGGCAACGTCCTGTCGCTCGTTGACTACGTCCTGCTTCTCGCCAATGGACGCGCCCATGGCTACGGAAGGCCGGAAGACGTCCTGCCGAGGCTTGGTGTCCCCAACGTCGTACAACTTCCTGGCCAGAGGAAAGCGCAGTGATGTCCAAGGCCAGTACCCCCGCCCTTCCCCGGCCCGCCTCTGACAACTGGAAGGCTCCGATTGCCGCCGCGTGGCTGTCCATCCTGGTTTTCTTCGGCTTTGGAGGCGTATGGGCCGCCGTGGCCCGCCTCGACCAGGCCGCCGTGGCGCCCGGCGTTGTGACGCCCGCTATGAACCGCAAGACGCTCCAGCATTACGAAGGCGGCATCGTCCGTGAGATCCTTGTCCGGGACGGTGATCACGTCGAAGAGGGTCAGGTTCTGGTCCGTCTCGAACCCACGCTCGCACAGGCAAGCGCCTCATCCGTGCGCAGCCAGCTCGCGGTCGCTGTGGCACAGGAAGCGCGCTTGGTTGCAGAGCGGGACGAAAGCCCGGTTCTCATCTTCCCCGAGGAGGTGACGAGCCAGGCGAGCGACCCTGCCGTCGGCCGTGCCATGGCCGATCAGGAGACCCAATTCCGCGACCGTCGTGCGAACCTCACTGGACAGTTTTCCATCCTTCAATCCCGCCTCCGCCAGCTCACCGAAGAACAGAATGGCCTCGTCCGCCTAAGGGACTCATCGATTGAACAGGTGGACAAGATCAACAGTGAACTTGTGGGCCTTCGCGAGCTTGCCGAGAAGAAGCTCATTCCCATCACGAGGGTCTATTCCATGGAGCGGGAGAAGGCCCGCCTCGATGGTGATATCGGCAAGGCGGAAGCCGATATCGCCCGCAACGGACAAGTCGCCGGCGAGACGAACCTGCAGATCGAACAGCTCAAGAAGCAGTTTGCCGAAGGCGTGAGCAAGGATCTGGTCGATACCCGGAAAATCATTTCCGACCTCCGCGAGCGCCAGACCGTCGCCACCGATGTCCTGCGCCGCGTCGAGGTCAAGGCGCCGCTCAAGGGCGTGGTCCAGGGAATGAAGATTTTCACGGTCGGCGGGGTCCTGAAGCCGGGCGATCCGATCATGGACATCGCGCCCGACACGGACGAACTGGTTATTCGCGCCCAGGTCAGCCCCAACGATATCGATTCGGTGAAGGTGGGCGATACAGCGGAAATCAGCTTTGCCGCGTTCGCATCGCGCAAGCCGCCCATCTTTTACGGAAAGGTACGCGCCCTGTCTCGCGACAGACTCATCGACGAAACCGACAAGAAGCCCTATTTCGCCGCGGAAGTTGTCGCTGACGGCACGTCGATCCCTCCTTATTTCCGGGACAGGATTACGGCCGGCATGCAGGCGGACGCGATCATTACGACCGGTGAACGCACGGCGTTGCAGTACTTTACCAGCCCTCTTGTGGAGCGGCTGAGGAGGAGCATGCGTGAGTACTGAGGAGCCTCGCGCGCAAAGCGCAGAGGCGCCCGAGGCGGTCGTGGCTGAACTGAAGGCCCTGCTTCCCTTTTCCCTCGAGGTTGCGCGGGAACACCGATTCCAGGTGGCTGGGGGACGCGTTCGCGTGGTCCCCGAGGTCTACCGGCCCACCATGCCGGTGACACCCGCGGAGTGCCTGCGCCTTGCCGGGACCGCGCCCATCCTGTTCCAGCGCCAGGGTGGGCAATGGTGGCCCGTCGCTGTCACGGACCCCGATGCCTGCCTTGCGTCTCCGCTGTCCAGGAACTGGCGCTGGCGCGGATCTTATGTGCCCTACATGCTCCGGGTCCTGCCCTTCGTGAGACGGGGCGGCGCCAACGACGACGGCACGCCGGTCCGCGGCCTTGCGGCCTGGAGCGTCGAGGAGAGCCTCCTGCAGGCGCGCGACACCCATGGTGCGCCCTTCCTTGATGGAGCGGGGCAGGTATCGACTGCGATGGGCGGCGTGCTCAAGGAGTTGAAGTCGGCCGAACGCGAACTGCGCGAAATGAGCCGCAGCCTGTCGCTCCTGACACGCGTGTCCCTCCTCGCCCCCCTGCCCATCGTATTCCGGCTTCAGGGTACCTCCGCATCGACCGCGTCCCTCTATGCAGTCGATGTGGAAAAGCTCCAGAAGCTCGAAACGCACTGGCTCGGCGCGCTGGCCAGCGGCCAGCCTTCTCCGCTCGAACTGGCCATCGCCTCGGTCTTTTCGATGCGGCTTCTCGGCGGCTATTTCCTGTCGCGCTCAGCGGCTGACCTCGATGTGTGGCTCGGTCAGGTCATGCGAGTGGTCGTGAACCGGGATCCCAAGGCCCTTCCAAAGGCGCCGGAGGTGCCTGCTGGCCGCGTGACCTATGCGTTGGATGAGTCGGCGATCCTCGACTTTTCGGCGCTGCGCTAGCGCCCGTTGTCAGGCAGGCGAATGCTGCTGTCCTGCACTTTGGGTCGCCCGTGTATCCTGCAGGCGATGCCCCACCATTTCGGCGGCCCGATACAGGGAGATGCGGTGGAGTGTCAAAAGGTTGGCCGCCTGCCAGCCATGGCTCTCGACTGCGAGAATATGCGACTTGGAGCCGAAGAAGGCGCTGTCGATCGTGAAGAGACCCTCGATCTTCACCTTGGCGTCCGGAAACGTCAGGTCCCAAGGCTTGAACACATCGAGGGCGCCCAGGGCGGCAAACAGCGGCTCGGCCCGGCGGCGATCTCCGACGAAAGTCCAGAGCGCCTGGCACCGTCGTTCCGTGTCCCCAGTCGGCTCACCACGTTCATCGAACAGGACGTCGCCCTCGGAGCTCCCCACATCGTCATCGCGCAGGATCGTGAGAGCCTCGGTTTCTCCGTCATCCACGACGGTAAAGGGATAGGCCTGCAGCAACAGCGGCAGCATCCCTTGTCCGGGATGGTCTTCGAAAGGTGGCGCTCGCCAGTAGTCGTGGTCGGGTGTGAGGCCGACAAGGCAAACGAGATCCCAGATGCCCCCGCCCTGCCTCCACGCGATCGGAAAGCGGTCAGCCAATTGCGCGGCCTCGATCGGCGCAATGGACACGACCATGGGGCAAACCTCCGGAAGGCACTGCCCATAGGTCGGAAGCCGGACGTGCCTGTCGGAGCGACGCAATGGAACGAGGCGCGAATACACGACGAGGTTGACTCCACGGACAGGCCCTTGTGGCACCTTCAACCATGATCCACAAGTTGAGTGAACGGCAGGAGCAATAATGACGCGTCGACAGAAGGACAAGGCGCCGCGGGCGAGGCCTCCATCCTCGCGGAAAGCCCCGACTGCGTCCCCCGTGGCGTCCGTGGCTTCGGCATCCGGCGCATCCGCCGCCCCCATCGTCGAAGATTTTCACCGGTGGGCGCGCGAAGAGGCAGCCAAGGGCAAACACCAGTGGGCGCTCCGCTTGCTCGACCGTCACCATCGCGTCGGCCGACAGACCGCATCCAGTCGCTTGCTCGAGGCTTCGCTCCTGCGCCTCACATCTGGCCTCGAGGCGTGTATCGGCGCACTCGAAAAAGCGCTTTGGCTCGACCCGACCGACGGCGACATCCAGGATCTCCTGGTTCAAGCCGTCGGGCGCACGCAGCCAGCCGGACAGGCACAGCAGCGGGCGTCGGAGATCCTGGAGATCGCGACCCTTCCTCGCGTGATCGCCCGATGCAAAGACGTGCTCGACCCCGGCTGGACGGTCACCGGCAGCGTCGAAGCAGACGAGGAGGGGCTCTCAGGCTGGCTCGCTTGGCGCGACGATCGTCCCGGGCGCACGCTCGTCCTGCGGCAAGGCTCAAGAATCCTCCGCAAGATCGAGGTCGCAGCCGAGCATGGGCATGATGGCCTACGTTTCGGCCAGTTTCGCGCCTCCTGGCCTGAAAAGGCCTCCGTCATCGACGTTCAGGAGATCACGCTGAAGACGCCCCTGAAGGGCAGTCCCCTCGTGCGGGAATCCGCCCTTCCGGATCCAGCGGAGACCTGGAAGCGCCCCACCCCGGACATGACGACCATCATCGTCCCCGTCTATGGAGACGCGCAGAGCCTCTCGGCTTGCCTTGCGAGCCTTGTGGGAGACGGCGAGACGCAGCCGCGGCGGATTATTCTCATCGACGACGCGACACCCGATCCTGACGTTCGGGCGGTCCTCGATGATGTCGCCAGCGACCGCGTTCTCGTCGTGCGCAATCCCAGCAATCTCGGTTTCGCCCGCAGCGTCAACCGGTGCCTCGCGGCAACTCCTGCCGGCGACGTGGTCATCCTCAATTCCGATGTGGTTCTCCCGCGCCGCTGGCTGTCCCGCCTTCAGGCGATTGCAAGGGATCCCTCTGTGGGAACCATCACGCCGCTGTCCAACAACGGCGAACTGACGAGCGTCCCGGTCAAGTTCCGGGCCAACCCCATTCCCGCCGATCTTGAAGCTCTCAACGCCGTCGTCAGCCGCCTGTCCGAGCCGCCTCATGCGGTTGACCTGCCGCACGGCATTGGATTTTGCCTCTACGTGCCCCGCCGGACGCTCGAGTTGGTGCCACGCCTTAGCACGGTCTATGGCCGCGGCTATTTCGAGGACGTGGATTTCGGTTTGGAGGTGGAGAAGGCCGGACTTCGCAATGTCTGCGCGACCAATGTTGTCGTCAGCCACAAGGGCACGGCCTCCTTCACGCACGCCAAGAGAGCCCTCATCGTCCGCAATGCACGGATCCTGCGCGACCGCTGGCCGTCAGTGGATTCCGCGACGGACGCCTATCTCGAGCGCGATCCCCTGAGGCCCTTTCGGTCCCCGCTGGCTGCAGAGCAGTTCCGGCCAACCGAACCTTGGATCCTCGTAGCTCTGCGACATGAGCCTTCGCCATGGCTCAGCGCCTGGTTGGAGCACAACCTGGCGCCCCAGGGCCTTATATTTGCGATGATCACGAGAGCGGAGACAATCTCGATCAGGTTGCCCACGGGCGCACATGTCGATTGGGATGATTGGACCCGGACAGTACCGGAACACCTGCCTCCAGCTCGTGTCATTTCCATCGACGGTGCCGGCTTGCAGGCCGGTTGGCCGCCCCCCCTCGGCCATGATCCGGCCCTGAACCTACTGATGTTGCGCCGGCCGAGGAACGACGTCGTGGAAACGGCAAAATCCGCCCTGGCGGAAGGCCGTCCGGTGACGATTCTCGCGGCTTCGATGCGCGGCGCATCATTCGCCAGGACCCACATCCCCGGCAGCGCCGTCGAGCGCTGGACGCCCCTCCCCGCTCCCCCGCCGAGAATGGCGGAGATCCCCGCTCCCGACCGACCCGTCATTGGACTTCTGGCCGCCGGCTCCGACGCCTTCGCCTTGCGGCAGTACCGGGCCCTGGTCCGAATCCGCGATCGGCAAGATCTCGCCTTCGATATCGCTGTCCTGGACAGGTCGACGCCATTGGGCCAGACGCAACGCAGTGCCTACGACGACCTCGCCACCGGCCCCATCAGGCCCGGCGAGATGACGCATGTCATCGAGCGAACGGGCTGCACCGCGATCGTGCTGGCCTCGGAAGACGACATGATCCACGATCAAGCCTTCGATCTGGCCCGCGAAGCGGGCTGCGTCGTCGCCGTGCCGATCGAATCCCCGTCCCACGACGCCCTGCGCGACTGGCCGCTCCTACGAGCGATTCCCGCCGCCCTTTTGCCCATGTTTCTGACGGGCGCCCTGCGTCCCAAGAACAGACCCGTATCGCATTAGAGCCGGGCGCACGGAGCGACGCGGCGAAGTCCGTCCAGATGCGCAGGCATGAAAAGCGCCAAGCCTGTCTGCCCTCGAAAGGGACACCCAGCCCAATTTCTCATCACGGAACTGTGACGATCGGCTGGGGTCTTGTTAATACCTTAAGGAACGTTGAGGAGCATCAATTTAGCTCCTGCAGTTACCAATTTCCAATATTCCCAGCGCGAGAAAGCCCCTCCGCAGCAATTGCTCGTCCCATCACATTGCATTCGCAATATCAGCGTAATATCCATTTTATTACTTGGCGCAATAAGTACATATTTCCAAACTTATAAGATCTATTCTATATTTTTTTATTCAATTCACGCCCGAACTACATGCGGATTATCTTCTCTCTTCCGCCTTTTTTTGAAGATCTACACAGTCTTACTGCCGCCTAAATTTATACTGCGGTGCACACATTTTGGCCCTTAACATGGAAAATAAGTTATGTTAGTTATGTCTAAAGTTAGGTTGGAAGATCGGTAAGCCGGGGGCGACATGACCGTCTGCTACAATCCTGATGAAGGTCACGGCCCCGGTGGGGGGCATGGTCCGGGTCACGGGCACCACGGTGATTGGATTGACGGCGGTCGCGGCGATGACCTGATTTTTGGCGGGCGCGGCGACGACACGATTTTCGGTGGCCGCGGCGACGATACGATCTTCGGCGGAAAGGGCGACGACGGAATTCACGGAGGCAAGGGCGACGACCTTCTCTTCGGAGGCAAGGGCGACGACATCATCTACGGCGACAAGGGTGATGACACGGTCTTTGGCGACAGGGGCGACGACACCATCCATGATGGCAAGGGCGACGACCTGATTTTTGGAAATGACGGCGACGACAAGATCTACACCGGCCGCGGGGAAGACACAGTCTTCGGCGGAAAGGGTGATGACACGATCTATGCCAGTGGCCATGACGATGACATCAACGGTGATAAGGGCTTTGACGTCGTAGTCTACGACCACTCAAAGCCACACCATGCAAGCTATGATCCCGACTCGAACACGTACGATTGGGGCAAGCTCGGCACGGCCAAGAACGTCGAATTCCAGCAGTTCGACGACTCCGTGCAGATTACCGTCCACAATTCGAGCGAGGCCGCCATCGCGCGAATGTTCCACTTCGCGACCGGCGACGATCCCACGGCTACCCAGTACAAGAACGCCCTGGATGAACTGAATGGTGGCAAGAGTGTGCTCGACGTCGTCAAGGACACGTTCCACGAACTCGACCACAAGACCGCCGGTGACCACGTCGGCAACTCGGAGTTTGTGCAGGACATCTTCCACAATGCGGGAGAGCCTCTCTCGCCGCAGGAATTGACGCACCTTGCCGGTCATCTCGACCACGGCGACTTCACGAAGGCAGAACTACTCGCCTATGTCAGCCAGAATTGGACCTGGCACGACGAGCAACTGGGCATCAAGATCGACCAGAGCTTCCACTAAGAGAAGCTCATACGGGAACGACGAAAAGAAGCGGGGCGCCGAAGGGCGCTCCGTTTTTTTGGGCTATGGGGCTGGTCCTTTCCGCCGTCACAGGGGCCTGCCTGCCGGGCGGCGGAGACAAATCCGAACGCACTGTTGTTTGCCCACCGGTCGGCCTGAAAAGCAGGGCGCCAAGTATCAGCACGCGTATTCAAGCCTCTCCAGCGGATCTCCTAGCCTGGAGGCTCAGCCCCACGACCCGGGTCTCTGGGTGGCGCTAGCCGATCCCGTCACGCCCTTGCGGGTTTGGATTTGGCTGGTCCTGCCCCTTCATCTCAGCGGCCTCGCGCAGGCCCACGGCCCACAGGTCATACATCGACCCGTCCCACACCCGGGCTTCCCGAAATCCTGCGTCAAGCAGCATGGTTCCCAGGCGCTCCAGGCTGAAGCCCGTGCGATGCGCCATGAAGCCGTTCCCGCGCTCAATTGACGACCTCATTCCGAAGATCGTATCGAGCGGATAGACCGTTCCAGCAGGAGAGTCATAGAGCGGCTGGTCGAGCCCGCGGTCCACGATGGCGTGAGCCACCTTCTGAAGGTCTGGTGTATGAATGAGAACGTAGCCTGACGGCTTGAGAACGCGGACGAAATCCTTGAGCGCGCGCCTGCAGTCATGCTCGAACAGATGCTCCAGCATGTGTGACGACCAGATGGCGTCCGCGCTTCCGTCACGAATGAACTCCAGATGCGCGACGTCGCCCACGACCATGGGCCTGACCCGGGCATCGATGTCGATCCGCACCTCCAGCCAGGACTGATCCCGGAACCAGGGGTGCAACTTTGTCGGATTGGGCGGTCCACATCCGACATGAAGAAGAATCTTCTGCTCGGCACTCAGAGCGGACACTCCACACACCAAATCCGCAGCGCTTGTGGCAACAGGTGCGGCAGTTTCCCGCCAAACTCACCGCACGCGCTCGTCCCTGAGCCGGCGCAAAGGGGTCTCGCACGCTTACTGCGCGCGGAACACTCTCAGCCGGCCCTTGGCGGCTCCCACGGGCTTCGACTTGGGCCTCTGGGCCAGCACAACTTTCCTGACATTGACCCAAAGTCCCGTAAGCGGCTCATCACCAGTAGGACCCATGAGTTCAACGCGGCGGCCCGCCTCCTCCTGCACGGGGCTGTTGAGGAACGAGGCACGCACGACGAGTTCGTGCTCGGCCGCTCGCGGCCCGGCCAGCTCGAACATCACGCCCGTCAGAGGCACTGCCCGCCGTCTCGTGCCGGCAAATTGACCTGCCAGGCAAAGCTTGGAGCGCCCATTGCCTTCCACATCGACGGCGTAGGTCAGCCTGACACCCGGCAGCGACTCCTGCCAGGACGCCGAGAATCCCTCGATCCATCGCCGTCCCCGTGCGCTGCCCAGCCAGCCATCCGGGCCGGCTTCCACATCGCCCGCGGCCTGCACGTGGCCGGCGAGAAGGATGAGCCCCCCCTCATCAGGATCAGACGCCTCATAGGACTCGTCGTCAGAACCATCTGCAGAGAAGGTATCGCGTGCAGGGCGGGACTTGCTCGACGATGGCGCCGCCACCGGACGCGCCGCCCCCCGCGCGGGACCCGCCGAGATCGGCGCGGCCGCCTGCTTTGCGGCGCGCAGAGCAGCCGCCGGTCCGGACACGCGTTCAACCTCGCCCCCTCCAAGCCGGTCGAACCTCAATTCGACATCGTCGGAAACGGAAGCACCCTGGGCGCACGTGGTGACGAGGATCTCGGTCGCCCGACGACACGCCACCGCGACCGCCTGGCCAGGCTGAAGGAGGCCATCCTCGACGTCGGGCGAGTGCAGAAATGACACCTCGTCCCTGGAACCGGGGCGTTGCGTCACCATGATCCTTGGTGGCGAGCGCGGATCGCGAGCATTGACGTAAGTCAGGAGGTAGAACCCCTGATTGACGGGGAGAAGGCGGACTACGAAACGCTCGGCGGAAGGCCCCTGGGACACGATCATTAGCTCCTAAAGATGGGTTCACGCTACGCACGAGCGAAAGAGTGTCAAGCGCAGTTCAGTGAGCTGAAGCAAGGTCTTGCGATTCAGACGGTGCTCAGGTCTCGACGTGTCGTCATAAACAAGTTTAGCTGTAAGGCAGGATGCCGGGTGCATAGGCACCCCGTTACCAAGGGAATGAAATGGGTCGCCTGATCGCAGCGGTGCAACGCAAGGGCGGATGCGGCAAGACGACGACCGTCGTCAATCTCGCGGCTGACCTCGCCCGTCGGGGGCACACCGTCTTTGTGGTGGACGCGGATCCCCAGGCCTCCGCGGCAGCCTGGGCCGAGCCGCGCAAGTTGCCCTTCACGGTTGTGAAGAAGCCCATCGATCCCGACGACGTCAAAGGCTGGGTAGCGGCCATCCGCGGGCTCGTAGCGACCGTCGACTACGTGCTCATCGACGCTCCGCCCCACGTGGACGCAGCGGTGGGCGCAGCCCTGGCCATCAGCGACCTGGCCCTCCTGCCCTGCGGCCCCTCGGACCTCGATCTTGCGGGCCTGCGCCAGACCCTCGACCTCGTGCACGCCGTACGACGCTCCAAGAAGCTCAAGGTGATCCTCGTCCCCGTCCGGGTCGACTTTCGCACGGTGGAAGGCCAGGACCTCAGCGACGAACTGCGCAAGCTGAAGGAGCCCGTCGCGCCCAAGCTCGGGGACTTCACCGCCTTCAAGAGGAGTTTCTCCTTAGGCCAGTCGGTCCACGACTTCGAGCCGCAGTCCCGCGCCACGCAGGACGTCGTAGAACTCGGGGAATTCGTGCTGCGCACGCTTCAGGGCGCCACTGGCAAGCGTCTCCTGCTCACGGCGCCGAGTTCCTCCTGAAGAGGTGGGAATATCCAGGCCTGAGGGTGCCCAAGAGCCCGTCCCTCGGCCGAATGGAGGTCCGGACCGTCCTCAGGCGGCGCGAAAGCGAAGACGGAGCATGCCCGACCCGCGTTCGCGCTGCCGCCCGTGGACCAACCGCTCGAGGGAGACGTCACCCGACAGGAACTGGTCCGTCAGCAAGGCGAGGTCCTGGGCGGCGGGCGATGCCGGATTCTGATCGAGCGCGCTCTGCCCTCCGCCGACGCTCCGGCGGAACGCGGCATAGTCTCCCACCTTCTCCGTGACTTCCTCCCCGAAGTCCTCAAGTTCGGCCTTGAGTTGGCGACCCTCCATCGTGCGCATATCCACGCGATTGGGCACCAGCATCACGCGCAGGGGATGGTGCTGACGCACCACGCGCGCCAGAGCCAGCGTCTGACGCAGGCCATCGAGATCGAGCCCCGAGGCCGTGCAAGGCATCACGACCGTATCGGAGAGCGCGAGAGCCGCGCCCACAGCCTCATCGATGTGAGGCGGCGCGTCGATGATGACGAGATCCTGGCCCTCGGCCGCAGTCCGCACGCGCCTCACCCAATCCCTGATCTCCACCCGCGCGAGAGGCAGCGACAGAAGTCGAGGCCCACCACGCTGGAGCGAGCCCCTCAGCCAGAATGAGGCCGAACCTTGCGGGTCCGCATCAACCAGGGCCACTTGAAGTCCCCGCTGAGCGAGACTGAAGGCGATATTCACAGCAATGGTCGTCTTGCCACACCCACCCTTGCGCTGCACGCACGAAAGAAAATGAGTCATCCCACCTCTCTCAGGCAGGGCGCCTGCCGCCCACCCTGATTCGCCAAGTTAAGTCTTCTTAACACATGGGGGTGGTCGTTGTGGACGAAATCGCTCGCTACAGCCTTGGCGGGGAGGAGAAATCCTGGAAAGCCATCGGGAGACCGACAGGGCCGGGGCCGAAACGTGAACCACTTTATTCTTATAGAACAATAGGTTGACCAGCAGGATCAATTCGAGGACGGGTGCTTGACTGCTGATGCCGGTCGAAGCCGTGCAAGGGGGCCGCGCAACCTAGCGAACGACGGCTTCCAACTCCTTCCATTTTTGCAATTTGCTCAGTCTTTATTAAACATGAGCGGGCTTAGTGGTCCCGGCCCTTTGGCATGGCGGAGCCTGGGATGACAGCCCCTCCCAAGACTGGGCGCTCAGCGCGCGGACGCAGGACTGAACCCCGAGCGAGCCACGAGCGCCGCCCGGTCGATTCGCCCGTTCCGAGCAACCCTCCCCTTGCCACCGGTCCAGCACGAGGCTGGAGCGAAAGCCTGAAGCGCCTCATCATCGCCGAAGCATTTGCCCCCGGCGCATCGGTGTCCGCGACAGCACGAAAATATAATGTCAGCAGCGTATCGCTCTATCACTGGCGTAAGAGATATTTGCTGAACCCGGTTGGACTGATTGACGACAGCAAGGCCAGGGAGGACGGCTCGCAGCGGGCCGAGATGCGCTCATCGGCGTCCACACAACGCCCGCATGGATCGGAGAATGTGCAGGCCCAGGACCCTGACGAGGTCAGCCTCCCGATCGCGATGTCTCAAGGAGCACATCCGGACTGGGTCACGGTGAGCCGCACGGAACTCGCGCGGCTGCAAACCGAGCTCGCGAACAGCCGAGCGCACCGGCGCTTCCTCTTGGGAATTCTCAGGACTGTCGGCGAGCAGTTACGCCTGCTGGCGGATGTCGAGGACGCCTCGACCATCAAGATCGTCGTGCGCGACAGCGATCTCGACGAATCCAGCGGAACCTAACCCCGCCTGATACACCGGTGCCACACAAGCCGGCCAATCAAACGGCCTGCCGTGCTCAAGCGCAGCCTCGGCGCCGGCTGGTGAGATCTCGTCAACCATAAGGGACCAAACCAGCGAGGAGGAGCAAGCGGCTCCACCGCCACGATGGAGGCTGTGATGCAGATGACGAACGCCAGACCGCCGCGCCAGGTCAAGCGCGCGCTCGAGTTCGCCTCGGGAGATCAGGCTCGCCGTCCGGTTCGGGCGCGCCTTGCCCTCCTGGCGCCGGGCACCTCTGCGGGCCGGCTTCCGGGGTTCGGCGCTAGCGAACTCACACCTCTCCTCCTCCCGAGCCAATCCCCCCTCATTCAGCGGGCTGCGCGCCTCGAACGCCTCGTCCTGCGAGTGTGGGCGCTGTGTTGGGCCACTTGGGTCCTGTGCATCCTGTCGACGCTGCTGGTCGACTGACATCCTGTCCATCCGGCAGTGGGAGACGCATACGGCTGCAGCGAGGCTCCTGCCGTGACCACAAGCGCGGCTGGCGCTGAGTGGGTCTCCGCGGCGCCAAGGCGGCACGGGGTATGCATAGCTCTACTGAGGAGATCGGGGGCTGAAGCCGCCGGCAATGAAATTGGGCGCGTCGCAGCGCGCCTGGAAAGGCCGGTGAGCGATGTGAGCCGATGAGCGAACTGCCCCTCTAGGTAGTGGCTTCGTCAGCGCTCTGACGAATCCCGCGGCCTCCAGCGTGCGACTTCTTGTCTTGCAACGAAGGCTCCCCCACGCGACGAGGTTTCAGCCAAGCGGTTGCGCTTAAGGCGTTACAATTATGTCGGACGTGACAACGATGCTCGGAGGGAGAGCATCTCCAGGTTGAAAGCTGACGTGAAATGTCGAGACTGTAACGGAGCAAATCACCCAAATGGGGGACGAAACGCTCGTGAACATGTTGCAGTCTTAACGAAGAAAAGTTTCCACACTGGCTCATGCGGCACGGATCGGGTCCTCTCGACTCTTGCCGCAAGAGGAGCCAGGGCAGATGGTCAGGTGCCCTTGCGCGTGCGCGTCCGACAAAGACGTGGGACGTGAAATGGCATTGGAGAATTCCTCGTGATGAAAGCCAACACCTGGGACGAGATAACGACGGACGACCGTTGCAACGCGCACGAGCCCATCGAGTGTGACCGCACGAAGGTGCTGGAGCGGGAGATCTCCGATCTTGCCGAGCGCATTGAGACTGCGCGGCGAGAACTGGAAGAAAGCCGCCGTCAGCATCGCCTGCTGCTTCAGGCCGTTAGAGACGTGGCCTCACACTTGAACGCCCTTGCCGAGCATCCCCCTAAGCTGAGCTCCTGACGGTCGACGCCATCCGCAGAGTCACCACTAGTGCTTAGGTTCGGAACGCATTGCCGGGAGCGACGCCTCCTCGATTTCGGCGACCAGCTTCAATTGGGACCCGATACTCGTGAGCACGCTTACCAGGAGAGCCCGCTGGCGGCGGCTCGCCTGCAATTCCGACTGGAGTTCCGCGAGTTGCAGTTCCAGCTTGCGAACCCGCTCGTCGTCCGAAAGGCCAACGGGCTCGGATCCCAACCTTGGGCGGCTCGACGGCGCAGCGATTTCGCCTAGAGCGCTCTCGGCGGCGCCGAGATCCGCGATTTGAGCTAACGATGAAGTTGCAGGGGCCACCTGACCAAGAAGATCGGATCCCCCCTCTTTCCCAAGCTCCTTTCGCCACAGATACAAGGAGACCGCGCTGATGCCATACTTTTTGGCAACGGCCGAAACACTCGACCCGGAACCGCACGACTCCAGAGCGATGGCCCGACGCTCGTCGGGGGACCAGCGCCTGTAGGAGCGCATCCTGGTTTTTGAGCTGGACATCGTCATCACTCCCGCCTGCCCTGCACGATCGCCCCTCTCATGCGAGCTTCGTCAAATGGGCTGGCCGCTCTTAACATTAGCCAAACTCGCCGAAGTGTAAAGGCCATCGCTAAACAAAGGATTGAAATCTCCGTGAGGACCGTCGCTCGGGGGAGGCGAAACAGTTAGAGGCTATCAAGGGATCCACACCGGACGCAGTTAAATTTTGTCAACGTGAACTCTTAGTAAGGTTGAACGAAATTACTACGTTCCGATTCCTTAATTAGCTGTTTTGACCCGCGATGCGTCGCTGCCTGAAATAATAAACGTTCAACCGACTTAACAATAAGTGATGTCAATTGTCTCTTCGCTGCCGGACCAAGCATTGAGCATATTCAAGCGCCTGGGCTTCGCTCTCTGGGTTTTTAACACCTGGGAGAACACCTCACGCCGGAGCGCCCCCCCGTGTTTGACAACATGGGACGCACGAATTGGTCTGGGCTGCGCTGAATTGAGCACAATGAATTAACTCTTTCCCAAGGCTATCTTGTGGACAAAATAACCTAAACCGTGAACGCAAGAGAAACTGGGAGTGAATCTACAGTCTTAATCTATCTTAACCTAGAATTAAACGTGAACGCTGACGATAAAATAGCCACCACCCTGGCCGTCTTGTCCTGATTGGCGACTGCAAACGACGCGTTCGCCACTCTGCGCAACCCTTGCGAAACGCCAATTCAGATCGATGTGGCCAAGTAGACCTGCGATTTTCGAACGACCCGTCCTCATCCGCGTCGCACATGCGTTGTGGATCATCGCCTGCAGCAACTAGAGTCTCAAACACTCGGGTTTTCAGGCAAGTCGGGTCCCGAGCACGCTTGAATTTTCCCCTCAGCGAAACGCCACCGTGACCATGCCGCTCTTGCCGTCGGCCACCATCTTGCGCAGGCGGGTCAGGTTGGCGTTGATCTCTTCCCGGGTGCCCTTCAGGCGGGCCTTGAGGTTCTTGATGACGAGGCTGGTCTGGTCCATCGTGCGGGACTGTTCCCAGCCCGGGCACTTGCTCTCCTGCGCCTTGTTGGCCCGCGACTCCACGTCGTCGACGATCGTGAGGGACCGGTTCGTCAGGGCCTCGTAGTCGACGAGGACGCCGATCGCGTAGTCCACCCGCTTCGGCCTCTGCAGCTTCTGCCGGTACACAGATTCCGAGAGGCGGTTCACCTCCATGGTGTGGCGAAACTGCTCGAGGTCGGGCACCATTTCCTTGCAGGTTTCCGCCGCGGCAACCTGCGCGCCGAGCGCGACAACGAGCGCAGCCAAGCCGATCCGTCGCATGCCTCTTCCCTCATGGGCCCGTGTCCGCCGCAGGCATTCTTCGCGGCCGGCCGCAGAAACACAATCCCGCGTTACAGCTTGGACCCGCGTGCCTGTTCGCGGCCGCGGCGCGGGAGCGTCACTTCTCGCGGAAGGCCCGACGCACCTGGTCCGCCAGCGGCCTCGTGAGCAGCGACGCCACGGTGCGCGACTGCGTCTCGATGAAAGCCTCGACGGGCATGCCCGGCACGAGGCGCAGCGCCTTCAGCTCGGCGGCCGAGTCCACGTCGAGGCCGATGCGCGCGACGTAGAAGGCCTGCCCGGTGCGCGTGTCCGTCGTCAGGTCGGGCGAGACGCGCAGCACCGCGCCCTTCACTTCCGGCGTGGTGCGCTGGTTGAAGGCGCTCAGGCGCATATGGGCCGACTGGCCTTCCCTGACGTCGTCGATGTCCTGCGGCGGGACGCGGACCTCGACGAGCAGCCTGTCGGAATCGGGCACGATGAGCATCACCGTGTCGCCGGCATTGATCACGCCGCCCACGGTGTGCACGGCGAGCTGATGCACGATGCCGTCCTGCGGCGCGCGCAGGTCGATCCGCTTGAGCTGGTCCTCCGCGGTCACCTTCCGCTCGACGAGTTCGGCAACCTTGGCCTGCGCCTCCCGCAGGTCCTTGGCCGCGTCGCTGCGCGAATCCTGGTCGATCTGGAGGATCTGCAGCTGTGTCTCGCTGATCTTGCCCTTGGCCTGCGCCGTGCTGGAGATGAGCTGGCCCCGCTCGCCCTTCAGGCGCGCCGTCTCCCGCTCCAGCGAGCTGACACGCTGCAGGGGCACGAGGTTCTGCGCGTAGAGCTTGCGCACGCCCTCCAGTTCCCCGGCGATGAGGTCCAGCTCCTGCCCCTTGGCCTCGATCTGGTTGGAGAGACCCTCGATCTCCTCCTTGAGCTGGGCGATCCGCTCCGTGAGCTGGCTCTTGAGGCCCGCGCGCGAGGTGGCCCGTAACTGGAACAGGCCCGACTCGGCCTCCATGAGGCGGGCGACCTCGGCATCCCCGGCCCGGGCCAGCATCTCCGCGGGAAAGGTCACGGCAGGCGCGCCCGTCACCTCGGCCTCGAGGCGCGCCACGCGCGCGTTCAGCTGGTCGAGGCTCTTGGAGACGATCGCGAGGTTCGCCTTGGTCACGGTCTCGTCCAGCCGGATGATGATCTCCCCGGCCTTGACGCGGTCGCCGTCCTTGACGCGGATCTCGCCGACCACGCCGCCCGTCGGGTGCTGGATCTTCTTGTCGTTGCTGTCGACGACGATCTTGCCCGGCGCGATCACGGCCCCGGTGAACTCGGTCGTGGCCGCCCAGCCCCCGACGCCCAGCATCAGGAAGCCGACGAGGCCAAGCCCCGCCACGACGTGACGACGGATGGAGCTGCGATGCGGCGGGGTGGCCTCCGCCCCCTTGGCGGGCACAACCTGGGCAAGCGTGTGAACGACCCTGCTCACGAGGACACCTCATCCTTTCCGCCGGCCTTTCCGACGCGCCGCGCGGGCATGGTCTTGGGCTGGGGCGTCATCGGCACCGGCCGCAGCACCTGGTTCAGGATCTCGTCCTTCGGCCCGAAGGCAGCGACGCGCCCCTCGCTCATCGCCAGCACGAAGTCCACGGCCTTGAGCGCGCTGGGCCGGTGCGCGACGACGATCACGATGCCGCCGCGCGCCCGCACGCCGAGGATGGCCTCGGTGAGCGCCTCCTCGCCGTCGTGGTCCAGGTTCGAGTTGGGCTCGTCGAGGATCACCACGAATGGCTCGCCGTAGAGCGCCCGGGCGAGCGCGACGCGCTGCCGCTGGCCGGCCGAAAGGGCCGCCCCGTTTTCCCCGATGATGGTCGAGTAGCCCTCGGGCAGGGACAGGATCAGCTGGTGCAGCCCAGCCGCCTGGGCGGCCGCGATGATGTCATCGGGTTCCGCATCGGGATCGAACCGGCAGATGTTCTCCGCGACGGTCCCGCCGAAGAGTTCGACATCCTGCGGCAGATAGCCGATGTGGCGGCCGAGCTGCCGCGGTCCCCATTGCTCCAGCGCCGCCCCGTCGATGCGCACCTTCCCGGCCGCTCCAGTCCAGACGCCGGCGATGAGCCGCACCAGAGATGACTTGCCCGAGCCGCTCGGGCCAATGATGCCCAGCCCCTGCCCCGCCTTCAGGGCAAAGCTGACGTCCTGCACAACCCGGCGAGGGCTGGCCGGCGGCGTGCCGGTCAGGGACTGCACGTTGAGGTCGACGCGCGGCCGCGGCAGGGGCAGCTGCAGGTCCGCCGGCGGCAACTCGCCGAAAAGCCGCTTCAGCCGCGCCCAGGATTGCCGGGCCGAGACGAGCGCGCGCCAGTTCGCGATGGCGAGCTCCACAGGCGCCAGTGCGCGGGCCGACAGGATCGAGGCGGCGATGATGATCCCTGCCGTGGCCTCCTGCTGGATCACCAGCCACGCCCCGATGGCGAGCACCCCGGACTGAAGCATCATGCGCGCCACCTTCGACACGCCGCCGAGATCGATGGTGATGTCGCCGGCCCGCTGGTTGGCCATGCGCAGGGTCTCGCTGCGCGCCTCGAAGAGCCGCATGAGACGGTCGGTCATGCCCATCGCGCGCACGACCTCGGCGTTGCGACGCACCGTCTCGGCGAGGCTGTAGCGGCTGGCTCCGGCCTTCGCGGCCGCCGCGGCCGGCCCGCGGCTCGTCACCTCCGAGAGGATCGCCACGCCCAGCAGGAAGCCCGCACCGCACAGCGCGGCGATGCCGATCAAGGGGTGGAAGGCCCAGCAGATGGCGATGTAGAACGGAATCCATGGCAGGTCGAAGAACGCCTGCGGACCCGCCCCGGCGACGAAGTTCCGGACGTTCTCGAGATCGCGGAGCGGCTGCACGCCGTCGCTCGCGACAGGACGCCTGAGCGGCAACTCGGCCAGGAGGGCGAACACGCTGGGCCCGAGATCGGCATCGATAGACGACCCCATCCGCGTCAGCACGCGGGCCCGGATCGCGTCCAACACGCCCTGGCACAGGTAGAGGAACAGCGCGATCGCGCAAAGGCCGATCAACGTGGGGATGCTGCGACCGGGAATGACCCTGTCGTAGATCTCCAGCATGAAGAGCGAGCCGGTGAGATACAGCACGTTCACGAACGCGCTGAACAGGACGAGCACGAGGAACAGGCTCTTGCTCTTGCGAATGAACGCCTTCGGGTAGTCTTGACTCACGGCGTACCTGCGGACTGTTTGACCTGTACTCAGGTGATCAGGATATCGGTCGAAAGCAGGACCGCGTTCTTGAGGGTGATGGTGTTCGAGGCGTCGAGCGTGATGACGACGTCATGCGTCACGGGATCTGCGACCGCGTGGCTCAGGACGTCCGCCGCCGAGGCGAAGAGCGTGGACGAGAACTGCAGCTTGTCGGTGCCCGAGACGAAGGAATTGACCACGTCCTTGCCGAAGCTCGAGGCGAAGACGAACGTGTCCGCCGCACTCGTTCCGTCCAGCGTCTCATCCACGCTGGTGCTCGTCACGACATGCGTGGAGGTGTCCGTCACGGTGCTGCTCGTCGTGGCCGGCGCGGTGTCGCCGATCACCGAGAAGGTGATGCTCTTCGTCGTGCCGTCGACCGAGGCCACGGTGAAGGTGTCGACCTTGGTCTCACCCGCTGCCAGCGCCTGGGCGGAGCTATTCGAGACCGTGTACTCGTAGGACCCGTCGGCCTTCAAGGTGAGCGAACCGATATTGCCGGCGGTCGACTGGACGACCGTGGAGAACGCGGCCTCTCCCGTGTCCGGATCGCTGATCGAGAGCGTTCCGGAGGCGACGAGATTCCCGCCGACGACCGACTGGTTGGCCGTGACGGACGCGTTGGCCGGCGCGCCGATGGTTGCGGCGTCGTTGACGCCCGTGATGGTCACCGTCACCACCTGGCTCGCCGAGCCGTCCGCGCTCACGGCCGTGAAGCTGTCGGTCAGCGTCGCGCCCGCGCCCAGCGACTGGATCGCCGCCTGCGCGTTGTCCGCCGTGTAGGTCCAGTGGCCGTCCGCCGTCAGCGTGAAGCTGCCATGGCCATTGGTCCCCGCCACTGTCGTCTGCGCCACGAAGACAGCCTGGCCCGTATCCGGGTCCGTGATCGTCAGCGCGCCCGCCGCCGTCAGGCTCGTCCCGGTCGACGGCGCGTCCTCCGTCACGTCGCCCGTCGCGACGCCGCCGATCACGGCCACGGTGTTCGCCGCGGGTGTCCCGCCGGTGATCGTCACCGTCACGAGCTGGCTTGCCGAACCGTCCGCGCTCATAGCCGTGAAGCTGTCGGTCAGCGTGGCACCCGCCGCCAGGCCGGCAATCGCCGCCTTGGTCGCGTCAGCCGTGTAGGTCCACGTCCCGTCCGCCGCCAGCGTGAAGCTGCCATAGCCGTTGCTGCCCGCCGCGGCCGTCTGCGTCGTGAAGATTGCCTGGCCCGTATCCGGATCCGTGATCGTCAGCGCGCCCGTCGCCGTCAGGCTCGTCGCCCCCGCCGTCGCGGTCACCGCGCCCGCCGCCACGCCGGCGATGGTCGCCGCGTCGTTGACCCCGGTGATGGTCACCGTCACCACCTGGCTCGCCGAGCCGTCGGCGCTCACGGCCGTGAAGCTGTCCGTCAGCGTCGCGCCCGCCGCCAGCGACTGGATCGCCGCCTGCGTGTTGTCCGCCGTGTAGGTCCAGTGGCCGTCCGCCGTCAGCGTGAAGCTGCCATGGCCATTGGTCCCCGCCACCGTCGTCTGCGCCACGAAGACCGCCTGGCCCGTATCCGGGTCCGTGATCGTCAGCGCGCCCGCCGCCGTCAGGCTCGTCCCGGTCGACGGCGCGTCCTCCGTCACGCCGCCCGTCGCGACGCCGCCGATCACCGCCACGGTGTTCGCCGCGGGGGTGGTCACGGCCGGCGGCGTGCTCGCCGCCCCGCCGGTGATCGTCACCGTCACGAGCTGGCTGGCCGAACCGTCCGCGCTCACCGCCGTGAAGCTGTCGGTCAGCGTGGCGCCCGCCGCCAGGCCGGCAATCGCCGCCTTGGTCGCGTCGGCCGTGTAGGTCCACGTCCCGTCAGCCGCCAGCGTGAAGCTGCCATAGCCGTTGCTGCCCGTCGCAGCCGTCTGCGTCGTGAAGACCGCCTGGCCCGTATCGGGATCGG
>JAXMCW010000004.1:167500-845333 GCA_046349155.1 Alsobacter sp. | reverse complement strand
ACGGGCCTCGTCGCGCGGCTGCAGTTACAACCCAAGATTGTAATCTTCGATCGCGGCCGGCGCCGTGCGCCCGCGGCCGCTCCTGCGCTCGATCAGGCCCTTTTTCGCCGCTTCCTTGCCCCTGTGGTCCAGCTCACAGCGCGCAACCCGGCATGCGGGCAATCTCCCCTCATCGCCACACGGCAGCGGCCACCCGGCGGTGACCTGAAACCCGAACCAACCCCACCGATGGAGACTCCCATGACCGACATCAACCAGGCCTCCCAGAACGTCAACCTCGTCGCCGGCAACGGCGCCTTCAACGACATCGACGGCTCCGTCAAGGCGGTCGCCACGCAGGATGTCGGCAGCTCGCACGAGGGCTTCGGCTCCTCCTTCCCCTTCGGCGACGTGAACCTCGGCTCGCAGAACGTGAACCTCGTGGCCGCCAACGGCGTCGGCAACGAGATCGACGGCTCGGTGAAGGCCATCGCGACGCAGGACATCGGGTCGGGCCACGAGGGCTTCGGCGGGTTCTTCCCCTTCACGGGCGGAGACCAGAACGTCGGCCAGCAGAACGTCAACCTCGTCGCGGCCAATGGCCTCGGCAACGACATCGACGGCTCGGTGAAGGCGATCGCCCACCAGGACGTGGGCAGCTTCCACGAGGACGCCCCGATCTGCATCGAGCCGCTCTTCCTCGGACACTGATCTCCCCTCCCGACACGACCGGCAGCCGCCTCCCGACAGGGGGGCGGTTCGCCGTTTGGGTGGGGCTTGCGCAGCGCTGCGCACGCCCGGCGCAGCCCCGGCCGGAAGGCGCTTCCCCCGGTCCGGCGCCGCCCGACATGAGGACCCTGGCGCCGGCCCTGTTGCCGAGACGGGTCAGCCGGGAGTCGGCGTTGGCGCCCGCGCCGGCCTTCGCCTCGCCACGTCCGCGAAGGCCATGGCGAGGGGCCGCTCGATGCCGCCATGCACCAGCGCTCCGGCGAGGAGCCCCAAGACGAGGCCCAGCGCGACCAGCCCGTCAGCCGGAAGAGCCGGCGACCACGCCACCAGGAAGGCCAGAGCCCCGGGATGGGCCAGGTAGAGCGCGTAGGACGCATCCCCCGCGCGGCCGAGGAGCCTGCCCGCCGCGCTGCGCACGCCCCGCCCCTCCAGCAGGACCGCGCCCGCGACCAGGAGCAGGGACGGCGCGCCGAACAGAATCGCACGCTGCAGCGAGAGGGCGCCCGACTGGGTGAACGCCGATTCCGAGACCTCGCCATAGCCCAAGGCGAGCAGCGCCAGGACCCACCCGGCCGCCAGGGCGAGCGCCACAAGGCCGGCCCGTCGGCCCCAGGCCGCACGCGGCAGGGCCAGCGCCAGCCCGACGCCTGCGAGGAACTCCAGGACGATGGGGTTGCCGAGGAAGCCCAGCGTGGCCGAGCCTGTCAGGCCGGCGGCGACGAAGCTTGCGGCGAAGGCCGCGAGCAGCGCCACCGCAACGGCGCGCCGGGGCCGCAGGAGCAGCACCACGAAGGCGGCGTAGAACAGCATCTCGAAGCACAGGGTCCAGGCCAGCGGGTGCAGCGGCTCCACGAAGCGGCCTCCCCAGACGGGCCAGAAGGTCAGGGTCGTGGCCAGCGAGGCGGGGCCGTGCGCCGCGTCGCTCGCGCCGATAAGCCAGGGCAGCGTCATGAGCCAGCAGAGAGGCACGACCCGCAACACGCGGGCCAAAGCGAAGGCGGCGGGATCGCGGGGGCCCCTGCCCGCGGGAAACGCCGTGCGGGTGATGATGAAGCCGCTGATCACGAAGAAGATGTCGACGCCGATCGCCCCGATGTCCCCCAGCGTGCCGCGTCCCAGCCAGGGCGTCTCGCCGGGACGGATGCGCTGCGCAGCGTCGATCGCATGGGCGTGCAGCACCAGGGCCGCCGCGACGAAGCGGAGGACCTGCAACGAAGTCAGACGTCCCGCGGAGGGCGCGGCACAATCCATCGGCGTCCATCCCGGATCCTGCGCCGCCGCCGGGCGTCGATCCCTGGAGAGGCATCCTGACCGCAACGCGCGAAAAGATCGCTAACGGCAGGCAAGGGCAAGGGAAGGGCAAGTGACGGGCACGCGCGGCCCGGGCTCGCGGCCTGGATTGAGGGGATCAAGACCAGCCGGGACGGCCTGAATTGACAATCTTGCGGGACCTGCGCTGAGTCCGATTAAGCTTCTATTCACAAGTTCAACTCAACGGACGCGGGAGGATACGATGAGCCTTGTCAGTACGCTCGCAAAGGTCGCCTTGGGTGTCGCCGTCGCGAAGGGCGCCGGCTACGTGCTGACCCAGGCGAGCGCCGGACGCGGCGCCGGCCCGTCCGGCGGAGGCGGAGGACAGCCCAACCTGGGCGACGTGCTGGGCTCGGTCCTCGGCGGATCGTCCGGATCGCCCCAGGTCGGCGCTCCGCAGGTGGGCGCTCCCCAGGTGGGCGCGCCGGCCTCCCGCAGCGCGCCGCCGGCCCCCTCCTCCGGCGGGCCCGACCTCGGCTCCATGCTGGATTCCGTGCTCGGGGGCGGGCAGCGGGCGGGCCAGTCCCCGTCCCGCGCCCCGGCGCCCTCCGCCGCACCGTCCGGCTCCGGCCAGCCCAGCCTGCAGGACATGCTCGGCTCGATCCTCGGCGGCGGGGGCGGAGCAGGCGGGGCGGGCGGCCTGCCCGGCGGCCTCGGCGGACTGCTGGAGCAACTCGCCGGCGGCGCTGCCGGCGGCGGCGCGGGCGCGGCGCGCCAGGGCGGCGGTGCGGCCGGCGGAGGCATGGGCCTCGACGCCATCATCGGCGGCCTCGCCTCGGCGCTCGGCGGCGCGGCGGCTGGGTCCGCCGCATCCCAGGGCGCGGGCGGCTCGTTCGGCGACCTGCTGAACCAGGCGCTGCGCACGGGGCAGGAGCCCAAGGTCGCCCCTGCTCCCCAGCAGGAGGCGGCGGCCGGCCTGATGCTCAAGGCCATGATCCAGGCAGCCAAGTGCGACGGCGAGCTCGACGAGGCCGAGAAGGCCAAGATCATGGATGCGCTCGGCGACGCGAGCCCGCAGGACATCGCGTTCGTCAACCGCGAGCTCGCCACCCCCGTCGACGTCGCCGGCCTGGTCCGGCAGGTTCCGAAGGGGCTGGAGCAGCAGGTCTACACGGTCTCCGTGCTCGGCATCGACCTCGACAGCCAGGCCGAGGCCAAGTACCTCGCCGCCCTCGGCCAGGCGCTCGGCCTCGATCCGCGCATGGTCAACGCCATCCACGCCAAGCTCGGCGTGCCCGCGCTCTACGCCTGAGCGACCGGGAATCCTGCCTGCGCAACGAAGCTCGGTCGGGACGCGTTTGGAGGCCATGGCCTTGCGCATCCGCTCCCTCGCCCTCGCCCGGTCGATCGCCGGCCTCCTGCCGTGGCGGAATGCGCCTCCTCGCCGGCGGCTGATCGCCGGCGTCTCGGTGGTGGTGCTCGCGGTGCTCGCCGCCGGAATCGCCGTCGGCGTGGCCGGCGGCAGCCTCATCGCCCGGCTCTGGACGCATCCCGGGGTGGAGAGCGAACACATCCCGTGACGAGGCGTCAGACCTCGTCGAGGTGACGGGACACGGTGACCCTCTCGCCCAGCAGGCCGCGAGGGCGCCACAGGATCATGGCCGACAGCAGCGCACCGATCGCCACGATCTGCAATGCTGCCGCCCGCGCCTGGTCCTGGGCCGGCACGACGGCCGAGATGGCGAAGCCGGACAGGCTCCACAGGGCCCAGATCAGCACCGCGCCGAGGATGGCGCCGCGATTATTGCCGGAGCCGCCGACGATCAGCATGGTCCAGACCTGGAAAGTCAGCGCCGACTGGTAATTGTCGGGAGCGATGAAGCCGATGAAGTGCGCATGCAGCGCCCCGCCGAGCCCCATGATCGCGCCGCCCAGCGCGAAGGCCTGGACGCGGTAGAGCGTCGGGTTCTTGCCCAGCGAGAGGGCCGCGCGCTCCTCCTCCCGGATGGCCCGCAACACGCGGCCCCAAGGGCTGCGGACGAGGCGCTCGAGCCCGGCATAGACGATGCCGACGACCAGCCCCACCAGCGCCAGAGAGGCGAGGCCGAACAGGGCCGGCCGGTCCGCCAGGGCCTCGAAGGGCCGCGGGATGAATCCGACGCCGAAGGCGCCGCCCGTCAGGGACTGCGCGTTGAGCGCGACGAGATGCACGACCACGGCGACGCCGAAGGTGGTGATGGCCAGGTAGTCGGCCCGCAGCCGCAGGGTCAGCGCCCCGACCAGCGCCGAGGCGAGGCCCGCGGCGGCCATGGCGGCAAGCCATCCGGCCGCGATGGGCCAGCCGAGCCCGCCGGCATGGGCGGGGGTGGGCGGCGTCGTCAGCAGCGCCGAGACATAGGCCCCGATGGCGACGAACCCGGCGATGCCCACGTTGAACAGGCCGGTCTGCCCCCATTGCAGGTTCAGGCCGAGGCAGACGATGGCGTTGAGCATGGCCACCGTCAGGAAGAAGGCGAGGTAGGAGGAAAGGCCGAGAACGTCCATCAGGCCCTCCGTCCGAACAGGCCCGTGGGTCTCACCAGCAGAACGGCGATCAGGAGGAGGAAGGCGACGGCGGCGCGCCACTCGGCGCCGACGAGTTGCACCGTCGCCGCCTCGGCGACGCCGACGATAAGGGCACCCGCGAGCGCGCCCGGCACGCTGCCGATGCCGCCGAGAATGGCGGCGGCAAAGAGCGGCAGCAGCATGTCGAAGCCCATGAAGGGACGGATCTGCACCAGCAGTCCGAGCATCACGCCGGCCGCGCAGGCCAGCGCCCCTCCGAGGATCCAGGTGAGCCGGACCACGGCGGCCACGTCGATCCCGACCACGCGGGAGAGCGCCGGGTTCTCGCTGACGGCCCGCATGGAGCGGCCGACCTGCGTGCGCGTCAGGAGGAGGTGCATGGCCACGACCAGAACGGCGGTCGTCGCCAGGAGCGCCATCTGGTCCGGCGTGATGCGGACGCCGAGCCCGACCGGCCGGGCGATCTGCAACTCGCGCGAATAATAGGCGGGCCTTGACGTGAACACGAACTCGAGCAGCGAGCGCAGCGCCATGGACGCGCCGAAACTCGCCATGACCACGGTGATGGAGGCGCCCTTCTCGCGCAGCCGGCCGAACAGGATCGCGTCCAGCAGCAGCGCCAGGCCGCCTGTCAGCGCCATGGCGATCAGCCCCGCGCCGATCACCGCCCACCCGAAGGAGAGGTCGCCGAGCGACTGCGCCCAGCCCGGCACGGCGGCTCCGATGAGCCCTGCCAGGACAAGCGTGAGATAGGCGCCCCAGGATAGCATCTCGCCATGGGCGAAGTTGGAGAAACGCAGGATCGAGTAGGTCAGCGTCACCCCGATCGCGCCGAGCCCGATCATGCAGCCGGCCATCACGCCGTCGGCGAGGAACTGGAGATTCACGCGCGCCCTCCTGCCGCGGCCGGGGCGGCGCGCATGCCGCCGAGGTAGAGCGCGGCGACCGCCGGGTCGCCGGCGAGGTCGCTCGCCGTGCCGCGATGGCGATCCTTGCCTTCCACCAGCACGACGGCGTGGTCGGCGATGGCCAGTCCGGCGCGGGCGTTCTGCTCAACCAGCACGATGGTGACGCCGGCGTCGCGGATCTCCACGAGCTTCGCGAACACCGTCTCGACGAGCTTCGGGGAGAGCCCGGCGGAGGGCTCGTCCAGCATCAGGACGCGCGGCCCCACCAGGAGGGCGCGGGCGACCGCCAGCATTTGCCGCTGGCCGCCGGAGAGCCGCCCTGCCGCGAGCGAGCGCTGCCGCGCGAGATCCGGGAAGAAGGCGAAGCACTCGGCGATGCGGCCCCGCCGCTCGGCCGCGGGCAGGATGCCGGCGGACACCTGCAGGTTCTCCTCGACCGACAGCGAGGCGAAGACGTTCTCCGTCTGCGGCACGAAGGCGAGGCCCTCGCGCACCATGCGGTGGGCGGGCCCGTGCGTGATGTCGCGGCGGCCGAGAAGAACACGTCCCTGCTCGACGGGCACCAGTCCCGCGATCGCCTTGATGAGCGTCGACTTGCCGGCCCCGTTGGGTCCCAGCAGGACGACGATCTCGCGTTCGCCGACCGCCAGGCTGGCCCCGTTCACGATGGGCACGCCCGGCTCGTAGCCCGCCACCAGGCCTTCGACCCTGAGGATCGGCTCGCTCATGCCGCCGCGCCTCCGAGGTAGGCCTCGACGACGCGCGGGTCCGCGGCGATCTCGTCCGGGCGGCCCTCGCAGAGCAGCCGCCCGGACGCCATCACGAAGACGTGCCGGCACAGGCGCGCCACCATGTCCATGTTGTGCTCGATGACGAGGAAGCTCATGCCGCGCGCGTTGAGCTCGGCGATCCGGGCGATGATGACCTCGAGCAGGCTGGGATTCACGCCGGCGGCGGGTTCGTCGAGCAACATGATGGCCGGCTCCGCCATCAGCGCCCGGGCGAGCTCCAACAGCTTGCGCTGGCCCCCCGAGAGCACCCGCGCCGGCTCGCGGGCCAGATGGGCGAGCGAGACGAACTCGAGGAGCGCCATGGCCCTTTCGAAGGTCTCGCGCTCTTCACGGGCGACCCGGCGCGGGGCGAGCCAGTTGGGCAGGATCCGCTCTCCCGCCTGCGCCTGGCGGCCGAGCATCACGTTCTCGACCAGGGAGAGCGCCGCGAAGGGGCGTGGGATCTGGAACGTTCGGGCGAGGCCGCGTCCGACCCGGCGATGGGGCCCTTCCCTCTCCACCGGCACGCCCTGGAGAAGGATGCGGCCGGCGGTGGGCCTGTGCTCCCCGGCGAGGCAATCGAACATCGTCGTCTTGCCCGCGCCGTTCGGGCCGATGAGTCCCGCGATGGAGCCGCGCGGGACGGACAGCGACACCCCGTCGACAGCCGCCACGCCGCCGAACCGCTTGGAGACACGCTCGGCGGCCAGGATAGGCGCGTCTGCCGGGCGGCCGGCCCCCGTGGGCTCGATGTCGGCTGTAGCCTGCATCCTTCGGCTTGCTTTGATCCGTGATCTTTGATCAAACTTTCCCGGCCACGCTAGCGGCCACGCCAGCGGCCCACAAGAGGGAACGACGACGCCGATGGCCGGAACCTCCAGCAGGACGGGAGCAAGCCGCGAACCGGCCCGCCGCGCCGGCGGCGCGCCGGCGCCGCTCTCCCCCATCCTGCGCGAGACGGTGCAGGACCGCGTCACCAAGGAATTGCGGCGCGCGCTGATCTTCGGCGCCTTTGAGCCCGGTCAGGTGCTCACGATCCTGGACCTCGCCGCGCGGTTCCAGACGAGCACGATGCCCGTGCGCGACGCGCTCTCGCGGCTGATCTCCGAACAGGCCCTGGAGGCGCTGCCCAACCGCTCGGTGCGCGTCCCGCTCATCACGGCCGAGCGTCTCGACGACCTGCTGTTCGCGCGCCTGGTGAACGAAGGGGCCGCGCTGGAGCTCGCCGCGCCCCGTCTGTCGAAGGCCGACGTCGACGCCTTGCGCGCCTCGATCCGCGACTATGACCGGGCCATCGCGCGACGCGGCCGGGTCGGCATCGAAGGGCAACTGGAGGCGAACCGCGCCTTCCATGTGCGCCTCTACCAGGCCTCCGGCTCCTCCGTGCTGATGCCGATCATCGACAGCCTCTGGCTCCAGTCCGGTCCCGTCGTGCGGGCGGCCGTGGACGCCTTCGATCCCGCAGCGGAGCTGTCAGCGCCCCACTATCACATCGAGATCCTGGACGCGCTGGAGCGCGGCGACATCGAGGCGGCCAAGGCGGCGCTGGCGCGCGACATCAGGCGCGCCTTCGATCTTTTGCGCGGCCGCATCGGCGAAGGCGCGCGGCAAGGTCGGGGACTGTCCTCATGAGCGGATCGTCCCAACCCGTCGACGACGCCTTCGAACTCTACGACCTGCGCGTCGAGGCCGTGATCCCGCCCGGCGCCAAGGTCTATTGCGGAGCCAGGGAAGGCGACCATTTCGAGCTGCACGGGGAGATGCTCACCCTGCCGCCCGGCCAGGGTTTCTCGATCTATTCGCTCGCCGCGGTGCTGCCGCTGCTTGCCGCCAAGCAGCGTCCGACGCACCGCAACGACTGGATGACCAGCGACGCCGAAGTGGCCTGCCCCGACCCGAATTGCGGCAGCCGCCTGCGCATCCGTCGCCTCGGCCTGCGCCGCTTCAGCCATGCCGAGACGACAGCCGTGCCGCTGCCATCCGCCGACGAGCCTGGAGCCTGACATGGAGACCGTCGAGCTGAGGCCCGGCTATCGCATCTCCCGCGTCATCCGCGGAGGCTGGCAACTCGCCGGCGGCCACGGGGCGATCGACAGGGTCACAGCGGTCGACGACTTCATCGCCGCCTTCGACGCGGGGCTCACGACGTTCGACTGCGCCGATATCTACACGGGCGTGGAGGAGCTTTACGGGGACGTGCGCGCGAAGCTGCGCGCCACGCGCGGCGAGGCGGAGGCCGCACGGCTCCACGTCCACACCAAGCTCGTGCCGGACCTGGACATCCTGCCGCGCATCCGCCGTGCCGACGTCGAGGCCATCGTCGACACCTCGCTGCGCCGGCTGCGCATGGACCGTCTCGACCTCGTGCAGTTCCACTGGTGGGACTACGCCCATCCCGGCTGGATCGACGTGTTCCATTGGCTCGCCGAGCTCAGGCGCGCCGGCAAGATCCGCCATGTCGCCGGCACCAACTTCGACACCGAGCACGTCTCCGCCGTGCTTGCGGCCGGAATCCCGCTCGTCGCCCTGCAGGTGCAATATTCCGCGCTGGACCATCGTCCGTCGCGCAGCCTCGCCGATCTCTGCCTGCGCCATGATGTCAGGCTGCTGTGCTACGGTTCCGTCGCCGGTGGCTTCCTCAGCGACCGATGGCTGGGCCGGCGCGAACCTGCCGCGCCGTTCGAGAACCGCTCGCTCGTCAAGTACAAGCTGATCATCGACGATTTCGGCGGCTGGGACCTGTTCCAGCAGCTGCTGCGCGCCCTGCGCGCCGTCGCCGACCGGCACGGCGCCGACATCGCCACCGTCGCGAGCCGCCTCGTGCTCGAGCGGCCAGGTGTCGCCGCCGTGATCGTGGGCGCGCGCAACGGGTCCCATGTCGAGGCCAACGCCGCCATCTCCGCCCTAAACCTGGCCGCCGAGGACCTCGCCGAGATCGAGGCCGTCCTGGCCCAGCGCGAGGGACCGGAGGGCGACGTCTACGCGCTGGAGCGCGACCGAACCGGCCGGCACGGGTCGATCATGAAATACAACCTGAACACCGGGGTCGCCTGACCGCCCGGAAGACTTCGGCAGGTCGCCTGCCAGACGCGAAAAGAGAGGGGAGACCGACATGAAGTTCACAGCCTTGATGACGGGAACGGCGCTCGCCGTCCTGATGGGAGCGGCCGCGGCGCAGGCCCAGGACTGCAAGATCACCGTGGGCCTCGTCATGGAGCTGACCGGACCGGCCGGCGAATATGGCCAGGCCGGCGCGAAGTCCGTCGAGATGGCCTTCCGGGACATCAATGACGCCGGAGGTGTCCATAACGGCTGCAAGCTCGTCACCGACACCCGCGATTCCCAGAGCTCCGGCTCCGTCGCCGTCGACGCCGCCAAGCAGCTCGTCGAGCTCAAGAAGGTCCCCGTCGTGATCGGCGGGATCATCTCCTCGGTCTCCATCCCGATCGTGACGTCGGTCACGGGGCCGGCCAAGGTGGTGCAGGTCTCGCCGGCCTCCTCCTCGCCGACGCTCACCGCGCTCGGCCGCGACGGCAAGACCAACGGCATCTTCTTTCGCACCATCACGTCCGACGCCCTGCAGGGCACGGCGGCGGCGCGCTACGCGCTCGACCAGGGCTTCAAGAAGATCGCCGTCATCCACGTCAACAATGACTTCGGCGTCAACATGTTCAAGGAGTTCGCCGCAGCCTACAAGGCGCTCGGCGGCGAGATCGTGAACGTGACTCCCTACAACGAGAAGCAGGCGAGCTATGACGCCGAGGCGACCGCCGCCATGGCCTCCAAGCCCGACGGTCTCTACCTGATCGCCACGCCGGTGGATGGCGCCACCGTCGCCCGCGCCTGGATCTCGAAGGGCGGCGTGCCGAAGTTCCTGCTCAATGACGGCATGAACAGCCCAGACTTCATCCAGAGCGTCGGCGCGAAGTATCTCAACGACGCCTATGGCACGTCCTCGGGAACGAGCCCGACGGCCTCCACCGAGTATTTCAATGCGAACTACAAGGCCTTCTCGAACATCGACCCGAGCAACCCGGCCGCGGACCGCGCCTATGACGCCGGCGCCATCGTCGGCCTGGCCATCGCCGCCGCCGGCAGCACGGAGCCTCTGAAGATCCGCGATGCGATCTTCAAGGTCACCGATCCCGCGGGCACGCCGGTCCATGCCGGCAAGGCGGAGTTCGCCAAGGCTCTCGGCCTCATCAAGGAGGGCAAGCCCGTGAAGTACGAGGGCGTCATCGGCCCCATCGCCTTCGACCAATTTGGCGACATCACCGGTCCCTTCCGCCTTTGGAAGATCAGCGACGGCAAGGTGACCACGACGGGCGAGATGAGCACCGCCGACGTCAACGCCATCAAGGCGAAGATCGCGAAGTAAGGGCTGGCTCCCCGGCGTCCCCCCGGCCTTCCGTGAGGGGGAGGGGGAACGCCGGCGCCATCGCGAAGGACCGATCAGCGCCAGCGTCCATCGCCCGCCGCGATGGTCCGGTCCCCTCCCCTGCGGGAGGGGCGAGGGGTGGGTGGTCCCCGCTCCAACTCTTGGATGGAGTCCCCATGTCCCCAGCCCTTCCCGATCGCACCGAGCTCGCGCCGGGCCTGTCGATCAGCCGCATCGTCACCGGGCTCTGGCAGGTGGCCGACATGGAGAAGGACGGCGCGCTGCTCGATCCCGAGGCGGCCTCCTCCGACATGCTCGCCTATGCTCGGGCCGGCTTCGACAGCTTCGACATGGCCGACCACTATGGCAGCGCCGAGGTGATCGCCGGCCGCTTCCTGGCCCGCGTCGCGGAAGGCGAACCGGCCGGGCCGAACCGGCCCGCGGTCTTCACCAAGTGGTGCCCGACGCCCGGTCCCATGACCCGCGAAGTGGTGCGGGCCGGCGTGCAGCGCAGCCTCGACCGGCTCGGCGTGCCGCGCGTCGACCTCCTGCAGTTCCACTGGTGGACCTTCGAGCACCCCGCCTACCTGGACGCCATGAAGGAACTCGCTTTGCTGCGCGAGGAGGGCGTGATCGGCCATCTCGGCGTCACCAACTTCGACACTGTGCACCTGCGTCTCCTGGTGAAGCATGGCGTTCCCATCGCCTCCAACCAGGTCTGCTTCTCGCTGCTGGACCGGCGCGCAGCCGGCGAGATGAGCGTCTTTTGCCGTGAGAACGGCGTGCGGCTCCTCGCCTACGGCACGCTCGGCGGCGGCCTTGTCGACCGGCGCTGGCTCGGCCGGCCCGAGCCGGCTGCGGGCGACATCGCCGACTGGAGCAAGATGAAGTATCGCCGCTTCGTCGAGCAGGTGGGCGGCTGGGCGGCCCTGCAGCGGCTGCTGACGGCGCTCGACGTCGTCGCGGCCCGGCACGGCGTCAGCCTCGCCAACGTGGCGACGCGCTGGGTGCTCGAGCAGCCCGCCGTGGCGGGCGTCATCGTGGGCGCGCGTCTCACCGAGCGCGAGCACCGCGCCGACAACCTGCGGCTCTTCGGCTTCGCGCTCGACGCCGAGGACCATGCCCGGATCGACGACGCGCTGGCGGGCCTGACGCCGCTCGCCGGCGATTGCGGCGACGAGTATCGCCACCCGCCTTTCCTCACCGCCTCGGGCGACCTCAGCCATCACCTCGAAAGCATGCCCAAGGTCTACCAGGCGGAGCCGGTCCCGGGGCGGCCCGGCCGCCAGCGCGTCTCCACCGGAAGCATGTGGGAACCGCTCGCGGGCTACAGCCGCGCCGTTCGCGTCGGCGAGCGCATCCTCGTCAGCGGCACCACCGCGACGCATGGCGCAGGCGAGGTCGTGTGCCCCGGAGACCCCGCAGGCCAGGCGACCTACATCCTCGACAAGATCGCCGCAAGCATCTCGGCGCTCGGCGGCAGCCTGGAGGACGTGGTGCGCACCCGGGTCTTCCTGCAGGACACCGCCCATTGCGAGGCGGTGTCGCGGATCCACGGGCGCTATTTCGGAGAGGTCCGGCCGGCCAACACGCTGTTCCAGATCGGCAGCCTGATCGGCGACTACCTCGTCGAGATCGAGGCCGAGGCCGTCGTGGGCTGACCGGGCGCCAGCCCGCGCCGCTTGCGACGCGCGAGACGGTCGTCCGCCTACTCCCTGATGTCCACGCCGTCGAAGGGGTGTCGGCCCAGGGGATCGATGACGAATCCCGTCACCTCCCGCCGGGCCGCCATGAAGACGACGGAGTTGGCGATGGGCACCCAGGGCGCCTGGTCGTGGAAGATCTCCTGGGCGCGCCGGTAGAGCCCCTCGCGCTGGGCGCGGTCGCTGATCTGCTTGGCCTTGGTGACCAGGTCGTCATAGGTGGGGTCGCACCAGCGGGCGATGTTGTTGCCGCCGAGCCGCGCGGCCGTGCAGCCGAGCAGGACGTGTAGGAAATTGTCGGGATCGCCGTTGTCGCCGGTCCAGCCATAGAGCGCCATCGGGAAGGCGCCGTTCTGCAAGGCGGAGCGATAGTCGGCCCATTCCCTGGTGACCGGCTTCAGCCGGATGCCGACCTTGGCGAGATCGGCCTGGATCATCTCGGCCACCCGCTTTCCGTTGGGGTTATAGGGGCGGCTCACCGGCATGTAGAAGATGTCGGCCTCGAATCCGCCCGAGAGCCCCGCCTCCGCCAGGAGGCGCTGCGCGGCTGCGCGGTCGTAGCCATAGTCCCGAATGGCGTCGTTGTAGGACCACAAGGTCGGCGGAATGGGGTTCTTCGCCGCCTTGCCGGCGCCCTGGTAGACGGCCGAGACAATGGCCGCCTTGTCGATGGCGAGACTGATCGCCCGGCGCACCCGGACGTCGTCGAAGGGCTTCATCGCCGTGTTGAAGGCGAGGTAGCCGACATTCAGCCCCTCCTGCTGGAGGAGCGAGAGCGACGGGTCCTCAGCGATGCGGGCCGTGTCGCCCGGACTGGGGAACGCCATCACGTGGCACTCCCCGGATTTGAGCTTGGTCAGCCGCACAGCAGGATTGGGCGTGATCGAAAAGACCAGCGTATCGATGGGCTGGCGGCCGCCCCAATAGTCGTCGAAGGCCCGGTAGCGGACCGTGACATCCTTCTGGAAGCTCTGGAACACGAAGGGCCCCGTTCCGATCGGCTGCCAGTCGAGCAGTTCCGGCTTGCCCATGGCCAGCAACCTGTCGGCGTATTCCGCCGAGAGCACGACGTTGAACGGCATTGCGAGGTTTGCGAGGAACGGCGCCTCCGGCTTGTTCAGCGTGATGCGCACGGTCATGTCGTCGATCTTGTCGATCGATTTCAGGAGCTCGGGCATGCCGAGGTCGCGAAAATAGTCGTAGTTGAAGCCCGACACCTTGTGGAAGGGGTGATCCTCCTTCCACTGCCGCACCAACGAGAACACGACGTCGTCGGCATTCATCTCGCGCGTCGGAGTGAACAGCGCGTTGGCATGGAACTTCACGCCCCTGCGCAGGCGGAAGACGTAATCCGTGCCGTCGGGCGAGATCGTCCAGCTCTCCGCCAGGCTCGGCACGATGGTCGTCGTGCCCTTCTCGAACTCGACGAGGTTGTTGAACATGGGCCGTCCGGCGTTCATGCCAGTGGTGGTCGTCACGATCTGCGGGTTGAGCGCCTCCGGGTTTCCCTCGGAGCAGAAGACGAGTGTCTTGGCGGCGGCGGGGCCGGCCATCAGCAGGACGAGGAGCGGAACGGCCAGGGCGGTGCGCAGCGTCATTGGCGGTCTCCCAGTGTCATGCGCCTGCCGGCGCGGCCTCGGCCAGGCTCGGCTCCGCTTGCGTCGGCAGGTCGCGCGGCAGGTCGATGCGGAAGGTCGTCCCCTGGCCGGGCGCGCTCTCGACCTTGATGCGGCCCCGGAGCGTCTGCACGACGAGGTTGTAGACGATGTGAAGTCCCAGCCCGGTGCTGCCCTTCTGCCGGGCGGTGGTGAAAAACGGATCGAAGATCCGCGGCAGGTCGGCGGCAGGAATGCCGCGGCCCTCGTCGGTGACCCTGAGCCTGATGCGCTCGCCATCCGGCTCGGTGACCCGCAGGTGGAGCACCCCTCCATCCCCGTCGCCATAGCCGTGTACGGCCGCGTTGACCACGAGATTGGTCAGTACCTGGCCCAATGCGCCGGGATAGGTCTCGGCAGCCAGGCCGTCGGGGCAGTCGATGTCGACGCTGATGCCTCGCTTGCGCAGCACCGGGCTCAGGCTGGTCACGAGCTCCTGAAGCCAGGTCTTGAGATCGATGCGCCGGCGCTCGCCGCTCACCTGGTCAGCCGCCACCTGCTTGAAACTGTGCACCAGGTCTCCGGCGCGCGCGAGGTTCACCGCCAGCAGCCGCGAGCCCTCGCGCATGCGCTCCGTGAACTCGGAAAGCTGCGAGCGCAGCAACTGCCCGCCTTGCGCGGCAAGGGCGAAAGCCTTGGCCTCCTGCTCCATCACCGTCGCCGTCGTGAGGGCGACGCCCACGGGCGTGTTGATCTCGTGCGCGACGCCCGCCACGAGCTGCCCCAGCGAGGCGAGCTTCTCGGCCTGGATGAGCTCGTCCTGGGTGCGCCGCAGGTCTGTGAGCGCGGAATCGGCTCGCTGCACCGCGGCCCGAAGCTCCGTCTCGCGGGCCACGATCTCGTCGACGAAGAAGTTGGCCGCCCGCGCCATGTCGCCTAGCTCATCCGAACGGTCGGCATCGGACACGCCGCCCGCCTCGGGGTTGTCGGCGAGGTGCAGCATGCTCTGCTGCACCCGGCGCAGCGGCGCGACGATGGAGCGCGCCACGACAAGGGCGGCATAGGTGCCGAAGAGCAGCCCGATGGTCGCCCCGACGAGCAGGATGGTGCGGGTGGTGGTCCCCAGCCGATCGGCGTCGCCGGTAAAGGTGTCGTTCAGCAGCCTTGCGCCTTCGGTCAGCTCGACAGCGGCGGCATCCATCGCGAGCAGAGTGGCCTTCTGTTCGCTCAGGCCCTGGGCCGTAGTGGCGAGCCGGTCGCGCCACTGCGCCAGCGCCTCGATCATCTCGCTCTGGATCAGCGGCGAAATGGGCAGGCGCGCCATGGTCGCGCCGAGCGCGTCGCTTTCGCCCAGGATGGCCGAGGCCTCCGCGATGTCTCGCGCGGCGAGAGCATCGGACGTGCGCTGTCCGAGCTTCAGGGCGGCGATCGCGATGTTCTGCGTGGCCTGCTCGGTCTCGTTCGCCTCGATCGAATAGGTCAGGAGCTGCCCGACTTCCTCATGAAGGGCGCGCTCGGCCGAACCGTCGACCTTGAGCAGCCGCTCGCACCAGTCGATCAGCGGGCCGGCCCCGCCGCTGTCTGGCGGCACGGCGCTGCCGGCGGGCGGCGCATATGCGGCGAGGAGGCGATCCAGCTCCTGCGCCTCGTCCTTGCGCCCGGCTGCCTCGAGGAGGCGCTGCACGTCGCCGCCGGCATTGCGCACGTCCGCGACGCCGAAGCTCTCGAGCGCGGCGGCGGGCCGGGGCCGCTTCGCCTCCGCGAGGGCGACGGCGGCCCTGAGGGTCTGCGCGGCGTCGACCGTGTCACGGATGGCGCGCAGCCGCTGGTCCTTCTCCGAGACCGACGCGACGATGTCGGCGTTGGAGGCGTGCTGGCGGGTGCGGGCCTGGTCCGTCAGCGAGACGAGCGCCGCGGCGCGCTCCACCATCTCGCTAACCAGCCGGTCGCTGCGCTCCGTCGAGGCGACCAGCTTGCGCATCAGGTCGTTGTAGCGCCCGAGGTTGTCTGCGGCGTGTTGCACCGCCGCGTTCTGGTCCGGCGAGCGTGTCGTGGCGGCGAGCGCCTCGAGGTCGGCGCCGGCGCGATCGGTGAGCTGGAAGAAGCGCTGCACGCTGGGGCCTCGATCCCCCGGACGCGTCATGCTGAAGCGGTCGCGCTCCGCGGTGGCAACCAGGAGATCGCGATAGACGCCGCCGGCCAACACCGCGCCGGCGCGCGCCCGGTCCGCCTCGCGAAGCAGGAACCACGAAGCCACGGCGATCACGGCGGCGATCGCGATCGGGATGGCCCCGACCAGGAACACTTTCGACGAAATGCGCAGGGCGCGCGCTCCCTGAAGTCTCGCGCCTCGCGAACGAGGCCGCGAAACTCTAGCAGAGGCGCTCTCAGGAGTGGTATGCGCCAGCGCACGCGCCGAGCACGCCCCCGATGTCGCGCGGGACAGCACGAGGACAGCATGGGCGATTGGGCTGCAGCAATCGACCTCAAGGCGACAATCGACCCCTGGATGCGCGTCATCTCCGCGCTGATCGAGGCCGCCGGCGTGGGCATCATCGTGATCGGGGCCGTCGCGGCCACGCTGATCTTTCTGCGCGACGGGTTCGGCGAACCGGGCTGGGACAGCGCCTTTCGGGCCTACCGCGCCAATCTCGGCCGGGGCATCCTGCTCGGGCTCGAACTGCTCGTCGCCGCCGACATCATCGGCACCGTGGCGATCACGCCCTCGCTCGACAACCTCGCGGTGCTTGGACTGATCGTGTTGATCCGCACGTTCCTGAGCTTCTCCCTCGAGGTCGAGATCGAGGGCCGCTGGCCCTGGCAAGGGCGTTCCAGGGACAGCCGATCCGAGAGGTTGTAAGCCTTCGTGGCGTTGGAGCCGCGGAGCGCTTCCTGACGCCGGCTGGCTCGTCGGCGCCCGGCCGGGAGCGCTCGACGATCCCCATCCATCCGGCGAGGCAAGGATGTAGATGCCGCCATAGGCCACGAACACACGACCTGCCCGGGGGCGCCTGCACGAAGGTCAGAAGCGCGGCGAAGAGCGCGAGCGACGCCATGCCTGCTGCCAGCCACAGGACGGAGCGTCCGAGGCGTAGTCACGCCCAGAACGCAAAGCATCCCGCGATCTCCGCGACCGCTGCGCAGATGAAGATCCCGATGCTCGCCACGCGTCCCCTCGCCTCGCCAACCGGGGGACATGCCGACGTGCGCAACCGCAAGGGCCCTCCTGGCCGGCGTCTGGCGTCCCGTGCGCGACGGCGTCGCGCGGCGCCGGCAAGGACTCAGGAGCCATCTCGCGAGAGCCCGGATGCTTGACCCGGGCGGTCAAGCCGCCGGCCGGGTCAGCCGCGGCGGCGACCCATCACACCGCGTCCGACACCCAGTGCCAAATCTGCATCGGCTCGTCGAAGTTCTTCATGAGGTGAATGCCGCCGTTCTCGAACTGGGCGGCGGTCTTGCCGCGCACGAGCCGGTGCACGTAGTCGGAGAGCGTGACGCCGCCGGGCTTCGACAGCTCCTGGATGCGCACGGCCAACGCGATGCCCTCGCCGAACCGGTCATTGTTGCTGACCATGATGTCGCCGACGGCGATCCCGACGCGAAAGCGCAGGTGAGCGCCTCTCGCCCCGGTCGTCGCATAACGCGTCACCGCCTGTTGCGTTTCGACGGCCCAGTCCACGCTGTCGACGACGCTGGCGAACTCGACGAGCGCACCGTCCCCGAGCATCTTGAAGAGCGTGCCGTTATAGCGCGACAAAGCAGGCGCGAAGGTCTCCTCCAGCACCGCGTCGATGGCGGCCTGCGTGCCGGCTTCGTCCTCCTGCACGAGCCGGCTGAAGCCGGCCACGTCGAAGGACACGATGGAGGCCAATCGCCGCTCGTTCGGTGCGGCGCGCAGCCAGCGCATGCGACGCAGGACCGAGCGCACGCGCGCCAGAAGCTCGCGCAGCTCGCAAGGCTTGGCGATGTAGTCGTCGGCGCCCATCTCGAGCCCGACCACCCGGTCGATCGGCGACGAGCTCGCCGTAAGCATGATCACGGGGATGCGGCTCGTATGCTTGAGGCTGCGGATCACCGACAATCCGTCCTCGCCGGGCATGTTCAGGTCGAGGATGATGAGGTCCGGCGGGTCCGACTGGACGAGCTGGCGGAGGCGCGCGCCACCGTCGCACAGCGACACGCGAAAGCCATGCAGCCCGAGGTAGTCGCCCACCATGGCCCGCGCCTCGGACTGGTCGTCCACGACCGCGATGTGGACCGGACCCGTCATGCTGCCGCCTCCCGGCCGTCCGCGAGCGGCACAGCGATGGCGAAGACGGCGCCACGGCCGGCGCCCTGCGACTGCACCTCCACGCGGCCTCCATGCAGCTCCACGATCCGCTTCGCGATGAAGAGTCCCAGCCCCGTCGAGTTTTCGCCGCCTGTCGGCCGGGCCGACAGGCGCTGGAACCGGCCGAAGAGGCGCGGGTAGTCCTCCGGCGCGAGTCCCGGCCCGCTGTCGGCCACACGGACACGCGCCTCGCCATTGCGCTCCTCGACCGTCACCGACACCGTCCCGCCGAGCGGGCTGTACTTCACGGCGTTGCTCACGAGGTTGTCGATCGCCTCGCGCATGCGCTCGTGGTCGCAGGCCACGACGAGCCCCTCGATGGCCTCCAGCGTCAGGCGCTGCTGCTTGCGCTCGGCCAGGGGACGATTGGCCTCGACGGCCTCGCGCACGAGCGCAGCGAAGTCGGCGCGCTCGCGGTAGACCGGAATGTCCGAGGCGTCAGCCATCGCGTCCTTGATGAGGGCGTCGACCATGCCCGTGAGTTGTCGGGCGGATTCGCGGATGTGATCGATCTGGCCGAGCGCCGGATCGCCCGCTTCATGGGTCGGCTCGAGCAACTCGCGCAGGATCTCGGTGCGGCCCATGATGACGGAAAGCGGGTTCTTGAGATCGTGCGCGACAATGCCGAGGATCTCGCGCTGGAAGGCGTTGGCCCGCCGCACGCGGGTCCATTGCGCCTCCAGGCGGCGGTTCGCGGTCACCAGTTCCCGGGTGCGCTGCGCCACGCGCTGCTCGAGCAGCGCATTGGCCTCGCGCAGTTCGTCCTGAAGCGCCATCGTGTCGAAGGCGCCGGCGAGGCGTCCGGCGAACAATTCGAGCAGCACCCTGTCGGCGCCCTCCTGGGCCTGCCCCTCCAGCAAGACGAGCAGATGGCGCCCGGCGTCGCTGCGCAGCCACAGCCCGATGCGGCCCTCCGCCTGCACGATCGCGTCGTCGCCCGCCGTCATGGCATGCGCGAGGTCACGCAGCCCGGCTCCGAGGTCGGCGAGCGTCTCGCCCGACGCCTTGCCCGCACCGGCGAGGACCAGGCCGTTCCACGGAGCGCCGGCCTCCGCGAGCACGATCGCCCCGGCCTCCCGATGCCCGGTAAAGGCCATCAGGCGCTCGAGGACGCCGCGCGCGAGACCCTCCATGGAGCGCTGCTTCAACAGCGTCGAGGTCGCCTCGACGATGGTGGCCAGTTTTCGGCTGGTCTGCTCGATGCGATGGAGTTGCGCATGGCTCCGCAGCGCCGAGGTCAGCGCGGTGAAGAGCTTGTCAGCCGTGAGCTCCGTCTTCGCCTTGTAGTCGTTGATGTCGTAGCGAAGGATCACCTCGCGCTCCGGAGCCTGGCCGGGCTGTCCGGTCCGCAAGATGATGCGGACGGTCTCGTTGCCGAGGTCATTGCGGATGAAGCCGACGAGGTCGAGGCCGGCGGTGTCCGTCTCCATCACGACGTCGAGGAGGACCACGGCGGTGTCGGGATGGGCGGCCAGGAGTTCCCTCGCCTGCTGGCCGGAATAGGCGGACAGGATCTCCAGGCCACGACCGTCAAGCTCATAGCCCTTGAGCGCGTAGCGCGTGCCCTCGTGCACCGCCTCGTCGTCGTCGACGATCGCGATCTTGGCCGCCCCGGACGTCCGCCGCGTCTCGACCGGCACGTCGTCGACGACGGACAGCAAGGCGTCGCCAGGCGAGGGGTCGGACTGCTTCAAAACGCTCTCCGAGGCTTGTGCCCGCTGCTCTTGTGAAGGCGCCATATTGCAATGAATTCAACGGGTCAGGCACGTCAAAATTGCACGTTTCCTTCGGCCGAAAGCGCAGGATGGAACCAGGCCGGCAATGGCGGGACAGAAGGCATGCCCATGCCCGACCCGCGTCAGCGGCTCCGTTGCGCTCCCTCAGGGACGGTCTTGTCGCTCATCAACGCGCGCAACGCGACGGCCGGCCCGATTCGGCGAAAGTCTCAGGCGGCTCCCGCCCACGCGTCCCTACAAGCGCCGTCATCCCGCCGGTCGAGCGCCGCGAGAAGATGCCGGCGGGTAACGCCCACCAGGAAGGTCCTTACCGCCTCGCGATCCGCGTCCGACATGAAGTCGGCCAACGAGACATGCAGCGCAATCAGCGGCTCCAGTTCGGCCATCGTGATCCGCTCCACCTCCGAGCGGTGAAGATTGGCGGCATTTGAAACGATCTCCCCGGTGCGCAGCAGGATGTGCCGCCAGAGCGCATCCTGGCGCGCGCCGAAGCGTGCCTCGTGCCGCAGGCGGGCGACGCCTCCGGCCGCGGCTGAGCAGACAAGTGCCCCGAACACGGTCGCCAGCATCAGACCGCCTGCGAAGAGCATCCCGTTCGTCGCTAAGGGCATGGTGGCGCCTCTGTGACCTTCCCACCGTCAGACTGTCTCAAACGCACCTGGCCTGACGTGCGTTTGCACACACCAAAGGTTGCGCTGCGCCCTGAATCCCGCGAGCCGGTGAAGCACCTCACAGCCGGTCGTCGCGCCGCGCGACAGGATGGCTCCATGGTTAATCGCTGATGAAGAAGGATCCGGTGATCACCTGTTCCAATCGGCACTGCCACGGTCACGAACGCCATACCGCCGCCCGTCATGGCGACGGGCTGGCCCTCGCTCCGGCCCTTTCCGGCCGCCCCTCCAACCCGTCCCGCCGCGCCACGGAGGCGACGCTGGACCACAAGGACGCTAGGCCATGAAGACCCTCGCTCTCGTCGCCCTTGCCACCGCCATGGGCTGCACCTCGGCGCTCGCCGCCGACCTTACCTGCGGGCCGGCGAAGCCGGCGCTGCGGCAGCTCCTGGAATCGGCCTCGTCCGATCCCGAGCTCAAGCTCTTCACGCTCGAAGGGATCGAAGCCCGCGTCTATCTCGACCAGATCAACCAGGCCGAGCCGCGCACGGATTTCCGGGGCGAAGCGATCGTCGGCCTCGAGCGGAAGGACGGCTCGGCCGTCGTTGGGCTGATGCAGGCGCGCGGCAGCGCGCTGTGCACCTACCTCATCCTGGCGCCGCAGGCGCACCAGGTGGCCCTGACCGTGGCCCGCAACGACGTGTGAGGAGGTCGGCGCGGCCCGTCCCGCTGATGCGACCGCCCGCCGCGGCAGCAGTCCGTTCGTCACGTCCGCACGTAAGGGAACCCAGGGCGGCCGAAGCGAGGCCGCCGGGACCTTCAGTCGGAGCCACCCTTTGACGCCAGGCGGCACGAGAACAGCCGACGCCGCAACTGAACGGCCCGCGCTCTCGGGGCCGACTGCATCACGCGCCACGGTCTGCTTCGGCCGCCTCGTGCCGGCAGCGCCGTGTGGCGGCTTCTCTCGCTCCTTCGCCCTCGCCTGTCACCCGAATTTGGGACGCGGACCACTGGCGAAGGCGAGACCCGCTCTCGCGCGCGGCCGACCGTTCGGGCGTCCTTCTCAGGCGCATGGCAGGGCCAGCGCTCTCGCAGCTTGCCAATTCCGGGGCGTGACGCTCTAAACCAAGCAACAATCAGGAACGACACAATCAGGACAGAGGGAGGACCTCATGACCAAGCGCATCGTCTTCACGGGCGGAACGGGCAAGGCCGGTCGCCACGCCATTCCGCACCTGCTCGCCAAGGGCTACGACATCCTCAATGTCGACCTGAAGCCGCTGGACCTCCCAGGCGTGCCCACGCTAGTCGCCGACCTCACGGATAACGGCCAGGCCTTCAACGCGCTCACCACGCATCACGGCTTCGAGGGCTTCGAAAAGGGCCGACCGCCTTCCGCGCCCGACGCGGTCGTCCATTTCGCCGCCATTCCGCGCGTGCTGATCGAGCCCGACAACGTCACGTTCGAGGCCAACGTGGTCTCCACCTACAACGTGATCGAAGCCGCCATGAAGCTCGGCTGCCGCAAGGTCATCGTCGCCTCGAGCGAGACGACCTACGGCGTGTGCTTCGCGGAGGGCGACAAGGACTTCAAGAGCTTCCCGCTCGAGGAGGACTACGACACCGATCCGATGGACAGTTACGGCCTTTCCAAGGTCGTGAACGAGAAGACGGCGCGCGCCTTCGCCATGCGCTACGGGGCGGACATCTACGCCCTGCGCATCGGCAACGTCATCGAGCCGCACGAATATGACCGTTTCCCGGGCTATGTCGCGAACCCGATGACGCGCAAGCGCAACGCGTGGAGCTACATCGACGCGCGAGACCTCGGCGAAATCGTCCACCTGTGCATCGAGAAGGACGGCCTCGGCTTCCAGGTGTTCAACGCTGTCAACGACACGATCACGACCGACATCCCCACCGAGGAGTTCCTCAAGCGCCACTGCCCCGCCACGCCGATCACCCGCAAGATGGGCGAGTGGGAAGCGCCGATCTCCAACAGGAAGATCCGCGAGGTGCTTGGCTTCAAGGAGGCGCATAACTGGCGCGACTATGTGAAGTGAGGACTGCGCCCGACAGTCCACCGGGACTGATCTAGCGCAACGCTCGCATGGCGCTGCCCCGATAGGGTGTCCGGCAGGATCACCCCCGGATTCATCGTGCCCGAGCCGAGCCCAGCCACGCTGACCACCTCGACGCCGCGCGTCCGCCCCACGGTGGTCCGCCACCTGCGCCATCCCTTGGTGGTGACGCTGGCTGGGCTAGCCGTGGTCCTTGCGGTCGCCGCCGGGGCCGTGCGCTGGATGGTCGGTCCCGAGGTTGCAGTCTATCCCGTGCGTCGCGCCGACCTCGTGAAGACGGTGGTCGCCAGCGGGCATGTCGAAACCCCCTTTCGGGTCGAGGTCGGCAGCCAGATCACCGGAACGGTCATAGACGTACTGGTGGACGAGGGACAGAGCGTCCGGCGTGGTCAGCCGCTCGTCCGGCTCGACGACAGCGAACTCCAGGCGGCACTCGTCCAGGCCCAGGGCATGGTCGCCCAGGCCGAGGCCCGCGTCCGCCAGATGCGGGAGCTGACCCGTCCTTCGGCCGAGGAGACCCTGAAGCAGGCACAGGCGACCTTGCAGAACGCCCAGCAAGCCTATGACCGCGCCGAGCAGCTCGCCCGGGGCGGCTTCGGCACGCGCGCAACGCTCGACACCGCAACCAAGGATCTCGACGTCGCCAGAACTCAGGTGCGCGTCGCCGAGCTCGCGGTCTTCACCACGAGCCCCGGCGGCAGCGACTACGTGATGGCTGAGACGCAGCTCATCCAGGCCAAGGGCACGCTCGCCACCGCGCAGGCGAGGCTCGGCTACGCGACGATCGCGGCGCCCCGGGACGGCGTGCTGATCACGCGCAGCGTCGAGCGGGGAACGGTGGTGCAGCCCGGCAAGGCGCTTCTGGTTCTCGCCCCGTCCGGCGACGTGCAGCTCGTGGTCTCGATCGACGAGAAGAACCTGGGCCAGCTCGCGATCGGCCAGCCGGCACTGGCGTCGTCGGACGCCTATCCCGACCAGCGGTTCGCCGCCACGCTCGGCTACATCAACCCGGGCATCGACATCAGCCGCGCCTCAGTCGAGGTGAAGCTCACGGCCAAGGATCCACCGGCCGTGTTGCGCCAGGACATGACCGTCTCGGTCGACATCGAGGTGGCGCGCAGGCCCGCGACGCTCGTGGTGCCCGCCCGGCTCGTGCACGATCCCTCTTCCGCTGATCCCTGGGTGATGCTGGTGAGCGACGGCCGCGCCCGGCGTCAGCCCGTGAGGCTCGGGTTGCGGGCGGGCGGTCAGATCGAGGTGCTCTCCGGCGTTTCGGTCGGCGACCTGCTCGTGCCGGTGGCCGCAGGCGTGCGCGCCGGCCAGCGCATCCGGCCGGTGGCCTCGTGAAGGGCTGGCTTCCCTTCGAGGCGATCGCGGCCCTGCGCTTCCTGGGCGAAGGCCGCATGCAGACGGGATTCATCCTCGGCGGCATCGCCATCGGCGTGGCCGTGATCGTCTTCATGTCGGCGCTGCTCACGGGACTCCAGGCCAACTTCATCAAGCGCGTCCTGACGTCGCAGCCGCACATTCAACTCCTGCCGCCCGACGAGATCGCCCGGCCCTTGCGCGGGGGCGAGAACGAGGTCGAAGCGGCGACCGTGCAGCGGCCTACCCAACGCGTCCTCTCGATCGACCAGTGGCAGAGCATCCGGGCGGAGGTCGCGGGGCGGCCCGGCGTCGCGGTCGTCGCGCCGACCGCGACCGGATCCGCGCTCGCCGTCAGAGGCGGCGCAAGCCACAGCGTCTCCATCACGGGAATGGACCCCGAGCTCTGGTTCTCGATCGTGCGGGTGCCGGACTACCTCGTCGACGGGCAGGCCAAGCTCGACAGCGACGACATCCTCGTGGGGACCGAACTGGCGAAGGACCTCGGCGCTTCCACCGGCGACAAGCTGAACCTCACCACCGCCTCCGGTCGCGGCCGCGTGATGACGATCGCGGGGATCTTCGACATGGGCAACAAGGGCGCCAACGAGCGCAACACCTATGTCGCGCTGCGCACAGCGCAGAGCCTGCTCGACCTGATCGGCGGCGTGACCTCGCTCGACGTGACGGTGAACGACATCTACGCGGCCGAGGACATCGCCCAGGAGATCGGGCAGACCCATCCCGTCGAGGCTGACAGCTGGATCCGCACCAACGCGCAATTCTTCACGGCCGTCCGGGCGCAGAGCACTTCGAATACCTTGATCCGGCTCTTCGTCGGACTTTCCGTCGCCTTCGGCATCGCCGCGGTACTCATCGTCTCCGTCATCCAGCGCTCCCGCGAGATCGGCATCCTGCGCGCGATGGGAACACGGCGCGGCCAGGTGCTGCGCATCTTTCTCATCCAGGGCGGCGTGCTGGGCTTCCTCGGCTCGCTCGTCGGCTCCGCGATGGGCGCTGCGGCGCTGCTTGCCTGGCACGCCACCGCTCGCCAGGCGGACGGGGGCGAGCTCTTCCCGCTCGTGCTGGACCCGAGCCTTTTCGTGGTGGCTGCCCTGCTCGCGACCCTCACCGGCGTGGCGGCCGGCATGGCTCCCGCGCTTCGGGCGGCGCGCCTCGATCCCGTCGAGGCCATCCGTGCCTGACGTCCTCGCCCTCCAGGATGTCTGCAAGTCCTACAATGTCGGCACGCCCGTCGAGACGGAGATCCTGCACGGCATCGACCTCACCATGGCGACCGGAGAGTTCGTGGCTATCATGGGACCGTCGGGCTCCGGCAAGAGCACGTTGCTCAACATCATCGGCCTGCTTGATCGCCCCACCTCGGGCCGCCTCGCCATCGACGGCGTGGACGCCACGGATCTCGACGACGCCGACCTCACGAGCCTGCGCGGGCGCACCATCGGTTTCGTGTTCCAATACCACTACCTGGTCTCGGCTTTCACGGCTGTCGAGAACGTCATGATGCCGATGCTTGTCGACCGTGGCTGGCCGAACTCCGCGATGGAGCGGCGCGCCGACGAGTTGCTGGCCCTGGTGGGACTGGCCCGCTGGCGCGATCACAGGCCGGGCAACATGTCGGGAGGCCAGCAGCAGCGTGTGGCCATCGCGCGGGCGCTCGCCATGCAGCCCTCGCTGGTGCTGGCGGACGAGCCCACCGGAAACCTCGACTCGGCATCCGCCGAGAGCGTCTTCGCGCTCATGCGCAGGATCAACCGCGAGCAGGCGACGAGCTTTCTGGTGGTGACCCACAATCTCGAGCTGGCCCGGCAGTGCGACCGCATCGTCCAGGTCGTCGACGGAAAGATCGCTGCGGCGCCCGTCGGCGCAGACTGACCTCGGGCAGACGGGCTGGAAGGCGTCCCGCCCAGCCCAAGGCCCGGCGGCTCCTTCCCCCCAGGGCGATCAGGACCACACGCGGTGACAATGATCGACTGCGCTCGTCGATGCCGCAGCCGAGCGGAAGCCTGGCCGGTCGGATCCGACAAGCGGCAGACATGGACGCCTCGGCGTCGGGCTCAATCCTCTCGGGCGTCCCAGTGAACGGCAAGCCAGATCGTCGGCGCGTCCGGAGCCGTCCAGGTCACCCGATGTCGCGTGCGTGCGGGAATGAACACCTGGTCGCCAGGTCTTAGGATTCGCTCGCCTTCCGGCTCGAGCCACAGGCCAGCCGCGCCCGCCAGTACGAGCACCCATTCATGGTGCGGCTGGTCATACGCGTGATCGACGGGCGTCGCCTGTCCGTGCGAGACGATGCGCTCGATGCGGACACCATCCCGCCCGCAGAGATCCTCGAAGACCTCGGCGACGCTTGCGTCCGGCAAGTCGGCCAGCAGATTGCCGAGGGGACGGCTCACTCCATCGCCTCGACCTTCAGCGACTCGCCATCGAGCCGCGCCTGCACGGGCTTGGTCCACAGAGCGGGATCGACCGACTCGGACGCCCGGTAAATTCCGTCGATGGCCAGCAGCTCCGCCTCGAAGCGCCGGCAGAAGATCCGGGCCTTGGCGTTGCCCGCAACGCCGGCGATGGCGCGTCCTCGCAAGGCGCCGTGCACGGTGATCGTGCCGCCGGCGATCACCTCCGCGCCGGACTGCACGGCGCCGATGATCGTGACGTCTCCCGTCGGAAAATAGACCGAGCGGCCTGACCTGAGCGCCTCGTCGACGACGAGCGAGCTCGGGGCCCCCTCCGGCGCAGCGACGACCTGGCGTGGGACCTGGGCGGCGTCCTGGGTGGAGTACTGCGGCTGCGTGGCGAGTTGGAAATCCGGGGCGGGGTCACCCTTGCCCCCGACGAGATCGGGCGGCACGCCGATGCCGAGCCATTCGACGTCGGCCCCGTCGACGCCCATTACCTTGATGCCACGCCGGCCGAGTTCGGTCACGATTGTGGGAATCTGCGAGCGGTCCATGTGCATGGCCGAAAGGTCGAGCACGACAGGGCGACCTTTGAAGAAGGCAGGCGCGCGCGAAAGCCAGTCATCGAGATCGACCAGCCACGTCCCGAGCGGCGGATCTGGCGCCACCACCAGCGCGAGGAAGTTGCGACCGCGGAAGCGGATGGACCGCCCCTTGGCAGGAGTCGACATGTGAGCCTCCGGCAAGGGCCCCCGCGGACGACTCACGCTCCGCGGGCGGCATCGAGCACCGTTCCGTACATGATTTCGAGCGGTGCGTCTGCGCGAGGGGCCGCAGGAGGTGTGGACGAGGGCTAGCGGCAAGCCCGCCGGGCTGATCGCGCCCGAAGTTTCCGCCTCGTTCAGCGAAGGCCCGGAGCCTCGCTTGTGGCGACAGAGCCGATGGGACCGTGGTGAGCCATGTGCCCGAATGGACGAGCGTTCCCGCCGCGACGGCCGGACTCGCCGGGTCGCGAACAGGGCCGGGCAGCCCGGTGGCGCCCGGCCGTTCAGCTCAGTAGAGCACGCACCTGCGCACGCCGCCGACGATGCCGTAGCGGCGGCAGACGGCTCCCGCGCGGGGTGCGACGACGACCGGGGCGGGGGCGACCACGACGGGCGCGGCGGGACGCGTGGCGACGCAGCCGGCGCCGCGCACGCCGCGAGCGCAGGCGACCGCCGCCTCGGCGCTGCCTGATCCCAGGCCATCCGCCACGAACCAGGATGTGGCGGCCAGGGCCGCGATGATGAGTGCCCGCATGTGTTTCCCCTCCTGAGGCGTCCGATAGCGCCATTCATTGCAGCGACGCGGTCGGGAGCTTAGCGGTTCAGCTCTGGGTTGCGAACTCTTGATTGAGCCGGGGGACTTGCACGGACGCCCGCCGGACCATCGGCATGTGCGCGGCGGCACATCCGGACGTTAACCATGGGGGCATTCTCGCGTCATGAACCGATGGAGGTCGTGATGACCGACTACAACGAAATCCGCAGGGAAAAGCTCTTTCGGCAACTGGGCGTGTTGGCGTTCCTCGCATTTGCCGCCACCAACATTCTTCTGACGTTCGAGACCCTGGCGCAGTTCTGACCCGTGGCCGCGCGGCGGGCCCCCGCCCGCTCGCCGGGTCGGCTCCCGCCCCCTTTCTGCGGCAGGGCTGACAGTTGTCGTCGCGCGAGGCACGCTGGTTGCAAGCGCCTCAACGGCCCGGAGGAGGCCGGAAGAGGCCGAAGTGCAGAGAACCGTCGTCGTCGCCGCAGCGCAACTTGGCCCCATCGGGCGCACCGAAACCCGTGCGAGCGTTGTCTCGCGCCTCATCGCACTGCTCGAAAACTCGGCAGCCCGCGGCGCGCAGTTGGTCGTCTTCCCCGAGTTGGCGCTCACCACCTTTTTCCCGCGCTGGTTCATGGCCGAGCAGGCCGAGATCGACCGCTTCTTCGAAACCGAAATGCCCGGCCCCGACACCTTGCCGCTCTTCGAACGCGCGAGAGCGCTTCAGGTCGGTTTCTGCCTCGGCTATGCCGAGAAAGTGGTCGAGCACGGGCGTACGCGACGCTTCAACACGTCGATCCTCGTCGATGCAGCCGGCGCGATTGTGCACCGCTACAGGAAAATTCACCTGCCGGGCCACGCCGACGATGAGCCCTGGAGACCCTTCCAGCACCTCGAGAAGCGCTATTTCGAGCCGGGTCAGGTGCCGTTTTCACCCGTGGAGGCCTTCACGGGCCAGGTGGCGCTGGCCATCTGCAACGACCGGCGGTGGCCAGAGGCCTATCGCGAAGCGGCCCTACGCGGGGCTGAGATGATGCTGATCGGCTACAACACGCCGCAGCATTATCCCCTCGCCCCACAGCACGACCATCTCCAGAATTTCCACAACCACCTCGTGATGCAGGCCGGCGCCTACCAGAACGGCATGTGGATCGTCGGCGTCGCCAAGGCCGGCAAGGAGGAGGGCTGCGACCTGATCGGCCAGAGCTGCATCATCGCGCCGACCGGCGAGATCGTGGCCATGGCTTCGACCTTGGGCGACGAGTTCGTCCTCGCGCAATGCGACTTCGAACGTTGCGCGGAGATTCGCCGCAACATCTTCAACTTTGCGCTCCACCGCAGGCCGGACATGTATCCGTCGGTGTGAATCAGAGCCACCAGCCCACGATCAGGGGCACCAGGAGAGACGTCAGGAGGGCGTTCAGGCCCATGGCGATGCCGGCGAAAGTGCCCGCCACCGGATCCACTGCGAAAGCGCGGGCCGTACCGATGCCGTGCGAGGCCAGCCCCGCCGCGAAGCCGCGCGCTGCATAGTCGCGGATTCCCATGGCGTTCATCAGCGGCGTCACCGCGACGGCGCCGATGATGCCGGTGGTGATAACGAGGACCGCGGTCAGTGCGGGCTGGCCGCCGAGTTGCTCGGAGAGCCCCATTGCGATGCCCGCGGTGACCGATTTCGGGGCGAGCGCCACGAGCACTGGCCGCGGCACGCCGAAGGCGAGCGCGATGCCAATGGCCGAGACCACCGCGACCACGGACCCGGCCAGCAGCGCCGCCGCCATCGGCAGCAGGTTGCGCCGCACGAGCGGCCAGTTGCGGTACAGTGGGACGCCCAGCGCGACGGTGGCGGGCCCCAGCAGGAAGTGCACGAACTGCGCGCCGTCGAAGTAGGTGCGGTAGGGCGTGCCGGTGAGCGCGAGCGAAAGGCCGACGCCGACGATGCTGATCAGCACCGGATTGACCAGCGGGTGTCGGCCCGAGAGCTCGGCAAGCTTGTCGGCTGCAAGCCAGATCGAAATCGTCAGCGTGAGCCAAAGCAGCGGGGTCGCGGAGAGGTAGACCCAAAGCGACCAGGGGTTCGTCACGGGCGTCGCCTCGCCACGAGCCGAGACACTCCCACGAAGACCCAAACGGTGACGACGAGCGTCAGCACCGTCGAACCGACCAGGGCCGCCGCCAGACCGAGCCCGTGCGCCCGCAGCAGCGGCAGGTGCTGAACGACGCCCGCACCCGCCGGCACGAACAGAAGGCCGAGCATGCCGATGAGCGCGGCCGAAACCTTGGCCACCGAACTCGCCTCCAGGCCGCCGTCTCCCAACCAACCCCTACGATCCGACAGAGCCAGGATCGCGACCAGCAGCACGAGGCCGAGGACCGGCCCTGGAACGGGAAGGCCGGCCGCCCGGACAGAGATCTCGCCGGCCAGTTGACAGAGAAGGAGGAGGCAGAACGCGCGAAGCATGCGCAAGCCTAGCGATCAGACCGGGGGCGGCAAGGCTCGGATCGCCGAGCGTGTCAGCCAAGCACGTCCGCATAGTCCCGGTGTCGACGCAGCCATGCCGCCGCATAGCCGCATACTGGCCGGATGCGCCAGCCCTCGGCCCGCGCGGCGTCTGCGACCTCACGCATAAGCCGGTCCGCATGGCCCTTGCCGCGTAGTTCGCGGGGAGCCTCGACGTGCGTGATGGCCACGAGGTCGTCACGACGTCGATAGTCGGCGAATACGATTGAGCCACCGACATCGAGCTCGAAGCGCTCGCGCTCGGCATTGTCCCGCATGGCCACGATCTCCGACCCGGTCGGCCCGCGAATGAGCCTCCCGCATCACCTGGGCCACGCCACGGGCGATTCAAGGGCCAGCCGATCATCGGACGTGAGCCAGATTCACCTGCCGTTGCAATCGTCGCGTTTGCCCTGCACCTTCGAGGGCACGACCATCGATGGTCACAACGAGAATAGGACGCTGCCCGCGCTTCGCGGCGCAACGGACATGAGGCCCGGGAGAGGAACGCGTGAAGGCAGAAGGCATCCGGCACAACAAGGAACTGGCCGACCGCGCCTGGCGCATCCGACGCAACGCCGTGCGCATGGGAGCCGTGCAGGGGCAGGGCTACATCGCCCAGGCGCTCGACATCGCCGACGTGCTTGCGGTCGCCTACTTCCACGCCATGCGCTATCGACCCGAGGATCCCGCCTGGGAGGATCGGGACCGCTTCCTTCTCTCGAACGGACACTACGCCATCGCGCTCTATGCCGCCCTGATCGAGGCCGGGATCATCCCCGAGGCGGAGCTCGAGACCTATGGCAGCGACGAGAGCCGCCTGCCCATGTCCGGCATGGCGTCCTATACGCCGGGCATGGAGATGTCCGGCGGATCGCTGGGCCTCGGGCTCGGCATCGGGGTCGGTATGGCCATGGGCCTGAAGCGGAAGGGCTCCGGAAGCCGCGTCTACGTGCTGTTCTCGGATGGCGAGTTGGGTGAGGGCTCGGTCTGGGAGGCCATGATGGCCGCCTCCCAGTACAAGCTCGACAACCTCATCGCGATCGTGGACGTCAACAACCAGCAGGCCGACGGACCGGCTACGCAGGTTACGGCCTTCGAGCCGCTCGTCCCCAAGGTCGAGGCCTTCGGCTGGCTCGTCCAGCGCATCGACGGCAACGACCTGGACGGCGTCGTCGCGGCCTTCGACGCCGCGAAGATCGCAACCGATCCCCGGCCGCGGATGATCGTCGCGGACACTCTGATGGGGAAGGGAGTGCCCTTTCTGGAAAGCCGCGAGAAAAACCACTTCATGCGCGTCGACGCCCACGAATGGCAGCTCGCGCTCGATGCCCTGGACGAAGGGAGGCTTGCATGAAGCCCGAAGCGCCTCCCTCTTCAGGCAAGCCGCGGCTAACGACCTCGGCGATGATCGCCTCCATCGTGGGCGAAGGGCAGGCCACGCGGCCTGCGCCTTTCGGTCACGCGTTGGTCGAGGCGGCCCGCCAGCGTCCCGAGATCGTCGGCCTCACGGCCGATCTCGGCAAGTACACCGATCTGCACGTCTTCGCGGCCGCCTTTCCGGACCGCTATTACCAGATGGGCATGGCCGAGCAGCAGATGTTTGCTGCCGCCTCCGGCCTCGCCGCAGAGGGCTTCACGCCCTTCGCCACTACCTACGCCGTGTTCGCCACGCGCCGCGCCTATGACTTCCTGCACCAGACGATCGCGGAGGAAGACCGCAACGTGAAGATCGTCTGCGCGCTGCCAGGCCTGACCTCGGGCTATGGCCCGAGCCACCAGGCGGCCGAAGACCTCGCGCTCATGCGCGCCATGCCGAACATGACCGTGATCGATCCCTGCGACGCCCTGGAGATCGAACAAGCCGTGCCCGCCATCGCCGCTCATCGAGGGCCGGTCTACATGCGCCTGTTGCGCGGACAGGTGCCGGTGGTCTTGGACGAGTACGGCTACTGTTTCGAACTCGGAAAGGCCAAGCTCGTTCGCGACGGCGCCGAGGTTCTGGTCATCTCCACCGGCCTTCTGACGATGCGGGCCCTGGAAGCGGCCAAGGCGCTGGCAGCCGACAAGATCGGTGTCGCCGTGCTTCACGTCCCCACGCTGAAGCCGCTTGATGCCGGGACGATCCTGGAAGAGGCGCGCAAGGGCGGGCGGCTGGTGGTGGTGGCCGAGAACCACTCTCTGGTCGGCGGGCTCGGCGAGGCTGTGGCGGCGCTGCTGCTGCGCAATGGCGTCCATCCCGTCTTCCGCCAGATCGGGCTTCCAGACGAGTTCCTCGCCGCTGGCGCCCTGCCCACCTTGCACGACCGCTACGGGATTTCCACGACGGCCATCATGACCCAGCTCAGGACCTGGATCTCTCGCTGATCGCCCGACCCCGTCGTCACCGTCCGATCAGGCTTTGACGTCGACGTGCGCGAGCCCTGTCGAGTCCGACTGGGGTCGTGTCGCGCTGACGAGCGTTGTCTCCGAGACCACATTTCCGCGAGAATCCGTGACGACGACAACGACCGATCCGTCGGCCTTGTACTGGGTCGACGTGGTCGTCGTCGTGGCGGTCGTCCCGGACGATCCAAGGATCGCCTGCGCGCCGGAGGCGGAATTGGTGGCGCTGACACTCATGGAGCCCTCCTCATCGCTGCCCTCCAAGCCTGCGCCCTGACCCTTGCCGCTTCGTTTCGCGGCCTTAGGGCCGAAGCGTCCGGCGCCGGGCGGAGCGAGCGTAGTCGGTTCCGAGTGCTGCCCGGTCACTTCTTGGGCTGAGGTTCGTGCGGAGCCATTGCCGTGCGTTCGTCCTTGCCGGTCTTCACGGGTTCGCCCGGCACGTTTCCGGGCGCAACACCGGTTTCCGGACGGAGGCTGCTTACGGATACTGTCGGCGCGTCCGGCTTCACACCGAACGCCACTTCAAAGAAGCGCTCCCAGCTCATGATCGGTCTCCTGTTTGCAACAGCTGCGCCCATGCAAGAGCGATGGGCGACGGAGTGGACGGTCAGGGGAGAAGCTGTTTGGACGCGACGTTGGCCGGGTCGCCTCAGGCAAGTGCTGCCACGTGCTCCACATGTTCGAGATCGCTCAATTTCTCGGTCGACTTCCCGCGGCACGCCCATGAGATGACGGCTTCGTCGCAGTTGATGGACAGGACGACGCCCAACACGTTGCCGTGCCCGCAAATGACTTCGTCACCAACCTGGAACGTCTCCAGCTCGAGCGCCGCCTCCAGGGCGTCCCGAATGGTTTCCTCGTGCTCGCCGCCGGCCGCGCGATAGGCTCCTATCGCCTTCTCGACCATCGCGGGGGTGAGCTTGAATACGTGAGACATCTCTTCCTCCCTGGCATCGCTTGATCTGCACGGACGGGGGAAATGACGAGACGAATACGACTTATGTCTAAGTCCACTCTGTTCTCCCGCCTGCGGCATTGACCTGGATCAACGATGGCGCACCGCGTCAGCAAGGCCGGAGGCGACGGGGGAAAGATAGCCCGCACCAACTAGGAATTGAGCGAAGGACAAGGATCTGGACAGGAGAGAAAAGTCGCGCCAAACGCATGACGCGAGCGACGCGGGCGGCGGACTGGGGACGGCATGGCAGTGCAAGATGCGCCCCCGGCTCCGGGAGCTTCGTCGCCGCGCAGGAGCGGGTCCGATCGCACGGGCTGGATCGCGCTGCTCGTCGGCACCGGCATCATCTCCTGGTCGGGAGTCCTGGCCCGTTTCCTCGATGTGGGCCCGCTTGCAGGGGCAGCGTGGCGCATGGGTCTGGCGGTACCAGTCCTGGCCCTTTGGGCCAGGATCGGGGCGAGGCGGCGCAACGAGCGGCAGCGCCTTTCGCCCTACATTGTGCCGCTGGTCCTCGCCGGTATTGCTTTCGCGATCGACGTGGGATCGTTTCACATCTCCTTGACCGGGACCGCGGTCGCCAACGCGTCGTTCATCGGCAACGTCGCACCCATCCTCGCAGTCGCCGGAGGCGCGCTGTTCTTCGGCGAACATCCCGCCGCGCGGGTTTGGCCGGCGCTCGGGCTCGCGCTGCTTGGGTCGTGGGTCATGGCCGGCATGCTTCCGCCGGCCGGGATCGGCTTCGGCGACGCCTTTGCGCTGAACGCAGCCATCGCCTACGCGGCCTATCTCCTGTTCATCAAGCAAGTTCGGGCCGGGCTGGACGGTGCCACCGCGACTCTGCTCTCGGCCGCCGTCTCTGCCGTCGTGCTCGTGGTCGCGGCCTTGTTGCATGGAGAAAGGATGATCCCGAGCAGCGTGCTCGGCTGGACCATCGTCGTTCTGCTGGGCGTTGTGAGCCATGCCATGGGACAGGGTCTCACGTCGGTGGCCATTGGCCGTGCGCCTGTCGGCCTGATCGCGGTAGTGATCCTCGCCCAGCCGGCCGTCTCGGCGCTGATCGCCTGGCTCGTGCTCGGTGAGGCAATGAGCCCGCTCCAGTTCATCGGCGCCGGAATCATCCTGACCGCGATCGGGCTCGCCCGTCCGCGGTAGGACAATCGGGCCAAGAACCGGGCGGCCCCTGCATGTCCGAGTCGGCCTGGTCGACCTTGCCTCACCTTCGACACCAAGGCGTCGAGAATTCCGGAGGACGGGTTGAAACCTGCTGGAGGACAAGATGGCCCATGTCGTCGACGCCCGCGTGGATCGGACGGAGTTCATGGTGGAGGATTCGAAGGGAAACATCCTCAACGCCGATATGATCTCCCGCTACCAGACCCTGGCTTCCGGCAAGGATGACCGCGAGCGCACGGACATGCTGGTCGAGCAATCGATCACCACCGAGGACGGGCAATCCCTGGCGCTCCAGAAGGATGGGACCTTCAAGGCGATCGAGACCGGAGAGATCTTTCACCTTGTTCCGGACCCCGACGAGGCGGTCTGACCCGCCTGCCCGTCGCACGCCCCTCAGGAAGGCTCAGGAGCAGCCAAGGTCACTGAATGCGCGACTTCCGGGAGATTGCCGGAACGCGGGAGGGATAGGCCTGACTGTGGGCGAGCACCCTGGGGAGCCAGCAGGATTGCTTTGTCTTCGGCTCGCAAGGACGGGCGCTGCGGGTCGGCGGCCGGCGGCGGTTCCGTCACTGCGAGGAGCGCAGCAACAAAGCAATTCATGCCGGGCGTGGAACTGGCGGCAGTCTTTCGCGGCTTGCAGCCTTGCTGGGATGCGCCGCGCTGCTTCAAACGCGAGGATGCAGCGCCCCGCCGATGTGACGGAATAGTCGAGCGCGAGGCCGTAGGCCGAAGGGGCGTCGGCGACGATCGACGGGCCCGGCCCGGAGTCCTCCATCTGGCTGCTGCCCCTCTCGCCGCGTATCACGAGCCTCTCCCACTGGGAGGGCCGGATACCGGGGCCGCCATCGAGGATACCGATGAGGACGACCGCCCCGGCCGCCTCCGCCTTCACCTCGACCGCGCTGCAGAACCATGTCCTGGCATGGCCGACACAGCCTTGCCGTGGAGCCACGCCCTCTCGCCGTCGTCCACCCGGTCCACCGTGCCCGGGGCAGGAGCACGGTCAAGTATAGTACTCCCGTCTCAGCGCGTGCTTTTCCATCCGGTAGCGCAAGGTGTCGCGGGAGATGCCGAGCGCGCGCGCGGCGCTCGTCACGTTGCCCTGGTTCTGGCGCAACGCGTTGACGATGAGGGAGCGTTCGACCTCGCCGAGGCTGGCGTCTCCGGCAGAGGGCGTCTCCGACAGGGGCGGAAGCTCCCTGAGCGCCAGGTCGGCGACGTCGATCGCATTCCGCGCCGACATCATGCAGGCCTGCTCCAGCACGTTGCGCAGCTCGCGGATATTCCCCGGCCAGGCGTGACGCCGCAGGGCGGACCGCGCGGCTTCCGTGAGTTGCAGGCCCGTCCTGGAATAGCGTCGCTCAAACTCCGCGACGAAGGCGTGCGCGATCATGATGATGTCGTCGCCGCGCTCACGCAAAGGCGGCACGCCGACGGTGATGGTGTTCAGGCGATAATACAGATCGCTGCGAAACTCGCCCTGCTGGGTCCGCTCCTCGAGCGATGCGTTGGTGGCGGCGACGATCCGGACGTCGACGGCGCGGTCGCGCACGCTTCCGACGGGCCGGATGACGCGGTCCTCCAGCGCCCGGAGCAGCTTGGCCTGCTGAGCGAGCGGCAATTCGCCGACCTCGTCGAGAAAAAGCGTGCCGCCCTCCGCGGCCTGAAAGAGGCCGACCTTGCGCTCCGTCGCGCCGCTAAAGGCTCCTCGCTCGTGACCGAACAGTTCTGACTCCACGAGGTGCTCGGGAAGCGCGGCGCAGTTGATGCCGATGAACGGCTTGTCTGCGCGGGGACCTTCCAGGTGCACGGCGCGCGCGACGAGTTCCTTGCCGGTACCGGTCTCGCCGAGGATGAGCACGGGCGGACCTGGCGGGGGTTCGCTCCCCGTCGCGGCCTTGCGTTCGGCCGCCGCCATGAACTGGATGCGCCGCTTCATCTCCTGGATCGCGGACGATGACCCGATGATCCTCGACAGCCCGCCGGAGCCCTGGTCGCGACGCTGGAAGTAGGCGAGGGACCGCGTGACGCGCGCCTGCTCGAGCATCTTCTCGACCATCACGCCGATCTCGTCGAGCGAGACTGGCTTGGTAAGATAGTCGTCGGCGCCGGCCTTCATCGCCTTCACGGCGAGTTCAACGCCGCCATGGGCCGTGACCATGACGAGCTTCGTCCAGCGATCGGCGCTGCGGATCTCCTCGATGAGCGACAGGCCTGTCCCGTCCGGGAGGTTGTGGTCCACCAAGATTACGTCCGGCTGCATCTCGCCGTATCGCTTGAGGCCCAGGGCGACGGTCTCGGCAAGAGAGGCGTGATGGCCTCGGCGCTGCAGGAAGGTCGCCATGTTGCGGCCCAGGATGGGCTCGTCCTCGACCACCAGGACGTGTCCGCCTCTCATGCCGCCCTCAGGTCGAGCGTGACAGTTGTTCCTTGTCCCGGAGCGCTCTCCAGGATCGTCTCGCCGCCAAAGCGCTCGATGATGCGCCTGGCGAGCACGAGCCCGAGGCCGAGGCCGCGTGACTTCGTGGTGAAGTAGGACTGCGAGACCTTTTCCAGGATCTCGGACGGGATGCCCCGTCCGGTATCCGTGACCGCGATGCGAACCCGACCGCCTCCCGACGACAGGGACACAGTGAGGCTTCCGCCGTCCGGCATCGCCTCGATGGCATTCGTGACAACGCTGGTCAGCGCCTGCTCCAGGAGACGCGCATCGGCCATCAGCGAGAGTCCTGCGGCCTCCTGAAGACTGACGCTGACAGCGATTCCGTGCCGTTCGGTTGCGGGCCTCTGCAAGTCGAGGACAGTCTGCACGACGGCAGGACCGTCCACGGGTTGCAACTGGTACTTGTCAGAGCGTGCATAGGCGAGCAGATCACGCACGTATCGATCCATGCGATCGACTTCGCCGATGATCTCGTCCGCCGTTTCGCGTCCCTCCGGAGGGAGCTGCGGCCGCCACAACTCGGCCGAGGAGCGAATCGCCGACATCGGATTGCGGAGGCTGTGCGCGACGGCGCCCGACATCTGGCCGATGGCCGCCAGGGCTTCCATGCGCGCGATATCCTGCTGTTGCCCCTCGATGAGCCGGGCGCCCTTTTGAACGATCCAGTAGAGCATCGCGAACAGGACGAGCGCGGCGAGCGCCGCACCGGCCCAGATCTCCCGATGAACCCTGCGAAGGGTTCGGTCGAGCGACAGAGGGAGGCGGTAGAACTCGACGACGCCCAGGACGGAGCCCTTGCCGGACTCGGCATGGATGGGGATATAGGACTCGATCACCGAGCCGGACTGCCCCAGCGCGACGTGCTCCGCCTTGAGGTCGCCCTCGAGCTGGGAGAGTTCCGTGACGATCCGGTCGCTGAACGCTTCCTCGAGTTCGTCATTGCCGGAGAAGACCTGTCCTACGATCCGGTTCTCGGTCGACCACAGCACGCGGCGCGTCGGTGCGTGGACGTTGGCCCGGACGACACCCGGCATGCTGACGAGGTGGTTGGCGAAGTCGAGCAGCATGGGGTTTGCTGCGTTGTCTTGCGGCCCCGCGTCGAGGAACGTCTCGGCGCCGTTGACCTTGACGATGGCCTCGAGGAACTCCTGCGAGACCTTGCCCTCGCGCTCGAGGAGATGCGCCGTCATGGACTGGGTTAGAAGCAGGGCGCCCACGGCGGTGATCAGCATGATCGTGCCGAGGCTGCCTAGCGCGAACCACAATCTGAGATTGAAGCTCGCCTGAGGCATCGAGCCCGTTTCCCCGAGTCCGCCTCTTCTGCCATGGCGGGTCCTTCCGGAGGGCGAGGTGTAGAGGGGGACACTTCGCTTTGCAATCCGTCCTGGACCGGGCGAGTTCACGGCTTCGGCTCCGGTCACGAGGCTGCCCAGGCCGGGAGACGCGGGATCCGCGCGTCTCCCGTGGGATGAATCCCGGCTCAGACGCCCAGGCAGCGGCTGACCGGGGGGTAGTAGATCACGACGTCGGGCGTCGAGGAGGTGGAGGTCGAATCGGTGCTCGTGCCCTGCTTCTGCTTCTGGGAACCGGCGCCGGCCCGCACGTTGGTCTTGACCTTCATCGTCTTACTCCTTGGTTGCGCATTCTTGCGCCGCATCCGACCGGCACCATGCCGGCCGAAAAGGTGTCTCTCGCGTGCTGGCGGCATCCTGGCTGTGCCCGGACCAGACCGCACCGACATCTTCAGTGTCGATGTCCAGGTCCAGCCCGAGCAGGTCGCGCAGCTCGTCGAGCAGAAAGGGAAGGCGTCGAACCTCGTGGCCCTGCAACAGGCCATGCACGTCGGCGTCGGCCGCCGAGAAGGGACGGATTGCGGGAGCGCGCCCGAGTTCGGCGTTCAGGGCCAGCTGGTCCCGAACAGCGACGCGAAGGATCGCCTGCGTTTCCAGGGCATGGTCGGCCAACACCTCGGCAAGCCTGTCCCGCCAGGGCCCGGGAGAGAGGGGCGACGGAGCCAGCGCGTCGCCGATTTGCGCGCGCAGCGCGGAACTGCCAGACCCGCGGGCAGCCGCGAAGGATTGCGCGAGGCCGGGCAGGCCGTCCGCGAGGCCATGGCCGCACCCCTCGTAGATCGCCCCATAGGCCGCCTCGCGACTGACGCGGCGCTCGGCGCTGCCCAGATAGGTGCGGTAGCGCAGGCTCTTCAGATGAGCTTGCATGCGGTCATGCAAGGGCCCGAAATCGGCTTGTCCTGCGGCGACGGCGTCCTTCGCGAGGCCTGCCACCGCCTCGTAGCCGCGCGACATGGCCGGCCACAGGCAGAACAGCGCGGCATGCGCCCGAAGGCCGCGAAGGCCGTAGGCGAAGGCGGCGTCCACGTCATCGAGCGCACGCTGCACTTCCGGCTCGAACGTGACCGCGTCGCCCTCGCCTGCGTCCAGCACTGCGTCCAGGAAGGCCCGCACCATGAGCCTGGGACCAGCGCAGACCCCGGTCTCGGAATGGAAGGAAAAATTGCGCTCCGCGTAGTCGTGGATCCGCGCCGCATCCATCGGCTCGTCCGGAGCCAGCGTGGGCTCTCCGACCGGGACGAACAGCATCTGATGCATCGTCATGCGTAGCCCGTCGGTGACCCGGAACAGGTTAGACAGGACGGGATGCAAACCGCCGCTGGCGACGGGGTTGTCGCGCCGCACGAGCTGATATGTCGGAACAGCGAGCACCAGCGTCGCAAACCGCTCCAGCGAGGCGACGGTCCATTCGCGTCGCGCATCCGGGAACGAAGCCAGGAAGCGCTTCCGCAGGGCGGAGAGCAGCGCCATCATGCCGGGCCAATGGTCGCGCATCGAGCGCAGCGCCGTCACGTTCATGGGACGGTCGGAGAGGTAGCGCGTCCCCGGATAGATGCAGGTCAACCACTGCGTGGGGACATCGAGTCGCAGCGCGCGCGGGAATACGCTGGCCTCGCCGACTTGCCGTCCGTCAGCGTCCAGTGCGATGTGCGCCACGCGAAACACGGGCACCACGAGTTCGAGCCACGCCGCTTCGACGCTGCGTCCCGTGAGATCGCGCGTGATGCCCTCGCAGTCGCTCCACCAGCGCGGAAGCGTCGAGACGGCGACAGGCAACGGCGAGCCGCAGGCGCGATCGGCAGGGCGTTCGACGCACGGGGCCTGCCCGGCTTCCATCGCCAACACGCCTTCCTCGACGAGGGATTCAAGCAAGGGCCTGACCGTCTGCCACTCATAGCCCTCGCCCCAGGATACGCTGTCCCGGGCAGGAAAGCGGTGCGTCCTGGCGAGCGTTTCGCCGAAGGCGAAGAGGTGCGGCTCGTCGAAGGAGATTTCCTTGTCACCGTAGTAGAGCCGCAGCTCCGGCGCGCCATCCTCCGAGACGGTGTGCTGCAGCACCATCCGCTTGGGGTGCGCGAGGACGAGCACGTCCGCGGGCCCGAGGCGAACCGACGCCTCGCCGGCAAGGCAGGAGCCGGGGGAAAGCTTTGGGAGATCGATCTGGAGGGTCATGCGGGCCTCGATTGCGAGGACAGTCCCGCAACGACCGTGCCAGACGCACTCCTTTCACGTTTTCCGATCTTAATCAGATACTTAGCTGGTTAGCACAAAGTTGCAGTGCCTCCGGGCTGGGGCATTTGCCCCACGTGTGGGGCGCGCCTTCCCCCAGTTTTGCCCCCACCTCCCGGACCGCCCCAGTCTCCGCGCCAAACCGCAGGGGCGATTCGCATCCATGGCCACCCCATATCCCCAGACAGCGCGCGCGCTCGCCCAGGATCGACCCGTCCTCGCGCACGTTGCCTGGATCGCGAGTGGGCTTGTCCTCATCGCCTGGATCCTGTGGTTCTGCTTCAGCTCGCTGACCCTCTACCAAACGTCGCGACGTGCACGGCTGGAGGTGCGCCGTGCGCCCCATGCAGTCGACGCCACAGCCGCGGGCGCCCTCCTCTCGACCAGCCTCGTCATGGGCCGCACGGTGAAGGCCGGAGAGGTCCTGGTCGAGCTCGACGCAACCCGAGAGCGGCTTCGCGGCGAAGAGGAGCGCGCGCGGCTCGCGGCGCTCGATGCGAGGATCGCGGCGCTCAGGCGCGAAATCCTCGCCCGGGACGGCGCGCGGGCTGAGGACGCGCGCGCCGCACGCGCCGCAGCGGACGTGGCGCGAGCACGTCTCGAAGAGACGCAGGCCGCACTGGACTATGCGCGCGGCAACGAGCAACGCATGACGCGCCTGATCGCCAGCGGCGGGGGCGCTCGCGTCGAGGGGCTCAAGGCGACCGCGGAGGTCCAGAAACTGTCCGCAGCGCAGGCGGCTCAGATGGCCGAGGTCGAGCGCGGCGACCGCGAGGCGCGTTCGCGCGACTTCCAGAACGAGGCCCAAGTCGAAGACCTACGTCACACGCTCGCGTCACTGGAAGGCGACCGCGAAGCCTCCTCCCGCGCCCTTGCGACGCTGGCGGCCGAGATCGAACGGCATGTCTTGCGCGCCGCCATCGACGGGCGGCTCGGCGACGTCGCCAGCGCCCGCAAGGGCACCTACGTGGCCGAGGGCCAGCGCCTTGCGACGATCATTCCGCGAGACGACCTGATCATCGTCGCCGAGTTCGAACCTTCTGTCGCGCTCGGCCGCGTGCGGGAGGGCCAGCACGCGGCCATGCGCCTCGACGGCTATCCGTGGGCCCAGTATGGCACGGTCCCGGCCATCGTCACGGCCGTGGCCGGAGAGATCCGGGACGGCGTCCTGCGCGTCGAACTGCAACCGTCGCAAGCGGTGGGGGCATCCATTGCCTTGGAACACGGCCTGTCAGGATCCGTGGAGATCGCCCTCGAGGAGACCACGCCCTCGACGTTGCTGCTACGCTCGGCGGGATTGGCGATCTCAGGTGCTCGCGCGGGGACGCAGTCACCATGAGCGCTGTTGCCACGCGTGCCCTCCTCGCACCGGAGGTTGTGCAGACCTCATCGATGGATTGCGGGCCTGCCGTGCTCAAGTGCCTGCTCGAAGGCTTCGGCATCCAGACCAGCTACAGCCGCCTGCGGGAGGCCTGCCAGACGAGCGTGGACGGCACCTCCGTCGATTCGCTGGAGCAGGTCGCGGGTCTCCTGGGCCTGCAGGCCGAACAGATGGTGCTCGCGGCCGATGTCCTGCTGGAGCCCGCTTTCAACCTGCCGGCGATCCTGGTGTCCCGCCTGCCGGATGGCGCGACCCATTTCGTCGTTGTTTGGCGGCACGTCGGTTCCTGGCTTCAGGTGATGGATCCTGCGGTGGGACGCCGTTGGGTGAGAGGCCGGAAGTTCCTTCGCGAAGCCTATCGCCACGCGCTGAGCGTCTCTGCCGTCGACTGGCGCGACTTCGCCGCATCCGAGGATTTCCAGGGGCTCCTGCGGTCCCGGATGGCGCGTCTCGGCGCCGACCCCGGGCTCTCGGCGGCGACGCTCGGTCGCGCGCTGATGGATCCCGGATGGTTCTCTCTTGCGACCCTCGATGCGGCCCTGCGCCTTGCCGAAACCGTGGCCGGCGCCGGAGGAATCCTGCGGGCCGACGGCGTCCGGCTGGCGCTGGCCCTGTTCGACCATACGCTCGCGCATCCCGGAGATATCCACGCCGTGATCGGCGAGGAGCATTGGACTGTGGTCCCAAATCCGGGTCAAAGCCAGCCGGGCGCGCCCAGCCTCAAGCTACGCGGCGCCGTCCTTGTGCGCATTCTCGGCAAGCGCGAGTGCTCGGCGGGTAAGTTGGCAGCCTTCCAGGACCTTCCGGACGACCTGAAGGGCGTCTTCCAGGCGCCGACGCCGTCGCCCCTGCGGACCCTCTGGCGGATACTGCAGAAGGACGGCGCCACAGCGCCGCTGGCGCTCGCCGGCGCGATCGCGGCGGCCGCCCTATTCCTCGTGCTCGAGGCCCTACTTTTCAGAGGACTGTTCGACGCAGGAGCCGCGCTCGATCTCGGGTGGCAGCGGGCGGGCGGGCTCGCTGCTCTCGTGGTCTTCATGATCGCCCTGCTCGCGCTTCGCCTGCCGATCAGTACGGAATCCCTGCGGCTAGGACGTCGCCTGGAAGCCCGTATGCGCCTGGCGCTGCTGGCCCGGATCCCACACCTGACGGACCGTTATGTCCGCAGCCTTCCCGTTTCCGACATGGTCGAGCGCGCCCACGCGATCCAGGCGATCCGCGCCATTCCGACGCTGGCCGTGCAGTTCGTGCAATCCGGGTTCGAGCTGGTCCTGACGGTCGCCGGCCTGGCCCTGATCGACGCGGGCAGCCTTCCAGCGACGCTCCTTCTCGTCGCCATCAGCCTGGGGCTGCCGGCGCTCGTCCAGGCGGGCGTGGCGGAGGCCGACATGCGGGTACGCAGCCACGCCGCCGCGCTCGGGTCAGTCCAGCTCGACGCCCTGCTGGGCATCGTCCCCATCCGGGTGCACGGAGCCCAGAAGGCGTTGCAGCGACTTCACGAGTCTCTGCTGGTGTCCTGGACGCGTGGTCAGAGGACCCTCGCCCGGCTCTCCGTGCTCACCGGCTCGCTGCAGCAAGGGGTGGCCACGATGCTCGTGGGATGGCTCGTGCTGAGTCACCTTGCACGCAGTGGCGCGCTCACGGGGACGGACCTGCTGTTCACCTACTGGGCGCTGAAGCTGCCGGTCACGGGACGCTCACTTGCGCTGCTGGCCCCTGCCTATCCGGTCCAGCGCAATGTGCTGCTTCGCCTGCTCGAGCCGCTCAACGCGCCGACCACACGGGAAACGCCTGCCTTGCCGCGTGCCCGGTGGGGGGCCCGGCCCGTCGCCCTGGGCCTGGAGGAAGCCACAGTGCTCGCGGGGGGGCACGAACTCCTGCGCGACGTGTCGTTCACGGTCAACCCGGGCGAGCACGTCGCCGTCGTGGGACCGTCGGGAGCCGGGAAATCGACCCTCGTCGGTCTTCTCCTGGGCTGGCATGGGCTTGCGCGCGGACGTCTGGTCCTTGACGGCGCGGAGGCGAGCCCGGCCGACCTGCAGGCCCTGCGCAGAAGCATCGCTTGGGTCGATCCCAGCGTGCAGATCTGGGATGCCTCGCTGATCGACAACGTCGCATTCGCATCGCCGGACGCGCGGCCCGAGCATCTTTCGCGCAGCATGGAGGCCTCCGAGTTGCGTCCCTTGCTGGAGCGCCTGCCCAGCGGCCTGCAGAGCATGCTGGGCGAGGGCGGGGCCAAGCTGTCCGGCGGCGAAGGCCAGAGGCTGCGCCTCGCTCGCGCGCTGGCCCAGCCCGACCCGGCGCTGGTTCTTCTCGACGAACCTTTCCGGGGCATGGACCGCGACCAGAGGCGACGGCTTCTCGGACAGACCCGAGAGCACTGGCGGGCCACGACGCTCCTCTGCGTGACCCATGACCTCGTCGAGACCCTCGCCTTCGATCGCGTCCTGGTCGTCGAGGACGGACGCATTGTCGAGGACGGCGATCCGGCGCAACTCGCCTCTGGCGAGAGCCGGTACCGCGCGCTCCTCAAGGCGGAGAGCCATGCGCTCGACGTCCTGTGGGACAATCCGGCCTGGCTGAGGTTCGTCGTGGAGCACGGTCATGTCCGCCGCAAGGCTTGAGGCCGGCCAGGTCGAAACACGACAGGCTGCGGACCACGCCGTCCGCGCCATACGGGGGAGCGACGTCCGCGCGCTGGCCTGGCCGGCCGAGCGCCTGCCCGAAGGGATCGCGGCGCTGGCCCGCCGGACGGGACTCGATCCCGCCCAGACCGATCTTGAAAGCCCGGACAGCCTGGACCTCGTTCCGGCGGAGATCGACCGATGGTTCGCGTGGGCCGGCCAGCGCTTCGGGATCGGGGTCGACCCGGTCGACACGGACCTTGCGAATCTGCCTCACCTGCTCGCGGGAGGGGGACCGGCGGTGATCCGCGTCGCGGGCCTGGGGCCACCCCGGTTCCTGATGCTTCTTCCGTCGCGCCCGGGGATGCTGCGCGTCCTCACCCCCGACGGCACCGCTCGCCGCTGTCCGCCCGAAGCCCTGCGCGCCACGCTTGCCTCGGGTCACGAGACGGGGGTGGGGCGCGATGTCGTGGGGCTGCTCGACGTGATGAGCCTGGCGGGAGCGAAGCGCCGGACGCTTCAGGATGCCCTGGTCCGCGCACGTGTGGGTGAACAGCGGATCGAGGGAATCTGGCTGTTGAACCGGCCGGCCGGATCGTCCTTCTGGGCGCAACTTCGTGCCGAGGGGGTGGTGCGGCGCGTCGCGCTCCTCGTCGTGGCGCTCGCCGCCGCGGCCATACTCGAGATCGCCGCGTGGCAGGTGATTGGCGGCTCCGCCCTCTCCGGCCGCGGCGGCGATGGCTGGCTTACCGCATGGGTTCTTCTCCTCGCCACGCTTGTCGCCCTACAAGGCGTCGCGTCCTGGCTATCGTCCCGCGCCGGCCTCGATGCGGCCCGGCTCCTCAAGGCGCGCCTGCTCGCGGGCAGCCTCCGGATGCCGGTGGACGAGATCCGGCAGGAGGGTGCGGGCGGCATCCTCGCGCGCACGATGGAAGGGCAGGCGCTGGAAGGCGTCGGGCTCGCGGCGGCCCTGTCGACCCTGAACGCCGGCGTCGAGCTTGCGGTCGCCGCCTGGGTGCTCGCCCAGGGCGCAGGCGGCCTGTGGCATCTCGCGAGTCTGGCCGCCTTCGTGGCGGCGGCTGTGCCTCTCGCATGGACCTTCCACGATCGCCTGCTTCGCTGGACGAGGACGCGTCAGGCCCTCACCCGCGACCTTGCGGAGCGCATGATCGGCCATCGAACTGTGCTCGCCCAGGATGTCCTCGCGCGCCGCCAGAGAACCGACGACGGGACGATCCGGTCGTTCCTGGAACAGTCGGCTGACCTGGACGACAGTTCCGTCCCGCTGCTGGCGCTCCTGCCCATGGCATGGACCATCGCTGCGCTCGCAGGACTGGCGCCGGCCGTGCTGGGGGGGCAGGCCGGGGCCGTCAACCTTGCCGTCGCAGTCGGCGGACTTGTGCTGGGAGGACGCGGACTGACGGCGCTCTGCGCCGGATTCGCCGCCGCAGCCCGGGCGTGGGTGGCCTGGCGCCAGGTCGAGCCGCTGTTCCGGGCGGCGTCGGAGACGCCAGAGACACGGCCCTACGTGACGCTGCGCGACGCCCGGCGTTCAACCGACACTCCGCTCGTTGACGCGGAGGGACTGACCTTTGGGCATCCAAGCCGTTCCAGACCCGTCCTAGACAATGGCGCACTGACGCTCCGTCATGGCGACAGAGTCATCGTCGAGGGGCCGTCGGGAGGCGGCAAGTCGACCCTCGCGTCACTGCTGACGGGCCTCCGTACTCCCCGGTCGGGACTTCTGCTTTTGAACGGTCTCGACCGCCACACCTTGGGATCCGCGTGGCACGACATCGCCACCCAGGCCCCCCAGTTCGGCGACAACCACCTCGTCTCCGCGTCGCTCGCCTTCAACCTGCTCATGGGCCGCGGCTGGCCTTGCTCAACCGACGACCTCGCGGACGCCGAGCGGATGTGCCAGGACCTGGGACTGGGCGAACTCCTGGCTCGCATGCCGGCCGGCCTGATGCAGCAGGTCGGCGAGACGGGTTGGCAGCTTTCGCACGGAGAGAGAAGTCGTGTCTTCCTGGCCCGGGCGCTCTTGCAAGGCGCTCCCCTCGTGATCCTCGACGAGAGCTTCGGCGCGCTGGATCCCGAGACAGTCGCCCAATGCGTGGCCTGCGCGAACCGTCACGCCGGGACATTGGTAGTGATCGCACATCCCTGACCCTGTCGAGGCAGCGTTCGTTTGGATTTCTGCCCTTTCGGGAACATGTGTCCGCAGCTGTCAGGGCGCACGGCAATGGCGAATGTCCCTTGAGATCCGCAGCCGATATCCGGCGAGGGGGTCAGCCCGTAAGGATTGTGCTCCCGCGCTCGATCATCCAGTAGGCGCCGAGGCAGCCAACGACGTAGACCGGGGCCCTTGCGAGGAGCGCGAACCGAGGCAGGCGGAGCTTGTCAAGCGCGAAGGCGCTGGCCAGGACGACGGCCACGAACAGGAGTTGTCCGATCTCCACGCCCACGTTGAACGAGACCAGCGCCAGAGGGATCGCCGATGGTGGAAGGCCGATCATCGAGAGGCCGCTTGCGAACCCGATCCCGTGAAGGAGCCCGAAGGCGAAGGCCACGATCCAGGGCCGTCGTGCGGCAAAGCCCAGCTCGCCCCGCTGAGCCCGCACCACCTCGACGCCGAGGAATAGGATCGAAGCGGCGATGGCGGCTTCGAGCGGCGCGGAGGGCACGCGGACGATTCCATAGGTCGCGGCAGCCAGGGTGATGCTGTGGGCCAGCGTGAAGGCGGTGATCGTCTTCACCAGCATCCACCGGTCCTTCACGAGCAGCATCAACCCGAAGATGAACAGGAGGTGGTCGAAGCCCTGCAGGATGTGCCAGATGCCCTCGACGACATAGACGCGGGCAACATCGATCCAACCCCGGGAGGGGGCGACGTCCAGGTAGGGCCGGGCGGGACGGATGACCTCCGTGAGTTGCCGTCCGTCCTGGAAGGACAGCCGGACCAGCGCGTCCGTGATCGTGCCCTCGAGGCCCACGAGAACGATACGTTTGCCCTCGATGCCGTCGGGAATCTGGATGCGACGACGTTCGATGAGGGAGTCCGAGTGGGTGATGAGGATCGGCTCGTTCAGGTCGCGCGCCTGTTCCGGCAAAGCGAGCGCGACGGGCAGCCTCATACCCGACAGGAGCGGCGTCCGCCAGACCACGTCGTAGGTCCGTGGGGTCACTTCGTCGATCTGGAGGTAGGCGGGCCGGATCTCATGGGCGATCGCCGCAAGGCTGGCGACGCAGCCGGCGAGGACCAGCAGCAGGAGGCCGAAAAGCCGCCTCATGGAGCGCCTGCCTGGGCCAGGCCCGGCGCGACCAGCCTCGGATCATCGAGGGGCGGCGTCACCACAATGTAGCGGGCCTTGATGTCCTGGAAGGCCTTCTGCTTGATCGTGCGCGTCTGCTCGTCGCTCCAGGCCGCCTTCACCTGCGGCGCGACCTGCTCGAAGGCCGGGACGCTCGAGGGCGTCAGGGCGTCCACCCGCACGATATGCCAGCCATAACCGGACCTCACAGGTCCCTGCCAGCTCCCCCTCGGGAGTGCGAACACGGCCTTGGCGAAGGCTGGCCCAAACGTTCGGGCGACCTGCTCGGGCGAGGCGTCACCATAGGTGTCCTGGAACATGAAGGGATCGGCGGCGGCCATCTGCACCGCGAGGCTGTCATCCTTCTGATCGGCGATCCGCGCCCGGGTGGCCGCGACATCCTCCTCGGAATGCCCGCGGTCCAGGGCGAAATAGAGGTGGCGGAAGTCGATCCGCGGCGGTTCGGCGAAGCGCGCGGCGTTCCCGGAGTACCAGTCGCGCAGTTCTGCGTCGGTCGGCTCGCGTGCCCGTGCGACGTCCTCGAACAGGAAGTCCATCTTTTGGGCGAGCCGCCGCTTGATGACCTCGTCGTCCTGGTCGAGCCCAAGGCCCTTGGCCTCGCGGACCAGGATCTCCATGGCCACCTTCTGGTCGACCAGGCTCTTGAGCTGGGCGGGCGTCGGCGCGGGCCGCCCCTGAGCCAGCCAGGCCAGGCTCAGTTTCCGAACGTCATCCGACGTCAGCTCGATCCGCGTGCCATCCGCCTCGCGGGCAGGGCCGTTCAACGTGTAGTCGACCCCGAACAAAGTAGCGCCGACGACGAGGAACTGGACAAGCGGCTCCGCCGCAAGTCGCCGGAGAAGGCCCCTCCCCTCGGAGCGAGGTTCATCTGCTGCCGGATGCATCATGGTGGCAAATCACCTCCCGCGCTATTGCTTGCAGCTGACGGACGGGCAGGGTCGCGCTGCAGGAAGGCCTGGACGGCGTAGCGCGAGCCGGGATCACGGACTGCTCCGGATTCGAGGGCTGCCTGCAGCACATCCGCGACATCGAAGGCGCCCCAATCCGACAGGTCCTGCACCACGAAGCCCGCCATGGCCGGATGGGCCCGCACGAAGTCGCCGTAGGCGGCCACGATCTGGGCCCGCGGGATGGCGGCATCGGCCGTGCCCTGCACATTCAGGGCCAGGAGAGCCGCCTCGATTTCTGGAAGCCCGCGGGAGCTATCCGTCAGGTAGCCGGCGATGACGGACCCGAGGCTGGCAGGGCCGCCCATCTCGAGGTCGGCCGTAATCAGGGCAGCGACGTCGTCGGATCTGCGGGCAGCGCGTCGCTCCGCGAGCCGGGCGGCGACATAGCGGGCGGCGACGTCGCCGCCGGCGACGCCGAGAAGCAAGAGATAACCGGGCTTGCGCGCGAGCAGGTCGGGATCGGCAAGCCAGTTGAGCACCTCGGCCGGCGAGCGCATTCCCTTGAGGCTTCTGAGCAGCCTGTAGGGCGCGCGGGCAAGCTCGCCATAGGCGATTTCCGCAACGAGCCGATCGGGGCTTTCGAGGACCGGAGCGACGAGGGCCAGCCGCGCGAGCCAGTCCTCGTCCGACAGGTCGGCCGACGTGTCCAGCGTCCTTGGCCAGATCTTCGGCGCCGGGGCTCCAGGAGCGGGAGCGCCCGCCGCGAAGGCGCGCAGCCAGTCGGCCTGACCGGCTTGCATCGACCCGAGCGCGGACCATTGCTGCGAGGACCTGTTGCGCACGACGAGGGAGGGCCGGCCGGTCACGACGAGGACAGGCGGGGCCGGCGACGCGTCGAGGATGATGGCGCCGTCGGAAATCGCACCTTTGATTGACGTGGTGACACGATAGGGCCCGGCCTCGCCGATCTGAGTCGCCAGCACCACCTCGTCGGCCGCATCGATCTTCGGCCCCAGCAGCGGGACCCGCCCGGAGAAGCAGATCGGGCAGGCCCAGGCGGCGCCGGCGGCGAGGATCAGGGCTGCGGCGAACGCGGGCAGTCGAGCCCGCTTCGCCCTTTCCAAGCCCAGGAGCGTGGCGATCATCGAAAAACCATGCCTATTGCAGCTGGAACTCGATCTCGGTGCCCATCTGCTGCGGCGTCGCGATGATCTCGTAGTTGGCGAAGCCGAACTCATTCGACCGGGCGGCGAGATACTTGTCGCCTGACTTGTAGACCGAGAGCTCGAAGGGCGCATTGCCGACCGAGATCAGGATTTTTGAGCTCTTGATCTGGTAGGGGCTGGAGATTCCCTGGTAGCTCGCTCGGGCGAGGTCGCCGACGTCGCTGGGCTGCAAGGCCTTGGGATCAAAGTTCTTCACCTGGTAGAAGCCGTTCCCCTGCCACACGGTCCTGAACTTGCTGCCCGTGACGTTGTTCTGGAGGTAAACGGACTTGCCGACGATGAGGCCCCGGAGCTGATCCTCGGACAGTTCCATGGCGCCCTTCTGGACGAGATCGGCGACCGTCTGTCCCTTGGGTGCTTTGCCGCGCGCATCCGTATTGGGCGTGTACCAGACCGGAGAACTCCAGGCCCGCTCCTGCACCGTGGCCGGCACGATTTCAGGCGGCGAGATGCCGAGTTCGTGGGCCTGGATCGTCGTCCAACGGGGCGTCGGGATCTCGAGTACGCGGGCGTAGTAGAAAGCGTCGAGCGTCGGGTCGAAGTCCGGATCGGTCCAGAGGCTCTTTAGCTCCACCGCGCCGATCGTGTTGGTGTATGTGGCGTTGGAGATGTCAACCGTCGAGCCGATCGGCGGGAGCACGCCGGTCTCCGGATCGGGCTTGCGAGTGTCCGGCCAGGCGACGTCGTAGACCTTCTCGAAGCTCTGCCCGCTCCTGGTCCAGCCCTTGACGACCTGGATGCGATCGAGGTTGCCGGAGGTGGGGTCCTTGACCGCCCAGACGACGAAAGACGGCGCGGTCCGGCCCTGCGGAAGGGCACGCAGGTCTCCACCCATGGCGACGCCGCCGGTATAGGCCGCGTTCGTCCACTCCTTGTCCTTGAGCCAGCCGGGAATGATGTTGGCCGCCCCACCCGCCTGCCCTGCCTTCGCACCGGTGTCGTATTCCCAGCCGCCGAAAAACCGCAACTGGATATGCGGGCCGCTGGTGGCGAAGGTTTCCCTGCGCTGCATCGCTTCGAAAAGGGAGGCCCGTGTGTTCTCTTCCGCCCAGACGCCCGTCACGCCGGCCGGGTTCTCGAGCCGCGTGTCGAGCCCGGCGAAGATGTGGCCAGACATGCGCTCCTTGATGTTGCCGTCGTTCACGCCGTGGCCGCCGAAGAAATTGAACTGCCGGTACGGCACGCCCGTATTGTGCGAGTCGGACCCGCCGACCAAGCCCGTCTTGTAGGGGTTATAGCCCATCGTCGACTGCATCGTGATGCCGTCCTTGAGGGCCTGGCGGACGAAGCTGCCAACGATCGTGGCGTTGCGCCCTGCCGGATCGCCGAGCAGGTAGTTGAACAGCTCGAAGTTGGCGAACTCGTCGTTCGGCGAGAGAGTCGGATGGGTCTCTGACTGCCCCTTGATCTGCTTGATCTCGGTGAGGCGCTCGTTTCGATCGCGGGAGGCCGCCCAGGCGGCGTCGATCGGGCGGCCCTTCAGGTCGACGTCGATCGGAAACATCTTGCCGTCGGAGAGGTTCGCGTTGTGCGAGATGGCGAGAAGCTCGTTCCCAGCCTGGCGCTGGTCGTCCATCCACTTCCACAGGTCGACCGGGTCGCTGGAATCGATGGACGAGAAGGGCAGGTCCGGCGTCTTCGAGCAGTTCTTGAAGAAGACGTTTCTGTGCATGTTCGCGCTGTTGGGCGTCGAGGTCCATTCATAGGAGCAGAAGGCCGTGAACTTGCCGGGCTCGTTGGCCTGGTCGGCGATCTGGTTGTTCTGCTTCCAAACGGAGCCGGCGACCTCCGGCGTAATCAGCGCCTTGATGGGCTTATTGGCGATGATGGAGTCGCCCAGGAAGAGGTAGATGCGCTGGATGTCCGAGGGCTGGTGGACGACGAGTTCCTTGGCGATGGGGAGCTTGGAAATCGCCGAGGTCGGGTCGTTGGCGAGGGGCACGACGCCCGCATATTCGGAATGATCGGTTACACCCATCCAGTCGAGCGGCGTCTCGATCTTGATATCGTAGCCCATGGGGTGCTTGATCGGCTCGCCCTTCGCGTATTTGTAGGCATCGGCCGGCGTCGTGTAGTGGTTGCCGAAGATGTACGCGTCGAACGACCATCCCGTGTGGACGTGCGTCTCGCCGTAATAGGCGTTGCGCCGCGGTGCCTGCTGGGACAACGCGCTCGTGGACAGAAGCGCAGTGACACTTACCGCGGCCAAGAGAGCCAAACTCGACTTCGCCGCTACCTGCCGAATGACTGTCATGAGACCGCCTCCCGAAGTTGTGCGTTGCCCTATAGTTGAGGAGCTAAGCACACCGTCAGCGCAGCCGTTATCAATCAGAGGACAAATTGGCCCTGCTGGCGCGCCACTGACTTGGGGTTGTTCCTGTCCAGCGACGGAAGGCTATCACGAAGGCCGTATGGGTCGAGAAGGCGACGGCCTCGCTGATCTCTCCGATCGGCAGGTCGGTCATGTCCAGAAGCTCGCGCGCGAGCGCGAAGCGCACCTGGTCCCTTATGTCCTCGAACGTCGTCCCCTCAGTCTTGAGACGCCGTCGTAGGGTCCGCGGGTGCAGGTTCAAGACCTCCGCGACAGCCTCGAAGTCGGGGATGCCCAGGTGCAGCAACGGCTTCATGCGGTGTGCGACCTTGGCCGAGACGCTGGGGATCACCGTCGCAGCCAGAGCCTCGAGTTCACCGTGGGCGGCGAGCCGGGCAGCCGGGTCGTAGCCGGGCAACGCCATTTTCAGGGTACGTTCGTCGAGGACTACGCAAGACTGGACCTGATTGAACCGCACGGGCCCGGTCAGATGCTTCAGGTAGGGCCGCACGTCGTCCGGGCGGCTATGGCTCAGAAGGACCTCCACAGGTCGCGCCTTCCCTCCGGTCAGGTCTGACACCATCCTGCAGGCCACCGTCATGACGCAGTCGTAGAGCTGCCGGCTGCCGGGGGCCGACCGCACATAGGCGCCGTATCCCAGAGCCCCTCCTTCAGCGACCTTGTTCAAGTACACGACGGCCGCGTTGGAATAGCCTTGCTGCCACGTGACGAAGTCCATCAGCGCGTCTTCGAGTGTCGCAGCAGCCTTCATCAGTCGGCCGATCGGTCCGTGGATGGCGAACGAAAAGCGCGCACCAACGAGCAGACCAAGATGAGGGCAGGACAGGCGCCGGGACGCCCTGTCGAAGGCTGCAAGAACAGTTTCGATCGGAAGCTTCGTGTCATGCCTCAGCCCGGCGAGTTCGACATCCAATCCCTCGAACACCTCCATTGGATCGACGCCAGCGGCGGACAGGATGGACGGCAGCTCGGCAAAGACACCGACGCGCTGCACGGCTCCAGCGTAGGAATGCCTTTCGCCCACTCTACGCCCCGCCTTGGGAATGCTTTCGTCCTTTAATTGATAATGGTCTTCCTAGCTCTCGCATAGGATGCAGAGGTTGGACACGAGCGCGACCGCCCGCCTTCGGGAACATCCCGGGTCCGCGGCCCCCACCGCCCAGTGCATCGTCGGGAGTAGGGCAGATGGCAAAAACACCATTCAGATCGAAGACACCGCGGCTTGCGAGCAACGGGGAAGGACCGGCCGGGAAGGATAGACACCAACACCCTGCCTCGGAACGTCGCGCCCAGGGAAAGGCGTTGCGCGAGACTGTCCCCCGGACCTCGCATCGCGGCTGGAAAGTACCCGCCGGTCGGCGTGACCCCGTCGAGTTGATTAGGGAGTCGAACAAGGGTCGCCTGGACCAGCTCATTCCCATCCGGTTCGGCCGGATGGTGCAGTCGCCCTTCACGTTCTACCGGGGCTCGGCGGGGCTCATGGCGGCGGACCTCGCGACTACGCCCGTCTCGGGCCTGCGCGTACAGGCCTGCGGCGACGCTCATCTCATGAACTTTGGAGGCTTCGCCACGCCGGAGCGCAACATCGTCTTCGACATCAACGACCTCGACGAGACTCTGCCCGCCCCGTGGGAATGGGATTTGAAGAGGCTCGCCGCAAGCATGGTCATCGCGGGTCGCGACATCGGCCTGAGCGAGACGAACAGCGCGAAGGCAGCTGCCGCGACCGTGCGCTCCTACCGCGAGCACATGGCCAACTACTCGGGCATGCGGACGCTCGAAGTCTGGTACGAGACGGTCACTGCAGAGGACGTTCTTGCTGCCCAGCAGGGCGAGCAGCGGGAACGCGTCCGCCAGCGCATCGAAAAGGCCGAGCAGCGCAGCCTGCCGGAGATGGTCTTCCCAAAACTGGCGGAACTCCACGGGACCATGCCGCGCATCAAGGACGACCCACCCCTGATCTACCACCCCTCGCCGGAGGACTTCCCGGGACTGAAGACAAATTCGGCCGAACAGCTGGCGCAGTATCGCGCGTCGCTGCCCGACCACGTGCGCGTGCTGCTGGACCGGTACCGCCTCGTCGACGTCGCGATCAAGGTTGTGGGCATTGGCAGCGTCGGCACGATTTGCAGCGTCTGCCTGTTCGTGACGGGGGACGGCGAGCCGCTGTTCCTCCAGGTCAAGGAGGCGCGCCCCTCCGTGCTGGAGCCCTATGCCGGCAAGAGCCTCTACGCGAACAACGGCCAGCGCGTCGTGGAGGGCCAGCGCCTGATGCAGTCGGCGAGCGACATCTTCCTGGGCTGGTTTCGCACCGCGCGAGGAGGAGACGCCTACATGCGCCAGTTGCGCGACGCCAAGATCTCGGCCGTCGTGGAGGACATGGACGCTGACCGCCTGCGCGAATACGGCAAGCTCTGCGCCTGGGCGCTGGCCAAGGCCCATGCACGGTCCGGCGACGCCGCATGCATTTCAGGCTACATGGGATCCAGCGATGTCTTCGATGCGGCGGTTACCGAGTTCGCCGTCGAATACGCCGACCAGGCCGAGCGGGACTACCGCGTGTTCGTCAAGGCCGTACGCGAGGGCAAGCTGCAGGCCGTCATGGACGTCTAGCGGGCGGCGCGATTGATGGACGGCGCCGGCCCGTCCTTGCCGATGCGGATGGAGGACCTCATTCCGATTTCGCGAAGGCAGCCGTCGCTGACTGGCACCCCTGCAGAACGGGAATCCGGGCGAGATGTTGAACTGGCGCGGTCCCGTGAAGCCTCCGTGCCTGATTACACCATCATCGCTGAGTCCGCCCACGCTGGATGCCCGGCCGGAGAGCCCTAGGGAGAACGCCTCATGTAAGGACCGGGATCGCGTCACAGGCTGCGTTCGTCCAAGGCTCCGGCCGGTCCCGTGTTTCAGGAGGATGCGATGAATGCGATCACCTTCCCGTCTATCGAGACAGCGTCTGCCGAGTGCCTCTCGCTGGTGGAGGGACCGCGGCAGCACCTGGGCTTCGTCCCCAATCTTCTCCTTGGCCTGGGCGAAGCGCCCGCTGTGCTCGCCGCCTACATCGATCTGTCCAGGCACTTCGCAAAGGTCGGACTGAGCGGGGTGGAGACGCAGGTCGTCTTGCTCGTCGCTAGCATCGAAAACGCATGCGGTTACTGCATCGCAGCCCATTCGACATTTGCGACAAACATGAAAATCGATCCGGCGGCGCTCGCCGCTTTGCGCCAATGCGTCGAGACGCCGGACGAAAAGCTCAATGCGCTGGCGAACTACGTGCGGATGCTCATCCGCACCAAAGGCAACGTTCCACGGCGCGATCTCGAGCGATTCGTTGCGGCCGGCTACACGCGCCAGCAGGCCCTCGGCGTCCTCGTCGGCGTCGCAATGAAGACGATCGCCAATCTGGGAAACCATGTCATGCAGACTCCCTTGGATGCACAATTCGCCGCGCAGGGTTGGGCCGAGTAAAGGCTGTCGTTCTCGTCTCCGAGCGCCCCGCTCTTACGGGCGGACGGGCCTTGACGCCAGAAGGTCAGCCCCATCATCGTCGAGGGGCATGGCAGGGAGGACACGACATGGCGTCCTTGGACGTGAGACATCTGTTCGAGGACGATGGCCGCAACGGCGTCCCCGCCGACCTTCAGGTCCACGATCCGGTCACCCGCCACCGGGGAGCGGCGTGCCTCACTCACGGAGAGCGCCGCGCCAATTTGCCTGTCCTTGCGCTGGCCGCCTTGTTCACCGGAGCCTTTGCGACCTCCAGTCTGGCGGATGTGACTGTGGATCAAATGTCGTGTTCCGCCGCTATCCAGATGACCAGGCAAACCGGCGCCTACTCAAAGCGGACAGGTTTCGGCATAGTCGCGATACGACCGAACTACACGGTCAGCCGAGCCGGCCTTGCCAGTTGTCCACCTCGTTTCGACCTCTCGTTCTTTGTCGAACGCACGCTCGACAATCCACAGTGCGTCGTGGGGTACGCTTGCGTTGAGCGGGTCCGCTTAAGATTTTGACCGGGTTGAGGCTGGAGCCCTGAGCCGCTGCCTGATCCAGCCGACCTCGCTCGTTAAGGCGACGTAGGGGATCGCCTGACCTTTCACTTTGCTTGCTAGGGCCTGTCAGGTGGGATCAGAGGCGTCCAAGGGGACGATCACGGGGCGGCCTTTAGGGCCTGTGAGGATCGTCGTACGCACCCCGAACGTCCCCCAGATCGCCGCAGGCGAGAGGACGTCGGCCGGGCTTCCGCAGGCCACGATGCGCCCATCCTGGATCATCGCGACACGATGCCCGTGGCGGGCCGCGGCGTTGAGATCATGCAGAACCACGATGCTGGTCAGGCGGCGTTCGCGCGTCAGTCTCTCGACAGTGTGCAAGACCTCCATCTGGTTGCGGATGTCGAGGGCACTGATCGGCTCGTCCAGCAACAGCACCGTCGGCTGGGCGACCAGGGCCTGGGCGAGAAAGACGAGTTGCCGCTGGCCCCCGCTGAGCTCCCCCAGGGATCGACCGGCGAGGGACGTGAGCCCGAGGTCTGCAAGCGTGGTCGATGCCGCCCGCAAGTCGGTGTCTGCTACGCGCCAGCCCAGCCCCTCCAAGCGGCCTAGCAGAACGGTTTCCAGAACCGTCAGCACGGACCGAGAGGAGACGTCTTGCGGCATGAAGCCGATTCCGCGAGGTGGGCGTGCCCCTTCGTCGAATTGAACCTCCCCGTCACTCGGTTGCAGGCCGGCCAATACCCTCAGGAGCGTCGACTTGCCGGATCCGTTCGGACCAATCACGGCGAGCAGTTCTCCCGGCTGTGCGTTCAGCGAGATCTCCCGGAGGATTGGTCGCCCACCCAGACGCACGCTGACGTTCCTCACTTCAAGCCTCACCAGAAGGCCCTCCGGCTGCGCAGCACCAGCCAGACGAAGAAGGGCACGCCGCTCAGAGCCGTCACGATACCGATGGGCACGATCGCGCCGGGCACAAGCGTCTTGCTGGCGATCGAGGCCAGCGACAGAAGCAGGGCGCCTGCCAGGGCGGAGCCCGGCAGAAGGCTGCGGTGATCCTCGCCAAGCAGCATGCGGGCGACGTGGGGCGCCACCAGCCCGACGAAGCCGATCGTGCCGACGAAGGCGACGGCCACGCCCGTCTGCGCGGAGATGAGGACGAAGCTGCGCAAGCGCAGGCCGTTCACGTCGATGCCAAGTCCCCGTGCCCGCTCATCGCCGAGCTTCATGGCGGTGAAGCGCCAGACATCGCGGGCCATGATCGGGAGCCCCAGGAGCAGGATGGCGAGGACCACGCCGAGCTTGGGCCATGTCGCCTTCTGCAGGCTGCCGAACAGCCAGAAGACGATCTGCTGCAAGGCCTCGGGAGAGGCAACGAACTGCAGCAACGAGAGCAGGGCCTGGAACAGGAAAAGCAGGGCGATGCCGGCCAGCACCAGCACCTCGCCGGTGGCGCCGCGGGCCCGCCCCATGCCCCAGACGCCGGCGCAGGCCACGCCCGCGAACAGGAAGGCGCTGGCCGGGATGGCCCAGTCCTCGGGCACCGGCAGCAGCGTGCCCAGCACCACCACCAGCGCCGCGCCAAAGCCAGCGCCGGCGGAGATTCCGAGCGTGTAGCTGGAGGCCAGCGGGTTGTTGAGGATCGTCTGCATGATCGCCCCCGACAGCCCGAGCGCGGCGCCAACGGCGACGGCCATGAGCGCCACCGGCAGGCGGATCGACCAGACGATGGCCTCGACGGCGCGGTCGCTGCCCAGGCCCGCGACGGAGCGCGCCACGGCACCGACGGGAAGCAGCGCGGGCCCGGTGGCGACGTCGAGGATCATCGAGGCGACCAGGACCGCCAGGCCGACGGTCAGGGCCGTGCGGCGCTGGGCGGACAGGCGCCGATAGAGGGCGCCGACGGCATCGGCGCCCTCCAGCTGGTTCGGATCCACGCCGCTCACCGGTCCAGGGGCAGCATCCAGGTGCCGCTATAGGCCACGGGGAGATAGCGGGCGTGGTACTCGCGGAAGGCTGCCTCCGGGTCGACGTCCTTGAAGGCGTCGGGATACAGGCGCTTGCCAACGTACTGGTAGGCGACGAAGTCGAAGAGCGTGCGGCACAGGCCATGCTCGATGGCGTTGACATTGCCGCCGTTGACGGCGGCGAGCGTCGACCAGCCGGCGCGCTCCGCATAGGGCTTCAGCGAGGCGCGGGTGATCTCCGGCGTCGCGTCGTAGCCCGTGCGCACGGAATTGGGCTTGTTCACCCAGGACGATCCGGCGATCAGGATTACGTCCGGGTTGGACGCGATGACCGCCTCGGCGTTGAGGGGCCCCCACGGTCCCGGCAGCTTGCCCGTGGCGATGTTCTCGGCCCCGAGCGTGGTGATGATCTTGCCCCACATCGTGCCGTTATAGGTGTTGCCAATCGTCCCGGCCCCGCCCTGCCCGAGCTCGACATAGACCCGCTGCGCCGCAGCGCCGGCCGCCTTGGCCTTCTCGACCCGGGCGAGAACGTCCTTGAAGGAGCGCTCATAGAGCACAGCCAGCTCCTCGGCCCGCGCTTCGGCGCCCATCACCCGCCCAAGGGCGCGCGTGGACGCGAGATGCCGCTCAAGCAGCTGGGCGTTGTAGTCGACGACGACGATGGGGATGCCGGCCGCCTCGATCTGGCCCTTGCCGTCCTTGAGCGAGCTGAAGGTCCATTCCGCCAGGAACAGGACGTCGGGCTTGAGGGCGATGACCTTCTCGACGCTGAACGTGTTGTCGTCGCTGTTGCCGATGTCCGGCATGTCCGCGAGGTTCGGGATGACCGCCTTGTAGCGGCTGAAGATGGCCGGACGCCATCCCTCCCACGGGGCCCGCGAAATGCCGACGACGCGCTTCCAGCCGTCGAGGCCGGCGACGGCCGTGAACTCCTCGAAGTTGAAGTTGACGATCACCCGCTGGGGCGTGTCGGGCAGCGTGACCTTGCGACCGAGGGCGTCGACGACCTCTATGGGTGCGGCAGCCGCCGGTGTGGCGAGGGGCGGCAGGGCCAGCCAGGCTATGGTCGAGGCGGCTAGGAAAAACAGCCCGCGCAGCGCACGGCGGCGCCCGCCTGCGGGGCGCACGAGACGGAAGGAAAACATTGGACTAGCTCATCCTGAAGAGGGATCTGCGCTGTGGCACAGCGCGGGTTCAGTCAGGCGAGCGACAAAGGTGGTCCTCTCGGCGGATGGTCGTCGAGGAGCGGCGTCGGGGGTGCGCGCGGTGCATAGGCGTCACCGACCAAGACGAACCCAGCGCGGTCCGGCGCGGGAAGGGCGACGCGGTCAGCGAAAACGGCCGGCGGAACCGCCAGATCGTGCCGGGCACAGAGTAGGCAGCAGCCGAGGTCGTGGCCGTGCCCTGCCGAGCCGGGCCCGAGAGGCGATCCGGTCTGGCCATGCTCCGCGTCGCAGAGGACGGCAGCCGTCCACAGCGAACCCGGATCCAGCGTCCGTGCGCTGATCGCCTGTGCCAGAAGCGTTTGCAGCACGAGCACGTAGCACAGCGCGATCACGCTGGCCGCGCGCAGTCCCATCGCCCGGCGATGTCGCCCAATGCGCTGCATGGCTCTAGCTACCAAGCCAGCCCGCCGCTGCCAACCTTGGAGTTGATTCCAGAGCTCCAGCAGCCAGGTCCAGAGATCGAGGGAATAGGGGTGAAGGCGATGGAAGCCGTCCTCCTCACTCTCGATCAGATTGCGGGTCACAGGGAGACCGCGGTCATGACCATTCCGCGCAGCTCCCCAAACCCGACGTATCTCATTTTGTTCTTCGATCAGAACTTCACCTTCACGCCGCCGTAGATGCCCCGCGTCGCCGCCGGGTTGAGCGTGCGCGGGTTGGTGAGGTTGAGGAAGGCGATGTCGCTTGCACCGAAGTAGGTGCCCGAGGTCGCATAGTGGCGGTCGAAGAGGTTGTCGACCTGCAGGTAGGCCTCGAACATCTTGTTGAACTTGTAGGACGTGTGCAGGTTCATCGTGCCGTAGCCGCCCAGCTTCTTGTCCTGGTTGCCGGCGTCGCCAATCAGGTACTGGCTGCCCACGAAGACCGCGTCCGCGCCCACCTTCCACTCGGGCGTGATGTTGTAGTCGAAGCCCATCGTCAGCCGCTGGCCGGGGATGCCGGGAACGTGGTTGCCCTTGGCCACGAAGACCTGCCCGTCGGCATCGGCGTAGGGATTGTTGGGCGAGGAGAGCAGCAGGGGCGTGCGGTAGGTCGCGTCCAGAAGACCCAGGTTTGCGTAGACGGACCACTTGTCTGCTGTCCAGGCGATCGTGGCCTCGACCCCCTGGCGCAAAGTCTGGCCGCTGTTCTGGTAGTAGCCGAAGCCACTGATTTCGCTCGGCACCTGGATGATGTCGTTGGCGAGCGTGGTGTGGAACGCGCCCAGGCTCCAGCTGACAGTGCCCCACTCCTTCAGGTCGTGCTTGCCGCGCAGGCCGATCTCCGCCGTGCGCGAGATGATTTGCTTCAGCGGCGGGTCGGAGACGAGGAAGCTGTCGATGATGCAGGGGCGGTTCGGGTCAGCACAGCCGAGCTCCAGCGGCGTCGGCGTGCGGTTGGCTTCGGAATAGCCGGCATAGGCCGAAAGCTCGTCGGTGAACTTGTACGTCGCGCCCAGCACGGGGTTGAAGCGGAAGTAGTCCTGGTTTCCGTTGAGCGCCGTGCCGATCTGGTCGTTGAGCTGGATCGACGCCCAGTTGAGACGCCCGCCGGCCGTGACCGCGAACTCCTTGGTCACGTTGATCGTGTCGAGGGCGTAGAGGCCGACATAGTTGTTGCGCGTCTGCAGCCGCACGGGGCCGACCGGCCCGCCGGGCATGTCGATGGCGATGCCGGTACCTGAGACGAACAGGTCCGGCCCGATCGTGCCCAGCTCACTGTCAGCCCCGAAGCGGGAGAAGCCGAAGTCGAGGCTGGAGCCCACGATGAAGACGTTGTCGCGGCCCCAGAGCGTGTCGCGGTTCGTCGCCTGCAGCGTGCCCCCCACGCTGGTGCTGGTGGTCCGGGTGCGGTCGATCTGGCCAAGCTGGCCGCCGTTCGACGGGTCGGCGATCTGGAGTCCGTTCAGCAGCGTGGCGTTGTCGCCGTAGCACAGGAATCCTGCATTTACGTCCGCGGGATCGCACGCCTGCGCCTCGGTCGTGTTCCCGTCGACGTGGGTCTGGGCGAAAGTGCGCCAGTAGACGTTGCCGTCGATGGTCCAGGTGTCGGTGGCTGCGACCGAGCCGGTCAAGGTTGTGAAGAACAGCTTGTTGTTGGTGGTCTGCGGGATCGTATAGATCGACTGCCACCGCTGCTGGAGCATCTGGATGGGCGTGGCCGCCGCCGCGCCGAAGCGGTTCGCAGCCCCCGACACGGTCCAGTGGAACTCCGCGCGCTCGGCCTTGTAGCCGAGGTCAAAGTAGCCGCGCCGGATGGCCGATTGCGAGTTGTCGCGCCAGCCGTTGTCGTTGACGCCTTCCAGTGAAATGAAGGCGCCCCAGTTGCCGGACTGCTGGCCCCATTCCAGCCCCGTGTAGATGCGGCCATGCGATCCCGCGCGCACGTCGATGCCGCCGCCCTGGGTGTTGAAGCCGTTCTTCATCTCGATGTTGAGCGCACCGCCCAGCGCGTTAAGGCCGAAGGCGGGGTTGTTGGTCATCACGTTGATGCCACGGATGGCGGTGGTCGGGATCAGGTCCCAGTTCACCGCGTCGCCGAAGGCCTCGTTGATGCGCACGCCGTTCTGGTAGACGGCGAGGCCCTGCGGCGTGCCCGTGAGTGGCGACGCGGAGAAGCCGCGATACTCGACCTCGGGCTGGAACGTGTTGCCAGTGGCCTGGTTCACGGTGACGTTCGGCACGCGCTGCTGCAGCACGTCGACGACGTTGGAGGAGTTTGTCCGCGCGATCTCCCTTTCGTCGATGACGCGAACCGTTCCGGGCACCTTGTCGATGGGCACGCCGCTGCCCTGGATGGGCGTCTCCTGCACGATCTCGATGGATGGCAAGGTGACGGCAGAGACGCCGGCTGGGCCTTGCAAGGGTGCCTGTGCGGGGACGGGAGACTGGGTCTGCGCCCGCGCCGCGGGCACGAGGAGGACACTCCCTAAAGCCGCGCCGAACGCGGGCACAACCTTACGCCACGCCATCCTGATTGCTCCGTCCCATAGGATTTGGCGGATGTCCGCCTTTGGTTTTTCCTATGGTGCCAGACAGCTTGGGCGGAACAACAGTTCTAAAGTGCCATTAACGACCGGCGGCGCGATAAACGAGCGGGATTGTGACCTGAAAGCGACGCTCGGTCACCTCGGGCGGAGCCGCAGGAAATGGGGCCGCCCGATCGATGGTGGCGAGCGCCGCGGCGTCCAGCACCGCGGAGCCCGAACTGGTCGCCACGCCCCGCGAGATCAGCGCGCCCGAGCGGTCGAAGGCGAACTTGACGACCACCGTGCCCGAGGGCGCTCCGGCGGGGAAGGACCTCGCCCGCAGCAGCTTGGCCGAGATGCCCGCGAGGTAGGCTCCACGCGCGGCGGCGACGGCCGCAGCCGAGGGGCCCGGAGCGACGGCAGGTGGAACTGAGGCTACCTGCGACGCCGGCTTGGCAGCCGGTTGCGTCGGCGCGGGTGCGGCGGAGGGCTTGGGTGGTGGCGGCTTCTTGGCTGGGGCAGGCGAAGCCGGCGGAACAGGCGCGGGCGGGGCCGGATCAGGCTTAGCCAACGTCGGCGGCGGCACGACCGGCGGTGGTTCGACGACGGCCTGGGTTTCAGCGACCGGAGGGGGCGGCGGCGCTGGAGCGGCCTCCATTGTCGGAGGCTCGACAGCGGGCAGTTCAGGCATCACCTCGGCCGGCGGCAGAGCTGCAACCTCCGTCGGGGCCGGGACAGCCTCCTGTACGGGCATTAATTCTACCACGTCGGCGGGCAGAGGAACGGACGCCTGCGGCTTATTGGGAACCGGCGCGTCGACCGCCTTGACCTCCTGGGCGATGTCAGGGGCCACGCTGGAGGCGATGTCCTGGGTGGCCGTCGCGACCTCCTCGGTCTTCGCTGCGGGTGGGAGTGGTGGCGGGGCTGTCGGAGGCGGCGTCGCCTCGACTGCCTCCGTCATGGCATCGGCTGGCAGGGTCGCAACCGTCTCGGGAGGGACGGACTGTGGCGTCGTGACCTCGCGCGCTTCCGGCTGCACCGGCACGTCGGCCGTCTGGGCCGCGCCCACCTCTTCGACCGGGACGCTCTCCATCGCGATGGACAATGGCTCGACATCGCTGCGCGACGGGTCGGTGTGGCGCAGCATCAACCACGCCAGCGCGCCGGCGTGGAGCGCCAGGGCGAGGACGAGGGCGATGATCCAGCGCAGCAGCACGGGGCGTCACGGAGCCGGCGCAGCCGGAGCCTGCGACAGAAGGGAGACTCGCGCATACCCGGCCGAGGCGACCTTGCCGAGCACGTCCATCACCTGCCCGTAGCCGGCGCTGCGGTCGGCCCTGACATAGACGACGGCGTCGCCCTCGCTGCCTCGGATGTCGCGCAGGCGGGCCGTGGCGACGGCGGGCTCCACGCGCTCGTCGCGCAGGAAGATGCCGCCATCCTTGCCCAGCGTCACGACCATGGGCTTGCGTACCTGGCCGAGGCGCGCTGCAGACGTCTTCGGCAGGTCAACGGGCACGCCCGCGATCATCAGGGGGGCGGCGACCATGAAGATGATGAGGAGCACGAGCATGACGTCGACGAGCGGCGTCACGTTGATCTCGGACAGAGGCTGGTAGGAGCCGGGCTCGCGCGCCCCGCCGCCGAGACGGAGCGCCATCAGCCGACCTCTGCGAGGGACTGCGAGGCGAGCCGCCGCGCGACGGCCGGGAAAGCGCTCTCGGCCCGCTGGGCGAGGCGCCCAATGGCCGTGGAGCAGGCATTGTAGGCCATGACGGCAGGGATCGCGGCGCACAGGCCGATTGCGGTCGCGAAGAGCGCCTCGGCGATCCCGGGCGCGACCACGGCGAGGCTGGTGTCCTTGGCCTGCGCGATGGAAGAGAAGCTGTGCATGATGCCCCACACCGTGCCGAACAGGCCGATGAAGGGCGCGGCCGAGCCGATGGTGGCGAGGAAGGGCAGCCCCCGGTCGAGGCCGCGTAGACGCGGGGCCATGGCGAGCCGCATGGCCTCCACCGCCCGCGCGCGCTCGTCGTAGGTGCCGCGCACAGGCCCTCCCCCGTCTCGCCACTCCTGCATGACGGCCGAAACGAGTTCTGCCCGCATCTGCCCCCCGCCTCCCTGGCCCGACGCCAGCGCCTCAACCTCGCGGATCTCGCGCGAGAAACGGGCGAGGCTGGCCGCCTTCTCCAGGATGATCGTCCAGCCCCCGATAGAGCACAGGACCAGGATGGCCACGACCGCCTGCACCACCGGGTCGGCGTGCAGGACAAGGCTCACGAGCGAGAGGCCGCCGCCCTCGGAGGGAATGTCTTGGTTCATGGTCTCACCGCGTCAGCGGGACCGACGCGCGAGAGGACACGGTCACCCGCGACGCACAGTCCTCGATGGCCGTTCCCTCGCTCTTGCACTCCGTGACGTCGTTGAGGAGCACGCTCCCGATGCCGTCGCAGGCGCTGCCGTCCAGGTCGAAGCTCTTGACGGTTGTCTTCGAGGGTCGAACGGGAGCGAGGTCGACGGCAATGCGACGTTCGATCACCCCGTCGGGCCTGAACAGGATCAACTCGGTCTTGAAAGCCTGGTAGGTCGTGGCGCTGTCGTTGCCGACGACGACGTAGATCCGGCAGGCCTTGTCGCGTGGCTCCAGCTTGTTGAGTTCGAGCCGCACACCCGGCTCTGCCGCCATGGCGGCCGTTGCGGCACACACGGCCGCCACCATTAGCCCAGCCCTCATCCGCCTCCTCCTTGGTCTTGGCCGTAAGGGAGCGCAGATCGAGCCGGAGCACAATGGGCGATCGGAACGGCTCCGCGAAGCTGTTCGGTGGCAGAGCCTGAGGCTACCCATCAGAGTGGGTTCACCGGTTTCATCGATGATGCGATGCGCCCTTCACCGCTGCGCCTACGGTGCCGAGGCGATACGGGATCGTTCGTGTCAAAACACGAGCAGTAGTCCGGACGGAAAATGCCCGAGGACTAAGGTGGCCTAAGGTGGTAGCGGAGGTCCGATGCAGCCAGGCCCCCCCACCGCGACCTTGCTATTTCGCTTTGCTGTCACATCGGCGGCGGCACCTCACGCGGCGGCCTGAGCGGGCTCAAGCAGGCACAGGGTGCTTCCCCGTTCTACGTCTTAAGATCGCAGTTTACCCGGAGCGCAAAGGTTCATCGACACGCTGACCCGGTGTCCCACCAGCAGCATCTTCTGACGCTGGCGCGTGGGATGAACTCATATAAGTAGTCCAAGGCTTCTTACGTCAGTGCGCCGTGATTGTGGGTCGAGTCCGCCAGCGTTTCGATCACCCTGCACCCCGAGACGCGACCTGTGGCGCAGTGGTCCACCATGCGTTGAAGCTCGGCCTTGAGCGCCGATAGCCTCGTGATGCGCTGTTCCACTTCGGCGAGGCGGGCCCGGGCAATCGCGTCGGCGGCTGCGCAGGACTGTTCGGGGTGGTCTTGGAGGCACAGCAGTGTGCGGATCGCGTCGACCTCAAAGCCGAGTTCGCGGGCGTGCCGGATGAAGGCGAGGCGAGCGAGATCACGGTCGTGGTAGACACGCCGGTTGCCCTCGGTGCGCGGTGGCGCAGGGAGGAGGCCAATGCCCTCGTAGTAGCGGATTGTCGGGACCTTCACGCCTGTCCGACGCGCAACCTCGCCTATCGGGAACGATTTTTTGGACATGGCACTTGCTCCTCTAGTCGCTGGAGGATGTAGGACGGACCGAAGGGAATTCCCAGAGGCGTGCCGAGAGACTTGCAATGAGCGACACCATCCAGACCCGCTACCGCGTCACCGGGATGGACTGCGCGGCCTGCGCGGCCAAGATCGATACCGCAGTGCGCAGGATGCCAGGCATCTCCGATGTCGCGGTTTCGGTCACGGCTGCCTCTATGACCGTGCACCACCTCCCGGATGCCGACCTCACGGCAGTGGAGAAGAAGGTCGCAGGGCTAGGCTACCCTACGTTTCGCGCTCATGCAGGCCCCTTGATCCAAGCGGTTGCCAAGGGCGTTGTCGGCACCTGCGAACACGATGATCATGGTCACGCCCACGATAACGAGCACACCCACGATCACGAGCACACCCATGACCACGGCGGCCACGCCCATGGCCGCGGCAAGACGCATGACCACGACCACGGTCCCGACGAGGCGCACGGCCACGGGGCGGAGGTCGCCGGCCTGCACGGGCACGACCACGGGCCGTCGCAGGGTCCTTGGTGGAAGACGTCCAAAGGGATGCTGACAATCGCCAGCGGCGTTGGCCTCGCCGCTGCCTACGTGATCGGCAAGCTCGTTCCGGGGGTGGAGACATGGGCGTTCGAGGCCGCGATGCTCATCGGCCTCGTGCCCATCGCAAAGCGCGCCGTCATGGCCACCTTCGCTGGCATCCCCTTCACGATCGAGATGCTCATGACCATCGCCGCAGTCGGCGCTGTGATCATCGGCGCGGGGGAGGAAGGCGCCGCAGTCGTCTTCCTGTTCCTCGTTGGCGAGTTGCTGGAAGGCGTCGCCGCGGGCAAGGCGCGCGACAGCATCCAGGCACTCACGAAGCTCGTGCCGCAGACGGCGCTCGTCGAAATGGACGGCAAGACGCTGGAGGTGCGGGCGGAGACCCTGCCGGTCGGCGCCGTGATCCTGGTGCGTCCGGGCGACCGCGTGCCGGCGGATGGGGTGGTTCTGTCCGGCGAGAGCGCCATCGACGAATCCCCCGTGTCCGGGGAAAGCGTGCCGGTGCGCAAGGGCAAGGACGACACGGTCTTCGCCGGCACGGTGAACGGCGAGGCGGCCCTTCGCGTCCGGGTCACGGCCGCCGCTGCCGACAACACCATCGCGCGCGTGGTGAAGCTCGTGGAGGAGGCGCAGGAGAGCAAGGCTCCGACCGAGCGGTTCATCGACCGCTTCTCGCGCTACTACACGCCCGGCGTCGTCGTCGTCGCCGCGCTGGTCGCGATCATCCCCCCCTTGGCCCTGGGAAGCTCCTGGTCGGAGTGGATCTACAAAGGGCTCGCGATCCTGCTCATTGGCTGCCCTTGCGCGCTCGTCATCTCGACGCCGGCCGCCATCGCGGCGAGCCTTTCATCTGGCGCGCGGCGTGGGCTCCTGCTGAAGGGTGGCGCCGTGCTGGAAAGCATCGGCAAGGTTACGGCCGTCGCCCTCGACAAGACGGGCACACTCACCGCCGGCAAGCCGCAGGTGACCGACGTCCTCGGCGCGGAGCGGGACGAGCGCGAAGTTCTGCGCATCGCAGCGGGGCTGGAGACGGGTTCGAGCCACCCGCTGGCCGTGGCCATCCTCGCCCGTGCCGCCGCGGACGGCGTGGAGCCGGCTGCAGTGTCCGGCGGCAGGGCGCTAGGCGGCAAGGGCGTCATCGGCACCCTCGACGGCGTGGAAGCGTTTCTCGGCTCCCCGAGGGAGGTCGGCTCGCGGGTCCCACTCGGCGCGGACATCGAGAAGCGGATCGAGGAACTCAACCACGAGGGCAAGACCGTTTCCGTCCTTCTCGTCGGCGACACGCTTGCCGGGGCCCTCGCAATGCGCGACGAGCCGCGTCCGGACGCCAAGGCGGGCCTCGCGGCGCTCAACAAGGCAGGCCTCCGGACGGTGATGCTGACGGGCGACAACAAGCGAACGGCCGAGGCGGTAGGACGCGAACTCGGCATCGAGGTCCGCGCCGAACTCCTGCCGCAGGACAAGCAGCGCATCGTCGGCGAGATGCAGGGCGGGGGACAGCGGGTGGCCAAGGTCGGCGACGGGATCAACGACGCGCCGGCGCTTGCGGCAGCCAATGTCGGCATCGCCATGGGCGGCGGTACCGACGTGGCCCTGGAGACCGCGGACGCTGCCGTCCTGCATGGGCGCGTGATGGACATCGCGGAGATGATCGCGCTGTCGAAACGAACCATGGCCAACATCCACCAGAACATCACCATCGCGCTCGGCCTCAAGGCGATCTTCCTCGTCACCACGATCGTCGGCATCACCGGCTTGTGGCCCGCGATCCTCGCGGATACCGGAGCCACCGTGCTGGTCACCGCCAACGCCATGCGCCTGCTACGCGCTCCGACGACTGGAGGCTGACGGGGGATGCCGGCCTGGGCCTACGTGCTGATCCCGGTAGGCGCCGCCACGGCCGGAGCAATCGTCGCCGCATACCGACGGCTCGGCCCCACTCTCACCAGCGCGATCCAGCATTTCACGGCCGGCGTTGTCTTCGCGGCCGCGGCGGTAGAGATCCTGCCGGACCTCAGGCACCAGGGCTTCTAGCCCGTGATCCTCGGCTCGATCATCGGCGTGGCCTCAATGCTAGGTGTGAAGAGGCCGGAGGGTGTAGCCCGCGGTTCGCTCGGCTTGCTAGCCGCCATCGACGTCGACGACTTCATCGACGGCCTGGTGCTCGGCCTCGGCTTCGTCGCCGGACAGCGTGAAGGGCTACTACTGCTCACGGCGGCACTGACGCTGGAGATCCTCTTTCTCGGTCCGACGGTGACGGCGGAGCTGAGCGAGCAGGCGCGGTATCGGGCGCTCGCCACGACGACGGGTCTGGCTCTCCTACTTCCCGTGGGCGCAACTTTTGCGATTCTTGCGCAAATTCGGCGCCGCTGTCGCTTGGACCGCAGCTGTCGAATTCACTCGTGTCCTGCCGGGCGCGCCGGCAAGTCGGCAGTTCCTGCCGCCGGCGGCGTCCGTTCGAGATCCCCGATCAGCCGCTTCATCTCACCGATCTCTCGGACCTGTGCCTCGATGATGCCGTCGGCCAGCATGCGCACCCGTGGATCTTTGATGTGGGCCCGCTCGCTCGTCATGATCGCGATAGAGTGATGCGGGATCATCGCTTTCATGTAGGTGACGTCGCCCACGGTGGCCTGGCTCCTGATAAGCCACAGCGATGCCGCGAACACTACCGCCCCGACCGCCAAAATGCCGATATTCGCCGCTCGGTTCTTGTACATGTCCCACATGAAGCCGAGCATGACCGCGGCCATGACGGCACCCATCAACAGTGCCATCCATGCGCGCGTCTGGCTGAAGAACACATGGTCCAGGGCGTATGTGTTGAGGTACATGAGGCCGAACATCACGACCGTGGACGTGACGACCATGGCCGCGAAACGGGCATAGGACATTTGCTTCTCCAGGAGCGTCCGGCAGGTACAGACCTGTCCAAACAGCGGCGGCCGGAGGCGGGTTCCCTTCGCAGTCCTGGGTGTCGGGCTGGAGTCGCCCGTCAGCGGGCGCCCGCGCGACGCCTCTGGAATGGAGCCGATGCGAGAGCCCGCTTGGCGTGGACACCGAAGACTAATTAGAGGTAGATGGCCTAGATGCACGCTCTTCCTCAAAGGCGTCCCCTTGACCCAGACGCGGCCCGATCCTTCATCTCTTCCGATGTTTATCCCGCCGCCGGGCGGAACGGATTACTTGCTGGTGGCTACCGGCGTATTTCTAATTGTATTCATTCTGGCCGTTGGAATTATTTACTTGCACTTGCACGCACTTCCGGACCACATTGCACACAAGTCGCAGAAAATTCAGTATGAGGTTGTCTGCTTATTGGGTTTGTTGGCAATGTTTACCCACGTTCAGGCGTTCTGGATCGCTGGCCTTATCCTCGCTTTGATTGACATTCCGGATTTCAGCGGCCCCCTTAACCGTATCGCCCGGGCAATCCATTACTTGTCCATGGGAAAAAGCCAAGTCCGCGCCGGCCGGGTGGCGAACCGCGAAATCAATGAAAGGCACTGATCGTCGTGATGTTGCACCGCGGCAATGCTCATGCACCGCTGGCAAGTCATATCGCTTACGTTAGACGTGTATCTCTGAAGACCGGGACGCGGCTAAATGTCCGCGTCCCGGTGTGATTGGCACGGGAATGCGTAGCATTCACCGCCAGAGGCACCGTATTTTTTAGCAAACGACTTCGACTTACCGTGATGACTCCAGCAGCTTCACTTCATCAGGTACTTCACCAGGGCCGCGATCCCCAGCACGACGAGGACGAGCACGAGCAGGCTGACAAGGCCCATACCGCCCACCCAGCCTCCCATTCCGCTTCCCATGTCCATCATGACGGCCTCCTAGCCCACGTTTTCGTAGGCGAACGTCTCCATCATGCCCGTAGCCATGTGGTAGAGCTGATGGCAGTGGAAGGCCCACTTGCCGGGGTTGGAGGCGTCGACACTGATCGTGGCCTGCGCCATCGGGGGCAGAAGGAGGGTGTCACGCCAGGCGCCCTGGATCCGGCGGCCGTCGAGCTCAACGACGCGGAAGTGATGCCCATGCAGATGCATGGGGTGTGACATCATTGAACGGTTTCGAATGGTGATCGCCACCGTCTCGCCCTGTCGCACCTGCAAAGGCCTGTCCGGGGTCATCGCCCAGGAATATCCGGCCATCGATCCCGTCAGGTCCACCGAGAACGAACGGGCCGGCGCACCGGGCTCGGCAGCGTTCCTGGCCCGCAACTTGCGCTCGAACGCGAGATCGAGGGCCGGTGTCGCCGTCTCGCCAAGGACGTCGAGCTTGCGAACGGGCGCGTCGACAGCGGCGAGCACGATCCCCGTCCGCTCCCGCGCTCCCTCGCGCAAGGCGAGGACGGGGAGGACCCCGCCCGCCGGCAGCTGTACGAGGATGTCGACCCGCTGCCCCATGGCGAGAGGCACGCGAGAGGCCTTGACCGGCTCCACGGGCTGACCGTCGACAGCGATGACGTCACCGGTCGTCTGGCCGAGGTCGAGCCAGAACGCCGTCGCCGTCGCGCCGTTGATGATGCGCAGGCGGACCCGTCCTCCCTTCTCGACCCGCACGACCTCTGGATCGGCCAGCGTGCGATCATTGGCGAGGTAGGCGTCGTAGTCGATGTCGTTCAGGTCCTTCGGCATGGCGCCGCTGTCGGTCCCCATCGCATGTCCAGCATGGCCTGACATCCCGCCCATGTTTTTCATGCCGGCCATGGCCATGCCGCCATGCTGCATGGTGGCGTTGCCCTGCATCGCCGCGGCCACTGCGCCGGGACCCTTCAGCTTGGCCAGCAGCTCAGCCGCCGGCGTGAACGAGAAATCGTGCAGCAGGATCACGACCTCCTGCTCGTCGCGGCCTGCGTCGGCCTTGCTGCGCACGATCAGCGGCGCGGCCAGCAGGTTCTGCTCCTGCAGGGTGTGGGCGTGCATCCAATGCGTGCCGGCCGTTCCCACCGGGAAGCCGTACACGCGATTCGCGCCCGCTGGCAGCAGGGGCGTCGGCGCATCGGCAACGCCGTCCGCAGGCCAGGGCGGCGTCAGGCCGTGCCAGTGAATGGTCGTCGGCTCGGCGAGGTCGTTTCGCAGGTCGACCGCGAACGTGTCTCCTTCATCGAAGGCGAGGCCGGAACTGCCGTCGGGCTGCTGAAGGCCGTAGACGACCGCGGGCTTGCCGTTGACCTCGATGGTGCGGGTCACGGCTCGCAGAACCTTCGGGGCGGGGCCGGCCGCGGCGCGTGCGAGCGGCTTCGGCAGGAGGGGAGATGCCCCGAACGCGACAGCGCTCGCGGCGGCGGAGAGGAGGATATGGCGACGGGTGAGGGTCATGGTCGAGATCTCTTTGCGGCTCGGATCCGTGGCTCGGGCCTAGGCCCGGCACTGGTGAAAGGGTTAGGAGACAGCGCTCGTTTTGGAAGTGCGATGTTTCAGGTCATCTCGCGCCGCGTTCGGTGCGCGGCATGGGCGGCTCAGGGAACAAGACGCCTGGGCGGCGGGTCGCTTGGGGAAAAGGAAAGTCCGTCCGCCCTCTCCGAGAAGGTCGTGGCCTGAATGCTCGAAGCGGGCTCCGGCAGTGAGCAGAGCGCGAGTTCCATGGCCGCAGGGCAGCAGGGAGTCCCGACGCAACACTCGCAGGCGGCTGATGGGAGCTCTCTGTCCTCCGCCAGGGCAGGGCCATTATCGGCAACACGGTCGCGTGCGACCGTCCACCCATGCTGGTGGGAGTTCTGCGCGAGCGCAGGAGCCGGCCACATCCCCGTGAGGACCAGCAGACCCACGAGCGCCAGAAGTATGCGCCAAGACCGATGCACGTGGAATTCGATCCCGTTCATACGACCCACCATGGACCCACACGCCACGACCGTCCTTGCGATCGATCAACGCCCCGCCTTCAGGGAACCTTCGTCAGGCGCCGACGCTTGGGGCTCGTTCCCGTTCCCTCATGCCGGAGCTTTTGAGCCATGTTCAACCGCATTAGCCGTTTTTGTTTCATCGCTGCTGCCCTTATCGCCCCGGGCGCTGCCTTCGCGCAAAGCGCCACGACCCCGGCGAGCCCAGCGTCCGAACAAGCCATGAAGATCCTGCCGGACGCCTGCAAAAAGGCTGCCCAAGGATCGTCCATGGGACAAATGATGCAAACTTCGGGTATGGGCCAGGGCACGATGTCCTCGGACAGCATGCCGGCCGTCAATCAGGCCTACATGGACGCCATGCGCGACATGAACCCTCCGATGATGCTGGGAATGTCGATCGCCGATCCGAACCTGGTCTTCGTCTGCTCGATGATTCCTCACCACCAGGGCGCCATCGACATGGCCAAAGCGGCCCTCAAGAGCGCCAAGGACGCCGAGGTACGCAAGATGGCCGAGCGCACGATCAAGGAACAGGAGAAGGAGATCGAGGAGATGTCCCGAATGGCAGCGAAGCTCGCCAAGTAGGTCGGGACATCTGCTTTCAGGTCATTCAGAGGGCCGCGGCGCCGCGGTAGCGCGCGAACACCTTCGGGCCTTCGCCGCCGAACAGGAGCACCTCGTAGGTGTCCACCGCTGCGCCGCGGACTTCCATCCCGGGCGAGCCGACGGGCATGCCCGGAACGGAAAGCCCGTTGGCCGCAGGGCGCTCGGCCAGGAGGCGCTTGACGGCATCGGCCGGTACATGGCCCTCGACGACGTAGCCGTCGACCTGGGCGGTGTGGCAGGAGGCGAGCTGCTCGGGCACGCCGAGGCGCCGCTTCACCGTCTCGATGTCCTGCACCTCCGTGACATCGACCTGGAAGCCGGCGCGCCGCATGTGCGCAACCCAGCCCTCGCAGCACGAGCAGGACGGGTCCTTGCTTACGGCGACCCGCGGCAGGGGCTGGGCCCACGCGGGCGCCACGGCGAGGGCCAGCGGTGCGGCGAGCGTCATGAGCGCTGCGCGGCGGTCGAGGTATGCGATCATTGTTTCCGTTCCATCTTCCCGGCGCCCGGCAGGCGCGAATGCGATCTATCGTACGGCAGACTTGAGTTACGTGACGGAAAGTCCTCTTCTTCGCCCGAAGTTCGGTGAACTCGCTTGCGGACCGCACCCGACGCCGAGCAGGTTAGCGTCGAACGATCCGATTATAGACCGGCACGAACAGCAGCGTCGCCACCCCCGCCCCGGCAATGCTGCCCAGCACCCCTTCGATGAAGGTGCGCCAGACGTTGGCGGGGTCACTGGCGAACAGGCGGACCCATCCGTGGGCCAACCCGGCCGTCGGCCAGACGAGGGCTGCCAGTTCGCAAAGGACGAAAAGGCCTGCCAAAGTCGCCATCAGGGCCGCACCGGTGGCCACCAGATCAAGCCTGACCGTCGTGGCAGCGCGACTGCCCGCAAGTCGCGTCTCGATTGTCGTCATGTCCGATCTCCTCGATGTCGCTCGGCCTGGCGGAAGCCGTGCCGAAGCAGCGCGGGGAGCAGGCCGACTCTCGCGCCGCCACGGGTCGCTCAGCTGGAGCGCGGTCCCGGGTTCCGGCTGTCCGCATCCCACTTCGGCGGCCGTGACAAGGCCAGCTTGGGGATGAACGCCGGAACCCTTGCCATGTACCGCGCGTAGGCGTCTCCGAACCGCCGCAGGCTGTCTTGCTCTTCGCGCCGGGCCAGCCGGGCATAAACGAAGACAAGAAGCGGGAACATCACCAGGGTGGGTATGGTCGGCCATTGCAGCAGGAAGCCGAACATCACCAGGACGAAGGCCACGTATTGCGGGTGGCGGACGCGGGCATAGGGACCCAGGGTCGCCACTATGCCCCGCTTCTGCGCGTCGAACAGGCGCTTCCAGGACGCGGCGAGCAGCCAGAACCCTGCTCCGATCACGGCGGCACTGGCGAGGTGCAATATGCTCCAGTGCGGGTCGCCCTTGAGCCCGAATACCGTGGACCAGAGGTGCCCCGAGTCGTGCGACCACAGGTCGACGCCAGGAAGCCGCTGCCCCAACCAGCCGGACAGCAGATAGATGGTCAGCGGGAAGCCGTACATCTCGGTGAAAAGGGCAACGATGAACGCCGAATACGGTCCGAGCGAGCGCCAGTCCTTGTCCCAGCGCAGGCCGCTGAAGCTCGCCGCGAAGAAGATGAAGAAGACGGAGTTTATGATGACGAGGGTCCAAAGCCCATAGGCGGGAGTGTCATGCATGACGGCTCTCCTCAGCGCGGCGTCGGGTCAGGGGGCACGCCGGGCCCGTTCGGCCCACCGGCTGCGCCGGAGCCGTGCCCGCCATGACCGCCGTGACCTTTATGCATGAACATATGCATGAGCGGGCATGCGAGCAGGAAAAGGAACGGGAGCACGCCGAAAAGATGCGCCTGATGTTCGGTCAGCAGGTAAAAGGCCGCGATAGCCAAAAGAATGCCGAAGCCGATGCCCGCCGGTGATCGCCAAAACGAGGAACGCTCCTGCGCGTCTTGGATCTGGTCGTGATGGTGTGACATGTCTTCCTCCCTCACTGCCTGGCGTCCAACAAGGCGCGGATCGTCCGGAGATCGTCGAAGTGGGTTGCCGACATTTGCTGCGCCTTCTGGCGCAGTTCGGCATCGCCCGAGAACGACGCTGCGACCCGCGCCGTATCAGCGAGCGTCAACTCCAAAATAGCCGTCAAACGCAGGAACTCTGCGTCGTCGTTTGCTGCGGGGCCCTGTAGGGCAGCGATGGTACGCTGGATGATGGCCCGATAAGTGATGGCGGGCAGGCTTTGATCAGCCGCTGGCATTGGGCTCCTTCCGCCCGGCGCGCCCATGCCCATGCCCATGCCTGACCCCATGCCCATGCCGGACGACATCGGCATGCCGCCCTTGGCGGACCCCCCGGCCACGCCTTCCATAATTCCCTTCATCATGGACCGCATCATCTCGGGCATCATGGGGCAGCCCATCGCCACGGAGGCGTCCCCGCCGCGCTCCGCGAGGGCGGACGGCGGCGGAGCGGCGGTGTCCGCCGAGGGCACGGAAGCCGATGGCGAACCCTCGGCGGCCGGGTGGTGGGCGGAATGATCCTGGGCGTCGCCCGTCTGGGCGTAGGCAGGCGCGGAAAGCGCTCCCAATATGAGCAGAATGGCTGCGATGCGCATGGTTGGATTCCTTGTCAACGGAGAAGGGCCATCGCGCCAAGGCGCGACGGTATGTTCAACCGTGACTGGATCTCGGCGGACGTGCTCCGGGTGCGGGCAGTTGGCCGAGCGGCGCTATCGGCCTGGCCAAACGGTAAAAAACGCTTTTGAACTCCGGCGCCGATTGCCAAGCCGCAGCCGTCAGCGCGGGAGAGCAGCAGGGCCCAAACTCGCAACAGGGGCAGCCCATCGCCGCCGGGAATGCGGTTAGGTCGACTTGGTCGACCGAAATCGTCCAGAGGACCGCGTCCTGAACGACCGGCATGTACGCCGCGACAGCCGACTGCATGATCGGTCCCGCGGGTTCGTGACCCGCGCCGTGGGCCGCCGCAGGGCTCGCCGCCGCGAGCGCAAGGACGAATCCACAGAGAACCGCCGCAAGACGGAACCGGATCAATAGGGCTTGCATGCCGGGGGTCATGTTTTCAGTTTGCCGCCGGAATGCGGCTTTGTCCTTGCGCTCGATCAAAAGTCGAAAACCTACATTCCGGCGTCTGCGGCGCGGCTTTTCATGTCGTCCTTGTGATCGATGCCGTCTTCACGGGCGAAGCGTCATGTGGGAAGTTGCATTGATGTTCCGTTGGTCGTTTCTCCGCCGGCTGCTCTCGTTTGTCGCAGCCCTTCAGCTCTTGACTGCACCGGTGGCCGCCTATCCGGCCGCTGCGTTGACGGTCGCGGCGGGCCAAGCGGTGATGGAGGAAATGACGGGGCAGGCGGAGGACATGCCCTGCTGTCCCCAGCAGAAGCAATCGCTGCCGGACTGCCAAAAATCGTGTCCTCTTGCGACATTATGTGCAGTCAAATGGCTGGCGGCCGCACCTGAAATCTATACGTCGCGCGCCGTTATACTTGAGCCAGGTCTCGCGCTCGCACCGTTCGACGAGGCAGTGCGCGACCTGATGGCCGAACCGCCTCCCCCGCGGCCTCCCAGAACCTGACTTGATCGCCGGCTCGCATGAGCCGCCAGCCGCAATTGGGCGGAGCGCCGCATCGTGTGGACACGATCCGGCCGCTCGGCTGCGTGGACCGACAGTCAATTTCGGGAACTGAACAATGAAGTCGTTTGCAGTGAAGGGCATCGCGCTCGCGGTGCTGACCGGCCTTGCCGTGCCGAGCTTCTCCTCCACGTCCTGGGCGGGAATTCAGGATTACGAGTTCCAACTCGTCCAGCCTGAGGTCAGGCAGGGCGACGCGGCCGAGATCGCGGTGCGCCTAATCGACAAGCGCACGGGCAAGGCCGTGCCCGACGCCGTCATCTTCGCCCAACGCGTCGACATGGCGCCCGACGGGATGGAAACCATGACGGCGCGGATCGAAGCGCTGCCGTCCACCGAACCAGGCGTTTATCGGTTCAAGGCGAAGATCATCATGGAGGGTGGCTGGCGGCTGTCGCTCGGCGCGAAGGTGCAAGGCGAGGCGGGCACGCTCGAGAGCAGGCTCGTATTCAAGGCCGTCCCATGAGGCGTCCGGCACGAGCTGCACTGATCCTCGCCGTCGTCTTGGCGGCAGGGGCGGGAGGCTATTGGGCCGGACAGCGCAACCTCGCGCTTCCAGACCGTTCATGGCTCCACGGCTTGCCTCGATTCGCGGAAGCAGGACCTCTGCCCGCGAGCGACGGTCCCGCGCGAGGAGGGCCTGTCGTCTATTACCGTGATCCGGACGGACGGCCCTTCTATTCCGCCGTGCCGAAGCTGACCACTGACGGACGGGCGTTCCTCGCGGTTCATGTCGAAGAGGACGTCAGCTTCGATGACAAGCCTGAGCACAAGGAAGCAGCGGCCCCGTCTTCCTCTGGCGGTCCGAAGCGCGTTCTGTACTACCGCAATCCCATGGGATTGCCGGACACATCTCCTACTCCCAAGAAGGACTCGATGGGGATGGACTACATCCCCGTTTACGAAGGAGACGACGGAGACGGCTCGGCGATCAGGGTCGCACCGGGCAAGCTGCAGCGGACGGGCGTCAGAACGGAGACCGCCATCGAACGGGTCATCAGCGACCCGGTGCGCGTGCCAGGCGCCGTGCAACTCGACGAGCGTCGCGTCACCGTTGTCGCGACCCGGGCGGACGCCTTCATCGACAGCGTCGCGAGCGTGACGACCGGCGACCACGTCACGAAGGGCCAAGCCCTTCTCCAGCTCTATTCGCCCGAGATCGCGGCGGCGAGCGCCCAGTTCCTGACGGATCTCGGCAGCAGCGGACGAGACGTCACGAAGAGCGGAGCCCGCCAACGGCTCGAGAACTTCGGGGTGCCGCCGGAAGCTATCGCCGAAATGGAACGGACGCGCAAAGTGCCGCTCTCGATGACGTGGCGGGCCCCCCGCGACGGCATCGTGCTTCAGCGCAACGCAGTAGAAGGAATGAAGGCCGCACCCGGCGACGTGCTCTTTCGGCTCGCCGACGTGTCGACCGTCTGGGTGCTAGCGGACGTGCCCGAATACCAGCTGGGCGCAGTCAGGATCGGGGCACCAGCCGTCATCCGGCTCCGCAGTCGGCCGGGCCAAACCTTCAAAGGCGTGGTGGCTCTCATTTATCCTCAGGTCACGGCGGATACCCGCACGACAAAGGTGCGTGTCGAGATCCCAAATCCTGACGGCATCCTGCTGCCGGACATGTATGCGGAGGTCGAGATCGCCGGTGGCAGCGGCAGTCAGGTCGTAGCCGTACCCGACAACGCCGTGATCGATACCGGCCGACGCCAGGTCGTCATCCTCGACAAAGGCGAGGGCCGTTTCGAGCCGCGGCAGATCCAGCCTGGGCGCCAGGGCGGCGGCTTCGTCGAAATCCGTTCCGGCATCGCCGCAGGGGACAAGATCGTCGTCGCGGCGAATTTCCTGATCGATGCTGAGAGCAACCTCAAGGCCGCATTGAACGCCATGACAAGCGCGGACGCTGCGCCATGATCGCCAGGCTCATCGCATGGTCAGCAAGAAACCTCGTGCTGATCTTCGTCGGTACGGCATTCGCCGTCGCGGCCGGTCTCTATGCGCTCAAGACGCTGCCGCTCGACGCCATTCCTGACCTCTCGGACGTTCAGGTCATCGTCTATACCGATTTTCCAGGGCAAGCGCCCCAGGTCGTCGAGGACCAGGTCACCTATCCGCTGACCACGGCGATGTTGACGGTGCCGAAGTCCAAGGTGGTCCGCGGTTTCTCCTTCTTCGGCGTGTCGTTCGTCTATGTGATCTTCGAGGATGGGACCGATCCCTATTGGGCGAGGAGCCGTGTCCTGGAATACCTCAACGCTGCCGCGCAGCGGCTGCCGCGTGGCGTGTCGCCGGGGCTCGGGCCCGATGCGACCGGCGTAGGCTGGGTCTTCCAGTACGCCGTGCTGGCGAAGCAGATGACGCTCGCCGAACTGCGCTCGCTGCAGGACTGGGTGGTGCGCTACGGCGTCTCCAAAGCCGAAGGCGTGGCTGAGGTTGCAAGCGTCGGCGGGTTCGTCAAACAGTACAACATCGTCGTCGATCCGCTGCGGCTGCGCGCCCAAGGTATTTCGCTCGCGATGGTCCGCGATGCCGTGCGGGCCAGCAACCGCGACGTGGGCGGGCGGACCTTGGAACTCTCCGAGTTCGAGTTCATGGTGAGGGGCCGCGGCTATATCAAGTCGCAAGCCGACATCGAGAACATCGTGCTCAAGAGCGCGCAGGGCGTGCCGCTGAGGCTCAGGGATGTCGCGCGCGTCGAGATCGGACCTGACGAACGACGAGGCATCACCGAACTGAATGGCGAAGGAGAAGTGGCGAGCGGGATCGTGCTGCAGCGCTTCGGCGCCAATGCGCTTACCGTCATCGACAACGTGAAGCAGCGCCTCGCCGACATTGCCGGCAGCCTGCCGAAAGGCGCCGAGGTCATTCCGGTTTACGACCGCTCTCAGCTCATCGAGGCCGCGATCGAGACGCTCAAGGGCACGCTCGTCGAGGAGAGCATCATCGTCGCGCTGGTGTGCATCGTCTTCCTGCTTCATCTGCGCAGCGCGCTGGTCGCGATCTTGATGCTGCCGGTCGGGATCCTTATGGCGTTTGCGGCGATGAAGGCGATCGGCCTCGGCTCCAACATCATGAGCCTAGGCGGCATCGCCATCGCCGTCGGCGCCATGATCGACGCTGCCATCGTCATGATCGAGAATGCGCACAAGCATCTCGAACGGGCTGGGCCGGACAGATCGAGGGTCCAGATCCTGATCGACGCGGCGAGCGAGGTCGGGCCGGCGCTGTTCTTCAGCCTGCTGATCATTACGGTCTCGTTCCTGCCGATCTTCACGCTGGAAGCGCAGGAAGGGCGCCTATTCGGTCCGCTCGCTTTCACCAAGACCTTCGCCATGGCGGCTTCGGCACTCCTGTCGGTGACGCTGGTCCCGGCCCTGATGGTCGTCTTTGTTCGCGGGCGCATCATTCCGGAGCACAAGAATCCGATCAACAGGGTCCTGATCTGGGTCTACCGTCCGGTGATCCGCGGCGTTCTGCGCGCGAAGTCCCCGACCATTCTCCTGGCGCTCGTCGTGCTCGGCGTCTCGGTCTGGCCGGCGCGCCAGCTCGGCTCGGAATTCATGCCGAGCCTCAACGAAGGCACACTCATGTACATGCCGACGACCTTGCCCGGTCTGTCGGTGACCAAGGCCGCAGAACTGCTTCAGATGCAGAACCGGATCATCAAGACGTTTCCCGAAGTCGAGTCGGTCTACGGCAAGGCCGGACGGGCGGCGACCGCGACGGATCCGGCTCCGATCGAGATGTTCGAAACGATCATCAATCTCAAGCCGAAGGCGCAGTGGCGCCCCGGCCTGACGATCGACGGCCTGAAGGCGGAGATGGACAAGGCGTTGCAATTTCCGGGCGTCTCGAACGCCTGGACGATGCCAATCCGCGCCCGCATCGACATGCTCTCGACGGGGATCCGCACGCCCGTCGGGGTCAAGGTGTTCGGGACCGACCTGGCGGAGATGGAAAGGATCGCACGCCAGATCGAGACGGCGCTCAAGGCTGTCCCCGGGACCTCCAGCGCCTATGCCGAACGGGTCATCGGCGGCTATTACCTCGACATCGTTCCGGACCGGGAGACGCTCGGCCGCTATGGGCTCGCCGTCGGCGACGTCCAGGACGTCATCGCGACGGCGCTCGGCGGCGAGACGGTGACCACGACCGTGGAGGGTCGGGAGCGCTATGGCGTCGCCATCCGATATCCGCGGGATTTGCGGTCGAACCCGAAGGCGATCGAGACGGATGTCCAGGTGCCGTTGCCATCCGGCGGCGCCGTGCCTCTCGGCGAGGTGGCGAAGGTCGAGCTCACGCGCGGAGCTACCTCGATCCGCACGGAGAACGGGCAGCTTGCCACCTACATTTTCGTCGACATCAGCGGCCGTGACCTCGGGAGCTACGTCGCCGACGCCCGGCGAGCTGTCGCGGAGCGCGTGACGCTGCCTCCGGGCTACACGATCGGTTGGAGCGGCCAGTTCGAGTATCTGCAACGGGCCGAGGCCCGTATGAAGATCGTCGTGCCGGTCACCCTGCTGATCATCTTCCTGCTTCTCTATTTGAATTTCAGGACCCTGACGGAGACCCTGATCGTCATGTTGTCCCTGCCCTTCGCGCTGGTCGGGGGCGTCTGGCTCATGTGGTGGCTGGACTTCAACATGTCCGTGGCCGTCGCCGTCGGCTTCATCGCCCTGGCGGGCGTGGCCGCCGAAACCGGCGTGGTGATGCTCATCTACCTCGAGCAGGCCATGTCGGAGCTGAAAGACGAGCGGACCAGGCAAGGAAGCAGGTTCAGCCGCGATGATCTCCACGAGGCCATCATGCTGGGGGCCGTCGAGCGGGTCCGGCCCAAGATGATGACGGTCGTCGCCATCATGGCCGGACTGGTTCCGATCCTGTGGAGCACGGGCACGGGGTCGGAGGTGATGCAACGCATCGCCGTGCCGATGATCGGCGGCATGGTGTCCTCGACCCTGCTCACGTTGGTCGTCATTCCCGCCGTTTACGGCCTGGTGAAAGGCCGAAGGCTGCCGACGGGCCAGACGGTCGCGTCCCCCGAATGGATCCGTTCGCGTTGGAGGCCATGGCGCCGGACTGACCCCGTCCGGACCAGGACGGCAGGTCTCCCCTCCGATTGATACCGGTCCAGGACGAAGCCGCCCGCCTGGCTGGCCTGGTGCAGCTTAGAGCCGCACGGCCCTGAGCCGGACGGCGTTGCCGATCACGCTCACCGAGGAGAGCGCCATGGCGGCGGCCGCGATGATGGGCGACAGCAGCAGCCCGAACACGGGATAGAGCGCGCCCGCCGCGATCGGCACGCCGGCGGCGTTGTAGACGAAGGCGAAAAACAGGTTCTGGCGGATGTTGCTCATCACCGCCTCGGAGAGCCGGCGCGCCCGCACGATGCCGGTCAGGTCCCCCTTGAGCAGGGTCACCCCGGCGCTCTCGATGGCCACGTCCGTGCCTGTTCCCATGGCGATGCCGACTTCTGCGGCGGCCAGTGCCGGAGCGTCGTTGACGCCGTCGCCCGCCATCGCGACCACGCGCCCCTCGCGCTTGAGCTTCTCGACCACGGCGCTCTTCTGCTCGGGGAGGACCTCGGCCTCCACATCCGGGATGCCCAGCCGGCGCGCCACGGCTTGCGCCGTCGTGCGGTTGTCGCCCGTAAGCATGACCACACGCACGCCCTCGTCGCGCAGCGCCTTCAGCGCGGCGGGCGTGGTCGCCTTGACCGGGTCGGCGATGGCCAGGATGCCCGCCGGCTTGCCGTCGACGCCCACGAAGATCGCCGTCGCGCCGTCCTGCCGAAGCTCGTCCGCTCGGGCCGCGAGCGGGCCGACGTCGACGCCCCTCTCGGCCAGGAAGCGGGCGTTTCCGAGCGCCACGGCGCGGCCGTCCACGGAGCCCAGCGCCCCTTTGCCGGTCGGGGAATCGAAGTCCGCGAGCTGGCCTGGCGCGATGCCCCTGGCCTCTGCGGCCGCCACGACGGCCACCGCCAGCGGGTGCTCGCTCGCGCGCTCCACCGTCGCCCCGAGGCGGAGGATCTCCGTCTCGGAGAAGCCTTCCGCCGGGACAACCGACGTGACCGCGGGCTTGCCCTCGGTCAAGGTGCCGGTCTTGTCGACCACGAGCGTGTCGACCTTCTCCATGCGCTCCAGGGCCTCCGCGTTCTTGATCAGCACCCCGGCCTGCGCCCCGCGGCCGACGCCGACCATGATCGACATGGGAGTCGCCAGGCCGAGCGCGCAGGGACAGGCGATGATCAGCACCGACACGGCGGCGACGAGACCGAAGGCGAGACGCGGTTCCGGGCCCCAGACCGCCCAGGCGACGAAGGCGAGCACGGCGACCGCGATCACCGCCGGCACGAACCAGCCGGACACCTGATCGGCCAGCCGCTGGATGGGCGCGCGGCTGCGCTGGGCCTCGGCGACGAGTTGCACGATCTGCGACAGCATGGTGTCGCGCCCGACCTTGCGGGCCTCGATCACCAAGGCGCCGGACTGGTTCATCGTGCCCCCGATCACGGTGTCGCCCACGGCCTTGGTGACCGGCATGGACTCGCCGGTGACCATCGACTCGTCCACCGCGCTGCGGCCTTCGACCACGGCGCCGTCCACCGGGACCTTCTCGCCGGGCCGCACCCGCAGACGCGCCCCGACCTCGACGGCGTCGAGCTGGACCTCCTGCTCGCTCCCGTCCGGCCGGATGAGGCGCGCCGTCTTGGGCGCGAGGTCGAGCAAGGCCCGGATCGCCCCGCCGGTGCTCTCGCGCGCCCGCAGCTCCAGCACCTGCCCGAGCAGCACGAGTACCGTGATCACGGCGGCCGCCTCGAAGTAGACCGCCACCGAGCCGTCGTGGCCGCGGAAGGCCGGCGGGAACATGTCCGGCGCCAGCACGGCGACCATGCTGTAGGCCCAGGCCACGCCCGTTCCCATGGCGATCAGCGTGAACATGTTGAGGCTTCGGTTCACCAGTGAGGCCCACGCCCGCACGAAAAAAGGCCCGCCAGCCCACAACACGACCGGCGTCGCCAGCGCCATCTGGACCCAGTTCGAGACGCCGCGCGGGACGTAGTGCTCGAGGCCAGTGAGGTGGCCGCCCATCTCCAACGCCAACACGGGGAGGCTCAAGGCGAGCCCGATCCAGAACCGCCGGGACATGTCGGCGAGTTCGGGGTTCGGACCGGTCTCGGCCGTCGCGAGCACCGGCTCCAGCGCCATGCCGCAGATGGGGCAGTTGCCCGGACCGACCTGCCGCACTTCGGGGTGCATGGGGCAGGTGTAGATCGTGCCCTCCGGCACGGCCTCGGCCGGCCGTGCGGCGGCCGGCGAGAGGTACTTGGCCGGGTCGGCCTCGAACTTGGTCCGGCAGCCGGCCGAGCAGAAGTAGTACGGGCGGCCCTGGAACTCGGCCCTGTGCTTGGCGGTGTGCGGATCCACGTCCATGCCGCAGACCGGATCCTTGACCGATCCCTGCGGAGCGGGTCCGTCGTGACCGTGATGATGGTGGTGCGCGTGACCTTGGGGATGGTCATGGGCGTGCGCGGCGTGGTCGTGGCTCATGGTGTCCTCACGCGGAAGCGGCGGTTTCGGCGCGTGTTGTGGAGCCTCCCACGATGGGAAGGTCAACAGGGCCCGAGAGGTCGCCGTAGGCGACGTCGAAGAGCCGCTCGGCCCATGCGTCCCGGATGCGGCCGCCGGCCTTGATCATCGCGCCCACACCGGAGAGCCACGTGTGCTCGGCCGCCCGGAAGGGGTTGTCCTCCGGCAGGTCCTGGCTCGGCGGAAGAGCCTCGGCCCACCGGCGCACCAGCCCCACCCAGGGGTTGTACGCCTCGGCGAAAGCCAGCCTGGTCGTGCGCATCGGATGGAGGTCCTCCATCAGTTTCGCCGAGATCGGGGTGGCCGTGGCCCTGACCCAAGGGCTGACGAAGGTCGCGTAGAACGCCTCCGCGGCCTCGGACAGGTCGCGTACTCGCTCGAAGGAAGTACGCGGATAGCTCTGCGCGAGGTCCTCGACCCGGCGCTCCTCGAAGGTGACCCGGGTCGCCGAGCCGACCTCGCCGGCGGGCGCAAGCCGCATCTCGTAGAGCCCGGGAGCGAGCCGGTCCACCTGCTCTATGCTGGCCAGGATGGCACGGTGCTCGCGGTCTGCCACCTTGGCCGAGACGAAGATCCCGAGGTGCCCGACGTGGGGGTTGGTCAGGTAGACGATCCGTTGCCCGGCCTCCTTCAGCGCCTGCGTCGTTGAGTAGACAACGGGGATCCACCCGAGCGCCTGCGTCGGCGGGGTGATGTTGTCCCCGTAGGACGCGAAGATCACGAGCGGGTTGCGGATGCGGCGCAGATCGACGTTGCAGTGCTGGCACAGCCGAACGAGACCCTGCTCCAGCCGGTTGCCGACGAAGAGGTTCTCGGTGATGGCCAGGATCTCCTCCCGCCCGAGCATGTAGAAGCCGTTCCACCACCGCTCGAACTCCAGGAAACGCTCGCGCTCCATCCGCACCTTCTCGAACAGATCGGCGTACTTGGTCCAGACGCCCTCCGGCTTGAGTGCCTCGAAGTTCTGGACCAGCCACGCGCCGTCAAAGCGGCCGTCACCCAGGTCGGACAAAAGGTGGGCGATCCACATGCCGCCCGTGAACCCAGCGTCCGTGCGCATCGGGTTCACGCCGGGCTCGCCCGCCCAATAGGACAGGGGCGAACCGTTGAGCACCGCCGTCCCGATCAACCCCTCACAATCGGCCGCGAGCATGGTGATGGCCCAGCCGGCCTGGCAGTTGCCGTAGAGCACCGGCGGTAGGCCCGGGTGTTGTTGCGCGATCTCCTCCAGAAAGCGGCGCAACGTCCGGAGCACGTCGTGCAGGGTCTGCCCTGCGACAGGTTCGGGCGCGAACGAGACGAAGTAGGTGGGGTGGCCGGCCCTCAGGGCCAGCCCCACCTCGCTCTCGCGCTTGAAGCCACCGATCCCGGGGCCGTGGCCGGCGCGGGGGTCAAACACCACCACGGGCCGAAGGCCGGGATCAAGGCAGTCCTCCAGGCAGTCCTCGCCCAGGCGGGTGATCCTGAGCAGGCTGTAATTGGTCGGACGCTCGAACCGACGGCCCTCGGCGATCACCTCGAAATCAAAGTCGAGCAGCGGCGGCTTGCCGGCACGCTCATGGGCGACGATGTTCTCGGCCCGTTGCCGCAATGTGTCAAAAAACAGAACGGCGCGCCGGCCGGCGTCCAGCCAGTAGGCAGCCGCGTCCTGGAACGCGTTATCCGGTGACGACGTGGACTGCAGGTCGGTCGCAGGCACGGAATGGAACTCAACCATGGTGGTCTCCTTGGCCGCGGACCAATCTCAGGCCCGTGGGCGGGGTTCCGCGTTGCTAGCGCGACAAGTGGAAGAGGAAGTCGTTTGCCAGCCGAAGATCACGCGGCGCGGGCTAGCATTGCGCGAAACCGGATGAGCGACAGACCAACGAAGATTGCGCCCATAATCGACATCGCCACCATTTTCGGCCACATCATCGAAAGATCTGCGCCCCGATACAGAACGCCCTGCGCGAAGGCCACAAAATGGGTAGAAGGCGACACTTGCATGACGGTTCGTAACGCCGCTGGCATGCTTTCTATCGGCGTGATCGTGCCGGACAGCAGGTTCATGACCACGAAGACCGGAATGGCGAGCAGGCCGAATTGCGGCATGTTGTTGACCCAAGTCGCCAGGAGAACCCCAAGTGCGGTCACGGCAAACAAATAGATGGTCGCTCCGGTGAGCAGCAGCGTAATCGAGCCTGCCAGGGGGACGCCGAGAATGCCGTGAACGACGAGGTGCAAGGAGAGCCATGCCGCCAGGAGAATGACCGCGCCATTGGCCAGGATCTTGGCCGCCACGATTTCCCAGGGGTGCACCGGCAGCACCAGGAGATGCTCGATCGTTCCGTGTTCGCGCTCGCGGATGACAGCCGCTCCCACGAGAATGAGCGACAGGATGGTGATGCTCTGGATCACCTGCATGACGGCGTAGTACCTGAGGCTTTCCAGATTTGGGTTGAAAGCAGCGCGGAATGTCGCCGTCACAGGGCTCGTTGCGTCCGGGGAGCGTTGATCAAGCTCGGCCGCAACCTCGCGTCCGATGATGCGCTGGATGTAGGCCGCTCCGATTCCAGCCTGCGAGATTGCCGTGGCATCCACATTCAGTTGGATCCGTGCCGGCCGGCCTCTGAGAAGGTCAGCCTCCAGGCCATGTGGTAAGTCCAGCACGAAGGTTTCCGCTCCCGCGTCCATGGCTCTGTCTGCGGCCGCTGCGTCGAGCTGCGCCGGGGGCCGGAAGATCGGTCCCTGCAGCGCATCACGTATCCTGAGCGACAGGCGAGACTGATCGGTGTCGATAACGGCTATATTGGCACCGCGCACTTCCGTTCTCATCCCGTGCGCGACGGTGTAGACCGAGACGGTGAACGCATAGACGATCAGGAATAGCATGACGGGGTCACGTCTCAGGCTCTGAAGCTCTTTCCATGAGAGCTGGACGACGTTCCGAGCATACTGCGCGCCGATCATCGCTCTTGTTTCTCCACGAGCAACCAAGCCAGAATCAAGTAAGCGCCCCCGAAAGCTGCCAGGGCTGCATACTGGAGCCCTAAGTCTCCAAAGGTCAGGTCTTTGTCGAACACGCCCAGGCTCGTCGTCTGGAACCACAGAGATGGAAAGCTCAGGCCGATCAACCTTGGCGGTCCTTCCAGCGCTGCCGCAGGATAGAGGAAGCCCGAGAAGTTGATGGCCGGGACCGTCGTCAGGATGGCGGTGCCGAAGACCGCGGCGACCTGCGTTCGCGTGAACGCCGACACGACCAACCCCAACCCGGTCGCCGCGAAGACGTAGAGGGCCGCGCTCAACGAGAGGGCCGCCAGGGAGCCCTTCGGAGTGACGCCGAAAACGAGCGCGACGACGAGCGTCAGGGCAGCAAAGCTCAGAACACCGATCGCAACGTAGGGGGCCTGCTTGCCGAGCAAAAACTCAGCCGGTCGGGCCGGCGACGCGTAAAGGTTCAGGATCGAGCCCGTTTCCTTTTCGCGCACGATCCCGAGAGCGGTCATCGTCGCAGGAATGAGGATGAGCAGCAATGTGAGGACGCCAGGAGCAATGGCGGTGACGGACTGAAAGTCCTGATTATAACGAAAACGCGTTTCGACAGAGATGGCCGGAGCGGTCCCATGCAGCCCTGATCGGACATGCTCGGCCTGTGTGACTGCGGAAAGCAGCGCCGCCTCGGCGTAGCCGCGCGTAGTCTCGCCCCGGAAGGGATTTGCGCCGTCTATCCAGAACCCGAGCTGGGGTTTTTCGTCCTTCAGGAGAGCCCGCCCAAAACCAGGCGGGACCAAGACCACCAAACGGAGCTCCCCAGCCGTCAAGCGCCGGCTCGCGTCCAGCTCGTCGGACAGCGGCGCTCGTTCCTGGAAGTATCGCGAGCTTCCGAACGCATCCAGGAACTCACGGCTTAAGGCGCTCTGGTCGCGGTCGAGCACCGCATAGGGGAGCCGATCCACATCGAACGAGATCCCAAACCCGAACACGACCATCAGAAATAGCGGCCCGAAAATGGCGAAGCTCAAGCGGATTCGATCACGCGCCAGTTCCTTGGCCTCGCGTATCGCGAAGGCCCACATCCGGCCGGCGCTCACCACAATGCCCGATCTTGGACGTGGCGCGCTCACATGCGCTGCACCGGCCGGTTCGGGCGGGGACCGTCCTCCCCGTCCTTCTGCAGCGAGCAGAAAGCCGACGAAGGCTTCCTCAAGTGACTCTGTCCCGCGTTCCCGCTTGAGCTCATCGGGCGAGCCGACCGCCAGGACGCGCCCGGCGTGCATCAGAGAGACCCTGTCGCAGCGCTCGGCTTCGTTCATGAAGTGGGTGGAGATGAAGATCGTGACGCCGTCTCTCCGGGAAAGGTGATGGAGAAGCTGCCAGAATGCGTCGCGCGCCGCAGGGTCCACCCCTGACGTGGGCTCATCCAAGATGAGGATGTCCGGGCGATGAAGGCAGGCTGCCGCAAGCTGCAGACGCTGCCGGATGCCGAGCGGCAAGGACGGTGGCAGTTCGTCCGCATGGTTCGAGAGCTCGAATGTCGCGAGCGCATCCGCAACGCGCGCTCCCTGTTCGACAGACGGAATCCTGTAGAGGTTCGCATGCAGTCGCAGGTTGCCTAAGACGCTCAGCTCCTCGTAGAGCGTGAACGCCTGTGACATATATCCGACGTGGAGGCGGCTTTCGACGGCCGCCGCTTCGACTTCCCTGCCGAGCACCCTGGCCGTTCCCTCATCGACCGGGAGAAGGCCGGTGAGCATTTTCATCGTCGTGGTCTTGCCACAACCGTTGGATCCCAAAAAGCCGAAGACTTCGCCGCGCGCGATCTGGAAGCTGACATGATCGACGGCCACGAACGACCCAAAGCGCTTCGTCAGGCCTTGGGCTTCGATCACCGGAGCGACCGGGCCGTCCTGAGGGGGACGCGGCAGCGGCACGAAACCGACGGCATCAAGACCTTTCAGGCGCCGATACGCCTCCTCGAGGCTTTCTGCCGCTCCGACGATATCCTTTGTCCGGCCGGCGAACAGCATTCGTCCGGCATCCATGACGATCAGATTTTCGAAGCGGCTCGCCTCGTCCATGTAGGCCGTCGCAACGACCAGGGTCAGCTCGGGGCGACGAGCCTGGATGCCGTCGATCAGTGACCAGAACTGTCGCCGCGACAGAGGATCGACCCCTGTCGTCGGCTCGTCCAGGATCAGCAAGTCAGGGTCGTGAATCAGGGCGCAGCACAAAGCAAGTTTCTGCTTCATGCCTCCGGAGAGCTTTCCGGCGGGCCTGTCTGCAAAGGGCGCCAGGCCGGTCGCGGCGAAAAGCTGTTCGGCGCGCCTGCGACGGTCGTCTCGGGATTGGCCGAAGAGCCGTCCGAAGAAGTCCACGTTCTCCGCCACACTGAGCGTCGGATAGAGGTTTTTTCCGAGTCCCTGCGGCATGAAGGCGATACGGGGCGAAGCCTGGGCCCTCTGTCCAGATTGGGCCATGTCCTCCCCGAACACCGTCACGCTGCCATGCTGGACGCGCTTCACGCCCGCGATCAGGCCGAGGAGAGTGGATTTTCCCACGCCATCCGGCCCGACGATGGCCGTTCTAGAACCGCGGGAAAGGCGAAGGTGTTCCACGTCCAGGACGACGGGGGGGCCATACTTGTGCGTGATGCCAAGACAGGTGACGATGTCGTGGTCACTCGTCATTGGGCAGCCTTGGAAGGAGCTTTTCGGGCCAGGCGGTCCTTTGGGCCGTCGAGACGAACGCGACGCCTGTCATTCCCGCCTTGACGTGCGCTCGGTGCGCCTGGAGCAACTTGGGGTCGACACGCAGCTTGACCCGGTACATCAGCTTTTCTCGCTCGTTCTGTGTCTCGACGGACTTGGGCGTGAACTGCGCCTCGGCGGCGACGAACGAGACCGCGGCGGGAATGACGTATTCCGGCGCAGCATCAAGAACGATCCGTGCTTCGCCGCCCAAGGCTGCGCGCCCTGCGTGGTGCGTCGGCAGGAAAACGGTCATGAACACGTCACCCAGGTCCAGGACCGTTGCGACGCGACCACCGGAGGGAATGACCTCGCCCGGTTGGGTCAGACGGTATTCGACACGCCCTCCGACTGGCGTTTTCAGCGACGCTTCGGCCAGTTTGGAGTCGACCAGGGCCAGTTGCGCTCGCGCGACTTCCACCCCGGCCTTGGCGTCGCCTACGGCGGCTCGCGCACCATCCAGCGCCGCCTTGGTCACGTTCTTTTGCGCCGTGCGGCGATCGACTTCCGCCGGGGTCCCGGTATTGCGCAACTGGAGCTCGTTGGCCCGTCGCAGTTCGACTTCGGCGAGACCGAGATCCGCCTCCCTGAGCGCCACTTCCGCCTCGGCACGGTTGACGTTCTGCTCGGCGCGGTGAACCGCCGCGAGAGCAGCTGCACGTTCCGCGCGTAGATCGATGTCGTCCATCTCCGCCACGATTTGCCCGGCGGTGACCGAGTCGCCCTCGTCGACGCGCATGGTCGCCACGCGACCTGGGTACTTAGCGGCGATCTCGATCCGCTCGACCTCAATCCGGCCGTTCGCCTGAACGATGTCGGGAGGAAGGTCGGGCGCCCTGCCCCGCCAGATGAGCAGCCCAGCCGCTGCAGCCACCACGATGGCTGCCACGAATACCGCGACCCTACGGTTCATTCGCCGTCACCTTGTTTACGGAAAGCAGAGTGCAGCGAGGACTCAGCCGAGGAAATCGGCTGCGGCGCTTGTGATGCGTCCGCTTTAGGCCGCCGGTCTCGACCGAGGCTTCGGAGCTTCGTCTGAGTGAGGGGTCGCGCATGCTCATGGCGCCAAAAAGCCATCGTCCAGCAAGTCCGCGCTGAAACGTCGTATGACCTCTTCATCCGGACGAAATTCCTCGCCGCGCTCGGGATCGAGGCGACGGATGATGTCATGCATGAGCGCGAGCCGACAGGCGTCCTTGTCGTCCGCACGCAGCACGGTCCATGGGGCGTGGTCCGAACTGGTGCGGAGCAGCATCTCGTTCCGAGCTTCGGAATAGTCGTCCCACAGCTCGATGGCGCGGTCGTCCACGGGACTGCGCTTCCAACGCTTGAGAGGATCCTCGCGACGGTCGCGCAATCTGCGCTTCTGTTCCCGCCTGCTCACGTCGAGGTAGTATTTGAAAATCAGGAACCCGCAGTGGCTCAGCAGGTTCTCAAAGATCGGGACTGTCGTCAGGAAGGTTTCCGCCTCCTGGCGTGAGCAAAACCCCATGACGCGTTCAACACCCGCCCGGTTATACCAGGATCGGTTGAAGAAGGTGATCTCACCGGCGACGGGGAGCCAGGCGATCCACCGCTCGAAATACCATGCCCGGTTGTCCCTCTCGTTCGGCCGTCCCAGGGCGACCACATGCGTGTCGCGGGGGCTCATGTGCTTCGTCACACGCTTGATCGCTCCGTCTTTGCCGGCGGCGTCACGTCCCTCCAGGATGATCAGCACCTTGAGATCCTTCTTGATCACACGGTGCTGCACTTTCACGAGAGCGCGGGCCGCGCTGCGGAAGCTTTCGCGATGATCGACCAGCTCGGCGGCGTCGCGACCTTTGCCGGATTTCTCCACGTCTGAGGACAAGATCAGCTCCTCTTGGATTCGGTTGACGAAAGGTCGCGTGGCCCAGGTGTCCCGGGCTCGTTCAGTCGAGTCCGTTTCAGCATCAGCGCATTGAGCGCGACGATGGCCGACGAACCAGACATGGAGAGAGCCGCGATCTCGGGGCTCAGGGTGAAGGGGTAGAGCAGGCCTGCAGCAAGCGGGAACGCAATCGTGTTGTAGCCTACGGCCCACCAGAGGTTCTGGTGCATCTTCCTCAAGGTCGCATGCGAGAGCGTGATCGCGCGAACGACATCGTATGGGTCGCTGTGCATCAGCACGACGTCCGCGCTTTCAATGGCGACGTCGGTACCGGCACCGATGGCGAAGCCGACGTCGGCCTGGGTCAGCGCCGGGGCATCGTTCACCCCATCGCCGACCATGCCGACGCGCTTTCCCTCGGCCTGCAATTCCTTGATCTTGTCGGCCTTCTGCCCAGGCAGGACATCCGAAATCACCCGGTCGAGACCGAGTTCCTGCCCAATGCGGGTTGCCGTGCCATGGTTGTCGCCCGTGAGCATGACGACTTCCACGTTCTTCTGCCTCAGCCCGGCGATCGCCGAACGTGCACTCGGCCGGGGGGCATCGGCGATCGCAATGAGGCCGATCAGCTTGCCCTCGATTGCCACGTGGACGACCGTGCGTCCGTTCCCGGCGAGCCGCTCGGCGTCCGCGCCGGAACTGCCGATGTCGACCTTCATCTCGTCCATCAGTCGCCGGTTGCCGAGAAGAGCTTCCTTGCCATCGACGCGCGCGGCGGCGCCTCGCCCCTCGAGGGCCTTGAACTGCTCGACCGTCCCGGGCTTCAGTCCCGCGGCCCGTTCCAGGATGGCGACAGCGAGGGGATGCTCCGATCCTTTTTCGATGGCGGAGGCAACGGTCAGGACCTCTTCTTGGTTCGCCCCGGCTGCCGGAACGATCTCGACCACCTTCGGTTCGCCCATTGTCAACGTGCCCGTCTTGTCGAACACCACGACATGCAGCTTGGTCGCGTCCTCCAGGGCGGCAGCATTCTTGAAGAGGATGCCGTTCTCTGCTCCCAGCCCCGTGCCGACCATGACCGCCATGGGTGTCGCCAGCCCCAGCGCATCGGGACAGGCAATGACGAAGACCGTGATCGTCAGGGTCACGGCGAACAGGAGCGATGCGCCGGCCCACCAGTACCATCCCGCGAAGGTCAGCAGGCCGATTGCAATCGCGATGAGCACAAGCCACTGGGACGCCCGGTCCGCCAGGAGCTGAGCCGGCGCTTTCGAGTTCTGCGCCTCCTGAACGAGCTTGACGATCTGCGCCAGAGCCGTATCGGCACCCACTTTGGTGGCCTTGTACCGAAGGACGCCGCTCTTGTTGATTGTCGCGCCGATCAGTGCATCGCCCGGATGTTTGGACACGGGCATCGACTCGCCGGTCAGCATGGACTCGTCGACCTCCGACGTTCCCTCCAGCACCACGCCGTCGACGGGAACTTTTCCTCCCGGACGAACGATCACCGTCTCCCCCGTGACGACGTCCGCTGTCGGGATTTCCAGTTCGCGACCGTCACGCTGAACGGTCGCCATGGGGGGCGCCAGTTCCATGAGCTTCCGGATGGCCTCCGACGCGCCGGCGCGCGCCCGCATCTCCAGCCAGTGGCCGAGCAGGATGAAGGCGAGAAGCACGGCCGAGGCCTCGAAAAACTGCTCGCCCTTGAAGAAGAACGTGGCCCCTACACTGAAGACATAGCCTGTACCGACGCTCAGCAGCACGAGCACGGCCATGTTGAGGACGCCATTGCGCAGGGCACGGAACGCCGCCCGGTAGAATGGCCAGCCGGGGTAAAGCACCGCGCCCGAAGCGAGCACGAAGAGCAGGACGTTCCGGTCCAGTCCGAACGGCGGCTCGATCGAGCCGATCATCCCACCCATCTGCGAGAACAACATCGTGGGGACCGCGAAGAGCGCAGCGATGAAGAAGCGATTCCGCATGTCCCGCGCCATGGCGTGCATGTCGCCACCGGCGCCGTGTCCCATGTCCGCGTGCAGATCATGGCCCTCCGACCGAATATCGTGCCGATGCCGAGGCTTTGCGGTCAGCTCGCCCTTGGCCCCGGGCGTGGACGTCAGTGTGGGCGTGGGCGTACAGAGATGCTCCGGACGAGCCTCGCCGGAACAGTGAAATCCACACGCCTCCACCTCATGCGCAAGACGCCCCACGTCGATCCGTGCCGGATCGTGCGTCACGGTGATGCTCGATCCGCCTGGGTTCATGGCGGCATCGGCGACGCCCGGGAGGCGCTTGAGCCCTGCCTCGAGAGCCAGGTGATCCAGACGATCGAAACGTCCTTCGATTTCAAGATTGGTCGCTGTCAGCGCCGGGCGCGACCCGTGCGCATGGTGGTCGTGGGCCATCTCTGACTCCTGGGGAGGTCGAATGCGGGCGCATCCAGCGCAGACGGAAACCGGGCCGTTCAGGTTCTGCAGCGGGGTACAGAGCCGAACCACAACCTTCCACGGCGGAGGGAACGGGCTCCGCGCTCGTCCGACTGGATGGGCTATCGAGAATCGAAGTCAGCAGCGAGGAGGGGGTTGCTCCGGTACGGCCTCCGACTGCGGTTCACCCCGCTGGGCCGCCGCGAAAGCGGCTGGACAGGACGCCCCCTGAGGATCTGACAGAATTGTCAATGGCCCGAGCGGTGCGGCGGAGGCGCCGCAAGCCTGATGGTCCTGTCCCTCGGCGTGTCCAGGCCATGAGGCATGATCACTTCCCGACTCACTGGAATGCCAATGACCGCTCATGGCTGGGATGGAGAATCTGCTGCAGGTGGAATGCGCGGCGACGCCACTCAGCAGCAGCCCCAGCAGCGCGAGGGCGGCCAGTGCCTGCTGAAAGCGGACGATAAGTGAGTGCTCGACGTGCGCCACCGATAACCTCCGTGGCTGACTCTTAACCCACTGCGGCTCCCGGACCAATGATCTTGCTCAACATCGGTGACCCCGAATTCTAGGCGCCGACAATGGCCATGGGCTTCTGGTGTACTCATCGAAAAAAAAGTACGCAAATCTAGGGTTCGCTCGGCGGCCAGGAACCCCTATTTCAGACAAGGCGAACGTCTACGCAAATAGGAGGCCGGAATGCGGTTGGGGTGAGAGCGGATGCGACATCGTCCGGGTGAGACAAGTTTGTTTTGGCCTCCTCGACCACCCTGGAGGAATAGCAGCTTACTCTACCGTGTAGGGGGAGCGCGGGACGCTACGGGAGCACCCGGATGCTCGCCCGCCGTGCAACGTTAGCCGGGTCATGATTTCTGACCTGCTTGCCCTCACCGTACCTGCTAATCCGACGAGGCACCCGCTGCACCTGACCCACATCAATGAGACTGGCGGGAATGGGCACTAATCTGAAAGAGGTGCCGCGGGACTTAGCCGGGAGCCTCGACATGCCGACCAACGTAACCATCTCTTCGCCCCCCGTAGGCGACGAGCTCACAGAAATCGACCTGTATTGGCGTGCCGCCAACTTCCTTTCCTTGGGTCAGATTTATCTGCTGGACAATCCTCTGCTCAGAGCTCCCCTTCTGCCCCAACACGTCAAGCCACGTTTACTTGGCCATTGGGGAACCACACCCGGCTTGAATTTCATCTACGCACATCTTAACCGGCAGATCAGAATGCGCGACGCGAACGTACTGTTCGTTTGCGGTCCGGGTCACGGTGGCCCTGGCATCGTGGCCAACACTTATTTGGAGGGGACCTATACGGAAACATACCCTGACGTCACGCTAGACGAGGTGGGGCTGCAGAAGCTGTTTCGGCAATTCTCGTTTCCGGGCGGCATACCCAGTCACGCTTCGCCCGAAACGCCCGGCTCGATCCACGAAGGCGGAGAATTGGGGTATTCACTCGCCCACGCGTTCGGCGCGGCTTTCGACAATCCCGACCTGATCGTTGCTTGTGTTGTCGGAGACGGCGAAGCTGAGACCGGACCACTTGCGGGGGCGTGGCACTCGAACAAGTTCTTGAATCCGGCAACCGATGGGGCAGTGCTGCCGATCCTACATCTCAACGGCTACAAGATCGCCAACCCTACGCTGTTGGCGCGAATGCCCGGCGATGATCTTCGGTCGCTCTTCGTCGGTTACGGCTATGATCCCATCTTTGTAGAAGGGGATGATCCGCCCATCATGCACCGTCTCATGGCAGACGCTCTTGACCGGGCCTTTGACGCCATCAGTGACATCCAGACGTCGGCACGCAGAGATCCTTTCAAGGGGCCTCCCCCGCGCTGGCCCCTTATTGTGTTGCGAAGCCCAAAGGGTTGGACTGGACCACAGGTGGTCGACGGCCTCAAGGTGGAAGGCTTCTGGCGGGCACACCAGGTGCCGATCGGCGCGATCAGAGACAATCCCGCTCACCTCACCCAACTTGAAGAGTGGCTGCGGTCGTATAGGCCTGACGAGATCTTCGATGAGTCAGGCCGCCCGCGGCCTACGATACTTGCTCTTGCTCCACAGGGCGCTCGACGCATGGGAGCCAATCCACACGCTAACGGGGGAGCATTGCGCCGTCCCCTCAATCTTCCGGATTGGCGCAATTACGGTGTGCCCCAAGTCGTGCACGGACGAAGCATGGGAGAAGCCACGAGGTTAGCCGGCGCGTATCTGCGGGATGTGCTTCGCGCGTCGTCCGAGCGGCGCGATTTCAGGCTTTTTGGGCCGGATGAAACGGCGTCCAACAGGCTCGACGCCGTCTTCGAAGCGACAGACCGCGTCTGGATTGGGGAACGTCTGGCGGAAGATGTTCATCTGTCCCCGGATGGACGCGTCATGGAGGTGCTGAGCGAACACCTATGCCAGGGTTGGCTTGAGGGATACGTCCTCACCGGCAGGCATGGTCTCTTTTCCTGCTACGAAGCCTTCATCCACATCGTCGATTCCATGTTCAATCAGCACGCGAAATGGCTTGAAGTGGCGCGACGATTGCCGTGGCGCAAGCCTGTTTCGTCACTCAACTATCTCCTGACATCCCATGTCTGGCGGCAGGACCATAACGGTTTTTCGCATCAGGACCCCGGCTTTGTTGATCTGGTGATGAACAAGAAGGCCGATATCGTTCGTGTCTACATGGCGCCAGACGCGAACTGCCTGCTGTGGATCGTCGATCATTGTCTAAGGACATACGATCGTATCAATGTTATTGTGGCTGGAAAGCAACCGGCTCCGCAATGGTTCACTGTGGAAGAGGCGGCCGCTCACTGCGAAGCAGGCGCCGGAATTTTGCCGTTTGCATCTAACGACGAGGGTGGCGACCCGGACGTGGTTTTGGCCTGCGCAGGAGACGTTCCCACGCTGGAAACCGTTGCGGCGGCGGGGATCCTGCGCACCCAGTTGCCGTCGCTCAAGGTCCGGGTTGTCAACGTGCTGGACTTGATGACGCTTCAACCACGGAAAGAGCATCCGCACGGGATGGCGGACGAGACGTTCGAAGCCCTCTTCACCATGACAAAACCGGTAATCTTCGCCTACCACGGATACCCCTATCTCATCCACCGGCTCACGTATGCACGAACCAGTCACGGGAACATGCACGTGAGGGGATTTCGTGAAGAAGGGACGACGACCACCCCTTTCGACATGACCGTGCTGAACGGCCTTGACCGCTATCACCTCGTGCTCGACGTCCTCGATCATGTCACGGTCGCGGGAGATGCGCGCGCCCGATTGGCCCAGATCATGAGAGACAAGCTCGCGGAGCACTCAAGCCATATCCGCAGGTATGGCGAAGATCTGCCCGAGATCAGAGACTGGGCCTGGCCAGGCTGATACATGGGCACAGACCAGCTCTCTTCACCGGAAACGCTGGACAAGACGATCCGCAAGTTCTGCCCAACAAGGCTCAATTTGCCATCGTCGCAAGACGGCGCGGGAGGCTCAATGCCCAGGTTCCTGCGAAAAGCACGATCAGCGCAGTTGCGTAAAACGGGGCATCCGGGACGAGCCACGGCGCGAACAGGAAGCCCGCCAGCAACGATCCCAGGCTTTGGCCGAGGCTCGTGACGGCTGTCTTGACGCCCTGCTGCAATCCGGCTGAATGCGGTGCGCTCAAGGAGAGCCAATAAGACACGACCGGCAGAGCGATACCGCCGGAGATCGACACGACAGCCGTTGCCGCTACGGATGGAAGGAATCCGGCGGACACGGGCATCAGGAGCAGGCCTGATCCCATCGCCAACAATGCAGGCCCGATGAGCCGTCTGCTGGATCCAAGCCTTATCAAAGGCGAGAACAGGATGGCCTGTCCAATGAACATGAAGAAGCTGCACTCGGCGAACATCGCCGCGAGTTCGTTCGGGCCCAGGCCAGATTGCCGCGCGTGCAGCACGAGCGCCACTTCAAAGGAAGCGGTCGCTCCCGACACTACCGCAGCCATGACGAGCAGTTGACCTGTGAGTCGAGGGCTCTGCGAAAGCAGGCCTTCGACGTGGTGCGTGACGACAGTTTCGCCACCTGACAACGTCTGGACAGCGATACAGGCCACGCCGGCGAGAAGGGCCGTCAAGGCCAATGGGACTAATTCCGCTGAGCTGCCCATCGGTGCTCCAAGAAGGTGCTGAGCGCGGCCCAGGAGCGGTCCCGCAAAGTACCCTGCAATGGTGGCCATGGCGATCCAAGCGAACGCTCTCGCCCGCTTGGTGCCTGTGGTGCGGTTTGCAATCAGGGTCAGAGCCGCGGGTCCTATCGCTGCCGCGAATGCCCCGTTGACCAGCCTTCCCGCGTGGAGAGACCAGAGACCAGACTCAATGATCGGACTAAGGGTCGAGATCGCAAACCCGATGAGGCCCGCCGTTAAAATCGGCTTCGGCCCGAATCGATCGCACAACTTCCCCCAGATCGGACCGAAGACAACCGGCGCGCCGGCATAGATGGCGGTCATCATGCCAAGATGCCGGGCTGTCGCGGCAGGATCGTTACTTCCCAGGCTTGCTTTCACGAGGTCCGGCAAGAGCAGGAGCAACACTCCGTAGCCCAAGGCCACGCAAAACGTACAGAACGCGAGGATCGAAACGTGAAGAAACCAGTCAGCCGGGGAGGCGTCTACCGTTCGATCGCTCCCGCGTGAGTATGCTGGTCCTTGTTCTCGCAACAACATTTGACGCTCAGGGTCGCTCTTCGCGCATCGAAACGACGCCTCAGCTGCCGCTCTACGGGACATAAGTGAATGTAGCAGATATAGGCTTCAGCTCCACACCCTTCGACAACTCGATGACGATCGTCTCGCGCTCCCGATCCGACACCGTGATGAAGGCACCATAGGTTATCGTATTGGCGATCTGCATCGGCTCCAGTCGGACACGCTGGACGTCGACATGCCCAGGCTCGGAGATGATCGCATTGACCGAAAGATCCTCGACGCGATGGCCGGCGGGATCAAAAACGGCGGCAACGAGATGCTTACTCCGCCCCCCGCTCGGAGCACCTCCATGCATGGTCGCCTCCGGATGTCCGGCCGGGTGCCCGCCGACGATCTGGGAAGGCATCACACCGATATAGATGCTGAATTCTCCTGCCTTCTGCATGGGTTCCAAGACATCGGCCCGAGAGCGTCCGGGGGACGCCACGGCGATTGCAAGAGCCAAACTCAAGAGGCAGCTGTAATGCACGCGGTCAGACTTGGACATCGGCGCTCTCCCAACGGTCACTGCAGCACAATAGCGGGGTGATTGGTCCCGACATTGATCGATCGCATTCTCCGCGGCCGAGTTGCACGGTAGCTAACTAGGGTCCGCGTAGACGCGGGCTTTCGGCGGAGACACTCACATGAATCAAGCCATCACGTTTCTGGGTGCAGCCGGAACAGTTACCGGGTCACGCTACCTCGTTGAGAGCGGCAGGAACCGGATGCTGGTGGACTGCGGCCTTTTTCAGGGCGTAAAAAATCTTCGGTTGCGGAACTGGGATCCTTTTCCAGTCGATCCACCCACGGTGTCACAGATTGTCCTTACGCACGCCCATCTGGACCACTCGGGATATCTTCCAGCATTCGTGAGGGACGGTTTCGAGGGGAAGATCTACTCTTCGGCTGCGACCAGGGATTTCTGCGGAATTATTCTTGCCGACAGTGCAAAACTTCAGGAGCAAGATGCCGACTACGCGAACAGAAAAGGGTTTTCGAAGCACAAGCCTGCGCTGCCGCTCTACGGCTCGGAAGATGCCGAGGCTGCCCTCGCGCGTTTTTCGAACGTCCCGTTCGACAAAAAGGTCGACCTGCCTCGTGGTCCCACGCTTAGGCTGAGACGAGCAGGCCATATCCTGGGTTCGGCCATCATCGAGTTGTGGCTGGACGACCTGAAAGTCGTATTCTCCGGCGATCTCGGCCGCTACAATGATCCCACAATGCTCGATCCGACCCTCGTGGATCACGCGGACATCCTAGTCGTCGAATCAACTTACGGAAACCGCCGCCACGATCCCGCGGATCCGCAGGACGTTCTTGCCGCAGCGATCAGGAAGACCGTGGGTCGAGGTGGCACCGTCATCATTCCTGCGTTTGCAGTCGGACGGGCTCAGACCCTGCTCTATCACTTGGAACGTCTAAAGTCCGCTGGCCGGCTGCCCAACGTGCCGATCTACCTGAACAGTCCGATGGCGATGGATGCCAGCGACATCCTTTGCGAGCACGTCGAAGACCAGCGCCTGACGGAGGCCGAATGCCGCCGCGCCTGCGGCGTTGCGACTTACGTCCGGACGGCTGACGAGTCCAAGGCCCTCAACGAGGACCCGATGCCGAAAGTCATCATATCCGCGAGCGGCATGGCAACGGGCGGGCGGGTGCTGCACCACCTCAAGAGATTTGCTCCCGACCCCCGATCCACCATCCTCTTTGCAGGCTATCAGGCAGCCGGAACACGTGGAGCCTCCATGCTCGGAGGCGCCAGCGAGATCAAGATCCACGGAGAATACGTGCCGGTCCGCGCCGAGATTGCCGATCTCCCGATGTTGTCCGCGCACGCCGATGCCGACGAGATCATGCGATGGCTGGGCGGCTTCAAGCAGTCACCTCGGAAGGTCTTCATCACGCACGGCGAACCGGAGGCGGCCGACGCTCTACGACGCCGGATCCAAGATGAGAAGGGGTGGACCTGCGAGGTACCGGAACATCTTGCGCGGGTGCAGCTTTGACAGCCGATGATATTCGAGAGCCCTTGCGGGCGCGTCGGATCGGGATCCACACCCAGCATGAGGCCGTCGTCTTCATGCGGACCGATTGCCACGTCTGCCGTTCGGAAGGATTGACACCCCTCGCGCGCGTCCTGATCGAATCAGGAGGCCGAAGCGCCATCGCCACGCTCTACCAGGTATCCGGCAACTGGCTGCAGGAGAACGAGGTGGGCTTGTCCGAGTCGTCGTGGGAGCGTCTTCGGACTGAGGATGGCGCGACCGTTTCGGTCAGGCATCCCGAGCCTGTCTTGTCGCTCAGCGAAGTACGTTCTCGGATCTACGGGAACCGACTGAGCAAACCCGCTCTCCGATCCATCATCGGGGACATCGTTGCCGGCCAGTATTCGGATGTCGATGTATCCGCATTCCTGACCGCTTGTGCGACGCTGCCGCTCGACGAGGAGGAGACGATCGCACTCACAAGCGTGATGGTTGAGGTGGGCGAGCGGATTGAGTGGGACCGCCCGATCGTCCTAGACAAGCACTGTGTCGGCGGACTGCCGGGCAATCGTACGACGCCGATCGTCGTTTCGATTGTTGCTGCTCTCGGGCTGACCATGCCCAAGACCTCCTCGCGCGCAATCACTTCGCCCGCCGGCACCGCCGATGCGATGGAGACCATGGCTCCAGTTGATCTCGACGTCGCAGGGATACGGCGGGTCGTGGACCGTGAGGGTGGCTGCATCGCCTGGGGTGGAGCGGTCCGCCTCAGCCCCGCCGACGATCTTCTCATCAGGGTCGAGCGTGCGCTGGATCTCGATAGCGAGGGGCAGTTGATCGCGTCGGTCCTCTCCAAAAAAATCGCCGCGGGCGCGACCCATCTGGTGCTCGACATTCCTGTCGGGCCGACCGCCAAGGTCAGGTCTCCGGATGCTGCTCGTGCCCTGGCAGATCGTCTTGCCGACGTTGCGCAGGAGTTTCAGATCAAGACGGCCATCGTGCTCTCGAACGGCCTGCAACCCGTGGGCCGAGGCATCGGGCCTGCTCTCGAAGCCCACGATGTCCTTGCCGTATTGAAAGGTGAACGGTCATCTCCGACCGATCTGCGCGAACGGGCCTGTTCCATCGCAGGTTCACTTCTGGAGTTGTGCAACCATGCTGCGGCCGGCACTGGGGCAAAGATGGCCGAGGACTGCCTGAACGACGGACGGGCTTGGACCAAATTCCAAGCCATCTGCGAAGCCCAGGGCGGAATGCGTCTACCGCCTGTCGCCCGGCTCAAGCACGACATCTTGGCAACAACTGACGGCGTGGTGAATGCGATCGACAACCGAAAGATCGCTAAGGTCGCGAAGCTCGCAGGTGCTCCAGAAGCGAAGGCTGCCGGAGTCTTCATGCATGTCCGCTTGGGTGAGGTCATCCAGCGCGGCCAGCCGCTCTATACGATACATGCCGAGAGCGAGGGTGAACTCGCCTATGCGCTCGAATATGCCCTCCGTAATGCTTTGGCTGTAGAGGTTACGGCATGACTTCACCACTGGTCTTCACAATGCCGGGGAACGAAGATTTTGGTGAACGTCTTGTCCAGGCCCTCGGCGGCGAGCGCGGCGATCTGTCGGTCCACGTCTTTCCTGACAAGGAGTCTCTGGTGCGGCTGCACACCGCCGTAGGCCGCCGCGACGTGATTCTGGTGTGCAGCCTGAACGATCCCGACCCGAAGTTTCTTCCCCTTGCCTTCGCCGCCTCAACCGCCCGGGACCTGGGCGCGCGCTCGGTTGGCCTTGTTGCCCCCTATCTTTCCTACATGAGACAAGACAAGCGTTTTCACAAGGGAGAGGCGATCACGTCCGTCCATTTCGCGAGGTTATTGGGAGATCTCGTCAGCTGGCTCGTGACAGTGGATCCTCACCTGCACCGGCATCAGTCGCTGTCGGAGATCTACAGCATTCCCACTACGGTCGTCCATGCAGCGGCTCCCGTCGCAGACTGGATTAGGGTCCATGTTCCTCAACCGGTGGTTATCGGTCCCGACGCGGAAAGCGAGCAGTGGGTCGCCGAAGTCGCAGGCTTGGCGGGCGCACCCTATCGCGTATGCCGGAAGCGGCGAAAAGGAGACCTTGAGGTTCTCATCAGTCTACCGGACATGGACGCCGTTGAGGGACGCGTGCCGGTTCTCGTGGACGACATCGTTTCGTCCGGACGCACGCTTCTAGAAGCGGCGCGTCTGCTTCGGGAGAGCGGCTTCGCAAAGCCATTTTGCGTCGCCGTCCATTTTCTCGCCGGCGAAGAGACCTCATCCGCTTTGGAGCGCGAATTTACCCAGGTGAAGAGCACCAATACGATTCTGCATGGGACGAACCAAATCGATCTCACCTCGCAGATTGCGGCCGCATGTCGCCCCTTTCTGAACGGCCCATGACACGACGAGTCCCTTGGGCCATAAAGACGTGGTGAGAACGTTCCCCGCGAGAGATCCGTGATTCGACGCTATAGTAACGTGCAGATCGTTCTGCATTGGGTTGTCGTGGTCCTGGTCGTCGCGCAGTATGCCACGAGCGGGGCGATCACACGGTCGCATCAGCCACGTCTGATCGGACAGAAGCCAGATCCGACGGACCTGGTGCTGCACACGGCCCATAATCGCGTTGGACTTCTCATACTCCTGCTCATGGCAGGCCGCCTGATCATCCGGTTCGCGCGAGAGAAATCGGCCCCGGGACCCACAGGGCTGAATGGCCTGATCAGCCAGTTGGTACACTGGTCATTCTATGCAGTGCTTATCGCAGAAGGCGCTGCCGGAGCTGTCGCGAGCTACTTATGGTGGCCTGCCAGTACGGCACACGTGACCTTGTTCAAGGTCCTCATCGGTCTTTCGTCCGTCCACGTTGTCGCCGTCATCTGGCATCAATTCGTCATGCGGGATGGCACGCTTCGGGCGATGCTACCGCGGCTGACAGTAAGCCGCTGAACCTCTACGTTACGGATAGTCCTCGTCGGGATAGACTCCCCACAACGTTGAAGAGGCAGCGTATCCTTCGAAGCCATTGCCTTTGATACGACACCATCCGGCCTTGCACTTGACGACGTTCGCCTGAACTCCGGGCTCCATGAGCGCCACCGTCTCCGACACAGCGTCAGGCTCGGAATGAACTGCATTCGGGGCCTTGCCCCAGGGTGCCGACAGGACCGTTCTCTTTCCCGAAATCAGTCCTGCCAGGACCCATCCCTCCTCTCCCGAGGAGTCGCGGACCTTTCGCCACGTTTCGAATTCCGCTGTGATTTCGATCGGGAGGCCGGAGCGCTTGTAGATCGAACGGATCTCGTAGTCCCGCCCTGGGCCTCCTCGCAGATTCACATTGTCCGTCTTGAACGACGCAAATCGTGGCAGCGGCAGCTTCGTAACCTGCCCAAGGGCGGTGACGTGTGACGGATCGTGTGATGCCAGGGCAGGCGACACAAAGAACAGCAGGAGGCCCGCTAATGCAGCTCTCATGGGCGCTCTCAATGAGTCGGTGCTGGATGGTTCCGGCAAATGCCGCTCTGGATCATGCCCGAGCGACCGTAGAAGAGCCGCCCCATGGCTGGGGCGGCTCCAGTGAGCGCGCATCGCGATTACTTTGACTTCGCGATAGAGGTAACGGTGAGCTGACCGTTCACGCGGTCGGCGGTGAAAACAACCTTGTCGCCGGCTTTCACCTGTTTAAGCATGGCCTTGTCTCCGGCCTTGAACACCATCTTCATCTCGCCCATGTCGAGGTTTGGGATCGGTCCGTGGCTCAAGGTGATCTTTTCGGCGCTGTCGTCAACCTTCTCGACCGTGCCCTTCACCTTCGGCGCATCTTGAGCTAGCGCAGGAGCAAGCGACAGACCTAGGGCGGCGGTTGCAGCAAAGATCATGCGGATCATGGGGGATTCCTTTCTACTTGACGATGACGGTGCCGGTCATGCCGGCTTCACGGTGGCCGGGAATAAGGCACGAGAAGTCAAAAGTGCCGGCCTTGTCAAAACGCCAGAGGATCTCCGACGTTTTCTTCGGCTGGACGCGCTTGGCGTTCGGATCGTCGTGCTCCATGTCAGGGTTCTTCTTCATCTCCTCGGCATGTTGCATGTTCATTTCAAGTGTGGCGAGAACGAGTTCATGATCGAGCTCGCCGTCATTCTTGAGCTTGAAGCGGACCTGCTCGCCCTTTTTCACTTCGATGCGGTTCGGGACAAACGCCATAGTGCCGCTGCCCTCCTGCATCACGACCTCGACGGTCCGTGCGGGCTTCTTGGGATCGCCGGGTTGCCCGAACGCTCCCATCGCGTGGTGATGGCCGGGAGGACCAGCTCCGGCCCAGGCTGCGGTCCCTGCAAGGGCTGAGGCTGCGGCGAGGACGCCAGCCAAGATGTGGTTCTTCACTCTCTGATCTCCTTGATGTTTCAGTGTTGTTCATGCCCGCCGGTCATGGGCCGCTTGCGCGGGTCCACGGCAGAGAATTCAACCGCGCCATCGGCACGGGCCTGCTTCTCGGGGCGCGGCGCTTCGGCCAGGTTGCCCTTGAACTCGTACGCAACAGTGCCCGCAGGATGCTTGAACCAGCCGGGGTCCTTGTAGTCGCCCTTGGCGAGCCCCTCTCGGACCTTCACGACCGAAAACATGCCGCCCATCTCGACGGGCCCGAACTGCGCGAAGCCCGTCATCATTGGGAGCGTGTTGTCGGGGGCCGGCATTTCCATGGAACCCATGGCACCCATGCCGTTCGAGCCCATCGGCATATAGCCTGGGACGAGCTTCTGCAGGCGCTTGGCGATGTCCTTCTTGTCGACGCCAATATACGTCTTCACCGCGTGGCCCATGGCGTTCATCGTGTGGTGCGACTTGTGGCAGTGGATCGCCCAGTCGCCGGGCTCGTCGGCCACGAAGTCGAAGGAGCGCATTTGCCCGACGGCACAGTCGACCGAGACCTCCGGCCAGGCCGCCTCCTCGGGCACCCAGCCGCCGTCCGTGCCCGAAACCTTGAACTCGTAGCCATGCATGTGGATGGGATGGTTGGTCATGGTGAGGTTGCCGAAGCGGATCCGCACCTTGTCGCCCTTGCCCACGACAAGCGGGTCGATGCCGGGGAAGACGCGGCTGTTCCAGCACCAGAGGTTGAATTCCAGCATGGTATTCACCTTCGGCACGTAGCTGCCGGCCTCGATGTCGAAGGCGTTCAGCAGGAAGGCGAAGTCCCGGTCAGCGCGGCGGAAGGCCGGGTCGCGCGGGTGCACGATGAAGAGCCCCATCATCCCCATCGCCATTTGCACCATCTCGTCGGAGTGCGGGTGGTACATGAAGGTGCCGCTGCGCCTGAGCTGGAACTCGTAGACGAAGGTTTTCCCGGGTGGGATGTGGGGCTGGGTGAGGCCGCCCACGCCGTCCATGCCGTTGGGCAGCCGCTGGCCGTGCCAGTGCACGGCCGTATTTTCCGGCAGCTTGTTGGTGACGAAGATGCGGACCTTGTCGCCCTCCACCGCTTCGATGGTGGGGCCCGGCGACTGGCCATTGTAACCCCACAGGTGCGCCTTCATGCCAGGCGCCATTTCTCGAACGACGGGCTCGGCGACAAGGTGGAATTCCTTCCAGTCGCCGTTCATGCGCCAGGGCAGACTCCAGCCGTTCAGGGTAACCACCGGCTGATAGTCAGGGCCGGAGCTTGGCAGGAGTGGTGGCTGGGTCGCGGGGTCAGTTGTTGTCGCCGCTTCCGGGATAGCGGCCGCTTGAACGCGGCCGCTGACCATCGTGGCGCCGGTGAGGATGAGGCCGCTGCCAGCCTGGATAAGATGTCTGCGCGAGATATCCATGGTCATCTCTCTCGGTTCAATGGGGTGCAGCTTGTTCGCCGCCGCCTGCGGCTGGGGCAGAGCTGCCGCTTGCGGCTCCCGCTCCGCCGCCTGCCAACGCCGCGCGAAGCTCCGCCTCGGCGACCCAGAAGTCCCTGCGGGCGTCGATGGCCTGCGCCTGCGCCAGGATGCGACCGCGAACGTCAGCGACGAGGCTGGTGACGTCAACGAGCATGCCGCTGTACTGGAGGAGCGCCTCGTCCTGGATCTGCTTGCGCAGAGGCAGCACGGTGGCCTCGTAATGCCGTGCCACGTCCCATGTGCCCTTGTAGGCAAGAGCAGCCTCGCGGGCCTCGGACCGGACATTGACCGCCTTTTCCGCCAGTAGGTTGGCAGCCTGCATGTAGCGCTGCTCGGCATCCATCGTGCGGGCCTGGCCGAAGTCGAACAGCGGAATCTCGAAGTCGACGGCAAGGCCCCGCCTGTTCAGCTTCTCCTTCTCGATACCGCCGTCTTCGGCGACCGTCTTCTTGCGGTCGTACTTGCTGTTGCCGGCAAGTTCGATGTCGTTCGTGAAGCGCGTGGCCTGCGTAAGCCCCAGCGACTGGCCGAGCGCCTCGAGGTCAAGACGGGCGGCCTGCAGGTCCACCCGCCGGGTGAGGGCCTGCGCCTCGATGTCCGTCGCGGTGCGGACGGCCTTGGGAAGCGGGGGAAGGGCCGAAGGAATGCGAAAGTCAACGGCTGGACCCCACAGACCCAGGAGGCGCACGAGTCGCTCTCGTTCGAGCCGCTGCTGAACCTTCGCCCGTGCAAGCTGGGAGTCGAGCTCGGCCGCCAACGCATATTCGCGCGCCTGGTCGAGCTTGTTCATGCCGCCGGTCTCGCCGAGCTTTCGGGCGAGGTCCGCCGTCGCGTCGGTCGTCACTTTGGCCTGCTGCAGCGTCGCCACCTGTTGGTTCGCGGCGACGGTCCGATAATATTGGCGTCTGACGTCGGTCGCGAGTTTCAGCGTGGCTTCCGCCGCGCGCATCTGCGCCGCCCGCAGCTGCGTTCCTGCGATCTCCCGCTTGGCCGGCAGAGTGGCCAGCGCATAAAGGCTGACGATGAGGCTTCGCTCTAATTCCAGTTCGAGGCCGCCGCCGAGGCGCGAAAGGCCGATCTTCGGGTTCGGCGGCAGGCTGGCCTGGAGGAAGGCCGCCTCCGAGATGCCGAGCTCGTTGTAGGCCGCCTGAAGGCCGCGATTGCTGGCGAGCGCAATGCCGACGGCCGTATCAGCCGTCAAGGGACGTTTCAACGCGCCGGCAACCGCAGCCTCGGCATTCGCCGCTTCTGCCTCGGTAGAGACCTTCACGATCCCACGACCGAGTTCAGCCTTCGCGACGGCATCCACCGCCCCGAGACCGCCCTCTTTGCCGGCCGTCACGCAGCCGGACAGGAATAGTGCCGCGCCCAGAACACCGGCCAGCCGACTGTAGCGCCAAACCTCAGGGGGCATCGGACGCTCCCTTCGGTGTTACGTTGCGATTCAGCTCGTCCCAGGCCTTGGGCTCAACGATCGCAAAGCGACGGGATCCCGCCGAAGCGGACGAGATGGACAATGGACGCACGGACTGCGCAGGATCGGCCGGCGCGGCCAGATAGGCCGGCGCCACGGGCATGCAGCCCGCAAGGCCAATCGCTGCCAGCACGCAAGCTGACAGTGTCTTCATGGAAAACCTGATTCAGAGGACTTGCACGGCTCGCGGACACGCGGCCGGACACGACGACTACCAAGGAAGCCCGGTCAAGGGCAGGCGGAGTACGTCAGCGACGGGCTGCAAAATGCGCCCGTCAAGCCACTCTTGGTGGGCGCAGAAAGCCGTCGATGCGGCTCCCACGGGGCATCGTCGCAGCCTGTGCCTTTACGGGCGTCGTCCGGCGGGAAACGCTGAACACCTGCACGTCTATGGCCCCAGAAAGCGCATGGCAATCGAGGCTGCAGCAGTTGGACTGCTGGCCGCCCCGATCACATCCGTGCTCTCCGAAAGTGTCATGAGCTGGCGACTTCAGCTGCCCGGCCACCGAGCCGCGATCTTGGGAGGAATGATGAAAATGCTTGGCCGAAAACCCACTCGGGGAAGTGCCGCTCGCAGAAACGTACTCCTGAGCCTGCTCGAGCGTCGTGGCGAGCACAGCTCTACCGCTTCCCAAAAGGGAGAAAAGCGCGATGGCAATGGTCAGCACGACGGCGGCGATGCTTCTCATGGGCCCCAAGACGAATTGGTCACTGCGAGCTTCTCTCATATTTGGTTCGGTTCGCCAAGACCAGCGAGGTCCGTAACATCACTCCCGAACAGATGGCCCGAACCGAGCCTTATTTCGCGTTGGGAAAGGTTAATAGACTCTAAACAGGGCAGCATTGCGGTACTCGTACGAGGGCAGCCGTGCCTCGGGTCGAGACAGCCTGCCCGGCCAGTTGTTGACGGAACCCGGCGAGACAGTTGCTCGCCGAGCCCCGGCGCAGACGTCAAGAAGCGGGGGACGGCGTGTAACCCGCTTCAGTGACGATCGCCTTTACGGCAGAGAGATCGGCCGTCCCTCGGATAGACACCAACTTCGACCCGGGATCGGCGTGAACTTCCGTTCCCGGCAGGCCAGTCTCGACAGCCTTCTTGATCGTGCCTGCGCAATGACCGCAGGTCATGTCCTCCACTCGCAGGACCAGCCCGTCCTTCGGAAACGCCTCATGGCCCGTCTTGGAGGCCTTGTTGCTCGAGCATCCACACATGTCCGTAACTCCTTTTGCGGCGGTGATGATGAGAACGGTGAGCCTTCCAACGATGGCAAGGTCAAGCGCTATTTCAGGCTGTTGAACGCCGATGTCGCCGTCCGCTGCTCAGCCATTCCGTCGCCTTGGTGCACGACCGGTCGTGGACGCAAGATGCGCAGCCCCGAACAGGCGCGAGGGCTGTAGATCGGGGGGCGGCGCAGCATGTTCGCCTTGCAGGCCCTCCAGGATGGGACAATCCGGGCGTGCGTCACCGTGACAATGCGAAGCAAGATGCTTGAGAGTTGCCGCCATCTCCTGCAGCTCGTGCGCCTTGCGCTCGAGGATCTCCACATGTTCGAGCGCTATCCGCTTCACGTCGGTGCTGGCACGCTTTCGATCCCGCCAAAGTGCGACGAGTTCGGTGATCTGCTCGACCGAGAAGCCCAGGTTCCTCGCTCGCCTGATGAAGGCGAGCGTGTTGACGTCACTATCGGAGTAGACCCTGTAGCCTGCGTCGGTTCGAACCGTCTTTGGAACAAGCCCGATCGATTCATAGTACCGGATCATCTTTGCCGAAACTCCGGAGGCTCCCGCGGCTTGCCCAATGTTCATGATCTAGCTCCCTCTCGGCGCTCGGTACTGCGGCTCAGCCGATTGCGGCTGCATCCAGTGACGCGGCGATGCTTGGCTTCTGCATCTGGAACGTCCCGGAAAAGGCTCGGTCACCGATCACGGTGATCGGAGCCGTGCGAAAGCCCGTCCTCGACTTGGCCTCGGCCATGACCGCAGGGTCGGCGAGGTCGCGCTCCTCGAATGGAATGCCTGCTCCGCGCAGCCACGTCTTGAGAGCGCCGCACTCGGGGCAAGACGGCATGGTGTAAATCACGACCGGCGGGTCCGAGGGCTTGAACCTGCGCAATCGCAGGGCGTTCCCAAGCACGAAAACGCTGGACATCGCCATCGCAGCGGCTGCGACCATGGGGGAAAGCAGCGTACCGTCGACCGGATACAGCACACCGGCTGCGACAGGAACCAAGAGGACGTTGTAGGCAAAGGCCCAGAACAGATTCTGCTTGATGTTGCGGATCGTGGCCTTGGACAGAGCGATGGCGGTGGCAACCCCTCTGAGGTCGCCGGACATCAGCACGACATCGGCGCTCTCGATAGCGACGTCCGTCCCAGTGCCAATGGCAAGACCGACGTCCGCCTCCGCCAGAGCCGGCGCATCGTTGATGCCGTCACCGACGAACGCGACCTTGAGTCCCCTGGAGCGCAACCGCTTGAGCGCCTCCACCTTGCCCTCCGGCAGGACCTCTGCGACGACGTCGTCGATGCCGACCTGCCGCCCTATCGCCTCCGCCGTACGACGATTGTCGCCAGTGATCATCGCGACCTTCAGGCCAAGGCGGTGCAAGGCGGCAATTGACTGAGGGCTCGACGGTTTGAGGGGGTCGGCCACTGCGATGATTGCAGCAAGGCGGTTGTCGATCGCTGCATAGAGGGGACTCTTGCCCTCGTCGGCCAGTCGGTCGGCGGCCGCCGCGAAGGACGAGACGTCGACACCGAGCCGTTCCATGTAGCGGTCGGCGCCGATCTCGACCGCTCGGCCCTGTACGGTCGCACGGACGCCATACCCAGGAACCGCTTCGAATTCGGCGACAGGCGCGAAGTCCAAGCCACGATCCGTGGCAGCGTCGACGATGGCTTCGGCAATCGGGTGCTCCGACCGCGCTTCGACCGCTGCAACCAGCGCCAACACCTCGCCTTCATCGAACTCCGACACAATGAGGTCGGTCAGTTCCGGTCGCCCCTTGGTGATCGTGCCGGTCTTGTCGAGGGCCACGATGTCGACGTCCCTCAGGCTCTGCAACGCCTCGCCATTGCGGAACAGGATCCCGAGTTCCGCCCCCCGACCCGTTCCCACCATGATCGAGGTCGGCGTCGCCAAGCCCATCGCGCAGGGGCAGGCGATGATGAGAACCGCCACTGCGTTGACCAGTGCGAAGGTGAGCGCAGGAGATGGACCCAGGATCAGCCAAGCCAGGAAGGTCAGCAGGGCCGCCGCCATCACTGCCGGAACGAACCAGCCGGTCACCTTGTCCACCAAGGCTTGGATCGGCAGCTTGGCCCCTTGCGCCTGCTCCACCATGCGGATGATCTGGGCCAGCACGGTATCAGCGCCAACCTGGGTTGCGCGGAATGAAAAGGCCCCGACCTTGTTGATCGTTCCGCCGACGACCCTGGCACCAGCCGCTTTCTGAACGGGTACTGGCTCGCCGGTGATCATCGACTCGTCGACGTAGGACGACCCCTCGAGCACCTCTCCATCCACCGCTATCTTCTCGCCGGGCCGAACCTGCACCACGTCGCCCGTTCGGACGTCGTCGACCGGAACCTCGACGAGCACCCCGTCGCGGACGACCCTGGCCGCCTTGGCCTGAAGCCCGAATAGACGCTTGATGGCTTCGGAGGTGCGCCCCTTGGCCCGAGCCTCCAATGTTCGCCCGAGAAGGATGAGCGTGACGATGACCGCCGCCGCCTCATAGTAAACGTTGGCGGTTCCAGCCGGAAGGATCCCCGAGGTGAACGTTGCGACGACTGAATAGCCGTAGGCTGCCGCCGTTCCGACGGCTACGAGCGAATTCATATCCGGCGATAGCCGCAGCAGGGCTGGGACGCCCTTGCGGAAGAACCGCATGCCGGGACCGAAAAGGACCAGCGTCGTAAGGGCGAACTGGATGTACCAGTTCTCCCGATCGCCGACGACGTCCATCACCCAGTGGTGGAGCGCAGGAACAAGGTGCGAGCCCATCTCCAGCGCAAAGACGGGAAGAGTCAGAAGGGCTGCAAGAGCAAGGGACCGCACCAGAGCCCCGTATTCACGCTCTCGGGCTTCCCGCTCTCGATCCGGTGCAGCGGCGTCGGAAGCAGCGGCGCGGACGTCGTAGCCCGCCCTCCGGATGACGGCCGCCAGACCGGCGGGGGTGGTCATCCCCGAGATGAACCGGACGCTGGCCTTCTCCGTCGCGAGATTGACATTGGCCTCCGTAACGCCCGGGACCTTCTTCAGGGCTTTTTCCACCCGGTTCACGCAGGAGGCGCAGGTCATGCCCTCAATGGCCAGTTCCGCCGTCTCCTTCGGCACCGAGTATCCCGCCTTCTCAACGGCGTGCACCAGGCCGACGGGATCGGGAGGGCCAGCGAACGTCACTTTGGCGTGCTCGGTGGCAAGGTTGACGTTCGCTGCCGTGACGTTCGGAAACGCCTTCAGCACCTTTTCCACCCTGCCGACACAGGATGCGCAGGTCATGCCGTCGATGGGGATAGAGACGTCGGTCGCCCCTTCGATGGATTGCTTCGCCCCGGCCGTCGCCATTGCGTTCTCCTCGAACGATGCTGGATCTCGGTTGACCGTAGACCTTCCAACGATGGTAACGTCAAGCTGTGATTGTGGCTATTCGGCAGAGCGGTGAGCCGTTTCGCCGGACCGTCAAGGCGTTTCAACCTGCTCTCGACGGCAGCGCGCGGCTCACGTCAGGGTCTCGCAGGATGCCCGAAGCGCCCGACGCGCGCACTCGGCCTTGTGGGACCTAAGAAGCCCCTAGTGACCCGGGCGAGTGATTCCGCAAGAACCGGAAATGACGAGGGAAAAATGCTGCCGCTGCAGCATAAACCGTATATTTGATGAGCTTGCCGGACAATATTGCGAAGAAGACGTCCATAATGGGCAACCGATATATTCCAGCGAATGCGAGGGCCGGCAGTTTCGGGACGGGGACCGGCAGTGCCATGATCGCGAAGAGCGCTGCGGTTCCGTAGGTGCTCAGCCAGCGAGTGACGTCCGACCAGACCTTTGTCGAGACGAGATCCGGATAATAGCGGAGCAGCAACACCCAGCCGAAATGATGGAAGGCGAGATACAGGCCTAACGACGCGATCGCCGCGCCCATCGCGGCGCTGACGGCGATGGAAAGCCAGCGCCGTGAGGCGAACAGCGTGGTGGACACCACGATCCACTCCACCGGGACACTCGATGTCCCCGTCGCTGCGACTGACAAGAGACCGACCAGGAAGGGAAAGCGGCGCCGATCAGCTTCCGCCTTCATGCGATCGAGGAGGTGCTGTGCGATTGTTCGGGCTATCAATTCGGGGGCCTGCCCATCGGATGCGCAGAAGACAATTCCCGCGATTAAGCGTATTGCCGCCGCCCATGGTCAAGCTGGGCCAGCCGTCCAGAATGTTCGGCCACATTCGATCCTGGCGCGCTTCAGGACATATCCGGGACGTAGAGGCAAATGGTTCTGGCGGCTTCGACACCCTGCCGCGAGCAGCGATGGAAATGATCGTCGGGCGAGTGCTTCACCGCGTCCGACGAGATGATCTCGCCCGTGGCTTCGATACGCCAGCCGCCAGGGACCGGCGTGATGGAGTCGTCCGTGATCTGCCTGCAATCCTGCCCACCGCAGCATGAAGGATCATACAGCCAGCCCGATGGCGCCGTGTGACCGAGGGATGCTTGAGTGGCCAAGATCCAGCATATCCCCGAACAGGCAATCAAAACCCTCACGATGCTCTCCCCTTTCAAAAGGGAGAACTTTCATGGGTGGAATTGAGTTGCGACGCTGGCTGTCACCGTCCCGTGGTTTGTACGTCGTCAGACGCAGACGATCGCCGTTTCTTCCATGAACAATGTCGAGCCTCGGCGCGAGATCGAAAAATCCCGCTGCAGGCCATCGTCGAACAGGATCTCGACCGCTCCGTCGTGAACACGATAGCGGCCTGTGTCGTGCCATAATCCATCGTATGTATAGTGGCCGTCATGCGAGAAGACAAAGCTCGCGCCTACCCTACTTGTGCAAACTTTCCCGTGTAGATCGTTAGAGATCTGAGTTCTGGTTTCCGGCACGGTGCGTCGCTCTTCGCTCGCATTTACACTCATGCCGAGTTGAAGAAAAAGTATGGTCACCGACAGACAAAGGGCTCCACGCATCATTTCCTCCTCACATCATGTTCCGGCCGATGCGCATCAGCGCCGGCTGGTTTGAGCGCGAAGTTCTCAGGTCGCCAAGACGCACAGCCAACATGGATCATCTTCGCTCAGTTAAGGACGCGACTCCAGACTTTTATGCCAACTTTTCGGACGTTCGGCATACCGCCGGATCATGAGCGCGGTTGTCGGAAGTTCCAACCACTTACCGCCGAGCTATGGCAGCTCACTGGCCCGGTTTTCATCGGCAAGCATCGACCGGGCTAGGGACAATGCCGAGAGCGCCACGAGAGCGGGCCACGCTGATCAGGCGATGGCGGAGGCTCTCCGTCGCCGCAGGGGGGCCAGCGAGATAAAAAAGCCATCCTCAGGCCGCGTGAGTGTGGCATTCAGCGCCGGTGGCGGTAGTCGCGGGGCCGGTCGAGCTTCTCGCTTATTTCCGTAAGGAGGTCCGCCATGCGGCCTTCAGCCCGCTCGTGTTGGCTAACGATCATTTCGCGCATAGCGTCGGTCAGTTCTTCAACCGCTTCCACAAGATCGCGCAGCGCGGCGCTATCAACGATTGCGCCGCAAGTAATGGCGGCGGTATGATCGGGTGGGGCCGTCTTCTCGGCCTTAGCCCCAGCCACGGCCCCGCGCCATGCGGCGAGGATCGCGAGCACTAGTGTGCCGAACGCTATCGCATCAGGAACGGTGATACCGAGCATCGAACGCCGCCCTGAAGATCGAGAATAGGTCGGCCAATGCGAGGATGCCGTAGACGGCGGTTCCGGTCGTGGCGATCCCTGATTTGAGGTACGTGCCCTCGGTGAGCATCCACGACACTTGAGCCCAAGACATGGCTCCGAACGTCGCGCAGACCATCCGAATGACCGGGGTCCTGGGCCAACGCCCGTTGATGTAGAGGGCCACGAGCCGGATGCCGCCCATCATGCCGAACGCCCAGGCCCAGAAGTCCTCTGTCGTTCCGAAGCGGTGGAAGGCGGCGTAGGCCGGTCCAGCCATCGTGTCCCCGGGCATAGCGAGCACCATGCCCCAGGACAGCATGACCAGGGCCGAGAACCACTCCAGCGCGCGATCCTGCATGTGCGTGCTCAGCTGGTGGCGTAGAGCTTTCATCTCCGTGCGCTTCGGCTTCGTCATGGTCATGGCTCCCTCGACGGTAGTCACGACTGTGCGTACGTCTCGCGGACGCCTCCGTACCACTCGCGGAACTTGACGATGATCGAGTTCGCTTGTTCCCGCCCCGCCCTCTCCTGAGCGCGAAGCACTCTCAAGTCCTGTCCCGGCCGGGGGTCGGGCACCTTCACCGGGCGCGCCCATTCAGGGGCGTCCGGGAGCTGGTGGGGAACTGACACGGCGACCGGGGGCGGGTCCCCCGCGCAGCTCGCGACGAGCGTCATCAGGGGTCCAAGCACAGCCGCGAGGCGTGCCAGCCTTGGACAGCTCGTCCTCCAGGGCCTTGATGCGCGCGGCGCTGCCATTGGCTTGGTTCTCCAGGTCGGTGCCCTGCGCCTCGGCCATCAGCCGGGCGCTGCGTTCAGCCTTCAGGTCTCGCTTCGCCTCATCGAGCTTCGCCTGGATGCTAGCGGCTTGGCACTCACGCCTCGCCGCGCTTTTGCCGGCCTCATAGATGCCCGCGATGGTTCCGAGGAGCAACACGAGCGCGAGCGCGCCTGTCAGGATCGAGTTCATGACGTGCGCCCCGTGCGGAAGTCCTTGACGGCTTCCTTCTCGGACTTGTGCGAGAACCAGAAGATGGCCGCGGCCGCCCCGGCGACGAGGATGCCGTAGGTCCAGGGCGGGATATCGCCCAGGACCCCCTTCACGTTGCCGAGCATGTCCTGCGCGCTCGGGAAGCTGTCGGCGATACCCTGGATGAAGCTCCAGAGCGAAGCGACGCCCGCCAGGATGCCGGCCCAGATCTTCGACAGCCAGTTCGCCTTGACTGCCGGCACCCGCTCGGCGACCTCCTGGACCGATGCCTGGGCGCGGGCCTCGGACAGCACTCGGGGCTTCTGCTCGGCCCAGAGCGCCGCCTTTGTGGCAGCGTCCAGGTGCCCGGTGACCGTCAGGTCGTGCTCGTGCTGGAAGGCGGCCACGGCGGCCACCGTGTTCGGGCCGTAGGCTCCATCGGCCTTGCCGACCATGGCGTAGTTCAGCTTCTGGAGGCGGAGCTGCAGGGCCTTCACCTCCTCCTGGGCGAGCGGCGGCTCCTCGGGCGGATCGGGCTGGGTCGGCGGGTTGCCGAACGCCTCGTCCACCGCGTCCGCGCCGCTGGTGATGTCGGGGCCGTTGACCACCGCGGCATCGTCGGCCGGCTGGTCATCGTCGCCCTGGGCCATGTCGAGCAGGCCGCGCACCTGGACCGGCGCGGAGGTCTGGTAGGCCCGCGCCAGCTTGGAGTGGTAGGCGTTCTTCGCGTAGCCCGCCCCGTTGTAGCCCTTGGCGAAGGTGCGCCAGTCGAGCGCCTTGAGCGCGCTGTCCAGGCCCTTCGACTTGATGAAGGCCGCCATGCCCATGAGCTGGGCGTCCTCGCTGGCCTGGAAGGCCGTCACCATGGCCTGCACGCTGGTGAAGCCGGCGGCCCGATAGTTCTCGCCCATGATCTGCCCCAGGCCCCACGAGGTGGCCTTGAGGGCTGCTTCGCCGTCGATGGCGCACGCCGCGATGATCCGGTCGTAGCTATTGCGGGAGTACGGCTTCGTCCCCCACTTCACGTAGGCGAGCCCCTGCTTGACCGCCCTGGCGCGCTTCGCCCCGGAGAGCAGGGCGTAGAAGCGGTGCGGCTCGAACAGGGCCTTCGGGCGGCCCTGAGCGTCGAAGCCCGAGCCTCGAGCCTCGACCTCCACGACGGCCCGCAGCGCCGCCTCCTCGCAGCCGATCTTGGCTGCCGCCTTCGCAATCCCGTTGTCGGTGCGCTTCCGCGCGGCCCCGTGGAAGTCGGACATCGTTGGCCCCTCGATTGGAGAAGGGGGCCGCCCTGGTGGGCGACCCCCGTTTCGTCTTCAGATCGCCAGCCAGACGGCCGGCGGGCTGCTGTCGCCCTTGCCCGTTCGCAGCCGCGGATGGCCGGCAATGGGTACCTCTGCCACCACGGCAATGCCCTGGAGGACATGCACCTGCCCGATCGCCGGCATGCTCACGACCGGCTGCCCCGTCGATATCGGCGGCGGCAAGCCAAGGACATGCGTCTGCGCGAGCCCAGGCTGGCCCACGGCGGGCGTTCCGCCAGTCGCGGGGACGCCTGCACTCAGGCGGTGCTCCTGGCCGACGTTGGGGCTCCCCACGGCCGGCACGCCCGTGACCACCGGAAGGGCGGTGAGCTGGGCGCTCTGGGTCATGGCGGGAGTGCACACCTGGGGCGTGCCCGTCACCGCTGGGTTGCCGGTCAGGGCATGGGTCTGCCCGATGGCCGGCGCACCCACGACGGGCGCGCTGGTCACGATGGGCTGGCCCGCCAGGGAGTTGATCTGCCGCATGATCGGCAGGTCCACCACGGGCGCGCTGGTCACGGCAGGCGTGGGCGTCCCCAGGTTGTGGGTCTGCCCGAGCACCGGCTGGCCGATGGCGGGCTGGAACCCGACTAACGGCTGCGCCGAGAGCTGCCCCACCACGCCAGCCACCGCGTTGCTGACCACCGGGGGCGCAGTCACCACCGGCACCCCCGATAGGGCATGCGTCTGCGCCAGCCCCGGTAACCCGGCCGCCGGCGACGACGTGGTGATGCCCTGCGGTGTGCCGAGCTGGTGCGTCTGGCCCAGCACCGCCATGCCTGGGGCTGCCGTCGCCGTCACGGCGGGGCTCCCGGTGAGCACGTGGGTCTGGCCCAGGGTCGGGGTTCCCACCTGCGGCGAGCTGGTGGCAACCGGGGTCGCCGTGAGCGCCGACGTGGGCACCATGCTCGGGCTGCCCACCTGGGGCGCGCTGGTGACCGCCGGCAGACCCGCCAGGGCGTGCACCTGCCCGAAGGCCGCTGCGCCCACCTGCGGAGCCGTGGTGGCGACCGCCGTAGGCACGCCCAGGCCGTGCGTCTGGCCGAGGCTGGGGCTCCCGACAGCCGGGGCGCTGGTGGCGACCACGTTGCCGGTGAGGGTGTGCTTCTGGCCCTGGGTGGCGTTGCCCACCTGGGGCGCGCTGGTCGTGACGACCGACGCCGCCAAGGCGTGGGTCTGGCCCAGCACTGCCACGTTGACCTGGGGCGTGCTGGTCGTGACCGGGTTGGCCGTGAGAGCCACCGTGCTGCCGCCCGTCGCGACGGCCGGTGCTGCGGTCTTGTACGGGTGCCCGGCGGGAAGGTCGGCCTGTAGGCCCCACTTCCACGCCAGATAACCCTCGTACTGCTGGCGCAGCGCCGTCGAGACGGTGCCAGCAAGGACGATCAGCTCGCCCAGGTCCATGTCGCCCGTGCGCTGCCAATCCGAGGCTCGGTTGAGCAGACACGGGCCGCCAGCGCCGGCCGCGCCTTCAACGAAGCGCTGGTACGTGGAGGCGCTTTTCAGTCGGGCGGCGGCAAACGTTGCGCCCGAGGCTGTCGCAGTGATCGTGCTGTCGCCGCTGTAGCTGATCGGCGCTTGGTTGCCGGTGAGGAAATACTGGCCGGCATTGTTCGCGCCGCTCGGCCCATAGGTCTCGCCGGCCGTCCACCGCGTCCCGAAGATGGCATTGGTAGGCACGGCACTGATTGCGCCGTTCGGGCCGCCGTCAGTCCCGTCGAGGCTGATCTGGAAGCCGTTGCCGCCATCGGGCGACACGCCCATGCGCATCGACTGAGGCAGCGACACGGTAGAGTTCGTGTAGCCGCCCAGCCCCGGGACGGTAATGGTTGGCTTGCCGTTGAAGTTGGCGTTCGCCGCGTCGCGCGTGCCCCGCTTCCCCGCCGACCCCACCCACGTGCCAGCCCCCGCCGCCTTGTCCGCGATGAAGCTGATCACGCCACCGCCGGCATCGGTGAGGGTTGCCGCGTCCGCGATGTCCACCCACGAGCGCAGCACGCCCGACGTATCGTCGGCGGGCGTCCAGGGGCGCGTGGACCCGCTCACCAGGGTGGGCGACCCCACCTGGGGCGCGCTCGTCACCACCGGGCTCCCGGCAGGAAGGACGTGGGTCTGCCCGAGGGCAGGCGCGCCGATCTGCGGGGTGGAGGTGGTGACGGCGTTGCCGGTCAGCGCATGCTTCTGCCCCAGGGCCGGCGAGCCGACCTGGGGCGTGGACGTGGTGACAGCATTCGCAGTGAGCGGCGTCGCTCCGGTCACCGCCGGCCGCGCGATGGGCGTGGAGCCCTGCGCGACGATGAAGCGGGAGACGGTGAGCGAGGTCTGGTTGGCGAAGGTCTGGGTGGCGTCCCAGCCGGCCGCCCCGAAGTCCGCATCGGTGATGCCGATGCTGGAATACTGGTTGCCGTTGTTCATCGTCGCCGCAGCCGACAACGTGAACGACAGCCAGACAGTGAACCACCCGTTGCCGAGCGGGATGCAGCCGTAGGCGTCCACGACGCCGCCATACTGGTCCTGGCGAGTGCGCAGGACCGTTCCGGCCTTTAGGTCGACCTCGATGCCACGGTCAGCGCCGACAGAGACGGCGTTGACGAAGCGCACGAAGGCCGCCGGCCCGGTCGCCAGCATGTCCGCCTGGACGACGTACTTGCCGGCAGCCGGGAACGAGATGGAGGGCGGGAAGAAGCCCTCGTAGACCTGCCGAGAGGTGCCCGCGTTGTTCGTGACGCGGGTGGCCTTCGTGCCGCCGTCGGGGTCAGCAACCCCGGCCGTGTAGGTGTCAGCGGACCAAGACCACGTGGGCGTGCCCGGCGGGTCGATCTGGTAGACGGTCGTCCGAGGGAGCCCGCTGGCGTCGAGAGGCACGTAGCCCGAGGGAGCAGCGTTGGCCCAATCACCGGCCGCGGCTCGCAGGGTGAATGACCGGCCCGTGGCGTAAGCCTGGGCCGCGAGGTAGAGCAGCGTCCCGGCAGCGCCGAGGCCCGACAGGTCGAAGCCGGTCGACGGGACCGTGGGATCGCCCGCTCCCGAGTTGCCCTGCCACGTCCCGGAGCCGCCCTTAAACCACCCACGCCGCGGGGTCACCGTGTCGTCAATGGCGATGCACATCCGGCCGTTGTCGACCGCCGCGCCAGCTTGACCTGCCGGCCCCTGGTTGAGGCTGTTCGTGCGGATGTCTCCGCCGTCCACGATGCCCCAGCTGTTGGTGTCGGAGCCCGGGTAAGTGTTCGGGCTCCAGGTGCCGTTGACGACGCCGAACACGTAACCCGAGGACCCCGCCCCGGTGCCCACCTGCAGCTCGGCGTAGACCTTGACGTTCCTGAAGCTCGCGACCGTGCGAGCGCCATGGTCGGAGGTGGCCGTCTTGGTGGCCTGCAGGTTGCCGGCCGCCAGGGTGACGTCGGTGGCCTTGTTGGCGCTGTCGAAGACTGTGGCGTTGCTCGCCAGCACCACCTCGATCTGATGCTGGACGTAGACGCCAGCGGAGCCGACGACGGAGATGGTACCCGAGCTGGTGCCGGGCGTGCTCACGGCCTTATGGCCGCCCGCGTTGGTGGTCGCGCCAGTGGCCGATCCATTGTCGAAGTCTTCCGTCCAGCCGCTCGGGACGGCGAGGGCGGTGTTCGCCACGCCAGCGTCGAGGTAGATCACCCACGAGCTGCCGGCCGCGATGTTGACGGCAGTCGAGGCGTGGGTGGTGCCCGTCCCGGCGAAGGCCGAGGACGCGCCGATGGGGTTCGTGCCCTGGACGTTGTCGTATTGGGCGATCTGGGCGAAGCCGGCGACCGAGCCCGTCCACGTGAACACGGGGGCCGTCTCGCCGGAAGCGGCGAACTTCCAGTAGACCGCCGAGGTCAGCCCGGTGCCGCTGTTCGTCTGGTTGATCTTGGTCCAGCCGGCGGGCGTGGAGATGGTGGCGTTGTTCTTGATCGCCACGTGGGAGATGAGCAGGTTGCCAACTGTGAGCGGCGAGGGCAGCGCCGGGGTGACAGTTGCCACCGCCGAGAAGGAGCTGCGGGTGCCAACGTTGACGAACGCCATCGCGAAGCCTCATGAGCACAAAAAAAGCGCCCCCAGGATGGGGGCGCTTCAGGTAGGCGGGCGGGGGAGGATCAGCCGCCCGCGCCGGGCAGGCGCACGTCCGTCGCGCCGAGGGTGAACGGGTTGCCGTTCGTGACGGCCTGGGTGGCCGCCAGGGACTGCGCCACGTCGAGCCGGCTCTGGGTCGTGGAGACCACCGCCCAATGCGAGGCGGTGCCGTTGGCCGACACCGCGCCATCCGGCACGGCAGCCGTGGTCAGCTTCCGGCCCGAGGGGGAGCCGGCCGCGATGGCACCGGGAAAGACGTTGCCCGCGCCGAAGTTCTTGCGGCCGAGGGCGTAGGTGGACGACGCCTGGGTGAAGGTCGCCGGCTCCTGCGAGCAGATGTAGATATCGCTCGCCTGGGACTTGAGCTGGGTCAGCCCGTTATCGAGCACGTTGTCGTTGATGTACATGGTCAGGGACGCCCTGTTCTTCGGTGCTGGCGGGAGGGGTTACTTGGCTGCGATGGTCTTGGCGAAGGCGACCGCGTCCTCCTCTGTGGGATAGAACCCCCGGTCCTGCCAGACGCCTTGGTCGGGGTGGGCCTCGTCGGGCACCCACTGCGCCACGTAGAAGCCCGGGCGGCCCTTCCAATCGAGGTAGGTCATGGGCTTGCCGATCTCGATGGTGCGGCCGGCTGCGTCGATGAGGCCGACCTGATAGTGCTCGGCCGTGCGCTCGTTCGAGAGCAGCTCGGGAGACGCCTTGCTCTCCAGGCGGGCGGGTCCGGCCTCGATCCGCACGTCCTGGCCCACGGTGATGATGCTGCCGCTCCGCTTCACGGCCGGGTTGTTCGCCATTTCCAGTCTCCGGTTAGGGCTCGCCGTACTGGCGGCCGACGATGGTGATGAAGAAGATCCCGAACGCCCGCTTCACCACGGCGATGTCCAGGGACAGGGGATCGGTCGACAGCTCGCCGGGCACGGCGCCGGGCCACCGGGCCTCGGGCCATGCGACGGTCCAGCCGCCGACCTCGTCCTGCTGCAGGTACAGCTCCACGCCCTGGCTCTTGCCGGGGGACGGGAGGTTGTCGAAGACGACCGAGGTCACGTGCTCGTGGAGGTCCACGAGGAAGCTCTGGCCGGCTGCGAAGTCGATGTGGAGCACCCCGCCCACGGACGAGATGCTGGCGCTGTCGTAGAGCGAGCGGTTCGGCGAGCGGCCCTGCGGCCCCTGCGGGCCGGGCTCCACGATCTCGACCACCTCGGCCGAGACGACGATGTCGTGAACGTCAGTCATCGTTCGCCCACTCGCTCACCTTGAGGGTCCCGTAGGCCAGCGTGCGCTGCTCGCCCGCGATGCGGCGCTCGATCTCGTACCGGGCCTTCTGCCCGGTCGGGAGGAGCCGCGTGTTGGCGACGCCGAGCTGCAGCACCAGCTCCCCGCCCGCCGGGTCGGTGACCGAGAGAGCTTGGTTTGGGCTCTCCAGGCGCAGGCTCTCCGGGTCGCCGTTCTCGTCCACCCACACCGCGCGGAACACCAGGACCGAGCCGGTGAGGTCCAGCGGGAGGAGCGACCCGTCGAGCTGGCGGGTCTTGAAGCGGAAGACCTGGGGCGTCGAGTTGCCCTTCCAGATCGAGAGGTCTTTCTGAACGGGCACTCCGCCCTCCGGGATTGGCTGGGAGGGGCCGTGAGCGGCCGAGAGCCGCCGGCCGCCCCGTGTGGCAGGAAAGGGCCGAACGCCCGCCACCGGCCTGCGCTGGCCCGGCGTGGGGCTACTTCGCTCTTCGGGTGTCCTTGCCGGCGCTGTCCTGGGGCTGCTTCAGGGTCAGCTCCGTGGTCCAGCCGCCGCGGCCGGCGGTGTGCTTCACCGCGTCGATGCGGTAGGTGCCGTCCGCGCCGCGCCGCGCGCCCTGCAGGATGCAGGTGCCCTCGGGCCGGGGCTCGGCCGAGCCGTCCACCTGGACGGTGCCCTCGCCCTTCTCCCGCTCGCTCGTGGCCTTGTCGCTGTCGGTCCGGCCCTTGGCCTCGCCCTCGTCCGCGCCCGCGTGCCGGTGCGTGTGTTCGGCCTCGGCGTCCTCGTCCTCGACGTCGGCCTCGACCTTTTTCCACTTCGCCTCCTTGGCGTCGTAGAACCGGGCCTTCACCTTCTTGACGCGAGGCCGGCCGACGATCGGCGCGATAGCCCAGGCGATCAGGTTCTCGCCCCAGACCGCGTGGAAGGCCGGGAGGACCGCCCCGCCGGGGCTCTTGCCGCCGTTGCGCAGCGCCAGGACCGCGCGGGTGCCCTGGACCTTGAACGTGCCCCCGACCTCCCGGGCGATCCGCTGGCCGAAGTGCAAAAAACTCTCGGCGTCGACGCTCCAGTACTCGCGCACGATCGACGCGAGCTTTGGGTCGACCCGCACGTCTGTAACGCCAGCGCCCTTCCCGACCTCGGTCAGGGCGTCCTTCAGGCTCGTGTTGTCGAGGTGTTTCGTCTGGGGTTGCTTCGTCTTCCCCAGGGTGTCGATGCCCTTGGCCGTGATCGAGAGCGTGCGGCCTCCGCCGCGCGCGCCCTTCGACCGGACCTCGTCCACCTTGCCCTTGAAGACGGCCGACATGCCCTCGCCCTGCCAGCCGAGCTCGATCTCGATCTCCGCGCCGGCCTTCGGCATCAGCAGGACGCCGTCGCTGTCATCCAGCTCCAGGTCCGCGGTGTCGGAGTGCGTGCCGGCCTGATCGTTGATCGTCAGGGAGATCAGGAGCGGGTCCAGCTTCGACGTGATGTCGGCCCCGTCGACCGTCACCCGGTAGGTTGCCGTCTTCGCCACTGCCGGCCCCTTAATCCCAGAGCGAGATGACCGGTTTCGCGGTGCCCTGGCGGGCCTCGTCGTCCACCGGGATGGTGACGACCGTGCCCACCGGAATGAAGGGGCCGAGGTCGCCCAGCGCCGGGTCGGCCATGAGGATGCGCTCGACCAGTCCGGCCGGCTGGCGCTTGAACTTGCGCCAAACCAGCTTCGCCAGGGTGGTGCCATCGGTCTGCACCGTGACCACGTCCACCGCGCTCATGAGAACAGCCCAGAGATGATGCCGAAGATGGAACCGGGCGACGCCGCGTCCGACCGCTTCAGGGTGATGGTGAACGCGACCAGCTTTCCGACACCGGCCGCGTCCAGGTAGGTACTCTGCTCCCGCACGCTTTCGATCACGAACCACCCGAGCGGCACCCCGTCGCCCCGCATCAGCGGGAGCGCGGTGCCGGACTGGCGCATGTCGTGGAGGACGTCGAGGCGCTCCAGGCCGCCGAGCTTCTGGGGGAAGAGGCGGCCCTCGAACGTGAAGCTTTCCTCCCCCTCCCCCACAAACTCGAGCGGAGGGCGGCGGCCCAGCACGTCCTTGGACACGAAGGTCGCCGCCGTCTCCCTGACGTGCTCGTGCATGTTGAAGGGGGTCACGTCGAAGGTGACCGCCCCGAGCTGCATCAGCATCAACCGAACTCCGTTCCGACGTCCGAGAGCACGCCGCGGAGCGCCTTGCGGGCGTCCGCGTTCGCCCGGTCGTGCACTGCCGAGGCGAATTGCTCGGGGTCCTTCTGGCCGTGGACGTGGAAAGCGTAGGAGGGCGAGTAGGAGACGGCCCCGCCCCGCGCCCCGCCATCGCTGCTCTGCTTCCCGATCGGCTGGGAAGGGATGATGGCCGGCGATCCGCCGCGACCGTGCAGGGGCACTGTCATGGCGGGGAGCTGGATGTTCGGGGTGATCGGCTGGGACATGATCTGCTTGACCCGGTCCATCACACCCTGGGCTGCGGTCTCGACCGCCTGGGACTGCGAGGTGATGCCGTCCCCGAAGGACTTCATCGCCTCGCTGCCAGCCGTGCCCAGCTCGGGGGTGGCGAGCGCCTTCACGCCCTCCACGATCTTGCCCAGCATCTCCGGGGAGACCATGGCCTGATCGTTGCGCGAGCGCTCCAGGGTCATGAACTCAGTCACCATGGCGGTGATCTGCTTCGTGAACTCCTGCTCGCCCCTGGCCTTCTGCTCGTCGCTGCGCGGGAGCGACTTCCACCGGGCGTAGGCCGCGGCGGTCTGCTGGATCGCCAATTGAAGGGCGTTCTCCCGCTCGATGGACTGCCCCTCGGTGAGCTTGCCCTGGAGGTTTTGCGTGATCCGATAGTTGCGGACCGAAGCCTGGGCACGCGTGGTGCCCGAGTTCCAGAAGCCGCCGCCCGCGGGGTTCGGGTCAGCGATTTCGCGCTGGCGCGCAGTAGCCATGGAGTTCGAGGCGCCCCGCACTTGGTTGCGCCGGATCGCTTCGCCGCCCCGGGCCGAAGCCTGGGAGTGGAAGTCGATAGCGTGACCCTTGTCAGGGTCCACGATCCTGGCGTTCTTGGAGACACCCGTGCCGTTCACCCCCATCGGGTCCAGGGCGTCGGTGGCGACCGCGATCAGGCCCTCGGCATTCGGTGCCAGCTTGGCACCGAGACGGTTCAGGAAGCTGTCCCAAGAGGACTTCATCCGGTCGATCTTGGAGGTGGTGTCGTCCGCAATCCGTCCGAAGTCGGTGAGCGTCGATCCGTCCACCTTGGCGAGCGAAGCGCGAAGCTGGTCGACCGCCCCCTTCTGGGACAGGAGGGCGCGCATGCCGCGGGCGAACTCCATGTCTTGGAAGAGCTGGGGCAGCTTCGACAGGTCGCCCTTCACCGCCTTGTCGGCGAGGGCGGTGAACACGTCGAGCAGCGGCTTGCCCTCTTTGCGGGCGTTCGCCATCTCCTTCCGCAGGTCAATGCCGAACTTGGAGAACCGCTTGACCGTCTCGTCGCTCTCCATCTTCGCGAAGATGTTGTTCATGGAGGAGGCGGCCTCCTCCGTGTTGCCGGTCATGTTCCGCACGACCTGCACGTAGGCGACCAGGGAGCGCAGGCCCTCCTCGCCCTTCAGGCCCACCGCCGCAGCGGCCGGGGCCAGCGACGGCAGGTAGCGGGCCATGTCCTTCAGCTCGAACTTACCGGCCTTGCCGCCCGCGACCATGATGTCGAAGGCCGACTGCATCCGGGTCGCCATGATGCCGAGCGCCGAGGACACGGATCCCGCGGTCGCGGCGATGTCGTTCACCTCCGCGCCGGACGCCGCCGCCGTCTGGCCGATGGCGCGGATGGACGCCATGGCTTCGGGCAGGCTCTTGCCCTGCTGGACGAGCACGTCGACGCCCTCGACCAGCTTGTCCATCGCGGGCATGCCGGGGATCTGTGACAGAGCGCGGAGCTGCCCCGTCGCCGCGGCGATGTCCTTGTTCGAAGCGTCCGCGGTGATGCCAACCCGGAGCATCTTGCGCTCCAGCTCGGCGTAGTTGAGCACTGCCGCCTTCGCGGTGTTCGCCAGGGCTCCCACCCCGATCACGCCAGCGCCGATCCCGGCCGCCCGTGCGACAACCGCGTTGGCGGCGCTGCTGAGGCGGTTCGTCGCGACGCGGGCTCCGTCGACCGAGCGCGCAGACCTGCCGATCTCCTTGATCGACTTCGCCGCGTTGCGCGCCGGCCCGCTCACCCCGTCGATCAGCTTGACGGCCAGTTGCGAGGTGAGGTTCGGCATGGGTCACTCCTGGGCGAAGCCCCGGCCGGTGGCGATGCGCTGGGCCTGGGCGTGCATGCGGACGAGCCGCGACAAGGGCTCGTCCCGCAGCATCGGGTAGGGCGTGTTCAGGATGTGGGCGAGTTCGGCGATGAGGGTGTCGCCGTGCTCTCGCCACCAGCGTCGAAGCTCGCCTCCAGAAAAGGGACGACCACCCCCTGGAGCCGTTCGAAGTCCACCCGGTGCAGCGCCAGGATCACCCGCTCTGGCTCGACGGCCAGGGCCGCGATCAGGCCGCGGAGCTGGCGGACGTTCGGGTCCACGCCGTCCTCGATCCCGAGGCTCTCAATGGCCTCCAACGCCGCCACGCTCGGCTCGCGGACGGTGATGTGGGTGTAAGGCACCCCGCCCACTTGGACGGGGTGCACGAGCTGGACCGTCTCTTCCCGCCACTCCGCCACGGCTTACGCCCCGGCGATGCGGAGGATGCGGTTCGTGTCGGAGACCTCGCTCGCCCCGTCCACCCTCCAGGCGTTCGTGAAGAAGTCCCAATAGAACTTCTCATGCCCGTCGAACCACAGCTCGTAGTGCGTGACCTCGTTGATGGCGTAGTCGGTGGCGAGAAGGTTGCCGCGCGAGAACGCGTCGGCTTCCATCTTGCCGAGCCGGCCTTCCATGATGGTCTTGGCCTCGATCTTCCGGCCGGTGCGCCGGTCCACGATCACGCCGTAGGCCGTGTAGACGTGCTTGATCCGGGAGCCGAGCCCGAACTGCACGAGCACGTCGGGATCGAACCCGACGAGCTTGAAGGTGGGCTCGAGCTTCTGGATGCCCATCTCCAGCTCGATCTGCATCAGGGCACCACCAGCGTGGTGCTCCTGGTACATCGCCTGGAGGGCGGGCAGCTTCAGCTCGGACAGGCTGAGGTGCTTGGACTTCGTGGGGTCGTGGTCGCCGCAGAACAGGTTGGCGGCTTCCATGATGTAGAGCGTCGACATCGGGTGCTCCGGTCAAGGGAAGGGCTGGGCGGGGACGACGGCCTGGGATCAGGCCGTCGTGTCGATCTGAGCGAGGAGGTCGTTCAGCAGGGTGTCCAGCGCCGGCCGGTAGCGAGCCGAACGGAGCCCTAGGTAGCGGAGCACCGGGGCCTCCTCGGCCGCGAAGTCCACCGTGAACTTGCCGAGCCGGAGCTGCTCGGGGCTGTTCTGATCGCGCGAGAACCCGACCTTGAAGCCCAGGATATCGCCGTCCGCCTGCAGGTCGCGCAGCGCCAGCTTCATGGTCGACAGCACCGCCTCGATGGTCTGCCCATTGAGGTTGAAGCGGCCGAGGTAGAAGCGGAGCGTTCGCAGGAAGAGCAGGTGGATGTAATCGCGCCCGCGGCTGACGTTGTAGAACTGCCAGAGCGGGTCCTCCGAGCAGGTGTCCGTCCCCACGTAGACGAAGCCGCCCGACGCGATGGCCGACTCGACGCCCGCCTCGCCGCGCAGGATCACGCCGCCGTTCTGGCTGAGGATCGTCTGACCCTCCGTGGCCCCGTCCGTGAGCGAGAAGCCGATGGGACGGTTCGCGCCGATGATGCCTTGCACCGGCTGGTTGGCCCAGGAGTGGAAGGGCCGGCCACCGTTCTCGTGGTCCCGGCGCACGCCGATGCCGAGCACGCGGGGCGCGCCGTCCTGGACGACCCCGGCCAAATTCTTGACCGCGGTCTCCAGGGGGATGATGCGGCCGCTCTGGATCGTCTCGCGCCAGTTGGTGAAGTCGGTCAGGTTCGTGTGCGGACCCGAGACCACCGCATGGCCGAGCAGGCGGTCCAGGACGGGCGGCAGGGCCGCCACGACCGGGTTCGCCGTCAGGCCCAGCGACAGGTTCGCCGACGCGCCGGTCAGACCGGCGGAGGCCGCGAAGGACAGGGTGGGAGCCACCGAGTACGCGCCGCCGCCGTTGATCTGGACGCTGGTCAGCTTGCCGCCGGCGACCGTGAAGGTGCCGAGCGCGCCCGAGCCAGTTCCGCCCGTGAAGCCGAGGGGGAAGGTGCCGTTGGTGCCGCCCGAGCCCTGGGCCGAGACCGAGGCCGAGAGGATGCCCTGCTTCTGCTGCCACGTGTAGCCGGGCACGCCGATCAGGCGCGGGATCACGCCGAGGACCGGGCCGGCCTCGACCAGCGCCCAGATGCCCGTCTTGCTGGCCTGGGAGCCGACCAGGGACGTGATCACCGTGTCGGGGTTGGCGTTGTCGGCCACGCGGACGATCACGATCCGGGCCGCCACCTCGAACTCGCCGAGCTGGTCGTTCACGGCCTGCACCGCGTCCGGCAGCGTGCCGGTGAGGCCGAGCTTGGTGAGCGCCACGGCGTCGTCGGAGAAGATCAGGACCGGCGTGTCGACCGGGAACATGGTCACGTCGGCGTCGGGCGCGGTGCCGACGAGCCCCACGACCGCCATGTCGGAGCCGACTGCCGGGCGCGACTCATTGTCCACGCGGGTGATGGAAAGCCCGAAAGTCGGGTCAGACATTGCGGTGTCTCCTGGCAAACGAAAGACCCCGCCGAGGGCGGGGCTGGGGAGGCTTCAGGGTGAGGTGGCCGGGCCGGCGGCCCGGGGTCTATGCCGGCTGGACCGCAGCCAGGATCTCGGCCGCGCGCTCCTCGGTGAGGAGGCCGGCGGGCACCAGGGCGCTGATGCCGTCGATGGTGCGCTGGTCCGTGAGGTCGATGTAGCTCGCCCCCAGGGCCTTGTCGTACCAGAGCTTCACGGCCGGGTCGGCCATGGTGGCCCCGATGATGGCGAGCTGCTCCTCGACCGTGAACAGGTTGATGAAGTCCAGCCAGACGAACACGGGCTTGCCCGGCTGTTCGAACTCGGCCGGGCTCTCGTAGATCGTCTGGGCAGTGAGGCCGAGCTGCCCGAGCTGCTCGGGGGTGAGCACGAACAGCTCGCCATAGGGCACGGTCACCTGCTGGCCTTCGATGGTGCCGGTCACGGCCCCGGTGACCTCGGCTCCGTTGCGGAGGAAGCGGCGGTACATTTCAGCTCCATTGGAAGGTGACGCGGCCATAGGGGTTCGTGCCGTAGGTCAGCGACGAACCGCCGTTCGTGTTCACGCTGTTGCCGCCAGAGGCGAGGCCGGCGCTGCCCTGGGGGCCGCACTGGCACCCGAGGTAAGCCATGTTGTCGTTGTTGGCGTAGACGTCATTGCAGGGCGACCCTGTCCCGCCAGCGTAGCCCGTCAAGCTCCCCGCCGCCGCGTTCCCGTTGACCGAGTAGGCGATAGTCGAGCCCACGGCGACCTGACCGGCCGTAAAGACGTTCCGAGCCAGCCCACCGCGCCCGCCGGCCGATCCGCCGCAGGTGCCGCCCGAGCCCGGCGCGCCCTGCGGGCCTTCGGCCGTGATCGTCAGGGTGTTGAAGTTCGGCACGACGAAGCTGCCGTTCCCGAGCGTCGTGATCACGGTGGACCCGGGCGTCACCGGGTTGTTCTTGGCCTTGCTGTAGAAATCCGAGAACCGGATCGTGCCCGAGGGAAAGTTGAACGGCCCACCGCTCGCCCCCTGGTAGTATTGGGTGCCGCGGTAGGCGTTCAGGTTGTTGCCGCGGCCGAACTCGGTCTGGATCTGCGACATCCAGATCGCGCCGCTCGCTTGGAGCGCCATGCCTCACCCCCTCGCGGCTTGCAGCTCGCGGACCTGTGCCGACAGCTCCTTCACCGCCTCGATCAGCACGCCGACAAGGTCGCCGTAGGACACGGCCAGCATGCCGACCCCATCGCCCATGACGGCCTCGGGCACCACCTCCCGCATCTCCTGGGCGATGACGCCCACCCGGGGTGCGTCCGTGTCGATCCGGGTGTACCGCACCCCGCGCATGCGCTCGACCAAGGCGAGCGCCCCGTCGATGGTGCGGATGTTGTCCTTCAGTCGCCGGTCCGAGTAGGCCCCGACGTTGCCCACCGCCGTCAGGTCGCCCGAGCCGCTCAGGTAGAGGAGCGACGCAGCGTCTGAGGGCCGGGACACGTAGAACGGGTAGGTGGAATTCGCACCCAGATAGCCCCGCAGGACGCCGTTCGTGTAGAACGACACCTGATAGGGGTTGTCCGTGGAGCACTGGAGAACGGCGGCCTGCCCGCTGCTCTGGAAGGTCTGCTGGGCCGTCCAGGTGTTCGCCTGGGAGAGCTGGACGACCACGCTCCAGTACGGGTTGGTTCCGTCCGTGAAGAGGGCTTGGCCCGCCTTGCTCGTCTGGGTCGGAAACACCTGCTGCCAGGAGGCCGTGGTGCCGTTCGTGAACAGCGCTTTGTTGCCGTTCCCGGTTTGGCTGGGCAGCGCGCCAGCCTGCACCGCCGCCTGCACGAAGGCCGTGGTGGCGAGCCGCGTCGAGTTGTTGCCGGCCGTCTGGGTGGGAGCGGTCGGCGCGCCCGTCAGAGCCGGGCTGTCGAGGGGCGCGAGGGTCGCGGCCGAGTTCGCCACCGCCGTGTCGATGGCACCCTGCAGGCCGCTCACGCTGCTGACCGACAGCGAGTAGGGCTGCCACGTGCCGCTGACGAAGGCGAGAACCTGAAGGTTCGTCGCCCCCGTCGCGGCCACGTCCGAGAGGTCGTCCAGGGTGTGGCTGTGGGTGGCCGCCGCCTTGCCGTCGAGCGCCGTCTGGAGCCCGGTGACGTTGGCGATGGTGTGGGTGTGCGACAGCGTCGCCTTGCCCGCGAGCTGGGCGAGCGCCGACTGCACGTCCGTCCCGATCATCGTGAGCGAGGTGATGATCCGAGGGAACTCCTCGGACACCTTGTTCGCGACGTTCGGGATCGGGTAGTTGCGTGAAGCCTCGCGGCTGTCCACGGCCATCGTTCACCTCACAGGGAGTAGGCGCGAAGCCTCGCGACGGACGGGCGAGCCCCAGGGTTGCCCGTCATGGTGATGCGCACGCGGCCCTGCGTGGCCGTGTACGCGGTCTTCTGCCACTTCGGCTCCGTCCACCCGCTGCCGAGCGTGCCCGAGCCGTTGGCCGACATGGCCGTCCAGTTGCCGTCGCCGGCATCGACGTCCACCGACACCCCAGCGCCGGCCGGCAGGAAGGCTGCGAATAGCGCCGCGACCCGGATGTTGCTCCCCATCGGGAACAGCCGGGTCACGTACGTGCCGCTGGTCCGCAGCCGCCCACCGATCAGCGTCGCGCCCGGGTAAAGCACGGGGCCGATGGTGTCGGAGCCGGTCAGCACCGCCCGCAGGGTCACCGTCTCGGTCACGAACTCGGCCAGCGCCATTACCTGCTCGGGGGCGAGCTGGATGAAGCTGTTGTTCGCCCTCACCAGCTCGAACCGCAGGCGCGCGACCTCGGTCGGGATCTCGACCGCGGCGCGGACCACGACGTCCGAGATCTGGTTGAGCGCGCCCGTCCAGAGGGTGACCGTTTTCGTCGTCGGGGCGAACGTCGCCGCCACGATCTGGAAGCACAGATCCGCCTCCTGGATCGGGGTCCAGGTGAGCCGGTTGGCCGAGGCGAGCAGCACGCCCACCGTGTACGCCTGCGAGCTGACGAAGGTCTGGGTCGTCTGGTCGACGTCGCCCAGCTTGGCGATCGACAGCTCGTGGGTGTTGTCGTCCGTGAGGAAGACGAAGGCGTACTCGCGGTCCGTGCGCAGGAAGATCGGCACATCGAACCGGATCGGGGTGAGCGCGCCCACGACCACCGGCTGCATATTCAAGAACTGCTCGGCCAGGATCTCGGTCGTGGGGTAGCCGTTCAGCACCGTGACGAGCTGGACGCGGACGCCCTTGGCCCGGTTGCCGATCACCGCGAAGCGCACATTGACCCCCACCACGTGGCGGGGTTCCGGCAGCGTGAAGGTCTGGGCCAGCGGGTCGCTGCCATGGCCTTCGAAGTTGCCACCCGACCCCACCATGGGGGCCTGCACCACCGGGTTCGTGAGCTGCTGGATGACCGTCGTGTTGATCACGTTCGTCACCTGGGTGACGTTGATCGTGATCGGCACGGGCGCGGCGCGGGTCACCAGGGTGACGCGCCGCATGGTGGACACGTCGATGATGCCGTTGCCGACGAAGTAGGCTTCCGCGAAGCTGCCCGCTGCGCCCTCAGCGCGCACCAGCCGGGTTCCCACGGGGATGCCGGCCGGGACGTTGAAGGTACCGGCGATGACCCCGTTGGCGTCTGCCGTCTGGGTGCCTGGCGGCTTCACGTTTACGCCGTCGAAGGTGAGCTTCGACAGGTTTTCGCCCACTCCGAAACCAGCCACCGTGAAGGCGACCGAGATCTGCCGCAGCGTCTCCGCGGCGACCTGGGTCTCCGAGATGGTGTCGTTGTAGGTCTGCTGGTCCGGCGGCGTGTTGGGTGCCGCCGTCAGCTCCATGGTGACCGGGCTCGTCCAGACCGTTTGCTGGTCCGTCCAGAAGTCGGTCGCCGGCTCGAGTTTCAGCCCCGCCGGGAACGGTGCGAAGTTCGCGTAGGGGTTAATCTGGATCGAGCTGGTGCGTTTGTCCTGGCGCACCACCACCGTCTCGGTCCAGTCGAGCGTCACCGGGGAGGCGTTCATCCGCTGGATCAGGATGGCGTCGACGGCGAGCTGGAGCGCGCCGCCCACCACGGCGGCGGTCTGGGCCGCCCCCTGGTCGCGGTAGAAGTCGTCCACGAACGTGTCCGTGAAGATGCCATTCTTGCTGACCGGCTCCCTCTCCAGAATGTCCCGCCGGGCGTCGGCCCGGTCGAACTGTTCGAGGATGTCCACCAGCCGGTCGAAGTACCGGCGCATGGCGTCGTAGGTGTAGTTCCGCGTCCCGTTGTTCACGATGGACGGGGCACCGAGCCACCTGTTCCACACCTCGCAGAGCTTCAGGAGGGTGGAGGGCGCGATGGGCGTGAGCGCGCCCTGGCGGGCCGAGATGCCCTTCACGTAGACTGGCCGCCCGGTGAGGTCCAGGCAGAGCAGGTCCACCCGCGGCAGCTTCGACGTGTAGGAGAGCAGCGTCGTCGTGCCGTTCACGCCGCCGGCCACCGTGACCGTGGTGTCGGTGACCGCCACGGGCGTGACGGCCTCGTTGTAGAGGTACGTCACCGAGTAGGTGGAGGAGGCAGCGGGCTCGGCCCCGGCCGGTGCCCACGAGATGCTGTCGCCCGCCAGCGTGAAGGTGTTCGTCGCGAAGGTGGTGCTGCTCTGGGTGACGCTCTCGATCGCCACCACGGAGGACTTCGTGAGGGCGTCGGTACCGCCGGCCGTCGAGCCGCGCACCACCGTCTCGGTGATCCGCTTCACGACGATGGCCTGGGTCACGGCCTGGATCGGCGGGCGCAGCACGGTGAGCACCGTCTGGCCGCCGGTCGCCCCGGAGAAGGTGCCGGGCTCGGCCGCCACGCTCTCCAGATCGGGAGCCTCGGGCTCGGCGTGGCGCATGGCGTACTCGCGCACGCGCTTCCAGCCCCAGATGTTCGCCGTCCCGGCGGCGATCGAGAACACCTGATCGGAGCCGATCTTGCCAAGCGCGGTGACCTCGCAGCCGTCCACGATGTAGTTGCCGTTGGCGTCGCGGTCGTAGAGCGCGATGGCCTGATAGACACCCGTGAGCGCGGCCGGCGGGGACTGGTCGATGACCGTGCCGTCCCTGACGACGTAGACCCCGAAGAAGTCGCCCACCTGGGCATCACCCTGGACCGCCCAGACGAGCTTCTCCTCCTCGCGCGCCGCACCGGGCTCGCCCTCGGCGTCGGTGCCGGGCATCAGGCCCAGGAGGCTCGGGTCGTCGTCGCTGGTGACGAGGGTGCGCTGCAGGCGCACGCCGATGACCACCTCGCCGGTCTTCGCCACGTTCGAGAGCACCGCCGCCGCGACGGGCCGCACGTCGCCCGCCACGTAGACCTGTCCGGCCGCCATGGTCGCGGTGAGCGTGGTGCCGTCGTAGAGGATGTCGCAGCCGGCAATCCGGTCGCCATCCTGGGCCGTCATGTTGCCGACGCGGTTCGTGCGCCGAGCCTCCAGGCTCTGCAGCTCGTTGAGGTCCGCACCCTGGAGGAAGGCCCGCTCCGGGAAGACGAGCCGGGCGCGGCTCGGCCCAGCCGAGGCACGGTCGAAGGCGGCCGGCAGGCCAGAGCGATGTTCGAAGGCCATCAGAACCTCAGGAGGTAGCGGACCCGCTCGCGAACGGTGAGCCCGAAGGGAATGTTGACGGTCTGCGGTGCCACCTCGGTGCCCCCGACGAGCCCACCCGGCGGCAGCCACAGCCGGCCCGGCTTGAGACCGGGCGCGACCGACCCGCCGAACACGAGGCGTACGGACGTTGCAGTCTCCCCCGCCCCATCTCCGAAGCCCGAGGTGCCGGTGATGAGCACCGCCGCGGGCGTCGTGGTGGAGGTGGTGTAGCGGGACCCGCCGAAGGGGTACTCGCCGTTGGCCGACAGGCCGACCTTGCGCACCGTGGTGCGGGCGTAGCCGATGGTCTGCCCGCCCGCGTCCACGAAGCGTACCCAGGGCTGGCCGGCGATCAGGTTGTCCGCGATGACGTTGAAGCGGTCGATTGCCGAGAGGCTGGCCCACAGCTCCTGCACGTTGACCCAGAGCCGGGTTTCCGCCGACCAGAGGCCGAGCTGCCCCGAGGGCGGCGCAATCCAGGTCCCCAGGTTCGTGAGTTCGGACTGGTTGACCGTGACGTCCCGCTCGTAGAGCCGGCCGAACGACCACTTCGCCTTGCCGGCCTCGATCCGCACCCCGGAGCTGTCCGAGAGCATCGACATCGAGAACTGCTTGTAGCTCGTCTCGGCCGCGCGGACGTCGTAGCCGGCGAAGCCGCGCACGAAGCGGCTGCGCTGGGGCGGCGACAGGTCTACGATGCCGTTGATGCGGGACAGATCCGGCAGATCGTTATCCCGCACCCGGCCCAAGGCGAGCTGAAACGTGTTCCAGCGCTTGCGCCGGGTCGGGGCTTCCTCGATCTGGCCGGTGTACCCGAGCCAGCCCAGGCCACGGGAGATCGAGGCGGGGGTCCCGCGCTCGCGCTGCCAGCGGATGCCCTCGCTGATCAGGTCGTAGAGGTTCGGCAGGTAGGGCGACAGCTCGCCCAAGCCGTATTGCCAGACCAGGAACGGGAGGAACCCCGGCGGGGGCGCGAGGTCGGCCGCGCGGATGCCGTCGAACGGCCCTGCCAGGGTGGCGAAGGGGTCGTTGACCTCCGCGTTCAGCCGCTCCCAGGGACTGGCGTTGCCGGGCAGGAGCGTGACGTGGCTGGGCATCAGAAGTCACGGCCTGTGAGGTTGAGGGCCACGGTCCCGATGCGGACCGCCGCGTAAGGGGGCATGACCACGTCGGCGGCCGGGTTGACGACGGTGGCCTTGTAGACGCCCGGCACCACCAGCTTCGACTTCAGCCAGTCGTGGGTGAGGTCGCGGCCCAGGCCGCTCTCCCGCACCCACTGCGCCGGGAGGTCCGCGGCGAGCTGGGCCAGGATCGAGGAGCTGGTGTCCCGCAGCAGGGTCATGTTCACGACGACGTTGACGACCTGCACGACCGCCGAGCGGACGCCGATGGTGTCGTTCACCATCCGCACGTCCGGCGCCGTCACGGCGTCCCGCACCTGCTGAAGCAGGGCGTCATCGGCCACCCCATTGTTGTCGGCCGCGAAGACCGCGACGTGCACGGTCGGGTCTGTGCCCTCGGTGTAGACCTTGGCGTCGGTGACGCGGATGCTGGCGCCCATGGCGACGGCGCGATAGCGCGGCTCCGTCCCGCCTGTGGAGCGGCCCATGATCGCCAGGATGATCCGCTGCTTCAGGCGGTCGTCGCTCTCACCCGCCATGCGGGTGACGTCGTAGAAGGCCCCGAGGTGGTCGATCTCCGAACCGCGGGCGAAGTAGAGGTAACGAGCACGCGCGATGCTGTTGCCGCGCTCACGCAGCAGAATCTCCTCGTAGGAGGCCTCCTCCAGGAGGACCACGCCCGGGTCGCTCTCTAGGCCACCCACGTCATACGCGAACCCGTAGGCCGGCGCTCGGCTCGCCATCTCCGCCTTGCGGCGGGCCAGGATCGTCTCGAACGAGTAGGTCTCCAGCACCTCGGGCGTCGGCAGCGCCGCGAGGTATTCGAGGCTGATGTCGGCCATGACGGTCCTTCCCGGTTAGGTGGCAGAGGCCCGGTAGGTCAGGTCCGACGTGGGGCCGAAGATGAGCCGCTGGCCGCCCTCGGGGGTGAAGTCCCCCAGGTGGGCGCGCGGCCGGTAGATGCCGTCGACGGCGAGGCGGAGGTGGCCGTTCCGGTTCACGTCCAGTGGCGTGATGCTGGTGATCTTGAACCGCGGCTCCCACAGCTCGGTCGCGAGCCAGATCGCCATCTTGAACCGGAGCACCGTGGCCGGGATCATGTTCCGGCCAAGCATGTGGGGGACGATCCCCGAGTAGTCCTCGCGCATCACGCGCTCGCCGAACTGCGTCGACCAGAGCGTGTCGAGGCTCTGGACCACGTGGGACCAGCCCGAGAGCACCTTGCCAATGCGCCGGTCGAACCCGGTGCCAGGCGCTTTGATGACAGCCATAGGTCCCCCGTTGCCGCCCGAGCCTCACAGAAGCCCCAGGACGGCCGAAGCCGGAATTTGCGTAGGGTGAGCGGGCAAGGCCCGCGAGGTCCCCAGCCGCCCGGCTGTGCCCCGGCGCGGGGCTATACGGGCTCCTCGGTAATCCCGCCTCCGGGGATGACGCCCTTGTGCTTGTGGCTGTCGCCCACGTTCTTGGCGTTGTGCTTCAGGCTCTCGCCCTTCACCAGGGTCCGCCCGTCGACCGTCACGTCGTCGCTTTTGAGCAGCGCCGTCGCGCCGCCGAGCGTGAGGCTCGTGCCGCCGCACTCCAGCACCACCTTCGGGCCGCTGACGTGCAGCTCGTCGCCCTTCAGCGTGATGGTGAAGCCGCCGAAGGTGAGGACGTGCTGATCGCCCGCCGTCGATGGGCTCGAGTTCTGGTTGCTCCAGGTCATCGGCATGGCCACGGCCTGCCGCACGTTCCCGGAGGGCGAGAAGAGGGTCATCTGCTGCCCCACGCTCGGCGGGGTGTGCAGCTTGAGCGCCCCGGCGATTTGGCCGTAGGGCACCCAGGGCGACAGCAGCGGGCCGTCGTCGCCTTCGCCGATCCGCAAGCGGACCCGGGCTTTCGCCGCGTCCACCTGCTCCACGGTGCCGTGGCGGACGAGCTGCGACAGCCGGCGGTCCATCTCAGCCACGCGGGCGGACAGCTCAACGACGGGATGCTGCACGGCTCACTCCGGTAACTGCTGGGCCGCGCCGGCTTCGATGACCACCCGGTCCCCGTAGCGCAGCTCGGTGCCCTTGGCGGCCTCGCCGGCCGTGTCGTAGACGGGCGCAAGCCCGATGCCGGCCACGCCCTGGCGGGTGAGGCCGAGCGCCGCCTCAGCCTGCCGCCAATCGGGCAGCGGCGTGCCGGCGATCGACGCCTCGACCAGATCGGCGATGGTCAGGAACTGTGGGTCCAGGCGGAGCGCCGTCAGGAACGTCGCCCAGGGACCTGCCGCCACGCCCTGGCCGAAGGGCGGCTCGGCGAGCGGCTGAACGGTGATGACGAGCTGCCGGGCCGCGAACCGCAGCCCGTCCTTGCTGTCGGAGCCTCGCCGCGCGGTAACGGTGTCGATCCGCAGCGCGAAGGCTCGCCAGAGCAGCGACCACTCGCTGTCGCCCGCCTGCAGAGCGCGCAGCACGTCCCGGCCCATCAGGTCCAGGGACAGCTCCAGGCCCTCGTCGGTGTGGGGGATCGTCATGCGGACGTTGTCGTCCACCTTCACGAAGGTGCCGACCGCCATCTCGATCACGAGGTCCACCTTCCGGTCGGCCGCCGCGAGGTCGATGCCTTCCACGTCGCCCTCGTCGTCGTCCGTGGTGACGACGAGCACGGGCATGCGCTCGTGCTCCTCCACGAAGTCGATGCCGAGGATGGCGCTGTCGAAGACCCGGTCCTCGGCGAACGTCGCCCCGCGGAGCGCTCGAATGGTCGCGAGGCGAAGCGCGAGGCGAGCGAGGCTCATGGGTCGACGTCCTCAATCGTGACGGTCAGAAGGAGATCGCCCAGGTCCGAAGGGGACGCGCGGGCGATGTTGTAGCGGGGCACGCTGGGCCGGTCGACCAGCTCCAGCATGTCGCCCTTCTTCGGAAGGCGCTCGCCCAGCTTGGCGATCGTCTCCGCGCTCAAGAGGACGGAGGACTGCGCCACCGCGGCGGTGGTCGTCCCTTGGAATTCGGTCCCGCGCCGGGTGCCCTGCAGGTTGCCTGCGCCGCCCGCAATTGCGACGTTCCCCACCACCTTGTGGGGCGGGAAGGCCGGATCGGGGCACGCGCCGCCGTATGGGCTGTAAAGGCGCGGAGTGAAGACCACGGCTTCCCCGAACGCCCGGGAGGTGTGGCGAGACACGAGGGCGTCGAGGAGACCGGGGCGGGACATAGGGTCAAGCTTCCGAAAGGGCCACGACGCCGACTGACGTCGGGTTCGCAGCCGGCGCGATGGCCGTGCCGATGTAGGTGTTGTTGGTCGGGATCTTGGTGGCGTTCTTCGCCGTGCCGTCCCAGTAAATCTTGTCGCCGAAGGCCCACGCCTCGGTGCTGACCTTAGGGAGTTTGAACGCGCCCTTGCGCTTCAGTTCGTTCTCCTCGCCCGACTTGGTGGTGAGAGCGGCCACACCGACGAGATTGCCGACAACGATGAGTTCGCCCGACGTGACATCGCGAGTCGTCACCCAGGTGACGACGTCGGCCGGCTGAACATAGTTCTTCATTGGGATTCCTCTTCAGGGCTGTTGCGGAGGGCGCAGATTCGCGAACGGCCCCGGGATTGCCAGGGGCGCGCTGCTATTTCTCAGGGTTGTCGGAGGAGACGGGGCAGGTCACTACGCACCGACGTTGCGCGAGATAGCGCGCCAATCGACGACCTTCGCGCCGACGTCCAAGCGGGCCTTCACCTCCATGCCGTCGATATCGAAGCCCATGCGGGTCTCGGTGTAGACGCCCTGCTGGCCCTCCAGGTACGCCAGCTCGATCAGGTCGGCCACCGCTGCGTCTGCAGTGAGGTACCACGTCGTCGCTGAGGCACGATCCAGACGAGGGTCTGAGATGGGACGCAGCTTTCGGATGCTGTCAGGCACCACGTTACCAGGCAGGTTCGGCATGAAGGTGCCGAGGAACTGCTCAACAGTGACCTCCATCACCTTCGGGATCAGGATGTAGGCCGCATCAATCGGAGTGAGGGTCGTGCCATCGAGGCCCACCTGCTGCGACATGGCCGTGCGCCCCGCTGCAATCGAGGTCACGCCCGGGGCTGCGGCGGTGAGGTCATTGTGGTGGTGAGACGAGTCGAACAGGTTGTACCCGTCGCTCATCAGGGGATTGCCGGTAATCTGGCCCCAGACCAGGTCACTTTCGAGGTTCGCCGCTTGAACGCCGAACGCCCTGGGAATGCGGGTGAACGCTCCCAAGTCGTCGTTCACGATCACCTGCCGGGTGATGCCGACGATCTTGCCGTAGGTGGCGATCTTATAGGTCTCGCCCGCCTCACCCATCGTCCCGCGCTTGAACTCGCCGTGCTCGTTCACTTTTTCCAGGTTGGGGGCATCGCCGAGCTGCACGCTGGTGACCGGCTTGAAGTCCGGCACCGTGACCTCGCGCACCAAAGGGCGGAAGGTTTGGGGAGCGGCATCGTAGCCGGCGCGAAGCGTGCGGCCAGAGATATTGGCCAGGATGCCCGGGAAGTCCGAGGTCGTCATCAGACCACCCAGGCGCATCTGATCAGCCTGGGAGAGTGAAAGCCGGGCGACTTCCATTCGAGACATGCCGCGGGTCCTAATGCCCCGCACCTCAAGGCTGTCCCGAGCGAGTTCCAAGAGGCTCATGCCGCGGAACTCGCGACCGTCTTTGAGCGGATTGGCCGCGGGGTCCGCTCGGTGCATAAGCGCATTCTCGATGGCGGCAGCACGCTTCTCCGCCTCATCCGTTCCAACCATAACGCGGGTATGACCCGCGCCTTCATTCACGTTGCGCTCCGTTTCGGGCTTGCGCTGTGATTGCCGCTCAGCGACGGCGTCGATCACGAGCTTGCGGAACTCATCTACGCAGGTGCCCTGGTCCACCGCCCGGGAAACGAGATCGTCCATGCCGACGGAGCGGGCGATGTCGGTGATCTCTTTCACGCGGGCGCGCTCGGCCTTCGTCGCGGTGTCGGCCGCCTCGCGACGGGCCGCGTCGGTGGCGACCGCCTGGGCGGCGGCGTCGTTGCCCCGAGCTTCGTCGGCGGCGGTCTGTTCGGACATCGTGTTGTCTCCGGTTTCGGCGGCGCGATTGGCGTCGGCATTGTCAGTGGTGGTGGCAGGTGGGGGGTCGTCACTTCGCACGACGACAGGGTAGGTGCGGGCGTTCTTCTCGCCGTTGTTATCGACGGCGGAGCGGAACACGGCGCCGGGATCAGCTGGGATCGGCACCGCCGAGATTTCCAGTGGCTCCCAATCCACCACTCGCCAGACCGGTACCGAGCCGTCATCGGTCTCGGTCTTCTCGACTGTGTGGATGCGGTACCCGACCGAGACGAAGCGGATCACTCCGTCGCGGATATCCTGGACGATGCCGGCGACGTCCTCGCGCCGGCTGAGTTGGACCTGAGCAATGCCCCGGCCAGCCTCAATCTTCGCGGAGCCTGGCACGACGCTCCCAATCACCGACCCCAGCTCGTAGCTGTCGTGGGTGTTCAGGAAGGCCGCGCCCGCGTTCAGCCGGTCCAGGCGAACCGCGCCAGGCTCGACCACCAGCTCCTCGTCGTAGGGACCATCGACCCACGAGCGGCGACGTACCTTGGCCCCCGTTGTCCAGACGATCTCGATGGTGTGGCTGCCCTCATCAAAGGTCGCGGCGCGCAGCTCCGCATCCCGGCCGAGCGCCGGCAGGTGGATGTTCTGTTCCATGGTTCCTCCTCTCAGCCGGTCGGCGCGGGCTTGCCGTCCCCGCCGGCCGCGTTCGGCTCGGCTAGGTTTCCGACCTGGGTGCGGTGGCGCGGGTCGCTGTCGAAGATCAGCTTCAGGTTGTCGAGCATCACGAACGTGTCCGCGATCTCCTGCAGCTTCTCGTCGGGATCATCCCCGTTCTCGGCGATCACGTCCTTGAGCGAGCGGATGCCTGACCGCATAGCGATCAAGTCGGCGCGGGCGTCGCTGAGCGGGTCAACTGACCAGAACTTTGGGGGCGACCAGACCACCGGCACATCCTTCGTCGGGATCTCCCCGGCGACGTACGCGGCGTCGGTCCACCACTCCCAAATCCGCTCGCAGACCAGCGGGATGAACACCTGCCACTGCAGCTGCGTCACGAGTCGGCGGAACTCCACCAGCCCGGCGCGGATGGACGAGTAGTTGACCTGGGACAGGTCCCCGGTGAGCAGCTCGTAGGGGACCCTGTACCCGGCGGCTACGCTGTGCAGCAGCGACCGCTTGTAGGTCTCGTAGCCCGTCGACGCGGCCGGCGAGTTGAACTTGATGTCCCGCCCGCCCCGAGCGTAGGCGAACATGCCCGGCTCGAACCGCTCGATCAGCGCGCCCTGGGCGTCGACCACGCCCGGCTTTTCTTCCGCCCCGAGCGGAATGCCGAGCCCCATGTCGTTCTCGTCACCGCCGGTGACGATGCCGACCATGCAAGCTTCGATCTTCTTCCGCATCAGCTCGGCGGCCTCGAAATCGGCGAGGTCACGCAGCGCCGCCATGACCGGCGCGCCCCACGGGACGCCGCGGGTCTGGGTGCGCTGCCGCTCGTAGAGGTGCAGCACGTCTTCCGCCGGCACCGGGCCGCTCGACAGCTGGCCCGCAATGCTGTTCGCGAGCCCCGAGCCCGGGTGGAAGGGGAACAGCCAGTAGGCCGTCCTCTTGCCGATCCCGTTCAGCTCAACGCCCTGGATGGCAATGTTGCCACCGGGCATCGGACCGCTCTTGCCCGAGTCAAGGAGGTCGGCCTCGACCACCTGGATTTGCAGGTTTGAGGGGACGCCGTCTGCCACGCGGCGCAGCCGGCGGCGGGCCAGCACCTCGCCTGCCTCGATCATCTCGCGGCAGAGTAGGGTCTGAAGTCCATAGAAGTCGCCCATGCCATCGGCATCGCACGCCTTCGCCCACCGCTCGAAAGCGGCGGTGACCTTCTTGTTGACAGTCTTGTTCGGGTGCTTTGGCCGGGGCGTGATCCCCGTTCCGACGATGTTCGTCACCAGCGCCGAGGTGCCTCGTGCCGCGTGAGGGTTGTTGCGGTTCAGCTCGCGCATCCGGTCACGGAGCGTGGCACCGGAGATGCTGACCAGCTCGTCCGCGGAGCTGCCGATGCCGCGCCAGCCGGCCGAGGATGTCCGGCCGACGCTGGCACCCTCGTAGTCGCGGGCGAGGATCTGAAAGGCTTGCCGATGGCGCATGCGCTTCACGGCCGCGGCCGGCGCGAGGTAGCTGATCGCCTTGTCCAGGAAGGTGGGTCGCATATTACCTCCCGCGCGAGAAGCTGGCGAGGCCGACCCGGAAGTGCGGGGTCTGTCCGGCCTGGGCCGCCTTTTCCCGCTCCAGCCACTTCAGCCGATCCGAGAGGTCCGCGAAGGACGGGTACTCGACCTCCTTGTCGACGCCGTCGATCCGCAGGCGCACCCGCTTGACTCCGGCGACCATGGCCTCACGGAGCACCGCGATTTCCTCGTCAATCGTGCTCATCCAAGCCATCCACCTTTGCGGGGAGCGCCGCCGGTGAGCCATCCGTCCGCCGCCTTACGGAGCGGCGGGGCGGCTGGGGCCTCCTCGGCGGGTTTCGATGTCGTCTTCGGGCGGGCGGCGGGCAGGTCGGCCGTCCGCTCGCGGTAGAGCCTGAAGCGCTCCATGACCTGGGGCTTCTGCACCCCGACCATGTAAGCCGCGGCGAAAGCCAGGGCCTCCGCGTCGAGGAAGTGGTTGTCCCGGTAGCGAGCCACCCAGGTGAAGCCGCCGGATGGCTTGCGCACCCGGGCCTCGGACACGATCTGCCGGCAGAACTCCTCGGTCACCTCGCCGTGGAGGTGCCACGCGCCCGGCATGTCGACGGGCCAGCGGATGCGCTCGTGCACCCAGCCCTTCATGAAGTCCGAGGACAGACGAACGAGCTCCAGGCCGACCTTCGCGCGGGACCCCTTCGGGGTCACGTCGATGGTGTTGACCGAGAGCGGCGACGGCCGGTGGTCGTAGCCCTTCGTCGCCCAGACCATGCGGGTGTGCCGGCGGGCGAACTCGTAGACCTTGTGCTCTGGGACCAGCACCTTCTTGCCAGGGCGGAAGCCCGCGTCCACGAAGGTGCGGATGATGGGCATCCCGCCGTACTCGGCCCCGACCACGTCCTCGGCCAGCTCGACCCAGGGATCGTCCAGCGACGTGTCGCCCCAGACCTCCCCTTCCGAGATGAGCCAGCTCTCCTGCCGCTCACCCCAGCCGCGAACCACGTAAACGAGCCGGTTCCCCTGCACGTCGACGCCGCAGGTGTTGAACAGCACCCCATCCGGCAGCTCGCCCCGGGCGTAAGGAAGCGACCGCTTGCGGACCTCTTCCCACTCGGGCACGTCGCCGCCGATGGGGGCCCACAGCTCCCCGAAGCCGGCATTCACCACCACCTGGACGGCCTGCTGGTCACCCGAGCGCAGCGCGGTCACGTAGGCCTCCGCGCGCTCGCAGAAGGAGGTGAAGGGCGAACAGAGCCCCGATACCCAGAAGCTCACCGTGGTGCTGTCCGGCGGTTCGCCTACGACCACGTCATCCACGATGTCTTGGCCAGGCGCCGCATAGAGCCCGGTCTTGTTGAGGGTTTGTGCGTCGCTCTCGATCACGCACCCGTTTCGGGGACAGACCAGCTTAGTCCTGGTGCGCGCCTCGGACGGTGTCGCGTTCTTCGGAATGTCCAGACACGAAAACCGCGGGATGAAGCGCTCCGAGCACGCGGGGCATTTCCAGGTCCAGTGATACCGGGTGCCGTTTTGCCAGAGCGCCCAGATCTTGCTCTCAATGTCGTTGGCGTCCTGCTCCGCCCAAAACTCGAGCCCCGTCGCTTCGTCCACGATGGTGTCCTTCGGCCCGCGGGAGGGGGTAGAGACGATGGCGTGCACGAAGTCGGCGTAGGTCTCGCCGCGGGCGTCGATCAGGCCGATGGGGTCGCCCTGCCCCTTCACGTTCGCCATCAGCTCGTCGGCCTCGTCGGTGAGCGCGAGGCCCATCGGGTCCGACTTCAGGGCGGTGGAGGAACCGGCGTGCGCGAGGCGGAGCGGCACGCCCGAGATCAGCTTGCGGGTCTTAGACATCCGCTTGCCGCGGGCGAGCTTCGACCGGAGGCTGTGTGCCTCGTCCAGGAGAGCCATGATCCGGGGCTCCCACTGCTCGGTGATGAACTGCTTGTTGGGCCCCACGTAGAGTATCGGGGTCGGAAACTGGTCCAGCCGCTGCCCGATGATGTCGAGCAGGGCCTCAGATTTCCCGCCCTGGGCGAACATCGCCATGACGACGCGCTTGTGAGTGCCCTCGGCCGCCGCGCGTTCGAACGGGATCATATAGGGGGTGAGCCCCGGGTTGCGCTTGCCGGGCCAGCCGGCGCTCGCCGGGTAGGTCCGGTTCTCCGCTCCCCACGCGTCAGGCGTCGTCCTCGGGGTCGGCGGCAACAGCGCCGCCACGCGCCTGAAGCTCCGCGCTCCTTTGCTCGGCACGAGCCACGATTTTCCGCCGGGTCTGGTCAATCTCGGTCTCGATCTTGCGGCGCAGCGGCAGATCCTTGGTGACGCGCGCCGGCAGGGCCGACATCTCGGCGATGAAGAGGCCCACGATCTCGTCTAAGACGCTGTCGTGCTCCTCCAGGTCGATCACCCGGTTCTGGCGCTCGGCGATCCGAAGCTCGATCTCGCGAGCGCGGGCGTCACGGACGCGTCCTTCGGCCTGTGTCTTGGTCCCGGCGCGGTTTTCGTCGCGCAGGAAGCGGATATAGCCCGTCACAAGGCCGACTAGGGGATATCGCCCCTGCACGGCCTTCGGGATGTGGCCGCCACGGGCGAGCTGTCGGAGCCGTTCGGCGGTCAAGTCGACCAGCTTTTCGGCCTGGGCGACCGTAATGGTGCCCGCCTGGGCGGGTGCATCGGCCATCAGTGCCGCTCCGTTGATTTTCTATGCGATTTCAATGGGATGACCCGTTGCTATCGGTGCTCCACAGAGCGATGTGTCGATCACCGGCCGAGCCCGGCCGACCCCAACGGAGACGCCATGACCGCCACCGCCCCCAAGACCTACAGCACCAAGTCCAACGCCCGCGCCGGAGCTAAGGCCGCTGGCATCGACCTCGCCAAGGTCGACTTCATCCAGGACGAGGAAGGCCGCTGGCACATCAGCCTCCTGAACGGCGAGGACGCCGACGCCCAAAACGGCACCAAAGCCACCCTGGACAGCCCGATCGCCGACCAGATCCGCGCCGCGAGCGCCAAGGCCCCGGCCGACCCGGTCGCTGACCTGGAGGTGACTGGCGATCGGGAGGCGACGGTGGAGACCACCTTCCGCGCCTACCTCACCGCGGACGAGCGCAGCGACGCCTTCATGCGGTCGCTCTTCACCCAGGCCTTCCTCTGCGGCCAGGAAGCCGCCCGGGCCGAGGCGAAGGCCCAGCGCGCCGCGAAGCCGGCCCGCGAGCGCAAGCCCCGCGAGAGCGGACCCACGAAGCGCGAGCTCGCCGCGGCCCTGCTCACCCGCCCCGAGGGCACGACGACCCGCGAGATCCTGGATGCCACCGGCTGGCCGGCGGTCTCGGTCCCCAGCATCGCCAAGGCCAGCGGCTTGAGCCTGCGGCAGACGAAAGACGGCAAGGTCACCCGGTACTTCGGGGTCCCCCTCACCGCCGCGGTTTGAGCCTCGAAAGGCGTTCCCGAACGGAACGCCTTTTTCCCACTACGCCGCCTGCGGGGTCCGCAGCACCGCCTCCTCCGCGAAGGTCCGGCCGGAGCTTTCCAGCCGGGCCTCTTTGCCTGTGAAGGCCTCCCACCGCCGGACCGCAACGTCCACGTAGGCCGGGTTCAGCTCCACCGCGAACACACGCCGGCCGGTCTTTTCGCCCGCGATGATCGACGTGCCCGAGCCGCTGAACGGCTCGTAGATCGCGTCGCCCGGCTCGCTGTTGTTCTCCATCGGCCGTTGCATGCACTCGACCGGCTTCTGCGTCCCGTGCCCGGTGTCGGACTTCCGCGGCTTCGCGATGTCCCAGACCGTGGTCTGCTTCCGGTCGCCGTTCCAGTGGGACTTGCCGCCCTTGCGGACCGCGTACCATGCGGGCTCGTGCTGCCAGTGGTAGTCGCCGCGCGAGAGCACGAGCTGGCCCTTGTTCCAGACGATCTGGGACCGGAGCACGAAGTCCGTCGCGATCAGGCTCTCGGCTACGACCCCGGCGAAGAGCCCGGCGTGCCAGACGTAGGCCACGTCGCCCGGGAACAGCTCCCAGGCGGCCCGCCAGTCAGCCTGATCGTCGTTGAGCACCTTCCCCTTCGCGGTGCCCTTGCCGGCGACCCCGGCCTTGTTGCGCCACTCGGGGTCGTACTCCACCCCGTAGGGCGGGTCGGTCACCATCAGGTGGGGCTTCTCGCCCCGCAGCAGCAGCTCCACCGTCTCGACGTTCGTGCTGTCGCCGCAGGCAATGCGGTGGTGCTCCAGGACCCAGATATCGCCGGGCGCGGACACCGCCACCGCCCGAACCTCGGGCACGTCGTCGGGGTCGGTCTCCCCATCGGTGCCGCCGAAGTCGAGGATCTTGTCCAGCTCGTCCTGGTCGAAGCCGAGGACGGTCAGGTCGAACTCGTCGTCCTGCAGATCGCCCAGCTCCAGGGCCAGCAGCTCGTCGTCCCAGGACGCGTTCTCGGCGAGCTTGTTGTCAGCGATCACGTAGGCGCGCTTCTGCGCCTCGGACCAGCCGCGGGCCACCATCACCGGGACCATGCCGGCGGGGATCTCTTCGCCGCCCGCCATGCGGATAGCGCCGCCGTCCGCGTAGATGCCCTCGGCCGCCATCACGCGCCCGTGACCAGCGATCATGCCGCCGGCCTCGTCCACCAGGGTCGGGATCGTCCACCCGAAGGTGACCATCGCTGCTCGGAGCTGCACGACCTGCTCGGGCGAATGCTTCCTCGAGTTACGGGCGTAGGGCGTCAGCTCGCCGATGGGGCGCAGCTCGACGGCCAGGGCGAGCCGCTTGCCGCCCCCGACCTTCTTCGTGGTCATGTGGCCCTCGAAATGGTTGTGGAGCCTCGCCGGGCTCCGACCGCCCTGAACGCCCGGGCGGCTTACAGCAGGCTTGGTCGGCCATGGCTCCGGCGGGCTTGCCTGCTCCCGCCTTGCGCACCTGGGCGTCGTGGCCTGCCCAGCGCATCGCCTGTCATGGCGGGGGCCGATCCAGTGCCGTTGCCACGGCAGCGCCCGGCCCACAATGGGCCGGCGGGTCGGTGATCCCCTCTGGGGTGTCTGCTGGTGGGGGCCTCGCCCCCCCTCGGCGGAACGGTTCGCTGCCGGCCCCGTGCGGCCGGGGCGAGCCGAGCGGCAGGCTCCGCGCGGGGTGGATCTCCCCGCGCCTCATCGCCACCGCCCGTGCGGCATCTGGTCGTGCAGGCCGGGCTTTATACCGGCTGAGGCGGCAGGCTTTCGGCCACAACCGCCGGGGCTCCTCACCCATCACCCCCTCATGGCCAGGGGTGCGCCGGTCCTTCCCGGCCGCTGCACAGAAGGTCCCGCCGAGCAGTGCCAGCCCCAGGTGTCCGAACTCGCGACATCAGGAATGCGGGGTGGCCGCGCTCGACGGGCATTCAGATCCGGCCCAGGAGGGCCAAGATGACGACGACCAGGAGGATCGCGCCGAGGACGCTGGACGGGCCGTAGCCCCAGCCGGCGGACCATCCCCAGGTCGGCAGGGAGCCGACGCCCCCGAGCAGGAGCAGGATCACGATGAGCAGGACGAGGGACATTCGCTGTCTCCGGTGATGAGGGGTGGACGCAGGGGCAGGGTCCAAGGGCATCCCCCTGGTGCGGCCCCTGCCCTCGCTATTCGCCGCGCGAGAGGCCGTCGCGCTGGCGAAGGGGTGCGGCGGAAGGACTTGAACCTGCGACCTCTGGGACATGACCCCAGCGAGCTGCCGCTGCTCTACGCAGCGAGGCGTGGATCGGCCGGGACGCTGGTGCGCCCGGCGATCAGTCTCGACCGGGGAAGCGGTGATCGGCGTCTGGCTCGATGTCGCTGCCGCCGCGCTTGCGCACGGATCGCGTATCACGCTCGACGATCTCGGGTGCGTCCGCGAGCTTGTCCTTCGCGGGCTCCACCTGGGTGCGAACGTCCGCGTCGGTGGCGACCGCCGGGTTGGCCGATCCGGTCTGCGCAGGCAGCTCGTTCTTGTCGAAGCCGGGCGCAGGATCGCGCGTCACCGGGCCAGAGGCCGATGCGGCAGCCGCCTCCTTCGCAAGGGCTTCCTTCGTGATCTTCGTCGCCTTCGCCTTCGTCATCGCCAGCACCTCTCTGCTGCTCAATCCGGCCGGGAACGACCCCCGACCGGCCTCTCGGCTCAGCAAAGCCAAGCCGGAATTCGGAGATCAGAAACACGCTCAAAAGGCGGGGGCCGCGCGCCCGCACAGGGTGGGTGTCTCCAGAAGGACCCACTGCCGGGGGGGGTGTCTCCCAGCCGCCACACCCTTCTCCCAGCGGCCACGTCGGCCACGCGCTCGGGGGTGGGCCGGGGGCAGGGTGGAGGGGCCGCGGGGAGCGGGGCACGCTGGGCACAGGCGGGCCGTGTGGGCCTGCCGTGGCTCGGGGAGCGGCGGCCGTCGGAGGCCGCCCCAGTGCACCTGTGTGGGCCGCAGTGACGCGGTGGCCACAAGGAGTTGGCGGGGTCAGTAGCCGGCGAGCACCTTTGCGATCTCTCGGCCGATGCGCTCTACGATCCGTGGTGGACTAGCCTCGAATGCTGCGCGGGACGCGTCCTTCACGATCTCGACGGGGATGCTGGGTCCGTAGCCTCGGTCGATAGGGAGGCGGGACTTGCTCTCGCGGACGAAAGGATGGCCGCCGAGCTTGGGAGCGAGGACGCCAGGGCGCGGTCCCATGAACATGCCTGGGTACTTCTGCGCCCTGCCCCAGACGGTGGCTCTTACCCCATACGAGAATTGCCTCGGTTTGAAGAGCTTGAGAGAAAGCGGCCGGCCGGTGCCGGTGATGATCGTGGTGAGGTCTGAGGCACCAGCTCCCTTGAAGCTGGTGCCTGCTCGGATGATCCCGGTAGGGATGGAGGTCTGGGTTCGTAGGGCTTTCTTTACAGCCGCGAAGGTCGGACGTCCCTCGGCGGTCATCGCTCGGGCCATGGCCTTGCGGGCCTGTCCATCAGACAGGGCCAGCAATGCAGTCCCCCACCGTTTGGCGATCTGATCAAGAGGACGAATCTCGACGCGCATGGGTTGGCGCTCCCCGCGCGCGTAACCTCTTCGACAGACGGACGTGGTGAGCGTTCGGTCGCTGGCTGCGGGGCGGGGGCAGGTCCGGCTGGTGCCGGCCTCCCCCTCTCGATCCGCTCGCCTCACTGCCAGACATTCAGTCGGTAGTGGTTGCGCGAGAACGACGACCGTAGGACACGCGAAGGAATGCCGATTTTTGTCTCACGCTGCAAGCTCGAGCGAAGGTCGACTGTCCTCGGTTTTGTGAGATGAGCTGGCAATTTCCTCGTCGGATCAACCTTTTTCGAGCGCGAGGACAGCCGTCAGAATTTTCAGCAGGACCCTTGACAGCTCTTCCGGCCGTTTGCGCGGGTCTGGCATGACAATTCGGGCCGATTTCGTCACCGCGGCGTGACAGAGTACATCGTATCGGACCGAGGGCTCCGTGCCGCGTGTGACAAACATCCGTCATGGGTTGTGACGGCTGGATGCCATTCCGAAGCGACGCTGTCACGCGTTCGGCCATTCCTGTCACAACTGGTCCGAAATGCTGTCTCGCCGTAGTGCGTCGCCGACGCGCATGAGAAGCGTCACAGGGCGTCACACGCAGGGCTGCGAATACGAGGGGGGTAGTTGAGAATTTTGGACCTGGTGCTTCGGCAGTCGTTGACGGGCCGACGGCGCGCCTCAGCCGGTCCACGGGCCACTCATGGAGAGCTTGGCCCGCACAGGGCCGGCCAGAGCCCGGTGGGCTCGAAATTTTCAGCAGCAAGCGCCGCGCTGATAGCGGCGAAGAATGGCGCTACGAAGCAGCTCTGGACGCCGTGCAGCAGCCTGCGGTAGCGGACATAGTGTTGGGTCAGCAGTTCGGAGCGCTTGGCACCGTTGAAATGGCCGAGCACGAAGTCAACGAGCAGGACTGGGTCGATCGGATGAGAGGGAAATCGCGGCCCCTCCAGAAACAGCGCGTTGCCAAGCTCCATATCGTCAAGCTGGCTGCCGCCTACCTGCCAGTGGTAAGTTGCGTGAAGCTCGGTACTCGCTTGCCCATCGGGATGGCGGTCAAAGTGAAGCGCGAAGCGACGAACGGCGCCGCCATCGGAGGCCAGCCCATCGATCACTACCTGCGCGCTGCAGGAGGTAATGGCGCCATCGTCGCTCACGACGAGATTAAGCTCGACTTCGGCGATCTCAAGATCGGTGCCGGCAGGACGGACGTGCGCGTCAGCGCGAATTGCGATCTCTGCCTTGAACTCCACACGTGTCGCGCCATCGACGCTGTAGGCGAGCCCGCGCGTCCAGCGCCTGAGTACATCGGCGCGCTGGAGCAAGTAGTTCAGCTCGGTCAGATCGTGGTGGAAATCGCGCACGGGATTTAGGTCGAAGCGCCTCGCTTCAGGTCGCGCGCGAGGCGGGCCTGTGTCTCTGGAGAAAGCAGCGGCGACCGGCGCTCACGTTTGGCCTGTTCACGGCACCAGACCGCTTCGTCGAGCCATGGCTTGGTGGCCGTGGTCAAGGGGTATGCGTGTTCCGGGTCAGCGGGGAGCTGCAACGCCGGATCGTCTGACCGCGACAGCAGCCAAGGCCGGTTACCGGGGCTGTAAGCGTTGGCCTCGATCGGGACCAGGGACTCGAGTCCTGCGGCCCGCAGCAGATCGACCCGCTCAGTCGCGGTCAGTCGGTAAATCGGCATTTCGGCGATGTGCGCCCACAAGCCGAGTACCTTGTCAGACCACCAGCGCGGAAAGCCGTGCGCCGCCCGCCCGGTATAAATGGCATCTGCGAACCGCTGCTTAGCCAGTTCCCAACCCGACGACTTCTGGGGATTAACGCCCAACCTGATCGCCAGCAGTGCTTCGTCGATGAGGAGACCGGGCGACTCCAGAAAGTAGCGGATGAAGAAACTTGCTGCCTCGTGCGGCTTGCGCGTCAGCTCAAACTCGAGGGCACTTCGAAACGCGGAGTGCAGCCGGGCATAGCCCACCTCATCGAGCCCGAGGAGATCGCGCGCGCTACCAGCCCCAGCGGCTTGTATCACGCCCAAATAAAGGTCGGGGAGCGATGCGATCTGCTGGCGCGCCTGCCCAACACCGTCGCCGATTGTCTCCTTGGCAAAGCCCAAGTCGAAAATGTCAGCGGTACTGTCATCGCCGGCGAGATAGCTCTGGAACACCTGTGCCGCGCACAGCCGAACAATGGGGCGCGGGCGCTGGCCGTCTGGGCCATTAACTGCCTGAAGCAGCCGCAGATCCTGTGCCAGCCCCGCGCCCGTACCAATGAAGCGATTACGTCCCTCGACGACGCGGTCCTTGAGGTTGATGTCAACGATGAAACCGTTGATGCCCTCCGGCAGCTCAGCCTCAGAGACGAGCAGCTCAGAGCGCTCCGGGAGCCGCGGCTCTATGCTGAGTTCGCCGGCCTTGTCGAGCAATCGCCAGTAACGGTCCGCGTCACCGCCGTTAACCGCATCATCGATGAAAAGGAACTTGGGAACGTCGCTCATTCAGGCATCCCGGGTGGAAGCTCGACGCGCAGGCAGGTCGCGTAGGGCGGCGCTGCCTCGGCCAGCTCTACAGTGCCGCCGGCGGCAGTCACGACATCGCGTACGATCGCCAGTCCCAGCCCCGAGCCTATGGCCATCTCCTCATCGGTCTGCGCTCGAGCGTTGGCAGCGGTGGTCGTCACAAAGGCGTCGAACATTGTATCGCGTACGTGTTCGGCAACGCCATCGCCGTTGTCGGAGAATTCGATCACTGCCCCGCCTCGTGCCGTGCGCGACAGCGCCACGAGAATATGCCCCTCGCGGCCGGCGCGTTTCACCGCTTTAATGGAGTTGGTAGTGAAGTTGAGCAAAATCGCGAATAGCTCCGAGCGGTGCATCGGCGGCGACAGCACCTCCTCACCCTCGTCGTCAACTTCCATCGTCACGCTATTGCGCTCCAGGACCGAGCGAAGCGCTGTACGAAAGGCCGTTGTTGCCTGATAGAGGTCGAGCGGCAGCCGCTCGCGTAACGCATTGTCCTCGGTCATCGACTTGAACAAGCCGCTGAAGGCGCGGGCCTGGTCAAGGAGTAGGCGCACGCCCGCAACAGCCTCCAGTCGCTCCGCGTCGGTACGACCGCTCTCAGTGAGCGTGGCGAGCGCCGCGCGCATCGCACCCGATAAGGTTGAAAATTCGTGCGTGAACTGCCCAACTGCTAGGCCCATGCTTGCGAGCACGCGCAGCAGGTCAATCTCGCGTAGTAGTGCAGCTCTCTGTTGTGCGCGTTCAGCCGCCTCGGCAGCTACGCGGGCTAGCTCATCGACTGCGGTACGAAGCGCGTTATCGCCGAGGTTGACGGCGAGGCTCTGTGCACGCTGCGTTGCATCGCGCACGATAGAGCCAAGCTCGCCGTCACTCGCTTGGCCGGTGGCCGCCAGGCCGGCTGTGGGCGGCAAGGGGTCTGACGGTCCGACCGATGGTGGCCGCACCCGCTTCAGCTGCTGGCGCTGGCGCTCGGCATCAACCTCGCGTACCCCGGTCAAAATCGCGGCCTGCATCACCGCCACGAGCTCGTCAAGCGCCGGCGATTCTATTAGGCCTTCGCGGGAGGAGGTCTCCTCGAACAAGCCGGATTCGTCGTCGAGCGAGACGGAGCCGAGAAAGTTGCGGTTGCGCATCGGCGCGAGTGTCCGCGACCGGCGTGCGGCAATATGGTCGAGCTCAAGCCAGTCATCACCAGTCTGGCCGTAGGGCGGCACGCGAAATCCATTGCGATAGACACGGACGCCGCCATTCGCGGCAAGGTAGCTCTGCACCGTCTGGTAGACGGTGGGGGGGAAATTGCTACGCTCCAGGATAAAATAGTAAGCCTTGAGCTTGGCGCGACGCGCTGCCTCGGCCCGCGATGCTTCATTTTCGCCGAAGCGCAATGGGCGACGGCTGATGTCAATGCCCAGCCTTTCGCAGCGAAGGCTCCATAAGGCGTTCCCGTGGAGGTCAATCTCGGCTTCGATTACCGCAAATGCATAGCGCGCTACCTGGGTGCGGGTGTCGACGACGGCCACGCTACGCCCGTCCGCCCTAAACTGAACGAAGAAATCTGAACTTGTCCCGGCCTCGGCGGTCTGATCGCCGGGATCTATGAGATCAAGCACATGCTTGAATGTTCGTTCGACCGCGGCAGGCGGCCAGCCGTCGCGCAGCCCCTCAATGCGCAAGGTTGTCCCCTGTGGGCGCGACTTTGGCAATGTGGTAACTGGTACCGAAATCGACGCGAGGTCGCGCCCGGCTTCGAATCGGCTCCACTCAATGTCGATCTGGAGCGCTTCGTCGGCTGCCGCGGTCGCGGTTGTAAGAATCAGGCGGCGACCAAGGCGTTCGGCTGCGAACCGTCCAACGCCCTTGCGCCCGGCGCGCCGGCGGCGAAACACAGGCGAAAGCGGCTGGTCGAGTTTGCTCGTTGTCGCCAACCGCATGAAACCTTGTGTAAGCGCCTCGTGCGAGATGCCCGAGCCGTCGTCGCTCACTTCGATGAAATCGCCGTGCACGGGGCCCGCAATGTGAACGTCGACACGCTGCGCATCGGCGTCATAGGCGTTCTTTACTAGTTCTGAGAGTGCCGTCTCGTGTCGCGCGACGAGCTCACGCCCGAGGCGAGCCACTACACCGGCGTCGACTGAGAAGCGCGCCCGGCTGGTGTCGGCCTCAAGGAGCTGCGCGGTCAGCACTGCGATCCGGTCGTAGTCGGGCTGATCGGCGGTGAGCAGCTCGCCAAGTTGCTCACGAAGGGTTTTCTTGACTGCCAAAAGCAATCCTCTGGATGTTTATAGGCCGTGAGCGCTTAGCCCGGACAAGCACCTGCCAGCGCCTGCCTAGGTGATCTCCTATCACAGCCGGGAACGAGCGCGCGAGCGGCGTGCCAAGGGGTTAGGTGCCCTTGAGCCGCGAAAGCCGGCCCGTTGTCTCGTCGAATTCATAGAAGTCGCTGTTGCGCTCGGCAACGAGGTAAAGGAGTTGGTCGATCGCCGCTGCAAAGGATACAACCTCGGCCGCGCGTCCCGCCTCGTAGGCCCGCAACACCACACCGGCGGCCGCGTTGTCGATGAGTGCCACATAGAAGCGCTCGAATTGCTCGTCGCGGCCGCTAGGATCGTTTCGGCCGGTAAAAAGGCGCAGTCGAGCGTGTGCGTTGTGAAACGTGGATTGGCGTCTCGCCCCGACGCGCCCGGCCCGTTCGTGGTCAGTCTCGGCACCGGCGTCGAACATGAAGAACGCGCCAAGCACCGCATATGGAAAGCGGCGATGCAGCGTAACCGCCTCCATTAGAACGTCGCCGCGCCGGTTTGTGAGGTTCTTCTGAAAATTTCCGCTTTTCTGGTCGCGCGCGTTGAATGTCTTCAGCGATATGCCGAGCAGCAGCCCCGACTCGGGCGTCGCCCAAGTCACATCGACTTTCTTAGCCCCAATGCCGCCCGCCATCCGCCGCTCGGCCCCCGATCCCGCGTCAACTTCGCCAGGCCCCGCCGGCCGCGCATCCGCCAGGCCGCGACGGCGAAGCTCGTACGCCATCGTCAGCGCGACCTGCGCCGACAGTCGTTCGCTGTAACGCTTCTTGAGCTTTTGGGGCGCGTCCTCGTCCGGTTTGGGCCCAAGGTCTCTGATGGCGGCGACGAGCGCGTCGTCAAGCATTTCCGCGCTCGCTCCGGCTGCGGCTGACGCGGCGCTGAAAGAGATGTTCGCGCGCCGAGCGCAATCCTGCGATGTCCTCGGCCGACATGCCGAGATGTTCCTGTAGGATCACCCGGTCGACAATCGCCACCGCCGCAGCCGGATCCGCGGCGCGCAGCGCGCCGCCGATCTGAACTTGGGTATGACGGAGCCGACCAGCGACTGCAGCTAGCGTCGACGGCGCCGGCACCGGTAGCAAGTCGGCTTCCTTGGGCTCGTGCTTCAGCATGCCGCCGCCGTAGGCACGGCCAACCACCTCGGCGCCGAGCAGCGTTGCGGAATTGAGGCAGGCGAGCGGCAGCAGCTCCCTACCGAGCTCGCGCACGGTCTCGAACAGCTTCACGCCGTAAAGTGAATTGAGAAGCTGGACGCCGGCATCGTTGGCGACAAGCCGGGGGCGGTCGTGGTTCATATAGGTAAAAAGAAGATCGGGCCGCTCGACCAGCGGCACCCGCCACCACGGTGTCCGGTTGCGGCACTTGTAGCCGAGTTGCACTCCCTGCGCCTCGCCCATGGCAATGTAGCGCTTCGCGGCCGGGGAGGGGCAGGCGTCTGGCGCAAACAGGAACGCCCGCTTACCTTCCCTCGCAAGATGGTCCCAAGCGCGTCCCGAGAAGGTCAGCCCGCGCAGATGCTTTGAGCCCGGAGGGGAGATCTTCAGGAGCTCGCGCGGTGCGAGCCCGAGTTCAGTGGCGCGCGGTCGCGTCAGGGTGAAAAAGTCATTGTTGCCGGTGACCGCACCCAGATAGGTTTCGCCCCAGGCCTCCAGCATGGTCGAGAAGCCCGGTCCCTCGGTCAGCTGCTGGTAAATATCGAGTGCTGCTGTCGGCAGCAGTGCTGGTGTCCATTTGCCGTCGCCCGGTGTGTAGCCGACCCACGCCCCTGCGCGATCAAGATCGGCCAGATTACGTGCCTGATAGACCTCGAAATGGGGAGCGCCGCCGGAGCCTTCAGCAAGTAGCAGAACGACATCCTCAAGCACGCCAGGGAAGACTAGCTCCTCGAAAAGCACGAGCTTGACGAAGGCAAAGCGCTTCAGCAGATAACGGCGCACCTGGGCTGCATAGTTTACGGTCAAGAGCTCGGCGGGCAGCACGAGCCCAAGACGCCCGTCGGCCTTCAGGAATTCGGACGCATGGATCGTGAATGCCGCCCACGAGCTCGCAAGGCCGGTCAGCCGAACGCCCTGTGCCAGCGCTGCCTGGCGGCTTTTTGCCCGTGCCTCCCCGCCGAACTGTTGGTATCGGACGTAGGGCGGATTACCGATCACTGCGTCGTAGCGGAACAGCGGCTCGGGGACTGGCCGGTCGAAGAAGTCGCCCGTCTCCACATGCACTTCCGCGCCCTCGGCTGCCAGCCGCCTGCGCGCCGCCTCGGCCGACGCGGGGTGGATGTCGAGGCCTGCGAGCTGGCCCGCAAGCGAGTGCGGGGCGCCCAGCCGGCGCAGGCGGTCAGCAGCGGGCACGAGGAACGCAGCATCGCCGCACGAGGGCTCGAAAACTGTGTCGCCAGCCCGACGGATAGCCCACCGGGCGATGTAGTCGGCCAGGATTGGCGGGGTGAAGAAGGCGCCCCGTGCCTTTCGTACTGCCGGTGTGTCCATACGCTCTCCCACCCGATAGAGAATCACCCTACCAATTGGTTTCGCCGACACAATCCATCTAAGTGGAAGGATACGCCAGGGCGTAAGCCGCTGCTCGTCGACCTAAGTCACCACGAAGACGCCGGCCGGTGCCGACCACGAAATCGCGCTCCAGACCCTGCCTGTTCCAGTGGCTGCACGTCTCGGTCTTCACTCGGGCGTCCCGCAGCATTCGAGCACCTGCGTCCAGGGCTCCACGTCCAGCTCGGTACGTAGGACGGTGATGGTCGCCAGCCCGAGCTTCTTGGCCTCCTCGGCTGCGACCGCGAGCAGCTCGTCGCGGGTGTTGGCAGGGGCAGTCCACCAGAAGTGCCGACCGTCGTCGGCCCGGGCTGCGATGCCTTTAAGCGGATGTTCATTCACAATTCCGGTAAGAATCAGCTCGGCCTCAGTTTCGAACCACACCTCGCTGGCCTTCTTCCCGGTGATTAGGGGCTTGCCCGGGCTATAGGTGAAGCGGAAGGGGCCGCTCGCCTCCACCGTCCTGGCGTAAAAGGTCTGGCCGGCGTGGGTGATTTGGAAGACCGGGTCGTCGCGGGTGCGCTCGCGATTGCTCTGGATGGCGTGGCGCAAGATCGCGACCACCTTGGTGTCGGAGGTCATTGCGTTCCTCCGCCCTTCAGCCACACGTAGCGGTCCATGAACTCGCTCTCGGCCTGCTCGGGATCCCAGACAGGGATGTCGAGTGGCAGCGGCTCGAGCCCTCGCGTGCAGTCCCAGTCGTCCCGGTTACGCATCAGCTGCCGCTGCTCGGTGATGAGCATCCGCATATCGAGCATCTTCACCTCGGGAGGGAGCGGGCTAGGGACAGCGAACCGTCGAAATATCGCGGCCTCGCAGCGGGCCTCAATCGCGCGGTAGTCGGGCAGTAGGTCCTTGAGTGGACGGCTCACGTCTCCAACAACACTTTCGAGAGCATCGTGCATCAGGGCCGCGTAGCCGTTTGGCGGCTCGGCTAAATCAGCCATGTGAACGCAGTGCTGGGCGACCGAATAGAAGCGGTGACACTGACCTGCAAACCGACAGATGTTTGAGAGCCCGTGAGCGATGTCCTCGATGGTCAAGTCGCTTCGCTCCGGGTCCAGGAAGTCGAAGTAGGTTCCGCTGTAGAGAAGAATCTTCGGGCCGATGATCTTGCGGACGATGCAGGCCATTCGCGTTCCTTCGGCCCGGTCAGCCATCGGCGCGCTCCACCTCTGCCTCGTACGTCGCGAGAACGTCGAGCTTCGACTTGTACTCACCGATGAACAGAGTGGAGCCCTTCGCATCGGCAAGATTTGTGAAGCCCCGGAACCTTGCGATCCCCTCCAAGGCGTCTCGCAGCTCCGTCGCAAGGCCAGACGCGAGCTCCGCGTGTCCCGCCTTGGTCAGTTTTGGGGGCTCTATAGGGGCAGTGCTGGCGACGTTGAACGCCGTTCCGGCCTGGGGCGGCTGCGCGGCCGCCATCGGAGCGCTCTGGGGCAGCTGAGTAGGTCCCTCTTCCGCAGGCTGCGGCTTCGGCGAAAGGGCCGTGTTCTTTCGTTTCGTCATCGGTGTTCCTCGAAGTGGGGAGGTCGGCGGAATGCCGACCTTGCGAGAATGGGACGGATCAAGAGGCAGCCCCGGGCGCTGTGGGGGGCGAAGATCCGGAAAACGCTCATGGGGGCGGCACCCCGTCCCGGGTGAGGCCGACACCGATCGTGGCGATTGCCTTGTCGAGCGCGCGGTTCGCAGTCGCACGCGACCACTTGCGGGCTTTGCAGAGCTGGTTGAAGGGCTGCCGAGTGGCCTTGCCCCTCATCCAGACGCGGAGCACGCGCCGAGGTCCGGGCAGGTCGTAGAGGTAGACCGCTGGCCAGTAGAGCACCGCCTCGAAGCGAGTGACGGTAGAAGGTAGAGTCGGCTGCCGGGCGCCCGTCTCCTCCTTCGGCAGCTCGTCCTGGGCGGCAATGTCGTCGGCGTCGTAGACGAACGCTGGCATAAGCGTCGACATACCTGCCGGCCCAGTCGGGCCGCCAGTCCGCTGCACCCAGCGGATCGCGTCGGTGAGCTGCTCTTTCACAAGCTTCGGAGTCCAGAAGTCGTCCATCCCCGCTTCCTCTCAGTAGAGGTCGTCAAGCCGGTCGTCGGCTGGCGTGATGGAGCGTGAAGTTTCGGAAGCCTTTGAGGGGGCTGCCGCGCGATAGCCGCGCACCTTGCGCCCCGTCATCCAAACGAAGTTGCCTTCCTTCATGATGATGCCCTTGTTGGTGAGGGTCTTGCCGTGGCGGCTCATCGCCTGCCGAATCGTGCCCGCGTTCACCTCGGCAGCCGCGCCGGCGAGCGGGGCTTCGTCCCACTCACGAGCGACGAACGCGTTCTTGATGTGGCGGAACTCGACCACCCGGATGTGCCGAGGCAGGTTCAGCTCGGGAGGCGGTGGGATGCCGTGATCGGCCAGGGCTTTGTCGATGGCTCCGAGAAAGTGGCGGCACTGATCGGTGAGCTTGATGCCGGCATCCTCCGCCTGCCGCTCGACCCCTTCCATCGCGCCCATGTTCGGCTCGACGCAGACGCATGAGGTAATCGGCTCACCATCCTGGTCCTGGCCAACCTCGACCGAACGCAGCACGAAGCGCCAACGCCTTCCATCTTCGCCGTCCTTCTGCTTCGTGGTCTTGCACTCGCGGATATCGCGGCCGTCCGCATCCTTCAGGGTCTCTGACCGCACGACCTCGATCACGCTGTCGAGGTTCGCCAAGATGGATGTGTGGCCGCGGGGCTTATTGCCGCCCGCGTTCATGTGGTGGACCAGGAGCACCGCGCAGGTCAGTTCGGCGGCGATGCGGTGACAACGCGCGAGCACCGGGCCAATGTCCTTGGAGGAGTTCTCGTCGGCCCCGGGCGTGGCGCTGGACAGCGTGTCGATAACGACGAGCTCCAGCGGCACGTCCCAGGCGTCGGCGTGATGTCGAGCTTCGGCGATCAGGTCGTTCGTCTGCTCGTCGTTCGCGTAGAGATCGACCGGTTTTGGGAGCAGGACGAAGGGGATCTTGTCGCTCACCGAGAGTCCATGGAACTGGCGGTAGGCCCGGACCCGTCGCTTGATCCCCTTACCACCCTCGCCAGCCTGATAGGCCACCCCTCCGCGGATGGTCCGGTTCCCCCAGAAGGGGATACCTCGGCAGACGGACATCACCAGGTTGAGCGCGTCGAACGACTTCCCGGCCCGGCTCGCGCCGACCATCATTGCGACCTCGCCTCGGGTCATGACGTTTTTGACCAGCCACTCGTGCTCCTGGCCTGGCATGTCGAGCAGGTGCCAGGGCACGGCGTTGAACTTGGAGACGAAGGGCGCAGGTGCCTGCCCGATCGCGGGCGGCAGGTCGCCGCCATCCCAGGGCGGATCGTCTGGTCGGTCGGGGTTCGGCCCCTCGGCCGGCGGTGTGCGGTAGGCGTCGCCGAGGACGGCCCGGGTGTCGACCAGCTCAAACAGGGCGTCGGGCGTACCGCCTGCCGCCTTCCAATCCGAGAAGTCTCCCTTGCGCGGCAGGTCGGGCAGCTCCAGGACCCGCACCCGCCGCGCCACTGGCAGCAGCCTATCGGCCACCATGAGGGCGTGATCCTGGCCGGTGAACTTCGGCCGGCCGTCGGCGTAGAAGGCTAACACCTCGGACCCGTCAGGCCGTTTCTTCGTGCTCTGCGGGTCGTTGTCCGGCAGGATGACCACATCGGCGTCCTCGAAAAAGGGCTCGAACCCGTCCGACCACTTCCCCGCCCCGCCCGCGTTGCAGGTTGCCGTGATACCCCACTCGGCCAGTGCCAGGACGTCCTTCTCCCCTTCAACTACAAAAACCGTCTCGCCGGCCTTTACCGCGTTGATGAGTTCGCCGAGGCGAAACGGCACTTGCCGGACGCCGCGGACGCTCCAGGTCCACCCATCGCGGGCCTCACTGTCGGGCCGGCGCTGGCGGAAGTTCTTGGGCTCCATCCGGCAGACCTGGAAGAGCAGCGCTCCGGTCTCGTCGGTGTAGTCGTACGTCGCCACGACGCGAGGCTTGGGAGGGTTCTGGGGCGGCGAGGAGCCGCTTTGGACCCCCTTCCCGTTCACCGGCAGCTGCTGGCGCCCCTGGGGCCGCTCGTCGGGCACGTTGAAGCCGTATGACCGCAGCCACGCGACCGCGTCCTTGCCCTTGCGCCCAGTCTGCCGGTGGATCAGCTCCAGGAGCCCGCCGCCTGTAGCCTCTTCGTTATCGAAGAAGGTGCCCTTGTGGAGGTCGATCGAGAGCGAACCGCGTGAGCCCCAGCGCAGCTCGTCGGCCTTGCTCTGGGCCTTATTCTCGTCGCCGAGCAGAAGACGCGCGACCGCGGCGACGTCCGCAGCAGGAAGCTGGAAGGTCATGGCCGCTGCGCCTCGCCCTCTTCGAGCTCGTCCAAGAGGTTCGTCAGCAGCACCGGCTCGCGGATCAGGATCGTGAGCAGGTGAGCAGCGAGCAGCGCAGGGTCGGCGTCCCGCTCTGCGGCTTCGTCGTGGAAGGCGTCGAGGTCCTGGCGGCGCAGGATCACCATCATCGCCACCTCGTTGCTGATCTTCGGCACGGTCCCGAGCCCGTAGCTGCGCAGCATGGTGTGGACGCGGACGCGGGTCGTGCCGCCAACGAGAGCGGCGATCTCGGTGAGGCCCTTGCCGTTCCCAGCGAGCCAGGCCGCGCGCATCTTGTCAGGTGCGAGATAGGTGCGCCGCGCCACTTTGCGGCGAGGTTTGCTGCTGCCCTTTGCCATCGGCGCTATCTCCGCAGCCGGCGGACGCGAGTGCGGATGTCTTCGAGCTGCGGAAGGATCGTGAACTCGAGAAAGCGATGGGCCGCATCGAGGACCTCGACCTTGCGCTGGTAGTCGGGATGGATCGTCTCGCGAAGGTTCGCCATGGCGCCTCGCCGCGCTGCCCCCTCCACGTCGCGAGCCTGCTCCTGCAGGACGTTGATCATCTCCTTCAGTCCGACCGGATCGCCAGGCTGCGCTTTTGCGGGCTTTCCCGCTGCCCCCTCGCTCACGCTGCGCCCCCGAACATCTGCAACGTGCGGGGCTGCGCCCGGCCGAACACATGAGCCGCGTAGTCCCAGGCGGCCAACGCATCGGTCCGGTCGTAGTCGGTGCAATCCCGCGGGCAGTAGCCAAGCTGGGCGCAACGGTTGCGCACGAGGCGCTTGATCTCGCCGGCCGGGCTCCCCTTCGGCACCTTAGCGGTGCCGATGAAATGCTTTCTGATCGTCGCCGGCATCGCCATCTCGACGCGAATGCCGTGGCTGCGAAGGAACGCCTGGGCAGCTCCATGCCCTTGCAACTGCATGATGGCCGCGTCTGCTGAGGGCTGGGCCACCGGATTCAGGAAGTGCTCCAGGAACGCGAGGTCGGGGAGCTGGCCGAACACCGCCCACTCCTCAAATCTGTCACGCAGGAAGCAATGCAGGTTGAAGGGCGCGACCTCGTGGGGCTCGTGGGTCCGCTTAAGGCGCACCGACCCCGAGATGGGCGGAGGGTTGTTCCCTCCAACCTTCCCATGGGCCCAGCCAGTGTTCGTGCCGATGTCCAGCGCGAGCACGATCATGGACGGCCTCCCCGACCTCGCGCACGGCTAATTGAGCTTGTAGGTGCCGGGCTCACCGCCGCCGGTCTTCGGCTTCGACCGGCGTCGCTCGCCGGGCTTCGGCGCGTCGTCGGCATCCTCGGGCAGCTCTGAGATGCCACGGCGCAGGGCCGCCTCGTTCCGCTTGGCCGCCTCGACGTCCTCATCGGCTTCGTGCTCAGCGTCGTCGCTTTGGACGGCCATGTCCGCGAGGTCGCCCGAGTGTCGGTCCCAGAGCTTTTCGTCTGCGATATCCTTGTACAGCGAGAGCGCCGCCCAGAACGCGTCCCGCTTCAGCTCCTCCATCCGCGCCATCTTCTTGATGATTGCAAAGGCGCCCGTGTGAAGGTTGGAGTGGTCCTTGTGGTGCTTGACCCGGTCACCAAGGTTTCCGTTGATCTCAGCCACCCTGGAGGCGGCGCTCTGCGCCTCCCGCAGCAGAGCGACGAGCACTTCCCCACTGATTTGCTTTCCGTCTGCCACCATTGGCTCCTGTTGCTGCACGATACCGTAGCCGTGCACTTCCAAGCACGAGGATGATCCTGCAACTGCTTCGAATGTGCGTGTTTCGGCAGAGTTTTGTCAGTCAGACGTGGTGCCGATCGCGGGCCACTTTCCCTTCGCTCTGGCGTGAAGGATCGCCAGCAGCTCGTACGAGAGAGCGTAGCCACGACGCTTTGCTTCCAAGACGATGCCAGGCCAGTACTCGGCCGGGATGGAGCCGCGCTGCTTCCAGCTGGACACGGTGGACACGCGCTGGCTCAGGACGCGAGACAGGTGAGAGACGCCGAGCGCTTCGATGATGGTGGGCACACCCACGTGGTCCGACATGCTTTGACCCTTGCTATGTGCGCGAAACTACGCCTGGTGCGTAACGCATGTCAATGCCCCATGCGTAACGCTCTATGCGAAGTTTGGCCATGACCACCATGAAAGATCGCATCCGCAAAGCACGCCTCAATGCCGGCATCGCGACCGGCACGGAGGCGGCACGCCAGCTTGGCATTCCCGCCTCCACCTATCTCGGTTACGAGAACGGCGACCGCGAGCCAGGCAAAGACTCCGCACGCAGGCTTGCGAAGGCCTACAAGGTGTCGCTGGACTGGCTACTCACCGGCGAGGGCTCGCTCTCCGATAGCGCGCCTGCCACGAACGAGGTCGCCGTGATGGGCCGCATCGGCGCGGGCCAGGAGATCAGCCCGGACGAGGAGCAAATCCCGCCCGAAGGCCTCTACGAGATCGAAGTCCCCTTCCCCGTTCCGGCCGATGCCGTGGCCTTTGAGGTCAGTGGCGAAAGCATGTGGCCGCGCTATGACGACGGCGATGTCGTGATTTGTTGGCGCACTGAGGTGGGCCCCGAAGAGCTGGTCGGCTGGGAGGCGGCGGTGCGAACAGCGGACGGTCGGCGCCTGCTGAAGCGCGTTGTGAAGGGGAGCGAGCCTCAGACCTACGACCTCGAGAGCCACAACGCGCCACCGATTCGGGGCGTGCGATTGGAGTGGATCGCCGGCGTGCACGGCGTGGTTAGATCGGGGCAATGGCGCAAGCTGTCGAACGCCGGCCGGCGCCGGATGATCAAAAAAATGACGGCCACGAAGTAGCTGTCTCGCTCCTCGCAGAAGGCACCTTTCACGCGCACGCGGGAATCAAGTTCGCGCGCGCGGTAGTGAGTATCTATCTTCCCGAAAGAGCTTCCCAAGGCTGACCGGGAATCTGGAGGGCGGCCCTGGAGGCCGCCCCATACCACCCTGCCCCTCTCCGATTGAGCTCTACATCGCGCGAGGCGCGACCTGTGGCGGCACATGAGGCGCCGTATCGAGTTCCGGCCGGCGGCGAATGATCAAAAAAAATTTGCCACGAAAGAGTAGCTCGCTCCTCGCAGAAGGCACCTTTCACGCGCACGCGGGAATCAAGTTCGCGCGCGCGGTAGTGAGTATCTATCTTCCCGAAAGAGCTTCCCAAGGCTGATCGGGAATCTGGAGGGCGGCCCTGGAGGCCGCCCCCGTACCGCCCTGCCCCTCTCCGATTGAGCTCTACATCGCGCGCAAGGCAAACCCGTCGGTAACGCATGGCGCGTTGCAATTACGCTTGAAGCGTTGACACGAATTACGCCCGGAGCGTAGTTTCTGGCGCTCCAGCCAATGAGAGCGCCCATGACGCACCCCCCTCACAACCTCTGCGACCTCGACACGACGGCCTCGGATCAGGTGATCACGCCGTTCCTGACCGCGTATCTTGTCGAGCTGGACGATGATCTTCGCCGCCTCCAAAGCCGAGGCGACCGGATCAACGCGCTCAACACTCACCTCGATCGCTGGGAGACGTGTCGTGCTCGCCTGAAGGCGCCGGCGACTTCCGCTTCCACGTGCCGCTTCTGCAGGGCATCGCTGCTCGAAGTTGATGCGGCGATTTCGGCGGTTCTCGCGCGCCGTTCGGACCTTGCCGCGCAGGCGCAGGCCGACGTGCTGCGCTTCGGGAGGGCGTCATGACGGTCGCTGCCCGCAACGGTGATGCTGAGCCACATACCGTGGTCTCACCGAGTCCTGCCGCGGCTCGCGCACTGCTCGCCTATCGGGCGCTGCGTGCCCAAAAGGCCCGAGCCCGCCGCCGCGCGCTTCGCAAGCAGCCTGCCAGGCCGCGGCCGTAACGACGATCGCTCCTCGACTGCGCACCGGCGAGACGAGCTGTCCGGTCGCTCATCCCAATGTCCTGTCTGAAGCTTCCTCGAGGTCCCATGTCCTCTGAACACTCTCCGGGCGTCTACTTCGGAATGCCGGAAGCCGAGTACCACTCGGACCCGGCGCTTGGGTCGACGGACCTGAAGCGTCTCCTGACCGGCGGTTCGGTCTACTGGTGGCAGAGCCCGCTCAACCCCGACCGCGAACCCGAGCAGCCTGGCAAGGTTGCCCCGCACCTCACGTTCGGCCGGGCCGTCCACAAGCGCGTCTTGGAGGGAGAAGACGCCTTCCGCGACCTCTACGCTGCACTGCCAACGGGCGACGATCTCCTGGTGACGGACGCGGACCTCGGGAAGTGGTTTGCGGATCGAGGCGTCGGCAAGCTGCCGCGCAGCAAGGCCGAGAAGATTGAACTGGCGCTCTACCGCGACCCGACTGTCCGTATCCTGGACGACATCGTGGACAGCGCCACTCGCGCTGGCATTACGCTCCTGCCGCCCGAGCAGCACCAGCTCATCCTCGACGCCGCGCGCCTGATCACGACGAGCCCTGACCTTGCCGAGGCGTTCCTGGGCGGAGTGCCCGAGGTGTCGATCTTCTGGACCGACTCCGTGCTCGGCACACCCGTGCGCAAGAAGTGCCGTATCGACTACCTGAAGGTCCGCGGCCTGGGCGACCTGAAGAGCATCGGCAACACGAAGGACATGCCCTTCGACCGCGCCTGCCGGGCACAGATCGCCGGGCTGCGCTACGACATCCAGGCGGCCCACTACCTCGAGGGTCGCGCGGCGCTGCCGGCCCTGGTGGCGGCCGGCCAGGTCCAAGGCGAGCACGACCCGGCTTGGCTCCAGCGGGTCGCGGCCGAGGAAGAGGTTGGCTGGTACTGGGTCTTCTTCCACTCGGGCCTGCCGCCGCAAGTCTGGGCCGCACAGCTCTCGCCCGGCAATCCGATCCTCGACGCGGCCGGTGCGGACATCGCGAAGGCGCTCGCGACCTACCGGGACTTCCTCCTCGACTTCGGCCCCGACAATCCCTGGGTCATCCCCGCCGAGCTGCACGAGCTGGAGCTGGCCGACATGCCGGCTTGGTTCGCAAAGGCCGCCTAACGCCCCCCGCCCAAGTCCCACCGTAGTAAGGACCCGACGCGATGAGCGCTGCGCTCGATCTGAACGACCCGCCGCCCGTGGGCGGCAATTCCCCGCCACTGCCCGAGCGGCTTGCGCTCGACCACGAAGCGCTGCTGGAGCGCATCGAGAAGCTCGCGGCCGCCGCCACGCAGCTGCCCCCAGTCATAGAAAACGATGATCAGCAGACCGCACTGGGCGACCTCGTGAAGCTCATCGGCGAATGCCTCAAGGACACGGAGAGCAAGCGTGTGGCGGAGAAGGAGCCGTTTCTGAAGGCGGGCCGCGAGGTGGATGGCTTCTTCAAGGTCCACGCCGAGCGCCTCGACAAGATGAAGGCGCGGCTCACGGCCAGGGCGACTGAGTACCTGCGCATGAAGGCGGCGGAAGAGCGCCGCCGTCGTGAGGAGGAGGCCCGGAAAGCACGCGAGGAGCAGGAAGCCCGTATGCGCGCGGCCGAGGCAGCCGAGCGTGAGGCCGCTGAGAAGGCCCGGGCCATGCAGGAGGAGACCAGCCGGCAGGCATATCTCGAGCGGGTCGCCGCGGAGAAGGACCGCGACCGGGCGCTCGACCACGCGGTCCTAGCCGACAAGCAGGCGGAGAGCGCCGAGAAGGCCGCAGCTGCCGCGCCGAGCGAGATGGCCCGCACCAGGGGCGCGGCCTCTCTCTCCACTCTGAAGCGAGAGTGGGTATGCGACCTCGTGGACCGCTCGGCCATCACTGCTGAACTGCTGCCCTTCCTGTCCGACGAAGCTGTCGAGAAGGCCGGCCGAGCAGCGATGCGCGCCGGCCGCCGGCAGCTCGCGGGCTTCCGCATCTACGAAACCGAGACCGCCAGCATCCGCTGAGCGCGCTAGCAGAGGAGGGCCTGACGCCCATGTCCGAGACGATCAACGAAGATGGCGAGATCATCGCCCAAGCAACGAGCCTGCCGGCTCTCGCCCAGGCGGGCTCCAGCCTCGCGGTACAGATGCTCGCAGCCGAGATCGACAACCAGATCACGACCGCCCGGGCCTACCCGCGCCAGCTCGCCAAGGTAGCGAACGACATCAACGCCCTCATCACCCTCGACAGGGACAGCGCCACGGAGTGCGTCTACGCGCTTCCTCGCGGCGGCAAGCCCATCGAAGGCCCGTCCATCCGAATGGCTGAGATTATCGCCAGCCAATGGGGCAACTGCCGGGTTGGGGCGCGGGTGACGCACGTCGACCGCAAGGAGATGTACGTCGAGGCCGAGGGCATCTTCCACGACCTGGAGAGCAACGCTGTCACGACGTCCCGCGTGCGCCGGCGGATCAGTGACAAGCGGGGCCGGCTCCTCTCGGACGACATGATCATCGTCACCGGGAACGCCGCCTGCTCCATCGCCAAGCGCAACGCCATCATCACGGGCGTGCCAAAGGCTGTGTGGCGGCAGGGGTATGGCACGGCGATCCAGGTCATCAAGGGCGACATCAAAACCCTGGCTGAGCGCCGCGCGAGGGCCATCGCAGCCTTCGGCGCCTTCGGCGTCACGGCTGAGCAGATCTTCTTGGCGCTCGCTGTGCAGGGCATTGAGGACATCACGCTCGATCACATGCCCACGCTGCTGGGGATGCATGCCGCGATCAAGTCCGGCGAGGAGACCGTCGAGACGCTGTTCAACCCCCGCAACAACGGCAAGGCGTTCGAGCGCGGAAAGAACTTCGCCAGCGACGAGAAGCCTGTCGGCGAGGGTCAAGGCGAACAGCAGGCCCAGCAGGGCCAGAGTGCCGCGTCCGTGGGCGAGCAGAACGCCATCCCGGACCAGGGCAGCGCGGAGGGCGAGACGCCCGCCAGCGAGGCCGCCAAGGCCGGCCCAGCGCCCAACACCGAGGGGCTCGACCCCGTTCTGGTGGAGGCGGCCGAGAGGCATGGCTGGGACGCCGCGAAGAACGGCCGGCCCCGGCGGGTGGTGCCCGTGAAATTCCAGGAGCCGGCGGCCCTCCGCGCGGTCTGGGAGCGAGCTTTCGATGCAGCCAAAGAGGATCAGGAGAACAGGCAGTGAAGTCCATTATGCGCACGGTCAACGAGGCCAACGGAGGCTGCGTGATGGACGCCCAGCTCCCGCTCCGCAAGGGCGACAAGGTGCTGGTACGCGCCGAGGTTGCCTTCCATCAGTCAGACACGAGCGCTGTGGTTCTGCGCGTCGAAGGCGACTTCCGCGACCTCTACGTGGACCGCAACACCGTCACCAAGGTCGTGGCCGCCAACATCGCCCCCGGCGAGGACGTGACAGTCTCCGGCGAGAGCGGTCCAGTGCTCGCAACCTTCCTGCACGCGGTTGATGACCATTGGGCGCTGGTGCGCCGAGGCGGCGAAGACATCCCAGCCGTGGTGGCTCGTGGCGCGGTCAGGCCTGTGCGCCCGGCGCTGCCATCGCCGACGCGTGAGGAGGTGCCCGAGCCTGCGCCGCAGCCGGCACCCGACCTGCCCGCAGCGGATTCACCCCACGAAACCCCGCAAGGCGGAGGCGCACCGTGAACGAGCGTGTCTGTATCCAGCTTGCTCCGCCTGACGACGCCTACGTGATCAGCACATGCCAGCCCGGCAAGGGCGAGCGCACCTGCCGATACCTCTGCGGCAGCGCAACAGGGTGGAGCTGCGAGAAGCTCACCGAACTCCGCGAGCACATCGACCGCCGGATGGCGCTCGGCTCGATGAACGCCACTGGCGACAACTGCGATGGACGAGGATCACAATGAGTGAAGCGATTCACGGCTCGATTCCGAGCCTGATGCTGATTGATCATGAGGGCGAGCCGCGTGTGCTCGACCTCCAGCTCGCCGAAGCGCTCGGGCTCGGGCGGCCGCGCGTCATCAGGGAGCTGATCGCGCGCAACAAGGCTGAGCTGGGCCGTTATGGACCAACGCCGTGCCGTACGGCGATGGTCCGAATTGGCTCTGGCGCGCAGCGCGAAGTGCAAGAGTACCTCCTGAACGAACCCCAGGCGCTCCTCCTTGCCGTCAAGTCGCTAACACCCCAGGCGGCCGACGTTCGCGAGATGCTGATCCGGGTGTTTATGGAGTGGCGGCACCAACATCACTCAGAGCAGGACGCAATCGACGTAGTCCCCAACCCTCATGGGCCCTCGTTCAACCTTGAGGAGATCCGGAAGCTTCATCGCGAACTGGCGCTCTGGCTCCAAAAGGTTCTCCGCTACCAGCGCAAGGAGATCGCCGCCATCAAGCAGATCGTGACCTCGCATGCCGACCAGCTCCGGAGGATCGAGCGTGACACCGGCCGAAAGGTGGCCGGCATCGTGAACGGCACGTTCGAGCGGCACCTCACGCCCATGGCTACAGCGCGGGCGACGTTCCAGAGTGCTCGGGAGGTTGCCGTCATCGCGCTCGGGAGTGACAACGCGGTTCACTCGAAACTCTCCGCATTGCTGTCCAAGGAACTGGATCGCTTCGGGCGCACCGGCGGCCGATGCTGGCGGCAGGGATCAGTCTCCGGTGTGCCCGAGAAGTACGCTTCCCGCACTTTCCCCGCCGACGGCGTCATGGAATGGCTAACTGGGCCGACCGGCGGCCTCGATTGGATCAGAGCTGAGAACGAGCGCCTGCATCGCAAGTCGCAGATCGCGTCAGGTGTGCTGCCGTTCCGCCGGCCCGACGGGGACACCTCCGAATGAGTCATCCGTTCGATCCGTTGCCGCCCGGCGATGACCGGTCCGGCTTCGATCCCGCGTGGCCGCCGCCGCACGTCCGCGACAGCGGTTTCGAGGACGACGAAGGCAACCCGGAGACCGTCATTGCCTGGGCGCTGATCCCTATAGGCGGGCTCCTCCTCCTCGCCGCGATCTGGAGCTTCCTGTGAACGCCTCAGCGCAGGTGCGCGTACTCCGCACCTGCTCCTGCATTGCCCGCGGCGTTCGACTCGCCGTGGGGATGGAACACCGGAACATCGACGCCTGATGGCCAGTGCCCCCGCTCCCACACCTGAGCCGACCCGCCCGCTCAACCCCGCGCTGGTGCCCCTGATCGAGGCGCTTGCCCGTGCCGCCGCCCGTAGGGACTATGCCGCCGCCCTCGCCGCGCAGGGTCGACTGACAGAAAAGCCCGATGCCAACATCCTCCAGCCCGCCCAGAGCCGTCATCTACGCCCGATTCTCGACTGACCTCCAAAAGGATCGGTCTATCGAAGACCAAGTTGCTGTCTGTCGATCTTTCGCCGCCGGGGAGGGGATGGCGGTGGTGGCCGTCTACGAGGATCGCGCACGCACAAGCTCGTCGATGTTCGGTCGCGACGGCCTTGCAGCGATGATGGACGCGGCTCGAGTACAGGCGTTCGACGTCGTGGTTGTTGAAGCTCTGGACCGCATCAGCCGCGACCAAGAAGACCTCGCCGGGATCTACAAACGCCTCACCTTCCAGGGCATCCGCATTCAAGCCATCCACGACGGAGTAGCCGACGCAGTGCAGATTGGCGTCCGCGGGCTGCTGGGCGGCCTGTTCCTGGCCGACCTCGCCCACAAGGTGCGTCGCGGGATGAAGGGGGTCGTGCGCGACGGCCGGCATGCTGGCGGCAAGAGCTACGGATACCGGCCGACCCCGGGGGAGCCCGGCAAGTTGGTGGTGCACGAGCCCGAGGCCGAGGTGGTGCGCCGCATCTTCATGGAGTACGCCGCGGGCAAGAGCCCCAGGGACATCGCCCAGGGCCTCAACCGAGACCGCGTTCCCCCGCCTCGAGGCACCTTGTGGAACGCTTCGACGATCAATGGCTCGCGGCAGAGGGGTACGGGCTTTCTGCTGAACGAGCTTTACGCTGGGACCATCATTTGGAACCGGACCAAGTTCGTACGTGACCCCGACACGGGGAAGCGGATATCAAGGCCGAACCCCGAGAGCGAGTGGCAGCGGGCTGATGCGCCCCACCTACGCATTGTGGAGCAGGAGCTGTTCGTCCGTGTGGGTGCCCGCAAACACGGACGTTCACATTTGTCGTTCAGCCGGCAGCAGCCCTCGAAACATCTCCTTACTGGTCTGCTCAGGTGTGGATTGTGCGGGGGTGGCATGTCTTCGATTGGCGAGCGCAAAGGCCGGCCCCGAGTGATGTGCTCAACCGCAAAGGAGAGCGGGTCCTGTCACCACATCCGCCGTTACAACCGCGAGGACATCGAGCACGCGGTTGTCAACGGCTTGACCGCCCAGCTCACCAGCCCGGACGCCCTGGCCGCCTACGTGCGGGCCTATCACGACGAAATGCAGCAACTCACTGCGACGGCTCGCCGCGACCGAAGCCGGGCCGAGGCGCGCCTGGGCGAAGTGACGCGCGAGCTGCGTCGGCTCGTCGACGCACTCGCCAAGGGCATCGTGGCTGTGGAAACGATCAGCGCCCGATTGGGCGAGCTGGAAGCGGAAAAGAAGGAGGTGACGGCGGCAATCTCTCGAGGCGACGACGAGGCCCCAACGATCGCGCTGCACCCCCAAGCAGTCGAGCGCTACCGGCAGGACATCGCCGCGTTGGCCAAGGCGCTGCCGAACGCGGTTGACGCTGGTGCGGGCGAGGCGTTCCGCAGTCTCGTCCAGTCTGTGATCGTACGGCCGCCGCCGGCCGGCGCGCAGCCAGTCTTGGAGGTGGTGGGCAGTCTTTCGAGGCTCATCGGCCACGACGTGTTCCCGTCCACCCGAATGGTGGGGGGACCTAGTGGTAGCGGAGGAGGGATTTGAACCCCCGACACAAGGATTATGATCGATAGTTCTTCCGAATTAATTTCTTCGATATCTCAGCCCTTTACGAGCTTCAAGTTGGCCTTTGGCATGGAGTTGGCAAACTTCAGGGCGGCGAACGTTCTCGAAATGCCCTCGCCGTGCTCGGCACCGTCCTGCGTCGCCCCAATGTAGGTCCGGAGAGTGAAGCTCGGGTCCTGGTGGCCGAGGAGCTTCGAGATCGCGGCAATCGAAAGTTCCCCATGCGCATGCGCCAGGGAGCCAACCGAGCGGCGCGGCGCGTGCAAGCCAAACTTGCCGACCACCTTCTCTTTGCCCGCCCGGATGGTCGTCTTGCTCACCCCCGCCCTGACCTGCAGTGGCCCGTAGACCCGCTCGATCAGGTTGTTGTGCGAGAACACCCGGCCGGTGCCGGTGCCGAAGACGAAGTCGCCCGGGCCAGTGAACCGCGTCTCCGGCCGCGCGCGCGCGTTGCGCTCGTCGCGAAGTTGCTGCAGCACTGCCATCACGAGGGTGTCGACCCCGGCGTACGTTCTCTTCGACGCCTCCGTCTTTGGCTCAATGATTTCCCCCCAAGAGTTCGCTGCCTGGTCCACGCGGATGGTCCTCTGCTCGAAATTCACCTTGCCCCACACCAGAGCGCGAGCCTCCTCGCCGCGCATACCGGTGAAGTTGAGCAGCACGGCCAAGGCCCTCGCGAAAGCCGGCGTTGAGGGCTTCAGCGCCTCCTCAATGATCGCCCTGGTTTCCGCCTCGGAAGGCGTCACCCTGGTCGGCTTCGTGCCCTTGATCTTGACGGAGGACAGCACGTCCTGCGTCAGAAGCTTTTTGTTCTTCGCGAGGTCCAGAACCCCCTGCAGGGTGCACCGGATGCGCCGCTGGGTACTGGCCGAGAGAGGCTGACCGCTGACGCCCTTCTTCGAGAGCTTGGCGAAAAAGTCGATCGCGTCCTGCGGGCAAAGCTCACGGAACCGAAGATGTCCCCAATGCGGAAGAATGTAGTTTTCGAGATCTCGCTCGGCCTGTTGGAGTGTGATCCTCGCCAGTTTTTCCGACTTGCGATTTTGAAGCCAGAGGTTGGCCACCGTCTTGAAGCGGACCGGACTTGCTGGGTCGAGACGATCGTTCTTGTCGAGGGCACGCTTCTCTAGGATCCAGGCCTCGCCCTCCTCGACAGTTTTCACGATCTTGGCCCGGAACTTCCCGGCCTGATCGGTGAAATACGCCTGCTTGTAGATCCGGATCGAGCCGTCCTTTGCCTGGTGGGTACGCTGGCGAATAGGCATGGTGTGCAACTCCAATAATCAAATGTCTACATTGGCACGGTTTCTTCCTCGTGTCGTTTCTAAACTTGGTTAAATTTAGCGGACTTGCGTTTCTTTTTGAGTTAGTCTACGGCTTTGGCCGTTCCGCGTCCTCACCAACGGAGGTGTCCAATGACAGACGTCGGCTCACGCAATGCGCGACTGGCCGGCAGAACCCACACTGCACCAGGATCCCACCATGACCCTCAACAGCCCGGATGGAGACATCCTCGTTGGCGCGGCTAGCATTGCCCGCCACCTCAACATCACGCCGACCTCTCTCTACATGCGTGTCTCGCGGGGTACGATCCCCGTCGGGCGGCTCGGCAACCAACTCTGCGCAAGCAAGCAAGCTCTCGCTGAATACCTCGACAAGGCTGCTCGCGGCCTGCTGAACGAGTCCCCTGCCCGCCCGCGCGGCCGGCCGCGCAAGCACACCCGGCCTGAAGCCACGATCCGAGTGGGCAAGTGATGGCCGAGATCATCACGTTTCCCCGCCGTCTCACTAAAGAGGCAATTCGCGCCGCAGCGCGCGCAGAGGGGATGCGGCTTCGTGCCAACCCCTCCCTCCTCACTCCGCAAGGCATCGCCGACGCGACGGTGCGTGCGGTGGTCTCCGCCTGCGAGGCGGCGGGCCATCCCATCGTGCTCAGCCGGGACGATCTGCGCCGCGCCCGCGCGGCGATCTTCGACATCATGGATGGCCGGTCATGACGCCGCGCGAGCTTCAGCGCCTGCGCCAGACGGCGTTCGTGGCCGGGGCGGCATTCCGCGCCGCCCAGGGTGGGCGGCTTACCCAGCCGGCACTTCTCGCTGCAGCAGCCAACGCTCGGGCGCGCATCGACCAACTTACCGCCGAGCTCGGTGGGACCGCCGAGGACGCGAAATGGATCGCCGCCGCCTTCGTTGCGGGAGCGGAAAACAACGTGGAAGCGGCCAGTGGTTGAAGACATGCGAAAGCGACCGACGCGGCGGCCCGAGGCCGCCGTCATCACCCCCGAGGATGCGAGCGCGGCCAATGCCGCCCGGGTCGTTCCCGTCGGGGCGAAGATTGCCAAGCTCGGCGACGTTGTCCTCGGGTACAGGCACAAGTCTAAGGTGAGCCGGAAGCAACTGCCCCAGCACGGGTTTCGCGACAAGCGGCTGGCGGAGGTCCTGCGGCTTCTCCGGCTCCGCGCTGACGACCGGGAGCGAATGCGGGCTTGGACGGGCTCGCCACTCTACGAGCGACTGACACCTGAGACCGACGCCAATCTGGAATGCGATGAGCTTCAAGCCATCACCGCGGCCGGGTCGGTCCTCAACGATCCGGACGATCTGCAAGCGTGGGCCGACAAACACCTTCAGCGACCGCGGACCGGTCTTGTGGCTTGGTTCATGGAGATGTTTCGCAAAGAGCGAAACGCCGGCAACGCGCGCCCTATTCCCCTGAATGCAAAAGAGGCTGGCGACTTCATGAAGCTCGCGCTCCGCGAACGTGCCCAAGCCGAGATCACGACGATGCGGCCATGGCAGATGACGGACGAGCAGTTCGAGGGATACCAACGGGACCTCGCCGCATGCCGCGAATTCAACAAGCGAGAGGCACGCAAGAAAGAACGCGCCTCGGCCAAGGCCCGGCGAGGACGCCCCCCGAAGTACGCGAACGAGAAGGAGAAGTTGGCCGCTTTGGCCGAAATGGCACGCAAAAGGCGAGCCGCGAAGGCCGCAGAAAGGCGTCGCGAAAAAGACGTCCCGCCTAAGGAGGAGGTGTCGCCGAAATGATGACCCCGCCTAAGGGAATGCGTCGCCGAAATCCTGACCCGCTTAAGGAGGCCGGGCGCGTCGCCGAAAAGATGACCCGCCTAAGGGTCGCGCCCCTTCTATATGGGCGGGACGTCTTTTCGGCGACGCGGGCCTCGCGCTCGCGCGCGCAACCAGAACCGATCAGCATTGCGGCATGGCGCTGCGCGAAGAGGAGGCGCGGACGTCGGGCGTCGGCCTGGGGGCCTCCTCCGCCGCGCCTCTCCGCAGGGAGCCGCCAAGCCAAAGCAGCCCCCTCCCGCGAGTGCCGGGGGCCGGCGGGCCGTCAGGCCCCCGCCGGAGCCACCCCATGAGGCCCACCCTCCGCCCGTACCAGGAGGCCGCCCTGATCCGCCTTCGGGACATCGCCGGCGAACCGGGAGCGCGTCGCGTCCTGTTCCAGGCCCCCACCGGATCCGGGAAAACCGTCATGGGCGCCAAGCTCGCCGCGGCGATGCTCGCCATTGAGCCCGGCCGAAAGATCGCCTTCGTCGTCCCGAACCTCTCCCTCATCGATCAGGCGATCGCGGCGCTGGAGCGGGAAGGGCTCGGCCCGACCATCGGCGTCATTCAGTCGAAGCATCCCAGAACTCGGCCGAATGGGCTTGTCCAAGTCTGCTCGGTCCAGACGCTCGACAGACGCGGGCCGCCCGAAGGCGTCCGCGTCGCGATCATCGACGAGGCCCATCTCGAATTCCAAGCGACGACGCGATGGCTCGCCGCCGATCCAGACCTCTTCGCGTTCGGCCTCAGCGCCACGCCCTGGACAGAGGGGTTGCGCAAGACGTGGAAGCACGTCATCCGCGTTTCAACGATGCACGAACTCACCAAAATGGGTGCCCTGGTGAGGACCAAGATCTTCGCGCCCTCGGCTCCCAACCTGGCCGGCGTCCGCATCGTGGCGGGCGACTACGACCGCGCGCACCTGGCCCGCATCTGCTCGACCCATGAGAACGTCGCCGCCGTCGTCGCGGCCTGGCAGGCCCGTGGCGAAGGCCGGCCCACGCTCGCCTTCGCGGTGGACCTCGCCCATGCCCGGACCATCGAGAACGCGTTCAATGCCGCCGGCATCCCGACAGTTCTGATCGAGGGGGCGACGGCCAAGGAAGAGCGCGAGACCGCTATCGAGAACCTGCGGGCCGGCCGCCTCAGCATTATCGTCTCGGTCGCCACGCTGACGACCGGCTTCGATCTCCCCGAGTGCTCGTGCCTCCTCGTCGCGCGACCAACCCAGTCCGAGGTGTTGCACGTCCAGATCGTAGGGCGAGGTCTCCGGCCCGCGCCCAACAAGACGAACTGCGTGGTCATCGACGTTGCCGGCAACACGTTTCGTCACGGGTCGGCGATGGAGGTCGATGCAGCCGACCGGGATGCAGACGGGCAGAGGCGGCCCAAAGGCCGTCCGCCTATCCCCATCGCGTGCAGCGCATGCAAGGCTCTGCATTCCCCGCTGAGCAGCCGCTGTCCGCACTGCGGCTACGCGCGCCCCGAGGGCCCGCTCAGGCTGCCGGCCCGGATCAGTCGGAACAAGCTTCCCCCTAACGCCAGTCGCGAGCAGCGCTTGTATTCCGAACTGCTCGGCTACGCCCGATCCAAGCACTACAGCGATGGGTGGGCCAGGAACGCCATGAAGGACTTCCACGGCAAAGTGCCGAGCGACTTGCTCCATGTGCCTATCCCGCCCGGCCAGGAAACCATCGGCAGGATCCTGAAGCGAGACCGTGAATGGCGCGAGGCTGTCGCTTGGAGGAACCGGCCGCGCTGACCCCGCGGAAACGGCCGGCATTCCCCCTCGGGTAGGGTACCCCGCAACAAGCCCAAAATGGCCGCTGGCGCTTCGACAGTGACGCGGGAAAGGGCCATTGCGGTGGTGGGGCTCGACCCGTGTGGGGTCAACGGCTTGGGATGGCAAGCTGCGACGTACCTTTAGAAAGGACAAATCGTTCGTAATAGAGGACGGGCAATGCGACCGGATCGCAGCCAGACCTTGCAAATTTGCAATATAACTCCTTGTTCTTTGCGAACGTGCAATATATCTCTTTCGGACGCGCTGGCTGTGCCGAAATTTGCCAACCGGAATTTGCTGCGTGAAATCAGCGAGTTGGAACGCGAGCAAAGGATAGCGTGTGATTATCTCAATCGAACCGGTGGCGAGAAAGGCGACGAGCGGGCGGCCAGTGAAGCGTTCGGTCCCGGTTCTCGGCGACCGCAATGTGCACGCCAACTCCGCTCGCGCTCGCCGCTGGAAGATTGCCCGAGACGGTTTTCTCGCCGACGTCGGCCCCGGACCCCATAGCTCGGCCATGCAGGCTCTTGCCATGCGGGCGGCCAGCCTGGCCGTCCAGATCGAAGGGATGGAGATCGACCTCCTCGCCGAGCGGGACACGTTCGACCCGGATCGACACGCCAACCTCGCGGCCCTTCTCTTGCGCACCCTCGGCGCAATGGGCCTTGCCGACTTCCGCAAGAGCCACCGCGAGCAGGCCACCTCGAAGAAGGCCCGCGCGAAGAGCGCCGGGCCTGACCCGTTGGCAAAGGCGATGAAAGGCCTTCAGCCGTGACCGAAACGCTCGACGCGGTGCTCCGCTACGCCGTCCGTCTTGAAGGCCTCTCGGCCCGGACCGTCCGCCTCATCGCGGCCGACATCGACGCCGCCCTTGCCGACGTGGACGCCGAGATCGAGAAGCGCCTCGGCCAGAACACCGCCACAGCCTCCCGCCTCCGCACTCTCCGCGTCGAGCTTCAGCGCGTCCGCGCCGCCCTTCGCGCCAGCATCACGGGCGACCTGGCCGAGGCCCTGGCCGCCGTCGAGGACACGACCGCAACCCTCGCCGCCGACCTGTCCGACGATCTCCACCGGGTCGCAGGCGTCGCCGTCGCGACCCGCTCCGTCGAGGTGCCGCTCTCGATCGTTCGGGCGGCTGCGGGCGAGTTCGACGGCCGGTCGTGGACGGCATGGGGCGAGGCTCTGGCCGACGACACCATCGATCGCATCGAGGCCGAGCTCCGCCGGGCCATCGCCAAGGGCGAGACCCTGCCCGCCATCCGGGACCGCCTTTCCCGCGTCACCGGCCTCGCCAGAACGGGCGCGGAGCGGTTGGCGCGGACCAGCATCAGCGCGACCGCGAATGCCGGACGTCGGGCCGCCGTGGAGAGCCTGGCGGGCGATCTCCCGTTCCGCTGGAAGTACGTCGCGACCTTGGACAGCCGTACCTCGATCATCTGCGCCAGCCTCGACGGCCGGGAGTGGGCCTCCGACGATCCCGACATTCCGCGGCCGCCGCGGCATCCGAGCTGCCGATCGACCCTTGTTCCCGTCATCGGCGAGTTCACCGGCGAGCGGGCCGCCGAGGGCGGGCCCGTCGCGGCGAGTGAGAACTTCGAGACGTGGCTCCGCCGCCAGCCGGACGCGTTCCAGGACGAGGTGCTCGGGCCGACGAAGGCAGACGCCTGGCGGGCCGGCGTGCCGCTCTCCGACATGGCGACCGCCTCCCGCGAACTCACCGTGGCCGAGTTGCGCCGCCTCTATCCCGACAAGGTCCCGGCATGAGCACCAAGGCCCCCCCGAAAAAGCCGGGCGTCTCCATCGACCGCGACACTCTCGCCCACTGGACAAAGCCGGGCGGCGAGGGGTTTCTGAATTGGCTCGAAGACGTGCAGCCGATGATCCCCGGCCACGGCAAGGGCGCGCCCTTCATCCCCTATTCGATCCCGTCCGACGCGGTCCGCGAGGAGATCCTGCGGGGCCTGGCGGGCGGCGTCTCGACGTGGTGCATTTCGATGCCCCGGCGGTGGGGCAAGAGCACCCTTTCGGCCTGTGTCATCGCCTGGCGCTTCACGACGTCGGGGGCCCAAACCATCGCGGTCGTCGGCAACTCCGAGCGCCAGGGGGGCGATACCGTCTACCGCCTGGTCCGGACCATCTTCGAGCGCACGCCGTTGCTCCGCGCGGCCGTCGAGAAGGGCTCCATCACGATCACCGACACGAAGATCGAGTACGCGGCCGTCGGATCCAAGATCGAGGTGTTCCCGGCCAACGCCGCCACCCTGCACGGCAAGAAGCTCACCATGGCGGCCATCTCGGAGCTTCACGCGGCCCGGAATGCCGAGGTCTTCGAGACGCTGCAGGCGGCGACCATGGACACCGCCGGCTCGCTCGTGCTCGTGGACAGCACCGTCGGCCCGCGCACCTCACCGCTTTTTGCGCTCTACCAGCTTGCGCAGGCGGGAATGGACCCGACGCTGTGCTTCACCCACATCAGCTTCCCCGACATCGAGGCGGCCATCGCCGGGGGCCCACCGTGGATCCCGGCCGAGCGGCTCCGCTCGCGCCAGAAGCAGCTTCTCCCCGCCACCTTCGGGGTCGAGCACCTCAACCTCTGGACCTCCGCCGACCAGGCAGCGTTCGACAACGCCACCATCGACCTGTGCCGGGACGATTATCCGCTCGACGGGGCCGCGCTGGCCGAAGGCCGCGCCACGGCGGTGGGCATGGGCCTCGACCGCGCGCTGATCTTCTCGACCAACGGCGACGCGACGGTCCTGGCCGTCGTCGCCAAGGTGCTCGGGGAGCAGGACGACGCCCCGCACTACTACGTCTTGGAGTGTCACAAATTCAGCTTCAGCACCGAGAGCGCGATCAAGCGAAAGATCGAAGCATTCCGAAAGCAACACGGCGTCTCGAATTTTGTGGTTGAGCGTTATGAGGGGCAAGACATCTCGGTTTGGGCCCAATCGACGGGCCTGGATACGACCATCGCGCACGCCACGCAGAAGCAACAGGCGGTCGCGTTCTTGACGATGGTCACGGCGGCTCGCGAGGGCCGGCTGCACGTCCATCCGAAGTTCGAGGCCGTGTTTCGGGAAATGGGAAGCTTCTCATACGAGTTGAAGGCGACCGGCACGGGCGAGGGCCTGATCGCGAGCTTCGGGCACATCCGTGGTGCGCACGACGATCACATCTACGCCATCTGCTGGGCCATGCACTCCCTGCGCGAGGTCGAGCTTGCCCCCTACTCCATCGCCGGCATCGCCTGCGACGCTCCTCCCGTCGTGGCCCGGATGTGCATCCTCAACGGGGGCGACTTCGTCCCGCTCTGCTCGTCCGAATGCCGGAGCTTCAATCAGATCCAAGCACTCCACCGTCAGTACCGGGGGCGCGTCGATGAACCGCTCGGGATCGAGGCCTTCTTCCAGACGAAGGTCGTGAACGAGGGTTCTCACTCGCTGCGTCGCTAGTTTGCAGTGGTGCTCATTTACAACCGCTAATTGATCGTTTTCTTTGCATTATTGCAAAATCCATGCTAGCCACCGGGCATGGCGGCATTCGCATCGATCTTCAGCAACGTGCTTCGCGATCCGGTGATGACCCTCGTCACCTCCGGCGTGAACTCCGCGCGCAAAGAAGAAGCCGAACTCCGGCTCCGCTTCTTCCACGACCGCCAGGCCGACGACCTCATAGCCGCCATCGCCTCCCGGTGGAGCGACCCCGCGGCCTTCCGGCCGGTCTTCGTGAACCTTGTTCGCAAGGTCGTCACGAAGCGCGCCACCAGCTACCTCGGCGCGCCGGTCCGCACCTTCGAGGGGGCCGACCCCGACGCGATGAAAGCGCTCTACGCCGACATGGGCGTAGACGTGCTGATGAAGAAGGCGTCGCGCTACTGCAAGCTTTTGAAGACCGTCGCCATCCGCGTGGGATGGGACGAGGAGATGGCCCGGCCCTGCCTCCATGTAGTCACCCCGAACATCCTCGATGTGGAGTTCACCGATCCGGAGCGCCCGACGAGGTTCGTGCTCACCAATCGCGGCCAGACCGACGCCGACACGACCTATTCGGATTGGACCGCGACGACCTTCCGCATGCTCACCCGCGGCGGGAGCCAACTGCCGAACCCCGGCAACCCCAAGGGCGTGAACCCCTACGGCCTCCTGCCCTTCGTCCCGGTCTTTGACTACGCACCCGATGACCGCTTCTTCCTCTTTGGCGGCGACGACCTGATGGTCGCGCAGCGGGCCTTGAACGTCCTGCTGGCGAACCTCTGGCGCACCCTCGAACTGCAGGCGTTCGGCCAGCCTTGGGCCGCCGGCCTTCCCGCAGGCGACGTCCTGCGCGCGGGCCCCGACCGGGTCCTCACGCTTCCGACTGACGGCAAGTTCGGCTTCGCTGCCCCCGAGACGCCGGTCGATGGCATCCTGGCCTCCGCCGAGTTCTTGCTGAAGCAGACGGCGCTCGCGAACGACCTCCCCGGCAACACCTTCGAGACCGACCCGAAAGCCGAGAGCGGCGCGGCGAAGACCGTCGCCGAGCGCGACCTGATCGAGGCGCGCGCCGACGAGATCGAGCTTTTCCGTCGGGTCGAGCAGCGCCTCTTCGAGGTCATCAAGGTCGTCACGAACACTCACGCCCCCGGCACCATTCCCGAGAGCGCGCGGCTCGCCTCCATCGATTTCGCGGAGCTTGATCGCGGCGAGACCGATGCCGACCGCCTGGCGAGCTACCAGAGCCGGATCGACATTGGCATCTGGTCCGAGGTCGACGCCTTCCTGGCCGACAACCCGGACGTGCGGGATCGGGCCGACGCGCTGAAGATCCTGCAGGCCCGACAGGAAGAGCGCAGCGCCCTCGGGGCTGCCTTTGCTGGCCCCAGCTTCACACCCGCGCCGGCCCCCGCGGCCGCGCCCCTTGACCCTTCACCCGGAGCATCCGCGTGACCGAACCCGCTACCCCGCCCGCAGGCGGCGATACGTCTGCATCCGCCACGGCCAGCGACACGGCCAGTCACATGATCCCGAAGGGACGTCTCGACGAAGAGATCGCGAAGCGGAAGGCCATCGAGGCCGACCTAGCGAAGCTCGCCGACGAGGTCCTGGCCGAGGTTCCGGAACACCTGAAGCCGCTCATTCCCGCCGGTCTCGGCGCGGCGGAGCGAATCGCTTGGTACCGGGGCGCGAAGGCCACTGGCGTCTTTGCGGCAAAGCCGACGGTCCCCGCGACCGAGCACGGCCGGCCGACGACGACGCCGCGCGAAGGGGTCGACCTGTCAACGCTATCGCCGCTCGCGAAGATCGCAGCAGGCTATCGCAAGTAGTGGAGTAAGATCGTGGCGCTCACTATCCTCGAATGGGCGAAGCTCAACAACAATCCCCTTCAGATGGGTGTTGTTGAGACCTTCGTGAGCACGAACCCCGTGCTCGAATATATGCCCTTCATCAACGTCGCAGGTTCCGCCTACGCCTACAGCCAGGAAGACACGCTCCCGGGCATCGCGTGGCGCGGAATTAACGAGGCCTACACCGAGAGTACCGGCGTCATCAATCCCGCCGTGGAAACGATGTCGATCCTCGGCGGCGACAGCGATTACGACACCGCCCTCGTGAAGATGGGGGTCGGCGGAAATGATGCGCGTTCCGCCCACGATGCGATGAAGGCCAAGGCCGCCTCGCTGAACTTCCTGAACACGTTCTTCAACGGCGACAACGTGGCAGACCCCCGCGTTCCCGCCGGCCTGAAGTCTCGCCTCACGGGATCTCAGCTCATCGCGGCCGGCAACACGTCAGGCGGCGACGTCCTGACCCTCGCGAAGATGGACGAACTCGTCGACGCGGTCGAAGGGCCGCCGGAGGAGAAGTTCCTCTTCATGAGCCGCACGATGCGCCGAAAGGTGAACACCTTGATGCGCGCCGGTGTCCAGGCGGTCGAGACGGTTGCCGACCAGTTCGGCAAGCTGCAGGACGCCTACGGCGGCGTCGTGATCAAGCACGTGATCGACGCGGCCACCGGGCAGTCGGGCGGCCTCTTCCCCTACACGGAAGCGAACCCCGGCGGCGGCGCGGCGGCCTCGGCCTCCATCTACTGCGTCCGCTTCAGCCCGGTCGACGGTGTGGTGGGCATCCAGAACGCCCCCATCGAGGTCAGAGACCTCGGCGAGCTTCAGACGAAGCCTGCGCTGCGGACCAGAATCGAATGGATCGCAGGATTCGCGGTGAAGCACCCCCGATGCGCGGCCCGGCTGAACGGCATCAAGAACGCCTGATCTGGCGGGCGGGCTCCCTCGGGCCCGCCCCCAACCCCCGAAACCGATTTTGCAGGAGGCGATTATGCCCCAGTACGGACCGGTCGACGCGAGCACCGCGCTTCGCTCCTCGACCACTCCCATCACGGCCACCACGACCGACACCGCACTCGCCCTCAAGGCCGCGGCTCAGGAAGCATTTTCCGCCCTGTTCGACATCTCGGCGCAGTCCGGCGGCGCAACGGTCGCGCTCGAAGTTCAGGCTTCGATCGACCAGGCGTTCACGACCCCGATCTCTCTCGGCACAGTCACGGTGCCTCAGGCCAACCAGACGGGGCAGTTCTATATCCCGCTGGACGGCCCTTCGATCATCGATCGCGTCGCACCAGGCGCGGCGACGCCGATTTTCGTTCGGTCGAAGGTCACCGTGACGGGCGGCACCTCGCCCTCGACCACCTACACCGCCTGGCTCGTTCCGGCCTTCCGGTCGTGAGCCTGGCCTGATCTTCCGCCGGGCCGCGCGGTTCTCCGACGTGCGGTGCCGGCGCGAAGCGCGCGGCGAAGGGAACCCATGCCCCTTCGCTGCGCCGCGGGTGGTCGGCGCTCGGGCATCGCGCCGGCCACCCATCTCATCCAAAGAGGTGACACCGTGGCGCTAACCGTCGGAACGAACGCCTACCTCAACGCGACGGCCGCCACGGCCTATTTCGCCGACCGGCTGCGTTCGACCGCGTGGACCGCGGCGGCGGCCGGCGATCGCGATCAGGCCCTCATCCAGGCGACGCGCCTGATCGACGCGGAGGATTTCCGCGGCTACCGGGCCGGAAACAATCAGGCCTTGGCCTGGCCGCGCTCTGGCAAGCGGGCCGACAACGCGCTCCTCGACCCGACCGTCGTGCCGGCCGAGGTTCTCAACGCCGTCTGCGAGACCGCGCTCGTCCTCCTCGGGACCGACCTCTACGCGAACGACGATCTCGCCAACGCCCGCCGCGTCTTCCAGCAGGTAGGCCCGGTCACCAAGAGCGTCGAATACGACGGCCGGAAGGGCTCCGCGAGCCGCCTTCCCGACATCGCCCTGAAGCTCCTCGCCCCGCTGCTCGATGGATCGTCGGGAAGCTCGGCCGCGTGGGTGGTGTGATGCGACCCGACCTCACCGCGCTGGCGGCCTCCATGGACCGCCTTGGGTCGCTTCGCTTTGACGAGTGGGTCGAGGCTTGCACCTGGCTGCGAGACGAACGGGGCGATTGCGCGCTCGATGAACTCCTCGCGGAATTCGATGCGGTGCCTGCGACCCCGAGCCGTGCGGCGGTGCGCCAACGTGTGCTCCAAGCCGTCGAGTTCGTACGGCTCACGCTCCCGCGGGCGTAGCGCCCTTCCCCGCCGGCCTGGATGGCCGCTTCCTCCTCCCCCGTCGCCGCCAGGACGGCCGTTGGGCCCGCGCCCGGTATTACCCTAGCCAAGAACGCGGCGCGGCCGCTGGCGGAGCGATTTGCGAGTGGGCTCCGGCGGGCACGAACGCGCGCTCGCGCGGGGTCAGGGAACGTTGTTCGTGCGCGCAGTGACGACGATGAAGGAAAAGGCGCTGCGGGTGGGGCCGGGGGCCGCCCCCCGTCGCGTCCTCTTAACAATCCATCCGCCTGGTGAGCGGCGGCCAGGTCGAGCGCTCTTAAGAACGGTCCCGCATTGAGGTTGCACGCGAGGGGGACGCGAGCTACTCGCCAACTCGCCGCAGTAAGCAACCCTTGGCCCGAAATTGACGGCGCTTCGCTGTGGATAAAGCTGCGCCGAGGCCCGGACAAGGGCTTGACGGGAAATGGGCCAAGGCGCGCCGGAAGTCTACGAGGCGCGCCTTGGGCGCTCCTGCGTGGACCGCCAAGTAGCCCAACCCAAGGTGGTCAATCGGTAGCCGACTGTGCCTTCGCCAGTTTTCTCGCTAAGCCCTTCGGCGATTTGGCCATCGGCCAAGAGCGCCAAGACTGCTTCCGCGTCCGCCATGAAATCGGGCACCACTACGATGCCGCCGTGACCGGCCATGACGTGCAGCAGCGATAAGCATTCGCAGGTCAACATGTGACGCCTCCGCACGCCAACATTTCGGCGCGAGACGCTATAGGACCATGGCTACGATTGCGTTAATCTCATTTGCGATAGGGATTAAACAAATCGATCAAGTAGGAAATATCCGACAGCAAAGTTTGAAAAATCAACAGTTGCACGGAAAATTCCGCAAGGCATCGTGGTGTCCTCAACTAACAGAGGAGAAGCACGTGCCCCGCAATGTCATCGAAATTGCCGCCCATAAACTCGCCGAACACTACAGGCTCGGCCGGCACCACTACGTGTGCCGCGAGATCGCCGTGAGCGAGCTTCCCGCCCTGGCGGCGGCCGTGGCCCTGAAGCTCGATGGCCCGAACATGGCCGACTTCCTAAAGCGGCTCGCCGCGACGCCGTCGCCGATGGCGGCGGACCGAAGCACAAGCTGCTCAGCCGCTGAAAGGATTTAAAATCGTCAATCCCTTTGTGCTACTCGCTTGCCGAACACATATATGCGCGGCATCGTTGGATTAAGCGGCGGCAGGGAGGGTGACCAAGATGGCAGCACTTTCAGCGGCAGCAGTGGCGAACGAGTTTCTTGATCTCGCAAAGGCTGAGGGTCTTCCCATAGACCCAATGAAGCTCCAAAAGCTCGTATTCTACGCGCACGCCTGGTGGCTTGCTCACAAGGGCGAGGCTCTGTTTGAAGATGACATCGAAGCTTGGCCTTGGGGACCCGTAGTCCGGAACCTCTACACCCAGTTCCTAGAGTTCGGCCGCCATCCGATCGTTGGAAAGCGGGCGAAGGAAATCATGAAGGGTGGCTCTTCGTCTGTGCTCGCCTTCAGGTTCGTCGATCCAAGAATCGACGACGTGAAGTTGAAGTCATTCCTGAAGAGCATTTGGGAAACACACAAAAACTATAGCGGCGTCCAGCTGTCCAATGCTACTCACGCCGATGGAGAACCGTGGACGATCGTCAAAGAAAAGTACGGTTCTTTGGACAGCAAGCCTCGAATTCCGAACGAAGTCATTCGCGATGTTTTCAAGGCTAAACTGAATGCCGCCTGAGCCCAGCCTACCCCCGGTTCGGGATCTGGTCATTCCGCCGATCCCTCCCGATGTTCCTACAGAGCCTGACAAGTACACTCAAAAGGCTCCCGACTTTACGGGCCCCCACGCGGACCACCGGGTGTTTTTCGTGAACACCCGGTTTTTCCGGTATGGGACCAAAGATCAGGGTCACGCGGCGGCGATCGTGCTCTCCGCGTTCTTATTGCTGATCGTCCTCATTTTGGGGATTGGCTCCCTAATAGCTGGACGTGACCTGCAACTGGTTTCGCTCGTGATGAACGCCTTCACGCTCATAGCGGGCGTGGCGATCGGCAAATCGATTGGCAAGCCGAAGCAAGAGGAACAATAGGAGCGGGCGCTTCGTCCGGCTGTTGCACCCGCACTTGATGGGCTCGCGCCGCTCCCCCGTTGCGCCAAGGGCGGTCGTTCTCGATCGCGCCGTTACCTACCTGCCGGAGAGGCAAACGGCCGCCGACCTGCGGCCCTGACGAGAAGGAGAGCGCGGCGTGTCCCTTGGCTCCATTGGCATGCGGTTGGCACGAAAAGGCCCGTGCAAACGGGCAAAAAACCGTGCAATTCCGGTGATACAGCCTTGCCAAACATGCCCTGAAATCGGCCCGGCTCTGAAGCTAAGTCACTGGAATTTCGGGATTTTTGGATGGTAGCGGAGGAGGGATTTGAACCCCCGACACAAGGATTATGATTCCTCTGCTCTGACCAACTGAGCTACTCCGCCCCGGCTGCGGGTGGTCGAGAAGTCCCGCTAGGCGAGGTGGATATAGGGCGGGGGTTTGCGGGCTGTCAAGGATGGACAGGCGGGGCATGCGGCGCGCCGGAGCTTCGGCCTTGACCGCCGTTGCAGGGCGCCATGGCGCTGTTGTCAGCCCGGAAGCCGCGGGAGGAGCCGCCGCCGCGCAGGCTCCGGCAGAGGCCCTGCGCTCCGGCAGATCGGGGGTGCGGCGGGCGGGCGTCGGCTCCTGCGGGCGGTCGGGCCCGAAGGCTCCTATTCGCCTGCGTCAGGCTGGACCGGGGTCGCGTCCGGACTCCCGGCCTCGTCCACGGTTCGGGAAAAGGCGTCCCGTCCGCGGCCCAAGCCCACTTCAGTCCTTGCCGATGCGCGCGAGCGTGAAGAGCCCCAGCGGCGGCACGGGCCGGCGCTCCAGCAGCCGCGCCCCGGGTCGGGCCAGGATCCAGTCGCCGATGACAGACCACGGGAACTCGGGTCGCCAGCCCAGGCGGTCGCCGAACCGGCCGAGGGCGGCCTCGGCCCAGGCGACGGGGCCGCGCTCGGCGCCCACGTGGTTCACGAGAACGATCTCGCCGCCGCGACGGGTGACGCGCCAGAGCTCGTCGAGGGTTCGGGCGGGATCAGGCACGACGGTCATCACGTAGGGCGCGACCACGGCGGCGAAGGTGCCGTCGGGAAAGGCGAGGCGCGTGGCGTCCATGGCTAGCAGGCCCGCGACGTGGGCGAGCCGCTCCTCCGACACGCGGCGGGCGGCCCGACGCAGCATCGGGACGGAAAGGTCCACGCCCACAACCGCGACGTCGCCTGAAAACATCGGCAGTTCGAGGCCCGTCCCCACGCCCACGTCCAGCACGGGCTTGCCCGTGCTGCGGGCCGCGGCTTCGGCGGCCGCCACGGCGGCGCGCCGGCCGGCCGCCATCACGGCGGTGAAGGCGATGTCATAGACGGGGGCCCAGCGGGCATAGGCGGCCTCGACATCCTCCTTGCCGAGGCCGGCAACGCCGTCCTCTCCAGCGGGACGCGAAGCCACGCCTCAGCCCTGAGCTGCCGCGCGCTGAGGCGCACCTGCCGGCGCGAAGCGCTCCGTCGCCGCGCCGGTACGGCGGATCGCGCCGCCGCCCAGCACGCGGGCGCGAGGTCCCGTCCCGTCGTAGAAGACGCAAGCCTGACCGGGGGAGACGCCAAACTCGCCGGCGGAGAGCTCCACCTCGGCCTCGCCCTCGACCAGGCGCAGGATGGCGGGCTGGGGGGCGCGGGTGGAGCGCACGCGCGCGGCCACCTCGAGGCCCCCGGGCGGCAGGCTCTCGAGGGAGCCGTCGCCCAGCCAGTTCACGTCGCGCACGCGGATCAGCTGGGTGGCGAGCGCCTCGCGCGGGCCGACCACGACGCGGGCGCGCTCAGCGTCGATGCGCACGACGTAGAGCGGCTCCCCGACGGCAAGGCCCAGGCCGCGGCGCTGGCCCACCGTGTAGTGGATGACGCCGTGGTGGCGGCCGACCACACGTCCGTCGAGATGCACGATGTCCCCCGGCTCGGACGCCTCGGGCTTCAGCTTCTCGATGACATCCGTGTAGCGCCCGCTCGGCACGAAGCAGATGTCCTGGCTGTCGGACTTGTCGGCGACGGGAAGCCCGAACTGCCGGGCCATCTCGCGGACCTCGCGCTTGGGCAGGTCGCCTAGCGGAAAGCGCAGCAAGGCGAGCTGCTCGGGCGTGGTGGCGTAAAGGAAGTAGCTCTGGTCCCGCTCGGCGTCGGCGGCGCGGTAGAGGGCGCGTCCGCCGCCCGGCAGGGCGCGGTCGGCGATGTAGTGGCCGGTGGCCAGCGCCGCCGCCCCGAGGTCCCGCGCGGTCTCCAGGAGATCGCGGAACTTGATCTGCCGGTTGCACTCGATGCAGGGCACCGGCGTCTCGCCCGCAAGGTAGCTCTCGACGAACCGGTCGATCACCTCCTCACGGAAGCGGCTCTCGTAGTCGAGCACGTAGTGCGGAATGCCGATCGCCTCGGCCACGCGCCGGGCGTCGTGGATGTCCTGGCCGGCGCAGCACGAGCCGGCGCGATGCACGGCGCTGCCATGGTCGTAGAGCTGCAGCGTGACGCCGACCACGTCGTAGCCCTCGCGCTTCAGCAGCGCGGCCACGACCGAGCTGTCGACGCCACCCGACATGGCGACGACGATGCGGGTCGCCTCGGGGGCGCCGGCGAGACCCAGGCTGTTCGGCATCCAATTCGTTCCTGCGATCGCGGGGTGGCTCGGACATGGGGGCGCGGCCCGCGCGGGTCAACCCTTGTAGCAAGCCAGGTCCTTCGGGGCCAGCTTGGCGCGCCAGGCTGGGCAAGACTTGCCGGGGTTCGGGCGCCCGGGCGGCAATCTGCGCCTCTCCGGCATGGTGAACGGCCCCTTACACCTTGATCCGGCTGGCTTTTCTGGTGGCACAGGGATTGCCGGTGAACAGGCGACCAGGAAGCCGCCCATGTCCACCAGCACCGTCCAGTTCCCCTCCTCCGAAACACGCTCGGAGTCCGTGCGCAAGTCCGAGAGCCCCGCGCCGGCGTCGGCCAGCGACGCCTTCGCCTCCGCCCTGGACGAGGCGGGACGCAACGAGGCCTCCGCATGGGAGAGCCGCGGGTCCGCCCCGACCGCCCTGCCGCGGACCGCGACGCGGGTCGACCCCCCCTCCCCCGAGCCGCGTCGGCAGAGCGTGGGCTCGGCCAGCCGCGCTGGGACCAGGTCAGACCGGGCAGAGCCCCAGGCGCGCCGTCCCGCGGAACGCTCCACGCAGGCCGCCGAGCGCCCGGAGCCGCGCAGCGCCCCGGCGGCTGAGACAAACGACAACGCCCCCCGCAACCCCGCCGAGCCGGCCGGGGACGCCCGGGCCTCGGGAAACCAAGCGGGTTCCTCGACCGGCGGCCGGACCGAGCAGGCCGACGGGACGGCGACGTCCGCGCAGGACGCCGGGACGGACGCCGCTCCGACCGACGCGAGCGGCGCCGACGGCGCCCCGATGGCGGGCGACGCCGCGCTGCAGGCCGCCGCGCTTGCCGGCCAGCCCATCCAGCTCCCGGCCCAGCCAACCCAGGCGGGCGCAGGCGAGGCCGGGGCGGGCGCCGAGGCAGCGGCCGTGAAGGGTGCCGAGGCCGCCCTGCTGGCGGCCGCCGGCGGCCCCGGAGAGGCCAAGGCCGCCGGCGCGGGGGCCAACGCCGCAAAGCTCGGGGCGAAGGCCGCCAAGGGCGCGCTGCCTGCCGCAACGGCAGGGACGATCCCGGGCGAGGCCGCGACGGAGGAGGCGACGCAGGGCGACGCCGATCCGGCCGATCCGGCAGCCTCGCTTTCCGGCGCGACCGCGGAGGCCAAGGGCGAGATGCGCGTGCATCCCTCGCTGCAGGCGCTCAGCGACGCGCTGAAGGCCGGCGGCCCGACCGGGCAGGCCGACCCCTCGGCGGACATCCTGCCCGCGAGCGGGCCGGACGCGGGCACGACGCCGGCCGGCGGTCCCGCGGCGGCCACGCCCGGTCTGCGGCCGGCCGGAGCGATGGCGGGCGGGGGAGCCGCCCCCTCCGATGCCGCGCAGCAGCCGACGGCGTCCGCGCCGCCCATGCCGCTCTCCGCCGTCCCGATCGAGATCGGCATGAAGGCGCTGGAGGGCACGCAGTCCTTCCGGATCCGGCTGCACCCGGAGGACCTCGGCCAGATCGACGTGAAGCTTCACATCGACGAGGACGGCACCGTGAAGGCGCAGCTCACGGCGGATCGCGTGGAGACGCTCGCCATGCTGCAGCGCGACGCCAAGACGCTGGAGCGCGCCTTCGAGCAGGCGGGTCTGAAGACCTCCGACAGCGGCCTGCAGTTCTCGCTGGGGTCCGACAACGGGCAGGCCGGTCGCCAACAGCAGAACCAGCAGAGCCCGGGGCAGAACCAGCAGCAGTCTTTCACGCCGCTGGCCGGCCAGGAGCTGGCGGCCACCATCCGCGCAATCCAGGCCGCCGCGGGCGGCCTCGACATCCGAATCTGAGGAGGGCGCGATGAGCACCGTCAGCAACGCCACCGCCGCGCAGTCGGCCACCTCGAGCGCCTCCAGCAGCTCGTCCTCGTCGTCGGGCGGCACCGGCTCGGCCTCGATCGCCAACACCTTCGACCAGTTCCTGACCCTGCTCACCACGCAGCTCAAGAACCAGAACCCGCTCGATCCGCTGGACACGAACCAGTTCACGCAGGAGCTCGTGCAGTTCGCCTCGGTCGAGCAGCTCATCAAGCAGAACACGACGCTGACCGCGATCCTGACCTCGGCCAAGTCGCAGACCGCCACCAACGCGCTGGGCTTCGTCGGCAAGCAGATCACCGCCGACGGCGCGGCGACGGCGCTGGCGAACGGCAAGGCGACGTGGCGGCTCACCGCGCCGCGCGCCGCCGCGCAGGCCACCATGATCGTCAAGGACGCCCAGGGCGCGGAGGTGTTCCGCGAGGTGCGCAGCCTGTCGGCCGGCAGCCAGGACTATGTGTGGGACGGCCGCACCAACGCGGGCGGCACGGCCCCGTCCGGCACCTACACGATCTCCGTCGACGCCAAGGACGTGTCGGGCACGGGCATCACCGTGAGCTCGGAGATCGCGGGCGTCGTCGACTCCGTGGACCTGACCGGCGACGTGCCGATCCTGTCCATCGGCGCCGTCAAGGTGCCCGTCGACAAGGTCAAGACGCTCACCAACCCCTCGGCCTCCTGAGCGCGTGCTTGAGCCTTGGGCGCACTGCCGAATTTCCCGATTTGGCTTAGGCAATTCTTAAGTTGGCGCGCCTTATGGTGACATCCAGCGTTGGTCAGTTGAGTTGTGTGAGCGTACGATGACCGAACCCTATCGTCCGAGGGTGAAATACGTGATTGGGCCTGACGGGAGCCCCCTGACGATTGCCGATCTCCCGCCGAGCAATACGCGGCGCTGGGTCATCCGCCGCAAGGCCGAGGTTGTCGCGGCCGTCCGCGGCGGGCTCTTGTCCCTCGAGGAGGCCTGCTCCCGCTACACCCTGACCGTCGAGGAGTTCCTGTCCTGGCAGGCCTCGATCGACCAGCACGGGCTGGCCGGCCTGCGCACCACGCGCATCCAGCAATATCGCCACTGACCTTCGGCCCCGCGGGGTCTCGTGCAGGAGCGCCGGCCCAGCCGGCGCTTTTTTGCTTTGGGGTCCCGCGCGCGGCGGGGCGGGCGGCTTCGCCCGCGCAACCCGGGGCCCTCGTCACAGGCTGCCGATCGTCTTGAGGCGGGCGCGGGGGTGGATCTCGGCCTGCGACATGACGGGGGTCTCGCGGCGGAAGCGCTCGATGATCGAGCGGGCGAAGGGCCGCACGAAGGCGGAGGTGACGAGCACCGGGCTCTCGCCCTGGCGGGCCGCCTCCTCGAAGCGGTCCCGCACCTGGATGACGAAGTCCTGCAGGCGCGAGGGCTGCATGGCGAGGTGGCGCTCGTCGCCCTGCCCGACGATGGATTCGGCGAAGGCTGTCTCCCAGGCGGGCGAGAGGGTGATGATGGGCAACTGCCCCTGCGGCGAGGTGTACTGGGCGCAGAGCTGGCGGGCCAGGCGCTGGCGCACGATCTCGGTGATGTCGCGCGGGTTCTTGGTGGCGTTCACCGCCTCGGCGATGCCTTCCAGGATGGTCCCCAGGTCGCGGATGGAGACGCGCTCGGCGAGCAGCAGCTGCAGCACGCGCTGGACCGCCGTCATGGGAACCTGGCTCGGCACCAGGTCCTTGACGAGGTCCGCGTGCTCCTTCGGCAACTCCTTCAGGAGCTTCTGCAGCTCCACGTAGGAGAGCAGCTCCCCGACATTCGCCTTGAGGATCTCGGTGAGGTGCGTGGAGATCACGGTGGCCGCGTCCACCACCGTGTAGCCGCGTAGCTGCGCCTCGTCGCGCAGCGAGGCGTCGACCCAGGTCGCCGGCAGGCCGAAGGTGGGCTCGATCGTGTGCTGGCCCGGCAGCTGGATGCGCCCGCCCATCGGGTCGATGGCCATGAACTGGCCGGGGAAGACCTGGCCCTGCCCGGCCTCCACCTCCTTCATCTTGACGACGTAGCTGTTGGCCTCGAGCTGCACGTTGTCGAGGATGCGCACGGAGGGCATCACGAAGCCCATCTCCATGGCGAGCGTGCGGCGCAGGGCCTTGATCTGCTCGGTCAGCCTGTCGCTGCCATCGGGGCTGTTGACGAGGGGCAGCAGCGCGTAGCCGATCTCGATCTTGAGGTCGTCCATCTTGAGGACCTCGGCCATCGTCTCCTCGCGGGGCGCGGCCCCCGCGGCGGCGGCCTTGGCCTTCTCGCCGTCGGGCTTGGCGGCCGCCTCCTTGTGCAGGGCGGCGATGCGGCGCGCCATGTAGGCCGCGCCCCCCGCGAGCCCCAGGAAGGGCAGCATGGGCAGGCCCGGCAGCAGCGCCATGGCGGCCATCACGGCCGCCGACATGCCCAGCGCCTTGGGCATGTTGGCGAGCTGCTTGGCGATCGCCTTGTCGGCGGAGCCCGAGACGCCGGCCTTGGAGACGAGCAGGCCCGCGGCGGTGGAGACGATGAGCGCGGGGATCTGCGAGACGAGGCCGTCGCCCACCGTCAGCAGGGTGTAGGTGTGCGCCGCCTGGGAGAAGGTGATGCCCTGCTGGGCGACGCCGATGATGATGCCGCCGATGATGTTGATGAAGGTGATCAGCAGGCCGGCGATGGCGTCGCCGCGCACGAACTTGGAGGCGCCGTCCATGGCGCCGAAGAAGGAGCTCTCGTCCTCCAGCTTCTTGCGGCGGACCTTGGCCGTGGCCTCGTCGATCATGCCCGCCGACAGGTCGGCGTCGATGGCCATCTGCTTGCCGGGCATGGCGTCGAGGGTGAAGCGCGCCGCCACCTCGGCGATGCGCCCCGAGCCCTTGGTGATGACCACGAAGTTCACGATGAGCAGGATCGCGAACACGACAAGGCCGATGACGAAGTTGCCTCCCATCACGAAGGTGCCGAAGGCCTCGATGACGTGGCCGGCGGCGCTCGTGCCCGTGTGTCCGTTGGCCAGGATGAGGCGCGTGGACGCGAGGTTCAGCGCCAGCCGCAGCATGGTGGCCATCAGCAGCACGGTGGGGAAGGCGGAGAACTCGAGCGGCTCCTCGATGAAGAGCGCCGTCATCAGGATCAGCACGCTGAGGATGATGGAGACGGCCAGGAACAGGTCGAGCAGGAAGGCCGGCAGCGGCACGACCAGCACGACGAGGATGGTGAGGACGACGACCGCGAGCAGGATGTCCGAGCGCTGCAGCAGCGCGCCCAGCACGCCCGCCCCGCCGCGCATGGTGAAGCTGCCGCCGGCGCCCGCGCCGACCGCCGGAACCTTGCCGGGCTGCACCACCGAAACGTCGGACATGGCTCCCTGCGACCCCTGGAACGCGCCACACGCGGGGCCCGCCGCCCCGCGGCGCGCACGGGACCCCGGCAATTCTTGCCGGGTGCATGGTTAGCGGGTGGTTAACGGCGAGGTCCCGGACCTCCGCAGCCCGGCCCGGCTTCAAGCAGCCATGACCGGCCGCGGCCCGCCGCGCGCGGCGGGGCGTTGGGCTGGGGGCGCGGAGCGCCGGGTCGCCAAGTCCGTAGTGCATCGGAAATCCGGGCGACCCGGCGCTCCGCGTGCGGCGACTTTTCGCCAGGGCCCCCGCTCTCCGGCGGCGGGCCCGCTCCCCCTTCCGGGCGGGAGCGGAGGCCGCCTGGTGAGGCGAACTCACGGCCTCCTCGTAATGGGAGGCGGGCGGTGGCCGGCCGGGTCCCTCGTGCCCTCCCGCGAGGGAGGATCCGCCGCCGGTCCTCTCGGACCGAGGGACAGACCGAGCCGGTGGGCTCCCGGCGTCCCGGGACGGCAGGGCCGGTCACCCCGCCGGCGCAGGCGCCGCACCCTCGCCACACGACGGACCGCTCCGGACGCGCTCCCCCTTGGCCAGGGCGGGAGGAAGCTGGCATGGGGCGGGTGCGAAGTCAAGGATTATTTTCCTTTCTCTTCCCCCCGCCGGTGTCATCCCCAGCGCGCCGCAGGCGCGTGGACCGCCAGCCTCACGCCCCGCCCCTCGTCCTTCGAGACGCGGCCTTTGGCCGCTCCTCAGGATGAGGGGCTTTGGGGCGGCTGCGACGCACCAACGGAGATCGAGGAACCGCAGCGCCCGCGCCCGCCTGCCCGCTTCACCTAGGCCTCATCGGGGCTCGTGAAAAACCACGCCATCGCACCCACTGAGGCCTCATCGTTACCCGTCAAAAAAGCACCCCCGCGCAACCACCAAGGCCTCATCCTGAGGAGGCCGGGCTTGCCCGGCCGTCTCGAAGGACGAGGCCGCGCCGGGAGTTGGCTCCTGGCGCATGACGTGCGCCGCAGCGGTCGAACCGACAGCCTCACGCCCCCGCCCCTCGTCCTTCGAGACGCGGCCTCCGGCCGCTCCTCAGGATGAGGGGCTATGGGGTGGCTGCGGCCAGACGGTCCGCCGGCGTAAGAACCGAGGCTTCATCAGGCTCGTCAAAAACCACGCCATCGCAACCACCGAGGCTTTATCGGGGCTCGTCAAAAGGCACACCAACGCACCCACCGAGGCCTCATTGGAGCCCGTCAAAAGGCACCCCCGCGCAACCACCAAGGCCTCATCCTGAGGAAGCCGGGCCTGCCCGGCCGTCTCGAAGGACGAGGCCGCGCCGGGCGTTGGCCCCGGTCGCATGACGTGCGCCGCAGCGGTCGGAGCGAAAGCCTCACCTGCAGCCCCGCATGCCCGGCTCACCCGCAGCCCCCTACGCCCCACTCACGCGGATCCTCCTGCGCCCTGCTCACCCGCAGCCCCCTGCGCCCCGCTCGCGCGCAGCCCCCTATGCCCCGCCCACGCGCGCCTCGCCGGGCGGGGGGATGCTCACGCCGTCGCCGGCATATTCGTTGAGCTTGTTGCGCAGGGTGCGGATGGAGATGCCGAGGATCCTGGCGGCGTGGGTGCGGTTGCCCAGGCAATGGTCGAGCGTGTCGAGGATGAGGTCGCGCTCGACGTCGGCGACGGTGCGACCGACGAGGCCGCGCACGGTGGCCTCGGCCGTCTCCAGCGCGCGGGCGGCCGGGTCGCGCGCGGCCTCGGCGAGGGCCTCGCCTTCCGGGGTCAGGATGGCGTCGGGGCCGATCTCCTCGCCGACGGCGAGCAGCACGGCGCGGTGCATCGTGTTCTCGAGCTCGCGCACGTTGCCGCGCCACGGGTTGGCGAGGAGCACGCGCCGCGCGTCGGCGGAGAGGGGCCGCGCGGGCACGCCGTTGACCTCGGCATACTTGCGCACGAAGTGCCCGGCGAGCTCCAGGATATCCTGCGTGCGCTCGCGCAAGGGCGGCAGCTTCAGCTGCACGACGTTGAGGCGGTACAGCAGGTCCTCGCGGAAGGTGCCCTTGCGCACCTCCTCCGCCAGGTTGCGGTTCGACGTGGCGATGACGCGGATGTCCACGGGCACGGGCTTCGCGCCGCCGACGCGGTCGACGACGCGCTCCTGCAGGGCGCGCAGCAGCTTGGCCTGCAGCCGCACGTCCATCTCGGAAATCTCGTCGAGCAGCAAGGTGCCGCCGTTCGCCTCCTCGAACTTGCCGACGCGCCGGGCCACCGCGCCGGTGAAGGCGCCCTTCTCGTGGCCGAAGAGCTCGGATTCCAGGAGGTTGTCGGGGATCGCCGCGCAGTTGACCGAGACGAAGGGCTTGTCCTTGCGGTTGGACCGCGCGTGGATGTGGCGCGCGATGACCTCCTTGCCCGTGCCGCTCTCCCCCGTGATCAGCACCGAGGCCTCGGACTTGGCGATCTGCTCGGCGAGCCTGACGACGCGCGCCATGGACTCGTCGCGGTAGACGAAGCTGCGGCTGTCGCGCGATACGGCCTCGAGCACGGCGGCGATGAGCTCGGGATCGGGCGGCAAGGGAATGTATTCGCGCGCACCGGCCTGGATGGCGGCCACCGCCGCGCGCGCGTCCGTGCCGGTGCCGCAGGCGACCACGGGCGTGCGCATGCGCTCCAGCTCGAAGGCCTCGACGAGGTCGCGCACCGACAGCGCCACGTCGACCATCACGAGATCCGCGCCGCGCGCGCGCATGACGCTGAGGGCCTGGTCGAGCGTCTCGGCGTTGGTGACGCTGGCGCCGCGGTCCATCGCGATGCGCGTGGCCTGGGAGAGCTGCCCCTTGAGCGTGCCGACGATGAGAAGTCGCATGGATGATCCTCCGCTCAGCGTTCGGCCTTGATGATCTCGGTCATGGTGACGCCGAGCCTGTCCTCGACCAGCACGACCTCGCCGCGGGCGACGAGCCGGTCGTTGACGAAGATGTCGATGGCCTCCCCGACGCGCCGGTCGAGCTCCAGAACGGTGCCCGGGCCCAGGCGCAGCAGCTCGCCGATCTCCAGCCGCGTGCGGCCGAGCACGGCGGAGACGTTCACGGGCACGTCGAAGACGTGCTCCAGGTCCTGCGCCACCTTGCCTGTGACGCCGCCATCGTCGGGGACGGGCTGGCCGCCATCGGCGAAGCCGAGGTCCATGCCGCCGCTCTTGAGGTTGGGAAGGGGGATGTCGTCCTGTTCGGCCATCCGTCAGGTCCTCACGAAGCGCTCCCGGCCGGGCCGGGGAAGCGCCGCGCGACCGCGGCGCCGATGAGGGCGTCCAGGGCGGCGCGGTCCCGCACCATCCCCCCGTCCGCCCATTCGATGGTGAAGTCGCCCTGCCCCATGCCGTCCTCGCCGAGCACGACGAGGCGGCCCTCGAAGCCGCGCTCGCGGGCCTGGCGGTCGAGCAGCGCCTTCGTGCGGTCGACGAGCTCCTGCGGCACGCGCACCACGATGTGCGGCACGCCGACGAGCTGGCGGAAGCACTCGGCCGCGGCGGCCTGCAGGTCGTCGAGCGGGGCGCGCTGCAGCGCCTCGCCGGCCACCTTCCGGGCGAAGGCGAGGGCCAGCTCGGCCGCCTCGCCCTCCAGCCGCGCGGACTCCGCGTCGAGGCGGGCGAGCGCGGCCTGGGCGAGGACCGCGATGCGCTCGGCCGCCTGGGCGGTGCGCATGGCGGCCTCCTGCTCGGCGGCGCGGCGACCCTCGATGACGCCGCGCTCGAAGCCGTCGCGCTCCGCGTCCTGCACGCGCTTGACATCCTCGGCGCGGCGCAGGACCCGGCTGCGGCCGTCGGGCGTGAACTCCTCGTCGAAGGTGAACCGGCGCGCTTCGGTCATGTCAGTAGACCAGGTCGTCTTCGGCGGAGGCGGGGGCGGGGGCGAGATCGATCTCGCCCTGCTGCTCGAGCTGGCGGGCGATGGAGATGATGCGGGACTGGGCCTCGTCGATGTCCCGCAGGCGGATGGGTCCGAGCAGCTCCATCTCCTTCTGCAGCAGCAGGCCGGCGCGCTTCGTCATGGTCGACATCACGGCCTCGCGCAGCCGCTCCGGCCCGCCCTTGAGGGCCTTGGCGAGCTCGCTCCGGTCCACCCGCTGCAGGATGGTGTGCAGGACCCGGATCGGCATCTCGGCCAGGTGGTCGAAGCTGAACATCTTGGCGCGGATCTTGTCGGCGGTCTCGCGATCCCCGCGCTCGATCGCGCCGAGCAGGCGCTGCCCCTCGGCGCGGGTCATCGCGCTGAGGATGGTGCTCATCTGGTCGATCGGGTTGCGCCGGCTGCGGCGGTTGAGCGCGGCGATGAACTCGACGCGCAGCGTCTGGTCGATGCGCTCCAGAACCTCGCGCGGAACGTCCTCCATGGTCAGCATGCGCTGCACGACCTCCTCCGCCAGCCGCGCCGGAAACTCGGACAGCACGCGCGCCGCGTGCTCGGTCTGCACGCGCGAGAGGATGACGGCCGCCGTCTGCGGGTGCTCGTTCTTGAGGAAGTTGGCGAGCAGCCCCGGGCTCACGTTGGAGAGCTTCTGGTACATGGTGCGGCCCGCCGGGCCATTGGCGGATTCGATGATCTCGTCGACGATCGCCTTGGGCAGCACCTTCGAGAGCAGCGCGCGCGTGCCCTCGATGTCGCCGCGCAGCGGCGCGCTCGCGCCGATCACGGCGACCTCCCGCAGCAACTGCTCCACGAGGCCCGCCTCGACGGTGCCGAGCTGCATCATCTCGCTGGAGACGAGCTTGATCTCGTCCTCGTCCAGCATGTTCCAGATCTCCCTGCCGTGCTCCTCGCCGAGCGCCAGCATCACGATGGCGGCGCGCTGCAGCCCGGTGAGCTCGGTATTGGCGCGAAACTTGGGCCCGCTCATCATGGCGTCTCATGAATCCACTGGCGCAGGATCGTCACGGTGCCGGCCGTGTTCTCCTTCACCATCTCGCCGATGCGCTCGATCGACTTGGCCTGGACCTGGCCGTTGACGCGGGCGATGTCCATCATCCGGCCCGTGGCGGAGTCCTCGACGTGGACGGGCTCGGCGCCCGGGCCTGCGAGGGCGGGGGCGCCGGACGCCCCGGCCCCGGCGATGGCCGCCATGGCCGCCTGGCGAGCGGCGCCGAGGGTGGGCAGGCTCGCCGGGGCGATGACGGTGCGCACGAGCGGGCGCACCACGACCAGCATCACGACCAGCGTGAGGACGGCGAGCACCAGGAGCTCGATGCCGCGCATCACGTCGTCCTTCGTGGGCGCGTAGGCGGCCAGGAAGCCCGCCGGGGGCGCGACGTCCGGCTCGGCGGGCGCGTCGGCGAAGCGCAGGTTGACGATCTCGACCTGGTCGCCGCGCTTGGCGTCGAAGCCCACGGAGGAGCGCACCAGGGCGGCGATGCGGTCGAGCTCCTCCTGCGGGCGCGGCTGGTAGACCAGCTCTCCCGTCGGCGCCTTGCTGTAGGTGCCGTCGACGAGCACGGCGACGGACAGGCGCTTCAGCCGGCCGCCCTCCACCACCTCGGTGCGGGTTGTCTTGGAGATCTCGTAGTTGATGACCTCCTCGGCCTTGGTGGTGGAGTCGCGCGCATTGCCGCCGCCCGCGCCGTTGGCGCCCGGCAGCTCGTTGCCGACGCTGACCTGCCCGTCCTTGGCCTCGACGGTGGCGGAGGCCTCGTTGCGGGTCTGCGTGGAGCGCACCACGCGGCTCTCGGGGTCGAAGGTCTCGGAGGTCTGCTGGACGCGGTTGGGATCGATCTCGGCGGAGACCTGCACGCGGCTGCGGCCCTGGCCGACGACGGAGGCGACGAGGTCCTCCACCTGCGACTTCACGCGCCGCTGGTAGGACTGCTGCTTCTCGTCGAGCGCGGCCGCCCCGGCCGATTCGCCCTGCTGGCCGTCCGCGAGCAGCCGCCCCTTCTCGTCGACGATGGAGATTTGCTCGGGCCGCAGGCCCTCCACGGCGGAGGCCACCAGATGGCGGATGGCGCGCACCTGGCCGGGGTCGAGCTCGCCGGACACCTTGAGCGCGATCGAGGCGCGGGCCGGCTCGCGGTCGCGGTCGAAGAGCCGCCGCTCGGGGATGACGAGGTGGACGCGCGCGGCCTGGACGCGCGACATCGTGCGGATGGTGCGCGAGAGCTCGCCCTCCAGCGCGCGCAGCGCGTTGACGTTCTGCACGAAGCTCGTGGCCGAGAAGCTGTCGCCCTTGTCGAAGATCTCGTAGCCGACGCCGCCGCCCGTGGGGATTCCCTTGCCCGCCAGGTCCATGCGCAGCTTGGCCATGTCGGCCTTGGGGACGAGCACGGTGCGGCCCTCGTCGCGCAGCTCGTACTTGACGTTGCGCGCCTCGAGCTCCTTCACCACCGAGCCCGAGTCCTCCATGGGCATGTCGGTGAACAGCACGCCCATGGCGGGCTGCGAGAACCGCATGATCATGAAGGCGAAGAAGCCGACGAGCGCGAGCGTGACCGCCCCCATCGCCGCGATGCGGGCCGGTCCGAGCCTGTTGAGGAAATCGACGAGTCCTTGCAAGACCCAAACCCCAAACCAACGACTGGCGCCCAAGCCGGCGCCTCGGCAAAAATTGCCCGGTGCAGGGTTAGCAGGAGGTTAAGAAGCGCGAGCGCGAGCGAAAAAGACCGTTGAAATCAACTGGAAAGCGCGAGAAATCGACATTCTCACCATTGGTTGTGCGCCGGGCCCGCCCTGGCGAGCCGAAGGCGAAGCAATCTGGCGCCATGCCGGGCGAAGGGTGGACCGCTGCGTCGCTGCGCTCCTCGCCGGGGCGGGAGCGCGTCACGCGCGCTTGCGCAGCCAGAGGCTGGTTTCGAACGCGCCGGGGAGCAGCAGCAGGTCGCCCACGGCCGCGGCGACGTCGGGGGCGAGGCGGGTGGCGGCGTAGTGGCTGGCGAAGACGATCTCCCAGCCGCCGCCGGCGAGCAGCGCGCCGATGACCGTCTGCTCGTTGTAGCCGCGCCAGTCCCAGTCCGGGGGATAGGCGTCCGGCAGAAGGATGTCGTGGACGTGCAGCAGCACGCCCGCCGGCAGGCGCGGCAGCACGTCGAGCACGAGGCGGTCGACGTCGGTGCCGGGCATGGCGATGTGGCTGGAATCGATGAAGAGCACGTCGCCCGCCGCGAGTCCGGCGAACAGCGCGGGATCGGCCCCGGCGAGCACGGCGGGGACATGGGTCACGTCGAGGGCCGCGATGGCGGCGCGCGGCGCGGGATCGATGCAGGTGATGCGGGTCGCCAGGCCGCCATCGGCCACGGCGCGGGCCAGGAAGCGGGTCGAGTGGCCAGAGCCGACCTCGACGATGCGCGCGGGAGCGGCGCGGCGCACGATCGCGTAGGCGGCGGCGGCGTCGAGGCGGGGGAACCAGTCCTGCGACCAGCGCGCGCCCTCCGGGCCGCCCTCCAGCGCGCGCAGCGCGGCGCGGTGGCGGGCGATGTCGGCCAGCACGTCGCGCATGGCCGGCCCGGCGGCGGCAAAGAGCGGCTCGAGCGCCGGGTAGCCGGACGCCTGAACCGTCGCCGCATAGCGATAGGGAATGAAGAAGCCCCGCCGGGCGAGGCCGAGGACGGTCAGCAGCCCGAAGCGGGTCGCGCGGGCGCGCACGGGCTCAGACCGGCGGGCGGCGCGCCAGCTCGGCGAGGCGCGAGCGCTCGAACAGGAGCACGACCGGAAGCGACACGACGAGCGGCAGGATGAGGTAGAAGAGCCGCCAGACGAGCAAGGCGGCGAAGACGGCCGGGGCCGGGATGGTCGGCATCACCGCGAGGAAGACCGCCTCCATCACGCCCACGCCGCCGGGCACCTGCGACAGCAGGCCGGCGGAGAAGGACAGCAGGAAGGCCCCGAGCACCACGAAGAAGCCGGGATTGCCGGCCTCCGGCAGCGCGAAATAGATGATGCCGGCAGCGCCCATCAGCTCCAGCGGCGCGGCGAGATATTGCCGGGCGACGATGGGCAGGCGCGGATAGACGATCTCGAAGCCGCCGATCTTCAGCGGCTTGAAATGCAGCCAGGAGCCGATCGTGTAGAGCGCGCAGAAGGCGAGGAGGCCGACGCCGATGGCGCGGCCCACGGTGACGCCGATGCCGAAGGCGGGCGAGAGGCGCTCCAGCGGCTGCAGGATCTGCGGCTCGCCGACGAGCACGATGCCGAGCAGGAGGATCGTGCCGAAGGCGAAGGTGAAGGAGCACAGGGCCACCAGCAGCGCCACCTCGGTCGGCGTCAGTCCCTTCGCCGTGTAGGCGCGGTAGCGCACCATGCCGCCGGAGAAGACGGAGGCCCCGATGTTGTGGGAGAGCGCGTAGGTGACGAAGGAGCAGACGGAGATGTAGAGCCAGGAAATGCCGTCGGCCTTGCGCAGGTGCAGCAGCGCGATGCGGTCGTACCAGGCGAGCGCGCCATAGGCCACCAGGGTGGACAGGCCGGCCATCAGGTAGGCGTGCGGCGGGATGTCGGCGATCTTGTGCCCGATCACGCCGGCGATGGTGAGGATGTTCTGCCAGAGCGAGCCCTGGTCCAGCAGGGCCTTGACCGCCTGGTCGGCGGCGGCCTCGGCCTTGAGCTTCTTGTACAGAAGATCGACGGACCACACGACGGCCACAAGGCCGATCACGGGCCAGACATACTCCATCAGCTTCTTCATGCAGGACGAGCCGCGAAGCCCGCCTCCTCGCGGCCGGAAAATCCTCGCATCACTGCACCAGACGTTCGACAATCGCAAGACACGGTCATACCCGATGGGCCCCGTTGTTCCGGCACGCGTCGCACCTTGACCTCTGCCGGCCCAGTCCCGATCCCCTCCCATAACGCGGCACGCTTTGCGAGATGATGAACTCCGCCCCGTCGCCCCTGGCCTCCCTGCCCTTCGGCACCCATCCGCTTCCGCCGGGCACGCTGGCCTGCCTGGTCACCTTCCTCGAGATGCGGGCGAGGCCCGCGCGCCGGGGCCCCGAGCGGGCTCCCGGCGGAGCGAATCTCGTATCGCTTGCCGACGACGTTGACCGCTATCTGGCGCTGTATCGGCGGCTGGGCGAGCGTTGGCTCTGGTTCTCGCGGCTGGAGATCGGGCGGGAGGACCTCGCCGCCATCATCGCCGATCCCCGCGTGGCGGCCTTCGCCGTGGTGGTGGAGGGGCGGGACTGCGGGCTCCTGGAGCTGGATTTCCGCCAGGAGGGCGAGGCGGAGCTCGCCTTCTTCGGGCTCACCGAGGATGTGATCGGACTCGGCCTCGGCCGCTGGCTGATGGACGAGGCGCTCGCCCTGGCATGGTCGCGGCCGATCTCGCGGCTCTTCGTCCATACCTGCAACTTCGACCACCCCCGGGCGATCGCGTTCTACCGCAGCTCCGGGTTCGCGCCCTGCCGGCTCGCGCTCGAATTCGTCCGCGACCCCCGGCTCACCGTCCTCGACGCCCCCGGCCTGTTCCCCGACCTGCCGCCGGCGTGAGGGGCCGGCGACCAGGCGGCGAGGCCCCTCGTCCTTCGAGACGCGCCGCAAAGAGGCGACGCTCCCCGGGATGGGGGGATCGAGGATGTGGAGGAGTGCTCAGGCCCGCGCGAAAGTGCCGCGCATGGCGAGGCCGATGCGGTCCATCTCGCCCTGCTCGCGGGCGCTCTCGGCGGCGCGCTCGCGGGCCTGCTCGCGATCGTCGAGGATCTCGAACTTCTTGAGCTCCTCGAAGGCTTCCTCGAGCTCGACCCGCGCGTCGTTGAGCTGGCCGCGCAACTCGTCGGCCGAGCGCACCAGGTTCTCCTTGCGGGTCATGGCGGCGCGGGCATAGGTCGGGTAGGCGAAGTGCGCCTTGTCCGAGATGCCGGCGCGCTGTTCCTCGAGCGCGATCTCCCGCTCGAGGTCGTTCGCCATGCGCTCGAAATCCGCGATCATCATTTCGATCTGCGCCACGCGGCGACGTTTTTCGTCGACCTGGAAGCGCTTGAGACGCATGACGGTTTCACGCGATTTCATCGGGTGCACTCACACTGGGCGGCCGGTCGGGGGCGGCCGTCGAACCGGGCGGACGATCAGGCCCTCAAGCGCTGGCCATGATCTCCGCGAGACGACGATAACCATCCCCCAACGAGGTTGACTCTTCCTTACCTTGCCGGAGGAATTCGTCGAAAAGAGGGGCCAGGCGGATCGCGCGGTCCACTTCGGGCGAGGAGCCGGCCCTGTAGGCGCCCAGCCGGATGAGCTCCTCCATGTCCGAGAACGTCGCCATGGCCTGGCGCGCGGCGAGCACGGTCGGCCAGAAGGCGGGGTCGCAGGAGCGAGGCATGGTGCGCGACACCGACTTCAGCACGTTGACCGCGGGATAGCGCCCGCGCTCGGCGATGGCCCGCTCCATGACGATGTGGCCGTCCAGGATGCCGCGCACCGCGTCCGCCACGGGCTCGTTGTGGTCGTCGCCGTCGACGAGCACCGTGAAGACGCCGGTGATGGCCCCCTCCCCCGTCCCCGGCCCGGCGCGCTCCAGAAGCCGCGGCAGCTCGGTGAAGACGGTCGGGGTGTAGCCCTTGGTGGTCGGCGGCTCGCCGGCCGCGAGGCCGATCTCGCGCTGCGCCATGGCGAAGCGGGTGACGCTGTCCATCATGCACAGAACCTGCAGCCCCTCGTCGCGGAAATGCTCGGCGAGGGCGAGCGTGAGGTAAGCGGCCTGGCGGCGCATCAGGGCCGGCTCGTCGGAGGTGGCGACCACCACGACGGCGCGGGCGAGGCCCTCCTCCCCCAGGTCCTCCTGCAGGAATTCCTGGACCTCGCGGCCGCGCTCGCCGACGAGGCCGATGACGGAGACGTCGGCGGCGGCGTTGCGGGCGAGCATGGAGAGCAGCACTGACTTGCCGACGCCCGAGCCCGCGAAGATGCCCATGCGCTGGCCCTGGCAGCAGGTGACGAAGGTGTTGAGCACGCGCACCCCGAGATCCAGCGGCGCGCCGACGCGCCGGCGGGAATGGGCGGGGGGCGGCTCCGAGCGGAAGCGCACGAGGTCGGGCCCCGGCGGCAGAGGGCCCTTGCCGTCCACCGGCTCGCCCATGGCGTTGACGACGCGCCCCAGCCAGCCGCGCGACGGCCGCACGCCGCCCGGCGCGCTGCGCACGATGGCGCGGCAGCCGCGCCTGAGCCCCTCCACCGCGCCGAAGGGCATGACGAGGGCGCGCTGGCCCGAGAAGCCGACGACCTCGCAGGGGACGAACTGGCCCGCCGCCACCTCGATGTCGATCATGCCGCCCACGTGCATGGCCTGCAGCGGGCCGGCCACCTCGATCATCAGGCCGCGCACGCTGGCGACGCGGCCATAGACCGTGAGATCATCGAGATCGGCGAGGTCGACGTGCAGCGCGCCGAGAGATGAATGCCCATCGCGCGTCATACGTGTGTCCGTAACGATTCGTTTACCCGTCCGGTTAACAATGCACCCGTGGCTCGTCCGTGTCCCCGGCCTTCCCGCCCCCCGCGAAGAGGCCTGAGTCGCCAGAGTCGCTTAGAGGAATTTCTTGATCTACCACATGAGGCAAGCAAACCGCTGATTATTGTGACTCCGCAGTGTTTTGTCGCGATTCGCGGTGAAGCTTCCGAATGCGGCTTGCGAAGCAGAATCAGCATTTGTTAACCATTGTGGCCTAACGTTGCGAGTCGAACCACCGGGTAGCCACCCCGAGGCACCCAAACGCCATCGCCGGCGCCTTCGGCGGAGGCCGCGGTCGCGGACCAGGGGCGAGCTTGGAGACCTGAAATGCGGGTACTGCTCATCGAAGACGACAGCGCGACCGCGCAGAGCATCGAGTTGATGCTGAAGTCCGAGAATTTCAACGTCTACACGACGGATCTCGGCGAGGAAGGCATCGACCTCGGCAAGCTCTACGACTACGACATCATCCTGCTCGACCTGAACCTGCCGGACATGTCGGGCTACGAGGTGCTGCGCAGCCTGCGGGTGTCGAAGGTCAAGACGCCGATCCTGATCCTCTCCGGCCTCGCCGGCATCGAGGACAAGGTGCGCGGCCTCGGCTTCGGCGCCGACGACTACCTCACCAAGCCCTTCCACAAGGACGAGCTGGTCGCCCGCATCCACGCCATCGTCCGCCGCTCGAAGGGCCACGCCCAGTCGGTCATCACCACGGGCGACCTTGTCGTGAACCTCGACCAGAAGACCGTGGAGGTCCTGGGCTCGCGGGTTCACCTGACGGGCAAGGAATACCAGATGCTCGAGCTGCTCAGCCTGCGCAAGGGCACCACGCTCACCAAGGAGATGTTCCTCAACCATCTCTATGGCGGCATGGACGAGCCGGAGCTGAAGATCATCGACGTCTTCATCTGCAAGCTGCGCAAGAAGCTCGCCAACGCCTCGCAGGGCAAGAACTACATCGAGACCGTGTGGGGCCGCGGCTACGTGCTGCGCGAGCCCAACGAGGGCGACGAGCGCATCCCCGCCTGAGGCGCGCCGCACGGACGAAACCAGCCCCGCTCCGGCGGGGCTTTTTCGTTGGGCGAGACCTCCCCTGCGTCGAGGCGAGGCGCACGGCGGCGACGCAATCCGGTAGACGCCGGGCGACGGAGTGGCCTGCTACGCCTCGCCCGCACTGACGGGGCGTCGTCCGACATCCGCGCGGGCGGGCGGCGTTCGACGCCGCAGGGGCGTCCTACCGCCGCTCGGCGACGGCGTAGCGGCTCGGGGCCTGGCTGGTGCGGGCGTAGAAGCCGCGGTGCTCGGGGTGGGGCATGACGGCGTCGCCGAGGCCGAGGGCGGATTCGGCGGAGCCGAGCAGCAGGAGGCCGTCGGGCGCGAGATGGCGGGCGGCGCGGGCCAGGACATCCGCCTTCACCGCCATGTCGAGGTGGATCAGCACGTTGCGCAGCAGGATGAGGTCGAACTGGCCGAGCCCCGGCGCGTCCTGCAGCAGGTTCATGACGCGGAAGTCGACGGCGCGCCGCAGCGGCTCGGCGATGACCCAGGTCTCGCCGTCCTGGCTGAAATTGTCGAGCAGGCACTGGATCGGGAGCCCGCGCTGCACCTCGAAATGCGAGTAGCGCCCGGCCCTGGCCTTCTCGATCATCTCGCGCGAGATGTCGGTGGCGACGATCTCGACTCTGAGGCTCGACAGCAGCGCCGCCTGGCGCGCCACGAGGATGGCGAGGGAATAGGCCTCCTGCCCGCTCGAGACGGCCGCGCACCAGATGCGCAGGAGCTTCCTGTCGCGCCGGGCCGCCGCCAGTTGCGGCAGCAGCACCGTCTCGATGTGCTGGAAGGGGCGCGAGTCGCGGAAGAAGAACGTCTCGTTCGTCGTCATCGCCTCGACGACGCGCGCCGCGAGCTCGCCGTCCGGCTGGCGGCGCACGTCGGCGAGCAGCACCGAGACGTCGGCGAAGTGGTGCTCCGCCACGAGCGCGCCGAGGCGCAGGTCCGCGACGTAGCGCTTCTCGGCCCAGAGCGCGGCGCCGGAGCGGCGCAGCAGGAAGCTCTGCAGGAAGCTGAAATCCGCATCGATCATGGCGGGACAAAACCCCCGCGCTCGCGCCGTCCTGCGCGTCGGCCCCACATGGGACTTCTCCCCCCGGGGCGCGTCAGACGAGGCCGACCTGGTGCAGCTTCGTGGTGATGATGTCCTTGTCGAAGGGCTTCATGACGTATTCGTCGGCCCCCGCATGCATCGCGCGCGCGATGTGGGCGATGTCGTTCTCGGTGGTGCAGAACACCACCTTGGGGGCCGCGCCGCCGGGAGCCCGGCGCAGCGCCTTGAGGAACTCGTAGCCGTCCATGACGGGCATGTTCCAGTCGAGCAGGATGGCGTCCGGCATGCGCTGGCCGCACAGCCGGAGGGCTTCCTCGCCGTCCTCGGCCTCGGTGATCTCGAAGTCGAGTGTTTCGAGGATCCGGCGGGCGACCTTCCGGATGACCGCGGAGTCGTCCACGACGAGACAATGCTTCATCACGGTAATCCCTTGGAGGAGAGCTGGAGGGTCGAGCGAGGCTCGGAGAGGGCGGAATGGTCGAGGGCCGACTCGATGTCGAAGACGACGAGGAGCTGGCCCTCGGTCCAGTGGATGCCGCGCGAGAAGCGGGCCCAGCGCGGGTCGAGGTTGAGCGGGTTGGGCTGGCGGTCGCCGGCGGGCAGGTTCAGCACCTCGCCGACCTGGTCGACGACGAGGCCGAAGGACTCCCCGCCGAGCTCGACGCCCACCACGGTCAGTTCGCCCGTGTCCGGGGCCTCGGGCAGCCGCAGCAGCCGGCGCAGCGAGATCGCCGTCACCACGCGGCCGCGCAGGTTGATCAGGCCCGCGATCTCCGGCGGCGCGAGCGGCACGCGGGTGATCGTGGTGGCGATGAACACGTCGTGGACGCTGGCGATGGGCAGCCCGAAGAGCTGGTCCTCCACCACCACGGTCACGTAGTCGACCGTGTCGTGCGCGCGCTCGTGCGAGCGCAGGGGGGAGGTGCGCAGGGCGACGCTCATGCCGCCATCTCCATGGCCTCGACCGCCTCGGCCAGCGACTCGATGAGGCCGGCGCGGTCGAACTTGGCGACGACGTCGGACAGGCCGAGCGCACGCGCCCTGTCGAGCGCGTCGGGCAGCACGCGCGAGGCGAGCCCGATCATCGGCACGGGATCGAGGTGGTGGTCCGCCTGGATCACCTCCTGCAGGGTGAAGCCGTTGGGCGCCGCGCCCTCGACGTCCGCGACGATCACGTCGAAGGCGTCGCCGCGGCGCAGCAGCGTGAGCGCGGCGTCGATCTCGGCGAGGGCCACGACCTCGTAGCCCGCGGCCTTGAGCACGGGCACCAGCATGCCGCGGAAGAACGGGGCGCCGTCCACCAGCAGCACGCGGCGCGTGCGCAGCGGCTTGCGCGGACCCTTGTCCTCGAACCAGTCGGGATAGGCGAAGGGCAGGAAATGGGCGACGTCGAGGATCTCGGTCGCGTGGCCGCGGATGACGGCGGAGCCGATGATGCCCGGCCCCTGCCCCGTGGTGCGGATGTCGAGATGGTCCTCGACGATGTCGACGATCTCGTCGACCGCGAGGCCGGCCGTCCTGTCCCCCTCGGAGAAGACCAGCACGGGCTGGATGCCGGCGTTCTTCACCTGCATCCCCTCCGCCGCGGGGATGACCGGGATGAGGTCGCCGCGGTACTGCGCCACGCTGCGCCCGCCGACGGTCTCGATCTTCTGGGCGTCGATCTCCTCCAGGCGGGTGACGGCGGCGAGGGGCACGGCCTTGAGCTCGCCGCGCCCGGCCTTGAAGACCAGGAAGCTGCTCTTCTCCTCGTGCAGGCGCTTGCGCACCGGCGGGGCGTCCTCGCCGTCCTGGCGGTTCTGCGCCGGCGCGTCGCCGACCTTGGCCAGGAGGCCGTTGGGATCGAGGATCAGGATCACGGTGCCGTCGCCCAGGATCGTGTTGCCCGAGAAGACGGACATCGAGCGCAGCAGGCCCGACATGGGCTTCACGACGATTTCCTCGGTGTGGAACACCGCGTCGACGGTGATGCCGAAGGTGCGCTTGCCCACCTTCATGACCACGATGAAGCCCTCGTCTGGCGAGGCCGCCTTGCCGGGCGGGTCGCTCTCCAGCACCGAGGAGAGGCGCACGACGGGGACCATCTGGTCGCGCAGCCGCAGCAGCGAGCGGCCGTTGATGGAATTCAGCCGCTGCTCCGTGGAGGTGCGGGCCTGCACGAGCTCGATGATGGCGGGCTGCGGGATGGCGAAGCGCTGGCCGCCCACCTCCACGATGAGCGCCGCCACGATGGCGAGCGTCAGCGGGATCTTCATGGTGAGGACGGAGCCCTGGCCGGGCGTCCAGCGCACGTCCACGGAGCCGCCGATCAGCTCGATGTTGGAGCGCACCACGTCCATGCCGACGCCGCGGCCGGAGACGTGGGAGACCTTGGTGACGGTGGTGAAGCCGGGCTCGAAGATGAAGCGCGCGATGCGCTCGTCGCTCATCCTGTCGAGCTCGGCCGGGGTGACCAGGCCGCGCTCGAGCGCCTTGGCCGCGATGCGGGAGATATCGAGGCCGCGCCCGTCGTCGGCCACCTCGATGGCGATGGTGCCGCTCTCGTGCGAGGCGGAGACGCGGATGGTGCCCCGCGCGGGCTTGCCCTTCAGCAGACGCTCGCCGGGCGGCTCGATGCCATGGTCGGCGGCGTTGCGGATGAGGTGCGTGAAGGGGTCCTTGACGAGCTCCAGCACCTGGCGGTCGAGCTCGGTGTCGCCGCCGGACAGCTCGAGCTCGATCTCCTTGTTGAGCTCCGTGGCGAGGTCGCGCGCGAGGCGCGGCAGCTTCTGCCAGGCCGAGCTGATGGGCTGCATGCGCGTTTTCATCACGCGCTCCTGCAGCTCCGCCGTGACGCTCGACAGGCGCTGCAGCGGCACCTTGAAGTCGGTGTTCTCGCTGCGCCGAGCGATCTCGATGAGCTGGTTGCGGGTCAGCACCAGCTCCGAGACCATCGTCATCAGGCTCTCGAGCGTGTCGAGGCCGACGCGGATCGACTGCACGCCGGGACCGCTCGGCGTCGCGGGCCGGGCCGCGGCGGCGTTGCGGATCTGCTCGGCCGCCGAGGCGTTCACCACGAGCGGCGGCGGCCCGGCCTGCTCCTCGGGCGGCAGGATCTGGTGCAGACCCAGCGGCGGCAAGGGCGGCGGGCTCGCGACGGGTTCGGCCGGCTCGGGAGGCGGGGCCGGCGCGGCCGGGGCACCGACGGGGCGCGCGAAGGCCTGGGCGTTGGTCTGGGCGGCCGCCTCGCGGCGGCGCTCCTCCACCTCGCGCTCGAGATGGGTGATCAGGTCGAGGTCGTTGCCTTCCGGCTCAGCCTCCGTCTCCTCCAGCGCGCGCAGGATCTCCTTGATCCGGTCGATCGTCGCGAGCGTCAGCGTCACCGCGTCCGCCGTCACCGGCGAGCCCTCGCGGAAGCGGCTGATCATCGATTCGGCGGCGTGGGACAGGGCCTCCAGCCGCGGCAGGCCCAGGAAGCCGCAGGTGCCCTTGATGGTGTGGACGAGGCGGAAAATATGCGCGAGGACGGTCTCGTTGTTCGGCTCGCGCTCGAAACGAACGAGTTCACGATCGACGCTCTCGATCGTGTCAGACGTTTCCGTCAGGAATTCCCGGAGGATTTCGTCCATGCGTCCGCCCTGCGGGACGCGCGAACGTCCCTGAAGGGACGGTGAACCCGAGTGGTTTAAGATCGGTTGAGAAAGGCGGCGGCAAGCCGCCTAACGGTGTTCGGGCGCGCTTTTTCAATCGAAGGTCGTCTTTTTGATTGATGCCCGTCAACTCGTTACGAATGCGAAGCGGTCGACGTCGACGAGCCCCTTGTCCGTCAGCTTGAGGTGGGGAATCACCGGCAGCGGCAGGAAGGCGACCTGCAGGAAGGGCTCCGGCAGGGTGACGCCGAGCCCGTGCGCCGCCGCGCGCAGCGGCACGAGCTGGCGATGCACGGTCTCGTGGTCGGCGAGGCTCATGAGCCCGGCCACGGCCAGAGGCAGCTCCGCGAGCACCCGGCCGCCCTGCGCCACGACGAAGCCTCCCTCGATGTCGCCAAGCCGGTTGGCGGCGAGCGCCATGTCGGCCTCGTCGGCGCCGACGACGCAGATGTTGTGGCTGTCATGCCCGATGGAGGAGGCGATGGCGCCGCGCTGCAGGCCGAAGCCGTTGACGAAGCCGAGGCCGATGGAGCCGCCCCGGCCGTGCCGCTCGATGACCGCGACCTTGATGACGTCCTGGGCGAGATCGACCGCGAGTTCCCCGTTGGCCTCGGGCAGGGTGCGCACCAGATGCTCGGTGATGATGCGGCCCGGCAGCACGCCGATGACGGGCGTGGTGGGCGTTGGCCAGCGGACGACGAAGTCGGCGGCCGCGACCCGTCGCGCCCTCACCGAGCGGCGCCCGACCGGCGCGACGACGCCGCGGGCCGCGAAGAGCGCGTCGTCCACCGGGCGGCCGGCGCTGAGCACGGAGGCGACGGCGCAGGCCTCGAGGTCGTCGAGCAGGACGAGGTCGGCGCGCCAGCCCGGCGCGACGAGGCCGCGGTCGCGCAGGCCGAAGGCGCGGGCCGCCGAGATCGAGGCCATGCGGTAGACGTCGAGCGGGCGCGCGCCGAGCGCGATGGCGGTGCGGATCGCATAGTCGAGGTGGCCCTGCTCGGCGATGTCCAGGGGGTTCCTGTCGTCGGTGCAGAAGGCCATGAAGGGCGCGTGGTCGGGCGTGATGAGCGGGGCGAGGGCGTGCAGGTCCTTCGAGACGGAGCCCTCGCGCACCAGCACGGTCATGCCCTTGGAGAGCTTCTCGCGTCCCTCGGCCGCTGACGTCGTCTCGTGGTCGGTGCGGATGCCGGCGGCGCAATAGCCGTCGAGGTCGCGTCCGCGCACCAGCGGGGCATGGCCGTCGATATGCCCGCCCTGGAAGGCCGCGAGCTTGGCGAGCATGCCTGGATCGCCCGCGAGCACGCCGGGATAGTTCATCACCTCGGCGAGGCCGATCACCTTGGGATGGCCGGCGAGCGGCACGATGTCCTCCGCCTCGAGCCGCGCGCCGGAGGTCTCCAGGTGAGTGGCGGGCACGCAGCTCGACAGGTTGACGCGCAGGTCCATGGCCGTCTGCAGCGACCAGTCGAGGAAATAGCGGATTCCCTCGACGCCCAGCACGTTGGCGATCTCGTGGGGATCGCAGACGCCCGTCGTGACGCCGTGCGGCAGGACGCAGCGGTCGAACTCGCCCGGCGTGACGAGCGAGGATTCGATGTGGAAATGCGTGTCGATGAAGCCGGGCACGACGACCTTGCCGGCGGCGTCGATCTCGGTCGTCCCGCGGTAGGACCCGCCCGCGCCGACGATGCGGTCGCCGCACACCGCCACGTCGCCCACCGTCAGGTCGCCCGTCACGAGATCGAGGATGCGCCCGCCCTTGACCACGAGGTCCGCGTCCTGCGCGCCGCGACCCTGCGCGATCATGCGGGCGAGGGCGTCGGCGGTGACGGGGCTCGATGACGGCATGGCGCTCTCCTCGCGGCGACGGCCGCAGGGCCACGATGCGCGAGGAGACCGAGGGCGTCCAGAGGGAGCGGGGCGCGCTCAGCTCGTCGTCGCGGCGGCCTCGGCCTGGACCCGCTGCAGCGTGCTCTGCACGGCGGCGCCGGCGACGGTGGGGTCGAGGTGCTTGTCCATGGCCTGGACGGAGATGAGCGAGTTGGCGAACTCGATGCCGACGCTCGGGAAGACGCGCACCATGCGCTTGACCGCCTCGCGCTGGACATAGGAGGGCTTGCCCGGCTTCACCGTGAACTTGAAGCGGCAGACCAGCGCGTTGTCCAGGATGTCGGCGACACCCTGCATCTTCAGCGGCTCGAGGAACTCGTCCTTCATCTCGGGATCCTCGAGCATCTCCTGGCCGATCTTCTTCACGGTCTTGCGGAGCTTCTCGACGTCGGTGTCGCGGGCGAAGCGCAGGTTGAACTTCACCGTCGTCCAGTCGCGGCTGAAGTTCGTGACCTGCCCAAGCTGGCCGAATGGGATGGTGTGGACCTGCCCGTTCTGGTGGCGCAGCCGGATGGAGCGCAGGGTGAAGCCCTCGACCGTGCCCTTGGCCTTGCCGCAGTCGATGTACTCGCCCACGCGGAAGGCGTCGTCGGCGAGGTAGAAGACGCCCGAGACGATGTCGCGCACGAGCGTCTGGCTGCCGAAGGAGAGCGCCAGGCCGAAGACCGAGGCGCCGGCGATGAGCGGCGTGATGTTGACGCCCCATTCCGAGAGCACGATCAGCAGCGCCGTGACGAAGATGACGATGATCAGCGCGATGCGGGTCAGCGGCATCAGCGTGGCGAGGCGGGAGGCCGTGGTGTTGGCCACGTCCTCGTCCGCCGGCGCGCCGGGCGCGGCCGCCTGCACGCCGTAGCGCTTGGTCACGAAGGTCACGAGCTCGAAGCCGACATAGGCGAGGAACAGCGTGACGCCCGCCGTGATGGACGACCGGGTGAGCGCGCGCCAGCCATTGGCGTCGACGAGGCCGAAGACGTCGACGATCCAGGTCTGCGCGATGAGGATGCCCGCGCCGATGAGCAGCGCGACGTTGAGGCAGCGCGCGAACAGATCGAAGATCGTCATCTCGCCGGGCTTGCGCTTCTCCCCGGCGCGGGCCACGCGGCGCAGCACCGCCTCGATGAGCGTGCGCAGGACGATCCAGCCCAGCACCGTGTTCAGCGTCAGCAGCATCGCGGCGGGGATGGCGAAGCGCGCCATGACCGCCCCGAACACCTGCGCCGCGACGAGGGCGCAGAAGAACGGAACGGCGATGACGAGCCAGTTGCGCGCCAGGACGCGCCCCAGGGCGCTCTCGCCCGCGATCTCGGTGAACCAGCTCGCCACGGCGTCGCGCGAGCGATAGCAGGCCCACAGGAAGGCCCAGAGCAGGCCGGCATTGCCGATGAGCTGGCCGAAGGCCACGGCCTCCTGCGGCGCCTTCAGCGCGATGGCGATGCGCAGCACGATGCGCAGGACGAGGATGGCGACGACCACGCCCGCGATGCGCCGGTAGACGGCGCCGGCCTGCTCGTCGCTCATCGGCGCGAGCCGCGCCTCGGGCGTGCCGGGGCGCAGGACCACGCGGAACGCGAACATGTAGAGCCGCCAGTTGAACACGGAGGCGAGCACGCCGGCCCCGAGCCTGGACTGCGGGTCGGCCTCGTTGAACCAGGCCCCCGTGAGGCCGTTGACGACGAGCCACATGGCCGCGAGCCCCGCGAGGTCCATGAGCGCGAGCACCACGAGGTAAAGGAGGCTCTGGGGTCCCTTCTCCGGCAGGGCGCCCACGACCGTGCGCTTGCGCGCGCCCATCAGCACGGCGTCGACGATGCGCTCGGCCGCCAGCGCGAGCGCGATCGAGAAGGCGAGCATCAGCAGGAACATGAAGACGCCCGGGCCGCCCTCGGCGCTGCGGTCGAGCGCGGCGGGCACCTTGGCGTAGGTGCCGAACAAGTCCGGCGCGGCCTTCAGGTCGGCCTCCGCACGGTCGATGAAGGTCGCAACGCCCGCGGCGAAGGAGTTGTCGTCGCCTGTCTCGGCCGCGGCCTCCTTCCCGTGGGCCTCCTTGGACCCGGCCTCCCTGGCGGCCGTCTCCTTGGTCCCGGCCTTGCCGGGCGCGGCCTGCTCGGCCTTGAGCTTGCTCGCGACCGAGCGGCTGATGGCCTCGACGAGGTCGTCGAATTGCTGCTGCGTGAAGCCCTGCGGCAGCGAGGGCGGCGCGGTCTCGGCGCGGCCCGCGAGACCGCAGGCGAGCAGCGCGAACACGACCAACGCGGCACGAAACAGCAGCATGAGAAAGCCCCCCGGCGTCCCCCGGACCTCGGACGCGGCCGGGGGCCCGAGATGCATAGCCGCTGCGGGGCCCGTCGCCAACTGCGGGTTGCCCCGCAAAAAGAAAGGCCCCGTGGGGCGGGGCCTTTGAGAGAGTTGAAGCAATCGCCACTCTTCGTGACGGGCCCATGCTCTCCATCCGTGCGGCATCTGCCAAATTAAGGATCTGTAAGGTCCCGGAGGGACTTGAGCGTGGCCTTTCAGCCGTCGCGCCGCCGCCGCCGCCGGCCGCCCTCCTCGGACGGCTCGATCGTCCTGGGGGCCGGCAGGTCGACCACCTCCGCGAGGCGGGGGAAGGGATCGACCTTGTTGGGGATGGCCATGGCGGCCACGAAATGCTCCTGGAAGGCGGGTTCGATCGCCGTCTCGATCTTCTCGATGCGGCGGACCATGTCCTCGATCTCGTGGCGCGATCGCAGGTTGAGCAGCGCGATGCGCGCGCCGGTGCCCGCGGCGTTGCCGGCCGAGGCGACCTTGGCGAGGTCGCAGTCGGGGATGAGGCCGAGGATCATCGCGTAGGTGACGTCGATGTGGCTGCCGAAGGCCCCGGCGAGGGTGATGCGCTCCACCCGCTGGACGCCGTAGCGGTCCATCAGCAGCTTCACGCCGGCATAGAGCGCGGCCTTGGCGAGCTGGATGGCGCGCACGTCGTTCTGGGTGATGGCGATGCGCGGCTCGCCGTCGCGGACCAGGTAGGAGAAGGTGCGGCCCGTCGCCTCGATGCGCGGGGTGCGCGCGGCGAGCCCGCCATCCACCACGCCGTCCTGGGTGATGATGCCGGCGAGGAACATCTCGGCGATGACCTCGATGATGCCGGAGCCGCAGATGCCGGTGACGCCGGTCGAGGCGGTGGCCTCGGCGAAGCCGGGATCGTCCGACCACAGGTCGCAGCCGATCACCTTGTAGCGCGGCTCGAGCGTCTGCCTGTCGATGCGGATGCGCTCGATGGCGCCGGGCGCGGCGCGCTGCCCGCAGGAGATCTGGGCGCCCTCGAAGGCCGGACCCGTCGGCGAGGAGCAGGCGAGCAGCCGCGCACGGTTTCCCAGCACGATCTCGGCATTGGTGCCGACGTCGACGAGCAGCGTCAGCTCGTCCTTGAGGTAGGGTCCCTCGGAGAGCACCACGCCGGCCGTGTCGGCGCCGACATGGCCGGCGATGCAGGGCAGCGCATAGACGAAGCCGCCCGGCGCGATGGAAAGGCCGAGCTCGCGGGCGGGCGCCTCGTAGGCCCCGTCGATGGTGAGCGCGAAGGGCGCGCCGCCGAGCTCCACGGGATCGAGACCCAGGAAGAGATGGTGCATGATGGGATTGCCCACCACCGTCACCTCGAGCACGTCGCGCCGGTCGATGCCGGCCTCCCGCGCCACCTCGCCGACGAGGCTGTCCAGCGCCTCGCGCACGGCGGCGGTGAGCTCGCGGTCCCCGCCCGGGTTCATCATCACGTAGGAGACCCGGCTCATCAGGTCTTCGCCGAAACGGATCTGCGGGTTCATGAGCCCCGCCGAGGCCACGACCTCGCCGCTCAGCAGGTCCGTGAGGTGGGCCGCGATGGTGGTGGAGCCGATGTCGACGGCCAGGCCGTGCGCGGCCTCCCGGATGCCGGGCCAGACGGCGACGATGTCGCGGCCCTTGCGCACGGCGACGGTGACCTTCCACTCGCCCGCGCGCAGCGCCTTCTGCAGGCCGGAAAGCACGGCGAGGTCGGCATGGACGCCGCCGACGTGCCATTGCTGCTCGAGCGCCGCGGCAAGGCGCCGGAAGTCGCTGGAGGGGTCGTGCATGTCCGGCTCCTCCACCTCCACGTAGTAGAGGCGGACGACCGGATCGATCTCGATGGGATGGGCCTCGGCACGCTTGCGCACGACCTGGCGGTGGACCTGGCTGTCGGGCGGCACGTCGACGACGAGGTCGCCCGTGACCTTGGCCTGGCAGCCGAGGCGGCGTGCGTCGGCCAGCGCGCCGCGCTTGGAGACGTAGCGCTGCTCCACGGCGTTCCAGCCCGTGACGTGGCCGGCGCGCGACTCGATGCCGTGCTTGGGGAAGGAGCCCTCCCCGACCTGGATCTGGCAGCGCCCGCAGATGCCGCGCCCGCCGCAGACGCTGTCGAGGTCGACGCCGAGACGGCGCGCGGCCTCCAGCACGGAGGTGCCCTCCGGGAAGCGTCCGCGCTTGCCGGAGGGGGTGAAGACGACGAGGTGGCCGGCTGACGCCATCGGGGGATCCACGCGCACGGCAGGCGAAGCGGGAGCGATCTTCGGAACCGTCACTCGCGGGCCCTTCTGCGGCCCTCGCGGCCGCGGCGGCCGCCTTCGGCCTGGGCGGCGCCCTCGGGGGCGGGCTCGCGGAACTTGCGGATCCAGGCGCTGCAATTGGGGTCGTGGCCCATCACCACGTCGGCCCCCAGGATGGCCTGGATGTCCTCGAGGTGCAGCGGGTTCATGATGGCCGAGGTCATGCCCGCGCCGATCATCATGGGCATGAACGACGCGTTGAGGCCGCGCCGGTTGGGCAGGCCGAAGGAGAAGTTGGACGCGCCGCAGGTGGTGTTCACCTTCAGCTCCTCGCTGAGGCGGCGCAGCAGGTGGATGAGCTTGCGCCCGGCGTCGTTGATGGCGCCGACCGGCATCACGAGCGGGTCGACCACGATGTCCTCGCGCGGGATGCCGTAGTCGGCGGCCCGCTCGACGATCTTCTTGGCGACGGCGAAGCGCACGTCCGGGTCCTCGGAGATGCCGGTCTCGTCGTTGGAGATGGCGACCACCGCGGCATTGTACTTCTTGACCAGCGGCAGCACCTGCTCGAGCCGCTCCTCCTCGCCGGTCACGGAATTGACGAGCGGCTTGCCCTTGTAGACGGCGAGGCCGGCCTCGAGCGCCGCGACGATGGAGGAATCGATGGAGAGCGGCACGTCGACCGTGCTCTGCACGAGCTGGATGCACTCGGCGAGGATCTTGGGCTCGTCGACGAGCGGGATGCCGGCGTTCACGTCGAGCATCTGGGCGCCGGCCTCGACCTGGGCGACGGCGTCCGCCACCACGCGGCTGTAGTCGCCGGCGGCCATCTCGGCCGCGAGCAGCTTGCGCCCCGTCGGGTTGATGCGCTCCCCGATCATGACGAAGCGGTGCTCGGGCCCGATCACCACCTTCTTCTTCTCCGAGGTGATCACCGTCTCGGTCATGGTCTCAGCCCCCCTGCGCCGGCCTGGCGGCGTCTCGATAGCGTGCGAATGGGCGAAAGGCTAGTTGGCGGACCACGACATCACTAGCGCGGGAGCGACATGTGCTCCCGCCCGGACGAAGCGCGCCCCCGGGCGGGCCACCATTGCGCAGGCCGTGAGGCCGTCGAGCCCGTCCCGGGCGCGGATCGCTTCGTCGCCGCGTTCCTCGCACGGACGGTGCGAGCGCCACCTCCCGCCGTCATCGCGAGCGACGCGGCGCCGTCCGGGGCCAGGCGGGGGCGGATCAGGCGGCGCCGAGGCTCTCCACGGCCTGGGTGCTGGGCATGAAGTCGCGGCGCCAGGGGGTGCGGCCCTGCAGCACACCGCTCTCGTGGACGATCTCGGAGACGTATTCCTCCTGGCGATAGGCCATGACGTGCACGCCGGAGACGCCCTTGATCTCGCGGATCTGCTGGATCAGCTCCACGCAGATCTTCTTGCCCTCCGCCTTCTGGTCCTTGGCGCCCTCCAGGCGGGCGATGACGGCATCGGGAATGTGGACGCCCGCGACATTGGCGCGCATCCACTTCGCCGTGCGGGCGGAGGCGAGCGGGCCGACGCCGACGAGGACGAAGCACTTCTCGTCGAGCCCCATGTCGCGGACCTTCGTCATGAAGCTCTCGAGCAGGGGGAGATCGAAGCAGTACTGCGTCTGGCAGAACTGCGCGCCCGCCGCGATCTTCTTGGCGAGGCGCAGCGGGCGGAAATCGTAGGGCGGGGCGAAGGGGTTCTCCGCCGCGCCCATGAAGACCTGGGGCGGCGAGGTGATCTTGCGGCCCGACAGGAAGGTCTTGTCGTCGCGCATCTTGCGGATGACCTGCAGCAGCGAGGTCGAGTCGAGGTCGAAGACGGGCTTGGCCTCGGGGTGGTCGCCGCACTGCACGCCGTCGCCGGTGAGGCAGAGGATGTTGCAGACCCCCAGCGCGGCGGCGCCGAGCACGTTGCCCTGGATGGCGATGCGGTTGTAGTCGCGGCAGCTGATCTGCATGATCGGCGAATAGCCGATGCGCGTCAGCAGCGCGCAGATCGCCACGCTCGACATGTGGCAATGCGCGCCCGAGCCGTCCGTGGCGTTGATGCCGTCCACCCAGCCCTCGAAGATGTGCGCGCGCTCGTAGACGTCCTCGGCCTCGGCCGAGTCGGGCGGATTGAGCTCGGCCGTGATGGCGAACTCACCGCGGCGCAGCACGCGCTCCAGCCGACCGCGCGAGGAATGTCCGGGCAGCGGCGGCAGCGGGGCGTGTGGCTCGGGGCCGATGTCGTCGGGGTGGGGCGTCATCGTCATGACGGTCGGCTCTCGTGCGGGGGCTGAAGGGGGATCAGTGCTTCTTGGCCGGGGCCTGCGGGGCGTCGCCCGCCTTCTCTCGCACCACGCCGAGCCAGGAGGACTCGCCCTTGCGGCGGTGGTCGACCGGGGGCTGCACCTCGGCGATGCGGTCGCCCTTGATCATGGCGCGGCTGCCCTCCCAGGCCTTCACCCAGACGCAGGGCATGTCGGGATAGACCTCGCAATTGCCGTTGGCGCGCACGCCGCCGCAGGGCCCGTTGCGCAGGCTCTTGGGGCAGTTCATCGGGCAGGACATGCCCGTGGAGGACAGGATGCACTGGCCGCACATGCGGCAGTCGAACAGCGCGCCCTTGATCGCCTTCTCCAGCGCCGCGACGGGGCGCTCCGCCCGCTCGTAGCCGATCGCCTTGAAGAGCGGATGGAGGCTCGCGATGGTCGGCTCGAAGACGTCGTAGAGCTTCTCCATGAAGCGCGAATGCCGGATGGAGACGAAGCGCATGCGGAAGGCGTCGGCCTTGGGCGGGCGCTTGCCGCGGGGCTCGAAGGCGGTGGGGGTGAGCATCGGACGGTTCCGCTGGTGAGGGCTGTCAGGAGGCGGCGCGGCCCTGGTTGAAGACGAGGGCCTTGAGGGTCTCGGCGTCGTACTCGGCCTCGAGGCGCCGGGCGGCGGCCTCCGCCTCGGCCTCGAGGTCGTCGCCGCATTCGACCGGGTCGGCCCGGCGCCAGTCGGCGAGGTAGTCGTCCGTGGCGGCCGCGCCCGAGCGCATCGCCGCCATGTCGACCGCCTCCGTGAAGCGCAGGGGCAGCTCGCGCTTGGCGCTCTTGCGGCCCTGCTTGACGATCACCTGGGCGGGAATGTCACGCCAGTAGACGATGGTGAGTTGCGCCATCGCTCGTTGCTCCCTTGCTGGCCTCGCCCTGCCTGTCGACAAACGATGGCACGAGGCCGTATCCGGTGAAGATCCGCTCGAAGGCGAGGCCCAGCCGCGCGGCGGCCTGCTCGGCCTTGCGCGTCAGCGCCTCGTCCTGCGTCTGCGCGAGATAGAGGACCCGCGCGTAGTTGCCGAAATAGTCCTTGAGGAGCTGCGGATAGCGGTCGAGCCCCAGCCCCCTGATCATCAGGCGGTCGAAGTGGCGGACGAGATAGTCGGTCAGGTAGAAGGTGCCGGGCTCCGCGTCATGCAGGCCGGCGAAGGCGTCGAGGCCGGCGAAGAAGGCATAGCAATGGTCGCCGCCGATGCGCTCGACGCCCTCCTCCGCCAGCACCGCGTCGAGCAGGCCGCCCGTGCCGCAATCCCCGTAGAGGCAGAGGATCTCGTCGTAGCGCCCGCGGGCCGCGCGGATCTTCCGCCGCACGCCCTCGGGGATCTTCTCGGGACGGTTGTGCCAGATGGCCGGCAGGCAGGTGACGTCGAGGTGGTCGAGGCCGTTGGCCTGCTTCACCGCGAGGATCTCGCGCGCCAGCGCGCCGCAGGCGATGACGAGGGTCTTGCGTGGTCGGACGCGCGTGGGCGGCATCGATCGTCTCCGATGCTCCACCGCCGTCATTGCGGGGAGCGCGGCGACGAAGCAATCCGGGCGCGGGGCCCAAGGCCGGATCGCCCCGCGACGCTCGCAATGACGAAGCGCTGCGCACTCATGACCGCGTCACGCGCGGGACTGGACCGAGCCCTGCCGCTTGGCCATGAAGGACTTCGCCGTCTCCACCGCGACGGCGGCGTCGCGGCAATAGGCGTCGGCCCCGATGGTCTCGGCGAAGGTCTCGTTGAGCGGGGCGCCGCCGACGAGCACGACGTAGTCGTTGCGCAGGCCCTTCTCCTTCATCGTGTCGATGACGACCTTCATGTAGGGCATGGTCGTCGTCAGCAGGGCTGACATGCCGAGGATGTCGGGCTGGTGCTTGTCGATCGCCTCGAGATAGTTCTCGACGGGATTGTTGATGCCGAGGTCGACCACCTCGAAGCCGGCGCCCTCCATCATCATGCAGACGAGGTTCTTGCCGATGTCGTGGATGTCGCCCTTGACGGTGCCGATCACCATCTTGCCGATCTTGGGCGCGCCGGTCTCGGCCAGGAGCGGGCGCAGGATCGTCATGCCCGCCTTCATGGCGTTGGCCGACATCAGCACCTCCGGCACGAAGAGGATGCCGTCGCGGAAGTCGACGCCGACGATGCGCATGCCCTCCACGAGCGCCTGGGTGAGCACGTCGTAGGGGGTCCAGCCGCGGGACAGAAGAATGCGGACGCCTTCCTCGATCTCCTCCTTCAGGCCGTCATAGAGGTCGTCATGCATCTGCTCGACGAGCTCGTCGTCGGACAGGGCATTCAGATCGAGTTCGTCGTCAGCCATCAGCCATCTCCAGCGCGGGTCGACCCGGGGTCACAGTGCAGGGATTTGATATAGCGCATTGTCGCCGGCAAGACACCGGATACAGCGATCCCGACACGACGCGGATGGGCTTCAACCGGGCCGCTTCATGCGCGGCGACGCAGGTCGAGTGCAGAGCAGCAAATGTCGGACCTGGATCATTTGCCGCCTTCGCCTTCGCCGATGCTCGCCCCGCCGCGGCAGCCGGTCGGACCCGATCCGGGTTCCTGAACGCCGGGCGAAACCTCCTCCGACCCGCCCGGGAGCTGCCCGCATGGACGCCAGTGAAGCACGTGGACGCAGGGGGCGCCGCGGCGGCCGGGGCGAGAGCGAGGCGGCGGCCGCAGCGCCGCGCGCGCAGCCGCGCCTGCCCTTCCAGCCGACGGCTCTCGTCTCCGCGGACGAACTGGAATCGATCCACCAGGCCTCGCTGACGGTGCTGGAGGAGATCGGCATCGACTTCCTCCATGCCGAGGGGCGCCGCCTGCTGAAGGAGGCCGGCGCTGACGTCTCGCCGCAGTCCGAGCGCGTGCGGATCGACCGTGGCCTCGTGGAGTCCAAGCTGGGCCTGGCCCCGCGCCAATTCACGCTGCACGCGCGCAACCCGGCCCACAACCTGCAGATCGGCGGCGACGCCGTCGCCTTCTGCTCGGTGGCGAGCGCGCCGAACTCCTTCGACCGCGATGGCGGGCGGCGGCCCGGCAACCGGGCGGACTACCAGAACTTCATCCGGCTCGGGCATACGCTCGACAGCATCCACCTGTGGGGCGGCTATCCGGTGGAGCCGGCCGACATCCATGCCTCCGTGCGCCACCTCGACGCGCTGTCGGACATGCTCACCCTGTCGGACAAGGCGATCCACGCCTATTCGCTGGGCCGCGAGCGCAACCTCGACGCGATCGAACTCGTCCGCATCGCGCGCGGCATCGACCGCGAGACGCTGGAACGCGAGCCCTCGCTCTTCACCATCATCAACTCGTCGTCTCCCCTGCGGCTCGACGGGCCCATGCTGGAGGGCATCATCCAGATGGCCTCGCACAACCAGCCGGTGGTGCTGACGCCTTTCACGCTGGCCGGCGCGATGGCCCCCGTGACGGTGGCCGGCGCGGTGGTGCAGCAGAACGCGGAGGCCCTGGCCGGGCTCGTCTTCACGCAGGTCGTGCGGCCCGGCGCGCCCTTCGTCTATGGCGGCTTCACCTCGAACGTCGACATGAAGTCGGGCGCGCCCGCCTTCGGCACGCCCGAATACATGAAGTCCGCCCTGCTCGGCGGCCAGCTCGCCCGGCGCTACGGCGTGCCCTACCGCTCGTCCAATACCAACGCTGCGAACACGCTGGACGCGCAGGCCGCCTATGAGAGCGTGTTCTCGCTGTGGGGCGCGATCATGGGCGGGGTGAACCTGCTGATGCACGGGGCGGGCTGGATGGAGGGCGGCCTGCAGGCCTCCTTCGAGAAGATGGTGCTCGACGCCGACCTGCTCGCCATGGTGTCGGAGTTCCTGCGTCCCCTGTCCACCGCGCCGGACGATCTCGCCCTCGACGCCATGCGGGAGGTCGGGCCCGGGGGCCACTTCTTCGGCTGCGCCCACACCCAGTCGCGCTACCGCACCGCCTTCTTCGCGCCGATGATCTCCGACTGGCGCAACTACGAGACCTGGCGCGAGGCCGGCTCGCCTACCGCCTACGACACGGCCCACCGGATCTACCGGCAGCGCCTGGAGGCCTACCAGCCCCCCGCCATGGACCCGGCGATCCGCGAGGAGCTGGACGCCTTCGTCGCCCGCCGCAAGGCCGAGGGCGGCGTGCCCACGGATTTCTGACGTCGTGTCGGGCTTGTCGAACGCGCGACCCCCACGGACCGCTCCCCTGGCCGGGACAGCACGACGAAGTTCCGGGGCCTGTCCGGATGGGCGAAGATCTGGTGGCGACCGCCGCCTGTCCGCTGCCAGCCTTCGCGAGGCAACCGAACCACGATTTTCGGGTGTTCGTTTCAACCCCGGCCAGCGTGTTCCTGTTCTTGCGCACCCCCGCCGCTTGGCAAGGCGCCAGCCGGCAGCTCGCATGATGGATGTTCGCCGCGTGCCTGCCCACCAACCCGGAGTTGACCCATGAAAACCCATGCCCAGGCCGTGGTGATCGGCGGCGGCGTCGTCGGCTGCTCGGTGCTCTATCACCTGACCAAGGCCGGCTGGACGGACGTGGTGCTCATCGAGCGGGCGGAGCTCACGTCGGGCTCGACGTGGCACGCCGCGGGCGGCTTCCACACGCTGAACGGCGATCCCAACGTCGCCAAGCTGCAGCAATACACGGTGGAGCTGTATCGCGAGATTGAGGCCAAGTCCGGCGTATCCTGCGGGCTGCATCTCACCGGCGGCGTGATGCTGGCCGGCACGGCCGAGCGCATGGACTGGCTGAGGATGGCCCACGCCAAGGGCCGCTACCTCGGCATGGAGACCGAGATCATCTCGGCCGCCGAGGCGAAGGCGCTGATGCCGCTGATCGACGAGACCAAGTTCGTCGGCGCCATGTGGGACCCGCTGGAGGGCCACCTCGACCCCTACGGCACCACCCATGCCTACGCGAAGTCGGCCCGCCTCAACGGCGCGGAGATCGTGGTACGCAACCGCGTGCTCGACGTCGTCCAGCGCGAGGACGGAACCTGGAGCGTCGTCACCGAGCAGGGCACCATCCACGCCGAGCACGTCGTCAACGCCGGCGGCCTGTGGGCGCGCGAATGCGGCCGCATGGTGGGCCTGGAGCTGCCGGTGCTCGCGATGGAGCACATGTACCTCCTCACCGAGGACATGCCGGAGGTGGCGGAGGCCAACGCCTCGACCGGCAAGGAGGTGATCGGCGCGCTGGACTTCGAGGGCGAGATCTACACCCGCCAGGAGCGCGGCGGCATGCTGATGGGCACCTACGAGCGGGCCTGCAAGCCCTGGTCGGAGACCGTGACGCCGTGGGATTTCGGCCAGGACCTGCTCGAGCCGGACCTCGACCGCATCGCCCCGTCCCTGGAGGTCGGCTTCGAGCACTTTCCCGCCTTCCAGAAGGCCGGCATCAAGAAGATCATCAATGGCCCCTTCACCTTCGCGCCGGACGGCAACCCGCTGGTGGGCCCCATCCGCGGCCTGCGCAATTACTGGGTCGCCTGCGGCGTGATGGCCGGCTTCAGCCAGGGCGGCGGCGTCGGCCTAGCGCTGTCCCAGTGGATGGTGAACGGCGATCCCGGCTTCGACGTCTGGGGCATGGACGTCGCGCGCTACGGCGACTGGACGACGCTCGCCTATACCAACGCGAAGGTGCGGGAAAACTATTCCCGCCGCTTCCGCGTGCGCTACCCCAACGAGGAGCTGCCGGCGGGCCGCCCGCTGCGCACCACGCCGATCTATGACCGGCTGGTCGCCGACCATGCCGTCATGGGCGAGGCCTACGGGCTCGAGTACCCGCTCTGGTTCGCCCCCTCGCGTGAGGAGGCGACGGAGCATTTCAGCTTCCGCCGCTCCAGCGACTTCCCCCATGTCGGTGCCGAGTGCCGGCGCGTGCGCGAGGCCGTCGGCGTGATGGAGACGTCGGGCTACGCCAAGTACGTGGTCACCGGCGAGGGCGCGGAGGCCTGGCTCTCCCATCTGCTGGCCAACAAGGTGCCCGCCGAGGGGCGCATGGTGCTCACGCCCATGCTGAACCATGCGGGCCGGCTCATCGGCGACTTCACGCTCGCCAAGCTCGGCCCGGAGCGCTTCCTCATCATCGGCTCGGGCCCGGCCGAGCAGTACCACATGCGCTGGTTCGAGGCGCACCGGCCCGCCACCGGCGTCGCCGTGCAGGCGATGGGCGCGGACCTCGTCGGCCTCTCCGTGGCCGGCCCGCGCTCGCGCGACCTGCTGGCGCGCATCGCCCGCACGGACGTCTCGGCCGCGGCCTTTCCCTTCATGGCGATCCGGGAGACGGATCTCGGGCCGATCCCCGCCATCGTCGGGCGCGTCACCTTTACCGGCGACCTCGGCTACGAGATCTGGGTGAAGCCCGAATACCAGCGCGCGCTCCTGACCCTCGTGCTCGAGGCCGGCCGGGACCTCGGCATCGGCCATTTCGGCCTGCGCGCGCTGAATTCCATGCGGCTGGAGAAGAGCTTCGGCACCTGGGCGCGCGAATACCGGCCCATCTACGGGCCGTTCGAGGCCGGCCTCGGCCGCTTCGTGAGCCTCGCCAAGAACGACTTCATCGGCAGGGACGCGGCGGCGCGCGAGAAGGAGAGCGGCGGCGAGCGCCGGCTGATCGTGTTCAAGGTCGACGCCACCGACAGCGACTGCATCGGCGACGAGCCCGTCTGGCACGACGGCAAGGTGGTGGGCTGGATCACCTCCGGCGGCTACGCCCACTGGTCGCGGGCCTCGGTGGCCATGGGCTACGTGCCCAAGGCGGTGGCCGACGCGCAGGAGGGCTTCGAGATCGAGGTGATCGGCGTGCGCCGCAAGGCGACGCCGCTGCGCGAGGCGCTGTTCGACCCCAAGGGTGAGCGCATGCGGGGTTGAACGCCCCGGCGCGGACGACGCGTCACGCGCGGATGATGAAGCCCTTCGCGATGTGGTGGCGCACGAACCACAGCATCGCGACGCCGGGGACGAGGGAGACGATGGTCATGGCCATGACCAGCCCCCAGTCCGTGCGAAAGCCGAACAGCGCGTTGATGGCCATGGTGATCGGCTTGCCCGCCGTCACCGTGAGGATGCGCGCGAGCACCACCTCCACCCAGGAGAAGACGAAGGCGAAGAAGGCGGCGATGCCGATGCCCGGCGCGATGGCCGGGACCAGGTGGCGCACGAAGAAGCGCGGCAGGGAGTAGCCGTCGAGGAAGGCGGTCTCGTCGAACTCGCGCGGCACCGCGGCGATGAAGCTCTCCAGGATCCAGATCGTCACGGGCAGGTTGAACAGGCAGTGCACCAGCGCGATGCCGACCGGCGAGTTAACCAGCCCCGCCTGGGCGAAGACGATGAAGAGCGGCAGCGACAGCACCACGGGGGGCGTGATGCGGAAGGCGAGCAGCATCAGGAAGACGTGGCGGTCGCCCAGGAAGCGGTAACGGGCGAAGGCATAGGCCGCCGGCAGGCCCGCCAGCAGGCAGAGCGCGACGTTGAGCAGCACGTAGGCGAGCGAGTTGAGGACGGAGTCGCGCAGGACCGGCGTCGTGGCGATGGCCCTGTAATTGGCCAGCGTGAAGGCGCCCTCCGGCAGACCCTCGCGCGCGATGGTGGCGGTCAGGCTCACGACCAGCGCCTGGGCGAGCGGCAGCAGCACGAAGGCGGCCAGCAGCGCCACCACGAGGACGCGGAACACGGCGCGGCGCAGCGCGGCGGGCGGCGTCATCGCGCCGGCTCCGGACCGCCGGCGCGGCGCGCCGCCATGGCGCTGCGCCAGGCCCAGGCGACGGTGATCACGATGAGGAAGTAGAGCACCGACCGCGCCGCCGCCGGCCCGTAATTGAAGGCGTTGATCTCCTCGCCGAGGTCGAGCGCGAGGAAGGCCGTGGCCTCGTGCGGGCCGCCGGCATTGATGCGGAAGGCCTCGGTATAGATCATCAGGCTGTCCATGAAGCGCAGCAGCACGGCCATGGCGAGCACGTCCGCCATCCTGGGCAATTCGATGAAGCGGAACACCTGCAGGCGCGAGGCGCTGTCGATGGCGGCGGCCTGGTAGGTGACGCCGGGAATGCTCGACAGTCCCGCCGTGGCGAGCACCACGACGAGCCCCAGCCAGTGCCAGGTGTCCATGACGACCAGCACGATCCAGGTATGCACGGGGTTGAACTTGTAGTCGAACCCCACCCCCAGGGCCTGCAGCGCGAGGGCGAGGCGGCCGCGGCTGGGGTTCAGCAGGTCGAGCCAGAGCATGGGGATCATGTTCCACGGCACGAGCAGCGGCACCGCCATCAGCAGCAGAACCGGCGTGCGCCAGCGCCCCAGCGTGCGGATGAAGAGCGCGATGGCCACGCCGAGCGGCAGTTGCACGGCGAGCACCAGCGCGGAGAAGGCGAGGCTGCGCCCCAGGCTCGCATAGAAGCGCGGCGAGGCGACGATGGCCTCGTACCATTGCACGCCGACCCAGAACGGGTTGGTGATGACGAACAGGTCGAGGAACGAGTAGTTCACCACGGCCACGAGCGGCAGGATGCCCACGAAGCCCAGGAGCAGCCCGGCCGGGATCAGCAGCAGCCAGGCCCGGTGGGACGTGGGTTTCATGCGGGGCTCGGAGGCGGGAGACGGGGAGCGGGGCGCGGCCATGGTTCTAGCCGATGCCGGGGGCCGCGGGATACCCGGGTTTCGGCAGGGCCGCCCGGCGTTGCGCTCGCGCGCCTCTCCGCGCCTGCACGGGGAGGCGGCGCGAAAGGTCAAGAGGGGCGCGCATGGTGTCATGTCCCGAGGCGGGGCGCCGCTAAGCTGGGCGCGACGCCGCGGGGCGGCGCGGATGCGGGGAGGGGCAGCGATGGCGACGATCAGGATGAGGCTCGCGATGGGAGCGGCCGCGGCGGGGGCGTTGCTGCTCGCCGGCTGCAACACGCCCCAGGGCCCCGCCTCGCTGCAGGCGGGCATCTCCGACTGCCTCGTCAACACGCCCGACTACACGCAGGCCTGGAACTGCTCGCGCGGCCTGCCCGGCGGAACGGCCTTCGTGACCAATGGCGACGCCGTCCAGGCCCGCGTCAACAACGGCGAGATCACCGACGCCCAGGCGCGCTCAAGCCTCTCCGGCGGCTTCAGCGACGGCGCGGCGACGCGCAGCAGCGGGGGCGGCCGCGACGGCGGAGGCGGCGGCCGGCGCTGAGGGGCGCATCGTCCCCTTGAATTCTGTTCATCCCTTGGAGACCGTCCATCTCCCGCGCGGCCCCCGCCCATGCGCGGCCTGTTCGAATCCGTCCGGCAGGCCGAGGCCGGCGTGTTCGTGCACCCCCTCCGGGCGAGGCGCCGGGCCGGGGCAGGCGTGACGCGGCTCCCCGCGCGCGACATGATCGTGCCCGGCGTGTGGCTTGCTGCGCCCCTCGCAACGACGGTCCGGGGCGTGCGCGGGGTTGCCCCCCTTACCCCACCCGCGTGCGCTCCAGCATCTCCTCGTTGAGGGCATAGCCCAGCCCCGGCTCGCGCGGCAGGACGATCATGCCGTCATGATCCACGTCGAGCGGCTGCGCCATCATGTAGTCGCGGCGGTCGAGGCCCCATTCCGGGGGGTCGTAGGGGAATTCGAGGAAGACGCCCTCCGTCACGCCGGCGGTGAGGTGGGCGTTGGCCATCACGCCCATTCCGTTCGTCCAGGTGTGCGGCGTGAAGACGACGTTGTGCTCCTGCGCCATCAGCGCCACGCGGCGCAGGCCGCTGATGCCGCCCACGAGCGCGGCGTCGGGCTGCAGCACGTCGAGACACTGGTCGACGATGAGGTCGCGGAACTCGTAGAGCTCGCGCGTCATCTCGCCGCCGGCGATGCGCACGTCCGTCATCTGGCGCAGCCGCGCCATGCCCTCGCGGTCCGAGCGGAAAAGCGGCTCCTCCATCCAGAAGACGCCGAGGCGCTCGAGCTCGCGCGCCACCTTCACGGCGTCCTTGAGCGACCACGCGGGATAGGTGTCCCACGGCATGCGCCATCCCTGGTTGCAGTCCACCATCAGCTGCCAGTCGTCGCCGACCTTGGCCCGCACGGCCTCCAGCGCGCGGATGTCCTTGCGCCAGTCGCCGCGGTGGAAGCGGATCTTCATCGCCCTGAAGCCGCGCTCCCGGTAGGCCACGGCGGCGTCGGCGAGCGCGGCGGGGTCGCGCAGGGTGCCGGAAGAGGCATAGGCGGGGATGCGGTCCGTCAGGCCGCCGAGCAGCTTGAAGACGGGCTGGCCGGTGATCTTGCCCGCGAGGTCCCACAAGGCGAGGTCGAGCGGCCAGCAGCGGCCGTAATGGAACTGGATGTTGTTGATGATGCGGTAATGCCGCTCGAGGTCCATCGGGTCCTGCCCGACGAACAGGTGCTCGTGCCCGGAAAAGCCGACCATGAGGTCGCCCGAGCCGACGCCGGTGAGCCCCTCGTCGGTCCGCACGCGCACGATCGTGGCGTCCCAGAAGGTGCGTGGCTTGGTGTCCCAGCTCGCCCGGAAGGGCGGGTCGAAATGATGCCGGTGCTGGGTGATCTCGATGCCGGTGATCTTCATGGGTCCGTCCCTGTTCCTGGCTTGCAGTATCGCCGTTTATGCTTGCGGAGAAAACGGGTCCCGTGCTCGCCGGGCGCACCTGCGCCCCTCATCCCGAGAAGCGGCCGCAGGCCGCGTCCCGAAGGACGAGGGATCCAGCGGAGCGCCAGTGTCGAGCCTCCTGGAACCCCTCGTCCTTCGAGAAGCCATGCTGCGCATGGCTCCTCAGGATGAGGGGCGTGGAGGGGCCGAGGCACGGACGCCGAGGACAAGGCCGGCGAGCGGCGACCGCCCGGCCCTTCGCCAAGACATGCTTCAATCCCCTCATCCTGAGGAGCGGCCACAGGCCGCGTCTCGAAGGACGAGGGATCCAGCGAAGCGCCGGAGTCGAGCCTCCCGGAGCCCCTCGTCCTTCGAGACGCCATGCTGCGCATGGCTCCTCAGGATGAGGGGCGTGGAGGGAGCCGCGGCACGGGCACCAAGGACAAGGCCGCCGAGCGACGAGGCAGCCGAGGACGAGGCCACCGAGGGCCCACCGCCCGGCCCTTCGCCAAGACATGCTTCAATCCCCTCATCCTGAGGAGCGGCCGCAGGCCGCGTCTCGAAGGACGAGGGATCCAGCGAAGCGCCGGAGTCGAGCCTCCTGGAACCCCTCGTCCTTCGAGACGCCATGCTGCGCATGGCTCCTCAGGATGAGGGGCGTGGAGGGAGCCGCGGCACAGGCACCGAGGACGAGGCCGCCGAGCGACGAGGCAGCCGAGGACGAGGCAGCCAATGACGAGGCCGCCGAGCGACGACCGCCCGGCCCTTCGCCAAGACATGCTTCAATCCCCTCATCCTGAGGAGCGGCCGCAGGCCGCGTCTCGAAGGACGAGGCATCCAGCGGAGCGCCAGTGTCGAGCCTCCCGGAGCCCCTCGTCCTTCGAGACGCCATGCTGCGCATGGCTCCTCAGGATGAGGACGTGGAAGGAGCCGCGGCACGGGCGCCGAGGACGAGGCCGCCGAGCGAAGAGGCCGCCGAGGACGAGGCGGCCAATGACGAGGCCGCCGAGCGACGACCGCCCGGCCTTTCGCCAAGACATGCTTCAATCCCCTCATCCTGAGGAGCGGCCGCAGGCCGCGTCTCGAAGGACGAGGGATCCAGCAAAGCGCCAGTGTCGAGCCTCCTGGAACCCCTCGTCCTTCGAGACGCCATGCTGCGCATGGCTCCTCAGGATGAGGGGCGTGGAGCGAGCCGCGGCACGGACGCCGAGGACGAGGCCGCCGAGCGACGAGGCCGCCGAGCGACGACCGCCCGGCCCTTCGCCAAGACCTGCTTCAATCCCCTCATCCTGAGGAGCGGCCGCAGGCCGCGTCTCGAAGGACGAGGGATCCAGCAAAGCGCCAGTGTCGAGCCTCCTGGAACCCCTCGTCCTTCGAGACGCCATGCTGCACATGGCTCCTCAGGATGAGGGGCGTGGAGGGAGCCGCGGCTCGGGCGCCGAGGACGAGGCCGCCGAGCGACGAGGCAGCCGAGCCACGACCGCCCGGTCCTTCGCCAAGACCTGCTTCAATCCCCTCATCCTGAGGAGCGGCCGCAGGCCGCGTCTCGAAGGACGGGGGAGTCCGTCGCCGAGACGGACGATCCCGCCTCAGCCCTGCGTCAGCACGGTTTCGGCGAAGCGGCGGAGCTGGTCGTCGTCGGGGCGGCGGCGGTTGGCGGTCAGCATCGAGGCGTTCTCGGGGCGCAGCATCTGGGCGTGCAGCTGCCCGGGCGTCACGCCGTCGAACTCGCCGGCGAGGGACACCTTCACGCCCGTGCCGCGCAGCAGCCGCTCGAAGGCGCCGGGCACGCGGGCGGCGTCGGCGCCCTCGCCCATGGCCTCGGCGACACCGGCGAAGGAGCCGTCGTCCTCGCCGACGTTCCAGCCGAGCGTGGCCAGCATGGCGAGGCCCACCGCGCGGCCGTGGTGGATGGGCCGCAGCGAGGCCATGGCGTGGCCGATCGTGTGGCCGATCGCCGTGCCCGCATTGTCGATGGCGACGCCCGCGAAGGCGGCCGCGAGCTGCAGCCCGGCACGCGCCGCGACGTCGCCCGGGTGCGACACGCAGCGCTCGAGATGGCGCACCACGAGGCGGATGGCGGCGTGGGCGTAGACGTCGTTGGCCGGGTTGTGGCGCGCATTGGTCGCCGCCTCCACCGCGTGGACCCAGGCGTCGACGCCGGTCGCCGCGGTGAGATGCGCCGGCAGGCCGACCGTGAGCGAGGGGTCCAGCACCACCCGCTCGGCCTTGATCTCGTCGCCCCAGAACCAGACCTTGTTGCCGGCGCCGTCGGTCAGGATGGAGACGCGCGTGGTCTCCGATCCGGTGCCCGCCGTGGTGGGCACGCAGATCTTCGCCAGCGTCCCCGCCGGGAAGGGCGAGGCGCAGAGCGCATAGGTCTCCGACGGCGCGCCCGCGGGAGCGATGGCGGCGATGGCCTTGCCGATGTCGAGCGCGGAGCCTCCGCCGAGCGCCACCACCACGCTGGCCTTCTCGGCGCGGGCGAGCGCGGCGCCGGCGTCGCACTGGCGCGTCGTGGGATCGCTCTTGATGTCGTCGAACAGGATGGGCGCAGCCCCCGCCTTGCGCAGGACGGCCAGCGCCTCGTCCACCATGCCCGAGGGCTTCAGGCCGGGATCGGCGGCGAGGAGCACGCGCGCGCCCTCGCCGCCCAGCGCGACGGCGAGCGGTCCGATCTCGGCGAGCGCGCCCTCGCCCTGGACCATGGTGGGGATGCGATCGAGCGTGACGGACACGGGCTGCTCCTCGGCGGCGGTGGTCGGAATCAGGGGGCGGCGCCGGCCCCGGCGGAGGGTACATCCTCCTCGGCGGCGCGGGGAACGGCCCAGGCCTCGGCGATGACGGTGGCCGCGACGAGGCCGCGGTCGCCCTCCATGTCCGGCAGGTCGACGCGGTCGACATGGATCTCGACATGCGGCGCGCCGCCGCCGAGCGCCGAGGCGCGCTCGCGGGCCTGGCCGGCGGCGAGGCGGCGGGCGCGGTCCAGCGCCTCGCCGGGATCGGCGACGGGAACGGGGTCGCCCCCGCCATGGATGCGCCAGGCGCCCATGCCCTCGGAGGAGATCTCCACGACGGCCTGCACCTTGACGACCCCCACCGCCGCGCCGACGGCGTTGGCGACGTCGCCATGCTCGGGCAGCACGATCTCGCAGCCGAGCCTGCGCCCGACGTCGGGATAATAGACCGGCGCAGGGCCGCCCACCGCGACCACGGGCGCGCGCGGCGCGATGGCGACGCGCAGGCCGCCCAGGCGATGGCTGCCGTCCGTCGCGGCGGCGACGAGCCCGCCCGCGCCGTCGAGCGGCACGCCGGCCAGCGTCTCCAGCAGCACGCGGCCGGTCTTGGCCACGACCGCGTCGACCACCTCCTGCGCGAAGTCGCGGGCGAAGGGCTCGATGGCCGCCTCGTCGAGATGCCGGCTCATGCGCTTCCAGCGCTTGAAGGCCGCCCCGGCCAGCACCGCGCCCTCGCGCGACCATTGGCCCTGCCGGCCCAGCACGTGCGCGGCGTCGCTCGGCGTGAAGCCAGCGACCTGCAGCAGGCCGCGGGCCACGAGGCGGTCCAGCGTGCGCTGCTGCGCGGGCCCGCGGACGGCGACGTTCATCGGCACGGGACCGGCCTGCGCGAGCGCCAGCATCTCGCGGTCGCGCGGGGCGAGGTCGCCGGCGGCGGGCGGGGGCTGCTCGCCGTCGCGGCCGAAGGGGCGCACGACGAAGCGTCCCGCATAGGGCTCGCCCTCGGGGTCGGCCAGCACCCCGCGCAGGTGGCGCAGCACCGTGGGATGGCGGGAGGCGAGCAGCGACACCGGCACGATGCGCTGCGTGCGCAGCACCGCCCGCCCGTGATTGTCGAAATCGACCTCGCTGTCGCCGCCCAGGCCGAAGGTCCGCATGTCGATGGCGCGCACCAGCGTGCGCCGTCCCCCGACCATGGCGCCGCTGCGGTCGAGCCGCGGCCAGCCGCCCTCCAGCTCGGCGACGTCGGTCGTCGTGCCGCCGATGTCGGAGATCACGAAGTCGGAGAGGCCGGAGAGAAACTTCGCGCCGATCACGCTCGCGGCGGGGCCGGAGAGGATGGTCTCGATGGGGCGGCGGGCGACGGACTCGGCGGTGGCCAGCGTGCCGTCGCCCTTCACGATCAGCAGGGGGGCGTCGATGCCGTGGTGCCGCATGGAGGCGCGGACCGCCGCGATCAGCGCGACGATGCGCGCGATGATGCGGGCGTTGAGCGCGGCCGTGAGCGCGCGCCGCGGCGCGTCGAGCGCCTGGGCGAGGTCGCTCGACAACGTCACCGGGTGGCCGGTGATCGCCTCCGCGAGGTCCTGCACGCGCCGCTCGTGGGCGGGGTTGCGGACGGAATAGTGCGAGGCCACGGCGTAGGCCTCCACGGCCCCGCCGGTCTCGCGTAGGAAGGCCTCCACGGCGGCGGCGTCGAGCGGCGCGGCCTCGTTGCCGGAATGGTCGTGCCCGCCCGCCACGCGCAGCACCCGCGCGCCGGGCAAGGCGCGGGCGATCTCGGTGCGCTCGGCCATGCGGTCGTCGAAGCCGGCGAGAATGACGCCGATGGCGGAGCCGTGGCCCTCGACGATGGCGTTGGTGGCGAGCGTGGTGGAGAGGGAGACGAGCGCCACGTCCCGGCCCGTCACGTCGGGCGTCGCCTCCAGCACGGCATGCAGCGCCTCGGTGACGCCCACGGCGAGGTCCGCCTTGGTGGTGAGCGCCTTGGCCTTGGCCAGCACCCGGCGCGCGCCCGCGTCGATCAACGCCGCGTCGGTATAGGTGCCGCCGGTGTCGATGCCGATGGCGTAGCGCGTCATGCGGGGGAGGCCCGCCCCGGCCCGCGCAAGGTCCGGACGCCGCTTCCTCTTGCGACCGGGAGCGCCCCTCCCCTCCTCGCCCGAGCCGGGCCTGCCCCCTCCCTACCAGGGGAAGGGCAAGCCAGCGCCCAGGGTCGGGGCCGAACCATCAGGACCATCGCAGACACCTCACGCCCTGAGACGCTCGTTCTGCGGGTCGAAGGGGCTTTCCTCGACGATGGTGACCTTGTGGCGCCGGCCGAGGATGGCGATCTCCAGCTCGGTGCCGATGTCGCCGAGGTCGGGGCGGACCATGCCGAGGGCGAGGGACTTGCCGAGGCGCCAGCCGAAGCCGCCGGAGGTGGCGCGGCCGACGACCTCGTCGCCCCTGTAGATGGGCTCCGACCCGCGCGCGTCGCACTCCGTCACGCCGTGGACCTCCATCGTGACGAAGCGGTTGGAGAAGCCCTTCTCGCGCCAGGCGACGAGCGCGTCGCGCCCGAGGAACTGGCCCTTGTTGGGATGCACGAAACGGTCGAGGCCCGATTCGAAGGCGGCGTACTCGATGGACAGCTCGCGGCCGACGAGGCGGTAGGACTTCTCCAGCGCCATGGACATCATGGCGCGGATGCCGAAGGGCCTGATGCCGAACCTCGCGCCCTCCTTCATGATGAGGTCGAACAGCGTGTTCTGCGTCTCGATGGGATGGTGCAGCTCCCAGCCGAGCTCGCCCACGAAGTTCACGCGCAGCGCGTCGACGCCGACATGGCCCACCGAGATCGGCTTGCCCGTGAGCCAGGGGAAGGCCGCATTGGAGAGGTCGGCGTCGGCAAGGCCCTGCAGCAGCTCGCGGGAGCGCGGGCCGGCCACGATCATCACGCCGTAGGCGGTGGTGATCGGCGTGAAGCGGACGCTGCCGTCGGCCGGCAGGAGCTTCTTCAGGACGTCGTGGTCGTGGCGCTCCAGCGCGCCGGCCGAGACGAGGTAGAACTGGCCGGGGGCCCGCTCGTAGACCGTGAACTCGGCGCGCACGCCGCCCTTGCTGGTGAGCAGGTGGCACAGCGCGATGCGGCCGCGCTGCTTGGGGATGCGGTTTGCGAGGATGGAGTCGAGCCAGGCGCGCGCGCCCGGGCCGGAGACGATCGCCTTGGCGAAGGGCGACATGTCCTGCAGGCCGACATTGTTCGTGACGTTCCTGATCTCCTCGCCCACGAAGGGGAAGTAGTTGGAGCGGCGAAAGCTCCACTTCTCCTTCACCTTGCCGTCCTCGGCCGGCGGGGCGTGGTTCTCGTTGGTCAGCACGTCGTCGACGTTGAGCTCGGAGGCGGGCACCTCGTAGCCGGGCGGCGCGAACCAGTTGGGCCGTTCCCAGCCATAGACGGAGCCGAACACGGCGCCGAGCGCCTTCATGCGCTCGTAGTTCGGCGCGGTCTTCAGCGGGCGGCCGGCCTGGCGCTCCTCGTCGGGGTAATGCGGCGTGAAGACGTTGGCGTAGGCCTCCTCGTTCTTGACGCGGAGATAGCCCTGCGACGCATAGGGGCCGAAGCGGCGGGGATCGACGCCCATCATGTCGATGGTGGGCTCGCCGTCGACGATCCACTCGGCAAGCTGCCAGCCTGCGCCGCCGGCGGCCGTGACGCCGAAGGAATGGCCCTCGTTGAGCCAGAAGTTCCTGCGGTCCCAGGCCGGGCCGATGATGGGGTTGCCGTCCGGCGTATAGGCGATGGCGCCGTTATAGACCTTCTTGATGCCCACCTCGCCGAAGGCGGGAACGCGCACGATGGCGGCCTCGATATGCGGCTCCAGGCGCTCCAGGTCCTCCTGGAACAGCTCGTACTCGCTCTCCTTGTCCGGCCCGTCGACGTAGCAGACGGGCGCGCCCTTCTCGTAGGGGCCGAGGATCAGGCCGCCGGCCTCCTCGCGCATGTACCAGGCGCTGTCGCTCTCGCGCAGCACGCCCATCTCGGGCAGCCCCAGACGGTGGCGCTCGAGAATGGCGGGGTGCGGCTCGGTGACGATGTACTGGTGCTCGACGGGGATGACGGGGATGTCGAGGCCTACCATCGCGCCGGTCTTGCGCGCGAAGTTGCCGGTGCAGGAGACGACGTGCTCGCAGGCGATGTCGCCCTTGTCGGTGCGCACGATCCAGCCGTCGCCGTCCTGGTCGATGGCCGTCACCGTGGTGTTGCGGTAGATCTCCGCCCCGCGGTTGCGCGCGCCCTTCGCGAAGGCCTGGGTGAGGTCGGCCGGCTGCACGTAGCCGTCGTCCGGGTGCTGGATGGCGCCCAGCAGGCCCTCGATGTTGCAGAGCGGCCAGACCTCCTTCACCTGCTCGGGGGTGAGGACGTTGACGTTGATGCCGATCGTCTTCGCGACGCCGGCATAGTACATGTACTCGTCCCAGCGGTCCCTGGTTCGGGCGAGGCGGATGTTGGAGACCTGGCGCAGGCCGACGTGCTGGCCGGTCTCTTCTTCCAGCGTCTTGTAGAGCGCGACCGAGTACTTGTGGACCTGGCCCACCGAGTAGCTCATGTTGAAGAGCGGAAGCAGGCCGGCGGCATGCCAGGTGGAGCCGGACGTCAGCTCCTTGCGCTCGATCAGCACCACGTCCGACCAGCCCTTCCTGGCCAGGTGATAGAGCGTCGAGACGCCCACCACGCCGCCGCCGATGACGACCACGCGCGCCTGTGTCTTCATGTCGTGTCCCCTCGGAACCTGAACGTCGGCCCAGGGCCGCCAGATGAGGCCGACAATCGCGACAGCGGCCCAAGGTGGCTCACCGCCCGCCGACCCCGACTGTCGGATGCGCGCCATGCCGGCGGGGGCCGTGCGCCAGATGCCGTTGCGACGGCGTCGGTCCCCTCATGCCGGCGAGCAGGCCCGCCCGGGCCTGCGTCGCGGGCGAGGGACGTCGCGGCCGAAGGCGGATGGCGCAGACAGACCAGTCCGGTCGCTTCGGGACAAGTCTGGGGCGCAGCCACGGGAGTTCGTCCGGGGCTTGGGGCCTACCGTCCCCGCACGACAATCCTGAACGTCCACTTGCGGGCCGCGGCCGAGGCCGCCGCCTTTTCGGGGAGGCCGCCGTGAGCGAAGCCACGTCCACCGTCGCCGCCGAGTCCGGCGGCCGCGAGGCCCGCCGGGGCCGCGAAGCCCGCCGACAGGCCCGCGCGCAGCGCTCGGCGGTCTCGATCCCCTACATCACCCGCGCCATCCCCACGACGGAGATCCTCTCCGAGGAGGGGCTTGCCATCATCGAGCGTAACGCCGAGACGATCCTGCAGGAGGTCGGCATCGAGTTCCGCGACTATCCCCGCGCGCTGGAGCTGCTGAAGGCGGCCGGCTGCGACGTCCGGGGCGAGCGCGTGCGCTTTCCGCGCGGCCTCGCGAGGCAGCTGATCTCGACCGTGCCGAGCGACTACGTGCAGCACGCGCGCAACCCCGAGCGCAGCGTCCATGTCGGCGGCAAGGACACGGTATTCGCGCCGGTCTACGGCTCGCCCTTCGTGCACGACCTCGACAAGGGCCGGCGCTACGGCACGATCGAGGACTTCCAGAACTTCGTGAAGCTCGCCTATGCGAGCCCCTTCATGCACCATTCCGGGGGCACGGTCTGCGAGCCCGTCGACCTGCCGGTGAACAAGCGCCATCTGGAGATGGTCTATGCCCACCTTAAATATTCCGACAAGCCGTTCATGGGCTCGGTGACGCATCCCGACCGCGCGCTCGACACCGTGCGCCTCGCCGAGATCGTCTTCGGCAAGGAGTTCCTGCAGACGAACACGGTGGTCACCAGCCTGATCAACGCGAACTCGCCGATGGTCTGGGACAACACGATGCTCGGCGCGGCCGAGGTCTATGCCCAGCACAACCAGGCCGTGATCATCACGCCCTTCATCCTCTCCGGCGCCATGAGCCCAGTGACGGTGGCGGGCACCCTGGCGCAGGTTCTCGCGGAGGTGCTGGCCGGCACCTCCTTCGTGCAGCTGGTGCGGCCGGGCTCGCCGGTGATCTTCGGCACCTTCGTGTCGACCCTGTCCATGCAGTCTGGCGCGCCGACCTTCGGCACGCCGGAGGCGGCGCTCGCCATCTACGGCGCCGGCCAGCTCGCGCGGCGCATGAAGATGCCCTTCCGCACCGGCGGCTCGCTCTGCGCCTCCAAGGTCCCGGACGCGCAGGCCGCCTACGAGAGCGCCCAGACGCTGGTGCCCACCCTGCACGGGGGCGCGAACTTCGTGCTCCATGCGGCGGGCTGGATGGAGGGCGGCCTCGCCTCGTCCTATGAGAAGTTCATGATGGACTGCGACCAGCTCGGCATGATGCACGTCCTCGCCAAGGGCATCGACCTCAGCGAGAACGGCCAGGGCATGCAGGCCTTCCAAGAGGTGGCGCCGGGCGGGCACTTCCTCGGCTGCGCCCATACGCAGGCGAACTTCGAGACGGCGTTCTACCGTTCCTCGGTCGCCGACAACAATTCCGTGGAGCAGTGGGAGGCCGAGGGCCGCAAGGACGCGGCGCAGCGCGCCAACGGGCTGTGGAAGAAGGCGCTGGCCGAGTACGAGGCCCCCGCCATCGACCCCGGCGTCGACGAGGCCCTGCGCGACTATATCGAGCGCAAGAAGGCCTCGATGCCCGACGCGACGCACTGAATGCCGGGCGCGGTGCGGGAGGATCGCTTGGGCGAGACGCAGGCCGCTATCAACGCCCGGATCGACCGCTTCGTCGCGCTGCTCGCCGCGCGCGATCCAGCCATCGTGGACGAGCTCTGGAGCGAGCGCGGCTTTCGGCTGGTGGGCTCTGAGAAGGGCGAGGTGTTCCGCACGCGCGACGACCTCGCGCGGAAGTTCGTGGCCCTTTTCGCGCTCCCCCGGCAGCTCGTCTTCGACTGGCCGCGGCGGGAGATCGAGGTCGAGGGCGACATTGCCTGGGCCTTCGTGGAGGGAGACCTGGTCTACCGCACGCCCGACGCGGACGAGCGCAGGACCTACAACGCCACCTTCATCTTCCAGCGCCTCGGCGACGCCTGGCGCTGGCGGCAGTTCTTCGGCTCGGAACCCGCTTGAGGAGCGACGGCGATGATCCGCTACGTCACGCTCGGCGCCGACGACCTCGCGGCCGCCGCACGGTTCTATGACGCGGCGCTCGCGCCGCTCGGTCTCGTGCGGCTGGTGACGCGCGACGGCGAGATCGGCTATGGCCGGCGCATCGAGGATGGCGGGGCCGGCAAGCCGCAGCTCTGGATCCTCAGGCCGTTCGACGGCGGCAAGGCGAGTTCCGGCAACGGGGTCGACGTCGCCTTCGACGCGCCCTCGCGCGCGGCTGTGGACGCGTTCCATGCCGGGGCCCTGCTGGCGGGCGGCCGGGACGAGGGCGCGCCGGGGTTGCGGCCCCACTATTCGCCCAGCTTCTACACGGCCTACGTGCGCGATCCCGTAGGCAACAAGCTGAACGCGGTGTTCGACGGGCCGACCTAGCAACAGTTCCGACGCTTCGCGGCGCCCTTGCGGGGAGCGGAGCGACGAAGCCGTCCCGGCCATGCGCGGCGAACGACCCGCGGCCGCCTCGCTCGCAACGACGGCGGCGGCCGGATCGGCGCGGCAGCCTCGACTCCACTGCAGGTCGCATCCTCGGCGGAATCCGTCCGTTTCGTCTCTTTCCCGCAGCGGCGATGTGTTTCACGATGCGGGCGGCCGGGCAAGACATCCCGGCCCTTGCGTGCAGACTTGAGAGGGGACCGACAATGCGCCGCTTGATGACGATGACCCTTGGCCTGTCGGCCGTGCTCGCCGCGGGAGCGGCGCAGGCGGCCGATCCCGCCGCGTGCAAGACGGTCCGCTTTTCCGACGTCGGCTGGACCGACATCACCGCCACCACGGCGGCGACCTCTCTGGTGCTGAAGGGGCTCGGCTACACGCCCAAGGTGGAGGTGCTGTCGGTGCCGGTCACCTACACCTCGATGAAGAACAAGAACATCGACGTCTTCCTCGGCAACTGGATGCCGACCATGGAGGCCGACCGCAAGCCCTATGTCGAGGACAAGTCGATCGACATCGTCGGCGTGAACCTGGAGGGCGCGAAGTACACGCTGGCGGTGCCCGTCTACACCTACGAGGCGGGCCTGAAGACCTTCGCCGACATCGCCAAGTTCCAGAAGGAGCTCAGCGGCAAGATCTACGGCATCGAGCCGGGCAACGACGGCAACCGGCTCATCCTCGACATGATCAAGGACGACAAGTTCGGCGTGAAGGCTTTCCAGCTCGTTGAATCCAGCGAGCAGGGCATGCTGGCGCAGGTGGAGCGCGCCACGAAGCGCAAGGAGCCCATCGTGTTCCTGGGCTGGGAGCCCCACCCGATGAACACGAAGTACAAGATCAAGTACCTCGAGGGCGGCGACGACATCTTCGGCCCGAACCTCGGCGGAGCGACCATCTACACCAACACGCGCGCCGGCTACGCGGGCGAGTGCCCGAACGTGGGCAAGCTGCTCAACAACCTCAAGTTCTCGCTCACGATGGAGAACGAGATCATGGGCTCGATCCTGTTCGACAAGGAGGAGGCCGACAAGGCGGCCGCGAAGTGGCTCAAGGCCAACCCCAAGATGGTCGAGGGCTGGCTGGAGGGCGTCACCACGCTCGACGGCAAGCCGGGCCTGCCCGCGGTCAAGGCCTCGCTCGGGCTGAAATGAGCCGGCGCGGCACCGCGGCGGATCGCGGCGGCGCCTCCCTCGTCCCGAGGAGCCATGCGCGGCATGGCGTCTCGAGGGACGAGGGGATCGGCGCAGTGGGGACAGACGCGGTCCGGCAGGGCCGACCTGTGACGTAGATCACAGCCGGCGGGGCCGGATCCGCGCTCCGCTGTGGCCGACTTCACAACGACAAGACGCCGGACGCGCGCGAGGGGATCGATGGAAGAGTGGTTCACGGGCTCCAAGCTTCCCCTGGGGAAGTGGATGGAGAGCGCCGTCGGCGCGCTGACGGATCACGGCCAGGCCGTGTTCGACCTGATCTCCACCGCGCTCGGCGCGGTGATCGAGGCGCTCACGGCGGTGCTGCTGTGGCTCCCGCCGCTGGCGCTGATCGCCGTGTTCTGCGCGCTGGCCTGGTGGCTGCACCGCTCCTGGAAGCTGGTCGCCTTCATGGCGCTGGCCTTCCTGCTGATCGTCAACCTCGGCTACTGGAAACCCACCATGGAGACGCTCTCCCTGGTGATCTTCGCCACGCTCACCTGCGTGGTCATCGGCGTGCCGGTCGGCATCGCGGCGGCGCACCGGCCGTGGCTCTACGCCGTCATCCGGCCGGCGCTCGACCTGATGCAGACCATCCCCACCTTCGTGTACCTGATCCCCACGCTCATCCTGTTCGGGCTGGGCGTGGTGCCGGGACTGATCTCGACGGTGATCTTCGCCGTCCCGGCTCCCATCCGCCTCACCCATCTCGGCATCACCTCGGTCCCGAAGTCGCTGATCGAGGCGGGCGAGGCCTTCGGCGCAACGAAGTCGCAACTGCTGTGGAAGGTCGAGCTGCCGCACGCGCTGCCCACGATCATGGCCGGCGTCACGCAGTGCATCATGCTGAGCCTGTCGATGGTGGTCATCGCGGCGCTCGTCGGCGCGGACGGGCTCGGAAAGCCGGTCGTGCGGGCGCTGAACTCCGTCAACATCGCCATGGGCTTCGAGGCGGGGCTCGCCATCGTCATCCTCGCCATCGTGCTCGACCGCGTCTTCAAGCAGCCCGAGCGGCGCAGCCGGGAGAGCTGAGATGAGCGCCGCGCCCGCCACCGCCAACGCCACCGCCAACGACGTCGCGGTCGAGTTCCGCAACGTCGACATCGTCTTCGGCGCCGACACCAAGGAGGCCGTCCGCCTGCTCGACGCCGGCCGGTCGCGCGAGGAGATCCTCTCCGCCACGGGCAACGTGCTCGGCGTGGCCGGGGCGTCCCTGACAGTCCACAAGGGCGAGATCTGCGTGCTGATGGGCCTGTCGGGGTCCGGCAAGTCCACGCTGCTGCGCGCCGTGAACGGGCTCAACACGGTGACGCGCGGCGAGGTGCGCGTGGCGCATGGCGCGGGCATGGTGGACGTCGCCACCATCGACGCGCGGACCCTGCGCGAACTGCGCACGACCAGCGTCGCCATGGTGTTCCAGCAGTTCGGGCTGCTGCCCTGGCGCACGGTGGCGGAGAATGTCGGCTTCGGGCTCGAGCTGCGCGGCATGGGCAAGGCCGAGCGCGACCGCGTCGTGGCCGAGAAGCTGAAGATGGTGGCGCTCGACAAGTGGGCCGGCAAGTTCGCGCACGAGCTGTCCGGCGGCATGCAGCAGCGCGTCGGCCTCGCCCGCGCCTTCGCGACCGACGCCGACATCCTGCTGATGGACGAGCCCTTCTCCGCGCTCGACCCGCTGATCCGCACCAAGCTGCAGGACGAGCTGATCGAGCTGCAGCGCAGCCTGAAGAAGACGATCCTCTTCGTCAGCCACGACCTCGACGAGGCGCTGAAGATCGGCAACCACATCGCCATCATGGAAGGCGGGCGGATCGTGCAGTTCGGCACGCCGGAGGAGATCATCCTGCGGCCGGCCAACGACTACGTGCGCGAGTTCGTGGCGCATGTGAACCCGCTCAACGTGCTGACGGCCTACAACGTGATGCGCGACGTGCGCGACCTCGAGGGCGCGGGCGAGGGCTGGCTCTGGCTCGACCGCCGGCGCACCTGCCGTTTCCGCGTGGACGGCGAGAGGCGCGTGCTGGCGGCGGAGCGCGACGGCCAGGCCGCACAATGGCTGTCATGCGACGAGGCCGAGGCCGTGCTGCCGCCGGAATCCTGCGTCGCCTACTGGGCGCGGCCCAGCACGCCGCTGCGCCTCGTGATGCTGGCCATGCACCGCGACGCGGCCCCCGTCGCCATCTTCGACGACCAGGACCGGCTGGTGGGCGCCATCGGCGTGCGCGACATGATCCAGGCGGTGCTCAGGAGGAAGGCGACGGGCTGAGGGCCACGCCGCGCCACAGGGCCGCCGTCGTCACGGGGGGCGCAGCCGCGCAGCCCGGCCGCGTGGCCGACGCCCTGCGGACGGCGTCCTCGCCGCGCTCCTCGCCGTGACGTCCCAGCCGGGCCGCAAACGGCCCTAGCGCTGGGTCGTCCGCCAGTCGGGGGCCTCGTAGAATCCGACGTTGCTGGCGGGCAAGGGGTCGCGGCCGCGGATCATGTCGGAGGCCTTCTCGCCGATCATGATGGCGGGCGCGTTGAGGTTGCCGGTGGTGACGACGGGCATGATGGAGGTGTCGGCGACGCGCAGGCCCTCGACGCCGATGACCCGCAGCTGCGGGTCCACCACCGCCATGGGGTCGTCGGCACGGCCCATCTTGCATGCGCCGCAGGGATGGTAGGCGCTCTCGAGCTTGCGGCGCAGGAAGGCGTCGATGGCCTCGTCCGTCAGCACGTCCGCGCCGGGCTGCAGCTCGCGACCGCGATAGGGATCGAACGCCGCCTGCCCGACGATCTCTCGGGTCAGCCGCACGCAGGCGCGCATCTCCTCCCAGTCGTCGGGGTGGCTCATGTAGTTGAAGAGGATGGAGGGCGGCGCGAAGGGATCGGCCGAGCGCAGGCGGATGCGCCCGCGGCTCTTCGAGCGCATGGTTCCGACATGGGCCTGGAAGCCGTGCATGGTCACCAGGGACGAGCCGTCATAGGAGACGGCAGCCGGCAGGAAGTGGAACTGGATGTCCGGCCAGCGCACGCCGGCGCGGCTGCGGATGAAGCCGCAGCTCTCGAAGTGGTTGGTGGCGCCCAGCCCGTCGCGGAAGGCGAGCCAGCGCATGCCGATGAGCGCCTTGGCGCCGAGCCCCATGGCCGAGTAGAGCGTGATGGGCTTGAGGCACTCGACCTGGAAGTAGAATTCCAGGTGGTCCTGCAGGTTCTCGCCCACGCCGGGCAAGGCGTGGCGGACCTCGATGCCGAGCGCGCGCAGTTCCTCCGCCGGGCCGATGCCGGAGAGCTTCAGCAGCACGGGCGAATTGATGGCGCCGCCCGCCAGCACGACCTCGCGCCGCGCCCGCACGATCCGCTCGGGCGAGCCGGGGCCGCCGGGCCGCCAGGCGACGCCGACCGCGCGCCGGCCCTCCATCACCACGCGCGTCACCATGGCGCGGCTGCGCAGCACCAGGTTGGGACGCTTCAGCGCCGGCTTCAGGTAGGCGTTCGCTGCGCTCCAGCGCCGGCCCTCATGGATGGTGCGGTCCATCCGGCCGAAGCCCTCCTGGCGGTAGCCGTTCACGTCGTCCGTCTCGGCGTAGCCCGCCTGCTTCGCCGCCTCGATGAAGGCGCGGTAGAGCGGGTTCCGCAGGGAGCCGTAGCTCGTGTGCAGCGGGCCGTCGGAGCCGCGCCAGGCGTCGCCGCCCTCCTCGCGCGTCTCGGCCCGCCGGAAATAGGGCAGCACGTGGCGATAGCCCCAGCCCTCCGCCCCGAGCTCCTCCCAGCCGTCGAAGTCGAGCGCGTTGCCGCGGACATAGACCATGCCGTTCACGGAGGAGGATCCGCCCACCACCTTGCCGCGCGGCGTGTGCAGCCGGCGGCCGTCGAGATGGGGCTCGGGCTCCGTCTCGTAACGCCAGTCATAGGTGGCGGAGTTCATGGGGATGGAGAGCGCCGACGGCATCTGGATGAAGACCGAGCGGTCGCTGCCGCCGGCCTCCAGCACGAGCACCGAGGCCGAGGCGTCCTCGCTGAGCCGGCTCGCCATGACGCACCCGGCCGACCCCGCCCCGACGATCACGTAGTCGAATTCGTCGCTCACCGAAACGCCGTTCCCGGCGGGCCGCCGCCCGCATGCCATGCCAGAGCGCACGATTGTCCGACCCGCCGCCCGCCGGCTTCTCCGCAGCCGACATTTCGAGGCGGGGAATGGCCGTGTCGCACGCGCCGTCGCACCGCGGTCCTTGCGAGGAGCGGCGCGACGACGCAATCCAGAACCGGCCAGCCCAAGAGTGGCTTGCTTCGCTCGCAATGACGGACGGAGGCGGGGAATGGCCCTAGGACAGGTTCTCGATGAGGCCGTCGGGGCCGATGCGGATATGGTCGGCGGCCGGGGTGCGCGGGAGGCCGGGCATGGTCATGATTTCCCCGCAGATCACCACAACGAAGCCGGCGCCCGCCGAAAGGCGCACCTCGCGGATCGGCACGACGTGGCCCGACGGCGCGCCGCGCAGGTTGGGATCCGTCGAGAAGGAGTACTGGGTCTTCGCCACGCAGATCGGCAGGTGGCCGAAGCCCGCCGCCTGCAACTCGCGGAAGCGGTTGCGCACGGCCTGGTCGGCGATGATGTCGGCCGCGCCGTAGATCTCGGTGGCGATGAGCCGCATCTTGTCCCAGAGCGGCAATTCGTCGGCGTAGAGCGGCTGGAACCGGCGGTCGTCGAGGGGGCGGGGCTCGTCGACAATCGTCGCGACGGCCTGCGCCAGGGGCTCGATGCCCGCCGAGCCGCGCGCCCAGTGGTGGCAGGTGAAGGCCTCGACGTGGAACTCCTCGCGGCACACCTGGGCCAGCAGCGCATGCTCGGCCTCCGTGTCCGAGGCGAAGTGGTTGATGCCGACGACGACCGGCACGCCGAACTTGCGGAGGTTGGCGATGTGCCGGCCGAGATTGACCATGCCCTTGCGCAGGGCCTCCAGGTCCTCGGTGGCGAGCTGGTCCTTCGGCACGCCGCCATGCATCTTCAGCGCGCGGATGGTGGCCACGATCACCGCCGCCGATGGCGTGAGGCCCGCCTTGCGGCACTTGATGTCGAAGAACTTCTCCGCACCGAGGTCGGCGCCGAAGCCCGCCTCCGTCACCACGTAGTCGGCGAGCTTGAGGGCGGCGCGGGTGGCCGCGACCGAATTGCAGCCATGGGCGATGTTGGCGAAGGGACCGCCGTGAACGAAGGCGGGGTTGCCCTCGATGGTCTGCACGAGGTTGGGCTGGAAGGCGTCCTTCAGCAGCACCGTCATGGCGCCGGCTGCGTTGAGGTCGGCGGCGCGAACGGGCGTCTTGTCGCGCGTATAGGCGACGACGATCTGGCCGAGGCGCTCCTCGAGGTCGGCGAGGTCGCGGGCCAGGCAGAACACCGCCATCACCTCGGAGGCTACGGTGATGTCGAAGCCGTCCTCGCGCGGGAAGCCGTTGCTGACGCCGCCCAGGGAATTGACGATGGAGCGCAGGGCGCGGTCGTTCATGTCGAGCACGCGGCGCCAGGTGATGCGGCGCGGATCGATGTCGAGCCTGTTGCCCCAATAGATGTGGTTGTCGAGCAGCGCGGCGAGCAGGTTGTTGGCGGAGGTGATGGCGTGGAAATCGCCCGTGAAGTGCAGGTTGATCTGCTCCATCGGCACGACCTGCGCGTAGCCGCCGCCGGCCGCGCCGCCCTTCATGCCGAAGCAGGGCCCCAGCGAGGGCTCGCGCAGGCAAATCATGGCCTTCTTGCCGATGCGGTTGAGCCCGTCGCCGAGGCCCACCGTGGTCGTCGTCTTGCCCTCCCCCGCCGGGGTCGGGCTGATGGCGGTGACGAGGATCAGCTTGCCGTCGGGCTTGCCCTCCAGATCCTTGAGGAAGGGCGCGCCGACCTTGGCGATGTGCCGCCCATAGGGCTCCAGCGCGTCGGCGGGGATGCCGAGCCGGGCCGCCACGTCCTGGATCGGACGGAGCTTGGCCGCGCGGGCGATGTCGAGATCGGTAGCCATGCGTGTTTCCCCCGGATGGCCGCTCGTCGAGCGCGCTCCGGCGGCCTGAGCGGGAGTGTCGATCATCCCCGCCGCGCCATGACGGTCCGATGCGCCCCCTTCTGGCCTGAAAGCGTCAGCGGGAGCGGGTGGGACCGCGCCCGTTCGTCGCTGGCCTCGACCCCAGCAGACGCGATCGCTTCCCTGCAGGGGAGGATGGCGGGCGCGCAGCGCCCGGCCAATGCCTCAGGGCCCGGCGTCGCAACCTCCGTGATTGCGGGCGAAGGGAAGCAATCCAGCTTTTCCCCGGCGTGGATTGCCTCGTCGCTGCGCTCGACGCATGGACGGCGCCGGGGTCCAGGGACGTGGGCGGGGAGGTTGCGCCTGTCGTTCCGGGCCAGGCCTCACGCGTCCTGGCCGATGTCCGGGCCGTCCTGCGGCCAGGCGGGGGCGGCGTCGAGCACGTGCTGGAAGCCCGCCCGGTCGGCCACGTAGATGTGCTGGGCCACCGCGAGGCCCGTCGTGTCGTCGAGGGTGCCCGCCATGATGCTGGTGCGCGGGCCGCCGACCACGCGCCAGAACAGGTTGCCGCCGCAGCGCGTGCAGAAGCCGCGCTCGGCCTCCTCGGAGGAGCGATACCAGGCGAGCGTGCCGGCCTCGGCGATCTCGAGATCAGCGTTGGCGGCGCGCGAGGCGGCGACATAGTTGCCGCTGGTGCGCTGGCACTGCTTGCAATAGCAGGCCACGACGTCGCGCAGCCGCCCCGTGACGCGGTAGCCAACGCCGCCGCACAGGCAGCCGCCTGTCCTCGATCCCTCGATCATGGCGGTCCTTCCGGGCGCGAGGCCCTACTGGAGATTGCGCCGCTCCTGGGAGGGCGTGCGGTTGAAGTGCTCGCTGTAGCACTTGGAGAAATGCGAGGCCGAGACGAAGCCGCAGGCGAGCCCGATGGTGAGGATCGGCATCGAGGTCTGGCGCAGCAGGAAGCGGGCCCGGTTGAGCCGCAGGCCGAGGTAGTACTTGGTCGGCGCCTCGCCGATATACTTGCGGAAGAGCCGCTCGAGCTGGCGGGTGGAGAGGCCGACCTCCTCGGCGAGCTCCGAGCAGGAGAGCGGCGTCTCCAGGCTCTTCTCCATCTCCGACACGACGGCGAGCAGCTTGGGATGGGCGACGCCGAGGCGGGCGCGCAGCTCCATGCGCTGGCGCTCGTGCGCGTCGCGGATGCGATGATGGATGAGCTGGTCGGTCACCTGGGCCGCGACGTCGGGGCCCTTCTGCTTGGTGATCATCGACAGCATCATGTCGATGGCCGCCGTGCCGCCGGCGCAGGTGAAGCGGTTGCGGTCGATCTCGAAGAGCTCCTGCGTCACCTCGATGTCGGCGAACTCCTCCTTGAAGCTGTCGTGGTTCTCCCAGTGGATCGTGCACTTGCGGCCGGAGAGCAGGCCCGCCTTGGCGAGCACGTAGGTGCCGGTGCAGACCGCGCCGATGGAGACGCCGTAGAAGGCGAGCGTGCGCAGCTTGGCGATCAACTCGCGGTGGTCGAAGCGATGCACGTCGAGGCCCGCGCAGACCACCACCGCCGGCATGGGCCCGACATCCGCATAGGCGCCGTCGACGGCCACCGTGACGCCGTTCGAGGCCGCGACGGGCTGGCCGTCCGGCGAGAAGAGCCGCCAGCCATAGACCTGCTTGCCGCAGCAGCGATTGGCCAGCCGAAGGGGCTCCAGCGCCGAGGTGAAGGCGATCATCGAGAAGTCGGGAACCAGCAGGAAGCCGAAGGTGTGGACGCTGTCGGGGGCGCCGATGGTCGTGATCCGGCCATTCTGGGTCTCCGAGGCGACCGGCGGCGGCGTCCGCAACATCTCATTGCTCCCGAGGCGACATTCCGTGGCCAGCGTCGGACGAATGATCGCGCCAGTCAATCCCGATCACGACAGCAGATGTCGGATTGCGACAGTGGAGGGCCTCCGCCGCCCTCCGGGCGGCTCAGGCGCTGGCGGTGGCCGACGGCTTGGGCCCGGCGGCGGGCTCCTCCGCCGCGGCGTCGGCGGGGGCCTCGCCCACCGCGGCCAGGCGGACCTTGCGGGCGCGCGGGGCCGACGCGCCGTCGGCGGTCGCCTTGCGCAGGCCTTCCAGCTCGGCCTTCAGCGCCTGCATCGCGGTCTCGGACTGGCGGCGCAGGGCGTCGAGCTCGTGGGCGAGGGCGGAGCGCTCGGTGCGGGCGGCGCTGGCCGCGCCCTCGGCGGCGGCCTTGTCGCTGCGCAGGCTCTCGATGACGCCGGACAGCTCGCCCTTGAGGTCCTTCGCCTGGGAGCGGGCATGCTCGAGCTCGGCGGTGAGGCGCGCGACCTCCGCGTCGGCGGTGCCGAGCTTGGTGGCGAGGTAGACCTTGTCGGATTCCGCCGTGGCGGCCCGCTCGGTCGCGGAGGCGAGGTCGTGCTGCAGGCGCTCGATGAGCTTGTCGCGCTCGTCGCGCTCGTGCTGCAGCGCGCCGATGCGATGCTCGTTGACGGCGATCTGCGTGTCGCGCTCGGAGATGCCGCCCCGCAGGTCGGCGATGTGCGCCACGTTCTCGGCGATCGTGCGCTCCAGGTCCGCCACGCGAAGGCGCAGCCCCTCGGCCGTGGTCTCCAGCCCGGCGATGGAGAGCCGGCGCTCCTCCGCGGTCTGTGTCAGCGCGCGGTGCTCGGTGCGCAGGCCGGCGAGTTCGGCCTCGATGACGGCGAGGTCGTGCGTGCGCGCGGCGAGGTCCGCCGAGGTGCGCTCGAGGACGGCCCTCGTCTCGTTGTTCGAGGCGATGAGCGCGGCGTGCTCGCCCTCCAGCGTCGTCAGCGACTGGGTGCGCGCGGCGAGCTCGGCCTGGAGCGAGGCGATCTGAACGTCGCGCTTGCCGACCTCGAGCAGGCTCGCCGCCTTCTCGGCGGCCACGGCCTGCCCCTTCATCTCGACGCGGCGGGCCTCCACCGCGAGTTCCGCGCGCAATTGGTCGCGCTCGGCGGCGATCTGGGCGAGAGAGGTGGGCAAACGCGCTTCGACGCGACGCCGGGCGAGCCTCTCCGCCCGGCGCGACAGGCCAGGAAGGATCAGCAACGCCAGCAAGGCCGCCGCGAGGAAGCCTATGGCGAAGACCATGATCTGCTCGATCAAAGGCTCGCGCCCTCATGACTGAGCGGCGGCCCCTGCGGCCCCCCGCCATTTCCCATATCACAAACGGATTGCGGCGACAGGCCCGTCCGGGGCCGGGACGGCGGGAAAAGCCCCGGCCTTTCCGCCGTCACGGTGAACGGCCCCGACGGGATTGCGCGCACACCGCGACCGTCCTTGCCCGCGACGCGACGCGATCCGGCCCGCGACGTCGGCAACGGCGTCGCCGCGGTGCGCCTCGCCAGGACGGCGTCGAGGCCGGACACGCCACTAGAAGGGATTCCAGGTCGCCTGGGGCGTGAACTTGAGGTAGCCGAGATTGACGCCGAGCCGCGCGCCGACGCCCGAGCTGATGGGCACCAGCACCATCTCGTCCGCCACCAGCGCGGTCATGCTGAAGCCGCCGACCACGTAGGCCGAGCCGTCAACGCCGCCGAAGCGCTTGAAGATCGCGTCCGTGGCGGGAAGATTGTAGACGAGCATCATGGTGCGCGAACCGTCGCCCCCGAAGTCGAAGCCGAAGGACGGGCCTTGCCAGAACACCCGGCGATCCCCCGCATTGCGCGTGTAGAGCACGCCCTCGCCGTAGCGCAGGCCGCCGACGAAGGCGGCCGACCCTTCCTGACCGAGGATGTAGCCGTTGGGCTGGCCCCATTTCTGCCCGGCGGACTCGATGGCGGAGGCGAGCCCCCGCGACACGTTGCCGAAGAAGCGGTGGCCGGAATTGACCAGCTCGTCGCTGGAGAAGGCCTGCGGGCGACCGCCTGTCGCCCCGGTCGTGGACTGGGCGAAAGCCCGTCCAGCGCCGGCGAGGCCCAGGCCGGCGAGCGACCCTGCGGCGAGGGCCAGGGCGGCCCGGCGGCGTGTCAGGAGCGGGATCCCAAGGTCAGCCGGCACGCTGCGGCGCGTCTTCATGCGGTGCATTCCCCCACGTCCAACCACCCCGTCATGGCCGCAGCGGCCCCCCCGGGGGGTGCCGCCGGCCGGGGCGCCAGCGATTGGCATGCAGCCAGATCGTGGCAGGTCCAAGGCTCCTGCGCACAAGCGGGGAGACAGCGAATCACCCGTCCGCGCGCGGGGGCAGATTCGGGCGGAACGACCCTGGTGGCAAGGCGTCACGCCCTCGCGCTCGGGATCGCGCTCGCCGCAGCCTGCCTGGTCGCAGGACGGACGCCCGCCCGGGCCGAGGAGATCACCGAGCGCGTGGCCGTCGATCCCGTCTCCGGCATCGCGATCTTCGGCTACGACCCGATCGGCTATTTCCTGGAGGGACGGCCGGTCGCCGGACGGACGGAGTTCGAGTTCCGCTGGCAAAACGCGGTGTGGCGCTTCGCCTCCAAGGCCAATCTCGAGGAATTTAGCCGTGCGCCGGACGTCTTCGCCCCGGCCTATGGCGGCTACGACGCCGACGCCGTGTCGCGTGGGGTCGCCGCGATGCCGGACCCCACGATCTTCCTGCTGGTGGACGACCGGCTGTTCCTGTTCCGCACGACCGAGGCGCGCCGGCGCTTCGTGGAGGACGAGAACGCCGTGGTGGTCGCCGACGACGCCTGGCCGAAGCTGGCGGCGACGCTGCGTCCCTGAGGGATCCACATCCGACGGGTGTACGGCTTCCGTCCACCGCGTTGACATTGTATCGCCTAGCGCAGGTGCGCGCCCGGCGATTCGCCGGCCGCTCGGCGGAGACCTCACATGACCGCAGTCACGCTGGATTCCCTCGACCTCGCCGCCCTCCTTTGCAGTCGGGTGTGCCATGACGTGATCAGCCCCGTCGGGGCCATCGTCAACGGCCTCGAGGTGCTGGAGGACGAGAAGGACGAGACGATGCGCGGCTTCGCGCAGGACCTCATCCGCAAGAGCGCGCGCCAGGCCTCGGCCCGCCTGCAATTCGCCCGCCTCGCCTTCGGGGCGGCGGGATCGGCGGGGGCCTCGATCGACACGGGCGACGCCGAGCAGGTGGCGCGCGGCTTCATCCAGGACGAGCGCACCACGCTGGTCTGGACCGCGCCCCGGGTGCTCTTGCCGAAGAACCAGGTGAAGCTGCTGCTCAACCTGCTGCTCATCGCCCAGACGGCGGTGCCGCGCGGCGGCACGATCGAGGTGATCCTGACGGTGGAGGGCGAGCAGGGCCGCTTCCGGGTGGTTTCGAAGGGCCTCAATGCCCGCATCCCGGCCGCCGTGCCGCTGCTGCTCAAGGGCGAGCCCGAGAGCGGCACGGTCGATGCCCACTCGATCCAGCCCTTCTATACAGGCCTTATCGCCAAGGCGGCGAACATGAAGGTCGAGATGTCGATCGAAGGCGACACGGTGACGACGACCGCCGAGCCGAACGGCGGTGGGTAGGCGGGGCCGGAAACCTGGGCATACCCATCCACGCGACTTGACCAGAATTGACGCAATCGAGCGATTCGGCGCGTCGCTCATCCGCAGAACCGGTCTTTACGGATATTGATAGCGGATTTGCTGTCGCAAGCGTGACCAGTCATCCAAGTCGATGCGCAGCACGGCTCACACAATCGGCGTCTGTTGCCGTGCGATGGCACTGACTACTGGTTTCTTCGATTTCCTATCCTCGTTTCGGAGCCAGCCGGGCTCGAATGATCGAGCACGGTGATGGCAGCGCCGTGCCGTTGGGACGAGCGGGCAGCCGATGGTTCGTCACCACCGCCGATCTTGTTGTTATCGCGTGCCTGCAGAGCTCAACGGCCCTTGCGTGAGGACCTCGGAGATCGACCTGGGACGTCGCCCGTCCCTCGCGAGACCCCTCATCCTGAGGAGCGGGCCGGCTTCGGCCCGCGTCTCGAAGGACGATGGCGGCGGGCGCATCGACAAACCGTCACTCGCCGCACGGGGTATCCGAGCCCGCATCCCCGCCGCAATGCCTCTGAGGGGGCGGCCAGGGAACGGCAGGGCTGAAGGCCGTCACATCTCCTCTGCCCCCTCCATCATCCCGGCCGCAACGACGCGGGGAGCCGGTATCCAGCACCCCCACGCCGTCCCCCGGCGCATGGCTGGGGTGGCCGTCACCCCGTGGTGACAGCGGTCTCGAGGTCGCTGGGGTCCACGCGGCGCGACAAGGCCTGGCTGAGCTTCTCGCGGTCGAGCTCGCCTTCCCAGGCGGAGACGACGATGCAGGCCACGCCGTTGCCGATGATGTTGGTCAGCGCGCGGCACTCGCTCATGAACTTGTCGATCGAGAAGACGATCGCCATGCCCGGCACCAGCCGCGGGTCGACCACGGCGAGCGTGGCGGCCAGCGTGATGAAGCCCGCCCCGGTGATGCCCGAGGCGCCCTTCGAGGTCAGCATCGCCACCAGCACGATCGTGATCTGCTGGGAGAAGCTGAGGTCGAAGCCCATGGCCTGGGCGATGAAGAGCGTGGCCAGGGTCATGTAGATGTTGGTGCCGTCCAGGTTGAACGAGTAGCCCGTGGGCACGACGAGGCCGACGACGGACTTGGAGCAGCCGAGCCGTTCCAGCTTCTCCATCAATTGCGGCAGCGCGCTCTCCGAGGAGCTGGTGCCCAGCACGATGAGGAGCTCGTCCTTGATGTAGCCGAGGAACTTCACGATGCTGAAGCCGACCACCCGCGCGATCAGGCCGAGCACCCCGAAGACGAAGAGCGCCGCCGTCAGGTAGAACAGGCCGACGAGCCCGGCGAGGTTGGTGAGCGCCGCCGGGCCGAACTTGCCGATCGTGTAGGCCATGGCGCCGAAGGCCCCGAGCGGGGCCGCCTTCATGATGATGGCGATGACGCCGAAGACCGCATGGGCGGCGTCGTCGATGAAGGAGCGGATCGTGTGGCCGCGGTCGCCCAGGGCCATCAGCGAGAAGCCGAACAGGATCGAGAAGAGCAGCACTTGCAGGATGTCGCCGCGGGCGAAGGCGCCGACCACGCTGTCGGGGATGATGTTGAGCACGAAGTCGACCGACTTCTGCGACTCCGCCTGCTTCACGAAGTTCTGCACGGCGTTCGGATCGGCCTTGGCGGCGATGCCATGGCCGACCGGAAAGAGGTTGCCGACGATGAGGCCGAGCACGAGGGCGAAGGTGGAGACGATCTCGAAATAGATCAGCGCCTTCACCGCGACGCGGCCGACCTTCTTGGCCTCCTGGATGTGGGCGATGCCCGACACCACCGTGCAGAAGATGATCGGCGCGATCACCATCTTGATCAGCTTGATGAAGCCGTCGCCCAGCGCCTTGATCCACTCGTTGGTCGCGAAGGCCGGGAAGAGCCAGCCGACGAGGCCGCCCAGCAGGATCGCGATCAGCACCTGGATGTAGAGCACCTTGTACCAGGGCTTCTTCGCAGCCGACGCTGCGGGCCGCCCCGCCTGGATCGCCGTGGTCGCCATGTCGTTCCCCTCCGCGGGCCTTGTTGTTTGCCGTCCCGCCCGGCTTTCGTGCTGAAATGAACCTCCCGGCCCGCCCCTCGCGACACCGGGAGGCTGGCTAAGCCTACCTCTTCCTGGGCGGGATGAGATCGGTGATCGTGCCCTCGAACATCTCCGCAGCCATGCCGACCGTCTCGGAGAGCGTGGGATGCGGGTGGATGGTCAGCGCGATGTCGGCGGCGTCGGCGCCCATCTCGATGGCGAGCGCCGCCTCCGCGATGAGGTCGCCGGCGTTCGGGCCGACGATGCCGCAGCCGACGATGCGGTGCGTCTCCTCGTCGAAGAGCACCTTGGTGACGCCCTCGTCGCGGCCCAGCGCCAGCGAGCGGCCCGAGGCCGCCCAGGGGAAGACGCCCTTGCCCACCTTCACGCCCTTGGCCTTGGCCTCGGTCTCGGTGAGGCCCACCCAGGCGACCTCCGGGTCGGTATAGGCGACGGAGGGGATCACCTTGGCGTCGAAGGCGCTCTTGTGGCCGGCCGCCACCTCCGCGGCGACATGGCCCTCGTGCACCGCCTTGTGCGCCAGCATGGGCTGGCCGACGATGTCGCCGATGGCGAAGATGCCGGGCGCATTGGTGCGCATCTGCCTGTCGACGGCGATGAAGCCGCGCTCGTCGACCGCGACGCCCGCCGCCTCCGCGCCGATGAGCTTTCCGTTGGGGCGGCGGCCCACGGCCACGAGCAGCTTGTCGAAGATCTCGGTCGCGACGCCGTCCGGGCCCTCCCAGGTCACGTGCAGACCGTCGGAGGCGGCCTTCACGGCCGTGACCTTGGTCTTGAGCAGGATCTTCTCGTAGCGCTTCTCGATGCGCTTCATCAGCGGCGCGACGATGTCCCTGTCCGCGCCGGGGATGATCTGGTCCATGAACTCGGCGATGACGACCTTGCTGCCCAGCTGGTGGTAGACCGTCGCCATCTCCAGCCCGATGATGCCGCCGCCGAGCACCAGGAGGCGCTTGGGCACGTCCTTCAGCTCCAGCGCGCCGGTGGAGTCGATCACGCGCGGGTCGTCGTGCGGGATGAAGGGCAGCGTGACGGGCTCGGAGCCCGCGGCGATGATGGCCTGGTCGAAGGTGACGACCTTCGCGCCCGCCTCGCCCTTCACCTCGACGGACTTGGGCGAGGTGAAGCGCCCGAGGCCCTGCACCACCGTCACCTTGCGCGCCTTGGCCAAAGCCACGAGGCCGCCGGTGAGCTTGGACACGACGCCGTCCTTCCAGCCGCGCAGCTTGCCGAGGTCGACCTTGGGCTTGCCGAACGAGACGCCGTGCGCGGCAAAACCCTCGGCCTCGTCCATGACCTTGGCGGCGTGCAGCAGCGCCTTGGAGGGGATGCAGCCGACGTTGAGGCAGACGCCGCCCAGCGTCGGCCAGCGCTCCACCAGCACGACCTTCTTGCCGAGGTCGGCGGCGCGGAAGGCGGCGGAATAGCCGCCCGGGCCGGCGCCGAGCACGAGCACCTCGGCATGCAGGTCGCCGCCGGCGGGCGGGGCCGAGGGGGCGGGCGCCGGGGCGGCGGCCGCGGCGGCCGGAGCCGCCGCCGCCGGGGCGCCGCCGGCCAGCGTCAGGATCACCGTGCCCTGGCTCACCTTGTCCCCGGTCTTCAGCTTCAGCTCGCCGACGATGCCGTCCTGCGGGGCGGGCACGTCGAGGGTGGCCTTGTCGCTCTCCAACGTGATCAGCGTCTCGTCGGCCTTGATCGCCTGGCCGGGCTTGACGTGGATCTCGATGACGGGGACGTCCTTGAAGTCGCCGATGTCGGGGACCTTGATCACATTGCCGGTTTCTTGGCTCATGGCATCACCTCTCTCTGGACGGGCGCGGCGGGCTCAGAGCACCAGCCGGCGCACGTCCTCCAGCAGGGTGGAGAGGTGGCGCGTGAAGCGCGCCGCGGCGGCCCCGTCGATGACGCGGTGGTCATAGGACAGGCAGAGCGGCAGCATCAGCCGCGGCTTGAACTCCGCGCCGTTCCAGACCGGCGCCATCCTGGAGCGCACGACGCCGAGGATGGCGACCTCCGGGGCGTTGACGATGGGCGTGAAGCTCGTCCCGCCAATGCCGCCGAGCGAGGAGATGGTGAAGGTCGCGCCCTGCATCTCGCCGGCGGAGAGCTTGCCGTCGCGCGCCTTCTGCGAGAGGTCGCCCAGCTCGCGCGAGAGCTCGACGACGCCCTTGCGGTCGACGTCCTTGACCACGGGCACGACCAGTCCCTCGGGCGTGTCCACGGCGATGCCGATGTTCCAGTATTTCTTGTAGACGAGCGCGTCCTTCTCGGGCGTCAGCGAGGCGTTGAAGTCGGGGAAGGCCTTGAGCGAGGCGACGCTCGCCTTCATCAGGAAGGGCAGCAGGGAGACCCGGTAGGCCTTCTTGTCGCCCTTGGCCTTGTCGTCGAGCTCCTTGCGATAGGCCTCGATCTCCGTGATGTCGGCCTCGTCCGTGTGCGTGACGTGGGGCACGTTGAGCCAGGAGCGGTGCAGGTGCGGACCGGAGATCCGCTTGATGCGCACGAGCGGCTTCGTCTCCACGGGGCCGAACTTGGAGAAGTCGACGGCCGGGATCTCGGGAATGCCGGAGCCCGCGGCGGCGGGGGCCGGAGCCGCGCCGGCGGACTTGCCGCCGCCCAGGAAGGCCTTCACGTCCTCCTTGGTCACGCGGCCCTTCTCGCCGGTGCCGGTGACCTTGGTGAGGTCGATCTCGAGCTCGCGCGCCAGCCGGCGCACGGCGGGCGAGGCGTGGACGCCGCCGAAATCGGCGAGCGCGGCGGCGGGCGCATGGCCCGCCGGCGAGGCGGACCGGGGGGCCGCGGGAGCGGCCGGCGCAGCCGCGGCGGGCGCGGCCGGGGCGGCGGCGGGCGCGGGGGCGGGGGCGGGGGCGGCGGGCGCCGGGGCGGCCGCCCCGCCCTCTCCCGCCAGGGTGAGGATGAGCGTGCCCTCGCTCACCTTGTCGCCCACCTTCACCGTGATCCCCTCCACGGTGCCCGCGGAGGGAGCGGGCACCTCCATGGTGGCCTTGTCGGATTCCAGCACGAGGATCGGATCGTCCGCCTTCACGGCGTCGCCCGGCTTGACGAGCACCTCGATGACGGGGACGTCCTTGAAGTCGCCGATATCGGGCACCTTCACTTGGATGGAGGCCATGATGTGTTGCCTTCGCAGAGGGGCCGCGGGCGGGCGCGGCGCAGGGGAGGAGAGGAGACGGGAAGCCCGGGGCCGGCGCGTCAGACGCGCGCCGGGTTCGGCTTGGCGGGGTCGATGCCGTACTTCCCGATCGCCTCGGCGACCGTCTTGCTCGGCAGGAGCTGGGCGTCGGCGAGCTGCTTCAGCGCGGCGACGGCGACGAAGTGGCGGTCGACCTCGAAGAAGGAGCGCAGGCGGCGGCGATAGTCGGAGCGACCGAAGCCGTCCGTGCCGAGCACCTTGTAGGGACCCGGCACATGGGCGCGGATCTGCTCGGCATAGAGGCGCATGTAGTCGGTGGAGGCGACCACCGGCCCGCCGCCGCGCGAGGCGAGGCACTGCTCCACCCAGGAGAGGCGCCGGGGCTCCTGCGGGTGCAGCATGGACCAGCGCTCGGCCGCGGCCGCCTCGCGCGCGAGCTCGGTGAAGCTCGTGACGCTCCAGATGTCGGCCTGCACGCCGAAATCCTGCTCCAGGAGCTCGGCCCCGGCGATGACCTCCCGCAGGATGGCGCCCGAGCCCATCAGGTGGATCTTGCGCGCGCCCTTGCCCTTCTTCGGCTCGGCGGCCTTGAAGAGGTACATGCCCTTGATGATGCCCTCCTCGGCGCCCTCGGGCATGGCGGGATGCTCGTAGTTCTCGTTGAGCGTCGTCAGGTAGTAGTAGACGTCCTCCTGGTCGCCGATCATCCGCTGCAGGCCGTTCTGGACGATGACGGCGAGCTCGTAGGAAAAGGTCGGGTCGTAGGAGACGCAGTTCGGGATCGTGGCGGAGAGGATGTGGCTGTGGCCGTCCTCGTGCTGCAGACCCTCGCCGTTCAGCGTGGTGCGCCCCGACGTGCCGCCGACCAGGAAGCCGCGGGCGCGCATGTCGCCGGCCGCCCAGGCGAGGTCCCCGATGCGCTGGAAGCCGAACATCGAGTAGTAGATGTAGAAGGGGATCATCGGCACGTTCGACGTGGAATAGGACGTCGCCGCCGCGATCCACGAGGCCATCGCGCCGGCCTCGTTGATGCCTTCCTGCAGCATCTGGCCGGACTTGTCCTCCTTGTAGAAGGAGAGCTGGTCGGCGTCCTGCGGGCGGTAGAGCTGGCCGACCTGGCTGAAGATGCCGTATTGCCGGAACATCCCCTCCATGCCGAAGGTGCGGCTCTCGTCCGGCACGATCGGCACCACGCGCTTGCCGAGCGACTTGTCGCGCAGCAGCGTGTTGAGGATGCGCACGAAGGCCATGGTGGTGGAGATCTGCCGGCCTTCGGTCGACTTGAGCTGGGCCTCGAAGGCGGAGAGCGGCGGCACCACGAGCGCGTCGCTGGTCTTGGCCCGGCGCGCCGGCAGGTAGCCGCCCAGCGCGGCGCGGCGGGCGCGCAGGTACTTCATTTCCTCGCTGTCCTCCGGGAGGCGGAGGAAGGGGAAGCTCTTCAGCTCCTTGTCGGAGATGGGCAGGCTGAAACGGTCGCGGAACTGCTTCAGCGAGTCCTCGCCCATCTTCTTCTGCTGGTGGGTGATCATCTGGCCTTCGCCCGCGTCGCCCATGCCGTAGCCCTTCACGGTCTTGGCGAGGATGACGGTGGGTTTGCCGCGCGTGTTCACGGCGGCGTCGTAGGCGGCGAAGACCTTGTTCGGGTCATGCCCGCCGCGGCGCAGGCTCCAGATCTTCTCGTCCGACCAGTCGGCGACGAGGGCGGCCGTCTCGGGATAGCGGCCGAAGAACTTCTCGCGGATGTAGGCGCCGTTCTTGGACTTGAAGTCCTGGTACTCGCCGTCGAGGCATTCCTCCATCAGGAGGCGCAGCTTGCCGCTCGTGTCGCGGGCGAGCAGCTCGTCCCAGCCCGAACCCCAGATGCACTTGATGACGTTCCAGCCGGAGCCGCGGAAGTCGCCCTCCAGCTCCTGGATGATTTTGCCGTTGCCCCGCACGGGGCCGTCCAGGCGCTGCAGGTTGCAGTTGATGACGAAGATCAGGTTGTCGAGCTTCTCGCGCCCGGCCAGCGCGATGGCGCCCAGGCTCTCGGGCTCGTCCATCTCGCCGTCGCCGCAGAACACCCAGACCTTGCGCCGCTCGGTGTCGGCCAGGCCGCGCGCATGCAGGTACTTGAGGAAGCGCGCCTGGTAGATGGCCATCAGCGGGCCAAGGCCCATGGAGACCGTGGGGAATTGCCAGAAGTCCGGCATCAGCCAGGGATGCGGGTAGGACGGCACGCCCTTGCCCTCGACCTCCTGGCGGAAATTGCTGAGCTGCTCCTCGGTGAGCCGGCCCTCGAGGAAGGCGCGGGCATAGACGCCCGGAGCGGAGTGGCCCTGCACGAAGACGAGGTCGCCGCCATGCTGCTCGTTGGCGGCGTGCCAGAAGTGCATGAAGCCGGTGTCGTAGAGCGTCGCCGCGGACTGGAAGGACGCGATGTGGCCGCCGAGCTCCGAGCTGTCCTTGTTGGCCCGCAGCACGATGGCCGCCGCGTTCCAGCGGATGATGGAGCGGATGCGATGCTCGACCTCGCGGTCGCCGGGATGCTTCGGCTCCTCGTGCGGCGGGATCGTGTTGACGTAGGCGGTATTGGCCGCGAAGGGCAGGCGCGCGCCGTGCCGGCGGGCGGCCGCGACCGCCTCCGTGAGCAGCGCGTCGACGCGGTTGGCGCCGTCGAAGGCGATCACGCTCTCGACCGCGTCGATCCACTCGCGCGATTCCTGGTCCTCGTGATCGCTCATGCGCGCCCCTCCCTGCCAGAACCGGCCGATTTTCCGGCCCTCATGCGTTCTTTAGAGCAGGGAATGGCAGAAAGAAAAGCCTACGGTGGAAAAAAGCGCCGCGGGCATGTGCATTCCTGCACGTCCCGCGGCCTTTCATCATCGGCTCAAGCCAGGGTTGCCCCAGGCTGCGCCCCGTCAGCGGACGATGGAACCGCCCCAGTCGCCCTCGCCGCGCGGATCCTGGGCGGCGCAGCCCTCGCGGACGGTCTCCGAGTAGAGGCCCGGCCGCGCGCGCACGTCCGCGCAGCTGGAATCGCGCGTCGCGATCGGGGCGGGCGAGGCCGCGCCGGCATAGCCCATCGCGTCGGCCCAGCCCATGCGGCGGCATTCGCTGACCACGTGGCGGGCATAGAGCGAGGGGTTGGCGTGGACGGCCTGGCAGGAGACCTCGGCGGGCGGGCCCGCCGTCACGGCCATGGCAGGGACCGGCGCGGCGGCGAGTGCGGCGAGTGCGAGAAGGATCTTCGTGTTCATCGTGGTCTCCGTTGGTTTCCCCAGCCCCCGGCGGCCATGGACATGCGCCATCGCGACTATTGCTGCTCCTGCAACGCACAGGCGGCAAATTACGGAGATGTGAAGTTTTGCTCAGTCTTACAAAGATTTCATGCGCTCGCGCAGGCGTGATGGGAACCTTTGAAAAGCTCAAGCGCAGACCCCAAGGCGATCAGACAAGCTTTGCCGCAGGCCCGACGACCATCAAGACAGGGCCGTGTGACCCGGTTCAACATGAACAATCTTTCATGATGCAGAAAGCCCCTGCGAAGGTCCCGCAGGGGCGCCCGTCGTCGTCGCGGCAGGACCGGTCAGCTCGTCCTGGCGGCGAGCCACATGGTCCAGAGTCCCACGATGATCAGCGACACGGCCAAGGCCCGCATGAAGGCCAGGTTCGCGTCCTCGCCGCGCCGCCGGTAACCCCGGATCGGCCGGTCGATCTGCTGCGCTCTCCACTTCGTCATGTCCTCCTCCAGCCCGAAGAAGTACAGTCCAGTCAGAGAGACGCCCCCCGCCCGGCCGGGAACTTGCACGCCCCGGTCCGAACGAGAAAAGGTTAATACTGATTAACGATTTAGGGTTGAGAGTTTGTAAACATAGTTAACGCGACGCGCCCCCAGCCGAGCCTCGCGGATCAGGGCTTCGCCGGCGCGAAGACTCCCGTCTCGAAGAAGCGGTCCACGGCGGCCTCGGCCGGGCCGGTGTCGAGGCCGCGCGCGGCGAGCCAGGCGGGGTCGCCGTGCGTGCTGCGGTAGCGCTCCCCGCTGTCGCAGAGCAGCGTCACCACCGAGCCGCCCTCCCCGCGTTCCTGCATCGCCGCGATCAGATGCAGGGCGGCCCAGAGGTTGGTGCCGGTGGAGCCGCCGCAGGAGCGCCCGATGCGCCGCGACAGCGCCCTCGCCGCGCCCAGGCTCGCGGCGTCCGGCACCGCCACCGCGCGGTCGATGAGGTCGGGGTTGAAGGACGGCTCGCAGCGCGGCCGCCCGATGCCCTCGACCACCGAGGATGGCCCGTCCACCGTGGCGACCGACCGGTCGGCGAGGTGGCGGTGGAAGACGGACGACTCGGGATCGGCGAGGCACAGGCGCGTCGGCAAGCGCCGGTAGCGGACATAGCGGCCCAGCGTGGACGAGGTGCCTCCCGTGCCCGCGCCCACCACGATCCAGCGGGGCACCGGATCGGGTTCGCTCGCCATCTGCGAATAGATGGATTCTGCGATGTTGTTGTTGCCGCGCCAGTCCGTGGCGCGCTCCGCATAGGTGAACTGGTCCATGTAGTGGCCGCCGAGCTCGCGGGCGAGCCGGGCGCTGGCGGCGTACATCTCCGCCGCGCTGTCCACGAAATGGCACTCCCCGCCATGGAAGGCGATCTGAGCGATTTTCTCCGGCGAGGTGGAGCGCGGCATCACCGCGATGAAGCGCAGGCCCAGCATGGCCGCGAAATAGGCCTCCGAGACGGCCGTTGAGCCGCTCGAGGCCTCGATGATCGCCGTGCCCGGCCCGATCCACCCGTTGCACAGGCCATAGAGAAAGAGGGAGCGCGCCAGCCGGTGCTTCAGGCTGCCGCTGGGATGGGTGGACTCGTCCTTGAGGTAGAGGCTGATCCCCGGCACGGCCGGCAGCGGCACGCGCAGCAGGTGGGTGTCCGACGAGCGGTTGAAATCAGCCTCGATGATGCGCACCGCCTCGGCCACCCAGGCGCGCGCGTCCGGCTCGACCATCGTCCCCTCCCCCGTTCGGTCCGGCGGGCGCGTGCTGGCCGCGCCCCCGCGGACCCATCTTCCTCCCGGCGGGCCGGGCGACGCAATGCGGGCCCCGGCCGGGCGCGGGCCTCAGTCCACGGCCTCCTCGGCCGCCTTCGCCGCCTTGCGGTTCACCGCCCGCTCCGCGGCGTCGGCGGCGCGGTGGGCGGCTGTGAGCCGGTCGGCGTGGGCCCGCGTCTCGCATTTCCGGCGCAGCTCGTCCAGCTCCTCCTCGGTGAGGTGCTCGATGCCGATGTAGCGGTTCTGCGCCGCGCTGGCGCGGATCAGCTCGTCGAGCTTGGCCTGCAGCGCGGCGCCGTCGCGGTTCTGCGTGTTCTGGATCAGGAAGACCTGCAGGAAGGTGATGATTGTCGTGCCCGTGTTGATGACCAGCTGCCACGTGTCCGAGTAGTGGAAGACGGGGCCGGTGACGGCCCAGACGAGGATGGTCGCGACGCAGAGCGCGAAGGTGACGGGCTTGCCCGTGGCGCGGGCGACCGCGCTGGCGAAGTCCGTGAAGAACCGGGTCACAGTCATCGGCGTTCTCCTGGCGCTGGAGAACGCGCGACCCGGGCCGCGGGATGCAGGGCCGGCCTCAGCCGGGCAGGCGCCAGTTAAGGCCGAGTTCGGTGCGGGCCGGGATGCTCCAGCGGAAGGCCAGGCCGTCCTCCTCCTTCAGGACCTCGGCGTGACCGCCGAGCTGGCGCTCGATGCAGAGCTGGATGATCGTCGCGGCGAAGTCGCCGCGGGGGATAAGCTCCCGGGTCCCGCCGGGCGGCTCCTGCCAGCGCATCTGCAGCAGGTCGGGCGTCGCCGTCCAGCTCAGCGCCACGGGCTGGCCCTGGCGCAGGGCGCCACGCGCCAGGGACGCGGCGAGGAGCTCCTGGACGGCCTGCGCGACGGCGACCACCGTGCGCGGGCGCAGCAGCACGGCCGGTCCTCCGAGCGTCAGGTGACGCTCGCGGCCGCCGGCGAGCCGGCGCAGCAGGTCCCCCAGCAGCGGCTCGTGCCAGTTGGCGTCGCTCAGCGCGTCGTGGGCTCCAGCGAGCGCGGCGACGCGGCCCTGCAGGGCCGTGCGCGCCTGCTCGGGCGCAGCCTCCGTCGCGATCGTGCGGCCGATGAGGGTCTGGATGATGGCGAGCGTGTTCTTCACGCGGTGGTTCAGCTCGGCCAGGAGCACGTCCTGCTGCTTGCGCCCGCGCGCCAGCCGCTGGGCCGCCTCCGCGATGGCGTTGTGGACCTCCGCCACCTCCCGCACGCCGCTCGTGCCGTGCAGGATGGCGACCTCGCCGGCGACGGCGGCGGCGTCGCCGGACAACGCCTTCAGCTCGCGGGCGAGGTAGCGGGCATAGAGGAACGCGGCGACCGCGGACGCGGCGAGGCCGATCAGGGCGAGGCTCGCCACCGTCCACCACAATTCGCGCACGGGCTTGGCGAGCACGCCGCGCGGAATGCTGGCGATGGCCAGCCAGCCGCTCACGGGCGAGCGCTGGTAGGCGGTGAAGACGTCCTGGCCGTCGAGCGTGCGGCTCTCCAGCGTCCCCGACGGCCCCACGACCCGCGTGGTGAAGGCGGGCGAGGCCTTCTCGCCCTGGAATTTCTCGTTGTCGCGGGAGCGCAGGATGACCCGATAGTCCTGGTCGGCGGCCGCCAGCAGCCAGGACGGGGAGAGGCTGGGCATGGCCGAGTGCAGGAGGGACGGATCGAAGCTGAACGTGACGACGTGGGTAACGCGGCCCTCCGTCGTCACAGGGGCGGAGACCTCGATCAGGAACCCCTTCTCGGGGCCTGGCACGAGGCCGGACACGCTGCTGGCGCCCTTGCGCGCCACCTCACGCGCCCGCTCGGCGGCGGCGTCCTCGGCGTCGACGGGCGGCCCTGCGGAGGGAACCGGGGACGTCTGCGCCACGAGCGCGCCCGTCGCGTCGCGCAAGGCCACGGCTCCGTGCCGGACCGCCCCGACGAGGCCGGCCTCGGCACGGAAGGCGTCCCAGTCGCCCCGGCGGATGGCCGAGGAGGCGGCGAGCGACTCCACGGCCGCCACGCTGATGTCCACGCGGCGGTCGAGCTCGCGCTGGAAGTCATAGGCATTGTCGAGCGCGGCGGACTCGATGGTGCGCTGCGCATCCTGCGCGTAGCGCAGCGCGATGAGGCCGGCGACCGCGATCACCGGCACGAGCACGGCGAGGCTGAGCAGCAGCAGGTGGGCGCGGATGGGCAGATGGCGTGACATGAGGGAGAGTGGCCGGGCAGCCCGGCGGTTGTAGCATGGAATCGGCGAGGTGCGGCCCGCGGTTCCCACCTCGGGGCCGCCCTGTCCGTGCCCGACCACATGGCGGCCCCAGTTCGGATCCAGGCTCAGCGCGTGGATCGGGGACGCTCCGCGCGCATTGAGGTGGGACGTCGCGCGCCGTGCCGCCGTGGAGGGTGAGATGCCGAGCCTGAGCCGCCGAACCGTCGTCCGCCTGCTCGCCCTCGCCCCGGCGAGCGCGGCGGCGGCCGGCCTCGCCCGGGCGGGGCAGCCGTTGCGCGTGGCGCCGCAGGGCATCTACGACGCGGGGCCACTCGGGCCGCTGCCCGGCGAGACCTATCCCTGGGACGACAGGCTGCCCGGACGTCCGGAACCGCCGGCGCGCACGCCCTATGTCGACGATCCCTCCGTGATGTACGACGCGATCCTCGACGAGCCCTTCCCGGTGCCGCGGGTGAAGCTCTCGATCATCCGTCCCGAGTTCATGCGCCAGGTCGTGTCCTATCCCGGCCTGGAGGAAGCCGGGACGGTGGTGATCGATCCCTCCGCCCACCACCTCTATTTCGTGCAGGGCGACGGCACGGCGGTGCGCTACGGCGTCGGCGTCGGCCGCTCCGGGTTCAGCTGGGCCGGCGAGGCCACGATCCGCTTCAAGCGCCCCTGGCCGGACTGGTATCCCCCGCCCGAGATGCTCGAGCGCCAGCCGGAGCTGGCCGAGAAGATGCAGCAGCTGCAAAGCGGCATCGGCATGCCCGGCGGGCCGGGCAACCCGCTCGGCGCCCGGGCCATGTATCTGTGGCAGGGCAACAAGGACACGCTCTACCGCGTGCACGGCACGGTCGAGCCATGGTCCATCGGCAGGAGCGTCTCGTCGGGCTGCATCCGCATGATCAACCAGGACGCCATCGACCTCTATGACCGCGTGGCCGTCGGCGCCCGCGTCGTGGTGCTCGGCGCCGGGGTGGGCCGGCGGGGCAAGGGAGGACGGGCGGCGGGGTAGAGCGGGCTTCGCCCTGTCCGACCCTCGTTGCGAGGCGCCCGGCGACGACGCGATCCGCAGCACACCCGGCCGATCACCGGGTTGCTTCGCCTTCGCCTCGCGACGACGGCGGGAGAGCGGCTCCGTGACCGCGGACAAGGCGCTCGGTTTCGTGCCGGCGGCAGGCAGGGTGCGCGCGAAGCGACGCAATCCCCTTCCCCTCCCCCGCGTGCGGGCCTTCGTCACGTCGCAACTCGCCGTGGCGCGGGCGCGCGGGGGCACGCTTTCGACCCAGGAATTAACCAAAGCTTCACGGCAAGGCGTCAGCGTCAGGCGCGGCCGGGCCGCCGATTCGCCGCGCCGCCCGGCCCGGGCTCCCCGGAGTCCGCCTCAGCCGGGAGCCCCACCTGATGACCGAGACCACCCGCCGCCTCGTCGTGACTGGCGCCTTCGCCAGCCTCGCCGCCAGCCTGAGCGCCTGCGTGCCCGCGAGCGGCCCGTCCGGGACGGCCAAGCCGGGGACGAAGCCGACCGCCTTCGCCGCCATCGATCCCGGCTTCTTCTCCGGCGACATGTACGGCGCGGTGACCAGCGAGCCCTTCCCGGTGCGCGCCGTCGCCTCCAGCGAGGTCGACCCGCAGTTCCGGCGCACCGTGGTGAGCGACCCGACCGGCCAGAAGCCCGGCACGATCGTGATCGATCCCAAGGCGCGCTATCTCTATCTCGTGCTGAACGGCGGCAAGGCCATCCGCTATGGCGTCGGCGTCGGCCGCGAGGGCTTCCAGTGGAACGGCACCGCCGTGATCCACAACAAGCAGGCCTGGCCGGACTGGTATCCGCCGAAGGAGATGTTCCTGCGCCAGCCCGAGATCAAGAAGTCGATGACCACGCTGCAGAGCGGCATCGGCATGAAGGGCGGCCCCGGCAATCCGCTGGGCGCGCGCGCGATGTACCTGTGGAAGGACAACAAGGACACGCTGTTCCGCATCCACGGCACGCTGGAGCCGTCCACCATCGGAAAGAACGTGTCGTCCGGCTGCATCCGCATGGTCAACCAGGACGTCATGGACCTCTACGAGCGCGTGCCCGTGGGCACCACGGTCATCGTGCTGTAGGACCGGGCAGACGAGGCCCGCGCCCCGGGCGGGCTATCCCGCGAGCGTGAGCAGCGCCGGCTGGTGGTCGGAGGCGCGGGTCTCCGTGAAATAGTCGATCGCAGCGATGCGCGGCACGAGGTCCTCGCTCACGAAGACGAAGTCGCAGCAATGCGGCGGCGAGAAGCTCTGGTCCACGATGCAGAAGGAGGGCGGGTGCGGCGCCTCGCCGTGCACCGCGGTCCAGGCGTCGCGCAGGGCGGGCGCGCCGTCTGGCAGCGGCTCCTCGATGCGCCGCTTGGACGGGTCCTCCGGGCGCATGTTGAAGTCGCCCGTCAGCACCGCGCTCGCGGTCCCCGGCTGGGGGATGAAGGGACCATAGGAGGCGGAGGGCGGCGTCGCGGCGCGCGCGGCGGCCGAGCGCTGAGCCTCGCGGATACCCTCGACCTGCGCCGCCCGCAGCCTCGGCGATGACCATTCGAGGTGGGTCGTCATGACGCGCAGCGGTCCCCAGGGGGCGGCCACAACGGCGTCGATCAGGATGCGCGGCATGTTGGGCGTGGCGTCCGCCTCCCAGGGCAGCGTGTAGCGCAGCACCTGCCCGACCGGCAGGCGCGACAGGATCATGTTGCCCCAGCGCCGGCGTCGCCCGCCCTCCCCCGGGACGTCCACCGCGACGCCGTCCACCGGCGTGAAGCCCGGCAGCAGCGCCGCCATCTCGGCGAACTGGTCGCCGCCCGGACAGGCCTTCAGGTCGGGCATCCCGTCCGACAGCTCCTGCAGGCAGAGCACGTCGAAATCGGCCATGGCGCGCGCCTCCCGCACGATGCGGCCCAGGTCGCAGCGCCCGTCCATGCCCAGGCCCCACTGGATGTTCCACGTCAGGATCTTCACCATGCCCCGTCCTTCCGCGCCTCTCTCAACGGATGCCGGCGCGCATGAAGCTCTGCACGAACTGGCGCTGGAACACCAGGAAGGCGACCAGCAGCGGGCCCGAGGTCATCAAGGTGGCCGCGGTGATCACCGACCAGTCGATGCCCTGGTCGACGGAGGAGAACACCGACAGTCCCACGGTGAGCGGGCGCGTCTCGACGGAGTTGGTGATGATGAGCGGCCACAGGAAGTTGTTCCAGTGGAAGCTCACCTGCACCAGGCCGTAGGCGAGGTAGACGGGCCGGGCGAGGGGCACGTAGACGCGCCATAGCACGCCCAGCGTGCTGCAGCCCTCGATGCGCGCGGCGTCCTCGAGGTCGCGGGGCACGGTGAGGAAGGTCTGGCGCAGCAGGAAGATGCCGAAGGCCGAGGTCAGGTAGGGCAAGGCGACGCCCACCAGCGTGTCCACCGCCCCGAGCGCCCGGATGGTGCGGTAGTTCACCACGGCCAGGATCTCCGGCGAGATCATGAGCTGCAGCAGCACGACGGCGAAGAGCAGGTCGCGGCCCCTGAAGGTGCTGCGGGCGAAGGCGAAGGCGGCGAGCGTGCAGAGCACGCACTGGGAGACGACGACCATCGTCACGATGACGATCGTGTTGAGGAAGTAGCGGGAAAACGGCGCGGCATGCCAGGCGCGCTCGAAGTTCTCGAGCGTCAGCGGCGCGGAGAGATCGAAGCGCGTGGCGTAGGCCGCGGGATGGAAGGCCGTCCACACCGCGTAGACCAGCGGTGCGATCCAGAACAGGCCGAGCGCCCAGGCGCCCAGGGTCTCGGCGAGCGCGCCGAAGCGCGAGTGGCCCATCGCGCGCCTCATTGGTAATGCACCCGGCGCGAGGCGAAGGCGAACTGGACCAGCGCGAGAAAGGCGAGGATGGCGAGCAGCACCACGGTGAGCGCGGTGGCGGCCCCCTGGTCCCAGAACTTGAAGCCCGTCTCGTAGATCATCAGCAGCAGCAGGTTGGTGGCGTTGTCCGGGCCGCCATGCGTCATGACGATGATGTGGTCGACCGTGCGGAACGCGTTGATGACGGCGTTGATCAGCACGAAGAGCGTCACCGGCGCGAGCAGCGGCCAGGTGACGCGTCGGAAAAAGGTCCAGCGCGAGGCGCCCTCGATCTCCGCGGCCTCGCGCAGGTCCGGCGGAATCTGCTGCAGGGCGGCGAGGTAGAAGATCATGAAGAAGCCCGCCTCCTTCCAGACCTGCACCACCATGACGGAGAAGAGCGCGGTCTCCTGCTGGCCCAGCCAGTTGGTCGCGCCGAAGCCGAAGAGCCGCGCCACCTGGTCCATCAAGCCGTAGTCGGGCGTGAAGAAGAACAGCCAGATATTCGCCACGGCGATCATCGGCAGCACCGTGGGCGTGAAGTAGGCCATGCGCAGCAGGCCGCGGCCCTTCACCGTGCCGTTGACGAAGAGCGCCATGGCGAGCGCGATGGCGATCGAGAGCGGGATGGTGCCGAGCGCATAGAGGGTGTTGTTCCACATCACCTTCCAGAACAGCGGATCGGCGACCATGTCCTCGTAGTTGCGCAGCCCCACGAACCGGGAGGGGCGGTTGGGCTTGGGCGTGGAATAGAAGCTGTCGATGGCGGTCAGCACCACCGGCGCGTGGGTGAAGGTGGCGAAGAGGACGACGGAGGGCAGCAGCAGCAGCCAGGCCTCGGCGGAGGAGGCCCAGCGACGCCAGCGCGCGGCCGACCGGGCCCTCGCCCCGGTCGCCCGCCATCCCGCCACCGCCTCGTCGGACGCCATTCTCGTGTTCCCCTGCAGGGCGGGACAGAGGCCCGCCCTCGCCTCGTGGTTTGCGTCATCGCGAGCGCAGCGAAGCCATCCAGCCTGACGCCCGGCGCGGTCTGGACGGGCTCGTCGCTGCGCTCCTCGCCATGACGGACGTGCGGCTAGCGATAGTCCTTCAGGATGCGCTCGGCCTCGCGCTGGGCGTCGTCCATGGCGGCCTTGGGCGCCTTGGAGCCGGTGATCGCGGCCTGCAGGGCGTCGTTGAAGACCTTCATCACGCGCTGGCCCTCGTGGACCGTGATCTCCGGCACGGCGTACTTGAGCTGGTCGCGCGCCACCGCGGCGGGCGGGAAGGTGGTGATGTACTGCTTCATCGCCGGCGTGTCGTAGGCGGCCGGCGAGGTCGCGACGTAGCCCGTGGCGATGGACCACTCGGCGGCGCGCTCCGGCGTCGTCATGAAGCGCACGAACTTGAAGGCCGCGTCCTGCTTCTCGGGCGCGATGTTCTTGAAGATGTAGAAGTTGCCGCCGCCGGTCGGCGCGCCGTAGCTCACCTTGGCCGGCAGCATGCCCACGCCGAAGGGGAAGCTCGCATTGTTCTTGATGTTCGCGAGGTTGCCCGTCGTGGTCCACATCATCGCGAGCTTCTTCTCGAGGAAGTCCTTCGGCGTGGTTCCCCACGAGGTGAGGCCGGGGGGCTGCACGCCGGCCTTGGAGAGGTCGATGAGGTATTGCAGGGCCTCCACGACCTTGGGATCGGCGAAGTTGGTCTTGCTGCCCTCGGGATTGGCGAGGCGCACGCCGTTGGCGGTGGTGAGGCCGGTGAACAGCCAGGACGTATTGCCGTCCGTGGGGATCTGGATGCCCCAGGTCGCGACGTTCCCGGAGGCGTCCTTCTTGGTGAGCTTCTTGGCGAAGTCGAGCATCTCGTCCCAGTTGGCGGGCGCCTTGTCGGGATCGAGGCCGGCCTCCTTGAACATGTCCTTGTTCCAGTAGAGCACCGGGGTGGAGCGCTGGAAGGGGATGCCGTAGGTCTTGCCGCCCAGCCGGGCGTTCTCCATGAAGCCCGGGTAGAAGCCGGCGAGCCACGCCTTGTCCTCGGCGGTCCTGGCGAGGTCGTCGACGGGGGCGACGGCGTTCTCGTCCGTCAGGGTCATGATGTCGGCGGCGAGCAGGATCGCCATTTCCGGCGTGTCCCCGCCCTTCATGGCGGTGAGCGCCTTGCCGATGGTCTGCACGTAGTCGCCGGCATAGACGGGCTTCACCTTGACGCCGGGGTTCTGCTTCTCGAACTCGGCCGCGTAGCCGTCGATCAGCTTGGTGATCGGGCCGGATACCGCGATGGGATAATAGAAGCGCAGCTCGGTCTCGGCGGCGGCCGGGGCGGCGAGGCCGGCCGCCAGCGTGGCGGCGGCGGCGCTGGCGAGGAGATGGCGGCGGGTCCAGTCGGTCATCAGTCAGCCTTTCAGGAGGGACAGCGCGGCAGGCGCGCGCTGCGCTTGCGGAAGGGTGTCGTCCTCGGCCAGTCGAAGGCCGGAGGCGGCGTCGAAGCGATGCTCGTGGGCGGGGTCCCATCCCACGGAGACCCGCTCGCCCGGCGCGGCGCGCCGGCCGCCGGGAACGCGGGCGAAGATGGTGTCCTGGGCCTCGCCGGAGACCGGCCGCAGGCCGAGGATGGCGTCGGCGCCCAGATACTCGGCCTGGGCGACGAGGAGGTCGGAGTCGCCGCCGGCCGGCGGGCCGACGATGAGGTGCTCCGCCCTGACGCCGCGCACCACCTGCGGCGCGGCCGCGTTGTGGGGGCGGAACAGGTTCATGGGCGGTGCGCCGATGAAGCGGGCCGCGAAGAGCGACGCCGGGGTCTCGTAGAGGTCGGCCGGCGCCCCGGCCTGCTCGATGCGGCCCTGGTTCATCAGGATGATGTGGTCGGCCATGGTCATGGCCTCGATCTGGTCGTGCGTGACGTAGATCATCGTCATGCCCAGCCGCTGCTGCAGGGCGCGGATCTCCAGGCGCATCTCGTTGCGCAGCTTGGCGTCGAGGTTGGACAGAGGCTCGTCCATGAGGCAGACGGGCTGCTGGCTGACGATGGCGCGCGCCAGCGCCACGCGCTGTCGCTGGCCGCCCGAGAGCTGGCCGGGCTTGCGGGCGAGGTAGTCCTTGAGGCCGGTCAGCGCCGCGACCTCGGCGAGACGGCGGTCGCGCTCGGCGCGGGGCACCTTGCGGACCTGAAGCCCGAACAGGATGTTGTCGGCGACGCTCAGGTGGGGAAACAGCGCGTAGGACTGGAAGACCATCGCGATCTTGCGGTCCTTGGCGGCCCAGTCCGTCACGTCGTCGCCGCCGATGGCGATGCGACCGGCGGTCGGCTCCTCGAGGCCGGCCACGAGGCGCAACGTCGTGGACTTGCCGCAGCCCGACGGGCCGAGCAGCACGCAGAGTTCGCCCTGGGGCACGCTGAACGAGACGTCGTCCACGACGGCGCGGTCGTCGAAACGCTTCTCGAGGTGGCTGACGTCGATGCGGGACACGGTTCCTCCGGCGAGGACTGCCGCCGTCTGATGGGCGGCGGGTCGACCGCCGCGGGAATGAAACCCTGTTAGGTGCCCAACGGCAACACCTTCGTGACATCCACGCGACAGTTCCGTGACGGGCCCCGGGCGCCGCGGACCGCCACGGCCCCGCCGCCGGTTTGCCCGCGGCCGCCCCGCTCCTGTATGAGCAGGGGCGTGGGGACCCGCCCTGGAGGTGACATGAGTTCCGGACTGCTCGCCCTGCTCGACGACGTCGCGGGCCTCGCCCAGGTCGCCGCCGCCTCGCTGGACGACGCCGCCGGGCAGGCCGCCAAGGCCGCCTCCAAGGCCGCGGGCGTGGTGATCGACGACACCGCGGTGACGCCGCGCTACGTGGTCGGCTTCGCGGCGGACCGCGAATTGCCGATCATCGGCAAGATCGCGCTGGGCTCGCTGCGCAACAAGCTCCTCTTCCTGCTGCCGGCCGCCCTGCTGCTGGGCGCCTTCGCGCCGGGGTTCATCACGCCGCTCCTGATGCTGGGCGGCCTCTACCTCTGCTACGAGGGCTTCGAGAAGATCGCCGAGAAGCTGACCGGCGGCCACGGACATGCCGAGGACACGGAGGCCGCGGGCCCGGGCGCCGTTGCGGCGACGGCGCTGGAGGACGCCAAGGTGCGCAGCGCCATCCAGACCGACTTCATCCTCTCTGCGGAGATCATGGCGATCACGCTCGCCAACGTGGAGGCGTCGAGCCTGCTCGAGCAGGCCTTCGTCCTCTTCGTCGTCGGGGTCGGCGTGACGCTCGGCGTCTACGGGCTCGTGGCGCTGATCGTGAAGGCCGACGACGTGGGCGTGGCCCTGGCGCGCAACGAGAGGCCCGTCTCCAGCCTGGTCGAGACGCTCCTGCGCCGGGAGCGCGGCGAGGAGCGCGGGGCGCTGGACCGGGCCTTCGCGCCCGTCACACGGGCCGTCGGCCGGGGCCTCGTCCGCTTCGTGCCGAAGCTGCTCACCATCCTGGCGGCGGTGGGCACGGCCGCCATGCTGTGGGTTGGCGGCGGCATCCTGCTGCACGGGCTGGAGCATTTCGGCCTGCATGCCCCGCTCGACTGGCTGCACGGCGTCGGCCACGCCGCGGCCCGGACCCTGCCGGACGCCGAGGGCGCGATCGTGTGGCTGGTGGAGGCGGTCGGCTCGGCCGTGCTCGGCATCGCGGCTGGCGCGGTCGTGACGCCGCTCGCCAAGGGGGGCGCGGGGCTGGCGCGCCGGTTCCGGCGGCGGGAGGCGGCTTCGGGCTGAGCCGCGGGGGGAACGAAGGGGCCGGCCTGGCGTTGGCGGCCAACCTTCCACCTCACGAAAGGCTCATCCCATGTCCGTAATCGGCTTGCTGCTCTTCCTGTGGATCGTCGGCGGCTCCGCCCTCGTGTTCGGCTATTTCAGCAACCGCGACCGCCCGGCCCTGGCGACTGCGGCCGTCGTTCGCCGGGAGGTCTGAGGGGTTCTGCGGGGGCGCCCGGCGCCCCCGCCCACCGCCCTGCCCACGGCACCGCAGGCCGCCGGATGGGGGGCTTGAACCATCGCGAGCTTTGCCGCAGGTTCTGCGACGTCGTTGTCACCCGAATGGCCAAAAAGCCCCGGCAAGAACCGCACATGACGTCGCCCGACCTGTGGGAATTGATCGACTGGGCCGATTCCTTCGGCCTGCTCGTGCATGGCGGGCGCCGGTTCTCGATCATCGTGCTCGACGCACGCCTCGGGATCTACTCGGCCTTCGAGGAAGGCTCCAGCGACGACCCCGTCACGCTCGACGGCAGCAGCGCCGTCGCGGACTGGCTGATGTCTCGCACCTCGGAACGACATTGATGAATGTATGCTTTATCCTTGCGTCGCGGTTCCAAAACCAGCGATAAAGGGCATCCGTATTTATGCCGATTTGCGTTCGGTTGTGCCTCACTAAATAACATGTCGTACAAGTGAATAGGGGCGCGAAGGCCCAGTGATCCAGGAAGGAAAGCATCGATGTCCAGCGCGATGATGTCCGATTTCCGGTCCATCGGAATCTTTGCGGCTCTCTCCGACCGCGTCCTGGAACGCATCGTCAAGGAGTCCTACTGCCAGACCTTCCCCGCAGAGGTGACGCTGTTCTGGCAGGGCAAGACCGTGGACTTCGTGCACGGCGTCGTGAGCGGCTTCGTCGAGTTGAGCGCGTACCACAACTCCAACCACTACACGATGCTGATCGCGGGACCGGGCAGCGTCACGCCCATGCACAGCTTCGTGGGCGACAGCGCCTGCATGTGCACCGCGCGCACCGTGAACAAGTCGCGCATCACCATGACCCCCGTCCATGTCGTTCGCGAACTGCTCGCCAACGAGCCGGACTTCGCCCGCGCCGTGTTGCACGAGACGGTGCGGATGAACCGGACCCTGGTGCGTGAGTTGCACAACCGAAATCTCCGGAAGTCACACGAGCGCCTGGCGCACTGGATCTACGAGCAGGTGAGCCAGGGTCCCGACTCGCAGGACGTCGAACTCGCCTTCCACAAGCGCCTGCTGGCCTCCTCGCTCGGCATGTCGCTGGCCACGCTGGCGCGCGACATCGAGGTGCTGGAGCCCTACGGCGTGTCCTTCGAGGGCAAGAAGATCCACGTGCGCAGCGTCCGCGAGCTCGCCGAGGTCGCGCATCCCTCGCCGCATTTCGTCGTCTGAACCCGCCGCACCGGGACGGACGGAGGCCGCAGGGCGCGCGGGCGACGGCGCGCCCTTTTTCCGTCGCGACGGGCTCCGCCCGCAGGGCAGGGGCTCCCCCCGGCCGGCGGCAAAAAGGCCGCCCCCCGGGCTTCGTTCACTTTGTCAGGCGGGCGGCAAGCGTCGCCTTGGTGAACAGCGCCAGCATGGCGTCGGCGATTCCCTGGGAGGGCGACACCTCGAAGAACAGACCGGGCGAGGAGCAGGCCTGCATGTTGGAGGAGATCGTCGTCTGGAAGGGCGAGATCCAGGTCTTGTACCAGCTGTTGGTCGGCAGCGGCAGGTAGGTGGTGTAGAGCACGGCGATCTTGACGCCGCGATTCTTGATGGCGGTGCACTGCGCGGGATTGAGCGGCTGCTGGCAGCGCTTGCTACCCGACAGCGGCCGCGTGCAGCCGGCCGGCATGTCGGCGTCGGTGACGCCGTCGGAAACCAGGAACAGGATCTTCTGCGGCGAGGCCGCGGAGCTGCCGTCGCCCGGCGCCGGGATCTCCGCATTGATCCCGGCGAGCACGCTCTCGTGCGGCGAGTCCATGTCGTTGTTGAAGGTGGAGTTCGGCACGATCATCAGGTCGATGTCGCCGGCCTGGGACTTGGCGTTGGGCAGGTTGCTGGTGAGGGGCGCGTTCTTCTTGAGGCCCAGGGAGGCGGCGGTCTGCCCGTAGGTGTAGATCGCCACGCGGTACTGGCCGTCGACGCTCGTCTGCTGCGCCGTATCGATGAGCTGCTGCGTCGCCTGGCGCACCACGTCGATGCGCATGGTGACGCCGAGCTTCTTGGCCAGGCTGTAATAGTCGTTCTTGTTCGAGGCGTCGTGGCAGGCGAAGGCGCACTTGTCCGACGTGTTGGCCACCATCTTGTCGATGTCGGCCGTCGTGGCGCCGACGCCCATGGAGGGGGTGTTGTCGAGCAGCAGGTAGAAATCGATGAAGGGCGATTTCTGGATGCTCGACGTCGCGCTGCCCTGCAGGTCGAGCGAGCGGATGCCGAGAATCTGGATGAAGCGCGTGGCGTAGCTGCCCGCATAGCTCAGCGTCGCGGTGCGCGTGAGGCCGTTGTCGGTGATGTCAAGCTTGGTGGTGACGAGCCTGACGAAAGCCGGATCGCCGGCCTCCGCCGCGAAGATCGCCTCGCCCGACCTCTGCGCCGCGACGGGATCGGTCTGCATGGCGGAGTTGCCGACCACCGCGAGCAGCGCCGCGTCGGCGGCGATGTCGAGCTTCGTCTTGACGCGGTAATAATAGGCGAGGTCGACCGCGCCGCCCAGCGCCCCGATGAGCGGCACCAGCGCGATGGCCAGCGCCACGCCGAAGCTGCCGCCGTCATCCCGTCGCCAGCGCCCCAGCATCCCCCACAGGCGGGAGAGCAGAGCGCGATGGTAAATGGGATGCGAATGCATGGCGATCACTCTGTGTTGCAACAGCATGAAAGCATACAAGTTTCACTGCAAAGAAAATGAGCTTGGATAGTTTGCATTAATACTCGTAAACCATCGTCCACATCAATCAATTCGTAAGGGGAACAGTGCTACGAAGCAGGCTGACCGGCATCCCCCGCCGCCTTCGTTTTCGTGGTAGCGTTTCCATGGCCAACTTTTTTCCCGGGCTTTCGCCCAAGCTCGTCCTGCTGGCGCCTCTCCTTCTCGGCCTCGTGCTGTCCTCCGGGACGCCCGGCTGGGCGCAGGAGCGCAGCTGGCGGGTGGGGAAATGGTCCGGGCCGGTGACCCTGCGCACGGCGGCTGGAACCGAAACCGACAAGCTCGACGGCGCCGTCGTCGCGCCGGGCGACCGGGTGACGACGGGCGCCGGCGGCCGCGTGATGATGACGCGCGGCGCCGACACGGTGGTGATGTCCGAGAACTCGGAGCTGGAAGTGCCGCTGACGGAAAAGGAAGGCGTCACGCCGACCATCCTGCAGCCGGCCGGCACCCTGACCTTCGACATCGAGCCGCGCCCCGTGCAGCATTTCATCGTCGAGACCCCCCACCTCGCGGCGGTCGTCAAGGGCACAGCCTTCGTCGTCAGGCTGGACGGCCGGGCGAGCCGGGTCGACGTGACGCGCGGGACCGTCGAGGTGGCCGACATGCGCTCGGGCCAATATGCCTCGATCGAGGCCAACCGCTACGCCACCAGCTCCGAGGGCCCGACGCCCGGCCTGCTGATCGGCGGCGAGGGCCCGCTGCCCCTGATCCGCCAGGCGCCGCCGCGCAAGCCCACGCTGCTGACCGCGACGAACGAGGCGGCCCCCGCTCCCGCCCCGGCGCCTGCCCCCGTGCGGAGCATGGCGCCGCCGCCCGTGGTGAAGCTGGACCCGCCGCCGCCGCAGGGCGTGCTGCAGGCGATCACGGCGCACGCCAAGTCGGTCGGCACGAGCCTCGGGCTGCCTTCCGGGTTTGCCGACGGCATCACGGACATGCTGGTCCTCGCCGTCATCGCCATGGGGGGTTGCGGCTTCCTGGCCTCGACCCTCTATGCGTCCCGCCAGCGTCGTCCCCAAAAACGGCAGGATGGCGAAGGCGCACCATGACCCGCCGCTGAGGTCCTTCCCGCCGCGACCCCGTCCGGCGACGGACGGGCCGGGCGGCGACCGAGGATGACCGGTTGCCGAGCACGCCCCCTCTCCCCTCGCCCTGGACGGCTCTCCGGCAGCGCTTTCAGGCGTTGCGGAGCGGCACGCTGGCCTGGACCGTGCTGGCCGCCGGCCTCGGCCTCGCGGCGACGATCGGCACCATCGAGTGGCTTGGGGTCGGCGACACGCTCGACCGCAGCCTGTACGACGCGCGCTTCCTGGCGCAGTCGCGCAGCCCCTCGGGCCGGGTCGTGGTCGTGGACATCGACGAGCGCAGCATCTCGGCCATCGGCGTGTGGCCGTGGCCGCGCTCCATCCACGCGCGGATGATCGATCGGCTCCGCGAGGCCCGGGCGTCCGCCACGGCCTTCGACGTGGAGTTCAGCTCCGCGTCCTCCGACGCCGAGGACGCGGCCCTCGAGGCTGCGCTGCGCCGCGCCGGCGGCAGCGTCATCCTGGCCGCGATCGGCCAGTCCCCCACGTCGGCGGCGCGCGACCGGACGCCGGTCCTGGTCGAGCCGCACCCGCGCTTCGAGAGACAGTCCTGGTCCGCCCTCGTCAACGTTACGCCGGATCCCGACACGAAGGTCCGCTGGGTCCCCTACGCGCTCGACCTGGGCGGCAAGCGCATTCCCTCGCTCTCGGCGACGCTGGCGGGGAGCGCGCCACCGCCCGCCGGCATCGTGCAGATCGACTTCACCATCGACCCGCACGAGATCAGGCGCCTCTCCGCCATCGATCTGATCGAGGGCCGCTTCGATCCCGCGGAGCTGAAGGACAAGAAGGTCATCATCGGCGCGAGCACGGCCACGCTGAAGGACATCTTCGCGGTGCCCCGCTACGGCGCGGTGCCGGGCTCGATCGTGCATGCCCTGGCGGTCGAGACGCTGATCAAGAACCGCTCCATCGTGCCGGCCCCGCGGTGGGTCGAGGCAGCCGGGCTGGTCGTGCTCGGCCTGCTCGGCGCGCTGGCCGTCGTGTCCCTGCCGCTCGCGTGGGGCCAGCTCGCCCTCGCGGGAGCGGCCGTCGCGGTCGAGGGCGTCGCCACGGTCGTCCAAAGCTCGTCCGCCGTGTCGATGGACACGTCGTCCTGGCACGTGCTGCTGGCGAGCCTCATGATCGGGGCGGTCGGCGGGGAGCTCGCCCGCCGCCGGATGCTGTGGCTGGCGGCGCGGAGCGAGGAGCGCCAGACGCAGGCCATCCTCGACCGCGTCTTCGCCGACAGCGTCAACGGCGTCGTGGTGGTGGACGAGGGCCAGCGGATCCGGGCCGCGAGCTCCGCCGTCCCGGACCTGCTCGACCTCGCGCCCGGGCCCATCGCCGGCCGCCAGGCGGCCGAGGTCCTTCCGCCGCCCTTCCTCGACGTGCTCAGGACCTTCGCCCACGCGGCGCCCGGCGAGCGGCAGCGCAGCGGCCTCGTCGTCCTCGAGCGGCCGGGCGGCGAGGCGCGCTCCTTCGAGTACACCCTGTCGCTGTCCGTCTCCGCCGAGGCCGGCCCCGGGCTCGCCTGGCAGGCGACCTGCCTCACCTTCTCCGACATCACCGAGCGGCTGCGCGACCAGCAGCGCATCGCGTTCCTGGCCCGCTTCGACAGCGTCACGGGCCTGCCCAACCGGCACCAGTTCGTCGAGCGCATCGGCCAGGAGGCGACCCTGGCCGGCTGCACCCTGCTGCTCTTCGACATCGACCGGTTCAAGCGCACCAACGAGCTGCTGGGCCAGACCGGCGGCGACGACGTGCTGCGCCAGGTGGCCCGCCGCGTCGTGTCGGCCGTGGGCGACCGGGGGTTCGTGGCGCGCCTCGACGGCGACGGCTTCGCCGTGTTCCGTCACGGCGACCCCGACGACATGGTCCAGCCGCTGACAGGCGCCTTCGACGAGGCCTTCGAGGCGCATGGCCTGCGCGCCCTTCTGACGATCAGCGTCGGCGTCGCGCAGGGCGCGCCGGGCGTGGATGCGGACGAGCTGACGCGCCGCGCGGAGCTCGCCCTGCAATCCGCCAAGGAGGCCGGCGGCTCCGCCGTGCGGTCCTATTCGGAGTCCCTCGACCTGATCCGCCAGGCCGAGGAGGTGCTGCTGCGCGAGCTCGAGCAGGCGCTGGCGCGCGGCGAGTTCCGGATCGTCTACCAGCTCCAGAAGGACTGCCGCAGCGGCGAGGTGACCGGCGTCGAGGCGCTCATCCGCTGGCAGCATCCGGCGCGCGGCCTCCTGCCGCCCAGCGCCTTCATCGGCGTGCTGGAGACGAGCGGCCTGATCTCGCGGGTGGGCGAGTGGGCGCTGGCCCAGGCCTGCCGCGACGCCATGGGCTGGCCCGGCCACGTGCGCGTGGCGGTGAACGCCGCGGTCCCGCAATTCGTGGGCGGCGAGTTCGCCGGCATGGTGGCGCGGACGCTCGCGCAGACGGGGCTTCCCGCCTCGCGGCTCGACATCGAGCTCACCGAGTCCCTGTTCGCGCAGGACGACGGGGCCATCTTGCAGGAGCTGCAGGCGGTGCGGGCCATGGGCGTCGGCCTGGCGCTCGACGACTTCGGCACGGGCTACTCGTCGCTGGGCTATATTCGCCGCTTTCCCTTCACCAAGGTGAAGCTGGACCAGACCTTCATCCGCGACCTGCCGCACGTCCCGACCTCGTCGGCCATCGTCCAGGCGGTCGTCGCCATCGCCCGCGCCATCGACCTGAAGGTCGTGGCGGAGGGGGTGGAAACGGAAGCCCAGTTCCAGGGCGCGCGGCTGCTCGGCTGCGACGAGGCCCAGGGCTACCTGATCTCGCGTCCGGAGCCGGCCGCCGTGATCGGCCGGCTGCTCGGCAGCGAACCGGTCCGCCTGGCCCGCCCGGCGTGAGCTGCGGCCCGGCCCGCGCGGGTAAGGATTGATTCACCGCGGCCCCTGATCACCGACAAGATGAGCGCGTCATTTCGGCCATCACGGCAGATGTGTATCATCCTGAATCGCCGTATACGCAGTTCTGCTAACGCGATTTGAAGATTTCATCCCTGATCTTGTCCGCGATGGTGCTTTTGCCGTGTGCATTGTCTGCGCGGCTTCCCCCTGAGCCATGTTTTTCGAGGGTGAATTTCATGCGTTTCCCGAAGTGGCTTTCGAGCCTGGCTTTCAGAGTGCCGGTCATGATGATCATGGGCGCCGCGACAGCCGCGCTCGCCGTGGGCGCCGGCGCCTATGTCCTCGCCCGCGACTCCGCCCTCTCGGCCATGGAGGCCAACCTGCGCTCGACGGTCGACAGCCGCGCCCAGGTGGTGCTGCGCTTCTGGACGCAGGCCCAGACGAACGTGAAGCTGCTGTCGGAGATGCCCACCGTCGCGAACGCGCTGGAATCGCTGTCGGCCGACATCCGCATGAAGGGTGAAGAGGCCGAGGCCGTCCTGCAGAAGCTCTACATCGACGACAACCCGGTCAAGGACGACCGCTCACGCTACAACGGCGAGCAGGACCAGACGAGCTACGGCTTCTACCACGAGCAGGTCCACAAGGTGCTGAACCAGGCCCGCATCCTGTTCGACTTCGACGACCTGCTCGTCGTCAACAAGGACGGCGTGGTCGTCTATTCCTCGGCCAAGGCCCGCGATTTCGCGACGAACCTGAAGACGGGCGCGCAGAAGGACTTCCCGCTCGCCAAGGCGGTCAACGCCGCCATCGAGAAGGGCAAGAACGGCGAGGTGATCTTCGCGGACTTCGCCCCCTACAAGCCCAACGGGGACAAGTTTTCCGCCTTCCTGGCCCGTGCCGTGAAGGACGACAAGGGCGCCATCGTCGGCGCGCTGGCGGTGCGCGTCGGCGCCACGTCGCTGAGCACCAGCGTGTTCCAGCCCGTGGGACGCGACGGCCGCTTCTTCCTGCTCGGCCCAGACCGCGTGATGCGCACGGACGCGGACGCCAGCGCGGCGACGGCGGGCGTAACGCATTTCGCGCCCGCCTTCGCCGCCGACGTGCTGCCGACCCGCACGGCCCAGGGCATCGAGACGGGGTCCACCGGTAAGCCGTCGCTGATGGTGGCGCGCGGCCTGAACGTGATGGGCCAGCGCTGGATCGGCGTGGCCGAGGTCAGCGTCGCCGAGGTCGAGGAGCCGATCATGGCGATCGGCGTCAAGCTGGCGGGCCTGGCGGGCGCGGTGCTCGCCGGCATGGCCCTGGTGGGTTGGCTCGCCTCGCGCACGATCTGGCGCCCCGTCGTCGACCTCAGGCGGTCCGTCGCCGCCATGGCCGCGGGCGAGTCGGTGGAGATGCGCGCGCTGTCGCGCCGCGACGAGATCGGCGACCTCGCGCGCGCCATGCTGACGATCCACGACGCGGGCGTCGCCTCCGCACGGATCCGAGCGGCGCTCGACGCCTCGACCGCTGTCGTGCTCGTCACCGACGAGGCCGACACCGTCGTCTATGCGAGCCCGGCCGCCCTCGCCCTATTCGCGAGCCTGGAGCCGGCGCTGCGGCGCGCCAAGCCGGACTTCGCGGCCGCCAGCATCGTGGGCAGCCCCGTGGGCTATTTCCGCGACAATCCCGCCCTTCGGCGCGAGGTGGGCGAGGAGGCCGACGGCCGCGCCACCGGCCGCTACCTGATCGAGGACCGCACGCTGACCGTCGCGGTGAACCCCATCGTCGCCGGCGACGGCGCGCAGATCGGCCGCGTGGCGATCTACGAGGAGATCACCGGCGAATTGCAGGCGCAGTCCGAGATCGCCGCCGTGGTGCGCGGGGCCTCGCAGGGCGACTTCTCGACGCGGGTGCCGATCGAGGGCAAGGCCGGCTTCATGCGCGACATGGCGGAGGGTCTCAACGCGCTGTCCGACACCGTGCGCGACGCGCTGTCGGACATGATCAAGGCGATGGAATCGCTGGCGCTCGGCGACCTGACGAGCGGGATCGACAAGGACTACCAGGGCCAGTTCCGCGAGCTGAAGACCGCGCTCAACGAGACGGTCGCGCGGCTCTCGGAGACCGTAGCGACGATCAAGACCACCGCGCAGGAGGTGAGCTCGGCGGCCCGCGAGATCAACTCGGGCGCGGCCGACCTCTCCCAGCGGACCGAGCAGCAGGCCTCCTCCCTGGAGGAGACCGCCGCCACCACCGAGCAGCTCGCCGCCTCGGTGAAGGCCTCGGCGCAGGCCTCGCGCCAGGCCGTGGACCTGTCCGAGCAGGCCATGGGCGTGGCGAGCGAGGGCGGCTCCATCGTGCGCGAGGCGGTGGAGGCGATGGCCCGCATCGAGCAGGCCAGCCAGAAGATCTCCGACATCACCTCGGTGATCGACGAGATCGCCTTCCAGACCAACCTTCTTGCCCTCAACGCCGCCGTCGAGGCCGCCCGCGCCGGCGACGCCGGCAAGGGCTTCGCGGTGGTCGCCTCCGAGGTCCGCACCCTGGCGCAGCGCTCCTCCGACGCCGCCAAGGACATTACGGGCCTGATCGGCGCGTCGGGCAACGAGGTGGCGCAGGGCGTCAAGCTGGTGCGCGCCGCGGGCGATGCGCTGGAGAAGATCGTGTCGGCGTCGCAGAAGGTCTCGACCACCGTCTCTGAGATCTCGGCCGCCACGGGCGAGCAGGCCAACGGCATCGACGAGATGAGCCAGGCCGTCGCCCACATGGACGAGATGACCCAGCAGAACGCCGCGCTCGCCGAGGAGAGCGCCGCCTCCGCGACGGCGCTCAGCGACCAGATCGAGCGGCTCAACGCGCTCGTCGCCACGTTCCGCATCCGCGAGGCGGCCCGCGCCTCGTTCGAGCGGCAGGACGCGCCGGCCCGGCGTCGTTCAGCCGCCTAAGGGCGGGGGCGGCGCAACGGCTCAGTCGTCCCAGGCGGGGCGGTGGGGATAGCCCGGCTCGCCATATTCGCCATAGGCGGGCTCGCCGCGGTCGGCATAGCCGCCGTTCCACCCATAGGCGGGACGGCCATAGCCGCCGCCGTAGCCGCCATAGCCGCCATAGCCGCCGCCGTAGCCGCCCTCTCCCCACTGGTGGCGACGGGCGTGCCAGGACTGCCGGGCGGCCATCTCGTTCCGGTATTGCTGGTAGGCCCAGACCTCCTCGGGGCTGTACTTCCAGGTGCCCGTGCGCCGGCCGGCCTCGGCCGGCATCGCGGCCATGAGCACGCCGCCCAGGACAGTGGCGAGGAGCAGGATCTTGCGGGGGGTCGTCATGGCTGTGGTCCTCCGCTCCCGGCGGCCCGTACGGCGCCCTGGGAGACGCGGGGACCATGGACCCCGCCGGCTGAACCGTGACGGAACCCCGCGTTCACCCGCCATTCATCGGACGCGGGCGGGCGGCCGGCCGCGCGCCGTGCGAGGCCCCGACAGGCCCGTGACGACGGCGACGCCGCGGCTCGCCGTCTTGCCGGCGCCGCGCGGCCCTGCGATCATCGCCGCCAGGGGCGTCGGACGCGCAGCGCCGACAAGGCGCGCAGGGAGGAACCGATGGCGACGTTGCTTCACCTCGGCGCCATCGTGCGGGGGCACGCCTTCACCACGCCAGACAGGATCGGCGCGGGCGACCTGGAGCGGAACCTCACCTATCGCCAGTGGAACGAGCGCGCGAACCGGCTGGCCAACGCCCTTCTGGGGCTCGGCCTCGCCAAGGGCGACCGCGTCGCGGTGCTCGCCTATAACCGGATCGAGTGGCTCGAGATCTACGCCGCCGTCGCCAAGGCCGGGCTGGTGGTGGTGCCCATCAACTTCCGGCTCGTCGCGCCGGAGATCCTCTACATCGCCCAGAACTGCGAGGCCCGCGCGCTGATCGTCGAGGATGCGCTCACCGGCCCGGTGGAGCAGATCCGCGGCGACCTGCCGGTCGCGCGGGAGGCCTACATCCATATCGGGCCGACGACGCCCGCCGGCTATGCCGGCTACGAGGACCTGATCGCGCGCGCCGGCCCGGACGAGCCCGCCGTCGCCGTGGCCCCCGCCGATCCCTGGGCGCTGATGTACACGTCCGGCACGACAGGGCGGCCAAAAGGGGCGATCCGAAGCCACGGCGCGAGCGCCGTCCTGTCGCTCACGACCGACGTGGAGCTCGGCTTCAGCCGCCGCGACACCGGCCTTCTCGTGATGCCGCTCTGCCACGCCAACTCGCTCTACTTCATGGGCGCGCTGGTGATGTGCGGCGCGCCGGTACGCGTCTACAACCGGCCGAGCTTCGACCCCGAGCACCTGCTGCGCGCGCTGGCGGACGGGGTCGCCACCTTCACCTCGCTGGTGCCGACCCACTTCGTGATGATGCTGGGCCTGCCGCAGGCCGTGCTCGACAGCGTGAACCCCGAGAAGATCTCCAAGTTCATGATCTCCTCGGCTCCCGCGCGGCGCGACACCAAGGAGGCGATCCTCGCCTATTTCCGCAATTCGCGGCTCTGGGAGCTCTACGGCTCCACGGAGCAGGGCTGGGCGACGATGCTGCAGCCCGAGGACCAGTTCAGCAAGCTGGGCTCGGTGGGACGCGAATGCGTCGGCTCGCTGCCCATCCGTCTGCTCGACGAGCAGGGACGCGACGTGAAGCCGGGCGAGGTCGGCGAGCTCTGGTCGGCGACGCCCTACGCCTTCGACGGCTACTGGAAGCTGCCGGACAAGACCGAGGCCGCCTTCCGCGGGCCGCACCTCTCCGTGGGGGACATGGCGTGGCGCGACGAAGAGGGCTTCTATTACCTCGTCGACCGCAAGAGCAACATGATCATCTCGGGCGGCGAGAACGTGTATCCCTCCGAGGTGGAGGACGTGCTCGGCGGCCACCCCGCGGTGAAGGACGTCGCCGTGATCGGCGTGCCCGACAAGACGTGGGGCGAGAAGGTGCAGGCGGTCGTGGTGCCGCACGAGGGGGCCGCGGTCGCTGTCGACGAGCTGATGGCGTGGTGCCGCGCGCGCCTCGCCGGGCACAAGCGGCCACGCGGGATCGCGCTAATCGCGCAGGACGAGATGCCGCGCACCGCGACGGGCAAGATCCTGCACCGCGTGCTGCGCGACCGCTTCGCCGACAAGGACGGCGGCTGATCCGCCGGGAACCATGGAGGACCACCATGAGCACGGCCCACATGATCGACCTGGGCTCGGGCCCGCAGAGCTGCGCGGCGCGCATCGCGCAGTTCCTGCAGCGCCGGGGCGTCGACCGGATCTTCGGCCTGCAGGGCGGCCACATCCAGCCGATCTGGGACTGGCTGCCGCGGCTCGGCATCCGCATCGTCGACGTGCGCGACGAGGGCGCGGCGGTGCACATGGCCCATGCCCATGCCGAGCTCACCGGCGGCTTCGGCGTCGCGTTGGTGACGGCCGGTCCCGGGGTCACGAACTGCGTCACCGCCATCGCCAACGCCTCTCTGGCCCGCGCCCCCGTGCTGCTGATCGGCGGCTGCCCGCCGCGGCCGCAGGTGAACATGGGTCCGCTGCAGGACATTCCCCATGTCGACATCATGCGGCCGGTGACGCGCACCTCGCGCACCCTGCGCGTGGCTGACCAGGTGCTGCGCGAGTTCGACGAGGCCGTGGCCCGCGCCGCGGGCGACCTCGGCGAGCCCGGACCGGTCTATCTCGAGATCCCCACCGACGTGCTGCGCCTCGACATTCCCGACGCGCTGGTCCTCGACGAATGGATGCGTCCCCACCCGCCGCGCCGCATCGAGCCAGACCCGGACGCCGTGGCGCAGGCCGTGGAGGCCGTGTGGTCGGCGAAGCGGCCCGTCGTGGTGACCGGCCGCGGCGCCCGCGGCGCGGGCGAGGAGCTGGTGCGCTTCCTCGACGCCAGCGGCGCGCTCTACCTCGACACGCAGGAGAGCCGCGGCCTGGTGCCCTCCGACCACCCCGGCTTCGCGGGCGCCATGCGCGGCGTGGCGATGAGCGAGGCCGACCTCCTGCTCGTGATCGGCCGCAAGCTCGACTACCAGCTGGGCTACGGCTCGCCGGCCGTCTTCCCGCACGCCAGGATCGTGCGCCTCGCCGACACGGCGGGCGAGCTCATCGACAACCGGCGCGGCGATCCCGAACTCCTCGCCACGCCCGCCCTGGCGCTGGCCGCGATGGTGCAGGCGGCCGGCAACCGCCGCCCGGCGCTCGACGCGGCCTGGGCGGACGGCATCCGCGCCAGGCAGCGCGAGCGCGCCGCGGGCGGGCTCGGCACGGGGCCCGACACGGGCGCCGACGGCAAGATCCATCCCCGGGCGATCTTCGACGCCCTCGCCCGCCTGACGACGCCCGACACGATCGCGGTGGCCGACGGCGGCGACCTCCTCAGCTTCGCACGCATCGGCCTGAACGCCCGCACCTACATGGACGCCGGGGCTTTCGGCTGCCTCGGCGTCGGCGTGCCCTTCGCCATCGCCGCCGCCCTCGCCTTCCCCGACCGGCGGGTGATCTCGGTGAACGGCGACGGGGCCTACGGCATCAACGCCATGGAGGTGGACACGGCCGTGCGGCACGGGGCCAAGGCGGTCTTCATCGTGTCCAACAACGCCGCGTGGAACATCGAGCGCTACGACCAGGCGGCCAATTACGGCGGCCGGGTGCACGGCACGACCCTGCGCCACTCGGACTATGCGGCGATGGCGCGGGCGCTGGGCGCGCATGGCGAACGCGTGGAGAACCCGGCGGACCTGCCCGCCGCGCTGGAGCGCGCCCTCGCCCACGCGCCCGCCGTGGTGGATGTCGTGACCTCGCAGGACGCCGTCTCCTCGGACGCGAAGAAGGGCCTGGGCTACGTGCCCGACTACCAGCCCCTCACCGCCTGGGACGACGCCGAGCGCCGCCGGCGCGGGCTGGCCTGACCGGCGCGGGAGCGTCGGAAGCGGCGCCGGCGAGGCCGGGCGGGACGGAGGCCGGGACGCCCGCCGGGCCCCCCGGGGCCGCCGCGCGAGGTGACGCCCGGGGGCGAAAAAGCCGGCACGCGGCCCTTGCCCCCGCGCGCCGCACCGTCTATAGGAGGGCCAGCCGCGACGCCCCTGGCGCCGCGCTCCGCTCCCATCGTCTAGCGGCCCAGGACGTCGCCCTCTCACGGCGAAAACAGGGGTTCGAGTCCCCTTGGGAGCGCCATTCCTACCCTCCCGCATCGACGGTAAGGCATTGGCGCCGCAGCGCTTCTGGGCGAGTGCCACGATGGGGCGAATGTCGCGGTAGACCTCAGGGTAGACCAGTCTCCGGCCCCTCTTCACGAAGAGACGCGTGTTCTCCCCGTGCCGGCGCGGGCCTAAGAGCCTTCAAGACGAGTTTGGTGGCGCGCGGCCCATCGCGGCAGGCGGACGTGCTCCCGACAAGGAAAGCCCCGCCTTTCGAGAAAGGCGGGGCGCTGCGGCAATGTCGTCTGCCGGCGCGAGCCAGAAGCTCGCAATGACCTCATTCGGTCCTGGAGATCCTCAGACCTCGTGAGCTTCCCGGCGCCCGATGGCGCTAGCGCCAGTACCGGTGATGCCGGTAGTAGCCGCGGGCAGGACCGCGATAGTAACCGTAGGCGTGCCCGCGATAGGGACGTTGGGCCCGCCACGCCTGATGATTTTGATAGCGCTGGTAGGCGTGGATCTCCCCTGGGCTGTATTTCCAGGTTCCCGTGCTCGCCCCGGCTTGCGCCGGGAGTGTGGCGAGGGCCGTGCCGCCGAGAGCGGCGACGAGAAGCAGAACCTTGCTTGCTGTTCTCATAGCAACCTCCTTTGGTCCGGCTCATAACGCGTCGCGAGCTCACGAGATCCCAAGCCTTGTGGCGCCAGGCATGGCCTGAGGTCGGCCGCGCTCGTCGGCTGGGCGACCCAAGGCGGCTCCGCCGCCCTCGCTGCGGTCGAGGATCCCGATCGCCCCTGGCCCAGGCTGACGAACGGCACAGCCTCGGCAGGACCCTTCCCACCACGATGCGCGGCGGCGGGGCGGTCGAGGTCCGGCCGGGCCTGAGGCAGCCCATGCGGGCCGCCTCCTGTCTCGCCGAGACCGGCCTTCGCGCCCCGATCCGCGCCCCCCGCGCGGTCAGGACCTGGCCGGAGCAGCGCATAGTGGGGATCGACCGCTCCATTCTCTCGGATGCGGATCTGGATGCGGCGTTGGCCTACCGGAATGAGATGGCTGCGCAGCGCCCCTGAGCCTGCGCCGCCGGACGCCGCGATGCGCAGGTGCGGCACGAGAGCATGTCCGGGGCCCCTGGCGCGGGACGCCGCGGATTGACCCGCGGCAGACTTTCAACGTCGATTTTGCCGGGAGGTCAGCGCCTGTCCTCGGCCAAGGTGTGGGCAACGATGGCATTGGCGTGCCCATGGCCCATGCCGTGCTGGTCTTTCAGCATGGCCACAAGCTCCATGTGTCTGGCAGGATAGCAGGCCCGGACCAGCGCCTGCCATTCAGCAATGGACCGCCCGTACTTCTTCTCGATCGAAGGGAAGTATGACGCGGGTCCCTTGACGACGTCGGCCACGGCAATCTCCTCACAACGGCACCTGCCGGACAATACGCACTCGTCCAAAGGGCCATCAACCCGGACAGACGAACGCGTCAGAGGGGCTGCGCGATCTCCCCGCGCAGGCTGGCCAACCCGAGGCGGAAGCTGTCGGCGATGCGCCGGGCGCGGACGCTGAACACCTCGGCCTGTCGCGGCGTGCAGTGCTCGGCCAGCGTCTCCCCGAACAGCGCCAGCCAGCGCTGGAAATGCGCGTCGGAGAGGGGCGGGAGCCCGAAATGGGCCTGCAGCGGCTGGCCCTTGTAGGCGCCGGACATCAACGTGACCGAAGACCAGAAGGACTTGAGCCGTTCCAGGTGAGCCGGCCAGTCATGCACCGCAGCCTCGAAGATCGGGCCCAGCATCGCGTCGATGCGGACGCGCGCATAGAAGGCATCGACGACGGTTCCGATGAGCGCGTCGTCGATGCCGGCCGCCGCCCCGGGGGAGAAGGCGGCGGAAGTGGCTTGCCGGGGCGTGGCCGCGGACATCTCGCCCTCCTCACGCTCACGCGAAGGAGAGAGCCACGAAGGCCCCGACGAGGTTCCAGAACAACATGTTGACGAGGGTGCGCATCATGCCGCGGTCGTCGGCGCTGCGGATGCCGAGGAGATCCGAGACGAGGTCGCCGGGCAGAAGGAATGTCCTGGTGACGATGGCGGCCATGGCGGGCTCCAGAAATACGGTGTCCTTGACCTACTCCCTAAAAGATGCATTGTAAATACCTCTTTTGGAGATGCCATGAAGCTCACGGCCCATACCGATTTCGGCCTGCGCACGCTGATGAGCCTCGCCGCGGCTCCCGAGCGCCTGATGACGATCGAGGACCTCGCCGCGCGACACCGCGTCTCGCGCAACCACCTGATGAAGGTGGCGCAGAGCCTGATCCATGCCGGATTGGTGACGGGCCTTCGCGGCCGCGGCGGCGGCCTGAAGCTTGCCCGCCCGCCGGAGGAGATCCGCGTCGGCGATGTCGTGCGCGCGCTGGAGGAGGACGTGGCGCTGGTCGCGTGCCTCGGCGAGCATCCTGCAAGCTGCGTCCTGACGGGCGTCTGCCGCCTCACGGGGGCGCTGGGGCGCGCGCTCGCCGCCTTCCTGGCCGAACTCGACATGGTGACGCTGGCCGACCTCGCTGCGCCACGCCTCGCCATCCGCCAGCGTCTCCAACTCGCCGATGGCGACGCGTCCGCGGCGCAGCGAGGACGCGGGCGGCCATGACCGATGCAAACAGCCAAACGGCGGTGGAAGTCCCGCTCGAATGGGTCGCCCACCTCCTGGGCCTGCCGCCCGAGGCGGCGCAGGCGGCCATGCGGGCTGGAACCCTGACCAGCGTCCTGGAGAAGGGCGTGGGCCGAGACGCGGGACGGATGCGCCTCACCTTCTTTCACGGCACGCGGCGAGCCCGCATCATCCTCGACGCGGACGGCCGCCCCGTGCAGCGCAGCACGGTCGACTTCGGCCGCGCCGCTGCTGCCATGCGCCGGGCGAAGGCGGCGCCCGGCAGTTGACCGGGATCGACGCTGCGCAATCCTTCGGGCGAGGCGGAAGAGCCCGAACGAGCGCTCGTGACCCTGGTCGGACGTCGAACAGGTCTGCTTTCGGTCATGCCCTGCCGAGCCACGCGGCGCCTGTCGGGAGCGCGTGCCTAGGCTAGCCTCAGGCCAACCTCGGCGAGGCCGCCCGATATCTTCCTCATGACCGGAGGCGAAAACACCATCGCGCTCTCGACTGCCGCGACGCTGAGATCCTGATGTTCGCGCAACAGGGCGCTGAGCCCCGCGGCACCTTCGGCGTGTCGACCGGCTGCGGCATAGGCTGGAACCAGGTTGCGCTGGATCCAAACGGCTCTGGGATTGAGCGCGAGGCCTTGCTCCATGCGGGTGACGGCCCGCTCATGATCCCCCCTGATGAAGTGCGCTACACCGAGGCCGACGAGGTCGTTGAACTCGGTCCGATCGCCGGACGACAGGAAGAGAGCCGTGCGGAAGCAGTGAATCGCATGGTCGGGTTGATCGCGGTAGTTCGCGAGCCAGCCTCGCCTCGAATGAACGCGGGCAGACCCGGGATCGAGCTTCAGCGCACGGTCGAGCAGGGCTCCGGCGCTGCTGAGGTCGCCCACCATCGTCCGCGCCGCCGCGATGACGGTGAGGCAGTTGGCGTCATCCAGGCCAACCGCGGTCGCGGCAGCCGCCAGCCGCCGGGATTCCTTCCGGTGGTCACCAGCGTCTGGCGCCCAGTTGTAGACCGACCGTTGGGCGTGGCACCACGCCGCCACAGCGAGCGCCGTCGGCTCGTCGGCCGTCTCGTCGAGCATGGAGTACGCCGCGGCGAGAGCGCGAGCATTGGCGGAAGGCTCGAGCGTGCTGGCCAGGGTGAGCATCTCGAAAAGGCGTGCGCGGGCGCAAGAACCGTCAACAGCCGGGGTACTCATCTCCACGCGACGGATCGCTGCCGCGACGGCTGCCACAACCTGGTCTGTCCATCGGCTCGAAAAACTCGGCGGAGACGAATTCACCGGAAAATTCCCGCACCACAGAACGACGCCGCTCGGCGCGTCCAGGAAGCGCAATGTCAATCTCAGTCCCGTAGGCAGCTTCAAGATGCTTCCTCGGAGCACGAAGCGGACCGTCGCGGCAGGACGATTCACGGAGACGTACTGGCAATGGTTCGCGTCCAGCACGTCGCATATCCTGCTCCTCCACAGTCCCTCGACAATGTGCTGAGCCGCAAGCGCGGCTGTTGACTCGAGCGAAGCGTCGCCCGGCACAAGTTCGAACCGCTCGAGGACGAGGACGGGAGGAGATGGCCCCAAGCGCCGTAGAGCGCTCGCCGCCTCGGCGGGAGCCGGAATGGCCGGATCCGAGGTCATGACGTCCATGGGGGACGTTCCGAGATCAGCACTCAGAGCAAGCCGTGCCTGTGCACGATATGCGTCCGCTTCTCCAGGCCGGCCCGAGCGCTCCAGAGCCTGGGCGACGCGAGCGTGCCCCACTTCGTCGAACGGCCGTTGCGCGACGAGCGCTCTTGCCGCGTTCAAGGCATCAGGAGGCGATGACCAGGCCTGCTCGACGGATGCATGAAGCAGCCGACCGTGAATGGTCGTGAGCTCCTCGCGCACCGATAACCACCACAGGTGGTAGCGATAGCAATCCGGAATATAGGCGTCCGCGAGCGGCTCTCCCCGCCACATTGCGATGGCCTTCTGGATCGACCATGAGCGCGGCGCCACTACGACGGGAAGCTTGAACGCGGCTGCGTCAACAACAACTCTCGTCCTGTCGATGGAGACGCTGTCGGCCGTCGCAACCAGGACATCTCCGAGAGCCGCCTTGATCTTGCTGAGGCTCCAGCGCAGCTCACCGCGCGGATCGGCGACGTTCTCCCACAGAAGGTCGCAAAGCTCAGCACGACGGCAAGGAGCCGCTGCCAGAGCCAGATAGGCAAGCAGCCCTCGCGTCTTTCTCGACGCGGGCAATGGACGGATGCGTCCGTCGCGCACAGCCAACAACGGACCGAGCACGCGGATTTCGAGGGATTCTTCCGGGCGCGGAATTGTTGCGCTCATTCGCGCCTCCCACGGTCTTTCCCCTGCGAGTTCCCACGCGCGCGAGCACCATAACACCGATCGTGCCCAGCGCCGCACCTTCGGGGAGGCGCCCGACACAGCCCGGACGAAGGGAGCCGCAAATGACTGCCGTATTCGATGCCGCAGCCTACAAGGCGACGACCAGGGATCAGTGGCAGACGGCGGCCGCCGCCTGGGACGCGTGGGGGCCGCTTCTCCGCCAGTGGTTGGGACCGGCTACAGAGACAATGCTCGACATGGCGCATGTAAAGCCCGGCGATCTTGTCCTCGATATCGCCGCCGGTGCCGGTGATCAGACCCTCCAAGCGGCCGAACGCGTAAGCCCCGGAGGCAGCGTGCTTGCGACCGACATCGCGCCCGCCATTCTTGACTACTGCGCCGCAAACGCGAAGAAGGCAGGCCTTACAAACGTTGAGACGAAGGTGGCGGACGGCGAGGACCTCGCCCTCTCGCCCGGGTCGTTCGACACGGTCATCTCGCGCGTTGGCTTGATCTATTTTCCGGACCAGCAAAAGGCCCTGGCGGGGATGCACCGTGTCCTTCGTCCTGGTGGCTGGATGGGCGCAATCGTCTACGCGACGGCCGAGGAGAACAGGTTCTTCTCCATTCCGGTCTCGATCATCAGACGCCGTGCCGCACTGCCACCCCCCCTTCCAGGCCAGCCGGGACCATTCAGTCTCGGTCAACCAGGTCGCATCGAACGCGCGTTTGAACAGGCCGGCTTTCGCAACGTTTCGGCCGTCAAGTTGCCCGCGAACCTCGTCATGCGATCGGCGAAAGAATGCGTCAGGTTCGAGCGGGAGTCGTTCGGTGCGTTGCACCAGATGCTTTCGGCGCTCGACGACACGGAAAAGGACTTGGCCTGGACGGAAATCGAAGACGCGCTGAAGCAGTACGAAACTGACGATGGCTTCGTGGGTCCGTGCACCATGATCGTGGCAGCGGGTCAGGCATAGGCTCGCTTCGGCCGCCTTTCCAAGCGGTGACGTTCAAACTGAAAGCCCCTGGTTCCGCGCTGTCATCCGCGTTCATCGGGACGCGATAACCTGGGCGCACGTGGACGGCAGCGCGCGTGAAACCTATTGGTGCGAAAGCCAACGAACATCCAATCGAAGGCGGGGAGCGGCCTTCGCTGCGTCGCGTCGCCGGGCCGTCGCGACGGTGATGCCTTCCACTCGAAGGGTCGCACGTCATCACCGACGTCAACGCCTTCTCGTGTCGGCGCCGCCTCCGCCTGGGAGCGCCAAGCCTCCCGGTGCGGGCGGCTGACCCGACGCAAGCCCGACGTTGCGGGCTGAACGCGCTCAGTCGGGGTCGGTGCCGTCGTCGTGATCGCGGGGATCGCCGTGGCCGCCGCGGCGCGCGACGGGCTCCAGCGTGGCGGGGTCGAACTTGCCCTCCAGCCGCTCGCCGGCCTCGTTGCGCGCGCGGACCTTGTAGCAGCCGTCGTCGGCGCGGATCGACAGCACCGTCCAGCCCTGCTGCTCCAGGCGCGACTGCAGCGCCTCGCGCGGCTGCCAGTCTCCCAGCGGCACCCGGCAGCGATGCTGCGCCAAAGCCGGCGTCGCGACGCACAGCAGGCCGAGGAGCGCCATGGCGCCGGCTCGCATCACCCTCTCCTCGGCAGCAGGGACATGTCGGCCTCTTCTCCCACGGCAACCTGACGCGAGCCTGAACGGTCCATCGATTTATCAGGCTCCGCGCGGCGCGCGAACCGGGTAACCTCGGCGCAGGAGCGGACAGGGAATGCGGATCCTGCTGATCGAGGACGATGCCATGCTCGGCATGGCGGTGCGGGACCAGATGGTCGCGGACGGCCATTCGGTCGACTGGGCGCGGCGGCTCGAGGAGGGCGGGGCGGCCATCCTCGCCGCGGCCTATGACCTGGTGCTGCTCGACCTGATGCTGCCGGACGGGCGTGGCCTCGACTTCCTCAGGCGGCGCCGGGCGGCCGGCGACGTCACCCCGGTCATGATCCTCACGGCGCGCGACCAGATCTCCGACCGCATCGCGGGGCTGAACGCCGGCGCGGACGACTACCTCGTCAAGCCTTTCGACCTCTTTGAGCTCTCCGCCCGCGTCAACGCCGTGGGGCGGCGCTACGCCGGCAACCCCAACCCTCTCGTGACGATCGGCGACCTCGAGGTCGACCTCGCCGCCCGCTCGGTCCGGCGCGCCGGCAGGCCCGTCCAGCTCACCGCGCGCGAGTGGTCGCTCTTCGAGGCCTTCGTGCAGCGCCCCAACACCCTGCTCTCGAAGGCGCAGCTGGAGGAGCGGCTCTATTCCTTCGACTCCGAGGTGGAGAGCAACACGATCGAGGTCCATGTCGCGCGCCTGCGCAAGAAGATCGGCGCCGAGATGATCGAGACCGTGCGCGGCATGGGCTACAAGCTGGGCGCGCCCGGGCGGGACGCGTGAACGCGCCGGCCGGCGGTTCGCCGCCCAGCCTGCGCCGGCGGCTCGGCATCGGCCTGGCGCTGGGCACCGCCCTCCTGTGGCTCGGCGCGTCGCTGGTCGCGGGGCTGCTGCTCGAACGCGAGATCGGCGCGGTGCATGACAGCGCGCTGCAGGAGGTGGCCCAGCGCATCCTGCCGCTGGCCTATGCGGAAGTGCTCTCGCGCGAGGAGGGCGCGGCGGCCCAGCGCATGCCGCCCGTCGGCGCGCACCGCGAGTACATCACCTATGTCGTGCGCGACGCCGCGGGCCGCGAACTCCTGCAGTCCAGCGACGCCGACTCCCTGTCGATCCCCAAGGGCCTGCCGCCCGGCTTCCACACCTCGGATCGGCTGCGCACCTACACGGAGACCGCGGTGCAGGGCACGATCGTGGTGACCGCGGCGGAGGAGCTGGCCCACCGCAGGGAGGCGGTGTGGCACGCCGTCTCCGCGCTGCTCTGGCCGCTCGCGGCCCTGGTCCCCATCGCCGCCGCCGGCGTCTGGCTGGCCGTGCGGCTGGCGTTCCGGCCCGTGGTGTCCTTCCAGGCCGCGCTCGCGGCGCGCGGGCGCGGCAACCTGGATCCCGTGGGAGCCGAAGGCCTGCCCCGGGAGATGGCGCCGGTGGCGGCCTCGGTGAACGCCCTGATCGGCCGGCTGCGCGGCACGCTGGAGGCGGAGCGCAGCTTCACGGCCAACAGCGCCCACGAGCTGCGCACCCCGATCGCGGCGGCGCTGGCGCAGGCCCAGCGCCTCGTCTCGGAGCTGCCCGACGACGCGCGGCGCGAGCGCGCCCGCGCCATCGCCGCCGCCCTGCGCCGCCTGTCCCGCCTCTCCGAGAAGCTGCTCCAGCTCGCCAAGGCGGAGGGGGGAGGCCTGATCGCCCAGGTCCCCGCCCCCCTCGCTCCCGTGCTGGACCTCGTCGTCGACGAACTGCGCCGGCAGGGAGAACAGGGGGAGCGCATCGCGCTCGCGATCAGCGACCGGGCCTGGGCGTCAGACCTCGATCCGGACGCCTTCGCGATCCTGGCTCGCAACCTGATCGAGAACGCGCTGCGGCACGGGGATCCGGACGAGCCGGTCTCTGTCCTGCTGGAGCCCGGCCTCCTGGCGGTCGCCAATGCCGGTCCCGTCGTTCCGCCGGAACGCCTGGAGGCGTTGACCCGACCCTTCGAGCGCGGGCCGACCGAGGCGCAGGGCTCGGGCCTGGGCCTCGCCATCGCGGCCGCGATCTGCCGCGGGGCCGGTCTCACGCTGGACCTGTCCTCACCGGCGCCGGGCCGCCCGGACGGTTTCGCGGCGAGCGTGCGCTTCACCGAGGCGCGCAACCTGGCGGTCCCGCCGCGAAGCTGACGGCAAGCTGACGCGCTCGGCGCCGCTCCGTCAGGCTCCCGTCAGGCGCGGGCGCGATGGTCCCCGGCATCGCAAGCGCAACGGGTGACCCCATGCCGAAGACCCTCATCGTCGGAGCAGCCCTGCTCCTCGCCAGCACAGCCATCGGCGTCACGCTCGCCGCACCGCCCCGCCAGGGCGACCGCGAGGTGGCCGCGGCGTCCGTCGCGGGGGAGACCGGCCATCGCCGCCATGCGAGCGAGCACGGCGGGCGGCGCCATCACGACGGCCATCACCGGCGCCATGCCGAGGACGACGACGACGAGGGCGACGAGGGCGGGTCCGGCGGGGGCGGACAGCCCCGGATGGCCGACCCCAAGGCCCCCGTGCCCGACAACGGCCTCTTCAACGGCAAGACGCGCCCCAAGGTCGACGTGCAGTAGGGCCCGCCCCGATCCGCCGACCGCGTTTGTCCGGAGACGACCACATGAAGATCCTGCTCCCTATCCTCGCCACGGCCTCGGCCGTCGCCCTGCCCGGCCTCGCCGAGGCCCGGCCGGTGACCTTCGAGGCGACGCTCAAGCCCTATGGCGGCAACGGCGCCTACATGGTGCTCTACGTCACCGACGCCGCCGGCCAGTATCGCGGCACGCTCTGGATGGCGGGCGGGCGGGCCAAGTACTACCGCCACCTCTCCGACTGGCAGCGCGCGTCAGGCGGCGCGACCAGCGAGGTGGACGGCATCACCGGCGCGAGCATCGGCTCGGGCAAGACCCTCAAGGTCAGCCTCGACATCGCCGACGCCCTGATCGACGCCGGCTACCAGGTGCATGTCGACACGGCGGTCGAGGATGGCCTCGACAGCCCGTCGGACGCCGTCGCGCCCCTGTCCAGCAAGGCATCCGGGGCGGCCGTCGCGGGCAAGGGCAACCTGAAGTCCCTCAAGGTCACGTTCTGAGGAGGACCCCGCCGTGCTGCGTCGTCTCCATTCGCTTCCCGGACTGGCCCTGGCCCTGCTGCTCGCCGTCACCGCGGCGAGCGGAGCCGCGCTGTCCGTGATCCCCGCCCTGGACAAGGCGAGCACGCCGGCCCTGCCCGCGGGCCGCAGCGTCGCGGACCTTGCCGGCGCCATCGCCGCGCGCCGTCCCGCGGTCGACCGGATCGTGGTGCGGCCGGGCGGCGTCGTCACGGCGAGCTTCGGCGACGCGGAGGGCGGCATCGAGATCGTCGATCCGGCCAGCGGCGCCGCCCTGGGGCCCTATCGCGCGTCGGAGACGGCGCGCTGGCTCACCGACCTGCACCGGGCCTTGCTCGCCGGCGACGCAGGCCGCGTCGCGGCCGCCTGCGCGGCGCTGGCCATGCTGGGGCTGAGCCTTTCCGGCGCGGTCCTGCTGGCGCGCCGCGCCGGCTCGTGGCGGGCGATGGTCCGGCCCATGAGGGGGCGGCCCGCGCAGCGTTGGCATAGCGAACTCGGCCGCACCGCTGTCCTGGCGCTGGCCTTCTCGTCGCTCACGGGGCTGTGGATGTCGGCGGGGACCTTCGGGCTGCTGCCGGACCCGCCGCCGCCCCCCGTCGCGGCGGCCTCGAGCGCGGGCGTCTCCGCGCCGCCGGCGGCGCTCGCGGGCCTGCGGGCGACGCCGCTCTCCGACCTGCGCGCGCTGACCTTCCCCGCCGCCGACGACCCGGCCGACGTCTTCGTGCTGCGCACCGCAGCGGGCGAGGCGAGCGTCGACCGCGTTACCGGCCAGGTGCTCGCCTTCGCGCCGACATCCGCCTGGGAGCGCGTCTCGGACGTCGTCGTGATGCTCCATACCGGCCGCGGCGCCTGGGTGCTCGGCCTGGCGCTGGGCCTCGGCGCGGCCGGCGTGCCGGTCCTCGCCGCGACGGGCGCGGCGATCTGGTGGCGCAGGCGCGAGGGCGCGGGCGGCCTGCGCGGCTCCGTCCCGGCCGCGGAGGCGGACATCGTCGTGCTCGTCGGGAGCGAGGGCGGCACCACCTGGGGTTTCGCCGCCACGCTGCAGTCCGCGCTCGCCGCGGCGGGCCGGCGCGTCCATGTCGCGGCCATGGCCGACCTGTCCGAGGCCCATCTGCACGCCGGGCGGCTGGTCGTGCTCACGGCCACGGCCGGTGACGGCGGCGCTCCGGCCTCCGCCAGGGGCTTCCTGGACAGGCTGGACCGCCTGGAGGGCCGCGTCCCCGTCGCCGTGCTCGGCTTCGGCGACCGCACCTTCCCGCGCTTCTGCGGCTACGCGCAGGCCGCCGTCGACGCGCTCGACGGCAAGGGATGGCCTTGGCTCTTGGCGCCGAAGCGGATCGACCGCCAGTCGCCGCAGGAATTCGCGGCCTGGGGCCGGGACCTCGGCGCGGCGCTGGGCTGCGGGCTCGACCTGCAGCATCGCGCGCAGCTTCCTCCCCTGACCGAGCTCGTGCTGCTGGAGCGCGAGGACTACGGCGCCGCCGTGGACGCGCCGGTCGCCATCCTGCGCTTCGTCGCCGCGACGCGGGAGGCGGGGGGCCGCGGACGCCTGCCGGGCTTCTCGCCGGGGGATCTCGTGGGCGTCGTGCCGCCCGACAGCGCGATGCCGCGATTCTACTCGCTCGCCTCCGCCTCGTCTGACGGCGTGCTGGAGATCTGCGTCAGGCTGCGGCCGGGCGGCGCGTGCTCGGGCTTCCTGCATTCACTGGAGCCCGGCGGGCGCATCGCCGCCTTCATCCGCGAGAACCCGGCCTTCCGGCCGGCGGTCGGGCGCTCGCCGCTGATCCTCATCGGCGCGGGCGCAGGCGTGGGGCCGCTCGCCGGGTTCGTGCGGGCCAATGCCGAAGGCCGTCCCGTTCACCTCTATTTCGGCGGGCGCAGCCCGGCCTCCGACTTCCTCTACGAGCACGAGTTCGCCCAGCACCTCGCGGAGCGCCGGCTGACCTCGCTGACGACCGCGTTCTCGCGCGCCCCCGACGCGGCCTACGTGCAGGACCGCCTCGCCGCCGATGCGCCGCAGCTGCGGGAGCTGATCCGCCACGGCGCGCAGGTCCTCGTCTGCGGCGGGCGGGACATGGCGCAGTCCGTCTCCCGCACGCTCGACCGGATCCTGCATCCGCTCGGGACCGATCTCGCCACGCTGCGCTCGGCCGGCCGCTATGTCGAAGATGTCTACTGACCCCGCGCCCGCGCAGCGCCGCCTCGCCTGGAGCGGGCCGACCATGGGCTCGCGCTGGAGCGCCGTCGCCTATGCGCCGGCCGGCTTCGACGCCGCCGCGCTGCAGGACAGGCTCGCGGCCGCGGTGGAGGAGGTGGACCGGCAAATGTCCACCTGGAGGGCGGAGTCGGACCTGAACCGGCTCAACGGCGCACCCGTCGGGGCCTGGGTGGAGATCCCCCGCGCGCTGGGCGAAGTGCTCGCGACCGCGCTCGCCGTGGGCGAGGCGTCCGGCGGCCTGTTCGACATCGGCGTCGGCGACCTCGTCACGGCCTGGGGGTTCGGCGGAGGGCGGCGGGTGCCGGACGATGCCGCGATCCGCGCCTCCGCGGGGCGTCGCTCCTTCGAGCCGCCGAAGACGCTGCAGCTCGACGCCGCGATGCGGCGGGCGCGCAAGCTGGCCCCGCTGACGCTCGACCTCTCGGGCATCGCCAAGGGCTTCGGCGTCGACGAACTCGGGCGGGTGCTGGAGGAAGCGGGGCTCGCGTCATGGCTCGCCGGGATCGACGGCGAGATGCGCGCCGCCGGGACCAAGCCGGGCGGCCAGCCCTGGCTTGTCGGCCACGAGGCCCCCGCGCCCGACCGGCGCGAACTCGCCGGCGTGCTCGCGCTGGAAGACGCGGCCGTCGCGACCTCGGGGTCGTACCGGCACAGGACGGCGCACGACGGCGTCGAGGCATCCCACACCATGGACCCGCGCACGGGCGGTCCCCTCGCCGGCGACCTCGCCAGCGTCACGGTGATCGCACGCACCTGCATGGCCGCCGACGCCTGGGCGACCGCGATCATGGTCGCGGGATCGCGACGCGGGGTCGCGCTGGCCCGAAGCGCGGGGCTGGACGTTGTGATGACGCGAACCGACGGCCAGGTGGTCTCGACCCTTTGAATCCCCGGCCTGCGGAAGGCCGGACTTTGCCGCATTCCCGCAAGACCCGAAGGAGAAGCACGGATGACCCGCTACTCGAAGACGATGATGGCCCTCCATTGGCTCATGGCCCTGATGATCATGGCGGCCTGGATCACCTCGGAGGGCGGGCGGCACATGCGGGAGAACCCTCCCCTGCTCCACTTCTGGCTCGGCCTCTCCGTCCTCGTGCTGGTGCTGCCGCGCCTTGTCGCGCGCCTCGTCGGCGGCGCCCCGCCGGCCGAGACGCCGCAGCGGCCCCTGCTCGACCTCGCGGCCAGGCTGGGCCACTGGGTGCTCTACGCCTTCATGATCGCCCTGCCGCTCACGGGCTGGTACGCCGCCGGGCGCCTCGGCGTGCCCGTGACGTTCTTCGGCATGTCGCTTCCCGCGCTCGCCGCGCCCGTCCAGGGCGCGCCGGGGTGGATCGCCGAATTGCACGAGACCGGCGGAACGGTGCTCATCTGGCTCGCGGGCGTGCATGCGCTCCTCGCGGTCTGGCACCACTACGTGCTGCGCGACGGGACGCTGAGGCGGATGAGCCCCGTCTGAACGCCGACCGTGCGCGGCCCCGATCCGGCCTTCGTCAGCGCGGCGCCGGGCGAAGACCGGCCGGGCCGCCCTTGAACCAGACGAGGGGCGACCCCGTCAGTCCCGCCGTCACACGGACGACGCGGCCCACGAAGAGGATGTGGGTGCCGTATTCGAGCTCGGCGTCGACGCTGCAGAACAGCGCGCTCTGCGCCGAGCGCAGCCAGGGCAGCCCCTCCTCGCTGACCGCCCAGCCATCCCCCGCGAAGCGCTCGCCCCGACGCGCCGAATCCGAGAAGGGCGCGACCACGTCGTCGTGCTCGTCGCTGAGGATGTTGATGCAGAACTGGCGGGTGCGTCCCAGCACGGGGCCGATGCTGGCGTTGCGGTTCACCGCGACGAGCATGGCCGGCGGCTCCATGGAGACGGAGATGACCGCCGAGGCCGCCATGCCGTGCGGTCCGGCCTCGTCGCGCGTCGTGACGAGGAACACGGTGGAGGCCACGCCGCGCATCGCGGCGCGGAAGGCCTCGGCGAGGTCGGGAATGGCGAGGGACGGGGCCGAAGCGCCGCGGGCGGGGGTGGGATGATCGGATGGGGTCATGGCCTGACGATCGAGCTTGCCGGACGCGCCCAAGCTTCGCGGGAACGCGCCTAAGCCTCGTGGCAGTCCGCATGCCACGATATTCGCTCATTGTTTTCAGAGGCTTGGACGGAGCGTCGCTGTGCCAGTGTTGCACCGGCCCGGCGCAGAGTGTAGCGCGCGCCACAGGCCTGCGGCCGCTGCGGCGCTTCCGGGTCAGCTTTCCCCGTTGCGGCGGATGCCGAGCTGCCGGAGCTTGCGGTGCAGCGTGGTCCGGGACATGCCGAGCCGCTTGGCAGCGGACGAGACGTTCCAGCGAGCCTGTTCCAGCGCGATGAGGAGCAGCTTGCGGTCCACGGCCTCGCCCTGCCCCGCCTCGCTCGCGTCGGCCGGGCTGTCGAAGGGCGGCGGCAGCAGGTCCGGCGTGATCAGGGTGTCCTCGGCGAGGGTCGCGGCGTAGCGGGCGACGTGCCTCAGCTCCCGGATGTTGCCGGGCCAATGATAGGCCTCGAGGATGCGCGTCACCGCGGGATCGAGCGCGATGCGGCGCAGCCCCACCTGGGCGCATTCGTCCTGGAACACGCTCTCGAACAGCGCCTTCCGGTCGGCGCGCTGGCGCAGGGCGGGAAGCGCCAGCGTCGCCCCGTTGAGGCGGTAATAGAGGTCCTCGCGGAAGCGGCCGGCCCGCACCATCGACGCGATGTCGTGCAGGCTCGCGGAGATGACGGCCACCTGCACCTTCACCGCCTGGGAGCCGCCGACCGGCACGAACTCCCCGTCGGAGAGGACGTGAAGCAGGCGCGTCTGCAGCGGCATCGGCATGTCGCCGATCTCGTCGAGGAAGAGCGTGCCGCCGTCGGCGTCCAGCAGCCGGCCGCGCGATCCCGTGCGGGACGCGCCGGTGAAGGCGCCCGGCCGGTAGCCGAAGAGCTCGCTTTCGATCAGGTCCGGCGGTATGGCCGCGCAGTTGAGGGAGACGAAGGCCTTTCCGGCATGCGTGCTCTGGCGGTGGAGGAGCTTGGCGAGGCTGCTCTTGCCGGTGCCCGTCTCCCCCTGCAGCAGCACCGGCAGGCGCCGGTTGATCAGCTTCTGGGCGATCTGTACGCGCTGCAGCATGACGGGGTCGTGCCCGAGCAGCGTGTCGATCTCGGCGGCGGTCGGGGCCGCGGGCTGGCGCTGGGGGGCGGGCCCGGCCGGCAGTGGTCGCCTGGGCGCGGGCGCGGGCGAGGCCGCCCGCACGAAGAAGCGCGCGCCCGGCGCCCGGGCGGCGCCCTCCTCTCCGCCGGCCTCGCGCAGCCGCACGCCGAGGACGTCCTCCGCCGGCCGGCCCAGGGGATCCTTGCCGCCGTCGGCGAGCAGCTTCAGCGCGCCGGGCGTGGCGTCCACAATCAGGCCGTCGTCGTCGAGCGCGATACGGTCTTCCCAGGCGAGGTCGCTGAAATCCTCGTGACGCGAGAGGCGCAGGACACGGCGCCCCGCATGGCGGCGCATGAAATAGTGGTTCTCGATGCGCCGCGCCGAGCGCCGCACGATGTCGCGCACGATGGTCTGCATCGCGTGGTCGGTCGGCCGGTCGGTGGTGACGTTGAGCACGCTGGCGACCTGCCGGGGCGCACCGAAGATCGGCGCGACGGTGCAGGACAGGTTCACGAGGTCGGCGCTGAAATGCTCGCCCATCACGATGGAGACGGGCTCGTTCTGGGTGATGCAGGTGCCGATGCCGTTGGTGCCCTGGCTCTCCTCGGACCAGACGCTGCCGATAAGGAGGTTGGTGGCGCGGCAGGCCTCGAGCTGCGTCTCGGCGCAGCGCATGAGCAGCGTCACCCCGCCCCCGTCGGCGAGCGTGACGACGTAGCCGTGGTCGCGCAGGCGCAGGAACAGGCGGTCCACCTCGTCGCGGGCGAGGCTCACGAGATCGTCGATCGGGCGCCGGAAGTCGGCGACCTCGGTGGTGGACAGGACAATGGGCCGGGGCAGGCCATGCGGGTTGAGCCCGTAGGTCTCCACGCAGCGCCGCCAGGACTGGATGACCGGCGCGACGGAGTCGGCCGGCCGCCTGATGGCGTCAAGGATACGATCGGCGTGGAACTCCGCCATGTCACCAGCCCGTCCAGCATTTCCCCGGCGCCGATCTGCGCGCTCCGCGCGACCGGCTTGCTGCGCAAAGCGTAACCTGAAGGACGGCGACCGCGCAAAGGCGGCGGCGCGCCGGGCTGCAACACCCTGTAGCGCACGGCACACCCTGTGCCGCGACGCCTGCAACGACGATCCCGGGAACGGTGCGGGAAAGCCTTGCCAAACCTCGGATTTCCGCTGGCATGGAACGTGAAAGGCGCAGTGCGAACCGGCGCGGGAACAGCGCCGGACCTATGCCCTGGAGGAGCTCCCGAACATGACCCGCTGGAAATCGCTGCTCATCGCCGGCACCGCGCTCGCGGTGACCACCGCCGCCGTCGACGCCGGAACCTACAAGCCGGCCTGCTTCGCCCCGGCGCCGGGCGTGACCAAGAGCATCAAGTCGGACGCCAAGAAGGGTCCCTACCGCATCGCGCTGGTCAACGGCTTCGCGGGCAATGACTGGCGCATCAACATGATCCAAGCGGCCAAGGCCTGGGCGGCCCGGCCGGACGTGAAGCCGGACATCAAGGAATTCAAGATCATCAGCGTGGGCAACGACGTGGCCGCGCAGATCGCCGCCGTCGACAGCCTGATCGCCGCCGGCTACGACGGCATCGCGCTCAACGCGGTGAACCCCACCTCGTTCGGCCCCGTCGTGAAGCGCGCCAAGCGCGCCGGCGTGGCGCTCGTGCCCTTCGACAACGTGCTCGACACTGACGAGGTGGTGCAGGTCAACGAATCCCAGACCGAGCTCGGCGCCATCAAGGCGCGCGACGTGGTGGCCCGCCTCGGCGACAAGAAGAACCCGAAGGTCCTCGAGGTGCGCGGGCTGCCGGGCAACTCGGTCGACCGCGACAACCACAACGGCATGCGCGAGGTGCTCGACAAGGTCCCGGGCATCCAGGTGGTCGAGGTGGTCGGCAACTGGGACACCGGAACCGTGCAGAAGGTGGTGGCGGACGCCATCGCGACGCACGGCCAGTTCGACGGGATCGTCTGCCAGCACGGCTGCGCGGGCGCCGTGCGCGCCATGCTCGACGCGAAGCACCCGATGGTGCCGCTCGGCGCGGACGCGGAGAACGGCACGCGCATCATGATGGCCCAGAACAAGGTGCCCGGCGTCTCCGCCGCGCAGGCCCCCGGCATGTCCGCCGTCACGATGGCCGCCGTGATCGCCCAGCTCAAGGGCGAGGAGCTGCCGACCATGATCTTCCTCGACATCCCCAAGGCCAAGTCCGAGGAGCTCAAGGACGGGGTGAACTACTTCACCAAGCTGCCCAACACGTTCTACGCTGCGACGGCCTTCGAGCCGTGCGGGCTCGTCTTCACCTCGGACGAGATCCTCGGCCAGACGCCCGACAACATGTGACGTGACGGCGGCGCGGGGCGGCCGCCGGCCCGTCCCGCGCCGCCCCTTGTCCCCCACCTGAGGACGACAGGCGTGCACGGCTTGCCTCGTGTGGGCCAGGAGGGCCGCGTGACGGACGGCGGCCCTCTAATGGCCATGGACGGCATCTCGAAGAGCTATGGCGGCGTCGTCGCCCTGCGCGACGTCGACCTGCTGCTGTCGCGCCATTCCATCCATGCGGTGCTGGGTGAGAACGGCGCGGGCAAGAGCACGCTCATCAAGATCCTGACGGGCGTCGTCGCGCCCGACGCCGGGACGATGACGCTCGACGGCGAACCCGCGCGCTTCGCCTCGCCGCGGGAGGCGACGGCGCGGGGCATCGCCTGCGTCTTCCAGGAGCTGTCCCTCGTCCCCGACCTCACGGTCGCCGACAACATCTTCATCGCGCAGGGCTCGCGCCGGCTGGGTTTCTTCGACCGCCGCCGGCAGCGCCGCGAGGCGGCCAGGGTGCTGGCGGACCTCGCCTGCGAGGATATCGACCCGGCCGCGCCCGTGCGTTCGCTCCCGCTGTCCCAGGCGCAGATGGTCGAGATCGCCAAGGCGCTCGTGCGCAAGCCGCGTCTCCTGATCCTCGACGAGGCGACCTCCGCGCTCACCGAGAACCACGTGGCCCGCCTCTTCGAGGTGCTGCGCGAGCTGCGCAATTCGGGATGCGGCATCGTCTACATTTCCCACCGCATGCACGAGATCGACACGATCGCCGACACGTGCTCGGTGTTCCGCAACGGTCGGCGCGTCGACACCTTCCCGCAGGGCGCCAACTCGCCGGGCGCGGTCGTGGAGATGATGATCGGGCGCTCCATCGCGCAGGTCTACCCGCCCAAGCCCGCGCCGTCGGTCGCCACGCCGGCCCTGGAGGTGCGCGAGCTCGGCTGGGAGGACAAGATCGCGGGGGTGAGCTTCGCGGTGCGCCCGGGCGAGATCTACGGCCTCGGCGGACTGGAGGGCCAGGGCCAGACCGAGACGCTGATGGCGCTCTTCGGCGTCCTGCGGCGCGTGCGCGGGGAGGTCCGCGTCGGCGGACGCCGGGTCGAGATCCGCGCGCCGGGGCGCGCCAAGCGCCCGGACCTCGGCATCGCCTTCGTTCCGGCGGACCGCAAGACCGAGGGCCTGCACCTCAGGCTGCCCATCGCGCACAACATCGCGCTCACCGTCCTGTCCGCGCTCTCGCGCCTGGGCGTGATCGACCGCGGCCGCGAGAAGGCGCTCGTGGACGAGCTCGCGTCGCGGCTGCAGGTGAAGGCGTCCTCGATGGAGGCGGAGGTCGGCACCCTGTCCGGCGGGAACCAGCAGAAGGTCGTGCTGGCCAAGTGGCTCGCCATCCGCCCGCGCATCATCCTGCTCGCGGACCCGACCCGCGGCATCGACGTCGGCACCAAGGCCGAGATCTACGTCCTGCTGCGCCAGCTCGCGGCGGAGGGGGCCGCGATCGTGCTCTACTCCACCGACTACGACGAGCTCATCGGGCTGTGCGACCGCGTCGGCGTGTTCTATGGCGGACGGATCGCGCGCGAGCTCGCCGGCGGCGACATCACGGAGACGGCGATCATGAGCGCATCCTTCGGCCTGCAGCAGCCGGGGGGCGCTGCATGAGCGCGCTCGCCCTCGACACGCCGCGCGGCCGGGGCGGGTTGCGGACCTGGCTCGCCCGCCACGCCCGCGCGATCCTGCCGGTCGCCATCTTCCTCGCCGTCTTCGTCGCCTTCGGCCTCATCCATCCGCGCGGGCTCTCGGTCGTCACGCTCACGCCCTGGGCCAACCAGGCGGTGGCGCTCGCCTTCGCCTCCGTCGGCCAGTTCATGGCCGTGGTGACGCGCGGGCTCGACCTGTCGGTCGGCCCCGTCCTGGCGCTGAGCAACGCGGTCGGCTCGGTGGTGCTGTCCGGCTCGCCCGGGCAGGTGGCGCTGGGCATGCTGATCGTGCTGGGCGTGGGCGCGGCCTGCGGCCTCTTCAACGGCGTCGCGGTGGTCTATGGCCGCGTGGCGCCGATCATCGCCACGCTCGCGACCGGGGCGATCTATTCCGGCCTGGCGCTGAGCGTCAGGCCGACGCCCGGCGGCGAGGTGGAGGAGGCGCTCTCCGACCTCTTCACCTACGAGACCCTGGGCTTCGTGCCGACCTCCCTGCTCATCCTGGTCGGCGTCGTCTACCTGGTCTGGCTGCCGCTGAGCCGCACCGTGCTGGGCCGCTCCCTCTACGCGGTCGGCTCCTCGGAGCAGGCCGCCTACATGTCGGGGCTGCGGGCCGACCGGGCCCGCCTCGTCGCCTACACCCTGTCGGGCCTCTTCGCCGCCTGCGGCGGGCTCTTCCTCAATTTCCAGACCCTGTCGGGCGACGCGACCGTCGGGGCGTCCTACACGCTGAACTCCATCGCCGCGGTCGTCATCGGCGGCGCCTCGCTGGCCGGCGGCGTCGGCACGGTGGCGGGCTCGATGCTGGGGGCCTTCGTGCTGCGCACGATCGGCGCGATGATGATCTTCACCGGCCTGCCCGCGCTCGCCCAGCCGCTCTTCGAGGGCCTCGTGCTGCTGCTGGCGGTCTCCTTCGGCGCGATCGAGTTCATGCGGGCCGGCAACAAGCTGCAGGTGCTGCCATGATCGCCGCCGCGATCCGCAACGACCCCGCCAAGCTCGTCGTGGCCGTGGCCTGCCTGCTCATCGTCCTGATCGGCAGCCTGACCTTCCCGTCCTTCCTGACGGCCAAGTACCTTCTGCAGCAATTGCAGATCGCCTCCTTCCTCGGCGTGATCGCCACCGGCGCCTTCGTCGTCATCCTGCTCGGCCACATCGACCTCTCGGTGCCGTGGACGATGACGGCCTCGGCCATCGCGGCGACGACCGTGGTGGGGCTGGAGAGCCGGCATCCCGGCGCGACCCTCTTCGCGCTGCCCGCCGGCATCGCCATGGGCATGCTCATCGGCGCGATCAACGGCCTGGGCGTGGCGCTGCTGCGCGTTCCCTCGATGATCTGGACGCTCGGCGTCAACGTGGTGGTGCTCGGCTGCTGCGTGCTCGTCACGGGCGGCTTCGCGCCCAAGGGCGAATCCTCGGAGCTGATGCGCCACCTCGCCGTGGGGTTCACGGCCGGCATTCCCAACGCGGCGCTCATCTGGTTCGCGCTGGGCGGCGCCGTCGCGCTGCTGCTGGCCGGCACGGGACTGGGACGCGCGCTCTACGCCATCGGCAACGGCGAGCGCGCCGCCTTCCTGGCGGGCGTGCCGACGGGCCTCGTGATCTTCGCCGCCTTCGTGTTCGCGGGGGCCTGCAACGGGCTCGGCGGCCTGCTGCTCGCCGGCTACGCCAACCAGGCCTACCAGGCTATGGGCGACCCCTTCCTGCTGCCCGCCATCGCCGCCATCGTGGTCGGCGGCACGAGCATCCAGGGCGGCCGCGGCGCCCTCTCCACGGTCATGCTGGCGGTGATCTTCATGACGCTGCTCACCAGCCTGCTGTCCGTCCTGCAGATCGGGGATGCGCGGCGGCAGGTGGTGTACGGCGCCGTCATCCTGGGCATGCTCGTCGTCTATGGCCGCCTCGGGCCCGAGCGACGAGGGGCCCGCTAGCATCCTCCGCGTGGACCGAAAAAGAGACGATAACCAAGGGAGAGAACGATGAAGCTGGGCTTCTTCATGATGCCGCTGCACTCGCTCGCGCTGTCCTATGCCGAGATGTACGCCATGGACCTCGAGGCGGCGCTCAGCGCCGAGCAGCTGGGCTATGACGAGCTGTGGATGGGCGAGCACTATTCCGCCAAGGTGGAGCCCGTCACCAACACGCTCCAGTTCATGTCGATGCTGATCCCGCAGACGAAGCGGATCAAGCTGTGCACCGGCGTGCTCAACCTGCCGCAGCACCATCCCGCCAAGGTCGCAGGCGACGTCGCCATGTTCGACCACATGTGCGGCGGGCGCTACATCATGGGCATCGGGCCGGGCGGCCTCTCCTCCGACTTCGAGCTGTTCCAGACCACGGACAAGGACCGCCAGGCCATGATGGTGGAGTGCATCGACATGGTGCACGCCATCTGGTCGCAGGAGCCGCCCTACGAGCTCAACGGCAAGTACTGGTCGATCAAGGTCAAGGACACGGTGCAGCCGGACATGGGCATCGGACCGATCCCGACGCCGCTGCAGACGAAGCCCTTCCCGCAGGTCGTCACCTCCGCCATGAGCCCCTTTTCGGGCACCGCGCGGCTCGCCGGAACGCGCGGCTGGCACCTGATCTCCGCGAACTTCAACGCGCCCTGGGTGGTGCGCAGCCAGTGGGACAAATATGTCGAGGGCGCCGAGGAAGCCGGACGCCACGCCGACCGCTCCACCTGGCGCATCGCGCGCAGCATCCTGGTGACGGAGACGGACCAGGAGGCGGCCGAGTATCTCGCCGATCCCTCCAACACGATCCGCAGCTACTACAACTACCTCTTCACCCAGCTCACCCGCGCCGGCGCCATCAAGATCTTCCTGACCTCCAGGACCGCGGCCCCGGAGAGCCTGACGCTGCAGGGGGTGATGGACAGCATGGTCATCGCGGGCAGCCCGCGCACCGTGATGGACAAGCTGGCGGCCTTCACCGACGAGGTCGGCGGCTTCGGCGGCCTGATGCTCGCCTTCCACGAGTGGGACCGCAAGCCGATGTGGAAGGCCTCCATGCGACGCCTCGCCGAGGACGTCATGCCCGGTTTCCGCCGCTACGCGGACGGAAAACTCGCCGCCTGAAGCGGCCAAGACCAAAAAAGGCTGCCGAACGAGCAAGACCAAGAACAAGACTCCCGGGAGGAGCGCCAGCGCTCCTCCTCTTTTCCGCCGGGGAGAACGACATGAAGACGGTCATCGTTGCGGGCGCGGTCGGCGTCATCGGCCGAGCGGTCCTCGCCCATTTCGACACGCTGCCGAACGTGCGGGTGCTGGCGATCTCGCGGCGTGCGCCGGACTTTCCGACCCGGGCCCAACACCTGCCCGTGGACCTGCTGGACCCCGCGTCGTGCCGCGCGCTGCTCGCGGCCCACAAGGACGTCACGCACATCGTCTACGCGGCCTACCAGGAGAAGCTCGACCTCGCCGAGCAGGTGCCGCCGAACCTGGCGATGATCCGCAACCTCGTGGAGACGGTGGAGGCCGCTTCGCCCGCGCTGCGGCACGTCACGCTGATGCAGGGCGGCAAGGCCTATGGCTGCCACCTCGGCGCCTTCCCCTCCCCCGGCAAGGAAAGCGACCCGCGGCACATGCCGCCGAACTTCTACTACGACCAGGAGGACTTCCTGCGCGACGCCTCGCGCGGCAAGGCCTGGACCTGGACCGCCCTGCGGCCCGAGGCCGTCATGGGCATGGCCGTAGGCAACCCGATGAACCTGCTGATGGTGATCGCGGTCTACGCGCTGATCTCGAAGGCGCTCGGCCTGCCGCTCGTCTTTCCGGGGACGGCGCAGTCCTACCAGTCGCTCTACCAGGTGACGGACGCCCGCATCCTCGCCCGCGCCACGGAATGGGCGGGCGACACGCCGGCCTGCGGCGGGGAGATCCTCAACATCACCAACGGCGACACGTTCCGCTGGTCGCGCATGTGGCCGCATCTCGCGCGCTTCTTCGGGATGGAGGTGGGCCAGCCGCTCCCGATCGACCTTCGCACGATGATGGCCGACAAGGCGCCCGTCTGGAACGGGATCGTCGAGCGCTGCGGCCTGAAGCCCTATCCTTACCAGGACGTGGCGCGCTGGGGCTTCGGCGACTTCATCTTCAAGACGCCCTACGACAACATCACGAACACGATCAAGGCGCGCCGGCTCGGCTTCCAGGACTGCATCGACAGCGAGGAGATGTTCGTGGAACTGTTCACGCGGCTGCAGGACGAGACCGTGCTGCCCCGCGACATGTCCAAGGTGGCGGCGCGCGGCTGAGGCCGGCGAGACCCAGGGAGACGGCCCATGTATGACGGCTTCGGGCTGCTGATCGACGGCGCGTGGCGGCAAGCGCGCGACGGGCGCCGGGTCGACGTGATCGACCCCGCGACCGAGGAACGGCTCGGCACGATCCCCCATGCCGGGCCGGCCGACCTCGACGATGCGCTCGCGGCCGCCGCCCGCGCCCAGCCGGGCTGGGCCGCGACGGCGGGCTGGGAGCGCTCGCGCATCCTGCGCGCCATCGCCGGCGACCTGCGCGGCCATGTCGAGACCGCCGCCCTCGCCATCGCTCACGAATGCGGCAAGCCGCTCGCCGAGGCGCGCGGCGAGTTCGGCGCCGCCATCGACCAGTTCGACTGGTACGCCGACGAGGCGCGGCGGATCTTCGGCCATTCGCTGCCCGGCCGCGACGCCGGCGCGAGGCTGGACGTACGCTACCGCCCGGTCGGTCCCGTGGCGGCCTTCACGGCCTGGAACTTCCCGGCGCTGCTGCCGGCCCGCAAGATGGCGGCGGCCCTGGCGGCGGGCTGCACCGTGATCCTGAAACCCTCGGAAGAGGCGCCGTGGAGCGCCTATCTCTTCGCGGAGGCCGCCCGCCGGGCCGGCCTGCCCGACGGCGTGCTCGGCATCGTGACGGGCGATCCGGCGGACATCTCGCGCCACCTCATCGCCTCGCCCGTCATCCGCAAGGTGTCGCTGACCGGGTCGGTGCCCGTCGGCAAGCTGATCATGCGGCTCTGCGCGGACGGGCTGAAGCGGCTGAGCCTGGAACTCGGCGGCCATGCCCCGGTGCTCGTCTTCGGCGACGTGGATCCGGTGGCGACGGGGCGGGCCTGCGCGGCCTCCAAGTTCCGCAACGCCGGACAGGTCTGCGTGTCGCCGACGCGCTTCTACGTGCACGCCTCGATCAAGGACGCGTTCTCACGCGCCATGGCCGAGGCCGCGCAGGCGCTCAGGCTGGGCAGCGGCGTCGACCCCCAGGTGACCTGCGGCCCCATGATCAACGCGCGCGGACGCGAACGGATCGAGGGCCTCGTGCAGGACGCCCTCGGGCAGGGCGCCACGCTGCTCGCCGGAGGCGGCCGGCCCTCCGGCTTCAACCGCGGCTTCTTCTTCGAGCCCACCGTGCTGGGCGACGTGCCCGACACCGCCCGCATCATGAGCGAGGAGCCCTTCGGCCCCGCCGCGCCCATCGCGGCCTTCGAGGATCCCGAGGAGGTGGTCGAGCGGGCCAACGCCACGCCCTTCGGCCTGGCGGGCTATGTCTTCTCCCGGGACCTCGGCACGGCCCACAGGGCCGCCGAGGCCCTGGAGGTGGGGATGGTGGGCGTCAACGACCTGCTCGTCGCCGCCGCGGAGATCCCCTTCGGAGGCATCAAGGAGAGCGGCATGGGCCGCGAGGGCGGCCAATTGGGCATCCTCGACTACCTCGAGCCGCGCTACACCAAGCTCCGCTACGCGTGAGGCGAGGCCCGGCGGAGGGACGCGCCGGCGCGCTAGGGCCCAATCAGCCTCACCCGGCCCGCCTCCGCCCGCGTCGCGAGGTCGAAGAGGATGACGGTCGTCCCGTCCGGGGCCTCGACCGTCACGGCGAGACGGCCCTCCCCCAGCGCCGTGGAGACCACGCGCCCCCCCGGCGGCAGGGCGGCGGTGACGGTCGCGGGCAGGTCGACGGCGGGCACGCGCGGCGCAGCGGCGCCGGGGGCGGCGGCGTCCTTTCCCTTGACGGCGCGCAGGATGAGCGTGGAAAAGACCACGATGGCCAGCGCCACCAGGATCGCGCCGAGCACCCACACGACGATCCGCAGCACCGCGACGCGGGCGAGCTCCCGGGCCTTGTCCTCGTCGTCGATCGGGGTCGGGGTGGGAGGCGTCATCGGTCCGCAACGAGATAGGAACGCCACGTGAGCCGCAGCGCGAAGGAGATCGCCCCGGCCGAGGCCGAAGCCCCGCCGGAGGGGCGGCTGGAGCTTGTAGCGCGCCCGCAGGACAAAGGCGAGCGGCTGGACCGGGTTCTCGCTCAGGTCGTCCCGGGGCTGTCGCGCACGCGGCTCAAGGCGCTGGTGCAGGCGGGCGAGGTGACGCTCGACGGAGCGGTCGTCCGCGACCCCGCCGTGAAGCTGCAGGACGGCGCGCGGATCGTGCTCGAAGTGCCGCCGCCAGTGCCCGCCGAGCCCAAGGCGCAGGAGATTCCACTCGACGTCGTCTACGAGGACGACGCGCTGCTCGTCATCGACAAGCCGGCCGGCCTCGTGGTGCATCCCGCGGCCGGGCACGCCGACGGCACGCTGGTCAACGCATTGATCGCCCATTGCGGCGAGTCGCTCTCGGGCATCGGCGGCGTGCGGCGGCCGGGCATCGTGCACCGGCTCGACAAGGACACGACCGGGCTGCTCGTGGTCGCCAAGACGGACCGGGCGCACAAGCGCCTGGCCGACCAGTTCGCCGACCACGGCCGCACCGGCCCGCTGGAACGCGCCTACCGCGCCGTCGTCTGGGGCGTGCCGCCGCGCCGGCACGGCACGATCGACGCCGCAATGGACCGCTCGAACCGCCATCGCGACCGCATGGCCGTGGTCTCGGCGGACCGGGAGGGCGCGCGCGAGGCGATCACGCACTACGAGGTGGAGGAGGTGTTCCACGGGCGCGCCGGCGAGCCCGCGGCCAGCCTCGTCACCTGCCGGCTGGAGACCGGGCGGACGCACCAGATCCGCGTCCACATGGCCCATCTCGGACATCCGCTGATCGGCGACGCAACCTATGGATCGGGCTTCCGCACCAAGGCGACCCTGCTGCCGGACGCCGCCCGGGCCGCCGTGGAGGCCTTTCCGCGCCAGGCGCTGCACGCGGCGGTGCTGGGCTTCGAGCACCCGGTGACGCGGGAGGAGCTGCATTTCGAGAGCCCCCTGCCGCAGGATCTCGAGGACCTGCTCGCCGCCCTGCGCCAGGCCGCGCCAGATGCCGCCGCGGCAAAGCTGCGGAAACCCTGACGGCATCCGGGCGTTCCTGCCCTCTTTCAGCCAAGGTCGGCGGGATGATACGGTCCCGTCGTGGTCAGCCGTGTCGCAGGGGACCACGCATGGCCCGCTCATGAGGAGGGGCCCGAGGAGGAAGAGATGGCGTCCGCCAGCCTGCCCATCGTCGCCGCCGAAGGCGGCCTCAGCCGGTATCTCGACGAGATCCGCAAGTTCCCGATGCTGCAGCCGCAGGAGGAGTTCATGCTCGCCAAGGCCTGGCGCGAGCATGGGGACTCGGATGCGGCGCACAAGCTCGTCACGTCGCACCTGCGCCTCGTGGCCAAGATCGCCATGGGCTATCGCGGCTACGGCCTGCCGATCGGCGAGGTGATCTCCGAAGGCAACGTGGGCCTGATGCAGGCGGTCAAGCGCTTCGAGCCGGACAAGGGCTTCCGGCTGGCCACCTACGCCATGTGGTGGATCAAGGCCTCGATCCAGGAATACATCCTGCGCTCTTGGTCGCTCGTGAAGATGGGCACCACGGCCAACCAGAAGAAGCTGTTCTTCAACCTGCGCAAGGCGAAGAGCCAGATTTCCGCGCTGGACGAGGGCGACCTGCGCCCGGACCAGGTGAAGCAGATCGCCACCAAGCTCGGCGTGCAGGAGCAGGAGGTGATCGAGATGAACCGCCGCCTCGGCGGCGACTCCTCGCTCAACGCACCGATCCGCGCGGACGGCGACGGCGAGGGCGAGTGGCAGGACTGGCTGGCCGACGACAGCGCCAGCCAGGAGAGCGTCCTGGTTGCGCAGGAAGAGGCAGACAACCGCCACCATGCGCTGAAGGACGCCCTGGGCGTGCTCAACGACCGCGAGCGCCGCATCTTCGAGGCGCGGCGCCTCAGCGAGGATCCCGTGACGCTGGAGGACCTCTCGGCCGAGTTCGGCGTGTCCCGCGAACGGGTGCGCCAGATCGAGGTGCGCGCCTTCGAGAAGGTGCAGAAGGCCGTCCGCGAGGCCGTCGCCAAGCGGGAGGCCGCGCCCTTGGCGCTCGCCGGAGCCGGCGCGCGGCGGTAGCGCCGCGCGGCCCTAGGACCGCCGCGCCCTGTCCAGCACGCTCTCCGCGGCCAGGTGGCCGCGGGACCAGAAGGGCGAGCGCCGCCAGGCGGCGTCGGCCGCGGCGTCGCGGGCGCGCTCGGCCGTGGTGGCGAGGTTGTCCCAGACCAGGGACAGCCGGAGGAAGGCCATGCGCAGGCCCGGCCCTTGGGATTGCTGGGCCTCCTCCAGGCATTCGACGATCTTCGCGCGCAGGTCCGTCATCGCAGCGACCTCCAGGGTGACCGCTGCAGGAACGGCGAAGACGGCGCGGCGTTCCTGCGCTCTCCGGCCTTTGATGGCCGTTTCCGCGCGGCCGCGGGGTCCCGCCGGACCCGTCCGGCTACCCCTGCTGCCAGGCCTGCAGGGCGTCGGCGACCGCGCGCGTGCCGCTATTGCCCTTTTCGACCAGCATCACGGCGCGCCGGCCATTGGCGAAGCGCAGGGCGACCACGAACCAGTTGCGCGAGCGCAGAAGCTCGATGTTGCGGGTGATGTCCGCGGGCAGGCTCGAGAGGCCGGTGAGGAAGAGGTTCTCCGTCACCGGGACGGAGATGCCTGCCAGCGGCGTGCCGCGCACGGTCTCCTCCTGCCGCATCTCGGGCACGCCGACGTCCCGCACCGGCCCGTTGGGCGAGCGCTCGGTGGAGGTGAACTTGATCTCGATCGTGTGTGAGGCCGGCAAGGCCGCATCGCGGTTGCGGCGCAGGAGGAGTTCGGCCTTCAGGCCGGCGTCGGCGAGGTCGATCTCGGCGCGCACCGCCGCGTCCAGCGGGTCGTTGGCGCCGGTGCTCACGCTGTCCATCCGCCAGAGCACGCGGCCATTGGTCTGGCGGGGTTCGGAGGATCCCTCGGCCGGTTCCTCCACGAGGAGCACGCGCTGCAGGACGCCGATGGCGGGGGCTTCGGGCGCGCCGGGCGCGGGCCCCGCAACGCCGCCGGCCGCGGTGGGCGCGGCCGGCGCGCTCGGGGCCGTGGCCGCCGTGGTCTCGCCCGGCAGGCGGTCCTGGTACTTGGCCTCCTGCTGGGCCGCCTGCCCTTCCGCCTGCGGCTTGGGGGAAAAGTCGGCGGGCTGGTGCTTCAACATGATCGCCAGCGCGGCCGTGCCGCCCACCACCGCCGCGATGGCGAGGCCGATCACCGCCCCGCGCAGCCAGCGTCGGTCCTTGCGCTCCATGCGAGGCGCAGGCGGCCGGGGCCGCTCGACGGGAGCGACGGGCGGCTCCGGAAAGCTTTCCTCCGCCGCCGGGCGGAGCGGCCTCAGCGGCGTCGCCCGCGCGGGCGACGGCTCGACAGGATGGGGGCCGCGGGCAAGGCCCGCCGGATCGCCGGCGGCCGGCGCCTCGTCGGGCAGCGGAGCGGCCGGCCGGGGGGGCAGCGCGGTCGCGAGCCGGGCCTGCTCGAGCACCTCCTCGAACATGGCGCGGTCGATGCTGCCGGCGGCCTCGGTCTCGACGCGGCGGATCGCGTCCTCCAGCCCAAGGCGCTCGCGCTCGATGTCGGCCTCGGGGACGGGCGGGTCGGAGGCGCGCAACTGCCCGAGGAGGGCGTTGGTCGCCCGCTCGTAGAGGGCCTTTCGCTGCTCGGGCGTGCTCGGACCCATGTTGGTCACGGCACGGGAGATCAGCGGATAATATTCGGCCATGGCAGCTCCGCGCTCGGTCGAGGCCCTCAGGCCTCGAAGGGGTTCTGCACCAGAATTGTGTCTTCACGCTCGGGGCTGGTGGAGAGCAGCGCGACGGGCGCGCCGATCAGCTCCTCGATGCGGCGAACGTACTTGATGGCCTGCGCGGGCAATTGCGCCCAGGAGCGGGCGCCGGCCGTGGTGCCCGCCCAGCCCTCGATCGTCTCGTAGACGGGCTCGACCCGGGCCTGCGCGCCCTGGCTCGCCGGCAGGTGGTCGATCTCCTCGCCGTCGAGCCGGTAGCGCACGCAGACCTTGATCTCGTCGAAGCCGTCGAGGATGTCGAGCTTGGTGAGCGCGATGCCGTCGATGCCCGAGGTGCGCACGGTCTGGCGCACCAGCACGGCGTCGAACCAGCCGCAGCGGCGCTTGCGGCCCGTCACCGTGCCGAACTCGCGGCCCCGCTCGCCGATGAGGTTGCCGATCTCGTTGTCCTGCTCGGAGGGGAAGGGCCCCTCCCCCACGCGCGTCGTGTAGGCCTTGGCGATGCCGAGCACGTAGCCGACCGAGCGCGGACCCATGCCGGAGCCCGTCGCAGCCTGCCCGGCCACCGTGTTGGAGGAGGTGACGAAGGGGTAGGTGCCGTGGTCGATGTCCAGCAACGCGCCCTGCGCGCCCTCGAACAGGATCCGCCGGCCGGCGCGCCGCTCCTCGTCCAGCAGCTTCCACACCACGTCCATGTAGGGCAGCACGCGCGGGGCGACGGAGGCGAGCTCCTCGTAGATCGCCCCGGCGCTGAACTCCTCGAGGCCAAGGCCGCGGCGCAGCGCGTTGTGATGGGCGAGCAGGCGCTCGATCTTCTCGGGCAGCGTGGGCAGGTCGGCCAGGTCCATCAGGCGTATGGCGCGGCGGCCCACCTTGTCCTCGTAGGCCGGCCCGATGCCGCGCTTGGTCGTGCCGATCTTGGTTCCGGCGGTGTTGGAGGATTCGCGCAGCGCATCGAGCTCGCGGTGGACGGAGAGAATCAGGGGGACGTTGTCGGCCACGCGCAGGTTGTCGCGGGAGATCGCGACGCCCTGCCCCTGCAACTTCGCCACCTCGGCGGCCAGCGCATGGGGATCGAGCACGACGCCGTTGCCGATCACCGCGAGCTTGTTGGGGCGCACCACGCCCGAGGGCAGCAGGGAAAGCTTGTAGACGTTCTCGCCGATGACGAGGGTGTGGCCCGCATTGTGGCCGCCCTGGAAGCGCACGACGACGTCGGCCTGCTCCGACAGCCAGTCGACGAGCTTGCCCTTCCCTTCGTCGCCCCACTGGGCGCCCACGACGACGACATTGGCCATGGTGACGCTCTCCGAACGGGCAGGCCGCGGCCCGGCCCGGCCTGCCTCAAGAAAAACCCCGACGATCCGCAAGTCGGACAGCCGGGGCTTGCCGGAGACGATTAGCCCTTCGGGACGGGAGCGTAAAGCGCCGCGTTGGGCCGGGCCCGGCTGTCCCCCGGGGGCGGGCCGCGCGTCAGTCCATCGGCACGGGCCGCGGGACGCCGGGCCCCTGCGGACGGAAGACGAGTTCGCGATCCGCCGGCCATTTCAGCTTGTAGGCGAGCCTGATCTCCTTCTGCTCGCCGGGCAGGTAGTCCCAGGTCCAGCCCATCACGCCGCGCTTGTCGTCCACCGTCTTCTCGGTCGGCGCGGTGGTGGCGGGGAGCTGCTCGACCGTGACCAGGCCATGCTCGGAGACGGGAAGCTGGTCCAGCACGGTGATGCGCAGGGGCGTGGCGTGGAGGTTACGGATCGTCGTCTTGAACTCGCGCTGGTCCGTGCGCGTGTTGCCGACCCAGCCGGGCTCCGTCTCCTTCTTGCGGACGGGGACGCGGCTCACCTTCACCTTGTCGTCCGCCCCGAAGCCGAGCTCGACCCGGTCGCCGGGGGCGACGAGCCTGAGGCGGCCGCGGCCCACATAGGTCCCGTCGCGGGTGAGGGACACCTCCCCCGGCAGCAGCGGGGCATCCTCGTCGTTCACGAAGGCGGCGGCGAGATAGGCGGTCTCGTCCTGGGCCGGGACGGCCTTCACGGCGAGCACGGGCTCCCACGTGCGGCTCGAGAGGGCCACGGACTTGGCCGTGCCGTCCTGCGGCACGCTCACCGTGCCGGGCACCTTGAAGCTCGCCTGGTAGCCGCCGGCCTCCAGCTGGGCGACCTGCTCGGCCGCCTTCCGGACCGGCTTGGCGGCGTCCTTCAGCTCGTCCTGCATCATGGCGGGGGCGGCGGGCGCCGGCAGGGAGAGCGCGCGGCCGGCGCTGTTCTCCGCGGCCGCCGCGGCGACAGGGGCCTCGTAGAGGGAGACGAGCACGGGCTGCGCGTCCGGGGCGGCCGTGCCGCGGTTTGTCCGCACGGTGGAGACGGCGAGCGCCACGTCGGTCCAATCCTCCCCGGTGCGCTGGCTGATGCGCGCGCGCCGGACGACGGACAGGCTGGGCTTGACGTCCTTGGCGCCCGTGTCGAGCCGCGCGTCGTAGACGGGCGTCCAGCTGGCGCCGCCGACGCGGTAGGTGACGCGCAGCTCGCCCCTGGTGGCCGCCGCGGCGTCCACCGCGACGACGATGTCGCGCAGCGGCAGGCCGGGCCGCGGGCCGCGCGACTGCGTGGCCTCGAGGGCCGCGATGGTCCGGTCGAGATCGGTGATCTCGCGCTGCTGGGCGGCGATGGCGAGCCCGGCCTGCGCCAGCCCGTCGGCGACGGCGTTCCAGGCCGCCGCCCATTGCTCGACCGGCAGGGGCGCGGAGCCCGTGCCGAGCTTCTCGGGACTCGCCTTGCCGTAGGACTCGATGGTCGCCTTCTTGGCCTCGAGCGCCGCGAGCCTGGCCTGCATGTCGGACCGCTGGTCCCGCAGGGCCGTGAGCTGGCGCTGAAGCTCGGGATTGGCGGCGGCGTTGGGATCGCCGGGCGTGGCCCGCACGTCGACCGCACCGATCGTGAGGTCGCCGTCGGCGGCGCCTTCCACGCGGATGGAGCCGGGATCGACCGACGGGCCGACGCCGCGCACCACGAGCGCGTTGGAGCCGGCGGGAAGATCGAGCTTGACGGTGCGCGTCACGGAGGCCCCGTCGGGATAGACGACGACGCTCGCGATGCGCGACGGCGCCTCGATGTCGGCGGCCATGGCGACCGCCATGGTCCCGAGGCTCGCCCCCGCCATCGCCGCGGCCCGCACGGTGAGGCCGAGGCCCCTGCCCAACTCGCTCATGTCGCTCCTCCACACGCCGTCCATCCCGGACTGCGGCAGATTGGCGCTCCCCAATGCGGCGGGCGAATGACGCATTTCCGGCGAAAGCTGCGCCGTGCGGCGACGCGAAAGGGCGTCAGGCCCGGCCGCGTCGCGACCTGGCGGGCTTCACGCAGTGCTCGACGAAGTTGCGGATCTCGGTGAGGCGGCGATCGGTCTCCAGCACCTCCTCGTCGAGCCCGAACTTCCAGGCGAGGTCGCGGCGCGCGGGGTCGTCGTGCAGCGCGCGCAGCTCCCCGACATACCGGGCGTGGTCCTCCTCGCCGGCGAAGAAGCCCTCGCCGATGAGCAGGCCGCCGCGCCGGCCGAGAATCACCGAGAGCTCGGCCAGCGAGAATTCCGGGTGGTACTGCACGCCCCACATCACGCCGCCCTCATGGCGGATCTCGGCGGCCTGGATGGGCGTCAGCGCGTTGGAGGCGAGCACCGTCACCTCGCCAGGCAGGCCGGAGACGATGTCGAGGTGGATCGCCGGCGCATCGAAGGCTGCGGGCCGGCCGGCGAGCAGGGGATGCGCGCGGCCCGCCTCGTGGGGGACGATGCGTCGCGCGAAGCCGACCTCCCGCCCGACCGGATTGGCCGTCACGTCCCCGCCGGCGGCGAGCGCCCCCATCTGGATCCCCCAGCAGGAGCCGAAGAGCGGCGTGCGCGAGCGGAACCCGGCGCGGGCCAGCTCGACCTGGCGCGTCACCGCGGGCTCGACGTGGTAGGCGTGCAGGGCAGAGCCGGTGAGGAAGATGCCGTCATAGGTTTCGAGGCCCGCGGCGTCCGGCAGGTTGGCGCCCTCGTCGGCGGGCAGCGCGATGTCGGACACGGCCTCCGGCACGATCGCCTGCAGCACGGCGGCATAGGATTGGGACGGCGTGAGCCCGTAGGCGGCGCGGTGTCCCTCGCGAGCCTCGCGCGTGTTGCCCTCGACCACCAGAAACCGTAAGGCCATGCCGCAACTCCGTTCGCCGTCCTGCGGCCGGGGGGCCGCAGGCGGGGCCTCTTAGCACCGAACCTTGCGGGGGAGGAAGCGGTCCGGACCCGTGTCGCCGGACATCGAGGTGCCATGGCGTCGCGCGCGAGCCGCTGGATCTGGTCCAACGCCTACCTGCTGCTGGCGCTGACCGCGCTGATGTGGGGCGCCAACGCCGTGGCGGGGCGCCTCGCCGTCGGCGAGGTCTCCCCCATGGTGCTCACCGCGGCCCGCTGGGCCGTGTCCTGCGCCATCCTCGCCGTCTATGCCCGGCGCGAGATCGCCCGCGACGTACCGAAGCTTCGCACGCGGTGGGCCTACGTGCTGTGGATGGGGGCGCTCGGCTTCACGGTCTTCAACGCGCTGTTCTACGAGGCGGCCCACCGCACCACCGCCGTCAACATCACGATCCTGCAGGGTTCCATGCCCGTGCTGGTCCTGATCGGCTCGCTGCTGGTCTACAAGGTGCGCATCACCCCCGTGCAGATCGTCGGGATGCTGGTGACCCTCGTCGGCGTCGGCGTGCTCGCCACGCAGGGGAGCCTGGAGCGGCTGCGGACGCTCTCGTTCAACGTCGGCGACGTCTGGATGCTGATCGCCTGCGTCTTCTATTCCGCCTACACGATGGGCCTGCGCAGCCGCCCGGCCGTCGCGCCCCTCGCCTTCTTCGCCGCCATGGCCGGGGTGGCCGCGCTCACCTCGCTGCCGCTGCTGGCCGTGGAGGCCGCGCGCGGGCAGTTGCTGTGGCCGAGCGCCGCGGGCTGGGTGATCATCGCGTATGTGGGGCTGTTCCCCTCGCTCATCTCGCAGCTCACCTTCATCCGCGGCGTTGAGCTCATCGGCCCAGGGCGCGCCGGGCTCTTCATCAACCTCGTGCCCGTCTTCGGCGCCCTGCTGGCGGTCCTGATCCTCGGCGAACCCTTCGACGCCTCCAGCGCGATCGCGCTCGCCTTGGTGCTGGGCGGGATCTTCATCGCGGAGCGGCTGGGGAGGAGGTGACGGTCGGAAGGCCTGGGGCAGACCGCGCCTCTCGACGATGGCGCTCGCGGGATGGCGGGACTTACTCCCTGCGTCGGGCACGATCGTTCGACCCGACGGCGGGCGAATCCCGGCCGCATCAGCAGGCAGCCGGGACTTGCAGGGGGCAAAGGCCTCAGAACCGCAGCGGCTTGGCCTGCTTGACGCCCTGGATGGTCTGGATCCTGGCCACGACGTCGGCGGGCACCGGGCCGTCGACCTCGACCAGCGCGATGGCGGAGCCGCCCTGGGCGTCGCGGCCGAGCGCGAAGGTAGCGATGTTGATGCCGGCGTCGCCGAGCAGTCCCGCGAAACGCCCGATGAAGCCTGGCTTGTCCTCGTTGGTGACGTAGAGCATCGAGGGGCCGAACTCCGCATCGACCTTGATGCCCTTGATGGCGACGATCCGCGGCTTGCCGTCATGGAAGACCGTGCCCGCCACGGAGCGCTCCTGGGTCTCGGTGACGACCGTGAGCGTGATCAGGGACTCGTAGTCGCCCTCCGCCGCGCGCGTCGCCTCCTCCACCACGATGCCGCGGTCCTTGGCCACGATGGGCGCGGAGACCACGTTGACGTCCTGCAGCAGCGGGCGCAGCAGGCCGGCGACGGCGGAGGCCGTCAGCGCCTTGATCTTGAGGCTGGCGACGGCGCCCTCGTAGGTGATGCGGACTTCCTTGATGCCGCTCTCGGTGAGCTGGCCGGCAAAGGAACCGAGCCGCTCGGCGAGCGCGATGAAGGGCTTCAGCTTGGGCGCCTCTTCCGCCGTGATGGAGGGGAAGTTGATCGCGTTCGAGATCGCGCCGCGCACCAGATAGTCCGACATCTGCTCGGCCACCTGGAGCGCCACGTTCTCCTGCGCCTCGCTGGTCGACGCGCCGAGATGAGGCGTGCACACGACGTTGGGCAGGCCGAAGAGCGGGTTCTGCTTGGCGGGCTCCACGGTGAACACGTCGAAGGCGGCGCCCGCGACATGGCCGCTGCCCAGCAGGGCGGCGAGCGCCTCCTCGTCCACCAGGCCGCCGCGCGCGCAGTTGATGATGCGCACGCCCTTCTTCGTCCGCGCCAGGGCCCCCGCGGACAGGATGTTCTTGGTCTGCGCCGTCATGGGGACATGGAGCGTGATGAAGTCGGCGCGCGCCAGCAGGTCGTCGAGCTCGACCTTCTCCACGCCGATGTCGAGCGCGCGCTCGGGCGACAGGAAGGGGTCGTAGGCGATGACGCGCATGCGCAGCCCGATCCCGCGGTCGGCGACGATCGCGCCGATATTGCCGCAGCCGATGACGCCCAGGGTCTTGCCGGTGATTTCCACGCCCATGAAGCGGTTCTTCTCCCACTTCCCGGCCTGGGTGGAGGCGTCGGCCGCCGGGATCTCGCGGGCGAGCGCGAACATCAGGGCGATGGCGTGCTCGGCCGTGGTGATGGAGTTGCCGAACGGCGTGTTCATCACGATCACGCCCTTGGCCGTGGCGGCGGGGATATCGACGTTGTCGACGCCGATGCCGGCGCGGCCCACCACCTTCAGCCGCGGCGCGCTCTCGAGCAGCTTCGCGGTGACCTTGGTGGCCGAGCGGATGGCGAGGCCGTCATAGTCGCCGATGATGGCGGCGAGCTCGTCCTTGTCGAGGCCGGGCTTGACGTCCACGGCGACGCCGCGCTCGCGGAAGATGCCGACGGCGGCGGGGGACAGGGCGTCGGAAATGAGGACACGGGGTGCCATGGTGGTCTCCTTCATCCCTCCGGCAGGAGGGGCGGCGCGCTGCGCCGGGTGATGTCTGGGGACAGGTCGGGACCGTCAGGGCGGGAGCGGCAAGGCAGGCCCGGCCCCGCCCGGGGACGACGGCCTGCCTGGTCGCCGGACGCCTCGCCGTGACGGGCGGACGGGTTCAGGCCGCCTTGCTCAGGCCGGCCTTCGCCTCGGCATAGGCCCAGCCGACCCATTCCATGAGGGCGGCGACGTCGGCGCGCTCCACCGTGGCGCCGCACCAGATGCGCAGGCCCGGAGGAGCGTCGCGGTAGGCGCCGAGGTCGTAGCCGACGCCCTGCTTCTCCAGGAGATCGGCCACGGTCTTGGCGAAGGCGGCCTGGGCCTCCGCCGGCAGGGCCTGCACGGCGGGATCGCTGAAGACGAGGCAGACGCTCGTGTTGGAGCGCGTGGCGGGGTCCCGGGCCAGGAAGGACAGCCAGTCGTTGCGGGCCACGAAGTCGGAGACGGCCCCGGTATTGGCGTCGGCGCGCGCGATCAGCGCGTCGAGGCCGCCCAGGCCCTTCGCCCAGTGCAGGGCGTCGAGATAGTCCTCCACGCAGAGCATGGAGGGCGTGTTGATCGTCTCGCCCTGGAAGAGCCCCTCGGTGAGCTTGCCGCCCGACGTCATGCGGAAGATCTTGGGAAGGGGCCAGGCGGGCGTGTAGCTCACAAGCCGCTCGGCCGCGCGCGGCGACAGGACCAGCATGCCGTGAGCCGCCTCGCCGCCCAGCACCTTCTGCCAGGAGAAGGTGACGACGTCGAGCTTGGGCCAGTCGAGCCGCTGGGCAAAGGCGGCGGACGTGGCGTCGCAGATCGTCAGGCCCTTGCGGTCGGCGGGAATGAAGTCGCCGTCGGGCACGCGCACGCCCGAGGTCGTGCCGTTCCAGGTGAAGACGACGTCGTTGTCGAAATCGATCGCGGCGAGGTCGACGATCTCGCCGTAGCCCGCCTTGAGTACGCGGGCGTCCTTGAGCTTCAGCTGCTTGACGACATCGGTCACCCAGCCCTCGCCGAAGCTCTCCCAGGCGACCATGTCGACGCCGCGGGCGCCGAGCAGCGACCACAGAGCCATCTCCACGGCCCCCGTGTCGGAGGCGGGCACGATGGCGATGCGGTAGTCGGCGGGGACCTGCAGGACCTCGCGGGTGAGGTCGATGGCCTGCTTCAGCTTGGCCTTGCCCACCTTGGCGCGGTGCGAGCGGCCGAGCGAGGCGTCCTTGAGGGCTTCGTGGGACCAGCCGGGGCGCTTGGCGCAGGGGCCGGAGGAAAAATGCGGGTTCGCCGGCCGGCGGCCGGGCGTCGCTGACGTCATCGCTGTTCTCCATCCTTGCAGATGGGCGCTCCCCGTTGGGGGGGAGTGTCCCGCCGACGGGCTTAAGCCCAAGCCGGCTGGCGCGTCAAATGAAAAGAATCCGAAGGCCGCTGTCCCCGGAGCGGCATGGCGGGCGCTTCTTGGCGGCCTGGCCGCCTCGGGCTGGGGCTCCCGGCCTCTCCCGGTCCCCTGCCCCCCGCCTCCACCTGGCGACACCGGGCCCGAACGCAAACGGCGCCGCGAGAGGCGGCGCCGGATGCACTCCATGCGTGCGGCAGAGGGGTCAGTACTTGCGCACGAGCGGAGCAGGAGGCGGGGCGACGGGGACTGGCGCGCCGAACATCCAGCGCAGGCCGACGCGGACGTCGGAGGAGGCCACGCGGATCTTCTGGATCTCGTTGGCACAGACGCCGGGCGCCTGGCACTGGATCGGGTTCGACGAGAAGCTGCCGAGATTCAGGTAGCGATACCCCACGTCGAGCGCGAGGTTGGGCGAGAAGGCGTAGGAGACGCCCGCCATGAGCGCCCAGGCCGGCTGCCACGCCGCCTTGGACGAGGCAATGCCGTAGCCCGCCGCCGCCGGGTCCGTGCCGAAGTCCTGGATGGGTCCGAAGCGGGTATAGCCGGTGCCGAAGCCGGCCCCCACATAGGGCGTCAGGCCCGACCAGGTGCCGAGGTCCACGTAGCCGTTGACCATGAAGAGGGCGTTGGTCTGCAGCTTGCCATAGTAGCTGTCGGGGCAGCGGCCATTGGCGCAGCCAATGCCGAACTCGTCGGCATAGCTCTCCACCGCACGATAGCTCTGCTGGTTGCGCCACTCGCCGGTGACGTCGGCGCGGAACCACGAGTTGAACTGGTAGCCGACGCCCGCGCCCAGGAAGAGCGCGTTGCCGAGGCTGCTCGAATTGGACTGGAAGCCCGGCACCGTGATGTCGGGGTTGAACGTGGAGCCGACGGATTCCAGCATGCCGATGGCGCCGCCAATGTCGCCGCGCAGGTACCAGCCGCCGAATTCGACGGGAGCGGGCGGAGGAGGCGGAGCGGGGAGGTCGGCTGCCTGGGCCGCACCCGCGGCGCCGAGGGCGAGCCAACCCGCGAGAGCGAGGACGTTCAGGCTACGCATGACAAAAGTCCCATCTTGCGGCACGCCAGCGCGCGGCCTGCCGGGGTCTGATGGGACAACTATTGAGCGTGTACTCTTAAAGACGCCTTAAGGTTACTCGTTAGGGTTACTTTTTTGCGATCTTCACTTGGACTGGTCGCGGACGGGCCTGAGCCCGGCCCGAAGGCCCGAAGCCGGGCGCGCCACGGCGCGGCGCGGGCCAGGGGCCCGCACCGCTCGCGCACGGATGTTGGAACGATGAAGGGGCCGCTTCAGGCCGCGGCGGCCGTGAGCGCATCCACGACGTCGTCCACGACGCGCTGCACGAGGTCGCGGTCGTCGCCCTCGGCCATGACGCGGATGACCGGCTCGGTGCCGGAGGGGCGGATCACCAGGCGGCCACTCTTGCCGAGGCGCTCGCGCGAGGCCTCGATGGCGGTCACGACCGAGGTGTCCTGCAGCGGCTCGCCCTTGCGGAAGCGCACGTTCTTGAGGATCTGCGGCAAAGGCTCAAAGCAGTGGCAGACCTCGCTGACCGGCTGCTGGCGCATCTTCACCACCGCGAGCACCTGCAGCGCGGCGATGAGGCCGTCGCCGGTGGTGGCGTAGTCGGACAGGATGATGTGGCCCGATTGCTCGCCGCCCACGTTGAAGCCGTGCTCGCGCATGTGCTCCAGCACGTAGCGGTCGCCCACCGCCGTGCGCGCGAGATCGAGGCCGAGGCCCGCGAGATGGCGCTCGAGCCCGAGGTTCGACATGACCGTCGCCACGATGCCGGGCCTGGTGAGCCGGCCATCGTCGCGCCAGCTCCTGGCGACAACCGCCATGAGCTGGTCGCCGTCCACAAGCTGGCCCTTCTCGTCGACGATCACCACGCGGTCGGCGTCGCCGTCGAGCGCGATGCCGATGTCGGCGCGCAACTCGCGCACCTTGCGGCTCAGCGCCTCCGGGGCCGTGGAGCCGACGTCGCGGTTGATGTTGTAGCCGTCCGGCTCCACGCCGATGGACACGACCTCGGCGCCGAGCTCCCAGAGCGCCTCGGGGGCGACCTTGTAGGCGGCGCCGTTGGCGCAGTCGACGACGATGCGCAGGCCGTCGAGGTCGATGTTGCGGGGCAGGGTCCGCTTGGCGAATTCGATGTAGCGCGCATGCACGCCCTCGATGCGCTTGGCGCGTCCCAGCTCCGCGGGTTCCGAGAGCCGGCTGGACAGGTCGGAATCGATCAGCGCGGCGATCTCGCGCTCGGTCTCGTCGGAGAGCTTGTAGCCGTCCGGCCCGAACAGCTTGATGCCGTTGTCGTGGTAGGGATTGTGCGAGGCCGAGATCATGACGCCGAGATCGGCGCGCAGCGAGCGCGTGAGCATGGCGACGGCGGGCGTCGGCATCGGACCGAGCAGCATCGTGTTGATGCCCACCGAGGTGAAGCCAGCCACCATGGCGTACTCGATCATGTAGCCCGAGAGGCGAGTGTCCTTGCCGATCACCACGCGATTGGGATGGTCGCCCCGGTGGAACTGCAGGCCCGCGGCCTGCCCGACCTTGAGCGCCAGGTCGGGCGTGATCACCCTGTTGGCGAGGCCGCGGATGCCGTCAGTGCCGAAATATTTGCGCGCCATGGACCTCTGTCCCGTGAGGGCGGACGGACGGGATCCGTGATCCCGCCGAGGGCCGCGTCGTCGCGATGCCCGCCGTCGTTCAACATTGGCGGATGTTTACATCCGATCGATAATGAATTGTAAAGGAGGCTTGTCCCTCGCCCGCGACTTCGGCTTGCGAAGCGTCAGGATCCAGCGAGACCGGTCCTGCGGCAGCCGCCCCCCTCCCCCGCATGTCTTGAACGAGGCCGGGGTCGCCTTCGGCTTCACCCGCTTAATGCACCACGGCGCGGCCCGTGCCCCCGGTCGACGTCGCAGGCGCGCTGGGCCTCCCGGGCCGCCGCCGCGAGCGGCCGCGTGATCCTGGCGCAAGCTCTCGCTGGCGAAGCAGGTCGCGTTCGGCGACGGAGCGGGTCGAGGATGGTTCCCTGCCCGAACCCCGCTTCGCTGGCGGGCCGGCTGCTCGAGGCGGCGGAGCCGTCCGTCGCGCAGGACGCGGGGGCGCGAGCGGCCTGGCGCCGCCCGAGGCCCGACGGCCTCGGATCGACGGCCGCGGTCCAGACCGTGCCGGAGGCCGGCAGGACCGGCCACGCGACCATCATGCGCGGCAAGGCGGCCGGTGGGGACGCCCAGCAAAAAGGGCCCGCCTCGCGGCGAGCCCTCGTGTTTCGTCCGGCCCCGGCGGATCAGGCCTGGGGCTGCGGCTCCATCCCCGCGTCGGGCTCCTGGCGCGGGCGACCCTTGCCGGCCGTCGGCACCACGGGCGCCGAGCGGCTGGGCGGCTCGTCGGAGATGTCGCGCACGGGAGGCTTGCCGGCGAGCAGGTCGCGGATCTCCTCGCCCGACAGGGTCTCGTATTCCAGCAGGCCGCCGGCCAGCTTCTCGAGTTCGTCGCGCTTGGCGGTGAGGACCTCGGTCGCCTCCTTGTAGCCCTGCTCGACGAGGCGGCGGACCTCGGCGTCGATCTTCTGCGCCGTGGCCTCCGAGATGTTCTGCTGGCGGGACACCGACATGCCGAGGAAGACCTCGTCCTGGTTCTCGCCGTAGGCCACCGTGCCGAGTTCGCTCGAGAAGCCCCAGCGCGTCACCATCATGCGGGCGAGGCGGGTGGCCTGCTCGATGTCGGAGGCGGCGCCCGAGGTGACCTTCTCGGGGCCGAAGATCAGCTCCTCGGCCACGCGGCCGCCCATCATGATGGCGAGGCGCGAGGTCATCTGCTCGTAGCTCATCGAGAGCTTGTCGCGCTCGGGAAGCTGCATGACCATGCCCAGCGCGCGGCCGCGCGGGATGATCGTCGCCTTGTGGACGGGGTCGGTCGCCTTGACGTTCAGCGCGAGGATGGCGTGGCCGGCCTCGTGATAGGCGGTGAGGCGCTTCTCCTCCTCGCTCATCACCAGGGTGCGGCGCTCTGCGCCCATCATCACCTTGTCCTTGGCGTCCTCGAACTCCTTCATCGTGACGATGCGCTTGCCGCGCCGCGCCGCGAGGAGGGCCGCCTCGTTGACGAGGTTCATCAGGTCCGCGCCGGAGAAGCCGGGCGTGCCGCGCGCCACCGTCTTGAGGTCGACGTCGGGCGCCAGGGGCACCTTGCGGACATGGACGCGCAGGATGCGCTCGCGTCCGATCACGTCGGGGTTCGGCACGACGATCTGGCGGTCGAAGCGGCCGGGACGCAGCAGCGCAGGGTCGAGCACGTCGGGGCGGTTGGTGGCGGCGATGAGGATGATGCCCTCGTTCGCCTCGAAGCCGTCCATCTCGACGAGCAGCTGGTTCAGCGTCTGCTCGCGCTCGTCATTGCCGCCGCCCAGGCCGGCGCCGCGGTGGCGGCCCACCGCGTCGATCTCGTCGATGTAGATGATGCAGGGCGCGTTCTTCTTGGCCTGCTCGAACATGTCGCGCACGCGGCTCGCGCCGACGCCCACGAACATCTCGACGAAATCGGAGCCCGAGATGGTGAAGAACGGCACGTTCGCCTCGCCGGCGATGGCGCGGGCGAGCAGCGTCTTGCCGGTGCCGGGCGGGCCGACCAGCAACACGCCGCGCGGAATGCGCCCGCCGAGGCGCTGGAACTTCTGCGGGTCGCGCAGGAACTCGACGATCTCGTTGAGGTCTTCCTTGGCCTCGTCGACGCCGGCCACGTCCTCGAAGGTGACGCGGCCATGCGCCTCCGTCAGCAGCTTCGCCTTGGATTTGCCGAAGCCCATGGCCTTGCCGCTGGCGCCCTGCATCTGGCGCGACAGGAAGATCCAGGCCGCGATGAAGACGATCAACGGCATCCAGTTGACGAGCAGCGCCAGGAACCAGGGCAGGTTCTCCTGCAGCGGCTTGGCCGAGAAGTTCACGCCCTTTTGCGAGAGCTTCTGCACGAGGTTGGGGTCGTTCGGCGCGTAGGTCTGGAACGGCCGGCCGTCGGACAAGGTGCCGTGCACCTCGGGTCCGGAGATCACGACGTTGGAAACCCGGCCAGAATCGACCTCGTTGAGGAACTGGCTGTACGGCATCTCGTAGGAGGCCGAGCGCTGCCCAGGGTTCTGGAACAGCGTGACGAGCGCCAGCACGAGGAGGAAAATGATCACCCAGAGGGCGAAGTTGCGGACGTTCGGGTTCATTACCGATCGATCGCCTTGATGAGGCCGGTCGCGTGAAGAACGCGGAAGGCGCGGTTGCGTAGTCTCAATGTAGGTCTCGACGCCCCTCTTGCCAAGGGAAGCCGGTCTCCGCGGGCGATTCCGGGCGGGCCTGACCGTCCGGGACCGGCCGCCGCATCCCGGGAGAACCCCGGAATCGCGTCATCGGACGGAATGGCCTAGCACGAGGCTCCTTGTCGCGCGATGAACGCCGCGCCGGCGCCGGCCGCCCCGCGGCCCCGCCGTCTTGATTTTTCCGCCCTGATCGTGACCCGAGCATGGCGATCGAGGGACATCACCTGTCCCGCGATGGTGCGGCGCAGCGCCCGGCCCTCGGCGCGGGCCTCCGCCAGGGCCACCGCGAGCGCCTCGACGCGCGCGAGGCGCAAGGCCGGGATCTCCTGGTCCGCGCGGCCGCCGAGCGCCTCGAGCAGGACCCGGATTACGATCTCGGGGGCCTCGTCGAAGAGCCCGGGCGCGAGCGAGGTTCCCGCGCCGTCCCGGCAGGCATGGCGGGCGAAGGCCTCGCGGGCGAGGGCGTCGAGGGCCTCCTCGGCCCGGCGGGCGCGCTCCGCCAGCCGGAGGAGGCGGCCGGGGCTCAGGCCCTCCCTGGCCAGCAGGGGGGCCAGGGCCCGGGCGCGCGAGCGGCCGTGGCGGGGATCTGCGTTGGAGGGATCCTCGAAGCTGGGCTCGCCCCAGGCCGCGAGCGTGGCGACGAGGCGGGCCTTGGGGAGGTGCAGCAGGGGACGGGCGTGCAGCAATCCCCCCGGCCGGCGCGCGAGCGGGGCCATGCCGGCGAGCCCCCGCAGGCCGCTGCCATGGGCGAGCCGCATCAGGACGGTCTCGGCCTGGTCGTCCGCATGGTGGGCCGTCAGCAGCACATCCGCCCCGGCCGCCCGCGCATGCGCCGCCAGCAGCGCGTAGCGGGCCTCCCGGGCGGCGGCCTGGAGGCCGCTGCGCGGCTTGAGCCCGGTCCAGCGCAGCGTCGCATGCGGCAGGCCGAGCCGGCCGCACCATGCGGCGACGGCCGCCGCTTCGTCGGCGGAGGCCTGTCGCAGGCCGTGGTCGACCGTGGCCGCCTCCAGCGCGACGCCGGGGTGGTCGCGGCGCCAGCGCGCCAGCATGTGCAGCAGGCAGGCGCTGTCCGGGCCGCCCGATACGGCGAGGAGGAGGCGGCGGCGCCCGGCGAGGGGAGCGAGCGCCGTGGCGATGTCGGCTGCGGTCAGCGGCGAGGCCGCCGCGCGGTCCACGGGCGCGGCCTCAGCAATTGCCGCGCTTCTGCTCGCGCTGCACGCCGGCCTTCACCTCGGAGGAGGCCTCCGGGTACTTGCGGCCGATCTCGGCCAGCGTGGCGCAGGCCTGCTCCGGCTGGTTCATGCCCCGCAGCGAGAGGGAGAGCTTCAGCATGCTGTCGGGCGCGATGCGCGAGGAGCCGAAGGTCTTGTAGATCTTGAGGTATTGCTCCACCGCATCGGGATAGCGGCCCCGGCGGTAATAGGTCTCTCCCAGCCAGTAGGTGGCGTCCGGGGCGAGCTTGTCGCGCGGATGGGTCTGCAGGAACTGGCGGAAGGCCATCTCGGCCTGGTCGTACTGGCGCTGCAGCACGAGGCCATAGGCGAGATCGTAGGTGTCGCGCGCGCTGCCGGTGCCGGCGGCGGCGATCGAGGGCTGCGCGGCCGCCGGCGAAACGGGCCTCGGGTTCAGGCCCTGCACCGAGCCGGGAGCCGGCGGGGGCAGCGCCGCGGTCGTGCGGGCCGGCAGGCCGGGCGCGGGCAGCGCGCCGGCCGGCACCTCCTTGGGCGCCTTGCCCATGGCCTCGAGGTCGATGGGGCCGTCCGCCTCGTCCTCGAGCAGCGTGCCGATGTCGCCCGCGGCGCCGCCGCGCGCCACGACCTGGGGCGCGCCGGATTGCGAAGCGCCAGGCTGGGGCTCGCCCGGCAGGCTGCCCAGCGCGCGGGGGGCGCCGGGCGCGGCCGGGTCCGCGCCGGGATCGAAGGCGTCGCTGCGCTTCTGGGGCTTGCCGGCCGTAGGGGCCGGCGTGGGCGCGGGGGCCGCCCCGGCGGAGGGACGGGCGCCGCCCTTCATCTCCTGGAAGCGGAACTCCACGTCCTGCTGGAACCTGGTGAGCTGGTCCTCGAGCTTCTTGTTCTGGAACTGCAGCTGCTCGATCTGTCCCGACAGGGCCCTGACCTGGTTCTCCAGCCTGTTCACCCGCACCAGCAGCTCGGCCGCGTCCTGCGCGGCGGCGGGGCGGAGGGGAGCGGCCAGAAGCAGGCCGAGCGCGGCAAGGCCGAAGGTCGATGCGGCGGCCGCACGGGCAAGACGCAAGAGCATGGCGGAGGAGGTTCCTGCTGAGGGACGGACAGGGCCATTAGCATGGGACGGCCGCCGGGCCAAAATATGTCGCACCTGCGAAGAAGCCCCGGCGGGGCCACGAACGCGACCGGCGCCCCGAGGGGCGCCGGCGTTCAGCCAGAAGGGGTCGTGGCGCGGCTCAGGAGCCCGCGCCGCCGCCGAGCACCGTCACCGCACGGCGGTTCTGGGACCAGCAGGAAATGTCGTCGCAGACGGCCACGGGGCGTTCCTTGCCGTAGGAGATCGTCTTCATGCGGCCGGCATTGACGCCCTTGGCGGCGAGGTAGTCGCGTGTCACCTGCGCGCGGCGGGCGCCGAGGGCGAAGTTGTACTCGCGGGTGCCGCGCTCGTCGGCGTGACCCTCGATGGTGATCGCGTAGCGCGGATATTGCGACAGCCACTGCGCCTGCTTGTCGAGCGTGGCGGTGGCGGTCGACGTGAGGTCGGTCGAATCCGTCTCGAAGAACACGCGGTCGCCGACATTGACGATGAAGTCCTGCGCGGAACCCGGGGTCCCGGCTCCACCGGCGCCATAGGCTCCCGCTCCGCCGGCCCCGTCCGCCGCCTTGTTGGACGAGCAGGCCGCGAGCGTCAGGGCCGCGGTCAGGGCGAGGGCCAGCTTGGCCGCGTGCATGAAATGCGGCCCGCTCGCGGCCCGGATGGAAGCCGTCATGGTGATGCTCCTTGTTGGCCGGACAACCGGCGCGTCGGTCTCATCGGAGGGTTAGAGCGGCTTAGTTAAGCGAAGGTTCCGTCAACCTTGCCGAAGGGTTTCGCGCCCCTGTGGCATTCGAGGGATTGCCTGCATGGTTAACGAAGCGTGGATGGCCAAACTGCGGCGCGGCCGGGGCCAGAGCACGAAAAAGGCCGGGCTTTCGCCCGGCCAACGGCTTGAGATGGAACGGTTTTCCGCGGACCGGCGGCGCCGGCCTCACTCGCCCGTCTTGAGCTGCTTGAGCTTGGCGAAGACCGAGTTGACGTCGATCGCCTCCTCCTCGTCGCGGGGGCGCGGGGCGTTGAGGTTGGAGAAGGGCTGCGCGGCGGGCTCCTTCGCGGTGGTGACCTCGGCCGGCAGCAAGGTCTGGTCGGCCTCCTCCTGCACGACCGCCGGGCGGTCCTTGGCGGCGCGGGCGACCTCGAAGTCCAGGTCGATCTGCGAGCACAGGCCCAGCGTCACGGGATCCATCGGGGCGAGCGTCGCGGCGTTCCAGTGCGTGCGGTCGCGGATCTGCTGGATCGTCGTCTTGGTGGTGCCGACGAGGCGCATGATCTGCGCGTCCTTCAACTCGGGATGGTTGCGCAGCAGCCAGAGGATCGCGTTGGGGCGGTCCTGGCGGCGCGAGAGCGGGGTATAGCGGGGACCCTTCTTGCGCTTCTGCTCGGGGATGCGGACCGTCGAAACGGCCAGCTTGAGCCGGTAGCCCGGATCCTTCTCGGCCCGCTCGATCTCCTCGCGGGTTAACTGGCCGGCGACGACGGGGTCGAGCCCCTTGATGCCTGCGGCGACCTCGCCGTCGGCGATGCCCTTCACCTCGAGCGGGTGCAGTTTGCAGAAGTCGGCGACCTGGTCGAACGTCAGCGACGTGTTGTCGACGAGCCAGACGGCGGTCGCCTTCGGCATCAGCGGTCCAGTGCTCATCCTGATCTCCTCTGCATGGACGGGTCGGCGCGAGGCATGGCCTCTCGTGCCCCGACCGGACCTTTCGGCCGGAGCCCCCAGACGCCTGACTGAACGGGGATTGCCCGCTATATAGGCTGCTCCGCCCGGCGATGCAATTGACGGTTTCGGCCTCTGGCCGCAGGCCCCGGGCTTCCGGACGGGCGGCGCAGGCGATGTTTGCATCCGCGCCGGGAGCGGATGCGGTCGCTCCGCGTCGCCCGCAAGGACGGCGGGGCGACCCGGGCGAGGATATCCGCCTAGACCTTCAGCACGATCTTGCCGACATGGGCGCTCGACTCCATGAGCGCATGGGCCTGCGCGGCCTGATCGAGGGGAAGGTGGCGTGGATGACGGGGCGGATGCGGCCCTGCGACAGCAGCGGCCAGACCTTCTCCTCCAGCGCGCGGGCGATGGAGGCCTTCTCGGCGACGCTCCGCGGGCGCAGCGTGGAGCCCGTATGGGTGAGGCGCTTCAGCATGAGGCGGGTGAAGTCGAGCGTGACCTTGGCGCCGTGCAGGAAGGCGATCTGCACGATGCGGCCATTGACGGCCGCGACCTCCCAGTTGCGCGCGATGTAGTCGCCGCCGACCATGTCGAGGATCAGGTTCACGCCCTTGCCGTCCGTCGCGGCCTTGAGCACGGCGACGAAGTCCTCCTCGCGGTAGTTGACGGCGATGTCGGCGCCGAGGCGGCGCGCCGCCTCCGCCTTTTCGGCCGAGCCCACGGTCGTGAACACCGTCGCGCCGAAGGCCTTGGCCAGCATGATGGCGGTGGTGCCGATGCCCGAGGTGCCGCCATGCACGAGGACGCTCTCGCCCGCCTGCAGGCCGCCGCGCTCGAAGACGTTGGTCCACACCGTGAAGAAGGTCTCGGGCAGCGCCGCGGCCGACACCATGTCGAATCCGGCTGGCGTGGGCAGTGCGTTGCTCTCGTGGACCGTGCAATACGCGGCGTAGCCGCCGCCGGCGACGAGGGCGCAGACGGCGTCCCCCGGCTTCCAGCGCGACACGTCCTCTCCGGTCGCGGCGACCGTGCCGGCGATCTCGAGGCCGGGGATGTCCGGCGCCCCGGGGGGCGGCGGATAGCCGCCCTGGCGCTGCAGGACGTCCGGCCGGTTGACGCCGGCGGCCGCGACCGCCACCAGGATCTCGCCCGGACCGGGCCGGGGAACCGGCCGCTCCTGCGCCACCAGCACCTCCGGTCCTCCCGGCCGCTCGATGCCGATCGCCCGCATGGTTTCGCCCTGCCCTGCCGTGACCGTCATGCCGTACCGCCCTCCCGTATGCGCCGCCGCTTGGAGCCCGCGCCGCGGCCCGCTATCCTGCCGGCCGATGGGGACCAACGGCCTGCGAAGGAGGACGATGCCATGTCGGATCCTTTTTTCGAAGAGCAGCCGCGGCGCGCGGCGTCCGCCCACGTGCTGGGACAGGACCTCTCCCTGCTCTCGGTCGAAGAACTCGCGGACCGGATCGCGCAGCTCCAGGCGGAAATCGCGCGGCTGGAGGAGGCGCGATCGTCGAAGCTCGACTCGCGCCGGCTCGCGGACAGCTTCTTCAAGTCGTGATTTTCCGAATCGCGACAAGGCCTTGGGCCGGACGGCCCGTTTTGGGATTCGGGGCGCGGTAACTTGATTGAGTTAAAGGTTCGTTAGGCTTTCGAGCTTATGAACAACGTATCCAGAATTGTCTGGATCGTGAGTGGCCTTGGTCCACTCTGTTTGACGCCTCCCTGTAATCCAACTCCAGAAAGCCGCCCCACAGGCGGCTTTTTTTTGCTTTTCGGGGCCGCGGCCCGCTCCGGTTTCCCCCGCCCCCCGGGAGGGGCTTTCCACAGCCGACGGATCGATTAACGTTAACAAGACGTTACCGAGGCGCGATGCGGGCGCTGGCGCTAGCTTTGCTCCACTCGCTGTGAGCAATGCACGAGCGGACCGGAACGACACGCGTGCAAGAGCCTGCGGGACAACCGACGATGAGTGACATGAAATCCAGTTCTTCCGCCGTCCCCCATTCCTTTGCCGATTCCTTCGTGAGCTCGGACGCCTTTCGCGCCCTGTTCCGGGAGGGCATGGGCCTCGTCGAAGCCACCGCCGCCTATCTCGACGGGCCCGGGCGAGACCAGTCCAAGGGGCTTCCGAGGATGGTCGCCCTGACCTATGCCAGCGAAAGCATGAGGCTGACGACCCGTCTCATGCAGGTCGCATCGTGGCTGCTGCTGCAGCGCGCGGTGGCCGAGGGCGAGCTGACCGCCGCGCAGGCTCAGGTCCAGAAGGAGAAGGTGCGGCTCGCCAACCAGGCGTCGACCCTCACCGAGGAGGCCGCCGAGACCCTGCCGCAGGAGCTGCGCGACCTCATCGCCCATTCGCTGCGCCTGCAGGACCGCATCATCCACCTCGACGCGCTGATGGACGGGCCGGTCACCGAGGTCGTCGTGGAGGTCAATCCCGTCGCGCAGCAGCACAGGCTGCTCAGCCAGGCCTTCGGGATCTGACGAGCCGCGCAGTCGCGGAGCGGGCCGCAGGCCATGGGGCTCGCCCCCGAAGGAGCGCCCCGCGCCGCGCGATCGCGCCGCCCGGCCGTGCCAGGCGGCAGTCCCCATGTCCACGATCCGGACGACAGGAACGAAAAAACCCGGGCAGGACCCGGGTTTCCGTCGTCTGCAGGGCCGCTCGGCTTACTTCTTGCCGAGGCCGAAGCCGCCGAACTTGTTGTTGAAGCGGGACAGCCGGCCGCCGCGGTCCATCAGCTGCTGCTGGCCGCCGGTCCACGCCGGATGCGACTTCGAGTCGATGTCGAGCTGCATCACGTCGCCCTCCTTGCCCCAGGTGGAGCGGGTGAAGAACTCCGTGCCGTCGGTCATGACGACCTTGATCGTGTGGTAGTCGGGGTGGATGTCGGTCTTCATGACAAGATCCTCGGCGGTCGCCTCGGCGACCCTTTTTCTCTATAGAGCCCTGGAAGAAGTTGCGCCCCTATAGAGCAAAGCGGCGCGGCAGACAAGGAGGAGCGCGGCGGCGCTATCGCGGCGGCGTCCGGGCGGGACAGGACGACGCGCTGCACGAGGTCGCGGGCCATCAGGCTTGGCCCGGACTTGGCGCGGGGCCGCAAGAGCGCTACGCACGGTCCGTCAGTCAGGACAGGATGGCATGAGCGGTTCGATCCCCCCCGAGAGCACGCCAGGCAAGGAGCGCAAGCGCACGTCGCTGAAGGCGCTGCTGCCGTTGCTCCCCTACGCCCTGCGCTACAAGGGCCGCATCGCGGCGGCGCTGGTCGCGCTCGTGGCAGCCTCGGCCGCGACCCTCGCCATCCCCGTCGCGGTGCGCCGCATGGTCGACTTCGGCTTCTCGCCGGAGGGCGTGGCGCTCATCGACCGCTACTTCTCGGTGATGATCCTCGTCGTCGCCGTTCTCGCGCTGGCGAGCTCGCTGCGCTACTACCTCGTGATGACGCTCGGCGAGCGCGTCATGACCGACGTGCGAACGGCGGTGTTCTCGCATCTCACGCGGCTCGATCCCGGCTTCTACGACACGGTGAAGTCCGGCGAGATCGTCTCCCGCCTGACCGCCGACACCACGCAGATCAAGTCGGCTTTCGGGGCGAGCGCCTCCGTCGCGCTGCGCAACCTCGTGCTCTTCCTGGGCGCGGTGGCCATGATGGTGGTGACGAGCCCGCGGCTCTCCGGCCTCGTCCTGCTCGCCATCCCCGTCATCGTGCTGCCGCTCGTCGCGTCCGGCCGCTCGGTGCGCGAGCGCTCGCGCCGGGCGCAGGACCGCCTCGCCGACGCCTCCGCCTTCGCAACGGAGGCGATCGGGGCGACGCGGGTGATGCAGGCCTTCACGGCCGAGGGCACGACCCTGAAGGAGTTCTCGCGCGCCGCCGAGGACGCGTTCGACGCCTCGGTGACGGCGACGCGCGCGCGCTCGATCCTGACCGCGGTGGCCATCTTCCTCATCTTCGCCAGCGTCGTCGCCGTGCTCTGGTACGGCGCGCAGGACGTGCTGGCCGGCACCATCACGGGCGGGCGCCTGTCGCAGTTCGTGCTCTACGCCGTCTTCGCGGCCGGCGCGCTGGGCGAGCTCTCGCAGGTCTGGAGCGAGGTGAGCGCGGCGGCGGGCGCGGCCGGGCGCATCGCCGAGATCCTCGCCGTGGAGCCCCGCATCAAGGCGCCCGCCGCGCCGCGGCCCCTGCCGGAGCCCCCGCTCGGGACCGTCGCCTTCGACGACGTGGCCTTCGCCTATCCCACGCGGCCGGATGCGCCGGTGCTGGACGGCTTCAGCCTCTCCGTGCGGCAGGGCGAGCGCGTCGCTATCGTCGGCCCCTCCGGCGCCGGCAAGAGCACGGTGGTGCAGCTCATCCTGCGCTTCTACGACCCGCAGCAGGGCCAGGTGCTGGTCGACGGCGTGCCGGCCACGGCCGTCGATCCCGTCGCGCTGCGCTCGCGCATCGCCTTCGTGCCGCAGGATCCCGTGGTGTTCGGCACCACCGTCGCCGAGAACCTGCGCTACGGGCGGCCGGACGCCAGCGACGCCGACATCCGCGCGGCCGCGCGCCTCGCCGCCGCCGACGAGTTCGTCGCCTCCCTGCCGCAGGGCTACGATACCCGGCTCGGCGAGCGCGGGGTGACGCTCTCCGGGGGCCAGCGCCAGAGGATCGCCATCGCCCGCGCCATCCTGCGCGACGCCCCGATCCTCCTGCTCGACGAGGCCACCTCGGCGCTCGATGCGGAGAACGAGACGCTGGTGCAGGCGGCGCTCGACCGGCTGATGGAAGGGCGCACCACCATCGTGATCGCGCACCGGCTCGCGACCGTGCTCAAGGCCGACCGCATCCTGGTGATGGACGGCGGACGCATCGTCGAGGAAGGCACGCACGCCGCACTCGTCTCGGCCGGCGGCCTCTATGCCCGCCTCGCCCGCCTGCAGTTCGAGGCCGGCGCCGCGGCCATGGCGGTGGACAGGGCGGCCGAGTAGGCCGGCCGTGTGACCGCAGCCCGCCCGAGGCGCGCGTCAGCCGGCGGCGGTCAGCCGGGCGTCCAGCGATAGTGGAGAAGGGGAAGCCCCGAGCGGGGGCTGACGCCCCGTCCCGTCGGAACGAAGCCCTCGCTCTCGTAGAGCCGCACGGCGCGCGGGTTGTGCTCGTTCACCTCGAGGTGGAGCCCCTGCGGCGAGAGCCGGCGCGCCTCGGCGAGAAGCGCGCGAGCCACGCCGCGCCGCATGGCGGCCTTCGCCACGCCGAGCTGGTCGATGTGCCCGTTGCGCCTGTCCACCGTGACATAGCCGAGAATGTCCGCGTCGCCCGCGGGATCGACGGCGAGAACCACGTCCACCCCATTCGCCCTGTGCTCGCCCATGCGCTCCACGAACCAGGGCCGGCGCGCCTCGAAGTCGATCGACGGGATCGTGTCGCGCCAGATGTCGACCCAGAGATCGGTGAGGGCGGGAAGGTCAGCCGGCGACAGGGGCCGGAAGCGCAGGTTCATGACGGGTTCTCCTGCCTCCGCGACCAAAGGGCCACCGCGTCGGTTCGGGGAGCGCAGCGACGAAGCGATCCAGCGGTCCGGGCGGGGCCGGACTGCGTCGTCTCGCCCGCAAGGGCGATCCGGCGCTACCGCTCCGTCAGCTTGATCTCGATGCGCCGGTTGCGCCTGAGCGCGTCGTCGCTGTCGCCGGCGTCCAGCGGCTGGAACTCGCCGAAACCGGCGGCGACGAGGCGCTGAGGCGGCACGCCCTTGCTGATCAGGTATTGCACCACCGCGATGGCGCGGGCGGCGGAAAGCTCCCAGTTGTTCTTGAACTGGCCGGTGCCGGCCAGGGGCCGCTTGTCCGTGTGGCCGTCCACGCGCAGCACCCAGGCGACGTCGCCGGGGATCTGCTTGTCGAGCTCGATGATGGCGGAGGCGAGCTTGTCGAGCTCGGCCTGGCCGGCGGGCTGCAGAGCCGACTGTCCGGCGTCGAAGAAGACCTCGGACTGGAAGACGAACCGGTCGCCGACCACGCGGATGTCCGGCCGGTTGCCGAGCACCTGGCGCAGCCGGCCGAAGAATTCCGAGCGGAAGCGGGCGAGTTCCTGCACCTTCTGCGCCAGCGCGACGTTCAGCCGGGAGCCGAGGTCCGCGATGCGCGCCTGGGATTCCTTGTCGCGCGCCTCGGAGGCGGCGAGCGCATCCTCCAGCGCGGCGAGCTGGCGGCGCATCGCCGAGATCTGCTGGTTGAGGATCTCCACCTGGGCCAGCGCGCGCGCGGTCACCTGTTTCTGGACGTCGAGTTCCTTGCCCAGCGCGCTCGCCTGGGAGCCTGCGGTGGCCGCGCTGGCGGAGTTGGTGTCGGCGAGGCCGGCCAGCCGGTTCTTCTCGGCCTCGGTCGCCTTCAGCGTGTCCTGAAGGATGGAGAGGTTGTCCTCCAGACCCTTGCGGTTGATCTTCTCCAGCGCCAGGAGGTCGGTGAGTTCGGAGAGCTGGCGGGTCAGGCGCTGCAGCGCCGTGTCCTTGTCGGTCACCTGCTGGCCCAGAAAGAACTGGGCCAGCATGAAGACCGAGAGCAAGAAGACGATGGAGAGGACGAGCGTCGAGAGGGCGTCGACGAAGCCCGGCCAGTAGTCGACGTGGCGCTGGGCGCGGCGGCGCCCCATGCCCATGCTCACAGCCGGTCAGGCTCCCTGGCGAGGCGCTCGAGCAGGCGCTTCATGTCCGCTTCGCGGACGGCCTGGGCCTCGACCCAGTCGCGGATGAGCTGTTGCTCGGAACGCATGTGCTGCACCAGAGACTGGATGCCCTCCGCCAGGTTGGCAAGCGCCGCCGTGGAGTTGCGGCCGCCACCCTCGTCGAGAGAGGCCGCGATGCGCTGGAGGAGCGGCCCGAGGTCGGGGCCGCCGCCGGCCACGGGCAGCATCTCGTAGGGCTCCACGACGCCGGTCGAGAGCCAGTCCTCCAGCTCGTTGTAGAAGCGGTTCTGCGCCTGCCCGGCCTGCAGGTCGAGGAAGCCCAGGACGAGCGAGCCGGCGAGGCCGAAAAGGGAGGACGAGAAGGAGATGCCCATGCCCGCCAGCGGCGCGGCGAGGCCGCTCTTCAGGTCCTCGAACATCAGCGCGGCGTCCGAGCCCGTCTTCATGGTGCCGATGACCCGGCCGACCGATCCCACGGTCTCCAGCAGGCCCCAGAAGGTGCCGAGCAGGCCCAGGAAGACCAGGAGGCCCGTCAGGTAGCGGCCGATGTCGCGCGCCTCGTCGAGGCGCATGCCGACGGAATCGAGCAGCGAGCGCAACGTCCCGGAGGTGACCGCCGCGCGGGGGCCCTTGTGCTGCAGCACGTTGGCCATCGGGAGCAGGAGCACCGGCTGCTGGGCGGGCAGGCCCGCCTGCTCCGACATGCGGAACCCGTTGACCCAGCGGATTTCGCGGAACAGCCGGATGACCTGCCGGAAGGCGAGAAGGATGCCGATGAAGAGCACGCCGACGATGACGCCGTTCAGCCCGGGATTGGCCTTGAACGCCTCCAGGATCGCCTTCCACAGGATCATCGCCACGAAGCCGGCGAGGATCAGGAACACCAGCATGCGCAGCAGGAAGCCGCGGGGCGAGGACAAGCGCTGGATCTCGAGAGGCTCAGCCATCGGGTCTCGTGCGGTCGAAGGGGCCGTTGTCCCGGCTCATACCGCCGCCGCAGGCGGGCGGAAACCCAGAATCAAGGCGAACGCATGGCAATGTAGCACACTCCCCGAAGCGTGATCGCCGCCATTGCCGCGGGGCTCAGGCGGCGGCACGCGCCTCCTTCAGGCGCTGCAGGATCACGCCGTGCATCGCCTCGTTGCCGGCGACGATGGTCTTGGCGTCGAGAATCCTGTCGCCCCCGAACGCATCGGAGACGAAGCCGCCGGCCTCGCGCACGAGCAGCGCGCCCGCGGCGAGATCCCAGCTCTTCGGGCCCGTCTCCCAGAAGCCGTCGAGGCGCCCGGCCGCGACATAGGCGAGGTCCAGCGCGCAGGCGCCCATGCGACGCAGCGAGGCGACGGTGAGCATCATCGCGGAGACCTCCTTGAGGATGCCCGGATGGTCCTTCTGGCCGATGCTCGGCAGGCCCGTGCCGACGAGGCAATCCACCGGATCGGTGCGCGAGGAGACGCGCATGCGCCGGTTGTTCAGGAAGGCGCCCTTGCCGCGCTCGGCGATGAACAGCTCGTCCTTGGCCGGGTCGTAGACGACGCCGGCCACCACCATGCCGTCACGCTCCAGCCCCACGGAGACGCACCAGTGCGGGATGCCGTGCAGGAAGTTCAGCGTGCCGTCGAGCGGGTCGACATGCCAGCGGTGGGACGGGTCCTTGCCCTCCACGACGCCGCCTTCCTCGAGCACGAAGCCGTAGTCGGGACGGGCTCGCTCGAGTTGCTCGCGCAGGATCTTCTCCGCCTTGTAGTCGGCCTGCGAGACGAAGTCCCCCGGCCCCTTGCGCGACACCTGCAGGTTCTCGATCTCGCCGAAGTCGCGACGGAGGCCCTTGGCGGCCTTCATCACGGCGTCGACCATCACGGTCATCAGGGGAGAGCGGATCATGGAACCTCCGGGCACGCAGCGCGGGCACGATCAACGCCATGCCGCCTGCAACGTCAAGGGGAAGCGGCCGGAGGCCGGCTCAGCGGGGCGGGCCCAGCGCCTGCTGGACGGCCTCGTCGGCGCGGCGGCGCTCGTCGGGCGTGAGTTCCTTCATGGCGTTGTCCAGCCAGCCGTCGGAGAGGCCCTGCCGGCGGGACAGCTCGTACCACTTGGCCGCCTCGACCATGTTCTTCGGCACGCCGCGGCCGGCGGCGTAGAGGCGGGCGAGCCGGTTCTGGGCGACCGCGTTGCCTCGCACCGCGGCGCGGGTGAACATCCGGCCCGCCGCCGCCTCGTCCTTCGCCACGCCCTCCCCGTTGAACAGCATGATGGCGTACTCCACCTGGGCGGCGACGTTGCGCTCCGCAGCCGCCTCCGCCATGAGGCGGGCCGCCTCGGGAATGTCGCGCGTCACGCCCCGGCCCTGGCGGGTCAGGGCGGCGAGCGCGTAGAGCGCCTCCGGATCCTTCGCCTGCGCCGCCCGACGCAGCAATTCGACGGCGCGGCGGTCGCTCTCGGGCTTCTGGTCGGTCAGCAGCATGAGGCCCAGGCTGGTCGCGGCCTGCGGCACGACGTCCGCCGAGCGCTCCAGGAGGCGGCGCGCCTCGGCCGGGTTCTTGGCGACGCCCTTGCCGTCGAGCATGAGCATGGCCAGCGCGTAGGCGGCCTGGGGATCGCCGCGCTGGGCGGCGAGACGGAACCAGTCGGCCGCCTTGGCCCAGTCCTGCCGAACCCCGAGGCCGTCCAGGTAGAGCTCGCCCAGCAGGGTCATCGCCGCGGTGTCGGAGGGATCGCCCTCCAGCCGCTTCGTGGCCTCGGAGAAGGCGGTGATGAAATAGCCGCGCTGATAGGCGCCGTAGGCCATGTCGAGCGGCGGCTTGCCGGCCCCGGCCGCCTCGTCCGCGGGCTCGGACGGCTTGGCCGGATCGGACGGCTTGGCCGGATCGGACGGCTTGACGGGCGCTTCCGCGACGGCCTCGCCGGGCTGGGCCGGGCCGGGCTGGGCAAGCGGTGCCGCGCCGGGCGCGGCCAGCGCGAGGCACAGGGCCGCACCCGGCAGGGACCAGCGGCTGGCGGCCGTCCGCGCCATGGTCAGCGCAGGGGCGCAGGGGCGGCGGAGATCGCGGCGAGCGCCGAGCGGATGGCGGCGGCCGGACCTTCCGCATGCCCGAACGCCGCCTCGCCGAGCGCCACGAACTCGCAGCCCGTCGCGGCCATGGCCGCGACGTCGCCGAGACCCGGCGCGTAGGCGACGCAGGGCGTCTGGAACACCTCGGCCCACCAGGCGGCCCTCTCGAGCACGGCGGGAAGCGGGGGGCACTGGCCGTCCTCGTCCGGCTCGCCGAACAGCACGTAGTCGGCGCCGGCCTCGGCCGCCTCCATCGCGTCGTGGCGCGCCCTGACCCCGCCCACGCCCACGATGCGGTCGTGCGGCTTCAGCATGTCGAGGGCTCCCTGCAGCGCCTCGGGCCGCGAGACATGCACGCCGTCGGCCCCGGCGCGGGCCACGATGTCGGGCGCATCGACCAGGAGCATGGCCGCGCCCTTCTCCTGGCCGAGCGCCACGATGGGCTTGAGGAGCTTGACGAGGGAGCGCTCGTCGAGCCCGGGCAGGGAGAGAAGGACGGCGTCCACCGGCCCGCCCTCGAAGGCGGCGCCGAGAGACCGGGCGAGGTCGTCCGCCCAGGCCGCGGGCTGGAATCCGCGCTGCCCGCCGAGGGGGCGCGGCGTCGCGAGGACGAGACGGGCGCTTTCGGTCATGGCCGCACCTTGCGTTGCTAAGGCCCGCGCCAGAGGGCACGGGGCCGAATCAGGCCGGGAGACTAGAGCAAGACGCGGCGGGACGAAAAGCCGGGACTCCCGGGGCCGTTTCGGCGACCCGGACGTCCCCGACGGAACGCCCGGCCCGCCGAGCCGCCCTGCCGCCTTACTCCGCCGCCGAGCGGGAGACGCCGAACTTGGGGTCGAGCGAGCCCGCAGCATAGGCCTTGGCCATCTCGGCGGGGCTGAGCACGCGCTTGATCTTGGAGGCCTGGCCCGCCGTTCCGAACTCCTCCATCCGCTGGCGGCAGAGCTTCGTCATGGCCTCCATGGCGGGCTTGAGGTACTTGCGCGGGTCGAACTCGCCGGGGTGCTGGGCGAGCACCTTGCGGATCTGGCCGGTCATGGCCATGCGGTTATCCGTGTCGATGTTGATCTTGCGGACGCCGTGCTTGATGCCGCGCTGGATCTCCTCGACCGGCACGCCCCAGGTCTGGGGCATCTTGCCGCCGAACTCGTTGATGATGTCCTGGAGGTCCTGCGGCACAGAGGAGGAGCCGTGCATGACGAGGTGCATGTTGGGCAGCAGGCGATGGATCTCCTCGATCACGTTCATGGCGAGGATGGCGCCGTCCGGCTTGCGGGAGAACTTGTAGGCCCCGTGCGAGGTGCCCATGGCGATGGCGAGCGCATCGACCTTGGTGGCGCGCACGAACTCGACGGCCTCCTGCGGGTTCGTCAGGAGCTGGTCGTGCGAGAGCTTGCCCTCGGCGCCGTGCCCGTCCTCCTTGTCGCCCATGCCGGTCTCGAGCGAGCCGAGCACGCCCAGTTCGCCCTCGACCGAAATGCCACCGAGATGGGCCATGTCCACCACGGTCTTGGTGATGCCGACGTTGTATTCCCAGTCGCCCGGCGTCTTGCCGTCTTCCTTCAGCGAGCCGTCCATCATCACCGAGGTGAAGCCGGCCTGGATCGCCGTCATGCACGTCGCGGCGTTGTTGCCATGGTCGAGATGCACGCAGACGGGGATGCCCGGATAGATCTCGGTGAGCGCGTCCATCATGTGCTTGAGCATGATGTCGTTGGCATATTGGCGCGCCCCGCGGGAGGCCTGGATGATCACCGGCGCGTCCACGGCGCTGGCGGCTTCCATGATGGCGAGCGCCTGCTCCATGTTGTTAATATTGAAGGCCGGCACGCCGTAGTTGTGCTCAGCAGCGTGATCGAGCAATTGCCTCAGCGTGATGCGCGCCATGTCCTGAATCTCCTCCGAGCGGCTTCTTGCAACCTGGGTGTGGCGTTTCCGTAGAGCATTTTCATGGCCTGCGGAATTAGCAATCGGGCAAAGCCCCGGCGCAGGCGACGGGTTCCGGGGCGCAAGCTGCGTTCAGGGTAAATGCAAGACGGCCCGCAGGCGAGCCCCGGGCAGGCGGCGTCGGGCGGCTCGCCTCCGGCGGCGGAGCGGGACTATGATCCTCGGCATTCACCCTTCCCACGGTGATCGACCTTGGCCGACGACCAGGACCGCCGCGCTCTCGTGACCAATGCCACCGGCTTCGCCGGTCCGCCCGCCGTCGCCGCGCTCCTCGATGCCGGCTTCCACGTGCTGGCGCACGACGCGGCCTTCTCGCAGGCCGACGCCTGGCGCGCCTTCGCAGCCGGCCGGCCGAGGCTCGAGCCGGTCGTCGCGGCCGAACCCGAGGCCATCGCCGAGGCCGCCTTCCAGCGGGCCGGGAGCCTGCAGGCCATCGTGAGCAACGATCATCACCCCGCCCCGGCGCACAGCCCGGAGACCGCGCCGATCGAGGAGCTCCGCCTCAACTACGCCCGGCTGGTCGAGGCTCCATTCCGCCTCGTGCAGGCCGCCCTGCCGCGGCTGCGGGAGCAGGGCGGAGCCAACGTGGTCCTCGTCACCTCGAACCGCACGCGCCTGCCGCTCCCGGGCGGCGCCTTTCCCGACGCGGCCCGGGCGGCCGTCAACGCGATGGTCCGCTCGCTCGCGATCGACCTCGCGCAGGACCAGGTGGTGGTGAACGCGGTGGCGCCGAACTTTCTCTACAGCGAAGCCTATTATCCCGGCGCGCTGTTCCGCGAGACGGAGCGGGGCCGTGACTATGTCCGGCGGAGCGTTCCGGCCGGACGCCTGGCCGAGCCGCACGAGATCGGCGAGGTCATCGCCTTCCTCGCGACCGTCAGGACGCGGTTCCTGACAGGGTCGATCGTCGACTTCTCCGGAGGTTGGCCCTTCGGGGAGGCGCGCCCGTCGGCGTGACGCCGAAGCGCAAGGCCATGTCCCCGCGCAGGTCGGCGATGTCGCCCCTGGATGCGCCTCAGGATCTCGAGCCCGATCGGCTCCACGTCCCGGTCATCCCGCGCTCGATTGGCCGGGTGACGCAACGGGTCCGGCCCACCGCGGAAGGGCCGCCCGACAAGGACGAAGGAGGAACGCCGCCGGGCGCTCAGGCGCGCAGCACTTCCACGCCCGGCAGGGGCTTGCCCTCCAGCCATTCGAGGAAGGCGCCGCCGGCCGTCGACACGTAGCTGAACTCCTCGCCCACGCCGGCGTGGTTGAGCGCGGAGACCGTGTCGCCGCCGCCCGCCACGGAGAGCAGGGCGCCGGCCTTGGTGAGGCGCGCGGCCTCGCGGGCCACGGCCGTGGTGCCCGTGTCGAAGGGCTCGAGCTCGAAGGCGCCAAAGGGGCCGTTCCAGACGAGCGTCTTGGCCCCGGCGAGGCGGCGCGAGACCTCGGCGACCGAGGCCGGGCCGATGTCGAGAATCATGTCGTCGGGACCGACGGCGTCGACCGAGACGACCTTGCTCGGCGCGTGGGCCTTGAACTCGGAGGCGACCACGGCGTCGACGGGCAGGACGATGTCGCAGCCGGCGTCCTTGGCCGTCACGAGAATCTGGCGCGCGGTGTCGAGCAGGTCCTTCTCGCAGAGCGACTTGCCCACGGCCTTGCCCTGCGCGGCGAGGAAGGTGTTCGCCATGCCTCCGCCGATGACGAGGATGTCCACCTTCTTCACGAGATTGCCGAGGAGCTCCAGCTTGGAGGACACCTTGGCCCCGCCGACCACGGCGAGGACCGGGCGCTGCGGCGCCTCGAGCGCCCTGGCGAGCGCCTCCACCTCGGCCTGCATGGTACGGCCGGCATAGGCTGGGAGCACATGGCCCAGCCCCTCCGTCGAGGCATGGGCGCGGTGGGCGGCGGAGAAGGCGTCGTTGACCCAAAGGTCGCCATTGGCGGCCAGAGCCTTCACGAAGGCCGGATCGTTCTTCTCCTCCTCCTTGTAGAAGCGGGTGTTCTCCAGGAGCAGCACGTCGCCGGGCTTCAGCGCGTCGACGGCGGCCTTGGCGGCGTCGCCGATGCAGTCGTCTGCGAAGGCGACGGGGCGCCCCAGATGCTCGGCCACCGCCGTGGCGACCGGGGCGAGGCTCTCCTTGGGGTCGCGTCCCTTCGGCCGGCCGAAATGGGCGAGCAGGATCACCTTGCCTCCCTTGTCCGCGATCTCGCGGATCGTCGGCAGCACGCGCTCGATGCGCGTGGCGTCGGTGACGCGTCCCTGGTCCATGGGCACGTTGAGGTCCACCCGCAGGAGGACGCGCTTGCCCGAGAGATCGGCGGTGTCGAGGGTGCGGAAAGTGGTCATTTTGCTCCAGGTCCGATCAGGAACCACGTCACGATCATGCTCGCGGCCAGAGACTACAGGCAAACACGCGATCCGTCAGGACTTCGGGGTCTGGATCGTCGAGGAGCGAGCCCGCTCGCGCGCATTGTCGCAGGCGGAGTCCGGCCCTGCGGTTTCCAACAGGAAAGCCGCGCCGCGGCCCTGGCCAGGGCTTCCCGTGTCGCAGCATGGGAAAGCCCAACTTCCATCCGAGCGAAGCCGAGCTTCAGCCACTGAAAGCCCGCTTCCAGGCGTTCGCAGCCTGGCTCAAGCGCCTTGAGCCGACCCACGATCATGGACCCTCCGGGCCCCCTCCGCCTTTCCATCCCGCGCGAGCACCTGGATCTGCCTTGCCTTCGACGGGACGCCCCTTGCTGACGGACGGGACGTCCTTCCTTGCATCCGCAGGATCCGCCTTTCAGACGGCCTGGAAGAAAACTGAATGTGTTTTCAGGGTCATGAGGCTCAACGGTCATGACGCTCAAGACCGAGGATCGGAACGTGCCCCCACTCCAGGGCGGACCGGGGGCACGCTGCGTCAGATCAGCTTGCCCAAGGCTACGGCCGTGTCGGACATGCGGTTCGAGAAGCCCCACTCGTTGTCGTACCAGGACAGGATCGACACGAACGTGCCTTCCATCACCTTGGTCTGGTCCATGTGGAAGATCGAGGAATGGGGGTCGTGGTTGAAGTCGACCGAGACGTTCTTGTCGTTGGTGTAGCCGAGAACGCCCTTGAGGGGTCCGTCAGCCGCGGCCTTGATCGCGGCGTTGATCTCGTCCTTGGAGGTCGCGCGCTTGGCCACGAACTTGAGGTCGACGACCGAGACGTTAGGCGTGGGCACGCGGATCGAGGAGCCGTCCAGCTTGCCGTTGAGCTCGGGCAACACGAGGCCCACGGCCTTGGCGGCGCCGGTCGAGGTGGGGATCATGGACAGGGCAGCCGCGCGGGCGCGGTAGAGGTCCTTGTGCATGGTGTCGAGCGTCGGCTGGTCGCCCGTGTAGGAGTGGATCGTCGTCATCATGCCGCGCTCGATGCCGACGGCCTCGTGCAGAACCTTGGCCACGGGGGCGAGGCAGTTCGTCGTGCAGGAGGCGTTCGAGATGACGAGGTGGTCCTTCGTCAGCTTCTGGTGGTTCACGCCGTAGACGACCGTGAAGTCGGCCCCGCCGGCGGGAGCCGAGACGATGACGCGCTTGGCGCCGGCTTCGAGGTGGGCGGCGGCCTTGTCGCGGGCGGTGAAGATGCCCGTGCACTCCATGGCGATGTCCACGCCCAGCGCCTTGTGGGGCAGCTCCGCGGGGTTGCGCACGGCGGTGACCTTGATGGGCCCGCGGCCCACGTCGATCGTGTCGCCCTCGACCTTCACGGCATGCGGGAAGCGGCCGTGCACGCTGTCATAGCGCAGCAGGTGGGCGTTGGTCTCCACAGGGCCGAGGTCGTTGATCGCGACGACCTCGATGTCGGTACGGCCGGACTCGATGATGGCGCGGAGGACGTTGCGGCCAATGCGGCCGAACCCGTTGATGGCGACGCGGACGGTCATTGCACACTCCCTGTGGTGCCGCCCGGCCCCGAGGGGAACCGCCGGCGGCGGGCTTCGGTCGGCAACGCGGGCCCGAGGCCTGCGTTGCGTGGGGATTCACGCCGGGTCCCGCGGGGGAGCGGTCCCTCTGTCACAGCCTCGCGGCGACCTGCTCGGCCACGGCTTCCGCCGTGATGCCGAAATGCGCGTAGAGCTCCTTGTAGGGCGCGCTCGCGCCGAAGCCGCTCATGCCGACGAAGATCCCGTCGGAGCCGATGATCGCGTCCCAGCCCATGCGCAGGCCGGCCTCGATGGCGACCTTCACGGGGGCCTTGCCGATCACGGCGGCGCGCACGGCCTCCGGCTGCGCGGCGAAAAGCTCGAAGCACGGCACGGAGACGACGCGCGCGGCGACGCCGCGGGCCGCCAGCAGGTCGCGGGCGGCGAGCGCGATCTCGACCTCGGAGCCGGAGGCGAAAAGCGAGACCCTGCCGTCGTCCGAGCCGGCGATCCGATAGGCGCCGCGGGCGGAGAGGTTCTCGGCCGACGGCTCGCGCCGGAACGGCGCGAGGTTCTGGCGGGTCAGCGCCAGGAGGCTCGGGCCGCTGCGGGTCTCCAGCGCGATCTGCCAGCACTCGGCCGTCTCGATCGGGTCCGCCGGGCGGAAGACCTGCAGGTTCGGAATCGCGCGCAGCGAGGCGAGGTGCTCGACCGGCTGGTGCGTCGGCCCGTCCTCGCCGAGGCCGATGGAGTCGTGGGTCATCACGTAGACGACGCGCACGCCCATCAGGGCCGCGAGGCGGATCGAGGGCCGGCAGTAATCGGTGAAGACCATGAAGGTCGCGCCGGCCGGGATCAGCCCGCCATGCAGGGCGATGCCGTTCATGGCGGCGGCCATGCCGTGCTCGCGGATGCCCCAGTGAATGTAGCGGCCGGCGAGCTCGCCCGGCGCCACGACCTTGAGGTTCTTCGTCTTGGTGTTGTTGGAAGGCGTGAGGTCGGCCGAGCCCAGCACCAGTTCCGGCACGGCCTCGGTGATGACCTCGAGCGCCAGCTCCGAGGCTTTGCGGGTCGCCACGGTGACGGGCTCGGCGGCAAGCTTCGCCTTGAGGCCGTCCATGGCGGCCTTGAAGCCGGCCGGCAGGTCGCCGCGCACGCGGCGCTCGAACTCGGCCCGGTGCGCCGGGTCCATGGCCGCGAGCCGCTTCGCCCAGGCCGCGCGGGCAGAGGCGCCGCGGGCTCCGGCGGACCGCCAGGCCTCGAGCGCGCCCTCGGGGATGGAGAAAGGATCGGGGGAGAGGTTCAGCGCCGCCTTGGCTCCGGCCAGTTCCTCGGCCCCGAGGGGCTCCCCGTGGGCCTTGGAGGTGCCGGCCTTCTTGGGCGCGCCGAAGCCGATCACCGTCTTGCAGGCGATCATCGTGGGCCTGTCGGAGCGCTTGGCGGCCTCGACGGCGGCGAGGATGGCGTCTGCGTCGTGGCCGTCCACCTGCGCGGTGTTCCAGTTGGCCGCCTGGAAGCGCCGGATCTGGTCGACGCTGTCGGACAGCGAGACCGGTCCGTCGATGGAGACACCGTTATTGTCCCACAGCACGATGAGGCGCGAGAGCTTCATGTGCCCGGCAATGGCGATGGCCTCCTGGGAGATGCCCTCCATCAGGTCGCCGTCGGAGGCCAGCACGAAGGTGTGGTGGTCGACCACCTCGGGGCCGAACTCGGCCGCCATGAGCCGTTCGGCGAGCGCGAAGCCCACCGCGGTGGAGATGCCCTGGCCCAGCGGCCCGGTCGTCGTCTCCACGCCGACGGTGTGGCCATATTCGGGATGGCCGGGCGTCTTGGAGCCCCACTGGCGGAAGCGCTTGAGCTCGTCGAGGCTCATGCCGCCGAGGCCCGTCAGGTAGAACAGGGAATAGAGCAGCATCGAGCCATGGCCGGCCGACAGGATGAAGCGGTCGCGGTCGGGCCAGGCGGGATCGGCGGCGTCGTACTTGAGGACGTGGGAGAACAGCACCGTGGCGATGTCGGCCGTTCCCATGGGAAGCCCGGGATGGCCGGACTTGGCCTTCTCGACCGCGTCCATGGCGAGCGCCCGGATCGCGTTGGCCATGGGTCCGTGCTGCTCTCGCGCTGCCGACATCGTGCATTCCCCGCTTAATCGCGGGGACTGATAGCACCTCGCCGAGGTGAGTCAATGCAACGCGGCCCTCGGGCCTGCCGGCCGGGCGAAGGCGGGGCCGCACCCTCGCCGCCCGGCGCCTCGTCCCGCGCGGACCCGGTCGCCCGCCATTCGCTCGGCCGGTGGAAGGACGGAAAAAAACCTGTCGATTGACCCCCATCCAGCGGAACGGTTAAGTTCGATGCGAAGTTTTCGATCTCGTCCGCTCGAGCTCACCGGAGGCGTCTCCGGGCCGTTTCGAAAGCGAGCGCCGCCATGTCGACCATGCCCAAGCCCGTCTCGCGGTCCGCGCTCATCGAGGACGCCATCGCGCGCCTGCGCGCCTCGCTCAACGCGCTGGAGGCCGCCGCGGCGCATCGGCGGGAGGCCGACCGCTCCAAGTCGACGCTGGAGACAGAGCTCGCGCTGATGCAGGACGACCGCGCACGCCTCGCCGTGGAGCTCGACGGCGCCCTGGCCCGCGCCCAGAGGCTCGACGGGACCACCGAGGAACTCGCCCGCCGGATCGACCGGGCCATCGGGTCCGTGCGCTCGGTGATCGAACTCGCCGACCACGCCGGCTGAACCCGGCGCGGCTGATGTCGGCTGCAGGGAGGGACGATTGGGCCAGGTCACCGTCACCATCGCCGAGAAATCCTACCGCATCGCCTGCGAGGACGGGCAGGAGGATCACCTGCGCCGGCTTGCCGGCGAAGTCGACGGCAAGATCGGCGAGATGCGCCGCAGCTTCGGCGAGATCGGCGACAGCCGGCTGACGGTGATGGCCGCCATCACCTTCCTCGACGAGCGGGAGGAGCTGCGCGCGCGCATCGCGGCGCTGGAAGCCGAGGTGGGGCGCCTGCAATCGGCGCAGTCGGCGACGGTGGCCTCGCTGGGGGAGGCGGAGGCCGAGGTGGCCAATGCGCTGGTCGAGGCCGCCGAGCGGATCGAGACGGTCGCCCGCGAGCTGGGCACCGGGCCGGCGGGCTGAGCCGCCGGGCGCGGGGTTCCGCCCGTCGATCGCCGGGGAGACCTGCGCGCAAGGGGCTGGTCAAGCCCGCCGGGCCGGCTTATCTGTTGCAGCGCGGGGCTGCGGGGTGCGTGTAGGACAATGTATCCCCGGGGCCTTATCGATCCTAACGGGAGCTGTCCCCGCCCTCGTCCGTGGACTTGGGCACACGGCGCCCACCTACGTTGTAGGTTTCCCGGGATCGATCGTCCCACGGCCACTGTGGCTCCGCACTCGGCTTTCGCCTGAATGTCCCTCTCCTCCCCTTCCGCCGCCCGCGACAAGGACGCCCTGCGCAAGGAGGTGCTGGCCCGTCGCGACGCCTTGACCGCCGGGGAGCGCGCCCGCGCATCGCAGCTCGTGGCCGACCGGTTCGAGGCCCTGCACGCCCTGCCCTTCCACGCGGCGCTGCACGAGGGGCCCGTCTCCGTCTTCCTGCCGATCCGCAGCGAGCTGGACACAAGGCCGCTGATGCGCGCCCTTGAGCGGCACGGCGTCACCCTGGCGCTGCCGGTGGTGCGTCGCCCGGTGCTCGATTTCCGCGTCTGGCAGCACGGCCAGCCGCTGGTGAAGGCTGCGTTCGGCCTGCTGGAGCCCGGTCCGGAGGCTGCCTCCGTGCGGCCGCGCACCATGCTCGTCCCCCTCGCCGCCTTCGACCGGCGGGGCGACCGCATCGGCTACGGGGCGGGGCATTATGACCGCGCCATCGAGGCCTTCTCGGCCGATGGCCGCCCCCTCGCCACGATCGGGGTGGCCTTTTCCTGCCAGGAGGTCGCGCGCGTGCCGGCCGAGCCGCACGACCGGCGGCTGGACTGGATCCTCACCGAGACCGAGTTGATCCGCACGGGTCCATAACCGGAGATCGTCATGCGCCTGCTCTTCCTCGGCGACGTCGTCGGCCGGCCCGGCCGCAACGCGGTGATCGACCGCCTGCCCGGCCTGCGCGAGGCCTGGGCGCTCGACTGCGTCGTGATCAACGGCGAGAACGCGGCGGGCGGCTTCGGCATCACCGAGGCGATCTGCGAGGAGCTCCTCTCCGCGGGGGCGGACGCCGTGACGCTCGGCAACCATTCCTTCGACCAGCGCGAGGCGCTCGTCTTCATCGAGCGCCAGCCCCGCCTGCTGCGCCCGGCCAACTACCCCGCCGGCACGCCCGGGCGCGGCGCGACCGTGGTGACGGCGAGGAACGGCGCGCGCGTGCTCGTCGTCAACGTGATGGGCCGGCTCTACATGGACGCGCTCGACGACCCCTTCGCAGTGGTCGAGAAGGAACTCGCGGCCTGCCCGCTGGGGGCCGCCGCGGACGCGGTGCTGATCGACGTGCATGCCGAGGCGACCAGCGAGAAGCAGGCGATGGCCCATTTCGTCGACGGGCGCGCGACGCTTGTGGTGGGGACCCATACGCATGTCCCCACGGCCGACCAGCAGATCCTGCCAGGCGGCACGGCCTACATGACCGACGCCGGGATGTGCGGGGACTACGACTCGATCCTCGGCATGGCCAAGGAGGAGCCGATCCGCCGCTTCCTGCAGAAGACGCCCGGCGCGCGGCTGGAGGCGGCCTCCGGGCCTGGCGCGCTGTCGGGCGTGGCGGTGGACGTGGACGACCGCACGGGCCTGGCCCGGGCGGTGGCGCCGGTGCGGATCGGGCCGGTCCTGGCCGAGGCCGTTCCCGCGTTCTGGGCCTGACCGCGGCCGCGTTCCGGCGCCTGCCGCTGGTTCCTTGTCAGCCGCCGCGGCGGCGACGTATAAGGCGCGACCTCATTTCCGGGACGGGGCGCGCGGGCCCCTGCGGCGCCGACCGTCCCGTCCAGCACGGAGAGCGCCATGGCCGGCCATTCCCAATTCAAGAACATCATGCACCGCAAGGGGAAGCAGGATGCGGTGCGCTCCAAGCTGTTCTCCAAGCTGGCCCGAGAGATCACCGTCGCCGCCAAGCTCGGCCTGCCCGACATCAACATGAACCCGCGCCTGCGCGCCGCCGTGCTGGCCGCGCGCGCGGAGAACATGCCCAAGGACAATATCGAGCGCGCCATCAAGAAGGCCGCGGGCGGCGACGGCGAGAACTACGAGGAGATCCGCTACGAGGGCTATGCCCCGGGCGGCGTCGCCGTGATCGTCGAGGCGCTCACCGACAACCGCAACCGCACGGCGAGCGAGGTGCGCTCCTACTTCACGAAGGCCGGCGGCTCGCTGGCGGAGACGGGCGCCGTCTCCTTCATGTTCGACCGGCTAGGGGTGATCGAGTACGACGCCAAGGTGGCGAGCGAGGACGCGATGATGGAGGCCGCCATCGAGGCCGGCGCCGACGACGTCTCCTCCGCCGAGGAGGGCCACGAGGTGATCACCTCCATGGAGTCCCTGCGCGAGGTGCAGAAGGCGCTCGAGGCGAAGTTCGGCGAACCCCGCAAGGCCGCGTTGGTGTGGCGCGGCCAGACCAGCGTCAATGTCGACGACGAGGCCGGCGAGAAGATCCTGCGCCTGCTCGACAGCCTCGAGGACAATGACGACGTGCAGCACGTCTACAGCAACGCCGAGTTCTCCGACGCGCTGGTCGCGAAGATGGAGGGCTGAGCGCCCCCGGCTTCCCGGGCCGGGCGTCGCGGTTGGCTCGGCGCGCTCCGGCGGGCTATGGCTTGCGCCCATGAGCCAGACTCCGATTCGCATCCTCGGCGTCGACCCCGGCCTGCGCAACACGGGCTGGGGCATGATCGAGTGCCTGGGCAGCCGCGTCTCCTTCGTCGGCTGCGGCTCGGTCCACTCCGACGGCGAGTTGCACCTGGCGGACCGGCTGCGGCAGCTGCACGAGGGACTGGCCGAGGTGGTCCACGCCCAGCGGCCGGACGAGGTCGCGGTCGAGGAGACCTTCGTCAACAAGGACGCCCGCGCCACCCTGAAGCTCGGCCATGCCCGCGGCATCGCGCTGCTGGTGCCGGCCCAGGCCGGCCTGCCGGTGGCGGAATACGCGCCGAACCTCGTGAAGAAGACCATCGTCGGCGGCGGCCATGCGGAGAAGGCCCAGATCCACATGATGGTGCGCGTGCTGTTGCCCAAGGCCGATCCCAAGACGGCGGACGCGGCCGACGCGCTCGCCATCGCGCTCACCCACGCCCAGCACCGCGGCGCGCGAGCCCTGGAGCGCGCGGTCCTCGCCCGGGCGCGCTGAGGCTGTTCGCCACCCCGTGTTCTGGTAATGTCCACGCGGTCACCCTGTCCCAGCCCCCGTTTCCGAGCCCCGTTTCCGAGACCACTTGCGAGACCCCTGCCCGAGATCCCCGCCCCATGTATGAGCCGCCTGCCTTTCGCGAACCGGACGACGCGCGCCAACACGCGCTGATCCGCGCCTTTCCGCTGGGCCTCCTGGTGACGGGCGGGGCCGAGGGGCCCGTCGCCAATCCCATCCCCTTCCTGCTCGACGTGGAGCCGGCCACGGGGCGCACGATGCTGCGCGGCCACCTCGCCCGGGCCAACGCGCAATGGAAGGACTGCGTGGGCGGCGTGCGCGCGCTCGTCGTGTTCCAGGGGCCCGAACACTATGTCCGGCCTGGCTGGTACGAGACCAAGCGGGAGACGGGGAAGGTGGTGCCGACCTGGAACTACGCGATGGTGCAGGCGAGCGGCGTCGCCACCGCCATCGAGGATCCCGCCTGGCTGCACCGCCAGGTGCGGGCGCTCACCGGCCTGATGGAGGGCGAGCGACCGCAACCCTGGGCGGTGGACGACGCGCCGGCCGACTTCGTCGCCGCGCAGGTCAAGGGCATCGTCGGCATCGAGGTCGCCGTAGACCGGCTGGCCGGCAAGTGGAAGGCCAGCCAGAACCGCAACGAGGCGGACAGGGCCGGCGTGGTGGCCGGGCTGGCCGGCGAGACCGCGCCCTTCGCCCGCGCCATGGCGGCGCTGGTAGCCGGACGGGACGCAGGCTGATGATCGGCAAGCTCAAGGGCGTCGTCGACAGCTATGGCGAGGACCACGTGATCCTCGACGTGCATGGCGTCGGCTACGTGGTCCAATGCTCGTCCCGCACGCTGACGGCCCTGCCCTCCGTCGGGGAGGCGGCGGTGCTGTCCATCGAGACGCAGGTTCGCGAGGACGCCATCCGCCTCTTCGGGTTCAGGACGGACGCCGAGCGGGAGTGGTTCCGCCTCCTGCAGACGGTGCAGGGCGTCGGCTCCAAGGTGGCGCTCGGCCTGCTCTCCGTGCTCGACCCCGGCGGGCTCGCCGGCGCCATCGGCACGCAGGACAAGGCGATGATCAGCCGCGCGCCCGGCGTCGGGCCCAAGCTCGCGGCCCGCATCGTGGCGGAGCTGAAGGACAAGGCGCCCGCCTTCGGCGCCGTAGACCCGCTGGTGGTGACGCTCGCCGGGCAGGTGGAGGAGAACACGGCGCCAAGGCCCGTGTCCGACGCCGTGTCCGCGCTCGTGAACCTCGGCTACGCCCAGGCCCAGGCCTCGGCCGCCGTGGCCGCCGCCCTGCGCATCGTCGGCGAAGGCGCGGAGGCCCCGCAGCTCATCCGCCTCGGGTTGAAGGAACTGGCGAAGTGAGGCCGCAACCGACCTGCGACGGGAGCGCCGCGCGATGAGCACCCCTCCCCGGCGGCTCGTCACGCCCGAGAAGCGCGAGGACGACCTGGAATCCTCCATCCGGCCGCTCGTTCTCGACGACTTCGTCGGGCAGGCTGCGGCGCGGGCCAACCTGAAGGTGTTCATCGAGGCCGCCAAGGCGCGGCGCGAGGCGCTGGACCACGTGCTCTTCGTGGGACCGCCGGGCCTCGGCAAGACCACGCTGGCGCAGATCGTGGCGCGCGAGCTCGGGGTGAATTTCCGCTCCACCTCCGGGCCCGTGATCGCCAAGGCCGGGGACCTCGCGGCGCAGCTCACCAACCTCGAGGAGCGCGACGTCCTCTTCATCGACGAGATCCACCGGCTGAACCCGGCCGTGGAGGAGATCCTCTATCCCGCCATGGAGGACTACCAGCTCGACCTGATCATCGGCGAGGGTCCGGCCGCGCGGTCGGTGAAGATCGACCTCGCCAAGTTCACGCTCGTCGGCGCCACGACCCGCGCCGGACTGCTGACGACGCCGCTGCGCGACCGCTTCGGCATCCCGATCCGGCTCAACTTCTACACGGTGGAGGAGTTGGAGCTGATCGTCTCGCGCGGCGCGCGCGTGCTGGGCCTGCCCATGTCGCCGGACGGCGCCAACGAGATCGCCCGGCGCGCCCGCGGCACGCCGCGCATCGCCGGCCGCCTGCTGCGACGCGTGCGCGATTTCGCCATCGTCGACCAGGTGGACAGCGTGACACGGGAGGCGGCCGACAAGGCGCTTCGCCTGCTCGACGTCGACAGCATCGGCCTCGACCTGATGGACCGCCGCTACCTGGAGATGGTCGCGGTGAATTTCGGCGGCGGGCCCGTGGGCATCGAGACCATCGCCGCCGCGCTCTCCGAGCCGCGCGACGCCATCGAGGACATCATCGAGCCCTACCTGCTGCAGCAGGGCTTCCTGCAGCGCACGCCGCGCGGACGGCTGCTCACCGCCCAGGCCTTCCGCCACCTCGGCCTCGCCGAGCCTCCGCGGCCCGCGGCGCAGTTCGGTCTGTTCGGGGAAGGGGAGGAGCCGTGAGAAAATGTCGTTCGACAATTATTCCGACCGGAAGATCGCTCGTCCGACTGCCTTCGAACCGGCTGTCGCGAATGTTTGTTTGATTGCTACCAGGCTTAGTTTGATTTCCACCCTTGCGGGCGAAGAGTCTCGATTTACTGTTGCCGAATAATGCAACCCCTCGTCCACCGCCTCCCCCTTCGCGTCTATTACGAGGACACGGATTTCTCCGGCGTCGTCTACCACGCGTCCTATCTCCGTTTCATGGAACGGGGGCGGACGGAGTTCCTGCGGGAGGCCGGGGTGATGCAGCGCGACTGGCATGCCGGGCCGGAGCGCTTCTTCTTCGTCGTGCGCAAGATGACCATCGAGTGGCTGAAGCCCGCACGGATGGACGACCAGCTCGTGGTGGAGACCTCAGTCGCCGAGGTGCGCGGGGCCTCTCTCGTGATGCGGCAGGCGGTCACGCGCGACGGCGAGGCGCTGGTGACGGCGGAGGCGGTGGTCGTGGGCGTCATCGGCGAGCGCGCCGCCCGGCTGCCGCCGGCGCTGAAAGCGGCCCTTGCGGGGCTTATGGCGGGCCCGGCGGCCTGACGCACGGGCGACGCCCTGATTCGACGCTGCGGCGCAGCATCGTAACGCCCCGTTAACCCTGACGACCCCTTAACTGCGACTGCGGCATCCGCAGGATGGCCCCGCGCGGCCCTACGCCCTTGATTTCGCCGGAATCGGGGGCGAGTGACACGCGACCAGCCTGATCGATACCGCCGGGAGGCCGGGGCCCCGTGCTCCGGAGCCCGGCCCATGGGGATCTCGCGGCGGGATCGGACCGGGACGCGCCCGGACCGGGCCGGGGATCGTAGGACGAGGACACGCGCGATGAATGCGACGGACGTGGTGGCGAGCGGCCTGAGCGCACCGGGCAGCGAGATCTCGCTGTGGACGATGTTCTGGGGCGCGCACTTCGTCGTGAAGTTCGTGATGCTCGGCCTCCTCGCGGCCTCCGTGTGGTGCTGGGCGATCATCATCGACAAGACCATCCTCTTCCAGCGCAGCCGCAAGGCGATGGACCGCTTCGAGGAGGTGTTCTGGTCCGGCCAGTCGCTCGAGGAGCTCTACCGCGCCCTGTCCGACAGGCAGACCAGCAACATGTCTGCCGTCTTCGTGGCCGCCATGCGCGAGTGGAAGCGGTCGCTGGAGGGCTCCGGCCGCGCCTTCGCGGGGCTCGCCCAGCGCATCGACAAAGTCGTCGACGTCACCATCCAGCGCGAGGTCGAGCGGCTGGAGTCCAAGCTCCTGGTGCTCGCGACCATCGGCTCCTCCGCCCCCTTCATCGGCCTGTTCGGCACGGTGTGGGGTATCATGACCTCGTTCCGGTCGATCGCCGCGTCGAAGAACACCTCGCTCGCCGTCGTCGCGCCGGGCATCGCCGAGGCCCTCTTCGCCACGGCCATCGGCCTCTTCGCCGCGATCCCCGCCGTCATTGCCTACAACAAGCTGCAGGCGGAGGCGGCCAAGCAGCAGGGCCGGCTCGAGACCTTCGCGGACGAGTTCTCCGCCATCCTGTCGCGCCAGATCGACGAGCGCATCGCCGCCTGAGGAGGGCTACGCCATGGCCATGTCGGTCGCAGCCGGGGGACAGCCGGGACGCCGCCGCCGGGGCGGGCGCAAGCACCGCCCGATGTCGGAGATCAACATGACGCCGTTCATCGACGTCATGCTCGTGCTGCTCATCATCTTCATGGTGGCCGCACCGCTGCTCACGGTGGGCGTGCCGCTCGACCTGCCGCAGACCAAGGCCGCGGCGCTCAACATCGACAAGCAGCCGCTCACCCTCTCGGTGAAGGCGGACGGCAAGATCTACCTGATGGAGACGCCGATCACGCTCGAGGAGCTGTCTCCCAAGCTGGCCGAGGTCGCCAAGGCCGGGCCGGAGGAACGGATCTACGTGCGCGGCGACAAGGCCATCCCCTATGGCCGCGTCGCCGAGGTGATGGCCGCCGTGACGGCCGCCGGCTACAAGAAGGTCGCGCTCGTCACCGAGCCCGAGCAGAAGCGGTAGCCACCGCATGACCGGGGGCGTCAGCGCGTGAAGGTCAACTGGTCCCAGCCGGGCATGGTCGTGTCGGGGGTGGCGCACGCCGCCCTCCTCGTGCTCGCGCTCGTGGCCTTCTCGGACACCAAGCCCTTCGACGACGCCCAGGAATCGGTCGCGGTCGACGTGATCTCAGCGAGCGAGTTCTCGCAGATCACCAAGGGCGAGAAGACGGCCAGGGAGGCGAAGCCCGAGCCGAAGCCGCGCGCCGACAAGGTGGCCGACCTCGCCGAGACGAAGCCGCCCGCGCCCGAGCCCAGGCGCGACGTGCCCACGCCGCCCGCGCGCCCGCCCGAGCCGGAGGCCGTCGCCGTTCCGCCCTCCCCGCCCGAGCGGCCGAAGGATGCCCAGGCCGAGGCGGACGCCAAGGCCAAGGCCGAGGCCGAGGCGAAGGCCAGGGCGGAGGCGGACGCCAAAGCCAGGACCGAGGCCGCCGCCAAGGCCGCCGCAGCCGCAGCCGCCGCGAAGGCGGCCGCGGAGGCGCGCGAGGCCGAGGCCCTGCGCAAGGCGCAGGAGGCCAAGGCGGAGGCCGAGGCCAAGGCCCGGCAAGAGGCCAAGGCCAAGGCCGAGGCGGACGCCAAGGCCAGGGCCGAAGCCGAGGCGAAGGCCAAGGCGGACGCCGAGAAGAAGCTCGCGCAGGAGAAGGCCGCCGAGAAGGCGAAGCAGGAGGCCGAGGCCAAGAAGGCGCAGGACAAGGCCGAGGAGACCAAGAAGCTCGCCGCGCTCGCCGCCGAGCAAGCCAAGCCGAAGCCGGCCCCGGCCAAGCCGGAGGCGAAGTTCGACCCCTCGCAGATCGAAAAGCTGCTGACCTCGAAGGAGGCGCCGTCCTCCGCGCCCTCCACGGCCAAGGAGATCAACCGCACGGCCTCGCTGGGCGCGCCGAACGCCAGCGGACCGAAGCTCTCGCCCAGCCAGAAGGACCAGCTCGGATCGATCCTCAAGGAGCAGATCACCACCTGCTGGTCGCCTCCCCCGGGACTGAGCAAGGACATCGGCAAGCCGCGCGTGCGGATGGCGCTGAACGTGGACGGCTCGCTGTCGGCCGAACCCGTGCTGCTGAACGCCGGCCGCGACCCCGCCTTCAACGCCATGGCGGAAAGCGCGGTGCGCGCCATCAAGCGCTGCGCGCCCTTCCGCATCCCCGCCCAGTTCGCGCCGTTCTTCTCGGATTGGAAGGAGCTCAACGTGATGTTCGACCCCGCGGAGATGCTGGGATGACATCCTTTCGCCCCCTCGATCGCCGACAACACGGCCGCGCCCCCCTGCGTTGAGTCCCGCCGCGCCCCTCCCCCGCCCCGAAAGCCCCGATCCCGAGATGGCCCGTCCGATCCTCCGCCCTGCGAGCCCCGCGCTGATGCCCGACGCCTTCGCCCGCCCCACCCGCCGGCTCCTGCTGGCGGGCGCGGCCGGACTGCTTGCCGCGACCGCCGCCGGACCCGCGCTCGCGGAACTCTCCATCACGGTCGACCGCGGCAATTTCCAGCCCCTGCCGATCGCCATCACCGATTTCGGCGGCGCCGACCCCACCATGGGCGCGCAGATCTCCTCGGTGATCACCAACAACCTCAAGCGCTCCGGCATCTTCGCGCCGATCGACAAGAAGGCCTTCATCGAGAAGTCGCTCTCGGTCGACGCCGCGCCGCAATTCGAGAGCTGGAAGGCCATCAACGCCCAGGCGCTGGTGACGGGGCGCATCACGCGCGACCCCTCCGGCCGTCTCAAGGCCGAGTTCCGCTTGTGGGACGTGCTGGCGGGCCAGCAGCTCACGGGGCAGCAATATTTCACCGACCCCAATAACTGGCGGCGCGTCGCCCACATCATCTCGGACGCGATCTACACCCGCCTGACAGGCGACAAGGGCTTCTTCGACACCCGCGTCGTCTACGTCGATGAGACCGGCCCCAAGGACAACCGCAAGAAGCGGCTCGCCCTGATGGACCAGGACGGGGCGAACGTGCGCTACCTCACGCGCGGTGACGACCTCGTGGTGACCCCGCGCTTCTCGCCCAATAGCCAGGAAGTGACCTACATGTCCTTCGGCGCCGGCGATCCCAAGGTCTACCTGCTCAATATCGAGACGGGCCAGCGCGAGGTCGTCGGCAACTTTCCCGGCATGACCTTCTCGCCGCGCTTTTCGCCGGACGGGCAGAAGATCGTGATGAGCCTGTCGCAAGGCTCCTCGTCGAACATCTTCTCGATGGACCTTCGCTCGCGCACCACGACGCGGCTCACCGACACCAACGCCATCGACACGTCCCCGTCCTATTCGCCCGACGGATCGCAGATCGTTTTCGAATCCGACCGCGGCGGGCAGCAGCAGATCTACGTCATGCCGGCTTCGGGAGGAGCGGCCCGGCGCATCTCCTTCGGCGAGGGGCGCTACTCGACGCCGGTCTGGTCGCCGCGCGGCGACTATATCGCCTTCACCAAGCAGAAGGGCGGCACCTTCGCCATCGGCATCATGAAGCCGGACGGCTCGGGCGAACGCATCCTCACCGAGGGGTTCCACAACGAGGGGCCCACCTGGGCCCCGAACGGGCGTTACCTGATGTTCTTCCGCGACGCCGGCGGCACCTCGGGCGCGCGCGTCTTCATGGTCGACACGACCGGGCGCGTGGAAGTGCCGGTGCCGACGCCGTCCTACGCCTCCGACCCGTCCTGGTCGCCGCTGCTGAACTAGGCCGCCCACCCGTCACTGCGAGCGAAGCGAAGCAATCCGGTCGTCTGCCGGGCGTTCTCCGGACGGCTCCGCCGCTGCGTGTCTCGCCATGGCGACGGGCGCGCCGCTCAGCTTCCCGACGCCTTGGCCGCGCCGAGGATGACGCCGGGCTTGCTGGGGCCGCCGACCTGCAGGATCGCGGCGTAGGTGTCGCAGGCCGCACCCTTGCCGAGCGAGGCCACGGGCACCTCGTAGGTGCGCGCCTCGCCGTGCCAGACGCCGAGCGGGACCACCGAGCGCACGACGTTGTTGTAGGAGATGGTCTTGCCCTTGTTCTCGCCCCGGCCGATGGCGACCTCCATCTTCTTCACGATGGGGAAGAGCAGCACCGACGCGCTGGGCGCGCCGGGCATGGCCGGCACAGTCACCTTCACCGAGCCCCCGACGATCTCGACCGAGAGCGGCACGCTGAGCGCACCCTTTTCCGTCGCGGCCTTCTCGGCCTTCTGGATCGCCTCCTGGTCGGATCCCACCGCATGGGTCACGCCGTCGATGACGGCCTGGGGGGTGTAGACCTGCCGGTCGCCGCGCACGTCGCCATAGGCCTTCTGGCGCTCGGTGAAGCTGCGCTCGGCGAGCGTGTCCTTCCAGCCCAGATAGTCCCAGTAGTCCACCGGCATGGAGAGGGCCAGGACGGAGCCGTCGCTGGCGAGATCGCCGAGCAGCTTGTCGGCCGGCGGACAGGAGGAACAGCCCTGGCTGGTGAAGAGCTCGACGACCATTCGGGGCCTGTCGGATGCAGCGGCCGGCAAGGCCGCCACGAGGCCGGCGAGGCCGGAGAGCAGGATGAGCGGGCGCAGAGGGGACATGAGGCGAGCCTGGTTACGCGTCAGGCGGACCCTAGACGCAAGCCTGCCCACGAAAAACTCACATCTGCTTGACGCACGGGCGGTTGAAGGGCGCGACGCCCCGCGTCACGCCATCGTGAGGAGGCCGCCGCCCATGTCGCGGGGGCATCTGCACGAAAAAGGCCCGGCCGCAGGGGCCGGGCCTCGAAGCGGCGCAACCGCCGGTCGCCGGGGCGATCAGGCGACCAGGCTGCGGATCACGTAGGGCAGGATGCCGCCGTTGCGGAAGTACTCGAGCTCGTCGAGCGTATCGATGCGGCAGACCAGCGGCACCTTCTTCGACTTGCCATTGGCGTAGGTGATCAGCGCCTCGAGCTTCTGGCGCGGCTTGAGATCGCCGGCCAGGCCCTTGATGGTCACCGTCTCGTCGCCCTTGAGGCCGAGCGTCTGCCAGGAGACGCCCTCCTCGAAGACGAGCGGGAGCACGCCCATGCCCACGAGGTTCGAGCGGTGGATGCGCTCAAAGGACTGGGCGATCACGGCGCGCACGCCGAGCAGAAGGGTGCCCTTGGCCGCCCAGTCGCGCGAGGACCCGGTGCCGTACTCCTTGCCGGCGAAGACGACCAGCGGCACGCCCTCCTTCTGGTACTCCATGGCGGCGTCGTAGATCGCCATCTGCTGGCCGGAGGGATAGTGGACGGTCACGCCGCCCTCCACGCCCGGCACCATCTGGTTCTTGATGCGGATGTTGGCGAAGGTGCCGCGCATCATGATCTCGTGGTTGCCGCGGCGCGTGCCGTACTGGTTGAAGTCGGCCGGCGCGACCTGCCGCTCCATCAGGTACTTGCCGGCCGGCGAGGCCGCCTTGATGGAGCCGGCGGGCGAGATGTGGTCGGTCGTGATCGAGTCGAGGAAGAGGCCGAGGATGCGCGCCTTCTCGATCTCCTGGACCGGCTTGGGCTCGAGCGTCATGCCCTCGAAATAGGGCGGGTTCTGCACGTAGGTGGAGCCCATGTTCCACTTGTAGGTGAGGCCGCCCTCCACCTTGATCTTCCGCCAGTTGGCGTCGCCCTGGAACACGTCGGCGTACTTGGACTTGAAGAGCGAGCGGGTGACGGTCTTGCGGATCGTCTCCTCGATCTCCTTGGAGGACGGCCAGATGTCCTTGAGGTAGACGGGCTTGCCCTTCTTGTCCGTGCCGATCGGATCCTTGGAGAGGTCGACCTGCAGGGAGCCCGCCAGCGCGTAGGCGACCACCAGAGGGGGCGAGGCGAGGTAGTTGGCGCGCACGTCCGGGTTCACCCGCCCCTCGAAGTTGCGGTTGCCGGAGAGCACGGCGGCCGCGACGAGGTCGTTGTCGTTGATGGTCTTGGAGACCTCCGCCGGCAGCGGGCCGGAATTGCCGATGCAGGTGGTGCAGCCGAAGCCCACGACGTTGAAGCCCACCTTGTCGAGCGACTTCTGCAGGCCGGACTTGGCGAGGTATTCCGCCACGACCTGCGAGCCGGGGGCGAGGGAGGTCTTCACCCACGGCTTCGAGGTGAGGCCCCGCTCCACCGCGTTGCGGGCGAGCAGGCCCGCCGCGATCATCACGCCGGGATTGGACGTGTTGGTGCAGGAGGTGATGGCGGCGATCACCACGTCGCCGTGGCCGAGGTCGAAGTTCTTGCCCTCGACCTTGTAGCGCCTGGCGAGCTCGGCGGCGTTCTTCTTGAACTCCGTCTCGATGGCCGCGGCGAAGCCCGGCTTGGCCTCGGTGAGGAGCACGCGGTCCTGCGGGCGCTTGGGCCCGGCGAGGGAGGGCTGCACGGTGCCGAGGTCGAGCTCCAGCGTGTCCGTGAAGACCGGATCGGGCGTGGCGCGGGTGCGGAACATGCCCTGCGCCTTGGCGTACTTCTCCACCAGCGCCACGCGCGCCGGGGCGCGGCTGGACGTGGCGAGGTAGTCGAGCGTCTCGCCGTCGACGGGGAAGAAGCCGCACGTCGCGCCGTATTCCGGCGCCATGTTGGCGATCGTGGCCCGGTCGGCGAGCGTCATGGCGGCGAGGCCGGGGCCGTAGAACTCGACGAACTTGCCGACGACGCCCTTCTTGCGCAGCATCTGCGTGACCGTGAGCACGACGTCGGTCGCCGTGATGCCCTCGCGCGGCTTGCCGGTGAGCTTGAAGCCGATCACCTCGGGGATGAGCATGGAGATGGGCTGGCCGAGCATGGCCGCCTCGGCCTCGATGCCGCCGACGCCCCAGCCGAGCACGGCGAGGCCGTTCACCATGGTGGTGTGGCTGTCGGTGCCGACCAGCGTGTCGGGATAGGCGACGTCCTGCGTCTCGAGCTTGCCGAGCTTGTTGCGGACCTTCTGCTTCTTCGTCCAGACGGTCTGGGCGAGGTATTCCAGGTTGACCTGGTGGCAGATGCCGGTGCCGGGGGGCACGACGCGGAAGTTCTCGAACGCCTTCTGGCCCCAGCGCAGGAAGTTGTAGCGCTCGCCGTTGCGGGCATATTCCAGCGCCACGTTCTGCTTGAGCGCCTTGGGCGTGCCGAACTCGTCGACGATGACGGAATGGTCGATGACCAGGTCGACGGGCACCAGCGGGTTGATCTTCTCGGGGTCGCCGCCGAGGGTCTTCATGGCGTCGCGCATGGCGGCGAGGTCGACGACCGCGGGGACGCCCGTGAAGTCCTGCATCAGCACGCGGGCGGGGCGGAAGGCGATCTCACGCTCCGACTTGCCCTTGGTGTTCAGCCAGTCCGCGACGGAGACGATGTCCTCCTTCGTCACCGTGCGCCCGTCCTCGAACCGCAGCAGGTTCTCCAGCAGCACCTTCAGCGAGAAGGGCAGGCTGGAAGCGCCGGCGAGGCCGTTCTTCTCGGCGTCCTTCAGGGAGTAGTAGACATAGGTCTTTGCGCCGACTTTGAGCTTCTTGCGGCACTTGAAGCTGTCGAGAGACGTCACGGGCTGAATCCTCTTGGGGTTCGACGAGATGCAATGCGGCCGGGATGCGTGAACACGCGCGCCGCCCCGGGAGTGCCCGAGTCCCCGCGCTGGATGAGAAGCGCTCGGCGCAGCCACGGCGCTTATAGAAAATTTTCAAAGGAGCCGCTACACGAACCAAAGTAGCTTGTCCCTGTTCCTCAAGGCGGCCGGCGAACGCCCCTGCGCGGTCGAATGGCCGGGGGCCATCTGCAAGCGTCCTTCCTGCAAGCGGCGTTCCAGCAAGCGTCGTTCCAGCCTCCGGCCCCTCATGCGACTGATCGCCGACGCCCTCTCCTGCCAGCGCTCCGGACGCACCGTCTTCGAGGGGCTGAGCTTCCGGGTCGAGCCGGGCGCCTCCCTGCTGCTCACCGGCCGCAACGGCGCCGGCAAGTCGAGCCTGCTGCTCATCCTCGCGGGCCTGCTGGAGCCAGCCGGCGGCGCCTTGCGGGCCGAGGAGGGCGATCCCGAGCGCAGCCTGGCCGAGCAGGCCCACTACGTCGGGCATCGCGACGCGCTGAAGCCGTCGCTGACGCCGCTGGAGGCCCTGGACTTCTGGCAGGCCATGCTGGGTCCCGGCCGGACGCAGCCCGAGGCGGCCCTGGAGCGGATGGGCCTCGGCCACGCGCTCGACCTGCCCTGCGGCTATCTCTCGGCCGGCCAGCGCAAGCGGCTGGCGCTGGCCCGGCTTCTCGTCTCGCACCGGCCGCTCTGGCTGCTGGACGAGCCGACGGCCGCGCTCGACACGGCGTCGCAGGCGCTGTTCGAGGGCCTGGTGGCCGAGCACCTCGCCGCCGGCGGGCTTGCCGTCGCGGCCACCCACTTTCCCCTCGCCTTCCCCGCGGCGACGACCCTGCGCATCGGGAGCGAGGCGTGAGCGGCGCCCTCCTCGCCCTGTTCCGGCGGGAATGGCGGCTCGCCCTGCGCATCGGCGGGGGCGGCACGATGGGGATCGTCTTCTTCCTCATGCTGGTGACGATCGTGCCCTTCGCGATCGGGCCCGACCTCAACCTGCTCTCGCGCATCGGGCCGGCCGTGCTCTGGATCGCGGCCGTGCTGGCCTCCCTGCTCGGGCTCGACCGGCTGTTCCAGGCGGACGCCGAGGACGGCTCGCTCGACCTGATCCTGATGGGCGAGGTGCCGCTGGAGCTGGTGGTGCTGGCCAAGGGCTTCGCCCACTGGAGCGTCACGGGCCTGCCGCTTGCCCTCGTCGCGCCCTTCTTCGGCCTGCTCCTGGGGATGGCGCCGGAGGGCCTCGCGGCGGTTTGCCTCACGCTGCTGATCGGCACGCCCGCGCTCACCTTCATCGGCGCCATCGGCGCTGCGCTCACCGCGAGCCTGCGCCGCGGCGGGCTGGTGCTCTCCATCCTCGTCCTGCCGCTGATGATCCCCGTGCTGATTTTCGGGGTTTCGGCCGCCAACGCCGCGACCGGGGGCACCATCCCCTTCGCCACGCCGGCCCTCGTGCTGGCGGGGCTGACGCTCTTCGCCCTCGTGAGCGGTTGCTTCGCCTCTGCGGCGGCCCTGCGGCAGGCCTCGGGCTGATCCTCCCGCCCGGCTACGATTGCGCCTTTCCCCCGCTTGCGCTAAAGCCCGGAGGAAAGCCTGCAAGCCCAAGGAAGAAGCAACATGGCCGATCACCAGACCTCGCATGCCGGCGGCCACCCGGCCATGGACTATGCCGAGCACGAGCGCACCTACGCCATGTTCACGAACCTGACGAAGTGGGGCACGATCGTGGTCTGCGCCATTCTCGTCGGCATGGCGATCTTCCTTCTCTGACCGCAGCGACGGGGGGCCGACAGCCCCCTTTTTCGTGTCCAGCCGCCTGACGTCGACCTGAACGTCGACCACCGGAGTGTCATCCGATGCGGATTGCCGTCATCACCGAGAGCGACAGCCTCGAGCCGCGTGTCGCTGCGACGCCGGAAACCGTGAAGAAGCTCGTCGGCCTCGGGGCCACGGTCGCCGTCGAGGCGGGTGCGGGCCTCAAGTCCGGGATCGTCGACAGCGACTACGAGGCGGCCGGCGCCACCGTCGCGCCGAAATCGGCCGCCGTGCTGAAGGACGCCGACGTCGTGCTCAAGGTCCGCCGGCCCAACGACAAGGAACTCGGCGCCATGAAGCCGGGCGCCCTGGTGCTGGCCATCATGGACCCCTACGGCCAGGACGCGGCCCTGAAGGCCATGGCCGACGCCAAGGTCGCCGCCTTCGCCATGGAGCTGATGCCCCGCATCACCCGCGCGCAGGTGATGGACGTGCTGTCATCCCAGGCCAACCTCGCCGGCTACCGCGCCGTGATCGACGCCGCCGGCGAATATGGCCGGGCGCTGCCGATGATGATGACGGCGGCCGGCACCGTGCCCGCCGCGCGCTGCTTCATCATGGGCGTCGGCGTCGCCGGCCTGCAGGCCATCGCCACGGCCCGCCGCCTCGGCGCGGTGGTCACCGCGACGGACGTGCGCCCCGCGACCAAGGAGCAGGTCGAGTCGCTCGGCGCGAAGTTCCTCGCCGTCGAGGACGAGGAGTTCCAGCAGGCCCAGACGGCCGGCGGCTACGCCAAGGAGATGTCCAAGGAGTACCAGGCCAAGCAGGCGGCGCTGGTCGCCTCGCACATCGCCAAGCAGGACATCGTGATCACGACGGCCCTGATCCCCGGCCGGCCCGCGCCGAAGCTGGTGACGGCCGAGATGGTCGCCTCGATGAAGCCCGGCTCCGTGATCATCGACCTCGCTGTGGAGCGCGGCGGCAATGTCGCCGGCGTCAAGGCCGGAGAGGTCGTCACGACGCCGAACGGCGTGAAGCTGGTCGGCCACCTCAACGTGCCGGGCCGCCTCGCGGCCACCTCCTCCAGCCTCTACGCGAAAAACCTCTTCGCCTTCCTCGAAACCATGATCGACAAGGGCGCCAAGGCGCTTGCGGTGAAGTGGGACGACGAATTGGTGAAGGCGACGAACCTGACGCGCGACGGCGCGGTCGTGCACCCGAACTTCCAGCCCAAGGTCGCCGAGCCGGCGGCCTGAGGGAGGAGAGAGATCCATGGCCAACGAGACCCCTGACGTCCTCCTCGAGAAGGCCCAGGCCGCCGCGCGCCTGGCGCGTGAAGCCGCCGACGCCGCGCAAGGCTATGCCCACCAGCTCGCCCAGTCGGCCGGAGCGGCCGCCCACGCCGCCTCGGGCGGCGCGATCGACCCCTTCGTCTTCCAGCTCGCCGTCTTCGTGCTGGCGGTCTTCGTCGGCTACTACGTCGTCTGGTCGGTGACGCCGGCCCTGCACACCCCCCTGATGTCGGTCACCAACGCGATCTCCTCGGTGATCGTGGTCGGCGCGCTGCTCGCGGTCGGCGTCGACCTCGCGGTCGGGCCGGGCGCGGGCGTGGCGCGCGGCATGGGCTTCATCGCGCTGATCCTCGCCAGCGTGAACATCTTCGGCGGCTTCCTGGTCACCCAGCGGATGCTCGCCATGTACAAGAAGAAGGGCTGAGCATGTCCGCCAACCTCGCAGCCCTGCTCTACCTCGTCTCCGGCGCCCTGTTCATCATGGCGCTGCGGGGGCTCTCCTCCCCGGCCACCAGCCGCCAGGGCAACCTCTACGGCATGGTGGGCATGGGCATCGCCATCCTCACCACGCTCGCCGTGGCCCGGCCGCACGGCTTCGGCGCCTGGGCGATGATCATCGGCGGCATCGGCATCGGCGGCGGCATCGGCGCGGTCGTGGCCCGGCGCATCCCGATGACGGCGATGCCGCAGCTCGTCGCCTTCTTCCATTCGCTGGTCGGCCTCGCCGCGGTGATGGTGGCGGCCGGCGCCTTCTACGCCCCGTCCGCCTTCAACATCGGCGCGCCCGGCGCGATCCATGCCCAGAGCCTGGTCGAGATGGCGCTCGGCGCGGCGATCGGCGCGATCACCTTCACGGGATCGATCATCGCCTTCCTGAAGCTCGACGGGCGCATGAGCGGCAAGCCGATCATGCTGCCGCAGCGCCATGCCATCAACATCGCGCTCGCCGCGGCGCTCGTGCTGCTCATCATCCTCTTCATCACGGGCCAGCACGGCGCGACCTTCTGGCTGATCGTGCTGGCGAGCCTCGTGCTCGGCGTGCTCATCATCATTCCCATCGGCGGCGCGGACATGCCCGTCGTGGTGTCGATGCTGAACTCCTACTCGGGCTGGGCGGCGGCCGGCATCGGCTTCACGCTCGGCAACATGGCCCTGATCATCACCGGCGCCCTTGTCGGCTCCTCCGGCGCGATCCTCTCCTACATCATGTGCAAGGGGATGAACCGCTCCTTCATCTCCGTCATCCTGGGCGGCTTCGGCGGCGAGACGGCGTCGAGCGGCAGCGGCGAGAAGGAGACGCGCCCGGTCAAGCAGGGCTCGGCCGACGACGCCGCCTTCATGATGAAGAACGCCAGCAAGGTGATCATCGTGCCGGGCTACGGCATGGCGGTCGCCCAGGCGCAGCACGCGCTGCGCGAGATGGCGGACAACCTCAAGAAGGAGGGCGTGGAGGTGAAGTACGCCATCCACCCCGTCGCGGGCCGCATGCCCGGCCACATGAACGTGCTGCTGGCCGAGGCCAACGTGCCCTATGACGAGGTGTTCGAGCTCGAGGACATCAACTCCGAGTTCGCCCAGGCCGACGTAGCGTTCGTCATCGGCGCCAACGACGTGACGAACCCCGCCGCCAAGACCGACCCGGCCTCGCCGATCTTCGGCATGCCGATCCTAGACGTGGAAAAGGCCAAGACCGTCCTCTTCATCAAGCGCGGCATGGGCTCGGGCTATGCCGGCGTGGAGAACGAGCTGTTCTTCAAGGACAACACGCTGATGCTCTTCGCCGACGCCAAGAAGATGGTCGAGGACATCAACAAGGCCATGGCGCACTGAGCCGCGACGCGCTTCATCGTCCTGACATGACGGCCGGCCGCTGCGCCGGCCGTTTTCGTTTGGCGCGACCGCCGTGGGGCGCGCCAGGCCGTCGGGCGGTCAGGCCGCCGGCAGCGACGAGCTTCGCATTCGCCCCATGGTTCCCCGCGACCGGGAGGCCTCGAGAGGCTGCGGCATCGGCCGGCTCCTGCCGGCGCCGAGCGGATCGCCGGCGACGCCGGCCGTTCGGTCCCGCTCCTCGGCGCTGTCGCGGAGAAAGACCAGGCGCCGGGCCTGTCTGAAAGCGCGGGCTTCCGCCGTCGGGCCGCTGGGCTGCTGAAGCCGCTGCGTCCGCCCTGGGCGGCAGTCCGGTCCCGCCCGCTCAGAAGATGCTGGAGCCCTTGCCCAGGCGGCGCATGCCGGCATTGGCCTCGGCGTTGCTGTTGTCGAGGCTCAGCGCGCGCTGGTAGCTCTCGACCGCCTTGGCCTTGTCGCCCAGCTTCTCATAGGCGACGCCGCGTCCCGCCCAGGCGTCGGGGATGCGGTTGTCGACGTTGAGGGCGGCGTTGAAATCCTCCACCGCCTTGGCGTAGTCGCCCTGCGCCATCAGGCTCTGGGCGCGGGCGAGGTAGGGCGCGCCGGCGAAGGGATCGCGGTCGATCGCGGCATCGAAATCATTGATGGCCTGCTTGTGCTGGCCCTGGCGCTGGTAGAGCAGTCCACGCGAATGATAGGGCTGGGCCGATTCAGGCGACAGGCGGATCGCCTGCTCCAGGTCGGCGAAGGCCTCCTGGTAGTTGCCCTGCGCGCGATAGAGGTTGGCGCGGCCGAGATAGGCGGGTCCATAGCGCGGGTCGGCCTGAAGCGCGGCGGTGAAGTCGGCCAGCGCGAGGTCGTTCTTGCCGATCTGGCGCTCGGCCAGCGCGCGGTTCGTATAGGCTGCGGCGTAGCCGGGGTTCAGCCGGATCGCCGTGCTGAAATCGTCGATGGCGTTCTGGTAGCGCCCGATGCGAGCATAGGCCGAGCCGCGCGTGTTGTAGGGGCCCGCCTCGTTCGGCTTCTGCCGGATGACATCGTTCAGCGACTGGATGTTTTCCTGCTGGGCCGGCTTGTCGTCGACGCATTCGGCCACCGAGCCGCAGCTGCCCGTTCCGCGGCTCACCGTGTCGCAGGCGGCCAAGGCGAGGGACACGCCGAGCGCGAGGCCCATGCCGGCCAGGCGGAACGCGGAGCTCGAGGCCTCGTGTCTCATCGCGTCGTCATCCGTCATCGTCTGGAGGAAGACCGGCGGACCGTCTCCTCCCCGGAGATCGTGCTGCCTGAATCATCCGGCGCCCGTCGGCCGCGAGGCCGGGGCGCCGATCGGACGGTCAGGCTCGCGAGGGCAGGCCAGGAGGGCCTGCGGGCCGGCGCTCTCAGCGGGCGCCGACGACCTTCGGCTTCGGGGCCGGGATCAGGCCTTCGCGCTGGGCGCGCTTGCGGGCCAGCTTGCGGGCGCGGCGAACGGCCTCGGCCTTCTCGCGGGCGCGCTTCTCGGAGGGCTTCTCGTAGTGTCCGCGCAGCTTCATCTCGCGGAAGATACCCTCGCGCTGCATCTTCTTCTTCAGCGCCTTGAGGGCCTGGTCGACATTGTTGTCACGAACGAGAACCTGCACGCGTCATCATCCCGTAGCTGAGGTTTTGGCGAAAGATGGAGGGTCCGGGGCCGCAGGGTCCGGATCCGAGATGGGGTGCATTAGCAGAATCACCCCCGCCTGTCCATGCCGGAGTAAGCTTTCCGTGCATCCGGTGCGGCCGGGCCCGGCGAAAGGACCCCGACGGGTCGCCCGGGGCGCCCCTCAGGGCCTGACCCGCGTGACATGGCCCATCTTGCGGCCGGGCCGGGGGGCGCCCTTGCCGTAGTCGTGCAGGTGCGCGCCGGGCTCGGCCAGGATGACCGGCGCGCGCTCGATGGCGGCGCCGATGAGGTTCTCCATCTCGACGGCGCCGAGCCGGCGCGCGGACCCGAGCGGCCAGCCGGCCACCGCGCGCACGTGCTGCTCGAACTGGCTGGCCTCCGCCCCCTCGATCGTCCAGTGCCCGGAATTGTGCACGCGGGGCGCGATCTCGTTGACGAGGATCCGGTCTGCCGCGCCGTCCTCCACGACGAAAAGCTCCACGGCGAGCACGCCCACATAGTCGAGCGCCGTCGCGATGCGCGCGGCGTGCTCGTGGGCGGCATGGGCGGAGGCCGGGGAGAGCCGGGCCGGCAGGCGCGTGACGGCGAGGATATGGTCGCGGTGCTCGTTCTCGCAGACGTCGAAGGCCACGACGTCGCCCGCCCGCCCTCTCGCCGCCACGACGGAGACCTCCCGCACGAAGGGAACGAAGCTCTCGAGGATGGCCGGCTTGCGGCCGATCGCCTCCCAGGCGGCGGCGAGGTCCGTGTCGGGCCGGATCATGGCCTGGCCCTTGCCGTCATAGCCGAAGCGGCGGGTCTTCAGCACGCCGGGACGCCCCAGCGCCGCGACGGCGGCCTCGAGGCCGGGCAGGTCGTCGACCGCCCGGAAATCGGGCGTGCCGAGCCCCAGGTCGCGCACGAAGGTCTTCTCGGTGAGCCTGTCCTGCGTCACCGCCAAGGCCCGCGGCCCCGGCAGCACGGGGCGGCGCGCCGCCAGGAAGGCGGCGGTATCGGCCGGTACGTTCTCGAACTCGTAGGTGACGACGGCCACCGAAGCGGCGAAGTCGGCCAACGCCGCCTCGTCGTCGTAGGCGGCGACGGTGTGGCGGGCGCAGACGTCGAAGGCGCAGCTCTCCGCCTCCGGCGCGTAGACATGGCAGCGCAGGCCGAGCGGAGCCGCGGCCAGCGCGATCATGCGGGCTAGCTGGCCGCCGCCGAGAATGCCGATCGTGTCGCCGGGGCGGAGCATGTCAGGCCTCCGCGGAGGGGCGTTCGGCCACGGCGGACGTCTGCCGGTCGCGGTAGGCGTCGAGCCTCCCGGCCAAGGCGCCGTCGCCCAGCGCCAGCACCGCGGCGGCGAGCAGGGCCGCGTTCACCGCCCCGGCGCGGCCGATGGCGAGCGTGCCGACCGGGATGCCTGCCGGCATCTGCACGATGGAGAGCAGGCTGTCCTGGCCCGACAGGGCCTTGGACTCCACGGGCACGCCGAAGACGGGAAGCGGCGTCAGCGAGGCCGTCATGCCCGGAAGGTGGGCCGCGCCGCCCGCGCCGGCGATGATCACCCTGAAGCCGGCCTCGCGCGCGCCGCGCGCGAACGCATAGAGCCGCTCCGGGGTGCGGTGGGCCGAGACGATGCGCGCCTCGTAGGCGACCTGCAGCGCGTCGAGCGTCTCGGCGGCATGGCGCATGGTCGCCCAGTCGGACTGGCTGCCCATGATGATGGCGACCGGTGTCATCGCTGATCTCCGAAGGGAACGGCTACGAACCGAACGGCCCTGTTCAGGGGGCCGAAACCGCCCGTTAAATTCCCATGGGGTGAAAAAGAGCGCGGGAGTATAGTGAGCGTGAACCTAGGCGCAAGCGCCGGACCTCTTGCAGACCATGCCTTTGCCTGTCGTGAAAGACGCCGTGAGCCTGGAACCCGCCGATATCCGCAGCGACGACGAGACGAGGGCCCTGCGGCGGGCGCTGGAAGAGGCGCAGCGCCGCATCCAGGAGCTCGAGGCGCTGGCCGACATCGACGAGCTGACCGGCGTGCTCAACCGGCGCGGCTTCCTGCGCGAGCTCAGGCGCGCCAGCTCCTACAGCGAGCGCTACGAGGTCGCCATCGCCGTCGGGCTGATCGACCTCGACCTATTCAAGCACGTCAACGACACCCATGGCCACGGCGCGGGGGACGCTGTCCTCGTCGCGACGGCGCGCTTCCTCACCCACCATGTGCGCGCCTCCGACGTGGTCGCCCGGATCGGGGGCGACGAATTCGCCGTCATCCTGTGGCATGCGGACGAGGAGCAGGCATCGGCCAAGCTCGACGCGCTGATGGCCGACCTTTCGCGCACGCCCGTGGCCTGGCGGAGCGCGACGCTGCCCGTGCGGGCCAGCGCCGGATACGCCGCCCTCGTCCCGGGACAGCCGGTGGAGGATGCGCTCGAACTTGCCGACCGCCGGCTCTACGGCGCGAAGGGGCGGGCGAAGGCCCGCTGACCGGCGGGCCCGGGCGTCGGCCGGCCGGAACGGCCGGGGCGCCCGTCAGGCGATGATATCCGGGGTGAGCTGGTCGGACAGCGCGATGATGCGGTCCTTCAGCCAGAGCTTGCGCTTCTTGAGCCGCTGGATCTGAAGCTGGTCGGCGGCCGTGATGGCCAGCAGCGCGTTGATGGCAGCGTCGAGATCCCGGTGCTCCTCGCGCAAACGCGCCAGCTCGCCGGCGAGTTGGGTCTCGTTGGGATCGGAAGAATCTGGCATGGGGCGGATGCGGCCTCTCGACGCCCGGCCTCGGCCGGCGCGATCACTATGGCGAGCGGTCCGTCCGGCCGCAAGACCATCGGCCCAGCAACCGCGCGCCGACGCCAACTCTCGAAAGATGCTTACGATTTTGACGGTTTTCCCCAACAGCGAAACCGATCTTCCACCTCAATTCCGCCGAAGAGCGAATTCAGTTTCCGTCTTTGTCGCGTGTGTGTCACACTGCTTCTGCGGTTTGCAAACAGGAGGTTCTGAATGGCCTTGCAGTCGCACCTCGCCGAACTCGAGCGTCGTCACCAGGCTCTCGAGCGGGAAATTGAGAAAGAAGTCGTTCAACCCGGACATGATGATCTCAAACTCGCGGAATTGAAGCGCAAGAAGCTGCAGCTCAAGGACGAAATCGAGCGTTTGCGTCAGGCGTCCAAGCCGACCATTCACTAGTTCTTAACCGCCCAGGCGGACCCAGGGGTCCAGCCCCGAGAGCGGCTCCCCCCTTCCCACGTTCAGCCGCCACGGCCAGACAGGTCGCGGCGGCTTTGTGTTTAGGGAGCTTTAGGACGATCGGAGCCTTGGGACGATCGGAGCCGTTGGCTCTTGGAGGCCGTTCGCGCCGGCGCGATCCCCGTCAGGCGATCATTGCGGCGATCCGCCGGCCTTCTCGCAAATCTTCTTCGAACTGCTCGTCGAACCGTCCTTGCAGATGAACTTGCCGTTCTCGCAGCGCTCGACGCCGCCCTTCTTGCCGGAACAGGGCATGCGGGTGGCGGCCGTGGCGGACGGCGTGGTCGCCAGCTGCAAGCCGGCGCAGACGAGACTCATGGTGAGGACGCGGGAAACCGAAGCGCATGACATTGCATATCCCCGAAATGGCGACGTGATGAAAAATCGCCCAGGGCGCAGGCTGGGCGAACAGGATCGGCGGACAGAACAAAACAGGATCATTGAACCATGATCCGCTCAGCCCCGCAAGCAACCGGGACGGGAACCCAGCGGCGCCGGGACGCGCGCCAGGGGAGCCGACGGGTCCGCGCCCCTCGCGCGTCGGGAGGCGCCGGGTGATGCCGGCGCGCGCCGACCGACGAGGGCTTGGACCGGCCCGAACGCCGGCGCTTCCCCGGGCCTCCTTGCCCCGCGAGGCGCCGGGAAACCGACGCGGGCCTCCACGGGAGGCCCCGACAGGCGTGGCGAGTGCCGCCTTGCGGCCGCCCTCAGGCCACCTTGCCCTCGAGCGCCTTGGCGATCTCGTCGAGCACGGCGGGATCGTCGATCGTCGCCGGCATGGTCCAGGCGTCGCCGTCGGCGATCTTCTTCATCGTGCCGCGCAGGATCTTGCCCGAGCGCGTCTTGGGCAGGCGGTTCACCGTGATGGCGATCTTGAAGGCGGCAACCGGGCCGATCTTGTCGCGCACCAGCTGCACGATCTCCTTCTCGATGGCGAGCGGCGAGCGGTCGACCCCGCTCTTGAGCACCACGAAGCCGCAGGGCTGCTCGCCCTTGAGCGCGTCCTTGATGCCGATCACGGCGCATTCCGCGACGTCGGGATGCGAGGAGAGCACCTCCTCCATGCCGCCCGTCGAGAGGCGGTGCCCGGCGACGTTGATGATGTCGTCCGTGCGGCCCATGATGAAGAGATAGCCGTCCTGGTCGACGAATCCGGCGTCCGAGGTGTTGTAGAAGCCGGGAAAGGCTTCGAGATAGCTTTCCCTGAAGCGGTCGTCGGCCTGCCAGAGCGTCGGCAGCGCGCCGGGAGGCAAAGGCAGCTTCACCACGATCGAGCCCATGGTGTTGGCGGCGACGGGCCTGCCCCCTTCATCCACCACCTGGACGTCCCAGCCCGGCATGGGCACGGTGGGCGAGCCATGCTTGACGGGCAGCGCGCCGAGTCCCAGCGGGTTGCCCACGATGGGCCAGCCGGTCTCGGTCTGCCACCAATGGTCGACCACCGGCACGCCCAGGATCTGCTCGGCCCATTGCACCGTGTCGGGATCGGCGCGCTCCCCGGCCAGAAAGAGGGCGCGGAAACCCGTCATGTCGTAGCGCTTCAGGTGCTCGGCCTTGGGGTCCTCCTTCTTGATGGCGCGGAAGGCGGTGGGCGCGGTGAAGAGCACGCGGATCTTGTGCTCCGAGATCATGCGCCAGAACGCGCCGGGATCGGGCGTGCCGACCGGCTTGCCCTCGTAGACGACCGTGGTGCAGCCCACCAGTAGCGGCGCGTAGACGATGTAGGAGTGGCCCACCACCCAGCCCACGTCGGAGGCGGCCCAGAAGGCCTCGCCCGGCCGGGCGCCGTAGAGGTTGGGCATGGACCAGGCCAGCGCGACCATGTGGCCGCCATTGTCGCGCACCACGCCCTTGGGCTTGCCGGTGGTCCCGGACGTGTAGAGCACGTAAAGCGGGTCGGTGGCGGCCACCGGCACGCAATCCGCCTTGCGCCCCGCCGCGCGGGCCGCGGCCATGGCCTCGCCCCAGTCACGGTCGCGGCCGTCCTGCATCGCGGCCTGGCATTGCGGGCGCTGCAGCAGGAGCACGCCTGCGGGCTTCTCGGCGGAGAGCGCGATCGCCTCGTCGAGCAGCGGCTTGTACTGCACGACCCGGTTCGGCTCGATGCCGCAGGAGGCGGTGAGGATGAGCCTGGGCCGGGCGTCGTCGATGCGGGTGGCGAGCTCCTTCGCCGCGAAGCCGCCGAACACCACCGAGTGCACGGCGCCGATGCGGGCGCAGGCCAGCATGGCGAAGAGCGCCTCGGGGATCATGGGCATGTAGACGATGACGCGGTCGCCCTTTCCGACGCCGAAGGACTGGATCACCGCGGCGAGCGTCGCGACCTCGTCCTGCAACTCCGCATAGGTGATGCTGCGCTTCTGGTCGGTGACCGGGCTGTCATAGATGATGGCCGCCTGGCTGCCGCGGGTGGGCACGTGCCGGTCCACCGCGTTCCAGCACGTGTTGCACTGCGCGCCCGCGAACCAGCGGCCATAGGCGCCCTGGGAGGCGTCGAACACCGCGTCGGGCGGCTTGATCCAGTCGATCGCCTCGGCCGCCTTGGCCCAAAAGGCGACGGGGTCGGCCTTCCAGCTCGCATAGGTCTCGGCGTAGCGGCTCGACATGGCGTCCTCCCCGGTTTTCTGGGCTGCCCGGCAGACGCCGTCGCCCCGCGCGCGAGGGTTACCCCGCCCTTCGCCGCAAGCAAGACGACGGAAGTCGAAATTGGCCGAAAGGGTGAGAACCCCGGATGCCGCGGAGGGTGCAGGCTGCGGGGTCCGGCCTGCCTCGTCCCTTCGCGAAAAGCCGAATTCCACCGAGTCGCGGCTTGCTCTAGGGTCCTGCCCGACAGGGAGGACCGGCCATGGCCCAGAGCGCCTATGATCTCGATCTCGACAAGAACCCGGCCAACTACCAGCCGCTCACGCCCCTGAGCTTCCTGGACCGCGCCGCCGCGGTCTATCCGGAGCGCACCGCGATCATCCATGGCGGCCTGCGCCGGACCTATCGCGCCTTCAACGAGCGCTCGCACCGCCTCGCCTCGGCGCTGGCGCGCCACGGGGTCGCCAAGGGCGACACCGTCGCCGTGATGCTCGCCAACACGCCGGCCATGCTGGAATGCCACTACGGCGTGCCCATGACGGGGGGCGTGCTCAACACGCTCAATACGCGGCTCGATCCCGCGATCATCGCCTTCTCGCTCGACCACGGCGAGGCGAAGGTGCTGATCACCGACAGGGAGTTCTCCAGGATCGTCAAGCCGGCGCTGGCGCTGTGCAAGGCGCGTCCGCTGGTCATCGACTACGACGACCCGGAATACGCGGGCGAGGGCGAGCGCCTCGGCACGCTCGACTACGAGGACTTCGTCGCCGGCGGCGAGCCGTTCTACGTCCGGCCCGACCCGCTCGACGAGTGGGACGCGATCTCGCTGAACTACACGTCGGGCACCACGGGCAACCCGAAGGGCGTGGTCTACCACCACCGCGGGGCCTACCTGCTCGGGCAGGGCAACGTGGTGACCTGCGGCATGGGCAAGCACCCCGTCTACCTGTGGACCTTGCCCATGTTCCACTGCAATGGCTGGTGCTTCCCCTGGTCGATCTCCGTGGCGGCGGGCACCCATGTCTGCCTGCGCCAGGTGCGCGCCCCCGCCATGTACGAGGCCATCGCCGAGCACAAGGTGACGCACCTGTGCGGCGCTCCCATCGTGATGTCGACGCTGCTCAACGCGCCGGAGGAGGAGAAGCGGCCGCTGCCGCATGTGGTGGAGTTCTTCACCGCCGCCGCCCCGCCGCCCGAGGCGGTGCTCGCGGGGATGCGCGCCGCGGGCTTCAACGTCACCCATCTCTACGGGCTGACGGAGACCTATGGCCCCGCGGTCGTCAACGACTGGCACGCCGAGTGGAACGACCTCGAGCCCGCCGCGCAGGCGGCCAAGAAGGCGCGCCAGGGCGTGCGCTACCTGCCGCTCGAGGCGCTCGACGTGATCGATCCCGCGACGATGCGGCCGGTGCCGGCGGATGGCGAGACCATGGGCGAGGCCATGTTCCGCGGCAACGTCGTGATGAAGGGCTACCTGAAGAACCCCAAGGCCACGCAGGACGCCTTTGCCGGCGGCTGGTTCCATTCCGGCGACCTCGGCGTGAAGCACCCGGACGGCTACATCCAGCTCAAGGACCGCTCGAAGGACATCATCATCTCCGGGGGCGAGAACATCTCCTCCATCGAGGTGGAGGACGCGCTGTTCAAGCATCCGGCGGTGCAGGCGGCGGCGGTCGTCGCCAAGCCCGACGACAAATGGGGCGAGACGCCCTGCGCCTTCGTGGAGCTGAAGCCGGGCAAGGTCGCCACCGCGGAGGAGCTCGTGGCCTGGTGCCGCCGGCACCTGGCCGGCTACAAGTGCCCGCGCCACATCGTCTTCACGGAGCTGCCCAAGACCTCCACGGGCAAGATCCAGAAATTCAAGCTTCGCGAGATGGCGAAGGAGGCCTGACGGGTCGAGGGCGGGCCCGGGCTTCCTTCGCGATCCTCGATCCCCTCATCCTCGAGGACCGGCCGGACAAACGCCGGAACCGCTCCGCTCCCCTCGTCCCGAGGGGCGGTCGGGATGGCCTCGCAGGTCGGTCACGCCTGCGCGGCGCCCCCTCCGGCCGTGCGGCCGGCCAGCGCCCAGTAGACCAGGCCGGCCACCGCGCCGGTGAGGAAGACGAGCAGCAGGACCTTGGTGTCCGCCGCGTCCGGCGGCGTGGCGGCGGGATGGCCCAGCCACGCGATGCCGGCCGCGAGCGCGCCGGACAGCCCACCATAGAAGACGAAGGAGCGCGCCCCGGCGACCTCCCCGACGAGGCCCGCCAGCACGGGCGGCAAGACGAGCACGAAGAGCGCCAGGATCCAGAAGGTCAGCGCGACCACGCTCCAGACCTGGTCGGGCGGCGCGCCATGGGCGATGCCGGCCATGGTGAGCAGGACCTGCCCGAGGCTGATGTCGGCGGCGAGTTCGCGCGTTTCCGGCACGGCGAGCCCGGCGACGGCCAGGAAGATGGCACCCGCGGCGATGGCGAGAACCAGGGCGACGACGACGACGAACAGACGGCGCATGCGGGTCCTCCAGCCTTTCGTGCCGCCGGCGGGCGCGGGCACGGCCCACCCTGCCCCCCCGGCGCGACGCGGTCGCTGATCCTGATCAGTCCGGCGACGCAACGAAGAGCCCCTCCGCGCCGATGCCGCTCTCCAGCATCAGGCGGGCGCGGGCGCGCATCTTCTCGGTCTCGCTCTTGAGCTGGCCGCAGGCGGCGAGGATGTCGCGACCGCGGGGGGTGCGGACCGGCGAGGCGTAGCCCGCCCGGAAGACGACCTCGGAAAAGGCCTCGATCTGCTCCCAGTCCGAGCACTCGTACTGCGTGCCCGGCCAGGGATTGAAGGGGATGAGGTTGATCTTGGCCGGGATGCCCTTGAGCAGGCGCACGAGTTCGCGCGCGTCCTTCAGGCTGTCGTTCACGCCCTTCAGCATCACGTATTCGAAGGTGATGCGGCGCGCGTTGGAGAGGCCGGGATAGGCGCGGCAGGCGTCGAGCAGCTCGGCGATCGGGTACTTCTTGTTGAGGGGAACCAGCTTGTCGCGCAGGTCGTCGCGGACGGCGTGGAGGGAGATGGCGAGCATGGAGCCGATCTCGTCGCCCGCCTGCGCGATCATCGGCACGACGCCCGAGGTGGAGAGCGTGATGCGCCGGCGCGAGAGCGACAGGCCGTCGCCGTCGGCGACGACGTCCACGGCATCCCTCACGTTCTCGAAGTTGTAAAGCGGCTCGCCCATGCCCATCAGGACGATGTTGGAAACCGCGCGCTCGGCGTCGGGGACGAGCCCGTCCGTGGGCCGCACGCCGCCCGGCCAGTCGCCCAGGCGGTCGCGGGCGACCACGAGCTGCTGCACGATTTCCTCGGCGGTCAAATTGCGCACGAGCCTCTGCGTGCCCGTGTGGCAGAACGTGCAGGTGAGCGTGCAGCCAACTTGAGAGGACACGCACAACGTGCCGCGGTCGGCTTCGGGAATGTAGACGGCCTCGATCTCGGCCCCGCGGTCGGCCGGACCCGTGGAGGGCATCCGCAGAAGCCACTTGCGGGTGCCGTCGACCGAGACCTGCTCGGAGACGACCTGCGGCCGGGAGAGGCTGAAGTGACGCGCGAGTTCGGCGCGCAGCCCCTTGCCCACGTTGGTCATGGCGTCGAAGTCGCCGGCGCCACGCACATACATCCAGTGCCAGAGCTGGCCCACGCGCATGCGGATCTCGCGCTCCGGCACGCCGATCCCCGCCAGTGCCTCGCCCAGCCGGGCCCGCGTCAGGCCGACCAGCGAGGGCAGGCCGCGAGCCGGCGCATCGGCCGGGCGCGGAGCCGCGAGGGCGTCGGCGGCGGCGGGGGGAGCAAGCGTCATGTCGTCGGTCCGGAACGGGATCGCGGGCGCCGGGACGGTCCCGGCGCGGCGAGGCCAGCAGGATTATAGGCGCGCCACGCCGTCTTCGCAGGCCGCGGCGGCGCTGCCCTATCACGAAAGGCGCTGGAAAACCAAGTCCGGGACCGTCCGGCCGTCGCCGCAGCCCCTCAGGGGCATTCCTTCTTCACGCGGTCGAGCGCCTGGACGAAGCCCGTCAGGGCGTAGCGGTCCGTCGACTCGTTGCCCTTCTTGGAGACGGCCTTCACGGTGAGGCTCTGGCCCTTGCGCAAGCTCTCGACGAAGGCGGCGTCCTCGGCCGCGTTCTTCACCCAGGCCGCGTCGCCCTTGGTGACGAGGGCGAAGCTGGTGGCCCCGATCACGGCCGACCCCTCCGAGCCGTCCTTGGCGGGAAAGCCCAGCACCACGCTCACCTCGTTGCGCACGCCCTCGGCGGGCCGGTTGGAGATGAACAGATAGGCGTCGTCGCGCTTCAGCGTCTTGGGCAGGCGCTCCTTGGGGCGGGCGAGCGCATAGCACACCTTGCCCTTCGCCGTGTCCGAGGCGTAGGCGCCCCAGTCGCCGAAGACGGCGAGTTGCACGGGCTGACCCTGGCCGGCGCCCGTGGGAGCCGGCTTGGCGCCGGGCTTGGCCGCAGCAGCCGCCGTCTTGGCCCCGGCCGCGGGCTTGGCGGCGGCGGGCTTGGCTCCGGCTGCAGGCTTCGCTCCAGCCGCCGCCGGCTTCGGCTTGGCCGGCGTCGTCTCCTGCGCGACCGCTGGCGCGGCGGCGATGGCGAGAAGCGGGACTGCGATCAGGAGGGACTTCAAGACAGGCGTGGGACGTCGAATCATGGTTTCCATTGTACCCTGCCGCACCGCGGACTCCATGCCGTCTGATGGTCCAACGGCCCGCGCTGCGCAAGAGACATCAGTCAATTTTGACGCGAGGGGGGCAGCAGCGGGTTTCGCAGTGCGGCGAGGCATGCCAAAATAAGTCGAGGTTTGGCGTGCCGTCCCCTGGCAAACGGATGGTCGGCCAGCGTCGTGCGGGCTTCGCCCGCGCGACGGGTGGTGCAAGAGGTCTGCTTTTGACGTCTCCCGAAGAACTGGCGGCGCTCGCGTCTGCGGTGGCTCAGCGCCGGGACAGGGCCGCCTTCGTCCGCCTGTTCGATTATTTTTCGCCACGCATCGCCGCCTATCTGGCGCGGATGGGCACCGAGGCCACGCAGGCCGAGGAACTGGCCCAGGAGGTCATGGTGACGCTCTGGCGCAAGGCCGACCAGTTCGATCCCGCCAAGTCGTCCCTCGCCACCTGGCTCTACCGGATCGCGCGCAATCGCCGGATCGACCTGCTGCGCCGCGACAGGATCGACTTCGTCGACCCGCTGGAGACCACGCACGACATCGGCGAGGATCCCGAGACGGATCGCCGGATCGACCTGCAGCAGCGGGAGGAGCGCCTGCGCAACGCCATGGTCTCGCTTCCGGAGGAACAGCTCCTCCTCGTGCGGCTGGCCTTCTACGAGGGCCTGTCGCACAGCGAAATCGCCGAGCGCGCCAACCTGCCGCTGGGCACCGTCAAGTCGCGCATCCGCCTCGCCTTCACCCGCCTGCGCCGGCAACTGGAAGCCGACGGCGTGATCGAGGCGGGATAGGAGGGCGGGATGCGAGCGGTGCTGTGTCGCGAATTCGGGCCGCCCGAGCGCCTGACTGTCGAGACCCTGCCCGATCCCGTGCCGGGCGACGGCGAGGTCGTCGTCGCCGTGAGCTGCGCGGCGCTGAACTTCTTCGACACGCTGATCATCGAGAACCGCTACCAGTTCAAGCCGACGCTGCCCTTCACCCCCGGCGGGGAATGCGCGGGCCGCGTCTCGGCGGTCGGCCCGGGGGTCGATCCGGGCTGGATCGGCCGGCGCGTCGCGGCCTATCTCGGCTGGGGAGCCTGCGCGAGCCACGCCCTGGTCGGGGTCGAGAAGCTCGTCGCCGTGCCCGACGGGCTCTCCGACGAGGCGGCATCGGGCCTCATGGTCACCTACGGCACGTCACTGCACGCCCTGCTGAACCGCGCGCAGATCAGGCCGGGCGAGAGCCTCGCGGTGCTGGGAGCGGCCGGCGGGGTGGGCCTCGCGGCCGTGGAGATCGGCGCCCTGCTCGGCGCGCATGTCATCGCCTGCGCCTCGTCCGACGACAAGGTCGCGCTGGCCCTCGGGCACGGGGCGCACCAGGGCCTGCGCTACGGGTCGGAGAACCTGAAGGACGGGCTGAAGCGCCTCACCGCCGGCAAGGGCGTCGACGTCGTCTACGATCCCGTGGGCGGTCCGCTCGCCGAGGCGGCGCTGCGCGCCATCGCCTGGAAGGGGCGCTATCTCGTCGTGGGTTTCGCCAGCGGGGACATACCGAAGTTCCCGCTCAACCTGCTGTTGCTGAAGGGCTGCGACGTGCAGGGCGTGTTCTGGGGGGCGTTCACCGAGAAGGAGCCCGGGCAGCACGCCCTGAACACGGCGATGCTGTTCGACTGGGCGGTGTCCGGCAAGATCAGCGCCCTGGTCTCCGACGTCCTGCCGCTCGAGCGCACCGCCGAGGGCCTGAAGATCCTCGCCAGCCGCAAGGCGACGGGGAAGGTGATCGTGCGGCCGTGACCGGCCGGGACGTCAGGCCGCGAGTTCCTTGAAGAAGAAGGTCGTCGCGCAAGGCCGGCCATCGGGGAAGAGCGCGAAGTTCGGGATCGATCCCGCCTCGGTGTAATTGAGCCGGCGGTAGAGCCGCGCCGCCTCGGGCGTCGCGGTGTCGAGCGTGATCAGCTTGCGGCCGAGCGCCGTGGCGTGGCGCTCCGCCGCCTGCATCAGCATCACGCCGATCCAGCGCCCGCGCGCGCCGCGATGCACCATGATCTTGCTGATCTCCGCCCGGTGCGGCTGGTTGGCCGGCTGGCGGATGACGAGCTGCACGGTGCCGACCACCTTGCCGTCCAGCATCGCCGCGAACAGCACCCTTTCCCCCGCCTGCACGCTTTCGGCGATCTCGGCGAAGTAACTCACCGCCTCGGCGTGGCTGAACGGCTCCATGAAGCCGATCGAGGCGCCGCCATGGACGCAGTCCACGAGCACGTCGGCGAGTTCGGGGAGCCTTTGGTTGATCTGGGCGGGCGAGAGGAGCCGGACGTCTGCTGTCACGATGTGAGCACCTGTTTCGACAGGACGGTGGAATCGGGGTTGAGCCGGTAGACGAGCGGCACGCCCGTCTCGAGCTCCATGGACGGGATGGTCTGCGGCGTCAGGCGGTCCAGCACCATCACCAGCGCGCGCAGGGAATTGCCGTGCGCGGCCACGACGACCCGCTCGCCGCGCAGGACGCGGGGCAGGATCTCCTGACAATAATAAGGGAGCGTGCGGGCCACCGTGTCCTTCAGGCTCTCGCCGCCGGGCGGGGGCACGTCGTAGGAGCGCCGCCAGACATGCACCTGCTCCTCGCCCCAGCGGGCGCGGGCGTCGTCCTTGTTGAGGCCGGACAGGTCGCCGTAGTCGCGCTCGTTCAGCGCCTCGTCGCGGATCGTCTCGAGCCCGGGCTGGCCGAGTTCCTGCAGCAGCAGCCGGCAGGTGTGCTGGGCGCGGGTCAGGGCGGAGGTGAAGGCGATGTCGAAGCCCACGCCCAGCGCCTTGAGGCGGCGGCCAGCGGCGCGCGCCTCCTCGACGCCCTTCTCGGTCAGGTCGGGGTCCTTCCAGCCCGTGAACAGGTTCTTCAGGTTCCAGTCGCTCTGGCCGTGGCGGACGAGGACGAGCAGCCGCTCCATCAGGGTTCTCCGATCAGCGTTTCATGGTGACAGACTTGTCTTAAGGCAGGCTTTAGCCGATGCCGTAGACACCATTTGGTTGAATTTGCCGGATCCGGGGCTCAGATGTCGCCGAGCCCGAGAACGTCGGCCATGTCGTAGAGCCCGGGCTTGCGGCCCTTGCCCCACAAGGCCGCGCGCACGGCGCCCCGGGCGAAAATGGCCCGGTCCTCCGCGTGGTGGGAGAGCACGATGCGCTCCCCGGCGCCGGCGAAGATGACGCTGTGATCGCCGACCACCGAGCCGCCACGCAGGGTGGCGAAGCCGATGTCGCCTTCCCGGCGGGCCCCCGTGTGCCCATCCCGGCTGCGCACGGACCGTTCGTCGAGCGCGATGTCGCGTCCCTCGGCCGCCGCCTCGCCCAGCAGCAGCGCGGTGCCAGAGGGGGCGTCCACCTTCATGCGGTGGTGCATTTCGAGGATCTCGACGTCGAATTCGGGCCCGAGCGTCCGGGCGACCCGCTTCACCAGCGCCGCCAGCAGGTTGACGCCCAGGCTCATGTTGCCGGAGCGGACGATGACGGCGTGGCGGGCGGCCGCCTCCAGCGCGGCGAAGTCCCCGGCCTGGAGGCCCGTCGTGCCGACCACGTGGACGATGCGCGCCTGTGCGGCGAGCCCTGCGAAGTGGCGGGTGGCCTGGGGCGTGGTGAAGTCCAGCACGCCCTCGGCCTTGGCGAAGACCGGCAGCGGGTCGTCGGTGATCTTGACCCGGGTCTCGCCGATCCCCGCGAGAAGCCCCGCGTCCTGGCCCAGCGCGATCGAGCCCTCGTTCTCGATGGCCCCGCACAGGGTCGCGCCGGGCGTCTCGTGGATCGTCTTGACGAGCATTCGGCCCATGCGCCCCGCGGCGCCCACCACGACGAGCCGCATCTCTCCCATGGCGTTGTTCTCCCTGCCCAGACGGCCCACCGGCCGGCGCCCCGGTATATCCCGGGCATGGGCATGGCGAAAGAAGTCAACGAGGATGCGGGCGATCTGGACGCCGGGCGGCCGCGCTCCATGTTGGACGGGAACAGCGGGAGGCGACGATGACGGCGCGACTGACGGAAAGCGAGCGGGCCTCGGCCCTCGCCACGCTGGAGGGCTGGACCCTCGTGGAGGGCCGCGACGCCATCGCCAAGACCTTCGTGTTCCGGGACTTCAACGCCGCCTTCGGCTTCATGGCGCGCTGCGCCATGGTTGCCGAGAAAATGGACCACCACCCGGAGTGGTCGAACGTCTATCGCAAGGTCACGGTGACGCTGACGACCCACGACGCCGGGGGGTTGACGCAGAAGGACGTGGCGCTCGCCCAGGCGATGGACGGCTTCGCCCGCTAGCAGGCGGGCTTAATCCCGCTCAGTCCGCCACCAGCCGCACGGGCTTGTCGATCACGCGCAGGACCTGCGACAGGTCATGGCCGCGCTTCAGGATCAGCCCCTGGGGGGCGATCACCGAATAGGCGCCCTGGCGGCGCGCCAATTTGGGGTTCTTCTCGATCCGGTAGAGCGGGAATTCCGCCGTGCGGCGAAAGACCGAGAACACCGCCCTGTCCTTCAGGAAATCCATCGCGTAGTCGCGCCACTCGCCGGCTGCAACCTTTCGGCCGTAGAGATCGAAGATCTCGCGCAACTCCTGCCTGTCGAACGAGACCTGCGGCGCCGCCGCCTGCGAGGCCGGGGCCGCGGCGGTGTGGAAGGACGAACCCGACACGGCCTGTTGCTGCGGCCGGTCGTGACCCTGAAACCCGACGGCGTCCTCCGCGGCGATGTTCTCGTCCATCGTGCCTCCCGACGTGCGGCAGATCGGCCGGATGCCTCCGGCGCGTCGCCGGCCTGTCACGCATCCCTGCCAGAATGCCCGATCGCAAGGCAGTCTGGCATGTTCGGCCAGCCAACGAAACTGCCCTGTCGGTCGTTCCGGGGCAGCCTGCGGCCACGCTCGCGCTGGCTCTCACGGGACCGTGACGACCGCCTTGATTTCGCCTTGGACCGGCCCATCGCGCGCCCCGATGGACCACGACACTTTGCTCGTTGCCTCGGACCCGGCGGCTCGGTCTTCGGATCGATCAGCCCCCCAGCCCCCCGTCGATCGGGCCCCGGGTCCACTTCAAAGTCCCTGCCTCTGGGTCGGCTCGCGCCGGCCCTTTTTGTTGCGCGTGCGCGCCCGCTTGAAAAAATCCGCCATTGCCGCGATATCCCCGCGAACGCCGGAGCATGCCGGCGCCGTGGACGATGCGCTGCGCCTTCCGGCCGCAGGCGCCCCGTGGAGAGGCAGCAAGAATGAACGCGAAGACCGCCGACCAGGACCTCGGGTCGAAGGCCCAGGCAAGCGAGACCCCCGTTTCGGGCGCCGAGGCGCCGTCCGGCGAGAGCCGGCCCTTCGAGGCCGACGTCTCCCGGCTGCTGCACTTGATGGTGCACTCCGTCTATTCCGACAAGGACATCTTCCTGCGCGAGCTCGTGGCGAACGGCGCGGACGCCTGCGAGAAGCTGCGCACGCTCGCCCTGCAGGACCAGGCGCTCCTGGGCGAGGACCCCTCCTTCGCCATCACCATCACCTGCGATCCCGCCGGCCGGCGGCTCACCGTGGCCGACAACGGCGTGGGCATGAGCCGGGAGGAGCTCGTCGACGCGCTCGGCACCATCGCGCGCTCGGGCACGCGGGCCTTCCTCGACTCGCTGGGCGACAAGGCCGAGGGCTCGCCGCTGATCGGCCAGTTCGGCGTCGGCTTTTATTCCGCGTTCATGGTCGCGGACCGGGTCGAGGTGCTGACGCGCCGCGCCGGGACGGCCGAGGCCTGGCGCTGGGCCTCCGACGGCAAGGGCTCCTACACGGTCGAGCCGCTGGCGCTGGAGGACGGGCCCGTGCGCGGCACGCGCGTCGTGCTGCAGCTGTCCGAGGGCAACGAAACCTATGCCGACCGCTTCACGGTGGAGCGGATCGTGCGCGAGCACGGCAGCGCCGTGCCGGTCCCGGTCGACGTCGTCGCCCCGGCCAAGGAGGGCGAGGAGGCCGAGACCCACCGCGTCGCCGACGGGGCGGCGATCTGGACCAAGCCCAAGAGCGCCGTGAGCGAGGAGGACTACACGTCCTTCTACCAGCAGGTGGGCGGGCAGTTCGACCAGCCCGCCATGACGCTCCATTACCGCGCCGAGGGCCGGCAGGACTATTCGGTCCTCGCCTTCGTGCCCTCCACGCGCCCGCTGGCCCTGTTCGACCCGCTGCGCAAGGGTCGCATGAAGCTCTACGTCCGGCGCATGTTCATCGCCGACGACATCGAGATCCTGCCGGCCTACCTGCGCTTCGTCTGCGGCGTGATCGACAGCGCCGACCTGCCGCTCAACCTCTCGCGCGAGACGATCCAGCAAAGCCCCGTGCTGACGGCCATCCGCAAGGCCGTGACGAACCGCATCATCGCCGAGTTCGAGAAGCTCGCCGAGAAGGAACCGGAGCGCTGGACGACGATCTGGGAGGCCTTCGGACCCGTCATCAAGGAAGGCCTCTACGAGGACTACGAGCGCCGCGACGCGCTGTACAAGGTCGCGCGCTTCGCCACCTCGACCCATCCCGAGGGCGGACGTTCCCTGGCCCAGGTCGTCGCCGACCTGCGGCCGAACCAGACGGCGCTCTGGTACCTGGTGGGCGACGACGCGGCCCGCCTGAAGGCGAGCCCGCATCTCGAGGGCTTCCGCGCCCGCGGCATCGAGGTGCTGCTCCTGGCCGATCCCGTCGACGCCTTCTGGGTGCAGACAGCCATGGGCTTCGAGGGCAAGCCCTTCCGCTCGGTGACGCAGGGCGCCGCCGACATCGCGAATGTGCCGCTCGCCGAGGGCGCCGAGACGCCCGCGGCCGAGGTCACCGCCAAGGTGGCGACGCTGCTCGCCTTCGTGAAGGAAACGCTGGGCGACGCGGTGGCGGACGTGCGCGCCTCCGACCGCCTGGCCGAGAGCCCGGCCTGCCTCGTCGCCTCCGACATGGGCCCAGACCGCGGCCTGGAACGCCTGCTCGCGGCCCATGGCAGGCTAGGCGAGGCCACGAAGCCCGTGCTCGAGCTCAATCCCGGCCACGCCGTGATCGGCCGGCTGGCCGAGACGCTGACCGACGCGAGGGACCGCGACCTCGTCGCCGACGGCGCGCACCTGCTGCTCGACCAGGCCCGTGCCGCGGAGGGCCAGCCGCCGCTCGACGCGGCCGCCTTCGCCGCAAGGCTCAACCGCCTGATGGGCCGCGCCTTCGGGTGAGGAGCAAGCCCGCCCGGGCCTGCGCCTCGCCGGATGAGGAGACCGGGCGGCGGTCCTATTTCGGCTGCATGCGCAGCGCGCCGTCCAGGCGGATCGTCGTGCCGTTCAGCATGTCGTTCTCGACGATGCCGCGCACCAGAGCCGCGTATTCGGCGGGCTTTCCAAGGCGCGAGGGGAAGGGGACGCTCGCCTCCAGCGCCTTGCGGAACTCGTCGGGGACGCTGGCGAACATCGGCGTCTCGAACAGCCCGGGCATGATCGTCACCACCCGGATGCCGGAGGCCGCGAGGTCGCGGGCCACCGGGAGGGTGAGCCCCACGACGCCGCCCTTGGACGCCGCATAGGCGGCCTGGCCGATCTGGCCGTCCTCGGCGGCGACGGACGCCGTGTTCACGATGACGCCCCGCCCGCCGTCCGGCGTCACGGGGTCGAGCGCCGCCATGGCCGCGGCCGCCTTCGCGATGACGGTGAACGTGCCGACCAGGTTGACGGCGATCACCCTGGAGAAGGTGGCGATGTCGTGGGAGACCCATTCGCCCGTGTCCCGCTTCCGCGAGACGGTGCGCATGCCCGGCGCGACGCCGGCGCAATTGACCAGGATGCGCGCAGGGCCGTGCCGGCCCGCGGCGGCCGCGATGGCGGCTTCCACGGACGCCTCCTGCGTGACGTCGGTCTCGGCGTAGAAGCCGCCGATCTCGCCGGCGACCTGCGGCCCCCGCGCCGCGTCCCTGTCGAGGATCGTCACCCTCGCACCAGCGCCGGCCAGCATGCGGGCCGTCGCCTCGCCGAGCCCGGAGGCTCCCCCGGTCACCAGCGCCGCAATCGATCCGTCGAGCTTCATGAGCGTTCTCCCTGTCCGGCGCCCAGACTAGTGCAGCGGCCGACGCGCGTGAATCGTCCATGCGGCGAGGACCTGCGTCCGGAGGGAGGGGGTTTTCGCGGCGCGGCCCTTGAACCCCGGGCCGGCCGGGGCCACCTTCTTGCGCGTCGAACGCGGGCCGGGCCCGCGCGGAGGAGCCGATGACCTCGTCTGGCGAATTCTGGAGAAAGCCCTTCAGCCGCGCCGAGATGGACGCCATGCGCCGCGCCACGCGCGACGAGGCCGGCGTCTTCTCGGACATGTGGGGCCTGATGCGCAAGATCGGCCGCCGGCTGCCCTTCGCGGAGGACGTGCTGGCCGCCTTCTATTGCGCCACGGACCCCGCGACCGAACGGCGCGTCAAGCTGACCCTCATCGGCGCCATCGCGTATTTCGTGATGCCGTTCGACGTGATCCCCGACGTGCTGCCGATCATCGGCTTCAGCGACGACGCCGCGCTGCTGGCCGCGGCCATCGCCAGCGTCGCGGGGGCGATCAAGCCCGAGCACCGCACGAGGGCGAAGGACGCGCTGGCGAAGGACATGCCGGCGGACGCCACGAAGCCCTGAACGGCCGGCCGCCGACCCTGTGCGGGAGGGCCGGACGCCCCATCTTCCCGGCATGATCACGATCCAGCCCGGCGTGGCCTATCACCCCGCCGCCCTCGACGCCGCGGCGCAGGCGCGTCTGGTGGACGACCTGCGCCAGGCCCTGCGCGACGCACCCTTGTTCCAGCCGGTCATGCCGCGGACGGGCCGGCCCTTTTCCGTCCGGATGAGCAATTGCGGCGAGCTCGGCTGGGTCTCGGACAGACAGGGTTACCGCTACCAGGGCACGCATCCCGTCACGGGCCGGCCCTGGCCCGGGATCCCGACCCTCCTGCTGGAGGCGTGGGCCCGTTTCTCGGGGGAGGCGCGCCCCCCGCAGGCCTGCCTCGTCAACTGGTACGACGCCACCGCGCGCATGGGGATGCACCAGGACCGCGACGAGGAGGACCTCGCGGCGCCCGTCCTGTCGGTCTCGCTCGGCGACACCGCGGTCTTCCGCATCGGTGGCGCGGAGCGCGGTGGCCCGACCCGGTCCGTCAAGCTGGCCTCCGGGGACGTGCTGGTGCTCGGCGGACCGGGCCGCCTCGCCCATCATGGCGTCGACCGGGTCCTGCCGGCGAGTTCGACGCTCCTGGGCCGGCCGGGTCGCATCAACTGCACGTTGCGTCGAGTTACGCCATGAGCGCAGCTTTCGTCTTGTTCCCGCCGCACATCCGGAATTGAATACGGGTCCGAAACGGTCTGGACGACGATGAGCCTCTCCCTCAGGCCTTCTCAGGCGCTCAAGCTCTGGCACGACGTGACGCTCGACCTCGTGCGCGACGGCGAACAGGATCTTTCGGCCCGCCAGACGGCGATCCTGCTGACCATCTACCTGGAGACGCCGCCCCACACGGTGCGCGGCCTCGCCCGCAAGCTCGGCGTCACCAAGCCCGCCATCACGCGCGCGCTGGACACGCTCGGGAAGATGGAGCTGGTCGCCCGCAGGCGCGACGAGGCGGACAAGCGCAACGTGATCGTGCAGCGCACGGTGCAGGGGGCGCTGGCCGTCGAGCGGCTCGGCGACGTGATCGTGGCACGGGGACGGGAGGTGCCGCGATGACCGACCTCGTCCTGCCTCCGGGCTTCGACAGGCGCCGGACCCCGGCCCGTCCCGATCTCGCCGCGGCGCACCTCGAGGGGCGGATCGCGGCGGCGCGATTCGCCGAGGGCCGGTCCGCCCGCGTGAGGGAGGCGACGGCTCCGCTGCGCCGCTCGCCTGCAGGGGACGCGCCTCTCGACAGCGAGGCCCTGTACGGCGAGCCGGTCACGGTCTTCGACACCGACGCGGAGGGTTGGGCCTGGGTGCAGGCGGGGCTCGACGACTATGTCGGCTACATGCCCGTCGACGCGCTGGCGATGGGCGCCCCCGAGCCGAGCCACAAGGTTGCGGTGCTGCGCACCTACCTGTTCCCGGGGCCCAGCATCAAGCTCACGCCGGCCGCGGTGCTCTCGCTCGGCTCGCGGCTCGAGGTCCTGCGCCGCGAAGGCTCGTTCGCGGTGACGCCGGACGGCTACGTCTTCGCCGACCACCTCGCGCCCATCGATGCGATGCAGCCCGACTTCGTGGCCGTGGCGGAAGGCTTCCTCGGCGCGCCCTATCACTGGGGCGGGCGGACCAGCATCGGCTGCGACTGCTCGGGGCTGGTGCAGGTCTCGCTGCAGGCGGCCGGCGTCAGGGCGCCGCGGGACAGCGACATGCAGGAGGCCGAGCTCGGCGCGGCCCTGCCGGTGCGCGACGACCTCGGCGGCCTGGCGCGCGGCGACCTGGTGTTCTGGAAGGGCCATGTCGGCATCATGCGGGACGCCGAGACGCTGCTCCATGCGACGGGCCGGTTCATGCTCACGGTCAACGAGCCCCTTGCGGCGGCGCGCGACCGCATCGTCGCCGCCGGGGCCGGCCCGATCACCGGCCTCCGGCGCCTGACGGCCGGTCAGGCGCGGCCGTAGCGCTCGGCGAGCAGGGCGTAGACCAGGCGCGCGGCCTGCGGCTCGCCGCCGAAGGGCCGGCCCGGCTTCTCCGAGGGCACCCAGGCGAAGATGTCGAAATGCGCCCAGGACCGGGCCTTCTCGACGAAGCGGCCGAGGAAGAGGGCCGCGGTCACGGAGCCGGCGAAGGGACCGCCGCTGATGTGGTTGACGTCGGCGAACTTGCTGTCGAGCAGGCTGGCGTATGGACGCCACAGCGGCATGCGCCAGACGGGGTCGGCGACGGCCGCGCCCTTCGCCGCGATCTCCTGCGCCAGGCCCTCGTCATCCGTGTAAAAGGGCGGCAAGTCGGGGCCCAGCGCTACCCGGGCCGCGCCCGTCAGCGTCGCGAAGTCGAGGAGCAGGTCGGGCGCCTCCTCGTCGGCCAGCGCGAGGGCGTCCGCCAGGATCAGGCGGCCCTCGGCGTCGGTGTTGCCGATCTCCACCGTGAGGCCCTTGCGGCTCCGCAGCACGTCGCCGGGGCGGAAGGCGTCGCCGGAGACGCTGTTCTCCACCGCCGGCACGAGCACCCGCAGGCGGACCTTCAGCCCCGCCTCCATGACGAGACGGGAGACGGTGAGCGCGACGGCGGCCCCGCCCATGTCCTTCTTCATGAGGAGCATGCCGGACTCGGGCTTCAGGTTGAGCCCGCCCGTATCGAAGCAGACGCCCTTGCCGACCAGCGTCACCTTCGGATGGGAGGGATCGCCCCAGGCCAGGTCGACGAGGCGCGGCGCGCGCGCGGAGGCGCGGCCCACGGCATGGACCATCGGGAAGTTCTGCGCGAGCAGGTCGTCGCCCGCGGTGACCTTGATCGTCGCCCCGCAGCGCGCGGCGAGATCGCGGGCGGATTGCTCGAGCTCGGGGGGGCCCAGGTCGTTCGCGGGCGTGTTCACGAGGTCGCGGCCGAAGCCGACGGCCGCGGCGAGCCGCTGCACCTCGACGACGTCGACGCCCTCGGGAGCGACGAGCCGGTGCGTCCTGGGGGGCGGGCCGCTGCGGTACCGCTCGAAGCGATAGGCCCCCAGCAGGAAGGCCAGGGCCCCCAGGGCCGGGTCGGCCGCGCCCTCGAGCCGGTACGCGCCGGCCGGCAGCGCGCCGGGGAGCTTGCCCGGCAGCATCGGATCGGCGCCGCGGCCCAGGAGCGCGCCGGCCAGCGTGCCGTCCGGCGCGGGCAGCAGCTGGACCTGTCCCGCGGAGGCCGAGAAGCCCTGCGCCTCGGCGAAGGGCACGGCGGACGGGGCGAGGGCTGCGGCGCGGTCCCGCCAGTCCTCGGGCGCGACGACGAGGATCGGCAGGGCGCCGGCGGCGGACGGATCGGTGGCGGGAACAAGCAGGGCGGGCACGGGCATCTCCGGGTCTCGGACGCGACAGGCTTAATGCAACCCGCGTCGCTCCGAAACGGCGCAGGCGCGGGGGCGGGGCGCACGCCCCGCAGGCCCGCCCCGGCGTCAGGCCGGCTTAACCAACCGTTAGGGTTAACAACTTACTTCTGAAGCGATCAGAGACCCGGCCCGGCCCTCTCGGCCTGCAGGCCGGTGCGGATTCGACCAGGCGGGAGAGTCGGATGGTTGGCGTGACCGGCGCGGACGTGAGGTGTGCTCGCAGCGGCAAGGGCCGCCGCAAGGCCTGGCTGGGCGCGGCGCTGGCGCTGGCGCTGGCGCTGGCCACGTCGGGCTGCATGACCAAGGACAAGACCGAGGTGACCGGCTCGATCGCCGGCGCCAACGCCGCCCGCAGCCCGGACGCCTGGCGAGCCCAGGCGGAGGAATGGGGCCGCAAGTACGACGAGAAGCCGGGCGAAAAGCAGGTCTCGCTCAACTATGCCCGGGCGCTTCGCGCGCTCGACCAGCGGCAGCAGGCCGTCGCCGTGCTGCAGAACGCCGCCCTGAAGACGCCGAGGGACCCCGAGGTCCTCGCCGCCTATGGCAAGGCCCTGGCCGAGAACGGCGACCTGCAGCAGGCGCAGGAGGTGCTGTCGCGCGCCCATAGTCCCGAACGGCCCGACTGGCGCGTGCTCTCGGCGCAGGGAGCGGTCGCCGACCAGCTCGGCGACCATGCCGCCGCGCAGAACCTCTACGCGACCGCCCTGAAGATCCGGCCCGACGACCCCGGCGTGCTCTCGAACCTCGGGTTGTCGCTTGCGCTCAGCAAGCAGCTGCCGCAGGCCGAGGAGACGCTGCGGCGCGCGGTGCAGCAGCCCGGCGCGGATATCCGCGCCCGCCAGAACCTGGCGCTTGTCCTGGCGCTCGAAGGCAAGTTCGGCGAGGCCGAGGACATGGCGCGGCGCGACATGCCGCCGAAGGAGGCTGCCCAGAGCATCGCCTCCATCAAGCAGATGATCGCCCAGCCGAACAACTGGAAGAAGCTCCAGGCGCTCGACGCGTCGCGCGGCAAGCCGGCCGCCGCCCTCCAGCGGGCTCCCGACACGGGCGCTGATTCGCCGGGCTGACCTGCGAGGGCTGCAGAGCTCACGGCTTGCACACGGTTGCAAACCCCATGACGGGATGAATTGCGCCGGGGTTTTGACCATTCGTGCCAGCGACCCCGCGAGGGCGACGCATCAGATGCAGGGTGCGTTCCGAAAAACCTTTACAGCCGCCGTTAACCAATTTCTAATCAGCTGCGTCTTGTCGGCCACAGTTACACCCGCAGGTCAGAACAGTTCCGGTCTAGTCGTGGTCGCGACGCCCGGGATCGAGATGACAGCACACGACGGGAGGCCGTCTGTGGGGATTGCGTAAGCACTGATCCTCACGAGCCGTCGGCGAGCCAAAATGATAGAGACGAGAAGGGAAGCGCGGGCAAAGGCCGTACGATGCGATACTTAGTGATTTTCAATCTTTTCTGTCTCGCTGCATTTTTGCAGTTGGCGAGCAGGGCTCCGCTCGTGGATGAGAACGAGCAACCGGTCGAACGTTTCCGCCGCACCTCGAAGGATCTGCTGAGAGGCCTGTTCTCGTCGGCGCCCAAGGAAGCCGAGCCCTCCGGCCATCCTCGCTGAACGTCGACGCAGAGCCGCGGACGCCCGGTCCCCGGATCCGGTGGATTGTGTCGCAGGCCCTTGCTAGCCTTCCGGGCTTCAGGGGGAGGATCGCATGACCGACAAGGCGCGGACGAAGTTCGAGGCCCTCTGGCTGTCCTTCACCCAGGCGCGCGACGCCCTCTCCGGCTCCCCGGTCCGCGACCTCCCGACGACCTCCGACGCCTTCGCGCGCTTCGCTCTCGACGAGGAGGGCGCAGCGGCGCTGAAGGAGCATCTGGGACTGATCAACGACGCGCGGAAAGCCCTGCGGCGTCTGGCCAAGCACCTGCACAAGCATGGCCAGGCAGCCATCGAGGTGCCCCACGCCGCGGGATCGGACGCGGCGGCGGACACGCCTGCGCCTCCCGCCAAGGCCGGCCCGGCGCGCAGCGCGCCGCGCAAGCGGCGGGTCACCTTGCTCGAGCCGTCCGTCCGTACCCCCGTCGGGGCCCGGGGGAGCAAACCCAACCCGGGCGCGACGGCGAAGGCCTCAACGGCGAGGCCCGGCCGGACCAGGGCGGCCAGTGCCGGCGCGGCCCAGCCCGAGACCGCGGCGACGCGCGCGCCTGGCCCGCGCAAAAAGGCGAAGGCCGAGTCCGGGCCCGCGGCACCCAAGCCCGGCGCCGGCAAGACGAGCACCGCCAAGTCCAGTGCAGGCAAGTCCAGCGCAGCCAAGTCAAGTCCCGGCAAGTCCAGTCTTGGGAAATCCGGGGCCGAGAAGGCGGCGTCAAAGCCTGCAGCCGCCAAGCCGCGGGCCCGCGCCACGGCGACACGGGCGCTCAGCCCGCGTCCTCGCAAGTCCCTGCCAAAGACGCCCTGACCGACGCTTCGCGATTGACGCTGCCGGCCAAAGAGGGCAGTTGACCTCAGTTGCGCTCGAGGCGGTCGCTCCGTGTCCAAGACCCCCCATCCCCTCCCCTCTCCCGTCTTCGACAAGCCGGCGCTCGCCGACGGCGTGGCCGCCGCGCTGAAGGCGGCCGGCGACGACCCCTCGGCGAGGCGCACGGCCATCGTCGCCGTGCTGCGGCAGACGCTGACCGAGGGCCGCCGCAAGGCGCTCGAACTCCTCGACAGCGAGCAGAACGGCCTCGCCTGCGCGCAGCGCCTGTCCGGCCTGATGGATGCGCTCGTCTCCGTGCTGTTCGAGGTCGCGACCAGGACGCTCTACCCGGTCGTCAATCCCTCGTCCTCGGAACGGCTCGCCGTGGTGGCCGTCGGCGGCTATGGCCGCGGCACGCTCGCGCCGGGCTCGGACGTCGACCTGCTCTTCCTGCTGCCCTACAAGTCGACGCCCTGGTCGGAGAGCGTCGTCGAGACGATCCTCTACGCGCTCTGGGACCTGAAGCTGAAGGTGGGCCATTCCACCCGCTCGGTGGACGAGTGCATCCGCGAGGCGCGCGGGGACATGACGATCCGCACCGCCCTGCTGGAGGCGCGCCTGATTCTCGGCGACGCCGCGCTCTTCGCCGAATTCGACACGCGCTACGGCCGGGAAGTGGTCGAAGGCACGGCCGCGCTCTTCGTCGCCGAGAAGCTCGCCGAACGCGAACGCCGGGTGACCAAGGCCGGCACGTCGCGCTACGTCGTCGAGCCCAACGTGAAGGACGGCAAGGGCGGCCTGCGCGACCTCAACACCCTGTTCTGGATCGCGAAATACGTCTACCGCGTGAAGGACACGGCCGACCTCGTGCGCGCCGGCCTGTTCGACAAGGAGGAGCAGGACCTGTTCCGCCGCTGCGAGGAGTTCCTCTGGCGCGTGCGCTGCCAGATGCACGCCATTACCGGCCGCGCCGAGGAGCGCCTCACCTTCGACCTGCAGCGTCCCATCGCCGCCAAGCTCGGCTATGCCAGCCACGGCGGCCTCTCGGGCGTCGAGCGCTTCATGAAGCGCTACTTCCTCGTGGCGAAGGACGTGGGCGACCTCACCGCCATCGTCTGCGCCGCGCTGGAGGCGCGCCACGCCAAGCCCCGCGCCATGCTGGACCGCTTCGTCGGCCGCTTCCGGCGCAGCGGCAAGACCATCGCCGAGAGCCATGACTTCGTGCTCGACACGGAGCGGCTGAGCGTGCTCGACGACGGCGTCTTCCAGCGCGACCCCGTGAACCTGATCCGGCTCTTCTGGCTGGCCGACAAGCTGAACCGCGCCATCCACCCCGCGGCGACGCGCCTCGTGACGCGCTCGCTCAAGCTGGTCGACCCGGCCCTGCGCCGCAACACCGAGGCCAACAGGCTTTTCATGAGCATCCTCACCTCCCGCAACGCGCCGGAGGTGGTGCTCCGGCGCATGAACGAGGCGGGCGTGCTGGGCCGGTTCGTGCCGGAATTCGGCCGCGTCGTGGCGATGATGCAGTTCAACATGTACCACCACTACACGGTGGACGAGCACCTGCTGCGCTCGATCGGCATCCTCGCGGACCTGGAGAACGGCCGCCTGAAGGACGAGCTGCCCGTCGCCAACGAGATCCTGCCGACCATCCGCAACCGCACGGTGCTCACGGTCGCGCTGTTCATCCACGACATCGCCAAGGGCCGGCCGGAGGACCATTCCATCGCGGGAGCGCGCATCGCCAAGCGGCTCTGTCCCCGCCTGGGGCTGAGCGAGGCCGAGACGCGGGCGGTGGAGTGGCTGGTGCAGTACCACCTCCTGATGTCCACGGTGGCGCAGAGCCGCGACCTGTCCGATCCCAAGACGATCGAGACCTTCGCCGCGACGGTGCAGACGCTCGAGCGGCTCAAGATGCTGCTGGTGCTGACGGTCTGCGACATCAAGGCGGTGGGACCGGGCGTGTGGAACGGCTGGAAGGGCCAGCTCCTGCGCACGCTCTACTGGGAGACGGAGATCGTCCTGGCCGGCGGCCATTCCACGGCCGACCGCGCCCAGCGCGTGAAGCGCGCGCAGGACGAGCTGCGCCGCAACCTCCCCAACTGGTCGGACCCCGAGATCGACGCCTATATAGCCCGCCACTACCCCGCCTACTGGCTCAAGGTGGACCTGCCGCGCAAGCTCAAGCACGCCGCCTTCCTGCATGCGGCGGAGAGGAACATGCGCTCGCTCGCCACGGAGGTGGCGACGGACGGCTTCCGCGGCGTCACCGAGCTCACCGTGGCGGCCCAGGACCATCCGCGGCTGCTCGCCATCATCACCGGCGCCTGCGCGGCGGCGGGCGCCAACATCGTGGACGCGCAGATCTTCACGACCACGGACGGCCTGGCGCTCGACACGATCTTCATCTCGCGCGCCTTCGACATGGACGAGGACGAACTCAGGCGCGCCAACCGGGTGGCCCAGCACATCGAGCGGGCGCTCAAGGGCGAGATCCGGATCGCGGAGGCCGTGGCGGCGCGCTCGCCCGAGAAGAGCGCCTCCGCCAAGGCCTTCCACGTCGTGCCGGAGGTCGTCATCGACAACGCGCTCTCCACGCGACAGACCGTGATCGAGGTTTCCGGCCTCGACCGGCCGGGCCTGCTCTACGACCTCACGACCTCGCTGGGCCGGCTCAACCTCAATATCGGCTCGGCCCACATCGCCACCTTCGGCGAGAAGGCCGTGGACGTGTTCTACGTGACCGACCTCACGGGAACGAAGGTGATCAACGGCAACCGGCAGGCCGCCATCCGCCGCCACCTGATCGACGTGCTGGCGGGACGCGAGACGGCGGGACATCCCGGCCCCGTCAAGGAGCCGGCCAGGACGCCCCCCGGCGACGCCCGGCAACCCCGCCATGCGGCGCGCTGACGCAGCATCGGCGTCCTCCGCTCTTGATTTTCGGCCTGCGGAGGCTGATATCCCGGGCGAAGCGACCGCGCGCCCTTCGGCCGCGCGGCATGACAGGATGGAAGCACGATCCGAATGATGTCCGAGCCCAACGCCCAACCCCGCCCCCAGGACGAGCCCGACCAGGACGCTCCCCAGGCCGAGGCCCCGGAGCGCGACGTCCACGCGGTGATCGAGGCCCTCAACACCGAGAACACCCAGCTCAAGGACAAGGTGCTGCGCACCCTTGCCGAGATGGAGAACCTGCGCCGCCGCACCGAGAAGGAGGTGGCGGACGCCCGGACCTACGCCACGACGAACTTCGCGCGCGACATGCTGAACGTCGCCGACAACGTCCGCCGCGCGCTGGAGAGCGTGCCGGCCGAGGCGGCGGCGGGCGCCGAGGGCGCGCTCAAGGCGCTCATCGAAGGCATCGACCTGACCGAGCGCGACCTGCTGAAGACGCTGGAGCGCCACGGCATCCGCAAGCTCGACCCGAAGGGCGAGAAGTTCGACCCCAACCTGCACCAGGCCATGTTCGAGGTGCCCGATCCCTCCGTGCCGAACGGCACCGTGCGGGAGGTCGTGCAGTCCGGCTTCGTGATCGGGGACCGCGTGCTGCGCCCCGCCCTGGTCGGGGTGGCGAAGGGCGGCGCGAAGGCCGCGCCCGGCGCCGATGCCGCGTCCGGGGCGACGGTCGACAAGCAGGCCTGATCGCCGCATCATGCCGCCCCTGGGCGGGCGGCATCGGCGAGCATCGTGGGCCAATTCCTCTCGAATGCCGCGGAATGGGTCGGCGTCGGCGTCTTCGCGCTGACCGGCGCGCTCGTCGCCGCGCGCAAGGGCATGGACCCCTTCGGCTTCGCGCTGCTGGCGACGGTGACCGGAATCGGCGGCGGCAGCGTGCGCGACATGCTGCTGGGCGTGCCGGTCTTCTGGGTGGGCGAGCCGACCGACGTCCTCGTCTGCGTCGGCGTCGCCGTCCTCACCTTCCTGCTCGGCCGGCGCGTGCCCGGCCTCGTCTCTGTGCCGAGGGCCCGCCGCGTGCTGCTCTGGGCCGACGGCATGGGCCTCGCGATCTTCGCCGTGACCGGGACGGCCAAGGCGCTGACGGCCGGCGCGCACCCGCTCGCCGCCACCATGCTCGGGGCCATGACCGCGAGCTTCGGCGGCATCATCCGCGACATCCTGGCCGGCCAGACGCCGCTCGTGCTGCACCGGGAGATCTACGTCACCGCGGCCTTCGCCGGGGCGGCGGTCTACGTGGCGGCGCTGCAGGTGGGGCTGCCCCCGCCGGCCGCCGGACTGGTCGGCTTCCTCACGGGCTTCACCTTGCGCGGGCTCGCCATCGCCCGCGACTGGTCCCTGCCGGCGTTCAAGGCGAGCTGGGACTGAGGCGCGGGCGCGAACGCCCGGCCTGGATGGCAGCGTCGCCGCGCCCCTCGCCGTGACGCTCCCGCGGAAACGGCGTCAGCGCGGCGCGATGGAACGCCAGGGGTGCAGCACCCGCCGGCTCGCCTTGTCGAAGGCGAAGACGTGGCCCTGGAAGGGTTGGTCGCGTCCGCGATCGATCGGTTCGCCGAGCAGCCTGCAGAGGAGCAGCGTGCCGACGCCGCCATGCGCGACGATGGCGACGTCCCCTGCCGGGCTCGCGGCGAGGACCCGCTCCACGGCGGCCGCCACCCGCGCCTGCGCGTCGATGGCGCGCTCCCAGCCACGGACGCTCTCCTCGGGCGACGCGAAGAATGCGTTGGCCACCTGCTCGAACTCGGGCGGCGGAAGAAAGCCGGTGGCGCTGCGGTCGTTCTCGTGCAGGTCCTCGTCGATGCCGGGCGACAAGCCCAGCGGATCGGCGAGGATCGCTGCGGCCTCGACCGCCTTGGTCTCGGCGCTCGACCAGACGGAGGCGAGCCGGGCGACCTCCGGCGTGCGCGCATAAGCGGCCATGCGCTCGCGGCCGCGGGGGGACAGGCCCCAGCGCGGCACCGGGACGGACGGGTCCACGGCGACCTCGGGATGGGTGACGAAGAAGACGGTCGGCATGCGCTGCCTCCTGCTGGCCTGGGGCGCCGGACGGCGAACGCGCGAGGCCGCTCAGTCGTTCGGCCCGACCGGAAATCCCATGGCGGCGAGGTCCTCGGCCAGCCGCGCGGGCGCGGTGAACGCGACGGCGTGCATCCCCACCGCCCGCGCCCCCTCCACGTTCTTCGGGCTGTCGTCGATGAAGACGCAGGCGCCCGCGGCGAGCCCGTAGCGATCCAGCAGCAGGCGGTAGATGGCGGGGTCCGGCTTCACCAGCCGCTCCTCGGCGGAGACGATGATGCCGTCGAAGCCGTCCAGGAAGGGGAACAGCGCGCGGGCGACGGCGAATTTTTCCGCCGAGAAGTTGGTGATCGCGTAGTTCGGGACACCCGCGGCCCGCGCCTGCTCGAGGATGGCCACCGAGCCCGGGATGGGTCCGGACAGCGTCTCCGGCCAGCGCTCGTCATAGGCCCGGATTTCGGCGGCGAGGTCGGGGAAGAGCGCGATGCGCTCGGCGACCGCGTCGGCGAAGAGGCGGCCGCGGTCCTGCTCCAGGTTCCAGTCGTGATCGCAGACCTCGGACAGGAACCATTCCATGCGCGCGGGGTCGTCGAACACCTTGCGATAGAGGTTGCGCGGGTCCCAGGCGATCAGGACGTTTCCGATGTCGAAGACGAGGGTGGTGGGGGAGGGCATGGGGGTCCTTGATCACCGGAGGCGGTACTTCACGGCCCGCATGGGCGACCCTCCCGGCCTTTCGGCCGGGCTGGCCTCGGCGGGCTGCACAAGCGATCCCCCTCACCCGCCCACGTTGAACGCGGCCAAAGCCGCCATGTTCGTGATGTCGGTGTCCTTCGCGCCGAGCGGGACGATCTGCACGGCCTTGTCGAGGCCGACCAGGAGCGGGCCGATCACCGTCGATCCTCCCAGCACCTGCAGCATCTTCGTGGAGATGGAGGCGGAGTGGAAGGCGGGCATGACCAGCACGTTCGCCGTGTCGGAAAGGCGGCAGAAGGGGTACTGCGCCATCAGCTCCTTGTTCAGCGCGACGTCGGCGGCCATCTCGCCGTCATACTCGAAGTCGACGCGGCGCTGGTCGAGGATCTTGACGGCCTCGATCACCTTGGCCGAGCGCTCGCCCGGCGGGTGCCCGAAGGTCGAGAAGGCGAGCAGCGCCACGCGCGGCTCGTAGCCGAGCCGCCGGGCCACGCCGGCCGCCTCCACCGCGATGTCGGCGATCTCGCCGGCGGTCGGCATCTCGGTGATGGCGGTGTCGGCGACCAGCACGGTGCGCCCGCGCGCCAGGATCAGCGACACGCCGATCATGCGGTGGCCGGGCTTGGGGTCGATGACGTTGCGCACGTCGCCGAGCGCCACGGAGTAGTTGCGCGTCGCGCCCGTCACCAGCGCGTCGGCGTCGCCGAGCGCCACCATGGCGGCGGCGAAGTGGTTGCGGTCCTGGTTGATCATGCGCTGGCAGTCGCGGAACAGGTAGCCCTTCCGCTGCAGCCGCTCGTAGAGATATTGCGCATAGGCCGTGTTGCGCATGGAGAGGCGCGCATTGTGGATCTCGATGCCGCGGCCCTCGATCTCGATGCCGGCGAAGGTCGCGACCTCGGCGATGCGGTCCTCGCGGCCGACCAGGATGGCGGTGCCGAGCCCCTGGTTGACGAAGGAGACCGCCGCGCGGATGACCTGCTCCTCTTCGCCCTCGGCGAAGACCACGCGCTTGGGGTAGCGCCGCACGCGCTCGATGGTGCGCTGGAGCGCGCCGGCGATCGGATCGCGCCGGGCCGAGAGCTGCGCCTTGTAGGCGTTCATGTCCACGATGGGCCGGCGCGCGACGCCGGTCTCCATGGCGGCCTGCGCCACGGCCGGCGGGATCGTGTGGATGAGCCGCGGGTCGAAGGGGACGGGGATGATGTAGTCCCGCCCGAAGCGCGGGCGCGTGCCCTGGTAGGCGGCGGCGACCTCGTCCGGCACGTCCTCCTGCGCGAGCTTGGCGAGCGCCAGCGCGGCGGCGACCTTCATCTCCATGTTGATCGTGGTGGCCCGGACGTCCAGCGCGCCGCGGAAGATGTAGGGGAAGCCCAGGACGTTGTTGACCTGGTTGGGATAGTCCGAGCGGCCGGTGGCGATGATCACGTCCTCGCGCACGGCGTGCGCCTCCTCCGGCGTGATCTCCGGATCCGGGTTCGCCATGGCGAAGATGATGGGGTTCGGCGCCATCGACTTCACCATCTCGGCGGAGAGCGCGCCCTTGGCCGAGAGGCCGAAGAACACGTCGGCGCCCTGCATCGCGTCCTCCAGCGTGCGCGCCGTCGTCTCCACCGCGTGGGCCGACTTCCACTGGTTCATGCCGCTCTGGCGGCCGCGATAGACCACGCCCTTGGTGTCGCAGAGCACCACGTTCTCGGGCGCGAAGCCCATGGCCTTGATGAGCTCGAGGCAGGCGATGCCCGCCGCGCCGGCCCCGTTGCACACCAGCTTCGTGGTCTTGATGTCGCGGCCGGTGAGCTGCATCGCGTTGAGAATGCCGGCCGCCGCGATGATCGCCGTGCCGTGCTGGTCGTCGTGGAAGACCGGGATGTCCATCATCTCCCGGAGCTTCTCCTCGATGATGAAGCATTCCGGGGCCTTGATGTCCTCCAGATTGATGCCGCCGAAGGAGGGCCCGAGATAGCGCACCGCCGCGATGAAGGCGTCGGGGTCCTCGGTGCCGACCTCGAGGTCGATGGAATCGATGTCCGCGAAGCGCTTGAAGAGGACCGCCTTGCCTTCCATCACGGGCTTGGAGGCGAGCGCGCCGAGATTGCCGAGGCCCAGGATCGCCGTGCCGTTGGAGATCACGGCCACGAGGTTGCCCTTCGTGGTGTAGTCATAGGCGCGGGAGGGATCCTCCGCGATGGCCTTCACCGGCACGGCCACGCCCGGCGAATAGGCGAGCGACAGGTCGCGCTGCGTCGCCATCGCCTTGGTCGGGATGATCTCGAGCTTGCCCGGGCGGCCGGCCTGGTGGAACTGCAGGGCCTCCTGGTCGCTGATCGTGGGGCGGGCTGCCTTCTTGGTTCTTTCGTCGTTCTTGGCCATCACGATGCGTCCGATGCCTGCGGGGCGACCAACCTACTGACCGGGTGGGCGTCGCTCAAGCCGAAGACACATTCTTCTTTCGTGAAAAGAGATCGTTCCGCCGCGAAAAGCCGGGGACAGCGGGACAGGCGCCGTGCGGGGCCGGACGCGCTTTGCTAGGGTCTCGCGCATGAACGCCCTGCCCCCGCATCCGCCCGTGCCCGAGACGGACGCCGCCGACCAGCGCGTCACGCCGATGATGGCGCAGTTCCTGGAGATCAAGGCCGCCAACCAGGACTGCCTGCTCTTCTACCGGATGGGCGACTTCTACGAGCTGTTCTTCGAGGACGCCGAGATCGCCTCCCGCGTGCTCGGCATCGTGCTGACCAAGCGCGGCAAGCATCTGGGCCGCGACATCCCCATGTGCGGGGTGCCCGTGGAGCGGGCGGACGATTACCTGCAACGGCTGATAGCGACCGGCCTGCGCATCGCCGTCTGCGAGCAGACCGAGGATCCGGCGGAGGCCCGCAAGCGCGGCGGCAAGTCCGTGGTGCGGCGGGACGTGGTGCGCCTCGTCACGCCCGGCACCATCACCGAAGAGCGGCTGCTGGAGCCCGGGCGCGCCAATTTGCTCGCCGCAGTGGCGCGCACGCGGCAGCCGGACGGGAGCTGGCTCTACGGCGTCGCCTCGGCCGACATTTCCACGGGGCAGTTCCTCGTCACCGAAGCCGTCGAGACCGCCATTCTGGCGGAGGTGGCGCGGCTGGAGCCACGCGAGCTCCTGCTGCCCGACACGCTGGTAGACGACCCCGCCCTGCGCGCGGCGTGGCGGGACGGTCCCGCCGCGATCACGCCGCTGGCACGCGACGGCTTCGACCCCGAGAGCGCCGAGCGCAGGCTCTGCGCCTTCTTCGGCGTGGGCACGCTGGCGGGGTTCGGGGCCTTCAGCCGGCCCGAGCTCGCCGCGGCTGCCGCCATCGTGGCCTATGTCGAACGCACCCAGTTCGGCGCCCGCCCGCCGCTCTCGCCGCCGACCCGGCTGTCGGCCGACGCGACCCTGCGGATCGACGCCGCGACGCGCGCCAACCTCGAACTGACCCGCACCCTCGCCGGCGAACGCGAGGGCAGCCTGCTCGGCGCGATCGACCGCACGCTGACGCCGGCGGGCGGGCGGCTTCTCGCGGAGAGGCTGGCCGGCCCGCTCACCGACCCCTCGCGCATCGCCGGGCGGCTCGACGCCGTGGGCTGCCTCGTCGCGGACGCCTCGGCCCGCACGCGGCTGCGCGCCACGCTGCGGCGCGTGCCGGACATGCCGCGCGCCCTGACGCGGCTGGCGCTCGACCGCGGCGGCCCGCGCGACCTCGCGGCCCTGCGCGACGGGCTCGCGGCGGCGCGCGGCGCCGGGCTCGACCTGGCCGGGGCGGCGGCGCTTCCCGACGAACTCGCCGCCTGTGCGGCGACGCTCGCCGGGCTCGACCCCGCTTTCGAGCGCCGCCTCGCGCACCTCATGTCGGAGGAGCTGCCGCTCAACCGGCGCGACGGAGGCTTCATCCGCGCGGGAGCGGACGCGGAACTCGACGAGATCCGCGCCCTGCGCGACGAGAGCCGCAAGGTGGTCGCGGGGCTGCAGGCGCGCTACGCCGAGGAGACCGGCTGCCGGACCCTGCGGATCAAGCACAACAACTTCCTCGGCTATTTCATCGAGGTGCCGCAGGCGGCGGGCGAGGAGCTGCTGCGCCCGCCCCACGCCGCGCGCTTCGTGCACCGCCAGACGATGCAGGGCGCGATGCGCTTCTCGACGGCGGAGCTCGGCGAGCTGGAAAGCCGCATCGCCTCGGCGGGCGAACAGGCGCTGGCCCGCGAGCTCGACTGGTTCGCCCGGCTTTCGCAGGAGGCCCTGGGGCTGGAGGGGACCATCAAGGCCGCGGCGGAGGCGCTCGCCGTGCTCGACGTCACCGCCGCGCTCGCGGAGCTGGCCGACCAGGAGGGCTGGACGCGGCCGCAGGTCGATGCCGGCCTCGGCTTCCATGTCGAGGCCGGCCGCCACCCCGTGGTGGAGCAGGCGCTGCGGCGCGACGGCCAGGCCTTCGTCGCCAACGACGCGGACCTGTCCGCCCCGGACGGCGCCCGCGCCGGCCGCATCGCCCTGGTCACCGGCCCCAACATGGCGGGCAAGTCGACCTGGCTGCGCCAGAACGCCATTCTCGCGGTGCTCGCGCAGATGGGCAGCTTCGTGCCGGCCGCGAGCGTCAGGATAGGGGTGGTCGACAGGCTCTTCTCGCGCGTCGGCGCGGCCGACGACCTCGCGCGCGGCCGCTCGACCTTCATGGTCGAAATGATCGAGACCGCGGCCATCCTCAACCAGGCCACCGAGCGCTCGCTCGTGATCCTGGACGAGATCGGCCGCGGGACGGCGACCTTCGACGGTCTCTCCATCGCCTGGGCGGCGATCGAGCACCTGCACGAGAGCAACCGCTGCCGCGCGATCTTCGCCACCCATTTCCACGAGCTCACGGCGCTCTCGCGCCGGTTGCCACGCCTCGTGAACACGACCGTGCGCGTGACGGAGTTCAAGGGCGACGTGGTCTTCCTGCACGAGGTCACGCCGGGGGTCGCCGACCGCAGCTACGGCATCCAGGTGGCCAAGCTCGCGGGCCTGCCGCGCAGCGTCGTGGAGCGGGCGCGGGTGATCCTTGACGAACTGGAGGCGCATGACCGGCAGGCGCCCGTCGAGCGCATGGTCGACGACCTGCCCCTCTTCGCGGCCGTTCGTCCTGCCCCGGCGGCCGCCGCTGCGGCGACGGAGGCTGACCCGCTGCAGGAGGCGCTGGCGGCGCTGGACCCCGACGCGATGACGCCGCGCGAGGCGCTCGACGCGCTCTACCGGCTGGTCGCGCTGCGCAAGGGCGGCTCGTCCTGAACGGGCGCCGCGAGCAGCGGCAGCCCGGCGCCACCGTCCAGCAGGATGCTGCGGAAAGCCGTGGCGAGGCTGTCCTCGACCTTGCCGTGCATGCCGACGAGAACGTCCATCGCCTGCTCGAGCGGGAGGGACTCGCGGTACACGCGGTCCTCCACCAGGGCCGCGACGATGTCCACGATCGTGATGATGCGGGTGAGGTCGCCGATGCGCAGGCCCTTGAGCCCGTGCGGGTAGCCCGTGCCGTCGAGATATTCGTGGTGATGGGCGACGACGTCGACGACGGCACGGTCGAACTCGCCGGTTTCCTGCACCATGGCGCGCCCGTGCCCGACATGGAGGCGCATGATCGCGGCCTCGTCGGGATCGAGCGCCCCGGGCTTGTCCAGGATGGGGATGGGCACGCGGGCCTTGCCGACGTCGTGCAGCATGGCGGCGAGCGACACCTGGACCGTGTCCGCGCGCGATAGGCCGATCCCCTGGGCGAAGGCGACGGCGAGGCCGTTCACCAGCATGCAGTGCCGGAAGGTCGGACGATGATAGGAGCGCACGCCGTCGATCCAGCTGCGCACGCCTGCGCTCGCCACGGCCGACATCATCGCCTCGGCGCCCCATTCGAGGGTCGCCTTGTCGACGTCCAGGCGCTCGCCGGAGGACAGGATGCAGTCGGCGATGCGCATGGCCTGGTCGAGGCCGTTGGCGAGCGGGTCGCGCGGGGCGGCGGTGGCCTCGGCCTCGTCCCAGCGCCGCAGGACCTGGCTCAGCGCGAAGGCGCCGACCGGCCGATCGAGCGTCTCCGTGGCCTCGAGCGCATGGGCCTGCAGGATCTCGCGCCGGCTGCCGGCGCGGCAGACGAACAGGCGAGGCAGCGCGGCCGGCATGTCGCGCAGCAGCATCCGCACGGCGCGCACGGACCCCATGTTGCACAGGTCGACATCGACGATGACACCCTTGACAGGCGTGCGGACGGTGCGGCGGGGCACGCGGACGTCAACGAGGTCGAAATTCGCCCGCAGCTCGGGAACGGCATGCCAGAGACTTGCGGCCGCCGCCTGATCGATCACGATCAAATAGTTCATTGTCGCCCACCTGCGTCTGCGGCATGATCGGGAGCAAGAGTTGAGAACTCGTGTCCTTCCTGAAGGATCACTAAAGCTCATTCGTGTGTATTTTCTTTTCGTAAACCAATAGTTGAGTGCGCCGCGCTGCAGCGGCCCTGCCGGACAATCGCCATTCATGACCGTGACCATCGCGACCGTTGCCTTCGACGGCATCGAGGCGCGCCCCGTCGAAGTCCAGGTCCAGCTCATGCCGGGTATGGTGGCCTTCGCGATCGTGGGGCTGCCGGACAAGACCGTCGGCGAATCGCGCGAGCGGGTGCGCGCGGCCTTGGCGGCCTCCGGTCTCGCCATGCCGGCCAAGCGCATCACGGTGAACCTGGCGCCCGCCGACATGCCGAAGGAGGGCAGCCACTACGACCTGCCCATCGCGCTCGGCATCATGGCCGCGACCGGCGCCATCCCGACGGACGCGATGGACGGCCAGACGGTCCTGGGCGAACTCGCGCTGGACGGAGCGATCTCGCCCGTGGCCGGGGTGCTGCCGGCGGCCGTGGCGGCGAATGCGAGGGGGCACGGGCTCGTCTGCCCGCAGGCCTGCGGCCCGGAGGCGGCCTGGGCGGCGGCGGACCTGCCGATCATCGCGCCGCGCTCGCTGATCCAGCTCGCCAACCATGTCCGCGGCACGCAGGTCCTGTCGCGGCCCCAGCCCGCGGTACGCCCCGCCGCCGAGGCGCTGGCCGACCTCAGGGACATCAAGGGACAGGAGAGCGCGAAGCGGGCTCTGGAGGTGGCCGCCGCCGGGGCTCACAACCTGCTCACGTTATGGCCGATTGATTGGATCTCGGGAGAAATCGTCCTCAACATCTTCATGTTATGGCCGATTATAATCAACGTCCAATACCGTGTTCTATTGTCAACGATATCTCCTTATGATATAAATACATGTTTCACAGAGTGTTCTTTATGAATGTCTTCCATCGCCCATTTTCACCATCGCATTACCGCGACGCCGTTTCCAAAAGCGTCAATTTGTCGGCATGGGACCAGCCCGTCGCTGTGACCCTAACGATGCGTCAGGTGCTCAATGATGCCAACGGCGGCTGTCTGCATCTTGACCATCACCAAGCATCCGCAAATCTCAGCCACTTCCTCAAACGTCTCAATCGCGCATTTTTCGGAAACGCAGTTCGTCATGGTCGTCGAGTAAACTCCTTCGCCGTCCTAGAAAAAACTAGCGAAGGCAGACTCCACTACCACGCGCTGATCGATCGCCCACAAACCGTCGAGCGCGAAGCGTTTGATTCTGCCGTAGAGCTTTGCTGGTCAAAGACGAAATGGGCTCAACGGCAGATCGACATCCAGCATAGCGCAAACGAGGGCTGGCTCTCGTATATGCTGAAAGCACGTACCAAAACGAACTTTTACGACGACATTGATTGGACTAACGCGCATCTCCCCAGCGCCGATTGATTGCAGTAGCTAAGCCTCCTTTCGATCACCCAATCTCCGACATGCCTGCCTGAGCTCAATCACCTGAGCTCTTGATTCTGAAGTATTGGCTGAAAGCTAAGCTCACAATAAAGCAGCCATGAAGCAGTCGTAATGAGCAGAAACGAAGCTGATCATGAGGAGCAGCCATGAATCAGATCATCACGACCCCAATGTGCTCTTACGTGGCTCATATGGATCTCGAATATCGGTAATCAGGATAGCACGAGCAGCCGCATAACGAGCCATACCGTCCATTGCGACGAACCAGCTGCCCTACGCACTCAACACGTGGACATCGCGGCCGCTACTCATCTCCTGAGAGCAAATCGAACTCTGCAAATTCTGCCTTCATTGTTTGATGCTTCAGTTCCTTGAATTTGCCAGGATGGACATTGGCTTCTAATGCCCAGATGCCCCGTTTGTGCCATTTGGCGTCTTGCAGTTCGTCTAAGTACCTCTGTGCTAACTCTTGGCGGGCTAACACCAAAACCCCGTGAGAGATATGCCTTCTTCTTACATCCGCCCGAGGAATGGACGCAAGAGTTGTTCAGTGTACGATTACCACATCTGGGGCAGCTGACGTCACCGCTGTTACTGGCGCCAGTTCAGTCGGAATGTGGTGACTGCGACGCCATGCGCCCGGGGGCGCGCCAACAAACTTCTTAAAGGCACGATTAAATGCCTGTTCAGACTCATACCCTACCTGTGCAGCGACTTGTGCAATTCCTTTTCCCTTTTGCTCGAGCAGTCTGGCAGCGAGCTGCATTCGCCATTTTGCCAGATAGTGCATCGGCGACTCACCCATGAAATGAGAAAAGCGCTCGGCGAACACCGACCTCGAGAGTGCCACGCGGCGGGCAAGTTCATCGACGGTCCAGGCTTCCGCCGGACTGGCATGAATGAACGCTAGTGCTGTACCTATCTGAGGGTCACGTAGGCCAGCAAGCCAACTGCTGGCGTTGCCAGGCAGCGAGTCAGCGTACCGTCGTACTGCATCGACGAACATGAGCTCTGCGATCTTAGATAGAACTGTTTCTCCTCCGGCACGAGGGGTAGCACTTTCTGCTACAGCCATGCGAAGCAATTGCATGGACGTACCCCCGGTTTCATCGGCCTTTAGATGCAGCAATTTTGGCAGACACCGAAGGACTGGATTGAAAGGCTTCGAGTCACAGCCGAGATACCCGCATATGAGGTGTGTGGGCTCGCCGTCACTATGACCTGGGCTGATGGCGAAGGGCAGCTGACGATCCTTTGGCAGATGGTACATGGCCAGGTTGGCGGGCGTGCGCATCCCTTGTGACGAGCAGAGCACGTGCGCATCGGCCATTGGCACAATCAGTATTTCGCCCGCGTCGACGCGAATGGGTGGAATTGAGCCATCCAGTATTTCGGCCCAAAGCCCTCCAGCAGTAACGACGTGGAACATAATGACGTGATCTGCCTCTGGCATGACGCAGCTAGCGATCTCCGACCCAGCAGGCGTATGCGCCACCCACGGAGCCCGCTGCTCTACATTGAAAAAAATAGCGCCCGTAAGCCGGAGAGCACGAAGAACCTCAGAAAGCACGTCCAAGGCACCCTCCTAAAGCGTTCAGGGCAACTCAAACGGACGACCGGCTAAATGCCCGGCCAAGCACCAACTCCGAAGTTGGAGCATACTGCGTTCACAATCAGTTCTCCAGCGTAGGACCAAACAGCAGAGCGCGCGGACGTCGACCGACGGGCTGTGAAAGTCGGCGAAGTGCAACGTGTGTTCGAAGCTTGGCATTTGATGCCTGTCCAGATCGGCGAGCCTTGTCCTGCCTGATGGTCATCCATGGTGAAGATTGGAGAGACACGATGACGAACGTGGCTGTCAGCTCTCTCAATGGCGCAAACACCACGATCGACGTAGACGCGATCGCGGCCTTGCAATGCGCCGTCGGGGGGCAAGTCCTTTTGCCTGGATCGGACGGTTATGAACACGCTAGAACAGTGTGGAACGCGACTGTCGATAAACATCCCGGCTTAGTTGTGCGCTGCGCCGGAACAGCAGATATTCTGCAGACGGTTCGCTTCGCTCGTCGGCATGATCTACTTTTAGCAGTCCGATCTGGTGGCCACAACATTGCGGGAAAGGCCGTTGCTGACGGCGCCCTTCTGATCGACCTCTCTGGCTTGAGATCGGTTCGGGTCGATCCAGTTAAGAAGCTCGCCTGGGTCGAGCCCGGTGCGACACTCGGTGACTTTGATCGCGAGACCCAAGCATTCAATCTGACCGCTCCGGTCGGCATCAATTCTACGACGGGTCTGGCTGGATTGACGCTCGGCGGAGGCTTCGGTTGGACAACTCGAAAATTCGGGATGGCTATCGATAATCTCGTGGGAGCGGGTGTGGTCACCGCAGACGGGGAGTTCCGGCAAGCCAGCGAAAGCCAAAGCCCGGACCTCTTCTGGGCAATCCGTGGCGGCGGGGGCAATTTTGGCGTTGTGACAAGCTTTGAATTCAAGCTGCACCCATTTGGGCCACAGGTGCTCTCTGGACTCATCGTCCACCCCTTTGATGACGCGCCCACGCTCCTGCGCGAGTACCGCTCGTTTGTTGAGACGGCGCCTGATGAATTGACCGCGTGGGTCGTCCTGCGCCGGGCTCCTGCGCTTCCATTTCTGCCCGAGCTGTGGCACGGAAGAAACGTCATGGTGCTGGCCGTGTGTTACGTCGGTGATCCCGACGAAGGAGCAAAGGCTCTCGCTCCTTTGAGGAGGCTTGGAAAGCCCATTGCGGACGTCATTGGCCCGAACGACTTTGCGGGGTGGCAACAAGCATTTGATCCCCTACTCACGCCGGGCGCTCGAAATTATTGGAAATCACATGATTTCAACGAGCTTGCCGATGGTGCGCTCAGCCAATTAACCGATTTCGCTGGCCGTCTTCCCACAGACGAGTGCGAGATCTTTATCGCTAATCTCGGAGGAGCCATGGGGCGGGTCGATGCCGACGCGACTGCCTTTGGTGGACGAGGCGCGAGGTTCGTGCTGAATGTGCATACGAGATGGCAGGACGCCGCCGACGACGACCGCTGCATCGCCTGGGCGAGAGACTTCTTTGACGCCACGAAGCCCTTTGCATCGGGCACCGCGTACGTAAATTTCTTGTCGGAAGAAGACGGACCCCGCTTGGCTCACACCTATGGTCGTAACTTCACTCGGCTTGCGGAGCTCAAAGCCAAATACGACCCAGATAATAGATTTCGAGTGAACCAGAATATCGTTCCTGCCGCTTAAGTGCTAGTTTTGTAAACCCGTATGGGCGCGCCGGGTAACACGAGCCTTTATGCCAATGGCGACGCGGTAGGCTCGCATTGGCTTCGAGATGTTCTTGAGCGGGTGGCGTCCTGCAAGATCATCGAGTCGTGATTTCGCCCTGAATATGGTCAAGGGTCGGGGCGGAGACAAGAATTCCACCCGGAGAGCAAAGTGGTCCTAGGCGTTCGTCGACATTGACGCCGTCTCCCATGACCAAGTGCTGGCCTGCATCGAAACGACGCCGACATTGCCATGAAGATGCAACAGGAGCACTCTTTCCCAGTTCGCTCTTATGGGGGCGAGAGATGGGCAAGAAAACACCGTCCGCTCTGGTCAGGGTCGCTGCTAAACCCCGACCTAAGATTGAGCACGAGCCCGGGATTGTTGCATCCGGCGTCTACAAAGATGGCGAGTGGATCGCCGACATCCCGGTGGCGGATGCTGGTGCTTGGGCCAGCAAGCCCGGCCACGTCGTCTGGCTCGGGCTATACGAACCGTCGGATGATCTTCTGAGGCGAGTGCAAGCCGAGTTCAACCTTCATGACCTCGCCATCGAGGACGCGTTGAGAGGTCATCAGCGACCCAAGATCGAGCAGTATGGCGACGGCCTTTTCATCGTCGCTCGAACTGCTCAAATGATGGAGGGCCGTATCCAGTTCGGCGAAACCCACGTCTTCGTCGGGCATGGATACGTCATCTCGATCCGGCACGGAGCGTCCGCGTCTTATGCCTCTGTCAGGAGCCGTGCGGAAGCCTGCCCCGGTAGCTTTGCGAAAGGCGAGCATTACATCCTCTACGCCATCCTCGATTTCATTGTAGACAACTACATGCCCGTTCTCGAAGTGATCGAGGACGAGGTGGACGAGCTGGAAGAGTGTGTCGTGAGTACCGCCTTGGGCCGTTCGCAGGTGGAACGCCTCTACCAACTCCGGCGTGATCTCCTTCGACTTCGCAACAGCGTTGTTCCGCTGGTCGACGTTTGCCGGCGGCTCGAACATTCCGAGGTCCTCCCTATCGAGGCGGCCATGCAGCCTCTCTTTCGCGACGTGACAGATCACGTCCGCCGCGTACAGGAGGCGATAGACGCCCAACGAGAGGTCCTCGCCTTCACCTACGAGGCAAGCGTGATGGCGGGGCAGGCGGAGCAGACCGAGGTCTCTCGACGCCTGGCGGCTTGGGCGGCCATTCTCGCTGTACCCACAGCGGTAGCAGGAATCTATGGGATGAACTTCAAATTCATGCCCGAACTTGAATGGGAATACGGCTACCCGGCCACGGTGGCCGCCATCGTGCTTGCCTGCGGGACGCTCTATTGGCGGTTCAAGAAGAACGAGTGGCTCTGATGGCGACGGCCGATTTTCGACTCCGCTCGCTCTGCTTGCTGATGACTGCCATGGTGCTCGGCTGCATTGCGTTGAGGCCCTCGATGGCCGCCGAGGCCTGCGGCGTCGAGGCCCCGTGTCAGGTTCAGGGCGGCCTCTACCGAACGAGCCCTCCCGCAAAGTGGGACGGCAGATCGATACTTCCCACGGTTCTGTTCTTCCACGGGTATCAGGGCTCAGCCGCTGAGGGCATGGAGAACATTGGGTTGAGACGGGCCTTCTCGGACTTGGGAATCCTGCTCGTCTTCCCTGATAGCGGGCCACCGGGCTCTTGGATGCACGACACACATGACGCCGGTGCTCGGGATGAAATTGAGTATACGCGGACGGTCATCGGGGACCTCAAAAGCCGGTGGCCCGTCGATGGGGATCACCTTTGGGTGGCCGGGTTCAGTGACGGCGGCTTCATGGTGTGGAAGCTTGCATGTCACGGGCGGGGCGAGTTTCGCGCCTATGTCGCTCTCTCGGGAGCCTTCGTGGAGCCGCTGCCGCAGCAGTGCGAAGGAGGTCCCGTCAACTTGCTTGAGTTTCATGGCTTGACCGACGAGATGGTCCCTATGGAGGGTAGGTCAATCCAAGGAGTTTTCACGCAAGGGGATGTCTTTGAGAGCTTCGCGGTTCTGCGTAAGCTGGATCATTGCCGGCGCGATCCTGACCGCTATGAGGTGCGTGGTCCTTTCGCCGTCAGGCAATGGGAGACGTCCTGTGCGACCGGCAAGCGTCTTGCCATGGCGATCCATTCCGGAGGTCACGAGATGCTCGAAGGTTGGGTAGAACTGGCATGGGAGTGGACCAAGGCATCACACTAGCCACGAAACTCCAGACCGACCGCGAGGAGTAGGCTCAATGCCGACAACTGCAATGCTTCCGGCATGGTTCTTGTCCAGTCAGCGCGAGCAGGGAAGGAGCCCGTCTCTTTCGGTCATAGCGGCATTGTTCGCAGGAATGTTCTCGACTCCGAGCACTGCACAGGTAGCAGTAGATCAGATGTCATGTTCTGCCGCCCTACAACTGACGCAACGAGCAGGGGCTTACTCCAAGCGCACTGGGTTCGGAGTAGTCTCAATTCGACCGAGCCACGTAGCCAATCCACGCCACCCAGCAAGTTGTCCGCCGCGTTTCGATCTCTCGTTCTACATCGAACGCACGCTCGACAACCCACAATGTGTTCTTGGCTACGCGTGCATCGAACGGGTGCGATTGAAATTCTGATACGCGCGCGGGTGATCGCAAACGCAGGTTCTCCGCAGTGGCTCATTAGATCGAGAGAACCTAAAGCGGGGTTGCTCTGCGCATCGCGTACCGTACGACCACAGCCATCGAGGCAGCAACGGGAACTGCCACAAGCAGGCCAACGAAACCGAACAGGTACGCAAAGGCAAAGATCGCGAACATCAGCCAGACGGGGTTGAGCTTGACGCGACTTCCAATGATGCGAGGGGCCAACACGTAGTCCGACACGTTCTCACCCACCATGAAAATGGCGGCTATGACGGCGAGCAGAATCCAATTCGGCCAGAACTGCGTAACGGCCACGCACATGGCGATGACAAGCCCAGTGGCGGCTCCCAAGTAGGGCACGAAGCTGACAAGTCCTGCCGTCACGCCGATCAGAACAGCATGGTTGAGGCCTGCAACCTTGAGTGCTCCCGCGTAGAAGGTGGCCAAAATCAAACAAATAACGATCTGGCCACGCACGAAGCCGCCGACCGTATCGCGTATCTCTCGCGCAAGTCCCCGGGCATCGTCTCGCTGCTCGGGAGGGAGCCAGCCATCGACGGTCGCAACCATCTGATCCCAATCGGTGAGGAGGTAGATGGTGACAATGGGAAGAACGACCAACAGTGACAGGAGCGAGAACAATGGCCTGCTGCCGGTTTCGTGGACACCGAGATTGGGTGTTTCATGAAGCCGGAGGTGGGCGATGGGACGACGCAGGTTTGGACGGGAATTCAAGATCGAGTCCGTGCGGCTGATCAAGGAGCGCGGGGTCAGCGTGGCGCAGGCGGCACGTGACCTGGACGTGCACGAGAACGTGCTGCGGAAATGGGTGAGGGAGTTTGCGTCCGATCCCGCACAGGCCTTCCCCGGCCATGGGCAAATGAAGCCCGAACAGCTCGAGATCGAGCGTCTGCGCCGGGAGGTCGCCAAGCTGAAGGCGGAGCGTGACATCCTAAAAAAGGCCGCAGCCTACTTCGCGAAGGACGTGACATGAGGTTTGCGTTCATTGCGAAGCACCGGAGCATCTGGCCGGTGGCATGGCTGTGCGAAGCGCTGGACGTGTCTCGGTCGGGCTTCCATGCCTGGCTGACCAGGCGGCCGAGTGAACGCTCCCGGAGCGACGAAGAGGTCGGCGCCAAGGTGCGGGCCAGCTTCGTTCGCTCGGATCGGACCTACGGCGCTCGTCGCGTTTGGCGCGACGTGCTGGCGGAAGGCATCGACTGCGGTCTTCATCGCATCGAGCGTCTGATGCGGGCGCAGGCGCTCCGAGCGAGGCCCCGCCGCCGCGCCCTGCCCAAGGATGACGGCCAGCGCTCCACCATCGCTCCCAACACGCTCGATCGAGAGTTCCGAGCGGAGCGGCCAAACCAGCGATGGATCGCAGACTTCACCTATGTCTGGACGGCCGAGGGCTGGCTCTACGTGGCCGCGGTGATTGACCTGTTCTCCAGGCGCGTTGTCGGCTGGTCGATGAAGGCCGAGATGACGGCGCAGCTCGTGACCGATGCCCTGGTCATGGCGATCTGGCGCCGCGGCAGGCCGGATGCCCTGCTGCATCACTCGGACCAGGGCAGCCAATACGCGAGCGAGCAGTTCCAGCGGCTGATGGCCGACAATGGCGTGGACTGCTCGATGAGCCGGTCGGGGAATGTGTGGGACAATGCCGCGATGGAGAGCTTCTTCTCCTCGCTCAAGATCGAACGGACGGCCCGTAAGACCTATCGCACGCGCGACGAGGCGAGAGCCGACGTGTTCGACTACGTCGAGCGCTTCTACAACGGCGTCCGCAGGCACTCGACGCTGGGCTACCTCAGCCCCATCGAGTTCGAAAGGGAGGCTGGGTTAGCTTAACTGCGTGTCCACAGAACCGGCAGCAGGCCACAAGGCTTCGCCCCCTGTCCAAGCAGAGCGGAATAGCTCGTCCACCCATTCTCCGCCCATGGCCGAGACCTCTTTCATCGCATTTTCCTCAACGCGGCCCTCCACTCCTATGACATCCCCGAGCCACGGGCGACTTGAGTCAGAAAGCAGAGACTGAACGCGTGCGAGAGTGCGCGGGAAGTCGTCGATGAAGAATCGTATCTCCTCGACCAATGCCGGTAGAAGCACGACCAAGATGCTTCCTAAGACGAGCACCAAAATTAAAACCAGCAATAAAGCCGCGACCGACCGGCTTAAGCCGGCGTGCTCCAAACGGCCCACGGCCGGTGCGAGAAGGTAGGCGAGCGCGAACCCTGATGCGAAGGGAAACAGGATGGGGCGGAGCACGACGAGTGCTGTAAGAGAGAGAGCGCAAACGACAAGCCAGAACACCATGGAGCGGCTGACCCGCATAGCTGCCTCCGACGCATTCCGGCTCCAGTTTCACGGGCCGAGTCGGTTCATTCAAGTGAGTTTCTGGAGCAAGCCCCGTCCGTGGCCAACGAGGTCGTCCAGAGAACTTTGCGCCGAGCTACCGAAATAGACGCGCCTTCACATCAGCGAGGCTGAACGGCCCGTGATAGGACTGATGGGGCTGTTGGCAAACGAGGTGCAGCATGAGCTTTTGCAGCCGCGCGGACGCTTAATTTGGGACGATTGACCGCCGGAGGAACCTCTGCCGGCGGCACGTAAGGCGGCGGTGGTGGGGGATCGACCACGAGCACTCGCCGTAACGGTGAAGGTGGCAAACCTCCATCTTGTTCGGGCATGTCCTGCCCCGACGCTGTCGTCTCCACTGATGTTTGGTCGTAGTCCGGAGGACGCGTAGCCGGAAGCGGCACGAGTGGTCCACCCATGGGGGCCACGTCTGGGATCAGGCTGAGGGTTACAGGACGTTCCTGAGCCGGGAGCAGAGCCTCGACCGCAACTGTGGCCAGTGTTGCACTGACCACTATCAGCACCCAAACACGGAAGAGCAGCTTCCCCATCGGCCTATAGTGCCTCAGAGCAGTGATACTGTCCAAGCTCACCGACGGCGAAATTTTTTGCACCATACGGTTGGTCGTATCTGCCATCCCGTACCGCCTCGCTCTCGCGATCTCACTGCATCAAACTTCGCGGTGTGAGAGCAGCTCATCAAGGTCGAGTTTCTTTCGCGTCAGCATTGCATGCCCGCCGGGATCGCGCGGCCATTCCGCTTCGGGCCGATCCCAGTAGAGTTCGACGCCATTTTGGTCCGGGTCTCGGAGATAAAGCGCCTGCGAGACACCGTGATCCGATGCACCATCAAGGGTAATCCCGGCAGATTGGACACGTCGAAGCGCGTCAGCCAAGTCCGCTCTCGTCGGATAAAGAATGGCTGTGTGATAGAGCCCTGTGGTGCCCGCCGGCGGTGGCGAACCACCGAGACTTTCCCATGTGTTGAGTCCAAGATGATGATGATAGCCGCCCGCAGCGATAAAGGCGGCACGGTTCCCTGACCTCGCCATCAATTCGAAGCCAAGGACGCCGCAGTAGAAAGCCAGTGCTCTATCGAGGTCCGCGACCTTGAGGTGCACGTGTCCGATGCGGACGTTTGGTCCGATGGGTCGCGCCGGTTGGGATGGATCAGGCATCGGTATCAGCGGCTCGGCGCTCATCGCTTGTCTCCTTGCTGCGGCATGCCCGACGCCATGAGCCTACGGAGAAATGACCCGAGCGGGAACACGCATTGGTGAGCCGCCAAAGACAGTGATGTATGTTAGCTTTGTGGAGTGTGAGACGACATCCGGGCTGAGGCCATCATGCCCCATCGTTCATCTCAGAATCCCAATCGACCTCTTGATCGTGGCGAGCATGAAGGGCTGCCAGCTCTGTCTGATACGCTCAGCAATGAGCCTTGTGTGGCGAGGCCGGAGCCACCGACGCTTGATGTCCCTGCCAATCACGCCCGGCCATGGCCGAAAAAGGTGAGGTGGTCATTCGAGGCGGCCTTGTTCATCGGGCTTGTCGGCTTTCTAGCCTTTCTGCTCACTGGCGTTTCAGCAAGTCCGCCACTGGTTAGCTGCACAACAGGGGTGCACATGGCGACTTCGGCGTGTGTGCCCGAGGATGAGTGAGGCGAGGCATTTCTATCGCGCACTTAAGTGCGTTTGGCTAGCTCGTCCCCCGCCATCTCTGCCAACAGAAGTGCCTGGCTGGTTAGCAATGAGTCGTGCGATCAACATCCACAAGCTCCCGCAATCGGCGTGACCTTTCGGTATCTGTCGGCACGCACGGTCATCCGGCCTTTCAGCCAGCAAGCTTCGTCGCCGGGTTTTGTCACTCGTTGATCAATCCAAACTTGCGTCTTGCCGGCAGTCCATACCTCCCGGAATCTTGCGCCATGCCTACAGACCGGGTCCGCCATCGGACCTGCGCGTTCGAGTGGAATGACACTTCCATTCAGCGAAATGAACTCCGACGAGCGGCCGCCCCGAGTTGCGAAAACGATCTCGTCACCGCCGACCCTACCGCGAAAAAACTCGCAATCGCACTGGTAGAGCATGAGGTTGAGCTGTCCGAGGGGCAAGGCCTCCACAACGAGAGACGAATGCGATTTCACTCCCAATTTCGCGTAGGCAGGAAATGTTGTGGGTATAAGAATCGCAACGCAGCACATCAGGCGGGAGCGCGTCGTTTGCCTTACTCCTCTTTGTGAAGCGTTGGAGCCTTCGCGCGCGCAGACGCGCGTAGAACGTGGTGCCTACAAGCTCTTCGTTGCGGGCACGAGGCCGATAGCCCTGAAAGAGAATTCGCTGGCGAAGATGACACCTGCGACAATTGTAAAAAAGGGGCCACGGGAATAGACTGGACATCGGCGTCGTTTGCTCCCGAGATTGAGAAACGGCGTCAGTATGCGCTTGGCAGTTCCGCTATTTCGGGAGGTCTGTCAATGATTACGATCTTCGTGAGGCATGAAGTCGAGAATTACCCAAAGTGGAGGGCAGCTTACGACGAGTTCGATGGAACTCGTACGGCTATGGGTGTTCGCGCGGCCGCAATATATCGATCAGCCGATGATACAAACGACGTCACTGTCACACACGACTTTGACTCACTCGATAACGCTAAGGCTTTTGCATCGAGCCAAGAACTTCGAGCGGCAATGCAGCGCGCGGGCGTACTCGGAACTCCACAGGTTTGGTTCGTTAGTAAAGCCTAATATTCCCACCACGAGAGGGAAACATGTCGGTCGAAAACGCAGTGCGTGCTGCGTAAGACCGCTTCTAAGCTGCTCTTAGCGAGATGATGCAGGGCAATACATCGACGTAAAAGCACCGGCGAACTGCGGCGGGGAAATCCGAACTTAGATTCTGATTCCTAGACACGTGGGAAACGTTCGGCCAGGTTCATTGTGAGCCCCCTTTTCAAAAAGGGGGCTCTTGTTTTGTTAAGCCTAGCCCTGTTGTCGGCCATGCTCCTTATCAGCTCGGATCGCTGCACTACCGTGTTGTTGAGCCTTTGTTTCGAAACTCTGAGCCATCTGAGCTTGTTCGGAGCCCTTGGTGGCGTTTCCGCTCTCGAATAACCTAGCGGCCTCGCGGTGACATTGCGCAGCCTTTTCGAGCTGCTCCGCCGCCGCAATATGCTCCCGTGCACCCTTATGAGATGGACTTGCCATGGTCGGCGCCTCCGGTTGTGCCCCTCAGCACGTCGGATAGTAGGCTCGGTAGATGGTAGAAGTAGGGCGTCGGCGTATCCGCTGTCTAGACAGATGAGCAGGCACAACCAGGGCGAAGGGACGTTCTGTCCTCTCAGTTTTCGAGGAACGAGGCAGTGGCTGCCTTAGCTCGGCGTATGGCAAGGAGACACTGCGATCTCTGCGGTCAGCCTGCGCCATTCATGACGAGAGATGGTCCCTATCTCGAATGCCACCACATCGTACACCTTGCGCAGGGTGGACCCGACACGATCGAGAACACTGTAGCGCTGTGTGCAAACTGCCACCGTCGAATGCACGTTCTTGACCTTCCGAGCGATCGTGAGCGACTGCGTGATCGGGTGAAGCTCAGAACAGTTAGCGCCAGCGTCTTGAGGATTCATATAGTTAACGGAGATCCCCACGGAACCGAAGGCTAGACGCGACGTTGCATGCTCCAATGCGGCCCTTTTGGAGCAACAACGCCATGAAAGCTGTGATCATCGCGCTCGCTGCGTCTGTGATTTCGACGAGCGCGTTCGCGCAGAGCGTTACAATCCGCACGGGCGACACGGATGTCGTGCGTCGCCACCATTACGACCATGGCCGTCACCTGGGCTGGCGAAACCACGAGAGGGTTGTTGTCGGTCGATCGATCGAGACAACCGGCACGACCTGCCATTCAAAGACGATCCGAAAGACCGACGACATGGGCCGTACCGTCGTCAAACACATTCGCTCCTGCTGAGCGCAATGGCACGAGGCGCCTGGTCCACGTTGGATCGGGCGCCTTCAGTCGTCTGGTGCAATCGAGAGAGCGGTGAACGCGTCTTTACCCACTCAGTGTGGTCCCGGTCACAGCGCGTTCCGGAACTCCGGTCAAAATCTTCTCAACAACGTGGAGGAGAGATCAGATGCGCCCGCAGACCCGCCCGTTCATTGTCGAGTACAAGTCCTCTCGGATCAGCCGCGTTGGACCGAAGGCGTTGCAGAGCCCGGAGCAACCCGTACGGATCAGGAGCAGCACGCGAGCGGCAGCAGAAGCCTTCTTCAGCGTCAGCTCGAAATCCGTTGGCAGTCACCCTGTTCGTTGACGGACGAAGCTATACCGCGAATTTCCTGACCGCACTCTCGTCCCAGTTGATTCCGAGACCGGGACCTTTCGCTGTGACCATACCGCGATCGACACGGGCAGGATCTGAGAGAACAGAGCCAGCGAGATCCAGCCATTCCACGTAGTGAGCTGTGGGAGTCACGGCCATCACGTGGGCGCTCGCCTCCGGAAAGATATGGCTCGAAACAGGAAGGCTCGCAGCTTGGGCCAGGGCCATAGCTGACAGCCAGCCGGTCACTCCACCAATCTTCATGATGTCCGGCATCGCGTAGTCGCTTGCCTGTTTGTCGATGGCAGCTGCCATCCCCGCCGTGAACCACCAATTCTCGCCGGTCTGGATAGGCGCTCCAGTCAGCGTGCGGATGCGGGAGTGGCCCGCCAGGTCCTCCGCTGGCACCGGCTCTTCAAACCAATGGATGTCGAACTCAGACAGGCGTCGGATCCGGTGTACCGCGTCTGGCACGGTGAGCGACTGATTGAAGTCGACCATCAGGCGAGTGTTCGGTCCAATGATTTCTCGGACTGCGGCGACGGTCTGAACATCTCGGACGAGGTCCGCGTCACCGATCTTGATTTTGATGGCTTTGAAGCCCGCAGCGACGCTGTCGGCGAGCACGTTGCCGTCGGCTTTGGGATCGACCACTCCGTAGCTGTCATAAGCGGGAAGAGGGCTCGGCAGACCGCCCAGCAGCCGCACCAAAGGTTCGCCAGCCGCTTGTCCGAGTGCATCCCACAGGGCCATGTCCAAACCGGAGACCGCCATCCCCACGAGGCCTTGTGTTCCCAGCAAGCGGAAACGGCGCTCAAAACTTTTCATAATCGCTTGCGGCGCTATCACCTGGTCAACAAGATCGCCGCTTATATCGGTGACGACCCGTTGAAGCGCACCGAGCACGGCCGGGGTGTACGCAAACACGTATGCTCGGCCCTCAACACCTTCCTTCGTGAGAACGTCTATCAACACAAGCGGTGCAGCAGGGATGGTTCCTACAGCTGTACGAACAGGGCGCTGCAGTGGTGCGATGACGGCGCGTGCGTTCACCCCGGTGATCGTCAGTGGCTGATCCCCCATCGTTCCCCTCCCCTTTCAAGTTGCCAAACGCCGGCGATTAGTTGGGGACGTGTCGGACCGTCCCAGCTCTATGTGCCATCCGTTTCGTCGAAGTCTGATACCTCGACGTAGAAGCGGAATGTACGTCCGTTGGGCTCTCGTCCCCACCAATAGCCGTGCTCCCGGATATGGCCAGCCTCGGGAAATCGAGTCGAGGCAGATGCGGCCATGGCTTCGGCTTCCGCGGTCGTCGAGATCTGATCAGCGACAACGATCCGGCAGGAAACTTCGTCACCGGACATCTCACACTGAACAAGACGGAAGGTCATTGCCGCTCCTTTCCTGCAAGCCTGCTCAATCCGTCCTATGATGCCCAAATCTCTCACCCGCCGCAGAATGCTTCCGCGAGGAACACGCTCATGGACTCACGACAGACGCCGTTCCTGTTCGACCTCGACGGGACGCTCGTGGACAGCGTTTACGAACACGTCCTCGCCTGGAAAGAAGCGCTCGACGGTGAGGGCATCGACCTCTCGATCTGGCGGATCCATCGCAAGATTGGCATGTCGGGCGGGCTGTTCACAAATATGCTGCTGCGCGAAACTGGCATGGGCACCATTGATCCCGAGCGCATCGAGCGCTTGCAGGCCCGACACGCCGAGGCCTATGGCAGGCTCTCTGGTCGCGTCCGTCCATTACCTGGTGCGCGAGAGCTGCTCGACTATCTGTCCGAACGCGGCACACCCTGGGCGATCGCGACGAGTGGCCGGATTGCAACCGCTAAGATCGTCCTGGACAACCTAGGAGTGACGCCCGACCGCGCGCCTATCATTACACGTGATCAAGTCCGCCACGCTAAGCCTGATCCTGACCTCTTCCTCGCCGCGGCCGCAGCTTTGAAATGTCCCATCGAGCGCGCTTGCGTCGTCGGCGATAGCATCTGGGACATGCTGGCAGCACGTCGTGCGGGCGCACTCGGCGTCGGGCTGCTTTCAGGCGGCTACGGCGAGGACGAGCTTTTCAAGGCCAGTGCGTTTCGCGTCTACGAGGATCCAGCGGACCTGCTCGCTCATATCGATGAGGTTGGTGGCCGAGACTAGTCAGATAAGCGACGTTCTACTCAACGAAAGCCGGACCGGACATGTGTGCGCGGATGACGCGCAACCAGCATTGTGTGCACCTGCTGAGAGCCCGAGTGCCATGCGTTCTACGACGGAAGCTTGTGCTCGGCTCCACCGTCCTGCCCAGGAAGAGCGTTTATTCCGCAGTTGACCCAAGGCGGACTTTTAGCCCCGCCGAACTGAGCGCCCGCTCTTGCGCTCAAACGGGACAATGGTGGTGCTCCGGCCACGGGCCGTAACCTACTGAAACTTGCATGCTGACCCTTGCCAGGTGTGTGCCCTCTTTCGGAAGAGTAGGCAGGAGGTGGCGCCGGGAGGGGCCGGTGTGTTCACCACCGTCCGTGGTCATCTGCCGAAACACAGCAGAATGCCTTGCACTCGTCACTTGAGGTCGATCGCCGTGCAATTCGATGACCAGACTGGCTTCCGGTTCGATCTGGTCGCCGGCCTCACTGCCGCGGCCGTGGTCCTGCCCAAGGCGATGGCCTATGCCGCCGTGGCGGGACTCCCGGTGGCGGTCGGGCTCTACACAGCCTTTGTGCCGGGCATCGTGTATGGGCTGCTCGGAAGCTCCCGGGTTCTGAGCGTCAGTTCCACGACAACACTCGCGATCCTCACCGCGGCCGAGCTTGGCGCCGTGGTGCCCGATGGAGAGCCCGTGGCCTTGGCAGCGGCGACGGCGGCCCTCACCGCCATGGTCGGCCTTCTGCTGATCCTCGCCCGGGCGCTGCGCCTGGGGTTCGTGGCGAACTTCATCTCGGTCCCCGTTCTCACGGGGTTCAAGGCGGGGATTGGTCTCGTGATCCTGCTGGACCAGGCGCCGAAGCTCTTGGGCCTGCACCTGGAGAAGGTGTCCTTCGTCCGCGATCTCCTCGTCCTCGTGCGGCATGTCGGCGACCTCTCCCTCGCCACCTTTCTGGTCGGCGCCACGACGCTTGTCGCGCTGGCGGTGCTGGAGCGGCTTCGTCCCCATTCGGCTGCCCCGTTGGCCGTCGTCGCCGCGGCTATCGCCGCGTCCTGGCTGCTGGGACTGCCCGGCCATGGCGTTGCAACCGTGGGACATATTCCCAGGGGACTTCCGGCGATCACCATTCCTGACCCGGCGCTGCTGCAGGTCCTCGCCCCTGCGGCTTTGGGCATCGCGCTGATGAGCTTCACGGAAAGCATCGCTGCCGCGCGGGCCTTCGCAGCGCCCGGCGACCCAGCCATCCAGCCGAACCGGGAGTTGGTCGCGACGGGCCTCGCCAATCTGGTGGGCGCCTTCTTCGGCGCGATGCCGGCCGGCGGTGGCACCTCGCAGACCGGCGTCGTCCGCGCCGCTGGCGGGCAGACGCAAGTCGCCTCGCTGGTGACCGCGGCGGCGGCTCTCGCCGTAATGGTCGTCCTGGCGCCGGTCTTGGGCTGGCTGCCCCAGGCCACGCTTGCCGCAGTGGTGATCGTCTATTCGGTACCCCTCATCCAGCCCGCGGAATTCCTGGCGATCCTGCGCGCGAGGCGCATGGAGTTTGGGTGGGCGCTCGCTGCGGCGCTGGGGGTGCTGGCGTTCGGCACGCTGCAGGGCATCGTTGTCGCCATCGTCATCTCCTTCATCGGGCTGGCCGCGCATACTGCGCAACCCCGCGTCTCGGTGATCGGCCGCAAGCCGGGCGCCGACGTCCTGCGTCCGCTCTCGCCGGACCATCCCGAAGACGAAACCATTCCTGGCCTTCTCGTGCTGCGGCCGGAGGGGCGGCTCTTCTTCGTCAACGTCCAGACGGTGGCGGACCAGATCGCAGGGCTGGTCTCATCGCACCGGCCCAAGGTCCTGGTGCTCGATCTCAGCCGCGTGCCGGACATCGAGTACTCGGCCCTCCAGATGCTCCGTGACGAGAGCCGCAAGCTGGAGGATGACGGCACCGAGGTCTGGCTGGCCGGGCTCAATCCGGGCGTCCTTGCCGTCTTCCGAAACGCCGGACTGGATGTCGAGCTTGGCCCAAGACGGCTCCTTTTCAACGCCAGGACGGCGATCCGGCAGTTTCAGCAAGTGCAGGCCGGTACGACAAGCGATCCAGACGATCCACCCCAGCCCACGCCTCCCGCGTAGGCCGTCAGGCGGGCGGATTGCTCATTCGGTCCACTTCCTCAGTGCCCCTGGAACACGAGCGTCTGGATCGGCAGCAGAAGGGCCTGGATCCGGAGCAACATGGCGTGAACCAGGGCGACGGCATCGACCCCGTGCAAGGCGAAGCGCTCCAGGGTCCCTGTCTTCGGATCGACGATCCGCTCGTGGTTGGACGAATACGCGTTGGCCACGCAGCTCGAGCCGGGCGTGACGCCGTCGAGGCCGCCCTCGTAGAGCGGCTCGAGCGTCACCAGGATCGTGCCGGGCTGGACGACCTGCCGCGCGTCAATCAATTGCTCGCCGCCGCGGAACTGGCCGGCGGCGATGTAGTCCTGCACGGAGGTGACGACCATGGGGATGATGGTCCAAGGACGTGACACGCATGCCGCCTCGGCGACCATGCCCACTTCCATGACCTGCGCCTCGATCTGCCCGAAGCCTGCCTGGAGGCGCTTGCGACCCGAACCGTCGGGAATGAGCACGCCCGCAGGCCGGGCCAGCGGGTTCACGACGTCGCCGACCTGCAGCGCGAACTGCTCGACCCTGCCTGTCACGCCGGCCCGGATGACCGTCTTGTCCACGGCAACCTGCGCCTGCTGGAGGGCACTTTCGGCGCTGGCCTTCTGGGCCGGCAGCAAGGTGGAGATCCTGCTCTCGACCGCCTGCTTGGCGGCCTTAACGGCCGTCACGCCTCCCTGCCGGGCGTCCGCGAGGTTCTGCAGGCGCTCCAGCTCCCGGCGCGCCACGACGTCCGGATTTCGCTTGTAGAGCTCCTGCTTGGTCTGCAGCTCGTCCAGCGCCTGGTCATACTGGCTCTGGGCCTGCTGGATCTGGCCGTCTGCCGCTAGGAGGTCCGCCTGCGCGACGACCATGGACGCCTCGACCTCGGCCACCCGCCGGCGGGCCGTATCCAGGGCCGCTTGCTGGGTCGTGTCGTCGAGCCTGAAGATCACTTGGCCTGCCTCGACGTGGTCGCTCGTCCCAACCTCGATCCTTGCCACGCGACCGATCGTCTCCGGCACGATCGGCACCGTGCGGAAGAAGGAGACCACGTTTGACGTGGCCGGGTGGTTGTAGAAGACGGTGGTGATTAGCGCGACCGTGAGCATCAGGCAGCCGATGATGCCCCAGCGCAGCTCGAACCAGACGGAATAGATCGTGATTTCCCGGCCAAGGCGCTTGCCCTGGGCATAGCGACGATAGAGGTAGTCCGGGACGACGGTGAGCAGCGAGCAGAGCATGAGTTCGAGCATGGCTCAGCCTCCGTGCCCGTGGGCCGGCCGGGGATGGGCGCGGCCGGCCTCGCTCGCTCGGAGGTCGGTGACCGCCTTGCCAGCGGACGGGTGCCCCGGCAGCAGACCTTCCTCCCGCTCGACGACGTCAACCGTAGGGCGCAGCCCGGCCATTTTCTCGATCGCCCGCGCGATGCGGCCCAGCGGCGAACCGAAGTCGGGCAGGTCGATCAGCGCCAGGAGAAGGCCTGCCACCCAGAAGATGTGTTCGTGAGTGAACAGGGAGATCAGCCCCAGCACGGCCACGATCTCGAACTGCAGCTTCTGCGAGCGATGGGCGAGGCGTTCCGGCAGCGTGTGCAGCCGCAGGAAGAGGATCCCGACGGAAAGCACTGCGACGACCAGGAACACGCCCATCCCCACGAGGAGCACGTCCGTGTGGCCCGGCTCGGTGATGAAGGGCGGCAGGTGAGCCGGGGCTGCCGCATGGGCGGGCACGGTCATGGCGGACCTCCCGTTTCAAGGAAAGGGTGCGCTCAGCGGGACTTGCTGTCAGACCAGCCCAGGAAGAACCCGACGTCGCCGGGCAGTCCGCCGGGCCACTCGATGATCATCGCCTTGAGCTTGTATCCGGCGTCGCGCAGGTGATCGCGCCAGAGCTCGTAGGCCTGGCGCGGACGACCGGTCAGGCTTTCCGGCCAGTCGGCGTCGCCGTTGTTGATGGCGCGGCCCTTGTCGGTGCAGAGGTCTACCGGGAAGCGCATCACCATCGCCTCCGTCTCGCCGGTCTGGGCGGCCTTCCGGACCGTCCCGGCGAGCCTCGTCTTGAGGCCCTGCACGAAGTCCGGCGTCAAGGCGACCGGCTCGGAGAGCGTGCGCACGAGCTCCTTGCGGGCCTTGTCCGCGGAGTCCATGGCCGACATGGCCTTTTCGGCCTTGGCCATCTGCATGTTCGTCATGTAGGCGCGTAGGTCGGAAGCCGACATGAAGGCCTCGTCGCCCAGTGTCTCGTTGGTCGCCATGGAAGTCTCCTTTCAAGTCGCGATCAGGGAGGGGTCGCCAGCACCGCGGCCATATGCCGGGCGATGGCGAGTTCCTCGTTGGTGGGGATGACCCAGGCCTTCGGGCCAGGGTCGGACGTGATGAAGGGGCCGCCTCGAGCGTTCGCGGCGGCGTCAAGCGTGAAGCCAAGCCAGCTGAGCCCGGCGAGAACCTCGGCGCGGGTCGCGGCGTCGTTCTCGCCGATGCCAGCAGTGAAGATTAGACCGTCCAGGCCGCCGAGGGCCGAGGCGAGCGAGCCGACCTCCCGCACGATGCGGTAGACGCAGAGATCGAGCGCCTGCCGAGCGTGAGGCTGCGAGGATGCCTGCGCGCGCAGCGTCCGCATGTCGTTGGAGAGGCCGGACACGCCGAGCAGGCCGCATTTCGTGTAGAGCAGCGTCTCCGCCTCGGCCGGCGTGAGGCCCATGTCTCGGATCAGGTAGAACACCGCGCCGGGATCGATGGAGCCGCTCCGCGTGCCCATCATCAGCCCGTCCAGGGCCGAGAATCCCATCGTGGAGGCCATGCTGCGGCCCGCCTGCATGGCGCAGGCGCTGGCGCCGTTGCCAAGGTGGCAGACGACGACGCGCCCGTTCGCCAGGCCAGGATCGTAGCCGCCCATCGCCGAGGCGATGTACTCGTAGGAGAGCCCATGGAAACCATAGCGCAGGACGCCGCGCGCCGTGATCTCTCGCGGCAGGGCGAAGAGCTGCGCCACCTCCGGCTGGCTGCGGTGGAACGCCGTGTCGAAGCAGGCGACCTGCGGCAGGCCAGGTGCCATGCGGGAGATGATGCGGATCGGGCCGAGGTTGTGGGGCTGGTGCAGCGGCGCGAGCGGCACGAGCGTCTCCAGCTCCTCCAGCACGGCCTCGGTGACCAGCACCGGGGCGGCGTGGTTCGGCCCGCCATGCACGACACGGTGCCCGACGCCGCCGATGCGGCGTCCCTGAACCGCGTCGCTGCCCCAGGCGAACAGGCGATCCAGCGCCTCCTCATGGCCCTTGCCCCGCGCGACGTTCCACGTCGCCTCGTGCACGACCGCGCCCGAACCATCCTTGATCGTGGCCTTGGCCGGCGAGCCGTCTTTGCTGCCGGCCAGACCCTCATAGAGACCCCGGAAGAGCGGCGTCTCCGACGCGCCCTCGGCGTCGAAGACCTGGAACTTCAGGCTCGATGAGCCGGCATTGATGACGAGCGAGAGCGACATGTCACACCGCCGGCACGGATGCCCTGGCCCGCGCCGCAGCGGCCACCAGGGAGGCCACAGCGCAGGAGGCGAGTCTCGTCGTCTCGGAATCGGCGCGGCTCGTCAGGATGATTGGCACGCGCGCGCCCAGAACGATCCCCGCCGCGTCCGCGTCGGCGAGGAAGGTGAGGCTTTTCGCAAGCATGTTGCCGGCCTCCAGATCCGGCACGACAAGCACATTGGCCCGTCCCGCGACTGGCGAGACGATCTTCTTGATGGCGGCCGCTCCGAGGTCGATGGCGTTGTCGAGCGCGAGCGGTCCGTCTAGCAGGCCTCCAGTGATCTGGCCGCGATCCGCCATCTTGCAGAGCGCTGCGGCCTCGATCGTGGAGGGGACCTTGGGATTGACGGTCTCCATCGCCGAGAGGATGGCGACGCGGACCTCCTGGATGCGCAGGGCATGGGCGAGGTCGATAGCGTTCTGCACGATGTCGACCTTCACCTCGAGCGTCGGGGCGATGTTCACAGCGGCGTCGGTGATGATCAGCGGGTCGGGGTGGTTGGGCACCGCCATGACGAAACAGTGGCTGATGCGCCTGGCCGTCCGCAGGCCGATGTCGCGGGCCACGACGGCGCTCATCAGCTCGTCGGTGTGCAGGCTGCCCTTCATCAGCGCCTCCGCTTCGCCCGCCCGCACGAGGGCCACCGCCTTGGCCGCGGCATCATGGCTGTGCTCGGCGTCGACGAGGCGGACGCGGGAGAGGTCGATTGACATTGCCTGGTCCGCCGCAGCGCGGATCTTGGCCGCAGGCCCCACGAGAATGGGCTCGATCAATCCGAGTTCGGCGGCCTCGAAGGCGGCGCCGAGGGACGTGGCGTCGCAGGGATGGGCGACGGCGACCTTGAGGGCAGGAAATTCCCTCGCGGCCGCGATGAGGCGCGCATAGCGCACGTGGCGGTCACCTTGGCTCATCTCAATTCTCCATTCCCGGCGATGCCAGCGGACCGGTCAGCGCCCCGACAGGTTTCGCTTCAGCGCGATGGCGGCGGCATCGGAGACGCCACCGCCACCAGTGGGGAGCAGTCGTCCCGCTTTCACTGTCATCTCCGTGAGCGCCTCGCCGATGCTTGCGTCAGTATGAGCGACACCGGCGGCATCGAAGTCCTGCTTCACACGGCTGAACACGTCGCCGTTCTCAGCTGCCATGGCGGCGAGGGTCTCGACATAGGCGTCCGCCTCGCCGCCCGCTTTTCCCAATCTTTCCGCCGCCCAGCGGCCGAGAAGGCGATTGCGGAGCACGGTGCGGCCCAGGTCGTCGAAGTTTGCCATCCCGATCACTCCCTGATCGTGCGCCCCCACCGCTCAGAAAATCTGCGGGACCTTGCGGTAGGGATAGTCGGGATCGATGTAGCCCTTTGCCTTCTGGCGCTTGGGCAGCTCGATCTTGTGGCGCTTCGTCTTCTCGTAGGGGATGTGCTGGAGGATGTGGCTGATGATGTTCAGCCGCGTGCGCTTTTTCTCGTCGGACTGGATGACGTACCACGGCGCCCAAGACGTATCCGTGGCCTTGAACATTTCGTCGCGCGCGCGGGAATAGTCGTACCAGCGGCTATAGGATTCCACGTCCATCGGCGAGAGCTTCCAGATCTTGCGGGGATCGTCGATCCGCTGCTTGATCCGCCGCGTCTGCTCCTCCTGCGTGACGTCCAGCCAGTACTTCAGCAGGATGATCCCGGACTCGACCATCACCCGCTCGAAGGCCGGCACCATCTTGAGGAAGCTCTCGGCCTGCTCGTCCGTGCAGAAGCCCATGACGCGCTCGACGCCGGCGCGGTTGTACCAGCTGCGGTCGAAGATCACGATCTCGCCGCCCGCCGGCAGGTGCGGCAGGTAGCGCTGCGCGTACATCTGGCTCTTTTCGCGCTCGGTGGGCGCGGGCAGCGCCACGACGCGGAAGACACGCGGGCTCGTGCGCTCCGTGAGGGCCTTGATCGTGCCTCCTTTACCGGCTCCGTCGCGGCCTTCGAAGACGATGCAGACCTTGGCGCCGGTTTCCTTCACCCAGAGCTGCAATTGCACGAGGTCGCCCTGGAGCTTCTCAAGCGCCTTCTCGTACTCCTTGCCTGACATCTTCCCCGGGGCTTTCGTGCTGGCCTCGGGCTCGCCCTGGTGCTTCTTGCTCTTGCTTTTCCGACTTCCGGCTTCTTTTGCAGCGACGTCCATACGCCCCTCCCTGGCTTGCTTTGCATTGAGCCGACGTGACCCCTTCGGTGTCTTCGGCGGCGAGGTCTGTTCAGCCCATGATGTGGTAGCCGGCGTCGACGTGGAGCGTCTCGCCGGTGATGTTGCGGGCCGCGTTGCTCGACAGGAAGACCGCGGCTGCGCCGACGTCCTCGATCGTGGCGAGGCGCTTCATGGGCGAGCGCTCGATGGCCTCCTGCATCATCGAGTCGAAGGAGGCGATACCGCCGGCCGCGCGCGTGGCCATTGGCCCCGGCGAGAGCACGTTGACGGTGATCCCCTTTGGCCCGAGCTCGGAGGCGATCTCCCGCGTCGCCGCCTCCAGCGCCGCCTTGGCCGGGCCCATCAGGTTGTAGGTCGAGACGACCTTCTCCGCTCCGTAGAAGCTCATCGTCAGGCACGCCCCACCCTTCGCCATGAGCGGTTCCGCGCGCCTGCACAGGCGAATGAAGGAGTGCACGGAAATGTCCATGGCCTGCGCGAAGCCCTCGGGCGTGGTGTCCACCACGCGCCCGTGTAGCTCGTCGCGCGGGGCGAAGGCGATGGAATGAACGAGGATGTCGAGCCCGCCCCAGCGCTGGGCGATCGCCTCGAACACCGCCGCCTCCTGCTCCGGCTTGGCGGCGTCGAGCGGCAGGATCAGCGGAGCCTCGACCTGCTCCGCAAGGGGACGCACGAAGCGCTCCGCCTTCTCGTTGAGGTAGGTGATCGCGAGCTCTGCACCGGTCTCCCGCATCATGCGCGCGACGCCCCAGGCGATCGACTGGTCGTTGGCGATTCCGATCACGAGGGCACGCTTGCCCTTGAGGATGCCGCTCATCACCGACCTCCCACGAGCTTGAGCTTGCCGCGGTCGCCCGGGAGCTTGGTTCCCTCAAAGAGGGCCTTCATCTCGGCAAAGCGCCGGGTCTCGCCTTGCGTGCGCTCTCGGCTGTCAAACAGCTCGTGCAGGACGCGGAGGGCGTTCCCGCGCTCCTTGTCACCCTGGGGCAGCAGGGCGGGGAGAGTCTGCAGCGCCCGCTCGCGGTCGAGCCGCAGCATCTGCACTTGCTTGCGCAACGTCGCCTTGAAGGCCTCCTGGCCGATGCGCAGGCGGTCCGGAAGCTCCGCAGCGATCATCTTCAGCATCGCGTAGGCCCGCTCGTCCACGCCCGATCCGGGCTCGGCGATGTAGAGCGCGGCGCGCAGAACGGCGTCCACGACGCTTCCGTGGTCCATCTCCCGCACGAGAGCCTCCTCGGCGGCCTTCGCCAAAGCCTCGCGCGACACGTCGCGAAGCGCTGTCTGCTCGCGGGCGTCAGGATCGGCCCGCAGGCCGACGGCCGCCTGCAAAAGAGGCGACCCGTAGGTCCACAGGAACGCCTGCTCCTGCACGGCGTCGCGCCAGGCGCCCCAGGCCTTCCAGCCTTCTGCGATGGCCTCCGCCATTACGCCCTCAGCGACGCGGAACGGGTTGTCCGGGGCGGCGACCACGCGGTTCTCGCGGGCGGCCGCAGCGGCGCTCTTCAGCAGCCCGCCCGTGAGGCTCTGGTCCGACAGGGCCGCAAAGCGCAGCCGATGGGGATGGGCCTTGCGCAAAGCCTCCGCAGTCTCCTCCGTCACCGTGGCTCGCACGAGCGGCGCGAGCAACGTCTCGTAGAGCCCCTTGTTGATCTCCGAGACGCGGGCCACCGTGCGAAAGCGGCGGTCGTCCTCGGCGTCGTTGCGGCCCAGCGCCCGGATGTCGGCGAGTCGGCGCGGCTGCAGGCTCAGGAGGTACTTGCCTTCGATCAGGTCCTCCCGGAGCGTGCCCGTTTCGACCTCGGTGATCACGGCCTCGTAGAGGCCGGGCGGCAGCATGTTGATGAGGTCGATACAGGAGGCGAACTCGGCGTGCTCCTTGGTGGCCACCTTGCCGGAGACGAAGATGCCGAGGTGGCCGATCGTCTGGTGCACTGAGTAGACGATCGTCTGTCCGGATCGCACGAGATCCTCGTCCCGGTCGCAGAGGTCGAGCACCCAGCCAAGCGCCTGCGGCGGGGGCGTGATCTCGTCTCCCCACGAACAGAACACCACGATAGGGGAGGCGACGTTGCGCAGGTCGATGCGCTCGCCGCCCGACGTGGCGATCAGGCCCTGCGAGAGCTTGTTGCCGACGAAGAGGTTGTCGGCGATCCACTGCATCTCCTGGGCATTGAGGAGCACCGGGAAGCCCCACCAGGTCTCGAAATCGAGGAAGCGCTCCGGCTCGGTGTCGATCTTCGAAAAGACGTTGTAGGCCTTCTGCCAGTAGGTGTTGGCGGGGTTGCCGGCCTCGAAGTTGGCGATCAGGTGGGCGCCGTCGAAGATGCCGTGGCCGAGATCGCCGGCGAGCGCGGTGAGCCAGGTGCCGCCAAGCAGGCCGCCGAGATAGCGCATCGGGCTCTCGCCGCGCCGGCCCTGCCAGGTGGAGAGCGGCGAGCCCGCGAGGATAATGGGGCCGGCGAGTTCGGGGCGCATGGCCGCCGTCATCATGATCTGCCAGCCCGCCTGGCAGTTGCCGATGAGGCAGGGCTTGCCCTGCGCCTCCGGCTCTGCCGCGACCACCGCCTCGATGAAGCGTGACTCTGCCACGCAGACGTCCTCGACCGTCTGGCCGGCCATGGGATAGGGCAGGAAGCCGACGAAGTAGCAGGGATGGCCCGCCTTCAGGGCCACGCCGATCTCGCTGTCCTGCTTCATGCCGCCGATGCCGGGACCGTGGCCGGCGCGCGGGTCGAACACGATGAAAGGCCGCTTGCGCCGGTCGATCTCCACGCCCTTGGGCGGGATGATGCGCACGAGCGCGTAGTTGACCGGGCGCTCCAGCTTGCGCCCGTCCATGACGACGTCAGCCTTGAAGCTCAGGACATTCGGGACCTTCGCCTCGGCCTGGCGATGATAGACGTTGCCCCGCTCGCGCAAGGTGTCCGCAAACAGCAGGGCGCGCTGGGCAGTGTCGATCCAGTAGGTCGCCGCTGCATGCGCGAGGGGATTGCCGTCCCAAAGGGTCGCAGGATGGGTCGCCGGCTCCGCCATGGTCGTAGCCTCCGTCAGCGAGTGATCTCGCAATGCACAATGGCCGGTCGCCATGTGCAACGGGAGGAACGGATTGGACGCGTAACTTACAGAAACATACGAGCGGGGATCGGCGCCCGTTGCGGCCCGGTTCCCTCGTTCAGGGCCGCGCGAAACCCGCCTTGACCACGGCCCTGCGCAACCTGTCTGCGTCCTCCGGGGTCATGTTCCGCTGCGCCATCTCCTCATCGAGCCTCGCGATGAACCCCGGTGCGCGCTGCAGGAAGCGCTGGCGGGCCTGCGCTGCGCGTTCGGCCTCGCCCAGTTCCGTCGCCACGAGGGCTTCGATCAGAAAGCGGGTGGGGAACTGCGCCAGGTTGGTGCGGGCGATGTAGCCGCTCGCTGCGCCGATGTCGCCCTGCATGAAGGCGATGAAGGCGAGATGGCCGGAGTAGTAGCCTGCATTGGCGGGGTTCAACTCGATCGCTTCCACCAGCAGGTCTCGCCCCGTCTTCCAGTCTCCGGCTTGCGCGATTCGCGGTCCCAGTTCTCCCAGAAGTTCCGGGTCATGGGGCGCCAGGGCCATGGCCTGTTCGGCCGCGGCGCGTCCCTCCACGGGCTTGCGCGCGAAATAGAGGCTGAGGGCCAGAGCTTCGAGGGAGCGAGCGTCGCGCGGAGCCAGGGCCACCGCTCTCTCGGCGGCCGTGCGGGCGCTCGACAGGACGGCCTGCCGATCTCCGCCGTCGCTCGCCGCCGCGCCTCTCAGTTCGTCGACGAGGATCAGGGAGAGCATCGCCCAGGCGCTGCCGTCCGTGGGAAAGCGCCGGACGGTATCCTCCAGGCATTGTCGGACCGCCGCGTGGTTCTCGGGCGTGAGGTCCGTTCGGTACTGATAGAAGCGAAGCTTGCAGGCGTAGGAGTCCCAGGCGGCGTCGCTGGCGCCTGCCGCCGCGAGTTGGCGAGCCACGCCCGTCGGATCAAGCGTCGCCAAGATGCGGGCGCCGATGTCCGCCTGGATGTCGGAAAGCGGCGTGGCGCGTCCGCGCTGGTACCGCCGAACCCACAAAATGGCCCCGGAACGAGCTTCCACCAGGCGTGTGGAAATCGTGACCTTGTCACCCTCCGTCAGGACCTCGCCTTCCAGAACGTGGGTGAGGCCGTAGCTCTGGCGCATGGCCGGCAGGGACATGTCCGACTGGGCCCAGCGGGTCGTCTCGCGTCCCATGACACGCAGGTTCGAACCGCCTGCCAAGGTGTCGATCAGCGCGCCCGTCAGGCCGACGCTGACGAGGCTGCCGATCGGGTTGTCACCGGATGTAGCGAAGGGGAGGACCAGCAAGACCGGTTCCTTGCTCGCCTCGCGCAACGCCATCCAGGCGGTGCCCAAGCCGATCACTGCAAGGAGCAGGGCTGCAGCGGCGCCGAGAACGAACGCGGGGCGCCAGCGCCTTGCTTCCGCGTGAGTGACCGCGACCTGTTGGACGTTGTCGGGCTCGTCGTTTCGAGGAGCCTGGATAGGGGCTGCCTCAGGCTGCCACCGCACCGTGACGTGCGGGGCATAGCTTCCCTTGGGAACGTCGATAAGGACGGGGTCGTCGCGGCCGTCCGTCAGGTAGTAGTGCTCGAGCGCCCGCCTCAGCCGGCCCGCCTCGATCCGAACGATCGGATCGGCCTGGGGGTCGAACGTCGGCTCGCGGCTGAAGACGGCCAAGGCGATGGCGTAGGCCTTGAGGCGATCGCCACGCCCGGCGAGCTTCTCCTCGACGATGAACCGCAGAAAATTCTTCAGGCGCTCGGAGTTCGCGAAGTCCGGAGCCGCACAGATCCGCTCGACCTGGTGGCGGACCTCATCAGGGCAATAGTCGGCAACTACCGCGACGTCGGACCTGGGCTTGTCCCGCTCGACAAACATGAACCCATGCCGCTTGTTGTATCGCACCCAGCCGGACGAGGTCGACGCTGACCTCGCCCGGCGTTAAAGCTAAGCTTCTTCCTACCTTCACTCAAGTCAGTATTGGATCCAATCGCAAAACGGGGGGACGCATCGCAGCTGAAGCTTGGCTATTTGGCGCTGCAATAGGTATATCGGCTCCCCGATTGATCATTTTCGTCGTAGTAACGTGCTAGGCGACCGTCTGGCAGCTTCGACAGGATAACTCTGACCTCTCCGTGTGAAATCGAGTTCGCGCACCGGAGCGTCACCGCAGTGCGGTTTCCGTCCGGAACGGCGCTTTTGAGGCTGCAGGACGCCTGTGGGGTCGTCAGCCGCTTGCCCGTGATGATCATGGCCGGAGCGAAGATGTTGACCGGCGTCTTAAAGGCGGCCTTCCCCTTTCGAAATGCAAAGACGTCGCCGCACTTCTGGCTCTGCTCGACCCAGGCGCCCTGAATGTCGGCGCTGCTCTGCGCGGCGGCGGTTGCTGGATACGCCAGCATTCCGGCCAGCAGAACACTTGCCAGAAGCAACGCGCGAGACGTAGCGCCCCTCGGATTTTGATGGGTATTGGTCATGTGGTCCTCGCGGCGTGTGGCTTCCGGGTAAGAGAACTCGTGTCGCACGCCGAAGCCGGAAGCGCAGCCGTGGAAGGGGTAACCTACGGTAAGTTTCCCTCGTTGCCGTAGCCCGTGGCGCTTCTGCTCCGCAGAGTGATGATCCCACGAGAGAGGATGCGCTGGCATCCCGCGAGCCAATGGAGATTGTCCTATGACCAGCCGACGCACGTTCCTGGCTGCTGCGCTCGCACTGGCGGGCATGGCCGCCGTGATTTCGTCCGCGGAAGCGAAGACCGGCTCGGTGCGGATCCAGATCTTCAAGGCCGGCTTCGTGGTCGGCGTCTCCGGCGGAAAGGGGACGCTCACGCTCGGGGGGAAGTCCTATCCCCTCAACATCGGCGGCGTCAGCCTCGGCGCCACGATCGGTGCCTCCAAGGCCGAGTTGATCGGCCGCGCCTACAATCTGACAAGCCCGACGGACATCGAAGGGACCTACACCGCCGCGGAGGCGGGCGTGGCCGTGGCGGGCGGCAACAAGGTGGCCAAGCTCAAGAATAGCCGCGGCGTCGTACTGGAACTCAAGGGCAAGCAGGTCGGACTCATGTTCTCAGTCGACCTGAGCGGGATGGAAGTGGCGTTGAAGCGTTAGTCTCGGAACCAGCCGCGGCTGAGGATCAACTCCCGGCAGGCCGAGCCGGGCCCTCCTTCATCGCGATGCGATCCAGGACGCGGATCCACACCCTCTCGCCCTGCGCATCGTGCCGCTCCCGGCAAAGCCTCAGGGCGAAGCTGGCGATCGAACGAGCTTCCTCCCCGTAGATGCTTCGCAGGCCGTCGGCCACGACCGCAACCGTGCGACCCACCGTCAGCATGGCGCTGCTCCAGCAGGACCGTTTAGGCCGGAAGTTGGCCCAATGGTCATCATGGCCTGACCCCGCGCAAGTAGACGAACCAGTAGACGATGGCCACGAAAACCGACCCGCCGAGGACGTTCCCAAGCGTCACGGGGAGCAGGTTGCCCGAGAGGAACGCTGGCCAACCGAGGTGTGGAAAGTCAGTGGACGTGCGGCCGATCGCGGACCAGAACGTGTCGGGCGCTCCCGCCTGGATGAAGAGAGCGACGGGCACGAAGTAGAGATTGGCGATGCTGTGCTCAAAGCCCGCGGCGACGAAGGCCGAGATGGGCGGCACGATGGTCAGGATCCGGTCCGCGCTGGTCCGCGCGCCGTAACACATCCACACGGCGAGGCAGACCAGCGTGTTGCACAGGATGCCCAGCGCGAAGGCCTGGCCCCAGCCCAGCGAGAGCTTGGCTTCGGCAATGCCCAGCGCGTTCAGCCCGATCGCGCCGTTGCCGAACGCATATTGCCCGGACAGAAACACCAGGGCGGCTGTCGCCACGGCGCCGACCGTGTTGCCAGCGAAGGCGACAACCCAGTTCGCAAGGAGCTGCGTTGTCGTGACCTTCCGGCTGGCCCAGGCCATCACGACGAGCGTGTTGCCGGTGAAGAGCTCCGCCCCGCCCACGATGACGAGGATCAGGCCCAGCGAGAACACGAGCCCCGTGAGCAGCCGGGCTACGCCGTAGGGCAGCGCGGCCGTGCCGGCGCCGACGGTGGTGGCGAAGATCGCACCGAAGGCGATGAACGCGCCGGCGAGCACGGCGAGCACGAACAGGGCGAGCGGGTCGATCGCCGCCTTGCGTGCTCCCGCTTCCTCCGCTTTCAGGGCCATGGCCGGCGGCAGCAGCAGCTCGAAGGGAACGGGCGCGGCGGGGCCGGGAGGCCTGGCAGGGTGGTTCCGAAGAGGCCTCACGTCAGCCTCCGCTTGCAGCGAGCAAAAGGCCGACCACCTGGATCGCCACGACCTTCACGATCGTCATGGACGGGAAGATCATGGCGTAGCCGATGTCGGGCCGCTCGGTCGGCGCCATGCGCGTGGCATAGACGAGGATCGCGGGATTGCCCGTGGCGCCGGACGCGACCCCCAGCAGGTCGTCATAGGGGATCTTCAGCACGAAGTGCCCCACCAGCAGGACGATCAGCACGGTCGTCAGGAGCACGATGGCTCCCATCACCAAGAGGCTGGCTCCCGTCTGCGCGATGGTGGTGACGAAGGGCTGGCCGGCATTGATGCCCACGGCGGCCAGGAAGAGCGCGAGGCCGAAGTTGCGCAGCACGATGTTCGCCGGCAGGGGCATGACCCAAAGCAGCGGCCCTGACCGGCGAAGCTGGCCCAGGATGAGGGCGACGATCAGCGGCCCTCCGGAGATGCCGAGGGTCACCTTGCCCACGCCGGGGATCGGGATCGGGATGAGTCCCAGGAGGATGCCCAGCACCATGCCGAGGCCGAGCGAGACATAGCTGAACTCGGCCGTCGCCTTGACGCTGTCGCCGAAGTGGCGACGCACGTCCTCCCTCCGGTCGGGCGGCATCAGCACGCCGACGCGATCGCCGAACTCGAGCTGCAGGTCGGGCGTCGGCACGAGGTCCACGTCGTAGCGGCGGACGTGGAGGATGTGCATGGGGAAGTCCTTGGGCATTGGCAGGTCCGCAAGCGGCACTCCGACCATCGCTCCCCGGCCGACGAAGACCCTGAGGAAATCGAGGTCCGAGCGGTCCTTGGCGAGCCGCCCCGGCTCCAGCCGGCCGAGCGCGGCAACGGCCTCCGCCAGCGCCTCCTGTGAATCGCTGGCGAGCATGAGCCCGTCTCTCTCCGCAAGCGCGAGCGTGGGAGACGGAACGACGTTGTGGCCATCCTTGCGGACCATGGTCACCTGGACCCCGTGGGGGAGGCTCGCCTCGACCTCGATCAGCTCCCGCCCCGCCGCCGTGGCCGACAGGGTCACCTCCGCCATGTGGAAGCGCTGCGCCTTGGGCGGGAAGCTCGGCTGCACCCTGCGGGTCATGAAGTAGAAGCACAGGATCGGGCCGATCACGCCGAAGGGATAGGAGACCGAATAGCCGATGGAGGGGTCCTTGCTGCCGGTCACGTCGAGCGCGGCCTGCAGGGTGGCCGTGCTGGTCATCGAGCCCGCGTAGAGGCCCAGGGTCTGGCCCACGGACACGCCGAAGATGCGGCCCAGCAGCAGCGCGACCAGGAGACCCGCCACCACGCCGGCCAGCGCCAGGAGATTGTAGCGCCGACCCGCTGCGCCCCTGATCCCCTCGAAGAACTGGCGGCCATAGAGGATGCCGATCCCGTAGAGGAACATGATCAGCCCAGTCAGGCTGAGCGGTCCCGTGATCTGCGCCTTGGGCGCGAAGGCGCCGATGGCGAGGCCGACGAAGAGCACGGCGCCCACGCCGAGAGAAAAGCCGGCCACGTTGATCTGTCCGACGAGATAGCCGAGTCCGATGGCGAGGAACGTCGCCAGGATGGGCTGCGCCCCGATGATGTCGCGTGCCAGGTCGAGCATGGCGGTTTCTCTCGGTTTTGGGTGTGCTCAGCGGACGCGGCAGCCCGCATCGCGGAACTGGCCGATGACCCGGCTCACCAGCTCCGGTGAGGCTGGCGGCGTGTCCGCGTGGCGGTAGGGCAGGTTCATGGCCTTCCACTTGAAGGCCCCGAGCTGGTGGAAGGGCTGCACCTCCACCCACGCGACATTCGCCATCGGCGCCACGAAGCGGGCGACGCCCTCGACGTTGGCGGGGTCGTCCGTTAGGCCCGGGACGAGGGTGAATCGCACCCAGGCCGGCTTGCCCATGGCCGCCAGCCGCTCAGCGAAGCGCTGGGTCGGCGCGAGGTCCCGGCCCGTGACGTCGCGGTAGGTGGCCGGATCCGAGCTCTTGATGTCGAGCAGCACGAGGTCGAGTTCGTCGAGGAAGCCGTCGTCCACGCGGTCGCCGAGATAGCCCGAGGTCTCGATGGCCGTGTGCAGGCCGAGCGCCTTGGCCCCGGCGAGGATGCGGCGAGTGAAGGCGAGCTGGACGAGCGGCTCTCCGCCCGAGATCGTGATGCCGCCGTCGAGCTGCTTTAAGGCGGAGGCGAAGCTCGCCAGCCGCTCGAGCACCTCCCGGGCGGCGACATAGGTGCCGTCCTTCAGGTGCCAGGTGTCGGGGTTGTGGCAATAGGTGCAGCGCAGCAGGCAGCCCGACAGGAAGAGCACGACGCGCACACCGGGCCCGTCATAGCGCGAGGCCGTCTCGTAGGAATGGGCGTAGCCGAAGGCGCCGTCGCCGTCGGCTTGGGATTCGTCGGGCGCGTCGGGTGAGATCCCGACGTGCAGGTCGTGCCGGCTGCCGGCTTCCAGGTGTCCGAGCTGGGGCATTGATCCCTCCTCAGACTTGGCCGTGGAAGGTGCGGCTGATGACGTCCTGCTGCTGCTCCTTGGTGAGCCGGACGAAGTTCACGGCATAGCCGGAGACGCGGATGGTGAGCTGCGGGTACTTCTCCGGGTGCTCCATCGCGTCCCTGAGCGTCTCCTTGTCGATGACGTTCAGGTTCATGTGGAAGCCGCCATGGCCGAAATACATGTCGAACGCCTTGGTGGCGGCCGCGACGAGCTCGTCCTCGCTGAGATGGGCCTTCTGCGGTGCGACGGAGACCGTGTAGCTGATCCCGTCCTGCGCGTGCTCGTAGGGCAGCTTGGCGACCGAGAGGCAGGAGGCCAGCCAGCCATGGCTGTCGCGGCCGTGCATGGGGTTTGCGCCCGGCGCGAAGGGCTCGCCTTTGCGCCTCCCGTCCGGCGTGTTGCCCGTCGCCTTGCCGTACACGACGTTGCTGGTGATGGTCAGCACGGACTGCGTGTGCATCGCATCCCGATAGGTCGGGTGTTTGCGCAGCTTGTCCATGAACGTCTTCACGAGGCCCGCGGCGATCTCGTCGACCCGGTCGTCGTTGTTGCCGAACTTCGGGAAGTCGCCGGTGACCTCGTAGTCGACGACGAGGCCGGTCTCGTCGCGGACCGGCTTCACCTTCGCGTACTTTATGGCTGACAGGCTGTCCGCGACCACCGAGAGTCCCGCGATCCCGAACGCCATGGTGTGCAAGATGTCGCGGTCGTGCAGCGCCATCTCCAGGCGCTCGTAGAAGTACTTGTCGTGCATGTAGTGGATGCAGTTCATCGCGTGCACGTAGGTGCGCGCGAGCCACTCCATCATGCCGTCGAACTTCTGCATCACGTTGTCATAGGCGAGCGCGTCGCCCGCGCAGGGCGGAGACGGCGGGGCCACCTGCACGCCGCTCACCTCGTCGCGGCCGCCATTGATGGCGTAGAGCAGGCACTTCGCGAGGTTCACGCGAGCCCCGAAGAACTGCATCTGCTTGCCCAGCCGCATGGCCGAGACGCAGCAGGCGATGGCGTAGTCGTCGCCCCACTTGGGCCGCATGAGGTCGTCGTTCTCGTACTGGATCGACGAGGTCTTCGCGGACATTCGCATGCAGTAGCGTTTGAACGCCTCCGGCATGTGCTGCGACCATAGCACCGTCATATTCGGCTCGGGGGCGGGGCCGAGGTTCGTCAGCGTGTGGAGCATTCGGTAGCTGGTGCGCGTCACGAGCGTGCGCCCGTCAAGGTCCATGCCGCCGATGCACTCGGTCGCCCAGTAGGGATCGCCGGAGAAAAGGGCGTCGTAGTCGGGCGTGCGCAGGAAGCGCACGATGCGCAGCTTCACCACGAGCTGGTCGATGAGCTCCTGCGCGCCGGCCTCGTCGAGCCGGCCTTCGCGCAGGTCACGCTCGATATAGGCGTCGAGGAAGGTGCTGAAGCGGCCGATGGACATGGCCGCCCCATTCGCCTCCTTGATGGCACCGAGATAGCCGAGATAGGTCCACTGCACCGCCTCGCGGGCATCGGCGGCGGGACGCGAGATGTCGCAGCCATAGAGGCTCGCCATCTTCTGCAGGTCGGCAAGAGCACGAAGCTGCTCGGCAAGCTCCTCGCGCAGGCGGATCACGTCGTCCGTAGGCCACATGTCGTCGATCTGGGCCCGCTCGGCCTTCTTGACCTCGGCGAGGCGCTCGACGCCGTAGAGCGCGACGCGGCGATAGTCGCCAATGATGCGCCCGCGCCCGTAGGAATCCGGTAGGCCGGTGATGATGCCGGCCTTTCGGCAGGCCATGATCTCCGGCGTGTACGCATCGAAGACGCCGTCATTGTGGGTCTTGCGATAGTTCGTGAAGGCCTCGTGCACCGCGGCGTCCGGCTCGATCCCAGAAGCCTTCAGCCCGTTCTCCACCATGCGCAGGCCGCCATTGGGCATGATGGCGCGGCGGAAGGGCTTGTCGGTCTGCAGGCCAACGATCACCTCGTTGTCCCGGTCGATGTAACCGGCAGGATGAGCCAGAAGCGTGGATGGCGTGCGCGGGTCGGCGTCGAGCACGCCCTTCTTCATCTCCTCGCGGAAATAGGGCTGCAGCGCATCCCAGACGGCCCGGGTTCGCTGAGACAGCGGGGCCAGGAAGCCCTCGTCGCCATGGTATCCCGCCGTGTTTGCGACGATGAACCCGCGGACATCGATCTCACTCGTCCAGCGCCCTCGCTCGAAGCCCCGCCAGGGGTCGACAGATCGTGGCATCTCGCTGACTGCCGCCGTGCTCATGGCTTCCTCCCCCTGCTTGCGTCCGGGTGCGGCGCAGCGCCGGTGAGGCGGGCCGAAGCCGGATCGGGAAGAACGTTCACACGAGCCGCGGGCGGTTGGCGCGGGCGCACGGGTAAGTTTCCGTATCATACGCGCGCAGTGGCCCGTCTTCGGCTGATCCTCGGCTCGTCAGGTCGATCCGCGAGAAGCAGAACCCGCCGTGATCGACTTTGCAGGATGGCGGTGAAGACGCACGGCTCGCAGAGGCAGCCATCCGACGAACCACAAACGGTGAGCCACGACCGGGCACCGGCGGGTTCCGGTCTTCGGCGCACCGCTGACCTGCCGCCGCAACGACCACGACGGGGAGGCCGACCATGGAACGTCAGAGCTTGAGGGCTTCGCTGATCCTTGCTGGCCTGGGATTGAGCTTGCTCGCTCCCGGGAGTGCGGAGGCCGTCGTGTACTGCCAGTACATCAACTACCCCGTCGGCTGCGTCGTGCGACCCGGGGTGGTCCTGGTACCCCGCCCCGTGACCCGCGCCGTCGTCACGCCGGGGGTGGGCGCGCCGGGCGTCGGCGTGCGGCTGGGAACACCCATGAACAGGGGCGGACCCGTGAACCGCGTGGGACGTCGATGAGGGGCCAGAGCAGATCGGCGAGACGTCGTGCGCGGAGCCGCAGGGTAACTTTCCGTATCATACGCGCGGAGCGTTCCGTCTTCGTCTGATCTCTCTGCAGCGAACGCGGCCCGGGACTCGGGCTCGAAAGGACGCCGAAGGCCATAACGCCTCACCAGCGGGCGTTGCCCCGGCGTCGTGACCTCAGGGGGAGAACGCCATGACAGACCAGGCCGATCGAGACGCCATGCCAACGGTTTTCGCGGGATTGACCCACGCTTCCGTCAACCGCCGCGCCTTCTTCATGCGCCACGCGGCGATCGGCGCAGCGGCCATCATGACGGGCACGGCCTGGTCGCCCGCAGCAAGGGCGCAGCAGGCCGCAAAGGAGGCCAGCAAGCCGCTCGGCGGCGCGCCGCTCTCGCCGAGCCTCGGGATCGTGAAGGAAGCCAAGGGCCCGGTGATGACCGTGGTCGAGGAATTCTACAAGGTCGGGCCTGGCCCCTCGAGCTCGCACACGATCGGGCCGATGCGCATCACCTACGACTTCTACCAGCGCTGTACGAAGCTTCCGGCAGACCAGCTCGCGCAGGCGACGGGGCTGAAGGTTCACCTGTTCGGCAGCCTCAGCGCGACGGGCAAAGGCCACGGGACGGAGCGCGCGTCCCTCGCCGGCCTCGTCGGTAAGGAGCCGGCCACCGTCGACCCGCTCTTCCTCGACGCGATGCGCGACAATCCCGGGCAGAGTTACCCTGTCAAGCTCGGCAGCAAGACCTTCGAGCTCTCGCTGGCCGACATCGTCTACGACTCGCCGAAGGGCGACTTCCCCCATCCCAACACCATGACCTGCAAGCTCATGGCGGGCGACAAGACCCTGCACGAGCTCGAATACTACTCGGTCGGCGGCGGTTTCATCGAGTGGAAGGGCTACGAGCCGCCCAAGAAGGGCCAGCCCAAGTATCCCTACGCGACGATGAAGGAGTTGCGCGCCCATGCCGAGAAGGCAGGGATCTCGATCGCCGACGTGATCATGGCCAACGAGGTGGCCGTCTCCGGCAAGAGCGAGGCGGAGATCAACGCGTTCCTCGACAAGATCGCCGGGGCGATGCTCGCCACGGTGAAGTCGGGCCTCTCCGTGAAGGAGGGCGTGCTGCCTGGACCGATCAAGCTGCACTCCAAGGCGGCCACGGTCTGGGCACGTGCCATGGATGACCAGTACGAGAGCGACCGCGCCATCGGGCTCCTCTCGGCCTGCGCGCTGGCGGCGTCGGAGGAGAATGCCCGCGGCCACCTCGTCATTACCGCCCCGACCGGCGGGTCGGCGGGGGTGATGCCCGCCTTGGTCTTCGCGCTGGTGGAGAGCGGCCGCAAGGTGCCGCTGGAGAAGATCCGCCGGGGCCTCCTGGCCGGAGCCGGGGTGGGGTATCTCTGCAAGCACAACGCGACGCTGTCTGGCGCGGAGGGCGGCTGCCAGTCGGAGATCGGCGTGGCCTCCGCCATGTCGGCGGCGCTCGTCGCCGAGGTGATGGGCGCCTCGCCGCAGGTCATCGAGAACGCGGCGGAATCCGCGCTGGAGCACCACCTCGGTCTGACCTGCGATCCCGTCGCCGGCTACGTCCAGGTGCCCTGCATCGAGCGCTGCGCCTTCGGAGCGGTGAAGGCCTGGACGGCCTACGCCATCGCCAGCAACGAGATCGAGACCCGCCATCGTGTCGACCTCGACACCACGATCAAGACGCTGGCCGAGACCGGCCGCGACATGGGCAGCAAGTACAAGGAAACGAGCGAGGGAGGCCTCGCCGCCAACCTCGTCCTGTGCTGACCGACACCTCACCTGGGAGAATGACGATGCGAACTGACGCGATCAGCCTCACCGCAGCCCTCACGCTGGTTGCCCTGCTCGGAGCCGCTCCCGCCGCTGCGCAATCGGCGAACCGGTTTCAGGCCAGGGTAGAGGCGGCGGTCTCCAAGATACGTGACGCCTGCGCCGCGGACGTCCAGAAATTCTGTAGCACTGTAACCCCCGGCGAAGGACGCATCCTGCTCTGCATGGAGGCGCACGAGGACAAGATCAGCACCAAGTGCGATTTCGCGCTGTTCGAGGCCTCGCGCAACCTGGAGCGCGCGCTAGACAAGGTCGAGATGGCCGCGGACGCGTGCTGGCCCGACATCCAGAAGTCCTGTGCCGACGCCGTTCCGGGCGGGGGCAACATCCTGCAATGCCTGGCGAGCAAGAAGGAGACACTGGGCAAGGCGTGCCAGCGCGTGGTCTCGAAGTTCCAGGCCGCCAAATGATCAGGCAGCCGTCGTCGCTCCTCCCCGCGAGAGGGCCGGACGCCCCGGTCGCTTGCAGCCGTGCCTCATCAGCGCACGACCAGAGCGTCCGGCCCAGCGCAGGCGTCTGGAGGTCCGTGGCCCTCGCCATGCTGCTCGCGACGACGGCTGTTCTACCGGCCGCTGGCCAGACATCCCCGGCAGCGCAGGGCGATCAGGCCAGGCCCTCGACCAACGCCGCTCAACAGGCTCCGGAAAAGGCCCCCTTCACCCGCGAGGAGATCGACAAGCTCGTCAAGCCCATCGCCCTCTATCCGGACCCGCTTCTGGCGCAACTGCTGCCGGCTTCCGCCTATCCCCTGGACATCGTCCAGGCGGCGCGCTGGATGGAGCGGAACAAGGACGCCGTGGCGAAGGCTGACTTCACGGCGGCGGACGCGATGCCCTGGGACGCCAGCGTGAAGTCGCTCCTGCGCTTCCCGGACGTCGTGAAGCGCATGAATGACGACCTCGACTGGACGAGCGATCTCGGCGACGCCTTCGTCTACCAACCGGAAGACGTCGCCGGCGCCATCCAGGACCTGCGCGCCAAGGCCGAGACGACGGGGACCCTCGTCTCCACCAAGCAGCAGAAAGTGGTGAAGCGCCAGGAGGAAGGGCGCGAGGTGATCGTGATCGAGCCGACGGACCCCGACGTGGTCTACGTGCCGAACTACGACCCCGAAGTCGTCTATTCCTACACGGGAGGCGACGCGCTCGCGGCCGGACTGATCGGCTTCGGAACCGGGATCGCCGTCGGCGCGATCGCGAATAACGCCTACTGGAACTGGGACCGCGGCTCCGTCTATCCGCCGGTCTGGCCGGGCTACCCGGGCTACAGGCCTCCTTATCCGGGCTATCGCCCGGGCGTGCGGCCTCCGGGCAACGTCAATATCGGGAACGACATCAACATCGGGAACGGCAGCGGCATCGTCGGGAACGGCAAGCCATGGCGCCCGGACCCCGACCGCTACCGCCCGGGCCAGGGCACGAAGCCCGGCCTCGGACAAGGCTCCGCGGGTCGGCCAGGAGGAGATCGCGGCCCCGGCGCCCGGCCGGGAGCGCCTGACAGGGTCGGGGGTGCAGGGCTGGACAGGCCGAGCAATCGTCCGGCCGTACCGCAGGTCCCCAACCTGTCTAGGCCAGAGACCCGCCCGGCTGGACCCAGCACCCGGCCAGAGGCGAGGCCGGGGGGAGGCGGCCAGGCGCAAAGACCTGCCGCACGGCCCGCCAAGCCCGCCACGCGACCGGCTGCCCCCGCCAAGAAGCCGTCGACGGCCCAGAACCGGCCGGCGCCGCGCCCGTCTCCCGGGATGCGGCCGGACTCGGCGTTCGGCGGGATCGACATGGGCCGGGGCGCGGGTGCCGTCGGCAACAGGGGCGCCGCCAGCCGGCAGGCGATGGGCGGGGGCCCGCGTCCGGGCGGCGGCGGCTTCTCGCAGGGGCCTCGGGGCGGCGGCGGCTTCGGTGGAGGCGGCCGCGGCGGCGGGGCCGCGATGCGCGGCGGTAGCGGCGGCCGTCGACGCTGATGCTCATCTCAAGCCTGACGTCCAGAGGGGCCCGCGCCATGACCCGTATGCTCAGAGTTCCGTCACCTGCCCTGTTGATGGCGGGGGCAATGCTGCTTCTCCTGGGGTCCCTCGCGCTGCCCGGGCAAGCAGACGCCCAGCAGGTCTTCGCGACTCCGGAAGCCGCCGCCGAAGCGGTCGTGAAGGCCGCGCGCGGGGCAGATGCCGGTGCCCTCGCGACGATCTTCGGCCCCGGTTCGAAAGAGCTCCTCAGCAGCGGCGACGCCGAGGAGGACCAGAGACGGCGCGAAGCCTTCGTCACGGCGGCGCAAGAGGGAGTTGCCTTCGAGAGCCCTGCTCCCGACCGGCGGACGCTCGTGCTCGGCGCGGCTGCCTGGCCGTTCCCGGTCCCGCTCGTCAAGCGCGGGGAGGGATGGACCTTCGACGCGGAGGCCGGCCGGGAGGAACTCATCAACCGGACGATCGGCTTCAACGAACTCAGCGCCATCGCGGCATGCAAGGCCTACGTCGAAGCGCAGCGCGAGTACTATCGCCAGAACCCGGACGGGGACGAGATCCAGGAATACGCCCAGCGCATCCTGAGCCGGCCCGGCCACCATGACGGGCTGTACTGGCCGCCGGAGAGCCAGGCCGACCGCAGCCCCCTGGATGGGCGCATCGAGGGTGACCTGTCTGCCAGAGCGGCCCGGGCGGGGCAGGGCCCCGAGCCTTATCGGGGCTACCACTTCCGCATCCTGAAGGCGCAGGGCGAGGCGGCCCCTGGGGGCGCCTACAGCTATCTGGTCAAGGGACGCATGCTCATAGGGTTCGCCTTGGTCGCCTATCCCGCTGAATGGGGCCGGACGGGGGTCATGACCTTCATTTGCAACCAGCAGGACAGGGTCTTCCAGAAAAATCTCGGTCCGCGGACAGCCGACATTGCCCGCGCCATGACGCGCTACGATCCGGATCGTTCGTGGAGCGTCGCCGAGTGACAATCAATGGGGTCTGGCCTGGCTGAAGGGCTGCGGTCGACAAAAGGCGTGAGACATGTCGGCCCTCGTCACGTTTCTGCCCCTGAACGTCGGCGGCGCCCTGGCGCTCGTCTGCGTCTTCGCAGCGATGACGGCCATGGGTATCGCCGCCCGGCCGGCGCGCGTCATCGCCCATGAGATCCCCGTGCGACCGATCCTGGCTGCGCTCGTGGTCGCCCTCGTCATCGTTCCCCTCGTCGCGATCGGTCTCGGACGCGGCCTCGACCTGCAGGATGGCGCCCTCGCGGGCCTGGTGCTGATGGGGATCAGTCCGGGCGCACCACTCGCCCTACGGCGGTCCCACCAAGCGGGTGCCGACGCCGAGTTCGCCCTCGTCCTTCAGGTCGCCGTCGCAGTCCTCGCGATCCCCGCTGTGCCGCTCTGGATCCTGTTCCTGAAGCTCGCCTTCGGGCGCGAGGCAGGCCTGTCTGTCCTTGTTCTGGCCCGCCAGATCTTCATGGCCCAGCTCCTACCCTTGGGTTCTGGCATTATCCTGCGTCGCATCGCGCCTGATCTCTCGCATCGCCTGCTGCGGCCCCTCCTTCTTGCGAGCGGCGTGCTGATGCTGGTGGTCGTCCTGCTGCTCGTGGCCCTTTCGTGGGAGAGCTTCGACGCCCTTCCACCCAAGGCGCTGGCGGCCTCCGCATCGCTGAGCAGCACGGCTCTTTTGTTCGCCTACCTTGGTTGCGGTCCATCAGCGACAAGACGGATGTCGGCGGGTGCAATTTGTGCCCTGCGAAATCCCGGGATCGCGCTGCTGATCGCCTCGGCGAATGGCCTTCCCGATGACGCCAGGGTCATGGTCGTTGCACATGTGCTCGTCACGGCCGCGGTGCTGAGCGTCTTCCTGATCCTCATGCGCCGCATCAAGGCGGAAGCACCGTTGGCTACTGCATCCTGAGCGCGCAGGACGAAGGGGTGAGGGAATGAGGCTTTGGACGATCCCGACGATCTATACCGGCGCGAGCCTTGTCGCGGCGACGATCATCCCGCGCCTCGAGCGCGCCCTGGCTCCGGATCTCGTTCACGGCATGTCGCCGGCGGCGGCCATGGCGTTCCTGACGGCGACGGCCTCCGGCATCCTCTCCTTCACGGCGATCGTGTTCTCCATCGCCTTCGTGATGGTGCAGTTCAGCGCGATGGCCTATTCGCCGCGCCTCGTGCTGTGGTTCGCCAACCGGCCGATGCTCTACCACGCACTGGGCACGTTCATCGCCACCTTCGTCTACGCGATGGCGACGTTGATCTGGACGGACCGGGGCGGCAACGAATCCGTGCCACTCGTATCCATGCTGATCGTGCTCGGCCTGCTGGTGGCCAGCATGGGCTGCTTCGTTGTCCTCGTGCAGGGGCTTGGGCGGCTCCAGATCACCGACGTTCTGGGGATGGTGGGGGGCGAGGGACGCCGCGTGATTGCGGACGAGGTGCGCGGGCGTGCGCGGGCCGCCGGCGCCACGCCGCAGCGCCTGGTGCCTCCGCCAACGGGGCTGCACGAGCCGGCCTTTGTGGTGCGGCATGTCGGTGAGCCGCGCTGCGTGACGAGCATCGCTGTGCTCGACCTGCTGCGGGCTGCGGAGGCGAGCGGGACCGTCCTCGTGCTGCAGGCGGCCGTCGGGGACACCCTCGTGGAGGGGAGCCCCGTTCTGGAGGTGCACGGCTCCGCGGCAGGTCCCGATCCTGGCAGGCTCCTGTCCTGTGTTCACATGGGGGCGGAGCGGACCTTCGAGCAGGATCCCAAGTATCCCATCCGGCTCCTCGTCGACATCGCCATCAAGGCGCTGTCGCCCGCGATCAACGACCCCACGACGGCCGTTCAGGCCCTCGACCAGATCGAGGACCTGCTGCGCCGCCTCTCGCGCCTCGACCTCGGCAGCATCTGGCTCGCCGACACCAAGGGGCAGGCCCGGTTGTTCGTGCCCCTGCCGGACTGGGAGGACTACTTGTCGCTTGCCTTCGACGAGATCCGCCAGTTCGGCCTCACGTCGGTCCAGGTGATGCGGCGCATGCGGGCCGCGCTCCTCGGGCTGGAGGAGGTGCTGGACCGCGACGACCGGCGTCCCGCCGTCCAGCGTTACCTCGCCCACCTCGATCGGGCGATCGCAGCCTCGGAGTTCGATCCCACCGATCGCGCCACGGCGCGGCAGGTCGATCCACAGGGCCTGGGCTTCAGCCGGGACCATCGGGGTGAGCCGGAGGTCGAGCACCCGTCACCTCAAACACAGGACGGGACGCCTCGGCCGACCCGCCAGCGTTCCCAACGGAGACGCGCCCCCCCACCATCGACTTCGAACGGGTAGCACCTCTTTCGTTCGTGCCATGCAGGATCGCCCAGTGGCTCATTCAGCTTCCGCCCATCACCTGATCAGGCCGACCACCGGGAGTGATCCCACGGGCTCGACGCGGCGCATCCTGCCCCGCTACCTTGACCCGGCCAGCCGGCTTGGCGAGGTCCTGTTCGGGCTCATCATGGTTCTCAGCGTTACGCTGACGGCCCGCCTGACGGTCGCCGAAGGCCCGGCGGGCATGCACCAGCTGGTTCTCGCCGCGCTGGGCTGCAACCTCGCATGGGGCATCATCGACGGTGTGATGTATGTGATGGCCGCAGTGACCGACCGCGCCGAGAAGGCGCGTATCGTCACCGGCGTGCGCGAGGCCGGCACGGAAGAGGCGGCCTACGCGCTCATCCGCGAAAAGGTCGTCCCGCAATTCGAGACCAGGGCCGACGAGGAGACCGGGCGGAAGCTAGAGGCGGCGCTGCGCGCGTTTCTCCTTGCCGCCAAGCCCGTCCGGATCGCCGTCACCGCGGACGACGTGAAGGGAGCGCTCGCGTGCTTCGCGCTGGTCTTCGCCTCGAGCCTCCCCGTCGTCCTCCTCTACCTCGTCATGCCCGACCCACGCGCCGCCGTCCGCGCGTCGAACGTCCTCCTGCTCGCCATGCTCTTCGGGGCAGGAGCGCTATGGGGCCGGTTCGCGGGCACCAGCGCCTGGTGGGCCGGCTTGTCGATGGTGGGCATCGGACTGGCCCTTGTCGGCGTGGCCGTCGCCTTTGGCGGGTGAGGTACGTCAAACGGCTGTGCCCAGTGCGCGCTCCTCACTCAAATGGCCGCCTTCTCCCCAAGTGCGGGCATTCGAACCAGAAACACCCGAGGGCCGCGATTGGCGCAACGCAGAAGCGAACTCGTGACCCAAGGCGGAAGTTCGACAGGTTCGCTCTGGGGGGCCTCGCGGCCCCGTTGCGCCTTGGTGCTCACGTGGTAGCCAAGCCAAAACTCGTGGACCCTAGTCGGTCCCTCCCATTATGTAGCTGAGTTCGCAATGGGGCGACGATGAGACGCTTTAATCGCGCTCAGGCGACGCCGTCGTACGCCCACACGGTGGCCGTAAACGACCGGGGGGGGCCGTCCGGCTCTCCTGCCAGAATCGCGGCTTGAACAGCAGCTTCCAAAGATTATCCAGCAGCGGGGTCCAGAGACACGGCAGATTTTCGCAAGGATCCTTCGCCGACGGTTGCCAAAAAAACTTCGATCAAGCTCCCGTGTCCCCAGCGACAGCCGCCGATCAGCCCCTCCGACTTGACAGGAAAGCGCACACGAATACATCATTGAATGGTGAATTCGGATTTGACAAATGCCTTACAGGGAAGCAAAACGTCTCAAAATACTTGAGGAGTTAGGCCTTCTTCACTCCGAGCCGTCGGCCAATTTTGATCGTATCAGTCATATTGGGGCGCTTTACTTCAAAACGCCAATCTCGCTCGTGACCTTTATCGGAGCAGACAAGCAATGGGTGAAAGCGGCCTTTGGTATTTCCCCGTTTTCAGCCCCGCGAGAGTTTGCGTTCTGCAACGAGACGATCAAGGGGGACGATCTCTTTGTCGTCTCCGATACGAAGAAAGATGACCGATTTCGCGAAAACCCCTTTGTGGTGGGTTCACCCAGCATTCGGTTCTATGCGGGAGCGCCGATTATCTATCAGCCGGGGGTTCGGCTCGGTAGCGTCTGCGTCATCGATAACGCACCAAGGACGCTAGATCGCGACGACCGACAGATGCTCAAGTACCTGGCGGAACTGGTTGTGTCGGAACTCAGGCTCGTGAAGTCGGCGAGGTTGCTGCTGAAGGCCTATCAGTCAGGCCGTTTGTAAGACCCGGTGTCAATTGCTCCGCGCCCGGTCTTCCCATGCCGCCACGTTCTGGTTCCGGCCTGACTTCCCGGAGGCGTCGACTTCCTCACCGATAAAAACCAGGCCGCAGACCCACAACTTATATAACGTGGGTTTGATGTGGATTTCCAGCGCTTCCGATTGATGGCGCGCCATACGCAATGCTAAGCTTCCGGTAGGGTATCCTAGACCTCAAGTGCTCCAGGGGCCGAGCATGACTGCCGAGAATGGCGCGCAAGAATTAAAGAAACTTCCGCTCTTTAGGCAATTGGAAGAGGTCTGCTTCAAAACACTGTATTCCGATTCAACCACTTCATCGTATCCGCAGGGCGTTACTTTGTTTTGGCAGGGACAAGACATTAGGTTTCTGCATATTTTGTTAAGTGGGCATGTATCCTTGGAGGGTTATTTTGACTCGAAACAGTACTGCTATGCTTTCGCTGAACCTGGCTGCATGTTCCCTGTCGGGGTCTTTTCCGGAAACCGAATTTGTCTGACAACGGCCACAACGGTTAGCGGCTGCCGAATAATGCGCATCCCAATCGCGCTGGCGCGATCCCTCTTTGAGTCCAGTCCCACGTTCGCTGCCGCAGTAGCCCGGACACTCGCCGTGATGCTGGAGAAGCAAATCAAGCTTGCCCACAACAGGTACCTTCGTTCAGCTCCGCAGCGCTTAGCCCACTTCGTGCTCGACCTACACGAGCGCACACCGGAGAACCTCATTCCCGAGCTTCCCTATGACAAGCAGGCGATCGCATCCCTTCTGGGCTTTTCGTCCGCTACCCTAGGCCGCGCGATCGAAGTGCTCTCTTCCCATGGGGTTCAGTTTGAGCGCAGGCAGGTGGCCATTAGCGATTTGTCGCGCCTGCGGGACCTCGCGAATCCCACGCCGCATCTTTCGCAATTGGATCGACACAAGGACTGAAACTCCCCGGCGGCTCAATGTGTGGTGCGGCTGCTTCCGTGGAGATAGCGCTGACCACTAGCGGTGATTCTAACCACGACGACGTGCTCTCCGAATGGATGCTCCACGACTGCTATCAACCCTCTTTCAAGGAGGCTACGCAGCGCAGGGAGGTCTGCCGCTTCTTTGGCCAACCGAAAGCCCTCCTCGGCGGATGCGATGGATTGCAGCAAGGCGCGCTCGTCAGGAATCATCGTCATCGGGCCAGCATCGATTGGTGTCTCAGAAATAAATCATTTTTAGATCCGAAACTTGTCTTCTTCTGCCATTTTCGGCCGCGTGGCTAATCGGGAAAAAACAGTTGCGGTACATGATATCGCGAACAGGCCGCGCGCTCGCCAGCACCAGGGCTAGCTCTCCGCGCTTAGCCCTTGCACGAGCGCTTCGCGGCGCTGATCGGGTAGGCGCCGATTCAGTACCTAACCAGTGGCGGATGCAGCTCACAGCCAATCTGCTCCTCACCACGCAAGCCAGCGTCCCAGCGATGGGAGCCAAGGTCGGCTACGCCTCGAAGGCCGCCTCCGCGCCGGTTTGAAACGAGTTGTTGGTTCTCCCCCAGCCGCTTGCGCGGGGCGGAAGCGGAATGCAGCCTCGGCAACGCGGCTCACGCCAAGGGAGGACGGGCTTTGGCTGCCGTGCCGCTTTTTTCAGCTTGGCGGAAGGTCCCTTGGGAACAAGATCTCTGCGACCTGACCGCCCGAGCCGTGCAAATCGGCGATCCGCCAATTCAGAACTGACACCGCGATCGCGACCCCATCGGCGAGGATCTCTGCCACGAGCGCTGGCTCGTAATTCAGAGCGGCTTCGACCCGTTCCGCGGGTTCCCGCATTCGGCGCCGCGTTGACATAGCGCACGACCGACCATGCAGATCGCGCAAGGCCGTCGAACGTCTGCTCCGGGTAGAGCACGTCAAGTCTGCAAATGGCGCACATGCGACCGGTGCCCGATGCGAAAAATTGACCCAAGGCGGTCCTTCGGAAGGTCCGCTTGCGTCACATCGGCGCCCACGTACCGAGGCCCTCGAAACTGGTGAGGCGGGAGCCTCGACGTTTCTGAGAAGCGGGCGGAGACCAGTGCGGATCGTTTCCCGTCCGGTTCTTGTCAACGACAAATCCATCCAGCAACTAGAAGTCACGGCATCGCTTGTAGCTCTGCTGGTAATCCGGGAAACCCGCGAAGGAGCGGCTCAGCGTGCCGTCGGGGAGAACCTTCAGGTGGACGTCCTGTGCGGACGCCATGACGCTGTCGGCGCAGGACAGAAGTAGCGAGATGTCTGGACCGTCCTCTCGCGCCCGCTGGATCTCGCAGCTCGTCGATTGTCCCTTGAGCCTTCGGTTCTCGACGATGAACGCGCCGGAGTTGAAGCCGTCGAGCGACTTGAAGCTGACCACGCCGTTGTCGATCTTGAACAGGCTGGCGCAATTCAGACTTGCCTCGGCCCATGCGCCCTGAAGCGTCGAAAGAGCGTCGGCCTGCGCGACGGCGGGGAAGGCCAATGTCGCTGCCAGGATAAGGACATGTCGGTTCGCCATGACGGGCTCCTTTCCTGCGCTACTAGCGGCTGAGTTCGAGGATGACTTCCTCACGGCCCAAGCTGAGGGTGATGCCTTCCGTCGTGCCCGTGAGGTACATGACGACCCCTGCCTTGTTCTCTAGCCAGAGTTCGCTCTTTCCGCTGGTCTCCAGACCCGCGGACCCGGTGCCCTCGGTATAGATGCCGGCGAAGGCGGCGATGTCCTCGAGGCGATAGACGTCGCCCGCGACCTGCGTGCGGGACGCTCCGCCTGGCCCGATCACACTGCCCGCCAGCTTGAACGGATATTTCTTGCCTCTGAAGGTCAGCACGCCCTGACCGACGCCGGCTCCACCCGCCGTGATCTGGGTCAGCGAGACCGTCCCGGATGGCGGCAGCCCTTCGATGGATTTCGCGGTCGGGACCTGCGTTGGGACCGGCGACGACACGCAGCCCGCCAAGCCGAACAGGACAGCGGCTAGAAGCCAGCGGTTGGCGGGGAGAAGTCTGCCACGCGTCGTCCCATCCATCGAAATTGCTCCTGGTTATTGCTCGCGCACGATGCAGCGAAAGCCGATATGGCTTGTCGAGGTGTCGACCGGCTGGGCATGTCGCGCAGCGGGTCGGTAGCGCCGGCAATAATTGGGCGCGCACAGATGCGAGCCGCCCTTCAACACTTTCCGGGGGATGCGGAGATCCGCCTCACGTGGGTCGTAGCTGCCCGCCTCGGCGCCGCCTTGGGGGTTGGAGGGGATGCAGCACGCTTTCGGGGCATCAGCTGGATGGCGAAAACGCCAGAAGTCTGCCGTCCACTCCCAGACATTGCCGATCATGTCGAAGAGGCCGAAGCCGTTGGGCGGGAAAGCTCCCACGGGCGAGGTGCGGGCGTAGCCGTCCTCGTTCGTGTTCTCGTGCGGGAACGCGCCCTGCCAGGTATTGGCCATGTGCTGGCCGCCCGGCGTGAACTCATCTCCCCAGGCGAACTCCGCGTCGTCCAGGCCGCCTCGGGCGGCGAACTCCCATTCGGCTTCGCTCGGCAACGCCTTGCCGGCCCAAGTGGCATAGGCTTCGGCGTCCCGATAGGCGACATGAACGACCGGATGGTCGTCGAGACCCTTCAGGGATGAGCCGTTGCCGTACGGCTTGCGCCACGAGGCGCCGAACTGGAATTTCCACCAGAGCGTCATGTCCCTAAGCCCGACGGGATGCAGGGGCGGCGAGAACATGAGCGAACCCGCCCGGAGCATGTGGGGCTGGGCCTGCGGATAGTCTTCGGGGCGCGGGGCGATCTCGGCGAAAGTCTTGTGTCCGGTCTCCTCGACGAAGCGCCTGAACTGGCGGTTCGTGACGGGGGACGCGTCGATCCAGAAGGCGTCGACCTTCACCCGATGGGATGGCGCCTCTTCAGGGTAGTGGTGATCCGATCCCATGCGGAACGTGCCGCCGAGAATGCGGATCATGCCTTCAAGGCGCTCGTCGTGCATGAGCGTTCCACTCGGAGCGGCCATGGTCACTTCTCCGGGGGAAAGATCGCAGCCCAATCACGCTTCATGTCGACGACTGTCCACTTGTTCAGGGCTGCCGCCTCCAGAGCCTTGTCCAGCCGGCCGAACTCCGTGCCCTTGTCGTAGGCGTATTCACGCTCGGCGTCCGTGTGGTGGACCAGGAGCCCGAAGCCGGCCATGCCTCCCAGCGTCGTCCATTGCAGCATCTCGAGATCGCCGTCGGAGTTGCCGAACGCCATGACGGGGCGACGCCCGATATGCGCGTTGATGCCCACTGGCTTGCCCGGACCATCGTCGACAAAGTTGAGTTCGGGGAGGCGGAACAGCTCCGGCGAACCGTCGCGAAGTTGAAAGCGGGTCTTGGTCGAGGACCCGACGACGCGTTGGGGCTGTACGCCGTAAACCTGTTCGGTCCAGGGGCGCATGAACTCGATCCCGCCGCCGGAGACGATGTGGATCTGGAAGTCCATCGCTCGCAAGTAGGCCATGAGGTCCAGCATGGGCTGGTACACCAGCTGGGTGTAAGGGCGCTTGAACCGTGGATGGCGGGCCGAGGCGAGCCAGCTCGCGACGATCTGCTCGAACTCTCGCGTGGTCATTCCCGCGTGTGTTTCGAGGACCAGCTTGAGGAGACCGCGCTCTCCGAAGGCTGCCACTCCCTTCATGTCATCGTCGAGCACCGCCTTGAAAAGCGGATCGCTCTGCCATTCGGGGTGCTGTGGCGCGAGCTCCTTCGTCCGGGCGAGTGCGAAGGCGAGTTGGACGTACATGGGGTGTTCGCACCACAGCGTCCCGTCATTGTCGAAGGCAGCGATGCGGTGAGGAGGCGGAACAAAGTTCGACGACGACTCCGAGGTGACCTCTTCCACGAAGCTGATGATCGCGTCTCGCGTCGCGCCATCATTCCAGGACGGCAGAGGCCTGTGCGGGTCAGGTTGTTGGGCGAGACCCGTGTTCGCTCCCAAGATGGTCGCGACGCCCGGAATTGCCGCCAACAGGGCGACCACGTTGCGGCGGGTGAGCGCTCTCGCTTTCCGGTCGGTCATGCGCGACTCTCCTCAAGGCTGTCTCAGTTGCTCGACGGCGGCAGCCGCAGGCGCTCCATGGCTTGCTCGACCGAGAAGGTCCCAGGTCGCTGCCTGGGCGGAAACTGCTGGAACGATGCGATCATGCCGCCCACGATCGCCTGCGCCGGCACAAGCAGGAATGCGTGCTCGATGAACCAACGCACGTAATCGCCGGACTCCATCTCGGCCCTTTCGAACGGGTCGGATCGGAGGTTGAACAGAAGAGGGAGACGAAGCGTGAGCATGGGGCGCGACCAAACCTCGAGCCCATGCGCCTCCTGCTTCATGAAGACGGCCTTCCACTGGTCATAGCGCAGGCCAGCGAGGTCGCCGTCATCGGTCCAGTAGAAGAATTCCCGCCGCTTGCTCGGCCCCTTTGCTGCGAGCAGGTCCCTTTGATCGTAGCCGTCGAGATGCACCTTGTAAGTCGTCCCTGCTGCCTCATACCCCTGCAGCAGCTTTTCCTTCACGGCCGGTTCGCCCGCGGCGGCGACGAGCGTCGAAGCCCAGTCCTCGGCGGAGAAAATCTCATTGATCTCGCTGCGAGGTGGCACAACGCCCGGCCACCGGATCAAAGCCGGGACGCGGTAGCCGCCTTCCCAATTGGTGTTCTTCTCGCCGCGGAACGGAGTCGTGCCGCCGTCTGGCCAGGAGAACGTCTCCGCGCCGTTGTCGGTGGTGTAGACGACGATGGTGTTGTCGGCGATGCCCAGGCGGTCGAGCTCGCCCAGGAGTTCGCCAACCTGTCCGTCATGCTCGACCATGCCGTCGGGATAGATGCCGAGACCCGTCTTGCCTTCCGCGGAGGGGGTGAGCCGCGTCCAGATATGCATGCGCGTTGGATTGAACCAGACGAAGAATGGCTTCTTGTCGCGAACTGCCCGGTCCATGAAGTCGATTGATGCGCCCAGGAACTCCCGGTCGACAGTCTCCATGCGCTTCTTGGTGAGCGGACCCGTATCTTCGCATCTCTGTTTGCCCCAGGGCCCGAACCGAGGGTCGTCGCCGGGCGTGGCGGCATTTGTCGCCACGCACTTGAGCACGCCACGGGGGCCGAACTGCGCGGCAAAGCCGGCGGTCTTGGGATAGTCCGGGTGCTCAGGCTCGTCCTCGGCGTTGAGATGGTAGAGGTTGCCGAAGAACTCGTCGAAGCCGTGCACCGTGGGCAGGAATTCGTTGCGGTCGCCGAGGTGGTTCTTTCCGAACTGCCCGCTGACATAGCCTTGCGGCTTGAGGAGCTCGGCGATCGTCGGGTCCTTGTCCGAGAGGCCTTCCTTGGCCCCAGGCAATCCCACCTTGAGGAGCCCGGTCCGCATCGGGCTTTGCCCCGTGATGAAGGCCGCACGACCGGCCGTACAGGATTGCTGGGCGTAGTAGTCCGTGAAGATCGCGCCCTCATTGGCGAGCCGGTCGATGCTCGCTGTCCGGTACCCCATCATGCCCCGGTTGTAGGCGCTGATGTTCCAGTAGCCGATGTCGTCTCCCATGATGACGAGGATGTTCGGCTTGGGCGTCTGAGCCTTTGCTGGAAGGGCAGCGAGGCTCCCAATCGAGGCGAGGAGCCCGATTCCGATGGTCTTGAGCACGCCCATGTCAGTCTCCGCGGGGGCAGGAGGCGAATGTGTTCGGGCAGAGGGACATTGCGGGCGGCCTCAGCCGCCCGCCCGACGCTGGGCTATTCGCCCGCGTGGCTCATGCCGCGCGACTTCTTGAGCTCTTGGTAGACCTGGCTCAAGTTGTAGCTCTCGGGGTCCTGCATGGGCGGGAACTTCTGGAAGGTCTCCAGCTCCTTCAGCCAGAGCGCCTGGCCGATCGGCAGGATGTTCCAGTCATAGAGGTAGGCCGTGCTCGGCGCCGCTAGCGCACCGCCCATCGCCAGGAGCGACTTGTTGTCCGCGACCGTAATCTCGAAAGGATCCCGCTTCAGGTTCGTCAGCTGCGTCCAGTGCCACGTCTGGGGCCCGAGCAGCCCACCCATGGCGTCCGCCCCAGCCATAGAAAAGTAGAGCTTCCAGTTCTTGTAGCGCACCGCCGACGGAGTAGGACCGGCATAGTAGAAGAAAGTGTCGCGGGCCGAATCCGACTGTCCTTCCAGGAACGAGCGCTGGTTCACGCCGTCGAGCGTCGTCTTGACGATGCCGGGATAACTGCCCGCCTCGATCTGCTTCTTGAGGTCGTCGCCTTTCGGCCCGCCGGCGACGTCAACGAGAGTCGGCAGCCAGTCCAAGGCCGACATGATCTGGTTCTTCACGGTGCCAGGCTTGATGTGGCCGGGCCAGCGCACCACGAGCGGCGCACGCATGCCGCCTTCCCACGTCGTCAGCTTGCCGCCCTTGAAAGGCGTCACGCCGCCATCCGGGAAGGTGATCACCTCGGCCCCGTTGTCCGTCGTGAAGACGACGATCGTGTTATCGAGCTGGCCCATGTCTTCCAGCTTCTGCAGGACGACGCCGATATTGTCGTCCATCTGCTTCATGCCGACTTCGTTGATGCCCCAGTCCTTGCCGCCCTTCGTGCCAAGCATGGCCTCGTACTTGGGCGAGAACATCGTCGTAATGTGCATGCGTGCCGGGTTGTACCAGACGAAGAAGGGCTTACTGGTCTTCTTGGGATCGTTCCTGTCGAGGAAGTCGACGACCTTGGAGGAGATCTCCTCGTCCACCGTGCGCGAGCGATCCAACGTGAGCGGGCCTTCGTCGTGGCAGGTCTGGTTCTTCGAGGAGCCGTCGCTTGAGCGGCAGGAGAGCACCGGTCGCGGAGGCGTGAGGCAGGCGGTGGTGGCGGGATCCACTGAGGGCGTGTCCGGCACGCCGGGGAGAGGCACAGTCTTGCAAGGCGGAATGATCGCCTGGTCGGTCGGGGACCGGTTGATGTCGGGGAAGCTCACCCCCTGCATGGCATCGAGGTGGTAAAGGTAGCCCCAAAACTCCTGGAAGCCATGCGCGGTTGGCAGCGCGTCCGGATGATCTCCCAGGTGATTCTTGCCGAACTCGCCCGTGCTATAGCCGAGGTCGAGCAGGAACTTGGCGACGGCCGGAGTGCCCGGTCGCAAGTAGGACGGGCTGCCCGGAAGCTGGGGCGGTATCATCCCCGTGCGCAGCGGATGCATTCCGGTGAAGAAGGCGTTGCGTCCTGCCGTGCAGCTCTGCTCGGCATAGTAGTCGGTGAACATCGCGCCTTCGCGACCAATACGGTCGATGTTGGGCGTCTCGCCCACCATGAGTCCGCGATGGTAGATGCTCGGCTGCATCCAGCCGATGTCGTCGCCCATGATGAACAGGATGTTGGGCTTGGCGGATGTCTGGGCTTGCGCCTGGAACGGTGCCAGTGCCGTGGCCGCCAGCAATACGCCACCAGCCAGAGCTCCATACGTCAATCGAAACGACTTGAGTGCGGGCATGCGTCATCCCCCATTCCTGTTGATGGAGGAAAGGGTCGCGCCACCTGAGCGACTTGACTATTGGCCCGAAGGGCAGACTTCGCTGCCCTAACGGGCAAGCCCTCGTGCCCTAACGGGAAAATTGACACTTTTAAATACAACAATTGACAGCGCTGGGCCCCCGTTTGACCCACTTGAGCAAAGCAGTAGTATAAGCCCCACTTCGAGCGACAGATGAGTCTTGTTGAATGCCGACTTGCTTTTTGCATAGCGGCCTATTCTGCCGCCTTCGATCGCTCAACTGGCTCACAGACCGCGCCTTATGGATTTGCGCGCTCATGCTCGTTTCGGTCGTTGATCAAGCCAACGCTGACTCACCGAGCATCCTGGTTATCTATGAGAATAGTCGATTGCTACCCGCCACCATCGAAGGGGATCGAGGTTTTAGCGACGTCATAACTGCCAGCGGTTTGCAGGTAGAAGTCAACGCCGAGTTCCTTGGCTTTCCACAATTCGCTGGGGATGCCTACACCTCCGCTATCGTGCAATACCTACGGGCAAAGTATGACGCAAAAAAGCCGGCCCTGGTTGTGGTGGGTGGCAGCGCTGCGCTCGGATTTTGGCTAGATCATCGTGCAGAACTACTTCCACAAGTTCCAGTGATCCACATGGGCGTAGGCACAGCGAACATTCAAAGACTTCACCCGCCTAACGACGTGGTAGGTGTTCCCATTGAATATGACGCCGTAGCTACCGTGGACCTGGCTCTGTCGCTTCTTCCAACCAGAAAGCATCTTGTCATCGTCAGCGGCAGCTCCGAATTTGATCGCACCTGGAAATCAATTCTGATCGACAAGGTTCGTCTGAGCAGCCGGGTACGGGACGTTGAAACACTTTCAGGGCTGCCTACCCCCGAACTGGTAGATCGTCTCAAAAGCATTCCCGCGGACAGCATCGTCTACACTGCTGGTTACTTCGTCGATGGCGCTGGGCAAAAATTTGCTCCGCGTGATGCAGCGAAGGTCATTGCGGATGCCTCACCGGCGCCCGTGTTTGGACCGTTCGACACGTTCATTGGCACGGGCGTGGTAGGAGGGAGAGTTCCAACGTTCCGCGACATGGGTGCCACGGCGGGTTCCATCGCGGTCAAGCTCCTGCTCGGTAGCAGAATTGCTGATCTTGGCCTTCCAGCAGTTATGCCCGTGCGCACCATACTTGATCACCGCCAGCTCGAGCGCTGGAACATTGCGAACTCAAGAGTTCCCCCGGACGCATCAGTACAATACAGAGATCCAGGGCTGTGGGAGCAGTATCGCGGCATTGTTATTGCCGCACTTGCAGTCTTGATCGTCCAGTCCTTGTTGCTCGTCAGATTACTGATCGAGCGCCGCCGTCGCCGAACGGTTGAAGGCGTCGTTGATCGTCATCGCTTCGAACTCGCTCATGCGTCGCGCCTGGCAGTGGCTGGGCAACTCACCGCCTCGATCGCGCACGAGATCAACCAGCCTCTTGGCGCGATCCAAAGCAATGTCGCGGCCATGGCGCTGATGTTGCGCAAAGGCGTGTCGCGCGAAGGGCTTGACCCGATATTGGACGACATTCAGCGGGACAACCTTCGCGCGAATGATGTGATCCGGCAATTGCGAGCACTCATGGAAAGGCATGAAGTCGAGCGCAAGCCCGTCGACCTGACGCGCGTTGTAAGCGACACCGGGACGATCATGCGCGGCGAGGCGCGCCGCAGAGGTGTGACCCTGACGGCAATTGCTCCGGCTGGGCCTATAGAAGTGATGGGCGATCGCGTGCAGATCCAGCAGGTTCTGATCAACCTGCTTCTAAACGCAATGGACGCTGTGGCCGACAGGCTCGAAAGCGATCGGCTGGTGTCCCTCGTTCTGGAAAGGAGCGGGGGCACCGCGTGCTTCACGGTCTCCGACAATGGCCACGGCATCGATCCCGATAATCTCGATCGGCTGTTCGATTCATTTTTCACCACCAAACAAAGTGGAATGGGACTTGGCCTCTCGATTGTTCGCACCCTGGTTGAAGCGCATGGAGGCCGAGTATCAGCGTCCAACTCGGCGAACGGGGGCGCTTCTTTCAAACTCGAATTCCCGATCTGCGACACGGGTGCGAACCACTCTGTCAGTGTGAAAGAGGTGACGTGATGACGATCGTGCATGTTGTGGACGACGATGAGTCCATGCGAACGTCCCTTCTGCGTCTTCTTCGTGCAAGCGGACTGGAGGCCAAGGGCTATTCCTCGGCTGGCGACTTTCTGGTGCACAAACCCGCTGATGAGCCGGGCTGTTTGCTCCTGGACGTGATGATGCCCGGTCCGTCGGGCATCGATCTCCAGAAGGCGCTCAAGGAGCAAGCAATCCACTTACCTATCGTCTTTATGACTGGCCACGCGGATGTCGCGTCCTGCGCGAGCGCCTTGAAAGGTGGTGCTATAGATTACCTCGAGAAGCCAGTTGTCCCAGAGGCGCTCCTGGACGCCGTGCAGCGAGCTTTGAAGCGGGACGAAGTTGCACGGTCACAAAAGGCAGAACGCGAACGACTGATTGCAGCCCTTGGCTCCCTTTCAGGCCGCGAGCGACAAATCTTTGCCTGTGTTGCGGCAGGAAAGCTGAACAAGCAAATTGCTGACGAGCTTCACGTTAGCGAGCGAACCATCAAGGCGCAGCGGGCGGCCCTGATGGAAAAACTAGGGACGGATTCAGCGGCAGGGCTCGGCCGCCTGGCGGAGCGGTTTGAGCTGGCTCTGCGTGCGGAAGAGCCCTGAGCTGAAATTTGCACTTTCGGGCAAGGTCGATTGCCCGCAAGGACAATGGTGCCCCGGTGTCTTTTAAGAGAAGATTTTTCCGGGGGCACCGTATGGCCGGACGCAAGCGGATCTCGGTGGTCGAAGACGACGCCAGCATGCGCCGCGCCTTGGGCCGCCTTCTCAAGGCGGCTGGATACGCCTGCACGGAATTCGCGTCCGCCGAGGCCATTCTAGCGCTTGAGCCCTTCCTTGCGCCGGACTGCCTCCTTTGTGACATCCACCTTCCTAGAGCCAGCGGGCTCATGCTGGTCGACAACTTGAGAAAAAGGGCTCCGTCATTGCCGGTGATCTTTATCACCGGCTTTGACACGCCCGACCTGCGCCTGGAGGTCTCGAGGCGTGGACCTGAAGCTTTTCTTGTAAAACCATTTGAGGGGAGAGAACTGCTCGTTGAGTTAGATCGGCTGCTAAATGCTGGCTGAAATGGATTCCAATAAATGGTGAGCATCAAGGAGCATTTTCATCAGAGAACCATTATGCTCTGGGCGAAGCCCCGATCTTTGTAGTCTCAGCTCGAACGCCTTTTGGTCCGCTTTGAGCGTCGAGGTTATATTCTGCTTATGGCGCACAGCCGAATAGTGCCTGATTGCGAAAATGACCCAATCAATACCTCACCTCAGAAAATCTCGCGCACCGACTTACGTGACGTGGGAAGGACCCTACACTCCAACATTGCCGGGTCTGCGCGGCTGCAAGTGCAAGTCAGCCGCTAAAACCTGACCGGAATGGCCCCGCGAGGAGACCGAGGACATGATCGCGAGCGCCGGCACAGTTTCTCCCTTGGAACACGTGTCAGGCCTTCGCGAGCAGTGGGCGACTCGCGCAGCTTTCTTCGTCGTTGGCGTCTCCGTGGGTGGCTGGGCCCCCCTCGTGCCCTTCGCCAAGGAGCGCCTGAGCGCCGACGAAGCATCCCTCGGCGCGCTTCTGCTGTGCCTAGGCCTCGGCTCGATGATCACCATGCCCGTGAGTGGGATCCTATTGAGCCGTATGGGCTGCCGGGCGCTGATCCTGATCCCCGGAATCGTGCTGTGCCTTGCTATGCCACTTCTCGCCGTCGCTTCATCCTTCGCGTCGCTTGGCGTCGTGCTGGTCGCCTTTGGCGGCGCGATGGGCACGATGGACGTCGCCATGAACACGCAGTCCGTGCTCGTCGAGAAGGACTCGGCCAAGCCGATGATGTCGGGCTTCCACGGCATGTGGAGCGTGGGCGGGATCGCCGGATCCGCGTTCGTGAGCTTGATGCTTTGGCTCGGTGCCACGCCACCCATCGGCGTCGTCGCGGTTGGCTGCGCGGCGCTTCTCTCGCTAGCCGGACCGGGAATGCTGCCCTACGGCAACAAGGAGGCGGACGTTCCGCTCTTCGTGGCTCCGCGCGGGCCGGTTCTCTTCCTCGGCTTGCTCTGCTTCATTGTTTTCCTGGCTGAGGGCGTGGTGCTCGACTGGGGCGCTCTGTTCCTGTCCGATAAGGGCATGGACCCAGCCGAGGCGGGCTTTGGATATGCAGCCTTCGCCACGTCGATGACCATCGGGCGGCTGTTTGGTGACCGAGTCGTCGCCACGATAGGCGGTCTGCGCATCCTGCTGTTCGGCTCTTTGATGGTGGCAACAGGCTTCACCCTGGCCGTTTATGCTCCCTCGCCGGTGACGGCTATCGCGGGGTTCTTGCTGGTCGGCGCGGGTGCATCGAACATCGTGCCGGTGCTGTTCTCACTCGGCGGCCGGCAGACGCTGATGCCTGCCAGTCACGCGATCTCAGCTATAACGACGGTCGCCTATGCTGGTGTTCTGCTTGGCCCGGCGATGGTCGGCTTCGTCGCGCACGGCACAAGCCTATCAATCGCGCTCCTTCTCGTCGCCGCCCTGATGCTGATGGTCACCTTGGGCGCGCGCGTAGCGCGATAAGTTTCTCCCACTTAATGGTCTCGACCTCGTCAGGATCGGACTCGAGAACCATTGCGCGCACTCTCGCGAGCATTTCGCCCCGCCCGTCCCCGAGGCGTGAGACGATGAGATCGATCTTGGACGAGGCCTAATCAATGTCTGTCATCGTCTCTCAACCGAGTTGTACTTCACACAGCGACTGTAATTTTGCGTCGGTTAACCGGATAGGCAGCTCTGCCCTGCTCAGCGTTGTGAGCAACCTTGCGATTTCCAATTCTGTACCCTCCTTAGTTGATCATCCGACAAAATGGTTGGACGCTCCGCGACACCCAACCTGCAGAGCACCTTCCGGTCGATACGCTTCGGTTTAGGTACGAAGCCGGGAGATTAAAACCAGCGCCGAAAGGCGCTGTTTAAGTTCAAGGTCAACGAGCGCAGCATCCACCGATGGCGAGAGGGTTCAAGCACAGGTTCAACGCAACGCTCAGCTGTGGCAGCCCTATGTTCCAGCCCGACGTGAAGTGGATCCCAGCAGAGCTCATCGACGCAGGCAAGCGTTGGTCTGACCTCCGGGAGACAAGAACGCTGACTAAGAGCCGGTCCAAGGCGATCTGCTTGAACGTGGCAAAGCATATCCAAGCTACATGGATTCCATGGAACCTGACGAAGGCGGACGGCCTGCTGAGCCAAACAGACTTTGTGGTCCCCAACGTCCAATTCGAGGAAGTTGATTTCAGCGAAGGTGCCCTTCCGTGCATCTGCGCATCGGTGCAGTTCGACCTGGAGTTCGATCGCCGGTTCTCGTCACCAGAGTTGTTTGAGCGCTGGCAGGAGGAGAATGACGAGCTCCGGTGGGCCGTGACGTTTCAGTACACCTTCGAGCTGCCGGATGACCCGTTCATGATCCACCCGGACGACAACCGCGAGGACGTCACGGTTGAGCTGCTGACCTGAGCTGGATGCATTCGTAGCTCCCCGGCGTTGCGTCTTTCCACCAGCCAGCGCTCTCCGGAAGCTTCCAAACGCGTGGACCTCTTCAACGGTCGCCGGGAGGGTGCCGTTGTCCATAAAAGGAGGGCAGCAATGGCTTTGGAGAAGACTCTCAAGGTGGTTGAGGCTGAGCGGCCGCGTACGATCGATCGGGCGTCAGCTCGACGGCAGCGGCTCTTAAGGGCTCTCGACGAACAGATCTCGAAGGCCCGCGTACATGGAGAGAGCGGTCGGACCCCGAAACGTCCATGGTGGTGGGTCGATCAGTCGGGGGCGTATCTGGTCGAAATCCGGTACGGCCGTAAGCCGCTTGAGCTCGCCAAGGGGAAGACGGCGATACGGTGTGAGACAATCGCCGAACTGTGCGATGCCTTGATCTCCGTGCGCGCCTCGGCATTGAAGGGCGAATTTGACCAGAAGCTGGAGCAGGCCGGGACGGAGTTCCGTGCCCGGTTCGCGAGGCGCAAGTGAAAATGCATGCCGAGCAGACGGCAGAGCACCCTCAACCGCACGCCCGTTCCGCAAAAGAGAGCAACGATGATGGTGGCTTAGCCGTGCTCGTCATTGTCCTCTTTATCGTCGGAATCTATGCGCTGAAACTGAAGATTCAGTCGGAACTTGGCATAGGGTGGTCAAAGGATGTGAGTAGCGGGACCCGGATCTATCAAGGGCCCGAAGGCGAGGTGCGTACAGCCAGCTTGCTCTGGACCGTATTCCGATGGCTGCTGGCCTTGGCCGCACTCTTTGGTGCGGTCCAATGGCTCGGACTGCGGCTTGCCCCATAGGACATATTGCTCCCCCTGTGGGCTTGTCCCGTTCAGGGGGAGCAATCAATCCGGGCCAGTAGGGCCAAAATCTCGTGCCTCGGGATAAGCCAGACCGGCGAGATTGCAGTCCCACGCTACCGTCCGAGGATGCGCACGTTGGGGCGCAGGAGCCACGGCTGACGACCGATTTGGGGGGGTTGACGTAAGCCCCACCATGAAGGCCTCACGGGGCGCGTGTAGCTCGACCGCTGCGCCCCCCTAGTCCGCGAAGAGACTCCGAATAGACTCAAGAAGCTCCTCGAGCTCGTCGCCGGTCAGTTGAAAATCATTCTGGCGTCGCACGTTCTCGACGGCAGCGATGATGCTATTGACAGGGTCCTTCGTTCGTCCGCTCTCCACAAGCCCAGATCCGCTCTCGTGTTCCGTTTGACCACTGTCGATAGATTGCGTCGATTGCGGAACGATCGGTGGCCTCTCGCTTGATGCACGAGGCTTGTTATTGCGCTTCTTATGTAGATCGATGATTGCTGCTGCTCGTTCGCGTGTAAGTTCACCTTTCCGACCGAGCTCCACGCATTCATTGATAGCTTCGTCCTTGATCGAATTCGCCGTCAGCTCGTAGTGAACCGAAAGTGGCAAAACCGTCAGATTGTCGACTTTTCCAGCGAGTCGCTCGGCGATTTTCATCAGTCGCTGAACGGTACGCTCCTCCATTCCTAGGCTTTGTTCTACCCAGTCAAGGAACGTACCAAACTGCATGAGCCGCTTTATTTCGACCAGCTTCTTGCCTTGTTCGAAAGCCTCGAGAATGGTTTGCCGGCGACGACTGGCAAACCATTGCGTGGCGGCCATTACTTCGTTTCGGTACTTCTCCAACACGCGACCATAGTCGAAGCGATCGTCGACATCTGTGCTTGCTAGCTGATCCTCGCGCGGTACAAGGAGCGGTCTTCCTGGTTCGATTACAGAAAGAGCCGTGCTACGCGAAGGTGATTCGGTTACGTCATCGATTGTCAGCTCATCTACCTCCTTGTCGAGACCCTTGAAGAATTTGACAGCGTCATCATCCTCGCTGTCCGCTTGCCGTGATTTTTTATTTTCTGTCATCTTTCGTATACCCCATTTATACGTTGTCAACAGGCCAGCTAGTGTCCGATTGGTGTCAAAATCGCCGATTAAGCGCTCAGCGATATGCTGGAGATGGAGGCGCGGTCATCGCCTCAGTTCATTCAGCGAGGCCTGCTTTCGACGCGAGCTCATTGATCTCTGCAAGTGACTTTGAGATCTCTGAAGGCGAAGCATCATCTGGAAGATGATGCACTGCAACCAAATGCATCTTGTACTTCTTTCTCTCTTCGGGGGAGAGCGCAAGATATTCTTTGGACGCGATCTCTAACTCTCCAAAATGCTCCTGAAGGCAAAGAAGCACTGCAGACATCGCGTCGCGAGGCCAATCTTCGGCTATCTCCATGTGTCCATTCCATTGAAGACGGCCGATTTGATTTCCGTCGCGCCAGATATTGTTGCGGCCGACTTGCCGCGCCACACCGGAGATCGTCTTGGTTTGGAATGCTACGTAGGCTCCCACAATATCGGAGGCAAACCCACCCCTCGACACATCAATAGCCGCTCGCACCGCATTGCGCTCCGTCCCGAGGACACGGCAGATCTCCGCGTGCCTCGACGGTAGCCGTCGCAAGTCGTACCGATTGAGGATCTTCTGGATTTTCGGTTGTTCGAAGTCGACGCTCCTGTTGGCGGTGTAGATGCTCGTCGATACCAGATACTTGCTGTTCATCGCTTTTACTCGTGTGTTTGCGCTCGAGGAGTTGTTACTCCTCGCTGTTTTGCGTCTCGTGTTTATCGCGGATGCTAAGAAGTGACCGGTGACCCTGATCTACTTCCGTTTGATAAGTTGTTTCAGGACATCCATACGCAGCGAGATGCTATGTCTTCTTTTATTGTTTTCTTTGTTGTCCTATCGCGACCATCCCTCGCCGCGCCTTTTGAATTAGGCTTGCCGCGAAATGAATGCAAGGGGTCTGGCGATAGTAACAACCGATGGTCCTTATGTTGTACTTATCATAACTGTTAAGTTGCTGTTTTCAATATAAAAAACGTCAAAATACGTAGAATTGCTTATAGCTAGCCTTATCGTCAAATAGGAGTAATTCATGACGGCTCGGGAGGTTTGCCGTGATCACTATTTGAACTTCTCTGATTTATTCATGGATAGCCGTTTCCAGCGGATGGTACTCGGTTGTATTGCTCGTCCCGTCAGTATTCTTTTCGGATAGCGATAAGTTAAGGCGACGCCGAATATTCTTGACCGTTTGGGGGTAGAATACTTGGCCGCTCCTCGTGCGATGCCCCATTTTATTGAGATGCCGTGCGATCCCAGCTAGAGATTGGTTCGGTGATCTCGCAATGTCTTCTTTGAGACTTTGAGCGAAGGTCGTCGCGGCTTGCCGGTTCGCATTAGCGAGTCGTTGGCACGCGACGCCTAGCCGGGTGCCGCGCTTCTTGGCCTCGACCAAGGCCTGCTTCGTACGCTGGGAAATCACCCGGCGCTCCTCCTGTGCGAGCGCGGCGAATATGTGCAACTGGAAATCAGTCGCGCCAGGCATCTCGGCAACCGTCAATTTGACGCCTTGCTCCATGATCGAGGAGATGAAACTGACCCGACGGGAGAACCTATCGAGGCGCGCAATGATCAGCGACGCCTTGGCCTTCTTCGCGGCTCCGATCGCCCTCCAGAGCTCCGCGCGGTTGTCCTTCTTGCCGGATTGAACCTCGACGAACTCAGACGTTAGCCGATGCTCGGTTCCTAGGAACTTCTCAATCGTCGATCGCTGAGCCGCAAGGCCCAGGCCTGAGCGACCCTGCTCCCGCGTTGAGACGCGGAGATACGCCACATAGTCCGCCATTGAGCCTGCTGCCTGTCCAACACGAACCAACGTTCATGTTTGAAGAGTCGGCCGGACAGGTGAGCAGAGACAACGTGGGACAGTGAAAAGTAGCCGCCCAAGGGATTAATCCGGTCACCCGGAGCCGTTGCTAGCATGCTCGAGCTCGAGCCTCTGAGGACCAGGGCTGCCCGGGCTGATTGATTTACAGAGCTGGGCAGGTCGCAGAGATGAATTCCTGTCAGCTCGGTCGGGCGTTTTGGCCTTGCAGGGTTACAGATGGACCGGCTGGGGTCACATCTAAGTGTGAACGGCATCCCATCGGGCACTCTGTCCAAAGCGAACGCCTGTTTCACGTTCGCGGTAGTCGGGCGGGGTGCTCGGTCTTGGCTTGGGCCGACGATTCAGACAAGGTTGAGGTCCGGAAGGATGGGATGGCTTAAATGATAACTGCGCTCTCATTGGAACATGACAACAGGATCGGTGGATTCTGCATCACAGCCAGAGCCAGTTACGGATGGTTCTTGAACGCTACAGAAGGAAGCGAGGCGAACCTCAAGATTCAACGTCAGATCATAAAGGGTAGTAAAGCTTACGCCACGTTGCGCGCGGATTTAAGGCGTGGCTGCGTGCTTCCGCCATTGGTGTTATCAGCCCAAGATGAGGGATTTCAATTATGGCTGGAGCGGACCCAACAATCCGGGCAGGAGCCTGGCGAGTACAGCGAACTTACTGAGCTTCAGCCGCTCCTAGCTGGTCTTCAACCAAGCGAATTACAGATTATTGATGGACTTCAACGTACTAACGCGCTGCGGCAGATCAACGAAGAGTTAGAAGGCGAAGAACGCGAAATATTTGTCAGACGTCGTCTGCGGCTCGAGGTATGGATGAACTTGCCGTTCAACGCGATTGCTTATCGAATGCTTCTTCTTAACGCTGGCCAGAAGCCAATGTCGATGAAGCATCAAGTTGAAATATTAAGCATGAACCTTCGGGACGACCTGGCGAGTATCCCCGAGCTTGACATAATCATCGCTTCGGATAACCGCAGACGCTACAGGCCTGGGCAGTTTCAGCTTGTTCGTCTTTCACAGGCCTTTCAGGCCTGGCTACAAGGGGCCCCGAACATTGATGTGTCGAATACGGTGATGCAGGAACTGCTGGCCGATTCGGCGATCGAGACGCTTGGATCGTCGCTGAGTACAGGCGGTGAAACCGGAGATGCCTTTCGGCGACTCGTTGAGTGGATCGTAAAGGCTGACTATCGGGTTTGCGAAGAGAATGTAGAAAATCTCCAATTTTTCGCGTCTGACACTGTACTACAGGGGCTTTCCGCCGCTGTTGGCTTTATGAATAGGAACCCCTCACTTTCTGACACTGTGTGGGACGCCCTCCAATCTCTGATTTCCAATTCAGGCCCCGACCCTCTTGGAATAACCCAGTTCAATGCAATCAGAGAAGGATTCAATCCAGGGCGTCGAAATGTGGGTGTGGCTACACGAGAGCTGGTCTTCAACGCGTTCCAACAATATTTTCTAGGCCGGGGAATCATGCCCATTGAGAGTTGCTGGCTACTGGCCGGTAGCGCGTCGAAGGCATAATATGGCTGGGCTCCCGGTTCATATCGCGCGTGCTCTACTAGATGCCGATGAGGCTTCATTAGAGGACGTCGCCGAGATGGTCATTGGCGGCCAGTGCGGCATATTGTTCAGCGAGGCATCAAAAGATGCACTTGCGTCCTGCTGCACTGAAGCTGACCTGGGTGATGTACTACTCTCGCCGCTTCGCGAGCCAACAAGCGACTGGCGGTACAGGGAGGTGCTACTCGATGGAGTGCGTGTAGCGCAGTTGGCGCAAATTCCATCGAGCTCTGCAGGCGCACCGCCCACGTCAATTGAAAGCATGCTGATCAGAGCGTGGGTTGCCAAGCCAGAAGTCTGCCCTGGTCCAGAATTTCAACGCGTCAGCAATTGCCTCGTTACGATCGTTGAACACGATCCACCCGTCTCGCAAGAGATCGTCAACTTAATGATCGCGAGCTTCAACGGTGTTCGAGCAGTTCATCCGATACGCCTGATACTTGACGATGCGCAAACGTTGTCACTGTCTTCAGCTTTCACATCAAATGCCGAGGTAACACGACGACGTATTATGCTCCAGGCCGTCAGTGAGAATTCCGCAGCATCCCGGTTTCAGGCGCTCTACCGGATCCACGAAAACTGCTATCTCTCATCGGTTTTCGCACGAATACAAGCGAACTTCTTTCTTGAGCCAGTCAGCACACTCGAAAGCGCTCAGAAAGAGCTTCTGGCTGAGAGAAGCGCACTGATCGGTCTGATTCAGGATCGCGGCCTACTGTTTCATTTCGAGAATGCGCTCTCTGCCGCCGAATCGCTTGTTGATAGCAATAATCGCTTCGCCTACGCCATTCAACGTGAAATCAAGAGGAGGCAAGACGCGCCTTTCAAGGAGGAGTGGAAAAGAGGTGCTGCTTGGATTTATCAGATCCGTTGCTCTGTCGTGCATTCAGGCACTGGCGTTATCTATGAGAATTTCGACGACGCGGACTTAGTTCTCGCTCGTGTGCTACCTCATCTTGAGCGATCCGCTATGTCTTTGATTGGAGTAGGGTTAGGATAGCAAGTGGCTCCCTGACGTGTTTTCGGACAGGGGGGAGCCCACCGGCGGAAGCCTCGGCCTCCGCCAGAATGCTTTGCAGGTTCACTTCCGGCTCACCTCACACGCGACGGCATCAATGTCGGACCGGCTGAGTCCGATGTCCTTCAACATGAAGTCGTTGAGTTCCATGAGGGCTCGACGCGTCCGATACTCTCGGATGCGAGCTGTCACCTCGGATACGGCAGACGCGAAAATGGACGCGGCCAACTCGCCGAAGTTTGTCGAGGTACCGCCGCGGACCGGACTGTGGGTTGTGTAGGACATGATGGGCTCCTTGCGTTGTTGAGGAGCATGTAAGGGCGCCTGCTGAGCAGCGATGTGCGGCTGCGCACGAGGCGTCGTGAACGGCAGTGCCGTCGTATCTGCCGCGGTGTTCGTGAAGCTCGTCGCAAGTTGCTGATTTTGATCTCGTGTCATTTTGCCCTCCGACGTTTCTGTCCGAGGGGTACGCCGGTTTCGGGCGGGATCGCTTCGATCGCGGTGGTAGCGTGCTGCGGCACACCCGGGCCAAACTGGCTGTCGGTAGATGGAGACGTGCGATGGGCACAACCACAGACTTTGCGGCAGTTGCTGCGTTGATGGGCGACCCTGCACGCGCGCAGATACTCGAAGCGCTGATGGATGGCCGCTCTCTGACCGCATCAGAGCTGGCGCGTGCCGCAGGTGTAGCTCCGCAGACCGCGAGCAGTCATCTCGCAAAACTCAACGGTGCGGGATTGCTCGCGTCCTGTGTACAGGGGCGATATCGGTATTACAGGATTGCGTCGGCGACAGTGGCCCACATCATCGAGCAGTTATGGACGCTCTCCGACGAACTGGCCGCATCGCGGCCTGGAGCGCGACGCGTCTTTGTCGGACCACGTGATCCCGCACTCCGGTTCGCCCGGACGTGTTACGACCACCTCGCAGGACATCTCGCGATCCAGATTGTGGATGGGCTCGCCGTACGCGGACACCTTGAGATCTCGATGGAAGGCGCGTCACTGAACGATAGCGGCGTCGCGTATCTGAGGAGTCTTGGAATACGGCTGGAGGAGCCCTCACCTCGCACTTCGAGGATGTTCTGCAAGCCGTGTCTTGACTGGAGTGAGCGACGTCCGCACCTAGCCGGAGTGGTCGGCGCCGCAATCTGCACGATGTGTTTCGAGAATGGATGGGTGAGGCGGTCAGCGGAGCGCCGGGCTGTTTCGCTGACCCCGAAGGGTCAGCAGGCGCTGAATACCTCCTTCGGGACTTTGGCGCCAAAATTGGCAGGAGAGAAGGTTATGGAATCTGCACTTTGAGCCGGATGTGTAATCGTCGCGATAGCGAATCTGAAAGAGAGTGGGCGGCCTCGTAAGAGACCGCCCTTTCCATGCGCTCACGCACTCCGTTATGCCCTTCCATATCTCGTCTCAAGATAATATTTGTTGCTTGGGAATGGCCTTTTTACGTTCTCTTCCCCTGTTTTTGGAAAGCCCATCGAGCTTTGATCAATAACGCCGTTTTTCACTATGACTCGAGTTCGTACACGGCTTTTCGAGAACTCCGGGAATTCGTCAACGACGAATGTTCTGTTGCTAAAATCTAGCGAACAATAAACCATCAATGCTAAAACACTATCTTTTGGACTCAGAAAATCAATGCGCCACACATTCCCCATGGCACGTCCGTACGTCGTCTCCAACTTTCTCGCCATAGCCCATCCGCATATCTCCGATACAGCTCTTCTGGCCTCCTGTTCGCTTGCTTCTGTTCCGGAAACAGCAATATACATATCCATTGGGATATCTCTTCGCTGAAAATTACTGACCGATTTTCGCTTATGGACACTGTGATTTGATGCGATTATGCGACCGCCCCCAATGTGCTCTTCTTTGAATTTCACACACCGATCGTCCGTAGCGGTCGCCTTAGTAAAGCTCCACTGACTTTCGGGGTGCGCAGTCGAGAACTGAACCAGCTGCTTTTTGACGATGGCGCTGCTCTGAAAGAAATGGACCGCGGTCTCCTCACCGTTGGATTCCAAGGCCCAAGCGCGCTCTATGTCCCACAGCGCCTGGCATGTTGAGACGAATAGCTGCATCCAGTGCCTACCGCTTCTCCCCCTGGACGAATTTGCGATTAAGAGCGACCAATTAGGGTCATCGTTAAATATCATAATACCATTTTTCCTATGTCTGCTTCAAATATGGCTCTGTTACAATGGCTAGGAAAATCGCCCCTAGTCACAAAGTAGTCTTTAACATATATAATAAACTCTGCAACTAAAATCTCCTTTTTCTATGCAATAATCTTTTTGCTTCCATCGCTTGCATCACGCGCACGTAGTCTAAATTCTTCCTCAATTGGTTCACGACTTCCTTGGATTGGGCATTTTCGTGTGGCCATACGCTCCGGCGACCGCCGGATCTGTACTCCACGACAAAGAATCGTTGAGGGGCCGAGCTGTCGCAGATCGTTGTCTCCGAAGGAAAGAGTTTCACACTCTTGATCAGCGTTCGCACCCGCGTCGCGATCGCCGAGCGGACTTGATAGACCTCCCGTTGATCGCCCTGCTGCAAGCCGGCGATCAACGGATGTAGAGTCGCCTGACTGAACGCGGCATCCGTTGCCTGCCTCACACGCGCTTCGGCGGTCTTGAGCAGCGCTGCGCGCTCGCCCTCATACTTGGATATGGCAAGCTCAAGCTCCTTAAACTTCGCCTTGAGACTCCCGTCAGGCACATCGGCATCGAGCAGCAGATCGAGGATTCGATCACGCTTTCGTTTGAGCTCCCGCAATCTCCCATCCAGCACGAGAACCTGCTCTTGGTCTCGGCGGCTTCCCTCAGACGACGTTGCTGGGTCGAATTGGAGTAGGTCGAGCTCTCTTACGAAGGCGAGGAAACTTGCCTCGAAGTGGCGGTAGTTCCACGACGGCGCATCGCAGCCAAGACCACGACGCACACTGTCGCAGACAAGCATCACGCCGCCGCGCAGCCCACGGTTGCGATACGTCATCGTCGAACCGCAGCAGCCACAGACAGCGAGACGAGTGAACAGGTTCGAAAAGCCGTACCCCTTGCGGCCCCCCCCACCAACTCGACGACTCTCGCGACCGCCCTTGGCCGCGTAGAACATCGCCTCGTCAACGACAGCCGGGAAATAATCGGGGATGAATTCGCCCTCTGGGACGCGCTTTCCTTCGACCATCCGATGAGGCTGGTACCGGCCTATCACCGCGTCATTGAACAGGATCTTCTGCACGTAGGACTTATGCCAGCCGGTTGCCCTGCCGAAAGCGGGCACCTTCGCCTCGTTGAGCCGGCGAGCGATCACGTCGCCGCCCATCCCGCTGAGGCAGTCTTCAAATATGCGGCGAACGATTGTGACCCGTTCAGGGATGAGATCGAAGTCTGTGCGCTGAGCGTTGAGCCGCAACCACGCCGGGCACTTCGCGGTCAGCTTGCGCTCGGCGATCCTGTCACGCTTGGCTCTCCACGCAGCCGACAATCTGTCGGATTTCTGCAGCGACTCCTCGTGTGCACGGCTCATGACGACAAGGCTCATCATGATCTCGGGAAGTTCGACGTTGCTCGGTTCGTACCGACGTAAATCCGTCAATGTGACGATTGTGATCCCTGCATTCAGCAGGTCCAAGAACACTGTCAACGCCGTCGTCACCTGCTCGCGCGAGAGGCGATCGAACGACTCGATCAGAAGGACAGAGCCTTTCTCGATCTTGCCTGCGCGCACCGCGGCAAGGAATTTGCCAAGGCTGCCGCGCTCCATGTGAGAGCCGTCGAAGGCTGATAGCCCGATGTCGCGGAGGTCGAACTGCTCGTCGATCTCGAGCCCATGTTCTCTCGCGTAGGCAGATGACTTCTCAAGCTGCCGTCGAAGACTATCGCCTTTGAGCTGCGCGTCAGTCGACATGCGGATGTAAGAATATGCTTTCGGGCGGGCTTGCAACGAACTAACCCAATTCTAAATCCGACGAAACGTAGGCATGGATACTTAAACGGAGTGCTAGCACAGATCGTGATCGTGGCACGGAACTACAACCCCTGAGCATGAGAAAGTTGGCGATTAATCGGCCACAACATCCTGATGTCCGGTCCTCCGGGAGCCGGCAAGTCGATGCTGGCGCAGCGCCTGCCCTCGATCCTCCCGCCGCTCGACCCGGCGGAGCTGCTGGAGGTCTCGATGATCCAGTCGGTCGGCGGGCTGCTCGCGGAGGGGGCGCTCACGGACCGGCGGCCGTTCCGCGCGCCCCACCATTCGGCCTCCATGGCCGCCCTGGTCGGCGGCGGCATCGCGGCGCGGCCCGGCGAGATCTCGCTCGCCCATCACGGCGTGCTGTTCCTGGACGAGCTGCCGGAGTTCCAGCCGCAGGTGCTGGACAGCCTGCGGCAGCCGCTGGAGACCGGCGACGTCTCCATCGCCCGCGCCAACCGGCGGGTCGTCTATCCCGCCCGGTTCCAGCTCGTGGCGGCCATGAATCCCTGCCGGTGCGGCCGGGCGACGGAGCCGGGCTATGCCTGCCGCCGGTCGCCGAACGAGCGCTGCATGGCGCAGTACCAGGCTCGGCTTTCGGGTCCGCTCATCGACCGCATCGACCTGCAGATCGAGGTGCCGGCCGTGAGCGCGTCGGATCTGCTGCTGCCCGCCTCGGCGGAGGGATCGGCGGAGGTCGCCCTGCGCGTGGCGCGGGCGCGGGCCCGGCAGGCCGCCCGCTTCCGGTCGCTCGGGCGGGCCGACATCCGCAGCAACGCGGCCTGCCCGCCGGCCCTGCTCGACCAGGTGGCCACGCCCGACGCCGGCGGCCTCGCCCTCCTGCGCAGCGCGGCGGACCAGGTGCGTCTCACGGCGCGGGGCTACCACCGCGTGCTGAAGATCGCCCGCACGCTGGCCGACCTCGACGAGGCCGCTTCCGTGGGGCGCATCCATGTCGCGGAGGCGCTGGCCTATCGCGGCCTGCAGGACCGCCTCGCCCCATGAACCGGGCGCACGGAACCCTTTGTCAACCCTGCTGGTGCAGGCTCCGCCGGCGAGGAGCGGAATGACGAGCGTAACGGCCGAGACTTCCCAGGCGCTGGGTCACGGGATCCTGCGGGGCGGCATCTTCGATGCCCAGGCCCTGCCGGGCACGACCGGCATCGCGCTGGTCGTCTTCGGCGCCCTGCTGCTGCTCGCCGTGCTCGTCGCGCTCGTGTTGCTGCGGCGCCAGCTGCTGCTCGAGGCCAAGCTCGACGAGGCCGAGGCCGTCGCCGAGCGGCTGCACGACCAGATCTGGGAGCTGCGCGAGAGCGAGGAGCGCTACCGCAGCCTGCTGGAGGGCCAGGACGACCTGATCCAGCGCCGCGACGCGCGCGGCCGCCTCACCTACGTGAACGAGGCCTATGCGGCCCTCGCCGGGCGCGCCGCGGAGACGCTGCTCGGGACCTCCTTCGAGCTCACCCGCGACCCGGCGAGCCTGGATGCGCCCCGCACCGCGGGCAGCTCGAGCTATGACGAGGCCATCGTCACGCCCTACGGCGTGCGCTGGATCTCCTGGCACGACACCGCCATCGCGGGCCCCTACGGCACGGAGATCCAGTCGGTCGGCCGCGACGTGACGGAGCGCATGATCGCCGAGCGCGCCCTGGCCGAGACGCGCATGCGCGCGGTGGCGGCGAGCGAGGCGAAGTCGCGCTTCCTCGCCACGATGAGCCACGAGATCCGCACGCCGCTCAACGGCGTGCTGGGCATGGCCGACCTCCTGGCCGGCACCGAGATCACGCCGGAGCAGCGCACCTATGTCGAAGCGGTGAAGACGTCCGGCGAAGCGCTGCTCTCCATCATCGACGAGATCCTCGACTTCTCGAAGATCGAGGCCGGCAAGCTGGAGCTCGTGCACGAGCGATTCGACCTCCTGGCGCTCGTGGAGGGCACGGTGGAGCTTCTGGCCCCGCGGGCCCAGGGCAAGGGCATCGCCGTTGCCGCCTATGTCGCGCCCGACGTCCCGCGCCACGTGCTGGGCGACGCCGCGCGCCTGAGGCAGGTGCTCACCAACCTCGTGGGCAACGCGGTGAAGTTCACCGAGGCCGGTGGCGTCGGCCTGGCGGTCCAGAGGGAGGGCGAGCGAATCGCCTTCAGCGTGAGCGACACGGGGATGGGCATTCCCGAGGACCGGCTCGCCAGCATCTTCGACGAGTTCGAGCAGGCCGACGGGTCCGCCTCGCGCCGGCATTCCGGCACGGGCCTGGGCCTCGCCATCTCCAAGCGGCTCGTCAGCATCATGGGGGGCGAGCTCACGGTTTCCAGCCGTCTCGGCGAGGGCTCCTCGTTCCGCTTCTGCGTCGACCTCCCCACCCTGGCCGAGCAGGATCCCGGCCGGCCCGGCTTCTCGGCCCTGCAGGGGAAGTCGGTGCTGTTCGTCTCCATGACGGCCTTCGAATCCTCCTTCATCGCCCAGCGTCTCGGCGAGGCCGGCGCGAGCGTGACGCGGGCGGCGGACGCGCCCTCCGCCCTGGCGAAGCTCGGGGAGGGCCCGCGCCCGGACGTGGTGATGGTGGATGGCGGGGTGGGCGAGGCGTCCGCCCGCGAGATCGCCTCGCGCTCCCGCGCGCTGGGAGTGCAGCGCCGGCTGGTGCTGCTGTCGCCGTTCGAGCGGCGCTCCTTCGGCGCGCCGGGCGCGCTCGGCTTCGACGCCTATCTCATGAAGCCGGTCCGGGAGGCGTCGCTCGCCGAGCGGGTGGCCGCGGAGGATGCGGTCGCGTCCCGGCCCCGCGGCCTGGGCGCCCCGAAGCCGGCCACGCCGGCGGCGCCGGGCCTCAACATCCTCCTGGCCGAGGACAACGAGATCAACGCGCTGCTGGCGACGCGCCTCCTCGAGCGCAACGGCGCCAGGATCACCTGGGCGCGCGACGGGCTCGAGGCGGTCGAGCTGTTCCGCGCGAGCCTCGAGGGCGAGGTGCAGCGCTTCGACGTGATCCTCATGGACGTGCGTATGCCGGGCCTCGACGGGCACGAGGCGGTGCGCCGCATCCGCGCCATGGAGCGCGAGCAGGCCGCTCCCAGGAGCCGGATCGTGGCGCTCACGGCCAACGCCTTCGACGAGGATCGCCGCCTCGCCCTCTCCGCCGGCATGGACGAGACGGTCTCCAAGCCCATCGACGAGGCGAGCCTGATCGTCGCGCTGGGCGGCCCCCTGGTGCACGCCAGGCTGGCCTGACCGCGCGCCCGGGGCGCAAGGCCGCAGGCCTCGTCACAAAGCGGCAACATTGTCACAAAACAGTCGAGGACCTATGGTCTACGACGCTCGAGGCCGAGCTTGCCGCGGGCAAGACGGCCGACGGGCGAGGGCTGAAGGGCTCCATGCGCAACATCGTCCCGACCGGCCGGCCGGCCACTCCGCGGCCCCTGATCGGCACTGCCAATATCGCGAACCTCCTGCTCGGGCTGCAGCGGAGCGCCAAGGGGATCACCCTTCCGCCGGCCTTCGCGCCGACGCCGAAGCCCGAGCCAACGTTCGGACTGGGCCCGGTGCTCGGCCGGCTCGGCCCGCTCGAGGTGCGGCTCGCCACCACGCGCAAGGACGTCAAGCGCGCTCAGCGCCTGCGCTACCGCGTGTTCTACGAGGAGATGGCGGCGATTCCCGACATGATGTCGCGCCTCAAGCGGCGCGACATCGACGGCTTCGACGCGATCTGCGACCACCTCCTGGTGATCGACCACGACGCGCCGGCCCGCCGCTTCGCGCCGGCGCGGCGCAAGGCGCGCGTCGTCGGCACCTACCGCCTCCTGCGCCAGGACGTGGCGGAGCGCCATGTCGGCTTCTACACGCAGAGCGAGTTCGACATCGCGCCGCTCATCGCGGCCCATCCCGGCGCCCGCTTCCTGGAACTCGGACGCTCCTGCGTGCTGGAGCCCTATCGCGACAAGCGCACGGTGGAACTGCTCTGGCACGGCGTCTGGGCCTATGTGCTGCACCACCGCGTCGACGTGATGTTCGGCTGCGCGAGCCTCGCGGGAACGGACCCGGACGCGCTCGCCCTGCCGCTAAGCTTCCTGCATCACCATGCCCGCGCGCCCGAGGACTGGCGCGCCGCGGCCCTGCCGCGCCTGGCCGTGCCGATGGACCGGCTGCCGCCCGAGCGCGTCGACGCCAGGCGCGCGCTGCGCGCGCTGCCGCCGCTGCTGAAGGGCTACCTGCGGGTCGGCGCGACCTTCGGGGACGGCGCCGTGGTCGACCGGCAATTCGGCACGACGGACGTGCTGGTGATCCTGCCGGTCGCCGCGATCAACCCGCGCTATGTCGAGCACTTCGGCGTCGACGCGAGCCGCCACGCCGCCTGATCAACGGCCCTCGCCGGCCGCCAGCAGCGCCCGGTGCGCCTCCCTGTAGGTCGGATAGCGCAGCGCGTAGCCGAGCTCCTCGCGCAGCTTGCGGTTGGAGACGCGCTTGTTCTCGCTGTAGAAGCTGCGCGCCATGGGCGACAGCACGGCGGTCGCGAAGTCCTGCTCCGGCGGCGGCTCCACCCCGAGCAGGCCTGCTGCGAAGGTCACCACGTCCTGGGGGGGAGCCGGCTCGTCGTCCGTGACATTGTAGACGGCGCCCGGCGAAGGCCGGTCGAGCGATGCCTCCAGCGCGCCGGCGATGTCCTCGACATGGATGCGGTTGAAGACCTGGCCGGGCTTGACCAGACGCTTCGCGGAGCCCTCCCGCAGATTGACGAGCGCGTTGCGGCCCGGGCCATAGATGCCCGCGAGGCGGAAGACCTGCACCGCCTTGCCGCTCTGCCGTCCGAGCGTGAGCCATTCCTCCTCGGCCTCGACGCGGCGCACCGAGCGCTCGCTGACCGGGCGGACCGGCGTCGCCTCGTCGACCCAGGCGCCGTCATGGTCGCCATAGACGCCGACCGTGGAGAGGTAGCCGATCCAGGACAGTCGCGGCGCTGTGCGCAGCGCCTGCGAGACATGCCGCAGCACGGGGTCGCCCGATTCGTCGGGCGCGACGGAGACGAGGACCGCGTCAGCCTGCGCGATGTCGTCGGCGAGGGCGGGATCGACCACCGGTTCGCGGCCGGCCGCCCCGCCATCGAAGAGCCGCGCCTCGATCCCCTCGGCGGCGAGCCGATCCGCCTTGGCGGCGCTGCGCACCGTGGAGGTCACGCGCGCGAAGCGCGGGCGGACCCGCCGGACGAAGGCGTCGGAGCTGTAGCCGTGGCCGAAGACGAGCAGGTTCACGCGGGAGATCCTTGCGGGCTGGATAAGGCGGAGCGCGCCGGCGGAGAACTCGCGCCTCGGCCCGCCTCGTCAAGGGCGAGGAGCCACTCCTCCCGGACGTAGGGGTCCTGCTCGCGCTCGAGCGCCTGCCGCGCGACGCTGGCGAGGCGCGCGGCCGGCGCGAGACGCGCGAGAGCCCAGACAGCCGCGCCGCGCACCAGGGCGGACTCGTCCCCGACCAGATGCTCGGCCGAGGGCAGGAGCGCGGCGTCGGCGCTGTTGCCCGCCGCCACCGCGACGTTCCGCACGAAGCGGTCGCGTCCCGTGCGCTTGACGGGCGTCCCGGCGAACAGGCTCCGGAACGCGGCGTCGTCGAGGCGGGCGAGGTCGGCCAGCGGCAGCGCGTCGAGGTCCGCCCTCGCCTGCAGCTTCTGCTCGCGCGCCGCGCGGGCGAAGCGGTTCCAAGGGCAGACGGCCAGGCAATCGTCGCAGCCGAACACCCGGTTTCCGATGCCGGGCCGGAGCGCGCGCGGGATGGGGCCCTTGTGCTCGATGGTGAGGTAGGCGATGCAGCGGCGCGCATCGAGCTGGTAAGGCGCCGGGAAGGCGTCGGTCGGGCAGATGTCGAGGCAGCGCCGGCAGGAGCCGCAATGGTCGCTGGCGGGCGCGTCGGGCGCGAGCGCCGCGGTGGTGAAGATGGCGCCGAGGAAGAGCCAGGACCCGTGCTCCCGCGACACGACCACGGTGTGCTTGCCCTGCCAGCCGAGACCCGCGGCGGCGGCCAGCGGCTTCTCCATGACGGGCGCGGTGTCCACGAAGACCTTCGCCGCCACGGGCTGCGCGGCGGTCGCGAAGGCTCCCGCGACCTGCTTGAGCCTGCCCTTGATCACGTCATGGTAGTCGCGCGAGCGGGCATAGACGGAGATCGTGGCGCGGTCGCGCCGCGCGAGCGTCGCCAGGGGATCGCCGGAGGGCGCGTAGCTCATCCCCAGCATGACGATGCTGCGCACCTCCGGCCAGAGCACGCGCGGGTCGGCGCGGCGCGCGGCGGTCTCGTCCATCCAGTCCATGTCGCCGTGCCGGCCTGCCGCGAGCCAGGCCCGCAGGCGCGCCGGCGCCTCGGGGATGGCGTCGGGCGCGGCGACGCGCACGATGTCGAAGCCCTCGCGACGGGCGGCCTCGTCCAGCGCGCGACGCAGGGGATCGGGGCTCAGAAGTCGAGATCCGCGTAGTGCTCGGCGGCTTCCATGCCCGGCACGCGGTCGGCCAGGAGAGCCCTGAAGGACGGGCGGGACTTGACCCGCGCGTACCAGTTCTTCGCCGTCTCGTTCTCCTGCCACGGCACGTCGCCCAGGTAATCGGCCGCCGAGAGCTGCGCCGCGGCGGCCAGGTCCGCATAGCTCAGCCGGTCGCCGGCGAGCCAGTTCCGGTTCGCCATCAGCCAGCCGATATAGGCGAGATGATAGCGGATGTTGGAGCGGGCGGCGCGGATCGCCGCCATGTCCGGCGGCCCGCCCCCCAGCTCCGAGGGCATGAAGCGCTTGAACACCTTCTCGGTGACGAGATAGGAGGTGACCTCGTCGAACATCTTGCCGTTGAACCAGTCGACCAGCCGGCGGACCTCGATCCGCCCCCGCGGATCGAGCGGCAGCAGGCGGCGCTCGCCCAAAGCGAGGCCCCGGGTCTCGTCGAGATACTCGGCGATGATGCTGGCGCCGGGCACCGCCCCGACCTGCTCCTCGACGAAGACGGGCGTCGTCCCCGCCGGATTGAGCTTCAGGAACTCCACGCGGCGCTCGAAGGCGCGCTCCTCCGCGAGCTCGACCTCCATCCCGAATTCCTCGAGCACGAGACGCACGAACCGGGAGTGAGGGCACAGGGGATGGTGGAACAGCGTCGCCATGCGATCGGTTCTGTGACCTCGAAGATGGGCCGGAGAAAGGCGGACGGCGGCCCTATACGGATTGGTCACAACCCTAGGGCAGGGTAGCGCGCCGCAGGTGCAGCGTATATGACGCGTCCGCTCGTGCAGCAATACCGAACCGCCTGCCTTTGCCAGCAGGGCAGACACGCTTCCACCGCCGACTTGCGGAGCCGTGAATGGACCTCCTCTCGATCCTGAAGGCCGCGACGCTCGGGATTCTCGAAGGCTTCACCGAGTATCTGCCGGTCTCGTCGACAGGACATCTCCTGCTGGCCGAGCACTTCCTGGGCCTGAACTTCGCGGACCCCGTCTTCGACAAGACCTTCGCCGTGCTGATCCAGCTCGGCTCGATCCTGGCGCTTCTGGTGCCCTATTCCCACCGCCTCACCAAGATCGCGCTGGCGCTGCCCACGGATCCCAAGGCCCGCAACTTCGTGATCGGCGTGCTCGTCGCCTTCCTGCCGGCCGCCGTGATCGGCGCCGCCTTGGGAGGGTTCATCAAGGGCGTGCTGTTCAACCCGCTCATCGTCTGCATCGCGCTGATCGTGGGCGGCATCGTGCTGCTGGTCGTCGACGAGCTGCCGCAGCGCTCGGACCATCCCGACGCCACGGCGTTTCCGCTGCTGATGTACCTGAAGATCGGTTTCTTCCAGTGCCTGGCCATGATCCCCGGCGTGTCGCGGTCCGGAGCGACGATCGTGGGCGCCATGCTGATGGGGGCGGACAAGCGGGCGGCGGCGGAGTTCTCCTTCTTCCTCGCAATGCCGACCATGGTCGGCGCCTTCGCCTACGACCTCCTGAAGAACTACAAGACGCTGAGCTCCTCCCACCTCCTGCTGATCGGGGTGGGCTTCGTGTTCGCCTTCCTGGCGGGCCTCGTGGTGGTGAAGGGCTTCCTCACCTTCGTGAGCAAGCGTGGCTTCTCGGTCTTCGCGTGGTGGCGAATCATCGTGGGCTCGGCAGGGCTCGCTGGGCTCTGGGTGTTCGGCTGACGCCTCGCAGCCCCGTCCTCAGATCGTCGTCTTCGGCTCGTAGCGGCAGAGGTCGGCGATGATGCAGCGCGGGCAGTCGGGCTTGCGCGCCTTGCACACGTAGCGCCCGTGCAGGATCAGCCAGTGGTGGGCGTGCAGGAGGTAGTCCTTCGGCACGACTTTCAGCAGACCCTGCTCCACCGCCAGCGGCGTCGCGCCGGGCGCGAGCGGGATGCGGTTCGACACCCGGAAGAGGTGGGTGTCGACGGCGATGGTCGGCTCGGCGAAGGCGATGTTGAGCACGACGTTGGCGGTCTTCCGGCCGACGCCCGGGAGCGCCTCGAGCGCCTCGCGCTCGCGCGGCACCTGCCCGCCATGCTGCTCGACGAGCCTGGCGGAGAGGGCGATGACGTTCTTCGCCTTCATGCGGAAGAGGCCGATCGTCTTGATCGCCTCGCGGACCGCATCCTCTCCCAAGGCCAGCATCTTCCCCGGCGTGTCGGCCGCCTTGAACAAGGCGCGCGTGGCCTTGTTGACGCCGGCGTCGGTCGCCTGGGCGGAGAGGACCACGGCAACCAGCAGCGTGAAGGGATTGACGTATTCGAGCTCCCCCCTGGGCTCGGGCAGCGCGGCCTGAAAGCGGGCGAAAACCTCGCGCACCTGGTCCGGCGGCAGCGGCTTCGCCGCCTTGGCGCGGCGCGGCGGGGCCTTGGCTGCAGCCTTGGCGCCCTGCGGGCCCGCCGCCTTGCCCACGCGCGGCGCCGACCGGCCCGCGCCTGACGCTTTCGGCGCGGTCCCGGCCGGCCCGGGCGCGGCGATCGGTCCCGCCGCGGCGGGGGCTCGGGTCTTTCTCGGGGCCATGGCTGCGCTATGCTCTCGGTCGGCGGGCCTTCGCGCTCTGCTGCCGGCGCGACGCCGCGAATGGTCGGGCGTCGGCGCTATCGGGTCAATCGGCGCATCGGTCGCGCCTGGGGATGACGGCGCGGATGAGCGAGGCGAGGACAGTGGACAGGACGGAGGGCGGCGACCCTGCCCCCTTCTTCTCCGCCGTGCTGCATCCCCACCGCTCGCTCGACATCCGGGGCGTGCGTCTCGTGGCGCTGCTCGTCGCGGCCGCCGGGACGATCGCCAGCATCCCCTTCGTCGTCATGGGCTTCTGGCCGGTGGCGGGCTTCTACGGGGTGGACGTGGCGCTGCTGTGGTTCGCGCTCAGCGCGAGCCTGCGGGAGGCGAGGTCCTACGAGGAGGTGGCGGTGAGCGCGGTCGAGCTCTCGCTGCGCAAGGTCCCGGTGCGCGGTCCGGTGCTGGAATGGCGCTTCAATCCCCTATGGACCCGCCTGCACCGGGTGGAGCACGAGGAATTCGGCGTGGAACGCCTCGCACTGGTGTCGCGCGGGCAGGCTGTGCCCGTGGCGCATTTCCTGTCGCCCGAGGAGAAGGCCCGATTCGCCGACCGGCTCTCGGCGGCCCTGGCCGAGGCGCGGCGCGGGATCACCTACAATCCCCTGGACTGAGCGTGCTCGGCAGGACGCGGCCGCAGGAATCGGGTGTCGGGACCCGGCCCCGGCGCACTAGGATCGCGGCATGACAGGAGAGCGATCCATGCTGCAGGTCCCCGTGGCCTCCCCCACCCCCTCCGCCGCCGCGGTGCCCGTCCCCGCCAGCGACCTTTCCGACGCCAGCGCCGACTATGAGCGCGTGCGCGCCGCCCTGGCCTTCATGACCGAGCGGTGGCGCAGCCAGCCCTCGCTCGAGGCCGTCGCGGAGCATGTCGGGCTGTCGCCCTCCCATTTCCACCACGTGTTCCGGCGCTGGGCGGGCATCACGCCGAAGGCCTTCCTGCAGGCCATCACGCTCGATCATGCCCGATCGCTGCTGCGCGACTCGGCGAGCGTGCTCGACACCGCCTACGAGGTGGGCCTGTCGGGCCCCTCGCGCCTGCACGACCTCTTCGTCACGCACGAGGCCATGTCGCCGGGCGAGTGGAAGGCGGGGGGCGCGGGCCTCACCATGGCCTGCGGCTTCCACCCCTCGCCCTTCGGCGAGGCGATCGTGGTGGCGACCGAGCGAGGGCTCGCCGGGATCGGCTTCGTCGATGACGGGGACCGGGCCGCCGCGCTGGCCGACATGCGCGCACGCTGGCCGGGCGCCCGCTTCGAGGACAGGCCGGAGGTCACCGCTCCCCTGGCCCGCCGGGCCTTCGACCCCGGGGCCTGGCGGCCGGACGCGCCATTGCGGGTGGTGCTGATCGGCACGGATTTCGAGGTCCGCGTGTGGGAGACGCTGCTGCGCATCCCGCTGGGCCGGGCCACGACCTATTCCGACATCGCGACCTGCATCGGCCGGCCCTCGGCCGCGCGTGCGGTCGGGGCCGCCGTCGGCAAGAATCCGATCTCCTTCGTGGTGCCCTGCCACCGCGTGCTGGGCCGCTCCGGCGCGCTCACCGGCTACCACTGGGGACTGACCCGCAAGCAGGCGATCCTGGGCTGGGAGGCGGGCAAGGCGGGGCTCGTGGCATAAGGCGGCGCACGCCGCCGCCCCCCCAGCGCGAGGCAGGCGCAGCTATCCGGCCTTTCGCCCCGCGTTCCCTGGGTCACGTCCTCGCGTCGCTCCCTGCCGTGGCGCAGGGGCCCTTCGCGTCAATATAGTTGCCCGGGCGAGGGCGTCACGACCGGCTTGGGCTTCGGCTTCGGCCGGGGTTTTTGCTCGTCGTCCGGCCCCGGCGGCGGAGCCTTGCCGAGGCGCACGCCCAGCGAGGCGGCCCGGTATTCCGTGTAGCGGGCCGCGCAGTAGCCGTGCGCGGATTCGCGGGCGTAGTCGCGGCACATGATCTCGCGCTCGGACGTGAAGCCCGCCTGCTCGGCCGCGATCTTGCGCACGCCGGCCTTGTCGGTCTTCGGGACCGACTTGATGAGAGCCTTGTAGGATTCCCTCACCGTCTTATCGGCGCGCCCGCGGTCCTTCTCGATCGCGACCGTCTCCCCCTCGATGACGGAGGGCGGCGGACCCCAGACGCCGTGCAGGTCGACCTTGCAGTCGCCTTCGCGGAACTCGCAGGCGCCGCCCGGGGCCAGCGCGATGAGACCACCGTCCAGCGTGTCGAAGGACACGTCGCAGCCGGCAATTCCGAGGCTGTAGCGTGAAACGCCCTCCGGACGGCCCGCCGCCTTCAGCGTGATCGGCTGGCCCGCACCGAGGTCGAGGCCGCAGCTCTCGGAGGGCGCGGACATCTTGTAGCCCACCGCGATGAGCCGGACGGTGAGGCCGTCCTTGTCCCGCTTCTCGACCGTGAGACGCCCCCTGGAACCGTTGAGGAACAGGACCTTGCCGTCGATCGAGGCGTCGCTGGCCGCCTTGGGGGGCGCCGGCTTGGGCCTGGGCGGCGCCGCCATGATCGACGGCGTCCCGGGGGACGGCGGCGGCGCCGATTGCGACGCGCCAGGAAGGAGGATCTGCCCCTGCGCCGGGGCGGCGACAAGCGCCAAAAATCCCGCGCACGCCAGCAGGGCGATCCGCGGGGAACGAAACTGGGACGGCATGCGGGCCTCTCGCATCGCCCGCAGCCTATCCGGGCGGAGGCTGCTATGGTAGGGCCCGCGGCGAGAAACCTGCGTTTTCGCAGCGGTGTGGCGGGCCTGCTGCGGCGCGCGGGGCGGCCCCCGCCGGGCGTGGCGGAAGCGCAACAATGGGCTCCGGCGGTCCTTGCAGCGCCTCAGGGCTGTCCTTATATACCCGACGGCAGCGGAAATACCGCAAATCCTAGGGGACTCTGGTGTCACGACGGCGTCACGCGACGCCTTTGCGGCACCTTCGGCCGGAGCGCCTTCGGGGCCCGGCGGTCTCGCCGCGAAAGGGGATCTACATATGGCAAAAGTGATCGGCATCGACCTCGGCACCACCAATTCGTGCGTCGCCATCATGGAAGGCACGACGCCCAAGGTGATCGAGAACGCGGAAGGCGCGCGCACCACGCCCTCCATCGTCGCCTTTACGGATGACGGGGAGCGTCTCGTCGGCCAGCCGGCCAAGCGCCAGGCGGTGACGAACCCGGAGCGAACCTTCTTCGCCATCAAGCGACTCATCGGCCGCACCTACGACGACCCGATGACGCAGAAGGACAAGGGCCTCGTGCCCTACAAGATCTCGCGCGCCGGCAACGGCGACGCCTGGGTCGAGGCGGACGGCAAGTCCTATTCGCCGTCCCAGATCTCGGCCTTCATCCTGCAGAAGATGAAGGAGACGGCGGAGGCCTTCGTCGGCCAGCCGGTGACGCAGGCCGTCATCACGGTGCCCGCCTATTTCAACGACGCCCAGCGCCAGGCCACCAAGGACGCCGGCAAGATCGCCGGCCTCGAGGTTCTGCGCATCATCAACGAGCCCACGGCCGCCGCGCTGGCCTACGGCCTCGACAAGAAGAAGACCGGCACGGTCGCGGTCTACGACCTCGGCGGCGGCACCTTCGACGTCTCCATCCTGGAGATCGGCGACGGCGTCTTCGAGGTGAAGTCGACCAACGGCGACACGTTCCTCGGCGGTGAAGACTTCGACATGCGGCTCGTCGAGTACCTCGCCGACGAGTTCAAGAAGGAGAACGGGATCGACCTGCGCAAGGACAAGCTCGCCCTGCAGCGCCTCAAGGAGGCCGCCGAGAAGGCGAAGATCGAGCTGTCCTCCGCCAGCCAGACCGAGATCAACCTGCCCTACATCACGGCCGACGCGACGGGTCCCAAGCACCTGACGCTGAAGCTGACCCGCGCCAAGTTCGAGGCGCTGGTCGACGACCTCGTCCAGAAGACGGTCGAGCCGTGCCGCAAGGCGCTGAAGGACGCCGGCCTGACGGCGGCGGAGATCGACGAGGTCATCCTCGTCGGCGGCCAGACGCGCATGCCCAAGGTGCAGGAGGTCGTGAAGCAGTTCTTCGGCAAGGAGCCCCACAAGGGCGTCAACCCGGACGAAGTCGTCGCCATCGGCGCGGCGGTCCAGGCAGGCGTGCTGCAGGGCGACGTGAAGGACGTGCTGCTGCTCGACGTGACCCCGCTCTCCCTGGGCATCGAGACCCTGGGCGGCGTCTTCACCCGGCTGATCGACCGCAACACCACGATCCCGACCAAGAAGAGCCAGGTCTTCTCGACCGCCGAGGACAACCAGACGGCCGTGACCATCCGGGTGTTCCAGGGCGAGCGCGAGATGGCGGCGGACAACAAGCTGCTCGGCCAGTTCGACCTCGTCGGGCTGCCCCCCGCCCCGCGCGGCGTGCCGCAGGTCGAGGTCACCTTCGACATCGACGCCAACGGCATCGTCAACGTGTCCGCCAAGGACAAGGCGACGGGCAAGGAGCAGCAGATCCGCATCCAGGCCTCGGGCGGTCTCAGCGAGACCGACATCGAGAAGATGGTCAAGGACGCCGAAGCGCATGCCGCCGACGACAAGAAGCGGCGTGAGCTGGTGGAGGCGCGCAATCAGGGCGAGAGCCTGATCCACGCCACCGAGAAGTCGCTCGCCGAACTCGGCGACAAGGCCGCGGCTGCGGACAAGTCGGCCGTCGAGGGCGCCATCCAGGCGCTTCGCTCGGCGATCGGCACCGAGGACGTCGAGGGCATCAAGGCGCGCACCAACGACCTGATGCAGCTCTCGATGAAGCTGGGCGAGGCGGCCTACGCCGCCTCCCAGGCGGCGGGCGGGGCCGAGCCGGAAGGCGAGAAGCACGACGACGTGATCGACGCCGACTTCCGCGAGGTGGGCGACGACGACAAGAAGAAGCGCGCGTAAGCTTCGCGCGGACGATACTGCGACACCCCCGGCGACGGGGGTGTCGGCGTGTCAGGGCAGATGCCCCTCACCCGTTGCTTTTTGTCTTGGTCCGTGGTCTTCGACCGGATGCTCGAGGTCCCGAGGGTTCACTAGCCGATGGCCAAGGTCGACTATTACGAAATCCTGGGCGTGAGCCGGACGGCGACGGATGCGGAGCTGAAATCCGCTTTCCGCAAGCTCGCCATGAAGCACCACCCGGACAAGAACCCGGGCGACAAGACGGCCGAGCTCCGCTTCAAGGAGCTCAACGAGGCCTACCAGATCCTCTCCGACGGGCAGAAGCGCGCGGCCTACGACCGGTTCGGCCACGCGGCCTTCGAGAATGGCGGGGGCATGGGGGCCGGTGGCTTCGGCAACGACTTCGCCAGTTCGATGGCCGACATCTTCGAGGACCTGTTCGGAGACTTTTCCGGGCGGGCCCGCGGCGGGACCGGCGGCCGGGAGCGCGGCTCTGACCTGCGCTACAACCTCGAGATCACGCTGGAGGAGGCCTATCGCGGCAAGACCGCGACCCTGAAGGTGCCGACCTCCGTGGCCTGCGAGGCCTGCTCCGGCACAGGCGCAAAGCCGGGCTCGAAGCCGCGCACCTGCGCCACCTGCGCCGGCCATGGCCGCGTGCGGGCCAGCCAGGGCTTCTTCTCCATCGAGCGGACCTGCCCCACCTGCCAGGGCAGGGGCGAGACGATCGACGACCCCTGCCGCAACTGCAACGGCGCGGGCCGGGTCGTGCGCGAACGCACGCTCTCGGTCAACATCCCCGCCGGCGTCGAGGACGGCACGCGCATCCGGCTCGCCGGCGAGGGCGAGGCCGGCCTGCGCGGCGGCCCTTCCGGCGACCTCTACATCTTCCTGTCGCTCAAGCCGCACGCCTTCCTGCAGCGCGACGGGGCGGACCTGTTCTGCCGCGTGCCGATCTCGCTCGTGACGGCCTCGCTCGGCGGCGAGGTGACGGTGCCGGCGATCGACGGCGAAACCGTGTCCGTGAAGGTCGCGGAAGGCACGCAGACGGGCAAGCAGATCCGCGTCAAGGGCCGCGGCATGCCGGTGATGCGCAGCCGCGACCACGGCGACCTCTACATCCAGGTGATCGTGGAAACCCCCCAGAAGCTCAATGCCCGCCAGCGCGAGCTGCTGCGCGAGTTCGAGCGCGAGAGCAGCCGGGACAACCAGCCGGAAAGCGCGAGCTTCTTCGCCAAGGTGCGCGACTTTTTCGGCGGCGCCGAATAAGCTCCGGTCCAATCGGGTTCCCGGAGACCTTCCATGCGCGAGAGCCGATTCGTCGCCCGTCCCCCAGCCCGCCCGACCGTCCTGCTGGACGGTCCCCGCCAGAAGACGACGGAGTGGCGCTTCCCCCCCGGCGCGCATACGGGCTGGCATCGCCACGGCATGGACTACGTCGTGATCCCGATGACGACGGGCGAGCTGACGATCGTCGATGCGGCGGGAGAGAGACGGGCGCCGCTGACGACCGGCGTGCCTTACGAACGCCTTGCCGGCGTGGAACATGACGTCGTCAACGACAACGACTTTGAGTTCGTCTTCATCGAAGTGGAACTGAAATAGGCAACCGCAACCGCCGCAGGGCGTTTTGCGCCGAAGCGGCAGAGGCGAGGATCGGCTGTTGGAGATCGGGGCGGGACGGCAGGGCCGGGCGCGCAAGGGCGGCAAGCATGCCCCTCCCTTGGCGCGCCTGCTCCACGACGAGGCCCGCTTCATCCGTACCTGGCTGGACAAGCCGCTGCGCACGGGGGCCATCTCCCCGTCGAGCCCGGCGCTCGCCCGGGCCATGGCCCTGGAGGTCGACCCCTTCCGCACCGGCCCCGTGATCGAGCTGGGCCCGGGCACCGGCCCCGTCACGGCCGCCCTGATCGCGCGCGGGATCGCCGAGGAGCGGCTCGTCCTGCTCGAATTCGATCCCGAGTTCTGCGCCCTGCTGCGCGAGCGTTTCCCCCGCGCCCGCGTGATCCAGGGCGACGCCTATGCCCTTCAGGCGAGCCTCGCGGGCGTGCTCGAGGAGCCGGCGGCGGCGGTCGTGTCCAGCCTGCCGCTGCTGACCCGGCCCGAGCCGGAGCGGATCGCCCTGCTGCGCGAGGCGTTCGCGCTGATGGCGCCGCGCGCGCCCTTCATCCAGTTTACCTATGGCCTCGTCTCGCCCGTCCCGCGCGAGGCCGGGGGCTTCGCCGCGCGGGTCTCCCCGCCGGTCTGGCTCAACCTGCCGCCGGCCCGCGTCTGGACCTACCGCGCACGGACGCGGATGGCCCCGCACCGCAGGCCGGTCCGGCTGGTGAGGCTTCTCGACCAGGCCGACCAGTTCTGCGACGAGTGGCTGGGCAAGGTGCGCAGCGAGGTCGAGGGCACGCGCGAGCGCGTGCGCAGCGAGTTCCGCGAGCGCACCGCCAAGGTGCGTTCGGAGTTGCGCGAGCACGCCGACAAGGTGGTCCGGGACAAGCGCGTCCAGCCGACCCTGGCCCTGCTGCGGCGGATCGGCGAGCGCCTCGACGGTCCCGCCGCGAGGCCGCCGGATCCCTGATCAGGCCACGATGCTGCGGCGGATCTCGCGCCAGGTCGCCTCGTCCGGCGCGCAGATGATCCCGCCGCTGTGCCTCGCCGCGGTGTAGGGCTCGCCGTCGAGCAGCGCCGCGTAGCCGCCGGCTTCGGCGTGGATCAGCACCCCCGCCGCATGGTCCCACGGCATCAGCTTGCCGAAGATCGCGAAGTCGTAGTGGCCGGCGGCCAGCGAGCGGTACTGGTGCGCCGCGCAGCGATAATCGGCGGAGCCCGCGGTCAGAACGAGGTTGCGCAGGATGTTGGAGCGGGCCGGCTCGGGAAAGAAGTTCCAGGAGACGTGCCCCACCATCTCGGAGAGGGGCCGCGGCGTGGCCGCCACGAGCGGCGCCCGCCGGCCGTCGGGCGCGATGGTCCAGGCGCCCTCCCCCTTCAGGCCCAGGGCGTAGTCGTCCATCACGGGATCGTAGATCACGCCGGCGACCGTCTCGCCCTTCTCGACGAGGGCGGCGATGATGCCGAAGAGCGGCAAGCTCGAGGCGAAGTTCTTCGTGCCGTCGATGGGGTCGATGATGAAGACCCGGTCCGCGCCCGCGATGGTGCCGAGCAGGCTCTCATCCGCCGCCACCGCCTCCTCCCCCACCACCAGCGCGCCGGGGAAGGCGGCCTTCAGGCCGGCCGTGATGCGGCGCTCGGCCGCCTCGTCCGCGGCCGTCACCAGGTCCGTGTGGGACGTCTTGTGCCGGACCTCCAGGGCCTGCTCGCCACGGAAGCGCGGCATGATGTCCAGGCGGGCGGCCTCCCGAAGGATGGCGACGAGGGTGTCGATGGTCTCAGCGCTGGCGCTCACGGCGGCTCCTCTGCGGCAGGGGTCGGCGCCGTGATACGGGCTCCGGGCCTCGCTGGCTACTGCACGCGCTGCAGGAGGCTCGCACCGTCGCCGGGCGTGGGCGGCGTCGAGCGCACGCGCGGGGTCTGCGTGGGCTTCTGGACTGTGCAGGAGGAGATGCCGACGCTGTGAGTGTCGCTGCCGGGGCATATTTCCAGGCAGCGATTGCGCGCTTCGTCGGGCGTGGAGCCGCAGGCTTCTCCGAAGCACGCGGCCTGGTTGCCGCCCTGGCAGCGGGCGAACCATTCGGCCTGGGCGCTGCCCTGCAGCAGCAGGAGACCGGCGAGCAGTGCGGCTGACTTCAACATCGTCTTGGTTCCGTCCCGGGGGGCGGCGAAAGCATAGCCGCCCGGGAGGGGAAGGGAAGTGCTGCTGCGATCTGAAGTTGTCCGGCCTGACGGTCGTCAGCGCCCGTTCACCGAGGCCTGTCCGCGAAGGCGTCGAAGGCCGCCCAGAATCGCGCGCGATGATGGTCCTGCTCCAGCAGGATCTCGTGCCCGCAGCCGGGAAGCACGCCCACCTCGCCCCGCGGCAGCCGGGCTGCGAGATCGATCGCGGCCGGCGTCGCCGTCACCTGGTCAGCGTCGCCGGCGACCGTGAGCAGCGGCGTGCCGATGGCGGCGGCGAAACGCGGCTTGCGGAAGGCCGCCATGGCCGCGAAGGCGGCCTGCATCCAGCCGATCGTGGGCTTTCCGAGCGCGATGTCGGGGGCGGCGGTCACCATCGCGTAGGACCGCGCGTAGCGCACGGGATCGGAGGTGAGGAGGTTGCCGGGATCGAACTCGGACGCCACCTTGCCCCGGGAGACCGGGCCGGGGATGGGCGCGGCGCGCAGCCCCGCCCAGGCCGCGACACGCGTCATGGCCTCGGCTGCGGGCGGCTTCAGGGTGGGCGCGATGCGGATCATCGGCGCCGAGAGCACGGCGGCAGGCAGGAGGTCAGGCTGCCGCGCGAGCGCGTGCAGCAGGATGGCGGCCCCCATGGAATGGGCGAGCCCGAGGAACGGGCGCGGCAACCGCAGCCAGGCCACCAGGCCCAGTGCCGCCTCGAGGTCGCGCTGGTAATGCGCGAAGTCGTCGACGTGCCCCTTGTGCGGATCGGGCAGCAGGCGTTGCGACCCGCCCTGCCCGCGCCAGTCGAAGGTGGCCACGGCGTAACCGCGCGCCAGGAGCTCGTGGGCGGTCTCGAAGTACTTCTCGATGAAATCCGCCCGGCCCTGGAGCAGGAGCACCGTCCCGCGGGCGCGGCGGGCCGGCTCCCACACGGCATAGCGCAAGGCGACGCCATCGCGCGTGCGCAAGACGCCCGAGCGACCGCCGGCCGGGACCGGGTTGTCGGGAAGCGCGGACAGGACCGAGAAGGCCGGCCGGAGGCCTGCAGCGGGCGGCGAAGCTTGCCCCGCGCCGAAGGAGCGGCCGTCGCGCGTCGCACCCCCATGGTCACGGTCGATCAGGAAGGCCACGTCGTGTTCACTCCCGAAGCGATGCCATCCACAGGATGTTGGACGCTATCGATGCCGAAGCCTCGACTGTCATACAAGTGTTATGTGGTTCATGTGGGATGGACGATTGCGCGACTGTGAAGGTCATGGACTTTCGGTTGCAGCGGCGGGCCCGGCATGGAGGTCGACGCCGCCTCCCGGCGATGACGCTCCGGGCGGACCTCCAGGGCCTGGTCCGTGTCGCAAGCGTCACTTTGCTGTCATGGTGCGCGCCTAGCAGACCGCGGTCAGGAGATCGTGATGGAATCGGTCGAGAGCGTAGCCGCCGGGGACGAGGCGGGGCGTCGTCGCGTGATGGGACTCGCCGCGCGGGCCACGCTCGCCGAACTGGACGCGGCCCTCGCGGCCATCGGCGCGCCGGATTGCGCCGACGTGAGGCGGCCGGAGGTCGGGCTGGTGATGCTGCGCGGCCGCATGGGCGGCGACGGCGCGCCGTTCAACCTCGGCGAGGCCACGGTGACGCGGGCCGCTGTGCGGCTTGCGACGGGCGAGATCGGGCATTCCTACAGCCTCGGCCGGGACGCGGCCCGGGCGCGGCTCGCCGCGATCCTCGATGCGCTGTGGCTGCGCGGGGACCGCGAGCCGATCGAGACGTGTTTCATCCGCCCCGTGGCCGCGCGGCTCGAGAAGGAACGGGCGGAGCGGGCGGCCAAGACCGCCGCAACGCGGGTCGACTTCTTCACCCTCGTGCGGGGGGAGGACTGACATGGCCGGTCCCGCCCTCAAGCTTGGATTCCAGCGCCCGGTCCAGGATTCCCAGGCGGTGTTCCGCCAGGTGATGATGGCCATGGCGCGACCGGGCAGCATCCATGCGCTGACTGTGCCGCTCGACGCGCCCGCGGGCCTGTCCGCGGCGTCCGCGGCCACGGCCCTCGCGCTCTGCGACTTCGAGACGCCGATCTGGCTCGATCAGGACCTCGCCGCGGACGAGGGCGTGACCGGCTTCCTGCGCTTCCACACCGGCGCGCCGCAAGTGAACGATCCCGCGGCGGCGCAGTTCGCGTTCCTGCCGCGCGGGGCGCAGTGGCCTTCCTTCGAGGCCTTCTGCGTCGGCACGCTCGCCTATCCCGACCGCTCCACGACCCTCGTGGCCGAGGTCGCGAGCCTCTCGTCCGAGGGCGGCTGGACCCTGGCAGGCCCCGGCATCGCGGGCGCGGCCCGGCTCGCGGCGGAGGGACTGCCGGCCGACATGCTCGATCGCCTCGCCGGGAACCGCAGTCTGTTTCCGCGCGGCGTCGACATCGTCCTGACCTGCGGCGACCGGCTCTCGGCGCTGCCGCGCTCCATCGTCGTGGAGGGCTGAGCATGTATGTCGCGGTCAAGGGCGGCGAAAAGGCCATCGACAATGCGCATCGCCTGCTGGCGGAGAAGCGGCGCGGCGACCAGGAGCTGCCGGAGCTCACGCCCGGCCAGATCGACGAGCAACTGGCGCTCGCCGTGGCGCGGGTGATGGCGGAGGGATCCCTTTACGACCGGGCGCTGGCGGCGCTCGCCATCAAGCAGGCGCGCGGCGACCTGATCGAGGCGATCTTCCTGGTGCGCGCCTTCCGCACGACGCTGCCGCGCTTCGGCCACGCCGAGCCCCTCGACACGGCGGCCATGCAGGTGGAGCGACGCGTCTCGGCCACCTACAAGGACCTGCCCGGCGGGCAGATCCTCGGCCCGACCTTCGACTATACGCACCGCCTGATCGACTTCGCGCTGGCGGCCGGCGTCGAGCCCGAGGCGGCGGCGCGGGCAGGCGCGGGCGAGGCGATCGATGCGCCGCACGTGACGGGGCTGCTCGATGGCGAGGGCCTCATCGAGCGCAATCCGGAGCCCGATCCGGAGCGCCCCGTCGGCGATCTCACGCGCGAGCCGCTCTCCTTCCCCGCGGGCCGCGACCTGCGCCTGCAGAACCTCGCGCGCGGGGACGAGGGCTTCCTCCTGGCGCTCGGCTATTCGACCCAGCGCGGCTACGGCCGCACGCATCCCTTCGTGGGCGAGATCCGCTTCGGCGAGGTCGAGGTGGAATTCTTCGTGGAGGAGCTCGGCTTCGCCGTGCCGCTCGGCGACGTCGCGCTCACCGAGTGCGAGATGGTGACCCAGTTCACCGGCTCGGCCGAGCAGCCGCCGCAATTCACGCGCGGCTACGGCCTCGTCTTCGGCCAGAGCGAGCGCAAGGCCATGTCGATGGCGCTGGTCGAGCGCGCGCTGCGCACCCGCGAGTTCGGCGAGGACGTGGTCGCACCGGCGCAGGACGAGGAATTCGTGCTGTCCCACTCCGACAACGTGCAGGCGACGGGCTTCGTCGAGCACCTGAAGCTGCCCCACTACGTCGACTTCCAGGCCGAGCTGATCCTGCTGCGCCAGTTGCGCGCCGAGCACGAGCAGCGCCGTCGGAACGCGGCGGAGCGCGACACGAAGGAAGCCGCGGAATGAGCGCTCCCCTCTCCACGGGAACGGACGCGGTAGGCTACAACTTCGCCTATCTCGACGAGCAGACGAAGCGGATGATCCGCCGGGCGATCCTCAAGGCCATCGCGATCCCCGGCTACCAGGTTCCCTTCGCCTCGCGCGAGATGCCCATGCCCTATGGCTGGGGCACCGGCGGCGTGCAGGTGACGGCCGCGATCATCGGCGAGGACGACGTGCTCAAGGTGATCGACCAGGGCTCGGACGACACCACGAACGCCGTGTCCATCCGCAAGTTCTTCGCCCGCACGGCTGGCGTGGAGACCACGACGAAGACGAGCGAGGCGACCATCATCCAGACGCGTCACCGGATCCCTGAGGCGCCGCTGGGCCCCGGGCAGGTGCTCGTCTACCAGGTGCCGATCCCCGAGCCGCTGCGCTTTCTCGAGCCGCGCGAGACCGAGACGCGCACCATGCACGCGCTGGAGGAATACGGCCTCATGCACGTGAAGCTATACGAGGACATCGCGCGCCACGGCCACATCGCGACCACCTACGCCTATCCGGTGAGGGTCTCCGGCCGCTACCTCATGGACCCCTCGCCCATCCCGAAGTTCGACAACCCCAAGATGCACGACTCCCCTGCCCTGCAGCTCTTCGGGGCCGGGCGCGAGAAGCGCATCTATGCGATCCCGCCGCACACGAAGGTCGTGTCGCTCGACTTCGAGGACCATCCGTTCGAGGTGAACGCGTTCGACAGGCCCTGCGCCCTGTGCGGCGCGGAGGGCGTCTACCTCGACGAGGTGATCCTCGACGACCGCGGCGGGCGCATGTTCGTGTGTTCCGACACCGACCATTGCGAGGAGCGCCAGACGGCGGGCCATCGGGGCGAGTTGTCCGGACTCGGGCCTGCGGGAGCCGAGCCATGAGCGCGGCGACGCACGACGACCGGCCGCTGCTCAGCGTGCGCGGCCTCTCCAAGTTCTACGGCCCGCGGCTTGGCTGCCGCGACGTCGGCTTCGAGCTCTGGCCCGGCGAGGTGCTGGCCGTCGTCGGCGAATCGGGCTCGGGCAAGTCGACGCTGCTCTCGCTGCTCTCCACCCAGCTGCAGCCCAGCGGGGGCCGCATCGCCTACCGCATGCGCGACGGCGCGATGCGGGACGTCTTCGGCCTGACCGAGGCGGAGCGGCGCTTCCTCATGCGCACCGACTGGGGCTTCGTCCACCAGGATCCCGCCAACGGCCTGCGCATGGGCGTCTCTGCCGGCGCCAACGTGGGCGAGAGGCTGATGGCGGTCGGGGAGCGACACTATGGCCGGATCCGCGCCACGGCGAGCGACTGGCTCGCCCGCGTGGAGATCGACGTCGGGCGCATCGACGACGCGCCGCGCGCTTTTTCCGGCGGCATGCGCCAGCGCCTGCAGATCGCGCGCAACCTCGTCACGCATCCCCGCCTCGTCTTCATGGACGAGCCGACGGGCGGGCTCGACGTCTCGGTCCAGGCGCGGCTGCTCGACCTGCTGCGCGGTCTGGTCAGCAACCTGGGCCTCTCGGTGGTCATCGTGACCCACGACCTCGCGGTGGCGCGCCTGCTCTCCCATCGCATCATGGTGATGCGCCAGGGCCAGGTGATCGAGACCGGCCTCACGGACCAGGTGCTCGACGACCCGCGCGAGCCCTATACTCAGCTTCTCGTCTCCTCCGTGCTGCAGGTGTGAGCGCATGAGCGAACCCCTCCTCGCCCTGGACGGCGTCGGCAAGTCCTTCGTCATGCACCTGCAGGGGGGAACGCGCCTGCCCGTCGTGCGCGGCGTGTCGCTGTCCGTCTCGCCCGGGGAATGCGTGGTGCTCGGCGGGCCCTCGGGCGCGGGCAAGTCCTCGCTGCTGAAGATCGTGTACGGCAATTACCGCTGCGACGAGGGCCATGTGCTGGTGCGCGATGGGGAGGCCGTCGTGGACGTCGCCAGCGCCGAGCCGCGGCGCGTGCTGCGGCTGCGCCAGACCACCCTCGGCTATGTCAGCCAGTTCCTGCGCGTGATCCCGCGCGTCGCCGCCATCGACCTCGTGGCGCAGGCCGCCGTCGACCAGGGCGTGGCGCAGGAGGACGCGATGGCGCGGGCCGAGGGTCTGCTCTCCCGGCTCAACGTGCCGCGCCGGCTTTGGAGCCTGCCGCCCGCCACCTTCTCAGGCGGCGAGCAGCAGCGCGTCAACATCGCGCGAGGCTTCGTGGCGGGGCACAAGGTGCTGCTGCTCGACGAGCCGACCGCGTCGCTCGACGCGACGAACCGGGCGGCCGTGGTGGAACTGATCCACGACAAGAAGCGGGCCGGAACCGCCATCCTCGGCATCTTCCACGACGAGGACGTGCGCGACCGCGTCGCTGACCGCATCGTCGACGTCACGCGCTTCGCGGCGGCCGCATGAACGCCCCCCTGCCGCACCGAGAGAGGCCTGACCGCCCGATGGACCCCGCCGCCTACGTGCTGACGAACGCCCGGCTCGTGCTGCGCGACCGCGTGGTCGAGCACGGCTGGGTGGCGGTCGCGGACGGGCGCATCGCCGAGCTGGGCGAGGGCCGTGCGCCGGAGCCTGGCTTTGATCTCCGCGGGGACACGCTGATCCCGGGCCTCGTGGAGCTGCACACCGACCACCTGGAACTCCATTTCACGCCACGGCCCAAGGTGCAGTGGCCGGCCATCCAGGCCGTGCTGGCCTATGACGCGCAGATCGCGACCTCCGGCATCACCACCGTGTTCGACAGCCTGCGCGCCGGGCAGGAGGATCGAAGAGACACCCTGACCTCCAGCCTCGACGTTCTTGCGGCGGCGCTCGACGAGGCCAAGGCCGGCGACCTGCTGCGGGCCGAGCACTTCACGCACCTGCGCTGCGAGGTCTGCACGCACGACGTGATCGACGTGACCGAGGCCTTCCTCGCCAAGAGGCCGGTCCATCTCATGTCCGTGATGGACCACACGCCGGGGCAGCGGCAGTTCCGGGACGTCGAGAAGTTCCTGGTCTATTTCCGAGGCAAGACCAACCGCAGCGAGGACGAGCTGCAGGACCTGGTGCGCCGGCGCATCGCCGAGAACGCGCGCCTCGCCGAGCCCCACCGACGCAAGCTCGTGGACATCGCCCACAGGCACGGGGTCGCCCTGGCGAGCCACGACGACACGACCCTCGAGCAGGTGGCGGAGTCGCTTGCCGATCGCGTGTCCATCGCCGAGTTCCCCACCACGGTGGAGGCGGCGAGGGCCTCGCACGAGGCCGGCATCGCCGTGCTGATGGGCGCGCCGAACCTCGTCCGCGGCGGCTCGCATTCCGGCAACGTGGCGGCCGAGACGCTGGCGCGCGAGGGCATGCTCGACATCTTCTCCTCCGACTACGTGCCGTCGAGCCTCCTTCAGGCGGCCTTCGAGCTGCCGCGCCGGGTCCCGTCCATCACCCTGCCGGCGGCGGTGGCGACCGTCACGGACGCGCCGGCCCGCGCCACGGGCCTCGGGGATCGCGGCCGCATCGCGCCCGGGCTCAGGGCGGACCTCGTGCGGGTCGCCGAGGCGGGCCTGCCCATCGTCCGCGCTGTCTGGCGGGAGGGCCGCCGCGTTGCCTGAGACCGCGCCCCCGGCGGGCCTGCTCGTGCTCGTCGTCGGGCCGAGCGGAGCCGGCAAGGACACGCTGATCGGGCTGGCGCGCGCCGCGCTGGCCGACGACCCCTCCGTTGCGTTCCCGCGCCGGCTCGTCACGCGTCCCTCCTCCTGCTGGGAAGAGCACGACACGCTGTCGTCCGAGGCCTTCGAGGCTGGCGTGCGGGCGGGGGCATGGCCGCTGTCCTGGCGGGCGCACGGGCTCGGCTACGCTCTGCCGACCGAGCTGGCGGACGACCTCGCGCAGGGCCGCACCATCGTCGCCAACGTCTCGCGCGAGGCGGTGGCGGTCGCGCGCCGGCGCTTTCCGCGGGTCTGCGTGGTCTATGTCACCGCGCCGCCCGACGTGCTGGCGAGCCGCGTCGCCGGGCGCGGGCGCGACGCCGACGTCTCGGGCCGCGTCAGCCGGGTGGCGCCGGTCGAGGCCGACCTCGCGCCAGACCTCGTCATCGACAATAGCGGCCGGGCCGAGGAGGCCGCCGCCCGCCTGATCGGCGCCATCCGCGGCGCCGTCCCGGCCTGACGCTCCAGGACTCAGCCGGCGGGCACGGCAGCCGGAGCGGACTGGCACACGTCCACCCACTGCGCGTCGCACAAGGCGGCGAGCCGCCCCGGCGGCAGGCGCACCGAGGCGTGCCGATCCCCGGCGGCGGGGATGACCTCGTCGAATGCCTTGAGCGAGACGTCGCAATAGACGGGCAACGGCGTCGCGAGGCCGAACGGGCAGACGCCGCCGACGGGATGGCCGGTGAGCGCCTCGGCCTCGTCGGCCGAGAGCATGCGCGCCTTGCCGCCGAAGGCGTCCTTGAGCTTGCGATTGTCGAGCCGGGCGTCGCCGCGCGCCACCAGAAGCAGCGCGCGGTCGCCCACCCGCAGCGACAGGGTCTTGGCGATGCGGCCGGGCTCCACGCCGTGCGCGGCGGCCGCGAGCTCCACGGTCGCGGTGCTCCCGGCGAGCTCCATGACGACGAGGTCGGGCGCCCGCTCGGCGAGGAAAGCCCGGACGCTGGCGAGGCTCATGCCGGCGCGCTCGCCGCGTCGAGCTCGCGGATCGCGTCGGCGTCGAGCTGCAGCGACACCGCCTTGGCGAGGTCGCCCAATTGCTCGAGCGTCGTCGCGCTGGCGATGGGGGCGGTGATGCCGGGCCGGGCGATGAGCCAGGCGAGCGCCACCTGCGCGGGCGTCGCCGCGAGACGGGCGGAGACGCGGTCGAGCGCAGCCAGGATCGCGAAGCCGCGCTCGTTCAGGTACTTGTCGACGATGCCCTGGCCGCGCGCGCTCTTGCCCGCATCCGTTCCCGAGCGGTACTTGCCGGACAGGAAGCCCGAGGCGAGCGAGAAATAGGTGATGACGCCGAGGTGCTCCGCGCGGCACAGGGCCTCGAGCTCCGCCTCGTAGCCGTTGCGCTGGTAGAGGTTGTATTCGGGCTGCAGCGTCTCGTAACGCGGCAGGCCCGTGCGGGCGGACACGTCGAGCGCCTCGCGCAGACGCCTGGCGTCGAGGTTCGACGCGCCGATGGCGCGGACCTTGCCCGCCTCGATGAGCCTCTGGAAGGCGCCCAACGTCTCCTCGAAGGGCGTGTCCGGATCGTCCCAGTGCGACTGGTAGAGGTCGATGTGGTCGGTCTGTAGGCGGCGCAGCGAGTCCTCGACGGCGGTGGCGATGTAGGCGGCCCCCAGGCACCGGCGGCCGAGGCCCATGTCGCCGCCGACCTTGGTGGCGATGACCACCTTGTCGCGGTTCCCCCGGCTCCTGAGCCACGTCCCGATGATCGTCTCGGACTCGCCGCCCCGGTTGCCCGGGGCCCAGCGCGAATAGACGTCCGCCGTGTCGATGAAGGTGAGGCCGTGCTCCACCAGCGCATCGAGGATGCGGTGCGACTGCGCCTCGTCGATGGTCCAGCCGAACACGTTGCCGCCGAAGCAGAGGGGCGGGACGGAGATGCCGGAACGGCCGAGCGGTCTCTTCTGCATGGGTCACCTCGTGTTTGGGCGAAAGAGTGCCTCAATGAACGGACGGCGCAAGCGGTCCCGCGCATGGCTGCCGGGCCCGCAACCCCCTCCGTCATTGCGCGGAGCGCAGCGACGAACCAATCCTCACGCCGCGCGAAACTCCGGGTGGCTTCGCTTCGCGCGCAATATCGGGAGCGTCTTGCCTCTACAGACCCCGCGCACCGAGCGCGCGCAGGTAGCGTGCCCAGGCCAGCATGCCCTGCTCGTAGCTGGACAGCCGGAAGAACTCGTTGGGCGCGTGGTAGTCCTCGTCCACGGTGGCGAAGGAGAAGAACACCGTGTCGATGCCGAGCACGCGGCGGAACGTCTCTCCGATGGGGATGGTGGCGCCCATGCGGACGCGGACGGGACGGCGGCCGAGCACGCCCTCCAGGATGTCCTCGGAGAGGGCGAGGCCGGGGTGGTCGCCGGGCACGGCGTAGGCGGGGGTGCCGCCCGTCTCACGCCGGGCGACGACGCGCGTGCCCCTGGGCGCGTTCGCCTCCAGCCAATCCGCCACGAGAGCGACGATGCGGTCCGGATCCTGCCCCGGCACGAGCCGGCAGGTGATCTTGGCGGACGCGTGGGAGGGGATCACGGTCTTCTTGCCGGCTCCCGTATAGCCGCCGACGATGCCGTTGAACTCGAGCGTGGGGCGGATCCAGTTGCGCTGCAGGAGCGTGTAGCCGGCCTCCCCCGCGCCCTCCGGCGCGCCGACCTCGGCGAGGTAGGCGGCCTCGTCGAAGGGGATCGCGGCGATGGCGGCGATCTCGGCGTCGGGGACGCGATCGAGCCCGTCATAGAAGCCGGGCACCGCCACCGCGCCGTCGGCGTCGTGCAGGCCGGCGAGCAGCCCGACGAGGGCCTGGATGGGGTTGGCCACGGCGCCGCCATGGCGGCCGGAATGGAGGTCCTTGCCCGGGCCGGAGACCGTGACCTCCAGCGCGCAGATGCCGCGGCTGCCGACGATGACGCTGGGCAGGTCGGTGCGCCATTGCGCCCCATCGGCGGAGAGCGCGAAGTCGGCTTTCAGCAGGTCGCGATGGGACGCGACGAAGCCCTCCAGGTGCGCGCTCGACACCTCCTCCTCGCCCTCGAAGAGGAACACCATGTTGACGGGCAGCCGGCCCTCCTCCGCGAGGAACGCCTCGGCCACTGCAATGGGGATCAGCATCGGACCCTTGTCGTCCGCCGCGCCGCGCGCATAGAGGCGGTTGTCGCGGATCTCGGCCTCGAAGGGCGGCGAAAGCCACATGTCCACCGGGTCCGGCGGCTGCACGTCATAGTGGCCATAGACCAGCACGGTCGGGGCGCCCGGCGCGCCGCGCCAGCTCGCCGTCACGACGGGGTGGCCCTTCGTGGGATGGATCGCGGCGTCGGCGAGTCCGGCCGCGCGCAGCCTGTTCGCGACGAACAGCGCGCCCGCGGCGATGCCCTCGCGAAAAGCGGGATCGGTCGACACGCTGGGAATGGCGACGAAGGCCTTCAGCGTCTCGACGTGGCGGGGCAGCGCCGCTTTCAGGCGCGCCTCGATGGCGGCCGTGTCCGCAGGCCCGCTCATGGCACCGCTCATGGCTCCGCTCACTTGCCGCCGTCCACGGGCAGGCACTGGCCGGTGATCCAGCCGGCCTGGTCGCTCGCCAGGAAGAGCACGGCGTTGGAGATGTCCTCGACCTTGCCGAGGCGGCGCATGGCGATGCGCGACAGAAGCGCCTTCTGGCCCTCCTCGCCATAGCTCTCCCATTGCCGCTCAGTGGTGGGATTGGAGCGCACGAAGCCCGGCGCGACGCTGTTCACGGTGATGCCGAAGGGCCCGAGTTCGTGGGCGAGCTGGCGGGTAAGGCCGATCTCGCCGGCCTTGGCGGAGGCGTAGGACTGGATGCCGGTGAGGCTGACGCCGAGACCCGCGCCGGAGGAGATGAGCACCATGCGGCCAAAGGCGTTGCGCTTCATCGCGGGGGCGAGCGCCTGGGCCAGGAGGAAGCCCGCCTTCATGTTAATGGCGACGATGGCGTCCCAGTCCTCCTCGGGGACCTCCTCGAGCGGCCGACCGACCTGGCCGCACACGCCGCCGGCGCTGTGGACGAGGATGTCGAAGGGTCCGTGCTGCGCCGCGAGCGCCTGCACGGACGCCTTTCGCGTGAGGTCGCAGGGGGCGGCGGAGATGCGGCCGGAGGCGTGGCCGGCGAGGCTCGCCAGTTCGTCGGCGAGGATGTCCGTCCCGACCACCGTGGCGCCGGAGGCGGCCAGCGCCTCGGCGATGCCGCGGCCGATGCCGTGCGCCGCCCCGGTGACGAGTGCTTTGCGGCCGTTGAAGTGGATCTGCATCGGTGGGGCTCTCCTCGCTGTCTCGCTTCAACGTCTCGGCGCCGCAATTCCCTCGTTCCGAGGAGCCCCGGACCCGATCCGGGGAGTCTCGAAGGACGAAGGCCTCAAGCTTTCAGAGCGTTTCAGCCTCCTGGATCCCCTCGTCCGTCGTGACGCCGTGCTGCGCGCGGCTCCCCGGGACAAGGGGTGTGGGCACCGGGGCCACCGCTCAGGCGGCCGGCGGCAATCGGGCTTCCAGCTCGGCGAGGTTCTCCCAGGCGAGCGGGCGCGTGCCGTCCTCGATTTCGTGGATCATGGCGATGACGCCCTCGGTGGCCGGCGTGGCGACGCCCACCTCGCGGCCGAAGCGCACGATGGGGCCGAGTTGCGCGTCGACCTCGGTCCGGCGCTTGCGCACCGCGAGGTCGCGCCAGATGCCGGAATGCGTCTTCGCGGACTTCGCGTTGTGGGCGACCATCGCGTCGAACGAGGCGTCGGCCGCGGCGTCCGTCGCGCCGGGCGCGAAGGCCTCGGGCACATAGCCGTTGAAGCCCAGCGGGGTCACCCCCAGCTTCCCGGCGATGGCCGTCGCCTCGCCCGCGATGCGCCGGAACAGGGCGCGCGGCTCGCGGGCGCCGAGCCCGTCGCAAATGGAGGCGTTGGTGAGCGCCGTGCCGAAGAGCAGCGCGCCGTAGCCCAGCTTGCCCCAGAGGTAGCCCATGATGTTGTCGGTGAGCACGGCGTTGGGCTCGAACAGCCGCATCAGCCGGTGCAGCGCCTCGACGCGGGGCGTGATCTGCCCGTCGAGCTCGCCGATCACCACGGCCCCGCGGCCGCTGTAATGCACCACGCCAGGGGACATGTAGTCGGCCCCGAAGTTGAGGAAGGCCCCGACCGTGCGCTCGCGGCCGACGACGTCGGCGATCTCCAGTTCGTTGAGCCCGTTCTGGAAGGAGGCGACGTAGCCGTCCGCCGCAAGGTGCGGCGCGAGCTGCCGGGCGGCCTCCCGGGTGTGGTGGGCCTTCGTGCAGAGCAGGATGCGCGAATAGACGCCGCTCAGCGTGTCTGGCGTGCGCGCGACGACGGGAACGGTGAACTGTTCGATGGGACCTTCGATGGTCAGCCCTTTCGCGTTCATCGCCGCGACGTGGTCGGGGTCGCGGTCGACGAAGACGACAGGCAGGCCTGCCCGCACGAAATAGGCCCCCACCGTGCCGCCGATGGCGCCGGCGCCCCAGACGAGGATGGGATCAGGCGCGGCGCTCATGCCCAGGGCCCCTCGATGAGGGCGCGGGTCTCCTCCACCGCGATGGACCAGATGGCCAGCATGTCCTCGTCCGGCCGCTGGTAGAGGCCGCCGAAATTGCCGTCCCCCAGCATCTCGCGCACGCCCTTCGGGTCCTTGAGCCGCATCAGCTCGAGGTCGGTCATCGGCTTCTGGTGCTCGGGACCGCGGATGTTGGGCAGCCGCGTCCAGGGGAAGTTCTCCATCCAGGACGCGTGCGAGGCGACTTTGTCGATCTCCTGCACCTTGGCGAAGGTCCGGGGCGCGTTCCACCAATTGTGGAAGCGCACCGCCGCGCCGGGACGGTCGCCCATCCACTCGACCCCCGCCGTCTGGGCCGGCGAGTTCCCGCCATGGCCGTTGCACAGCAGGATGCGGCGGAAGCCGGCCGTGTAGAGCGAGTCGAGGATGTCGCGGATCACGGCCGTGTAGGTCGCGAGCTTCAGCGACACCGAGCCGGGAAAGGCCATGAAATAGGGCGTGATGCCATAGGCCTGGACGGGGAAGACCGGCACGCCGAGCGGCTCCGCCGCCTCCACCGCGACGCGCTCGGACAGGATCGAGTCCACGGAGAGGCTGAGATAGCCGTGCTGTTCGGTGGACCCGAGGGGGACCACGGCGCGGTCGTCGCGCCTGAGGTAGTCCTCCACTTGCATCCAGGTCATCTCGCTGATCCTCATCGGATCTCCTCCTCGCTGGCGTTCGGCGCAGGCGCGCCGCTGCGGATCGTCTCCACGAGCGGCAGCAGGCTCGCCTGCACCGCGTGGGGATCGGGGACGTGGCGATATTCGATGGAGCGCAACCCGGACGGGGCCAGGGCCAGGACGCGCTCCGCGCCGGTCGCGTAGACGATGACGTCGACCTTCTGCAGGAAGGCGGCCAGGCCGGGATCGTCGAGCACGATGGCCTCGACGCTGGGCACGTGCGGGGCGAACCGCAGCACGCCCGGCTTCATCAGCGCCAGGAATTCCGGGAAGACGGAGACGAGACCGAGCCGCGCGAGCGGATCGACGCCGGCGAGGCGGGCGCGCGTCGCCTCCGACGGCATGAAGCTCACGCTGGTCACCGGGGCGCGGTCGCCGACGATGGCCTCGGCCTCCGCCTTGCGGTTGGCCAGCGTGACGTAGATGTCGGCGGGCGGCAGGGCCGCGCCCGGCGCACGCAGGGCCGCGAAGGTCACAGGCTCGATCGTGTCGCCCGCCTTGAGCTGGCGCCCGACCTCCTGGGCGTAGGCGCGCGTCGCGTCCTCGAACACGCCGATCATGACGAGGCGCACCGGCCGGGCCTCGCGCGCCCGGCTGCGCCCGATGCGGGCGCTGAGCAGCGAGGCCACCTCGGCCGGCGCGATGCCGGCGGCCTCCGCCTCCGCGAGCGCTGCGTCGAGATGGGCCTGGACGCGCAGCAGCGCCGGCCCGTCGGCCAGGGCCGCGCCATCCGCGACATAGGTGCCGGCGCCCTGGCGCGCCATGATCAGCCCGGAGTGCTGCAGCTCCTTGTAGACGCCCACCGCCGTCATCGGCGCGATCCCGCCGGCCTCGGCGAGTTCGCGCACCGACGGCAGCCGCGTACCGGGCGGCAGCTCGCCGCAGGCGATGCCGTATTCGATGAGGCCCTTCAACTGCACGCTCAACGGCACGGGCAGGCTCCGGTCGAGCGCCGCGGCAAGATCGCTGAGAAGGGAAGCACCAGGCATCTGTTCTAGGCAACTAGGACGCTGTTTGCGGGCATCATGATGACTTGTCAGGCAAATCGCGGAGAATGCGGGGTTCCCGGTTGACGCGAACTCCTCAACCCTTCTAGCATCCTAGGACAGAATGGCGTCTGTCGAAAAGACGGAGAGGGGAGAAAAGTGATGAGACGGACCTTCCTCAAGGCGAGCCTCGCGGCGCTCGCGGTCGCGACCGGCATGCTGCACTGGCCGATGCAGGCGGATGCGGCCACCCGCGGCGGCAAGATGATCTACGGCCGCTATGCGGACAGCCTGTTCCTCGACCCCGTGCTCAACGACGCCAACGTCGACATCTGGGTGCTGACCAACCTCTACGACACGCTGATCGCGCCCACCAATGACGGCATGGGCGTGCAGCCCGGCCTCGCCACGAAGTGGGAGGTCAGCGCCGACGGCAAGGCCGTGACGCTGACCCTGCGGGAGGGCGTGAAGTTCGCCGACGGCTCGGCGATGACGGCCGACGACGTGAAGTGGTCGCTCGACCGCGCGCGCGACCCCAAGGCCGGCGCCTGGTCCTCGTCCCTCGCCTCCATCGACAGCGTCGAGGCCTCGGGCGGCACGGTCACCCTGAAGCTCAAGAACCCCGACCCCACGATCATCCCGGCGCTGGCCACCTTCAACGCCGCGATCCTGCCGCAGAAGCTGTTCGAGGCGTCGCCCGGCGCCAATGCCGAGGAGAAGGCCAAGGCCTTCGCCGAGAAGCCGATCGGCACCGGCCCCTTCATGATGACGGCCTGGAAGCGCGGCGTGTCGATGACGCTCAAGCGCAACCCCTACTACTGGAAGCAGGGCGAGGACGGAAAGCCGCTGCCCTATCTCGACGAGCTCGAGTTCCAGATCATCCCCGACGACGCCACGCGCCTTCTCAAGCTGAAGGCCGGCGAGATCGACGGCACCGAATTCATCCCCTACGCGCGGGTGAAGGAGTTGCAGGCCGACAGCAACCTGCGCATGGAGCTGTGGCCCTCCACGCGCGTGCGCTACCTCACTTTCTTCTGCGGGCCGACCTTCAAGGACGGCAAGCCCAACCCGCTGTCCAACGTGAAGGTGCGCCAGGCGCTGAACTACGCGGTCAACAAGGACGCGATCATCGCCATCACCACGCTCGGCCTGGGCAAGCCGATGCGCTCCTTCATGTCGGCGACGACCCCGCTCTTCTCCGGGCAGGACCTCTACAAGTACGACGTCGCCAAGGCCAAGTCGCTGCTGGCGGAAGCTGGCTTCCCGAACGGCTTCGAGACCTCGATCTACTCGCTCTCCGGCAACGGCGACGACGCCAACGATCTCGCCGCCGTGCAGCAGATGTGGGCGCAGGTGGGCGTGAAGCTGCGCATCGACCAGGTGGACAACGCCACCCGCACGGCGCGCTACCGCGAGGAGAACTTCGCGATGCGCACCTCGGCCTGGACGAACGACATCTCCGATCCCAGCCAGATCACGTCCTATTTCGCCTATTTCCCGAACATCCACTCGCTGCACTCGATGTGGCAGGACCCCAAGGTCGACGAGCTCTTCCTGGCCAGCCAGCAGGAGATCGACACGGCCAAGCGCGCCGCGCAGTACAAGGAGATCCAGCAGCGCTACAACGACTCGGCGCCGATCGTGTATCTCTACGAGACGCCCTATCCCGTCGCCTTCCGCAAGCAGGCCAAGGGCTTCGTGCAGATCCCGCTCGGCAACAACCTCTTCGAAGGCGCCTACGTCGAGAAGTGAGCGTGAGCCAGTCCCTCCGGGCGGCGGCCGCGGCCGCCGTCCACCACCTTGCGCCGGGACGGCCTCGCGCCGTGCCGGCGGATCTCTTTTGTGCCGCCGCGCGTCCCGCCGGGCTCGCTCATGCCCGGCCCGGCGCAGGGGACGCCTCGCCGCCCGGAGCGTCCCGATGAACCGGGCGGGCCTCGTGTTGGGGCGGCTGCTGCAGATCGTGCCGACGTTCCTGCTCATCGGCATCGTCGTCTTCGTGCTCGCGCGGCTGCTGCCGGGCGACCCCGTGAGCGCCATGCTGGGCGACCGCGCCACCGACGAGGCGGTGAACCGGCTGAGGGCGCAGATGGGGCTCGACCGCTCCATCTTCGCGCAGTTCCTGATCTTCATCGAGAGCGTGCTGAAGGGCGACCTGGGCACCTCCATCGCCTTCCGGGTTCCGGTCACCCAGATCATCGCCGAGCGGCTGCCGGTGACGCTGGTGCTCACGGGCCTCGCCACGCTGTTCGCTTTGCTTCTCGCCATTCCCCTCGCCTTCGTCGCCGCGCTCTCGGCCAACCGCTGGCCGGACTGGCTGATCAGGGCCACGTTCCAGGTGGGGCTCTCCTCGCCGGTCTTCTATGTCGGCCTCGTGCTGCTCACCGTCTTCGCAGCCTGGCTGCGCTGGTTCCCCGTCGGGGGCTACGGCGAGAGCATCCCCGACATCCTCTGGCACCTGCTGCTGCCGGCGCTCACGCTCGCCCTGAGCTTTTCCGCCGTGATCATGCGCAACCTGCGCGCCTCGATCCTCGAGGTGCTGAACGCCGAGTTCGTCGACTTCGCCCGCGCCAAGGGTCTCTCGCCGCGCGTCGTGCTGCTGCGCCACGTGCTGCGCAACGCGCTGATCTCCACGGTGACCCTGGTCGGCCTACATGCCGGCTCGCTGCTCGGCGGCGCCGTCATCACGGAAAGCGTCTTCGCCGTGCCGGGCGTCGGGCGGCTGATGGTCGACAGCATCTTCGCGCGCGACTATCCGGTGATCCAGGCCTTGACGATCGTGCTCGCCGTCGTCGTCTCGCTCGCCTTCCTCGTCACCGACCTCGTGCAGATGGCGCTCGACCCGCGGGCGGCGCGATGAGCGCGCTCGCCCTCGCGCGCTCGCGCATGCCGCCCTCCCTCGTGGCGGGCATCGTCATCCTGCTCTTCATGCTGCTCTGCGCGGTGGCGCCCGGCCTCGTGGCGCCCTACGATCCGCTGGCCTTCGACTACACCGCGCTGCTGCAGCCGCCCAGCGCGTCGCATCCTTTCGGCACCGACCAGTTCGGCCGGGACATTCTCTCGCGGACGATCTCGGCGGCGACGATCGACCTGCAGATCGCCCTCTTCGCCACGGTCGCGCCGCTCGTCGTGGGCAGCGTCGTGGGCCTGCTGGTGGGCTATTACGGCGGGATCGCCGACGTGCTGTTCGGCCGGCTGGTCGACCTCGTCGTCACCTTTCCCTTCCTCGTGCTGGTGATCGCGATCGTCGCCGTGCTCGGGCCGGGCCTCGTCAACATGTACATCGCCATCGGCGTGGTCGGCTGGGTCTTCTACGCCAAGCTGATGCGGGCGGAGGTCCTGGTCCTGCGCGGCCAGGACTACGTCTCCGCCGCCAAGGTGCTGGGCTACCGCGAAGGGCGGATCCTGTTCCGCCACATCCTGCCCAACGCGGCGCGGCCGATCCTCGTCTACTGGATGACCGACATGGCCCTGGCCATCCTGCTGGGCTCGAGCCTGGGCTATCTGGGCCTCGGCGCGCAGCCGCCCGACGCGGAGTGGGGCGTCCTGATCGCCGACGGCAAGAACTTCTTCTCGCAGGCCTGGTGGATCACCGTGTTCCCCGGCTTCGCCATCGTGCTCTGCGGCATCGGCTTCAGCCTCACCGGCGACGGCCTGGCGGACCTGATGGACGTGAGGCGCTGATGGGAGAGCCGGTGCTCGACGTCCGCGACCTGAAGGTGCGCTTCGCCACCGCCCGCGGCATGCTGCAGGCCGTCGACGGCGTCGACCTGAGCCTCGCGCCGGGCGAGGTGCTTGGCCTCGTCGGCGAATCGGGGTCCGGCAAGAGCGTGACCCTGCGGGCGATGCTGCGGCTCCTGCGCAGCAACGCCAGCGTCACCGGCGAGGTGAAGTGGGGCGGGCGCAACCTGCTCGACCTGCCCGAGCGCACGATGCGCGACATCCGCGGCAAGCAGATCGCCATGATCTTCCAGGAGCCGATGACCGCGCTGAACCCCGTTCTCAGCATCGGCCGGCAGATCGACGAGAGCCTCGTCGCCCACACCGCGCTGGACGAGAAGGGGCGCCGGCGGCGCGCCGTCGAGCTGCTCGACCTCGTCGGCATCGCCTCGCCCGCCGAGCGCCTCGCCGGCTTCCCGCACGAGTTCTCCGGCGGCATGCGCCAGCGCGCCATGATCGCCATCGCGCTCGCCGCCGAGCCGCGCCTGCTCTTCGCCGACGAGCCGACCACGGCGCTCGACGTCACCATCCAGGACCAGATCCTCAAGCTGCTGCTGCGCCTGACGCAGGAGCTCGGCATGGCGATGATCCTCGTCACCCACGACCTGGGCGTCGTGGCCGAGACCTGCGACCGGGTGAGCGTGATGTATGCCGGGCGTCTGGTGGAGACGGGGCCCGTCGAGGCCATCTTCGCCCATCCCCGGCACGCCTATACGGACGCCCTCCTGCGTTCCATGCCGCACGGCGACGGCTCCCGGAAGAAGCTCAAGCCCATCCCCGGCCAGCCGCCGCGCCTCGACAAGCCCGTCCGGGGCTGCCCGTTCGCGCCGCGCTGCGGATATACCGAGCCGCGCTGCACGCAGGCGACGCCCGCGCTCGACGCCGTCGGCCCCGGCCACCGCGCGGCGTGCTACGCCGCCGACCGGCTCGCGGCCGCCGAGGCCACGGCATGAGCGCGCCGCCCCTGCTCGCCGTCGAGGGGCTCAGCAAGAGCTTCCCGCTCGGCCGCTCCATGCTCGACGCGCTGCGCGGCCGGCCGGCCCGCAAGGTCCATGCTCTGTCCGACGTGGCGCTGTCCGTGGGCCGCGGCGAGACGCTGGGCATTGTCGGGGAATCGGGCTGCGGCAAGTCCACCCTTGCGCGCTGTCTCGTGCGGCTGCACGAGCCCGACGCTGGCGAAGTCCTGTTCGAGGGCCGCGACGTGCTGGCGCTCGATGGGGCAGCCCGGCGGGCATTCAACCGCAAGGTGCAGATGGTCTTCCAGGACCCCTACAGTTCGCTCAACCCGCGCCTCACCGTGGGCGACGCGCTGGGCGAAGCGCTCAGGGTCCACAGGGTCGTGGAGCCCCCGGCCGTGGCCGGGCGCGTGGGCGAGTTGCTCGACCTCGTACACCTGCCGCGCGACGCGGCGGACCGCTATCCGCACGAATTCTCCGGCGGCCAGCGCCAGCGCATCGGCATCGCCCGCGCGCTCGCCGTGGAGCCCGCCGTGATCGTCGCGGACGAGCCGGTCTCCGCGCTCGACGTCTCGGTCCAGGCTCAGATCGTCAACCTGTTCACCGAGTTGCAGGAGCGGCTGGGACTGACGCTGGTCTTCATCACGCACGACCTGCGGCTGGTGCGCTACATCTCCCACCGGGTCGCGGTGATGTATCTCGGCAAGGTCGTCGAGATCGGCGAGACCGAGGCGATCTTCACCGCCCCGCGCCACCCCTATACCCGCGCGCTGATCGCCGCGGTGCCGCAGGTGGCCCCGGGCAAGCGCTCGCAGCGCGAGGCAGTCCGCGGCGAGCTGCCGAGTCCGCTCGCCCCGCCGCCCGGCTGTCCCTTCCATCCCCGCTGCCCGATCGCGGAGCCCGGATGCCGGACGCTCGTTCCCGCGCTCGACCCGCGCGGCGGGACCTGGCCCGTCGCCTGCCACCTGGCCGGCGCCCCAACGCATGGAACGACTTCATGAGCCTCGCCGCCCTCGAGAGCCGGATCGCCGCCGTCTCCGACATCCTGTGCACGCTGAACCTGATCGTCTGGGACAGCCGGACCATGATGCCGCCCGGGGGGACGCAGGCGCGCGGCCACCAGATTGCGACGCTGACGCGCCTCGCCCGCGACATGCTCGCCGCCGACGAGACGGTCGACCTCCTCGGCAAGGCCGAAGAGGAGGCCGGCACGCGACCGGCCGACGACCTCGCCCGCGAAGCGCTGCGGCAGATCCGCCATGCCGTCGAGGTGCACCGGCGCGTGCCGGCCGAGCTCGTGGAGCGCCGCGCAGCGGTGCGCGCGGCCGCCAACGCGGCCTGGATCGAGGCCCGGGCGACGGACGATTTCGCCCACTTCGCGCCATGGCTCGAGGAAACCGTACGCAATACGCGGGACTATGCGGACGCGCTCGGCTGGCAAGGGCATCCCTATGACGCGATGATCGGCCTCTATGAGCCCGGCGAGACGGTGGCGAGCCTGCAGCGGCTCTTTGCGGCCCTGCGCGACGGGATCGCGCCCATCCTCGACGCCGCGCTGGGCCGGTCGCGGCCGGACACATCCTTCCTGACGCGCGACTATCCGGTTGACCGGCAATACGAGGTCGCCAGGCGCTTCTCGGCCGCCTTCGGCTACGACTACGCGCGCGGGCGGCTGGACACCACGGTCCACCCCTTCGAGATCTCCTTCACGCGCGGCGACGTGCGCATCACCACGCGCTACCGCGAGCGCGACATCCGCCCGGCCCTGTTCGGCGCGTTCCACGAGACGGGGCACGGACTCTACGAGCAGAACGTGGACGATGCCTTCACGCGCACGGTGTTCGCCACGGACCTCGTGGGACTCTACGCCGTGGGCGGCACCAGCTTCGGGGCGCACGAATCCCAGTCCCGTCTCTTCGAGAACCATGTCGGGCGCAGCCTGCGCTTCTGGCAGCTCCACTTCGCCGAGCTCCAGGCCGCCTTCCCAGACGCGCTGGCCGGCGTCACGCCGGAAGCCTTCTACGCAGCCGTGACGGATGTCCGCCGGAGCCTCGTCCGCACCGAGGCGGACGAGCTCACCTACGACCTCCACATCATGCTGCGCGTGGAGTTCGAGGCCGCGCTGATGGACGGGAGCCTCCCCGTGGCGGAGGTGCCCGGCGCCTGGCGCGAGGCGATGAAGCGCCACCTCGGCCTCGACGTCCCCAATGACCGCGAAGGCTGCCTGCAGGACATCCACTGGTCGTCGGGGATGATCGGCTCGTTCTGCACCTACACGATCGGCAACGTCATGGGCGCGCAGCTCCATGCGACGGCGATGCGGCAGGAGCCCGCCGTGCGCGCCGGCGTGGAGGCGGGCGACTATGGCCCGCTGGGCGACTGGCTGCGCGAGCGCGTCTGGCGGCACGGCCGCTCGGTGTCGCGCGAGGAGATCCTGCGCCGGGCGACCGGCCGGGGCCTCGACCCGGCCGACTATCTCGCGCACCTGCGGGTCCGGTACGCGTGACGGTTTCGGCTCCGCCACGGCGAGGAGGGTAGACACGAAGCCATCCGTCTCCGCCAGTCGCTGGAGCGGATTGCTTCGCCTTCGGCTCGCGGTCACGGCCGGGACCGACGGATGGATCCCGCGCGGGAGAGCGCCGGGCGGCGCTCAGCCGAATTGCGGCTCCGTCCCCTTCATCGCCGGGGTCTGGGAATAGGCGCCCCACCACGCCTTGAGCTTCGGCTTGTCGGCGAGCAGGCCGCCCGATTCCGGCGTTCCTATCAGATAGGCGAAGACCGGGGCGAGATAGAGGTCGGCGAGGCTGAGGCCGCCGCCGACGAGGTGCTGCCCGCCAGCCGCAAGGCGCTCGAACTCGGAGAGGCACAGTTTCACGCGCGGCAGGGAGGCCGCGACGATCGCCTCGTCCGGCTGGCCGCCGGTCATCGGCACGACGAGGCGCTGCCAGACGAGCTGGCCGACGATCGCCCCGTAGGCGTAGCTGTCGATGATGGAGATGATCTGGTCCATCCGCGCCGCGTGGCGGGGATCCGCCGGCTGCAACGCCCTGCCGGGGAAGGCGCGGTCGACGTAGCGCACGATCGCCCCGGTCTCGTAGAGGTCGAAGCCGTCATGCTCGAAGCTCGGCACCTTAGCGAAGGGCTGCCGGTTGATGTGCGGCGAGGCCGCGGTCTCGCCCGCGAACATGTTCACGTCCTGCAGCTTGTACTCCACGCCCTTCTCGATCAGCGCCAGGCGCGCGGTGCGGACATAGGTGCTGTAGCTCGGGCCATGCACGACGGGGGCTGCCATGGGTTTCTCCTCCTGTATTGGTTGGCGACATTCTCCCGCCGGCAGACGACAGGCGCAACGCCGCACGGCGCGGCGTGGCCATCACACCTGCGTCACCCGCCGGCGCGGGATGGGGTCCCGGTCGATGAGGAAGGTCTGGTGGTAGTCGAGCGCGATCTCCGTGCCCTTGGGCTTGCCCGGCACGAAGCGGCTGCGGGGGAAGACACGGATGCCATAGCTGTCTTGGAAGTTCACGGCCCCGGCGCTCACGGAGGTGATGACCGTCCAATGTTCCCAGGGTTTGCCGAGGCCGATGATGGCGACGCGCCGCTTGGGGCTGAGCCAGGTCGCCATGTCCTGCCAGTAGAGGTCGAGGCTGGCCACCTTCCGGTTGCGATAGGGCTGGTAGGAATGGATCTCGCCGATGCCCTCGCGCCGCGTGAAGGCGCCGGCCGAGCGGATCAAGGCGGAGACCTGGTCGCGCGTCGTGCCTTTGAGCAAGATGTGCGCCATCCTGTCGCCGAACTCGGTGATGACGTCGTGCCACATGCGCGTCAGCACTTCCTCGGTGGCCTTGGTGGGATAGAGGCAGCGGGTCGCGTTGAGAATGGCGTAGATGCCGCAGAGCCCATCGAGGTAGCCCTGCTGCCAGGCCTTCACCTGCGGCACGGGCGTGACCTTCCAGACGCGGGACGGGTGGGGGACATGGACGACCTTCGGCTTAGCGGGCGAAAGCCCGCCTCGATCTTATAGCCCAGCCCCGGCGCTTCGGGGAACAGCCAAGCAAGGCCGGAGCAAGCAGCCCCGGCGCGGACTTGGCAATCGGTGAGTTTTTCGACCGCCCCGGGAATGGTATGGAGGACTTGACCCCCCAGGCCGCCGCCCATGAAGCCCATCGTCGTCCCGCTCGTCGCTCTTGTCCTCGCCCTGCAGGGAGCGCTCTCGGCGGCAGCGGCGCAGGATTGGCGCTACTGCGTCGCGCAGGACGAGGCGGCGCGGCGCGTGTTCGTCACCCCGGCCTTCGAGACGGACGAACCGATCGACGCGCTGGAGCGCGCCTTCAACCACTACCTGGACGCGGCGGCCGGCAACCACCACTGGGGCATCTGCCCGCGCGCGCCGAGCCGGGAGATGGCGCTCGACGACATCGAGGCCGCCGCCCGCTACAACCGCATGCTAGGCCTCGCCCGTGAGGATCTCGGCTGGCCGTCGACGCCCTGATCCCCCCTCCCCTCCCGTCCCGGGCGGCCCTAAGCTCGTGCCGCCAACAGGGAGGGAATCACGCATGAGCCTGACGCCGCACGACATCTCGGTCCCGGTCTTTACCCGCACGCTCAAGGCGCTTGACGCGATCCTCGCCAAGGCGGAGGCGCATGCCGAGGCGAGGAAGATCGACCCTACCGTGTTCCTGCAGGCGCGGCTGGCGCCGGACATGTTCCCGCTGACCCGGCAGGTGCAGATCGCCTGCGACTTCGCGAAGGGCGCGTCGGCCCGTCTGGCGGGGGCGGAGGTGCCGAGCTGGCCGGACGACGAGAAGACCTTCGCAGAGCTGCGGGCGCGCATCGGACGGACGCTGGACTTCATCGCGACACTGCCGGCCCAGGCCTTCGCTGGCGCGGAGACCCGCGAGATCACGATCATGATGCGCGGCGAGCCGCGCAGCTTCGACGGGCGCACCTACCTGCTGCACAACGTGCTGCCCAACTTCTTCTTTCACGCCGCGACGGCCTACGACATCCTGCGCCACAACGGCTTGGAGATCGGCAAGCGCGACTTCATCGGCTGAGCCGGCCGGCAGCCGTCACACCGTGGCGACAGCGCCCTTGGCGTGCAGCTCGAGGCTGGCGATCAGCAGGCGGTCCACCTTGTCCTTCAGCGTCTCGATGGTGAAGGGCTTGATGGCGTAGTCGCAGAGGTCGGGAAAGAGGCTCGCGTAGGGCGAGTTCGGCGGCTGCGTGGTGATCAGCAGGAAGGGGATCATCCGCAGGTTGGGCGAGGCGTCCATGGCGTTGCGCAGCTGCGTGCCCGTCATGGGGTGCATCACGTAGTCGGAGACGACCAGCCCGAAGTCGTAGGCCCGCAGCTTGTCGAGCGCCGCCATGCCGTTGGACACGGTATCGACACGCTCGAAGCCGATGGTGCGCAGGCAGCTTGCCACGACGCGGGCCATGACCGGGCTGTCATCGACGACGAGGGCGGGCCTTCTGTAGAGCGACATCCGTAGGTCCTTAAATCCAATCCATCATTGGCACGCGCCCATTAAAGATCCCGCACGCTAAACCGCTCAAATTAACGGTATGCAGGCGGCCTCCGAAAAACCGCCTCGAAACTGTCGGGACACGGCCTTTTGCCGCGTCCTCGGACCAGGGAGGACCACAATGCTCTACGCCATCCTGTGCTACCATTCCGAGGACGTCGTCTGCTCCTGGACGCGGGAGGAGGACGACGCGGTGCTCGCCAGGCTCGCCGTCGTGCAGGAGAGGCTGGCCCGGGAGGGCCGGCTCGGCCCCGTGGCGCGGCTGATGCCGACCGGCACGGCGACGACGCTGCGCAAGGACCGGGACCCGCCCCTCGTGATCGACGGCCCCTTCGCGGAGACGAAGGAGCAGCTGCTCGGCTTCTACATCCTCGACTGCAAGGACCTCGACGAGGCGCTCGGCGTGGCCAAGGAGCTCGGCGCGGCCAATCCCGGCGGGAGCTACGAGATCCGCCCCGTCTCCCTGTTCAGGCCGGGCGCGGCGGGAGCGGGATCGTGAGCGACATCGACTGGATCGAGGCCGCGCTCTCGGGCGCGCGCCCGCAGGCCGTCAGCGCGCTCCTGCGCTATTTCCGCGATCTCGACCTCGCCGAGGAGGCCTTCCAGGAGGCCTGCCTGCGCGCGCTGCGCACCTGGCCGAAGAACGGTCCGCCGCGCGATCCCGCGGCCTGGCTGATCTTCGTGGGGCGCAACGTCGCCATCGACGCCGTACGCAAGCGCAGCAGGCTCGAGGCGCTGCCGGACGAGGCCGCGCTGTCGAACCTCGGCGACGCCGAGGAGAGCCTCGCGGAGGAAATCGACGGCTCGCACTACCGCGACGACGTGCTGCGGCTGCTCTTCATCTGCTGCCATCCGGACCTGCCGGCCACCCAGCAGATCGCGCTCGCTTTGCGCATCGTCTCCGGGCTCGGGGTCCGCCAGATCGCGCGCGCCTTCCTGGTCAGCGAGGCGGCGATGGAGCAGCGCATCACGCGTGCGAAGGGCCGGATCGCGCGGGCCGACGTGCCCTTCGAGACGCCCGGCGCGGCGGAGAGGGCGGAGCGCGTCGCCGCCGTCGCGGCCATGCTCTACCTCGTCTTCAACGAGGGCTATTCGGGCGGCCGGGACCCCGACCGCGCGCCGTTGTGCGACGAGGCGATCCGGCTCGCCCGCCTGCTGCTGCGGCTCTTCCCGGCCGAGCCGGAGCTGATGGGCCTACTGGCGCTGATGCTGCTGCAGCATTCCCGCCGCGAGGCGCGTTTCGATGCGCAGGGCCAGGTCATCCTGCTCGACGACCAGGACCGCGGCCGCTGGGATCGCGGCGCGATCGCGGAAGGCATGGCGCTGCTCGACAAGGCCATGCGGCACCGCAATCCCGGGCCCTACCAGGTCCAGGCCGCCATCGCGGCGCTGCATGCCGGCGCCGCGACGCCGGCCGACACGGACTGGGCGCAGATCGACCTGCTCTATGCCACGCTGGAGCGGCTGTCGCCCTCCCCCGTCGTGACGCTGAACCGGGCCGTGGCCGTCTCCCGCGTGCGCGGCGCCGAAGCCGCGTTGGCGCTGATCGAGCCGCTGGAACGCCCGCTCTCGGGGTATTTTCATTTCTTCGGCGTCAGGGGCTCGCTGCTGCAGCAGCTCGGCCGCCGCGAGGAGGCGCGCGTCGCCTTTGGCCGCGCCATCGCGCTGGCGGGCACGCCGGCCGAGGCGGCGCATATCCGCATGCACCTCGACAAGCTCGGCGAAGCGGCGTCTCAGGCCCTGCCGGAATAGAGCGCCAGCGTCGCGGCCTTGCGCCGGGCGACGAGCGCCGCGTCGAGCAGGCCCGGCTCCACGCGCCGACGCACCGACGGCTTCCCGCAGACCTCCGCCTCACTGCCGCCCGCCGCCAGCATGCCCAACCGCGCCGCGCCGAAGGCGGCGCCGACTTCGGCGCCGGCGGGCACGTCCAGGGTCAGGCCGGTGGCGTCGGCGATCACCTGGGCCCAGAAGGCGCTGCGCGAACCGCCGCCGACCAGCATGCACTGGCGCGGCGGCGCGCCGGCCGCGACCAGCACGTCGAGACAATCGGCCAGCGCGAAGGCGACGCCCTCGAGCACGGCGTAGGTGAGCGCGCCCTGATCGTGCTCCACCCGCAGGCCCGCGAGATGCGCGGTCGCGTTGGGATCGTTGTGCGGGGTGCGCTCGCCCGTCAGGTAGGGCAGGAACATCGGCGCATGGGCGACGCGCACGGGGTCCCTGGCGAAGTCCTCGGCCTTGGCGACGAGGCCGGGAATGTCGCCGGACGCGCCGAGCAGGCCGGCCAGCCAGGAGAGCGACAGCGCGCCAGACAGCGTCACCGCCATGCCGTGCCAGCGCCCGGGCAGGGCGTGGCAGAAGGCGTGCAGCGTGCGCTCGGGCAGGGCGACGGGCCTGTCCGTGGTGGCGAAGACGACGCCGGACGTCCCCAGCGACAGGAAGCCGTCGCCCTCGCGCGTCGCGCCGATGCCGACCGCCGAGCAGGCATTGTCGCCGCCGCCGCCCGCCACCGGCACGGGCCGGCCGCCCATCCCCCAGAGCTGCGAGACCTCCGGGGACAGCGTGGCGGAGATCTCCGAGCCCTCCACGAGGTCCGGCATGGCCGCGCGGGTGAGGCCGCAGGCCTCGATCAGCACGTCGTCCCAGCGCCGGTGAGCGACGTCCATCCACAAGGTCCCCGCGGAGTCGGACATCTCGGAGACGCGGGCGCCCGTCATGCGGAAGCGCACGTAGTCCTTGGGCAGGAGCACGGTCGCCACGCGGGCGAAGACGTCAGGCTCGTGCCTGGCCACCCACAGGAGCTTGGGGGCCGTGAAGCCGGGCATGGTGATGTTGGAGGAACGCGCCATGAAGTCCGGCACGCGCTCCAGGAGTTCACGGCATTCCGCGCCCGAGCGGCCGTCGTTCCACAGGATGCAGGGCCGCAGCACGGAGCCGTCCGCCGCGAGCAGGGTCGCGCCGTGCTGCTGGCCGGAGAGGCCGATGCCTTCCACCTCGGCCATCCTGTCGGGATGGCGCGCACGGATCTCCGCGACAGCCTGGCAGGTCGCCTGCCACCAGGCCTCGGGGTCCTGCTCCGACCAGAGGGGATGCGGGCGTTCCACGGCGAGCGGCGCGCCGGCCTCGGCGAGGAGTGTCTGCCGCTCGTCGAGCAGGATGGCCTTGATGGAGGAGGTGCCGACGTCGATGCCGAGGAAGGTAGCCATGGGACGTGCCTCAGAGCGCCGCGCCGGATTGGTCGAACAGGTAGACCCGGCCCGAGCCGAGCGCGACCGGCAGCTTTTCGCCGCGCGTGAGCGAGGGACGGCCGGGGGCGAGCAGGGTCAGCGCGGCCCCGTCGGGCGCGGAGGCATAGATCTGCGTGGCCCCGCCGAGATTCTCGCTGACGTCGGCCGCGAGTTCGAGGATCGGCCTCGCGCCGCCGAGCTGGAGGTTCTCGGGACGCAAGCCGACGGTGATCGGCTCGCCCGAGGCGGGCCGGCGGCCCGCCGCATGCGGGATGGCGTAGGAGCCGCCCGCAAAGGCCGGGTGTTCCACCTCGATCGCCTCCGCCGTCGCGGCGCGAACCCTGGCCGGCAGGAAGTTCATCTTCGGCGAGCCGATGAAGCCCGCCACGAACGTGTTGGCGGGATGGTCGTAGAGCTCCGTCGGCGAGCCGATCTGCTCGACGAGCCCGGCGCGCAGCACGACGATGCGATCGGCCAGGGTCATGGCCTCGATCTGGTCGTGCGTGACGTAGACCATGGTGACGCCGAGGTCGCGATGGAGCTTGGCGATCTCCACCCGCATCTGCGTGCGCAACTCGGCGTCGAGGTTGGAGAGCGGCTCGTCGAACAGGAAGAGCTTGGGGTGGCGCACGATGGCCCGCCCGATGGCGACGCGCTGGCGCTGGCCGCCGGAGAGCTGGCGGGGCTTCCTCTGCAGCAGAGGCTCGATCTGCAGGATGCGGGCCGCCTCGTCCACGCGCGTCCTGATTTCGTCGCGCGGCATCTTCGCCATCTGCAACCCGAAGGCGATGTTGTCGAAGACGCTCATGTGCGGATAGAGGGCGTAGGACTGGAACACCATCGAGACCTCGCGGTCCGCCGGCTCGATGCCGGTCACCACGCGCCCGTCGATGGAGATGTCGCCTTCCGTCACCTCCTCGAGCCCGGCGATCATCCGCAGCAGGGTCGACTTGCCGCAGCCCGACGGGCCGACGAAGACGACGAACTCGCCCTTCTCGGCCTCCAGGCTCACGCCGTTGATCACCTTGGCCGCGCCGAAGCGCTTCTCCACCCGGTCGAGCTTCAGGAAGGACATGGCCCGGTCACTCCGTCACTGGTCTTGCGCCGCCGCCGCGAGAAAGGCCCGGGCCTCGGCGTGCGTTTCATTGCGCACGGCAAAGAGCGTCTTGTAGATGCGGTAGGATGCGTCATGGGCCCGCGCCCAGGCGGGATCCGCCTCGATCTCGCGCTGCTCCGGCGCCATGGCGTCGAGCGCGGCGAAGAGATCGGGCTGCAGCCCGGCGGCCACGGACGCCACCATGGCGGTGCCGAGCAGCACCTGCTCGGGCGCCTCCGAGAGCACCACGCGCGCGCCGAGGCCGTCGCGGTAGAGACGCAGGAGCAGCGGGTTCTTGAGGTGGCCCCCCGCCAGCGCCACGCGGTCGATGGCGTAGCCATGCGCGTTGAGGTGCTCGACGATCTGGCGGCTCTGCAGCACGAGGGCGCGCGCGGTCGCATAATAGTGCTCGAGGAAGGAGCGCTCCGAGGTCTCCTCGCCGACCCCCGTCACGAGCGCGCGCACGGTCCCGTCGCCCAGCGGCGCGCGGTTGCCCAGCCAGTCGGGCACGATGTGGCGGCGCGCGCCGAAGGCGGGGCCCTCCTCGTCGAGGCGCGCCAGCACGCGGCGCGCCGTCTCGGCATGGCCTTCGGCCGAGGGCCCGGCAAGGCTGGCAGGGTGCTGGGCGAGCACGGCGTCGAGCGCCGAGCCGGACAGGCTCTGGCCGGCCTCGTGCATCCAGAAGCCCGGAAAGACGGCATCCCTGAAGGGACCCCAGACGCCGGGCACGCGCCGCTCGTCGGAGGCGAAGCTCATGTAGCAGGTCGAGGTTCCGCCGATCAGCGCGAGCGTTCGGTTCATGACCGCGCGGAAGCCGCGGCCGAGCACGCCGAGCGCGCCGGCCTCGGCGTCGATCAGCCCGACCGCCACGGGGGTGCCGGCCTGCAGGCCGAGCTCCGCGGCCGCCTGCGCCGAGACCGTCCCGTGCCGCTCGCCGACACGGCCGGGCGGCTGCGCCAGCGCGCCGCGATCGAGCAAATCGGCGATGCCGAGGTCGCGAAGCAGGCCGCGCCGCCAGGGCTCGGGATCGGCCGGCAGGTAGGGGAACTTGCAGGCGAGCCCGCAGACGGATTGGCGGTCGAGGCCGGTCGCCCGCCGCGCGAGCTCGTCGCAGAGGTCGCGCACGGCGGTGACGCGCGCCCACGCCGCGGGCCGGTTGCGCTTGAGCCAGAGAAGCTTGGGCAGGTGCATCTCCGGCGAGACGCTGCCGCCGACATAGGCGAGGTATCGATCGCCGCTACGCCCGATCTCCTCGGCCTCCGCCTCGCCGCGATGGTCCATCCAGCAGACGACGTCAGCGTCGCCGTCGAGCGGACGCCCGCCCTCCGCCGCGACATGAACGGAGGACGTGGCGTCGAAGGCGAGGCCGCGGACCTCGCGCTCGGCGCCGGGCTCGGCGGCGAGCGCATCGCGCACGGCGAGCACCACCGCCTGCCAGATCTCGTCCATCCGGTAGACGGCGTGATGCTCGGCGGGCTTCAGCAGCGCGAAGGGCGCGCTCGCGGCGGCGACGAGCCGGCCATGCGGATCGAACAGCCCGGCGCGCGCGGAGAGCGTCCCGACGTCGACGGCGAGGAGCCTCGTCATGCGAAGAGGCCCGCCGCCACGCGCTCGTCGGTGACGAGCCGCCGGATGTAGCCGGCATTGAGCACGGCCCGGACGATGGCAAGCTTGTTCTCGCCGCCGGAGGCGAGGATCGAGGACGGAATGGCCTTGAGCTCGCCCGGCGCCAGGGCCATCACGCGGCGGTTGAGCGAATGGTCGATGGGCCGCCCGTACTCGTCGAGGAAGGTCCCGAGGATGTCGCCCACCGCGCCCGCCCTGCGCAGCTCCTCGAGGTTCTCGGACACGATGTGGGTGGAGGCGAGCAGCGAGCGGGACGACAGGTCGCCGACGGCGACAATGGCGACGTCGGCCTCGCGGGCCCGGCGCATGACCTCGGCGAGGCCGTAATGCGTCAGCAGCGTCGAGCGGCTCTCGACGGAGGGGCAGTAGATGGGCGCGGCGACATAGTAGCAGTCCCCTCCGAGGTTGCGGGAAAACTCCGTGGCGACCTCGAACGTGTTGGTGCCCGAGCCGCGCGTGAGGCCACCCATCAGGGAGACGACCCAGCTCTCCTGGAAGCGCCGCGCCGTGAGCGTGCGCACGGCGGCGCGCAGGGTGCGTCCCCAGCCCACGCCGAGCCCCACCCCGTCGCGCAGCAGCGGATCCAGCATGATCCCCGCCGCCTCGCCGATCGACTGCTGCAGCAGGTCGGGATCGTCGATGTGCGGCACGACGCTGACGTCGTCGAGCCCGTAGCGCGCCTTGAGCCGCTCCTCCAGGGCGACGCAGGAGGCGAGCGGCAGCTTCACCTCGATGCGGACGGAGCCGTCGGCGCGTGCCTGGCCGACGATGCGGTTGACGCGCAGGCGCGTCAGGCCGAGCCGATCGGCGATCTCCTGCTGCGTCATGCCGCCGACATAATAGTACCAGGCCACGCGCGCGATCGTCTGCGCCTCAGCCGCCTCCTGGGCGGACTTCACGAGGCTGGCGGGAACGCCGGCGCGGGTGTCGGTCTGGCTCACGGGTTCCTCGGCCGGCCTACTTCGTGGCGCCCATGGTGAGGCCGCTCACCATGTGACGCGAGACGACGAGGGCGAAGAGCGTGACCGGCAGCACGATGACCGTGCCCGTGGCCATGATCTTCCCCCACGGCAGTTCATAGCCCGACATGAAGTTGGTGGCCACGACCGGCGCGGTCTTCAGGTTCTGGCTGGTGATGAGCACGAGCGCGTAGAGCAGCTCGTTCCACGAGAAGATGAAGGCGAAGATGGCCGACACCGCCACGCCCGGCAGCCCGAGCGGCAGATAGATGCGGCGGAAGATCGTGAACTGGTCCGCCCCCTCGAGCCGCGCGGATTGCTCGAGGTCAGGCGGGATGGAGCGGAACTGGTCCGTGCAGATCCACACCACGATGGGCAGGGTGAAGGTGAGGTAGATCAGCACCAGGACGAGGTGCGTGTTGAGCAGATTCACCTGCTTGGCGAGCAGGTAGACCGGCAGCGCCAGCACGATGGGGCTGATCATGCGGTTGGAGATGAACCAGAACCACAGGTCCGCCTTGCCGCGGAACTCGAAGCGGGCCAGCGCATAGGCGGCGGGCGTGCCCAGCAGCACGGCCAGCACCGTGGTCGCGCTCGCGACGATGAACGAGTTCAGCACCGCCGTGGTGACGCGCGTATCGGCGAAGATGTCCTCGTAGTTGGCGAGCGTGGGGCGGAAGAACCACACCGGCGGCGAGGCCAGCAGATCCGTCTGGTCCTTCAGGCTGGACGTGATCATCCAGTAGAAGGGGAACAGCGCGAAGGCGAGGACGACGAGAAGGCCGAGCGCGTGCAGGGCGCGGCCCAGGGTGCGGCTCTCCATCACTCGATCTCCCGGTAGAAAATCCTGATGTAGATCCGGCTCAGCACGATCGTGAGGACGAGCAGCAGGATGGCCTGCGCGGAGCCCAGCCCGAGGTCGAAGACCTTGAAGCCGACGCGCTGCACATAGACGGAGACAAGGTCGGTCGCCGAGCCCGGTCCGCCGCGCGTCATCACGAAGACCATGTCGAAGAGCTTCAGCACGTCCGCCGAGCGCAGGATCAGCACCGCCGTGAGGCCGGGCAGCAGGTAGGGAAGCTGCACATGGCGCAGCATGGCCCAGTGGCTCTTGGTCTCCAGCCGGGCGGCCTCCTCGATCTCGGGCGGGACCATGGAAAGGCCGGCCAGGAAGATCAGCGCCACGAAGGGAGTCCATTGCCAGACGTCCATCACCACGATGGCGACGAAGGCTCCCGTCGTGTTGCCCAGCCAGTCGGACGAGGCGAGGCCGAACCAGCTCATGATCTGGTTGGCGACGCCGAAGTCGCGGTTGAAGATGAGCCGCCCGATCAGGCCCACGACCGCGTAGGTCGTGGCGAGCGGCACGACGAGGGAGACGCGCGCCAGCGTGCGCAGCAGCGGCCAGCCGGGCCTGTGCAGCATGAGCGCGATGCCGACGCCCAGCGCGATCTGGATCGGCACAACCGTCAGGTAGAACTGTCCCGTCAGCAGCAGGCTGTCCCAGAAGGTCTGGTCCGTGAGCACCCTGAGGTAGTTCTCGAAGCCGACGAACGGGTAGCCGTCCAGCATGTCGGCGCGGCGCGTGATGTTGTAGCGCCGGAACGACGTGACCACCGCGAAGATGGTGGGGTAGATGCCGATGGCGAAGAGCGCCAGCACGGCCGGGGCAAGGAACCATAAGGGGGTCCAGCGCCCGTAGCCGGGATGGTGCCGGCGCGCGGCGGACGGCTTCGACCGCCTCGCCTCCTCCGCCCCGCCCGCTGCCGCCGCCGGTCCCGACACGATGCGCCTCACTCCAGGTTGGTGTGGTTGGCGCGCATCTGCTCGGGCGTCACGCCGAGCTTCTCGCGCAGCATGAGGATCATCACCTCGAACAGGATGTACTCGGCGCCCTCGAAGAGCGACCCCATGGGCAGGACGGAGGTGGAGGGACCGGTGTCGTCGGCCATGGTCTGCGCGGGAATCGCGAGCACCACGTCGGCCGCCTTGACCGAGGCGCCGTCCGGCTGCGCGGTGACCACGAGGGTTCGCGCGCCGTCGCGCCGGGCCACGCCCATCAGCGCGTCGACGGTGGAGAACTGGCCCGGTCCCGCCGAGACGATCAGCAGGTCCCCCTGTCCGAGATGCGGCGCCGTCATGTCGCCCACCATCGCCACCTTCAGGCCGAGGTGGAAGAGACGCATGCACAGGCCGCGAATCTGAAGGCCCTCGCGGCCGAGCCCGTAGAGGGCGATCTTGCCGGCGCGCGCGATCTCGTCGACGGCGCGTTCGACCTGCGCCTGGTCGATCCGGTCGAAGACCCGGCCGAGATCGTCGAGCGCCGCCTGGTAGAGGGTCTGCGTCATGGCGTGGTTCCGCCGCCGTCCGCGATCTCGGGACGGCGTGATCGTGGGAAAGAATGAGCCCGGCGCGCCCGATCCCGCAAGGGACCGCCGCCGGTCATCCGACGCGCGTCACCCTCTCCTCGAGGGGCGGCTCGTCGCCAAGGGGCGGGTGGGTGTGGCGCCGGGCATGGAGCCGTTCCTGCGCTCCTGGCCCCGCGAGCCTCGTCCACCCCGTCCCGGCGCGCCGGCGCTCCGGCCTCTCCCGCGAGGGGAGAGGCGAAGAGCGCGCCCGGACCGTCGCCTGGACAGGCTCGATCCCCTCATCCTTCGGGACGCCATGCGCGTGGGCGCATGGCGCTTCAGGATGAGGGGCATGGAGCGCTTGCCCCGGCCGGGCTCCGGCTTACTGGCGCAGCGCCTTCTTGCCGTCGTAGTAGCCTTCCTTCTTGAGGATGTCCTCCATGCGGGCGCCGATCTGCTTGGCCCCCTCCTCGGTGGACACCTCGCCGAGCATCATCTTGGAGCCGAACTCGGCGACCACCTCAGAGATGGCGGGCCAGGCGGGGAAGCGCGGACGGAACTCCGGCACGCCCTTCTGCCAGGAGGCGACCATCGGCTCGACGAACTTGTACTTGGCCTTGATGTCGGGCTGCTCGTAGATCGCGGTGCGGCCCGAGACGCCGCCGGCCTCGACATAGGCGCGGGCGATCTCTTCCGAGGTGGCCCACTGGATGAAGATCCACGAGGCCTTCTGCTGGGCCTCCGTCGCCTGCGAGGCGACGGCGAGCGAGAAGCCGCCCAGCGCGGGCAGGCGACCGGCCGGACCCGCAGGCTCCGGAGCGACGGCGAGGCAGTCGCCGAGCTTGGAGGTCTTGGGGTCGGTCAGCGTGCCGTAGAAGGCCGACCACTCCGTGATCATCGCGACCTGGTTCTGCGCCAGGGCGTTCACGGCCTCGGAATGGTCGTAGGAGACCACGCCCGGGGGCATGTACTTCATGAGGTCCTGGCGGAACTTCAGGCCCGTCTGGCTCTCCTTGGAGTTCAGGTTCGACTTGAAGTTCTTGTCGAGCAGCGAGCCGCCGAACGGCCACAGCACGCGCATGAAGCTGTCGGCCGACTGCGTCTCGCCGCGCAGCGACTGCAGCGCGAAGCCGTACTGCTTCTTGTCGGCCTTGGTGAGCTTGGGCGCGTAGACGTTCAGCACCTCGTCCCAGGTCGCCGGCGGCTTGTCGAAGCCCGCCTCCTTCAGCATGCAGGAATTGTAGAAGAGCAGGCCCGAGTAATTGTCGAAGGGCAGGCCGTAGACCTTGCCGCCCCACGATCCGAAGGCGTCCAGCAGCAGCGGGAAGAAGCCCTTGAGGTTCAGGTTGGGATCGGTGATCGCGGCGTCCGAGCTGAACTTGTCGATCGGCACGATCCAGCCGTTCTCGGCGAACTCGCCGATCCACACGAGGTCGACGAGCGCCATGGTGAGGTCGCCCTTCGAGTTGAAGTTCAGCACCTGCTTCTCGCGGGTGTTCTCGTAGGGGACGATCTCGTAGTTGACCTTGATGCCGGTCTTCTTCTCGAATTCCGGCAGCAGCTTGATGATCGCGCGGTAGCCCGGGCGATCGAGGAAGATCACGTTGATCTGCGTGCCCTTGAAGGGCGCGGCAGCCTTCTCGATGGCCCACTGCGCCTGCGCGGGCGCAGGCGTCGTGGCGACGACGCCCGCCGAGATGGCGAGCGCGCTCAGCGTGGCGAGCAACAGCTTTCTCATGGAGTCCTCCCTGACTCGTTGTCCCCGTTGGGGTAGATGAGCACCTTGATGTAGCCAGGCGCATTGTCGGCCAACGCGCGGAACACGCCCGGCGTCTCGTCCAGTCCCACCCGGTGGCTGACCACCGAGGCGACGTCGACCTTCCCCGCCGCCACCAGGTCGATGGCGCGCGGATAAACCTCGCCCATGCGGCGGGCGAACTTGATCTTCAAGGCCCGCCGGCGGGCCTCGGCCGCGGGCAGCGTGTAGGTGTCCCCGTCGGGGATGCCGACGAGCACCACGCGGCCGCCGATACGCGCGGCGCGCACCGCGTCGCGGAACCCGTCCGGCGAGTTGGTCGCCTCGACCACGAGGGGACAGCCCTCGCCCCCGCTCCAGGCCAGGAGGTCGTCCAGGCTCTCGGCGACACCGTCGGCCCCCAGCTTCGCCGCGGCCTCGCGCCGATGCGCCAGCGGATCGACCAGGAAGACCTGGCCTGCGCCGGCGACCTTCAGCACCTGGAGGATCAGCAGGCCGATGGGGCCGCCGCCGAGCAGCGCCACGCGCTCGAGCAGGGCGGGCTTGGCGAGATCGACGGCGTGGATGGCGACGCCCAGCGGCTCGAGCATCACGGAGTCCAGCGCCGTGAAGCCCGGGGGCAGCGGCACGACCTGCGAGCGCGGCACCCAGAGGCGCTGCGTCATGGCGCCGTCGAAGGGCGGGGCGCCGATGAACTCGACATTCGGGCAAAGGTTGAAGTGGCCCTCGTGGCACCAGGCGCAATGCCCGCAGGCCCTGTTGGGATCCACCGCGACCAGCGCGCCGGCCGGCAGTCCGAGCTCGTCGCTGGCCTCGCAGAGGAAACCGCCGAACTCGTGGCCGGGCACGAAGGGCGACTTGATGACGGCCGAGCCGATGCCGCCATCCTTGTAGTAGTGCATGTCGCTGCCGCAGAGCCCGACCGCCGCGACCTCGAGCAGGACCTCGTCGGGCTTGCCCTCGCGCAGGTTGAATGGCGCGACCCGGGCATCCTCCTTCCCGTGCAGGAAGACAGCCTTGCTCATCCCAGCCGCGCGCTCCGCCCCAATCACCTGTCGTTGGCGATAGTGATACTGATGGGCGACGCAAATTGCAACAGGTGTATTTATCTAAGCGCATTTGTGCAATTCGGCAGCCTGACTTGCCTCCGCGCACCCCTGCCGCCACCATGGCCCAGGGACCCGCAGGACGGGCCGCCAGGAGTGCGCCATGCTCGACCACGTGGGATTTCCCGTCTCGGACTTCGCGGCTTCCAAGGCCTTCTACGAACGCGTGCTCGCCGTGCTGGGCTATGGCCTGGTGATGGAAGTCGACGAGGAGACGAGCGGCAGCGGCCGCCACGCGGGTTTCGGACCTCCGGGCCGGCCGCAATTCTGGATCACGGAGGGCACACCGATCGTGGGACGCCTGCACGTCGCCTTCGCAGCCGCGGACCCGGCCGACGTGGACTCGTTCTACCGGGTGGCGATCGCCGCGGGGGCCAGCGACAACGGCCCGCCCGGCCTGCGCCCGCACTACCATCCCGATTATTACGGCGCCTTCGTCTTCGATCCCGACGGCCACAACATCGAGGCCGTCTGCCACGAGCCGTCGCGCCGCTGAAGCGTCTCAGGCGGGCGGGGCGGGAGCCCGACCGCGCACAAGCAGCAGGCTCGTGACGGCGAGCAGCGTCAGGGCCGCCACCAGCGCCCAAGCCTCGTTGATGGCCAGAAGCGCAGCGAGCCGCTCCACCTTCGGCGCGAGGTAGTCCAGCACGTCCGCTGAGGGCGGCCCGGGCGGCCGGTCGCGGAACAGGTCGAGCGGGATCTGCGCCGCCACGGCGGTCGCCTCGTCGCCGGCGTCGAGCCGCGCCTCGACCTGCCGGCCCAGGGCGGGCGCGCGGCCGTAGATCACGGTGTCGATGAGGGCGAGGCCGATCGCGCCGCCGAGGTTGCGCATGAGGTTGAACAGGCCAGACGCGTCCGGCACCTGCGCAGGCGGCAGGAAGCCCAGCGCCATCCGCGTGGGCGGCAGGAGGCAGAGCATGATGGCGACGCCGCGGATCGCCTGCGGCCAGAGCATCTCCCCGAAATCCGCGCCCGGGCTCTGCAGCGCGCTGAGCCCGAGGCCGAGCGCGAAGAGCAGGAAACCCACGAGCGACAGCCAGCGCGGGTCGACGCGCTTCTCCAGCTCCACCGCGACCGGCGCGGTGAGGAGTTGCGCGACGCCCGTCACCAGCATGATCTCGCCGATGCGCAGCGCGCCGTAGCCGTGCGAGACGGACAGGAAGACCGGCATCATGTAGACCGAGCCGAACAGCCCGACGCCCAGCACGAAGCTGAGCAGGCAGCCCACGGCGAACCAGCGGTCGCGCAGCGTGCGGAGCTCCACGACCGGGTGCGCCGCGCCCCAGCTGCGCCGGACGAAGAGCGCCAGCGCCACGACGAAGACGGCCAGCAGGCCCAGCACGACGGGCGAGCCCCAGCCCTGCCGCGGAGCCTCCTTCAGGCCGAGGATCAGCGCGGCGAGGCCCGCCGCCATCAACAGCAGCGCCGGAAGGTCGACGAGCCGCAGGTCCCCGGGCGCGCCCTTCTCCCGCGGCAGGGTCAGCGTCCCGAGGAGCGCGGCCACGACGCCGGGGGCGAGGTTGATGAGGAACAGCCAGTGCCACGAGTAGGTCTCGGTGATCCAGCCGCCGACCACCGGGCCGATGGTGGGCGCGAGCACCGCGAGCACGCCCGCGAGCGTCGTGGCGAGCCCCTGCCAGCGCACCGGAAACAGCAGGAACACGGCCGAGAAGACGGCCGGGATCAGGGTGCCGCCGGAAAAGCCCTGCAGCACCCGCCACGCGATGAGGCTGGCGAAACCCGTGCTGGCGGCGCAGCCGAGCGAGGCCAGGGTGAACACGGACACCGCGGCGACGAAGAGCCCGCGCATGGTGAGCACGCGCGTCAGCAGGCCCGTGAGCGGGATCGCCACGACCTCGGCGACGAGGTAGGCCGTCTGGACCCAGCTCATCTGGTCGGGCGCCATGCCCAGCGCCGCCTGGATCGTGGGCAGGGAGGTGGCGACCACCTGCACGTCGAGGATGGCCATGAACATGCCCAGACCCATCATGGCGAAGCCCGTCCAGGTGGCCGCGCCGACGCGGGCGTCGGCGGGGACGGACGGGCCTTGGGTCGTGGGGCGCATGGGGAAGCCTCCCGGAAGCGGGCCGCCCCCTCCTAGCACGGGACGCCGCGCGACGCCCTGAACGCGGCGCCGCAGCGTCGCCGGCATGGACAGGCGGGGACCGGCTGGACCATCATCCAGCGTCCACCAACCGGAGCCCGCCATGTCCGAAAGCCGCGCCCCCGCCCATGTCCCGGGCACGCTCTACCCCGTCCCGGCGCGCAGCTCGCGGGCGATCCGGCTCGGGGCGGGCGAGACGCTGCGCATCGTCAACACGCATGGCAGCCAGGTCGTCGACACCTGGGCCGTCGCGGCGGACGACCCGGCCGAGGTCCTGTCCATGCAGCATACGCGCGCGGCGCTGCTGAAGCTGACGCCGTCGCAGGGCGACAGGCTTTACTCCACGCGCCGCCGGCCCTTGCTCTGCCTCGCCGTGGACACGACGCCAGGCCGCCACGACACGGTGATCCCGGCCTGCGACAAGGAGCGCTATGGCCAGCTCGGCGCACCCGAGGGCCATGCCAATTGCTGCGACAATTTCGCCCTGGCGATCGCGGATGCAGGCCTGCCCGACCAGCCCGCGCCGGCGCCGCTGAACCTCTTCATGAACATCCCCTGGACGGCGGAGGGCGCACTCTCCTTCGATCCGCCGCTCTGCAAGGCGGGCGACCGCGTGGAGCTGCGCGCCGAGCGCGACGTCGTGGTGGTGCTCTCCGCCTGCCCGCAGGACCTCGTGCCGATCAACGGGGCGGACTGCGTCCCCACGGAGGTCCACTACGAGATCCTGGCAGGCTGAACGCCCTCGCGGGTCGGGGGCGGGACCGCCGCGGAGCCGGGACCGCCCGCGCCGGGCAGGCCCGCCTCGCGTCAGGGCTGGCGGAAGGTCTTCGTCATCTGGTCGGCGACCGGCTTCAGCAGATAGGACAGCACGGTCCTGTCGCCCGTCATGATGAAAGCCTCGACCGGCATGCCCGCGATGAGCTTGACCTGCCCCAACCGCTCGATCTCCTGCGGTTCGACCGACAGGCGGGCGACATAGTAGCTCTGGCCGGTTCGCTGGTCGACGGTGAGGTCGGCCGCGATCATCGAGACGCGGCCGTGGATCTCGGGCGTGGTGCGCTGGTTGAAGGCGCTGAAGCGCAGGTTGGCGTCCTGTCCCAGGTGCAGGTGGTCGATGTCCTGCGGCGGGACCTTGACCTCGACGGCGAGTCCCTCGCGGTCCGGCACGACGAGCATCATGGCCTCGCCGGGCTGGACCACCCCGCCAACCGTGTGAACGGCGAGCTGGTGCACCGTGCCGGAAAGCGGGGCGCGGACCTCGACGCGGTCGAGCTGGTCCTGCGCGGCGATCCGGCGCTCGCCGAGCTCGGCCGCCTTGGCCTGCAGCTCGCGCAGCTCCTTGGCGACGTCGCTGCGGAACTCCTGGTCGATCTGCAGGATCTGCAGCCGGGTCTCCGCCACCTTGCCGCGGGCCTGGGCCGCCTGCGCGACGAGGGAACCGCGCTCGCCCTCGAGCCGCGCCTCCTCCCGCTGCAGGGCGGTCAGGCGGGTGAGCTGGATGAGGTTCTTGCGGTAGAGGTCCTTCACGCCCTCGAGCTCGCGGCGAATCAGCGAGACTTCCTTGGCCTTGGCCTCGGTCTGCGCGACGATGCCGTCGATCTCCTGCTCGAGCTGGGCGATGCGCTCGCGCAGCTGCGCCTTCTGCCCCTCCCGGGCAGTGCGGCGGAGCGTGAACAGGCCCTGCTCGCCGTCCATGGCGCGCTCCGCGTCGCGGTCCAGCACCTTGCGCCCGAGGTCGGCCGGAAAGACCACCTTGTCGCGTTCGTCGCGCTCGGCCTCCAGCCGCGCGACGCGGGCGGTGACCTCGTCGAGGCTCTTGGAGACGATGCCGAGGTTGGCGCGCGGGATCGTGTCGTCGAGGCGGATGACGACGTCGCCGGCCTCCACGTGGGAGCCGTCGCGGACGGCGATCTCGCCCACGACGCCACCCGTCTGGTGCTGCACCTTGCGGACGCTGGAATCGACGACGAGCGTGCCCGGGGAGATGACGGCGCCGTTGATGCGCGTGCCGAGCGACCAGACCAGCAGTCCGCCGCCGAACAGCACGGCGAGGACGAGGCTGGAGCGCAGGTGGTGGCGGACAGCCTGGCGCTGGGGCGGGCGGAGAGGAAGGGCGACGTCTGTCATCCGAAGCGGGCCTCGGCGGTGAAGGGATTTTTCGGCGCGGCGGCGGCGGGCCGTGCGGCGGCCGGCGCGGCGGCCTGGCGCAGGAAGGCGGCGAGGATCTCGTCCCGGCTGCCCATGGAGAGAATGCGGCCCTCGCGCATCACCATCATGCGGTCGACGGCGGCGAGCGCCGCCGGCCGATGGGCGATCACCACCACGACGCCGCCGCGCTCGCGCACGCCCATGATGGCGGCGGTGAGCGCCTCGTCGCCCGCCTGGTCGAGGTTGGAATTGGGCTCGTCGAGCACGACGAGGAAGGGATTGCGGTAGAGCGCGCGGGCAAGCCCGATGCGCTGGCGCTGGCCGGCCGACAGGGCCGAGCCGCCCTCCCCGACCGGCGTGTCGTAGCCCCGCGGCAGGTCGACGACCAGCTCGTGCACCCCGGCCGCCTGCGCCGCGGCGATGACGGCGTCCGGCTGCGCGTCCGGATCGAAGCGGGCGATGTTCTCCGCCACGGTGCCGTCCAGCAGCTCGACATCCTGCGGCAGGTAGCCGACGTGGTCGCCGATCGAGTCGAGGGAGAACTGCTCCAGGCTGGCGCCGTCGAGCTGGACCCGGCCGCGCGCGGCCGGCCAGACGCCGGTGAGCGCGCGCGCCAGGCTCGACTTGCCGGACGCGCTGGGCCCGACGATGCCGAGCGCCTGTCCCGCCTCGAGCCTGAAGCTGACATCCTGCACCACGACCCGCCGGTCGCCGGGCGTCGCCACGGCGACCTGCTCCACCGTGAGGCTGCGCGTGGGGGCCGGGAGCGCGTGCGGCTGCGTGGTCTCGGTGAGGTAGTCGAGCAGCGCGTCCAGCCGCGCCCAGCTCTGGCGCGCCTGCACGAAGCCCTTCCAGTTGGCGATGGCGAGCTCCACGGGCGCGAGCGTGCGCGCCATCAGGACGGAGCAGGCGATGATCGAGCCGGCGCTCACCTCCTGGTGGATGGCGAGATAGGCGCCGACCGCGAGGATGAAGGACTGCAGGATCACCCGCAACGTGCGCGAGAGCGCGCCCAGCGCGCCGCCGACGCCGGAGGCGCGGAGGTTGGCGTCGAGCCCGGCGAGGTGCGCCTTGGACCAGCGCTCGGCGAGGCGGCTCTCCATGCCCATGGCGCGGACGACCTCGGCGTTGCGCCGGCCGCCGTCGGCGAGACCGTTGCGCGCCGCCATGGCGCGCGAGGCGTCGCGCTCCGGCCCGCGCGTCAGGACGTCGGTGACGAGCGTGAGCGCGGTGAGCAGAGCCGCGCCGACGAGCGCGGTGACGCCGATCAGCGGATGGAACAGGAAGGCGATGACGAGATAGAGCGGCAGCCAGGGCAGGTCGAACAGCGCGGTGGGGCCGCTGCCGGCGAGGAAGCCGCGGATCTGGTCGAGGTCGCGCAACGGCTGCAGCGCGTCCGGGCCCCCGCCGCGGTGCAGAGGCAGCCGCACGATGGCGCGGTAGACGCGCGGACCCACGGCCTCGTCGAGCGAGGCCGCGATGGCGCCGAGCACGCGCGAGCGGGCATATTCCAGCCCGCCCTGCAGGACGAAGAGCCCCAGCGCGATGAGGCCGAGGCCGACCAACGTCGGCACGCTGCGGCTCGGCAGCACCCGGTCATAGATCTCCAGCATGAAGAGGGTGCCGGTGAGCGTGAGGATGCTCACCGCCGCGCTCACGAGAGCGACGCCGATGAAGGCGCCGCGGTAGGAGCGCAGGAACGCCGCGAGCTCCGAGCGTCGTTCGGTGTGGGACATCGCAGCCGCCAAGACTCAACTCCACCTGCGTGCGGACGGGTCCGCCACGGACGGACCCGGAGGCCCGAATTGACGCGGCCAGTAGAGGCTCCGCCGTTCAACGCTTGGTAAAGACCCCTGAAACCGCTCCTAAAAGTTGAATTAAATTGTCGGGAATGGTTGACGGCCCTTAAGGAGTTCGCCGCGGGCGGCCCCTTGCGGCGGGACCGGGATCGACCGACCATGCCCGTCACGGGTCGGTCCCGGCTCGCCGCCCCCGGCGGGTCGGGGCGCGTGCCCGGGAACGACGGTCCGGCCCGACCGCGGGGAGAGGGAATGCGAACGCAGGTGGCGATCATCGGGTCCGGCCCGGCCGGGCTGCTGCTGGGCCAGCTCCTGCACGGGATGGGCATCGCGAACGTCGTGCTCGAGCGCCGCTCGCGGGACTACGTGCTGTCGCGCATCAGGGCCGGCGTGCTCGAACAGGGCACCGTGGACCTACTGGCGGAGGCAGGCGTCGACGCCAGGCTGCGGCGCGAGGGACTGGTGCACGAGGGCTTTGCGGTGGGCTTCCACAGCCGCCGCCTGCGCATCGACCTGAAGCGGCTCACGGGCAAGAGCGTCACAGTCTACGGGCAGACCGAGGTGACGCGCGACCTGATGGACGCCCGCGCGGCGGCCGGGCTCCGGACCGTCTACGAGGCGGACGGCGTGGCGCTGCACGACTTCGACACCGCCCGGCCCTGGGTGTCCTACGAAAGGGACGGAGTCGAGCACCGCCTCGACTGCGATGTCATCGCCGGCTGCGACGGGTTCCACGGCGCCAGCCGGGCCAGCGCGCCGGCCGCCGCGCTGAAGACCTTCGAGCGCGTCTATCCCTTCGGCTGGCTCGGCATCCTCGCCGACGTGCCGCCCTGCGACCACGAGCTCATCTATGCGAGCCATCCCCGCGGCTTCGCGCTCTGCTCCATGCGCTCGCCGCGGCGCAGCCGCTACTACATCCAGTGCGCCGCCGACGAGGACGTGGCGTCCTGGCCCGACGAACGCTTCTGGGACGAGCTCGCCCGGCGGCTCGATCCGCAGGCCGTGGCTCATCTGGTGCGCGGGCCGTCGATCGAGAAATCCGTCGCCCCGCTGCGCAGCTTCGTGGCAGAGCCCCTGCGCTTCGGGCGGCTGCTGCTCGCGGGCGACGCCGCCCATATCGTGCCGCCGACCGGCGCCAAGGGACTGAACCTCGCCGCCAGCGACGTCCACTACCTGTCCCAGGCGCTGGCCGCCTTCTTCGCCGACAGGGACGAGGCGGCTCTGGACCGCTATTCCGGGCTGGCCCTGGCGCGCATCTGGAAGGCGGAGCGGTTCTCCTGGTGGATGACCTCGCTGCTGCACCGCTTTCACGCCCCGGGCTCCTTCGAGGAGCGGATGCAGGAGGCGGACTTCGTCTATCTCGAGGGCTCGCAGGCCGCGCAGACCTCCCTGGCCGAGAACTATGTCGGCCTGCCTTTCTGAACGTTGCCCCCTCGTCCGCCGCGCGCGGCGCGCCGCTGCCTTGCGTCACACGCAGCATGACGCGCCGCTCCGAAGGGGCTATAGGCTCGCCCCGCGTTAACGAATGCGTCCTGGAAGGCTCCCCTTGTCCGAAGAGACCCCGTTCCCCCGCCTCTCCGCCAAGACCCTGGCCGACATCCGGCCCGGCGCCGCCGTTCCGGGCTACGACAGGGCAAAGTTGCGGCTGGGCATCGTGCATCTCGGGCTCGGCGCCTTCGTGCGGGCGCACATGGCGACCTATCTCGACGATGCGCTCGCCATCGAGCCCGGGCACTGGGGCATCGCCGGGGTCAGCCTGAAGCGGCCGGACCAGCGCGACAGGCTCGCGCCGCAGGACGGGCTCTACACGGCGCTGGAACGCGACGGCTCGGGCGCCACGGCCCGCATCGTGGGCTGCGTGAAGGCGACGCTGGTCGCGCCGGAGGATCCGGAGCACCTGCTCGCCATGATGACGGACAGGGCCGCGCGCATCGTCAGCCTCACCGTGACGGAAAAGGGCTATTGCCACGACCCCGCCACCGGCGCGCTAGACGAGCATCATCCCGACATCGTCCACGACCTCGAGAATCCCGGCGAATCCCGCTCGGCGGTCGGCATCATCGTCGAGGCGCTGGAGCGTCGGCGCTCGGCGGGATTCGGACCGTTCACGGTGCTGTGCTGCGACAACCTCCCGCACAATGGCAGGACGGTCGAGGGTCTCGTGCGCGACTTCGCCGCCCTGCGCGACGGCGGGCTCGCCACCTGGATCGAGGCGCACGGCGCCTTTCCCTCCACGATGGTCGACCGGATCGTTCCGGCCGCCACGGAGGCCGACCTGCAGGCGGCCGCCGAGCTGACCGGCCTGCGGGACGCCTCTCCCGTGGTGCACGAGCCCTTCCGCCAGTGGGTGATCGAGGACCGCTTCATCGAGGATGCGCGGCCGGCCTGGGACAAGGTGGGCGCGGAGATCGTGTCGGACGTGGCGCCCTACGAGACGATGAAGCTGCGCCTGCTCAACGGCGCGCACTCGTCCCTGGCCTATCTCGGTTACCTCGCGGGCCACGAGACGATCGCCGACACGGTGGCCGATCCCGCCTTCAGCGCCTTTGTCGCGGGGCTGTGGCGGGACGAGATCATCCCGGTTGTCCCGGCGCCCCCCGGCGTCGACATCGCCGCCTATGCGGGCCAGCTCCTGTCACGCTTCGAGAACAAGGCCATCCGCCACCGCACCTGGCAGATCGCCATGGACGGCTCCCAGAAGTTGCCGCAGCGCCTGCTCGGCACGGTGCGCGACCGGCTCTCGCAGGGGGCGCCGATCCGCCGGCTCGCACTCGCGGTGGCCGCCTGGATCCGCTATGTCGGGGGCGTCGACGAGAAGGGCCGGCCGATCGACGTGAAGGATCCGCTCGCCGGAGCGCTGCGCGCCGCCCTCGACTCGGCCGGCGAGGCGCCGGCCCAGCGCGTGGGCGCAGCCCTGCGCTTCGAGGCGGTTTTCGGCGCGGACCTGCCTCAGGCCGCAGCCTTCCGCGACGCGGTCACCGCCGCCTATGCCGATCTCGTGAAGCGCGGCGCGCGGGAGGCGGCGCGCATGGTCGCCCTGGAGCCCTGACGCGGGGTTCGGCCGCACCCCTCCATAAGAAAAAGGTATACCCCGCTCTAGGCTCCGGCGATGCCACGCCATGCCCAACCGGCATTGCCACATTGGAGCCTTTCCAACACACTCAGGCTTCGGTACGGCCGCATGAGAACAGGCCGACGAGTGAGTGGGAGGAAGCCGATGTGCCATCTCTTCGCGAGCCAGCCCCCGGCGAGCTACGCGTTCGAAACGCGTTCGATTCGCCTCAACGGACAGAGCACCAGCATCAGGCTGGAGAAGATCTTCTGGACGATTCTGGAATCCATAGCGGCCAGCGAAGGGATGAGCGTGCCTCGATTCATCTCGACGTTGCACAATGAAGTGCTCCTGATGTGGGGCGAGGCGCCGAATTTTACGTCTCACCTTCGCTGTATCTGTCTTGTCGCGCTGGAAAACAGGCCGGGCCTCGTCGAGGTCCGTCCCGCCCGTGCGGCGTGACGGCAGAGCTCAAGTAGTATTGGGATAACACCACGCGCCGTCTGCGCCTTATAGCCTGTCGCCATCCTGAGAATTCGGCTGACGAGGCGAGCAAGGCGACGATGGCGAAGGCGATCCATTCCATGATCCGCGTGCTCGACGAGGCGCGGTCCGTATCCTTTTACGGCGATGCCTTCGGGCTGACGGTCGCCGACCGGCTGGATTTTCCCACGTTCACGCTGGTGTACCTGCGCAACGCCGAGGCCGACTTCGAGGTCGAACTGACGATCAACAAGGGCACGACCGAGCCCTACCAGCTGGGCACCGGCTACGGCCACATCGCCTTCGTGGTCGACGACCTCGAGGCCGAGCACGCCTGTTTCGAGAAGGCCGGCTTCAAGCCGCGCAACATCGTCGATTTCAAGCACGAGGGGGCGCTTCTCGCCCGTTTCTTCTTCGTCGAAGACCCCGACGGCTACAAGATCGAGGTCCTCCAGAAGCATGGCCGTTACCGCTGAGCCCCCGGGCCCCGCGCCCGTGAGCTCGTCCGCGACCCCACAACAGAGCGCCAACGCGCCTCCCCGATGAGAGGAACTGCCCCATGACCCACCACCACGACCATGACCACAGCCATGGCGATCACCATCCCGGCGGCAGGGCCCCGGGCCTGAGCCGCCGCGCCTTCCTGCGCCGCTCCTCGGAGATGACCTTCGCGGCGGCCGTGACCATCACCTCCGCCGGCGCCCTGCTCAACACGGCCGAGGCCTGGGGCATGGACGTGACGACCCTCAAGCCCGAGACGATGCGCACGCTGATCCTCGTGGCCCGCGACATCTACCCGCACGACAAGGTTCCGGACCGCTTCTACGCGATCGCGGTGAAGCCCTACGACGAGAAGTCCAAAGACGAGGCCTTCCGCTCGATGATCGAGGGGGGCATCGCGGCGCTCGACGCGCAGGCCGGCAAGGGCGGCTACGTCGCCGTGCCCTGGGAGGCCCAGCGCGTCGCGCTCCTGCGCCAGATCGACACGACGCCCTTCTTCAACACGGTCCGCTCCGGCCTCGTGGTCAGCCTCTACAACCAAAAAGAGGTGTGGCCGATCTTCGGCTACGAGGGCGAGTCCTACTCGAAGGGCGGCTACATCAACCGCGGCTTCAACGACATCGATTGGCTCTGACCGCCGGTCCGCAACCACAAGCAAGATGCGACCAGCACGGAACGAGGAAACGGACATGGCAGCGAAATTCGACCAGAACGACGACAGCGTCGTCGTCATCATCGGCTCGGGCGCGGGCGGCGGCACGCTCGGCAACGAGCTCGCCCAGAAGGGCATTGGCGTCGTCATCCTGGAGGCCGGGGCCCGGCACGAATATGACGACTTCATCAATGACGAGTGGGCGAGCTTCTCGCAGCTCGCCTGGACCGACATGCGCACGACGTCGGGCTCCTGGCGCGTCCACAAGGACTTCCCGAATCTGCCGGCCTGGATCGTGAAGGCCGTCGGCGGCTCCACCACGCACTGGGCCGGCGCCTCGCTGCGCTTCCAGGAGCACGAATTCAAGGGGCTGACGACCTATGGCCGCGTGCCCGGCGCCAACCTGCTGGACTGGCCCGTCACGCTCGCCGAGCTCGAGCCCTACTACGCGAAGGCCGAGGAGAAGATGGGCGTGACTCGGACGGGCGACCGTCCCGGCCTGCCCGGCAACAACAACTTCAAGGTGCTCAAGGCCGGGGCCGACAAGCTCGGCTACAAGGAGTGCCACACCGGCCGCATGGCCATCAACTCGGTGCCGCGCGACGACCGCAATTCCTGCCAGCAGACGGGCTTCTGCTTCCAGGGCTGCAAGTGGGGCGCGAAGTGGTCCACGCTCTACACGGAGATCCCGAAGGGCGAGGCCACCGGCAAGATGGAGGTGCGCCCGCAGAGCCATGTTCTCAAGATCGAGCATGACGACACCGGCAAGGTGACGGGCGTCGTCTATGCCGACAAGGACGGCAAGATCCAGCGCCAGAAGGCCCGCATCGTGGCGGTCGCCGGCAACTCCATCGAGAGCCCGCGCATCCTGCTGAATTCCGCCTCGGCGAAGTTCCCCGACGGCCTCGCCAATTCCTCGGGCCAGGTGGGCCGCAACTACATGCGGCACATGACCGGCTCGGTCTACGCCATCTTCGAGAAGCCGGTGCACATGTACCGCGGCACGACGATGGCCGGCATCATCCAGGACGAGGCGCGGCACGATCCCTCGCGCGGCTTCGTGGCCGGCTACGAGATGGAAACGCTGTCGCTCGGCCTGCCCTTCATGGCCGCCTTCCTCGATCCCGGCGCCTGGGGCCGCGAGTTCACCAGCGCGCTCGACGGCTACTCCAACATGGCGGGCCTGTGGATCGTCGGCGAGGACATGCCGCAGGAGACCAACCGCATCACGCTGAGCGACGCCAAGGACAAGTACGGCATGCCCGTCGCCGACGTGCATTTCGACGACCATGCCAACGACATCGCGATGCGCAGCCACGCCTACGGACAGGGTCGCGCGCTCTACGACGCGGTGGGGGCGGTGCGCACCTTCCCGACCACGCCCTATCCCTCCACGCATAATCTCGGCACCAACCGGATGAGCGAGAAGGCGCGCGACGGCGTCGTGAACAAGTGGGGCCAGACCCACGACATCAAGAACCTCTTCATCTCCGACGGCAGCCAGTTCACGACGGGCGGGGCCGAGAACCCCACGCTCACCATCGTGTCGCTCGCCATCCGGCAGGCCGACTACATCGCCGACCAGATGAAGGCCAAGGCCATCTGACCGGCATCCCTTGCCGAGGGACGCTCCCGCCTCTCGGGACCTGGGCCGCCGCATTGAGCCGGCGGCCCTTTTCTTTGGGGTCGTGCCGCTTCCTTGGAACCGGCCCCGTCCGTCAGTGCGCGCCGAAGGCGAAGCGATCGGAGCCTTCCCTGGCCCTGGAACGACTCGTCGCGGCGCGCCTCGCCATGACCCACCCGGCCGCGTGGCCCCGCCGGCGCTTGCCGGCGGCGGCGGGATGCGCCATGCCTGCGCCCGAACAGGAGGTCAGCATGGCCGCACCGGACTGGAACGCCGCCCAATACCTGAAATTCGAGGACGAGCGGACGCGGCCGCCCTCGGATCTCATCGCGCGCGTGCCGCTGGCCGAACCCGGCTTCTGCGTCGACCTCGGCTGCGGGCCGGGCAACAGCACGGAGCTCATCGTGCGGCGCTTTCCGTCGGCCGTGGTGGCCGGAATGGATTCCTCGCCGGACATGCTGGCCAAGGCCCGCGCCCGCCTGCCGGGCCTGACCTTTTCGGAGGGAGACGTCGCGACCTGGACGCCGGAGCGCCCGCCGGACCTGCTCTTCGCCAACGCCGTGCTGCAATGGGTCCCCGGCCACGCGCAACTCTTCCCGCGGCTGGCGGCCCTGCTGGCTCCCGGCGGCGTGCTGGCCGTGCAGATGCCGGACAATCTCGGGGAGCCGTCCCACCTGTCGATTCCCGAGGCCGCGTCCGCGGGGTCCTGGGCATCCCGCCTGAAGGGGGCGGAGGAGGCCCGGGGAGCGATCGGCTCCTTCGCGGATTATTGGCGATGGCTGCGCGAGGCGGGCTGCGCGGTCGACCTGTGGCGGACGACCTATGTCCATCCGCTCGCCGGCCCCGACGCCATCGTGGAGTGGTTCAAGAGCACGGCCCTGAAGCCCTGGCTGGACCGGCTGGACGGCGCGGATCGCGAGGGCTTCCTCGCCGCCTACCGCGACCGCATCGCGGCGGCCTACCCGGCCGAGCGCGACGGCACGGTGCTGCTGCGCTTCCCGCGCCTGTTCATCGTGGCGAAGCGGGCGGCGTGAGGCCCGCGAAGCGGCGGGCTCAGAGGCGAAGGGCCAGCTGGCGCTCCGGCTCGGCGGTCGCTCTCGCCTCCGCCGGCTGTCCCAGGCCCTCGAGGAACGCGGTCGCCTCGCGCACGATCTCGGCCCGTCGCTGCGGGCTCATCCTCGCCAGCGTCCTGTAGGGCATGGCCAGGCGGGGATTGCCCGACAGCGCCGCCTCGTTCTCGATCAGGAAGTTCCAGTAGAGCGGGTTGAAGGGGCAGGCCTTCGGGCCGGACTTCACGGAGGGGTCGTAGCGGCAGCCCCCGCAATAATCCGACATGCGGTCGATATAGGCGCCAGAGGCCGCATAGGGCTTGGAGGCCAGCAGCCCGCCATCGGCGAACATCACCATGCCGTGGGTGTTGGGCAGCTCCACCCAGTCATAGGCGTCGGCATAGACGGCGAGGTACCACTCCTCGATCTGGCGCGGCTCGATGCCGGCGAGGAGCGCGAAGTTGCCCGTCACCATCAGGCGCTGGATGTGATGGGCGTAGGCGTTCCGGCGCGTCTCGCCGACGACCTGCGCGATGCAGGCCATGTCGGTCTCGCCCGACCAGTAGAACCAGGGGAGGTCCCGCTTCGCGCCGAGGGCGTTCGTCGCGGCGTAGCCGGGCATGCGCAGCCAGTAGATGCCACGGACATATTCGCGCCAGCCCAGCACCTGGCGGATGAAGCCCTCGACCGCGTTGAGCGGCGCGTGGCCGGCCTTCCAGGCGCGCTCTGCCGCTCCGCAGGTCTCGCGGGCCGTGAGCAGGCCGAGGTTGAGCGAGGTCGAGACGAGGCCGTGGAAGAGGAAGGGCTCGCCCCGCTTCATCGCGTCCTGGTAGTCCCCGAAACGGGGCAGCGCGACCTCGACGAAATGGGCCAGCGCCTCGAGGGCCTGGGCGCGCGTGACCGGCCAGCCGAAGGGCTCGAGGTCGCCGAAGTGATCCGGGAACCGCGATGCGACAAGGTCCAGAACCTCGCGCGTCATGGCGTCGGGCGCGAAGCGCAGGCGCCCGGGCGGCGTCAGCCCGGCGGGCAGGCTCTTGCGGTTGTCCCTGTCGAAGTTCCACTGCCCTCCGACGGGCTCCTCGCCCTCCATGAGCAGGCCCGTCTCGCGGCGCATCTCGCGGTAGAAGAACTCCATGCGAAACGCCTTGCGCCCCTCCGCCCAGCGGGCGAAGCGTCCGCGCGAGCAGACGAAGCGGTCATCCGCCCGGATCTCGACAGGCCTGTCGAAGGCGGCGGACCAGCCCTGCATCATCGCCCAGACGCGCCATTCGCCGGGCTCGGTGACCACGAGGCGCGAGGGCCGGTGGCGCGCCACGGCGCGGGCCAGTTCGCCTGAGAAGGACCCTGTGTTTCCCTCATCGTCGAGGCGCACGTAGTCGACCTCGACGCCCTCCGCCGAGAGCTCCGCGGCGAAGTGGCGCATGGCGGACAGCACCAGCGCGATCTTCTGCCTGTGGTGGCGGACATAGGTGGTCTCGTCGGCTGCCTCGACCATCAGCACGATATCGCCGGCGCCGAGGTCCGCGAGGCTCGAGACGTCGCGGGTGAGCTGGTCGCCGAGCACGAGGCGAAGGGTGGACAAGGCGGCGATCCTTTGGGCTGATCCTTTGGCGAAGGCCATGGAGGATACGCCCGGGGGCGCGACGCGGTTCACGGGCCGCACCGTGACGTCGCGTCGGTCCGCCCGCCCATCCCCGCGACGGGCCGGTGCGTATAAGCTGGCGAACGACACGAACCGACCGAGCCGCCGATGAGCCGGATGCGCAAGAAGGCCGACCTGCCGCAAAAGACCTGCCTGACCTGCGGGCGCCCGTTCGCCTGGCGCAAGAAGTGGGAGAGGGCGTGGGACGAGGTGAAGTACTGCTCCGACCGCTGTCGGGCCGCGAGGCCACGCCCGTGAGCCAGGGAACGCCGCGCCCGCTGCCCGGGCCGGGCCTCGTCGAGGTCTGGACCTGGCCGATCGCCGGCGACGGCGTGTCCCTCGGCCGGCTCGCGGCCTGGCTCTCGCCGGAGGAAGCCGGGCGGGCCCAACGGTTTCTGCGGCCCGAGCATGGCGATGCCTTCCGCGCCGCGCGGGGCGGCCTTCGCGCGATCCTCGCCTCCTACCTCGGCTGTCGCCCCTCCGACGTGACGTTCGCCGTCGGCCCGCACGGAAAGCCGCAGCTGGACCGGCCGGCGCTTCCGGACCTGCGGTTCAACCTCAGCCATAGCGGCGGGCTCGCCGCTCTCGGCGTGGTCGTGGGGCCCGAGATCGGGGTGGACATCGAGGCCGTCCGGCCCGTGGAGCCGCAGGTCGCGGAGCGCTTCTTCGCGCGCGGCGAGCGTGAGCGGCTGGCCCGCCTGCGCGGCGAGGCCTGGACCCGCGGCTTCCACAGGTGCTGGACCCGGAAGGAAGCCGTCCTCAAGGCCATGGGCGACGGCCTCGCCGTGCCCCTCGACGCCTTCGACGTGGGACTTTCCGACGAGGATCCGGTCGCCGTGCTCGCGGCAAGGCCTCCCGTGCCGCAGGCCGAGAGCTGGACGCTCCTGTCCTTCCAGCCCCGCGCCGGCATCGAGGGCGCGGTCGCCTTGCGGTCCGCCCGCCGTCACCGGCTCGTGCAACTTCCCTGGGAGCCGGACCGCCCGTCGTGAGGCTCGCGGATGTTCAAGAGTCGGGCTGCCCATCCCCGCCCTGGAAGTTAACGAAGCACGGTTCGTTAACCTCATTTTGTCAGAGTACGCGTCCTACGCGCATTGTCTGAACCGCCCTCCATCGGAGCCATGACCGGACCCAACCCGACCAACCGGTGGCGCATCGACCCCAGCTGGACGACGAAGATCCTGGTGGTGTCGATCGGCGTGTGGATCGGCTCGCTCGTGGCGGTGATGCTGTCGCTGCACATGCAGCAGAAGTCGGCATTCCTCGTCGCGAGCAGCGATTCCTCCTGGAACGCCTTCCAGATCTCCCAGGAATCCAACAAGGTCCAGGTGCTCCTGACGGATTCGATCGTCGCTCCCGAGGGCTTTGCGCAAAATTCGCTGCTCATGCGGGTCGACGTGCTGATCAGCCGCATCACGCTGCTGCCCGGCCTCGACGGCATGTCGATGAGCAGCGACGACCGGCAGCAGATCGCTCCCAAGCTCGAGGCCGTGCGCGGCCTGCGGCCCCGCCTGGAGGCGCTCTACGACGCCATCAAGACGGGCGACGACTTCCCGGCCCGTCGCCGCGACCTCTACGAGCTCAACCGGGAGCTCCAGTTGAAGAGCCAGGACCTCTCGCTCGCGGTCCACCTCGCCAATTCCAACGCGAAGGCGGTGGAGCGGGAGGCGCAGCAGCGACTGTTCATGCTCATCGAGGCGGCCGTGGGAGGCATCGTGCTTTCCTTCGCCGGCATCCTCTGGCTTCACATCAAGAAGGCGAGGCGGGCCGACAAGGCCTACCAGGACCTGCTCGCGTCCGAGCGACGCGAGGCCCAGTCCGCCGAGGCCCTGAAGGTGCACGAACACAACAAGGCGCTGCTCACCCGCGAGCTGGAGATGGCGCGGCGTGTGAAGGCCTTCAGCACGACGATCACCGCAGCCCTGGCGCAGATCGGCAGCGCGACCAAATCGCTGACCGCCACGTCCGGCGACGTGATGCAGGCCAGCGGCAAGATCAAGGGCGTCGTGCAGGAAACGACGGCCCACTTCAGTTCGTCGTCCCATCGGGTGGGACAGGTCGTGGAGGCCGGCGCCGCCCTGCGCGAGGCCTCGCGCGTGGTGAGCGATTCGGTCGACGCCTCCCGCCAGCTCGTGGAGATCACGGCCCAGAAGGCGGACCAGGGTCATGCCAGCGTGAAGTCGCTCGTGTCGGCGGCGAGCCAGATCGCCGACGTCGCCGAATCCATCAAGGGGATCGCCGACCAGACCAACCTGCTCGCGCTGAACGCCACCATCGAGGCGGCGCGCGCCGGGGAGGCCGGGCGCGGCTTCGCCGTGGTGGCGCAGGAGGTGAAGCAGCTCGCCCTGCAGACCTCGGCCGCCACGAACCAGATCAGCGACCTCATCCTTTCGATCCAGGCCGCAGGCCGGTCGTCGCTCGACCTGTTCGACACGCTGGAGCGTGGCGTGACCGACATCGTCGCGAAGAACGACCGCGTGACGGCGGCCATCGCCGCGCAGCTTCGCCATGTCGAGACGATCAACGACATCACGGCCGTGTCGGCGCCCGCCACCAGCAAGGCACGCGCCGTCTACGAGGACCTCAACGACACCGTCGCCCATATCGAGCGCGTGGCGCTGCACCTGTCGGAGGTCGCCACGTCGCTCGACGGGCGCGTCCGCGACATCGTGCGGGCCTCGCAGGACCTGCAGTCGCTCCGCGCGTCCGGGGACGCGGCGGCCCAGTCGGCCTGACCTCAGGGCGTGATCGCGACCTTCAGCACGCCGTCGCGCTGGTGCGAGAAAAGGTCGTAGGCCTTCTCGATCTCGTCGAGCCTGAAGCGGTGGGTCACCAGAGCGCCGAGGTCGGCGCGGCCGGAGCCGACGACCTCCATGAGCCGGCGCATGCGCTCCTTGCCGCCGGGGCAGAGCGTCGTGACGATCGTGGTGTCCCCGAGCCCGGCCGCGAAGGCGTCGAGCGGGATGGTGAGGTTCGAGGAATAGACGCCGAGGCTCGAGAGCGTGCCGCCCGGGCGCACGCAGCGCAGGGCCGCCTCGAAGGTCGCCTGCGTCCCCAGCGCCTCGATGGCGACGTCGACGCCCCGCCCGTCGGTCAGGCGCATGACCTCCTGCACGGGGTCATTGGCCTTGAAGTCGATGACGTGGTCCGCCCCCAGGGCCCGGGCCGTCTCCAGCCTCTTGGCGACAGCGTCCACGCCGATGATCGTGGTGGCCCCCATCAGCTTGGCCCCGGCCACGGCGCATAGCCCGATGGGCCCGAGGGCGAAGACGACGACCGTGTCGCCGATGCGGATATTGCCGCGCTCGGCGCCCGAGAAGCCGGTGGACATGATGTCCGGGCACATCAGCACCTGCTCGTCGGTGAGCCCGTCCGGGATGGGGCTGAGATTGGCCATGGCGTCGGGCACGAGCACGTACTCGGCCTGGCAGCCGTCGATCGTGTTGCCGAACTTCCAGCCGCCGATGGCCTTGAAGCCATGCCGCGTCCCGGCGCCGTCCTGCGAGTGGCAGCCGCAGAGGCAGGCGTAGCTATGCCCGCTCGGGGTGATCGCGCCGGCGATGACGCGCTGCCCCTCCCGGTAGCCGGTCACCGCGGAGCCGAGCTTCTCGATGACCCCGACGGGCTCGTGCCCGACCGTGAGGCCGGACTTCACCGGATACTCGCCCTTGAGGATGTGGACGTCGGTGCCGCAGATCGTGGTGGTCGTCACCCGCATGAGGGCATCGGTGGGACCGACGTCGGGGATGGGCTTCTCGTCGAGGACGATCCGGCCGGGCTCGACGAAGATGGCGGCGCGCATTCTGGCCATGTCTGACACTCCTGGTCCGCGAGGCCCCCGCCCCGACACGCCGCGACACTAGGCTCCCCCTCGCCCGCTTCCCTTGACGCGGATCAATTGCAAAAGTGTCATCGCGGACAGGCGAAGCACCCCGCTGGCCGGGCGGGCGGGAAGAGGATAGGAACGCGGCGCCCGGCGCGACGTCCGCGCCCTTCCGCCTCCCGGTCCCCGGCCCCTTGACCGCTCTCGCCTCCGCCCTCGCCGACACGCAAGCCCTCTGGCCCGGCCTCCTGCCGGGAGCAGGCGTGGTGCTGGCGGCGGCGGTCCTGCGGGGCTTCACCGGCTTCGGCTTCGCGCTCGCGGCGGTCCCGCTGCTCGGCATGCTGCAGGCCCCCGCCGAGGCCGTTCCCCTCGCCATCGCGCTGCAATTCCTCGGCGGCCTCGTCGATCTGCGGCCCGCGGCGCGGCTCGCCCACTGGCCCTCGCTGCGCTGGCTGATGGCGGGAGCCGTCGTCGGCTCGCCGCTCGGCATGCTGCTGCTCGGCGCCGTCTCCCCGGCCCTGGCGCGCGTGCTGATCGGCGCGATCACGCTCTCGGCCGTCCTCGTGCTCGGCCTCGGGCGGCCGGCCGAGGCGCTCGGGAGTCCCGGCCCCACCGTCGGGGCCGGCTTCCTGGCCGGCCTCTTCAACGGGCTTGCGGGGATGCCCGGACCGCCGGCGGTCGCCTACTACATGGCCCTGCCGATCGGCGCGCCGGCCGTGCGCGCCTCGCTGCTGGTCTTCTTCCTGGCCACCTCGGTCGCCGCGCTCGCGAGCGCGGCCGCGCTTGGCCGTCTGGCCTGGACGACGATGCTCCACGCCGCCGTGCTCCTGCCGGTGATGATCGTGGGCACGGCGCTGGGCGGCCGCGCCTTCTCGATGGGGAGCGCCCGGACCCACCGGCTGACCTCCATCGGCGTGCTGGCCGTGATCGGGCTCACGAGCCTCCTGCGCGGATTGCAGGGGCTCGGCTAGCGAGGCGCCCGTCCATCGCCGCCCGGCGCGGGCCGAGGCAGTAGCCGCCGAGCTCCGGATTGTGAGACAGTGCGGGCCTGCAACCGGGAGGATTGGATGGCCGGCTCCGAGATCGACTCCGTCCGCGCGCTGCTCAGCGCCAAGCCGCGCCCCGTGGGCTGGGCCCAGCGCCGCTCGCGGATCGAGGAGGTCGGCGCTGCGGATCCCGTCGCGGCGGACGTGGCGCTGACGCCCGAGACCGTCGGGGGCGTGGATTGCGAATGGTCGCTCGCGCCGGGCAGCGACCCCGGCCGCCTGCTCGTCTATTTCCACGGCGGAGGCTATTGCTCGGGCTCCATCGTGAGCCATCGCGGGCTCGTCACCGAGGCGGGCCGCGCGGCGCGCTGCCGCACGCTGGCGGTCCAGTACCGCCTCGCGCCCGAGCATCCCTTTCCCGCCGCGCAGGACGACGCCGCGGCCGTCTGGGCCGCGCTCGTGGGGCCGCTCGGCTACGCCCCCTCGTCGGTCGCGCTGGCGGGCGACAGCGCCGGCGGCAATCTCTCGGTGGCGACGGCGAATGCGCTGCGCGCCGCCGGCCAGCCGGAGCCAGCGGCCCTCTGGCTCCTCTCGCCCTGGACCGACCTCACCATGTCCGGCGCCACGCTGGACAGCAAGGATGCGGTCGACCCCCTGATCCACCGCGTCTATCTCGAGGAGCTCGCCACGGCCTATTGCGGCACGGGGGCCCTGCGCGGCGACCCCCGTGTCTCGGTGCTCGCGTCGGACCTGAAGGGCAGCCCGCCGATGCTGATCCAGGTCGGCTCCAGCGAGACCTTGCTCTCCGACGCCGTGCGGCTCGCCGAAGCGGCCGGCGCGGCGGAGGTTCCCGTGACGCTGGAGATCTATCCGGGCATGATCCACGCCTTCCCGCTCTGGCACCGTCGCCTGTCGGCCGGACGACGGGCCATCGCCCATGCCGCGCGCTTCCTGCAGGCCGCCTGGGCGGCGTGAGGTGCTGGCGGGGCGCCCACAGTCGCGGCCGCGAGGGTTCCCCGCTGCCGATTGCAACCGCCGGGCATCGGCTTCATGCCTCGCCGGGAAGCCTTGAGTTCGGTCATGTCGCGGCCCGATTTATCCGGCTAAGGTCCCGCTCCGTTGAGACCACTCATCCATGCACTCGCATCCCATGACGGCCGCGCCCGCGGGGCAGGCCGCCTTCCAGGAGACGCTCCCATGCTGAAATCCACCCTCGCTCTGGCCGCCCTGGCTTCGGCTCTCGCCGTGGGCGCCGCCCACGCCCAGTCCTCGGTGAACGTGGGCACGCTCACCTGCGACGTGTCGGCCGGCGTGGGCCTCTTCCTGATGCAGAAGCAGACCATGACCTGCGTGTTCAAGACGGACGGCGGCAGCGAGCGCTACACGGGCAAGATCGACGAGTACGGCGTGGCCATCGGCAAGGTCGATGCCGGCATGCTCGTATGGGGCGTGCTCGCTCCCGCCAAGGGCGTGCCGAAGGGCGCGCTCGCCGGCAGCTATGGCGGCGTCGGCGCTGAGGCGACGGTGGGCGCGGGCCTCGGCGCCAATGTCCTCGTCGGCGGCACGGGCCGCGCCTTCTCCCTGCAGCCCCTCTCCGTCGAGGGCCAGACGGGCATCAACATCGCCGCCGGCGTCACCACGGTCACCCTCGTCCCCGCGCCCTGAGCCGCCTCCGCGCGCCCGACGGCCCTCATCCCGCGCGACGCATCACCCGGCGGCGATGCTGCGCGGGCCGGGAGGCTCGTCGGCGTGCACCCCCTCCACCGCCAGCTCGACCTTTGCGTGCAAGTTTCCTAACTTGAGCTCAGCGCAGGAGGGATTGCGATGGCAGTGGACGGCGTCACGCGGCGGGGCATGCTGACCGGCGTGGCCGGGCTCGGGGCTGCGGTTCTGCTGCCCTGGCACGGGCCCGCCCGGTCGGACGAGATCACCGAGATCGAGGATCTCAAGCCCGGCGAGTTCACCTGGCATCCCGAGCGCTCGCCGGAGGGGCCGGTGGCCGTCGTCGCCTCCATCCCGGAGCAGCTGGTCCACGTCTACCGCAACGGCATCCGCATCGCGGTGTCGACCTGCTCGACGGGCGCGCCCGGCCACGAGACGCCGACCGGCGTGTTCGTCGTCCTGCAGAAGGACAAGAACCACCGCTCGTCCACCTATAACGACGCGCCGATGCCGAACATGAACCGCCTCACCTGGGGCGGCATCGCGCTTCATGCGGGCAAGTTGCCGGGCTACCCTGCCTCGCACGGGTGCGTGCGCCTGCCGCTCGCTTTCTCCGCCAAGCTCTTCGAGGTGACGCATCTCGGCACGCCCGTCATCATCGCGGGCGCCCACACGGACCCCTGGGAGCTGGTGCATCCCGGCCTCGTGCTCGGCGGCTATGCCGAGGACGAGTTCGAGGGCGCCGTCGCCAACCTCAAGGGCAAGTCGCTGCCGCTCGACTGGGCGGAGGGCCAGACCCAGCCGGTCACCAGCGTCATCGCCTCCTCCGCCGACCGGTCACTGACCCTCGTCGAAAACGGCAACGTGGTCGCGACGGGAACGCTGACGCTGAAGGGCGATCCGCCGCTCGGCGAGCACGTGCTCGTGCTGCGCGGCAGCAGCGACCCGGACAAGGGCCTCGCCTGGCGGGGCATCAGTCACCAGCCCGATCCCTCCCAGCCCGACGCGCCGGAAGCCAGCCTGATCCAGCGGCTCTCCGGCGATCCCGCCTTCATCAAGGCGATGTCGGGACGCATGCATCCCGGCATGGTCTTCATCGTCACGGACCTGCCCAGCCATCCGGACCAGCAGACAGGCTCGGATTTCGTCATCATGTCGCAGACGTGAGGCCGGCCGTGCCCCGGTGCGGGTCGGGCCTGTCGCGCAGGACGGCGCTCGCGGGCATGATGGCGGCGGCCGGAGCGACGCTGGCGGGAGGGAGCATGGCGAAGGACGGGACGGCCCTGATCGATGCGGCGAGCCGGGGCGACCTCGCCACGCTGCGGAGGCTGATCGCGGGCGGCGCCGACATCGAGGCGCGGGACGGACGGGGCCGCACGGCGCTGCTCGCCGCCACCCATGCCGACGAGGTCGCCGCGGCGCGGCTCCTGATCGAGGCCGGCGCGAACGTCAACGCCAAGGACGACATCCAGGACAGCCCCTATCTCTACGCCGCCGCGGAGGGGCGGCTCGAGATCCTGCGCCTCGCCCTGGCGCACGGGGCGGACCTCAGGAGCACCAACCGCTACGGCGGCACGGGGCTCATCCCGGCCTGCCACCACGGGCACGTGGCGGTCGTGCGCGAATTGCTCGCGACGAAGATCGACATCGACCATGTCAACCGCCTCGGCTGGACGGCCCTGCTGGAGGCCGTGATCCTGGGCGACGGGACCCCGACCTACGTGGAGATCGTCGGCCTTCTTCTGGCGGCCGGCGCGACGGTGAACCTTGCCGACCGCGAGGGCGTGACGCCGCTCGCCCATGCCCGCCGCGCCCGCCAGACCGCGGTCGTCGCCCTGCTCGAGAAGGCCGGCGGGCGGTAGGACGCAAACGCCGTGACGGCGGAGCGCGTGGAGGCGCGGCGATCCATGCCCGGGCGACCCTGGATCGCGTCGCCGCGCAAGCAAGGGCGGTCGCCATGTCCACCACCCGCCCGGCGCGCCGCAGGTGGCCCTCGCGCCGCCAGGCCCTATAGTCTCCCCGACCGATTCATCGCCTGACCGGAGGCTCCGCCATGACCTCGCACGCCCGCCAAGTCGAACCTGCGCCGTCCTCGCCCGTCATCGATCCCGTGAAGCTCGAGAAGCTGGCGCGGGTGGCGGTCCGGGTGGGCCTCAACCTGCAGCCGGGGCAGGACCTCTTCCTCACGGCCCCGGCGGCGGCGCTGCCGCTGGTGCGGCTCATCGCGGCCGAGGCCTACAAGGCAGGCGCGGGGATCGTGACGCCGATCCTGTCGGACGAGGAGCTGACGCTCGCGCGCTACAGGCACAGCCGCGACGAGGGCTTCGACCGCGCCCCCGCCTGGCTCTACGAGGGCGTGGCCAAGGCCTTCGCCGGCAATACGGCCCGCCTCGCCATCGTCGGTGACAACCCGATGCTGCTCGCCGGGCAGGACCCGTCCAAGGTCGCCCGGGCCAACAAGGCCAACGCCATCGCCTATCAGCCCGCGCTGGAGAAGATTGCGGGCTTCGACATCAACTGGAACATCATCTCCTGGCCGGGAACGGCCTGGGCCCGGCAGGTCTTCGCCGGCGAGGAGGAGCCTGTCGCCGTCGCCAAGCTCGCCGAGGCGATCTTCGCCGCCTCGCGTGTCGCGGGCGAGGATCCCATCGCGGCCTGGGCGAGCCACAACGCCGCCCTGCACCTGCGCACCCGCTGGCTCAACGATCGGCGCTTCTCGGCGCTGCACTACACCGGCCCGGGCACGGACCTGACCATCGGCCTCGCCGACGGCCACGAGTGGGAAGGCGGCGCCTCCACCGCCAAGAACGGCATCACCTGCAACGCCAACATCCCGACCGAGGAGGTCTTCACCACGCCGCACGCGCGGCGCGTGGAGGGGCATGTGCGCAGCACCAAGCCGCTCTCCCACCAGGGCACGCTGATCGACGACATCCAGGTGCGCTTCGAGGGCGGCCGGATCGTCGACGCCCACGCCGCAAAGGGCGAGGCGGTGCTGCTCAAGGTGCTCGACACGGACGAAGGCGCCCGCCGCCTGGGCGAGGTGGCCCTTGTGCCGCATTCCTCGCCGATCTCGCAGAGCGGTCTGCTCTTCTACAACACGCTGTTCGACGAAAACGCCGCCTGCCACATCGCGCTGGGCCAGTGCTACGCCAAGTGCTTCGTCAACGGCACCAGCCTCACGCCCGAGCAGATCGAGGCGCAGGGTGGCAACAAGAGCTTCATCCACATCGACTGGATGATCGGCTCCAACGAGATCGACATCGACGGCATCCTGCCGGACGGCAGCCGCGCCCCGGTCTTCCGCAAGGGCGAGTGGGCCGCCTGATCCTTCCCCTGCACGCGGCGGCCGCTGGCGCAGGATCTCGTCCACGCGGGCGATCTCGACCCGGTGGCCGAAACGGCCGCGGCAGACGGCGGACAGCCTGTCGCTGCCCGGTCCGAGGGGCAGGCCCGGCGCCCCGGACCTGACCGGGGAGCGCGGCGGGGAGACCGGCCAGAAAGCCGTTGCAAGCGCGGCCCGTTCCCTGTCAATTCCCCGTCATGGGCCGCGTGAATCGGCCGATGGCGCAGGCTGATGGCGGACGACATCTTCGACTACGTGGTGGTGGGCGCCGGCTCGGCCGGGTGCGTGCTCGCCGACAAGCTGAGCGCCGACGGCCGCTCCCGCGTGCTGGTGCTGGAGGCCGGCGGGACCGATCGTCGCCCCTGGATCAAGGTACCGATCGGCTACGGCATCAGCTTCCACGACCCCAGGGTCAACTGGTGTTTCAGGACGGAGCCGGAGGACGGGCTCCTCGGCCGGGACAGCTACTGGCCGAGGGGCAAGGTGCTCGGCGGCTCCAGTTCCATCAACGCCATGGTCTATTGCCGCGGCCTGCCGGGCGACTATGACGACTGGCGTGACGCCGGCAATCCCGGCTGGGGCTGGAGCGACGTCGAGCCTGTCTTCCGCCGCTTCGAACGGCATGTCGGTCCGGACGGGACGGTCCGCGGCGACGGCCCGCTCTGGGTCAGCGACCGCGAGCCTGAATACCATCCCCTCAAGCGTCACTTCTACGCGGCGGCGCAGGAACTCGGCATTCCACGCGTCGACCTCAACGGGCCCACGCCCGAGGGCGTGGGGCCCTATGCGATCACGACACGCAACGGCCTGCGCTGGTCGGCCGCGGACGCCTTCCTGCGCCCGGCCCTGCGGCGGCCCAACGTCGCGCTGCGCACGGGCGTCCTCGTCGAGCGCGTGCTTTTCGAGGGACGGCGCGCCGTGGGCGTCTCCTTTCGCCGGGGCGACGTTCCCGAGATCGTTCGCTGCCGGGGCGCCGTGGTGCTGGCCGCGGGCGCGGTGAACTCCCCTCGCCTGCTGCAACTCTCGGGCATCGGCCCCGGCCCGCTGCTCGCCGCCCACGGCCTCGAGGTCCGCCACGACAATCCCGGCGTCGGCGGCCATCTCCAGGACCACCTGGCGGTGAGCTATTTCTTCCGCGCGACCGAACCCACGCTCAACGCCGTGCTCGGCAGCTGGCCGGGCCGGGTGCGCGCGGGACTCGACCTGCTGCTGCGCCGCAGGGGGGCGCTGAGCCTCAGCGTCAACCAGATGGGCGCGCTGCTGCGGGCCTCGCCCGACCTGCCCAGGCCGGACATGCAGCTCTATTTCAACCCGCTGAGCTACTCGACCGAGTATCGCGGACGCCGCATCCTGCTGAAGCCGGACCCCTTTCCCGGCTTCATCGTCGGGTTCAACGCCTGCCGGCCTACCAGCGCAGGACGCATCGACATCGCCTCGCCCGACCCCGCGGCCGCGCCGCGGATCGCTGCGAACTACCTCTCCACCAACCGCGACCTCGCCGACGCCGTGGCGGGCGCGCGTCTCGTCGGCCGCTTCATGGCGACCCGTGCGCTGCAGGGCGCGGTGGCCAGCGCACAGGGGCCGGACCTGCTCGCGTCCAGCGACGAGGCCATCCTTGAGGATTTCCGCGCGCGAAGCGGCACGGTGTACCACCCCTGCGGCACGTGCCGCATGGCGCCGGAGGACCAGGGCGGCGTGGTAGGGCCGGATTGCGCCGTGTACGGCGTCGAGGGCCTGCGCGTCGCCGACGCCTCGATCTTCCCCAACATCACCTCCGCCAACACCAACGCCCCCGCGCTCCTCGTCGGCCACATGGCCGCGGCGGCCCTGCTCGGGCGAACGGCGCCGGGGGCCTGAGGGGCCCCATCGGGATTGCCGGGGCGATGCTTGCGGGCCTGCCCCCGGCGCTGCACTCTGGCGACCCGCCCTCCTTTGGCACGCTGCATGCTGCGCGCCCGCCAGAACCGATCCTGTTCCGGAGATCCCGATGTCCCGTCGTCCCGTCCGCATCGCTGCCCTCGTCGCCGGCCTCCTCGTCCTGTCCGGCGCCGCGCAGGCTCATCCCGGCCACGAGGGCGTCAGCGGGCTGGCGGCCGGCCTCGCCCATCCGCTCTCGGGCGTGGACCACGTGCTGGCGATGCTCGCGGTCGGCGTGCTCGCGGCGATGATCGGCGGGCGTGCGCTGTGGGCGCTGCCTGCCGCTTTTCTGGGCATGATGGCCCTGGGCGGGCTCGCCGGCATGGCGCAGCTCGGCCTGCCCGCCGTCGAGGCCGGCATCGCGCTGTCGGTGCTCGTGCTCGGCCTGGCGCTGGCCTTCCGGCGCCTGCCGGGCGTCGCGGCCGCCTCGGCGATCGTGGGCGGATTCGCCGTGTTCCACGGCTATGCGCATGGCGCCGAGCTGCCGGCGCTGGCGAGCGGGGCGACCTATGCCGCCGGCTTCCTGGCGGCCACGGCCTTCCTGCATGCCTGCGGTCTCGGCGCAGGCCTCGCGGCCGCCCGCATGCCCCGGCTCGTGCGGGTGGCGGGCGGCGCGATGGCGTTCGCCGGCGCCGGCCTTCTGGCGGGCTGGCTCTGAGGTCCGCTGAAGTCAGCGCGGGATCTGCACCACCCGGAGATTGTTCGTCGTGCCGGCCTGTCCGAAGGGCACGCCGGCGACGATGAGGATGAGGTCGTTGGCCTTGGCGAATTCCTGGGCGACCGCCTCCTTCGTGGCGACCTCGACCATCTCCTCGTAGGAATGCACGTCCTCCGAGAGGAGGCTGTGCGCACCCCAGAGCAGGCAGAGCCGGCGCGACACGGCCTGGTCGGGCGTGATGGCGAGGATCTGCACGGGCGGGCGCTTGCGCGCGATGCGCGCCGCGGTGGTGCCGCTCGAGGTGAAGGCGACGATGGCCGGGGCGTGGATCGCCTCGGCGAGGTCGGCCGCCGCGGCCGCGACGGCATGGGGCGGGGTCTGCTCCTCCCCGGGCTCGGAGGCCGCCACGATGGAGCGGTAGAGCTTGTGGTGCTCGGTGGAGCGGATGATGCGGTCCATCATCTCCACGGCCTCGAGCGGGTACTGGCCCGAGGCCGATTCGGCCGAAAGCATCACGGCGTCGGCGCCGTCATAGATCGCCGTCGCCACGTCCGAGGCCTCGGCGCGCGTCGGCGCAGGCGCGCCGACCATCGAGTCCAGCATCTGCGTCGCCACGATCACCGGCTTCACCGCCCGGCGGCAGGCGCGCACCAGCTCCTTCTGGCGGCCCGGCACGTCCTCGTGCGGAATTTCCACGCCGAGGTCGCCGCGCGCCACCATCACGCCGTCGGAGAGACGGATGATGTCCTCGATCTGGTCGAAGGCCGAGGGCTTCTCGATCTTGGCGACCAGCCCGGCGCGGTCGCCGATCAGGCCGCGCGCCTCGATGAGGTCGCCCGGCTTCTGCACGAAGGACAGCGCCACCCAGTCGACGCCGAGCTCCAGCCCGAAGGCGAGGTCGCGCCGGTCCTTCTGCGTCAGGGGCGAGAGCGCCAGCACGGTGCCCGGCAGGTTGACGCCCTTCCGGTTGGAGACGACGCCGGCCACGACCGCCTTCGCCTCGATGAAGTCGCCGCCCACGCCGGTGACGCGCACGCGGACGCGCCCGTCGTCGATGAGCAGGTCCTGGCCCGGAGCGATCGCCTCGAAGATCTCGGGATGAGGCAGGGGGATCGACATGGCGTCGCCCTCGCTTCCCTCCAGCACGAAGCGCACCGCCTGGTCCTTCTCGAGGCTGATCTTGCCGTCCTTGATCGTGCCGACCCGGATCTTGGGTCCCTGCAGGTCCATGAGGATGCCGATGGGGCGGTTGAACTCCTTCTCCATCGCACGGATGTGGCCGTGCACCTTGGCATGGTCCTCGTGCTGGCCGTGGCTGAAGTTCAGGCGGAACGTGTCGACGCCGGCGAGAAACAGCGTGCGCAGCATCTCCGGCGTGTTGCTCGCGGGTCCGACGGTGGCGACGATCTTGGCGCGGCGATGACGGCGCATGGGCGATCCTTTCCTGCGGTCCCGGGGGCGTCCCGACGGGCCCTTGTGGTCGAGCCCGCGGTCGCGATCAAGTGAACTCGACGGCGACGACGCGATTTTGACCACTCTGGGTCCACCAGGTCTCACTCACTGCATCACAGCCCCTCATCCTGGGGAGCTATGCGCCCGTGCGCATGGCGTCTCGAAGGACGTGGGGTCCAGGAAGCTGAAACGGCCGTGGATTCTGGAGTCCCTCGTCCTTCGAGACGCATCGCCAAGGGGCGATTCTCCTCAGGATGAGGGGGTTGTGCATGTTGCATCGGCACAAGGAGAGTTCGGCAGCTCTTTGCAAGACCGCCGCTCTTCACCGCGTTCCTCCCTTGCCTCTGGCTCGCCGCACCGCTCTGTCGCAGGATGGCGTCGCCGCGTCGCGTGGGGAGGGGAAGCATGCACGTCATCATCGTGGGCGGGGGCATCGGGGGGCTGACCCTCGCGCTGATGCTGCACAGGCGCGGCATCGCCGCCACCGTGTTCGAGCAGGCCGGCGAGATCCGCGAGGTAGGCGTGGGCATCAACACCCTGCCGCACGCCATCGCCGAACTGGCCGAGCTCGACCTCCTGCCCGCGCTGGACGCCGCCGGCATCCGCACGCGCGAGCTGATCTACATGAACCGGCATGGCCAGACCGTCTGGCAGGAGCCGCGCGGGCTCTTCGCCGGCTTCAAGGTGCCGCAATTCTCCATCCATCGCGGCACGCTGCAGAAACTGATCCACGATGCCGTCGTCGCCCGGCTCGGACCGGACGCCGTCCGGACGGGGCGCCGGCTCTTGGGCACCATCGAGGACGAGGGCGGCGTCACAGCGCACTTCGTCGATTCGCGCTGGGGCGAGGCGGGCGAGACGATCCGCGGCGACGTGCTGGTGGGCGCGGACGGCATCCATTCCGTGGTGCGCGAGCGCCTCTTTCCCGACCAGGGGCCGCCCTCGTGGAACGGCATCCGCATGTGGCGCGGCGCGGTCGAGTGGCCGCAATTCCTCGACGGCGAGAGCATGATCATCGCCGGCGGCATGCAGGCCAAGCTGGTGCTCTACCCGATCGCGCGGGGCTCGCGGCCGGAGACGCGGCTCACCAACTGGGTGGTCAACGTGCGCCTCGGCGATCCCAGCAGGCCGCCGCCGCGCGAGGCGTGGTCCCGGACGGGACGCTTCGAGGACGTGCTGCCCTTCGCGCGCCGCTTCACCGTGCCGGGCGTCGACGTTGAGGCGCTGATCCGCGCCACCCCCGTCTTCTGGGACTACCCGATGTGCGACCGCGACCCGCTGCCGCGCTGGACCCATGGCCGCGTGACGCTGCTCGGCGACGCGGCGCATCCCATGTATCCCGTCGGCTCGAACGGGGCGAGCCAGGCCATCCTCGACGCGCGCTGCCTCGCGGAGGCCCTGGTCGCCGCCGAGCACCCGATGGATGCGCTGGCCCGATACGAGAGCGAGCGCCTCCCGAAGACGGCGGAGATCTCCACGCTCAACCGCAGCGGCGGGCCCGAACGCGTGATCGACGCCGTGGAGCAGCTCGCGCCCAACGGCTTCGACGACGTGGAGCGCGTGCTGTCCTACGCGCGGCGGGAGGCGATCGTGAAGTCCTACGCCAGCAAGGCCGGGTTCGCCCAGAACCAGGTGAACGCCAGGGCAGCGGCCGGGGCGCGATAGCCGCCCCCTCGCCGCTCACTCCCTGAAAGTAGTCGCCGCGGAGCGAGCCGTCATGCCGCCCGCCCGGCATGCAGCAGCGCTTGAAACAACCTCCCTGAGCCGCAGACGCAGAGGTCGTTGCGGCCGAGCTTCTCGCTCAGCTCCACGTCGCCATGGACGATCCGCCGGCCGCGCTTGACGCGGCTCTCGGAGGGATAGCCTCTGCGGCGCTTGCTGGTGCGCTCAAAAGGAGTGCAGGTCGTCGACGGTGCGGGACTTGCGCATGACGGCCTCCTGTCGCACGGGAGATTGCTCTGACGTGGCTGCCTTAGGCCAGGCCGTCGCCGCGCACAAGCGCCGCGCTGCTCAGGCTCCCTCCGGCGGCGGCGGCAGGAAGTCGACCTCGTGCTGGGCCGACAGCGCGACGACGTCGGCCGGGTTCTGGTCCTTCATGCTGTGGATGCCCCAGAAGAGATCGTAGAGCCGCCGGGTCGGGGTGACCCAGAACAGGCATTTCACCGGAATCTCCGACTTGTTGAAGATGCCGTGGGGGATGCCGCGCGGGAGGCGGATCAGGTCGCCCGGCGCGGCCCCCGCCTCCTGGCCGTCGAGCACGAGTTCGAACCGGCCCTCCAGCATGTAGATGAACTCGTCCTGCGTCGGGTGGATGTGCGGCGGCACGAAGGTGCCAGGCGGGAAGGTGGCGTGCCAGGTGAAGCAGGCTTCCGTGAGCTGCTTGGGCACGTAGGTCTGGCCGAGGATGTTCCAGCGCACGCCGTCGATCCCCGTCCCCGATGAGGTCACGCCGGCTGTCATGGGCTTCATGTCGCAAGGTCCGTCGCACGGTGGCAGGACGGCCATTCGAGCAAGCCGGCGCGCCGGACACAAGCGGGTCCCGGCCCGCCCGGGCCCGGGACATGACAATTCCAAGTTGAATTAACGGCTTGCTTCAACGCCGGTTGAGAGCAAATCTAAATGCAAGCTTAAGGCGTCCGGGCGAGGCCCCCGGTCGGGCAGGTCGTGTATGGCAGGCGGTTCGCGGTGGGGCCGGGACCGGGCCCTACGCGTCTCTCTCCCGCGGGCCAGGAGACCGGCTTCCGCGAGCCCGCATCGGGGCGTCGAGCCGCGCGTGCCGTCACCGCATCCGGTCTGGAGAGCCGCAGGCGCGCCGGACCCCGCAGTCCCCTCCCATTCACGAAGACGTGCAGGAGTACAGATGATGCAAGCCCGGATTGTTCTCGCCGGCCTGGCCGCCCTCGCGATCGGCGCGCTGGCCAGCGCCCCGGCCTCGGCCCTCACCATGCAGGAATGCAGCGCCAAGTACCAGGCGGCCCAGGCCGCGGGCACGCTGAACGGCATGAAGTGGAACGACTTCCGCAAGGCGCAGTGCAGCGCCGACGCGGCCCCTGCGGCAGCCGCTCCGGCTGCCAAGCCTGCCGCGACGACCGCGGCGGCGCCCGCCGCCGCCGCCCCGGCGGCTGTCGGCAACGTCGTCTATCCCAAGGCGATCTCCCCGCAATACGCCAAGGAGTCCGCGGGCAAGGCCCGCATGCACACCTGCCTCGACCAGTACAATGCCAACAAGGCCAATAACGGCAATGGCGGCCTGACCTGGATCCAGAAGGGCGGCGGCTATTACAGCCTCTGCAACAAGAAGCTGAAGAGCTGAGCGCTCGACGACGTCAGGGTCCCTCGAACGCCCTGGGCCGAGGGACCCGTCCCGGCGTGGCACGCGGCGGCGGCGCCATCGGGGGGCGCGGAACGTGCCTGCGTGATCGGCCCGCCGCCCCGCCCGGCGGGCGCTAGGCGCGCTGCAGGACCGGCGCGCGGGAGGTCGGCCGGGCGCGCAGGAGAAGCCACAGGACGACCGCCAGGTTCAGGCCGTTCCACGCCACGCCGTGGATGAAGGCGAGGCGGTACGAGCTCGTCCAGTCGTAGATGAGGCCGGAGGCGTAGCCGCCGAAGGCCATGCCCAGGATGGTGGCGGCGAGCACGATGCCGATCTTCTCGCCGGCCTCGCGCGGCGGCAGGAGCTGACGGCAGATCACCGCGTACATCGGCACGATGCCGCCCTGGAACAGGCCGAAGATGCCAGACACGACGTAGAGCGAGGTGAGCCCGTTCACGACCGTGTAGAGCAGCAAGGACGCCCCCTGCATCAGCGAGCCGATGAGCAAGGTCTGCACCGCGCCGATCCTGTCGCAGACGATGCCGGAGGCGATGCGCGAGACGATGCCGAGGAACAGCATCAGCGAGAGCATCTCGGCGCCGCGCGCCACGCCGTAGCCGAGGTCGCCGCAATAGGCGACGATATGGACCTGCGGCATCGACATGGCCACGCAGCAGGCGAAGCCCGCCACGGCCAGCATCGCCACCAGCAGGCGCGAGGAGACGCCGACATCGGCGCGCGCCCGCGCCGTCGCCGCCTCGGCCTCCGCCAGCATCCGCGTCGAGGGACGCCGGCGCATGAGCGCGGCGAGCGGCACGACGAGGGCCGCGATCACGATGCCCATGCCGACATAGGTCGCCCGCCAGCCGAAGACCGGCATGCTCCACTTCATCACCAGCGGCCAGAGCGTGCCGGCGAGATAGTTGCCGGAGGCCACGACGGAGACGGCGAGGCCGCGGCGGCGCACGAACCAGTGCGAGATGTCGGCCACCATGGGAGCGAAGCCCGTGCCGGCGCACAGGCCGATCAGCAGCGCATGCGCCGCCGTGAAGACGGCGATGTTGGGCGCAAGCCCGGCGATGACGAAGCCGGCCCCCAGGCTGAGGGCCGCAAAGACGAGCAGCACGGCGATGCCGGTGCGGTCCATCACCCGCCCGAGCACGATGCTGCCGATGGCGAGGCCGACCATCAGGAAAGTGTAGGGCAGCGAGGCGGCCGCGCGATCCACGCCGAACTCCGCCTGCACGGCCGGGAGCGCCACGACAACGGCCCACATGCCGGCGCCCAGGATGGTCGAGATGAGCAGGGACACGCCCATCCGGAGCAGGGCGTATCGACTGTCAGGGCCGTAGGGATCCTGCGCGGCGGAGGTCGGCACGGGGGAGGCAGGCATCGCGGATTCCGGGACAGGCAGCGCGGCGGGGCGAGCCCAGGCCCGCCCGCAGAGGTGAAGGCCGAACGGGCCGCTTGGCAAGTCACGCTTTCGCAGGCCGGACCGGGCCTTTTGGTATGCCCCGGCCCGCGGCTCAGCCGTGATGAGCGGCCACCGTCTTCAGGACGGAGAAGCCATAAAGGGCCTCGAAGCCCTTCTCGCGGCCATGGCCGGACTTTCCGACGCCGCCAAAGGGCAGCTCGACCCCGCCTCCGGCGCCGTAATTGTTGAGGAAGACCTGGCCGGCGCGCAGCCGCTTCGCCAGCCGCATCTGCCGCCCGCCATCCCGCGTCCAGACGCCAGCGACGAGGCCGTAGTCGGTGCCGTTGGCGATGACGACCGCCTCCTCCTCGTCCTCGAAGGGGATGACGACCTGAACGGGACCGAAGATCTCCTGCCGCGCCAGGCGATGGTCCGCGGGCACGTTCGAGAAGAGCGTGGCCGGCACATAGTGGCCCCCGTCGGGAGCGTCCGCGACGACCTGCCCGCGCGCCGCGAGGGCCAGGTCGCGACCCTGGGCGAGGAAGCCCTCGACGACCTGCTTCTGCCGGGCGGAGATGAGCGGACCCAGTTCGAGGTCGGCCATGGCGGGGCCGGCGCGCAGGGCGCGATAGCGCTCGGCCATGCGGGCGACGACCTCGTCGAGCCTGGGCCGCTGCACCAGGATGCGCGCGCTCGCCGAGCAGGTCTGGCCGGCATTCTGGATGCCGGCATTGACCAGGAAGGGCAGCGCCCTGTCGAGGTCGGCGTCGGCGAAGACGAGCTGCGGGGACTTGCCGCCGAGCTCGAGCGTCACCGGCACGACGTTGCGCGCGGCCGCCTGCTGCACCAGCACGCCCACCGCGACCGATCCCGTGAAGGAGAGGTGGCGTACGCCGGGATGAGCCGCCAGGGCGGCCCCAGTCTCCTCGCCGAGCCCCGGAACGACGTTCAGCGCTCCGGCCGGCAGGCCCGCCTCGCGGGCGATGTCGGCAAAGGCGAGCGCGGTGAGGCAGGCCTCCTCGGCGGGCTTGAGCACGCAGGCATTGCCCATGGCGAGCGCCGCGCCGACCGAGCGCCCGACGATCTGCATCGGGTAGTTCCAGGGCACGATGTGCCCGGTGACGCCATGCGGCTCACGCAAGGTGTAGACGGTGTAGCCGTCGAGATAGGGGATGGTCTCGCCCATCACCTTGTCGGCCGCGCCGCCATAGAACTCCATGTAGCGGGCGAGCGCGACGGCGTCCGCGCGTGCCTGCTTCAGGGGCTTGCCGACGTCCCGCGCCTCGAGTTCGGCCAGCCGGTCGGCGCGTTCCAGCACGAGGCGGCCCATGCGCGCGAGGATGCGCCCGCGATCGACCGCCGCCGTGGCGCCCCACGCGCCCGCCAGCGCCGCCTCGGCGGCGGCGACGGCCGCGTCGACGTCGGCCGCCGAGCCGCGCGCGATGGCCCCGATCACCGCGCCCGTCGAGGGATCCTCGACCGGCAGCGTCCCGCCGGCGTTCGGCGGCGTCCATCGTCCGCCGATGAAGCAGGCCCCGATGTCGAAGTCGACGAGGTCGCGCATGGCCGTCTCCCTTCCCTGCCGGCCGAACTGTCGGCCGCCTGCGCCGTGCGTTCAAGCCCGCCTTGCCCGGCGGGCGACGCTGGCATGTCGCCCCGGGCTTCCCGCAGCGGCCCGGCGACCCTACCTTGGCCGGATGCGCGGCCGTCCGGCCGCCCCATCGCGAGAGCCCCATGTCCCTGTCCCCCCTCTTCGCCCGCGCGGTCGCCCTGGTCGGCGGAGCCATGGTCAAATTGCGGCACGGGGGCGAGGAGGTCGCCCCGGCCTGGGGCGCGAGCCCGTCCATCCCGCACGCCAAGCCCCAGGGCGCGCTGCCCACGCTGAAGATGCCGACGGCCCGGGGCTGGTCCGGCGGGCGCAAGCCCTCCGCCGCGCCCGGACTCAAAGTGCAGGCCTTCGCCACCGGCCTCGATCATCCCCGCTGGATGGAGATCCTGCCGAACGGCGACCTGCTGGTGGCCGAGGCGTGCTTCGTGGCCGGCCCCATCCGCTCCGTCTTCGACTACGCCATGCAGACGACGATGCAGCGCGCCGCCGCGATCGGCGTCAGCGCCAACCGCATCACGCGCCTGCGCGACGCCGATGGCGACGGGGTCGCCGAGCGCGCGGAGGCCTTCCTCACGGGGCTCAACCAGCCCTTCGGCATGGCGCTGGTAGGCGAGACCTTCTATGTCGGCAACACCGACGGGCTCTTCGCCTTTCCCTACGACGCCGCGTCGGCCGCGGTCGCGGGACCGGGCCGGCGGCTCACCACCTACAAGCCGGGCGGCCACTGGACCCGCAGCATCCTCGTGAGCCCTGACCGGACGAAGCTCTATGTCGGCGTCGGCTCGCTCAGCAATATCGGCGACCAGGGCATGGAGGCGGAGGAGGGCCGGGCGGCGGTGTGGGAATACGACATCGCCACGGGCGGCCACCGCATCTTCGCCGCGGGCCTGCGCAATCCCGTCGGGCTCGCCTGGGAGCCCCGCACGGGAGCGCTCTGGACGGTGGTGAACGAGCGCGACGGGCTGGGCGACGAGACCCCGCCCGACTATCTCACCAGCGTGCAGGACGGCGGCTTCTACGGCTGGCCCTATTGCTACTGGGGCCGCACGATCGACGACCGCGTGCCGCAGGACGCCGCGCTCGTGGCCCGCGCCGTTACCCCGGACTATGCGCTGGGCGGGCACACCGCCTCGCTCGGCCTGTGCTGGATGCCGGCGGGGACCCTGCCGGGTTTCCCCGACGGCATGGTGATCGGCCAGCACGGCTCGTGGAACCGCAGCAAGCTCAGCGGCTACAAGGTGGCCTTCGTGCCCTTCGCCGACGGCAAGCCGTCCGGCCCCGCCCGCGACATCCTGTGGGACTTCCTGTCGCCGGACGAGAGCGAATCCTATGGCCGACCGGTGGGTGTCACGATCACGCCCGACAAGGCGCTGCTCGTCGCCGACGACGTCGGCAACGTGATCTGGCGCGTGACGGGGGCGTAAGCCCTCGCCGTCATCGCGGGCGCGGGGGAGCGATCCGGCCCTTTGCCGGCCCGGATCGCCTCGTGGTCCCGCTCCCGGCGCGGGCGATCAGGAGTTCTTGCCGGGATCCACGTCCTGCCAGAAGCCGAGGCACCACTTGCCGACCTCGGGGGCCGTGCAGCTGTCATTCACCGGACCGGGATCGCACACGCAATACTTGTCGGCGCGCGGGGTGATGCCGGGGACCATCTTCTTCTCGCCGGAGGGCAGCGCGAAACTGACCGGACCCTTGGCCGTCTTGATCACGTACTGGCAGGTATGGCCGGCGGGAGCGAGGCAGACGAATTCGACGGTCTTCTCCTGGGCGACGGAGGGGGCGGCGAGGCCACCCAGGATCAGGGCGGCGGCGGCAAGGGCTCTCATCGGCGATCTCCACGTGAAGGGAACGCCGCGGATGATGGTTGCAGCCGCGGCCGCAGGCTTGACCCTTCGAGCCAGGACTTGGCAGTGGACGACTCGGCCGGAGCCGCGGCCGTCGCCGCCGCAGCGCGTCTGAGCGCGGCTCAGCGCCCGAAGATCGACTTCAGCGCCTTGGCGAGCGTGTTGCGGCTCTTCTTGCGCTCGAGTTCGTCCGCGTCCCGGATCCAGGCGGTCTGCACGACGCGCCTCTCGCCCGTGAACGGCTTGTGGCCGTGCCAGGAGCGGTCCGAGCGCAGGAAGCCGAAGACAGTCCCCATGACCGGCGGCACCTCGCAGGCATAGGGCTCGAAATTCTTCCCGTCGTAGAGGACCCGCAGCCGTCCGTCCTCCTGCTCGTCCCAGCCGTCATTCATGTAGACGAGCATGGTCATCACCTTGCTCGGCCCGTCCGTGTGGATTCGCCCGTCCTTGGCCTGGGAGACCTTGCGCACGGTGGTGAGCCGCGGGAAGGGATGCAGGTCCACCCCGAAGCGGTCGGAGAGGGTGTCCGTCAACTCCTCGCTCTCGAGCTCGTCGATGAGCGTCTTGAACGCCCCGCTCAGCGGGATGTCGTCGACCGTCAGGTAGCCCGGCCGGGTGATCGGCGGATAGCTCTGCCGCAGGGCCGGAATGGCCTCCTGCCGGAGGAACTGACTGCCCAGGAAGTGCGGGAAGGGATCCGAAGAATAGGTGCTGGACCTGATCGCTTCGGGATCGAGCAGCGTGAGCGCCATGGCGGTGTCTCCCGGTCGAGAACGGCGGGAGGATAGGTGCGCGCAACCGCGACGGGTTTGACGCAGATCAAGGCCGCGAGGCGGTGCGCAACCGGACGGACCGGGTCCGGGGCCCGTCCACCGTCACGCGACCCAAGCGAATCCGTCCAGCCTCGCGCGGGCCGGTTCCGGATCGCTTCGTCGCGGTGCTCCCCGCAACGACGGTCACGCCGCGACGGCGTGCAGGCCGAGGATCTCGCGCGCCTGCCGCCAAGTGGCGACGGGGCGCCGGTACTTGTCGCAGAGCTCCACCGCCCGCTTCACCAGCGCGGCGTTGGAGGGCGCAAGCCTGTCCTTGTCGAGGCGGACATTGTCCTCCAGCCCCGTGCGCGTGTGGCCGCCCTTGGCGATGCACCACTCGTTGACGCGGATCTGCTCCGGCCCGATGCCTGCCGCGCACCACGTGGCGTCGGGAGACAGGCGCTTCAGCGTCTCGATGTAGAAGTCAAAGATCCGCTCGTCGGCCGGCATGGCGTTCTTCACGCCCATGACGAACTGCACGTAGAGCGGGCCTGCAAGCCGCCCGTCCGCCTGCATGCGCGTCGCCTGCACGATGTGGGAGAGGTCGAAGGCCTCGATCTCGGGCTTGACGCCGTAGGCCTTCATCTCGGCGGCCAGCCAGTCCACGAGATCAGGCGGGTTCTCGTAGACGCGGTTGGGGAAGTTGTTGGAGCCGACCGACAGCGAGGCCATGTCGGGGCGCAGCGGCAGCATGCCGCCGCGCGCCTTGCCGGCGCCCGAGCGTCCGCCCGTCGAGAGCTGCACGATCATGCCGGGGCAGTGCTTCTCCAGCCCCTCCTTCAGGCGGGCGAAGCGCTCGGGGTCGGAGGTCGGCTTGCCCTCGTCGTCGCGCACGTGGCAATGCGCGATGGAGGCTCCGGCCTCGAAGGCCTCCTGCGTGCTCTCGACCTGCTCGGCGATGCTGATCGGCACGGCAGGGTTGTTCTCTTTCGTCGGCAGCGATCCGGTGATCGCCACGCAGATGATGCAGGGCTCGCTCACGTCGCTTCCCTCACAGATCGAAGAACACGGTCTCGCCATCGCCCTGCAGGCGGATGTCGAAGCGGTAGACGGGCTTGCCGTCGCGCAGCGCGCGCCGCGCCAGCAGCGTGTCTCGGCGGCCGGCCTGCTCGACGAGATTGAGCACGGGATCGGCCGCGTTGGCCTGCGCCTCGTCGTCGAAGTAGAGGCGCGTGCTGAGCCCGATATTGATGCCGCGCGCGACGATCCACAGGCTGATGTGCGGGGCCTGAAGGCGCGCGTTGCGGCCCATGACGCGGCCGGGCTTCACCGTGTCGAAGGCCCACAGCCCCGTGTCGAAGTCGGTGATCACGCGTCCCCAGCCCCGGAAGCCGGGCGCGACCTCGGCGTGGCGGGGATCCTCGGGGTGGGCGTGGACGCCGTTGGCGTCGGCCTGCCAGGCCTCGAGCAGCACGTCCTTCACCGGCGAGCCCGTGCCGTCGTAGACGACGCCCTCGACGCGGATGCGCTCGCCCGGCGCGTCCGGGCCGGCAATGTCCCAGCCGAGTTCGCGGCGGAAGATCTCGAATCCCGCCGCGCCGGGGGCGAGGCCGATATGGACGTAGGGACCGACCGTCTGCGAGGCGGTCTCGTGCAAGTAGGGCAGGTTCTGCGGCATGGCTCAGTTCCCCTCCAGCCGGTTCTCGAACAGGGTGGACCGACGCCCGCGCAAGACGATGTCGAACTTGTAGGCGAGGCTGTCGAGGGGGATGGCGGCGTTCATGTCGAGCGGCGCGACGAGCCGGTCTATCGCGTCCTTGTCGGGAATGGTGTTGACGATGGGGCAGACCGGGATCAGCGGGTCTCCCTCGAAATACATCTGCGTGATCAGGCGCTGGATGAAGCTCGTGCCGAAGACCGAGACATGGATATGGGCCGGCCGCCAGCTATTGACGTAGTTGCGCCAGGGATAGGCTCCCGGCTTCACGGTGCGGAAGAAGTAGAAGCCGGTCTCGTCGGTGAGCGTGCGCCCGCAACCTCCGAAGTTCGGGTCGATCGGGGCGAGATACGTGTCCTTCCGGTGGCGGTAGCGGCCGCCGGCATTGGCCTGCCAGATCTCGACCAGCGTGTTGGGGACGCCGCGCCCGTTCTCGTCGAGCACGCGGCCATGCACGACGATTCGCTCGCCGATGGGCTCGCCGCCCTTGGCGAAGTTGCGGATCAGGTCGTTGTCGATGGGGTCGATGTCGCCGTGCCCGAAGACCGGGCCGGTGATCTCGGACAGCGAGTTCTGCAGCGAGAGCAGCGGCTGGCGCGGCGAGCGGGCCACGCTCGTCTTGTAGCCCGGCGCATATTGCGGCGGGTGCAGCAGGCGGTTGCGCTGGTAGAACTCGGCGGGCCGTCCCACGGCCGTGTTGGCCAGGGCGGCGGGCGAGCCGTGTTGCTTGGGATCGAGCGTCATGGGCGTGTCCCCTCGTGGCGGGCCGTCAGGCCCGGTCCATTTCGGCAAAGGTTTCGCGGGCGATCTTGATGGCGTGGTTGGCGCGGGGGACGCCGGCATAGATGGCGACGTGGAGGAGCGCCTCCATCACGTCCTCCCTGCTCGCGCCCGTGCGGGCGGTGGCGCGGATGTGCATGGCGAGCTCGTGGTCGTTGCCGAGCCCGGCGAGCAGCGCGATCGTCAGCATGGAGCGCTCGCGCAGGGAGATTGTCCCGCGCGCCCAGACGTGGCCCCAGGCGGCGTCGGTGATCATGGCCTGGAAGGGCGCGTCGAAGGCGGTCTTCGTCGCCTCCGCGCGGTCGACATGGGCGTCGCCCAGCACCTTGCGGCGGATCGCCATGCCCTTGCCCCTGAGATCCCCGGCGGCGGGTTCCGACATCGTCATCTCCTCCCCTGGCGCCGGTTCGTTCGCCGGCGCCGTTCCGAATCATGGCGCGCCGACGCGCGCCCTGTCATTCCTGCCCCTGCCGTCCGCGCGCCTGACGAGGCCGCCGCGACCGCCGGAGCGCTTGGCCTCATCCCGCCGCCTTGGCCGCCTTGCTCCGTCTGGCGCGCGGCGCGAGCGTCGTCACCTTCGCGCCGGGCGCGTCGGGACGCAGCACGTAGCGCAGGACCGTGTCCGCCACCACGGCGCGCCGGGCGGCGAGCGCCGCTGGCGTGTCCATGGAGGCCTTGAAGATGCGCGAGAAGGTTGCGCGGTTCGAGACGTTGAAGAAGCTCAGCGCGCTGATCGTCATGTGCAGGTCGAGCACGCTGACGCCGGGCCGGAAGACGCCCTGCTCCACCCCGCGCCGGTAGAGGTCCTCCAGCACCTCGATGACGGAGACGTTCAGGCCCTGGATCCGCTCCGAGCGGCTCAGATGGACGCCGTTATGGATGTTCTCCACCATGACGAGGCGGACGAAATCGGGGTTCGCGTTCTGGTAGTCGAAGGTGAACTCCGTCAGACGACGCAGGGCCGCGGCGGGGTCCAGCCCTTCCAGGTTCAGACCGCGCTCGATCTGGCGGATGCGGGCATAGGCTTCCTCGAGGACGGCGATGTAGAGGCCCTGCTTGTCGCGGAAATAGTAGTAGATCATCCGCTTGCTGGTGTCGGTCTTGGCGGCGATCTCGTCGACGCGCGCGCCGCTATAGCCGCGCTCCGCGAATTCGCGCGTCGCCACCTCGAGGATGTTGCGCCGGACGCCCTCGGGGTCCTGCGTGCGCGTGGCCTGTGTCTGGACTCTGCTCATTCCGTCCTCCTCCGCTCACGGTAGCGCGAGCGGCCGTCCCGACAAATTGTACCAGCCGGTACATTTTGTCATTGACGAAATGTACCAGCTAGTACATTTTTTGGAAGACAAGAATGCCGCTGGCCGGCAGACCGCGCCGCCAAGGCGCGCAGCACGGGATGGAAACGTGGGCTACTCGCTCGATTTCTCGGTGATCGGGGACTACCTGCCCGCGCTGCTCAAGGCGTGCCTGGGCACCCTGGGCCTGGCCATCGGCGGCATGCTGCTCGCCATGGTCATCGGCATCGGCGGCGTGGTGCTGCGCGACAGCAAGGTCAAGCCGCTGCGGTGGCTCGTCATCGGCTTCGTCGAGCTGATCCGCAACACCCCCTTCCTGGTGCAGATCTACTTCATCTTCTTCGCCCTGCCGCTCGCCGGCGTCCGGCTCGACCCGACGCCGACGGCCATCATCGCGCTCGGCGTCAATGGCGGCGCCTACGCCATCGAGATCATCCGCGGCGGCGTGCAGTCCATCAGCAAGGGACAGGTCGAGGCCGGCCTCGCGCTGGGCCTGCACAGGGCCCAGGTGTTCAGGCTCATCGTGCTGAAGCCGGCGCTGAGGGCCATTTTTCCCTCGCTCGCCAGCCAGTTCATCCTGCTGACCCTGACGACCAGCGTGACCTCCGCCATCTCCGCCTACGAGCTGACCTCGGTGGCGCAGATGATCGAGTCCGACACGTTTCGAAGCTTCGAGGTCTATTTCACGGTCACGCTGTTCTACCTCGCCATGTCCTGGATGATGATGCAGGCCTTCGGCCTGATCTCACGCCGGTACTTCAGCTACCCCGTGAAGTGAGGCGGCCATGGGCTGGGATCAGTTCTTCTTCCTCCTGCGCGGCCTGCAATGGACCGTCGCGCTGTCGGCCATCGGCTTCGTCGGCGGCGGCGTGACGGGGCTCGCCGTGGCGCTCGCCCGGACCTCCGGCATCCGCTGGCTGGAGCGGGCGACGGCCGGCTACATCGCGGTCTTCCAGGGCACGCCGCTGCTGATGCAGCTCTTCGTCACCTATTACGGGCTCGCCCTGGTCGGTCTGAAGCTCGACGCGTGGGTGGCGGTCGCCATCGGCTTCACGCTGCACGCCAGCGCCTATCTCGGCGAGATCTGGCGCGGCTCCATCCAGGCCGTGCCGCGCGGCCAGACGGAGGCCGCGCACGCGCTCGGCCTGCATTACGCCTCGACCATGCGCGACGTCATCCTGCCCCAGGCCCTGCGCATCTCGCTGCCGGCCACGATCGGCTTCCTCGTGCAGCTCATCAAGGGCACCTCGCTCGCCGCCATCGTGGGCTTCACCGAGCTCGCGCGCGCCGGCAGCATCGTCTCCAACCAGATCTTCGAGCCCCTGACCGTGTTCGGCATCGTCGGGGCCCTCTACTTCGCGCTGTGCTGGCCGCTCTCGCTCTACGGCTCGCGCCTCGAGCGGCGCTTCGCGGCGGCATCGCGCTGAGGGACGTGAAGAAGCCCGCAACCCACAAGGTCCATCGGAGGAACCCATGACAGACCTGAAGCTCCATCGCCGCCAGATCCTCGCCGCCGGCGCGGCGCTCATCGCCTCGCCCGCCCTGCTCACCCGTCCCGCCCTGGCCGTCACGCCGGCCGAGATCAAGAGCAAGGGCAAGCTCGTCGTCGGCATCCAGGGCGACAACCCGCCATGGGGCTTCGTCGATTCCAGCGGCAAGCAGCAGGGTTTCGACGCGGACATCGCCGAGCTCTTCGGCAAGGAGCTGGGCGTGCCCGTCGAGTTCAGCCCGCTCGCGGTCGCCAACCGCATCCCGGCCCTGACGACCTCGCGCGTCGACGTGCTGTTCGCGACCATGGCCATGCTGCCCGACCGCGCCAAGGTGGTGCAGTTCTCCAAGCCCTACGTCGCCAACATCATCTCGCTCGTGGCGCCGAAGGACCTGGCGGTCAAGACGAACGCCGACATGGGCAAGCTGGTGATCGGCGTGCCGCGCTCCAGCGTGCAGGACACGCAGGTGACCAAGAACGCGCCCGAGGGCACCACGATCCGCCGCTTCGACGACGATGCGGCCACCATCCAGGCGCTGATCTCCGGCCAGGTCCAGGCGGTGGGCGGCAACATGTTCTACATCGACCGTCTGAACCAGGCGAAGCCCGGTGTCTACGAGAACAAGCTCGAGTTCACCCGCCTCTACAACGGCGCCTGCTCGCGGCTCGGCGAGAAGGAAATCAACGCCGCGCTGAACACCTTCATCGACAAGATCCGCGGCAACGGCGACCTCAAGACCGCCTACAACAAGTGGATGAAGCTCGACCCGCCCACCTTCCCCGACAGCCTCGAGGGCATCCCCTTCGTCGCGAGCTGACCGACCGCCATCCCGGAGCAGGGCCATGAGCACGAGCGCCGCCGCCGCGACCGCCTCTCCCGCCATCCCCATGATCGCCATGGAGGGCGTGGAGAAGTGGTACGGCCCCTACAAGGCCCTGACCGACGTCAACCTCACGGTCCGCGCAGGCGAGAAAATCGTCCTGTGCGGGCCGTCGGGCTCCGGCAAGTCGACGCTGATCCGCTGCATCAACCGCCTCGAGGGCTTCTCCAAGGGCAGGATCACGGTGGACGGGATCGTGCTGGGCGACGACGCCAAGGCGATCGACGCGGTGCGCCGCGAGGTCGGCATGGTGTTCCAGCAGTTCAACCTGTTCCCGCACCTCACGGTGCTGCAGAACTGCACGCTCGCGCCGATGCGCGCCCGCGGCGTATCGAAGGCCGAGGCGCAGGACACCGCACGCCGGCTGCTTGCGCGCGTCAAGATCCTGGAGCAGGCGGACAAGTATCCGGCTCAGCTTTCGGGCGGCCAGCAGCAGCGCGTCGCCATCGCCCGCGCGCTCTGCATGGCGCCCAAGGTGATGCTGTTCGACGAGCCCACCTCCGCGCTCGACCCCGAGATGGTCAAGGAGGTGCTGGACACGATGATCAGCCTCGCCGAGGACGGCATGACCATGATCTGCGTGACGCACGAGATGGGCTTCGCCCGACAGGTCGCCGACCGCGTGATCTTCATGGCGCAGGGCGCGATCGTCGAGGAGGGCGAGCCCGAGAGCTTCTTCCGCAATCCCCAGCATCAGCGTACGCGCAAGTTCCTGGGCGAGATCCTCGGCCATTGAGGGCGCATCCCGCATGATCACCGGCCACACGCTCCTCATCGCGCATCTCGGCTATCCCACCGGCTCGTTCCGCGCGCCGATGATCTACAATCCCTACTTCGAGTCGATCGGGCTCGACGCCGTGGTCGTGCCCATGGGGGTGAAGGCAGAGGACTACGAGGCCTTCCTGCGGCCGCTCTTCCGCCTCAGCAACATCCGCGGCGCGCTCGTCACCATGCCGCACAAGGTCTCCACCATCGGCCTCGTCGACGAGGTGAGCACCGCGGCGCAGATCGCGGGTTCCGCCAACGCCATCCTGCTGCGCGAGGACGGCACCCTGCTCGCCGACATGTTCGACGGCGAGGGCTTCGTGCGCGGCATGCGGCGCAACGGACGCGACCCGCGCGGCCAGCGCGCGCTGGTCGTGGGCGCGGGCGGCGTCGGCAGCGCCATCGCGGCCTCGCTCGCCGCCGCCGGCGTCGCGGGCCTCGCCTTGTTCGACGTGCATGCTCCCGCCGCCGAGGCGCTGGCCGTGCGGCTGCGGCAGCATTATCCGCGGCTCGACCTCGCCGTCGGCTCGCGCGACCCGGAGGGCCACCACATCGTGGTCAACGCCACGCCGCTCGGCATGAAGGACGGCGACCCGCTCCCGGTGGCGCCGGAGCGCCTTCCCCCGCAGGCCTATGTCGGGGAGGTCGTGATGAAGCAGGAAATCACGCCGTTCCTCGCCGCCGCCCGCGCCCGGGGGTGCCTGATCCAGGTCGGCACGGACATGCTGTTCGAGCAGATCCCCGCCTACCTCGAATTCTTCGGCTTCCCGACCACGACGGCCGACGAGCTGCGCAGGGTCGCCGCCATTACCTATTGAGGCTTCTGGAGGACGAGATGAGGACCGCGATCGCCACCGTCTGTCTCTCCGGAGGGCTCCGGGAAAAGCTGGAGGCCACGGCGGCAGCCGGGTTCAAGGCCGTCGAGATCTTCGAGAACGACCTCATCGCCTTCCCGGGCTCGCCGGCCGAGGTGAGGTCGATCTGCGCCGACCTCGGCCTCGACATCATCACGTTCCAGCCCTTCCGCGACTTCGAGGGCATGCCCGAGCCACGGCGCAGCAAGACCTTCGACCGCGCCGAGCGCAAGTTCGACCTGATGAACGAACTCGGCTGCGAACTGCTGCTCGTCTGCAGCAACGTCTCGCCGGAATGCCTCGGCGGCGTCGACCGGCTGGCGGCGGATTTCCACGAACTCGGCGAGCGGGCCGGCAGACGCGGCATCCGGATCGGCTACGAAGCGCTGGCCTGGGGCCGCTTCGTCAGCGACTACCGCGACGCCTGGGAGGTCGTGCGCCGCGCGAACCACCCGCAAGTCGGGACCATTCTCGACACGTTCCACATCCTCGCCCGCGGCACGGACCTGTCGGCAATCCGCACCATCCCGCGGGACCGGATCTTCCTCGTGCAGGTCGCCGACGCCCCGAAGCTCGACATGGACCTGCTCTCCTGGAGCCGGCACTGGCGGTGCATGCCCGGGCAGGGCGACCTGCCGCTGGACGCCTTCATGGACGCGCTGGGCGCCACGGGCTTCGAGGGCGACCTGTCGCTGGAGATCTTCAACGACCGCTTCCGCGCGGGCTCCGCGCGCGCCGTGGCGATCGACGGGCACCGCTCGCTGATCGCGCTGCTCGACGACGCGGCCGCGCGCGGCACTGGGGCCTCGGGCCAAATCCCGCGCCTGCCGCCCCGCGCGCCGGTGGAGAACGTGGCGTTCATCGAGTTCGCCGTCGACGAGAACCATCGCAAGGAGTTCGAGACCCTGCTCGGCGCGATGGGCTTCGCGCGCCTGGGCGACCACCGCTCGAAGGACGTCGCGCTGTGGGGCCAGGGCGACATCCGCATCGTCGTCAACTGGGACAAGGAGGGCTTCGCCCACAGCTACTACCTGAGCCACGGCACGTCGGTCTGCGCCCTCGCGCTGCGCGTGCCCGACGCGGCGGCGACCATCGCGCGCGCCACCGCGCTGCTGGACACCCCGCATGCGGGCGCGGTCGGCCCCGGGGAGCTGGACATCCCCGCCGTGCGCGGGCTCGGCGGAAGCCTCCTTTATTTCCTCGACGCGCGCTCGGCCCTCGGCCGCTGGTCCGAGGTGGACTTCGAGCCGACAGGCCAGACCGCCACGGGCGCCGGGCTCACCGCCGTCGACCACGTGTCGCAGACCATGCAGTACGAGGAGATGCTCACCTGGCTCCTGTTCTACACCTCGCTCTTCGACGCCCGGAAGACGCCGACCCAGGCCGTGATCGATCCGGGCGGCGTGGTGCAGAGCCAGGTGATCGAGAGCGAGAGCGCCGGCCAGCACGGCCTGCGCCTGGTGCTGAACGGCTCGCAGAGCCACCGCACCCTGTCGGGGCGCTTCCTGTCCGACTTCTTCGGGTCCGGCGTGCAGCATATCGCGCTCGCCACGCGGGATATCCGCGACACGGTGCGCACCATGGCGGCCGCGGGCGTCGCCATGCTGCCCATTCCCGAGAACTACTACGACGACCTCGACGCGCGCTTCGACCTGCCCGCCGATATGCTGCGCGAGCTCGCCGAACTCAACATCCTCTATGACCGCGACGCCGGCGGGGAATTCTTCCAGGCCTATACGACGACCCTGCCGGACGGCTTCTTCTTCGAGATCGTGCAGCGCGACGGCTATCGCGGCTACGGCGCGTCGAACGCCGCCATCCGCCTCGCCGCCCAGGCGCGCCTGGCGCGGCCCGAGGCGATCCCGCGGCTCTGACCTGCGCCGTCGCCCCGGCGCTGCGCGACGCCGGGCATGGCAGGGACGCGGCACGGCGCCGGCGGCAGGGGGCTCGACATCCGGGCCCGGCGAGGCGACAAGAAGCGCCGAAACGCTCCTTCCGCCACGCGAGACGGCCTTGAGGCCGCAGGGCTTCTCCGCCAGACCATGTCGCGTTCCTCCCACCTCGTCCTCGACAGAGTCCGGCTGCGGCGGGGAGAACGGCTCGTCTTCGACGATCTCAGCCTCGCTTTGTCCGAGCCGCGCGTGGCGCTGGTGGGCGCGAACGGCTCGGGCAAGAGCACCTTGCTGCGTCTGGCCCATGGCCTCGCCCTGCCCGATTCCGGCCGCGTGACCACGCTGGGCCTGGAGACGAGCCGAGACCGCCGGCTGATCCCCGGACGGGTCGGCTTCCTGTTCCAGTCGCCCGACCGGCAGATCCTGTTTCCCACCGTGGGCGAGGAGGTGGCCTTCGGCTTCGAGGACGAGGCGACGTCCCGCCGCGAGGCCCTGCGCCTCGCCGCCGCCTGCCTCGCGCGGCACAGGCGCGGCGACTGGCTGGAGCGCGGGGTCGACACGCTGTCCGACGGCGAGAAGCAGCTCGCCTGCCTGATCGCCGTGACGGCGCGCGAACCGGGCCTGCTGCTGCTCGACGAGCCCTTCGCGAGCCTCGACCTCGCCGCGCGCGCCGCCTTTTCCCGCCGCCTCGTCCAGCTGGGGATTCCGCTGGTCATGGCGAGCCACGACCTCGACCTCGTCGCGGACTTCGATCGCGTGGTCTGGCTCGACGCCGGCGCGGTGAGGCAGGACGGGCGGCCGCAGGACGTGCTGCCCGCCTTCCGCGCCGAGATGCTCCGGCGCGGCGACGGGGGCGAGCCATGATCTCCGCCTACGTGGCCGGCCGCTCGTGGCTGCACCGCATCCCGTTCCTCGCCAAGCTCATCGTGCTGGCCGGCGCCAGCGTCGCGCTCGCCCGCACGCAGGATTGGCGGCTGCTCAGCGTGGCTTTGGCCGCTGTCCTTCTGCTCTATGCCAGCGCGGGGCGCGCGATGGTCCGGCGGCTCGTCGACCTGCGCCCGCTCTGGCCCATGCTCCTGGTGATCGCCGGCCTCCAGTTCGGCTTCGAATCGGCGGGGGCGGCGGCCGCCTCGGTGCTCCGCCTGCTCGCGCTGGTGGCGCTTGCAAGCCTCGTCACCTACACGACGACGCTCGCCGAGATGATGGAGACGCTGGAGCCCGCCTTCCGTCCGCTGCGCTGGTTCGGCCTGCAGCCCCGCGTGCCGGCGCTCGCCATCGCGCTGGTGCTGCGCCTGGCGCCCCTCCTGCTGGCCCTGTGGGCCGACAAGAGCGAGGCCTGGCGCGCCCGGACGAACAGGCGCCTCTCCTTCCGCATCGTTCCCGCCTTCCTGGCCAACGCAATGGCGATGGCCGATCATCTCGCCGAGGCGCTGGACGCCCGCGGCTTTTCGACGACGATTCCCCGGAGACCCCGACCATGACCCCGTCCGGCACCCGCTCCCTCGTCCGCGTGGCGCTGTTCGCCGCCATCATCGCCGTGCTGGGTCTCATTCCCCGCGTCGACCTGCCCGTGGCCGGCGGCGTGCCCATCACCGCGCAGACCCTCGGCGTCATGCTGGCGGGCGTGATCCTCGGGCCGCGGCTCGGCCTGGCGGCCGTGCTGCTCTTCATCGGCGTGGTCCTGCTGGGCATGCCGTTCCTGGCTGGCGGGCGCGGCGGGCTCGGCGTGCTGCAGGGGCCGACGGTGGGCTTCCTGCTCGGCTGGATCCCGGGCGTGGCGGTGACCGGCCTGGTCTTCGCCGCCCTGCGGCGGCTGCCTGTCGCCGCCGCCGCCATCGCCGCCTCCGTCGTCGGCGGGATCCTGGTCGTCTATGCCTGCGGGATCGTGGGTCTCAGCCTCGTCACCGGCATCCCGCTGGCGCGGGCCATGTGGGCGAGCATCGTCTTCGTCCCCGGCGACGTCATCAAGTGCGTCCTGGTCGGCCTCGTCGCCGCCTCCCTGCCGCGCAGCACGCTGGGGCTGGCGGAGGCGAGGGCGCAGGCGCGATAGTCGCGCGGGAGGCGCCGCGACGCGGCCTCAGGCCGCCGCGCCGACCCCGCGGCCGGCCTTGCCGAGGTGGTCCAGCGCGTCCTGGATGTTGAACACGAGCTGCGTCTCCAGCGCGCGGCGGTCTCCCGCCGCGGGGTCGAGCAGCGCCGCCTCGAAGTCGGCGAGCGTGCGGCACAGGGTCCTGAAGCCCAGCATGCCGCTCGACGAGACGAGCTGGTGGACGTGGCGGATGAGAGGCTTGGGATCGGCCGCCGCCCCGCCGCGGGGCCCCAGGGCCTGCTTGCCGAGGCCGGGGTGGATGCCGCACAGCAGGGCCAGCATCTCCCGCAGGTGCGCGCTGAACTCCGACAGGACGCAATCGACCGTCGCCTGCCCGATCTGCCGGGACAGCTCCGCCAGGGCCCGCTCGTCGAGGACCGTCTTGCCGGCGCCGGCCCCCTCGCCCGCCTGTCGGCGCACGCCCGACCAGCGGGCGACGACGGCCATCAGGTCGTCGCGGCGGAACGGCTTGCCGAGATGGTCGTCGAATCCCACCGAGCGCAGCGCACGCACCTGCTCCGGCAGCACCGCCGCCGTGAGCGCCACGACGGCCGTCTGCTCCAGCACGCCGGGCATGTCCCGGATGAGCCGCAGGGTCTGCACGCCGTCCATGTCCGGCATTTGCACATCGAGCAGGATCAGGTCGAAGCCGGCGCCGCGCGCGCCGTCGCGCCCGTGCAGCTGCCGGATCGCCTCGAAGCCGCTCGGCGCCTCGGTCACGTCGTGGCCTGCGTCGCGCAGCATGGCGGCGGCGATGACGCGGGACATCTCGTCGTCGTCGACCAGCAGGATCCGGACGGCCCCCTCCGCCGCAGGCGCAAGGGGTTCCTCCGCGGGTTCGGCGGCCACCGTGGCGACGAGCTCGGGAAGGGTGAACCAGAAGCGCGAGCCCTTGCCTTCCCGGCTCTCGACCCCGATCGTGCCGCCCATCAGCGTCACGAGCTGCCGGCAGATCGCCAGCCCCAGGCCGGAGCCGCCATAGGTGCGCGCGATGGAACCGTCGGCCTGCGCGTAGCGCGCGAACACCTGGTCGATCCGGTCGGCCGGGATCCCCTTCCCCGTGTCGGTCACGGAACAGACGATCTCCGCGCCGCCCTCCGCCTCTCGCCGTTCCAGCCGGACGCCGATGCGCCCCTCCGCCGTGAACTTCACGGCGTTGCTGAGCAGGTTCGAGACCACCTGTGCCAGCCGGTGGTCGTCCGCCACCAGCAGGCGCGGAATCTCCGGCGCGATCTCGATGTCGACGGCGAGCTTCTTGGAGCGCGCCTTGTCCATGACCAGCGAAACGCAGCGCTTCAGCAGGGCGCGCGGGTCAAAGCTGCGGGAGTCGAGCACGACCGTGCCGCCGTCCAACGCCGAGGTGTCGAGGATGTCGTTGACCACGGCGAGCAGGGCCTGGCCGGCCTGCTCCATGCGCTCGACATGCTCGCGCTGGTTCGCCGTGAGGTCGGGATCGTTCTTGAGCAGATCGGCCGAGCCGATCACCGCATTGAGCGGCAGGCGGATCTCGTGGCTCATCGTGGCCAGGAACTCGGCCTGGGCGCGGCCCGCGCGCCGGGCCACCATCGCCGCCTCGCGCAGGACCTCGCGCCGCGCCCAGCGCAGGGTGACGTCGCGCATCTCGATCTTGAGCGTGGGCTGGTCGGAGGGGAAGACCCGCTCGGAGGGCTGAAAGGACGCCTCGATCCTGATCCAGCGGCCGCTTCCGTGACGCAGTCGGAACTCGACGGCCGGGCAATCCTGTCCCGTCAGAGCCTTCAGCCGGGCCGCCGCGACCATCGGCCGGTCGTCGCCGTGGATCGTGGCCTCGAGCGCGCTCCCCAGCAGCCGCGCCGGCGCGTAGCCCAGCACCTCGCGCGCGGTCGGCGAGACCGCCGTGGCGAGGCCGCCGGCATCGGTCAGCACGATGCACTTGGTGCGCCCGTCGGTCATCATCGCGAACTCGGCGTCGCGCTGCTTCCAGGCCTTTTCGGCCACCTTCTGCGATTGCGCCGAGACGAACGCCTCCACGGGCTCCCCGCCGGCCTGGGCCGCGGCCCTGCCCTCGACGGAGCGGCGCTCGGCGAGGCGCAGCGCCGACTCGCACTCGCCGGCAAGGGCCTGGGCGAGGTCGGCGAGCGCGATCCGATCGGCTTCCTTCAGCGCGCCGCCCTGGCTCCACACGCGCAGGCTGCCGAAGGTGCGGCCCGACGAGAAGCGCAGGGGCATGCGGCTCGAGCGACCGTTGCAGGCCTCCATCGTGCCGCGCTTCCAGCTGGCGCGCAGCACCTCCCCCTCGTCGAGCTTCAACGTGATCCAGGCGGCCTCGATGGAGAGGAGGTGGCCGGCGAGGCGGACGGTGCGTTGAAACGTCTCGTCCAGCGCTGCGTCGCCAAGCCGGTCCCATGAAGATTTTTTGAACATGGTTTCCCTCCGACCTGCGCGACATTAGTCAACGCGTGCCAATAGGAGTGGAAACTTAAGATTGAAAAAGTGTTGACGACCGGGAACAGCCGGCCTCCGCCAGCCCGATTTGCCCTGCGGCGGATGCTACTGGCCGGCCGGCTGCGGCCGCTTGGCCCGCGGGCCGGGATACATCGGCACGCCCTTCTGCTTCTGCCAGTCCGGATCGTAGGCCTCGGGCTTCTCCGGGGTGAACGCCGCCGGGTTTCCCTCGTAGGCGGCCGGGGCGGCGTTGTAGGCGTTCACCTGCGCCTGCCAGGCGGCCTGGGCCTGGCGCTGGCGCTGCGGGTTGCGGTCGGTCTTCAGGACGTCGAGCGGCCGCGGCCGGGCCGCCGGTCGAATGCCGGAGGGAGAAAAGACCGGCACGACCATGCTGCCCGTCGGCGCGGCCTGAATCTGCACGCCGTCGAAGCCGGGCATGAAGGACACCCTGCTTCCCGGCGCCGGCTTTCCGATCACGCACCGCTTGAAATAGCGCATGCACGCCTCGCGCGTGGGAAAGCGCGGGGCGGATTCGTCCCATTCCGCCTGGGCGTTGGCGAAGGCCGTCTTGCACTGGGCGGGCGTGTAGCGCCCCGCCTGGGAACACAGGTAGGGCGTGGAGAAGGCCGGCTTGGGGAGCTGCGAGGTTGCGGCCTCGGCCCACGGGGCGGAGAGCAGGCCTGCCGCGACGCAGAGGACGGTCCCGGCGACGGTTCCCGGCCTCGGGAGGCGGACGGATGGGCAGGCGGACATGGCAGGTCCTTGCCGGACGATTCAGACGATCGTCATTCTCCCGAACGCCCGGTCGAACTCAAGACGCCCTGCACAAAACGCGGGCGTTTCATCGCGCGGGCCGGCGATCACCGAGGGTGCGAAAGCCGCGCCCGGGGCGCGGCGCGGGGGACGAGACCACCCGCGCTCGCCCCGACGGCAGCGGCCACGTCAGCCGCCGGAGCCGCGCGGGGGCGTGTCGAAGTCGCTCGCCGCATGACGCTCCAGAAGCTGCTCGGAGGGGTCGCCGGCTGTCCGGTTGACCATGCGGCCCCGCCGCACGGCGGGCCTCGCATGGATCTGGTCGGCCCAGCGGACCACGTTCCGGTAGTCCTGCACCTGCAGAAATTCCGCGGCGTTGTAGGACCAGCCCTTCACCAGCCCGCCATACCAGAGCCAGATGGCCATGTCGGCGATCGTGTAGTCCGGCCCGGCCACGTACTCGCTCTCGCCGAGTCGGCGGTCCAGCACGTCGAGCTGGCGCTTCACTTCCATGGCGAAGCGGTCGATCGCGTATTCGATCTTGGCCGGCGCATAGGCGTAGAAGTGCCCGAAGCCGCCCCCGAGATAGGGCGCGCTGCCCATCTGCCAGAACAGCCAAGACAGGCACTCGGCGCGCGCCGCCGGCTCCGTGGGCATGAAGGCGCCGAACTTCTCGGCGAGGTAGAGCAGGATGGCTCCGGACTCGAAGACCCGGATCGGGGTCGCGCCGCTGCGGTCGAGCAGGGCCGGGATCTTCGAGTTCGGGTTCACGGCCACGAAGCCGCTGCCGAACTGCTGACCCTCGCCGATGCGGATCAGCCAGGCGTCATATTCCGCGCCGCTGAAGCCTTTGGCGAGGAGCTCCTCCAGCAGGACCGTGACCTTGACGCCGTTGGGCGTGCCCTGGGAGTAGAGCTGCAGGGGATGCACCCCGACGGGCAGCTCCTTCTCGTGGGTCGGTCCCGCGACGGGCCGGTTGATGTTGGCGAACTGGCCGCCATTGGCCTTGTTCCACACCCAGACCCTCGGGGGCTGGTAGTCGCTTGCGCCGCTCATCGTGCGATCATTCCCTGCTGGCCGAGCCCTGCCGGGCTCCGATGCCGCACCATGTCGGGCGTCGGGCCCGCCGCTCAATGCCTGCGGCCCGGAAAAACGCCCTCGGATCGGGCAGGATTGCGGCCCGGGAATGGCAGCCATCCCCGGACAGCGCGGTGAGGCTCAGGCTCCGGGCAGGGGAAGCGCGGCGAGCGGCGACGGCATCGCACGAACGAGCTTTTCCAGCGCCACCGCAAGATCCGCCTGGCGAAACGGCTTGGCGAGCTGCGGGAAAGAGAGGTCCAAGCCTCCCTTGGCGTAGCCCGTGACCACGAGGATCGGCAGGCCGGCCTGGACCTCCCGGGCGCGCATGGCGAGCTCCGCCCCGTTGATGTGGGGCATCATGTAGTCGGTGACCAGCGCGTCGACACGCAGGCCGGACGCCAGCATCCGCAGGGCTTGCGCGCCGCCGGACGCCTCGTGGACGCTGTGGCCCAGCTCCCGCAGCATCTCGGCGGTGCCGGCGCGCACCAGTTCCTCGTCATCCACAAGCAGCACGGAGAGCGGCCGGACCACGGGGAGTGGGGCCGCGTGGCGCAATGAGAAGGGCTGAGCGGGCATGGCCGCAACCGGAAGGAAGAGGTCCGCACGGGTGCCCTCCCCCAGCACGCTGGTGAGGACGAAGGCTCCCCCGAGCTGCGCGGCGAGACCGTGCACCATGGAAAGTCCGAGCCCCGTGCCGCGCCCCACACCCTTGGTCGAGAAGAAGGGCTCGACGGCCCGTGCGAGCGTCGTCTCGTCCATGCCCGTGCCCGTGTCGATGATCGACAGCCGGACATAGGCGCCCGGCTTGAGGGGCGTCGGGCTGCCCGGCCCCGCCAGCGCTCTCTCCGCGGCGATGGTGAGGACGCCGCCTCCCTCCATGGCGTCGCGGGCGTTGACACAGAGGTTGAGGATGGCGAGCTCGAGCTGGCTGGGATCGGCGACCACAGGGGGCAGGTCGTGATCGGTGGCGAAGCGGAGCTCGACCGAGGATCCGACGGAACTGGCCACGAGGTCGTGCATGCCCTCGAGGATGTCGGCCACGTCGATGGCGCGCGTCTCCAGGGTCTGGCGCCGCGCGAAGCCGAGGAGGCGGCTCACCAGGATCCTGGCGCGCTCGGCCGATTGGAGCGCGCCGTCCAGGAGGCGCGCGGCCCGCGCATCGGCGTCGGCATAGCGCCGGTTGAGGAGATCGAGCGCGCCGGTGATCGGGGTGAGGAGGTTGTTGATGTCGTGCGCGACGCCTCCGGTGAGCTGGCCCAGGGTCTCCAGCTTCTGGGCCTCGTGCAGCTTGGCGCGGGCCGATTCGCGCTCGGCCACGGCCTCGTCGACGCGGCGCTCGAGCGTATCGTTGAGGTCCCGCAAGGCCTGCTCGGCGCGCCGTCGCGCGGTGACGTCCTGGAAGATGACCGCGACCTCGCGCCGGCTCGGCGGCTCCACGCGAAAGGAGGCAAGCTCAAGGTGGCGGCCGGTCGCCACGAGTTCGCGCTCGAAGCGGATCGGCTCGCCGGTGATGAGCACGTTCCGGTAGAGTTCGACCCAGGGGCCCGCCTCGGCCGGGACCAAGTCCCGCACCTTCTGGCCGACCACGTCGGGAATGCCCGCGTGACGCTCGTAGGCGGGATTGGCCTCGACATGCACGTAGTCGCTGAGCGGCCCGTGCGGGCCGTCGAGGAACTCGATGACGCAGAAGCCCTCGTCCATCGTGTCGAAGAGGGTCCTGTAGCGCGCCTCGCTTTCCTGGAGCGCCTTCAGGCGCTCGCGCGCCTCGTATTGCCTGCGCCGCCCTTCGATCGCCGCGCGGGCGAGGCTGAGCAGGGTGGCGGCCCGGAACGGCCGATCCAGGAGAATCGCGTGGGCCAGCGCTGGCGGCGGCTCGCCGGCCTCTTCGTCGCTGCCGGTCTCGCCGTTCGGCCGGGTCAGCAGCACGAACTGCAGGTCCGACCAGGCTTCCTGGCGCTCGAACCAGGCCGAAAGCGGCGACAGGTCCGCAGCGGCGAGAACCTCCTCCGCGATCAGCGCAAGGCCTGCGCCGCCTTCCAGCTCGCTCGCGAGATGGGGGATGGTGTGGCAGGCGACCGCCTCGATCCCTCCTCGCCGGAGGACGCGGAGCGCGACATCGGCGTCGCCGCTGCCGGGCGCCAATACGAGCGCCCGCTCGGACGCTGCGCCGGGCATCAGGGCAGGACCGGGGCGCCTGGCAGGCGACGCGAAACAGAACTCATGTGCGTCTCCTGCAGCAGAGGAAGCCTTGGCCGAAGTCTTTGGCCCAAGTCTTGGGCTTGGCAGAAAACGCCGCAGCGCCGCAAGAGTTCCCGGACGGTACGCTGGCGCGGTCGGCCGCTGTTGACCGCGGGCCGACAGGAGCGCATGTCCGGGAGCAAGCGGAGGTGAGCCCATGCCGACCATCGACCCCAAGCGTTCGTTCCTCCTGTTCATCGACCTCCAGGCTCGCCTCGTGCCGGCGATCGAGGCCGGCGCGGCCATGACGCAGAATGCGAGCCGCCTGCTGCGGGCGGCGCGCCTCCTCGGCGTTCCCCGGCTCTTCACCGAGCAATACCCCAAGGGACTCGGCCCCACCGTCGCCGACCTGCCCGTCGAGTCGGACCCGGTCGTCGCCAAGACGGCCTTCAGCGCCTGCGGCGTGGCGGGCGTGCTCGACGGCGTTCCGGCCGACGCGCAGGTGATCGTGACGGGGTGCGAGACGCATGTCTGCGTGCTGCAGACGGTGCTCGACCTGCGCGCGGCGTCGCGCAACGTGTTCGTGGCGCGCGACGCCGTGGGATCGCGGCGGGGGGAGGACAAGGAGGCCGGCCTGCAGCGCATGGCGCGGCACGGCGCGGAAATCGTCACCACCGAGATGGTCGTCTTCGAATGGCTGGGCGGCGCCGAGCATCCCCGGTTCCGCGAGGTCGTCGCGCTGATCAAGTGACCGTGGCGGTCCCGCCGGGTCCCCGCCGTCGAGCCTGGGAGCGAGGCGGCCCGCATCTTGCCTGCCGGCAGACGGCAGCTTGCGCATTTGCCAGCTCTCGCGACCTCGCCGCGCCAGGCTTCCGCTCCATTTGTCTTGCCGACTGACGTTTCCCGTTCGGAGTTTCCATGGACACGACGCCCGCCCGCCTGCCCGACCACCCGGTCGATCCGATCTTCCTGAAGCGCTGGTCGCCCCGCGGCTTCACCGACGAGGAGATCCCGGAGGCCGTGCTGAACCAGTTGTTCGAGGCCGCGCGCTGGGCGCCCTCCGCCTCGAACCTGCAGCCCTGGCGGTTCATCTATGCGCGGCGCGGCGGCCCCGGCTGGGACGCTATCCTGAGCACGCTCGTACCATTCAACCAGGGGTGGGCCCATCGCGCGGCAGCGCTCGTCGTCGTCGTGTCGAAGCGGACGACGGAGACCACCGGCGGCGGGGAGCCGAAGCCGTCGCACTCGCATTCCTTCGACGCCGGCGCGGCCTGGGGCTACCTCGCCCTGCAGGCGGCCCACCTGGGCTGGGTCGCGCACGGCATGACCGGCTTCGACACGGCCAAGGCGCAGGAGCTGCTGGGCGTTCCCGCGGATTACCGCGTCGAGGCCGCCATCGCCATCGGCCGCCACGGCAACGTCGAGCGGTTGCCGGACACGCTGCAGGCGCGGGAGACGCCCAGCACGCGGCGACCCGTCGCCAGCTTCGCCTTCGAGGGCCGCTTTCCGCCGGCCTGACAGCAGCCTGCCGTGATGGCGCAGGTCCTCGCCTGACGCCGGACTGGGGGCTCGTTTCCAGGGGGCCACGGCGACCGCGTCCACCGGCTTTCGGGCCGGCGGCGTGGCCGGCCCCGTCTGCCGTTCAGCGACGGCGGGACGTCCCCAGCCAGTTCGCGGGATCGACTTCCACCGTCGCCGGGATCGTCAGCGCCTCCAGCAGGAGGAGCAGGATGACGGCCATGATGGCGGCGGGGATGGCGATCTTCAGCACGGATCGAAGCGGCCCGGGGCCGTCGCTCCATCTGGACCGAGGCCGGGTCTCGTCCTCGTCGGCCGCCGCTTCGGGAGCCACGCGCACCCTTGCGGGAGCCGCCGCGGGCTCCGCGGCCCCGTCCCCGATGCGACCGAGAATGTCCGGCAGGTTCGCGATTCCCTCGGCGACGAGGCGCGCATCGTCGCTGGTCAGGATCCGTCCCGTCGCAAGGGAATCGCCGGCCTCCTCGAAGGGCACATAGGCCAGCCGCAGCCCTGTGGCGTCCTCGACGGCGAGGCAATTGCCGGAAGGCACGACGCGCCAGGGCGCCTTGAGGCGGACGGGGGATGAGGTCATTCCGGGCCTTGCGGTCGAGTGCGTGTCGTAAGATCCCGCACGGCTCGGCCTGCGGAGGAGCCCGGGAACCACGGACGTGAGGGCTCTCGTCATAGTCAACCGACAGCAGGCCCGGCAAGGCTGATCTTCTTGAATTATTCCAATCAAAGAAACAGATTTCCAGTTTAGAACCTCTCCATTCTAGGCAGACGATTGACTGTCATTTGGTCGATCGGACCTGTTCTTTCGGAGACACGGCGATTGACCCGCAGGGATCTATCCGCTACCCAAGATATTGGGTGATCATTGTTTTCAATTGTTCCAAACTGGACTGCCCATGCGCATCACCGAAGACTTCATGGTCCGTGCCCTGACAGCCGACGCGGACGATGATCCGCGGCACGCCGACCTGGCGCGGCGCGGCTGTCCCGTGAGCGCCGTGCGGTCCCGGCTGCGCGCCAGCGGCCTGCGGCCGACCCGGCAGCGGATCCTGCTCGGCTGGATGCTGTTCGCCAAGGGAGACCGCCACGTCACCGCCGAGAGCCTTTACGACGAGGCGCACAAGGCCAAGGTCGGGCTGTCGCTCGCCACGGTCTACAACACCCTGCGCCAGTTCACGGAGGCGGGATTGCTGCGACAGGTGCTGACCAGCGCGGGCAAGGCCTATTTCGACACGAACACGAGCGACCATCATCATTTCCTGATCCAGGGCGAGGACGTGATGATGGACGTCCCGGCCGACGAGGTGCAGGTGTCGCAGCTGCCCGAGCCACCGCCGGGCTATGTGCTCGACGGCGTCGAGGTGATCGTCAGGCTCAAGCGCGTCGGGCGGCGCTGACGCCGAGCGCGAGCTGGCGAACCATGTCGGATCGGCCGGGGCCCGTTCGTCCTCGGGGCATGGGCGCCAAGGCGCCCCCGAACCCGAAGGAGAGACCATGCCGAGCACCATCAAGCTGCACCGTGTCCTGGCGACCCGGCCGGAGAAGGTCTACCGGGCCTTCCTCGAGGCCGACGCCCTGGCCAAGTGGCTGCCGCCGAACGGCTTCACCTGCACCGTCCATCATCTCGACCCGCGCGAAGGCGGCGCGTTCCGCATGTCCTTCCGCAACTTCACGACGGGTCACAGCCACGCCTTCGGCGGCGAGTTTCTGGAGCTCGTCCCCCATGAGCGCGTGCGCTACACGGACCGGTTCGAGGACCCGAACCTTCCCGGTGAGATTCAGGTCACGGTGACGCTGCGGGCGGTCTCGACGGGGACGGAGCTGCACGTCGTCCAGGACGGCGTGCCGGACGTCATTCCCGCCGAGGCCTGCTACATGGGCTGGCAGGAATCCCTGCGCAACCTGGCCAAGCTCGTGGAGCCGGACATCCGCCAGTAGCCCGGCGCCCGGCGGGGTCGGGCCCGCGACCGGCCCGGGCCAGCTAGCCAGGCTCCAGGCCCAGGCCTCGCTTGAGCTCCACAAGGCCCGGCGAGGCGAGGGCGCCCAGGAGATCCGCCGCGGCGCGGGGGGCCCGGCATCCGGCCGCAATCCCTCCGAGGAACGCCGTCGTGGCCGCGACGTCCGGAGGCAGGCTCCCGACGATCTCCACGCCGGGCACGCCCAGGAGTTCGCTGCGCTGCTGGAAGCCGAGGTCAGCCGCCCCCTCGGCCAGCAGGGATCCGACGGGGACCCCGGCGGGCGCCTTCACGAAGCGCCCTGCATCCGTGGGGATGCCCCAGGCCGCGCAGAGCGCCATCAGGTGGTCGCCGCTCGGGCCGGTGGAAAAGGCGACCTTGTCCGCGGCCATGATCGCCCGCCGGACGGCGTCGCCGCTGGACATGTCGGGCCGTTGCCGCCCGGCAGGCGTCGCAGCCACCATCTCGGCCCGGGCCACGCAGCGCAGGCTGTCGCGGAGGACCAGCCCGTCCTCGGCGAGCGACCGGAGCGCCGGCTCCGCGAGGATGACGACGTCGCCGGATTCGCCGGACCGCACGAGGCGCGCCACCTCGACGCCGCCCATCGCGCGCAGCACGACCTGCGTGCCCGTCTGCAGGCTGTAGGCGGGTACGACTTGCTCGAGCAGTCTGCGGGTTGCCATGGATTGGAGAACGACAAGCGCGTCCATGGGCGGCGACCTCGCGCGTCAATCAATGTAGCGCAGGCCCGCCTTCTCCAGCGGCTCGCGCATCTTGTAGAGATCGAGGCCGAGCACGCCCGAGGCGAGCCTGGCGCGCTTGTCGGCCTCGTTCGCCTCCCGGGCCGCGGCCGCGTCGGCGACGCGGGTCACCCATGCCGCGGGCACCACGACCACGCCGTCGTCATCGGCCACGATGGCGTCGCCGGGCTGCACGGCCGCGCCGGCGCAGACGACGGGAACGTTCACCGAGCCGAGCGTCGCCTTCACCGTCCCCTTGGAGGAGATGCACCTGCTCCAGACCGGGAAGCCCATCTCGGTGAGCGTCTTCACGTCCCTGACGCCGGCGTCGATGACGAGCGCCCGCGCGCCGCGCGCCCGGAAGCTCGTGGCCAGGAGATCGCCGAAATAGCCGTCGGTGCAGTCCGCCGTGAGCGCGGCGACGACGATGTCGCCCGGCTGGATCTGCTCTGCGACCACATGCATCATCCAGTTGTCGCCGGGGTGAAGGAGCACGGTGACGGCCGTGCCCGAGACGCTCGCCCCGGCATAGATGGGCCGGATGGCCGGCTTCATCAGCCCGACGCGGCCCATGGCCTCGTGCACCGTGGTGGCGCCGAACTGCGCGAGCCGGTCCGTGGCCGTGCGGTCGGCCCGCACGATGTTGCGCTTGACGATGCCGAGTTCGGTCATGGCTTGGTCCTTCAGGCCTGGCGGGCGCGCAAGGCGGCGTCGAGGCGGGGATAGACCCGGCGCGCATTGCCCTCGTAGATGGCATGGCGGTCCGCGCCGGACAGGTTCGGCGCGGCCTCGACGTAGCGGCGCGTATCGTCGAAGTGGAACCCGGTCTCGGGATCGACGCCGCGGACCGCGCCGATCATCTCGCTCGCGAAGAGGATGTTGGCGACCGGGATCACCCGGGTGAGCAGGTCGACGCCCGGCTGGTGGTACACGCAGGTGTCGAAGAAGACGTTCCGCAGGAGGTGCTCGCGCAGCTCCGGCTTTTTCAGCGCCTGGGCGAGGCCGCGATAGCGCCCCCAATGGTAGGGCGCCGCCCCGCCGCCATGCGGGATCACGAAGCGCAGGGTCGGGAAGTCCCGGAAGAGGTCACCCTCGATGAGCTGCATCACCGCCGTGGTGTCCGCGTTGATGTAGTGCGCGCCCGTCGTGTGGAAGCAGGCGTTGCAACTCGTGGAGACATGGATCATGGCGGGGATGTCATGCTCCGCCATGGCCTCGTAGATCGGGTACCAGTGGCGGTCCGTCAGCGGCGGGCTCTTCCACCAGCCGCCCGTCGGGTCCGGGTTGAGGTTGACGCCGACGAAGCCGTAATCGCGCACGCAGCGCTCGAGCTCGGGGATGCAGGTGGCCGGGTCAACGCCCGGGCTCTGCGGCAGCATGGCTGCTCCGGCAAAGCGGGCCGGGAAAAGCCGCGACACCCGGAAGCACAGCTCGTTGCAGATGGCCGCCCATTCGGAAGAGACCGAGAAGTCGCCGACATGGTGGGCCATGAAGCTGGCGCGCGGGCTGAAGATGGTGAGGTCGATGCCGCGCTCGTCCATGAGGCGGAGCTGGTTGTCCTCGATGGACTGGCGCAGCTCGTCGTCCGAGATCCGCAGCTCCGACGCCCTGGGGCGGGCGGAGGGATCGTGGATCGCGGCGACCTGCCGGTTGCGCCAGTCCTCCAGCGCCTTCGGAGCCGTCGTGTAGTGGCCGTGACAGTCGATGATCATCGCGAACCTCCTGCCGGCCGGGTGGGAACGCCGGCCCTCATCAGGACGACCCTGTCTTCGCCGGGACCGGCGGGGTGCCGTGCGTATGGAAGGACTCCACCGTCTTCAGCCCCCAGGCCTGGCCCTTGGCGCGCTCGGCCTGGGTCCATACGATCGGCTTCCAGTCAGGCGCAAGCATGAGGCGAGCCCCGGCACAGGCGATCTCGACGCGGTTCCCGCCAGGCTCCCAGACATAGAGGAAGAAGGTCTGCTGCACCGCGTGCTTGTGCGGACCCGTCTCGATGTGGACCCCCGCCTCCAGGAAGATGTCGGCGGCGCGCAGGATGTCCTCTCGGCTGTCCACCGCGTAGGTGAGGTGGTGGAAGCGCGCCGGGGTGCCCGTGAAGTCCTTGGTGAAGGCGATGTCGTAGGTCTTGTTCGTGCAGGTGAGCCAGGCTCCTGCCTCCGCGCCGCTGTCGAGCACGATCATCTCCGTCGTGCGCATGCCGAGCCCTCGCTCGAGAAAGCGCCGCGTCTCGGCGACGTCCAGCACCAGGAGGTTCAGGTGGTCGAGGCGGCGCACGTTGCAGCCCCTCGCCGGGTAGCGCATCGCCTGGTTCTTCAGCGCCGGGCGCAGCTGCGGCGGGGGCTCGTACCAGCGGGTGTCGTAGTAGATCTCGAAGACATGGCCGTCGGCGTTGCGCGCGCGATAGGCGCGGCCGTGGCCGAGGTCCCCGTCCACCCACCCGAGGCCGGCGCCCATGGCCTCGAGGACGCGGACCCGGCGCTCGAGCGCCTCCGGGCTCCAGCAGCGAAACGCCACGTGCGCGATGCCGGACGTATGGTGCGCCGTCAGCTTGAGGGTGTGGAACTCGTAGTCGTCCCAGCCCCGAAGATAGACGCTGTCGCCGTCGCGCCCGCTCTCCGTCATGCCCATGACGTCGACGAAGAACCGCAGGCTCTCCTCCGGCCGGGGCGTGAACATCTCGACATGGGCCAGATGCGCAAGGTCGTGGCAGGGCTCGGTCGTCATCGTCGTTCCTCCCGCGGGCATGGAAGCGCGCGGCAGGGCGAACAAACAAATTGATTGTTTGGCCCAATTGCTGAATCTGGTGCAGCAATCGGGAGAGGGTTCATGCGCGTCGACTTCCTGGGGCTGGAAGCCTTCCTCAGCATCGCCGAGCGCGGCAGCTTCCATCAGGCCGCCGGACACCTGAACCTCTCGCAGACGGCGCTCAGCCATCGGCTGAAGAAGCTGGAGGACGACCTTGGCGTGAAGCTGCTTGCGCGCACCACCCGCCAGGTCTCGCTGACCCCGGCCGGCGAGGGGTTGCTGCCTGCCGCCCGCCGGATGATGGACGAGATCACAGGCAGCCTGCAGGCCGTGAAGCAGCAGGGCGCGGCTCGCCAGCAGCGTCTGTGCATCGGCTGCCTTCCCACGATCGCCATCCACTATCTTCCCCACGTGCTGCGCGAGTTCGAGCGGTCGTGGCCCGGCCTCAATGTGCAGGTCCACGACAATTCGGCGACGGAGATCGCCGAGCATGTCCAGGACGGGCGGGCCGAGTTCGGCATCACGATCGTCTCGGCCAACCGGGGCAACCTCGAGATCTCCCCCTTGCTCAAGGAGCCCTTCGTGGCCGTGTGCCCGGCGGCCCACCCCCTTGCGCGCAAGGCGCATGTCGACTGGTCGGACCTCGAGGGAACCCCTCTGGTGCGTATCAGCGCCCAGACCGGAAACCGCATGCTGATCGACGATGCGCTGGGCAGCCGGCGGGAGCAGATGACCTGGCGCTACGAGTGCCAGCACGTCGCCACCGCCGTCAGCCTCGTCATCGAGGGCCTGGCCGTCGCCATCCTGCCGCGCCTGTCCGTCGACGGAGCGGGAACGCCGGGAGTCACGGCGCTTCCGCTGCGCAACCCGGGGATCTCGCGGACCCTCGGCATCGTGTCGCGCCGGGGCGCGTCGCTCTCGCCCGCCGCCACCGCGCTGCTGCAGCTGATCCGGGTGCAGCTGAAGGACCGGCGGGGCGGCCATTGATGAGGGAGTTTCAGGAATAGCCCCATTCTTGTCATTTCCCTCAGCGCCGCGCCTGCGCCACCGTGACCCTCGGCAGGAGGGGAAACGTCATGGCCGGCACGCTGGCTTTCATCGGCTATGGGGAGGTGGGGGGCACCTTCGCCCGCGACCTGCTCGCGGGGGGCGCCTCCGCGATCGTCGCCTATGACATCCTGTTCGACGACCCGCGCACGCGCGGCGCCGTCGTCGACCGCGCGCGCTCCGACGGCGCGACGCCGGTGGGCAGCCTCGCCGAGGCCATCGCGGCGGCGCCGGTCATTTTCTCGGCTGTCACGGCCGACGCGGCCCTGACCGTCGCCCGGGACGCGGCCAAGGTCCTGCGGCCGGGGCAGATCTTCTTCGACCTCAATTCGGCCTCGCCCACCACCAAGACGCGGGCGGCCCAGGCGGTGGAGGCGAGCGGGGCCGACTACGTGGAGGGCGCCGTGATGGCGCCCGTCGCCGAGCCACGCCTGGGGGTTCCCATCCTCGGCGGCGGCCCGGCGGCCCGGCGGCTGGCCGACATGCTCAACCCGCTCGGCATGAACATCCGCCCCGTCGCGCTGGAGCATGGGCGCGCCTCGGCGACCAAGCTCTGCCGCAGCATCATGATCAAGGGGCTCGAGGCCCTGATCATCGACTGCGCCGAGGCCTCCGCCCGCTGGGGCGTGCAGGACGACGTGTTCGAGAGCCTGCGCCAGAGCTTTCCGTCCATCGACTGGCCGGCCCTCTCGCGCACGATGCGAGCCCGGGTGGAGCGCCATGGCCGCCGCCGGGCCGCGGAAATGCGCGAGGCCGGCGAGATGATGGCCGCGCTCGGGCTCGATCCCGGCCTCTGCGAGGCCATCGCCGTTCGCCACGACCAGGTCGCCCGCTCCGGGGACGGGACCTGACATCCGCCGCCGCATCCCGGAGCCGTCCCGAAGCCCCCGAGGAACGCATGTCCGACAAGCCCACCATGATGCTCACCATCGTCCTGCGGCACGACCAGTCGAAGGTGGTCGGGCGGATCCAGGAGCAGCTGCGCGAGCAGGGCTGGATGGAGGCATTCCCGCCCGCGGGCGTGGAGCTGGTCTCGTGGGTCGTGGCCATGGGCCTGGGCCAGATCGTGACCCTGCGCTTCCCTGCCGATCGCCTGCGCGACGTGAACCGCGCGGTCGAAGGCACGGCCTGGGGCGCCTTCCGCACCGAGATGTATGCGACCTACGACTTCTTGCCCGTCGCCCTCGAGCAGCGCCGCAAGGCCTGACGCTCCGCCTGCAGGATCACGACCACGATGCCTCACGCCTCCGACCCCCGCGCCTTCGTCATGGGCCATCCGATCGCCCATTCGCGCTCTCCCATGCTGCACGGCTACTGGCTGGAGACGCTGGGCATCGCCGGAGCCTATGACCGCTGCGACGTGCCGCCGGAGGCGCTCCCGGCCTTCTTCGCGGGACTGCGCGACAAGGGCTACGTGGGCGGCAACATCACCGTGCCGCACAAGACGGCGGCCATCCCCTTCGTGTCGCGCATCGACGACGCCGCGAAGGCCATCGGCGCGATCAACACGATCTGGCTGGAGGACGGCCGCTTCGTCGGGGGCAATACCGACGTGATCGGCTTTCTCGGCAACCTTGACGACCGCGCGCCCGGCTGGGACGCCGGCGGCCGGACGGCGGTGGTGCTGGGCGCAGGAGGCGCGGCGAGGGCCGCGACCTATGGCCTCTTGGAGCGCGGCTTCGCGGTGCATCTCGTGAACCGGACGCTGGCGCACGCGCAGGAGCTCGCGGCCCATTTCGGGGCTCGTGTCTCCGCCCATGGCTGGGACGACTTGCCGGCGCTGCTGCCGCAGGCGGACCTGCTGGTCAACACGACCTCCCTGGGCATGCTGGGCAAGCCGCCGTTGGACATCGACCTCTCGGGCCTCAAGGCGGGCGCGGTGGTGCACGACGTCGTGTACGTGCCCCTGGAGACCGGCATCCTGAGAGCCGCCAGGGAGCGGGGCCACAGGACGGTCGACGGGCTGGGCATGCTGCTGCACCAGGCCGTCGCCGGCTTCGAGCACTGGTTCGGCGTGCGCCCGAGCGTCACCGCCGAGCTTCGCCGGCTCATCGAGGACGACATCCGCGCCAAGACGCCCGGAGCCTGACGTGGCGGCCGACCGCACGATCCCGGCCTGGGACACGCATGTCCACGCTTTCGGGCCGGAGGACCGCTATCCCGTGCAGGCCGTGCGGGGCTACGACCCGCCGGCGACCGACATCGCGGAATACAGGTCCGAGGCGTCGCGCGTGGGCCTGGGGCGCTGCGTCCTCGTCCAGCCGAGCATCTACGGCGCCGACAACCGGGCCCTCCTCGACGCGCTCGACGCCTCCGGCGGACGGGACCGCGGCGTGGTCGCGCCGGATCCCGATTGGTCGCGGGCCGACCTGCAGGCCCTGCACGAGCGCGGCGTGCGCGGATTGCGGCTCAATCTCTTGAGCGCGGGCGGCAACGGACTCGCGTCCCTGCGCGGCCATGTCGGCGCGCTGCGCGATCTGGGCTGGCACGTGGCCGCGTTCCTCGATGCGACAGCGCCGGGCGTGCTGCCGCAGGTGCTCGACGCCCTTCCGGTGCCGGTGGTCCTCGACCATCTCGGCAAGCCGCCCCGGGGCCTCGCCGACCCCTCCGACCCGCGTTTCACCGTGCTGCTTCGGGCGATGGCGGAGCGACGGGTCTGGGTTAAGCTCTCCGCGCCCTACCAGGCCTCCGGCCGCTCATGGCCCTGGGAGGACGTGGCCCCGTTCGCCCGCGCGCTCGTCCGCGCCGCGCCGGACCGCGTGCTCTTCGCCAGCAACTGGCCCCATGTCGGAGCCGCCGACGCGCCGGGTCTCGGCGCGCTGGCGGGTACGGCGCGGGACTGGATCCACGCCGCGGGCGTCGACCCGCAACAAGTGTTCAACGAGAACCCGGCCGCCCTCTACGCGTGACGGCCGGACATGACAGGGAGGGAAGCATGAACAGACGTCACATCCTCGCGGGCACCGCGTGCCTCGCCGCACTCCTCGCCGCCGGGACGGCAGCGGCGGCCGACACGGTCTACATCCCCGACGTGATCGAGCTCTCCGGCCCCGGCGCCGTGTCGGGCACGAACTGGCGTGACGGCGTGACGCTGGCCATCGAGGAGATCAACGCGGCCGGCGGCATCCTCGGCAAGCAGATCAAGACCGAGCACCTCGACACGCAGAGCAACCCCGGCATCTCCCGCGCCCAGATCCAGAAGGTCCTCGACAACGAGCCCTACGTGGTGCTGGGGCCGATCTACTCGGGCTCGGTGAAGGCCAACATGGTGCTGACCCAGCAGGCCGAGACGCCGCAGATCGTCGGCGCCGAGGCGGCCGACATCACCCAGCAGGGCAATCCCTGGATCATCCGCACGGCCTTCGGCCAGCAGTTCAGCATGCCCAAGATCGCCAACTACATCCGGGACGGGCTCAAGGCCAAGACGATCGCGGTGCTGTGGGTCAACAACGACTTCGGCAAGGGCGGCCGCGACAGCATCATGAAGGAGATGGCGGCGCGCGGCATCAAGGTCGTGGCCGACGTGTCCGTCGAGCAGGGCCAGGCCGACTTCGCGGCCGACGTGGTGAAGATCAAGAACGCCAATGCCGACGCGGTCTTCGTCTACGCCAACGAGGAGGAGAACGCCCGCTTCCTGCGCGAGGCGCGCAAGCAAGGCATCCAGGCGCCCCTGATCGGCGAGACCACGTTGCTCAGCCAGAAGGTGATCGAGCTTGCGGGCGATGCCGCCAACGGCGTGCGCGGCCATGTCGGCCTGACCGCGGATGCGCCCATTCCCGCCATCCAGGAGTTCAGGCAGAAGTTCGAGAAGCGCTTCCAGTACATCCCCGACCACAACGGCATCAAGGGATACACGGCCGTCTACCTCGTGAAGTACGTCACCGAGAAGAACGGCAAGTTCGACCGCCAGGCCTTCGGGCAGGCCGTCAAGGGCCTGACGCTGAAGCCGGACGCGGCGCCGGGCATCCTGATGGAAGCCACATGGGACAAGAATGGCGACATCGACCGCGCGAGTTTCCTGGCCGAGGTCGTGGGCGGCAAGCAGAAGATCGTCGAGGTGCTGCCCAAGCTCGGCAATTGACGGGCGGCCGGGCGGGGCGCCGATCGGTCCCCCGCCCGGCGCCAGGAGGAGGGGTCCCCCATGTCGTCGTTCATCCAGCTCGTCGTCTCGGGCCTCGCCACCGGGGCGATCTACGCCCTCGTGGCGGTCGGCTTCATGCTGCTCTGGCAGACGTCGCAGACCATCAACTTCGCCCAGGGCGAGTTCGTCATGGTGCCGGCCTTCTTCGTGCTGGCGGCCATGAAGCTCGGCGGCCTCGGCTTCTGGCCGGCCTGCCTCGTCGGGCTGCTCGCCTCCGTCGTCGTGCTCGGCCTGCTGTTCAAGCGGGTCGTCGTCGACCCCATGCTGCGGCACGGCGTGCTGCCGCTGGTGATCTCCACGATCGCCCTCTCCATCTTCATGAAGGAGGCGGTCAAGGAGTTCTACAGCGCCCAGGCTCAGCCCTTCCCCGCGCTGGTCGAGGCGGGGGACGTGAGCATCCTCGGCATGCCCGTGTCGGTGCAGAGCCTCGTGATCCTCGCGGTGGCGGTGGCCACCGTGGCGGGTCTGCAGGTCATGCTCAACGGGACGCGGCTCGGCCGGGCCATGCAGGCGACGGCGCAGAACCGGACGGTGGCGCGCATCCTCGGCATCCGCGTCGAGCGCATGATCCTGCTGACCTTCGTGATCAACGGCGTGCTCGTGGCGATCGCCTCGATCCTGATCAGCCCGATCTACCTCGCCAAGTTCACCAATGGCGAGTCGCTGGGGCTCGCGGCCTTCATCGCAGCCATCGTCGGCGGCTTCAACCAGGTGCGGGGCGCCATCGCCGGCGGCCTGCTGCTGGGCGTCATCGACAATCTCAGCGCCGCCTACATCTCCGCGCAGTACCGCGGCGCGCTGCCGCTCTTCGTCCTGATCGCCATGATCCTGTTCCGGCCGCAGGGCCTGCTCGGGCGCGCCGAGGAGCGGACCGTATGACGACGCGCTCCTCCCCGGGCCTGCGCGGGCTGCTGCCGCCCACCCTGCTGGCCGTCGCCTGCGCCGGCCTGATCGCCGCGCCCTGGCTGCTCAAGCCCTACGGGCTTTACATCCTCAGCCTCTGGGCCGTCATGAGCATCGCGGCCATCGGGCTTAACCTGACGCTCGGCTATGCCGGCCAGGTCTCGCTGGCCCAGGCCGCCTTCGTCGGCATCGGGGCCTATACGACGGCGCTGCTGCTGCCGCAGGGCTGGCCCTTCCTCCTCACCTTCGTCGCCGCGGGCCTGCTGTGCTTCGCGGTGGGCTGGCTGCTGGGCTACCCGGCCCTGCGGGTGCAGCACCACTACCTCGCCTTCGTCACGCTGGCCTTCTCGACCCTGGCCTTCCTCGTGATGCGCAACGAGCAGTGGCTGACCGGGGGGATCTACGGCCTTCAGGTGGCGCGACCGACCATCCTGGGCTGGGCCACGCGCCGAGCGCCGGACTTCTACTTCCTCTCGCTCGGCATCCTCGCGGCAGTCAGTGCAGGCGTGTGGTGGATGGTGCGCTCGCCCTGGGGCCGCGCCTTCACCGCCCTGCGGGAGAACCCGCTCCGGGCGCTCTCCCTCGGGGTGGACACGCGGCGCTACACGCTGCTCGCCTTCGCCATCGGATCGGGCCTGGGCGGGCTCTCCGGGGCGCTCTATGCGCCGCTCGTCCAGTTCATCGAACCCAGCGCCTTCGCGCTCGGCCTGTCCCTCAGCATACTCCTGATGGTGATCGTGGGCGGCGCCGGATACTTCGCCGGGCCCTTCATCGGCGCGCTGGTCTCCGTCCTCCTGCCGGAATGGCTGCGCTTCGCGGAGGGCTACTATCTCATGGCCTACGCCCTGATCGTCATGGTGCTGCTCGCCTTCGCGCCGAAGGGCCTCGTGGGCCTCGCCGACGGCCTGTGGCGCCCGCGCGCCGCGCCCGCGCCAACGCCCGCCGCAGCCGCGATCGCGGAGACGCAGCCATGAGCGACGTCCTCGAGGTCATGGGAGTCACCAAGCGCTTCGGAGGCATCACCGCCGTCGACGACGTGTCCTTCAGCGTCGCTGAAGGCGAGATCCTCGGCATCATCGGGCCGAACGGCTCCGGCAAGTCGACTCTGTTCAACTGCGTCCTGGGCCAGCTCGCGCCCAGCAGCGGCGAGGTCCGCGTCGACGGCAGGCCCGTCACGGGCCTGAGGCCCTGCGACCTCAACCGCATGGGCGTCAGCCGCACCTTCCAGCTGCTGCAGGTCTTCCCAGAGCTCTCGGTGCGCGACAACCTGATCCTCGCGGGTCAGGAACACCAGGGCACCATGCTGTCCCGCCTGTTCGGCCGGCGCGATGCGGGCCTGACGGGCGCCGCCGACCGCATGATCGAGTTCTTCCGCCTCTCCCACGTGGCCGGGGAGAAGGCGGGCGGTCTCAGCTACGGGCAGCAGAAGCTTCTGGACGCCGCCATGGCCTTCATGGCCGGGCCGCGGCTCGTGCTGCTCGACGAGCCGGCGGGCGGCGTCAACCTGACGATGCTGGGCCACCTCAAGGAGCGGCTGCGCGCTATCAACGCCGAACAGCGCGCCACCTTCGTCGTGATCGAGCACAACATGGAGTTCGTGATGTCCCTGTGCACCCGCATCATCGTGCTGGCCCAGGGGAGGATCATCGCCGAGGGCGATCCGGCCTCCGTGCGCAGCAACCCCGACGTGATCGAGGCCTACCTTGGGCACTGACGCAGCGACGGCGCAGCACGCGCCCATCCTCTCCCTGACGGACGTGGTCGCCGGCTACGGCGCCATGACCATCCTCAACGGCACGACCTTCGACGTGCGCCGGGCGGCGATCACGACGGTGATCGGGCCGAACGGAGCGGGCAAGTCGACGGTCTTCAAGGCGATCTTCGGCATGCTGAAGATCCGCGCCGGCCGCGTGAGCTTTGACGGGTCGGACGTGACCAATGCCGAGCCGCGCGCGCTGCTGGGCCGCGGGATCTGCTACGTGCCGCAGGGCCGCAACATCTTTCCCGAGCTCAGCGTGCGCCACAACCTCGAGCTCGGCGGCATCTCGGCGCCGGCGGGAGTGGACGTGGGCCGGCGCATGGAGGCGGCGATGGACCGGTTTCCCGTGCTCCGCCGCAAGGCGGGCCAACAGGCCTCGACGCTCTCGGGAGGCGAGCAGAAACTTCTGGAGATCGCGCGCGCCCTCCTGCTCGAGCCCAAGCTCCTGCTCATCGACGAACCCTCGATCGGCCTGTCCCCCCTCATGGTGCAGGAGACCTTCGCAATCCTCCGGGACCTGCGGGATCACGGCGTCTCCGTGCTCATGGTCGAGCAGAACGCAAGGAGTGCGCTCGAGATCTCCGACGACGGCCTCGTCCTGGAGCAGGGGCGCACCCGCATGACGGGCTCGGCCGGCGACCTGCTGCGCGACCCCCGGGTCGGCAGCCTGTTCCTGGGCGGCGCCGTCGAGGCGGCCTGACCGGTCCGCGGGGAGCCCGCGCCTGGGCCGCGACGAGGGTCCCCCAGCGCCTCTGCCCACCTGGCACCCTCGCCGTCAATGCGAGCGATGCGACGCAATCCGGCCTTCCGCCGGGCGTACTCCGGAGGGCTTCGTCGCTGCGCTCCTCGCAATGACGTTCAGACCGGTCGAAAAAGGCTCTGGTCCGGCAGACGCACGTCCTTCGTCGTCTCGTAGTCCAGGGACAGGCGTCGACAGGCCTGATCGGGAACGACGTAAGTCTTCACGCCCTTCTCCGCCATCGTCTCTATGTAGAACAGCGACCTGTGAGACCTGTCGAAGCTGATGGCGAGGTCGGGTCGTCCTTCCTGGACCACGCGCGTGCTCTTCAACGTCGAGGTCACCCAGTCCTCTTCGGATCCGAAGATCGTGAGGACAGATATCGCCCTGTCATGGGCCCATTCGCGAGCAATCGTTCCCGCCCGGTCGCCACTTTCGACGATGAACGAGACGCCGCCCTTGTCACGCACCGCCCCGAGCACATTTTTTACGAGGGCGGCGTTGCGGACGTCATGTCCGCCGCAGACAAATAGCCGGAGTCCGTGACCCCTCTCCATTGGCGCACTCTCACCATTCACAGCGCCGCGAGAGAAAGATTAGCAGAAGGCAGAATTTCTACAACAAGCTCTTCAGGATCGGTTCGTTCCACATCCTTTAGCGTGCGCGACGACAGATTCTTCGAGCGTTCCGGCAGCGGACTGACCTTGAGCTTTGCTGTCCGTCACTGTTGCGGGCGGGCATGTCCGACCTCGCTACCCAAGAGCGCAGGGCCAACGGCGCAGGGCGCGCGCCTCCTGCTCTTGCTCAGCCATCGACCGGGCCCCACCAGGGCCGTCCGCCTCGCGAAACGATGCGCCTGAGACGAGGACCGCCCGTGGCAGGGAGCGCGAACCGTGGCATAGAAGGAGGGGGCCGCCGCCATCCGTGCGGGTCCCAGGGGATGCGGACGAGGACAGGCTGGAGGGTGTGATGGGCGTGAGGATCGCTGTCGTGGGCGCCGGCGTCATGGGCGCCGACCACGCACGGATCGTGGCGGAGGATTGTCCGGGCGCGTCCCTGCAGGTCGTCTGCGACGCGTCGCCGGAACGGGCGCGGTCGGTCGCCGACGCGTGCGGCGCGAGCGACGCGACCTGCGACCCCTACGAGGCCATCCGCCGTGCCGACGTGGACGCGGTGATCGTGGCGAGCCCGGATTCCACCCACGCGCCGCTCTCCCTCGCCTGCCTCGCCGCCGGAAAGCCCGTGCTTTGCGAGAAGCCTCTGTCCCAGTCCTCGGTGGAGTGCCTTTCCGTCGTGGACGCCGAGGCGAAGGCGGGCCGCAAGCTCGTCCAGCTCGGCTTCATGAGGCGCTTCGACCAGTCCTACGTCGAGATGAAGGCGGCGCTCGACGACGGCTCGCTCGGCCGGGCGCTGTTGATGCACAACTTCCATCGCAACGTGGAGACGCCTGCGTCGGACTTCACCGCGGACATGGCGATCACGAATTCAGCGCCCCACGAGTTCGACGTCGCCCGCTTCGTCCTGGCCTGCGACTGCGCCGGCATCTCGGCCTTCCAACCGGCCATCCGGACGGAAAGGGTGGGGCCCGTCTTCATGGTGCTGGAGATGACGGGCGGACAGCTCGTCAATGTCGAGGTCAACAACAACGCCGCCTATGGCTACGACGTGCGCGGCGAGCTCGTCGGCGAGACGGGCTCCATCTCGCTGAGCGCCCCGGTCTACAGCCGGCGCGACGCGGGCCTGCGCCACGCCAGCGACTATGCTCGCGACTGGCGCCCGCGTTATGCGGAAGCCTACCGGAGGCAGAACAAGGCCTTTGTCCGCTTCGTGCAGTCGGGCGACTTCCCCCGCACGGCCGCCGACGCCTGGGACGGCTACTGCGCGACGGCCATCGCCGAGGCGGGCGTCCGCTCCCTGCGCGAGGGGCGCCGGGTGCCGGTCGAGACGGCCGCGAGGCCGGCCTTCTACGCGCGCTGACGGGGCCGGGATCCCGCCGGATCGCGGGACCTCCTCCGAGCGGGCCGCCCGCGCGACGGGGCCTGGCTCGTGGCGGTCAGGGCCGGCCGAGCGTGGCCGACCGGCACCGGCCCGGGCTGAAGGCCCCCAGGGCCGTTTTCGGCCTGCCTGAATGTCATTGCGAGGAGCATTGCGACGAAGCCATCCGGAGAACGCTCGGCAGAGGACCGGGATGCTTCGCCTTCGGCTCGCAATGATGGCGAGAGATCGGTTCCGCCTGCTCGAAAAGGCTCCTAAGGCGTGGCTGGCCTTGGCAGCCTTCGGACCGAGAGCACGAGGAAGGCCGCCCCCAGGCAGGCGAAGCCGGCGACGTAGAGAGCCGGGAGGTAGGTGGCGAAGTCCGTGCGGGCGAAGCCGGCCCCGAACGCCGCGGTGGCGGCTCCAAGCTGGTGCCCGGTGAACACCCAGCCGAAGACGAGGTTGGCCTTCTCCCGCCCGAAGCGCTGGGCGGTCAATTGCACCGTCGGCGGAACGGTCGCCACCCAATCCAGACCGTAGAACACGGCGAAGATGGAAAGGCTCACCAGCGAGAAGTCCGAGGAGGGCAGGTAGATGAGCGACAGGCCGCGCAGCCCGTAATACCAGAACAGCAGCCACCGGTTGTCATAGCGGTCCGAGAGCCAGCCGGACAGGACCGTCCCGATGAGATCGAAGACGCCGATCACGGCGAGCATGCCGGCCGCGCCGACCGGGGCCACGCCATAGTCGCCGCAGAGCGTGATCCAATGGGTCTGGATCAGCCCGTTCGTGCTGAGGCCGCAGACATAGAAGGTGAGGAACAGCACCCAAAAGATCGGCGTCGCGGCAGCCTGGCGCAGCGTCGCGAGCGGCGTGAGAAGCAGGGCAGCGAGGCCGTGCTGCTGCTGCGGAGCCGGCACGATGGCCTGCTCGCCATAGGGCGGGAGGCCGACGTCGGCCGGGCGGTCGCGCATGAAGAGGGCCATGAGCGCCGCCGCCGCGAGGAGGACCGTCACGACCGTCGCCAGTGCGACGCGCCACCCCAGGGAGGTCGTGAGGCTCGCGAGCAGCGGCAGGAAGACGAGCTGGCCGGTCGCGTTGCTGGCGGTGAGCAGGCCGACCACCAGGCCTCGACGCTCGGAGAACCAGCGCGTGGCGATCGTCGCGCCTAGGACCAGCGCGGTCATGCCCGTCCCCACCCCGATCACCACGCCCCAGAGCAGCACGAGCTGCCAGAGCTGCGTCATGACCAGAGAGCCCAGGATGCCGGCGATGATCAGGCCGAGCGCCGTCAAGGCCACGGGCCTGACGCCGAAGCGGTTGAGAAAGGCGGCCGCGAAAGGAGCCATCAGGCCGAAGAGGGCCAGCCGGAGCGCCATGGCGGCGGAGATGTCGGCATTGCTCCAGCCGAACTCCTTCTGCAGCGGCTCGATGAGCACCCCGGGAGCGCCCATGGCGCCCGCCGTGGCCAGCATGACGAGAAACGTGACGCCGACGACCACCCAGCCATAGTGGACGTCCCGTTTGGCCAAGGCCCTGGCGAGCGCGGCGCCGGCGCCGCGGTTCTGCCGGAGAGCGGGATCAGGAGAGGTCGCTGACATGGTTGCTCCTTGCGGGTAGATACCCGAATATCCCCAAGAAAAAGCCGTTCAGACGGTTTCGGCGAGACGGCGAAGGCCGGCGGCCCCCTCCGGCCCGAGCAGGTCGTCGATCTCTCCCTGGGCCCTGGTCCAGAGAGGCTCGGCGAGAGCCAGGATCTCCCCGCCCTTGTCGGTGAGCTGCACGGTGGCCTCGCGCTGGTCCTTGCCGCGCGACAAGGCGGCCAGGCCGGCCTTTTCCAGCACGCGGACGTTCCGGCCCATCGTGGACCGGTCGAGACCCGCGAGGCGGCCCAACTCGGTGAGGGACGGCTGCCCGGCCCGGCGAATCTTCCGAAGCAGGGCGAATTGCGCGATCGAGAGGCCGACCGGTTCCAGCGCGGCGTCGTACCTCGCCGTCATCTTCCGGGCCGCGAGCCGCAGGGTGTCGCAGTAGCAGATCGACATGGTGCGGGTATGTACCCGAATTCGGAACGACGCAAGCGCAATTTGGCGAGCCTCGGCCTGGACCGCTCGCCGCCCTCCAGGAAGCGGAGGTCGAGGATGTCGGACCCATGGCCGGCGGAGAGCCCGATCGCCGCCGCCTCCGACCGCGGGCCAACCTGCGGACCCACCTCCGGGCCGACGCGCGAGGCGACGAGCGATGCTGTTCCGGCCATCACTCGACGGTCCAGTTCGCCCTGGCCGGGACGGACGTGGGAACGCCGAGGTCGAATGGATCAATGTCCGGTCGGAGGCCGTCCCGGGCCTCGGCCCATGATGGGGCGGACTGGCGCCCTGGAGGGCAAGAGAAACGTCAGTCCTCACGCAGGTTGCGGCCGTGTTTCGGGAAGCCTCCGGCCAAGTCGACGGTCTCAAGGCGTGTATTCCTGCGCTCCTTCAATTCCGCTTGATTGGTCGGCTCCGCGGTTGACCACGTGGGAAGAGGACCCTAGCTCTCGAGGACGCCCACCTGATCAGGCCTGGGAAGTGGCTGTGTCCCTCGCTACGCGGAGAGACGACATGTTTTCTCGATCGCTCAGTCGTCGTTCTCTTCTCGTGGCGGCGGGCGGCCTCGCCGGCGCAGCGGCTCTCGCGAGGCCTGTGGGCGGCCTTCTAGCCCCGGCGGTCGCTGCATCCGGGTTCGCTCCGACCGCGACAATGCCCAGGGGAGCCAACAACTACCGACCGAAGGCTCCCATGGTCGAGCGGCTGGGTTCCGGCTTTTTCGTCCGGGGAAAGGTCCTGCGGGCCGGCGACGGCGCACCCCTCCCGGGCCTGCGCATCCAAATCTGGGCCGCGACGGTTCTCGGCGGTGAACCCGATCCGGTCAATCACGGCAGCGTCCTCACCCGCGCGGACGGCTCATTCGAGCTCGAGACGGCTCAGATCGTGCCCAATTTCGGGCAGCCCCATGCCCACCTGGCCTATGACGACGGCGCCTTCCAGACTGTCTTCCTCCGGCCCGTGATGCCGAGTGCGCGCGATACGTCGGTATCCGCCGACTTCGTCCTCGCCCCCGTCTGACCACACCGACTGCGTGGACATGGCGCCGGATCAGGTTCGCGGGTTCAGCGTCATTCTCGCCTGGGCCAGCGTCGCTGCGATCATGGTGCTTCCGGTGGCGGCTGCAGCTTTCAGTCCGTACCTCGCATCCCGCAGCGCACCCTACATCGTCGGCGGCTTCGCGGGCATCGTCGCCTTGTCTGCGCTCGTCCTCCAGCCCCTGCTGGCAGCGGGGTCCCTGGCGGGAGCGCAAGGTCGAACCGGGCGGCGCTGGCATCGGTGGCTCGGAGCGGGAATCGTCGCGGCGGTGGCGCTTCACGTCGCCGGGTTGTATCTGGCCAGTCCTGACGACACGATCGACGCGCTCTTGCTCGTCTCGCCCACCCCCTTCTCGGTCTACGGCGTCACGGCGATGTGGGGGATCGTCGCGACTGCGCTCCTGGTGCTGCTGCGGCCTCGTCTGCGCATGCGCTACTCAGCATGGCGTCTGATCCACAACGGCCTGGCGGCGATCGTCGTGGCGGCGACCGTCATTCACGCGCTCCAGATCGAGGGCGCCATGGAACCACGCACCAAGTGGATGCTGTGCCTGGCAGCCTTGTGCTCGACGGGCATTGTGCTCCTGAACCTGCGCATTCTGCAGCCGTTCCGCGCATGGCGGGCACGTCGCCCGGGCGGTGGGGACATCCCCTGAGCGGCACAGGGCGGCGACGTCCTGCGTCGGTGAAGGGCGAGCCCCCGTTTCGGCCGCGTCCCCACAGGGCGGCCAAGGGCTCCCTCCCCCGTCCTTCGACACGCCGGCTCCGCCCGCTGACCGGGATGAGGGGGCTTTGTCGGGACTGCTGGAGACACTGCTGACGGCCCAAAGACGACGCGAGTCCTTCCAACGGCCATGCTGCAACACCACCAGGGCCTCATCCGGAAGACGCCCTGCTCTGCCGGCCCGTCTCAAAAGACGAGGCCGCGCCGGGCCTCGGCTCACGGACCGACACGGAGATCCGGACGTGCCACTCCGGGAACTGAGCGACGGGCGCCCGGCCCCGCGGCGTGACGCATCTTGGGGTCCCGCGCCGCACGCGAACCTGCTAGACCTGTCGCCATCGAGCACCTGCGCCCGGAAGCACGTCGATGTCCGACACCTCCTTCCCCTTCACCCGCACCGACGAGGAATGGCGCGCCGTGCTGAGCCCGGAGCAATATGCCGTCATGCGTCGGCACGGCACGGAGCGGCCGGGCAGTTGCGCCTTGCTCCACGAAAAGCGTCGCGGCGTGTTCCGGTGCGCCGGGTGCGGCAGCGACCTTTTCGTCTCGACGGGCAAGTTCGAGAGCGGGACGGGATGGCCGAGCTTCAATGACCCGGTCGAAGGCGCGGTCCAGACGTCTGTCGACAGCAGCCATGGCATGGTGAGGACGGAAGTGCACTGCGCGACCTGCGGAAGCCATCTCGGCCACGTCTTCGAGGATGGCCCGCCGCCCTCCTACCTGCGTTACTGCATCAACGGCGTCGCGCTCGATTTCCAGCCAGCAGGAGCTTGAACCGTCGGGGAGCCTCGGCCAGGGCCCGGGGCGCTCCGCGACAGCAAGAGACTCCCCGGGATTGCTCGGCGCCCTATCGGAAGAGCGCCAGCGACTTCGTGATCGTGATCCAGACGCCCCACAGCAGCGGGATGCCGACGAAGGCCCAGGCCAGGACGGCCCTGAGGTCGATGCGGCCCCCGCCGATCCCGTAGGCGCCGATGGGACCGCTCGGCACGCCCATGCCCGGCATGGCCTGCACCTTCGCGAGTTCAGCGTCGCTCATGAACCACTTGGCGGCGACGGGCCGGACCAGCAGGTTGCAGATGAAGCCGACCACGAGCATGCCCGCCAGGATGTACATGGTGCGGTCATAGACCTGCGCCCGTGGCACGCCGGCCGAGAGCTGCAATTCGCGGATGTAGTTGACCACCACCGGGCCGACGATCCCGGCCGTCGACCAGGCCGTCAGCAGACGGCCATGGATGGCGCCGACATACTGGGTGCCGAACATGTCCGCGAGGTAGGCCGGCACGGTCGCGAATCCCCCGCCATACATGGACAGGATCACGCAGAAGGACAGCACGAACAGCGACAGCAGGCCGGCATGGGCCAGCGTCGGCGAGAAGCCGTAAAGGGCGACGCCGAGCGCGAAGAAGGTGGCGTAGGTCAGCTTTCGGCCGAGCTTGTCCGACAGGGACGCCCAGAAGAAGCGCCCGGCAATGTTGAACAGCGAGAGCAGCCCGACGAAGCTCGCCGCGATCGTGGCGATCGACTTCTTCTGGTCCGGCGTGAGCTGCCCGAACGTGATTTCCGGCTGCCTGATGAGCGAGCCCGCGAAGATCTCCTGCAACATGGGCGAGGCCATGCCGAGCACGCCGATGCCCGCCGAGACGTTCAGCATCAGCACCGCCCAGATCAGCCAGAACTGGGGCGTCTTGTGCGCATTGCGCAACGCCACCTGCCCGTGGGTGATCATGGCGTTGCGCACCGCCGGGGGAGCCCACCCTGCGGGCCGCCAGCCAGTCGGCGGGATGCGGTAGCCGAAGGCGCCTGCCATCATGAACACGAAGTAGACGGCGGCCATGGTCAGGATGGTCTGCCAGACGCCCACCGACGTCGGCGACTTGTAGTAGTTCATCAGGATGTCGGCGAGCGGCGAGCCGATCATGGCGCCTCCCCCGAAGCCCATGATCGCCATTCCCGTCGCCATGCCGCGCCGGTCCGGGAACCACTTCACCAGGGTCGAGACGGGAGAGATGTAGCCCAGGCCCAGGCCGATCCCGCCGATCACGCCCGCCCCGAGCCACACGATCCAGAGCTGGTGGACGTAGATCCCGAAGCTCGCGATCGCCAGGCCGCCGCACCAGCACAGGGCGGCCGCGAAGCCCGCCTTGCGCGGGCCGGCCCTCTCGAGCCATCCGCCCCAGATGGCCGCCGACGAGCCGAGCAGGACGAAGAAGAGGGTGTAGATCCACCCCATCGTCGCGATCTTCCAGTCGCAGGTGGTGGTGAAGAGCTCGCCCAGCAGGGACATGTCGGCCGGGCAGGCCACGGGAGCCGTGATCCCGATGGCCTGGCTGAGGGGAAGCCAGAAGACGCTGAACCCGTAGGCCATGCCGATGCACAGATGGATCGCCAGGGCGGCCGGCGGCACCAACCACCTGTTGAAGCGCGCCGTGGCGACGATGCGCTCCCTGTCGAGGATTCCCGGCGTTTGGCTGGCGTCCCGCTCCGTGGCGATGCTCGTCATGACTTCCCCCCATCGTTGTTCTTCTTACGCGCCAAGGCACGGCAGTAGATCTTCGAGGGGCGACCCCCGGCGAAAAGAAACAGGCCTCGCTTGCTCGCCCCACGCCCGGCACGAGGTGCGGCCCGTCAGGGGCGAGAAGACGCGCTGCGGGCCGCCCGCTCCGGAGCGCCGGCCTCCTTCGCTCGGGCGAGCCCCCGCACGAGCGCGAAGGCGATGGCGCGGACCGGCACGGCAGGCCTAGGCCCCATGGCTGCCGACGCGATCGCGCACTGGCTTGCCCGGGCGGAACGAAACCGTCCGGCTCGGCTTGCTCAGTCCCGTCTCGCCCGTCCGCGGGTTGCGGATGGAGCGGGCGGGTCGGTCGACCGGCAGGAGCTTGCCGAACCCGGGGATCGCGCCCCCGCCGCTCTCGATCATGGCCGCGGTCACGCGGAAGACCGATCGGATGAGGAGGCCGGCCTGCCTGGGGATGAGGCCGTTCCGGCGGCCGACCTCGACGGCGAGCGAGTCCATTTTCTGCAAATCGGCCTCCTGGTCAGGCAGCTTTCGCTATTCCCTTCCAGGAATAGAACAGGCGACCCTCGCGGATGCAAGGGTCAGGGGCGCTCGCCTAGGTTGATCCGGCCCGGGACGAGATCCCGACGAGGCAGCATTCTCGTTCAAGGAAACACCCGGCGTGAGGCCATCCGGCAGCAAGGGAGGAGGACTTGCGCCTTGTGGGAGGACGCGCTAGCGATATAGCCAGTTGCCTACAACGCTAGTCACCGCTCCAGGGAGGACCCGATGCTCACCACGGCCTTGGACAAGCTGAATGCGCGGGCCGGGACCAAGACCTCCTGCGGTCCTTCCATGGGCGGCAGATGTTGCGTGTCCGTGCAGGACCAGCCCTTCGACAAGGTCGCGCCGATCAGCGGCCAACCCGTCTGCGCGGTTCCGCGCTCGACCGCCGGGGACACCGAGGTCGGTCACGGCAGGGCGTGGGCCTCCGACCCAGGACGCTTGAGGTGATCCATGGCGCGCTATGCCCGCAATCGCATTGTCCTGCCTCCGCCGCCGCCAAAGCCCGAGGAATGGGTCGAGGCGCAGGCGCTCGAAGACGTCAGCCTCTCGGGGGACGGCGCGAGCCTCGCATTGTCGATCCGCAAGGCCGACGGCGGGACGGTCGGCGTCCTCTTGCCGCTCGCCGTGGTCGAGCAGGCCTTCGATCGTCTCTCCGCCCGGTCGGCCCTCGCCGTGCGTGCCACGACCGACGAGACCACCGCCAAGGTCGAATATCCCGTGGCGGGCTGGTCGGTCAGCCCGCAGGCGGAGTGCGGCGCGGTGAGCCTGAACTGCCGGAACACGGACGGCACGGGCTTTGCCTTGGAGATGAAGCGCGATCCGGTGACCGCCGTGCCGCGTCTGGAACTCTCGGTGGACGTCTGATCGGAAGGGCGCATGGCCTCGATGCGAGGTTTGCCCGACGCGGATAGCGAGATCGTGGCGCTGGTCTATGAGCCCGGCCAGCGCCCGGATTTTCTGCTGGCGGCCTTCGCCGGCGAGCAGCGCCGCCGTGGCCTCCGCGTCGTCGGCCTCGTGCAGACGCGAGGCCTCGTGGGCTCGCGGCCGATACCCGGCCTCGTCATGCTCGACACCGGCGCATGGCGGGCGATCGACCACGCCCGCCGCGGCGACGACTCGTGCCGGCCGGCCGAGGAGGCTTTCGCGACGGCGGCGGAGAGCCTCGCCAGGTCTGTGGCCGCAGGAGCGGATCTCGTCATCGTCAATCGCTTCGGACGCCTGGAGGCCGAGGGCCGGGGCTTCTGGCCCGTGATCGAGGCGGCGCACCGCTGCGATACGCCGCTTGTCGTGGCGGTGCCGCGGGCCAACCTGACGGCCTGGCTGGACTGGTCGGGCGGCATGTGTGCCGCCCTGCCCTGCCAGGCGGCCGCCCTGCAGGCCTGGTGGGCCTCCCGGCGTCCTGCCGGGACAGAGCCACCCGATACACGTCCCGAATTGCCGGTGCGGCTCTCCGCGCGGTCTGGCCTCCCCGAGGATCCTCGTCATATAGTTCGACTATATATTGAAGGACGCAAAGACGAGGGTCCGATTCCTGATGAGCCGCCATCCTGACGAGCCGCTGGCCGCCGAAAGTCCCCTTCGACCCCGGTTTGCAAAAGCCTGGCGCCGCGCGGTCCTCGCCCTCGTGGCCGGGCTCCCGACGATCCTTGCCGGGCCCTCGTCCGCGCGCACCGTCACGGATTCGGCCGGCCGCCAGGTCGAGATCCCGGACAGCGTTGGCCGTGTCTTCGCGGCCGGACCGCCGGCGTCCACGTTGCTCGCCGTCCTGGCGCCCGAGACGATGGTCGGCTGGGTGCGCGCCCCGCGGGCCGAAGAGAAGGCATACCTGCCCGCCCCCATTCGTGACCTCCCCGAGACGGGGCGCCTTACCGGGCGCGGCGACACCGTGAACCTGGAGGCCTTGGTCGCCTCGAAGCCAGATCTGATCCTCGACTTCGGCACGATCAGCGACACCTACGCGTCGCTTGCAGACCGGGTCCAGTCCCAGACAGGGATCCCCTACCTGCTCGTCGACGGCCGCTTCGCCAACACGCCGGCGGCGCTGCGGCTGGTCGGCGGCATCCTGGGCAAGAGCGACCGAGCGGAGGCGCTGGCTGCGGAGGCCGAGCGCAGCTTCGCGGAGGTCGACCGTGTCCTCGCCGCCGTTCCGGCCGAGGCACGCCCGCGAGTCTACCTTGCCCGGGGGCCGGAAGGCCTGGAGAGCGGTTCGCGCGGCTCGATCAACACCGAGATCATCGAGCGTGCCGGCGCCATGAACGTCGTGGAGGGTCTGCGCGACAAAGGCGGCCTGGTGACCGTCTCGCCGGAGCAGGTGCTCGCCTGGGCGCCCGACACCGTGATCACGCTCGACGCGCGCTTCGCCAGGGCCGCGCCGACCCTCGCCGCATGGAAGGACGTTCCGGCGGTCGCCCAGGGGCGAATCTACGCCGCCCCGTCGCTGCCCTTCGGCTTCATCGATTCCCCGCCCTCGGTGAACCGCATCATCGGCCTGCGCTGGCTGCTCCACGTCCTCTATCCCGGCAAGGCGCATGGCAGCCTGCGCGACGAGGTCGCCGGATTCTACAAGCTGTTCTACCGGCTTGACCTCACGCGAGCAGAGCTCGACACGCTGCTCGCGGCCAGCGGGCCCGCGTCGCCTTGAGGCTGGGGTGGGTTCTCGCCGGGCTGGGACTGCTCTTGCTGGCGCTGGTCCTCCTCGCCGGCTCGGTAGGCGCCTATCGCCTGTCCCCGGCGGCCCTCGCCGATGCGCTGGCCGGGCGGGGACCCTCCGCCGCGCGGACCGTGCTCTGGCAGATCCGCCTGCCCCGCGTCGGTGCCGCGGCCCTGGTCGGCGCGGCGCTGGCGGCGGCCGGGGCGGCGTACCAGAGCCTGTTCCGCAACCCGCTCGTCTCGCCCGACATCCTCGGCGTCTCCGCGGGCGCCGGGCTGGGCGCGGTGCTTGGCATCCTGCTGGGCTGGCCCGTCCTGGCGATCCAGCTCACAGGCTTCGCGACGGGTCTCGCCACCGTCGGCGTCGTCGTGGCGATCGCGGCGGCCCTGCGCGGCGGGGACGACCTGCTGGTGCTGGTGCTGGCGGGCATCGTCATCGGGGCGCTCGCAGGGGCCGCCATCTCCCTCGTGAAGGTGCTGGCAGACCCCTACGACCAATTGCCCGCCATCACCTTCTGGCTGCTCGGCAGCCTGTCGAGCATCAAGCCCGGGGACCTTGCCGGGCTCGTGCTTCCAGTCGCTGTGGGGCTCGCCCCGCTCGTGCTGCTGCGCTGGCGCATCGGCGTGCTGTCGCTCGGCGAGGACGAGGCCCGCGCATTGGGCGTCGAAGTGGGGCGGCTGCGCGCCGTCGTCGTGGCCAGCGCCACGCTAATGACGGCCGCCGCCGTGGCGGTGTCCGGCGTGATCGGCTGGGTGGGCCTGATGGTGCCGCACATGGCGCGCCTGATCGTCGGGCCCCGCTTTGACCGAATGCTGCCCGCCTCGGTCCTGCTTGGGGCCGCCTTCATGGTCGGCATCGACACGGCGGCGCGCACGGCCGCGCGCATCGAGATCCCGCTGGGCGTCCTCACGGCCCTCGTCGGCGGGCCGCTCTTCGTCCTCCTGCTGGCGCACGGACGGAGGCGGCGCACATGATCGCGGCGGGCATCCTCCTGCAGGCCCGGGACCTGACCGTCGGCTATCGCGGGAAGCCCGTGGCGCAGGGCATCAGCCTCTCGCTGCCGGCGGGCTCCATCACCACGCTGATCGGTCCCAACGGGGTCGGCAAGACGACCCTGTTCCGGACCCTGCTCGGCCTTCTCCCTCCGCTCGCCGGCGCGGTGAGCGCCGGGGGCAGGCCGCTCGGCAGCCTCGGCCGAGCCGAGGTCGCACGCCGCATCGCGCTGGTGCCCCAGTCGGAGCCCGGCCTGTTCTCCTATTCCGCGCTCGACCTCGTTCTCATGGGCCGGACGGCGAGGATGGGCCCGTTCGCCACGCCGAAGCCCGAGGATGTCTCGGCTGCCCGGGACAGCCTGGACCGGCTGGGCATCCTGAGCCTCGCGGACCGCGATGTCTCGCGCCTGTCCGGCGGACAGCGGCAGCTCGTCCTCGTCGCCCGCGCCCTCGCCCAGGAAACGCCCGTGGTCCTCCTCGACGAGCCCACCGCGAGCCTCGACCTCGCCAATGCGCTCCTCGTCCTCGACATGATCGAGCGCCTCGCGGAGGACGGAAAGGCCGTGCTCGCCTCCACCCACGACCCCGCCCACGCGCTGCGTTTCGGGGGACAGGCGTTGGCGCTCCAGCGTGGCGGAGCGCCGCTCGTCGGACCCGCCGAGACAATCGTGACGGGAGACATCCTGAGCCGCATCTACGCCGTGCCGCTCGCCGTCGAGCGCACGCCTGCAGGACGCACGGTGATCGGTCCGGCGACCTGACCCGATTGCAAAGCGCGAGGCAGGCGTGGCCCATGTCCGCCTTGGGCTGGTCTCACCCCTCGTCGTCCGGAATGACCGTGCGCTAGCGGCGTGCTTGGCTAGGCCTTGGGTGGCTGGGGCCTATGGGCGTCCGGATCAAGCGTCGGGGCGGCCTCGGCGACGCCGGCAAGGGCGCCGAGCCTGACGGGCCGGATGGGCGGTCGCGGATGGAGGAACGACATGGCGTCGACAGCCGCTCCTCGCCGATCGGCGAGATGGCGGACGGCGAGCGGGCCGCAATAACGCCCTTGGCAACGGCCCATTCCGAGACGTGTCGCGCGTTTCAGGCTCCCGATATCCGCCACGCCCTCGCAGAGCGCGCGATCAATGGCGTCCAGGGTCACGTCCTCGCACCGGCAGACGATCGTGTCGGGCCCGGCGAGAGCGAGGCCCGCCGGCGGCGCCGCAAACAAGCGCCACAGCGCGTCCTGGAAACGTCGATGGCGCGCAAGGTCGCGCCGGGCCTTGGCCAAGTCGCTTCGCAGGCGGGCCGGCAATGCGAAGCCCACCTCCCCCGCCGCGGTCGCTCCCGCGACCACGCCCTCCGCGAGGGCGGCGGGCGCCCCGCCCAATCCGCAGCAGTCGCCGACGGCGAAGATGCCGGCAGTTCCGGTCCGCATGTCGGCGTCGCGCGGGGTGACGAGCTGGTCGCGGCCGGCGTCGTAGATCTGCGGGCAGTGGAGCAGACGAAGCAAGTCATGGGCCGGCAGGAAACCGTAGCCGAGGCCGATGGCGTCCGCCGACACCACGGCATCCTTGCCGTCGGGGCCTGAAAGCGTCGCGACGAGGCCGTCCGGGCCGGCTTCGATGCGGGTGACGACGGCGCCCCAGCGGACGGCCGATCCCTGCCGTAGCAGCCCAAGGACCGTCGCGGCCCCGCGGGCAAGGAGGCTCGGCGAGGAGAGAGCCATGCCCGCGAGTGCGGCGAGCCGGTCAGGACCAGGCGCCGGCGCCGCCTCGGCCACGGTCACGGCCCGCGCGCCGGCGCGCGCGAGTTCGAGGGCGACCTGCAGGTTCAGCGGACCGTTCCCCGCCACGAGGATCCGCTTGCCGGGCAGCACGCGGTCGGTGCGCAGGAGGGTCTGCATGGCGCCCGTCGTCATCACCCCCGGCAGGGTCCAGCCGGGGATGGGGTGGGGCCGCTCATAGGCGCCGGTCGCGACGACCAGGCGCCTGGGGGTCAGTCGCAGCACGGCGCCGGAGTCCGTGAGCATCAGCAGACCCGCATCGCCGTCTCGCCCGATGACGGAACCGCGAACGAAGCGGACCCCTGCCTCCCGTGCCCTGGCGATAAGCCTGCGGCCGCCGGCGAACTGCACGTCGTCGGGAACGCCGACGGTCGCCTCCAGGCCCGGTGCCGGCTGCTTGAAATATTGACCGCCGGGTTTGGCGCGCTCGTCGACCACGAGCACGCGGGCCCCGGCTTCGGCGGCGACCGCGGCCGCGGCAAGGCCTCCGGCCCCGCCACCCACGACGAGGACATCGGGACCCGGGTCCTCGAGAGGCGGCGGATCGCGGACGTCCGGCTCGGAGGCGACGGACACGACCGGCGGAAAGACCTGTCGCGTGACCGCCATCGGGCGGTCGACCACCGTCATGCAGGCATTGGCGTTGGCGCGGCCATCGATGGTGACCAGGCATTCCTGGCAGACGCCCATGCCGCAAAAGACCCCTCGCTCCGATCCGCCGCGGGTCTGTCGGAGCGCCAACACGCCATGGGCCACCAGCGCGGCGGCGAGGCTCTCGCCGCGCCTGGCCGCCAGCACGCGCCCCTCGAACGACACGGGCACCGTGTCCTCGCCGGTCCGAAGCTCCGAGCCGGCGGGCCTCAAGCGTCGTCGCCCTTGCGCCGCGCGGCAAGCAGCAACGCGAGGATCCTGTCGCGCCAGGCCACTCGCTCCGCCCACCCCTCGAGCGGCAGCCTCGCGCGACGGTCGGCGACCACGCGGTCAACCACCTCGGGCGTCCAGGGAGCCGCCGTCATTCCGCGTTCCTCGCCCATTCGCGCATAGGCCGGGAGCATGCGTGCAGCGTGGGCGCGAATACCACCGCGCGTGTTGAGGTCGGAGGTCTCGAACGGGCCGATCGCGGCCCACCGCAACCCAAGCCCGTTGCGCACGATGCGGTCGATTTCGTCAGGTTCCGCCACGCCGTCCGCGACCAGCGCCCAGGCCTCGCGCAGCAGCGCGCCCTGAAGACGGTTGAAGACGAAGCCCTCCACCTCGCGGCGCACCACGACGGTCGACATGCCGCAATCTTCGAGCAGCGCCCGGGTCCTGCCGACGCAGGCCGGGTCGGTGAAGGGCGCGGGCACGATCTCCGCGATGCGCAGCAGCGTCGGCGGGTTGCCGGGATGCACGACGAGAATTCGGGAGCGCCCTGGCAGGTTGGACGCGAAGGCGGAAGCGGGCAGGAACGAGGACGAACTCGCGATCACGGCGTCGGGCGGCGCCGCTTCGTCCAGCGCGGCGAAGAGTTCCGTCTTCAGAACGACATCTTCCGGCGCGCATTCCTGGACGTATCCGGCTTGGCCGACGGCGTCTTCCAGCCGGCCCGCGGCCATGATGCGTCGGGCGGCCTCGGCGGGTTCGCCTGCAAGAAGGCCAGCCCGGGACAGGCCGCCCAGCGCGGCGGCCGCCTCGTGCACGGCGCGCCGCAGGCGCTCAGGGTCCGGATCGTGGAGGAGCACCGTCCGCCCGGCGCCGGAGAACAGCGTGGCCCAGGCCGTGCCGATCGACCCGGCGCCGACGATGGCGACGGCGCCGGCCGGCGCAGTGGTGTCGGATGCGCTGCTGTCTTGCATCCAACAAGTATACGAAGATAATCGCCGGCGGGAATGGTGAAGGAGCGTATGTCATGGATCTTTCCGCGAAGACCGTCCTCCTCACCGGGGCGTCGAAGGGGATCGGCTCCGCCATCGCCCGGGCGCTCTGCGAGCAGGGCGCCCACCTGATCGCGCACTATGGCAGCGACCGAGCCGGAGCGGAGGAGGCGACCGCCGGCGCCGCCGCGGGACGCTGCCTGCTCGTGGGCGCGGACCTCGCCGACCGGGCGCAGGTCGACCGGCTCTGGAGCGAGGCGGTGTCCTGGCGGGGCCGCGTCGATGCCGTCGTCAACAACGCGGCGGTCATGCCGATGAAGGGTGGCGTTGAGGACGGCGACGACGACTGGGACGCCGCGTTGGACGAAGCGATCGCGGTCAACGTCGCAGCGCCGATGCGCCTCATGCGTCACGCGGCGCGGCACTACCTAGAGCGCGACGGCGGCACGTTCGTCACGCTCTCGAGCTGGGCGGCGCAGCGTGGGTCCGGCAATCCGGGCATGCTGGCCTATTCGGCAAGCAAGGGTGCGGTGATGGCGGCCACAAAGACGATGGCCCGGAACTACGCCCACCGCGGTATGCTCTGCTACGTCGTCGCGCCCGGCGTGGTGCACACCAGGATGTCCGAGATCGCGGCGGAATCGATGGGCGGCGCCAAGGCGCTCGCGGCGGGGCTCGCCATGCGCGAATGGGTTCCGCCATCCGACATCGGAGCGCTCGTCGCGTTCCTCGTCAGCGGTGCCTGCCGCCATCTCTCGGGCGCGACGCTCGACGTGAACGGCTCCAGCTACATCCGCTGAGCCTATTCGGCCGCCGCTCCGTACGTGGCGTCGCCATCGATGCGGTCCATCAGCCGATCGAGCTCGCCGATCACGGCCATCACCTTCTGTACCCTCTCCTCGCCCTCCTTGCCGAGCTCGGCGAAGGTGGTCAGGGGCTCGCGCACGTCCCCGACCGGATAGCCGCAGGCCGCGGCGAGCGCCTTCGAGTAGCACTGGTGGCCGTAGGTGGGATGACCGTCCTGGATGATGGCGTAGATCGCGTTGATCAGGCGCTCGATCGACTTCGCCTCCTCGATGCGGCCCTCGACGATGAGGTCGCAGATCCGGGTCGACGCGCGCGGGATGTAGTTGCCGTAGGGGTTCACGTAACCGACGGCGCCGTAGAGGTAGCTCTCGACGATGCGCTGCCCGGCGAAGACGTTCATGACCCCGTTCGTCTCCTCGACGATGTCGTAGACGCGGGCCATCTCCTGGCTCGCCTCCTTGATGTAGCGGATCTGCTCGAAGGAGCGGGTCAGACGCGCCACGAACTTCGCGGACATGTCGACGTTCGACGTGTAGGGGTTGTTGTAGAGCATGATCGGGACCGAGACCTTTTCGCAGATCGCCTTGTAGTAGGCGAAGATCTCGTCCTCGGTCGGCGTGTAATAGTAAGGCGGAATGATCATGAGGCCGTCGGCCCCCATCTCCTCGGCCTGCCGGCTGTAGCGAACGGCGCGCGGCGTGTAGGCATTCATGGTGCCCACCATCACGTGCATCCGACGGTTCACATAGGAGACGGTTTCCGAGACGAACTCGGCCCGCTCGTCGTCCGTGAGCGTGAGGAACTCGCCCGTCGTGCCGAGGATGATGATTCCCGGGACCTTGTTGGCGAGCTGCCAGTCGATGAAGCGCCGCCAAGCCTGGAGGTCGATCCGGCTCCGGTCTTCCGTGAACGGGGTGATGGTCACGGCGTAGCTGCCGCGGAAGGTCTCGACCATGGGGCGCTGTCCTTGCAGATGGGGTGTCCGCCGCCGCACGAAACATGCGAACATGGAGTCGACACGTTTATAGCACCGCGTATACACGTTTTCCAGCCTCGGCTTCCGGAGGGCCGATTGCCCGAACTCCCCGCAAGAACGGACGTGCTGATCGTCGGAGGCGGACTGGCCGGCGCGTGCGCGGCGTGGATGCTTGCGCAAGCCGGCTCGGAGGTCGTGCTGATCGAGGCGCGCGGCCTCAACACGCTGGCCTCCGGCTCCAACGCCGGCAGCCTGCACGCGCAGATTCCGCATGCCGAGTATCACCAGCTCGGCGACGGCTGGGCGCGTGGTTTCGCCCCTCTCGTGTCCCTGCTGATCGACTCGCTGGCGCTGTGGAGGACGTTGGGCGACGAGATCGGAGCCGACCTCGGCGTACGGTTCGACGGCGCGCTCGCGGTCGCGGAGAACGACGAGCAGATGCGGGCGCTGGAGGCGAAGACGTCGCTGGAGCGGGCACAGGGTCTCGACATCCGCATGATCGGTCGCGACGAGTTGCTCGCGCTCGCGCCATACTGCGATCCCCGGATGGTGGGAGGGACCTATTGCTCGAAGGAGGGCAAGGCCGACCCGCTCGTCGCGACGCCGGCGCTGGCGCGCGCCGCCGCCGCGCTCGGCGCAGGCATCGTCCGCGGCGTGGCGCTCACCGGCCTGGAGCGCTGCGGCGAAGGCTATCGCGCCACGACCACGGCCGGCACCATTCAGGCTCGACGGGTGGTGAACGCAGCCGGGGCGCAGGCGGCCCAGGTCGCCGCGATGCTCGGTCTGCGCTTCGGGATCGAGGGCTTCGCCATTCAGGTTTCCGTGACCGAGCCGATCGCGCCCCTCATCCGGCACCTCGTCTACCACGCCGGCGGAAAGCTGAGCCTGAAGCAGGCCAAGACCGGGGGTGTCCTGATCGGTGGCGGCTGGCCGGGCCGCTGCCTGCCGGACGGGCGGACGGAGGTCGACCAAGCCTCGCTCCGAGCCAACCTGGCACGCGCAATTGGCGTCGTGCCGGCCCTGCGCGACGTCCATCTCCTCAGAACCTGGGTCGCGACCGTCAACGGGACGGCGGACTGGAACCCCGTCCTCGGAGAGGTGCCGGGCATGCCGGGTTTTCACATGCTCGTCTTCCCCTGGCTCGGCTTCAGCGCCGGACCGGGCGCAGCGCGCCTGGTCGTCGACCAACTCCTCGGCCGCAAGGGGGCCCGTGGCGGCGAACGCTTCCTGCTGGCCGCCTGAGCAGGGACGGTTGCCGCGCCCGACCGGGCCGCCTATCCTGCATGCACCTTGTCGACAAGAGGATTCCTGGCCGTGAACGCGCCCGCTCCGTCCCGCGCCGTCGTCACTGGAGCTTCAGGCGGGATCGGCCGGGCGATCGCCCGGCGCCTGATCGAGGACGGCGCGACCGTGGCGAACGTCGATGCCCGGATCGACCCGGAGGCGGAGTTGCTCTGCGGCCCGGCCATGACGACCTTCGTGGCCGACCTCGCCGATCCGGCCGCGGTGGCGGATGCATTTGGCAAGATCGACGCGCTGTTCGGCGATCAGCCTCCGGAGCTCATGGTCGCGTGTGCGGCCGCAAGCTTCGCGGCGCCGTTCCTGGACATCCGGGCGGAGCAACTCGACCGGCTCCTCGCCGTGAACGTGGCCGGCACCTTCCACGCCTGCCAGCAAGCGGCACGCCGGATGGTCGGGCGCCGAGCCGGGCACATCGTCGTCATCACCTCCGTGGCGGCCGAGCAGGCCTGGGCGGGCGAGATGGTCTACTGCGCCACCAAGGCCGCCCAGCGCGGTCTCGTCCAGGGCATGGCCATCGAGCTGGCGCCCTTCGGCATCCTGGTCAACGCCGTCGGCCCGGGCATCGTCGATCACCGCAGTGCCGCCATGGCCCGCACCCGCGACGACGGCCCGGTGCTGGCCCATGACCTCGACCGGACACCGCTCGGTCGTTTCGCCTCGCCGGAGGAGATCGCGGAAGCCGTCGGCTTCCTGGCCCGCACGACCTGGATCAACGGGCAGACGATCTACGTCGACGGAGGCTTCCTCGCCGCCGGCCTCGGCTATTTCGGCGCCGCGAAGGAGAAGATTTCCGAGACGGCGCCGAAACGCTGACCCGACACGCCGTTTGCTTTCCGCATGAACTTGGCTATCACAGCGTCTCCCGTCGGCCTCGGAGACCGATCGCACTTGCCAGAGAGAGCGAAGACTGCGCCCCTGCAGCGTGCCGCCCCGGGCGGCGGCGTGGCGGAGACAGCCGTGAAGACGGCTCCGCGGCAATCCCAACCCTCATCCCAGAAGGCCGCCGGCGGCAAGGCGAAAGCGGCCGCGCAAAAGGCCAAGCGGGCCCCTGCGGCCAAGCGACCCCGCGGGACGGGCGCCAATTTCGTCTACGAGAGCCTGAAGGCGAAGATCCTGAACCTCGAGTTGAAGCCCGGTTCGCTACTGGACGAGACCGAGCTCAGCCGCCAATTCCACCTGTCGCGCTCGCCGGTGCGGGAAGCGTTGATCCGCCTCTCGGCGGAGGGGCTCGTCGAGACGCCGCGCAACCGCACGTCGATGGTGTCGCAGTTCGATTTCTCGACCCTTCCCGCCTATTTCGACGCGATGCAGCTTCTCTACCGGCTCAGCGCGAGGCTCGCCGCCTTCAACAACGGCCCCGCCCAGGTCTCCCTGCTCAAGGACATCGAGAGACGGCTGGAGGAGGCGCACCTCCGAGTTGACGTGCTAGGCGTCGTCAGGCTCAACCACGAGTTCCACGGGACGATAGCGGCCATGGGCAGCAACCCGTTTGTGACCAGCTGGATGAAAGGTCTGCTCGACCAGGGCCAGCGCCTTCTGCGCTTTTACATGCTGCAATACGGCGACCGCGTCCCACTGCCCAAGCTCAACATGCACAAGGCGATGATCGCCGCGATCGAGAAAGGCGACCCCGATGCCGCCGAGCAGGCGGGCCGCGCGGATGCCGAGAACCTGATCGACGAAGTGCTGCAGATCCTCTCCCAGCGTCGTACGACCAAGCTGGCGCTGGACTGAAGCGCCCCTCAGTGGCGCAGGATCTTGCCGAAGAACTCGCGCGCCCGCTGCGTCCGGGGCGCGTCGATGATCTCGCGCGGCGGCCCGACCTCGACGATCTGACCCCTGTCCATCATCACGACCGTCGTCGAGACCTCCTTCACGAAGGCCATCTCGTGGCTCACGATGAGCATCGTCATGCCTTCGGCCGCAAGGCCGCGGATTGCGTCCAGCACCTCGTTGACGAGTTCCGGATCGAGGGCGGAGGTGACCTCGTCCAGAAGCAGGATCTCGGGCTTCAGGGCGAGGGCGCGGGCGATGGCGACGCGCTGTTGCTGGCCGCCGGACAATTGGTCGGGATAGGCGGCATGCTTCTCGGCGAGTCCCATGCGGTGCAGGATCGCCTTGGCGTCCTGCTCAACCTCGCCGCGCGGGCGCTTGCGGATCTCGACCGGCGCGATGGTGACGTTGCGCAGTACGCTCATGTTCTGGAACAGGTTGTACTGCTGGAAGACGACGGCCATGCGGTCGCGGGCGCGGCGCAGGCTCGCCTTGCTGCCGTAGTCGATCCGCTCGCCCGCCACGTTGACCTCCCCGGACGACGGCGGGGTGAGCCCCATCAGCACGCGCAGCAGCGTCGATTTCCCCGACCCGGACGGTCCGACGAGCGACACCACGTTGCCCTTCTCCACGGAGAGCGACACGTCTTTCAGCACGGGGACCGAACCGTAGCTGGCGTTAAGCCCGGCGATGGTGAGATGGGGCAAGGCGTCTCTCCAGCCATAGTCCGAAACGGCTCAGGGGATAGGACATCACGAAGTAAAGGAGCGCAATGGTGCCGAACACGAGCAGCCCGGAGAAGCCCATGTTGTTCAACTCCTTTCCTCGGAAGGTCAGTTCGAACACGCCGACCTGGGATACGAGGGAGGTGTCCTTGATGAAGCTCACCGCAAAAGCGACGGCGGGCGGCAGGATCACCGGCCATGCCTGCGGCAGCACCACCTTTGTCATGATCTGCCATCGCGTGAAGTTCATCGCGATAGCCGCTTCCGTCTGCTGCCGCGGGACGGATTCCACGCCCCCGCGGATGATGTCCGCGGTGTAGGCCGTGGCGTAGATCGTGATGGCGATCACCGCGATGCCGAAGAGGGAGACGTCGCCGATCAGCGCCGACACGAAGAACAGCACGAGGTACGTGACGACGAGGAAGGGAATTCGCCGGAAGATCTCGACATAGGCGACCGCCACGATCCGCAGGGGCGCCGCCCAAGGGCCGGGGGTCTGCCGGAGATAGACGACGAGGAAGCCCAGCAGGAACCCCAGCACGCAGCCGATGAGGGTCATGGTCAGGGTCGTGCCCATCGCCTCCGCCAGCAGCCGGATGTTAGGCCCGCTGAAGAAGCGCGGGATCTCACGGGCCAGACGGTCGAGCATCAGAAGATCTTCGCCTGAACGCGGAATGCCCAGCGCCCCAGCAACGCGAGCGACACGCTGGCGACGAAGGTCAGCACCACATAGATGGCGGCCACGACGATGAACATCTCCAGCCAGCGGTAATTCTCGGTGGCGATGGTGATCGCTTCGCCCGTGAGCTCGTTGACGCCGACGACGGCACCGATGGACGTGCCCATGACAAGGACGACAATGAAGAAATTGGCGAGCGCCGGGTAGATCGTCTTGGCGATGTGCGGCACGACGATGTGCCGGATCTGCTGCAGGCGCGAGAAGCCGAGCGTCTCCGACGCTTCCATCTCCGTGCGCCGGACCGAGACGAAACCGGCCCGCATGATCTCGGTGAGATACGCGCCTGCGTTCAGCGTGAGGCCCAGCAGCACGCAGGTGAACGCATCCCACCGGATGCCGACTTCGGGAAGACCGAAATAGAGGAAGTAGATCTGGATCAATGCCGGCGTATTGGTGAAGAACACGACGTAGGCGCCGGAAACACGGCTCAGGACCGGTCCGCCATAGGCCTTGAGCGCGGCAAAGAAGAGCCCGATCAGGGCGCCGCCCCAGAAGGCGAGCAGGCCGAGCTGGAAGGTGACGGCGGCTCCCTGCATGAGTTGCGGAAGGCTGCCGAGCGCCACTCCGAACTGGAACGTGTAATTCATCCGCCGCCGCCCCGTCGCCCATCTGCGGGCGGCCTGGAGCCGCCCGCAGCGCGTTCGATCAGAAGTAGGGGTTGGGAACGATCTTCACCAGCATGGGCGCGCCATACCACTTCTCCCAGGTCTCGTTGACGACGTTGGAGGAGTGGAGATTGAAGAGCACGATGTTCAGCAGGTCGCGCAGCGGGTAGTTGCCGCGCTGTACGCCAATGGCGTCATAAGAGACGTCGATGGTATCGGGCAACACCTTCCACTTCACGTCCGGGTAGTTCTTCGTCTGCGACATGAAGAAGTCGATATTCTCGATGATCGCGTCTGCACGACCCTGACCGACGAGCCGCACAGTGTCCGCGATCGTATCTACGAGCTCGAGCTTGGCCTTCGGCACATTCTGCTTGATCCAGTCGACAGTCCAGTTGCCGCGCATATCAGCAACCGTGTACTTGCTGTCGTTGAAATCCTTCCAGCTCTTGGCGTCGACCTTCTCGGTCGTGAGGACCGCCATAACCTCGGTGTGCAGCGGTACTGTGTACTCGATGAGCTTGGCACGCTCCGAGTTGCGCGTGAGTGCGCCGAGAGAGATGTCGATCTTGTCCGCCACGAGGAAAGGCACGCGCTGAGGCGTCTCGGTGGGGACCCACTCCACCTTCACCTTCATCGCCTCGCCGATCTTGTTGCCGACGTCGATGTCGAAGCCTTCCCACTCGCCCTTCGCGTTTCGGGAACTGTTGGGCGGGAAGTTCGGGTTGATGCCTATCCGGATCACGCCCTGCTTGACGATGTCGTCGAGCGAACGAGCCTCGGCGAAACCAATCATAGCGCTACAGGCCAGCACCATGGCCGCGCAGCGCACAAGCAATCCACTCGCCATTTTGTTCTCCCCTCACCAGGGCTCAAAGGGCCGGCGCGCCGTGCGCCTGCGCGGCCTTGTCCCACGACGCGTACCGCGTCATGGCCGAGGCCGTCCTTGCATCCCCGAGCACGGACATCGTTGTCCGGGGAGTTCGCGCGGTCAATAGCATACTTCAAGTATGCAAGTTCGCCGCCTGCGTCCCTGCCCGGTCAGGGCTCGCCGGGATGCTTGCGCCGGAAGGCGCGCCAAGTGGTCGCCCAATCCTTCGGGTCGGCGAGCCACGATCCGTCCAGCTTCGGGATCGGCTGGCGATGAGGCGCATCGCGGACCAGGGCCGGATCGGCATAGGCCTCCTCGATGATCGTGGCGAGGACCTCGATCCAGGCGTCGATGTCCTCCTTGCCGTACATTTCGCCGGCCTCCGGCGTGAACGGCTCCGGCACGACCCAGGGCTCGTGGCTCATCCAGTAGGGGTCGATGCCGTAGTCCGCCATGCGGTTGGCGACCTCCACGGTGCCGATGCCGGTGTCGTCCTTCAAAGGGCCGAGGCCCCAGCGCGTCATCTCCATCCGCCAGCCGGTCAAGTGCGAATGGGATTTTTGCACCCCGCGGAGACGGGACAAGCGCGCGTCCATGTAGTTGTTGGCGAGGACCGAGATGTCCGAGCCTTCCTGGATGCCCTCCGCCCCCATGGCCCGCGCCCAGGCATAGGCCCGCAGCACCTGAGGGACGTTGCCCCAGAACTCGCGGATCTTGCCGCAGGAGAGCGGCCGGTCCTCGTCGAGCCGGTATTGCTCCCCTTCCTTCTCCACGAGCGGAGTGGGCAGGTAGGGCGCCAGTTCGGCCGAGCAGCCATAGGCCCCGACGGCGGGCCCGCCTCCGCCCTTCGGCGCGCCGAACGTCTTGTGGAGCATGTACATGCAGGCGTCGAAGCCGAGTTCGCGGGCGCGGATCTTGCCCATCACGCCGTTGAAGTTTGCGTGGTCGTAGAAGCACAGCCCGCCTGCCCCGTGAACGACCTCGACCCACTCCCGGATGCGCGGGTTATAGAGACCCATGTCGTCAGGGTTGTTGATCATCAGCGCCGCCGTCCGCGGACCAACGGCGGCGCGCAGCGCGTCGAGGGAGGGCAGACCGTCCTCCTCCAGCATCAGCGTGACCACCTTGAACCCGGCCGTCGCCGCCGTGGCGGCGTTGCAGGGATGGGCCTGGATGGAGGTGACGATCTCGTCCCGCGCGCCGATCTCACCGCGATGCTGCAGCCAGGAGCGCGTCACCGCGCAATGCGTGTAGGCTGCGTCCGCTCCACCGCCTGCCTGAAACACGAAGCGGTCCATGCCCGAAAGCTCGCGCAGGATCAGGTCGAACCGGTGGATGATCTCCAGCAAGCCCTGCAGCGTGTCCTGGGGTTGGTAGGGGTGGATCGCTGCCACTTCCGGACGTTGCGCCACGGCCTCGCTGACGCGGGCATTGTATTTCATCGTGCAGGTGCCGAAGAGGCTGACATTCATCATCCCCTGCGTTTCCTGCGACAGATGGAGGTAATGCCGCTGCACCTCGGGCTCCGAGAGTTCGGGCAGGGCAGGCCCCTTTCGCCGCAGCATGGTCGGCGCGACGAGGGCGGCAGGGTCCCCCACCGCGCCGGTCACCCCCGGTTCCGGAGACGGGAACACCTGCCCGCGCCGGCCGGGATGGCCGAGCCGCATGACGATGGGTTCGTCCCAGCGCGCCGCATGGTAGTGGCGCCCGCCTGCGCGGGCCGGGCCGGCGGTCTGGGCCGCTTCCGTCGGATGCTCGTTCATGCTCAGCCTCCCTGGACCACGACCTCGCGGAAGGCTGCGGCGAGCCTGTCAATGTCGTCCTGCGTGTGAACCTCGGTGACGCACCACAGCCCGACCTGGCCTCTGTCCGGGAACTCGGACGAAACATCCTTGCCGCCGAAGATCCTGGAGCGGCGAAGACCGCGATTGATCTGCGCGACCGTCATGCCCGTTCCATTCACATCGACCAGGAACTCCTTGAAGAAGCCACGGGGATGGACCAGGCGCACGCCCGGGATTTCGGCGAGTTGTCGGGCGGCATAGTGCGCGCGGGACACGATCAGTTCGCCGACTTCGCGAAAACCCTCCGGACCGAGCAGCGCCATGTACACGGCATTCGCTATCGCCCAGAGATAGACCGAGTTTCCGGTCCAGTCCTTGCCATGCTCTCGGAGGCCGTAGGACGTCTGGTGCCCGTTGACGAGGCTGAACCCGTAACGCCCGGGCCGGACGGTCTGGGACATGCCGATCAGGAATCCATTGTACTCCCTGACGAACGCCTCGCCGTCGCGCGACGCGACGTAGCCGCCTGTTCCCCCGCCACAGTTCATGTGCACGCCGAGCGGCTGGGTGGGCCCGGTCGCGATGTCCGCGCTCCAGTCGCCGGGGGGGCGCAAGACGCCCAGGGAAATCGGATCGCAGCCCGCGACGACGAGCGCGCCGGCGCCGTGCGCCATCGCGGCGATCTCCTCGGCCCTCGCCTCGACGATTCCCACATAGGACGGCGTCTCGACATAGACCGCGGCGACATCGGGACCCAGCGCCGCCCCCAGCGAGAGGAGGTCCATGAGCCCGGTCTCCGGCTCGTTGGCGACGGAGACGACGTCCAGGTGGCCGTGCATGCCGTCCGGCTCGCAATAGGTGCGCAACACCGCGAGGCGTTCAGGGTCCATGATCGAAGGCACGAGCACCTTCGTACGTCCCGTGATCCGTGCCGCCATGCGGACGGCGTGGCCGATGGCGCAACCCCAGGAGTAGACGGGCAGCCCGACAACGTCGAGTTCGAGCAGCGCTCCGAGCATGCTCGCATATTCGAACCAGGCCTGGTTCCGGCCGTGGTCGGATTGCGCCGAGCCCCAGACGTTCGTCAGGAATTCTGTACGCCCGACAATTTCGTCGCACACTGCCGGCACATGGTGCTGCCAGACGCCTGCGCCAAGAAAGCTCAGGTTCTGCTCGCATGTCTGGTTGCGCGACACCAGATCAACCAAGTGCCTCTTCAGCTCCGATTCGGACCTCAGGGCAGGAGGAAGCGCCAGGGGGCGCTTCAGCCGGTGGTCGGCAGGGATCTGCTCGAAGAGTTGCTCGATGCTCTCGGCCCCGATTTCGGCCAGCATGGCTCGCTTCAGAGCCGGCACGGAGTTCGCCATCCAGGGGTGGGCGGTCGTTCGGTTCACGGTCACCGGAACCTCGCAATGGGGTGTGTGGAACGCGGCCCGGCCTCCGGGCGAGGCATCTTCGCACCGGGCGAACTTGGACACAACGTGTCTACATGGTCACGCGGCAACCACACGCATGATGCAGGTCTCGCCGGGACCAGTGACGACGCGGTGATATCCGGCAAGCTCGCGGTCGAGGTCCGGGTCGCCGGTGTCCACGAGCAGCCAGGGATCGGGCAGCAGCGCGAGCTTGCTTCGACCGGCCAGGATGGTCAGGCCGCCCCGTCCGGCGCGTCGCACGATCTCCGGCCCGATCGGCTGGTTGCCGCGCCCGAAGACGAAGCCCTGTCCGCCCGTGACCCCGACCACGATCCGGACGGGCCGGCCTTCCACGCAGGCCAAGAGCCGGTCGCGCGAGACGTCGGGCGCAAGCAGCTTGCCGTCCAGGATCACGTCCAGGCCGAGTAGGGTGCCGGGCACGTCGAGCGCCGCGCACACGCCCTTGGCCGCTGTCCCCGGGCCCACGACGACCGCCGCACCCGGCTCGAACGAGGTCGCCACCTCGCGCGCTGCGGCCGCGAGCGCTGCGTCGTCGTCGCGCCGGCGCCCCGCTTTCGGATGCTGCATCCCGACCGGGACGTCGGGAACCGAAGCGCATCCGAAGAGGCGCGGGGCGAGGTGTCCGGCACGCATCGCATCTTCGTCGATGTCCATCACGTCGGCCCTGCGGCTGGCAGGCCTGGAGGTCGGCTGGAGCCAGGTCGCGAGCAGCCGGCCTGCCGTCCCAGGCCCCGTGGCGAAGACGCCGGACTGCATCTTCACCCCGCAGGGGATTCCGACCATGGGCACGTCGCCGCCGATGGCGGCGAGAATGTCGCGCGCCGTGCCGTCGCCTCCGGCGAAAAGGATGGCCTCGGCCCCCTGATCCAGGGCCGCGAGCGCGGTCGCTCGCGTGTCCAGGGCGTCGGTCGGACCGGGTCCGGGCCGGTGGATGATGTGGTGGGGCAGCGTGCTCGACGCCAGGAGATCCGCGCCCATCGCGCCTGCGCCCGTCAGCAGCAATGCGCGGCCACCCGCCCCGACGAAGGCGTCGACAGCGGCGCGCGCCCGGTCCCCGGCCAAGGGACGTGCGCCGCGTGACAACGCGAGCCCGACCATTCCGGCCCCGTCCGACCCCTTCAGGCCGGCGGGCCCACCAAGTCCCGCCACCGGGTTGACGATGAAGCCGATCCTGCGCATGCCCGCGGACTTCCCTGGCCACCGATCCCGTCCGGCTCTTCGGCCGGCCAGCGGCGTCCCCCGAGCCGAGCCGTGAGCCGGGCCGCCCAAGCGGCGAACCGCCGTGGGCGACGGCGTGTCATCGGACGCGGCTTGCAGCCTAGCCGACGCCGGCCACTCGGCCAAGGCGACGCGGAACAGCCGGCGCGATGCTTCTGCGCGGGACTGGTCGGTGGTGGGACCCTCCACCGGCGCGGCGACGAGAAGCGCCAGCTGGCTTCGCGCGGGGGTCAGAGATGGCGCGGCGCTGCGGGGCGCAGGCAGGTCGACATCGCGAGAACGGGCTGCCGTCAGCCCAGCCTCGCCATCTGCCTCAAGGCCACGCGCTGCTGGAGCCGGCGTTGCGCCTGGTCGACCACGACGGCCACGATGATGACGAGGCCCTTGATCACCATCTGCCAGAACGAGGAGACGCCGGTCATCACGAGCCCGTCCGACAGGATGCCGATGACGAAGGCGCCCACGATGGTGCCGCCGATCGTGCCACGCCCGCCGGACATGGAGGTGCCCCCCAGGACCGCCGCCGCGATGGCGTTGAGCTCGAAGCTCTCGCCCGTCGCGGGATGCGCCGCCATCAGCTCCGAGGAGATGATGAGGCCGACGATGGCCGCGCAGAAGCCGGAGAACATGTAGACGAACATCTTGACGCGGGATACGCGTACGCCCGACAGCGCGGCCGCCCGCTCGTTCCCGCCGACCGCGAAGATGTGCCGGCCGAGCGGCGTGAAGCGGGCGAGGTAGGCGGCCCCGAGCGCGACGACGACGAGGATCCAGATCGACAGCGGCAGGCCCAGGACGCGGCCCGAGCCCAGCACCTCGAACCCCGTCGTGCCGAGGTCCGGCTTGCCCACGAGGTTGGGGAAGGTGCGCCCGTCCGAGAGCAGCAGGCCGGCGCCGCGCGCGACGTAGAGCGTTCCCAGCGTCGCGATGAAGGGCGCAACGTTGAGCCGCGTGATCAGGAGCCCGTTGATGGCGCCGATGACGATCCCTAGCAGGAGGGTGATGAGCATCACCTCCCACACGTTGAACCAGATCGTGTAGCCCGTCCCCGTGTCGAGGCCGTTCAGGATGAGGCCGCCCGCCACCATGCCGCACAGCCCGACGATGGAGCCGACCGACAGGTCGATGCCGCCCGTCACGATCACGAACGTCATGCCGATCGCCAGGAAGGCGTTCAGCGCCACGTGCTTCGACATCAGGATGATGTTGGCGGTCGAGACGAAGTTCGGCGCCGTGAAGGAAAAGAACAGGACCACGGCGATCAGGGCGATGAACGTCCTGAGCTTCATCAGGTTGAGCGCAAGCGAGCCGCGCGCGGCCGGCGGCCGCAGGTCGACGGATTGGGCGGTCATGCAGCGTGTTCCTTGCTGGCGGAGGCCTCGGGGCCATGGCCCTGGGCGGCCGCCGCGACGATGCGTTCCTCGGTCGCCTCTGACCTGTCCATCAGGGCGGTGAGGCGGCCGTTGCTCATCACCGCGATGCGGTCGGACAGGGCCATGACCTCGTCGAGGTCGGAGGTGACGAAGAGGATGCCGAGGCCCTGCGCGGCGAGGCGGCGCATCGTGCGGAACACGTCGGCCTTGGCGCCGACGTCGATGCCCCGGCTGGGCTCGTCCATCAGCAGCACCCTGGGGTTCGTCATCAGCGCCTTGCCGATGACGACCTTCTGCTGGTTGCCGCCGCTGAGCGACGAGACCTCGAGCGCCGGGTCGGCCACCTTGATCGAGAGGTCCCGGATGCTCGCCTTTACGGCGTCACGCTCCAGCGCGCCGCGAATATGGAACAGGGAGGCGAAGCGGGCGAGGCTCGCCAGCGTGAGGTTGCTGGCCACCGAAAGGATGGTGACGAGCCCCTCGCGCTGCCGGTCCTCCGGAATGAGGGCGAGGCCTCGTGCGATGCGGCCGGAGACATCGCGTTCGCGAACCTCCTGCCCGCCGATGAAGAACCGCCCGCGGGCGTGGGCGTGCCGGCCCATGATGCAGTCGAACAGCTCGGAACGGCCGGCGCCCATGAGCCCGTAGATGCCGAGGATCTCGCCTTCGGCCAGACTGAGGGAGACACCGTCGACGGCGAGGCCGCCCGTCTCCCGCGCGAGCGTGACGCCTTCCGCGCGGAACACCTCGGGCCCGATGCGATGGCCGTCGGACTTGGCGAAGTCCTTGGCGTCCGAGCCGATCATCTGTCGCACGATCCAGGACACGTCGATGGAGCCGACCCGCGCTTCGCCGGTGACATGGCCATCGCGCAGAACCGTGATGAAGTCGCCGATGCGGATCAGCTCCTCCAGGCGGTGGGAGATGTAGACGATCGCCACGCCCTGGGCCTTCAGGTCGGCGATGACCCGGAAGAGGATCTCGACCTCGGCGGCGCTCAGCGAGGAGGTCGGCTCGTCCATGATGAGGATACGCGCGTCCTGCGCGACCGCCTTCGCGATCTCCACGAGCTGCTGCTCGCCGATGCGCAGGTCCTCGACGAGGCTGCGCGGATCGATGCCGGTCTCCAGCCGGTCCAGCAGCGCTCTGGCCTCGCGCTCCTGGCCGGCATGGTCGATGGCGACGCCGCCCTTGGTCCGCTCACGGGCCACGAAGATGTTCTCGGCGACCGACAGGTTCGGGAACAGGTTCAGCTCCTGGAAGACGATCCCGATTCCGTTGGCGGCCGCGTCCGCCACCGAGCGGAACGCCACGGGCTTGCCATCGAGCAGGATGCGGCCCGTCGTGGGCTGCTCCACGCCCGCGATGATCTTCATCAGCGTCGACTTGCCGGCCCCGTTCTCCCCGACCAGCACGTTCACCGCGCCGCGCCGGATGGCGAAGTCGGCGCGCTTCACGGCCACCGTGCCGGAATAGACCTTCGACACGGCCTCGAGGCGCAGGACGATGTCGTCCGCATCGGTCACGAGCCGCCCTCCAGCGCGAGGGTCGCGGGCGTCACCAGGGGCATCCCCTGGCCGCCGTCGAGAGGGTAGGCCCCCAGCACGCTGACGCGCCGCCCCACGAGGCCTTCGCGCGGCAACGCCGAGAGCAGCGTCTTGTCGACGTGCTGGTTGAAGGCCTTGCCGAACTGGGCGAAGTCGATCTGGTTGGTGAAGTCGTTGAAGTCGACGAAGTCGAGGCTGTCGCGCAGCGCCGTGCCGCGCAAGGCGGGACCGATCTGGACGGTGGCGTCCGCCTTGCCGTCGCCGTCGACGTCCACGTCGATCGTGCCGGCCCGCGACGCCGTGTTGGCGGCCACGATGCTTCCCGTCAGCCGAACCACCAGCGTCCAGGGGGAACTGCCCTCCTTGGCCCGGAATCCGTAGCGCGCGCCGGCCTCCTCCGGGCTGCGGGCCGCGAGGGCGGCGACCTCGGGGAAGGGCCCCGCCTTGCGCTCGAGATAGGGCAGCGCCTTGCTGGTCCACAGGCCGGCGACCTTCGCAGCCGGGTCGAAGGCCGCGCCCTGGCCCCCTTCCGCCTTGCCCTGGGCCGCCGGATTGGCGGTGGGCAGGATCCTGCAGGCGGGCAGGATCGCGACGAGCAGGGCGAGCGTGGCTGCCGCTGACGCTTTCATGGGCGATGATCCGATCGCGGGAGTGGCGTGCGGGACACGGCCGGTCATCCCGGCCATGTCCCGCGAGGCGGGGCTTACTGGGAGAGCGCGAACGTCTCGAGCTTGCCCGCATTGGCGGCGTTGATGAGGACGCAGTCCATCAGCTGCTTCTCCTGGGCCGGGGCCTTCTTGGTCTTCACGTAGGCGTCGGCCTGCTCGACGGCGAGCTGCGCCTGGCGGTAGGCGGGCTGCAGCACGGTGGCCTTGATGCCGCCTTGCTTGATCGAGTCCCGCACGTCGTTGGACCCGTCGAAGCCCACCACGATCACGTCCTTGCGGCCGGCGGCGGCCAGCGCTGCGATGGCGCCCATGGCCATCGTGTCGTTGCCGGAGATCACGCCCTTGATCGAGGGATTGGCCTGGAGGATCGATTCCATCTTGGCGTAGGCTTCGGTCTGGCTCCAGTTGGCCGACTGGCGGGCCACCATCTTCATGCCCGGGAAGTCGTCGATGACGTCGTGGTAGCCCTTAGAGCGGATACCGGCGTTGGTGTCGGACTCCTTGCCGACGAGTTCGGCGTAGTCGCCCTTCTCGCCCATCAGCTTGACGAATTCCTGCGCGCCGAGCTGGGCGCCCTGGTAGTTGTTGGAGACGATCTGCGCGACGGCGACGCCCGTCGCGTTGATCTCGCGGTCGATGAGGAAGGAGGGAATGCCCGCGTCCTTGGCCTTCTTGACGGCCGCCACGGACGCGTCCGCGCCGGCATTGTCGAGGATGATCGCCTTGGCTCCGCGGGAGATCGCGGTGTCGATCAGCTGGGACTGCTTGTTGGCGTCGTCATTGTGCACAAGGACCAGGGGCTCGTAGCCGAGCTGCTTGGCTTTCGCGGCCGCGCCGTCGGCCTCGGCCTTGAAGAACGGGTTGTCATGCGAAGGCGTGATGACGGCGATGATGTCGGCGGCAAAGGCCGCCGACCCGAAGCCGGCCACGCAGGCCAGAAGCGACGCGCCGATGAGCAGGGACTTGAACTTCATGGTCATGGTTTCCTCCTGGGATTCTGGTTCATGCGCGTGGCAGCCTCGGGCGCCGCGGAGGCAAAGGCCCGCCGCGCCCCGCCCCGCTGCCGGAGGGGATTCACAGATCGATTGGGACTGACTGCAGCAGGGGCGGAGTCGCCCGCCTTGTTCGGCCGGGATGCGCGGCCCTCGGGCTCATGGCCCGTCTCTCGTTCTCCTCCCTGCCCTCCCTTCTTCCCGCGGGTGCTGATCCGTGCCGGGTGCGCCCTTTCAGGGACCTGGTGCGGACATAGTCGCCCGCGCGACCGCATCCGCCCACGCCTTGACGAGAGCGCCTCTCCAGTGATCGTCAGTCGTCGGCAAGAAGACGCGACGGTCCTTCTCGCAGGCGCGCCTGGCGACGTCTTCGTCGAACACGCCTGCCGCGAAGCCGGCCATGAGACCCGCCCCGCAGGCGCTCTGCTCGGCCTGCGGCGCCCGTCGGACGGGCCTCCCCAGCACGTCGGCCTGCAGTTGCATCAGCGCGTTGTTGGACGAGGCGCCGCCATCGACCGAGAGGACGTCGATGGCGGTGCCGAGGTCGGCTTCCATCGCCCGGAAGACGTCGGCGATTTGCAGGGTCACGGCCTCCATCGCCGCGCGGGCGAGGTGAGCCGGTTTCGTCGCGTGCGAGAGCCCGCAGAAGAGGCCGCGGGCCGAGGCGTCCCACCACGGGGCTCCCAGACCGGCGAGGGCCGGAACAAACACCACCCCACCGCTGTCGGCGACGGTCGTGGCCAAGGTCCCGACCTCCGCCGGCCCGGGGAGGCCCAGCAGCTGGGCGACGAATGCGAGCGCCTGTCCGGACACGATGATGTTGCCCTCGAGCGCATAGGCCACGGCGCCATTCCGGTTCCAGCCGATGGTCGTCGAAAGGCCGTGCCGGGAGGCCCGCGCCCCGTCCGTCAGCGTCATCAGCGAGGAGCCGGTCCCGTACGTCACCTTCGCCGCGCCGGGGGAGCGGATGCCGTGGCCGAAGAGGGCCGCATGGGAATCGCCGAGCATCGCGTGCACGGGGACGGAGCGCAGCTCCGGGATCGCGTCGGCATGCCCGAACAGGGCGTCCGACGGCCGGACCTCCGGCAGGATCGAGCGGGGCACGCCGAAGAGATCGCAAAGGCCCGCGTCCCACCGGCATGTCCCGATGTCGAAGAGTTGGGTGCGTGACGCGTTGCTGGTGTCGCAGGCGTGGACGCGGCCCTGCGTGAGCTTCCACAGGAGCCAGCTATCGACCGTGCCGGCGGCCAGATGCCCTGCCCGGGCCGCCTCGCGGGCGCCGGGCGTTTCGTCGAGGAGCCAGGCGATCTTGGCGGCGGGGAACATGGGGTCGAGCGTCAGCCCCGTGCGCCGCGCCACCGTCCCGGCATGACCCTGCCCTCGAAGGACATCCAGGCGGTCCGCCGTGCGCGCGCATTGCCATAGGATGCAGGGCGCGACCGGCTGGCCGCTCCTCCGGTCCCAGACGACGACCGATTCCCGTTGGTTCGAAATCCCGATCGCCTGCGGCGCGGACCCGCCAACCTTCCGGAGGCAATCGACGGTCGCATCCCGCACCGAAGCCCAGAGGGCGTCGGCATCCTGCTCCGCCCATCCCGGCCGCGGGTGGGAGACGGAGACCTGACGCTGAGCCTGCGCCACGACCGCGCCGGCTTCATCCAGCAGCACCACCTTCGTGTTGGTGGTGCCCTGGTCGATGGCGAGGACGTGGGCGCGGGCGGGCATGTCAGCGGACGCTCTTGAGCTCGCGCACGGACGCAGCGAGGCCGTCTGCGGTGAGGCCGTGGCGCTCCAGCAGGAACTCGGCGGAGCCGGTGGGCAGGAATCCTGGAAAACCCATGATCCGCATGCGGCAGGAGTGCCGGGTCGCCAGCACCTCGGCGACGGCACCGCCCAGGCCGCCGCGGACATTGTGCTCCTCGGCCGTGACGACCACCCCCGTGTTCGCCGCGCGCGCGATGGCCTCCTGGTCGAGAGGCGCGATGGTGGACATGTTGACGACCATCACGGCGAGGCCATCCTGGCGCAGGCGCTCCGCTGCCTCCAGCGCGCGCCACACCATCACCCCGTTGGCGATGATGGCGGCGTCGGGTCCATCGCGCAGGATCTCGGCCTTGCCGAACTGGAAGACGGCGCCTTCGGGCCTGGGCAGGTCCGGGACGGGCATCCTGCTGAGGCGCAGGAACACGGGTCCCACGTGGCGTGCGGCGGCCTCGACGGCACGCGCCGTCTCCCAGGGATCGGCGGGCGCGACGATCATCAGGTTGTCCAGCAGGCGAAGCCAGGCGAAGTCCTCGATCGAGTGATGGGTGGGCCCGAGCTCGCCATAGGCGACGCCGCTGCTGATGCCGCAGAGCTTCACGTTGACGTTGGAATAGGCGACGTCGGCCTTGATCTGCTCGAGGGCGCGCGCGGTGAGGAAGCACGAGGCTCCGCTGACGAAGGGGATCTTGCCCCCGTTGGCGAGGCCCGCCCCGACGCCGACCATCGCCTGCTCGGCGATCCCGACATTGACGAGGCGTTCCGGCCAGCGGCGGCGGAAGCCGACCAGCTTGCTGGAGCCCACGCTGTCATTGCAGACGGCGACGATGCGCTCGTCGTTCTGCGCCAGCCGTTCGAGCGTGGCGGCGAAACTGTCGCGGCAATCGTGCATGCCGGCCTCGCGGGTCGTCTCGGCCATCAGACCAGCTCCGCCATGGCCTGCTCGTACTGTGCTGGATTGGGAACCCCGTGGTGCCAGCTCGCCTGGTCGGTCATGTAGGAAATTCCCTGGCCCTTGTGCGTATGGGCGATGACGCAGAGCGGCCTGGCGGTCGCCGGACGCTCGGGCGCGAGCATCGCGAGGAGGGCTGCAGGATCGTGCCCGTCCACCTCCGCGACCTCCCACCCGAAGCTCCGCCACCGGTCGGCCAACGGTTCGAGCGTCACGGTCTCTTCTGTCGGCGCTCCCTGCTGCAGCCTGTTGCGATCAATGATCAAGGTCAGCCTGGAGAGGCGGCGATGTCCTGCCGTCATGGCGGCCTCCCAGTTGCTCCCCTCCTGCAACTCGCCATCTCCGGTGAGAACAAACGTCCGGTAGGCGGCGCCGTCCATCTGTCCGGCAATGGCGATCCCGACGGCGACCGGCAGGCCATGGCCGAGCGGACCGGTGTTGGTCTCGACGCCCGGCAAGTAGTTGCGGTTGGGATGTCCGTTGAGCCGCGAGAGCGGCGCGAGATACGTCCTCAGCTCGTCGGCGGGGAAGAAGCCCGCCTCGGCGAGGGTGGCGTAGAGCGCGCCCGTGCAATGGCCCTTGCTCATCACGAAGCGGTCGCGAGCCGGATCCTGCGGGCGCGACGGATCGAAGCGCAGCACCCCGAAATAGAGGGTCGAGAGGATGTCCGTGCTCGACATGTCGCCGCCGGGATGGCCCTGGCCGGCCCGATAGATCATGTCGATGCTTTGGCGGCGGATGGCGAGCGCCTTGCGCGTGATCACCTCGACGAGATCCTTGCGAACGCGGTCCGACGGCGGCGGGCCGCCCAGGGCATGAAGGTGGGGCATGGATGCGAGCCTTTTCGTCTCACCGCCGGAAGAAGCCGTCGGCTCCGTCCCAGGCAGGGGAGGCTTGGTGGTGATGGACGGGCCAGCCGAGATAGCGCTCGAGGGCCTCGTGGAGGACGTCGGAATGGTGTCCCCGCACCATCGCGACATGGTGCTCGAAGCCCTGCCGGACGACGAAGCGCAACAGCTCGCGCAGCCTGGGGACCTCTGTGACGGCGATCCCGCCATCCATGGGGAAGGGGTCGTCCGTGAAGCGGCCCTCGCCGACGTAGGTCTTGACGGATCCCCGACGGTCGTCGGTCGACAGCCGGAAAAACGTCATGGGCCCCGGTTGGACCTTGCCCTTCACCGCACCGAAGCAGTTCTCATGTCCCAGGACTGTCCCGAGCACGTCGAGGTTCGATATCTCGGGAGTCTCGCCGATGAAGCTCTTGGGGAAGTTGCCGCAATGCGTGCAGACGCACTTGTCCGGCTCGCGGCCATAGTTGTTGTTCCAATCGAGGAGCGCGGGCGCTCCACCCGAGGCCAGCGCGAGCGCGTACATCGAGATCGCGCCGGCGACGTCGACTTCGCACGCGCTCGGCATGAGCTTCTCGCTCATCATGCTCATCGAGAGGCAGGTGGCGCAGCCATAATTGTCCTGCACGCTGCTCCAGCACTGGATTGAGCTGGCGTCGCACTCGTTCGCCGACATCCAGCGCTCGACGGCCAGGCCCAGCTTGGCCTGCCTGATCACCTTGTCGCGCACGATGTGACCGGGGATCCTGCCATACGCGAAAATCTCGTCGAGCCGCTCGCGCACGTCGGGCTCGTCGTCGCCGATCCGGCCCGCCGCCGCCAGGATCTCCGACAGGTCGACGGTCACGACCGTGATGCCCGAGGCCTGCAGCAGCTTCTCGCTGAAGCGCATCGTCTGGAACGGCGACGTGCGCGCGCCGATGGCGCCGATGCGCGCGCGTCTCAATCCCTTCACGGTGCGGCAGACGCGCGCGAACCGCTCGAGGTCGGCGCGAAAGTCGGTGCCGCCGACGTCGCACGTGTGCCAGCTCGTATCCGTGAACGGGATTCCGTACTGGTAGAGGTTGTTCGTGACCGAGATCTTGCCGCAGAACGCGTCCCTGCGGCTCCTCACGTCGACCTTGTCGATCTCGTCGTTGCTCGCCTGGATCAGGACCGGCACGTCGAGCGCGGCCATCGACAGGAGCTCCGAGATCGCAATCTCGTCGCCGAAGTTCGGCAGCAGGATGACGATGCCGTCGATCAGGTCGCGGTTCTCGCGGAAATGCCTGGCGTAGAGCTTGGCGTCGTCGCGGCTCTGCACGGCTCCGTTGGCCGTCGCCTCCACCGGCAGGATCAGCGCGCGGAGCCCCAGCCCCTCGCACTGGCGCAGCACCTGCTCCCGGGCATCGAGGGCGACCGCGGGGCTGAAGAATTCGCGGCTGCCGACCACGAGTCCCAACGTCACCTCGCGCTTGAAGGTCGTGCTCACCGCACCCGCTCCACACGTTTCCATCCCTGGGGACGAACGGTAGCAGCCCGCTCGCAGAAGGCAATCTGTTTTTTGTGTTTATTTTCGTTTCGTTTCGTTTTTCACTGAACGTGCGTGGCTGCTTGCGCCGCACGGCGAAAAGTCCTTCCGTTTCGGCAGCGTGCCACGATACGATCACGAACCGAACAGACTCGGTGGCTTTGCACGTCGAGAGAGCAAGGCCCAAGAAGGCGAGATCGAAGGTTTCATGCGCACCAGTACGAACCGCAAGGCCGGCCGCATCAGCGCGGGTTCTTCGGGCGGCGGTCAGTTGTTGGCCGAGGTGCGCCGCCGGAAGATCCTGGACTGGCTGCAGGAAGAGGGCAGCGCCCGCGTCAAGGACCTCAGCGCCGCGTTCAGCGTGACCGAGGCGACGATCCGGCAGGACCTCGAGCGGCTCGAAGTGGAAGGGCACATCTCCCGCGAACATGGCGGCGCCTTCCTGAAGTCGGTGCCGCACCAGGTCGAGTCGCTGTCCCTGCAGCACCTCGTCAACATGGAGATGAAACGGAAGATCGGCCGGGCGGCGGCCGCTTTCGTGGAGGACGGCGAGACGATCATCCTCGACGCGGGATCCACGACGACTGAAGTGGCCCGCAACCTCGTGTCCCGCCAGAATCTCACGGTGATCACGAACGGCCTGAACATCGCCCTCATGCTGGGGGCTCTCCCGTCCATGGCCGTGCACATGCCGGGAGGGCAGTTCAAGCCCCCGACGCTGTCCCTCAGCGGCGAGAAATCGCCCGAATTTTTCAAGAACATGTTTGCGGCCAAGCTCTTCCTGGCCACCGGAGGGATCTCGTTCGAGGCCGGCCTCACCTACCCGAGCCTGGCGGACATTCCCCTGAAGGACGCCATGGTGCGTGCGGCGTCGAAGGTCTACCTGGTGGCCGACTCCACCAAGATGAACAGGGTCTCGTTCTCCTCGCTGGGCGCGCTGACACTGGTCCACACCTTCATCACCGATGCCGGCCTGCGGGACGAAGACCGCAGGAGACTCGAGGATCTGGGGATCGAGGTGGTGATCGCCTAGGGCTGGCGCGCGGCCTGCGCGCGCCCTCGTCCCGGACCGGCCCGCCCATCCGGCGACCTGCTCCGCGCCAGCGGCCGCCGGGGCGTGCCGCCAAGGCGTACGCCGCCCGGCCAAGCGCGGCGCAGCTCCTCGCCGCGAGCTCCCAAGGCCGCCCTCGGGCCCCAGAGACAGGCGAGTCGGGCCTGCGGTGTCGCGCCGATCCGCAAACATTCTTGTCGCACTGCGTCACTAAACAAAATTATTACGTATTGAACAAAAGCGATGTCGTCGCGTATCGCCTACGTTCGGTGACGGATTCGCAAGGAGATCAGGGACGCCCCCGCGGTTCCGCGACTGAACCCCTTCAGCGTGAGGCTGGAGGTCGGCGAGATCGTCGCGGGAGTCCCGTGGCGATCACGATGGGCGATCCATCCGACCGCTCGGGCAGGACGTCACGGTCTTCGGGCAGGCCGGAGACTTCGGGGTTCCGGTTCGCGTCCTCATCCTTCTCAGCTTCGGCCGTGTGCCGGCCGCAAAGCCCGGCCGTCACCCGGTTCGGCGAGGCATCCACGCGGGGAGAGGAATCCGGGATGCAGCGCTGTCGGTCGCCAGAGCCATCCGGACATTGACGTTCCACTGGTATGATGAGTATACATGGCGTGTGGGACCAAGCTCTGGTCGGCTCGCATCGCGAGGTTGGAACGATGACAGTGATCGCCCTGTTCGGGGCCGGCGGCAAAATGGGCTACCGGCTTTCCACCAACCTCCTTGGCTCCCGCTTCGAGGTGCGGCACGTGGAAGCCGCCGAGGCCGGCCGTGCGCGCCTAAGCCAAGGGCTGGGCATCCACTGCTTCGATCCCGAGACGGCTCTGGAGGGCGCCGATGTCGTGATCCTCGCGGTGCCCGACACCCTCATCGGCAAGGTGGCCGAGTCGATCGCGGGGCACTTGCGGCCGGGAACGATGGTGGTCGCGCTGGATGCGGCCGCCCCCTTCGCCGGCCACCTGCCGAAGCGCAGCGACCTGACCTACTTCGTGACTCACCCCTGCCATCCGCCCATCTTCAACGACGAGACGGAGCCGGCGGCCAAGAAGGATCATTTCGGCGGCATCGCAGCGAAGCAGCACATCGTCAGCGCCCTGATGCAAGGCCCTGAAAGCGCCTACGCGCTCGGCGAGGAGATCGCAAAGGTGATCTGGGCGCCCGTGATGCGCTCGCACCGCGTGACGGTGGAGCAGATGGCGCTGCTCGAGCCCGGGCTGTCCGAGACCGTGTGCGCGACGCTGCTCGTGGTGATGAAGGAGGCGATGGATGAGGTCGTCGCCCGCGGCGTGCCGCAGGAGGCAGCCAGGGACTTTCTCCTCGGCCACATGAATGTCCTGGGAGCCGTGATCTTCGGCGAGGTGCAGGGCGTGTTTTCGGACGCCTGCAACAAGGCGATCACCTTCGGAAAGCCCGTGCTGATGCGGGATGACTGGCGGCGCGTGTTCCATCCGGACGAGATCGCCGCGAGCATCCAGCGGATCACCTGACGTTTGACTGCGCGGCCATCGCCCGCGCGAGGCCGGGTTCCCGCAGACGCGGATGTCCGGCTCATTCCGCATGGGTCGTTTCCGCACGCTGATGGGCGTAGAGGTCCGCGGAGCGATCGAGGTGAGCGACCATCGCCGCTTCGGCGCCGTCCGGGTCATGGGCCGCGATATGCTTGAGAATGGACTCGTGTTCCGCGAGCGTGATGTGCTCGTTGCCCGACCAGAAGAGCAGGTCGGTGTGGTACTGCTTCAGCCAGGAGAGCATCGCCTCGCTGACGGCGGCGAAGATCGGATTGCCCGAGATCGCCGCGATCTCGTTGTGGAAGCGCATGTCGACCGACAGGAATTGCTCAGGCTTTCCGATCAGCTTCATCTGCCGGTCGAGAGTGGCGCGGAGCGCAGCGATATCGTCGGGGCCGGCGCGCATCGCGGCCTCGCGGACCATGCCCCGCTCGAAGAACCGCCGAGCCGCCTTGAGCTGCTCCAGCGAGTTGGGCGAGGACGAGAGCATGATCGTGGCGGCCGCCTCGATCTGCTTGAGGACGGACTGGGCCGTGACCTCACGCACGCGGGCGCGCTCGCCGTGCGAGATGACGATCAGCCCCATGTTGCTGAGGGTCTGTAGCGCCTCACGGATGGGAAGGCGCCCGACGCCGAAGCGCTCGATCAGCTCTCGTTCGGAGGGCAAGGCGTCACCGGGCCGCATTTCGCCCGAGGCGATCATCGCCTTGAGACGGTCGATGACCTCGTCTGCCAGCTTTCGGCGAACGATGCGCTCGGATGAGACGGTCATTGGGGCATCCGGCTGGTGCAAGGGCCGCGAACGGGCTGTTCGATGGCCTTGCGAGATCGGCGGAGATATACGCAGTCCACGAATTGGGCGTCAACGCGGCCCGGGATCGCCTGCAGCGTCCCTGGCGAACGGCACGGCCGCCGGCGGATTCCGCCAACGGGCAGGCTGGCCAGACCAAGGCGGCTCGTCGTCGCGGGTCTCCGGGGTCAAGGTCGCCGAGGGTTCGAACTCCTCACGCTACGCGGCGCGTCGTCTGAGCAGAGGGGCGCCCCCTGCGAGAAAGAGCACCGCCAGGACGAGAATGCCCTTCAGGACATTCTGCCCGGCGTAGTTCCATCCGATCAGGTTCAGCAGGCCACCGAGCAGGATGAAGAAGAGGGCACCGCCCCAAACACCTGCCGGGACCGCACGGCCGCCCGTGATCAAGGTCCCGCCGATCACGACGGCGGCGATGGAGTCGAGCAGGTAGTCGTTGCCGAGTTCGACGTTGGGAGCGGAGAAATTGGCCCGCAAGGCACCGGCGAGAGCCGCGAGCATTCCGCACGCCAGGTACACGGCGGTCAGGATCCCCGCGCCGTTGATGCCGGCATAGTCGGCCGCCCGGCTGGCTTGGCCGTAGGCAAGCATCTTCGCCCCCCAGGTCGTCCACTTCAGCAGGAGCGAGACGCAGGCCGTGAAGAGCGCGACGACGACGGCGAAGGCGGGGATGCCGAACGGCGCCCAGACGAGGAAGGCCTTGAGCGTGGGGTCTGCAGATCCCTGAAAGCCCTTGGCGAGCGTGAGAGACACGGCCGACGCCAACAGGCTCGTCGCGAGCGTCGCCACGATGGGCGGGATGCGGACCAGCAGGATAGCGGCGACGCTGATCGCACCCATCGCGAGTCCCATCCCCATGGCGGCCCCCAGCCCGAGAAGGAAGGAACCCGTCGCCTTGGCCACGGCGATGGACAGGAGCCCGCCCAGCGAGAAGACCTTTGCGACGGACACGTCCACGTTGCCCGGGCCCGCACTCATGACGAGCATCTGCCCCAGACCGACAATCACGAGATAAGGCGCGATGGTGAAGGCGAGCGTGAGCGTCTCGGTCCCTCCGCCGGACACGGCGAAGGTGAGCATCAGCACGACGAGTGTCGCAGCGAACGACCAGATCCAGGGCGGGAGTGACAGCTTCGGTCGTCCGCTCATCGCGCAGGGCGCTCCACGAACAGGCGCCCCGCCAGGACGGCGATCACAATGAGCCCCTGAACGGCCGGCTGGAGGTTGGAGGACAGGTTCAGGAGCGTGAGGAGGACCGTCAGGAGGCCGAGCGCGACGGCGCCGAACAGGGCTCCCCAGGGCACCGCCCTACCGCCGGTAAACATCCCTCCCCCGAGGATGACCGCAGCGATCGTCGTGAGCGTATAGCCGGGGACCGAATTCACGTCGCCGCCGCCGATCTCTGCAGCGAGCGCCGTCCCGGCCAGAACGCCGAGGATCCCGACGGTCGCGTAGGCTGCCATGCGCGTCAGCAACGGGGATCGCCCCGACCGGACCAGGGCTGCGGGATTGCTGCCGAGCATGCGGAATGAGACGCCCAGGCGCGTCCGTTGCAGCACGAACCACGTGACCGCGGTGATCGCCAGCATGACGATGAGCGGGGATGGGACAGCCAGGGGCGGAGACCACATGGCGTAGGCCGCGAGCCAGTCGGGTATTTCTCCGCCCGGGATCGGAAGGGCGAAGAGCCCGAGACCCAGCCAGATGAACGACGCGCCCAGCGTCACGATGAGGGACGGCACGGATCGGGTCTGGACCAGTGCGCCCAGGAGCGCGTACCCGACGACAGCGCCGGCGAGAAGACAGACGCCGACGACCGGATTCTCTCGCAGCAGCGTCGCCGTGACCGTCGTGATCATGCCGACGAAGTAACCGATGCCGAGGTCGATATCGCCGACGCTCATCATGACCATCTGGGCCATCGACGCGATCACCAGGGCCACGATGGGCGACAGGATCAAGGTCAGGCCGGCCTGGGACCAGATTCGAGGCTGCAACGCGCCGCAGACGAGTAGGACGACGACAAGCGCGCCCAGCGTGAGACAGGTGGGAACGATCCGTCGGACATGCCCCTTGGCGAAACGCGCGGGAGGACGTTTCAGCGCCGCCGAACTCATCGTGAGGGCGCTCCCGCTTCCTTGAAGGACATCGCGATGATGCGTTCGTCGGTGATGCCTTGGCGCTGCAATTCACCCGCGATCCGGCCGGCCCGGAGCACATAGACCCGGTCGCAATGCTGCATCTCCGCGTTTTCGCTCGAGTACCAGATGATGATGCGGCCCTTCTCCGCCTCGGTCCGGATCAACTGGTACAATTCTCCCTTTGTATGGACGTCGACGCCACGGAACGGGTCGTCCAGCAGGATCGTGCCCGCGGACGACGCGAAGGCTCGCGCAACGATGACCTTCTGCTGATTGCCCCCGGAGAGTTCCGTGATCGCAGCCTGTGCGCCGCCCCGTATCTGAAGCCGGTTGACCCACGTCTTGACCAGCGCCGTTTCCCGTCCGATCTGGCGGACTCCATTTCGGGCGAGGCCGGGCAGCGCCGTGATCGTCAGGTTGCGGGCTACATCCCAAAGCGGAAAGATCCCGGATCGCTGCCGGTCACCGGGAACATAGGCGCGCGTGCCACCGGGCCCGCCCTCCCCGGCGCGGGCGCGCCACAGCCGCTGGAGGACGTCCTCCTGTCCTTGTCCGGCAATGCCGGCCAGCCCGACCACCTCGCCTGTGGACGCAACGATGGCGCTCTCGGCGCCGTCGACCGTCTTCATCGGGAGGCATACGGCAGGAGTCCTCCCGGTCTGTTCCTCGGCGGAGGGCTTGCTGTCCTGCTCCTGCGAACTGGCCTCTTCGCCGCCCATGGCGACGAAGAGGTCATGCTCCGTCACGTCGGCGCCGCGGTGAAGGGCGACCACGGCGCCGTCCTTCATGACCGCCACCCGGTCGCAGACGGACAGCACCTCCTTGAGCCGGTGCGATACGAGGACGATGGCCACGCCTTGGGCGCGGAGCTTGCGGACGTAGTTGTAGAGATTGACGACGGCGTCACCACTCAGGGATTCCGTCGGCTCATCGAGAATCAACAGGCGCAGCCCGACCGAAATCGCCGCGCGCGCGATCTCGACGCGCTGCCGGTCCGCCAGCGCAAGATCGTCGACGAAGTCATCTGGACCGATCGCATGCCCGGGAAAGATCTCGTCCAGCGTTCGCGCAGCCGCGTCAGAGGCGGAGCCGTGCCAGCGCCAGCGCGGAAAACACCGGCTGCTCGACAGGAACACGTTCTCCTTCACCGTGAGTTCGGGCGCGAGCGAACCCTCCTGGAAGGCCATGCGGACGCCCGGATAGCCCTCCGGTCCCGGCTCCGTCCGGCCCGCGATGTCCACCTGCCCGGAATCGACGGAGGTCAGTCCGGTGAGGACCCTCATCAACGTGCTTTTTCCAGCGCCGTTGTGGCCGACGACGCCGAAGACTTCCCCTGCGAAGATGTCCAGGTCGACCCCGGAAAGAGCGCGCGTCGTGCCGTAGCTCTTGACGGCCTGCCTGACCGTTACGACCGGCCGCTGCCTGGTTGCGTCTGCAATCTGCATGAGCTCGCACATTGGAAGGATCGGCGGGTGGATCGGCCGGCACGGATCGCGCCGGCCGACCGCCCGGGGGGGCCGCTAGCGAACCGGCACGGGAGGGAGCGCCGCCTCGGCGACCTTGCCGTCGACATTGGCCTGGATCTGCTTGTCCACCAGCGCCTGGGTCCACTGCCACGACGCGATCTCATCTTCGCCGACCGCCGCGATCCACTTGTTCCGCTCTGCGTCGCTGACGACCACCGGCGGGAAGATCGTCACGCGCGGCACCTTCTTGCCGTTGTAGATGTCGATTGCCGCGAAGAGAGCGGCGACGCCCTGGCCAGGGTCCGACATCACCGCGACGGAGCCTGGAGCACCGTTGCCTTCTCCCCAGAACTTCAGCGCCCGGCCACTCGGGGCGAAGGCCACGACCGGAGCAGGACGTCCAGCCGTCTTGAAGGCCTGCACGGCGCCGAGCCCCTCGCCGCAGCCGATCACGCCATCGACCTTCGGCAGGCTTGCGATCGTCCCGAGGAGCGCTTCCTGGGCCTTGTCGCTGTCGCAGAAACCGAAGATCTCGGCGACGACTTTGACGTTCGGGTTGGCCTTCACCAGTTCGGTCTGCACCGCGTACATCTGCGTCTCCGGCGGCGAACCCTGCACCCCGCGCGCGATGACGACGTTGCCCTTTCCGCCCATTCCGTCGAGCACGGCCTTCGTCGACAGCCGAGCCCAGTCGCCGAAGCTGTTGGTGACGAGGTAGGCGCACTGCAAGTCGGTGGCGCTGTCGAAGACGACGACCGTTATTCCCTGATCGCAAGCCTGCTTCAGCGTCGGGTTCAATGTCGTGGCGCTCGCCGGATTGACGATGAGGATGTCCGGCTTCTCGAGCAGAAGCGCCTTGAGCTGGGCGATCTGCTCCGTGGCCGAGTTTTCGCCGGGCGCGTTGGAGACCTTCCAGGAGCTGATCAGGCCGTCCTTCTGCGCCTTTGTGGCCGCCTCCTCGAAGACCTTGATCATGGAACGACGCCACGCGTTGCCCAGGAAGGCGTTGCTCAGGGCAACCTTGGGCGGCGCCTTCTTCTCCTGCGCCGAGACCGGCGAGGGCGCGGACAGGGCACAGGCAGCCATGCCGGCGGCTGCGGCGAGGCACACGAGGTGCTTCCACATTCGCATGTCGTTTCCTCCATCTGTTTCGTTGAGCCGGCGAGGGCGCGCGGCCGTTTCACCGGCCCTGGGCGACGACTGCGATCAGGTCGCAGCTCCAGCATGTAGACTCATATGATCTGTCCACCACTTGAGTCAAGTTGACAGGCCTCTTCGGCTCGTTTGCCGGACGTTCGTGGCCAAGGGCGCATGGCTGGGTGGCCCGGTCGCCGCGCCGTCCGGGGCTCGACGGCTGGCCGTGGCTTGACGCCCGCCAGAGCTGTTTCTGGGCCGGCCGAACCGTCATTGAGAGGCGAGAGATCGGTTCGGTCAGATGGGGAAAGGCCCTCGCTTTTCAGGCGAAGGGCGCGCCCCGCCGCACGGCGCCGAAGAAGTCCGGTCCGCCGATCTGGCCCCCCTTCAGGGCCACTTCGACCGACGCCCGCTCGGGGTCGTGCGGCCAAGCCGTACACAAGGGCGAACCTGGGGCGAGGGGCGCCAGCGCCGTGAGCGCCATGACGCGGAGGCGGCTCATCACCTCCCCCGAGGTATCGCCACCGGCGACGGCGACGCGGCGCAGAGACGCTCGCGCCAGCACCCTTTGCAGGGTGGAGGCGAGCGCGGCTCCGATGCGGGCATTGGCGAGGGCGGGCGTGAGGCCGGCTCGGGCGGCCGCGTCGGCCACGCCAGCGAGCGCGGGATCCTGTGGCCCGGACGCCGAGTAGACGAGCGGATCACGACCTGCGCCCAGCGCCGCCAGCGCGGCCTCGGCGCAGCGGGCCGCCTCGGCTTCGCCCTCGCCCCGGACAGTCCTGGCTGCGTCGAGGCGGATCGCGTCGAAGCCGTGGCCGGCGGCCCAGTCGACCTGGGCGGCGGTGCCGGGCGAACAGCTCCCGCTGACCACGGCGATGCGCTCGACCGACGGCGCCCGCGGCGGCGGCGCCTCTGGAGGCAGCAGGCCTTCCGAGCGCCAGTGGGCCACGAGCGCATATTGCAAGCCGGAGGAGGAGGCGGTGAACACGCCATCGCCCCGGGTCTCCCAGACGAGGCGCCCCGCTTCGGCGAGCGTCTCCTCGTCGAGCACATCGATGAGGACGAGCGGCGTGTCGGGCCCGGCCAGGCTGCCCAGCAGCTCCGGCCCACGCCCCTGCCTGAGCTGGACGAAATGGATCAGTTCGATGCGCCTGCCCGTCTGGCGAGAGACATGCAGCCTGAGGTCGGCCTCGCCCATGGGCGTTACGGGGTGGCGCGACATGGTTGGATGTCGATCGAGCCGGTAACCGACGTCGTCGAGCGTCGCGAACAGATTGCCGAAGGCCTGGAAACGACGCAGTCGCGGAGCGCCGACGATCATGGGACTGAATGGAGTGCGGCCGAACGGTACGCCGAGATCGACGGCCCGCCCGATGGAGCCGACATGCGGGGCGGAGTCGAAGGTCGAGCAGATCTTGTATTGCAGGAGCGGCGCGCCGAGCCGCGCGAGGGAGGCGAAACGCGCCGGAAGGTTCTCCGCCATCCAAGCCGGATCCCTGCTGCGCGAGACGCCGGCAATTCCAACAGCGCGCGCCGACGGAAAGCGGGCGAGGCGCTCAGGCGTGGGATCGTCGAGGAACAGGACCGTGTCGAGCCCGGCGAAGGCCATGACCTCCATGGCGTCGGTCGAGCCGGTGAAGTCATCGCCATAGAAGGCCAGCACCAGCCCGTCGGGGAGAGCGGACGGCGTCCCGCTCATCGCCCGATGTCCAGCGCACCAGCCACGTCGCGATCGCGGCGCGCGACCTCGTCGAGCGCCTCTCCCGCCACGGCCGCGTCCCAGGCCTTTCGCAGGGCCCGGACCCCTGCTGCCACGCCGTCGCGATGGCCGAAGATTCCACCGCCAGCGGCGTAGATCAGGTCGGTCGTGCCGACGGCGTCATAGGTCGCCCGGGCCTGCCGCGCCGTCTGCCCCGAACTGAAGACGGGCATCGCCGCCATGGGCTCCCCGGGGAAGACAGGCGCGAGCACCGCGCGCGCCGCGGCGATGACGCTGGCGTCGTCCTCGCAGAACTTGTTGGCGAGGCCGTTCACGTGCAGGTGGTCGGCGCCGGCGAGGCGCCACAGCATCTGCCACGGCGCATAGTCGAAGCCGAGTGCGGGATGGCGCGAGAGATAGCCCCAGCCGTTGCGGTGCCCATGGATGGGCAGGGTGCTGTGCCGGGCGAGTTCCAGCATGCCGACGAAGCCGACCGAATGCAGGCTCGCCATGACGCAGGTTCCCCCCTCGGCGACGACGAGGTCGTGGCGGCGGCGCATCTCGTCGAGGTCGCCGGTGAGGTTGAAGGCGATCATGGCCTTCTTGCCGGTCCGGTCGGCGGCAGCGTTGACGACCTTCATCACCGCCTTGACACGCTGCTCGAACGGACAATGGGGACCGTCGGCCTGCAGCTCGTCGTCCTTGATGAAGTCGATGCCGCCTTCCACGAGCTTGGCGACTTCGTGAGCCGTCTCGTCGGGCGACAGGCCCACGCTCGGCTTGATGATCGTGCCGATGAGAGGTCCCGCCGCGACGCCGGCCAGCTTTCGTGTCCCGGCGATGCCGTGACGTGGGCCCGTATAACGCTGCGCAAACGCGTCCGGCAGCGCGAGGTCCGTGAGCCGCAGCCCGGCGACGCAATGGAGTTCGAAGAGATTGCCGGCGACGGTCGCAACGAGGTTGGGCAGCGAGGGGCCTAGGTTGGCGAGCGGCCATGAGAGAGTCAGGCTGCACCGGCGCAGGACAGGCCCCTGCTTGGCGCCGGGCAAGCCAGGCTGCGGCGCCTCGCCCATAATCGTGAGTTCTTCGACCCGGGCGCCGGAGCGCTCCTTCAGTCCCTTGGTCTCGCGTGCCAGGGCCACGAAGGTTCCGCTCGACTGCTCGCCTGCGATGATCTCGGCGGCCCGGGCCGGATCCTCGGCAGTATCGAGAACGTAGCGCGCGACGACGCGGTCCTGGGGAGCCGCGAGCGAGGTGGGGGTGGTCATCCGCAGCCCTCTGGAGGTTTGGTGTTGAAATCGAGGCCGCGCCGTGCCCCCTCGTCGACAGCGCGGTCCATCATGAGCTGTCGAGAGCTCGCATCGAAGTTCACTTCCCCGATTTTTTCACCGCCACGGATTCGCGTCGGCCGACCGGCGCGTCGGTCTCGCGCGAGTGCGCTGAGGCCTGTCGGCCGGTTCTGCTGGTCCGCAGCAACGCGCGCCGCCGCCGGACCCGGATCGCGAGATCATCGCAGGCAAAGGCCGACGGCCGTCCAAACCTGACTCCCGGATGACATCTTCAGGGATCAACTTATATGCTCATCATACCACTTTTCTTGTCACGGGCAAGCGGCGGGTGGCCCGGCACCGCGCGCGCGTTGTTCATCCCCCTCTGGCGAGGGGATGACGACGTCCAACGGGCCGAAGGAGCGAGCAGCGCCGCTTTCCTTCCGCCACCGGAGCGAATCGCGGCACGCTTCCAATCTGCGCCGCGCGCCCCTGCCGGCCTGCGCTCGCGCCTTGTCCGCCCTGACCGAACCCATCCCTCGCCCAGCACCGGGTCAGGTCTAGTCGCCCGTCCTGTCTCACGCGGATCGGATGAGACCGCCGTCGACCCTCAGGCTTTGGCCCGTGATGTAGCCGGCTCCCTCCGACACCAGAAAGGCGATGGTCGCCGCGATCTCTTCGGCTGTCCCATAACGGCCCATGGGCACGCTCTCGCGGCGTTCCTCGGTGGCAGGCAGGCTGTCGATCCAGCCCGGCAGAACGTTGTTCATGCGCACGCCGTCCGCCGCGAACGTGTCGGAAAAGATCTTGGTGTAGACGGCGAGGCTCGCCCGGAAAGCAGCGGAAGTCGGGAACATGGGGCTGGGCTGGCTCACCCAAGCCGTCGAGATGTTGACGATGGCGCCTCGCTTCTGTGCCTGCATGATGGGGGCGACGAGCCGCACCGGCCGGACCACGCTCATGAAGTAGACCTCCATGCCGGCGTGCCATTGCTCGTCGGTGATATCGAGGATCGGCGCACGGGGACCGTGCCCGGCGCTGTTGACCAGGACATCGACCCGGCCCCAGCGGGCCATCGTCCCGTCGACCAGACGCTTCAGGTCGTCAGCGGACAGGTTCGAGCCAGTCACCCCGAAGCCGCCAAGCTCGTTCGCGAGCGCCTCGCCCTTGCCGGACGAGGACAGGACGGCGACCTTGTAGCCGTCCGAGGCCAGCCGCTTCGCCGCTGCCGCGCCCATGCCGCTGCCACCCGCCGTGACGATCGCAACCTTCTCGCTCATGGTCCCTCTCCGCCTCTCGCGCTCCCGCACCAATGACAGGAATGTCTGCGCGCGGCGATGGTCTTTTCAGGCGGCGTGACGGCAGACGAGCGGCGCGGGCTCCTCGAGCAGATCCGGCTGGTTCAGGAGATGGGCCGGCTGGAGATCGGGATCACCGGGGCGTCGGCTGGGATGTCGGCTCTTGGCCAGAACGACAAAAAGCCCGCCAGGGTGTCTGGCGGGCTGCAAGTCGTGATCAATTGCGAGGACGCAGCCACTGAGAGTTGGCTCTCTCCTGCCCCGTCTAGGGCGAGCCCCGAACGGGCGGGATTGGCCCAAGGCGGAGTCTCATCGAGGCTGCGCGGGGCCTCACCGAACTGTTCCGCAGTCACCGTCCTGCCGAAGGGTAGTCGCTGTAGCCTTCGGGGCCAGGCGTGTAGAAGAGGTCGGCCTTCGGCGTCGCGAGGGCGATCCCGTTCCTGAGGCGCGCCACGAGATCGGGGTTGGCGATGAAAGGTCGACCGAAGGCCACCGCCTGAAGCAAGCCGGACTCCAGCGCTGCCTCGCCCGTGGCCGCATCATAGCCGCCGGCCGCGATCAGGGGGCCGCGAACATGAGCCCGCATCGTGGCGAGCGTCTCGGCGGAATCACCCGCGCTGTTGAGAGCGGCGGCGAAGGCGTCGGCCTTCATCACATGCACATAGGCCATGTCGGCCGTGGGGAGCGCGTCGAGGAGCGCAACATGCGTCCCGATCGGGTCGGCGTCGGCAATGTCGTTGAACATGTGGCCGGGCGAGATCCGGATGGCCGTGCGATCCGCACCGATCGCGTCGGCCACCGCCAGCGTCGCCTCGACGACGAAGCGGATGCGACCTCTGACATCGCCGCCATACCCGTCGGTCCGCAGGTTGGTGTTGCTCGCGAGAAACTGGTTCAGGAGGTAGCCGTTCGCGGCATGGAGCTCGACGCCGTCGAACCCTGCTTCCCGCGCGTTCCTTGCCGCCTGCACGAGTTCGTCCCGCAGCCCGGACAACTCCGCCGTCTCGAACGCCCGCGGCTCAAGGTAAGGCTGCATGTGCTGCTGATCGGTCCACATCTGGCCCGCCGGCCTCACCGCCGAGGGCGCGACGGGCGCTTCGGCGACCTGGCGGTTCAGGGGATGGGCGATGCGGCCGCAATGCATGATCTGCAGCACCATGGACGCGCCGCCGCGGTGCACTGCGTCCGTCACCTTGCGCCACGCGGCGATCTGCTCGGGCGTGTGGATGCCCGGCGTACGCGCGTAGCCCTGTCCAGCGAAGCTCGGCTGGGTTCCTTCGGCAATGACGAGGCCCGCCGAGGATCGCTGGCTGTAATAGTCCACGACATGGGATTGCGGCACGCCTTGCGCATTCGCGCGGTTGCGTGTCAGCGGAGCCATGACGATCGCGTTCTGGAGGGACAATCCACCAAGGCGGGTCGGTTCAAAGAGCTTCATCGAGAATTCTCCGGGAGGAAGACGAACGTCCGACCGGCAGATAAGCAGGGCAGTGCAGCTGTCGAGCCCCCGCCTGTCGCGGCAGCTATGCACCGGCTCGCGAGGGCGGGAGTGGACGCTGGCCGAGCAGGCCTTCCCCTTGCCCCAATCCTTCGAGCCGCGCATTTTGACCCGTGTCACGCCGGCCAGACGGAGCGGGGCGAGGACGCTGGCTGCGAGAGGGAGCCGCCCTTCTGCAGGACGGCGATCCTCAAGGTCGCGTAAGTCGGAGCGGTGTCGCCATCGTCGGGACTGGTAGAGAACCGCCTTCATGGCCGAGATTGCGACCTCGCTCCCCCAACGCCGCTTCGCGGCCCTAGCGCCGAGAACGGTTCTGCTCGTCGCGCTCGTGGTCGTTGCTTCGCTGATCGTGATCGCGACGGCCAGTTGGGCCGGGCGCAGCGAGATGCTCGCGCTCGCGGATGGCGTGAGGCGCGCGAGCGAGGTTCACGCGCTCGCCCTTCGCGGGGTTGCGGCGCGCTACGACTACTTGCCCTTCACCGTCGCACGGCATCCCGACATCGTCGCCGCGCTGCGGCATCCCGCCGAGCCTGGCCCCATCGCCATCGCCGACCGCCTGCTCGCCGATCTCAACAGGCGCGCGGGTTCGGAGGCCGTCTATGTCATGGATCTGGAAGGGTCCACGCTTGCTGCAAGCAATTGGGATCAGCCACTCAGTTTCGTCGGGCAGGCCTATGGCAACCGGCCCTATTTCCTGGACGCCAGAGAGGGACGCAGCTCCCGCTTCTATGGCGTGGGCAAGACCACCGGCGAGCCGGGGCTCTTCCTCTCGACCCCGGTGATGGAAGGCGGTGAGGTGATCGGCGTCGTCGCCGTCAAGGTGACCCTGCGGCCGATCGAGAAAGCCTGGTCCGCGGCACGTGATCCGGTCCTCGTTTCGGACGACAAGGGCGTGGTGTTGCTTAGCTCCGTGCAAGACTGGACCTACCGCACCGCGCGCGACCTGTCCCCCTCCGAGATCGCCCGGATCGAACGGGACGAACAGTTCGGCCCGGGATGGCTGCCCATCCCGCTGCCTTGGCGAAGGGAGCGCAGTCCGGGCGAGGAAAGCTACATCGTCACGGCCGAATTGGGGAACGCCACGCGGACCTTTGTCGCGAGGGACGAAAAGCTGCCGGATCTCGGCTGGACGCTCACCGTGATGGCCGATCGCGCCGGGGTCGCGCAGGCGAGGACACGGGCGGGGCTCTTGGCGGGCCTGGGCGTCGGGCTGATCGCGATGGGCGGGCTCTACTGGCGTCAGCGGGAGCGCATGCTCCGGGAACAGCGAAACGCCCGGCGCGAACTGGAAGTTCGCGTTCGCCAGAGAACCCAGGAGCTTCTCGACGCGCATGCCTTCCGCAAGGCGCTGGAGGACTCCCTGCTGGTCGGCATGCGTGCGCGGGATCTCGAAGGGCGCATCATCTACGTCAACCCGGCCTTGTGCGAGATGACCGGCTTCCACGCGGAGGAACTCCTTGGCCGCCTGCCGCCCTATCCCTACTGGCATCCCGAGGAGATCGACAAGCACTGGCGGGACAACGAGGCGGCGATGAGCGGAAAGGCGGCGATGAGCGGTTTCGAGTCACGCATCCGCCACCGCGACGGCCACGACGTTCACACCATGGTCTATACGGCTCCGCTGATCGACTCGCAGGGCCAGCAGACCGGCTGGATGAGCTCGGTGGTGGACATCAGCGAGCAGAAGCGCGCCGACGCACGGCGTCGGGAACAGGACGAGCAACTCCAGCGCATCGCGCGCGTGGTGACCGTCGGGGAGATCACGTCGATGCTGGCCCACGAGTTGAACCAGCCGCTTGCCGCACTGGTCAACTACACGGCGGCCGCGTGCGCCTTCGCCGAGCAGGGTCAGGCCCGGTTATTGACCGAGACCTTGGGCGAGATCGATCTCCAGGCCCAGCGCGCGGCGGACATCGTCCGCCACGTACGGGGCCTGATGCGGCGTTCGACGGATGGTTTCGAGACCATCATGGCCAACGACATCGTCGCCCGCGCGCTCGCGGTGCTCGAGCCGGAATTCCGCTTGCAGGGTGTCAATGTCGAGGCTGACCTGGCAGACGGGCTCCCCCTGGTGACGGGTGACCGGATCCTGCTCGAGCAGGTCCTGCTGAACCTGATGGTGAACGGCATCCAGGCGATGCGTATCGTCGCGCCAAGGCGGCGCATTCTCGACGTTTCGACGGAAGCCCACGGTGATGGCGTGAGGATCAGGGTCAGTGATCGCGGCCCCGGTATCGATCCGACGGCAGCTGCGCACCTGTTCGATCCCTTCTTCACGACCAAGAAGGACGGGGTCGGGCTCGGGCTCGCCATTTGCCGCACGATCATCGAGAGCCATTCCGGCCGGATCGCATTCGCCGACCGCCCGGACGGTGGAGCGACCTTCACCGTCGACCTGCCGGGCGTCGCGTGATGCACGATCCGCTCAATCTCTATGTCGTCGATGACGACGACGCGGTGCGGCGCTCCTATGGATCGCTGCTCCTGGCCAAGGGCCATCCAGTCCGCCTCTTCGAGTCCGGCGAGACTTTCCTCGCCTCTGCCGACCTTCAGGGCTGCGGATGCGTTCTCCTGGACCTGCGTCTGTCCGGGATCAGCGGCCTCGACGTATTTCGCGAGCTTTGCAGGCTCGGAAGTCCGCTGGTCGTCCTGTTCCTGTCCGGCCATGGCGACATTCCGACGGCGGTCCAGGCCGTCCAGGCCGGAGCCTTCGGTTGGCTCGAAAAGCCTTGCGACCAGTCACGCCTGATGACCCACCTACAGGGCGCGCTGGAGGAAGCCAGCCGAAGGGCTTCGGCCCGCGACGTCGCGGCGCGCGCGCGCATGCTTTGGCAGACCTTGACCGACCGCGAAAAGGAGGTCGCGCTCCTCGCGGCCGACGGCCATTCCAGCAAGCAGATCGCCCGTCTTCTCACGGCGCGCAACGCAGCGATGCCCATCACCCACCGCACTGTCGAGACCCACCGCGCCAGGGCGCTCGACAAGCTGGGCGTGACGAACAGCAACGAGTTGCTGAAACTGCTCCACGGCATCGGCCTGATCCGGCTTGACGGCCATCCGTGAGAGGCTTGCGGCCGGCGCGCCGCGTTGCGCTGCCGCATAGCAGGTCGCGGCGCCCGCGATGGGCGCGGCCGGGTGTCGCGGCGTCCGGTTTTGGACCTCGCATGCGTAAGCCTACGCATCCTTGCCACGTAGCGTCACGGACGACGGCCTTGCCCGACCGTGGCACCGTCACCCGCATGTCCCACTGCGCGGTGCTGCGCGAGACACGCGGTCTGGCCGCCCGTCTCGCCTGGAAACACGCCGGCTGAGGGCAGGGCGCGGGCCCCAAAGACTACGGGAGGTGACGTCATGGACCAGAGAACCCCAGCCTCGCTGGCCGCTGTGGAGATCGATACGCGTGGGCGCATCCGGTCCATCGTGGGCGCGGCGTCCGGCAATCTCGTCGAGTGGTACGACTTCTACATCTACTCGTTCTGCGCCATTTACTTTGCCCCGGTCTTCTTCCCGAAGGGCGATCAAACCTCGCAACTCCTCAATGCAGCCGGCATCTTCGCGGCGGGCTTCCTCATGCGTCCCGTGGGAAGCTGGTTGTTCGGTACCATCGCCGACCGTGTCGGCCGGCGCGCCTCGATGCTCATCTCCGTCTCGTTGATGTGCGCGGGCTCCCTCGCCATCGCCGTCCTGCCGACCTACGCCACCCTGGGCGTGGCGGCCCCGGTCCTGCTTCTCCTCGTCCGTCTCGTTCAGGGGCTTTCGGTAGGAGGCGAGTACGGCACCAGCGCGACCTACATGAGCGAGGTCGCGATCGGCGGGAGACGCGGCTTCTTCAGCTCCTTCCAGTACGTCACGCTGATCGGGGGGCAATTGCTCGCCACGCTCGTGCTCGTCGTCCTGCAGATCTTCCTGGACGAGTCTGACATGCGGGCCTGGGGCTGGCGCGTTCCCTTCGTCATCGGCGCGGCGGCCGCGGTCATCGCGCTCTACCTCCGGCGCTCCCTCCACGAGACCTCGTCGGCCGAGACGCGCAGCAAGGAGGGCGCAGGGCGGCTCGGCGCCATCTTCGCCGATCCGCAGACCCGCAAAGCGTTTCTCATCGTGCTCGGCTTCACCGCCGGCGGGTCCCTGATCTTCTACACCTTCACGACCTACATGCAGAAATACCTCGTCAACACGGCCGGATTCAGCGCAGCCACGGCGACCAATACGATGACGGCCGTGCTCTTCGTCTTCATGCTCATGCAGCCCGTCTTCGGAGCCTTGTCCGATCGTATCGGACGGCGCACGTCGATGCGCCTGTTCACGGCCCTGTCCACGCTGATGACCGTTCCGCTGCTGACGATGATCGCCGGCGTGAAGTCGCCGCTGGCGGCCTTCGTCTTCATCACCACCGCTCTGGCCGTCATCAGCCTCTACACGTCGATCAGCGGCCTCATGAAGGCCGAACTCTTCCCTGCCGAGGTCCGCGCCTTGGGCGTCGGCTTCGCTTACGCCATCGGAAACGCGCTGTTCGGCGGGACCGCGGAATACGTTGCGCTCTGGTTCAAGCAGGCCGGCCTGGAAAGCACCTTCTTCTGGTACGTCACGGCGCTCATGCTGATCGGCTTCTTCGTCGCCCTCGTCATGCCGGACGCTCGCCGCGACGGGTATCTTCAGGGCGATGCGACAGAGTAAGGCTGACGGCCGCCCGCCTTGCGCGGGCGGTTCCTCCGGTCTGCCATCGGCTCGTGATCGCCTGTCCGCTCCCGGCGCGAAGCGACACCGGCCATCGCAGGTCACGCCAATCGCATGGCCCCCGACACGGTGACGCGACCGAGCGGAGGAAGCGGCATGGCCGGTGGAACCGCGGTCCTCTTCGCAGTGCAGAGAGAGGCGCCTTCGGCGCAGGCCGCTCGACCGCCAGTAGGCTGGTTTTTCCGGGAGCCAGTCGGTCCGGGACGGGTCGCGCGCGGCTTCAAGGCGGTCGAGTTCGCAGCCGCCATGTCGGACGACGGCATCGTGCAGGAGATGGCGGCTCTGCGCGAAGCGGTCGGCGTGGAGATCTTGCTCAGCGTCGATCTGCACGGGGCGTTCACGGCCGGTGAGGCGATCCGCCTCATCAGACGGCTGGTGCAGCACAATCTCTGGTCCGCCGAGGCTCCCTGCGCGCCGGAGGATCTCGAGGGCCAGGCCGAGGTGGCCCGCTCCATAGGCGGCCCGCTGGCGCTCGGGGAGGAGTGGCGGACCGTGTTCGAATACAGGCCCCGCTTCGAGGCGCGGGCAATGAGCATCATCCAGCCGGAGATGGGACATAAGGGGATCACCGAGTTCCAGTCGGCGGCCTCGCTGCGGAACGTGCCGCGCCACGAGTACCAGCACTCCATCTTCAACAAGAACATGCGATACACTGCAGGCGACATGGCCTGCGAAGCCGGCTTCTACACCGTGCCGAGCGGTCCGGGCCTCGGCGTGGCGCCGAGGGACGCGGTGTTGCGCCATGTCATCGCGGAGGGTCGCAGCCATGGCTGAGGGACAGCGCTACCAGGGCGTCTATCCCGTCCTGTACGCCTTCTTCGATGCCGACGGGCGGCTCGACCGGGCGGCCATGCGGGTGCAGGTCGAGCACTGCATCGGGGCCGGGGCACACGGGATCATGGTGCTGGGCCTCGTCACCGAGGTCCACAAGATGGACGTCAACGAGCGGCTCGCGCTCGTGCGGACGGTCGGGACCCTCATCGCCGGGCGCGTGCCCTATGCCGTCACGATTGGCGAGCCGACCATCGCGGGGCAGGTGGCGTTCGCTCGCGAGGCGAAGGCCGCGGGGGCGGACTGGGTGATCCTGCAGCCGCCCACGGCAGGCGGCGGAGGGGAAGCGGACACGGTGCGCTTCTTCGGCGCCGTCGCGGACCGGCTGGACATGCCGGTGGCGGTGCAGAACAACCCCGTCAACCTGCCTGTCTCGCTCTCGCCGGCGAGCCTCATCGCGCTCCATCGCAACCACGCCAACGTGACGCTGCTCAAGGGCGAGGGCTTCTCCGTCGACATCGCTCGCGTCATCGAGGGCACTGACGGCGCGATGGACGTGTTCGGAGGACACGGCGGACTTGAATACATGTCGCTGCTGCGCTCCGGAGGGCGCGGCCTCATCCCCGCCCCCGATTGCCTGGCGGTCCAGGTGCGGATCTTCGAACTGTTCATGCAGGGAACGCCCGAGGCCCTCGCCGAGGCAGAACGGCTGCATCGCGAGGTCCTGCCGCTCATCGTCTTCATGACGCGGGGCATCCCCACGCTGCTCGCCTATGGCAAGCGCTTCATGGCCCGCCGGCTCGGGCTGCCCGGGCCGGTCGAGCGCGAACCGGCCGCCGGCGTGACGGCGTTCGGCCTTGCCGAGATGGACCGCCTCTTCCAGTCGCTCGCGCTCACTGAACGCGGGTCAGGGCTTGCGCCAGCCATCACCGACCGATCCAGCTGAGGGCTGCGCCGGCAGAAGCTCGCGACGATCGAAGGGGCACGTCACCTCATCCGGTGCATATGTTCACCATTGCACTTGCTCGTGCGATGCCGCTTCCGTCACGAGGCTCGTGCTCAATCGGCTTGCGAGGGCCGCGACCCAGGCCATCGTCCGCCGGACCACCGGTGGCAAGCCTTTGCCGGACGTTCCGTGGGATGAGATCGGGGCACGAGCGGACGGGGGCCCCGTTCGTGAGCCAGCTCAGCTCAAGCCTGGATCTGGCCTGCCGGTGCGAAAGGGTGACCCCATCGCGCGGCCAAGCGGGTCGCCGGGCCGCATCATGTGGCGGATCGCGCCAGCCGCGTGAAGCGCGACCAGCACCAGCAGCACATTGGCCGACCACTCGTGCGCAGCGACCGATAGTTCGGCGAGGTACTGATCGCGGGGCAGCAGCGCCGGCAGCGGCCATCCTGCAACGGTCACGTCCAGGCCCCCGGCATTGCTGTAGGCCCAGCCCAGCAGCGGCGCTGCGAGAAGGAGCGAGACAACGAGGATCTGGACGGACCGCGATAGAATCCTCGCCCAGGCCGGGAGCGGCCAAACGGGTCGGCGCCCGCTCATGCGCCAGGCGACCCTTGCCAGGGTCAGAGCGAGGATCGTCAGCCCGACCGTGCGATGCCAGTTCACCATGGACGCTTGCAACGGACCCCGGCCCGGAAGGTCCCAGGACCAGGCCAGCGCGAAGGAGGCGAGCAGAAGGCCCGCGCTGACCCAGTGAAGAATACGGGAGACGCGGCCATAGCCGGCCTGGGAATCCCGCCAGACGAGGGACTTCAGGACCGGGCCCTCGGGTGGCGGGCCAGACGCCGGATCTACCCGCCGGCTCACGAACCGTTCGCCGCCTTGTAGGCCTCGACATCGTGCCGCAGCGTTCGATAGGCGCCACAGCCGAAGAAGCAGATCGTATCGAGGGCCGACAGCCGTTCCTGCGCGTGCGGCAGGTCCCGTCGCTTCAGGTATGCCTCGCCCAGATACAGATTGGCTTCGAGATGCCGGGGATCGAGGTCGACCGCGACCTTCAGCGTCTCGATGGCCAGATCGAGGTCTCCGCTTTCCGCGTAGGAATGACCGAGATCGGCAAGCGCCTCGACGTCGGCGGGGTGGCCGGCGATCCGCGCCTCGAGCAATGGCACGGCCTCCTTCCATTCTCCCGCAGCCATGTGCTTCTCGGCTTCGAGCTGGTTCTCGCTCTTGGTCAGGGCGCCCTGAACATGCCCGTAGCTGTCCGCATCCGCGTCGGCGGTCATTCCCGTCGCGAGCACCGCGGCCAGCGCCACCTGTTTGAGCCACTTGCTCACGCCGCAGTCCCCGCTGGTCCGAGATTCAATGCGCCGGGGAGCATGCTTCGAGGGGACGCGGTCCCGGCGACAATCGCTTCAACCGCTCCACCAGTCCATCCACGGCCCGTTTACATTCATCCCATTGCCCGGCCCAGGCAAGCCGGCTGATCGCCTTGAGGTCCTCATTGGCGACAATCAATGCGGCCGGCGGGACCTGCGCGCCGGCGCCCGATCCGGCTGCCTCCTGGCCCACCACGAAGCGGGCGCTTTCCACGAGGAAATCGAGCCGCATGAGGTCGCTTGTCTTGAGGGCGTCGTCCCCGAGGGCGAGCGCGGTGATGGCCACATCCAGCGGCGACAGTCGCATGGCATGGGGTGAAGCCCCCGGCGCGGTGTCGGGGAGTTGCCTGACGTAGGCTGCGAGGGCCGACACCATGTCGGGATCGGGCATGGGGCCGCCGAACTCGTTCACGATGGCGCGCCGCGAGAACGCCTCGAGGTCCGGGTCGTCTCCCCTGCGACTTTCAGGGCCGCGCCATCGCCTGCCATGGAGCCGCGGGACGGGAGCGTCGAACACGAGCCTGACTGCGGCCCCCGACAACCCGCAATCGGCGTGGCAGGACCGGCAGGTGATGCCGTCGTGGAGAGCCTGTTCGCCGAACAGATAGGGGGAGTTGAAGGCGACGAGCCCCAATGCGACATCCCGCGGGACGAGCTTCAGGTCGACGCCCCCACAGGCAGCTCCGTTGCCGCCGCAGGTGGGCTCGGAGATCTCCGCCCCGGTCCGGGTCGGAGGATCCGGCGTCGCCGCGGCATGGGCGGCGCAGAGAATGAACAGGATGACGGTCCCGTACCAGAGTCGGCCTGGCATACGTCCCCCAGCGTCTTCGATTGTCTCGAAACTACAATGCCGCAACGGCTCGAGCATTAATCTCGTCGTGTCGCTCGCCACAGTTGCGGTGTGACAAGGCTGACCGACATGGGAGCGTGCATTTCGTTCATGGCGGCATCCCCCATGGGCCGACGGTCGAACATGACCAATCCGTATTCCCCCGGCATCGCGATCGAGCGGTGTTTGTTCATCATCGATGCCCAGTTTCAGCCGACGTAACTGGCTCACGCGACCCTGGGTGAACATGACCGTCCCGTCTCTTGCAACGGCCTCCGTGCCGGCACCGATCGCGCAGCCCGCACCGAAACCTGCGGCCAAGCCGAACGATCATGACGGGGATGACGGCGTGGCGTCCCCGCCGGTTCAAGCCGCTCCCGCGCCAGGGACCGGCCTCGTCGTCGACAGGCAGGCCTGATAGCCCTCGCTGGCGACGGGGGCGCGCGAATGCCAAGCTCGCTCCATGCGCATCCTGCTCGTCGAGGACAATGATCAACTGTCGGAGTGGCTCGGCCAGCTCCTCGAGGGGCGAAGTCACGCCGTCGACCGCGTGCGCGACGCCGAGGGCGCAGACGCCGCGCTGCTGGCCTTCCGCTACGACCTCGTCATCCTCGACCTCGGTCTGCCTGGACGGCAGGGGCTCGACCTGCTGCGCGACATCCGTCGTCGCGGAGACAAGACCTCGGTCCTCATCCTGACGGCCAGCGACGGCGCAACGGCCCGTGTGGCCGGCCTCGACAGCGGCGCCGACGACTACCTCGCCAAGCCCTTCGCCATCGAGGAGCTGGAAGCCCGCATCCGCGCGCTGCTGCGGCGGGCTCAAGGGCGGGCCGACAACATGCTGCGCTTCGGACCCCTCGTCCTCGACGACACGACCGGGGCCGTGGCAGTGGATGGGGCGGTGCTCGCACTCACCCCGCGCGAGCGGGCTGTCCTGACCACGCTCCTCTCCCGCGCCGGCGGCGTGGTGCCGAAGGACCGCCTCGTCGAGGCCGTCTTCGGCTTCAACGAGGATGCCAGCGGCTCGGCCATAGAACTTTACGTCCATCGCGTCCGCCGCAAGCTCGCCGGAACGGGCCTGGAGATCGTGACGCTGCGGGGCATCGGCTATGCCCTGCGCGAAGGCCGCGGCGATGGCGCCTAGCATCCGCCTCCAGATGGTCGCCTGGGTTCTCGGACCGCTCACGGCGTTCTTTGCGCTGAGCACCTGGTCGAGCTACCGGGACGCAGCGCAGACCGCGGAGCTGGTGGCGGACACGGCCCTGCTGGGATCGGCCCGCAGCATCGCCGAGCGTATCGAGCAGAACGACGGGGTGGTCGAGGCCGTGATCCCGCCGTCGGCGCTGGAGCGCATCGCCACCGGACAGCACGATCGCGTGGTCTACAAGGTGTTCTGGCCGGGAGGCGATCTGCTCGCCGGCTATCCCGACGTGCCCGAACCTCCCCGGCGCAACCCGGGCCTCGACCCCGTCTGGTATGACGCGACCTTCCGAGGCCAGGCGATTCGCGCCGTCGCCATCGGCCAGCCCGTGGCCGGCCGCGCTGACGGCTTCGCGGTGGTCATCGTCGGCGAGACGCGCATGGGGCAGGACGACCTCGCGAGGGGGCTCTGGCACGGCACGCTCGGTCGCGACGGCCTGATGGTGCTGCTCACCGGCCTGATGGTGCTCGTCGGCCTGCGCCAGGGATTGCGGCCCATCCTGCGCATCCGAAACGAGGTGCGCGCGCGGCCAGCCGGCTCGCTCGACCGGCTCGAGCGCCAGCAAGTGCAATCGGAGTTCCGGCCACTCGTCGATGCCCTCAACGCGTCAATCGACACGGTCGAACGCCAAGTGCAGCGGCGCTATGGGCTCATCGCCGATGCCGCCCATCAGCTGCGCACGCCGCTGGCCGTCCTCATCACCCAGGCCGAGGTCGGCCTGCGCGCCAGCCGTCCCGGGCGCAAGCAGGAGGCGCTGGACGCCGTGAAGGCCACGGCGGCCGAGATGGGCCGGCTGACCGACCAGCTCCTGATCCTCGCGAGGGTCGAGAACGTGGCCGTGGCGACGCCCCTCGTCCGCGTCGACCTCCGGGATGTCGTCCGACGTGTGGTGACGAGCCAGGCGGCCCGCGCCCTCGACGAGCAGGTGACCCTCGCGTTCGACGAGCCGTCGACACCTGTCACCGTGACCGGCGATGCCGCCCTGCTGGGGGAGATGGTCTCGAACCTCCTGGACAATGCCATCCGGCACGGAGGTCCCCGCCAGGAGGTGACTTTGGGGATCTCCGCGAGCGACGCGGTCGTCCGGCTGGAGGTGGCGGACGAAGGCCCGGGCATTCCCTGGGAGCATCGCAAGACGGTATTCGACCGCTTCTTCCGCATCGACGGAACGGCCGCCGAGGGATCGGGGCTCGGTCTCGCCATCGTGGCCGAGATCGTCAAGGCCCATGGCGGCACCGTGGGGATCGCCGACGGACGGGCCGGGAGGGGGATCGTCGTGCAGGTGGCCCTGCCGGAAGCGGAGCCCGCCTGAGGCAGGCCTCAATTGTGGCCGTCCTGCACCGGTTGGGGTCTCCAGCGGGCCAGCCGGTTCTCGATCAGCGTCATGACCCACTCCGCCGTCAGCACCACGACGACGATGATGACGATGGCCGCGTACATCTCGGCCGTGTCGTGCACCCCGCGGGCGGTCTGGATGATGAAGCCGATGCCGTAACGCGCGCCGATGAACTCGCCTACGATGGCTCCGACGATGGCGAAGCCGAAGCTGATGTGCAGGCTGGCGAAGATCCAGCTCATCGCCGAGGGCACGATCACCGACCGCGTCACGGCCCATCGCGAGGCACCGAGGATCTGGGCATTGGCGATCATGGCCCGGTCGGCCTCGCGCACGCCCTGGAAGGCGTTCGAGAAGACGACGAAGAAGACCATGACGAAGGAGAGTGCCACCTTCGACCACAGGCCGAAGCCGAAGAGCAGGATGAAGATCGGGGCCAGCACGACGCGCGGGATGGCGTTCAGCACCTTGATGTAGACGGAGAAGATGTCCGAGGCCATGCGGTTGCGCCCCAGCGCCACGCCGAAAGCGACCCCGAAGACCGAGCCGAAGAGGAAGCCGATCATCGCCTCCTCCATGGTGATCCACAAATGATACCAGAGGCTCGCCTCGTCGGTGCCTTCCGTCACCAGCTCCCACAGGCGCAGGGCGATGGCCGACGGGTAGGAGTAGAAGAACGAGTCGATCACCCCCGTCCGCGCGGCAACCTCCCAGAAGGTCAGCATCCCCGCCAGGATGGCGAGCCGCCAGAAGACGACCTTGCGCTTGTAGCTGGTGGCCGCCTGACGGGCCGCGGCCTCGATCTCGGCGTCGGAGGTGCCGGGCGGATAGACGATGGAGCCGGACTGGATGGCGATTTCGGACATCGGGTTCCCCGGGCTCAGGCTGCGGCGACGGAGGCGTCGGCACCCATCTGCACCTCTTCCTTGAGGTCGTGCCAGATGGTGCGGGCGAGCTCGATGAAGTGCGGCTCGTAGCGGATCTCGGAGATCACCCGTGGACGAGGAATGTCGATCACGTGGATCGCCTTCACTGTCGCCGGCCGGGACGTCAGCACGTAGACCTTGTCGGCGAGGCCGATCGCCTCCTCGAGATCATGGGTGACGAACACGACGGAGGCGCCGGAGTTCGACCACAGCTTCAGCAACTCCTCGTGCATGACCACGCGGGTCTGGACGTCGAGCGCCGAGAAGGGCTCGTCCATCAACAGGATCTCGGGCTCGTTGATGAAGGTCTGCGCCAGGGCCACGCGCTTGCGCATGCCGCCGGAGAGCTGGTGGGGATAGTGGTTTTCAAACCGCGCGAGGCCGACGCGGCCCAGCCAGTCGCGGGCGGCGGCATAGGCCTCGGACGCGGGCCTGCCCCGGAAGAGCGGGCCCGCGCCGACGTTGTCGATGACGCTGCGCCAGGGAAACAGGGCGTCGCTCTGGAAGACGAAGCCGATGCGCGGGTCGATGCCCGAAACCGGCTGGCCCATGACCCGGACGAGCCCGCTCGACGGACGGCCGAGCCCGGTGATGAGGTTGAGGGTCGTCGACTTGCCGCAGCCCGTCGGCCCGACCAACGCGACGAATTCTCCCCGCGCCACGGTCATGTTGAAGTCGCGCAGCGTCGTGAAGGACTTGCCGTCAGGGCTCAGGAAACGCCGGTTGACGTTGACGAGTTCGATCGCGGGCGAGGTGTCCGGTGGAACGGCGGGCATCGGCAGCTCCAGGTCAGATGGAGAAGTGGGCACGCGCTCGACGACCGGCCCGGGCTGTCGCGCCCGGGCCATGCATCGCGCCGTGCAGCCGCGCAGGCGTTCGGCTCAGGGCTTCGCCTTCTTGGCGAACTCGGTCGTGAAGGTCTTGGAGAGGTCGATCGTCTTGCCCTTGAGGTTCTTCGAGAACCCCGAGAGCACGGCGAGCACGGTCTCGGGACCGCCCTCCGGCATGATTCCATCCGGGGTGTACATGCCTTTCCCACCCTCGAGCGCCGCGATGTAGCCGTCGCGGTCGCCGACCAGGTATTCCTTCGGCATCGCGTCGGCGATCTCGGCGGCCGTGTGGGTCTGGATCCAGCCCAGCGTCTTGACGATGGCGTTGACGAGCTTCTGCGTCTCGTCCTTGTGCTTTTCGACCCAGGCCGTGTCCATGTAGAGCGAGGTGGCCGGGTAGTTGCCGCCGAGCGCATTCTTGGTGGCTTCGTTGGACCGCAGGTCGACGAGGATCCTGGCCTCCCCGGTCTTGAGCAGGCGGGAAATGGTGGGCTCGGTCGTCATGCCGGCCTGAATCTTGTCCTGCTGCATGGCGGCGATGAAGGTGTCGCCTGCCCCGACAGGCACAGACGTGAAATCACCGAGCTTTATCCCATGCTTGACGGCAAGGTACTGCGTCAGGAAGTTGGTGGACGAGCCGAGGCCGGTCACACCGAGGCTCATGCCCTTGAAGTCCGCCGGGGACTTGATCTCGGGGTGCTTGGTGGAGACCAGTTCCACCTCGCCCGGCGAGCCGTTGATCTGAACGACGGACTCCACGAACTTGCCCTTGGACTGCAGGTCCACGCAGTGATCGTAGAAGCCGCCGACGCCCTGCACCGCGCCTGCCAGGAGTTCGTCCTCGGCGTCGACGCCCGATGGTTCGGTCAGGAGCTCGACGTTGAGTCCCTGCTCCTTGAAGTGGCCCAGGCGCTGGGTGAGCATGAAGGGCAGGTAGATCTGCTTTTCCAGTCCGCCCACCATGATGGTGATCTTGTCGGCCGCGCGGGCCGCCGAGGCGGTGACCGCTGCCCCGGCGGAGAGCCCCGCGGCGCAGGCGGCGGCAAGCAGGAGCGTACGAATGGTCGGATGCTTCGCGAGCATGGTGGTTCCTCCCCTGGATCCTGAAGCTTGCGCTTGTCCACGGACGGTCCCGGGCGCGCAGGCTGACGCTGACCTGCGCTTCGAAGCTTTCAACTAGCTTTCAATAGCGGACGCCGGGGCTTGCGACGAGCGGGGCAGTGCCTCCCATGACACCGATTCCGACAGCGCCGCGCGGGCGTCCGGACGGGGGGCGCAGACCCGCCAGCGTCTCGATGGCCCGCGCGATGCGGCCCAGCGGCGAACCGTAGTCGAGAACGCCGCGGAACCGGCCATCGCACCACCTCGGCCTGACCTGCGATCCCGCCGCCGGTTCCGTTCAGGCGCCCTGCATCGAGCGCTGCGGGCAAGAAGGAGACGCTGGGCAAGGCGTGCCAGCGCGTGACGGGCAAGAGTCAGGCGACAAAGTGATGCGCCGCCCGACATCCGACATTGCGGCGAACCTGCGCTGCCCGACGCTCCCCCTGGGCCTCGCCTCCTGCTCCATCGCGAAAGGGCGTATGATCGTCCGCTTCCGGTCGCCTCCTGCTCCTCGTGCGACGCATCAATGCCGATGATCCGCACGTCATGGTCTCTTGTGCGAACGTGGAGCTTTCCCGGATTGGCTGGGCTTTGCGGAGCGTTTCGAGGAGTGCAGGGGCGTGAGGCTCTGGACGATCCCGACCATCTACACCGCCGCGAGCCTCGTCGCGGCGACGATCATTCCACGCCTCGAGCGCGCCTTCGCGCCGGACCTCGTGCATGGCATGTCGCCCGCGGCCGCCATGGCGTTCCTGACGGCGACCGCCTCGGGCATCCTGTCCTTCACGGCGATCGTCTTCTCCATCGCCTTCGTGATGGTGCAGTTCAGCGCGATGGCCTATTCGCCGCGCCTTGTGCTGTGGTTCGCCAACCGGCCGATGCTCTACCACGCGCTCGGCACCTTCATCGCCACCTTCGTCTACGCGATGGCGACGCTGATCTGGACGGACCGGGGCGGCAACGAGGCGGTGCCACTCGTTTCCATGCTGATCGTGCTCGGGCTGCTGGTGGCCAGCATGGCCTGCTTCGTCATCCTGGTGCAGGGCCTGGGGCGGCTGCAGATCACCGACGTGCTGGGCATGGTGGGAGGCCAGGGACGCCGCGTCATCGCCGAAGAGGAGCACGGGCGGGCGAAGGCCGCGGGAGCCACGCCGCGGCGGCTGGTGCCCCCTCCGGCCGGGTTGCACGAGCCAGCCCTCGTGTTGCGCCATGTCGGCGAACCCCGCTGCGTGACCAGCATCGCCGTCCTCGACCTGCTGCGGGCGGCGGAGGCGACCGGGGCCGTCCTCGTGCTGCAGGCAGCCGTCGGCGACACGCTGGTGGAGGGCAGCCCCGTCCTCGCCGTGCACGGCGCGGGGCCCGGGCCGGATCCGGTCCGGCTGCTGGCCTGCGTCCGCCTGGGGGCGGAGCGGACCTTCGAGCAGGACCCCAAATATCCCATCAGGCTGCTCGTTGACATCGCCATCAAGGCGCTGTCGCCGGCCATCAACGACCCCACGACGGCCGTGCAGGCGCTCGACCAGATTGACGACCTGCTGCGCCGCCTCTCGCGCCTCGACCTCGGCAGCATCTGGCTCGCCGACACGCGGGGGCAGGCCCGGCTGTTCGTGCCCCTGCCGGACTGGGAGGACTACCTGTCGCTCGCCTTCGACGAGATCCGCCAATTCGGCCTTACGTCGGTGCAGGTGATGCGCCGCATGCGGGCGGCGCTGCTCGGGCTGGAGGAGGTGCTCGACCGCGAGGACCGCCGTCCGGCCGTCCAGCGCTACCTCGCCCATCTCGATCGGGCGATCGCGGCCTCTGAGTTCGACCCCACGGACCGCGCCACGGCCCGGCAGGTCGATCCGCAGGGCCTGGGCTTCAGCCGGGACCATCGCGGCGAGGCGGAGGTCGAGCACCCGCCACGTCATGCGCAGGACGGGAAGCCTCAGGCGCCGCGCCAGCGTTCACACCCGGGGCGCCAACCCCCGCCATCGAAGTCGAACGGGTAGGGCCTCCCTCGTCCGTGCCGTGCAGGATTGCCCCGTGACTCATTCAGCGTCCCCTCATCACCCGGCCGGGCCGACCTCGGGCCGCGGCCCGACGGGTTCCAAAGGGATCATGCCCCGCTACCTCGACCCGGCCAGCCGTCTGGGCGAGGTTCTGTTCGGTCTCATCATGGTTCTCAGCGTCACGCTGACGGCCCGGCTCACGGTCGCCGAGGGCCCGGCGGGCATGCACCAGCTGGTTCTCGCCGCGCTCGGCTGCAACCTCGCCTGGGGCATCATCGACGGCGTGATGTACGTCATGGGCGCGGTGACGGAGCGCGCCGAGAAGGCGCGCATCGTCGCTGGCGTGCGGGACGCCGGGACGGACGACGCCGCCTACGCGCTGATCCGCGAGAAGGTCGTCCCGCAATTCGAGACCAGGGCCGACGAGCAGACCGGGCGGGTGCTCGAGAAGGCGCTGCACGCGTTTCTCATCGCGGCCAAGCCCATCCGGGTTGGCGTGACCGCGGACGACCTGAAGGGGGCGATCGCGTGCTTCCTACTCGTCTTCGCCTCGAGC
>JAXMCW010000004.1:0-160000 GCA_046349155.1 Alsobacter sp. | reverse complement strand
AGCTCCGGTTCCGCTCCTGTCCCGGATTGCGTGAAGGCCCGACTCATCGGGCCGCTTGCGACTTGATCCCGCACAACTTGCAGTGGACGCATGGCGGGCCGCCGCCCCACGCATGTCAAGCGTATGGTTAACGCATTCTCACCGACCCAATCCTAGGCCTTCGTCACTTTCGGCGAAACTTTTCTGCAACGCCCGGCGAGGAATCGTTAAGTCTTTCAGCTCAACAGCCTTTGTCGCTTGGACCGGCGTCCACCGATTTGCATAATGGGCGTTAACGTTCTGAGCGGCCATGCGCGCGCCAGTTGTGCGGGTTGGTGGGGACGGGGAGGCCGGATTTCGCCTCTTCGATCCCGGGCTTATCAGAATGCGGTTGAGGCAGTTTCGGCGTGACGGGCCTGCTATCGTAAGCTGTGTCCATCACATCCGGAGCAGAGGCCAGAGACGGAATCGATGAAGGTTTGGATAGAAGCTCAGCACCTCGACGCCATCCCGCGGCAACGGACGTCCGTCACCTTCGAGGGGATCGGACGCTGGATCATGGCGACGGATGTCGTCATCATCCTGCTGGCGGGTTTCGGCGTCGGCGCGGCGTATCGCACCCTCGGGCTCATTCACCCATCAGATTCCATCCGCTACATGACGATCGGCGCCATGTTCGCGGCCCTGCTCGTGCCCATTGGCGAAATCCGGGGTCACTACCAGTCGAGCGTCGTGTTCAATCTCGTCGCCCAGCTCAAGAGCCTCGCCATCACGTGGATCGGGATCTCGATGTTCCTGATCTTCGTCGCCTTCGGCCTGAAGATCGGCACCGACCTGTCGCGCGCGGCCGTCTGGACCTTCGGCATGGCCGGCTTCGCGGGCGTGGTCTGCAACAGGCTCGGCTGGGCGCTCGCCGTGCGCCGGGCCCGCACGCACGGCGCGCTCCGCACCCGCAAGATCGCGGTCCTCAGCCTGGGCGACGTCGCCTTCGCGTCGGTGGCCACCGACTTCGTGCATCATGGCTACGAGACGTCCCGGCGCGCGCACATCACGGCGGATGCCGGATCGGAGAGCTTCGCCAGCGACCTGCGGGACTTCGTGGCCTCCGTCCGGCGCTCCGAGATCCAGGAGGTCTACCTTCTGGCCGGAACGGAGAGCCTGGAATCCGTGCCCGCCGTGCTGGAGCACCTGAGGCTCCTCCCGCTGCCCATTCGCCTGATCCCCGAGCGTCCGCTCTCCGCCCTGTTCGAGCGGAGCTGGAAGACCGTTGGCTCCTCCGTGGCCATCGAGCTCCAGCGCGAGCCGATCGGCTTCCTCGAGCGCAGCGTCAAGCGCGGGATCGACGTCGCGGTCGCCGGCGCGGCGCTGTTCGTGCTGAGCCCGCTCATGCTGATCGTCGCGCTGATGATCAAGCTGGACAGCCCCGGCCCCCTTCTCTTCATCCAGTCGCGCTGCGGCTTCAACGGCAAGCCGTTCCGCATCCTCAAGTTCCGCACCATGCGCGTTCTGGAGGATGGCGAAGTGGTGACGCAGGCGGTGCGCAACGACCGGCGCGTCACCCGCGTGGGCCGCATCCTGCGGCGCACGAGCATCGACGAGCTTCCCCAGCTGTTCAACGTCCTCAACGGGGACATGTCGCTGGTCGGGCCTCGCCCGCACGCCCTGGCGCACGACACCTATTACGATCACCACATCAACGATTACGCCATGCGCCAGCACGTTAAACCCGGATTAACCGGTTGGGCGCAGGTTAACGGGCACAGGGGTCTGACGCCGACCATCGAAAGCATGGCCCGCCGCGTCGAGCATGACCTCTGGTACATCGACAACTGGAGCATCTGGCTCGACTTCAAAATTCTCGTCCTCACCGTCGGCGCCCTGTTCAAGTCCGAGTCGGCGTTCTGAGCCGGCCGGAGGAGCCGGTCTCCGGTCCGGCCGGGCGAAACCAACTGGTCCCCCGTCATCCTCGCGAACAATGTCCGGTGGTGTGATCGCCCCGGACCTTGACCGAACGCAACCGCCGACTGCCAAAGTGAGGCCATACCTGCGAGGGATGATGACAGTCGAATCGGCGGCGTATCTTTCTGCGGAACGGGGGTGAACCTCGATCGTCGAAGCCCAAGGGCACGGTGTCAGCGTATCGCGATTGGAGTGATCTCCTGGTGTTGTCTGCTCACGTATCGGTCCTTCGTGCGACTGGTCCAAGGCTTGCCTTTTTTTCCCTCGTCGTTTGCAGCGTCGGACGCACGGAGGAGTTGAAGCGCCTGTTCGAGTCGCTGCGCGGCCAATCTTTCCGCAGCTTCGAAGTGATCCTCGTCGACCAGAACGACGATGACCGCCTGGACGACCTCGTCAGCCGCTTCTCGGACCTCACGATCACCCACGTTCATGCGGCGCGAGGCCTCTCCCACGCCCGCAACGTGGGGCTGGACTATACGTGCGGCGACATCGTCGCCTTCCCCGACGACGACTGCTGGTACCCTCCCACCCTCCTGGCGGAGGTCGCCACCCTGGTCCGCCTGCGCCGCGGCGTGGACATCGTCAGCGGCCGGACCGTCGACGAGAGCGGCATCTCCTCGGTGAGCGTGTTCGACAGCAGCGCCCAGCCCGTCAGCCGCTCGAACTTCCTGCGATGCGGCAACTCGAACACCCTGTTCTTCCGGCGCGACGCGCTGGCCCGCATCGGCCCCTTCGACACGAAACTCGGCGTGGGCGCGCCCACGATCTTCGGGAGCGGAGAGGAAGCCGACGTCATCTTGCGTGCGCTCAGCCTCGGCATGGCGATCGAGTACCGTCCCGACCTTCTCGTCCACCATGCCCAGGTGGACGAGGTGGTCACGACCAAGACGCTTAACCGGGCCTATTCCTACGGCGCGGGTTTCGGCGCACTGCTGCGCAAGCATCGCTTTGGCTGGACGTATTTCCTCTACCGGGAATTGCGCACCACGGCGGGCGGCCTCCTGGCGCTGCTGCGAGGCGATCTGGCCAAGGCCCGCTACAAGGGTCTCTGGTTCGCAGGCGTCCTGAAGGGCTTCGTGACCTGGGACGATTTCCGCCCGGGCGACGGACGCCCCCGGACGGAGCGGACCGCAAGCCGCGCCGCCTGTCCGCGGACGTGACCCCTCGCGGGCGGCCAGGGGGCGGGCGGCCGCTCGCTCAAACGGCCTTGGGCCAGGGCGGGGCCCCTATCGTCCGCCCCTCCGCCAGCGCCACGATCTTCTCCGTGACTTCCGTCCAGCTGAGCGCGCCAACCGACCTGTGTGTGGCGGCCAGGGCCTGGTTCACGGCGGACCTGACCGTCTCGGGATCCTGCAGGTCATAGCCGAACCGCATGGGATGCTCGCCCACGGCCGCCTGCGGGCACACGGCGGGCAACCCCAGATAGCCGAACTGCATCAGCTTCATGGAGGTGTCGGCGAGATAGGCCGGCACGTCCTCCTGGACATAGGGCGCGATGCCGAAGTCAGCGTGCTTCAGGTAGGGGATCGTGTCGAGGAAGCTCGTTTCAGCGTAGTGGTGGACGTTGGGCAGGGGCTCGGCAGGGGGGGTCTGGCCCGAGCCGATGACGTGGAAGTTCACGTCAGGAAACATCGGCGGCGCCGTCTCGAAGAAGCGGGGATCGAAAAGCATGGACCCGATCGAGACCGCGTTGCGCGTCCCCGGCGGGTAGGGCGAGGGCACGTCCGCGGCGAAGGGACCCGCATCGATCCCATGGGGCACGACGGCCACCGCCCTGGCGTTCGGAAAGTCGGGCTTCAGCTGAAAGGATGGCAGGACGATCCCGTCCAGTTCGCCATGAATGCTGCGCAGATAATCCCGCGCGTAGTGCGCAGCCTTGATCGTGTCGAGCCCGTCCGAGGCGATATAGAGGATCTTCGCCCGGGGGTTGAGCGTCCGGATCAACTCGAAAAAGACGATCGCGATGCCGCTCTCGATCAGGACGACGTCGCTGTCCACGATCCAGCGGCGAAGCATCTCAGGCGCTTGCGCCACGTAGCTTCGGAAGGCGATGGCCTCCAGGGCGCCCAGCCCGCCGGGCAGGCTGATCGGATGCACGAACGTTTTCCAGAGGTAGCACTCCACGCCATCCTTGACCTCGAGCCGGTTCGCATGACCGAACAGGCTGAGGCGGGGATCTGACGCCTTGAACCAGGACAGGTTGCTGAACCGGCAGGAAAAGAACCGGACGGGGCCATGAACCGCCAATTCCTGCGCGATGAAGTGAAGGTTCACACGCCGCAAGCTTCGGTAGTCGTGGTGGGCAGAAATGATGCAGGTGCGGCTCATCGCGACGTGAGGCATTGGAGTCAGAGACACACTCGGCTGCAGTCCCGTGCGACCACAGGAGCGTCTGCCGTGTCTTCTCCAGGGGACGCGCCTGTACCTCAGCGTTCGGTCCGCCAGAAATGACCGGAAGAGTGTTAGTGAAAAGCCCCCACATTGTACAGGTTGATACCGCGTTCAACCCAGTATCAATCTCAGTTTGATTCAACCATGTGTTGAATCCTCCACTGCTCTTGGGCGCGCACCTCCTCAGGGGAACCGATGCATCATAGTCGCTCAGCGCCGGGGGCCAGGGGATGTGTCGCCGACGTGCCGGGGCGGACCGCTGTGCGACGGGCGAAGATGTACGTCCCGCGGTTGTGCGTTATGATTGGGCCGGATCGACACACGCGACGCCCTCTTCCGATGCCCGCAGACTCCGCCGGACATCTTTCTGGTCTGGAGGATTGATGGAGCATGATCTGCTTACCGGGGTGGCGGCGCGCCAGGCCACCCGGGCAGACGGCGATCTGCCGGTCCTCGACCAGGATGTTGCGGTCAAAGTCCCCTCGGCCCTGCGCTCCCGTCGGGAGGTCCGGCTCGGCGTGATCGCTCACGTCTTCTATCCCGATTTCGCCTCCACCCTGGCGTCCGTGATGTCGCGGCTGCCCCCCTCGGCGCGGCTCTACGTGTCCACGGACACGCAGGCCAAGGCAGAGCAAATCCGGGCGACGCTGGCGGATCATGGCGCAAGGCTGGATTGCCGGATCACACCCAACCGGGGGCGTGACATCGCCCCTCGGCTGATCGCCTTCGCGGACGTGTTCGACGCCTGCGATCTCGTTCTCATGCTGCATTCCAAGAAGTCGCTGCACGATCCGGAGCTCGAGGGCTGGGGAGACTTCCTGGTTCATCACCTTGCAGGGTCCCGGGACATCGCCGACAGCATCATCGGGTTCTTCGAAGCCGACGACCGCCTCGGGATGGTGGGCGCGCAGCACTTCCCTCCCATCCGGCGCTGGTGCGTCTGGACCAACGATCTCGCGGGCTGCAAGGTGCTGGGGCGCAGGCTCGGCGTGCGCATCACCCGCTATTCGCGACTGGACTTCCCATCGGGATCGATGTTCTGGGCCCGGCCCCAGGCGCTTCGCCCGCTGCTCGACCTTCGCCTCGGCTGGGAGGAGTTCCCCGACGAACAGGGGCAGATCGACGGCACGCTGGCCCATGCGATCGAGCGACTCCTTTATTATTGCTGCGAAGCCGCCGGCTATCGCTGGCTCAAGGTGGCGGATCCCGCCTTGTTTCCCCGAACCGGTCCCATCGTGGAGGTGAACGACGCGACCGCACTGCACCGTTTCCTCGCGCGTCGGGCGGACCTCCTCGGCCTGCGCTGGCCGTGGCTTCGCATGAGAGCCACGTCGTTCAAGCCGGGCGCATCGATGATGATGCTGAGGCGGCTCCTCGGGATCGCTCCAACCTGACCCGAGGCAAGGATCGGATGCCTGACGTTCTCATCGTCCTGCGAGCTTCGACCCCGGTGGCAGGGGCCCCGGACGGCTGCGCCCGCGCGCACCACGCCCGGCCGACGGCGGTGGCCCCCGCAGGTCTCCGCCATGGCGCCGGACGGAACCGCCGCGCGAAGGGGGAAGGACGCCAAGGGTGAGCACTGCGCCGGATCTGGACCTCCTCCGCCAGCAATTCGAGCGCGAGCTCGACGTCGCGACGACCAGCCTCGAACGGGGACGCGGCGAAGAAGCCGCCGTCCTCGTCCAGATGGCCGCGGCCCGCGCCTGGTATCGACACCCCGGCTGCTTCTATTCCGCGAGAGCGGAAGCGCTGCTGGCCGAGATCGCCAGAGGCCTGTCCCCGCCCCCGCGGAGGGCTGACGGCGCGGGAAGCCGGGACGCCGTGCTGCATGTCCTGACGCAAGCCTATCCCGTCGGGGGCCACACCCGGGTGGTCACCCGCTGGATCCAGGCCGACCCGGGCAGGCGCCACATCGTCGCGCTCACCCAGCAGGCCGCGGAGCCCGTGCCCGAGGCCGTGCGCAACTCCTCCGCGGAGTTGCACGTCCTCGATCGCAAGGACGCCGGCCTGTTCAAGATCGTCGCGCGGCTGCAGAGCCTCATCGAGCAAGCGGACGCCGTCATCCTTCACCAGCACCCGTTCGACGTAGTGCCGATCCTGGCGCTCGCGGCGATCGCCGAGCGACCGGCGGTGGGGCTGTTCAACCATGCCGACCACGTCTTCTGGCTCGGCAGCAGCGTCACCGACCTCCTGATCGGCTTCCGCGACTCGGGCTCACGCCTGGCGGTGGCGCGGCGCGGATTCACGCCCGACAGGGTGGCGCGCCTGCCGCTGCCCTTGCCTGAAGCGAAGCCCCTGCCGGACGGGCAGCGTGCCGAGGCCCGCGCTCGGCTCGGGCTTTCGGATCGCGACGAGGCGCTGCTGTCGGTCGCCTCGGGCTACAAGTTCAGCCCTTTGCCGGGCAGCGACTTCTGTGCCCTGCACTGGCCCTTGCTGGAGCAGAGACAAGGCCTCCGCCTTCTCGTCGTGGGCCCTTCCCCGGAAGCGCCCTACTGGGCCGAATGGAACCGGCGCAGCGGGGGGCGCATTCGGGCCCTCGGAATCCATCCGGACTTGGCACCCTTCTTCGCGGCGAGCGACGTCTACGTCGATTCCGCGCCCTTTGGCTCCCTGACGTCGCTCCTGGAGGCCGCCGTCATGGGCCTGCCGGTCCTGAGCTGGCGATCCCGGGAGATGGCGGACGCGGCCGAGGTGCTCGTCTCCGACGACCCCGCCCTCGACCCCGACCTCGTGTGCCTGACCGATCCCGATGCCTATCGCGCCGTCCTGGCCGCTCTCCTCGATGCTCCCGAGGACCGGAGACGACAGGGCCAGGAGATGGCCGCGGCCGTCCGCCGGGTCCACACCGGAGCCGCATGGGTGGCGGCCCTCGGGCAGCTTCACTCCAGGCTCGAACAGGCCGCCGCGACCCGCCCCGCTTCGATCAGGCCTCCGGAGGCGCCCTCCTCGCTCGACACGATGCTGGTTCAGTTCCAAAGCCAGCTGGCGACCTTCAAGGGCGAGCACCTGTCGCACTTCCATCGCTACCGGCGCGTCTCGACGCTGCTCGCCTATATCGGGCTGGCGACGCCTCCGGCGACGGTCCCGCATCGCCCGATGTCCCGGCGGCTGCTGCTGAGCAACGCCGTCCGCGAGGTCGTCGACGCCATGACCCCGCCCTAGGCGGCGCTCACCGCCATCCCCTGCCCTGAACCGTCGCGCTGCCGTAGCTCGCCACCTGCGGTCTCGAGGCGACGATGGCCCGCAACGCGTCACCCAGGAGCCACGGCCTCTGGAAATGCCAGAGGTCCCGGCCCGCGTAGGCGCCGCCGGCCACGTTCCGCAGAAGCGCGGACCAGCGCTCGACGAGCGTCGAACCGTAGCAACTCACCTGCCGGCGCCGGAGCCGTTCTCCGAGCGCGCCATATTGGTCGGCCCATTGCCGGACCGCATCCGCTTCCGGCCCCGTCAGCTGCCCGGCGATCGCTGTCGCGATGCGGCCTCGCGCGCGCGCACTTTCGGACAGGGCCCCTGCTGACCAGACCGGAGCCACGAACAGGCTTCGGATCTTCTGGGAAGCGGTCGCATCCGCCGGGGATTCGGGCTTCACGCCGAAGGCGTTGGCGCCGTGCTGGCGATAGCGGACGAGCCTTGCAGGGACGTAGCTCACCCCGCCCAGCATCTGCGCGAGAAAGAAGTACCACTGGTCGTGAGCCATGCAGTCGGGCTGTTCCGACACATGGTCGATCGAGGCCGCGAGGAGGTCATCGAAGCGGTGGAGGCTGCGACGGTAGGCCTGCGTGAAGCCGAGCGAGAACCGGAAGGGCTCCTGATGCAGAGGGTCGTTGCTGCGGGACTGGGCCTGGTCCTCGTAAAGATCGAACAGAACCTGTCCGTCCTCGTCGACGACGAGCGCATTGTGGTAGGCGAGCATGACGGCGGGATCGTCGAACGCCGCGGCCATCGTCTCGATCTTGCCGGGAAGCCACTCGTCGTCCTGGTCGCAGAAGAACACGATGTCGCCGGAGCAGAGCCGGCCCGCCTTGACGAAATTGTGTCGGTACCCCAGCCGATCCTCGTTGCAGACGAGCTCGACGGGGAACGGCGCCTGGCGCGCGAAGCTGCGCACCAGCGCGACCGTCGCGTCGCTCGAACCATCGTCGCAAACCACGAGTTCATCGGGGCGGCGTGACTGGACGGCGAGGCTCGCGAGCTGGTTCTCCAGGTAGCGAGCGCCGTTGAAGGTCGCCATTGCGATGGAGAGACGCCCGGGATCAGGCATGGACCCGCCTTGTCTTGCACGTCTCGGTGCGGATCAACGCCACCAGGCGGCCGATCTCAGGCCGATAGGGACTGGGCGATCTCCGATCCCAGGTCCCCCGCGATGTCGTGGATGCGCCGAACATTTTCCACGTGCCACATCTGCTTGCGCGCGTTGAAGATGCCGCCCAGCAACGGTCCGTTCACGTAGAGCCCCTCCCCGGCCCGGAACCTGTCGTCCACGACGAAGCCGCGCCGCGTCGGGTTCACCCGCGCGAGGCCGCTCCTCACGAGATCGGCGATCAGCGGGGAGGAGGAGGTCTCGGAGAGGTCCTCGAAGCCGCCGGTGTTGATGACCGCGCAGAACTCCATGCCGAAGGTCTCGTCCTGCGATCCGCCGTCGGGCCGGTAGATGAGCGAGGCCATGCCGGAACCGCCGCCGGGACGCAAGGCCACGAGGCTGCCCTTCAGCGCGGTGAGAACGTGCGCCGCCGCCAGTTCCTTCACCGCGTCGCTGTAGTCCGCCCCAGCCCGCCGGATGAGGCGCGTGAAGCGCATTCCGTGGCGGTGATGGAAGTCACGCTGCGCCTCGACCGGCAGGCGCGAGAGCTGCTCCACGAGCAGACGGCTGAGGTGGTGCAGCCGGTCACCGATCTCGGGGACTGCACCGCGGTCGAGCGCGTGGATGTCGCTTTCCGCGGCTACGATGACGTCGTCCGGCGAGATGGAGACCCGCGCCGAGAGAGCCTCCATTGCGGGGAAGTGGCCCTTCCGGTCGTCGTCACGGGTCATCGGCCGGGGAAAGGCGCCGCCGAGCGAGATCGTGACGAGGCGGTTCAGGTCCTGCCGGAACCCGGGATCGTTGGCGATGTGATAGCAGAGCTCGATCGAGGTGGCGTTGCTGCCCACGACGAGCACGTTGCGCTCGGCCCGCGCGGCGCGCGCGGCAAGGATGGTGCGGATCGCGGCGAGGTTGGCGCCCATCCCCGGATCGTAGGCATCGTTGACATAGGCGAAGCCCGGCTCGACACCGGTCGGCAGAACGGAGCGCACGGGAGGGCTGCCGATGGCGAGCACGACGAGCCCGGCCTCGAGCTTCGGCGACGACCCCGCAAGCGTGAGCTCGAACCCGGCCTTCAGGCGGGCGAGACCGACGACCTCCCCCTGCACCCGCGAGACTGTCGCCCGCCCTGCCCTGGCCGCAGCCTCGACCGCGCCGTTGACCCGCTGCTCGATGAAATCGCCATAGGTGACGCGGGGGATGAAGACCTCGTCCCAGCGGCCGGCCCGGATCGAGGCCTGGTTGCGGGCGAGCCAATGGCCGGCGACGGAGGGATTGGCGCGCTGCATGCGCGCCGTCCACTGCTCCTCGTGTTCGGCGAGCCAGGCGACGAAGGCGTCGTGCTCGTCGTCCGGCACGAATTCCGCCAGCTTGGTAATGATGAGCGCGTTGGGAGAAGAACGCCCTCCATACGGGACGCCGCGCCAGAATTCGGCATCCTTCTCGATGACGGCGATACGGATGGGGGACCGTGCGGGGGATGACTTGAGCTCGTCAAGTAGAGCAAGGAGCGTGAGGCTGCACGCAACGCCGCTGCCGATGACTGCGACATGAAATGCGGGTTCGTCCCGGACGACGTCCATTCCTTCCATCATCCTTTCCTGAGTTTTCCGGGGGACTATGGACGGACGGGCGGTCAATGCCAACTCACAATCCGTCAGCCAAAAGGATATGTCCCCCCGGCGCTTCCGGCGTCGGGACATGCGAATGCGCCCTCAGAAGGCGAAATAGATGAACTCGGAGCCCTGCCTGCGGCCGAGGACCAGGATCTCGTAGAACAGGAACAGCGAGAGCGCGACCTTGCCCCACAGCGGGAATGACGGGAACTGGTCGCCGATCTCCGCCTCGCGACGGCGGGTCAGCGCATCGAAGATGAAGAACGGCAGGCCGATCACCATGAAGAACCGGCCATAGGCCAGAAGATCGCCCCGGGCCGCGTCGTCGTGGAACACGGCCGGCAATGCCAGGATGGATTCAACCACGGGCCGGATCGTCTGGCTGTCGCAGCGGAAGAAGATCCAGCCGATGCACACGAGGTTGAAGAAAAGGACCGTTGCGGCGACCCTGCCCAGGCGGCCATGGCGGAGCAGCCACCTGTCGACGGGAACGAAGCGATAGGCGATCAGCAACAGGCCGTGCCACAAGCCCCAGACGACAAACCAGCCGCCGGCGCCATGCCAGAGCCCGCCGAGCAGCATGGTGATCATCAGGTTCCGGTAGGTGTTGAACGTGCCCTTCCGGTTCCCTCCGAGCGGGATGTAGAGGTAGTCGCGCAGCCAGGTCGACAGCGAGATGTGCCAGCGGCTCCAGAATTCCGAGGGATTGACCGAGAAGTAAGGCGCGAGGAAGTTTCGCATCAGCTCGACATTGAAGAGCTTCGCCGAGCCGCGCGCGATCGTCGTATAGCCCGAGAAGTCCGCGTAGATCTGGACGGCGAAGGCATAGGCGAGGACAAGGCCCATGCCAGGCTTCAGCTGGCGGTCGTTCGCGGCGAGCTTCATGACATCTTCGACGACCCCGCCGAAATTGTCGGCCACGACGACCTTCAGCCAGAGCCCGAAGAGAATCATGAACAGGCCCTGGGCGATCGTCTCCAGCCTGGGGAAGTCCCGGTTGCGCGCGAGTTGCGGCAGCAGATCCCGCGCCCGCATGATCGGGCCCGCCACGAGATGAGGGAAGAACGTGACGAACGAGAGGTAGTCGACCACGGAATTATAGGGCTTGAATTCCCTCCGATAGACATCGATTGTGTAACTCATTGACTGAAACGTATAAAATGAAATTGCAGGCGGCAGGACGGCATGAATCACAGGAATCATGAATCCGAATTGTTCACCCCATGAGGAAAGTCCGCTCGTGAGCCACATCGCATACTTGAAATAGGCAAGAAATGCTAGGTTGACGACGATGCTCATAGCCGTGAGCAGAAATCGCCTCCGTTCGTCCTGGCTGCTGTACACGCTGCGCGCGACGTAGAAATCCAGCATCGCCACGGCGAAGAGCGGAAGCGGATACCAGATCTTGTCGGACGCATAGAAGTAGAGGCTAGCAACGAGAATGACGAGATTGGCGTAGGGCGTTCGCCTCAGCAGGGCCCATGCCGCCACCGTCACCGGCAGGAACACGAAGATATACGAGAGGGAGTTGAACTGCATTCGCCCACCGCGCCGGAACGCCGGTCACAAGGATTCTCGCGGAGTGCGAGCGACACCTTCCACGTTTAACCTGACTTTCCGCCGCGATGCGATTGCACAACGGACCAGGCCGGCAAGCAAGTCCGCAGACGGGCCGCCCCGGCAGGCTCGACCAGCGACAGGCCGTGGCGCCTCCCGCGTTCCCGAGCGGCGTTCAGTTCAGCACGCCCAATTGCAGACTAGAGTTGCAGGTTTCGGGAGAAAGTTGCACCCGACGACCACGCTATCGAGCGGAGTTGCACCGACGCATCATCCCCCAAAGCCAGTCGATCCATTGGCGCTCCCAGCCGCCAAGCCTGCGGTCCGGCTTGCATCGCCGGGTACGAAACCAAGCACAGCGACGCCCGCCGATCGGGGGCCAGCCGATCGAACCGGGACAGGAGCGCCTGCAGACGACCCGGCTGAGCAACCGAGCCCGCGGCGGGCCGACCGTGTCGCCTGCTGGGCGGGACCGGCAGCGGGTGGCATGCGCCGAGTTTTCCTTGACCCGTATGCGGCCTCCCGGGCCCCATCTCCGGGCGCACGACCCGGCCTCGACACGCCGTCCGATGAGAGGGATCTTGTCATTGTCGCCGGCCGCAGCATGCTCGACGCGAGGAGCGCGCCGCCTTCGGCGCGTTGCAGAAAGGCGCCTGCATGACCCACGATCCGTCTTCACTGTCCGCACGGGCGGGCCGGCACCCAACCGCCCTCGTCGACCCGGGCGCCAGCATCCATCCCGAGGCCCGGATCGGTCCCTTCGCGATCATCCATGCGGGCGTGGAGATCGCCGCGGACGTCGAGATCGGCGCCTATTGCGAGATCGGCATCCCCACGCCCTTGGCCAGGCAGCAGCGTCTCGTCATCGGGCCGGGCTCGATCGTGCGTTCGCATTCCCGGATCTACGTGGGATCGGACTTCTCGAAGGGCCTTTCGACCGGGCACGGCGTCACCATGCGCGAGAACATCGTGGCCGGGTGGCGCTTCCAGCTCGGCAGCTACGGCGATATCGAGGGCGACTGCGCCATCGGCGATGACGTGAGGACCCACAACAACGTCCTTGTGTCGAAGAATTCGGTGATCGGCAATTTCGTCTGGCTGGCGCCGTTCGTTCACCTGACGGACGATCCGCATCCGCCCTCCGAGGTGCGCCGGGGCGTCACGGTCCGGGATTTCGCGATGATCGCCGCGCGCACGACGGTGCTCCCGGGCGTGACGATCGGCGCGGACGCGCTCGTCGGGGCAGGTTCGGTCGTCTCGCGGGACGTGCCGGACGGCATGATCGCCGTCGGGGCGCCTGCGGAACTGCGGGGACCGGCCGCGCGCATCCTCAGGAAGGACGGCTCCAACTTGCCGGCCTATCCGTGGCGTCGTCACTTCCACCGGGGCTATCCCGCCGAGGTGGTCCAGGCCTGGCTCGACGAGATCTCGGAGGAGGCCGGGCGGGCCTGATCACCGCGACGGCGTCAGGCGGCGAAGCGCCTCGGCCGCCAGCAGCGGCGGCACGCGCCAGTCCGACAGGGCGGCCCGGAGCACCCCCGACCACTCGCGCCGTCGCAGCAGGGGATAGACCCTTTCCCAGCTCTCGTAGCGGCTGATCGCCTGGACGCGCTTGCGCACGAGGGCCCGCAAGCGTGCGTCCGCGGCGACCTGCGGATGTTGCAGCAGGGAACGGGTCTGCCTGCGCATCTCCTCGCAATTCTCGACGGTGCGCGACAGGCCGGATGCCACCCTAGTCTTGCGGCCGACCCGTTCGGTGTAGACGTAGAGCGGCTCGTACAGGAGCACCATCGAGAGACCGGCCAGCAGGCCGTGCGCGTAGAACATGAAGTCCTCGCCCTGGCGCAGGCCCTCGACATAGCGCAAGCCCGCGGCGAGGACCTTGTCCCGCCTGATGGCGATCTTCAGAAGGCTGAAGTCGAAGCGTCGCGAGCCGATCATGGAATTGGCGAGAAGAGTGGCGATGTCCACCCGTTCGACAGCACGGCCGGCCTGGCCGAGGCCGACGCCGACCGTCTCGCCGGCCTCCCAATCGTAATAGAGGATGTCGTCCGCCACGATGTCGGCGGCTTCGTCGCGCGCGACCTCCAGCAGCCTCGACAGCCGCTCCGGCCGGTAGGCGTCGTCGGCGTCGAGGAGGGCGACCCACTCCCCCCGGGCCGCCGCCATCCCCGCGTTGCGTGCGGCCGACACGCCAAGGTTCTTCCCCTGGCTCATCACGCGCACACGCGGATCGGCGCGGGAGAGTTGCATCGCGATGTCATGGGTCCGGTCCTGGGATCCGTCGTCGACGACGATGACCTCCAGGTCCCCGAGCGTCTGGGCGAGGGCCGAGCGGACCGCCCGCTCCAGGGACGGCGCGGCGTTGTAGGCGGGGATGATGACCGAGACGCGCATCAGGCGGCGGCAACGGGGACGGCAAGGTGCGGATCCGCCATCGGCTGCGGCCCTCAGCGATGGCGCCAGCGCGAGATCGTGCGGCGCACACTGGGGACGAACTGCCGCGCGACAGCGCCGACGCCGAGGGCCTCGCCGCTGAAGCGGAGCCGCCAGTTCATGCTCAGGTTGCGTACAGTCTCTGCACTATATTCGCCGGAAAAGAGAGGGCTGAGCCGCATCTCGTCGAGCAGGTGGCGCAGGTAGCTTCCCGGTGGCGGCAAGGCCGATTTCAGATAGCCGACCTTCTGCAGGACGTTGTTGTAGAGATGAAGCGTGCGCGCCTCGCGGCAAAGCCGTGCGCACTCGGGGGCGTCTTCCGGCAGAAGAGGCTTCGCCCAGTCGTCCACGTCGATCGGGCAGTAATCCGACACGGGCGCCAGCGTGCCGCCATATCCGGTGTGCCGCAGCACGCCGGGAAGGACGTTCTGTGTCGCCGCCCAGGACAGGTCGCGGTCCATCAGGCGCTCCGTCGCCGCAAGGGCCTGGTCCAGCACAGTCTTGTCGGTGATCGACAGCACGCAATTGATCACGCGTCCGTCTCGCAGCCGGACGATGACCTCCTCGGGCCAGTCCCCTGCGCCGCGCTCCAGGCACAGCACGTCCGCGTCGATCCAGATTCGCCCGGTCGCCTTCAGCATCGCCAGCCGGAACAGGTCGGCGAAATGGGCGACGTTCGGCCGGCCGTCGGTGCGAAAACGCCCCTGCAGGGACGCATCCAGAATGTCGCCGGCGGGCCGCAGCTCGATCCCCGCGGGAAGGGCGAACGATTCGTAGCTGTAGACGACCACGGAATGGCCATGGTCCACGAAGGACCGCAGGCAGGCCTCCTCCAGTGGTGAAAGCGGTCCACTCCAGAATGTCGCAAACTCAGCGATGACCGCGCCTCCGAACCACCAAGTTCACTTGAGCGAGGCCGTCCAAACCTCGTTTCGAAGATGAAGCAACCCATAAGCGCAACCTATCCGGCTAACAAGCCCACCCGCCCGGACTGGGCCGAGGAAAGGAGGACGAGACTGAGCCAATCGTGAAAGTTGCTTTATATGATCGATCCACGCGTCGTGGCGGGCTCCACCCGGGACGCCGCGCAGTGCACCTTCACGGGATGCTGAAGGTCCTCGGTCCCCCGGACCGGCGATGCGGAGCTTGGCCATGCGGCGCCTGCGCTGGCAGCAAAGAGGACTCATGACGACACTCTCCTCAGTCGCCGTCGGAAGGGACAACAACCTCAACCTCCTGCGCTTCTGCGCGGCGAGCATGGTGATCCTGGGCCATGCCTACCCGCTCACGCGCGCACCCGGGGCGACCGACCCGCTCGGGCGCTTCGGCCTGGGTTTCGGCGGGCTCGGGGTCTGCATCTTCTTCGTGATCTCGGGCTTCCTGATCTCGCAAAGCTTCGAACGCCGCCGGTCCTCCGCGTCGTTCTGGCGGGCGAGGGTTCTGCGCATCTGGCCCGGCCTTCTGGTATCCAGCCTCTTCACGGCCTTCGTCGTCGGCTCCCTCGCGACCAACCTGCCCCGGAGCGCCTACCTTGCCGATCCGGACACGTGGCTCTACCCGCTGCGCGCCATGCTGCTTCGCCCGCTCGCCGACGGTCTCTTCCTGCCCGGGGTCTTCGAGAGGAACCCGTTTCCGCGGCTCCCGAACGGGTCGGTCTGGACGCTGTACTACGAGGTGCTCTGTTATGGGCTCGTCGCCGTCGTGGGGCTGCTGGCGCCCCTTGTCCGTGCGCCGAAGCTGCCCTTGGTCCTCGTCGCGGCCGTCGCGATCTTTGTGCTCTACGGGCTGTCGCCGCCGGCGCTCGCCATCGAGCTGAAGCCCCCGCTGTCCTACTACGTGGCGTTCCTGTGCGGGATGGTGGCGTATGAAGGCCGGGATCGCCTACCCCTCGCTCGCCGATGGCTCGCGGCCAGCGGGGCGGCCATCCTCCTGTTCAGCGGACTGGCCTACTTCAAGGTCCCTCTCGCCGACGTCTTCATCATCGTCCCCGTGGCCTACGTGGTCCTCTACGTCGCGTTTTGGCCGCGGCTCTATGTCCGTGCGTTCAACGAGGTCGGCGACTATTCCTACGGGATCTATGTCTATGCGTTTCCCATCCAGCAGCTCCTCTCGATGTGGATCCCCGGCATCTACGCCCTCACCAACGCGGCGCTGGCGTTCGTGATGACCTTGGTTCCGGCCGTGCTGTCCTGGCACTTCGTCGAGAAGCCGAGCCTCGCCCTGAAATCCGCGCCCGCGAGGGTCTACCGCGACGCGCGGGTCTAGGCTCTCTCGCCCCTCGCGCTTTCCGGCCGCGAACCGCCGCCGGACCTCGCGCGGCCGATCGGGCTCGGGCCGGTGGTCAGGGCGCCTCGCAGGACGCCGGCGGGGCCAGAACCTTGAAGTGCTTGGTCTGGTCCTTCACGATCCAGCGATCCAGCACCTGCCGGGTCGGCGTGCTGAAGAAGCGACTGCCCGGCGGCATGAAGTTGAAGATGTCCATGTCGACGGCCGCGACGAGTTGCTTGCGACAGAAGTCCCGCTCGAGCGTCGCTCGGCGGGCAGGCGGGATCTCCGCGTCGGTCAGGGTATCCATGGGAGCCTGGGGATTCACGTCGACGATCGGGTAGGCGACGGGAAAGCTCGGGAGGATGGCGAGCCGATCCTTGCCGTACTTGTCAGCGAGCATCTTGAGCTCCCGGAGCCGTTCCGCCGTTGCGCGGCTGGTCCGCATGCCGGCCGCGCGAGAGAGTTCCGGCGGAACGTCCTCCAGGAGATCCACCCGGGTCGATTCGCCGAAGGCGTAGCTGAGCGCGTAGCCGAAGGCGAGCAGGCCGGCGGCGGTGGTCACCATCAGCCCCAGCACGGCGACCAGCCTGTCGCGGACCAGAAAGATCGGGGCCACGAGCACGACCGGCGGCGCCGGGATCGGATAGCCCCAGCTGATCGATGCCGACCAGGCGGTCAGCAACATCCCCAGGGTGGGAACGGCCCGCGAGATCTCCGGCAGCGCCGCCGGCCCCGCCCGCCTGACCCGCAGGGCCACGACGCCGAGCACGAGCAGGGAGCAAACGACGAAGGCCGCGGATGAGAACCAGAAGGTGCCGACGCTGAAATGGTAGGTGGGGTCCTGCTGCACCTTCACGTAGGCGCTCCAGCCGAAGGACAGGACGCCGAAGGTCAGGAAGGCCGCATAGCCGCCATAGAGGCCGTTGCGAATTCCGGCGACATAGGACAGCGCCGCCCCGACGACGAGCGCGCCCGCGGCGCTCTTCCATACGGCCGGCAGCATCATGTTCTGCAGATACATCAGCACCCCGGCCGACCAGACGTCGCCGACCGTCGTCGCTCCGCTGAAGATCTGCTGCGCCATCGGCGCCAGCGCCCCGTGCAAGAGCAGCAGCCCCAGCCATCCCAGCAGGATCAGCACCATGCCGAGCGCGAGCCCGACCACGTCTCGCGGGCGCACCGCCAGCGTCGCCGCCAGCGCGAAGACGGGAACCACCATGAAGTTCTGCTTACACAGGCCGGCGAGCATGAACGCGACGCCCGCGAGCAAGAAGCGCCGCCGGTCCATGAAGAAGAACCCGAGCGTCGCGAAGAAGACCCCGTCAACCGTATGCCAGCCATAGAGCGGGAAGTTGTGGGCTCCGATGACGAAGGCGCAGCAGGCCCCGCTCCAGAACAAGGCGTGATCGTCCCGGCCCCTCAGATAGCCCAGCGTGACCGAGGTGGTCGCCAGCGCGCTCACGGCGATCTGACCCACGGTAAGCCAGCGGTCGGCCATGACGGCGTAGTTGCCGAATGCGAAGGTGACGGCGTGGAGGTAGGGCGAGACGTCGGGTCGGATGTAGACGAAATCCCGGAACGGGACCTGGCCATTCCAGATGCGCCAGGAGAGGCTCAGGACGAACCCGGAATCCTCGATCGCCAGGCCCTGGCGAGACCAGTAGGCGGCGTAGAACGCCACGATCAGGACGAAGAGCGACGGAAAGAGGATGGGGTCCCGGTCCCGAAGGTCCCTGGCCGCCTGGCTCCAAGTCGTCATGCCTGAGGTCTCCCCGGTGGACATGGGCGTGGCGCCCGGTGCGGACGCATGACCCGGCCGGACGACCAGGCGGGCTTGAGGCTTGGCACCGGCAATAAAATGCGGCAGCACGAAACGCAATCTGCACGGGCCGCGACAACAGGACAGGCCGGAGGCCTCATGGAATGCCGCAGGTGGCCAGCCCTGGCCGCGCGACGGGCGGCCGACAAGGCTGAATCGCGTTCCGGCGCCGCCTTGTGCCGCACGAGGGAACCCCATGGCCGCCGCAGCGCGTTCACCCATCCAGCGGCAGGTCAGCCGCCTGACGTCAGGGGGGATGGCGCGACCGGAGATCGATCGCCCGCACGAGAAGCGTGCCCCGAAGCTCATTCGATGACACACTTCCCGCGAGCGAATACAGGACACGCGTGATGATGGACGATGCGCGCGGACCAAGGAGGACTCGCATTGATCAATGCCCTTGCTGACGTCAGGGGGCCGGTCGGGGCCGGCACCGTGATCCACCAGTTCGCCGTCATCGACGAGGCGGCGCGTGTCGGCGAGCGCTGCGTGATCGGACCGCACTGCTATGTCGGGCCCGGCGTCGTCCTGGGCGACGAGGTCCAACTCGACGCGGGCGTCCGCCTTGTGTCGCCGGCTTTGATCGGATCTCGCGTCCAGTTCGGGCCGAATGTCAGCCTGACGAACGTCCTGGGCGCCGCAGACGCGGCCTCCGCCCCGACGACGATCGGCGAGCAAGCCGAAATCGAGGCCAACGTCGTCCTCCACACGGGGATTGAGATCGGTGCGCGCGCCCATATCGAGGCCGGGTCCGTCGTGCGGCACAACGTGCCGTCCTACGCCCGCGTCGCGGGAAATCCCTCTCGGATCGTCGGCTATGTCGAAACCAGCACGCCGACCGTCGTCTCTCCCCTGACATCCTCCGAGTTGCCGGAGGCCGTCATCAAGACGGGCGTGAAGGGGGTCACGCTGCACCGCCTTCCGCTGATCACCGACATTCGCGGCGGGCTCATCTTCGGCGAGTTCGAGCGCACCGTTCCGTTCGCGGCCAAGCGCTACTTCGCGGTCCTCAACGTCCCCAGCCTGGAGACCCGCGGCGAACACGCCCATCGCGAATGCGCCGAATTCCTGATCTGCGTCACGGGAGACTGCTCGGTCGTCGCGGACGACGGCTACCATCGCGAGGAGTTCCTGCTCAACAAGCCCACGATCGGCCTGCTCCTGCCTCCCATGGTGTGGCGCGTGCATTACAAGTATTCCACCAACGCCGTGCTCGTCGTGTTCGCCTCCCAATATTATGACGCTTCGGACTATATCCGGGACTATTCAGCGTTTCGCAGGGAGGTGCGCGGCGAATGATCCCCTTTCTCGAGCTCAAGCCCGCCTTCGAGGAGCTGGAGGAGGAGATTTCCTCCGCCGTGGACCGAGTGCTGCGATCGGGTTGGTACATCGGAGGGACCGAGGTGGAGGCCTTCGAGGAGGCCTTCGCCACCGCCTGCGCGGTCGAGCATTGCGTGGGCGTCGCCAACGGGCTGGACGCCCTGCACCTCGCCTTGCGGGCGCTCGGCATCGGCGAGGGCGACGAGGTCATCGTTCCCTCCAACACCTTCATCGCGACGTGGCTGGCGGTGAGCCATTGCGGTGCCGTGCCGGTTCCGGTCGAGCCTCGGCAGGACACTTGCAACATCGACGTCGACCTCATCGAGGCCGCGATCACGCCGCGGACGCGGGCCATCATCCCGGTCCACCTCTACGGCCAGCCGGCGGACCTCGACCCGATCCTGGCGATCGCCCGCAACAGGGGACTCGCCGTGGTCGAGGACGCCGCCCAGGCGCACGGCGCGGCCTACAAAGGCCGGCGCATCGGCGGCCACGGCGACCTGTGCTGCTGGAGCTTCTATCCCGGCAAGAACCTCGGGGCGATGGGCGATGCGGGCGCCGTGACCACCCGCTCCGCCGATCTCGCGGAACGCCTGAGAATGCTCCGCAACTACGGTTCGAGCGAGCGCTACGTCAACGACGTCATCGGATATAACAGCCGCCTCGATCCGATGCAGGCGGCCATTCTCGCGGCCAAGCTGCCGCATCTCGACGAGTGGAACGAGCGCAGGCGCTCGATCGCCCGGCTCTATGCGCAGCGCCTCGAAGGCACGGGCCTGGCCTTGCCCACGACGCCCTCCTTCGCCGATCCGGTCTGGCACCTCTATGTCGTGCGCCACCCGCGCCGCGACGCCCTGCAGAAGGCGCTGGCCGGGCGGGGCGTGGGCACGCTGATCCATTACCCCATCCCGCCCCACCGGCAGAGCGCCTATGCCGGCTCTCCCCATTCCGCCCGCTCGCTTCCCGTGGCGGAGGCGATGGCCTCGCAGGTGCTGAGCCTGCCCATGGGGCCCCACCTGTCGCTGCAGGACGCCTCTGCCGTGGCCGATGCACTCGTCGACATTCTGGAAAGCCAAATCCGACCGTAAACCTTGCCCTTTCGGACATGCCGGCGTGCCGCAGCTTCGTCGCCTCAATGCCATCGTCGGGACATCGCCGTTCGGCGTGCTGCGGCCCCTCGCCTGGCTGCTGCTGACGGCGGCGGCGATCGCGGCGATCGAGTTTCTGGTCGCGGTAGCAGGCCCGTCGGTCGATGCGAGGCCCAACAACTTTCTGGACTATCGCTTCCGCCACGAACCCGACGCGACCCGCATCCTGACGGACTTCAAGCTGCGCCTGTTCGGCGAGTCCAGGCCAGACATCCTGCAGGTGGGCGACAGTTCGGGCTTCCACGGGGTCCAGCCCCCGATCGTCGCGGAGATGCTGGGCCTGCGCCGCTACATCAACCTGAACGTCTTCGCCTTCGGCTATCCGGGCTATCTCGAGATGGCCCGCCACGTGCTGGAACGCAATGCGGGCATCAAGGTGCTCGTGCTCTACGTGACGGCGATGGCGACGCCGGGGCCCGGCTTCGACGACGAAGGCACCCATTACGGGGCCGACATCTGGCGGGAGTTCAACAGCGTCGCCCATTCGTGGTCCCACATCCCCTCGCTTGCATACCGCAAGGACATCCTGCGGGAGCTCTATGGCGGGATCGGCGCGCCGACGGACGCACTGAACACGGACATCCTCCCCCGCTACCCGGACGCGATGGCGCTGATTCCGCAGAGCGACGGCTGGGAGAGGGAGCATGACGTTCCGGGCGACGTCAGCCGCGGGCCGCTGGCGGAGTTCCGCCCGAACTTTCCGCCCGGCATCAGCGACCGTGAGCTCGCCGATGCAATCGCGGTCCGGTTCGCCCGGGCCTACAGCAGCTTCGACGTGAGAAGCATGCGATGGGCGAATCGCACGATTCTCGAGTTCGACAGGTTTCGCCGGCTGGCCGAGCAATTCGGCTCGAAGCTGGTGATCTCGCTCGCGCCCCAGGCGCAAAGCTTTTCGCAAGGCAGCGTGGGAAACCGGATCCGGGCCTTCAATGCTCTGATGGACGAGTACAGGCAGGCCCATCCCGACGTGGGTGTCATCCCGTTCCAGTTCTGGCCTGACGAGCGGTTCTCCTCGATCGCCCATGTCGCGACGCCCTACACGGTGATGAACACGGTTCGCTTCGCGCAGGCGCTCGGGCAGGCGATCGGCCCGATCGCGCCGACTGCCGCCAGCGGGCCACCGCCGCGGCGCGCGACCGTCAGCCACATCGCCATGGACCGACGCGCCCCCGTCTACGGATTCTCGGGCGTCGAGAGCCGCGGCGGAGCGCCGTACCGGACGATTCGGCCAGGGCGTGACGAAGGGCTGGTCTATGCCAATGTCGACCCCGCGACGAGGACGCTCGTGCTGGAGCTTGACGGGCCGCTCCCGCCGGCGCTGCGCGACGGCCTCGCCATATCCGTCTACGGCGAACCCGCCGCCCGGCTCGACGAAGGCGCGACGGGCGACGGGTCGCGCCTGACCTTTGGCCTGCCGCCGGCGGCGATGCGCTATGGCGGATGGCTGGAAATCCTGATCTCGACGCGGGGCAAGACCACCTGGCCGGGAGACGAGACCAGCCCGGACGCCAGGGGCCCCGAGCTCCGCATGACCGGGATCGGCTTCGGGGGCGGCCGCTGAGCCCATCGCCTCCTGCGATCCGACGCCGCCCGTGGGACCGGAACCCTCGTTCCTGGCGCATGATGCGGGGCGGCCGGGACCCGGCCCCCCTGCCGCACGGCCCTTATTCGTTGGACCGCGGTCACCGACAGTGCGAATGTGCCCCCGGTCTCGGCGAGACCCTTTCCGAGACCCGCGTCGTGGCCGCGCGCTGAACGATTGAGTTCCAAGCAGGGCAATGAGCTTCAGAACCCTCATCGCAGGCCGCCTGTCAGCCCTGACGGCGGTCGCCCTGCGCTCGGCCTTCGTGCGCACCGTGGGGATGTCCTCCGTCGCGACGGCGCTGCGGATCGTGCTCGGCCTGTTCAGCACCAAGATCATCGCCGTCTTCGCGGGGCCGTCGGGTATCGCCGCCATCGGACAGTTGCAGAGCTTCCTCGCGCTGCAGTCGACGATCGCAAGCGGCGGGATCTCGAACGGCATCGTCACCCATGTCTCGTCAAGCAAGGACGACAAGCCTCGGCTGCGGGCCATCCTCGGCAACGCCACTCTGGTGACGCTGGTCTTCGCATCGGGCACGGCGATCGCCACGCTGGCATTCCGGCACGCGCTCGCCCAAGAGTTGCTGGGCGATCCCGACAAGGCCTATGTCTTCACCGTCTCGGCGGCGGTGGTGCTGATCGGCTCGGCCGGCGGCATCGTCGGGGCGACCATGAACGGCCAGATGATGATCGGCCGTCTGATGCTCACCGGGATGGCCGGCACGGTCATGGCCTTCCTCATCACCATCGGGCTGGTCATCGCCCGCGGGGCGGACGGCGCGGTGCTGGCGACCGTGATCGCCGGCGCCCTGGGCGCGAGCGTGACGATGGCGTGCGCCTATCGCTGGAACTGGCTCCCCTTCGCCGACTTCTGGCCCCGGTACGATGCAGCGGACACGAAACGCCTGCTGCAGTTCACGGTGATGACCTTCGTCAGCGGCATCTTCTCGCCGATTTCGCTCATTCTCGTCAGGAACGTCCTTCAGAACGAGTTGTCCATGGCCCATGTGGGCTACTGGCAGTCCATCTGGCGGATCTCGGAAGTCTATATCCAGATCGTTACGATACCCCTGAGCACCTATTACCTGCCCCGGCTCGCGGCGGCGGGCGGCGATGCCGAAATGGGGCCGGTCATCCGGCGGAGCATGGCGCTGATCACGCCCGTCGTCGCCGTGATGGCGCTGGCCATCTGGAGCATGAAGGACGTCATCGTCCACCTCCTCTACACGCCCGAATTCCTCCCGATGCGCGACCTCTTCGCCTTCCAGATGATCGGGGACGTCCTGAAGATCGCGAGCTGGCTCATCTCCCTGATCATGGTCGTGCGCTCGATGACCCGGCTGCTCATCGTTACGGACCTGATCTTCCACAGCCTTTTCGTGCTGCTGGTCTTCTTGTTCGTGCGGATGTTCGGATTTGTCGGCGCGAGCTACGCCTTCGCGCTCAACTACTTCCTCTACTTCGTGACGATGGCCGTCCTCTTCCGGACGGTGCTGCTCGCGCGTCCGGGGCGGGCCTGAGCATCTGGCCGGCGGGCTGATCCCGCCTCGCCATCCGCCTGCTCTCACGAGCGCGAGTCCCGATCCGCGGCGGCGCGCATGGCCGGCACGTTCAGCGCTTGTCCGGCCCGCGCCGCGCGGGCGGGCGGGCAGGGGCTGCCTACCAGTGCGGGATCTCCTCAACGGACGACACGAGCGGCGCCTCGACGCGGCCTGTCGCGCGCAAGGCGCCGCGCAGCCAGGTTGCTCCCCGCACAGCGAGCACGAAGGGACCATAGCCCAGCTTGATGGCCAAGAGCTTCACGAGGAGCCTGCGTGAGAACAGGCTGTCCGACAGGCATCGCGTGTCCTGGATCGCTCGCACGCATTTCGCGATCCGCGCCCGCGCATCCTCGCGGTCGTCGTTGGGGAACTGATAGCGGCCGTCATCCACGAGCCGCTGCAGATGATAGAGCAGATAGACGCAATCCAGAAGTTCCTTCCTGTACAGGCTTTGCTCAAACCTGTTATCTTTCAGGAACTTATATAGGACGAGATGATTTTCCGCGCGGTCGAACGTCTTTGCGGTGAGCTTCTTCGTGATCGCATTCGGGTTATCCTGCCGGTAGAAAAAGACACCGCTGGCGAATGCCACCCTGTTGCAATTCATGAACCACACCCGGACCGTATACTCGTCCGCATACGTCCCGAACACCTGGATTCCCAGCCTCCTGACGAGGTCGGCGTTCCAGAGCGCGTTGCCCGGAATCGTGCAGTCCAAAGCGAGGGCTACCGCTTCCCTGGGTTGCAGGATCACGGACCTGTCTCCCCGGAGTCCGGCCAGTGTGGGGCGAGGCTGCGCGGTCTCGCTCTCGATGTAGAAGGCCACATCGGGGATGACCGCGTCCGCCCCCGTCTCGCGGGACCGCTCGACGAGGCGCAGGAGGCAGTCCTTCGACAGAAGGTCGTCCTGCGACATGTAGAGGAAATAGCGCCCCCGCATGTGCGGCAGCGCGAACGCGACCGACTTGGGGGAAATCCCGAGGTTCTCGGGTGTCGTGAGGACCACCACGCGATCATCGTCTCGCCGATAGGCCTCCAGGATGTCGGCGCTGCGATCCGTCGAGCAGTCGTTGACGCAGAGGATCTCGAACGCCGCGTAGTCCTGGGCAAGGATCGAATCCAGGGTCTGCCGCAAGTATCGCTCGCCGTTGAAGACGGGGAGGACAATGCTGACCATGGAGTTCGTGTCGACGGCTGAGGCTTGCATCTCGCTGGTCCTGTCCGCCCTTGGCGTTCTGCATCCGGGAGCGGGTCGCTAACCTTATGGTTCAGAGCCGCATCGGCGACAACCCGGTCGCCTCACCGCGAGCGCAGTGGAAAGGCGGGGTCGCAGGACGGCGGTCCGGCCCGCGACGGGACGGCCCGAAGGCGGGCCGGTTTGCCTCGAGCCAGGAAAGCGATCCGGCGGTTGTCGTATCGCAACAATTCAGATGCACCCCGTCGAAAACGCCGCGCTATTGCAACAAGCGCGAGCTCTTATTCTCGCCATTCACGGCTCCGTGAATAAATAAAATTCTTCCTTTTATAATCGCTTCATCGTCCTGCTTTAATTGAATCATTGCTTAGCTTGCTTCCTGATTGCAAATGCGCAATCTTACGTTCAGAGTGTGCGTGAGAGTCGATCAGGAGAAAGTGATTTGCATGTCCTCATCGTCTCGTCGGTCCACGATTACAGAATGGCGCGCCGGGGTAGCATCCAGTCGCTGGCCGACGGGCTGCGGCAGGCCGGCGCACAAGTCTCCTTTCTCTCCATCCGCTTCAGCCTGCTGTCACGGCTGACGAAGGACCCGCGCTCCTTCCTGTGGGACCGCGCCAATCGGTGCGAGGATCACGCCGGGATCACCTGCTTTATCTGGAAGACGCCGCTGCACCCCGCGCGGACCGGGATTGCGCTGGCCGATCGCGCCCTGCGCGGCAGCTATGCGCGCTACGGACGGATGCGGAATGACGGCATGGATGCGCTGATCGAACGCGCCGATGTCGTGGTGCTGGAATCCGGTCATTCCATTGTCCTGATCCCCCGGATCAAGCGCCTGAACCCTGCCGCGAAGATCTTCTACCGCGCCTCGGACCGGCTCGACGTGATCAGGGCCGGCGATACGCTGCAGGGCATGCTCAGATCCAGCGTCGACGACGTCGACGGCTACCTGCTGATCTCCGAGGGCTTGCTTGAAGACTTTGCGTTCGCGCGAGAAAAGTCCCACATCCTGCCGCTCGGCCTCGACAAGAGCCTGTACGACAAGACGTGGCCCTCGCCCTTCAAGACGCGCCGGCCCGCCGCCGTCTCGGTGGGCTCCATGCTCTTCGACCTCGACATGGTCGACTGGGCGGCGGAGGCCCATCCCGACGTCGACTTCCACATCATCGGATCGCGCGCCACGCCGCGGACCAGGCGCGACAACCTGTTCTTCTACGATGAAATGCCGTTCGTGGAGACCTTGCCCTACGTGAGCAACGCCACGATCGGGCTGGCCCCCTACCGCTCCACGCCCGGCGCACACTACCTAGCCCAGTCCAGCCTCAAGCTCCTGCAGTTCGCCTATCTGCGCATCCCCGTGGCCTGCCCCGACTTCGCCGTCGGGCATGTCGCCGGCCGCCACGGCTACCGCCCGGGTGAGCGGGACAGCGTGGTTCACGCCGTCGGCGCAGCCCTGGAGCACGGCGAAGTGCCCTACGTCCCCGTGCCGGACTGGGGGGAGATCACGCAGCGCTTCCTGCGCATTCTCGACCGGGCGGCCGGCCAGACCTCCGCCAGCCGTGCAGCGCCCCGTTCGGTCGACGGCGCCGCCTGAGCGCAGGCGCTGTCCGTTCGGCCTTGAAAAGCCCCATTTCGGGTTGAAAACCGAGTTCTGACTTCACGCAAGGATCGTCATGCCGAGAATTCCGAAGATCGTTCATTATTGCTTTGGCTTCCGCCAGGACTTCGGCGGGAAGCCCTTCAGGCTCAGCCACTACGTGTGCATTCGGAGCGCGATCGAGCGATTGCAGCCCGAAAAGGTTTTTCTCTACTACGAGTTCGAACCGACCGGGCCCTGGTGGGACCTGATCAAGGGCGACATCACGCCCGTGCAGATCACCGCGCCACGGGAGATTTTCGGCCGCCCCCTCTCCCATCCGGCCCACAGGTCGGACATCACGCGTCTCGAGAAACTGATCGAGCACGGCGGCATCTATCTCGACGCCGACGTCTTCGTGCACAGGTCGATGGATGCGCTGCTCGACCACTCCACCGTCATCGGGCGGGAGGGCGAGGAAGAGGACCAGAAGCTGTGCAACGCTGTGCTTCTCGCCGAACCCGGCGCCCCGTTCCTGCGGCGCTGGTATGGCGAATACCGCGACTTCCGGGGCACGGGCCCGGGGCTGCACTGGAACGAGCACTCGGTGGTCCGCCCGGCGCGCCTGGCGGCCGCCCACCCCGACGAGATCACGATCGAGTCCAACAAGGCCTTCTTCTGGCCGTTGTTCTTCAAGCGCGACCTGCGCCTGATCTTTGAATCGGACGAGCCGATCGTCTCCGACCAGACCTACGCCACCCATCTCTGGGAGAACAAGGCGTGGCACCGCTACCTGAGCATCCTCACGCCCGGCGACGTGCGCCGGCGCGACGGCAATTTCTACCAGTGGGCGCGGCCCTACGTGGAGCACCTGCCGGATGAGTTCGGCGAGGCGACCGCGCTCGAGAAGGTCGAGAACCTGCGGGACCTGATGCGTCACGAATGGCGGGAATTGTCATTCCGCATCAATAACCGCCTGCGCCGCAGCGCCTGAGGCCTCGCGACCGCGCGGGGCAGACCTGCCTTGACACCCGAGTCTTGCAGAGGTGCTCCAGTTAGGGCATGGGCTTGACCTTGCACATGACGACAGGCGCGGGGCTGCCGCCGGTCGCCCTGGTCGAAACAGGTCAGCGCGGGGGGAGCCACATGCCACCATCCATGTCCGGAACGGGCCGCCGGGCTCGCGTCGCGCCGCCATGCGCGCGCGGGGTCCGCGTCCCCGTCGGGCACGATGGGCAGGCTCGCGCCGCCGGTGACGCCGGAGGCGGTCACGCCCCGGCCGGCATGGGGCGGCCGTGAGCGACGCGCCTGCCCCGTCCATGGCTCGCCGGGCCGCCTCGGGCGTGGCCTGGAGCACGGCCGAGATGGTCGGCACGCAGGTCATCTCGCTGGTGATCTTCACGGTTCTCGCGCGCTGGGTCACCCCGCGGGAATTCGGCGTGATCAGCACCTGCTACGCTTTCATCTTCTCCCTGAAAACGCTGCTCATCGACAACATCTCCTTCGTCACGACGCGCAAGAAGAACCCCACGGATCTCGACTACTCGACCACGTTCTGGCTGACCTTCGCCCTCTCCCTGTTCCTGTCCGCCGTCCTGTTCGCCTCCGCCGGCACGATCGAGGCGGTGATGGACGTCCCGGATCTCGCCCACGTGACCCACGCCATGGCGTGGATCCTGCTGTTCATCGGACTGTCCCGCACCCACGAGCAGCGACTGGCCCGCACTTTCCAGTATCGATCGCTGGTGATCCGCTCGCTCGGCGGCGGATTGATCGGCGGCGCCGTCGGGTTGCCCGTCGCCATGGCGGGACATGGCCTCGAAGCCCTGGTCGTCCAGCAGATCACCACATCCGTGTCGTCGCTGGTGCTGCTGTGGCTCGCGAGTTCCTGGCGGCCGGCCTTCGGCCTCAGCCGGGAGACCGTGCGCGAGACCTGGCACTTCATGCTCACGGCCATGCCGACGAGCGCCACCAACGTCCTGGTGCAGAATACCGACACGCTGCTCGTGGCCTATGCCTTCGGGCCGGTCGCCGTCGGCTACTACAGCATCGCCAAGAGGCTCCGGATGGCGTTGCACACCGCCTTCGGAACCCCCTTCAACTCGGTCGGCTATTCGGTGCTCGCCGAGGCGCAGGATGACCCCGCCCGGCTCAAGTCCTCGCTCGACGGCATGCTGTCCTCGATCATGGTCGTCTGCACGCCCGCCTTCGTGGGCGCGGCCGCCCTGTCGTCGGACCTGATCGTCACCGCGTTCGGACCGCGCTGGGCCGAGGCCGCGCCCGTGTTCTCGGACCTCGCGATCGCCGGCCTCTTCGTGGTGGTCCAGACCGGGATCAGCGGGCTCTTCACCGTCAAGCGCCGGCAGATCTGGAACTTCTACGCCTCGATCGCCCAGCTTGCCCTGTCCGTCGTGTTCTTCGCCCTGGTCTACGCCCTCGGCTCCCAGCGCGTGGGCCTGCCCTTCGCGCTGCCGGCGATCGCGGCGATGCCTCTCTTCTGCTACCTCACCGCGCGGCTCGTGCCGTTCTCGCTCGGTGATGTCTGGAGGATCGCGGGCTATCCCCTGCTCGGCGGCGCGGTGATGTACGGGGCGCTCGCGATGCTCCGGGACCACCTGGCGCTCGCGCCGATCCCGCGGCTGGTCGTGCTCTGCGCCGTCGGGGCCGTGGTCTACGCAGCCTTCATCGCCCTCACAAAACCGGACGACATCCGCCGCATCGTCGCGCTCGTCCGGCACCGGCGCAAGGCTGCCTGAACCGGACGATCGGTCAGCGGCCCAGGCTTCGCTGGGCGAGGACCGCACCCAGGAAGGCGAGGAGGTCGATGGAATAGCGACGCCCGAGGCGCCGGGGCTCCTGGGCCAGCCGGTAGACCCATTCCAGCCGCAGCGCCTGCACCGCACGGGGGGCGCGCGACACGACGCCGGCGGTGAAGTCGAACAGTGCGCCCACCCCGACGATCAGGTTGGCCCGGAGGCGGTGGGCGTTGTCGCGCATCCAGCGCTCCTGGGCCGGGTTGCCGAGGGCGACGAGCAGGATGTTGGCGCCGCTCTGGTTGATCCTGTCGATGAGTTCGTCCGGCGCAGCCGACCAGCTATAGCCATCCTGCACGCCCACGACCCGGACGCCGTGGCGACCGGCGAAGACCTCCGCCGCCCGCTGCACGACTTGGGCGCGCGCGCCGAACAGGAAGACGCGGGCCTGCGGCCCTGCGCGCTCCAGCAGGGCTGGCGTGAAGTCCGTCCCATTGAGGTTTTCGGGAAAGGCCTCGCCGTAGAGCATGCGCGAGGCGATGTCGATGCCGATCCCGTCGTTCAGGACGAGGAAGCCGGACAGAAGCGCGGCGTTCTTCTCGCGGCGCAGAATGTTCAGCAGGTTCGTATTGGCGAAGCACAGCAAGGTCTGCGGGCCGTGCTCGAGACGCTGAAGCAGCCACGCGACCGCCTCGTCGCGGCCCGCGATGCGCACCGGCACGCCCAGGATGGTCCGGGCGGGGAAGGGAATTCCCGGCTCAGCCAAGGGCTGCGTGATAGCGTGCGTCGAGGGCATCGATGACGGCATCCCAGGATTGCGACCGGGCGAAAGCGACGGCTCTATCACGATCCGCGTCGGTCAGCATCGGCGCCCAGGCAAGAAACGCGGCCGCAGCCTTGCCGGGATCGTCGAAGTCGAGGAGCAGCCCACATCCCGAGCGCTGAACGGTTTCCGTAAAGGCCGCGTTGCGGTGGACGACGGGCAGAAGCCCGACGGACATGCCCTCGACGATGGAAAGCCCGTAGCCCTCGTAGCGGGACGCCGAGACGGCGAAGCCGCAGGAGGACGCGATGGCGCCGATTTGCGCATCCGGCACGAAGCCGTGCCACTGCACGAGATCGCCCACGCCCAGGCGCGCGATCTCGGCTTCCACGCCGGGCCACAGTCCCTCGGCGTCGCTGCCGGCGACGTGCAGAACGGTCGGCGCGCCCAGGTCGCGCAGGGCCCGGACGAAGGCGATCAGGTGGGGCATGCGCTTGTTGGCGGAAATCCGGCCGACATAGAGAAGGTCCGCGCCCTGCGCGCGCGGGCCCGCGTAGGGCACGACGGGATTGCGGAGCAGCGTGCTCTCGATCCCGATCGTCCGCAGGATGGCCTGGTCATTGGCGCTGACGGCGAAGATCTCGCGGATCCGGCGCAGGGTGAAGCGCGAGATCGTCCGCAGGTAGGCGTGCTTGATCCGCTTCAGGTCCTCGGTGTGGAAAAAGAGCCCGTGCGTGGTCAGCATGATCGGCGGTAGTCCCGCCAGCGCCATCAGCGCGAGGAGGTCGACGATCTGGTCGGTGGCGTGGACGTGGATGAGGTCGAACGTCCTGAGCCAGGACCTGTCGAGGGCAGGCAGGAAGGCCTTGCGGTGTCCCACGAAACGCATGCGGCGCACGGGAATGCCGTCGACGACATCCGACGGCGGCAGGACCTCGGCACGGCCAAATACGCGGTCGAGCGTCAGGACGGAGACGTCGTAGCCACGCCGGGCCTGCCGCCCGGCGAGCTCCGCGACATAGGTCTCCAACCCGCCCCTGGCGGGAGCATATTGGCGAACGACATGCGCGACCCGCAGCGGCCGGGCCTCGTGGACGGGCTGCGTCTCAGGAAGGGCATCCGGGCGGGTCCGGGCGAGGAACGTCATCGGCACCTTCAGATCCTGGACCGGCGGCGGGGCCGCGCATGCAGGCTCTGGCCGGACCGGCTGGCAAGCCCGCGAAGCGGCCTGCTACTCCTGGTAGTATTTTGCGAACTCGCTGTAGCCGTAGAAGGCGTACTTGCCAAACTTGGCGATCTTGCGCTCGTCCACGAGGTTGAGGACGACCCCGACCACGCTGTCGCGGTCGGGCAGGCCGTTGATCGCGTTCTGCACCGCCTCGCGGGCGGTCGTGCCCCACTTCACCACGAACACCACCGCATCGCTGTATCTCGCCACGATCGCGCCGTCGACGACAGGCCCGAGCGGGGGCGTGTCGAGGATGACGAGGTCGAACCGCTCGGAGAGGCCCTGAACGAGCAGTTGCATGCTCTCCGAGCCCAGGAGCGCGGGCTGGTTCTTGGTGAGCGCGCCGGAGGGAAGCACGTGCAGCCCGGTCTGCGACTCTTCGACGAGCGCCTCGCTGAGGCGGACGGTGCCCGAGAGAACGTCGGTGAGGCCGGGCTTGTCCTTGAGCTTGAAGGTTCGGGTGACGGCGGGACGGCGCAGGTCCGCGTCGATCAGCAGCACCTTCTGCCCGGAATCGGCCGCCGAGAGCGCCATGCTGAGCGCGACCGTGGACTTGCCCTCCTGGGGCATCGTCGAGGTCACCTGCACGATCCTTGGCGGCGAGGAGGGCCGGTGAATGTTGACCGCGTTGCGCAAGGCGCGAATGGCCTCGCTGTAGCGTGACAGCGGTTTGTCGACGACGACGAAGGCCGGCGAGGCCAGCTTCTTCAACCGCTCCCGGTTCAGGAGAGCGAGGCAGGCGAGAACCGGAAGGTCGAGCTTTTCCTCGACCTGGCGCGGGCTCGTGAAACCGGCATTCAGCAATTCGAGCAGGACAGCCCAGGCCAGGCCGGAGCCCAGGCCGAAGAACAGCCCGAGCGACACGACGAGCGCCTTCTTGGGATAGGACGGCGCCAGGGGAGGCGTCGCCTGGGTCAGGATCCGCGCCTCCGTGGGCATGAAGCTCGTCTGTTCCTCGAGCAGCTTCGCGCGGCTGAGGAAGTCCTCGTAGAGGGTCTTGTTGGCGGCGGCGGTGCGCTCGAGCTCGCGCAGCCGCACCGAGATCTGGTCGTCCGTGTTGCTCTGGCCGGTGACGCCCCGCAGCGAATCCTCGATCGCCTTCTGGCGCGACACCGCGACGTCGTAGTCGTTCTTGAGGACCTGCAGGATCCGGCCGATTTCAGCCGAGATGGCCCCGTCCACGTCGCGCTTCTCGGCGCGGACGTTCACAACCAGGGGATGCTGCGGGCCGTAGCGAGCGACGAGATCGGCCTCCTTGCGTGAGATCTCGGCCTGCTGCGCCCTCAGCGTGGTGATCAGCGGGGACCGCAGCACGTCCGGGATCGCCTGGGCGTTGCCACGGTTGAGCTTGACCTGGTCGGCCTGGTCGAGCTTGGCGCGCTTTTCCGCCGTGTCGGCCTGGGCGGCCACGAGGCGGGCGTTCAGATCGGACAATTGCTGCTCGGTGATCGTGGCGCCGGTGGAGCGCGTCGCGATCAGGTTGTTCTGGGCCTTGAACTTGGCGACCGCCTCTTCCGATTGCTTGAGCTGGTCGCGCAGGTTGGTGAGGCTCTCGTTGAGCCATTGGGCGCCGGTGCGCGCCGCCTCGGCCCGGGTCGCCAGCAATTCCTCGATATAGGCGCGGGCCACGGCGTCGGACAGGCGTGCGGCCTTCCGCGGATTGGCCGACATCACCGTGATGAGCATGACGGACGAGCGGCCCGAACGGCTCGCGTCGACATAGCCGCGCAGGACGCGTGCCGTGGCGGTGACGGGGTCGTCGTTGGTGCCGCCTTCCACGCCGCCCGGCGGGGGCGGGTTCATGAACTCCCGAATGCGGTTGATCGTGTTGGACACGAGCATGCCGAACCAGCTCTGGGCGGCGGGCCCATATTCGGGATCGTCGACGAGCCCCTCGCTCTCGACGACACGCTTGAGGAGCGCGACGGACCCGATCAGGACGATCTGGTTCTCGAACTCGGCCGGATCGATGCTGGTGGAGTCGGAGGGCGGCGCATCCTTGCTCAGGATCCGGTTGAGGAACTTGTCCTGCCGGGCCTGCAGCAGCATCTCGGTATAGGCCGCATAAAGCGGCACGCGCGTCTGGACGAAGGAGATGGCCAGCGCGACCGCGAGGATCCCGCAGGCGGCGATCATCTTCCAGCGGCGCCGGAGGAAGTCGAGCACGGACCAGACGTCGATGCCTGTCGTTTCCCCGGTTCCCCGATCGACGGGAATCCTGGCGAGGTTGGGCAACACGTCCCTGCGTTCCATCCGCATCGTCGGTTCGTTCTCCAGCCCGTCCCGCACAGTCGCTGGCCTAGGCTCCACGGCTCCATCCAAGTGCCGCGCCACCTTTCACGTTATCAGCGAACGTTGAGCAATGCCTTATTCGCGAGACCGCTCCTGCGGCCCCTTGCACCTCGAATGTGCCGGCAATGAGGCCCGCCGCCCAGGGGAGCCTTACGTCCAAACCGCCAGCCGGTCAAAACCGGGCCGTCGCGCCCAGGGTGACGAGGTTCCTGTCGTATCCGCCAGGCCCGATATTGTACTCGACGCGCGTGAAGGAGTAGCCCGCGTTCACGCCAAGATGGGCCGAGAACATGTAGTTCGCCGTCACGCCGGCGCCCCACTGCTCCTGCTTCTGCGCCGACTGGTCGTAGGAAATCTGCGAGTAGCCGATATTCGCGCCGAGCGTGAGCGTCTGGGAGAAAGCGTACTGCGCCGAGAGCGAGGCCGTCGTCGTCTGGCCGGTGCCGCCCTGGAAGGCGACGCCCTGCGTCAGGCCGAAGTTCTGGGTCAAACTCGCCGTGAAGGTGAGATCGCGCGTCGGGAAATAGGAGATCGACCCGCCGAAGGTCGGCGCCGTGCGCGTCCTGTTGAGGTTGGTGAAGTCCTGGGACGCGAAACCGCCGTAGATCTCGCCCCGGAACAGTCCGATGCGGTCGGTCTGGAGGCCTGCGACGATCGTGTAGCCCTGCGAATTGTTCAAGCTGGCGTTGAAGTTCTGCCAGTTATAGGACGGCTGGACGAAGGCCTTGATCGTGGGGGTGACCGCATAGCCGAAGCGGGCGATCACGGTCGTCGCCGTGCCGTCATTGCCGTTGAGCTGGTAGCGCCGGCCGGCCGTATCCGAGATGTTGTCGTATTGCTGGCCGAGGATCTGGGCTCCCATGCCCACCGAGAACCGGTCGAACGATTTCTCCAGCGAGCCGGACAGGTACTCCTCGTTGAAGTAGGAGGGGTCCAGGCGCACGTTCAGGCCCGTGTAGATGGACGGGTTCGTATTGAGGTTGCGCGCGACGTGGCCCTGGACATAGGCCACGAGATCGCGCTGGACCTCGTAGATATGGCTCAGCGCGAGGTTGCCCGTCGTCGTGTTGCCGTTCGAATTATTCAGGTAGAACTGGCTGCTGAGCACACCGGTCAAGGAGGTCGTGTGCAACCCGACGCTGCGGTCGACCTTGAAGCTCGGCTGGAAATTGATGCCCCAGTCCGACACTTTATTGTAGCGCGACTGATACAGGTTGTCGTTGTAAACGCCGCCGGCGATCAGCTGGCCCGACACGATGAAGTCCCCGAAGGTCATCGCACCGGTTTCGCTGTTGGCCTTGGCCGAGGCCGGTCGCCGCCCGTCCGTGGGCTTGGCGTCGATGGGCGCGTTGCTCGACACGAACACGCTTTGCGCCGCAACCGGACCCGCGGCCAGGAGGACGAGCACGGTCGCAAGCGCCGTCGTTCCGACCAGGGCCGCCGTCGCGTTCTTCAGGGCGCCGACACTTCGCAACGAGCCACTCCGCTTTCTGACCGCCCCGGGCCTCGAAGCCTCACGGGACACGCTCCCGCTCTCCGACGCCCGACGCACCCCATCCGTTAAGGCCTTCTTAACACCACCAATCCGAGATCATAAAGCCCCACGGCAACATATGGTTGAATCTCACGGCGAATTCCGTGCGCCATTGTAAGCGTGCGACACGAGCCCTTCGTGTGGACAATTAGAAGTATCGCTCGGGCACCTTGACCACGTCCCCGGGATAGACGGGAATCGTCGGTCCCAGGGGCACTTCCTGGAAGGAGCCCTGCCCGTTTCGCTGGATATAGACCTTGCTGCGACTGGCGCGATACGTGTTCCCGCCTGCGACCGCGATGGCGCTCATGATGTTGAGACCCGCGCGATAGGGGTACTCGCCGGGCTTCTCCACCTCGCCCAGGATGTAGAAGGGGCGCGAGGACGTGACCTCGACCGTCACCTTGGGATTCTTGAGGTAGGAACCGCTGAGCTTGCCGGAGAGGCGCCTCTCCAGTTCGATCTTGGTGAGGCCCGCGGCCTCGACCGTCCCGGCGAGCGGCATGGACACGAAACCGTTCGAATCGATCTCGTACTCGCCGGTGAGTTGTTCTTCGCCGAAAACCGTGATCTTGAGCTTGTCCCCGGCCGCGAGCCTGATCTCGACAGGCGCGGGCATGTCGGACGCCGCCTGCAGCGCGGGATCGGTCGTGTCGCACGCCGCCAGGGCGAGCGTTGCGGCGAGAGCGCCGAGAAAACGCCGGCGGTCCGCCCGCGGGGGCCTCGTGGTCTCAGTCATGCACCATCCAGACGAACGACAATGGGGTCAGGATACACGGCCCTGCTCGATGCGCGGTAAAATTGTCCACTGAGAGTCAATTTTTACGCAGACGGGCAGGGCTCATGCTTCCCTATGGTGAATCCTCACCCTGGGAGGGCGCCTCATAAGGCCCTGGGACAACTTGCGCGGTCAAGGGTGCTTCCGCATTGCGGCACGACCTGATGCCGAATTGCGACGGTCGCAGGGCCCCGGCGCGTGCATCCGCGCGTCGACAATCGAGGGCGGAAGCACTCCGGCCCCCGGGCCGCATGTGTTTTGCCGCCGGCGGCCCCGCTTTGGTTACCCTTGTCCTAACGAAATACTACGAAGCGACTAAACAGACTTAAAATAACTCCAAAGTCATTCTGAAAGGATCTCCCCTCGACACGATGAACGCACGGGCTGGAGGGGAAGACATGCCGCGATGGAGAATGAAGGCCAAGGCCACGGCGACCAGCACCCTCGCTGTCTCCACGGCCCCGCCGTCGGTCCTGCAACTCGACGGCGCCTCCGACTCGGGGATCCTCGGCGACAACCTGACCAACAGCGGCCTGGTCGGCATCAGGGGTCTCGCCGCGGCGGGCTCCCTGGTGACCATCAGCTACGTGTCGTCGACGGGCCAGGCGGGCACCCTCAAGACCAAGGCCAGCGCCAACGGATCCTACTGGGTGGCCGCCCCCTCCGCGGAGGGCGTCTACACGTTCACGGCGACCGCGACCAAGAACGGGGTGACCTCCGGCGCCACCGCGCCGCTGGTGGTCACGGTCGACAGGACCGTCGCAGCGCCCGTCATCACGGCGCCCGCCGCGCCCGTCAGCAACGCGCCGTCCGTCCAGCTCACGGGAACGGCCGAGAAGAACAGCACCGTGTCCGTCTATGTCGACGGGTCGAACGTGGCCGCCGCCATCATCAAGGCGGACGCGACCGGCGCCTGGACCGCTTCCATCGCGGGCCTGGCCGACGGCCCTCGCCAGTTCACCGCCAAGGCGGTCGACGCCGCCGGGAACGTCAGCGTGCTCTCGTCCAAAGTGTCTGTCACCCTGGACCACGCCGCGCCGGCCGCGCCCGTGGTGACGCCGTTCAGCGGGGCGACGACCGACACCAAGCCGACCGTGACGGGAACCGCCGAAGCCCGAGCCACGGTCATGCTCTACGTGGACGGGGGGACGAGCCCGGTCGGCGCCACCCAGGCGGACGATGCGGGCCGCTGGTCATTGCGCCCCGGCATCACGCTCGCGCCCGCCGATCACGTGTTCACCGCCAAGGCCGCTGACGCCGCGGGCAACGTCAGCGTCAAGTCGGCCGGCCAGACCCTGACGATCAGCCAAGCCGCCGCGGTGACCCCGCCGCCCGCCGCCGCGCCCACGCCCACGCCGACCCCTACGCCGACGCCGACGCCGACGCCGACGCCGGCCCCCGCGCCGACCCCGACCCCGACGCCGACGATCCAGGCGCTTGCCGCTCTCACCGCAGACAACACGCCGACCCTGTCCGGCTCGGCGGCCGCCGGCAGCACGGTGACGCTCTTCGTGGACGGGACGACGAAGGTGCTTGGCACGACGACCGCGTCGAGCGGCGGCGCCTGGAGCTTCACGCCGGTCGCCGCCATGACCGACGGCCCGCACAGCGTGTCCGCGGCAGCCAGCACCCCGACGGGCGGCACGAGCGTCGTCTCCACCGCGGTCGCCTTCACAATCGACAGCACCGCACCGGCGACGCCGGCGATCGCGGCCTTCAAGTCCCCGTCCGTCAACATCGCCACCCCGCTGGTGTCGGGGACGGCCGAAGCGGGGGCCCGCGTGAATCTGTATGTCGACGGCCTCGCTGCGGCGGTGGGCACGACCACCGCGAGTTCCACGGGCGCCTGGAGCCTCGCTCCCACGACCGGCTTGTCCGACGGGGTGCACACCTTCACCGCCCTTGCGATCGATGCGGCGGGCAACACGAGCGGGCTGTCCGCGGGCGCAGCGCTGACCATCGATCGCGCCCCGCCTCCGCAGCCCTCGATCACGGCCTTCTCCTCAGTCTTGACGAACGACGCCACGCCCCTCGTCCAGGGCACGGCCGAGGCCAATGCGAGCGTGTCCGTCTACCTCGACGCCGCCACGAGCCCGATCGCCGTGGTGAAGGCCAACGGCTCCGGCGCCTGGAGCTTCGACACGGTCTCGGTCGTCGACGGCCTGCACAGCTTCAAAGCCTTCGCGACCGATGCCGCCGGCAACGTCTCTGCGGCGTCGGCGACGCAGTCCCTCACGATCGACACGACGCCGCCCGCGGCCCGCGTGACGGGGCTTGCCGTGGCCGGCGACAACGTGATCAGCACGAGCGAGGGGTCGGCGGCGACACTGCACCTGACCGGCACGCTTTCGCAGGCTCTCGCGGCGGGCGACACGCTCAGCGTGACGATCCAGGGACTCACCAGCGTCGTGCCGCTGGCGAACGTCTCGGGCACCAGCTTCTTCATCGACGTCGCCAGGCCGGGCGCGGGTTGGGCGGCGGGGTCGGTGAGCAGCCACGTGGAGGATGCGGCGCACAATGCGTCGACCACGGCTTCGCAGAGCTTCAGCCTCGCCGCGGCCCCCGCCCCGGCCAGCTCCGGCTTCCTGATGGGCATCAACATCGCGGGCGGCGAGTTCGGCCAGGCCGGCGGGGCCTACGGCTACAACTACATCTACCCTTCGCACGGCCAGATCGACTACTACGACGCGAAGGGGCTCGACGTGATCCGCGTTCCCTTCCTGTGGGAGCGCGTGCAGAAGTCGATGTACGGGGCGCTCGACGCGACCGAAGTGGCCCGCCTCGACGACGTCGTGAACTACGCGGCGTCGAAGGGTCTCAAGGTCGTGCTGGACGTGCACAATTACGGCGCGGGCTTCGGCAACCTGATCGGGACGTCTGGCACGCCCAACGCCGCCTTCGCCGATTTCTGGGGCAAGCTCGGCGGCCACTACGCCCAGAACACCTCGGTGATGTTCGGCCTGATGAACGAGCCGAACGCGCAGTCGGCCACGAGCTGGCTCGCTTCGGCCAACGCCGCCATCGACTCGATCCGGAAGGCCGGCGCCACGAACGAGATCCTCGTGCCCGGCAGCTATTGGGACGGGGCGTGGTCCTGGACCACGTCTGACAACGCCGCCGTGGTCGGCGCCGGTGTCAAGGATCCCCTGAAGAACTTCGCGTTCGAGGTTCACCAGTACCTCGACTCGGACGGATCCGGCACGCATGCCAACGTGGTCTCGAGCACCGTCGGCGTGGAGCGGCTCACCGCCATCACGCAATGGGCGCAGAGCACGGGCAACAAGCTCTTCCTCGGCGAGTTCGGCGTGGCGAGCGACAGCACGAGCCTGACCGCGCTCGACAAGATGCTGGCCTACATGGAGCAGCACACCGACGTGTGGCAGGGCGGCACCTATTGGGCCGGCGGCGCCTGGTGGGGGAACTACATGTATTCCGCCGAGCCTGCCGGTGGCGTCGACAAGCCGCAGCTCACCATCCTGCAGCAGCACGCCAACCAGGTGATCTGACGCGAGAGCGGAGCCTGGCGCGTCCCTCCCAGAGGCACGCGCCGCGCCCGCCGCGAGCGGCGCGTCCAAGTGGCGCCGGTCGGGATCGAGCGGCCTCGTGCGAACCCTGACAGGTCCGATCCCTCGCCGTCATTGCGGGCCGAAGGCGAAACAATCCAGCTCAACGCCCGGCATGGACGGCTTCGTCGCCGCGCTCTTCGCGAAGACGTGGCAGGCAGGACGACAAGAGCTCTAGAACTTCACGTAGTCCTGCAGCACGGCCATTTGCGGCCTGTCCTTTCCGTCCTTGGGGTGGACGGAATACATGTAGTCGCCCCACCAGGGGCCGGCGGCCCAATAGGTCCAGCCCAGCCAGACGTCGGGGCTTGCCTTGACGGCCTCGAGCAGGGCCCGGCCCTCAGCCTGGGCCACGGGGTTGTCGGCCCAGCCGAACTCGCCCAGGACCGCGCGGGCCTTCTGGGTCCGGCACCACTCGATGAACGAGGCGAGACGCGTGGAGCCTGCGCCGGGCACCGCCTCGGGATGCGTGCCGGAGCTGTCCTTGTCGAGATATTGGTGGACCTCGTAGGCGAAATTGGCGCCCGGGTCCTTGACCCCCAGCATCACCATGCCGTTGGGCGTGCTGGTCCAGCTATGCGCGCCGTCCCAGTAGGCGCCCGCCACCAGGATGAGTTGGCGCGCGCCCACCCCCCGGATGGCGGCGATCGCCTGGTTCACGCCGACCAGCCATTCCTCCGCCGACTGCTTGTTGGGCTCGTTCATCAGGCCGAAGATCACGTTGGGCGTGGCCCGGAATCTCCTGGCGATGGCGGCCCAGGAGGCCGCGAAGGATTCGGCGGCCCCGTTGTCGCGGCCGATGAGGCCGCCATTCAGGGCGTGGCCGTATTCGTGCATGTCGAGGATGACGCGCGCATTCTTCTCGGCCGCCCACTTCACGACCTGGGCCATGATGTCCATGTCCGGCGTGGGCTCCAGCCCGGACTTCCCCTGCGCCACCAGGCGGCCCGCCAGGAAGGGCACGCGGATCAGCAGGAAGCCCCTGTCGGTGAAGTAGTTGACCGTGGCCCTGTCCGGATAGACGTAGTCGACGTTGACGCGACGCCCGGTCGTGTTGAATTCCGCGCCCGCGAGGTTGATGCCGCCGCCCAGCCTGGGCATGGCCGCCGGCCGGCCCTTGTGTTGCGCCAGAGCCGGGGAGACGAGCGTGGCCGCCGCGAGGCCGCCGAGGAGCGTGCGCCGGTCGACCCGGGCGGGAGCGGCCGCCGGTTTCATCGTGAGGCCGCCGCGGGCGTGCCGCCCATCGCGAGAGCCATCGTGCGGTCCCGCTCGGCGCTGCGCCCCTCGGCCGCGCGGATTCCCGCGCGGCGTGTCACGTAGCCCAGGACGAACCACAGGAGGGCCGCGGTCTTGATCGAGAACGCCGCGTTGCTGACGAGCAGGCTGAGCGCGAAATACATGCAGGCGGAGTTCAGGAAGATCCGGGACGACTCGTCCTCCGCCTCGCCGAGAAACACGATCGCCAACCAGATGACGGCGACGCCGATCAGCGATTGGGTCGCGATGAAATAGGCGATGCCGCTGTCATACGTGTAGGTGATGTCGCCCGGGTAGATGCCGAGGAAGTGTTCCACCTCAAACCGGCGAATGGAAAAGACCGAATAAACGAGACGGCCCGTGAAATTGTCGCCGTCATTCTTCAGGTTGAATCCCAGAACCACCGCGAAGGCGAAAAGCACGGAGACCGGAAGGATCAGCGCCGTGACGGGCCTTGGCAGGAGCCGCCAGCCGAAGACGATGGCGACGACCAGGGCGCATTGCACGGTCGCCTGGCGCCCGTCGCAGCCCACGAGGATCATGGCGCACGTCACCAGCATGTAGATCAGGGCGGGACGGCTGAACTCGTGGCGCAGGGCGAGGAGGGCTGCGAACGCGATGACGAGATAATTGCCGAGCGAGACCGGCTCCAGGAAGATCGACGAGAGGCGGTGTAGGTTCAACGAGTTGAAGAAGAACCGCTCGCCGGGCCGGAAAGAGCTCACGAACAGGCCGGAATCCTTCATCCAGAAACTGTCTTCCGTGAAACCCCGGGTGTTCACGTAATAGCCGGACACATTGAAGACCCGACCGAATTGTTCGGGCGCCGCGCCCTCGAAGATCATCACGAGGACCACGACCGTCTGGGCCACGAGAAGAAAGCGCACGAGGCTCACGCGGGAGGCCGTCATTCCCAGCATGATGAAGATCGGAATGGCCGCCGCATCGCGCAGGAACTTCGGGTCAAAGGCGCCCTTCACGAGCGAGACCAGGATCGCCTGGAGCGTGATGAAGCCGAGCAACAAAGCCCAGGGCATCATCGCGGAGACCCAGTAGCGGGCGATGATCGCGACCGCGAGGCCCGTGACCAGGACCTCCGAGCCGATGACCATGCCGGACGTCATCCGCATGCCGTTGGCGTTGGCCAGCGCGAGGAGCGCATTGAAGGTCATGGCGCCGAACACGGCGATCATGGCCGGATGCATGGAGCGCGGCTTCGCCGGGGTCTTGGACAGGCCGAGGACGTCCTCGGTGCTGGGGAAATGCGTGCGTTTCATCGTCGGATCTGTGGTCACGGGATCGCGGTGGCGCCGCTGAGCATCCTTATCTCACCCCGGCACGCTTCACGACTCCTGAGAGCATCATTTTGAGTCCGAACCATGTCGACGGGCGCAGCCCTGATCAGCTCAATCGGCTTGCGGCCGGGCCGAGGATGCATCAGACTTGAGCGATGAAGGTGAGGCTTCGTTGACCTTGAGCACGCTCGTCCCCGATGTCCGTGACACCGTCGCCCGGCGACGCGCCGTCGGCGCGGCGTTGGGCCTGGCTCTCGCTGTCACGCTGGCCGTGCCGGCGACGGCCGAGGCGAAGGGCCGTGGCGGCCACCTGATCCACCGGATCTTCCCGGGGACCTTCGCGGCGGGCGAGGGAAAGCCGGCCCGCCTGGCGAAGGCCCGCATCTGCCGGACAGCGTGGCAGGCCTCGCTCACGCCGGAACGGCCGAGCTACATTCCCTACGCCAGTTTCAGGAAGGCGCACTGCGCGCCGGCGCCCCGCCACCCCGGGCTGGCCTGACCCCTCGCCCGTGCAGGCCTGACTGGCCAGGCCCTTGCGCTCGCGCCGGGGCCGATCTTCGACTATCGCCAGGAGATGCCGCCCCCGGCGGGTTCGACGCGCCGGGAGGCGTGATCTTCGTCTTGCACGCGCGTGCAAACCATCGCATGGTCGTTGTCCTGGAGGAGCCAGCATGGTGGATGTGGGGCCTGACGGCCCTGCCGCAGGACGCAGCTTCGTGAGTGCGCAAGACGTGGCGCGGCGCGCCGGCGTGTCGCGCTCGGCCGTGTCGCGCACCTTCACCCCCGGGGCCAGCGTCTCGAGCCACACCCGCGACCGCGTGATGCGCGCGGCCGACGAGCTCGGGTACCGCGTCAATCACCTCGCCCGGAGCCTGGCCCGCAAGCGCACGGGAATTGTCTGCCTCGTCGCGGCGGACGTCGAGACCCCCCACATGGCGCGGCTCGTGAAGGCGATCACCCGCCGGCTGCAGGGGGAGCAGCGCGTGGGCCTCCTCCTGTCCCTCGGCGGCCCCTCCGACGATCCCGCGGCGACGTTGGAACAGACTTTCCATTACCGGGCGGACGCCACGATCGTGCTGTCGGGCACGCCCGCCGAGTCCATCGTCAGGCGGGCGCTGGGCAGCGGGCAGCGGCTCATCCTGATCAACCGCAACGACCCCGTCGAGGGCCCCGACCACGTCCGCACCTCCAGCGAGGAGGCGATGCAGGACGCTCTGCTCGCCTTCCTGCGGGCCGGGTGCAGGCAACTCGCGGTGGTGAATTCCGGCCGCGCCACGCCGAGCCTCGCCGCACGCGAGGAGGCGTTCAAGGCCGCGGCTGCAGCCCGCGGGCTGCCGGTCCGCGTGGTGCGGGAAGGCTCCGGCTCGCACTACGAGGGCGGCATCGCCGCGGCCCGGTCCCTCTTCGCCGCCGGGACGCGGCCCGACGCCGTGTTCTGCGTCAACGATCTCATGGCCCTCGGCGTGATGGACTGCGCGCGCCACGTTTTCGGCCTTGATGTCCCGCGGGACCTCTGCGTGATCGGCTTCGACGACATCCCGCAGGCCGAGTGGCTGTCCTACGCGCTGACGACGTTCGAGCAACCTGCGGAGACGATCGCCCAGGCGGCGGTTCGGCTCGCCTTGCAGGATCCGGAAGCCATGCCCCCGCCGCAGACGGTCACCGTTTCGCCCCGGCTCGTGTGGCGCGAGACGGTGAGACGCTGATGCCCTCCGACAAGCGACTCCCCGTCCAGGTGGCGGCCCTGCCCTATCGCATGATCGACGGCCAGGCCGAGGTACTGCTCGTGACCTCGCGCGGCACGCGGCGCTGGATCATCCCCAAGGGCTGGCCGATGAAGGGCAAGAAGCACCACCGGGTGGCCGAGCTCGAGGCGCTCGAGGAAGCGGGGTGCAAGGGGCAGGTGGCGCGCAAACCCTTCGGCCAGTACGAGGCCTGGAAGCGGCTTTCCGACCACTTCCTGCTCTGCACGGTCGAGGTCTTCCCGCTGCTCGTGCGCCGCCAGCGCAAGACCTGGCTCGAGCAAAGCGAGCGCCGGTCGCTCTGGTTCAAGATTCTCGACGCGGCCGACATCGTCGAGGAACCGGGCCTGCGCAGCGTGATCCGCGATTTCGCCGCAAGCCTGGGCGAGCCCAAGGCGAGCCGGGCCGCCCGCAAGGCGCAAGCCGCCGATGCGCCGGTGAGTTAACCAAAACGTTAACGCAATCCCTTCACCCTCGCGTCGAGACCGCCCGAATCGGGCGCGGGCGCGCATGGGCGGGCCGTCGTGGTGGATTGACTGGCATACGATGCAAGACCGGCCGGGCGCGGAGCGCGAGGGGGAAGCTGCGAGCCGGAGCCCGGCTCCGCTGCCGCGCATCGACCGGTCGCCGTTCGCCTTCGCCGGCGCGGTCGTGGTCGTCCTGGTCATGTGCGTCGCCTCGGTGACGATCCTGTGGACGGGGCGCAAGGTGGCCGAGGACGTCTGGCGCCAGCAGCTCGCCAGCCGCACGCTGACCCTGGCCCACCACGCGGCCCAGACCTTCATGGCCGCCGACCTCGTGCTGCGCAGCTTCGCCGACCTGCTCGCGGGCGCGCAGGGGGATGCCGGACTCGACGGAAAGCTGGCGAACCGCTCGGTGCACGAGATGCTGGCCGAGCGCATCCGCGGCGTTCCGCAGATCGATGTCGCCGCCATCATCGGCTCGGACAGCACGGCCGTCAGCTCGAGCCGCCATTACCCCGCGGCGGTCGTCGACGTGGCGGACCGCGACTACGTCGCCGCCCACCGCAAGGACCCCTCGCTCGAACTCTATGTCAGCCCGCCGGAGCGCAACAAAGTGACGGGCGAGCTGATGGTCTTCCTGTCGCGCAAGATCCGCGACGAGCGCGGCGCGCCCATCGGGATTGCGGTCGTCGGGATCCGCACGGCGTTCCTCGACGACTTCTATCGCTCCACGCGCGTGGAGTCCGACGTGGCGGTCTGGCTCGCGCGCGACGACGGCGTCGTGCTGGCGGCAGACCTTCCTGCCGCGCTCGGCATCTCGGGAGCGCCCGCGCGAGGCGCCCCCTCGCCGGACTACGGCGAGGGCTGGTCGCAGCAGGCCGACGGGGCCCTCTGGCTGCAGCAGAGCAGCGCCGTTCCCGGCTTCCCGCTCGTCCTGTCGGCCGCCTCGCCTCGCTCCGCGGTCCTGGCCCGCTGGCGCGAGAGGGCCGGCGTGCTCGGGGCGACCGTCGCGTTCAACGCCCTTCTGATCCTGCTGCTGGGATTCTGGGTGTCGGCCTCGATGCGACGGGAAGCCGTGACGCTGAAGACCCTGCACGACCGCGAGACGCAGGTCGCGGAGGCGCAGCGCGCCCTGCAGATCAGCGACGCCCGCGAAGCCCTACTGCTCCGTGACGCCGCAGTGAAATCGAAGGTTGTCGCCTTCGATGGGGAGTTGCGCGCGTCCGTCGGGCGGCTGAGCGGCATGATCGCGGAGTTCACCCGCCTCGCCGACCAGATGAGCCAGGCCGCCGGCATCGCCCAGCAGGGCAGCGAAAGCATGGAGGCCGCCTCCACGCGTGCGGCCCGGCACGTCTCCTCCGTGGCGCAGAACGCGGAGGCCATCGCGCTGTCCGGGCAGGAGATCTCGAAGGGCACCGCGACCTCCATCAGCCTCGCCGACGACGTCGTGGAGGAGGCGGACCGCACGGACGTCGCCATCGGCATGCTGTCGCAGGCCACCGAGCAGATCGATCACGTGGCCGGCCTGATCAGCACGGTGGCGAGCCAGACGAACCTGCTCGCGCTCAACGCCACGATCGAGGCGGCGCGCGCGGGCGAGGCCGGGCGCGGCTTCGCCGTGGTGGCCTCGGAGATCAAGTCGCTCGCCTCCCAGACGACGGGGGCCACGGCCGAGATCGGCCGGCAGATCGCCTCCATCCACGCCGCCAGCCAGCGCTGCATCGAGGCCCTGCACGGCATCCGCAGCCGCATGCTCGACACGCGGTCCATCGGCGAAAGCGTGCGGGAGAAGGTGTCCGGCCAGTCGCGCTCGATCCACCAGATCGCGCTCACCATCCGCCAGGCGGCCGAGGAGGCGAACAGCGTGCGCGACGGCGCGCAGGCCATGCGCGAGGCCGCCGACCAATCGCATGCCGGCGCCGGCCACGTTGTGGCGCTGGCCCGCGACCTCGACACCGAGGCCCGCCGCATCCAGCAGAAAATCGAAAGCTTCTTCAAGACACTGGACGCGGCCTGACCGCATCGCCCGCGGTCACGGAACGACTGTCCGGCGGCTGAAGCCGGTCTGCCCCCTCCGGGCACGCTTCACCTCGCTCAGTCCGGCGCACGCCGCGTGAACATCCGGACGCTTCGTGTGGCGCCGGCTCGCTGAAGGCGACGCGCGTCGCTCGCATTTGGCGCAGCTTCCGTTCACCGCCTTCCGGTCGCGGGCTCGCTGCTCTTCCGGACTTGGGAGGGCCGATCAGCGGGACGCATCCCCGCGCCGAGACCGCCGGTCGTGTCCTCCCGCCGCGATGTGGACCCTCCATGTTGAACCTCGACGTGCAACCTCGTGGGACCCTCCGGCGTAAACGTCCGACTGGCGCTTCGCCACTGGGAGGTTTCCGGAAGGGGCCCGCGATGGCGGCCGGGGCCGTGTTTGCTATGGTGCGTTCCAGGCCGGCAGGACCGGTGCGGGAGGACTGGATGCGGCGGATCGTTCGAGCCATCGTCGTGGCGTTGGGGTTGATGCTCTCGGGAGGCGTCGCCATGGCGGAGACGGAACAGCCGGCCTACAGGGTGGAAGCCCGCTCGGGAGACTTCGAGGTGCGCCTCTATGCGCCCATGGTGGTCGCGGAGGTCAGTGTCGGGGGAACGCGCGACGCGGCCGTCAACGAGGGCTTCCGCATCCTCGCGGGCTACATTTTCGGGGCCAACGAGCCTGCGGCCAAGATCGCGATGACGGCCCCCGTCACCCAGCAGGCGGGCGAGCGCATCGCCATGACGGCGCCCGTCACGCAGGCCGGGACGGCCGGCGGCTGGATCGTCCGCTTCACCATGCCGGCCTCCTGGACTCTGCAGACCCTGCCCAGGCCCAAGGACAACCGGATTCGCATCGTCCCGGTGCCGGAGCGCCGGATGGCGGCAGTGCGCTTCTCGGGCCTGCGCACGGACGCACGCCTGCAGGGCGAGGCCGAGCGGCTGGAGGACTTCGTGCGCAGCCGCAAGCTGCAGCCGCAGGGGCCGGCCGTCTACGCCTATTACGACCCGCCCTGGACGCTGCCCTTCCTGCGACGCAACGAGGTTCTCCAGGAGGTCCGCCGGTGACGAGGCCCGACGGCGCCGTCGACGCGTTCCGGCAAAGCATCATGGGCGAGGGCCCGCCCCAGGGCCTGAGCCTGCCCCTGCTCGCCCTCTGGTGGGACCTGCGGGGCGAGTGGGACCGCGCGCATGCCAGCGCCCAGGGCGACGAAACCGCAGCCGGCAACTGGGTCCACGCATTCCTCCACCGGAAGGAGGGCGATCGGGCCAACGCCGCCTATTGGTACAGGCGGGCTGGAAAGCCGATGCCCGACCACGGCCTCGACCAGGAATGGAACGAGATCGCCGGAACCCTGCTCGCCGGCGGCTGATCCCACTCACCGCGCGAGCGCCGCATCATCCCCCACGGAGACTGACATGGCTTCCACCTCCCTTCCCACAGCGCCGCTCGGCCGCACCGGCCTCACGGTGACCCGCCTCGCCTTCGGCACGTCCGGCCTCGGCGACATGCCGGGCACCTACGGCTATGGTGTCGACGAGGAGCGTGCCGCCGCCACGCTGAAGGCGATCTTCGACGGGCCCGTCAGCCTGCTCGACACCTCGCGCATCTACGGCTTCGGCCGCAGCGAGGACCGCATCGGCCACGCCATCCGGGAGCATGGCGGCCTGCCTGCGGGCTTCGTGCTGTCCACCAAGCTCGACCGCGATCCCAGGACCAACCGCTTCGACGCGGCGCAGGCCCGCCGCTCGCTCGAGGAAAGCCTGGCGGCTCTCGGGCTGGAGCGCATCGACCTCATGCATCTGCACGACCCGGAGCATTCCGACAGCTTCGAGGAGACTTGCGGTCCGGGCGGCGCGCTGGAGGCGCTCTTCAGGATGAAGGAGGAGGGCCTCGTGCGGGCCGTCGGCCTGGCCGCCGGACGCGTCGACCTCATGCTGCCGCTCCTGCGCCAGCACCCCTTCGACGCGCTGATCACGCATAATCGCTTCACGCTTGTGAACCGCAACGCCGAGGAGATGATCGCATTCGCGCACGGGGCGGGCATGGCCGTGCTCAACGCCGCGCCCTACGCGGGCGGCGTCCTCGCCAAGGGCAGCGCCAGCTACCAGCGCTACGTCTACCAGGAGGCCTCGGACGCGATGCTGCAACCGGTGCGCCAGGTCGAGGCGATCTGCGCACGCCACGGCGTTCCGCCGGGCGCGGTCGCCCTGCAGTTCTCGATGGCCGATCCCCGCATCACCTCGACGATCTGCGGCGTGACCAAGCCCGAGCGCGTGCGCCAGACGATCGAATGGGCGCAGTGGCCCATCCCGGACGCTGTATGGCAGGACCTCGCCGGCCTCTCCGTCTCGCACGACGATCCCGAGGCGACGCGGGACTACAGGCCGGGCTGACGCGACGGCGCGGCGCCCGCACCAGCGAGTTCGTCCGGTGCTTGCGAGACATCAAAGACGTCTCGCGGCAGGCCCGCATAGGTTGGAGCCAACGTGGCCGGACAAGAAGGCCACGACTCCGGACGCGGCGGGAGCGCGTCGACGACCCTCCCCGCCAGCTTCGGTCGGCAATCGCCCGGGGAGGCGCGCGTGCTCGACATCCTGCATTGTCGCCTCGACCCACGGTGCCCGCTGCAACACGGTCGAACCCATTCCATCGCGCTGCGCTCGGGCCGACGCATCCGGTTCCGCGTGTCGCATCCCTCACCCGGCCTCCTCTTCGCGCTGGGACCGGACTGGTGGGCGGTGTTCTACCGCGACGAAGCCGGGGACATGGTCCTGGACAGGGTCAGCGGAAACCCGATGTCCTGCTACGACGACATCGGCCAGGTCTCGCGGCTGGCCTGTTCATGCTACCGGACCTGCTGGATGAGCGCGGTGCGGGCGGAGCCGGCGGTCGAGGCTGCGGGCGACCGGCGCGGGCCGTCCCCGCGCGCGGTCGCCCGGTCGGCGGCGCCCCGCCTTGAGCCCGGCGGCACGCAGCCCACGGATTGAGGCCTGCGCCCGGCGGGCGCCGCCATGCCAAGCCCTTGCCAGAGCGTCCGTCCTGCGTCAGGCGTCGAAACGCCCGGCGGGGAAGACATAGGCGCTGGGATTTCGAGCGATCGCTGCGAGACCGTCGAGCGCCGGGTCCGAGGCGCCCAGGACGAAGGCGGGGATGGTCTTCATCAGGTCGGCGAACGGGGCCTTCGCCGCGAAGGCCGCCGTAAAGCCACCCTCCTGCAAGGTCCCGAGAAGCCGAGGGGGCAGGCCCCCGCCGAGAAAGACCCCGCCGGTCGCCCCGAAGGAGAGGGCCATGTCGCCGGAGAAGCGGCCGAGCAGCCGCGCGTGGAGACGCAAGGCGGCCATGGCGCCCGCATCGCCGCGCGACGCCGCCGCCGTCACGTCGGCAGGCGTGACCGCGTGGCAGGCCAGCCCCCCGGCCGCCGCCAGCGCCCTGTGCAAGCGAAGCAGGCCCGGTGCGGACAACACGGACTCCGCCGTAATGCGTCCGTGCGCCCGTTCCAGGAGCGCCCAGAGGGCCGTCTCCTCGGACTCGCAGGCGCCGAAAGACACATGGCCCGCTTCCGTGGTGAGGATGGCGGTGCGCCGGCCGAACGGGACCGCGGTAGCGACGCCCAGGCCCGTCCCGGCCCCGATGACGACGCGCGCTCCGTCCGCCTCGCCGGCCGGAACCGGGCCGATCGCGTGAAGCCCGTCCGGCCCGGCCGCGATGTCGGAACCCAGAAGCGCGGCGACAGGGACGTAGTCGTTCACCAGGACCACGCACTGCAGGCCCAGTGCCGGGCCGATCTCCTGCGGGTCGAGCCGCCATGGCGCGTTGGTCAGCCGGATGCAGCCGGCGGACAGCCGGCCCGCGGCGGCCAGGATGGCCGAGCGCGGGCGAAGGCTCGTCCCCGCCAGCGCCGGCAGGGCCGCCGCGACGAAGCCCGGCCACGCCGTGGTCTGCAGGCGCGCCAGGGGAAACGGGGCCGCCCCGGGCTCTTCGACGACGGCCAGGCGCGTCAGCGTGGCGCCGATATCGGCCAGGAGGACCGGATGGCGGATCATCGGCCTCCGCCTCGCAGTGCCGGGGCGCCCGCCCGTCGCGCCGGGACCCGCGATCCGACAGGCTCGGTCCCCGCGACGGGAGAGGGCGGCAGGAGCACGACCCTCCGATCGAGGACCGAGAGGTCGGCGCTGGGGCCGGCATAGATCTCGACCTCGCCCGCCTCGATGCTCTCGCCCTCGTCGTCGCCCAGGGCTGCGAAGTCCGCCCAGGCGAGGTGGAGCGTCACCAGCCTCGTCTCGCCGGCGGGCACCTCGCATGTCCGCACGCCCCGCAATTCGAGCAGGGGCCGCGCGACCCGCGCGACGCGGTCCCGGATGAACAGGAAGACGGTCGCCCGGCCGGCCCGGCCGGCGAGGTTCTTGACCTCCACGACCACGCGGCAGGGGCCGGGCCGTGTCCTGCGCGCGGGAACGATCTCCCGGATCCGCATGGCGAAGCGCGCATAGGACAGGCCATGCCCGAAGGGAAACAGGGGGCCGGGCGGCGCATCGATGTATTGCGCTGAATAATGGTTGCCCGGTTCGAAGGGACGCCCGCTCGGACGCTGGCCGAAGAAAATCGGGATCTGGCCGATGCTGGCCGGCCAGGTCACCGGGAGCCGCCCCCCGGGATCGCACGCGCCCGCGAGCACGTCGGCGAGAGCGGCGGGTCCCTCGCTGCCGGGGAACCACGCAAGAAGGGCGGCGTCCGCCTGATCGAGGGTATCCGTCATCACCAGGGGACGCCCCGTCCAGACGACCAGGACGAGCGGCATGCCCAGGGCCGCAGCCGTTCGAACGAGGTCGCGCTGGTCGGGCGGCAGGACCGGCTCGGCCCGGCTCGCCGCCTCGCCGCTCATGACGGAGGCCTCGCCGAGGCACAGGACGACGAGGCCTGCGCCCGCAGCCCCGGCCGGCGGTGTTCCCGGGTCTTGCCAGGCCCGGGGCATCGGCTCGACGCGGCGGTCCGGCAGGGCGCGCCGCAGGGCGTCCAGAACGCTCTCGACGGGTTCGCGCCCGCCTTCGGCCGCCCAGGGCCCGAGCTGGTCGCCGTCGCCCAGGGCATGCGGCCCGGCGAGGTAGATGGGTGGGCCGGTCGGAGCCAGAGGAAGAACGCCCCCTTCGTTCCTGAGAAGCACCATCGCGCTCGCCGCGGCCCGGCGCGCCAGGCTGCGCGGCTCCTCCCCGGATCCTCGCCGCGCGGGAAGGGCCCCGCGGCGGACGGGAGCGTCGAACAGGCCGAGGCGGTCCTTGAGGGCGAGCACCCGCCGCACGGCGGCGTCGACCTGCGCCATCGTCACCAGCCCTTGCTCCAGCGCCCCGGGCAGGCCCTGCGAGTAGGCGGAGCCCATCATGTCGATGTCGACCCCGGCCGACAGCGCGAGCGCGGCGGCCTCCGGCAGGTCAGCGGCCACGCCATGCGCGATGAGCTCGGGAATGGCATGGTAGTCGCTGACGATCACGCCCTCGAAGCCCCAGCGGCCGCGCACCACCTCGCCCAGGAGCTCCCGGCTGGCGGTCGCGGGGATGCCGGCCAGGGCCACGAAGGCCGGCATGATGGCCGCCACCCCTGCCTCGACCGCCGCCCTGAAGGCCGGGAGATGCACCTCGCGGAGCTGCCGCTCCGAGACGTCGACCGCCCCGTATTCGAGGCCGGCATTGACCGCGCCGTAGGCGCCGATGTGCTTGGCGGTCGCGGCCACCCGGCCGGCCCGTACGCGGCCCTTGCCTGCGCCCTGGAAGCCCCGGACCTTGGCGCGCGCGAACGCGGCGGCCAGCCACGGGTCCTCGCCGGGGCCCTCGGCGATGCGGCCCCAGCGCGGGTCGCGGCAGACGTCCAGCATTGGCGCGAAGGTCAGCATCAGCCCGTCGGCCGACGCCTCCGCCGCCGCCATACGGGCGGTGCGTTCCCAGAGCCCGGGATCGAACGCGGCCGCCTCGGCGAGCGGGATCGGAAAGATCGTGCGGTATCCGTGCAGGACATCGAGGCACGGGACCAGCGGAACGCCGAGGCGGGTCTCGTCGCGTGCAATCTTCTGGAGCGCGTCGATCCGGTCCCGGCCCACGAGGTTGAGCACGTGGCCGGCGCGCCCCGCCCTCACCTCCGCCGCGAGGTCCGACGCCGCGAGCGGACCGGTCGTGAGGTCGGGGGCGGCGACCATGGTGAGCTGGCCGATCTTCTCGGCCAGCGTCATCGCGCCAAGCAGGCGTTCGATCCGCAACGCGCTCGCGCTCTCGCTCATACGGCCCCGCTTTCATTGCGCATACTGCGCGAGAGACCGCCGCCGCACGATGCGTGGAACTCCGGATGCCCTGCCGGGGCGGATCGACCACAATGGCCGCACCGCAGGGGACAAACCATGGCGGGAAGCAAGGGCGCCGGATCTCCCAGCGGCGTCTCGCCGACAGGGACCGGACACGCGAAGACGGCGACATCCCGGCCATGGGCCGGCTTCTCCCGTCCGGGCTGGCGGCTTCTGCTCGCCGCCGGGCTGATCGTCGCCATCGTCGCAGCCAACACGGCGGGGCAGATCAGGCTCAACCGCTGGCAGGGCGCCTTCTTCGACGCCATCGGCCAGCGGAACTACCCCGCCTTCATCGAGCAGCTGAAGGTCTTCGCTGCGCTCGTGGCCATCCTGCTCGTTCTGGTGGTCGCCCAGACCTGGCTATCCGAGCGCCTGAAGGTGCGGCTGCGCGACTGGATCACGCGGGATCTGCTCGACGCGTGGCTGATGCCGCGCCGTCCCTACGATCTCAGGCTCAAGGGCCCGGTCGGCGCGCATCCCGACCAGCGCATCCACGAGGACGCGCGCCATCTCTCGGAGCTCGGGACGGACCTCGGCCTGGGCCTGCTGCAGTCCAGCCTGCTGCTCGTCAGCTTCGTCGGGGTGCTGTGGAGCCTCTCCGCCAGCATGCGCATCGCCGTCGCCGGGCACGACATCGTGGTGCCCGGCTTCATGGTGTGGTGCGCGCTGGCCTATTCGCTGGTGGGCTCCCTGCTCACCTGGATCGTCGGACGGCCCCTGATCCGCCTGAACGCCGAGCGCTACGAGCGGGAGGGCGCCTTCCGCTTCGCGCTCGTCAGGATCGACGAGGGCGCCCAGGGCATCGTGCTCCATCGGGAGGAGGCGGGCGAGAGGGCGGCCGCGGGGGCGTCGTTCGACGTGCTCCAGCGCACCGCGCGCCGGCTTGCCGACGCCCTCGCGCAGCTCACCTGGATCACGTCGGCCTATGGATGGGGAACGCTCGTCGCACCGGTGATCGCGGCCATGCCGGCCTACTTCTCGGGCTCGCTCACGCTTGGCGATCTGATGATGGTCATCGGCGCCTTCGGACAGGTGCAGCAGGCCCTGCGCTGGTTCGTCGACAACTTCCCGCGCATCGCGGACGCGGGCGCCACCCTGCGGCGGGTCGTCGCCCTGCGCCAGGCGCTGGACAGCCTGGACGGCGCCGACGGCGAGGGGATCGAAGTGGTGGAGTCCGGGCACGACCGCCTGGTCGTGGAGGGACTTCGCCTGGCCTTGCCGCGCGGCACGTCGCAGCTCGACGTGGACCCGCTCACCGTCGAGCGCGGCCAGCGCATCCTGGTCGCGGGCGAGCCCGGCTGCGGCAAGAGCACGTTCTTCCTCGCGCTGGCGGGACTTTGGCGCAACGGGCAGGGGCGGATCGCGATGCCGCCGGCCTCGAGCACCCTCTTCCTCCCGCAGATTCCCTACCTTCCGGAAGGGACGCTGCGCGACGCGCTGGCCGCCGGGGCAGGCTCCGTGGCGGATGCGGAGATCGAGACGGCCCTGGACCGGGTCGGCCTCGCCCATCTGCGCCGGGAGCTCGGCCGGTCGGCGCGATGGGACCGCGAGCTCACCCTCGACGAGCAGCAAGGCGTCCAGCTCGCGTCCGTCCTCCTCCACAAGCCGGGATGGATCATCATGGACGAGGCGCTGAGCGCCTTCGACGAGAGCCGGCGCATGAGCCTGCTCGCCCTGCTCCTGCAAGACCTGCCCGGAAGCACCGTCGTGACGACGGGCCGGTTGAACGAACCCGACGGGTTCTGGACACGCGTGCTGCACCTGACATGCAGCGCCGGCCCGCTCCCGCAACGGCCCGCCGCCGCTCTCGCGCCACGGCTCGATCGCCCCTGCATGCCCCGGCCCGTCGGGGAGGAGAACGAGGCATGACCCGCGATCCGCTGCGCACGACGGACAGGCTGCTCGACCTCGTGCAGTCCCAGACGCTGCGCTATTTCACGGACTTCGCCCATCCGGCCTGCGCCATGGCGCTCGACCGGACGATCCCCGGCGAGTACGGGCCAGACGCCGTCGCCGTCGGGGGCTCGGGCTTCGGGATCATGGCGCTCCTGGTGGGCGCCGAGCGGGGCTGGATCTCGCGGGCCTACCTCGTGGGCCGCATGGAGACAATCCTCGCCTTCCTGGAAGCCGCGGATCGCTTCCACGGCGCCTTCCCCCATTTCCTCGACGGCGCCAGCGGACGCGCAATCCCGTTCGACGCGCTCGACGACGGGGGCGACCTCGTCGAGACCGCCTTCCTGATGGCGGGCCTGCTGGCGGCACGGCAATACCTGTCCCGGCCCACGACGGAGGAGCGGCGCATCCGGGAGCGGATCGACGCGCTGTGGCGGGCCGTCGAGTGGAGCTGGTACTGCGCCGGGACCAGCGACACGCTCTACTGGCACTGGAGCCCGCGCGTCGCCTTCGCACGGGACTTTCCGATCCGCGGCTGGAACGAGTGCCTCGTGACCTACGTGCTCGCCGCGGGCTCGCCGACCTGGCCGATCGGGCGCCAGACCTACGAGCGGTGCTGGATCGACAGCCCCACTTTCCGCAACGGCCGGGACTTCTACGGCATCACCCTGCCGCTCGGGCCGGACTTTGGCGGGGCGATGTGCTTCGCGCATTATTCGTTTCTCGGCATCGATCCCCGCGGACTGGTCGACAGCCACGCCGACTACTTCCAGCAGAACGTCCGCCATGCGTCGATCCAGCGCGAGCACAGCATCCGCAACCCCGGAGGCTACAAGGGCTACGGGGCGGAGTGCTGGGGACTGACGGCGAGCGACGACGACCGGGGCTATCACCAGCATGCCCCGGACAACGACATCGGGATCATCTCGCCGACGGCGGCGCTGGCCTCCTTCCCCTACGTGCCCGACGCGGCGACGCAGGCGCTGGAGACGTCCATGGGGCGGTTGAAGGATCGCCTGTGGACGCCCTGCGGACTGCGCGACGCCTTCTGCGAGGAGCGCAACTGGTTCGCCCCGGCCAGCCTCGCGATCGACCAGGGGCCCATCGTCGGGATGATCGAGAACCATCGCAGCGGCCTGCTCTGGGAGCTCGGCATGAGCTGCCCGGAGATCCGCACCGGGCTCGCGCGGCTCGGCTTCTCGTGGCCTGGGGCAGCGGGGGCGACGTGATGGACGCCGGCTCGCACCCCTGGTGGCAGGACGCCGTCTTCTACGAGATCTATGTGCGCTCGTTCCAGGACAGCGACGGGGACGGAGTGGGCGACCTCAGGGGCATCCTCCAGCGGATCCCCTACCTCGTGGAGCTCGGGGTCGACGCCGTGTGGCTGACGCCCTTCTATCCGTCGCCGATGGCCGACTTCGGCTATGACGTCGCCGATTATTGCGGCGTCGATCCGCTCTTCGGGTCCCTCGACGACTTCGACGCCCTGCTCGCGGCGCTGCGCCGGGCCGGCATCCGGACGGTCGTGGACTTCGTGCCGAACCACACGTCCGACCAGCATCCCTGGTTCGTCGACTCCAGGCGCTCCCGCACCTCGCCGCGGCGGGACTGGTACGTCTGGCGCGACCCCTCGCCCGCCGGCGGGCCGCCCAACAATTGGCTGAGCCAGTCCGGCGGCCCCGCCTGGACCTTCGACCCGGCCACCGGCCAGTACTATCTCCACTCCTTCCTGCCCGAGCAGCCGGACCTCAACTGGGGCCATCCCGGCGTCCGGGCCGCGATGCTAGACGTGCTGCGGTTCTGGCTCTCCCGCAACGTGGACGGCTTCCGCGTCGACGTGCTGACGGGCCTGTCCAAGGATCCCCTGGCGCGGGACGATCCGCCAAACCCGCGTCACCGGGAGGGCGATCCCGACTTCATGCGCCTGGAGCAGGTCAACAGCGCCAACGGCCCCGCACTGCTCGACCATGTCGCGGCGATGCGCTCCGTGCTGTCCGAGTTCGGTCCCGACCGGGTGCTGATCGGCGAGGTCTACCGCCCGGTGGAAACGCTCGTCGCGTTCTACGGGGAAGGGGAGAGGAGCGTCCATCTCCCCTTCAACTTCAACCTCATGTGGCTGCGCTGGGTGCCCGAGGGAATCCTCGGCCTCGTGCGGACCTACGAGGAGGCCCTGCCACCCGGCGCCTGGCCCACCTGGGTGCTGGGCAACCACGACCATCCGCGGGTCGCCTCCCGGCTCGGCCGCGCGCAGGCCCGCATCGCCATGATGCTCCTTCTGACGCTGCGCGGGACGCCCACGCTCTACCAGGGCGACGAGCTCGCTATGGAGGATGTTCCGGTCCCGCCCGGCCAGGGACGCGACCGCTTCGCCGCCGCTGGGCCGGGACGCGGGCGCGACCCCCAGCGGGCCCCCATGCCCTGGGACGATGCTCCGGGGCGCGGATTCAGCCGCGGACGGCCCTGGCTGCCGCTTCCCCCGCCGGGCCAGCCGGCCAGCGCCGGCGCGCAGGCCCGCGAGGCGACGTCGATGCTGCGGCTGACACAGGCCCTGCTCCGGCTGCGACGGGCGGAGGCGGTCCTTCGCCGCGGCGCGTGGCGGGCCCTCTCCGCCTCGGGACCGGTGCTCGCCTATGAGCGCGTGCTGGGCGACAGGATTTGCCGCGTGGTGCTCAACCTGGGCCAGGCGCCCGTATCGGTGGACCTCGGCTTCGCCGGCGCGCAGCTCGCGGTTTCGACCCACGCAAGACCTCGCGGGACCCTGCACCGGGCCGGGCTCGACCTCGACGCCGACGAGGGCGTGGTGATGCTGGGGGAAGCCGGATCGGGACGGGAGCAGTCGCCCTGACGCCGCCCTTGTCGCGGGAGGTCCTCGGCCGCATGGTCTCGTCATGATCCGCAATCTGCACCTCAGCTCGCTTCGCGCCTTCGAGGCCGTGACACGGACGGGTTCGTTCCGGCTGGCCGCGGACGACCTCGGCCTGTCGCCGAGCGCCGTGAGCCATGCCATCCGGGGCCTCGAGCGCGACCTCGGCACCGTTCTTTTCGAACGCGAGGGCCGCAGCATCCGCCTGACGCCCGAGGGCGAGACGCTGATGCGGCACGTCGAGCGCGGCTTTGGCGAGCTGCAGCTCGGGATCGGCAGCGTGGCGGCGCGCAAGCCACAGCTCTTCAAGCTGCACTGCGCGCCGAGCTTCGCGGCGCAGTGGCTGGTGCCACGGCTCAAGCGCCTGCTGGCGGATTGCCCCGGCCTCGAGCTGAGGCTGGCGACCGGCACGGACTATACGCGGTTCCTGGCCGACGAGTTCGACGCCGACATCGTCTACGGCGTACCCTCGGCGGAGTATTACGGCCGGCTGCAGCAGCAAGGCGTCATCGTGTTCCCGCTGGGCACGGAGACGGTCACGCCGCTCTGCGCGCCGGCGCTCGCGCCCGGGATCCGCTCGCCGGCCGACCTGCTCCGGCACACGCTGATCGAGAGCGACAACAAGAAGGTCCGCTGGCCCGCCTGGTTCGCGGCGAACGGGCTGGTCGCCCCCGTTCCCAACGGCCCCCGCTTCGACCGCAGCTTCATGTCCCTCAGCGCCGCCGCCGACGAGATCGGCGTGGCGCTGGAATCGACGCTGCTCGCCGAGCGCGAGCTCGCGTCAGGCCGCCTCGTCCAGCCGCTGAAGGGGTTTTGCGAGGACGTGGTCTATACGGGGCACTGGATCGTCTTCCCGCGCTCCAAGCGCTACGCCCGCTCCATGGTGATGGTGCTGGAATGGCTGGCGCGCGAACTCTCCCTCGATCTCGACATGAACGCGCTGGACGAAGGTTTCTCCAGCCAGGCCTCGGCGCCCATTCTGCGGCGCCTCACGACAGGTGAATGACACTCATCGATTGCGGGGTTTTTCTCGTTTGTCGGTGAATATAGCGCAATGTATCTCTTTGCCACGATCCGGAAACGGGATCACGCAAGGAGGACACCATGCTGCTCAAGGACAAGACCGCCGTCATTTCCGGTGCGGCGAGCAAGCGGGGCATCGGGCGCGCCACCGCGCAGCTCTTCGCCGAACAGGGCGCCCGCGTCGCCATCCTCGACCTCGACGCCGACGGAGCGGCCGGCGCAGCCGCCGAACTCGGGGCGGGCCATGTCGGGGTCGGCTGCGACGTCGCCGACCTGACGAGCTGCCGCCAGGCCGCCGAGACCGTGATCTCCGCGCTCGGCAAGGTCGACATCCTGATCAACAATGCCGGCATCACCCAGCCGCTGAAGGTCATGGACGTCCGCCCGGAGGACTGGGACCTCGTCGTCGACGTCAACATGACCGGCGTGCTCTATCTCAGCCAGGCCTTCATCCCGCACATGCGGACCCGCAGGCAGGGCTCCATCGCCTGCATGTCCTCCGTCTCCGCACAGCGCGGCGGCGGCATCTTCGGCGGCCCGCACTACTCGGCCGCGAAGGCCGGGGTGCTCGGCCTCGCCAAGGCCATGGCCCGCGAACTGGGCCCGGACGGCATCCGCGTCAACAGCGTCACCCCCGGCCTGATCCAGACCGACATCACCGGCGACAAGCTCACGCCCGAGATGAAGGCCGACATCATCAGGGGCATCCCGCTGAGCCGGCTCGGCGACGCGCGGGACGTGGCCAACATCTACCTGTTCCTGGCCTCCGACCTCTCCGCCTACGTCACCGGCGCCGTCATCGACGTCAATGGCGGCATGCTCATCCACTGATCCCAGACCAGTCTCCAGCCCACAGGAGCCGACCATGACCACGGCCGAGACGCTGCGCGCCAACGCGCCCAGCATCGCCGAGCGCGCCTACCGCATCCGCCGCAACGCGGTGCGGATGGGCGAGGTGCAGGGACAAGGCTATATCGCCCAGGCCCTCGACATCGCCGACGTGCTGGCGACCGCCTATTTCCACGCCATGACCTACCGGCCCGAGGATCCCGCCTGGGAGGGCCGGGACCGCTTCCTGCTCTCGAACGGGCATTACGCCATTGCGCTTTACGCCGCGCTGATCGAGGCCGGGATCATTCCGGAAAGCGAGCTCGAGACCTACGGCTTCGACGACAGCCGGCTGCCCATGTCGGGCATGGCGCAGTACACGCCGGGCATGGAGATGTCGGGAGGCTCGCTCGGCCTCGGCCTGTCCATCGCCGTCGGCATGGCGCTCGGCCTCAAGCGCAAGCAGTCCACGGCGCGCGTCTTCGTGCTCTTCTCGGACGGCGAGCTCGACGAGGGCTCCAAGTGGGAGGCGATGATGTCTGCCGCCCACCACAAGCTCGACAACATCGTCGCGATCGTCGACGTGAACAACCAGCAGGCCGACGGGGCCTCCTCGGAGGTGATGGCCTTCGAGCCCCTGTCCGACAAGCTGCGCGCCTTCGGGTGGCACGTGCAGCGCATCGACGGCAACGACGTCGACGCGGTGGTGGCCGCCTTCGACGCCGCCAAGGCCGATGCCGAGCCGCGCCCCAAGATGATCATCGCGGATACGCTGATGGGCAAGGGCGTGCCCTTCCTGGAGGCGCGCGAGAAAAACCACTTCATCCGCGTCGACGCCCACGAATGGCAGCTCGCGCTGCAGGCTCTGGATGCCGGGAGGCCCGCATGACGTCCCCCTCGAACGCCGCAACCAAGGCCGATCCGGCCAAGCCGCGGCTCACCACCTCCGCCATGATCGCCTCGATCGCAGCGGAGGGGCAGCGCACCAAACCCGCCCCCTTCGGGCACGCGCTGGTCGAACTCGCCAGGCAGCGGCCCGACATCGTCGGCATGACCGCCGACCTCGGAAAGTATACCGACCTGCACATCTTCAAGGCGGCCTTCCCGGACCGGACCTACCAGATGGGCATGGCCGAGCAGCTGCTGTTCGGCGCGGCCTCCGGGCTCGCGGCCGAGGGCTTCACCCCCTTCGCGACGACCTACGCGGTCTTCGCCTCGCGCCGGGCCTACGACTTCATCCACCAGACGATCGCGGAAGAGAACCGCAACGTGAAGATCGCCTGCGCGCTGCCCGGCCTGACCTCGGGCTACGGGCCCAGCCACCAGGCTACGGAGGACCTTGCGCTCTTCCGCGCCATGCCGAACATGACCGTGATCGACCCCTGCGACGCGCACGAGATCGAGCAGGTCGTCCCCGCCATGGCGGCCCATCAAGGTCCCGTCTACATGCGCCTGCTGCGCGGCCAGGTGCCGCTCGTGCTCGACGAGTACGGCTACACTTTCGAACTTGGCAAGGCGAAGTCGATCCGCGACGGCCGCGACGTCCTCATCGTCTCCTCGGGGCTGATGACCATGCGGGCGCTGGAGGCGGCCAAGCTGCTCGCCGAGGACCGCGTCGACGCCGCGGTGCTGCACGTGCCGACCATCAAGCCGCTCGACACCGAGACGATCATCCGCGAGGCCTCGAAGGGCGGGCGGCTGGTCGTGGTGGCGGAGAACCACACCGTCATCGGCGGCCTCGGCGAGGCGGTGGCCTGCGCCCTGTTGCAGGCCGGCGTTCACCCGAAATTCCGGCACATCGGCCTACCCGACGAGTTCCTGCATGCCGGCGCTTTGCCGACCCTGCACGACCGCTACGGCATCTCGGCCTCGGCCGTGAGCAGCCGGATCAAGGCCTGGCTGTGAGGCCGGCCTAGCCGCCCCACCCTTCGCTTCCAGACCGCAGACGGCCGCCGCGGACCCCTCCGCGGCGAACCCTGGCGGCTGCGCCAAAGCCGGCGCCCGAGAGCCGGCATGGTCACGACGCAAGCCGTCGCACGAACGCATCCAACCCCTCGTTCCCCAGGAGGAAACGCATGTCGATCAATGCCCCGCTCTCCCGCCGCACCTTGCTCAAGGCCGGCGCCGCCGCGTCCGTCTTCGGCATCCTGACGCGCCCGGCCTCGGCCGCGGAGTTCACCTACAAGCTCGCGACCGGCCAGGATCCGACGCACCCCGTCAACAAGCGCGCCCAGGAGGCGATCGACCGCATCCGCGAGGCGACCTCCGGTCGGCTCGAGATCAACCTCTTCCCCGCCAACCAGCTCGGTTCCGACACGGACCTGCTGACGCAGGTGCGCAGCGGCGGCGTGGAGTTCTTCAACCTCTCCTCGCTGATCCTCGCCACCTTCGTGCCGGCGGCCGGCATCGTGAACCTCGGCTTCCTCTTCACCAGCTACGACGCGGTGTGGAAGGCGATGGACGGCGAGCTCGGCGCCTATATCCGCGCGCAGATCGCCAAGACGCCGATCATGACGGTGTCGAAGGCCTGGGACAACGGCTTTCGCCACGTCACCTCGTCCGGCCGCGAGATCCGCACGCCCGAAGACCTGAAGGGCTTCAAGCTGCGCGTTCCCGCGGCGCCGAACCTCACCTCGCTGTTCCAGGCGCTCGGCGCCGGGCCGGCCCCGATCAACTTCAACGAGGTCTATTCCGCCCTGCAGACCAAGGTGGTCGACGGTCAGGAGAACCCGCTGCCGATCATCGCGACGGCCCGCCTCTACGAGGTGCAGAAGAGCTGCAGCCTGACGGGCCATGTCTGGGACAATTACTGGATCCTCGGCAACAAGCGCGCCTTCGACAAGCTGCCCAAGGACGTGCAGGAGATCGTGACACGCGAGTTCGACCGCTCGGCGCTGGACGAGCGCGCCGACATCGCCAAGCTCAGCGAGAGCCTGCGCGGCGACCTCTCGGCCAAGGGCATGCAGTTCATCGACGTGGACCGCACGCAGTTCCGCCAGGCGCTGGCCAAGACGAGCTTCTACGCGGACTGGAAGGGCAAGTTCGGCGACGACGCCTGGGCGCAGCTCGAGAAGGCGGCAGGAAAGCTCGGATGACCGCCATGGCCCACGCTCCCGACCTCCCGCTGGAGGCCTCGCAGGCCTCCCCCACCGGCTGGCGCGGCGCCGTCGCCCGTGTGAACACGATCCTCGGCTTCGCGGTCGCGCTGCCGGCCGCGGGTCTCGTGATCGCCGAGATCCTCGTCCTGCTGGCGGGCATCGTCGCCCGCTACGTCTTCCACGTCCCGATCGTCTGGTCGGACGAGCTGGCCGGGATTCTCTTCCTGTGGCTCGCCATGCTGGGATCGGTCATTGCCTTCCAGCGCAACGAGCACATGCGGATGACCGCCATCGTGAGCAAGCTCGGGCCCGAGGCCCGGGCCTTCCTCGACGTGGTGGCCGTTGCGGCGAGCCTCGCCTTCCTGGTGCTCGTCATCGAGCCCGCCTTCGAGTTCGCCTCCGACGAGGTCTACGTCACCACGCCGGCGCTCGGCATCGTGAACTCCTGGCGGGCGGCCGCTCTGCCCGTCGGGCTCGGCCTGATGCTGGTGACGGCCGTGTTGCGCCTCGCCGGCACGGCAAGCCTGCGCAACGTCGTCGGCGCGCTGGCGGTGGTCGTCGCGGTGGCGGCCGCCTTCTGGGCTCTGGGGCCCGTTCTGAAGCCCCTCGGCAACCTCAACCTGCTCATCTTCTTCGTGCTGCTCGTGGGCACGATGGTCTTCGCGGCCGTCCCCATCGCCTTTGCGTTCGGGCTCGCGACGTTCGGCTATCTGACGCTCACCACGACCACGCCCGAGGTGGTCCTGATCGGCCGCATGGACGAGGGCATGAGCCATCTCATCCTGCTCTCGGTTCCGCTCTTCGTCTTCCTCGGCCTGCTCATCGAGATGACGGGCATGGCGCGGGCCATGGTCGGCTTCCTGGCGAGCCTGCTGGGGCACGTGCGCGGCGGCCTGCACTACGTGCTGGTCGGCGCGATGTACCTGGTGTCAGGGATTTCCGGCTCGAAGGCCGCCGACATGGCCGCCGTTGCGCCGGTGCTCTTCCCGGAGATGCAGAAGCGCGGGGCCAAGCCCGGCGACCTCGTCGCCCTGCTCTCGGCGACGGGCGCGCAGACCGAGACGATCCCGCCCTCGCTGGTGCTCATCACCATCGGCTCGGTGACGGGCGTGTCGATCTCCGCCCTGTTCACGGGCGGCCTGCTGCCCGGCCTCGTGCTGGCGGCGATCCTGTGCGGCGTCGTATGGTGGCGCTACCGCGACGAGGACCTCAGCCACGTCAGGCGGGCCACGCGCGGCGAGATCGGCAAGGCGTTCCTGGTCGCGATCCCCGCCATCGCGCTGCCCTTCGTGATCCGCGCCGCGGTGGTCGAGGGCGTCGCCACGGCGACGGAGGTGTCGACCATCGGCATCGTCTACTCGATCCTGGCGGGGCTGCTGATCTACCGGCAGTTCCCCCTGCGGCGGCTCTGGCCGATGCTGGTGGAGACGGCCGCCCTGTCCGGCGCGATCCTGCTGATCATCGGCGCGGCGACGGGCATGGCCTGGGCGCTCACCCAGTCGGGCTTCTCGGCGTCGCTCGCGAAGTTCATGACGAGCCTGCCGGGTGGCGTGCCGATGTTCCTCGGCGTGACGATCCTCGCCTTCGTTGTGCTCGGCAGCGTGCTGGAGGGCATCCCGGCCATCGTGCTCTTCGGGCCGCTCCTGTTCCCCATCGCGCGGCAGGTCGGCGTGCACGACGTGCACTACGCCATGGTGGTGATCCTCGCCATGGGCATCGGCCTCTTCGCCCCGCCTTTCGGCGTCGGCTACTACGCGGCTTGCGCCATCAGCCGCATCCACCCCGACGAGGGCATGAAGCCGATCGTCGGCTACATGATCGCGCTCCTCGTCGGCACCCTGATCATCGCCGCCATCCCGTGGATCTCGATCGGCTTCCTCTGAGGCGCAGGCGCGCAGCCGCCGACAGACGAGGGCGCCAGCGGTGCCCTCGTCGCCATGCCGGCGATCCGCGTCACGCCAGCCCGGCCGAGCGTCGGGGCGCCAAAGGCCAGCGCTCCGGCTGCAGGACGATCAGCGCCACGAGGACGGCGCCGATCACGATGCAATGGATCCAGTCCTGGTGCAGCACCGTCACCTGCGCGACGAAGGCGCCGGCGTCGACGGCCAGCAGGACCACGGCGCCGAGAACGGAGAGAGACGGGATGAGCACCGCCGCTCCGCCGGCGACCTCCAGGAGGCCCGTGACCATCCTGAGCCATTGCCCCAACCCCACCTTGTCGAACGTGTCGACCATCATGGGCTGGCCCGTCAGGTTCATGACGCCGGACAGCAGAAACATGCCGCCGACGAGGATCCGCAACGCCCAGACGGCGGCGTTGCGGGTAAGGATCCGGGAGGTGATGGAAGCCATGTGGGTCGTCCTTTCGGCAGGGCCGTCCGGCCTCAGGCGGCAAGGTTGTCGATGGTCTTCGCCGCATCGGCGAGCGAGCGGGCGCGCTGGTCCTCGCCCAGAGCGACGCCCTCGGCCCTGACGAAGCGGATGTCGGCGACGCCGAGGAAGCCGAACACGGCCCGCAGGTAGCTCTCCTGGTGGTCGAGCGCGGCCATCGCGGTTCCCGGGCCGTAGAAGCCGCCCCGCGTCGAGGCGACGATGACGGTCTTGCCGCCTGCGAGGCCCTCGGGGCCGTTCTCCGAGTAGCGGAAGGTCCGCCCGGCCACCGCGATGCGGTCGATCCACGCCTTGAGCTGGCTCGGCACGGAGAAATTGTACATGGGCGCACCCACCACGACGATGTCGGCGGCGAGGAACTCTTCCAGGATCGCCTCGCCCGCCGCGATGTCGTCCCTCACGGACGCGCTGTCGGGCGCCGCGCCCTGCAGGGCGGCGAGATGCTCGCCGGACAGGTGGGAGACCGGCGCGGCGCCGAGATCGCGGCGGACGACCTCCAGCCCGGGACGGCGCGCCTGCTCGGCCGCGACGATCAGGGAGGTCAGGCGGCGGCTCGCCGAGCCGGCGCCCAGGATGCTGGAATCGATATGGAGGAGCTTCATGGCCTTGCTTTCGGTGCGGCAGCGTGGCTGCGATGCACGGGAAGCTAGGAAGGAGCATCAGATCGGTGTAGCCACTATCTCTGGATATGAACCATCGGCCCTGACGATGGACGGAGATGCCGATGCTCGACGCCCTGACGCTCGACCAGATCCTCACCTTCCTTGCCGCCGCGGACGAGGGCAGCTTCTCGGCGGCCGGCCGACGGCTCAAGCGGTCGCAGTCCGTGGTCAGCCAGACGCTCGCCAATCTGGAAGCCCAGCTCGGCGTGAAGCTGTTCGACCGCACGGCGCGCTACCCGGTCCTCACGCGCGCCGGCGAGGCCCTGCTCGCCGACGCCCGCGCGGTCGCGCGGCAGGTCGGGTCGCTCAAGGGGAAGGCGCGGGCTCTCGGAGGAGGGCTCGAAGCCGAGCTCGCGGTGGCCGTGGACGTGATGTTTCCGATCCAGGTCTTCGCCCGCGCGGTCCGCGACTTCCATCGCGAATTCCCGGACACGCCTCTCAGAGTCGAGGTCGAGGCGCTCGGCGGCATTCTCCAGCCCGTGCTCGACGGACGTTGCTCGCTGGCGGTGGCGGGCTTCCTGCCGGACGTTCCCCCGCAGCTCGTGAAGGAGCATCTCCTCTCGATCCGGATGATCACCGTCGTCGCGCCGAGCCATGCCCTGGCGCAGGGCGCCTCGCCGGTCCCCAGGGACGAACTCGCCCGGCACGTGCAGCTCGTTCTCACCGACCGGTCTGGCCTCACGAAGGGCAAGGATTTCGGCGTGCTCGGCAAGAACCCCTGGCGGCTCGCCGATCTCGGCTCCAAGCGCACCTTTCTCCTGGAGGGCCTGGGATGGGGCAACATGCCCCTGCATCTGGTCCAGGACGATCTCGCGGCCGGCCGGCTGGTCCAGATCCGGCTGGAGGACTGGCCCGAGGGCGTCGTGGCGCCGATGCGGGCCGTGCACCGGGCCGACAGCCCGCCGGGACCCGCCGGGCGCTGGCTGATGCAGCAGCTGTCGGAGACCGTGGGGCAGTGCATCGAGCGGGGCGTGGCCGAGCGAGGCGCCGACAGGGTCCCCGCCTGACGCGGCGAACCGGCGCCACGGGCGCCGGGGCCTCCGCAGCGGATTGCAGGCGCGTGCGTCCCAAGCCCGTCTCGGTGAGCACGACAGGCGCTGTCCCGATCCAGCGCCTATGTTCCGACCTGACGGAACCGCTCCCCCGCACGCATCGCGAGCCGAAGGCGAAGCAATCCGGGCGTCCGCCGCTCAACTCCGGATTGTAGTGTCGCGCCCCCGCACGCCGGGGCGGTGCTCTAGATGCGCGGCGCGAGGTTCGCCTGCGCCATCCGATCCGCATCCTCATGGGTCACGACGGTCCGGCCGATCGGCCAGAGGGACAGGCCGGCGAGCTTTAGGTGCGCCCATGCGAAAGGAAGCCCGATGATGGTCAAGGCGAGCCCGAGCGCGGTCACCAGATGTCCGACGGCCAGCCACCAGCCCGCGAAGACGAGCCAGAGAATGTTTCCGACCACCCCGAGCGGCCCGGATCCGATCCCGCTTCGTCCCTCGTGCAGGTCGCGGCGGACCACGGTCTGCCCGAACGGCAGCAGCGTGTAGGCGGCCATCATGACCGCGGCCCGCGCCCAGGGCAGGCCGATGATCGTGATCGCCATGATCAGGGCGGCCACCAGCCAGGCGAGAGCCATCCAGGCTCCCCCGAACACGATCCAGAGGATGTTCAGCAAGAGGCTCGTGAGAGGCATGGCATGTCCGGGCGGCGTCGGGAGTGAGACAAGTGGTCCCGTTTCCGCCCCGGCGCAAGGCGTCTCGCGTCGTTTCGGATGGCCGGCGCCGGCCCGACGCCCTTGGCGGGGGCCTGGCGAGGGACCCCGGACCGGGACGGGAGAGGTCCGTCCTGCCGACAGCCGGCCACGGCGATACCGGCCTCGAGGTCGGTGGACCGTCTCCATGGGAGGCAGGTCCGGACGAACCGGCCGGAGCGGGGGCCAGAGCCCACGCAGACGATGTCCGAACCTCCGAGGTGGGCGGCGAACCCGTCGGAATACGTTCTATAGTTGTATGTTCACTTAACTGTCACTCAGAACGTGCATTTCTTATCTTGCCATCGCCGTGATTGACCCGGGCCTTCTCTCTTGCTAAGGCTCTTTTATTGCGGTTGTGCGTCTTACTGTTTTGCGAGTTCCTTTTGATGATGCAGCGCTCGAGCTGCGTGCTGGCTCTCGTCATCGCGTTAAGCGGCTGTTCGACCTTCCCGGAGGCCGGCCCGAGCGCCGGCGATGTCGCCGCGAAGGCGACGGCGCCCGCGTCCCGCTTCCGTGTCGTCGACATCGACCCTGCCGTGACGCAGATCGCCGCGACCCGCCGGCCCGAAAGCCTCTCGGCGGGGTTCGGCGACACGCGACCACCGGCCGAGCCGCTGATCGGGGTGGGCGACGCCCTGTCGCTGACGGTCTGGGAGGCCGGCGCCGGCGGGCTCTTTTCCGCGCCCATGCTCACCGACCGTTTCACGAGCGGCTCCAAGAGCGCGCAGATTCCCGAGCAGGTCGTCGGCCGCGACGGGGCCATCACGGTGCCCTATGCGGGCCGGGTGCAGGTGGCCGGCCGGCGGGCGCAGGATGTCGAGGCCGCGATCGAGCGGGCTCTCACCGGCAAGGCCATCCAGCCGCAGGTCCTGCTGCAGGTCACGCGGCCGGTGAGCCAGGCGGTGACGGTGGGCGGGGAGGTGGCGAACGGCGCCCGGGTGCCGTTGACGCCGCGCGGCGACCGCCTGCTGGACGTGATCGCCCAGGCCGGTGGCGTGCGCGCGCCGGTGCACGAGACCTTCGTGCGCCTGTCGCGCGGCGGGCGCACGCTCAGCGTACCGCTGGGGCGGGTTGTGGCCGATCCGCACGAGAACATCTGGCTGCGGCCGGGCGACGTGGTGACCCTGGTGCGCGACCCGCAGACGTTCCAGGCTTTCGGGGCCACGGGCCGCAACGCGGAGGTTCCGTTCGAGGCGGAGGGGATCACGCTGTCGCAGGCGCTCGCCAAGGCCGGCGGTGTGCAGGACAGCCGGGCCGATCCCACCGGCGTCTTCCTGTTCCGCTACGAAGACCCCGCCCTCGCCCGCGGCTTGCCCGACGCTCCCGGTGCGGTCGAGAGCTCGGGGCCCCCTGGCCGCGCCCGGGCCGCCCCTGTCCCCGTCGTCTACCGGCTCAACCTGCGCGACCCCGAGAGCTTCTTCCTCGCCCAGCGCTTCCCCCTCGCCAACCGCGACGTCCTCTACGTCTCCAACGCCCCGCTCACGGAGATGGAGAAGGCGCTGCGCATCTTCAACATGGTCGCCACCCCCACGGCAACGGCGGCCAGCATCACGACGGCTGTGAAGTGATGAAGACTGATGATATAAGGCGCATGCGGAATGCAGTCGTCGAAATATGGGATAGTCTGTTCGATGCAAACTGGTACAAACGGCACTACACTGATAGCCCCCAGAACGACAAGGCAGCGCTTCTTCACTACTTTGCATTTGGGTATCGGCAACTGAGAAACCCCAACGAATTTATCGATTGTCGCTGGTACTTGAATAATTACCCGGATGTCAAACTATCCGGAATTCACCCTATTGTACATTACTTGTCATCCGGCGCAGCGGAAGGAAGGGATCCAGGGCCTCGCTTCTCGTCATCCGATTATGACACAATGCACCCGGACGTTCGGAACGCTGGCATCAATCCTCTTGTTCACTACATGCGCCACGGGCGTCGGGAGCGACGGCCGATCGTGCAGGGCAAATCGCATTACACCTCTCCCCTGATCGAGAGTGGGTCGCATCCAAACAGTTGCCGCATATTCCCAATCGGCTTCCTCCATCCAAAGTTTCTCGCCGTTGATGGCGTCGTGAACTCAACCAGGCCGCATCCCTCCATCGATCGCGCCATAAGGATCCCTTTCAACAAACGCGACGAAACTGAACAGAACTCCATTGCAGTGATGCTTCACGCTTTCTACGCGGACACTGGTAGTGAAATCATCCAGAAATACCTGAAGCATATTCCAGTACCATTTAGTCTCTTCGTGACCACCACGACAGAACGGGACGCCGCAATCCTGCGGAGCGCTTCGCTCCCCAAGAACTGCCAGATGACCGAAGTCCGAATTGTACCAAATGTCGGGCGCGACATCGCACCGAAAATCGTTGCGCTAGCAGACGTTTATGAAAGGTACGATCTCGTACTACATGTCCATACGAAAAAATCGCTTCATGATCAGCGCTTTGCAAACTGGCGCGACTATCTCCTTTCCGAACTAGTCGGATCCGAAGAGATTGTTCACTCTCATCTTGCGCTACTCAGTGACGCGTCGGTAGGTATGAGCTTTCCAGTCCATCACGCGAGCGTTGCCGGTCTTCTCAACTGGGGTTACAATTTTCCACAGGCGAGACAATTATTAGATACGATTGATGTCACATTGAGCATTCACAACACTCTCGACTTTCCATCTGGTTCGATGTTCTGGGCGAAATCGAAGGCACTTCTGCCGCTGCTCAATCTGCGACTCAATGTCGAAGACTTTCCGGAAGAAATAGGTCAGATCGACGGCACTTTGGCACACGCAATTGAACGTACCTTTTGCTTCTTTGTAGAGGCCGCCGGTTACAAATGGGTCAAAACTACAACCGGTAACTCGCAATTCGATGGCCCAGCCTATTGCCCGTCAAGTTCCGCTTCAGTGGGCAATGTGGTAACAAATGTCTTCAGGCCGGTGTCCACCATAGCGCCTGGCACCTATGACCCGATGTGTGTTCAGGCTCCCGAAATCGCCAGATTTAATTTTATTCCCGATCCGTCCGTCCGTCCAAGGATAAATCTTCTTATTCCGTCGCTAGATCCTCAAGCGATATACGGCGGCCTAACAACCGCAATTCATGTCTTTCAGGAATTATTAGATTCACTTTCTGCTCGCTTCGACGCAAGAGTAATTGTAACTGACTCTCCTAGCATCGATAATCGACAGAGTTTCCGCGATTTTCTTGATCTTCATATGTCGTCTTTTGATGCAGCAACGCGGACAATTGTCGCTGCCGGCGATCGCGCAAACTGCTACCTACCCGTAAGGAAGCATGACGTGTTCGTCGCCACGGCGTGGTGGACAGCGCACATTGCAGCTCAATTGCTGGCGGAGCAGAGTCAATTCCACAAAAATGCATGCCCATTGATTTACTTGATCCAGGACGATGAAAGGGACTTCTACCCGTCGTCGATGAAGCGCGAACTAGTGAAGGCGACATACGAGACGAAGTGGCAAACAATAGCGTTGATCAATTCATTTCAACTGGCCGAGCACATGTCTCGGAATTTCGAATTTCACAGGCTCTTTGTATTGCCCTACTCGATCAACAAGACTATCCGCTTGAACCTCAAAGATCGCAAGCGAGAAAGGACTATACTTTTCTATGGTCGCCGCAGTGTCAATAGGAACGCTTTTGATATTGTCGTGGCAGGACTAGCGCTTTGGCAAGAACGTCACCCAGACATTGCCGAGCAATGGAAAGTAGTCAGTATCGGAGAAGCACATGGCGAAGAATTCCTCCGACCTCTGGTCAACGCCAATACGTTAGGAAAAGTCTCCCTTTCGGCTTACGGCGAGCTTCTGAGTACGGCATCCGTTGGAATATCGTTGATGCTTTCGCCTCATCCCAGTTATCCGCCGCTAGAAATGGCAAGCGCCGGCCTCGCAACAATAACAAACAATTACGGGACAAAAGATTTGTCATTGTCCAACGATAACATTGTATCGATGAAGGCAGTTTCTTCTGAAGAACTATATAGGGCATTGGTTGTTGCAACGGCGCGTGGGGCTCAGTCCATGCAATCAGTTTCAGAGGAAAAATCGAGGCCGTCCACTCCCTTCGATCTTTATGATCCGGGAGAGTTGGCACGCCTTGTTGAGGCCATTACCGTCGGCGTGGGTTTGCCATGATCGATTCTGATTCACAATTCAGCATCGGCCTTCAACGAAATACGACGGCCCGTGTTCTTGAGGGCGTAGATATCTCAGCGGAATCGGCGATTCTTGAAATTGGGCCACTCAATAGGCCCGTTATTCGGAAAGATTTTTCAAGAATTGTGCATTATATCGATCATGCCTCAACCGATGAATTGAGGCATAAATATAAATTCGAAGATTCTGTTGATGTTTCCAGTATTGTAGATATAGATATCGTCGCACCCGATGGCCGCCTACTACAACACGTGCCCACTCGGTATGATCTCATCGTCGCCGCGCATGTCGTGGAACATGTCCCGGACCTGCTGGGTTGGATCGACGAGGCGCTTTCTGCACTGACAGATGGCGGCACGCTAGCTCTCGTGGTTCCAGATAAGCGATATACATTTGACGTGAATAGAAGGATTACACCCTTCAATCGTGCTAAGGATGCGTGGCTCGAGAACGCCAAAAGGCCGATGCTCTGGAACGTCATCGATCACTATGCGAATGTTGTCAAAGTAGGCGACCCGGTTGATCTGTTCACAAAGAAACTGAAGCCACAGGATGCGGAGCCTGTTCATACGCCTGAAGAATTGCACCACGCGTACCTCAGACATAAGGCGGGTGAATATATTGATTGTCACTCCTGGGTGTTTACGCCAGATCATTTCGTCGAAATTATTGATCAAGCACGGATGTATCTTGGCCTGAATTTTCAGATCTCGAAGATGATTCCGACACCGCCAGGCAATCTGGAATTTTATGTCCACCTTCGGCGTGTCTAGATGTCAATGACCGGCGTCTTTCGATCGGAATATCAATGAAAGAGACGGTACGCTTGGATCACCTTCTTTGATGCACTGAGGATGTTCCAACACCTGCTCGATCCCCTCCTTTTCCATCCAGTAATGCTCGTCGCGCGGCCCTCCGCAGAAGCGGGGGTCGGCTGGTGCCACGCGGTAGGTGCGGCGCCAGAGGCGGATCGGGCGGCCCTCGTACTCACGGAGGACGGGCGCGGGGTCGAAGACGCTGCGCGCCGCCTCGTCCATCGCCTCGCCGTCGTAATAGTGCGTCCACAGGTACACCGCCTTCCCCCGGGCCTTGATCAGCTCGAGGAAGCGGATGGGGTCGCGCATGTGGTAGAGCACGCCCGAGGCGACGACGAGGTCCCAGGTGTCCTCGCGGCTCTCCAGGAAGCGCACGGCGTCGCCCAGGTGGAAGCGCGCCTGCGCCAGGCCCATAATCTCCTTGGTGACGAGGCAGCGCAGGAAGGCCAGCCGGTTCGCCTCCACGGCGTCCACCTGCGCGCCGGCCCGCACCAGCATGGCGGTGTGCGCGCCCTCCAGCGGGCCGATCTCCAGCACGCGCTTGCCGGTCACCCCGCCGGCCTGCTCGATGGCCCAGGCGATGCGCCCGTCCTCGAACAGCGGCACCGTCCCCGCCCGGGCGCGGGCCTCCGGCGGGAGCGCGCTGGTCCAGCCCGGCACGGCGTCGACCGCCGTCTGCGCGGAGGGAACCTCGTCGACATAGCCGTCGAAGACGTCGCGCACGCTCGCAAAGGGCCGGCGGCCCCAGCGCCGCGCCCAGGCCCTCATGTCCGGCAGCTTCTCGAAGACGCTCATGCTGCGGCCTCCCCCCAGGCCGATGCGATCGGGGCTCGGCAGGGTCCCCCGGTCGGGCGTGACACAGCGGGCCGCCTCATAGCCGGTGATCCTCGACGGAGAGGACGATCAGTCCCGCGATGCTCCACAGCACCAGGAGCACGGCGGGGATCAGCAACGAATAGGCGAGCCGCCTGGGATAGCTCGCCTGCTCCGCAAGGGCGGGCGGGACGAAGACCGTCAGATAGACGCGGCGGCGCTCGGCCGCCGTCCGGGCCCGCTCCAGGCCGTCTTGGGCGAAGCCGAGCAGCTTTTCGGCGAATTGCCGGCGCACCTCGATCACCTGGAAGCGGGACAACGCGGCAGCGGCGTTGCGGGCTTGCGTGCTCTCTCCCGCCAGTTGCGCGCGCAGCTCGGCCAGTTGCCGGTCCAGCCCCGCGAGGCGGGCGCGCATCTGCCCGAGGCCCGGCGCGTCGGGCGCCAGCCCGCCCGCGGCTGCGGCGAGCTCGTTCTCCAGCCGGATCTTGTCGAGCATCAGGCCCTGGATGAGCTTGGCAACGTCTCCGGCCGCCCTCACGGGGTCGATCAGCCCCTCGCGGTCGCGGAAGGCGCGCAGCTCCGCCAGCGCGTCGCGCCATTCGTCCTCGGCGCGACGCAGCTCCGCCCGGGAGGAGGCGAGCGCGTCGGCGCGAGCGCGGTCCGCCATGGCGTTGACGAGGCTTTCCGCCTGCCGCAACGCCGCCTGGGCGACGAGCAGGGAATCCTGCGGCCGGAACGCGCGGACCTGCAGCGTCACGATGCCCGAGGGCCCGTCCACATAGGTGAAGACCATGTTGTTCCAGTAGCGCACCAGCGCGTCGATCCCCGCATCGGCAGGCAGCCGCGCCCACCAGTCGGCCTCCGGCCGCCGGAAGATCGCGCGCAGGTCGAGCTCGCGCGACAGGTCGTCGACGACGGCGCGGCTGCGCAGATAGCTGGTCACCACGTGCGCGTCCTGGCCGGCGCTGTTGATCGCGACCAGCCCCGCGCCCCCCGAGGCCGCGGCGGCGGCCTGCCCCGACCCCTCCGACGCCATCCCCGCCTGGTCGGCCTGGCGGACCGCCAACCGGGTCTCCGCGACGAACTGGTCCGATGCGATGAAGGCGAGGTAGGTCTGCGCCACGAGGCTCGGCGCGATCACGCCGAGCGCGAGGCTCACCAGCCAGAACGGCGGCCAGCCCCATCCCCGGGAGCTCCAGGCGGGAGGCGGCTCGCGGACGGCCACGGGGGCCGCGACCTCGGGTCCTGTCCGGCTTCCCCACCGCGCCAGCAGCGCGGTCCAGCGTCCCGGCCGCGCCGGAAGCATCGCTGCGGCCGGCGCCTCGAACTCGTGCGTGCGGGGGCGCAGCAGGTCGTTCACGCTGCGTGCTCCCCCATCGCCATAGGAGGGGCGCGGTCCGCCTCGAAGGCGTCGCGGACATGGGCATAGAGTTCGAGGTCCACCGCGAGCAGCGCGTTGACGGCGCGCAGCCCGCGGATCTCGGCGGCGAGTTGCTCGACCGCGCCCACGGTCTCGATCACGGGTATGTCTTCGGCGCCGCGGCCGGTGAGCGCCGCCACATCCTCGCGGAACTCGTCCCAGCGCTCCCGCAATCCGACCAGCGTGAAGCGCGAGAGGGCTCGCAGCGCGGCGGGAACGTGACGGGAGCGCACGGCCTCCTCCGGTGCGCCGGCCGCGAGGATCCTCGTGACGGGATTGGCAAGCAGCGCCGCGGCACGGGCCGGAACCGACGCCAAGGCGCGCCGCAACGCGTAGAGGTCGCGGAAGTCGAGGCCGGCGGCGAAGCTGACGGCAGGCGCCCAGATCAACCGATCCCGCTCGCCGAACAGGGGCACCTGCGCAACGCCGATCCGGTTCAGCACCAGCAGGCGCTCGGCCAGTTCCAGCACGGGATCCCGCAGCACGATGACGCCGGCGGCGTGCGGCTCCAGCGAACCCTGCACGCTGCGGTACGTCATGCGCCCGCTCGCATAGAGCGAGCCTCCGTCATTGATCAGGAGCACCTGCGACACGGTCTCGCCGCTATAGCGGTCCAGCCCGGCATAGCCGTAGCGGAAGGCCGGGGCGAGGGCCCGGTCGAGCGCGACGAGCGGGAGAAGGTGCGTCTCGAGCCGGATGAGCCGCAGGCCGATCACCTCGGCCTCGTCCACGCGCCGCGCAACCATGAGCCCCGTCGCAGCGTCGTGCACCGCAAGGTCGGCCACCCCGGCCAGGTCCTGGACATGCCTGTCATCGAGCGTGTATCCGCACAGCCCGGTCTCGTGCCGGCCGGCCTGGCGCAACGAATCCCGCCGCTCGAAGGTCGGGACGCGGAGCACTTCCCGACCGGACACCCGCACGCTGATCACCGCGTGGTCGCGAAAGCTGTCGGGCACGAGATAGCCGGCCAGCCTGTCCCCCGTGTCGTGCTCCATGTTGAAAAGCATCGATCCCACTCACGCCAGCCGCGTGCGGGCGAGCGAGACGGTGCCGGCCACCGCGCTCCACAGGAGGAAGCTGGCGGCCGTGACGGCGCAGGCCAGCAAGAGCCGCCGGGGATGCGCCGCCTCCTCCGGCAAGGACGGCCGAACGAAGGCGTTCAAGTAAACCCGCTTTCCCTCGGAGAGGGTACGCGCGAGCTCCAGAGACGCAAACGCGGCCGCAAAATGCTTCTCGGCGACGCCGAGTTCGAGCGCGCGTTGGTCGAAGCGCGTCAGCACGCCCGAGAGGGGCTTCTTGTCGAAGCCCTGCCCTGGTTCGGCCTGCGTGAGCCGTCCTGCGAGGTCGTCGATCTGTGCGTCCAGCGCAGACAATCTCACCTGGAGGGAGCGCAACTGGGGAGCGTCCGCAGCGACGGAGCGCAACTGACTGTCGATTTCCTGCGCCAGCGTCAGCCTCTCGCTCCGCAGACCCAACAACAATTGATCGATCCCGTCTCCGGCCTGACGGGCATCGAGAAGACCGGTGGCGTTGCGTTCGCTTTCGAGCGCGGCCCGGGCTTCTCCCACGCGGTCGCGCGCGCGCACCAGCGCCACCTCCGCGGATTGCAGCGCGTCCTGCCGCATCCGGTCGTTCATCGCGTTGACCAGCGTTTCGCTCTCCGCGATCACGGCCTCGGCGAGCAGCTTGGCGTCCGCGGCCCTGAAGGCCCGGACCGAGACCAGGAGAATGCCGGACGGAACCTGGATGGAGACGTCGGTCATCCCTCGCCAATAGTCGACGAGACGCTCCAGCGGCTGATGCAGCCTGAAGCGCGCGATGGCATCGGCCTCCGGGGCGGCGAAGATCCTGTCCAGCCCGACCCGCTGCTGCAGACGTTCGACCATGGCCCGGCTCTGGATGAAACTGGCCACGATCTGAGTGTCCTGAACCACCGTCAGAGAGGGCAGTCCCGTCAAGGCGCCGACGGCGTCGAGTTTCGGAATGTCGCCGTTGCGCACAGTCATCCGTGCTTCTGCGACGAACTGGTCGGAAGCCACGACCCCATAATAGAGGCTTCCCAGCAGACTGGGGACGACGAAGATGCCCGCGAACAGGAGGGCCTGAAGCCGTCTCACCCACCATGGAGCGTGGCTGGGCATCGATGCCGACGCCCCACGTCGCACCTGCCTGGCCTGCCTGGCTGCCTGCGCCAAGGCATGTGACACCCTGAGGGCGCGACCGGTCCCACGCGGGAGGCGATCAGAGAAAATCGGATTGATCATTCGCTACGCGGACGATGAAATGTCGGGCTATACCCGCCCTTGAATTCGAAAATGCATCCAAGACACAAGACCGTCATGATGACTCACCGTGCCATGAACAACAAGCCCCAATCCGCGCCCGCTCTCGACCATGCGGGGAGCCCTATGTCAGGGGACACGATACTCTTGTAACGCCTTTCAACTATAGATTGCTACAACTCAAGGGTATTTATATTTAGATTAACTTTCATTGGTTGAGGCGCGTGTAGATGTCAGCGGCCTCGTGGACGGAGTCGAGCATCAAAAGATGCCCGTCGACGAGCACGGCGGCGCGGTCGCAGTATTGCTGAATGGTCAGCGTCGAATGGGAGACCATGATGAGGTCGGCGTTTTTTCGACGCTGGGAAAAGGCCTCGTGACAGCGTTGCTGGAAACGGGCGTCGCCCACGGCCGTGATTTCGTCGATGAGGTAGCAGTCGAACGCGATGGCCATCGATAGACCGAAGGCGAGCCTCGCCATCATGCCTGACGAATAGGTCTGAACCGGTTCGTCGATGTACTCGCCGAGTTCAGAGAACTCGTCGACGAAATCCACGACCCGGCGGACGTCCTCGCCGTAGACCCTCGCGATGAAGTGCAGGTTTTCCCGCCCCGAGACGAGGGGGTGGAACCCTCCCGTGAACCCCAGCGGCCAGGAGACCCTGACGGTGCGACGGATCCGGCCCGAGCTCGGGAGTTCCGTGCCTGCGATGAGCCGCAGCGTGGTCGACTTCCCGGCCCCGTTGACGCCCAGCAAGCCGTAGGAATGCCCGCTGGAGAAGACCGTCGACACCCCATCGAGAATAGTCTTCTTTCCCTTTTCGGTTTTATAATACTTCTCTACACGTTCAAATTGTATCATCTTATGCAGTTTTCGGCTGGATTTTATTGGCTCTATATTGTATGCGATCCCGATGAATGAAAGAAGCGCCTATTACAGCTTCGGCGGAGCCTTGCAACGGCAGTCCCGGGTGGTCGTCGCCATCATGCTGCGTGACATCCGGACGCGCTTTTTCGGCCACGGCCTGGGATTCCTCCTGGCGATCGCGTGGCCGCTCGCCCACATCCTCATCCTCCTGGGGATCTACGGCGCTACAGGCCGCGCTGCGCCCTACGGAGACAGCTCCGCCCTGTTCTTCGCGACCGGTCTCGCTCCGTTCATGGCGTTCCAGTACATGTCTCGCTTCGTGATGTACTCGGTCATCTTCAACAAGCCGCTGCTCTCCTTTCCGGCGGTCAAGATCATTGACCTTCTGTTCGCGCGGGTGATCCTCGAAGGCCTGGGGGCCTGCTGCATGGTGATCGTCCTCGCTGCGGTCCTGACCGTGGCAGGCATCGACGTCACGCCTCGGGATCCGGTCGAGGCTGCCCTGGCGTTGGCCGCGGCCCTGTTGCTCGGGGCGGGCTACGGGATTTCCAACGGGCTCATCTGCATGGTGCTTCCTACCTGGGCCACCGGCTACACCTTGCTGATCATCCTCATGTACATCTTTTCCGGCGTCCTCTTCGTGCCGGATGCGCTGCCGGAATCGCTCCGTCCCCTCGTCGCGATCAATCCGCCCCTCCATCTCGTGGAGTGGATGCGATCGGCCTAGTTCGATGGCTACGGCACGCTGGTACTCAACAAGCCCTATTTGTTCTTCTGCGCCCTGTCGTCGCTGGGCGGCGGGCTCCTGGCCGAGCGCGTGTTTCGCGGCCTCCTGCTCGCCGCGAAGTAGCGAACGCATGGCCCTCTTCCCAGCCCTCCGGCTTCGCCGATCCGTGCGGCTCGTCTCGTCCACGGGGCTCCAGCCGTCCGGCCGCCATCGCTGGAGATGCACGGCGGGATCCGGACGCCTCGTCTTCCGCGTGACGCCGCCCGTCCCATTCATCCTGGGTCTCGAATGGCAGGACCTTGAGGGATGTGATCCCCTGATCCTCGAGGTTCGCGCGTCGACCGGACCCGCGTGGTCCATGAAGCTAGGCCCATCCGAAGGCCGGACCCTTCTGGGTCTGATGCTGGCGGACTCCCTCGGGGACATCCGCCTGTCGATCCGGACTTCGGGCGGCGCGTTCCGAATCGCGCGCCGGACCTTCTCGTCTGCGACGTCCTTCCTTCGCTTCGCTGCGCCCGAACGACGACGGGGCGGCGCGCGGCTAGCCTGGGACCTCAAGGCGTTGGGCGAGGGCGGCCCCCTTCCGTCCCGGGACGGGTGGTTCGGCGGTGGAGCGCTGCGCCAGATACCCGAACGCGCAACCGACCTCGCGGCGCACGTCGCGGCCACCCGTCCGTTGTCGGGGGACCGCTCGCCGCTGATCTCGTTTGTGGTTCCCGTCCATGAGAGCCAGCCGCGTCATCTCGACGACCTCCTTCGGTCCTTCCGCTGTCAGAGGGCCGGGACGGCGGAGCTGATCTTCAGCGACGACGGATCGCGATCCCGGTTCACGCGGAATTGGCTGCAGCAGGTGGCTGGCGAGCCGGGCGTGAGGATTGTCCGGAACGATGCGCGCGGTGGCATCGCAGCCGCCACCAATGCCGGTCTCTCGTTCGCCAAGGGAGAGTTCGTCGGCCTTCTGGACCATGACGACGTCCTGTCGCCGCTGGCCACGGACATCCTCGCGGCGGCGATCGAGGATCGGCCCGATACGCAACTGCTCTACACGGACGAAGTCGTTGCGACCGGCGGTCTCCGACCCCGAGGCCTTTTCCTCAAGCCGGCGTTCGATCCGGTCCTGCTGTCGGGCGTCAACTACCTCAACCACCTGTCGGTCTACCGCCGCTCCCGCCTTGTCGCCCTGGGCGGCCTGAAGGATGGTTTTGAAGGCTCGCAAGACTACGAATTATTGCTGCGGTTCACCCGGGACCTGAAGCGCGGGCAGGTGACCCATGTGCCCCACCCGGCCTATGTGTGGCGGCGTCACCGCCGCAGCTTCTCCAAGGTCGAGACGGGCGCAGCCATCTCCGCCGCGCGCCGCGCGCTCGCGGTCCATCTGGGTCGGGTCGAGGCTCCCGTCCAGGTCGAGCCCGCGAGCGAGCCGACATTGCACCGCGTGCGCTTCGCCCTTGGCGCCCTGCCTCCGCTGGTGTCCGTCGTCGTGCCCACGCGGAACAGGGCCGACCTCCTGGGGCGGCTCGCGGCCGGGCTGATCGACCGCACGTCATATCCCAGGATTGAACTCATCCTCGTCGACAACGGCTCAACCGATCCGGCGGTCGAGCCGCTCTACCGCTCGATCCTCGCGCAGCGCCCGGGCAGCACGCTTTTGCGCGACGACGGTCCCTTCAACTTCTCCCGCCTCGTGAACCGCGGCGTCGCCGCGTCAAGAGGCGAGTGTGTTCTCCTTCTGAACAACGACGTCGACGTCCTGCACGACGACTGGCTCGACGAAATGATCGAGTGCCTGGCCTATCCCGACGTCGGGGTGGTCGGGGCCAAGCTCATCTATCCCGACGGGAGATTGCAGCATGCCGGCGTGATCGTCGGCCTCGGCGATCTTGCCGGGCACTGGTACGTCGGCCAGCCCGGATCGACCGGCGGGCCAATGAACCGCCTGCTGCTGCGCCAGTCCGTCAGCGCTGTCACGGGCGCCTGCATGCTGATCACGCGCAAGTGCCTGGAGACCGTGGGTAGCTTCGACGAGGAGCGCTTCGCCGTCGCCTATAACGATGTCGACTTCTGCCTGCGTGCGGGCGCCGCGGGCTTTCGGGTCGTCTGGACACCGAACGCCACGCTGAAGCACGATGAATCGGCGACGCGGGGCAGCGACGAAGCGCCGGAGCGGATCAATCGGTTCCGGCGCGAGCAGCAGACGCTGAGAACGTTGCACAGGACCGACCAGTTCGACGACCCGGCCTTCAACCCCTGGTACAGTCGCGACCGGTCGGTGCCCACGCTGGTTCCTGTCGGACGGCGGCCGCGGCCTCGCTGATGAGCCGGCCCACCATCGTCTACGATGTCGTGCGCCTGCTTCTGGCGGCCCGTCTGCCGACGCCGCGTGGCATCGATCGTATCGACTACGGGATGGCGTCGCGCCTTTTCGAGACCTGGCCCGGAGAGTGCGTAGCCTTGATGCCGACGCCCTGGGGCCTGCGGCTGTTCGAGCGTGAACGCGTGCTGCGCGCCCGGTCCTTCTTCGAGTCGCGCTGGCCTGGTGAGACGGATGGCGCGCCGGCATCCACAGGCCCCGCCGGGCCTGAACGGGACGGGCACGTACCTGCCCGGTTCGGACTGCAGACCTGGTCGGCAATCCCGAAGCTGCTCCGGCGAACCGGCCTCGCGACGGGTCGGCCGCTGCGGTCGTTGCCGGCCGGCAGCGTCCTGATCAATGCCGGCCATGACAGCCTCAGCCAAGGCTGGATGGTGTCCTGGCTGCGCCAGCATTCGCAGGTGGCGCTGCTGGCCATGGTTCATGACCTCGTCCCCGTGCTTCACCCCTCGCTTGTCTCGATGGCGTTGCAGCGGGCCTCCGGGCGCCTTCTCGCCCATGTCGCGACCTACGCGGAGGCCGCGCTGGCGCCGAGCCGCGCGGTCGCGGGCGAGCTCTCCGCCGCCATGGCCGCCCGTGGACGCCCGCAACTGCCGATCTATGCCCGGGGCCTGCCGATCCAGGATGCCTTTCTCGGCCGTCCATCGCGGAGCGGGCGGCCCCGCTCCGCCTTCGTTGTCTGCGGCACGCTCGAGCCCCGCAAGAACGTCGACATCCTGCTCGACGCCTGGGCCATCCTCGCCGAGCGGCATGGGCCATCCTGCCCGCCGCTCATCGTCGCCGGCGCCGTCGGCTGGCGCGGAGAGGCCAGCCTTGCGCGCATCGCCGCGGCGGGTCGCGCCGTGACGTGGGTCCCCACGCCGCCGACACTGCTGCTGCGCGACCTGGTCGGCGAGGCGAAGGCGCTCCTGATGCCCTCCCGCGCCGAAGGATTCGGGCTTCCGGTCGCCGAGGCGCTCGCGCTGGGAACGCCCGTGATCGCCTCGGACATTCCTGCCCACCGAGAGGCCGGGGGCGGGGCCCCCCTCTACGTCTGCGCCACCGATCCCCTGGCCTGGGTGGCGGCCGTCGAGCAGCTGGCTTGGAGCGGCGACGCCCTTCAGGCGGCGCTGGACCGGACCCGGGCCTGGCGGCCCGTAACCTGGCGCGACTTCATGAACGATCTTGGAGAAATCGTGGACCAGGTCAGCTTCGGACCGCGTCAGGCCAGCCGCGCCTCCCGCGAGAACAGGGACAGGGCGGGGGGAAAGAAAGGATCGTTGGCGAGCTTGTGACCCCAGCGCCGCCTGAACGCCTTCCGCTCCCTCGCGTAGCGGGTGAAAGGCCTCCAGGCGTCGCCCCGTGTAGCGGACTCGTGATGGATCAGACGACAATCGGGGACGAGGACGCTGTCCCATCCCCTCGACGCGAGCTTGAGGCACAGATCGACGTCGCTGAGGTCGACGGGCAGGTCGACAGCGTCGAAGCCGCCCACGGCGTCGAATTTGGCTCGCTCGACCGCCAGGCAGGCCCCTGTCACGGCGCTCACCACCCTCGGCCGGTCGTCCTCGTCACCCCACGCGGACCGGGGACGCCTGGACTGGACGTGGCCGGCGAATCCGCCGATCCCCAGCACCACGCCGTCGTGCTGCACGCCACCGGATGGATAGATCAGCCGCGCCCCCACGGCCCCGACGTCTTCTCGTGTCGCGAAGGCGAGCAGGCGGTCGAGCCAGAGCGGCTCGATCACCGCCACATCGTTGTTGAGAAAGACGAGGATGTCGCTGCGGGCCGCCGCAGCTCCGACGTTGGCGAGAAGCGAGAAGTTGAAAGGGCCAGGGCGATCGAGGACGACGACGCGGGATTCGCTTGCGAGCGTCGCGTAGAACCTCCGCGTGCGCCGCTCCCGGCTGCCATTGTCGACCAGCACCACTTCAAGCCCGTCCGCATGGGTTTGGTGGAGCAAGCCATCCAGGCAAGGACGCAGGAAATCCACCCGGTCGCGGGTGGGAATGACGATGCTGACCCTTCGCGGGGCCGCCCAGTTGCTGCGATGGACGAGACCAGCAAGGGCGGGGGCCGCTGTCCGGGGCGCGCCGCCGCGCCGCAGGACAAGGGGTCGTCGGATGTGGACGACCGCAGCCTCTCGGATGCCAGGACCGAGGTCGTGGAGCGCAATGGACTGCCGATCCCCGCGGCCCGGCGTCTGGGCGGCCCAGGTCCGGAGTCGGCCGGCCCGCACGAAGACAGGGTCTCTTCCGAAGCGCAGACGATCCGCGTCGAGCTTCCGCCAGTCGGGACGGAAATGGGGCAGCATGGGCAGCCCGTCCTCCGGCTCGATCTCCTCGTCGCAGTAGAAGATCTCGGCGGTCGGGTAGCGGGCCGCCGTCTCCGCCAAGACGGCGGCGGCTTCCGCGCGCATGTCGATGCAGCCCGGCATGGCCGCAACGAGGTCGCGGGCGTCCAGGTCATCGAGGGCGCCTCGCAGGGTCTGGCGCAAGCACCCGTGCTGCGCCGGATGGCGGGTTGGGGCATTGGCCACGGGCTCCCCCGTCACCAGCCTCCTAACTCCAGGAAGCCGGCCGCCGAAGCGAGGCGCCTCCAGCCCGCGGACGTCCATGGGGCGGTGGTGCTGCTCGCGCCAGGTCGAGTAATCGCCAAGTCGCATGCCTCCCAGCGCCGCGCGGAGGATCTGTCGGGCCTCCTCCCGCCCACCGAAGATGCGGGCTGCCGGCACTTCAAGAGCCGTCGGGCGATCTCGGCATAGGGCGCGGCGCCACGCCTCTCCGCGGCGCAGGACGCGCAATCCCGTCAGCCTGAAGCCGAACGGGCCGGGCTCGAAGGCGGGGCGAATGGCGAGCCAAGACGTTCCGGCGGGGATGTGGACGACCGCGGTGGCTCTCCCCAGCACCGAGGCGGGAAGCGGCTGATCGACGGGACCGTCCGGCGTGAGGCAACGCAAGATCGGCCGGGTGCAGGGATCGAACCACGATGCTTCGTAGTCGATCTGGACCCAACGTCCGGCAAGCGTGGCCGGCTGCCACGGTGGAACCAACCAGGGCTCATCTGCCGAGGGCATGACAAGAGTGAATGCAATCTCTCCGTGTACTTGCAATGCATTTCTATCTATTGTTGCCATCTTGTTGAGTTTTAATCCGGCTATACAGAGTTATAGGTTCTATTTGCGACAATAAACTTGACAGAAATTCTGCGTTCGTCCAGGCTTAAACAGCACAGTGACGAGGAAGGCGCGACGTTGAAAAGCGACCCATGTTTGCGGTGATCAGCGGCGGCTCGAGCGGGATCGGCTTCGCATGTGCTGCGTGGCTGATCCGCCAAAACATTCCAGTCATCCTCCTCGCGCGTGACGGCGCACGTCTCGCGATCGCTGCGTCGCGCCTGTCCGCATGGTCGCCGCAGACGGCTGTCCGAACCCGACAGCTCGACGTGAGGGACCCATGCGCATGCGCGGACCTCGCGTCCGAGTTGAAGGACCGGGGAATTTCTCCGTCGTGGGTGGTGGCGGCCGCGGGCATCGCACGGCCTGGGCGCTTCCTCGAGCAGGACCCGCGGGATCACCGTGATCAGATGGACGTCAATTACTTCGGGACATTGAACCTGGTGCACGCTCTCGCGCCCGCCATGACGGGGCCGAACTCCCACGTGGTCATGATCGCGTCCGGCGCCGCTCTCATGGGGATCCCAGGCTATACGGCTTACTCACCGTCGAAGTTCGCCGTTCGAGGCCTGGCGGAATGCTTGCGCGTGGAGCTTGCATCGCGGGGCGTCGCCGTCACCCTGGCCTACCCACCCGATACGCTGACGCCGCAACTGGACCAAGAGCGCGCGTTCCGCCCTCCCGAGACCGCTGCGATCGCGGCCGGCGGTGGCGTTGCGTGCCCGGAGCGAGTGGCGAACGACATCATGAGGGCGGCGTCCGCCGGCCGCTTCGCCGTGACCACCGGCCGCTCGATGTATGCGCTTCTCATGTTGCACAGCCTGATCGGGCCGCTGCTGAGATTTCGGCATCTCACCATCGCGCGACGATTCCTGGAGAGGCCGGCCGCCGATCACGCCCTGCAACCCGGCCTAGGCTGACGATTTCCGCCCCCGCATGGACGATGCACGTCGGGCGCGCGGCGACGGGATACGCGTCGTCGTTCCGGTGCTTGACTTCAACCTTCGACGCGTTTCCTTTTTGTTCCTTTGTCTGTCGATTTTTCATGACCACGAACATTAGCCCGGCTGCGATCATCGGTCTTGCCTGCAGGCTTCCGGGCGCCGAATGCCCCGATGCCTTCTGGACGGTGTTGGCGGAACAGCGCTGCACCGTCTCGGACGCGCCGCAAGGGCGCTGGCCCGTCTCGCGCTTTCTTCATCCGCGAGCCAGCGAAGCGGGCTTCGCCTATTCCGCCGCGGGCGGCTATCTGGACGACCCCTTTTCGTTCGATCCTACCGTGTTCGGCATCGCGCCGCGGGAAGCCCAGCAGATGGATCCGCAACAGCGGCTTCTGCTCGAGGTCGTCTGGGAAGCGCTGGAGGATGCAGGCCTCCCTCCATCCCGGCTCGCAGGCACGCCGATCGGCGTCTATGTGGGTGCGTCGAACGTCGACTACCAAAGCGCGTCAACGAATGACTTGGCCTCGATCGAAAGCCATTTCATGACGGGCAACTCGCTTTCCATCATCGCCAACCGGGTTTCCTACATCTTCGACTGGCGCGGGCCGAGCCAGACCGTGGACACGGCCTGCTCGTCGTCCTTCGTGGCCGTGGCGCAGGCGCTCGGCGACCTGTCCCGGGGGGTCGTCGACACGGCGGTGGTCGCCGGCGTGAACATGCTGCTGTCGCCGGCGCCCTTCATCGGCTTTTCCCGGGCGCGGATGCTGTCCCCCACCGGGCGCTGCAGACCCTTTTCGGCCCGGGCGGACGGCTATGTGCGCTCGGAAGGAGCCGTGGCTTTCGTGCTTCGGCGTCCCGAGGCCGTGGGTAAAGCCCGCGTCCGCGCATCCATTCTCGCCGCCGGCGTCAATTCAGACGGTCGAACAGTGGGCATTTCGCTCCCCTCGGCCGAGGGCCAGATGAGGCTCCTGCAGCAGGTCTATCAGCAGTCCTGCATCGACCCGACCAGTCTCGCCTTCGTGGAGGCCCATGGCACGGGGACGCGCGTCGGCGATCCGGCGGAAGCCCGGGCCATCGGTTGCGTCCTGGGGGCCGGCCGGTCATCGCCGCTGCCGGTCGGTTCGGCCAAATCGAACGTGGGCCATCTGGAATCCGCGTCGGGGGCCGTAGGCCTCCTGAAGGCGATCCTCTCCATGGAGCGGCGGGTCTTTCCGGCGACGCTCGAACTGGACGATCTCAACCCGGACATCGACTTCGAGGCGCTGAACCTGGCTCCCGCCGGAACATCGGTGACGCTCGACCCGGAAGGGATCCTGCGGGCGGGCATCTGCAACTACGGATTCGGCGGCACGAACGCCCATGTCGTGATCGAGAGCGCCACGCCAGCGCGGCCCGAGCCGCCGGAATCCGGGGCTCCCCGACTGCTGATGCTGACGGCGCAGAGCGCCGAGGCCTTGTCGGCCCTCGCGGCGCGCAGCGGGCAGATGCTGCGTGCCGGCGACACAACGGTCGCGGCGCTCGCCTCGGGTCTTGCCTACCAGCGGGAGCGGCTGCCCGTTCGGGTTGCCCTTCCCGCGCGGGACCTCGAAACGGTCGTGGCGGCGCTCGATCGTCTCGCCGAGGGACAGGATTCCGGCCAACGCGGCACGGCCCCCACGGGGGAGGCCCGGCTGGCCTTCGTCTACTCGGGCAATGGCTGCCAGTGGGACGGGATGGGACGCGAGGCGCTGCAACGCAGCGCAAGTTTCCGTCGCCACATCGGCGCGATCGACCGGATGTTCCTGCCCATCGCGGGCTGGTCGTTGGAACAGGCGCTGGCCGGGACCGCAGGCCCGGTGGAGCTTGCGCTCACGTCGATCGCCCAACCCCTCATCTTCGGCGTCCAGGCCGCACTCACGCTGGCGCTGGCGGAGGAAGGCGTTCGTCCCGACCTGGTCCTCGGACACAGCGTCGGCGAAGTGGCCGCCGCCTGGGCCAGCGGCGCGCTCGACATGGAGGCTGCGCTGCATCTCGTTCACGTGCGCAGCCGTCACCAGGAGGCCGTCCGGGCCCGCGGTCGGATGGCGGTGCTCGCCTGCGGCGAGGCGGCCGCGCGTGACTTTCTTGCGACCAGCGCTGCCGCCGACGTGCAGATCGCCGCGCTGAATGGGCCGTCCTCCACCACCGTCTCGGGCCCGGAGACGGCGATCAGTCGCGTCCTCGCCGCGGCCCGGGCCCGACGCATCGCGTGTCTGGTCCTCGATATCGACTATCCCTTTCATTCCGCCATCCTCGACGGTGCCGAGGCGGATCTTTGCGCGGATCTCAGCAGCCTTCGTTGCGGTTCGCCCTCCACCCGGATGATCTCGACCGTCACCGGCCTGCCCGTCACCGCGGCCGAACTCCAGTCGCGCTACTGGTGGCGCAACGTCCGCGAACCCGTCCGCTTCCAGCAGGCGATCGAGACTGCGGCGGCGGACGGCGTGACGATGTTCCTCGAGGTTGGTCCCCGGCCCATCCTCACGACCTCGATCTCCGAAACACTCGCACGGCGGGGCGCGTCCGGGGTCGTGCTGCCGAGCTTGACGGAACCCGCGGTCGATGAGGGGGCCGATCCCGTGCTGGCCGCGGCCGCGCGCCTCTTGGTTCACGGCGCCCGGGTGACGGACGCCTCGGTGTTCGGCCCGGAGCCCGCGGCGCCCCTGGCTTTGCCGCGCCTGCCCTGGCGACGCCAGCGCTTCGTGCTGAACCGGACCGCCGAGGCGATGACGATCATGGGCCACCCGTTTGGGGGGCCTGGTCCGCATCCGCTGCTCGGCTACCGCATGGCGCCCGGGTCGCCGGAGCGCCGCAGCCTCGTCGATGCCCATGCGGCCCACGTCTTCGCGGACCACAAGGTTGGTCAGGACATCGTCGTTCCGGGCGCGGCCTTGGTGGAAATGATGCTGGCCGTGGGGCGGGAGGAGCTGGGCGCAGGCCCCATGGTGCTCGAGGACGTCGATCTTATTCAGCCGCTCACGCTGCCTCTCGACGCAATGCGCGAGGTCTCGACGACCTGGGTCGCCTCTTCCCAACACGTGGACATCCGAAGCCGGCCGCGATTCTCGACTGAAGGCTGGGTGCAACATGCGAAGGGACGTGTCCGTCGCCTGGAGGCGGCGCCGCGCGAAGCACATCCCCTCCCGAGAGCGGAGGCCACGCTCCATGGCGCCGACGAGGTCTATGATCGGGCCGCCGCGCACGGCCTCGTCTATGGTGGGACATTCCGGCGTGTCAGGCGCGTCCTGCGTGACGGCGACACCGCGCTCGTCGAGATTGATCCACCGGGAGCCAGAGATCCAGGTGCGCCCCCCTTCCTCCTGCACCCCGTCTCTCTGGACGCCGCACTGCACTCCCTGTTCCTCGACAAGACCCCCGCCTCGGAGGGCCTGACAGCCCATCTGCCCATCCGCTTCGGCCGCGTGAGCCTGTGGGTCGACGATCCTCAGGTGCGCCGCGCAGTGGTTCAGCGCCGGAAGGAAACCGGCCGGACTTCCGTGGTCGACGTCTACCTGATGGACGGCGCAGGCCACATCCTCGCCCTGGTCGAGGGGCTGGTGTTCCGCTCTGTCACGATCGAGGGCGCGCGGGCCGACGGGCAGCGCCTGCGGCTGGACTGGCTGGACTTGCCGCCGCCGTCCGTCGTCGCCTCCCCGACGCCGGCGAGCGTGGCCGCCGCTTGGCCGCGAGACGTGCCGGGCGAGACCGCCGCGTGGCGCCTTGTTCAGGCGTTCACGCTGGCGCTCGTATGGCGCATGATCCAATCGGCCGAGAGGAATGCGCTCCGGTCGGGGCGGCACGAGGCGCTGCTGGCTCATCTGGCGGCCAACCGGCTCGCATGGCGGATCGACGGCCAGTGGCGACTCGCAGACCGGGGGCCGCCGCACGCTCCTGAGACCATCATCCAGGCCCTGATGGCGGCCCACCCCTCGGCCAATGCCGAGATCCTGCTCTGCGTCAACGCCTTGCGAAGGCTGCCGGCCTGGCTCGAGGGCGAAGAGGCCGAATGGCCCGCGGGCCTGCGCGAGCAATTCGAAGCGGAGAGTGGCCGGATCATGCCCTGCGCCGCGGCCCTGGCGGCTGTCGCGCGGCGCTGGTGCGAGGACCGTGGCGGGGTTCCTCCTACGATCCTGCTGCCCGAACCGTGGAACTTCGCCCTGGTCCGTGCGCTGCTTCCGCTCGGAGCCGGAGGCCGGGCGCGACTTGTGCTGGCCGGCCGAAGCCAGGACGCCTTCGAGGGCTTCATGGGCCGCTTGCCGTCGGCAGACGGTCTCGTCTTCGACGACCTCCTGGCCGAACCGAGCCAAACCAAGGCAGGGCTTGCCCTGAGGCTCGTGGTCGGCGCCGGCGCATCTGAGGCAGACGATCTCCCGGCGCTCGCGGCGCGGCTCGAAACGGGGGCGGGCATCCTCTTCGCGAGCCCGACGCCCGACATCGCCCTGAGCGTTCTGCTCGACGGGTGCGGCGAGGCGCCGGGGTCGTCCGCCGCCATCCTGTCACAGGACGGGTTCGACGCAGTCGAACACGGCGTGAGCCCGGATGGCGGATGGTCGATCGCGTGCGCGCGACGCTCGCCCGCGGCCGAACATGCCCGCGTGCTGGTCCTGACGGGCGGCTCCGGCTCCTTCGGGCGCTCCCTGGCCGATCACCTTCGGAGGGACGGCAGCATGCCGGCGGGCTGGCAGGTCCTCGAGGAGGGCGACGGCGACAGCACGGAGCCTGCGCTGGACGCCTGGCTCGCGGAGCCTGGCGCCCGGACCATCATCGATCTCGCGGACATTGAGCCGGACGGGGTTCCCTCGGACCAAATCCTTCGCGGCCTTCAGCATCTGCGCCGACGTTTGGCGCTCGTATCGCAGGCCGGAGGCCGGGTCGGTCTCTGGCGGGTGCATCGCGATGCGACCGGCGCCGCCCCTGCCGCGGTCGCGTCCTCGCTCTGGGCCTTCTGCCGCGTGGCGGCCAACGAGTTTCCGACCGTCGACCTGCGCAGGCTGGACCTTGCCGGCACGTTGACGCCGCGCGAGGCAGCGCAGGCGCTCCTGTCTGTCCTGCCGGGGATCGGTGGGGAAACCGAGGTCGCGATCACCCCGGCGGGTGTGGCGGTGCCCCGCGCCGGCATTGGCCAAGCCCAGTCATCAAGAGCGCCCGCGGACGGACAGGCGGCCCGGCTGCGCTTCCCGGAGCCCGGCAAGCTCGCTGGCGCTGTCTGGGAGCTCGAACCGCTGAGGCCGCCGAGCGAGGGCGACGTCACCGTGAAGGTCGCCGCCACCGGCCTGAACTTTCGCGACGTGATGCTTGCGCTCGGGGTGCTCGACGAAGACCTGCTGGGGTCCGGACTGTCGCGCGCGGCGCTCGGCTTCGAGTTCTCGGGCGAGGTGACGGCAGTTGGTCCTGGCGTGAGCCGTCTCCAGCCCGGCGATCGCGTCATGGGGTTCGCGGCGGGCGCCTTTGCGTCGCATGTGACGGTCCCGGCGGCGTCGACCATGGCGATCCCTGCGGGATTGTCCCTCGAAGAGGGGGGAACGATTCCGGTGGCCTTCTGCACGGCGTGGCACGCCCTCGTCCGGGTGGCGCGCCTCGAGAAGGGAGAAACGGTCTTGATCCACGGCGCCGCCGGGGCTGTCGGCCTTGCGGCGATCCAGATCGCGCGCGGGCGCGGAGCACGCATCCTGGCTACGGCCGGAACGGAAGACCGCCGGACTGTGGCTCGCCTCGCCGGCGCCGATGCTGTCTTCGACAGTCGCTCGCTGGCTTTTGCGGACGAGATCCGCGGCAGCGAGGGCGGCGTGGACGTGGTGCTCAACTCGCTTGCCGGCGAGGCGATGATCCAGGGCCTGGGGCTCGTGCGCCCGTTCGGACGGTTCATCGAACTCGGCAAGCGGGACTACCTCGACAACACGGTCGTCGGCCTGCGTCCGCTTCTGCGCAATGTCACCTACGCCAATGTCGACCTGGACGAGGTTCTGGCCAGCAGGCCCGCGGACGCCGCGGCCGTCATCGACGCCGTGGCCGAGGCCTTCGCACGAGGGGCACTGACACCGTTACCCCATCGCGTCTTTCCCGGCGAGGCCGCGCACCAGGCGGTGCGGCTGATGCAGAATGCCGGCCAGGTCGGCAAGATCCTCGTCCGCCCGGCCGGGCGGGCTCGGCCGGCGCAGGCTCCCGCAAGACCATTCCGGGCTCCGGGGGACACGATCCTGATCGTTGGCGGGACATCCGGCTTTGGCTTCGAGACGGCTTGCTGGCTGGCCGCCCGTGGCGCCCGCCGGATCGTGCTGGGGTCCCGCCGCGGTGAGGTCGCCCCGGAACTCCAAGCCAGGCTCGACGACTGCCGCAGGACCGGAGCCGAAATCCTGGTCGATCGCGTCGATCTCGCCGACGCCGATTCCGTCGAAAGCTTCGTGAAGCGGGCCGAGGCGCGCCTGGGTCCTGTCGTGGGCGTCGTGCATACGGCGATGGTCCTGTCGGACGGTCTCATCGAGGGACTCGATTCCGACGCCGTGCGTGCGGTGCTCGCCCCCAAAGTGGACGGCATCCTCACCCTGGAACGAGCGCTCGGCGACCGCGCGCTGGACTTCTTCGTCGTCTACTCGTCGATCACGACGCTGATCGGCAATCCCGGCCAGGGGGCGTATGTGGCCGCCAATGCCTTCATGGAAGGCGTGGTGCGCCGCCGGCGGGCGGCAGGACGGCCAGGCCTCGCCGTGGCCTGGGGCGCGATTTCGGGTGCGGGCGTCATGATGCAGCGCGCCGACCTCGAAGACCGCCTGCGACGAACCACCGGACTCGCCGGACTTCCCGTCGGACAGGCGCTGGACCATCTCGGCGCGCTCCTCGCGGCGGGAGATGCGGCGCCTCCCGTGGCCTATGTCAGCGAGATTGCGGGCGGCGAGGCGGCGGAGCGGCTCGTCCTGATGCGGAGCCCGGCCTTCGAAGGCCTCATGGCGCACCAGGGAAAGGCGCGTCGGCACGTGGCGGCGGCCGACTTCGTGCGGCAGTTGCAGAGCGCAGGGCCCGACCAAGCGCTCGCCATAACCTTGTCCATGTTGGCCGAGGAGACGGCCGCGATCCTCCAATTGCCGGTCACGTCCATCGATCCGCTGAAGCCCTTGAACGAGCTGGGCATGGACTCCCTCATGGCCCTCGAACTCAGGATGGAGGTCGAGAAGCGCTGCCGCATCGAGCTGCCGCTGATGTCCATCTCGGGTCGCTCGCTGCGCGATCTCGCGGAGCGAATCCTGGCCGGTCTCGTCCGGGATGACGGCGGTCGAGGCGCCGGCGCGCAAGAGGGGCGGGCCGGCGACGCCGCAAGACAGGACCGCGCGGTGCTGGACGCGGTCACGCTAAAGGATCTCGGAGCGGCGCACGCCGTCGATGAAGGCCACCTGGACGTCGACGCGCTGGCGGCCGCCGTCGACAAACGGGTCGGCCAGCAGGTCGGCCCGCGCAGGAGGTCGTCATGAGTTCAGACCCGCCCCAGGCCAGTGCGCAAGCCGAGCTTCAGGCCCTGGCGAGCAGCATCGCCGCGGCTCCCGGCCCAGTCGCCGCCATCGATCCGCCGGCCGGCGGGATCGCCGGGGAGCGTCCGGTTCTCGTCGCCAGCGCGACAGCCTCCAGTCGCGCTGCCCGCTTCGACACCGCTTTCGAAACCCTGCCGGCCTATCGCAACATAGCCCGACAGCGCGCCCTGGCAGGCATGTTGGGCGTGGACGCGCCCTATTACCGGGTTCACGACACGCGGGCCGGAGCAACGGCGACGATCGAGGGGCGAGCCTGCATCAACTTCGCCTCCTATGATTATCTGGGCCTGAACGGACACGCGGCGATCACGAAGGCAGTCGCCCGGGCGGCCCGCGAATGGGGTACCAGCGTCTCCGGCAGTCGCATGACGGCCGGCGAACGGGCTCTTCATCGCGAACTGGAACGCGCGCTCGCCAGCCTCTACGACTCGGAGGATTGTGCGCTGTTTGTCAGCGGGCACGCCACGGCGGTCTCGACGATCGCGGCCCTCGTGGGGCCGAACGACCTCGTGCTGATGGACGCATTCGTCCATAATTGCGTGCAGGTGGGCGCACAACTTTCCGGCGCGGCGAGGCGAAGCTTCCCGCACAACGACCACCGGGCCCTCGCCGACATGCTCGAACGCGAACGCGACCGCTTCAAGCGCGTCCTGATCGTGACCGAGGGATTGTTCTCCATGGACGGGGACGGCGCCGACCTCTCCGGACTCGTCGCTCTCAAGTCGCGCTTCGGGTGCTGGCTGATGGTGGACGACGCGCATGGCCTCGGCGTCCTGGGCGAGCGGGGACACGGAGCCGGCGAACATGCGGGAATCGATCCGCGTGATGTCGACATCTGGATGGGCACCCTCTCGAAGTCGCTGGTGAGCTGCGGCGGGTACGTTGCCGGCTGCCGGGCCCTGGTGGATATGCTGAAGTTCACGGCCAGCGGGCTCGTCTACAGCGTGGGCCTTCCCATGCCGGCGACCGCGGCCTCCCTGACGGCCCTCGAGCTGATGAGGCGCGAGCCGGAGCGCGTAGCCCGCCTCAGGCGGAACAGCCGACTGCTTTGGCACACGGCCCGGTCGAGCGGATTCGACACCGGTCTGAGCTGGGGATTCGGGATCGTTCCCATCCTGGTCCGCAATTCCGCCGACACGGTCGTCCTGGCGGAGCGCCTGCTGGACCGAGGCGTCAACGCGTTCCCGGTCGTGCCTCCGGGCGTTCCGGAAAACGGGGCGCGGCTGCGCTTCTTCGTCTCGGCGGATCATACGCCCGAACAGATCCGCACGGCCGTGGCCATCCTGTCGGAAGAGCTGGATAGCCTGATGCGCCGGGGTGGCGCGCTTGGCCGGTTCGCAGGCCTCACCCCGCTGGGTGGCGCCGCCTCCGCATGAAGGCCTCCCGCCGTATCCTCCTGCTGCAGGGCCCGCCGACACCGTTCTGGCACGAACTCGGCCTGGCCTTCCGCCGTGAGGGCGCAGACGTGCGCCGCGTGCTGCTATGCCCGGGGGACCGCCTCGCCTGGAAGGGGGCGGCCGTGTCTTATCGCGGCCGCCTTCGCGGATGGGGCGATTGGCTGACGCGGCTCGTCTCCCGCGAGGCCATCACGGACATCGTCGTCTACGGCGACCAGCAGCCTTATCATCGCGACGCCGGCCGGCTGGCCCGTCGCCTCGGCCTTGGGTTCTTCGTCATCGAGTTCGGCTATCTCAGGCCAGGATGGCTCACGCTGGAGCGTGGCGGCATGGGCGCCCGCTCTCATGTTCCCAATGACCCCGCAACCATTCGAAGGCTCGCCGGCAACCTCCCCGAAACGCTCCCGGCGCCGACCTTCGCGCACCGGACGGCGACGGAAGCGCTCTCCGAGACGCTCTTCGTCGTCGCAAACGAGGTCCTGCGCCCATTCTATCCTTTCTACTCCACGCAGAGCAGCGTGAACCCGATCATCGACTATGCCAGCACCATCCTGCGCTGGCGCAGGCAATGGAGCCGACACGCCGACGACGCCCGCGTGCTGGCGCGCGCCGCGGGTGGCGGCTGGCCCTTCGTGCTGCTGCCGCTCCAGTTGCAGACGGACTCGCAGATCCGCTGGAACTCGCCTTGGCGCGACCTGCGCGATATGCTCGATGCGGTGTTCGCCTCGTTCGCCCGGCATGCGCCGCCCGATCTGAATCTGCTCCTGAAGGTCCATCCCCTCGATGTCGGCCTCGTGGACTGGGCTCGGACAGCAGCCTCCCTGGCCCTGGGCCACGGCCTGTCGGAGCGGGTCGCCACCGTCGATGGCGGCGATCTTGCCGCATTGCTGCGCGCCTGCCGCGGCGTGGTGCTGGTGAACTCGACCGTCGGCCTGCACGCCATCCGGGCCGGCCGGCCCGTGAAGGCGCTGGGGGCCGCCGTGTACGACATCCCCGGTCTGACGCACCAGGGACCGCTGGAGAGCTTCTGGACGCGGCCGGAGCCCGTCGATGCTGCGCTCGCGAGCGATTTCGTGCGCGTCCTGGCCCACACCGTCCAGGTCGCGGGTTCGTTCTATGTCCCGGAAGGCCGACGGCTGGCGATCGACACGATGGTGAGCCGCATTCTTGAGAACCGGGTCAACGAGCCCGGCGCCTTCGTGGACCCGCCGCCGCGCCTGGCCACGGCGCTCGCCTCGGGCGTACCCGACTGAGTCACTCGAAGCGGAGTCGCTCAATACGGATTGTCGAGAAAATGCCATTGTTCGAGCCGGGCGCGGATCACCGGTTCGATCAATGCGTTGAGGACGCCGACGTCCTCCGGCAGGCAGCCCCCCTCGGCGAGGTGCACGAGCGGAGACACGTGCAGGACGAAGCGGCACCCCCGCGTGCGCTCAACGTGGTACAGGAAGATCGGCGCCCGGCACCGACGCGAGAGCTTGGCGACAAGCGCGAGGTTCCCTTTCAGGTTGACGGGCCGGCCGAAGAGGGGCGCCATCAGGCGTAGCTGTCGCGTTTCGTCGCCGAAGATCGCGAGCATCCGCGGCCCTGACGTGTCGGCGAGCCAAGCCCGGGCGTCCCGCAGGCCTCTCAGGCTCGTGGGGAACACCTCGAGCCCGAGAGACGCGCGGACACGCGACGCGATCAGCCTCTCGCCGGGGTGATCCGGCTCGATCGACAGCGACGCCAGCGCGACGCCGGGCCGGGCCAGGGCCGCGCCGATCTCCCAGTTGCCGGTATGCAATCCCAGCGCGATGGCCGGCCCGTCGAGGCCGCGGATCAGCCTGTCGTAATCGGGGCTGACCGTGACGCGGCCTTCGGGGAGGATGCGGTCCAGCACGGCGAACTCCGCCATGATCCGACCGACATTGTCGAGGAAACGCAGGACGAGGTCGTCCACTTCACGGTCGTGGAGATCGGGCCTGAGCGCGCGCAGGTTGCGTCGCGCGCCCTCGACGATCGCCGGCCGATTGCGGGGCACGCTCCAGCGCACGACGGCGCCGCCCAGTGCCGAAACGGCGTCGGTCGGCAGGAGCCGGGCCGCATGGAAGGACAGGAGCTTGGCCCCTGTGCCGAGGGCGTCGCGCAGGCGGGTCACGGCCTGGGGGTCGCGATGACGGGGAGGCCGCCGCGCGGCCGCAACGTGAGACGGCATACGGGTTCCACCCGGGCGCCCGGCGCCAGTCGCACGCTGAAGCGACGCGCCAGGACCGCGAGGCAGAGCACGCTTTCGGACAGGCCGAAGGTCAGTCCCGCGCAAATGCGGGTTCCTGCGGAGAACGGAATGTACGAATAGGGCTTCGGCCTGTCCGCGCCGAGGAACCGCTCGGGCATGAATCGCTCGGGCTTGTGCCAGAGATCGACCGCCCGGTGCAGCAGCCAGGGTGAGACCAGCACCAAGGCGGCTTTGTCGACTGCGGCGCTGCCGATCCGCGTTGCGGCCGCCGCTTGCCGCGGAAGCATCGGCACCGGCGGATAGAGCCGAAGGGCCTCCTCCACGATGGCTCGACACCATGCGAGCCGCGGCACGTCTGCGAATGTCGGGGCCCGCTCGCCGAGCACCGCCTCGAGTTCGGCATGCAAGGCCGCCTCCACCCAGGGAGCGCCGGCGAGGAGATACCAGACCCAGGTCAGGGTGGCGGCGGTCGTCTCGTGGCCGGCCATGAAGATCGTTGCCGCCTCGTTGCGCAGGGCGTCGATGCCAAGTCCGAGCTCGGGTCGCCGATCGCGCAGCCGCAACAGCGAGGCGACCATGGATCCCTCGTCGCCATGGCCCTCGAGATGCTCGCGCAGCACCGCATCGATGGCGGCGTGCACCTGCCGCGTGGAGGATCTCAAGCGAAGGCCGCGCCAGACAGGCCAGCCCTCGTCGCTCCCCAGGAAATAGCCCAGGTTGAAGTTGTCGACCTGCGATTGGTAGCGGCCGAAGCCCGCGACGATGGCTACCGCCCGGCGCGGCTCCAGATGGCGGCCGAAGACTGCGCGGGCGATGATCTCCGCGGTGAGTTCAGCCATGTCGGTGAAGGCGTCGAAGACGGTGCCGGGAGGACGCTGCCCCCAGCGCCGCGCCAGTCCCAGGGCAGCATCCTCCATGGTCGGCGCGAAGACGGGCACCCGGTTCTTGTGGACGATGTCGGCGACCAGCGGGCGGCGCCGGCGCCAGGTCTCGCCGTCGGAGATGAACAGGCCATCGCCGAGCAGCACTTCGAGCGCCCGCCGCATCGGCGGCGCCTTTCGTTCGAACAGGGGGCCCGAAGACGCCAGCACCGTCTTCACGGCTTCCGGCTCATTGGCGACGACGACCTGCCGCCCGAGTACACGGAAGGACCACACGCCCGTGCGGTAGTGCTCCTCCATCCAACAGGACACGAGATTGTCGCGTGCCCGGCGCACGAGTTGCCAGCGTGTGGGTGCGCGATCGAGGGGCGTCGGCCGGGCCGGCTCGAAATAGTCGCGAGCCGCGGTCTCGAGCACTGGCGGCCGGAACGTCAAGACCATGGAAAAACGATCACTCGAAACAGGTCGCAGCAAAGCGCTTCCCGTACACGAAAAACGAGACCTCCGCACTATCGTTCGACGTCAGGAACAGTCGCGTGGCGGCGAGAATGCGAGCGGGGCCCCCATGAAGGGCCTTCGCCCGTGCGCGGCTGCCAGGGTGCGAGACAAGACCGGAAGGGAATGCCTTCAGATCCCGACGGCGGCGTGGCCGACTGGACCGCGGCGCGGGCGGCCACCGGGCACGTTGGCCCCGATCTCGTCGTCACGGACTCCGCGAGCGAGAACCTCCCGTTAAGGGATCTCGCACGGTCCGGCTTCACGCCGGACGGCGCGTGGTCTACAACGTGGTCGCCCGGTTGCTTTTCGTTTATTCGCGGTCCGGGCCGTTTTTCAGCATCCCTTGTCTCGTTGATTGCCAAAGTCGGTCGGATGTTCGTCAGTCCTGGTGAAGAGCGGTCGCGTGGGCCAGATTCCGGGCTCCGTGGTCTGGCGGGTGTCGCCGCCTATTTCCGCATCCCCGCAGATCCCGCACAGCTCGCCCGCGAACTCGCGCTCGGGGCGGATCGCCACGCGGAGGCGGAGGATCTCGTTCGCGCAGCCAAGCTGATCGGGCTCAAGGCTCGCATCCTGCACAGCTCGAGCCCGCGCCGGCTCCTCGGGCTGCCCACGCCCGCTCTCGCGCGCACCAAGGCCGGGGCCTTTCTCGTCCTGGGAGGGCGCACCGCGACAGGTCTCTACCGCACCGTCGATCCCGTCAGCAGGGAGGATCGCGAGCGTCCGCTCGACGAGGTCGCCGCCGAGCTCGCGCCGGAAATCGTGCTCGTGCAGCGCGCCTTCGGCGGGCCGGGGCTTGATCCGCAGGGCTTCAGCCTCGCCTGGTTCTGGCCATCCATCAAGCGCTACAAGACGCCGCTCGCGCACGTGGTGCTCGCGTCGCTGGTCATCCAGTGCTTCGCGCTGGTAACCCCGCTCTTCTTCCAGGTCATCATCGACAAGGTGCTCGTGCACCGCAGCGCCTCCACGCTCTACGTCCTGATGGCCGGGCTGGTGCTGGTGCACCTGTTCGACACCGGTCTGCAGTTCCTGCGCACCTACGCGCTCGCCCACACCACCAACCGCATCGACGTGGAGCTCGGCCGGCGGCTCTTCGCCCATCTCCTGCGCCTGCCTGTGTCCTACTTCGAGACGCGGGCGACCGGGCAGACCGTGGCGCGCATGCGCGAGCTGGAGACGATCCGCACGTTCCTGACGGGACAGGCGCTCACCTCCGCGCTCGACCTGGTCTTCACGTTGATCTTCATCGCCGTCCTGTTCGCCTATTCGCCGGCGCTCGCTCTGGTCGTGGTCGCGACCATCCCTCTCTACGTGCTCGTTGCGACGCTGGTGGGCCCGGGCCTGAGGGAGGCGATCAAGGAGAAGTTCAACCGTGGCGCGCTGAGCCAGCAATTCCTCGTCGAGACGGTCGTCGGCGCGCAGACGGTGAAGGCTGCCGCGGTCGAGCCCGCCATGCGCGCGGAATGGGAGGATCGGCTCGCCGCCTATGTCCGGACGAGCTTCTCGGCGACCTTGCTGGCCTCGGGCGGCCAGGGGGCCATCCAGCTCGTCAACAAGCTGTCGACGGCATTGCTCCTGCTGCTGGGCGCCCAGGCCGTGATGGACGGCGAGCTTACCGTGGGCGCGCTCGTGGCCTTCAACATGATCGCGGGGCAGGTCGCCCAGCCCGTGCTTCGGCTCTCCCAGCTCTGGCAGGATTTCCAGCAGCTCCGCATCTCCGTGGTCCGGCTCGGCGACATCCTCAACGCCCCGCCCGAGCCCGGCAATCCCGCCATGGCCGCCTTGCCGCCGCCGCGGGGAGAGCTGGTGTTCCGCAACGTCAGCTTCCGCTACTCGCCGGCAGGCCAGGACGTGCTGCGGAGCGTTTCGCTCGCTGTCCGCCCGGGCGAGGTGATCGGCGTGGTGGGGCCGTCAGGGTCGGGCAAGTCGACCCTGACCAAGCTGGTGCAGCGCTTCTACAGCCCGCATGAAGGACAGGTTCTGCTGGACGGGCTGGATCTCGCGCAGACCGACCCGTCCTGGTTGCGCCGTCACATCGGAGTCGTGCTGCAGGAGAACTTGCTGTTCAACCGGACCCTGCACGAGAACATCGCCTTCTCCGACCCCGCCATGAGCCGGGCGCGGGTCATGCACGTGGCGCGTCTCGCGGGAGCGGACGAGTTCATCGCCCGGCTGCCGGCGGGCTACGACACCGTCATCGAGGAGCGCGGCGCCAACCTGTCGGGCGGCCAGCGGCAGCGCATCGCCATCGCCCGGGCGCTCGCCACCGATCCGCGCATCCTGATCCTCGACGAGGCGACCAGCGCGCTCGACTACGAGAGCGAGCGCGTGATCCAGGCCAACATGCGCCACATCGTGAAGGGCCGCACGGTGCTGCTCATCGCGCACAGACTCTCCACCGTGCGCAACGCCGACCGAATCGTCGGCATGCTGAACGGACGCGTCGTGGAGGTGGGCACGCACGACGAGCTCTTGGCCCGCGAGGGCGGCCTTTACGCCCGCTTGTGGGCCCTTCAGTTCGCCGGAGCCGAGACACCATGAACGCGCCCGTGCCGCCGCCGGCCTTACCGGCCGTATCGCCACCCTCGCCTTCCTCCGCCGGTTCGGGATCGCCGAGGCCGGCGGCGGCGCGACCGCGCATGACGCGGGCCGACCGGGAGTTCCTGCCCTCCGCGCTGGAGATCCTCGAACGTCCTCCCTCCCCCATCGCGCTCGCCTTGCTGTCGGGGATCTGCGCCTTCGCGGCCGCCGCGGTCGCCTGGGCCTGGATCGGCATGACGGACATCGTGGCGGTCGGCCACGGCAAGGTTCAGCCCACGGGCAAGGTGAAGGTCGTGCAACCGCTGGAGACGGGCAAGGTCAGAGCCATCCGCGCCGTGAACGGCACGCTGGTGGGCGAAGGCGAGGTGCTGGTCGAACTGGATCCCGACGAGGCGCTGGCCGAGGCGCGGGCGGCGGAAGCCTCCTACGTGTCCTGGGCTGCGGAAGCCCTCAGGCGAGCGGATGCGATCGCCGCAGCGGCGGCCGATCCGGTCGTCGATCGCGCCACGCCATGGCCGGACGCGATCCCCGCGCCCATCCGGGCCCGGGAGGACGCCGTGCGTCTGGCCGACATCCGCAGGCTCGCCGGCGACCTTGCGGCGCTCGACGCCCAGGCGGCTCAGAAAACGGCCGAGCGCCAGCGTATCCTCGACACGATGGCGGCGCAGGAGATGCTCATCGCCACGCAACAGGAGCGGCTCGACATGCGCTCGAGCCTTCTGTCGAGCAGTTCAGGCACGAAGGCGAGCGTGATCGACGCGGCCGAATCCTTGAACTACCAGCGCACCGTGCTGGTCGGCCAGCGTGGGCAGTTGGCCGAGGCGGAACGGGCTCTGGGAACCATCGCGACCGAACGCGACAAGACGCTGCGCGCCTTCGTGGCCGAGAACGCCTGGAAGCGCGCGGAGGCGCAGCGCCAGGCGGACGAGGCGGAGCAGCGCGTCGCGCGCGCCCGCACCAGGCTGGAGCGCATGACTTTGCGCAGCCCCGCGGCCGGCGCGGTCCAGGCTTCCGTCGTCACCTCGCTGGGGCAGGTTCTGGTGGTGGGCCAGGAGGTCATGCGGGTCGTGCCGCAGGATGCGTCGCTCGAGGTCGAGGTCTACATGGAGAACAAGGACATCGGCTTCGTCGAGGAGGGGCAGGCGGCTGCGGTCAAGATCGAGGCCTTCCCGTTCACCCGCTACGGCGTGCTCGAGGCGACGGTGCTGCGCGTCGGCAAGGACGCGATCCCGGAGCCCGACGCCCGGCAGGCGGAGGGCGATCCGACCCGGCCGACCGACGCCCGCACCGCGACCGGCGCCGACCGTGTGCGCAACCTCGTGTTCCCGGTGGTGCTGAGGACCGCCAAAACCCACATCCTCGCCGATGGGCGCGCCGTTCCGCTCTCCCCCGGCATGGCCGTGACCGCCGAGATCAAGACCGGCCAGCGTCGCATCCTCGACTATCTGCTGTCGCCCCTCTCGGCCGCCACGTCCGAGGCGCTGCGGGAGCGTTGAGGTCAGGCGGATCTTCGGCGCGCCGGCCGTCGCGCCGCGCCAGCGCCTCTCCCCACGTGGACTGAACGCTCGCAAGCGTCGCCCGGAAAGACCGCGCGCACTCCCCCGAGCACGATGTCAGGCCTCCAGGAAAGCCGAGATGGGCCCCGGTGCGGCCGAGCGGTTCGGCATCCTCGTGCGCGAGACCATCCCGTCATGGGAGGCCGTCCCGCGGCGGACGCAAAGGATGCCGGAAACGGCTCAGCTACGTGCATCGAGCCAGTGCGAATTCGGTCTTCACAACCTGCAATTGTCAAGGCAGCCCATCGCTGATGATGCCCAGCCAAAGTTAAGCTTGCGCCCGGATGATCCGGGGTCGCGGGACCATCATTTCCGCGCGAGTCAACCGGCGCGCCTGAGACGCCGCGACGATCATTGCAAGAGGTCTATCCCATGTGCCGCGGTTGTTTCGCCAGTCTCTCCGCCTTTTCGCAGATGTTCGAAGGCGGCGCCGACGCGCTCGGCGTCCTCGAGCAACCCCAGGCGACGCGTCGCGGGTTCATGCGCTTCTCCGCCGCAGCCGCGGCCGCGACCGCCGCGCTGACCTCGCCGCGCCGCAGCTTCGCCGCCGAGGGCGGCGCCGAGACCATTTTCCGCGGCGGCGTCGTGATCCCGATGGCGGGAAGCCAGCGCTACGTCCAGGCCCTGGCCATCGCCGGCGGCAAGATCGTGGGGGTCGGCAGCGAGGCCGCCGTGATGGGGCTCAGGACCCCTTCCACCAAGATCGTCGATCTCGGCGGCCGGGTGCTGCTGCCGGGTTTCGTCGACCCGCACCACCACACCATTCTTGCGGCGGTCGTGTTCGAATTGCTCACCGACGTCGGCTTCGAGGTGAACCCGACCCGCGCCAAGCTGATCGATGCGCTCCGGGCCATGGCGTCTCGCACACCCCCGGGCCAGTGGATCCTGGCCTCGAACTTCGACAACCTGCTGCAGGGCGGCGACCTGTCGCGCGAGGAGCTCGACGGGGTCTCCACCACGCACCCCATCTTCGTCTGGTACACCAACGGCCACGATGCATGCATCAACAGCATGGCCTTCAAGGCTGCCGGCATCCCCGACGACATCGGCCCCCTGCCGGGCGGCGGCCGCTTCGAACGGGACGCCAACGGGCAGTTCACGGGAATGGTGTTCGAGGAGAGCGCCATGCTGAAGGTCGTGTCCAAGGCGATGCCGAAGATCACTCCGACGCTCGCCATCAAGGCGGTCAACGACTACCTCAAGACGGCTGCATCCACCGGAAACACCACGGTGCACGAGCCCGGCACCATTCGGTCCGAGTGGATCACGCCCTTCTCGAAGTTCACCAACGAAGCCGCCTGCCGCTGCAGCGCGAGCGTCATGCAGGAGGACCTGAAGGGCCTCGAGCCCTTCCGGCAATACGGGGTGGGAGCGCGCGCCACCCAGATCCCGAACTCGCTGTTCACCCTGTACGGCGTCAAGATCGTCGGCGACGGCTCGAACCAGACGCGCACGGGCGCGCAGACCAAGCCGTATCTCGACAGCACGGACAAGGGAACGCCCAATCTGGACGCCGCCCAGATGAAGGAGGCCGTGGCGTCCGTGAAGGCGGCGGGCTGGCCCGTCATGATCCACTGCAACGGCGACTACACGATCGACATCGCGCTGGACGCCATCGAGGCGGCCTACGGCAAGTCGCAGGCCCTGGGCATCAACCGGATCGAGCATTCCACCATGGTCCGTCCGGACCAACTGGCCCGCATGAAGGCCCTCGGCGTCGAGCCGTCCTTCCTCATGAACCATGTCGGGCTCTATGGCGCCGCCTACCGGGACCAGCTCTTCGGGCCCGAGCGCACCGCCTTCATGGATCCGGCAGGCGCGTGCCTCAAGGCCGGCATCCCGTTCACGCTGCACACGGATTCGCCCTGTTCCCCGCCTGGCCCCTTGCGCCTGATCGGGACGGCGGTGACGCGCCGCTGCGACTTCGACAACTCGATCATCGGCAAGGACCAGGCGATCCCGGTTGGAGAGGCGCTCAAGGCGGTGACGATCAACGCCGCCCGGCAGATCGGCATGGCCGATCGCATCGGTTCGCTGGAGGTCGGCAAGGAGGCGGACCTGACCATCCTCGAAGCCGACCCCTACAAGGTCGATCCCGACCGCATCGCAGGAATCCCCGTCAGCGAGACGTGGGTCGCAGGCCGGCGCAAGTTCGGCTGACCTGACCGCGCCAAGCCCATATCCGGTGAACGCTCCTGCGGCATCCGCGCCGCAGCAGACAACCAAGTCGAATGACCACGATGCGGACGACGCTGGCTCCTCGCCGCCCGCAAAGGCGCCGAGTACTCCGGGGACGGGCCAATTGGTGGACAAGACGGCCTAGGTTCAGTCCGCTCGCCGGGCGTGAATGCGCGAACCCGAGGACGACGAGCCGCGGAATGGTCCGCCCCGCTCGGACTCACGGCGGAGTGCTTGCGACGGCAAGCAGGCCGATGACTCCCAAAGGCAGTGCGAGAGGGCGGATCGCCACCCGATCCGGCTCGAAACCGGCGAGTGCCAGCGTGGACCTGAGGCCGGCAGCGTCGAAATGGCGGTGCGTGTCCTCTTGCGCGAAGGGCCAGCGCCGCATCGTGCTGCGATCCGTGACATAGGCGACCAAGACGCCGCCCGGGCGCAATACCCGTCTCGCCTCAAGCAGGTCCAGCGCGCTGGACTCTGTGAAGTAGAGGACGTTCACGAGCAGCGCCTTGTCGAACGAGTGATCGCGCCAAGGCAAGGTGGTCGCCGGACCATGGACGAGCGTGAGGCGACCTGCCCGCACCGCCTCCCTGTTGCGGCGAGTGGCCATGCCGACCATCGTAGCCGAGACGTCCACGCCGGCATGCGGTCCGTCGCTTCGCCGCAGGATTTCCGCCAGGGCGACGCCTGGCCCAAAACCGATCTCAAGCACCTTGTCGCCCGGCTGGAGATCCAGCGCCGCGAGGGCCTGACGATTGGGCGATGCGTTGACGCCCATCATCAGGCGGCCCATGGCCCGCCCCAGCGCCCCGTGTGGCTGCCGCAGCTGGTGGCCAAGGCCTTTGAAGATCCTGTCAGACAGCCTGGGTCGCTCGGGCCTCTCGCGTTGCAGGCTCATGACTTCGCCAGGTGCGGGGTGACCTTGGCGAGGAGTTCATCGATCACGATCCGGCGTGTCTTGTCCCATTCGGGCCGGTCAGGACGCGGCGGGATGGCCTTCGCGTGCTTCAGCGCTTCGGAAGCCGTGGCGTAGTCGCCCTGCTCGACAAGGAAATCTCCATAGAAATACCAGGCGTCGAGGCCATTCGGTGCGGTGTGCGTCGCCTCTTCCAGGAGGTGGCGGGCCTTGGTCTTGTCGCCAAAGGCGATCGGGAAACCAGGGACGCGATAATACAGCACCCCAAGGCTCGTCGGGGCTCCCGCATCGAGGATCTTGGGATCGGCGGCGTTCGCCTTCTCAAGAATGTCGCGCGCCTTCTTGGCAAGGCTGAGGGCTTTCAGAGGGCTGGCCATCGATGCGCGCTCGCTTGTCAGGATTCCGTCCCAGATCAGGACCTCCGGGCGGTCGGAATACTGCGCCGCAGCGGCGTCGGCTTCGGCCCCGAGGGCCTCCATCTGGCGCGTCTGCTCCGGCCCCTCGGGCACCGTGAACTTGATCCTGTCCCACCGCTCCTGAAGGTGGTGCGCGGCGGATAGGGCCTGATCGTCGCCAGCCCTGACTGGCTGGGTACCGCTCGAGGACATTGCAAGAACGGTCAGGGCGGCAATGGTGAAGGACGTGCGGGACATGGGTGTTCCTTGTCGATTTGGGGTCAGCGCGCTGAGAGTCCGGCCCTGACGAGCTTGGGTGCAGCGATCGCCCGGTCGATGAGCCTGGGCCAGAGGGCCTGGACGAGGACGTAAAGGCGTTCGGGACCGGCGGGATAGAGGCGCTCCTGCCTGCGCGCGATGGCGCGCCAGAGCCGACGGGCGACGATCTCCGGATCGTCGAGCGCCATCCCGGTTGCGGCGATGAGCGAGGCGAAAGCCGCAGCCGCCGGCGTCCGCGTCGCCCGCGGCGCGACGTAGGACACCTGAACACCCCGGCTTCGCCATTCCCTCCGCAGCGCGTCCGAGAAACCCCGCAAGGCGAACTTGCTGGCGGAATACGCCGCGAAGCCGGGATAGGCGACGTCCCCGAACATGGATCCAACGTTCACGACCTGCGCCGCATCACTGCGGAACAGCAATGGCGCGAGATCCCGGACGAGCGCCATCGGCCCGAGCACGTTCGCAGCGAAGATCCTCTGCATGGCGTCGTCCGGCACTTCGTCCGACGGGCCTCCGTCAACGATGCCTGCGTTGTTGACGAGCACGTCGAGGGCGCCCCAGCGCTCGGAGAGTTGCTCCGAAAGTGCCCGACGCTGGGCGGGGTCGGTGACGTCCATGGCAATCGCGATGACGTCTGTGGCGCCCTGGAGGCCGCCTCCCGTCTCCTGCAGTGGCCCCAGCCGTCGGCCCGCCAACGCCAGGCAGGCTCCGCTTCGCGCGGCCTCCATCGCCAGGGCCCTTCCGATGCCGGAGCCTGCGCCCGTGATGAGAATCCGGCGCGCGTCAGGCGGCATGGCTCAGCTCCTGCGTATCGCCGAGGTCGCGAAAGATGTCGCCGTAGAGGCGATAGAACATCTTCGCGTTGTCGATCACGATCGCCTGCACGCCTGCGTCGGTGATCCCGTCCGCCAATTGCCGAAAGAAGGCGACGTGCTCCTGATCGAGAGCGCCGTGGGAGCGGAGGTAAGAAAATCCTTCTTCACCGTCCCGCCCGAGGGCCATCTTCATGGCCTCGGCGACGCGATCGGCGAGCATCACGGAAATGCCTTCCAGCACATGGACGCTGCCGAGCATCGCGTAGGGGCTCACATGCTCGATCGCGTGATAGGCGAACGCCACCATGATCCTGCAGGCCGGTCGTGGTTCGCCGCTGCGAACGGCATCGGCATCGCCGCCGAGGGCCCGGATGTCGTCCAGGATCCACTTCTCGTGCCCGCGCTCCTCCTCCATGTATTCGACGAGGGCGTCCTGGTAGGTCTCGTCGGTGGTGCGGGACGCGGCCAGCGCAAGCAGCGGGAACGTGTGCTTCACGTGGTGGTAGGCCTCGGCCAGAAAGGCGAGATACAGCTGGCGCGAAGCGCCGGCGAGCATGGCCTGCCGGACGAGTGGAATGCCCATGAAGCGGTCGCGCTCCACGGCGGTCTCGCGGACGAGCCGCTGGTAGAAGGACATATCGAATCCTTTTGGTGATGAGGACGTCAGGCGGAAACGGGAGAAGCTGTCTCCGAGCGGGCGATGAGGCCCTCAAGGGCAGGACGGCTGATGCGCCCGCCGGCAGAAATGAGCCCGTTGTCTCTGGCCTCCGCGACGTGCTGGACCAGACAATGGGCAGGCATGGCATGGTCGGGCGCAGAGCGGCAGAGACGCGCTACGAAAGCCTGCACGTCGTTTTGGCTGGCGCTTCCGAACCAGGCAGCCCCGGCCGCACTCGGGATTAGCACTGCCGTCAGCGCGGGCCGACCGTGGCCGCCGATTCCGCAGAGCGCGACGCGCGGATCGGCGAGGATCAGAGCCTCGATCCATTCCGGGCTGACGTTCCGGCCCTGCGACGTGACGATGAGCGTATCCTTGCGGCCGAGCACCGTCAGCGTTCCGTCCGGGCGGAGGTCGCCGAGGTCCCCCGTACGCCAGACGCCCGACGGCGAAGCCGCTCCGAGATAGCCATCCATCACGGACGGCGCCCGGACCACGATCTCGCCGTCCTCGATACGGACATCGAGGCCGGGAAGCGGACGGCCGACCGTGCCTGGAACGCGCTCCCCCGGGCGGTTGAGGGAGACGACGGAACAACACTCGGAGAGGCCGTAGCCCTCGTGGACGGGGATGCCGAGCGACCACGCCGTCTGCGCGAGGTCGGGCGCGATCGGCGCGCCGCCGAGGGCCACGAAACGAAGCGAGCTTTGAGCGCGCCGGCGCCCTTCGCGCAGCCAAGCCGTCCACCCGCCGAGAAGGCCCGGCACCAATACGGTCGTGGTGGGCTGGCGCCGCTCAAAGGTCTCGGCCAGCCGCGTGATATCGCCCGCAAGGGCCGATTGGGTCAGGTCCGGGTCGAAGACCACGCTCGCCCCGACCCAGGCCGGGATGAACGCAGCGCAGAGCGTCTCAAGGAGCAGCGACGCGGGCAGCACGGAGAGGTAGCGATCGGCCTGCGACGCCGCGGTCGCCTCCGACAGAGCGCGCATCGACCAGCCGATTTGCGGTGCGCCGTGGACCACGCCCTTCGGGCGTCCGGTGGACCCGGAGGTGTAGATCACCTGCCGGAATCCGGGCCGGACGTGCGTGGCCGAAGGGTGAGACCCGTCGAGATCGATCAGGCGGAAGGGCAGGCCGAACGACTCCGCCAGACGCCGGGTCTCTCGCGTCACCAAGACCGTCCCCACCTGGGCTTCGGCGATCACGTGGCGCAACTGCCCTTCCGAAAAGAAGGACGGCAGGGGGACGACCGTCCGTCCGGCGAACGCGGCGGCCAATTGGGCGACGCACCACGCCGCGCCATTCGGCGCGAGGAGCCCGATCGGGCCTTCGCCTTCGCCGTGCTGCGCCATCTCGGCGCCGATGGCGTTCAGCAGAGCCTCGCGCGTGAGCACGGTATTGCCGTCCTCGATGGCGACCCGATCCGGCTCCGACCGAGCCAGCCGCAGCATGGCGTCAAGCAGCGTCTGCATGCCGCGCCTCGACAGGCAGGAAATCGGCGCTCAGGCCGGGGACCGCGCAGACGACGGGGTTGCAGGCGTAGTAGCGTCCCCAGTCCTCGGCGTCAGAGATGCGCGCCGGGTGGGCCGGCGCCAGTGGAACGACAGGCAGGCCGAGGCGCGGAAGCATCCGTCTGAGGCGTTCGGTAAGGGTGAAGAAGGACCAGGCGAAACCGGCGGCCTCTCCATGGGCCACGATCCGACGGATGAAGAGCGCACTTGCGGCTGGGCAGGCGCTGACGAGCGTCGTCACCTCGAAGACGGACTCCCTTCGCACGATGCGGCCTGCCGCCTCACCCAAGACGTCTTCGATGGGCTGGTCGAGATAGGCTTCCGAGAAGAACCCGCCTGCCGCGAAGCGCAGGCCGGCCGCACAGACCACCGCCCCTGAAGGATCGGACCCTGCCAGTACATGATAAGGAAAACCACTTATCCGGGCGCCGTATTGGAAATCATACGTCTTTCGGATGAGAGTCTCTGCGGATTGTCTCAGCTCGTCAGCAGGTTCAACGATACGAAAATGCATCACCGGAAGGTCTCCTCGCTTGACGAGACCTTCTGCGCTTCAGCTTACATCAAGCTTACAGGGCATCGAGCGGCTGATGGAGAGATTGAGGTCTTTTCGAGGCGCGCGCTGGATGGTCCGGAGGAGCTGCGTGAGCAGCAAAGACCATCCGCGCGATCGCCCCGCCCGCGGGAGCATTGGAGAGTTGAAGGCTCCCGCCATGCGCGATCATCGTCCTCTCGACGATGGACAGGCCCAGGCCCACGCCGCCGCGACGATCGCTGCGCACCGCCAGCTTGCCCCTTGAGGCAGGATCGAGAAATCGCTCCGGAAATCCCGGGCCAGAGTCACGCACTTCGAGGACGGCGTCCGGACCGACCGTGATGACGATGGTCGAGCCCCGGGGTGCGAAGCTCATCGCATTGTCCAGCAAGTTGCGAACGGCTCTGACGAGGAAGTCGCGCTTCCCGGGGATCCAGATCGGCCCTGTCTCGACGAGTTCGAGACGGCGATCCCGGGCCAGCGCACCGACCGCAACCATCGAAGCCGCCTCACGCGCCACGTCGACGAGATCGATCCTGTCTCCAGTTTCGAGATGCAGCCCGCCGAGCCGGACGCGGTCCAGCAATTGCTCGATGATCCGCTCCATGGCGGCGACATCTTCGCCGAGCATCGGTGCGCGCGGAAAGTCAGAGGTTCCAAGGTGAGCCTTCATGACGGCAAGCGGCGTGCGCAGTTCATGCGCGACATCGCCCACGAATTCCTCGAGGGCCTCATAGCCGCCTTGGAGGCGGTCCAGTGAGCGGTTGACGGCCTGAACCAAGGCGAGGACGTCCCGGGGCATGCTGCCTTCGGGCAGGCGGTGTGCCACGCTTCCCGGCCCGATCATCTCGGCTTGGTTGGCAGCCAAGCTCAGGGGGCGGAGAGCGATGCGTCCGACGACGAGGGCCGTGACCAGGATGCCCACGACGAAAGGCAACCAGATCCAAGCGATGTCCTCGACGAATTCCTCCAGAATGGAGTCGAAGAGGACGTGCCCTGCAGGAAAGGCGACCTGCACCAGGAGAGGTTCACCCCCCACGTCGATCCGCGACGAATAGCCGAACAGCGTGTCACCGGATCCGCCCTTTGGAATGGTGAAGAACGATTCCGTCGCGGCCTGGGCGGCCGCGAGCGGTTCGGCCTGGCCCTGGCTGTGGCTCAACAACTGACCGCCTCGCGAGACGATCGCATAGGCGCCGCCGGCTGCCTGGATCAGGTCTGCGCTCCGAAGGTTCGTCAGGTTCGGTCCTCCGCCCCCCTCCCTGATGTCGTCCGCGATGCGCTGGGCGAAGCTGCGAAGGGTGCCTTCCCGGAACATGCCGTTTGTCGCCGAGAAGCGGGCATACAGGAAGCCTGTCGCGACCAGCACGGCCAGAACCGCCACAAGGCCCATGGCGAGCGCGAAGCGGACGAAGAGCGTGGAGCGCAGAGGGTTCAAGCAGAGCGCCCCGACAGAACGTAGCCGATGCCCCTGAGCGTATGGATCTCGATCAAGGCACCGGCGGCGGAGAGCTTCTTGCGCAGGCGATGCACAAGGACCTCGATCGCGTTCTGCCCGACCTCCTCCTCGAACCCGTACAAGGACTGCTCCAGTTGCGCCTTGGAAACGACCGTACCGGCGCGGGTCATGAGCAGTTCCAGCGCGCCAAGTTCCTTTCTGCTGAGGTCGGCCTCGACTGTGCCGACCCGAACGCGCCGGCCGACGGTGTCGAACTCGACGTTACTCTCGCGCAGCTGGACGCTCAGAACCTGGCCCGGCCGCCGCAGCAACGCCCGGAGCCGCGCAATGAGTTCTTCCATCGAGAAGGGCTTGCGCATGTAGTCGTCGGCGCCCCCGTTGAGAGCCTCGATCAGATCCTGGCTGCCGTCTCTCGCGGTGAGAACCAGGGCTGGCGTGCCCACTGAGAGACGACCGCGCGCCCGGACGATCGCCATGCCGTCGCCGTCCGGCAGCCCCAGATCGACGACAAGGGCGTCGTATTGTGTGGTGTCCAGCGCGGCCAGGCTCTCGTCGACCGTTCCGAGAGCATCCACCGTGAAACCCTGAACGGTGAATTCACGCGCGATCACAGCCTTCAGGCGCTCATTGTCTTCCACGAGAAGTATGCGCACGCAGGATCCCCCGTCAGGAACGCCCAATGCCGTCCCATGCGAATGTGACCGGCCGTGGTCACGCTTGCGGCCCGGCCGTGACCATCATCTCGACCGTTTGGGGGAGTGCCGCATTGGCACGACGCCGTGCGTGACGGTCAAGGGAGGGAGCAATACGATTCGGCAATGTCGACGTCGTGTAGGACCCTGCAGCAGACGGTTCCTCCGAACCAAACAGGGACGCCATCCGGAGCGCCGACATCCACGGCGCTCCCCAAGGCTAGCCTGCCCCGGGGAGGGATCATTGTTCTGGGTTCGAATTCGCATTCTCTGGGAAGTGACAGGCCGTCCAGTGGTCTCCGGAGCGCGTGGCAACCCTCTGAAGGTCAGGCGCGGATGTCCTGCAAAGGTCGGTTTGGCGGCTGCAGCGCGGGTGGAAGGCGCAGCCGGTCGGCGGATCGGCAGCGTGTGGCGGCTCGCCCCGCAGTTGAAGGCGCTGCGTCCGCTGGCCCGGGACGGGTACGGGGATGGCCGACAGGAGGGCCCGCGTGTAGGGATGCCGAGGATTTGCAATGAGATCGTCGGCCTCGCAGAGCTCGACAATGCGGCCGAGATACATCACGGCGACGCGGTCACAGAAATACTCCATGACGCTCAAGTTGTGCGTGATGAAGACGTAGGTAAGGTTCCGGTCACGCCTCAATTCAAGCAGCAGTTGCAGCACCTGAGCTTGCACGGAGACATCGAGTGCGCTGACGGCCTCGTCACACACCACGAGTTCGGGGTCGAGGCTCAAGGCCCGCGCGATTCCGACGCGCTGGCGCTGGCCGCCGGACAACTCTCCGGGATAGCGGTCCATGAATTCCTGCCGCAGGTTCACCGCCTCGAGCAGGTCAGCCACCTTGCGTCGCCGCAGGTCCCGGTCGCTCATGCCGTATTTTCTGAGTGGGGCCTCGAGCGAGCCGAAAACCGTGAAGGATGGATTGAGCGACGAGGACGGGTCCTGAAACACGATCTGGAGGCGCCGGCGAAAGGGCTGCATGCCTTTGTCGTCGAGGCCGACAAGGTCGGTCTCGCCATCGGCGCCGCGATACAGGATCTGTCCGGACGTGGCCTTGATGAGTTGCACGATGGTCTTGCCGAGAGTCGTCTTGCCGCAGCCGCTTTCCCCGACGACGCCCAGGATCTCGCCTCGGCGCACGTCGAGGTCGATCCCGTCGACAGCGCGCACCGGCAGCCCTCCCGGCCGCAACCAGCCGCTGCGCTGTTGGAAATGCGTCGTAACGCCCCGAAGGCTCAGGATGGTTTCAGAGGTCGCGGACATTGCAGGCCTCCGGAACATGTTTCCAGCACCGCGCCATGTGGGCTTGTCCAACGGATACGGGCGGCGGCATCGCCACGCAGCGATGCTCGCGGTCGGAGCAACGATTGGCGAAGGCGCAGCCCTCGCCGCGCTCCCAGGCGTGGGGCGGGCTGCCGGGGATCGCCCGCAGCGATTGAGACTTGCCGTTCCCGAGACGCGGAAGGCACGCGAGCAATGCGCGCGTGTAGGGGTGGGCGGGCTTGCCTATCACATCGGCCACCGACCCGGCCTCGACGATGTTCCCCATGTACATCACGGCGATTTCGTCGCCACGCTCGACCGCCACCCCAATGTCATGGGTTATGAGCATGAGCGCTGTACCATGAGACTCGCGCAGTCCGTCGAGCAGATCCAGGATCTGCGCCTGCACGGTGACGTCGAGCGCGGTGGTCGGCTCGTCGGCAATCAGGATCTTTGGGGCGCAGGCGGTGGCCATGCCGATAATGACGCGCTGCCGCATGCCACCCGACAATTCATGAGGGTAGTTCTCGACCCGCCGCTCCGGCGCCGGCATGCCCATTCGCCTTAGGAGATCGACGGCGGCGGCCCGCATCGCCCGGAGACCCATTTTCTTATGGTAGCGAAGCATTTCGACAAGCTGGAAGCCAGCCGTGTAGACGGGGTTCAGCGCAGTGAGCGGGTCCTGGAACACCAGTCCGATCTCGCCTCCGCGAATGCTGCGCATCTCCGGCCCGTTGCTCTCCAAATGGTCCAGCCGAAGAGGCCCGGTCTCTCGATGAAGGATGATCTCGCCGCCCTCGATACGTGACCATGCAGGCAGAAGGCGGGTGATGGCGCTGGCCGTAACACTTTTGCCGCAGCCGCTCTCACCGACGACGCAAAGGGTTCGGCCACGGCGCAGGGAGAACGACACCCCATCGAGAACCCGGCTGCATCGGTCCTCCGAATAGAAGTTGACGCGCAGGTCGCGCACGGTCAGGGCGACGTCAGAGGTTTCCGGCATGACGCTCAAGCGGCCCTCCGGCTCGGATCGGTGGCGTCGCGAAGTCCATCCCCGATGAAGTTCACGCTGAGAACGAACAGAGAGATGACGCAGCCCACGGGAAGCCACATCCACCAATTGTTCTGCAGCACGCGCAGGTCCTGGGCAGTGTTGAGGATGTTTCCCCACGTCGGAATGTTGAGCGGGACGCCGAGCCCCAAGAAGCTCAGTCCGGCTTCCGCTAGGATGAAGGCCGCCGTCGTCAGCGTGACATTGACCATGATCGGCCCAAGCGCGTTGGGCAGGATATGGACGAATGAGATTTCGGCCGGCGTGAAGCCGAAACTCCTCAGGGCCTGGACGTACTCCTCTTCACGCAAGGCGAGCATGCGCGCGCGGGTCAAACGGAAGGTGTTGCCCCATCCTGTCACGACGAAGATCAGGATGAGGTTGCTCAGCGACTGACCGAGGATCGCAACCAGCATGAGAACCAAGATGATCTCCGGGAACGACATCACCAGTTCGGATGCCCTGAGCACGACTGCATCGAGCCACCCGCCGCGATACCCTGCGTAGCATCCGAGGCTCACGCCGATCAGCGCCGCGAGCACCGCGCTTCCCAGGCCTACGAGGATGGAGATCCGGCCGCCGTACAGGATACGGGCGAAGACATCGCGGCCCGTCTTGTCGGTGCCGAACCAATGGGTTGCGCTGGGCGGCCGCAAGATGCTGGTCAAGTCAATCTTCTGCGGGTCGTAGCTCGTCAGAAGCGGTGCCAGCAACGTCGCCGCAATGATGAGCACGAAGACGAGCAGACCGGACGCGGCAAGCCTGTTGCGCAGGAAGCGGCCCAGGTAGCGGCGTTCGTGGGAACGCAACGGCCCGCTCACCGCGGAGTCGCGGATGCGGTCCAGACGCCGGTCAAGCCGGCTCCGCCGCAGAGATGATGGCCGTCCTGCCAAGCCTAGCCCTCCAGCCTGACACGTGGATCGAGGAGACCTGTGAGAACGTCGACTGCCAGACTGAGCAGCAGCACCGCCAGTGCCGAGAGCATGGCGATGAACATCACGAGCGGATAGTCACGGGCCCGAACCGCGGACACGAAGAGGCTGCCGACGCCGGGCCATTGGAAGACCTGCTCGATCACCACCGACCCTCCGATCAGGATCGGGAAGCGGAAACCGATGAGCACGATGACTGGCGAGAGTGCGACCCGCAGGCCATGCACGACATTGACCCGCCACTCCGGCAGGCCCTTGGCCCGCGCGGTCTTGATGAATTCACGCTGCATCGTGTCGAGCATCGCCGCGCGTGCGTATCGCATCACGCCCGCGGTCATCATGATCGAGAGTACGGCTGCAGGCAGTATGAGGTGTGGCAGGCGGTCAAGGAACGTAACGTGCCCGGGCATCGACCGCCCGCCAACAGGAAGCCAGCCGAGATGGAGCGAGAAGATCGAAATGGCGGCGAGCCCGAAGAAGAACTCGGGCACCGAGACGCCAATCATCCCCACGACCGTCAAACCAAGATCCGTCGCGGTTCCGCGCCTGAGGGCACTCATCACCCCGAGACCAAGCCCGGCCACGCTCGAAAAGAGCAGCGCTGCCATGGACAACTCGAGCGTCGCAGGCAGACGGTCCAACACGACGTCCCGGACCGCGACGCCGCTGGTCATGCTGAAGCCAAAGTTGCCCTGCAGCGCCTGCACCAGCCAGAGACCGTACCGTTCGTAGAAGGGCCTGCCGAGACCAAGGGCTCGGCGCAGTTCATCGAGCCTTTCCTGGCTCATGCCGGCAGCCCGCTCAGGGCTGATCATTTGCGAGACCGGGTCACCCGGAGTGGCGTTGATGCCGGCAAAGACCAAGAGGCTGATCAGGAGCAGCATGAAGGCAGCGGCCGCGAGGCGGCGGACAACGAACGCAAGCATGGCTCCTCGCAGGGCAGGAAAGTGCCGGGAGTTCCTGGGATGGAGAACCCCCGGCCAGTCACGTCATTTCGCCCTGGGATAATGGTTGATCCAAAGCAACCGCGTATAGGGAATGTTCTCTGCCGTGAGCTTCATGAAGGGCATAGCCTCAAGCGCCCCAACGTCGGCCGTATTCTTTGTGAATCCGTAGTCGAGCTTGCGGGCGGCGGCATTCTTGACGACGTTGCCATCCCCATCGCCTGACGGGAAGGCGACGATCTTGTCGATCTTGGCCTTGCCTCCGTAGTAGCCCTCGAATGGCACGAAGGTCGTGAACGAGTTCATTTTGACGTCGGCGATTTTGTAAGGGCCTGATCCCACCGGTCGCTGCCAGAACGCGTTCTGCTGGATCGTGGCGGGGTCGACTTTTTCGAGGTGCTTCTTTGGCAGCGGAGCAAATTGGCTGAGCGACAGCAGCACGTTCGGATCCAGAGTCGCGAACTTCAGCGTGATGGTGCGACCGTCCACGCTGATGCCCGATACCTGCTGCGCCTTGCCGGCCGCCACATCTGCAGCGCCGGCGATGGAGGCAACGGTATTGGCCACCGTGCTGTTGACGCCGGGGGTCCGGATCGCGGTGACGATGCTCCAGACGACGTCATCGGCAGTCAGAGGGGAACCGTCGTGCCACTTCAGGCCGTCGCGCAGCGTGAAGCTGACGGTCATGCCGTCCTCGCTGACCTTGAAGCTCTCGGCGAGTTGCCCCTTGAACTTCGTGAGCGTTCCATCGGCGACAAGGATGCGATCAAACGCAGCCTTGTTCGTGATGTTGATGCCAAGCTGGTACCACGGAAGTTCAAAAAACTCCTCCGGAGCCGTGTTCGTATAGAGTACCTTCTCTCCATTCTTTTCGGGACTTACTGTCCAATCGACAAGACCCCAATCGTAATTATACTGATCGTTGCCGTAGGAATGACCATTGCGATTGAGTCTATCGCTCTCGTAAACATACAATTGCTGATAGTACAAAGGTATCGTATCCAGCTTCTCATTTGCGTATTTCTCGATGGCGAAGAAAGCCTCCTTTTGTTTCTCGACGTCGGCGGTCGCGTTGATGCCCTCGATGAGCTTGTCGAGTTCCTTGGAACCCGGCGTGTGCGCGGAGTTCCCGGTCTTCATGCCATTGTAGTATTCCTGCAGCGCTAGCGCCGCCTTGGCGCCATATCCGAGATCCCAGGTTACCGCGGAGGGGCCGTTCACGGGATCCTTCGGAACAGGCAACAACGCAGCGTTGGTGTCGCCCGTCAGCAGCCGGAACTTTATCTTGATGCCGACGTCAGCCAGATAGGCCTGTACTGCCGTCAGAAAGTCGACGGTCAGTTGATCGTCGTAATAATAGACGAGGTCGAGTTCCCGGTTCTTGTCCCAGCCAGCGTCCGCCAGCAGCTTGCGCGCCTTGTCCGGATTGAAGGCATAGGGGTTTAGGTCCGGGCTCTTGAATGGGCCGTTAGGCAACAGTCCAACGGCCTTCACGGCCTTGCTGGCGAACAGGGTCTTGATGATCGTGTCCATATCGACGGCGTAAGCGATGGCCTGCCGGACCCGGGGGTCCGAGAGCTGGTTGCTGTTCGTAGCCTGAGCCCACGAGGTCCCGGCCACCGTGCTGGACATAATCATAAACGCAGCTGCGGCAAGCATTCGCTTCATGGAATCGTTCCCTCTCTATAATGTCCCGTGGACATCTCTGGCTTTTTATGCATCAGTTTGACAACAATGCTCATCTTGAGCAAAATTGTCGCTCTGCTCTGCGCAACGCGCGGAGCACTTACATTTCATGGAATCTGAGACTTTCGTTTCCGTCTATGTAAACGACGCGTCTTCTGGACTTCCAAGACCTAGCGCCGTATTCCGACGCCCGAGTAAATTGGATGTCTCCATTGCCAAAACGATGCCTGATTGCTCGCCATCCGATTTCTGAGGTTGCGGCAGGATTTTGGCATTTTGCGGCGAAGCTGACGGTTCTTGCTCTGCTGGCGTCGGCAACGGCTAGGTCCGCGCATTAAGGCGCGCCAGTTCCGGACGAAGCGACGGCTGCTGCCGCAGCCGCACCTCGCTGCGAAATTCCCTCGGCGACTTCTGGAAGCAGGACTTGAACGCGCGGGAAAACTCGCTGACGGACGAGAAGCCGCAAATCAGCGAGATCTCGCCGATCGCGGTTTGGTCGTAAAAAAGGAGGTTTCGGGCGACCTGGAGACGAATCTTCAGATATAGGCGCATCGGGCTGTCATGCAGGTACAGCTTCGCTGCCCGTTCCATCGTTCGCCTGCTGCAGCCGAGATGCGCGGCCAGCGCGATGGAATCCAGCGGGTTCTCGATATTGTTCTCCATCACCTTGATCATCTGGAGTGCAAGAGATTTATCTGCATCGCTGAGCGTCTCGACCGGACGCTGCCGATCGTCTCCCCGCCGGCGCGAGTGCACCAGCGCGTTCGCCACTTCATTGGCCATGGCCGGCCCATGGAAGTCACTGATCAGTTCGAGGATCATGTCCAGCGCTGCGATCCCGCCCGCGCAGGTGACCCTGTCGCGATCGCGGAGAAACAGGCATTCGACGACTTCCGTGTCCGGGTAGTGCTCCAGCAGAGCGGGAATGGACTCCCAATGGATGGTCACGCGACGATCTTGCAGGAGTCCTGCCGCGGCAAGAATGATCGTGCCCGTATTTGTTGCGCCGATCAGTGCTCCGTGGCGCGCAAAACGCTGCAGCTGAGAGACGATCTTCTTCGTTACCTGCTGAAACGGCAGGTTTCCACCAAGGACCACCACTACATCGGCATGCTCGGCTCCCTCGAGGTCCGAATCGACCGGGAGCCAGGCACCGCTTCCGGCCCGGTAATGGGAACGTGACTCAGAGGCTACTTGCCATGTAAACAGCGATCGTCCGGAATTCTGGTTCGCGATCCGAAGCGCTTCCGTAAGCAAGACGAGCGTATAGAGTGGAAACTCCTTTTCGATGATGAAAAGGAAGTGTGGAGTTGCACCAGAATTCCGTGCGACCGATGGCATTGACGCGTTTCTCCTGCTCTTGTCTGCACGCGTGATGCCTACGCCGACATAAGGTCGAGCGGCGCCGGGTCCCTGACGCATTTTCACAACGAATTGCCGCGAATTCCGCAGGCGTCAAGGGGCGTGGAGCGGAAGCTTGCTCGGATGAACTGCCCGGCCGCCACAGTCGCCGGACGATCGGAGGGCGAACGAGATGATCCTGGAAGAGCTCGCGCGTGTCTGTGCCGGCGAAGCCCTGACCTTGCCGACGATCTTCATCGACGGTGTGTGGTCCGATGCGGCCTCGTCACGTACGCTTCCGACGATCGATCCCAGCGCCGAACGACAGCTGGCCTTCGTGTCCCGAGGCGGCGCAGAGGACGTTGACCGTGCGGCAAGGTCCGCGTTGGACGCCCTCCACGGGCCGTGGGCGGCCTTGTCGGCCAGCCGCCGCGGGCAGTTGCTCTCAGACCTCGCCGCAGCGCTCGCCCGCTCAAGCGAACTCATTGCGATGCTCGAGTGCCTCGAGGTGGGCAAGCCCCTCTCGAGCGCACGCGGCGACGTCGAGGGAGCGGTCGAGACGGTCCGATACAACGCCGGGGCCGCAGACAAGCTGGAAGGAGCCACCATTCCCGTCTCACACGACGTCGTTGACTTCACGCTTCTGGAGCCGCTCGGCGTCACGGCCCACATCGTGCCATGGAACTTCCCCATCGGCATGGCGCTCCGCTCCGTTGCGCCTGCCTTGGCCGCAGGGTGCACGGCCGTGCTCAAGCCGGCCGAGCAATCCTCGCTGTCCGCGCTGGCGCTGTGCGCGCTCGCCTCTGACGTGGGCTTCCCACCCGGCGTGCTGAATCTCGTGACGGGACTGGGACCGGAGGCAGGGGAGATGCTGTGCCGGCATCCCCTGATCCGGGGCATTACGTTCACGGGCTCGGTCGAAACCGGCCGGCGCGTCTATGCGGCAGCCGCCCAGGGACTGAAGCCCGTGGTGCTGGAGCTTGGCGGCAAGAACCCGATGATCGTGTTTCCCGACGCTGATCTCGACAAGGCCGTCACATCCGCGCTCATGGGGGCCTTCGAGAACTGCGGGCAGGTCTGCGCGGCCTCGTCCCGCCTGCTCGTTCACGAAGCAGTCGCCGACGCCTTCTGCGCGAGACTCTCCGAGAAAGTGCAGCGTCTCCGCGTGGGGCCTGGGCTGGACGACCTCGACCTCGGACCCGTGGTGTCGGACGAGCAGCTGCAGAAGGTTGTCGGCCTCGTGTCCTCGTCCCGAGGACGAGTCGTCACCGGCGGCAGCCGCGCTGCATCATTCGGCAAGGGCTTCTTCTTCCAGCCGACGCTGGTGGACCATGTGGAACCTGCCGACGTCCTCGCGGCCCACGAGGTGTTCGGACCGGTTGTCGCGATACAGCGGTTTGCGACAGAGGCGGAGGCACTGGCTCTCGCCAACGGACTGCCCTACGGACTCGCGGCCGGGGTTCACACCAGCGACATCTCTCGGGCTCTCCGGTTCGCCAAGCAACTCCAGGCCGGTTCGGTCTGGATCAACGGCTGGTTCCTGGGAGGCGTGCAGGCCCCCAATGGCGGCGTCAAGGAGTCTGGAATCGGTCGCGAACGGGGGCAGCCCGGAATCCGCAACTACGTCTCCATCAAGAACGTGGCCGTTCAGCTCTGAGGGCGTGTTCGCCCCTGGTCTCGGCTCCGCAAGGACAAGAGGGGGCATCGGCGCAAATTGCACAAACCATGCCGCAAAATTCCATGATGAGGATCGAGCCATCGGCGCATCATGAATTCACGCTGCGTCGGGAGCTCAATACTAGGCAGCGGAACGCGGAAGCGCTCCCGTGTGCAACAACCCAAGTCTAGACGCAGATAAACTGCGGACCGGATCAATTTGTCCGGTTCCGCACCTTGCACGCATGCCAAGGATTCTTTTTGGAGGGAACCGCTCATGCCGAACACACACGCCGCCGGAAGGCCCGACAAACTGAGAGTCTCCAGACGTTCGCTGCTGAAGTCAGGTCTTGCAGCTGGAGCCGTAGGCGCTTTCCCCTATGTCTCGCGCGCCGCCCAGCCCTATGAAGTCATCCACTGGAACATGCTTGCCGCGTCAGACGGCGAGATCTGGGGCAAGATGATCGCGGCCTTCAACGAGGCCCACAAGGACAAGGGCGTCCAGATCCGCTCCGAGCTCGTCGAGGAAAGCCAGTACCTGACGAAGCTCCTCACTGCTGCGGCCAGCGGTGCGGCTCCAGACTTTGGCTGGGGGCCGCCCCGTATGCGCTATCGCGAGGTCAAGAAGGGCGTCGTCATTCCCGTTGATGAGTGGGCTACCAAAGCCGGCCTCGACTGGAACGATTTCAGCACGACCTCCGTCGAGATGACCAAGTATCCCCAGTTCGGCACGTCCAAATACTCCGTCCCCATGGACCTCATGTGCCTTCAGCCGCTCATCAACCTCGACCACGTCGCTGATTCCGGGCTCGATCCCAACGCGGCGCCGCAGAACGGCGAGGAACTGATCGCCTGGGCCAAGGCCATGACCCGCCGCGACGGCAACACCATCACCAGGTCCGGCATCATGATGACCGGCACCGGCGTACATCCCGCTGCAACCTGGGGCATCGTTGCCACGCAGATGGGCTTCAAGCGCGTGAGCGACGACCTCAAGACGGCCGCGATCAACGAGGAGGCCGGGATCGCCGCGATGAAGTGGGTGCTCGACCTGTTTGATGTCCACAAGGTCTCGACCAGGGACATCACGGATCGGTACAAGGCCTTCGGTAACGGACAGGGCTCGATTTTCTGGACCGGGCCCTGGACTCTCAACGGCTACGTGAACCAAGGCCTGAACTTCAAGTCGGCGCTGTTCCCCAAGATCGGCAAGATCCACGCGACCTACTTCGACATGGGCGCGCTGGAGATGTACGCGCAGAAGGATCCGAAGCGCTACGAGCCGACGATGATGGCCATCAAGTGGCTGTCGGACAACAGCCTGCTCTGGACCACGGTGGGCCGGGGCGCCACGCCCCGCAAGTCGATCGCCTCCAGCGAAGCCTACAAGACGAAGGGGTTCCCCTGGGCCAAGCGGGGTGCCTTCATCGACGGGCTCGACATCGCCACCATCGGCGAGGTCCCGGTCGCCGCGGCGCCCGACTTCTCGATCTACTACGGCGGCGCGCTCGTCGCGAAGACGCTCGAAGGGGTTTGGGCTGGCCTCAAGACGCCCGAACAGGCCATGACCGAGTTGAAGACCAAGTGGCAAGCTAGTCTCGACTCGAATACCTGATCGGCGACGGGCGATCGCCCCCATTTCCTCCGGGGGCGGTCGCCCAGGAAGCAACACGCATGACTTCGATGTCTCTCGGTCGCGCCGGTCCGCCTGTGCAGCAGGACGACCATCCGCAATGGCAGGGCTATGCCTTCGTTGCCGTCTTCGCCGTTCCCTTCCTTGTCTTCAACGTCCTGCCCGTCCTCGCGGGCATCCTGGTTGCGTTCACGGACTTCTCGATCGTAGGCGATGTGTCGTGGGTCGGATTTGGAAACTTCGTCGAGGCCTACCGCGACGTCTGGGTCTGGCTGGCGTTCAAGAACGTCCTGCTCTACGGCCTCATCATCGTCCCCAGCGTGACGCTGCTGGGACTGTGCGCGGCGCTCTACGTGCATCAGAGCTACCCGCTCTCGCGGCTCGCCAAGACGGCCTTCTTCGCACCTTACGTGGTTTCGGCGAGCGTGATCGGGCTCATCTGGGTGTGGATGCTGGACACGCAGCGCGGGCTCCTCAACCACTACCTGGCACTGCTTGGCATCAAGGCCATTCCCTGGTTGACCTCGGCCAACTGGTCACTCGCCTCAGTCGCACTCGCCTCGGTGTGGTGGGACATGGGACTCGCCTTCGTGCTCCTGCTTGCCGCATTGCAGGACGTCGCACCGGATCTCATCGAGGCGGCGCGGATCGATGGAGCCAACCGCTGGCAACGTTTCCGCTACGTGACTCTGCCGCAGATCCGGCCCACGCTCTCGATGGTGGTCACGCTGCAGCTGATCTCCACGCTGAAGATCTTCTCTCAGGTCCACGTGATGACGGACGGCGGCCCAGCGGGGTCATCGTCGTCCGTGATCCACTACATCTACGGCGTCGCCATCGAGCAGGCGCGCTTCGGCTACGCTTCGGCAGTGGGGTTCGTGCTTTTTGCGCTGATCCTCTTGGTCACGCTCGTCCAGCGGCTGCTTGTCCGCGAGGTGGCGTGATGAACTCCGCACGATCCCGCCTGCGCATGGTCTTTGGCCCTCACGCGGAGCCTTCGGACCTCCCCATCTGGTTCGCCGGCCTGATCTTCGCGGCAGCCTGGGCGCTGCCGTTCCTGTGGATGCTCAGCACGTCGGTGAAGCCCCCGAAGGAGATCCTGACGAGCGACTTCGAGTGGCTCCCCCGGCAGATCACGTTCGCAAACTACGTGAAGGTCTTCGACTACCCGATCCTGCGCTGGGCCTTCAACAGCACGCTCCAGGCTGTCGTTGCGACGGCGGCCTGCGTCCTCGCCGGCGCCTTCGCCGGTTATGCGCTCGCCTGCATGCGCTTCAAGGGACGCCGCCTGATCTTCTCGTTCATCCTGGCCTCACTCATGGTGCCGGTCGAGGTCACGGCCGTGCCGCTGCTGCTGGGCTTCATGAAGCTCGGCTGGGCCAACAGCTACCAGGCCCTCATCCTGCCGATGATATCGAACGTCTTCAGCCTCTACATTTTTCGCCAGTACTTCCTGAAGTACCCGGTGGAATTGATCGAGGCGGCCACCATCGACGGCGCCGGTCCTCTGCTCACCTTCTGGCACGTCGCCCTACCCATGGCCCGCGCCCCGATGATCGCATCCGCCGTCATCGTCTTCACGATGAACTGGAACAACTACCTCTGGCCGCTTCTCGTCACCTTCAGCTCCGAGATGAAGACGCTGCCCCTTGGACTGGCGACCTTTTCCTCGCATTCGGGCGGACAGACCCAGGTCGAGAACTACGGCGTGTCCATGGCCGCCGTAACCCTCCTCGCGCTGCCCAGCATCGTCTTCTTCGTGGTCCTCCAGAAGTATTTCATCGCCGGCCTCGCGCAAGGCAGCGTGAAGTCCTGATCGAACGAACATCACAGCTCGACCGGTGCCCCGTGACCTATCAGATCCTGTCCCATGACGTGCTCTTCGAGGACCCGTTCTCGTACTGCTCCCATCCCCACGTGGCGCAGCTCGAGCAAGGACGATGGGTCCTGGTGTTCAACCGCGCGCCGCGGCGGGCCCAGCTGCTGCATCCGCCTCAGGATCCACTGTTCGCGAATTACGGCTGCGTGTCGACGGACGAGGGGCGGACCTGGAGCCCTCCCGTGCCGGTGCCGGACTACAACTGGATGGGCATGGAATGCGCAGGTCTCACGGCCTGCGGTGGCGACCGGGTGATCCTGAACCAGTGGCAGTTCGAGTGGCTGACTGCGCCCGCCGTCGAGCACGGGCCGCAGCGCCGTCTCGTCCACGGGCCGGCCGACTTTGCGGCGCGGCTGCGACGCTCTCACGAGATCGGCCAGTGGTCCGGCGCTGCGGACGCGCCGGAGCGCGCCTTTCCCTGGTATCTCGGCGCCGGGGGCAAGACGTGGGTCCACCTTTCCGATGACGGAGGATGGACGTTCGGCCGCTCCCGCCAGATCGACACGAGCCCGTTCACGGGCGGCTACGGGATGCGCGGCGGCCAGGTGCTGCCCGACGGCAGCATCATCCTGCCGATGACCGACATGCCCGACTACCACACCATCTTCGCGATCCGCAGCCGCGACCGGGGTGAAACCTGGGAACCGCCCTTCGTCATCGCCAGCGTGCCGGAACTCGACTTCGAGGAGCCGGGCGGCTTCGTGACGGACGCTGGGCGGGTCGTCCTTCTCCTGCGCGAGACGAAGTCGCGCACCCTCTACCAGGTCTTTTCGGACGATTGCGGGAAGACGTGGTCCGCTCCACAGGCGACAGGTCACGGAGAATATCCTGCGAACCCCTTCCGCCTTGCGGACGGGCGCGTGGCGGTCGTCGTCGGACGTCGCGAGCCGCCCTTTGGCATCCGCGTCTACCTGTGGGACGAGGCCGGACAGCGGTTCCGATGGGAGGAACCCATCATCGCCCGCGACCTTGCCAACAAGGATCTCGGCTACGCCACGGCCGCCGTGCGACGGGACGGGATCGTGGCGCTGATCTACTACGCACGAGACGAGCGCGGCATCACCGCCATCCACCAGACTCTCCTCTCCTTTGCCCGAGACTGACGGTGCGCCCCCGCCAAGAGAGATCCTCGCCTAGCGAGACCTCCCGTGCCAGCAACCACCCTGTCGCGACCTGGCGCCGCGCCTCGCGTGCCGTGGAAGCCCGCTGCGCCTTCCGGAGTCCAGGATGACAGCAAAGCTCCAGCAATCGCCCCGTGACGCAACGGCTCCTCTTGACGCGTCACCGGTCGGCGTCATGGCCCGCCTGACGACCGCAGCCGGCCTCCTGGCCGGGCTCAGGTGGCATGACCTGCGTGCGGCAAAGACCATGGTGAAGTCCCTTTATGGCACCTCCCCGAAGCCGTCCGCACTGCCCGCCTTCGCGGCTTGGACCGCACGGCAGTTGCTTGACGCCATGCCCAGAGGGCTGCGCGTCGTGACCTTTCCTGCCGCGATCGACCGCACGCCGTTCTGGCTCACGCTGGAGAACCCGCTCGCAAATCATCCATGGAAGCAGGGGGCGGAGGAGCTGCCATCGACGGCCGACACGGTCGTGATCGGGGCCGGAATGACCGGTGGCTCGCTCGCCTACCACTGGAGCAAGGCCGCACCTCCGCACCGCTCGCTGGTGGTGCTCGAGATGAACGATCCGGCCAGTGGTGCATCCGGCCGCAATGGCGGCTCGCTCGTGATGGGCCGCTACTATGCGATGGTGCTCAAGTTGTTGGAGGACTACTGGCGCAAGACGAACCAGCATGGCGACGATACCCGGCGCCGCCGGCTCGGAGAGAAGTTCGCGGAAACATACTGTGCTGCCGCCTATCGCAACGCCGAGATGATAGCCGAGACTATACGCACTGAAAATTTCGACTGCGACTATCAGCGCAACGGCTGGATCCAGCTCCGGAGCGCGGAGCAACAGGACGCCCTGACCGAGTCGGTTGAACTCACGACCCGCGCGGGATTCCTGGACTGGGGACGCGTCACCCCTGGGGACATCGAGCGAATGTCAGGCGTGCGGTGTTCCACTGACGCAGGGATTTCAAGGCGCGCGGGACAATATCACCCGGCCAAATGGGTGTGGTGCCTGCTGGGGCGCGCACTTCAGTCGAACGGCGTCCAGCTCTTCACGCGGACCAAGGTTCTGCGGATCGTGGACGAGGGCGAGGTCTATCGCGTCGAGACGGACCGCGGGTCCATCGTAGCCCGTCACGTCGTCAATGCCACGGAGGCCTACACGGCACAGCTGCACCGGCAATTCAGCGGCAAACTGCAGCCCGTGCAGACGCAGCTCTGTGCCGTCGACGCCGCCCCTGACCACCTGAAGCCCAACATCACCGTGAGCAGCAGTCTCTGGTTCGGCGAACGTCGCGGAGACAGGGTGATCTTGGGTTCGGACGAGACCGCGCTTCCCGACGAGAATGCCGGCCAGAACCGACCCTCGAGGTTCATCACCAAGTTTGTCCTGACGGAAGTCCAGCGCTTCACCGGCCCGTTCCGTATGACCGTGCGCAACGAATGGAGCGGATCAGTCGGCTTCACCATCGACCAGTACCCGGTGGTCGGAACGCTGGACGGCAAGCGCCAATACGTGATCGGCGGAATGTGCGGCTCCGGCACGGGCGTGGCCTTCAACGCGTCCAGATGCATCGTCAACCGCATCCTGGGCAGGAGCGAAGAACAAGACGACTATCCAGCCGAGTACTTTGCCCCTTCTCGACTGCTCAGTCCGGAAACCCATCCCTGGCCCGACGCCTGACGTCGACGCGCCCCTGTCTCGGCATGAAGGAAGCACGATGACCGTCCTCCAAGAAAAGCGCAGGCTCTCCAAGAGCGACCTTCTTGTCTCGACGTTGTGTCTGGGAACCATGACGTTCGGCACGCCGGTCGCTGAGCCGGACGCCATTCGAGTTGTGCATGAGGCGCTCGATCTTGGCGTCAATTTCATCGACACGGCCGACATCTACGAGGGCTATGCCCGCCAACTCGGGTCCTCAGGAGGAGTTGCGGAAGGCATCGTCGGAAAGGCCCTCGCCGGGCGCCGCGACCGGGTTGTGATCACCTCCAAGGTGGGCAACCCGGTCGGGCACGCCAAGGACGAAAAGGGCCTTGGCGAGGCACACATCACCCGGCAGCTCGAGCGCAGCCTCACGCTGCTCCGGACGGACTACCTCGACGTCTATGAGCTGCACCGGACCGACCCCGACACGGACCTGCGCGAAACGATCCAAACCGTGGGCCGCCTGATCACGAAGGGACTGGTCCGCTACTGGGGCTTCTCGAACTTCCCTGCCGAGGACATCGAAACCATGATGGAACTTTGCGCAGAGACGGGAACGCCGGAGCCGATCGTCGCCCAGCCGCTCTACAATTGGCTCAAGCGCGACGTCGAGAAGGGCTACCTGCCAGCCTGTCGCGCCCACGGCATCAGCATCACCCCCTACCAGCCTCTCCAGGGGGGCCTCCTGACCGGCAAGTACAAGCGTGCCGCTGCCCCTCCGCAGGACAGCCGGGCCATCGAGCAGGCGCGCTGGCTGCCGGCCTTCGACGAGGCGCTGTTCGACGCCGTGGAGGCGTTCGAGCATGAGGCGAGGCTGCTGGGCCGCAGCCCGGTCGCGCATGCCCTGCGCTGGCTCCTCGACCAGCCCGGCGTCGCCTCGGTGGTGGTTGGATGCAAGACCATCGACCAGCTCGGACAACTCGCCACTGCAGTTGGCGCATGAGCAGGCACGGACGCGAGAGGGCAAAGGAGATCAATCATGCCGGCTTTTGAGATGAGCGAGATCCGCGGGGTCATCCCCGCGATGATCACGCCCTTCGATCGGGACGAGCGACTTGACGAAGCACGCCTGCGAAGCTGCACGCGCTTTCTCATCCGCAAGGGCATCGAAGGGCTCTACCTGACCGGGAGCACCGGAGAGGGCTTCCTGATGTCCCAGGAGGAGCGGAAGCGAGTCGTCGAAGTCGTGATCGATGAGACTGGGAAGCGCCTCCCGGTGATCGTGCATGTGGGCGCCATAGGAACGAAGCTATCGGTGGAACTCGCAGAGCACGCGCAGTCAGCGGGTGCCGACGCCGTCTCTTCCGTGCCGCCATTCTACTGGGCCTTTAGCCAGGACCAGATCCATGATTTCTACAGAGACGTAGCAGGCGCTACAGACCTGCCGATGATCGTCTACAACGTGCCGATGGCAGGAGTGATGGGCTTTTCACTCATTGCGCGCCTTGCCACCATTCCAAGGGTCGCCGGGATCAAATACACGGCACAGACCCAGTTCGACATCCTGAGGATCAAGCAGGAGATAGGGCCTGACTTCCGCGTGTATTCCGGCTCGGACGAGATGGCTCTGTCCGGCTTCTCCTATGGGGCCGATGGGATCATCGGTTCCTTCTACAACCTCATGCCGGAACTTTTCCTCAGGATCGAACGCGCGGTCGCATCCGGCGATGTCGAAGGGGCCCGTGCCCTTCAGGCCAAGGCGAATACGATCATCTTTTTTTCGCTTGCAAGGAACATGACCGCGATCATCAAGCGTGGCATGGCGTGGCAGGGAGCTGACGCAGGCTACTGCCGGCGCCCCTTTGGCAACTACTACGACGCCGAGCAGGAAGGTGTCCTCAAGGCCGAGTTCCGGGGCCTGCGAGATTCCAATGACCTTAGCGGCGTGGATTTCCTCGAAGCGATCTGACCGAAACGTCCAAGCCGAGGCCTTCGGTCGCCCAACAGGCAAAGCATTTCCCTATGTCGAACTTCAATCCCGCCGCACTTTTGACAGACCTCCGAGGCCCCGACGTATCGCCCCACGACTGCTCGGCGCTTCTCCATCCGCAGCCCACGGGAGCGCGAATTTGCCTCGAGATTCTTCGGCCCCAGCCTAAACGCGATGGCCGCCATGCATTCGAGATTCTTGAGAGACATGAACGCTCGGCCCAGGTTTTCCTTCCACTGGGCGTAGCGTCTTGGATCCATGCGGTTGCCCCATGTCTGTCCGATGGTTCACCGAACCTGCGCGATTTGCATTGGCGGATCGCCGGGGGAACGTCGGGGATCATCATCCACCCCAACACGTGGCACGCACCGCTGATGATCCTCGAACCAGGCGGGGCGGTGGCCATGATGATGTGGAGGCTCGATCCCCGAAGAGACTCCGATGTTTGGCATCTTCCGACGCCTATTCCGATCCATGTCGGGAACCATGAACTGAAGTCCCATACGGACGGTTCGTGGCGGAGAGCCGATGAAGGAGCAATGGACTAGGTCAGCGACTTCCGCGGACCATGAGTCCGCAGCCCAAATCCGTTTGAAGGGATGTTTCCCGCTTCCGGCTGTAGCTCGTGTTCCAGGGACGGGTGCAGGAGCGGGCCGCTGATCGCCCAACTTCGGCGAGGCTTCGGTTGCGAAGCTGACCCTGGAGCAGGTGACGCCGACGTCCGACGACAGGATGGCCCTGATCGAACTGATCGAGAAGGGGCGGAACGCGGCCTTGTCCGCGAGGTGCCCGGCGTGGCCACTGGGGTGGCCGCCGGGGTCGCGTCCTCGCAGCTAGTGCGGCAGGGGACCGAGAATGGAGATGTTGTGACGTTCTGCGGCTGCCGCCAGCAGAGCCAAGTCGGGAGCAGCCGGCGGCGTATCGCAGGAGACACTCGCCTCTTCGATGAAGTCGGCAAAATCGCTTCCCGTCGTCATGAGAAGGATCCTGGCCGGCTCGCTGCCTTCAATGCGAAAGCCGTGCGGGATGCCTCGCGGGCCGAAGGCGTAGTCGCCCGCCCGAAGCAGCGTGCGCGCGCCTTCGACGATCACCGATAGCTGGCCTTCGAGGACGTAGAACGACTCGTCCTCGGACCGGTGCACGTGCCATGGCGATTCGAAGCCCGCCGGCAAGACCTGCTCTATCAGGCTGAAGTGACCGCCGGTCATGTCCCGATCGGCCTTGATCCAGGTCGGCAATCCGAGAAACCGGCGTTCACCCGCGTGGGATGGTGCACTCATTGCGGAGGCAAGCGTGGACATGGCGGGATCCTTGTTGGACTTCGGGCGGCGGGACCGGCATATTTGGTGAGGAAACAATTTCACGGAATCTCGTTATCGTCAATATGACGGATCGAACGGAACGGCGCAGCTACCGGATGAACGATCGCGCGAAAGCCCAGGCCGAGACGCGGGAGCGCATCGTGAGCGCAACGATGCAACTGCACGACGAGCAGGGTGTCGCCGCCACGTCCTTCGTGGACATTGCCCAGCGAGCCGGCATCGGCGCGGCGACGGTCTATCGACACTTTCCCACCGTGGGATCGTTGGTCATGGCCTGCGGCGCGCATGTCTGGACGGAAATGGACCCGCCGGTCCCCGATCGGGCTTCGGAACCGTTCGACGGCATCGTTGGAAGGGATGCGCGACTGCGGCGCCTGGTCGCGGAGGTCGACAGCTTCTACCGACGTGGAGCCCTTCGGCTTACCAAGGCCTATGCCGACCGGCATCTCATCCCCGAGCTGGACGGTTTCCTGCGCGCCGTTGAAGCGGGCGTTGCCGCGCTGGTCAGGGAGGCTGTCGCGGAAGAAGCTTTGCCCGAAACCGTGCTCCAGCTCGTCGTGGCGCTCATGGCCTTTCCCGTGTGGACCTCGATGCAAAGGGTCGACGTCGAAGACGAGGAACGCCGTCGACTCGTCGCCAGGCTTCTCAGCTGCGCCATACGCTCGGCCGAGTGACGATCCCGGCTGCCAGCCGAAAGCTCCGGCGGGCGACACGCCACCGGCCGAACGCTGGATCGGGGCGCTGCATTCCGGGTGCCACGTCGACTCCGCGTGGGTCGATTGTTCAGGTGTGGGAACTCGGCGCCCGTGCGCCAATTCCAGCCCTTCGGTCTGGGCCGGGGCGACAGACTTTCCCACGTGCCGGTTCGCGTCGGAAGCAGACACCTTCTCGCAGCCCGGGTGTCGTTCGATGCGCAGTCTTGGCAGTGCAAGCCGGCGTGTCTCGCCTCGATCGACGGTCGGTATCGCGGGAAGCCTTGGGACTAGTCGTCGCCAAATCTGATTTGCTTGCGCCCGTAGATCCTGGAATCGAGAGACCAAGCTCCCGGTCCCAGCATGATGAGGCTCAAGCTCGCTCCCGCAAGCATGAGCCGGGACGACAGGACGAGGTCGTGGCCGAAAGCGAGGAGCGCGACCACCACGAGGCCGGAGGCCAGGGGCGTCGCCAAGCCCAGGGCCAAGCACGTCGACACGAGTCCGGCGGGAACTTGGACCCGGAGGTGCTGCCCTGGCTCAGCCATGAACCCCGCATGGCCCTCGGGATCCATGCTGACCAGCACGACTATCGCGCCGACCGTGATCCGCAGGATGAGAAGTCCAAGCCCGGGCCATGAACCAGGGAACGTCGAGAAAAGGCGTTGCACGCGTCACCTCTTCGGAAAAGGCTAAGGCCGCTACCGACGAGGCGCACACCCCGAACGAGGGGGTATCCAGCTAATTTCACGAGGGGTCGACAGGCGAGATGAGACCGCGCGCGAGAGCCAGGGACACGGCATGGGTCCGATCGCGTGCACCAAGCTTCCCGAGAACGTTCTTGATGTGCCCCTTCACGGTTTCTTCCGAGAGGCCGAGGGCCAAGGCCACGCGCTTGTTGGAGTTGCCCGCCGCCACCAGCCCAAGAACGTCGAGTTCGCGCGGGCTCAGGTCTTCGGCGCCCATCTGGCTTGCCATAGCGCTCGCGACCTCCGGCGACACGCGAACCTGTCCGCGATTGACAGCCCGGATCGTGTCCGTCAGGTCCTTCCGCACGGTGCTCTTGAGAAGATAGGCCTGGGCGCCGGCCTTGAGCGCTCGCCTCGCCAGCGCATCGCCGGCATACGTGGTCAGGACGACAATCCGTGCCGCCGGCGCTTCCGCGCGGATGGCCGTGAGCGCAGCGATCCCACCGGTCCGCGGCATCTGCAGGTCCAGGAGCGTGACGTCAGGGCGGAACTTGCGGTGCATGGTGACCGCCTGCTCGCCGTCTGCCGCTTCGCCGATCAGGGTCAAATCAGGCTCGGGCGCCAGCAGCGCCGCGATGCCTTCCCGCATGAGCGGGTGATCGTCCACCACGAGCACAGTGATCGGCGTTGCCATGGCGCCTAGGCCCTCCGTTTCTCGTCTGCGGTCCGGCGCGGCATCCGAAGATAGGCGTTCGCCGCGGGTATGGTCATCTCCACTTCCGTCCCGGCGCCCGGCTGGCTCCAGACGGTCAGGCGGCCTCCGATCCTCGTCGCCCGCTCCCGCATGCCCTGCAACCCCCAATGTCCCTTCCGACCCTCCCCTCGCGTGGCATCGTCCATGCCAACGCCGTCATCCCGGACCCGCAGCGAGAGGGCCTTGCGTCCGAAAGAGAGCTCGACTTCGATCCGTCCCGCCTTGGCATGGCGCACCACGTTGCGGACCGCCTCCCGGGCGATCTGGAAGACCTCGTCCCGCACGAAGTCTCCGACGGCGCGCGGGCGTCCCTCGATCACCAGACCGAAGGTCGCGGTGGTGGTCCCATACTCGTCAAGCTCGTCACGAAGCGACGCAAGAGCTTCGGGGAGGTCCAGCTCGATGCCGACCGGCGCGCGCAATTCGACGACCTTGTCGCGCCCCTCTGCAATCGCGGCGTCGGCGCGATCGAGCGCCGTGTCCAGCAGGGTTGCAGCCTCGTCCGGCCGGTGCGGCAGGATGTTGCGGATCGCCTGCAGGCGCAGGATGAGGCCCTGGAAGCCTTGCAGCAGGGAGTCGTGGATCTCGCGCGCAATTCGCGTGCGCTCGACGACGCGTTCCTCAAGACGGATCGCGTATTGCCGGTCAATCCGAGCAAGCCGAATCCTGTAGGCCGTGAAGGCCGCCGCGACCAGGAGCGCGAGGCCCACCCCCCTGACCCACCACAGCGCCCACCACGGAGGAAGCACCGTCACTTCCAGCACATCGCCGGGTTCCGCCCAGTCGCTTCGTCCCGTCCGCGCCTGCACCTCGAAGCGATAGTCGCCGGCCGGAACGGACGTATAGCTCGCCACGCGCCGTTGGCTGTCCACCTCGTGCCAGGCCGTGTCCAGGCCCGCCATGCGGTAGCGATAGCGCACCCCCTCGGGGTTGCGAAAACACATAGCCGCATAGGAGATCGTGAACTCGTTCCGGTCGCTCGGGACCACGAGCGTCCGCAGGCTGCCAGGAGCCGTCCTGGGGCGCTGCGCCGGGCTCAGGAGTTCGCCTGCGAGCCGGACCTCGGAGATCCCGACAGGAGGGCGGATCTCCGCCTCTGTGGCCTTTTCTGGCCGGAAGGCCGTCGCGCCGGAAAAGCCGCCAAACACCATCTCGCCGGAGGGCGCACGGTGGCAAGCGTTCCAGCCGCTGAGGTCGTCGCCGGGAAGCCCGTCCGCGGACGTGAAGGCCGTAAAGGTCATCGAGCCCGTGTCGAGCCGCGCGATCCCCTTGTTCGTGCTCATCCAGAGCACGCCCTTGCCCTCCTCAAGGAGGCAGCTCACGACGTCGCCCGGCAATCCGTCGGACTTCCCGAAGGTGCGGAAGGCTTTGCTGTCCTTCTCGAGCAGGTTCAGCCCGTTCTGCGTTCCCACCCACAACGCGCCGCGATCGTCGACGAGCACGGAGTTGACCGTGTTGTTGCTGAGCGCGCCGGGCCGGCCGGGGTCGTGGGTGAAGCCGCGAAAGGCGCCCGTCCCGGAGGAGAAACGATAGAGCCCCGACGTGCTTCCCACCCACAGGTCGCCGGAAGGATCCTCGGCGATCGAGAAGTAGCCTTCGGCGGCGCTTTGCGGATTGCGCTTGAAAGTCTCGAAGCGCCCGCTGACCGGATCGAAGCGGTTGAGCCCATTCCAGGTGGCAAGCCACATCGTGCCTGCCTTGTCGACGGCGATGCGCGTGACGATGTCGCTTCCAAGGGACGCGGGGTCTCCCTCCATGTGCCGGTACGTCGCGATGCTCCCGCTCTCGCGATCGATCCGGAAGAGGCCTCGCCCGAGCGTGCCGACCCACAGAACACCGGCCGGATGCTCGCGGATCGTCAGGACCTCGACGGGCCCTCCGCCCGGCAGAGCGACGGTGCTGCTGCCGCCGGCATCGCGGTCGATGCGGCCCAGGGCCCCTCCGGCCCCGACCCACAGGACGCCTTCGGTGTCTGTGAAGACCGTGTTCACCAGCGTTTCGCCGATGGCCTTGGGGTCGGAGACGGGCGTCACGATCCGTTCGAAGGGAAGCTTCACGGCCGGGAAGCTGTTGGGCGGGCTCGCGTGCAACCCGACCCAGATGTTCTGCTGCGTGTCTTCGAACAGCGCGATCACCCGGTTTTCAGCCAGGGTCTCGATGCTGCCGGGGTCATGACGGTAGGCCGTGAAAGACCGCTCCCGCCGGTCGTAGCGCATCAGGCCCTCGCCCATGGTGCCGAGCCAGATGGTTCCTTCGTGGTCCTCCAGGATCGCGTAGACGCCCGTCAGCCCCGAGCCACCGGCCTGCCCGCCTTCGAGGGCGAAGCGGGTCAGCGTCTTCGTGGCCCTGTCGTATTGCGCAAGGCCGTTGCCGGATCCGTATACGATCCAGAACGTCCCGGCCCGGTCTTCGTGGAAGTAGAATTCGCGGACGCTCTCCTTGATGGGAATCCGGAACGTGGCCTTTCCGGCAGCCCGGTCGAACGCCTCGAGGCCCTCCCCCGTTGCGACCCAGAACTGTCCCTCGCGGTCGAGCCCGGACGACTTGACGTCGTTGCTTGCGAGGCTCGCAGCATCGCCCGGATCGTGCAGGAACCGTCGTGTCTGCCCGGTCCGCGGGTCCAGCCGATAGAGCCCTTGCACGGTGGCAAGCCAGATCAGTCCCGCCTCGTCCTGGCTCACGTGGTTGACGACGGGATTGTCATTGTCCACCCGCACGTGGCGGAAGGTCTCCGTCTCGGGATCGTAGACGTCGAGGCCCTGGTCGCTGCCGACCCACAGCGCGCCATCACGGTCCTTGAAGAGGGCGTAGATGAAGACGCCGCTGAGGCTGCCGGGCTGCCCGGCCTCGTGCTTGAAGAGCCGAAAGTCACGCCCGTCGAAGCGATTGAGCCCGTGCTGGGTGCCGAACCAAAGGAAGCCCTTGTCGTCCTGGACGATGTGGGAGACACGGGTCTGCGACAGTCCCTGCTCGAGGCGCGTCCGGCGAAAACGGATATCCGTCCCTGCCGTCACCGGAAGCGTGAGCACGTCCGGCGAGACGGCCGCCGCTGGAACGTCGCTCGCGAGGGCGCCCGTGGCGCCAGACGCGGCGACGACAAGCCAGCAAGCGAGGAAAAGCCGTTTCCTTCCGAGAGCCTTCAGGAAGGCGACCACCACGCAAGCCCCATTTACTTGATGCGATAATTATTATTGCGCTAAAGGACACTCCTCCGTCAATATCGCATGAAGAAGCGCGATCGATCCCGTGACCGGTCGCCCTCGCTCGCGGACCCCGGCATGCTCGATCTCGACAAGCACTTCTGTTTCGCGGTGTACTCAACCGCACACATGTTCAACCGGCTCTATCGCCCGCTTCTGGACGAGCTCGGCATTACCTACCCGCAATATCTCGTGCTGGTCGTTCTCTGGCACGAAGGCGAACAATCCGTCTCCCGCCTGGCCGAGCGCCTGAAGCTGGAGCCGAGCACGCTGACGCCCATGCTGAAGCGGCTCGAGAAGACGGGCTACGTGACCCGGACGCGGAGTTCCGAGGACGAGCGCGTGGTCACGATCGATCTCGCAGCCAAGGGGCGCAAGGCGGCCGGCAAGGTGCCGTCGATCAACGTGGCGATCGCAGAGGCGATCGGCGAGACCCCGGAAGACCGCAAGGCGGTGCAGGACGCGCTGCTGCGCATCCGCGACCGGCTGGAGGCGGCGACCTCATAGGCGGGCTTCGCGGAACGGCGAAGCCTCGTGCGGGGCAGGTCCCCGGCGGCTACGCCTTCGCCAGGTGTGCCTCGACGAACCAGAGCTGCTTCGCGAGGGCCCGCCCGATCTCCGTGAAGATGTCGGATGTTTCGGTGTCGCCCGCCGACGCGGTGGTGTCGATCGCGTCGCGCACCGACTGCTCGTAGGCCGCGAGCGCACCCGCGACGGCGAAGAGGTGCTCCTTCGTGTCTGCCACGCCGAGGCTGTAGGGCACCAGGAAGCTGTTCGCCGCGGCGACCTGGATCGTGCCCTGCGCCCCGCCCCCGAGCGTGCGCGCGCGTTCGGCGATGAGGTCCGACTGGTCATCGACCAGGCTCGCGATGGCGTCGAACAGTTCGTGGACCGCGATGAAGCCGGTCCCGACCACGTTCCAGTGGGCCTGCTTGATCTGCGCATGCAGGTCGATCGCCGCCGCAAGATGCCGGTTCAGGACTGCGACGGAGGCTTCCCGGATGGAGAGAGGAAGCGTGTTGCGGGTGGGGTGCATGGGATGGTCCTCCTTTGCTGGACGGTGGCTAGAAAGAAGCCCTGCGCAGCCGCCGGAACGCGGGGCGTTTCAGGTGGCCCGAGCGGACGGCCGACACGATCTCGGGCCATGTCGCGGGGACTTCGCGACGCAAGAGACGGCTCAGGAAGCGGGCGTGAACCTGCGCTCGGCGCAATGTCTCGTGATGGTCCGCCATCCACTGCGAGAACGTCTCGGGAGTGCACAGATCCTTGTCCGAGAGCTCCCCGATGCGCGCATCGAGCCAGCGGATGCGATGGTAGAACTCGATGATCTCGATCGCCGTCCGCACCGAGAACAGGCCGATCCGCCCGGAATTGTTGGCGTAGACCGATAGGTCGCGCCGCCACAGCGCAAGTTCGTGACGCAGGCGACCCGATGGTTCTCCGGGAGCGCCATAGCGGTCGATCCTCGCCTTGTAGCGCAGGAGCCCGCGCTGGATGGCCTTGATCTCGGCGAGCAGCGCGAGCCCATAGACCCGGCGCTCCGCCCGCCTCTGCCGCCCAAGATTGAGGAGCGCGCCGATATAGCCCGTGACCACGCTCACCAGGGCTGAGACGAGGACCGTCGCGAGCGAGACCGTGGGCACCGTCAGCGTCCCGGGACGCGGGCGGCCAAGGCGAACACGACCAGGGTCGGGACGACGAGGCAGACGAAGCCGAAGCCCGCATAGCCGAAAGCTCCGGCCACCGCGCCGACGGCGAAGGCGGCGACGGCGGGCGCCATCTTCGCGGCGCGGCTCGCGGCCTGGGCCCTCACCTCGCTCGTGACGGGTCTCGCGAGGTCGACCAGGTCTATGACGAGCTGCGTGACGTTGCCGGTCATCACGGTGGACGGCGTCGCCGATGACAAAAGCAGTCTGGCCTTGGCATTCTGGATCGCCATCGCGGTCACGCCGAGCAGGCCGGTGGCGAGCTCGGGCCAGGCATCCGCCTGCTTCGGCGGAGAGATGGCCATTCCCGCCGTCATGAACGCCAGCAGGAGCACTCCCTGCGCGACCAGCAGGGGACGAAGCGGGGCACGCCCGGACGCCTCCATCGCGGCGACGGCAAGCCGCGTCAGGGCGACGGCGACGACGAAGGTCGGCAGGGCGAGAAGCTTGGTCAGGATGCCTTGCGACGGACCGACGAGCTCCGCGCCGATCAGGACGAAGTTGCCCGTGACGTGCGCAGTGAACAGGCCGAAGAGCGCGATGAAGCCGCAGGTGTCGACGAACCCGGCCGTGAAGGCCAGGGCCGGAGGCACGAGGCGGTCTCCTGCCTCGCCCTTCGGCGTTGCCTTGGCCGCCTGCGCGATGGAGGACATGACGGTCTCCCTCAGAACGTGAAGCTGATCCAGCCGGCCGCGAAGCTGCCGTCGCGCCCGCCCGCAAGCTTCAGGCGGGCGCCGGGCCTGAACGGCACGTAGGTGAAGCCGACCTCGACCTGCCTGGCCGGCTGCCAGAGCAGCGTGGTGACGAGCTGCTGGCCCAGGTACCGACCCGGGCCGCCGGCGGTCCCGGGCACCGGGAGGAGAGCCGCGTTGTAGTAGGCGTCGGCCTGCGACGCCTTCCAGAACGGGTTCCATCCGACCGAGGCCTTGAGCGACGGCATGAGGGTCAGCGTGACGTTCGGCTGGACGTCGATGAGGTTCGCGGGGACGACGATGTTCGCCTCGGAGAACGTCGGCAACTTCGGGTAGAGCGGGTAGAACGTCCCGAGCGTGCGATCGTGCGGGTTCCCGTCGCCGCTGGCGGCGTCGGCCTTGACGCCGATCCGAGGCTGGAACGGCAGGCCGTCGAGCGTGTAGCCGACGTCACCCGCCAGCATCCAGGCGCGCACGCTGCTCGTCCCGAACGAGCCCACCTGAACGTCGCCTTCGAGGTTCCAGTCCAGGCCGCCGGCCTTGCCGAAAAGCCGGGTCCCGAACGTGTGGGTTTGCTGGGGCGCAGTGCCCTGCGCGAACTTGGCGACATCCCGGTCGAGGCCGAAGTAGTAGAGGTCTCCCTTGAGCCCGGGGACGAGCGGGATCGGGGTCGTGCCGTAGAGGCCCCAGAAGCGCTGTCCCGGGTCGCTCTGGTCGTTGAAGATGCCGGTCTGCGGTACGACCGGACGCACGGCGAAGGCGTCGATGCGCGTGTCGGAAGACCCGATCCAGGCAGCTCGGACACCGTCGAAGGAGCGACGGACGTTGGGGCTGTCGCGGAGCGAGACGAGGCGGGAGGAGCCGTAGGTCATCTCCTGCCGCCCGGCGGTCACCTGCAGACGCCCGTCGGTCAGCGGCAGGGTCGCCTCGGCGAAGCCCTGCAACAGGTCGAGCGCGTCGCTCTGCGTCCCCGGCGTCAATCCCGTCCACATCGGGGCGAAGCCGCTCACAGTCTCACCGTACAGGCGGAGAGAGGGCCCGAGCTTCAGGTCGGCGGAAAGCAGGGTCCGGAACAGCAACGGTCGGTTGTCGACCGGCTTGGCGAACCCGAAATCATTGGCCCGGCTGTCCTCGACGCGCCAGCGCAGCTGCCCGCCCAGGCCGAGCCGGGCCCAGCCGGACGGATCCAGGGGGATGTCCTTCAGCACCGCGAGGGGATCGTGCAAGGCCGCGGGCGCGCCGGAATCCTGGGCGCGGACCGGCCAGGCGTGAGTGACGAGCGCCAGCACGCCGAGACAGCAAAGCTTCGTGGCTCGTCCGAACATGGCTGACGCTCTGTCGTGCGGACAGGGCGGACGCGGGAAGCGTCCACCCCGAGAGGGCGGCTGGGTCAGGCCTTCGCCTTGATGAAGCCGAGCAGGTCCGGATTGATCACGTCGGCATGGGTCGTGAGCATGCCGTGCGGATAGCCCTTGTAGACCTTGAGCGTTCCGTTCTTCAGCAGCTTCACCGACTTCATCGCGCTGTCGGCGATGGGCACGATCTGGTCGTCGTCTCCGTGCATCACCAGCGTCGGCACGGTGATCGTCTTGAGGTCTTCGGTCTGGTCGGTCTCGGAGAAGGCCTTGATGCCGTCGTAGTGGGCCTTGGCGCTGCCCGCCATGCCCTGGCGCCACCAGTTCTGGATGACGCCCGGATAGACCTTCGCGCCCTCACGGTTGAACCCGTAGAAGGGGCCCGTGGGAACGTCGAGGAAGAGCTGCGCCCGGTTGTCGGCCACGCCCTTGCGGAAGCCGTCGAACACCTCGATCGGGAGGCCCTCCGGGTTGGATGCCGTCTTCAGCATGATCGGCGGCACGGCACTGACGAGGACTGCCTTGGCAACGCGGCCCGCCGGCTGCCCGTGCTTTGCGACGTAGCGCGCCACCTCACCGCCACCCGTCGAGTGCCCGATATGAACGGCGTTCTTCAGATTGAGGTGTTCCACGACCGCGAAGGCGTCGGCCGCGTAGTGGTCCATGTCGTGGCCACCGCTCACCTGCTGCGAGCGGCCATGCCCGCGACGGTCATGGGCGACGACGCGAAAGCCGTTGTGGAGGAAGAACAGCATCTGCGCGTCCCAGTCGTCGGACGAGAGCGGCCAGCCGTGGTGGAACATGACGGGCTGGGCGTCCTTCGGGCCCCAGTCCTTGAAGAAGATCTCGACGCCGTCCTTGGTCGTCACGGTGCTGCTGGTCATGCGGTGCTCTCCTCTCGGGGGTGTTGAAGCGGGGGTCGCCGCGAGCCCGTGGGTCGCGGCGAGGGCAACCGGGATGACGAGCGCCGCTCCGGCCAGGGTCTCGCGGCGGGTCAGGCGGAGCGCGGGCTGGTCGGGACTTTCGGTCATGCGGGCACTCCTGTGAGGGGATGGTCCGGCTCGCGCAGCGCCACGAACACAAAGGCGCCAGCAAGACCGAGATGCTCGAAGAAGGCGTTCGTCGCCATGGACCGCCCCGGCCCAGGCGGAAGCTCCCAGAAGCGCAGCGCCAGCAGCGTCGCGGCGCAGGTGAACAAAGCGAGCCCGATAGCTGCAGGACGTCGTCCGATGCCCGTCACGACCATCGCCGCGGCGACCATTTCGAACACGATCACCCCCGCGGCGAAGGCGGCGGCAGGCCGAAGGCCAAAATGCTCCATCTCGGCGATAGCGCCGGGCCAGTCCGCGAGCTTCGTGAGGGGACCCTGGATGTAGGCCGCGCAGAGCGCCAGCAGGGCGAGCCGAATGAGGTGCGAACGCCGGGGTGCCATGTCACACGGCCCAGCACGCGCAGCCGAGCGCGCCCCAGAAGGAGCGAAGGTCGGTCGTAGGCGCCTGTTGCGACCAGGCGCGCGCGTGGTCGTGGCCGTGGACGCCGCAGGCGCTCGCGCAGCCGCAGGACTGCGCCGCGACCCGTCGCAACGAGTTGCGCCCGCCTCGCTCCGGCTCGCCCCAGGCGGCATAGCCCTTGAAGTGGTGCACGGGGGACCAGTCGGGCATCGGGGCAGGCACATCGCCATGATCGAGACTGGCGAAGTCTCCCGCAGCCCAGACGACCTTGCCGCCGACCATCGTGAGGTCGGACGTCAGGAAGGGAATCTGGTCCTCGGGACACGACAGGAAATCGGCGCTCGGGAGGATGAGGTCGGCGAACTGGCCCACCTCGATGCGCCCCTTGCGACCCTCCTCGTTGGAGAACCAGGTGACGTTCTCCGTCCACATCCTGAGCGCCGTCTCGCGATCCAGGCAGTTGCGGAGCGGATAGAGGCTGAGGCCGCCGAGGGTACGCCCGGTCACCAGCCAGGAGAGGGAGACCCACGGATTGTAGGAAGCCACGCGCGTCGCATCGGTGCCTGCGGAGACGTGCACGCCGCTGTCCAGCATGCGGCGCACCGGCGGGGTTTCCTCGGCCGCCTCCAGGCCATAGCGCTCGACGAAATACTCGCCCTGGAAGGCCATGCGGTGCTGCACGGCGATGCCGCCGCCCAGAGCCGCCACGCGGTCGATGTTGCGCTCCGAGATCGTCTCGGCGTGGTCGAAGAACCAGTTCAGGCCGGCCAGCGGCGTGTCCCGGTTCACGGTCTCGAACACGCCGAGGGCACGAGAGATCGTCTCGTCATAGGTGGCGTGCATCCGCCAGGGCCAGCGGTTCTCGGCGAGGATGCGCACGACACCCTCGAGGTCGGCCTCCATCTCCGCGGGCATGTCGGGGCGCGGCTGGCGGAAATCCTCGAAGTCGGCGGCCGAGAAGACCAGCATCTCGCCCGCGCCGTTGTGGCGGAAGTAGTCGTTGCCCTGCTTGTAGGAAGACGTCCGCGTCCAGTTGAGGAAGTCGTCCTTCTCCGCCTTGGGCTTCTGGGTGAAGAGGTTGTAGGCGAGGCGGATGGTGAGCTGGCCTTCGTCGGCGAGCTTCTGGATGACCGCGTAGTCGTCGGGGTAGTTCTGGAAGCCGCCGCCCGCGTCGATCGCCCCGGTGACGCCGAGGCGGTTGAGCTCGCGCATGAAGTGGCGCGTCGAGTTCACCTGGTAGTCGAAGGGCAGCTTCGGTCCCCTCGCCAGCGTGGCGTAGAGGATGCCTGCATTGGGCTTCGCGAGGAGCAATCCCGTTGGATTGCCGGCCGCGTCGCGCAGGATCTGCCCCCCGGGAGGCTCGGGCGTGTCCCGCGTATAGCCCACCGCGCGCAACGCGGCCCCGTTGAGGAGCGCGCGGTCGTAGAGATGCAGGATGAAGACCGGCGTGTCCGGCGCGACGGCGTTGATCTCCTCCAGCGTCGGCAGGCGCTTCTCGGCGAACTGATGCTCGGTGAAGCCTCCGACGACGCGGACCCATTGCGGAGGCGGCGTGATGGCGACCTGGCGCTTCAGCATGTCCATCGCGTCGGCGAGCGAGCGCACGCCGTCCCAGCGCAGCTCCAAGTTGAAGTTCAGCCCGCCCCGGATGATGTGCAGGTGGTTGTCGATGAGCCCCGGCAGCACGCGCCGCCCCTTCAGGTCGACGATGCGGGTGGCAGGCCCGGCCAGCGCCATGATCTCGCGGTCCGCCCCGACGGCGGTGAAGAGGCCGTCCGTCACCGCCACCGCCTGGGCAACGGGGTTGGCGCGGTCGAGGGTGGTCACCTTGCCATTGTGCAGGATGAGATCGGGCTCGCTGGTCATCGTCATCCCCGTTCTCCGTCACTCAGAAGCGTGGGAGCCTTGGCGGTCGTGGCGGACGGACGGAGGCCGGGAGGAGACGAGCCCCCGTCCGCCCTGAGGGGATCCCCGCCCCGCGGCAGGGATCCGAAGACGTGGGGCCGGATGTGGCTCATCCAGCCAAAGGCTGCGGGATCGCGGGTCCACAGGGCCTTGACGAAGGGCGGCACCTGTTCCCCGACGAGGATGCCAAGCAGCCCAACAAGGGCCACGACGGGCGGCGCCGGCGAGCGCACCTGCAAGAGGGCGTAGACCATGCCGACGAGCAGGCCTGCTGCGAGAGAAACGAGGTAAAGCCTCACGCGTGCCTCCCGTGGGAGTGAAAGCGACCTAGGCGGCGGCGACTTCGGAGGCTGCCGCCAGGATAACGTCGGCGACAGCCTGCGGCGCCGAGAGGAGCGACATGTGGCTCGTCTCGAGCTCCGTCGTGCGGGCCTTCAGCCGCTTCGCGACATCCCGCTGCAGGTCGACGCTGACGGCCCGGTCGCGGGTCGAGACGACGTACCAGCTCGGCTTCTCGGTCCAGGCGGCGCGGGTGACGGCATCCCCGAACGTCGAGGGTCCGAGCGGCGGGGCAATGGCCGCGAGCACGCGGGCCTCGGCAGCCGGAAGATCCTGGGCGACGTTCTCGATCCAGCTCGCCACGCTCATGCGAAGGCGGCCGGTCCCGTCGTCCGCGATCCCGCCGAGGCCGGGAGGCGCTGGGTATGCGCCCACCTGGTCGCCCGTCGACTGCCCTGCATCCGGAGCGAAGGCAGCCACGTAGACGAGCGCCTTGACCTTCGGATCGTCGCCGGCCTCGGTGATCACCGTGCCGCCCCAGCTATGCCCGGCAAGGACGACGGGACCCGTTACCGATTGCAGGATCAGCCGCGTCGCCTCGACATCCGCGGCCAGCGAGGTCGTGGGGTTCTGGACCGCGATCACGTTCAGGTTGTGCTTCTGAAGACGTGCGATGACGCGGCTCCAGCTCGAGCCGTCGGCCCAGGCGCCGTGAACGAGGACCACGGTGACGCGGTCATCGGTGAGGTTGCTCATGGCAAGGATCCTTGGTCGATCGTGGGGGAAGCAACCGCTAGTGACCCTCCGATGCTCCGAACATGGTCTTCGCGTAGATGATGCCGAGGCCGTATCCGCCGCCGAACTTGCGGGCGATCCCTGTTGTGAGCCCGTAGGTGTCGGACCGCGCCCAGTCGCGCTGCAACTCGAGCAGGTACTGCAGCGACGTCATGGGTCGTGCGCCGGCCTGGACCATGCGGTCGAGCGCGCGGTCATGTGCCTCCTCCGACACGTCCCCGCACGCATCCGCGATCACGTAGACCTCGTAGCCTTGCGCGATGGCCGAGAGCGCCGGCCCGACGATGCAGACGGACGTCCAGAGCCCGCTCAGGACGATGCGTTCCTTGCCGATCGCATTGATCTTCTCGATGACGTGGACGTCCTCCCAGGTATTCATGGAGGTCCGGTCGATCATGGGCTCGCCGGGAAAGGCCTCCACGATCTCGTCGAACATCGGTCCGGAGAAGGTCTTCTCCGCCACGGTCGTCAGGATGGTCGATACGCCGAAGCCGGCCGCCGCATGGGCGACCAGCGCCGCATTGTTCCGCAACAGGACCGGATCGATGGACTTGGTCGCGAACGCCATCTGCGACTGGAAGTCGATCATCACCAGCGTGTGGTCCCGAGGCGTCAGGAGAAGGGGCGAAGGAGTGGCGGCGGCGCTGCGGTGCATCGGTGATCTCCAGCTGTGATCTGGCCACGAGCATAGGAGGTGGACGCCGCCCCCCCAGACTGGGAAGGGTGGGTCACGCCCCCCTCATTCGAGGGGGCCGAAGGAGCAGCCGTCTTGCTCCCAGCGCCTCAGCCCACCGCACGCCGGTCGGTGCGCCGGGGATAGATGCACGGTCATCGTGCCAGAAGCACCGAACGGCTTCCGTAGCCTATCGGCGGACGTCCCGAACAGCAGCCTCAGGTCAACCTGAGACGTTCAACGCGACCGCAGCGCACTCGCTGAGACAGTCATCCCCAAAACCAACGCCGGAGGCGCCCAAGCGTCTCGTGGAAATCCTTGGAGCAATCCTTGACCGACGCCTGTCGCAGGACGAGGCGGTTCGGCGGCGGCGGGAGTCGCTGGAAATCGAGAAGCAAGGGGTTCTGGAGAAGCTGCAGCGTCTCTACCGGGCGATCGAGGACGGTGTGGTTGACCTGGAACCCGATCTCCAGGACCCGATCAACCATCTAAAGCTTGAGCGGGACCGGATCATAGCGGCGCTCGACCGCGTCATTGATCAGACCGCCCACCAAGGCATGCTCACGCCCGAGCGTGTCAGGCTCTTCGGAGACCTGATGCGCGAAAAAATGCAGAACGGCGACATTCAGGCAAGGAAGGCCTACTTGCGCAGCGTCATCGATCGGATCGAGGTCGACGATAAAGCCATCCGGATCATCGGCGATACTAACACGCTCGCGGCCGCCGTCGCAGGGCGTCCGACAGCTGCGGCCAATGTTCGTGGTTTTGTACGGAAGTGGCGCGCCTCGATAGCGAAACCTCGAACGAGGTTATCGCGATCCTGGCCGACTGGAACACTCGTTTGAAGCACCTGAGAGCATCTTCTCAGGTGCCGCCATGTCCCTGACCGGCAATTTCGATAAAGCGGCAGGACAGTCCCCAAAGACCAAAAAGCGCAAGAAGCGCGAGGCCCCCTTCAGCCTCCGCCTGAGCACGGCTGAACGCGAGCGCCTTCTTCAGGAAGCGGGCGGCGCGGCCCTGGGTGCCTACATCAAGGCAAAGGTGCTCGGCACTCCGGCACTGCGGATGCGGCGATCAGGTGCGGACCTTCAAGACCGGAAGGCGATTGCCCAGGTGCTCGCCCTTCTGGGCGGGTCGCGCATCGCGAACAACCTGAACCAGCTTGCACACGCGGCAAACATAGGCGCGCTGCCGGTCACGCCCGAAACCGAGGAGGATTTGCGCGAGACGCTGCGCGACGTGAAGGCGATCCGTCACCTCTTGATGGTCGCGCTCGGACTGAGGCCGGAGGATTCCCCATGATCCTCAAGGGCTCGCAACGCGGCGGAGGTCAGAACCTCGCCGTGCATCTGATGCGTGTCGATGAGAACGAGCATGTGCTCGTCCACGAGCTGCGCGGCTTCGCCTCGGACAATCTGAAGGATGCCTTCAAGGAGGCCGAGGCCGTTGCGCGCGGCACCAGGTGCAAACAGTACCTCTTCTCGCTTAGCCTGAACCCGCCGGAGGATGCACGTCTTTCCGTCGCGGAGTTCGAGACCGCACTCGACCGCATCGAAAAGCGGCTCGGGCTCGAAGGCCAACCGCGCGCGGTCGTCTTCCACGAAAAGGAAGGCCGCCGACACGCGCATGCGGTCTGGTCGCGCATCGATCCCGAGACGATGACCGCGCGGCAGATGTCCTTCTTCAAGGACAAGCTGCTCCAAACCTCGCGCGAACTGTATCTCGACCATGGCTGGGAGATGCCGCGCGGGATCGCCCAACGCGGCGACAAAAACCCGCTCAACTTCAGTCTGGCGGAGTGGCAACAGGCCAAGCGGCTCGGGACCGATCCGCGCCTCCTGCGCGAGACCGTCCAATCCTGCTGGTCGGCTTCCGATAACGGCGCGTCCTTCACGCGCGCGCTTTTCGAGCGGGGGCTGTTCCTCGCCAAGGGCGACAAGCGCAGCTTCGTCGTCGTGGACTATGGCGGCGAGGTTCATGCCCTTCCCCGATTGCTGAACCTGAAAACGAAACAGGTCGCCGAGCGCATCGGCTCCGAAAAGCTCGGAAGCATCGCCGAAGCGAAGGCGGACCTTGGCCAGCGCATGACTCCGGCGATCAAGCGGCACATCGCGGACGCGAAAGACGAGTTTCGGGCGCGCGCCTCCGAGCTTGGCAAGGCCAAGGAGACGATGACACTCATCCATCGCCTCCAGCGATTGCAGCTCGCCGGTCGTCAGGACCTCGAATGGCAGAACGCCACGCGCGAACGCGCGGCCCGCTTGCCGACGGGCCTCCGCGGGCTCTGGCACCGGATCACTGGCAAGTACCAGGAAGTCCGGCGGCAGAACGAGGATGAGGCGCTCCGCCAGAAGGAGCGCCAGGTGTTCGAGCGCGAACGCCTGATCGATGCGCAGCGCGACGAGCGCGCGGGTCTTCAAGCCGAGATCAATTCACTTCGGAGTTCGCAGGCGAAACGCCTGAACGAGCTGCGCAAGGAAGTCGGTCGCTTCCTGCGCTTCACGAAGGCAGCCCCCTCGCTCGGGGCCGCCGAGCAACTGAGCCGGGGCTCCGGCCTCGGTCTCGCGCTCAGACGCTAACCCAACGGAGAAAGGTCATGTCTTCGCAGAACGACAATTCGGGTGCGTATGTCGGGTTCGCCTTTATCGCTGCCGGGCTCTATATCGCCGGTCTCTTTCTGTTCGCGCTCGCCGCCTTCGCAGCCTTTGTTCTGACCATCCTGTCGGTACTCGCTTGGCACAAGCCGCTCCGGCTCGGCAAGGACACGGTTATCACGCCCGAGGAAGCCCAAGGCTTCATCAAGCGTGGCCTCATCGGCGCGGTTGCGCTGCCGGTCTTCGTGGTGTTCGCCGCGATCCTCCTCAACTTCGACATCCGGGACGATGCGTGGGGATACATCGTCATCGGCGGATACGTCGGCGGCTCGCTCATCCTGGAAATGATGATCCAGAACCAGAAGGAGAAGGAGGAACAGGCGCAAGCGCAAGCGGCCATGCTTATGATGCTGCCGCCCGCTCCCCCGCCCGCGACTCCTCCGCTGCGTCCTGCCCTGCGCGAGCGTGCGCCGGACGATTTCCGCTTCGCGAGCTGGGACGACGAGGAGGAATTCGATGAGCGTTCGTAACCTCGTCGAGATTTATCAGTTCCTCTGGATGCTGGAATCCCACGCGCAGCAGCGTCTCGCGTGGGAGGACGCCGCCCAAGCCCGTATCGCCAGAGCCCGCGCGGAAGCGCGGGCCGAGGCGCAGATGCGCGCGATGCTCGATGCCAATCCGAGCGGCCAGCTCGGGAATTCCATGCTGAATGACGAGCGCAAGCTGTGGGAGTCCGGGCTGCTATGAACGAGATCGTTCCTGTTCGCCGCCGCATCCGGCCCGGTATCGAACTGGGTTTCTTCAACGGAAAGCCGCTCATCTATGACGGTACCGAACCCGTCGCCATCGACGCGCAGGCGGGCAAAGGAAAGATGACCCGCTTCCTCGGCGTGAATTTGGTTTCGCCGAGGACCGCGCATCTGTCCAAGCTCATCACCGATCCGAAAGACGGTGAAGTCGCCTGGATGACGTGGAAGACGCTGGAGCGCGAAGGCTACAGGGTTCGCTTCATCAATCACGGCGGCCTACATGGCTACCCTTCAGAGACGTTCAACCCGAACACGCGGCTGCTCGAGATCGCCTCGCGTCCTGAGCTGCGCGATCTGGTCGGCGAAGCCGCCTACGATGCCGCCTGCTTCCATGTGCCAGTCGATCCGAACGCGAACCATCGTTGGATCGGGCAAGGCGTCCGCGCCGCGTTCGCCGTCTACAACAAGCAGACGGCACTCTTCCCGTCGAAGCGGTGGCCCTGCACCCCCGGCGGCTTGTGGGACTTCTTCGCTCGTGGGCGACCGGAGATCCACGAAGACCTGGTCCTATGGGCGAGCGAAGAGAGGCGGCAGGAAGACGCTGGAATCCTTCGCCTGATCGCCAGCTTCGTCGAGTCCGCCGATCAATGGAACGCCTATGGGTCGCTCGTGCTGGACCGGATGCGGGGCTATCAGCCGGGTTCCGCCGGACGGCGTGTGACGGAGGCGAACTCCTTCGATCCGGCGGACATGAAGCGCGAGCGCACGGCCCTGTTCATCATGGGTTCTGCGCGAAGCGATACCAGCCGCGCCTTCGTCGGGACGATGGCCGCAGCCGTGATCGAGCGCATCGTTGAAGGGCAAGGCCCGCTCCGCACCCTCGTCGTAGGCGAGGAATGGGGGCAGCTCTACGTCTCCAACTTCTATGAAATCCTCACCCTCTATCGCCAGGGCGGCATCAATTTCCTCGGCGTGTTCCAGAACGCGAGCGCGCAGATAGAGGCCAAGTACGGGGCCGAAGTCGCCCGAATCTGGCGCAAGGCCGTCGCCCATGCGATCTATCGCGGCCTTCCCGACACCGAGACGCTCAAGGAGATCGAGCATCGCTCGGGCAAGACGAGCGTCATGGTGCGCGGCTTCAACATCTCGAACAGTCAGGTCAACGGATCGGGCGACAACCTCATCGAACAGGCCCGCCCCCTGCTCCAGGTCGAGGACATACGGGAAGCGACGGGCGGCGAGACTGGACTGCTGGAGGCACGCGATCAGGGGTATTTCACGGTCGAGATGCCCGAGTTCTGGGAGCGGCCTGAACTCTCTGGGTTGCTACGGAATGTAAAACAGCCCTTCGACGGTTCCGAGCAAGATTGACGCTAGTGTGCTAGCTCTTTTCATCGAACATACTATGATTGAAAGCTAAAAGCCCTTCAGAGACAGCCTCCACGCGCATCAATCCCGCTCTTCCGAGTATTGGAAAAATCTGAGAGGTACCTCTACGAAATATGATCTCATATGCTCCAAGAGACCGGCACATTCCCTCAACCTGCCGCTCATCAAGCTCTCCTGGCCAAGCACCGCCATGGAAAAAACGATGAATAAAATGGTCTCTTTTATTTTTCAACCAGCGAAGATAGGCAATGTCCCTTTCCGCAATACCATGTCGCGCCAGTATCGAGACTAGCGTACCGAGCGTTGAATCGCGAAGCTGTTGCTGCTTGTGTGATATTTTTTGCCAAGCTTCCGCATCTGCACCAAGTACCTTAGAAACATGCACTCTGTCGCAGAAAAGCATGGCTGTTATCACCATGTCTTCGAGCAGGGAACAGGCAACAAAGGTTGAGCCGATTCGATAGCAATAGTCGAAGCGGCTCAGCTCTAACTGGGAGAGCGCACCAATCCGTCGGCGAATGCTCTCAGCAGAAAAGTCATGTTTCATGTTTTAGCGACCATGGATCAGCTCGGATGGCGGTCAAACCTCAATCCGGCGGCGTGAAGGAACGCGTGATTCCTCAACCTTGCATCGCCCAAGAGGTCAGCCCACTCTATGATTTCGATAACTCCACGAAACCGTCCGCTTAGCTCTTGGATCCTACCCCTGCCGTTCGAAGTTGTACGCCAGGTACTCGTATGTATGTCAAGTTTACCGACGATATCGGCGATCACGTAGCAGTAAAATATACAATCATCAGCGATCCGTATCCTACCACCTCGAAAATCTTCAATTTCGCCATTCTTTAGGCGGGTGATATATTCCGAAATCTGATTCATTGGAGAGTAGCGCTCTGAGTAATCGCGCCGCCCAGGCTGTTTAAACTCAACTAACATGACACGACGAAGCGGGTCTTCGCCCTCCGCGCCGAGACCATGTAGCCGGTCGTAAACCAAAAGATCAGGTCGAGTAGCGGGGCCGCCCTCTGCCAGAATTTGCGAAAAGGGTACGTCAGACGCGAAATATTTCGTGAAAGTCAGACGTTCATCTACGATCCATAGATCGTGATCAGATTGTTCTACGCGTGAAGGATCGTCACCCCTTATTTTCATGGGGCATATAAATTGGTGTAGGGTGCTTTCTAATTGATAATCTTGAGAGCCATCACTTCTCTCTCGTATTCGCCTAATTAAAACATCTAGAACATCGAGTACAATCTTTCGTCTAAGTACGTATTCCGCGAGTTGTCTCTGTTCTTCAGCGCGGATAGCGTCGGCAGCATCACGGATTGAAGCAGCCATGTCGGCAGGTATGGGTGCTCCGCTTCCAAGCTCGGCGACCACCCGCTGAATTGTATCGTTGCGCTCCTTGTCCCTGCGGATTCGTATTGGAATGAGAGCTTGTGCGAACTGCTCTGGTTTGATTGCATTTTTGGGTGTTCGCTGTAATAAAGCCTCCGCCTCTTCGAAGCCAAATGTGGGATACTCCTCCACAAACTCCTTCATTGTTCCGAGTCGCTCGTTGTCGAATTCGACGATCTCATCTGCAATAGCGTTCCGCCGTGCACTTTCCGAGCACTCGCGTATGATCTGCTCCACGATGGTCTCATCGAAATTGAACTGCGTTCGCTCTTGGTTGACGCGCTCGTCCAGAAAGTCACCTGTTACGCAGCCGTGGTAGACGTAGCTTTTATCGGGGCCAAACCGGCCTATTCCCAACAACCCATCAATTTTCCTTGTCGTTACGGTTCGCCCATTAGCCACGAAATGGATTTGATGAAGACCGTCGAAGTTAGCGCTAGCTGCTTTTGTGCAAATGAAGCTCGCTAGTTTGAGGACTCCAAACTCTGTGGTTTCTATTTCAGCTACCCCTCTGTCCTCGACCATCAGAGTCTGGATTTGCTCTGGGAAGCGCGTCGTAGCGCCCTCAATATCGAGAACGATCTCCGGTGACTTTCCAAGAATGAAATCAGCAAAAAAGTGTGATCCGAAGTGTTTGACAACCGTGGCTGCTTGGATAGGAAATTTGCCACGATATGCAGTTCCACGAAGTCGTTTAAAATTTACTACGGTGCCTGTCGGCGCTGATCCTTGTATTTCATCTACAGCTTCATCCGTTATCTGGTCATGAGGCTGTAGTCTGAAGTTAAACGAACGACGAAATAGCTGCCCATTCTCATCAAAGATGCTTTGCACACTTATTTGGTCAAATGCATCTAGCCATAGTAATCGGCCAACCCCTTTGCCGCCGCGGTCGATTTTAAAGTCAGTGTCCGTAGTACAAAATGCGTTAAACCGAGTAGGTTGTAGTCCAACGCCGTTATCGGAAACCGCTATTGTAATCTCATCCGCGTCGCGCAGAGACGATATTGTAACAAGAATGCGACCCAGCTGCTGATAGCTTTCGCCAAACTTATCTTCAACGGCATGGAGTGCATTGCTGATTGCTTCGAATACGGGTTGAAGCGCTTCAGCTGCCTGCGTTGGCTTTGGAAGCCGTCGGACACGGTTCACGACGTCGCCACGAAGTGAGGTCATCTTATTACCTCTGCAGCTAGCCCAGCCATGTGGCCCGCATATGTTGCCAGGAGACGCTTGAACGAGGCCGTATCGCTGAGGTGGCGATAGTGTCCTTCGCTTTTTCCCTTATCGTCGTCGGTAAGCATGAGTGCTGTTGCTGTATATAAATTTTCTTGAACAAGCTTTCTGCAAAGAATATCAGCCCTCTGTGCGTATGACGCTCCCTTGAATTCAGGGAAGACAGGAAAAAACCTTTCGGAGCTCTTTTTCTTGGACGTAGAATCTTCGCATTCGCGCATGATCATAACCCAGCCAAGAAACGGTCTTGGAGCGTCTTTTCCAAATGCTCCTTCCCGATACGCTGTCCAAAAATCATGAGCTGCCCCTATAGCTTCCTCGCTCCTGTTATTCATGTTATTACCGAAAGAGCTTCCGATACTCTTCAGTTCAAAGACTGCGGCAAGTTGGCCGTTATGCATGACAATCAAATCCCATTCTTTCGTAGGGCGAAAGTATCCTGGAATAACTGAGACCATTCGCCCCATCTGAAATGATAGATTTTTCAAGCCCTGTGCTTTAGCAATACCCGAAAGAAGCGGGACAAATGCATCCAAATGCTTACCGGCAGTTACCGCTGCGCGGGTACCAACATCTTGTACACCCCGTTCTGCCTGGGCTAAAGCTGCCTGATCTTTGGTGCCCCAAAACAGCTTGATCGCATTCGTTGCTTCTTCTTCGTACTTTGACAAATCGATAGGCATCAGTTTCCGCTTCCCCCAAGGATAGATTGTTCCTGTTCGGTTAGGTCGAACAGCTCAAATGCGGCTGCATTGCAAGCCTCGATGTCCCGCTTTTGGCCTGCTGCTTTCAGTTTCTTGCGCAAGCCCGCCGAGACGTCAGTCCAATGCGGGATATGGATGCGGCGGAGGTACTGCGCCTGAAAGCGGAGATAGCCGCCCCGCATTTTCGTCGAGTAGGTCGCAACGAATAGACGCGCGATACCAGACAGAAGTACGGCCTGGAGCGCGTGCAGGTCCCAACTGTCAGACGTGATGAAATAGAGATTGTGGTGCGGGTAGAGCCGTCCCTCTTCGTACACGATATGCGCCTCGCCCTTGATGTCCGGGATCAGCAGCTTCGGCTTGGCGGCAAGCGCGGGATAGATGCGGTCGATGGTGCGATACCAGTTGCCCGGTATCTTCTGCGCCACGTGTCTCTTGGCAATCGCGTCCTTATGGCGCTCAAGGTAACGCGCGAGCTTCGGATATCGTGCGAGATCGACGAGCCCACCATCGTCGTTGAACGGGTTTATAACGCCGAAACCGCGCCACGCCACAACGCCGTCCATAATGTCGCGTGTCATCACGAGGGGAAGCTTGCGATCCGCCTCCACGTCGAGCGTTTCGAACGGGGCAATAAAGGCTTGGTCGGCTCCAGTGGCAACGCCGATGCCGACCTTGCAACCAGCGTCCTCAATAGCGGGGAACGCTTTTTCAATCCGGCGCACAAGCGCAAGCTGATCGGAGGAGTCGAGAATCCATGGCTCCGATCCGGCGGTAACGCTGTGCATCTCTCGGACGGCTTGGTCGTTTGCCGGAAGTAGATCAGCGCTAAGGGAAGTGGCAAGGCCGGACAGTTGCTCGCGATCGATGGCGGGGCGGTGAGCGATGCGGGTCGGGCCCGGCTTCTCCCGCGTGATGATAGTGATCGCGGGATACGCGATGACATCAGAATGGAAGGCGGGTGTGTCCACCATGTCCACGTAGACGCGCAGGTGGAATTTGGTCGCAACAAGCTCGCGAAGCGGCCCGCCATAGCGGTTCTTCATCCAACGGTCAGCGCAGATAAATCCGAGTGAGCCGCCTTTCGAAAGGGCCAGAAGCGAGCGCTCGATGAACGGGATATAGATGTCGGCGCGGTCATAGATCGTGCGGTAGCGCGAGCGGTACTCAGCCATGAGCACGTCGGGAATCAGTTCCTGACGGACGTAAGGCGGGTTTCCGACAACGACATCGAACAGCCCACCGATATCGGCTAGCAGGAAGTCGCCATAGATCAGCCAGGCATCCGCAAGCTGGTGAGCATCGGCTTCGTCGATGCCTCGCTCCTGCAAGTATGCGGCGACACGCTCGCGCGTACCGATAAAAGTAAGACGGTGCAGTTCGACAGCGCGTATGCAGTCGGCAAGCGCGAGAACGGGATCGGGCTTTCCTTCGAGCTTCCAAACGTCCAGCAGCCGGTCAATGGCTGGGATCAGGAAATCCCCGTCGCCGAAGGATGGCTCAAGCAGGCGCATCTCAAGCAGAGGCTTGTCTGTGGTGTAGCCTGCCAGGTCGAGAATGAAATCGACGACCTCGCGCCGCGTGAAAATTGCGCCGCGCTCCTCAATGCCACCCGATGACAGAGCGGTGACTGCCGCAGTCACCGGACAGAGTTCGGGGAGCGATGCCTGCCTAATTGAGATACGGGGGGTCATATGATTCATTGCGGCAGGCCTGCTCCTACGATCCGGCGCATGCTTGCGAAGCCCTGCGCTAACGCAAGGCTATCCGAGTCGCCGATGCTTCTGAATGTTCCCATGAGAACAAAAGTAGAATATGCCCGTCTATTGCGGCAAGGCGGATGTGTGCCTTACCCACACATTCATCGGGCGCGATATGGCAATTCCTTTGTTCGATCCTGCCGGAGGCGGCTGGCGAACATTCCTTCGTCCCGAACGCCTACTTCGACATCGCGAAAGCGAGCGAAGATCAAGCCCCGAAGCCGTAAGGGCGCGCGGCGCAGCCGTGGGCGGGCTTGAGCGGAGCCGAGCGGCGATATAATCCCCGCGCTCGGGCGAACAGGACGGATCGAACGCGCCTATCGTTCGTCGATGGCGGTGCAGGAGGAGATGCGAATTCTCCGCCTGCTCGATGGGGATCGAAGGGGAGAGCCGAATTCTCCCCTCGTCGCCTCCATGCGCGAATTGCATGGTGCGGGGTCCAGGGGCGGCATACGCCTCCTCGGTCGGGTTCAGGGCGCGAAAGCCCTGACGCGCATCCAACCGGCGCACGGTTGGTCCCTCGGAACGAGTCTGGGATGGCAAGGGGCAGGAACGCCCCTTCCTCATGGGGGTACACGGGGGAGATCGAAGTCTTCCCCTGTCGCGATGAAACGGCGGACGTTTCACTGGCGCAGACGAGGCTCGATGCCGACGGATGCGCCATGCTGGGGGATGCAACGGGGGCGCGCAGCGGCCCCCTTGCCAAGATGGCGCGGTACTACCGCGCACATCTTGCGATCAGCCTTACCTTCGTCCGGGTGCTCTGATGGGAAAAAGTTGCGCCTGTTTGGGCTTGCGTATTGCCCAGAGGCTGCGCCCCCCAAAAGGACGCGACTGCCGCTTTGAACGGAAGCTCAGGACACGGGCGGACCACCGTCGATACGCACACGCGAGTAATCCCACGGCCAGTCGGTTCGGCCCTCAATACGCGCGGCGATGACCAGATCGATGTTGGGTTTCAGTCTCGGCCATTCGCGGGTCAAGGCTGCCAGCCGCTCCGGAGCATCCGCGTGTGGCCAAGACATCATGCAGTAACGCCGCCCCGCCATGTGCTGGTAGAGGACGCTCATTTCCTCCGACAGACCGGGATGGTTGGCAACGCCGCTCCATTTAACAAAGCTCTTGAGCAGCCGCTTCAGAAGGTCGAACTCCAAAGGCGGCAAAGCTGGCACAAGGGGATAGTGGACTGGCTGCAAGGCAGGCGGCGAAGCACTGGCTGGCGTCGCGGCGACCGCGACTATACCAGCCAGAAAGGCGCGACGGTCGATTCCGTGCATCTCTACGGCCCCCCTGTCAGCTCGGGAAATAGTCGTGCTTCACTGACAATTCGCGGAATCTGCGCCACATTTCTGCATCGAGATCGTCGAACGGCTCTTCTTGGGCGGCCATGCGCTCGAAAATCTCGGCCGTCACGTTGGTACGCTCGACGGCGTATTGCACACGGTCTGCGCCGTAGGCGTTGCGGTGTCTCGGTAGCTTGATCGCCGCCCGCATGCTCGCGGCGGCCTCGTGCAGGAACTCAGTCGTAACGCCGTCTGGCAGTGGGTAACGGGCTTTCTTCGGCTCCACAGGAGGCAAGATTGGGTGCTGCGGGGCTGGGAGCGCTGCCAAAGTGGCAACGCTCCCCGTGAGCAGGGCGCGGCGGTCAATCATCATGAGGCTTTGTCCCAAAAACTTCGACGCCTCGGCGGCGAAGCTCGGCGATGATGGCTGGCGCGTCCTCGTTCCAACGGCGCTCGCGCGGCAGAAAATGGTTATGGTAGGCGATGCTATAAAACTTGCCCGCCTCGTCGCGGTCTTCCCACGACGCATCCGCGAGTGTGCGTTCGGCGTGTTTGAGCGTTTTCCAGCCTAGATCTCGGAGCATGAGAATTTGAGAGAGGGCAGATTTCAGTGAAGCGGTTTCCACCCCTGCCAAAGGGTTTGGTGCGGCCTCGATAGCAGCGGCCGGAAGGGCAGGCGACGCAGCGAGCGCGGCCACCCCGAGCAACACTGCGCGACGGTCGATTCCAGTTACCTGCATATCTATGGCCTCCCGTAAATCCGCTCAAAAAGGCGCTTCCGGCGGTTTTCCCATCAGGTTTTGGTGCATACCGATGATCTTCAGGGCCAGCTCGTAGCCTTTAGCGAAGGCTTGGGCTTGAGCCTGCAACCGTTCGATTTCGGTCGCGGCGTCGGAATCGACCCACGCATTGGCTCCGATGATGTCGGCGCAGAGCTGGCGAAGTGGTCGCAAGGCGTCAGCTAACTCGATAAATTGCCACCCTTCATCGAGACGTTGGGACAGGCTGAACGCGCGCCGCGCCAGAATGTGGCCGTTCGCGTAGACGTAGGCGTTGGCCTTGAGCTGGTCGAGGCTGTCGTTCCGGTAGTGGTTATCGGCTAGATCGTGAAATCCAGTGACGTTGGTGACGAGAGGACGAAGGGCCGCGTAGTCGGAGAGGATTTCGTCCTCGGTCATGATTGCGGCTCGGATTTAAGCGTGTCGCGGGCGCGAATGCGGGCGATCTCGAAGAGCTGGCGCGCATGGCCCTCCGCGCTTATCGCGCTGCTGGCTAGCGCGTTCCACTCTTCGAAACTGCCGCCGGGCTTCGTCTCGGCAAGCAATGTCCGCGCACGGTCGAGCCATCGCTGGGAAAGCTCCAGGGCGACTTCGGGGTTTTGCCTCCGGAAAAAATCTTCGTCGAAAACGGTCTTGGGCCGAGAGGCGAACAGCGACTTGAGATAGCTGAAGCCCTTTTCAGCAGCAAGCATCGTCAGTGCGCTGGCCGCCATCATTTCCATCGTCACGCGACGTGTGAGCATGGGATTCTCCGCAAAGGAATGCCGTTTGGCGGCCAGAGGCTGGCTGCCATCGAAAGGCTCTAACTCGGCGATGAGTTGATTCTGCCAGAGGCGGACTCGGCTGTGAATCCCCTTTTCCGCCTGTTCCTCACTCAGGGTCGTCTGGCATCGAGCGAGACCGCTTCATTGCAGTTCGGATCGTGGCTGTTAGGCCGTATTCGAGCGCGTTGAGCAGCTGTCGTCCGTCGATAGCCCCCTCTGCGGCATACCTTCGCGCCATTATGAATTGCTTGCGGAACATGATCCTCAGTCTCTCTGCCATGTATGGCCCTTCCTTGAACGGTCGCGGCGGTTCGTTGAGGGGGCCAGTGCCACGGATTACAAGAAGGATCAGTTTGTAGGTTTCCGGCGCTGAGAAAATGCTCGTAAGACGAAACATGTTTTCGGATCGAATGAGGTTCAACGTCTCGGGACTAACGGCGCGACTGCTACGCTTATCCATTTTTAATACTGCATTCGCTATCCGTTCGTCCTCTTGTGTGGGTTGTTTCGTCGGAAATTCTCCGAAGCGCTGCTCATGAAACTCACTAAATGATCGATACATATCTGCATCGACGAGCCTCTTCCGAATAAGCCCGAAAAGGCGGTAGACGGTGACGTGGCTTAGGCCCGTCTCAGCCATGGCTTGTTTCGCCGTCTTTTGTTCGGCGTAGCAGCGGACGAGCTTCCGGATCGTGGTGTCGAGAATTTTGCTCGATGAGAGCAGCCGCTTGTCCCGATAGAGCGCAGAATTGGTCGGACGTAAGCGTCTGGTTTTTCGGCGGATTCCGCTTCTTAGAGGCGGTTTATCTTTACCCGGTGACATGCCGCTTGCCTTGGCTTCCGACTGTCCGTGCCTAAACTGGTTTTCGGTAATACCGCCAACGCTTAGAAGCAATGGGCTAGGAACAAATTCCTTGTTTGTTCCGTATTCGTTCTATATACTTGAGAGTTCTCATCCAACGCCAGAAGAAGGAGACCGGCATGAGCGACGACCATACCACGATCACGCCGACCGGCCTCGCGGACTTCGACGCGGGCCGCTACCTGCCCGAGCTGGCCGAGTTCGACATCAGCGAAGCCCAGAAGGCAGAGCTGCTCGGTACGCTCTGGTCGATCATGCGCGCCTTCGTCGAGCTCGGGTTCGACGTGAAAATCTGTGAGCAGATTTTCACGGGCTGCGGCCTTCCCGCCCCCGATTCGTCGGATGCGCTACAATCGGCGCATCGGATCGATGAGGAGTTTGCAGCCGCCGGAGGCGGCGAGGAAGGGCGCGGATGACGGAAGGAACCAGGCAGGCAGTGATCTACTGCCGTGTGTCGAGCACCAAGCAGACCACGGCGGGCGACGGTCTCAAATCACAGGAGACCCGCTGCCGCGAGTTCGCGCGCATGAAAGGCTACGAAGTCGCGGACGTGTTCCGCGACGACGTGTCGGGCTCCCTGACAGATCGCCCCGGCATGAAGGCGATGCTGGCCTACCTCACGAAGCACAAGAAGAAGGCCGTCGTCGTCCTGATCGACGATGTGTCGCGCCTCGCGCGCGGCCTCGAAGCCCATATCGAGCTGCGCGCGTCCATCGCCCGCGCTGGCGGCGTACTGGAATCTCCCTCTATCGAGTTCGGCGACGATCCGGACTCGAAGCTGGTCGAGAACCTGCTGGCGAGCGTGTCGCAGCACCAACGGCAGAAGAACGGCGAGCAGACCAAAAACAGGATGCGCGCCCGCGCTATGAACGGCTATGCCGTGTTCCAGGCTCCAACGGGCTACAAGTATCAGCGCGTCACCGGACGCGGCATGATGCTGACACGCGATGAGCCCGCTGCTTCCATCGTGCAGGAAGCCCTCGAAGGCTATGCCTCGGGACGCTTCGAGGCGCAGGCCGATGTCATGCGCTTCCTTCAGAACAATCCGCTGTTCCCGAAGGACAGCAGCGGCATCGTCCGGCATCAGCGCGTGGGCAGCATGCTCACTCAGTGCCTCTATGCCGGATACATCGAATTGCCCGACTGGGGTGTGACGTTCCGCCCGGCCCAGCATGAAGGCCTTATCAGCCTTCAGACCTATCGCAGGATTCAAGAGCGGATGAACGGCGGCGCGTATGCGCCCCGCCGGAAGAACCTCAACGAGGATTTTCCGTTGCGCGGCTTCGTCGTCTGCGACGACTGCGGAACGGCACTGACGGCCTGCTGGTCGAAAGGCTCGGACCGCAGGCACCCCTACTATCTCTGCCCTAAGCGCGGCTGTGAAAGCTACGGCAAGTCGATCCGGCGCAACGTGCTCGAAGGCGAAGTCGAAGCCATGCTCCAGACGGTCACGCCGTCGGAGAAACTGTTCAAGGTCGCCAAGGCGATGTTCGCCGAGCTGTGGGAGCGACGCCTCGCCCTCGCTGAAAGTCATGCGAAGGCGCTCGGTGCCGAGCTGGTGAAAACGGAGCGCCAGGTCGCTCAGGTAGTCGAGCGAATTCTCGCCTCGAACGTGCCGACGGTGATCGCGGCCTACGAGGAAAAGGTGCGGAAACTCGAAGAGGAGAAGCACGCAATCAAGGAACGGATGGCCGCGATGGGCCGTCCCGCGAGCAGTTTCGAGGACACACTTAGAACGGCGCTCGAATTTATCGGAAACCCTTGGAATCTATGGGCTTCCGGTAAGCTGGAAGACCGCCGAACGGTGCTGAAACTCGTGTTTTCGGACCGCCTGCGCTACACACGGAAAAACGGACTTAGAACGGCAAATTTATCCTTGCCGTTCAAGCTATTAGGCGACACCTCAGGTCAAAAAAGTGGAATGGCGCACCCGACACGATTCGAACGTGTGACCTTTGCCTTCGGAGCATTTAAGGCTGCCCATCCTAATTCTGCGATAGGGCACGCCATGGTACGCTATCTCTCTGAACACACTAGATTTTTGAAATTTCGAGCGTCACGTTCGTATCCTAAACCACGCCACGATTTCCGCCCAACTGCTTACGTGGTGCTTACGCGGAAATGGGCTGCCAGCCGGAGCGAACGTCATGGCTAAGATCACCAAAAGGGTCGTCGACGCCGCTGAGTCCCGGGACAAGGACTATGTCATCTGGGATGACGAATTGCCCGGCTTCGGCCTCCGTGTGTTCGCTTCGGGAAAGCGGAGCTACGTCATTCAGTATCGCGCGGGAGGTCGGTCGCGCCGCTACACCATCGGCCTCCACGGCGTCTGGACGCCGGAGACGGCCCGTCAGGAGGCGAAGAACCAACTCGGTCGGGTCGCGCGGGGCGACAACCCCGCCGAGGAACGGGAGCTCGACCACAAGGCGATCACTGTCAAGGAACTCTGCGCCCTCTACATGGCTGATCTCGAAGCGGGCCTCATTCTCGGGAAAGGAGGACGTCCGAAGAAAGCGTCGACCGCAGCGGTCGACCGCGGGCGGATCCACCGCCACATCATCCCGCTCATCGGCACGCGCAAGGTGAAGGACCTCACGAAGGCCGACGTCAACAAGGTCATGAAGGACGTCATGGCGGGGAAGACGCGGTGCTCCGAGAAGACGAAGAAGCTGCGTGGCAAGTCCATCGTGCGAGGTGGGGTCGGAACCGCGACGCGAACCGTTGGGCTGCTCGGCGGCATGCTCACCTACGCCATCGAGGCCGGCATCATCGAGCACAACCCCGCCCACGGAATTCGGAAGCCGAAGGACCGGGTGCGCGACCGTCGTCTCACAGAAGCTGAGTATCGCATTCTCGGCGAGCTGCTTAGGAAGGCAGCCGAGAATGAGAAATATGCGACGACCGTGGACATCATCCGCCAGATCGCCCTGACCGGCTGCCGCCGCTCCGAGATGATCGGGCTCAAGTGGACAGAGGCCGAC
>JAXMCW010000003.1:0-847937 GCA_046349155.1 Alsobacter sp. | reverse complement strand
GACCGGCAAGACCGCGATCGCGCTCGACACCATTCTCAACCAGAAGCCGCTCAACGCGCAGAAGGACGAGAACATCAAGCTGTATTGCGTCTATGTCGCGATCGGCCAGAAGCGCTCCACCGTCGCCCAGTTCGTCAAGGTGCTGGAAGAGCAGGGCGCGCTGGAATACTCCATCATCGTCGCCGCCACCGCATCCGACCCGGCGCCGATGCAGTACATCGCGCCGTTCACCGGCTGCACCATGGGCGAGTACTTCCGCGACAACGGCATGCACGCGGTTATCATTTATGACGATCTGTCCAAGCAGGCCGTCGCCTACCGCCAGATGTCGCTGCTGCTGCGCCGCCCGCCGGGCCGCGAAGCCTATCCGGGCGACGTGTTCTACCTGCACTCCCGCCTGCTGGAGCGCGCGGCGAAGCTCAACAAGGACTACGGCTCGGGCTCGCTGACGGCGCTGCCGGTCATCGAGACGCAGGCCAACGACGTGTCGGCCTACATCCCGACCAACGTGATCTCGATCACGGACGGCCAGATCTTCCTGGAGACGGACCTCTTCTACCAGGGCATCCGCCCGGCGGTGAACGTCGGCCTCTCCGTGTCGCGCGTGGGCTCCTCGGCGCAGACCAAGGCGATGAAGAAGGTCGCGGGCAAGATCAAGGGCGAGCTCGCCCAGTACCGCGAGATGGCCGCCTTCGCGCAGTTCGGCGGCGACCTCGACGCCACCACGCAGCGCCTCCTGAACCGCGGCGCCCGCCTCACCGAGCTCCTGAAGCAGCCGCAATTCTCCCCGCTGCAGATGGAAGAGCAGGTCGTCGTGATCTATGCCGGCGTGAACGGCTATCTCGACCGCCTGCCCGTAGCGCAGGTCCGCAACTTCCAGGACGGGCTGCTCGGCTCCCTCAAGGCCAACCACCCCGACATTATGGACTCGATCCGCACGTCCAAGGACCTGTCGGACGAGACGGGCAAGAAGCTGAAGGACGCGGTCGACGCTTTCGCCAAGGCCTTCGCCTGAGCCCGCCCCGGACCGAGACAGCATAGGGACAGGCGATGGCCTCGCTCAAAGACCTTCGCAACCGCATCGCCTCCGTCAAGGCGACGCAGAAGATCACCAAGGCCATGCAGATGGTCGCGGCCGCCAAGCTCCGCCGCGCCCAGATGGCGGCTGAATCCGCCCGTCCCTTCGCGGAGCGCATGGGTTCGGTGCTCGCCAACGTGGCCGCCGGCGTGTCCGGCGACAGCGCCCCGCGCCTGCTCGCCGGCACCGGCAAGAGCGACACGCACCTGCTGATCGTCTGCACCGGCGAGCGTGGCCTGTGCGGCGCCTTCAACTCCGCCATCGCCCGCCTCGCCCGCGACAAGGCGCTGGCGCTGCAGGCGCAGGGCAAGACGGTCAAGCTCATCTGCGTCGGCAAGAAGGGCTATGACGTCCTTCGCCGCCAGTTCGGCTCGCAGATCATCGACTTCATCGAGCTGCGCGCCGTGCGCACGCTCGGCTTCGACACCGCTGACATGATCGCCAAGAAGGTGATCGCCCGTTACGAGGCCGGCGAGTTCGACGTGGCGACCCTGTTCTTCTCGCGCTTCCAGTCGGTGATCGCGCAGATCCCGACGGCGCAGCAGATCATCCCGGCGGAGATTCCCGCCCAGGCCGCCGAGACCGGCGGGGCGACCGCCGCCTACGAATACGAGCCGGAGGAAGGCGAGATCCTCGCCAGCCTGCTGCCGCGCAACATCTCCGTGCAGATCCTGCGGGCCCTGCTGGAGAACAACGCCTCCTTCTACGGCGCTCAGATGAGCGCCATGGACAGCGCGACGCGCAATGCCGGCGAGATGATCAAGAAGCAGACGCTGACCTATAACCGGACGCGTCAGGCGATGATCACCAAGGAACTCATCGAAATCATCTCGGGCGCCGAGGCGCTCTGAGCCAGACCGAGGACAGACCCATGGCCACGAAACCCACCGGACGCGTCACCCAGGTCATCGGCGCCGTCGTCGACGTGCAGTTCGACGGGCATCTCCCCGAGATCCTCAACGCGCTCGAGACGACCAACAACGGCAACCGGCTCGTGCTCGAGGTCGCCCAGCACCTCGGCGAGTCCTCGGTGCGCTGCATCTCGATGGACACGACGGAAGGCCTCGTCCGCGGCCAGCCGGTGAGCGACACCGGCGCCCCCATCCAGGTTCCCGTCGGGCAGGGTACGCTCGGCCGCATCATCAACGTCATCGGTGAGCCGGTCGACGAGGCCGGCCCCGTGCCGAATGAGGGCCTGCGCCCGATCCACGCCAACGCGCCGACCTACGCCGAGCAGTCCACCGAGGCGCAGATCCTCGAGACCGGGATCAAGGTCGTCGACTTGCTCGCTCCCTACGCCAAGGGCGGCAAGATCGGCCTGTTCGGCGGCGCCGGCGTGGGCAAGACCGTGCTCATCATGGAGCTCATCAACAACGTCGCGAAGGCGCACGGCGGCTACTCCGTGTTCGCCGGCGTCGGTGAGCGGACCCGCGAGGGCAACGACCTCTACCACGAGATGATCGAGTCCAAGGTCAACGTGGACCCCAAGGAGCATGGCGGCAACACGGCCGGCTCCAAGTGCGCCCTCGTCTACGGCCAGATGAACGAGCCCCCGGGCGCCCGCGCCCGCGTCGCGCTGACCGGCCTCACGGTCGCCGAGTATTTCCGCGACCAGGGCCAGGACGTGCTCTTCTTCGTGGACAACATCTTCCGCTTCACGCAGGCGGGCTCCGAGGTGTCGGCGCTGCTCGGCCGCATCCCCTCGGCGGTGGGCTACCAGCCGACGCTGGCGACCGACATGGGCGCGCTGCAGGAGCGCATCACGACGACCACCAAGGGCTCGATCACCTCGGTGCAGGCCATCTACGTGCCGGCCGACGACCTGACCGACCCGGCCCCGGCCACCTCGTTCGCCCACCTCGACGCCACGACCGTGCTGTCGCGCTCGATCGCCGAGAAGGGCATCTACCCGGCCGTGGACCCGCTCGACTCGACCTCGCGCATGCTCTCGCCGATGGTCGTCGGCGAGGAGCACTACGCGGTGGCCCGCCAGGTGCAGCAGGTGCTGCAGCGCTACAAGGCCCTGCAGGACATCATCGCGATCCTGGGCATGGACGAGCTCTCGGAAGAGGACAAGACCGCCGTGGCCCGCGCCCGCAAGATCGAGCGCTTCCTGTCTCAGCCCTTCCACGTGGCCGAGGTCTTCACGGGTTCGCCCGGCAAGCTCGTCTCGCTGGCCGACACGATCAAGGGATTCAAGGGCCTGGTCGAGGGCAAGTACGACCATCTCCCCGAGGCGGCCTTCTACATGGTCGGCACGATCGAGGAAGCCGTCGAGAAGGCCCAGCGCCTCGCCGCCGAGGCGGCCTGATCCCCTCGCCCCGGCTCGCACCGGGGCGCGTGGCCCGGACCTCGTCCGGGCCGTGGCTTTCCGGCGCGCGTCGCCAGCCTTGTGTGCGGTCCCGGTCTCGGGGCCGTCTGTCGAGATCCAGGCCCGGAAGGGCTGAAGGAGAGGGCCGATGGCCACGTTCCCGTTCGAACTCGTCTCGCCCGAAAAGCTGCTGATCTCCGCCCAGGTCGAGCAGGTCGACGTGCCCGGCACGGAAGGCGACTTCGCGGTGCTGAAGGACCACGCGCCCTTCATGTCGACGCTGCGCCCCGGCATCGTCGTGGTGAAGGAGCCGGGCGGCGCGACGCAGCGCCTCTTCGTGCGCGGCGGCTTCGCCGACGTCTCCCCCAAGGGCCTCACCATCCTCGCCGAGCAGGCTGTGCCGGTGGAGGAAGTGACCGACGACATCGTCGCCGCCGAGATCAAGGCGGCCGAGGCCGAGTTCGCGGGTGCCGGCGACGACGAATCCCGCCGCGTGGCCGCCGAAAAGCTCGCCCAGCTCGTAGCGCTGCGGGAGCAGCATTTTTCCAGGACGTGAGGCCGGCTCCAGGCCGGTTGGCATGATGCGGGCGCCCTCGGGCGCCCGTTTTCATTCCAGAGGGTACGTCAGCCCGGCGTCGTGGCGAGCGCGGCGAAGCGATCCAGTGCTTCGCCCGGCGCCTTCCGGATCGCCTCGTCGCTGCGCGCCTCGCAAGGATGGACAGAAAAGCCCGGGCCGTCGCCAGCCCGGGCCCTGTTCGCAGGCTCTCGCCTCTCGATCAGATATGGATGGCCCGCTTCTCCACTGCGAGCGCGGCTTCCTTCACGGCCTCGCTCATCGTGGGATGGGCATGGCAGGTGCGGGCGAGGTCTTCCGACGAGCCGCCGAACTCCATGAGCACGGCCACTTCATGGATGAGGTCGCCCGCTCCCGCGCCAACGATGTGGGCGCCCAGCACGCGGTCGGTGGAGGCGTCGGCCAGCACCTTCACGAAACCGTCCGTGTGGCGCATGGCGCGGGCGCGGCCATTGGCGGTGAAGGGAAACTTGCCGACCGTGTAGGCGACGCCGGCGGCCTTCAGCTCGTCCTCCGTCTTCCCGATCGAGGCGATCTCCGGCATCGTGTAGACGACGGAGGGGATGACGCCGTAGTTCACGTGGCCCGCCTTGCCGGCGATGATCTCGGCCGCGGCGACGCCCTCGTCCTCGGCCTTGTGGGCCAGCATCGCCCCGCGCACGACGTCGCCGATGGCGTAGATGCCGGGCACGCTGGTGCGGAAATGGTCGTCGATGACGACGCGGCCGCGATCCGTCGCGACGCCTGCCTCCTCCAGCCCCAGGCCCTCGGTATAGGGCCGCCGTCCGATGGCGACGAGCACCACGTCGGCCTGCAGCGTGGTAGCGTCTCCGCCCTGCGCGGGCTCGATGCTCACGGTCGCGCCCTTCTTGGACGCCTCGACCTTGGTGACCTTGGAGCCGAGCTTGAAGACGAAGCCCTGCTTCTCCAGCATGCGCTGGAACTGCTTGGCGACCTCGCTGTCCATGCCCGGCAGGATGCGGTCGAGGAATTCGACCACGGTCACCTCGGCCCCGAGCCGCCGCCAGACCGAGCCCAGCTCGAGCCCGATGACGCCCGCGCCGACGACCACCAGCTTGCCCGGCACCTTGTCGAGCACAAGGGCGCCGGTGGAGGAGACGACCGTCTGCTCGTCGATGGCGACGCCGGGCAGCGGCGTCACGTCGGAGCCCGTGGCGATGACGATGCTCTTGGCCTCGAGCACCTGCTTCGCGCCGTCCTCGCCCGTCACCTCGACCCGTCCGGCGGACAGGATGCGGCCCGTGCCGAAGACGCTGTCGACCTTGTTCTTCTTGAGCAGGAAGCCCACGCCCGACACGTTGGCGTGCACCGTGTCGTCCTTGTGCTTCATCATCGTGGCGAGGTCGAGCTTGGGCTTGCCCACCTGGATGCCGAGCGCGGCGACATCGTGCGCCACCTCCTCGAACCGCTCGGACGCGTGCAGGAGCGCCTTCGAGGGAATGCAGCCGATGTTGAGGCAGGTGCCGCCATGCGTCTTGCGCTTCTCCACCACGGCCGTCTTCAGGCCGAGCTGCGCCGCACGGATGGCGCAGACATAGCCGCCCGGGCCGGTGCCGATGACGATGAGGTCGTAGGACATGAGGTGCTCCACGGGCTGGCGTCATCCCTTCCTCGCAGGGAAGGGTGGCAGGCGCTCAGCGCCTGACGGGTGGGGACTAGCTGGGCCCGGGACGGGCCCCGCCCGGACCGGGTCGCGCACCGCCTTCCCGGGGAAGGATGGCTGGCGATGGCCGGGCGCGGCGAAGGCGGCTCACAGATCCAGCACGAGGCGCGCCGGGTCTTCCAGCGCCTCCTTGACGCGGACGAGGAAGGTGACCGCCTCCTTGCCGTCGACGATGCGGTGGTCATAGGAGAGCGCGAGGTACATCATCGGCCGGATCTCGACCTTGCCGCCCACGGCCATGGGTCGTTCCTGGATCTTGTGCATGCCCAGGATGCCCGATTGCGGGGCGTTGAGGATCGGCGTCGACATCAGCGAGCCGTAGATGCCGCCATTGGTGATCGTGAAGGTGCCGCCCTGCATCTCCTCGATCTTGAGCTGGCCGTCGCGGGCGCGCTTGCCGAACTCGGCGATCTTCTTCTCGATGCCGGCGATGGAGAGCTTGTCGGCATCGCGCACCACGGGGACGACGAGGCCCTTGTCCGTCCCCACGGCGATGCCGACGTGGTAGTAGTTCTTGTAGACGAGGTCCTGGCCGTCGATCTCGGCGTTGACCGCCGGGATCTCCTTCAGGGCCTGCACGCAGGCCTTCACGAAGAAGCCCATGAAGCCGAGCTTGGTGCCGTGCTTCTTCTCGAAGATGTCCTTGTAGGTCGCCCGCAGGGCCATGACCTCGGTCATGTCGACCTCGTTGAAGGTCGTCAGCATGGCCGCGGTGTTCTGCGCGTCCTTGAGGCGGCGCGCGATGGTCTGGCGCAGCTTGGTCATCTTCACCCGCTCCTCGCGGGCGGCGTCGTCGGCGCCCGAGGGCGCGCGAACCTGCACGGGCGGGGGCGCGGCGACTGGCGGCACCGCGGTCGCCACCGCGATCATGTCGCCCTTGGTGACGCGGCCGTCCTTGCCGGTGCCGGGCACCGTGGAGGGATCGATCCCGGTCTCGGAAGCGAGGCGCGCGACGGCGGGGCCGTTATCGACCGGCGCGGCCTTGGCCGGAGCGGCAGGAGCAGGGGCCGGAGCGGCCGCGGGGGCGGGAGCAGGCTTCGCCGCCGTCGGCGTCGCCGCCACGCCGGAGCCGGCGCCGATCGATCCGAGCAGGGCGCCGACGCCCACCGTCTCGCCGTCCTTGGCCACGATTTCCGAGAGCACGCCCGCCGCGGGCGCGTTCACCTCGAGGGTGACCTTGTCGGTCTCGAGCTCGACGAGGGGCTCGTCCGCCTTCACGGCGTCGCCGGGCTTCTTGAACCACTTCCCGATCGTGGCTTCGGTCACCGACTCGCCGAGGGTCGGAACGCGGATTTCTGTGGCCATGGTCGCTGCTTCCAGAACGGGCCGGACGGCCCGGATGAGATGGGAGGGGTGGGAGGCAGGCCCCGCCGGGGGCGGGCGGGGCCGGCGGGGATCAGCCCGCGAAGACCTCCTCGAGGAAGGCGTTGAGCTGGGCGAGATGCTTGGACATCAGGCCCGTCGCCGTGGCGGCTGAGGCCGGGCGGCCGGCGTAGCGCGGCTCCTTGGCCTTCAGGCCGGCGCGCTGCAGGATCCAGCGCAGGTAGGGCTCGACGAAGGTCCAGGATCCCATGTTCTTGGGCTCCTCCTGGCACCAGACGAGGTCGGCGTTCTTGAAGCGCGCGAGCTCGGTGAGGATCGCCTTCATGGGGAAGGGATAGAGCTGCTCGACGCGCAGCAGGTAGACATCGTCGATGCCCCGCTTCTCGCGCTCCTCGTAGAGGTCGTAGTAGACCTTGCCCGAGCACAGCACGACGCGGCGGATCTTCGCGTCCTTGGCGAGCTTGATCTTCTCGCCCTTGAGCACCTGGGCGTCGTCCCACAGCACGCGGTGGAACGAGGTTCCCGGTCCCATTTCCTCGAGCCGCGACACGGCGCGCTTGTGGCGCAGCAGCGACTTCGGCGTCATCAGGATCAGCGGCTTGCGGAAGTCGCGCTTCAGCTGCCGCCGCAGGGCGTGGAAGTAGTTCGCAGGCGTCGTCAGGTTGGCGACCTGCATGTTGTCCTCGGCGCACATTTGGAGATAGCGCTCCAGGCGGGCCGAGGAATGCTCGGGGCCCTGGCCCTCATAGCCGTGCGGCAGCAGGCAGACGAGGCCCGACATGCGCAGCCACTTGCGCTCGCCCGACGAGATGAACTGGTCGAACACGACCTGCGCGCCGTTGGCGAAGTCGCCGAACTGCGCTTCCCAGAGCGTGAGCGCATTGGGTTCGGACAGGGAGTAGCCGTATTCGAAGCCCAGCACCGCCTCTTCCGAGAGCATCGAGTTGATGACCTCGTAGCGGGCTTGGCCTTCCTTCACGTTGTTCAGCGGCGTGAAGCGCGCCTCGGTTTCCTGGTCGATCAGCACCGAATGGCGCTGCGAGAATGTGCCGCGCTCGCAGTCCTGGCCGGAGAGGCGGACGGGATGGCCCTCGATGGCGAGGGTGCCGAAGGCCAGCGCCTCGCCCGTCGCCCAGTCGATCCCCTCGCCCGTCTCGATCGCCTTGCGGCGGTTGTCGAGGAAGCGCTGGATCGTGCGATGCACGTTGAAGCCGGCCGGCACGGTGGTGATCTTGTCGCCCACCATGCGCAGCGTCTCGATTGGAACGCCCGTCTGGCCGCGGCGCGGATCGTCCTCGGTCTCCTTGATCGCCTTGAGGCCGGCCCAGCGGCCGTCCAGCCAGTCCGCCTTGTTGGGCTTGTAGGCCTGGCCGGCCTCGAACTCGGCCTCCAGGCGGTGGCGCCAGTCGGCGCGCATCTTCTCGACCTCGCCCTCCGTGACGACGCCCTCGGCGATCAGCTTGCGGGCGTAGATCTCCAGCGTAGTCGGCTGCTGGCGGATCTTCTTGTACATCAGCGGTTGGGTGAAGCCCGGCTCGTCGCCCTCGTTGTGGCCGAAGCGGCGATAGCAGAACATGTCGATGACGACCGGCTTGTGGAACTGCTGCCGGAACTCGATCGCCACCTTGGCCGCGAAGACCACGGCCTCGGGATCGTCGCCGTTCACGTGGAAGATCGGCGCCTCGATCATCTTCGCCACGTCCGAGGGATAGGGCGAGGAGCGCGAGTAGCGCGGGTAGGTGGTGAAGCCGATCTGGTTATTGATGATGAAGTGCAGAGAGCCGCCCGTGCGGTGGCCCTTCAGCCCGGACAGGCCCAGGCACTCCGCCACGACGCCCTGGCCGGCGAAGGCCGCGTCGCCGTGCAGCAGCAGCGGCAGCACCTTGGAGCGCTCGACCACGTCGTTGAGCTGGTCCTGCTTGGCGCGCACCTTCCCCAGCACCACGGGATCGACGATCTCGAGGTGGGAGGGATTGGCGGTGAGCGACAGGTGGACGTTGTTGCCGTCGAAGGTCCGGTCCGAGGAGACGCCCAGGTGGTACTTCACGTCGCCGGAGCCCTCGACCTCGTCGGGCGCGTAGGAGCCGCCCTTGAACTCGTGGAACAGCGCCCGGTGGGGCTTGGCCAGCACCTGCGTGAGGACGTTCAGGCGGCCGCGATGGGCCATGCCGAACACGATCTCCTTCACGCCGAGATTGCCGCCGCGCTTGATGATCTGTTCGAGCGCGGGAATGAGCGACTCGCCGCCGTCCAGGCCGAAACGCTTCGTGCCCGTGTACTTGACGTCGATGAACTTCTCGAAGCCCTCGCCCTCGACGAGCTTGTTGAGGATGGCGCGCTTGCCCTCGCGGGTGAAGGCGATCTCCTTGTCCGGCCCCTCGATGCGCTCCTGGATCCAGGCCTTCTCGGCCGGATTGGAGATGTGCATGAACTCGTAGCCGATCGTGGAGCAATAGGTGCGCTTCAGGATCGCGAGCATCTCGCGGATCGTGGCGTATTCGAGCCCGAGCACGTGGTCGATGAAGATCTTGCGGTCCCAGTCGGCCTCGGTGAAGCCGTAGGAGGAGGGGTGCAGTTCCTCGTGATCCTTGCGCGGCTCGATGGCCAGGGGATCGAGGTCCGCATGCAGGTGGCCTCGCATGCGGTAGGCGCGGATCATCATGAGGGCGCGCACGCTGTCGCGGGTGGCGCGCTGGACGTCGGCCTCCGAGACGCCGGGCGCGCCCTTGGCCACAGCCGCGTCGGCCTTCCCCTTGATCTTGTCGCCGACGACCTTCTCGACCTGGCCCCAGTTGCCGTCGAGCGCCGACACGAGCTCGCCATTGGCCGCGATGGGCCAGCCGGGCTTCGTCCAGGACGCGCCCTTGGCGCTCTTCTCGACGGAGGCCCCGTCATCCTTCAGCGCGCCGAAGAAGGCCTGCCACTCGGCGTCCACCGAGGCGGGGTCCTTCTGGTACTTCGCGTAGAGGTCCTCGATGTAGGCGGCGTTGCCGCCATACAGGAAGGAGGTCTGGAGGAAGGCGTCGTTCTGGTCCTGACGTGCCATTGTCGTTTCCTCGACTTTTCTCGTGAGATCGTCAGGTCGTCGGATCGCGAGGTCGTGGCGGACGCATCCGATCTCACGATCTCGCGAAGGACGACCTCACGCCCTATCCCTTGAGCACATCCACCAGCGTCTTGCCGAGGCGCGCCGGCGAAGGCGATACGCGGATGCCCGCGGCCTCCATGGCCGCGATCTTGTCTTCGGCGCCGCCCTTGCCGCCGGAGATGATGGCGCCGGCATGGCCCATGCGGCGGCCGGGGGGCGCCGTGCGGCCGGCGATGAAGCCCACCATCGGCTTCTTGCGGCCGCGCTTCGCCTCGTCCGCGATGAACTGCGCGGCGTCCTCCTCAGCCGAGCCGCCGATCTCGCCGATCATGATGATCGACTCGGTCTTGGGGTCGGCCAGGAACATCTCCAGCACCTCGATGAACTCGGTGCCCTTGACGGGGTCGCCGCCGATGCCGACGGCCGTCGTCTGGCCCAGGCCCTCGCGGGTGGTCTGGAACACCGCCTCGTAGGTCAGCGTTCCCGAGCGCGACACGATGCCGACCGAGCCCTTCTTGAAGATGTTGCCGGGCATGATGCCGATCTTGCATTCGCCGGCCGTCATCACGCCCGGGCAGTTCGGCCCGATGAGGCGCGACCCGGAGCCCGCCAGCGCGCGCTTCACCTTGACCATGTCGAGCACCGGAATGCCCTCGGTGATGGCGACGATGAGGGGGATCTCGGCCTGGATGGCCTCGCAGATCGCATCCGCCGCACCGGCCGGCGGCACGTAGATGACGGAGGCGTCGGCCCCGGTCTTGGCGCGCGCCTCGGCGACCGTGTCGAACACGGGCAGGCCGAGATGGGTGGAGCCACCCTTCCCGGGCGATGTGCCGCCGACCATCTTGGTGCCGTAGGCGAGCGCCTGCTCGGAGTGGAAGGTCCCGTTCTTGCCGGTGAAGCCCTGGCAGATGACCTTGGTATTGGCGTCGATGAGGACGGACATTAGTCCCTCGCTTTGCGTGTCTCGGCGACCAGCTTGCCCTGGTGACCCCAGTTCTCGTCGTCGACGACATCGATGACGATATGGATGGTCTCGGGCTTCTTTCCCAGAACGCGAACAAGAGTTTCGCTGAACTCCTTCACGATCTGCGCCTTGGTTTCCCGGGTGAGGTTGGTTCGTGTGGTCTTGAGGTTGACGAAGGGCATCAGCCCCTCACCGCCTTCACGATCTTCTGCGCGGCGTCGTCGAGGTCGTCGGCCGAGATCACGTTGAGGCCGGACTCGGCGATGATCTTCTTGCCGAGGTCGACGTTCGTGCCCTCCAGGCGCACGACCAGCGGCACCTTGAGGCCGACCTCCTTCACCGCGGCGATCACGCCCTCGGCGATCACGTCGCAGCGCATGATGCCGCCGAAGATGTTGATCAGGATGCCCTTCACGTTCGGGTCGGCGGTGATGATCTTGAAGGCCGCCGTGACCTTTTCCTTGCTGGCGCCGCCGCCGACGTCCAGGAAGTTCGCGGGCGCTTCGCCGTAGAGCTTGATGATGTCCATCGTCGCCATGGCGAGGCCGGCGCCGTTGACCATGCAGCCGATCGTGCCGTCCAGCGTGATGTAGTTGAGGTCGTACTTGGAGGCCTCGATCTCCTTGGCGTCCTCCTCCGTCTCGTCGCGCAGCGCGAAGACGTCGGGATGGCGGTAGAGCGCGTTGCCGTCGAAGGAGATCTTGGCGTCGAGCGCCTTGAGCTGTCCGTCCTTGGTGACGATCAGCGGGTTGATCTCCAGCATCTCCATGTCCTTCGCGATGAAGGCGGCGTAAAGCTGCGCGGAGAGCTTCTCAGCCTGCTTGGCGAGATCGCCGGAAAGCCCCAGCGCCTGTGCGACGCGCCGGCCATGGTGCGGCATGATGCCTGTGGCCGGGTCGACCGAGAAGGAGACGATCTTCTCGGGCGTCTCGTGGGCGACGTCCTCGATGTTCATGCCGCCCTCGGTGGAGACCACGAAGGCGACCCGCGACGTGGCGCGATCGACGAGCATCGAGAGGTAGAACTCCTTCTCGATGTCCGAGCCGTCCTCGATGTAGAGGCGGTTGACCTGCTTTCCGGCGGGGCCCGTCTGGATGGTGACGAGGGTGGCGCCGAGCATCTGCTGGGCGTTGGTCTTCACCTCCTCGATCGACCGGGCGAGGCGAACGCCGCCCTTCTCGCCGGCCGTGGGCTCCTTGAACGTGCCCTTGCCACGGCCGCCGGCGTGGATCTGGGACTTCACGACCCAGAGCGGACCGCCGAGCTCCTTCGCCGCAGCCTCGGCCTCCTCGGCCTTGAAGATGGCCTTGCCCTTGGAGACGGGCACGCCGAACTCCTTGAGGACGGCCTTGCCCTGGTATTCGTGGATGTTCATGGGATCCTCGTGAGGTCGTGAGGTCGTGACGTGGAGAGGTCGTGAGGTCGGAAGGTGAGGTCGATCTCACGACCCCGCGGTCTCACGACCTCACGGCGCTTCACGCGAAGGCCGGGTTGATCTGCTTGCACGCCTCGACAAGGCCCTTCACGGCCTCGACCGACTTGGCGAACATGGCCTTCTCGCCCTCGTCGAAGGCGATCTCGACGATTTTCTCCACGCCGCCGGCACCGATCAGCACGGGCACGCCGACATACATGTCCTTCACGCCGTACTGCCCGTCGAGATAGGCGGCGCAGGGCAGGATGCGCTTCTGGTCCCGGAGGTAGCTCTCGGCCATGGCGATGGCGGAGGTGGCGGGGGCGTAGAAGGCGGAGCCGGTCTTGAGCAGCGCGACGATCTCGCCGCCGCCGCCGCGCGTGCGCTTGACGATGGCCTCGAGCTTCTCCTGGCTGAGCCAGCCCATCTTCACGAGGTCGGGCAGCGGCACGCCGCCGACCGTCGAGTGGCGCACCAGCGGCACCATGTCGTCGCCGTGGCCGCCCAGCGTCATGGCGTGGACGTCGCGCACCGAGACGCCCAGCTCCTCGGCGAGGAAGTAGCGGAAGCGGGCCGAGTCCAGCACGCCGGCCATGCCGACCACCTTGTGCTTGGGCAGGCCCGAGGCCTTCTGCAGGGCCCACACCATCGCGTCGAGCGGGTTGGTGATGCAGATGACGAAGGCGTCGGGGGCATGTTGCTTCAGGCCCGCGCCGACGGCGTCCATCACCTTGAGGTTGATGCCGAGCAGGTCGTCGCGGCTCATGCCGGGCTTGCGCGGCACGCCCGCCGTGACGATCACGACGTCCGCGCCGGCGATCGCCTCGTAGGAATTGGCGCCCGAGACGGCGGCGTCGAAACCCTCCACCGGCGAGGACTCCGCGATGTCGAGGGCCTTGCCCTGGGGCACGCCCTCCGCGATGTCGAAGAGGACGATGTCGCCGAGTTCCTTCAGGCCGGCGAGATGGGCGAGCGTGCCGCCGATCTGTCCGGCGCCGATCAGAGCGATCTTCTTGCGCGCCATGGGTGGATGTTTCCTTCCGATGGGGAGATGGACGGGACGCAACGCCCTTGCCGAGCGTCCGGGTGACGGGCCTCTTGTCCTGCGGATGCTGTCAGCCTGCCTCGCAAACAGGAACTTTCCGTGACGCCGGACGAGGCTCCCGTCCTCCCTGGACGGGCGGTCCCGGCCGGGACGAGGCCTGCTTAGCCCCATCCCCCCGGGGCATCAAGTCGAGCAAAAGGCGTAGAAACGCCGTGGAATCGCACCGGCGCGGCGCAGGGTTCGCACCGGGGTCTTTCCGGAAAACGTAGAGCGGACAATGGCTTGCGATGACCCGCCGGACGAGCCGCCCCTTCGGACCAGGGTCGGAAGGGACTGTTACAAAAAACAGAATTTGTCATTTGTAACTGGTTTTTTCCGGCGTGGTGACTCAAACCGCACCGGTCGCGAGGCCCCGGAGCACGATCTTCACCACGGCGGCGAGGCGCTCGTCATAGACCCTGCGCGGCACCTCCCGGTCGATCGTCACGGCTACCGGATGGACGAAGCGGAAGGCGGCGTCGAGCACGAGCGTCACCGCCCGGTCGCGCCGGCGCACCACGAAGACGTCCGACGCGGCGCCCTCCTCGATGACGCGTTCGAGCAGGGTGCGGACCCGCGATCGGTGCTTGCGCGCGACGCCCCGCATGTCCTCGTAGGCCCCGACATAGAGGGCGAAGAGGTTGGGCTCGGCCTCCAGCCTGTCCCGGTGGGCGGAGGCGAGGGCGACCAGCAGCCGCTCGAGCTTGTCGTCGGCGGGGTCCGGCGCGTCGGCCGCCTCGACCAGGAGGGCCTCGACCTCGCGCAGCCATTCCCCCGTGAGGGCGTCGGCAAGCGCCACCTTGGAGGGAAAGTAGCGATAGACATTGGCGTGCGTCATCTTCGCTTCGCGCGCCACGCTCACCACGGTGGTGCGCTCGAAGCCGTAGCGGCGCACATGCTCCGCCGCGATGGCGAGAATCCGGCTGCCCGTGGGCAGGGTGGACGATTCGGTGGTCACGCGAGGCTCCCCGGGCGATGGAAGACCGGCGGCGGGGCGAAAGTCCACCTGTTCCTTGGGCTGCGAGCCCGGGGGCCGTTGACCCTCACCCGCCGGCGGGATAGCCGGGTTGAGGCTGCAGCGGCATCGAGGCGGACACACCATGGCGGCCCATCCGGCCGGCGAGACCCAGGGACCGGCTTCCGGGCGCTCGCGCCGCTCGTCCTGGCGGACGACCGCCCTTCATTTGCTGGGGCCGGGACTGGTCGCCGGCGCCGCCGACGACGATCCCTCGGGCATCGCCACCTATTCCCAGGCCGGGGCGCGCTTCGGCTTCGGACTGCTCTGGACCGTGGTCCTCACCTATCCCTTCATGGTGGCCATCCAGGTGGTCGGCGCCCGGATCGGGCGCGCCACGGGAGCCGGCATCGTCGCCAACCTGCGCACGCTGTTTCCGCGCTGGGTGATCGTCTGGATCGTCTTCCTGCTTCTGGCGGCCAACACGATCAACATCGCCGCCGACCTCGCGGCCATGGGAGCGGCGCTGCAGCTCGTGGCGGGAGGCCACGCCGCGCTCTACGCGGTCGGCTTCGGGCTGTTCTGCCTGACGCTGGAGGTGCTGGTGCCCTACCGGCGCTACGCGCCGATCCTCAAGGCCCTGACCATGGTGCTGTTCGTCTATGTCGGCACGGTGCTCAGCGTGACGATTCCGTGGGAGCAGGTGGCCACCGGGGCGCTGCTGCCGCGGCTCACCACGGATCCCGACTACATCGTGACGGTCGTCGCTGTCTTCGGCACCACGATCAGCCCCTACGTGTTTTTCTGGCAGGCGGCCGAGGAGGTGGAGGACATGCACCTCACCCGCCGCGTCCACGTGCTGCGCACCATGCGCCGCGGCACCCGCCCGACGCTGAGGCGCATCGGCATCGACACCGCGATCGGGATGGGGTTTTCCATCGCCATCGCCGCCTGCATCATGGTGACGACGGCGGCGACGCTGAACGCCAGCGGCCTCACCGAGATCACCACGTCCGCCCAGGCCGCCGAGGCGCTGCGGCCCCTGGCGGGGCCGCTCACCTTCTACCTGTTCGCGGCGGGCATCATCGGGACGGGCCTGCTCGCCGTGCCCGTTCTCGCGGGCGCGGCGGCCTACGGCGTGGCCGAGGCGCTGGGCTGGCGCTCCAGCCTCGAGCTCGCCCCCCGGGAAGCGCGCGGCTTCTACTCGATCGTCGCGGGTTCGACCCTGCTCGGCGCGCTTCTGGCGCTGTCGCCGCTCGATCCGATCAAGATGCTGTTCTGGACCGCCGTGATCAACGGCGTGGTCGCCGTGCCCGTGATGGCGGTGATGATGGCGCTGGTCTCCAGCCGCGAGGTCATGGGGACGGTGGTCGCCGGCCCCCTCCTGAAGGCGGGCGGCTGGGCCGCCACGGCGGTCATGGCGCTGGTCGTCGTCGCGATGTTCGCCACTTGGTCGGCCCAGTAGGGCCGGACCGGGCCGCTGGCCGTGCCGGCCCGATGGACGGGGTGTCGGAATCCATCAGCGCCGCTGCGCAGGCCCGCCCGCGCCGCGCGGGCGGTCATGTCTCCACCAGGCCCGTCGTGTCGCCCGAGGCCCGGGAATCGCGCCGCCCGTGCGGGGCGGCGAGATAGTCCTGAGAGCGCATTTCCGTGAGGCGGGAGGCGGTGCGGGCGAACTCGAAGGCCTCGCGCCCGTCCTCGGCGAGGTAGAGCGCGTCGGGTTGCGCCTCGGCAGTCGCCACCAGCTTCACGTTGCGGTCGTAGAGCGCGTCGATCAGCGTGATGAAGCGCTTGGCCTCGTTGCGTCGCTCAAACCCCATGACCGGGATGTCCTCGACGACGAGCGTGTGGAATCGCTCGGCAAGCGCCAGGTAGTCCGCCGGCCCCAGCGGCCGCGCGCAGAGCTCCTCGAAGCTCAGGCGCGCCACGCCCTGCGCCGCCTGGGGCACGTCGAGGTGGCGGCCCTGCACCTCGAGCCGCACGGGCGCCAGCCGGGCGCCGCCCGTCAGCCGGCGAAAGGCCTGGTCGAGCGCGGCCTTGCCCGGCGCGTCGGCCGGGACGTGCCAGACCTCGGCGCCCTCGAGCTTTTCCAGCCGGTAATCCGTGCGGGCGTCGAGCTGGAGGATGTCCATGCGCTGGCCGAGCAGGGCGAGGAAGGGCAGGAACAACGAGCGGTTGAGCCCGCCCTCGTAGAGCCGGCTCGGCTCCACGTTGGAGGTGGCGACCACCGTCACGCCCTCCGCGAAGAGCGCGGTGAAGAGCCTGCCCAGGATCATGGCGTCGGCGATGTCGGTGACGGTGAACTCGTCGAAGCAGAGCAGGGCGGCCTCGTCCGCCAGCGCCTTGGCGACCGGCCCGATCGGATCGGGCTCCTTCACCTCTCCCCGCTTCACGCGCTGCCGGTAGGCGTGAACCCGGGCGTGGACGTCCGTCATGAAGGCGTGGAAATGCACGCGCCGCTTGGGCGTCACCGGCGCAGCCTCGAAGAAGAGATCCATGAGCATGGTCTTGCCGCGGCCCACGGAGCCCCAGATGTAGAGTCCGCGGACGGGTTCGGCCGGCGCGCGCTTGCCGAACAGCCAGCCCAGCGCCCGGCCCTTGCGGGCCAGGGCCCGCTCTCCGAGCGCGCGGCCCAGCGCGTCGAGCCGGGCCACGACCGCCACCTGCGCGGGGTCGGGCTCGATCGCCCCGGACTGGACGAGCGCCTTGTAGCGTTCGGACACGGTGCTCAATCAGCGGACTCCGGGATGGCGACGCTCGGCGGACCGGGTGGGCCGCCGGCCGGGCGGATAACCCGGCCGGCCGGGCCCTGCAACGCCGCACATCGGCGGAGCCGCCCTGCGCTCAGCGCGTCGCCTGGGGGATGAGGTCGTAGGGGAGCTTGAAGCCGGGCAGCGCCTGCAGGCGCTCCTTCCAGGCCTCCACGGCCTGGTAGTCGCCCAAAACGATGCCGGTGGGCTCGGGATAGAACACGTAGCCGGCCAGCGAGAAGTCCGCGACGGTCGGCTTGTCGCCAAGCATGAAGGGCTGGCCCGCGAGGTGCCTGTCCACCACGGCGTAGGCGCCCTTGGCGCGGGTGCGCAGGAACTCCGTGACCGGCGTCTCGCCGCCCGGCATGAAGTTGAGCATGAAGCGAAGGGTGGCGTAGTAGCTCGTGAACTTGTGGTTGTCGAAGAGCATCCACCGCAGGGCCTCGTAGCGCTGCTCCGGCGTGGGCGCGAAATGCCCGGTCGTGTCGGCGAGATAGGTGAGGATGGCCCCGCTCTGCGTGTAGCGCCTGCCCTTGTGGGTGAGCACGGGGGCCTCGCCCATGGCGTTCACATCCTCGCGGAAGCGCTGCGTGCGCGTTTCGCCGGCCTTGAAGTAGTCGACGATGACAGGCGTCCAGTCGAGGCCGGCCATGGCGAGATAGAGGGCGACTTTGTACGAATTGCCCGATTCCCGAAAACAATGAAGCTGGTATTCCGACACGGTTCCCTCCACGGCCATCGGATCGGCCCCGAAGGGAACTTCGCATCCGGCATACGGGCGGACAAGCCGGGCCGGTGTGGCGTGCGGCGCGCTCTGGAGGATCCAGGGCCACGGCATCAGACGAAAGACGGGTCGGAAGCGCCTCTTTTCGGGCCAGGATCGCCACTACATCAGGGGCGGACGATGCTAGCATGCCAGCGTGAGGCCACTTCCCGGGGCTTGGCGCGAACGATCCGCGAGGATGGTATGGGACAAGCCTTTCCCGAAGACACGATCCGCAAGCTCTGGCCGACGGATCTGCCGCAATTCCGCGCGCACCTGCTGCGCCTCGACGCCGCGAGCCGCGACAGCCGCTTCGCCATGGCCGTGACGGACGGCTTCCTGGAGCGCTACGCGGAGCAGTCCTTCTCGCCCGCGTCCTTCGCCCAGGGCGTGGTGATGTTCGGCCATTTCAGCGGCGGCGTCATGCGCGGGGCCGCCGAGTTGCGCCCGATTGGCCGGCGCGAGGCGGAGGCTGCCTTCAGCGTGGAGCCGATCTGCCGCGGTCGTGGCGTCGGCACCTCGCTTTTCGAGCGGCTGATCGTGACGGCGCGCAACCGCCGCCTGAAGCGGCTCTACATGAGCTGCCTCGCGCGCAATCGCGCCATGCAGGCCCTTGCCCGCAAGTTCGAGGCGGAGCTGGTGTTCGAGGCCGCCGACGTGCTCGGGATCGTGGAGGGCGCGCCGCCCAGCATGGCCTCGGTGATGGGCGAGGCCGTGACCGACGCGGCGGGATACGCGACCGCGATTCTCGACCTGCAGGCCCGGTGGTTTCGGCTTCTGCCGCGGCGGGCCCTGCCCAACGCGTGAGTCCCGGCGTCTGGCAACCCCTCGCTTGATCTCGTCCACAGGATACGTGGAGTTATCCTCGAAAAAATTATGACGTTTTTAGTTTTTTCCGTTTTGATTCGCCTCGTACTGCCCGTCGCCTGATTCGGAGGATTCCATGGCGAAGACAGCAAAGCCCGCGGCCGCGGCGAAGACCACCAAGGCCAAGGCTCCTGCAAAGACCGCTGCCAAGACGACTGCAAAGACTGCTGCAAAGTCGGCCGCGAAGGATACTGCCAAGAAGGCGGAAGCTCCCAAGGCTCCTGCCAAGACTGCCGCCAAGGCTCCGGCCAAGGCTGCAGCCCCCAAGGCTGCTGCCAAGCCGGCTGCTGCCAAGGCTCCGGCCAAGGCCGCTGCTCCGAAGACCGCTGCGAAGGCTGCGGCTCCGAAGGCCGCCGCGAAGCCCGCCGCCGCCAAGGCTCCGGCCAAGGCCGCTGCTCCGAAGGCACCCGCCAAGGCCGCCGCGAAGGCTGCGCCGAAGGCGGCTGCGAAGACGGCTCCCGCCAAGGCTCCGGCCAAGGCCAAGGCGCCCGCCAAGAAGTAAGACCGGGACCAGCCTGGGGTCCCCGAGCGTTCACGCGTTCGAACCGCGTCGCGTCAGGCCTTCCCTCCCCTGCTTCAGCCCGCCTTCGTCTCTCGCGAGACGGAGCGAAGGAGATGTCGGCGGACAGGTCGCTCGGCGCCTGTCCGGCCGGCTCCCTGCGGCGCCCGACCGGCGCCGTTTTCTGCGTGGGTTGACGGCAAGACCGCGGAGTCAAGCCGTGATCGGGAGCCGCAGGCGAAGCCGTGCGGCGCACGCCCGGCGCCCCGGATTGCTTCGTCGCGACGCTCCTCGCAAGGAGGTTGCAAGGTCCTCGGACAACGGGCCGCGGGGCCGCGCGCGGACCCGCGCTCCAGGCGTGCCGCCCCGGTATCAGACCTGGCGGGCCACCATCATTTTCTTGATCTCGGCGATAGCCTTGGCGGGGTTGAGCCCCTTCGGGCACACCTTCGCGCAATTCATGATGGTGTGGCAGCGATAGAGCCGGAACGGGTCCTCGAGATTGTCGAGCCGCTCGCCCGTCGCCTCGTCGCGCGAGTCGATCAGCCAGCGATAGGCCTGCAGCAGCGCCGCCGGGCCGAGATAGCGGTCCCCGTTCCACCAGTAGCTGGGGCAGCTCGTGGAGCAGCAGGCGCACAGGATGCACTCGTACAGCCCGTCGAGCTTCACGCGATCATCGGGCGCCTGCTTCCACTCCTTCTCCGGAGCCGGGCTCGCCGTGTGCAGCCAGGGCTCGATGGAGGCATGCTGCGCATAGAAGTTCGTGAGGTCGGGCACCAGGTCCTTCACCACGGGCATGTGCGGCAGCGGATAGATCCGGATCACGCCCTTGATCTCGTCCATGCCCTTCGTGCAGGCGAGCGTGTTGAGCCCGTCGATGTTCATTGCGCAGGAGCCGCAGATGCCCTCGCGGCAGGAGCGGCGGAAGGTGAGCGTCGGATCGATCTTGTTTTTGATCCAGATGATCCCGTCCAGGATCATCGGCCCGCAATCGTGCCGGTCGACCCAATAGGTGTCGATGCGCGGGTTGCTCTCCCCGTCCGGGTCGTAGCGATAGATCCTGAACTCCGTGAGGCTCGTGGCGCCGGCCGGCTTCGGCCAGACCTTGCCCTCGACCGGGCGGGAGTTCTTGGGAAGGGTGAGCTGGACCATAATCGCCCCTGACTAAGCTGCCGCGCCGGTCCTGCTGGAGCCGGCGCCGCCCTGACGCCTCAATACACGCGGGCCTTCGGCTCGATGTACTGGATCTCGTTGGTCATCGTGTAGGTATGCACCGGCCGGTAATCGATCGTGACGCCGTAGTTGCGGTCGTCGATCCAGGCCAGGGTGTGCTTCATCCAGTTCTTGTCGTCGCGGTCGGGATAGTCCTCGCGCGCCTGGGCGCCGCGGGATTCGGTGCGGTTCAGCGCACCTTCCATCGTCACGACGGCCTGGGTGATGAGGTTCTCGAATTCCAGCGTCTCGATCAGGTCGGAGTTCCAGACCAGCGAGCGGTCGGTGACTCGGATGTCGGCCGCGCCCTTCCAGACGTCGCGGATCAGGGTCTTTCCCTCGGAGAGCACTTCGCCCGTGCGGTAGACGGCGCAATTGTTCTGCATCGTCGTCTGCATCGACATGCGCAATTCGGCCGTCGGCGTACCGCCACTGGCGTTGCGCGCCTTGTCGAGGCGGGACAGGGCGAGGTCGGCCGAATCCTTCGGCAGCTCAGCGTGCTTCTCGCCGGGAGAGACGAGCTCGGCGGCGCGCAACCCGGCCGCGCGGCCGAACACCACGAGATCGATCAGCGAGTTGGAGCCGAGGCGGTTGGCGCCGTGCACGGAGACGCAGGCCGCCTCGCCGATCGCCATCAGCCCGGGCACCACGGTGTCGGGATCGCCGTCCTTCTTGGTCAGCACCTCCCCGTGGAAGTTCGTGGGGATGCCGCCCATGTTGTAGTGCACGGTCGGCAGCACGGGGATCGGCTCGCGCGTCACGTCCACGCCGGCGAAGATCTTGGCGCTCTCGGAGATGCCGGGCAGGCGCTCGTGCAGGATCTTCGGGTCGAGATGGTCGAGGTGCAGGTAGATGTGGTCCTTGTTCTTGCCCACGCCCCGTCCGCCACGGATCTCCATGGTCATGGCGCGGGAGACAACGTCGCGCGAGGCGAGGTCCTTGGCCGACGGCGCGTAGCGCTCCATGAAGCGCTCGCCCTCGGAATTGGTGAGATAGCCGCCCTCGCCCCGCGCGCCCTCGGTGATCAGGCAGCCGGCGCCGTAGATCCCGGTCGGGTGGAACTGCACGAACTCCATGTCCTGCAGCGGCAGGCCGGCGCGCAGCACCATGGCGTTGCCGTCGCCGGTGCAGGTATGGGCGGACGTGGCCGAGAAATAGGCGCGGCCATAGCCCCCGGTCGCCAGGATCACGAGGTGGCTGCGGAAGCGGTGGATCGTGCCGTCGTCCATCTTGAGGGCGACGACCCCCCGGCAGCGGCCCTCCTCGTCCATGATGAGGTCGATGGCGAAGTACTCGATGAAGAACTCGGTCGCGTTGCGCAGGGCCTGCCCGTAGAGCGTATGCAGGATGGCGTGGCCGGTGCGGTCGGCCGCCGCGCAGGTGCGCTGCGCCGTGCCCTTGCCGTAGTTCGTCGTCATGCCGCCGAAGGGCCGCTGGTAGATCTTGCCCTCGTCCGTGCGCGAGAAGGGCACGCCCCAGTGCTCGAGCTCGTAGACGGCGGCGGGCGCGTTCTTGCAGAGATATTCGATGGCGTCCTGGTCGCCGAGCCAGTCGGAGCCCTTGACGGTGTCGTACATGTGCCAGCGCCAGTCGTCCGGCCCCATGTTGCCGAGCGAGGCGGAGATGCCGCCCTGCGCCGCCACCGTGTGCGAACGTGTGGGGAACACCTTGGAGATGCAGGCGGTGCGCAGGCCCGCCTGCGAGCAGCCCACCGTGGCGCGCAGGCCCGCGCCGCCGGCGCCCACCACCACCACGTCGAACGTATGGTCGGTGATCGGATAGGTCGTTCCGTTGACGGCCGCCATGGTCAGCCTCCGAAGCTCATCTTGAGGATCGCGAAGGCGCAGGCGAGGCCCAGCCCGATCGCGAAGAAGGTGTTGAGCATGAGGAGCGCGATCTTGGGCCCTTCCTCGTGCACGTAGTCCTCGATGATCACCTGCATGCCGATGCGCATGTGCATGATCCCGGCGCCAATAAAGAGGAGCAGGAGGATCGCGGGAAGCGGGTGCGACAATGCGACGACCGTGCTCGCGTGATCGTGGCCCTGGGTCCGCAACACGATGATCAGGAAGGCGAGCGTGAGCGGCACGAGCGCCACCGCGGTGAGGCGCTGGCGCCAGAAATGGTCGGTGCCCGACCGCGCGGAGCCCAGCCCGCGCACGCGCTTCAGCGGCGTTTCCAGGCGGATCTTCTCGAACTCGGCCATGGTCGGCTCCTCAGCGCAGGGAATAGCCGACGATCCAGACGAGGATCGTCAGGACGACGGAACCGATCAGCGACCAGCGGTTCATCTGGTCGCGCGCCTCGACGCCGAAGCCCGCTCCGGTGTCCCACACGAGGTGCTTGATGCCGCCGAGCATGTGGTGCAGCAGCGCCCAGGTGTAGCCGAACAGGATGAGGCGGCCGAGAAAGCTGCCCATGAACCATTGCACGCTGTCGAAGCCCGACTTTCCGGATGCCGCCGAGACCAGCCAGAGCGCCAGGAGGATGGTGCCGACATAGAGCGCTCCGCCGGTTAAGCGGTGCACGATCGACATCATCATCGAGAAGATGGGCTTGAAGATCTGAATGTGGGGCGAGAGCGGCCGCGAGACGCGCAGGCGATCGGCGGCGGGCGTGGGGTCGGCCATGGCCATCGCTTTCCAGGTAGGTGGAAGAGCCGGGCGAGGCACGTGGCGCGTCCGGCGGACGGGATGTCAGGCTTCGATACCCAATGTCGCCCCCCTTCGCAATGCGGTAAGATACCCGACATTCGACGGATTCGGGTCGCGATGACGCACTCTTCGATGCGGGGGGACGGGCCGGGCGAGGCTTCGGAGGCGGTCGTGGACCAAGCCCGGGCCGCGCCGGTGGAGGCCTCCGCGGGGCCTGCCGGACGCCGCCGCGCGAAGCGCCGGCCGGCGCTGGAGCGGCGCGATGAGTTCGTCACGCGCGCCGCCGGGTTCTTCGCCGAGCACGGCTTCCACGGCTCCACGCGCGCCCTGGCCGACGAGCTGGGCGTGCGGCAGGCCCTGCTCTATCGCTATTTCGACTCCAAGGAGGCCCTGGTCGCCGCCGTCTTCGCCCGGGTCTTCGCGGAGCGCTGGAGCGACGACTTCGCCGCGATCCTCGCCGACCGCGACCGCCCGCTCGAGGACCGGCTCGCGCAGGTTTACCGGGCCTATGCCGCGCGCGACCACGCGCTGGCGCTCAGGCTCGTCCTGCGTGCGGCGCTGGACAACCATCCCGTTCCGCAGGGTCGCGGCGCGCCCGTCACCGAGCAGATCGTCGCGCCCCTCGTCGCCGAGCTGCGCCACGAGGCTCGCCTGCCCGGCCTCGACCGTCAGCCCCTGCTCAAGGCCGAGCGGGACATGGCCATGATGCTGCATGCGGCCGTGGTCTTCCACGGCGTCCGCGAGCACGTCTACCGGCTGCCCGTCGCCGCCGAGCGCGACGAGGTCGTCACGCTCTATTGTCAGACCTTCCTCGCAGGCGCGCGCGAGCAGATCCGCCGCATCCACCGCCGCCCGCCCCTGTCCGCCGCCCCGGCGAACCGCGCCCTCGCCCGCCCGGCCTAAGCCGTCGATTCGGTCGATCATTTCGGAAACGATTCTGTCTCCAGCGGCTTGCGTCGGTCACCCGACCACCGTGCGGCGAAGTGATCGCACGACAAAAAGCTGAATCGTTGGAATCGCTTGGCGCATGGTCCGCCCTCGGCGCCGTCTCGCTGCCCCCGCGGTCATGGCGAGCGGAAGACGAAGCCATCCAGCCCCTGGCCGAGCCTTCCCTGGCCCGTTCGTCGCCGGAACCCTCGTCACGACGGTTCCGGATTCGGCCGATCATTTCGGAAACGATTCAAATGACAGGCGCTTGGAGTTGTCGGTCGACCACCGCAGCGCCTTGTGATCGTTCGACCCCCGCCGCGAGTGCGCTCGCGGCCCGCCTGTCGCACTCCGCCTCAGTCTTCGCCGATCCCGGCGATGGCCCGGGCGAAGTCCGACGCCTCGAACGGTTCGAGGTCCTCGATCCCCTCTCCGACGCCGATGAAATGGACGGGCAGCCCGAACTTGTCGGCGATGGCAACGAGGATGCCGCCTCGCGCGGTGCCGTCGAGCTTGGTCATGACGAGCCCTGTCACGCCCGCGGTCTTGCGGAAGATCTCCACCTGCGACAGCGCGTTCTGGCCGACGGTGGCGTCGAGCACGAGGAGGACGGCGTGCGGGGCCGTCGCGTCCACCTTGCGGATCACCCGCACCATCTTCTCGAGCTCGCTCATCAGCTCCGCCCGGTTCTGCAGGCGGCCCGCCGTGTCGACGAGCAGGACGTCCGTCCCGGCCTCGCGGGCCTGCGTCAGGGCGTCGAAGGCGAGCCCGGCGGCGTCGGCGCCCTGCGGCCTGGCGATCACGGTCGTGCCGGTCCGCTCGCCCCAGACGGAAAGCTGCTCGATCGCGGCGGCGCGGAACGTGTCGCCGGCCGCCAGCATCACCGTGCGCCCCTCCGCCCGGAACTTGGCGGCGAGCTTGCCGATGGTCGTGGTCTTGCCCGAACCGTTCACGCCCACCATCAGGATCACGAAGGGCTTCAGCGCGGCGTCGACCGCCAGCGGCGTGGCCACCGGCGCCAGCGTGCGCTCGACCTCCGCCGCGAGGATGGCCTTGACCTCGTCCGGGGCGATGTCCTTGCCGTAGCGCCCGCGGCCCACCTGCTCGACGATCCGGGCGGCGACGTCGACACCGAGGTCGGCGCGCAGCAGGACGTCCTCCAGCTCCTCCAGCGTGCCCTCGTCGAGCTTGCGCTTGGTGAAGAGGTCGGTGATGCCCGTGCCGATCGCGCCCGAGGAGCGGGAGAGGCCCTCCCGCAGGCGCGTCCACCAGGAGCGGCGCGCCGCCGGGGGCGGCGGTGGAACGGGCGCGGCCTCCGGCGTGGGAGCGGGGGCCGGGCTGTCGCGGCCGAACAGGCGGGAGAACAGGCCTGGCTTCTTCTCGCGGTCGTCGCTCATGCAGGGTCCTTCGTCAGGGCTCCTCGATAACGGTTTCGCGCGGCGGCCGGAAGCTCTATCGAGGGCCATGGACACGCCGCAAGACACGCCGCAACGCCTGCCGCCGGGGCCCCCTGGGCTCGACCTGCAGGCGCGGCTCCTCTACCGCGACGGGCTGATGCTGGTGCTCGACAAGCCCGCCGGAATTCCCGTCCACCGCGGGCCGGACAACGCCCAGGCCCGCGCCGCGGGGCAGCGCGGCCAGGCCCTGGAGAACGCCTTCGGGCAGCTCACGTTCGGCCTGCCGCGCGCGCCGTCGCTGGCGCACCGGCTCGACCGCGACACGTCCGGTTGCCTCGTGCTGGGCCGCCACCGCAAGGCCCTGGAGCGTCTGGGCGAGCTCTTCAAGCGCGGCGAGGTCGGCAAGACCTACTGGGCGGTCGTGCGCGGGGACCCGGCGGCGGATGAAGGCCGCGTCGACCGTCCGCTCGGTCGCCGCGACCCGCAGCGGGGCTGGTGGATGAAGGAGGACGAGGCCGGCCAGCCCGCTTCGACGCTCTGGCGCGTGCTGGGGCGGGGACGGCACCCTCTGGACGGCGGGCCCCTCGCGTGGCTTGCGCTCTCGCCCCTCACGGGCCGCACCCACCAGCTCCGCGTGCACTGCCAGGCCGAAGGCTGGCCGATCCTCGGCGATCCCATCTATGGCGGCCGCGACCCCGGCGCGGACCAGCTCATGCTGCACGCAAGGGAGGTGGTGGTGCCGCTCTACAAGAACAAGCCGCCGGTGGCGGTGACGGCCCCGCTTCCCGGCCACCTGAGGCCCTTCGCGGCCGCCTGCGGCTGGGCCGGACCGGACGTCGAGGCGCCTGCCACCCCTTGACGCGGGCCCCGGGGGGCGGCACGCATCGGCGCGCCGGGCGTTGGCCCGGGCGGCACCAGCGGAGGATCCCATGGCCGACATCGAGTTCAAGCGCGACGCCAACTATGTCGACGGAACCTGGATCGCGGCCGAATCCGGCCGCACCATTCCCGTGCACAACCCCGCGACCGGCGAGCAGCTCGGCGCGGTTCCCGACAGCGGCAAGGCCGAGACCGCGCGCGCCATCGCCGCGGCGGACCGCGCCTTCCCGGCCTGGCGGGCCCGCACCGCCAAGGAGCGCGCCAGGATCCTGCACAGGCTCGCCGACCTCATCGAGGCCGAGGCGGAGCCTCTGGCGCGTCTGCTGACGCTGGAACAGGGCAAGTCGCTGACCGAGGCGAAGGGCGAGGTCAATTTCTCGGCCGCCTATGTCCGCTGGTTCGCGGAAGAGGCGCAGCGCGTCTATGGCGACGTCATTCCCTCGCCCTGGCCGGGCCGGCGAATCCTCGTCACCAAGGAGCCGGTCGGAGTCGTCGGCGCCATCACGCCCTGGAACTTCCCCTCCTCGATGATCGCCCGCAAGCTCGGCCCGGCGCTGGCCGCGGGCTGCACCATCGTCATCAAGCCCGCCACGCAGACCCCCTATTCGGGTCTGGCCTGGGGCGCGCTCTGCGAGGCCGTGGGCATCCCGGCCGGCGTCGTCAACGTGCTCACGGGCTCCGCCAGCGCGATCGGCGGGGAGCTGACCTCCAACCCGCTGGTGCGCAAGATCACCTTCACCGGCTCCACTCCGATCGGGAAGATGCTGGTGGAGCAGTCGGCAAAGACGCTGAAGAAGGTCTCCATGGAGCTCGGCGGCAACGCGCCCTTCATCGTCTTCGACGATGCCGACGTGGACCGGGCCGTCGAGGGCGCGATGATCGCGAAGTACCGCAACTCCGGCCAGACCTGCGTCTGCACCAACCGCTTCCTGGTGCAGTCCGGCATCCATGACAGCTTCGTCGAGAAGCTGGCGGCCGCCGCGAACGCCCTGAAGGTCGGAAACGGCCTGGAGCCCGGCGTGCAGCAGGGCCCGCTCATCGACGCCAAGGCCGTGACCAAGGTCGAGGAGCACATCGGCGACGCCGTGGCGAAGGGCGCCCGGGTCGTCGCCGGCGGCAAGCGCCATCCGCTCGGCGGCAGCTTCTTCGAGCCGACGGTCCTGACCGGCGTCACGCCGCAGATGCTGGTGGCCCGCGACGAGACCTTCGGGCCGCTCTCTCCCGTCTTCCGCTTCGACACGGAGGAGGAGGCCGTGCGGATGGCCAACGACACCGAATACGGCCTCGCCTCCTATTTCTACACGAAGGATCTCGGACGCGCCTTCCGGGTCGCCGAGGCGCTCAAGTACGGCATGGTGGGCGTCAACGAGGGCCTGATCACCACCGAGGTCGCCCCCTTCGGCGGCGTCAAGGAATCCGGCATGGGCAAGGAAGGCTCATATTACGGCATCGAGGACTATCTCGACGTGAAGTACGTCTGCGTCGGCGGCCTGGGCTGAGCGCCGGCGCCTGCCGCCGCGAGCACGGCCGAGCGGTCCACGGGATCGCCCGACGGACCGACGGCTGCGTCGCGGTGCTCCCCGCAACGAGGAATCCCGCGGCCCCGGGACCCCGCTACCGGTAGAGATCCAGCCGGGTGGGGGGCAGGGCGCTCGCGCCCTTGTTCCGCTTCTGCGCCAGGGTCTGGAAGATGCCCACGGCCCCGCGCTCGAACGCGAGCGAGCAGCCGGCGAGGTAGAGCAGCCAGAGCCGCGTCTTGTCCGGCCCCACCTCCGCATCCGCCGCCTCGCGGTTGCGGTTCAGGTTGTCCCACCACAGCCGCGTGGTGCGCGCATAGTGCCGCCGCCAGCCCTCGACGTCGTGGATCTCGAATTTCGCCCGCTCGAGGTTGGCGATGGACATGCCGAGGTGGTCGAGTTCGCCGCCGGGGAAGATGTAGCGGGTGAGCGCGCGATATTCCGCGCGCATCTTGCGGAAGCTCTTGTCGTCGCCCTTGGCGGGCCGCGAGATCGCGTGGTGAAGGTAGAGCCCGCCAGGCTCCAGCAGCCGGTTCACCGCCGCGAAATAGGCGCGGTGATTGTCGATGCCGACATGCTCGAACATGCCGATCGAGGCGATCTTGTCGAACCGCGCCTCCAGGGAGCGATAGTCCTGCAGCAGGATGGTGACCCGGTCGGCGACGCCGAGCCTCTCGGCCTTGGCGCGCGCCAGCGCCGCCTGTTCCTCCGAGAGGGTGACCCCCGTCGCGATCACGCCGTAGCGCAGCGCCGCATGGCAGACGAGCGCGCCCCAGCCCGAGCCGATGTCGAGGAAGCGGTCGCCGGGCTGCAGCCGCAGCTTCCGGCAGATCATGTCGAGCTTGTCGACCTGGGCGCGGGCGAGGTCGTCGTGCCAGTCCGGCTGGAAGTAGGCGCAGGTGTACACCATCTCCGGATCGAGGAAGAGCCCGTAGAACGCGTTCGACACGTCGTAGTGGTAGGCGATGTTGCGCTTGTTGACGGCCGCCTCGCCCGAGCGGGCGTCGCGCTCCTCCTTCACCGCGGCGAGCGGGGCCGGGGCGTCGCCCGGAGCGCGCCAGAACAGCCAGCCGGCGCGGGCGAGCTTCGTCTTGGAGAGCTTCAGCAGGAGCTTGCCGGTCTTGCCCGCGGGCCGGCGCGCCGCGAGGTCGAACAGGCTGCCGCCCTTCAGGTCGAGGCGGCCCGCGACATGCGCGTTCACGAGCGTGTCGAGCTTCGGCCGGCGGAGCAGCGAGGCGATTACGCCCTCGTCGGCGATTGCGAGCCGCAGCGCGTCCGGCGCCAGGTCGGCCGGGACGCGGCTGCCGTCCCACAGCTCGAAGCCGAACTGCAGGCCGAGCGTGCGATGCGCGTCCTCCAGCACGGCGCGGCACGCCGCGAGCCGTTTCGCCTGATCATTCGGGTTCATGCGCGCCTGGTCGCCAAGGTTGCGGGCGCGCACTCTAGTGCAGCGATGGACCCGAGTGAAACCTCCTTGCGGGATGGCAGGCGACGAAGCCGGCCCTCTCCGCGGGGCGGACGGGCGACCCCTCCGCCCCGAGGCGCGCGGCGTTGGCGCTCAGAACCGGTAGGTGACGCCCACGCCGACCAGCCACGGGTCGATCTTCACCTTGCCCGTCACGGGGATGGCGCCCAGGAGCGTCGCCTTGGCGTCCGGCTGCAGCCAGAGCTTCTTCACGTCGACGTTGAAGCCCCAATGCTGGTCGAACATGTAGTCGAAGCCCGCCTGCAGGGCCAGGCCGAAGCTGTTCTGCACGCTCAAGTTCGAGAAGGCGCCCTTTGCGTTCTCCGCATAGAAGATCGTGTAGTTCACGCCTGCGCCGAGATAGGGCTTGAACTTGCCGAAGCTGGTGAAGTGGTACTGCAGGGTCAGCGTCGGCGGCAGCAGCCAGACATGGCCGATGGCCAGGTTGTTCACCGCCCCGTCCTTGCCGGAGATGTTGTGGGGCGTGGTGCCCAGGACCAGCTCGGCCGCGATGTTCTCGGTGAAGAAGTAGCTGATGTCGAGCTCGGGAATGAACGAGGTCGAGATGTCGACGCTCGCGCCGGGCAGCGGCACGCCCGCCGCCTTGAAGCTGGCCGAGGCCTGCGGGATCACGGCGAGCGCGCGCACGCGGATCATCCACGGGCTCGGCGCGCTGGCCACGAAGGTCGGCAGGGCGGGCGCGGCCTTCGAGCTCGGCAGGTCTGCGGCGGAAGCGGTGAGGGCGGAGGCCGCGAGCAGGGCGGCGGCGAGGGCGGGCCTGAGCATGGGAAATCCCCTGGGGTGGCGGACCGGGGGGATCCGAATTCGACGCCACAACCATGGGTAACGCTGCTGCGCTTCAGGTTGATTCAGATCAACCTTGACCTGGACTCGCCACCGTTTGGCTCTCGCGTTGCAGCAATGTCACGGATTCCAGTCGTTCGAAGCCGTTTTCCTCAAAAGTCGCTCGCGAGCCCCTTCACCTCCCAATCGCCGTAGCGCACGGGTTCCGGCCCGTCGCGACCGTCCTTCTCCCGGACCGACCGGATGCGCGCCGCCTCGGCGTCGATGGCGGCGCGGCGGGCCTGCGCTTCGGCCAGCGCCCGCAGCGCGGCAGGGCTCGGCGGCGGGCGTTCCGGCGCAGGCCCGTCGACGCCGGCCGGTCCCGAGGAGGTCCTGTCGTCCGTGTCGTCCATGGGATGCTCCTGCCAGCGTCGTCGGTTTCCGCTTGATAAAGGGCTCGGAAGGGCCGAAAGCAAGGCCGTCGCGGCCTTCAGCCGGCGACCCCCCGTGAGTTCATGCCAAAGAAGCCGACCTCCTCCCGCCCCGCCTCCTCCTCCCGGCCTCAGAAGCCCTCGCGATTCGCGGGGGCGCCCGGTCTGCTCGCGCGCCATCTCGCCGCCGAGGCGATCGGGGCCGTGACCGAGGACTGGCGGGCGCTCGACGAGAGCCTCGACCAGGTGCTCGAGCGCGCCGAAGCCTCCGAGTTCGAGGAGCGCGACCGCGGCCTCGTGCGCGCCATCGCCATGGCGGGCATCCGCCACTTCGGCACGATCCGCAAGGCGTTGCTGGCCAGGCTGAAGTCGGGCATGCCTTCGCCCTCGGGTTCGCTCGCCCCTGTGCTGGTCGGCGGCGCGGCGCAGATCCTCTATCTCGACGTGCCCGACCACGCCGCGGTCGACCTCTCCATCCGCTTGCTCCAGATCGACGGGCGGACCCAGCGCTATACCGGGCTGGCCAACGCCGTGCTTCGCCGGATCGCGCGCGAGAAGGAGCAGATCCTCGCCGCCGCGGATCCTCTCGCGGACGATACGCCGGACTGGTTGCGCGAGCGCTGGGTGGGGCATTACGGCGAGGCGGAAGCCCGCGCCATCGCCGCCGCCCATGGCACGGAGCCCGGCCTCGACCTGACCGTGAAGGCCGACCCCGAGCGCTGGGCCGTCGACCTCGACGCGCTCCTGCTCCCCACGGGCTCGCTGCGGCTGCGGCAGCGCGCGCCTCTGCCCTCGCTGCCGGGCTACACGGACGGGGCGTGGTGGGTGCAGGACGCCGCAGCCGCGCTGCCGGCGCGGCTGCTCGCTCCCCGGCCGGGCGAGCGCATCGCCGACCTGTGCGCCGCCCCGGGCGGCAAGACCGCCCAGCTCGCCGCGGCAGGCGCCCAAGTCCTCGCCGTGGACCGCGCGCCCTCGCGCATGCGCCGCCTCACGCAGAACATGGCTCGCCTGCACTTGCAGGTCGAAACCCGTGTCGCCGACGCGCTGACGCTGGAGGACACAGGCTTCGACGCCGTGCTGGTCGACGCGCCCTGCTCCGCCACGGGCACGATCCGTCGACATCCCGACGTGGCCTGGACCAAGACGCCCGATGACGTGGAGCGACTCGCGGCCCTGCAACGCCGGCTGCTGGGACGCGCCGCCGCCATGGTCCGGCCCGGCGGCCGCATCGTCTATTGTACCTGCTCGCTGGAGCCGGAGGAGGGCGAACGCCAGATGGCGGCGTTTCTCGACCGCGAGGCGGGTTTCGCGCGCCTGCCGGTGACGGCAGCGGAGCTGCCCGGCCTGACCGAGGCCATCACACCCGAGGGAGACGTGCGGACGCGTCCCTCCATGCTCGCGAGCGACGAGCCGCGCCTCGCCGGGCTCGACGGATTCTTCATCGGGCGCCTCGTCCGTCAAGCCTAATGGGACGTTTACCATTTTGGATACATTTTGACCGATGGCGGACATCGTCCGGCCGCCTCCCGCTGTGCGGGGCAGCACGTCGGTTCCGGAGGATCGGCCCGTTTTCATGACGCAGGCGCTTGGAGATCGCTGGCGCATCGCATGGCTCGTGACCCGTCACGGGCTGCGCGGCGTCGCGTCCGGCCTGGTCCAGCCGCTGCGCCTGCTGACGCCGCGCTTCGGCCGCGGCACGCCCGAGCGGCTCGTCATCGCCCTCCAGGACCTGCGCACCACGGACCCGACCGTGGCCAACGACATCTATGCCGGATACTTCACCTTCGCCGGCAAGGTCGTGGCGACGGGCGGGGTCTCGCCCTTCCAGTGCCCGCCGCCGTCGCGCGCCTGGGAGGAAGCCCTCTCGGGCTTCGGCTGGCTGCGTCACCTGCGCGCCGCCGACAGCGCCCTGGCGCGCGCCAATGCTCGCGCGCTCGTCGACGACTGGATCACCCAGCAGGGCCGTCCGCGTCCGACCACCGCCTGGGAGGTCCCCGTCGCGGCACGCCGGTTGCTCTCCTGGCTCAGCCAGTCGCCGCTGATCCTCGAGGGGGCGGACCGCGCCTTCTATCGCCGCTTCCTGCGCTCCATTGCCCGCCAGGCGCAATGGCTCGAACGGGAGGCGCCGCGCTCGCGCGACGGCGTCGCACGGCTCTCCGGCGTGATCGCGCTCGCCACCACCGCCCTGTGCACGGGCGCCTCCGTCGCCGCGATCCGGCGCGCCTCGCGCCTGCTGGCCCAGGAGCTTGAGGCCCAGATTCTCGCCGACGGCGGCCATGTCACCCGCAACCCGCAGGTTCCCGTGGACCTGCTCACCGACCTGCTTCCGCTGCGCCAGGCCTACGTGACGCAGGGCGTCGAGGCTCCCGCGGCCCTGCTCAACGGCATCGACCGCATGATGCCCATGATCAGGCTGTTCCGGCACGAGGACGGGGCCCTGGCGCTCTTCAACGGCATGAGCGTGACCGCGCCGGACATCGTCGCCACCCTGCTCGCCTACAACGACGCGCGCGCCCAGCCGATCGAGAACGCGCTGCATTCGGGCTACCAGCGCCTGCAGGCGCGCGGCAGCCTTGTCATCGTCGATACCGGGCTGCCGCCCCCGCAGGCCTATTCGGACAGGGCCCATGCCGGCTGCCTGTCCTTCGAGTTCTCGGACGGCGCGCAGCGGATCGTGGTGAATTGCGGCGCTCCGCCGCCAGGCGCCGAGCAATGGCGGCAGGTCGCCCGCGCGACGGCGGCCCATTCCACCGTCACGGTCGCCGACACGTCCTCCTGCCGCTTCGTCGCGGAGGGGCGGGCGGGCGGCATCCTCGGCACGCCCATCCTGGCCGGTCCGTCCGAAGTCACCATGCAGCGCGAGGTCACGCGCGAGCCCGACGACCCGGCCATCGGCCTCTCCGCCTCCCATGACGGCTACCTCGCGGCCTTCGGCGTGGTGCATCACCGCCGCCTGCTGCTCTCCACCGACGGCCAGCGCCTGACGGGCCGCGACCGGCTGGAGGCGCGCAGCAAGCCCGGCAAGGAGACGGACGCCTACGCGCTGCGCTTCCACCTGCATCCCGGCGTGCGCGCCAAGCTGGAGCCCGACGGACGCTCGGTGCTCCTGACGCTGGGCTTCGGCCGCGTCTGGCGTTTCGACGCAGGGGGACTGCCGGTGGCGCTGGAGGAGAGCATCTTCTTCGCCACGCCGGACGGCGCCCGGCGCAGCGAGCAGATCGTCGTGCAGAGCGGCTTTCGGACCGTGCCCGACGTGGACTGGAGCTTCGAACGGCTGGCCTGAGCAAGGCCTTGCGCAAGGCAGGCCGCCCTCACCCCGACGAGCGGGCGAAGCCAGCGCCTCCTCGCGACGGGGCCTTGTGCCGGTGAGGAGCCTGTAGCGCTACCTGGCCCGTCTCGGCGTCGGCCTCGGCAACGCGTGACGCCACGCGGTCTCCAGTGCCTGGCGCAGGCGGGCCTCGTCGACGGCGCCGAGCTGCACCGTGGTCCATCCCATGCGCCCCCAGCCGCCGGGAACCGGCGCAAAGGCCTCGGGCGCCATGAGGCAGCAGAAGTCCTGCTCCTCCGGCGCGAGCTTGAGATTGGCCGTCAGGCCGTCCGCCGCCAGGGTAGCGTAGATTCGGGCGACCTTGAGCGCGATGCGGTCGACATGCGGCGCCTCGACGGTCCCCGCGAGGCTGCGCGCGAGGCGCAGCAGGTCGGCGGCGCTGGCCACGGCGCCGCACTCCCCTGCCGCCCGCCGGTTCAGGCCGCCTTCTGCTTGGGAGCGAGCAGCTTGCGGTTGATCAGCGCCTCGGCGATCTGCACCGCGTTGAGCGCGGCGCCCTTGCGCAGGTTGTCGGAGACGCACCAGAAGGCGAGGCCGTTCTCCACCGTCGCGTCCTCGCGGATGCGGGAAATGTAGGTGGCGTCCTCGCCGGCCGCCTCGTGCGGGGTGACGTAGCCGCCGTTCTCCCGCTTGTCGACGACCATGCAGCCCGGCGCGGCGCGCAGGATCTCGCGGGCCTCATCGGCCGTGATCGGCTCGGCGAACTCGACGTTGACGGCCTCGGAATGACCGATGAAGACGGGAACGCGCACACAGGTGGCCGTCAGCTTGATCTTCGGGTCGAGAATCTTCTTGGTCTCGGCCGTCATCTTCCATTCCTCCTTCGTGAAGCCGTCTTCCATGAAGACGTCGATGTGAGGAATGACGTTGAAGGCGATGCGCTTGGTGAACTTCTTGGCCTCGACGTCCTGCAGCGAGTAGAGCGCCTTGGTCTGGCGGTCGAGTTCGTCCATGCCGTCCTTGCCGGCCCCTGAGACCGACTGGTAAGTGGACACCACCACGCGCTGGATGCGGGCGCGGTCATGCAGGGGCTTCAGCGCCACGACGAGCTGGGCCGTCGAGCAGTTGGGGTTGGCGATGATGTTGAGCCGGTCCCGGCGCGCCATGTAGTCCGCGAGGACGTGGGCGTTCACCTCGGGCACGACCAGCGGGACCCGGTCGTCGTAGCGCCAGCACGAGGAGTTGTCGATGACGAGGCAGCCCTTGGCGCCGATGCGCGGCGACCAGTCCTTCGAGATGGCCGAGCCTGCCGACATCAGGCAGATGTCCGTGTCGGAGAAGTCGTAGTGGTCGAGGGCGCGGACCTTCAGCACCTTGTCGCCATAGGACACCTCGGTGCCCTGGCTGCGCGTGGAGGCGAGCGCCACGACCTCGTCGGCGGGGAAGGCCCGCTCGGCGAGGATGGAGAGCATTTCACGGCCCACATTGCCCGTGGCGCCGACAACCGCGACCTTGAAACCCATGGCGTCGATCCTGTCGTGTGGCCCAGCTCGGGCCTGTCATCTCCCCCGGTCCTGTCCCGCTGCGGCGGGTGAACCCCAACCCCCGCCGGGGGAGGATCCGGAGCGAGGAAACGGCTAGCCGGCGGTCCCGCCTTTGGCGGTCCGCGTCGTCCCCGTCGGTTTCGTCGTCACCGTGAGGCGCATGGCGCACGTCGTCCTGCGGCGGATGATCCGCCTGCGGCATGGTGAAACACCGGACGGCCGCGAAAGTCAATCCACGGCTTTCGGAGGATGGGCCGCCCGGCGCCTACTCTCCCGGCCGCGTCGCAGGGATGATCTTCAGCGCGGTGATGCGGTTGCGGCTCTTGCGCAGCACCTTGAAGCGGTAGCCGTAGAAGGTGAAGACCTGCCCCGTGTCCGGGATGGTCTGCGCCTCGTGGATGACCAGGCCGGCGATGGTGGTGGCCTCCTCGTCGGGCAGCGACCAGTCCATGGCGCGGTTCAGGTCGCGCACAGGCACCGAGCCGTCGACGTTGACGGAGCCGTCGGGCAGGGGCCGCACGCCCTGCACGCTCACGTCGTGCTCGTCCTTGATGTCGCCCACGATCTCCTCGAGGATGTCCTCGAGCGTCACCAGCCCCATCACCTCGCCATACTCGTCCACCACGAGCGCGAAATGCGTCTTGCGGGAGAGGAAGGCCTTGAGCTGGTCGGCCAGCGAGGTCGTGTCCGGCACGAACCAGGGGTCGACGGCGATGGCCCGCACGTCCAGCTTGTCCGCCTCGCCCTTCACGGCGTCGAGCGCGCGCAGCAGGTCCTTGGCGTGGAGGATGCCGACGATGTTCTCGGCCGTGCCGGACCAGAGCGGAAGGCGCGTATAGGGCGAGGAAAGGATCTCGCGCACGATCTCCTCGCTCGGCAGGTCGGCCGAGATGCTGCGCATCTTGGTGCGGTGGATCATGACGTCCGACACTTCGAGCTCCTCGAGGTCGAGGAGGCCGCCGAACATCTTGCGCGCCTCGGTCTGCACGCTGCCCTCGCGGTGCAGCAGGTCGACCGTGCCGCGGATTTCGTCGGTGGCGGAGAGCACGTGCGAGGCGCTGGCGTCGAACCGGAAGGCGCGCAGGGTCACCCGCACGAAAGCCTCGATGGCCATGGTCAGTGGACCGAAAAGGGCCACGACCCAGGAGACGGGCCTCGCCAGGAACAAGGCCGACTGGTCGGGCTTGTTGATGGCGATGGTCTTCGGCATGACCTCGGCGAAGACGACGACGAGGACCGACATCGCCACGGTGGCGTAGAGCACGCCCTCCTGGCCGAAGAACTGCACCAGCACGCTGGTGGTGAAGGCCGACGCGCCGATATTGACGACGTTGTTGCCGATCAGCATGGCGCCGATCAGGCGCTCGCGGGCGAGCAGCAGCCGGTTGACGATGCGCGCACGCCCGTCCCCGCCCTTCTCCAGGGCGTGCATGCGGGCGCGGGACGCGGCGGTGAGCGCCGTCTCGGAGCCCGAGAAGAAGGCCGACAGCGCGAGGCAGAGAACGACGATCGCCAGCGCAAGCCAGGGGTTCGTCTGGATGTGAATGTCTTCCATGACCTATAGATCAGGGCCGCCCCAGCTCTTCGTCAAGGAAGGCGCGCACCGGACCGGGCTCGATTCCGCGCGCGATGAAGCTCTGGCCGATGCCGCGCGCGAGGATGAAGGTAAGCGCGCCGCGCTGCACCTTCTTGTCCTGGGACATCGCGTCGAGGATCGCCTCAGGCCCGGCCTCCCAGCCGGGGATGTCGCCGATGCGCGTCGGCAGGCCCGCCCCGCGCAGGTGCGTCTCGACCCGCGTGGCGTCTTGGCCCGGCGCGAGGCCCAGCTTCGCCGAAAAGCGGAAGGCGCAGGCGAGCCCGATGGCCACGGCCTCGCCATGCACGAGCCTCGCGCCGTCATAGCGGCAGATGCGCTCGAAGGCGTGGGCGAACGTATGGCCGAGGTTGAGGAGGGCGCGGTCGCCGTCCTCCCGCTCGTCCCGCACCACGACGGCGGCCTTGGCCGCGCAGCTCACCCGGATGGCCTCGGCCCGTTCCGGGCCGCCAGCGAAGACGGCGCGCCGGTTCTCCTCAAGCCAGGAGAAGAAACGGGCGTCGTCGATCAGGCCGTACTTCACCACCTCGGCGTAGCCGGCGCGAAACTCCCGCGCCGACAGGGTGTCGAGCACGCCGACATCCGCGAGGACGAGGCTCGGCTGATGGAAAGCGCCGACGAGATTCTTGCCGTGGCGCGAATTGATGCCGGTTTTGCCGCCCACCGAGGAATCGACCTGGGCCAGCAGGCTCGTGGGAACCTGGACGAAGCGCATGCCGCGCCGCACCACCGAGGCGACGAACCCCGCGAGGTCGCCGATGACGCCGCCGCCCAGGGCCACCACGAGGTCGCCGCGCTCCATGCGGGCGGCGAGGACGGCGTCGCAGACATGCTCGAACATGCCGTAGGACTTGCTGCCCTCGCCCGGCGGCAGCACGACCTCGCCGTGGCGAACGCCGGCGGCGGCAAGTGACTCGCGCAGGGCGGCCAGATGGTGGCCGGCGACGATCTCGTCGGTCACGATGGCGCAGGCGGCGCCCGGCGCGAGCACGGCGATGCGCGCTCCGGCCGAGGCCAGGACGTCGCGGCCGATCAGGATGTCGTAGGCGCGCCCGGGCAGGGGCACGTGGACCGTGATGGGTTCGCTCATGTCGGGTCTCCCGCCGGTCCGCGCGGCCCAAGAGGCCCGGGCAGGGCGGCGATGATCTCGTTGACCACGACGTCGTGCGGCACGTCGCGCGAGTGGATGGTGAGGTCGGCCAGCGCATAGACGGGGTAGCGCAGCTCGATCAGCCGGCGCAGCGTCCCCTCGGGGTCGGGATTCTGCAGCAGCGGCCGGTTCGAGCGCTTGCGCACGCGGCGCATCAGCACGTCGAAATCCGCCTTGAGCCAGACCGAGACTCCCGTGCGCGCCACCCGCTCGCGCGTCTCGGCGTTCATGTAGGCGCCTCCCCCGGTCGCCACCACGCCCGGTCCCTCCGCCAGGAGGCGCGCGATGACGCGCTTCTCGCCCTCGCGGAACTCGGCCTCCCCGCGGCTGGCGAAGATCTCGGGGATGGTCATCTTGGCCGCCTTCTCGATCTCGGCGTCGGCGTCGGTGAAGGGCAGCCCCAGGCGCGCGGCGAGGCGGCGGCCCACGGAGCTCTTGCCGGCGCCCATCATGCCCACGAGCACGATGGAGCGGTCGCCCAGCAGGTCGCGCACCCGCGCGGCGTCCCCGACCGGGGCGCCGGCCGCGTCGCCCGCCGCGCTCGCCGGGGAGATGCCCATCCTCGCCTGTTCCATCCCTGCGGCCGCCACGGCCGCGTTCGTCCTCTCCCTACACGAGCCTCTCGCGCATTTCACGCCCCGTTTCAGGCGGCGGGCGCGGGCGCGGCCGGGTCCGGCCGGATCGCGGTCCCTGCCGAACCGCGATCCGCGCGCGGCAGCATCTTGCCTTTCCGCCGTGGGCCATGCTGGATAGCGCGGGGCCACAAGGGACTGCACACACCGTGCCGGTGATTCTACGATTCCTGCTGCTCGTCGGGATCCTGGCGGGCTGCGTCTATGGCGGCATGCTCGCTCTCGTGATGTTCTACGAGCCGGAGCAGCGGGAAATCAGCGTCACCATCCCCTCGTCGAAGCTCACCCCGCGCTGACATGCCCGCCGCGCGCCAGCCCCGGATCTCGCGGCGCACCCCGGAAGAGCCCGCTTCCGCTCCCGCGCAGCAGCGGGCCTCCCGCCCGATCAGGGCCTTCCTCGCCATGATGTCGGCCGAGCGCGGCGCCGCGAGCAACACGCTGGAGGCCTACCGGCGCGACCTCGACGACTACGAGGACCACCTCCTCGACGCCGGCCGCTCGGTACTCGACGCCTCCGCCGCCGACATCCGTGCCTATCTCGATGCGCTCGCGGCAAGGGGGCTGAAGGCCTCCTCGGCGGCGCGCCGCCTGTCCGCGGTGCGCCAGCTTCACCGCTTCCTCTACGGCGAGGCTTGGCGGACCGACGACCCCGCCGTCGCGCTCTCCGGCCCCAAGCGCGGCCAGGGCTTGCCCAAGGTGCTCACCATCGCCGAGGTCGACCGGCTGCTCGCGGTCGCCGGCGAGGGGCTCGACGATCCCGACCGTCCGGTGAAGGAGCGCGCCAGGGCCGCGCGCATGGCGGCGCTGCTCGAGGCGCTCTACGCCAGCGGCCTGCGCGTCTCCGAGCTCGTCGCCCTGCCCGCCTCCGCCGCGCGGGTCCGCGAGCGGCTGATCGCGGTGCGCGGCAAGGGCGGCAAGGAGCGCCTCGTTCCGCTCAACGACCGGGCCCGCGCCGCCTTCGCGCGCTACCTCGCCTTGCGCGAGGAGGCGGGCCTGCAGGTGGGCGGACCCTGGCTCTTCCCCTCCGACAGCGCGTCGGGCCACCTGACGCGCCAGGCTTTCGCACGCGACCTCAAGGCCTGCGCCGCGGCGGCGGGCATCCGCCCGGACCGCGTGAGCCCGCATGTGCTGCGCCACGCCTTCGCCAGCCACCTGTTGCACAACGGCGCGGACCTGCGTGTCGTCCAGCAGTTGCTGGGCCATGCCGACATCTCCACGACGCAGATCTACACGCACGTGATCGACGACCGCCTGAAGGGCATGGTGCGCGACCTGCATCCCCTCGGCGATCCCGAGGGGGACTGACCGGCGCCCTTCTCCCGGCGCCCGCGCGGCCCTATCTGCCGGAGCGATGAACCGCCGGACTCCTCTCGAACGCCTCGGACTGCCCGCGCTCGCGGCCATCGCCGGGGAATGGATCGCCATGGCTCCCAGGAATCCCTTCAGGTCGACGCGCTACTATCAGGGGCCGCCCTCAGATCATTTCGACGGGCGGGTGTTCTTCAACCCCGGCAGGCGCTGGCGCAAGTCGCCGCTCGACCTCTTGAAATGGCAGTTGCTCGGCCGCGGCGACGAGCCCTGGCCCGACGCCTGGCCGAGCCCCCACCGCGACGTGCCGCCCGCCAGGGTCGAGGGCGAGGCGCTGCGCGTGTCCTTCGTCGGGCACGCGAGCCTGCTGGTTCAGACCGAGGGGCTCAACCTGCTGCTCGACCCCGTCTGGTCGGACCGCGTCTCGCCGGTGAGCTTCGCCGGGCCCAGGCGGGTGAACGCCCCGGGCATCGCCTTCGACGACCTGCCGCCGATCGACGCGGTGCTGCTCTCGCACAACCACTACGACCATATGGACGTCGGGACGCTGCGCCGCCTCGCCGGACGGGACGCGCCGCGCATCGTGACGCCGCTCGGCAATGACGCGATCCTGCGCGCGGCCGGCGTCGGCGGGCGCATCGACGCCCATGACTGGGGCGACGCCGTGGCGCTGAACGAGCGCGTGACCGTGCACCTGGAGGAGGCCTTCCACTGGTCTGCCCGGGGCGTGATGGACCGGCTGCAGGCCCTCTGGGCGGCTTTCGTGATCGAGGCGCCGGGCGGGCCGGTCTATTTCGCCGGCGACACGGGCTTCGCTGGAGGCGGGCACTTCGCCGCCGTGCGCGAGAAGCACGGTCCGCCCCGCCTCGCCTTGCTGCCGATCGGCGCCTACGAGCCGCGCTGGTTCATGAAGGAGCAGCACATGGATCCCGACGAGGCCGTCCGGGCGCTCGAGGCCTGCGGGGCCGACCACGCCGTCGCCATCCACTGGGGCACGTTCAAGCTCACCGACGAGGGCATCGAGCGCCCGCTGCAGGCGCTTGCGGCGGCCCTCGACAGGCACGGCGTCGATCCCGCCCGGTTCAGGGCGCTGCTGCCGGGCCAGGCCTGGGAGGTGCCGCCAAGGGCGGCCTGACGCCTCCCCTGGCGCTCATTCCTTGGGCAGCACGTAGATGTTGAGGTCGAGTCCGGGGTCGCCCGCATTCGCGCCGGGGTTCACGTATTCCTCGGTGAAGGCGTCCTTCACCTCGATCCCCTTGGAATCGAGATAGGCCGAGATCGCCTCGTATGTGCTGTCGATGTCGTCGTAGGGGGCGCGATGCACGAAGCGGATCGCCTTGCCAGACGGGGTCGTGGTGAAGCTGATCTCGGACGGAAGGCCCTGCGGCCGCGCGGCCGGCGCCGCCTCGATCGGCACTTGCGCCTCGAACCGGAAGCCCATGTCGTCGGTTTCGATGAAGACGGAGAGCGGGCGTCCCGTCACCTTGATCCCGGCCTTGTCCATCGCCGCCTGAAGCTTCTGGAACGCGCCGGTGAGGGTCTCGTAGCCGTCGTCCCAGGTGGATTGCGCGCGAAGGGCCGCGGCGGGGCGACCGGCGATCTGGACCTCGTCGGGGACCGACGGGTCGGCCGGAGCGGGCGCGAGCGTCGTGGGGCCTTCCGCGGACTGAAGCGGCGGCGCGGCCGGGGCCGCGGGCGGCGCAGACCCGGCGTCTGGCGCCTGCGCAGGAGCAGGAGCAGGAGAAGGCGCGGGGCTTGGAGCGGGGGCGGGAGCGGCCTGGGCCTCGACCGCCCCGGGCGCCGGCGTCAAAGGCGCGAGGGGCTGGCTTTCCACCGGCGCGGGCGCGGGCACCGTCTGCGCCTTGGGCGCGGCCGGCTTGGCGGGTTGGGCCTGCTGGGCGGCCGCCGGCGCCGTGGCCGCAAGGCCCAGGGCGGGCAGCAAGGCGAGAGCGAGCCTCCGATAGGGACGCAGGACGATCGACATGACCCTCAACCTCGTGGGAATGCCGGGCGTCGCCTCGAATCGCGCCCTCGACTGACCAGGATGCTATCGCCCTCCCGGGTTCCGGGTCGAGCACCGCCGCGCCGCAAGGGACGTGCCAGGCCGTCGGACGGTGACGTCCGCGCCGACAGCGACTATATGGAGCCAGGTCTGCGCGGCACAGGGCCCGCAACGTTACGGATCGTCCATGAGCCCGCTCGTCGGTCGCCCCTTCCTGAAGATGAACGGCCTCGGCAACGAGATCGTCGTCCTCGACCTGCGCGGCACGTCGGTGCGGGTGCAGCCCGAGGAGGCCCGCGCCATCGCGCGCGCGCCGGCCTCCCGTTTCGACCAGCTGATGGTACTGCACGACCCCATGACGGACGGCGCCGACGCCTTCATGCGCATCTACAACACCGACGGCTCGGAATCGGGCGCGTGCGGCAACGGCACGCGCTGCGTGGCCTGGGCCCTCACCCGCGACGATCCGGCGCAGAGCCGCCGCGACACGCTGTTGCTGCAGACCAAGGCCGCCCTGCTGCCCTGCCGGCGCGAGGGCGAGCGCGTGTTCACCGTGGACATGGGCGCGCCTCGCCTCTCCTGGGACGAAATCCCCCTGGCCGAGCCCTTCGCCGACACGACGGGCATCGAGCTCCAGGTCGGCCCGATCGACGCCCCGGTGCTGCACACGCCGTCGGCCGTCAACATGGGCAATCCCCATGCGATCTTCTGGGTGGACGACGTCGAGGCCTACGACCTCGCCCGGGTCGGGCCGCTGCTCGAGAACCACCCGATCTTCCCCGAGCGCGCCAACATCTCGCTCGCCCACGTCACCTCGCGCGAGAGCCTGACGCTGAAGGTCTGGGAGCGCGGCGCGGGCCTCACCCGGGCCTGCGGCTCGGCCGCCTGCGCCGCCGCGGTCGCCGCCGCGCGCAAGGACCTCACGGGGCGCAAGGTCACGGTGACGCTGCCGGGCGGCGACCTCGTGATCCACTGGCGCGAGAGCGACGGCCACGTGCTGATGACGGGCCCCGTCGAGCTCGAGCACGAGGGCGTCTTCGCGCCGGGGCTCTTTGCCGGGGCGGCCTGATGGGCGTGGAGGTCGTCACCTTCGGCTGCCGCCTCAACGCGGTGGAATCGGAGGCCGTGAAGGCCCGCGCGGCCGAGGCGGGCCTCGCCGACCTCGTCGTCTTCAACACCTGCGCCGTCACCGCGGAGGCCGTCACCCAGGCGCGCCAGGCCATCCGCCGCCTGCGGCGCGAGCGCCCGGCCGCGACCTTGGTCGTCACCGGCTGCGCCGCGCAGGTCGATCCCGGCCTCTTCGCGGCCATGCCGGAGGTGGACCGCGTCGTCGGCAACGCCGAGAAGACCTTGCCGGGGACCTGGGACCCCGCACGCTGGGACGGAGCAGAGGCGCTGCCCCGCATCGAGGTCGCCGACATCATGCAGGTGCGCGCTACCGCGCCGCACCTCGCGGCGGGCTTCGGCGACCGCACCCGGGGCTTCCTCGAGGTGCAGAACGGCTGCGACCACCGCTGCACCTTCTGCATCATCCCCTATGGCCGCGGGACGTCGCGCTCCGTGCCGATGGGCGCCGTGGTCGACGCGGTGCGCGGTCTGGTCGCGGCGGGCCGGCGCGAGGTGGTGCTCACCGGCGTCGACCTCACGAGCTACGGGGCGGACCTGCCCGGGCAGCCGCGGCTCGGCGCGCTGGTGCGCACCATCCTGCGCCACGTGCCGGAACTGCCCCGCCTGCGCCTGTCCTCGATCGACAGCATCGAGGCGGATCCCGACCTCCTGGCCGCGCTGGCCGGTGAGGAGCGGCTGATGCCGCACCTGCATCTCTCGCTGCAGGCGGGCGACGACCTGGTCCTCAAGCGCATGAAGCGCCGCCATACCCGCGCCGACGCGGTGCGGTTCTGCGGGACGGTGCGGCGGCTCCGCCCGGACGTCGTCTTCGGCGCCGACGTGATCGCGGGCTTCCCGACCGAGGACGAGGCCATGTTCGCCCGCTCCCTCGACCTCGTGGAGGAGTGCGGGCTCACTTTCCTGCACGTCTTTCCGTTCTCCCCGCGCCCCGGCACGCCGGCGGCCCGCATGCCGCAGGTCGCGCGCGCCACGGTGAAGGAGCGCGCCTCGCGCCTGCGCGCCGCGGGCGAGGCCGCGCTCGCCCGCTACCTCGCCGCCCAGGTCGGCCGTACCCACCGCGTCCTCGCCGAGCGCGGCGGCACGGGCCGCACCGAGGGCCATGCCCTCGTCCGCCTCGGCGAGGCGGTGGAGCCCGGCCGCATCGTCGACACCCTGATCGCAGGCCATGACGGCCGGGCGCTGCTGGCGGCCTGAACGGGGCTGGCCTCTCCGGGGGCGCGCTGAACGTCGGCATCGACAAGCTCCGGCGAGATCCGCAGGATGGCCCGAGCCGGCCGCGCCCGGCGGGGAGGACGCCGCATGCTGATCAAGGCCGCCATGCTCCGGGAGATGGGCTTGCCGCATCCCTATGCGCATAGCCGCCCGCTCGACATCGTGGAGGTCGAGCTCGACCCGCCGGGCCCCGGCGAGGTGCGGGTAGCGATCAAGGCGGCCGGGCTCTGCCACTCCGACCTCTCGGTCATCGACGGGAGCCGGCCGCGGCCAATGCCCATGGTGCTCGGCCACGAGGCCGCCGGCGTCGTCGAGGCGGCGGGTCCGGGCGTGGCGGACCTCGCTCCGGGCGATCACGTCGTGCTCGTCTTCATGCCGAGCTGCGGCCATTGCATGCCCTGCGCCACGGGCCGGCCGGCGCTCTGCGAGCCCGGCGCGCGGGCGAACGGCGCAGGGACGCTGCTGCGCGGCGAGCGCCGCCTGAGCTTCACCTGCGAGCCGGTGAGCCACCATGTCGGGGTGTCCGCCTTTGCGAGCCATGCCGTCGTGTCGCAGGAATCCTGCGTGAAGGTGTCGCGCGACCTGCCGCTGGAACAGGCGGCCTTGTTCGGCTGCGCCGTGCTGACCGGCATGGGCGCGGTCGTCAACACCGCGCGCATCCCCACGGGGAGTTCCGTCGGCGTGGTCGGCCTCGGCGGCGTGGGCCTCAGCGCCTTGCTCGGGGCGGCGGTGGCCGGCGCACGCCAGATCGTGGCCATCGACCTCAGCCGCGAGAAGCTGGATTTCGCCCTCGCGCTCGGGGCCACGCACGCCGTGCAGGCCGGGCGGCCGGAGACCCTGCAGGAGATCCGGGACCTCTCGGGGGGCGGGCTCGACTATGTCTTCGAGATGGCGGGCTCGGTGCCGGCCCTCGAACTGGCCTATGCCGCGACGGGGCGCGGCGGCACGACGGTCACGGCCGGCCTGCCGCATCCCGACCGCAAGCTCGCCATCCAGGCCGTGAGCCTCGTCGCCGAGGAGCGCACGCTCAAGGGCTCCTACATCGGCTCCTGCGTGCCCCGCCGCGACCTGCCCCACTACGTCGACCTGTTCCGGGGCGGCAGGCTGCCGGTCGACCGCCTCCTCACGCACCGCCTGCGCCTGTTGGAGATCAACGAGGGCTTCGACCGCCTCCACGAGGGCATCGGGGTGCGTCAGGTCGTGCTGTTCGACTGAAGCGGGGCTGGCCGGCCCGGACCTTGCAGGCGAAGATGTCGACCTTGGGCCGCGTCGGAGGGGACATGCGTGAGATCCTGGACTTTTGCGAGGGCCAGCCGCGCGAGAGCCGCCCCGGCGGCGAGGTGCTGCTGCGCGAGAGCGAGACGACGAACCGGCTCTACGTACTGGTCAGCGGCAAGGTCGAGGTGCTGAGGGGCGAGACCCAGGTCGCGGTGCTCGCCGAGCCCGGCTCGATCCTGGGCGACATGTCGATCCTGATGCAGTCGCCGCACACGGCGACGGTGCGCGCGCTCGGCCCCGTCGAGGTCTTCGCCATCGAGGACGGCAGCGGCTTCTTCCGCGACCATCCGCAGGCCGCCTTCCATGTCGCGCGCATGCTGGCCCACCGGCTCAACGCCGCCACGACCTACCTCGCCGACCTCAAGCGGCAATTCGCGGACAAGGCGGACCACCTGGGCATGGTCGGCAACGTGCTGGAGAGCCTCATCTACCGCCAGCGGCCGCGCCCGGAGCCGGGCTCGGAGCGGAACCCGCGGGGTCCGTGAACCAGGCAGGCATGGCCGAGAGCGGCGGCACGGGTCGCACCAGAGGCTCCCCGAGCTTCACCGCCTGCACGCCCATGGCCGAAATCCAGACGGCTTCCTCGTGCGCGCCGTCGAAGGCGATATGGGCCGGCGGGGCGCCGTATTGATGGCCGGCGTTGAACACCCAGGTCTCGCCAATGCGGTCCACCCAGGAGCCGTCGCGCACGAAGGGCGACTGGTGCACGTGGCCGGACAGGACGATGTCCGGCCTGTAGCGCCCGATCCAGGCGACGAGGTCGGCGTCGCCCATGGAGCGCTTGCCGGTCCAGCTCGTCGGGGAATCCTGCGGCGGCGCGTGGTAGACCCAGACCCAGCGCCGCGGCCGCGCGGCATGATCGGCGGCGAGCTGCCGCTCCACCTGCTCGCGCGTGGCCGGGCCGTCCCACCACGGGCAGATGGTGAACAGCGTGTCGCCGAGGACGAGGCTGCCGGCGTCGACGCTGATGCCCTCCGCCGCCGTCTCCGCCACCCAGGCCGCGACCTTCTCGCCCTCCGGGCCACGGCTGTCGAGGTCGTGGTTGCCCGAGGAGACGATCACGCGCGTGACCCCCGCGAGGCGGCGCAGATAGGCCTGCGCGACCACGATCTGGGCGTCGATGTCGACGAGGGAGCCGAGGTCGAGCAGGTCGCCGGCGAGGATTACGAGATCGTAGCGCGGCGCCGCCTCGACCAGCCAGTCGAGCTGGGGCAGGGAATAATGGATGTCCGCCGCCATCAGCCAGCGCATGCCGTTCCCTCCCCGTTCCCCGTCCTTTGGCCGCCGCCTTCGGCCGTGCGCCGGCTGCCTGACATATGCCATGCGGGGCCGGGCGCTCCAACGACAAACCCTGGAGCTTCCGCCCGATCCCCGCGTTTTCCCGCCGGCAGGAGGCCTTGGCTCCCGCAAAGCCGTGGCATGATCGCGCAGCGAATCGACCGGTCGCCGCGACCCTGTCTGCCGAGCCTGCCGCCATGAGCCACAAGCCCCGCGCCCGCGACCTGAGCCTCCCCTTCCCGGGCCAGCCCGGCCCCTGGAACGCCATCACCGACGTGCCCGGCCTGGAGGTCGGCTTCACCACGCTCGTCGAGGGCGAGGGCGAGGACGCCATCCGCACGGGCGTGACGGCGATCCTGCCGCGCGGCCGCGCCGGGGGAGCGGGTGCGGTGTGGGCGGGCTGCCACTCCTTCAACGGCAATGGCGAGATGACGGGGATGCACTGGGTCGCCGAGGCCGGCTGGCTTCGCGGCCCGGTGCTCGTCACCAACACCCACGCCGTGGGCATGGCGCACCACGCGGCGACCGGCTGGATGCGCCGCCTCGCCGGCAAGCCCGGCGACTTCGGCTGGGTCCTGCCCGTCGTGGCCGAGACCTGCGACAACTGGCTGAACGCGATGGACCGGCGGGCCCTGACGGAGGAGCACGTATTGGCTGCGTTGGAAGCCGCCGAGGACGGACCCGTGCCGGAGGGCAATGTCGGCGGCGGCGCCGGCATGATCGCCTACGAGTTCAAGGGCGGCACCGGCACGGCGTCGCGCGAGGTGGCGCTAACCGCAGCCCATCCCGTCCGGGTCGGCGTCCTGGTCCAGGCCAATTTCGGCCGCCGGCCGCACCTGACGGTGCTCGGGGCGCCGGTGGGCCGCCTGATGCCCGAAGGCGCGATCTTCTCCCGGGAGCAGGGCTCGATCATCGGCGTGCTGGCGACCGACGCGCCCCTCCACCCGCTTCAACTCCAGCGCGTCGCCCGCCGCATGGCGCTCGGCATGGGCCGCACCGGGGCCTTCGGCGGCAACGGCTCCGGCGACATCTTCCTCGCCTTCAGCACCGCGGGGGATCCGCTCGACCCGGGGGTCGGCGGCATCGCGAGGCTGGACCACGTCCCCGATGGCGGCCTCGACCCGCTCTTCCTGGCCGCCGCCGAGGCGACGGAGGAGGCGATCGTCAATGCCCTGGTGGCCGCCGAGACCATGACGGGGTGCCTCGGCCGCACGGTGCAGGCGCTGGACGCCGCGGCCATGGCCGCGCTGGTCCACCGGGTCCACGCCGCGGCGGCCCGCCCGTGAGCGCGACGCCCCGCCGCCGCTTCGCGCCCGCATCGCCTGGCGCGGTCCGCTTCGCCGACGGCTTCTGGCGCACCTGGACGGAGCGCGTGCGCAAGATCACCGTGCCGGCGATCCACAGGCGGCTGGAGGAGGAGGGCGTGCTGGAGGCGCTCGCCTTCGGCGAGCCGCCGGGTCCGCTGGTGCGGCCCATCAAGCCCAGCGGGCTGTCGATGCAGCACTTCTTCGACAGCGACGTCGGCAAGTGGATCGAGGCGGCGAGCTACACCCTGATGGGCCGCCGCGACGCCGCCCTGGAGGCCCGGATCGACGCCATCGTCGAGGCCTATGCCGGGGGCCAGATGGCGGACGGCTATCTCAACAGCTGGTTCATCCGCCGGGAGCCCGAGGGGCGCTGGACCAACCTGCGCGACCTGCACGAGATGTACTCGCTCGGCCATCTGCTCGAGGGCGCGCTGGCCTACGCGCAGGCGACCGGGAAGACCCGGTTCCTCGACGTCGTCCGGCGCGCCGTGGCCCATGTGGCCGAGCGTTTCGGACCCGGGCCCGGGCAGAGTCGCGGCTACGACGCCCATGCCGAGATCGAACTCGCACTGTTGCGCCTCCACAGGGCCACCGGGGACGCGCAGGCCCTGAAGCTCGCGGCTTTCCTGGTCGACGAGCGGGGCCGGCAACCCTCCTTCTTCGACGCCGAGGCGCTCGCGCGGGGCGACGACCCCGCGGCCTATGTCTACAAGACCTACGCCTATAGCCAGGCGCACCGCCCGGTGCGCGAGCAGGACGAGGTGGTGGGCCACGCGGTGCGGGCCATGTACCTGTTCACCGCCATGGCCGACCTCGCCGCCGAGACAGGCGACGCGGCGCTGAAGGCGGCCTGCGACCGGCTCTTCGCCCAGTTGACCACGCGCCGGCTCTACGTCACGGGCGGCCTCGGTCCGTCCGCCGCCAACGAGGGCTTCACGCGCGACTACGACCTGCCCAACGCCTCCGCCTACGCGGAGACCTGCGCCGCCATCGGCCTCGCGCTGTGGTGCCGCAGCCTCTCGGCGATGGACCTCGACGCCCGCCACGCCGACCTCGCGGAAACCGTGATGCTGAACGGTGCGCTGGCCGGCCTGTCGGCGGCGGGCGACCGCTTCTTCTACGACAACCCTCTGGAGAGCGAGGGCGGCCACCGGCGCTGGGCCTGGCACGAGTGCCCCTGCTGCACCGGCAACATCGCCCGCTTCGTCGCCTCCGCGGGCAGCAGCTTCTACGCGGTGGGCGAGGGGGAGATCGCCGTGCATCACTACGGGGCCGGCGAGGCGCGGCTCGGCCTCGGCGGCGACGCCGTGACGATCGCCCAGGAGACCCGCTATCCCTGGGACGGGGAGGTGACGCTGCTGGTCTCGCCGGCGCGCCCGCGGCGCTTCGTCCTGCACGTCCGGCTGCCCGGCTGGTGCCGCTCGCCCGCCTTGGCCCTCAACGGCGAACCCCTGGATTGCGGCGCGGCGCGCCGCGGCTATCTCTCCATCGAGCGGGACTGGCGGGAAGGCGACGCGCTGCGCCTGTCGCTTCCCATGGCCGTGGAGTGCCTCCACGCGCACCCGGCCGTCGCGGCCGACGCCGGCCGGGTGGCCTTGCGCCGCGGCCCGGTCGTCTATTGCGTCGAGCAGGCCGACGTCGCCGTCCCCCCGCAGCGCCTGAGCCTGCCCGCCTCCGCGCCGCTCGTCGCCCGCTTCGATCCCGGTCTGCTGGGCGGGGCGGTCGTCATCGAGGGCGAGGCGCTCGCCGACACGGACGGCGAGTGGGGCGACGCGCTTTACCGCACGGCGGCGCCGGACAAAAGGACGGTCGCCTTCCGCGCCATCCCCTACCACCTCTGGGCGAACCGCGAGCCTGGCGCCATGCAGGTCTGGTTGCGCGAGGCATGAAGCCTCCGTGACCGGCGCAGGACTGCGGAGAGATCTCGGAAACCATTCGAATTGTTCGCATTTCGGCAGGGGCCCGGTCACCATTCGTTGACCGCGATCCTTAGCCTGCCGTTCAAGCCCGCAGCGCACTTTCGTCGCACGGAACACGACACCCCTGACGAAGACGGGAGATGGACATGAACGAGGCTCGCCTGCTCGCGGTCGCGACGGAGATCGAGGCCCGCGGCCGCATCAACTTCGCCGACGTGCGTCGGCTCGAGCGCGACATCCTGCCGGACGGCGTCACCAGCCGGGCGGAGGCCGAGATCCTGATCCGCCTCGACCGCGACGTGCCCCGCGCCGACCGCACCTGGAACGCCTGGTTCGTGGCGGCCCTGGTCGACTTCGTGGTCTGGTCGGAGCGCCCCACCGCGGTCGTCGACGAGGATGCCGCGGCCTGGCTCTCGGCCGCCCTCGACGAGCCGACCCCCTGCCGCAACGCCCGCCGCCTGATCGCGGCGATCGTCGCCGAGGCCGAACGCGTCCACGAGAGCCTCGGCTCCCGCGGGGAGGACGATGAGGCGGTCGAGATCATCGTCGACAAGTCCGGCCTCGCCGCCGCCGCGGCTTGACCGAAGCGCCGGACGGGCCCGCAGCCCCAAGGCCCAGGCCGAGGCGGACCCGCCTCGTTTTCTCCCGCCCATGAAAAAAGGCGGCGTCACGCGGACGCCGCCCTCGAGGCGGGGAGGAAGCTCTCGAGACCCTTACGAAGCCCGCTTGTTCTGGCGGTTGTCGATGAGGTCGTTGACGACGGTGGGGTCCGCCAGCGTCGATGTGTCGCCCAGGCTGCCAAACTCGTCCTCGGCGATCTTACGCAGGATGCGCCGCATGATCTTGCCCGAACGCGTCTTGGGCAGGCCGGGCGCGAACTGGATGAGGTCCGGCGAGGCGATCGGACCGATCTCCTTGCGCACCCAGGCCACCAGTTCCTTGCGCAGCGCCTCGGTGGGCGCCTCGCCGTCCATCAGCGTGACATAGGCGTAGATGCCCTGCCCCTTGATGTCGTGCGGGTAGCCGACCACCGCCGCCTCCGACACCTTGGGATGGGCGACCAGCGCGCTTTCGACCTCGGCCGTGCCCATGCGGTGGCCCGAGACGTTGATCACGTCGTCGACGCGGCCGGTGATCCAGTAGAAGCCGTCCGCGTCGCGGCGGCAGCCGTCCCCGGTGAAGTACTTGTTCGCGTAGGTGGCGAAGTAGGTCTCCATGAAGCGCTGGTGATCGCCATAGACCGTGCGCATCTGGCCGGGCCAGCTGTCGGCGATCACGAGGTTGCCCTCGCAGGCGCCCTCGAGCACCTTGCCCTCGGCGTCCACCACCTCCGGCTGCACGCCGAAGAAGGGCCGCGTGGCCGAGCCGGGCTTGAGCGTCGTGGCGCCCGGCAGCGGCGTGATGAGGATGCCGCCCGTCTCCGTCTGCCACCAGGTGTCCACGATCGGGCAGCGGTTCTCGCCGACGACGCGGTAGTACCATTCCCACGCCTCGGGGTTGATCGGCTCGCCGACCGATCCCAGCAGGCGCAGAGAGGCGCGCGACGTCTTCTTCACGGGCTCCTCGCCCGCACCCATCAGCGAACGGATGGCGGTGGGCGCGGTGTAGAAGATGTTGACCTTGTGCTTGTCCACGACGTCCCAAAAGCGGGAGATGGACGGATAGGTCGGGATGCCCTCGAACATCAGGGTCGTCGCGCCGTTGGCGAGCGGCCCATAGATGATGTAGCTGTGGCCGGTGACCCAGCCCACGTCAGCCGTGCACCAGTAGATGTCACCCTCGTGGTAGTCGAAGACGTACTGGTGCGTCATCGAGGCATAGACGAGATAGCCGCCCGTCGTGTGCACCACGCCCTTGGGCTTGCCGGTCGAGCCCGAGGTGTAGAGCAGGAAGAGCGGATCCTCCGCGTTCATCGGCTCGGGCGGGCAATCGGCGGAGACCTTGGCGGCCGCCTCGTCGTAATAGACGTCGCGCCCGGCCTGCATGGCCACGGCCCCGCCGGTGCGCTTGACGACCAGGACGGTCTTGAGCGTGGGGGTCTTGTCCGCCGCCGCGTCGACATTGGCCTTAAGCGGCACCTTGCGGCCGCCGCGCAGTCCTTCGTCCGCCGTGATCACCACGGCCGAGGCCGCATCGTCGATGCGGGTGGCGAGGCTATCGGGCGAGAAGCCGCCGAAGACGATGGAGTGGATGGCGCCGATGCGCGCGCAGGCCAGCATGGCGTAGGCGGCTTCCGGAATCATCGGCAGGTAGATCGTGACCCGGTCGCCCCTCTTCACGCCGTAGTGCTTGAGCACGTTGGCGAACTTGCCGACCTCGTGGGCCAGCTCCTTGTAGCTGATGTGCTTGGACTCGCCGGGATCGTCGCCTTCCCAGATGATCGCCGTCTGGTCGCCGCGCTTGGCGAGGTGGCGGTCGATGCAGTTCGCGGCGACGTTGGTGACGCCGTCCTCGAACCACTTGATCGAGACGGCGCCCGGCGCGTAGCTGACGTTCTTCACCTTGGTGAAGGGCTTGATCCAGTCGATCCGCTTGCCGTGCTCGCCCCAGAAGGCGTCGGGATCGCGGACGGACGCGGCATACATGTCCTTGTACTTGGCGTCGTCGACCCAGGCGCGCTGCGCCCACTCGGCGCTGACGGGGTACAGCTTCTCGGACATTGCGACCTCCCATAACGGCGCGACCGCCTCTCTCGGGCGGTCGAAGCGACTGGACCGGGGCTTCGGCCGCTTGGGGCCTGGCCGGTATGGTTCACATTATGCGAAACGCCTCATTTCGCGGCAAGGCGAACGGGGCTCGCACTTTGGTCGCGCGACCTTTGGGCGGACGATCGGGAAGGCGCGACGGAGCGACGGGCCGGTCGAGGACGTCCGGCGGTCTTCCGTCTCGGGCCGCGGCAGGCCCGGGCCGCTGCGGGGGAACTCGCGGGGTGGAGGTCGTGACGGATCGCCCTGGAGCATCGGCTCCGCTGCCGGGTGGAAGGCAAGGCGCGGGCCTCTCACACGCCCCCCATCCCGCACACGAGCGCCCATTCGTCGTCCGTCACCGGCTGCACGGACAGCCGCATGGAGGTGACCAGCGACATTTTCGCCAATCTCGGCTCGGCCTTGACCTGCGCGAGCGTCACGGGGCGCTTCAGCGGCTTCACCGCCTTGAAGTCCACCACGACCCAGGGCGCGCCCGGCTCGGCGGTCGGATCGGGGTAGTGCTCCCTGATCACCTCGACGATGCCGACGATCTCCTTGCCCTCGTTGGAGTGGTAGAAGAAGGCCTGGTCGCCCTTGCGCATGGCGATGAGGTTGAGCTTGGCCGAGTGGTTGCGCACGCCGTTCCAGTACGTGCCCTTGGCTCCCGCCTCGACCTGCTGCAGCCAGGACCAGACCTCGGGTTCCGATTTCACCAGCCAATGCGCCACGCCCGTCGCTCCCCGTCCGATTCGGCGGGGAGTGTAGGGCGCGGGCGGCCACGCTCAAGGGCGCGCCGCGCCTGGCCTCACCAGCATTGCCGCACGGGGCGCATCATCCAGCCGCCGCGCCAGCGGTCCCAGGTGCGCACGTAGCTCACGCGGCAGCGCGGGCCGTACCAGCCGTGCCGCCAGCCGGGGCGTCCCCAGCCTCCATGCCAGCCCGGGCCGCCACCCCAGCCATAGCGCGGCGGCGGGGGACCCCAGCCGGGATGCGGGCCCCACTGGACCTGATCCACGAGGGCGGGCCCGGCATCGGGCGCCAAGCCCGGCTGCATCGGGCCGGCGGACGCGGGGGCGGCCGACGCGGCGACGGCGAGGAGGCTTCCCGCGGCCAGCGCAGCGGCCGTCAGGGCGCGGGGGATGCGAAGGGGGCTCGACATGGTAGTCTCTCCGGACTGGCATGACGCCGGGATCACCGGCCGGCCATGATCCTGTCGGATCGGGGATGAACCGGCCCGCAACGGCCTGTTCATCCGCGGTTCAGCCCGCGAAAGCCGCGAGAGGACGAGGGACCCATGGCGGAGCAGCCCCAGACGCCCCGCGACGCCGCCCGCGCCGAGGAGGCCCGCCGCGCGCTGGCACAGGTCGAGCAGGAGAGCACGACCGTCGGCGCCTCGGCGCTCGCGCGCGCCGTGCGGCATCTCGGCGCAGCGGATGCGCCCGCCAACGATCCCATCGAGGTCTGGGGCCGGCGGATCGGCCGCGCGCTCAGCCTGATCTTCGCGCTTTACCTCGTCACCTCGCTGGTGGACTGGTTCGGCCGCTGAGCCGACCCGCCCGTCCGTCATCCCCTGCAGGACCCGACATGACCGACACGCCGCCCCGTCGCTGGGCCGACTGCACCGCTCCCTCGCTGGACGTCCTCGAGCGCCTGGCCGACGAAGCCTTCGCCCGCCTGCCCGAGGAGTTCCGCGCGCTCTGCGAGGGCGTCGTGATCCGCGTCGAGGACTTCCCGGACGAGGAGACGCTCGACGAGATGCAGTGCGAGAGCGAGTTCGACCTGCTGGGCCTGTTCCGCGGCACCGGCCTCGCCCAGGCGGGCGCCGTGCTGCAGACCGGCCAGTTCCCCAACATGGTCTGGCTCTACCGCCGGCCCATCCTCGACTACTGGGCCGAGCACGAGGAGACGCTGGGCCATCTCGTCACCCATGTCCTGGTGCACGAGATCGGCCATCACGTGGGGCTGTCGGACGACGACATGGAGGAGATCGAGCGGCAGGCGGGGTGACCCGGAGCGAGTATCGGCCTGTCTGAGACGTCATCGCGAGGACCAACGCGACGAAGCGATCCGGTGAACGCTCGGCGGAAGACTGGATGGACGGGCCTTCGGCTCGCAAGGACGGCGAGAGATCGGTTCGGTCAAAGGCGCTAGACCTTGCGCCCCACGCTGCGCGCCAGCTCGCGGACCGCCTCCTCGGCCTGCCGGACCTCCGCGACGCCGGCCCAGCTCGTCTCCACGCTGCGCGCGTCGCCGTCGCTGTCGCGCGTCGTGCCGAAGCCGAGGCGCAGCGTGCCGCGCCCGTTGCGGTGGTCCCGACGCCGCAGGAAGGTGAGGGCGCCGGGGTCCCGGCTCTCGACCTGTTTCCAGGGTCCGCCCGTCACGGTGAGCAGCCTGCGGTCGGTCACGACGTGAGCCGTCATCATGGCCTGCAGCGCCACGAAGAACGGGGCGCCGAGCAGCGCGATCCCGACGAGCACGAAGGGAATGCCGAACAGCGCGAACATCACGCCCATGCCGCCCGGCATGCCCGGCGCCTTGTCGGACGACGCGCCGCCCAGCAAAGCCCTGACCGCGACGGCCTCCCAGGTGAAGGTCAGGCTCGACCAGCCGATCCCGAAGACGAAGAGGAACAGGCTCGGCAGCAGGGCCGACAGCGGCGAGGGCATGCCCGCCCACAGGACCCGTTCGCCCGGCTGCAGTTCGGCCTCGACCCGCCGGCGCAGGGATGGAGGAAGGGCGTCGAGCGTGCCGATCATGGCGCAAGCCTAGCTGCGCCAGGCGAACATTGCGTTACGCCCGTCGGGGCCGGCCTGCGCCAGGCCTCTACCCTTGGCCGCCCGGCCCTGCTAAAGGGCTGCAGCGTCCCTTCCGCCGAGACAGGCTTTCGTCATGCAGCCCTTCACCACGCTCACCGGCGTCGCCGCCCCGCTCGACATCATGAATGTCGACACGGACATGATCATCCCCAAGCAGTACCTGAAGACGATCAAGCGCACGGGACTGGGCACGGGACTCTTCGCGGAGATGCGCTACAAGGAGGACGGCGCGGAGAACCCCGACTTCGTCCTCAACAAGGCGGCCTACCGCAAGGCCGAGATCATCGTGGCCGGCGACAATTTCGGCTGCGGCTCCTCGCGCGAGCATGCGCCCTGGGCCCTGCTCGACTTCGGCATCCGCTGCGTGATCTCCACGTCCTTCGCCGACATCTTCTACAATAATTGCTTCAAGAACGGCATCCTGCCGGTCGTGGTCTCGCAGGAGGACCTCGACAAGCTGATGGACGACGCGCGGCGCGGCGCCAACGCCACGCTCACCGTCGACCTCGCGGCGCAGGAGATCCGCGGCCCGGACGGCGGGGTCGTGACCTTCGAGATCGATCCCTTCCGCAAGCATTGCCTGCTGAACGGGCTCGACGACATCGGCCTCACCATGGAGAAGGCCGACAGCATCGACACCTACGAGAAGAAGGCCGCCACGAGCCGTCCCTGGCTGTAACGGCCGCCGGCCGCGCCGTTGCGGGCGCAGCGAGGCCATCCCGTCCTTGGCCGGACGGAATGGCGTCGTCGCCTCGCGCCTCGCAAGGACGGAGGGGGCGCCGCGCCCCTCGCGATGACGCAGGACGCCCCGAGGTGGCATCGCGGCCCGGCTCGACTAAGCTCTTCGCCATGCGCCGAATCAGCTTCGCCTTGACCGCCGGCCTCGCGCTGGCCTTGCCCCAGGCCGCCGCCGCCCAGTCCGACTTCCGCTCCTGCCTCGCCGGGTTGCGCGCCACTGCGCTCGGCGCGGGCGTGTCGGGGGCGACCTTCGACGCCGCCACGTCCGGGCTCGAGCCGGACATGAAGGTGCTGGACTTCCTCAACGACCAGCCCGAGTTCACCACGCCCATCTGGGACTACCTCGCCGGCCTCGTCGACGACGAGCGCGTCGCCGACGGCAAGGCCATGCTGCGGCAATGGTCCTCGGCCCTCGCGGCCGCCGAGAGCCGCTACGGGGTGGACCGCTACACGATCGTGGCCGTATGGGGCGTCGAGTCCGATTTCGGCAAGGCCATCGGCAAGCGGCCGCTTGTCCAGTCGCTCGCCACGCTCTCCTGCTACGGCCGCCGGCAGGCCTATTTCCGGGGCGAGTTTGTCGCCACGCTGAAGATCCTCGACCGCAACGAGCTCAACCCCGCACACCTGACGGGCTCCTGGGCCGGTGCCTTCGGCCATACCCAGTTCATGCCCTCGACCTACCTGCGCCTCGCCGTCGACCTCGACGGGGACGGACGGCGCGACGTGGTGGATTCCATCCCGGACGCACTGGGCAGCACAGCGAACTATCTCGACCGCTCGGGCTGGCAGAGCGGCATGACCTGGGGTTTCGAGGTGAAGCTGCCCGCCGGCTTCAACGCGGGGCTGGCGGGGCGCACGAAGAAGAAGACCTTTTCGCAATGGGCCTCGCTCGGCGTCCGCCGCATCGGCGGCGGCGCATTGCCGGGCGAGGGCAATGCCGGCCTGATCCTGCCGGCAGGCGCGCAGGGACCGGCCTTCCTCGTCACGAAGAACTTCGACGCGATCTACGCCTACAACGCCGCCGAGAGCTATGCCCTCGCGATCGCCCACCTGTCGGACCGGCTGCGCGGCGGCGGGCCCTTCGTGACGCCATGGCCCACCGACGACCGCGGCCTGTCGCGCGCCGAGCGGCGGGAACTGCAGGCCCTCCTGCTGCGCCGGGGCTACGACATCGGCAATCCCGACGGCGCGATCGGCACCAAGACCAAGCAGGCCATCGCGGACGTGCAGGTGAAGATCGGGCTCGAGCGCAACGGCCGCGCCTCCGGCAAGGTGCTGGACGCCCTGCGCGCGGGGCGGTGAAGCCCTCCGAGCCCCCCATCCGGCCCGACCGAGCCGACCTCTCGCAGTCCTTGCGCGCCGAAGGCGAAGCGATCCAATCGTCTTGCCCGGCGTTCCCGGGTCGTTTCGTCGCCGTGCGCCTCGGAACGACGTTTCAGCCGGGTCGAAAGCGGTCCTCGCGCCGCCAGGGTTGCTTGCGCGAGGCGATCAGCCGGGCGGCGAGGCCCGCCTCCCGCGCCGTCACCACCGTCGCGTATTCACCGTCGAGATTCGCCAGCGACAGCGCGTGGACGGCCTCGGCCGGCCAGTCCCGTCCCGTGGCGTCGCGCCGGGCCGTCGCCCAGCAGGCGTCCCCGGCCACGAAGGCGCGGAAGCCCAGGCAGCCCGCATGGCGGACGGTCGTCTCGACGGAATTGTGGGTCAGCACGCCGCAGACCACGAGCGTGGTATGGCCGCGCCGCGTGAGCCAATCCTCGAGGCCGGTCCCCACGAAGGCGCTGCCGCTCGCCTTGGCGAAGACCGGCTCCCCCGGCGACGGCTCCGCCTCCGGCTTGAAGGCGTGCAGCGGCTGGCCGGGGCGGTAGGGCGAGCGCGGCTCCGCCGAATCGTGCCGGACATGGACCACCGGCATGCCGCTCTCCCGCCAGGCCGCGAGCAGGCCGGCGATCTCCGCCTCCGCGCCGGGATTGTTGCGTGCGCCCCACGAGGGATCGTCGATGGCCTTCTGCAGGTCGACGACGAGGAGGACGGTGTCCAGGGGGATGCGCATGCGTGGGGACTCCGGCAGGGGCGCGAGCGGACCACGTCTGCGCCGGGCTGTCACCTGCGTCGCCGGCTGCCATCCCCGCCGGCGAATCCGGCCGGGACCGGCAGGGATCATCAGCGGGGCAGCAGCACCCACAGGTCGAGATCGAGGATCACCGAGGGGTCGTACTCCTCCCCCGACTTCAGCGGGAAGTCGCGGCAGGGCTGGTCCCTGGTGGCCACGGTGCGGATGCGCAGGGCGCCCACGTCCGTGCGGCCGGGCAGCTCGGCCTTGTCCAGCACCTCGCTCCAGGCATAGACGGTGCCGCCAGCAAAGAGCGGTGCGACGTGGCGTCCGCCATTGATCGCCGCGACATGGAAGGCGTTCGCGAGGCCGTTGAACGAGAGCGCCCGGGCGAGCGAGATCACGTGTCCGCCATAGATGAGCCGGCGGCCGAAGCGGCTCGCCGACTGCGCCACCTGGTCGAAATGCACCCGCGCCGTGTTCTGGTAGAGGCGCGTCGCCATCTGGTGCTCGGCCTCCTCCACGGTCATGCCGTCGACATGGTCGATGCGCTCTCCCACCTCGTAGTCCCCGAAGCGGTGGGGACTGCCGGCGAGCTCGGCGTCGTAGGCGGAGGCGTCGAGGATGGGGCAGGCGTCGCCCAGCGCGTCGACGGAGACCACCCGCGGCAAGGTGGGCACGTGCTCCTGGGCGATGACGGCCTCGGGATCGCGCTTGCGCACCATGACCCAGCGCACGTAGTCGAGCACTTCCTCGCCGCGCTGGTTGGTTCCGGTAGACCGGACATAGACGACGCCCGTCTGGCGGTTGGAATTCTCCTTGAGCCCGATCACCTCCGAGACCGTGCGCAGCGTGTCGCCGGGATAGACCGGAGCCAGGAAGCGCCCGGCGGCGTAGCCGAGGTTGGCGACCGCGTTCAGCGAGATGTCGGGCACGGTCTTGCCGAACACCACGTGGAAGACGAGCAGGTCGTCGAGGGGCGCGTGGGGATAGCCGATCGCGCGTGCGAAGGCGTCGGAGGACTGCACGGCGAAGCGCGTGCCGTAGAGCGCCGTGTAGAGCGCCGCGTCGCCGGCCGTGACCGTGCGCGGCGTGGCGTGGCGGATCACCTCGCCGAGGCTGAAATCCTCGAAGAAGCGTCCGGCGCTCGTCTTGGCGACGGCGGACGCGAGGCCGGGCGTATCGGTCTGGCTCATGGGATTCCCTCGCTCGTGGAATCCTTATCGCAGCCCTTGCCGCAGCGCAGCAAGGGCCACCTTCGGCTGGACGGGAAACGCGGGCCGGGTTCTCACTCCCGCCCGAGCGCCCGAGGAGCTAGTCCGCCCGCTCGACCGCGTAGCCCGCCTGCCGGATCAGGTTGGCGAGGCCCGCCTCGCCGGGAATATGCGCCGCGCCCACGCCGATGAAGACCCCGCCCTCGGCGAGGAGAGGCAGCGCGGCGTCCCGCATTCCCGCGTTGCGCGTATCGATCAGCGCGGCGAAGAACGCGTCGGGCACCTTGGCCTCCACGCCCGGGATCACCTTGTCGCCGCGGGACCAGGCGACCAGCCAGCCGAATTCCCCGGCCGCATAGCGGCGGATCGTCGTCTCGTAGACATCCTCCTGCAGGTCGAGCGAGGCGAGGAGCGCGCGCAGGAAGGGTCCCTGCATGCTGCTCGGCGTCGCGGCGAGCATGTCGAGCTGGCCCGCGAGGGTTTCCAGCCCGACGAGGGGGACGCCGCGCTCGCGCGCCTTGCGGGCGACCATCAGGTCGACGAAGGGCGCGCCCCTGAAGCTCGTCTTGGCGCAGGCCGGCACGGCCAGGACCGTCGCCATGAAGACCGGCCGGAAGGTCCGCGCCCCCACGGCGGGCTGGCCCTGCGCCACCATCGCCTTCTCCAGCCGCTGCACGTCGGCGGGCGGGACGAGCGCATCGGCCCTCTCGCCCGGGCGCGCGACCATGGCCGCGAGCACGTGGCTCATCACGGACTGCATCAGCGCGGGGTCTTCCAGCCGCTCGGTTTCGGCGAGCTCGAGCGCCACGGTCCTGGCCTTGTCCAGGGCCGCGGTCGCGGCGGGCGGGAAGGTGGTGACGCGGGGATCGTTGACGTGGATCGTCCCGAACAGCCAGGAGTCCGGCACGCCCGGCTTGCTGATCCTGAACAGCCGGCCCTTGCCGAAGGGCATCGCGGCCGCCTTGCGGTCGAGATCCGCCGCCATGGCGGGGTCCTTCTGCACGATGACCTCGCGCAGGTCGCGCCCCCGGCAGGCGGGCGGCGCCTTCTGCACCTCGAAGCCCTCGGCCCGGGAGCGCGCGGGCGCGAGGCTCCAGCCGGCGAGCAGCGCGACGAGAGCAGCGGCGAGGCGCAGGGCGGATGACGGGCTCATGCGGCCAGTCTAGCCGCTGCCCGTATGCGCCCGGTAAAGGCCTGGGCCGTCATCGCGAGGAGCGCCGCGGCGAAACATGCCGCCAACGCGAGGCGAAAGGCCGGACCGTCCCGCCTTCGGCTCGCATGAGCCGGGACGTCCGCTTCAGAGCGCGGGCCGGGCCAATCCCCGGCGTGCGCAGGCCGCCGTCAGGGTGTTGGCGAGCAGGCAGGCGATCGTCATCGGCCCCACGCCGCCCGGCACGGGCGTGATGGCCCCGGCGACCTGCGCCGCCTCCGCGGTGGCGACGTCGCCGACGATGCGGCCCTTGCCTTCGCCGAGCTCGGGCGCCGGCACGCGGTTGATCCCCACGTCGATGACGACAGCGCCAGGCTTCACCCAGTCTCCGCGCACCATCTCGGGCTTGCCCACCGCCGCGACGAGGATATCGGCGCGCCGGCAGACGGAGGGCAGGTCCCGCGTGCGGGAATGGGCGACGGTCACCGTGCAGCTCTCCTGCAGCAGCAGCGCGGCCATGGGCTTGCCCACGATGTTGGACCGCCCGACCACCACCGCCTCCAGCCCGGCGAGGGCGGGACGCACGGTCTTGAGCAGCATCAGCGAGCCCAGCGGCGTGCAAGGCACCAGCCCGCCCGTGCCCGTGGCGAGACGCCCCGCATTGACGGGATGGAATCCGTCCACGTCCTTGGCGGGGTCGATCGACTCGATCACCTTGTCGGCGTCGATGTGCGGCGGCAGGGGAAGCTGCACGAGAATGCCGTCGACCGCCTCGTCCGCATTGAGCCTGCGCACCAGGGCGAGCAGGTCCGCCTCCGGCGTCTCCGCCGGCAGCCTGTGCTCGAAGGAGCGCATGCCGGCCTCCACGGTCTGCTTGGCCTTGGAGCGGACGTAGACCTGGCTGGCGGGATCCTGCCCGACCAGGACGACCGCGAGGCCCGGCACGAAGCCCTGACTGGCCTCGAGGATGCGGACCTCATCGGCGATGCGGGCCCTCAGCGCCTCGGCCACCCGCTTGCCGTCGATCGTCGCTGCCGCCATGGGGCCTCTCCCTATCCGCCGACGAAGGCGCCGAGCGCCGCCGCCAAAGTCGTCTCATCGGTTTCGAGCCGCAGCGTTTTCAGGCGCGACGTGGCCCCGCCCGTGAGCGACACCCGGGAGGCTGGCAGCCCCACCGCGTCGGCGATCAGCCGCAGGAGGGCCGCGTTGGCCTTGCCGTCCTCCGGCACGGCGCGCACCCGGGCTTTCAGCACGACGCGACCATCCGCCAGCGTCTCGACCCCGTCGATTGCGTCGCGGCCGCCCTTGGGCGTCAGCCGCACGGCGAGCGTCACGGCCGGTCCGGCCGCGCTCCAGGGCCGCCCGCCCGCCACGGGATCAGAACGCGACGGGGTAGAGATAGTCCCGGATCCAGCCCTGCAGCAGCATGATGATGAGGATCACGATGATGGGCGAGATGTCGATGCCGCCGAGATTGGGCAGCCGGTTGCGGATGGGCCGCAGCACCGGCTCGGTGATCTGGTAGAGGAAATTCATGATGCCGCGCACGAAGTCGTTGCGGACATTGATGACGTTGAAGGCGATCAGCCAGCTCAGGACAGCGGACGCGATCAGCGCGTAAACATAGAGCTGCAGGACAATTTCGATCACATCCAGCAGGGCGCGCATCGTGGGGCTGCTCCATCGGCGGGGTCGGCCGGGCATTCTGCCGCGGGCCATCGGGCGGGTCTGGCCGCCGCTTCGGGGGTGAGGCGCGCCGGCCCGCCTCATGTAGCCGCGCCCGCGCCGCCAAACAAGCCGGGGGGCATCGCGCCCGGCGGCGCTCAGTTCGCAATTGACAGGGCGAGCCCCGCGCCCTTACAAGGCCGGCACCCGGGCGGGGCTGTAGCTCAGTTGGGAGAGCGCTGCAATCGCACTGCAGAGGTCGTGAGTTCGAATCTCATCAGCTCCACCAGGGTCTCGTTGTTCTCCCCTCATCGTTGAAATCCGGATCGCGCGGCGCCGCGGGCGCTCCGCACGCCCGTGCGGAGCCGTTGCGGCGAGGCCGCGAGGGCGATCGCCCCGGGCCGGGCCGGGGCGATCGCGCGGTCAGTTGCCGGTCGGCAGGGGGATGTTGACTCCCTCCTTGCCGAGCTGGTCGCGCACCCACTGGAACCGCTCGTAGCCCGTCAGCGTGACCGGCCCGGAATAGCTTCCACTCTGCAGCTTGCGCGGCGGGTACTTGATGTAGGTCGCCATCAGCTGCTTGATCGAGTCGCTGATGGTGACCATCGTCCAGGTGCGCTCGGTGTAGTTGTTCATGAAGATGTCATAGCGCTCCTGCGGGTCCTGCCAGAGGTCGAAGACCTGCGGCACGGTGGCGACATACTTCTCCGCACCCTTCCAGCCGAGGTTGCTGTCGACCGCCAGGCCGCCCGTTGTGGCGCCGTTGTCGCCGCGCAGGTTGAACACGGCCTTGTAGTTGCCGACGCGGGCGGCGCCGGGGGTCAGCTCGTTCTCCGTGAAGTAGAACCAGCTCTTGCGCTCGGACTTGCCGGTGCCGAGCAGCACCGGGGACATGTCGTAGCTGTCGAAGATGATCGGCTGGCCCTCGCGGTCCTTCTCCGGAAGCTTGATGCCGGCCGCGCTGGCGAACGTCGCCATCAGGTCGAGGCCACCGACGATGTCGTGGTTCTTGGTCTGCGGCTTGATCTTGCCGGGCCAGATGGCGATCGCGGGGACGCGGTTGCCGCCCTCGCGGACCGTGCCCTTGGTGCCGCGGAACGGGGTATAGCCCGCGTCGGGGTAGACGTCCTGCCAGGCGCCGTTGTCCGTCGTGTAGAAGACGAGGGTGTTCTTGTCCAAGCCCGTGGCGCGCAGCTTGTCCATGATGCGGCCGATGCGCGTGTCGAGTTCGACGACGCTGTCCGCATACTTGGACTTGGACATCGACTTGTGCTCGAACTCGGGCGCCGGCATGTTCGGCTGGTGCACCTTCATGAAGTTGACGTTGATGAAGAAGGGCGTGTTCGGCGCCTTCGACGCGTCGTCGAGGAAGTCGAGGGCGGCCTTCTCGACATAGCTGTCGAAGAAGGGGATGCCGACGACGCCCGGCTTGCCGTCCACCACGGGCGTGTTGACGTATTGCCCGTTGATCTTGAACTCCTCGACCGCCTTCTCGCCGGCATTGCCGGACAGAGCGCCCTTCGTGACGCGCGCGAACATGGCCCTGAGCTCGGGGTCCATGTCGGGGAACCAGGTCGGGTCGCCATAGGTGTACGCGTTGAGGTGGTAGAGCCCGGCATACTTCATCACGTCGTAGCCCTGGGCGTTGGGCAGCGCGTAGTCCGCCTCGCCGAGGTGCCACTTGCCGGTGAAGTAGGTCTTGTAGCCGCCCTGCTTCAGCACCGAGGCGAGCGTCCACTCGGCCGCGGGAAGGCCGCCGCCCTCGCCCTGGAAGGCCACGGTCGTCATGCCGCTGCGGTTGGGAATGCGCCCGGTCTGCATGGCGGCGCGGCCAGGCGTGCAGCTCGGCTGCGCGTAGAACGAGAAGAACGTCATCCCGCTCTCGGCCATCTTGTCGATGTTGGGCGTCGGCATGCCGCGCCCCTCGCCCCCGCCATAGGGCCCGAGGTCGCCGTAGCCGGTGTCGTCCGACACGATGAAGAGGATATTCGGCTTGCCCTGCGTCTGGGCCTGCGCGGCCCCCGCCAGGCAAAAGCCCAGCGCCGCGCCTGCCGCCGCCGCGGCAAGGCTCATTCTGTTCAAGACCATGTCTTCCTCCGGGATGATGACACACGACGCAGGACCAGCGCCCTGTCGTCCCTGTCCGGACGGAGGGGGAGAGCACAACCTGCGGCATCACCGTTCTACGGTTGTGTAACCTTGTCAATTTAATCCATTGGCACAGGAACTTACCGCAGATCCCGCCTCGAAGCGGATCCCTGCCGTGGACGGCAGGCGTCCTGCCCGGAGCGGACGGCGCATGGCCGCATCAGTCGAGCGCCTTCGGCTTCGCGAGGCCCGGATTGGCCATCTCCAGGCAGGAAATGAGCTCGACATAACTGGGGTGATAGGCGTTCTGGAGCCCGGCTGCACATTCCGCCCGGGAGGCCGGGGAGTACTTGCTCCAGGTCCGGGAGAGCTCGTCGCGGACCTGGCTCTCCGATTCCAGGCAGGCCTTGAGCTGGTCCCTGCTGACAGGCGTGCCGGAGCTGGCGCGGCAGACTTTGGCGAAGTCGATTCGCGGGACGGAGCCGGCGATGGCGGGCGAGGCGCCCAGGGCGACGGTCAGGGCGAGGGCGGCAACACGCAGCATGGTCTTCACCTCCAGGGAATGCGCGACGAGCATTCGCCCCCATGATTGCGGGACTGTGGCGGATGACTGCGTCCCCGGCCGCTTCACCGGATGATGAACCAGCCCGGGCGGCTGTGCCCGCCATGCCCGTGCGCCCCGTGGTGCGATCCGTGGCCGCCGCGCCCGTGCCCGCGCGCCTCGGCTGTAGGCGCGATGAGGAGGCCCGCTGCGAGAGCGAGGAGGAGAGAGGCGGCGCGCATGGCAGGTTCCTGCAGGCTGTGGAGGACGGCACGATTGAACGGGCTGGTTGAGGCCGGATCATGGCGGTCGAACCAGGGCGTCGCCTGCGCCGCAGCACGGGTCGTGCGGCGGGTCGAGCTCAGCGTCACGGCGTGGCACAGTGCCGCTGGTCGCTCCTCGCGCGACTCCCGTCCGCCTTCGTCTTCAGGGATGGCCTGCATGTCCGCCTCGCCCTTCGCGCCCGTCACGCTTGCGGGAACGCATGTCGAACTCGTCCCCCTGGCGCGCGAGCACGCGGCCGGCCTCCGCGAGGCGGCGGCGGACGGGGAACTCTGGCGGCTCTGGTACACGCTGATCCCCTCGCCCGAGGGCATGGAGGCGGAGATCGAGCGCCGGCTCGGCCTGCAGGAAAAGGGCTCGATGCTGCCCTTCACGGTGATCGCGAAGCCCTCCGGCCGGATCGCCGGCATGACCACCTTCATGAATATCGACCCGCTCTCCCCGCGCGCCGAGATCGGCTCGACCTGGTACGCCAGGGCGGTGCAGCGCACGCCGCTCAACACCCAGGCCAAGCTGCTGCTGCTCGGCCACGCCTTCGACGGCCTCGGCTGCCTGGCGGTGGAGTTCCGCACCCATTTCTTCAACCACCAGAGCCGGCGCGCCATCGAGCGGCTCGGCGCCAAGCTGGACGGCGTGCTGCGCTGCCATATGCGCACGCCCAACGGAGCCTTGCGGGACACCTGCGTCTACAGCATCGTCGCCGCCGAATGGCCCACGGTGCGCGCGCACCTCGCCTTCCAGCTCGAGCGCGGGCGCGAGGAGACCGGCGCGGGCGCTTGAGAGCGCCGCTCCGCTCAGTCCCGAAACGGCCGCTCCGCTCAGTCGTCGACGGCCGCCAGCAGGTTGGCGTCCTGCGCGATGCGCCACCGCCCGCCGTCGCGCCTGAGGACGGTGAGGGCGTGGCCCTCGCGGCGGACCGCGCGCTCCTCGCCGGGCGGCGTCACGTCCACCGCGATGCGCGTGCGCATGAAGGCCCAGTCGCCCAGCAGCGTCAGGTCCTCGATCCGGCTCGCGCCGCTCATGCGCAGGGTCCCGGCCGCTCGGGCGGCGGCCTCGAAGGCGCGCTTGCCGAAAGGCTCCTGGCCGGGAAGCAGGAAGACGACGTCGTCCGTCATCAGCGCCAGCTGGGCGTCCACGTCTCCCGCCAGGGTCGCTCTCATCCAGTCCGCCACCAGCGCGTGGATGGCCTTCTCGTCACTGTCCATTCCCTGCAATCCCTTGCCGCCCCGTCACAGCCGCAGGTCGCGCAGCGGGCGCGTCAGGATCTGTCCGATGTCGCGCAATTCGCGGCGGATGAGGAAGGCGCGGTGCGACCAGGTGGACGCGCCCGCGATCACCTGGTCCTCGCGCGCCGCGAGGCAGTTGCGGCTCGCCTGCGGTCCGATGGGGCTGATCCCGGGGGGAGCGGCGACGTCCTCCAGCGCGGCAAGGTCGGCGCGCGAGACGGAGGTCCTGGCCGAGAGCTTGGCGGCGGCGATGCGGCGCGCGAGCCCCTCTTCCGCGTCCGGCGTCCGCACGGGTCGCTGCATGATGCCCGTGGCGTCGCGCCATTGCAGGCCCTTGCGATAGGCCGGCGCCCATTGCACCTGGCTTTCCAGCAGATCGAGGCCCGAATAGCGCGCGAGGGCCGGGAAGGCATCGTCGTAGAAGCGCCAGCAATCGACGGGGTAGCGGTGCAGGGGGCCGGCGCCCGGCGCGTTGACGAAGGCCAGCCCGTGCGTCTTCAGCACGCGCGCGATCTCCATCATCGTGATCCAGAAATACTCGGCGTGCTCGAAGACCTGGCTGCACGTCACCACGTCCACCGAGCCCGAGGGAACCTCCCGCCAGTCATAGGGCTCCGCGACGACGATATCGACGTTGGGCGCCGGCGCGATGTCGAGCCCGCGCAACGTCCAGGCGGGATTCTGCATTTCCGACCGGTTGCTCTCGTGCGTGGGGTCCGCCACCGCCGAACCCACGTCGAGCACGATGAGGGGAGCGGCCTCCACGCCGGCGAGATAGGCGCGCCGGAAGGTCGCGAGCTTGTCGAGGGCGGACTTGTGCATGGCTCACCGGGCTGCGTCGCGCATCGCTCGTAACCCAGGCGGGCGGCGGCGTCACCCCAATTCGGCGCGGAGGATGTGGGAGCCGCCACGGTCGTCCGAACCGTGGCGGCTCCCCGTATCCGGCCTGCTGGGGAGGGGACGGGTGGCCCCTCCGCGGCGGCCTGGCGGACGCGCCGCCGCCCCGGGGGAGTTGCCGATCCCCCGTGGCAGCCAGCCTGGCCGGTACGTCGCTGGTGGCCGTCTCCGCGCTGGCGCGGCGCCCCACGGCCCTGGCGGTCCGGCGGCGGGCGCGCGCCCCGCCACGCCTCCGGATCCTGTCGGGCCTGTCTAACACCCGGCAAGTCAATGGAAAATCGAAACGGAGGCTTAACCCTAACCCCGCGCGGGCGGGCAGGGCGGCCTCGCCCTCCCCACGCCGGAAGCACACCGGACCGGGCGGCTCCGCAGGGTCAGTGGGCCATGAAGACCGGCAGCCGGGCCTGCGACAGGATGTGGCTCGTCGCGCCGCCGAAGATCATCTGGCGCAGCCGGCTCTGCGTATAGGCGCCCTTGATCAGCAAGTCTGCGCCCCAGGCCTCGCAATGCTGCAGGATCACCTCGCCGGCGGTGGCCTGCGTGCCGGGCAGCGTCAGGGCCTCGCATTCGATCCCGTCCAGCCGCAGGGCGCGGGCGAGGTCCTCGCCGCTGGGACCGGGCACCGTGCCGCCCTCCACGGTCAGGACGAGGACGCGCTTGGCCTGCTTCAGCAGCGACTCGGCGAGCGCCACGGTCCGCGCCGTCTCGGTGCTGCAGTTCCAGGCGACCAGGATGCTGTCGCCGAGCCCCGCCGGCGCCGCGGGCGGCGCGATGAGGATCGGCCGGCCGCTCTCGAACATCACGGTCTCCAGCAGCGAGAGGCGCGGCCCCACGCTGCCGGAGATCGGCCGGCCCACCACCGTGATGTCGAAGACGCGGGCGATGCTCGCCACGGCGGAGTCGCCCAGCACCGGGGGCTCGCGCCAGGCAAAGGTCGCGCCCGTGGCGCCCTGGTCGCGCGCGGCGACGCCGTGCGTCGTCATGAAGCCGCGGAACGCCTCGTAAACGTCACGCGTGAGGTCCGTCGTGCTGCGCTGCTGCGGCGGCCAGAGCGGCACCATTTCCCCGACGATGTAGTTGTCGAGGATCGGCAGGGTGGCGAGGCCCTCCACCAGGCTGCCGAAGCGCCGGGCGAAGACCAGAGCCGTCTCCAGGATCGGCCCTGTCGTCTCGGGATCCTCCAGGGGGACGAGAACGGTTTTCATCGACATGGCCGGCTCCTCTCTCGGGGTCGCGCCGGGAGCCTAGCATTCCCGTTTCGATTCACCAGCCTTCTGCGGCCGGCGCCGCCCTAGCGCGGGTCAGGGGTTGGCCGCCCACCGGACGGGACGCGCCGAGCGCCCGGCCTCCGCCGGGGGGCGGGGCTCCGCCTTCGCCGCGACGCGGACGGGGCCGGCCGTGCCCGCCCTGCTCTTGGCGCCCGCCGGAGCCGCGGCGAAGAGGATGGCGACGGCGTAGACGCCGGCGAGCCCGGCATTGATGAGGCGTGCTGCGGTGATGCGGTCCGATGGAGCCTGCATGGGGGATCCTTGCGGGGCGCAACGGGGCGCGCGCCAGGGGAATGAACCAGCCGAGGTCACGGTATGCGCCGGAAGTCGATGGTTGCGATCCTCGTCGGAACCGCCGGTTCCACAATCCGCGCTTTCACGGATGCCCCACCCCGGATGACTACGTACGGGGGACCGGCGTCAGAGACCCGCCGGGCCGTCCGGCTTGCGACTCCCCGGGACTTGTGGTCGTGTCCGAGCCTGCCGCTTCACGTCCGCTCCCCCTCACCGGAAGGCGTCCATGCTCCGCGCGCTCGGCGGATTCATCGCAGGATTCGTCGCCGTCCTCACCGTCCACCAGGCCACCCTCTGGCTCGGGACCCAGCTCCATCTCCTGCAGGCGGCGACCTGGGTGATGACGCCCGTGCCGCCGCTGCATGTCCCGCAGGTCGTGTCCCTGGCCTTCTGGGGCGGCATGTGGGGCGTCCTGATCGCTCTCCTCGCCCCGCGCATCGGCACCGGTTTCGGCTACTGGTTCACCATCGCCGTGCTGTTCGGCGTCGGCACGACCCTGGTCGGCTGGTATGTCGTGAACCCGCTCAAGGGTCGCGCCGCGGAGGACCTGACGCTGGCCCGCGTGGTGACTGGCGGCACGATCAACGGCATCTGGGCGCTGGCCGTCGCGGCGATCCTCGCCGTCCTTCCGGGGCGGCTGCGCAGCCCGTGACGCTCGCCGCGCCCGTCGCAAGCACCCGGGGCGGCCTCAGCTCGTCTGTTCGCAGCGGTGCCACATCTCGGGCGAGGCCGCCGAGCCGGTGGTCGCCTGGATCGTGTTCTCGTTGACGAGCAGCATGGAGACCTCGGACCCTGCTCCGGGCTCGCTCTCGGGGATCACGTAGGCGAAGCTGTGCCGGCCGTAGCGCCCGTCCATGGTCTTGCCGCCGGGCGTCACGATGCGCCGGCCCTCGATCTGCATGTGCTTGTTGCCGGCCATGTTGCACCAATTGCCGTCGATGCTGTCGGCGCGGGCAGGAGCGGCGGCGAGAACCGCGCCGAGGGCGATGGCGGGCAGGGCGAGGCGACGCAATCCCATGGCATCCTCCGGCGCAGGTCGAGGAAGCCTACCCGCTGTCGCCGTTTTGGCCAGCGTCGCCGGACGCGACGGCGTTCAACTCGGCGCGAGCTAGCCGGCCACCCGTCGCAGCAGGCCCACGCACAGGATCGCGAAGAAGGCCCCCGCGATGCAGACGGCCGACGTGGTGAACACGTCCGTCTGCAGCCAGACGACGGGATAGCGCAGGAACAGCACCAGGCTGAGCAGCGAGCCCGCGAACGCGAAGAAGGAATTGCCGAACAGCCCGAAGCCGAGCTGGCTCAGGATGAAGTCGGCCAGCCAGCCCACGATGACGGCGAGCGCCAGCAGGCTGAGCAGCACGCCCCAGATTACCTCGTAGCTGATGCTGCTGAACCCCAGGGCTGCAAGCATTGGCTTCACCTGCCTCGTCGATCGGCGCAGGATGACGGACGAACCCTGATTTTCACTTAATAGCGTTGAGCTTCAGTGAATTAGGACTTCTGACTTGGACTCGTCGGAAGGACGAAGGAAGTGCTTCCTTAAGCCTATGGCGCAGTGCAACATGGGCAGCGATACTGCGCCCTAACTCCGCCCCCGCCAGCGCGTCACCGCCGGCGCCGGGCGCCCCATCGAAGAGCCCGCGAAACGACCGCGGGCGACTGCCGGAGGATTGCCCGTGGCCCAGCCAGCACAGCACAAGCCCGCCGCCCTCAAGGACCTCTACGACGTCGGGGAGATCCCGCCGCTCGGCCATGTCCCCGAGAAGATGTGGGCCTGGGCCATCCGCAAGGAGCGCCACGGACCGCCGGAGAGCGCCATGCAGCTCGAGGCGGTGCCGACCTGGACCATCGGCGACGACGAGGTGCTCGTCCTCGTGATGGCGGCCGGCGTCAACTATAACGGCGTGTGGGCGGCGCTGGGCGAGCCCATCTCCCCGCTTGACGGCCACAAGCAGCCCTTTCACATCGCCGGGTCCGACGCCTCGGGCATCGTCTGGGCGGTCGGCTCCAAGGTGAAGCGCTGGAAGGTCGGGGACGAGGTCGTCGTCCATTGCAACCAGGACGACGGGGACGACGAGGAGTGCAATGGCGGCGACCCGATGTTCTCGCCGTCCCAGCGCATCTGGGGCTACGAGACGCCGGACGGCTCCTTCGCCCAGTTCTGCCGGGTCCAGTCGCGCCAGCTGATGAAGCGCCCGCCGCACCTCACCTGGGAAGAGAGCGCCAGCTACACCCTGACGCTCGCCACCGCCTACCGCATGCTGTTCGGCCATGCCCCGCACACGATCCGGCCCGGCGACAACGTGCTCGTTTGGGGCGCTTCGGGAGGCCTCGGCGTGTTCGGCGTGCAGCTCTGCGCCGCCTCCGGCGCCAACGCCATCGGCATCATCTCCGACGAGTCCAAGCGCGACTACGTGCTCGGCCTCGGCGCCAAGGGCGTGCTCAACCGCAAGGACTTCAATTGCTGGGGCCAGCTGCCCAAGGTGAACTCGCCCGAGTTCCACGCCTACATGGCCGAGGCCCGCAAGTTCGGCAAGGCGATCTGGGACATCACCGGCCGCAAGGACGTCGACATCGTCTTCGAGCATCCGGGCGAGGCGACCTTCCCGGCCTCCTGCTTCGTGGTGAAGCGCGGCGGCATGGTGGTGTTCTGCGCCGGCACGACGGGCTTCAACCTCACCTTCGACGCCCGTATCGTCTGGATGCGGCAGAAGCGCATCCAGGGCTCGCACTTCGCGCACCTGAAGCAGGCCGCCGCCGCCAACCAGTTCGTGATCGACCGGCGCATCGATCCCTGCATGAGCGAGGTCTTCCCCTGGGACAAGATCCCGCTCGCGCACACCAAGATGTGGAAGAACCAGCACGCGCCCGGCAACATGGCCGTGCTGGTCAGCGCGCCCCGCGCGGGCCTGCGCACGCTGGACGACGTGCTGGAAGCCGGGCGCTGAGGCGCCCGGACCGTCGCCGCCTCACCCCGCCTCCCGCGCCGGGGAGACCTCCGGCAGGCCCGCCCGACCGTGCTCGTGCTCCGGCGCGTGGTCGGCGGGGCCGAGGCTCTTCTCGATGTCCGGGCTCGCCGCCAGCCGCTCCGCCTCCCGCTGGCGGCGGCGGTCCATGACGACGGCGTTGAACTCGCCCCCGTAGATGAAGTTGAAGGCGAGCGCATAGAGGAAGACCAGCGCGATCATGACCGAGGCCAGGCCCGCATAGGTCTTGACGTAGCTCTGGCCCATGCGGCCCAGGTACCAGCCGAAGGCCGAGGCGTAGATCAGCGACAGCCCGCAGGTGATCAGTACGCCCGGCATGATCTCCCCGATCCCGCGCCGCCCGCAGGGCAGCCACAGGTGGACGATGGTGAGCGCCGCCACGATGATCAGCGTGGCGACCACCAGCCGGGTGAGCGTGATGATGTTCGAATAGGGCGCGAGCCAGGGCGCGTAGTCGATCACGGTGGCCCAGATCACCGGCGCCAGTACCACCAGGAAGGCCAGGGCCAGCAGGGCGACCGAGCCCACCAGCACGTAGCCGATGGATTCCAGCCGCGTGCTCCACCAGGGCCGCTGCTCCTTCAGCGCATAGGCGCGGTTGAGCCCGATGCGCAGCGCCTCGACCCCGTTTGACGAGAAATAAAGGGCCAGCACCACGCCGATCGTCAGGATGTCGGAGCGCACCTCGCCCAGGACCTTCTGGATCTCCGTCGCGATCGGCCGCGCCACCTGGCTCGGCCAGGCGTCGAGGATGAGGTTCGCCGCCTCGTTGGCGAGCTGCTGCGACCCGATGAAGCCGGCCATGGCCGTGATGACGATGATGAACGGAAACAGCGACATCAGCGCGGAGAGCGCGATGTGGGAGGCGATCGCCCAGCCGTCATCCTCCACGAAGCGCCAGTAGGCGACGTAGGCGATGCGGGGCAGGGTCATGGCCTTCCGTCTTTTCGACATGAACGCGGCGCACCTCTGGGTTCGGCTCTGCCCAACCTGGAACAGGGGCCCCTGGTTGGGAAGGGGCGGCGCGGATGGGACGGGCCCACGTCCTGCGCAGGGGCGTGCTTTCGGCCCGGGCTTCGCTTTGGATCAAGGCGGGCCCCGCGATAACGCGCCAACCTCGTCCTTTCCTGGGATCGGGAGGCTCTGATGACCACGCTGAACAGCATTCCCCACGGCGCCTGGGTGCTCGTGGGCGACGGCGGCAGGATTCTCGTGCTGCGCGAGGAAGGTCGGCCCGGCGCGCCCGACCTGCACATCCTCTACAAGATGGACGCGCCGGCCAATCCGCGCACGGCGGACCAGGGGTCGGACCAGCCGGGCCGCACGACCTCGGCCGTCACGCCGGGCCGCAGCGCCGTCGAGGAGACGGACTGGCACGACCAGGCCGAGCGGGACTTCCTGCGCGACGCCATCGCGACGATCGGCCGATGGGCCGAGCAGGATGGGCCGGAGACGGTGGTGATGGTCGCTCCGCCCCGGGCGCTGGCCATGCTGCGCGAGCACATGCCGCGGTCGCTCAAGCCTCTCGTCAAGGCCGAGCTGGCCCGCGACTACGTTCACCACCCCCTGTCGGAGATCGCCCGGCTGCTGGCGGCCGGGTGAGGGTCAACCCACCGCCCGGCGCAGGGCCTGGTCGAGGTCGGCGAAGAGGTCCTCGGGGTCCTCGATGCCGGCGGAGAGGCGCAGCAGGTCGGGCGGGCACGGGGTGCCGGGCCCCTCGATCGACGCGCGGTGCTCGATCAGGCTCTCGACGCCGCCCAGCGACGTCGCGCGCTTCCACAGCGTCACCCCGGCTGCGGTGGCGATGGCGCTCGCCTCGCCCGCCGCGACCCGGATCGACAGCATGTGCGAGAAACCGCCCGTCATCTGGCGCGCGGCGACCTCGTGGCCGGGGTGGCCCTTGAGGCCGGGATAGAGCACGTCGGCGACGTGCGGATGCGCCATCAGCCGCCGGGCGAGCTCGGCGGCATTGGCGGAGGCCGCGCGCACGCGCAGGTCCAGCGTGCGCAGGCCGCGCATCAGCAGGAAGGCCTCGAAAGGCCCCAGCACGGCGCCGAGGTTCTTGCGGTTCGAGGCGGCGCGGGCCCACAGCTCGTCCGCCCTGCGGGTCGCCAGCACGCCCGCCACCACGTCCGAATGCCCGTTCAGCGCCTTGGTGGCCGCGTGCATCACGACGTCGGCCCCCAGCGCCAGAGGACGCGTGAAGACGGGCGTGGCGACGGTGGAGTCGACCGCGAGCCGCGCGCCGGCCTGGTGCGCGAGCGCCGCCGCGGCGGCGATGTCGCTGATGGTCCACAGTGGGTTCGAGGGCGTCTCCAGCCAGACGAGCTTCGTGACGCCCGGACGGATGGCAGCCGCCAGCGCGTCGAGGTCGCTGGTCTCGACGAAGTCGACCTGGAGCCCCCAGGCGCGCGCATCCTGGGCCAGCCAGTTGCGCAGCGCCCAGTACATGACGGTCGGCGCCACGACATGATCCCCCGGCCGCAGGGCCAGGAACAGCGCGGTGGCCGCGGCCATGCCCGAGGAGAAGAGCATGGCGGCCTCCGCCTCCTCCCACATCGCGAGCACCGCCTCCGCCTCGCGCACCGTCTCGTTGTCGGGCCGGCCATAGACGAAGCCTGACGAGTACTGGTTGTCGGGATCGCGCAGGTAGGTGGTGGCGACATGGATGGGCGGCACGATGGCCCGAGTCGCCTCGTCCACCCGTCCGAGCGCCTGGGCGGACAGGGTGCGCTTCGTCCAGCCGGAACGGCCGTCCTTCGTCATGGGAACCTCGGTTTGCGCCGGAAAAGCGTCAACGCGGCAGGACGGAACGCCTCCGCCCCCTTGCCGATTGACGTTTCAGCCCCAGCTTGAAGCGCAGGAGATCCCCCAATGCAAGAGACCACTCCCCCGGGAAGCGCGACCCTGGTCGCCGGCCATCCCCATGCCGGCCACCCCAGCGCCGCCCGCGGCCACGCCCTCCGCAACGCCCTGGTCGCCTTCGCCGCGGTCGCCGTGACGGCCGCCATCGGCAGCGCCGCGACGACCCCGCAGATCTCCGGCTGGTACGCCGGGCTGAACAAGCCGTGGTTCACGCCGCCGAACTGGGTCTTCGGCCCCGCCTGGACCATCCTCTTCGCCATCATGGCGCTCGCCTTCTGGCGCATCCTCCAGGTGCCGCCGGGAACGCCCGGGCGCACCCGGGCCATCCTCGTCTTCGCCGTGCAGCTGGTCTTCAACGCGCTCTGGTCGGTCGTCTTCTTCGGCCTTCAGAACCCGCCCGCGGCCCTCATCGTGGTGCTCGGCCTTGAGCTGTCGGTCCTGGCGATGATCGCGATCTTCCGCAGCCTCGACGCGCCGGCCGGCTGGATGAACGTGCCCTACGCGCTCTGGGTGGCCTTCGCGACGGCCCTCAATGTCGGCGTCGTCCTGCTGAACTGAGGGCCGCGGGTCTCGCGGAGAGCCCGCCCTGGCGCTCCGCCTCACCCCACCCCGGTCTCGTCCAGGACGCGGGCGACGACCAGGCGCAGGTCGGCCAGCGAGAAGGGCTTGGTCAGCACGTCCCGGATCAGCGCGTCGAGATCCCTCGCCCGCTCGCGCTGGTCGGCGAAACCCGTCATCAGCAGGATCGGCAGGGTCGGGCGCTCCTTGGCCGCGGCCAGCGCCAGCGCGATGCCGTCCATCATCGGCATGCGGATGTCCGTGAGCAGCAGGTCGTAGCGGGCGCCGTCCGCCAGCAGCATGTCCAGCGCCTCCGCCCCGTCGGCGGCGGCGTCGACCCTGTGGCCGTCGAGCTGCAGCGCACGGGCGATGAAGCCGCGCAGCGGCTCCTCGTCGTCGGCGATCAGGATCGTGGCCATGGCGCGCTCCTGCTGTATCAGGCGGGCGAGGCCGCCTCGACCACTCCGATATAGGGCAGTTCGCGGAAGGAATGGGCGACGTCCATCCCGTAGCCCACCACGAAGTAATCCGGGCACTCGAACCCCACGAAATCGGGATTCACCGTGACCGCGCGCTTGTTCGGCTTCTCCAGCAGGCAGCAGGTCCACACCTGCGCGCCGCGCGCCGCCAGCAGGTCCTTGGCGAAGGCGATGGTGCGGCCGGATTCCAGGATGTCGTCGACGAGCATGACCACGCGGTCGCGCACCTCGCTCTCCACGTCGCGCAGGATGGCCACCTGGCCGGAGGAGACCGTGCCGGCCCGGTAGCTCGACAGGTGCATGAACTCCATCTGCGGCGACAGGCCCGCGCGGTGCAGGGCCCGCACGAGGTCGGCGGCGAACATGAAGCTGCCCTTCAGGATCGCCACGACGAGCAGGTCCTTGGGCTTGCGGGCCGCGATCTCGCGGGCCAGTTCCTCGATGCGCTGCGCGATCTGCGCCTCGTCGAACAGCACGCGCACGCGCCGGGGCTCGATCATGGTTGGATCCTGTTGGCGCCGGCGGCTCAGTGGTCCGCGGGCGCGTCGTTCTCGTTTCGTGCAAACCGCACCAAGACGTCGCGCCCGTCAAGAGGCGGAGCGACCAGACGGGCCCGGAACGGCGCGCTTTCGCCGGGCGCGAGCACGCTGCGGGGCGTTTCCGCCGTCCAGCTGTAGATTTCGGAGCCCTTCTCGTCCCTGAGGCTCAGGGCAAGGCCCGGGATGCCCGAATCATCCTTGGTGACGTTGCGGATCTGGCCTTCGACCACGAGGATCTGCTGGTCCTTGTCGGCGATCACCTGGCTGCGCACGCCCTCGAAGGCGAGGCCGCGCAGGTTCACGGGAAGGTGGACGGCGGCGTAGAGCGCCGCGGTCTGCGGCGCGAGGCGCACGACGAGCCGGCGCTCAACCACCGCGAGGGACAGGGCGACAGCCGTTCCCGCGAGGGCCCAGTGCCAGGGCTGTACGGCGCGCAGCTTGGCGAGCATGGCCGCGACCGGAATCCCCTTGGCGCGCGGCCTCGCGGCGGCCCTGCCCCGGCGCACCGGAGGCCGGGGCCCGGTCGCCGCGACGGGCGGCTCCGCCGTCGCGACGTCGGACTGCGCCGCTGCGGGGGGCCACTGCGCCTGCGCATCGGCGTCGGCGCGCTCCGCGAACCCGTCCACCGCGTCCGCCGCGGTGGCCCGCCACGTGTGCCGGCACTTGGCGCAGCGCAAGGTGCGGCCGGTCCCGAGCTGGCTCTCGGTGAGGGCGTAGGACGTCGCGCAGTTCGGGCAGACGATCAGCATGCGAATCAGGCAGGGTCCTGCCTCAGGGAGCCTCGGTCTTGCCTATTGGGAAGAGACAGGCTTAACGAATGGTGAAGATCCCAGGGGCCGGCGCGCCGCGCAGGGGTGCGGGACCGGGCCGGGCGCGGACGCGACATGCTGGTGAGATTCGAGAATGTCGGGTTGCGCTACGGCATGGGGCCGGAGGTGCTGCGCGACATCAATTTCAGCATCGAGCCGCAATCCTTCCAGTTCCTCACCGGTCCCTCGGGCGCGGGCAAGACGACGCTGCTGCGGCTCATCCTGCTGGCGCTGAAGCCGACGCGCGGGCTGATCGACCTGTTCGGCAACGACGTCAGCCGCATCGAGAAGAACACGCTGACGGCGCTGCGCCGCCGCATGGGCGTGGTGTTCCAGGATTTCCGGCTGCTGGAGCACCTCACGACCTACGAGAACGTCGCCCTTCCCTTGCGCGTGCAGGGCCGCGAGGAGGCGAGCTACCGCGCCGAGGTGGTGGAGCTTCTGCGCTGGGTGGGGCTCGGCGAGCGCATGCACGTGCTGCCGCCGGTCCTGTCGGGCGGCGAGAAGCAGCGCGCGGCGATCGCCCGCGCCCTCATCGTCCAGCCGGACCTTTTGCTCGCCGACGAGCCGACCGGCAATGTCGACCCCTCCCTGGCGCGACGCCTGCTGCGGCTCTTCGTCGAGCTGAACAAGAGCGGCACGGCCATCGTGATCGCCACCCACGACCTCGCCCTGATGGACCAGTTCGATGCCGCACGCCGGCTCGTGCTGGGCGACGGACGGCTGCACATCTATGACTGACGCCGCCACCGCACCCCAGGCGGAGACGCCGCCTCCGCCCGCCCAGGAGCGCAGGACGCCCCCGGCGGACCCCGCGCTCGGGCGCAACCCGCCGCTGATCCCGGCCGCCTCGATCGCGGGGCGCGCGCTGATCACCGTCATCGCCATCATGACCTTCCTCGCCGGCCTCACCACCGGCGCGGCGCAGCTCGTGGCCGAGGCCTCCTCCGGCTGGCGCTCGGACGTCTCGCGCGAGGTGACGATCCAGGTTCGTCCCCTGCCCGGGCGCGATCTGGAGGCGGACGTGGCCCGCGCCGCGCAGATCGCCCGCGCAGCGCCGGGAATCGTCGAGGTCCGCGTCTACAGCAAGGCCGAGTCGGAGCGGCTGCTGGAGCCGTGGCTCGGCACGGGGCTCAACTTCGACGAGCTCCCGGTGCCTCGCATGATCGTGCTGAAGAGCGAGGCCGGGGCGCTGCCGGACTATGACAGGCTGCGCAAGAGTCTCGCCGAAGCCGTGCGCGGCGCGTCGCTGGACGACCATCGGCTCTGGGTCGAGCGACTGGCGACCATGGCCAACACGCTGGTTCTGCTCGGCGTCGGCATCGTGGCGCTGGTGATCGCCGCCACCGCGCTCGCCGTCGGCTTCGCCACGCGCGGCGCCATGGCGGGCAACCGCGAGATCATCGAGGTGCTGCACTTCGTCGGCGCGACGGACAGCTACATCGCCCGGCAGTTCCAGAAGCACTTCCTCAGCCTCGGCCTGCGCGGCGGGGCGATCGGCGGCGTACTGGCCGCGCTCTTCTTCGTCGCGCTGGGCGCGCTCGCCAATGCCTGGATCGCCACGCCGGGAGGCGACCAGGTGAAGGCGCTCTTCGGCAGCGTGTCGCTCGGCTGGGGCGGCTTGCTGGCGATCGCCTGCATCGCCGTACTGGTCGCCGTGGTCACGGCGCTGGTCTCGCGGCTCACGGTGCGCCACACGCTGGACGAGCTCGGCTGAGACCGGGCCCGGGCCGCCACGCCCGCGCCCTTCCATTGCCTCATTGCCCGGCAATGCTAGGCTAGTGGCGGACGCACGGGCGGGCTTGCACCGGGGGGCCCGTCCGGCGGCCGCACGGGACGTGGACTCGATGACATGCTGAGACGGCTGGCGAACACGCTCGTCCTCGGCCTCGCCCTCGTCGGGCTGGTGGCGGCGGGGGGCTTCTTCGTCTTCGTCGGGAGCCTCGACCGGAGCGAGGAGCAGAATGCCGGCCGGGCCGACGCCATCGTCGCCCTGACGGGCGGGGCCGAGCGAATCGCCGACGCGATCGACCTCCTGGCCCAGGGACGCGGCGGCCGGCTGCTCATCACCGGCGTCAACGAGAAGACCACGCGCGAGGAACTCGCCCGCCAGCGGCCTGACCTGCGCACCTATTTCGCGTGCTGCGTGGATCTCGACTACCGGGCCGTCAACACGATCGGCAATGCCGAGCAGACGAAGCTCTGGGCCGAACAGAACGGCTTCGGCTCGCTCCTGGTGGTGACCTCGACCTACCACATGCCGCGCAGCCTCGCCGAGATCGGCCATCTTCTCCCGCATGTCCGGCTCATTCCCCACGCGGTCGTCTCGGAGCGGCTCGACATCGAGGCCTGGTGGCGCGAGCCCAACACGATCCGCCTCCTGCTCACCGAATATGTGAAGCTCGTGGTGGCCAAGGCGCGGCTTGGCCTCGGCCTGCGACCCGCCCCCCCGGCCTCCGCGCCGCCCAGGCCCGGCGGGCCGCCGGCGGCGGAGCCGGCTCCGGGCGTCGCCAAGGCGGCGCTCTGAGGCGTCCCTTGGGGGCAGCCCTCCGGGGCGGGAGCCGCGCCACCCGGGACTTGCGCTCGCGGTCCCGTTCGGGGCAGATCCTGCGACTCGGCGGCGCAGGTCCGCCGCTTCCGGATCCGCCATGCCCTCGCCCCGCACGCTTCTCTTCCAGCTCTGCCTCTACGTGAGCCTCGTCGGCGTCATGATCGTGGCCTCGCCGGCCTTGCTGCTGCCCCGGGCGACGCTGATGCGGATCGTGCGCTGGTGGGGCCGCTATTTCGTGGGCCTGTGCCGCATCGTCGGCGGAATCGGCATGGAGGTGCGCGGGCGCGAGCACCTGCAGCAGGGGCCGCTTCTCGTCGCCGCCAAGCACCAGAGCCTGTGGGAGACCTTCGCGCTGATCGGGCTCTTCGACGATCCCTGCTTCATCCTCAAGCAGGAGCTGACCCGCATTCCGCTCTTCGGCTGGTACGCGGTGAAGTCCCGCATGCTGCCGGTCGACCGGCGCGGCGGGGCCGCCGTGCTGAAGGACCTCAACCAGCGCGCCCACGAGGAACTGCGCGTCGACGCGGGGCGGCAGCTCATCTTCTTCCCCGAAGGCACGCGCCGTCCGCCCGGAGCCCCGCCCTCCTACCGGCACGGCGTCTCGCATGTCTACCAGGGGCTCGGGGTTCCCTGCCTGCCCGTGGCCCTGAACTCGGGCCTCTACTGGCCCCGGCGCAGCCTGGCGCTTCGCCGGGGCACGATCCTCGTCGAGATCCTGCCCGCCATCCCGCCGGGCCTGCCGCGCGACGTCTTTTCGACTCGCCTGCAGGAGGCCGTCGAGACCGCCTCCGACCGCCTGCTGCACGAGGGCGCCGCAGCGTTGCGCATCCCCGTCCCGCGCCCCTCCGCCGAGGAGGCCAAGGCGCGCTGACGGCCGGCGGCGACCGTCAGGCGAGACGCACCGAGATCCCGCCCAGCGCGATGCCGCGGGCCTCTGCACGCCAAACTTGTCCCGGCCTGGCCGGAAGCGCCGTCGTCAGGGTGCCTGTGGTGACGATGTCGCCCGCGCGAGGCGCTTCGCCGCCATAGCGCTCCAGTTCCCCCAGGAGGGCGGCCAAGGCGGCGAGAGGGCTGCCGAGCACCTGCGCGCCGCCGCCCTGCGCGGAGATCCCGTCATCGCAGGCCAGGGTCGCGGTGAACCGGGACAGCCGCTGCAGCCAGCCCTGCCGGTCGTCGGCGACCGGCTGGCGCGGGCCGATCAGCAGCGCGACATGGACGCCGGTCGCCGCGGCGTCGGCCACGTCGAAGCGCCAGTCCGGGAAGACGGAGGAGCAGATCTCGAAGTCGAGCGCCGCCCACGCCACGCATTCGATCAGCTGGCGCTCGTCCATGTCGGGCGACGGGGCGGCGCACAGGCCGAGGGCGACCTCCGTCTCCATCCGCAGGTTCATCCAGCCTCCGACCGGGACGCTGTCGTCCCGGCCGAGGTCTGACGTCGTGCGGTCGTACAGGTAGTTCCAGATGGGGCCGGCGATGCCGTAGCCCTCCCAGGCCGCCCGGTTCGTGAAGCCGATCTTGCGTCCGACGATCCGCTCGCCCGCATCCTCCCGGCGACGCCTCGTCGCCTCCACGACGCGGTAGGCGTCGGCAAGGTCGAAGGAGGGATGGCGCGCCGTGAAGGGCAGGATCTGGACGCCGGCGCCCCGGGTGGCGATGACCTCCTCGGCGATGGCCTGCAGAGTCTCGGACGGTACGGCCATGGACGGATCTCCCCTGCCGCAAGGCGATGCCGCCTTGGTTCATCCTAGCATGGGACCGCCGGGGATGCTTGACAGGCCGCCCCGATTGTTCTCTCTTTGTTCCATGCACATCACGCTCGGCCCCCGCATGGACACCGACCCCCGCGACAAGCCCCTTCCGCGGCGAAGGCCGGCCGAGTGGCCATCGCCCGCCTCGCAGCCCCTGCGGGCGGCGCGCTCCTGCGGGCTCGCGACCCGCTTCCACGCCTGGACGGGGCGCTCGGGCCGGCGCTACGTGGTGTCGGTGCATGGCCGGCGCAGCCTGCCCGAGTTTTCGGACGCCGTGCTGCTCGCCGTGTCGGTCGACGAGGCCGGCGGGCTCACCCTGATCGGCGTGCGCGCCAGCGACGACGGTCTCGAGGACTGGCCGGACCTGGCCCGGGCCGACGAGGTCCACGTCCACCTCCTCGCCCGCCGCCCGGAGGAGCGGGCGCGGGTCGTGACCGACCTCGCCTGACGGCCGGAGCGGCAGGCGGGGACCCGGTCCCCCCCGGAGCACGGGGCCGCGCCCCGCCGGCCGCGAGTGCGCCGGCGTCCGCGCTCGCTGCCGGTCCTCAGTTGCCGCCGTCGAGCAGGCGGCGGGCGATGACCTGGGCCTGGATCTCGGCCGCGCCCTCGAAGATGTTGAGGATGCGGGCGTCGCAGAGCACGCGGGAAATCGCATATTCCAGGGCGAAACCGTTGCCGCCGTGGATCTGCAGGGCGTTGTCGGCCGCCGCCCAGGCGACGCGGGCGCCGAGCAGCTTGGCCATGCCGGCCTCCAGGTCGCAGCGCTTGCCTTCGTCCTTCGCGCGGCCGGCGAAATAGGTGAGCTGGCGGGCGATGTTCACCTCCACCGCCATCATCGCGAGCTTGTCGGAGACGCGGGGGAAGCTGATCAGCGGCTTGCCGAACTGGATGCGCTCCTCGGCATAGCGCAGGCCGAGGTCGAGCGCGGACTGCGCGACCCCCACGGCGCGCGCCGCCGTCTGGATGCGGGCGCTCTCGAAGGTCTGCATGAGCTGCTTGAAGCCCTGCCCCTCGACGCCGCCCAGCAGGTTCGCGGCGGGCACCTCGAAGCCGTCGAAGGCAAGCTCGTATTCCTTCATGCCGCGATAGCCGAGCACCTCGATCTCGCCGCCCGTCATGCCCTTGGCCGGGAACGGATTCTCGTCCGTGCCGCGCGGCTTCTCGCCGAGCAGGATGGAGAGGCCCCTGTAGCCGGGCTCGTCAGGGTTGGTGCGCACGAGCATCGTCATCACGTCGGCCCGCACGGGATGGGTGATCCAGGTCTTGTTGCCGGTGACCTTGTAGACGTCGCCCTCGCGCACGGCGCGGGTCTTCAGCGAGGCGAGGTCGGAGCCCGTGTTGGGCTCGGTGAAGACCGCCGTCGGCAGCACCTCGCCGGATGCGATCAGCGGCAGCCAGTGCGCCTTCTGCTCCTCGGTACCGCCGCCCAGGATCAGCTCCGCCGCGATTTCCGAGCGCGTTCCCAGCGAGCCGACCCCGATATACGCGCGCGACAGCTCCTCGGAGACGACGCACATCGAGACCTTGCCGAGCCCGAGGCCCCCGAACTCCTCCGGCAAGGTGAGCCCGAAGACCCCGAGCTCGGCGAGCTTCCCGATCACCTCGAGCGGGATGTACTCGTTCCGCAGGTGCCAGGAATGGGCGTGCGGGGTGACCTCGCTCGCGGCGAACTTGGCCATTTCCTGGCGGATCGCCTCCAGCGTGTCGTCCAGGCCGGCGTCGCCGATGGTCGGCGCGCCCTGGCGCTCGCGGATTAGGGCGACGAGCCGGGCGCGGTGCGCGGCCGTGTTGCCCCCCGCGATCAGCGCCTCCACGGCCGCCGTCCGGCGGGCCGCGATCTGGGCGGCCGAGAGGCCGAGCGCCGGCAGGCGCAGGATTTCGCCCTGGCTCATGGGGACGCCGCCGAAGAGCTGGGCGCAATATTCCCCGAGGCCGATGGCGACCAGGAGTTCCTCCGTCTCGCCATAGCGGCCCTCGGCGGCGAGGCGGCGGCCATAGGCGGCGAGCTCGCGCACGGTCTCCGCGTAGGTCGCCAGCCAGGCCAGGCCATGCACTGCGTGCTGCTCGCGCTCGATCAGGTCGCCCGAGATGCGCCCGTCGGCCACGACCCGGCTGCGCACCGCCTGCACGGCATCCTGCAGCAGGGCCTCGACGGCCGGGGTCGCCTCCTCGGCCAGGGCGAGCCAGTCGGGATTGGCGGGCGGGGCGGCGGCGGCGAGCGCGGTCATGGGCGGGTCTCCGTGAGGGCCGGTCGCAGAGCGAAGCGAAACGAGGGGTCCCTGGGGCGAGCGCCCCGCGGGTGTTGCGTCGCAGCATGATGCGTGCGGCGCAATGCTGCAATGCCCCTTTCTGCGGAGGGTGGGCGCGGCGGCCTGTCGCGGCCCTCTTCAGGCCGGCTTTGGCGGCGCCTTGCGCGTCGCCAGCGCGACGCCGGCGGCGGTGACGACCATGCCCAGGACCTGCAGCGGCAGCATGCTTTCGCCGAAGAGGATGAAGGCCTCGATCGCGACGCTCGGCGGCACCAGGTAGATCAGCGCCGCCGCCCGCGACACCGCCCCGTTGCGGATGAGCACGAAGAGCATGGCGATGGCGCCGATGGAGAGCGCCAGCACCGACCAGGCGAGCACCAGCAGCGTGGTCTGGTTCCAGGTGATCCGCATGGGCTCGGTGAGCCAGGCGACCGGAAGGGTGGCGAGGAGCGCGCCGGCATATTGCAGCACGGTGACCGTGCGCAGGTCGCCCGTGGCGATCCAGCGCTTCTGGTAGAAGGTGCCGAGCGTCACCGACAGCATGGCGACGATGTTGACGACCATCGGCAGCACGGCCCCGGAGACGGCGTCCGAGCTGAGCCCGATGAGCTTGGGCTCCAGCACCAGCGCGATGCCCGCGAAGCCGAGCATGATGCCCGCCCAGTTCGCCCGGCCGATGCGCTCGCCCACCAGCACGGGCGCGAGCAGAGCCGTGAGGATGGGCTGGACGGCCGCGATCAGCCCGGAAATGCCGGCCGACAGCCCGTGAGCGATGGCCCACCACACGCCGCCGAGATAGATCGCGTGGATGAGCACGCCCGACACCATGGCGTGCATGACGCCCTGCGGCCCGGGCCAGCGCGCCCCCGTGGCCACGGCAATGGCGGCGACCACCGCGCCTGCCGTGGCGTAGCGCACGCACAGGAAGGTCAGCGGATCGGCATAGGGCGCGGAGTAGCGCGCCACGATCCAGCCCGTCGACCACAGCAGCACGAAGATGAGCGGGGCCGACTGGAGCAGCCAGCGGGGGGACGTGGAGGCGGGTTCGGAAGCCACGGCGGGTCCTGCGCAGGATGGCCTGGGAGCAAGGCCGCCGGCCGGGCGGAAGGCCTACGGCCTCGGCATGCCCGAGGGACGGGACCAGGGCCCCCGACCCCGCGGGACGATGTGGGACCGCCGCCGGCGGCGGTCCGGGCGGCGGATCAGCGCCACTCCCTGATATCGACGAAGCGTCCCGCGATGGCGGCGGCGGCGGCCATGATGGGGCTCACGAGGTGGGTGCGGCCCTTGAAGCCCTGCCTGCCCTCGAAGTTGCGGTTCGAGGTGGAGGCGCAGCGCTCGCCCGGCGCCAGCTTGTCGGCGTTCATGGCCAGGCACATGGAGCAGCCGGGCTCGCGCCAGTCGAAGCCGGCGGCCTTGAAGATCGTGTCGAGGCCCTCGGCCTCGGCCTGCTCCTTCACGAGGCCCGAGCCCGGCACCACCATGGCGTTGACGTTGGCGTTGACCGTGCGGCCCTCGACGATCTTCGCGGCGGCCCGCAGGTCCTCGATGCGGCCATTGGTGCAGGAGCCGAGGAACACGCGGTCGATCGCGATGTCCTGGATCCGCTCGCCGCCCTTCAGGCCCATGTAGTCGAGCGCGCGGGCGATGGCGGCGCGCTTCTGCTCGCTGTGCCCGTCCTCGGCGCGCGGCACCGTTCCGGTGATGGCGACGACGTCCTCCGGGCTGGTGCCCCAGGTGACGATGGGCGGCAGGTTGGCGGCGTCGAGCCGGACCTCGCGGTCGAAATGCGCGCCGTCCTCGGTGCGCAAGGTCTCCCAGAACCGCAGCGCCTCGTCCCAGGCGGCGCCCTTCGGCGCCTTCGGCTTGTCCTTGAGGTAGGCGTAGGTCTTCTCGTCGGGCGCGACGAGGCCCGCGCGGGCGCCGCCTTCGATCGACATGTTGCAGACCGTCATGCGGCCTTCCATGGAGAGCGCGCGGATGGCCTCGCCCGCATATTCCATCACGTGTCCCGTGCCGCCCGCCGTGCCGATCTCGCCGATGATGGCCAGGATGATGTCCTTGGCGGTCACGCCGGGGGGCAATTGCCCGTCCACGGTGACGCGCATGTTCTTCGCCTTCTTCTGGATCAGCGTCTGCGTGGCGAGCACGTGCTCGACCTCTGACGTGCCGATGCCGTGGGCCAGCGCGCCGAAGGCGCCGTGCGTGGAGGTGTGGCTGTCGCCGCAGACGATCGTCGTGCCGGGCAGGGTGAAGCCCTGCTCGGGGCCGATGATGTGGACGATGCCCTGCCGCTTGTCGAGCTCGTCATAATATTCGACGCCGAACTCGCGCGCGTTCTCGGCGAGCGTCTCGACCTGCGTGCGGGACTCCGGGTCCTCGATGCCGTGGGAGCGGTCGGAGGTGGGCACGTTGTGGTCGACCACCGCCAGGGTCTTCTGCGGCGCGCGTACCTTGCGGCCCGTCATGCGCAGACCCTCGAAGGCCTGCGGGCTCGTCACCTCGTGCACGAGATGGCGGTCGATATAGAGGAGGCAGGTCCCGTCCGGCTGCTGCTCGACGACGTGGTCGTCCCAGATCTTGTCATAGAGGGTGCGCGGGGCCATGGCCTTCGTCTCTCTGTCACGCAAGGAGGTCGCGGCCTCCTTTACGCGAGGCCGGGCCGGCATGGAAGAGGCGAGGGGCCGCGGGCCCGGCAGGTCGGGGCTGCGCGAGACCCTGGTCGGGCCACGAAAAAGGCCGGGATCGCTCCCGGCCTCGAAACCCGTGCGCTGCGTCTCGCCTTACTTGTTGACGGCGATCGTCTTGCCGGAGGCGTCCTTGCGCTCGGCGATGCGGGCCGACTTGCCGCGGCGATCGCGCAGGTAATAGAGCTTGGCGCGCCGCACCTTGCCGGTGCGCACGACCTTGATGGACTCGATCAGCGGCGAATAGACCGGGAAGACGCGCTCGACGCCCTCGCCGTAGGAAATCTTGCGGACGGTGAAGCTCTCGTTGAGGCCCCCGCCATTGCGGGCGATGCAGACGCCCTCGTAGGCCTGCACGCGGGTGCGGTCGCCCTCGACCACCTTCACGTTGACCTGCACCGTGTCGCCGGGACGGAAGTCCGGGATGGCGCGGGCGGAGGCGAGGCGCTCGGCCTGCTCCTTCTCGAGCTGTTGGATGATATCCATCGGTCAAAACTCCTGCCGTGCGCGGTGGGCATGCCCCCGCGAGCGCTTCGGCGCGCTGTTCTCAGTTGGAGGCGGTCGCATACACGAGCGGGGCGGGAATGTCGAGCCCGGGAGTCGCCGCCGCGCCATCTCTTCGCGCTAGGGTTAGCCATGACCCAGGTCACCAGAGGCGTCGGAGGCGGCTGTGGTGGCGCGTTGGAACGTCGCGGAAGCCGAGGCCCGGCTGTCCGACGTGATCGAGCGCGCCCGGCGCGAGGGACCCCAGATCGTGACCCGCGACGGGACGGACGCCGTGGTGATCGTGTCCGCGGAAGATTGGACCGCCACGGTCGCGCCTTGGCGTTAGATGGGCGACGCGTGACGGAGGGGCTTCGCTGTGCACGTCATGCACGGCTTCACCGCCGCCACGGCAAGGGTTCATCGCCTCGAGGTCGTGACCCGGACCACCGCGGATTTGGCGAACCCGGGCGTGCCGCATGTCAACTCCTGGTCCGAGGCCCCGCCAGATCCGGCCGCCGCTCCCGCGTGAGCCGTTCCGCCTCCTCCCGCCGCCAGCGCGCGATGCGGCCGTGGTCGCCGGAGAGAAGGACGTCGGGGATGGCGCGGCCCTCCCACTCCCGCGGGCGGGTATAGTGGGGATATTCGAGGAGCCCGTTCTCGAAGCTCTCCTCCTCGCCGGAGGCCTGCTTGCCCATCACGCCCGGCAGCAGGCGCACGCAGGCGTCGAGCAGAACGAGGGCGGCGAGCTCTCCGCCCGACAGGACGTAGTCGCCGATCGAGACTTCCTCGAGCCGGCGGCCCGCGATGACGCGCTCGTCCACGCCCTCGAAGCGGCCGCAGACGAGGAGGACGCCCGGCCCGGTGGCGAGCGCACGGACCCGGGCCTGGTCGAGGGGCCGCCCGCGAGGGCTCATCAGCAGGCGCGGCCGGGGATCGCCGGGGGAGGAGACCGCGTCGACGGCGGCGGCCAGCACGTCGGCCCGCAGCACCATTCCCGCGCCGCCGCCGGCCGGGGTGTCGTCCACCGCCCGGTGCCGCCCGAGGCCATGCTCGCGGATGTCGTGGACCGCGAGGGTCCAGTCGCCCCGCGCAAGGGCGTCGCCGGCGAGGGACAGGCCGAGCGGGCCTGGAAACATGGCGGGAAAGAGGGTGAGGACGCTCGCGGAGAAGCTCACCAGCGGCGCCCCCCGCGCGTCGGGGGTGTCGCGGGCCCCGGTCCGGGGGCGGCGGACGCGGTCGACCCGTCCTGGTGCGCCCTGCGGGACCTGCGCGGGCCCTCCGGCCCCGGCGCGGCGTCCGCCTGTCCCTCCTCGTCGAACAGCCCCGCCGGCGGCTCCGCCACCAGCCGGCCACCGGCCATGTCGACCTCCGGCACGAAGGCGCGGGTGAAGGGCAGGAGCACGCTGCCTCCGTCCGGCCGCTGGACGTCGAGCAGATCCCCGGCGCCGTAATCGGCGACCCCGCGCACCGTACCGAGGGTGTTGCCGGCCCGGTCCGCCACGACGAGCCCGACGAGATCGGAGGCGTAGAACTCGTCCTCCTCCGGCTCCGGCAGCCTGTCGCGCGGCACGAAGAGCTTGAGGTGCGTCAGCGCCGCCGCGGCCTCGCGGTCCTCGACGCCCGCGATGCGCACGACCGCCATGCCGTCCTTCAGCGTCCGGACCACGGAGAGCGTGAAGCGCCGGCCGTCCTCGGCCTCGACCGGGCCGTAATCGCCCACCGAGGCAGGGTTCTGGGTGAGAGCCTTCACCCGGATCTCGCCCCTCACGCCGTGGGGCGCGCCCAACACCGCCACCTGCACGAGATCCCGGGCCATGCCTGCGCCTCCCCGCCGCCCCCTCGGGCGTCCCGTGGGATCAGGTAGGCGAAAGCGCCTCGCCGCGCAAACGGGAGACCGTCAGAAGCCCCGCGGGCAGGGGTCGCGCCGGCAGAAGCTGTGCGCCTTGCAGCGCCGCCCGGTCTCCTGCAGGGCCTTCTGCAGGCAGGGAATGAGCCGCGTGACGAGTTCCGCGCGCGGCAATGCGATCACGCCGAGGGGCAGCTCGGTCCCCGCCGGCAGGGGCTCGTCCAGCAGCACGATGATGGCGCGCGGGTCGTCGGCGAGGTCGTCGGGCGCCGTCACCCAGTTCGTCGTCCCCAGCGTGCTGGCGCACAGGATCACGGCGTCGTAGTCGCGCTCCTCGCCGAGCTTCTCGGCGGCGGCTGGATCATGCGCCAGGTCCGCATCGGCGATCCCGGCCTCCCAGAGCATCTTGAAGATCAGGGTGGCGAAGTCCGGGTCCGCCTCCACGACGAGGATGGGAAGTGTCACCACGCAGCCGGCCGATCCGATGGCCGCGCGCCCTGGGCGGTTGGCCCGCAGCTTCTGGAGCGATGTGCCGTGCATGGAAGGATCCTTGGAGGTGAGGAGCGCTGCCGGGCTGCGCCGCCGCCCGGGCGGCAGGCCGGTGTTCCGGGCGGCCCCGTCGCCGCGGGCCGCAGCGCACAGCCAAGATCGAGCCAGACCCATAATTCTGCGTGTCTCCCATGTGTGAATTTCACGATCTCACGCTCGGGGTCCGCGATTGACGGACCTCAACGATTTCATGCTGCAGCGCAACAAGACCCTCTCCTCGCGGGCCGGTTCCATTGACAGGACGGGCCTCTTGGCCTATCGGCTGCCCACTTCAGCGACGGAAACGTCCTTGAGCCGCCGACCGGGCCCGGAGCCCGGAGGTCCACGCCCGACAGCGCGTTGCGCCCTCGGGCGCGCTTGGCTTTGGGACATCCCCGACCGGAGAGACCATGAGCGAGACCGCCACCGCCCTGCGGATCGAGGATGCCGTGAACGAGACCTGCCCCTGGTCGGGCAAGCCGGTCTCGGCGGATTCGCTCACGCTCTATCGCGGCTTCGTGGTGGGCTTCTGCAACCCCGGCTGCCGGGACAAGTTCGAGGCGGCGACCCGTCACTTCGAGGCCGCACTCGCGGGCTATCAGCCCGACGACGATGACGGCGCAACGGAGTAGCCCATGTTCGAAGGCCTGTCGGAAAAGCTCTCGGGCATCCTGGACAAGCTCACGCGCCGCGGGGCCCTGAGCGAGGAGGATGTCGGGCTCGCCCTGCGCGAGGTCCGCCGCGCGCTCATCGAGGCGGACGTGGCGCTCGACGTGGTTCGCTCCTTCACCGACAAGGTGCGCGAGCGCGCCGTGGGCGCGGAGGTGATCAAGTCGGTCACGCCGGGCCAGATGGTCGTCAAGATCGTCCACGATACGCTCGTGGAGACGCTCGGCTCCGACGCCGATCCCATCAGCCTCGCCTCCGTGCCGCCCGTGCCGATCCTGATGGTCGGCCTGCAGGGTTCCGGCAAGACGACCTCGACGGCCAAGATCGCCAGGCGGCTGACGGACCGCGAGGGCCGCAAGGTCCTGCTCGCCTCGCTCGACACGCGCCGCCCGGCGGCCATGGAGCAGCTCGCGGTGCTCGGCCAGCAGGTCGGCGTCGCCACGCTTCCCATCGTCGCTGGCCAGAGCGCGGTGCAGATCGCCCGGCGCGCGCTCGATGCCGCCCGGCTCGGCGGCTACGACGTGGTGATGCTCGACACGGCCGGCCGCACCACGGTCGACGAGGCCCTGATGGCCGAGGTCGCCGAGGTCAAGGCGGTCGCCAACCCGCACGAAGTGCTGCTCGTCGCCGACGCGCTGACCGGCCAGGACGCCGTCAACACGGCGCGCGCCTTCGACGGGCGCGTCGGCATCACCGGCATCGTGCTCACCCGCGTCGACGGCGACGGGCGCGGCGGCGCGGCGCTCTCGATGCGGGCGGTCACGGGCAAGCCCATCAAGCTCGTCGGCACCGGCGAGAAGATGGACGCGCTGGACGAGTTCCACCCCCAGCGCATCGCCAACCGCATCCTCGGCATGGGCGACATTGTCTCCCTCGTCGAGAAGGCGGCGCAGACGATCGACCAGGAGCAGGCGCTGCGCATCGCCGACAAGATGCGCAAGGGCAAGTTCGACCTGGACGACATGCGCGCCCAGCTCGGCCAGGTCGAGAAGCTCGGGGGCATCGGCGGGCTGATGGGCATGATGCCCGGCATCGCCAAGCTGAAGAACCAGATGGCCGCCGTGAACATGGACGGCAAGGTGATCGGCCGCCAGATCGCCATCATCAACGCGATGACCCCGGCTGAGCGCCGCAATCCCGACGTGCTCAAGGCCTCGCGCAAGAAGCGGGTCGCCGCGGGCTCGGGCACCAAGGTCGAGGAGGTCAACCGCCTTCTCAAGACCCACCGCCAGATGGCGGACATGATGAAGATGATGGGCAATGCCGGCAAGCGCGGCCCCATGGCCGGCCTCGCCAACATGTTCGGGATGGGGGGCGGCATGCCCCAGGTCACCCCGGAAATGCTGGAGAAGCTGAAGGGTCAGCTGCCGCCCGGCTCCTTGCCCCCCGACATGCCCGGTCTGCCGCCGGCAGGCAAAGGCATCCCCGCCGCCCCGCCCCCGGGGCTGGCGGCTCCCCGTCCCACGCTGCCGGGCCTCGGCGGCGGAGCCAAGCTGCCGGGCCTGCCCGGCCTCGGCGGGTTCAACCCGTTCGGGGGGAAGAAGAAATGAAGGACCGAGAGATCGCGGGGTCGTGAGGTCGCGAGATCGGCCGCCACGCCCTCACGATCCCACGACCTCACGCTTTCGAGATCTCGCACTCACAACCCTAGGAAACCAACCATGTCCCTGAAGATCCGTCTCGCCCGCGGCGGCGCCAAGAAGCGTCCGCACTACTCGATCGTCGTCGCCGACAGCCGCTATCCGCGCGATGGCCGCTTCATCGAGAAGCTCGGCACCTTCGATCCCATGAAGGCCAAGGACGCCGCCGATCGCGTCGTGTTCGACGTGGAGAAGGCCAAGGCCTGGATCGCCAAGGGCGCCCAGCCGACCGACCGCGTCGCCCGCTTCCTCGACGCCGCCGGCGCCCTCAAGCGCGAGGCGCGCAACAACCCCGAGAAGGCCAAGCCGAAGAAGAAGGCCCAGGAGCGCGCCGCCGCCGCGGCCGCTGCGGAGTAAGGCCTCCACCGGTTCGGGGCCTGCCCCGATCGCCGACGCCGGACCCTCTCTCCTCCGGGAGGAAGGGCCCGCCGTCAGCTACAGCCGAACACGGAGACCCGCGCCGGCAGGTCCGCCACCGCAGGGGCGAAGGCCCCGGTCGCGGGGTCGCGCACGCGCAGGATGCCGGTGGACACGTCGAAATAGGCCCCGTGCAACTGGATCTTCCCGCGCTCGCTGAGGATGCGCACGCAGGGGAAGGTGAGCAGGTTTTCCAGGCTCTTCTCCACGGAGATGAGCGCGAGCCGCTCGACATAATCTTCCAAGCTCTCGCCCGGCGCGGGCGCTCCCGCCCGTTCCGCGGCCGGCCGCACCAGGGTCATCCACTTGCCGATGAAATCGCCCGGCGAGAGCGGCTCGGCGTCGTCCGCATAGGCGCGGATGCCGCCGCACCGGCCGTGGCCGAGCACGACGATGTGCTTGACCCTGAGCGCCTGCACCGCGAATTCCAGCGCCGCGCTGGTGGAGTGGTAATCGCCGCCCGTCTCGAAAGGCGGCACGAGGTTGGCGACGTTGCGCACGACGAAGATCTCGCCGGGGCTCGCGTCGAAGATCACTTCCGGCGAGACGCGGCTGTCGCAGCAGCCGATGAGCATGATCTCCGGGCGCTGGCCCTTGGCGGCGAGATCCTGGAAGCGCGTGCGCTCGCGCGGAAGCCGGTCGTCGACGAAGGCCTGGTAGCCCTGGATGAGGCGATCGGGGAAAGGCGATGGGGAAGCCGGGGGGTGCTGCATTGCAGCAATCCATTCCTGTCGCAGCCGGGAGTCAAGCCGGCCGTGGGTCGAAGGCCCCGACCCTCAGGCCAATGTCGCAGGGTCCACGTTGGCCCCGCAGAGCAGAACGCCCACCCGCTCGCCCGGTTGCGCCCGGTAGGCGCCGCCGGTCAAGGCCGCCAGCGCGGTCGCGCCGCCCGGCTCGACGGCGATGCGCCAGTCGCGCCAGAGCCGCTGCTGCGCTGCCACGATGTCCTCGTCCCGCACGAGCACGACGCCGGCCATGGCCTGGCTCGCGACCGCGAAGACGAGGTCCCCTGCCCGGGGGGCCCCGAGGCTGTCGGCCGCCACGGAGCGCACCTCCACCTCGACCGGCTGGCCGGCCTCCAGCGCCGCGTGCAGGCTGCGGCACCCCTCGGGCTCGACGCCGACGACCCGGGTGCGCCCGGCGAACCAGGCGGCCATGCCCGCCGCCAGCCCGCCGCCGCCCACCGCCACGAGGACGGTGTCCAGCGGGGCGATGCCCATGCGGGCATGGTCCTCCTGCCATTCCAGCGCCACCGTGCCCTGCCCCGCGAGCGTCTCCGGCATGTCGAAGGGGTGGACGAACAGCGCCCCCGTCCCCGACGCGTGGCGCTGGCAGGCCTCCAGCGCCTCCGCGAAACGCGGGGACACGACGACCTCCGCGCCCTGCGCCCGGATGGCGGCCAGCTTCACCGGCGGCGAGATCTCGGGCACGAAGATCGTCGCGGGATGGCCCAGGCGGCGCGCGGCCAGGGCCACGGCGATGCCATGGTTGCCGCCGGACACGGCGGTAACGCCGGCTCCCGGCACCTCGCGCGACAGGAGGTTGTTGAAGGCGCCGCGGGCCTTGAAGGACCCTGCATGCTGCAGGTGCTCCAGCTTGAACGTCACCGCGGCCGGTCCGAGCGCGCCGGCCTCGACGCTCATCACGGGCGTGCGCCGCACGTGGGGGCGGATCCGCTCCCGCGCGGCGCGGATGTCGGCATAGGTGACGGGCAGGGCGAGGTCGGTCACGGGGGCGTCTCCGGCGATCCCGCAGCTTTAGGCCCCGCGCCATGGGCGGACAAGCGCGGCCTCACGCCCAGATCGCCACCGGCAGGCCATGCGCGTCGCGCGCCGGGTCGGCCGGAAACCGCCGCGCCTCGCCGCGCAGGATGCGGCCGGCCGTGACCAGACAGGCGCAGGCATCGAGCAGGTCGTCGAACGCCGCCCCGCGCGGCGGACGCGCCTCCAGCAGTCCGGACGGCAGCCCGGCGGCCACGAGCAGCCGGCGGCGCTCCGCGAGCCCGGGCGGATAGGGGCTCGACTTCACCTTCTTGGGCTCCGCGAGGGGGCCGCCCTTCATCATCATGAACGCCGCCTCCGGATGCGTCTCGTGGACGCGGGCGGCGAGCGCCGGGTCCCGCCGCAGCGCCTCGTCAACCGCCCGGATCTTGGGGAAGAGGTGGAAGCACTGCTTGGAGACCTTGCGGGGCGGCTCTGAGGTGGCCAGCGCCACGGCGCAGGCCTCTGCATAGTCCCCGGCATAGACCGCCGCCCGGGACGGCACGGAGAAGACGGAGGACTGCCGCCCGCCCAGATGGGGGCGCAAGGCCGTCTCCGGCCCGCGCCCTCCCGGGCCGACGCGGTCCGGCAGCCCGATGGGCATGTCGAGCGACAGCACGGCGAGACCGGGGATCGCCGCGTCGATCTCTTCCAGCGTGCCGAACACGGCCGTCTGCGCCTCGCCCAGGGCCTGCTCGGGCGCGAACGCCACGACCCAGCCCCCCGGACAGCCGTCCGCGCCCGCGATCATCCGCATGCCTCCTCCTCCGCCTTTCTCCCGATGGCGTCGCGCCGGCCGGGAGGATAGCTTGCCATTCCGTCACGTTGCGGTGCAGCATTCCGACCGCGTCATCTTCCCAGCGGGGATTATCCTGCCATGGCCCAGCCTCTTGTGAGACCCCGCCGCAGCGTGCTCTACATGCCCGGCTCCAACGCCCGCGCGCTCGAGAAGGCGCGCACCCTTCCGGCGGACGCGCTCATTCTGGATCTCGAGGACGCCGTCGCGCCCGATGCCAAGGAGCTCGCCCGCAGGCAGGTTGCGGAGGCCGTGAAGTCCGGCGGCTTCGGCCGGCGCGAGGTGATCGCGCGCGTCAACGGGCTCGACACGCCCTGGGGCGAGGCGGACATCAAGGCCGTGGCGGCGGCGGGGCCGGACGCCGTGCTGGTGCCGAAGGTGTCCTCGCCCGCCCATATCGCGCGGGCCGCCAACGCGCTGGCCGCCGCCGGAGCGCCGGAGGGTACGCGGCTCTGGGCCATGATGGAGACCCCGCTCGCCATGCTCACGGCGCAGGCCATCGCCTCGGCCGCCGCCGATCCGCTCAACCGCCTCGCCTGCTTCGTCATGGGCACCAACGACCTCGCGAAGGAGACGCGGGCCCGGCTGGTGCCCGGCCGCGCGCCCATGCTCCCGTGGCTGCAGACCTGCCTCGCCGCCGCCCGCGCCTACGGGCTCGACATCATCGACGGCGTCTACAACACGCTGTCCGACGAAGCGGGCTTCCTGGCGGAGTGCGAGCAGGGCCGCGACCTCGGTTTCGACGGCAAGACCCTGATCCATCCCGGCCAGATCGCCGCGGCCAACCGCGTCTTCGCTCCCTCGCAGGAGGAAGTGGCGCGCGCCCGCGCGATCATCGCCGCCTTCGAACTCCCGGAGAACCGCGACAAGGGGGCCATCCAGATCGATGGTCGCATGGCCGAGCGCCTTCACGCGGAGATGGGCAGGCGCACCGTCGCCATCGCCGAGGCCATCGCGGCGTCCGAGGGCGAGGGCTGAGGCGTCAGCGCCCGACTGTTCCTGTTTCGGCAAGTCCCCAAATGACGTTTGGCAAAAATTGACGGACGATCCCTACGATCCGATCCCGTCAAGCCATTTCGTCTCAGTCTGTTTCACCCGCGCTTTTCAGCTCCGACACGCATCGGCCCGCCGGGACACCCGCCCTGGCGGGCCGTTTCGCGTCAGGCGCTTTCCAGGGCCGGCGCCCGGCGCGCCACGATGCGCACGATGTCGGTCATGATCTCGTCCATGCGGTAGTCCTTGGGCGTGTAGACCGCGCTCACGCCGATATTGCGCAGGACGAGCTCGTCGTCGGGCGGGATGATGCCACCCACCACCACGGGGATGTGGCCCAGTCCCTCCGCGCGCATCCGGTTCATGACGTCGCGCACCAGCGGCACGTGCGAGCCGGACAGGATGGAGAGGCCCACGACATGGGCCTTGCGCGCCCTGGCCTGCTCGACGATCTCGGCCGGGGTGAGCCGGATGCCTTCGTAGGTGACGTCGAAGCCGACGTCGCGACCCCGCAGCGCGATCTGCTCGGCGCCGTTGGAGTGGCCGTCGAGGCCGGGCTTGCCGACCACCATCCGCGGCGTCTCGCCGAGCGCCGTGGCGAGATCTGCGACCATCAGTCGCACCTCGCGCTCTGCCTCCGCCGTGCGCGTCTCCACCGTGACGCCGGTCGGCGCGCGGTATTGGCCGAAGATGTCGCGCAGCGCCTCGCCCCATTCGCCCGTGGTCACGCCGGCCTTGGCGCAGGCGATCGAGGGCTCCATGACGTTGCGGCCCTCCCGCGCGGCCTCCGCGAGGGACGCCAGCGCAGCCCCGACGGCGCGGGCGTCGCGCCCGTCCCGCCAGGCGCGGATGCGCTGCACCGCCTCGGTCTCCACGTGCTCCGGCACGGTGAGAACCGAGCCTTCCCCCGCCGTCAGGGGCGAGGGCTCGGTCTCGCGCCAGCGGTTGACGCCCACCACGACCTCCTCGCCGGCCTCGATGGCCGCGATGCGCCGGGCATTGCTCTCCACGAGCGCGCGCTTCATGTAGCCGCTCTCGACGGCGGGGATGGCGCCGCCCATGGCCTCGATCACGGCGAGTTCGGCCCGCGCGGCCTCCTTCAGCTCGCCGACCTTCCGGGCGATCTCGACCGAGCCGTCGAAGAGGTCGCCGTAGTCGAGCAGGTCCGTCTCGTAGGCCATCACCTGCTGCATGCGCAGGGACCATTGCTGGTCCCAGGGCCGCGGCAGGCCGAGCGCCTCGTTCCAGGCCGGCAGCTGGACGGCGCGGGCGCGGGCGCTCCTGGACAGCACGACCGCCAGCATCTCGATCAGGATGCGGTAGACGTTGTTCTCGGGCTGCTGCTCGGTGAGCCCCAGCGAGTTCACCTGCACGCCGTAGCGGAACCGGCGCTGACGCTCGTCGGCCACGCCGTAGCGCTCGCGGGTGATCTCGTCCCACAGCTCGGTGAACGCCCGCATCTTGCACAGCTCGGTGACGAAGCGCATGCCCGCGTTCACGAAGAAGGAGATGCGCGCCACCACCTCGCCGAAGGCCGCGTCGGAATAGACGCCGGAAGCCTTGACCTCGTCGAGCACCGCGATGGCGGTGGCGAGCGCGAAGGCGAGCTCCTGGACCGGCGTCGCTCCCGCCTCCTGCAGGTGGTACGAGCAGACATTGGTGGGGTTCCACTTCGGCATCTCGGCGGTGCTGAAGAGGATCACGTCCTTCACGAGCCGCATGGACGGCCCGGGCGGAAACACGTAGGTGCCGCGCGACAGGTATTCCTTGATGAGGTCGTTCTGCGTGGTGCCCTGCAGCGCGCCGCGCGCCGCGCCCTGCTCGTCCGCCACCGCCACGTAGAGCGCCAGCAGCCAGGGAGCCGTGGCGTTGATCGTCATGGAGGTGTTCATCTCCGCGAGCGGGATGTCCTGGAACAGGGCCCTGAAGTCGCCGAGATGCGCGATCGACACGCCGACCTTGCCGACCTCGCCGCGCGCCAGCACGTGGTCGGGATCGTAGCCCGTCTGGGTCGGCAGGTCGAAGGCCACCGAGAGGCCCGTCTGGCCCTTGGCGAGGTTCGAGCGGTAGAGCCTGTTGGACTCCGTGGCCGTCGAGTGCCCCGCATAGGTGCGGAAGATCCAGGGCTTGTCCCGCATGCGACCTCTCCCGTCCGTGCGCCGGCTCCGGCCACGAAGTCTGCTGCATTGCAGCATGACAATGCAAGCGGCAGGGGGCGGCCTCAATGGTCCAATGGTAGGGCGAGCCGTGGACGGGGCCCCCGCTGCGCCCTTCGACGGGTTTCGCCCCCCTTCGCTTCGTGCTATCGCGCGCCCGATGCCGCCGGGACGGCGAAAGGAAGGCCCATCCATGTCCAGCGACCTGCGCCGCGTCACCCGCGCCCTCCTCTCGGTGTCCGACAAGACGGGCCTCGTCCCCTTCGCCCGGGCTTTGCACGAGATGGGCGTCACGCTCATCTCGACCGGGGGCACCCGCAAGGCCCTGGCCGAGGCGGGGCTTCCCGTCCGCGACGTCTCCGACGAGACGGGCTTTCCCGAGATGATGGACGGGCGGGTGAAGACCCTGCATCCCAAGATCCACGGCGGGCTCCTGGCGATCCGCGAGAATCCGGAGCACGAGGCCGCCATGCTGGCGCACGGCATCGCGCCCATCGAGCTTCTGGTCGTCAATCTCTACCCCTTCGAGGAGACGCTGGCCGCCGGCCGCGGCTTCGAGGACTGCATCGAGAACATCGACATTGGCGGCCCCGCCATGATCCGGGGCGCCTCCAAGAACCACGGCGACGTCGCCGTGGTGGTCGACACCGCGGACTATGAGCCGATCCTGGGCGAGTTGCGGGCCACGGGCGGCTCCACGACGCTGGGCAGCCGCCGCCGCCTGGCCGCCAAGGCCTATGCCCGCACGGCGGCCTACGACGCGGCGATCTCGACCTGGCTGATGGGCGAGATCGGCGAAACCACGCCCGTCTGGCGCGCGCTGGGCGGCCGGCTCGCCGAGCCGATGCGCTATGGCGAGAACCCGCACCAGAGCGCCGGCTTCTACCGCACGGCGGAGTTCCGCCCGGGCGTGGCCACGGCCCGGCAGGTGCAGGGCAAGCAGCTCTCCTACAACAACATCAACGACACCGACGCTGCCTTCGAATGCGTGGCGGAGTTCGATCCCGCCGCGGGCGCGGCCGTCGCCATCATCAAGCACGCCAATCCCTGCGGCGTGGCCCAGGGCGCGACGCTGGCCGAGGCCTATGCCAAGGCGCTGCGCTGCGATCCCGTGTCGGCCTTCGGCGGCATCGTGGCGCTGAACCGCCGGCTCGACGCCGAGGCGGCGCGCGCCATCGTGGAGATCTTCACCGAGGTGATCATCGCCCCCGACGCCGACGAGGAGGCCGTCGCCCTCGTCGCCGCCAAGAAGAACCTGCGCCTGCTGCTGACGGGAGGCCTGCCGGACCCGCGGGCGGAGGGCCTGACGGTGCGCACCGTGGCCGGCGGCTTCCTGGCCCAGTCGCGCGACAACGCGGTCGTCGACGACATGGAGCTCAAGGTCGTGACCAAGCGCGCGCCGAGCGCCCGCGAGCTCGCCGATCTCGCGTTCGCCTTCCGCGTCGCCAAGCACGTCAAGTCGAACGCCATCGTCTATGCCCGCGACCTCGCCACGGTCGGCATCGGCGCGGGCCAGATGAGCCGCGTCGATTCCTCGCGCATCGCCGCCTGGAAGGCGGCCGAGGCCGCCCGCGCGGCCGGCCTGCCGGAGAGCCTGGCCAAGGGCTCGGTCGTGGCCTCCGACGCCTTCTTCCCCTTCGCCGACGGCCTGCTCGCCGCCGCCGAGGCCGGCGCGACCGCGGTCATCCAGCCCGGCGGCTCGATGCGCGACGACGAAGTGGTCAGGGCCGCGGACGAGGCGGGCCTCGCCATGGTCTTCACCGGCCACCGCCACTTCCGGCACTGACCATGCCAGGCGGCCGGGATCCGTTGACCCGCCGCATTGTCGCCGGACGGGGGAGGCACTAAGAAAGCTTCCATGTGGCGCCTCGCGAACCCCACCGTCTTCCTGGGCTGGGCCGGCCGGCTGATCCCGGTCCTGGCCGGGCTCTCCGCCGTGCTGCTGGCCGCCGGCCTCTACATGACCTTTGCCGTCGCCCCGGCCGACTACCAGCAGGGCGAGACGGTGAAGATCATGTACATCCACGTGCCCTCGGCCTGGCTCGCCATGGCCTGCTACTCGATCATGGCGCTGTCCTCGATCGGCACGCTGGTCTGGAAGCACCCCCTGGCCGACGTCTCGGCCAAGGCCGCCGCGCCGCTCGGGGCCGCCTTCACGGCGCTCTGCCTCGCCACCGGCTCGCTCTGGGGCAAGCCCATGTGGGGCACGTGGTGGGTGTGGGACGCCCGCCTCACCTCGGTTCTCGTGCTCTTCCTGATGTATTGCGGCGTGATCGCGCTGTGGAACGCCATCGAGGACCCGATCCGGGCGGGACGCGCGGTCGCCATCCTCACGCTGGTGGGGTTCGTCAACATCCCCATCGTGAAGTTCTCGGTGGACTGGTGGAACACGCTGCACCAGCCCGCGAGCGTCCTTCGCATGGGCGGCCCGACCATCGATCCGGCGATGCTCTGGCCCCTGCTCGTCATGGCGCTCGGGGCGAGCCTGCTCTTCGTGACGCTGCACCTCGCGGGGATGCGCAACGAGATCCTGCGCCGCCGCGTCCGCACGCTCGGCCTGCTGGCCGCCCAGGGCGAGGCGGCCCCGGCGGGCGCGGCCCTCGAGACGGGAGCCGGCGCATGAGCGCGCTGGGCGATCACGCGGGATTTATCCTGGCGGCCTATGTGCTGGCCGGCCTCACCGTGGCGGGGCTGGTCGCCCGCGCCGCGCTCGACTACCGGGCGCAGAAAGCCGCGCTGGCGAGGCTCGAGGCCCGTGGCGCCCGGCGCCGCTCGGCGGGAGCACAGGCATGACGGCGCCGGCCTCGCAGACCCGCCCCGACATCCCGGACGTGCCCGAGCCCGCCCGCCCGCGCCGGTTCGTCGTGCTCGTGCCCCTGCTGCTTTTCGCCGCCCTGGCGGGCCTCTTCCTCGTCCGCCTGTTCGCGGGCGATCCCTCGGCCCTGCCCTCGGCCCTGATCGGCAAGCCCGTGCCGGGCTTCTCGCTGCCGGCGCTCGAGGGGGCCCTGCGCGACGGCAGGCCTGTTCCGGGCCTCGCCAGCGCAGACCTCAAGGGCGGCGTGACCGTCGTCAACGTCTGGGCCTCCTGGTGCGCGCCCTGCCGCGAGGAACATCCGCTATTGTCCAAGGTCGCGGCCATGCCGGGCGTGCGGCTCGTCGGCATCAACTACAAGGACCAGCCGGACAACGCGTTGAAGTTCCTCACTGCCCTCGGCAACCCCTTCTCGGCGATCGGGACGGACGTGAACGGACGCACCGGAATCGACTTCGGGGTCTACGGCGTGCCGGAGAGCTTCGTCATCGCGCCCGACGGCACCATCGCCTACAAGCAGATCGGCCCGCTGACGGAAGAGGCGCTCGCGGGGCCCTTCCGCCAGGCGGTGGAGAAGGCTGCGGCGAAGAAGTAGCCCCACTTCCTTGCGCGGCGCGACCCAGCCCCTGGTCCGTGCGGAGTTGGGGCGCGTAGGCCATACCGGGTCCGGCCAAGGGGATGTGCCTCGCAACGTCGTCCCGACGGCTGCGGCAGGGTCGAGGCTGTCGCGCCTCAGAACTTCGTCCCGATGGGCAGCGGAGGGGCTTCCTTCAGCAGCGTGATCTGCACGCGCCGGTTGGCCGGCAGGTAGGGATTGTCCGGGAAGCTGGGGTCGGAATCGGCCTTGCCGATCACGGCGGCGAAGCGGTCGTCCGGAATGCCCGAATTGGCGAGGATCTCGCGCACCGCCGCCGCCCGGCCCACCGAGAGGTCCCACGAGGTCCAGCCCGGCCGCGATCCCGGGCGCTGGGCCGAGGTGTGGCCCGTGATCTGGATGCGGTTGGGCAGGCGGCGGATCACCGGGGCGAGCTTCTCCAGGATCTTGCGCGTGCGCTCATAGGGCTCGCGCGAGTTCTCCGGGAACATGGAGCGGCCGTCCTGGTCGACGATGGAGACGTTGAGCCCGTCCTTGCTCTCCTCGATCACCACGTTCTTGGAGATCTCCGTGATCTCCGGCATGTCCTGCATGGCCTGGCGCAGCGAGACGGCAGCCAGCGCGAAGGCGCGGTCGAAGGAGGTGACGGCGACGCCCTCGTCGGGACGGTCGAACTGGCTGGGCGCGGTGAAGTCCGAGCCCTGTTCGGGCGGCGCCTTCTTGATGTTCTTCAGGTTGGGGCGGACGGGGATGCCGTCCGATTCCACGATGCCCGAGAGGCGGGATTCGCGCTGGGTTCCGAAGGCGTCGCGCATCGAGCCCGCGACGATCTGCAGCTTCTTCTGGTCCTGCGTCGACATGGCCGTGAGCATCACGAAGAAGCTCATCAGCAGCGCCATCAGGTCGGCGAATGTGACGAACCAGCCGCCATGGCCGCCGGCATGTCCGCCCTTCTTGCGCGCCATGGCCCGGGGTCCCCGTCAGGCCGCCTCGGCCATCTCGTGCCGGTGGTGGTCCGGCAGGTAGGCCATCAGCATCTCGCGCACCACGGTCGGGCTCTTGGCGTCGCGGATCTGCAGGATGCCGTCGATGATGAGCGTGCGGGAAATGTCCTCCTCCTCGAGCTTGAGGTGGAGCTTGTCCGCGATCGGCAGGCAGATCAGGTTGCCGACGAGCGCGCCGTAGAGCGTGGCGAGCAGCGAGACCGCCATGAAGGGGCCGAGCTTGGACGGATCGGACATGTTGGCGAACATCTGCACCATGCCGACGAGCGTGCCGATCATGCCCCAGGCGGGGGCGGCGTCGCCGATGTGGCGGTAGATCTTCTGGCCTTCCTCCAGCCGCTGGCAGAAATTGTCGCGGTCGCGCTCCATCGTGTCCCGGATGAAGTCGCGGTCATAGCCGTCGGCGATGAAGCGGATGCCCTGGGCAAGGAAGGCGTCGTCGACCTGCACGTTTTCCAGCGCCATCGGGCCGCTGCGGCGCACGGTGTCGGCGATCTTGGTGATCTCGTCGATCAGCTCGCGCGGATGCATCTTGCGCATCGTGAAGGCGTATTTCAGGCCCATGGGGAAACCGTGGACCAGACCGGAGAAGGGAAACCGGATGATCGTCGCAGCCGTGCATCCACCCCCGATGACGATCACCGCGTGAATGTCGTAGAACAGCGAAAAGCTGCCGCCCAGCAGGATCAGGGTGCACACCACACCGACGCCGATGAGGAGGCCGACCGAGGTTGCAAAATCCATTGACGCAATTTCCGGAAAGACGGGACCACGGCGCGCCGAAGGTGAACGCTCCCGCGTGGGGCAGCCTAGGCAAGCCCGCTGAAGGATCGGTTAAGGCGATGTTCACCGCGCTCGGCCGGGCGTGTGTCCCGGCCCGCCCGGGGATCGCCTGAATGGAGTTCGTGCGACTTTACCTGCGCGTTCTGCGGCAGCTCGGGCCGGACATTCCGCTTGGTGTCGTGCTGGCGCTCGCCAACGTGGCCCTGGCCGTGGCGCAGTTCGCCGAGCCCGTGCTGTTCGGGCGCATCGTGGACCTGCTCTCGCGCGCCCAGGCGACCGGCGTGCCGCCGCGGTTCTCCGACCTGCTGCCGCTCGCCGCCGCCTGGGTCGGATTCGGGCTCTTCACCATCGGCGGCGGCGTGCTGGTCGCGCTGCATGCCGACCGTCTCTCGCATCGCCGGCGGCTCGCCATCATGGCGGGCTTCTTCGAGCACGTGCTGACCCTGCCGCTCTCCTTCCACGCCAGCACCCATTCCGGGCGCGTGCTCAAGGTGATGCTCGACGGGGCGGGCGGGATGCAGAGCCTGATCCTGTCCTTTTTCCGCGAGCACTTCGCGTCCTTCGTGTCGCTGGTCGTGCTGCTTCCGCTGAGCCTCTTCATCAACTGGCAGTTGGGTTCCCTGCTTCTCGCGCTCCTCGTCGTCTTCACGGTCCTCACCACGGCCGTGCTGCGCAAGACGGAGACCATGCAGGGCACGGTGGAGAAGTTCCATTCGAGCCTCGCCGAGCACGCCTCCGACGCGCTGGGCAATGTCCCGGTCATCCAGAGCTTCACCCGCGTCGACCTCGAGGCGCGCGCCATGCGCGGCATCATCGACCAGCTGCTGAGCGCCCAGAACCCCGTTCTCAGCTGGTGGGCGGTCGCGGCCGTGGCGACCCGCGCCTCGGCCACGCTCACGATCCTCAGCATCTTCCTGCTGGGCACCTGGCTGAACCTGCGCGGCGAGGCCACGGTGGGCCAGATCGTCGCCTTCATGAGCCTCGCCACCATGCTGATCGGGCGCATGGAACAGGCGGTCAGTTTCATGAACGCCGTGTTCCTGCAGGTTCCCAAGCTGAAGGAGTTCTTCGACGTCATCGACACCGTGCCCGCCGTGCGCGACGTGCCGGGCGCGCCGGACCTCGGCCGCGCCGTCGGCGAGGTGGTCTTCGACAACGTGAGCTTCTCCTATGACGGCAAGCGCGCCGCCGTGGCCGACGTCTCCTTCAAGGTGCGCCCCGGCGAGACGGTGGCGCTGGTCGGGTCCACGGGCTCAGGCAAGTCCACCACGCTTGGGCTGCTGCACCGCGCTTTCGACCCGCAGTCGGGCCGCATCCTGATCGACGGGCTCGACATCCGCGCGGTGTCGCTCGCCTCGCTCCGGCGCAATATCGGCGTCGTCTTCCAGGAGCCGATGCTGTTCGCCCGCCAGATTTCGGAGAACCTGCGCGTCGGGCGGCCCGACGCCAGCGACGAGGACATCAGGCGCGCCCTGGAGCGCGCCCAGGCCAGCGAATTCATCCAGCGCATGCCCGACGGCATCGACACCGTGGTCGGCGAGCGCGGCCGCTCGCTGTCGGGCGGCGAGCGCCAGCGCATCTCGATCGCCCGCGCGCTCCTCAAGGACCCGCCGATCCTGATCCTCGACGAGGCCACCTCCGCCCTCGACGCGGCGACGGAGGGCAAGCTGCAGCAGGCGCTGACCGAGGTGATGCAGGGGCGCACGACCTTCGTCATCGCCCACCGCCTCGCCACGATCCGCAACGCCGACCGCATCATGGTCTTCGATCAGGGCCGGGTGATCGAATCCGGCACCTTCGAGGAGCTCGTGGCCAAGGGCGGCCGCTTCGCCGCCCTGGCGAAGGCCCAGTTCATGGACCAGCCGTCCCGGCCGGCCGGCTCGGGGATCGTGACGGGCTGAGCGTCCTCAGCCGCGCCCGACATAGGGCATCTTGGTCGCCATCACCGTCATGAACAGCACGTTGGCGTCGAGCGTGAGGCTCGCCATGTAGACGACGGCCTTGGCGACGTTGCCGGGATCCATGGTCGGCTCGGGCGCCAGCGTCCCGTTGGCCTGCAGCACGCCCGCCTTCATCCGCTCCGTCATGTTCGTCGCGGCATTGCCGATGTCGATCTGGCCGACCGCGATGTCGAAGGCGCGACCGTCGAGCGCGCTCGCGCGGGTCAGCCCGGAAATGGCGTGTTTCGTCGCCGTGTAGGGCGAGGAGTTTGGTCGCGGCACGGTGGCCGAGATGGAGCCGTTATTGATGATGCGCCCACCGCGCGGGGTCTGGCTCTTCATCACGCGGAAGGCCTGCTGCGTGCACAGGAACGGCCCCGTCAGGTTGATGTCGACCACGGACTGCCACTGCTCGGGCGTCAGCTCCTCCAGCGGGATGGCCGGCGCGCCGGTTCCGGCATTGTTGAAGACGAGGTCCACGCGTCCGAAACGCTCCACCGCCGTGTCGAACAGCGCGCGCACCGAACCGGGCTTGGTGACGTCGGTCGGAACCGGCAGCGTCCGCCCGGCCGGAGCGAGGCCCGCTGTCTCCTGCAGCGCGTCGAGGCGGCGGCCCGCAAGCACGACGACCCAGCCATCGGCCACCAGAGCGAGCGAAACCGCGCGGCCCACGCCGCTTCCCGCACCCGTGACGATCGCGACCTTCTCGCCCATCTGGCGTCCCTCCTGCTGGTCCTGCGTGCCGCTCCCGGGGGCGGCCGGCGCGCTGTGCCGCGCGCCGCCACTGTGGGGAAAAGGCCTGCAGGCGGCAAGGGAGTTCAATCGATTTGCATGCCCGCCTCGCCCCTGGAGCGGGGCGCGGGCGCGCACCCGGGAACCGGCCCCCGGCTCGCGGGTTGCACCGGTTCTGCGGCAGACATGCACACCGACGAGGGAGGCCCCGATGGCTGCGACCCGACCCGAGACCCCGATCCGCCTGCGCACGATCGTCGCTGCGGGCCTGTTCTGCGGCGCCCTGGCCTGCGCCGGCCCCGCTCTCGCGCAGCTCCAGACGCCGCCGTCGCCACCCCCCGTGGCGCCCCCGCCGACCACCACCGTGCCCGAGAAGATCGCGCCGCCCCTGCAGGACGACATGACCGGCACGACGCTCAGCGACAAGCTCAACCGCTCCGACGGCGTGATCAAGCCGCCGGCCGGCGTCGACCCGGAGATCCACGCGCCCGTCCCGGAAGGCCAGACCGGCCGGATGCCGGTGATCCCGCCGCCCGGCACGCCCGGCGGCACGCCCAACGTCGATCCGAAGTAGAGCTGCGGAGAGGAGCCAAGGAAGCACCGCCGGCCGCGAGCGCGGTTCCAGTCACACCCTAGGCGAGCGAAGCCCGGCGAAGGGGGCGCCGCAGGGTGGAATCGGTTCAATTCGAGCGACCCGGGGGAGGACGTGGCAACCACGTCGGCGGGGCCAAGGTCGCGCCCGGGGCGATGTGTCAAATTTGAAGGACCGGGGTGAGTAGCCACCGACGATTGCTCCCGATGATGGCGCCATCATCGAGAGGTGGTGGATGTCCGCGTTCCCAGGTTCCCTTTTCCGTCTTGCAGGGCTTCTCGCCGCGCTGGCGGGCCCGGCGCTTGCGCAGGAGCGCGTCGCCGCGCTCCCGGCGCCGGGCGTCGTCCTGCAGTCCGGGGGACCGGCGCGCCCGATCCTGGCCTGGGTCGAGTTCTGCCAGAAATACGAGAGGGAATGCCGGGTCGACGTGCGCGAGCCCGAGACGATCAGGCTGTCGGCTTCAGCCTGGCGCACGCTGAACGAGATCAACGCCGCGGTGAACCACTCGGTGACCTCGGTCACCGACCTCGAGCACTGGGGGGTGGTCGACCGGTGGGATTTCGCCCAGGACGGTCTCGGCGATTGCGAGGACTACCAGCTGCTCAAGCGCAAGCGGCTCGAGCAGGCCGGCTTTTCCCGCCGCGCCATGCTGATGACCGTGGTGCTGGACGAGAACAACGAGGGCCATGCGGTGCTCATGGTGCGCACCGACCGCGGCGACCTCATCCTCGACAACAAGCGCGACGCCATCCTGCAATGGCAGGCGACCGGCTATACCTTCATCAAGCGCGAGAGCCAGGCGGACACGGCTTGGGTGAGCCTTGCCCCGCCCGCAGCCGTCGCCACGACCGCGGCCCGCTGATCCCCGGCGATCCCGGCTACAACCCAAACGAGCATAGAGGCCTCAGCATTTGTTAAGCTTGAGGCCGCTTAATGAAGCATGCTCGTTCCTCGACCCGGCCTCGCCTTGCCGCTGCCCGCGAACTCGCCCCTGGCGAGGCGATTGGCGACCGTGCCGTTCCTGGTGGTCGACGACAGCTCCTTCGTGCGCCGCACGGTCAAGGAGATCCTGCACTCCCTGGCCGTCCGCATCGTCTCGGACGCCGCCGACGGGTTCGAGGCGCTGGAAGAAGCGCGGCGCGTGCCGCCCAAGGTCATCATCCTCGACTGGTTCATGCCGGGCTTCTCGGGGTCGGAATTCATGCGCGTGCTGCGCTACAGCCGCCGCTCCCCGGCCCCGCACGCGGACGTGCTGGTGATCACGGGCCGCCCCACCCTGAGCCTCGTCAGCGAGGCGCAGCGCTACGGCGTGGCCGGCATCATCCGCAAGCCGTTCGCCCCCCGCGCCCTTCTCGACCGGCTGGTCAGTCCCGCCTTGCGGCTCAATGCGACGCCCGAGGCCGACGAGGCGCTGCGCCCGCTCGAGCGCCTGCCGAACCCGGGGCCCGCGCCCCGCACGCTGCCGCGGGCCTCGCCGCACATGTTCGGGGACGATGTCGGCCGGCCGGCCGCCCTCGACGACGATCCCCTGAGCGCGTTCGCCCCCAACGAGAACACCTGGGCGATCTGAGGGGCGACGGCGCTACGGCCCGGCCCGGCGCTCGCCCACGGCGACGGCCAGCGTCATGGCGAGGCAGAGGGTGGCGGCCATGGAGCGGAAGGCGCCGAAATCCGCCTCCACGATCTCGAACCAGACCCTGGCCGACGAGGTGAGCGGGCTGAACACGCTGTCGGTGATCGCAACGACGGGAATGCCGCGGCGCGCCGCCTCCTGCGCGAGTTCCACCGTGAGCGAGGTGTAGGGCGTGAAGCTGATGGCGAGCAGCACGTCGTCGGGCCCCGCATTGCCGATCTGCTCGGGACCGAGCCCCGCGCCGTTATCCACCAGCACCGCCCTCACGTCGAGCTTCGGCAGCGCGTAGGCGAGGTAGGTGGCCACCGGAAACGAGCGGCGCTGGCCCAGCAGGTAGATCGTCTTGGCGCGGGCCAGCAGCTCGACGGCGGTGTCGAGGTCGTCGCCCGACACCGTCTGTCGCAGGCGCTCCAGCGAGGCGCTCGCGGAATCCGTGAAGCCGAACAGCATGCGCAGGGGCTCGCGCCGGCCATGGGCGCCGTCGTTGAGCGACCGCAGGCGGTCGGCATAGTCGGGCCAGCGGTCGCGCAGGCGGTGGCGGAACACCGTCTGCAGGTCCGAGAAGCCGGTATAGCCGATGGCCTTGGCGAAGCGGACCAGCGTGGACGGCTGCACCTCCGCGAGTTCGGCGATGCTCGCCGCGGTGCCGAAGGCGACCTCGTCGGGATGGTCCATGGCGAAGGCGGCGACCTGCTGCAGCCGGCGCGGCAGCGTGTCCACCCGCGTCGCCAGCAGGGCCTTGAGGCCTTCGAAGTCTCGGGGAGTGTCTGTCTCGCTCATGGACGTTCGGCTCGGCGACGGGGAGCCGCGCACGACGCGGCCAGCGCACTAGAAGAGCCGAAACGGATGAGAATTTCTATCGCAAATCAGTCGCGATCCAGACGTTCTGCAAGGCTGGAGGACAGGAAGGGTCGGCGCCGTGATCAGCGCCGACGGAACTGGTTGCGCATGGGCGGGCGTGGGCCGGTGGAGGCGCGCTCGTCCTTGTGGCGGAAGATGAGGCGGCCCTTCTCGAGATCGTAGGGCGACATCTCGACGGTCACGCGGTCTCCCGCGAGCGTCTTGATGCGGTTCTTCTTCATCTTACCAGCGGTATAGGCCACGATCTCATGGCCGCTATCGAGCTGCACACGATAGCGGGCGTCCGGCAGGATCTCGGTGACGAGGCCTTCGAACGCCATCATTTCTTCCTTGGACATGACGGTCTGCTCCTAGGCATCTACGAATCGAAAGCCGCCGCTCCCGTGGGAACGACGGCCGCTTGGCGGCGCCGGCTCGGGAGCCGGCACGCCCGAAATCGGATCGATCTCAGGCTTCCCGAAGGTTGACAGCCGATTCCTTACCGGTGCGGCGATCCGCCTGCATCTCGAAAGTCACCTTCTGTCCCTCGCGCAGGCCGCGCAGGCCGGCGCGCTCCAGGGCGGTCGCATGGACGAACACGTCCTTGCCACCCGTTTCCGGCTGGATGAAGCCGTAGCCCTTGGTCTCATTATACCACTTCACGGTACCCGAAAGCATGCAAATTCCTTGCTGATGGTAGGCGTCGAGGACGGTCCGGCCAGAAGCCGCACCGCCGGGTCAGTCGATCTTTGGTAGGTGTCTGTGCGTGCGCCCGGCATCAGCGAAGGCGAAGCGGCCCAGGTAGTCCGGCCAAAACTCGATGCGGCCTCATACTCTTTTCGGTCCCGAAGGGCAAGCCGAGGCTCAGCGGCGCCCGGGGGCGGGGGTTGGGGCGGGAACGGGGATGGAAGTCGAGGCGGGGGGCGGCAGGACCCAGGCGAGGCCGGCCGCCACACCGAGCAGGAGGGCGGCGGCCAGCGAGGGCAGCACGAAGCTGCCGGTCCAGTCATAGCCCGCGCCGGCCACCAGGGGCCCTACGATCTGGCCAACGCCGAAGGAAGCCGTCATGAGGCCGAGGATGCGGCGGGGCGCATGGGGCGCGTAGGTGCGCGCCGCGACGAGCCCCAGCGCCGTGATGGCCATGAAGGTGCCGCCCAGGAGCACCGCCGCGAGGAGGAGCCCGCCGAGGCCCAGCGGCCCGACGCTGGCCAGCACGCCGACCCCCTCCGCGAGGCAGGCGGCGGCGAAGGCGCGCAGCAGCCCCATGCGGCGCGCCAGCGCCGACCAGGCGGCCACCGAGATCATCCCGGCGAGCCCCACGGCCATCCAGATCGCCGCCTCGTAGGGTCGGGTGGCGGGGTCGGAGCGCACGATGGCGACCAGAAAGGTGGCGGTGGTGACGTAACCGAAGCCGAACAGGCCATAGGCGAGGACGAGCGGGATGGGCATTCGCCCGGGGCCGGTGGACGCGGCCGCGGCGGCGGGCGCCGGCGCGGCGGGCGTGATCAGCCAGGCAGCCAGGACGAGCGCGAGCGCATGCACCGCGCCGCCTGCCAGCCACAGCGCCCGCCAGCCCCCCCCGAGCGGCGGCGCGGCGAGAACGAGCAGGGCGGAGATGACGATTCCGAGGCCCACGCCGGCGAAGTGCAGGCTGGACAGGCCCGGCCGGCCCTGGCGGGCGAGCCGTTCCAGCACGAGGCTCGAGGCGCAGACGAGCACGATGGCGCTGGCGAGGCCACCCGCGAAGCGCAGCGCCAGGAACAGGCCGAAGGACGCCGTCAGCCCCATGGCGAAGGTCGTGGCCGCGCCCAGCGCGAGCCCGGCCAGGAGCTGGGCGCGCGCCGAGCCCGGCAGGCGCTGCGCCGCGGCGAGCAGCGCGCCGGCGAGGTAGCCCACGAAATTCGCGGAGGCGAGCAGGCCCGCCTGCGTCTTGCTGAGCCCCAGCGCCTCCACCATCAGGGGCAGGATCGGCGTGTAGAGGAAGCGTCCGATGCCCATCGCGCCGGCGAGGCAGGAGAGACCGCCGGCCGCGAGGGCGAGGGACGCGGAGCGGGGGGAGGGATCGGGCATGGGGCCTGCCGGGCGGGACGCGCTGGCGCCCAGAGTGGGACCATAGGCCAGCCCGGGGCCAGCCCTCACGTGCATGTCTGACCGGAGATTGCCGCCGGCGCGGCGGCGGCGGGCGTGGGAGGCGTCAGCCCTCGGCCCGCGCCGCCTCGGCCAGCAGGTGCTCGCGCACGGCGACATCCTCGGTGAGGCCGGCCGCCATCCGGTAGGACTCGGCCGCCGCGCCGCCGCGCCCGAGCCGCTTCAGCGCCAGCGCGCGAACCGCCCAGGAAGGCTGGTAGGACCGGCCAGGCGGGCCGAGCGCGTCGAGTTCGGCGAGCGCCTGCTCGGCGTCGCCCGTCTCCGCCAGCACGGCGGCCCGCGCCACCAGGACGCCGGTGGTGGGGCAGACGCGCGCGAGCCAGTCATAGAGCGTCCGCAGGGCCTCGCTGTTCGCCTGGCCCGAGAAGGCGCGATGCACGTGAAGCGACTGGATGGCGGCCTCGATCTGGTAGCGCCCCAGGGTCGCGCTGCGCGAGGCCCGGTGCAGCAGCTCCTCCGCCTCCGCGATCAGTGCGGCGTCCCACCGCGTGCGGTCCTGCTCGGCCAGGGGCACGAAGCGGCCGGCCGGGTCGCGGCGCGCCGCCCGGCGCGCCTCGCAATGCAGCATCAGCGCCAGCAGGCCCTTGGGTTCGGGCGCGTCCGGCAGCAGCGCGCAGAGCAGCCGCGCCAGCCAGATGGCCTCGTCGGCCAGGCCCTTGCGGCGGGGGTCCTCGCCGAGCACGTCCTCCCACCCGGTGCCATAGGTGGCGTAGACGGCGTCGAGCACGGCGGCCAGCCGGCCGGCGAGCTCCACGGGCTCGGGGATCGCGAAGGGAATGCCCGCCGCCTTGATCCGCGCCTTGGCCCGCACCAGCCGCTGGCCCATGGTCGCGGGCGCGACGAGGAAACAGGAGGCGATCCGTTCCGCGTCGAGGCCCAGCACGGCCTGCAGCATCAGCGGCGCCTGCGCCGCAGGGTCGACGTCGGGATGGGCGCAGGCGAAGAGCAGCCGCAGCCGCTCGTCGGGAATGGCGGCGGCCGGCTCGGCCGCCTCCGCGGGCGTGAGCAGCGCGAGCGTGGCCGCCGCCGCCTCCCGCACCTTCAGGTGGCGGTGCTGGTGCCCGAGCGTGCGGCGCGCCACGACGAGGAGCCAGGCCTCCGGCCGATCGGGCACGCCGCCCGCCGGCCAGGTCTCCAGCGCCTGCCGGAAGGCCTCGGCCAGCGCATCCTCCGCCGCGGCGACGTCGCGCGTGCGCGCGGCGAGGATGGCCACGAGACGGCCATAGCTGTCGCGCGCCGCCCGCTCGGCGGACCGGCGCGCGTCGAGGCCGGCCGCGGCGCTCATTCCATCACGAGGATGGGGCGCACCTCCACGGACCCGCCGGTCGCGGCCGGGCTGCGGGCCGCCCATTCCAGCGCCGTCTCGAGGTCCGGCACGTTGATGATGAAGAAGCCCCCGAGCTGCTCCTTGGTGTCGGCGAAGGGCCCGTCCTGCACCTGGCGGACGCCGTCCTTGACGCGGACCGTGGTGGCGGTGGTCGGGGGCTCGAGCCCGCTGCCGCTCTCCACGATGCCGGCCTGGTGGATGGCGCCGATATAGGCGTTCCAGGCGCTCCAGTAGGGGTTCTGGTTCCGCGCGCTGCCGCGCTCGGCGAAGAGATTCTGCGTTTCGTGCATCAACAGACAGAACTTCATGGTCCAATCCTCCAGGGGAGACCGCATCCCCTGGGGATGCGGAGGGGCGGAATGCCCTCTCGCCTGCATGAGCCCCGGGCAGGGCCCGCTTCGACAGGCGCGCTCGAAAAAATGTGCGCTCGCTTCACCGGATCGCGAGGTGACAGCGGGGGGACCGCCTGTCAGCGTCGCGCTCCCGACCAGACCCTCGCTCCCCGCACGGATCCTGCCATGCTCACGTTCTATTTCAACGGCTCGCCCAACCCGACCAAGGTCGCGCTGTTCCTCGAGGAGGCGGGGCTTGCCTACGAGCCGGTCGCCGTCGACACCCGCAAGGGCGACCAGTTCGCGCCCGCCTTCCTCGCGCTCAACCCCAACGGCAAGGTGCCGGCCATCGTCGACGACGGCGTGCCGGTCTTCGACAGCAACGCCATCCTGCTCTATCTCGCCGAGAAGACCGGCCTCTTCCTGCCGCCCGAGGGCCGAAGCGGGCGCGCCGAGTTGCTCTCCTGGCTGATGTTCGTGGCGACGGGGATCGGGCCCTATAGCGGGCAGGCCGTGCATTTCCGGCACTTCACGCCCGAACCCGTGCCCTATGCCCACCGGCGCTACCAGTACGAGGCGCGGCGGCACTACGGCGTGCTCGACGCGCGGCTGGCCGACCGGCCCTACCTGGTCGGCGGCGTCTACACCATCGTCGACATGGCGGCGTGGGGCTGGGCTCGCATGGTTCCCTTCATCCTGGGCGACGACGCCTGGGCGTCGCTCCCCCACCTCAAGCGCCTGCACGACGAGATCGGCGCGCGTCCCGCCGCCCGGCGGGCGGTCGCCCTGCGCGATCGCTTCACCTGGAAGACCGCGATGGACGAGGAAGCGCGCCGCCACATGTTCAAGCACCTCGCCGAGCAGCCCGGCTGAGCGCGGACCTGCCGGGGGCCTCAGGCATCACCGTCGCCGCCCGAATCCCCGCCCGAATCGGACGACCCCGACCCTCCGCCAAAGAGGCCGCCCAGCAGTCCCCCCACGGCGCCCACCGTGGCCACGCTGCCGGCCGTCGACGAGGAGCCCCCGTCCCGGCTGGGCAGGAAGCGGCCGATCTCCTCGGCGAGGTTCATGATCGGCATGCTCTGCAGGGCCACATGGCCCGGGCCCGTCAGCGTGGCGAGGAACAGCCCCTCGCCGCCGAACAGCACGTTGCGGAAGCCCTTGACCATCTGGATGTCGAAGCTGATGGAGGGGTCCATCACGCCGACGTGCCCGGCCTGCACCAGCAGCCGCTCGCCGGGCGCCAGGTCCCGCTCGACGACTTCGCCGGACAGGTCGAGGAAGACGACGCCGGGCCCCGTCACCTTCTGCAGGATGAAGCCGGAGCCGCCGAAGAGCCCCGCCCCGAAGCGCCTTTGCCAGGCGATCTCCAGCGCCACGGACTTCTGCGCGCAGAGAAACGTCTCCTTGCGGCAGATCAGGGACTGCCCGGCCGCCAGCGGGATGGGCATGATCGTGCCGGGGAAGCGCGGCGCGAAGGCGACGTGGCCCTCCCCGCGCGCCGTGAACTCGGTGATGAAGAGCCCGCCGCCGCCCAGGCTGCGCGCAAGCCCCGCCAGGAACCCGCCGCCCGTGTGCGTGTCCATCTCCATGGCGTCGTTCATCCAGCACATGGTGCTGGTCTGGCTGTAGACCGACTCGCCCGGGGCGAGGTCGATCTCCACCGTCTGCATCAGCGTGCCCGAGATCCTGTATTGCATGGGGTCCTCCCGCCAGCCGCGACGATAAGGCCAAGCTCGCGCCGCGAACAACCTGGCGGACTGCAACCACCGGGACGAAGGGGCCTCGTCCGTCCGGGACGACCGGTGGTCCTCCCTCAGGGCTCCACGACCACCACGGTCCCGACCTTGACCCGCTCGTAGAGGTCGATCACGTCCTCGTTGAGCATGCGGATGCAGCCATAGCTCGCGAAGGTGCCGACGGACTTGCGCATGGCGACGGTCGTGCCGTGGATCGCATATTCGCCCTGGTCGAGGGTCAGGGCTCGCGCCCCCATCGGGTTGCGGGGCCCGGGCGGGATGACCTCGGGCAGCCATGGCCTGTCGCGCTTCACCTCGGCGGGCGGCGACCAGGAGGGCTCGACATACTTGCCGTCGATCTTCGCCGTGCCCCGCCATTGCTTGCCGCGCATGCCCACGCCGACGGGATAGCGCAGCGCCGAGCCGTCGCCGAGCGAGAGATAGAGCCGCCTCTCGGCGGTCTTCACCACGATGGTGCCCGCCGGCTGGCCCTGGAAGGCGACACGCTCCACGGCGGCCCGGGCCGGAGCGCCGGGGGGCAGGAGCAGCACCGCGAGGAGCGGGGCGAGGAGGGCACGCGACATCGGGGGCTCCCGGGGGCAACCTGGACTCCGCCACGACTCATAGAAGCGGAGCGGGCCGGAAGCGACTCCAACCCGCCGCGACGGTTAGGGTTCGCCTGACGGGCGCGGTGAACGGCGCGCAAACGAGGACGCCCGCGGAGGTCGTCCGCGGGCGTCTGTCATGTCGTCCCGCCGGCGCGGAGCGCCGGGCGTCAGCCGGCGCGCAGGCAGCCGTCGACGAACTTGATGCGGTCGAACAGGCTCAGGCCCTGGCTCTCCGCCTGCTTGCGGCAGGCCTCCAGCTTCTCGCGCGTGGTCTGGACGGGAGCCGGGGCCGCGGCGCCGGTGGCGCTCACCCCCGAAGCCTCGCCGGGCACGGGCCCGTCCGCCGCCTTCGCCAAGGCGTCCTTCAGCTTGGCGATGTCGGCGGGCGTGAGCTGCGGCCGGTCGAGCTTCAGCGTGATCTTGCCGATCTTGCCGGTAAAGGCGAAGGGCACCTGGTAGTCGGCGTCGTCCACCGGCGTGCCGGTATCGGAGCCGACGTCGAGATTCTCGTCCCAGGCCAGGATCAGCGGGATCGTGTGCGGCATGGTCTGCGTGGCCACGACCTTGCCGTCGACGCTGAGCGTGCCGGTGCCCGACCGCCCGATCCCGCTCGTGCTGGCGAAGGCGAGCGTGCCGGCGCCGAGGCCGTCATACTTGAAGTCGAAGACCAGCGTGTGCTTGCCCGGCGCGAGCACGTCCGGTCCCTGCCACTTGACCCGCTTGAGGTCGACGAGGTTCCAGGTGAAGACCGGCTTCCCCTTGAGCAGGTAGAAGCCATAGCCGGCGAAGCGACCGCCCTGCGTGATGAGCACGCCTTCCCCGCCATCCGCCGGGACCTCGATCTCCGCGGTGAACGTGTAGGAGGTGTTCAGCACCGAAGGCGCGTCCCCGTTGGGCGTGCCCGTGAGCGGCGCGGTCCAGGTGAAGGTGTCCCGGCCGGCCGTGATGCTCGGACGGGGCGCGACGAGGCGCGTCGCAACCGTCGAATCCAGCGGGAAGACCTGGTATTTCTTCGCCTCCTCCTCGAAGACGCCCTGCAGCTCCTTCAGTTTGTCGGGATACTTGGCCGACACGTCCTCGAACTGCGTCCAGTCGTTCTTCAGGTCGTAGAGCTCCCAGGGGTAGGTCAGCGGATTGGAGCCGACGCCGCCCTGCGTCACCCAGGACGGGCGCATCACCTTGGTGCTGGCGATCCAGCCGTCCTGGTAGATGGCGTGGTCACCCATCATCTCGAAATATTGCGTCTTGTGGGTGGAGGAGGCGGCCGCGTTCGCCTTGTCGAACGTGTAGGCCATGCTGACGCCCTCGATGGGCCGCTGCGGGATGCCGTCAACAACCTGGGGTTGCGAGATGGACGTGGCCTCGAGGATGGTCGGGACCACGTCGATGACGTGGTGGAACTGGTTGCGGATTCCACCCTTGTCCTTGATCACGGCCGGCCAGGAGATCGCCATGCCGTTGCGCGTGCCGCCGAAATGCGAGGCGATCTGCTTGGTCCAGGAGAAGGGCGTGTCGAAGGCCCAGGACCACGGCACGGCCATGTGGTTGTAGGTCTTGTCCGAGCCCCAGACGTCGTAGAAATACTTGAGCTGCGCGTCGACGGGGACCTCGACCCCGTTGAAGCTGGCCACCTCGTTGGGCGTGCCGATCAGCGTTCCCTCGGCCGAGGAGCCGTTGTCGCCGCTGATGTAGATGATCAGCGTGTCGTCGAGCTTGCCCATGTCCTGGACCGCCTGGACGACGCGTCCGATCTCGTTGTCCGTGTACATGAGGTAGGCGGCGTAGACGTCGGCCTGCCGCTTGAACATCTTCTTCTCGTCGTCCGAGAGCTGGTCCCAGCGCTTCAGCAGGTCGTCCGGCCAGGGCGTGAGCTTGGCCGTCTGGGGGATCACGCCGAGCCGCTTCTGGTTGGCGAAGATCTGGTCGCGCAGCGCGTTCCAGCCCTGGTCGAACAGGTGCAGGCTCTCGGCCTTGGCGATCCATTCGGGCGTCGGATGGTGCGGCGCGTGGGTGCCGCCCGGGGCGTAGTAGACGAAGAAGGGCTGGTCGGGCGTGAGCGTATTCACCTGGTTCATGTAGCCGATGGCCTCGTCGGCCATGGCGGTGATCAGGTTGAACTTGGGATTGCCCAGGAACGGATAGATGTAGGTCGTGTTGCGCGCGAGGTTGGCGGGCTGCCACTGGCTCGTGTCGCCGCCCATGAAGCCGTAGAAATACTCGAAGCCCATGCCCGTCGGCCACTGGTCGAAGGGGCCGGTCGGAGTGGCCTGGAAGGCCGGCGTGTTGTGGTTCTTGCCGAACCACGATGTGCGGTACCCGTTGTCCCTGAGGATCTGGCCGATCGTGGCCGTGTCCTTCTCGATGATGCTGTCATAGCCGGGAAAGCCGGTCGCCTGCTCGGAAATCACGCCGAAGCCGACGGAATGGTGGTTGCGGCCGGTGATGAGCGCGGCGCGCGTCGGCGAGCAGAGCGCCGTCGTGTGGAAGTTGGTGTAGCGCAGGCCGTCATTGGCGATGCGGTCGAGCGTCGGCGTCGGGATCACGCCGCCGAAGGTCGAGGGCGCCGCGAAGCCGACGTCGTCGGTGAGGATGAGCAGCACGTTGGGCGCGCCCTTGGGCGGCGCGATGCGGGCCGGCCAGAAGGGCTTGGAGTCCTGGGCGAGCGGCTTGATCACGCCGCCGAAAGGCTGCGGCGGCGCGGGGATCTGCTTGCCGCCGATCGACAGGGTGGCGTTGGGTGCGCCGGGCACGCCCGACGTGCCCTGGGCCAGTGCCGTGGCGGTCCCGAACAGCAGGAGCACGCCGGCGAGCCATGGTCGCCTGACTCTAGTCATGGGGATGTCTCCGTGATGGGCGGGGGGCGACAGGGTACCGGGAGCCAACACCCGCGGCTTGGCCAGCCAGACGCCGCACTTGGCATTTTGAGCCAGCCCGCCACCTCGCCACGGACCGAAGCGACGTCGCGCATCCTCGTCGTGAGGCCACGCCGTCCGGGTGTTCGCGCGATCAGGGAGGACAATGGTGCCGCAAGAGGGATTCGAACCCCCGACCCCCTCATTACGAATGAGGTGCTCTACCAGCTGAGCTATTGCGGCGACGCGGGCACCTCATAGAGCGAATGCCCGTTCATTGCAAGCCGAGGCGGGGCGGCTCCTATTGCAGGAAGCCCATGCGGCCGCTGCGCTGCGGCTCGCTGCCGTCGGGACCGGGATCGTCCGGCGCGGCCGGCAGCGGGAACACCACCGGCGTGGGGCGGACGCCCCGGCGGCGGAACTCGGCGGCGGCGGCCGCGGCCTCGATCGGGCGCAGCGGCGGCGGCGGCGGGACTTCCGGCAGGACCGGCGCAGCCTGGACCTCCGCCGGAGCGGCCGCCTCGGCCTTGCCGTTCGCGCCATGCGCGGCGAGAGCCTTGTCCGCCGGCGCGGCGGCGGGGGCCGGGATCACCGGCGCGGCGGCGGCCGGGGTTGCGGCCGGCGCAGGGGCAGGCGCAGAGGCAGGCGCAGGAGAAAGAGCGGGAGCAGGAGCGGGCGGGGCCGGCGGCTCGGGAGCGGGGGCCGGGGCCGCTGCGACGGGAGGCTGCGCCGCGGCCGTCGGCGTGGCGGGAGCGTCCGGCTCCGGCAGCGGCGCGGGCTCGACTTCGGGCTCGGGTGCGGCGAGCAGCACCTCGGGCTCGTCGACATCGGCGATCACATCGTCGCTGGCGGGAAGCGCCGCCGCGGCGGCGCGCTCCGCCCGGCGCGCGTCACGCTCTGACAGCACGATCTGCTCCACCGGCGTGCCCCAGACGAAGGCGTCGAGGCGGCCCGTGACGGGCGAGACCGGGGACCAGGTGTCGCTGATCACGCCGTCGGCGATCCAGGCCGCGTCGCGCGGCGCGCGGGAGGCGCGCGCCAGCCATTCGCGCACCGAGCCCGGCTGGCTGTGGTCGAGCTCGCAGAGATCCGCCATGAGCAGGCACACGGACACCGTGGGCCGCCCCTCGAGCAGCGGCGCGACGGCACTGCGCACCCTGGCGAAGTCGCGCCCGGCGAGAGCCGCCTCGGCGAGCGCCATGCGGCCCTCGGGCGCGTGCGGGCGCAGCGCATGAAGCTTCTCGGCGCGCGCGGTCCGGTCACGGGTCGAATCGCCGGGGCGCACGCGCACGTAGGCCTCGGCCAGCTCCGGGTGCGGCGACAGCTTCCAGGACGCCTCCAGCGTCTTGGAGGCCTTGCGGTAGTCGCCGCGCCGCGACAGCAGGCGGGCGGCGGCGACCGCAGCGGGCACGAGGTCGGGCGACAGCTTGAGCGCCTCCTGCGCCCGCGCCAGCGCCGCGTCGGGCTCGCGCTCGGACCGGGCCATGGCGTCCGCGGTCAGCAGCACGGCGCGCTGGCGCTTCAGAACGGCCTTGTCGAGGCTGCGCGAGGCCCGTTCCAGCGTGGCGAGCGCGCCGCCCCAGTCCTGCTCGGAGCACTGGTATTCGAGCAGCGCCTCGCCGGCCCAGGACACGGAGGGCGCGAGGCGGGCGGCCTCGGCGGCATAGGCGCGCGCGGCCGCGATGTCGCCCTTGCGGCGGGCCTCCACGAACAGGCCGCGCAGGCCCAGCACGCGCGTCTCCGGCTCGTCGAGCATCTGGCGGAAGGCGCCTTCGGCGGAGCCGCGGTCGCCGGTCATCTGCGCGGTCTGCGCCTTGAGCAGCAGGGCGAGGGGTTCCTCGTCCCCCAGCAGGCGCGTGGCGTCGGCCGAGTGCCGGCGGGCGCTGCGCGGATCGCCCGCGCCGACGGCCACCATGCCGCGCGACACGGCCGCGAAACCCTTGGCGCGCCGGCGCGTGCGGTTGCCGAGGCTGAGGAGGGAGGGGATGCGCAGCACGAAGCGCGCGATGGTCCACAGCAGCATCGCGCCGATCACGATCGCGGCGATCACCCCGAGGGCGACGCCGAGCGTCATCTCGATCTGGCGTCCCTCGAAGGTGAGGACGAGGCCGCCGGGGCGCTCGGCGAGCCAGGTGGAGCCGAAGGCGAGCGCGACCAGCAGCGCGATGAGGACGAGGATGCGGATCATCGCGTCGTGGCTCCCTGAAGCCGGGCTGCGGCGAGCAATTCGTCGACCGCCTTGGAGAGGATGGCGGCGGTCGCGTCGTCCGCGGCCACCCGGGCATGCAGCGTGTCGCGGAAGGAGGCGGCCGGGCCGATATCGGCGGCCGGCACCTTGTCGAGCGTCGCCGAGGCGTCGCGCAGCGCGCCGCGCTTGAGCAGGGCCTCCGTGCGGGCGGCGAGCGCCGGCGGGGCGTCGCCGGTCGCCTCGCCCACCGGGCGCACCTTGAACAGCCCGTTCACGGTGGCCGAGATGCGGTCCGTCAGCGTGTTGGCGGAGGGCGGCGGAGGGTTGGTGATCTTCTCGGCGAGCGGGCCGAACTGCGCGGCGAGCGCCGCCGCGCCTGGCGCTCCCGACGCCGCGAAGGGCTTCAGGGCCTCGATCCGCGCGGAATCGACGCCGGCCGATTGCAGCGCGTCGAGCTCCCGGGCGTAGGGCAGGCCGCGGTTGAGCGAATCGCGCAGCAGCAGCGCGATGGCGAGCACCGCGCTCTCGCGCGCCGCCACGAGCGGCGGGGGCGGCGGGGGCGGCGGCGTGGCCGCCGGGCTCGCCTCGGCGGCCGGCCTGGCGGCGGGCTGCGCGGCGAGGTCGGCCACGTTGCGCTCGAGCCGGTCGACCCGGCCGAGCATCTCGCCGATCTCGTTCGATGGGATCGCCTGGACGCGCTTGGCCAGCGCGTCGAGGTCGCTGCGCTGCGTCGCGGCGCCGCCCTCGAGCGTGGCGACTTTCTTTTCCATCGTCTCGACGGTGCGGCGCGGCGCGCGCTCGCCGACGGCGTTCTCCAGGCCGGCCAGCCGCTCGTTCATGTCGTTGAGCGGGCCCACGAGCATGAGGCCGCCCACGACGAGCCCCGCCCCCACGAAGCCGCCCACCAGGCCGAGCAGGACCGGGCCGAGCCCCGAGCCGGAACGCTGCTGGCGCGCGCCGGCGACCGAGGCCATCGCGGCCGTGGCGGGCGACACGGACGGTTCGGGCGACGGCTCGGGCTCCGGCGCCCGGGCTGTCGTGTCATGGCCCTCCATGGCGGCGAGGGCCGCCTCGGCCTCGGGCGTCGTCGGCTCCTCGCCGGGCAGGCGGGCCGCGGACGCCTCGGCGTCGGCCGGCTCGTGCGTCGGGGCGACCGCGGCGCCTTCGGCGGGCTCCGGCACGGGCTCGGCGGGAACCTCGGCGGGAATGAAGGGGTCGTGTGCGCTCGCCGCCATTTCCGCGGAGGCCGGCATGGTCTCGTGCGGCGGGGCGGGAATCGGATCCGGCTCGACGGACGGGGTCTGCTCCGGCGGGGCGGGCGGGGTCTCGGCCGGCTCGGCCTTGAGGTCGAGCACTGTCGGCTCGCGCCCTTTGCGGCGGCGGCGTTCGTCGCCGGAGGCCTTGTCCTTGGGATCGCCCATCGTCCATTCCGCTCGTTGCGGCCGGCAGAACGCCGTCCGTGAAAGTTGCATGCCCCGCCGATGCCGTCCTTATACCCCGGCCTCGGCGGAGCGACACCCCGCCCATGGTCGGCCCGGCTCAGGCTTGCGCCAGCAGGCGCATCAACGCCTCCTCTTGCGGCTTTGTTGCGACGGAGACGGCGCAACCGGCCGCGGCCAGGGGCTCCGCGACGGCGGATGACAGGCAGAGGTGACGCGCCCGCAGCAGGCCCTCTCGGAGGCCCGCCGCCAGCGCCAGCCGGAGGAAGATCGCGGCGCTGCGGGCGGAATAGTGAAGCACGGCCAGCGGGCCGGGGCCAGTGATCGCGGACAGGGCCTCGGGCGAGAGCGTCGCGGCGGCCTCGGCGGCGTAGACGTCGACGGCGGCGACGGAGAAGCCGCGGGCGGCCGCCGCCTCCTCGAGCTGCGGGCCGCGGTCGCGGCCGGCGAGGTAGAGCAGGCGCGTTCCGGCGGGCCAGGGCGGCAGAGCGCCGGCGAGATCCTCGGCCCGGCCGGGCCCCTGCCTCACGTCGCGATGGCCCGACTGTCGCGCCGCGGCGGCGGTCGCCTCCCCGACGGCGAAGAGCGGAAGCCCGCGCAGCGGCTCCGGCCAGGGCGCGACGACGGGCGGAAAGGCGCTGGCGCTCGTCGCCAGGACGGCCTCGAAGGCGCCGTCGGGCAGGGGAGCGCCGGTCGCGCGGATCGCCAGCACCGGCGAGAGCACCGGCTCGTGGCCCAGCCCGCGCAGGGCGGCGGCGGTGCGGGCGGCGTCGCGTTCGGCCCGCGTCACCAGCACCCGCATGGTCAGTGCGCCAGCAGACCCGCCGGCGCGCGCGCCAGGATGTCGCGGCCGGCATCCTCGCCCATGGCGGCGGCGTCGCCGGCCGAGCCGCGCCGTTCGGCGGAAAACGACTGCGCCCCGTCCTCCGAGAGCACGAGCCCCGAGAAGCGCAGGGTCTCTCCCTCCAGCACCGCGAGGCCGGCGATCGGCGTGCGGCAGGACCCGTCGAGCACGGTGAGGAAGGCGCGCTCCGCCTCCAGCGCCACGCCGGTCGGCCGGTCGGCGATGGCGGCCACCGCGGCGAGCGTGGCGGCGTCGTCCGCCATGGCGGTGACGGCGACGGCGCCCTGCCCGATGGCGGGCGGGAAGTCCTCGATGGGCAGGAAGCCGGCGGCGCGGTGATCCTGGCCGAGGCGCTTCAGCCCGGCCACGGCGAGCAGGGTGGCGTCGATCTCGCCCCGCTCGGCGCGCCCCAGCCGCGTCTCCACGTTGCCGCGCAGGAGCGTCGTCGCGATGTCCGGCCGCAGGCGCTTCACCAGGGCCTGGCGGCGCAGGCTGGCGGTGCCGACCACGGCGCCGCGGGGCAGTTCGGCGATGGAGCGGGCCTTGGCGCTGATCAGCGCGTCGCGCACGTCGGCGCGCGGCAGGTAGCCGGCGATGACGATGCCCTCCGGAAAGCGCGTCGGCATGTCCTTGGCCGAATGCACGGCGATCTGGACGGAGCGCTCCAGGAGCGCCGCGTCGATCTCCTTGGTGAAGAGGCCCTTGCCGCCGGCCTGCGCGAGCGCCCGGTCCTGGATCATGTCGCCGGAGGTCTTGATGACCACGATCTCGATCGATTCGGGGCTCCAGCCATGCGCCGCCGCGAGTCGCGCCTGCACCTCGTGCGCCTGCCAGAGCGCGAGCGGGCTCCCGCGCGTGCCGATCCTCAGCTTCGTTCCCTCGACCCTGCCTGGCACGCGCCTGCTCCCCTTCGCCGCGTCCCGCGGCGTTTCCTTCGCTGTCGCGGCGGACTATAGGGTCAGAGCGGCCCGCCCGGAAGGCGTCCTTCCGGGGCACGGCCAAGCGGCGCAGCAAGTCAGCCGGCGGAGGACGGGATGCGGGTCCTGGGAATCGAGACAACCTGCGACGAGACGGCGGCCTCCGTCGTGCTCTCCGACCGGGACGGCAAGGGGCAGATCCTCTCCAACGAGGTATGGAGCCAGATCGCCGAGCACGCCGTCTATGGCGGCGTGGTGCCCGAGATCGCCGCCCGCGCCCATGTCGAGCTGCTGGACGTGATGGTGAAGCGCGCGCTGGACGGGGCGGGCGTGACGCTGTCCGAGGTCGACGCCGTGGCCGCGGCGGCCGGGCCCGGGCTGATCGGCGGCGTCATCGTCGGCCTCACCGCGGCCAAGGCTTTGGCGCTGGTCGCCGGCAAGCCCTTCGTGGCGGTGAACCATCTCGAGGCCCACGCGCTGTCCCCGCGCCTGACCGACGGCATCGCCTTTCCATACCTCCTCCTGCTGGTGTCCGGCGGCCATACCCAGCTTCTCGCCGTCAAGGGCGTCGGCGACTACCTGCGCCTGGGCGGCACGATCGACGACGCCATCGGCGAGGCCTTCGACAAGACCGCGAAGATGCTCGGCCTGCCCTATCCCGGCGGGCCGCAGGTGGAGAAGGAGGCCGAGCGCGGCAATCCCGAGCGATTCGCCCTGCCGCGCCCGCTGATCGGCCGGGCGACGCCGGACTTCTCACTCTCGGGACTGAAGACTGCCGTGCGGCTGGAGGCCGAGCGCATCGCACCGCTCACCCAGACCGACATCGCCGACCTCTGCGCCGGCTTCCAGGCCGCCGTCGTCGACGTGATCGTCGATCGCACGCGCGTCGCGCTGCGGCTCTGCCGCGAGCAGGCCGGCCACCCGACGGCGCTCGTCGTGGCGGGCGGCGTCGCCGCCAACCAGGCCGTGCGGCGCGCGTTGCAGCGCCTCGCCTCGGAGGCGGGCCTGAAGCTCGCCGCGCCCCCGCCGGAGCTCTGCACCGACAACGGGGCGATGATCGCCTGGGCCGCGCTGGAGAAGCTGCGCCTCGGCCAGACGGACGACCTCGCCACCTCGCCGCGCGCCCGCTGGCCCCTCGGCGAGGCGGCCAAGGCGCCGGCATGAGCTTCGATCCCCTTGCGGTCGTCGGCGCGGGAGCCTGGGGCACCGCGCTGGCCAACGCTGCGGCGAGGTCCGGCCGGCGCGTCGTCCTGTGGACGCGCGACGCCGACCACGCCGCAGCCATGCGCGCCCAGCGGGAGAACCGCGCCCGGCTTCCGGGCGTCCCGCTCGCCGGCACGATCGAGCCGACGGCGAACCTGGCGGAGGTCGCGGCCGCGCGCGCCGTGCTGCTCGCGGTGCCCGCCCAGGCCCTGCGCGGCGTCGCCGAGGGCCTGGCGCTCGTCATGAAGCAGGGCCTGCCCGTCATCGTCTGCGCCAAGGGCATCGAGCGGAGCTCGGGCCAGTTCCTCTCGGAGATCGTGGCCGATACCATCCGCGGCGCCATGCCGGCGGTCCTGTCGGGCCCGAGCTTCGCCGACGACGTGGCGCGCGGCCTGCCCACCGCTTTGGTGCTGGCAGCCCCCGAACCGCTCGTGGCCGAGGCGCTGGCGCTGGCGCTGAGCACGCCCACCCTGCGCGTGTACCACTCGTCCGACCTGCGGGGCGTCGAGATCGGCGGGGCGGCGAAGAACGTGCTCGCGATCGCCGCCGGAATCGTGGCGGGCAAGGGTCTCGGCGAGAGCGCCAAGGCCGCGCTGACGGCTCGCGGCTTCGCCGAGCTCTCCCGCTTCGCCCGCAGCTGGGGCGCGCGGCCGGAGACCCTGGCCGGCCTGTCGGGCCTCGGCGACCTGATCCTCACCTGCGGCTCGCTCAAGTCCCGCAATTTCGCCTTCGGCCACGACCTCGGCCGCGGCCTCCCGCTGGACGAAGCGGGCGGAGGGAGGCTCGCCGAGGGCGTTCACACCGCCAGGGTGCTGGTCGAGATGGCCCGCGCCCGCGGCGTCGACATGCCGCTCGCCTTCGCCGTCGACGCCGTCCTCGACCGCCGCTCCTCGATCGAAGAGGCCATCGACGCCCTCATGAACCGGCCAGTCAAGGCCGAGGACTGAGGCCCTCCCCGTCCTTGCGTGGAGCGCCGCGACCGGGCAATCCGCAGAGCCCGGCGAAGGACCGGATCGTTTCGTCGCGCTCGGCAGGACGAGCGGAAACGGCCTTCGCCGTGACGGCGGGGGCTACACGTCCAGCGGGGGGTCGCCGAGCATGCGCACGAGCTTCTCCAGGCGGCCGTCGCGGATGCCCAGCCGGGTGAGGTGGGCATGGGTCTGGCGCACATAGTCCGGGTTCGCGCCGGACTGGCCGACGCCGCGGCGCACGAGGCGGATCAGCTCCTCGTCCGGCAGGCGTGGCGCATATTGCTGGTGGCTGCGATCCACCGTGTAGGTGAGCGCGCGCACGCGCCGGCCTTGCGCGAGGCGCACCTCCACCCAAGTTTCCGCATAGACCATGGTCACCTGCTCGCGGGCGCGCAGGTAGGCGATGGTCGCGTCCTTCCTCTCGGGAGCGACAAGGAAGGCGACCCCGCGGCAGGAGCCGCCGCGGTCGAGCCCCAGCACCATGCCGGGCTGCTCGGGCGTGCCACGATGCACGTGGGAATAGACGCAGAGCGCGCGATGCCAGCCATGCAGGGTCGCGACCTGCGTCTCGATGAAGTCGAAGCCCGGCCGCCAGACCAGCGATCCGTAGCCGAACACCCAGAAATCGCCCGTATCGGCCGTCATGCAGACACCTGACCCCGCGTCGCCGACGCCTTGGCGGCGCAGCGGCGAACAGCTACAGCACTTGCGCCGTCCAGGGAAAGCGCCTTGCGCCGCACCTGCGCCAGCGGCGCGCCAGGAGATGCAGCATGGCCTATCGCAGCCGGTATGCGCCGCCGAAGCCCAGCGTCGGCCGGCGCACGAGCCCCTGGCGGATCTTCCTGCCTACCGGCGTGCTGCTCGTTCTCTTCGCCGGCCTCGGCGGATTCTGGGCCTACGCCACCTGGCGCGTCGGCCAGGAACTCGACGCGCTGCTCGCCCGCGAGGCGGCCCATGGCCGGCAATGGGACTGCCCGAGCCGCACCATCGGGGGTTTTCCGTTCCGCATCGAGGTGAGCTGCGAACGGCCGAGCTTCAGCGGCGCGCCGGGAGGCGTCTCGACGCAGGGCGAGGTGGCGCGCTTCGTCGCGGTGGCGCAGATCCAGTCTCCCAACCACGTCATCATCGAGGTGGACGGCCCCCTCGTCGTGACCGACGTCGGCGGACGACGGCTCGATCTCTCCTGGGACCTGCTCCGCGGCAGCCTGGAGGGCCGGCCGGACCAGCTCGACCAGCTCGCGCTGGAAATGACCAACCCGCGCCTCAAGCTGACCGGAACCGGCGGCTTCGACATGACCGCCGAAGGCGCGATGGTCGACTTCCACATGCGCCGCACGCCGGGCCGGCCCCCGGAGGAGCGCGCCTATGACGTCGCCTCGCGCGGCACGGCGCTGCGAATCCCGGCCGTGGAGAGGCTGGTCGGCGGCGCGGAGCCGCTCGACGCGGATCTCGTCGCCACGGTGCTGCAGGTCGAGCCCTTGGCCGCGCGCACGCCGGCGCAGAACCTCGAGCGCTGGCGGCTCGCCGGCGGCAAGGTCCAGGTGAGCAAGCTCGTGCTCGCGCAGGGCCCGCGCCGCCTCGATGCGACCGGCATCCTCGGCCTGGACGAGCTCCACCGGGCCCAGGGCCGGCTCGACGTGACCGTCGCGGGCGTGGACGACCTGCTGCAGCAATTCGGCCTGAGCCCCAGGGCCGCCACGCTCGGCACCATCATCGCCGGCGTGCTGGGCGGCCGCCCCAAGGCGGGCCAGGCGGAGGCGGCCGAGAAGCCGCCCGGCGGCGTGGTGCTGCCCCTGCGGCTCGACGACGGCAAGGCCTTCCTCGGCCCGCTGCCCGTGGCGCGGCTGCTGCCGCTGTATTGATCCTGTTCACTCCGCCGACCCTCTGCCCCTCCCCGCAAGCGCGAGGGAGCGGCAGGCCGCGTGCGCGACGCCATCCGGGACGAGCCGTCCCTCGGAAGGTGGCGCACGCGGTTCGGTTTCCGTCCTCCGTGGGGAGGGACGAGACGCGGGGGCCGGTCGGGGCCAGACCCGCCCTATTCCGGCTTCCTTCGCCCGAAGTCCGGCTCCGCCGTCTCTTGCCCCACGTCGATGATGCCGCGGCGAATGGCGCGGGTCCGGGTGAACAGGTTGAAGAGCGCGTCGCCGTCGCCCCAGCGGATGGCCCGCTGCAGGGCCGACAGATCCTCGTTGAAGCGCCCGAGCATCTCCAGCACGGCGTCCTTGTTGTGCAGAAAGACGTCGCGCCACATCGTCGGGTCCGAGGCGGCGATGCGCGTGAAGTCGCGGAAGCCGCCGGCCGAGAACTTGATCACCTCGGACTGCGTGACCTCCTCGAGGTCCGCCGCCGTGCCCACGATGTTGTAGGCGATGAGATGGGGCACGTGGCTGGTGATGGCCAGCACGAGGTCGTGATGGGCCGGGCTCATCACCTCGACATTGGAGCCCATGCCTTCCCAGAAGGCACGCACGCGCTCCGTCGCTTCGTCGGCAACGCCCTCGGGCGGCGTGAGAATGCACCACCGGTTGTGGAACAGCGTCGCAAAGCCGGCGTCGGGACCTGAATGTTCGGTGCCGGCCACGGGGTGCGCCGGCACGAAATGCACGCCGGCCGGCAGGTGGGGGGCGACCTGCTGGACGACGGAGCCCTTCACCGAGCCCACGTCCGAGACGACGGCCCCGGGCTTCAGCGACCCGCCGAAGGCCGCCGCGACGGCCCCGCAGGCGCCGACGGGAACGCAGAGGACGATGAAGTCCGCCTCGCGCACGCCCTCCGCCACCGAGCCGGTTACCGTGTCGGCGATGCCGAGCTCGGCGACCCGCTCGCGGACGGCGGGAGCGGCGTCGATCGCCACGACGTGCCCGGCCAGCCCCATGCGCCGGGCCGCCCGCGCGATGGAGGAGCCGATCAGGCCGAGGCCGATGATGGCGACGCGCGCGAAGACGGGCTCCGCAAGGGGCGGTCCGAGACGGTCAGGCACCGGCGCCGCCCCGGATCATGAAGGCCTTCAGCGTGGCGACCACGTGCCGGTTGGCCTCTTCCGTGCCCACCGTGAGGCGCAGGGCATTGGGCAGGCCATAGGCGGCGACGCCGCGCAGGACGAGGCCGTGGGCACTCAGGAAGGCGTCGGCGTCCTTGGCGGTGCGGCCCTTCTCGCCGGGAAAGTGCACCAGGAGGAAGTTGCCGACGCTGGGCGTCACCTTGAGCCCGAGCGCCTCGATCTCCTGCGCGAGCCACGGCAGCCAGCGCTCGTTATGCGCCACGGCGGCGGCGACGTGGGCGTCGTCGGCCAGGGCGGCGATTCCCGCCTGGATGGCCGGTCCGTTGACGTTGAAGGGCCCGCGGATGCGGTTGAGCGCGTCCGCGACATGGGCGGGAGCGTAGCACCAGCCCAGCCGCAGGAAGGCGAGCCCGTGGATCTTCGAGAAGGTGCGCGTCATCACCACGTTCTCGCTGGTGGCGACGAGCTCGAGGCCCGAGGCGTAGTCGTTGCGCCGCACATATTCGGCATAGGCGGCGTCGAGCACGAGCAGCACGTGGGCCGGCAGGCCGGCATGCAGGCGCTTCACCTCGGAGAAGGGCAGGTAGGTCCCGGTCGGGTTGTTCGGGTTCGCCAGGAACACGATCTTGGTGCGCGGCGTCACGCGCGCCAGGATCGCGTCGACATCGGCCGTCAGGTCCTTTTCCGGCGCGACGACGGGCGTGCCGCCGGCCGCCAGCAGGGCGAGCTTGTAGACGAGGAAGCCGTGCTCCGGGTAGATGCCCTCGTCACCCGGCCCGACATAGGCGTTGGTGAGCATGGAGAGCACCTCGTCCGAGCCCGCGCCGCAGACGATGCGCGCAGGGTCGAGCCCGAACTTGGCGGCGATGGCCTGCCGCAGCGCCGTGGCGGCGCCGTCGGGATAGAGCTCCAGGCTTTCCGCCGCCCTGCGATAGGCCTCGATGGCCGCGCGGGAGGCGCCCAGCGGCGTCTCGTTGGAGGACAGCTTGTAGACCTTGCCGCCTCCGGTCGCATGGCTCTTGCCGGGCACGTAGGGATCGATGGACAGCACGCCGGCCCGCGGCACGGGACGGGAGGCGGCCCCGGCGGGAGCGGCGGAGGACGAGGCGGACGCGGCGGAGGTCATGGCGGGTGTCCGGGATGAGATGCGCTACGGGAGCGCTAAAGGCGCTTCTCGGGGCCCGGCGTCAAGCCTGCGGCGAAGGAACGGACGGTCAGCCCCTGGCCCCGAGCCGGAAGCGCGCGGCGTGGCTGCCGATCTCGCGCACCTGGAATACGCCGACGCCCAGCCCCGCCATGGCGGCGTAGAGCGCGTCGAGGCCCAGCGCGCCGGGGGCCGCGACCAGGAGGTTGAGCCCGGACTCGTCGCCAGCGCTCGATTCGATGCTCGCCCCGACGCCGGCGAGCGCGCCCTGCAGCCCCTCGCGCCAGCGCTCGATGGCAAGTTCGTAGAGCACGATGTCGCGGACCGCCGCGTCGGCGATCGGCTTGGAGATCACGTAGACGGGCGTGCCCGCCGGATGGTCCGGCCGCTCCACGAAGGGCAGGCGCGCGATGATCTTCGGCCGGCCTTCGCCGGCGAGCGCCGTCCACCAGGCCCCGGCGGTGCGGCCCGGCTCGGCCCGGAAGATGCCGAGGTCGCCCGCCGAGCGCCACACGGCCTCGATCACCGCCGCCGCGCTGTCATGCGGCATGTAGGGCACGGTGAAGCCGAAATGGAAGCGCGCGGTGTCGCGCATCGGCGCGTCGCCGCCCGCCACGTCCGCATGCACGGCATAGGGCGCCTGGACATAGGTGAAGGTGGAGATGATGACGCGCCAGATGCTCTCCACCGTGTCGAAGGGCAGCAGGCCCCGGTGGCGCTCGGCGAGGAGCCGCATCATCGAGGCCTCGCGGCCCGGCCGGAAGGCCGAGCCGGAATCCTGCGTCTTCTTCACCTCGATCAGCGTGTCGATGATCTGCCCGCGCTCCATCAGCAGGCGATGCATCCCCTCGTCGATCCGGTCGATCTCCCGCCGGAGATCGGCGAGCGTGGGCAGAGGCTTGGAAGAAGGAGGCTTGGCCTCGGTCATGACAAGGTCTCCGCGGATGGAGCCGTTGTCATAGGCCGATTGGGGGGAAGGAGGGAAGGGGGAGACAGTCCCGCCCCTCCTCCGGCGCTCGCCGTCATTGCGAGCGAGGCGATCCAGCCGTCCGGCCCGGCCTGGATGGCGTCGGCGCGACGCGTCTCGCCATGACGGCCGCCCTTGCCCCCCGCCGCCCTTTCCGCTAGACAAACCGTTCTGTAATCCGAACGAACCGGCCTGCGAGCGGAACGCATGAAGCCTGTCCTGGCGCCGGCGCCCTCCCCGGGGCACGAAGCCGATCACCCGACCAGTCCCGTGGCGCGCTTCGGTCCAGAGGCGCCGCTGCCGCTGGACTGCGGGCTGTCGCTCGGGCCGCTCTGCGTCGCCTACCAGACCTACGGCACACTCAACGCCGACAAGTCCAACGCGGTGCTGATCTGCCACGCGCTGACCGGCGACCAGCACGTGGCCAACGTGCATCCCGTCACCGGCAAGCCCGGCTGGTGGGAGATCATGGTCGGGCCGGGCAAGCCCATCGACACCGACCGTTTCTTCGTCATCTGCTCCAACGTGGTGGGCGGCTGCATGGGCACCACGGGCCCGGCCTCCGCGCAGCCGGGCGGGGCGGCCTATGCGCTCGACTTCCCGGTCGTGACCATCCGCGACATGGTGCGCGCCCAGGCCATGCTGGTCGACCATCTGGGCATCGACAGCCTGTTCTGCGTGGCGGGCGGCTCGATGGGCGGCATGCAGGTGCTGCAATGGGCGGCGAGCTATCCCGGCCGGGTCTTCTCGGCCATGCCGCTCGCCACGGCCGCCAAGCACTCCGCCCAGAACATCGCCTTCCACGAGGTGGGCCGCCAGGCGATCATGGCCGATCCCGAATGGCGCGCCGGGCGCTACCTGGAGGCCGGCTCGCGCCCGGAAAAGGGCCTCGCGGTGGCCCGCATGGCGGCCCACATCACCTATCTCTCGGAGCCGGCCTTGCACCGCAAGTTCGGCCGCAACCTGCAGGACCGGGACGCGCCGACCTTTTCCTTCGAGGCCGATTTCGAGATCGAGAGCTACCTGCGCTACCAGGGCCGCAGCTTCGTCGAGCGCTTCGACGCGAATTCCTACCTCTACCTGACCCGCGCCATGGATTACTTCGACCTCGCCGAGGACTATGGCGGGGTGCTGGCCCGCGCCTTCCAGGGCAGCCGGACGCGCTTCTGCGTGGTGTCCTTCACCTCGGACTGGCTGTTCCCGACCCGCGACAGCCGCGCCATCGTGCATGCGCTGAACGCCTCCGGGGCGTCCGTGTCCTTCGTGGAGATCGAGACCGACAAGGGGCACGACGCCTTTCTGCTCGACATTCCCGAGATGTTCGACACGACGCGCGGCTTCATCAACGCCGCCGCGCGGGCGCGCGGCCTGCCCCCGGCGGGCGGCGCGGGGGCCTGACATGGCGGACGTGCAATTCCCCACGGGCGCCAGCGCGACCCGCATCGACCTCGTGCTGGTGGCCGAGATGGTGCAGCCGGGCTCGCGCGTGCTCGACGTCGGCTGCGGCGACGGGACCTTGCTGCGCATGCTGCAAGAGGGCCGCGGCGTCGACGCGCGCGGCATCGAGCTCTCGCAGGCCGGCGTCAACGAATGCGTCGCGCGCGGCCTCTCGGTGATCCAGGGGGACGCCGACACGGATCTCGAGGCCTATCCCGACGCCAGCTTCGACTACGTGATCCTGTCCCAGACGCTGCAGGCCACCCGCCGGCCGAAGGTCGTGCTGGAGCACATGCTGCGCATCGGCCGCAAGGCGATCGTGTCCTTTCCCAATTTCGGACACTGGACCGTGCGCCTGAAGCTCGGCGTCGGCGGGCGCATGCCGGTGACCGAGAACCTGCCCGTCGCCTGGTACGAGACGCCGAACATCCACTTCTGCACCATCCGCGACTTCGTCGCCCTGGTGGACGAGATCGGCGCCCGCATCGACAAGGGCGTGGCGCTCGACGCGGGCGGACGCCAGGTGCAGGTGGGCCTGCCCTGGTGGGTCTGGAACCTTTTGGGCGAGCAGGCGGTCTTCGTGCTGTCGCGGAGCTGACGTGTCCCCGTCGTAGCGGGCGACGCGACGCGATCCCGCCCTTGCCTCGCCAGGATCGCATCGTCGCTTTGCTCCTCGCACCGACGATCGGCGAGAGGATGCGGGATCAGCCGGCCAGGGCGAGGACGGGGGCAGCCTCCTGCGTCGCCGGCGGACGCACGCCGTCGGCCTGTCCGCCCGCCAGCCAATGGTCGAGGAAGGCGTCCAGCCAGCGGCGCACCGCGGGATCGTGCACGAACCAGCCTTCCAGGTGCTCGTGGCGCTGGCGGGCGCCCGGCAGGTGCAGGCGCTCGTGGCCGCGCACCGTCCAGCGGCACATCATCGCGTAGGTGACCTCCGGGTGGAACTGGAGGCCGTAGGCGTTGCCGATGCGGAAGGCCTGGTTGGGAAACGTGTCGCCCTCGGCGAGCGAGACCGCGCCGGGCGGAACGTCGAAGCCCTCGCGATGCCAATGATAGACGTGTTCCGGCCAGGGCGCGCCGATCTGCCCGGCGAAGGCCTCTCCCGCCGGCGTGGGGCGCAGGCTGAAATAGCCGATCTCGGCATGGCCGTCCGGATGAGGCGCGACCGCCGCACCCAGATGACGGGCCAGCATCTGCGCGCCGAGGCACAGTCCGAGGTAGGGCTTGCCGGAGGCCAGCACCGTCCCGATCCAGTCCGTCTGCCGGCGGCACCAATCCGCCTCGTCATTGGCGCTCATCGGCCCGCCGAACACGACCACGCCATCATGGGCGTCCAGGGTGTCGGGCAAGCAGCAGCCGCAGGGGGTTCGGCGGATGTCGAGCGTGTAACCCCGCTCGACCAGCAGGCGCCCGACGCGGCCGGGCGTGGAATGTTCCTGGTGCAGGACGACGAGAATGCGCTTGCTCAAGGCTGCGGATCCCACGGGTCATTTCGGCGCGTGCGGCGCGCTTCGACCCCCATCGAGGCACGATTTGTGCCATGCGTCGCGTCCCACGTCGAGACGGGGACGCTGCAGGGCAGGTCAGCGCGCCAGTTCGGCCGCGCGGATGGCCTCGGCCTCGGGCGGGGACAGCCCGAGCAGTTCGGCGATGCGGGCGATGAAGTCGTCCTCGAACTCGTGCAGCACGCCGTCCGCCATGGCGCAGCGCCAGAGCAGCGCGACGAGGTTCAGCCGCTGGTCCGGCGGCAGCCGGCGGCGCAGGGCCTCCACCGATTCCGAAAAGTCGCCCCGCTCCTGGTCGACCTGCCGCGCCGCCTCGAGGAAGCGCTCGGCCTCGGCCCCGGAGAGGCCGGTATAGGTCGCGACCGCTTGCCGCAGCCAGATCGATTCGCGCGTGCTGAAGGCGCCATCGACATAGGCGAGGTGGACCACCAGGGCGGCCGCGCTGAGCTGCACCTCGTCAAAGGCCGCCGTGCCGGCCTCGCGGCCGAGCCCCAGCGAGGCCAGGAAGTCGCGGATTTCCTTCAGCATCGGGCGCCCTCAGGGTCCGCCCGGCAGGGCCAGCGCAGGCGGGCCCTTGAGCGGGCAGATGCTGCGCCCGGCCTCGACGCAGGCCTGGACCCTGGCCGCGCGGTGGAGCCCGTCCACGAGGAAGAGACCCGCGCCGAGCAGCACGAGGCACAGGATCATCACCGAGAGATTGACGGTCATCCGGCGGGCATGCTCCTCGCCGGCATCGTCGTCGCGGGTCGGATCCAGGCCGCCTGGCGGCCGGAGGACGGTTGGCATGGGCGCTCCTGCACCGGGGCGGCTCACGCAGGAGCGTGCCCCGAAGCGGGAGGCGCATCAAGCCCGCTGATCCATCATGGCCGCCCGGCGCGCGCCGGTCAGGCCGGCCCCGGCTCAGCGCAGCAGGAAGGGCGCACCCGGGTTCTTCGACCAGTCGCGCAGGCTCGGGGCCGTCGCCGGAGCCGGCGCGAAGCCCAGCACGGAGCCCATCGAGGGCTCGACGGTCTTGGCGCGGGCGACGGTGGAGCGCTTCTTGGCCGAGGCCAGCATGGTGGAGCGCGGCGGGGTCCCGTTGATGGCGATCACCGCGCCCTCCGCCCTCACCATGGCGAACAGCTTGGCCGCATTGGCCTTGGAGAGCCGCACGCAGCCATGCGAGGCCGGGCGGCCGAGGTTGCGCGCGTCGTTGGTGCCGTGGATCGCGTAGCCGCCCCGGAAGAAGATCGAGTGCGGCATGGGCGAGTTATCGTACTTGCGCGAGTAGTGCATCGTCTGGAGCGACGTCGGACGGTAGACGCCCCGTGGCGTGACGTAGCCGGCCCGGGCGCTGGAGATCGGCCAGACGTAGTTTTCGCCGCTATCGGAGCGGACGGTCATCGTCTGCGTGGCGAGGTCGACCTGGATGTCGACCTTGGCGGCCGCCCCCTGGGGCAGCGCGAGCATGGCGAAGAGCAGACCGGCGAAGGCGAGGACGAGACGCATGACGCGAGGCTCCGGCTTTGAATGCGGACGACGAGCGAGTGCAGGAGGGCGCACCGGGAGGGCGCGCCCCGAAGTCCGCATCAGCATGGTCGCAAGATGTTTCGGCCGGCTTGCCCGGCCCGCCTCTTCGCCCGCCGCCATGGGCCTCGCTGCGGGCATGGTGAAGGCTTCCACCATGGGACGGGTGAATCAAGCGTGAACTAGTCGCCGTCAGGTTGCGGCGGATAGGCGTGCCAGCGCCCCTCGTGGTCCTGCACCCGTCCATCCGCCCCGAGCCTGTCCGGTCCGACCGGAGCCTTGCCGTAGCCGCCGGGAAGATCGAGCACGTAGTGCGGCTGGCACAGGCCCGAAACCCGGCCGCGCAGCGCCGCCACAAGGGCGCGGCCCTCGTCCAGCGAGACCCGCCAGTGGGCGGTGCCCGGCGCGAGATCGGCATGATGCAGGTAGTAGGGCCGGATCCGGGCCTCGACGAAGCCGCGCATCAGCGCCGCGAGCGTCTCCACGTCGTCGTTCACGCCCCGCAGGAGCACGGTCTGGCTCACCAGCGTCGCCCCGGCCGCGAGCAAGCTGTCGCAGGCGGCCCGCATGTCCCGCGTGAGCTCCCTGGGATGGTTGGCGTGGACGGCCACGTAGACGCTCTTGCGGGTGCCGGTGAGGGCGGCGACCAGCTCCGGGGTCATCCGATCCGGCGCGGCGACGGGCAGGCGAGTGTGCCAGCGCAGGATCCTGACATGGTCGATCGCATCCAGCGCCGCCACCGTCTCCGCCAGCCGGCGGGGCGCGAGCACGAGCGGATCGCCGCCGGTGACGATCACCTCCCAGATGGCGGGGTCGGCGCGGATATAGGCCAGGGCGGCCTCGAGCTCCGCAGGCGCGAGCATGGCCCGCGTCCCCGGGCCCACCATTTCGCGACGGAAGCAGAAGCGGCAATAGACCGCGCAGACCTGCGCGAGCTTGAGCAGGACCCGGTCGGGATAGCGATGAACGAGGCCCGGCACGGGGCTGCGGGCCTCGTCGCCGATCGGGTCCTCGCGCTCCTCCGGCAGCCGGACGAGCTCCCGCGCATCCGGCACGAATTGCCGCGCGATCGGATCGGCGGGGTCGGCCGCATCGGCCAGCGCGGCGAGCGCGGGCGTGAGCGCGACCGTGTAGCGCCCGGCCACGGCCTCCAGCCCGGGCAGCGCCTCGGGCGGCGCGAAGCCGTGCGAGACGAGATCCTGCGGCGTGGTGAGGGTTCGCCCGACCCGGGGTCCTCCCGGGTAGGGCCGGGGAAACGGGGGCGCGTTCACGGCTCGGCCACCGGGGTCCAGACGACCTGCTCGATGCGCGTCGCCCCCGTCGCCAGCATGACCAGCCGGTCGAAGCCGAGCGCGACGCCGCTCGCCTCCGGCATCAGGGCCAGGGCGGCGAGAAAATCCTCGTCCACCGGGTAGCGCTCGCCGTAGACCCGGTCCTTCTCATCCATTTCGGATACGAAACGACGCCGCTGCTCGGCCGGATCGGTAAGCTCGCCGAAGCCGTTGGCGAGCTCGACGCCGCAGGCATAGAGCTCGAAGCGCTCCGCGACCCGGGGGTCCGCCGCGGTCGGGCGGGCCAGCGCGGCCTCGCAGACGGGGTATTCGCACAGGATCGTCGGCCGCCCGATGCCGAGGCCTGGCTCGATGCGCTCCACCAGGACGCGGCTGAAGATGTCCGCCCAGGTATCGTCCGCCGCGACCCTGATCCCGGCCGTCGCGGCGTCGCGGGCCAGCCGGGCGCGATCCGTGCCGTCGGGCCTCACGGAGGCCAGGAGGTCGATCCCGGCGCGCTCGCGAAACGCGTCGGCGACCGTGAGGCGCTCCGGCGCGGCGAAGGGATCGGCTTCGCGCCCGCGCCATGTCAGCCGCGTCGCCTGCGCCTCGCGGGCGGCAAGCGCCAGGATCTCGGCGCAGTCGTCCATCAGGGCCTCGTAGGGTTCCCCGGCGCGGTACCATTCGAGCATGGTGAACTCCGGATGGTGCAGCGCGCCGCGCTCGCGGTTGCGGAACACCCGCGCGACGTCGAAGATCCGCGTCTCCCCTGCGGCGAGGAGCTTCTTGCAGGCGAATTCCGGCGAGGTGTGCAGGAAAAGCGGGCTGTCCTCGCCCGCCGGACCGCGCAATGCCGTCGCAAAGGCGTGCAGGTGCGCCTCGTTGCCTGGCGAAACCTGCAGCGCCGCACCCTCGACCTCGACGAAGCCCTCGCTCTCGAAACGGCGGCGCAGCGCCGCGAGGACGCGGTTGCGCGCGAGCAGGAAGGGTCGTCGGTCCTGGTGGACGTCGGGCCGCCACCAGCGGGGCGCCGGGGCGGAGGCGGGGGAGGCACGGTCGGGCATGCGGGCTTATAGACCGGGGCGGCGCGGCAGGCCAACCATAGGGATCAGCCCATTTCCTGTGAGGCGGGACGAGACTTCCTCCGCGAGCTTTGCTAGAGGGAGCGCCAACCACCCGCGGGCGCGCGCCGTCCGGCCGCGGGCCTCGCATCGGTCTCCCGGACCGGCCTGAAACAGAGAGACACCGCCTTGAAGGTCATCGCCAGCTCGCTCCGCAAGGGCAACATCGTCGAGAAGGACGGTAAGCTCTACGTCGTCCTCAGCGCCGAGAACTTCCATCCCGGCAAGGGCACGCCCGTCACCCAGGTGGACATGCGCCGCATCAGCGACGGCGTGAAGGTGTCCGAGCGCTACCGCACCACCGAGCAGGTGGAGCGCGCCTATGTCGAGGACCGCGACTTCAACTTCCTCTACCAGGACGGCGAAGGCTTCCACTTCATGAACACGGAGACCTACGACCAGCTCGCCGTCCCCGCCGACGTGGTGGGCGACATGGCGATCTGGCTGCAGGAGAACATGCCGGTCGTCCTGTCGATCTTCGAGGGCACCGCCGTGGCGATTCAGATCCCTCCGCGCGTGACGCTGGAGATCACGGACACCGAGCCCACCGTGAAGGGCCAGACGGCCTCCTCGTCCTACAAGCCCGCCACGCTCTCCAACGGCGCCCGCGTGATGGTGCCCCCGCACGTCGCGTCCGGCACCCGCATCGTGGTGATGACCGAGGACGGCACCTACGTGGAGCGCGCGAAGGACTGACCCGTCGCGTCCCTGCGGGGAGCGCGGCGAGGAAGCAATCCGGGGAACGCCCGGCGCGGGCCGGATTGCTTCGCCACCGGCTCGCAATTCGGCTCGCGATGACGCGGTCGAGCGCGATCTCGGCCGTGTGAATTCCGCAAAGCCGCCTCCGTTAACCCTGCTCGTCAAGGCCTCGTTGACCCTGTCTCGCGAAGGCCAGGGTTTGGTAACTCCTCCCTTATCCCGAACCCGACAATCCTCGCCTGGGGTGGTGCGGACCGGACATCCGCAACCCCCGCGGAGATGCCGGGACCATGGCCGACTGGACGACGGAGGGACTGAACGCCGCGCTCGCGCGCCGCGCCCCTGCGCGGCTGCCGGCCGGGCCCGGCCCCGTCCTCGCCCGCTTCGCCCTGCGCCATCCCCGCCTCGCCCTCGTGGCGCTCGCGATGCTCGCCGGCGGGATCGTGAGCATGCCCTTCTGGCTCGGACGCGGCGCTCGCGAGGCCGATCCCGCCGAGCCGCCGCCGACCGCGGCCGAGGCCCCCGCCTGGGTGCCCATCCTGCAGCCCAGGTCGGCCTTCGCGCTCGATACGCCCCTGTTCCCGCGCGACCAGCAGCGGCTCGAGGCGCGCCGCCACAATCCGGGGGGCGGGCGCGAGGACATCTTCCTGTTCGGCGACCCCACCTCCGCCCAGGGCCAGGCGCGCGTCGTCGTCTATCGCACCGGCGGGGAGGCGAACCGGCCGGGCTCGCTCTACCTGGAACTCGCCAGGCGCGCCGCCGAGGACGGTCAGGCCGTGATGCGGACGACCTCCCCGGAGACCCTGCCGACCCGGTTCGGGCCCGTGGAGACGGCGGTGCTCGACCTCGCCGACGGAGCGAACGGGCGACAATGCAGCGCCTGGCGGATCGTCGCGGAGGAGCAGGACCTGCGGGTCACCGGCTGGATCTGCGGCCCGCAGGGCCGACCCGTCGAGCGCCATGCGCTGACCTGCCTCATCGAGCGGCTCGACCTCTCCCCCGCGACCCAGCCGGATCCCGAGCTCAAGGCCTACTTCCTGGAGGCCGAGAAGAACCGCACGCCCGGCTGTCCCTCGCCAAGGCCCGTCCCGGCCGGCCGGCGCCCGGCCTGAGGGCAGGGGCGCGGGACGAAGTTGAGCGGGATCAAGGCGGGACGGGCAGGAAAACGAAACCTTCGCGCAGGTTCTGGTCTATGGCGCGCGAGGAAACACGGCTAAGTTGGAGTCTCCCGCCGGGTGGCGAACATACGAGGTTGCATCATGCGTCGCATTGTCTGTCTTACGGTCCTCGCCGCCTGCGCGATCGCCACGGCGGCGGAGGCCCAGCCCCGGCGCTATCGCGACGACATCGTCGTGACCAAGCGGTCCTATTTCGACGCGGGCGTGCTGGTGAAGCCCGGGACGCTCGGCGGCAGCACCTACATCTTCGCCTCGAACAACCCCATCCCGCCCTACGCGAACATCAATACCCGCTTCGGGTCCGAGACCCTGCCGTCGCGCTGGTACCTGCCCAATTGCTGCGACGTGCCGTTCTCGCGCTTCGACGGGCGTTGATCTGAGGGTGAACCCGGCCTGAACGCCCGCGGTCCCTCGGGAGGCAGGCCCGGGCGGGCCTGCTCCCCAGGTTGAGCCGAGGGAGGCCGGTCGGACGCAGGTCCCGCCCTCAGCGCGCGAGCGTCTGGACCTCGCGCAGGATGGCGTCGCCCATCTCGGTCGTGCCGACGGCGTTCTGGCCGGCCGCGGCGATGTCCTTGGTGCGCAGGCCCTGCTCAAGCACGTTGGCGATGGCCGTCTCGACGAGATCGGCGGCCTCGAGCAGGCCGAACGAATAGCGCAGCGACATCGCCAGCGATCCGATCATGGCGATGGGGTTGGCCAGGCCCTTGCCCGCGATGTCGGGGGCCGAGCCGTGCACCGGCTCGTAGAGCGCCTTGCGCTTGCCCGTGGCGGGGTCCTCCGCGCCGAGCGAGGCGGAGGGCAGCATGCCCAGCGATCCCGTCAGCATGGCCGCGACGTCCGAGAGCATGTCCCCGAACAGGTTGTCGGTGACGATGACGTCGAACTGCTTGGGCCAGCGCACGAGCTGCATGCCGAGCGCGTCGGCGAGCTGGTGCTCGAGCTCGACGTCGGCGAAGTCGCGCTTGTGCAGGGCGCTGACCACCTGGTTCCACAGCACGCCGGACTTCATCACGTTGCGCTTCTCGGAGGAGGTGACCTTGTTGCGCCGCTTGCGGGCGAGCTCGAAGGCCACGGCCGCGATGCGCTCGATCTCGTGGGTCGTGTAGACCTGCGTGTCGACGGCGCGCTTCTCCCCGTTCTCCAGGGTGACGATCTCCTTGGGCTCGCCGAAATAGACGCCGCCCGTGAGCTCGCGGACGATGACGATGTCGAGGCCCTCGATGATGTCGCGCTTGAGCGAGGAGGCGTCGGCCAGCGCGGGGTAGCAGATGGCCGGCCGCAAGTTGGCGAAGAGGCCGAGATCCTTGCGCAGGCGCAGCAGGCCGGCCTCGGGGCGCGCCTCGTAGGGGACGCTGTCCCACTTGGGCCCGCCCACCGCGCCGAACAGCACGGCGTCGGCCGCCTGGGCGCGCGCCATCGCGGCGTCGGTGATGGCGACCTTGTGCGCGTCATAGGCGGAGCCGCCCACGAGATCCGTCTCCGTCTCGAAGCGGGCGACGCCCTCCCTGGTGAGCCAGCCCAGCAGCTTGGAGACCTCTCCCATGACTTCGGGACCGATTCCGTCGCCGGGCAGGAGCAGGATGTTGAAGGACGCCATGGGAACCCCCGCACGCGTGTTGGGAAAGAGCCGCGCGCCGGTTTAGGCGCGGGCGCAGCGCGAGGCAAGCGGCAACCCGCCGCGCAGGCCGCGGGCCCTGCGCGCAGCCTGTCCCGGCAGCTCCGCCGGGGGAAGCCGGACGGGCCCGCTCAGGCGACGGTGAGCCGGATCTCGCCAAGCCCTTCGATGGCGCCGACCAGGCGATCGCCCCGCTCCACTGCGGCGACGCCCTCGGGCGTGCCGGAGAAGATCACGTCGCCGGCCTTGAGCTCGTAATAGCGCGAGAGGATCGCGATCTGCTCCGGCACCGACCAGATCATGGCGGAGAGGTCCGAGCCCTGCCGGGCCGTCCCGTTCACCTCGAGCCGAATGAAGCCCTTCGCCGGATGGCCGACGACCGAGGCGGGGTGGATCGGTCCCACCGGGCCGGAATGATCGGCCGACTTGGCCACTTCCCACGGCCGGGCGAGCTTCTTGGCGACGTCCTGCAGGTCGCGCCGGGTCATGTCGAGGCCGATCGCGTAGCCGAAGACATGGCCGAGCGCCTCGCCCTCGGGAATGTCCGTGCCGCCGGACTTCAGCGCCACGACCATCTCGATCTCGTGGTGATAGCTCGTCGTCTGGCTGGGATAGGGCAGCACGCCGCCCTCCGGCGGCACCGGAAGCAGGCAATCGGCCGCCTTGTTGAAGAAGAAGGGCGGCTCGCGCGTCGGGTCCGCCCCCATCTCCCGCGCATGCGCGGCGTAGTTGCGGCCGATGCAATAGACGCGGCGGACGGGGAAGACGGCGTCCGTCCCCGCGACGGGGATCGCGTGGCGGGGTTCGACGGCGACGGCATGTGTCATGGCGGGCTCCGGCTCGGGACGGCCGGGTCTTGGCACCCCTCGCCGCCGCGCGCAAGCGCTCCTCCGCCGGGCGAGGTGGCGCGGCGCGGCGCGAGCGGCTAGAAGCGGCGCATGGATGTCAGGGACGCGACGGCATGACGGAGACGAAGGACCTGCGCGGACAGGCCGGGGACGAGGACGGGCTCATCGAAGGCCCGGAGATGAAGAAGCTCAACCCCGTGCTCAAGCTCACGCTCGAGCTCGGCCCGCTCGTGGTCTTCTTCTTCGCCAACCAGCGCCTCGGCATCGTCGGGGCGACCGGCGTCTTCATGGTGGCCGCGCTCGTCGCGCTCGCCGTGAGCTACGCGCTCACCCGCCGCCTGCCGCTGATGCCGGTGGTCTCGGCCGTCATGCTCGTCATCTTCGGCGGCCTGACGCTGTGGTTCAACGACCCCGTCTTCATCAAGCTCAAGCCGACCGTGGTGAACGCGCTGTTCGGCGCGGCGCTGCTCGTCTCGCTCTGGCTCGGCCGCCCGCTCCTGCCCATCGTGCTCGACGCCATGCTGCCGCTCGACGCGGAGGGATGGCGCAAGCTCACCTTCCGCTGGGGACTCTTCTTCTTCGTGCTGGCAGGGATCAACGAGGTCGTCTGGCGCACCCAGAGCGAGAGCTTCTGGATCGCCTTCAAGGCCTGGGGGATCATGCCCCTCACCTTGCTCTTCGCCCTGTCCCAGACCCCGCTCATCCTCCGCCACGAGGTGAAGGAGCCCGGCGCGCGGGAGTGAGGGCCGAGGTGCTGCCCCGCGAGGACGCCCCGGCCGGCTCAGCCCGCCACCACCAGCGCCCAGTAGACGCGGTACTTGCTGCCGGGCCGGTCGACGGCCGCGATTCCCATCAGCCTGGCCTGGCGCGACAGCATCAGCTCGTTGTGCTGGGGCGAATCGCGCCAGCCGGAAAAGGCCTCGGCGAGCGTGCGGTAGCCGGCCGAGATCCGCTGCTGGCGATAGCCGGTGGAGTCGGTGGACCGGTTCACGGCGAAGACCGGGACCTGTCCCGCGACGGAGCGGTCCGAGGCGGCGACGCTCTCGGCCATCTGCCTGGCCAGCGCATTGAGGCCGGGATCGAGCTTCAGCGGCGGCAGGCCGGCCTTGGCGCGGTGGCCGTTGACGAGGGACAGGGCCTCGTTGGCGTCGAGCTGCGCGCCATGGTCCAGCCGGCCGTAAAGAGCGGGCTCGTCCGTGGGCTGCTGTTGGCTCTCGGTCACGCAGGCGGCCAGCGGCAGCGCGGCCATGAGGCCGAGGAGACGGCGGCGCGGCAACGCCGCGGAGGCGGGGGACGTCATTGCGGACCCTTGATCTCGTGGGTGGGAGAGACGGCGGGCTGCGCGGCCGCCGCGCCGTTGACCGGGACGAGCTTGTCCTGCAGCGCCCGCACCTGCTCGCGCAGCTCCAGCATGCCGGAGATCTCCATGGTCGGCGGCCCCGCGGGCACGATGAACTTCTTGGCCCGAAGCTGGCGGAAGGCGGCGAAGGTGAGGTCGCTCGAGACGCGCCCGGCCGCCTCGACGTCACGCACGAAGCAGACGAGGTCGAAGGTCAGCTCGGAGGAGCCGATCGTCTTGAAGAACACGCGCGGCGCGGGATCCTCCAGCACGTCGGGATGCACGCCCGCGATGTCGCGCAGGAGCTGGGCGACCGCGTCTGCGTCGACGTCCCGCCCGAGCGGGATCGTCACGACCACCCGCCCGGTCCTGTCATTGTGGAACCAGTTCTTCACCGTCGCGGTGACGAGGCTTGAATTGGGGACGATGAGGGTCGCGCGGTCGAAGGTCTCGATCTGCGTGGCGCGCACGTTGATCTTGCGGACATAGCCCTGGTCGGACCCCACGACCACCATGTCGCCCACCCGGATGGCGCGCTCCGCCAGCAGGATCAGCCCCGACACGAAGTTGTTGACGATGGACTGCAGGCCGAAGCCGATGCCGACCGAGAGCGCGCCGGCGACGATGGTGAGCCGTTCGAAGCCGATGCCGAGATAGGACACCGCGACCGCGCCGGCCGCCACCACGCCGAGATAGCCGACGCCGGTGGTGATCGAGTTCTTCAGGCCCGCGTCGAGATGGGTGTGCGGCAGGTAGCGCGCCTGCAGCCAGCTCTGGACCGTCCGGGTGACCACGATGCCGGCCACGAACATGCCGAGCGCCGCCAGCACGGTCCAGATGGACAGGGTGACGCCGCCCACCGTGAAGCCGAAGATGCTGACGCGCAAAGCCTGCAGGATGTCGCCGGACTCCACGCCCCAGGGGGCGAGCAGCATCATGACGGCGAGGCCGATCAGCCCGAGGCGCGCCAGACCCGACAGCAGCACGCCGATCTGCTCCTGCGAGCTGCGGCTGATGCCGATCGACGCCTGGATCACGCGCGACATCCCCCCGCTCGGCGCGAAGGACGCCGTGATCAGCTCGTCCGCCAGCATCATCAGGAGCACCAGCGTCGGCAGCAGGATGCAGGCCCAGGCGATCTGGTCGGCGAGGAAGGAGGCGAAGGCCACGTAGCCGAACAGCGCCGCGCCGATCACCACGGAGATCAGCGACCAGCCGACGATGCGGATCGGCCCGGTGAAGTCGGGCGTGTCCGACACGTGCGGGCCGAAGGCTTCCTCGTCGCACTGGTCGACGGCGCGGATGAGGTTGAGCGCCTTGGCGATGGCCAGCGCCACCGCCACGGCGAAGATGCCCTTGGTGGCGACGGTGAGCCTGAGATTGGCGGCGATGGCGGTGTAGGCGGCCTCCAGCGTGCGGCTCGCCACGAGAAGCACGGCGACGAGGGTCGCCAGGCGCAGCAATTGCGCGGCGCGCTCGTCCGACACGTCGAAGAGGCGCCAATTCATGCGGTCCGGCGCGAGCACGCCTTCCGCCAGGCCCCGCACGAAGGCGACGAAGGCCACGCCGCCCACGATGGTGCCGAAGATCGGCTCGACGCGCGGGGGAAACAGGTTCAGCGCGCCCACGATCTGGATCAGCAGCCAGGCCGCCACCGTCGGGGCGACCGCGCTGAAGAAGGCGATCATGGCGGCCGCGCGGGTGAGCTGCAGCCGCGAGGGCTGGCCGGCCAGCCTGTCCCGCTTGACGAGGCCGAGCGACAGCCGGCGCACCGGCAGCATCAGCAGGAGCGCCACCAGGATCGACCCGAGGAAGATCCCCGCCCCGCTCGGGCTCAATTGGCGCACCATGCGCTCGGTGGTCGAGGTGGCGACCTGGATGGCGGCGTTCCACTCGAGCGGCAGGCTGCGCCCGACGTCCATCCAGAGTTGCGGGGCGAGCAGGCTGCCCGAGGTCTCGAACAGGCGGTTGGTGAAGAGTTGCCGGCGGCGGTCGGCGATTTCCTTGTCGATCTGCTCGGCCTGGACGAGGAGCGCGCGGGCGAGGCGCACCGTCTCGTCGATCTCGTTGAGCTGGGCCTGCTTGTCCTCGCGCTCCCGGGTGACGTCGGGCGTCTCCGGCGGAGACTTCTCGTCGGGCTTGGGGCCGAGCTCCTTCAGGCGCAGGCGCAGGGCCTCGGCGCGCGGGGCGATCTCGTCCACGATGCCGCGCACGGTCTCGGCGATGGGATCGATGCCGGCCCGCAGCGATTGCAGGCCGGCGTCGGACGCGCCGCGCCCGCTGATGCCCGTCTCGATCTGGTCGAGCTCGATCCGCGCCGCGTCGAGCTTGGCGCGCTGGGCCGAGACGGCGGCCGAGGGCTGCGGGGCGGCCGGTGGCGGCGCGGCCTGGGCCGGAGGAGGCGCCGCCGGCGCAGGCGCGGGAGCGGGGGCGGCCGGGGCGGCGCTGCCGGGCGTGGTGGTCGACGCCGTCTGGGCGAGACCCGCCTGCACGCCGCAGACGAGCGCCAGCGCGAAGGCGGCCAGCCTCAACCGCTGGAGAGGGCGTCGCTGCATGCGGGCTTCCGTGACGCCGGGCTCGGGCCCGGGCTTGGCGTGGCGATTCGGCCGGCCAAGCATGCCCGCGGATTCGACGAGAGCAAGGCGGAGCGGCCAAAAGGCCGCGGGGGACGCTCGCGGACCCGCGCCGGAGAGGGTCGTCAGCCCTCGGCCTTGGCTGCCTTGGCCCGCTCGATCCCCGCCAGGATCAGCTTCTTGGCCTCGGCCGCGTCGCCCCAGCGGATCACCTTGACCCACTTGTTGGGCTCGAGATCCTTGTAGTGCTCGAAGAAGTGCTTGACCTGGTCGAGCGTGATCTGCGGCAGCTGGGTGTAGTTGGTGACGTTCTCGTAGCGCTTGGTGAGCTTGGCGGAGGGAACCGCGAGGATCTTCTCGTCGCCGCCCGATTCGTCTTCCATGAGCAGCACGCCGACCGGCCGCACGCTCATCACCGCGCCCGGCACGATGGCGCGGGTGTTTGCGATGATCACGTCGCAGGGATCGCCATCATCCGAGAGCGTGTGGGGGATGAAGCCGTAATTCCCGGGATAGCGCATCGAGGTGTAGAGAAAGCGGTCGACGACCAGCGCGCCCGAGGCTTTGTCCATCTCGTACTTGATCGGTTCGCCGCCGATCGGCACCTCGATGATGACGTTGACCTCTTCGGGGGGGTTCTTGCCGATGGCAACTGCGTCGATGCGCATGGAGACTCTCCTCAGGGTCGCCCGGGCCGGGGGGCGTGGGCGGGGGCCGCTGGGCGGGACTGTCTAAGCGCCGGCACGGTGGCCCGCAAGACGACTTTACGCCGATGGTGAAAGGCTTCGCCGCAGCACGGCGGGCGGTCAGACCCAGCCGAAGGCGTGCCGGACCCGCGTCTCCTTGCCGAACCGCTCCTCCATCTCGCGCACCTTGATGCCGCCGAGATGCCGGTAGAAGTCGCAGGCGCGCTCGTTATCGGCCAGCGCCCAGACGATCAGGCCGGACATGCGGTTGCCCGCGAGGTCGTGCCGCGCCGCCTCGAACAGCCGCCGACCGAAGCCCACGCCCTGGTATTCCGGCGCCAGGTAGAGCTCGAAGATCTCGCCCCGGTAGGGGGAGACGGTGAGCCTGTTGCGGCCATAGCTCACATAGCCGCGCACCGCGTCGTTGAACTCGAGCACCGCGACCCGCGATCCCCGCTCGATGATCGACTTCCACCAGAGCGGCCCGCGCCGCTCCACCATGCGGTCGAGCTCCGGGCCGGGGATGATCCCCCGGTAGGCGTCGCGCCAGGCGCTGTCGTGAACCGCCGCGATGCCTGCGGCGTCACGCGGGCGGGCCAGCCGGATGGAGAGCGCTGCCTGGGACATGGCCCTGACTCTAAGGGGCCGCTCGGCCCCCCGTAAAGCCCTTTCCCGGCCTGGGCCGCGGGAGGCGGGCCGCCCTGCCGCGCAGAGGACGGACCTGCCGCGATTGCCCCGCGCGTCGCGGGCTGCTAAGGGCCACGCCCGACGAGCGGCTGCCTGTCGCATGCCGCCGATCCCAGGACGTTCGTTGCCCGAACCGCTCGCCCAGGAGCCTGGCCAGCCGCCGGACGAGGCCCCCGCGACCGACCTCGACCCGCGCTGGGTGCGCCGGATGGCCCGCATCGCGCGCTGGGACCGGCCGATCGCGGGCCCGTGGGAGCGGCTGCGGGCCTGGTCGAACATGCTGCTGGCCGACCACGGGATCTTCCGGCTTCTCTACCTCAACCGCCACCGGGTGACGCCGCGCTTCTGGCGCGCCGCCCAGCCTGCGCCCGCCGACATCCGCGAGGCCGCCCGGCAGGGCGTGAGAACCATCGTGAACCTGCGCGGCGGGCGCGAATATGGCTCCTGGCCGCTGGAGAAGGAGGCCTGCGACGCCGCCGGCCTCCGGCTCGTCGACTTCGTGATCCGCTCGCGCGGCGCGCCGGACCGCGAGACGATTCTCTCCTCGCGCGCCTTTTTCGCCGGCCTCGACTATCCCGTGCTCGTCCACTGCAAGTCGGGGGCGGACCGCGCCGGCTTCATGGCCGCGCTCTACCTCCTGGTGCACGAGAACCGGCCCCTCGAGGAGGCCATGGAGCAGCTTTCGCTGCGCTATGGCCATTTCCGCTTCGCCAAGACCGGCATCCTCGACCTGTTCTTCGAGCGCTACCGCGCGGAGGGCCGCGACAAGGGCCTGTCCTTCCTCGACTGGGTCACCGACGTCTACGACCCCGAGGCGCTGGAGCGCGACTTCCAGCCGCACGGGTTCCAGAACTTCCTCGTCGACACGGTGCTGCGGCGGGAGTGAGCGGCGGGATCAGCCCGTCAGGAGGCGGCCACCAGCCCGAAATCGGCCGCAGCCAGCCCCTCGCCGCCGGTCTGCAGCCGGTGCAGCATCGCGTAGATGCCGTTGCGGGCGATGAGCTCGTCATGCGTGCCGGTCTCGGCGATCCGGCCGCCGTCCATCACCACGATCAGGTCGGCGGCGCGGATGGTGGACAGGCGATGGGCGATGACCAGGGAGGTGCGGCTCTGCATCAGTTTTGCGAGCGCATCCTGCACGAGGCGCTCGGATTCGCTGTCGAGCGCGCTGGTCGCCTCGTCGAGAAGGAGGATCGGGGCGTCCTTCAGGATGGCGCGGGCGAGCGCCACGCGCTGCCTCTCGCCCCCCGACAGGCGTGACCCGCGGTCGCCCACGGATGTGTCGTAGCCCTCCGGCATCCGCATGACGAAGTCGTGCGCGGCGGCGGCCCTGGCCGCGGCCTCGATCTCCGCGTCCGTCGCCCCCGGCTTGCCGAAGGCGATGTTGGCGCGCACCGTGTCGTCGAACAGCACGGCCTCCTGCGCCACCACGGCGGCGTGCTGGCGCAGGCTCGCCAGCGTGACGTCGCGGATGTCGACGCCGTCGATCAGGACGGCTCCCTCCGTGGGGTCGAAGAGCCGCGGCACGAGCGACATCAGGGTCGACTTGCCTGAGCCCGAGCGCCCGACGAGGGCCGTCATCTTGCCGCCGGGCACCACGAGATCGACGCCTTTCAGCGCCTCTGCCTCCTCGCCGTAGCGGAAGGAGAGGTTCCGGAAGGTGACTTCGCCCTGCGTCACCCGCAGCGGGCCCGCCCCCGGCTTCTCCACCACGCCCGGCCGCTCGTCGAGGATGGCGAAGACCCGGTGCAGGGCGGCCGAGGCCTCCTGCAGCACGGCGTTGAGGTTGCCCAGCGTGCGCATGGACTGGGCCGCCAGCAGCAGGGCCGTGACGAAGGCCGTGAAATCGCCGATCGTCGTCTGGCCCTTCACGATGCGCCATCCGATGAAGACGAGCACGCCGGCCACCGCGAAGCCGCCGGCGATCTCCAGGATGGGATCGAGCCGCGCCCGCTGGTTCGCCGATTTCATCTTGAGCCGGCGAATGTCCTCGAAAGCCTGCCGCGCCCGCCGCTTCAGGTAGGATTCGAGCCCATAGGTCTTGGCGATCCGCACGCCGGCGAGGCTCTCGGCCACCATGCCGGCCATGAGGCCCGTCTGCTCCTGCGTCGACACGGCGGTGCGGCGCAGCTTCTTGCCGATGCGCGCGATGGGAGGCGCAACCAGCGGCAGCACCACGAGGGCGATCAGCGTGACCTGCCAGTCGATCCAGAACAGCACCACGACGAGCGCCAGCGCCGTGGCGACGTCGCGCAGGAACACGGTGGACAGGCGCGTCAGGGCCTCGCGGATATAGGCGAAGTCGGTCGTGAAGCGCTGGGTGAGGGCCGCCGGCGTCTCGCGCGCGAGCTGGGCGATGTCGCTGTCGATCAGCCGGTCATAGAGGGCGGCCTGCATGTCGGCCTCGATCTGGGTCACCACGCGGTTGGTGAGCACGGACTGGGCCAGCATGGCGAAGCCCTTGGTCGCCGTGACGACGATCACGACGAACGGAATGAGCTGGACGATCCGCTTGTTCTGCGTGTCGAAGGCGTCGAAGGCGGTCTTGATCACCACGGGATAGAGGCTGCTCGCCCCCGCCAGGATCGCCACAGTCGCCAGGATGAGGGCCAGGGTGCGCCAGTGCGGGCGCATCCAGTCGTTCCAGAGCCGGCGGACGAGGGGCAGCGTGGCCTCGACCGCGGCGAGCCCGCCGCGGGCGCGTCGCGGCGCGTCGGAGGCCGGAGCGGCTGAATCGGATGGCGCCATCGCCGATCCATAGCCGGCATGGACCGGCGGCACAATCGACCGGAGGCTGTGGCCCGGCGGCGGGGACGCCCCGCCGCCGGGCCGAGGGTCAGAATCCGCACTGGGCCAGGATGCTCGCGGAATAAAGCTGCGGATTGGCGCGCACGTCCGCGCAGCTCGAATTCCGCGTGATGCTGCCCGTGCTCTCCTCGGCGGAGGGGCCGTAACCGCCCGGCGAGCCGTACCGGGTCTCGGCATGGTCGCCGCCACCCGACCGCAGGGCCGAGGCGTTGGCGTCCGCCAGGCCGTTCCCGGCGGTCGCCGAGGGCACCGTTCCGGTCCCCTGGGCCGGTGCTGCGTTGCTCGCGGAGCCGAGGCCCGCGCCGGCCGCGCCCGAGGCGCCGCCGTTCAGGCTGCCCGCGCCGACGCTCCCGGCGGCCGAACCGACGCCGCCGAGGGAGCCGGCGGCCGAGCCGTTGACGCCGCCGGACGCCGATACGCCGCCGCTCGCCGAGCCCGCGGCCGAACCGGCAGCGGAGCCACTGGCGCCGGCCGACTGGGCCATGGCCGCGGCAGGGAGGGCGGCGGCGAGGCCGGCCGCGAGAAGAATCGTCTTGAAGGACGTCATGGTCGCTCTCCGTCATGGACACTAAGTGCGCCACAACGCGGAGCGGCGAGGTCGGTTCTCGACAAGGAGCCGCTCGGTGCCTCGCCGTGCGGCCGGGCCTCTACTCGGCGGCCTGCCGGGGGAGCGTGGCCTCGAGCGGGTGCTCGGCCTCGAAGCGGCCGATATAGTCCCGGGTGAGCGGGACCGTGTCGATCGTCCTGGCGAGCTGGATCTGGAAGACCATGTGGCCGCTGTGGCGGAACGTCGCCTCGCTGCCGGCGAGGTAGAACTCCCACATACGGCAGAACCGCTCGTCGTAGAGCCCCGCGATGCGCTCGCGATTCGCCTTGAAGCGCTGCCGCCATCGTTTCAGCGTCTCGGCATAGTGCAGCCGCAGGATCTCGATGTCCGTCACGTGCAGCCCCGCCCGTTCGATGCAGGGCAGCACCTCGGACAAGGCCGGCGAATAGCCTCCGGGGAAGATGTGGCGCTGGATCCAGGGATTGGTCGTGCCCGGCCCGTCGGCGCGGCCGATCGCATGGACCAGCGCGACCCCGTCATCGGCCAGCAAACGCGCGATCGTCTCGAAATACTCGTCGAAGTGATTGACGCCCACATGCTCGAACATGCCGACCGAGACGATGCGGTCGAAGCGTCCCTCGGCCGTGCGGTAGTCCTGCAGCAGGAAGCGGACCCGGTCGGCGCGCCCGGCCGCGGCAGCCCGCTCGCGCGAGGTCCGGTGCTGCTCCTCGGAGAGCGTGAGGCCGGTCACCTCGACGCCCGCCACCTCGTTGAGGTAAAGCGCGAGACCGCCCCATCCCGAGCCGATGTCGAGCACCTTTTGGCCCGGCTCGAGCAGGAGCTTGGCCGCGATGTGGCGCTTCTTCTGGGCCTGCGCGGTCTCGATCGTGTCGTCCGGGCTGAGGAAATAGGCGCAGGAATATTGCCGGTCGGCGTCGAGGAAGAGGTCGTAGAGCTCGTCCGACAGGTCGTAGTGGTGCGCCACGTTGCGCCTGGCGCGGTGGGCGGGATTGTACTGCGCCAGCCGGCGGCCGAGCTTACGCAGGCGTGCGCCGACCCGCGACGGAAAGTCCGGATAGCGCCAGCCGGAATTGGCGAGCACGAGGTCGAGCAGGTCGTAGATGTCGCCCTGCTCGATCGTGAGCGTGCCGTCCATGAAGGCCTCGCCGGCGGCGAGCTCGGGATCGACCAGCAGCCGGATGCCTGTGGCGCGGTCGTGCAGCCGCACCGTGACGTCCGGCGCTCCTGAACCGTAGGTTGCGCGATGCCCGCGCCAGTCGACGACGTGGAGGGTTCCCGTCTTGATGCGCGCGGAGAGAACGGGGTCGAGGAGCCGCATGAGGGTGCCGCCTTTCAACACTCCGGTGGGGGATTGCCGAAAATTCTAGCACCGCACCCGAGAAAATTGAAAGCGAGGGCTTGACAATCCGGAAACCATGCGAGTCGCAGCGAATCGCGCTGCCTTCATCCGGGCTCGGCGGCCCCGCGGCGACGAGGCCGGTAGGCGGGGATCGCGGACACGCGAAGGGCCGCGCGAGGCGGCCCTTGGATCGCAATCAGCAATGTAGGCTTCGGCACTGTCGAGGGCGGCCAAGTTCTGGAGAACTTGGAGCGGGAGAAGGGATTCGAACCCTCGACCCCAACCTTGGCAAGGTTGTGCTCTACCCCTGAGCTACTCCCGCATCCGCAGGCCCCGACGGCCAGAGCCGGCGGCGCGGCGCACTCTATGCCGCACTTCCACGCCCGATGCAACACCCTTCTCTCCCCCTGGGCGGGGAGGCGCTCCGCCGACTTTGCAGCGCCGGCGAAGCTGGCTAGAACGGCGCGCCGCCAGCAGGGACCCGCCGATGCCGCTCACCCCGGACGACCTCTTCGCCACCCTCGACGCCCTCGGCGTCGCCCACGAGACGCAGCATCACCCCGCGGTGTTCACGGTGGAGGAATCCAAGCGGCTGCGCGGCGTCCTGCCGGGAGCGCACGTCAAGAACCTCTTCGTCAAGGACAAGAAGAGTCGGCTCTTCCTGATCTCCGCGGTCGAGGACACTCGGATCGACTTGAAGAAGGTGCATGAGCTGATCGGAGGCTCCGGGCGCGTGTCCTTCGGCTCCGCCGACCTGCTGATGGAGGTGCTCGGCGTGGCGGCGGGCTCCGTGACGCCCTTCGCCGCCATCAACGACACGACGGGCCGGGTGACCGTGGTGCTCGACCAGCGGTTGCTGGAGCACGAGCGCATCAACGTGCATCCTCTCGTCAACACGATGACGACGGGCGTCTCGCGCGACGGGCTCCTCGCCTTCCTGCGATCGACGGGTCACGAGCCTGTCGTGGTGCCCCTCCATGCGCCGGATGGGACGGAGGTCGCCTCCTGAGGCGCGTTGCCACGGGAGGCCCGACGCCCCATCTAACGAACGACAGGCGGGCGCAGGGCTGCAAGGCTCCAGCCCGTCGGCTTTTTTCACTGCCCCGCGGCGCGATTTGCACTAGCCTCACGGCTCGGGCCCGATCGTACCCCGCGGTCGCAAGCGACGGTCCTGCGGAGGTCCGCAGCCCGGGGAGAAAGATGGACATGGCGTTCGAAGCACTCACCAATGGCGCGGCCGGCGCCGCATCCCACGTGTCGGACACGACGACCGCCACCTTCCGGCAGGACGTGCTCACGGAATCCCAGAAGCGGCCCGTGCTCGTCGATTTCTGGGCCCCCTGGTGCGGCCCCTGCAAGCAGCTCACGCCGGTCCTGGAAAAGGTCGTCAACGCGGCGGGCGGCAAGGTGAAGCTCGTCAAGATGAACATCGAGGAGCATCCGCAGATCGCCGGCCAGCTCGGCATCCAGTCCATTCCCGCCGTGATCGCCTTCCGCAACGGCCAGCCGGTCGACGGCTTCATGGGCGCGGTGCCCGAGGGCCAGGTGAAGGCCTTCATCGAGAAGCTCGCCGGGCCCGTCGGTCCCGGCCCCGTGGCGGAGCTGATCGCGGAGGCCGAGGGGTTCCAGGCGCAGGGCGACGTGGCGACCGCGGCGGACGTCTATTCCGAGGTGCTGCAGCACGAGCCCGAGAACCTCAAGGCCATCGCGGCGCTCGCCAAGATCCATGTCGACCTCGGCGACGTCGAGGGCGCGAAGAGCTTCCTCGCCATGGCGCCGGCCGACAAGGCGGAGGACCCGCTGCTGGCGGGCGCCAGGGCCGCGGTGGAGCTCGCGGAGCAGGCCGCCTCCCTGGGCGACTTCGCCGAGCTCGAGAAGACGGTCGCCGAGCAGCCCGCCAACCACCAGGCCCGGTTCGACCTGGCGCTGGCGCTGGCCGCCGCCGGCCAGCGGGAGGCCGCGACCGACCACCTCGTCGAGATCGTCAAGCGCGACCGCACCTGGAACGATGACGGGGCGCGCAAGCAGCTCCTGCAATTCTTCGAGGCCTGGGGTCCCATGGACGAGAACTCCGTCGCAGGCCGCCGCAAGCTCTCCGCCGTACTGTACCGCTGACGCGGCGGGGTCCACGCGCATGAGCTCGAACGTGACCTATAGCGGGCCCGGCGACCTGCCGGCGGTGATTCCCGTCTTCCCCCTGCCGGGGGCGCTGCTCCTGCCGCGCGGGGACATGCCGCTGAACATCTTCGAGCCGCGCTATGTCGCCATGGTCGACGACGCTCTGCGCGGCCAGCGCATCGTCGGCATGATCCAGCCCGAGGGGGAGCCGGTGCCCGGCCAGAAGGCGCCGCGGCTGATGGGCGTGGGTTGCGCCGGACGGATCACGCAGCTCGCCGAGACCGGCGACGGGCGCTACCTGATCACGCTCACCGGGATCGCCCGCTTCCGGCTCGTCGAGGAAATGCCGGCGACCACGCCCTATCGCCAGTGCCGCGTCGATTTCGCCGCCTATCCGCACGACTTCGAGCCGCGCGCTGGCGAGGACGCGGTGGATCGCGACGGCGTAATCCGCACGCTCAAGGCCTTCCTGGAGGCCAACGACCTGAAGATCGACTGGAAGGGCATCCACGAGGCGTCCAACGAGGCGCTCGTCAACGCGCTGAGCATGATGAGCCCCTTCGCGTCGCGCGAGAAGCAGGCGCTCCTGGAGGCGCCGGACCTGAAGAGCCGCGCCGAGATCCTGATCGCGATCACCGAGATGGACCTCGCCCGCGGCGATGACGGGTCGGACGCGCTGCAATGAGGCGAAAGGCGGGAGGACCCGGGCGATGAGCGACGAGAAGCCGGCCGCGGCGGCCGATCCGGCGGGGGCCACCCGCATTGATCCCAAGCTCCTGGAAATTCTGGTCTGCCCGCTGACCCGGGGTCCGCTCGACTATGACGCCGCGCGCCAGGAACTCGTGAGCCGCTCGGCGCGCCTCGCCTATCCGATCCGGGACGGGATCCCGATCATGCTGCCCGAGGAAGCCCGCGCGCTCGGGGACTGAGCGGCTTGCCTGCGGTCTTCTTCGGAATTACCATTTAGCAACTGCTGTCTGTTATTCAGTCTGCGCGAGCGGGAGGTCGTCCCTCGCACCCGCCCCGCTTGCGATGGCGTCCGCCCGTGGCTCCAGGACTCCATGGCTCCGACCGCCGCTCCCCCTGCGGCGGTCGGACTGGGCGGGCGCATCCCCCATAGGGAAACGGGCCATGCAGAGGCTGTTCGAACGCATCGCCGGGATGTCCGGCATCGCTCCCCCGGAGGCCGCAGCGCGGCTTCTGCTGGAGCACGTCGCCCGGATCGACGGGGACGGGGGCCGCCGCCGCGCGGCCGGCCAGGACGCGGCCTGGGCGCGAACCGAGGCGGCGAAATGGTTCTTCCAGTATCGAAGGCGCGACGTGCCCCGCAGCATCGCCGCCTACATGGCGCAGGTGGAGGCGCTCTACCGGTCGGCCGGCTCGCCCGCCCCGGCGCAGGCGTCGTCGCCGGACGTCCCGTCGGCCGCGCGCCTATAGGCTCTCGCCGGCGAAGAGCCGCGGGCGGCGCGCCAGTCCGGCCGCCTCGCGGATGAAGAGGCGCTTGAGCCCGGGAAGACGGTCCACCACGCCGAGGCCGGCGTCGCGCACAATCCGCGCAGGCGTCCAGTCGTTCGAGAAGAGCCGGTTCAGCCCGTCCGTCACGACGCCCATCAGCACGGTGTCGAAGCGGCGCTCGCGCTGGTAGGTCTCCAGCACGTCGGGCGCGCCGGGATCGAGGCCGAGCGCCGCGGCGTCGGCCGCGGCGTCGGCCAAAGCCGCGACGTCCCGCATCCCCATATTGAGGCCCTGGCCGGCGATGGGATGGATGACGTGGGCGGCGTCCCCCACCAGGGCGAGCCGCGGCCCGGCGAAGCGCCGCGCCACCGCGAAGGAGAGCGGATAGGCCTGCGGCCGCGACAGGAGCGTCAGCTTGCCGAGCTTCAGGCCGAAGCGGCGTTCGATCTCGGCCATGAGGTCGGCGTCGTCGAGGGCGAGCAGCGCGGGGACGGCCTCGCTGCGCTCGCTCCACACGATCGAGGAGGCCCGCCCCCGCAGCGGCAGGATCGCGAAGGGGCCTGAGGGCAGGAAATGTTCTTCCGCGCGACCCTCGTGATCGCGCTCGTGGCCGATGGTGGCGACGATGCCGGACTGGCGGTAGGACCACGACACCGTGTCGATGCCCGCCCCCTCGCGCAGCGGCGAGCGGGCGCCGTCGCAGGCCACCACCAAAGCGGCCGGGAGGATGGTGCCGTCGGCCAGCGTCAGCCGGGCCTCCTCCGCGTCGCTCTCCCGGGCGACGACCGCCTGCGGGACGAGCACGACGCCTGACGAACGCACGCGTTCGGTCAGCGAGCGAAGCAGCGCGCCGTGCTCGACCATGTGGGCGAAGGGCTCGCCGGGCTCCACCTCGCCGTCGAAGGTGAGGAAGACCGGTCGCACAGGGTCGCTCACCCGGCTGTCGGTGATCACCATGTCGCGGATGGGCTCGGCCGTGCCGGCGCACCCGGCCCAGGCGCCGAGCGCCTCCAGCATGCGCCGGGGGCCGGCGGCGAGGGCGAAGGCCCTGCCGTCCTCGCGCACCGGACCGGCGAGGGCTGCGTCGCACAGGGCGACGCGCAGGCGCCCGCCGAGCGCGCTCTTCAGGGCCAGGGCCGCGCCGAGGCCGGCGACGCCGCCGCCCACCACCGCCACGTCCATCCGCGCCATCCGCTCCGGGCTCGCCACGTCGCCCTCCTGTTCCGCGCCTTCGCTGTCGCCCGGTTCTAGAACATGCCGGGAGACGGGGAAATCGGGCATTTCGCGACGGGCCTGCGACCAAGGGGGCTGCGCGCGCGGCGGACCCGCTCGCGGATGGCTGGCGCGGCCGCCTTCGGCAATGCGATAAGGAGGGACTCCACGGAGGAAGCCCATGCCAGGCGCCGTCGACGCCCTCGTTTCCCTGCTCGACCTCGAGGTGCTCGAGGAAAACCTGTTCCGCGGCCGCAGTCCGCAATCGAGCTGGCAGCGCGTGTTCGGCGGGCAGGTGATCGGCCAGGCTCTCGTCGCCGCCTGCCGCACGGTGGAGGGACGGGCCCCCCATTCGCTCCACGCCTATTTTCTGCGCCCCGGCGACCCCGCGGTCCCGATCATCTACGACGTGGAGCGCGTGCGCGACGGCGGCAGCTTCTCCACCCGCCGCGTCAAGGCGATCCAGCACGGCCACGCCATCTTCATCCTGTCCGCCTCGTTCCAAAAGGACGAGCCCGGGCTCGCCCACGGCATGCCCATGCCGGACGTGCCGAAGCCGGAGGAGCTGCCGCCGGAAAGCGCCATCCGCGAGAAGATGATGCCGCTGCTGCCCTCCGCCGTGCGGCGCTACTTCGAGCAGGAGCGCCCCATCGAGCTGCGCCCGGTGCAATATGAGCGCTGGTTCACGCGCGAGCCCAAGCCGCCGGTCTTCCACGTCTGGATCCGCGCGACCGGCCGCCTGCCGGACGATCCCGCCATCCACCAATGCGTGCTGGCCTACGCCTCGGACATGACGCTGCTCGACAGCACGCTCATCGCGCATGGCCGCAGCGTCTTCGAACCGAGCATCCAGGCCGCGAGCCTGGACCACGCCTTGTGGTTCCACCGCCCGTTCCGGGCCGACGAGTGGCTGCTCTACGCCCAGGACAGTCCCTCCTCGGGGGGCGCGCGCGGCTTTGCCCGCGGCTCCATCTTCAGCCGGGCCGGCGACCTCATCGCCTCCGTCGCGCAGGAGGGGCTCGTCCGGCTCCGCGACACGACTTCGTAATCAAGTGCCTATTTTTTGATCATTTGATGAAGCCGCGGGCAGGTCCTCGTTCCCGGGTCCGCGGCGCCGCCTGTTTATGAGTCGTTCGCCCGTTTTTGCGGCGCAGCACGACAGGGGCGCGGAGACCCGCCGGCCAATTGGCACGCTGCTTGATTGTCGGTCCCCCGGCTAGAACCGCGCATGTCGTCGGCGGTGGCGTAACGGGGACACTCATTCATGAAAATCGTGATGGCGATCATCAAGCCGTTCAAGCTCGAGGAGGTGCGCGACGCGCTCACCGCGATCGGGGTGCACGGGCTGACGGTGACCGAAGTGAAGGGCTACGGCCGCCAGAAGGGTCACACGGAGATCTACCGCGGCGCGGAATACGCCGTGAGCTTCCTGCCCAAGCTGAAGATCGAGGTCGCGGTGACCTCGGACCTCGTGGCGCAGGTCATCGACGCGATCTCCTCCGCCGCCAAGACCGGCCAGATCGGCGACGGCAAGATCTTCGTCTCTTCCATCGAGCAGGCGGTCCGCATTCGCACCGGCGAGCGCGACGCGGACGCCCTCTGAGGCTGCTCGGGTTCAACAGGAGTTCATTGCAATGAAGTCGTCCACCCTCCTCAAGGCGAGCCTCGCGGGCCTTTCGCTCGTGGCATTGACGGGCTTCGCCGCCCTTGCGCAGGACGCCGCCGCGGCAGCGGCTCCTGCGGCCCCCGTGCCGAACAAGGGCGACACCGCCTGGATGCTCGTCTCCGCGGCGCTCGTGCTGATGATGGCCGTCCCGGGCCTGGCGCTCTTCTATGGCGGCCTCGTGCGGACCAAGAACATGCTGTCCGTCCTGGCGCAGGTCTTCGCGATCGTGTCGATCGTGGCGATCATCTGGGTGGTCTACGGCTACTCGCTCGCCTTCACCAATGGCGGCGGCCTGAACGACTACGTCGGCGGCTTCTCCAAGGCCTTCCTGAGGGGCGTCGACGTCAACGCCGTCGCGGCGACCTTCTCCAACGGCGTCGTCATTCCCGAGCTGGTCTACATGGCCTTCCAGATGACCTTCGCCTGCATCACGCCGGCCCTGATCATCGGCGCCTTCGCCGAGCGCATCAAGTTCTCGGCCGTGATCACCTTCGTCATCCTCTGGGTGACGCTCATCTACTTCCCGATCGCCCACATGGTCTGGTACTGGGCCGGCCCGGACGCGCTCGCCGACGCCGCCAAGGCCGTCGCCGCGGCGGCTGACGAAGCCGCCAAGAAGACCGCGCAGGCCAAGCTCGACGAGATCACGGCGGATGCCGGCCTGCTCTACAAGATGGGCGCGCTGGATTTCGCCGGCGGCACGGTGGTCCACATCAATGCAGGCATCGCCGGCCTGGTCGGCGCCATCATGATCGGCAAGCGCGTCGGCTACGGCAAGGAGCTGATGGCGCCCCACTCGCTGACCATGACGATGATCGGCGCCTCCCTCCTGTGGGTCGGTTGGTTCGGCTTCAACGCCGGCTCGAACCTCGAGGCCAACGGCACGACGGCGCTTGCCTTCGTCAACACCTTCGTGGCCACGGCCGCGGCGGCGGTCTCCTGGCTCTTCGTGGAATGGGCCGCCAAGGGCAAGCCCTCGCTGCTCGGCCTCGTGTCGGGCGCGGTGGCCGGCCTCGTGGCGATCACGCCGGCCTCAGGCTTCGCCGGACCGATGGGCTCCATCGTGCTCGGCCTCGCCGCGGGCGCGGTCTGCTTCTTCTTCTGCTCCACGGTGAAGAACGCCATCGGCTACGACGACTCGCTGGACGTCTTCGGCGTCCACTGCGTCGGCGGCATCCTCGGCGCCATCGCCACGGGCATCCTGGTCGCCCCCTCGCTGGGCGGCACGGGCATCGTCGACTACATCGCCAAGCCCGGCGAGGCCTCGGCGGGCGAGTACGTCATGGCCACGCAGGTGGTCACGCAGATCAAGGCCGTCCTCCTCACCCTGGTCTGGTCGGGCGTCGGCTCGGCCATCCTCTACAAGATCGTCGACGTCGTGATCGGCCTGCGCGTCACGCAGGAGCAGGAGCGCGAGGGCCTCGACATCGCCGACCACGGCGAGCGCGCCTACAACTACTGACGGAACGAATCGGGCGACTGTCCGTTGCCCGACGGATGCAGCGTGGAGGGCGCTCCTATCCCTCCGGTTTCCTCCCTGGACTGGGCGGCGGATCGCGATCCGCCGCCCTTCTTTTCTGGCGGCTCGGCGGACGCCCTGCCGTCCCTACCAAGTCGTTAACGGGCCGCCCGCCTTAAACGGTTGTTAACCGCAAGCTTCCTAGTCTCGCGCCCTGGTCCGGCCTGCGTCCGGGCCCTTTCCCACGGGCGGATTCGATGCGGACGACCAGGGCCAGCACATCGGGCTTCGAGCATCTGCAGGAGGCCCTGCGGGACTTCCTGTGGCGCCGCGCCGCCGAAATCGGCGGAGTGACCCTGCTGGTGGTCTCCACCGCCTGCGCCCTCGCCCTGGTGACCTGGTCCGTGCAGGACCCCAGCGTCAACCACGCCATTGACGGGCCCGTGCGCAACCTGCTCGGCCGTCCCGGCGCCATTGTCGCCGACATCCTCATGCAGATGATGGGCGTGGCCGCCATCGCCCTGCTCGCGCCACCCGCGCTGGCCGGCGTCCGGCTGATGACCGGAAAGCCGCTTCGCCGGCCCAGGCTCCGGGTCGTGCTGTGGCTCGTCGGCGCCGCCGCCGCCGCCGCCGTCGCCAGCGCCCTTCCCACCACCGACCGCTGGCCCCTGCCGACGGGCCTCGGCGGCGTGCTGGGCGACGCCCTCCAGTCCCTCTCGCGCAAAATCCTCGGCCAGGGGCCGCTGCGGCTGCTGGGAAGCCTAGTCTTCTTCCTCGCCGCCGTCCTTGCGTTGTCCGGCGCGTCCGGCCTCGGCTTCGAGAGCGTGGAAGACGAGGACGAGGCTCCCGCGCGCGGCCGCGCCCGTCCGGCCCGCCTGGAGGACCTCGACGAGGACGACACCGGCGGCGAGCCGGGCATCGGCATCATCTCGGCCGGCGCCGTCATCCACGCGCTCCTCAGCGCCAGGGCCGCACTCTCCCGGGCCTGGACCTCGCTGGTCGGCTCGCGCCTCAAGATCCGGATGCCGGTTCTGCCGCGGGTCCGACCTGAGGAGGACGATCCGCTCTCCCGCCTGCGCCGCGGCGGCGCCGGGCGCGCCGAGCCCGGCTTCGGCATTCCCGCCGACCGCCGGCCAGAGCGGCCCGCGGCGTCCCATCCCGAGGACGATCTGCCACCGCTCGAATGGCCGGGGAGCCATGAGGAGGAGGAGGCGGAGGAGGACGGGCCGGTGATCGAGGCCGTCGCCACCCCCCGGGTCGCGGCGCGCGCGCCGGCGCCCAAGCCCGGCAAGCGGCTCTCCCGCGAGGCGCAGCCGTCCCTGCTCGACCAGGACGAATACGAGTTTCCGCCGCTCGCCTTGCTCGGCGAGCCGCGCAAGGGCGCCCAGCCCGCCGTCTCGTCCGAGGCGCTGGAGCAGAACGCGCGGCTCCTGGAAGGCGTGCTGGAGGATTTCGGCGTCCGCGGCGAGATCATCAACGTCCGCCCCGGCCCCGTGGTCACGCTCTACGAGCTGGAGCCCGCGCCGGGCATCAAGTCGTCGCGCGTGATCGGGCTCGCCGACGACATCGCGCGCTCGATGAGCGCCGTCTCGGCCCGCGTCGCCGTGGTGCCCGGCCGCAACGCGATCGGCATCGAGCTGCCCAACCAGAAGCGCGAGACCGTCTACCTGCGCGAACTTCTCGCCTCGGAGGATTTCGAGAAGTCGAAGTTCAAGCTCGCGCTGTGCCTCGGCAAGACGATCGGCGGCGAGCCCGTGATCGCCGAGCTCGCCCGCATGCCCCACCTGCTCGTCGCCGGCACCACCGGTTCGGGCAAGTCGGTCGCCATCAACACGATGATCCTGTCGCTGCTCTACCGGCTGCAGCCGGAGCAGTGCCGCCTCATCATGGTCGATCCCAAGATGCTGGAACTCAGCGTCTATGACGGCATTCCCCACCTGCTGACCCCCGTCGTCACCGACCCCAAGAAGGCGGTCGTGGCGCTGAAATGGGCGGTCCGCGAGATGGAGGAGCGCTACAAGAAGATGTCCAAGGTCGGCGTGCGCAACATCGACGGCTTCAATGTCCGCGTCGCCGAGGCCAAGGCCAAGGGCGAGGTGATCACGCGCACCGTCCAGACCGGTTTCGACCGCGAGACCGGCGAGGCTGTCTACGAGGACGAGGTCATGGACCTCGAGCCCCTGCCCTACATCGTCGTCATCGTCGACGAGATGGCCGACCTGATGATGGTGGCGGGCAAGGAGATCGAGGGCACCATCCAGCGTCTCGCCCAGATGGCCCGCGCCGCCGGCATCCACGTCATCCTTGCCACCCAGAGGCCCTCGGTCGACGTCATCACCGGCACGATCAAGGCCAATTTCCCGACCCGCATCTCCTTCCAGGTCACGTCGAAGATCGACAGCCGCACCATCCTCGGCGAGATGGGCGCCGAGCAGCTGCTCGGCCAGGGCGACATGCTCTACATGGCCGGCGGCGGGCGGATCGGGCGCGTGCACGGACCCTTCGTCTCCGACGACGAGGTGGAAAAGGTGGTGGCCCACCTCAAGATGCAGGGCCGTCCGCAATATCTCGAGGCCGTCACCCAGGACGAGGAAGAGGCCGCGGGCGGCGAGGAGGAGGACACCGCCGTCTTCGACAAGGGCGACTTCGGTTCGCCCTCCGGCGACCTCTACGACCAGGCCGTCGCCGTCGTGCTGCGCGACAAGAAGGCCTCGACCTCCTATATCCAGCGCCGCCTGCAGATCGGCTATAACCGCGCGGCCTCCCTCATGGAGCGCATGGAGAACGAGGGTATCGTTGGCCCGCCGAACCATGCCGGCAAGCGCGAGATCCTGGTCGAGAGCAGCGGGCGCGGCGGGGGCGACGCGCCCTTCGACGAGGATTGAGGAGGCGGGGCCGTGAAAGCGCCACACCGCCTCCCTATCTCCTGGGGCATGCTTTCGCGCCTCGTTCTCCCGCTCGTGCTCGCCGCAGGCCTCGCCGCGCCGGCCTGGGCCCAGTCGGGCCCGCTGCAGCTGCCGCCCGCCTCGCTGCCGGGCCTGCCGGCCTTGCCCGCCCCTCCGAAGCCGAAGGCCATTCCCGTTCCCAAGCCTCGCCCGTCCGGGCTGGAGGCCGGCGTCGCCACGCCCGAACCCGCCGCGCCGCGCGCCACGGCGACCCCGGCGCCGGCCGCCCCCGAGCCCGTCATCCAGCAGGCGGCGCTCGATGTGTCGCCCCAGGCGGTGCTCGACCGGGTCAACGCCTCACTCAACAGCATGACCCAGGTCACGGCCGACTTCATCCAGGTCGGCGGCAACGGTCGCCGGCTGGAAGGCAAGCTCTACGTCCAGAAGCCCGGCCGCCTGCGCTTCGAATACAAGGTCGCGCCGATCGAGATCATCGCGGACGGCAATTCCGTGGTGATCCGCGACCGCAAGCTGGGCACCCAGGACGTCTATCCGCTCAGCCAGACGCCCCTGAAATTCCTCCTGAAGGACCGGATCGACCTCGCCCGCGACACCAAGGTGCTGGACGTGCAGGGCGGCCCGGACATGGTGAGCGCGCTCATCGAGGACCGCACGACCTTCGGCGGCACCTCGCGCGTCGAGATGAATTTCGACCCGCGCAGCTACGCGCTCAGGCAATGGACCGTGACGGACCCGCAGGGCTACCAGACCACGGTCAACATCCGGAACGTCGATCTGCGCACGCGGCCCGACCCGGAGCTCTTCCACGTCGACACGCAGCGCGTCCTCGGCGAAGGCCGTTGATGACGCGCTCCCGCGCCTTGCGGGAGCCCGGCGGAGCCTTTAGGCCTCGACCAGCCCTCCCCTGATCCCCGGAGCCGCGGCGTGAGCCTCACCATCGCCAGCTGGAACATCAATTCCGTGCGCCTGCGCGCCGGCCTCGTCACCGATTTCCTGCAGACCCACCGGCCGGACGTCCTGTGCCTGCAGGAGACCAAGTGCCCGGACGACCGCTTTCCCTTCTCCGACTTCCGCAAGCTCGGATACGAGCACATCGCGATCTGCGGCCAGAAGGGCTACCACGGCGTCGCGATCCTCTCGCGCCTGCCTTTCGACCCCTGCGGAAGCCGCCAGTTCTGCGGCAAGACGGACGCACGCCACATCGCCGTGAAGCTCGGCGACGCCGCGAAGGGCGGCAAGGGCATCACGATCCACAATTTCTACGTGCCGGCGGGCGGGGACATCCCAGACCCCGACCTGAACGACAAGTTCGCCCACAAGCTGGGCTTCCTCGACGAGATGCGGGACTGGACGGGGCTGGACGGGCTCGGCGCGGGCCGGCAGGTCCTGGTCGGGGACCTCAACATCGCCCCGCTGGAAAACGACGTGTGGAGCCACAAGCAGCTTCTCGACGTCGTCTCCCACACCCCCATCGAGTGCGAGAAGCTGACCCACGTGCTGGAGCGCGGCGACTGGGTGGATGCCATCCGGACGCTCCGCCCCGAGCCCGAGCGCGTCTACACCTGGTGGAGCTACCGCGCCCCGGACTGGGAGAAGGCCAACAAGGGCCGCCGCCTCGACCACGCCTGGCTGTCCCGCGAACTCGGCGGCAGCCTCGCCTCGTGCAGGATCCTGCAGGAAGCCCGCGGCTGGGAACGGCCTTCGGACCATGTGCCGGTGATGGTGACCCTGGAAGTCTAGCCCGTTTCCGGCCTGCCGGACTGGATCTCGCGCACTCGCGAGCCGAAGGCGAAGCAATCCGAACCTTTGCGGGGCGTCCGACTCATTGCGTCGTCGCCGCACTCCTCGAAATGACGCATCGGACAGGTCGAAACGGCTCAAGGGACGCACGACAGGACCGGGCGCGATCCGCCGGCCACGGTGCCGCTACTTCTCCAGCGACAGCGGGTGGGTGTCGTCGAGGGACTGGAGCTTGGTGCGAATGGTCCCGAGCCGCCCGGCCATGGCCTCCATGCGCTCGGCGAGCAAAGCCCGCACCGGAAGAGCGGCCTCCGGATATTCGTCCAGGACGCGGCGGAAGGTGGCGCGCGAGATGCGCAGCAGGCTGGCGGGCTCGCGCACGATCGCCGTCGCCGGCCGCGCCGTCTCGGTGATCAGGGCGAGTTCGCCGATCAGCGTGCCGGGCCCCGCGAGGTGCGGCGTCGGGGCGCCGTTGTCGGCGGCGTCGAGCGCGATCGTCCCTGTGATCACCACGTAGCCGCAATCCGACGGCTCGCCCTTGCGGAAGATGACGTCCCCGGCGCGAAACAGGCGGGACTCCGCCGAAAACGCCACGAGGCGCAGGGCCTCGCGGTCCAGCGCACGGAAGAGCGGCACGCGCCGCAGGGCCTCGATGTCCTGGTTGAGCGCCACCGGCCTGCCTCAGGGCAGCAGCTTGTAGCCGCCGCCCTCGGTGACGAGGATCTGGGCGCTGGAAGGATCCTTCTCGATCTTCTGCCGCAGCCGGTAGATGTGCGTCTCCAGCGTGTGCGTCGTCACGTTCGCGTTGTAGCCCCACACTTCCGCGAGCAGGATGTCGCGCGTCACCACCTTGGTCTCCGCCCGGAACAGGAAGCGCAGGATGGCCGTCTCCTTCTCCGTGAGCTTGAGCTTGGAGCCGTTGGCCGCCACGAGGAGCTTGGCGCTCGGCCTGAACGTGTAGGGCCCGATGGTGAAGATCGCGTCCTCGCTGGCCTCGTGCTGGCGCAGATGGGCGCGGATGCGCGCCAGCAGCACGGCGAAGCGGAAGGGCTTGGTGACATAGTCGTTGGCGCCGGACTCCAGGCCCAGCACGGTGTCGGACTCCGTGTCGTGGCCGGTCAGCATGATGACCGGGGACCGGAAGCCGTTTCGCCGCATCAGCTTGACGGCCTCGCGCCCATCCATGTCCGGCAGGCCGACATCCATCAAGGCGAGGTCGATCCGGCTGTCCTTCACCGCGGCGATGGCCTTCGCGGCCGTGTCGACCGTCTGCGCCTCGAATTCCTCGTGGAGGGCGAGCTGCTCCGACAGGGCATCCGCCAGCTCGGAATCGTCGTCGACGACGAGGATGTTGCGCTTGTTCGACATGGTGGAGGTGTCCGATACGCCTGACGCTGACCTGTTTGCCCCCGGGGGAGGAAGCCAGTAGATCATGCTGGCACGGGCTTGCAAGCCACGCCGCCTGCTTTGCTGTGAGCCCAGCCCGGAACGCACGCCCCCATGCCGAGCCTGTCCGTGATCCGCGTCCGTCGCCTGCCGGGAGCCCGGAACCGCGGCGTGGTCCTGGCCGGCGCCATGGCCCTCCCCTGCGCCCTCGGCCGTTCGGGCCTGGCCCGGCGCAAGCGCGAAGGGGACGGAGCCTCGCCCGTCGCGGCCCTCAGGCCGCTTCTCCTCATGTTCCGGCCCGACCGCCTGCGGCGGCCGCCGACGCGTTTGCCAAGCCGGGCCCTCGGGCCGTTGGACGGCTGGTGCGACGACCCGCGGCACCGGCTCTACAATGGCCCGGTCCGGTTGCCCTTCCCCGGGAGCCACGAGCGCCTGTGGCGGGAGGACGGGCTCTACGACATCGTCGTCGACCTCGACTGGAACCGCGGGCCCATCCGGCCCGGCCGCGGCAGCGCCATCTTCCTGCACGTGGCGCGGCCTGGCCTCGGCCCCACCGAGGGCTGCGTCGCCCTGCCGCTTCCCGCGCTGCGCCGCCTGGTGGCGCGGCTCGGGCCGCAGACCCGCTTCATCCTCTCCTGATCCTCACCCGACCCCCGCGAGACGTCATGCCTGCTCTCTCCCCCGGCGCCTGCCTGCTCTTCGATCTCGACGGCACCCTTGTCGACACCGACCGTGTCCACCTCGCCGCCTTCAACCGGATGCTCTCGCCCTACGGCAAGCGTATCGACGCGCACTATTACAGCCGCGAGGTCATGGGCTTTCCCAACCCGATGATCATGGCCAAGCTCCTGCCCGACCATCCCGAGGACGTCCGCATGGCCGAGGCGGAGCGCAAGGAGGAGCTGTTCAGGGACATGGTCGACGAGGTCGAGCCCCTCGCCGGGCTCGTCGACCTTCTCGACTGGGCGGACGCGCAGGGCTGCCCCTGCGGAGTCGTCACCAACGCGCCCCGCGCCAACGCCGAACTGATGCTCGACGCCATCGGCCTCGCCGCGCGGTTCCGTACGCTGGTCATCGGCGACGAGGTGGCCCGCGCGAAGCCCGACCCCTTGCCCTACCTCACGGGACTCGAACGCCTCGGCGGCGCAGCCGGGCGGGCGGTCGCCTTCGAGGACAGCCGCTCCGGCATCGCGGCCGCCTCCGGGGCCGGCCTTGCAACGGTCGGCATCATGACGTCGCTCGACGAGGCCTCGCTCGGCGCGGTGGGCGCGGTGCTCTCGGTGCGCGACTTCGCCGACCCGCGCGTCGCCGAGCTCGTGCGGACGCGGCTGTCCGGCTGAGGGCCTTCAGCCCCTGTGGCCGAAAATGGCGCTGCCCACGCGCACATGGGTCGCGCCCATCTGGATCGCGGCCTCGAAATCCGCGCTCATGCCCATGGACAAAGTGCGCAGCCCGTGGCGTGCGGCGATTGCGCCGAGCAGCGCGAAATGGGGCGAGGGCGGCTCCTCCGCCGGAGGGATGCACATGAGCCCTTCGATGGCGAGGCCCCAGCGCTCCCTGCAGGCTTCCAGGAAGGCGTCCGCCTCCTGCGGCGGCACGCCGGCCTTCTGCGGCTCCTCGCCGGTATTCACCTGCACGAGCAGCCGCGGCGCCTTGCCCAGCTTCGGGATGAGCCTGCCGAGCTCGGCCGCGATGCTTTCACGGTCGACGGTCTCGATCACGTCGAAGAGCTCGATGGCCTCCTTCGCCTTGTTGGTCTGGAGCGGACCGATCAGGTGGAGCTCGATGCCCGGAAACGACTGGCGCAGGCCCGGCCATTTCGCCCTGGCCTCCTGGACACGGTTCTCGCCGAAGACGCGCTGCCCGGCCTCCAGCACCGGTGCGATGGCCTCGGCGGGGAAGGTCTTGGACACGGCCACCAGCTCGATCCCGGCGCCGTCGCGCTCGGCGTCCTGCGCCGCGCGGTCGATCGCCGCGCGCACGCCGCGCCACCGCTCCACCACGCCCGCGGCATAGGCCTCGCCGAACTCCTCGCTCATCACACCTGCTCCGGTCGCGCCGTCCGTCGGGCCATCCCCGAGATTGACCGGCGGCTGCATTCGTGTCCTAGTCCGGCGCGACCGCGCCGCGCAAGCGGGCGCGAACGATGGCCTTTGGGCCGCCTTTGCGGCCCCGTCCGGGACTGACCTTTGCCCATGATGTCCGAGCGTTACAATGCCCGCGAGGCGGAGCCGAAGTGGCAGCGCGTGTGGGAGGAACAGGAGCTCTTCCGCACCGCCAACGACGACCCTCGCCCGAAATACTACGTGCTCGAGATGTTTCCCTACCCGTCGGGACGCATCCACATGGGTCACGTCCGCAACTACGCCATGGGCGACGTGGTCGCCCGCTACAAGCGGGCGCGCGGCTTCAACGTTCTCCATCCCATGGGCTGGGACGCCTTCGGCATGCCCGCCGAGAACGCGGCGATGGCCAACAAGGTCCATCCGGCGAGCTGGACCTACGCCAACATCGCCACGATGCGCGGCCAGCTCAAGTCGATGGGGCTGTCGCTGGACTGGCACCGCGAGGTCGCGACCTGCGACCCCTCCTACTACAAGCACCAGCAGCGCATGTTCCTGGACTTCCTGGCGGCGGGCCTCGTGGACCGCAAGACCGCCAAGGTGAACTGGGACCCCGTCGACCAGACCGTCCTGGCCAACGAGCAGGTCATCGACGGCCGCGGCTGGCGGTCCGGGGCGCTGGTGGAGCAGCGCGAGCTGACCCAGTGGTTCCTGAGGATCACCGACTACGCGGAGGAGCTCTCGTCGGCGCTCGACGGGCTGGAGCGCTGGCCCGAGAAGGTGCGCACGATGCAGCGCAACTGGATCGGGCGGTCGGAGGGCATGCTCGTGCGCTTCGGGCTCGACCCGGCCACCGCGCCGGCGGGCGAAAGCGACCTCGAGGTCTTCTCGACCCGCATCGACACGCTCTACGGCGCCTCCTTCATGGCCATTGCGCCCGACCATCCCCTGGCGCTGAAGCTCGCCCGCACCGACCCCAAGCTCGCGGCCTTCCAAGAGGATTGCCGCCGGCGCGGCACGTCCGAGGCCGACATCGAGACGGCCGAGAAGCTCGGCTATGATACCGGCATGCGCGTGCGCCACGTGCTCGATCCCGCATGGACGCTGCCGGTCTACGTCGCGAACTTCGTGCTGATGGGCTACGGCACCGGGGCCATCTTCGGCTGCCCCGCGCATGACCAGCGCGACCTCGACTTCGCCCGCAAGTACGGGCTGCCGGTAACCCCCGTCGTCTGCCCGGCGGACATCGAGCCCGCGGCCTTCACGATCGGCGACGTCGCCTATACCGGCGACGGCCGGATGATCAATTCGCATGCCCTGGACGGCATGGGCACGGGCGAGGCCTGGGAGGCCGTGGCGCGCCGGCTCGAGTCCGAGAGCCGCGGCAACCAGCCGGTCGGCCGGCGCAAGGTCCAGTACCGCCTGCGCGACTGGGGGATTTCGCGCCAGCGCTACTGGGGCTGTCCCATCCCGGTCATCCATTGCGACGCCTGCGGGGTCATGCCCGTCCCGGTGAAGGACCTGCCGGTCGAGCTCCCCCAGGACGTCTCCTTCGACGTGCCGGGCAATCCGCTGGACCGTCACCCGACCTGGAAGCACGTGGCCTGCCCGCATTGCGGCAGCGCCGCGCGGCGCGAGACGGACACCATGGACACCTTCGTGGATTCGTCCTGGTACTTCGCGCGTTTCACCGACCCCTGGATCGCCGACCAGCCGACGAACCGCGACGTCGTCGACGCCTGGCTGCCGGTCGACCAGTACATTGGCGGCATCGAGCACGCGATCCTGCACCTGCTCTATTCCCGCTTCTTCACCCGCGCCATGCGCAAGACCGGCCATGCCGGCCTCGACGAGCCCTTCGCCGGCCTCTTCACCCAGGGCATGGTCGTGCACGAGACCTACAAGGCGAGCGACGGGACCTGGGTCTCGCCCGCCGAGGTCCGCATCGAGGCCGACGGGGCCGGCCGGCGCGCCGTCCTCGCCGCCACCGGGGCCCTGGTCGAGATCGGCTCCATCGAGAAGATGTCGAAGTCGAAGAAGAACACGGTCGACCCCGACGACATCATCGGCACCTACGGCGCGGACACGGCGCGCTGGTTCATGCTGTCGGATTCCCCGCCCGAGCGCGACGTGATCTGGACCGAGGAGGGCGTGCAGGGCGCGGCCCGCTTCGTGCAGCGCCTGTGGCGTCTCACCGGGGAGATCGCCGGCCTCGCCGCCCCCGTCGGCGCCTCCGCGCCGGCCGCGTTCGGCCCCGCGGCGCTCGCCATCCGCAAGGCGGCGCATCGGGCGCTGATCCGCACCGAGGAGGACATCGAGCGGCTGCGCTTCAACCGCTGCGTCGCCCACGCCTATGAGCTTGCCAATGCGCTGAGCGCAGCGGTGGGCGCGGTGGACAGCGCCGATCGCCCCGCCGACCTCGCCTTCGCCTTCCGCGAAGCGGGCGAGATCCTCGTGCAGATCGTCGCTCCGATGATGCCGCATCTCGCGGAGGAGTGCTGGCAGGCGCTAGGCCATTCGGGCCTGCTCGGCCGGCAGCCCTGGCCGGTCGCTGACCGGGCCCTTGTCGTGGAGGACACGATCACGCTGCCCGTCCAGGTCAACGGCAAGAAGCGGGCCGACCTGACCATCGCCCGCGAGGCCCCGCCCGCGGAGGTGGAGAAGGCGACGCTGGCTCTGGAAGCCGTGCAGCGCGCGCTGGAAGGCAAGCCGGTTCGCAAGGTCGTCGTCGTGCCGCAGAGGATCGTCAATGTCGTGGCGTGAGGCTCCCCACCGACGGCGTCTCCTCGCCGCAGCCCTGCTGCTCCCCCTCGCCCTCGGCGGCTGCAACATCCATCCGCTCTACGGCGCGGCGGCCCCCGGCGACGTCACCACGCAGGACAAGCTCGCCGGCATCGTCATCGACCAGGTCCCCGATCGCTTCGGCCATTATCTCGTGCAGGAGCTCGGTTTCGCCCTCGACGGAAGCGGCACCGACAGCGCGAAGGCCCGCTACAGGCTGAGCATCAAGACGACGGAGTCGGTGAACTCGTCCATCGTGAACACGATCACGGGCAACGCCACGGCTGCCTATGTCTCGGGGTCGGCGAACTACACGCTGACGCGGATCGGAACCGACGAGGTCGTCTACAGCGGCTCCGCCAGCGCCATCGCAAGCTACACCCGCAACGAGCAGCGCTTCGCCTCGGTGCGGGCGGCGCGCGACGCCGAGATCCGGGTCGCCGAACAGCTCGCCGAACAGATCCGCAACCGGCTGGCGGCGAAGCTCTCGACCACCAAGGGCTGAGGAATGGCGTCGCGCAAGGCCCACGAGGTCGACGCGTTCCTGCGCCGGCCAGAGGGCGGCTACGCGGTCTACCTCGTCTACGGCCCGAACGCGGGCCTCGCCAACGAACGGGCGAGGCTGCTGGCGCGCGGCGCGGTCACGAATCCCGACGATCCCTTCCAGCTTGTCCGCCTGGACGGCGACGAGATCGCCGGGGATCCCCTGCGCCTCGCCGACGAGGCCAACACGATCGGCCTCTTCGGCGGACGACGCGCGCTCTGGGTGCGGGCAGGCTCCCGCAACCTCGCGCCTGTCCTGCAGCCGGTGCTCGACCATCCTCCCGCCGACGCGGTGATCGTGGTGGAGGCCGGCGACCTGCAGGCCCGCAACCCCGTGCGCGCGGCAGTCGAGGCCTCGCGTGCCGGCATGGCCCTGCCCTGCTATGCCGACGAGGCGCGCGACCTCGCGCAGATCATGGAATCGCTGCTGGCCGAGCACCGGCTCGGCCTCGACCGGGACGCTCGCGAGGCCCTGCTCGAACTGCTCGGCCCGGACCGGCTGCTCGTCCGCCGCGAGATCGAGAAGCTCGCGGCCTATGCCGCGGGAGCCGCCACCGTGACGCTCGCGGACGTCGAGGCCGTCATGGCCGACGCCAAGGCCGTCGCCGTGGACTCCCTCGTCGATGCCGTCTTCCTCGGGCAGGTCGAGGCCGTGGACCGGATCGCGGGACGGCTCTTCGCGGAGGGCGAGGATCCCGGGGTGACCGTCGGCGCCGTCCTGCGCCACGCCATGGCCCTGCACAAGGGCCGGACGGCCATGGACTCGGGCGCCGGCCTCGACGCCGTGGAGCGCTCGGCGCGCATCTTCTACAAGCGCAAGTCGGCCTTCCAGGCGCAGCTCAAGCGCTGGACGGCGAACGGCCTGGAATCTGCCATCGGCGCCTTGCGGGAGGGACAGGCGCAGGTGCGCCGCCAGGGCGCCGTGGCCGAAACGCTGGCCTCGCGCCTCTTCCTGACGATCGCCCTGCGCGTCGCACGGTCCGGCTAGGGCCGTTTTCGACCGGCCCGATCCGTCATCGCGCACCGCAGGCGAAGCAATCCATGCCCGTCAAAGGGCTCGATCGCGTCGGCTTCGGCGCGCCATGACCGCGAAGGATCGGTCAGGCCGGGACAGGCGTGAAATCACGGCGAAGTGACGCCGCACGGGCCCGATCCTCGCGGCTAACCTTCCCGCAGGCGGCGGCAGATCGCCTCGAGTTGCTCGAGGGTCTTGTAGCGGATGCGCAGTTCGCCACCCCGCGCCCCATGCTGGATGGCGACGGACACGCCGAGCACGTCCTCGAGGGCCTTTTCCAGCGCGCGCGTGTCGGGGTCCTTCTCGGCCTTGGGAGACCTCGCCTTCGCGGCGGGCGCGTCGGCCTCGGCGTGGCTCTCCTGCGCCATGCGCTCGACATCCCGCACGTTGAGGCCGCGCTCGACGATGCGCCGCGCCGCGCTCTCGGGGTCCGGCATGGTGAGCAGCGCGCGGGCGTGGCCGGCGGTCAGCTCGCCCTTCAGCACCATGGCCTTCACGGTCTCCGGCAACTTCAACAACCGCAGCGTGTTTGCCACGTGGCTGCGGCTCTTGCCGATGATGCGGCCGAGATCGGCCTGGGCGTAGTCGAACTCCGCGATGAGCTGCTCGTAGCCCATCGCCTCCTCGAGCGGGTTGAGATCGGTCCGCTGCACGTTCTCGATGATGGCGAGTTCCAGCGCCTCGCGGTCGCCGGCCTCGACCAGCAGCACCGGCACTTCGTGCAACCCGGCCCGCTGGGCGGCGCGCCACCGCCTTTCGCCGGCGATGATCTCGTAGACGTCGGCGAGTCCGGCCAGCGTGCGGACGAGAATCGGCTGGATGATGCCCTTCTCGCGGATCGACCCCGCGAGATCCTCCAGGTCCTGCTCGTCGAAGGCCTTGCGGGGGTTGCGCGGATTGGGCCGCAGGAACTCGATCGGCACGCGACGCTGGCCGCGGGCGCGCTCGACGGCCGCGCCCTCCTCGCCGACATCGCCGATCAGGGCGGCGAGGCCGCGGCCGAGCCGCGAACGGGGGGCTTCATCGGCCATCGGAGACTCCATGACTCGGTTGAGGTGACGCATGGTCATGCCGCCTGCAGGGCGCGTTCGCGCTGGATAATTTCGGATGCGAGACGAAGATAGGCCTGAGCGCCTGAGCATTTCAGGTCATAGAGGAGCACGGGCTTGCCGTGCGAAGGGGCCTCGGACACGCGCACATTGCGGGGAATGATCGTGTCGTAGACCTTCTCGCCCATGAATTGCCGCACGTCGTCCACCACTTGGCTCGACAGGTTGTTGCGCGGGTCGAACATGGTCAGCACCACGCCATGGATGCCGAGCCGCGGGTTCAGCGCCACCCTGACCTGTTCCACCGTCTTGAGAAGCTGGCTGAGGCCTTCCAGCGCGAAGAACTCGCATTGCAGCGGCACGAGCACCGCATCGGCGGCGCACATGGCGTTGATGGTGAGGAGATTGAGGGAGGGCGGGCAATCCACCAGAATATAGGTGAAGGCCTCCTCGCTGCCGGCCTCAGACGCATGGAGGTCTCGGACAGCGTCGCGTAGCCGCTGCGCCCGGTCCTTCTCCGCCGCGATCTCCAGCTCCACGCCAAGCAGGTCCATGGTCGAGGGGGCGACGGAGAGCCGGGGAACCGCGGTCGGCAGAACGGCCTCCTTCAGCGTGGAAGCGCCAACCAGCACGTCATAGGTCGAGATGCGTCGGCTGCGACGGTCGATGCCCAGGCCCGTCGAGGCATTGCCCTGGGGATCGAGGTCGACGATCAGCACCCGCTCGCCGATCGCTGCCAGGGCCGTGCCCAGGTTGATGGCCGTTGTGGTCTTGCCCACCCCGCCCTTCTGGTTGGCCAGCGCGAGGACACGAGGCTGGTGCCCAGCCCGGCTGAGACGAAGAGAATCGGTCGACATGGACTTCGCCGCCTTTGCAAGGATCGTCAGGAGCCGACGGTCCGCGAGACCTGTGTCACGACGACGATCCTGGCCTTGGGATCGGTCCTGCTCGCCACCATCGATGCCTGGATTCTCCAATATTTAGAAGCCTCGGTCAATTCATCCCCCACATCTTGACCCTTGGGGAACAGGCCGAGCGTCCCGGTTGTCAACAGCGTTTCCGTGAGCCGGATCAGCTCGGACAAGGAGGCGAGGGCGCGGGCCGAAACAACGTCGACAGGAGTGCCCAGTTTCGGCAGAACCGCCTCGATCCGGCCGTCATGCACCGTGACAGGAAGCGCCAGATTGCGCGCCACCTCGCGCAAGAAGGCGCATTTCCGGCCATTGCTCTCGACGAGATGCATCTGGAAGCCCGGCCGATCTCGCAGGAGGATCGCCACGACCAGGCCCGGAAACCCTGCGCCGGAGCCGATATCAAGCCAGGTCGTGGCGTCCGGCGCGAGGTCGGCAAGCTGCGCGCTGTCCGCGACATGCCGGGTCCAGACGCTGTCGAGCGTCCCGGGTCCGACGAGATTCTTGATGCGCTGCCATCGCTCCAGAAGGGCGACATAGCGCTCAAGGAGGCCCTCGGTTTCACGTGAAACGGTCAGCAGCGCCCGCGCCGCGACCCGGTCCGCCGCCCCGGAAGATCCCTGCCGCGTCACGAAACGGGTCCGAATCGAGTCATTCCGCCGCCGCTGCCGCCCTGCGGGCCTGCGCGGCGAGCAGGGTCATCGCCGCCGGCGTCATGCCTTCGACACGCCCCGCCTGGCCCAGGGTTCGGGGCCGAATCGACCGCAGCTTTCCCTTCAGCTCCGCCGAAAGCCCCGAGAGCTCCTCATAGTCGAGCCCAGGCGGAAGCAGCACGGATTCGTCCCGCCGATACGAGGCGATGTCATCCTCCTGGCGATCCAGGTACACGGCATATTTGGCGTCGGCCTCGAGCCGGTCCCACAGGCGCGGAGGGACGGCGGCAAGCTCGGGCCAGGGCCGAAGCAGATCGGAAAACACCACGCCTGGCTGCGAGAGAACGGCGAAGGCGCTGCGCAGCACGCCATCCTGGTTGATCCTGAACCCCGCCCGCGCCAGCACCGGCGGCGTGGCCTGCAGGCTCAGCAAGTGCCCCCGCGCCGCCTCCAGGGAGGCGGAAAGATCGGCATGAATGGCCCGCCGGTGCGGCCCGATGCACCCCCACGCATCTCCCAGCGCGGTCAGGCGCTCGTCGGCATTGTCGGACCGCAAGGTCAGGCGATATTCGGAGCGCGAGGTGAACATCCGATAGGGCTCGGTCACGCCGCGCGTCACGAGGTCGTCGACGAGCACGCCGATATAGGCGCGGGCGCGGTCCAGCACCACGGCCTCGCCGCCGCCCGCGACCCGCGCCGCATTGATCCCCGCCAGAAGACCCTGGGCCGCCGCTTCCTCGTAGCCGGTGGTGCCGTTGATCTGTCCGGCCAGGTACAGTCCCGAGACGTCGCGAACCGCGAGCGATGGCGACAGGCTGCGCGGATCGACATAGTCGTATTCGATCGCGTAACCCGGCCGCCACATCACGGCGCGCTCCAGTCCGGGGATGGCGGCCAGGACGGCGCGCTGCACATCCTCGGGAAGCGAGGTCGAGATCCCATTCGGATAGACCGTGTCGTCATCCAGGCCTTCAGGCTCGAGGAAGATCTGGTGACTCGTTCTGTCAGCGAATCGAACCACCTTGTCTTCGATGGACGGGCAATAGCGGGGTCCCCGCCCCTCGATGGCGCCGGAATAGAGCGGTGCGCGGTGCAGGTTCGCCCGGATCGTTTGGTGCGCCGCCTCGGTCGTGCGTGTGATGGCGCAGGCGATCTGCGGGTTGGGCAAGGTCGTCGTCAGGGCAGAGAACGGCTCGGGGTCCGCGTCACCCTCCTGCCGTTCGAGCGCCTGCCAGTCGATGGTCCGGCCATCCAGACGGGGCGGCGTCCCGGTCTTGAGACGTCCGAGTCCGAGGCCCAGGCGAGCCAGCGTGGCCGATAGGCCCAGGGCCGGCGGCTCCCCGACGCGGCCTGCCGCGATTCGCATCTCCCCGATATGGATGAGCCCATTCAGGAACGTGCCGGTCGTCAGCACGACGGCCCTTGCAGCGATCGTCCGGCCGTCAGCCAGGATCGCCCCCTGGACCTTCCCTTCACGGATGTCGATATCGACGACCTCGCCCTCGTGGACAGACAGGCGCTCCTGCTCCGCCAGCAGCGCCTGCACCGCCTCGCGATAAAGCTTCCTGTCCGCCTGCGCCCGCAAGCCACGCACCGCGGGGCCCTTGCGGCGGTTCAGCATGCGGAACTGGATCCCGCCCAGGTCGGCGGCCCGACCCATGATCCCGTCGAGCGCATCGATCTCGCGGACGAGGTGCCCCTTCCCCAACCCGCCAATGGCGGGGTTGCAGGACATCTCCCCGATCGTCGCGGCCTTATGGGTCACCAGAACTGTTCGCGCGCCCATCCGTGCGGCGGCGGCGGCGGCTTCCGTCCCGGCATGGCCTCCTCCGACAACGACGACGTCGGCCCTCATTCCTGTCCCCTTCCGTGGCGCGCTCTTGTAGCCTCGCCCCCGCGGGGCGTCAAAGGTCGTCGACCCAAGCCCGGTTTCACGTGAAACTTCGCTACTTTCCGATGCAGAATCCGGCAAAGACACGGTCTAACACGTGGTCCACGTCGACCTCGCCGAGCACGCTGCTGAGGGCTCGCGCGGCAAGGCGCAGATCTTCGGCCACGAGTTCGGGATAGGCGTCCTGCCCCAGGCCGGTCCGCGCTGCACGCAAGTGATCAAGCCCTTTCGCCAGCGCCTCCCGATGCCGGGCGCGACTGACCAGGCCCGGTTCCCGGACAATCCCCGCAGCCCTATCGCGAATCGCAGCCAGGATTGTTTCGAGTCCGACTCCATTCCGTGCCGACAAGAGAATCCCCTTACCGGGTTCCGATGCTTTCGGAGCGGAATCGATCTTTGTCGTCACCGCCAGCGCTCCGTCGAGATCCGCCGGCACGGGCACGGGACTGTCCCACGGCGAGAGCCAGAGCACGAGATCCGCCCCGGCCGCGCGATCGCGGGCCCGGGCGATGCCGATGCTTTCGGCCTCGTCCTGCGCCTCCCGGAGTCCCGCCGTATCGACCAGCGTGACCGGAAGGCCCTCGAGGTCGAGGTGCACCTCCAGGACGTCGCGCGTCGTTCCGGGCGCCGCCGTCACGATCGCCACGTCCCGCTGGGCGATGCGGTTGAGCAGGGTCGACTTTCCCGCATTGGGCGGGCCGGCGATCACAACCTGAAACCCGTCCCGCAAGATCTCGCCCCGGCGCCCGTCATCGAGCGCGGCGCCGAGCTGCTGCTCCAGACGGCGCAGGCCATCGACGACACGCGCGCGCTCGCCGTGCAGGGCCACATCGTCCTCGTCGGCGAAGTCAATATCCGCCTCGAGCTCCGCCATCGCGTCGAGCAGCGCGTCGCGCCAGCCTTTCACCGCCTCCGCCAGCCGGCCTCCGGCCTGCCCCAGGGCCTGGCGACGCTGCAGGGCGGTCTCGGCCTCGATGAGGTCGGCGATCCCTTCCACGCGGGTCAGGTCGAGACGGCCGTTCTGCATGGCGCGGCGGGTGAATTCGCCGGGTTCGGCAAGACGGCAGCCGGGCCGGGCGCCGATCGCCGAGAGCACGCCGGCCACGACGGCGCGTCCCCCATGGACATGGAACTCCGCCATGTCCTCTCCCGTGTAGCTGCGCGGTCCGGGAAAGAAGAGGACGAGGCCCTCGTCGAGCATCTCGCCGGTCGCGGGGTCCGCCAGCCGACGGACGACCGCCCGGCGCAGGGGCGGCACGTCCCCGGCAAGCGCCGTGAGCACGTCGCGCACCCCCTCGCCCGACAGGCGGACCACAGCGATGGCTGACCGCCCCGTCCCCGAGGAGAGCGCATAGATGGTCGACCGCATGGCGGAACCTGCACCGCTCTTCGGCCCGGATTGCCCGCCGGCGTCTCGTTCGGGAGCCGAATCGATCGCGGCGACCGCGGGTCAGGTGTTCATCGACTCGAAGAAATCGCCGTTGGTCTTGGTCTGCCGCAGCTTGTCGAGCAGGAACTCGATGGCGTCGACCGTGCCCATCGGATTGAGGATGCGTCGCAGGACGTACATCTTCTTGAGGACGTCGGCGGGAACGAGCAGCTCCTCCTTGCGGGTGCCCGAGCGGGTAATGTCCAGCGAGGGGAAGACGCGCTTGTCGGAGACCTTGCGGTCCAGGATGATCTCCGAGTTGCCGGTGCCCTTGAACTCCTCGAAGATCACCTCGTCCATGCGGCTGCCGGTGTCGATCAGCGCGGTCGCGATGATGGTCAGCGAGCCGCCTTCCTCGATGTTGCGGGCCGCGCCGAAGAAGCGCTTGGGCCTCTGAAGGGCGTTGGCGTCAACGCCGCCGGTCAGCACCTTGCCCGACGACGGCACGACCGTGTTGTAGGCGCGTCCGAGACGGGTGATCGAGTCGAGCAGGATCACCACGTCGCGCCCGTGCTCCACCAGCCGCTTGGCCTTCTCGATCACCATCTCCGCCACCGCGACATGGCGCGAGGCTGGCTCGTCGAAGGTCGAGGACACCACCTCGCCACGCACCGAGCGCTGCATGTCGGTGACTTCCTCAGGCCGCTCGTCGATGAGCAGGACGATCAGGTAGCACTCGGGGTGATTGGTGGTGATGGACTGGGCCACGTTCTGCAGCAGCACGGTCTTGCCGGTGCGGGGAGGAGCCACGATGAGCGCGCGCTGCCCCTTGCCGATGGGCGCCACGATGTCGATGACCCGCGCCGAGAAGTCCTTCCGGGTGGGATCCTCCAGCTCGAGCTTCAGGCGCTGGTTGGGATAGAGCGGCGTCAGGTTGTCGAAGTTGACCTTGTGGCGCGCCTTGTCCGGATCCTCGAAATTGATCGTGTTGACCTTGAGCAGGGCGAAATAGCGCTCGCCCTCCTTGGGGCTGCGGATCTGGCCCTCCACCGTGTCGCCCGTGCGCAGGCCGAAGCGGCGGATCTGGGAGGGGGAGACATAGATGTCGTCCGGCCCCGCGAGGTAGTTCGAATCGGGCGAGCGCAGGAAGCCGAAGCCATCGGGAAGAACTTCGACGACGCCCTCCCCGATGATCTCCACCTCGTTCGAGGCGAGCTGCTTGAGGATCGCGAACATCAGCTCCTGCTTGCGCATGGTGCCGGCGTTTTCGACCTGCAGCTCCTCGGCGAAGCTGAGCATTTCCGTGGGGGACTTCGACTTGAGGTCCTGAAGCTTGATTTCTCGCATCGAGAACGTCCTGAGAAAGATCGGCCGGCAGGCCGGACGCGCAGAAGACTGGGAGGCAGGGAGGGATCGGGGAACGGATGTCCGGCTTGGCCGGTTCCCCGGTGCGACTGACGTCGTCGGCTTCGCCAGGCGAAGCGGCACCGGATCCGCCCGCCCCTGAAGGAAGGCCAGCGAGCACTAGCGCCTTTCGCGGCCAGACACAACCCCCGCCGACGCGCGACGCCTCTCAGAACGGCTTGACGATCACGAGGATCACGATCCCGATCATCAGCAGGGTCGGGACCTCGTTCAGCACGCGGAAGAAGCGGGAGCTATGGATGTTGCGGTCCTCGGCGAAGGCCCGTTGCCGTGCGGCCAGCATGCCGTGCACGCCGCTCAGCGCCAGCACCAGGACGAGCTTGCCGTGCAGCCAGCCGGAACGCATCCACCCGCCCTGCCAGATCAGCCACAGGCCCGCCAGCCAGGCGACGATCATGGCGGGGTTCATGATCGCCTTCAGGAGCCGGCGCTCCATCACCTTGAAGGTCTCCGAAATCTCGGAGCCCGCCTTCACCCCCGCATGGTAGACGAAGAGGCGCGGCAGGTAGAGGAGCCCCGCCATCCACGAGATGACGGCGAGGACGTGAAGCGCCTTGATCCAGGCATAGGAATCGCCCATCCGCCCGCGCCCTCAGCCCTTGCGCACGAGCGAGACGAGACGGGCCACGTGCTCCGGAGGGGTCTCCGGCACGATGCCGTGGCCGAGGCTGAAGATGTGCGGCCGGCCCGCGAAGGACGCGAGAACCGCCCGCGCGCCGTCCTCCAGCGCGGCGCCGCCCGCGACGACGGCGAGGGGATCGAGGTTGCCCTGGACCGCGACGCGGGGCGGGATGGCCTTACCGGCCCAGACCCCGTCCACGGCCCAGTCCAGGCCGACGGCGTCGGCGCCCGTCTCCGGCACCCGCGCGTGGCCGAGGCCCGAGGCGCGGGCGAAGACGATGATGCGAGCGCCGGGCACCGCGGCTCGGACGCCCTCGATGATTCGCCGGATCGGCTGCAGCGAATAGCGCTCGAAGGCCGCAGGGGTCAGCGCCCCCGCGAAGCTTTCGAAGATCTGCACCGCATCCACGCCCGCCTGGAACTGCCGGATCAGGTAGCGGATCGACGCCGTCACGAGCTTGTCGATCAGAGCGGCCAGGAAGGCGGGGTCCCGGTACGCCACGAGGCGGGACGGCGCGAGCTCCGGCGTGCCTTTGCCGGCGATCATGTAGCTCCCGACCGTCCACGGTGCGCCGCAAAAGCCGAGCAGGGTCGTGTCCTGCCCGAGCCCCGCCTTGACGCGGCCGATGGCCTCGAACACGGGAGCCAGGTGTTCCAGGTCGATCTCGTCCTTGAGGCGGGCCAGCTCCGCCCCGGACGTGATCGGCGGAAGCCTGGGGCCCTCGCCCTCGCCGAAGCTCACCGGCTGCCCGAGGGCGTCCGGCACGACGAGGATGTCGGAGAACAGGATGGCCGCATCGAAGCCGTAGCGCCGGATCGGCTGCAGGGTCGCCTCGGCCGCCTTGGTCGGCGAGTAACAGAACTCCATGAACGAGGAGGTCGTCGCCCTGAGCTCGCGATATTCCGGAAGGTAGCGGCCCGCCTGCCGCATGATCCACATCGGTGGGGTCGGCAGGGTCTCGCCGGCGAGGACACGGAGGAGGGGCTTCGTCGGAGAGGTCATGGCACCTGCGTTCGGATGGACGGCTCGCATCTTCCCTAAAAGGTTTTTTTCAAAGAGTCTTCTGGGTCTTCTGATGCACCGGCCGAGTCCGGAATCCCTCGCCGTCCACATCCTGCCCACAGGTTGAATCGAGCCGGTTCGCGCCCGCCCCCGGGCCACGGATTCCGCTTGCGTTAACGATTCATTAAGATTCGCATGGGCTGCGGGGGCGGCGATGGACGCGTCGCGCGACGCAACTCACAGCCGTCCACCGGATGTGGGCAAAAGCCGTCCCCCGGACGCACTTCGCTTCTGGCTGTGGACGGCGAAGCCGGGCTCGGCCCGCGATCCCGGCCCGGGCCCTTCGCGGTCCCCCGCGGTCCCTGCTATCCACAGCTACCCACAGCGGTGCATGATCCTGGGGACAGGCGCGCCGCCGCGGGGCGGGCGGGCGCTTTGCGGGGGGCCGACACGTGGGACGCAGCTATTTCCATCTCCATCTCGTGTCCGACGCGACCGGCGAGACCCTCATCGCGGTGAGCCGGGCGGCCGCGGCGCAATATGCGGGCATCTCGGCGATCGAGCACGTCTATCCGCTGGTGCGCACGGCCACGCAGCTCGACCGCGTGATCAACGAGCTGGAGGCGGCGCCGGGCATGGTGCTCTACACCCTGGTGGAGCCGGAACTCGCGCAGCGCCTGGAACAGGCCTGCGTGGAATATGGCTGTCCCTGCCTGTCGGTGCTCGACCCCGTCCTCAGCCTGTTCCAGTCCTATCTCGGGGCCGCCTCGACGCAGCGTCCGGGCGCCCAGCACGTCCTGAACGGCGAGTATTTCAAGCGCATCGACGCGCTGAACTACACGATGATGCATGATGACGGGCAATTGCCGACCGACTTGGAGACCGCGGACGTCATCCTCGTCGGCATCAGCCGGACCTCCAAGACCCCTACCTCGATCTACCTCGCCAATCGCGGCATCAAGACGGCCAACATCCCCCTCGTCCCGAACATCCCCGTCCCGGCGGGCCTCGAAGCCGTGAAGAAGCCGCTCGTGGTCGGGCTCGTGGCGAGCCCGGAGCGGATCGTGCAGATCCGCCAGAACCGGCTCCTCGCTCTCAACGCTGCCGATGACAGCCCCTACGTGGACAGGGCGGCCGTCGCGGAGGAGGTCAACTTCTCCCGCCGGCTCTGCGCCCGGCATAATTGGCCACTGATCGACGTGACCCGCCGCTCCATCGAGGAGACGGCCGCCGCGATCATCGACCTCTACCGCCAGCACCGCATGCAGTTCATCGTCGAATGAGCGGCAGCCAGGCCCTCTGGCGGGGGCGCGATCCCCTGATTCTCGCCTCGCGCAGCGCGGCGCGGCGCGCCATGCTGGAAGCCGCCGGCATCCCCGTGGAGATCCGGCCGTCGGACGTGGACGAGCGGGCCGTGCCCGAAGCGCCGGCGCAGACGCTGGCCGCGCGCCTCGCCGAGGCGAAGGCGCGGGACGTCGCCGCGCGCCATCCCGGCCGCCTGGTCGTGGGGGCGGACCAGACCCTGGCGCTCGGCCACGCGCTCCTGCACAAGCCCGCGGACCGCGCCGAGGCCATCCGCCAGCTCCTCGCCATGGCGGGGCGCGAGCATGTGCTCGCCTCCGCCGCGGCGCTCGTGCGCGACGGCGCGCTGCTGGGGTCGGCCAGCGGCGCCGCGCGCATCCGGATCCGGCCCCTCGACGAGGCCATGGCGAGCCTCTACCTGGATGCCGCCGGCCCGGACGTCCTGCAGAGCGTCGGGCTCTATCACGTCGAGGGTCTCGGGGCGCACCTTTTCGAGGCGCTCGACGGCGATCCCTACACGATCATGGGCTTGCCTTTGGTCCCGCTGATGGCGCATCTGCGCGCCTGCGGCGCCGTCGCCGCCTGAGATCTCCCAATGTCCCGTTCCGCCAGTCCCCCACGCGCCTGCGTCATCGGCCATCCCATCAGGCACTCGCGCTCGCCGCTGATCCATGGCCACTGGTTGTCGGCCTACGGGTTGCAGGGATCCTACGACAAGGTGGACGTGGCGCCCGGCGACCTCGCCGCCTTCCTGCGGGCGATGCCGGAGCAGGGCTACGTCGGCTGCAACGTCACGGTGCCCCACAAGGAGGCGGCCTTCGCGCTTGTGGACGCGGCGACGGATCGCGCCCGCATGCTCGGCGCGGTCAACACCCTCTGGTTCGAGCGCGGCCGCCTGCACGGCGACAATACCGATGTCCTCGGCTTTCTCTCCCATGCCGACGCCAGCGTGCCGCACTGGGACCGGGAGGTGGGCTGCGCCCTCGTGCTGGGCGCGGGCGGGGCGGCGCGCGGCGTCGTGGCCGGCCTCCTGGAGCGCGGCGTGGGCCGAGTCGTCGTGGCCAACCGGACGTCCGCGCGGGCGGCCGCCCTGGCCGCGCAGTTCGATTCGCGGGTCGAGCCGCACGGCTGGGACGGGCTGCGGCCCCTGCTCGGCGCGGCGGACCTGCTGGTCAACACGACGTCGCTCGGGATGCAGGGCCAGCCGCCCCTCGCGGTCGATCTCTCGCCCATGAAGCCCGACGCCATCGTCGACGACATCGTGTACGTGCCGCTCGAGACCGACCTGCTCAGGCAGGCCCGCCAGCACGGGCTGCGCACGATCGACGGTCTGGGCATGCTGCTTCACCAGGCCGCGCCGGGCTTCGAGCACTGGTTCGGTCGTCGCCCGGAGGTCACGCCGGCCCTGCGGGCCCTCATCGAGGCGGACATCCTGGGTCATTCCCGATGACGCTCGTGCTCGGCCTCACGGGCTCCATCGGCATGGGCAAGTCGACCACCGCCGGGCTGTTTCGCGAGGCCGGCGTCCCGGTCCACGACGCCGACGCCACGGTGCACGCGCTCTATGCCGGCCCGGCCGCGCCGCTGATCGAGGCCGCCTTTCCCGGCACGACCGGGCCCGCCGGGGTCGACCGCGCGGCGCTCGGGGCGAAGGTGCTGGGCGACGACGCGGCCATGTCGCGGCTCGAGGCGATCGTCCACCCGCTGGTCCGCGAGGCCGAGGAGCGCTTCCTGGCGCACGCGCGCGCCGAAGGGCGCCCCGTCGTGGTGCTGGACATCCCGCTTCTCTTCGAAACCGGCGGCGAGGCGCGCTGCGACGCCGTCGTGGTCGTGTCTGCGCCGGCTTCTGTGCAAAAGGCCCGCGTGCTCGCCCGGCCCGGCATGACGCCGGAGCGCTTCGAGGCCATCCTCGCCAAGCAGATGCCTGATTCGCAAAAGCGCGCCCGCGCCGACGCCGTCATCGACACCGGCCAGGGCATCGACCATGCGCGGCGGCAGGTGACGGCCCTGTTGCGCAGCCTGGCCGGCCGGACGGCGGGCGCATGAGAAGAGAGAGCCGCCGATGGGGTCCCGCGAGATCGTCTTCGACACGGAAACGACGGGCCTGAACCCGCTGGGGGGCGACCGCGTCGTCGAGATCGGCTGCGTCGAGCTCGTCAACCGCGTGCCGACCGGGCGGACCTTCCACGTCTATATCAATCCAGAGCGCGACATGCCGGAGGCCGCCTTCCAGGTCCATGGCCTCTCGACGGCCTTCCTGGCCGACAAGCCGCTCTTCTCCGCGATCGCTGACGATTTCGTGGCCTTCATCGCCGACGCCCGGCTCGTGGCGCACAATGCCGCCTTCGACGTCGGCTTCCTCGACGCCGAACTGGGCCGCCTCGGGCATCCCGCGATCGACCGCGACCGCGTGGTCGACACGCTCGCCATCGCCCGCAAGAAGCATCCCTTCGCGCCGGCGAGCCTCGACGCGCTCTGCCAGCGCTACGGCATCGACAATTCGCGTCGGGTCAAGCACGGCGCGCTGCTCGACGCCGAGATCCTGGCCGACGTCTATGTCGAGCTGCTCGGGGGCCGGCAGGCGCATCTCGGCCTCGGCGAGGCGAAGGACGAGACAGGAGACGGTCCGGGCGCGCAGGCCTACCGGAAGGCGACGCCGCGCCCCGTCCCGCTTCCCTCGCGGCTCGGCGAGGCGGACCTCGCCGCCCACGCGGCCTTCGTGGAGACTTTGGGCAAGGAGCGCGTCTGGCTGGACTACATGCGCGACGCGGAGCCCCCGGCCCAGGCGGCCGGGGCGGGCTGACCGGGGGCGGCGCGCAGACCGCCCCCTCGGGAGTTACGCGGTCGCCTGGCCCTGCGCGATTCGCTGGGCATAGAGCGAGGCGAAGTCGATCGGATCGATGAAGAGGGGCGGGAAGCCGCCATTGCGCACGGCGTCGGCCACGATCTGCCGGGCGAAGGGGAAGAGCAGCCGGGGGCACTCGATCATGATCACGGCGTGCAGGTTGTCCTGCGGGATGTGCTGCACGCGGAAGATGCCCGCATAGAGCAGCTCGAAGGAGAACAGCACGTTGGGCTGCTCGCCGGCGCGACCCTCGAGCGTCAGCTCCACCTCGTAGTCGGTGTCGGCGATCTGCTTGGCGTTGACGTTCACCGAGATCGAGATCTGCGGGGGCTGCCCGGTCGGGGCGAGCGAGCGCGGCGCATTGGGATTTTCGAAGGACAGGTCCTTGATGTACTGCGCGAGCGCGTTGAGCGACGGCGTGTTGTCCGCGCCGGGGGCGCCGTTTCCGTTTGTGGACATGAAGTCGGTCTCCCTGGGGCCAGGCCCCGCGGGCCGGCATGTCTTTCGGTCCGCCGCAGGCACGCTGGCCGGATCACGCGGCGGGCTAGCATGGAACGGGATGGCGAACAAGCCGACCGCCGGCGCGTCCTTCGGGCTGGATGTTGCGCGGGGAGAGGTCCATATGTTCCTCTTGAACACGGGTGGCGAACGAAGCCAGCCCAGGGCGGATTGTTGACCTCATGCAGGATACTTTCGACATCACCACGATCATCTTCCTGGCGCTCGCAGTTTTCGTGATCTGGCGCCTGCGCTCGGTGCTCGGCACGCGCACCGGGACGGAGCGCCCGCCGGCCGAGTTCGTTCGCCGGTCCGAGCCGCAGGCCCCCGCCCCGGCCAACGACGCCAACGTGGTGAGGCTGCCCGAGAAGCCGGCCGGTCCCGGCGCGGCCTCCGCGCCGGATCCCGATCGCTGGAAGGGCGTCGCGGAGGCGGGCAGCCCGCTGGCCGCCGGGCTCGACGCCATCGCCAAGGCCGAGAACGGCTTCGACGCCAAGGGCTTCTCGGAAGGCGCCAAGCACGCCTACGAGATGATCGTGACGGCCTTTGCGGCCGGCGACCGACGCACCCTCAAGGATCTCCTGTCGCGCGAGGTCTATGACGGCTTCGTCGGCGCGATCGGAGACCGCGAGAAGCGCGGCGAGCGGATCGCCACGACCTTCGTGTCGATCGACAAGGCCGAGCTCGTCGACGCCCAGCTCAAGGGGCGCGTCGCGCAGATCACCATGCGCTTCCTGTCCAAGCTGATCACCGCCACCTACGACAAGGCCGGCGCCGTCATCGACGGAGCGCCCGACAAGGTCGTCGACGTCACGGATGTCTGGACCTTCTCGCGGGAGGCCGGGTCTCGCGACCCGAACTGGAAGCTGATCGCCACCGAATCGGGCCATTGATGGCCCGGTCTTCCCGGCGTCGCGCCGCCGGGGCGGCCTTTATCCTCGGCGCGGCCTGCCTGCCGATCTCCGCGCTCCGGACCTCTCCCATGCCTTCCACCGCGCGCGCCGAGAGCCTTCCGGACCTCCCGGGTGCCACGCTCACGCCGCTGGCCTTCTCTGACCTCGAGGGCTGGGCCGCGGACGATCACGAGGCGGCTTTCCGGGTCTTCCGCGCCACCTGCGCCCGCCTGCTGGACCCCGACCCGGCGCTGCGGCCGGGCCTGCCGCCTCCGCCCGCTTTGCTGGCGACCTGCCGCGCCGCGCTGGAGGACGCGCCCGGGGAGGCCCGCGCCTTTTTCGAGAGGCGCTTCCTCCCCTTGCGGATCAGGACAGGCCAGGGCGACGGAACCGGCTTCCTCACCGGCTATTACGAGCCCGAGGTTCCGGGCTCCTTGACCCCTGACGCCACCTATTCCACCCCCGTGCTGGGGCGGCCGCCGGACCTGGTGACCCTGAAGCAGGGCGAAAGCGCGCCCGGCCTCGACCCGGCTCTCGCGGCCGCCCGCCGGACGCCGGCGGGGCTCGAGCCCTACCCGGACCGGGGAGCGATCTGGGACGGTGCGCTGGCCGGGCAGGGGCTGGAGCTCCTCTATCTCGCGGACAAGGTCGAGCTCTTCATGGCGCAGGTTCAGGGCTCCGCCCGGGTGCGGCTGCCCGATGGGCGCGTGCTGCGCCTTGTCTATGCCGGTCGCAACGGCCGGCCCTACACCTCGATCGGCAAGGTCGTCGTGAGCGAGGGCAGGCTGCCGCTGGAGCGGGCCGACCTCGCCGGGCTCAAGGCCTGGCTGCGCGCCAACCCGGAGGAGGGCGAGCGCGTGATGCGCCTCAACCGCTCCTACATTTTCTTCGCGCTGGGCGAGGGCCTCGATCCCGACGCGGGCCCCATAGGCGGGGCCTCCGTCCCGCTCACGCCCTTGCGGTCCATCGCCGTCGACCGCGCGCTCTGGCCCTATGGCCTGCCCTTCTGGATCAGGGGCGAGGTGACCTTGGGCCCGGGCGCGAGCCTCGCCGAAGGCCGGCTGTGGATCGCGCAGGACACGGGCTCGGCCATTCTGGGACCGGCGCGGGCCGATCTCTTCATCGGTTCGGGAGACCAGGCGGGCCTGCAGGCGGGCGGCATCCGCCATCGCGCGGAGTTCACGGTGCTCTGGCCCAGGGCCTTGCCGTGACCTCGCGCCGCCGCCGGACGCTGACGAGCGACGAGGTGGCGCTCTGGGCGCACGTGACCCGGCACATCGCTCCGATCCAGCCACGCAACCCCTCGCCGCCGCCGCCGGAAGCCCCCGCCCTCCCGGCAGGCGATCCCGCCCCGGCTTCGGCGGCCAAGGCGCCGCCCGGCAAGTTCCGCAAGCCCGCCTGGAAAAAGCCCGCCGTCTCGTCCCCGCCCGGCGCAGCGTCCCCGCCTCCTTCTCCCGCGCAGCCGCCTCTCGCGCCCCTGGAGCGTCGCCTGCGCCAGCGCCTGTCGCGCGGCAGCCACCCGATCGACGCGGTGATCGACCTGCACGGCCTGCGGCAGGACGAGGCCCATGGGGCGCTGCGCGGCTTCCTCCGCTCGGCCCAGTCCCAGGGCCACAAGGTGGTGCTCGTCGTCACGGGAAAGGGCAGCGCGGGCGTCACGGGCTCGCTCTTCGAGGAGCGCGGCGTGCTGCGCCGCAGCGTGCCGCACTGGCTGCGGATGGCGGACCTGCGTTCGATCGTCGTCGGCTTCGAGGAAGCGGAGCAGCATCACGGCGGGGGAGGGGCCCTCTATGTCCGCATCCGCCGCGCGCGGGGTCCGGGCTCGTGACCCCCTTCGGCGCCAGGCTGCGCGAGCTGCGCCAGGCGCGCGGCGTCACGCTGAGCGACATGGCCCGCGAGATCGGGGTTTCGCCGACCTACCTTTCCGCCCTCGAGCATGGCCGTCGCGGGCGGCCCTCCTGGGCGCTCGTCCAGCAGGTGATCCAGTATTTCAACGTGATCTGGGACGACGCGGAGGAGCTGCAGCGCCTGGCGAACATGTCCCATCCCCGTGTCGTCATCGACACGGCGGGCCTCTCGCCTTCCGCCACGCGGCTCGCCAACCGCCTGGCCCACCGGATCCGCGCCTTGTCCGAGCGCGACCTCGCGGCGATTCTCGCGCTGCTGGAGGGGCCGGAATCCGGCGAGGCTTGACCACCCCCCGTCGCAATGCGAGACGGGGCCTTCCGCCACGACAGGATCGCGTCCTCCATGACTGACATTCGCTTCGACGTGCTGGGCCTGGGCAACGCCATCGTCGATGTCCTGGCGCATACGGAGGACGACTTCCTGATCGCCAACAGGCTCCACAAGGGCGCCATGCGGCTGATCGAGGAGGACGAGGCCGAGCGCCTCTATGCCGCCATGGGGCCCGCCACCATCATCTCCGGCGGCGCCGTGGCCAACAGCATCGTCGGCGTCGCCTCCCTGGGCGGCCGGGGAGCCTATATCGGCAAGGTCAAGGCCGACGCCGTGGGCGCGCAGTTCACGCACGACATTCGCGCCACCGGCGTGCACTTCGCCACCGCCCCGTCCGCGGAAGGGCCGGCCACCGCCCGCAGCTTCATCCTGGTGACGCCCGATGGCGAGCGCACCATGAACACCTATCTCGGCGCCTGCCAGCATCTCGGGCCCGGCGATGTCGACCCGGACGTGGTCAGGGCCTCGGCCTTCGTCTATCTCGAGGGCTACCTCTGGGACCGCGACCAGGCCAAGGAGGCGTTCCGCCGGGCCGGCGCCATCGCCCACGAGGCCGGCCGGCAAGTGGCGCTGACCTTGTCCGACAGCTTCTGCGTGGACCGGTTCCGCGACGAGTTCCTGGACCTGATCCGCTCCGGCACGCTCGACATCGTCTTCGCCAACGAAAGCGAGCTGAAGAGCCTCTACCAGACCGCCGACTTCGACACGGCCGTCGCCGCGTTCCGTGCCGAAAGCGAGGGCGAGCGCCAGGTGATGGGGCTGGTCACCCGCTCCGAACAGGGCTGCCTCGTCGTCACCCGGGAGGAGACGCATGCCGTCGCGGCCTTCCCCATCGACAGGCTCGTCGACACGACCGGCGCGGGCGACCTCTTCGCCGCCGGCGTCCTCTTCGGCCTCGCCCGCGACCTCGGCCCCGTCGCCGCCGCGCGGCTCGGCGGCCTCGCCGCCGCCGAGGTCATCCAGCACCTCGGCGCCCGCCCCGCCACCAGCCTGCGGGCGCTCGCGCAGGAAAACGGCCTGCTCTGAGCCTCCCCCTCATGGCGAGAAGCGCAGCGACGAAGCCATCCGTGCCTGTCGTGGAGCGCGACGGCGCAGTGATTCACGTGAAACATGTCGGCCGCGCCGCGGCGGTCAGAGCTTCCTGAGCGCCACCTGTTCGATGCGGTGGCTCGCGCCCTTGGTGAGCACGAGGCTGGCGCGGGGCCGGGTGGGGAGCACGTTGTCGCGCAGGTTGGGCAGGTTCGTGCGGTGCCAGATGGCCCGCGCCGTGGCCTCGGCCTCGGGGTCGGACAGGTCGGCATATTTCCGGAAATAGGAGAGCGGGTCGCGGAAGGCCGTCTCGCGCAGCCGCATGAAGCGGGAGACGTACCACGTCTCCAGCAGGTCCTCGTCCGCGTCCAGGTAGATGGAGAAGTCGAAGAAGTCCGAGACGAAGGGGATCGCCTTCCCGTCGCGCGGCGGCTTGTTGGGGAGGAGGACGTTGAGCCCCTCGACGATCAGGATGTCCGGCCGGTCGACGCTGATCGTCTCCCCCGGCACCACGTCATAGACGAGGTGGGAATAGACCGGCGCCTCGACGTGGTGTCGGCCTGCCTTCACCTCGGAGAGGAAGCGGATGAGGGCGGAGCCGTCATAGCTCTCGGGAAAGCCCTTCTTCTCCATCAGCCCCTCGCGCTCGAGGATGGCGTTGGGATGAAGAAATCCGTCGGTCGTGACGAGCTCGACCTTGGGCGTGTTGGGCCAGCGCGAGAGCAGCGCCCGCAGCACGCGGGCGGTCGTGGACTTGCCCACCGCGACGGAACCGGCCACGCCGATGATGTAGGGGACCTTGCCGTCCTCGGCGAGCAGGAAGCGCTGCGTCGCCTTGAACAGGCCCTGCGTCGCCGCGACGTAGAGCGAGAGCAGGCGCGACAGCGGCAGGTAGATCGCCACCACCTCCTCGATGGAGATGGGATCGTTGAGCGACTGGATCTTGATCAGGTCCTCGACGGTCAGCGTCAGCGGCGTATCCGCACGCAGGGCCGCCCACTCGTCCCGGTTGAAGACCCGGTAGGGCGAGAGGTCGTCCATCAGACCGCTCGTATCGACGCGCGCATCCATGCGCGGCTCCTTGTCTCGGCCGCCGGAAAACGCCCGGCCGCGCCCGGCGCCTCATCCTGCCGGACGCGACGCCTTTTCCTCATGGCCCGAACGAACGGTGCGCCGCTCGAGTTCGGCCAGAACATCCTGCAACGCAATGCCGCGCGCGCGAAGCACGACCAAGAGATGATAGAGCACGTCGGCCCCCTCCATCACCAGGGCTCGCGGCTGGCCCTCGACGGCGGCGATCACGGCCTCCACGGCCTCCTCCCCGAGCTTCTTGGCGGCATAGGCCGGCCCTTTCTGCAGGAGCATGGCGGTGTAGGACTCGTCCGGCGAGGCCTTCGCGCGGTCGGCCAGGAAGCGGTCGAGCTGTTCGAGGGTGAAGGCCATGCGGGTCGCGTCCTCACTCAGTCAAGGCGTACGGGAAGGCCGGCCGCGCCGAGGCGCTGCTTGGCCTCGCGGATCGTGTGCTGGCCGAAATGGAAGATGGAGGCGGCGAGCACCGCGCTGGCATGGCCGTCGCGCACGCCCTCCACCATGTGGTCGAGCGTGCCGACCCCGCCCGAGGCGATCACCGGCACCGGCACGGCGTCGGCGATGGCGCGGGTGAGCGCGATGTCGTAGCCGGCCTTGGTGCCGTCGCGGTCCATCGAGGTGAGCAGGATCTCGCCCGCGCCGAGTTCGCAGACCTCTTCGGCATAGTCCACCGCGTCGATGCCGGTGGGATGCCGCCCGCCATGGGTGAAGATCTCCCAGCGGGGTTCCTCGCCCTCGGCCGAGACCTTCTTGGCGTCGATGGCGACGACGATGCACTGCACGCCGAACTTCTCCGCCGCGCGACGCACGAACTGCCTGTCGTGGATGGCGGCCGTGTTGATCGACACCTTGTCCGCCCCGGCGAGCAGCAGGGCGCGGATGTCGTCCACGCTGCGCACGCCCCCGCCCACCGTGAGCGGCATGAAGCAGGCCTCGGCGGTGCGCGTCACCACGTCCAGCAGGATGCCGCGCTTCTCGTGGCTCGCGGTGATGTCGAGGAAGCAAAGCTCGTCGGCGCCGGCCGCGTCATAGGCCTTGGCGCTCTCCACGGGGTCGCCGGCGTCGCGCAGGTCGACGAACTGCACGCCCTTCACCACGCGGCCGTCCTTCACGTCGAGGCAGGGGATGACGCGGACCTTAAGCATGCGCGCCCCCCTGCGCCTCGGCCTTGCGGCGCGCCGCGCGGATCAGGTTCAGCGCATGGACGGGGTCGAGCCGCCCGTCATAGAGCGCCCGCCCGGACACCGCGCCGGCCAGGACCGCGCAATCGGGCTGCAGCAGCCGGCGCACGTCGTCCATCGAGGCGAGGCCGCCCGAGGCGATGACGGGGATGCCGACCGCCGCGGCCAGCCCCAGCGTCGATTCGATGTTGAGGCCCTTCAGCACGCCGTCCCGGGCGATGTCCGTGTAGATGATGGCGGCGACGCCGGCATCCTCGAAGCGCCTGCCGAGATCCTCCGCCGACATGTCCGAGGTCCGCGCCCAACCCTCGGTGGCGACGCGCCCGTCTCGCGCGTCGATGCCGACGGCGATGCGCCCGGGATGCACCCGCGCCGCCTCGCGCACGAAGAGCGGGTCGCGCACCGCCGCCGTGCCGATGATGACGCGGCGCACGCCCTTGGCGAGCCAGCCGTCGACCGTCTTCATGTCGCGGATCCCGCCCCCGAGCTGCACCGGCAGCGTGACCCGGGCCAGGACGCCGTCCACCGCGTCGGCGTTCATGGGTCGCCCGGCGAAGGCCCCGTCGAGGTCGACCAGGTGCAGCCACTCGAAGCCCTGCGCCTCGAAGATCTGCGCCTGGGCGGCAGGGTCGTCGTTGAACACGGTGGCCCGGTCCATGTCCCCCTGTACCAGGCGGACGCAGCGGCCTTCCTTCAGGTCGATGGCGGGGAACAGGATCACGGGCGCCACCTCAGGAAGTTGGCGATGAGGGCGAGCCCGAGCTTCTGGCTCTTCTCGGGGTGGAACTGCGTCCCGGCCACGTTGTCACGCCCGACGATCGCCGTCACCGGTCCGCCATAGTCGGTGCGGGCGACGACGTCGCCGGGATCGCTGGCCTGGAGGTGGTAGGAATGCACGAAATAGGCGTGCAGCCCCCCGGGCCCCGTGGGGATTCCGTCGAGCAGCGCGTGGTCGCGCAGCGCCTCCAGCGTGTTCCAGCCCATGTGCGGGATCTTGAGACCGGGATCGGAGGGCTCGATCAGCGCGACGTCGCCGGGGATCCAGCCGAGCCCCTGGGTCGTCACGTATTCGAGCCCCCGCGCCGCCATGAGCTGCATGCCCACGCAGATGCCGAGGAAGGGACGCCCGCTCCCGCGTACCGTCTCCTCCAGCGCCTCGACCATGCCGGGCACCGCATCGAGCCCGGCGCAGCAATCGGCGAAGGCCCCCACGCCCGGCAGCACGATCCGCTCGGCGCGCCGCACCGCCTCGGGATCGGCGGTGACCTCGACCGGCATGGACAGCCCGGCCTCGCGCGCGGCGCGCTCGAAGGCCTTCTGTGCGGAATGGAGGTTTCCTGACCCGTAGTCGATGATGGCGACGCTCATCGCGCCCCCTCCGCCTCGGGGAACAGCCCGAGCACCTGGGGATGGGGCTGGGGCCGCGGCGCAGGCGGCCGGGCCGTCGGGCCGATGGGCGCGACGGAGGCCTCGCCGGCGAAGACGCGGTCGAAATAGCGGCGTTCCGCCTCGTCCTGGTCCCGTCCCGTCACGACGTCGACAGGCGCATAGCCGCGCCGGCCGAGCTGCCAGGACTGCAGGTCATGCGCGAAGACGGCGAGCGCCAGCCCGATCAGCGCGTCGAGCACGGCGATGGCCGCCTGCGGCACGCCCATCGCCTGGCCGAGCAAGGCGAGCACGATCACCGCGGCGACATAGCCCAGCAGGCCCCACCAGATCCGGTGGAAGAGCAGCCAGAGGATCGGGAAGACGAGCGCCAGCCAGTGGACGCCGTCTTTCACGAGCACGACCTGCATGAGCTGCGCGTCCCGGGAACCGGCCAGTTCGGGGGAATGGACCGTGTAGAGCGTCATGGCGGTCTCCGGGGGCGGGGACGTGAGCGGCGAGCCTAGTGCATCGCGGGGCTGACGGGAAACCCGGACGCGCGGCGAGCGGGCGCCGGAGCCTCAGAGCGAGCCCTTGGTCGAGGGAACGCGGCCGGCCTCGCGCGGGTCGAGCGCCACCGCCTGCCGCAGGGCCCGGGCGAGGCCCTTGTAGCAGCTCTCGGCGATGTGGTGCGCGTTCTCTCCGTAGAGCGTCTCGACATGCAGGGTGACACCGGCGTTCATCGCGAAGGCCTGGAACCACTCCCGCACGAGCTCGGTGTCGAAGGTCCCGATCTTGTCTCGCGGGAAGTCCGTGCGGAACACCAGGAAGGGCCGCCCGCTGATGTCGACGCTCACGCGGCTCAGCGTCTCGTCCATGGGCAGGTGGACGCTGGCGTAGCGCACGATGCCGGTCTTGTCGCCCAGCGCCTTGGCGAAGGCCTGGCCGAGCGCGATGCCCACGTCTTCCACCGTGTGGTGCTGGTCCACGTGCAGGTCGCCCGTGCAGCGGGCGGTCACGTCGAAGAGCGCGTGGCGGGCCAGGAGCTCGAGCATGTGGTCCAGGAAGCCGACGCCCGTGGCGATCTCGGCCTTGCCGGTCCCGTCCAAGGCGAGGCTGACGCTCACGTCGGTCTCGCTGGTCTTGCGGGCGATGCTCGCGGCCCTCATGGTCTGCTCCGTGCAAAAGCGCCGGTTCCCGGCCGAAAACCCGGGCGCGCGGGGGTTCTAGCAACTCGCACGCGCCTCCGCCACCTCGGAGCGCGGGTGTTCCTTGCCGTTCTCTCCGGCCTGCCGCGGGCCGCCCGGCGCGGGCCGTCGACCGGGGTCCATTGGTGAACGCGCCGGAAAGCCCTACATGTGCCGCGTTCGCCACCCAGGATAGGCCGCCATGAGTGAAGACAATGACGACAGGCGCTGGCGCGCCACCACGATCCTCATGGTGCGCAAGGGCGGCCGGGTGGTGATCGGCGGCGACGGCCAGGTGAGCCTGGGCCAGACCGTGATGAAGTCCAACGCACGCAAGGTCCGCCGGCTCGCCAAGGGCGAGGTGATCACGGGTTTCGCCGGCGCGACCGCCGACGCCTTCACGCTCTTCGAGCGGCTGGAGGGCAAGCTGGAGCAATATCCGGGGCAGCTGATGCGCGCCTGCGTCGAGCTCGCCAAGGACTGGCGAACCGACCGCTACCTGCGCCGGCTGGAGGCCATGATGCTGGTCGCCGACCGCAAGGTCGGGCTGATCCTGTCGGGCACCGGCGACGTGCTGGAGCCGCAGGACGGCGTCATGGCCATCGGGTCAGGCGGCAATTACGCGCTCGCCGCGGCGCGCGCCCTCGTCGACACCGACCTCGACGCCGAGGCCATCGTGCGCAAGAGCCTGGGCATCGCCGCCGAGATCTGCGTCTACACCAACGCCAACCTCACCATCGAATCGCTCGAGACGGACTGATCCGTCCCGGCCCAGCATCGGTCCGTCATGATCACCTTTTCTCCCCGCGAGATCGTCTCCGAGCTCGACCGCTTCATCGTCGGCCAGCGCGACGCCAAGCGCGCCGTCGCCATCGCGCTGCGCAACCGCTGGCGGCGCCAGCAGCTCACCGGCCCCATGCGCGAGGAGGTTCTCCCCAAGAACATCCTGATGATCGGGCCGACAGGCTGCGGCAAGACGGAGATCTCGCGCCGGCTGGCCAAGCTCGCGGGCGCGCCCTTCCTCAAGATCGAGGCCACCAAGTTCACCGAGGTGGGCTATGTCGGGCGCGACGTGGAGCAGATCGTGCGCGACCTGGTCGAGGTCGGCATCGGCCTCGTGAAGGAGAGCAAGCGCAAGGACGTGCGCGCCAAGGCCGAGCGCGGCGCCGAGGAGCGGGTGCTCGACGCGCTCGTGGGGCCGGGCTCCAGCCAGTCCACCCGCGAGAGCTTCCGCCGCAAGCTGCGCGCCGGCGAGCTCGACGACAAGGAGATCGAGATCGAGGTGGCCCAGTCCAGCGCCGGCATGCCGCTGTTCGAATTGCCCAACATGCCCGGCGCCTCGGTGGGGGCGATCTCGATCGGCGACATCTTCGGCAAGGCCATGGGCGGGCGCACCCGGACGCGCCGCACCACGGTCGCCGAGGCCTACGAGCCCCTGATCGCCGAGGAGAGCGACAAGCTGCTCGACCAGGACCAGATCGTGACCGAGGCCGTCCGGCAAGTGGAGGAGAACGGCATCGTCTTCCTCGACGAGATCGACAAGATCTGCGCGCGGGAGGGACGCGGCGGGGCCGACGTGTCGCGCGAGGGCGTGCAGCGGGACCTCCTGCCGCTGATCGAGGGCACCACCGTCTCCACCAAGCACGGCTCGGTGAAGACGGACCACATCCTCTTCATCGCCTCCGGCGCCTTCCACGTGGCCAAGCCGTCCGACCTCCTGCCGGAGCTGCAGGGCCGCCTGCCGATCCGCGTCGAGCTGTCCTCGCTCGACGAGGCGGATTTCCGCCGCATCCTCACCGACACCGAGGCGAGCCTCGTGAAGCAGTACGTGGCGCTGATGCAGACCGAGAGCGTCGACCTCGTCTTCGCCGACGACGCCATCGACGCCATCGCCCGCATCGCCGTGAAGGTGAACTCCACCGTCGAGAACATCGGCGCGCGCCGCCTGCAGACGGTGATGGAGCGCATCCTGGACGACATCTCCTTCACCGCCCCCGACCGGGGCGGCGAAACGATCACCATCGACGCCGCCTATGTCGAGAAGGCGGTTGGGGACCTCGCGGCCAATGCGGACCTGAGCCGGTTCATCCTGTAAGGCGCCGGAGGATCGCCCCAGGATTTGACGTTGGGCAAGGATTGCCGACACGCCTTGCCAACCTGCCCGACGCCTGGCCTGCGAATATGGGAAGCACGAGTCGAAGCTGCCCAATCCCACGTCGACGATGTCCGCTCTGACCTGACGGCGGTCAAAAACCGTGATTTCCGCCTCACTTTTAGCGGGCCTGGCCTTGCGCGCCCTGCGCTGGCCGGTCTCTTGGCGAAAGGCGTCAAGGGGCTGCGACGCCCCGCCTGGGCCGCCGGCTGTCCCCATCGTGGTCGCATCCCGGACCTGCGACATCGCGATCTCGTCCTCGGCACGACCTTTGCGTGCCGCATTCGACGGAAAGACTTCATCTTTCGGTGGCATCTTCAGCCCGCCCTGAGTCAACGCCCGTTTCGATGCCGCCTCGGACCTCGCTCGCGAAATCCAGCCTCGCCGTCGGGGTCGCCACCGCGCTGTCGCGCATCCTGGGCTTCGTCAGGGACGTGCTGATCGCGGCCATGCTGGGCGCCGGCCCTGCGGCCGACGCCTTCCTCGTCGCCTTCCGCCTGCCGGGCATCGTGCGCCGCGTGCTGGGGGAGGGCGGCCTCAACGCCGCCCTGGTCCCGGTCGACCAGCGCATCCGCGCCGAGGAGGGGGACGAGGCGGCGCGACGCTTCGCGGGCGAGGCCCTGGTCACGATGGCCCTGGCGCTTCTCGTCATCGTCGCCCTGGCCGAGGTCTTCGCGCCTGCGCTCGTGCTGCTGGTGGCCCGCGGCTATGCCGAGGACAGCGTCCGGTTCGGGCTTGCGACCGCCTATCTCCGCCTGACCCTGCCGCTCGTCGCCGCGACCACGCTGACCGCGCTCGCCGGCGCGGTGCTGAACGCCGCGGGACGCTTCCTCGCGGCGGCGTTCGCGCCGGTCGCGGTCAACGTGGTTCTGGTCGGCGTGCTGCTCGCGCTCCAGCTTTCGGCGATGGAGGACGTCCGGCAGGGCGCGATCCTGTCGGTCGCGGTGTCCGCGGCCGGCGTCGCGCAGCTCGTCGTCCTCCTCCCGGCCTTGCTGTCGCGCGATGTCCGCCCGCTTTTCGCCTGGCCCCGCCTGTCGCCGCCCGTGCGGCGCATGTTCGCGCTGGGGCTGCCGGCCGTCGCGACCGTCCTGGCCGCCCAGCTCGCCATCATCGTGGCGACGCAGGTCGCCTCCCACACGCCCGCCTCGGTCTCGCGCCTCTACTACGCCGACCGCGTGTTCCAGCTTCCGCTCGGCTTCGTCAGCGTCGGCATGGGCGTGGTCCTGCTGCCCGAGGTCGCGCGCCTGCTGCGCAGCGGCGCGCTGGCGGCCGTCCATCACGCCCAGAACCGCGCCATGGAATGGTCGCTGCTCGTGGCGCTGCCGGCCTCGGTGGCCCTGGTCGTGCTGGCCCGGCCCATCGTCGTCGTCCTGTTCGAGCACGGGGCCTTCACCGCCGAGGACGCGGCCGAGACGGCCGCGGCGCTCGCCGCCCTCGCGCCGGGCCTCGCCGCGGCGGCGGTGACGCGCGTGCTCGCCCAGCCCTTTTTCGCGCGCGAGGCGGCGCTGCCGCCCTTCATGGCCGCCGTGGTCGCGCTGCTGATGACCTGGGTGGGGGCGACGGCCCTGGACGGGCCCTTCGGCGTCCGCGGCATCGCGCTCGGCGTCACCGTCGGGTCCTTCGCCGGGGCTGCCGTCCTCGCGGGGGTGCTCGCGGGCGGGGATCTCTGGCGCACGGACGCGCGGCTGCGCGCCCGGGCCCCGCGCATCCTGCTGGCGAGCCTCGTCATGGGCGCCGCCCTGTGGCTCGCCGTGCCGCTGGCGGAGGGCTGGCTCGCCGCCGGCCGGCCCGTCCTGCCCCGCGCCGTCGCCCTGGCCGCCCTCTGCCTGGGCGGCCTCGCGGTCTATGCGGGCGCGGCCTTCGGGCTGCGCGCCGTCACCCCGGCCGACTGGCGCGAACGGGGCTGAACGGCCTTCGGCCTTGCGCCGGGGCGGCCTCCTTGTAATATGGCCGCCGATTCTGGAGACGGACCATGCCTTCCTTCCCTCAGCGCGTCTTCTCGGGCGTGCAGCCGACCGGGAACCTGCACCTCGGCAATTATCTCGGGGCCATCAAGCGCTTCGTGGCGCTGCAGGAGTCCTATGACTGCATCTATTGCGTGGTCGACATGCACGCCATCACGGTGGCGCAGGATCCGCGCGAACTGACGGCCAATATCCGCGAGGTCACGGCCGCCTTCCTCGCCTGCGGCATCGACCCCAGGGCGCATATCGTGTTCAACCAGAGCCAGGTGCCCGAGCACGCCGAGCTCGCCTGGGTGTTCAACTGCATCGCCCGCATCGGCTGGCTGAACCGCATGACGCAGTTCAAGGAGAAGGCCGGCAAGGACCGCGAGAACGCGTCCGTGGGCCTCTACAGCTATCCCACGCTGATGGCGGCCGACATCCTGGTCTACCGCGCGACCCATGTCCCGGTGGGCGAAGACCAGAAGCAGCACCTGGAGCTCTCCCGCGACATCGCGCAGAAGTTCAACAACGACTATGCCGCGAGCATCGCGGCGGCCGGCTTCGACGAGGCCTATTTTCCGCTGCCCGAGCCTCTCATCCAGGGTCCCGCGCCGCGGGTCATGAGCCTGCGCGACGGCACCAAGAAGATGTCGAAGTCGGACCCCTCCGACTATTCGCGCCTCACCTTCGCCGACGACGCCGACGCCATCGCCCAGAAGATCCGCAAGGCCAAGACGGATCCCGAGCCCCTGCCGACCGAGGCGGCCGGGCTTGCCGGCCGGCCCGAGGCGGAGAACCTCGTCACCATCTACGCGGCCCTGGCCGAGGTGGAGAAGGACAAGGTGCTGCGCGAGTTCGGCGGCAGCCAGTTCTCCGTGTTCAAGGGCGCGCTGGTCGACGTCGCCGTCCAGAAGCTCGGCCCGATCAGCGCCGAGATGAAGCGCCTTCAGGCCGACCACGCCTATATTGACGGCGTGCTAGCGGACGGCGCCGGCCGCGCGGGAGTGATGGCGCGCCAGACGATGGACGCAGTGAAGGACATCGTGGGCTTCATCCGCCGCAAGTGAGGGATCGGCGCGCCCCCGGCCTGCATGGCGGGGGAGCGCTTCGCGTTCGCTCGCCATGACGCCGCCGGGGAGCGCCGAGGCTCCGCTTGCCCGCGTCGCCGGCGGCTGCCAGCATGGCCGCTCGCGCAGGGGAGGGGCCATGCCCGGAAAGCCGCGCCGCTCCTACGAGATGGGCCACCGTCCCAGGTTTCTGGCCGTCGTCGACGACACGCCGGAATGCAGCCGCGCCGTGCGTTTCGCCGCGCGCCGTGCGGGTCGGGTCGGGGCCGACCTCGTGCTGCTGGCCGTCATCGCCCCGCCGCAGAGCCAGGAATGGCTGGGGGTCGGCGACCTGCTGCAGGCCGAGGCGGAAGGCGAGGCCCGCGCCGAGCTCGAGACGGCTGCCGACGTGGCCCGCGCGGTCGCCGGCATCGAGCCCATCCTCGTCGTGCGAACCGGCGCCCGCTCCGACCAGATCCTTGCGCTGATCGAGGAGGACGAGGACATGGCGCTCCTGGTCCTCGCGGCGAGCCCCGGCGGCGAGGGCCCCGGGCCGCTGGTGAGCCACCTCGCGGGCAAGGCCTCGGGCCAGTTCCCCGTGCCCATTGCCATCGTCCCCGGCCAGCTTCAGGACGCCGAGATCGACGCCCTCGCCTGAACAAGGGCGCCTCCCGCATTGAATCCGCCGCGCATCGCCCCATCTCGGGAGAGTGCGGTGCTTGCGCGGCGCCCGTGCGCGAAGGACACTCGCCGCCGCGGGCGCGCCGTGCTACGTCCGCGCGACACCACCAGCCGCCGGCCTTGAACCGGACGCCTGAGGAGACACCGATGTTCATCCAGACCGAAGCCACGCCGAACCCGGCCACGCTCAAGTTCCTGCCGGGCCGCACCGTCATGAGCGAGGGCACGCTCGACATCCGCGACGCGCGCGCCGCCGAGCGCTCGCCGCTCGCTCACCGTCTCTTCGCCGTGCCCGGCGTGACCGGCGTGTTTTTCGGCAGCGACTTCGTCACGGTGACGAAGAAGGACGGCGAGTGGCAGCACCTGAAGCCCGCCATCCTCGGCGCCATCATGGAGCACTTCCTCTCCGGCGACCCGCTGCTCGAGGGCGATGCCCATGCCGCGGCCGCGGCCGAGGAGGGCGACGAGTTCTTCGACGAGGCGGATGCCGGCACGGTCGAGACGATCAAGGAGCTCCTGGAGACGCGCGTCCGCCCGGCGGTGGCTGGCGACGGCGGCGACATCACCTTCAAGGGCTTCAGGGACGGCATCGTCTACCTCACGATGAAGGGCTCCTGCTCGGGCTGTCCGTCCTCGACGGCCACGCTGAAGCACGGCATCCAGAACCTGCTGCGGCACTTCCTGCCGGACGTGCGCGAGGTCCAGGCTGTCTGACGCCGCGTTTCCCGCCGATTCGGCGAGACGTCGGACTCGAAACGATCGCCCCGCCTCGGCTATGGTGACCAGCCGAGTCGGCGCACCTTCTGCAAGCAAGATGGCAGGCGGCGTCGGGTCGGTCCCCGCCGGAGACTGATCGTGCGCGTCCTCGCCATCGACACTGCCCTGGGAGCCTGCGCGGCCTGCATCCTGCAGGCCGGGAGCGAGGATCCGCCGATCCGGGAGAGCCTCGCCATGGAGCGGGGCCATGCCGAGGCGCTGATGCCGCTCGTGGAACGCGTCGTGGCCCGCAGCGAGGACGGCTTTGCCGGCCTCGATCGCATCGCCGTCAGCGTCGGGCCCGGCAGCTTCACGGGATTGAGGGTGGGCATCTCCGCGGCCCGCGCCATCGCGCTCGGCACGGGCAAGCCCTGCGTGGGCGTCACCACGCTCTCCGCCTACGCCGCCCCGGTGGTGGCCTCCGGCGTCGGCACGCTCGTGGCGTCGGCCATCGACGCGCGCCACGGCCAGGTCTACCTGCAGGTCTTCGGCCCGGCCGGGCGCACCGTGGTGCCCCCCCGCATCGTGCCCGCCCGCGACGCGGCCCGCCAGCTCGGCACGGGCGCGGTCCGCATTGTGGGCTCCGGGGCCGGCGTGCTCCTGGCGGAGGCGCTGGCGATCGGGCTCGACGCCACGGTGGTGGACGATGGCGCTGCGCCGGATATCCTGTGGGTCGCCCGCCTGGGGGCGGTGGCCGTGGCCGAGCGCGCGCCGCCCAAGCCCGTGTACCTGCGTCCGCCCGACGCCAAGCCGCAGGACCACGTGCGCATCCCGCGCCGCTGAGTTCCGCGTCATGGTTGCGTCCTCGTCCCGTCCCCCCTCCATCCGCCCGCTGCGCGCGGCCGATGCCGGGATCGTCTCGATCCTGCACGGGGAGGCGTTCCGGCGGGGCTGGAGCGCGCCGGAGGTCGAGGCCATGATCCTCGATCCCGCCGTGCTCGCCCAGGGCGTCCGCCGCAACCCGTCCTGGCCGGCCTCCTGCTTCCGCCGCGCGGGCGATCTCGACGGCTTCGTGCTGTCGCGCCGCGTGCTCGACGAGGCGGAGGTTCTCACCATCGCCGTCGCCGCCCGCGCCCAGGGGGCCGGGCTGGGCCGCGCGCTGCTGCAGGACCACATGGGCCGGCTCGCCGCGCTCGGCGTGCGCCGCCTCTTCCTGGAGGTGGACGAGGGCAATGTGCCGGCCCGGGCCCTCTATGCCGGCAGCGGCTTCGAGGAGGTCGGCCGGCGCGACGCCTATTACCGCAAGGCGGACGGCAGCGCGGCGACGGCCCTGGTGCTGGCCTGCCCGCTGGGTTGAGCCCGGTGGACGGCCTGACGCCGCCTCCCTATAAGTGCCGCATGGGCCGCCGGAGGCCGGCCCGGAATCCTGCGACAGGAGCACGAGCCGCGACGTGACCGCCTCCCGCCAGTCCCGCACCAACCGCATCGAACAGCGCTGCCTGGCCCAGGGCCTCCGCATGACGGGCCAGCGGCGGGTCATCGCGCGGGTGCTGGCCGAGGCGGAAGACCACCCGGACGTCGAGGAGCTGCACCGCCGCGCCGCCGCGGTGGACTCCCGCATCGCCGTCTCCACCGTCTACCGCACGGTGAAGCTCCTCGAGGATACCGGCATCATCGCCCGTCTCGACCTGAAGGACGGCCGCGCCCGCTACGAGCAGGCCCCGGAAAGCCATCACGACCATCTCGTCAACCTGCGCACCGGGGAGGTCGTGGAGTTCCAGTCCGAGGAGATCGAGCGCCTGCAGGCGGAGATCGCCCGGCGGCTCGGCTTCCGGCTGGTGGACCACCGCCTGGAGCTCTACGCCGTGCCGCTGGACGACGAGCGCAAGGGCTGACGGCGTGCCGTCCCCCCGCCCTCGCGCTCGCTGACCCATGGCCCGTCTGCACGTCGCGGCGGTGCTCCTCCTCCTCGTGCCCGTCACGCTCGTGCTGATGGGCGTGCAGGCCGTCGCCCTGCGCTTCGGCTGGCCGCTCGCCCATCGCCTGCCGCAGCATTTTCACCGCTTCGTCTGCCGGCTGGTCCGCCTGCGCGTCACGGTGGAGGGCGCGCCCAGCGCCGCGCGGCCGCTGCTCGTCGTCTCCAACCACACGAGCTGGCTCGACATCACCGTCATCAGCGCGCTGGCGCCCGTCTCCTTCATCGCCAAGCGGGAGGTGGGAACCTGGCCGGTCTTCGGCGCCCTTGCCCGGCTGCAGCGCTCGATCTTCATCGACCGCACGCGCCGCAAGGGCGCCGCCGAGGCCAATCGGGAGATCGCCGAGAGGCTGGCGGGCGGCGACGCCCTGATCCTTTTCGCCGAGGGCACCACCAGCGACGGCAACCGCGTCCTGCCGTTCCGGTCCTCGCTGGTCGGTGGCGCGCGGGACGCCGTGGCGGCCGCCGGCCATGTCGAGCGCGTGATGCTGCAGCCCCTCACCATCGCCTATCCGCGGCGCCAGGGCCTCCCGCTCGGCCGCGCCGGCCGGCCCTTCGTCGCCTGGTACGGCGACATGGACCTCCTGCCCCATCTCGGCGCCCTCCTCGGCGACGCCCCGCTCGACGCTGTCTGCGTCTGGGGCGAGCCCGTCGCGGTCGACGCCGCGACGGACCGCAAGGATGTCACGCGGCGCGTGCAGGCGGAGGTGCGGGCGACCTACCGGCGCATCGTGACGGGACGGCCGTCCGCGGCGGCTTTGTGACCCTCCCGCCCTTCTCTTCCCCCGCCAGACGGTCTAAACAGCGTCATGAGAGAGGCCGCACGATCATGCGCGGCCCGTGTGATTCGCGTGGGCATGCGGCCGAGGGAGAGGGCGGCCGCCAGACGGGGACGATGACGCAGGAACCCAAGAAGGTCTTCATCAAGTCCTATGGCTGCCAGATGAACGTCTACGACGCCCATCGCATGGCGGACGTCCTGGCGCCGGAGGGCTTCGCCGAGACGACGGCGATGGAAGACGCCGACCTCGTCGTGCTCAACACCTGCCACATCCGCGAGAAGGCCGCCGAGAAGGTCTATTCCGAGCTCGGCCGCGTCCGGGCGGTCAAGCGCGAGCGCGCCGCCGGGGGCCACGACGTGCAGGTCGTGGTCGCAGGCTGCGTCGCCCAGGCCGAGGGCGGCGAGATCCTGCGCCGCAACACGGGCGTCGACCTCGTCGTGGGCCCGCAGAGCTACCACCGCCTGCCGGCGCTGCTCGCCGAGGCGCGGCGCAGCCCGGGCGTGGTGGACACCGACTTCCCGGCCGAGGCCAAGTTCGACGCGCTGCCCGCCGCCTCCGGCGAGCGCACCCTCGCCCGCGGCGTCTCGGCCTTCCTGACCGTGCAGGAGGGCTGCGACAAGTTCTGCACCTTCTGCGTCGTTCCCTATACGCGCGGGGCGGAGACCTCGCGGCCCGTCGCGGCCATCCTCGCCGAGGCGCAGCGCCTCGCCGCCGCGGGCGTGCGCGAGCTGACGCTGCTGGGCCAGAACGTCAACGCCTATCACGGCGAGGCGGAGGAGGGCGGCGCCGCGAGCCTCGCGGCCCTTCTGCGCCGGCTTGCTAGCGTCCCCGGCATCGAGCGGCTCCGCTACACGACGAGCCATCCCCGCGACATGGCCGGCCCCGACGGGGCCTGGGAACTTGTGGCCGCGCATCGCGATATCCCGGAGCTGATGCCCTACCTGCACCTGCCGGTTCAGTCGGGCTCCGACGCGATCCTCGAGGCGATGAACCGCAAGCACGACGGCAGCGAGTACAGGCGCATCGTCGACCGCGTGAGGGCCGCGCGGCCGGACATCGCGCTCTCCTCCGACTTCATCGTCGGCTTCCCGGGCGAGACCGACGCGGATTTCGAGGACACGATGCGCCTCGTCGAGGAGATCGGCTTCGCCTCCTCCTTCTCCTTCAAGTACAGCCCGCGTCCGGGCACGCCCGCTGCGGAGCTCGCCGGGCAGGTTCCCGAGCCGGTGAAGGCGCAGCGGCTCGCCGCGCTGCAGGCCCTCCTCGAGAGGCAGGCCCGCGCGTTCAACGCCGCCACGGTGGGCCGCACTTTGGACGTCCTCCTGGAAAAGCCGGGCCGCCATCCCGGCCAGCTCGCCGGCAAGTCGCCCTACCTTCAGGCCGTCCACATCGAGGATCCCACGGCCCGCGTGGGCGACATCGTGCCGGTGACGGTCACGGCGCTGGGCAGCAACAGCCTCGCCGGGGTCCGGGCCGGCGGCATTCCGTTCAGGGCCAGCGCATGAGGGAGAGGCGTCCTTGAGACAGAGCGAAGGCGCGACGCGGTTCGCCCGGGGTCCCCTGCGGGACGGCCTAGCCGAATCCGCCGAGATCAAGCTGACCTTCGACGACAACCGGCTCGCCAGCCTCGTTTTCGGCCAGTATGACCAGAATATCGCGCATCTCGAGCGACGCCTGGGCATCGTGGCCAACGCCAACGGCAACCATGTCGCGATCAAGGGGCCGGCCGACCGCACCGAGCAGGCCCGCCGCGTGCTGGAGCGTCTCTATGACAGGGTGCGCGGGGGCGGGCAGCTGACGCCCGGCGACGTGGACGGCGTGATCCAGGAAACCGCCCTGCAGGGCCAGCTTTTCCCCGTGGCGGAACCCGGCGCGGGATCCGGTTTCGAGGAGATCGGCACGAGGAAGCGCCGGGTCCGCGCGCGCAATGCCGCGCAGCACGCCTATCTGCGCGCGCTGAAGACGCACGAGCTCGTCTTCGCCGAGGGGCCCGCCGGCACGGGCAAGACCTGGCTCGCCGTCGGCCACGCCGTGCAGCTCATCGAGGCCGGCGTCGTGGAGCGCCTCGTGCTCTCGCGTCCGGCCGTCGAGGCGGGCGAGCGCCTCGGCTTCCTGCCGGGCGACATGAAGGAGAAGGTCGATCCCTATCTCCGGCCCATCTACGACGCTCTCTATGACTTCATGGAAGCGCGCCACGTCGAGCGCGGCCTGCAGACGGGCATGATCGAGATCGCGCCGCTCGCCTTCATGCGCGGGCGCACGCTCACCAACGCGGTGGTGCTGCTCGACGAGGCGCAGAACACCACCTCGATGCAGATGAAGATGTTCCTCACCCGCCTGGGCGAGGGCTCGCGCATGATCGTCACGGGCGATCCCAGCCAGATCGACCTGCCGCCCGGCGCGAAGTCGGGCCTGGTCGAGGCCGTGCGGATCCTCGACGGGGTCGAGGGCATCGGCCGCGTCACCTTCGCGGAGGGCGACGTGGTGCGCCACGATCTCGTCCGCCGCATCGTCGGCGCCTACGAGGCGGACCTGCGCGCTCCCGCGGAGAAGGCGCCGCGTCCGTGAGCGCCGTCGTGCCCGACATCTCCCGCGACAGCGCGTCCTGGGACGCGCTCGACAACGCCGAGGACCTCGCCGTTCGCGCGCTCGAGGCCGCCGCGGAGCGCGCCGGCGTGCAGCTGCGGCCCAATGTCGAGGTGAGCCTGCTCCTCACCGGCGACGAGCAGATGCGCGGCATCAACCGCGAGTGGCGCGGTCAGGACAAGCCCACCAACGTGCTCTCCTTTCCGGCCGTCCAGCCGGACAAGCTGGCCCGCGCCCCCTTCCTGGGCGACATCGCCGTGGCCTTCGAGACCACGGCCCGCGAGGCGGCGGCCGACGGCAAGACTCTCGCCGACCACTTCACCCATCTCGTGGTGCATGGCTTCCTGCACCTGCTGGGCTATGATCACGAGACAGAGGCCGAGGCCGAGGCGATGGAAGGGCTCGAGGTGCGCATCCTCGCCGCGCTCGGCGTGGACGATCCCTATCGCGACGCCCCCGCTGCGCGCGGCACGGGGCCGCTTGACGGACCCCCTGCCGGCGCAGGATGACGGAAGGACCATGACCTCCGACGATTCCAGTACCGGCGCGCCTGCCTCCGCGAACGGAGCAGCGGGCGCCGAGGCCCGCCGGGACCCGCCCGGCGAGGGCCTCTTCGACCGGCTGCTCGCCCTGGTGGGCCTGCGCCAGCCGGCCTCCATCCGCAACGACCTCCAGGACGCGCTCTCGGAGAACGCCGCCGACGCGGATTTCTCCCCGCAGGAGCGCGCCATGCTCCAGAACGTCCTGGCGCTGCGCACCCGGCGGGTCGACGACGTCATGGTTCCGCGCGCGGACATCGTGGCGGTGCCCCTGGAGATCCAGCTCGGCGACCTGCTGCGGGTTTTCCGCACGGCCGGCCACTCGCGCCTGCCGGTCTATGCCGAGACCCTCGACGACCCGCGCGGCATGGTGCACATCCGCGATTTCCTGGACTACATGGCCACCCGCGCCCAGACGGCGAAGCCGTCGCGCCGGCGCAAGATCCCCCTCGACGCGCCGGATCTCGGCAAGGTGGACCTCGCGACGCCGCTCGCCGAGGCCAAGATCCTGCGGCCCGTGCTCTTCGTGCCGCCCTCCATGCCGGCGCTCGACCTGCTCGTGAAGATGCAGACGGTGCGCACGCACATGGCCCTCGTCATCGACGAATATGGCGGCACCGACGGCCTCGTCTCCATGGAGGACATCGTGGAGATCGTGGTCGGCGACATCGAGGACGAGCACGACGAGGAGGAGACGCCCGCGTTGGTGCGCACCGCCGACGGCGCGCTGGTGGCCGATGCGCGCGCCCCGCTGGAAGACGTGTCCAAGACGCTGGGCGTCGACCTCGCCCATGACGAGGTGGCGGAGGACGTGGACACCCTCGGCGGGCTCATCTCGACCCTGGCCGGCCGCGTGCCGGTGCGCGGCGAGATGATCGCGCATCCCAACGGGCTGGAATTCGAGGTGATCGACGCCGACGCGCGGCGCGTCAAGCGGGTGCGCATCCACAGCCGGGCGGGCGATCCCGCCGCGGTCCCCGCGCCGGAGGTCAAGCTCCTGCCGGCTCCCCCGCCCGAGGGTCCGCCGGCCCCGCCGGCCGCGTCCGAGAAGGCGGGCGGGCGTTGAAGGCTCCGCTCGATGGCCTCGCCCATCGCGTGATGCTGAGCTGGGGCTGGGGGCGTTTCGCCCTCGCCTGGCTCGCCGGGGCGGCGGGAGCGCTCGCCCTGCCACCCTTCGACGCCCTGCCGGCGCTCGTCGTGTCGCTGGCGCCGGCCGTTTGGCTGCTCGACGGCTGCGCGGCCGGGGTGGGCCGCTTCGCGCCGGCGACCCTGAAGGCCGCCGCCTTCACCGGATGGTCCTTCGGCTTCGGCTATTTCGTGGCCGGGCTCTGGTGGCTGGGCTCGGCCTTCCTGGTCGAGCCCGACCAGTTCGCCTGGGCCCTGCCGCTCGGCGTGCTGGGCCTTCCGGCGGGGCTCGCGCTCTTCCACGCGCTCGGCTTCATGCTCGCCCGCATGCTCTGGTCGCATGGGCCCTGGCGCATCTTCGCGCTCGCCGCGGGCCTGGGGCTGTCCGAATGGCTGCGCGGCACGATCCTGACCGGCTTTCCCTGGAACGCCTACGGCATGGCGCTGGGGGCCCACCTGTGGCTCGCGCAGCTCGCCTCCGTCGTCGGGCTGCACGGCCTCACCGTCCTGGCGGTGGCGATCGGGGCCGCACCGGCCACCATCGCGACGGGCCACGGCCGAGGCGGGCGCTGGGCGCCCCTGTCGCTGGCCCTCCTGGCCCTCGCCGGCCTCGCGGCGTTCGGCGCGTGGCGCATTCCCGCGGGGCCCTCGCCGACCGTGCCGGGCGTGAAGCTGCGCATCATGCAGCCCAACATCGCGCAGGACGACAAGTTCAGGCCGGAGAACCGCGAGGCCATCATGCGGCACTACCTCGCCTTGAGCGACCGCGTGACGTCCCCGGACAACCCGGGCATGGCCGGCGTCACGCACCTCATCTGGCCGGAATCGTCCTTTCCCTTCCTCCTCGCCCGCGATCCCCAGGCCCTCGCGCAGATCGCCGCCCTGCTGCCGAAGGGCGCGACCCTCGTGACCGGCGCCGTGCGGGCCGATGCGCCCATGCCGGGCGAGACCCGCCCGCACTTCTACAACGCGGTCCAGGTCGTCGATTCCGACGGCACCATCGTCGACAGCTCCGACAAGGCCCATCTCGTGCCGTTCGGAGAATACCTGCCCCTGTCCGACCTGCTCACGAGCCTGGGCCTGCGCCAGTTCGTCGCCACGCCGGGAGGTTTCGAGGCCGGCGCGCGCCGCAAGATGCTCGCCGTGCCGGGCCTGCCGCCGGTCGCCCCGCTGATCTGCTACGAGGCGATCTTCCCCGGCGAGGTCCGGCCGGATTCCGGCGCCCCGGGCCTCATGGTCAACCTCACCAACGACGCCTGGTTCGGCGTCACCCCGGGCCCCTACCAGCATTACGCTCAGGCGCGGCTGCGCAGCATCGAGGAGGGCCTGCCCCTGGTGCGCGCCGCCAATGACGGCGTCTCGGCGGTCGTCGACCCCTATGGCCGCGCGCTCGCAAGCCTGCCGCTCGGCGCCGAGGGGGTGCTCGACTCCGCCCTTCCGGCGGCCGCCGGGCCCACCCTCTTCGCCGCCGCGGGAGGCTGGGTGTGGTGGATTGCGCTCACCGCTTGTTTAGGCTTCGCTGCCTTGGGTTGTTTCCGCGATTGACAAAGAGCAATCGCTGGATGAGAGTAGCCGCAACCGGGGGTCGGTTTCCCGGTCAGTCGGGCCGATTTTTCAGGGCCCGTTTCTTTCAGTCGCGTGGCGCCTCCCGCCCGCATGAAGCCATTTGGAGAAAGACATTGATGAAGAAGGCCCCCAATCCCATCGACAAGCATGTCGGCAGCCGCGTTCGCATGCGCAGGGTGCTGATCGGCATGAGCCAGGAGCGCCTGGGCGACGCGCTCGGCCTCACCTTCCAGCAGGTCCAGAAATACGAGAAGGGTACGAACCGCATCGGCGCCAGCCGGCTCCAGCAGATTTCCCGCATCCTGGGCATGCCCGTCGAGTTCTTCTTCGACGGCGCTCCCGCGGGCGACCAGGAGCCCGCGTCCGGCTTCGCCGAGGTGGCCGACACCCCCTATGTCGCCGACTTCCTGTCCACCAATGAGGGCGTTCAGCTCAACCGGGCGTTCCTGCGCATCAAGGATGCGAAGATGCGCCGCCGCGTCGTCGACCTCGTCAACGCCATCGCGGGCGAGGAGGAGCTCGCCCCCGCGGCGGCCGCGCCCGCGGCGGTCGGATATGACAGCGACGCGGACGCCATCGTGGCCATGATCCCCGGGACATCCGCCCTCTCGGCCTGATCGCGGCGACGGCGAGGAGGCTCGGAACGCGGCGTCGCCCTCGGCGCCGCGTTCGGATTAACGAACGAAACGACTTTTTCGTCTTGACGTACCGAACGCTCCATGCCAGCAAGCTGGCCGGGCTCACAGCTCGGTTGAGCCGTCCATCTCGGAGCGCAGGGACGTGTCACGGTCGAACTATCTCTTTACCAGCGAGTCGGTGTCGGAAGGCCATCCTGACAAGGTCTGCGACCGGATCTCCGACGAGGTCGTGGACGCGTTTTTTCGCGCGGCTGGTGAGCAGGGCATCGACCCCAAGGACATCCGCGTCGCCTGCGAGACGCTGGCCACCACGAACCGCGTCGTGATCGCCGGCGAGACGCGCGGCCCGGCCACCCTCACGCGCGACTATCTCGCGCACATCGCACGCCTCGCCATCCGCGACATCGGCTACGAGCAGGCCGGCTTCCACTGGGAGGACGCGGACATCGAGGTCCTGCTCCACGCCCAGTCTGCCGACATCGCGCAGGGCGTCGACAGCGCCGGAAACAAGGACGAGGGCGCCGGCGACCAGGGCATCATGTTCGGCTATGCCTGCCGCGAGACGCCAGAGCTGATGCCGGCTCCGATCTACTACGCCCACCGCATCCTGCAGAACCTGTCCCGCGCGCGGCGCTCCGGCGAGAGCAAGGCGCTCGGCCCCGACGCCAAGAGCCAGGTCACCGTCCGCTACGAGGACGGCAAGCCGGTCGGCGTGACGCAGATCGTCGTCTCCACGCAGCACCTGGACGAGAACCTCACCTCGGCCGACGTGCGCGGCATCGTCGAGCCCTATGTCCGCTCCGCACTGCCGGACGGCTGGATCGACGCCGCGACCGTGTGGCACGTCAACCCGACCGGCAAGTTCGTCATCGGCGGACCGGACGGCGATTGCGGCCTTACCGGGCGCAAGATCATCGTCGACACCTATGGCGGCGCGGCGCCCCATGGCGGCGGCGCCTTCTCGGGCAAGGACCCCACCAAGGTGGACCGCTCGGCCGCCTATGCGGCGCGCTACCTCGCCAAGAACGTGGTGGCCGCCGGCCTCGCCGACCGCTGCACGATCCAGCTCTCCTACGCCATCGGCGTCGCCCAGCCCCTCTCCATCTATGCCGACCTGCACGGCACCGGGAAGGTGGGCGAGGACGCGCTGGAGCGCGCGCTCGGCAATCCCGACGTCGTCAACCTGACGCCCCGCGGCATCCGGGAGCACCTCGGCCTCAACCGGCCCATCTATGCCCGCACCGCCGCATACGGCCATTTCGGCCGCGCGCCGGAGGCCGATGGCGGCTTCAGCTGGGAAAAGACCGACCTCGTCGACACGCTGCGCGCCCAGCTCCGCTGACGCCGTGAGCGAGCCCGAGCGCCGGGCGGGGGCGTTTTTCGGCCGCCGCAAGGGCAAGCGCCTGCGCTCGGCGCAGGCGGGCCTCGTCGACGACCTGCTGCCGCGCCTGCGGCTCGATCCCAAGGCCCTCCCGCCGGACGTGGCCGCCCTGTTCCCGCGCGCGGTGGACGAGGTCTGGCTCGAGATCGGCTTCGGCGGCGGCGAGCACCTGGTGGCGCGGGCGCGCGAGAACCCGCGCGTCGGCATCCTCGGCTGCGAGCCCTTCGTCAACGGCATGGCCAAGCTGCTGGCGGCCATCGAGGCCGGGGGGCTCGACAATGTCCGCCTCTATGACGGAGACGCCGGCGAGGTGATCGACGCGCTTCCGGCGGGCTGCCTGTCGCGGGTCTACCTGCTTTATCCCGATCCCTGGCCCAAGCGCCGCCACAACAAGCGCCGCTTCGTCTCGGACGCCATGCTGGCGCGCCTCGCCCGGATCACGCGGCCCGGCGCGACGTTCCACTTCGCCAGCGACATCGACCATTATGTCGGCTGGACCTTGCGCCGGCTGATGCGCTCGCCCGACTTCGCCTGGACGGCCACGCGGCCCGACGACTGGCGCAAGCCGTTCCCGGGCTGGCCGGGCACGCGCTACGAGGCCAAGGCCCTGCGCGAGGGCCGCGTCCCCAGCTACATCACGGCGGTGCGGCTCTAGGGCCCGGTCGTCGGCGCCGGCCTCGGTCTCCGCATGCTGTGTCTCGAAGGACGGGGCCGTCGAAGCCCGGATCGCGGACGCGACCGGAATGGAACGCCCTTACAGGTAAGCCCGCTCGGCCGCGGCGGTCCCGGACCCTCGCGCCGGCTCCTTCCGCTCCGCCGAGAGGCTGTCGCGCGCATGCAGGAAGCGCAGCACCCGCTGCGCCGTCTGAGGACTCAGGTTGTCGAAATTGGCCTGGAGCTGCGACAAGTTGGCGGGCTTGTTGATCGAGCGCGCCTTGAGGGTGCGCAAGGCGGCAACGGTCTGCCACTTGAAGCCGAGCGCGCGCGCGACGAGGAGCAGCAGGTCGTCCTGCATCTCCGTGAAGATCCGCTCCGCCAGCCGCATGGGCAGCTTGGCGAGCAGGGCGAGCGCCACGGTCACGTCGACCGGGCGGCCCTCCTGGGCATAGGCGAGGACCGCGCCCTCGTCGAGCTCGCCACGCTCGAAGCGGCGCAGGGCGTCGCCCTCGGGAACGCTCGGAAACTCCGCCATGGCCGTGATCGTGTCGGCCGTCACGCGCCGCGCGCCGGCGTCGAGCGCGCCCTCGATGAGGCCGAGCGAGCGCCGGTCGACGGTGGCCTGCAGGCGGTCGCGCACCACGTCCTTGGCCTGGCGAACCAGCTCGCGCAGGTGGTCGATCGGCAGGTCCGGACGATGCCCGACGACGAGCTGCAGGGCGTCGTCGTCCTTGCAGCGCGTCACGAGCGCGCCGAAGCCGAAGGGCGAGAACGCCGCCGTGTGGTTGGAGGCGACGCCGTGCAGCACGCCGCGGTCGCCACGCTCCACGAGCACGTCGGTCACGGCGGCGCTCAGGCCGCGCCGCGCCGCGATCGCCGTCATGTGGCCGTGGCCGCGGGCCACCGCGACCTCGATCAGGTCGTCGTCGGAGAGCAGCGTGGAGCGCGTCAGGAGCGGACGGGCCACTGCGATCTCGTCATGGGCGAGCGTCCGCAGCACGCGCGGCGGCGCCTGCGGCAGGTCGGCCAGGCGGTCGGCGAGCTCGGCGCGGGCCTGTTCCTCGATGCGGGCGACGAGCAGGCCCAGCACGTCGTCGAACACGGCGAGATGGTCGCTGGAATAGCGGGGGCAATCGCGCGCAAACAGGTCGGCGATGCGCTGCACCGCTTCCGCGGAGCGGCCGGGGCTGGCCTGGAGCGTCGCCGCGATGTCGTGTGCGAGCGCCTGGGTGAGGGGGGACTGCGTGGTCGTCATGGACGCCTTTCCTTCCCCCTGACCCTAGTGCGGGCCCTCTGGCGGAACGTTTAAGCCGTTCCGCTCAATTTGCCCCGACGCCTGATGGCGTTCTTGGGGCGAAGCGCCGGCGGGCCCGGCCGCCCGCCCGGCGCGGCGGCGCGCGGCGGGCCGTTCAGGCCTTGATCTTCGAGCGGGTCGAGACGAAGCGCATCACGCGCTGCGCCGTCGGCACCGACAGCCCCTCGAAGCTGGCGAAGGCCGCCTTCAGCAAGGCCTGCGGCGCCGCCTTGCCGGCCTTCGCGTTGAGCAGGAGCTTGAAGGTCGGCCAACCCATGCGCGAGCCGCGCACGATGAACAGCATCGGGTCGTAGCTCGGAGCGCTGTAGGCGTTGGCGACCACCTCGGTGGAGAGCTGCGCCAGCCGCCCGATCGCCACGATCGCGTCGGCGAGGCGGTCCTCCTTGAGGAGCTTCTGGACCTTGTCCTCGCTGAGTTCGCCGGCCGCCTCCATGGCGTCGACGCGGGCCGAGCAGCCCGTGAAGTCGATCGCCGCGACCTCGCCGCCGCCTTCCGCCACCGCCTGGGCGCCCACGTCGAGCGCCTGCCGCAGCAGGTCCTCGGAGCCGCTGAGGTCCGCCATCATCTCGCGGCGGGCGACCTCCTTGGCGGCCTGGATCAGCGTGTTGACGTGGTGGATCGGGATGTCCGGCCGCGCCGTCAGGATGGATTGCAGCTCATGGTCGGCCTCGGCGCGCTTCACCATCGTGCCGAAGCCCATCTCCGAGAAGCGGGCCGTGTCGTTGCGGGCCACCTTGCGCAGCACGGTCTCGTCGCCGCGCACCACCAGCACGTCGGTGACCGCGGCGGTGAGGTCGCGCCGGCCGGACATGGCCAGCATGTGGTCCTGGCCCCGCTGGCTGGCGATGGCGACGAGGTCGGATTCGTCGAGCCGGACGGACCGCTCGATCACCGGCCGGGCGATGGCGATGTCCTCGTCGAAGGCGAGGTCGCGCACCGTCTTCTTCGGCGCGTTCTGCACGTCCGCCAGCCGTTCGGCCAATTCGACCCGGGCGCGGAACTCGATCTGGCCGGCGAGGCGGCTGATCACCTCGTCGAAGACGCCGACATGGTCCTCGCCGAGATTGGGCGACTGCTCGATGAAAAGGGTGGTCAGTCGACGCAAGGTCTCGACCCGGCGGCTGTCCTCGCCGCTGGCCATCGACTGCTCGACATCCCTGACCAAGGACTGGAATGGCTGCATCACGGGCCCCTGAAACAGGGTTCACCATGACCCATGTTTCTCACTAAAGAGTGTATCGCTGCAAAAATGCTACCGAAGATCGTAACTGGCTGAGGGCTTGCCGCCCCTTGCGCCGCAAGGCGGATGCGCGTATACGAGCGCCATCCAAGACATCTCATCGCGATGACTATCGCATTGGGAGAGTGGGCCCCCCGGGACCCGCTCTTTTCGGCTTAGCGCCATCGGCAGGACAGGACCAGCGACCGCGTGTCGGACCTCGACGAACCCAGACTGATCGTGGACGGCGGCGTCGCCGCGCGCGTGGGCGCGATCGTCGAGCCCACGCTGCATGATCTCGGCTTCCGGCTCGTGCGGGTCCGCGTCACCGGGCAGAACGGCTGCACCGTGCAGATCATGGCCGAGCGGCCGGACGGCACGATGACGGTCGAGGACTGCGAGGCCGTCAGCCGCGGCGTGTCGCCGGCCCTCGACGTGGACGATCCCGTGGGCCGCGCCTATCACCTCGAGATCTCCTCGCCGGGGATCGACCGGCCGCTGGTGCGCGCCTCCGACTTCACGCGCTGGGCGGGCCACGAGGCCAAGCTCGAAATGGCCGCGCCGCACGAGGGCCGCAAGCGCTTCCGCGGCGTCGTCCTGGGCGTGGAGGGCGCGGCCGCGATCATCGAGCGCACCGACGCCCGCCCCGACGAGGAGGCCAGGGTGACCCTGCCGCTCGCCGACATCGGCGAGGCCAGGCTGGTGCTCACCGATGCGCTGGTCCGCGAGTCGCTGCGCCGCGGCAAGGCCGCGCTGAAGGCCGCCGGCCGCGACGAGGCCGACCTCGCCGACGAGGCTGACCTCGGCGAGGGCGGCCCGGGAGAGACGGACGGGGAGACTGACGGCGACGAGGCGCCCGCGCCGCGCCGCCGCTTCGGACCCGGTCTTGGCGTCAATGGCCGCAAGGCCCCGCCGGAGGGCGGGCCGCGCGAAGCCAAGTCGAAATCGAGATCCTCGCTGTTCAAGCGGCCCAAGGGCCCGAAGCCGCCGAGGAAGACAGGAAGGGAGTGACTTCCATGGCCGTGAGCGCCAACAGGCTCGAACTCTTGCAGATCGCGGACGCCGTCGCCCGCGAGAAGGTCATCGACCGCCAGATCGTGCTCGCCGCGATGGAGGACGCCTACGCCAAGGCGGCCCGGTCGCGCTACGGCACGGAGACGGACGTGAAGGCGGAGATCGACCCGCGCACCGGCGAGCTGCGCCTGTGGCGGCACCTGCAGGTCGTCGACCGCGTCGAGAACCCGGCGGTCGAGATCGCGCTCGAGGACGCCAAGCGCTCCAACCCCGCCGCGCAGGTGGGCGACGCCATCGCCGACAAGCTGCCGCCCTTCGACCTCGGCCGCATCGCCGCCCAGTCGGCCAAGCAGGTCATCGTGCAGAAGGTTCGCGAGGCCGAGCGCGACCGGCAATACGAGGAATACAAGGACCGCATCGGCGAGATCGTGAACGGCGTCGTCAAGCGCGCCGAGTACGGCAACGTCATCGTGGACCTCGGCCGCGGCGAGGGCATCGTGCGCCGCGACGAACTGATCCCGCGCGAGGCCTTCCGCCCCGGCGACCGCATCCGCGCCTACGTCTACGACGTGCGCCGCGAGCAGCGCGGCCCGCAGATCTTCCTGTCGCGCACCCATCCCCAGTTCATGGCGAAGCTCTTCGCCCAGGAGGTGCCGGAGATCTATGACGGCATCATCGAGGTGAAGGCCGTCGCCCGCGATCCCGGCTCGCGCGCCAAGATCGCCGTGATCTCCCGCGACAGCTCCATCGATCCCGTCGGCGCCTGCGTCGGCATGCGCGGCTCGCGCGTGCAGGCGGTGGTCGGCGAGCTGCAGGGCGAGAAGATCGACATCATCCCCTGGTCGCCCGACGTCGCCACCTTCATCGTCAACGCCCTGCAGCCGGCCGAGGTGGCCAAGGTCGTGCTCGACGAGGACGCCGAGCGCATCGAGGTCGTGGTGCCGGACGACCAGCTGAGCCTGGCCATCGGCCGCCGCGGCCAGAACGTGCGCCTCGCCTCGCAGCTCACCGGCTGGGACATCGACATCCTGACGGAAGCCGAGGAATCCGAGCGCCGCCAGAAGGAGTTCCAGAGCCGCACCGCCATCTTCATGGAGGCGCTGGACGTGGACGAGGTCGTCGGCCAGCTGCTCGCCTCCGAGGGCTTCCGCTCCGTCGAGGAGCTCGCCTATGTCGAGATCGCCGAGCTCGCCTCCATCGAGGGCTTCGACGAGGACACGGCGCAGGAGATCCAGAGCCGCGCCCGCGACTACCTGGCCCGCATCGAGGCCGAGTACGACGCCCGCCGCATCGAGCTCGGCGTCGCCGACGAGCTCAAGGAGGTCGACGGCGTCACCACCGAGATGCTCGTCAAGCTCGGCGAGAACGAGGTGAAGACGGTCGAGGACCTCGCCGGCTGCGCCACGGACGACCTGGTGGGCTGGACCGAGCGCAAGGGCGGCGAGACCACGCGCCATGCGGGCTTCCTCGACGGCGTCGAGGTCTCCCGCGAGGAGGCCGAGGCCATGATCATGGCCGCGCGCGTCAAGGCGGGCTGGATCGAGCCGCAGGCTCCCGCCGAGGACGAGGCGGTGGAAGAGGAGGCGGCGGCGTCCTGAGCGGGACGGCGCCGGCACGGCGATGACGCCGGAGGAGGTGAGCGGGACGGCGGCGAGCGAGGACGAGGGGCCCCAGTCGGGACCCCATCGCCTGTGCGTCGCCACCCGCGCGGTGAAGCCCGTCGAAGAGCTCATCCGCTTCGTGGTCGGCCCCGGCGACGTGCTGGCCCCCGACCTCAGGCACAAGCTCCCCGGCCGGGGCGTCTGGGTGACGGCGACGCGCGAGGCCGTCGGCGAGGCGGTGAGGCGCCGGGCCTTCGGCCGCAGCCTCAAGGCCTCGGTGGTGGTCCCGCCGGGGCTGGCGGACGAGATCGAGGCGCTCCTGGTGCGCTGGGCGCGCGAGAGTTTGAGCCTCGCCAACAAGGCGGGGCAGGTGGCGAGCGGGTTCGCGAAGGTCGAGGCGGCCATCGGGAGCGGCGCGGTCGAGGGCGTGATCCAGGCGCGGGACGCGGCGGCCGACGGGGTGAGGAAGATCGCCCAGGCGCTGCGCCGGCGCTACGGCGAGAGAGAACGGATGATCCCGGTCGTCGATGGCCTGGAATCTTCTGAATTGGGTTTGGCATTGGGACGGTCACATGTGATACATGCAGCGCTCATGAAAGGGTCCGCGAGCCGCGCCTGCCTGGCGCGCTTCCGGGCTTTGGAGCGCTACCGCGGTGGCGGGCCGGCGACGCAGCCGGTCGCTGGCCCCGCGGCGGACATGACGACCACGACACCGAGCCAAGACCCGCGAACGACGATGGGCCCGGCCGAAGACCGGACCACAGCAGAGCGGCAGGACAGCGAGCGGAATGACTGACACGAAGAATAGCGGCGACAAGACGCTCAGCGTCCCGTCCAAGACCCTCAGCCTGAAGCGCCCCGTCGAGCAGGGCGTCGTACGCCAGAGCTTCTCGCACGGGCGTTCGAAGGCGGTCGTGGTCGAGAAGGTGAAGCGCCGCGTGATCGGCCCCGGCGAGGGCAAGCCCGAGGGCGTCGCCCCGGCTCCGGCCGCGCCCGCGGCGTCCGCCGCGCCGGCTCCGGCCGCTCCCGTGCGCTCGGCCCCCAGCGCCCCGCCCCGCGTCGCCCCGCCGCCGCCGCCGCCCGCCGGCGGCCGCGCCACGCCCGCGGCCCAGCAGGGCCGCCCCGCCTCGTCGCCGTCCACGCGGCCGAGCGGCGTCGTGCTGCGCACCCTCACCGAGGACGAGCGGGACGCGCGCGCCATGGCGCTCGTCGAGGCCCGCCGCCGCGAGGAGGAGGAGCGCCGCCAGGCCGAGATCGACGCCCGGGTCCGGGTCGAGCGCGAGTCGCGCGAGCGCCAGGAGCGCGAGGCGGCCGAGGCGCGCAAGCGCGAGGAGGAGGCCCGCCACCGCCGCGAGGACGAGGTCAAGCGCAAGGCCGAGGACGAGGCCAAGCGCCGGCTGGGCGAACAGCCCGCCGATGCCCGCACCGCGCGTCCCGGCGAGCCCGCCTCGCCCTCCATCGTGCGCCGTCCCGCCGCCCCGCCCTCGCCGCGCGTGATCACGCCCGACATGGACGAGGAGGAGACCAAGCGCGTCATCCGCCGTCCGGGCATGCCGACCAAGGTGATCACGCCGCCCAAGCCCGAGCGCACCCGCGGCGGCGAGAAGAGCCGCGGCCGCCTCACGGTGACCACGGCCACCTCGGACCAGGAGGAGCGCACGCGCTCGGTGGCGGCCTTCCGCCGCCGCACGCAGCGCCTCAAGGGGCACGCCTCGAACGAGCCCAAGGAGAAGATCGCCCGCGAGGTCGTCGTCCCCGAGACGATCACCATCCAGGAACTCGCCAACCGCATGACGGAACGCGGCGTCGACGTGATCCGCTTCCTGATGAAGGAGGGCCAGTTCCACAAGATCACCGACGTGATCGACGCGGACACCGCCCAGCTCATCGCCGAGGAATTCGGCCACACCGTCAAGCGCGTCGCGGAGTCCGACGTCGAGGAGGGCCTGTTCGACACGCCCGACGTCGACGCGCACGTGGAGTCGCGCCCGCCGGTCGTGACCATCATGGGCCATGTCGACCACGGCAAGACCTCGCTGCTCGACGCCATCCGCCACACCAACGTGGTCTCGGGCGAAGCGGGCGGCATCACGCAGCACATCGGCGCCTACCAGGTGACCTCGCCGCTCGGCAGCAAGATCACCTTCATCGACACGCCGGGCCACGCGGCCTTCACCGCCATGCGCGCCCGCGGCGCCAAGGTGACGGACATCGTGGTGCTGGTGGTGGCGGCGGATGACGGCGTCATGCCGCAGACGATCGAGGCCATCAACCACGCCAAGGCGGCCAAGGTGCCGATGATCGTGGCGATCAACAAGATCGACAAGCCCGACGCCAAGCCCGAGCGGGTCAAGACCGAGCTCCTCCAGCACGAGGTTCAGGTCGAGACCATGGGCGGCGACACGCTCGAGGTCGAGGTCTCCGCCACCAAGCGGATCAACCTCGACAAGCTGCTCGAGGCGATCGCCCTGCAGTCCGAGGTGCTCGAGCTCAAGGCCGACCCGACGCGTGCCGCCGAGGGCACGGTGATCGAGGCCAAGCTCGATCGCGGCCGCGGCCCCGTGGCCACGGTGCTCGTGCAGCGCGGCACGCTCAAGGTCGGCGACATCGTCGTGGCCGGGTCCGAGTGGGGCCGCGTGCGCGCGCTCCTCTCCGACCTCGGCGCGCAGGTGACGCAGGCCGGCCCCTCCGTGCCGGTCGAGATCCTCGGCTTCAACGGCGCCCCGGAGGCGGGCGACCGCGTCGCGGTGGTCGAGAACGAGGCCCGCGCCCGCGAGATCACCGACTACCGCCAGCGCCAGAAGCGCGACCGCCTGGCCGCGCGCGCCGGCAATGCCCGCGGCTCGCTCGCGGACATGATGAGCCAGCTCAAGACGGCCGGCCGCAAGGAGTTCCCGCTGCTCGTCAAGGGCGACGTGCAGGGCTCCGTCGAGGCCATCGTCGGGGCGCTGGAGAAGCTCGGCACCGAGGAGGTCGCCGCACGCATCATCCATGCGGGCGCCGGCGGCATCAACGAGAGCGACATCACGCTGGCCGAGGCCTCGGGCGCCGTGGTGATCGGCTTCAACGTCCGCGCCAACAAGGAGGCGCGCGACGCCGCCGAGCGCGCGGGCATCGAGATCCGCTACTACAACATCATCTACGACCTGGTGGACGACGTGAAGCAGGCCATGTCCGGCCTTCTCGCGCCGACGCTGCGCGAGGAAAGACTCGGCGAGGCCCGCATCCTTCAGGTCTTCGCCGTGTCCAAGGTGGGCAAGGTGGCGGGCTGCCTCGTGCAGGACGGCCGCGTCGAGCGCGGCGCCAATGTGCGCCTCATCCGCGACAACGTCGTCATCCACGAGGGCAAGCTCTCGACGCTCAAGCGCTTCAAGGACGAGGTCAAGGAGGTTCCGTCGGGCCAGGAATGCGGCATGGCCTTCGAGAACTACCAGGACATGCGCGAGGGCGACATCATCGAGTGCTACCGCGTCGAGGAGGTGAAGCGCTCGCTCTGAGCGCTTCCCGGGCCGGAGCGGCGCGCCGTCGCTCAATGCCCCTCATCCTGGGGAGCCATGCGCGGCGTGGCGTCCCGAAGGACGAGGGGGGTCGTTGGCCCCGATCATCCGTCCAGGCTGGAATCCCGCGTCCTTCGAGAGCCATCGCCAAGAGGCGATGCTCGTCAGGATGAGGGGATCGAGGAGGGTGCCAAGACCTTCCGTCCCGCCATGAACCACCCTCGAGCCGGTCCGATCCCGGTCGGGAGACCTCCATGAAGAAGCACACCGAAGCCCGTTCCGGCCCCTCCCAGCGTCAATTGCGCGTGGGCGAGCTGGTGCGCCACGCCATGACCGAGGTGCTCGCCCGGGGCGACCTGCCGGAGGACGTGTTCGCGCACGCCTTCGTCACCATCCCCGAGGTGCGCATGAGCCCGGACCTCAAGCTCGCGACGATCTTCGTCACGCTGCACGACAGGGCCAGCGAGAAGCCCGTCTTCGCCGCGCTGGAAAAGAACCGCCGCATGCTGCGCACCGAGATCGCGCATCGCGTGAACCTGAAGTTCGCGCCGGAGATCCGCTTCCGCCTCGACGACCGGCTCGACGAGGTCTCCAAGATCGACGCTTTGCTGCGCTCTCCGGAGGTCCAGCGCGACCTCGCCAGGCCACGCGATCCCGACGACGACGAAGACGGCGAGGCCTGACCCGATGAACGCCCCGCGCCGGAACCGCGTCGACGTGCATGGCTGGATCGTGCTCGACAAGCCCGTCGGCATGACCTCGACCCATGCGGTCTCCGCCGTCCGCCGGCTGCTCAACGCCAAGAAGGCCGGCCATGCCGGCACGCTGGACCCGCTGGCCTCGGGCATCCTGCCGCTCGCCTTCGGCGAGGCGACGAAGACCGTGCCCTACGTGGTCGACGGTGAGAAGGCCTACCGCTTCACCGTGAAGTGGGGCGAGGAGACCGACACGGACGACAGCGAGGGCCGGGTCGTCGCCGCCAGCGAGGCCCGCCCGAGCGAGGCCGAGATCCGCGCCGCGCTGCCCCGCTTCGTCGGCGTGATCGAGCAGGTGCCGCCGCGCTTCTCGGCCATCAAGATCGACGGCGAGCGCGCCTACGACCTCGCCCGCGACGGCGAGGCGGTGGAGCTCAAGTCCCGCCCGGTCGAGATCTACGCGCTCGAGCTCGTGGAGCGCGACGAGGGCAGCGCCACCTTCGCCGCCGAATGCGGCAAGGGCACCTATGTCCGCGCCATCGCGCGCGACATGGGCCGCGCGCTGGGCTGCCTCGGCCATGTCACGGCCTTGCGCCGCACCCGCGTCGGGCCCTTCTCGCTCGACGATACCGTGACCTGGAAGGCGCTGGAGGAGGCGGGCGAGGCGGCGCACGAGGCGCTGCTTCCCGTCGAGGGCGGCCTCACGGAGCTCCCCTGCGTGGTCATGAACCGCGACGCCGCCGCCCGCATCCGCCGCGGCCAGTCCGTCATCCTGCGCGGCCGCGACGCCCCCGCCGAAGGCGGCCCGGTCTATGCCTCCTGCGGGGGGGTGGTGGTCGCCGTGGGGATGGTGGAACGCGGGGAGTTCGTGCCGGTGCGCGTGTTCAATTTGGCGATGTAGCGCCTTCGCGCGCCAGGATCGCCTCCGCTCGCATCCTGGTCTGGATTGCCGGCACGACCGGCACGATCTCGAAGCTCACGCCGCAGCCGCGCCAGTGCAGCGCCCAGTCCTGCAGGAGTCCGGCGTCGTCGGTCTCCATCAGCTGGTAGCAGCGCCGGCAGCCGGCTTCCATCCAGCTATCCACGAAGCGCAGGCCCTCCGGCAGCCCGCGTCCGCTCTCGGCGAGGCGCCGGTAGACGGGGACCACGTCGCTGCCCTCGAAATGCTCGATGACCATGAAGAGCATGGCGAACCTCCCTGCCGTGCCAGCCGTCCGAGCGGCGTGTCACGATAGCCCGAAAAGCGTGCTCCTGGCCGCACGCGGACTGCTCAATTCAGGGTTTGTTGGGGTTGGGGCCAAAATCGACCCCGTTCGAAATCCGTTCGCCCCCGGTGCTGGAACTGCGCCCCCGGAACTTGCCGGACGATCCGCTGTCCTCGCCCAAGCCGCTACAGCATTCGATCGGTTGGTGAAAAGGGCGACGCCCGGTCGAGACTGGCTCTCCCCCGCCCCCTAGCCTTCCGCGCGGTTTCGTGTATAAGCCCCGCAGCCGTCGTAGGCTTTTTCCCCGGCGGCGATCATCGACCGTGCTGGACGACATCCCGGTACGGCCGCCCGAACCACCCACAACAAGGATCAGACGATGTCGATCACCGCTGAGCGCAAGCAGGCGCTCGTCTCCGAATACGCCCTCAAGCCGGGCGACACCGGCTCCCCCGAGGTGCAGGTCGCGATCCTGACCGAACGGATCGCCAACCTCACCGAGCACTTCAAGACGCACGGCAAGGACAACCATTCCCGCCGCGGCCTCCTCAAGATGGTGTCGCAGCGCCGTTCGCTGCTCGACTACGTGAAGGCCAAGGACGAGCCGCGCTACCGCAAGCTCATCGAGCGCCTCGGCATCCGCCGCTGAGCGCCAGCCGCGCGCGCCGCGGCGCGCCGGCCTGCCACATGCGCGGGCGGCCATCGCCCGCGTCGCGCATCATCCCGCCAGGCGGAAGCCGGTTGGCGGATCAAGATGACGCCCGAGAAAGACGCAAGAGCGAACGACCTGATCCGATCAGGCCGCTCGCTCGCGAGACCGGCCTCCGCGACGGCGGCGGCCGCGCCGGAATCCGGCGCTCCCGTCCGTGACGGCGGGGACGCGAGGACAGCATCCTTCCGTCTCCCCGCTTTGGCCGTCATCGGCGCGTAGGCACGGCGGAGGTCCTGCCGCCCGAGGGCGGCGGGCCCGGGTGAGGAGTAACCACGGATTCCGTATTCCGGCAGGCGACGGCCTGCCAGCGAACGACCCCGCCGCGGCGACGCCCCGGCCGGGACGGGAGCCCGAGAGCCCGGCGAGGTGCCGCGGCTCCGCAACCCCGGCCCGACACGGCGCTCATGGCAGGATCGCCGGAGGCTTCCGCAGCCCTGTCCCGACCATCGGGCCGGGGCGCGGACCAGGGAGCCTCCCGCCGTCTTGCTCATGGCGCCGGTCCGGCCCAAGCAAGAGATGTGTCCGATGTTCGATGTGCAACGTGTGGAACTGACCTGGGCGGGCCGCAAGCTCTCCCTCGAGACGGGCAAGATCGCCCGCCAGGCCGACGGCGCCGTGCTCGCCACCTATGGCGAGACCACGGTCCTCGCCACCGTCGTCTCCGCCCGGGACCCGAAGCCGGGCGTGGATTTCTTCCCGCTCACCGTCAACTACCAGGAAAAGGCCTTCGCGGCCGGCCGCATTCCCGGCGGCTACTTCAAGCGCGAGGGCCGGCCGACCGAGAAGGAGACGCTCGTCTCTCGCCTCATCGACCGCCCGATCCGCCCGCTCTTCGTCGAGGGCTACCGCAACGACACGCAGGTCATCGTCACCGTGCTGTCGCATGACCTGGAGAACGATCCCGACATCGTCGCCATGGTCGCCGCCTCGGCCGCCCTCACCCTGTCCGGCGTACCGTTCATGGGCCCGGTCGGCGCCGCGCGCGTCGGCTACGTCAACGGCCAGTTGCGCCTCAACCCCACCATCCCCGAGATGGCCGACAGCGCCCTCGACCTCGTCGTCGCCGGCACGGCCGACGCGGTGCTGATGGTGGAGTCCGAGGCCAAGGAGCTGCCCGAGGACGTGATGCTCCAGGCCGTGATGCACGGCCACAAGGGCTTCCAGCCTGTGATCGACGCGATCATCAAGCTGGCCGAGCGCGCCGCCAAGGAGCCGCGCGACTTCCAGACCCCGGACAACGCCGAGATCGAGAGGCGCATCCTCGCCCTCGTCGAGGCGGACCTGCGCGATGCCTTCACCACCCCGGCCAAGACCGAGCGGCAGGACAAGGTGGCCGCCGCCAAGGCCAAGGTCGTCGCTGCGCTCTGCGGCGAGGGGGTCGAGAACCCGCTGGACAAGAACCTCGTCGCCACGGTGTTCAAGGACGCCGAGGCCAAGATCGTGCGCTGGAACATCCTCGACACGGGCAAGCGCATCGACGGGCGCGACGTGCGTACCGTGCGTCCCATCGTGGCCGAGGCCGGAATGCTGCCGCGCACCCATGGCTCCGCCCTCTTCACCCGCGGCGAGACGCAGGCCCTCGTGGTCGCGACGCTGGGCACGGGCGACGACGAGCAGTTCATCGACTCCCTCGAGGGCACCTACAAGGAGACGTTCCTCCTCCACTACAACTTCCCGCCCTATAGCGTGGGCGAGACCGGCCGCATGGGTTCGCCCGGCCGCCGCGAGATCGGCCACGGCAAGCTCGCCTGGCGCGCCATCCGCCCGATGCTGCCGCCCCACCACGAGTTCCCCTACACGATCCGCCTCGTCTCGGAGATCACCGAGAGCAACGGCTCCTCCTCCATGGCCACGGTCTGCGGCTCCTCGCTCGCGCTGATGGACGCCGGCGTGCCGCTGCGCTCGCCGGTGGCGGGCATCGCGATGGGCCTCATCCTCGAGGGCGAGCGCTACGCGGTGCTCTCCGACATCCTCGGCGACGAGGACCATCTCGGCGACATGGACTTCAAGGTGGCCGGCACGCAGAACGGCGTGACGTCGCTGCAGATGGACATCAAGATCGCCGGCATCACCGAGGAGATCATGCGGGTCGCGCTGCACCAGGCGCAGGAAGGCCGCATCCACATCCTCGGCGAGATGGCCAAGGGCCTGTCGGGCGCCCGCCAGGAGCTCGGCCAGTACGCCCCGCGCATCGAGACGATCAAGATCCCCACGGACAAGATCCGCGAGGTCATCGGCTCGGGCGGCAAGGTCATCCGCGAGATCGTGGAGAAGACCGGCGCCAAGGTCGACATTTCCGACGACGGCACCGTGAAGGTCGCCTCGTCCGACCTCGCCTCCATCACGGCAGCGCTGAACTGGATCAAGTCCATCGCCTCCGAGCCCGAGATCGGCATGATCTATGACGGCACGGTGGTGAAGACGACCGACTTCGGCGCCTTCGTGAACTTCTTCGGCGCCAAGGACGGCCTCGTCCACATCAGCCAGCTCGCCGCCAACCGCGTCCAGAAGACCACCGACGTGGTCAAGGAGGGCGACAAGGTGAAGGTGAAGCTCCTCGGCTTCGACGAGCGCGGCAAGGTCCGTCTCTCCATGAAGGTCGTCGACCAGACGACCGGCGAGGACCTGGAGAAGAAGAAGGGCGACGACCAGCCCGAGGCCGCCGCTGGCGAGTGATGCGTTCGGGGGGACCGCGAGCGGTCCGCCCCGCCAACGACCGAAAGGCGGCCCTCGTGGCCGCCTTTTTTATGGCCGGCCGAGGATGCCGGCCACGCCGGTTCCTTCTCCTTGGAATCACGGCCGAGCCTGCGGCGCTTGTCCTGCGTCAAGGCTGCTTCCGCTCGACGGCCTCACCGTGAGCCGGCAACCTGCGCAGGGAACGATGACACGACTCCTGGCCGCACTCGCCATCCTCGCGTCCGCCAGCGCCCACGCGCAGGACCGGATTCCAGTGCCGGGCCATGTATTCGAGCGATACAAGGCCGGTCCGGTCTACTCGGACACCCCGGCGCGCCCGACCTTGGGCAAGGACCGGACCTTTCATGAGTTCAGGACGGCGATCCGGGATGGGACGACGAAGGGAGTCAATTTCGCGGGCCACTACCGGCTGATCCAGGTGGGCTGTGGTTCAGGCTGCCTCTTCGTCTTCATGGTCGACGTCAGGACAGGAATGATGAAGCCGAGCCTGGCACATGAACCGGTCGGCAACACGGATTTTCGTTACAGGAAGAATAGTCGCCTCGTCTTGTTCGTGAGGTACGAAGACCAACACTGCTTTTCAGGAAAAATCCTTTGGACCGGTTCCCATTGGAGACAATTTCCTGAAACTGATCTGGGAACAGAGACAAGCTGCCTCTTCGCGCGAGGCTGAGCGCTCCCCGCGTGTCGTCCCGGGAGGGCTGCTCGTGCGCGGAGGTCCGGTGGCGTGACCTGCCGTTGCGCGGCGTTGGCGTAAGCCCCGACCCTGCGCAAACTCCGAAGAGTTCTCCCTTGACGACGCAGAAAAAATTCCTATAACTCCTCCCGCCTCCCCCGCACGGGGCGTCTGCAGCGTCGGCAAGCGTGGGGGAGGGTGGCGGCCGGGAGGGCTGGGTTCAGGCCCGGTCTGACGGGACGCCGGGGTCCGGTCCGCACCGCAGGGCGGCCGGGGGCGCAGTCCCTGGCACGGGCTTCCGGCGACAACGCCACGCGGAGCGGCGCAGGCCCGAGGCCTGCGGCCATCCCACCCCTGCCCCGCCTCCGCGCGGGGTCGACAGACCCGCCGCTCCGCGCCCCCTCTTCGCGCAGCGCCCCGCTCCGGTCCATGGGCCCGGGGCTCGTGGTGCTGGCATCGCGACCCGCGTCCCCTCCCGTCCTGGCCGATCGTCCCGGCCGCTCGTCATGGCGAGAGGTGGAGCGGCGACGCCACCCGGGGCATGCCGGGCCAGGAGGGCGGATGGCTTTGCCGCGGCTCGCAAGCAGGGAGCGCGCGCGGGACCCTCGCCTGGCTCGGCCTCCACGCACGACGAAGCGATCCAACCCGCCCCCGGGCTGGATCGCCTCGCCGTCAGGCGGGACGAGCGGTGGGCCTACTGCGCCGCGAGCTGGCTCGCGGGGGCGGCGGCGCGCACGTCGGCGTCGACGTGCTGCTCGAACTTCTCGAAGTTGGCCTGGAACATGCCGACGAGCCTCTTGGCCGTCTCGGCGAACTCGGCCTTCGAGGCCCAGGTCTTGACGGGGTAGAGGATGTGCGGCTCCACGCCGGGCACCGAGGTCGGCACGGCGAAGCCGAAATAGGGGTCGGTGCGGAAGTCCGCCCGGTTCAGCGAGCCGTCGAGCGCGGCGGTGAGCAGGCGGCGCGTCACCCGGATCGGCATGCGCCGGCCCACGCCGTGCTTGCCGCCGGTCCAGCCGGTATTGACCAGCCAGCAATCCACCCCGTGCTTGCCGATGAGGTCGCGCAGCAGGTTGCCGTAGACCGAGGGATGGCGCGGCATGAAGGGCGCGCCGAAGCAGGTGGAGAAGGTCGCCTGCGGGTCGGTGACGCCCTTCTCGGTGCCCGCGACCTTGGCCGTGTAGCCCGACAGGAAGTGGTACATGGCCTGCGCCGCCGTGAGCTTGGCGATGGGCGGCAGCACGCCGAACGCGTCGCAGGTCAGCATCACGATGTTCTTCGGCACGCCGGCGCGGCCGGTGTCCGAGGCGTTGGGAATGTAGTCCAGCGGGTAGGCGACGCGCGTGTTCTCGGTCTTGGAGCCGTCGTCGAAGTTCGGCAGGCGGGTCAGCGGGTCTAGCACCACGTTCTCCATCACCGTGCCGAAGCGCTCGGTGGTGGCGTAGATCTCCGGCTCCGCCTCGCGCGAGAGCTTGATGGCCTTGGCGTAGCAGCCGCCCTCGAAGTTGAAGACGCCGCCGGGCGCCCAGCCGTGCTCGTCGTCGCCGATCAGCGTGCGGTCCGGATCGGCCGAGAGCGTCGTCTTGCCCGTGCCCGACAGGCCGAAGAACACGGCGACGTCGTTGCGGAAGCCGGCATTGGCCGAGCAGTGCATCGGCATCACGCCCTGGGGGGGCAGCGTGTAGTTCAGGTAGGTGAAGACCGACTTCTTCATCTCGCCGGCATAGGAGGTGCCGCCGATCAGCACGATGCCGCGCTCGAAGTCGCAGGCGATCACGGTCTCGCTGCGGCAGCCGTGCCGGGCCGGGTCGGCCTTGAACGAGGGCAGGTCGACGATGGTGAGCTCCGGCACGAAAGCCGCCAGCTCGCGCGCCTCCGGCCGGATCAGCAGGTTGCGGATGAAGAGCGAGTGCCAGGCATATTCGGTGAAGACGCGGGCGCGCACGCGGTAATGCGGGTCGGCGCCGCCGAACAGATCCTGCGCGAAGAGCTCCTTGCCCTCGGCATGGGCGATGAAGTCCTGCAGCAGCGTGTCGAACTGGTCGCGCGTCAGCCCGCCATTGTTCTCCCACCACACGTGGGGCTCGGTGGCGGCGTCGCGGACGATGAACTTGTCCTTCGGCGAGCGCCCCGTATGGGCGCCGGTCTCGGCCACCAGCGCGCCACCCTGGGCGAGGACGGCCTCACGGCGCTGCAGCGCCTCTTCGTAGAGGCGTGGCGCCTCCAGATTCCAGTAGACGCGGGCAAGGTTGCGGAAGCCGAACGCCTCCGGACCATGAGACGTGTTGAAGGACCCGATCATGTCCACGTGCTGGTTCTCCCTGCGGCGCCCGCGCGCCTTTCGTGCTCGTTGGGCGGGGCGCCCCTGGAAAGGGACGACCCCCGGCGATGGTTCCGCTGGGGAGCGCAACCGGCCCAAGTGCCGGCGACGCTACTGAACGCATGCCCCGACTTCAAGGGCAGCCTTTAGTCCAATACTCCCTAACGAAGCGCTGGAACGAGGCATTCCATCGTGCGGACAGGGTAAATGAAGTTGGTTGAGATTAAAATTGCATCAATTGAAACGTTTAGCAGGCTTCAGGAGGCGGCCCTGGCCTGGTCTGCGAGCATCCTGAATGCTTTGCGCAGGTCTCCCGGCGTCTTCACCAATTCTGCAAAAAGCAGCCGGGCGGTCTCGTCCTCCAGGGCGAGGTCGCAGCCCTCCGGGTCGATCGCCGTGGCGCGCCAGGCGCCGGGCCGGCGGCCCAGCAGGGCCGTGGCGTAGAGCTCCAGCGTCTCGCGATGGTCCTCGTTGACATGGGCCACCGCCTCCGCCTCGGCTGCGGCGAGGCCCTCGGTCCCCTCGACGGGCGCGAGGAGATCCTGCGGGGCGAGGTCGACGATGCGCCCGAAGCCCGCCACGAGGTGCGCGCCGCGCGGCTCGATGCGCCAGAACGAGAAGTCGGTGAAGCCCGCATAGAAGCGCGCCGCCTCGTGGCGCTCCAGGAAGCGGCGGCGCGGGGCCTCCTCCTCCACCTTGCGGGCCGTGCCGACCACGCTCACGCGCGGATGCCCGACGGGATCGCCCGCGCCGATCTCGGCGAACAGGATGGAGACCAGCGGATCGACCTCCAGGTTGCGGGTATGCACCGCCAGCGTGGAGATCAGGATCACCGGGGCCCCGTCGAAATCCGTCGCCGTGGAGACCAGCGACACGTAGGGCGCCCCCGATTCGCGATCCAGCGTCCCCAGGCTGGCGTGCCGGCCGGAGCGGATCAGGCGGCGCGCGGTGGCGCGGGGATCGAAGGGCGCGGCAGCGGCGTTGTCGTCCGACATGGCGGGATTCCTGTGGGCGGAGAGGGTCTGGCGTGCGTCGGGGGCCTGCGGATCATGTCGCCGCCATGGCGAAGTGTCACGCGAGCCCCTACATTGATCAACGTGTGGCCTGATTGAGGGCTTCGTGCCGGCGGCATCCTGTCACACTTACGCCGTGCTTGGCGGCGAGCGTCCGCCCGCCTTCCGGGCGGCCCGCCGCCCCGCCTGGCGCACTATTCCGCCGGCGGACGACCGGCCGGCGGGGCCACGACGCTGCGTGACCCGGTCGCGTGACCCAGTCGAACGTCTCCCTCCCGCAGGGACCCCCGCTGCCCCCGATCCGGGGGATGAGACAGAAGAACGAGAAGACCATGCCGACCATCGCCCTCGTGGATGACGACCGCAATATCCTGACCTCCGTCTCGATCGCCCTCGAGGCGGAAGGCTACCGCATCCAGACCTATAATGACGGGGCCTCAGCCCTGGACGGGCTGAAGCAGAACCCGCCGGACCTCGCGATCTTCGACATCAAGATGCCGCGCATGGACGGCATGGAGCTCCTGCGGCGCCTGCGCCAGAAGTCGGACCTGCCGGTCATCTTCCTCACCAGCAAGGACGAGGAGATCGACGAGCTCTTCGGCCTGAAGATGGGCGCCGACGATTTCATCCGGAAGCCCTTCTCCCAGCGTCTGCTGGTCGAGCGCGTCAAGGCCGTGCTGCGCCGCTTCAGTCCCAAGGAGGCTGCGGCCGCCAAGGAGAGCGACGCCAAGGTGCTGGAGCGCGGGCAGCTCAAGATGGATCCGGAGCGCCATACCTGCACCTGGAAGGGCGAGCCGGTGACGCTCACCGTCACCGAGTTCCTGATCCTGCAGGCGCTCGCCATGCGCCCCGGCGTGGTGAAGAGCCGCAATGCCCTGATGGACGCGGCCTATGACGACCAGGTCTATGTCGACGACCGCACCATCGACAGCCACATCAAGCGGCTGCGCAAGAAGTTCAAGGCGGTTGACGACGATTTCGAGATGATCGAGACCCTCTACGGGGTCGGCTATCGCTTCAAGGAGGCGTGACGCCCTCGCGGGCCGTCCCGGGCGGCCACCATGGTGCGAACGGCATGACGGCACAGGTCGAGCAGGGACTGGCCGAGCCCATCAGCGCGGAGCCCGCCGGAAAGGCGGCGCGTCCGGCTCGACCGGTGCGCGACCGCCTGCGGGCCCTGACGCGGATCCTCGTCCAGCGCGCCTCCTCGAGCCTCGTCCGGCGCATCGTCGTCCTCAACCTCGCCGGCCTCGTCGCCCTGCTGCTGGGGTTTCTCTACCTCAACCAGTTCCGCGAGGGCCTCATCGACGCCCGCGTGCAGAGCCTCCTGACCCAGGGCGAAATCATCGCCGGCGCCATTGCGGCCTCGGCCACAGCCGACACGGATTCCATCACCATCGACCCCGACAAGCTGCTGCAGCTGCAGGCCGGCGAGAGCGTCGGCATGGGCGACGAGAGCGTGCTGGAATTCTCCATCAACCCCGAGCGCGTCGCCCCGCTGCTGCGCCGCCTGGTGACGCCGACGCGCACCCGGGCCCGTATCTTCGACCGCGACGGCTTCCTGCTGCTCGACAGCCGGGCGCTCTATTCCCGCGGCGACATCCTGCGCTTCGACCTGCCGCCGCCCGATCCCGAGGAATCCACCATCATCGAGCGCACCTGGAACTCGGTGAAGCGCAGCTTCGGCCGGACCGGCGTGCCGCTCAACGACGACGCCAATTCCGCCAATGGACGCAACATGCCGGAGGTGGCCCGCGCACTCGCCGGGTCGCCGGCGAGCGTCGTGCGCGTCAACGCCAACGGCGACACGATCGTCGCCGTGGCCGTGCCCATCCAGCGCTTCCGCGCGGTGCGCGGGGCGCTCCTGCTCTCCACGCAGGGCGGCGACATCGACGGCATCATCGCCGCGGAGCGTCTCGCCATCCTGCGCATCTTCCTGGTCGCCGCCGGGGTGATGATCGTGCTGTCGGTGCTTTTCGCCGGCACCATCGCAGGGCCCATCCGCCGCCTGTCGGCCGCCGCCGACCGGGTGCGGCGCGGCATCAAGGCGCGCGAGGAGATCCCCGACTTCACCGCCCGCTCCGACGAGATCGGCCATCTCTCGGGCTCGCTGCGCGACATGACGCGCGCCCTCTACGACCGGATCGAGGCGATCGAGAGCTTCGCGGCCGACGTCGCCCACGAGCTGAAGAACCCGCTGACCTCCCTGCGCAGCGCCGTGGAGACCATGCCCCTCGCCAAGACCGACGAGAGCCGGGCCCGCCTGCTGGGCGTCATCCAGCACGACGTGAAGAGGCTCGACCGGCTGATCTCCGACATTTCCGACGCCTCGCGCCTCGACGCCGAGCTCGCGCGCGGCGACAGCGAGCCCGTCGACGCCCTGCGCCTGCTGGAGACCGTGACCACCGTCGCCAACGGCGTGCACCGGGAGGACGGCGTCACGATCAGGCTCGACGCCCGCAAGGACGAGCGCGGGCGGGACGCCTATCTCGTCATCGGCCATGACAGCCGCCTCGGCCAGGTCATCAGCAATCTCGTCGAAAACGCCCGGTCCTTCTCGCCCCAGGGCGGCGAGGTGCGCGTCAGCCTGCGCCGGGTGGGCCGCGAGATCGAGATCCTCGTCGACGATGACGGGCCGGGCGTCCCCGCCCACGCCATCGAGCGGATCTTCGAGCGCTTCTATACGGACCGGCCCGAGCAGGGATTCGGCCAGAATTCGGGGCTGGGCCTGTCCATCTCCCGCCAGATCGTCGAGGCCCATCGCGGCCGCATCTGGGCCGAGAACCGGCTGGGCCCACCCGGCCCGGACGGCGAGCGGCCCTGCCTGGGCGCCCGCTTCGCGGTGCGCCTGCCGGCGGCCATGCCGTGACGCCGCCCGGCGCCGACCATGCGAGCGCCGTCCATGCGAGCGCCGTCGTGGTGGGCGAGGCCGGCCTCCTGATCCGGGGCGCCTCGGGAACCGGAAAATCCACGCTCGCCCGCGAGATCCTGGCGCTCGCCGCCGCCAGGGGCCTGTTCGCCCGTCTCCTGGGGGACGACCGCATCCTGCTCAGCGAGGAGCACGGTCGGCTCGTCGCCAGGCCGCATGCCGCGATTGCAGGCACGATCGAGGTGAGGGGTCTGGGACTGGTGCCCGTGGATCACGCTCCCAGCGCCGTCGTGCGGCTGCTGGTGGATTGCGGCGAGCCCCGACTCGACAGGCTGCCCGGACCGGATCAATTGTATGAAACGGTCTCTGGCGTGCTCTTGCGCCGGATCGTCGCCGGCCCTGGCGACGCGGAGCGGGTGCTCTTCGCCCTCGAGCACCCCGCCGCGCCGTCCGGAGCGATGGAACCGAAGTGAGGCCCGGCCCGTTATAGGGGGTTGCACTTCACGCCGCATCGCACAAAATGAGGGCTTCGTGCGCGTTATGCGCGCTGGAGAGTGTTCTTGATGATCGGAATGGTGCTCGTGACGCACGGGCGGCTGGCGATCGAGTTTCGCGCCGCCATGGAGCACGTCGTGGGCCCGCAGCAGCAGGTCGAGACGATCACCATCGGCCCCGAGGACGACATGGACCAGCGCCGCAGCGACATCGTGGCCGCCGTCCAGCGCGTCGATACCGGCGACGGCGTGGTGATCCTGACCGACATGTTCGGCGGAACGCCCTCCAACCTGGCGATTTCGGTGATGAACGGCGGCAAGACCGAAGTCGTCGCCGGCATCAACCTGCCCATGCTGATCAAGCTCGCCAGCGTGCGGGGCGAGTGCGACCTGGAGCGCGCGGTGGTCCAGGCCCAGGACGCCGGCCGCAAGTACATCAACGTGGCGAGCCGGGTTCTGGCGGGCAAATGACCGGCCGGCGCCCATGGCGAGCGAGGACGCGATGAGCGCAAGCCCCTTCGACGAGCCCTGCCTTCCGGCCGAGCCGATGGACGGCGCGGTGGTTCGCGAGCTGCAGATCGTCAACAAGAAGGGCCTGCACGCCCGCGCCACCGCCAAGTTCGTGCAATGCGCGGAGGGCTTCGAGGCCGCCATCCAGGTGACGCGCTGTGGCGAGACCGTGGGCGGCACCTCCATCATGGGCATTCTCACGCTGGGCGCCGGCATCGGCACCACGATCACGGTGAGCGCGGTCGGATCGGATGCGGAACAGGCCGTGGAGGCGCTCGCGGCGCTTGTCGCCAACCGCTTCGGCGAGGAAGAATAGGGCCCGCGCCGCCGGAGCTTCGGCCCAGCGCCGAGGGAGGCCCGCGCCCCATGAAACCGATCGGCATCACCATGGGCGACGCGGCCGGCATCGGCCCGGAGATCATCGCCCGCCTCTTCGCCGAGGGCCTGCCGGATCCCGCCATCGTCATCGGCGATCTCGGGGCGATGCGCCGGGGCGTGGCCGTCGCGGGCGTCGCGCTCGAGGTCGTGCCGATCCCGCATCCGGACGCCTGGCGCGGGCGGGCGGGGACGATCGAGGTGGTCGAGACGAGCCACCTGCCCGGGGACCTGCCCCTCGGCAAGGTCGACGCCAGGGCCGGGCGCGCCGCCTATGACGCGATCATCCGCGCCATCGACCTCGCCCGCGAGGGCGCCATCCGCGCCATCGTCACCGCGCCGATCAACAAGGAGGCGCTGAAGGCCGCGCGGATCCCCTATCCCGGCCATACCGAGATCCTCGCCGACCGCTCAGGCACCAACGATTTCGCCATGATGCTGGCGAACCAGGAGCTGCGGGTCCTGCTCGTCTCGGTCCATGTCCCGCTCTCGGAGGCTGTGAACCTCGTGACGCCCGAGAACGAGGCGCGCGCCATCCGCCTCGCCCACGAGGCCTGCCTGCGCTACGGCATTCCCCGTCCGCGCGTCGCGGTGGCAGGCCTCAACCCGCATGCGGGGGAGGGCGGGCTCTTCGGGGGCGAGGACCTCGACATCATCGGGCCCGCGGTCGAGGAGGCCCGCGCCCAGGGCATCGACGCTTCCGGGCCCTGGCCGCCGGACACGATCTTCATGCGCGCCCGCCGCGGCGAATTCGACATCGTCGTGGCGCAGTACCACGACCAGGGGCTGATCCCGGTCAAGTATCTCGGGCTCGACGAGGGGGTGAACATCACGGTGGGCCTGCCCTTCGTGCGCACCAGCGTCGACCACGGCACGGCCTTCGACATCGCCGGCCGCGGCCTCGCCGACCCGCGCAGCCTGCGGGTCGCCCTGGAGCAGGCCGCCTCCTTCACCCCCTCCCAGCGCCCCGCGCCCGACTTCGTGTTCATGCTCACGCATCACGACGCCACCGTCGACGGCGCGCTGGCCCTGCTGCCGGCCATCCTGGGCACGGGCATCCGCCACATCGGCTTCAAGGATGTCGGCCAGCCTTTTCCCGTGCTGCAGGAGCTCGCCGCCGGGATCAAGGCGGCCGGCGCCCGCTGCTACCTCGAGGTCGTCAGCCTGGACGAGGCCAGCGAGGTGCGCTCGGCCGAGGCCGCGGTGTCGCTGGGGGTGGACGTGCTGATGGGCGGGACGCGGCCGGAGTCCGTGCTGCCGGTCATCGCCGGGACCGGCATCCGCTACTTCCCCTTCCCGGGCCGGGTCACGGGACATCCCAGCGTCCTGGAGGGCCCGGAGGAGGCCATCGTGGAAAGCGCCCGGCGGCTCTCCGCGCTCGAGGGCGTCGACGGCCTCGACCTGCTCGCCTATCGCTACGAGGGCGACGTGCCGCGCCTGATCAAGCAGGTCTGCCTGGCGGCGGCGAAGCCGGTCGTCGTCGCGGGCTCCATCGACGGGGCCGAGCGCATCGCCTCCGTGGTTGAGGCGGGCGCCGCCGGCTTCACGATCGGAACGGCCGCCTTCGAGGACGTCTTCGACCCCGTCAATCCCGGCCTCGCCCACCAGCTCGCCGCCATCCGGCGCATGCTGGCCGGCCTGACGATCTAGGCCGCCAGCCCCTGTCAGAACCCCGCGGCGCGGCTGATGGCCTTGATCGGGCCGCGCGGACGGCCGGACTTCTCCCCGATCTCGCGGTCCTGCTCCTCGATCAGCGCCCGGGCCGGCTCGTCGCCGTCGAGGCCCGACACGACGTCGCGCGGCACGCGGCGGTTGGAGCTGCGGCTGCCATCCTCGTAGAGCACATCGAAGAGCACGAAGGCGCTGTCGGTGTTGGTCTTTTTCTTGGCCATGGTCTCTCCTGACGCGCTGCTCGCGCGAAAAACGGCCGGACATCGGGATCGATCCGGTGCGCCGCCTCCGGTCCGCATACGGGCTAAGGCGCCTGCCTACAACTGATCCGTGACCGTCGCATGGCCATCTCCCGCAGGGGCGACATGCCCCTGGGGCAGGGCGGGCGGTATCCGTGACCTGTCGCCGCATGCCTTCGCCGGAGCCGTCGGCGATCCCCGGCGACCCGGCGCAGCGGCGTTTTCAGGGCACGCCCCATGGTCTAGACAGCGGGTCCCGCGAGTCGCAGTCGAGGTCGCCGTCATGAAAAGCGTGAACCAGCGAATCGCCGAGGAGCTCGGCGTCAGGGAGGCGCAGGTCGCCGCGGCCGTCGAGCTGCTCGATGCCGGTTCGACCGTCCCCTTCATCGCCCGCTACCGCAAGGAAGCGACGGGCATGCTGGACGATGCCCAATTGCGCGCCCTGGAGGAGCGGCTGCGCTATCTCCGCGAGTTCGACGCGCGCCGCCAGGCCATCCTCGACAGCATCGCCGAGCAGGGAAAGCTCGATGACGCCCTGCGCGGGGAGATCATGGAGGCCGAGACCAAGGCGCGGCTGGAGGACATCTATCTCCCCTTCAAGCCCAAGCGCCGCAGCAAGGCGCAGATCGCGCGGGAGGCCGGGCTCGGCCCGCTCGCCGACGAACTCCTCGCCGACCCCTCCGTGGATCCTGCCGCGCGCGCCGCGTCCTTCGTGGACGCCGACAAGGGGGTGGCGAACGCCGCCGCCGCGCTGGAGGGCGCGCGGTCCATCCTCGTCGAGCGCTTTTCGGAGGACGCCACGCTGATCGGCGGGCTGCGCGAGGAGGTCTGGACCCGCGGCCGGCTCGTCTCCAGGGTGCGCGACGGCAAGGCGACCGAGGGCGCCAAGTTCTCCGACTACTTCGATTTCGGCGAGAAGCTCGCCAAACTTCCCTCGCACCGCATCCTCGCGCTGTTCCGCGGCGAGAAGGAGGAGGTGCTGGACCTGCAGATCGAGCCCGAGGACCTGCCGCCGGGCGCGTCCCCCTCGGGGCTCTACGAGAACCGCATCGCCGCCCGCTTCGGGGTGGCCGAGCGCGGGCGGCCGGGCGACAAGTGGCTGATGGACACGGTCCGCTGGGCCTGGCGCACGCGCATCCAGGTCCATATCGGCCTCGACCTGCGCATGCGGCTGTGGCAGTCCGCCGAGGACCAGGGCGTCCAGGTTTTCGCCGCCAACCTGCGCGACCTGCTGCTCGCCGCGCCCGCCGGCGCGCGGCCGACCATGGGGCTCGACCCCGGCTTCCGCACGGGCGTCAAGGTCGCGGTCGTCGACGGCACCGGTAAGGTCGTCGCCACGGACACGATCTACCCCCACGAGCCGGCCCGGCGCTGGGACGAGGCGCTGGCGGCGCTCTCGCGCCTCGTGCGCCTGCACAAGGTCGAGCTCGTCGCCATCGGCAACGGCACGGCCTCGCGCGAGACGGACAGGCTCGCCCAGGAGCTCGTGGCGCGCGAGACTGGGGCGAAGCTCACCAAGATCGTGGTGTCCGAGGCCGGCGCCTCCGTCTATTCGGCGTCCGAATATGCCTCGAAGGAGCTGCCGGGCCTCGACGTCTCGCTGCGCGGGGCCGTCTCCATCGCGCGCCGCCTGCAGGACCCGCTGGCCGAACTCGTCAAGATCGATCCCAAGTCGATCGGCGTCGGCCAGTACCAGCACGACCTGTCGGAGTTCAAGCTGTCGCGATCGCTGGACGCGGTGGTCGAGGATTGCGTGAACGCGGTGGGCGTCGACGTGAATACGGCGTCCGCCCCGCTCCTCTCGCGCGTCTCGGGCGTGGGCGAGAGCCTCGCCCAGAGCATCGTGCAACACCGCGACGCCCATGGCCCCTTCCGCTCCCGCAAGGCGCTGAAGGAGGTGCCGCGGCTGGGGCCGAAGGCCTTCGAGCAATGCGCGGGCTTCCTGCGCATCGCCGACGGCGACGACCCGTTGGACCGCTCGGGCGTCCATCCCGAGGCCTATCCGGTGGTGCGCCGGATCATCGACGCGACCAAGAGCGACATCCGCGTGCTCATCGGGGATTCGGCCAGGCTGCGCGGCCTCAGGCCCGAGGCCTTCACCGACGAGCGCTTCGGCGTCCCCACCGTCACGGACATCCTGAGGGAGCTGGAGAAGCCCGGCCGCGACCCGCGCCCGGCCTTCAAGACGGCGACCTTCAAGGACGGCGTGGAGAAGCTCGACGACCTGCGCCCCGGCATGCTGCTGGAGGGCGTCGTCACCAATGTCGCGGCCTTCGGGGCCTTCGTCGACATCGGCGTCCACCAGGACGGCCTCGTCCACATCTCCGCCCTGGCCGACCGCTTCGTGAAGGACCCGCGCGACGTGGTGAAGCCAGGCGACGTCGTGAAGGTGAAGGTGCTCGACGTCGACAAGGCGCGCAAGCGCATCGCGCTGACCATGCGCCTCACCGACGAGCCCGGGCGCGCGGCCGGCGCGGGGCGCGACGCGCCGCGGCCCGCCCCCGGGGCAGGCCGCCCGCCGCAGGGATCGAAGCCGGCCCCGCGCAGTCCCGAGCCCAGGGCTCCGGCCGCCGAAGGAGCTCTGGCCGACGCATTGCGCCGGGCGGCCGAGCGCAACTCTCCGCCCAAACGGTGAGCAGGGAGGAAGGACGGCCTGTCGCAGGGCGAAACCGTTGCGCCGGTCCTTCCGTATGGCATCCTGACCACCCTCGCGGGGGCCGAACTGGAGGATGCCGATGCCGGATCGTCGTGACGTCAGCGCCGGACTTGCCGGCCTTGTCTGCGCTGCGCTTGCGCCCGCGGCTCTGGTTCCCGCCGCCCGCGCGGCGACCGGGGGGACGAATGCCTGGGGCTTCTTCTTCGAGGGCCTGAAGGGCGACGAGATCAGGCTTGCGGACTTCCGGGGCAAGCCGGTCCTCGTCGTCAACACCGCCTCGCGTTGCGGCTACACGCCCCAATATGCGGGCCTCCAGCAGCTCTGGACGCGGTTCGGGTCCCGCGGGCTCACGGTGATCGGGGTCCCCTCCAACGATTTCGGCGGGCAGGAGCCCGGCGGCGTGGCGGAGATCGTGGCGACGGAGCAGGGCTACGGCGTGACCTTTCCCATGGCCACCAAGACCCAGGTGCTCGGCGTCCAGGCCCACCCGTTCTATCGTTGGGCGGCCGCCGAGAAGCCGGGCGAGACCCCGCGCTGGAACTTCCACAAGTACCTGGTCGGGCGCGACGGCCGCGTGGCGGCCTCCATCCCCACCACCACGGAGCCCACCGATCCCCGCGTGATCGCCGCGATCACGCGCGAATTGCCCACGCTTGGCTAACCAAGCGGGAGTTCGACATAAAGAATTCTTTATGTCTTTATTGCCGGCTTTCCCGGACGGTGCTATAGACGCGCGCAGATCAGCGTGGCCGCCGGCCGCGCGCGCCGCGCTTGCAGGATGACGCACCCATGAGCACGAACGACTACGCCGTCGCCGACATCGGCCTCGCCGACTGGGGCCGCAAGGAGATCGCGATCGCCGAGACCGAGATGCCGGGCCTCATGGCGACGCGCCGGGAATACGGCCCCAAGCAGCCGCTCAAGGGCGCCCGCATCGCCGGTTCGCTGCACATGACCATCCAGACCGCCGTGCTCATCGAGACGCTCAAGGCGCTGGGCGCCGACGTGCGCTGGGCTTCCTGCAACATCTACTCGACGCAGGACCACGCCGCCGCCGCCATCGCCGCGACGGGCACGCCGGTCTTCGCGATCAAGGGCGAGTCGCTGGTCGACTACTGGGACTACACGCACAAGATCTTCGAGTGGGCCGACGGCGGCACGCCGAACATGATCCTCGACGACGGCGGCGACGCGACGCTGCTCATCCACCTCGGCATCCGCGCCGAGAACGGCGACACCGCCTTCCTCGAGACGCCCGGCAACGAGGAGGAGGAGATCCTCTTCGCCGCCATCAAGAAGCGCCTGAAGTCCAGCCCCGGCTGGTATGCCCGCAACGGCAAGGCCATCAAGGGCGTCACCGAGGAGACCACCACGGGCGTGCATCGCCTCTACCTGATGGAGAAGGAGGGCAAGCTCCTCTTCCCCGCCATCAACGTGAACGACAGCGTCACCAAGTCGAAGTTCGACAACCTCTATGGCTGCCGCGAGTCGCTCGTCGACGGCATCCGCCGCGGCACGGACGTGATGATGTCCGGCAAGGTCGCGATGGTCGCCGGCTTCGGCGACGTGGGCAAGGGCTCCGCCGCCTCGCTGCGCCAGGCCGGCTGTCGCGTGATGGTGTCGGAGGTCGACCCGATCTGCGCGCTGCAGGCGGCGATGGAAGGCTACGAGGTCACCACGATGGAGGACGCCGCCCCGCGCGCCGACATCTTCGTGACGGCGACCGGCAACGTGGACGTCATCACCGTCGACCACATGCGCGCCATGAAGGACCGCGCCATCGTCTGCAACATCGGCCACTTCGACAGCGAGATCCAGATCAACGCGCTGCGCAATTTCAAGTGGCACAACGTGAAGCCGCAGGTCGACGAGGTCGAGTTCCCCGACGGCAAGCGCATCATCGTGCTGTCGGAAGGACGCCTGGTGAACCTGGGGAACGCCACGGGCCACCCCTCCTTCGTGATGTCGGCCTCCTTCACCAACCAGACGCTCGCGCAGATCGAGCTCTGGACCAAGCAGGGCGAATACGACAGGAAGGTCTACGTCCTGCCCAAGACCCTCGACGAGAAGGTCGCCGCGCTCCACCTCGAGAAGATCGGAGTGAAGCTCACCCGGCTCAGCGACAAGCAGTCGACCTATCTCGGCATCTCCCAGCAGGGTCCCTTCAAGCCAGACCACTACCGGTACTGAGAGGCGGACGTCGCGGGCCCGCGCCCGCGGCTCCCGGCCTTCCCGAGACCACAAGGCCCGGCCTCGCGCCGGGCCTTTTTGCGTCCGCACGGGCGCCCCCGCCCGGCTTCGTCGCGCGACACGGGTAGGCCGAATCCTTTTTGCAACGCCTTCGTGCCGCGTGGATTCACGGACGGTTAACCACTTCCGGACGCACTTGGGGCAGGGCTAAGGTGAGCCTCGATTCGAGGCCTCTGCGGCGCGAGCGTGGCTTCGGAGTTTGTCGGCGTACGAATCATTTCAGCACGAGCAGGGGAATCGTACGCAATGGCCGATGGGGGGCTGGGCGCCGGATCGCGCTGGGCGAAAGGGCTGCTGTCGGCCGGGGCGCTCCTGGGCTCCACCGCGCTCACCGCCCCCGCCTCGGCCATGACGGTGTTCGAGCGCATCTGGACGCTGCCGACCCGTCTCGAGCCCAACGGCGCCGTCGGCCTCGCCGTGGTGATGGGCCTCGTCATCTTCGCCACCACGACCGCGCTCATCCACCTCAACCAGCGCCGGCGCTGGGCCGACCGCGACGCCGGCCTGCTCGCCGAGAACGCGGAGCTGCGCGCCCGCAACGACCGGGCCGACCTGCTGCTCGGCGCCGAGCCGCAGATCATCGTGGCCTTCGGCGGTCCCTCCGGCGAGCCGGAGGTGGAGGGGGACCTCACGATCCTCGCCGAAGGATCGGTGGTGCGCCGGCCCCTGGCCTTCGGAAGCTGGCTCGCGGCGCGCGACGCTCAGGCCATCGAGGAGGCGCTGGAGCGCCTGAAGTCCCGGGGCGAGGCCTTCTGCCTCACCCTCAAGACCCATGGCGGCCGGATGATCGAGGCCGATGGCCGGCCTGTCATGGGTCGGGCCGTGCTGCGGCTGCGCGATATTTCCGGGGACCGGCTGGAGCTCCTGCGCGTACAGGAGGCCTTTGCCGCGCTGAGCCGGGAGGTGGACGGCCTGAAGGCCATCCTCGACGCGGTGCCCCAGCCCATGTGGGTGCGCGATACGCAGGGCCAGCTCTCCTGGGTCAACGCCGCCTATTCCCGCGCCGTCGAGGCGGCGGACGGAACCGACGCCGTCACGCGCGGTATCGAGCTGCTGGACCGGCCGCTGCGCGAGGACGCGGTGCGCAGCCGCGTGCGCGAGGGCGTCTACCGCGCCCGCGTGCCGGCCGTGGTCGAGGGCGAGCGCCGTGTCTTCGACGTCGTCGACATCAACGCGCGCAACGGTTCCGTCGGCGTCGCCACCGACATGTCGGAGCTCGAGGCGGCCCGTCAGGAGCTGCAGAACGTCGCCAAGAGCCACGCCGCGACGCTCGACCAGATTCCCACCGCCGTCGCCATCTTCGACGGCGCCAAGCGGCTGAAGTTCTGCAACGCCGCCTACGTGAAGCTCTGGCAGCTCGATGCCGCCTTCCTCGACACCCACCCGACCGACGGCGAGATCCTCGACCGCCTGCGCAACGCCCGCCGCCTGCCGGAGCAGGCCGACTATCGCGGCTGGAAGAGCGGCCTCATGGAGGCCTATCGCTCCCTGGACACCAAGGAGCATGCGCCCTGGTACCTGCCGGACGGGCGCACCCTGCGCGTCGTCAGCAATCCGAACCCGGACGGCGGCATCACCTACCTCTTCGACGACGTCACGGAGCGCTTCCACCTCGAGACGCAGTTCAACGCGCTGATGCGCGTGCAGGGCGAGACGCTCGACACGCTCAAGGAGGGCGTCGCGGTGTTCGGCACCGACGGCCGGCTCAAGCTGAACAACCCCGCCTTCTCGGCGCTCTGGATGCTGCCGCCCTCTCTGCTGGCCCAGAAGCCGCATATCGACGCGATCGTCGCGAAGGCACGCGAGCTCTATCCCGACGACCATGCCTGGATGACGGTGCGCAACGCCATCGCCGGCTTCCACGACACCCGCCAGGGCTTCAGCCTGCGCATGGAGCGGCTCGACGGGGCGGTGCTCGACTGTGCCGCCGCGCCCCTGCCGGACGGCGCGACGCTGCTCACCTTCGTCGACGTCACCGCCAGCGTGAACGTCGAGCGCGCGCTGACCGAGCGCAACGAGGCGCTGGAAAAGGCGGGCGAGCTGCGCGAGAGCTTCGTCCACCACGTCTCCTACGAGCTGCGTTCGCCCCTCACCAACGTCATCGGCTTCACCCAGCTGCTGGCGGAGGGCACCGTCGGTCCGCTCAACGAGCGCCAGCGGGAATATGCCGGGCACATCATGCGCTCCTCGGCCGCGTTGATGGCGATCATCGACGACATCCTCGACCTCGCCACCATCGACACCGGCGAGATGGAGCTGACGCTCGGCTCCGTCGACATCCAGGACACGATCCGGGCTGCCATCGAGGGCGTGCAGGACCGCATCGCGGACACCAAGCTGAAGCTCGAGATCGACGTGCCGGCGTCCATCGGGGCCATGATCGCGGACGGCAAGCGCGTCCGGCAGGTGCTCTTCAACCTGCTCTCCAACGCCATCGGCTTCTCGCGCGAGGGCCAGACCGTCACCGTCTCCGCGCAGCGCACCGACAAGGCCGTCATGTTCAGCGTCCGCGACCAGGGCCGCGGCATCCCCGCCGACCTCATTGACCGTGTCTTCAACCGCTTCGAAAGCCACACCCATGGCTCCACGCATCGCGGGGTGGGCCTGGGGCTCTCCATCGTACGGTCCTTCGTCGAGCTCCACGGCGGCAGCGTCGACATCGAATCGAAGGAGGGAGCGGGCACGGTCGTGACCTGCACCTTTCCCAGCAACGGCGTGAGCTCGCAGGAGGCCGCCGAATGAGCAGCGCCGGCGCGTCGGCCCGCAGCGCGTCAGGATGACGTTCATGATCCAGAAGCCTGCCGGGGCGCCGGCCCCGGTCTCCCCCGCCCTCCCGCATGCGAAATGGACCGTGCCGCTGGCCGACGAGGCCGCGACCCAGGCCCTGGCGGCCGAGATCGGGGCTTGCGTCGGCGCGGGTGACCTCGTGACCCTCACGGGCGACCTCGGCGCGGGCAAGACGGCCTTCGCCCGCGCCCTCATCCGGAGCCTCGTGGGCGATCCCGCACTCGACGTGCCGAGCCCCACCTTCACGCTGATCCAGACCTACGAGGGGCCGCGCTGCCCCATCGTCCACGCCGATCTCTACAGGATCTCCGGAACGGACGAGCTGGCCGAGCTCGGCTGGGAGGAGGCGGCGGAAGGCTCGCTCATCCTCGTGGAATGGCCCGAGCGCGCCGGGTTCCTGTTGGGCGCGGAGCGCCTCGACGTACAGCTCGCGCTGTCCCCGGAGCGGGGCCCCGGCGCCCGCGTGGCCACGATCACCGGCTACGGGGCGCTCGCCCCGCGCATCGCGCTCAACCGCGCCGTCCAGGGGTTGCTGCAGGTCTGCGGCTGGAACGGCGCCGTGCGGACCCACATCCAGGGCGACGCGTCGAGCCGGGTCTACGAGCGGCTGCGCAAGGGCGACGGCTCGACCGCCATCCTGATGATCTCGCCCCGCCGCCCCGACGGTCCTCCCGTGCGGATGGGCAAGTCCTATCCCACCATCGCGCGGCTCGCGACGAGCGTGCATGCCTTCCTCGCCATGGACCAGGCGCTGATCGCCCAGGGGCTCAGCGCGCCGCGCGTGCTGGCCGCCGACCTGCAGGAGGGCCTGGTCGTCACCGAGGATCTCGGCAGCGTCGGCGTGACCGATGCGGCCGGCCCGATCCCGGAGCGCTACGTCGCCGCAGTGGAGGTGCTCGCCCTGCTGCACGGGCGGACCCTGCCGACCGTGCTGCCCCTGGATGGCGAGCGCGACTATACGATCCCGCCCTACGACCTCGACGCCCTCTCCATCGAGGTCGAGCTGATGCTCGACTGGTACATGCCCGCCATGGGCGCGACCCCCTCCGGCTCGGCGCGCAGCACCTTCCTCAAGCTGTGGCGCGAGGCGCTGGAGCCCGTCCTCGCCGAGCCTGTCACCTGGACCCTGCGCGACGTCCACTCGCCCAACCTGTTCTGGCTTCCCGAGCGCGAGGGCGTGAAGCGGGTCGGCCTGATCGACTTCCAGGACACGGTGCTCGGACCCCCCGCCTATGACGTGGCCGCACTGCTGCAGGACGCTCGCGTCGACGTGCCGGACGAGCTCGAGCTGAAGCTCCTCGGCGCCTATGCCCGCGCGCGCAAGGCCGCGGACGCCGGCTTCGCCATGGGGGCCTTCGCCCGCGCCTATGCGGTCATGGGCGCCCAGCGCAACACCAAGATCCTCGGCATCTTCCGGCGCCTCGACCGCCGCGACGGCAAGCCGCAATACCTGCGCCACCTGCCGCGCATCGAGCGCGCGGTCCGCAAGAACCTCGCCCATCCCGCCCTGGCGGACCTCAGGGGGTGGTACGCGGCCAACCTGCCCTGGCTCTTCCCCGAGCCGCGGCCTGCTGAGGACGCCGGCGAACCAGCCGGGGACCGCAACCCTCCGAAGACCGATCCCCAGCCCATGACAGGCTCCGACACCCCCGGCGATTGACCTTGGCGCGCGAATCCCGCCAATGGGCGGGCATGAGCGCCGCGCCCGACCGCTCCGTCCCGACCCATGCCATGGTGCTGGCCGCCGGCCTCGGCACGCGCATGCGCCCGATCACGGACACGCTGCCCAAGCCGCTCGTGCCCGTGGCGGGACGAACGCTGATCGACCACATCCTCGATCCGCTGGCCGCCGCCGGGGTGCGGACGGCCGTCGTCAACGTGCACTACCTCGCCGACCAGATGGAACGGCACCTCGCAGGCAGGACGACGCCGCGGATCGTGGTCTCCGACGAGCGCGCCGCGCTGCTCGATTCGGGCGGTGGGGTGCGCAAGGCGTTGCCGCAGCTCGGCGAGCGCCCGTTCTTCGTGCTCAACGCGGACAGCTTCTGGATCGACGGGCCGCGCGCCAACCTCGTCCGTCTCGCGGAGACCTTCGATCCCGCGCGGATGGACATCCTCATGCTGCTCGCCGCAACCTCCACGGCGGTGGGCTACGAGGGGCGTGGCGACTATGTCATGGACGTCCACGGCGCCCTGCGCCGCCGTGGGGAGCGCGAGGTGGCCCCCTTCGTCTATGCTGGCGTGTTCCTGTGCCGGCCCGAGATCTTCGAGGGGACGCCCGAGGGGGCGTTCTCGCTGAACCGGCTCTTCGACCGCGCGCAGGCGGCCGGGCGGCTGCACGGCCTGCGGCTCGACGGCGTATGGCTGCACGTCGGCACGCCCGCCGCCATCGCCCTCGCCGAACAGAGCATCGCCCAGAGTGTGCGCTGACCGCCCGCGGCTCTTCTCGATCCAGCCCGGCGCCGCGTTCCTGCCGACCCTTGCCGATGCGCTCCTGGCGGGCCGCCTCGCGCCGGGATGGCCGGACCCCGCTGATCCCCTGTCGCTGGCCGAGGGCACGATCCTCCTGCCCACGCGCCGCTCCGCGCGGGCGCTCGCCGCGCTGCTCGCCGAGAAGGTCTCGCAGGACGGCCGGCCCGTCCTGCTGCCGCGCATCGTGCCGCTGGGCGACGTCGACGACGCGGAGGAGGCGCATCTCCTGGACGGCGCCGCTGCGCCGCTCGCCCTTGCGGACGCGCCCGGTCCCCTCCTGCCGCCGGACACGCCGGACGGGGTGCGTCGCCTGGTCCTGGCGCGCCTGGTCCTCGCCTGGGCGCGCAACGTCGACCGTTCGATGCTGAGGCTGGAGGAGGGCGAGGCGCTGCTCGTCCCGGCCGGGCCGGCCGACGCGCTGGCGCTGGCTGGTGACCTGGGCCGCCTCATGGATACGCTCGCCATCCACGGCAAGAGCGTCGACGATCTGCACCGGCTGGTGCCCGACGACTTCAGCGCCTATTGGGCCATCAGCCGCAATTTCCTGCTGATCGCGGCCGAGGCCTGGCCCGCCTGGTGCGCCGAGCACGGCACGATGGACGCCGCCCTGCGGCGGCACCGCCTGCTCACAGACGAGGCCGCGCGTCTCCTGCGCGAGAGGCCGTCCGCCCCCGTCATCGCCGCGGGGTCGACGGGCTCGATGCCGGCCACGGCGTCCCTGCTGCAGGCCATCGCGCTCTTGCCGCGCGGGGCGGTGGTCCTGCCGGGGCTCGACCAGGGCCTCGACGAGGCCGGCTGGCGTGTGCTCGGCGGCGACGGCCCGGACGGCGACCATCCCGGTCATCCGCAATCCGTGCTCGCCCGGCTGCTGCGCGGCTTCGGCGTGGCGCGCGAGGAGGTCGTGTCGATCGGCCATCCCGCAGCGGCGCTCGCGGCCCGCGAGGCCTTCCTCTCCGAGGCGCTGCGGCCCGCCGAGACGACGGAGCTCTGGGCTACACGGGCCGAGCGCCTGTCCGATGAGGCGCTGGCCGCCGCGCTGGAGGGCCTCGCCGTCGTCGAGGCCGCCGATGATCGCGAGGAGGCGCTCGCCATCGCGGTGGCTTTGCGCGAGGCGCTCGAAACGCCCGGGCAGACGGCCGCGCTCGTGACGCCGGACCGCGCGCTGGCCGAGCGCGTCTCCGCCGAGCTGCGCCGATGGGGCGTCGAGGTCGACGATTCCGCCGGCCGTCCGCTGGCGCGCTCGGAGCCCGGCGCCCTGGCGCTGCTGGTGGCCGAGGCGAGCGCCGCGCAGGGGGAGCCCACCTCCCTCATCGCGCTGCTCGCTCACCCGCTCTGCCGGCTGGGCCTGCCGCCCGCTCTGCGCGCCCGGGGCCGAGCCGCGCTCGAGATCGGCCTGTTGCGCGGACCGGCCCTGCCGCCGGGCCTCGCGGCCCTGCGGCCGGCGCTCCGGCGCGCGGCGGAGCGCGCCCCCTCGCAGCGCCATGCGCCCTGGCCGCGCAAGCGCCTTGGCCCGCAGGACTGGGCGGCGGCCGACGCCCTGCTCGCCGCCCTCGAAGCCGCGCTGGCGGGCTTCGGACCTGCCGCGCTTCCCGGCGAGCGCGACCTCGTCGCTCTCGTTCCCCTCCACGAGGCGGCCCTCGCAGCGGTGACGGAGCCCGGCCCCGGCGAGGAAGCCCGGCCGTCCGAGGGCGACGCGGAGGACGAGCTGGCGGCCCTGTTCGACGAGGCGCGCCAGGCCGCGGGCCTCGGCATCGCCGGCGCCTTCGACGACTATCCCGGCTTCTTCGCGGCCCTGATGGCGGGCCGCGTCACCCGGCGCCCGAACCCGGGGCATCGGCGGCTGCGCATCTGGGGACCGCTGGAATCGCGCCTGCTGCACAGCGACCTCGTGATCCTCGGCGGGCTCGACGAGAAGACCTGGCCGCCCGAGACGCGCGGCGACGCCTTCCTGAACAGGCCCCTGCGCGAGCAGCTCGCCTTGCCCGCCCTGGAGCGCCGGCTGGGGCAGACGGCGCATGACTTCGTCCAGGCGCTCGGCGCGCCGCGCGCCATCCTGACCCGCGCCGCAAAGCGCGGCGGCGACCCGACCGTGCCGTCCCGCTTCCTGCAGCGCATGCGGGCCGTCGCCGGGGACGCCGCGTGGCGGCCGGTCCTGGCGCGCGGGGAGGGCCTGCTCCCCTGGGTCCGCCAGCTCGACAGGCCCGAAAGGGTCAGCGCCGTCCCGCGGCCCGCGCCCCGCCCCGCCCGGGAGCTCCAGCCGCTTCGGCTCTCGGTGACCGAGGTCGAGACGCTGGTGCGCGACCCCTACGCCATCTATGCGAAGCACGTCCTGAAGCTCGATCCCCTCGACGATCTCGCCATGCCGCCCGGCGCGGCGCTGCGCGGCACCCTGGTGCACGACGTGCTCGGCGACTTCGCCAAGGCCTGGCCCGCCGCGCTTCCGCCGGACCCGCAGGCGGAACTCCTCGCCGTGGCGAAGACGCTCTTCGATGCCCTCCCCGACCTCGACGGTCGGCCGGATATCCGCGCCTTCTGGTGGCCGCGGCTGGTGCGGACGGTCGCCTTCCTCGCCGAATGGGAGGCGGCGCGGCGCGCCCGGGGAATGATCGTCGCCGCCGAGATCGGCGGGGTGCTGGCGCTCGCCCTGCCCGACGGCGCGACCTTCGAGCTCACCGCCCGCGCCGACCGCATCGAGCGCCGCGCGTCAGGGGGCGTCGCCATCATCGACTTCAAGACCGGCGCGGTGCCGGGCCTGAAGGAGGTGCAGGTCGGCTTCAGTCCCCAGCTCACGCTGGAGGCGGCCATGGCGATGGCGGGCGTTTTCCCCGGCATCCCGGCGGAGGCTCCCATCGAAGCGCTGACCTATGTCCACCTCGCGGCGGGTCGGGGGCTGGGCCGGGAGGTCGAGGTCAAGCCGGGCGAGAGGGCCGAGAGCCTCGAGGCCCTGGCCCGGCAGCACCTGGACCGGCTCGTGGGGCTGCTCGCAGAGCTCCGGGCCGGCGAGCGCGCCTTCCTGTCCCGCCCCGCGCCCAAGTTCGCCCGCCGCTATGCGCCCTACGACCATCTCGCCCGGGTCAGGGAATGGTCGCTGCTGGGTCCCGACGGGTCCGGCGGGGAGGAGGCATGAGCGAGCGCTTCACCATCCCCGAGAGCACGCGGCTCGCCCAGAGGCGCGCCTCGGACCCCGGCGCGAGCGCCTGGGTCTCCGCCAATGCCGGATCGGGCAAGACGACGGTGCTCGCGGACCGTGTGATACGGCTGCTGCTGGAACGCGTCGAGCCGGGCCGCATTCTGTCGATCACCTTCACCAAGGCGGCCGCAGCCAACATGGCGAGCCGCGTCTTCGGGATCCTTTCGCGCTGGGTGACGCTGAACGACCAGGATCTCGCCGCCGCGCTGGAGGCCCTGGAGGGCCGCCGTCCGGACCAGAAGCGGCTGGCGGCGGCCCGCCAGCTCTTCGCGCGCGCCATCGAGACGCCGGGCGGGCTGAAGATCCAGACCATCCACGCCTTCTGCGAGCGGCTGCTGCACCTGTTTCCCTTCGAGGCCAATGTCGCGGCCCGGTTCGAGGTGCTGGACGAGGCCACCGGCGCCGAACTGCTCGCCGCCGCACGCCGCGCCGTCCTCGCGCGCGCGTCGGCCGGGACCGACCCCGTGCTGGGCGACGCGCTCGCCGTGCTCAACGAGGCCGTCGGCGAGGACGCCTTCGCCGACCTGGTCGCCGTCGCCATCCGGGCCCGCGCCCGCCTGGGACGCCGCGCCGAGGGCCGCGCGGCGGTGACGCGGCTGACGGCCGAGCTCGGCGCCCGCCTGGGCGTGCCGGACGGCGCCCGCGGCGAGGACCTGCTGGCCCAGGTGCTGGCCGGCGGGCTTCCCGAGGCCGACTGGCCCGGCGCGATCGAGGCCCTCCGCCGCGACGGCAAGTCCCGCGAGCAGGGCTTCGCCGACCTTCTGGCCTCGGCCCTGGCGACCGGGGATCGTGAGCGCCGGCGCAGCCTCTATGCCGAGGTGTTCCTCACCCGGGAGGCGAGGCCCCGCGCCGACAGCGCCTTCCTGACCAAGGACTTCAGGGCCCGCAATCCCGGCCTCGCCGAGGCGCTCGCCGCCGAGAAGGTTCGGCTCGGCGGCCTGATGGACGCCGTCCGCGCCGCCGCCGCGGTGGAGCGCACGGAGGCGCTCTTCCTGCTCGCCGACGCGATGGCCCGCCTCTACGACGAGGCGAAGAGCCGGCGCGGCGCGCTCGACTTCGACGATCTCATCGCCCGCACCTCGGATCTCCTGTCGCGCAAGTGCGAGGCCGCCTGGGTGCTCTACAAGCTCGACCAGGGCATCGACCACATTCTCGTCGACGAGGCGCAGGACACGAGCGAGCCCCAGTGGGCCATCCTGCGCGCCATCGCTGAGGACTTCGTGGCCGGCGAGGGCCGCACCCGGCGCGTGCGCACGCTGTTCGCGGTGGGCGATCCGAAGCAGTCCATCTACTCCTTCCAGGGCGCCGCGCCCGAGGCCTTCGAGGCGGCGCGTCGCCATTTCAAGGCCAAGGTGGAGGCGCTGAAGCGCCCCAAGGAGGAGGCGGATCGCGGCGAGCCGGAGCGCTGGCGCTTCGAGAACGTCGAGCTCACGCTCTCTTTCCGCTCTGCGCCCGAGGTGCTGAGCGCCGTCGACGCCGTCTTCGCCCCGGCCGACCATCACCGCAGCCTGTCCTTCGGCGATCCCGTCGCGCCGGCGCACCAGAGCGCGCGGCCGGGCGCGCCGGGCCTCGTCGAGATCTGGGACCTGGAGACGCCGGAGCCCGAGCGCGAGATCGAGGCCTGGGACAAGCCCCTCGACCAGGCCGGCGAGACGGCGCCCCCCGTGCGGCTCGCCGAGCGGATCGCCGCCACCTTGGCGCGCTGGCAGCGCGAGGGGGACGAGAGTGGCCGGGTCGTGCCGCCGGGCGACGTGCTCATCCTCGTGCGCAACCGCAACGCCTTTTTCGAGGCGGTGATCCGCGCCCTGAAGACCGCGGGCGTGCCCGTGGCCGGCGCGGATCGGCTGGCCCTCACCCGGCACATCGCCGTGCTCGACCTCATCGCGCTGGGCCGCGCGAGCCTGCTTCCGGACGACGACCTGACGCTCGCAGCCGCCCTCAAGTCGCCGTTCGTCGGCCTGTCGGACGACGACCTCCAGCGACTGGCCGTGGGCCGGCCGGGCAGCCTGGCCGCCGCCCTGGCGCGCCTCGCGGAAGCCGAGCCCGCCTGGGCCGCCGTGCAGGAGACGCTGGCGCGCTGGCGCCGGCGGGCCGGGGCCTGCGGGCCCTTCGCCTTCTATGCCGGCCTGCTCGGGGCGGAAGGCGGCCGGCGCGCGGTGCTCGGGCGGCTCGGTTCGGAGGCGGGCGACGCGGTGGACGAGTTCCTCCGCCTCGCACTCGACTTCGAGCAGCGCCAGGGGCCCTCGCTGCCGCTCTTCCTCGCGGCGCTGGCGGACGCCGACCTCGTGATCAGGCGAGACATGGACGCGAGCGCCGGCGAGGTCCGCGTGATGACCGTGCATGGCGCGAAGGGGCTCGAGGCCCCGGTCGTCATCCTCGCCGACACCTGCACCGCGCCCAATGGCCGGCACGACGAGCCCGTGCTCATGATCGACGGCAGGGACGGCCCCTTGCCGGTCTGGTCGGGCGCGAAGGCGGCGGATCCCGAGGCCGTGGCGCAGGCGCGGCAGGCCGGCCAGGACAAGGCGCTGCAGGAATACCACCGCCTGCTCTACGTCGCCATGACGCGCGCCAAGGACCGGCTGGTCATCGCGGGCTACGAGGGCAAGCGCGGACGCGCCCCCGGCTGCTGGTACGACATGGTGGCCGCGACGCTGAAGGAGCGCATGGTCGAGCAGTCGATCGACGGCCGGACGGTCTGGCGCTGGCAGGCAGGACCGCCCGCGCCGGCCGCCGCCGCGCCGCCGCAGCCCTCGCCGCCGCCGCCGCCCCTGCCTGACTGGCTGCGGCGGCCCGCGGCTCACGAGCCCGCCGCCCCGCTGCCCCTGCGTGTCCTCGGGCGCGGCGGTCGCGGCGGACGCCGCGCGCGCCTCGCCCGCGGCCCTGGCCTTCGGTGATCCCGACGTCCGGGCCAGGGCCCGGCTGCTCGGCCGCTGCGTGCATACCTTGCTGGAGATCCTGCCCGGCCAGCCGCGCGACCGCCGGGAGGCCGTCGGACTGGCTCTCCTCGCGGCGCGCGTCCCCGGGCTCCCCGAGGAGGCCCGCCGGGCCTCGCTCGCCGCGGTCGACGCCATTCTCGACTCGGCCGAGCTCGCCCCGCTCTTCGGTCCGGGCAGCCGGGCCGAGGTGCCCGTCGCCGGCGACCTGCCGCTCGGCCCGGGCGGCGCCCCGGTCCCCATCACAGGGCAGATCGACCGCCTCGCGGTCACGCCCGAGGCGATCTGGGTGGCCGATTTCAAGACGGGCCAGCCGCCCGCGGCGCAGGGCCCCGCCGACGAGGTGTCGGACGAGCACGCCGCGCAAGTCGCGCTCTATGCGGCGTTGCTCGGCCGCCTCTATCCGGGCCGGCCCGTCCGTGCCGTGCTCGTCTTCACGCAGGGACCGGTCGTGCGCGAGGTGCCTGCTCCGCGGCTCGCCTCGGCTCTCGCGCAGATCAAGGCTGCGTGACGCTCGCTTGACGCTCCCCCGGGGCATTCCTAGCTTACGAGGCGAAGGTGCCGCAGGCGCGGCGACCCAGCGGCGGGCGGCCATCGGGGCCCTTCTGCCCGCCGATGCGAGGATGTCATGACCCACAAAGTCACCGATTCGAGCTTCAAGACCGATGTGCTCGAATCAGCCGAGCCCGTCGTCGTGGACTTCTGGGCGGAGTGGTGCGGCCCCTGCCGCATGATCGCCCCGGCGCTCGACGAGATCTCCAAGGAGCTCGAGGGCAAGGTGAAGATCGTGAAGATGAACGTGGACGAGAACCAGCAGGTGCCGGGTCAGTTCGGCATCCGCTCGATCCCCACTCTGATGATCTTCAAGGGCGGCAAGCTCGCCGCCCAGAAGGTCGGGGCCGCCTCCAAGGGCGACCTGTCCAAGTGGATCCACTCGGCGATCTGACGCCGGCCCGTCCTCCGGTCAGCCGGGGGGCGTTCCGTTGGCGGCCAGAACCTCGCCGGCGAGATAGAGCGATCCGCAGATCAGCACGCGCGGTGCGACACTCCAGTCGCGCCGCGCGATCGCATTGAGCGCTGCCTCCACGCTGCCTTGCGCCGCCGCGGGCAGGCCGGCGCCGTTGGCGATGGCCGCCACCTCGGCAGCCGGCCGGGCCGCCGGTTGCGTGGGCATCGACACGGCCAGCACCTCCTGGGCGAGGCCGGAGAAATTCTCCAGGAAGCCGAGCGAATCCTTGGTGCCGAGCATGCCCACGATCATCACCAGCGGTCGCGGCCGCCGCTCCTCGAATTCCGCCATGGCGGCGGCCAGCACCTTGCCGCCGTCGCGGTTGTGCCCGCCGTCGAGCCAAAGCTCCGCGTCGTCGGGCAGCAGCCCGGGAAGATGGCCCCTGGTGAGCCGCTGCAGGCGGGCCGGCCAGTCGGCCCCGGCGATGCCGGCCTCGTAGGCCTTGCTGGGCAGGCGCCCGAAGGACGCGGCCCGCAGGGCCGCGACGGCCGTACCGGCATTGACGTGCTGGTGGCGGCCCGGCAGCCGGGGCAGCGACAGGTCGAGCAGCCCGTCCTCGTCCTGGTAGACGAGCCGGCCATTCTCCTCGTGGACATGGAAATCCTGGCCTGCGACCAGAACCGGCGCTCCGGTGCGGGCGGCCTGGCGCTCCAGCACGGCGAGCGCTTCGGGATGGTCCTGCAGGCCGATCACGCTCGGCGCGCCGCGCTTGAAGATGCCGGCCTTCTCGAAAGCGATCTTGGCGACGGTGTCGCCGAGATACTCCGAATGGTCCATCGAGACGGGCGTCACGACGCTGGCCAGCGGCCTGTCGATCACGTTGGTGGCGTCGACGCGCCCGCCGAGCCCCACCTCCAGCAGCAGCACGTGGGCGGGATGCTCCGCGAAGAGCAGGAACGCGGCCGCCGTCGTGATCTCGAAGATCGTGATGGGCTCGCCCCGGTTGGCCTCCTCGCAGCGCCGGAAGGCGTCGACCAGGACGGGCTCTGCGACCAGGCGTCCGCCGCCCGGCGCACCGAGCCGGATCCGCTCATGGAAGCGCACGAGGTGAGGCGAGGTGTAGACATGCACGGACAGGCCCGCCGCCTCGAGCACGCCGCGCATGAAGGCCACGGTGGAGCCCTTGCCGTTGGTGCCCGCGACGTGGATCACCGGCGGCAGCTTGCGGTGGGGCTCTCCCAGCGCGCCCAGCAGGCGCTCGATACGACCGCGCGACAGGTCGATGAGCTTGGGATGCAGCGCGAGGAACCGCGCCATGATGGCGTCGGAGGGTTCCATGTAGGCCATGTCCGTGAGGCGTCGCGTCGGGTTCGGGGCTGCCGGTCCCGCCGCCCTCCCGGGTGGCGAGGGCGTCGGGCCGGTCGTCTCGGGGACAGGACTATCCCGCGGCCGACGCGGCAGCAACACGCGAGGCGACGCAGGCTGGCGCGTTTCGGCCGCGCGCGGCCGCCTCCTTTGCGTGTTGCCCTCCCGCGTCCCGGAGGCTACGACTCGCGGGTTGCCGCGCGCCGCGCGGCCCGGAGGCGCCGATGGCTGCTGAGAGTGACGTCCTGGTCGAACGCCGGCAGTTGAGACGCAAGCTGACGGTCTGGCGCGTCGCCACGTTCCTCGTCGCGCTTCTCGCCGTCCTCGGCCTCGGGCTCTACGCCTCGCGCGATCGCCTGAGCGGCGGCGGCCTGGGCGCCCATGTGGCGCGCGTGAAGATCAGCGGCCTGATCACCGGCGACAGCCAGACGCTCGACCTCCTCAAGCGGGTGGGCAAGAGCAGCGCCTCGGCCGTGCTCGTGGACATCGACAGCCCCGGGGGCACGGTGAGCGGGTCGGAAATCCTGTTCGACGCGCTGCGCGACCTGTCGTCCAAGAAGCCGACGGTGGCCGTGGTGAGCGGCCTCGCCGCCTCGGGCGGCTACATCGCGGCCATGGGGACGGACCGCATTGTCGCGCAGCAGACCTCGATCGTCGGCTCGATCGGCGTGCTGTTCCAGTCGCCGAACGTGAGCAAGCTCCTGGAGACCTGGGGCATCTCCATGGACACGATCAAGTCCTCGCCGCTCAAGGCCGCGCCCAACCCGCTGGAGCCCACCACGCCGGCGGCCCAGGCCGCCATGGCGGCGCTGATCAACGACAGCTTCGACTGGTTCAAGGCGCTCGTGCAGCAGCGCCGCGGCATTTCCGGCGCCGACCTGACCACGGTCGCCGATGGTCGCGTCTTCACGGGCCGCCAGGCCCTGCCGCTCAAGCTGATCGACGAGGTCGGCACCGAGAAGCAGGCCATCGCCTGGCTCGAGGCCAACAGGAACCTCGCCAGGGACTTGCCCGTGCGCGACTACAAGCCGGAGAGCCGCACGGCGCTGGGCCTGTGGTCGATGGCGTCGGGGGCCGCTGGCGTGATGGGATATGACGAGCTGGCCGCGGTCCTGTCGGCGGCTGCGCGCGGCGCCGATCGCCCCGCCCTTGACGGGCTTCTGGCGCTCTGGCACCCTTGAAACGAAAACATACGCATTTTCAATGATATAGTGTCAGACGGACGGCGGCGGGGGGCCGGATGATCAAGTCAGAACTGGTGCAGAAGATCGCCGAGCATTATCCGGAGCTGTACCAGCGGGATGCTGAGAACGTCGTGAACGCGATCCTCGACGAGATCACGCAGGCGCTTGCCCGCGGCGACCGCGTCGAGATCCGCGGCTTCGGCGCCTTCTCCGTGAAGACCCGCGATGCCCGCGTGGGACGCAACCCGCGCACGGGCGAGCACGTTCGCGTGGCCGAGAAGGTCGTGCCGGTCTTCAAGGCGGGCAAGGAAATGCGGATGCGGCTCAACAAGCCGAACGGAGGCGCAGCCTGAGGCTGCGCCCGGCGGGTCCGGCGCCTGGCCGCCCCGCGGAAAGGTGATCCCATGAAGTCCTTCCTCAAGCTGCTCGTGATGGTGCCGATCATCGTGCTCGGCACCGTCTTCGCCGTGGCCAACCGCACGCCGGTCCCGGTGACGCTCGATCCGCCCGGCTGGTTCGACATTCCGCCCGTCCAGGCGCCGCTCTTCCTGATCGTCTTCGTCGCCATGGCGGTGGGCGTGGTGCTCGGCGGCGTCGCCGTGTGGTTCGGCCAGAGCCGCCACCGCAAGGCGGCCCGCGCCAATGCCCGCGCCGCGGCCAAGCACAAGGCCGAGGTCGACAGGCTTTCCGCCACGTCGATGACCGCGCTGCCCGCGCCGTCGACCATTCGCTGACCGACGTCATGCAGGTCATCGACGCCGCCGCGGTCGACCGCGTGCTCGACCCGCGCGGCCTCGCCGACGGGCTCGCCGCCGCCTTCCGCGCCGCCATCGAGGCCCCGGTCCGCCACCATCACGCGATCCATCGGCCCGAGGGCGAGGCGACGCTCCTGCTGATGCCGGCCTGGACGGGCGCGGCCGAGGAGGAGCCCTTCGCGGGCACCAAGATCGTCACGATCTTCCCGGGCAACGGCGCACGCGGCCTGCCAAGCGTGCTGGGCACGTACCTCCTGCTCGACGGAGCCACCGGCGCGCCGCTCGCCGCCATCGACGGGACCCGCCTGACCACGTGGCGCACGGCCGCGGCCTCCGCGCTCGCCGGCCGCCATCTCGCCCGCCCCGGCGCGAGCCGGATGGCGATGGTGGGCGCGGGCGCCATGGCGCCCTTCCTGATCCGGGCCCACGCGGCCGAGCACGCGCTCGTCGACATCGCCCTGTGGAACCACCGCCCCGACCGGGCGCGCGCCATGGCCGCGGACCTCGCGGCCGACGGCCTGCCGGTCCGTGCTGTCGAGGATCTGGAAGCCGCGGTGCGCGAGGCCGACATCGTCAGCACGGCCACGCTGAGTTTGTCGCCGCTGGTGCGCGGGGCCTGGCTGCGGGAGGGCGCCCATCTCGATTGCGTGGGCGCGTTCAAGCCCTCGATGCGCGAGACGGACGACGAGTGCGTGCGCCGCGCCACCTTGTTCTGCGACACGCGGGCGGGCGCGCTGAAGGAGGGCGGCGACCTCGCCTTGCCGATCGCCGACGGCGTGATCCAGCCCTCGGACGTGGTCGGCGACCTCTACGACCTCGCGGCGGGACGGCATGCGGGGCGCAGCCGGGCGGACGAGATCACGATGTTCAAGTCGGTCGGCACGGCCATCGAGGACCTCGCGGCCGCGATCCTGGTCTGGCGGCGCGTGCGCTGACCGCTCCGGGCCGACGTCCCGGTCATCGTGACGCGGCTTGTAAGCGCAGGCGGGGCCGGTGAAAAGTGGACACCTCGGTCCACTCGTGCCAATGAACGCGCCATGTCCGTGCTCGTGAAGATCTGCGGCCTGAAGACGTTCGAGACCATCGACGCGGCGATCGACGCCGGCGCCGACATGGTCGGCTTCGTCTTCTTTTCCGCCTCGCCGCGCCACGTCCACTACACGGACGCGAGGACCCTGGCCAAGCACGTCGGCAACCGTGCGCAGAAGGTTGCGCTGACGGTGAACGCCGACGACGGCGAGCTCGCGGCCATCGTGGAGGCGCTTGAGCCCGACCTGCTGCAACTGCATGGCGAGGAGGAGCCGCGCCGCGTCGGCGAGATCCGCTCGCGCTACAAGGTGCCGGTCATGAAGGTCATCGGCGTCTCGGGCCCCGCCGACATCGCCCGCACGGACGCCTATCGCTTCGTGGGCGACCGCATCCTGTTCGACGCGAAGCCGCCCAAGGACGCCAATCGGCCCGGCGGCAACGGGGCGGCCTTCGACTGGACGATCCTGAAGGGAGTCGACCTCGGCAAGCCCTACATGCTGTCGGGCGGCCTCGCCGCCCACAACGTCGCCGAGGCGCTGCGCATCACCGGCGCGCCGGGGGTCGACGTCTCCTCCGGCGTGGAGCGGGCGCCGGGCGACAAGGATCCCGCCAAGATCGCCGCCTTCGTGAAGGCCGCGAAAGCCGCCGCCGAATCCCTGCGCCAGCCGGGCGCGCCTGCCCGCCCGTGACCCCGGCCGGCCGTTTCCCGAAGGACTGCACGCGTGACGATCCAGACCCCCAATTCCTTCCGCACCGGCCCTGACGAGACCGGCCACTTCGGCCTCTTCGGCGGACGCTTCGTGGCCGAGACCCTGATGCCGCTGATCCTCTCGCTGGAGGAGGCCTACAAGGTCGCCAAGGCGGACCCCGCCTTCCATCAGGAGATGAACGGCTATCTCACGCACTATGTCGGCCGGCCGAGCCCGCTTTATTTCGCCGAGCGGCTCACCGAGCATCTGGGCGGCGCGAAGATCTACCTGAAGCGCGACGAGCTGAACCATACCGGCGCGCACAAGGTGAACAACGTGCTGGGCCAGATCCTGCTGGCGCGGCGCATGGGCAAGAAGCGCATCATCGCGGAGACGGGCGCCGGCCAGCACGGCGTCGCCACCGCCACGCTCTGCGCCCGCTTCGGCCTGGAATGCATTGTCTACATGGGCGCGGTCGACGTCGAGCGGCAGAAGCCCAACGTGTTCCGCATGAAGATGCTGGGCGCCGAGGTCGTCCCGGTCCAGTCCGGCTCCAAGACCCTCAAGGACGCCATGAACGAGGCGCTGCGCGACTGGGTCACCAACGTCGAGAACACGTTCTACTGCATCGGCACGGCGGCGGGTCCCCATCCCTATCCCGGCATGGTGCGCGACTTCCAGTCGGTGATCGGCCGCGAGGCGCGCGAGCAGATGCTGGAGCGCGAGGGACGGCTGCCCGACTCGCTCGTCGCCTGTATCGGCGGCGGCTCCAATGCGATCGGTCTTTTCCACCCCTTCCTCGACGACAAGGATGTCGCGATCTACGGCGTCGAGGCGGCCGGCCACGGCATCCACACCGGCGCGCACGCCGCTTCGCTGACGGGCGGGCGACCGGGCGTGCTGCACGGCAACCGCACCTATCTGCTGATGAACGACGACGGCCAGATCACCGAGGGCCATTCGATCTCGGCCGGCCTGGACTATCCCGGCATCGGCCCGGAGCATTCCTGGCTGCACGACATCGGCCGCGTGAAATACATCTCCGCCACCGACAAGGAGGCGCTGGAGGCCTTCCAGCTGCTGTCCAAGCTCGAGGGCATCATTCCGGCGCTCGAGCCGGCCCACGCCATCGCCAAGGTGACGGAGCTGGCGCCCACCTTCCCGCGCGATCACCTGATGATCGTCAATCTCTGCGGCCGCGGGGACAAGGACATCTTCACGGTCGCCGATCATCTCGGCGGGATGAGCTGAGGGAGGCATCCCTCCCCTTCCGCTCAGCGCCATGCTAAGAGCCGCCGCATGACCACCCGCATCGACCGCCGCTTCGCCGCGGTGCAGGCCCAGGGCCGCGCCGCACTCGTCACCTTCGTGATGGCCGGAGACCCGGACCCCGCGGCCTCGCTCGCGGTCGTCAAGGCTCTTCCGGGCGCGGGGGCGGATCTCATCGAGCTCGGCATGCCCTTCACGGACCCGATGGCCGACGGCCCGTCGGTCCAGGCGGCGGGACTGAGGGCGCTCAACGCCGGCATGACGCTGAAGAAGACGCTGCAGCTCGTGCGCGACTTCCGCGCCGGCGACGACGCCACCCCGATCATCCTGATGGGCTACTACAACCCGATCTACGTGTACGGGGTCGACGCCTTCCTGAAGGACGCGATCGCGGCCGGGGTGGACGGGCTCATCGTCGTCGACCTGCCGCCGGAGGAGGACGAGGAGCTTTGCAAGCCGGCACTGGCGGCGGGGCTCAACTTCGTGCGCCTCGCCACGCCGACGACCGACGACGCCCGCCTTCCGGCCGTGCTCGCCAACACGTCGGGCTTCGTCTACTACGTCTCGATCACCGGCATTACCGGGGCGGCGACGCCCGACTTCGGCAAGGTCGCGAGCGCGGTGGCGCGGATCAAGCGCCATACCCGTCTTCCCGTGGCCGTCGGCTTCGGCGTCAAGAACGCCGCCGCCGCCGAGTCCATCGCCAAGGGCGCGGACGGGGTCGTGGTCGGCTCGGCCATCGTCGACGCGATCCGCGGTTCGCTCGACGGCGAGGGCAAGGCGACGGACCGCACTGTCGGCGCGGTCGAGGATCTGGTGAAGGACATCGCCGCCGGCGTGCGCCGGGTCGCCAAGACGGCAGCCTGACGCGCCCGCGGCGACGGCACGAACCCCAGGAGGGTCCATGGACACGAGCCCGATGAACTGGATCTCCAACGTCGTGCGGCCCAAGATCCGCTCGTTCCTGCGGCGCGACACGCCGGAGAACCTGTGGATCAAGTGCCCGGATTCCGGCCAGCTCGTGTTCCACAAGGACGTCGAGGCCAATCTCCAGGTCATCCCCGGCTCGAACTATCACATGCGAATGGGCGCCATCCTGCGTCTCAAGAGCATGTTCGACGGCGGGATCTTCGAGGACATTCCGCTTCCCGAGGTCCCGGCCGACCCGCTGAAGTTCCGCGACGAGAAACGCTACGTCGACCGCCTGAAGGACGCCCGCGCCAAGACGGGCACGCCGGACGCCGTCAAGGTGGGCTACGGCAGGGCCGACGGCCTGGCGCTCACCATCGGCGTTCAGGATTTCGACTTCATGGGCGGATCGCTCGGCATGGCGGCCGGCGAGGCCGTCATCAAGGGGCTCGACACGGCGGTCGACCGCAACACGCCCTTCGTGATGTTCGCCGCCTCCGGCGGCGCGCGCATGCAGGAGGGCATGTTCTCGCTCATGCAGATGCCGCGCACCACCGTGGCGGTGCAGCGCCTGCGCGCGGCGAAGCTGCCCTACATCGTCGTGCTCACCAACCCGACGACGGGCGGCGTCACCGCCTCCTACGCCATGCTGGGCGACATCCACATCGCCGAGCCCGGCGCCCTGGTCGGCTTCGCCGGCCCGCGCGTGATCGAGCAGACCATCCGCGAGAAGCTGCCGGACGGTTTCCAGCGCGCCGAGTACCTTCGCGCCCACGGCATGGTCGACATGGTCGTGCATCGCCTGGAGATGAAGGCGACGATCGTGCGCCTGTGCCGGCTGCTCACCGAGAAACACAAGGCCAGCGTGCCGGCCGAGCCCGTGGAGCCGCCCGGGAGCGAGGCCGCCTGAGCGGGCCCGGCGCCGGCCGGTAATCCTTAACCACCCCTCAAACCGCCGCAATTACGGTCACAGTGCTGCGCCGGTAGCCGAGGGTTTCGACCCGTGGCGCGTGGTGTCGAGAGGGGCTCGGGGCGGGATGACGGACGGGCGGCGCGAGCGACCCGGCGAGCGGCGTGAGCCGACATTCCAGCCAGACGCCCCGGGCGATCGATCCCAGCTCGACATCCGCCTGAGCGCCGAGGATCGGCCCGGGGTTCCCGGCCGCGCGGCCCGCAAGGCGGCGCGGCGCGACGCCCGCCAGGAGCCGAATTTCGCGCCCAGCATCACCCCGGCGCTCGATCCGATCGCGGAGGGCCGTCCCAGGCGGGCCGCCGCGGCGGAGCGGCAGGCGTCCCCGGCGGAGCCTGGCAGCCGCGAAGCGGGGCGCGCGTCGCCGCCCCGGCCGGAGGACACATCGATGGCCAAGGCCCCTGGGCCGAAGGGCGGACGCGGCCCGGGCGGCGGACGCCCCGCCCGCGCCGAGACGGGCAAGCGCCGCAAGGCCAGGCGCTCCGTCCTCGGCCATGTCGCCTACTGGGCGGTGGTGGCGGGGCTTTGGGCGGTGATCGGCGTGGTCGGCCTTGTCGTCTACCACGCCTCGAAGCTTCCCCCCATCGATCAGCTGGCCGTGCCCAAGAGGCCGCCCAACATCGCCATCATGGCCGCCGATGGAACGCTGCTCGCCAATCGCGGCGAGACCGGCGGCAGGACCGTGACGCTCAGGGAGCTTCCCCCCTACCTGCCCAAGGCCTTCGTCGCCATCGAGGACCGCCGCTTCTACGACCACCGGGGCATCGACCCCGTGGGCATAGCCCGCGCGCTCTTCCGCAACGTGACCCGCAGCGGCGGCTCGATGCAGGGCGGCTCCACCCTCACCCAGCAGCTCGCCAAGAACCTGTTCCTGACCCAGGAGCGCACGGCCTCGCGCAAGATCCAGGAGGCCATCCTGGCGATCTGGCTGGAGCGCAACTACACGAAGGACCAGATCCTCGAGCTCTACCTCAATCGCGTCTATTTCGGCTCGGGCGCCTATGGGGTGGAAGCGGCGGCGCAGAAGTATTTCGGCAAGTCAGCGCGCTCCGTCACCCTCGCCGAGGCTGCCGAGCTCGCCGGCGTGGTGCAGGCTCCCTCCCGGCTCGCGCCGAACCGCAATCCCGAGGCGGCGCAGGCCCGTGCCGCCCTCGTCGTGGCCGCCATGGCGAAGGAGGGCTTCGTCAGCGACCAGATGGCCAAGGTGGCCCTGATCAACCCGCCCAACGCCGTGAAGCCCGAGGGCGCCGGCTCGGTCAACTATGCCGCCGACTACGTCATGGACGTGCTCGACGACTTCATCGGCACGATCGACAAGGACATCGTAGTGACGACCACCATCGATGCGGGCATGCAGGCCGCCGCCGAGCGCTCGCTGGTGGACGAGCTGAACCTCAAGGGCGACAAGTTCGGCGTCAGCCAGGGCGCCTTCATCGCGATGCAGCCCGACGGGGCGGTGAAGGCGATGGTGGGCGGCCGCAACTACACGGAAAGCCAGTTCAACCGGGCCACCACGGCCAAGAGGCAGCCGGGCTCGGCCTTCAAGCCCTTCGTCTACCTCGCCGCCGTCGAGCACGGCCTGACGCCCGACACGATCCGCGACGACGCGCCGATCAACGTGAAGGGCTGGCAGCCCGAGAACTACTCGCGGGACTACCGAGGCCCCGTCAGCCTGCGCACGGGCCTCGCCCTGTCGCTCAACACGGTGGCCGTGCGCCTCGGCCTGGAGGTCGGACCGAAGACGGTGGTGAAGACGGCCCAGCGCCTCGGCATCCAGTCCCGGCTCGAGCCCAACGCCTCGATCGCGCTCGGCACCTCGGAGGTGACCCCCATCGAGCTCGTCTCGGCCTACGCGCCCTTCGCCAATGGCGGCATCGCCGTGCTCCCCTACGTGATCCGGCAGGTCAGGACCTCCTCGGGCGAGACGATCTATTCGCGCACCGGCCCGGGCTTTGGCCGCGTGCTGGATCCGAGTGCCGTGGGCATGATGAACGCGATGATGCGGGAGACCTTGCTGACGGGGACGGCCCGCAAGGCCGAGCTGCCGGGCTGGGAGGCGGCCGGCAAGACGGGCACCAGCCAGGATTTCCGCGACGCCTGGTTCGTCGGCTATACGGGCGCCCTCGTGGCGGGCGTCTGGCTCGGCAATGACGACGGCACGCCGACGAGGAAGGTGTCAGGCGGCAACCTGCCGGTCGAGGTCTGGGCGCGCTTCATGAAGCTGGCGCTCGCCAACACGCCCCCTGCGCCCCTGCCGGGCGGCCAGTGGAAGCAGCTGACGCCGGCCCCGGCCGGCGACCCCAGTTTCCTGCCTGCCCCGCCCGTGGCCGGCCTGCCGGCCGACGGGGCTATCGTCCTGCCCGGGAGCCAGCAGGTCCAGGCGCCGGTTCCGGCCCAGCGCGCGCTCGCCAGCGGATCGGGCCCTCTGGTCCTGGCGCCCGCGCCCGCCCCGTCCGGAGCCCCAACCCAGGCCTCCGGAATGGCCGCGCCCGTCCCCGCCGCCGGGCCCGCAACGGTGCGGCGCACCGTCTCGGCCGACGACGTTCCACGCCCGCCTGGCATGGTGCCGGGCGGGACCATGCCCGCGCCGCAGCGCCTCCCGACGCCGGCCCCGCCCGGGCCGCAGAAGTCCTTGTTCGACAAGCTCTTCGGGGGCTGAGGCCCGCCGCGGGCCCTGCCGGGACGCGTCCGGCGAGGCCATCCGCCGGCGCGTGGCCAGGCGGGACGACGCCGCTCGCTTCGCGAGGACAACGATTCCGGAAGCCGCCCGGCCCTACTTGAACCGGTGCAGTTCCGGCCCGTGGCGCTTCAGCCAGGCCTCGGCTTCCTCGGTGCGGGGGCAAAGCCGCTCGACCAGTCGCCAGAAGCGAGGCGAGTGGTTCATTTCCTTGAGGTGCGCCACCTCGTGGGCGGCCAGGTAGTCCAGCACGAAGGGCGGCGCCATGATGAGGCGCCAGGAGAAATTGAGCCGGCCCGTGGAGGAGCAGGAGCCCCAGCGGCTGGTCGTGTCGCGCAGGGTGATCTTGGTGGCCTTCACCCGGAGCGCCGCGCAATGCACCTTCACGGCGGCCTCGAGGTCCTTCTTGGCCTCCCGCTTCAGGAAATCCCGCACGCGCCGGCCGCAATGCTCCACCCCGCCCGAGGTCACGAGGATCTGGCCGAAGCGGCCGCCCTCCTCGACCCAGCAGGTGCCGCGGGCCGCGCCGCGATGCACGATCCGGTGGCCCACGCCCCGGAAGGGCACGACGACGCCGGGGCCGAGTTCGGTCGTTTCCGGCAGGTTGGCGACCCGCGAGGCGATCCAGTCGCCGTGTCGGCGCGCGAAATCGGCTGCCGTCCGCAGGTCGGCCCTCACCGGAAGCGTCAGGACGATGCTTCCGGTCGCCGAGCTCACCCGCAAGGTGAAGCGCCTGGCCGCCGCGATGCGGCGCAGCGCCACGTGAAACGTGTCGCCCCCGTGGCGCACCTCCAGGTGCGGCGGATCCTGGGGCGGCAGGATCCGACGGCTAATCACTCTCAGTCCCGACATCATGGAGACAATTGTGCTGAACGCCGTGGCGCTTGTCATCCATCCAATCGTGCGACCCTCGGGGTCGTCGGCATGCGCAATTGGGGCTTGACGCGATCTTGGGCGTGGCAGCGCGCCTTTCGGCGCGAAACTGCGCCGAATTTGCTCAAACTTTACGTTAACGCCGTTTGAAGATTTGCGACCGGGCGCGATCGCGAAGCTCAGTCGCGGGCGGGCACGCTCGCCAGCTTGCGGCTGGAGATCTGCGTCACCGACGCCCCGCGGTGATTGGAACGGCGGGCCGCCTGCTCGCAGGTGGAGATGAAGTCGGCCACCCTGGGCGCGATCTCGGCGCGGAAGCGCGAGCCGTTGAACACGCCGTAATGGCCGACCTTGGGCTGGACGTAGTGGGCGCGCATCTCGCCGGGAATGCCCGTGCACAGCCACTGCGCCGCCTCGGTCTGGCCGACGCCGGAAATGTCGTCCTTCTCGCCCTCGACGGTCATCAGCCCGACGCGGCGGATGGCCTTGAGGTCCACGGGTTTGCCGCGATGCATCATCTCGCCCTTGGGCAAGGCATGCCTCACGAAGACGGTGTCCACCGTCTGCAGGTAGAACTCGGCCGTCAGGTCCATCACGGCGAGATATTCGTCGTAGAAGTCGCGATGCTTCTCGGCGCTGTCCCCGTCTCCCTCCACGAGGTGCTTGAACATCTCGCCATGCGCCTCGAGGTGGCGGTCGATGTTCATCGCCATGAAGCCGGCGAGTTGCAGGAAGCCCGGATAGACGTCGCGCATGAAGCCGGGGTTCGGCAGCGGCACCTTGACGATGCAATTGCGCTTGAACCACTCGATCCCGCGCTTCTCGGCCAGCACGTTCACGGCGGTCGGGCTCACGCGCGTATCGATCGGACCGCCCATGAGGGTCATGGAGCGGGGCGCGCGAATGTCGTTGTCGGCCTCCATGCGCGCGATCGCGGCGATCACCGGCACGGAAGGCTGGCAGACGGCCAGCACATGCACGTCCGGCCCCAGCGCATGGATCATGCCGATGACGTAGTCGATGTAGTCGTCGAGGTCGAAGCGGCCGGCGCTGACGGGGACGAGGCGCGCGTCCTCCCAGTCCGTAATGTAGACGTCATGCGTGCTGACGAAGGTCTCCACGGTGCCGCGCAGCAGGGTCGCATAATGCCCGGACATCGGAGCCACGATCAGCAGCTTGGGCTGGCGCACCGGCCTGTCGCCGAGTTGCCGGTCGAAATTGATGATCTTGCAGAAGGGCTTTTCCCAGACGATCCGCTCGTGCACGGGCACCCGGACGCCGTTGACGCTGGTCTGGGTGATGCCGAAGACCGGCTTGCCGTAGCGCCGGGTCGTGCGCTCGAAGAGCTCGCAGGCTGCGGCCATCTGGCGCCCGAACGGCGTGGAGGAGAGCGGGTTGAGCCGGTTGTCGTAGAAGATCCGCGTCGAATCCGCCATGGCGCGGGCGGGGCCGAGCATGGCGTGGGCCGCCTCGTACCACATGTAGTAGGGTAGCTGCATCATGGCAGTTCCTTCCGGCGGCCTGGGCGTACGCGTCCGCGTTCTGACGCAAGGATCTTGACGCAAGAGGCCGACAGCTTAGCCGCTCCCGTCCTTCATACAATCGCGCACAGGTGAATAAAGCATTGGTCTTTCGGGGGATGTGGCAATTGCGTGACGCATTGCAGGGCGGCAACCTGCGCGGGCCGCCCCGGGTTCCATGGCCTCGCCGCCTCATGCTGGCGCGGCGCCCGACCTGCGTCCCCGTCCTCCCCTGCGCCCCTGTCCCCCGCGCAGGCCCGCGCTAGGTTTTCGCGCATGCCCGACCACCTCATCTCGACGCTCGGCCAGGAGGCCACACGCCTGCGGCTGGAGACGCTCGTCCGGCTGCGCTGGCTCGCCGTGGCCGGGCAGGGCGCGGCCGTCGGCGTGGTGCACGGGCTCCTGGGCTTCCCGCTCCCGCTTCTCGCCTGCCTGCTGGTCATCGCCACGTCCGTCCTGCTCAACCTCATGCTGATGAGCCGCTTCCCGGTCAGCTACAGGCTGGGAGAGAACGCCGCCTCGACCCTGCTCGCCTTCGACATCGTGCAGCTCGCCGGCCTGCTCTACCTGACCGGCGGCCTCGAGAACCCGTTCGCGCTGCTGTTTCTTGCCCCCGTGATGATCTCGGCGGCCGTGATGCCGCCCTCGCGCACCTTCGCGCTGGGCGTGCTGGCCATGATCATGGCGACCCTGCTTTGCGTGGCGCACAGGCCGCTGCCCTGGGATCCCGGCGAGGGCCTCTCCTTCCCGCTGACATACCGGCTCGGCGTCTGGTTCGCGATCCTGCTCGGGCTCACCTTCATCGGCGTCTACGCCTGGCGCGTAACCGAGGAGGCGCGGCAATTGGCCGAGGCGCTCTCCGCGACCGAGCTCGTGCTGGCGCGCGAGCAGCACCTCTCACAGCTCGACGGGCTGGCCGCCGCCGCCGCCCACGAGCTCGGCACCCCGCTCGCGACCATCGCGCTCGTCACCAAGGAACTCGCCCGCATCGTGCCCGCCGAGGGGCCTATCGCGGACGACGTCACGTTGATCGGCGAACAGGTCGCGCGCTGCAGGACCATTCTCTCCAAGATCACCTCGCTCGCCGACGAGAAGGGCGGGCCGCTGCAGACGATGAGCCTCGGCGTCCTGCTGGAGGAGCTCGCCGGCCCGCAGCGGCCCTTCGGCGTTGCCCTGACGATGCGGCGCGAGGGCTCCGGGCCGGAGCCCGAGTGCCATCGCAACCCCGCGATCCTCTATGGCCTCGGCAATCTCGTCGAGAACGCGGTCGACTTCGCGCGCACCGAGGTGCGGCTCTCCGCCACCTGGGACGCGACCATGGTGACCATCGAGGTCGCCGACGACGGCCCGGGCTTCCCGAGCGAGATTCTGCAGCGCATCGGCGAGCCCTACGTCACGACCCGCGGTGGCCAGCGGCGCGCCAAGTCCGAGGAGGGGGCCGGGATGGGCCTCGGTCTGTTCATCGCCAAGACCCTGCTCGAGCGTTCCGGCGCGACGCTCCGGCTCGACAACGCCACCGCGGAGCCCCGGGGGGCCGTCGCGCGGGTGCAATGGCCGCGCCTCGCCTTCGAGCGCGGGAGCGCCGCGGGAACGACGCCCCTCAGCGAACTCGTTCTCTATTGAACCCTTCGCAGGTGAACCGATCGGGGGCGTCGCACGTAAGGAAAGGCGGAGGTCCGAACATGTTGGACAAGTTATCCCCCGCGGTCGATGCGATGATGTCAGATTCTCCCTCGAAGTCCCTGCTGATCGTCGATGACGACCGCCCCTTCCTCACGAGGCTGGCCCGCGCCATGGAATCGCGCGGCTATGCCGTCAACACGGCGGAAACCGTCCACGACGGCATCGCCGCCATCCGCCACGAGGCGCCCGACTTCGCCGTGATCGACATGCGGCTGGGCGACGGCAGCGGCCTCGACGTGCTGGCCGAACTCAACGTCACGCGCCCGGAGGCGCGCGGCATCATCCTGACAGGCTACGGCAACATCGCCACGGCGGTGACCGCCGTGAAGCTGGGAGCCTATGACTACCTCGCCAAGCCCGCCGACGCCGACGAGATCGACGCCGCGCTCAAGGCCACGGGCGAGGAGCGCGCCGCGCCCCCGGAAAATCCCATGTCCGCCGATCGTGTCCGCTGGGAACACATCCAGCGCGTCTACGAACTGTGCGGTCGCAACGTATCCGAGACGGCTCGTCGTCTCGCCATGCATCGCAGGACCCTGCAACGGATCCTCGCGAAGCGGGCGCCTCGCTGATCCCCCTGAAGCGTCGCCCGCTCGGTCAGGCCCCGGCCGTGAGGCCGGGGCCTTTTTGCCGGGCCCGCCGGCCTCCGTTTGCATCGCCGGCCGGGCCGGTCCACAGTCCGCCGGTCCACCTCGTCCGGCATCCGCATCACCATGAAGACGCTCGATCTTCTCGCCATCGGCGAGCCCCTGATGGAATTCAATGAGGTCGAGCGGGAAGGCGAGCGCCTCTACCTGCCCGGATTCGGGGGTGACACCTCGAACGCCGCCATCGCGGCCGCCCGGCAGGGCGCGGAGGTCGCCTACTTCACGGCTCTGGGCGACGACGCGTTCGGCGCGGACTTCCTCGCGCTCTGGGATCGCGAGGGCGTCGACCGCAGCCATGTAAGCGTGCGCGAGGGTGGCCGGACCGGCATCTATTTCATCTCCCACGGCCCGCAGGGCCACGCCTTCAGCTATTTCCGTGCGGGGTCGGCCGCGAGCCTCGTGGCTCCCGCCGACATCCCCGAGAACGTCGTGCGCTCGGCCCGCGTGCTGCACGTCTCCGGCATCAGCCAGGCCATCTCCACGAGCGCCTGCGACGCCGTGTTCCAGGCGATCCGCGTGGCGCGGGAGTCCGGCACGACCGTCAGCTACGACACGAACCTCCGGCTGCGCCTCTGGCCGCTCGAGCGCGCCCGCGCCGTGATCCACGCCGCCGTCGCCATGAGCGACATCGCCCGCCCCGGCCTGGACGACGCCCGCCAGCTCACGGGCCTCACCACGCCCGAGGAGGTCTGCGCCTTCTACCTGGGCCTCGGCTGCAGGATCGTCGCCCTGACGCTCGGCAAGGACGGCACCATGGTCGCCGTGCCCGGGGACACGCGCGTCGTGCCGGCCTACCCGGTCGAGGCCGTCGACGCCACCGGGGCAGGCGACACGTTCGGCGGCGCCTTTCTCGCGGAGTGGCTGAGGCATGGCGATCCCTTCGCCGCCGCCCGCTACGCCAACGCCGCTGCCGCGCTGTCGACCCGGGGCTACGGCGCGGTCGCCCCCATTCCGCGCCGGCCCGAGGTGGAAACCTTTCTGCAGTCCCGCTCGTAGAAGGGAACGGGATGCGCCCGGCGTCCCGGCCGCTCGCGCCGGCCACGCGCTTTCGTGATTTGCGGGAACGGGGCGTTTTCGGCTTGCTCCACGCGTGACGTCCGGCCCCACGCGGGCCGAGCAGGAGACGGACCATGGCGACTTTCCGCGACGCGAGCATCGCTGCATCGCAGATCACACCCCGCGATACGTGGCTCAATCGGCGTGCGCTGCTGGCGGGCGCGGCAGGCCTGGGCGCCGCGGCGGCCTTCCCCTCCCGCGCTCCGGCGGCCAACGTGATCGAGAAGCTCGACGCGCCGCGCAACGCCGCCTTCAGCACGGACGCCAAGCCGACGCCGAAGAAGAGCGTGGTCGGCTACAACAACTTCTATGAGTTCGGCACAGGCAAGTATGACCCCGCCGCCTCGGCCGAGGCGATGAAGGTCCGCCCGTGGACCATCGAGGTGTCCGGCGCGGTCGAGAAGCCCATGACGATCGGCATCGACGACATCCTCAAGATGCCGCTGCAGGAGCGCATCTACCGCTTCCGCTGCGTCGAGGCGTGGTCGATGGTCGTTCCCTGGATCGGCGTGGAATTCAGCGAGCTCGCGAGGCGCGTGGGGCCGACGAGCAAGGCCAAGTTCGTCAAGTTCACCACGGCGATGCAGCCCGAGACCATGCCGGGCCTGCGCCTGCCCTATATCGACTGGCCCTACGTGGAGGGCCTGCGGATCGACGAGGCCATGAACCCGCTGACGCTGCTCACCGTCGGGGTCTACGGCGAGACGTTGCCCAACCAGAACGGCGCGCCGGTGCGGGTGATCGTTCCCTGGAAGTACGGCTTCAAGAGCGGCAAGTCGATCGTGAAGATCGAGTTCGTCGAGGACATGCCGCAGACCGCCTGGATGAGGGCCGGTCCGACCGAGTATGGCTTCTACGCCAACGTGAACCCGGCGGTGGACCACCCGCGCTGGAGCCAGAAGCGCGAGCGCGCTCTGCCGGATCTCTTCGCCAGCACGGAGACCAAGCCCTTCAACGGCTATGCCGAACAGGTGGCCTCGCTCTATTCCGGCATGGACCTGAAGGCCTTCTTCTGACATGGATCCCGCCGTGTCAGCTCCCGCCCCGGCGCTGCTGCGCCCGCAGACGCGGGCGCGCAATCCGGGGAGCCGCGCCGGGGCGCGCGAGGCGTGGTGGCGCGACCCGATCAGCCTGTCCAAGCCCCTCGTGCTCGCCGCCGGGCTCGTTCCCATGGCGAAGATCGCCTGGGGCATCCTGGTCGACCCCGACCTGCTGGGCGCCAACCCCGCCGAGTTCATCGAGCACGGCACGGGCGACTGGGCGCTGCAGTTCCTCCTGCTGACGCTCGCGGTGAGCCCGCTCCGCCGGCTGACGGGGTGGAACGGCCTCATCCGCTACAGGCGCATGCTGGGCCTCTTCGCCTTCTTCTACGGCGTCATCCACCTCGGCTGCTACGTCGCCTTCGACAAGTATTTCGACCTCGGCGAGATCGTCCACGACATCGCCAAGCGGCCCTACATCACCGTCGGCTTCGCCGCGCTCGTGCTCATGACGCCGCTGGCGGTCACCTCCACGAAGGGCTGGATCCGCCGCATGGGCGGCCCCCGCTGGAACCGCCTGCACCAGCTCGTCTACCCGATCGCGATCCTCGGCGTGCTGCATTACTGGTGGCTGGTGAAGCGCGACATCACGTGGCCAGCGATCTACGGCGCCGTTCTCCTGGCGCTGCTCGGCTACAGGGCATGGCTGCGCCTGCGGCCTCGCCCGGCGCGCCGCCCATCGGCCGCCTGAGGGCCGTGGCGCCCCGCCCGGCATGCCCCTATGATGACGTCCCCAACCAGCGCGGACCTCTGCCCATGGCCTCCTTCCTCAAGTCGCTCTTCGGCAAGCTCGGCGGCTCCGGCGGGGGAGGCGAGGCGGAGGGCGAGGCTGTCGAGTACAACGGCTACTTGATCCACCCCACGCCCTATGCCGAGGGCGGCCAGTACCAGACGGCCGGGCGGATCGTGAAGGTGTTCGAGAGCGGTCCCCGGGAGCACCGCTTCGTGCGGGCGGAAAAGCACCCCAGCCGCGAGGACGCGGAGAGCTTCTCGGTGACGAAGGCCCGCCAGATCATCGACGAGCAGGGCGACCGCCTTTTCGGGTCCTGATCCGCGGGGGGAGAGCGTCGCCGGGGTCGGCCGTGGGCGTCGCGACCCGGGCCGCGGGGTCGCCCAGCGCGTCAGGGCGACGCGCTGGCGCGAATTGCCAAGTCTGGCGCGCCGCCAGCCCTTAGCTTGAGCCGCGCCGGGGGCATTCCGGTCGAAAGAGGTTTTCCCATGATGATTAGCAAGCGAGACCTCCTGCGAACAGCCGCGCTCGGCGCCCTTGTCGGCCCGTCGGTGCTTTCGGGAGGAGCCCTGGCGCAGACCACGCACAACAGGCCCGGCTTCTTCACGGCCAAGGACATCGCGGAGGCCGGCTTCATCTACGGCCTGCCGATCGTGATGAACTATGGCGTGATGTACGAGTTCGTCATCGACAAGAACTCGGGCCAGTACAAGGCGCCGTTCAACGTGGTCTGGAACGACACGCAGGTCTTCACCTGGAAGGACACTGCGATCGTCACGCCCAACAGCGATACGCCCTATTCGATGCTCTGGCTCGATCTCCGCGCCGAGCCCCTTGTCATCTCCGTCCCCGCCGTCGATCCCAAGCGGTATTATTCCGTCCAGCTCATCGACGGGAACACGTTCAACTACGGCTACATTGGCAGCCGGGCCACCGGCAGCGAGGCGGGCGACTACATGGTCGTCGGCCCGCACTGGACGGGCCCCACTCCGCCGGGAATCAGGAAGGTGTTCCGGGCCACGACGCAGTTCGGCCTCACCGTGTTCCGGACGCAGCTCTTCGAGCCGTCGGACATGGAGAACGTGAAGAAGGTGCAGGCGGGCTACAAGGCGCGCCCGCTCTCGGCCTTCCTGGGCCAGCCGGCGCCCGCCGCTCCGCCCGTGCCGGATTTCCCCAAGTTCGACAAGGACCTCGTCAAGACCGAGTTCTTCGAGTTCCTCGACGTCGCGCTGCAGTTCGCGCCGGCTTTGCCCGAGGAGCAATGGATCCGCGACCAGCTTGCGCGCATCGGCGTCGGGCCGGGCAAGAGCTTCAACTTCCGCGACCTCTCCCTCGTGGACAAGGCCGAGGTCCTTCTCGGCATGAAGGAGGGCCAACGCAAGGTGGAGGAGGCCGCCAAGTCCATCGGCAAGGACGTCAATGGCTGGCGGGTCGCCTCGGCCTTCGGCGACGCCGCCTTCTACCATGGCGACTGGCTTCTGCGCGCCGTGGCGGCGCAGATGGGCATCTACGGCAACGACGCCGTCGAGGCCATGTATCCCGTGACCAAGGTCGACGCCGACGGGCAGCCGCTCGACGGCGCGAAGAACAACTACACGATCACCTTTCCCGCCAACGGCCTGCCGCCGGTCAACGCCTTCTGGTCGGTGACGATGTATGACGGCAAGACGCAGCTCCTGATCAAGAACCCGATCGACCGGTACCTGATCAATTCGCCGATGCTGGCGAACATGAAGCGCAACGCCGACGGCTCGCTCACGCTCTACATCCAGAACAAGTCGCCCGGTCCCGACAAGGAGAGCAACTGGCTTCCGGCTCCGGACGGGCCGATCTACCTGGTCATGCGCCTCTACTGGCCGAAGGAGTCGCCTCCCTCGATCCTGCCGCCGGGAGAGGGGACCTGGCAGCCGCCCGCCATCAGGAAGGCCTGAGCGGGAGCCGCCTCCCGCGCGACGGCTCGCCACGGCCGAGGCGAGTCGTCCCGATTGGCGTGGTCCACGCCGGAAGCGCAGGCCAGCCGCGAGGGCGCGCTGGCCGGCCAGGCCGCATGCGGTCCGCCAAAACAAAAAAGCACCCTGCGGAAGGGTGCTGTCGCCAGCGCTCACGAGAGAGCGATGGTGCCCAGGAGAGGACTCGAACCTCCACGGCTTTCACCACTGGTACCTGAAACCAGCGCGTCTACCAATTCCGCCACCTGGGCCCGGCGGGGTTCATAGGGGGCGGGAGGGGCGCTTGTCAACGCCGCAGGCGAGCGGGTCGGCAACATTCCGCCAACCGTGCGCGAAACAACCGCACCGATCCCTGCGTTTGCTGCTTGTGCGCGTCGCGCCGACGTCGCACGATGCCTGATCGGCAAAGGAGATCGTGATGCGTCGACCCGCACACAACAATCCCTTTCTCCACAACCCGGCGCTTCGCCTGGTCGTCACGCATGCCGTCCTCGGCTCCGGCCTCGGACTTCTCTTCTCCGCGCTCCTCGTGGTGTTCGACGCGCACGGGCTCGGCACGCTGATCCGCGAGTCGGACATCGGCCCCATCGCCTTCGTGCTGCTGGCCGGCGGTTTCATGGTCACCTTCGGCAGCATGGTCGCGGGAACGGCGGTGATGATGATCGGCGGCGTCGCGGGAGAGGGTGGCCCCGGCCGGCCCGCCATGCTCCCGGCCCTCGTGCCTGTTCGCGTCCGGCGCCGCCGCCCCCCGCAGGGCTGAGCGCTGCTGCCGTCCCCCGTCGCGGGGCCGCCGGAGGGCGGCCGCCCGGGTTTCCCCGCCATCCTCGCCGATGGCTCCGGCGCGGGATCTCCCGTCTGGCAGGTCGGCCTCCCGAGCGGTCGCGCATCGAACTTGTCCCTTGGCCGACTGTACACTGTGCCGCGCATTGACTAAGAGCCTCGCAGTGCAGCGCGAGAGGCCCTTTCCATGACGTCGCCATCCCAGCAGCTCGTCACCGTGTTCGGCGGCTCCGGCTTTATCGGCCGCCACCTCGTCCGGGCGCTTGCTCGCCGGGGCTACCGGGTGCGGGCGGCGGTGCGGCGGCCGGACCTCGCGCTCTTCCTGCAGCCCCTCGGAAATGTCGGGCAGGTCGTGCCGGTGCAGGCCAACCTGCGCTATCCCGACTCGGTGCGCCGAGCCGTCGAGGGCGCCGACGCCGTCGTCAACCTCGTCGGAATCCTCGCGGAGGACGGCAAGCAGACCTTCGATGCCGTGCAGGCGGCCGGCGCGCGCGCCGTGGCCGAGGCGACCGCCGCCGCCGGTATCGCCCGCCTCGTCCAGATGTCGGCCATCGGTGCGGATGCCGGCTCCGAGTCGCTCTATGCCCGCAGCAAGGCGGAGGGCGAGGCCGCGGCCCTCGCGGCGGTGCCGGGCGCCGTCATCGTGCGGCCCTCCATCGTCTTCGGGCCCGAGGATTCCTTCTTCAACCGCTTCGCGGCGCTGGCGCGCATGTCGCCCGTGCTGCCGCTGGTCGGCGGCGGAGAGACGCGCTTCCAGCCGGTTTTCGTGGGCGACGTCGCCGAGGCGATCGCCCGCGGCGTCGACGGCACGATCGGGGGCGCGACGGCCTATGAGCTGGGCGGCCCGGAGGTGAAGTCCTTCCGCGCGCTCATGGAGTATGTGCTGGAGGTCACCGGCCGCCGCCGGCTTCTGGTGCCGCTGCCCTTCGGCGTGGCCCGCCTGCAGGCAGGCGTGCTGGAGGCGCTGAAATACGCCACTTTCGGCCTGCTTCCCGAGGAGTTCCTCCTCACGCGCGACCAGGTCACGCTGCTCGAGCAGGACAACGTCGTTTCCGCCGCCGCGACGGCCGAGGGCCGGACGCTCGAGGGCATCGGCATCGCGCCGGAATCCATCGAGTCGGTCGTGCCGTCATATCTCTACCGCTTCCGTCGCATGGGCCAGTTCGACCGCGGCAAGTTCGCCTGAGCCCCTTCAGCGGGGCGGCGGCTGAGCCGCCCGGCGGCTCAGCCGCTTGAACACGTGCACCATCAGCGCGGTGCCGAAGAGCGGCGTCAGCAGGTTGGCGACCGGCACGATGACGAGGAGTGCGACCAGCGCGCCGCCCAGCATCACCGTGCCCGCGTGGCGGGCGCGCAAGGCGCGCGCCTCATCCAGGGGCAGGTGGCGACCCGCCGCGAGCAGGAAGTATTCCTGGCCCAGCAGGTAGCTGTTGGCCACGAAGAAGGCGACCAGGTTCACGCCGGGGATGAACAGGAAGAGCAAGGCGACGAGGTTCACGCCCAGCATGGTCAGCGCGAAGCGGGCCGAGGCGAGCATGGAAACCCCGAGCGGAAGGGCCTTGCCGGGCGGGTCCTGCGGGTATCCGCCGAGCTCCACGCGCTCCGCGACGTCGTCCAGGAAGAAGCCCGCAACCAGCATCGACACGGCCGGGATCAGGTAGCCCAGCCCCACCACGAGCCCGACGCCGGCGAGCAGCACGGAATAGGTCTCGATCCAAGGGTGGCTGCCGACCGTCGAGAGCCCGGAGAGCCACCAGTCGAGCAGCCGCGTCAGCACCACCCAGGCCAGCGCGAGCAGCGCCACCGTCAGCGCGAGCGACTTCCACAGCACGGCCCGGAAGGGCGGGGAGAAGATGTCGCGGACGGCGAGGATGGCGGAGGAGACGAGCATCGGGATCCTCGGCGTCATGGCGGGTGAAGCGGCGCAGTCCGGCTTCCGGCCGGCCCCCGGCGGATCGCTCCGTCGCTCCGCCCCGCCTGGCGATGGCCCATCCTACAGCATCCCCGCCGAGGCCTCGGGATCGGCGAGGCCGTGCAGGCGCATGGCGGCGGCATGGGCGAAGCGCAGGGTGACCGCCTTGCGTGTCGCGGGGGCGAGCCGGTGCTCAGGCGGCTCGCGCAGCAGCGCCGCGCCATAGGCGTCGGCGACGATCAGGCCGGCGTCCTCCGGCATGATCTCGGCCGGCATGTGGCCGGGGATGGCGAAGGAGAGGCGGTCGCAGCAGGCGCGGTAGTCGCGCCATTTCTGGTCCGCGCGGAAATCCGCGATGCTCGACTTCACCTCGACGATCCACAGCGTCCCGTCAGGCCCGAGCCCGACGAGGTCGGCCCGCCGCCCGCTCGCGAAGGTGAGCTCCGTGACCGTGGCGTATCCCAACCCGGCCATCAGCCGCCGCGTGCCGCGCGCCACGGCGAGCGCCATGTCGGACTGGCGGCCATCGACGGGAAGGACGAGCGCGCCCACGCCGGTCAGCCGAACGGCACCAGGGACCGCAGCAGCATCCCGATCACCACGAAGACGACGATGGCGGAGACCGCGACGGCGATCGTGTAGGGCAGCCTCTTGTCGTCGGGCGTGCCCATCACGGGCCCCAGCCCCGTATAGAACAGATAGAAGCCGTAGAGGCCGAAGACCGAAAGAAAGCGCAGGCCGGGAATGGCGAGGAAGATGCCGGCCACCCAGCTCGCCGTATGGGAATAGGCGGCGAGCTTGGTGGACAGCACGCTGTCCTTGCGGCTCGCGAAGGTCGTCGACAGCGCGTCGATGATCATGGCCAGCACGTAGACGCCGACCAGCGAGAGGCCGTAGCTGACCGCCGCCGAGAGGAGGCCCGAGACGAGCGGCACGCGGTAGTGCATGCCCATCATCGAGTAGCCGAAGACGCTTCCGCCCACGAAGCCGGCCACCGCGGGTATCGCGGCGAGCGGCATGACGTAGCCGCGGAACAGGCTCTGGATTGTCGCCGGCTCGGCGCGGATCTCCGGCCAGGCCTCGTTGGGCGACATGAGGATCTGCTTCACTCGCTCGGCGAGAGTCATGCCTGCCTCCGTCTTCGGGCGGGAGTCTTCCCGAGCGCCGGCGCAAAGTCACGGAAAAATCGGGCCACGCTCATGCGGAGCGTGCATCCTCCAGGATCATGGCGGCCCCCTTCTCGGCGATCATGACCGTGGGGGAGTTGGTGTTGCCGGACGTGATGCGCGGCATTGCCGAGGCGTCCGCCACGCGCAGCCCGGCGACGCCGATCACCCGCAGGCGCTCGTCGGTCACCGCCATCGGATCGTCGGCCCGGCCCATCCGGGCGGTGCCCACGGGATGGAAGATGGTGGAGCTCACCTCGCCCGCCGCCTTCACCAGTTCCTCGGGGGAGGCCATGTGCGCGCCGGGCCTGTACTCCTCGGGGTGGAACCGGGAGAGCGCCTGGGTTCCGACGAGCCGGCGCACCAGCTTCAGCGCGTCGACGGCGACGCGCCGGTCTTCGTCGGCGGCGAGGTAGTTCGGGAAGATGCCCGGCGCATCCTGCGGCCGCGGGCTCTTGGCGTGGACCCAGCCGCGGCTCGCCGGCCGCAGGTTGCAGACGCTGGCAGTCACCGCCGGGAAGGCGTGGAGCGGATCGCCGAACTTGTCGAGCGAAAGCGGTTGGATGTGGAACTGCAGGTTGGGCGTGGCGTAGTCAGGCGAGGAGCGCGTGAACATGCCGAGCTGGGAGGGCGCCATGGTGAGCGGGCCGCGCCGGAACAGGGCATAGTCCACGCCCATCCAGGCGCGCTTGGCGAGGTTCTTGTAGTCCGTGTTGAGCGTGCGGACGCCGCTCACCTTGTAGATCGGCCGGATTTGCAGGTGGTCCTGCAGGTTCTCGCCGACGCCCGGCTTGTGCGCGAGCGTCTCGATGCCCAGCGCCTGCAGCCGCTCGCCGTCGCCGATCCCCGAGAGCTCCAGGAGCTGTGGCGAGCCGATGGCGCCGGCGGCGAGGATCACCTCGCCGCGCGCCTTGGCCAGCACGCGCTGCCCGCCCCGCGCATAGACCAGCCCGGCCGCGCGGCCACCGTCGAGCACCACGCGCTCGGCCATGACGCCCGTCTCGAGCCGCAGGTTGGGCCGCCCGAGCACGGGCTTCAGGAAGCCGCGCGCCGTGCTCCAGCGGCGGCCACGGCGCTGGTTCACCTGGAAATAGGACGACCCCTCGTTGTCCCCGCCATTGAAGTCGGCGATGGGGGGGATGCCGATCTCCGCGGCGGCGAGGCGGAAGGCGTCGAGGATGTCCCACCGCACGCGGGGAAATTCGACGCGCCACTCGCCGCCCGAGCGGTGGGCCGCGCTCGGGGGCGCGATATGGTCCTCGTGCGTCATGAAATAGGGCAGGACGTCGTCCCAGCCCCAGCCGGCAAGGCCGAGCTGGCGCCAGCCGTCATAGTCGGCCGCCTGTCCGCGCATGTAGATCATGGCGTTGATGGCCGAGCAGCCGCCGATCACCTTGCCGCGCGGATAGGCGATGGCGCGGCCTCCGAGCCCCGGCTGGGGCTCGGTCTTGAACATCCAGTCCGATCGGGGATTGCCGATGGCGAAGAGATAGCCGACGGGGATGTGGTACCAGATCCAGTCGTCCATGCCGCCGGCCTCGAGCACGAGGACGGTCTTGGACGGATCGGCCGACAAGCGGTTGGCCAGCACGCAGCCGGCCGAGCCGGCGCCCACGACGATATAGTCGAAGGTGCCTCCGTCGGCGGCGGCATTGGCCTCGGCCACGAGCCCCTCCGGCCTCAGCGCGCCGCGACGACGACGATCTCGACCGTATAGTCGGGGGCGGCGAGCTTCGCCTCCACCGTGGCCCGGGCCGGCGTGTGGCCCTGCGCCACCCAGGCGTCCCACACCGCGTTCATCTCGCCGAAGGTCTTGATGTCGGCCAGGTAGATGGTGGCGGAGAGGATCCGGGTCTTGTCGCTCCCGGCTTCCGCGAGCGTCTCCTCGATCTGGGCGAGAATGTCGCGGGTCTGCTCGGTGACGCTCTTGCCCTTCGTCTCCGGTCCGGCCACGTGGCCGGCGAGATAGACGGTGTTGCCGTGCACCACCGCGTCGCTCATGCGCGGGCCGACGCCGAACCTCTGGATGCTCATGGATGGTCTCCCCACTTCGTTCGAGCGGGGTAGCAGGATCGCCGGGTCCTGTCACCTGCGCGGCGGGTCCCGCAGCGCGTGGAGACGCGAGGCTCCCGGCGGCGCGTCGGTCCGGGATCTCACGGTGGCGAGAGGCGATAGAACTCCACCGCATTGCCGCCGAAGATCGCCAGGCGCTCGCCAGGCGCGCAAGCCTCGGTGAGTTCCTCCGCCGCGTCGACCCAGCGCTGGTAGTCCGAGCGCAGCGTGAGCACCGGCCAGTCCGAGCCGAACACGATGCGCTCCGGCCCGAACGTCTCCAGCAGGTGGTCGACGATGGGCTGCAGGTCGTCCACCTCCCAGCCGGGCCCGGCCTGGGTCACGAGGCCCGAGAGCTTGACGAGCGCCGAGGTCTCGCGCGCCAGCGCGGACATCGCCTCGGCCCATCCGGCGTCGAGCCCGCCCGTCACCTCCGGCTTGCCCGCGTGGTCGATGACGGCCCGCAGGGCGGGATGGCGCTGCAGGAGCGTCAGCAGGTCCGTGAGATGGCGCGGCTGCACCAGCGCGTCGAAGGCGAGGTCGTGCGCGATCATCGCCTTGAACGCCCAGGCGAGCTCCGGCCGCAGCATCCAGCTGGTCTCGGCGATGTCCTGGATCATCGGCCTGATCCCCTTGAGCAGGGGATGGCGGGCCAGGCGGTCGAGTTCGTGCAGGTGTTCGGGCGTCTCGAAGTCCACCCAGCCGACCACGCCCAGCACCTCGTCGCAGGCGTCGGCGATGCCGAGCAGGTACTCGGTCTCGGCCACGGTGGGGGCGGCCTGGACGACGACCGTGCCCTGGATGCCCGCGGCGTCGAGCAGCGGGCGGAGCTCCTTTGGCCCAAAGGTGCGATGGAGCCGCATGCGCTCGGGCGTCAGCCAGCCATAGTCGCCCCGGGCCGGGTTCCAGAAGTGCTGGTGGGCGTCGATGCGCAGCGCCATGGCAGGCTCGCCTCCGGTCGCGCCGTCACCCCGGCGTCGGAGCGTCGGCGCGCAGCAGGCCCTCGGCCTTCAGGTCGGACCATAGGGAAGCCGGAATCTTCACCTGCAGGTTGGCCGCATTGCGGCGCACCTCCTCCGGCCTTTGGCCGCCGGGGATCACGCTGACCACGGCCGGATGCGCGAGCGGGAAGGCGAGGGCCGCCTCGGCCAAGGCCACGCCATGCGCCTCGCAGACCGTCTGGATGCGGCCCACGCGTTCCAGGATGGCGGGCGGGGCGGGATCGTAGTTGTAGAAGGCGCCCGGCCTCGGCCCGGTCGCGAGGATGCCGGAATTGTAGGGCCCGCCCAGCGCGATGCCGATGTTCTTGTCCTCGCAATAGGGCAGGAAGCTCGTCAGGGCCTCCTGTTCCAGGAGCGTGTAGCGGCCGGCCAGAAGGAACAGGTCGAAGTCTCCGGCGCGCGCCAGCGTCTCGGCCACCTGCCACTCGTTGATGCCCGCGCCGATGGCCTTGACCACGCCGGCCTCGCGCAGCTTCACCAGGGCCTTGTAGCCACCCTCCATGAACTCCAGGATGCGCCGGTCCGAGGCCTCCTTCGAGCCGTGGGTGAAGACGTCGACGTCGTGGCAAAAGACGATGTCGACCTGGTCGACGCCCAGGCGCTCGAACGAGTGCTCGAGCGAGCGCAGCACGCCGTCATGGGAATAGTCGTAGAGCTCCTTGCGGGCGGGCACGTCGAAGAACTTGCCCTGGCCGGTCCGCTCGGCGGGGTCGCAGACCTGGAGGATGCGGCCGACCTTGGTGGAAAGCAGCGGCCGCTCGGGCCGCTTCAGGCGCAGGAAGCGGTTCAGGCGGGTCTCGGAGAGTCCCAGGCCATAGAGGGGCGCGGTATCGAAGTAGCGGCAGCCCACCTCCCACGCGGCCTCCAGCGTGGCGTCGGATTCCTCCTCCGTCATGGGACGGTAGAGGTTGCCGAGCGGCGCGGTCCCGAAACCCATCGCGGTGAAGGTGAGCGTCGCGCCCGAGCGCGACGTGAAGGTGCGTGGCGTTGCTGCGCCGGCCTGCCCCATGGTGGTCTCCTCGCTGCTGTCGTCCCGGGTCCGTCGACTTGTCGGCGTGACGGTTCCGGCCGGGCGGCGGCCATGATAGGAAGCACGCAATCGCGCAACAAGCCCGCATGCCCCTCGGGAGACGCCCATGACCGATGCAGGACCCTCAAAGCTCGACCGCCTGAAGGCGATGACCGTGGTGGTGGCCGATACCGGCGACATCGAGTCGATCCGCGCCTTCAAGCCGACCGACTGCACCACGAACCCGACCTTGATCCTGAAGGCGGCGCAGATGCCGGCCTACGCGCACCTGCTCGACGAGGCGGCGGCCTGGGGCCGGCAACAGGGCGGCCGGCCGGAGGCCGTCACGGGCGCGGTCTGCGATCGCCTCGCCGTCAGCTTCGGCGCCGAGCTCAGCAAAATCGTGCCCGGCCGAGTCTCCACCGAGGTCGACGCCGACCTCTCCTTCGACACGCAGGCGACCATCGCCAAGGCGCGCGGCGTGATTGCCGCCTACGAGGCGCGCGGCATTTCGCGCGACCGCATCCTCGTCAAGATCGCCTCCACCTGGGAAGGGATCCGCGCCGCCGAGACCCTGCAGAAGGAGGGTATCGACTGCAACCTCACGCTTCTGTTCTCGCTCGTCCAGGCTGCCGCCTGCGCCGAGGCCGGCGTGTTCCTGATCTCGCCCTTCGTGGGTCGCATCCTCGACTGGCACGTCAAGGCCGAGGGTCGGCAGTTCACGGCCGAGGACGATCCCGGCGTGCTCTCGGTCCGGCGCATCTACGCCTATTACAAGCGCCATGGCCACGGCACGGTGGTGATGGGCGCGTCCTTCCGCAACACCGGCGAGATCGAGGCGCTGGCCGGCTGCGACCGGCTCACCATCGCGCCGGCCCTGCTGGAGCAGCTCGCCCGCGACCACGGCGACCTGCCTCGCCGCCTCGACCCCGCCGCCGCGGGACGCGAGGGGCCCGACAGGGTTTCGACGCACGAGGCGGCCTTCCGCTTCGCGCTCAACGAGGACGCCATGGCGACCGAGAAGCTGGCCGAGGGCATCAGGCAGTTCGTCAAGGATCTTGCGGCCTTGCGCGCGCTGGTGGCCGCCCGGCTCGGCTGAGCGGCGCCGGCGGGCGCCGGCGTCAGAGCATCGACGGCAGGACGCGGTCGGGCGGGCGATGCCCGTCCATGAAGGTCTTGATGTTGACGATGACCTTCTCGCCCATGTCGATGCGGCCCTCGATCGTGGCCGAGCCCATGTGCGGCAGCACCACCGCCCGGTGCTGGCGGGCGAGCTTGAGCAGGCGCGGGGAGACCGCGGGCTCGTGCTCGAACACGTCGAGCCCCGCCCCGGCGATCTCGCCGGCCTCCAGCATGCGGGTGAGAGCGTTCTCGTCGATGATCTCGCCGCGCGCGGTGTTGACGACGATGGCGTCGCGCTTCAAGAGCTTCAGCCGCCGGGCCGACAGCAGGTGGTAGGTCGCCGGCGTGTGTGGGCAATTGACCGAGACGATGTCCATGCGGGCCAGCATCTGGTCGAGCGAATCCCAGTAGGTCGCCTCCAGCTGGTCCTCGATGGCGGTGGGGACGCGGCGGCGATTGTGGTAGTGCACCTGCAGCCCGAAGGCCCGGGCGCGGCGCGCCAGCGCCTGGCCGATGCGGCCCATGCCGACAATCCCGAGCCTTTTGCCGGTGATGCGGTGGCCGAGCATCCAGGTCGGCGACCAGCCGGACCAGGCCTCGTCCGGGATCACCCGTGCGCCCTCGGCGATGCGCCGGGCGACCGCGAGAATGAGCGCCATCGTCATGTCGGCCGTGTCCTCGGTGAGGACCCCCGGCGTGTTCGTGACGGTGATGCCGCGCGACAGCGCGCTCTGGACGTCGATATTGTCGACGCCGTTTCCGAAATTGGCGATCAGGCGCAGCTTCTCGCCGGCCTGGGCGAGGACGGAGGCGTCGATCTTGTCGGTGACGGTCGGCACCAGCACGTCCGCCGTCTTGACGGCCTCGACGAGGGCCGCCTGGGTCATCGGGGCGTCGGTGACGTTGAGCTGCGCGTCGAACAATTCGCGCATGCGCGTCTCGACGACGTCGGGGAGCTTGCGCGTGACGACGACAAGCGGCTTCTTCTTGGTCATCTCCCTCGCCCCTTCTCGCTCCGCCGGCCGCCTGCCGGGCCGGCGCCGTCGAAACGCCGCGTTAACCCTGCCTGCCCCAGAACGGGTCGCCCGGTCCGGCGGCGCCCGCATCCGTTTGTCTAGCGAGGCCCCCGCCGAAACACAACGGCCGGGGGCACGGCCTTTTGGACGAGACGGCGAGGACATCATGGCGAGACGCGCGGAACGGCACGCTTTGCGGGTTCTCGCTTGGGCCGTCCTGGCCGTCCTGGTGGCCATGGCGAACCCGGCCCGCCCGACCCTCGCCGCCGAGGCGACGGCGGTGGGCAGCGCGTCCGGCCTGCCGGTCCCGCGCTTCGTGAGCCTCAAGTCCGACCGCGTGAATCTGCGCGAGGGTCCCTCCAAGGACCACCGCACGAGCTGGGTGTTCCAGCGCGCCGGCCTGCCGGTCGAGATCACCGCGGAGTTCGAGACCTGGCGCCGCATCCGGGATTCGGAGGGCGCCGAAGGCTGGGTGCTGCACAGCCTGCTCTCGGGCCGCCGCACGGGCCTGGTGGCGCCCTGGTCCAAGCAGGGCCCGCTGCCGCTCTACGACAAGGCTGACGCCAAGTCGGGGGTGATCGCCAACCTGCAGCCTGGCGTCCTCGGCACGCTGAAGAGCTGCACGGGAACCTGGTGCCGCCTCACCGGAAGCGGGTTCGACGGCTGGATCCAGCAGGACAAGCTGTGGGGCGCCTATCCCGGCGAGAAGGTCGACTGACGCCGCGCGAATCCGCCGCACCCGCGTTCCCCCGCGGCTGCGCCGGCCGCCGCGATCAGCGGCAGGTCGTCGGGGTCGAGGCTCGCGATCGAGGAAGGACCGCCCGGGGCGCGGGGCGAGAACCCGCTCAGCGCTTCTTGCGCAGCCGGACGATCACGTCCACCCGGGCCACTTCCATGCCGTCGGGAGGCTCGGGGATCGAGGCCACCTCCACCGAGGCGCCTGCGATGTCCTGCAGGACGTTCTCGCCCTCGATGAAGAAGTGGTGGTGGTCGCTCACGTTCGTGTCGAAATAGGTCTTCGCGCCGTCCACGGCGACCTCGCGCAGCAGCCCGGCCTGGGTGAACTGGTGCAGCGTGTTGTAGATCGTGGCGAGCGAGACGGGCACGCGCGCGCGGGAGGCCTCATCGTAGAGCACCTCCGCCGTGACGTGCCGGTCGCCCTTGGCGAAGAGCAGCCAGCCGAGGCCCACGCGCTGGCGCGTCGGGCGCAGCCCGGCCTGGCGGAGCTTGCGGCGCAGGTCGTGCACCGGGCAGCCGCTCTGGTCCGGCCAGTTGCCGTTCGGCGCGTCGGCCGCCTTGGCGGCTCCGGCTTTCGGTCCGGCGCGCAGGACGGCGGAGCGCACGGGCGTCTGGGACGCGCGCTCGGGGCGGCTGGCGGCGGGCGTGGAGTTCGACATGGTCTGCGATCGGTCCGGGGCACGCAATCGCCCTTAATCATAGGGATCCGCACCCCTCGTCGCAACCCGTTGAAATACGTGGGATCGCGCGGGCCCCGGCCATGGTTGATTTGTTCGGCGCGGCGGCTTTCGAAGCCAGCGCCCCTGTGCTAGTACGCGCCGGTTCCGGATCGGGCGACCGATGCCGGCGTGCGGCGTTGGGCCGGCGGACGGCGGTGGAGCCGGGAACATGATGGGGTCGGAGGCGGTCCGGGTGATGCAGCAGCGCTCGAGCTACGAATACGAGGATCTTCTGGCCTGCGGCCGGGGCGAGATGTTCGGCCCGGGCAACGCGCAGCTTCCCCTGCCGCCGATGCTGATGTTCGACCGCATCGCGGACATCAGCGAGACCGGCGGGCCACACGGCAAGGGCCTGGTGCGGGCCGAGCTCGCCATCCGCCCGGACCTCTGGTTCTTCCCCTGCCACTTCAAGGGCGACCCGGTGATGCCCGGCTGCCTGGGGCTCGACGCGCTCTGGCAGCTTTGCGGCTTCTTCCTGGGCTGGCTCGGGGCTGAGGGCCGCGGCCGGGCGCTCGGCGTCGGCGAGGTGAAGTTCGCGGACCAGGTGCTGCCCAGCGTCAAGCAGGTCGTCTACGGCGTGGACCTCAAGCGCGTCTTCCGCTCGAAGCTCGTGCTCGGCATCGCCGACGGCTGGCTCGAGGCGGACGGGCGGCGCATCTACGAGGCCAAGGACCTGCGCGTCGGCCTGTTCAAGACGCAGACGGCCTGAATCCAAGTTCCTGAAGGGGCAGGTGGGGCCTGCTCCGCATGACGAAACGGAAGGAGAGCGGTCCATGAGACGCGTCGTCGTCACCGGCATGGGTATCGTCTCGTCGATCGGCAACACCACGCAGGAGGTCCTGGCCTCCTTGCGCGAAGCGCGCTCCGGCGTGGTCCGCGCCGAGAAATATGCCGAGCTCGGCTTCCGCTGCCAGGTGCACGGCGCGCCGACGCTCGACCCCTCCGAGATCGTCGACCGCCGGGCCATGCGGTTCCACGCCACCGGCACGGCCTGGAACCATGTCGCGATGGACCAGGCGATCCGTGACGCCGGCCTCGAGGAGGCCGACATCAGCAACGAGCGCACGGGCATCATCATGGGCTCGGGCGGCCCCTCGGCGCGCACCATCGTGGAATCCGCCGACATCGCCCGCAGCAAGGGCCCCAAGCGCGTCGGCCCCTTCGCGGTGCCCAAGGCCATGTCCTCCACCGCGTCCGCCACGCTGGCGACTTGGTTCAAGATCAAGGGCGTCAACTACTCGATCTCCTCGGCCTGCGCGACGTCGAACCATTGCATCGGCAACGCCTACGAGATGATCCAGTACGGCAAGCAGGACGTGATGTTCGCCGGCGGGTGCGAGGAGCTCGACTGGACGCTCTCCGTGCTGTTCGACGCCATGGGCGCGATGTCGACCAAGTATAATGAGACGCCGGCCACGGCGTCCCGCGCCTATGACAGGAACCGCGACGGCTTCGTGATCGCCGGCGGCGCGGGGGTGCTGGTGCTGGAGGAGCTCGAGCACGCCAGGGCGCGCGGAGCACGGATCTACGGCGAGATCGCCGGCTACGGCGCGACCTCCGACGGCTATGACATGGTGGCCCCCTCCGGCGAGGGCGCGATCCGCTGCATGCGCCAGGCGCTGGCGGGCGTGAAGACGAAGATCGACTACATCAACCCGCACGCCACCTCGACGCCGGTCGGCGACCTCAAGGAGATCGAGGCCATCCGCCAGGTTTTCGGCAGCGGCGACAAGTGCCCGTCCATCTCGGCGACGAAGTCGCTGACCGGCCATTCGCTCGGCGCGACCGGCGTGCAGGAGGCGATCTACTCGCTCCTGATGATGAACAACGGCTTCATCTGCGAGAGCGCCAACATCGAGGAGCTCGACCCCGACTTCGCCGACATGCCGATCGTGCGCAAGCGGATCGACGACGTCAGGCTCGGCGCCGTGCTGTCCAATTCCTTCGGCTTCGGCGGCACCAACGCCACGGTCGTCTTCAAGCACGTCGACGCCTGAGCCGCGACGCCCCTCCCCGGCGCCGCCCGGCGCCCGCCAGCAGGAGATCCCATGTCCTCGATCATGTCGGGCAAGCGCGGCCTCGTCATGGGCGTCGCCAACGACCATTCGATCGCCTGGGGCATCGCCCGGACGCTGGCGCAGCACGGCGCGGAGCTGGCCTTCACCTACCAGGGCGAGTCGCTGAAGAAGCGGGTTGAGCCGCTGGCGGCGAGCGTCGGATCCTCGCTCCTGCTGCCCTGCGACGTCGAGGACCTCGCCTCCGTCGACGCGGTGTTCGCGGCGCTCCAGGAACGCTGGGGCCGGCTGGACTTCCTGGTTCACGCCATCGCCTTCTCCGACAAGAACGAGCTCAAGGGCCGTTACGCCGACACGACGCGGGAGAACTTCACCCGCACGATGGTGATCTCCTGCTTCTCGTTCACCGAGGTCGCCAAACGCGCGGCGGCGCTGATGACGAATGGCGGCAGCATGGTGACGCTGACCTATGGCGGCTCGACGCGCGTCATGCCCAACTACAACGTGATGGGCGTGGCCAAGGCCGCGCTCGAGGCCTCGGTGCGCTACCTCGCCTCCGATTACGGGGCGCAGAACATCCGGGTGAACGCCATCTCTGCGGGACCTGTCCGCACGCTGGCCGGCGCCGGGATCGCCGACGCGCGGCTGATGTTCAACTACCAGAAGCGCCACGCCCCGCTGCGCCGGACGGTGACGATCGAGGAGATCGGCGGCTCCGGGCTCTACCTCCTCTCGGACCTGTCGACGGGGGTCACCGGCGAGATCCATTACGTCGATTCCGGCTACAACATCATCTCCATGCCCCAGCCCGAGGCGCTGAAGACCGTCGACGCCGCCGAGACGGCGGCCGAGGCCCTGGCGGCCGGCCAGGCGGCGGAGTAGGCCGTTCCGCCGGCAGGCGCGTTCAGCGCCGCAGGGCGCCGCTGCGCGGCCTCGTCGTGCGGTACTGGCCCTGGTCGACGGCCACGACCGCCACCGCGGCGACCGCCAGGCCCATGAGCCACCAGGCCTGGGCCGCGCCCTGGCCCATCACGGCGAGCGAAAACCCCACCGTCAGCGTCATCAGCGCCCCCGGTGCCGCGCCGGGATGCAGCCGCGCGCTGCCCTGGACGCCGCGCGCGAGCAGGACGGCGAGCGCGATCGCGCCGAGGAAGCCGAGCTCGAACCAGACCTCGAACAGGAGCCCGCTCGGGGCCTGGATGGGGACAAGCCCGGCAAGGCGGGCGCGCAGCGCCGTGTCGAGGCCGTGGCCGGTGATGAGGCGGATGGGATCGTCCGTCACCACGCGGCCCCAGGTGCGGATCGTCTCGACCTTGGGATGCGTGATGCCCAGCACGAGCTTGCTCACCGGCCGCATCAGGAAGGGGATCGCCGGGGCGAGCAGGACGAGGCCCGGAATGACGACGAGGCAGAACAGGCGGCCCGCGGCCGGCGCGATGGTGGCGAGCGCGAAGATCGCCGCGCCGATGGCGAGCGCGACGAGCGCCGCATAGGCCTGCCCGATCACCAGGGCGGCGGTGACCGCGGCCACCAGCAGGAAGGCGGACAGGAGCCTCTCGCGCGAGATCAGCCAGCTCACCGCCGCCGGCGCGAGCAGCACGAGCAGCAGCACGCCGCGCTCCAGCAGGGACTGGTCGAGGTCGGGCAGCCGCGCCAGCGGCGAGAAGGTGCCGCGCAGCCCGACGCCGATGGCGAGGAGCGCCACGAGGCCAAGGCCGACGGGCAGCAGGTAGAGGTTGGAGGCGCGCATGCGCTCGGGCACGGAGGCGGCGGCGAGCAGGCCCATCAGGCCGATGCCCGAGAGGTTGGCGACGCGTTCCATCGCCTCGCCGGGGAACGGCGTCCACAGGAGCGACAGCGCCGCCCAGAAGAGCAGGAAGACGGCGAGCCCGCCCGCCAGGCTCGTGAGCGCGCGCCAGGCCTTGCGCGCCGGCTCGCGACCCTCCGTCTCGACGAGCGTGGCCATGACCATCAGCGTCATGCCCATGGGCACGGCGATCACCACGCCGCGTCGCGACACGAGGGCGAAGAGCGGCGCCGCGACGACCAGCAGCAGGAACCCGACCCGGCGCAGCAGACCTGCTGCGTCGACGGCGACGTTGGTGACGGGGCGGGCGCGGGGCGTCATCGGGGCCTTTCGGCGGGGATCCGGTCCCCGCCCATACAACCCGAAACCATAGACGCGGCAAGCGGCTCCCGCTGTAGGGCCTGCGCCACACCCATTCCGCTTTTGCGCCGCAGCAAGCCCTCAGCGGCGCGTCAGCGTGCGGGAGACGGCGTCCCGCCATCCTGCCACCTTGGCCGCGCGCTCGGTCTCGCCGAGCTGCGGCATGAAGCGGCGGTCGAGCCGCCAGGCGTCGGCGAAGCGCTCCGGCTCGGGGAACACGCCGGCCTGCAGGCCTGCCAGATAGGCGGCGCCGAGCGCGGTCGTCTCCTTCACCACCGGCCGGTCGACGGGCGCGGCGAGGATGTCGGCGAGGCGCTGCATGGTCCAGTCGGAGGCCACCATGCCGCCGTCGACGCGCAGCACCGTCTCGGCCTCTTGTCCGTCGGCCCAGTCGGCCTGCATGGCCGAAAGCAGGTCGTAGGTTTGGTAGCAGACGGCCTCCAGGGCAGCCTGCGCGATCTCGCGCGGGCCCGTGCCGCGGGTGAGGCCGAACATCGCGCCACGGCACTCGGCGTCCCAGTAGGGCGCGCCCATTCCGACGAAGGCCGGGACGAGATAGACGTGCTGGGTGGGGTCGGCCTGCATGGCGAGCGGCCCGGTCTCGGCCGCCGACTTGACGATGCCGAGCCCGTCGCGCAGCCATTGCACGGCCGCGCCGGCGATGAAGATGGACCCCTCCAGCGCATAGGTCCGCTTGCCGCCAAGCTGATAGGCGACCGTGGTCAGGAGCTTGTTGCGGGAGCGCACGGCCGTTTCGCCGGTATTGATGAGCGCGAAGCAGCCCGTGCCATAGGTCGACTTCAACATGCCCGGCCGGAAGCAGGCCTGCCCCACCGTGGCGGCCTGCTGGTCGCCGGCGATGCCGCGGATGGCGATCGGGCCCCCGAAATGCTCTGGCAGGCTCGCGCCGAACTCGGCCGAGCAGTCCCGCACGACAGGCAGCATGGACCGCGGCACGCCGATGAGGCGCAGGAGCTCGTCGTCCCAGTCTCCCTTGTGGATGTCGTAGAGCAGGGTGCGCGAGGCGTTCGTGGCGTCCGTGGCATGCACCGCGCCGCCCGTCAGCTTCCAGAGCAGCCAGGAATCGACCGTGCCGAAGGCCAGTTCGCCCCGCTCGGCGCGGGCCCGGGCGCCGGGCACGTGGTCCAGCATCCAGGCGATCTTGGTGCCGGAGAAATAGGGGTCGAGCAGCAGGCCCGTGCGTGCGCTCACCAGCGCCTCCGCGCCCTCCGCCTTCAGCCGCGCGCAAGTCTCGGCCGTGCGGCGGTCCTGCCAGACGATGGCGCGGTGGATGGCCTGCCCCGTCGCGCGGTCCCACACCACCGTCGTCTCGCGCTGGTTTGTGATCCCGATCGCCGCAATGTCCTTCGCCGACACCCCGGCGGTGAGCAGGACCTCCCGAGAGACGGCGAGCGTGGTCGTCCAGAGGTCCTCGGGCTCGTGCTCGACCCAGCCGGAGGCGGGGAAGTGCTGTGGGAATTCCTGCTGCGCCACCGCGTTGATGGCGCCGTCGCCGTCGAACAGGATGGCGCGCGACGAGGTGGTGCCCTGGTCGATGGCGAGGACGAAGGTCATGGCGGCTCCCTGGCTTCCCTGGCGCCCGCGCCCTCTTCCCGGGGCGACCGACATCGGCGCGGCGGGATTGAACGCCGTCGCGCGGCGTCCGACAACCGGAAAGACGGCTCTCAGCCCGCCCGGCGGATCGCCTCGATGATGCCGGAGAAGTCCTTGCCGCCGAAGCCGGCTTCGGCGAAGGCCTCGTAGAGCTCCGCCGCGTGCCGGCCCAGCGCCGTATGGGCGCCGGCGGCTTCCGCCGCCGCCTGGGAGAGCCGCAGGTCCTTGAGCATCAGCGCCGCCGCGAAGCCCGGCGCGTAGCCGTTATTGGCCGGGCTCGCCGGCACCGGCCCGGGCACCGGGCAGTAGGAGGTGAGCGACCAGCATTGCCCTGAGGAGGTGGAGGCCACGTCGAACAGGGCCTGGTGCGAGAGGCCGAGTTTTTCGGCGAGGACGAAGGCCTCGCAGACCCCGATCATCGAGATGCCGAGGATCATGTTGTTGCAGATCTTGGCCGCCTGGCCCGCGCCGGCCTCGCCGCAATGCACGATCTTCTTGCCCATGGCCTCGAGCGCGGGCTTGCCCGTGGCGAAGGCCGCGTCCGATCCGCCGCACATGAAGGTGAGCGTGCCCGCCTTCGCGCCGCCGACGCCGCCCGAGACGGGGGCGTCGAGCGAGGCCAGCCCCTTGGCGGCGGCGAGCGCGTGGGCCTTGCGGGCGCTCTCCACGTCGATGGTCGAGCTGTCGATGAGCAGGGCTCCCGGCCTGGCGACGCCGAGCACGTCCTCCCACACGCCCAGCACGTGCCGGCCGGCGGGCAGCATGGTGACGAGGATGTCGGCGCCCTCGGCCGCGGACCGCGCCGACGGGCAGGACCCCACGCCCGCCGCCACCGCGGCGGCGACGTTCTCGGCGACGAGGTCGTAGCCCAGCACCTTGTGCCCGGCCTTGACCAGGTTCGCGGCCATGGGGCCGCCCATGTTGCCGAGGCCGATGAAGCCGATGGTGCTCATGACGCTCTCTCCCCTGTGACGCCGTCGGGCGGTCAGAGCCCGCTGCCCTGTCCGCGCCCGATCAGCGCGCGGGCTATGATCACCCGCATGATCTCATTGGTGCCTTCCAGGATCTGGTGGACCCGCAGGTCGCGAACGATCTTTTCGATCCCGTAGTCGGCGAGGTAGCCGTAGCCGCCGTGCAACTGCAGCGCCTGGTTGGCGACCTCGAAGCCGGCATCCGTGCAGAAGCGCTTGGCCATGGCGCAGAGCTTCGTCGCATCGGGCGTCTTCGCGTCGAGCGCGCAGGCGGCGCGCCAGAGGAAGGTGCGGGCGGCCTCCAGCTCGGTCGCCATGTCCGCCAGGCGAAACTGCAGCGCCTGGAAGTCGCTGAGGTTGCGGCCGAAGGCCTTGCGTTCGCCGGCATAGGCGAGCGCCTTGTCGAGCGCAGCCTGCGCCCCGCCCAGCGAGCAGGCCGCGATGTTGAGGCGTCCGCCGTCCAGCCCGGCCATGGCGATCCGGAAGCCGATCCCCTCCGGGCCGAGGCGGTTGGCCACGGGCACCCGCGCGCGCTCGAAGATCACCTGCCGGGTCGGCTGGGCGTTCCAGCCCATCTTCCGCTCCTCGGCGCCGAAGGACAGGCCGGGCGTGTCCTTCTCGACCACGAGCGTCGACACCCCGCCGGCTCCCTCCCCGCCGGTGCGCACCATCGTCACGTAGACGTCCGAGACGCCCGCTCCGGAGATGAACTGCTTGACGCCGTCGAGCACGTAATGGTCGCCCTCCAGCCGCGCCCGTGTGCGCAGGGCCGCGGCGTCCGACCCTGCGCCGGGCTCCGTCAGGCAGTAGCTCGCGATCGCCGCCATGCTCGTGAGGCCAGGCAGGAAGCGCTGGCGCTGCTCCTGCGATCCGAAGCCGTCGATCATCCAGGCGGCCATGTTGTGGATCGACAGGAAGGCGGAGATCGTGGGGCAACCCGTCGCCAGGGCCTCGAAGATCACCGCCGCGTCGAGCCTCCCGAGGCCCGACCCGCCGACATCCTCGCGGACATAGATGCCGCCCATGCCGAGCGCCGCGGCCTCGCGCAGCGCGTCCACCGGGAAGTGCTTGCGCTGGTCCCATTCCACCGCCTGGGGCGCAAGCTTCTCCTGCGCGAAGGCGCGCGCCATGTCGCGGATGGCGATCTGGTCTTCCCCGAGGTCGAAGGCTGTCATGCGCGATGCCGGTTGAGCATGTCGGGGGCCACTTGTCGCCTACCCGTCTCGGACAGGAGTATCATTGCCATCTGCGCACGGCCATGGGACTTTTCGACGGTGTCCGGTGCGACAAGGCGCATATCGACCGGGAGATTGTCGTGAGCCGCTTCGACTGGGACGACCTGCGGTTTTTCCTCGCTGTGGCGCGCGCCGGTCGCCTGACCGTGGCCGCGCGGCGGCTCGGCGCCGACCACGCCACCGTAAGCCGTCGCATCACGTCGCTGGAGGAGGCGCTGAAGGCCACGCTCTTCGAGCGGCGGCCGCAGGGCTACACCCTCACACCCCACGGCGAGCGGCTGGTGGCTGCGGCCGAGACGATCGAGAGCGCCGCGCTCGCCGCCTCGAGCGATATCGGCGGGGCCGACCTGGCTTTGTCCGGAACGGTGCGCGTCGGCGCGCCGGATGGCTTCGGCACGACCTTCCTCTCGCCCCGGCTGACCGGGCTTGTCGAGCGCTACCCGGAGCTGGAGATCCAGCTCGTCGTCATGCCGCGCCTGCTCTCGCTCTCCAAGCGCGAGGCGGACATCGCGATCGGCCTCGCGCCGCCCAAGGAGGGCAAGATCGTCGCGCGAAAGCTGACGGACTACCGCCTCGGTCTCTATGCGAGCCCGGCCTACCTCGCCGCGAACGAGCCCATCACCTCCCCGGACGACCTGCACCGCCATGCGATGGTGGGCTATATCGACGATCTCATCTTCATGCCGGAGCTCGACTATTTCGACGAGATCGCCAAGGGCCTGCGTCCCAAGCTGCAATCGTCCAGCCTCGTGGCGCAGCGCGAGGCGGTGCTGGCCGGCGCGGGCATCGGCGTGCTGCCTCATTTCATGGCGGCCCGTCGGACGGACCTGCTGCCCGTTCTGCCCGGCGTCGTCGAGCTCACGCGCACCTTCTGGCTGATCGTCCATGCCGAGCTGAAGGACGTGGCGCGCGTGCGCGCCACGGTCGACTTCCTCGTGCGCGAGGTGAAGGCGGCACGCGCCCTGTTCCTTCCGGACACCGAGAGCCCGTCCCTTCCGCTCGCCCGGAGGGCGTGAGCACGGCGCACCGCCGTCACGGCGCGCGATGCGACGCCGTCCGGCGGTCCCCGGCTGGCGGCGTCGTCGCCGCGCTCCGCGCAACGACCGGGCTACGCCTTCGCCGCCGCCTCGCGGATCTTGGTCAGCGTGGTCGCGGGCGTGATCGCCTCGGGGTCGATCAGGACGTGGAGGATGGCGGGCTTGCCGGACGCGACCGCGCGCTCGAAGGCCGGGGCGAACGCCTCGGTCGTGTCCACGCGTTCGCCGTACCCGCCGAAGGCCGTGGCATAGGCCGCGAAATCCGGGTTTCTCAGCTTGGTGGCCGAGACGCGTCCGGGATATTCGCGCTCCTGGTGCATGCGGATCGTGCCGTACATGCCGTTGTCGACGACCACCACGATGATCGGCAGGTCGTATTGCACGGCAGTCGCGAATTCCTGTCCGTTCATCAGGAAACAGCCGTCCCCGGCGAAGCACACGACCATGCGCTCCGGGTACTGCCTCTTGGCCCCCACTGCGGCCGGCAGGCCGTAGCCCATGGAGCCGGACACGGGGGCGAGCTGCGTGGCGAAGCGGCGAAAGCGCATGTAGCGCCCCACCCAGATCGCATAATTTCCCGCGCCGTTGGTGACGATGGCGTCTTCCGGCAGGCGGTTGCGCAGCCAGGCCATCGCCTCGCCGTACTGGAAGCGGCCCGGGATCTGCGCCGGCTGCTCGGTCCAGGCGAGGTAATCCTCGCGGGCTTGACGCGTCTGTGCGCTCCAGCCGATCTCGACCGGCGGCTGCACCGTCTCCAGCGCGGCGGCGAAGGCGCCGGGCGTCGCGTTGATGCCGAGCGCCGGGTGGTAAACCCGTCCGAGCTCCTGCGCATCCGCATGGACGTGGACGAGCGTCTGGCGCGGGGTCGGGATGTCGAACAAGGCATAGGCCTGCGAGGGCACCTCCGACATCCGGCCGCCCGCCACGATCACGAGGTCGGCCGCCTCCAGCCGGGCCTTGAGCCTCGGGTTGGGGCCGAGCCCGATCTCGCCGGCATAGTTCGGATGGTCGCCGGGAAAGAGCATGGCGCGGCGGAAGGAGGTCGCCACCGGCAGGTCGAAGCGCTCGGCGAAGCGGCGCACGCGGGCGCACGCCGTCTCCGACCAGCCCGAGCCCCCCAGCACGAGCATGGGCCGCTCGGCCGCCCAGAGCCTCTTCTGCAGCTCGGCCATCTGGGTGAGGCCGGGCCAGGTCTCCACCGGATCGACGCGCGGGCCGGCCGCGACCGCGGCGCTCTCCAGCAGCATGTCCTCCGGCAGGGCGATCACGACCGGTCCCGGCCGGCCCTGCATCGCGACATGGAAGGCGCGCGAGACGAGCTCGGGGATGCGCGAGGCCTCGTCGATCTCCACGACCCACTTCGCCATGGAGCCGAACACGGCGCGGTAGTCGAGCTCCTGCCAGGCGCCGCGCCCGCGCACTCCGCGTTCGACATGGCCGACGAAGAGGATCAGCGGTACGGAATCGTGCTCCGCCACGTGGATGCCGTGCGCCGCATTGGTCGCCCCCGGCCCGCGCGTCACCATGGCGATGCCGGGCCGGCCCGTGAGCCGCGCCGTGGCGTCGGCCATGAAGGTCGCGCCCGCCTCCTGCCGGCAGACCGTCACGCCGATCGAGGCGTCGTGCAGCGCGTCGAGCACGGCGAGGTAGCTCTCGCCGGGCACGCAGAAGACGTGCTCGACGCCCTGCGCCGCCAGGCAATCGACGATGAGCTGCCCGCCGGTGCGGGGCGTGGGTTCGGTCATGGCGGGGTTCCTGGATCCTGCGGAGGGGAGGCGAAAAGTCGTCGAGGATGTCATCCCCGGCCGCGGCGTGGAAGGCGCGGAGGGGACAGTGATCCACGGGAGCGGATCCCCGTCCCGGTCTCGGCGCGTGTCACGTCCCGCCCCAGGCCGGATCGGACAGGACCTCGGCGGAGTGCTCCCCGACGCGGGGTGGAGGCCGGCGGGAAACCTGCGGCTCGCCGTCGAGCATGAGGGGCGAGCGGACATTGGGCAGCGTGCCCCCGGCGACGTGCGGGGCGTCGAGCTCCACCTTCATGCCGCGCCAGGCGACCTGCGGGTCGGCGAAGACGTCGGCCACGCTGTTGATCGGGCCCGCGGGAATGCCCTTGGCTTCCAGGGCCGCGAGCAAGTCGTCCCGCCGCCACGCCTGCGTCCGCTCCGCGATCGTCGCGCACAGGCGGTCGCGGTTGGCGATGCGCAGCGCCATGGTGCCGTAGTCGGGCGCCTCCGCCAGCGCCGGCAGGTCCAGCAGCGCGCAAAGCTTGCGGAACTGTCCGTCATTGCCGGTGGCGATCACGAGGTGGCCGTCCGCCACCGGAAACACCTGGTAGGGCACGAGGTTGGGATGCGCGTTGCCCATGCGGGTCGGCGCGCGGCCGCCGATGAAGAAGTTCATCGCCTGGTTGGCGAGGATCGAGACCGTCGTGTCGAGCAGCGACATGTCGACGTGGCTGCCCTCGCCGGTCTCGTCCCGTCGGCGCAAGGCGGCGAGGATGCCGACGACGCCATAGACGCCGGTGACGATGTCGGAGACGGCGATGCCGACCTTCTGCGGCTCGCCGCCGCGCTCGCCGGTCACCGACATGATCCCGCCCATCGCCTGGATCATGAAGTCGTAGCCGGCGCGCTCGGCATAGGGCCCGTCCTGGCCGAATCCGGTGATGGAGCAGGTGACGAGCCGCGGGTTGAGGCTGCGCAGGCTTTCGTGGTCCAGCCCGTATTTCTTCAGCCCGCCCACCTTGAAGTTCTCGACCACCACGTCGGCATGCAGAGCGAGCCGCCGCACGATGGCCTGGCCTTCCGGCGTCTCGAAATCCACGGCGATGGAGCGCTTGCCCCGGTTGCAGGCGTGGAAATAGGCGGCCGAGAGGGGCTCCCCGTCCGCCCCCTGCACGAAGGGAGGGCCCCAGGTCCGCGTATCGTCCCCGCCGCCCGGCCGCTCCACCTTCACCACGTCGGCGCCGAGATCGGCGAGCGTCTGGCCGACCCAGGGCCCGGCGAGGATCCTGGCGAGTTCGAGCACGCGCAGGCCGTGGAGGGGAGACGTCGTCATGGATCATCCTTCCGGCGGCGAGGTTCCCACCCGTCCTGCGCCCTGCGCGACCCGCATTGCCCTTCAGGGGAGGGACGGGCTGCCCGGCTGAGTGTCTCGTCCGGCGACATCGGGCGTTCTTTCAACCTGCGGATCTGCGACCGGAATGCCGTCGTCACCGGCCAGGGACGCGGATGGCCGGGGACCTCGTCGGTCCCCGACTGTCAGAAAAACGCCTGCAGCCCGGTCTGCGCCCGTCCCAGGATCAGGGCGTGGACGTCATGCGTCCCCTCGTAGGTGTTCACCGTCTCGAGGTTCGCGGCGTGGCGCATCACCATGTATTCCTGCTGGATGCCGTTGCCCCCGTGCATGTCGCGGGCGACGCGGGCGATGTCCAGCGCCTTGCCGCAATTGTTGCGCTTGACCAGCGAGATCATCTCCGGCGCCACCTTGCCCTCGTCGAACAGGCGGCCGACGCGCAGCGAGGCCTGCAGGCCGAGCGTGATCTCCGTCTGCATGTCCGCGAGCTTCTTCTGGACGAGCTGCGTGGCGGCGAGCGGCCGGCCGAACTGCTTGCGGTCGAGCGTGTATTGCCGGGCGCGGTGCCAGCAATCCTCGGCCGCGCCGAGCACGCCCCAGGAAATGCCGTAGCGGGCGCGGTTGAGGCAGCCGAACGGGCCCTTCAGGCCGGAGACGTTGGGCAGCAGGTTCTCTTCCGGCACGACGACGCCGTCCAGGACGATCTCGCCGGTGATGGAGGCGCGCAGGCTGAGCTTGCCGCCGATCTTGGGAGCCGTGAGGCCCTTCATGCCCTTCTCGAGCACGAAGCCGCGGATCTGGTTGTCATGCGCGGCGGATTTCGCCCAGACGACGAAGACGTCGGCGATGGGCGAGTTGGAGATCCACATCTTGGAGCCCGTGAGGCGGTAGCCGTCGGCCACCGGCTCGGCGCGCGTCTTCATGCCCGCGGGGTCGGAGCCGGCGTCCGGCTCCGTGAGTCCGAAGCAGCCGACCCATTCTCCCGAGGCGAGCCTGGGCAGGTACTTCTTCCGCTGGGTCTCGTCGCCATAGGCGTAGATGGGATACATGACCAGCGAGGACTGCACCGACATCATCGAGCGGTAGCCGGAGTCGACGCGCTCGACCTCCCGGGCCACGAGGCCGTAGGAGACGTAGCCGGCGCCGGCGCAGCCATACTCCTCGGGAAGCGTGACGCCGAGCAGGCCGAGCTCGCCCATCTCGGAGAAGACGGAGCGGTCGGTCTTCTCCTCGGCATAGGCCTCGATCACCCGCGGCAGCAGCTTCTCCTGCGCATAGGCGCGGGCCGTGTCGCGGATGAGGCGCTCGTCCTCGGTGAGTTGCTCCTCCAGCAGGAAGGGGTCGTCCCACTGGAAGGCGGCGGGGGCAGGCTTGTCCTTGGCCTTGGCGACGGCGGTCATGGCGGATCCCTCAGTCGAGCAATTGGTCGAGGCCCCGGCGCAGGCCGGGCTGTTCACGGACGCGGCGGATGGCGAGCAGGGTTCCGGCCACGTAGGGCGCGGCAGAGGAGCCCGCATCGTGGCGGATCACGAGGCGCTCGTCCGGCATGCCGAAGAGTGCCTCGCAGGAGAGGATGTAGCCGGGCATGCGGACGGAATGGACCTGCACGGCGCCGATCGTCGCGCCGCGGGTCTCGCGCGCCCCGCTCAGCTCGGAGACAGGCTTGGCCGTGGAGCGCCCGCGCACCCTGCCCAGCCGCTCGGCGAGCTCGCGGCCCGTGCCTGACGGCGTGTCGCCCTTGCCGCCAGGCGCATAGTCGATCACCTCGACGTCGGGCACGTAGCGTGCCGCCATGAGAGCGAACTTGCTCATCAGCGTGGCGGTGATCGAGTAGTTCCCGGAGGCGAAGACAGAGACGCCGCCGGCCCGGGCGGCGGCGTCGATTTCGGCATAGTCGTCGGCGGTGAGGCCGGACGTGCCGACCACGAAGGCGACGCCGGCCGCGATGGACTCCAGTGCGTGCCCCTTCACCACGTGCGGCTTGGTGTAGTCGACCACGACGTCGCACGGGGTGCGCAGGGCCTCGGCCAGCGAGGCTGAGACAACCACGCCCGCCGCCGCCCCGCCGAGCGCCTCGCCCAGGTCCCGCCCGGCCGCGGCGCGCGAGACCGCGCCGACGAGCTGCATGTCCTCTGCCGCCAGGACCCCCCGGGCCACGGCGCAGCCGGTCCAGCCGGTCGCCCCGGCGACGATGACCCGGATGGACATGCTCAGTCCCCGATGTCGAAGCGCACGCCCTGCGCGAGCGGCAAGGTCTTGCCGTAGTTGATCGTGTTGGTGGCACGGCGCATGTAGGCCTTCCAGGCGTCGGAGCCCGCCTCGCGGCCGCCCCCGGTTTCCTTCTCGCCGCCGAAGGCCCCGCCGATCTCCGCGCCGGACGGCCCGATATTGACGTTGGCGATGCCGCAGTCCGACCCCTCGGCGGACAGGAAGCGCTCGGCCTCGCGCATGTCGAGCGTGAAGATGGACGAGGAGAGGCCCGCCCCGACGGCGTTGTGCATGGCGATGGCCTCGTCGAAGTCGCGATAGGTCACGACATAGAGGATCGGGGCGAAGGTCTCCCTCAGGGCAGGGCCCCCGTGCCGGGGCAGCTCGACCAGGGCGGGCGACACGTAGAACGCGTCGGGCCAGGTGGCGGAATGCTCGCGCCGGCCTCCCGTGACCGTGCCGCCCGCGCTGCGGGCCTCGTCGAGCGCCTTCTGCATCCCCTCATAGGCCTGCCGGTCGATGAGTGGGCCCACCAGCACGCCGTCCTGCCGGGGGTCGCCCACCGAGACGGTCTCGTAGACGGCGCGCAGCTTGGGCACCAGCGCCTCGTACACGCTCTCGTGCACGATGAGGCGGCGCAGGGTGGTGCAGCGCTGGCCGGCCGTGCCCATGGCTGCGAAGGCGATGGCGCGCAGCGCGATGCCGAGGTCGGCCGACGGCGTGACGATGGCGGCGTTGTTGCCGCCCAACTCAAGGATCTGGCGCGCGAAGCGGGCGGCGAGGCGGGGCCCCACCTGCCGGCCCATCGCCGTGGACCCGGTCGCCGAGACGAGGGCGACGCGGGGGTCGTCCACCAGTGCCTGCCCCGCGGCGCGGTCGCCGACGATCACCTCGTGGAGGCCCTCCGGCACCCCGCCGAAGCGCTCGGCCGCCCTGGCGACGACGGCCTGCACCGCCAGCGCGGTGAGCGGGGTCTTCTCGGAGGGCTTCCAGACCACGGGATTGCCGCAGACGAAGGCGAGCGCCGCGTTCCATGACCAGACCGCGACGGGAAAGTTGAAGGCGGTGATGACGCCGCATACGCCCAGCGGATGCCACGTCTCCATCATGCGGTGGTCGGGCCGCTCGGTGGCGATCGTCAGGCCGAAGAGCTGGCGCGACAGGCCGACGGCATAGTCGCAGATGTCGATCATCTCCTGGACTTCGCCGAGGCCCTCCGAGACGACCTTGCCCGCCTCCAGGGTGACGAGCCGGCCGAGATCGACCTTGGCGGCCCGCAGCTCCTCGCCGATGAGGCGGACGAATTCGCCGCGCCGCGGGGCCGGCACCTTGCGCCAGGCGAGGAAGGCCTGGGCGGCCCGGCCGACGGCGGCCTCGGCCTCTGCGGCGCCCGCGAGGGGAAGGTCGGCGACGATCTCGCCCGTGATGGGGGAGCGCGCCGAGAGCGACGGCACCTTGCGCTCCGCCGCGAGCAACGAGCGGCTGACGCCCAGGCGGACGAGGATGGCGAGCGCTTCCTCGCGGGGGCTCAGGGCGGCGGCGGTGGCGGTCATGGCGAGGATCCATCGGTAGCGGGCGCCGACCCGCAGGACGCGCCGAGATCATGCTGATGTGGCGCTGCCGCCCATGCCGGTCTCCGGCTGGGCTCGCGCCGACCTGCCGGAAGGCTCCCTCTTTCCGGGCGTGCTTGCAACCGATATGTTGTCACGACTTCATGAGTAAAGCGCATGAACCAGGACGCTGATGACCTCGCGCGGACACATGCCCTCGGTCGCCTCCCTGGCCGCCTTCGACGCGGCCGCCCGGCACCTGAGCTTCACGCGCGCCGCGGAGGAGCTCGCTCTCACCCAGGGCGCGGTGAGCCGGCAGGTGGCCCAGCTCGAGGCACTCCTGGGGGTGCCGCTCTTCGAGCGCGTGCGCCAGCGCGTCACGCTGACGCCGGCCGGCGCCGCCTATGCGGCCGAGGTGCGCGAGGCGCTCGCCCGCATCGCCGCGGCGACGCTCAACGTGATGACCACACGGGGGGCGGGCGGCGTGCTGGCGCTCGCCATCCTGCCCACCTTCGGCACGCGCTGGCTGATCCCCCGGCTGCCTGATTTCTTCCGCCGGCATCCCGAGATCACCATCAACTTCGCCACCCGGATCCGGCCCTTCGACTTCGCCCGGGAGGGACTGGACGCCGCCATCCATTTCGGGGAGCCCTCCTGGCCCGGCGCGGACGTGCACCACCTGATGGGCGAGACCATCGTGCCCGTGGCGAGCCCGGCGCTCGTCGAGCGCGAGCGCCTGGACCGGCCGGCCGACCTGCTCCGCGTGCCGCTGCTGCAGCAGGTGACGCGGCCCAAGGCCTGGGACGAGTGGCTCGCGGCGCAGGGTCTCGCGGCGGACAGGGCGTTGCCCGGCCCCGTCTTCGAGCAATTCGCCATGGTGGCCCAGGCGGCGCAGGCCGGGCTTGGGGCCGCCATCGTTCCCCGCTTCCTGGTGGAGGAGGAGATCCGTTCCGGCCTCCTCGTCGTGCCCTTCGACCGGCCGGTGGAGAGTCGGCAGGCCTACTGGCTGGTCCATCCGCAGGAGAAGCGCGACAGGCCCCCGGTCGCCGCCTTCCGGTCCTGGCTTCTCGCCGCCTGCGCACGCGGGCCCGCCGGCTCGAGGGATTGAGCTGGTCATGAGCTTGCTTCATGATATGAGCGAAGAGCGGAGCGCAGCGGCTCCGTGGGGCCCCCGGGCGCCCGAGAGAAGGAAGCCGACGTGTCCGTTCCCGCATCGAGCCTGCCCGCCTCCGCCGACATCCTGATCGTGGGCGGCGCGGTGATGGGCTCCTCCATCGCCTGCCACCTCGCCTCCGATCCCGCGTTCCAGGGGAGTGTCGTCGTCGTCGAGAAGGATCCGAGCTACACCTTCTGCGCCTCGGCGCTCTCGGCCGCCTCGATCCGCCAGCAATATTCCAGCCGGATCAACATCCTCATCTCGCTCTACGGCATCGCCTTCCTGCGGGACATCGGCGAGCGGCTGGCCGTCGGGGACGAGCGGCCCTCCATCGACCTGCACGAGGGAGGCTATCTCTATCTCGCGCAGGGCGAGGGCGCGGCGATCCTGCGCGACAACCAGGCCCTGCAGGCGGAATGCGGCGCCGACATCCTGCTCATGGACCACGAGGCGCTGGCGCGGCGCTTCCCCTGGCTCAGCCTGGAGGGCGTGGAGATCGGCACCTGGGGCCGCAGCGGCGAGGGCTGGTTCGACGGCTGGGCCCTGATGCAGGCCTTCCGCAAGAAGGCCCGCAGCCTCGGCGTGACCTATGTCCAAGGGGAGGTGGCGCAGGTGGACTGCGAGGGCCATCGCGTCACGGGCGTGCGCCTCGCGAGCGGCGCCCGCATCGCCTGCGGCGCCCTCGTCAATGCGGCCGGGGCCTCGGGCGGACGCGAGGTCGCGGCCGCGGCCGGCGTCACGATCCCCGTGGAGGCGCACAAGCGCTGCGTCTTCGCCTTCACTTGCCGGGGCGACGTGACGAACGCGCCTCTCCTCATCGACAAGTCGGGCGTCTGGATGCGGCCCGAGGGCCGGCCCGGGCCGGAGGGCCAAATGTTCATCTGTGGCGGCCCACCCCCCGGCGGCGATCCCGAGTGCCGCGACTTCGAGGTGGAATGGAGCCAGTTCGAGGAGCACTTCTGGCCCGCTCTCGCCGAACGCATTCCCGCTTTCGAGACCCTGCGGCCGGGGCGTGCCTGGGCCGGCCACTACGATCTCAACATGCTCGACCACAATGCCATCATCGGCCAGGCGGGGCCCGACAATTTCTACCTGTGCAACGGATTCTCGGGACACGGCCTGCAGCAATCCCCGGCCGTCGGACGGGGTTTAGCGGAATTGATCGTTCACGGCCGTTACCAAACGCTCGACCTGACGGAGATGGGCTTCGAGCGCATCCGCCAGAACAAGCCGCTCCTGGAACGCAATGTGATCTAAGGCGAAATACGCTCTACAAGCGATTTAAGTCGAGAAACGCGGGTCAGGTTGCAGACAATTCTGTATTCCGGACTCAATCTTTCTTCGGACGCCTGAGGTAAAACTCGAACAATCCTTCCACGCAGATGGATTGTCGATGACACCCGAAACTGGGCCGCCGTCTCCGCAAGTCATTGCTCCTCTCTATGTGCTGTCGCTCGCCGGGCTGGCCCTGTGCTTCGCGATGGCCGTGCTGCCTCTGGTCGGCGGCCTCGACCTCCAGGGCATCGCTCCGGCGGCCTTCGGGGCCGGCGGATTGCTGCTCGCCGTCAATCTCTGGCTCACTGTCCGCCTGATGCGTGGCTGCGGCGCGCTCGCCGACCATGCCGAGCGCAGGTTGTCGAGCCGGCCCGCCCTGGTCGAGCGCGATCCCATGCTCCGCCTCTTCCGGGCGGTCGCGCGGATGGGCGAGGCCCTGGGCGCCGTCCAGGACGAAGTCGAGCGCCTGAACCACGCCGACCCGCTGACGAGCCTGGGAAACAGGCGTTGGGTTCAACTGGTGGCGAGCCGCGTCTTTTCCGAGGCCGAGGCGGTCGGCCTGCCGTTGTCCCTCGTGCTGCTGCGGCTCGACCATCTGCAGGAGATCAACCGCACGTTCGGCCATGACGCCGGCGACCGGGCGCTGCTCGGCTGCGCCGACCTGCTGAAGCGGCTCGTACGGCGCACGGACGTGGTGGCGCGGGTGAGCGGCACGGAATTCGCCGTACTCCTCGCCGGGCTGGGCCGCGCCGAGACCGAGAAAGTGGCCCAGCGCCTCGCCGACGCCTTCGACGGGCTGCGCCAGCCCCTCATGGCGGAGGCGCCGCTCAGCGTGAGGCTGGCGGTCGCGCAATGGGAGGGCGAGAAGCTGTTCGACGCCTTCCTGGGCCGCGCCCAGTCCGCGGCGGACGACCTGCCAGAAGCGCCCTTTCCCAGGGGGCGCGCCATGGCCTGGAGCCAGGCCGCCCTGGAGAACGACGCCCTGCTGGCCGGCCTGCGCGAGAGGTCGTCAGCCCACCGCGGCTGACACGGCCGAACCGGCCGCATAGAGCCGATGCCCGACGGGAAGGCCGCGAAGCTGGTGCACGCCCACGTCGGCGAGGGCGTGGTCGCCAAGCTGGCGCGCCATCGCCTCGGTCACGAGGATCGGCCGCCGCAGGGCCTTGGTCAGCTCCGCGGTGCGGGCCGCCTCGATCACGGCGCGCCCGACGAGCGTGAACTTGAGCCGGTCCGGCGTGCCGACATTGCCGAAGATGACGTCCCCATAGTGCAGGCCGATGCCGAAGGCGATCCGATCCGCGCCGGGGCGACCGCTGGCCGCGAGCCGTCTGAGGCGGGCCTGCGCCTCCTCCGCGGCGTCGAGCGCCTGGCGGCACGCGCCGTGCGGCGCGACTTCCCCCAGCACCGGGAAGATGCCGAGCACGGCGTCGCCGAGAATGTCCAGCACCTGTCCGCCCATGTCCTTCACGGCCCCGGCGGTGCATTCGAAATAGGTGTCGAGCACCTGCAGGAAACGGTCGAGCGGCAGGTTGTCGGCCAGTCCCGTGGAATTGCGCATGTCGCAATACCAGATCGCAGTCGACAGGCGCTCGCCGCTGCCGCGCAGGATCGTGCCGCCGAGGATCCGCTCGCCCACCAGCGACCCGTGATAGGTTTCCAGAGCGGTGCGGGCGATGTGCCCGTTGATCGAGACGCGCAGGGCCAGGGCCAGCGGCCGCATGAGCCAGCGGAAGGCATATTCCTCCTCCGGCGCGAGGCGCTCCTTGCGGGTGGCGAAGGAGCTCAGCACGCCGTCGCTGTCGAAGCCGATCGTCGGCGCGGCGGACTGATCGAGATTCGGGCCGCCGTTCTCGTGCCCGAACCCCGTGGCGAGCGCGAGATAGTCCCGAAGGCCGTCCTGCCGCAGCTCCTCGAAGATCGGGAAGGGCTGCGGCTCGTTTCCATCAAGGCGGACCCTGAGCTCGCTCAGCCCGTTCGAGAGCATGTAGTAGTAGGGGCTCTTCAGGAAGACCGGCGTCGGGCGTCGCCGGCCGGTATTGTAGCTGGTCTGCAGCCCGTCGCGTTCCGTCCAGGTGAGCGACATCCCGTCGAACAGCGGGTGGAGCAGCCGGAAGGCGACCTGGAAACGGTCGAGTGGGAGGCCTTCCTCGCGCATCCGCCGCGCGGTGCCGGTGACCAGGGCCTCAGGCCCGAGATCTCGCAGGCCCGCTTCCACGATCCAGGTCGCCACGGCCAGGCGCGCATCCTCCAGCCGGTCATGCCGTACGGCTCCGGTGGGAATGTCCGTCGGGTCGGGCGGCTCGCCCACATCCGCGCTGTCGCTCATCGTCCGTCGGTCGTCGTCCGTCAGTCCGGGCGGCCCTGCGCGAGGCAGGGCCGGGAGGCGGGGGCCGGAACGGGAGTCCCGGGCCAGGCCCGGGACCGATGATCAGCCCGGGAAGGTGTAGGCCGTCTTCACGGTCGTGTAGAACTCCTTGGCGTAGGCCCCCTGTTCGCGGGGACCGTAGCTGGAGCCCTTCCGGCCGCCGAAGGGTACATGGTAGTCCACGCCCGCGGTGGGAAGGTTCACCATCACCATCCCCGCCTCGCTGTTGCGCTTGAAGTGCGAGGAATATTTCAGCGAGCTCGTGCAGATGCCGGCGGACAGGCCGAAATCGGTGTCGTTGGCGACGGCCAGCGCCTCGTCGTAGTCCTTCACGCGCACCACGTTGGCGACGGGGCCGAACACCTCCTCGCGCGAGATCCGCATGGCGTTGGTGGTCTCCGTGAACAAGGCGGGCTGGAGGTAGAAGCCGGGGGTCTCCCGGTTCAGAAGCTCTCCGCCCCAGGCGAGCTTGCCGCCCTCCTCCTTGGCGATGGCGATGTACTTCAGGTCCTGCTCAAGCTGGCTCTGGTCGACCACCGGGCCGATATGGGTGCCCGCCTTCAGCGCGTCGTCGACCACGAGGCCCTTCAGGCGCTCGATGGCGGCCTCGACGAAGCGGTCGTGGATGCCGTCCGTCACGATCAGGCGTGAGGAGGCCGTGCAGCGCTGCCCGGTCGAGAAGAAGGCGCCGTTGACGGCGCATTCGACGGCGGTCTTGAGGTCGGCGTCGTCCAGCACCACGAGCGGGTTCTTGCCGCCCATCTCGAGCTGCACCTTCTTCATCCTGGGGCCGTTGATCGCCGCCTGGGCGACCTTGCGGCCGGTGGAGACGGAGCCGGTGAAGGTGAGGGCGTCTACGTCCTTGTGGTCCAGGATGACCTGGCCCACCTCAGAGCCGCGGCCCATCACGAGGTTCAGCACGCCCTTGGGCAGGCCTGCGCGCGCCAGGATGTCCACCAGCGCCCAGGCGCAGCCCGGAACGAGATCGGCCGGCTTGAACACCACCGTGTTCCCGTGGCAGAGCGCGGGCGCGATCTTCCAGGCGGGGATGGCGATGGGGAAGTTCCAGGGCGTGATCATGCCGACCACGCCGACCGCCTCGCGCGTGATCTCGACGTCGACGCCGGGACGCACGGAGGGGATCTTCTCGCCCGCGAGACGCAGCGCCTCGCCGGCGAAGAAGGCGAAGATCTGGCCCGCCCGCGTCGCCTCGCCGATGCCCTCGGGCAAGGTCTTGCCCTCCTCGCGCGACAGCAGGCGGCCGAGCTCCTCCTTGCGGGCCAGGATCTCGTCGGAGGCTTTCTTCAGGATCTCGTAGCGCTCCTGCGGCGTCGTCCGCGACCAGGCCGGGAAGGCCGCCCTCGCGGCGGCGATGGCCTGCTCGGCCTGCGCCTTGGAGCCGCGCGCATACTCGCCCACCACGTCGTTGGTGTTGGAGGGGTTCAGGTTCGGGTTCGCCGAGGCGCCCTCGACCCATTCGCCGCCGATGTAGTTCTTGAAGGTCTCGGTCATGCTGGCCGTCCGTTTCGTTGCGTCGGAATGAAGGTCGTGGGCCTGCGCGGGCGGGGTCTCAGAGCAGGCCCTGGCGAGCGAGGTGGCGCATCAGGTGCGACGTGCCGAAGGTCCAGGGTGGGCACTCCGTGCTCAGCCTGATGCGGTTCACCAGCGTGCCGAGCTCGGGGCAGGCGATGCTGACGATGTCGCCCACCTTGTGCGTGAAGCCCTTGCCCGGTGCGTCGCGGTCCTCGATCGGCGCGAAGAGCGTCCCAGTATAGAGTACCGCGCCGTCGGGGTACTGGTGGTGCCGCCCGATCATCTGGGCGGCGAGATCCGCGAAGTCGCGGCTGATCTTGGACAGTGAGGAGGATCCCTGCAGCCGATAGCCCTCCGGGCCGTCCACCACCAGCGTGAGCTCCGCCTTGCGCAGGTCGTCGAGCGAGAAGGTCTGGTCGAAGAAGCGCACGAAGGGCCCGAGCGCGGCCGAGGCGTTGTTGTCCTTGGCCTTGCCGAGCAGGAGCGCCGAGCGGCCTTCCACGTCGCGCAGGTTGACGTCGTTGCCGAGCGTCGCGCCGACGATCGTCCCGCTCGAGGCGACGACCAGCACGACCTCTGGCTCGGGGTTGTTCCAGGTCGAGATCGGATGGATGCCCGCATCCGCGCCGGTGCCGACGGCCGACATGGGAGGGGCCTTGGTGAAGATCTCGGCGTCGGGACCGATGCCGACCTCCAGGTACTGGCTCCAGGCGCCCTGCGACACGAGCACCTCCTTGAGTCGCATGGCTTCCGGCGAGCCGGGCTTCAGCTTGGAAAGGTCGTCGCCGACCAGAGCGGTGATTTCCTTGCGGATCACCGCCGCCGCCGCCGCGTCGCCGCGGGCCCGTTCCTCGATGACGCGCTCCAGCATGGAGATCGCGAAGGTAACGCCCGCCGCCTTGATCGCCTGGAGGTCGACCGGGGCCAGCAGCCAGGGCTTGCTGGCGTCCCGCCCGTCGGCCGGGGTGTTCTTCAGGAGGTCGTTCAGGCTGCCGATCCTCTCGCCCTGGGCGGCGCGGAGCGCGGCGGCGGGATCGGGCTGCTCGCACAGGTCGCGCAGGGTAGGGAACGCGCGCGAGATGTCGAACACGCCGTCGTCGCGGATCGCCACCACCGAGGGGCCCCCCGCATCCGGTCTCCAGGCCCGCCCGGCAAGCGCGCCGGCCGTCCCGTCTTTCGGCAATGTGGTCGAGGCGTCGAGAACGAGCGCAGCCAAGGCAACCTCCCCAAAGTCCAAGACGCGGCCTTCCCGGACCGCTTGCGGCAGGCCTGATTACACCCCGGCCGCCCGCCGGTGCAGGCATGGCGGGGCAGGGCAGACCCGTCCGGTGCGCAGTATTGACGGCGCGCTCCGAGCGTGTCTAGATCAACTGACATGCTAGCCACTCAGGGAGGGTGGCCGGCGTTCCATCGAGACGGAAAAACCCGCAGACGGAACATTCGCTCCATGTCCACCCGCGATCCCTCTCCGGGACCACGCGCCGCACGGCGCGCGGCCAAGCCGCCACACTCATCCGAGCGACGCGAACGCCCGCAGGGTCCGGCCGTCGCAGAACGGGGCCGCGGCCGAGCGTCAGATGTGACCGAGGATGATCTGGCCCCGGACACGCCCGTCCTCAAGTCCCGCCGCGTCGGCGCACTCAGCCGCAACGTCGCCCGGCCAGCAGGCGGGCAGGCCCGGCGCTCGAAGGCCGACGAGGCGTACCAGGCGATCCGGGACGCCATCATCGATGGCAGTCTGCCGCCTGGCGCGCTGCTCGACAAGCCGGCCATCTGCCGTGACCTGCGCCTCTCGAGGTTCCCGGTGACGGCGGCGATCGCGCGCCTCGCCTATGAGAGGCTCGTGCACGTCGAACCCCAGCGCGGCTCCTTCGTCTCCAGGATCGACGCCGGGGGCGCCCGCGAACTGATGCTGGTGCGCCGGGGCATCGAGGTCGAACTCGCCGGGGAAGCCGCGCAGCGCTTCGGGGATGACGACGTCGCCGTGCTCACCCGCATCCTGCGCTACCAGCAATCCGCGCTCGAGGCCGAAGACTTCCAGGATTTCCACCGGCTGGACCACGCCTTCCACGACCAGATCGTGGAGATGCTGGGCTTCACGCTGGCGGGCGAGATCCTGGCCAGCCTGCGCCTGCGGGTGGAGCGTGCCCGGCGCATCCTGCTGCCGATCCCCGGCCGCATCCGCAGAACCTTCCAGGAGCACGAGGCCATCCACGCCGCGATCGCCCGCAAGGACGTCGAGGCGGCGCGGGAGGCCATGCGAGAACACCTGCAGCGCGTGCTCGACGAGTTCGACGCGCTGTCCCGCGATCGCCCGGACCTCTTCGCATGATGCGGGAGACCGGGCCTTCTCCGCGCGTATACGACCAGCCGGCCGCCAGAAGCCGGCAAGCGGCGACGGAGGCACTTGAAACGCATGTGCCACATGCGGTACGGATGGAAAAAATATTCCAGAAGAATATTCCTGACCGTCCGGCATCGCCCTGTCGCACGACCGTGACCCCCCGGCGCGGCAGGCATGGTGCCTGACGCCCAGGCAACCCGAGAGGAAACACCATGAAGAAATCCTGGCTCATCGCCGGTCTGCTCGCTGCGAGCGTCGGCTTCACCACCCCGTCCTTCGCCCAGCAGGCCACGATTCCCGTGATCGTGAAGGACACGACCTCCTTCTACTGGCAGATCGTGCTCGCCGGCGCCCGCAAGGCCGGACAGGACCTCGGCGTCAAGGTGCCGGAGCTCGGCGCGCAGTCCGAGGCCGACATCAACGGCCAGATCGCCATTCTCGAGAACGCCGTGGCCTCCAAGCCCGCCGCCATCGTGATCGCGCCGACCCAGCGCGCCGCCCTCGGCAAGCCGATCGACGAGGCCGCCAAGTCCGTGAAGATCATCGGCATCGACTCCGCCGCTGACTCCAAGGCCTTCACCTCGTTCCTCACGACCGACAACGTGCAGGGCGGCCGCATCGCGGCCGACGGTCTCGCCGCCGCCATCGCCGCCAAGTACGGCAAGCCGGAGGGCGAAGTCGCCCTGATCACCCACCTCCCGGGCGTGGGCTCGCTCGACGAGCGCGCCAAGGGCTTCAAGGAGCAGCTGGCCGCGAAGTACCCGGGCATCAAGCTCGTCGCCGACAAGGTGTCGGACGGCACGGCCAATGGCGGCCTGAACATCACGACCGACCTGCTGACCGCCTTCCCGAACCTGCGCGGCATCTTCGCCTCGAACCTCATCCAGGCTCAGGGCTCGATCCAGGCGATCGCAGAGTCCAAGGCCCAGGACAAGGTGAAGCTGGTCGGCTTCGACAGCGACGACAAGCTCGTCAAGGCCATCAAGGACGGCGTCATGGCCGCCACCGTGGTCCAGGACCCCTTCCGCATGGGCTATGATGGCGTGAAGACCGCGCTCGCCGCCTCCAAGGGCGAGAAGGTCCAGGCCTTCGTCGATACGGGCGCCAACCTGATCACCCAGGCCAACATGAATGAGCCGCGGGCCCAGGAGCTCCTGAACCCGAAGGTCAAGTAACCTGACGGCCTGACCGCTCTGCGGTAGAACGATGGGGCCTCCCGGGCGATCCGCCCGGGAGGCCTTCTCCCGATCCGGCGACGTCAGCCTCGCCGCGCAAGCGATCCCGGAGCGCCCGATGGCCGCGACCCAAGTCCAAGCCGCCTCCCAAGTGCAAGGCACGCCGCCCGCCGCGCCGTCGCGGGGCGGGCCGATCCTCGAGCTGCGCAAGCTGGAGAAACGCTACACCGGCACCCACGCCCTGAAGCCCGCGGACCTCACGTTCGAGGCCGGCGAGATCCACGCCATCGTCGGCGAGAACGGGGCCGGCAAGTCGACCCTCATCAAGCTGCTCACCGGCGTCACGCCCCGCACATCCGGCGAGATCATCTGGAAGGGGAGGCCCACGGACCTCTCGACGCCCAATGAGGCCATCGCGCTCGGCATCAACGCGGTGCACCAGGAAGTGGTGCTCTGTCCCCACCTCACCGTGGCGGCCAATATCTTCCTCGGCGACGAGAGAACCTCGCGCGGTCTCCTGAAGGATCGCGCCATGGTGCGCGATGCGCAGAAGATCCTCGACGACCTCGGCTTCGCGCTCCCGGCCGGCGTGATCCTGTCGAGCCTCACCATCGGGCAGCAACAGCTGATCGCCACGGCGCGCGCGGCGAGCCGCGGCGTGCAGTTCCTCATCTTCGACGAACCGACGGCCTACCTCACCCGCCAGGAGGCGGCGCAGCTCTTCGCCCTCATCCGCCGGCTCAAGGCGCAGGGCGTCACCATCGTCTACATCTCCCACCGGATGGAGGAGATCTTCGAGCTCGCGGACCGGGTTTCGGTGCTGCGCGACGGCACGCTCGTCGGGACTCGCACCGTGGGCGAGACCAGCGAGGCCGAGCTCATCGGGCTCATGATCAACCGCTCGATCGAGCAGATCTACCACAAGGACACGTTCACGATCGGCGCACCCATCCTGGAGACGCGCCACCTCAGCGGGCCCGGCTTCGAGGACGTGTCCCTGACCGTGCGCGAGGGCGAGATCGTGGGCCTCTACGGCCTGATCGGCGCGGGCCGCAGCGAGTTCGTGCTGGGCGTCTATGGCCGCCAGCCGGTCTCGAACGGCGAGATCCTCTGGCAGGGCCGCCCGACCGCGATCCGCACCGAGCGCGATGCCATCGACCTCGGCATCGCCCTCGCGCCCGAGAGCCGGCGCGACCAGGGGCTCTGCCTCAACCTTCCGGTGGGGCTGAACCTCAACCTGCCGATCTTCGACCGGCTCACCCAGGGCGTCACGATCAGCGCAAGCCGCGAGAGACAGGCGGCCGAGAAGCAGATCCGCGACCTGCGCATCAAGACGGCCGGCCGCGGTGCCCTCGCTCTGAGCCTCTCCGGCGGGAACCAGCAGAAGATCGTCATCGGCAAGTGGCTCGCCCACGGCGCCAAGCTCTTCATTTTCGACGAGCCGACCGTGGGCGTCGACGTCGGAACCAAGGCGGAGATCTACCGGCTGTTCGGCACCTTGCTCTCGCAGGGGGCGGGGATCCTGCTGATCTCCTCCTACCTGCCCGAGGTCTACGAACTCGCCGACCAGCTCCATGTGTTCCGGGGCGGCCGGCAGGTGGCGACGCACGGCTTCAAGGGCGCGAGCCACGAGCAGATCCTCACCGAAGCCATCGGCGTGTGAGACAGCGGCGGACCAGATGACAAGGATGACGGGACGATGAGCGAGACGACAGGCGCCCTGGAGGCCCCCCGCCAGAGGTTCGAGTTTTCACGCCTGCTGGGGCTTACGCTGATCGGCGTGCTGGTGGTGATGTTCGCCTTCCTGTCCTGGAAGACGGCCACCTTCGCCACGCCCGGCAACATCTCCAATCTCGCCCGCCAGGGCGCGATCTTCGCCATCCTGGCGCTCGGCCAGACCTTCGTGATCATCACGGCCGGCATCGACCTCTCGGTCGGCGCCATCGCGAGCTTCATCACCGTGGTGCTCGCCATGCTCATCCAGGACGTGGCGCCCGGCGTGACGGCGGCCCTGGGTTCGGCCCTGCCCGAGGCGGCGGCGAACACCATCGCGATCTGGCTGATGGTGCTGTTGTCGCTGGGCCTGGGCATGGCGATCGGGGCGTTCCATGCCTTCGGGGTCGTGAAGATGGGCCTGCCGCCCTTCATCATCACGCTCGCCACCTTCACCGCCCTCAAGGGCGTCGGGCTGCTGATGACCAACGGCTCCACCATCAACATCACCAACGACACCTTCACCGGCTACTCGCGCGGCGAGATCCTGGGCATTCCCAACCTCTTCGTGGTGGTGATCGTGGTCGCGGTGCCGGCCTTCATCTACCTTCATCTCAGCCGCTGGGGCCGCTACCTCTACGCGGTCGGCTCCAATGCCGAGGCGGCGCGCCTGTCGGGCGTCAATGTGAAGGCGGTGACGGCGACGGCCTACATCCTTTCCGCACTGTGCGCCTCCATCGTCGGGGTCATGCTCGCCTCCCGCACCGGAACCGGCAACGCCACCCAGGCCATCGGCTTCGAGCTCGAGGCGATCGCCTCCTCGGTGATCGGCGGCACCAGCCTGTTCGGTGCGGTCGGCACCGTGTGGGGCCCGATCCTCGGCGCCTTCATCCTGGCGACCATCCGCAACGGCGCCAACCTGATGAACGTGAACTCCTTCTGGCAGTTCATCATCACCGGCGGCCTGATCATCCTGATCGTGTATTTCGACGGCCTGAGGCGCCAGCGCCGCTGAGCCATGCAGCCTGCGCCGGGAGGGTGCGCTTCCCTCCGGGCATGCTTCATCTTGGAGCACGGCGCGTGCGTGCTTAAGTTGCGGGCAACGACCCGAGGAGACGACCCATGAACGCCCCCGTCCTGAATGCGCCGCGCGTGGTGCGTCTCAGCCCTGCCGACAACGTCGTGGTCTCGGTCGACCCGATCGAGGCCGGCGCCGTCGTCGAGGGGATTACCGCAAAAGCCCGCGTGCCGCGCGGCCACAAGATGGCGACGGTCGGCATCCCCCAGGGCCAACCTATCCTGAAGTTCGGCCAGATCATCGGCTTTGCGTCCAGGCCCATCGAGCCGGGTGAATGGGTCCACGAACACAATGTCGAAATGCACGACTTCGAGCGTGACTATCGTTTCGCGGAGGACGCACGGGACGAGACGGTGCTGCCGCTGGACCAGCGCGCCACGTTCGAGGGCTACCGCCGGGCCAACGGCAAGGTCGGCACGCGCAACTACATCGCCATCCTCACCTCGGTGAACTGCTCGGCCACCGCCGCGCGCTTCATGGCCGAGGAGATCAACCGCTCGGGCCTGCTGCGCGACTACCCGAACATCGACGGGGTGATCCCGCTCGTGCAGGGCGGCGGCTGCGCGCTCGACGTCAAGGGCGAGGGCTACGAGGTCCTCAAGCGCACCCAGTGGGGCTACGCCACCAACCCCAATGTGGGCGGCGTGGTGATGGTGGGCCTCGGCTGCGAGGGCTTCCAGATCGGGCGCTGGAAGGAAGCGTACAACATCCAGGAGAGCGACACCTTCCGCTCCATGACGATCCAGGAGACGGGCGGCACCCGCAAGACCGTGGCGGCCGGCGTCGACGCGATCCGCTCCATGCTGCCCATCGTCAACGACGTGAGGCGCGAGACCGTGCCGGCCTCCGAGCTCATGCTCGCCCTGCAATGCGGCGGGTCGGACGGCTATTCCGGCATCACCGCCAATCCCGCCTTGGGCGCCGCGGTGGACGAGCTCGTGCGCCAGGGCGGCACGGCCATTCTCTCGGAGACGCCGGAGATCTACGGCGCCGAGCATCTCCTCACCCGACGCGCCGCAAGCCGCGCCGTCGGCGAGAAGCTCGTCGACATGATCCACTGGTGGGAGGACTATACGAGCCGCAACAAGATGGAGATGAACAACAATCCGTCGCCCGGCAACAAGCTGGGCGGGCTCACCACCATCCTGGAGAAGTCGCTGGGCGCGGCCGCCAAGGGCGGCACGACCACGCTGGCCGGCGTCTACCACTACGCCGAACCCGTCGACGCGAAGGGCTTCGTGTTCATGGACACCCCGGGCTACGACCCGGTCTCCGCCACCGGCCAGGTGGCGGGCGGGGCCAACGTGCTGTGCTTCACCACCGGACGCGGCTCGGCCTATGGCTGCAAGCCGACCCCGTCGATCAAGCTCGCCACCAACAGCGAGACCTACCGCCGCATGACCGACGACATGGACATCAATTGCGGGGACATTCTCGACGGCGTCTCCATCGAGGAGAAGGGCAGGGAGATCTTCGCCAAGGTGCTGGCGGTGGCCTCAGGCGAGCGGTCCAAGTCCGAGGAACTCGGCTACGGCGATGCCGAGTTCGTGCCCTGGCAGATCGGCGCGACCATGTGAGGTCATGAGCGGGCCCATCCGGGCCTGCGCTTTTTCCGGGGGGCCGTTGACGGCGGACGGGGACCCATCGACGATTCCGGCCGAAGGAGCCCGCCAATGTCACCTGACGTCACGAGCCTGCGCCGCGACCTTGCCGCCGCCTTCCGCCTCGCGGAGCATTTCGACTTCCACGAGGGGATCTGCAACCATTTCTCGGTCGCGCTGCCGGGCCCGCAGGAACGCTATCTCATCAATCCCTATGGCGTGCACTGGTCGGAGATGAAGCCGTCCGACCTCCTGCTCATCGACGGGGCGGGGATCGTGCTGGAGGGCGACGGCGACGTCGAGGCCACCGCCAGGAACATCCACATCGCCGGCCACCGGGCGAATCCGCGCCACCTCTGCATCCTGCACACCCACATGCCCTGGGCGACCAGCCTCACCATGGTCGAGGGCGGGCGTCTCGAGATGGCGCACCAGACGGCGGCCCGCTTCCACGGCCGGATTGCCTATGACGACGATTTCGGCGGTCTGGCGCTGGACGCCACCGAGGGCGAGCGCATCGCGAGGGCCGGGGGGAAGGAGCGCGAGGGGGCGGACGTGATCTTCATGGCCAACCATGGCGTCATGGTCGGCGGGCCGTCCGTGGCCGTCGCCTTCGACGACCTCTATTTCCTGGAACGGGCCTGCCGCCAGCAGGTGCTGGCCATGTCGACCGGCCGGCCGCTCAAGATCATTCCGAAGACGGAACTGGAGGAGACGGCCAGGCAGTGGATGCAGGTGCTGGATTTCCAGGCCCAGGAGCACTTCAAGGCGCTCAAGCGGGTGATCCGGGCTTGAGGGGAGCCCATCCGACGGCGTCCCCCGAGCTTGCCGAACCGCCACGCCGGCCCGTTTGACAGGCTCGTCGCGGCGCAGGCGTCCTCGGAAGACCTCACGGAGGTCGCGGCCCACGGGGCCTTGGCGCGTCATCCGGTCAAGACGAGGTGCTGACGCCCGACCGCCTTGCCTTCCGCCCGGCTTCTGCTATAAGCCGCGCCTTCGAACCGCCCGGCTGTTAGGGCTGCCGTGGCGGTTCTTTTCGCTCATGACGAGACGAACGGCCGCAAGGCCGAAAAAGACCAAACCGGGGCGGTTTCGGCCGCCCGCGTCGGAGATCCGAGCCAAATGCCCAAGATCAAGACCAAATCGGCCGCAAAGAAGCGGTTCAAGATCACGGGCACCGGAAAGGTGCTCTATGCCCACGCTGGAAAGCGCCACGGCATGATCAAGCGGACCAACAAGCAGATCCGCAACAACCGCGGCACCAACGTCCTCTTCGAGGGCGATGCGGCCAACGTGAAGAAGTACTTCCTGCCCAACGGCTGATCGCCCGGGCATCGTCCAGAAACCACCGGACCCATCGAGGAGATCAGCCATGGCCCGCGTGAAGAGGGGCGTTACGTCCCACGCCAAGCACAAGAAGACGTTGAAGGCCGCCAAGGGCTTCTACGGCCGCCGCAAGAACACGATCCGGACCGCCAAGGCGGCCGTCGATCGCGCCATGCAGTACGCCACGCGCGACCGCAAGGTGAAGAAGCGCACGATCCGCGCTCTGTGGATCCAGCGCCTCAACGCCGCGGTCCGTGAGCACGGGATGGTCTATTCGCGCTTCATCGACGGCCTGAACAAGGCCGGCATCGAGGTGGACCGCAAGGTCCTCTCCGACATCGCCATCACGCAGCCGGCGGCCTTCGCCGCGCTCGTCGAGAAGGCCAAGGCGGCACAACCCGCCGCCGCGTGAGCGGATGCGGGGGCAACCCCGACAGCGATCGACGTCAAGGCCCGCCCCACGGCGGGCTTTTTCGTGCCGGAGGGCCAAGGGGCCGCCGGCTCGCCCGCAAGCCCGGACCAGGTCGTGAGCAGCGACAAGTCGGGGAAGCAGGCAGCCCACAAGGCCGGCGCCCGGAAGAACCGCCCGGGCCCGCGGCGCTCTCTCTCGACAGGCCCGCCCGCCCGTGGCACAAGCCGCCGTCCATTCCGGGACCGCGGCCCGGACCATGCCACGGTGCGCCATGTCCTCCCAAGCGACGTCGGATTTTGCTGTCCTCGAAACCACCCTCCTGTCGGACGTCGCCCAGGCGGGCGACGAGGCCGCGCTCGAGGCCGTGCGCATCGCCGCGCTCGGCAAGAAGGGCTCAGTCTCCGAGCTCCTGAAGACGCTGGGCTCCATGAGCCCGGAGGAGCGCAAGGACAAGGGCCCGCTGATCAACGGCCTGCGGGACCGGGTGGCGGCCGCGATCGGGGAGCGCCGCGCCGCGCTCAGGGACGCGGCGCTCGATGCACGCCTCCAGGCTGAGCGCGTCGACGTCACGCTGCCGCTGCCCGAGAGCCCCATCGCGCGCGGCCGCATCCATCCGATCAGCCAGGTGATGGACGAACTCACCGCGATCTTCGCCGACATGGGCTTCGCCGTGGCGGAGGGGCCGGACATCGAGACCGACTTCCACAATTTCACCGCGCTCAACTTTCCGCTCGGCCATCCGGCGCGGGAGATGCACGACACGTTCTTCTTCAACCCGGACGCCGCGGGCGAGCGCAAGGTGCTGCGCACCCACACGAGCCCCGTGCAGATCCGGACGATGCTGACGAAGGCCCCGCCGATCCGCGTCATCTGCCCTGGCCGCACCTACCGGTGCGACAGCGACCAGACGCACACGCCCATGTTCCACCAGGTCGAGGGCCTGGTCATCGACAAGGGCTCCCACCTCGGCCACCTCAAGTGGATCCTCGAGGAGTTCTGCAAGGCCTTCTTCGAGGTGCCCTCGGTGAAGATGCGCTTCAGGCCGTCCTTCTTTCCCTTCACCGAACCGTCGGCCGAGGTCGACATCCAGTGCTCGCGCAAGGGCGGCGAGATCCGCTTCGGCGAAGGCGACGACTGGCTGGAGATCCTGGGCTGCGGCATGGTGCATCCCAACGTGCTGCGCAATTGCGGGCTGGACCCCGACGAGGTTCAGGGCTTCGCCTGGGGAATGGGGATCGACCGCATCGCCATGCTGAAATACGGCATGCCGGACCTGCGCCCCTTCTTCGACGCCGACGTGCGCTGGCTGCAGCACTACGGATTCCGCCCCCTCGACCTCCCGACCCTCGCGGGCGGGTTGAGCGTGTAAGCGCGGCGACGCGATTGATCGAGAGCTGACATGAAGATCACCCTGTCCTGGCTGAAGGACTATCTCGACACCAACGCCTCGCTGCAGACCGTGGCGGAGACGCTCACCAAGGTGGGCCTCGAGGTGGAGGGCGTGGAGGACAAGGCGGCCTTGCTGGCCCCCTATACGATCGCCTCCGTCATCTCCGCCGAGCAGCACCCCAACGCCGACCGGCTGCGCGTCTGCATGGTGGAGACGGGCTCGGGCGACCCCGTGCAGGTCGTCTGCGGCGCTCCCAATGCGCGGGCCGGCATGAAGAGCGTGTTCTCGCCGCCCGGCACCTACATTCCCGGCAAGAACATCACGCTGGGCGTCGGCACGATTCGTGGCGTCGAGAGCCGGGGCATGCTGTGCTCGGCCATGGAGCTCGGCCTGGGCGAGGATCACGACGGGATCATCGACCTGCCGCAGGACGCGCCGGTGGGCGTGCGTTATGCGGACTGGGCCGGCCTGGGCGATCCCGTCATCGATTTCGCGGTGACCCCCAACCGCGCCGACGCGCTCGGCGTGCACGGCGTGGCGCGCGACCTGGCGGCCGCCGGCCTCGGCCCCCTGATCGACAAGCCGATCCAGGCGGTGCCCGGCAGCTATCCCTGTCCGACGGGCGTCAGGCTGGCCTTCGAGGGCGAGGACAAGGCGCTCTGCCCCGCCTTCGCGCTGCGCCTCGTGCGCGGGGTCAGGAACGGCCCTAGCCCCGAATGGATGCAGCGCCGACTGCGCGCCATCGGGCTGCGCCCGATCAACGCGCTGGTCGACATCACCAACTACGTGACCTTCGACCGCGGCCGGCCGCTGCACGTCTTCGACCTCCGGAAGGTGAAGGGCGACCTCGTCGTCCGGCACGCCCGCGACGGCGAGGAGGTGCTGGCGCTCGACGGGCGCACCTATCGGCTCGAGCCCGGCATGGTGGTGATCGCCGACGAGAACGGCGTCGAGTCCATCGCCGGCATCATGGGCGGCGAGCACTCGGGTTGCGACGAGGGCACCACGGACGTGCTCATCGAGTCAGCCCTGTGGGACCCCGGGAACATCGCCCGGACCGGCCGCAAGCTCGGCATCAACACGGATGCGCGCTATCGCTTCGAACGCGGCGTCGACCCGGATTTCTGCGTGCCGGGCCTCGAATTCGCCACCCGCCTGGTGCTGGACCTGTGCGGTGGAGAGGCCTCGACCGTCGAGCTCGCGGGCCAGATCCCCTCGCTCGACCGCATCATCAGCTTCCCCTGGGACGAGGTGAAGCGCCTGACCGGCCTCGACGTGCCCGTCTACGAGGCCAAGGTGATCCTGCGCGAGCTGGGCTTCTGGGTCTCTGGCACGGACACGCTGGTGAAGGTGGCCGTGCCGTCCTGGCGGGCGGACGTGGAGCACAAGGCGGATCTGGTCGAGGAGATCGTCCGCATCGCGGGTCTCGATCGCGTGGCGGCGACGCCCTTCCCCCGCGAGGAGGCGACGGTCGCCAAGCCGGTCCTCACCCCGTTGCAGAAGCGCACGCGGCTCGCCAAGCGGGCGCTCGCGGCGCGCGGGCTCGTCGAGGCCGTGACGTGGTCCTTCATCGCCAAGTCCGAGGCCGAGGCCTTCGGCGGCGGCGCGCCGGCCTTAGCCTTGGCCAATCCCATTGCGGCGGACCTGTCTGACATGCGGCCGAGCCTGCTGCCGGGCCTGCTCAAGGCCTCCCAGCGCAACGCCGACCGCGGTTATCCCGACACAGCGCTCTTCGAGGTCGGCCAGGTCTTCAGGGGCGACCGCCCCGACGACCAGAGCACCTGCGCCACGGCCGTGCGTCGCGGTCTCGCCCGTCCGTCGGCCACCGGCCGCCACTGGTCGACGCAGGGGGGCGTCGTCGACGTGTTCGACGCCAAGGCCGACGCCATGGCGCTGCTCGAGGCGCTGGGCGTGCCGACGGGCGGCCTCCAGGTGGCACAGGGCGGGCCGGCCTGGTTCCATCCCGGCCGCTCCGGCACCTTGCGATTCGGACCCAAGGGGATCGTGGGCTCCTTCGGGGAACTGCATCCGCGCGTGCTCGAGGCCCTCGACGTCAAGGGGCCTCTGGTCGGGTTCGAGATCGTGCTGGATGGTCTTCCGGCCGCCAAGGCCAGGCCCACCAAGGTGAAGCCGAAGCTGGAACTCTCCGAGTTCCAGCCGGTCTCGCGCGACTTCGCCTTCATCGTCGACCGCGCCGTGGCGGCGGGCGACGTGGTGAAGGCCGCCCAGGGCGCCGAGCGCGCGCTGATCACCGGCGTCGACGTGTTCGACCTCTACGAGGGGACGGGCATTCCCGAGGGTCAGAAGTCCGTCGCCATCGCCGTCACGCTGCAGCCGACCGAGAAGACGCTCACCGACGCCGAGATCGACGCCATCGCCGCGAAGATCGTGGCGGAGGTCGGCAAGAAGACCGGCGCCACCCTGCGCGGCTGAGGCGCGTCGCCTCAGCCGGCCGGGGCGGCTCCGGCGGCTGCGTTGCGCGCGGCCTCCTGCCGGGCAGCCAATTCACTGTCTTCGGTGCGCACGCGCTGCGGGATCGGACGGGCGTTGAAGCGGGCGACGTAGTCGACGAAGACGGGGTCCTCGGGGACGATCTTGAACTGCATCGTCCAGCCCAGGGATGTCCCCCACAGCACGTCCGCTGCGCTGAAGCGCTCGCCCAGCATCCACGGACCGACGGCGAGCTGGTCGCGCACCGCCCTGATGGTGCTGTCATAGTCGCCATACCCCATGGTGCTGCGTGGGCCCGGCTCGCGCTTCAGCGCGTGGTCCGTGACGGCGGGTTCGAAGCAGCCGGCATAGAACACCATCCAGCGCAGGTACGGCCCGCGAAGCGCGTCCCCCGGCGCAGGCGCGAGCCCCGCCTCGGGGAACAGGTCCGCGAGATAGAGGAAAATGGCCACCTGCTCCGTCACCAGCGCGTCGCCATGGCGGATGGCGGGCACCTTTCCCATCGGGTTGACGGCGAGATAGGCCGGCTCGCGGTGGGTTCCCGCGCGCAGGTCCAGAAGGTGCAGGTCGTAGGGCGCACCCAGCTCCTCGAGCAGGATGCGCGCACCGCCGGAACGGCTGTGCGGGGCATGGAAGAAGGTGATCCTGCGGTCCATGGTCGCTCCTTGTCCTGGGGCGGGGAGACTAGAACGAAAATAGAACGAAGGCAATCGGAGGCAGGCTCGTGCATGGTGACCCGACGGGTGGCCCGGGCTTTGCGGCTGCGCCCAGTCCAGCGGAGACGTCCTGCCGAGGGGGCAGGGTCCGAACCCCCGAGAACTGGGAAAACTGCCCACCCGAGCATGCGGCATCGTCATGCCGGACATGTTTTGCGGTCGCTTTTACCGGGGATTCACCATTCAGGCGCTTCAGTCACAAAGCTTAAAGCGTAAAGTTGAGTGCACTTCGGAGTAGAAAATGCAGCGTGACGAGTCTGACCGACAGCAGGCCTACGCCCTGTCCGTCCGTTGGATCCTGTCCCTCGTGGTGCCGCTCCTCGTCATCCTCTCTCCGTTGGCCGCGGAGGCCCGCACCCGTGGGGGCGGCGGCGGCGCCTACGCGCCGCCCGTTTCGGCGATGGTGCTCGACCCCGTCACCGGGAAGGCGCTCTACGAACAGGATGCGGATGGACCGCGCCATCCCGCTTCGCTCACCAAGGTGATGACGCTCTACCTCCTGTTCGAGGACCTTCAGAAGGGCACGCTTCGCCTGGACACGCCCCTGACCGCCTCCTGGAAGGCCATCAACCAGGCGCCGTCCCGGCTCGGCCTGCAGAAGGGGGAGACGATCACCGTCGAGGACGCGATCAGGGCCATCGTCACGCGCTCCGCCAACGACGTCGCCTATGTCGTGGCGGAAAACGTCGGCGGCACCGACGCGGCCTTCATCGAGCGCATGAACGCCACGGCCCGCCGGCTCGGCATGACGCGCACCACCTTCGCCAACCCGACCGGCCTGCCGGACCGCAGCCAGATCACCACGGCCCGCGACCTCGTGACGTTGGGCCGTGCCATCCGCGACGATTTCCCCGCTTTGTTCTCGTATTTCTCGCTGCGCACCTTCGACTATGGCGGGAAGACCATTCTCAGCCACAACCGGCTCATGGCGAAGCTGCAGGGCATGGACGGCATCAAGACCGGCTTCACGAACGCATCGGGCTTCAACCTGCTCGCCTCCGTGCGCCGCGACGGGCGCAGCGTCATCGCGGTGGTGATGGGCGGCAGCACGCAGAGGCTGCGCGACGCCCGGATGGCCGAGCTCGTCGAAAAGACGCTGCCGCTCGCCGCCCTCGCACCGCCTCCCCCGGCCGAGCCGCCTGTCGTGCTGCTGGACGACTTCGGGTTCCACCGGGGCGGACTTCCGGATCCCGCCGTGGAGGCTGCGAGCATCGACATGGCGATGGCCGAGCCGTCGGGCGTGCCGGACTGGAGGCCCTGGCGCACGCTGGCGGGATTGTCCGCCCTGGCGTTCGCCGCGGCCGCGGGCTTCGCCTGGAGCCGGCGCGACTGGCCGCTCGACCTGCCGCACAGGCTCGCCGGGCTGGTGCCGCAGGGTCGGCCCTTCGTCCCCGCGCCGATCCGCGAGGTGGCCGTGCTTCCCGTGCCCATGACGACGTCCCTCCCGCACGGGTCGCCCGGCGACGAACCCTTGCCGCGCGCCGTGCGTGGTCCCGCGGGCGGATCGCGGGGCTCCCACGCCATTCGGCTGGCGAGCTGATGGTCAGTCGCGCCGCGTCCTGCTCGGCAGCAGAGCCACGCCCTTGATCTGCGCATAGACGGCGAGTCCCACGGCGAGCCCCAGCTGGTCGGCGGAGCGTCTGGTGATGCGCGCCAGGATCCGCGCCCCGCCTCCGTCCTCGCCCAGGCCGAGAACGATCGTCCGTTCGGCCGGACCCGTATCCGTCATGGACAGCACGCGGCCCGGCAGAATGTTGGCGATGGATGTGGGCCCCGGGGCGGTCAGGGCCAGGCTGACGTCGCCGGCCAGAATGCGCAGGCGTCGCACCTCCCCGGTCCTGGCGGCCTCCCCGGGCACGGTCAGCCGCCCGCCCGGCACGTCCAGGCTGAGCAGGCCATAGGCGGGGTCGTGGCCCGCCACCGCGGCCTGCAGCGACACGGCCGCTCCGCGTCCCCGGGCGAGCGGCAGGGCGGGATCGCTCTGCAGGGCCAGGAGCGGTCCCTGCGCGACGACCCGGCCCGCCTCCATCAGCACGAGGTGGTCGGTCAGGCGCTCCACCTCGCCCAGATCGTGGCTGACATAGATGGCGGGGATGGCCAGCGCTTCGTGCAGGCGCTCCAGAAAAGGCAGGATCTCGTCCTTGCTCTGGCGATCCAAGGCCGAGAGTGGCTCGTCCATCAGCAGGATGGCCGGCTGGGAGAGCAGCGCCCGGCCGATCGCCACCCGCTGGCGCTCGCCGCCCGAGAGGTGGTGCGGCGCGCGTCCCAGCAGCCGCTCGATGCCCAGGAGGCCGACCACCTCATCGATCCCGAGCACGGGCGCAGACGCGTCGTGCCGGACGGCGCGGCGATAGCCGAAGAGCAGGTTCCGGCGCACGTCCAGGTGGGGGAAGAGGCTGGCCTCCTGGAACACGTAGCCGACGGGCCGCTGGTGCGCGGGCAGGAAACGGTCGCCCACCTGCCACGCCGCGCCACCCAGCGCCAGCCGCCCCTCCGGCGCCCGGTGCAGCCCCGCGATGCAGCGCAGGACCGTCGTCTTCCCGCAGCCCGAGGGCCCGAACAGCGCGGTCACGCCGCTCGCGGGCGCCGTGAAGTCGGCCTGCAGCGTGAAGCCGCCCAGCCTGTCCCTGAAGCTGGCCTCGAGCCCTCCCCCGCGACTCATGCGCCGACCCGACCGAGGCGCTTCTCGATCGCCGTCATGGCGAGGATCACGGCGAAAGCAAACACGACCATGCCCGCCGCGAGCACATGGGCCTCGGCCCAGCGGGAGGTCTCGACATAGTCGAAGATCGCGACCGAAAGCACCTTGGTCTCGCCCGGAAGGTTGCCCCCGATCATCAGCACCACGCCGAACTCGCCGACCGTATGGGCGAAGCCGAGCACCGCGCCGGTCAGCAGCCCTGGCCGGGCGAGCGGCAGGGCGACGGACCAGAAGCGGTCCCAGGGCCCGGCGCGCAGGGTGGCGGCGACTTCCAGCGGACGTTCGCCGGCGGCCTCGAAGGCATTGCGGATCGGCTGCACGACGAAGGGCATCGAATAGAGCACCGAGGCGAGCACGAGGCCTTCGAAGGTGAAGGCCAGGGTGCGCGCGCCCCACAGGCCCGCGAGCCAGCCGCCGGGTCCGCCCGGACCGAACAGCAGCAGCAGGTAGAAGCCGATCACGGTCGGCGGCAGCACCAGGGGCAGCGCCACGACCGCGGCAACCGCCTCCTTCCAGCGCGCCCGGGAGCGGGCCAGCCACCACGCGAGCGGCGTGCCCACGATCAGAAGCAGCACGGTCGTGAGAGCCGCCAGCTCGAGCGTGAGGATGACGGGCTGGCGGATCTCGGCGAGGAAGGGGCTCACGAAACCAACGGGGTCATGGAAGGCAGGGGCGGTCGACAGGGGGAGCAGGGCTGATCAGTCCTTCGAGCCGTCATCATAGCCGAAGCGCGCGATCACGCCCTTGGCTTCCGGGCTCTTCAGGAAGGCCAGGAAGGCCTTCGCCGCGGCGCTGTCCTGCCCCGTCTTCAGCAGGACGGCGTCCTGCCGGATGGGCCGGTAGAGGGACTGCGGCGCCATCCAGCGCGAGCCGGCCGTCGTGTTGACGACCTGCGACAGCGCCACGAAGCCGAGCTCGGCATTGCCCGTGTCGACGAACTGGAAGGCCTGGGCGATGGTGTTGCCCATCACGATCTTGCCCTGCAACGCATCGGCCACGCCGAGCGCCTTCAGCACCTCCATGGCCGCGGCGCCATAGGGGGCGGCGGCCGGGTTGGCGATGGAGAGCTTGTTGAACTGCCCGGCCTTCAGCGTCTCCTCGCCCGTGACGAGGCCTGGGTTCCTGCTCCACAGGACGAGCTTGCCGATGGCGTAGGTGAAGCGCGAGTCGGCGAGCGCGAGGCCGTCCTGCACCGCCTTGGCCGGGCGTTCCTCGTCCGCGGAGAGGAACACCTGGAAGGGCGCGGCCTGGCTGATCTGGGCGAGCAACTGGGCGGAATTGCCGAAGCTCAGTACGGCCTCGTGGCCCGTCGCCGCCTTGAAGGCGGCGGCGATCTCCTTGGCAGGTTCGGTGAAGTTGGCGGCGACCGCCACGTTGACCGTGTCGGCCCGCGCCGCTGGCAGGGCCAGGAAGACGGCGGCGAGCAGGGCGGCGGGACGCAGCAGGCGGGACAGGATCATCGGGAACTCCTCAGTCGACGGCGAGAATGACGTGGCTGGCGTCGAACACCGCGCAGGTCGCGATCCCCGGAGCGAGAGCGAGCGAGGCCACGGACTCGGCGGTGATGGTGGCCGCGAGCGTGCGGCCCTCGCCGATGTCGAGGACGACCTCGGCGCCGACGCCCTCCTGCGTGACGCGGGAAACGACGCCGGGAATGCGGTTGCGGGCGGAGAGGCGCGGGACGACCGCCGGATCGGCCAGCATCACGAACGACGTCTTGACCAGCGCGATGGCCTGCGCGCCGGGGATGAGGCCGAGCGAGACCATGCTTTCCCGCGTGATCAGCGCGTGGATCGTCGTCTGCTGCGACACGGCGAGGGTCACCTCCGCGCTGATCGCATCGTCGGCGATGGCGGTGACCGTGCCGCGCAGGACGTTGCGGCCGCTGGTGCGCATCAGGAACCCGGTGAGGACGTGGGCCGGCGCGAGGCCGCTCGGCGCGAGCTCCGGCTCCAGCGCCCGCAGGATGCGCTCGAGTTCGGCCTCCATCCGGTGAAAGGCGCCGATCAGGCTCCGACCGGCCGGCGTGAGCACCGCGCCGCCGCCTGCCCTGCCGCCCTTCTGCGTCTCGATGACGGGCGTGCCGAAGAGGTTGGCCATGGCGTCGAGGCCATCCCAGGCCGCCTTGTAGGTGAGGCCCACGGCCCGCGCGGCGCCGCTGATGCTGCCCTCCCGCGCCACGGCCTCGAGCAATCGGATCCGCTCCCGCCCGACGGGGGAGAGATGGTCCGCACGCAGGCTGAGATGCGCTTCGAGGGCCATTTTCCTCCTCGGCCATTCGACATATAGTCCTGCTATATATCAGCCCGTCTGGGGGCTTGCACAAGGGGAACTCGCCCATGAAGATCAGCGCGCGCAACCAGCTCGAGGGGACTGTGGTGGACGTGGTGAAGGGTGCGACGACGTCCCATGTCCGCATCGACATCGGCGGAGCCGTGCTGACGGCGTCGATCACCAACGAGGCCGTGGACGAGCTCAAGCTCGCCAAGGGCATGAAGGCCAAGGCCCTGATCAAGGCGTCCGACGTCCTCGTGGCGGTGGATGGCTGAGCGGCCGCCCGTCATGGTGCGAGAGGATGGCATCCGACGCTCCGAGGTGAGGGTCGACGCGCCCGAGGCCTCCGACGCCGCCTTGAGCTTCATCGGCGTGATCCGCACGCCGTGGACCTCGCGCATGGACTGTCCCCGCCAGGGGCGCGCCGACGGGCCCACCTGCCGCATCGAGGTGTTCGAACCCTGGGTGGCGGCGCTGGAGGGCATCGAGGCCTATGGGCGCATTGAGGTGCTCTACTGGTTGCACCTGTCGCGCCGCGACCTCGTGCGGCAGAGTCCCCGGGACGACGGCGTGACGCGCGGCACCTTCGCCCTGCGCTCGCCGGTGCGTCCGAATCCGATCGGAACTTCCGTCGCGACGCTGCTTGGGCGCGACGGGCCGATCCTCGAGGTGCGCGGCCTCGACTGCCTCGACGGCACGCCGCTCCTGGATCTCAAGCCGGACCGCAGGGACTTCACGCCGCTGGCGCCGGCTACCCCGGGCGACTTTCACCGCGGCGGGTGACCGGCGGACCGGCCGGGCGAGCAGGGCTGCGTCCGCCGTCCGGGCCCATGAGCGGAGGCCGGTCGCTGCTCGCGCCGGCCAATGGTAGCATCCGCCTCCAAAGTCCCCCGGAGGATGACCCCCATGGCCGAGCAGACCATCCGTTTCGACGACGGCGCCGCCTACGAGCGCATGATGGGCGCCTGGAGCCGGCTCGTCGGCATCGCGTTTCTCGACTGGCTCGACGTTCCCCGGGGCGCCCGATGGGTCGACGTAGGCTGCGGCAACGGGGCCTTCACCGAGCTGCTCGCGCAGCGGACTGCGCCTGCGTGCATCGAGGCGCTGGACCCTTCGGAGGGCCAGATCGCCTTCGCCCTCAAGCGCGAGGCGGCGAGCCCGGCCCGCTTCCGGCAGGGCGACGCGATGGACCTGCCCTTTGACGACGGCGCGTTCGACGCGGCCGTGATGGCGCTGGTGCTGTTCTTCGTGCCCGACCCCCGCAAGGGGCTCGCCGAGCTGGTGCGGGTCGTCAGGCCCGGCGGGCTCGTCTGTGCCTACATGTGGGACATGCCGGGCGGCGGCCTCCCCCTCCAGCCCATCTATGACGGGCTGACCGCCATGAAGGTGCCCGCGCCCTCGCCGCCGCACCCCGAGGTCTCGACGGTGCCGGCGATGCGGCAGATGTGGGAGGAAGCCGGCCTGACCGGGATCGAGACGCGCGTCATCTCGGTGCGGCGCGACTTCGACAGCTTCCAGGACTATTGGGAGGCCTGCCTGTCGGGGCATCTCGGCGCGGCGGTGCGGGGCATGCCGCCGGACGCGGCCGCGGACCTGCGCCGTCGGGTCGAGGCAGGCTTCCCGCAGGCCGGGACGGGGCCGATGGCCCATACGGGCGTGGCGAACGCGATCAGGGGGCGCAAGCCGGCATGAGCCGGGCCCGGCGCCACAGGCCGTGGCGCGGCGGCGCGGCGGCCCGCCTCGTCGCCCTCGCCCTCGTCGTGGCGGGGACGGGCGCCTCTGCGCAGGTTTCGTCCTGCGACCCGGCCCGGGCGCGCGCCGCCGTGTCCGTGCTGAACGAGGCCCTTCTCGCGCAGCCCAGCGCCTCGGTCACCTTGACCCAATGGTGCCGCGCCAACGGACTGATGGGCCCCGACGACAAGCTTCGCGCCGTTCTCGTCGCCGATTCGAACCCGGCGGGGGAGGACGTGCGGCGGGAGCTCCAGGCGGCGCCGGGCGAAGCGGTCGGTTACCGGCACGTCCAGCTCCGCTGCGGCGCGCATCTCGTCTCGGACGCCGAGAACTGGTTCGTGCCGTCGCGGCTGACGCCGGCGATGAACGAGGAGCTCGCCACGACGGACCATCCCTTCGGCCTCGTGGTCAAGGCGCTCGACTTCACGCGTCGCCGCCTGGACGAGCGGCCGGCCATCGCCGCCGCTGACCCGCCGCCGGCGCCCTCGGCCACTGTCCTGCAGCACCGCGCGACGCTGGTCGCCCGCTCGGGCCAGCCCTTCAGCCTGGTGCTCGAGAATTATAAAGCCGACCTGGTATGCCACGCGGGGCCCTGACGGACGCTCCGCCGGGGCGGCGCACCGATGCGTCGGTCCATGCGCCCATTACACGCTGGGGTTGTATTCTTGCGCGCCTGCTCACCACGCCCGAAGGCCGGCGGGAGGTTTCGAGCGGGGTGGGCGGGAGGCTGGAAAGAAAGCTTCCGCTCAGCGGAAGAAGGGGACTGGTGGAGCCAGACGGAATCGAACCGACGACCTCTTCAATGCCATTGAAGCGCTCTCCCAACTGAGCTATGGCCCCACGATGTCCTTGGCCGGCTTGGGTTTCCGGCCGCACCGCCTCGTCGGCGGTGCCGCTCTATAGTCCGGTGCGGTCGTGACATCAAGCACAATTCGCACCGGCAAAAGGCCCGCGGCCCGCTGGCCTGCGCCTACGGCTCCTCGTCATCCTCGATGTCGCCGTCGATGAGGTCGGCCACGTCGTCGTCGCCCTCTTCCTCTTCCTCCAGGAAGGTGTCGTCCTCGGCGATCTCGTCCTCGATCTCGACGCCGTCGATCGGAAGGTCCTTCTCGGCCTCCTCCGCCTCGACCTCGTCGAGCGAGACGAGCTCGGGCCCGGCGGCCGGATCGGCCTCGACCTCGTCCTCCTCGGCGCGATTCGCGACCGGTTCGGGGCGACCCCGCGTGGCCGCGGCGGCCTGGAAAATCGTTCCGCACTTCGGGCAGACGATCGGGTCCTTGTTCAGGTCATAGAATTTCGCGCCGCAGCTCTGGCATTGGCGCTTGCTGCCGAGTTCCGGTTTCGCCACGTCGTCGCACCTTTGCAGGGAAAATCGAGCGCTCCGGTTAGTCGCGCAGGCGGCGGCTGTCAAATCCCAATTCTCGCCTTGCGGGAGAGGCCGCGCCCGTGGTCGCGTCGCCGTGTCCCGGCGTCCTCAATCCAGGGCGCCGCGGGGCGCGTGACGCCCCATCGGCCCTGTGCTAGTCCAGCCTCGTCCCGCCCGCCGCGCCGCCTGCCCGAACCCCGCCGGAGACTGCCTTGTCCAAGCCTCATGACGGCCCCGCCGAGCCTCTCACCGCCTCTCGCGGACCGTCCCTCAGGGGCCGCGCGCGGGTGCCGGGGGACAAGTCGATCTCGCATCGGTCGATGATCTTCGGCCTGCTGAGCGTCGGCGAGACGCGGGTGTCGGGGTTGCTCGAAGGCGACGACGTGCTGCGCACGGCCGCGGCGTGCCGGGCGCTGGGAGCGGACATCGAGCGCGTGGGCGACGGCGTGTGGCGGGTGCGCGGCGTCGGCATTGGCGGGCTTTCCGCGCCCGCGGACGTGCTCGATTTCGGCAATGCCGGCACGGGTTCACGCCTGATGATGGGCGTGGTGGGCGGCCATGGCGTCACCGCGACCTTCGACGGCGACGCCTCGCTGCGCAAGCGGCCCATGCGGCGCATCCTGGACCCGCTCGCCCAGATGGGCGCGGAGGTGGTCTCCGAGGCACCGGGCGGACGCTGCCCCATCGTGTTGCGTGGCGCGCAGGACCCGATCCCGATCACCTACCGCACGCCCGTCGCCTCCGCGCAGATCAAGTCCGCCATCCTGCTGGCCGGCCTCAACGCGCCGGGCGTCACGACCGTGATCGAGAGCGAGGCCTCGCGCGACCATACCGAGAAGATGCTCGCCTATTTCGGGGCCGAGGTCACCGTGACGGCGGAGGGCGAGGGCCGCCGCGTCGCGCTCACCGGCCGGCCCGAACTGCGCCCTGCCCCGGTCGTGGTCCCGGCAGACCCGTCCTCGGCCGCCTTCCCGATGGTGGCGGCCTTGATCGTGCCGGGCTCCGACGTCGTGCTCGAGGGCGTCATGCTGAACCCTCTGCGCACGGGGCTCATCACAACGCTCGTCGAGATGGGCGCCTCCATCGAGGTGCTGGACCGCCGCGTCGAGGGCGGCGAGGACGTGGGCGACCTGCGCGTGCGCCACTCGGCCCTGCGCGGCGTCGACGTGCCAGCGGGCCGCGCCCCCTCCATGATCGACGAATATCCCGTGCTCGCCGTGGCCGCGTCCTTCGCGGAGGGCGAGACGCGGATGAACGGCTTGCACGAGCTGCGCGTGAAGGAGAGCGACCGCCTGCAGGCGGTGGCGGACGGGCTGGCAGCCTGCGGCGTCGACCACGCCATTCTGGGCGACGACCTCGTCGTGCGGGGCGGATCCGGGCGCGTCGCCGGGGGCGGGCCGGCGGTCGCGACCCATCTCGACCACCGCATCGCCATGAGCTTCCTCGTGATGGGTCTCGCCAGCGCCGCGCCGGTGACCGTCGACGACGGGCGCATGATCCTGACGAGCTTCCCGGACTTCGTGCCCCTGATGGGCCGCCTCGGCGCCTCGATCGGCTGAACGGGAGGGGCGGATGATCATCGCCATCGACGGTCCCGCGGCATCGGGCAAGGGCACACTGGCCAAGCGCCTCGCCTTGCATTTCGGCCTGCCCCACCTCGACACGGGGCTGCTCTACCGCGCCACGGCGCGCGCCCTGCTCGACGTGGACCATCCGCTCACCGACGAGAAGGCGGCGGTTCGCGCGGCCCAGTCACTCGACCTCGCCCATCTCGACGACGCCCGCCTGCGCGGCCGGGCCATGGGGGAGGCGGCCTCGGTGGTCGCCGCGATCCCGGCCGTGCGCGCCGCGCTCATCGACTGGCAGCGCGCCTTCGCCCGTCGTCCCGAGGGCGCGGTGCTGGACGGGCGCGACATAGGCACGGTGATCTGCCCGGACGCCACGGTGAAGATCTTCGTCACGGCGACCCCCGAGGAGCGCGCGCGCCGGCGCTTCCGCGAGCTCGCCGCCCGCGGCGAGGACGTCACCCTGGAGGCGATCCTGGACGACATCCGCCGCCGCGACGCCCGCGACGCGGGCCGCAGCACGGCCCCTCTTGCCGCCGCGCCGGACGCCAGCTTGCTCGATACGAGCAGTTTGGATATAGAGCAGGCGTTCAGGGCGGCGGTCGACCTTGTCGACAGCACGCGGCGGAGCAAGGCCTCCTGAGGCCTCTCGCCCGAGATGCCGGCGGCCGGGACGCAGCGTGCGGATGCCGTTGCGGGCCTGCCAACCGATCCCGACGGCCCCCTGGACGAGAGCCTGAACCACGCGTCCTTTCGCCGGTTCGCGCCGGCCCGCCCCCGAGGCGGTGACCCTGCTTTCCGCACGGGTCTCGGCGAATGGACGCGCATCGCAACACGAACCCGCCGGCGCGGGGCCCCGAGCGGCCCACCCAGGAGAACACATGTCCGCAGCACTGAAGAACACCCCGTCCCGCGAGGATTTTGCCGCGCTTCTCGATGAATCCTTCGGCAAGTCCGAGGCGCTCGAGGGCTCCGTCATCAAGGGCAAGGTCGTCGCCATCGAGAAGGACATGGCGGTGATCGATATCGGCCTGAAGACCGAGGGCCGCGTCGCCCTTCGCGAGTTTTCGGGCCCCGGCCGCGAAGGCGCGCTGAATGTCGGCGACGAGGTCGAGGTCTATCTCGACCGCATCGAGAACGCGCTCGGCGAGGCAGTGATCTCGCGCGACAAGGCGCGCCGCGAGGAGAGCTGGGTCAAGCTCGAGGTCGCCTACGAGAAGAACGAGAAGGTGAACGGCGTCATCTTCAACCAGGTCAAGGGCGGCTACACGGTCGACCTCGACGGCGCTGTCGCGTTCCTGCCGCGCTCGCAGGTGGACATCCGCCCGATCCGCGACGTGACGCCCCTCATGGGCGTGCCGCAGCCCTTCCAGATCCTCAAGATGGACCGTCGCCGCGGCAACATCGTCGTGTCGCGCCGCACGGTGCTCGAGGAGACCCGCGCGGAGGCCCGCTCCGAGCTCGTCGCCAACCTCGAGGAAGGCCAGACCGTCGACGGCGTCGTCAAGAACATCACCGAGTACGGCGCCTTCGTCGACCTCGGCGGCATTGACGGCCTGCTCCATGTCACCGACATGGCCTGGAGGCGCGTCAACCACCCGTCCGAGGTGGTCACGATCGGCCAGCAGCTCAAGGTCAAGATCATCAAGATCAACCACGAGACGCACCGCATCTCGCTCGGCATCAAGCAGCTTCTCGCCGATCCGTGGGAGGGCATCGAGGCCAAGTACCCGGTCAACGCCCGCTTCTCGGGCCGCGTGACCAACATCACCGACTACGGCGCCTTCGTGGAGCTGGAGCCGGGCATCGAGGGCCTCATCCACGTCTCCGAGATGTCGTGGACCAAGAAGAACGTGCATCCCGGCAAGATCGTCTCCACCTCCCAGGAGGTCGAGGTCCAGATCCTCGAGGTCGATCCCGTCAAGCGGCGCATCTCGCTGGGCCTCAAGCAGACCCTGCAGAACCCGTGGGAAGCCTTCGCCGAGAAGTATCCGCCCGGCACGGTGGTTGAGGGCGAGGTCAAGAACAAGACCGAGTTCGGCCTCTTCATCGGCCTCGACGGCGACGTCGACGGCATGGTCCACCTGTCGGATCTCGACTGGAACCGTCCCGGCGAGCAGGTCATCGAGGAGTTCAAGAAGGGCGACATCGTCAAGGCGCAGGTCCTCGACGTCGACGTCGAGAAGGAGCGCATCTCGCTGGGCATCAAGCAGCTCGGCGGCGATCCCTTCGCGGACGCGGCTGCCGCGGGCGACGTCAAGAAGGGCGCCGTGGTGACCTGCGAGGTCACCGAGGTGAAGGACGGCGGCCTCGAGGTGAAGATCGTCGGCACCGACCTGACGGCCTTCATCAAGCGCAACGAGCTGGCCCGCGACCGCGGCGACCAGCGTCCCGAGCGCTTCGCCCCCGGCGAGAAGCTCGACGCCCGCGTCACCATGTTCGACCGCAAGTCCCGCAAGGTGCAGGTGTCGATCAAGGCGCTGGAGATGGCCGAGGAGAAGGAAGCCATCGCCCAGTACGGCTCGGCCGATGCCGGCGCTTCGCTCGGCGACATCCTCGGCGCCGCCCTCAAGCGCGCCAACAAGGCCGCCAAGGAAGGCAAGAGCGAGTAAGGCCCGGCTCCGAAGCCGGCCGCGGCCGGCTTCGACTTCGACACGGTCCGATGATGAGCCCGCGCGGAGCGATCCGCGCGGGCTTTTTCGTGCGCGGCGCGTGCCGAAAGGCTCCGCGTCCGTCGAGACGCGGGCTCCGGGCGCTCCTCGGGATGAGTGGGCTCTAGAGGCCGAAGAAGCCTCCTGCTCGCCGCCTCAGCGGAAGAACACGAGCGTGGTGAGGATGAAGGTCGGGATCAGGATGCCGCCGGACCAGAGCATGTAGCCGAAGAAGCTCGGCATCCTCACGCCGCCCGAGCGGGCAATGGCGTAGACCATGAAGTTGGGCGCGTTGCCGATATAGCTGTTGGCGCCCATGAAGACCGCGCCGCAGGAAATGGCGGCGAGCGTCAGCGCCCCCTCGGTCATCAGCCGGGCGGGGTCGGCGCCAGCGAGCTCGAAGAACACGAGATAGGTCGGCGCGTTGTCGAGGAAGGACGACAGCGCGCCCGTGAGCCAGAAATAGGCGACGTTGTTCGCCTGGCCGTCGGCGTGGCTCACCAGCGCCACCAGCGGCGCGAAGGCCCCGGCCGCGCCGGCGCGCAGCATGGCGAGGACCGGGATCATCGTGACGAAGATCGCCGCGAAGAGCACCGCGACCTCCTTGATGGGTCCCCAGGAAAAGCCGTTCGCCTCGCGGTCCTTCGCGCTGGTCAGCCGCAGCGAGGCGACGGTCACGGCGACGAAGATCAGGTCGCGGGCGATGTTCTGCAGGCCGACCTCGACTCCCGCGATCTCCAGGTGGAGCGACGGCTTCCAGGTGGCGCTCATCAGGATCGCGGCGATGATCACGCCGATCAGCAGCACGTTCGCCAGCCCGCGCACCCTCACCCGGCGGTCGGGAGTGGGATCCGGCAGGGCCGTCTCGTTGCGACAGACGATCGTGTCGATGAGGAAGAACAGGACCAGCAGGATCGCCGCCACGAAGGCGGTCTCGGCGGCGAGGTGCTTGGTCGTCCAGAAAAAGTCGACGCCGCGCAGGAACCCCAGGAAGAGCGGCGGGTCGCCCAGCGGGGTGAGCGCGCCTCCGACATTCGACACCAGGAAGATGAAGAACACGAAGACGTGGACGTTGTGCCGCCGGTTGTCATTGGCGCGCAGCACGGGCCGGATCATCACCATCGAGGCGCCGGTCGTGCCGATGAAGCTCGCCAGGATCGCGCCGATCGCCAGGAGCACGGTGTTGGCGGCCGGCGAGCCGTGGATGTTGCCGACGACCAGGATGCCGCCCGCCGTGGTGAAGAGCGCGAGCAGCAGCAGCAGGAACGGCACGTATTCCAGGAGGATCGTGTGCGCCAGCGCGCCCCCCGTGGTCTCCACGCCGGCCGCTGCCGCCAGCGGGACGAGCAGCGCCAGGCCCCAGAAGGCCGCGATCTTGGGCTGGTGATGCTCCCAGGCGTGGGGCGCCAGCAGCGGGAAGAGCGCGATGGAGAGCAGGATGCCGACGAAGGGCAGCGCCCAGAACGGGTGCAGCAGTGCCCCGTCGATCCCGCCGCCCTCCGCCGCCAGGGCCACGCCCGGCGCAAGCAGGGCGGCGAAAGCCGCGGCAAGGCGAAGTCCGGAAAGCGTCATCGCAAGTCCCCCCGCCCCACCTGTAGCGGAGGCCCTTCCGGGCGACAACGACCCGCCCCGCGCGGGCTCAGGCCGCCAGGCGCGTCTCGACGAGGCGGGCCCAGTAGCTCACGCCCGTCGGGATGAGGCTGTCGTCGAAGTCATAGGCCGGGTGGTGGAGCCCGGCCGTGTTCCCGTTGCCCACGAAGACGAAGGCGCCGGGCCGCGCCTCGAGCATGAAGGAGAAGTCCTCCGCGCCCATCACGGGCGGGAAGGCCGTGTCGACGTGTTCGGCGCCCGAGACCTCGGCGGCCACCTTGGCCGCGAAGGCCGTCTGGTCCTCGTGGTTGCGGGTCGCGGGGTAGCCGCGCACGTAGTCGAGGCTCGCCGTGGCCCCGTGCAGGGCCGCCATGCCGGCCGCCACCTCCCCCATGCGCTTCTCCACGAGGTCCTGCACGGCGGGGTCGAAGGTGCGCACGGTGCCCTTCAGCACCGCCGTCTGGGGCAGCACGTTGAAGGCCTCGCCGGCATGGAACTGCGTCACCGAGAGCACGGCCGACTTCAGCGGGTCGACGTTGCGCGAGACGATGCTCTGCAGGGCGCCCACGAGCGACGCGCCGATCATGACCGTGTCGATCGACTCGTGCGGGTGGGCGGCGTGCGCCCCCTTGCCCTCGATGGTGATCGTGAAGCGGTCGGCCGCGGCGAGGAGCGGGCCCGGGCGCATCCCGAAATGGCCGACCGGCAGGCCCGGCATGTTGTGCATGCCATAGACCTCGCGGATGCCGAAGCGGTCCATCAGGCCGTCCTCGACCATGGCCTTGCCGCCGCCGCCGCCTTCCTCCGCGGGCTGGAAGATGACGACGGCCGTCCCGGCGAAGTTGCGGGTCTCCGCGAGGTAGCGCGCAGCGCCCAGCAGCATGGCGGTATGCCCGTCATGGCCGCAGGCGTGCATCTTTCCGGGCGTGGTGGAGGCATAGGGCCGGCCCGTCGCTTCCAGGATCGGCAGGGCGTCCATGTCGGCGCGCAGGCCGATCACGCCCTCGCCCGGGAGGCGTCCGCGGATCACGCCGACGACGCCCGTGCGGCCGATGCCGGTCACCACCTCGTCGCAGCCGAAGGCGCGCAGCTTCTCCGCCACGACGCCCGCGGTGCGGTGCACGTCGTAGTCGAGCTCCGGGTGCGCGTGGAGGTCCTGCCGCCAGGCGGCGACCTCGTCGGCGAAGGAGGCGATGCTGTTGATGACCGGCATGGCGGAACTCGGCGGCTTGGGGGGCGGGCCGCCAGATGACCGGATGACGCGGGCGGGGTCAACGCGCTTTCGCCGCTGGCCAGGTCCGGCTCTTGCAGGTCGCTCGGACGACCTGCCTCCTTGACGGCCCGCCGGGGCGTGCCGACGATGGACGGCCTGCCGGAGCCCTCGATGCACCTGTCCGTCCGCGAAATGCTGGCCCGCCTCGTCGCCTTCCCGACGGTTTCGAGCGCGTCCAACCTCGACTGCATCGGCTTCATCCGGGACTACCTGGCCTCGCACGGCGTCGAGAGCCGGCTCGTGCCCAATCCGGAGGGCACCAAGGCGAGCCTCTACGCGACGATCGGCCCCCCGCTCGAGGGCGGCGTCGTGCTGTCCGGCCACACCGACGTGGTGCCGGTCGCGGGCCAGGACTGGACGAGCGATCCCTTCATGCTGACCGAGCGGGGCGGTCGGCTCTATGGCCGCGGCACCTGCGATATGAAGGGCTTCGATGCGCTGGCCCTGGCCGCCGTGCCTGCCATGGCGGCCGCGGGCCTGAAGCGGCCCATCCATCTCGCGCTGAGCTATGACGAGGAGGTCGGCTGCCAGGGCGCGCCCTTCCTGGTCGAGGACATGCTGCGCCACGTGCCCACGCCGTCGGCCGTGATCGTGGGCGAGCCGACGCGCATGCGCGCCGTGACCGGCCACAAGGGCTCGGTCTCCTATTTCACCACGGTGCGCGGCCATTCCGTCCATTCGAGCCGCATCGACGAAGGCGTCAGCGCGGTCATGGTCGCCGCCCGGCTGGTCGTGTGGCACGACGACCGCCTGCGCGAGAACATGGCGCGCGCGGCCTCGGACCCCGATCCGGAAGCGGCCCTGTTCGAGCCGCCCTACACCACGCTCCATTGCGGCGTCATCCAGGGCGGCACGGCGGCCAACATCGTGGCGGGCGAGTGCACCTTCGTGACCGACATCCGCGGCGTGCCCGGCGACGATCCCTGGGACTACAAGGCCCGCTTCGAGGCCTATGTGCGCGACGTCGTCGAGCCGGGCATGCGGGCCGTCGCGCCGCACACGGGCGTGGACATCGCCCATCGCGCGGCGGTGCCGGCCCTGAAGCCGGAGCAGGACGGCGAGGCGGAGCGCCTCGTGCGGCGGCTCACCGGCGACAATGGCCGGCACGTCGTCTCCTACGGCACGGAGGCGGGCATCTTCCAGAACGGCGGCTGGTCCTCGATCGTCTGCGGGCCCGGCGACATCGCCCAGGCGCATCAGGCCGACGAATATGTGGAACTCTCGGAGCTTTCGGCCGGCGAGGCGTTTCTGCGGCGCCTGATCGCCGAGCTGTGCTAGGGACTCCGGGGGCGGCGGCCGCCGCCCGACCGCCCGCCTCGTGCTTCGCGACGCCGCAGGCGATCGGTTTCCCGCTGGACCGCGCCAAGGAGCCGTCTAATCTCGGGACAGATATCGCCGCGGCCTGAAGCGCGGCGCAGAGAGGGGATTGAGGATGCGCGTGACCCGCTGGATCGCCGCCGGACTGACCGCCGCCCTGCTCGCCGTCGCGCCGGCGGCGGAGGCCAAGACCTTCCGCTTCGCCTTCCAGGGCGACTACAAGTCGCTCGATCCCTACACGCTGAACGAGACGTTCACCCTCGCCCTGCACGCCGCCGCCTATGAGGGCCTGACCAAGCGCGGCCCGAAGCTGGAGATCATTCCCGGCCTCGCCGAGAGCTGGGAGGTGGTGGACCCGCTGCGCTGGCGCTTCCACCTGCGCAAGGGCGTGAAGTTCCACAATGGCGAGGACTTCACGGCCGACGACGTGATCTTCTCGGCCGACCGCGTGCGCGCCACCGGCTCGAACCTCACCGCGCGCATCCCCTCCGACGCCAGGTTCGTCAAGGTGGACGACTGGACGGTCGACGTGGAGCTGACCAAGCCCAACCCGATCCTGCACTACGAGTGGGACACCTGGTACATCATGTCCAGGAAATGGGCCGAGGCGAACAACGCCGTCGCGCCCACGCCGGCCGCCGCCTCGACGCCGAGCTTCGCGGCGCTCAACGAGAACGGCACCGGACCCTTCCGCGTCGAGAGCCACCAGCCCGGCGTCAAGACGATCTGGAAGCCCTATGCCGGCTGGTGGGGCAAGCCGGAGCACAACCTCACCGAGGCGATCTTCACGCCCATCGCGTCGGATTCGACCCGCGTCGCCGCGCTGCTGTCCGGCGAGGTCGACTGGATCGAGCCCGTGCCGGTGCAGGACATCCAGCGCGTCAACGCGAGCCCCAACGCGCAGGTGCTGACCGGGCCCGAGCTGCGCACGATCTTCCTGGGCTTCGACCAGCGCCACGACGAGCTGAAATACTCCAACGTGAAGGGCAAGAATCCCTTCAAGGACGTCCGGGTGCGCCAGGCCTTCTACCAGGCGATCGACATCAACGCGATCAAGGACAAGGTGATGCGGGGCATGTCCACCCCGTCCGCCCTGATGATCTCGCCGCTGCTCTACGCGCGTTCGGGCGAGTTCAAGCGCTTCCCCTTCGATCCCGACGCCGCGAAAAAGCTGCTGGCCGACGCGGGCTACCCGCAGGGCTTCGAGGTGGCCATGGACTGCCCGAACGACCGCTATGTCGCGGACGAGGCGATCTGCCAGGCCGTGGTCGGCATGCTCGCCAAGGTCGGCATCAAGGTGAACCTGAACGCCCAGCCGAAGGCCAAGTACTTCGCCAAGGTGCTGGCGCCCTCCTATGACACGTCCTTCTACCTCCTGGGCTGGACGCCCGGCTCGTTCGACAGCTGGAACATCCTGTTCAACATGTATGGCTGCCGCACCGACGAGGGGAAGGGTCGCGGCGAGCCGAACCTCGGCGGCTACTGCAACCCCGAGGTCGACAAGCTCGCCGACGCCGTTCTGGGCGAGGGCGACCCCCAGAAGCGCGACGAGCTGATCTACCAGGCCTATGACATCGGCCAGAACAAGGACGTCGGCTACATCCCGCTGCACCAGCAGGCGCTCGCCTGGGGCGTCTCCAAGAAGACCAAGGTGGTACAGCGCGCCGACGACCAGTTCCTGCTCTACTGGGTGAACAAGGAGTGAGCGGCGGGACCGCGCCGGCACGCCCGCGCCGAAGGCGCTGACCCGTGTTCGCCTTCATCCTCCGCCGGCTCGCCCAGTCCGTCGTGGTGCTCCTGGTGGTCGGGCTCATCGCCTTCGCGATGTTTCGCTTCGTTGGCGATCCCGTGAACCAGATGGTGGGCGTCGACACGCCCATCGAGCAGCGCGAGCAGATCCGCCGCGATCTCGGCCTCGACAAGCCCGTCGTCGTGCAGTTCGCAGCCTATCTCGGCCGGGCGCTGCAGGGCGACTTCGGCATCTCCTACCAGTTCCGCCAGCCCGTGGCGCAGCTCATCGGCGAGCGCATGCCCGCCACCCTGGAGCTCGCCTTCGCGGCCTCGGTCCTCGCCCTGCTGCTCGGGATCCCGCTGGGCGTGCTGACGGCGCTCGGGCGGGGCGGCTGGCCCGCCTCCGCCATCATGGCGCTCTCGCTGGTCGGTGTCTCGCTGCCCACCTTCCTGACGGCGATCCTGCTGCGCTACGTCTTCTCGGTCTCGCTCGGCTGGTTGCCCTCCTATGGCCGCGGGGACGTGGTGCACATCGGCTTCTGGACGACGGGGTTCCTCACCGAAAGCGGCCTCAAGGCCCTCGTCCTGCCCGCCCTGACGCTGGCCCTCTTCCAGCTCACGCTGATCATGCGGCTCGTGCGGGCGGAGATGCTCGAGGTGCTGCGCACCGACTACATCCGCTTCGCCAGGGCGCGCGGCCTGCCGGACCGGGCCATCCATTTCGGCCATGCGCTGAAGAACACGCTCGTGCCCGTCATCACCGTGGTCGGCCTGCAGATCGGCTCCATCATCGCCTTCGCCCTCATCACGGAATACGTGTTCCAGTGGCCGGGCATGGGCCTGCTCTTCCTCGGCGCCGTGCAGAATGTCGACGTGCCGATCATGGCCGCCTACCTGATGCTCGTGGCCGCGCTCTTCGTGGCGATCAACCTCGTCGTGGACGTGCTCTACGCCGTGGTCGACCCGCGGCTCTCCAGCCACTTGAAGCCGGCCTGAGCCATGGCGAGCCTGCCCGACACCGGGGACAAGCCCTCTCTCCCCGCCCGCTGGCGGGACAATGACGCGCTCGCCGCCTTCCTCGCCTCGAAGCTGTCGGTGGCCGCCGCGCTGGTGACCCTCCTGCTGGTGGGGGCGGCGGCGCTGGCGCCCTGGATCGCGCCGTCGAACCCTTTCGATCCGGCCAACGTCAACCTGATGGACAGCCTCACCCCGCCGCGCTGGCTGCAGGGCGGCGATCCGCGTTTCCTGCTCGGCGCCGACAACCAGGGCCGCGACCTCTTCTCCGCCATCCTCTACGGGCTGCGCGTCTCCCTGGTGATCGCGCTCGGCGGCGTGGCGCTGGCGGCCGCGCTGGGCATCGGCCTGGGCCTGGTCGCGGGCTATGCGGGCGGGGCGGTCGACGCGGTGATCATGCGCGTCGCGGACGTGCAGCTCACCTTCCCGGCCATCCTGATCGCGCTGCTCGTCGACGGCGTCGTCCATGCGCTGGCCGGCGGGGCGCAGCGCGAGGACACGGCCTTCGGCGTGCTGATCCTGTCCATCGGCCTGTCCTTCTGGGTGCAGTACGCCCGCACCGTCCGGGGCTCCACGATGGTCGAGAAGGGCAAGGACTACGTGCAGGCGGCGCGCCTGCTCGGGCTGTCGGGCCCCGCCATCCTCTGGCGGCACGTCCTGCCCAACGTGCTGGGGCCGGTGCTGGTGATCCTCACCATCAACGTGGCGCTCGCCGTGATCACCGAGGCCACGCTCTCCTTCCTGGGCGTGGGCCTGCCTCCGACCCAGCCCTCGCTCGGCACGCTGATCCGCATCGGCAACGACTTCCTGTTCTCCGGGGAGTGGTGGATCGTCGCCTTCCCCGGCCTCACGCTCGCCGCCTTCGTGCTCGCCGTGAACCTGCTCGGCGACGGCCTGCGCGACGCGCTGAACCCGCGGCTGCGCTGAGCCATGGCCGAGCCGCTCCTCTCCGTGCGCGGCCTGACGGTCGACTTCATGACGAGGCGCGGCGCGCTGCGGGCGCTGGACGACGTCTCCTTCGACATCGCGCGGGGCGAGGTGCTGGGCGTCGTGGGGGAGTCCGGCGCGGGCAAGTCCGTCACCGGCGCGGCCGTGATCGGCCTCATCGATCCGCCCGGCCGCATCGTGGCGGGGGAGATCCGCCTGGCCGGCGAGCGGATCGACAGGCTGGCTCCCGGGGCGATGCGCCGGCTGCGCGGCCGGCAGATCGGCATGGTGTTCCAGGACCCGCTGACGAGCCTCAACCCGCTCTACCGCGTGGGCGACCAGATCGCCGAGACCATCCTGGCGCACCTGCCGGTGAACCGCGCCGAGGCGCGGCGGCGCGCGCTCGCGCTCCTCCGGGACGTCGGCATCCCTGCCGCCGAGCAGCGCATCGACGCCTATCCGCACGAGTTCTCCGGTGGCATGCGCCAGCGGGTCGTGCTCGCCCTGGCGCTCTGCGCCGAACCCGCGCTGGTCATCGCCGACGAGCCGACCACGGCGCTCGACGTGTCGGTGCAGGCGCAGATCATCGCCCTGCTCAAGGGGCTGACGCAGGAGCGTGGCACGGCGCTGATGCTGATCACCCACGACATGGGCGTGATCGCCGAGGCGGCCGACCGCGTGGCGGTGATGTATGCCGGACGCATCGCCGAGATCGGCCCCGTCGGCGCCGTGGTGAGGGCGCCGCTGCACCCCTACGCGCAGGGCCTGATGGGCGCGATCCCCTCGCTCGAGGGCGACGCCGCGCGGCTGGTGCAGATTCCCGGCAGCATGCCCAGGCTCTCCGCCGTGCCGGCCGGCTGCGCCTTTCATCCGCGCTGCGGCAGGGCGATCGCGCGCTGCGTGGTGGAGCGGCCGGCGGCAATGGAGCATGCCGGGCGCGACCCGGAGGGTTCCCACATCGTCGCCTGCCATCGCGTCGAGGCCGCGCCGGCGGCGGTGGAGGCCGGGCCATGAGCGCGCCCGCCGCCCCGCTGGTGCGCGTCGTCGACCTGAGGCGCGACTTCGACGTCTCGCGCGGCATGGTCGATCGCCTTCTGTCGGGCGAGGGGCGCCAGGTGCTGCGGGCCGTGGACGGCGTGAGTTTCTCCGTCGCCCCGGGGGAGACCTTCGCGATCGTCGGCGAATCGGGCAGCGGCAAGTCCACCGTGGCGCGCATGGTGGCGGGCCTGTTGAGGCCCACGGCGGGACGCGTCGAGGTGGCCGGCGAGCCGGTGGAGGCGGCCGGCCGCGCCGCGCGCAAGCGCCTGCGCCGACGGTTGCAGATGATCTTCCAGGATCCCTATGCGAGCCTCGATCCGCGCTGGAGCGTGCGCGACATCGTGGCGGAGCCCATCCGCGCCTTCGGCCTGGCCAGGGGGCGCGCGGCCGTGGAGGCGCGCGTGGCCGAGCTCCTCGGCCTCGTCGGCCTCGACGCCGCCGATGCGGGCCGCCACCCGCACGCCTTTTCCGGCGGCCAGCGCCAGCGCATCGCCATCGCCCGGGCGCTGGCGGCGGAGAGCGAGGTGATCGTCTGCGACGAGCCCACCTCCGCCCTCGACGTCTCCGTGCAGGCGCAGATCCTCAACCTCATGCGCGACCTGCAGGACAGGCTGGCCCTCACCTATCTCTTCATCAGCCACAACCTGGCGGTGGTGCGCCACATGGCCACGACCATCGGTGTGATGTACGCCGGCCGCCTCGTGGAGGTGGGCCCCGCCCGCGCGCTGTTCGCCGCGCCCCGGCATCCCTATACGCGCATGCTGCTGGAGGCGGTGCCCGATCTCGCCCGCGCCGGCGCGCCGCCCGGGGAGCGGCTGCGGCCCCCGCCCGCCGGCGAGCCGCCCAACCCCATCCGCCCGCCGCCCGGCTGCGCCTTCCACCCGCGCTGTCCCCTGGCCGTCGACAGGTGCCGCCGGGAGGTCCCCGCTTTGGCGGGCGGCGTCGCCTGCCATGTCGCGAACGCCTGAGGGCGGCGCACGCCGGCGCCTCCGCGGCCGTGGGCGCGGAGGTTCCGGGGTCCGAGGGGCGCGGAACGGCGATGCTGACTCGCCCCGCGGCGAATGCGGGGAAGGGAAACTAGATCCGGGGGGCGCCAGGCCCTCGCCGTTCCGCGCGCGGCGTTGGAAGGAGAAGGCCCGCGCTCGGGGGTATTGCACCCCCGGACCGTCGTCCCTGAGGACGGACCGCCCCTGCCGGCCCGCCACGGGCGTCACCCCGCGCGCGACCGGCCGCCGCCCCCGCCCCCCATCCGCCGACGCTGCAGACATCCCTCGGTGGGGCGGAGCAGGCGAGAGATAGGAAAATTTTCGGAAGTTGTCAAGACGCATCGCAGGTCGGCGTCGGCTGGCCGCGGCAGACTAGGAACAAAAGCACAGTCCGACAATCGTCACCTGCCCTCCGCCCGGTCTTCGCCTGGCCACTGCGACCGGTCGGCGCGTGCCGGGAGGGGCAAGCCCGGCCGCCACGAGCCCCCGCTGGCCTCGTGGCGCGCTTCGTGCTACGGGCCCGCCTGTCCAGGGCGCGCGGCCGCGCGCCGCATCCGCCAGGGCCTCGATGACCATCCGCCTGCACCGGGGCGACCTGCCCGCCGACATCGACTTCGGTTCCGCCGTCGCCATCGACACAGAGACGCTGGGGCTCAATCCGCATCGCGACAGGCTGTGCCTGGTGCAGCTTTCCGCCGGCGACGGCGACGCCGAGCTGGTGCAGATCCCGCAGGGGCCGGTCGTCGCGCCCAACCTCTCGCGGCTCCTGGCCGATCCGGCGGTGACGAAGATCTTCCATTTCGCCCGGTTCGACCTGGCCGTGCTCTATTGCAATCTCGGCGTCATGCCGGGTCCGGTCTATTGCACCAAGATCGCCTCGCGCCTCGTGCGCACCTACACGGACCGCCACGGGCTGAAGGACATCACGCGCGAATTGCTGGGCGTGGACCTCTCCAAGCAGCAGCAATCGTCCGACTGGGGAGCGGACGCGCTGACGGAGGCGCAGCTGGCCTATGCGGCCTCCGACGTGCTGCACCTGCATGCGCTGCGGGAGAAATTCGATGCGCTGCTGGCGCGCGAGGGGCGGCGCGAGCTCGCCCAGGCCTGCTTCGACTTCCTCCCCAGCCGGGCGAAGCTCGACCTGATCGGCTGGAGCGAGGTCGACATCTTCGCGCATAGCTGACGCGACGTTAAGGAGAGTGCGGCATCCTTTCGCGCCGCACCATATCTTCGCCACGCTGGCGTGGTGAGCACGCGGGCCCCGCGCGGCGGGGGCATCTTGCGGGACGGAGGCCGGATGGCGGTCGGCATGGCACGGATGGAAGCGCAGGAGATGGCCCAGGGCCTGGCGCAGGCGCGCTACGCCGAGGCCATGCGCCATTCCAGCCGCGTGCGCTGGCTGCGCCGCATGATCCCCGTCGGCGCGCTCGCCGTGATGGGCGGAGTCGTCTTCTGGGCCTGGTACGAGCCGTTCAAGGACCTGCCGGCCGGCGTCTCCGTGGGCGCGGTCAGCATCAACGGCACCAAGGTGACGATGGAGCTGCCCAAGCTCAGCGGGTTCAAGAAGGACAACCGGCCCTACCAGGTGACGGCCCGCTGGGCCGAGCAGGACCTCAAGAATCCCAGCATCATCGGGCTGCGCGAGGTGAAGGCCAAGATCGCGCTGCAGGACCGCAGCATGGCCGACGTCGAGGCGCTCAACGGCAGCTACAACAGCCAGAACGAGACGATGTCGCTGAAGGACGATGTCCGCGTGCGCACGGAGACGGGCTACGACGTGCGCATGCGCTCCGCCGACATCGAGTTCAAGGCCGGCAACGTGCGCACGCCCGATCCGGTGAGCGTGCGCTTCACCGGCGGCACGATCGACGCCGACAGCCTCGAAATGTTCGACAACGGCCAGAAGGTCGTGTTTTCCGGTCGGGTCAGGACCGTGATGCGCATGGCCGCCGAGCCCAAGCCGGCCAAGCCGGCCGCCGCGTCAGCCCAGCCTTCGCCTTCCCAGCCTTCGCCTTCCCAGCCTTCGCCTTCCAAGGACCCGTCGCCATGATCGGACTGCGCCAGGCCGCCCTCCTCGCCCCCCTCGCGCTCGCCGCGGCCGGGCTGGCGGCCGGTCCCGTCCTCGCCCAGAGCGCGGCGAAGCCCGCCGCCGCCGCGCCGGCGGCCAAGCCGGCCCAGGGAGGCAAGGAGACGGGCAAGGACCAGAAATCGGTCGTTCCGGGCTTCGGCAGCAATTCCAAGGAACCGATCCAGATCGACGCCGACAAGCTCGAGGTCTTCAGCAAGGAGCAGCGCGCGGTCTATACCGGCAACGTCATCGCGGTGCAGGGCGACACCACGATCAAGGCGCCGACCATGATCGTGTTCTACGAGCGCCAGGAGAAGGCGACCGGCGGCGAGGCCAAGCCCGAGGGCGAGGGCGAGGGCGGCGGCACCCAGCTCAAGCGCGTCGAGGCCAAGGGCGGCGTCTCCGTCGTCTCCAAGGACCAGGTGGCGACCGGCAACGAGGGCGTCTTCGACCGCGCGGCCAACAAGATCATTCTCACCGGCAACGTCGCGCTGAGCCAGGGCGAGAACATCACCAAGGGCCAGAAGCTCGTCTACGACACGGAAACCGGCATCGCGGTGGTGGAGAGCGGCGCGACCGCTGGCACCCCCGGCGGCCGGGTGCGCGGGGTCTTCGTGCCGGGCAACGACGAGAAGGGCGACAAGAAGGACAAGGGCAAGGCCGAGGCCGGCAAGGCCGATCCCAAGGCCGACCCCAAGGCCAAGCCGGCCAAGCCGCAGGGCTGAGGCGGCCGGGCCTTGACAGTCCACGCCCGCCCGTGGCTCGTGTCCCAGCGCCCGGCCGCGCCCTGCGCGGCGGGCTCATCCCGTATCGGGGCCTGACGTGAAGCTCTTCTCGCGAAACTCGTCCGCTGCCGCCCGCGCCTATGCCCCGGCCGAGGCCGAGCCGCCTGCCGCCGCCCCGCGGTCCATCGCGCAGCACCCGCACTGGGACGGCTATGACGAGGAATTCGGCGGGCCCGACGTCCTGATGGTGAAGGGCCTCGCCAAGGCTTATCGTGGCCGCCAGGTGGTGCAGGATGCCGGCTTGGCGGTGCGCAAGGGCGAGGCGGTGGGCCTGCTCGGGCCCAACGGCGCGGGCAAGACGACGATCTTCTACATGATCACCGGGCTGGTGGCGGCCGACCAGGGGCGCATCACGCTCGAGGGGCACGACATCACCGGCCTGCCCATGTACCGGCGGGCGCGGCTCGGCATCGGCTACCTGCCGCAGGAGGCCTCGATCTTCCGGGGCCTCAACGTGGAGGACAACATCCGCGCCGTGCTGGAGGTGGTGGAGAGCAACAAGGAGCGACGCGAGGAGCAGCTCGACTCGCTTCTCGAGGAATTCGACATCAAGCGCCTGCGCAAGAGCCCCTCGATCGCGCTGTCGGGCGGCGAGCGGCGGCGCTGCGAGATCGCCCGCGCGCTCGCCGGCCGGCCCTCCTTCATGCTGCTCGACGAGCCCTTCGCGGGCATCGACCCGATCGCGGTGGGCGACATCCAGGCGCTGGTGCGCCACCTGACCAGCCGCGGCATCGGCGTGCTGATCACCGACCACAATGTGCGCGAGACGCTGGGGCTGATCGACCGGGCCTACATCATCCATTCCGGCCGCGTGCTGATGGAAGGCTCGCCGGACGACATCATCAACAGCCCGGACGTGCGCCGCCTCTATCTCGGCGAGGATTTCCGCCTCTAGCCTCGTTTCGCCCCGGCGCCCGGCCGGCCTCCGCCGGCGGGACCTGCGCGCCGGCCGTGACGCGGCGCAACCTGGCCGCTGTCCGACTCAGCAAAGTCACACAACCTCCGACAGTTCATGGCTTAACTGCACCTTAACCCCGGACGTTAAGGGTCCGTTCAGATTTGGTCCTAAGCCCCGGACATGTTGGGCGAAATGGGGCTGAAAAGTGGTGCGGAAAAGCAACAACCGGATTCAAAGCCGCCGCACAACTCCGGCGGAAGCCATAATCCAATTGCGCAATCCAAGGTTGCAGGTAGTTTCAAAACGCGGTCAGGGGGGTCCTTGGCGCATTCATTGGTCGTCAGCGTAGCAGCGGATCGGGAGCCGTTCTTCCGAACCCCGGAGCCCGAGGACGTCCCGGCATCTGGGTCTCAGGTTTCAAGGCACGGCGCCAGCCGACCTGGAAATCGGGGATCCGGGAATCAACTCTTTCAGGAGATCACTATGAAGCTCATCAAGAGCCTTCTCCTCGGAACGGCCGCCGGCTTCGCCGCGACCGCCGGGGTCCAGGCCGCCGACCTTCCCTCGAAGAAGGCCGCGCCGGTCGATTACGTCCGCGTCTGCACGATCGGTTCCTTCACCGGCTTCGTGATCCCTGGCTCGGACATCTGCCTCAAGATCGGTGGCTTCGTCCGCTATCAGTACACCTACAGCCAGCCCCAGCACGCCTTCTTCTACAACGGCGGCGTGGCCGGCGGTTACTCCGGCGCCCGTGGCTTCACGCTGAACAACGGTTCTGGCCAGACGGCCACCGCCTCGATCAAGCTGGACGCCCGTACGACCACCGAGTACGGCCTGCTCCGCTCCTTCGCCGATATCCGCGTTGGCCAGGCTTCGCCCGCTCAGGGCGGCTCGCAGGGCGCCGGCATCGACAAGGCCTACATCCAGTTCGGCCCGTGGTCGTTCGGTAAGTTCCAGTCGTTCTTCGACTTCTACGCCGACGCCTACAACAACCTCGGCGCGCTGGGCTCCGACACCTCGGTCGTCGGTGCTGCCTACTCCTTCAACTTCGGCAACGGCTTCTTCATCACGGCCGCTCTCGAAGACCGTTCGCAGCTCGGCTTCAACAGCCAGCCGACGGCGTCGGCGATCGTCGTCCCCGGCGGCGCGGTCGGCACGTTCGGCACTGCGCTCTCCACGGCCGGCTACCGGGTTCCGGATGGCGTCGTGCAGTTCCTGTATGATCCCGGCGCGAATGGCTGGGGCTCCGCCCAGTTGTCGGCTGCGGTCCACCAGGCTCGCGTCGCCTACACCCCGGCTCTCGGCCTGTTCCAGAGCAACGACCTCGGCGACTCCAAGGTCGGCTGGGCCGTTCAGGGCGGCGTGAAGTTCAACCTGGGCATGCTCGGCGCCGGCGACAGCGCCTACATCCAGGCTGCCTACGCTCAGGGCGCTCTGTCCTACATTGGCATGGGCTCGAACGCCCCCGCCAACTTCGGCCTGACCCAGAACGTCGTGTCCAACCAGGTCGTCTCCGCGGACGCCTTCGCTGTGACCGGCGGTCAGACCAAGCTTGCGCAGGGCTTCAACGTCCTCGCCGCGATCGACCACTTCTGGACGCCCACGTTCGACACGGCCCTCTGGGGCGCGTACACGAACGTGAACAACCCCAGCGCGCCGATCTTCGGCTCGGCTGGCACGGTCAACGCGCCTGACTTCAACGTCTGGCAGGTTGGCGCGCAGGCGACCTGGGTGCCGGTCAAGGGCATCAAGTTCGCGGGCACCGTGAACTACTACAACATCAACAAGGGCACGGCGATCCAGGACTACCAGACGGTCGCCGGCACGACTTACTTCGTCGGCAAGAAGAACGCGGACGGCATCCAGGCCGCCCTGCGTATCCAGCGCGACTTCTAAGTCGACCCTCTCCTGATGGAGTTCGGGACCCCGGCGCGAAAGCGCCGGGGTTCTGCTTTTTGGAGATCCCCGCCGTCCCGGGTCCGAGCAGACCGGCGCGGCGCTACATCAGGCTCGATGCGGCGGCCTCGAGGAGCTGGGTGATCGGCAGCAGCGCGGCGCTCGCCAGCCCGAAGCGTCGCACGGCGGAGGCGACCTGGCCGGGCCGGCGCTGGATGAGCGGCTCGACGCGGAAGTCCCGGAACCATGCCTCCCGCGACAAGGCGAGGCCGTAGCGCACCCGGTAGACCTGCGAGGCGTCGACGACTGCGTCATGCGGGCTTTCCAGCCATGAATGCAGCACGGGTTCCGAGATCTCCGGAAACCGCACGAAGCCGGAGGCCGCCCGCCAGCCCCGCGCGGCGGAGGCGGCGACGAGATCCATGACGAGCGCCGTGGCCGCGTGGTGGCAATTGCCCGAGCGGAACGTGTCCTCGCCGATGGCCCGGTTCCAGCGCTGCCAATGGGTGAGGGGGACGGCCATCAGGCGGGCGAGGTCGCCCTCCATGGCCGGCGTCAGGCTGGGATGACGCGACAGCACGAGGACGCCGGAGCGCGGCCGCCGGGGATGCGTTGACGGGATCATGAGCGCAGCCTTGGCCCTGCGCCGGCCCATGACAATTCCATTGCGTGTCGGAATCCTCACGTTCCCGCGAGGAAACCAAAAGAGAATCAATGCGGTGCGCGACCTTCTTCGGCGCTGCACAAACCCCGGCCAGAGGGCCCGCGCGGCGGGCAGCCCCTGCCGCGAAGGGGTGCGCCGTCCGCAGCGCCGGGCCCGCGGCGTCTGCCACGCGGGAATCGCGATGACCGCTAAAATTGTCGCGCCGCGTCTCACACTTTCTTGGCGGCCGCGTGTCACCGTTGGCTCACGAGGGGGCTTCCGTGCAGGGAGTCATGGGCCATGACGATAGGACAGACGACAGCACGCGATCCTTTGGCCGGCACCGGCGTCCAGCAGGGCGCGGGGGTCGCGCCACCGGCGCCCGCAGCGGCCTCCGCGCCGCAGCCGCAGGCCGGGACCGACAGGTTCGGTCCCGCCACGAAGGTCGAGATCGGCGCCGACGGTCCCCGTTCGGTTCCCGGCCAGAGCCGGTTCGAGAACGTGATCAGCATCGACGACACGACGCGCTCGGTGGTGTTCAAGTCGCTCAACATGGCCGGCGACGTGGTGTTCCAGATCCCGGACGAGAGCAAGCTGCGCTTGCGCGCCTATCTCGACGAGGTGGCGCAGCACCAGGCGGCGTCCACCACGGCCGGCACGCACCCGAACCCCTCCGCCATCGACTCCATCCGCGTCTGACGGCCCGCCCCCCGCTCCGTCCTTCCCCCGTCCCCGCCCACCTCCGTTCCCACCAGCCCGGTCCCCTCATCCTGAGGAGCATCGCCCCTTGGCGATGCGTCTCGAAGGACGAGGGTGTCCAGCCTGCACGACCGTTTCAGTCTCCTGGAGCCCCTCGTCCTTCGAGACGCCATGCTGCGCATGGCTCCTCAGGATGAGGGGAGTGGAGGGAAGCACGGGTCGGGCCCTCGGGCGAGGTGGGCAGGGAGGGATGGACCGGGCGTTGACGGGAGGTGTGGAGGGAAAGTGGGAGGGCGTCCCGCCTGGCGCGGTCCTCACCCCCTCGCGGCGCCCGGGACCGGCCCCTGCCTCCGCTCCGACCGGCCCGTCCCCTCCACCCCGACGGGCCCGGTCCCGTCCGATCCGACCGGCCCTGCCGCCACTCCGCCCTCACCTGCTCCCGGCTCGCCCCCCGCTCCGACCTTCCCCCGAACCATTCCGCTCCGACCAGCCCGATCCCTCATCCTGAGGAGCATCGCCCCTTGGCGATGCGTCTCGAAGGACGAGGGGCTCCAGCCTGCACGACCGTTTCAGCCTCCATACCTCGCGTCCTTCGGGAGTCCGCGCCGGCACGGCGCGTCACGGGGTGCGCGCCGCGGCGGGGGGGCGGGGGGCGCGCATCTTGCTTGGGGCGGGCGACCCGGCGGCGACCGCAGCGAGCCAGCCGGTTCTGGCGGGCATGGACGGCGCTGCCGCCATGGGCCCCGCGGCGAGGACGGGGCGGAGCGCGATCCAGTCTTGACAGGGTCTAAACTTCCGCTGATCTTGACCAAACGGTCAGGATTTGATCGCGAGGCGGATTGGGAGGGGAACCATGAGCGCCAGTCGCACCACGGCGGGGATCGTGCCCGGACGGCTGAGCGCCGCCGAGTATGCCGCGAACTTCACAGACATTCATCCGCCGCTCACCGGGCACGAGGCGCGGGTCGAGGCGGATCGCTGCTACTTCTGCTACGATGCGCCGTGCCAGCAGGCCTGCCCGACCTCGATCGACATCCCGCTCTTCATCCGGCAGATCGCGACGGGCAACGAGATCGGCGCGGCGGAGACAATCCTCTCCGCCAACATCATGGGCGGCATGTGCGCCCGCGTCTGTCCCACCGAGACGCTCTGCGAGGAGGCCTGCGTGCGGGAGGCCGCCGAGGGCAAGCCGGTGAAGATCGGCCTGCTGCAGCGCCACGCGACGGACGAGCTGCTCGCCCAGGGCCGCCAGCCCTTCCGCCGCGGCCCCGCGACGGGCAAGACGGTGGCCGTGGTCGGCGGCGGGCCCGCCGGGCTCTCCTGCGCCCACGCGCTGGCGCGGCTGGGCCATGACGTGACGGTGTTCGAGGCGAAACCCAGGCTGGGCGGCCTCAACGAATATGGCATCGCCGCCTACAAGACGACGGAGGACTTCGCGCAGGCGGAGGTGGCCTTCATCCTCTCGATCGGCGGCATCCGCGTGCAGACGGGCATGGCGCTGGGCGAGAACCTCGACCTCGCCACCCTGCGGCGCGACTACGACGCGGTGTTCCTCGGCATCGGCATGGCGGGCGTGAACAAGCTCGGCCTCGCCGGCGAGGGCACGCTGGCGGGCGTCGAGGACGCCGTGGCCTACATCGCCAGGCTGCGCCAGGCCAAGGACCTCGGCACGCTGCCGGTCGGCCGCCGGATCGTGGTGATCGGCGGCGGCATGACGGCGATCGACGTCGCCGTGCAGTCCAAGCGCCTGGGCGCGGAGGACGTCACCGTCGTCTATCGCCGCGGCGCCGACGCCATGAAGGCCTCCGCCTACGAGCGCGACCTGGCCCAGACCAACGGCGTGCTGATCCGCACCGACGCCATGCCCGTCGCCCTGCTCGGCGACGGCGGCGCGGTGACGGGCGTCACCTTCGAGCGCACGCGCGAGGAGAATGGTCGGCTGACGGGGACGGGCGAGACCTACACGATCCCCGCCGACATGGTGTTCACGGCGATCGGGCAGGTCTTCGTGCCCAACGCCGTGGGCGGCGCCGACGCGCTCGCGCTCACCTATGGCCGCATCGTCGTCGACGAGTTCCGCCGCACCAGCCTGCCCGGCGTCTTCGCGGGCGGCGACTGCGTCTCCGGCGGCCAGGACCTCACGGTCGCCGCGGTGGAGGACGGCAAGCAGGCCGCCCTCGCCATCCACCAGTCGCTCGCGGGAACGCAGGCCGCCTGAGGCGGCCGCGAGGAGGGGACCACCATGGCCGATCTCAGCACCACCTTCGTGGGCATCAAGTCGCCGAACCCGTTCTGGCTGGCCTCCGCGCCGCCGACCGACCGCGAGACCAACGTCGTGCGCGCCTTCCGGGCCGGCTGGGGCGGCGTGGTCTGGAAGACGCTCGGCGAGGAGGGTCCGCCCATCGTCAACGTGAACGGGCCCCGCTACGGCGCCATCCACGGGGCGGACCGCCGGCTGCTCGGGTTCAACAACATCGAGCTCATCACCGACCGGCCGCTGGACGTGAACCTGCGCGAGATCAAGGCCGTCAAGAAGGCCTGGCCCGACCGCGCCATGGTCGTCTCGATCATGGTGCCCTGCACCGAGGAGAGCTGGAAGGCCATCCTGCCCCGGGTCGAGGAGACGGAGTGCGACGGCATCGAGCTCAATTTCGGCTGCCCGCACGGCATGTCCGAGCGCGGCATGGGCTCCGCCGTGGGCCAGGTGCCCGAATACATCGAGATGGTCACCCGCTGGTGCAAGCACTATTCGCGCATGCCGGTGATCGTGAAGCTGACGCCCAACATCACGGACATCCGCTACCCCGCCCGCGCCGCGATGCGCGGCGGCGCCGATGCGGTGTCGCTGATCAACACCGTGTCCTCGATCGTCTCGGTGGACCTCGACAGCATGTCGCCGCAGCCCTCCATCGACGGGAAGGGGAGCCATGGCGGCTATTGCGGGCCTGCGGTGAAGCCCATCGCGCTGAACATGACCGCGGAGATCGCCCGCGACGCCGAGACGCGCGGACTGCCCATCTCCGGCATCGGCGGCGTGACCACCTGGAAGGACGCGGCCGAGTTCATGGCGCTGGGCTGCGGCACGGTGCAGGTCTGCACGGCGGCCATGACCTATGGCTTCAAGATCGTGGACGAGCTCAAGGCCGGCCTCTCCGCCTGGATGGACGGAAAGGGCTACAAGTCGGTGGACGAGTTCCGCGGCCTCGCCGTGCCCAACGTCACGGACTGGCAATATCTCAACCTGAACTACACGACGAAGGCGCGCATCGACCAGGACCTCTGCATCAAGTGCGGCCGCTGCCACATCGCCTGCGAGGACACGTCCCACCAGGCGATCACCAACATGGTGGACGGGTTGCGCCGGTTCGAGGTGAAGGACGAGGAATGCGTCGGCTGCAACCTCTGCGTCGAGGTGTGCCCCGTCGACGGCTGCATCACCATGACGCCCCTGCAGCCCGGCACGGTGGACCCGCGCACCAAGCAGCCGGTGCAGCCCGGCTACGCGAACTGGACCACGCACCCCAACAATCCCATGCGGGTCGAAGCGGCGGAGTAGCGGGGAGAGCGCGCGTCAGTGCGGCGCAGCGAAGCAATCCAATCCTTCCCCGGCATGGGTTGCTTCGTCGCTGCGCTCCTCGCATGGGCGGCCCTGCGGGTCGACGCGGCGGCCCTTCGTCCTACCGCCCGCCGGTGACCTTGTAGATCGATCCCGTCACGTAGGAGGACGCCTCCCCGAGGAGGAAGAGGATCACTTCGGCCACCTCACCCGCGCCGCCGCCGCGCCCGAGCGGGATCTGCGAGGCGAGACGCTCGACGCGGCCGCCCAGGCCCGCCGAGGCGTGGATGTCGGTCTCGATGAGGCCCGGGGCCACCGCGTTGACGCGGATCCCGTCGGGCGCCAGCTCCTTGGCGAGGCCGATGGTCAGGGCGTCGATGGCGCCCTTCGACGCCGCGTACCACACGAAGTCGTTGGGCGCGCCAAGCCAGACCGCGGCCGAGGAGAGGTTCACCATGGCCCCCCCGCGCCCGCCCTGGCGCGTCGACATGCGCGGCACGGCCTCGCGCGCCACCAGGATGGCGCCGGTGACGTTGAGGTCGATGACGGCGCGGATCTCGGCAGGGTCCGCGTCGGCGAGCCGGCTCGCCCGGCCGGTGACGCCGGCATTGTTGAGGAGGTGGGTGACGCGGCCCAGGCGGGAATCGACGGCGGCGAAAAGCTGCCGGATGTCCGCCTCGACGGCGCAATCGCCGGGAAAAGCCTCCGCCCGCGCGCCCAGCGCCCGGCATTCGGCGACCACCGCCTGCGCGGCCGCGGCCTCGCTACGGTAATTCACGGCGACGTCGTAGCCGCGCGCGGCGGCCAGGCGGCAGGCCGCGGCGCCGATGCCGCGCGATCCGCCGGTGACGAAGAGCAGGGGCTTCTCGGCCATCTCGAACCTCCGGGATGCGGGACCGTCAGCTCTTCACGGCGCCGGCCGTGAGGCCCGAGACCATGTAGCGGCGGAAGACATAGTAGATCGCGGCGGGCGGCAGGGCGTAGATCAGGCCCGTCGTCATCAGGAGCTCCCACGGCGAGTCGTCGGCCGAGAGGAAGTTGCCGAGCGCCACCGGCAGGGTGATCGCGGTGTCCTTGGAGAGCAGCAGGAAGGCGTAGAGATACTCGTTCCAGGCGAGCAGGATGGCGTAGGTGCCGACCGCCACGAGCGAGGGCCCCATCAGCGGCAGGTAGACGAGGCGGAAGAGCTGCGGCGCCGTGGCACCGTCCATTACGGCGGCCTCGTCCAGCTCCAGCGGCAGCTTGTCGGAGGCCTGCTTCAGCACCCAGATGGCGTAGGGCGAGGCGATGGCCACCATCGCGATGATCAGCGCCCACTGGGTGTTGAGCAGCCCGTAGAGGCTCATCGTCCGGTACATGGGCACGGCCAGGAAGGCGGCCGGGATGAAATAGGTGAAGAGCGCGAGGTTCAGCACGGTGCGCCCGCCGCGCACCTTGAGCCGGCTGATGGCGAAGGCCGCGAAGGTGGCGATGAACAGCGTGATCACGCCCGTCATCGCGGCGATGAAGACGGAGTTCCAGAGCTGCAGCCAGAAATGGCCGAGGAAGTGGTGCTGCTCGCTGAACACGATCTGGAAGTTGCGCAACGTCGGGTTGGTCGGGAACCAGTTGCCCGAGAAGGCCGACGACTTGTCGGAGAAGGCGAACAGGCAGAGGTGGTAGATCGGCAGCAGGGTCCAGACCAGCACGGGAATGCCGATGAGGAGCAGCTTGGCCTCGGTGCTGGCGGAGCGCAGGGTGTGGGACGTGGACACGACGGACCCTCAGCGCGAGAGCCGCTTCATCATGAAGTAGACGAGCGGGAGGATGAGCGGGAGCGCGCACACGATGGTGGCCATGGACATGTCCACCTCGGCGAGCCGCAGGTAGCGGATGCCGAGCGTCGCGAGCACGTGCGTGAGATCGGCGGGGCCGCCGCCGGTGAGCAGGTAGACGGAGTTGAAGTCGCCCAGCGTCCAGATGGTCGAGAGGATGGTGCAGGTCAGGTAGAGCTGCATCACCGACGGCCAGGTCACGAAGCGGAACTTCTGCCAGCCATTGGCGCCGTCGACGGCCGCGGCCTCGTAGAGGTCCTTGGCGATGGCCAGGCGGCCGGACAGCAGGATCAGCGTCCAGAAGGGCAGCGACTTCCAGATATGGACGAGCATGGCGAAGAAGAGCGCCAGCTTGGGATCGTTGAGCCAGTTGGGCCCATCCTCGTAGGTGAGCTTGAAGATCGTCTGGTTGATCACGCCCCATTCGGGGTTGAGCATGAAGCGCACCGAGAGGATCGTCGGGATCGACGGCACCGCCCAGGGCAGGATGAAGATCACCGTGAGGGCCTTGATCCACCAGCGCTCGTTGAGGAAGAAGCCGCTCAGCCCGAGCGCCACGATCATCTTCAGGTTGATGGCCACGGCCAGGAAGACGAGCGTGTTGACGAGCGCCCGCCAGAAGATCGGGTCGTCCGCGAGCTTCACGTAGCTCTGCGGCTCGTGCGCCAGCCAGAAGGCGTAGATCACGGGATAGACGACGAAGAAGACGAAGAGCAGCAGGTAGGGCGCCACCATGAGCGTGCCCCAGAACTGCCAGGAGCCGATCGCCCGGCGCGAGGAGGCGGATGCGGCAGCGCCGGGGGCGCTGGTGATCGTCACGCTCGACATCGGTGCGCCTCGTCGGTGACGACGGCCGCCCGGGGGCGACCGCCTGGGGGATGGAGTTCAGCAGCCCGGACGCAAGGTCGTAGCAGCGTCCACGATCCCCTCATTCCGGGGAGCGGGGGGAGACCGCGTCCCGAAGGACGAGGGACTCCCGCTTGCACGACCTGACCTCTCCGGCCTCCTGGGCCCCCTCGTCCGTCGGGATGCCATGCTGCGCATGGCTCCTCGGGATGAGGGGGTGTTGAGTGACGCGCCGGAAGCGGGCTCAGGAGCCCGCCACCTCCTTGATCCGCACGAGCATCTCGTCCACGGCCTTGTCGGTCGGGACCTTCTCGTTGATCACGCGGTTGGCCGCCTTGGCCCAGACGTTCTCGTTGTTGAGGATCGTGAACTTCCAGTTCTTGGTCATCTCGAAGTTCACGGTGCCGGCCTTGAACTGGTTGTAGACGGCCTTGCGGTGCGGGTCGGCCTGCCAGAAGGGGCTCTCCTGGCTCGCCTTGGTCACCGGGAACCAGCGGCCCAGCGATCCCTCGACATAGGGGCGCAGGTTCTCTTCCTCGAGCAGGAAGGCCACGAACTCCTTGGCGCGCGCCTTGTTCTTGGCGTTCTCGAAGATCACGCCGGTCTTGACAGCGGCGCGGTAGATCATCGGCGAGCCGTCGGGCTTATTGGGGAAGCCGGCCGTCGCGATGTTCTCCTCGTAGTTCTTCTTGCCGATGTCGCGCTGCTCCTGCGTGTTGGCGGGATTGTTCGCGTCGTCGAGCCACTTGGCGGCGATGGAGATCGTCGCGTTGTGGGTCATCAGCGTGGTCTTGTTGTGGAAGGCGACGTTGTTGTCCGGGTCCTTCCAGCTCGTGGCGGAGGGCGGCACGCAGCCCTTGATGTAGGGCTCGACATAATCGTTGAGCGCGCCCACGAGGCCCTGCTTCACCTTGGGGTCGTCGATCGTCAGCTTGCCCTCGGCGTCGACGAGCTTGACGTTGTAGGCGTCGACGAAGGTGAGGAAGGAGTAGAAGCTGTCGGTCGCGTCCACGCCGAGCGGCTGGCCGATGCCGAAGGCGCGCGAGCCGCTCGCCTTGCGGTAGGCCGGCTGCGCCTTGTCGCACCAGAAGGCCCAGTAGCCCTTCCAGTCCTTGGGGATGTCGCTCTCCTTCAGGCCCGCCTGCGCCAGCATGTCCTTCCAGTACTGGATATGCATGGTCTGCTGCTTGATCGGATAGGCGTAGTAGGCGCGCTTGTTGGCCTTGCTGTTGAGGAGATAGGTCGTTTCGACCGTGTTGGGCGCGAAGTTGCCCTTCACCTTCTCGATCACGTCCGTGATGTCCTCGAGCCGGCCCTCATAGGCCCACTTGCCCGTGGTCTGGAAGTCGAACGTGTCGGCATAGGCGACATCCGGGACCGTGCCGGAATCGAGCGCGGCGACGGTCTTGGGGATCATGTCCTGGATGGCGTACTGGGACAGCTCGACCTTCACGCCGGTCTTGTCCTCGTACTTCTTGATGGTCGCGAAAAGCGCGTCGTCCTCGGCCTTGTAGAAGCCCTTGACCCACCACACGGTGAGTTTTTCCTGGGCCATGGCCTGCGAGGCCCAGACCGCCGCATAGACGGCCACGGCGCCTGCGATCAGCTTCTTCATCGAGTATCCCTCCCTGCCGGCCCCTTCTTGTTCGGGCCGGATCGCGAAACGATAGCACGGATTTCGGCGCGCTCGCCCCCGACGGCCGCCCCGTGACGCGGCCACCTTACGAGCTTCCAACCGATTAAGTCCAGCGAGAGCGGCGTAATTGCGAGAATTCCGGCGCATTCAGGCGGGAGTTGCCAACTCTGTCCCAAATTCGTGAAATGCCCGCGCGCACCGCACATGGCGCGGGCCGCAGGGGAGGAAGGCCATGCCGAAACCGCATGACGACGGCGCGGACCCGCGCCTCATCCTGCTCGACGAGAGGGACAACGTGCTAGTCGTCCGCCGTCGCCTGAAGGCCGGGGACCGGCTCGCGATCGACGGGGCGCAGGTGGCCTCGCCGCAGGACGTGCCGCTGGCCCACAAGGTCGCGCGGCGGCCGATCGCGCCCGGCGACGTGATCCTGAAATACGGCGCGCCGATCGGCCGGGCGACGGCCCCGATCGCGCCGGGCGAGCACGTCCACGTCCATAATGTCGTGAGCGACTACACGCCCACCTACACGCTCGACGCCTTCAAGACGGAGACCTTGCCATGACGGAGCCCTTTCCCATGCGCGGCTGGCTGCGCGCCGACGGGCGCAAGGGCATCCGCAACATCGTCGCCGTCGGCTATCTCGTGGAATGCGCCCACCACGTGGCCCGCGAGATCGCGCTGCCGCTGCGGGAGGAGGGCGTGCATGTCATCGGCTTCCCCGGCTGCTACCCCAACGCCTATGCCGAGCGGATGATGGAGGCGCTCTGCACCCATCCCAACGTGGGCGCGGTGCTGCTGGTCTCGCTGGGCTGCGAGAGCTTCAACAAGTACGGGCTGGAGCGGGCCGTGCGCGCCTCCGGGCGGCCCGTGAAGGTGCTGACCATCCAGGGCACGGGGGGCACGCGCGCCTCCATCGCGGAGGGCCGGGCCTGGGTGGCCGGACAGCAGCGCGCGCTCGCCGCCGCGCCCACCGTCCCCATGGCCGTGTCGGACCTCGTCGTCGGCACCGTGTGCGGCGGCTCGGACGGAACGAGCGGCATCACCGGCAACCCAGCGGCGGGACGCGCCTTCGACCGGCTGATCGGCGAAGGCGCGGCCTGCATCTTCGAGGAGACGGGCGAGCTCATCGGCTGCGAGCACATCATGGCCTCGCGCGCCGTGACGCCGGACCTGGCCCGGGAGCTCGAGGCGAGCGTCGCCAAGGCGGCCCGCTACTACGCGACGCTGGGCTACGGCTCCTTCGCGGCCGGCAACTCGGATGGCGGGCTCACCACCATCGAGGAGAAGTCGATGGGCGCCTACGCCAAGTCCGGCGCCTCGCCCATCTCGGGCCTGCTCAAGCCCGGCGACCATCCCCCGTCCGGCGGGCTCTACCTCCTGGACGTGGTGCCGGACGGCGAGGTGCGCTTCGGCTTCCCGAACATCAACGACAATGCCGAGATCGCCGAGCTCATCGCCTGCGGCAGCCACGTGGTGCTCTTCGTCACCGGCCGCGGCTCCGTCGTCGGGTCGGCGATCTCGCCGGTGGTGAAGATCTGCGCCAATCCCGAGACCTACCGGCGCATGTCCGACGACATGGACGTCGACGCGGGCCGCATCCTCGAGGGCGCGGCCACGCTCGACGAGGTCGGCCGCGAGATCCGCGACTGCGTGGTCGGCCTCGGCCAGGGGCGGCAGAGCCGCTCGGAGGCCATCGGCCACCAGGAATTCATCCTCACCTACAAGAGCTTCGAGCCCATCGGCCCGGCCTGCCTGCCGCACGCGGCGGCGTGAGGGAACCTGCCGTCATCGCGAGGAGCGCAGCGACGAAGCCATCCATCGGGCCACGGAGGCGGACGGCCTCGCTCCGCTCGCCAGGACGGCCGGGCTCGTCCTCGATGAGGCGGGAGCCCATGGCCTGGAGACCCCCATGGCCTGACGACCCGGTCTGCTAGTGGATCTCCGGCTCCGGCAGGGGCTCGGTTCCTTCCAGGAAGTCGTAGTCGCAGCCCTGGTCGGCCTGGGTGACGTGGGCGGCGTGGAGCTTGAGATAGCCGCGCAGCTCCGGCCGCTGCCGGGGGGTGTAGGCGGCGAGGCGCTCCTGCAATTCGGCGTCCGGGATCTCCAGGTGGATGGAGCGCTTCGCCACGTCGATGGCGATGATGTCGCCGTTGCGCACGGCGGCGAGCGGGCCGCCGATATAGGCCTCGGGCGCGACGTGCAGGATGCAGGCGCCGTAGCTCGTGCCGCTCATGCGCGCGTCGGAGATGCGCACGAGGTCGCGCACGCCCTGCTTCAGGAGCTTCTTCGGGATGGGCAGCATGCCCCATTCCGGCATGCCCGGGCCGCCGACCGGGCCGGCATTGCGCAGCACCATCACGCTGTCGGGCGAGCAGTCGAGGCTCTCGTCGTTCACGGCCTTCATCATGGCGTCGTAGCTGTCGAAGACGAGGGCGGGGCCGCGATGCTTCAGCAGCCGCGGCTCGGCGGCCGTCGGCTTGATGATGCAGCCGCCGGGCGCGATGTTGCCGTGCAGGACGGCGATGCCGCCGCCCTCCGCGATGGGGCGGTCGAGCGGGCGGATGACCTCCTCGTTCCACACCCTGGCCTCGGCGACGTTCTCGCCCATCGTCCGCCCGGTCACCGTGAGGGCGCCGGCCCTGAGGTGCGGCAGCAGCGTCTTCAGGAAGGCCTTGAAGCCGCCGGCATAGTGGAAGTCCTCCATCAGGAACTCGCCGGAGGGGCGCAGGTTGGCGATCACGCCCACGGCGTCGGACAGGCGCTCGAAATCGGCGAGCGTCAGGTTGACGCCGGCCCGGCGCGCCATGGCGAGCACGTGGATGATGCCGTTGGTCGAGCCGGCCATGGCCATCAGCGCGACGATGGCGTTGTGGAAGCTGTCGGGGGTGAGGATGCTCCTGGGCGTCAGATCCTCCCAGACCATGTCGACGATGCGCGCGCCGCACTCCGTCGCCATGCGGGAATGGCCGCTGTCGGCGGCGGGGATCGAGCCCGCGCCGGGCAGCATCATGCCCATGGCCTCGACGATCCCGGCCATGGTGGAGGCCGTGCCCATCGTCATGCAGGTGCCGAAGGAGCGCGCGATGCCGCTCTCCATCTCGCGCCAGTCCTGCTCCGTGATGCGGCCCGCCTCCTTCTCCGCCCAGTATTTCCAGACGTCGGAGCCCGAGCCCAGCACCTTGCCGCCCCAGTTGCCCCTGAGCATCGCGCCGGCCGGCATGAAGAGGGCGGGCACGTTCATGCTGATGGCGCCCATCAGCAGGCCCGGCGTGGTCTTGTCGCAGCCCCCGAGCAGCACCGCGCCGTCGATTGGGTGGGAGCGCAGCAGCTCCTCCGTCTCCATGGCCAGCATGTTGCGGTAGAGCATGGTGGTCGGCTTGACGAAGGTCTCCGACAGCGAGAGCGCGGGCAGCTCGATGGGGAAGCCGCCGGCCTGCCAGACGCCGCGCTTCACCTCCTCCGCGCGGGTCCGCAGGTGCGTGTGGCAGGGATTGATGTCCGACCAGGTGTTGACGATGCCGATGACCGGCTTGCCCATGAAGTCTTCGTAGCGATAGCCCATCTGCAGGGTGCGCGAGCGATGGCCGAAGGAGCGCAGGTCGGTGGCCCCGAACCAGCGGTGGCTGCGCAGGGTCTCGGGCGTCTTGCGGGTCATGGCGAAGGTCCGGTCAGGCTGGAATTCAGGATGGCGGTGGAGCCTACCACGCCCCTCGCCCCGGGGCGCGATGCGCCCTCGCATCGCGTCTCGACGGACGGGTGGGTCCAGCGGGGCAGCATCGGCGAGCCCTCTGGAATCCCTCGTCCCGAGACGCAGGCCGCCTTCGGCCTGCTTCTCGAAGGACGAGGGGGTGGTGGTTGGCCTTCGGTGGGACTTGTCCCTACTCCGCGGCGGCGCGGCTGGGCATCAGGCCCCAGCTGCGCAGGACCTCGGCGAGAGTGGCGCGGTCCTGCTCGTCGAGCTGCGGCAGGCCGGGCAGGCGCACGGGGCCGACGGGGAAGCCGATCATCTCAAGCGCCTCCTTGACGACGGTGACGTTGGCGCCGTTGCCGAAGCGTGTGCGCATCTGCTCGAAGCGGGCGATGGTGGCGACGAGGTCGCGCACGCGGTCGAGATAGCCGGATTCCAGCGCCGCATGGATGGCGAGCGAGCGGGCCGGGTCGACATTGACGAGGCCCGAGGTGAAGCCGCGCGCGCCGGCCGCATAGAAGGGCGCCGCCCAGCCCTCGGCGAGGCCGCAGACCCAGAGCGCCGTGCCGGGGCCGCTGGCGCGGATGCACTCGGCGAGCAGCATGAGGTTCGTGGTGGCGAACTTCACGCCGGCCACGTTGGGGTGGTTGGCGACGCCCAGGATGTCGGCGAGGCTCATCGCGTCGGACCGGACATAGGCGACGAGCGGGATGTCGACGGCGTCGGCGATCGCCTTGAAATAGGCCGCCTGGGCCTGCGGCGCGGCGAAGGGATCGAGCGGCTGGTGCGCCATCAGCGCGTCCGCGCCGCTGTCCTTGGCGCGCCGGCCGAGCTCGACCGCCTCCTTGAGCGAGCGCCCCACGCCCGCCGTGAGCAGGGAGCGCCCGGCATTGGCCTCGATGGCGCCGTCATGGACTGCGCGGACCTCGTCCGGCGTCAGCGCGTAGAACTCGCCGGTATTGCCGGCCGAGACGATGTTGTGGATGCCGGCCACCGCGATGCGGTCGATGACGCGGGCCAGCAGGGCCCGGTCGACGCCGCCCTGCGCCGTGTAGGGCGTGACGTGCACGCCGGAAATGCCGCCGAGCGCGGCGCGGACCTTGGGGTTCGTCATGGATGCTGCTCCGTGCTGGCGGGGGCCGTGCGGGCCGGGGGCCTGGCGAAGGCCGCGGGAGGTTCGGGCGGGGCGCGGTTCTGGAAGGCGATCTGCACGTGGTGGCGGCCGGAGCGCACCACGTGGTCGCGCATGGCGCGCTCGGCGGCGTCGGGATCGCCGGCCGCGAGCGCCTCGAAGATGGACGTGTGCTCGGCCAGCGCCCGCCTGCGCTCCTCGGGATCGCCCAGGATGAGCTGGCGGGCGGTGTGCACGTAGACGCGCTGGCCGATCAGGATGCGCTGCAGGTAGCGGCAGCCCGAGACGTCGTGGATCGCGTCGTGGAAGCTCTCGTTGAGCACGATGAGCCGTTCCGTCGCGCCCGCGGCGGTGGCCTCGGCCATCTGCACGACGATGGCGCGCAGGGCGGCGGTGGCGGCGGCGTCGATGCGCTGGGCGGCCATGCGGGCGATCATGCCCTCGAGCGCGGCGCGCGCGAGCGCCATCTCCTCGGCCTGGGCGGCGTCGAAGGTGACGCGGATGCCGCGGCGCGGCTCGGTGACGACGAGGCCCTCGCCCTCCAGGCGGCGCAGGGCCTCCTTGAGAGGGGTCGTGGAGACGCCGAGCTGCTCGGCGACCTGGCGCTCGTTGAGGATCGCGCCGGAGGCAATCTCGCCGTGGACGATGGCGCGGCGCAGGTGCTCGTGCACGTGCTCGCGCAGGCCCTTCAGGTAGGCCGGGTCGACAGGGGCCAGGCGTGGGGTCACGCGGCGTCACTCCCTCGTCCGGCAGTGCGGCCGCCGGTCATGAGATTTGATATATCAAATTTCTGAGGGGTCAAGTAGGCTGTCCGCACAGCGCCCGCCCCTTGCGTCGCCCGGCGGCCTCGGGGAGAACGGGACGACGAAGATCCAGGGAAGGACCGCGCGCCCATGATCCGACTGACCCCCGACGTCGAGACGCTCATCGATCTGCCGCTGGGCTGCGGGGAGGGCGCATTCTGGCACCCCGGCGAGCAGGCCCTCTACTTCGTCGACATCCTGGCGCCGGCGCTGTTCCGCTACGATCCCGAGCGCGCAGCGCTGACGCGCTGGGACATGCCGAGCGAGATCGGCAGCTTCGGCCTGTGCCCGGACGGACGGGCCATCGTCGCCCTGCGCCAGGGCATCCACTTCTACGATTTCGAGACGGGCCGGCTGGAGCTGGTCGCCCATCCCGAGGCGCACCTGCCCGGCAACCGGCTCAATGACGGAAAGGTCGCGCCGGACGGGCGCTTCTGGGTCGGCAGCATGGACGACACGCCCGACAAGAAGCCCGTCGGCTCGCTCTACCGCGTCGACCCCGACGGAACCTGCACGAAGATGCTCGACGGCCTCATCGTCTCGAACGGCCTCGCCTGGTCTCCCGACGGGCGGACGATGTTCCACTCCGACAGCCGCGGCAAATACGTCCAGGCCTTCGACTACGACCTCGCCACCGGGGTCATCTCCAACCAGCGCCGCCTCGTCACGCTGGAGGAGGAGGACGGCCGCCCCGACGGCGCGGCGGGCGACGCAGAGGGTTGCTACTGGTCGGCCGGCGTCTCGGCCGGCTGCCTCAACCGGATCGCGCCGGACGGCGCGATCGAGCGCAAGATCGTCCTGCCGCATCCCTCGCCGACCATGCCCTGCTTCGGCGGGCCGGACCTCAGGACCGTCTACGTCACCTCGCTCACGCGCCCCCAGGGCGGCGTGCCGGGGACGCTGATGCGCTTTCGCTCGGACATCGCGGGAACGCCTGTGGCCTTCTTCGGCCAGCCGCTGGCGGCGTGAGCGCGGCGCAGGCCCCCCGTCCCGGCCTTTAGCCCTGCGAGCCGCGGACCGCGGCCGCCGCGATCCCGGCGCCGATGAGGAGCGTGCCGCCGACGCGGTTCACGGCGCGGATGGCGCGCTCGTTGCGCACCACGGCGCGGGCGCGTGAGGCGACCAGCGCGTAGCCGAGCGCGTTGCAGAAGGCCAGCGTCAGGAATGTCGCCTCGAAGATCACCATCTGCGTCAGGAAATCGGCGCGGGGGTCGAGGAACTGAGGCAGGAAGGCGACGAAGAAGGTGAGGCTCTTCGGGTTCAGGGCCGTGACAAGCCAGGCATGGGCGAGCATGCGCCAGGCGGGCGCGGCGTCGGTGCGCGGCGCGGCGTCGAGCTGGCCGCCGGCCCGCCAGAGCTTGACGCCCAGCCAGACCAGATAGGCCGCGCCGATCCACTTCAGCACGGTGAAGACGGTGGCGGAGGCGGCGAGCAGGGCGCCCAGGCCGAGCATGGAGAGCGTCATGGCCGTGAAGTCGCCCAGCGCCACGCCGACCGCCATGGGCAGCGCCGTGCGCCAGCCCTGGCCGAGCGCGTAGGAGACGACCAGCAGGATCGTCGGCCCGGGGATGATCAGCAGCACGGTGGAGGCGGCGGCGAAGGCGAGCCAGGCTTCGAACGACATGGAGGGGCGGTCCGGGGCGGAGGGCGCCTCACTCAGCCACGCGTCGCGCGGCCTGTCGAGAGCGCAGGGGGCTCGAAAGAAAAAGACCCGCCGGAGGGGCCGGCGGGCCTCGTCGCTCGGTGATGGGTTCGATCAACGCGACACATGGATGTCAGCGGCGGTAGCGGCGGCGGTCATCCACGATGTGCGCGAGGCGCAGGGTCGGGTCCTCGTCGGGGGCCAGGCCCGTGGCGGCGGAGAGGTCGGTGCGCAGCAGGCCGATATCCTTGAGCTCGTGGTCGCTCAGCGCGCCGAGCACGGCGAGGTCGCGGCGGGCCTTGTAGACGCGCACCGGCCAGAGCAGGACCGTGGCGGCGAAGGCGAGGGCCGCGTCGAGCGCGCGGGGCGACGCCCGGTCTCCCAGGCTGCGGGTGTCGGTGAGGGACAGGGGCATGGTCTTTCTCCTTGGGGGGCGGAGGCTGTCCGCCGGTGTCGATGGCCCCAGATTGATCCTGTCCCATTGATCGGTCCAACGAATGGTTCTAATCTCATCGATCAGAAAGGGAGATGGAACAATGCTGGACACCGATCAGCTCCGCAGCTTCGTCTCGATCGTCGACACGGGCAGCTTCACCCGGGCGGCGGAGCGGGTGAACAAGACCCAGTCGGCCGTCTCCATGCACATCCGCCGGCTCGAGGAGCAGCTGGGACGCCCGCTCTTCGTCAAGCAGGGCCGCGGCGTGCGGCTCTCGGAGGACGGCGAGAAGCTGATCGACTATGCGCGGCAGATGCTGCAGGTCGAGGCTGCCGCCTTCGCCTCCGTCTCGCGCAAGGCGCTGGCCGGGCGCATCCGGCTCGGCATCCCCGACGACTATGCCGAGAGCTTCCTGCCGGAGATCCTGACGCGCTTCATCTGCCGCCATCCCCTGGTCGAACTCACCGTGGTCTGCGAGGGCTCGCTGGCGCTCGCCGAGCGCGTGGCCGGCCGCGAGCTCGACATGGCCGTTGTGACGAGCTGCATGGACCTGAAGGGCGCGGAGGTGCTGCGCGAGGAACCGCTCAACTGGGTGGTCGGCACGACCTCGCGCGCCCACGAGACGCGCCCGCTGCCGCTGGCGCTCTCCGGCCCCACCTGCTCGTGGCGCTCCCGGGCGGTGAAGGCGCTCAACGACGCCGGCATTCCCTGGCGGCAATTGCTCGCCTCGGCCAACCAGGTGGCCATTTCCCCCGTGGTGCTGGCGGGAATCGCCGTCAGCGTCATGCCGCCCAGCGCCATGCGCGCGGGCATGCGCGTCCTCGACGCGCGCGACGGCCTGCCTGAGATCGGCATGAACGCCATCGGCCTGCTGGAGGGCCGCGGCAAGCAGACGGACGAATCGATCGCGCTCGCCGAGGAGATCCGCGGCGCCCTGCGCTCGGGCCCGCGCATCCTGCAGCCGGTCCCCCACGAGGCCCTGCCGATCGACCTCTCCGCCCTGCAGCGCGGCCGCGCCCGCGTCAGCATCGCCTCCTCCGGCTGAGAACGGGCGTTCCAACCTCGCCCAGCCCCTCGACGGAGGAGCCTGCATCCCTGCGCATGTCGTCTCGAGGGACGCGAGGTATGGAGGCTGAAACGGTCGTGCAGGCTGGACACCCTCGTCCTTCGAGACGCATCGCCAAGGGGCGATGCTCCTCAGGATGAGGGGACCGGGCTGGTGGGAACGGAGTGGTTCGGAGGAATGACCGAGCGGGGGGCGGGCCGGGAGTAGGTCAGGGCGGAGTGGAGGCAGGGCCGACCGGGTCAGAGCGGAGCATGGCCGGTCGGGCCGAGGGGACGGGCCGGTCGGGGCGCGTCCCGGGCACGGCTAACGATGGGGAGCGGGCCGGGCGCGAGGCCCTCCGACTTTCCCTCCACACCTCCCGTCAACGCCCGCTCCATCCTCCCTGCCCACCTCGCCCGAGCGCCCGGCCCATGCTTCCCTCCACTCCCCTCATCCTGAGTAGCCATGCGCAGCATGGCGTCTCGAAGGACGAGGGGCTCCAGGAGGCAGAAACGCTCGTGCAGGCCGGACTCCCTCGTCCTTCGAGACGCATCGCCAAGGGGCGATGCTCCTCAGGATGAGGAGACCGGGCTGGTGGGAACGGAGTGGTTCGGAGGAACAACGGAGCGGGGGGCGGGCCGGGAGCAGGTCGGGGCGGAGTGGAGGCAGGGCCGACCGGGGCGGAGGGGACGGGCCGGTCGTGCCGATGGGACGGGCCGGTCGGGGCGCGTCCCGGGCGCGGCGAGAGGGTGGGGAGCGGGCCAGGCGGGAGGCCCTCGGACTTTCCCTCCACGCCTCCCGTCGACGCCCGGTCCATCCCTCCCTGCCCACCTCGCCCGAGCGCCCGGCCCATGCTTCCCTCCGCTCCCCTCATCCTGAGGAGCCATGCGCAGCATGGCGTCTCGAAGGACGAGGGGCTCCAGGAGGCTGAAACGGTCGCGCAGGCTGGACACCCTCGTCCTTAGAGACGCATCGCCAAGGGGCGATGCTCCTCAGGATGAGGGGATCGGGCTGGGAGGGACGGAGTGGTTCGGAGGAAGGACGGAGCGGGGGGCGGGCCGGGAGCAGGTCGGGGCGGAGTGGTCGGCCCCGCGGGTGCGGTGTCCCGCCCATCACACGAGCGCGTCGCGCTGCCACAGCGGGGGGAAGAGGCGGATCCAGAGCGCGACGACGACCAGCGTGCCGACGCCGCCGAGCACGGCCGAGCCGACGGGGCCGATGGCCGCGGCCAGTACGCCCGATTCGAACTCGCCGAGCTCGTTCGACGCGCCGATGAAGACCGAGTTCACCGCGGAGACGCGCCCGCGCATCTCGTCGGGCGTCTCGAGCTGGACGAGGGTCTGGCGCACCACGACGCTCACCATGTCGACCGCGCCGGTGACGAAGAGCGCGGCCATCGAGACCACGAGGCTCGTGGAGAGGCCGAACACGATGGTGGCGAGACCGAAGGTCGCCACCGCCGCGAACATGCGCGGCCCCGCCTTGCTGCGGATGGGGAACCAGGCGAGCAGCAGCGTCGTGCAGATGGCCCCCGCCGCGGGCATGCTGCGCAGGAGCCCGAGCCCCCAGGGGCCCGTGTGCAGGATGTCGCGCGCATAGATCGGGAGCAGGGCGACCGCGCCGCCGAGCAGCACCGCGAAGAGGTCCAGCGAGATCGCGCCGAGGATCACCGGGCGCGAGCGGATGAACCGGACGCCCGCGAAGAGCGTCTCCAGAGTCGGGCGCTCGCGCTTCGCCAGGTCGTGCTGAGGCGGCGCCGCGACGGTGGAGATCAGGAGCGAGGCGGCCGCGAAACAGGCGCTCGACACGCCGAACACGACGGACGGCCCCAGCACGTAGAGCAGGCCGCCCACCGCCGGCCCCATGATCGACGAGCTCTGCCAGGCCGAGGCGTTGAAGGTGACGGCCGCGGGGAAGTGGCTCTTCGGCACGATGTTGGGCACCAGCGCCTGGCTCGCCGGGTTGGCGAAGGACCGGCCCGCCCCGACGAGCACCGCGAGCCCGTAGATCGGCCAGACAGGCGCGCCGGGATAAAGCGCCGTGAGCAGCAGGCCGGCATCGGCGACGGCGAGCAGGCCGTAGCAGACCGTGACGATGCGGCGGCGGTCGAATCGGTCCGCCGCCGCGCCGGCGACGAGCGCCAGAAGCAGGGCCGGCAGGAAGGCCGCCAGGCCGACGAGGCCCAGCGCCAGCGCGCTGTCCGTCTTGTCGTAGACCAGCCAGCCCAGGCCGACATTGCGGACCTGCGTGGCAAGGCCGGTGAGGAACCGCGCCCCGAAGAAGCGTCGGAAGTCGCGGAACTGGAAGATGTCCCAGCCGGAGCGGGAGACGAGGGTCATGGTTGGGCCGGGTCGGGAGGGGAAGCGGCGTGCGTTCCCCTAACGCAATTCCACGGTGCGCGACATGCCCGGATCGGCATTCCTCCTGCGCGGTCGCGGCCGTCGCCGGGGCCACCCGGCAGGGATCGTCGTTGCGAGGACCGGAGCGGCGGACCAGGCCACGCAACGCCCGGCAACGCGCCGGACTGCTTGGCCTCGCCCGCCATGACGGATGAGGCCGGGCCGAGACAGGCCTACATCCCCACGGCGTCGGTGGCGCACTTCTTGACGAAGGAGGTCTTGGCGGCGCCGGCGAGCTTCTTGTCGCCGGCCTGGGTCTCGCAGGCCGCCTTGGCGTCCTTCTCACACTTGGTCATGAAGCTCTTCTGCGCCGCGCCGGCGAGCTTCTTCGCGTCGGATTGCTGCTTGCAGGTATCCTCGGCGAAGGCGGCGGTGGAGGTGACGAGGAGGGCGGTGAGGACGAGGGCCAGTCTCATGGAAAGCTCCTGTGAGCGAGGGAAACGCGAGGATGGCGATGCCGGCCCGGGGGGTTGGGGCTGCCGCGTCGTCCCGGTCGTGCCGCGGCAGGGAGGGCCGGCCTCGCCCGGCCCCGGGGAGGGTCCGCCCCCGCCCCCGGACCAGCCGTGAAGCCGCCGCCTATCCGGTGGTCAGCCTATCCGGATGCGTGCAACTGTCTATGGCTTCTCGTGAATCGCGCAATCAGCGCATGAAGAGCCACGTCATGGCCAGGAAGAGCGGGATCAGGATGCCGCCCGACCACAGCATGTAGCCGAAGAAGCTCGGCATCGCGATGCCGCCGCGCCGGGCGATGGCGTAGACCATGAAGTTCGGCGCGTTGCCGATATAGGTGTTGGCGCCCATGAACACCGCGCCCATGGAGATCGCCGCCAGCGTGGCGGCGAGCGGTCCCATGAGGCGGGCCGGATCACCGCCGGCGAGTTCGAAGAAGACGAGGTAGGTCGGCGCGTTGTCCAGGAAGGACGAGAGCAGGCCGGTCAGCCAGAAATAGGCGACCGGCGAGGGGCTGCCGTCGGCCTGGGAGACCAGCGCCACGAGCGGCGCGAAGACGCCCTGGGAGCCGGCCTGCAGCATGGCGAGCACGGGGATGATGCAGGTGAAGATGGCCGCGAAGAGCAGGGCGACCTCGACGATGGGCTCCCAGCTGAACTCGTTGGCCTCGCGGTAGACACGGGGCGTCACCAGCACCGAGGTGACCGCGACGAGCACCATCACGACGTCGCGCACGATGTTCTGCAATGGCACGTGGACCCCGCCGATGGTGGCCTCGATGCCCGGCTTCCACAGGCCGCTCATCAGGATCGCGGCCACGGCGACGCCGATCAGCGCGAGGTTCGCCGTGCCCCGCATGCGCAGCTTCTTGTCCGGCGTCGGGTCGCGCCGGGCCCTGTGCTCCGCGTCCCTGGCATAGACCCAGCTGTCCACGGCGAAGAACAGGGCGAGCAGCACGACGGCGGCGAAGAGCGTCGGCAGAAAGAGGTGCGTCGTCGTCCAGAAGAAGTCGACCCCCTTGAGGTAGCCGAGGAAGAGCGGGGGGTCGCCGAGCGGCGACAGCGAGCCGCCGATGTTGGAGACGAGGAAGATGAAGAACACCACGACATGGACGTTGTGGCGGCGCTCGTCATTGGCGCGCAGCAGGGGGCGGATCAGCACCATCGAGGCCCCGGTGGTGCCGATGACGCTGGCGATGGCCGTTCCGAAGCCGAGCAGGCCGGTATTGACCAGCGGCGAGCCGTGCAGGTTGCCGGCGATCACCACCCCGCCCGCCGCCGTGAAGAGCGCCGTCAGCATGAGGATGAAGGGCAGGTATTCCAGCAGCATCGTGTGCAGGAAGGCCTCGCCCGTCGGCGCGAAACCCTTGGCGACGAGCAGGGGGACCGCCAGGGACACCGCCCAGAGGAAGCCGATCTTGCCGTAATGGTGGTGCCAGAAGTCCGGCGCCACGATGGGGCCCAGCGCGATGGAGAGCAGCACGCCCGCGAAGGGGATGGCCCAGGCGATCCCCAGGCTGGCCCCGTCGAGCCCCTCGGCGGCGAAGGCGGGCGTCGTCGCCAGCAGGCCGGCTGCCAGGGCGGCCAGTCGGGGGAACAGGGTCACGGGGGTCTCCGGGTCGGGTCCGTCGGGGCCGCGCATTCAACCCGATCGTCCCCGCGGGTTCAAGGAACGGCGTCCCGCCCTGTGGAGCCGCTCACAGCGCAACCCTCGACGGCCATTCAGGATCTGTTCATGCCGGCGCGCGAAGCTTAAGGACAGGTTTCGGCGTGAGCCGAACACCTGGGATGAGCCATGTGCCGCTTTCTCGCCTATCGCGGACCCGAGGTCTTCATGGAAGACCTCATTGCCGCGCCCTGCCACTCGCTGATTCACCAGTCCCTGCACGCCCAGGAGGCGAAGACGGAGACGAACGGCGACGGCTTCGGCGTCGGCTGGTACGGCGCCAGGGATGTGCCGGGCCTCTACCGGGAGTTGCGTCCCGCCTGGTCGGACGAGAACCTGCGCTCCCTCTGCGCCCAGGTGCGCTCCGGCGTCTTCTTCGCCCATGTCCGCGCGGCGACCGGCACGGCGACCATGCGCACCAACTGCCACCCCTTCGTCTTCGGGCGCTGGATGTTCATGCATAACGGCCAGATCGGCGGCTACGCTGCGCTGCGCCGCAGCATCGAGAACCTCATCCCCGACGCGTTCTACACGGCGCGCAACGGCACGACCGACAGCGAGGCCATTTTCCTGGCCGCCCTCGCGGCGGGGCTGGAGGAGGACCCGGTCGGGGCCATGGCCCGCACGCTCGCCGCCGTCCACGCGCTGATGCGGCGGGCCGGCGTGACCGAGCCGCTGCGCTTCACCGCCGCGCTGACCAACGGGGCCGACCTCTACGCCTTCCGCTGGGCCTCCGACGCCCGGCCGCCCTCGCTCTATCACCGCGAGCGCGACGGCGGCCTCGTCGTGGTCTCCGAGCCCCTCGACCGCGAGCGCAGCGGCTGGACGGCGCTGCCCCGCGCCTGCGCCCTCGTGGCCCGCAAGGGCGAGGCCGTCAGGATGGACTGCATGGACGCCCTGATGCTGCACGCCGCGGCCTGAGCGTCGGGCAGCCTCCCTCCCGCGCCCCTCATCCTGGGGCGCACGCCGCCGTCGGCCCGCGTCTCGAAGGACGATGGGCTTGTCGCCGCGGCGACGGCGGGTCGGTCGGAGCGGCCGCTCAGCCCATCTCCAGGTCGAAGACCAGGATCCCCTCGATGCCGCCTTCCGCCACGGCCACCAGGGCCGCGCCGGCGGTCTGGTGGGCGGGGTGGGGCAGGTAGGCGTCGCGCGCGGCGGCGTCCGCGAAGTCGACCACGAAGCCCTGCGTGTAGCCCCGGCCCAGGCCCTCGGGACTGACGTTCGGTCCGGTCCGGACGGCCAGGACGCCCGGGATCACGCCCTTGAGCGCGACGACGCCGGCGAGCGCGGCCGCGACCGCGCCGGCGGTGGCGTCCGCGGCCGGCTTCAGGAGGACGACATGGCGGATCATGAGCGCGCCAGGGTGGCGGCGCGCGCCTGCAGCGCCGCGAGGTCGCCGACCGTGACGAAGCGCGCGGGCTCGTCCTCGACCACGGGGTCCATGGGGGCGAGCGCCGGCACGAAGTAGTTGTCGGTGGCGTCGTCGTTGACGAGCGAGACCTCGCCGCCGAGCACCGCGCCGCCCTCCGCCCAGAAGGCATGCGCCACGAAGGGCTCCAGCACGATGCTCTCGCCGGGCTCCAGCGCGACGCGGCCGCGCGGCGGAACCTCGAGCATCTCGACGTCCTTGCGCACGCGGATCGGGGCGTCGGTCGGCCGGCCCTCGCGGTCGACGGCGACGAGTTCGACCACGAAGCGCGCGCCGCCGCGGTTGACGATGTCCTCGGTCTTGACCACGTGATAGTGGTGCGGCGTCACCTGCCCGTCCTGCGCGACGAGGATCTTCTCCGCGTAGAGGCGGCCTCCGCCGCCGGTCAGGTCCGCCGCCGGTCCCATGCGGCTCGTGAACACCACGAGGCCGCTGCGGGCGAAGGTGCCCGAGCCGAATTCCACCACGTTCCAGCCGAGCCCGCCCGACGCCATGGCCTCGAGCGCGGCCGGGTGCCGGACGGCCTCCTGCGGGCTCCAGCGCGCGAAAGGCGGCAGGGCGTAGCCGTGCCGCCGGCACAGCGCCAGGGCCTCGTCGATCCGGGCGTCGATGAAGGACCGCAGCATCAGGCGATCTCCCTTTGCATCAGGTTCGTCTCGGCGGGGAGCGGCTGCCAGCCCCGCACTAGGTCGGCCCCCTTCTCCCCGATCATGATGGTCGGCGCGTTGGTGTTCGACGACACGAGCAGCGGCATGACCGAGGAATCGCAAACGCGCAAGTTGTCGATGCCGCGCAGCTTCAAGTCGGGCGTGACGACCGCCATGGCGTCCGTCCCCATCTTGCAGGTGCCGGCGGGATGGTGGTCCGTCTTGCAGGTCTGGTGGGCGAAGCGGGCAAGGTCCTCCTCGCTCGTCACGCCCGGCCCCGGCAGGCGCTCGGCCAGGATGAAGGGGGCGAGCGCCTTCTGCCGCATGATCTCGCGGCCCATGCGCAGGCCGTCCAGCGCCACGGCGCGGTCATAGGGATCGTCCCAGTAGTTCGGGTCGATCAGCGGTGCGGCGGCGGGATCGGCGCTGGCGAGGCGCACGCTGCCGCGCGAGCGCGGGCGCAGGAAGGCCGTGTTCAGCGTCACGCCCGCGTTCTTCAGCCGCGCCACGCCCGCCTCGATGCCCGAGCCCAGGCCGAGGTGGAACTGGATGTCGGGAGAGCGGGCGGACCTGTCGGCGTACCAGAAGCCGCCGGTCTCGAAGAGCGTGGAAGCCACGGGCCCCTTTCGGAAGGCGAGGTATTGCAGGCCGGCCCAGATCGTGCGGTCGAGCCGGGCATAGCCGTCATAGGTGTGGTCGCCCGTGCACTCGCAGATCACGTAGAGGTCGAGATGGTCCTGCAGGTTGGCGCCGACGCCCGGCAGGTCGTGCACGACGTCCACCCCGACGCCGCGCAGATGCTCCGCCGGGCCGATGCCGGAGAGCATCAGCAGCCGCGGCGAGCCGATGGCCCCGCAGGACACGATGACCTCCCGCCCGGCGCGGATGCGGGAGAGCGCACCGCCTTCGCCCGCCACCTCGACGCCGGTCGCGCGGCCCTTCTCCACGGTCACGCGGGTCACGGCGGAGACGGGCAGCACCGTGAGGTTCCCGCGGCCCCTGGCCGGGCGCAGATAGGCGGAGGCGGCGGAGGAGCGCCGGGCGTTGCGCACCGTCACCTGGTAGTGCCCGATCCCGTCCTGCCGCGCGCCGTTGAAGTCGGGATTGTAGGGAATGCCGTATTCCTGCGCGGCGCGCAGGAAGGCCTCGCTGATCGGCAGGGGGTTGATCGGCACGGAGACGCCGATGGGCCCGCCATAGCCGTGATAGGCGTCGACGAAGCGCTGGTTGTCCTCGGCGCGCTTGAAGTAGGGCAGCACGTCGGCATAGGCCCAGCCCTCGCAGCCGGCCTCCGCCGCCCAGGCGTCATAGTCCCTGGCGTTGCCGCGCGTGTAGATCTGCGCGTTGATGGACGAGCCGCCGCCCAGCACCTTGGCCTGGGTGAAGCGCAGCACGCGACCGCCCAGGTGCTTCTGCGGCACCGTCGACCAGCCCCAGCTCGCGATGCCCTTCGTCATCTTGGCGAAGCCCGCGGGCATGTGGAACAGCGGGTGCAGGTCCCGCCCGCCGGCCTCCAGCAGCGCCACCCGCACCGCCGGGTCCTCGCTCAGGCGGCTCGCCAGCACGCACCCCGCCGGCCCCGCGCCGACGATGACGTAGTCGTAGGTGGCGTCAGTGGGCATGGCGGGCCTCGATGGATCTGAGTTGACGCGCGCGGCGCGCCGCGGTGGCCGCGAGGCCGGAGCAGTCGGGTGCGGCGATCCCTCCCCCGCGCGGGAGGATCCCGGTGCGAAGCGGAGGGGGGTGGGGGCAAGGGTGCGGAAGAGGGCTCGCGGCCGGGCCCGGACCAGGCGACGCGCGAACCGCCCGGCCCGGTCCCCGCCCGTCAGGCGCTGCGCGCCCGCCACCCTCTCCTGCAAGGAAGGGACGACCCGCCGAAGCGCCTGGGGTGGCCCGTTGCAGGTTGCCCATTTCTCCCTGGCCCATGCCTCCCTGGCCCATGTTTCCCCGGCCCATCTCACAGCCTCGGGATCGACAGGCCGCCGTCGACCGCGATGACGCTGCCGGTCGAGAAGCCCAGCTGACCCGCGGCGAGGGCCGCCACCATGGCGGCGACGTCCTCGGGCTCGCCCCAGCGCAGGGCGGGCACCAGCCCGTCGGCGATGCGCGCGTCGTATTTCGGCGCGACCGCGGCGGTCATCGGCGTGCGGATGATGCCGGGGCGCAGCTCGAAGACGGCGATCCCCTCCGGCGCGAGGCGCAGGGCGAGGTTCTTCATCGCCATGGAGAGCCCGGCCTTGGAGATGCAGTAGTCCGTGCGCTCGGGCGAGGCCATCTCGGCGGAGACCGAGGAGATGGTGACGACGCTGCGCGGCGCGCCCCGGTCGCCGAGCCGCAGCATGGCCCTGGCGCAGGCCGTGGTGAAGAACAGCGTTCCCCTGAGGTTCACGCCCATCACGCGGTCGAAGTTCTCCGGCGCGAGATCGAGCACGTCGCCGCGCACCACGGCCCCCATGCCGGCATTGTTGACGAGCACGTCGAGCCGGCCGAAGCGCTCGGCGATGGCGGCCGCCGTCGCGTCGTGGGTCTCCGCCGCCGCGAGGTCGCTGGCCAGAGGCAGGGCCCTGGCACCCTTCGCGGCGAGCGCCGCCAGGAGGCCTGCGGCCTCCTCGCCCGCCGGCTCGAGCAGCGGCACGGCGAGGTCGAAGCCCGCGCCCGCGAGCGCCAGCGCGATGGCCCGGCCGATGCCGCGTCCGGCGCCCGTGACCACGGCGACAGGACGGTCGGATGCGCTCATGGCGGGGTCTCCCTGGCAGTGCGGGCCGCGGCCAGCGGAGAGCCGCGCAGGTGGTCGGCCACCCTCAGCGCCTGCGCGGCGATGGTGAGGGCAGGGTTCACGGCGGCCGAGGTCGGCAGGAACGAGGCGTCGACGACGTAGAGGTTGGGGTGGTCGTGCGCCCGGCAGAGCGGGTCGAGCGCCGAGGTGGCGGGGTCCGCGCCGAAGCGCACGGTGCCGCACTGGTGCGAGGGCGTGCGCTTGTCGAAGGGCCTGGTGAGCACGACGGGAAAGCCGGCTGCGCGGAAGCGCTCGCGCATGCGCCGCACGAGGCCCTCGTGCGCCTTCATGTTGGTGCGCCGCCAGTCGAGCACGATGCGGGCGCCGTCGAGCCGCACGCGGCTGTCTTGATGCGGCAGGTCCTCGCTCATCAGGTACCAGTCGAAGCTCCAGGCGGCCATGCCGTCGAGCAGCGCCATGGGGGCGGCCGGCAGGTTCGCCTTGAGGACCGGCCCGGTGATCTTGCCCAGAAGCTGGACATTGCCGAGCGGCGGGCCGCCCTGCCCGTCGGAGAGGTAGAAGTCATTGAGCCCGAGCGTCTTCTGGTAGACGGAGCGGTTCCTCAGCCGCGGGTCGAAGACCAGCATGGCCGAGGCGTTGTGGTTCATGAAATGGCGTCCCACCACGCCGGAGCGGTTGGCGAGGCCGCCGGGGTTCGCCCCGTCGGCCGAGGCGAGCAGCAGGGCCGCCGAGTTCACCGCGCCCGCGGCCAGCACGACGAGGCCCGCCTTGATCACGCGTCGCGCGCCGTCGTCGCCCTCCACCTCCACCCCCTCGATGCGCCCGTCCGGGGCGGCGACCAGCCGCACGGCCCGGGTGCGGGTGAGGACGCGGATGTCGGGGTCGGCGAGCGCCCTGGCGAGCGAGGCCGTCTCGGCGTCGTACTTGCCGGACCGCGTGTCGGGATAGGCGTCCCACGGCGTCGGCGCGCGGGCGAGCCAGCGTTCGATGTCGACGGCGAGCGGCAGCGAGAAGGGATGCAGCCCCGCCCCCTTCAGCCGCTCGCGCGCGCGGGCGACCGGCTCCTCGTCCGGCACCGGGCCGTGCGGGTAGGGCGTGGAATGCGGCGGCTCCGAGGGGTCCTCGCCGCCCGCGCCGCGTACCGCGAAGAGCCGCTCGGCCTCGCCGTACCAGGGCTCCAGCGCCGCATAGGGAAAGGGCCAGCCGGGCGTGACGCCCTCGGCATGCTCCAGGGGAGAGAAGTCCTGCGCCCGGTAGCGCAGCATCACTGCGCCGTAGAACTTGGAATTGCCGCCGAGGTAGTAATAGTTGCCTGGGTTGAAGGCCCGTCCCTCGCTGTCGTGCCACTGCTCCCGGGGCCGGTAGCGCGAGGCCATGAAGATCGCCCTGGCGTCCCGCGCCGAGGGCTCGTCCGGCAATTGCTCGCCACGCTCCACGATCAGCACCTTCGCGCCCGATCCCGCCAGGCCCGCCGCCAGCGTCGCGCCGCCCATGCCGCTGCCGATGATGAGGACGTCGGGTGAGGAGAGGGGCATCAGGGGTCCTGAACCGATGGAGGCAGGGGGCCCGTGAGGCCCGCGCCGTCATTGCCAGCCGAAGGCGCAGCCATCCGGCCTTCCGGCCAGGCGCCTGGACTGCGTCGTCGCGGCGCTCCTCGCGAGGACGAGGGGCGCCCGGTCCGGGGCTCCTTACAGCCGAAGCCCCGTGCCGGGGTCGAAGAGCACGGCCTTGTCGAGGTTGAAGGCGAAGGGCAGTCGGGTGCCGGCCTTCACCTCGGCGTCGGCGCGCATGCGCGCGGTCACTTCCTTGCCGGCGATGTGGGTGACCACGAAGGTGTCGGAGCCGGCCGGCTCGACGACCTCGACGAGGCTCTCCACCACCTCGATGGCCGAGGAGTTGCGGTCCGCGCCGTCCTGGTCGGTGATGGCTTCCGGGCGGATGCCGAGGATCACCTTGCGCCCCTCGCCGAGCCCGCCGGCCTGCACCGAGGCGGGCACCGGCAGGCGGATGGCGCCGTCGCCCTCGCGGGTCAGCGACAGCACGGTGCGCCCGCCCTCGCTCTGCACGCTCGCCTCCATGAGGTTCATGGCGGGGTTGCCCATGAAGTCGGCGACGAAGAGATTGGCGGGACGGTTGTAGATCTCGCTGGGCGTGCCGACCTGCTGCACCTCGCCGTCCTTCAGCACGGCGATCTTGGTGGCCAGCGTCATGGCCTCGATCTGGTCGTGCGTGACGTAGACGATCGTGGCCCCCGTGGCGTGGTGCAGCCGCTTGATCTCGGTGCGCATGTCGACGCGCAGCTTGGCGTCGAGGTTGGAGAGCGGCTCGTCGAACAGGAAGATGCGGGGATCGCGCACCAGCGCCCGCCCCATGGCGACGCGCTGGCGCTGGCCGCCGGAGAGCTGGCTTGGCTTGCGCTCCAAGAGATGGCCGATCTGCAGCATCTTGGCGACGTTCTCGACCGCCTTGCGCCGATCCTCCCGGGAGACGCCGCGCATCTCCAGCGCGAAGGCGATGTTCTCGGCCACCGTCATGTTCGGGTAGAGCGCGTAGCTCTGGAACACCATGGCGATGTCGCGCTTGGAGGGATGCAGGTCGTTCACCGCCTGCCCGTCGATGCGGATCTCGCCGGAGGTGATCGTCTCCAGCCCCGCGATCGTGTTGAGCAGGGTCGACTTGCCGCAGCCCGAGGGCCCGACGAGGACGAGGAAGCCGCCCTTGTCCAGCGTGATGTCGATCCCCTTGAGGATCTCCACGTTGCCGAAGCGCTTGCGCAGTCCAACCATTTCGAGGAAGGCCATGGTTCTCACCCCTTGACCGCGCCGGCCATGAGGCCGCGCACGAAGTAGCGTCCGGCGACGACGTAGACGAAGAGCGTCGGCAGGGCCGCGATGATCGCGGCGGCCATGTTGACGTTGTATTCGACCACGCCCGTGGAGGTGTTGACGATGTTGTTCAGCGCCACCGTCATCGGCATCACGTCGCCCGAGCCCGCATAGGCCGAGGCGAAGAGGAAGTCGTTCCAGATGTTGGTGAACTGGTAGATCACCGTGACGACGAAGATCGGCGCCGAGTTCGGCATCAGGATGCGCCAGAAGATCTGGAAGAAGCTCGCCCCGTCCACCTGCGCGGCCTTGACGAGCTCCGTCGGAAACGCCTCGTAGTAGTTGCGGAAGAACAGGGTCGTGAAGCCCAGGCCGTAGACCACGTGGACGAAGACGAGGTTCACCGTGGAGTTGCCGAGCCCGAAGTTCCAGCCGAACACGCTGGCCAGGTCGTTTCCGAAGCGCCCGATGGAGCCCAGGATGGTCGCCATCGGCAGCAGCACCGCCTGGAACGGGATGAAGCAGGCGAAGAGCATCAGGCCGAAGACGAGCTTGTGGCCGCGGAAACGCCACTTGGTGAGGACATAGCCGTTCAGCGCGCCGAGCACCGTGGAGATCAGGACCGAGGGAACCACCATCTTGAGGGAGTTCCAGAAATAGCCCTTGATGCCCGCGCAGGTCAGTCCCACGCACGCCTCCCCCCAGGCCCTGACCCAGGGATCGAACGTGGGCTCGCGGGGGAACGCGAGCATGTTGCCGTCCTGGATCTCCGGCATCGTCTTGAACGACGTCACCAGCATCACGAAGAGCGGGATGAGGTAGACGAGAGCGAACAGCGCCAGCAGCCCGTAGATCACGATGCGGTTGACGAGCTGGCCGGTGCCGGCCGGCGTCGAGGATGCGGCGGCGCTCATCGGGCCTTCTCCCTGAGCTCGGAATAGAGGTACGGCACGATGATCGCGGTGATCGTCATCAGCATGATCACGGCGCTGGCCGAGCCGACGGCCATCTCGTTTCGCTTGAAGGTGTATTCGTACATGAAGTTGGACGGCAGCCAGGCCGAGCCGCCCGGCCCGCCCGAGGTCAGCGCGACCACGAGGTCGTAGGACTTGATCGCCATGTGCGCGAGCACGATGAAGGCGGAGAGGAAGACCGGCCGCAGCATGGGGATGACGATGCGCCGGTAGAGCTGCGTCGTCGTGGCGCCGTCGATCTGCGCGGCCTTCATGATCTCGCCGTCGATGCCGCGCAGGCCGGCGAGGAACATCGCCATCACGAAGCCCGAGGCCTGCCAGACGCCGGCGATGACGACCGTGTAGATCACCCGGTCCTTGTTCTTGATCCAGTCGAAGTGGAAGCTCGTCCAGCCCCAGGCGTGCAGGGTCTTCTCCAGCCCGAGGCCGGGGTCCAGGAACCACTTCCAGGCGACGCCCGTGACGATGAAGGAGAGCGCCATCGGGTAGAGGTAGATCGGCCGCAGCACGCCCTCGCCGCGGATCTTCTGGTCGAGCAGGATCGCCAGCAGCAGGCCCAGCGCCAGGCAGATGCCGATATAGAGCACGCCGAAGATGCCGAGGTTGGTGATCGAGGTGTACCAGGAGGACGGCGGGTCGGACTGGAAGGTCCAGGTCCACAGGCGCTGGTAGGCGCGCGCGTCCGTCAGCGCGTAGTTGGGGAACGCCTTGGAGTTCGTGAAGGACAGGTAGATCGTCACGAGGATGAACCCGTAGACGAAGACCAGCACCGCCGCGAAGCTCGGGGCGAGCACGATCTTGGGCAGGGCCTCCTGCAGCCGCCCGCGCAGCGAGGACCGGCCGGCCTCGCGCTCGGGGCGCACGACGGGCATGGTGGTGATCGACGTCACGGGTCCCTCCCTCTGCTCGTTTGGTTTGCTCTCGTCATTGCGGGCGGCGATGCGCTCCAGGCGACGCCGGGCGTGGCGCTGGATTGCCTCGCTTCGCCCGCGATGACGGAGCGGGCTGCCGGGCGCGGGTTCTCCCCGCGCCCGGGGGTCATCTTACTTCGCGTCGTTGATCGCCGCGACGAGCTGCTTCACGGCCTCGTCGGAGGTCTTGATCTGGTCGTGCACGAACTTGGTAACGACGTCCTTGTAGGCGTTGGCCACGGCCGGCGGGGCGCCGTAGCCCTGGGCGAGCGAGCCGAACAGGGTGCCCTTCTCGTTGGAGGCCTTGAGGTCGCCGATCGCCTTCTTGCCGCAGGCGTCGAACTCCGCGTCGGAGACGTCGACGCGCGCCGGTGCCGAGCCCTTCACGATGTTGAAGGCGACCTGGAAGCTCTTCGACATGGTGGCCTTGGCGAGCGCCTCCTGGGCCTGCTTGCGGTCGGCCGGCACGTTGAACATGCCGAACATGTCGGAGTTGTAGACCACCGAGCCGTCGGTCCCGGGGAAGCGCGGGCAGAGATAGTCCTTGCCGGCTTCCTTCTTGGCCGCGACGAACTCGCCCTTGGCCCAGTCGCCCATCACCTGCATCAGGGCGTCGCCCTTGATCACCATGGCCGTGGCCAGGTTCCAGTCGCGGCCCGAGAAGTTCGGGTCGACGTAGGTCTTCAGCTTGGCCAGGTTGTCGAAGGCCTTCTTCATCGTGTCGGACTTGAGGGCCGTCTCGTCCAGGTCGTTGAAGGCCTTCTTGTAGAACTCGGCGCCGCCGGTCGACAGCACGACGCTGTCGAACATGGTGGCCTCCTGCCAGTTCTGGCCGCCGAGCGCGAGCGGGATCACGCCGGCCGCCTTGGCCTTGTCGAGCAGCTTGATCAGGTCGTCGAAGCTCTTGGGCTCCGTGCCGCCGATCTTGTCGAGCACGGCCTTGTTGATCCACAGCCAGTTCACCGAGTGAACGTTGACCGGCGCGGCGACCCAGGTGCCCTTGTAGGTGGCGAACTTCTGCAGGGGCTTCGGCACGACGGCGTCCCAGCCCTCGGCCTTGGCGACATCGTTCAGGTTGCCCATCACGCCGGCCTGGGCGTAGTCGAGCACGGTGTAGCCCAGCATCTGCGAGGCGGTGGGGTAGTTGCCGGCGGCCACCATGGCCTTGAGCGCCGTCATGGCCGCGTCGCCGCCGCCGCCCGCCACGGGCACGTCCTTCCAGGCGAAGCCCTGGTTGCCCAGGTCCTTCTTCAGCACGTTGAGCGCCGCGGCCTCGCCGCCCGAGGTCCACCAGTGCAGCATCTGCACTTCCTTGGTCTGGGCGAAGGCGCCGCCCGACATCATGGTCGTGGCGAGCAGCGCGCCGGCGAGCGCGGTTCCGATGGTCTTCATGGATACGATCCTCCCGATCGAGTTTGGATGCCGGATTCGTCCGGCGGCGTTTTCGACTGCACGGTCCTCGACCCCGGTCCTCGCCGGGCGAGCCGCGAACGGCAGTGAAATCGTTGCGGCGCGGCGCGTCGTCATGCCGGCCTCACCTGTTCTCGTAGCGCGCAGGGCGCTTTTCGCGGAAGCTGGCGACGCCTTCCGCGCCGTCCTGCGTGAAGGAGGCGAAGGCGCCGGCCAGGCCCTCCAGCGTGGCGGCCTCGTCGCCTTCCCCCTCCGCGGCGTTGATGAGCTGCTTGGCGACCGCGGTCGCGGCGGGCCCGCGCGCGGCGATCCTGTCGGCGAGCTCAAGCGCCCGCGCCAGCGCCCCGTCCTGGGGCACGACCTCGTCCACGATGCCGAGCGCCAGCGCCCGCTCGGCGGGCACGATCTCGCCGGTCAGCGCCAGGCGGCGCACGACGCCGGCCCCGAAGCGGCGCACGAGGCGCTGCGTGCCCGAGAAGCCGGGCACCATGGCGATTCCGGTCTCCGGCAGCCCGAGCTTGGCCTGCGGCTCGGCGATGCGCAGGTCGGCGCAGCCGGCCAGCTCCAGCCCGCCGCCCAGCGCGTGGCCGGACAGCACGGCGATCAGCGGCGCGCGCAGGCGGGCGAGCGCGTCGAAGGCACGGTGCCCGGCGCGCGTCCAGCTGCGCCACATCTCGATGGCCGGCAGCCCGCCCCACGCGACAATGTCGCCGCCGGCGCAGAAGGCCTTGCCCTCGCCCAGGATCAGCGCGCAGCGCACGTCGTCGGCGGCGTCGATGGCGGCGGCCGCCTCGCCGAGGGCCGCCAGCATGCCCTGGTCCAGCGCGTTGAGCTTGTCGGGCCGCGCCAGCGTGATGGTGGCGAGCCGTCCCTCGACGGAAAGGCGGACCGCGTCGCTCATGCCGCCCCCTTCAGGTCGAAGCCGACGGGGCCGGGCCGGAACAGCGCGCCCTCCATCGGGCGCAGATCGCGCGCGACCCGCAGCGGAAAGCCGGCCTGCGCGAGCACGTCGCGCTCCAGGTTAGCGCCGGGCGCGAGCTCGGTGACGGTGACCCCCTCCGGGCGCAGCTCCATGACGCAGCGCTCGGTGACGTAGGTGATGTGCTGGCCCTGCTCCACCGCGCGGCGCCCCGAGAAGGAGACGTGCTCGACCTGGTCCACGAGCTTCTTCACCTTGCCCTCGCGCAGGATGGCGAGCTCCCCCGCCTCGACGGAGAGGCCGGCGCCGGCCGTGAAATAGCCGGAGAACACGATCTTGCGCGCCCGTGCAGTGATATCCACGAAGCCGCCCGCCCCCGCCGTGACATGCGGCCGCACGCCCAGCTTGGAGACGTTGACGCAGCCGTCCCGGTCGATCTGCAGGAAGGACAGGAGCGAGGCGTCGAAGCCCGCGCCCTGGAAATAGGTGAACTGGTAGGGCGAGGGCACGATGGCCTCGGCGTTCGAGGCGCAGCCGAACTGGAAGTCGAGGAGCGGCACGCCGCCTACGGCGCCTTGCTCGATGACCCAGGTCACCGCGCCGTGGCAGCCCTCCTCGATGAGGATGCGCGGCACGTTGGCCGAGACGCCGAAGCCGATATTGACGGCGTCGCCCTGGCGCAGCTCGCGGGCGACCCGGCGCGCGATCACCTTCTGCACGTCGAAGGCCGGCGTCTCGAAGCTGGACAGCGGCCGGAACACCTCGCCCGAGATGGCGGCGTCGTAGACGGTCTGCGTCGTCTGCATCTGCTCGGGCGCCACGACGATGGCGTCCACGAGGATGCCCGGCACCAGGACGTCGTGCGGCTTCAGCGTGCCGGCCTGGGCCAGCCGCTTCACCTGCGCGATCACCACGCCGCCATTGTTGCGGACGGCCAGGGCCTGGTCGAGCGGGCCGAGATAGCCGCCCTCGTGCTCGTAGCTGAGGTTGCCGCGCTCGTCCGCCGTGGTGGCGCGGATGATCGCGACCTGGGGCGTGATCGTGGGGAAGAAGAGCCAGGCGTCGCCCGCGAACTGAACCTTGCTGACGATGGGCCGCGCGGCGGCGCGCGCGTTCATGGCGCAGCCCTCGCGGTCCGGGTCGACGAAGGTGTCGAGGCCCACCTGCGTGAGCACCCCCGGCCCTTTCCTGGCGGCCTCGCGATGCATGTCGAAGAGGATGCCCGAGGGGATGTTGTAGCAGGGGATCCTGTCGCCGGAGACCATCTGCCAGATCTGCGGCGGCTCGGCCGAGGAGGGGCCCGAGGGGTAGGACCCCGCGAGGACCCGGGCGAGGAGGCCGTCCTTGGCGATGTGGTCGATGCCCTTGATGCCCCACATGTCGCCGGCGGCGATGGGGTGCAGCGTGGTGATGTCGCGCGGATGGCCGGAATGCTCGAAGCGCCGGCCGAGCGCGGCCAGCACGGCGTCGGGGCAGCCGAGGCCGGAGGAGGAGGATACGGTGACGACCGCGCCGTCCGGCACCAGGGCGGCGGCCTCGTCTGCTGTCATCACGCGGGGGAAGGCCATGGGGCGGGCTCCGTCAGAGACCGGGATCGACAGCCGCGGGGCGGCGGGACGTGGCGGATTCGAGCGCGGCGAGGCCCACGGCCATCGAGCGCACGCCGTCCTCCCCCGTGGCGGAGGGCCGGCCCTCGCCGCGCGCGGCGGCATGGAACGCCGCCAGGGCGCGCTCGTAGAGGTTCGTGCGGTCCACGGCGAGCGGCTCCTCGCCGGCGGCCGTGCGCAGCAGCACCTCGCCGATGCTCCGCTGCGTCATGCAGTCGACGCCGATCAGCGAGCCCTCCGTGCCGTGCACCTCGAAGCCGGTCGTGGCGTAGCGCGTGGTGAAGGCGTCGTGGAACTGCGCCAGCAGGCCCGACCGGAAGCGGATGACCCCCATCGCGCCGTCCTCGATGCCGGCGGCGCCCATGCCGCCCTCCTGCGTGAAGGCGGTGACCTCGACGGGTTCCTCGCCCAGCACGAAGCGCAGCGTGTCGGCGTCGTGCACCGTGATGTCCATCACGACGCCCGCGCCGGCCCCCGGCGTCGTGATGCGCCAGCCCTGCAGGTGGGGCGGCAGGTAGACGGCGTGGAAGACGCGCGCGAAGAGCGGGCGGCCGATGCGGCCCGCCGCGACGGCGTCGCGCATGGCGCGGTGCGTGCCGGCGTTGCGCAGGTGGTGGTTCGTGCCCATGACCACCCCGGCCGCCCTGCAGGCGGCGACCATCTCGCGGGCCTGCGGCAAAGCCAGCGCCAGCGGCTTCTCGCAGAGCACGTGCTTGCCGGCCTTCGCCGCGGCGAGCGTCTGCGCGTGGTGCAACTCGTTGGTGGTGGAGATGTAGACGGCGTCCACGCCCGACCCCAGCAGGGCGTCGAGGCTCGTCACGCCCTTGGCGATGCCGTTCTCGGCCGCATAGGCCTGCGCCCGGCCGGCGTCGCTCGACATCACCGCGGCGATCTCGCCGCCGGTGGCGCGGATCGCGCCGATCACCCATTCCCGCGCGATGGTGCTCGCGCCGATCAGGCCCCAGCGGATGCTCATGCCGACCTCCTGGCCTTGGCGGCCCCGGCGGGCCGGCTGCTCTCGCGGATGACGAGCCGCGTGCCGCCCGTGAAGGAGAGCCCGGCGGGATCGCCGCCCTGGATCAGCGCGAGCAGGCTCTGCGCCGCCCGCGCGCCCATGATGCGCGTGTCCGCGTTGACCGTGGTGAGCGGCGGGGCGTTGTGCTCGGCCTCCGCGATGTCGTCGAATCCGACGACGGCGATCTCCTCGCCCACGCGGATGCCGCGGGTGGCGAGCGCCCGGGCCGCGCCCATGGCGACGATGTCGTTGTAGCAGGAGAAGGCGGTCGGCGGCCGCGCTGCGGCGAGCGCCCGCTCGATGCCCTGCCGGCCGCCCTCGCGCGTCGGGTTGGTCTCGAACACGAGGTCGGGATCGAAGGCGATGCCGGCCTCCATCAGCGCGTCGCGGTAGCCCTCGAGGCGCTCGTGCATGGTGGTCATGGTGTGGTCGCCGCCCAGGAAGGCGATGCGGCGGTGCCCCATCTCGACGAGGTGCGCCACGCCCTTGCGCGAGCCGGCCCTGTTGTCGGGCCCGACATAGGGCAGCGGGCTGCCGAGCACGCGGCGCATGGTGAGCACGGTGGGGATGGCCCGGCCGGGCGACTGGGCGAGGCTGACGGCGTCCGTGCCGCGCGCCGGGCTCATGATGATGCCGGCCACGCCGTGCTCGCGCAGAGAGCGCAGCACGTGCTGCTGGCGCTGCAGGTCCTCGTTGGTGTTGGCGAGGATCGGCACGAAGCCGAGTTTGTAGAGCGCGTCCTCGATGCCCACGGCGAGCTCGGCGAAGAAGGGATTGGTGAGGTCGGAGATCACCATGCCCACGAAATGGGAGGTGGCGGTGCGCAGGTTCGCCGCGCCGCGATTATAGACGTAGCCGAATTGCTGGATGACGTGCTCGACCCGCTCGCGGGTCTCGGGCTTGACCAGGTGAGAGCCCTTCAGCACGAGCGACACGGTCGACTTCGACACGCCGGCGGCGCGCGCGATGTCGACGATCGTGGTCGGCCGGCCGGAGGCTGGCTTCGTCTCGCCCATGGGGTCTCTCTCGCCTGCTCCCGCCGTCGCCTTCAGGAAGGACGCAGCGGGAAGCCATATCGTTGGAACGTTTCGATCAAGAGTCTTGGCTGGAGCAGAAGAATTTTACAAGCATCTGATGTTGCTTGTATTTCTTCCTGCAGGCCTCGTCGTCGCTTGACATTGGAACGTTCTAATGGTCATTCTTGGACGAAGGTCGTAGCGCTGTCAAGCCGGCGCATGAGACCCGTTCGCGGCCCCACGAGGCCGGGGGAAACGACGGAGAGAGCATGACCACGCTGACGCTGCCCGCCCGCGACGGCTCCCTGCAGCCTTTCACCCCGTCCGGCCCCTCGCCCTTTCCGGCCCGGCACGAGGGCGGCTTCCCGCGCGTGGTCTACGCCGCCGCCCACGTCGTGGCCGATCCATTGCGGCTCGACGATCCCTGGCGCAGGCCCGCGGTGGACTGGGAGGCGACGCTGGCCTTCCGCCGCCACCTCTGGGGCCTCGGCTTCGCCATCGCCGAGGCCATGGACACGTCCCAGCGCGGCATGGGCCTCGACTGGGCCGGTGCGCAGGAGCTCATCGCCCGCTCGCTGGCCGAGGCGCGGGCCGTCCCGGGCGCCGACCTCGCCTGCGGGGCGGGCACGGACCAGCTCGACCCTGCCGAGGCGCGCGGCCTCGACGACGTCGTGCGCGCCTACGAGGAGCAGATGGCCCATGTGGAGAAGCATGGCGGACGCATCATCCTCATGGCGAGCCGCGCGTTGTGCCGGGTCGCGAAGGGGCGAGACGACTACCTCGCCGTCTATGGGCGGCTGATCGCCCAGGCCCGCCAGCCGGTGATCCTGCATTGGCTCGGCGCCATGTTCGACCCGCAGCTCGACGGCTACTGGGGCTCGCGCGACGTCGACCAGGCCATGGCCACCTGCCTGTCCCTGATCGACCGGCACGCCGCCAAGGTCGACGGCGTCAAGATCTCGCTGCTCGAGCAGGCGCACGAGGAGCGCATGCGCGCCATGCTGCCCCACGGGGTGAAGATGTATACCGGCGACGACTTCAACTACGCCGACCTGATCGCCGGCGACGGCCGGCACGTCTCGCACGGCCTGCTCGGCATTTTCGACCCGATCGCCCCGGCCGCGGCCGCCGCGCTCGACCGGCTGGCGGCCGGCGACATCGCCGGCTACCACGCCATCCTTGGCCCGACCGTGCCCCTGTCGCGCCGCATCTTCGAGGCGCCCACCCAGTTCTACAAGGCGGGCGTCGTGTTCCTCGCCTGGCTCAACGGCTTCCAGTCCCATTTTCGCATGGTCGGCGGCATGGAAAGCGCGCGCGGCATCCTCCACTACGCCGACGTCTTCCGCCTCGCCGACGCGGCGGGCCTCCTGCGCGACCCGGAGCTGGCGGCCGCGCGGATGAAGGCGATGCTGGTGCAGAACGGGGTGGGGTAGCGCCGCCTCCGTCTCGACGCGGAGCGGGGCTGCGACGCCATCCAGGCCGGCGGAAGGCCCCGATGGCGCGGCTCGCCCGCCATGACGGAGGCAGCGCGGTTCTGCCGGGTCGGAAGCGGGCCTACACGTAGGCCGTCGAGCCGTCCGGCCGCCGCGGCACCTTGCGCTCCCAGTGGACGTAGTCCTCCTTGCCCAGCACCTCCATGTCCATCTCCACGCCCCAGCCGGGCCGGTCGGGGCGCAGCTCCAGGTAGCCGTCCTTCGGGAGATAGGGGTCCTGCACGTACCAGGCGCCCTGCAGGCGCTGGTCTTCGGTCGGCTTCTCGTCCCGGCCGGTGCCGAAGGCGTACCCCGGGCCGTGCGGCAGGCGGTATTCCAGGATGCGGAAATTGGGCTGGGCAGCGGAGAAGTGCAGGTTCACCGCCGTGGCCAGCGGTCCCATCGGGTTGTGGGGCGCGACGCTGACATAGTGCGCCTCCGCCAGCGCCGCGATCTTGCGCATCTCCAAGAGGCCGCCCACCACGCAGATGTCGGGCTGGATGATGTCGCAGCCCTTCACCGAGAGCAGGCGCAGGAACTCGAAGCGGCTGTAGAGCGACTCGCCGGTGGCCAGCGTGCAGGCGAGGCCCCGCTTCAGGTCGCCCCAGGCCTCGACGTTCTCCGGCCGGATCGGCTCCTCGAAGAAGAGCGGGTCGTAGGGCGCGAGGGCGTTGCCGAGCTGGATGGCCTGGCCCACCTCGAAGATCTTGGCGTGCGCGTCGAAGGCGATCTCGTAGGCGGGGTTCACCGTCTCGCGCAGGCTGCGGAAATACTCCGCGGAGGTGCGCACCACCTCGCCCCAGCGATGGGCGTGGATGTCGATGCGGTAGGGCGAGAGCTTGAAGGCGGAGAGGCCCCATTCCGCGTGGAGCGCGTCGAGCTGGTCGCGCGCGATCGACGCGTCGGGCGCCGTGTAGACGCCGGCATAGACGCGCACGCGGTCGCGCGCATGGCCCCCGAGCAGGCGGTAGACGGGCACGCCCAGGGCCTTGGCCGAGATGTCCCAAAGGCAATGGTCGATGGCTGAGATCGCGGCCAGCCCGAGGGCGCCCGGCGGGAAGCGCGTCTGCTGCAGCAGGTAGTTGACGATGAACTCGATGCGGGTCGGGTCCTGCCCGCGCACGAAGGTCATGAGGTAGTCGAGCAGCGGGACCAGGGCCTTGTCCGGCCCGTGATTGTAGCACTCGCCCCAGCCCGTCAGGCCGTCATCGGTGTCGAGCGCGATCACGAGCCGCGGCCGGTCCTTGTCGCGGGTCATGAACATGCGCAGGCGGTCGATCTTCATGGGCGGGTCCTTTCAGGGCAGTTCGGCGAGGCACGTCCGGCAGCCGGTCACCCGGCCCAGCCTGTGCCTGGAGGCCTTGGCGTCCTCCCGTCCGACCGGGAGGCAGAAGATCGCCCGGGACGCGACCGGTCGGAGGCAGCTGCGATGGTTCACTTTCTCGGGAAATACGTGGCCTTGCCGAGGCGCGTCTGGACATAGACGTGCTCGCCAAAGGTGCCCTTGGCGTAGCTGCCGGAAGCCTCGGCGACCGGGATCGAGACGTTCGCCTCGCTGGGGAAGCTTGCGACGAAGTCCTCGTCGATGTCGCAGCCCAGGCCCGGTGCGTCGGGGACCGCGAGGAAACCGTCATGCTGCACGGGGTGGGGCACGATCGTGCGGGCGCGCCCGTCCCAGTCGTCCTCGATGCGCTCCAGGATGAGGCCGTTGGGAATGGCGGCGAGCAGGTGCAGCGCTGCGTATTCCGCCACCGGCCCCAGCGAGCCGGAATGCGGGGCCATCATGATGTGGTGGGCCTCCGCCATGGCGGCGATCTTCTTCATCTGCGTCAGGCCCCCGGCCCGGCCCGTATCGGGCTGGATGACGTCGACGAGCTCGTGCTCGATGAGTTCGCGCTCCCCGAAGATGGTGGCCTGCCTTTCGCCCGCGGCGAGCGGCGCGCTGGAATGCTGGCGGATGCGGCGGAAGCCCTCGAGGCTGTCGGGCGCGACGGGGTCCTCCACCCAGAGCGGGCGGAAGCGCTCCAGCTCGCGGCACACGGCCACCGCGTCGGCCGGCGTCAGCCAGGGCGGACCGTGCAGGTCGATGGCGATGTCCATCTCGTCGCCCACGGCCTCGCGCAGGGCGGCGAACTTGGTCACGGGGTTGGAGACGCCGCCCATCTTGAAGGCCGTGAAGCCGCGCTCCCGGAGGCTGAGCGCCGCCTCCGGCGTGTTGGCGTGGCCATAGATGCGGATCCTGTCGCGCACCTTGCCGCCCAGCAGGTTCCACACGGGCACGCCGAGCGCCTTGCCCTTGATGTCCCACAGCGCCATGTCGATGCCGGTGATGGCGCCCGCGCCCACCGTGCCCGTGAGCCCGTGGCCCATGATGGCGATGTGCATCTTCTGCCAGAGCCGCTCGATATGCGTCGGGTCCTCGCCCACCACGATGCGCGCGAGGTCCTTCACGGCGGTCTCGATGACGCGCGGCCAGCCCGAGCACTCCCCGATGCCGGTGATGCCGGCGTCGGTGAAGACCTTCACGAACAGCCAGTTGCGCGAGCCCGTGAGGTTCTTCGAGAAGGTCTGGTGCCCGAACGAGCCGTCCGCCGCCCAGGTCTTCAGGCTGGGCGATCCCGCATGCATCAGGTAGGTGCGGATCTCGGTGATCTTCATGGGGACCTCGTCGAACGTCGGACCAGGCGGCCGATCACGGCCGCAACGCGGGGCGCTTGGACCCTTCCCGAAGGGGCAGCGGAGAGGTCGCGGCCCGCCCCCGCGGCGCCTGCCCGGCGCGGCGTCCCTCACCCGGCATAGCGGTGCCGCATGTGCATGGTCCGCGCCCGCGGGTCGGGCCGGGGGATCGCGGAGAGGAGGGCCTGGGTGTAGGGGTGGGTCGGCGCGTTGCAGACCTGGTCGGCGGAGCCGGTCTCCACCACCTGGCCGCGATACATCACCGCGACGCGGTCGCACATGTAGCGGATCACGCCGATGTCGTGGCTGATGAAGACGTAGCTCAGGCCAAGCCGGTCCTGCAGGTTCATCATCAGGTCGAGCATCTGCGAGCGCAGCGAGACGTCGAGGGCCGACGTCGCCTCGTCGGCCACGATGACGCGGGGATTGAGCGCGATGGCGCGGGCGATGCCGATGCGCTGGCGCTGGCCGCCGGAGAAGGCGTGCGGGTAGCGCTCGCGCCAGGCCGGCTCCAGCCCCACTTGCTGCATGAGCCCGGCGACGCGCTCGTCGAGCGCCTTGCCCTCGGCGAGGCCGTTGACCAGCAGCGGCTCGCCGATGATCTGGGCCACCGTCATGCGCGGGTTGAGCGAGCCGACCGGGTCCTGGAAGATCATGCGGATCTCGCGCCGGCAGGCCTGCAGCGTCGTCCTGTCCGCCGTGACGATGTCGACCACCGACCCGTCGGCGCGGCGATAGTCGATGCGCCCGCCCTGCGGGTCGTAGACGCGCAGGAGGCAGCGGCCCATCGTCGTCTTGCCGGACCCCGATTCCCCGACGATGCCCAGGGTCTCGCCGGGCTTCACGTCGAGCGAGACGTTGTCGACGGCCTTCACCGGCGCCTTGGAGCCGCCGAAGGCCATCTGCAGGTTCGTCACCTTCAGCACCGGCTCCGCCGTCTCCGGGATGGGCGGGCGCCGGAGGCGGATCTCGGCCTTGTGCTCGAGCTTCAGCACGGAGCCGATCAGCATCCGCGTGTAGTCGTCCTGCGGGGCGTGGAAGATGCGGTCGACGGGCCCCGCCTCCATCACCTTGCCGTGGTACATCACGAGCACCTCGTCGGCGATCTCCGCGACGACGCCCATGTCGTGGGTGATGAACATCACGGCCATGCCGTGCTGCTGCTGCAGGCGACGAATGAGGTCGAGGATCTCCGCCTGGGTGGTCACGTCGAGCGCCGTGGTCGGCTCGTCGGCGATGAGGAGCTGCGGGTTGCAGGCGAGCGACATGGCAATCATCACGCGCTGGCGCATGCCGCCGGAAAACTCGAACGTGTAGCGGTCCACCGCCGTCTCCGGACGCGGGATCTCGACCTGCTTCAGGAGCTCGATGCAGCGCGCCCGTGCCTCGGCCTTGCCCATCCTCAGGTGCAGGCGAAGCACCTCGGTGATCTGGTCGCCCACCGTGTGGACGGGCGAGAGCGAGGACATCGGCTCCTGGAAGATCATGGCGATCTCCCGGCCGCGGATCGAGCGGATGGCCCGGCCGCGCGGGTCGAGCTTCGCCAGGTCGACCTTGGAGCCGTCCGGCCGCGTCAGCACCATGGAGCCGCCGACGATGCGGCCGGGCGCATCGACGATCTGCAGGATGGAGCGGGCCGTGACGCTCTTGCCCGAGCCGCTCTCGCCGACGACGCAGAGCGTCTTGCCGCGCTGCAGCGTGAAGGAGACGCCGTCCACGGCCTTCACCACGCCGGCGCGCACGGGGAAGTGCGTGGTGAGGTCGCGGACCTCGAGCACCGTCGGGTGAGCGGGATCGGTCTGTCCGTCCATGCGGGCGGCGAGCATGGCGGCGCTCACTTGTTGTACGGGTCGGCGGCGTCGCGCAACCCGTCTCCCAGGAAGTTGAGGGCGATGACCGCGATGACCACCGCCACGCCCGGGAGGAAGAGCCAAGGAGCGGTGGCGATGGAGCGGATGTTCTGCGCCTCGCGCAGCAGCACGCCCCACGAGATGGTGGGCGGCTGCAGGCCGAGGCCCAGGAAGGAGAGCGATGTCTCCGCCAGGATCATGGCGGGGATGGCGAGCGTGATCGAGGCGATGATGTGGCTGGCGAAGGAGGGCAGCATGTGGCGGAAGATCACCCGGCCCTCCGACGCCCCGTCGAGCCGGGCGGCGGTGACGAATTCCTCGGTCCGTAGGCTGAGGAAGCGTCCGCGCACCACGCGGGCGAGCTGCGCCCAGCCTGTGAGCGAGAGGATCACCGTGATCATGAAGTAGTTGAGCGTGGCCGGCCAGTCCTGCGGCAGCGCCGCCGAGAGCGCGAGCCAGATCGGGATGGACGGCAGCGACAGCACGAACTCGATGGCGCGCTGCACCGCGAAGTCGATCTTGCCGCCGTAATAGCCGGAGATGCCGCCGAGCAGCACGCCGATGGTGAGCGACAGGAACACGCCCACGAGGCCGACCGAGAGCGAGATCTGGGCGCCCTGCATGATGCGGCTGTAGACGCAGCGCCCCAGCCGGTCCGCGCCGAAGGGGAAGAAGGGCTGGGTCTTGTTCTCCGAGGCGAGCAGGTGGATCGTCGTGGGGAAGAGCCCCAGCACGTTCCACTCGTAGCCGCGGCCGAAGAACTGCAGGGCGCTCTTCTTGGTGGGGTCCTCGGCATAGATGGCGGCGAGCGTCTGCGGGTCGCGCTTCAGCTGGTAGGGGCGGATGAAGGGCCCAAAGGTCCAGCCGCCATCGGGCGTCGTGTCGATCCAGTGGATCGTCTGGGGCGGGTAGTAGGCCGCGCGCGCGTTCTGCTGGTTCGGGTCGTTGATGGCGAAGAAGCCGGGGATGAGCGCGATCAGGTAGAAGAACAGCGTGATCGCCAGCCCCACCATGGCGAGGTGGTGGCGGCGGAAGGCCCACCAGACCAGCTGCCATTGCGAGGCGACGGCGAGCCGTGTCGTGTCGACGGTGGCGAGGGCGGCGTCGGTCATGGCTCACTCCAGCCGGATGCGCGGGTCGGCCAGCGCGAGGAGGATGTCGGAGATCAGCGACCCGATCAGGGTGAGCGCGCAGATGAGCAGCACGAAGGCGCCGGCGAGGTACATGTCCTGCGCCATGAGCGACTGCAGCAGCAGCGGGCCGGCGGTCGGCAGGCTGAGCACGATGGCGACGATGATCGAGCCCGAGACGAGGTTGGGCAGCAGCCAGGCGATGGTGGAGATGAAGGGGTTCAGCGCGAGCCGCACCGGGTACTTCATCAGCAGGTGGAACTCGGAGAGCCCCTTGGCCCGGGCCGTCGTCACGTAGGGCTTGTGGAGCTCGTCGAGCATGTTGGCGCGCATCACGCGGATCAGGCTCGCCGTGCCGGACACCGCCAGGATGATGACGGGGATCCACAGGTGCTGCAGCAGGTCCACGACCTTGCCGAGGCTCCAGGGGGCGTTGACGTAGGGCTCGGAGAACAGCCCGCCCACCTCCTGCCCGTAATGCACGGCGGCGACGTACATCAGCACCAGCGCGAGCAGGAAGCTCGGAATGGCGAGGCCGAGGAAGGACAGGAAGGTGATGAAGTAGTCGCCGATCGAGTATTTCCGCACGGCCGAGAAGATGCCGATGGGCAGCGCGATGCCCCAGGTGGCCAGCAGCGTGGAGAAGGTGAGGACGAGGGTGAGCGCCATGCGCTCCCAGATCAAGTCCGCCACAGGCTGCTGCCACTCGAAGCTGAGGCCGAAGTCGCCATGCAGCAGGATGCCGGTGATCCACTTGAAGTATTGCACGATCATGGGCTGGTCGAGCCCGAAGCGGGCCCGGAGGTCCGCCGCGGTGTTCTGGTCGACGACCTCGTTCGAGGCCGCGAGCGTGGCGATGTAGGTCGTCACGTAGTCGCCCGGCGGCAGCTGGATCAGCACGAAGGCGAGGAAGCTCACGACGACCAGCGAGGGGATCATCCAGAGCGTGCGCTTGACGATGAAGCGGAGCATGGGTCGACGCCCTGTTGCGACGGATGATCGATGCAGGTCCTCGATCCCCTCATCCTGCGAGACGCCATGCTGCGCATGGCTCCTCGGGATGAGGGGGCTTTCGGCCGAGGACGGGTCAGGTCGTGAAGAAGAACTGCTGCGGCAAGGCCGGGCCGGGGTTCGGCCAGGACCAGGAGTTCGGGTAGCGCTGCGGCACGTTCTGCAGGTTGGTCTTGCAGATGCCGAAGGCGTTGACCGCGAGGCAGACGCCCACCGTCTCGAACGCGTCGGCCGTGAGGTCGAAGAGCTGCTTCATGATCTCCGCGCGCTTCTGCATGTCGGCGGTGGCGCGCGCGTCGTCGAAGAGCTTCATGCGCTGCTTCTGGCTCTCCGGCGGCTCCTCGCCGGACTTGCCGCCCGAGACGTACCACTGCGTCCACGGGATCGCGTAGCGCGAGCCCTGCGGATGCTGGGCGAAGAAGTCGCGGGGATCGAGCATCGGGTCGAGCCCGCCGGGTCCCGGCCACACCGCGGCGTCGTGGTCGTTATTGTCGCCGCGCGTGTAGTAGAGCGCGCGCTCGATCGTGTTGATCTTCACGTCGACGCCGAGGTCCGCCCAGTGCCGCTTGACGAGCTCGAGCGTGTCGACCGCGTCGGGATAGAGGGTGGGGATGACGTCGATGGCGAAGAACACCTTCTGCCCGTCGGGACGCTGGCGGAAGCCGTCCCCGCCCTTCTTGTAGCCGAGCTTGTCGAGGGTCGCGTTGGCCTTGTCCGGCGCGTAGTCGGTGAACTGGCGCGCCAGCTTCTCGTGGTACCAGGGATGGTCGGGCCGCGGGCCCGCCTGGTAGGGCTCGGACTGGCCGAGATAGACGAGGTCGATGATCTCCTTCCGGTTGATGCCCTGCGAGAGCGCCTGCCGGAACTCCTTGTTGGCGAACATCTCCCGCATCTTCGGGTCCTTGTGGGTGATGTTCAGGTAGATCTGCACCTGCTGCGCCGAGCTGTTGATGAGCTCGATCAGCCGGTAATTGCCCTTCTTCATGTTCTGCGAGAGCGTCGGCTTGTTCTGCAGCGTGTCGATGTGGCGCTCCTGGATGTCGAGCTTGCCGGAAATCACGTCCAGCATGAGCGACTCGACGTCCTGCGAGATCGAGAAGTTGAGCCGGTCGACGTAGGGCAGCTGGTTGCCGGCCTGGTCGACCTGCCAGAAGAAGGGATTGCGCTCCATGACGACGCGGGTCGCGCCGCCCGTATAGGGCTCCTTGATGACCCAGGGGTCGAGGGTCGGCTTGTCCGGGTTGCCCCAGCGCGCGGGAATCTCGATGTCGCCGCACTTGTTGCGGAACAGCGTCCCCCAGTCGGAGACGTTGGCGGCCTTCACGAGGTCGCCGACCTTCTCGTTGTACTTGGGGTGGAACTGCGAGCAATAGTGCTTGGGGAACAGGGTGGGGTGCTGGCCGAGCGGGGTCGCCATCTGCTCCAGGAAGAGGGCATAGGGGCTGGCGAAGGTGAACTTGACGGTGCTCTCGTCCACCTTGGAGGCCGTGCCGGCCTTGCCGCCGATCACGAAGGGCGAGGGCACGGACTTGTAGAGCTCGGGATTCTTGCAGCAATCCTCGATCGAGAAGACGACGTCGTCGGCGGTGAAGGGCTTCCCGTCCGACCACTTCATGCCCTTGCGCAGCTGGAAGGTGAACTCGGTCGAGTTGTCGTTGACGCTCCACTTCTCAGCCACGTTCGGCAGAACCTGCGTGAAGGCGAGGTTCCAGCGTACGAGGCCCTGGTTGCCGACGAGGCGCAGGATGCCGTTGTGGTCCGCCGAGCCGCGCAGGCCGCGACGGATCGCGCCGCCATAGACGCCGACCTTCTCCACCTCGATGACCAGAGGCGCGGCGGGCAGCCGCTCGGCGAGCGGCGGCAGCTTGCCGTCGGTGGCGAGCTTGGTCAGCGCCGGGGATTCCTTGGCGGCCTGCGCGAGCGCGCGGGCGGGCAGCGCGGTGAGCGCGGCGGCGCCGGCCAGCCCTTTCAGCACGTCGCGGCGGTCGAACCGCCCTGGGGTCTTCGTGTCGTCGAGCGCCATGTGTCCATCCTCCCGGGTCGTGGCGTAGTCATCCGGCCTTGGGGGCCGTGTCGTTCCGGAGGTCATGCCTCCCGTCATGGCGGCGGGTTCGGCCCGCCATCCCTCGTGGGCGCTCAGGCGAGGCCGATGCGGACGATGGCCCGCAAGGTCTCGCCCGGCGCGAGCATCCGCGCGCCGGTGCCGGCGACGCCGGCCTCCGACAGGTTGAAGGCGTCCGCGACGTGGCTCACCGGCTCGAGGCAGCAGGCCCCGCCGCCCGGCGGCACGTGGAACACGATATGGTCGAGCGGCGCGCCGGTCTCGATCACGACCCGGCTGCCGTCGCGGCGCTGGATCGAGGCGATGCCGGAAAAGCCCGCGCCGAACAGCGTGACGCCCTCGGTCCCGTGCGGCCGGTCATACAGGCGCTCGCGTCCCGTCAGGGCGCGCAGCCCGGTCGGGAAGCCCGCGGCGTCGAGGTCCCACATCCCGTCGAGGCTGAACTGAACCCGGTCCCCCGGCGCGACGGCGAAGAAGGGATGGCTGCCGAGCCCCGCGGGCATCGGTTCCGCGCCGCGGTTCGTCACCGCGAGCTCCTGGGTCAGGCCGGAGGCGTCGAGCGCCAGGCGCTGCCAGGCGGTGAAGGCCCACGGCCAGCCCTCGTCCGGGTCGGCCGCAGGATCATGCGCCAGGCGCAGCACGATCCCGGCGTCCTTCGCGGCTTCGGCCCGCCAGGCCTTGCGCTGCCCGAAGCCGTGCACGGCATGAGCCTCGCCGGGCTGGGCGGGCAGGCGGACGTCGCGGCCGCCGGCGCGCAGGCGCGCGTCGCGGATGCGGTTGGAGAAGGGAACGAGCGGATAGAGCCCCGCCTTGGGCCAGCGGAAAGGGTCGAACGCGCCGGCCGGCATGGGCACGAGCACGTCGACGCGGCGGCCCTTGGGGTCCTCGCGCCACAGCGCGGCGATGCGGCCGCCCGCCTCGGGCCGGATCTCCGCGCGCATCGGGCCGGCGGCGAGCACGAGGGCGGCGCCCGGCTGCCCGGGCCCCGCATCCCCGCCCGATCGTGCGATCGTCGCCGCGCTGTTCACCGGCTGCGTCCTCCCGCGGGCCCGTTTCGCGGCGCCCTCGATTTTGCGAGACGCTAGGGACGCGCTTTCGGGCTGTCAATCGCTGTTCCTACGATGTGCGACGATTATCTCCATTTCGCACATGCAGCATCGAACAATCCTACATCGTGAGACAAAATCATTGCGCAGCACCGGTCGGCGCGCCTAGGGTCGCGTCCTGCGAAAGCGAGCCGGCCCGATGGATGTCGCGTCTCCCTCCCCACGAAAGCCCGTCCGGTCGCCTGCGCGCCCGGCGGTGGCCGCAATGCCGCGCGAGGCCCGGGAGGAGGGCGACGCCACGCCCGCGCCGGGGACGGGGCTCGTCGTCAAGGCGCTCAATCTCATCGACCTCATCGCCGCCGCGCCGGGCCGCTACCGGGCGCAGGGCCTCGCCGACGAGCTCGGCCTGACCCGCAGCACGGTCTACCGCATCATCGCCACGCTGCAGCAGCGCGGGCTCGTGCGCACGCAGGGCGGGGCCTACATGCCGGGCTTCCGCTTCCTCGACTACGCCCAGGCCGTCTGGCCCGTGCCGGACCTGCCTCTGCTCGCCATGGCGGAGATGCGCTGGCTGCGCGACCTCACCGGCGAGACCGTCTATTTCGGCGTGCCCGGCGGCCAGGACATGGTGATCATCCAGACGCTGGAGAGCCGCTTCCCGGTGCGCACCGCGGCGGCGCCGGGCAGCCGCCGTCCGCTCCATTGCAGCGGCATGGGGAAGGCGCATCTCGCGGGCCTGCCGCAGGCCGAGCGCGACGCGCTGCTCGCGCGCCTGCCGCTGGAGCGCAAGACGGCGCGCACCATCGTCGACCCCGCGCAGCTGCGCTCCCAGCTCGACGTCTACCGGCTGCGCGGCTACGCGATCGACGATGAGGAGTTCCTGGAAGGCGCGCGCTGCGTCAGCGCGGCGGTTCCCGCCGAGGGCGAAGGCTCGCTGGGCGCCTTCACCGTGTCGGGACCCGTCTACCGCATGACGCCGGAGCGCGCCCACCAGCTCGGGCCGGAGGTGGCGGCGGCCGCGCGCCGGCTGGGCGAGGCCGTGCGGCGGCGCGGTCAGGGCCGGGCCCGGCCCGGGCCCGGCGCCGTGCAGGTGCCGGCCCTCACCGAGCCCGCCGCCTTCTTCGGCCGGTCGCCGCTCTGGGACGCCGAGGCCGGACGCCTGCTCTGGCTCGATGCGCTCGCCCCGGCTTTGCTCTCGCTGGAGTTGCCGGGCGCGGCCGAGGCCCAGCCCCGCGTCGCCGTCCGGTTCGAGACCCCGGTGATGGCGCTGGCCCGCACCGGACGGGAAGGCTGGTTCGTGGCCACCGCGACCGGCGCGCTGCGGATCGCGCCCGACGGCGGCGCGACGCCCTGGGAGCCGGCCCTCCCGGACGGCCTCGCCGCCCAGGTCACCTGCGCGGCGGCGGCGCCGGACGGCGGGCTCTGGCTGGGCCTGGGCGAGAGCCCCGGCGGGCCCGCGGCGCCCGGCCTCGCCAGGCTCGCCCCCGGGGGAATCGCGCCGGGACCCGCGCTCGCCTGCGCCCCCACCGGCCTCGCCGTCGACGCGGCGGGCGAATGGCTCTACGCCGCGCTGAGCGACGCCGGGGAGATCGCCCGCTTCCGTCTCCTGCCGGGCGGCGGGATCGGCGATCCGCAGACCGTGTCGCGCGTCGACCCCATTCACGGCCGGCCGGTCGCGCTGGCGCTGGAGGAGCCCGACCTCCTCTGGGTCGCGCTGTGGGACGGCTGGAGCCTCGCCCGCATGACGCGGGGCGGCGCGGACATGCGCCTGCTGCCCCTGCCCGTGCCCCGCCCGACCGGCCTCGCCTGGGCCGGGCCGGGCCAGGCCACGCTCGTCGTCACCAGCGCCCGCCACGGGCTGGTGCCCCAGCAGATCGCCGAGGCGCCCGCCTCAGGCTCCGTCTTCGCGCTGGACGGCGGGACGCGTGCCGCCCTGCTGCGCTGACCGCAAGCTCGTCCAAGGAGAAACGCCATGACCGCCCGCCCCATCCGCCGCCTGCTGATCACCGGCGGCGCCGGCCATGTCGGCCGCAAGCTGCGCAAGAACCTCGCCGGCCGGTTCGACCTGATCCGCGTGCTCGACCGCACCCTGGAGGCCGAGCTCGGCCCGCGGGAGGAGGCCCGGGCGGGCGACGTCGCGGACATGGCCGCGGTGAAGGCGGCGATGGCTGGCATGGACGCCGTCATCCACCTCGCCGCCCAGCCCGTCGAAGCGCCCTTCGAGGTGATCCTGCAGTCCAACCTCGTGGGCACCTGGAACGTCTACGAGGCCGCCCGGCTCGAAGGGGTGGGCCGGGTGATCTTCGCCTCCAGCAACCACGCGGTGGGCTTCTATCCCCGCACCCAGACCATCGATCACCTCGCCTTGCCCCGCCCCGATTCGCGCTACGGCCTCAGCAAGTGCTTCGGCGAGGCGGTGGGCGCGCTCTATGCCGACAAGTACGGCGTGAAGAGCATGCACCTGCGCATCGGCAACAACGCCGATACGCCCGGCAGCGAACGCGCGCTCGCCATCTGGGTGAGCGGCCGCGACCTCGCCCAGCTCGTCATGATCGGGCTGGAGCATCCGGAGATCCACAACACGATCGTCTACGGCGTCTCGCGCAACGCCGCCTGCTGGTACGACAACGCCGAGGCCTACCGGCTCGGCTACGACCCCCAGGACCGCGCCGAGGACCATCGCGACGCCGCGCTGGCTGAGGAGGCGAAGCTCACCCACGACGCGGCCGACCTCTACTACCAGGGCGGGCCGTTCTGCTCGATCGAGTATGCGGGGGACGGCATCCCCGCTGGGTTCGCCGCCGCGGCGAAAGGCTGAGGCCGGCCATGCGCATCGTCGACGTCCGCGTCACGCCCATCGCCTTCCGCGACCCGCCTTTGCTCAACGTGGCGGGCGTGCACGAGCCGTGGGCGCTGCGCAGCATCATCGAGGTGGAGGCCGACAACGGCCTCGTCGGGCTGGGCGAGAGCTACGGCGACGAGGAGACGCTCGGCAACCTCGCCCGCGCCAGGCCGGGCCTGCTCGGCCTCGACCCCTTCGACCTGAACGGGCTGGCCCGCGTCGTCTACGCCGCCCTGGGCGGGGACACGGATCCCGGCCAGGTCTTCCCCGCGGCCGGCGACAAGGCGCGCGCCTCGGCGCTCGCCGCCTTCGAGGTCGCCTTCCTCGACCTGCAGGCGCGCCATGTCGGCATCCCGCTCTGCGACCTGCTCGGCGGGCGGGTGCGCGACCGCGTCCCCTATTCCGCGTACCTGTTCTACAAGTTCGAGCGCCACCGCGACGATCCCGGCTATCCCGCCGACGACTGGGGCGAGGCGCTGACGCACGAGCAGGTGGTCGACCAGGCCCGCCGCATGGTGGAGACCTACGGCTTCGGCTCGATCAAGCTGAAGGCCGGCGTGTTCGAGCCCGACTTCGAGATCGAGACGCTGCGACGCCTGCGGCGCGCCTTCCCGGACCATCCGCTGCGCATCGACCCAAACGGGGGATGGTCCGTCGAGACCACGCGCCGGGTGATGCCGCAGCTCGACGGCCTGCTCGAATATCTCGAGGACCCCGCCGTCGACCTCGACGCCATGGGCGAGGTGGCGACCTTCGCCACCATGCCGCTCGCCACCAACATGGTCACCGTTGCCTTCGGGCATGTCCCCAAGACGATCCGGCTCAACGCCGTCCAGGTCGTGCTCTCCGACCATCACTACTGGGGAGGCCTGCGGGCCACGCAGCATCTCGCCCATATGGGCCGGGTGTTCGGCTGGGGCGTCTCGATGCATTCGAACTCCCATCTCGGCATCAGCCTGGCGGCCATGACCCATGTCGGGGCGACCATCCCCAACCTCGCCTATGCCTGCGACACGCATTATCCGTGGCAGGTCGAGGAGGTCGTCGAGGGTGGCAAGCTGCCCATCTCGGGCGGCTGCGTGGAGGTGCCGGAGGGACCGGGGCTGGGCGTCACGCTGGACCGTGCGGCGCTTGCACGGCTGCATCGCCAGTACCTGGATTGCGGTCTGCGGCGGCGGGACGATACGAAGGAGATGCGCAAGTACCAGCCGGACTTCGATCCGCACCGTCCCCGATTCTGAACCCCGGACCGCCCATGCCTCTGCACCCCGAGACCCGGGCCTTCCTCGCCCGGATGGCCGCCTGGCAGGAGGCCAACAAGGTGCCGCCCCGCATCGAGCAGAGCGTGGAGGAGTCCCGGCACTGGCACCGCCAGTCCGCCCTGCAGCGCCCGCGCGAGGGCCAGCCCGTCATGGCCAGCGAGGAGGACGTGATGCTGCCGACCCGGGCGGGGCCGCGCCGCGCGCGCGTCTACCGGCCTGCGGCGGCCGGCCCCCTGCCGACGCTGGTCTACGTGCATGGCGGCGGCTACGTGGTCGGCGGCATCGAGGAGACCGAGGCCGAGACGCGGCGCTTCGCGGCGGGCGTGCCGGCCAACGTCGTCTCGCTGAGCTACCGCCTGGCGCCCGAGCATCCCTGGCCCGCCGCGATCGACGATGTCGAGGACTTGGTTTCGGCCGTGGCCTCGGGGGGCGTCGAGGGCGTGCGCGCCGCGCCGCTGGCGCTGGCCGGCGTCAGCGCCGGGGCGGGGCTCGTGGCCGCGGCCGCGCGCCGCTTTGCCGAGCGCGGAACGTCGCCCGTCGGCCTGCTCGTGCTCCTCAGCCCCTGGCTCGACATGACGCTCACCTCGCCGGCGAGCCGCATCTTCGGCCGCGGCCACCAGCTCGAGCGCGAGGTGCTGATGGAGTTCTGCAACCAGTACGTCCCGCCCACCCTGGGCTTCGACCACCCCGAGCTGTCCGCGGCCCTGCATCCCGTGCCCGCCGGATTCCCGGAGACGATCCTCCTGGCGGCCGAATGCGATCCCCTCGCCGATGACGCAGCGCTCTTCGCCCGCCGCCTCGCCGAGGCGGGCGTCGCCCACGCGCTCCGCCACGTGCCGGGCATGCTGCACGGCTTCCATGGCTGGTACGGCCTCATCCCGGCCCTGGCGGGCGACCTCGCCTGGCTGGACGGCGCGATCCGCGAGCGGATGGCGAAGGGGTAGGCCCCGCTCGGGGCGAGCCTCATCGCCCCTCGTCCTTGCGCCCCGGATCATGTCCGGGGCTCCTCCGGGTGAAGGGGTTGTACAAGCGGAGCGCTCCCAAGGCTTTGCACGTTCGGGGATGCGCCGACCGCTTCCCATGCCTATCTTCGCTCCGACGAATCCGGAGATTCCGCCATGACCGGCGCCGCGACATCAGGCAACCCGCTGCTCCAGCCCTGGGACACGCCCTTCGGCGTGCCGCCCTTCGACCGCATCGGGCCGGAGCATTTCGAGCCTGCCTTCGCCGTCGCCCTCGAGCGCCACCGCGCCGAGATCGACGCCATCGCGAGCGACCCCGCGCCTGCCACCTTCGCCAACACGATCGACGCCCTGGAACGCTCGGGCGAGGACCTGGAGCGCGTCGGAGGCGTGTTCTGGAACCTCGCGGGGGCCGACACCAATCCCGCGCTGCAGGCAGTGGAGCGGGCCATGTCGCCCGTCCTCGCCAAGCACTACAGCGACATCGGCATGAACCAGGGCCTGTTCCGGCGCATCGACGCGCTCTGGGACCAGGTCGATGCGCTCGGGCTCACGGCCGAGCGGCGCCGCGTGCTGGAGCTCACGCACAAGCGCTTCGTGCGCGCCGGGGCGAAGCTCGGCGACGAGGACCGCGCACGCCTCTCCGCCATCGTCGAGCGGCTCGCCTCGCTGGGCACCCGGTTCAGCCAGAACGTCCTGAAGGACGAGGCGACCTGGACCCTGCCCCTGGCCACCGACGACGACCGCGCCGGCCTACCCGGCTGGCTGCTCGACGCCGCCGCCGCGGCCGCGGCCGAGCGCGGGCTCGAGGGACAGGTGATCACGCTCTCGCGCTCCTCCATCGAGCCCTTCCTGCAGTTCTCCACCAACCGCGCGCTGCGCGAGAAGGCCTTCCACGCCTGGACGCACCGGGGCCAGAACGGCGGGGAGACCGACAACCTCGCCATCGTCGCGGAGACCCTGCAGCTGCGCGCCGAGCGGGCGCGGCTCCTGGGCTACGACAGCTTCGCGGCCTACAAGCTCGACACCAGCATGGCCAAGACGCCGGACGGCGTGCGCGGCCTCCTGGAGGAGGTTTGGCCGCTCGCCCGCGCCCGCGCGCTGGAGGAGCGCGCCGAGCTCGAGGCCCAGGCCGCGGCGGAGGGCGAGGAGCCCGTCATCGGCGCGCATGACTGGCGCCACTGGGCGGCCAAGGTGCGCAAGATCAGGCACAATCTCGACGAGGCCGAAATCAAGCCCTACCTGCAGCTCGACCGCATGATCGAGGCCTCCTTCCACACGGCCGAGCAGCTCTTCGGGCTGCGCTTCGCCGAGGTGAAGGACGTGCCCGTCTACCATCCCGACGTCCGGGTGTGGGAGGTGACGGACGCGGCCGGGCGGCACGTCGCGCTCTTCCTCGGCGACTATTTCGCGCGCCCCTCGAAGCGCTCGGGCGCCTGGATGAGCGCCTATCGCGGCCAGCAGAAGCTGCGCGGCGACATCCGGCCCATCGTGGTCAACGTGCTCAACTTCTCCAAGGGCGGCGAGGGCAAGCCGGCGCTGCTCTCCTTCGACGACGCGCGCACGATCTTCCACGAGTTCGGCCACGCCCTGCACGGCATGCTCTCGGACGTGACCTATCCCTCGATCGCCGGCACCTCGGTGCCGCGCGACTTCGTGGAATTCCCCTCCCAGCTCTACGAGCACTGGCTCATGCAGCCCGCCATCCTGCGCCGCTTCGCCACCCATGCCGAGACGGGCGAGCCCATGCCGCAGGACCTGCTCGACCGCCTGCACGCCGCGCGCAACTTCAACCAGGGCTTTGCAACGGTGGAATACGTCGCCTCGGCGCTGGTCGATATCGAGTTCCACACCATGGCGGACGCCGGCAATGTCGACCCCGTCGCGTTCGAGGCGGACGTGCTGGCGCGGCTCGGCATGCCCGAGGGCATGGTGATGCGCCACCGCACCCCGCATTTCGCGCACGTGTTCTCGGGCGACGGCTATTCCGCCGGGTATTATTCCTACCTCTGGTCCGAGGTGCTCGACGCCGACGGCTTCGCCGCCTTCGAGGAGACCGGCGACGTCTTCGACCCCGCGCTGGCGGGGCGGCTGCGGGACCATGTCTACGCCGCCGGCTCGCGCGTCGACCCCGCCGAGGCCTATCGCGCCTTCCGCGGCCGCGACCCCGAGGTCTCGGCGCTGCTGCGCAAGCGTGGGTTGATTCCAGAGGGGTGAGCAGCCTCCTGTCATTGCCAGCGAAGCGAAGCACTCCGGACCTTCCCCGCCCGTGGGGTGCGTCGTCGCTTCGCTTCCCGCGATGACGGCTGAACGCGGGAGCGCCCCCCGACCCGACCTTCGCAGTGCTTGGAAAGCCCGGCGCTTCGGCATATGAGCGGGCCTACAGGCCGCGCGCCCGGCGTCCGGCCGCCTCGTTCCGGAGATGTCACATGGCCAGCGCGCTCTCCTCGCTCTTCCCCCTGGCGGAGGACAAGACCCCCTACCGCAGGCTCGACGTCGGCGGCGTGGCCACGGACGTCGTGCGCGGCAAGACGATCGTCACCGTGGAGCCGGAGGCGATCCGCGCGCTCTCCAAGCAGGCCTTCATCGACATCAACCACCTCCTGCGCCCCGGCCACCTCGCCCAGCTCGCCCGGATTCTCGACGATCCCGAGGCCACCTCGAACGACAAGTTCGTGGCCTATGATCTCCTGAAGAACGCCAACATCGCCGCCGGCGGCATCCTGCCCATGTGCCAGGACACGGGCACCGCCATCGTGATGGGCAAGAAGGGCCGCCTCATCTGGACCGACGGCACGGACGAGGACGCCATCTCGGACGGCATCCGCGACGCCTATTTCGAGAAGAACCTGCGCTACTCGCAGGTCGCGCCGCTCTCGATGTTCGAGGAGGTCAATACCCGCAACAACCTGCCCGCGCAGATCGATCTCTACGCGGAGGGGGAGGACGCCTACAAGTTCCTCTTCGTCGCCAAGGGCGGCGGCTCGGCGAACAAGACCTTCCTCTACCAGGCGACGCCGTCGCTGCTGACCCATGACCGGCTGATCCCCTTCCTCAGGGATAAGATCCTGACCCTGGGCACAGCGGCCTGCCCGCCCTACCACCTCGCCATCGCGATCGGCGGCACCTCCGCCGAGCTCGTCATGAAGACGGTGAAGCTCGCCTCCACGCGCTACCTCGACGGCCTGCCGACGGCCGGCTCTCAGGCCGGCCACGCCTTCCGCGACCTCGCCATGGAGGAGGAGGTTCACAAGCTCACCCAGTCGCTCGGCGTCGGCGCGCAGTTCGGCGGCAAGTATTTCTGCCACGACGTGAGGGTGATCCGGCTGCCCCGCCACGGCGCCTCGCTGCCCATCGGCATCGGCGTCTCCTGCTCGGCGGACCGCCAGGCCCTCGGCAAGATCACGAGCGAGGGCGTGTTCCTCGAGCAGCTCGAGACCAACCCCTCGCATTTCCTTCCCGAGGTGGACGAGGCGGCGCTCGGCGGCGAGGTCGTCCAGATCGACCTGACGCGGCCCATGGACGAGATCCGCGCCACGCTGTCGCGCCACCCCATCCGCACCCGCGTCTCCCTGAACGGCCCGATGATCGTGGCGCGCGACGCCGCCCACGCCAAGATCCGCGAGCGGCTGGAACGCGGCGAGCCCATGCCGGCCTATTTCCGCGACCACCCCGTCTATTATGCCGGCCCGGCCAAGACGCCGGCGGGCTTCGCCTCGGGCTCCTTCGGGCCGACCACCGCCGGGCGCATGGACAGCTTCGTCGAGCAGTTCCAGGCCGCGGGCGGCAGCTTCGTCATGCTCGCTAAGGGCAACCGCTCCGCCCAGGTCCGCGAGGCCTGCGCCAGGCATGGCGGCTTCTACCTCGGCTCGATCGGCGGCCCCGCCGCCCGCCTCGCGCAGGACTGCATCCGCAAGGTCGAGGTGCTCGAATATCCCGAGCTCGGCATGGAGGCGATCTGGCGCATCGAGGTGGAGAACTTCCCCGCCTTCATCGTCGTGGACGACAAGGGCAACGACTTCTTCAAGGAGCTGAATCTCGGCTGAGGCCCCGGCGCTGCTTCCGCCCGTCATGGCGAGGGGCGCAGCGACGACACGATCCAGGGAATGCCCGGCTTGGGACTGGATTGCTCCGCTTCGCCCGCAATGACGGATGCACGCGCAGCCGAAGCTGCGCTACGGTGCGCCCGCTGACCGCCGCCGGAGTCGTCCATGTCCCTTGTCCGCGTCCTCTCGATAGGCCTCGCCCTCGTGGCGGCTGCGCCCGCGCTCGCCGGAGAGGTGCAGACGCCGGAGTGCCAGCGCGACCTGCTGGTGGCCGACAGCGACGTGCGCATGTCGCAGATCAAGATCGCGGGCAAGGCTACGGCCTCCACCAAGGAGTTGTGCCCACTCTGGCGCGAGCACGCGGCCATCGCGCGCAAGGCCGGCGCCATCTACAAGCGCTGCCTCACCGGCACGGCCCAGCGGGTGCGCACGGGCGACATGTCGAGCATGGCGGCGGACTTCGACCAGGCCGTGGCAACGAGCTGCAAGTAACCCGCGCCGAGTAACCCTCGCCGAGTAACCGGCGCCGAGTAACCGGCGCCCGAGAATTTGGCTGCGCCCGAAATTGCCCGCGGCGGACCCGCCTGCCCGGCGGCCCCGGCCGTCACAGTGTCATTGCCCTGACACGCTGCTCGTGATATTGCGCCGCAACGAAATGCGCGCCCGGCCCCAGAGCCGGGTTTTCGCGCTTGAAAAGGCTCGCCCCTGATGAAGCTTCGCAACATCGCGATCATCGCGCACGTCGACCATGGCAAGACGACCCTCGTCGACAAGCTGCTCGCGCAGTCCGGCACCTTCCGCGAGAACCAGAAGGTGGCCGAGCGCGCCATGGACTCCAACGACCTGGAGCGCGAGCGCGGCATCACCATCCTGGCCAAGTGCACCTCGGTGACCTGGAAGGACACGCGCGTCAACATCGTGGACACGCCCGGCCACGCCGATTTCGGCGGCGAGGTGGAGCGCATCCTCGGCATGGTCGACGGCGTGATCGTGCTGGTCGACGCCGCCGAGGGGCCGATGCCGCAGACCAAGTTCGTGGTCGGCAAGGCGCTGAAGCTGGGCCTGCGCCCGATCGTTGCGATCAACAAAATCGACAAGCCCGAGCAGCGCGCCAACGAGGTGATCAACGAGGTCTTCGACCTCTTCGCCGCGCTCGACGCCACCGACGAGCAGCTCGACTTCCCGATCCTCTACGGCTCTGCCAAGCAGGGCTGGATGGCCGAGAGCCCCGAGGGCCCGAAGGACGACCTGGCGCCGCTCTTCGACCTCGTGCTCAAGCACGTGCACCCGCCCGTCGTGCAGGAGGGCCCGTTCCGCCTGCTCGGCACGATCCTCGAGGCGAACCCCTATCTCGGCCGCATCGTCACCGGGCGCATCGCCTCGGGCACGGTGAAGCCCAACCAGGCCTTCAAGGTGCTCGACGCCAAGGGCGACCTGGTCGAGCAGGGCCGCATCTCCAAGGTGCTGGGCTTCCGCGGCCTGGAGCGCGTGCCGGTCGACGAGGCCGAGGCGGGCGACATCGTCGCCATCGCCGGCATGGTCAAGGGCACGGTGGCCGACACGTTCTGCGACCCGCAGGTCGACGCGCCGCTTACCGCGCACCCGATCGACCCGCCGACCGTGACGATGCAGTTCCGCGTCAACGACAGCCCGCTCGCGGGCACCGAGGGCGACAAGGTGACGAGCCGCGTGATCCGCGACCGCCTGCTCAAGGAAGCCGAGGGCAACATCGCGCTGCGCATCACCGAGTCGGCCGACAAGGACTCCTTCGAGGTGGCCGGCCGCGGCGAATTGCAGCTCGCCATCCTCATCGAGACGATGCGGCGCGAGGGCTTCGAGCTGGCCGTGTCCCGCCCGAAGGTCGTGTTCTCCAAGGACGAGGCGACGGGCCAGCTGCTCGAGCCCGTCGAGGAGGTGACGATCGACGTGGACGAGGAGCACTCCGGCGTCGTCGTGCAGAAGATGTCCGAGCGCAAGGCCGAGATGATCGAGATGCGTCCGTCGGGCGGCGACCGGCTGCGCCTCGTCTTCCACGCCCCCACGCGCGGGCTGATCGGCTATCTCGGCGAGCTGCTCACGGACACGCGCGGCACGGCCATCATGAACCGGCTGTTCCACGCCTACGCCCCCTACAAGGGCGAGGTGCAGGGCCGGCGCAACGGCGTGCTGATCTCCAACGACCAGGGCGAGGCCGTCGCCTACGCCATGTGGAACCTGGAGGACCGCGGGCCGATGATGATCGAGCCGGGCTGGAAAGTGTACCAGGGCATGATCGTGGGCGAGCACACCCGCGACAACGACCTCGAGGTGAACGTCCTCAAGGGCAAGAAGCTCACCAACATCCGCGCTGCCGGCAAGGACGAGGCCGTGCGCCTCACCCCGCCGATCCGCATGACGCTGGAGAAGGCGCTCGCCTACATCCAGGACGACGAACTGGTGGAAGTGACCCCCAAGGCCATCCGCCTGCGCAAGGTCCACCTCGACCCCAACGACCGCAAGCGGGCCGAGCGGGCGCGCGAGACGGCCGCCTGACGGGGCTTTCGCCCGGCGGCTCCCGCTCCGTGCCACGGGATGCGCGGCGGGGGCCGGACGCCGGACGCGGCGCGTCCGGCTCTACTCCGCCGCCAGGACCGGCCGCGGCGCCAGGGCCGGGCGGCGGCTTGGGCCGGCCTTCTCCTCGCCGGCCTTTTCCTGGCCCGCCTTCTCGGCCTCCGCCGGGTCCTTCGCCAGCGTCGCCTCCCCGAGCGACCGGCGGAACCACAGCGCGTAGAGGCCCGGCAGGAAGAGCAGCGTCAGGAAGGTGGCGACGAACAGCCCGCCCATGATGGTCACCGCCATCGGCCCCCAGAAGGCGGAGCGCGAGAGGGGGATCATGGCGAGGATGGCGGCCAGCGCCGTGAGCACGACCGGGCGTGCGCGCCGCACCGTGGCCTCGATGATCGCCTCGCGCCGGCTATGGCCCTCCGCGACGTCGTGCTCGATCTGGTCCACCAGGATCACCGAGTTTCGCATGATCATGCCGGCGAGCGCGATGAGCCCGAGCAGGGCGACGAAGCCGAAGGGCATCCCGGCGAGGTTGAGGCCCAGCGACGCCCCCACGATCCCGAGCGGCGCGGTGAGGAACACCAGCGCCAGGCGCGAGAAGCTCTGCAGCTGCAGCATCAGCAGCGTCAGCATGATGGCGATCATGGCCGGGAAGAGCGCGAAGAGCGACGCGTTGGCCTTCTCCGATTCCTCGATCGCGCCTCCGATCTCGATCCTGTAGCCCGCCGGCATCGCCGCGCGGACGGGCTCCAGCGCGGGCCAGATCTGGTTGGTGACGTCGGGCGGCTGCACGCCGTCCACCACGTCGGCGCGCACGGTGATCGCCATGTCGCGGTTGCGCCGCCACAGGATCGGCTCCTCGTGGGTGAACTCCACGCGGGCGACCTGCGAGAGCGGCACCGGGGTGCCGTCGCGCGACACGATGGTGAGGTCGGCGATACCGGCGAGGTCCGCCCGCTCGGCGGGAACGGCGCGCGCGACGACCTCGACCTTCTCCGTTCCCGAGCGCACCGTCGTGACGGGCAGGCCGGAGAGCAGCGTCTCCAGCGTCTGGGCGATGGTCTGGGGGTCGAGCCCCAGCGTGCGGGCGCGGTCCTGGTCGACGACGAGCCTGACCGAGGGGGTCTGCTCGTTCCAGTCGAGGTTCACGTCGACGGCGTTGGGGTTGGCCCGCACCGTGTCGCGCACCTTGTAGGCGAGGCTGCGGACCGTGTTCGGGTCGGGGCCTACCACGCGGAACTGCACGGGGAAGCCGACCGGCGGGCCGAAGGTGAAGCGGTCGACGCGCACGCGGGCCTCGGCCAGGGCGCCGTCCTCCACGGCCTTCTCGAGCCGCGCCTTCAGCCGCTCGCGCGCCGCGATGTCGCGGGCCACGATGACGATCTCGGCGAAGGCCTCGTTGGGCAATTGCGGGTTGAGGCCCAGCCAGAAGCGCGGTGAGCCCTGGCCGACATAGGTCGTCCAGGTCGCGGCGTCCGCGTCCCCCTTCAGGAGCCCTTCGGCCTGTCTGGCCGTGGCGGTCGTGGCCTGGATCGAGGCGCCCTCCGGCAGGCGCATCTGGAAGAAGAGCTCCGGCCGCTCGGAGAGGGGGAAGAACTGCTGCTGCACCCGGCCGAACCCGACCACCGCGCCGGCCGTGATGGCGACGGTGGCGAGCACCACCGTGAGCCGGTGGTCGACGCACCACGTCACGACGGCGCGCAGGCCGCGGTAGAGGCGGGTGTCGTAGACGGCGTGCGCATCGGCATGGCCGCCGCGGGCGGCCCGGTTCTTGGCGAAGTCCGGCAGCAGCCGGACGCCCAGGTAGGGCGTGAAGGTCACGGCCACGATCCAGGAGGCGAGCAGCGCCAGCGTGACGACCCAGAAGATTCCTCCGGCATACTCGCCGGTCGAGGAGGCGGCGAAGCCCACGGGAATGAAGCCCGCAGCCGTCACCAGCGTGCCGGTGAGCATGGGGAAGGCGGTCGAGTCCCAGGCGGCCGAGGCCGCCTTCACCCGGTCGACGCCCTGCTCCATCTTCACCACCATCATCTCCACCGCGATGATCGCGTCGTCGACCAGCAGGCCCAGCGCGATGATGAGTGCGCCGAGGGTGATGCGGTGCAGGTCGAGCCCCATCGCGTTCATCACCATGAAGACCAAGGCGAGCACCAGCGGCACCGAGAGCGCGACGACGATCCCGGTCCGCCAGCCCAGCGACAGGAAGCTCACGAAGAGCACGATGGCGAGCGCCTCCACGAAGGAGCGCACGAATTCGCCGATGGCGTGGCTCACCACCTCCGGCTGGTCCGCCACCTGGGCGATCTCGATGCCGGCCGGCAGGCCGGCCTTGAAGCGCGCGAGCTCGCCCTTGAGGTGCTCGCCCAGCGCGATGAGGTTGCCGCCCCGGGCCATGACCACGCCGACGCCGATGGCGGGCTGGCCCTCCTGCCGCACCAGGAAGTCCGGCGGATCCTTGAAGCCGCGCGTCACCGTGGCGATGTCGCCCAGGCGGAACGCCTTGCCGCCGGCCTGCACGGGCGTCTCGGCGACGGCGCGCTCGCCCTCCAGCGCTCCCGTCACCCGCAGCGCGACGCGCTGGGCGCTGGTCTCCACGATTCCGGCGGAGACGACGCCGTTCTGCCGGGCGAGCGAGTCGAACACCGCCTGCGGCGTGACGCCCAGCGTGGCGAGGCGGGCATGGCTGAACTCGACGAAGATCTTCTCGTCCTGCACGCCATAGAGGTTGACCTTCACGACGTCCTGCACCTTGAGCAGGTCCTGCCGCAGCGCCTCCGCGACCTTCTTGAGCTGCGCGGCGTCGGCGCCGTCCGCCGTGATCATGTAGAGGACGGAGTCGACGTCGCCGTACTCGTCGTTGACGTTGGGTCCCTGCACGCCGGCCGGCAGTTGTCCCCTCACGTCGTTCAGCTTCTTGCGCAACTGGTAGAAGAGGGTGGAGATCTCGCGCGGCGGGGTCGTGTCCTTGAAGACCACCTGCATGGCCGTGAAGCCGGGCTTCGAATAGGTCTGCACCTTGTCGAACCAGGGCAGCTCCTGGAGCTTCTTCTCGATGGGGTCGGCCACCTGCTCCTGCATCTCCCTCGCCGTCGCGCCGGGCCAGGATGTCGTCACGATCGCGACCTTGATGGTGAAGGAGGGATCTTCCGAGCGGCCGAGCTTGAAGAAGGAGACCGTGCCGGCCGCCGCCAGCAGGAGCACGAAGAAGAGCATCAAGGCCGGGTGGCGGACCGCCAGCGCGGACAGGTTGAAGCGGGACATGGCGTCTCTCCTCACAGTCCGAGCGCCTGGACGACGCGCACCTTGGCGCCGGGGTCGAGCTTCTGCACGCCGAGGCTCACCACCTTCTCGCCTTCCGACACGCCGGAGCGCACCAGCACCTCGCGCGCGCCGTATCCGGCGACCTCCACCGGCCTGAGCGCGAGCGCGCCCGTGGCCTCGTCGACGATCCAGACCGACGGGCCGGCGCCCTGGTTGAACAGCGCGGACAGCGGCAGGCGCGCCGCCCGGTCCTGCGCGGCGTCGGAGAGGGTGAGGGTGGCGGTCATGCCGAGCCGGACATCCTCCCCGGCGCCGGGCAGCGCGAAGCGCGCGGCATAGGTGCGCGTGGCGGCGTCCGAGACCGGCGACAGCTCCCGCAGCGTGGCCTTGAAGCTCTGGCCGGGGCTCGCCCAGAGCGAGAGCGTCGCCTGGGCCCGCCCGATCCGGTTCACCAGGGCCTCGGGGACGGCGACCGCCGCCTCCTTCTCGTCGAGCCGCGCGACGCGGATGGCGGCCTGCCCGGCCTGCACCACCTGGCCCTTGTCGACCAGCGTGGCGGAGACGACGCCGTCGGCGTCGGCTCGCAGCACGGCGTAGGCGAGCGCGTTCTCGGCCAGCGCCAGCGCGCGGTCGGCCCGCTCCTTGCGGGCGCGGGCGTCGTCGGCCGTCGCGCGGGCCTTGTCGACGGTGGCGTCGGCGGTCCAGCCCTGCCGGCGCAGGTTGAGCGCGCGCTGCTCCTCCGCCACGGCCTGGGCCACGACGGTGGAGAGCGCCCGCGCATCGGCCTCGGCCTGCTCGCGCTGCAGCCGCAGGTCGGTGTCGTCGAGGTCGGCGAGCGCATCGCCGGCCTTCACGGCCTGCCCCACGTCGACGAGCCGCCGCGCCACCTTGCCGGGCACGCGGAAGCCCAGGTCCGCCTCGACGCGGGGCCTGATGACGGCCGTCAGGCTGCGGTCCGGCGTCACGGGCTCGTAGCGCACGTCCGTCGCCAGCACGGCGGTCGGCGGCCTCGTCGCCTGGGCATGGCTCTGCTCGTTGCAGCCCGCCAGCGCCGCGCCGAGCGCCGGGAGGAGGAGGAGCGGAAAGGCGCCCCGCCAGCCGCGGGCGCTCGCCGGGGAGGGGGAGCGAGGCCTTGTGCGGCGGCGGGGCAAGGAAAGGAGCGGGGAAAGGGGCATGGCCGGTCCGGGGTGCGTGCCTGGTCTGGGCGGAGTGAAGCCTACGCACTGACGAATGTCAACATTCGTCAGTGATGAGTTCTTAGTCCTCACGGTTCCGTGTTTGTGCGGGGGTGTCGCCGTGCTAGGGAGGGCCCGGATCCGCCGCCCCGCGACGACCTCCGAGGGACGCCTCGCCGGTCGGCGAGGCCGCCCGAACCCCGATGGCCCGATGAACCCGATCTTCGCCGACCTCCCGACCACCGTGTTCGAGACCATGTCCCGGCTGGCCCGGGAGACGGGGGCCGTGAACCTGGGACAGGGCTTCCCGGACGATCCCGGCCCGGACGACGTTCGGCGCAAGGCGGCCGAAGCCGTGCTCGAGGGCTGGAACCAGTATCCGCCGATGATGGGCCTGCCCGAACTGCGCGAGGCGGTGGCGCGTCATTACGCCCACCACCAGGGCATCGCGCTCGACCCGGAGGGGGAGGTGATGGTCACCTCCGGTGCGACCGAGGCGCTCGCCGGCGCCCTGATGGCCCTGATCGAGCCCGGCGACGAGGTCGTCCTCTTCCAGCCGCTCTACGACGCCTACCTGCCGCTCGTGCTGCGCGCCGGCGGCGTGCCGCGCTTCGTGCGGCTGGAGCCGCCGCACTGGCGCTTCGACGAGGCCATGCTGGCGGCCGCCTTTTCCGACCGGACCAAGGTCGTGCTGTTCAACAATCCGCTGAACCCGTCCGGCACCGTCGCGCCGCCGGAGGACCTCGCGTTGCTGGCGCGCTTCTGCATCCGCCACGACGCGGTCGCGGTCTGCGACGAGGTGTGGGAGCACGTGGTCTTCGACGGGCTGCGCCACGCGCCGCTGATCGCGCTGCCGGGCATGCGCGAGCGCACGGTGAAGATCGGCTCGGCTGGCAAGATCTTCTCGCTGACGGGCTGGAAGGTCGGCTTCGTCTGCGCCGCCCCGCCCCTCCTGCGCGTGCTCGCCAAGGCCCACCAGTTCCTCACCTTCACGACGCCCCCCAACCTGCAGGCCGCCGTCGCCTATGGGCTCGGCAAGGAGGACGGCTATTTCTCGGGCATGCGCGCCGCCTTCCAGGCGAGCCGCGACCGCTTCGCCTCCGGCCTCGCCGCGCGCGGCTTCGCCGTGCTGCCCTCCTCGGGCACCTATTTCCTCAACGTCGACATCGCGCCCCTCGGCGAGGCGGACGACGTCGCCTTCTGCGAGCGGCTGGTGCGCCGGCACGGCGTGGCCGCCATCCCGGTCTCCGCCTTCTATGCGCAGGACCCGATCCGCACGGTGGTACGCTTCTGCTTCGCCAAGCGTGACGCGACGCTGGACGCGGCCCTCGAGCGGCTCGAGGCCGTGGCGCGCAAAGCGGCTTGACCCGAGGAAGACGGGCCTTAGCGTCGTGCCGGGCCGTTTCGGCCCGCCTTGCGCCGATTCCGGCCGTCCAGCCTGTTGTCCACGGAGACGCCATGTTCCCCGAGTCCTGTCCGGCCCCGCGCCTCGCCGGCCCGTTCCCCTCGGCCTCGCGCCGCCCCCTCGCCGCCCTCGCCATCGCGGTTGCCATGACGGTTGCCATGTCGCTCGCCTGCGGCGGCGCGCTTGCGCAGGACAAGGTCGTCAACGTCTACAACTGGACGGACTATATCGACCCGGGCGTGCTGGAGGATTTCACCAAGGAGACCGGGATCAAGGTCGTCTACGACACCTATGACAACAACGAGATCGTCGAGACCAAGATGATGGCCGGCAAGTCCGGCTACGACATCGTGGTGCCCTCCGGCAGCCCGCTGCAGCGGATGGTCGCCGCCAAGGTCTTCCAGCCGCTCGACAAGGCCAAGCTGCCCAACCTGAAGAACGCCTGGCCGGACATCGCCGACCGCCTCAAGGTCTACGATCCCGGCAACGCCCATGCCGTGAACTACATGTGGGGCACGATTGGCATCGGCTACAACGTCCAGAAGATCAGGGAGCGCCTCGGCGACAAGCCCATCGAGAGCTGGGACACGGTGTTCCGGCCGGAGAACCTGGCCAAGCTCAAGGATTGCGGCGTCATGGTCCTGGACGCGCCGGAGGATATTTTCCCCGGCGCGCTGCGGTATCTCGGCCTCAACCCCGACAGCAAGAACGCGGCCGATTTCCAGAAGGCCGCGGACATGCTGCTGAAGATCCGCCCCTCCGTGCGCAAGTTCCACTCCTCCGAGTACATCAACGCGCTCGCCAACGGCGACATCTGCCTCGCCGTCGGCTATTCGGGCGACGTGATCCAGGCCCGCAAGCGCGCCGAGGAGGCCAAGAACGGCGTCGAGATCCGCTACGTCGTGCCCAAGGAGGGCGCGGAAATGTGGTTCGACAGCTTCGTCATCCCCGCCGACGCCCCCAACAAGGACAACGCCTACGCCTTCCTGGACTACATGCTGCGCCCCGACGTCGCCGCGCGGAACTCCAACTTCGTGAGCTACGCCAACGGCAACCTCGCCTCCATGTCGCAGGTGAAGCCTGAGATCCTGCAGGACCCCGGCATCTATCCCAACGCGGAGACGATGAAGCGCCTCTTCACCATCACCTCGCCGGACGACAAGCTGCAGAAGCAGGTCACCCGGCTGTGGACGAGGGTGAAGACGGGCAAGTAGGTGGCGGCTTTTTCCGTCGAGCCGATCGCCGTCGGCCGTCCGGACGCGCCGCCGAGGAGCGGTGCTCCTTGGGCTGAGGAGCATGGATGGAGTGCTTCGGCCGGGATGACGGCGGCGTTGGACGGCTGACGCGTTGACACGCTTCCGTCGCACCGCGAGACTCGCGGCGAAGCATTGCACAGGCGTGACCCTTGTCCTCGTCCCTCCCCGAGTCCCTCCCGCATCCCCTCGTCGTCGGCGACATCGGGGGCACCAACGCCCGCTTCGCGCTGGTGGAGGAGCCCGGCGCGCCGCTGCAGCCCCTGCCGAAGCTGCGCACCGGGGATTTTCCGGGCCCCGCGGAGGCCATCCGCTCGCTTGCCGGAAGCCTGCCCGCGCAACCGCGCTCGGTGGTGATGTGCGGGGCCGGGCCCGTGAACGGGCGGACCTGCTCCCTCACCAACGCGCCCTGGCTGATCGACGGCCCGCAACTGGCCGGCGCGCTGGGCCTGGCGGACGGCCTGCTCCTCAACGATTTCGAGGCCCAGGCGCTCTCGCTGCCGGCCATTCCCGCCGACGACCTCTGGGTCATCGGGCCCGACCTGAAGCCGGGCGGCGGGGCGAAGGTGGTGCTCGGCCCCGGCACGGGCCTCGGCGTCGGCGCGCTGGTGCAGTCTGCGGGCCGGCACATCCCCATCCCCAGCGAGGGCGGCCATATCGACCTCGCTCCCGGCGACGAGGACGAGGCGAGCGTCTTCGCGCATCTCCAGCGCGTCGGCGGGCGCATCGCGGGCGAGGTCGTGCTGTCCGGCCCCGGCCTCGAGCGGCTCCACGCCGCCCGCATGGCCGCCCTGGCCAGGCCGGCGGCGGTCACGACGGCGGCCGGAATCGTCGAGCGGGGGCTCGTCGACAGGCAGGGCGACGAGGGCGCGACGGTGCGGATGTTCCTGTCGATTCTCGCTCGCTTCGCCGGCGACATGGCGATCACCTTCGGCGCGACGGGCGGGGTCTTCTTCGCCGGCGGCATCCTGCCGCGCCTGCGCCCGGTGCTCGATCCCGCGATGTTCCGCCGGACCTTCGAGGCCAAGGCCCCGGTCGAGTGGCTGCCCCGGTCGATCGGCACGCGCATGGTGGTGAGCGACAGGGCCGTGCTGCACGGCATGGCGGCCATCGCGGCCCAGCCGGCCCGCTACGAGATCGACTACGCCACGCGTTCCTGGACGGCGTGACGCAAAGGCCTCCCGGCTTCGACCGTCATTGCGGGCGCTTCAGGCGCTCCAGGCCGTCACCGATGGCGTCGTCGCTGCGCTTCTCGCAACGACGACCCGACGATCACGCCGCGTGCGAGGTGGGCGCTTCCGTCAGGATGGCGTAGAGCGCGGCGGGATCCTGCGTGGCGCGCAGCTTCTGGGTGACGCTGGTGTCGCGCAGCACGCGGGCCACGCGGGCGAGCGCCTTCAGGTGATCCGCGCCGGCCGCTTCCGGCGCGATGAGGAGGAAGAGCAGGTCGACGGGTTCGCCGTCCAGCGCCTCGAAGTCGATGGGCCGCTCCAGCCGGGCGAACAGGCCGAAGAGCCGCTCCACCTTGGGCAGCTTGCCGTGCGGGATGGCGATGCCGTGGCCGATGCCGGTCGAGCCCAGGCGCTCGCGTTGCAGCAGGGTCTCGAAAATGTCGCGCTCGGGCAGCCCGGACACCGCGGCGGCGTGCTCGGCAAGGTCCTGCAAGGCCTGTTTCTTGGAATTGGCCTTGAGCGTGGCGATGACGCCCTCGGGCTTGAGGAAATCGGAAAGAGGCATGATGGCCTTTTCGCTTGATCCGCGCCGCGCGGGACGGGGTGCAACAAACACGCCAGCCCCGGGGGAAGGATGGACGATGGTCCTGGCTAGAGCGCGCCGTCGGCGCTCAGGGCCGGCGGGTCGATCCAGCCGATGTTTCCGTCGCTCCGGCGGTAGACCATGTTGACCCTTCCGGAGCCGGCGTGACGGAACACGACGACGGGGGCCCCCGTCAAGTCCAGATCCACAACCGCCTCGCTGACCGAAAGCGTCCGCATGGATTTCTTGGTCTCGGCGATGACCACGGGGTGGAAGTCCTGGACCTCGACCTCGTCGTCCTGTTCCGGGGCCTGGATGACATAGGACGGGATCTCGACCTCGCGGTTCGTTCCGTTATGGGATCCCGTGCGGTCCTTGAGGCGGCGCTTGTAGCGTCGCAGCCTCTTCTCGATCCGCTCCGCCGCCTTGTCGGCGCTGAGATAGGCGTCGTGGGCCATGCCCTCGGCCTGCAGGGTGACGCCCGAGGCGAGATGCAGCGCACAATCGGTGCGGAACCCCGTCCCCTCCTTCTCCACGGTCACGTGTCCCGTGAAGCCGCCGTCGAAGAACTTCGAGACGGCGGTGGACACGCGCTCGTTCACCTGCGCGCGAAGGGCTTCGCCGATGTCGAGGTTCTTTCCCGAAACTCTCAGGGGCATGGTGCGCACTCCGTGGACCGCAACGGTCGGATTTCCACCCCAAGGTGAGCCCGCCATCCTGTCGAGGCGGCGGTTCAGTGACACGTAAGGACGGGCCCGGTGGAAGTCAATCAGGCCCGGTCAGGCCGTCCCCGCGCGCGCCGAGCGCATCGCCATCTTCTCCCGGCGGCGTTCCACGGACGAGGGAATCCGCAAGCCCTCCCGATACTTGGCGACGGTGCGCCGGGCAATGTCGATGCCCGAGCCGCGCAGCTTCTGCACGATGGCGTCGTCGGAGAGCACGTCCTCCGGGCTCTCCGCATCGATCATCTGCTTGATGCGGAAGCGCACCGCCTCGGCCGAATGCGAGTCGCTGCCCCGCGTGCCCGCGATGGCCGCCGTGAAGAAGTACTTCATTTCGAAGATGCCGCGCGGCGTGGCGACGTACTTGTTGGACGTCACGCGCGACACCGTCGACTCGTGCATGCCGATCGCGTCGGCGACGGTGCGCAGGTTGAGCGGGCGCAGGTGCTCGACCCCGTACATCAGGAAGGAATCCTGCTGGCGCACGATCTCGGTCGCGACCTTGAGGATCGTCTTGGCCCGCTGCTCCAGGCTGCGGGTCAGCCAGTTCGCGGTCTGCAGGCAGTCCGTCACGTAGGTCTTGTCCGGCTCGGACTTGGCCGCGCGGGAGACCTTGGCGAGGTAGGACTGGTTGATGAGCACGCGCGGCAGCACGTCGCTGTTGAGCTCGACGAGCCAGCTGCCGTCCGCGGCCTGGCGCACATACACGTCCGGCACGACGGGCTGGATGGGCGAGCCTCCGAAGCGCAGGCCCGGCTTGGGGTCGAGCCGGCGCAGCTCGGCCACCATCTCCGCGAAGTCCTCGTCATCGACGCCGCACAGGCGCTTCAGCGCGGCGAAGTCGCGCTTGGCCAGGAGGTCCAGGTGCTCGACGAGGCAGGCCATGGCGGGGTCGAAGCGATCGGCCTCGACGAGTTGCAGGCGCAGGCATTCCGCGAGATTGCGCGCGCCCACCCCCGTCGGCTCGAAGGCGTGGATCAGGCCCAGCACGCGCTCGACCCGCTCGAGCGACACCCCGAGGCGCTCGGCCACGGGCGCGATGGGCTCGACGATGTAGCCCGATTCCTCGACGAGATCGATCAGCGCCTGGCCGATCAGGCGGTCCACCGGGTCCTGCGTGGCGACGTGAAGCTGCTCGTCCAGCGTGTCGTGCAGCGAGCGCTGCGCCGCGACGTAGGATTCGAGCGAGACGTCCTCGTCGCCCTCGCGCCCGCCGCCGCCCACGCCCGTCCAGCCGCCGGCCGACAGCATGAGGCCCTCGGCCTCCGCCTCGCGGCGCGGCTCGGGCGCCACGCTGGCCTCGTCCTGGAAGACGTTCTCGGTGCCGCTGTCGGGCTGCACCTCGATCTCGCCGCGCTCGGGGCTGATCTCGGGAGGCGACCAGTCCTCGCGCTCGGCGGCGAAGGACTCGCCCGCCTCCGCCCCGGCCTCGCCCGGCGCGTCGGCCGCCCCTTCGCGCTCGCCGGGCTCGTCGGCGCGCTCCAGCAGCGGATTGCGCTCGAGCTCGGCATCGACGTAGTTGGCGAGTTCCAGGCTGGAGAACTGCAGGAGCTTGATGGCCTGCAGAAGCTGCGGGGTCATCACCAGGGTCTGGCCCTGCTTGATCTCCAGCCTCTGTGAGAACCGCATGCCGAACCGACCTCTTACGCGCCTGACGCGTACTTCTGGCCGCCCAAGGAAGGCGGCACGAAACTTGCTTCCCGTTTTTATAGACCGGAAGCTGCGCCGAGGTCAAAGGGGGAAGGCCGCCCCTGCATCGCCATGCGTCGCAATGGTCAACGGGGCGTCGCCAATTCCCTGAACCTCACGGCCCCAGAACCGCATCGACACTCGACCGCATCGAGCCTGACGCGCCTGGTCAACCGGCGGCGGCGGAGGCGACCACCTGCAGGCGCGGGCGGATGTCGGCCCGCATGAAGGTGAGGGCCACGACTCCGTCCCGGGTCGGCCCGGTCACCACGCGGTAGCCCAGGCTGCGCGCGAAGGCCGTGGCCTGCTCCACGGTCACCGGGGAGACGTCCATCAGGTGGCGCGCCGGGCCGGCGGCGAGGGCGGCGGCCAGGAGGCCGATCTCCACCCCTTCCACGAACTCGTCGGAGCGCTTGGGGAACCGGACGGACAACCCGTCGGCGATCTCGATCCTGCGCATGCCATCCGTCCTTTCAACCTCGAGATGCTGTGCTTTTTATGGTTAACGAAGTCTTGACGCTGTGAGCCAGATCATCGGCCTGCGCGTCGGCCCGTCCGTGGCGCGCCGATGCCGCCGCCAGGCCCCTTGCCGGCCTTGCGCCAAACCGCTCCAATGCTGCGCGAGAAGCGACGGGGCGACAGCGATCCCCGCTGCCGGGAGACGCCATGGACGAGACACGCGCGCGCGCCGCATCGGACCTGCTTGTCGGCCATTGGGATGCGGGGACGCGGATTGACGCCCTTCCCGAGCAGCTGAGGCCCAGCACGCGCGCCGAGGGATACGCGATCCAGGCCCAGGTCGAGCGGCGATCGGCGTCCTCGCTCTTCGGCTGGAAGATCGCCGCGACCAGCCAGGCCGGCCAGCGCCATATCAACGTGGATGGCCCCCTCGCCGGGCGGATCCTTGCGGAGAAGGTGCGCGAGCCCGGCGCGACGATCCCGCTCTCCGGGACCCTCATGCGGGTCGCCGAGATCGAATTCGCCTTCCGCTTCGGCCGCGACCTGCCGCCGCGCCCGACCCCCTACGGCGTCGCCGAGGTGCTGGAGGCGGTGGCGAGCCTCCACCCGGCCATCGAGATCCCGGATTCGCGCTACACGGATTTCTGCGCCGTCGGGGCGGCCCAGCTCATCGCGGACGATGCCTGCGCCCACCTGTTCATGCTCGGCCCGGCCTCCGACGCGCCCTGGCGGCAGGCGGATCTCGCGGCGGCCCCGGTCTCCGCCACCCTCAACGGCGAGGAAACGCGGCACGGCAAGGGCGCCAACGCGCTGGGCGACCCGCGGGTGGCGCTCGCCTGGATCGTCAACGAGCTCTCGGGCCTCGGCCTGACGATGCAGGCCGGGCAGGTCGTCACCACCGGCACCTGCGTCGTGCCCGTCGAGGTTGCGCCCGGAGACGAGGTGCGCGGCGACTGGGGCCCCTACGGCACGCTGTCCGTCCGCTTCGCCTGAGCCGATCGCTCACGCCCCCCGCACGGCAGCCGTGCCGGCGGGGGTGTTGCGCTCGGCGCGCAATCGAATAGACCAAGCGCGATCATTCGGAGTCCATACCCATGTCTCTCGCGCGCGGACGTCACCTCCAGGCGATTCCCGGTCCCTCCCTCATGCCGGACCGTGTGCTCAACGCCATGCACCGCGACAGCCCCAACATCTACGAGGGAGAGATGCTCGCGGTGACGGACCGCGTGGAGCGCCGCCTGAGGGAGACCGCGCGGGCGACGGCCTCGGACGTGGTGATCTACATCGCCAACGGCCACGGCGGCTGGGAGGCCGCGCTCGCCAACCTGTTCTCGCCGGGCGACCGCGTGCTGGCGCTCTACACGGGCCGCTTCGCGCGCGGCTGGGCGGGGATGGCGGCCGCCATGCGGCTGGACATCGTCGAGATCGATTTCGGGGCCCGCTCGCCGGTCGATCCCGGGCAGGTCGAGGAGGCGTTGCGCCGGGACCGCTCCATCCGCGGCGTGCTGATGGTGCAGACGGACACGGCGACCTCCGTGCGCAACGACGTGGCCGCCATACGCCGGGCCATCGACGCCGCGGGCAGCGACGCCTTCTACCTCGTCGACTGCATCGCGAGCTTTGGCTGCGAGCCCTTCGAGATGGACGCCTGGGGCGTCGACGTGATGGTCGCCGGCTCGCAGAAGGGCCTGATGACGCCGACCGGGCTCGCGCTCAATTTCGTGAGCCCCCGCGCCCGGGCGGCGCGCGAGCAGCTCGGGGCGGTCTCGCCCTACTGGGACTGGAAGCCGCGGCTCGAGCCGGCCGCCTACTACGCGAAATATTGCGGCACGCCGCCCACGCACCACCTGTTCGGCCTCGATGCGGCGCTCGGCATGATCGAGGAGGAAGGGATCGAGGCCATCTGGCGCCGCCACGCACGCTTCGCGCGCGCCGTGCATGCGGCGGTCAACGCCTGGGGCGCGGATGGCGGATGGGAGCTCAACATCCCCGAGCCGGCCCATCGCTCCTGGGCCGTGACGACCATCCGCACCGACATCGACGCCAACCGGCTGCGTGCCTATTGCGACCACGAGCTCGACCTCACGCTCGGCATCGGCCTCTCGCTGGGTTCGAGCTTCGCCGGCGGGCGCGACGAGAACCTCTTCCGCATCGGCCACATGGGCCATCTCAACCCGCCCTTGCTGCTCGGCACGCTGGCCACCATCGAGACCGGCATGCAGGCGCTCGGCCTGCGCCACGGCAAGGGCGCCGTCGAGGCCGCCGCCGCGGCGCTGGTGGCGGGGGTTTGAGCCGGTCGCCGGGCCTTGCGCACGCGCGGCCGTGGAGGGCGACCGGGAGAATGGGCGCCGGCCCCGGGGCCGGCGCGCCGGGCTACTGCATGAACCAGCCGTGGCTGACGACGAGGGACTGCCCGGTGAGGGCGTTTGTGGGGGATGCGGCGAAGTAGAGCACGGCGTCTGCGACGTCGTCGGTTGTTGTGAACTCGCCGTCCACGGTGTCCTTGAGCATCACGGTCTTGATCACCGCCTCCTCGGAGATGCCGAGCTGCTTCGCCTGCTCGGGGATCTGCTTGTCGACGAGCAGGGTGCGCACAGATCAGGGGCAGACCACGTTGGCCGTGACGTTGTGCTCGGCGCCCTCCTTGGCAACACGCGGGCCAGCCCGAGCAGGCCGTGCTTGGCGGTGACGTAGGCGGCCTTCAGCTTCGAGGCCTCGTGCGAGTGCACCGAGCCCATGTAGATCACCCGGCCGTACTGGGCGGCGTACATGTGCTTCAGGTAGGCCCTGGTGGTCAGGAAGGCCCTGTCGAGGTGGATGGCCAGCAGCTTCTTCCAGTCGGCATAGGGGAAGTCGACGAAGGGGTACTGATCTGGATGGCATTGCTGACGAGGATGTCGATCTTGCCGTACTTGGCCAGCGACGGCGGCGACGCCGGCCTCCACCTGCTCGTCGGCGACGTTCATGGCCACGGCGAAGGCGTCCGCGCCGCCCCTTGCGCAGGTCGGCCGTGCGGCCTCGGCGGCGTCGAGGTTGAGGTCGGCGATGACGGGATGCTGCCCTGGGCGGCGAGCCGGCACGGCGATCTCCTTGTCGATGCCGCTGGCGGCCCCGGTGATGATGGCGACCCTGTTCTTCAGGTCCATGGCAGTGTCCTTTCCGGTCGGGGGAGGGTCAGGCGAGGTAGTCGTGCACGACCTTGCCGAGGTCGAGCGTCAGGTCCGCCACGATATGCACGGCGGAGACCACCTCGAGCACGGGTGCAGGTCGGCGACCGGCGCCAGCGCGTGCGAGAAGAGCTGCAGCTGGGCGGGACCCGTCCAGGCGCCCTTCAGGGTGATGTCGGAGAGCTTGTACTCGACGATCTCGCAGATGCGCGGCGTGCCGTCGACGTGCGGGATGATCTTGAGCAGGAAGTTGGCGCCTCCATCGAGGCCTTCACGGCGGCCAGGTCGGCCTGCCTGTGCTTGTAGCCCATCGTGCCCACGGCGATGCGCATGCGGCCGAAATGCAGCTCGCCGACCAGCGTGTCGATCTCCACCTCCAGCGTCGGCTGGGCGAGCTTCTTGGGGAAGCCCCACAGCTCGCGCCCGCCGGCGATGGGCGGGTGGTCGTTGAGGAACATGCAATGCGTGTAGCCGCCCTTGCGCCCCTCGAACGAGACGGGGATGACCTGGCCGCTCTCGCAATAGTCCCCGAAGCCCGTCGAATCCGGCATGCGGATGAACTCGTACTTGACCAGCGGCTCGCTCACCTGGAGCGGCTCGGGCACCACCGCGCGAAGCCGCTCAGGGTCGGTGCGGTAGGTGATGATGAGGTATTCCCGGTTCACGAAGCGATAGGGCCCAGGCAGCGACGCCCCCACGATGCCGGGGGGGTGGGCTCAGCGTGACTGCAGGATGGCGAAGGCCCGAAGCCTTCGGGATGGGCGGGGCGACGGAAGACGTCGCCACGGGCCGCGGCCCTCGCGACCGCATCATAGCTCCTGGCGTGGTCGATGAGGTGCGCGATCGTGGCGATCGCGTTGCCCGCCTGCTCCGCCGGTCAGGGTTCCTGCCAGGACGGAGCGACAGCGCGCCCCGCGACCCTGATCCTCGCCTTGGGCTAAATCATGGTTGCGTCGTGCGCTCCCGGGCCCGCCATGGCGAAATGCCGCGGGTCACCGGGGGCCGGCGGCGGTCTCCGCGATCATCCTCGCAAGCCGGCGCGACGAGCCCGCCGCGAGCGTCCAGCCGAGCGGACCGTGTCCTGCATTGACGTAGAGGTTGCGGTGTCCGGCTCGCCCGATGATGGGCCGCCCGCTCGGCGTCAGCGGGCGCAGGCCCGCCCAGTGGCGCACCTTGCCCTTCGGGTGGGCAGGCAGGATCGCGGCGAGGCTGTCCTCCAGAAGCTGTCCCCTCCTGGCGTTCAGCGACGTGTCATGGCCGGCGAATTCGACGGTGCCGGCCACCCGAAGCGTGTCGCCCAGAGGCGTCACGGCCGCCTTCAGGGCATCGTCCGCGATCGGGATTCGCGGCGCGCCGTTCCAGCCGGGTGCGTCCAGGCTGATCGAGTACCCCTTGGCCGGATAGATCGGAAGGTCCACGCCCACGGTGGCGGCGATCCCGGGCGTGTAGCTGCCGAGCGCGAGGACGTAGCAGTCGCCGACCACCTCGCCCCGGTCGGTCTGGACCCCCGCGATCCCGTCGCCATCGCTGCGCAATCGCCGCACGGTGGCGCCGTAGCGGAACTCGACGCCCCGCCGCGCCGCCGCCTCGGCGATGGCCTGCGTGAACTTGAACGCGTCGCCGCTCTCGTCGTCCGGGTAGTAGACGGCCCCGAAGACCTTGTCCCGGATTGGCTCGAGCGCCGGCTCGCGGGCCAGCGCGGCGGGACCGTCCAGGCGTTCCAGCCGCATGCCCAGGTCTTCGTAGAGCCTGGCGGCGCGCAACGCGGCCTCCATCGAGTCCCGGCTCCGGAAGATCTTCAGAAGACCCGGCGGGTTGCGGTCGTAGGAAAGCCCTTCCAGCGCCGTGATGCGGCGCAGCTCCTCCACGCTCTCGAGAGCCATGGACAAGGTGGCGCGGGTGTTCTCAGTCCAGGGTTCGGGGCGGCACTGCGCGAGGAAGGCCACGCCCCATCGCAGCATGCCCGGCAGCGCCGTGAGGCGCAGCAGCATCGGAGCGTCGTTGCGGCCCAGCCATTTCAGGATCTTCAGGGGTGTTCCGGGCGCCGCCCAGGAATCGGAGGTCGCCGGCGTGACCAGTCCGCCATTGGCGAAGCTGGTCTCCAGGCCCGCTGCGGGCTGGCGGTCGAGCACGACCACCTCGTGTCCGTCGGCGGCCAGGGCGTAGGCAGACGTGGCGCCGACGATTCCCGCGCCGAGGACGACGATCCGCATCGCCGCTACCGGTTCAGATGGGCATAGGCCACGATCTCGATCGTGGCGCCCGGCACCATCAGCCCGGCGACGATGACGGTCGCGCGGTTCGGATAGGGCTTGGAGAAATAGCGCCGGTAGACGGCGTTCATGCCCGCGAAATCCTCCTTGCGCGTGAGGTAGACGAGCACCTGCGTCACGTCCTCGAGCGTGCCGCCGGCCGCTTCCAGCGTGCGCTTCAGGTTGCCGAACGTGAGGTCGGCCTGCGCGTCGATGTCGCCGGTCTCGATGCCGCCGTCCTCGCGGATGGGAATCTGCGCGGTGTAGAGCACCCCGTCGGCCGTCACCGCCCACTCGATGGGCGCGTCTTCTCCAGGCAGGTGCGTCTTGACGACGGATCTCATGGCTCTGCTCCAAGGCTGGACGTGGACGATGAGGGGCGCCGCGGTCAGGCCGTCCAGGGCAGGAACTGGCCGTCACGGCGATAGGCGTCGGCGTAGCGTTCGAGCTTGGCGGCATCGATCTCGATGCCGAGGCCCGGGGCCTCGATCAGGCCCCACCCCGGTCCCGTGGCGATGGGGAGGGTCGTGGCGAGGATATCGTCGGCCATCACCGAGGCCGTCTGCTGCGCGCCCGCAACCGTATTCGGCAGGGTCAGCAGGATGTGGTGCGCGGCGGCCGCCGCGATCCCGAGCTCCCCGTGCGTGTGCTTGCAAACGCCGATCCCGTGGAGGTGGGCGACCTGCGATAGGGTGTGGAACCGGCGCAGCGTCCCCACCCAGTAGCTGCTCATGCACAGCACGTCAGCCGCGGCGCTCTCGATCATCCGCAGGACGGCGTCCTCGCCGCCCAGGCCTTCGTTGGCGCACAGGGCGCAGGGCAGGCGCTGGCGCAGGTCGCGCATCAGGCCCAGGGGCGCAGCGGGTATCGGCGCCTCGACGAAATCCAGCCCGACGAGCCCGTCCCAGCGCGCGATCAGCCGGCCGGCTTCCGCGAAGCTCCAGGCCTCGTTGGCGTCGATGCGGATGCGGGCTTCAGGTCCCGCCGCCTCGCGCAGGGCGACGAGCATCTGTTCTTCCGACGGCGCGTCGACTCCGACCTTGAGGTAGAAATAGCGATAGCCGCGCTCGACGCCCCGCCTGGCCTGCGCGGCGACATCCTGCGGATCGGACGCCGCGAGATAATAGAAATACTCGACCTCGGATCTCAGCGCGCCGCCGAACAGCCGATAGACCGGCTGCCCGCAGGCCTTGCCGCAGAGGTCCCAGAGGGCCATGTCGATCCCGGCGAAGGCGAAGTTGCCCGTCTGGAGGCGGTAGTCCCAGAGCCCGGTCCTGTAGACGTCGCGGGCGATCGCCTCGACCTCCCAGGGATCGCGGCCCACCACGAACGGCGCCATGGCCCTGAGGGCGGCCTCGATGGACGCGGTGTCTGCGCCGCTGCAGCTTTCTCCCCAGCCGACGAGGCCGTCGTCGGTCGTGAGCTTGACCACGACCTCGCTGACGCCGCCGCGCTGCACGCGCGCGCTCCGCTCGGCGTGGCTGTAGGGCACGCTGACGGGGATCGTTTCCAGGGCGATGATCTTCATCCTGCGGCCTTCATTCCGACTTCTCCAGGATCTTCTTCAGGAAGAGACGGGTGCGCTCGTGGCTGGGGCGACGCAGCAGAGCGTCCGGTTTCCCCTCCTCCACGATGCGGCCGTGATCCATGAAGATGACGCGGTTCGACACGTCTCCCGCAAACTGCACCTCGTGCGTGACGATCATCATGGTCCGGCCCTCTTGCGCGAGGGTTCGCATCACCGAGAGGACCTCCCCCACGAGCTCCGGATCGAGGGCGGATGTCGGTTCGTCGAAGAGGATCAGCTTCGGCTGCATCGCCAGCACGCGGGCGATGGCGACGCGCTGCTGCTGGCCGCCCGACAGGCGTTCGGGATATTCGTCCACCTTGTGGGCGAGACCCACCTTTCGCAGCATCTCCACCGCGAGGTCGTGCGCCTCGGGCGCCGGCAATCCCCGGACGAGCCGGGGAGCCAGGGCCACGTTGCCGGCCGCCGAGAGATGCGGGAACAGGTTGAAGCGCTGGAACACGAAGCCGATCTCGGCCCGCGCGACAGCCATTTCGCGATCGCTCAGGTAGCGCCGGCCGCGCGGCCCGTCCACCTGTCCGATCAGGGTCCCGTCCACCAGCACCTCTCCGCTGGTCGGCTTCTCCAGGTAGTTGACGCAGCGCAGCAGGGTCGTCTTTCCCGAACCGCTGGGCCCGATGATGGACAGGCATTCTCCCTGCGCCACCGTCAGGTCGATCCCCGAGAGGACCTCGACAGGGCCGAAGGACTTTCTCAGGCCAGTGATGCGGACGAGAGGCTCCATGGGAACGGCGGCGTGTCCTTTGCGGGGCGGCGCTCTCGCACCCTTGGGAATGGCGGCCGGGCGGGCCCGTCCGGCCGAGGCTCGGGAAGGTCGGCCCGGGCCGACCTCGTGCGTTCACTTGGCGAAGCAAGAATCCGGAGACTTCGGAGCCTTCCAGTCCGCAGGACGGTCGACGCCGTTGCGGTAGTCCTTCACCGGCGGATCGAACCAGCCGGGATTGCCAAGCCCATACTGGCTCATCACCTTCACGTTGCTGCAATCGGCCCACGCCGCGGCAATGCGCTTGTTCAGGGCTTCGTAAAGCTCCTTGTTCTCCGGCCAGAGGCCCATGATGGAATAGTACTTGGTCGACATGATCGGGTACTTGGCGGGCTCGGGAACGAGCGCGACCTGGTGCAGGTCCCATTCCGGATGCTGCAGCAAGGCGTACTCCACCAGGCCTGGGTCGAGCACGGCGAGGTCGATGCGGCCTGCGGTGATGTCGCGGATCACGGCGTCGGACGTGTCATAGAGCTTGACCTCGCCCACGCCGGGGATGGATTTCAGCTCGGGAACGAGCGTGAAGCCCGTGACGGTGCCGATCTTCTTGCCGGTGATGTCGGCGAAGGTGGAATACTTCGTCGCTTTCTTCTGCAGGAGGAAGGTTCCGAAGTAGTAGATGGGATCGGTCATCAGCAGGATCTTCGTCCGGTCGACGGTCCATCCCATCGATCCGAGCATGATGTCCACCTTGCCCTGCTTGGTGGCCTGGATGAGCGCCGACCACTCCATCTGCACGGGCTTCACCTCCAGGCCGAGGTCAGCCGCGAACTGCGCGAGAAGGGCGCCGTCGGTGCCGATCAGCTTCCCGTCCTTGAGGCCGGTCATCGGCATGTCGCCATTGAAGCCGATCGTGAGCTTGCCGGGCTCGATGGTCTTGGGCGGCTGCGCCGCCGACGGCCCGGCGCCCAGGCCGAGCGTCATGGCGGCGGCGAGCGCCAGAGCGCCAAGTCGAAGCATGCGGCCAGCCGCAGCTTCGGACCACGTCCTCGTCGAATGTGCCATTGCGTGTCTCCCCTGTCTGGCGTGACGTGCGGTCACTGCGCATTGCGCCGTCGCTCTCATGCGCGGCCCTTCGAGAGAACCGTCTCCAGCCGCCCGACGGCGAGCGACAGGGGATAGCTCATTGCGAAGTAGAAGAGCGCGGCCAGGACGTAGAGATGCATCGGCATGAAGCTCGATGACGCCAGGTCCTTCGCGCGAAGCATCAGTTCGGGCGCGGCGATGATCGACGCGATCGCGGTGTCCTTGAGCAAGCCGATCGCGTAGTTCCCGACCGGCGGAAGGACGACCCGCATCGCCTGGGGGGCGATCACGTGGGTCATGCTGTGGGTGGGCGTGAGGCCGAGGGACAGCGCGGCTTCCCGCTGGCCGGTTTCGACGGCCTGTATTCCCGCGCGAAACACTTCGCCGAGAATGGCCCCGCCCTGCAGTCCGAGGCCGAGGACGGCGGCCGTGAAGGAGTCGAATTGCAGGCTCGGCGCGACGCCCGGCAGGCCGAAATAGATCACGAAGAGGATCACGAGGGCCGGCGTGCCCCGGCCGACCTCGATGAAGACGATGGCGGCCCAGCGGAGGGCGGCGCCGTGCGACACCCGCATCAGCGCGACGATCGCTCCGACCAGCAGCGCCACGACGAAGCTCGCGGCGGTGAGCTGCAGCGTCTGGCCCGCCGCGACGAGCATCTGCGGTCCCCAGTCCGGCAGGTTCCCCCACATCTCGCTCCAGAAGCGGATCATCTGGCCCCCTTGTGGAGACGGGCCTGGAGCCTCACGGCGAGGTGCGAGAGCGGGATGCTCATGGAGAGGTAGATGCATGCGACCAAGAGGTAGATCTGCATGCTCAGGTACGTTTCCATGACGAGGTTTCGCGCTCGGAACATGATCTCGGGCGCGGCGACGCTGGAAGCGAGCGTCGTATCCTTCAGCAGCTGGACGGCGTAGTTGCAGAGGGGCGGCAGCATGATGCGCAACGCCTGCGGCAGGACCACGTAGCGCATCACCTGCCAGGGCGGCAGGCCCAGCGACAGGGCGGCCTCCTTCTGGCCCCAGTGGACCGCCCCGATCCCCGCACGGAAGACCTCGGCGACATAGGCCGCGCCATTGGCGCCCAGACCGATGATGGCCGCCGTCATGGGCGGCAGGCTCAGCCCGATGTCGGACAGACCGAAATAGATGATGAAGAGCTGCGTGAGCGCGGGCGTGCCGCGCATGAGTTCGACATAGAACTTCGCCGCCACGCGCAGGGGCCGGAACGGCGAGGTCAGGAGAATGGCGAGAGCCAGCCCCAGCGCCAGCGCGACCGCCAGCGCGCCGGCCGCGATCTCGAGCGCCACCAGCGCTCCTGTGAGGAGTACGGAGAGGAAGTCAGGCGCCAGCAGAAGGAACTTGGCCCATGATTCCATGGCGTCCGATCACCTCTGCGGGATGAGTTGGCGCGCAAGAATACGGCGCTGCAAATTTGTCCTATCATCCCACCAAAGAGTCAATGCCCGCTGGCGTCTCTGTCCCGCGATGCTAAGAGACCGTGCCGGCGGGCATCGTGCCCGGCCTGCCGAGGGCCCCGAGAGATCGCGCAGGCCCGGCGACGAGGATGGTTTCGTGAATGAACGTGTGGAACTGATCCGGCCTGATCCACCGGCGACCGCCGGTGGCGCTGCAAGGTTACCCCTTCCGCGCACGAGGCTGCACGACCAGATCGTCGCCGCGATCGGGAGCCGCATCGTCGGCGGCGATTTCAGCGGGACGGGCGCGCTGCCCACCGAAGCCATCCTGGCCGCGGAGCTGGGGGTCAGCCGCAACGCGCTCCGCGAAGCCGTCAAGGTTCTCGCGAGCAAGGGCCTCGTCGAGGTGCGGCCGAAGACGGGCACGCGCATCCGCCCGCTTGCCGAGTGGAACCTGCTCGACCGGGACGTGCTGGAATGGCACGCCCATTCGGACCTGCGGCTGACACGCGCGTTCGAGCTGGTGGAATTCCGGCTGATTGCGGAGCCGAGGGCCGCTTCCCTCGCGGCCAAGCGCGCGACGCACGAGGAGATCCGGGCCATCGAGGTCGCCTGCGACGGGCTCGAGGCTTGCGTGACGTCGCCTGCGCTCATCCCCGAGCGAGACATCGTGTTTCATCGCAGCATCTACCTGGCGTCGCACAATGCCGTGCTCAACCATCTCGGCTCGCTGACGGCGTCACTGATGCAGATCCAGGTCCTCCTGACGACGCGTGAGCCCGGCTCCTTTGAGAGAGGCCTGCCGCTGCACCGGGCGCTGACCAACGCGATCAAGTCTCGCATGGCGGACGAGGCCGAGCACATCTCCCGACAGCTCGTGCAGATGCCTTACGACGACTTGTCCGCGCGGCTGTCGATCGCGCGGGAGGGCCGACTGTGAACCGGGGCGCGCCGGTTCCGGGACGCACGGCCGCCACGTCGGGCGCCTGACCCCGTCCATGACTTCGCCGCCGATGCCCCGGGATGAGGGCGTCGACCGTCGTCAGAGCTGCGGCGTCTTGTAGATCACCTTGCCAGCGACGCGAAGTTCGGCATCGACCAGGTACTCCCTCAGGCCGGCGATGTTGACGTCCATCCCCAGTCCGGGCGTTTCGGGAACCCTGATCTCTCCGTTCGGATCGGGGACGAGGTGGTTCGTCGTGATGGCCGGCGCCAGGGGCTTCGGCGCGGCCGGATACTCGCAGATGCGGTGGTCCCGCAGACCCGCATAAGGCTGCAGCGACGCGCTCAGGGCCAAGTGCGAGGTGAAGGTGTGGTTCACATAGGTCACGCTCCGCGCCGCCGCGTAGTCGGCCACCACCTTGGCGGGACCGATGCCGCCGATGCGGCCGCAGTCGATCTGGATGAAACCGACCTTGCCGTAGTCGATGAGTTGCTGGGCCATCGACACGTTGTGGGCGCCTTCGCCACCGGCGGTCCGCACCACCGTGCTGCGCGCGGACAGGCGCCCGTAGGCCTCGAGGGCCGCCGCATGGAAAGGCTCCTCGATCCAGGTCGCCTTGACCTGCTCGAGGACCGGCAACCGGGCCGCGGCCGCCTCGACGTCCTCGTTCCAGATCTGGCCGGCGTCGACCAGGAGCGTCGCGTCCGCGCCCAACCCCTCCCGGGCCGCGACGAGCTGGTCGGCGTCCGCCTGGAGCGAGCCGCGTCCGAAGGGGCCCCAGCCCAGCTTCACGGCCATGAACCCGCGAGACCGCATCGCGCGGCAATTGTCCAGGGTGGCTTGCGGCGTGTCGCCGAACAGCAGCGATGCGTAAGGCGTCTTCGCATGGGCGGCCGGGGTCCCGAGCAGCTTCCAGACCGGCTCGCCGCGCGCCTTTCCAAGCAGATCCCAAAGGGCCATCTCGACCCCCGACAACATGTGCGGCGCCTGGAGCAGGTCCATGCTGTTGTAGCCGACGTCCGCGCTGATGGCCGCGATGTCGCCCGGCCCGTCGATCGGCCGCCCCAGCACCGACGAACCCACGGAGCGGCAGACGCCGTGAGACATGGGAGTGACGAAGGCGGCGATGCAGGTCAGCGGGGAGGCCTCGCATTCGCCGAAGCCTTCGTAACCCCCGGCGCGCACGCGAACCAGGAGCGCATCCTGGCTTCCGTCCGCCTCCGTCGTCACGTCCGGCATGGACAGGTAGAAGAGGTCGACCGCCTCGATTCTCATCAGATCCTCCCGATTGTCATGCGAGCCGGGGACCGCCGGGCCGTCACGCGCCTCAGTCCTCGCGAGGACTTTCCGCGCTGCGCCGACGGGCCGTCAAGGCGCGCGGCGGCGTGGACAGCCCTTGCTGGTCTGGTACGATCCCCGGGCATTGCTCGCGATCCGGCGCGCCGCCGGTCGAGCGCCCGGACTGCCGCCATGACAGATGCCGCATCGTTCCCCCGCCCTGCGAGCCCGGGGGCGCCGGTCGTCCGCATTCGCTCGGTCGAAGTCGTGCCGCTCCTCGGCGACAGTCCCAAGGGCGGGTGGTCCGTCGAGATCGAGCCGGACGATTCCATCCACGCCCTGATCGCGGTCCACACCGACGCGGGACTGAGCGGCTATGGCAGCGTCTTCGCCGATGGCCGCCTCGTGCAGGCGGGCGTCAAGGTGCTGGAGCCGCTCTGGCGCGGCGAGAACGCGCTCGAGCCGGAGAGGGTGTCGGAGAAGCTGCACCAGAACACGTTCTGGATGGGACGGGGCGGCACGCTGACCCATACGATCAGCGGCATCGACATCGCGCTCTGGGACATCCTGGGCAAGGCGCTGGGTCAGCCGGTCGGGCGTCTCCTCGGCGGAACCTATCGCCAGAAGGTCACGCCCTATTGCTCGCTCCTGATGGAGGAGCCCGACCTGATGCGCGAGGTGGTCGCCGCCTATCGCGAAAAGGGGTTCCGTGCCTTCAAGATCGGATGGGGACCGTTCGGCCGGCGCGAGAATTCCAGGCTCGACGAGGCGATCGTCAGGGCTGCCCGCGAGGCCGCGGGCCAGGAGAACCAGCTTTTCGTCGACGCAGGGGCCAGCGACGCGCATTGGCCCAACGGTCTGAAATGGGCGATCAACACGGCCGACATGCTTCGGGACTATCAGGTCGGATGGTTCGAGGAAGCGCTCCGGCCCGATGCGCTCGACGACTTCTGCGACCTGCGCCGGCGCAGCCCCGTGCCGATCGCCGGCGGGGAGGTGCTGACGCGCCGGCAGAGCTTTCTCCCGTGGTTGGTGCGGGGCGCCTTCGACATCGTCCAGCCCGACGTCACGAAGATGGGCGGCATCAGCGAGCAGCGCCGGGTCGCCTGGACGGCGGACGACTTCGGCGTGCGCTACGTGGGGCATGGCTGGAACACCGCGCTCGGCCTGGCGGCCGACCTGCAGCTCGCGGCGGCCCTGCCCAACGCGACCCTCGTGGAGTTCATCGGCGGAAGCGCCTACCTCGATGGCATCACGGCCGAGCCCTTCAGCCTCGACCAGGACGGCGATCTCGTCATTCCCCAGGCGCCCGGACTCGGCGTCGTGCTCGATCCCGACAAGGTCGCCCGCTACGCCCAGAACGCGCAGGCGCTCAGGCCGGCCTGAGCCACGGGAGACAACGATCCATGGCGGCCGCCGCACCGGACCTTGCTGGACAGGTGATCGTCGTGACCGGCGCGTCCCGGGGCCTCGGCCTCGCGACAGCGAGCCTCGCCGCCGCGGCGGGCGGGCAGGTGGTCGCGGTGGTCAGGACGGCGGAGTCGGCCCGCGAGTTGTCGGACGCGAGCCGGGGCCGCATCGATGTCGTCGTGGGTGACGTCGCCGACCCCGACTGTCCGTCCCGGGTGGTCGAGCGCGCCCGTGCGCGCTTCGGCAGGCTCGACGGCCTCGTCAACAATGCCGGCACGGTCCAGCCCATCGGCGCCTTCGCCGCTTGCGATCCCGCTGCATGGGAGACGGCGATCGGCGTGGACCTCCTGGCGCCCGTTCGGTTCTGCCGGGCCTTTCTCGCCAGCCGCCCGGAGCACGGCGGCCGGATCGTGAACATCTCCAGCGGAGCCGCGAAGTCCGCGCTCGAAGGCTGGAGCGCCTACTGCACGGCGAAGGCAGGGCTCGCGCTCTTCACCCGGTGTTTGCAGGTTGACCACGGCCCACAGGGGATCAGGGCCTTTTCCGTCTCGCCCGGCGTCATCGACACCGCCATGCAGGCGGAGATCCGTGCGTCCGGCATCAATCCGGTGTCGCGGCTTGCGCGCGAGACCCTGCGCCCGCCAGCCGAGCCGGCGCTCGGCATCGTGGCCCTGCTCGCGGGCAACTTCGACGACCTCGCCGGAGCTGAGATCGACGTCCGCGATCCTGATTTCCGCGCCCGGGCCTGCCTGCCGGCACTCGCATGATCCCCGTCAGGCTTCCCCCAGGTAGTCGTGCAGGATCATCCCGGGCACCAGGGTGAAGTCCGCCCTCCACCAGAAACCCTCGAGCATCTCGACGACGGGCAGCCGGTAGACGGGCGCCTGGACGTTGGGCCGAAGCTCGACCGTACAGGGACCCGACCAGCATTCGTGGACCGTCAGTGAGCCGAGCCGGCGCCCCGTCAATTGGCGGATGGCCGGGGTTCCGTCGATATGGTCGATCGCCTTGAGGTTGATGTTGAAGGAAAAGTCGAAGGCCTCGCGCAGCCGCGCGAGGTCGTCGCGCCGTTGCTTGTAGGCCAGCGTCCCCGTCAGGACATCGATGCCGTTGCGCGCGACGCGGCCGACCCAGGCGTCCCCCTGGGTCTCCAGGCTTGGCTCCCCGTGCTTCTTGGGCTGGCCGTGAACCTCCCGCCCATGCGCGACGCCGGCTTCCGAGGAGAGGAAGAGATAGGGGGAATACCCGCCCGCCTGTCCGCTCGGCGCGTACCTGCAGCCCACCATCACGTTGCTTTCGTGATAGGGCCCTAGGAAGGACGGGTCGTGCATGCGGTAGATATGCGCGAGCACGATGTCCGACGCGGGCTCGAGCGGCGGCGGCAGGATGGCGGCAACCGCGCCCGGGTGCGTCCGCCAGGCGAGCGTCAGCACCTCCGCGTTCCTGAACTCGAACGGGAAGGGCGGGACGAGCGGCGCGTCGAACGGCGTGGAGAACCCGCCCGCCCGGATCTGCGCCTCGGTCATGCGGCTCGAGGCCTGGCTTTTCCAGTCCGTCATCGTCCACGTCGTCCCGGGTTCTGGAGCATGGCGCTCCTCGTCGTGTCGTGCACCGTCTCCATGTGCCGCACGGTCGCCTCCGCGATCGTCGCGGGGTCGCCGCTGCGCAGCGCGGCGAGAATGGTCCGGTGATCCTCCACCGATCGCGCCAGCACGCCGGGCGTCTCCCAGGCGAGCCGGCGATACTCCATGCCGAGGACGTAGAGCGCCTCGGAGATCCGATCCAGGTAGGGATTGTGGGCCAGGGCGCGCAGCCGCGAATGGAACTCTGCGTCCGAGCGGCGGAACGCGACGGGATCGCCGACCATGGCGGCCTGCGAGTCCACGAGGCGGCCGAGATCGGCGAGCGTGGCCTCGTCGGCCTGGCTGGCGATCATGCTGCCCAGCGCGCCTTCCACCACCACGCGCGCCTTGTGCAGCGCCTCGAAGTTCTCCTCGGTCAACGCGATCACCACCTGCAGGGGGTGCATGATGTCGGCGGGTTCGAGGGACCTGACATAGACCCCGCCGCCCTGGCGCGACCTCACGACACCCAGGATCTGCAGGCCCCGAAGCGCCTCGCGGACGGAGGGGCGCGACACGCCCATCGTGGCGGCGATCTCGCGCTCGGTCGGCAATTGGTCGCCGGGCTGCAGGCCTCCCGCATGGATCAGCTGAAGGAGGTGACGGGCGACCTTCTCCGCGACCGGGATCCGGCCCGTCACGGCGGACCTCCGGACATGCTGGCGCTCGAAGGGGAGACGGAAAGGAAGGTCATGACGACGGGTCCACGAAGGGCACGCCGTAGTCCGCGTCGAACCCGCCGTCAACGTGCAGCACGGCGCCCGTCACGGCGGAGGCGTCCGGGGACGCGAGGTAGGCGATGGACGCGGCGACCTCGTCCGGCGTCGCGAGCCGGCGCGCCGGCGTGCGGGCCAGGATCGGCGCAAGGTCCAGGCGGCCCTCGTCGACGAAGCGGCGGACGAGATCCGTCGCCACGTAGCCGGGGGCGACGGCATTCACGCGGACGCCGCGTTCGGCCCATTCCACCGCGGCCGTCCTGGTGAGGGACAGGATCGCGGCCTTGGACGCCGCATAGGCTGCCCGCCCAGGCGCGCCGCGGCCGGCGGCGACCGAGGCGACGTTGACGACCGCGCCGGAGCCCACGGCGAGCATGTGGCGGCCGACCGCCTGCAGCATGTGGAACGTCCCGTTGAGGTTGACGTCCATCACGGCGCTCCAGTCGGCGAACGGCAGGCCGGCCAGGGCCCCGTGCCGCTGGATGCCGGCATTGTTCACCAGCGCGTCGATCCGCCCGCGCCGCCGCATCACGTCGTCCACGGCAGCGTCCGCAGCCGCGCGGTCCCTGACGTCCAGCGCGAGGCCGTGAGCCTCGCCCAGTTCGGCGGCGCGGGCCAGAGCGGCCGCACCGTCGAGGTCGGCGATGATCGGGAACCAGCCGCGCGCGGCGAAGGTCCGCGCCGTCGCCCACCCGATTCCCGCCGCGCCGCCGGTGATCAGGACCGTGGGCTTGTCCGACATCGGGGAGGTCTCCTGTCGTGGTTCAGGCGGCGAGGACCAGGTGACGACCGGCGTGACGGGCGACGGCGTCGTCGTCCAGCGCAAGGGCCGTCCCGGGCTCACGCGGGAGCTCCAGCGCGCCGCGCGAGACGTCGGCCATGGCCGGCCGCCTGATCAGGACATGCGAGGCGTCGAAGGGCCGGTCGGTCGGAAACATCTCCAGGTGGTCGACCGACTCGTCGGCGAAGGCCGCATGCCGGTGGACCTCCGGATTGACATGGAACGAGACGCGCAATCCCCGCGCGACCATCGCCGCGGCCAGCGGCAGCGCGACCGAATAGCCGCCGATGGTCGTGGCGTCGACCCGCACCACGTCCACCGCGCCGGCCTCCGCGAGATCGTCGAGATCGGCCTTCCGGGTGCACTCGTCCCCGATGCCGATCGGCAGAGGAGACTGGGAGCGGAGGAAGGCCAGCTCCGACCGGCGCGTGCGCGGCATCGGATCCTCGATCCAGTCGATGGGCAGGCCCTCCCAGTGACGCGCCGACGCGATGCCCTCGCGCGCCGTCCGCCAGGACCAGGCGAGGTCGCAGACATAGCGCGCGCCATCCCCGGCGGCGGCGATGATCCGCGCCACGGGCGCGGGGGCGCCGTAGTGGGCGGCCTCGAGCTTCAGCAGGCGATAGCCCTCGCCGATCCGCGCGGCGAGCCGCTGGGCGAGGTCGGCCTCCGCCTCGCCTTCCTGTCGGTAGCCCTCCACGAGGAGGATGGGCATCGGCCGGGGAGCACCTCCCGCCAGACGCCAGACGGGGACGCCCAGGCTCTGCGCGCGAAGGTCCCACAGGCAGATGTCGATCAGCGAACGCGCGCGGCCGATGACCCCGTCATCCTCCATGGCCAGCGTGGCGCGCCTGATGTCGGCGACCCGGCTGCCGAGGTCGCCGGCGTCCCGTCCCAGGAGGCGCGGCGCGAGCAGGTCGGCGATGGCCACGTCCACCGGCGAGCCGCGGGTATGGCCCAGGCAATCGGCGACCAGGCCTCCTCGGGTCCTGACGCGGACGCAGGCATAGGACCGCTCCGTGACGGTGAAATTTCCGAAGGACAGGGGCCTGGGCAGCGGCACGCGGCAGGCCCAGGTCTCGATCCGGTCGATCGTCAGGTCGGCGGTCACGCGCGCAGCCTCGGGGCAGGACGCCGGCCGGCTCCGCCCGGCCAGGATCCCGCGAGGCGCCCCGGATCGACCGGAAATCGATGCGTGAGCATGGCAGAAACTCCTTGCGCCACGGCCATTGCCGCTCGATAATTGGCCAAGCCAATTGGAGGTTATAGTCTGCCAGTTGCGCTAGCAAGCGCCATTCAGAGTCAAATTCCACGTCAACGAAACTCTCGGGGAGATGAAGGCAATGATGAAAGCCATTGTAGCGGCTGCCGCGTTGATGAGTGCTCTGAATATCGGAGCTGCGCGAGCGCAGGAATTCAAGAACGAGGCTGTACCACTATTCGATAATTGTGGAGATCCGTCATACAACAAGGCAAAGACGGAGGGCATCACGGTCGGGATTTCGCCGTCGCCGCCGTTTACGTCGCTGAACCCGGACACCAAGAAGGCCGAAGGCCTCGAGGTCGAGCTGGGCGAGGCTGCGCTGGGCTGGATGGGCGTCAAGACGATCAAGTACGAGATCATGCCGTTCGGGCAGTTGATCCCGGCCTTGCTGTCGAAGCGCATCGATGCGGTCGCTGCGATCCACGTGACGCCGGACCGCCTGAAGGTGCTGTCCTTCTCCGGCCCCATGTACTGGTACGGGCCCGCGCTCATGGTGAAGAAGGGCAACCCGGACAAGATCACCGGCTTCGACGCGCTGAAGGGCAAGAAGATCGGCGCCATCGCAGGATCGGCCGCCGACGAATACCTGCGCACGGTGGGGGCCGAGGTCGTTCCGTTCCAGACGGACGCGGAGCAGTTCAGCGCTGTGTCGACCGGGCGCGTCAGCGCGATCCTCGACGACGACACGAAGCTGGTCCTGTTCCTGCAGTCCGCCAAGGACTCGGGCATGGAGCTCGTCTCCGGTGTCGCCGTGCCGGACGAGCTGATCTTCAAGTATGGCTATGGCTACGTGCGCGTCGGCATCCGCAAGGAGGACTGCTCGCTGCGGGCCGCCTACACGCAGGGCCTCGCGGAAGTGCGCGGCAACGGAAACGTCTCGGCTCTCCTGAAGAAGTACGGCTTCTCCAACCGCAACCTGTTCTTCTTCCCGATCTGAACGCCGCAGGGAGGGCGGCGACCTCGTCGCCCTCCGCCTCGTTCGCTCTGCGCCGGTTCGCGGGCGGCTCGTCCGTGGGCGGCCTGCCCGCCACGCGGCCCGCTCGCCGCATTGCGAAACCTGCCCGGCCCTGAGCTCAAGGGGTGCATCTTGAACCTGCTCGACTGGTCGGTGGTCCACGATTACGGACACGTCTTCCTGAAGGGCCTGCTCGTCACCGTCGTCCTGACCCTCATGGTCATGGTTCTCGCGACGGCCTTGTCGATCCCCGTCGCGCTGGCGCGGCTCTCCTCGTCTCGGCTCGTCCGCTGGCCGGCGAACGCCTATGTGGAGTTCCTGCGCGCCACGCCGCTCATCCTCCAGCTCATCTACATCTACTATGTCCTGCCGAGCGCGGGCATCCGCCTCGATCCGATGCCGGCCGCCGTCGCCGGGCTGACGCTGCACTACGCCGCCTACCTCAGCGAGGTCTTCCGCGGCGGCATCCTGTCCATCCCGAAGGGACAGACGGAGGCGGCCCTGAGCCTCGGGCTCACCAAACTGCAATGCTTCCGGAAGGTGGTGCTTCCGCAGGCGTTCCGGGTCGTCCTGCCGACGCTGGGCAACTACCTGATCTCGTTGTTCAAGGACACGGCCATCGCCTCGGTCGTGACGGTCCAGGAACTCATGTTCAGCGGCCAGATCATCGCCGCGCGGAATTTCCAGTACTTCACGGTCTACACGGTCACGGCGATCCTCTATTTCGCCGTCTGCTACCCGTCGGGCCTGGTCGTGCGAGCGCTGGAAGACCGGCAGCGTCAGGGCTTCGGCGGGTCGCGCACCTGAAGCGGCGGCGAGGTCGCGGGGACGCCGCCCCCGCGATCCGGTCGCCGGCGGGTCGGCCGGCGGAGCGCGGACGTCGCGGCTCCGGCCCGAGGATCGCGGAGGAGGGCCGTACGGCGAAGCCGGTCCGCTCGTTGTCATGGTCCGGCGCTCAGGGCCGGATGTCGAACATCACGGTGGTGGCCGCCTCGATCGCGGGCCAGTCCAGCTCCACGCCCAGCCCGGGGCCATCGGGCGGGGCGACCTTGCCGTCGGGACGCGTGCGGATGACCGACGCCGAGCCGTGCTCGAACGGCTGGTAGGGCACGGGCTGCTCGAAGTAGGTCGCGGTGGGCGAGGCGAGCATCATGTGCAGGTTGGCGGCCTGTGACAGCGTATAGCCCCAGCATTGCAGCTCGATGGGCATGCCGTGCGACGTCGCCAGGGCCGCGATGTCCCGCGCCGGCGTCACGCCTCCGCAGGTCAGCGTATCGATCCTGACCCGGTCCCAGGCTCCGGCCGCGATCCCCTGCGCCACCTGGTATCGGTCGCCGAGCCAGTTGCCGGCGGGAATGATGTCGACGGAATGACGGGCGCGCAGCGCCGCATAGCCGTCGAGGTCATAGTCGAGGAGAGGCGCCTCGAACCAGAGGAAGCCGAGCTCGGACAGCAGGGCGGCCGCCCGCTCCGCCTGAACCCGGTCATAGCGCTGCTCGACGTCGAGCATGAAGGTCAGGCCCTTGCCCTCGAAGGCGGCCGCCACCCTCTCGCACATGGGCAGGTCGCGCGCCGGGTTGCACCAGCAGTGGAACTTGAACGCGCGGAAACCCTGCTCCGCCATGGCGGCGACCTCGTCGACATAGGCCTCGGCGGAGTCGTAGAGCGGCGTCGAGGCGTAGGCGTCGATCGCCTCCCGGGTCGAGCCGAGCAGCACGTGGAGCGGCAACCCAGCGGCCTTCGCGACCGCATCCCACAAGGCGACGTCGAGCACGGCCGTGGCGATGGGCGAGAACGGCACGTTCAGGTTCCGCGTGCCGTGCCACAGGCCCACGCGATCATGAGCCGAGGCTCCCAGGTAAGCCGGCGCGACGAGGCGGGCGCTCTCCGCCACGGCCCTGTCGAAGCCGAAGCTGGTGCAGGACGAACCGCCGGAGACGCCGACGACGCCGTCCTTCGTGAACACGCGCACGACCGTGTTCGACATGAACTGGTCGTGCATGCCTTCCGCCCAGGCGAGACGAAGGGTCGGAGGCTCCACGACGCGGATCTCGATGCGGTCGATGACAAGCTGGGTCACGGGCTCCTCCCTAGCTGTGCGATGAATGGACGTGGCTGAGAAACAGGCGCGTCCGGCTGTTGCGGGCCTCGCGGAAGATGTCGGCCGGCCGGCCCTCCTCCACGATCTCGCCCTTGTCCATGACGACGAGCCAGTCGGCCGCGCGGCGGGCGAAGCCCATCTCGTGGGTGACCACAACCATCGTGACGTGGCTCTCCGCCAGCGCCTGCATGACGGCGAGGACTTCGCCGACCGTCTCGGGGTCGAGCGCCGAGGTCGGCTCGTCGAACAGGATGACGTCGGGCTTCATGGCCAGCGCCCGGGCGATGGCGACGCGCTGCTGCTGGCCTCCCGACAGGGCGGACGGATAGGCGTCGGCCTTGTCGAGCAATCCCACGCGGTCGAGCAGGGCGCGGGCGGCGGCTTCCGCGTCCGGCCTCTTCGCCCCGGCGACGGTGACCGGGCCCGCCGCCACGTTGCGCAGGGCCGTCATGTGGGGGAAGAGCTCGAAGTTCTGAAACACCATGCCGATCCGCCGGCGCAGGTCGGCAGGCCGACGAAACGACAGGATGGACTGGCCCTCGAAGAGGATGTCGCCACCGTCGAGCCTTTCGAGCAGGTTGGCGCAGCGCAGCAAGGTGGACTTGCCCGAGCCCGACGGCCCGACGATGCAGACGACCTCGCCGCGGTGGACGTCGAGACTGACGCGATTCACGGCGGTGAAGTCGCCGTAACGCTTGGTGACGTCGCGAAGCGAGAGCAGGCTCGTGCCCGGCTCGCCCCTCTTGGCCCGGCCCTCGCGATCCCCGCTCATTCGTGGACCTCGTAGCGCCGGTTGATCCAGTCCACGAGCTTGGCCTGCGGGTACCCCATGAGCCAGTAGAGGCCGGCCATGGCGGTGAGAAACTCGAAGACGCGATAGGTCTGGGCGCGCAGCTGCATGGCCGCGTAGGACAGATCGTAGACCGCGATGATCGAGACCAGCGAGGTGTCCTTGAAGAGCGACACCCACGTCGTCGCCAGCGAGGGAAGCACGCGGCGCGTGGCCTGCGGCAGCACGACGACCTTCATGACCTGGAAAGGCGACATGCCCAGCGCAAGTCCGGCATTGCGCTGGCCCTGGCGGATCGACTTGATGCCCGCGCGGAAGGTCTCCGAGTTATAGGCGGTGATGTTGAGCACGAGGCCGGTGAGCGCCGTCGTGATGGGGTCGAGCGTCAGCCCGATCACGACCGGCATCACGTAGAAGACCCAGTAGATCTGCAGGATCAGCGGCGTGGACCGGAAGATCTCGACATAGATGGTGGTGATCGCCCGCACGGGCGCCAGCCTGCTGTCCCGCAGCAGGGCCACGCCGAGGCCGAGCGGGAGCGCCAGCGCCATGGTGGCGACGGCGAGGCCGATGGTCGTCGCTGAGCCCTCGAGCAGCTTGTCGCGGTTCTCCCAGACGACGCTCCAGTCGAAGGTCATGACGCCCCCTTGTGGACCACGCGGGCGTAGAAGGCGTCGACGATGCGGGCGAGCGGAAAGCAGATCAGGAAGTAGACGACCATGGCGAAGGTGTAGATCTCGAAGGGGCGGTAGGTCTGGCCGGCCAGGATCTGGCTCTGGCGCATCAGTTCGGGGACCGCGATGACCGAGGCGATCGAGGTGTCCTTGACGGTGATCGTCAGCAGCGAGCCGAAGCTCGGCAGCATGCGGATGAGCGCCTGGGGCATGATCACCACGCGGATCGCCTGCATCGGGGACATCCCCAGCGCCAGGGAGGCGCGCAACTGGCCGCGCCGGACGGAGAGCAGACCGGCGCGGATGGTCTCGGCGAAGTAGGCGCCGATATGCAGCCCCAGGCCCAGGCTGGCTGCGGCCAGGGGCGGCAACGACACCGCGAAGGCCGCCGGCACGGCGAAGAAGATCCAGATCAGGATGGCGAGGACGGGCACCGCCCGCATCGAATCGACGTAGAAGCCCAGCGCGACGCCCAGGCTACGCGGGCCATAGGCCCGCGCCGTCCCCACCACGAGGCCGATCGCGGCCCCGAGGACGACGGACAGGACCGTCAGCAGCAGCGTCGTCTCCAGGGCGGCGAGCAGGAAGCGCCAGTTGACCAGCAGCGGCGTGATGTTGATCGAGACCATGAGGGACGCGCCATGGCATGGGCGCGGGCCGGAGAGCGGACCGCGCCCCGACCCTTACAGGCCCTTCATGATCCTGATCTCCTCGGCCTTCGTCTTGTCCTTGATCTCGTTGGCCACGACGGTGATCCAGGCGAGGAATTCCGGATGGCCCTTGTCGATGGCCAGCCCGACCGGTCCCGCCATTTCCTTGCTGTCGAGGCACGCATCCCCCTTCGGCCAGGACGTCAGCCCGGGAACCTGCTTCTCGAGCTGCGGCCAGGCGACGTTGTCGATGGTGGTGACGTCGGCGCGGCCGGACATGATCTCCTCGACGGGCGCGTTGGCGCCCGAGCCGGCCACCGCCCTGGTCTTCACGTTCTTGAAGCGGGTCGGCAGCCAGGTCTCGGGCGGCGTCCCGGTGAAGTAGGCGACGATGACGTCGGGCTTGTCCAAATCGTCGACGGACGTCGCGTTGGCGAGCTTCTTGTTGTCCGCCCGGCCGATGAGGCAGAGGCTCGACTTCGAATAGACGAGGAAATCCACCACCTTCTCGCGGGCGGGCGTGACGGAGAGGGGGGCGATGGTGATGTCGGCCTGCCCCGTGGCCAGGATCGGGACCTTGGTCTCGTGGCTCACCTGGACCACTTCGAGCTTGACGCCGAGCTGGCGCGCGAACTCCTTTGCGAGAACCCAGGCCGGTCCGGAATATTGCTCGCCCGAGCCGGTGGTGTTCTCGGGGAGCCAGGGAAATTCGCCGATGGCCGCGACCTTGAGCACGCCCCGGTCCTTGATCCTGTCGACGACGGCGTCCTTGCCCTTGGCGGGCGGCGCGACGTCGGCTCGCGCCGAAAACCCGGAGACGATCATTGCAAGCGCTGCCAGCGCGGCCAGGGACTTCACGGCCTTGACGCTCATGCCTTCCTCCCCTTTTGTCACTCGCCACCGAGTGTATAATTGTCTAACAATCTAACAATAGGTGGGAGCCAAAGCTCCTGCAAGCGAAACTGAGCCCGGACCATCCATGAAAGAACGCCCTGCCTTCCGCCTCGCCGAGCGGGTCTCCCTGCCGGACTCGATCGCCGACGCCATCGCGGACGGAATCTCGCTTCAAGCCCTCCTGCCCGGCGATGCGGTCGTGGAGAGCGCCCTGGCCAGGGAGCTGGGGGTGAGCCGGGTTCCGGTCCGCGAAGCCCTCAAGGTCCTGGGCGCCCAGGGCATCGTGGAGGGAGGCGGCCACCGGAGCTGGCGGGTGGTCTCCTTCAGCCGCGAGAAGATCCGGCAGGTCATGGAGGTTCGCATCGAGCTGGAGATGATCCTGCTGAGGGACGCCATCGAGCGGTGGCGGTCCGGACGCGCGTCCTTCGAGGGGCTCGAGCAGGCCATCATGGACATGCGCCGCCAGACGGCCGCCGGCGATCGCGCCGGCGCCCTGAGAGCGGACGTGGCCTTCCACCGGGCCATTTGCGAGTGCTCGGGAAACGAGATCGTCGCGACTCTCTGGGATGCCATCGCCCGCCACGTGCTGATCATCTTCAATCTGGAGCGACGCAGCGCGGACGACCTGGACGGGATCGTGCAGCAGCACGAGTCCTTCCTGGCGTTCATCCGGCAGCAGGTCGAGCAGCCCCCTGATCCCCAGGCCTTGCGGGCGGCGATCGAGGACCACGTCCTGCTGGTGATCGGGAAGGAGTTTCGCCGCGCGGGCGCGACCAAGGCCGGCGAAGCCGCCGGCCGGCAACCCTAGACGTCGCGCGAGCCGCGCCTCGGTCGGACTGCTCCGGGCTACGGATTGGTGGGCGACGTCGTCACCAGCACGACCAGCATGTCCTTGCCCGTGTTCGCGATGCCGTGCTCGCACCATGACGGAAGGAAGATGAAGTGGCCGCGCTCGACCGGGCGCACGCCCTCGGTCAGGTAGAACTCGCCGCGGCCCTCGAGGACGTAGTAGGTTTCCTCCGTCTCGTGCGCGTGCAATTCCAGCTTGGCGTGCGGCGGGACGTAGAGCACGGTCAGGCCGTGGTTCACGGAGGGTGCCGCAGGGTTCGTGGGATGAACGACCCTGACGGCGCAGACCGGGATGGTGTCCTCGCCAAAGATCACCGGCAGGCCATCCTGCACGGTAAGGATGGAGGCCTTGGGCGGCCTCTCCGGTTTCGGGATCTTGGGCGCCGGGGCGCCATGGCTTCTCAGGATCGTGTAGTCGGCCAAGGTCGTCGTCTCCGCTTCGCCCGGTTCGCCGGGTCCCCATCCATGTCCGCAGGCCCGCTCAACTCGACGTGCCGTAGCCTCCGCCCGCCGCCGGGAACGCCGGCTGGCCGCCTGCGCCCAGGGCCTGTCTCGCGCCCTCGAGAACCCGCGAGAAGGCGGTGCGGAGCAACTCCACGTCGGCGGTCAGGACGAGTTCGTCGATCCCCATGCCCACCCAGGCGGCCGCCTCCCCCGCACCCACCGCATGCATCGTGACAGGCAGGCGACGCCGGTGGCCCGTCTCGACGATCCGCGCGACGGCCTCGCGGAAGGCCGCGCTCGTCGTGTCCCGGCCGAGGCGGAGGCCCAGGCCCAGGTCGACGGGGCCGATATGCAGGCCCCCGATTCCCTCGATGGACGCGATCTCGTCCAGCGCCTCGAATCCGCGGCGGGTCTCGATCATCGGGAAGATGGCCGGACGCACCTCCCGGAGGTCGCGAGGCTCGGGGCGCAGGCCGTAGCGCTGGCCTCCGTAGCTGCGAAGACCTTCGGGCTGGTAGCGCGCGCGCTCGACGGCCGCCGCCACCACCGCCGGATCGGACGCCATGGCCAGCACGATGCCCGACGAGCCGTGGTCGAGCACACGCGGGATCAGCGGGAGTTGCTCGTCGGGCAAGCGGACGACCACGGGCTTGCCGAGCGCGTCGCAGAGCTGGATGGCGCGAAACGCCGTGCCGAGGTCCCAGGCCCCATGCTGCAGGTCGAGGCCGATCCAGTCGAAGCCCGCGCGGGCGGCCATTTCGACCACCAGGGGCTCCGGCATGGCGAGCCAAGCCGCCAGCGGCGTCCTGGGCGCCTGGTTCACGGCCGCTGGGGCATCGGGGGTCACGGTTCACCGCGGCGCGCCGCCGCCGCCCGGGCCCCGACGCCGGACGGGCCAGCCACAGAGCGCAGGGCCACGGTGCGAAGGTCCATGGTGCGAAGGTCCATGGGCCGCGAGGCATTGCGGATGCTTGCCACAGGCGAAGGTCGTGTAGAACGACGGGCCATGCTTGGCTCTCCCAATCGATTGGATGATGGCACAGGGCGTCATGCCGGGCAAGCGGAGACGGTCCGGGTGAGCCAAGCCGTCTTGCCGGTCGGGGTGTCTGAGGCTAATGACTGCGCTGCGGAACCTGTTGGCTTGCCGGGCCGCGTCCGCGGCCCCTCGGCCGGGACAAGCGCGAAAAGGTACGAATGGACGCCGACGGCGAGCACGACGCGGAACGCGTCGCTCAACCCTCCAAGGTCGCGCTTCTGCGAGACGTCGCGCGCCGTGCCGGCGTCGATGCGTCGACCGTGTCGCGGGTCCTGCGCGGCGACGACCGCAAGCCGGCCAAGGCCGAGACGCGCGACCGGATCCTGCAGGCGGCCCGGGAGATGGGATACCGTCCCAACAGCGTCGCCCGGAGCCTGCGGACGCGCCAGCGCGAGGCGATCGGGCTTGTCATTCCCGATGCGGCCAACCCCGGCTTTGCGGAGATCTTCAAGGGCGTGCAGAAGGTGACGGCCGAGGCCGGCTGGCACGTGATCGTCGTCGAGGGTGGCCCCAAGGCTCCCGCCGAACTGGGTTGGGACAGGCTGGTCCTGGAGGGCCGCGTCGACGGCGTGCTTGTCCTGGTCGCTACGATCCGCGATCCCATGGTCAGGCGCGTCGCCCAGTCCGGGTTTCCGCTCGTGCTGGTCAATCGCCGCTCGGACGGCGTGGCGGGATCCGTCGTCATGAACGACGCGCTCGGGTCGGAGGTGGCGGTCCGTCACTTCTACGATCTCGGGCATCGTCGCATCGGCCACATCGCCGGTCCTTCCAACCTCGATACGGGGCGGCGTCGCCTGGCCGGGTTCCGCGACGCGCTCAAGGCTCGCAAGCTCCAGGCCCGGCCCGAGTGGATCGCCGTCACCGACTACACGGAAGCCGGCGGTGCGCGGGCCGCGCGCGAGATCCTCGACAAGTCCGGCGGACAGCTGCCGACCGCCCTCTACGTCGCGAGCTTCATGTCCGGCGTCGGGGCCCTCAAGGTGTTCAGGGATGCCGGCATCGAGGCGCCGCGCGACCTCTCCGTGATCGTGTCCGACGAACTGTCCCTCGCCGCCCACACCGCGCCGCCCCTCACCACCGTGGACATGCCGGTCCGCAGGATGGGCGAGGTCGCGGCGGAGATGCTGCTGCGGGCCGTCGCATCGGCGCCGGTCTCCGACCTGATGCTGCCCGACGAGCCTCGCCTCGTCGTGCGCGCCTCGACGGCGCCGCCTCCGGCTGGCCGCGCTCAGCCCTTGAAGTAGGGGAGGGGGAGGCCCTTCACTCCCACGTCGATCGCGAACAGCGCTCCGGCCAGCGGATCCGTCAGCTTGCGCAGCTTCGCGGACGTGACGAAGAGGATGTCCAGGTCGGGGCCGCCGAACTCGCAGCAGGTGGGGATGAGCGTCGGCATCATGATGGTGCGCATCAGCCGCCCGTCCGGATCGTAGCGCGACAGCTTCCCGGACTCCGGAAGGGTCGTCCAGTAGCACCCTTCGGCGTCGACCGTCGCGCCGTCCGCGCACCCGCCCGTGTCGCGAAAATCGATGTAGACCCGGCGCCGGTCGATGTCGCCCGTGCCGGGGTCGAAGTCCCACGCCCAGACATAGCCGCCCTGGCTGTCGGCAAAATACATCGTGCGGCTGTCGGGGCTGAAGGCGAGGCCGTTCGACGAGCCGATGCCGTCCACCATGCGGTGGCAGGTGAGATCCGGATCGAGCCTGTAGAGCGCGCCGACATGCCGGGTGGGGCGCGGCGGGTCCTCGAACACCGTTCCGGACCAGAAGCGCCCCTGGCGGTCCGGCTTGCCGTCGTTGAAGCGGGTGTCGGGCCGGTCGGACTCCGGATCCGCGATGGGAGTCCAGGTCCCGCTGGCGGGGTCGAAGAAGTGGAAGCCGTCCACGAGGCTCACGACCAGGCCGCCGGCCTCGCGCACGCCCACGGCGCCGACATAGCTGGGCGTCGCGAAGCTCTGGTTCGTCCGCGTCAGCGGATCGGTGCGATGGATCGTCTTGCCCCAGATGTCCACCCACCAGAGCACCTGCGCGAGGGGATCCCAAAGGGTCCCTTCGCCGAGTTCGGCCCGGATGTCGAGCAGGGGCACGATGTCGGTCATCACGGCGCTCCGGGGTCGGGAACGTGCTCGCCGCGCTGCGGGGCGGCCGGCGACGTCACGTCGTGGCCGCCGCCGTCTGGAGCTGCGCCGTGAGCGCCGCGAGCTCGCGCTGCAATTCGTCGAACTCGGCGCCGCCTCCCATCAGCTTGTTCAGGGTCGCCTCGTCCATGGAGTCCCGGGGCCAGGCGCCCTGCACCCGCCCGCGGTTGAGGATGACGAAGCGGTCCCCGATGGGAAGCGCATGATGGACGTTGTGGGTGATGAACACCACGCCCAGCCCACGGGCCCTCGCGCGGATGACGTGCCGCAGCACGATGGCGGCCTCGTTCACGCCGAGCGCGGAGGTGGGCTCGTCCAGGATCAGCAGGCGCGCGCCGCGGTACTCGGCCCGGGCGATGGCGAGCGACTGGCGCTCGCCACCCGACATCGTGCCGACCTTTTGGTCGAGGTAGTTCACGGTGATGCCGATCTTGGCGAGTTCCTCGCGCGCGATCTCGCCCGCCTTCTTCTCGTCGAAGAAGCGGAACGGGCCGACCCTGCGGATCGGCTCCATGCCCAGCATGAAGTTGCGCGAGATGCTCATCTGCGGGAGCACCGCAAGGTCCTGGTAGACGGTCGCGATGCCGCGGGCGAAGGCGTCGCGCGGGGAGTTGAACACCACGGGCGCGCCATCCACGGCGATCGTGCCCTCGTCCGGCCTTTCGAGGCCGGAGAGCAGCTTGATCAGCGACGACTTGCCGGCGCCGTTGTCACCGAGAAGGCATACGACCTCGCCGGCGTGGACGCTCATGGAGACATCGGAGAGGGCCACCACGCTGCCGAAATACTTCGCGACGGAGCGCGCCTCGATGATCGGTGGGGCTGCGGGGCCGGGCATGGCGTCAGTCTCTGCGTACGTTTCGCCGGGTGTACTGGTTGATCAGCACCGCCGCGAGCAGCATGAGCCCGAGGATCGCCTGGTACCAGTCGTAGTCGATGCCGATGAAGAACAGGCCCTGGCGCACGATGCCCAGCGTGAGCGCGCCGATCGCGGTGCCCACGATCGAGCCGGTGCCGCCGGCCAGCGACGTGCCGCCGATGACCGCCGTGATCGCGGCCTCGAACTCCTTGCCCTGGCCGCGGAACGAATCCGCGGAGCCGAGGCTGAGGACCTGGATGGTGGCGAGGAGCGCGCCGGACGCGGCGACCGCCATGAACAGGATGATCTTGACGCGCGCCACGGGCACGCCACAGGCCCGCGCGGCGGAGGGCGAGCCGCCGACGGCGAAGATCCAGTTGCCGAAGCGGGTCTTGGTGAGCACGATCCCAGCCACGGCCACGAGCCCCATCCACCAGACGAAGCCGACGTCCAGGCTCTCGACCAGCTTGCCGGCGAAGAGATATTGCAGGGGGTCGTTGCCGATCGCGTTCTTGACCCCGCCGATATAGGGCTGCTGGGCAACCGTGCGGGAGAAGCCGATCGTCGCTCCGCGCAGCAGGAAGAGTCCGGCCAGGGTGACGATGAACGAGGGGATGCGGGCGCGCACCACCAGCATCCCGATGGCCCATCCATAGGCGAGCGCGAAGGAGAAGGCCGCCAGCATGGCGAGCCAGAGCGGCCAGCCGGCCTTCGTCGTCCCCAGCGCGATGATCATGCCGCTGAAGCCGACCATCGAGCCAATCGACAGGTCGAACTCGCCGGCGATCAGCAGCAGGGTGACCGTCGTGCCGACGATGCCGACCTGCGCCGCGATGTTGAGATAGCTGGCGGCTCCCCGCGACGTGAGGAATCCGCTGTCCGGCCCGAGAATCGCGAAGAGCGCCCACAGGACGGCGAGGCCGATCGCGGCGCCCACCTCCGGGCGCTCGACGAAGCGGCGTCCCAGCGAGAGCTTCCGGATGCGATCGTGGGGGAGAGCTATCGACATGTCCGCGCCCCGAGCAGGAGCGGACGGGTCCCGCTGCCGCGCAACCCGTCCGGAATCAGGCCGTGTGGTCAGTAGATGCCGCTCTTCACCAGCCCCATGATCTTGTCGACGTTGGCCTTGTCCACGAAGAAGCCGCCATTGTCGACGACGGCCTGCGGGCCGCCCGGAAGCACGCCGTAGCGGATGTAGGACGCCAGGAACGCGACGGGCAGGTAGCCCTGGTTGAACGGCACCTGCGAGCTGACGAAGGCGACCTTGCCGTCCTTGATCATCTGCAGCGTATCGAGGCCCGGGTCGAAGTACGACACGATCAACTTGCCCTGCAGGCCGAGGCCGCTGAGCGTCTGGTCGATGACTGCCGGGCTCGGGCCGCCGCCCCATTCGCCGCCGATCGCGTCGATGGTCTTGTCCTTCAGGAACGCGGCCTCGAGAGCGCCCTTGGTGACGGAGGGATCGGCGAGGCTCGTCGGCACGTTGGTGCTCTTGCCGCCGGCCTTGGCCATCGCGAGAGCCATGCCCTTGCAGCGGTCCTCGAGGAAGGCGTTGCCGGGCTCGTGCACGAGGCACAGCACGTTCTTGGCCCCGAGCGAGGCCAGGCGCTGGCCCGCGCCGATGCCGCCCTGCAGACCATCCTCCGCGACATGGACCAGCGAGCCGGCGTTGCGGAAGCAGGCCGCCCCCGCATTGAACGACATCACGGGAATGCCGGCCTTGAGCGCCTCCTGCACCATCGGCTTCAGCGCGTCGCAGTCCGGCAGGGCGACGAAGAGCCCGTCGGGCTTCTTGGCGATCGCGGCCTCGATGAGCTGGCCCTCGGCGACGACGTCGAACTTGTCCGGCCCGACGAACTCGACCTTGACGCCGAGGTCCTTGCCCGCCTGCTCCACGCCCTTCTTCACCACCGATGAGAAGCTGTTGGACACGTCGGCATGGAACACGCCGATGATGTAGAGCGGCTTGGTCTGCGCCATGGCAGGTTCGGCGGCGAGCGTTCCGAGCAGCGCCGCGCCTGCAAGTCCCGAAACAATTCCGGCTTTCATCATCCTCTCCTCCCTGGGCCGCTTTGCGGGCCGTATTCGACGAGGTTGCTTCGCTCCCGAATGTGCCAGCGGATGGTCTTGGAGCATGTCCGGTCCGCCGGGACCGCAGCTTCGACCTTGGCGCTTCTTCCGACGCCAATCGATTGGCGAGAAGAATAGCTTTTGCTTCGAGAGGGCGTCAAGACGGTTACCGCTCGGTCAGGACAGGGGGCACGGGCACCCGGGGTCCGGCGCGCGCGACCAGCGCGGCCCAGGAGGGCGCGTCCACGAGGACCGTTCCCGAACAAGCTTCCGCCGCATGGCGGAGCTCCCGGTCGCCCGGCATGAGCACGGGCCTGGAGGGGTCGAGCGGAGGGGACGACGTCAGATGCGACGAGAGGGTCGCCGCACGCCCGGCAAAGCCCGCGTCGACCCTGATCGCGATCATCGCGAGGTCCGATCCTTCGCGGCCCTGATCGTTGACATCGTCGCCCGAGAGCAGGGCGGCGAGCGCCTCGACGAGCAGGCCGAGGGCCGTCCCGCGATACCCGGCGTCCCCGCCCATTGCCTGGATCGCGCCCCGCGGCGGGCCGTAGAGCGCGTCGGGATCGGTCGAAGGCCGGCCTCTCGCATCCCGCAGCGCGCCAGGGGGAGCCTGCAAGCCGCGGTTCTTCAGGCTGCGGATGACCCCCTCGGGCACGACGCTGGTCGAGAAGTCGGCGACGACCGGCTCCGCTCCCGCGACCGGCCAGGCATAGGCGATCGGGTTCGTGGAGAGCCGTCCTTCCAGCCCCCCGAACGGCGCGACCCAATGTCCCGACGGAGGACCGCTGCAGACGGCGATGCCGAGGCAGCCGGCTCGCGCCACGGCGGCCGGATAGGCGCCGATCCGCCCGGTATGGCCCATGTGGCGCCCCGTGACGAAGCCGACGCCGTTCGCGGTCGCAAGCCGAACGGCTTCCTCCGCCATGGCGTGGCCGACCACCATGCCGAAGCCCCGCCCTCCATCCACATGGGCGCATCCGGGCGCCGTGCGCATGACCTGTGGCTCGGCGTCCGGCACGATCTCCCCGGCCTCGATGTCATGGAGATACTGGGGGATGCGCATGATGCCGTGGGAGCGAAGGCCCATGCGCTCGGCTTCCAGGAGGTGCCCGACGACCGTGCGGGCATGGCCCGGCGTCGCTCCGGCCGCTACGAGGAGCGCGCGCCCGAACGCCTCCAGGGCCGCCGCGTCGACCTCGACCGGCTCCGTCATGGCGCGGACGCCGCCGACGGCGCGCGGCGTCGTCCGAGCAGGGCCCTCGCCCGCGGGCTCATGCGCGTCTCGTCCCAGCTGACCGCGCCGTGGATGAAGCGCACCGCCACGCCGTCGCACCAGGGCAGAGCGCCGACGCGCGCCTCGATCTCCTCCTCGAACTTGCCCTGGAACAGGCATGCCGGGAAGGTCGGCAGCACCGACACGAGCACCGAGCCTCCCGTCACGTCGAGGCGCTCGATCATGCCCATCGCCACGAGGCCGACGGGATGGCCGACGGCCTCGCTGCACGGGTCCACGATGCCGTCGATCGCCGCGAGCACGGCCTCGCGCCGCTCCGCCGGCCCGGTGCCGGCGATGCCGGGCGCGCGGCTCATGCCGCGGCTTCCAGCGCCAACGCGTCCGGGGAGTCCGGAACCGGCAGGCGGGACCAGGGCGCGGCCAGTCCGTTCCTGCGCTGGCGGCTCAGCTCATCGTCGGCGACCGCCGCTTGCACGGCGCTCACGTCGATGCCGTGCAGGCGGGCGAAGTTGAGCCCGAGGATGTCGGCCTTCACCGCGTCGGTGAGCGGGGGATAGCCGTCGCCCTCCACCATGTCCCGGGGCATCTCGAGACGCGCGAAGGCCTCCAGCACGGGCCTGGGATGCGGGGAGGACGCGCCGCTGGACCAGAACAGCTTCTTCGCGCCGCCCATCATCATGAACTCGCCCAGGATGCGCGCCAGCTTGCGCGGATGCCGGACCGCCAGGGACGCGGTGGATTCCAGACCCACATAGACGTTCGGGAAGCGCGCGAGCTGGAACGCCGCCTCGTCCAGGAAGGCAAACCCGGAATGCACCACCTCAAAGTTGAGGTCCGGAAAATCGATGGCGGCATAGTCCACGTCGCTGTTGCGGAACGGGTCCATGGCCACCGAGCCCAGGGGCATCGCCTTGTGCACGGCGACGACCTTGACGCCGTGCTTCCGGCAGCGCTCGAGCACGGGATACAGGAGATCGCGATCGCTGAATCGCTGCACGCGGATCTCGCCGTCCACCACGTCGATCGGGTAGAGCTTCAACCCGCTGATGCCCCACTCCTCCACCTGGCGGTCGAGGTCGTCGAGGGCCTTGCGTCCCTGCAGGGGACTCACCCCGCCATAGTTCATGACACGGTGCGGATGGCGCCGCTTGAGCTCGAGCCCCACGGACATCGGCGACATGTCGTGCAGGAAGCCGAAGGCCGGGACCATGTGATAGCAGGCCATGTCGACATCGCTCTCCAGGAAGAGGAGCGATTCCAGAACGTCCGGACTCACGGCCTGGAAGTAGCGGCGAGGCTCCAGCCGGTAGGGGTCCGGAACCATCGCCCACTGGAAGGCATGGTTGGCGAGGAGCAGCGAGCGGCCGTACCGGCTGGCGACGTTGGAAGCCGTCGAATTGAAGCCATGCACGACGCTGTCGAGCACGAACATGCCGCCGATGCTCATGCCGAACCTCCCGGGCGCGATTTCGCGTCGCAGCAGCCCTGTGCCGATGACAGGGAGCCAATCGATTGGGGAAATGATAGCACCGCGGCCTTCTTCGTCAACGGCTCCCGCTTCACCTCATCGCGGCCGCGCGGTGCGACCCTCGTCGGTTGGGGCGGGTGGACGCAAGGCACGGCGCCCCCAGTCTCGACCCCCTGCGCGAGGCTCGACGAGGCTCGCATGACGCCGAACATCGACCGGTTGGGTCAGCGTCTCGCCGCTTGAGGGCAATAGGATTGCGCAGTGCGGCGTCCTCAGGGCGACCTTTTGCCTCGGCCGCGGTGAGGTGTCCGGGCCGTTGCGGCAGCGGCGCCCGACGAACTGGCCGGATCGGGACCGGCGGGCCATTCAGATGTTGGGTAGTCGGGGTGCTGCCGGTTCGTGTCGCGGATCAGGGCGAAGCGCTCGGGCGTGTCGCCCTCGCCGTTGTCGCCGTCACCGGTCCGTGTGCCGGGAAGGCTCACGATCTCGCTCAGCCAGGGCTCGCACGCCTCCATGCCGTACTGGAACTGCGGCTTCATTTCACTGTGCCGGTCGAGAGAGCCGATGGACACGGAAATCCGGGGCCGCGATACGGCCTTGTAGGTCAGAGGTGTTCCACAATCCCGACAGAAACCGCGTTCCGCGTCTTCAGAACTTCTGAATACGGACAATGTCCCGCGGGTGAGGCGAAAGAAATCCGTATGGGCGCCTGCGAAAGAACCGAAAAAATTGCCGAACTGCTTCTGGCACATTCGGCAGTGGCAAATACACGGATTGTCGGGCCTGACGGTGAATTCGTAGCGAACCGCTCCGCATTGGCATCCGCCTTGCCAAAGATCGCCTCCCATTGCTGGGCTCCACCTTGATGCCGCGTGACCTGCCGACAGGAGTTTAGCGAGGCGGGTCGGAATGAGAAGCTGTCACGCTTGGCGCACGACGCACGGCGGAATGGAGGTCTCCGGCCCCCGCGCGCTGAAGGTCTCGAAGGGGAGAACCGGAAGCCGGAAAGCGGCTGGCCAAGTCGATGCTCGCGGAGCCACGTTCCGCGAGGCTCTTGGAAAAGCGTCCGGCGCCGAGCTGCCGAAGGACGGTCGGGACCTGGGCGATCGAGGAGGAGGGCTACTCGCAGCGACGTGCGTGCGGCCTGCTCGGCATCGATCCGGACGCCCGCGCGGCGTTGACGAGTCCGAACGACCCACCCGCGCGCGCCATCGCGGCAGGGCCGGAGTGGATGGCGGGCAAGGTGGTGATCCTCGACATCGACGCCATGGAGGCGGCGACCAGCAGCAGCCGGCGGGGGCCTAGCTGTCCACCCGAAGCAGCGCACGTGGGACGGTTCCGAGCGCCCGGCAGCCCGTCTCCGTCACCACGACCGTCTCGCTGACGCCCACCGTGAACTGGCCGTAGATCCTGAGAGCCGGCGGAATGTGGAAGGTCATGCCGGGCTGGAACTCGGTCTTGACGCCCGTATAGAGGCTCAGGATGCCGCCTTCTCCCCAGTCGGGCGCGAAGGAAATGCCCACGCTGTAGCCCGTGCGCTTGCGGAAGTTCTCGGTGTAGCCAGCCCGGTCGATGACCGCCTGGCAGGCCACGTGCGCCGCCTCGCAGGCCACGCCGGGACGGATCGCGTCGAGCGCCGCCTGGAGCGCCTCCTGGCAGACCTTGTCCATGTCCGCCGCGGTCTGCGGCATGGCGCCGACCCAGGCGGAACGCATCAGTGCCGCGTGATAGCGGTCGTGACTGGCCGCCATCTCGAGAAACGCCGGCTCGTCGCGCCCCAGCCGCCCGCGGCGCCACGTACCGTGCGGCACGCCCGTGCGGCGGCCGGCCGAAACAAGCGGCTCCATCCCCACGTATTCCGACCCCGCGCCGATCGCGGCCGCCATCATGGCCGCGACCAGCTCATTCTCGGTGGCGCCGGCCCGCACGGCGGCTTGCCCGGCCCGCATGCCCGCGTCGACATAGGCTGCGGAGCGCTCGAGCTTTGCGATCTCGGCCGGTGACTTGACCGCCCTCAGCACCTCGACGACGCCGGCTGCGTCGTGGACGGTACCGAGGCGGCCGAGCAGGGCCTCGTAGGTCGCGATCGGCAGAAACCAACCGCGCTTGTCGATGCCGATGCGCCTGGATGTCCAGCCCCGCTGCTCGATCACCTCGACCAGGACCTTCACGGGATCGTCCCCGTCCTGATAGACGTGCGCATCGGTGATGTAGGTGTTGGCGATGAAGTTGAAGTACTCGAGCTGGCGGATCACGAAGACCGGATCGCCGTCGACCGGCAGCACGAGTGCCTGGAAGGTGTAGTAGCCGGGCGTCTGCTGACCGGTGAGATAGAAGATGTTCTCCGGGCCAGTGACGATCATCACGTCGATTCCGGCGCGTTCCAGGTTGGCTCGGGCGCGCGCCACTCGGCCGTCATACTCGCCCTTGGGGAAGGCCGATTCAGACCCCGAGGCGATGCCAGCGCTATCCATGTCCGAACTCTCCGATGAAGGATGCGGCCGCCGGGTCGAAGCTGACGCCGAGGCCTGTGGGGGAATCGGTCCGTACCGTGCCGGCGCCGTACGCCACGCCCGCGACCGGATCGTCGACGAGGCCATCGGCTCCGTAGAGCTCGGCGAAGGCGGGCTCCGTGGCCAGGGCGACATGCAGTGCTGCGGCCGTCGCGGCGCCGCCTTCGTTCATCTGCCCTACCATGAAGGGAACACCGGCGGCCGCGAGCATTCGCGCTGCGGCCACCGTGGGGCCGATGCCGCCGAGCTTCACGAGCTTGAGGTGGGCGAGGATCCGGCCTTCATAGCCGCAGATCCGTCCGAGATCGTCCGGCGAGGACACCCCTTCGTCAAGCATGACGGGGACGGGACTGTGGGCGGCCAGGCGGTCGATGGCGGCCCAGTCGCCGGCTGGCACGGGCTGCTCGACATAGGCCAGCCCGTACTCGGCCAGCGCCTTTACCCGGTCGAGCGCGACGGAAACCGGCCATTGGCCGTTGGCGTCGACGGCCAGGGTCACGCCACCCCCGAAGCGGGAGCGGAGGGCCGCCAGGCGAGCGAGGTCCTCGTCAATGCCGCCGACGGCGACGCGCAGCTTGAGGTCGGTGAAGCCGCGCTCGACATAGCCCTCGGCCTTGGCGACGAAGGCTTCGAGAGACGACCAGAACAGCGTCTGGTTGGTCTTCCAGGCCTGACTCTGTCCGGAGGCTCCATGCCTTGCGGCGACGCTCACGGCCTGCCTGCGTGCCACGAGATCCTGCAGCGCCATGTCGATCAGCATGCGGACGGGCGCGATGACGTCCGCGGCCCATGCCCCCATCGTGGCGAGCAACTCCTCCGGAGTCCGCCCCCAATCCACGGTTCCGACGGCGCGCCGGGCGGCGGCGACGACCTGGTCGTCCGACAGGCCGTTGAGGTAGGCGATGTTGGTCCTGACTTCTCCGATGCCGGTCATCCCGCCCTCGGCGAGGCGCAGGTACAGCGCAGACAGGTGCGGGACCGGGCCGGATGAGGCGGTGTGCAGCATGAAGCCCGCCCCGTAGTGCAGGTCTGCCGTGAGCAGGTACGCCCTCATCGGCTCAGGCCTGGCCCCGGAGCATGGCCTTGGCAACGTCGCGGTAGATGAGGCTGGACGTGACGAACTCGTCGAGCGGCACGAATTCGTCGGGCTTGTGGGCGACGCTGAGATCGCCGGGGCCGATGACCACGCCTTCGGCGCCGATCCCGCGGAAATGCACGAGGTCACAGGCGCCCTGGAATCCGAACGGCCCCGGCTCCGCGACGCCGTGAGCACGGCTTGCCGCAAGGCTCGCCCGGACGATGCCAGCGTCTGCGTTCGTCTCGGTGGCGCCACCGGTGGTCGCCTTGTAGTCGATCACCTCGGCGCGCAGGCCGGTGCGCTCACATGCCAGCTTCAGCAGCGCGTCGATCTCGCGCCTCACGGTCTCCTCGTCCTCACCGGGAACCATGCGGCGGTCGAGCAGAACGTCGCAGGCGCCCGGGAGCACGTTGTCGGCATGGCCGCCATGGATGCGGGTGACGGTGAGGCTCGCCGCCCCGACCAGCGGATGCTCGCGGTGCCGCACCACGGTCTCGTGCTGCTCCGCGACGAGCGCGAGCAGTTCGCCGGCGCGCAGGATGGCGTTCTCGCCGAGATGCGGCGTGCCCGAATGGGCAGGCCGGCCATGGACGCGCACCACCGGGCGAAGGCTGCCCTTGTGCGCCGAGAACACGGCGTTCGATGTCGGCTCGCCGACGACGGCGGAATCGATCCTCGGGCGCCCGGCGGCGTAGAAGCGTGCGCCCTCGCTCGCGATCTCCTCGTCGGCGACGAAGACCCCGAGCAGCGTGCCGGACCACGCCCCCCGATCGGCGGCCAGCATGCGCATCGCCTCCAGCATCGAAGCGAGCGGGCCCTTGCAGTCGCACGTGCCACGCCCGTAGAGGCGCCCGTCTGCTTCGCGCACGCGCAGCGGGTCGGACGTCCATCCCTCACCGACGGGCACGACATCCATGTGCGTGTTGAAGGCGAAGACCGGCCCCGGCCCGTTGTCGAGCCGCGCGATCACGTTGACCCGGCCCGGCTTGTAGGCCTGCGTCTCGATTCCGAAGCCGACCTCCGTGAGTCGCTCGCCGACGAAGGACGCCGCCTCCGTCTCGCATCCCGGCGGGTTCTGGGTGTCGATCGCGACGAGGCATGCCAGGTCGCTCTTCATGCGTGCCACGTCGGGAAACTGGGACATTGCGGGCGCTCCTCGCAGACGACCATCTTCGGAACAAGCGGCAGCCGACGCGGGCATGCATCGTCCCGCGCCGCACCTGAGCGGCCCGATCGCGGACAGTGGCCATATTGCTCTTCTTGATACAAGAAGTGCAATACCGCGCATGCCTGTTCTCCGGAGCGGGGCCGGATGCGGAGAAGCACGATCCGTACCGCCGGGCCTCTACGACGAGCGCGCGATCGCGTTCTCGAGATGCGTGAAGAGCAGCTGCGAGGCGTCGGCCCGATTGTCGGCCTCGAGCGCCTTCAGGATCGTGAGGTGCTCGCGCAGCCAGACGCGGACCCGCGGCCTGTTCGGATAGCTTTGGTACTCGAACAGGCGGCGAAGACGGTTCTGCTGCTGGACCGCCTGAAGAAAATACGCGTTGCCTGAAAAACCGGCGATCGTCTCGTGGAAGCTCGCATCGAGTTCGAACAGCGCACCGTCCGACATGGAGGCCGCGTGGGCGAAGGCGAAGTCATGGTCAGCCTGCATGCGCTTCAGCGCCAGCACGTCGATGGAAAAGCCTGGCAGCAGGATGCCGGCAGGCTCGACCGTCATCCGGTATTCGTAGCTGCTGCGGCGCGCGCTCGCCGAGTCGATCGTGGGAAGGAACGTCCAGCCCTGACCCTTGTTGCGGGCGATCAGGCCCTCGTCGCTCATCCGGCTCAACGTCCGAAGCAGCACGACGCGGTTGACGCTGTAGAGCCGGGCAAGGTCGGTCTGCGTGATTGAATCAGACAACCGGCCGGCCAGCCGGTCCCGCACCAATGTCGTATAGAGCGCCTCCTCGGGCGTGGACGGGACGTCGAGCGTATGCTTGGCCTCGAGCTCGTTCCAGGCGATCGCCAGGAAGAAGCCCTGGTTGCGCCGCGCCTCGACGACGCCGCGGTCGGCCAGCAGCTTCAGCGCCGAGCGAACCGGCGTGCGCGACACGGAGAGCGCTTCCGCGAGCCACTGCTCGGTGAAGTGGTGCCCGACCTTGAGCCGAAGCGACCGGGCCATGTCGACGATCAGGTTCGCCAGGAGATACTGCGCATGCTTCTTGTCGCGGCGATCCATGTGTCGTGCGCTGGTTTGATGGTGTGCCACTCTATCGGCGGTGTCGGCGCGGCGATCAACCCTGTGTGGCCGCGCCGCGCGGCGTCATCCCGCCTTGTGCCGCCTTCCGGCGGCCCGGAGGAAGGCCGAGAAGACCGGGTGCGGGCGATCGCGCCGGCTCGACAACTCGGGATGGCCCTGCAGGCCCAGGAAGAAGCGATGGCCCGGCATCTCGACCGCATCGGCGATGTCGCGGTCCGACTGCCAGCCGCTGATGCGAAGCCCGCCGGCGGCGAGGCCGCCATGCAGGGCGGAATTCAATACGAAGCGGTGGTTGCAGCGAATGTCGATGTGCGTGGCGCCCCCCACGGCATCGGCGAGGATCGATCCGGGCTCGACGCGGCACGTTCGCCTGCCGAGGCGGAACTCCGGCAACCCGCGCGCATCATGGAGGCGCACGAAGGTCTTGGTTTGGGCGGAAGGGTCGGCCTCGGCCAGGTTGGCATCGTTGAAGCCGCCCGATTCCTGGGCAACCGCCGTCGCCATGGTCTGCATGCCCAGGCACAGACCGAGCGTCGGGACGTCGGCGCGGATCGCGGCGCGGGCAACGTCGATCTGGCCCGGCACCTGCTCCATGTCCGACCCGCCCGGCAGCACAACGCCGTCGACCTCGGCGAGGATTGCCGCCCATGAAGGCCCGGCCATCCCGACAGGGTTGATGAAGCGGAGCGCGACATCGATGCCGGACGCGCCCGCGGCGTCGCCGAGCGCCGCGACCGACGCCGGATACACGTCGCGCTGCAGCGTCTCGTCTCCGATGACGAGGACGGTCACGGAGGGACCCATTCCGCGAGGCGATGGCGTTCCCTCGCGGACAGGCCGCCCGAAGGCGTCGCGCCGCCAGGCAGCGATCGGGTCGGCTGCGCCGCGCGGCCTTACGAGGAAGGCCCCGTCGCGCTCATCGACATCATAGCGCTCCACGCGTCGCCGGGCCGCGAGGGCCGTCGCCTCGATCCGCCCTGCGGCGTCCGCGTGGGCCCGGATGGCGGGATTGATCGGCACGAGGACAATATCCGCCTCGCTCCGCGCGACAGCGCCGCGGTCGACCGGAGCGCCGACGGCATGACCGGACGCTCGCTCGGCCCAAAGCACGCCATTCGGCGCGAGTTCGCCGTGCTCCAGGACATGTTGCACGCAATCGAAATGCGACAGTCCGGCGCCGCCGCCGACGAGCGTCGTGAAGCGGGCGCCGCGCTCCGCCGCCATCTCTCCGGCGATCATGCCGTCGAGGGCGGGCAGCTCGGTCTCGTGGCTGACGAGGACGATCGTCATCTCGGTCCTTTCCTGGTCGGGTCGCGGCAGGAGCGACCCCTCACTCGTGGCGAGGGAGCGGCGACGGCGCGCGGGCCCTGCCCGCCATTGTCTTGTTGGTGCCAAAGCAAACCGTCTTGGCCCGCTTCTTGCTGGACATCCCCTGCTTCCGAAGCCCGTCTTTCCCGCCCGCACAGGGTATACATCGTGGCCAATATTGTTCATTTTGGTGCAAAGTAAACCGTCCCGTCCCGGGATGCCGCTAGCTGAAACGGAGAGACCATGTCCCGACTGAGCAGATTCGTAAGCAGGGTGGCGATGGCCGGTGCCGCCCTGGTGATCACATCCGGACTTGCAAGCGCCGCCACCATGCTGGAGCGGGCCAAGGCAGGCGAGGTCCTCCGGATCGGCTTCGCCAACGAGGCGCCGTTCAGCTCCGCCAGCGCGGAGGGCGAGTTGGTCGGATCCGACATCACGCTCCTCAAGGCGATCTTCGCGAAGATGGGGATCAAGGAATTCGACGGCGTCCTGACGCCCTTCGGATCCCTCATCCCAGGCCTCAAGGCCAAGCGCTTCGACATCATCGCCGCCGGCCTGTACATCCGTCCGGACCGCTGCAAGCAGGTCGCCTTCGCCGAACCGGTCTTCGCCCTTGGCGACGCGATCGTGGTGCCCGCTGGAAACCCCAAGAAGCTGCACAGCCTCGCCGAGTTCGCCAAGGACACGTCTCTCAAGCTCGGCTACACGACGGGAGCCGGCGCCCTCATCGAGCATGCCTATGCTTCGGGCATGAGCAAGGAGCAGGCGGTGCCGCTGCCGGACGGCCCCTCCCTGATCGCCGCGGTGAAGGCGGGCCGCATCGACGCCTTCATCTACCCGACGCTTTCGACCCAGGAACTGCTCAAGGCGGCCAAGGATCCCGCCGTGGAGCGGGCCGATCCGTTCACCCAGCCCGTCGTCAACGGCAAGCCGGTTCTCGGCGTGGGCAGCTTCGCCGTGCGGCTCGACGAGCCCGAGTTCCTGAAGGCCTTCAACGAGGCCCTCGTTTCGATCGTCCAGTCGCCGGACTACGTGGCGATGATCGAGCCCTTCGGCTACTCGAAGGCGGACATTCCCGTCGGCATCTCGACGGCGGACCTCTGCAAGGGCTGACCGAAACGCGTCGCGCGCCGGGCCGGGCCGATGGCCGGGACCGGTGCGCCCCATCGGAAACGAGGTCCGCAGGCTCGTGCAAGTCGTCTGGAGCTATCGCTACCAGCTCGTGGAGGGCGCCTGGATCACCGTCCAGGTGACCGTTCTCGCCACGCTCCTCGCCATCGCCCTGGCGATGCTCGCCGGCTCGGCGCGGCAGTCGCGCCTGTGGCTGGTCCGGATCCCCGCCGTGATCTACGTGGAGACGTTCCGCGGCACGTCCCTCGTGGCGCAACTGTTCTGGATGTTCTTCGTGCTGCCGGCGTTCGGCGTCAGCCTGACGCCGATGGCCTGCGGCGTGCTGGTCATTGGCCTCTGCAACGGCGCCTACGGCTCGGAGAACGTGCGTGGGGCTCTGCGGTCGGTCGCGCGTGGGCAACGCGAGGCGGCCGTCGCTCTCAACTTCACGCGGTTCCAGGCCTTCCGCATCGTCGTCCTGCCCCAGGCCGCGCGCGTCATGGTGCCGTTGTTCGGCAACCTCGCGGTCGAGATCATGAAGGCATCGTCCCTGGTGTCGTTGATCACCCTGCCTGACCTCACGTTCCAGGCGCGCAACATCAACCTCGTCCATGTCCAGACCGCCCCGACGCTCACGGTCATCCTGCTCGTCTACTTCCTCTTCGCGCTCGCCATCGGGGCGGTTGCGCGCGGGCTCGAGCACCGGCTGGGCCGGGGTCGCGAAAGGCTGGCGCGCTGACCATGGAGTTCTCCTTTCCGCTCGTCTGGGACATCCTCCCGCGCCTGCTCGCCGCCACGGTGGTCACGCTGAAGGCGACGGCGGCAGGCTTCGTGCTGGCGCTGCTGTGCGGCGGCGTCATGGTCGCTCTCATGCGGATGCCGTCCCGCCTCGCCGCACGCTCGGCCAGAGTGGTCATGGAGTTCTTCCGCGCCACGCCCCTCCTGGCGCAACTCTACTTCCTGTTCTTCGTCCTGCCCGGGGTCGGCATCGTGCTGAGCCCGTTCGCGACCGGCGCGATCGCCCTCGGCCTGCACTACGGGGCCTACGCCGCCGAAGCCTATCGAGCGGGGCTCGAGTCCGTTCCCAAGGGACAGTGGGAGGCGGCGAGGAGCCTGAATTTCAGCCGCTGGCGCACCTATCTCTCGGTGATCCTGCCCCAGGCGCTGCCCCCGATCATTCCCTCGATCGGCAATATCTTCATCGGCATGCTGAAGGACACCGCCGTGCTTTCGGCCGTCACGGTGACGGAACTGATGTTCGTCGCCAACGAAATCGGCTCCGAGACCTTCCAGTACACCGAGCCGGTCACCATGGCCGCCATCATCTATCTCGTGTTGAGCCTGTGCGCGACCGCGCTGGTGGCCGTCGTCGACCGGCGTCTGCGCCTTGGAGAGGCCCCGGCATGATCCCGATCGTCCAGTTCACGGACGTGACCAAGCGGTTCGGTCAGACCGTGGTCCTCGACAGGTTCAGCTTCAGCGTCGCGCAGGGCGAGAAGGTGGTCCTGATCGGCCCGAGCGGATCGGGCAAGTCGACGCTGCTCCGCGTGCTGATGACCCTGGAGCGTATCGATTCCGGCATCGTGGCGATCGGCGGGGAAGCGCTCTGGTCGGTGCGCGACGGGACCGATCTCGTCCAGCCGACAGAAGCCCATTTGCACCGCATGCGCGCTTACGTCGGCATGGTGTTCCAGCAGTTCAACCTGTTCCCGCACATGACCGCGCTGCAAAACGTCGCGTCCGGCCCTCGCTACGTCATGGGCAGGTCGAGGACCGACGCGGAGGCCTTGGCCGCGTCGCTGCTCGCCAAGGTCGGGCTGGACGACAAGCTCCACAGCTACCCGGCGCGTCTTTCGGGCGGCCAGCAGCAGCGCGTCGCCATCGCCCGCGCCTTGGCCCTGCAGCCGAAGGTGATGCTGTTCGACGAAGTGACGTCGGCGCTCGATCCCGAACTCGTGGGCGAGGTGCTCGACGTCATGCGCGCGCTTTCGGTCGAACGTGATCTCACCATGCTGATCGTCACCCACCAGATGGGCGTGGCCCGCGCGCTCGCCGACCGTGTCTGCTTCTTCGAGAAGGGAGCCATGGTCGAGGAGGGTCCGCCCGAGCAGGTCATCGACGCACCGACGAACCCGCGGACGCAGTCCTTCCTTCGCGCCGTCAGGCTCAGCTGAAGCCGGAGGCAACTCCCGATGACCTCGCTGCCCCCTCCGCCGCTCGCGACGTTCCCGCCAGCCGAGTATGAAAGCCGGCTGCAGCGCACGAGGGACCGGCTGCGCTCATGCGGCCTGGACGCCCTCCTGCTGTTCTCGCAGGAGAGCCTCTTCTACCTCACGGGCTATGACACGTCGGGGTACGTGTTCTTCCAGTGCGGCGTGCTGCCGGTCGAAGGGGAGATCACGCTGCTCACCCGCCGGCCCGATGTGGCGCAGGCGCGCGACAGCTCGATCATCACGGACATCCGGGTCTGGTACAACGCTGAGGATGCGAAACCCGCTCGGGATCTGCGCCAGATCGCGCAGGAGAAGGGCCTTGCCGGGGCGCGGATCGGCATCGAGCTGCAGACCTACGGCCTCACCGCGGGCCATTGGCGCGATGTGGAGCGGGAGTTCGCCGACTTCGCTGTGCTGGAGGACGCATCCGCCATCGTCCGCGGCCAGCGGCTGATGAAGTCCGAAGCCGAGCTCGTGCATGTGCGCAGGGCGGGGCAGCTTGCCGATCTCGCCATGGACGCGGTCCGCCAGGCCTCAGTCCCCGGCCGCCTGTCCGGCGAGCTATCCGGAGCGGCGCTCGCGACCATGCTCGCGCATGGCGGGGACCTCCCGTCCGAGATGCCGATCGTGAACAGCGGTCCGCGAGCTGTGTATGGCCGCGGGGTCCTGGGCGCGCACCGGCTTGCGACAGACGACCAAGTTCTCGTCGAATTCGGCGCGAGCCATCGCCGCTACATGGCCTGCATCGAGCGCACCGTGATCCTGGGCCGGCTGGCGTCCGACCAGGGCGAGATGTTTTCGATCGTCCGCGACGCGCTCCAGGCGATGACCGAGGTGATCCGGCCGGGTGTGCCGCTCGGGGCGATCGACGCGGAGCATCGCCGCGTTCTCGACGGCTCGCCCTATGGGCGCGACCGCTACGGGGCCTGCGGCTACTCGCTGGGCGCTACCTACGCCCCGACCTGGATGGACGTCCCGCCGATGATCTATGCCGACAATCCCCTGCTCATGCAGGAAGGCATGGTCCTCTTTCCGCATGTCATGCTGGGCGCGGTGGAGAGCCGCCGTGCCGTCGGCATGGGCCACACCGTGATCGTCACCGAGACCGGTTGCGAGATCCTGAGCCAACAGCCGCTCGAGCCGCTACGCCCCTGAGGAGCCTGCAATGCCGCTGCATTTTTCGCACGAGGAGCTCGCGGAACGCCGCGCCATCACCTGCCGGGGCCTCAAGGCGCGCGGGCTTTCCGGCCTTCTGATGTTCCGGCAGGAGAGCATGTACTACCTCACCGGCTACGACACGTTCGGCTACGTGTTCTTCCAGTGCCTCTACCTCGGCGTGGACGGGCGGCTGATGCTGCTCACCCGCTCGGTGGACGTACGGACTGCTGCCTATACGTCGATGATCGACGACGTGCGGGTGTGGGTGGACCGACCCGACGCGACGCCGGCCCTTGAGCTGCGGGCGATCCTGGCCGAGTTCGGACTGGAGGGCGAGCGCCTGGGCGTCGAGTGGGATGCCTACGGGCTGACCGCCAGCAATGGCCGCAAGCTGTCGGCGGCCCTGGACGGCTTCTGCGAACTTGTCGATGCGTCCGACCTCGTCACCCTGCAGCGGGTGATCAAGCGGCCGGCCGAGATTCCATACGTGCGCAAGGCGGCAGCGCTCGCAGATGATGCCCTGGCGGCGGCCCTGCCGCTCATCCGGCCCGGCGCCTGGGAGGGCGATATACTGGCCGCGCTCCAGTCCGTGATCCTGCGGGACGACGGCGACTATGCCGGAAACGAGTTCATCATCGGCTCGGGACCAGGCCAGAACCTGGGCCGCTATGTCTCGGGACGGCGGCGCCTGGACGCCGACGACACCATTGCGATCGAGTTCGCCGGCGTGTTCCGCCACTATCACGCGGCGCTGATGCGCACCTACCGCGTCGGCGCCAGGGATGAGCGCCTGGCCGAACTGCACCGGATCGGCCTCGATGCCCTGGCCGCCTGCAGCGGCGCCATCCGGACGGGCGCGACCTTCGGCGACGTGTTCGCCGCCTATGTCGGCACGCTGGCTGCGGCCGGCCTGGGCGGCACGGCCAATCGTCTCAACGCGTGCGGCTACTCGCTGGGCACGACCTTCTCGCCCAACTGGATGGACTGGCCGATGGTCTACCGGGACAACCCGGCCGTCATTCAGCCCGGAATGGTGATCTTCCTGCACATGGTCGTCACGGATGGCGCGCGCAACGTGGCTCCCGGCGAGACGTTCCTTTCGACGGAAAGCGGTGCGGAGCGGCTGGGTGGAATGCCGCTCTCTCTCGACCCGGAGGCCGTGGCCTGACGACCCGCCCGAAATCTCTCGGACAGCGAGATGGGCGCGGACGACGCCTCACAGCCACGTGCCCAACGGGCTGAGCGTGTAGCCCGCCTGCTCGAGGCGAGACCTGACGGCACGGGCCATCGCGACGGCGTCCGCCGTGTCGCCGTGGACGCAGACGGTGTCGGCCCTGACGGGGATCCGCCGGCCCGTCATCGACACGACATGCCCTGTCTCCACGATCTCGACCACTCTGCGCGCGGCGGCCTCCGCGTCGTGCAGGACAGCTCCGGGAAGCTTGCGCGAGGCGAGGTTTCCGTTGTCCGCATAGGCGCGGTCCGCATAGATCTCGCGGGCCACCTTCAGTCCGATCTCCTCGCCGGCCGTCTCCGTCGGCAGGCCCGGCATGACGACGAGAATGTAGCCGGGGTCGACCGCCTTCACCGCGCGTGCCACCGCGCGGGCGAGGTCGATGTCCTCGTTGGCCATGTTCCCCAGCGAGCCATGCGTCTTCACGTGGGTGAGCCGGATTCCCTGGGAATGGGCGAGGGCCTGCATCGCGCCGATCTGATAGATGAGCATCTTCTCGACGTCTTCGGGCCGGTCTCCGAGAATGGGCCGGCGGCCGAAGCCCCAGAGATCCAGGAAGCTCGGATGCGCGCCGGCGCCGACGCCGCGGCGCGCGGCCCCCGCCAGTGTCTTCGCCATGACGAGCGGATCGCCGGCGTGGAAGCCGCAGGCGATGTTGGCGGAGGTGACGATGTCCAGCATCGCCTCGTCGTCGCCGAGCGAGTAGACGCCGAACCCCTCGCCCATGTCGCAGTTGAGATCGATCGTCTTCATGGCTTTCCCCTTCAGTCCCAAGCCGACCATACGCCGCTGACGAGATTGGCGGCCAGCAAAGCCTCGGACCCCGGCGCCGCCGCGTGCGTCGCCAGCGGCACGATCTGCTCCAGCATCGCGGCGAGCGCGCGGCGATGAGCGTGCGCGGCCTGCTCCGCCTCCTCGGGGCTCACGGCCACGAATCGGATCGTCTCTCCCGGGCGGCGCTGCGCGACCAGCGGGAGGTCCGGGCCGATCACCGTCGCGATCTTGGGATAGCCGCCGGTGGTCTGCCGGTCGGCGAGGAGGATCAGCGGCTTGCCGGTTCCCGGAACCTGCACGCTGCCGTTCATGATGCCGTCGGAGACGATGTTGAAGCCCTGGGCATGCTCCAACGGAGGCCCGTCGAGATGCATGCCCATCCGATCGGTCCGGCCCGTCACCGCGTAGTCCGAGCCCAGGAACGTGGCGATGCCCTCGGCGGTGAAGAAATCGTCCTGCGGGCCGAGGACGACCCGGACCGGACCACCCCAGGAGGCCCGCGACGGTCCGGGAAGGCAGGTGTCCGGACGGGCCGGCGCGCCGACGAGCGGAAGGCGATCGCCCTCGGCCAGGGCCCTCCCCGCGAAGCCGCCGAGAGCCGTGCGGGTGTGGGTGGACAGGCTGCCGAGCGTGGGCGCGACGTCGAAGCCGCCGGCGACCGCGAGATAGGCGTAGAGGCCCGACCGCGAGGAGCCGATCTCGATGCGGTCGCCCGGCTCGAGCGCAATGCTCCGCCAGCCGTCCAGGCGCGAGCCGTTGACGGAGACGGGCATATCGGCACCCGCCAGAGCCACCCGGCAAGGAGCGTCCTGCACGGTCGCCGCCAGCCCCGTCAGGGTGAGCTCCAGGGCCGCGGCCTCCGGCGCGTTGCCGGCCAGCACGTTGGCCACCCGCAGCGAGACGCCGTCCATCGCGCCTGACGCGGAAATGCCGAACCGCTGATAGCCGAAGCGGCCGAGGTCCTGCAGCGTCGAGCAGAGGCCGGGCCGTTCCACGACGAGGCTCGGCCGGCTCATGCCACCTCCTCGGCCTCGGCCACGATCTCGCCGGCTTCCGCGAGGACGGAGAGGCGATCGAACGCGGCCGGCGCGATCGGTTCGAAACGGATGAGGTCGCCGGCCTCGAAGAGGAACGGCTTGCCCTCGCGCAGGGGATCGTAGGATCGCACGGGCGTTCGGCCGATGAGACGCCACCCGCTGGGCAGGCCGAGGGGCGGCGAGACGGCCGTCTGGCGGCCGCCGATGGACACGCTGCGGGGCGGGGTGCGCGGGCGCGGGTCGACACGGCGGCTCGTGTGGATCGCGTCCGGCAGGCCGCCGAGATAGGCGAAGCCCGGCGCGAAGCCGATCATGTAGACGCGATACGTCGCACCGGAATGCAGCCGGATCACCTCGTCCGTGGTGAGCCCGTGATGCTCGGCGACACCGTCGAGGTCGACACCGTGCTCCCCGCCATAGGCGACCGGCACGCGCCACCGTCGCCGCCTCCCCCCGCCGGCGACAGCGGCTGGCGCGAGGGCGGCCACGGCCTCGCGCAGCCGCGCCCGTGGCAGGGCGACGGGATCGAAGAGAACCAACGCGGAGCGGTAGGTCGGGACCACCTCGATCAGGCCGGGCAAGGCCAGGTCCTCGATCGCCGCGGCCAGCGCGAGCACCCTCGCGTTGACGCCTTCATCCACGTCATGGCCGAGCTCGACGACGAGGCCGCCGTCCCCGGCGTCGAGGAGGCGCGGCTGGTCCGAAACGTCCTGCATCCGTGCCCCCTTCCGGTCCTATCGACCTTCGCGCTGCACCAAGTTTCATGCCACCGGCGCGGGCGAGAAGCGCTGCCAAAAAACCGGTTGGTTGCTGCGCCGATGTGCACCGCGTGCCGAAAAATTCCACTTGTATGCCGTTGGTATACCCTTCACCATCAGCGCGCTAGAGAGTGGAGGCCGTCATTCGCGGAAGGGGATCGCACCCATCCGCCGGCCGCCCGGAGTCCATCATGGCGGCTGGGATCGAACGCACGGTCGTGCTGGAGGCGGGACGCGGAAAAGCCCTTCCGCTCAAGGCCGGCCGGCAGCTGCGCCTGGTGAATCCCTACGGCGTCCAGGCCGTGGACTTCTGGGCCTTCGTGGAGGGCGACCTCGGCGAATACCTGTCCATGGAGCACTTCCGCTCGGTCAACAGCACCGTATTCGCGAGCACGTCGACTGCTCTGGTCAGTAGCCGGAGGCGACCCCTGGTCACGCTGGTGGAGGACACGTCGTCCGGACGCCATGACACCCTCCTGTGCCCCTGCAGCCGCGAACTCTACGAGCAACTCGGCGCGCCCGGGCATCGAAGCTGCACCGACAACCTGCACGAGGGTTTGGCGGAGCTCGGGCTCGCCATCCCCTTCACGCCCGCGTCGCTCAATCTCTTCATGTGCGTGGACGTGCGGGCCGATGGCTCCGTCGATCGGCTCCTGCCGTGGTCCGAGCCTGGATCCTACATCACCATCAGGGCGGAGGTCGACGTGATCCTGGCCTTCTCCTCCTGCCCGCAGGACATCACGCTGATCAACGGTCCCGAGCGCACGCCTCGCGCCTGCGTCATCGAGATCCTGTCGCCTGCGCCGGAGGCCGCCGCGTGAGCGCGACGCCGCTCGTCCGCATCGCGGATCTTCGCAAGAGCTTCGGCCAGAACGAGGTGCTCAAGGGCGTCTCAGTCGACGTCATGCCCGGCGAGGTCGTCTCAATCATCGGCGCGAGCGGCTCGGGCAAGAGCACGTTCCTGCGCTGCGTGAACATGCTGGAGCAGCCCGATGCCGGGCGGCTCGACTTCGAGGACTTCTCCTTCACGTTCAGCGGCGGCAAGCGGCCGAGGCCGGCTGACCTGCGCCGGCTGCGCACCCGCATCGGCATGGTCTTCCAGAGCTACAATCTGTGGCCACACCTCACGGTGCTGGAGAACGTAACGGAGGCGCCCATCCGCGTGAAGGGAGAAGCGCCCAGGGACGCGGTCGAGCGCGCCGAGGCGCTGCTCGCCCGCATCGGCCTCGCCGAGAAGCGGCATGCCTATCCCTCCCGTCTCTCCGGCGGCCAGCAGCAGCGCGTCGCCATCGTCCGCGCCCTCGCCATGAAGCCTCGGCTGATGCTCTTCGACGAGGTGACCTCCGCGCTCGATCCCGAACTCGTCGGCGAGGTGCTCTCGCTGATGGCCTCCCTCGCGGCGGATGGCATGACGATGCTGCTGGTGACCCACGAGATCGGCTTCGCCCGCGACGTGAGCACGCGCACCCTGTTCTTCGACCAGGGTGTGATCGCTGAGGAGGGGCCGCCGCGCGAGGTTCTGCGCCAGCCGCGCACGGACCGCCTGCGCCAGTTCCTCAAGCGCGTGCTGCACGAGGACGCCTGGCAGCACCCGGTGCCCCTGAACGCCGTGGAGACGGGAGCATGATCGCGGAATGGTGGACGGGCTTCCAGCCCTATGTTCCCGGCTTCCTGCAGGCCTGCTGGCTGGTGCTCGTCCTGTCGTTCTTTTCGATCCTGGCGAGCTGGGTGTTCGGCCTGCTCGCGGCGCTCGGAAAGGCCTCGGGCCTGCCGGGAATCACCGCGGCCTGCGACTTCTACATCTGGTTCATCCGTGGCACGCCGACGCTGATCCAGATCTTCATCATCTATTTCGGGCTGCCCCAGCTGGGCCTGCGCCTGTCGCCCTTCGTGGCGGGGGTCGTGGCCCTCGGCTTCAACGGGGGGGCCTACATCGCCGAGATCGTCCGCTCGGGCCTCTTGGCCATCCCGCGTGGCCAGACGGAATCCGGCGAGGCGCTGGGCATGGGGCCGCTCTTGCTGATGCGCCGCATCATCTTGCCCCAGGTCTTCCGCATCGTGCTGCCGCCGGTCACGAACGAGGCGATCTCGATGCTGAAGAACACCTCGCTCCTGTCCACGATCACGGTGGTGGAGCTGACGCTCTATTCCCAGACGATCATCGCCACGACGTTCCGCCCGTTCGAGTTCTACATCGCCACCGCGCTGCTCTACCTCGCCATGACGACGATCCTGTCGCGCCTCGCGGTGAGCCTGGAGCGCCATTATGCGCGCTCGGTGTGAGGGAGACGGCCCATGAGCGTCCTTCCCGTCGACTCGCTCTCAACGCCTCGCTTCTGCGGCGTTCCGACCTTCATGCGGCTGCCCCAGGCGACGTCGCTTCTGACCCTCGACGCGGCGATCATCGGCCTGCCCTCGGATTCCGGCGCGCCGTTCCGCACCGGCGCCCGCTTCGGGCCGAACGCCGTGCGGGCCATGTCGATCATGCTGCGGCCCATCAACCCCTATCGCGGCCTGCACGTGTTCGAGCGCCTGCGCTGCGCCGATGCGGGCGACGCCGCGGTGACGCCGGGCTACCTCCTGGAGACGCTCGACCAGATCCAGGCCTCTGTCCGCGCGCTGGTGGAGGCCGGCGTGACGCCGATGGGGATCGGCGGCGACCATTCGGTGACGCTGCCCTGCCTGCGCGCGGTCGCAGCCCGGCACGGGCCGCTCTCGCTCATCCATTTCGATTCCCATACCGACACCTGGGACAAGTACTTCGCGGGCAAGGACTACAGTGCGGGCACCCTGTTCCGGCGCGCGGTGGAGGAGGGCATCGTCGACCCCGCCCGCTCGATCCAGGTCGGCATGCGTGGCTCCCTGTTCCACGCCTCCGACGTCAGCCAGTCCGTCGACCTCGGCTACGAGGTGGTGACCACGGACGAGATGTTCGGCATGGGCCTGCCGGCCCTCGCGAGGCGCATCGAGGCCCGCGTCGACGGCAAGCCCGCCTATGTCAGCTTCGACCTCGACTTCGTCGACCCGGCCTTCGCGCCGGCGGTCGAGACGCCCGAGGCCGGCGGCCCCAGCGCCCGCGAGGCGCTGGCTCTGCTGCGCGCGATCCGCGGAGTCCATCTCGTCGGCTGCGACGTCGTGGAGCTCTGCCCGCCCTATGACCAACCGGCCCAGACCACGGCGCTTCTCGCGGCGACGGTGCTGGCCGAACTGCTGGCGCTGCGCGCCGAAGGATCCTGAGGCGGCGCCCGCGCCGCTCTCACGGCAAGGCGGCTGTCGCCCGACGCGGCAGTCCGGACGTCAACGTCACTGAAGAGAGGGGAACCCGAATGCGCATCAAGATCCTTCCCATCCTCGCCGCCGCGGTGCTCGGCTTCGCGCTGGGCACGGCCGCCCAGGCCCAGGAGCTGGAGCTTCTCAAGCCCGGCAAGCTTTTGGTCGCGACGGAGGGCACCTATCCGCCCTTCAGCATGCGCTCGCCCGACGGCCAGCTCGACGGCCTCGAGGTCCGCGTCGGCAAGGAGATCGCCAAACGGCTCGGCCTCGAATACGAGCCTGTCATCATCAAGTGGGAGGCGCTGCTCGTCGGCCTCGCGGCGGACCAGTATGACTTCGCCTCGGACGCCATGGACATCACGGCCGAGCGCCAGAAGCAGGTGACCTTCGCTGACGGCTGGCTGGAATCCGGCGGCCGCGTGGTGACGAAGAAGGGCTCGCCGATCAAGGCGCCGGCGGACATCAAGGGCAAGACGGTGGGCGTGCTCGTCTCCTCCACCTGGCAGAAGCTCGCCGAGGAGCGCGGCGCCACGGCCAAGACCTACAAGGCCGAGTCGGACGCGATCCAGGACCTCGTGAACGGCAATATCGACGCCGTTATCACCGACTCGATCGCCGCCGCCTACGCCATCGAGGCCTCGAAGCTGCCGCTGGTTCTGGTGGACGAGTACCTCAGCCACATCCAGAAGGGCTTCCCCTTCAAGAAAGGCAAGGTGAACATCGTCAAGGCCGTCAACAAGGCGCTCGCCGACATGATCGCCGACGGTACCTACGCCAAGCTGACGACGCCGCTGGTCGGCTATTCGCCGGCTCCGAAGGATCCGATCAAGACGCAGTTCTGACCGCAACGAGAAGCCCGGTCCCGCTCGCGCGGGATCGGGCTTCTGCCGGCTTCCACAGGGACAGCATGGCCTCTCCGCCGAAACCCGTCGCGTTCGCCCCGCTGGACGAGCCCGAGACGCGCCTCAGCCAGATCGCCTACGACCACCTGCTCGACAGGCTGATCCGGCGCGAGATCTCCGTCGGCTCCGTGCTGCAGGAGCGCCGGCTGGCCGAGACGCTCGCCATCTCGCGCACGCCGGTGCGCGACGCGCTGAACCGGCTGGAGAGCGAGGGGCTGATCACGCGAGGGGCGGGCGGCGTGCTGGTGGTAAGGGAATTCTCCACCCGCGAACTCATCGAGACCCTGCACGTCCGCCAGCTCCTGGAGAGTGAGAGCATCTGGCTCGCTACCGGGCGCATCGCGCAGGCCGAGCTCGACGGCCTGGAGACAGCCATCCGCGACCTCCTGGCGGCGCCCGAGCCGAGCGCCGAGGACGACTGGGCCGTGGACAGTCGGTTCCACGGCCTCATTGCCGAGCGCAGCGGCAACGCCGTGCTGGCCAAGCACATCAACGACCTGCGCCTGAAGACTCACATGTTCAACATGGATCGGGTCCCCGAACGCTTCGAGATCGGCCACCGCGAGCATCTCGGCATCATCGATGCGCTGCGCAAGGGAGACCGCGAGGCGGCCCGTGCCGGCATCCGGGCGCACATCGAGAACGTCAAGCTGAGCATCATCGAGAAACTCAAGTCCCTGTAAGGAAGCACCATGACCGCTAACCGGATCAACGAACAGACGCGCGGCGTCTACATCATCGCCCCCACCCCGTTCACGCCGACGGGCGAGATCGACTACGCCAGCACCGACTCGATGATCGACTATTATTTTGAGGCGGGCGTCACCGGCATCACCATCCTCGGCGTGCTCGGCGAGGCGCCGAAGCTGACGCCCTCGGAATCGCGGAGCTTCCTGGAGCACGTGATGAAGCGCGTGGCCGGCCGCAAGCCCGTGGTCGTAGGCGCCAGCAATCCCGGGACGGACAATCTCGTGCGCTTCGCGCGCGAGGCGATGGACCTCGGGGCGGCCGGCCTGATGATCGCGCCGCAGCCGGGCCTCAAGACCGACGACCAGGTCTTCTCCTACTGGGACGGCGTCATCTCCCGGCTGGGGCCGGATGTGCCCATCTGCTACCAGGACTACCCGCAGACGACGACGACGTTCTCCTCCGTCTCGCTGCTCAACCGCCTCGTCGACGCCTTTCCGAGCTTCGTCATGCTGAAGCACGAGGAAGGCTCCGGCCTGCCCAAGATCAGCAAGCTGCGCGAGCGCTCGGACCAGGGCAAGGGCCGGCGCATCAGCATCCTCGTCGGCAATGGCGGGCTGTATTTGCCGCAGGAGCTGCGCCGCGGCGTCGACGGGGCCATGACCGGCTTCGCCTATCCGGAGATGCTGGTGCAGGTCTGCGAGAAGTTCTTTGCGGGCGACGCCGAGGGCGCCGAGGACCTCTTCGACATCTACCTCCCCATCCTGCGCCACGAGCAGCAGATGGGCTTTGGGCTCGCGGTGCGGAAGGACGTGCTGCGGCGGCGCGGCATCATCGCCTGTTCGGCGACCCGCCACCCCGGCCCGACGCTCTCGGCTCGCGACCACCAGGAGCTGGACGAGCTGATGGCGCGCCTCGACCGCAAGCTGAAGGCGCGGGTGTGACGCAGCCTGCTCTTCCCCGGGTGGCGCCGGAGGCCCGGATGCGCTGCCTGATCGTTCAGCCCGTCCACCAGGCCGGCCTCGCCCTGCTGCGCGAGGCCGGGATCGAGCCCGTCAGCTGCGCCTCGCCCGACATGACGAAGGTGGCGCGCGCGATCGAAGGCTGCGACGCCGTGATCACGCGCGACGCCGGCCTGTCGCGCGCCGCCATCGAGGCGGCCGACAGGCTGCGGGTCGTCGTGGTGCACGGCACCGGGCACGACGCGGTGGACAAGGAAGCCGCGTCGGAACACGGCGTGCTGGTCTGCAACACGCCCGGCCGGAACACGCGCTCCGTCGCCGAGCTCGCGCTCGGGCTTGCGCTCGCCGCGGCACGATCCATCTCGGCGGCGGACCGGGCGGAGCGCGCCGGCGCGCACGGCTTCCGGAACGCCGGCCGGTTTACCGAACTCTCGGGCAAGACGGCCTTGATCGTTGGCTGGGGCGCTGTGGGCTCCAGCCTCGGCCGGATGCTGGGTGCCGCCCTGGACATGGAGGTCTTGGCGTTGTCGCGCACGCCTCGCGACCTCGGCGGCGCCCGCGCCGTGGCCACGCTGGCGGAGGGGCTTGCTTGCGCCGACCTCGTGTCCCTGCACGCCCCCCTGACGGACGAGACGCGCGGGCTCATCGGCCGGGAGGCACTCGCCGCCATCAAGTCCGGCGCCATCCTCGTCAACACTGCCCGCGCGGGGCTTGTCGACGAGGACGCGCTGGCGCTGGCGCTGGCGGATGGCCGGGTGGCCGCCGCAGGCCTCGACGTCGCTTCGCCCCGCGCGGCGACCGGACCGCTGGCCGCCTTCCCCACCGTGATCTTCACGCCTCATCTCGGCGGGACGACGGAAGAGGCGCTGCGCCGCGTGGCGGTGGCGGCCGCGCAGACCGTTGTCGACTCCCTTGCGGGCGAGCGTCCGGCCAGCGCCATCAACGATCCCGCGGGAGCCTGGCCATGGCCTCGGTGATTCGTGACACGATCGACCTGCTGCTGGAGCGCATCAACGCGATCTCGGCGCCAGGCCCCGGCTTCACGCGGCCGTCCTACAGTTCGTTGGAGACCCGCGCACACGAGGTCGTCGCCGAGCATGCGGCGACGCTCGGGCTGACGGTCACGCGCGACGCCGCCCTCAATCTTTTCGCCCGCCTGCCGGGGCGCGACAGGGCGGCGCCACCCCTCTTCGTCGGCTCGCATCTCGACACGGTCGCCAGTGGCGGCGCCTATGACGGCGCCGCCGGCGTTGCCGGCGCAATGGCGCTCGCAGCCGCTGTCGTCGCCTCGGGCGCGCCGCCGCCCGCGGACCTCGTGGTCGCGATCACGCGGGCGGAGGAGAGCGTCTGGTTCCCCGTCTCCTACATCGGCTCGCGCGCCGCCCTGGGCCGGCTGTCCGCCTCGGAGCTTGCCGCCCCCCGCAGCGACACAGGCCGGGCGCTGGCCGACCACATGCGGGACGAGGGTGGCGACCCCGACGCCGTGCTGCGCGGACCCGGGCTGCCGCCCGCGAGCTTCGTCGAGCTGCATATCGAGCAGGGGCCGGTGCTCCACGAGGCCGGCGAGCCCTTCGCGGCGGTGCATGGCGTGAGGGGCGGCCTGCGCTACCGGCAGGCGGCGATCCACGGGGTCTGGGCGCATTCCGGCGGCGCGCCGCGGTCGCAGCGCTCCGACGCGGTCTTCGCCCTCGCCGACCTGGTCACGGCCATGGACCACCATTGGGGCGATGTCCTGGCCGCGGGCGAGGACCTCGCCGTCACCTTCGGGCGCGTCGATGCCGCGAGCCCGGAACATGCCTTCGCCAAGGTGCCGGGCCGCGTCGACTTCTGCATCGACCTGCGCAGCGATGACGACGCCGTCCTCGACCGGGCAGACGCCAGGCTGCACGAGGTGGCGTGGACGATCGAGCAGGCGCGCGGCGTGCGCTTCGCGCTGGGGGCGCAGTCGCGCAGCCGTCCCTCGCCGCTCTCCGCCACGCTCTGCAGGGAGTTCGTCCGGGCCGCAGGCAGCCTGGGCCATGAGCCGCGCACGATGCTGTCGGGCGGCGGCCATGACGCCGCAGCCTTCGCGCAGGCGGGCTGGAACTCCGTCATGGTGTTCCTGCGCAACTGGAACGGCAGCCACAATCCGGACGAAGGCATGGACCCTGCCGACCTCGCGCTCGCGGTGGAGGCCCTGCACGCGATGCTGCGCGCCGGGGGGCACGGATGAGCTTCGCGGAACACGACGGAGCCGCCGCGCTGCGGGGGCGCGAGGCCGCCTTTCCCGCCGCCGAGTTCGGTGAACGGCAGGAGCGTGCCCAGCGCGCCGTTGCCGAGAGCGGCCACGAGGCGCTCGTCGTCACCACACCCGAGACGATCTACTGGCTCACGGGCCGCCAGACGGCCGGCTACTTCGCCTTCCAGGCGCTCGTGCTGCCCGTGCATGGCGAGCCGGTGCTGCTCGTGCGACAGCTCGAATGGTTCGGCGCGGTGGCGAACACCTGGCTACAGGACGTCGTCGCCTACCAGGACGGCGAGGACCCCGCGCAGGCGCTGGCCGAATTGCTCCACGCGCGCGGCCACGGCCGTCCCGCGATCGAGCTCGGCGGCTGGTTCGTCTCTCCGGTGCTCGCCGCGCGGATCGCCGCCGCCTGCGGTTGTGAGGCGCTTCCGGATGGCTCCGCGATCCTCCCGCGCCTGCGAATGCTGAAGTCGCCTCTCGAGCTGGACGCCATCCGCGCCGCTGCCGGCTATGCCGAGGCGGGCATCGTTGCCGGGCTCGAGGCGTGCAGGGAAGGCGGCGACGAGAACGCGATCGCCGCCGCCATGCTCTCCGCAGCGGTCTCCGCGGGCTCGGAGGCTATGGCGATGGAGCCGCTGGTCTCCTCGGGGCCGCGCAGCGGGCTGCCTCACATGACGTGGCGACGGCGCAGGCTGGAGAGGGGCGATCCCGTCTTCCTCGAACTCGCCGGCAGTCATGCGCGCTACCATGCCGCCTTGATGCGCAGCGTCTGGATCGGTGCGCCGCCCCGCGAGGCCATGCGCATGATGGACTGCGCCCTGCGCGCGCTCGACGCAGCGCTGGCCGCCCTTCGCCCGGGCGCGCCTTGCTCAGCCCCGCATGCGGCGGCGCAAGCCGTGATCGACGACGCCGGCTACACGGCGGCCTTCCGCAAGCGCATCGGATATTCCATGGGCGTCGCCTTCGCGCCGGACTGGGGCGAGGGCAACGTGCTCAGCCTGTTCGCCGGCGTGGAGGAGGAGATTCGTCCTGGCATGGTGTTCCACCTGCCTGCGACCTTGCGCCGCTTCGGCACCTGGACCGTAGGAGCATCCGAAACCGTGATCGTGACGGAAACCGGGGCCGAGCCGCTCTCGCGCCTGCCCCGCTCGCTGACCATCCGCTGAGGACGCCCCGGGGCCTGCGGGGCCGAGCCAGACAGAAAGGACCCACGCCATGAGGCGCCACTTCCCCCTCGAGGAGTACGAGAACCGCTGGTCCCGGACCCTGGAGGACATGCGCCGGCGCGGCATCGAGACGGCCGTGGTCTTTGGCCGCGGCGGTGGCACGACCGATAATTGCGGCGACGTGCTCTATCTCTCCAACCACTACGCGATCAGCGGCGGCATGGACTCGCTGATCTGGACCGCGCGGTCCTTCGCGGCCGTCCTGCTCCAGCAGGGGCATCCCCCGCAATTGCACATCGACGAGCCGGAGCCCCGACGCGACCTCGTTGCCATCGACGACGTGCGGAGCAGCCACCATCCCTTCGCCTCGGTCGCGGCGGCCTTGGCAGAGCGCGGCGTCACCGGCCCCGTCGCGCTGGTCGGCACGCACTTCATCCCCGTGAAGTACTACCAGCAGCTCCTCGACGGGGCCCCGGGCGTCACGTTCGTTCCCGCGGACGACCTGGTCCGCCAGGTGCGTCGGCTCAAGAGCCCGCGTGAACTGGACTGCTACAGGATCGCCGGCGAGGCGGCGACGGCGAGCCTGGACGTGCTGATGCAAGGACTCACGAGCGGCCTGTCGGAGCGCGAGGCCGCCGGCCGGGCGGCGCAGGAGGTGGTGCGCCATGGCGGGCGCATCCAGATGATCGGCGCCAACCACGGGGAGACGCTCGGTTACGACCAGCGCTTCCCGCTGACCGGCTCCAGCGCCGACGTGCCGCAGCCCGGCGACATCGTCACCGGCACGATCCACGCGGCGTTCTACGAAGGCTACTATCTCGACCCCGGCCGCACGGCCGTGTGCGGCGGCCGGCCCACGCCCGCCCAGCGCCGGCTCATCGAGGCTACGATCGGCATCGTGCGGCGGCTCTCCGACATGCTGCGCCCGGGCGTCCGCCTGCTTGATCTCGCCGCCGAGGGCGACCGCCTGACGGCGGCTTTCGGGGGCAGTATCTCCCCGATCATGAAGAACTTCCCCTTCTACGGGCACGGCATCGGGCTCGGCTTCGAGCTGCCGCGCATCTCCACCAGCATGTCGCTGCCGCAGGACTGCGCCGAAGAGAGCATGGTTTTCGGCATCGAGGCCTTCCTCGCGGAAGATGGGGTAGGCGCAGCCTTCGTCGAGGACATCCTGATCGTCGGACGCGATGGCAATGAGCTGCTCACGCGCTCGCCTCACGCATGGTGGTGACGACGGTCGCCACATCCTCAGGAGCCGATGTGCAGCCCCATCGCCTGTTGAAGAAGGCCTGTTCATCTCGATCATTGCCCGTTCGATTGCCTTTGCGCTCCTTTTCGTCGCCGTTGCCGTCCTCGAGAGGGTCTTGCTCGGCTACATTCACGGTCCGTCCGTCGCCCAGAGCATCCCGGCCTATGGCGGCGGTGGGTTGGTCGGGCGGTCCGTCATCGGACTCGTCATCGCAATGTCCTTGATCCCCTACTGCGCCTTCCAGGACGTCGACCTCGTCCTGGGCCGCGGTCGCCTCGCAGACCTGCTTGTCCGGCGCGGACTGCTCGTGCGAGAGGGAGAGGCGAACACGCGCGCCCTTGAGCGTGTCCGTAGAAGTTGCTGACCGGTAAGCCAAGGCCGGACCTACTGAAAGTCCACCTTGGGTCAAACGCACCCATTCATCTTGTCAGCAGCGAAATCCGGCGGCTCTTCTTCGGACTCTTTCGCCGCTCTAGGGGCGCTTTGCTAGCCAGATGACGTGGCGCGCGCCGCGCTTTCTCCGGTCTGCCTTTACGGTCGCGACATCGACCGAGAAACCGGCCCGTTCAAGCCGTGGCTGGAAGGAGCTGTCGGGCGCCGCTGACCAGACCGACAAGATGCCGCCCGGCTGCAGAGCGCCAAAGCAATGGGCCAGGCCGGCCGCGTCGTAGATCCTGTCATTGGCGGCGCGGGTCAGTCCCTCCGGGCCATTGTCGACGTCCAAGAGGATCGCGTCATAGCTCTTGGCCGAGGCTCGGATACGATCCAGGACGTCACCGAGATGAACCTCAACGCGCGGATCTGCGAGGCAGTCGCCGAACAGTGGCTTCATTGGCCCGCGAGCCCATTCAACGACGGCCGGAACGAGCTCGGCGACATGGATCCGGGCTCCCGAGCCCAGAGCCTTCTGCGTCGCCCGGAGAGTGAATCCCATCCCGAGGCCGCCGACAAGGACGCACGCGGCGTCCACGTTGACCAGCCGATGACAAGAAAGGGACGCCAGCGCTTCCTCAGATCCGCTGAGGCGGCTGTTCATGAGTTCGGTGTGGCCAAGGCGGATGGCGAATTCCGCGCCACGCTTCATGAGGCGGAGTTGGCCGCCGTCGCCAGGCATTTCGGCCGTATCGAGAAGTTCCCAGGGAATCATGCGTGCCTCAGGGCTGCCTGACTGCAGAGACGATCTTATACCGTGCAGGAAGCTGCGACTGGCCTGCAACGGCAGAGGGGTGTGTTCACGAGCCGGCGGGCGCTGGCTTGACCGGATGGCGCGAGTAGGGCTGCCACATGTCCTCAGCAGCCCCGGAAGCGGCGGCAGCAGTCCATTGGCTGCCTGACGCCTGTAACTCGGCTGCCGCAAGCAGACCTGCGGTGCATCGGCAGTGGGTTGGGCGTTTGCGTTAGGCGATTTCCGCCTCGCGCCAAAGGCGCTCGTTCGAGTTCGAGCTGAACGATCGTCCAGGTTTACTGGGCTCCGGCAGAAGGTGCGCAATTGATCAGTTGCGCTGATATCCAAGTCAGGCAAGATACAAAAATCGTCATTTTTGAAACGTTAGCTGCGTGCCCTCATCCTCGCTGTCCAAGCCCTTTCCGCAGCGCGTCCTGGACGCCTATGACGACCTGACGCGCAGCGAGCGGCGGCTGGCGGACCTGCTGATGGAGAGCCCGGATTTCCTGGTGCTCTACTCGGCCTCCGAACTGTCCAACCGTGCCGGCGCCTCCAAGGCAACGACGGCGCGGTTTTTCAAGCGGCTGGGATATCCAAGCTTTAGGACGGCCCAGAAGGAAGCCAAGCGGCCGGAGGAGGGACCTTCCCCCGATGCGATGCGCATCGCCCGCTTCTCGGCCGGCAAGGCCGACCTGAGCGACCATCTTGGCGCCGACGTGCAAAATCTCGTGCGCACCGTCGAGCAAATGCGCTCCGACGAGATTGCGCAGGCAATCAACACCATGGCCAGGGCCGAGAAGCTCTGGGTCGTGGGCTTTGGCGACAACTACGCACTGGCCCACTTCGCCCGGGCCCTGCTCATCCGCGTGAAGCCCGACATCCGCATGATCCCTATCGGTGGCTTCTCGGTGCCGGAGGAGTTCGCCTCGATCCAGAAGACCGACGCGATGCTCGCATTGGGCGTCGGCCGGCGCACCCGGAACCTGCGTTCCATTATGCGCTCGGCAATCCTTGCGGGGGCGCAGGTGGTGCTGGTGACGGACCAGGCGACAAGGGCGGGCGTGGACGCCGCCAACGTGACCCTGCGCTGCCGAACGCGAGGCACCGGGATCTTCGACAGCGTCGTCGCGCCCGTGTCGCTTCTCACCTACCTCTGCTCGGCTCTGGCGCTGCGCATTGGGCAGTCCGCCATCGATCGCCTGGAATTCATCGATCGGATCCACGAGGAGTGGGGCGACGTGCTCACCGGGGACCTCTGAGCCCGCCAAAGCTGATTCCTGCGCCGCCGCTCCTGCCGACAAGAAACGTCAGAACTGAAAATAAAAATTCCAAGTTTGAAATTTCGTTGACTCGGTCGAAAGCCGTTCGCACTCTGCTGCGGACGGCACGACGAAGCCCGTCCCACCACACCGACCGGATCGTGCTCTGATGGCATTCGCCGTCAGTCGCGCCCTTGCGTCCCGAACCTCCCGAGCCTTGCTCTGGGCGGCAGGGTGGGTTCGTGCGTGCGCGCGAAAGAGGGGAACAGGATGACCGGAAGATCGAAACGACAGGCCGTGCTCGCAATGGCGCTGGCAGGTCTCGCTTGCGCGGCCTCGCCCGCGGCCATGGCCAAGGACATCGTCTGGGCGCGCTATGGCGACATCGACAGCCTCGACCCGCACCGGGCGACGAGTACGCTTTCGCTACAGGTGTGGAGCCTGATCTACGACACGCTGCTCGCCACGGACGCCGCGGGCAAGCCCGTGCCCAACCTTGCCAAGTCCTGGACGACGAGCGCCGACGGCACCGAATACACGTTCTCGCTTCAGTCTGGCGCGAAGTGCCACGACGGCAGCCCGCTGGACGCCAACGACGTGAAGTACACGATCGACCGCGCGTTCGATTCCAAGAACCCCAGCGTCACCAAGGCGTCCTGGGGCGACATCGAGAGCGCCACGGTGGTCGATCCGCTCACCGTGAAGATCAAGCTGAAGTCGCCTTTCGTGGCGCTCGTGCCGTTCCTGGCAGACAGCTTCTCGTCGATCATCTGCGACAGCAACAAGGATGCGGCGGGCTTCGGCACCACGTCGGCCGTGGGGTCGGGACCTTGGAAGCTCGTCTCCTGGACGAAGGGCGACAAGATCGTCCTCGCCAAGAACCCGGACTACAAGAACTTTGGCAAGCTCGCGGAGAACAAAGGACCGCCGTACATGGACGGCCTCGTGATCAGCACCGTACCCGAGCCGCAGGCACGCCTCGCCGGCCTCAAGACGGGAGCGATCCAGATTGCCGAGCCGCCGCTCGACGACGTGCCTGCGCTCAAGAAGTCTGGCGAGCTGAAGATCGTTATCGCGGAGAACACCGGCCAGAACGTGTTCTGGGAGTTCGCAGCCCATCGGCCGCCCTTCAACGACGTGAGGGCCCGCAAGGCCGTGGCGCACGCAACCGACGCGGCGGCGGCCATCGAACTCGTCTATGGCGACCTCTCGATCCCCGAGAAGTGCCCGATCTCCCGCGGCGTGTTCGGTAATGACCAGGACTTCTGCGCCAAGCACGGGCAGGCCTATGACCCCGCCAAGGCCAAGGCCCTGCTGAAGGAGCTTGGTTACGGCCCGGACAAGCCCATGGAGGTGACGCTCATCGCCTGGACCGGCGGCAAGCGCGACAAGCTCGCCGAAGTCTTCCAGTCCCAGCTCACGGAGGTCGGCATCAAGGCCAAGATCGAGATCATGGACATCGGCACCATGAATGCTCGCGTCCGCCAGGAGAACGAGAAGAAGGACGGCCCCGGCAGCATGGATATGATGACGTGGTCCTGGTACGACCCCGACATTCTCTACGCCCTCTGGCACTCGCCCGGCGCCTATCGCGGCTACACGACGCCCGAGCTCGACAAGTTGCTGGAGAAGACCCGCGTCCTCACCGACGAGGGCGAGCGCAAGAAGGCCGTGCAGGACGTTATCGCCCACCTGCTCGAGAACGCCGTGCACGTGCCGCTCTACACGCCCGGATGGGAGTGGGTCTTCGCGGTGCGGCCGGACGTCACTGGCTTCAAGGTGGCGCCGTTCGTCTACCCGGTCTTCAATGACGTGAAGTTCTGACGTCTCCGTCCCGCGGCGCAGGCACGTCGCGGGACGCCCTCTTGGGTCAGCATCATGTGGACGTTTCTGGGACGCCGGCTGGGGATGGGCTTTCTCACCATCTTCGTCACGACGGTGGCAGTCACGGTGCTCATCCACCTCGTGCCGGGCGATCCCGTCCAGATCATGTATGCTCAAAGCCAGGGCACCACGCCCGAGCAGTTGGAGGAGATCCGCCGCTCGCTGGGTCTCGATCGTCCGATCGCCGAGCAATATGTCCGCTTTCTCGGGCGCCTGCTGCACGGAGATCTCGGCACCACCGTCCGCGGCCAGCAGTCAGTCGCCGCGCTCATCCTGCAGAGGTTGCCCAACACTCTCCTGCTGGCTTTCACGGCGATGGGCATCGCCCTTCTCATCGGATTGCCGCTGGGCTTCCTCGCCGCCTATCACCGCGGCCAGTTGCTCGATACGGCCTTGATGTCGCTCGCGATCGCCGGCATCTCGATTCCACATTTCTGGCTGGGACTGCTCCTCCTTTTCACGTTCGCCGTCGAGCTGCAATGGCTGCCCGTGGCGGGCACCGGAGGAGCCAATCTCGTACTGCCGGCCGTCACGCTCGGCCTCTCCAATGCGGCCATCGTCGCGCGCATGACGCGCTCGGCCATGATCGACGTGATGTCGCAGGATTTCGTGCGCACGGCGCATGCGCGCGGACTGCCAAAGGCGCTGGTGCTGCGCCGGCACGTGCTGCGGGCGGGTCTGGTCCCTGTCGTCACAACGCTCGGCATGCAGTTCGCGACAATGATGGGCGGTGCCATCGTGGTGGAGAACATCTTCGCCTGGAACGGCGTCGGCCGACTCGCCATCGAGGCCATCTTCCAGCGCGACTACCCAATGATCCAGGGCTTCATCCTGGTCTTCGCCACCGTCGTGGTGATTGTCTCGATCCTCCTCGACGTCGCCTACGCGTTGCTTGATCCGCGCATCAGGAGACCCGCATGAGCGCGCCGGCCCTCGAGGAGGTCGCGGACGGCGCGGAACGGCCTTCGCCTCGGCGGAACTTTCTGATGCGAGTCGTCGCCAACCCAGCCGGGTCCATAGGCTTGGCGATCGTTCTGGTCCTGCTGGTCGCAGCAGCCTTCGCCGACCAGATTGCACCCTTCTCGCCGACCAAGATGGGTGCCGGCCGCAAGCTCGTGGAGCCGTCTCTGAAGTACCTCGCCGGGACCGATGAATTTGGGCGGGACATGTTCTCGCGCATTGTGCACGGCTCGCGTCTGACGCTGAAGATCGGCGCCACGGCCGTCGGCATCTCGCTTTCGGTGGGGCTCCTCGTCGGCCTCGTTGCAGCCTTCGCGCGAGGCTGGATCGAGACGATCCTGATGCGCCTGACGGATGTGCTCTTCTCCTTCACGGAGACGCTCATTGCGCTCGCCTGCGTCGCCGTGCTCGGGCCGAGCCTGGAGAACGCGATGATCTCCGTGGGCATCGCAGGCATTCCCTACTACGCCCGGAACGCCTACGCGGCCGCGCTCGTGGAAATGGGCAAGCCATACATGGAAGGCGCGCGCGCCGCTGGAGCAGGACCAGTGCGGCTCGTGGCGACGCACCTCCTGCCCAACGTCCTGCCGACCATGGTCGTCGTCGCCACGCTCGGGCTTTCCGGCGCAATCCTGGCCGCGGCCGGCCTGAGCTTCCTCGGCCTGGGAGCACAGCCGCCCGCGCCGGAATGGGGTGCAATGCTCTCCGCGGGACGGGACTTCTTCAATCGCGCGCCCTGGCTGATGCTTTATCCAGGCCTCGCCATCGCCGCCGTCGTGCTGGCCTTCAACCTATTGGGCGATGCGATCCGCGAGGCCCTGGATCCCCGGGGACGGACGCGGTCATGAGCGTGGACACACGGCCTTCCCTGCTCGCCCTCGAGCACCTGACGGTTGGCCTCGGCCGCGAGGCGCGGACCCTCGTTCAGGACGTGAGCCTCGCGATCGCGGCGGGCGAGTCGCTGGCGCTCGTGGGCGAGAGCGGATCCGGCAAGAGCATCACCGCCCTTGCCGTCATGGGACTGCTTCCACACGGCGCCCATGTCACGAAAGGCCGCATCCTGTTCAACGGGACAGACCTCCGCGGACTTGCCGAAGGCGAATTGCGCCGGCACCGCGGCAAAGGCCTGGGCATGATCTTCCAGGAACCGATGACGAGCCTCAACCCCGTACTGACCATCGGCCTCCAGATGACGGAAGGCCTGCGGCTGCACAAGGGGCTCGACGATGCTGCGGCCAGCCGCGAGGCCCGCACCATGCTGGACCGTGTCGGCATCGACCAGGCCGCACGGCGCATGGGTCAATACCCTCATGAGTTTTCGGGCGGCATGAGGCAGCGCGTCATGATCGCCGCCGCCATGGCGCTGAGGCCGCGCCTCCTGATCGCAGACGAGCCCACGACGGCGCTCGACGTGACGGTGCAGGCGCAGATACTCGACCTGATGCGCGACGTTACGAAAGAGGCTGGCACGAGCCTGTTGCTCATTACCCACGACATGGGCGTCGTGGCTGAGATCGCCGATCGCGTGGCCGTAATGAACCGTGGCCGCATTGTGGAGCAGCGCGAGGTCAAGGCCCTCTTCGACGCTCCCCAGGACGACTACACCAAGCGCCTGCTCGCCGCCGTGCCTCGGATCGATGGCGCTGGCGTGCATGAGCCAGGGCCGGCATTGGACCGCGAGCCCATCCTGCGCCTGGAGGCCATCTCCAAGAGCTTTGGCGCGGGACGGTGGGGCTTCGGCTCGGCGCGCCAGCGTGTGCTCGACGACGTGTCGCTCTCCATCCGCTCCGGCGAGACTCTTGCCCTCGTGGGGGAAAGCGGCTCGGGCAAGTCCACCCTGGGCCGGATCGCCGTCCGCCTCACCGAGCCCGACAGCGGCCGTATCATCCTCGACGGCGCGGACGTCACCACGGCCCGCGGCGCGGAGCTGCGTCGGCTTCGGGACAGCATTCAGATCATCTTCCAGGATCCCTTCTCCTCGCTCGATCCCACCTTCAGCGTGGAGCGCACGATCGCCGAGCCCCTGCGCATCCGTGGCGGATTCCCAGGCGAAGAAATCCGAAAGAGGGTCGCCGCCCTCCTTGCACGCGTGGCCCTGCCGCCAGGGGCCGGCAAGCGGCTGCCACATGAGTTCTCCGGCGGTCAGCGGCAGCGCATCGCGATCGCCCGGGCGCTCGCCGTCGGTCCGGAGATCATCGTGGCCGACGAGCCCACCTCCGCCCTCGACGTCTCGGTGCAGGCGACGATCCTCGACCTGCTCGCCGAGCTTCAGGCCGAGACGCGCCTCGCGATGCTCTTCATCACACATGACCTCGCGGTCGTCCGGAAGATCGCCCACCGCGTCGCCGTCATGCGCGCGGGCCGCATCGTCGAGCTCGGCCCTGCGGATGCCATTCTGGGCGCCCCGCTCCATCCCTATACCCGCGCCCTTATCTCAGCCGCCCCGGTCCCGGACCCCTCGCGTCGTCGACCGCCCCGGGCCGCGCTCACTCCGCCGGGGCCTCCGGTCGCGCTCAACCTTGTCGCACCGAACCATTGGGTGGCCGCATGACGATCGGCATCGCAACCTACGGCCGCAGTGCTGGGCTTGCGGCCTTGGAGGCCCTACAGGCGGTCGAGAAGGTCGGCTTCGGCGCCCTCCACGGCTATGTCAGCCTTGTGGCCATCGGACTCGACGGCCAGGTCCACCGTGCCGAAACGCAGCGCGGCGGCACCAGCGGCTTGGGCGGAGCCACGGGTCTGCCAAAGGCAATCCTGACAGCGCGAATGGCCGGGCTGATCTCGAGCGGTCCAGACCGGCCCGAGCCCCTGGCTCAGTTCACGCCAGCACTGCCCGGGGTAGGCCTCGTGACAGGCCACCGGTTTCCTTCCATGCGAGGCCCGAGCGGCCAGCAGCTCAACGACATGGTGCTGAGCCGAATGGCCGGCGGGCAGACTGCAAAGGACGCAGTTGATGGTGTCGTTCATGACCACCCATGGGCCGACGCCGGCCTAATCGCTCTCGCTGTCGACGGTGACGTGTATGGCGCGGATACCGAGTATGTCTGCAGCATGCCTCAGCGCGGGTCCCTGGTCTTGCGATCGGACGACGGCACGGCCGCGGCAGCTGTTCTGCACAACGCGATCCTACCCTGGCGCGCCCTCGCGCCCCTGGCCGCCGAAGTGGCCTTGGGACGTCTGGCACCCCCACCTGGGCCGGACGGCGTGCTGGTCGTCGAGGCCGGGCTGCCGGTCCGCAGCGGCGCCACGAACGCGTGGGAGATCGATGACGACGGAGAAGTCGTCGGCGTGGTGCTGACGCGAGCCCAGCCGGGCGCCGGACGCCTCTCGTTCGGCCTGGGCCCCTTTGCCCCGGTCATGTTCGGCACGGAGCTGCGTGGCAGGGCTTTGCAGGAGCCTTTCCTAGTGGCCCACCAAGGCCGTCTGGAGACCATCGACGGCTCCATCAGCGCGGCAATACCAGTGTCATGGTCGACGTGAACCAGTGGCCAGCGGCGCTCAGGCCTACCGGTTGTCCGCACAAGCAGACGGAGGGAAGATCCGAGTTGGGCCAACTGTTCGCATTCGGGCACTGGTCGGCCGTGCACCATCAACGGACATCTGCCGGCGTGACAAGAGCAGACGTCCGACGGTTTCTTGTCGTTGCCTAGGCGGACTTGAGTGCTGCCTTGAGATTGAATGACGGATCGGCCAGCAGGTCGGGTTCACAACGGGCTCCGCGGTCGATCAGCATCTCGGACAGACGGATGTCCTTGGCGACCGCCGTGCCTGGGCCGATGCCGAACGCGGCGGATAGTCGGCCCTCATCGTCGAGTTCGAAGCGCAACCATCCGCCTCGCGGGAGATCGCGTCGCACCGCGGCACGCGCGGGATCATGCAGGCCGACGGCCTGGAGCCCCAGGTCGTATTGATCCGACCAGAACCGTGGGATCGCCGTGAACGGCTCGTGTTGGCCCAACATGGACCGCGCGGCGTGGGCGCCCTGGTCGCAGGCGCTGCGCCAGGTCTCGAAGCGCACGGCGCCGTAGCGAGGATGATCCATCGCCACGCAATCCCCTGCTGCGAAGATCGCGGGATCAGAAGTTCTCAGTGTCGCGTCGACGCGGATCCCGTTCCCGCACACGAGGCCGGCCGATTCCGCCAGGCGGGTGTCGGGCTCGACCCCGACGGCGGCGACGATGAGATCTGCACGCAAACTGGAGCCGTCCCGAAGGTCGATGCGCCCGGGCGAAATGCGGCTGATCGACTGCCCGAATGAAAAGGCCACACCTTCTTGCCAATGGCGGCCGACGAGCTCTTCAGCCACGTCAGCAGGAACCCCCCGGCCCAGGGCGCGCGGTCCGGCCTCGAGGACGGTGACGTTCATCCGCCTTCGGCGGAGCTCGGCGGCCAATTCCAAGCCGATGAGGCCGGCCCCGATGATGACGGCTGCGCCATCGGACCTTGCCGCGCCGTAGATCCGGTTTGCGTCCTCGAGCGTGCGGAGGGTCCATGCCGCACCTTCGGGATCGCAGGCCAGCACGCGAGGCCGCGCCCCGGTGGCCAGCAGAAGGCGATCATAGGGAAGAATGGGGCCGTCCTCGTGCTCGACCGTTGCGGCAGCGCGGTCGATCCTGACCACGGGTACTCCGAGCCGCAGTGAGATGCCCGCGCAGTCGGCTGCGACAGTCCGGTGATGGCCGGAGCCATCGCCGGTCTTGGACAAAGCCGGCCGCTCGTAGGTCGGATGGATTTCCCCGCCGAGCAGATGAACATCCGTCTCCCCGGCATCCCGCAGGGCGAGCGCAGCCCGCAAGCCTGCCTCGCCTGCGCCGATGACGACATGGCGGGTCATGGGTAACGCTCCTGTAGCGCCGCGCGGATCGGAAGGCGCGAAGCGCCAGGGTGGTCAGCCGAGATCGACCAGGACCCGGCCGGCCTGGACCGTCACGGGATAGGTCTTCAAGTCGACGCACACGGGCGCGCCGAGCGCCTCGCCCGTGGTGAAGTCGAAGCGCCCGTTGTGCTTGGGACACTCGATCACGGTGTCCATCACGAGACCGTCCGCGAGATGGACCTGCTCGTGTGTGCACAAGCCGTCGGTCGCGAAGTACCGGTCGTCCTCGGTGCGATATAGGGCGAAGGTGCGCCCGCCATGGTCGAAGCGGATGACATCCTCCGCCTCGATGTCGTCGATGCTGCAGGCGTCGATCCAGTCAGACACGGGCAATCCTCCTGACAGGCGGCCAACCTGTTGCGGCCTACTCGGCCGCAACGATCCGGGCGCCATGGTTGTAGGGAACGGGCTTGGCGCTGGCGGGCAGCGTCCGCTGCACGTGCCAGCCGGGCTCTCGTCTCTGGCGCAGCAGGGCCGGAATGATCTCGCGGTAGGCGGCCCAGCAGCTCGGGTAAGGCGGAGGGCAATCCGCCTTGATCGCCTCATGGAGCCTGGGCAGGGCATGATAGGGCACCATGGGGAACATGTGGTGTTCCACGTGGTAGTTCATGTTCCAGTAGAGGAACCGGAACACCGGATTCATGTACACGGTGCGGCTGTTCAGCCGGTGGTCCAGGACGTCCTCCGCCAGCCCGGCATGCTGGGTCAGGCCGAAGAAAATGACCATGAACGCCCCGTAGAAGCTCGGGAGCCCCACCAGCATCGCCGGCAGGATGGAGCGTGTCGCGATGCACGTGGCGATCACGGCGGCGTAGATGGCGAGATAGATGCGCGCGGTGCGGGTGACCTTGTGGCGCTCCGTATCGGGGATGAAGGTCTCCTCCTCGGGGGTCAGCCGGCCGGTGGCATGCAGGAAGAGGTTGCGGAAATAGACCGCGCCTGACCGCAGCGCGAACAGGTTGAGGAACAGCCCGAGGAAGTCCGGCGGGCGCGGCACCGCGATCTCCGGGTCCCGGCCGACGATGATCGTGTCGGTGTGGTGGCGCGTGTGGCTCCAGCGCCAGACCGTCGGCTCGCGCATCACCATGAAGCAGGCGATGTTGTAGACGACGTCATTCATCCAGCGGGTCCTGAAGGCCGTGCCGTGGCCGCATTCATGCCAACGGCTGTCGGAGCTCGAGCCGTAGAGAACGCCGTAGCAGAGGAAGCAGGGGACCGCCCACCACGTGCCCCACGTCCAGATCCCCAGGCCGCCGAACAGCGCCAGGAGCCCGAACCAGAGCAGCGTGTCGCGCATGGCGGGGCCGTCGGAGCGCTTCATCAGCTCCTTCAGCTCCTTGCGCGGGATCGGGCAGGCATACCATTCGGCCGAGGCGAGCCCGGCCTCCTTGGCGTGCGCGGCGTCGAGCCCCACGAGGCTGTAGTCGCGCCGGGTGACCGTCACTCCCATCCGTTCCTCCCTGTGCCGCCCTGCTCAGAGCCCTAGGCCGGTTCTGAAGCGTTGAAACTTCATATCGGAGATTGGCACATTGTGCTGTGGGTCGGGATAGGCGCCAGAGCTGATGTCCGCGATGAACTCCCGGAAGGCGGAGATGCGCTCACGCTGCAGGCGCTCGAACGCCGCCGCGAAATTGCGATAGGCCTTGGCGTGGCGGGGCTTTTGGCCGGCCGAATGGCCAAGCACGTCCTCCGCGAACAGGTCTTGCGCGTCTGCTACGGGTCCCGCCCCCATGCCGAGCATGATCAGGGGGTGTTGCGGGAGATCAGTTCTCCGACGAGGTCCGGAACCGTCTCGAGCTCCGCGCCGAAGCAGCCGATGGCCTCCAGACGCTTCACGTGATCCCAAAGCACGCGGGCGCTGTCGGCCTTCATTCCTACGGCACGAAAGCCCCCGGTCCAGGTGCACGGGCTGGGAATCAGCCGAGGGTCGATCCCTGAAGTGGCGGTCCCGTTTGGGCGGAGGACGCCCGGGCTGACGACGTCCGCAGTGCGGGGGCCTCGCCCCAGCTTGAAGAGGCGGGCTCAGGCTTGAGGAGTTCGATGCGGTACTCTTCCCGACACGGCGTTGGCGGACGCTGACGGGCTAAGAGGTCCTTCGACCGGGAAGCTCTCGAGGAAGTGCCGCTTCAACCGGTTCCTCTCGTCATCTGAAAGAGCATTGATGGCCATCGGAGTGCTCCCTCCCGACTGGATCGAAGTCCAGAACGCCTCCGCAGTTGGGAACCCACGCTGAACGCTGATCTCATGGACCCGGACCTCGGTGAGCCCCGCGTCTGACCACAATTCTCGTAAGGCGGGCATGGCGGACACTTCGGGATGGGGCGGCCCCGGGGGTTCCCTCCCGATGGACCGAAATGCTGCGAGAATTGGTTCGAGCGGAAAGCCCCTGCCGGGAAAGTTCCACAGGTAGGTGGCAACGATCCCTCCCGGTTTGGTGACGCGAACCATCTCGCGGAGGGACTGGACAGGGTCCGGCACAAAAAACAGGACGAGAGCCGACACGACGATGTCGAAATGGCCGTCGGGAAACGGAAGGTGCATGCCGTCGCCGACATGGAACTCAACTCCCGCCGCACCAGGTCGGGCCCGCGCATACTCGATCTGGGGCACCGACGGATCGATGCCGTGAACGATGCCAGGCTCGCAGCGTTGCACAACAAGTTCCGTGAACGCGCCGTTGCCGCAACCGACATCCAGCCAAGACCGACCAGGCTCGGGACAGAGCCAATCCAGGAACTGCTGGCCTGCCAGCTGGCTCCAGCGGCCCATTAGTTCTTCGTAGCCAGCGCCGTCGTTGAAGCGCACCGAGGTGTCGTTCACCTGTCTCGTCCTTCTGGCTGGAGCGCAAGTGCCACTCAAGCCGCGCTCCTCGTTCGTGTCGACGAATTTCATGCATGCTCTTGCTTGGGAGCTTCAGAGCTGGCTTCGCGCCGATCGGTCGGACGTTCCGACGATCATCGTGTTGTCACGGTGACCGCGTCCGGGCGGCTGCCGCTGAACATCCTGTCGGACGGACAATCGGAGTCGGACACCGTCGCTGTCCGCCTTGGCAAATTTTTACGCGCGCGGGTTCTGTTCGGCTGTGCGCCAAGGGTGGACAAGCCAGCGACGCCTGACAGCGGACCTCCGTTCGCATGGCGGAAGCCGGAGACGCCCGACGCAATCGCGAGCTTCTGGACTTGAATGGCCGCCTGACGGACGCAGTCAGCTTCAACGAGGCGGGGGCGATCGGTGCAGGCCCGGTGTCGAAGGAGTCTGCGGTATCCTGGTCGGAGTGACGGTGCTCACTTCATCGGCAGACCATTGCCCGCAAACTGCTGAGATGGCTACGGTTTGCCACCGAGCGACCGGATAAAGTCGATGATATGAGACGCTGCAATATCGGGCTGCTCCAAAGGCAGGAAGTGAGCTGCCCCGGGTACGTTCACCAGCGTTGCCCGATCGCCCAATTCACTCTTGAGCTCCACACCGTTCTGGGGCGGCGCGATCTGGTCATCCGCACCCTGCAAAATCAGGTATTTGGTTTCCCCCGGCGGGGCCCACCAAGCTTCAAGCGGTGTTGATTTCGCAGCCTCGGCTTCCACTGCCGCAGCTCCCGGAGCACGAGAGGGCTTGAAAATCTTCCAGATTCGGTCTGACTCCGCAGGATTGGACACGAAGTAAGGCATCGCTGCCAGAATCTCCGCATCGGTCGATGCTGGATTGAAGATGATTCCCAAGGCCTTTGCCGCTGCGGGTTGCGGCTGTATCTTTCCGCCAGCTGCCAGCAGGATCACGCTCCGCGTCAGATCGGGATGGGACGCGGCGAACATGCGGGCAATGCGATTGCCGAAGTCATTTCCGGCGACATGGACTGGCCCCAATTTCAAAGCCGTGACCACACCTGCCACATCGTTTGAAAAGTTACTGAGCGTGACACCCGTGCTGGTGCCGGTACTCTTGCCAGAGCCACGGAAATTGATGCCCACAACGCGATAGCCAGCCTTGGCGAGTGCGTCCGCGAGACCATCCAGGTAGTCAACGGTCAGCGTACCACCAGGAAGCAGCACGATGGGCTCGCCTTCGCCCCGGCTGAAATACTCTATACTGGCGTCTGGCAGCTTTACGATACCCGACTCGACGGTTTGACCTTTCGAATATGTTGCAGGCATTGAAAGATAGCTCGCCATGGCAAGCAGTATCATCATCGCTGCTTGCCGGACCCCGGTAAATGCGTCAATCATCCGCTTCGCCATAATTTGCATTTGTCGTCCTTTGTGCAAATCCACGCCGTCGTCCAAGCTTGTCTACCTGGCCGACGGCGCCCACGATTGGCGGAGACCGTCCTCGCGATTTGCGCGAGACCCAGCATATAGGTGCGCAGCACGAGCCGGAACGGCCCGTTTGGGGGGCCGGCAGTCGTTCGACACCCGCTCCGCCCCAAGGCGAGGCCGCCTGGGAACTGAGATCGCTCCCGTTGCCGGCACACGAAATCTCGGGGCGTCAGGCCTTCTTGACCCCCGGCGGCTTCCAGGTGCCCTCGCCGGCAGGCAAAATCGATGGTGGCGTTTCCTTCGGCCAATAAAGCCGCAGGACCAAGTAGATCGGGCCGTCGGGCGCCGGAAGCCAGTTGCTCTCCTTGTCGGCGCCCGGGGATTTGTTCTGAACGTAAAGGGTCAGCGACCCGTCGGCGTTGCGCTTCAAGCTCGGCAGCATGGGCGAGTTGATCAGGTACCGGTCGATGGGGTTCTTGATCAGCAGCTGCGTCTTGCCGTCATACATCGTCACCGACCAGAAGGCGTTGACCGGTGGCAGTCCATCGGCTGGGAAGGTGAGCGTGTAGTTGGCTTTCGAGCCGTCCATCGGATTGCCGTCGGCATCGACCTTCGTGAGGGGGTACATCGCCTCGACGGCGTCGTTGCCGTAGATGCCGGCCTGGGCGGCAACGGCGCGGAGCAGCCAGTCGCCATGGAAGAAGTTGGCATCGCCGCAGGGCGATCCGACCCGCCAGCCATTGATGTCCTTGCCGAAGGCTGCCACCGCCGCGTCGACCTTCTTCTGCCCTTCCTTCATGCCGAGAAGGATTTCTGCCTTGTCCGCAAGCGAAAGGTCACGAAAGTTGAAGGTCTTGCCCGGACCGACACCGATACGGGCGAGTTGTTCGCGGATCCACAGCTCTTCCGGCAGAGCCGGAGCGAACTGGAGGGAAAAATCAAGAAATTCGAAGAACTCCGTCTTGACCAGCTCCTTGTCGATCTTGGGAAAGTCCGGCAGCGGCTTTGCTGCCGGGGCAGGCTGGCCGAGGAAGGCCGAGAGCGGCTGTGCCTTGTAGCCCGCCTGCACCGCCTTGACGTTCTCGATGTCGGCGGGATCGAAAAGCTGCGTGCGGAAGATGGTGAAAGCGAAGCGGGTCGTTGAGCGGAAGACCTTGCGGATGCCTGGAGGAGTTGGGCCCGACCAGTGCGGGCCAGCGACCATGTAGCTGCCCGCCTTGCTGCCCGTCGCACGGCTGCCAATGTATCCGAAATTGAACGTGTTCCCGTCGCAGAGCTGGACGGAATAGTAGCGCTTGGGGTCCACGGCCGGGACGGAGATCACCATCGGTTCCGCACCAAGGTCCAGCCACAGCATGGAGTAGGGCGTGTCGCTGTTCGGCGTGACGATGGCCGTGTCCTGGTAAGTGAAGACGCGGGCCGTATTGGAGATCGTGTTGAAAGGCGCCTTCCACTGTCCGGAGTTCTTATCGACGATGTATTCGTACATCACCCCGTAGTTCATCACGATCGGCAGGCCGTAGATGAACCCTGCCTCGGCGATGTCCTTGGCGCCGAAGAAACCGGGCCGGCTGCTCTGCGCGAAAGCGCCCCCCAGCGGAACTGACGTCGCGGCCGCTATCGTGCAAGCAGACCGGAGTAGATCGCGTTTTGTCAGCGTCATCAGGGCCAAAGGAGCAGCGAGACGATTCATTGTTTCTCCCCAATTTGACGTGCTTTTGCTGTAGATGAATTCGCATTTGCCAACGCGATCATAGCTTGATCTTAACTGAGTTTCAGTCGACTGATTTTCGAATTCCGGCCACGAGGCGAGAGAATTCGGCTACGACCCTGGGCCCCGCCCGACTGGTCAACTGGACGGAACTCTCTTTTTCCTGGCGGCGCTTTCCGTCGTGACGAAGCTGTTGCTGCGGGCTGGTGTTCGGCTGATCGGTAGGAGGCTGCCGCGCGAACCCAGTTCAGCGTTGCATCGAGGAGCCGTCCGACGGACGTGCCGCAAAATGCAGACATTGCCAAGTTCCGCCTTGGGTCAGGTCCGGACGCTGCATCGTCGCTGCTCTACTTCACTTGCGGCTGGGCGCTTCCGTCCGCCAGCAGCATCGACACCGTGCGGAGCTGCCGGAGAGGATGATCGAGCCCGGGGCGGGGCAGGACGTCGGCATAGGGGTATTCGACGGTCCAGCGCGAGAGATCGGGTGAAATCTCGGCCAAGGCGTTGATCGGGCCGTCGTCGTTTTCGCCGCAGATGCGGCGCAGCACCTCAAGACCGCGTGACCATCGGTCCCGGTGGGTGCCAGGCGTCGTCACTCGGATGCTCCGATTGCGGATTGACGCGCTGCGTCGGCTCCAAATGGACCGTGCCGCCTATCTCACCGAGGAAAAGTCGGTGGGCTGCAAGAAGGCGTTCGTAATGTTCTCGACGATGGGACCGTCCGCTTCAGACGCGCTGCGTGCCGCGATCCACTCCGGGTCCGAAGCGAAGGCCGGCCATTTCTGCTCCCGCTCGGCCATGGTCTCCCAGGCCAGCAGGTAGACAAGCTCGTTGTTCGACGGACCGACCGCGTAGGTCCAAAACCCGGCTTGGCGGATGCCGTGCCGATCCCAGATGCGCAACGTGTGCTCCTGGAAACGCTTCAGCAACGCCGGCAGCCGGCCGGGCAGACAACGATAGGTTCGCATCTCGTAGATCACGGGGACTTCCTCCGGGCCATTGAACCGTCAGGACCTTGTTCGGAAGATAGGCGCGAGCAGCCAGCGCCGTCGACGGCGGCCGGCGCAGACCGGGTCCGTCCGAAACGATCGTCTTCGGTCCTACATGGACGCGTTCGATGCGCGAAGCCGCAGGCGGATCGACGACGCGCGGTTGCGACCCCAGGGTCCGACAGTTCTGGCGCGCAAGCAGGACCGAGCGGGCTGCCATGGTCACAGCATCCCGGCGAGCGGATTCACATCGTCTGGATCAATTCCGGATCGCTTACGGCAGAGCGCTGGCCCGCTCGTCCAAAGTGGCGGGCGAACGCTTCGGAAGCGGTCGGGGCGTCACCCCCAGGGCGAGCAGCGCCACGACCTCGCAGGCCCGCGGCGACGAGGCCGAGTTGCCAGGGCTCGCCATAGTGCGTGGTCAGTGAGCCCAGCACCGCGTCGGCGGCCGTGCCCACATAGAGGGCCGCGGCGTTAAGCGACAACGCCACCGAGGGAGCGTCGGGCGCGAGCCCGGCCAGGCACGAGCCCTGCGGCGCGTTCACCCACCAGCCCGCGACGGCCCACAGCCCCACCAGTGGCACGATGGCGAAGGGTGCGGCCGCGGGGCCGGTGCAGGCGGCCGCGACACCGAGGCCGAGCATGGCGGGCGTGACCCGCACGGAGATCGCCGGGACGTCACAGTACATCCGGCTCCGGTATGGTCTCGACGAGCGCTTCCCGGGCCTGCTGCAGTCCGTCATCCAGGCCGCCGGGCGCAGTCCGCCCATCGCAGCGATGGCGGAGCTCGCGGAGGCCGAGCGCCGCGTCACCGAAGGACTTGACGGCAAGGAGGACGGGCGAGCTGCTGGCTAGGCGGGGGCTGTGGCATAAGCCGTAGTCTCCGGGTTCTGCCCTTGCTCGCCGCAATCCGGACTGAACCTGTCCCTGGCCTGCGGCGACAATGCACCATGATTTCCTCCGCCTTTCTGGATGACGGTCCTGCCGAAGCGCCCGCCGCGTTGTTGCTGGCGCACGGGGCGGGCGGCGCGATGGACTCGAAAGGCATGCAGTCCATGACCGAAGCGCTCGCCGTGGCCGGGCTCCGGGTGTTGCGGTTCGAGTTTGCCTACATGGCCGCGAGGCGCACAGGCGCCCGCAAGCCGCCGCCAAGGGCCGAGCTCGTCATTCCCGAGTACCGGGTCGCCGTCGAAGCGGCGAAGGCACGCGTCGGTTCCACTCGCCTCGTGATCGGCGGGAAGTCGATGGGCGGTCGCGTGGCGTCCATGATCGCCGACGAACTCCATGACGCCGGCGAGATGTCGGGATTGCTCTGCCTCGGCTATCCCTTCCATCCGCCCGGCCAGCCGACGAAGACGCGGACGGCCCACCTCGCCGGCATGAGATGCCCGGCCCTGATCGTCCAGGGAACGCGGGATCCGTTCGGGTCCGAGCAGGAGGTGGCCGGCTACAAGCTGTCACCGGCGATCAAGCTGCTCTGGATGCCTGACGGCGATCACGACCTCGCGCCCCGCAAGACGGTGTCGGGCGCAACCACCGCAGGCCACCTGGCGAAAATGGCGACCCGCGTGCGAGCGTGGGTCGAGGGGTTGGCGTAAAGCTTGGTTCCCCGCGTGGTGTTACGCGGGCGCGGCCACCTGTTCCAAGGGAAGCACGAAGTCCGGCTTGTCCCGTTCGGCCGATGCGAAGTTCGAAAGTGTCACGCCCACCAGGCGCACCCCCAGTCGGGGCGGATAGACGGACCGGACAAGCTCCAAGCTCACAGCATCGAGCTGGGCCTGCGATTCCACCGAGCCGGCTACCGATCGGCTGCGGGTCACCTGCTGGAAGTCCGCCCACTTCACCTTGACGGTGACCGTCCGCGCCCGTCGCCCGGTTTTCACGCACCTGGCCCATACGTCGTTGGCCATGGCCAGTACGCCGGCTTCGATGTTGGGTGTGTCGATGAGGTCCTCGTCGAAGGTGGTCTCCGAACCGGACGACTTGCGGACTCTGGCAGCATTGACAGGGTGATGATCGATCCCGCGCGCGATGCCGTAGAACCAGGACCCGGACTTTCCAAACCGCGCTTCCAGGTCGTGCAGCGACCACGCTTTCAGGTCGGCCCCTGTCGTGATTCCCAAGGCATGCATCCGGCCCGCGGTCGCGGGCCCGACCCCGTGGAACTTCGCAATCGCTAGCGCCTCGACGAAGGCCGCGCCCTCGTGCTGTTGGATCGCACGCGATTGATCCAGGAGAGACCTTCGCGACGTCCGATTGGGGGCGGACGAGCCACCTCGCCTCGACGCAGCCCCTGTTCCATGAGCGGCCGGGTGCCGGCTCAGGCCGATGATAGGAGGTTCAATCCCCCTGCTCGTAGAAAGTGTCCTCGTCAGGCAGTGCCGGCGACCGGCTCGTCAACTCCTTCGTGGTGCCCTTGAAGATCTCGGTGAGGAGTTGCGATTTCGACATCTCGCCCGCCAAGGCATCGATTCTCGTTTTCAGTTCGGCGACCTTGTCTGGATTTTTGCTGGCCAGATTGGTCTTTTCCGACGGGTCTTGGGCCAGGTTGAAGAGCTCGGTCTTGGAGGGCAACGTCGTACGCCAGACCAGCTTCCAATCACCCTTGCGAACCGCCCCGCGGAACATCTCGATGTTGTAGACCACCTCGTCGCGCGGCGACGGTTTGCCTTCGCTGATGGTTCTCCACATATCGAAACCATCAAGTGGCTTAGTCTTGGTGAGGCTGGCGCCAGCGAGGTTGGCCAATGTGGGGTAGTAGTCCACCACGTGCATCATCTCGTCGACTGTCGTCCCGGCCTTGATCCTGCCGGGCCAGTTGATCAGGGAAGATACCCGCGTGCCGCCCTCGTATAGATCGCCTTTTCCGCCGCGATAGGGACCGTTGCTGGCCGGCAAAGGCCCCTTCACCTCCGTCTCGCCTGCCAGATGGGCGGACTGATTGCCTCCATTGTCTCCGTGGAAAATGATGATCGTGTTCTGCCGCAAGCCATTCTCGTCGAGCGCTTTCACGACGCGGCCGATTTGGTCGTCCATGGCGGTGATCATCGCCGCATAGGTGCGCCGGTTGGGATCGCTGATGCTCTTGTACCTGTCGATGTGCTCCTGCGGAGCCTGGTAGGGCGTATGGGGTGCGGTGAAGGCGAGGTACATGAAGAAGGGCTTCTTCTTGCTCTGTTCGTCAATAAAGCGAACCGCATCATCGCCCAAGAGAGTCGTCACGTAGCCCTTCTCATCGACCCGCTTGTTGTTACGGTACCAGTCTAGCTTTCCGTGAACGGTGTGTGTGAAGTAATCGATCTCACCGAGCTGTGCGCCGTACTGATAGTCGAAACCCCGCTGCTTCGGCCAAAACTCACGCTTTGCGTGCCCAAGGTGCCACTTGCCGATGATCGCCGTCGCGTAGCCGGCCTCCTCGAGAGCCTGCGGCAGGAGCCATTCGTCGGTCGGCAGGCCGTAGGACAGAGAGGCGGGTATGACCAACGTCTGCAGTCCGTAGCGCAGAGGGTAGCGACCAGTCATTAGGGCCGCGCGCGTCGGCGTGCACATGGGCTGAACGTAGAACTGCTCAAGCCGAGCTCCGGTCTTGGCGAGATCATCAATATTCGGGGTCTTGATGTCAGATCCATGAAATCCGACATCGGCCCAACCTAGGTCATCAGCGAGGATATAGACGATGTTGGGACGGGGAGCGCCCTGCTGCGCGGCGGCTGAAGCAACGAAATCAAAGCAGACCGCTAGCGCTGCAAGAGCGACGACCAGCGCGAGTGATGCCCTTTTCATCGTGTGATCCTCCAAGCCGCCTCGCCGCGGGCTAGCGAAAAGCTATAACGCGGAGCTGAAGGTGCAAAGGGTCCGGCTGCCTGTCAGTCGCCTGGCTGAAGTTCGCCCCTGATGCCTCGATGAATCCAGCCGTCCGCCAGAGGTGCACCGGCATGACGGAGGCGTCGCGCACCGACCGCCAAGCTTGAAGCGAACTCCTGGCCCAACACGGACCTCAACGCGTCGGAGTTCCGACTCCGTTTCGGGTCGGGAGAGTGCAACTAAGCGGCGCGGTGGACATCGCATCTCAGATCAGCGAAGAACGCCCGCTCGCCCGAGCCGATAGTGCGCGAGGACTGGATGACTAGGGAACTCGAAGTCGCCGAGAAGGACTTTTCTGCGAGGCTCGAAGATGTTGAGGTGCGTCTCGCCTACCAGGATCAGGTGATCGAGGATCTCAACAAGGTGATTGTCGAGCAATGGTCCGCCATGGACACCTTTCGTCGCCAGATCGAGCGCTTGGAGGAAAGGGTGCGGGACCTGCAGGAGCGGCCCATTCCCGGCGCGCAGGACGAGCCCCCGCCACCTCACTACTGAGCGGCGCACCGCAGTCCCCCGACAAGCGAGGCCGGAGGCACGCCGCCACGAGCGGCCGCGAAGCGCACGGGTCCAATCGCGACAGCCGGTGGCGCAAAGTCCTACGCCTTTCTCGGCGGCTGGGACCCCGCCCTCGAGCACGAGAGACCGGGCGTCCTGCTGATGGGCCGGGCCATCGGCCGCGGTGCCCTTCGTGTCATGGGACGGCCTCGTCCTGCGCCTCGCAAAGCGCCACGGGCGACACGGCCGCTAACGGCCGGCGCGCGTCTCCTGCGGCCATCCTGCGGGGCCGGTCCGGGAGGGCGGCGAGGAAGTCCGCCAGGCGTTCCTCCACGTCGTCGAAGGTCATCTGCGGCGTCACGGCGTCGATGAGGCCCGCGCGCCGCGGCACGCCGCGCGCGTCGCGGTGCAACTCGGCGAATGCCGGCCGCTTCTGGCCGGGACCGACTGCACGGCGCTGAGCTCTGCGTGCGCCGTCTCGGTCAAGCCGGCTTGTTCATTCCGGAATTCAGACCCACTAGAGCTGTTTTACTTACCGCTCGGACGACCAAGGAAAATTGATGTACTGATCGCGGGTATCGTAGCAGATATTGCCGTAACGCCGAAGATATTCATCCCGCCGGCGTCCATCACGATAAACCGAAGCCGGATCGGATATATCGGCCTCGTATTGAGAGATGTTCTCGAGCGTGAGTGCCTTCGGAAGAATATCCATAGCCTGGGGGACGTTCCTGCCCTCGAGCCAATCGGCAGCTTGCTGGCCGAGTGCGTATCCGAAGATTGGCGAGGCGAGGCTCACGCTGGCCTTGTAGGGCCCCCCCTGCTTGATTTCCGCGACGGCGGAAGGCTCGCCGTCGATCCCGCCCAAGAACTGGTCGCTCCGCGCCTTGCCCGCCTTGCGGAGTGCCCTCAGTGCCCCGATCACGACGGTATCGGCGCCCAGCACCACATCGACGTCCGGGTTGGCGATCAGGATCGTCTCCATCATGTCCGCACCGCCCGCCTCATCCACCGTCGCGGGCGAGATATCGGCGACGACGACGGCTCCGGGGACGGCCCGCAGCGCGTCGCGTATTGCTGCAAACCGGGGAGCAAGGAACTGGAGGCTGTCGTGCGTGAGCAGCACCACGCGAGCCTTTCCCTTCAGCTTTGTCCGGATGTAGTTCGCCGCTTCGTCCCCGAGCACTTTGCCCGTGAGATATTGCGGCGCGTTAAGAATCGTGGTGGCTGGCGGAGGGACGACTGTCCCGACATAGGCCCCTGACCAGATAACCTTCTGCAGGACCGGAGCGAGTGCGACAGGGTCCACGGGCGCCGCGACAAGGGCACCGACCTTCGCGTCGAGGAAGCCTTCGATCTGTCCGACCATCCGGGCATGGTCGTTCAGGGCCTGCGCCGGACGAAACTCGAGCCCCCGGTCATGGGCGGCAAGTTCCAGACCGCGCGCCACCCCCTGCATGAACTTCCGTTCGTTGTCCTGCGCGAACGCCAATACTCGGGCAACGCTCTGCGGCCTCGCGCAAGCGGGCCGGGCGGCATCGTAGGGCGGCAAGGCCCGGACGATGGTGAGGCCAGGCCCGCCTTCCTGCGGGATCGCTTGCGCGAGGGACGCAAGGAGGGCGCACGCCGCGATCAGCAAACATTGGCCCCGGGCGGTCATGGGCAGCAATCCGGGGCAGGCGCGAACGCCAGGGTCGCCACGGTCCCACGGTCGGCCTTGAGATACTCCACACGGCCGCCAATGCCGCGTGCCATCGCATTTACGATCCGGGTGCCGAGCCCGGTTCCCCGCGTGGCGCCTTCGTGTCGCCCAACACCGTCATCTTCGACCCTCAGTTCGGCCATGTCGGGCGTGAGTTTCCGCAGCTTCACGCGCACCTCTCCCGGCCCATCGGGGTACGCGTACTTGACGGCATTGGTCACCCATTCGGTGACGATCACACCGAGATTGATGCACGCATCGGTTTTCAGTTTCAGCGGCTCGAGATCGCATTGCAGCGACGCGACATGCCCTTGGCCATGCATGGACGCCTGCATGTTCTCGATGACGTTGGCGAGATATTCGCGGAGATCGACGAACTGCGCGTCTCCGCTGGCGTAGAGCCGCTTGTGAACCGACGCGACGGCCAGGATGCGCGCTTCCGTTTCCCTCAGGGCCTGCTTGCTGGGTTCGTCCTCCAACGTCTTCGCCTGCAGGCTCACGAGCGACGCCACGAGCGCCAGGCTGTTCGACACGCGATGATTGATCTCGTCCACGAGCATCTCGGCCCGGTCGCGGGCATGAGCGAGTTGTTCCGTCCGGGCGCTGACACGCTCCTCGAGGGTCCGGTTGAGCACGTCCAGTTCGTTTCGCGCTCGCACAATCTCCGTCGCGTAGCGCAGAACGAGCGCGGTCGCAGCGCCCACGACGACCACGATCACGGCGCCGCCGATGAAGGTGGCGAGCCGCAGGAAGGTCGCGTTTTCCTTCTGGTCGGCAAGCGCGACCTCAAGACGCTCGTCGGCCTGACGCGCGATGGCCGCGAGGAACATGTTGATCTCGTCGCTGAGAGCCTTGCCGCGATTGCTGCGGAAGAGGGCCTGCGCCTCGTCCTGCTTCCAGTTTCTCTTTGCGGTGATGGTGCGATCCATCTCGTCCAGCTTGTCGGCGATCGCTTTGTTGAGGCGGCCGAGGATCGCTACGTCCTGCGGCGAGGACGTGGAGTATTGCTTCAATTTGTCGAGTTGCAGCTTCGCCTCGACCTTCGATGCATCGTACGGGGCGAGATAGATTTCGTTGCCGTCGATGAGATAGCCGCGCTGGCTCGACTCGGCGCTTTGCAGGGCACTGCGCAGGTCGGTGGCCGCGGATCGTGTCGAGCGGGAGCGATTATTGTCCTGGAAGTAGGCATTCGATTTTTCGCCAAGCCAGGCCGTTGCGCTCACGATGCCAAGGAGCGTGAGAAAGCCGAGCGCCAGCAACAGCACGCTCGTGCTCATCACCAATTTACGAGAGAGAGGCATCGGGGGATCAAGGGGCTCGAGGTGTAGTCGCTAAACTGTACACGAACGGCAAGTTCAGCGATAGCTTGTGCATGTCGGACAGCGCGACTCCCCTATAAATGAACCGAAATGCGAACCTTAAGCTAGACAAATGATCGTCGTATTGTGAATTTTCGCTTTGATTGTTGCGATGTAAAACTTTATTCCGCGCCAGATTTTGCAAGAAAAGTACAGCACTATGCGCTTCCGATGCATAGGTCCACTCTGGAATCGGACCGCTTCTCTCGCCGCCAAGCGTCCGCTCGGAGATTCAATGCAATCCCGTGAACACGATGACTCGACTTGGCCGGCGCGACACCGAAATCCTCCCAAGTAGATGAGGCGCGAACGGCAGCGCGTCCCGCTCCCAGATTGGCCTGCCGGACCTCAGATCAAGCTCGACCACCTGACCGTCGCCGGGCGCGTCCATCATCAATCTCCCACCGCAAGTTAGGCCCGGCCCACACCCTTCGGCGCTGCGGTAGGCTCCACGGGAAGACGGAGTGACTGCGCGCGGCACGCCTGTTGCGGCGCGCCCTGCACAAAAATCGAGCTGCTCCCTTCCGGGCACTCCTGCAACTCAACCTTTCGTCGCGTGTTGGAGCGAACTTCGCCTCTTCGTCCGCCGGGAATGGCGGCGTCGCGGCCGCCTCCTGACCGACGACGAGGGCTCCATGAGCATTGTGATCAACGGCGCACCGGCCGCCGTTCCCGACGATCCGCGCGTTTCCCTGCTCGACCTGCTCCGGGACCGGCTGTCTCTCACCGGGACCAAGAAGGGTTGCAACCAGGGAGCATGCGGCGCCTGCACCGTGCTGGTCGACGGCGAGCGAATCCTGTCGTGCCTGACGCTGGCCGTGCAGGTCGACGGACGGAAGGTGACCACGATCGAGGGCCTCGGACAGCCGAACGCCCTGCACCCGTTGCAGCAGGCCTTCGTCGACCATGACGGCTTCCAGTGCGGCTACTGCACCCCGGCCAGATCTGCTCGGCCGTGGGCATGGTGGAAGAGATCCGTCGAGGCGTTCCGAGCCACGTGACCTCGGATCTCGCTGCTTCCGCCATCTCGTTGACGCCCGAGGAAGTTCGCGAGCGCATGAGCGGCAACCTGTGCCGCTGCGGCGCTCACAACGGGATAGCGGACGCCATCTTGGACACCTATGGGGAGGCGCAGGCATGAGGCCCTTCAGCTATTCTCGCGCAGCCGATGCGTCGGACGCGCTTCGGAAAGCCTCCGTGACCGGCGCCCGCTATCTGGGCGGCGGAACGAACCTCGTCGATCTCATGCGTGAGACCATCGAGCGGCCGGCCAATCTCGTCGACGTCACAGGGCTCGATCGCGAGATCACGGAGCAGGCCGATGGCGGGCTTATGATCGGCTCTGCGGCGCGCAACACGGCGGTCGCCGAGCACGGGCTGGTACGGGCCAGTTACCCAGCCTTGTCGCGGGCGATCCTGGCCGGCGCCTCCGGGCAGATCCGCAACATGGCCACTGTGGGCGGCAATCTCCTGCAGCGGACACGCTGTCCCTATTTCTACGACAAGGACGGATCGGCGTGTAACAAGCGGAGCCCCGGCGAGGGCTGCGACGCGATCAGCGGCTTCAACCGGGGCCATGCCATCCTCGGGGCTTCGGACTCCTGTGTCGCCGTGCACCCGTCCGACATGGCCGTGGCCCTGGCCGCCTTCGACGCTGTCGTCGAGATCAAGGGCGCGGGAGGCGAACGAAGCCTGCCGCTGGCGGACCTCCATCGCCTGCCGGGCGACCGGCCGGACCTCGACACTGTCCTCGAGCCGGGCGAACTCATCACGGGCGTCAGGCTGCCGGCGCTCGCATTCAGCGGCCGCTCGACCTATCGCAAGGTGCGCGACCGCGCGAGCTACGCCTTCGCGCTGGTCTCGGTCGCGGCAGCAATCGAGCTGCGGGAGGGCCGCGTCGCGGACGTGCGGCTCGCTTTGGGCGGCGTCGCGCACAGGCCGTGGCGGGCCCAAAAGGCGGAAGACGCCCTGCGCGGCCAGCCTGCCGGCCAAGACGCTTTCATCGCCGCCGCCGATGCCGAGCTCGCGGATGCAAGGCCGCTGCGGGACAACCGCTTCAAGATCGAACTCGCGCGGCGAACCATCGCCGCCGTCCTCATGGATCTGGCGGGAGGCCACGCGTGAGCATCATCAAGGAAACCAAGGTTGCCGTGCAGGGTGCGCTGCAGGGCGTCGTCGCCAAGGCGGTGGCGCTGGCCCCGGACAGCTGGATTCCGGGCGGGCGCCCCGACCCCCTGATCGAGCACCGGCACGGACACGTCGGCAAGCCGGTCTCCCGCATCGACGGGCCGCTGAAGGTCTCGGGACTGGCCCCGTTCGCGGCCGAAATCCCGATGGAGAACATGGCCTATGCGGCGGTCGTCTTCAGCACGGTCGCCAAGGGTCGCATCGCGGCGCTCCACATGGCCGAAGCCGAGGCCGCGCCCGGCGTCATCGCGGTGATGACGTACAAGAACGCGCCGCGGCTCAAGCCGCCGCCGGTCTTCATGTCCGGACCCAAGGCCGCCGGTGGCGACGATCTCCCCATCATGCAGGACGACACGATCCACTGGAACGGCGAGCCGGTCGCGGTCGTGCTTGCCGAGACCCAGGAACAGGCTGATCACGCGAAGTCCCTCGTGCGGGTGACCTTCGAGGAGGACACTGCGCTCACCGACTTCGCGGAAGCGAGGCGCGCGGCACGCGTACGGCAGTGTTCATGACGGGGCCGTTGCACGACGAGAAGGGTGACGCAGACAGGGCTTTCACCGAGGCGCCGGTCAAGGTCGATGCGACCTACACAACGCCTCGCCACAACCACAATGCGATCGAGCTTCATGCCGTCACGGCGGGGTGGGAGGGCGAGACGTTGCGGGTTCACGACGCGTCTCAGCTCGTCGCGCACACGGCGTGGTCGCTGGCGCAGATCTTCGGGATCGAGGAGGAGCAGGTCGTGGTCACCTCGCCCTTCGTGGGCGGTGGCTTCGGCGGCAAGTGCCTGTGGCAGCATCAGGTGCTCGCCGCGGCGGCGGCCAAGTTGATCGGCCGGCCCGTGCGGCTCGCGCTCTCGCGCGAGGGGGTGTACCGGCTGGTGGGCGGGCGCACACTGACGGAGCAGCGCGTCGCGCTGGCAGCCGACCGGGCGGGGAGGCTCAAGGCCATCATCCACGAGGGCGTCGTGGCCAAGACGCCCAACAACGTCATGCCCGAACCCTTCATCCTCCCGACCCGCGGAGCCTACGCCTCCGACACGGTGCGGCTGGACGTCCAGGCCGTCGAACTCGATATGCTCAGCAACACCTTCATGCGCGCGCCCGGCGAGGCCGTGGGGACATTCGCGTTGGAATGCGCCATGGACGAGCTGGCCGAGGCCCTCGGCATGGACCCCATCGCGTTGCGCATCCTCAACGAGCCCGACAAGGAGCCGCTGAGCGGCCTTCCCTTCTCGTCGCGTCGGATCGTCGACGCCTGGCGCTCCGGTGCGGAACGCTTCGGCTGGGACAAGAGGAACCCCAGGCCAGCCATGCACCGCGACGGTGAGTGGCTCGTCGGCATGGGCTGTGCGACCGGCACCTATCCCTACTACCGGATGCCCGGCGGGGCGGCGCGGATCACCCTTTCCCGGGACGGGCGCGCGATCATCGACATCGCCGCGCATGAGATGGGCATGGGCACCGCGACGGCGCAGACCCAGGTGGCGGCAGAGCGGCTCGGCCTGCCGATGGAGGCGGTGACGTTCAACTACGCCGACTCCACTCTGCCAGGCGTGGTGCTCGCCGGCGGCTCGCAGCAGACCGCCGCGATCGGGGGCGCTGTGATCGCCGCACACCGGGCGCTCGTGCAGGAGTTGCTGAAGCTCGCCGGCAACGATTCCCCCCTTGCCGGACTGGACGTCGACGACGTGGCCAGCCGCGATGCCGGACTGTGCAAGGCCGACGAGCCGAACCGCCACGAGAGCTACGCGTCCATTCTCGCGCGGGCGCAGCGGGAGTCACTGAGCGTGGAGGCGGAGGCCGCGATGCCCCTGGAAACCATGCATTGGTCCATGCACAGCCACGCCGCCATGTTCTGCGAGGTGCGAGTCAACGCGATCACCGGCGAGCCGCGCGTCAGTCGCTTCCTGGGTTCGTTCGACTGCGGGCGGATCATCAATCCCAAGACGGCGGCCAGCCAGTTCCGGGGCGGCATCATCATGGGCCTCGGACTCGCCCTGATGGAGGAGACGCAGTTCGACGAACGCAAGGGGCGCATCATGAACCCCAGCCTCGCGGAGTACCACGTGCCCGTCCACATGGACGTTCCGGCGATCGAGGTGATGTGGACCGACATCCCGGATCCCAATGCTCCGATGGGTGCCCGCGGCATCGGCGAAATCGGCATCACGGGGACCGGCGCGGCGGTCGCCAACGCGATCTACAACGCAACCGGCAAGCGCGTCCGGGACCTGCCAATCACGTTGGACAAGCTGCTCGGGTGACGGGCCCGTGGGGACGTCGTCCTGCTCGCCCCAGCTGCCGTAGCGCGGTGGTGGTCCCCCGCTTTCGGAGTAGCACCCCCCGCCCTGCTGATCTGGCGTCGCGCTGGAGTACGTGAGGGCTGCGGGCATGCGGGGAGCCCCGAACCCACGACACGGTGACCGTTTCGAAACAAACCTTCGGCTGTAGCGTTGAGGAGCCAATCGGGGGCGGAAAACGGGACAGTGGAGATCAGCCATGAAGCGATCTGCTTTGATCGTCGCGGTATCGACCCTCGCTTTGGCGACGACCTTGGCGTCCACGCCTAGCTTTGCCCAGTGGCGAGGCGGCTGGGGCGGACGCGGCGGCGGTTACTATCACGGAGGCTGGGGTCATCACGCCTATCGCAGCGGGTGGGGCGCGCCCCTGGCTGCCGGCGTGATCGGCGGTTTGGCCCTCGGAGCCTTGGCGTCCACGGCCCCCTACGGCTACGGCTACCCTGCGCCGGTTTACGTCGATCCGCCGGCCTATTCCTACGGATACGGGTATGCCGGAACGCCCTACCGCGGCGCCATTGGACAGCCCACGCGCCTGACCCGCAACAGCAGCTGCGCGGACGTTCGCGCGCGGCCATCACTCTACTCGGAGAACATCTGGGCGAGCTGCGGCCTCCTCGCAGGAGACTCCGCGGAGTGGGGAGTGGGCCCGGTGCGATAGCCAGCGCCTCTGACGGACGACTCTTCGCGTCAGCCGAGACGCCGTCCGTCTCATCAGACGGGCTTGGCTCGATGTCGGACCGGATTTCCCGGCCGAACTCTCGAAAGCTGCCTTGCCGAGGTTCCGTCAAACAGAGCGGGATTTGAAGTCAATGCTTCCCGCCGGACTCCACCTGCCGGGACGCCCAATCCCGGAAGGCCTGGATCTTCGGAACGAGGCGTCGCGCCTCCGGGTAGACCAGCCAGTAGGAATGTCCGTCATCGCCCTCGAGGTCGAAGGGCTGCACCAGTCGCCCCGTCGCCAGGTCCTCGCGGAAGAAGGCGGGGGTCAGGATGGCCACGCCCTGGCCGGCCAGGGCCGCGCTGGCCTCGAGCTGCTGTGATCCGAGCCGGACGTCGGCCTGGCCGGCCAGGGCAGGATCGGGCACGCCGGCAAGGCGGAACCATGAGCGCCACCACGGATCCGTGACGCCGATCAGGGGAAACCTGGCCAGTTCCGCGGGGCTTTCGGGCCTCCCCAACCGGTCCATGAGCGACGGGGCGAGCATGGGCGTGAACGTCGTCCTCATGAGGAGATGGGCGGAAAGTCCCGGCCAGTCGCCGAGACCCGACCGGATCGCCACATCGATGTCCTCGCTCGCGAAGTCGACAAGGCGCGACTGCGTTTCGAGCCTGACCGCGAGGTGGGGCCGCTCCTGCCGGAAGCTGCCGAGACGCGGCACCAGCCAGTGCGTGGCGAAGGTCTGCACGGTACTGATCGACAGCGTGCCGCTCGCCTCCTCACGCACAGAAGAGAATGCGTCTCTGAGGCGGCCGAACGCCTCGCGGACGGGCTCCGCGAGCCGCTCTCCCGCATCGGACAAGGTCACTCGTCCCTTGCTCCGCAGGAAGAGCGGCTGTCCCACCCGTTCCTCCAGCACCTTGATCTGGTAGCTCACGGCCGCCTGGGTCATGCCGAGCTCCTGCGCGGCGCGGGTGAAGCTCTGATGGCGTGCGGCGGCCTCGAAGACGCGGACGGCGGCGAGGGGCGGCAGGGCGGACATCGGAGGCCATCAATCCAGCTTATGGAGTTTGGTCGAGGATCGATTGGCGTGGGCGCGTCGGCAAGCCGAATGTTGGGCCCATCACCAACCTTCGAGGACGCGCCATGACCCTCTCCTTTTCACGGCTCTTCTCCTTCTCCGGACATCTGTCCTGGCCTTTTGCTGCGAACGGCGCACGCCGGGCGGCGCCATGGCTCCGGACCGGGCGCGCAGTGCTCGACCCGGAGGCACTGCCGGAGTCCCTGCAGCGCGACCTCGGCTTGCTGGACGGGCGGGGACCCTCGAACCGCCGGCCGGAGCGGGATCCCCGCCTGGGCCCCTGGCATGCACGGTGACAGGCGTGAAGCAGCAACGTGGCTTCACAACCATCGGTCTCAAGCTGCCAGGCGTTTTCGCGCGTTGAGGCCAGCCAGTTGGTCCGGAAAGGCCGATGGATCCTGTCCGCACTCGCCGCATCTTGAACTCGTGGCTCCGCTCAAGGCCGCGGCTCTCGACAGGAGAGCGGGGCAGCGGTGACTGAACCCTCTTGGCGATGATGCAGCGCTGGGGCGCGCCATTCTCGCGTCAGACCAGTTGCGCACCGATGGCCGCAGCGGCATCCGATGCGCGACCCCGAGAGCCACAAGGCTGAAGCCGGCCTGCCGACCGGCCGGCCTCCCAGCGAAACCGCGTGACGTCCGGAACAAGGCCGCCGCCCCCGCGTTTGCCGAGCCGCGACGCCCTTCGACACTCTGATGCGACCCGGAGCATGCGGTTAGCGGCCTTCCGTGGTTGACGCGACGAACCTGATGGCGCCGGTCCAGGCGGTCTCATGCGAGCCTGCACCGCCAGCTGCGCTTGGCGCCATGAACTCTGGCAAAGGATCACCGGGATGATGACCGACCCCCATGCGGCCGAGCTGACGTCTGCAACCATCAATGACCAGGAGGTCCAGCGCGGTGCGGGCGGCGAGACGCATCAGGTCGCCGGCGGCGAGGTCCCGGTGCTGACGACGCAGCAGGGTGTCCCGGTCGCCGACGACCAGAACTCCCTCAAGGTCGGCACTCGCGGCCCCACGTTGCTCGAAGACTTTCACTTGCGCGAGAAGATCTTCCACTTTGACCACGAGCGGATTCCCGAGCGGGTGGTCCATGCGCGCGGCTTCGGCGCGCACGGTTTCTTCGAGGCCTACGAGTCGCTCTCCGACATCACGCGAGCCGACGTGTTCCAGCGCGCGGCAGAGAAGACCCCGGCCTTTGTCAGGTTCTCGACCGTGGCGGGCAACAAGGGCTCGTCGGATCTCGCGCGCGACGTCCGCGGCTTCGCCGTGAAGATCTACACGAAGGAAGGCAACTGGGACCTCGTCGGCAACAACATTCCCGTCTTCTTCATCCAGGACGCCCTCAAGTTTCCCGACCTCGTCCATGCTGCCAAGCAGGAGCCGGACCGCGGCTTTCCCCAGGCGCAGACGGCGCACGACAATTTCTGGGACTTCATCTCGCTCAGTCCTGAGTCCATCAACATGGCGCTCTGGATCATGTCCGACCGCACGATTCCGCGCTCCTTCCGGTTCATGGAAGGGTTCGGGGTCCACACGTTCCGGCTGGTCAACGAAGAGGGCAAGGCTACCCTCGTGAAGTTCCACTGGAAGCCGAAGCTCGGCATGCAGTCGGTCGTGTGGAACGAGGCGGTGAAGATCAACGGCGCCGACCCGGACTTCCATCGCCGCGACCTGTGGAGCGCCATCGAGGCTGGCGACTATCCAGAGTGGGAACTCGGCTTGCAGCTCTTCGACGAAGACTTCGCCGAGCGGTTTCCGTTCGACGTCCTGGACGCAACCAAGATCATTCCGGAGGAACTCGTGCCGGTCAGGCGGGTCGGGCGTCTCGTGCTCGACCGTGTCGTCGACAATTTCTTCGCCGAGACCGAGCAGGTCGCCTTCCACACCGCGAACGTGGTTCCCGGCATCGACTTCACCAATGACCCGCTCCTGCAGGGCCGGAACTTCTCCTATCTCGACACGCAACTCTCCCGGCTGGGCAGCCCCAACTTCACGCACCTCCCCATCAATGCGCCGAAATGCCCCTTCCACCACTTCCAGCAGGACGGCCACATGGCCTTCATGAACCCGCGCGGGAGGGCCAATTACGAGCCCAATTCCTGGGGCGGCGCGCGGGGCGGCCCGCGCGAGGATCCCGCGAAGGGCTATCGCAGCCTCCCGACCCAGGAGGCTGGCCCGAAGCTGCGTGCGAAGGCCGAGCGCTTCGCTGACCACTACAGCCAGGCGCGCCAATTCTACCTCAGCCAGACGGAAACCGAGCAGACGCACATCAAGGACGCCTTCGTCTTCGAGCTCAGCAAGGTGGAGACGAAGTTCATCCGCCACCGCATGGTCTCCCATCTCCTGAACGTCGACGAGGATCTCGCGCGCAAGGTCGCGGATGGGCTCGGGCTCGAGACGCTGCCGGTTGCCGCGGAGCCCGCGAGGCCGGTGATCTCGGACCTTCCGCTATCTCCGGCGCTGAGCATCCTTGCGAACGGCCCGAAGTCCTTCGCTGGGCGCAAGCTCGGCATCCTCGCCACCGACGGAGCCGACGCGAAAGTCCTCGCCGCGCTCATGTCGGCTGCAAAGAAGGAAGGCGCGATGGTCGAGATCGTCGCGCCGAAGGTCGCGGGCGTCACGGCGAGCGACGGCACCGTTCTCGAAGCCCAGCAGAAGGTGAATGGAGGGCCTTCAGTCCTCTACGACGCCATTGCCATCGTCTTGTCGCCAACGGGAGCGACGCAGCTGGCCTCGGAGGCCACCGCCAAGGATTTCGTGAGCGACGCGTGGTCACACGCGAAGTTCATCGCCTTCGTGCCGCAGGCGAAGCTGCTCCTGGACAAGGCGGGCGTGACGAGCCCCGACGCAGGTTGCTTCGAGATCTCGCCCACGCGCGGCATCGAAGACTTCCTCAAGGCCTGCCGCGACTTGCGGTTCTGGGCTCGGGAGCCGACGGTTCACGCAGTCTGACCTGCGCTGGCTGCGAGAGCGTAGAGACTGCGAGAAGCGTCCCCCATCCTGAAATTCGGAGGGCTGGCGTCTGTTCTCGCCAAGGTCGAACGTCCTTAGGGTGGCACACGACCACGAGCGCTCGGTCATCGAGGCTTCGCTTCAGCGTCCCCGTCAGGAGGAGCGATGGCGCGGCCTTGTCGACGGGGCGCTCTGCTTCCCTGGAGACGCAGCGATGACCGGCCTGATCCTCACCACCTATGACTGGGTTCCCGAGCCGCCACGCGGATATGTCCGTGACCTCAGGGTGCGCTGGGCGCTGGAGGAGGCAGGCCTGCCCTATCGAGTGGAGAGCACCTCGTTCAAGGAGCGCGGGCCGACCCATCTGGCAGCACAGCCCTTTGGGCAGGTGCCTTGGCTCACCGATGATGGCACGACGATCTTCGAGAGTGGCGCAATCGTGTTGCACCTCGGCGAGAAGAGCCCGGCGCTGATGCCTGCCGACCCGAAAGGCCGAACCGAGGTCGCGGAGTGGGTCATCGCGGCGCTCAATTCCGTCGAGATGGCCAGCCAGCCCTGGGCGCTGTTCCGCTTCATGGGATTTCCCGACGCAGGTCCGCAGGCAGAATTCGTGAACTCGTTTCTGAAGCTGCGGCTCGACCGACTCGAGGCAGTTCTGGCGGGCCGCACGTGGCTCGCAGGTGGGGCTTTCTCTTGCGCCGACATCCTCATGGCGGACGTCCTGAGGCCTGTCGACATGTTCGATGGACTCGCGAACTACGCTGCCTGTCGGGACTATGTGAGGCGAGCCGAGGCTCGGCCCTCATTCAAGAAGGCGCATGCCGACCAGTTAGCGTTCTTCGCGGAAGCTGATGCGGCTCATCGGGACGGGGCGGCCTAGCCGGTGTTCAACTGGGATCACTGTCGGTGATTTGTGCCCATCTGCCGAAGGGGAAGGCGTGAGCGCGTGCCCTCGCCCCCAGTGAGCGGAGCGCGAGAGGGCTCGGGGCCGTCGGTGAGGTCTATGCGACGATAGCTGAACGCCGTCGGGTCGGTCCGGGCCTTGGGGGAGATCGCATTATCGCACTTCGTAGGTCGTATCGCTCGGCCCGTTTCCGGTGATCACCACGGTCGCGCCCGTGTCACCCGTTTCCGCATAGTGCGGCCGGTCCGCCGGCTCGGTGTAGAAGCTCCCGGTCGGGAGCCTGGCGAGACCTGCGGATTCGGCGGTCGGTCCGTACCCGAAGAACCATTCGCCGGCCACCACGACGGCGGATCGGTCGTCGCGATGACGATGGGCCGCGATGCGCGTGCGCGGAGGGACAGTCAACTGGATCGTATAGGGGCCCGCCGCCGAAGGATCGCCCGCAAGGACCCGGGTCTCCAGTCCCGCAACGCCCGATGTGCCGGGAGCCGCCGGGACTGGCGACAGGGCGGCAATGGCCTGCGGTGTCAGGCGCTGCTCATGCATGCCCGAACGCAAGAATGAGCCGACGAGCGACACCGTCGCCGACGGGTTCTCCTCCATGATCCAGTGCCCCGAATCCGGCACGACCGCGCCCGTGACATTGTTCGCGGCGAAGCCCATCACCTGCGCCATTGTCAGCCCGAATGACTTCTCGCCGCCGAGCGCGAGGACGGGCATGTCGAGCTTGCCCTGCGCAAGGAAACCCTTGTTGTCGACCGCGTCCTGGTCGAAGGCGGCGAACTGCAAGAAGCCAGCGTGCATGGCGCCCGGCGCCGCGTAGAGGGCGGCGTAGTGCGCCCGCGACTCCTCCGAGAAGCGGTCGGGGTGGGCGGAGAACTCGTTCCAGAAGCGGTCCAGATAGATGCGCTCGCGGCCGGCCACCAGGCGCTCCATGTCCGGCCCGCCGAAGCGGAAATGCCAGAGCAGCGGGTTCTTGAGGATCTCCTCCCAGGGGCCTACGCCGGGAAGCGGCGCGTCGATCAGCACGAAGCGGCGCACGGCCTCGCGATGCTCGGCCGCGAAGGCGTATCCGACCATGTTGCCGATGTCGTGGGTGACGAGATCGGTTTGGCTGATGCCGAGCTCCCCCAAGAGGGCCTTGATGTCCTCTCCCTGCGTCTTCTTGTCGTAGCCGCCGGGCGGGCGGGCGGACAGGCCCATCCCGCGCAGGTCCGGGACCACGACCGTGTGGTCGCGTGCGAGGTCGGCGGCGAGCGGACCCCACATGTCCCCTGTCTCGCCGTAGCCGTGGAGGAGGACGACGGCGGGTCCGTGCCCTCCCGTGCGCACGTGGAGCGTCGTGCCGTTGGCAGGAATGTCGCGAGCTTGGAAGTCGGCAGGGAAAGCGGTCGGCCCTGCGGCCAGAGCCGTGCCGGACAGGGGGAGTGCGAGGACTGCGGCAAGAGCGAACGGGATAGGGCGAGGCATGGGGGGACTCCGGCTGGGGCGACGGGGCTCGACAGCAAGGTGCGGCTGCCGCACCGTCGGGGGTAGCCGCCGTGGCGCGGTTCATGCGTTCGGGAAAGTCGAACAATCATGAAGCTGGACGGGATCGCCGTCTTCGTCTGCGTGGCCGAGACGGGGTCGATCACTGCGGCCGCCCAGCGCCTTGGCCTCGCCAAGTCTGTGGTCAGCGAGCGCCTGACGGAGCTCGAGCGCTCGCTTGGCGCAACGCTCCTGCAGCGTTCGACCCGCAGGTCCGCCCTGACCGAGAACGGCCGTATGTTCCTGGAACGGGCGCGACGGATCCTCGGCGAAACCGAGGACGCCAGGGCCGAGCTCGCCCGGCACAGCGGCGGACTCGCCGGCCCGCTGCGGATTTCCGCACCGGTGAGCTTCGGCGTCCTGCATCTCGAAAAGCCGCTCTACGCTTTTCTGCGCGCTCACCCGCGCATCGACCTGACGCTTGATCTCGACGACCGCTTCGTCGATGCGGCGGCGGACGGCTTCGACGCCGTCATCCGGCACGGGGCCGTGTCGGAACGGCACCTGATCGCTCATCGGCTTGCGCGAAGCTCGCGCCACCTCGTCGCCTCGCCGGGCTATCTCGATGCCGCCCCACATCTGCGCAAGGTGAGCGATCTCTCGGCGCACCGGGCCATCTTCTACAGTCTTCGGGAATCGGACTGGCGGTTCGAGGGACCGGAGGGAGCCGAAGTGGTACGTTCGCACTCGGCCCTGCGGCTCAACAATGGCCTGATGATGCGCGGCGCCGCCCTGGCCGGGCTGGGCGTCGCGCTTCTTCCTCGCTTCCTGGTCCACGACGACCTGCGTCGGGGCACCCTTCGGATCGTGGAACTCGATCGAGCCCCTCAGGCGGCCGAACTCTTCGTGGTCCACGCGCGCGACCGCGGCACGTCCGGCAAGATCGGCGCCCTTGTCGCCCATCTGCGAGAGGCTTTCGGCGATCCACCCTACTGGGAGACCTGACCTGCTCGGAGGACGTCTGCCATGAGACGCGTGCGCAGGGTCTGCATGTGGCGCACAGCCGACTGGCTCCCAAACGCGAACTGGTGATCCAGTGCAGACCTTCGGAAGGTCTGCCTTTCGGCGGCTCAGTGCACATTCTGCCACTGACGTTGCCGGCTGAATGCCCTCGTTCGGAACTGGAAACCGTTCTGGTTGGACGTTTGCGAACTCGTTCGGGTGGCCCGTCGGCCAAGTGGCGCACGCTTGCCGCTTCCCGGGCAATGGCCGCTCCGTCGACGCGTGCGGGATGTGAGCGCACGGGGCTCAATGCCGGAGAGAAAACGTGTCTGGCGCGATCCACTCACCCTGGCGATTGTGCTGGCTTACGGCACCGATGCTGCCAGGCCCTTCATCAGAATGCGTCCGGTTGGCCTCCCCGTTGGCGACCCCGAGGATGGCTCCTCCGTGATCTCGAAGAGCTGATTGACCGCAGGTCCGGGAAAGGCCGACAGGTCGAGCGCAAGAGGACGTGCGCGCTCGAGCACGCCCAGGGAGCGCGGCCCGACCGCCCGATCCCAGAGCGTCCAGACCTGAAGAGCGCGACCCGGCGGAGGCACGATGGTCCGGATCGGCACCAGTTCCGCCCGTCCATTCCGATAGGCATTCACGATCGCAGCCGGCTCCAGAGTTCCTTCCTCGAGGAGGACCGCGACAAGGACCGGGGCGCGGGTGGCCCTCTGCGCAACGGAGACGAGACCCACGGCGAGGGCGAGGCAGGCCGCCAGCGCCGCCGCTGTCGCGATCTGCCAGGGACGCTCGCGGCGCCGCGTTCGCAGCGCGACAGGCTCTAGCCTGGCAGGCTCCGCCTGCTCGGCGGCGCCCTTGTCGGCGAGGCTCGCCTGGATCCTGCTCCACAGAGCCGGACCGGGCCTCTCTCCGTCGAGGAAGGTGTCGTCAATGTCCAGCAGATCGTCCCGCCAGCGCGCCACCCGCGCCGCGAACGCCGCATCGGCATTGACCAAGGCGGCGGCCCGCTCGGCCTCTGCTCCCTCCAGCAACCCCACCGCATGCTCCGCGGCAAGGCGCTCCAGGTCACGGTCCGGGCTCGCGCTCATGGCAGGCAGTCCCGCAGCGCGAGCAAGGAGCGCCGCATCCACGATTTCATGGTGCCCAAGGGGACCCGCAGCCGCCCGGCGAGCTCGCCATGCGTCAGTCCGTGCACATAGGCCAGGACGACGAGCGCGCGCCGCGTTGGGTCGAGACGCTCGAGGCAGCGCCGCAGGGCGCTTGCATCCGACATGCGAGTGACGATCGACTCCGCGTCCTCTTCCGGACTGGCGAGATCGAGAGGCTCGAAATCGCCGACCCTTTCGAGGCGGCGGTCGGCGCGCACCATATTCAGCGCGCGATGGCGCACCACCGCATAGAGCCAGGAGCGCGCCAGCCCGCGCGAGGGATCGAAGGTCTTGGCCTTGCTCCAGATCTGGACGAAGGCGTCATGGACGACGTCCTCGGCCGCGGCCCGGTCACGAACGATCCTCTGGGCTATCGCAATCATCGTCGCACCTTCGGCGTCGTAGATCAGGCGGAGTGCGGCCTTGTCTCCGGCCGCGCAGCCGCGGATCGCGTCCGCGAGATCCGGAACCACGGACCCGGTGTCCCCGCTCCGCAACGCCATCGCCATCTCCGTCTCCCGCCCCGTGCACTACGCCCGACAACGGGCTCCGGATGCAACTGCAGGTTTATTTCATCGAGAGCTGCATCCGCCCGTGGACGTCGCGTGTAGTCCCCCCCGTCGGTTCACGAAACCGCAAGCAACAAGGGAGAACGACATGAAGGCGGTGACGGTGAAAGTGCTGGCGACGGCAGTCCTTTTCCAGGCGGCAACCCTAGCGGCAGCCCAGGCGCAGGTCGCGGTGGCGCTGGTCGGGGACGACACGCTGGCCACGGTGGACGTGCAGTCCCGGAAAGTGACGGGCACGGCGAAGATCGCCGGGGCGAAGCTCGTTGGGCTTGATGTCCGCCCCGCGGACGGGATGCTCTATGCCCTGTCGGCGGATGGCCAGATCTGGACCGTCGATCCTGGCACCGGCAAGCCGACGCCGAAGTCCAAGCTCGACGTGAGCTTGCCGGCTGGCGTCGCGATGACGGTCGATTTCAACCCCGTTGCAGACCGCCTGCGCGTGATCGGGTCGGATGGAACGAACTTGCGCATCAACGTGGAAGACGGGAAGACCACGAAGGATGGCACCCTCAAGTTCGCCGAGGGAGACATGCACAAGGGTGAAACGCCGAAGATCGTGGCGGGCGCCTATACGAACTCCATGAAGGGCGCGAAGGAGACGACCCTCTTCGACATCGACGGCACCATCGGCGCGCTGATCAAGCAGGCGCCGCCCAACGACGGCATTCTCAACGCCGTCGGCAAGCTCGGCATCAAGGCGGATGCAGCGGCCTTCGACATCATCACCAAGCCGTCCGGCCAGAGCGAGGGCGTTCTGATGGCGGGCGACACCCTCTACATGGTCGACCTTGCCAGCGGCAAGGCAACGGTTCACGGCAAGATCCAGGGTGTCGGCGCGTCCGGTGTGCGCGACATCGCCGTCCTCCCGGCCATGTGACGGTCCGCGGCGCGATCGGGTGAGGGCCTGGGCGAGCGCCCCGGCCCTCCCTCTCCTCGTCGACACGGCCTCGCGGAAGGCGCGGAAGTCGCTCGCAAACGTGGTCGAACAGAGAGACCAGAGGCGTCGTTAAGTCGACGGCTGCAATGAGCATCTTGCTCCCACAGCGGCCGAGACGCGCCCAAGTCCCGCCGGAACCTACGCGTCGCCGTGTTCTGCGTCGGCCGGAGCCCCGGCTCACGGCCGCTTGGGCGAGGCTAGGTTCCGTCTCCGATCTTTCCGGCTTCGCATTGAAGCTGTTTTCGCTGGAGCTGTTTCGAGAGAAGGCCGGGAGGTTGCTCGAAGCCAGGAACCGTCGCGCTGCCTGCGTAAGCGGTCGCAGCCTTGTCGGAGACCCCTCACCCATCTTTCGCGAAGCGAGAGCAGCCTTCTGCAATCGGGCCTCTCCCCTTCGGCCTGGGAGTGACAACGAAGGCCCTTGCGCTGATCACGGAGGGGCCTTTTTGCGTCATCCTCAAAGCTGGGCTTCTATTTGGCCCTTGTCGATCACTGACCACACTTCCACGATCCTCCCCTTCCGGAATTCGTAGATCACGTGCTCGGCGAACCGGACACGGCGGCCATTCACGGGGAGGCCCATGAACTCGCCGGCAGGCATGCAGTCGAACCATAGCCGGGCCGAGAGATAGGGCTCTTCAGTGATAAGGAAGGCAGCGTTGAAACGAAGATCGGGGATCTGCTCGAAGTCCCGCTCCAACAGCGCGCGATACCCAGCGAGCCCGAATGGCCGACCGTTGTGGACCGCGCCTTCGTCGACGAAGGCGCCGAGCCGCGCCCAGTCCTGCGCGTTGAGGCAATCGAGATAGCGGCGATAGATCGAGGCGAGGTTGAGGGACAAAGCACCTTCTCCATGTCGACCACGCCCTGAGAGCCCGAGCGGGGGACGGCGAGAGTCCAACCCTGTCGGCCGTTCAAGCGGACCGCACGACGTTTGCGACCGCCACGCTGAGCCTCGCCGACTTGAACCCGTGCCGCCTCAGCGTGTCGACAACAGCCGTCAGCAAACCGATCTCCGACCCGCACTCTCTCTCTATGGCTCGGCGAGGTAGACGCGTGAGACAGGCCCGACTGGCGGGCCGCAACGCGACGGGCGTGTCAGGCCAAGGTCTCCAAGGGTCAGAGTTTCAATGTGCCCTGCAACCTGCCACTCACACGTCCAGGTTGGCCACGCTGAGCGCATTGGACTGGATGAAGTCGCGCCGGGGCTCCACGACGTCGCCCATGAGCTTCGTGAAGAGGTCGTCCGCGTCGGTGCCTTCCTTGACCTTGACCTGGAGGAGCGAACGGACCGTGCGGTCGAGGGTGGTCTCCCAGAGCTGCTCGGGGTTCATCTCGCCGAGCCCCTTGTAGCGCTGCAGGGTCAGGCCCTTGCGCCCGACCGCCGTCATGGCGTCGAACAGGCTTGTCGCGCCGGTCACGCCCGATTCCTCGGCCTTGCGGGTGAGCGTCGCCGGCTCGCGGAAGACGTCGGCCAGGGCGCCGATATGCTCGTTGATCTTGCGCGCGTCGGCGGACCCCAGCAACTGGTGGTCGAGAACCGCGACTTGCCGAACGCCGCGGATGGTGCGCTCGAAAATGTAGTCGTCGTTCTCGAAGCGGCCGGTCCAGCCGCGCTCGATCTCGTCGGCGATCACGTCGAGCCGGCGGGCCACCTCCTCGGCCAGCCTCTGCGCCTCGTCGGCCTCGCCGGCCGGCTTCAGCGCGCCCGCCAGCGCCGCCTGCTCCACGACGGAGCGGCTGTAGCGGGAATGGAGGCCGTTCAGCAGTGAGCGCACGATGCGCGATTCCTCGACGAGCGCACGCAGGTCCCGCCCGGCGCGCTCCTCGCCCCCGGCCAGCCGGAGCACGGCCCCGTCGACGCCCTGCTCGATCAGGAAGTCCTCGAGCGCCCGCTCGTCCTTCAGGTATTGCTGCGACTTGCCGCGCGTCACCTTGTAGAGCGGCGGCTGCGCGATGAAGACGTGGCCGCGCTCGATCAGCTCCGGCATCTGCCGGAAGAAGAAGGTGAGCAGCAGCGTGCGGATGTGGCTTCCGTCCACGTCCGCGTCCGTCATGATGATGATCTTGTGGTAGCGCAGCTTGTCCGGGTTGAACTCCTCCTTGCCGATGCCCGTGCCGAGCGCGGTGATCAGCGTGCCGATCTCCTGGCTGGACAGCATCTTGTCGAAGCGCGCCCGCTCGACGTTGAGGATCTTGCCGCGCAGCGGCAGCACGGCCTGGTATTCGCGATTGCGCCCCTGCTTGGCGGAGCCGCCGGCCGAGTCGCCCTCCACGATGAAGAGCTCGGCCTTGGCGGGGTCGCGCTCCTGGCAGTCGGCGAGCTTGCCGGGCAGCGAGGCGACGTCGAGCGCCCCCTTGCGCCGGGTCAGGTCGCGCGCCTTGCGGGCCGCCTCGCGCGCGGCGGCGGCCTCGACCACCTTGCCGACGATCGACCGCGCCTCGGCCGGATGCTCCTCGAACCAGGTCGACAGCGCGTCGTTGACGACGCTCTCCACCACCGGGCGAACCTCGGACGAAACCAGCTTGTCCTTGGTCTGCGAGGAGAACTTCGGGTCGGGCACCTTCACCGAGAGCACGGCGGTGAGGCCCTCGCGGCAATCGTCCCCGGTCAGGGAGACCTTCTCCTTCTTCGTCAGGCCGGAGCTGTCGGCATAGCCCGTCACCTGGCGCGTCAGCGCGCCGCGGAAGCCGGCGAGATGCGTGCCGCCGTCGCGCTGGGGGATGTTGTTGGTGAAGCACAGCACGTTCTCGTGGTAGCTGTCGTTCCACCACAGCGAGACCTCGACCGTGATGCCGTCGCGATCGGCGCGCACCATCAGCGGCTTGTCGAGGATCGGCGCCTTGGTGCGGTCGAGGTAGCGCACGAAGGCCTCCAGCCCGCCCTCGTAGATCATCTCCTCCCGCCGAACCTCGGCATGGCGGGCGTCGGTGAGGAGGATGCGCACGCCGGAATTCAGGAAGGCGAGCTCGCGCAGCCGGTGCTCCAGGGTGTCGTAGTCGAACTCCACCATGGTGAAGGTTTCGGTCGAGGGCAGGAAGGTCACCTCCGTGCCCTTGCGGCCGCTCGACGGCCCGACCACGGCGAGCGGCGCATCCGCGACGCCATGCGTGAAGCTCATCACGTGCTCATGGCCGGCGCGCCAGATGCGCAGGCGCAGCCAGGTCGAGAGCGCGTTGACGACGGAGACGCCGACGCCGTGCAGGCCGCCGGAGACCTTGTACGAGTTCTGGTCGAACTTACCCCCGGCATGGAGCTGGGTCATGATGACCTCGGCCGCCGAGACGCCCTCCTCGTGCATGTCCGTGGGAATGCCGCGGCCATTGTCCGTGACGGTGCAGGACCCGTCCGGGTTCAGCGTCACCGTGACCTCGGTGGCGTGGCCGGCCAAAGCCTCGTCGATGGCGTTGTCGACGACCTCGTAGACCATGTGGTGCAGGCCCGACCCGTCGTCGGTATCGCCGATATACATGCCGGGACGCTTGCGGACCGCGTCCAAACCCTTGAGAACCTTGATGGATTCTGCGCCGTAGGCGGTCTCGAGATCGTCCCGGCGGGCTGCGTCTGACATGGGCTGGCTTTCCGAGGAGCGGCGCCGGGGCCGGCGCCTTCGCCGTCCCGCATCCGCCGGCCACGCCGGGGAGGCGGAACGCCTTGATTCGATTTGCGAATTATAGGGTGAAAAGAGGGGCTTTTTCACGACGCGACGCGTCGAATTTAGGCGCTGCGCACAGCGTGTTTCCCTGCGCGTTCACCGCGTCGCGACGGCCGCCGCCGCCCCGGCCATCACCGTCGCCGTGACGCGGTTCAGGCGGCGCATGGAGCGGGCGCTGGTGAAGAACCGGCGCGCGGAGGCCGCGAGCACCACATAGGCCCCGACGATGGCGCTGAGCAGCACGACCATCAGGGCCGCGATCTCGACGAAGCCGAGCAGGGTCAAGGCGGGCAGGTCCACGATGCTGGGCAGCAGCGCCATGAAGAACAGGATCGCCTTGGGATTGCCGAGCGTCAGCGACAGGGCGCCCAGGAACACGCTCCAGCCTCCCTTGCGCGGGGCCTCGCCGCGGGCCGCGGGGTCGCCGGGCGCGGCCGGTGCCGTCCAGAGCCGCCAGGCGAGATAGAGCAGGTAGGCCGCGCCGGCATAGCGGATGACGGCGAAGACGGGCCCCAGCAGGTCGGCCACGACGCTCAGTCCGGCCGTGGCCAGGCAGAGCCAGACGAGGTCGCCGGCGACGAAGCCCGCCACGAACGGCACGACGCCCTCCCGGCCGTGGCCGAGCCCGCGCGCCACGGCGGCGGCCACGCCCGGGCCGGGGGAGGCGACCGCCAGCGCATAGGCGGTGGCGAAGACGAGGAGGCCGGACAGCGTCATGGGCGCTCTATAGCAACCACCCGGCCGGGCGTCACCTCGTAGAGCGCCCCGCCCGCCGGCAGGCCGGCGAAGGCGGCGGGGTCGGCGCCGGTGAGCCAGACCTGCGCCCCGAGGCCGGCCAGGATCTCGAACAGGGCCGCCCGGCGGCGCGGGTCGAGATGGGCGGCCACCTCGTCGAGCAGCACCAGGGGCACGAGCCCCGTCATGGCGCCCACCAGCCGCGCATGGGCGAGCACGAGCCCGACGAGCAGCGCCTTCTGCTCGCCTGTCGAGGCCTGCGCCGCCTCCACCCGCTTGGGGCCATGATGAACCACGAGGTCGGTCGCCTGCGGCCCGAACAGGGTGCGTCCGGCGGCGCGGTCGCGCGCACGGCCGTCGCGCAGGGCGGCGCGGTAGGCATCCTCGGCGTCGAGCGCGGGCATGGCTGCCAGCGTCTCGTCGAAGGCGCCGGACAAGGCCAGTCCCGCCCAGGGGAACGGCGAGGCGGGATCGCGCTCGGCCTCGACCAGGGCCGCGAGCCGCAGGACGGTCTCGCGCCGCGCCGCGGCGACGGCGCAGCCCACCTCCGCGACCTCGCGCTCGACGGCCTCCAGCCAGGCGGGGTCGCTGGCCGGGTCCTCGAGCAGGCGGTTGCGCGAGCGCAGCGCCCGCTCCAGGCCCGATACGCGGCCGGCATGGGCGGCGTCGACCGCGAGCACGAGCCGGTCGAGGAAGCGGCGGCGGTCTCCCGCCGGGCCGGTGAAGAGCCCGTCCAGCGCCGGCGTCAGCCAGACAAGGCGCAGGTGGTCGGCGAAGGCCGCGGCCGAGCCGACATTGACGCGGTCGATCCGGCAGCGCCGCGCCGGCGGCGCGCCTGGCTCGCCGCGCTCCGTGCCCGTGCCGAGCCGTACCTCGACGCCGTCGTCCTGCACGAGGGCTGAGACGGCGAAAAGGCCAGGGCCGTCGCTGCGCGCCATCTCCGTAAACTCGGCCCGGCGCAGGCCACGGCCCTGCGCGAAGAGCGAGAGCGCCTCGAGCACGTTGGTCTTGCCAGCACCGTTCTCGCCGGTGAGGGCGACGAGGCTGGCCTCCACGCGCAGGTCCAGCGTGGCATAGGAGCGGAAGTCCTGGAGCTGCAGCCGGCGGATCGCCGGGGCGCGGGCGGAGGCGCTCACACCCGCATCGGCATGAGGACGTAAAGCGCGCTGGCGCCCTCGCGGTCCTGGATCAGGGTCGGCGAGCCGGGGTCGGCCAGCTTGAAGAGCGCCGTGTCGCCGTCGAGCTGCTGGGCGATGTCGAGCAGGTAGCGGGCGTTGAAGCCGATGTCGATCGCCGAGGCATCGTAGTCGACCTCCAGCTCCTCGACCGCGGAGCCGGAATCCGGGTTGGTCACCGACAGCGTAAGCCGGCCGTCCGCCAGCGACAGCTTCACGGCCCGCCCGCGCTCGGACGAGATGGTCGAGACGCGGTCGACGGCGGCGGCGAAGTCGCCCTTCTCCACGGTGAGGAACTTGTCGTTCCCGGCCGGGATCACGCGCTGGTAGTCGGGGAACGTGCCGTCGATCAGCTTGGAGGTCAGCACGACCTGGCCCAGCGTCAGCCGGATCTTGGTGGCGGAGAGCTCGACATCCACCTCCTCGCCGGCGTCGTCGACGAGCTTGATGATCTCGGCGACGGCCTTGCGCGGGATGATGACGCCCGGCATGCCGGTGCTGCCGGCCGGAGCCGGCGTCTCGATGCGCGCCAGGCGGTGCCCGTCGGTCGCGACCGCGCGCAGCACCGGATGGCCGCCGGACTCCATGGCGTGCAGGTAGATGCCGTTGAGATAGTAGCGAGTCTCCTCGGTGGAGATGGCGAACTGAGTCTTCTCGATGAGCCGCTTCAGCTCCGTGGACGACACCGTGAAGCGATGAGCCATCTCCCCCGTGGCGAGGTCGGGAAAGTCCGTCTCCGGCAACGCCTGCAGGTTGAAGCGAGAGCGGCCGGCACGGATCGAGACCTGGCCCACGTCGCCCGTCGTCTCCAGCGAGACCTGCGCGCCGTCAGGCAGCTTGCGCACGATGTCGTAGAGGACGTGGGCCGGCACGGTCGTCGAGCCGGGCTGCGCCACCTCGGCCGGCAGGGTCTCCGTCACCTCGAGGTCGAGGTCGGTCGCCTTCAGGCGCAGGTTCGTGTCCTCTGCCCGGATGAGCACGTTGGAGAGGATCGGGATCGTGTTGCGGCGCTCGACGACGCGGTGCACGTGACCCAGCGACTTGAGCAGCGCCGAACGCTCCACTGTGACCTTCATGGCCCGCCTTCACTCCCGACATAGAACCGGCCCGCCCGGCATGGTCCCGGGGCGGGGGGCGACACCTTAGTCAGGCCGGCTCGCGGAGTGCAAGCGCGTCAGGCTCCCGCGCGCCCGCGCAGCGCCGGTTTTCAACCGACCGGTGGCGGCGCAGCGCCGGACGCGCCCCGCGGAGCCTATTCCTGCAACATCCGCTTGAGGAGCTCGATGTCCTCGCGCAGGGCGGGGTCGATCGCCACCACGCTCTCGATCTTGCGCACGGCGTGCAGCACCGTCGTGTGGTCGCGTCCGCCGAAGCGCCGGCCGATCTCCGGCAGCGAGCGCAGCGTGAGCTGCTTGGAGAGGTACATCGCGATCTGGCGCGGCTTCACGACGCCCGCCGACCGGCGCGAGGAAAGGATGTCGGAGCGGCTGACGTTGTAGTGCGTGGCCACGAGCTTCTGGATGTCCTCGATGCGCACCTTCTTTGGCTCGCGCGAGCGGACGAGGTCGCGGATGGCGGCTTCCGCGCTCTCCAGCGTCGGGACCGCGCCCGAGAGCGTGGCATGGGCGAGCAGCCGGTTCACGGCGCCCTCGAGGTCGCGCCCGTTGGTGGTAATGAGGCGCGCCACATAGGAGAGGACCGCTTGGCTCACGTCGAAGGCGGGCTGGTGCACGCGCGCCGCGGCGACGCGGCTCTCCAGGATCTTGATGCGCAGCGCCTCGTCGAGCGCGCCCATCTCGACCACGAGCCCCCCGGCCAGGCGGGAGCGCACGCGCTCGTCGAGGGTCTCGAGATCCGAGGGCGGCCGGTCGGCGGCGATGACGACCTGGCGGCCCGCGTCGATCAGCGCGTTGATCGTGTGGCAGAACTCCTGCTGGATCGACTTGCCCTGCAGGAATTGCACGTCGTCGATGACGAGCAGGTCGATGCCGCGCAGGCGCTCCTTGAAGGCGAGGGCCGTCTGCGCCTTCAGCGCGGCGACGAACCCGTACATGAAGCGGTCGGCGGTGAGATAGATGACGCGCTTGCCCGAGGCGAGCACCTCGTGGGCGACGGCCTGCAGCAGGTGTGTCTTGCCGAGCCCCACCGCCGCGTGGAGGTAGAGCGGGTTGTAGAGCGGCGTGCCGCCCGTCTCGACCTGCGACACGCGCTGGGCGGCGGCATGGGCGAGGGCGTTGGAGCGCCCGACCAGGAAGGACGAGAAGGTGAGCCGCCGGTCGAGCGGGGAGCCTTGCAGGCCGTCACCCTCGTTGGCCGCCACGGGACGCTCACCCTGGCTCGCGAAGAGCACCGGCGTGGATTTCTCGGGCACGGTGCGGGCGGGCGCGGGAGCGGCCTCGGCCTGGGACGGACGCGGCGCGGGGGTGCGCACGGCAGGGTTGCGGACGAAGAGTTCGATGCCCGAGACGCCCTCACACTCCGCGACCATCAGGCTCGCCACGCGGTCCATGTAGTGGGACTGGATCCAGCTCTTCAGGAAGCGCGTGGGCACGCTGAGCTGGGCGACGCCGTCGATGACGTCCACGAGTTCCAGGCGGCCGAACCAGCTCGAGAACACGTCTTCCCCGAGCTCGGCGCGCAGGCGGCGGCGCACGCGGTCCCAGGCCTGGGCCCGCAGCGCGCTCGCCAGAGCGGGGTCGCGGGCTGAGCCTGTTGAATCGGAGTCGTAGGTTTCCATGGCGTGGGGCATGTCCGAAAAGTCCCAGAAACGCGCGGAGAAGTGGCGTCGGCCGCAGGGGCGACGCCGGTCCGCTCGGGATGGAGAAAGATCCGCTGTTGCTGTGGGATCAACCGGCCCCGGGTTCGGCAGACCGGGAGTCCGGGCAGGCCACGCTGTCGCTGGCGTCCGCGCCGGACTGACGGGAACGAATGGTTACGCAATCACTCGGAAGAAGGTGGATCGCCTCGTCAAACATAGTCCCACTCCCATCGTCCGCCCGGATCGGTCGGACGAGAAATTCGTTGCTGCCTGCTCGGATTGTCGGGCCCGGACACAAACCGCCGGAACCCACTTGGCGCACTCCCGAAAACAACCACACAGAAGCGCGCACGAATACAGTAGCTGCCAGTCGGTTTTCACCTCCTCAACTTGAGATATCTATCGCGAAACTGGGGGCAAGGGGTGCCGGAGGTGTCCTCCGGCGTGAGATGGACCTTACACAGCACCCCCCCCTTCCGCAACACGAGCAACCCTTCCCGCGGGGCCGGCCGGAGGGCTCGTGACATCCTCGCATCCGGGGTGTCGCCGATCCCCGAAGCCAACGCGTTGAGAGCGTTCAGATTTCCTTAAACGTAACGGGCGGGTTCCCGATCATGACAAACCGGCAAAAATTTTTCGCGCCCCGATGACGGCCGGGTGACAGTCCCGGCGATTCCAAGTCCTGCCCTTCGCTTGGCTTCTAAACCTTTGCAAAAAAAAGGGAATTCCTGCGCGACAAAGGCAGGCAACCTGAGCTTTGCCGGGCCGTCCAGCCGCCCTCCGAGTCAAGCGAAAAGCACGCAGGTCAGGCGTCGTGTGACGCGCATATTGGGCCCGTGAGGCATGGACGCAACGCTTCCCGGGCGTGTGGCGAGCGCGCCGCCGGGCACAAAAAAAGCCCGGCGGAAGCCGGGCTTTGGTTTGGTCGAAACAGGCCGGTTTCAGGCGCCGAGGCGCTGGATCGCAAGCGCGAGGCGCGACACCTTCCGGGACGCCGTGTTGGCGTGGATGATGCCCTTCTGGGCGGAGCGCACCAGCATCGGCTCGGCGGCCTTGAAGGCCTCGGAGGCGGCGGTCTTGTCGCCGGCCTTGATGGCGTCCTCGACCTTCCTCACGAAGGTGCGCATGCGCGAGCGGTTGCTGCGGTTGACGGCAGTGCGACGCGCGATCTTGCGGGTCGCCTTCTTCGCCGAGCTCGTATTGGCCATCGTCGGTCCTCATCGCGCGCCATCGCCGGAAGATCCGGTCGGGACGGCTGCGCTGCAATCGTGAAAAGCACCGAGCCGCCCTGCCCGGGGGCCGGCGGCTCATGGGTGCGCGCTTATAGCGGCTCGCCCCCCGGAGGTCAACGGGTTCGTCGCGCTGAAAAGCAGCGGCCGGCCGGCGGGCCCGGCGGGCGAAGCCGCCGCGGCGATCCACCCCGTCACGGCGCGGCGCAGCGGGTTTCCGGGATCGAGCAGCAGGCGCAGCGCGACGAGGACGCACACGGTCACGAGGAGGGGGCGGATCAGCCGGGCGCCCCAGCGCATGGCGAGCCGGCTGCCGAGCTGGGCACCCAGGAAGGCGCCCGCGCCCATCACCAGCCCGACACGCCAGACCACGAGGCCGGACAGGACGTAGAGCGCCAGCGAGGCGAGGTTGCTGGCGGCGTTGAGCGCCTTGGTGTGGGCCGTCGCCTTGACGAGGCCGAAGCCCATCAGCGTGACGAAGCCGATCATGTAGAAGGAGCCCGCCCCGGGGCCGAAGAAGCCGTCATAGAAGCCGATGACGGGCACGAGCGTGGCGGTGAAGGACAGGGGCGCCATGCGCCGGCGCGCGCCCTCCTCGCGGATCTTGGGCGCCAGGGCGAAGTAGAGCGCGGAGGCGATGAGCAGCAGGGGAATGAGGCCGGCGAGCCAGTCCCCCGGCAGCACGCGGATGGCGAGCGCGCCCGCCATGGAGCCGAGCCCCGCCGCGAGCATCATCGGCCACACCTCGCGCCAGGAAATCCGCCGGGCCCGCGCGAAGGCGACGGTCGCCGAAACCGTCCCGAAGGACCCCTGCAGCTTGTTGGTCGCCACGGCCGAAACAGGGTCGAGGCCGGCCAGGAGCAGCGCCGGAACCGTCACGAGGCCCCCGCCGCCCGCGATCGCGTCGAAGAAGCCGGCCAAAGTGGCGACGACGCCGAGCGCCGCCACGGTCTCGAACGGGGGAAGGATCATGCGACGGGGCTGCCGGCTCTGCTGCGGTCAGCGATTGCCGAAGGCGGGGGGGCGCTTCTCGACGAAGGCGGCCATGCCTTCCTTCTGGTCCGCCGTCGCGAACATGGCGTGGAACACGCGCCGCTCGAAGCGGATTCCCTCGGCGAGCGTCGTCTCGAAGGCGCGGTTCACGCTCTCCTTCGTCATCATGGCGATGGGCAGGGACATGTCGGCGATGGCGGCGGCGGTCTTCAGCGCCTCATCCAGCAGCGAGGCCGCGGGAACCACCCGCGAGACGAGCCCGGAGCGCTCCGCCTCGGCCGCGTCCATCATCCGCCCGGTGAGGCACATCTCCATGGCCTTGGCCTTGCCGACGGCGCGCGCCAGGCGCTGCGTGCCGCCCGCGCCCGGCATCACGCCGAGCTTGATTTCCGGCTGGCCGAAGCGCGCGGTGTCGGCGGCGAGGATGAAGTCGCACATCATGGCGAGCTCGCAGCCGCCTCCCAGCGCGAAACCCGCCACCGCCGCGATGATCGGCTTGCGGCGCGACGCCACCCGGTCCCAGCTGGTGATGAAGTCGTCGAGATAGGTGTCGGGGTACGACTTGGCCTGCATCTCCTTGATGTCCGCGCCGGCGGCGAAGGCCTTCTCGGAGCCGGTGATCACGATGCAGCCGATGCCGGGGTCGCCCTCGAAGCCGTCGAGCGCGGCGTTGAGTTCGCGGATGAGGGTCCCGTTCAGCGCGTTGAGCGCCTGCGGCCGGTTCAGCGTCACAAGGCCGACCTTCCCCCGGGTCTCGGCGATGATGGTCTCGTAGCTCATCGGGTCTGCTCCTGCCGCTCCTGGCCCTCGATTTGGCGGCCACCATGGGCCGGTCGTCCGGGCGAGGCAAGGCCAGCCCCGGCGCACCCGGCCGTGCGCCGATGCGCGGGCGGTTCAGCGCTGGCAGCGCGGGCAGAAGAACGTGGACCGGCCCGACTGGACGATGCGCGCCACGACGCCGCCGCAGCCCGGCGTCGGGCACGGCTCGCCCTCCCGGTCATAGACGCGGAAGCGGTGCTGGAAATAGCCCAGGCCGCCGTCGGGCTGGGCATAGTCGCGCAAGGTGGAGCCGCCCGCCTCGACCGCCTCGGTCAGCACCTCGCGGATGGCGGTGGCGAGCCGGCCGGCCGCGGCCGTCGGCCCGCCGGCCCTGGTGGCGAGCGTGCCGGCGAGCCGGCGGGGCGAGAGTCGGGCCCGGTGCAGCGCCTCGCAGACATAGATGTTGCCGAGCCCGGCCACGAGCTTCTGGTCGAGGAGGGCGGCCTTGAGGGGCGTCTGCTTGCCCGCCATCAGCCGGGCAAGCAGCCCACCGTCGAGCGCGTTGCCCAGCGGCTCGACGCCGATGGCGCGGAACAGCGGGTGTTCCGCGAGCTCGCCGCGCGGCACCAGCGTCATGAAGCCGAACCGCCGCACGTCATTATAGATGATGCTGAAGCCGTTCCCGAGGCGGAACACGACATGGTTGTGAGCCGCCAGTCCTCCCGGGTCGTGGTGGAACTCCCCGGGCGTGAGCGCGGGACCGGCGGGGGGGACCACGGTGAAGCGGCCGGTCATGCCGAGATGCATGACCAGGACCTCGCCGCCCTCGAGGTCGGCCAGCAGGTACTTGGCGCGGCGGCCGAGCGACTCGACCCTCCTGCCGGACAGGCGCTGCGCGAAGCCGGCCGGGAACGGGAAGCGCAGGTCGGCGCGGCGCTGTTCCACGGCCGTGATGCGAGCCCCGACGAGGGCGGGCTCCAGGCCCCGTCGGACGGTCTCGACCTCGGGCAGTTCAGGCATGGCGGTGCTCGGCGCGGGGCTGCGGGGGCGCCCTGCTTAGCATCGTGCCTGCAGGCTGCCTATGCCGCGGCGAGGCCGTCCTTCAGCCGCTGGAGCGAGGCGGCGAGGATGTCGGCCTGGTCGTTCAGCTCGCGCGAGGAGGAGGCCACGGATTCCGCGAGCTCCTGCGAGACGGCGATCGTCTCGCGCACCGAGACGATGCGGGTGCTGACCCGCTCCGTCTCGACGGCGGTCTGCTCGATGCGCGAGGCGATCTCCTGGATGGCGGCGCGCTGCTCCTCGGAGGCCATGCGCACGTTGGTGGAGAACTCGCTGGCCGCCTCCACCGAGGCCTTGAGCGACTGGGAGAGCGCCGCCGAGTCCCTGGCCACGCTCTGCAGCCGCTCGACCTGCGCGGTGATGCGGCCGGTAGCCCGCCCCGTCTCCTCGGCGAGCATCTTCACCTCGCTCGCGACCACGGCGAAGCCTCGCCCGGCCTCGCCGGCGCGCGCCGCCTCGATCGTGGCGTTCAGCGCGAGCAGGTTGGTCTGGCCGGCGACGGCGTTGACGAGCTGGACGATGGCGCCGATCTCCTGGGCGCTCGCAAGCAGCACCTCCGATTGCTGGTGGGAGAGGCCGACGGCCTCCAGCGCGCGGGCGGCCGCAGCGGAGGCGTTCTGCGTCTGGGCGGCGATGCCTTCCGCCACTGCGGCGAGCTGCTCGGACGCGGCGGCGACGATCTGCACGTTGGTGCTGGTCGTGTCGGCCGAGGCGGCCACGGCGTCGCCTTCCGCCGCGGCCACCCGCGAACGGTCCAGCATTTCGGCGGAGCGCAGGTCGAGCGTCGCCGTGGCCTTGCTCATGGCCTGCAGCAGTGCCCCGACATGCAGGTCGATCTCGGCGGTGAGGCGAGCCACGAGCGCGCGCCGCTCGGATTCCGTCGCGAGCCTGCGCTGCTCGGCGTCCTTTTCGATCAGCCGCGCCGCATGCAGCGTCCGCCGCAGCGCCTCCAGCGCCGCCCGCACGCGGCCGAGTTCCGTCCTGCCTTCACCCCCGGCGATCGGTTCGTCCAGCCGGCCCGCGGCCATGGCCAGCACCGGGTCCATCACGGCGCGCGTGAAGCGGGACAGCAGGCGCGAGGCGACCAGGGAGAGCAGCAGGGCGAAGGCGCCGCCGACGCCCACGGCGAGCCCCGTCACGAAGACCTGCTGGCGCGCCACCTCCTCGGCGCCGTCGAAGGCCTCGACGGCCTCGTGGTCCCCCAGCGTCACGACGCGGTCCAGATGGGCGAGGATGTCGCGTCCGAGGCCGGCGAGCTCCGTCTGGGCGATACGCTGGGCGAGGGCCTTCTGTCCGGTCGAGGACAGCGGGATGGCGGCGCGGGTCCGGGTGCGGATCTCGCCCCAGAGCCGGCGCGTCTCCTCGATCTCGGCGACGAGCAGGGGCCCCGGGGCCGGCCGGCTGTCGTGCTCCTTCCACAGGGCGTCCACGCTGTCCACCACGAAGCTGACCTTGGCCTCGAGGTTCTGCATGGCGATGTCGTCCGCCGCGAGCACGTGATGCAGGACGAGAACCTGCAGCTTGCCGATCTCGGTGGCGAGCCGCCGGCTCCATTGCAGGTTCCAGAACGGCTCGTTGCGCAACCGCTTCAGCGTGGCCTGCTGCTCCCGCGCGTCCATCAGGGTCATCGAGGCGAAGCCCAGCCCCACGGCCAGCATGACCATGAGCGCGACAATGACCTGGTTCTTGATCGAAATCCGGAGGAGGGACACGGAAGACATCGCTTATGAAATGATAAGACATGATGCGGCGTGGTCGTTAATTTTCCTCCATGTCCGGCGCAGGCCCGAGGCTCGAAAATCCGTCAAGGCGGCACGAGGCCCATCCCGACGGGGGTGGTCTGCACGGGTTCTCGGGACGGGTCGTCCGTCGCATGGCGTCCCGTCGCGAGCCACGCTATGGTCCGCGCCCGATGACACACCCGAGACCGGATCCTGCAATGCCTCGCCAGGCCCGCACCGCTCCCGCGCCCGAGGGCGCCGGCGAGACCCACTTCGGCTATGCCACCGTGCCGCTGGCGGAGAAGCAGGGCCTCGTGGACGACGTGTTCCACAAGGTGGCTCGCCGCTACGACCTGATGAACGACCTGATGTCCGCGGGGCTGCACCGGGCCTGGAAGGACGCCGCGGTCTCCGCCCTGCGGCCGTCCCGCACCGGTCCCTGGCGTCATCTCGACGTGGCCGGCGGCACGGGCGACGTGGCGTTCCGGGTTCTCGACGCCGCCGGGCCCTTGGCCCACGTCACGGTGCTCGACATCAATGCCGACATGCTGGCGGTGGGCCGCGATCGCACGCCGGCCCGCTTCGAGGGTCGCATCGACTTCGTCGAGGGCAATGCCGAGAGCCTGCCCTACCCCGACGCCACGTTCGACGCCTATACGATCGCCTTCGGCATCCGCAACGTGCCGCGCATCGACAAGGCGCTGTCGGAGGCCTTCCGGGTCCTCAAGCGGGGCGGCCGCTTCCTCTGCCTGGAATTCTCCCACGTGGACGTGCCCGGCCTCGACACCGTCTACGACGCCTATTCCTTCACGGTCGTCCCCGCGCTCGGGCGCGTGGTGACGGGGGACGGCGCTCCCTACCGCTACCTCGTCGAATCCATCCGCAAGTTTCCCCGCCCCGCCGCCTTTTCCCAGATGATCCGGGAGGCGGGCTTCCGCCGGGTCACCGACCGTGCGATGTCGGGCGGTATCGTCCGCCTGCATTCCGGCTGGAAGCTGTGAGGGCGCCCGCCGTCCGTTCCGAGAGTCCTCCGTGCTGACCGCCCTCGCCAATCTCGCGCGGCTCGCCCGCGTCGGCTTCGTGCTCGCCCGCGAGGGCGCGCTGAGCCTGGTCGACGTCGCAGACGTGCCGCAGCGGGCCCGCGCCGGGCTCTGGCTGGCGCGCCGCATCGAGCGCAAGGGGGCGGGGGAGCGGGCCCAGCGGCTCGCGGCCGCGCTGACGCGGCTCGGTCCCTCCTACGTCAAGTTCGGCCAGTTCCTGGCGACGCGGCCCGACGTGGTCGGCGTGCGCGTCGCGCGAGACCTGGAGGCCCTGCAGGACCGCATGCCGCCCTTCCCGCGCGAGGAGGCCGTCGCCACGGTGGAGACCGCCCTCGGCGGTCCGCTCGGCCGGTTCTACCTGTCCTTCAGCGAGCCCGTCGCGGCCGCCTCGATCGCCCAGGTGCACAAGGCGGAGGTGGCCGCGCCGTCCGGCCCCCGCGCGGTCGCGGTGAAGGTGCTGCGGCCGGGGGTGCGGCTGCGCTTCCGGCGCGACCTCGACGCCATGGCCTTCGCAGCGCGCACGCTCGAGCAGGTCTCGCCCGAGAGCCGGCGCCTCAGGCCGACTGGCGTCGTTGCCACGCTCGCCCGCTCCGTCAGCATGGAGATGGACCTGCGGCTCGAGGCCGCCGCCATGTCCGAGATGGCCGAGAACACCCGGGACGACCCCGACTTCCGCGTCCCCACGGTCGATTGGGAGCGAACGGGCCGCGACATCCTCACGATGGAGTGGATCGACGGACTGCCGCTCAACGCCATCGACGCGATCGCGGCCGCGGGGCACGACCGGGTGGCGCTCGGGCGCACGGTGATCCAGTCCTTCCTGCGGCACGCGCTGCGCGACGGCTTCTTCCACGCCGACATGCATCCCGGGAACCTGTTCGTCGATCCGCAGGGCCGGCTCTGCGCCGTCGACTTCGGCATCATGGGCCGCCTCGGCCCGGCCGAGCGGCGTTTCCTGGCCGAGATCCTGCTGGGCTTCATCACCCGCAACTACCGCCGGGTCGCGGAAGTGCATTTCGAGGCGGGGTACGTGCCCTCCCACCACGCCGTGGACGACTTCGCCCAGGCCATCCGCGCCATCGGCGAGCCGATCCACGACCGCACGGCCGACCAGATCTCGATGGCCAAGCTGCTCACGCTGCTCTTCGAGATCACCGGCCTGTTCGACATGCAGACCCGCACCGAACTGGTGATGCTGCAGAAGACCATGGTCGTGGTGGAGGGCGTGGCCCGAACGCTGGACCCCCAGCTCGACATGTGGAAGACCTCGGAGCCCGTGGTGCGCGAGTGGATCGAGCGCAATCTCGGCCCGCTCGGGCGCATCCAGGAGGCGGGCCGCGGGGCGCTGAACCTCGCGGGGCTGCTCGTCCACGTGCCGGGACTGGTGACGCGGGCGGAGCGGCTCAGCGCCACGCTGGAGGACGCGGCGCGGCACGGCTTCCCGCTGGCGCCGGAGAGCGTCGAGGCGATCGGCCGGGCCGAGGCGCGGCGCGCGCGCTGGGGCAACGGCGCGCTCTGGGTCGCCGCCGCGGCGCTGGTCGTCATCGCCTGGAAGCTGCTCTGACGGCGACGTCAGCCGTTCGCCTGCTCCGTCCCCTCGTCCCCCGAGGCGCCGTGCTGCGCATGCCAGCCAGGAGCGAGGGGCATCGAAGCGGCGCGACTTGGCCCGGAGGCCCCTGCGCCGCGCCGGCGGGCGTGGTAGGAGAGCGCAGGGGCGAGGCCCCGCAGCCGGGATCCAGCGGAGGACCCTCATGCCGCGTGCGCAGAACGATCCGGAGATCATCGCCCCGCCTGGCCCGCGCCGGGTGCTGCTGGTGGTCGGCGGGGGCATCGCCGCCTATCGCTCGCTGGAATTGATCCGCGCCTTGCGCAAGCGCGGCCTGGCCGTGCGCTGCATCCTGACCGGGGCCGCGCAGGAATTCGTCACGCCGCTCTCGGCCGCCAGCCTCTCGGGGGACAAGGTCTATACGGACCTGTTCTCCCTCACAGACGAGGCCGAGATGGGCCATATCGAGCTCTCGCGCGACGCCGACCTGCTGGTCGTCGCGCCCGCCACGGCCGATCTTCTCGCCAAGATGGCGAACGGGCTCGCCAACGATCTCGCGTCCACGGCCCTGCTGGCCACGGACAAGCCGGTGCTGGCCGCCCCCGCCATGAACGTGCGCATGTGGCTGCATCCCGCCACCCGGCGCAACGTCGAGCGGCTGCGCGCCGACGGCGTCGCCTTCGTCGGGCCCGACGAGGGAGAGATGGCCTGCGGCGAGTTCGGGCCGGGCCGCATGGCCCAGCCGGACGCCATCGCCGACGCCGTGGAGGCCTGGTTCGCCGCCGGCGCGCAGCGGCCGCTCGCCGGCCGGCGGGTGGTCGTGACCTCGGGACCGACGCACGAGCCCATCGACCCCGTGCGCTACATCGCCAACCGTTCGTCCGGCAAGCAGGGTCATGCCATCGCCAGGGCGCTCGCCGCCCTCGGGGCGGAGGTCACGCTCGTCTCCGGCCCCGTGGCGATCCCCGATCCGGCGGGGGTCCGCACCGTCCATGTCGAGACGGCGCGCGACATGCTCTCGGCCGTGGAGGCCGCGCTTCCGGCCGATGCCGCGGTCTTCTGCGCCGCGGTGGCCGACTGGCGGGTGGACCATGCCGGCGGGCAGAAGCTCAAGAAGGAAGGCGGGGCCGCGCCCCCGGCCCTCCACCTCGTCGAGAACCCGGACATCCTCGCAACCATCGCGCGGCGCACGAGCGGCAGGCCCTCGCTTGTCGTCGGATTCGCTGCCGAAACCGAGAAGGTGCTGGACCACGCCCGGGCGAAGCTCGTCCGCAAGGGCTGCGACTGGATCGTCGCCAACGACGTCGGATCGGAGAGCGGCATCGCCGGGGGCGTGATGGGCGGGGACAGCAACGCCGTCCAGCTGGTGATGCGCGCAAAGGCGGGCGAGCCCCGGGTGGAGGCCTGGCCCGTGATGGACAAGGCCGCCGTGGCCGAAAGGCTGGCCCGGCGGATCGCAGGGGCCCTCGCCGACGGCGCCTGGACCTAGGGCGTCGCCGCGGCAGCACGGGCCGGTTCCACAAGGGCATGGACGAGACCACGACGATGACTGTCACCGTGAACCTGATGCGGCTCCCCCACGCCGAGGGCCTTCCCCTGCCGCGCTACGAAACAAGCCAGGCCGCGGGGATGGATTTGTACGCCGCAGTGGCGGAGGACGGGGAAATCACGCTAGAAAGTGGGAAATGGGGTCTTGTCCCGACCGGGCTGAAGCTCCACTTGCCAGAAGGCTACGAGGCGCAGGTGCGGCCGCGCTCGGGTCTGGCGCTGAAGCACGGGGTCACCGTGCTGAACGCTCCGGGCACGATCGACGCTGATTATCGGGGGGAACTGGGTGTCGTCCTGGTGAACCACGGTCCCGCGCCCTTCGTGGTCACGCGCGGCATGCGCGTCGCCCAACTGGTGGTGGCGCCGGTCGTGCAAGTCGTTCTCGCGGAACGGAGCTCTCTCGAGGAGACCCCCCGCGGGAGAGGGGGATTTGGATCGACGGGCGTGTGAAGGCCCGCGACGTGATGGGGCCTGCCGATGATCATGCTGTCGAGACGAAGCCTCCTGGCCATTGCGGCGGTGGTCGACATCGCGCTTCACGCGCGGCCCTCCCCGGTCGCGGCGAAGCACCTGGCCGCGCGCCACAACCTGCCCCCGCGCCATCTGGAGACCATGCTGCAGGCCCTCGTCCGGGCGGGCATCCTGAAGGGAGTGCGCGGCCCGCGCGGCGGCTACGAGATCGCCCGCGAGCGCCGTCGGATCAGTGCGGGCGACATCGTGCGCGCCGCGATGGCCTCGACCGGCGAGGATTCCATGCCGCCCATTCCGGAATCCCAGCTGGTCGATTCCGTGGTCGGACCCATGGTGGCCCAGGCCGGCGGCGCTTTCCTGCGCGAGCTCGACGCCGTGACGGTGGACGAACTCTGCCGGCAGGCGGAAAACAAGGCGGTATTTCGTGAACCGGCCATTAGCGCTGATTTTACAATCTAGGTTGTAAATCAGCCTATAATATCGACATTCCATGTAAAATTTGCTGGAATGCCGCAACGACACCATCGAAGGGAGATCGCCATGTCCGCCGCCCAGAAGCCCCTGCCTCAGCCCGACCATGCTCCCGGACGCGGCCGTATCTACGACTCCATCACGGACACCATCGGGGACACCCCCATCGTCCGGCTGAAGCGCATCGCCGAGGAGCGCGGCATCCAGGCCAACCTCCTGGCCAAGCTGGAATTCTTCAACCCGATCGCGAGCGTCAAGGACCGCATCGGCGTCAACATGATCGACTCCATGGAGGCCGCGGGGGCGCTGAAGCCCGGCGGCACGCTGGTGGAGCCGACCTCCGGAAACACGGGGATCGCGCTCGCCTTCGTCGCGGCCGCGCGCGGCTACCGCCTCATCCTGGTCATGCCCGAGTCCATGTCGATGGAGCGGCGCAAGATGCTGGCCCTGCTGGGCGCCGAGCTCGAGCTCACGCCCGCCCCGCTCGGCATGAAGGGGGCCATCGCGCGGGCCGAGGAGCTGCGCAACACGATCCCGGGCGCCATCATCCCGCAGCAGTTCCGCAATCCCGCCAATCCCGAGATCCACCGCAACACGACCGCGGAGGAGATCTGGAACGACACGCATGGGGAGATCGACTACTTCGTCTCCGGCGTCGGCACGGGCGGCACCATCACCGGCGTCGGCCAGGTGCTGAAGCCGCGCCGGCCCTCGCTGAAGGTCGTCGCGGTCGAGCCGGAGGACAGCCCCGTTCTGTCAGGCGGCACGCCCGGCCCGCACAAGATCCAGGGCATCGGCGCGGGCTTCGTGCCGGAGATCCTCGACCGGTCGGTGATCGACGAGGTGATCACCGTCGGCAACCAGACGGCCTTCGAGACGGCCCGGCTCCTGGCCCGCAAGGAAGGGATCCCGGTCGGCATCTCCTCGGGCGCGGCGGTCGCCGCCGCCCTCGAGATCGGGTCGCGGCCCGAGGCCAAGGGCAAGAACATCGTCATCATCATCCCCTCCTTCGCCGAGCGCTATCTCTCGACGGCTCTGTTCGAGGGGCTGTGAGGCAAGCCGGCCGGGTCCCTGGACGGCCGCCCGCGGGCGCGTGAACGACACGGAGCCGCGCCAACGACAAAAGCCCAGCCGGTCGTCCGGCTGGGCTTTTCCAATAGCGTTTCTGGCTTTCGTCGCGCGCCCGGATCAGCGGGGCGCCATCACCATGATCATCTGGCGGCCTTCGAGCATGGGCTCGGATTCCACTTTGGAGACGTCCGCCATCTCGCCCTTGACGCGGTCGAGCAGCTTGAGGCCGAGGTCCTGGTGCGCCATCTCGCGGCCTCGGAAGCGCAGCGTGACCTTGACCTTGTCGCCTTCCTCGAAGAAGCGGCGGACCGCCTTCATCTTGGTCTCGTAGTCGTGGTCGTCGATGCCGGGGCGGAGCTTGATCTCCTTGACCTCGACCGTCTTCTGCTTCTTGCGGGCCTCGGCGGCCTTTTTCTGTTCGTTGAACTTGTACTTGCCGTAGTCGAGGAGCTTGCAGACGGGCGGCGCGGAGTTGGGAGCGATCTCGACCAAGTCCAGCCCTGCTTCCTCCGCCAAGCGGAGGGCGTCGAAGAACGACACGATGCCCTTGTTCTGTCCGGTTTCGTCGATCAGCTGAACTTCACGAACGCCGCGGATGTCTCGGTTGGCGCGGGGTCCCTCTTTCTGCGGGACCGGGGCGGCTCTCATGGGTCTGCGAATGGCGGTGGTCTCCTCTTGGGCCGGCGCGTCGTGAGCCCTCACGGGGGATGGGCGCGTCCAGCGGGTTCTGGGGCATCGGGCAAATTCGCACAAAGCCGTGCGAAGTCAACTCGCAGCTTGGCGGTCCGTTTCAGGCGGCCCTCGGCGCCTGCGCGAGAAGGGCCGCGTAGAGGTCGAGCGTCTCGCCGATCATGCGCTCCAGCGAGAAGTGCGCCTCGACATGCTGGCGCGCCCGGCGGGCCATGGCGTCGCGCGCGCTGGCCCCGAGCGCCAGCGCCTCCTGCAGCGCGTCGGCAAGCGCCCCGGCATCCCCCGCCTTGACCCGCCATCCCGTGCGCTGCGCGGCGGGGGTCTGGGGCGGGGCGAGCACGGTCTCGGGGACCGCCCCGAGGTCGGAGACGACGACCGGCGCCCCCATGGCCTGCGCCTCGACGGCGGAGCGGCCGAAGGCCTCCGGCTCGGTCGAGGGCACGGTGACGACCGAAGCCGCCAGGAAGGCCGCCGGCATGTCCGTGCAGTGGCCCGTCCGGACCACGACGCCCTTGAGGCCCAGCCGCTCGACCTGCTGGTCCAGCTCCTTCACGTAGGTCTCGCGGCCCTGCGGGTCCCCGGCCAGCACGACGGCGATGTCCTGCTGCCCGCGGTCGACGAGGCGCCTGGCGGCGTCGATCAGGACGCGCTGGCCTTTCCAGCCGGTGAGCCGCGCGGCGAGCAGGATGATGCGGCGATGCGGATCGACCCCCCACGCCTTGCGCAACGCCTCCACCCGCTCGGGCTCGACCGCAAGGCCGGAAAAGGTCCTCAGGTCGGTGCCCCTGTAGATCACGCGGATCCTGTCGCGGGCGAAGGGATGCTGCCGGCCGATCAGGTCGGCCGTGTAGTGGGAATTGGCGATCACCGCGTCGCCGCGGGCCATCACGGAGTTGTAGAGCACCTTCACCGCGGAGCGACCGGCATAGCTGCCGTGGTAGGTGGTGACGAAGGGAATGCCCAGCACCCGCGCCGCCATCAGCCCGCTCCAGGCCGGCGCGCGCGAGCGGGCATGGATGATGTCGACGCCCTCGTCGAGGCAGACGGATCGCAACCGCCGGGCATTGGCGAGCATGGCCATGGGGTTCTTGGTGCGGGCGGGAAAGGGAATCCAGATGCCCCCCTTGGCCTGCAGCTCTGCCACCAGCCGCCCGCCCTGGGTGGCGACGAGCGCGCGGGCGCCGGCGAAGGCGAGCCCGGCGGCGATGTCGACCGTGGTGCGCTCCGCGCCGCCCGCCTCGAGCTCGGGCACGATCTGAAGGACCGTCCGGCCGGCCAGGGGCGACAGGTCGGGCGCGGTGAACGGGGAGGCCTGCGACGGTCGCATCAGGGGGCGGGCCGGTGTATGGATCGCGCCGGCCACGGCCCGTCCGGCCCCGAGAGGGCGCTGCCGGCCGGTCGATTCGCCGCGATCGCTGTCATGGGAAGAGGTGTAAGGTGACGTCAGCGGAACCGCAATTGCAGGACGTGCGCTTCCTCCGCGTCGGCCAGGGCGGCGCGGCCCGCCGGATCGCCACGCGGGCGCGGCCGGGACGCGGTCCCACCGTGGTCTGGCTCGGCGGCTTCCGGTCGGACATGGCCTCCAGCAAGGCCGACCATCTGGACCGGTGGGCAGCCGGGCGGGGCCAGAGCTACCTGCGCTTCGACTATTCCGGGCATGGCCTCTCCGAAGGGCGCTTCGAGGAGGGCACGATCGGCCGCTGGCTGGAGGACGCCCGCGCGGCGCTGGCGGAGGCCGGCCCTGCACCGATCCTCGTCGGGTCCTCGATGGGCGGGTGGCTGGCACTGCTCGCCGCGCTCGGACTGAAGGCGGAAGGCCGGCCCGCCTCCGGGCTGGTGCTCATCGCGCCGGCCGTGGACTTCACGGAAGCCCTGATGTGGGCGGCGATGCCGGACGAGGCGCGCCGCGCCGTCATGGGGGAGGGCGTGTGGCTCAGGCCCAGCCTCTATTCGGCCGAACCCTACCCGATCACGCGCGGCCTCATCGAGGATGGCCGCCGCCACCTCCTGTTCGACGGGCCCCCCATCGTGGCGGGGTGCCCGGTCCACATTCTCCAGGGCATGCAGGACCCGGACGTGCCCTGGTCGCACGCCATGCGACTGGTCGAACACATGCCGGGGGACGATGTCGTGATCACGCTGGTCCGCGACGGCGACCATCGCCTGTCGCGGCCGCAGGACCTGGAGCGGCTCTCCGCGACGCTGGACGGCCTCCTCGCGGAGGTCGCTCCAGCCTAGAGCTCGCGTCCGGCGAGCCTGATACGAAACGATACGGGCCTGCTCTCGAAGGCGGTGGATCGCTTCGTCGCCGCGCTCCGCGCACGGCCGAACCGGGCCGGCCGCCCTAGTGGACGCTGACCGGGGTCAGTTCGTGCTCCCAGGCATTCGCGATCGCGGCCGCCTTGTTGTCGGTGACCATGATCGGGGTCCCGTCGGCGCCCAGCAGGGCGAAGAGGTTGAGCCCGGGCTGCAGGGCCGGCGTCTGCGGGAACAGGCGGTTGAGCTCGTCGGAGCGGATCGGCCTGACATAGGCCACATGGCCCTGGCCGAGATCGGCGAGCGCCTGCGGCGTGATGGCGACCGCGGTGTCGGCGGTCTCGGGGGTCTTCGTCGTCTCGTTCATCGCACCCTCCTTTGAGCAGAGCGAATGGGGGGAATGAGGCAAGGGCCGGGCCAATCAGCCCCGGGCCCCGATATCGATCTTGCGCACGATGCGTTCCGCCTCTGGACGCACCAGATCGATGGACAGAAGGCCGTTCTCGAGATCCGCGCCGAGAACCTCGAGCCCGTCGGCCAGCAGGAACGCCCTCTGGAACTGGCGGGCCGCGATGCCCCTGTGCAGGAACACGCGGTCCTTGTCGTCCGTCTGGCGGCCGCGGATCACAAGCTGGTTCTCCTCCAGCGTGATCTCGAGCTGGTCCCGGGTGAACCCGGCCACGGCCAGCGTGATGCGCATGCGCTCGGGCGTCGTCTCTCCGCGGGGAATCCGCTCGATATTGTAGGGCGGATAACCCTCCGTGGCCGCCTTGGCGACCCGGCCGAGAGCCCGTTCAACCTCGTCGAAGCCGAGCAGGAACGGAGACGACAGAGAAGGTACACGCGACATGCGAAGCCCTGTCCGGAGGCACTTCGGAAGGGACCCGCCGAGGCAGCGTCCCACGGCCTTGCGACCGCATCCGGAATATGGCCGTGCGCCGTTCTCCATTCAAGAGGTGGGGAAATGCGCGGTTTCCGGGTCGTTTCAGCGCTCGAACACCAGCACGTGGGTCGATTCGGGCTCGTCTGGGCGGGGTTGGAAGCCGTGGCGCTCGTAGAGTCGCGCCGCGGAGGGGTTATCCGTGCGCAGGCGCAGCCGGTCGAAATGGCCGCGCGCCCGCGCCAGCGCCGCGCCGACCAGCGCCTCCGCGACCCCGCGCCTGCGCCAGGGAGGCGAGACATAGACGTGCCTCAGCCGTCCGGTCCGCCCCTCCTTCGAGAAGGGATCGACCACCACGCCGGCCAGGCCGATTGTCTCCTCCCCGGCGAAGGCGACCAGGAAGACTGCGCCGGGCGCCGCGTAGGGGCCAGCCGGGTCCGCCCAGTTGCGGGCCACCGCGTCCAGGAACCGATGGCCTTGGTCGAGGCCCTCGCCGACAATGGCGCTGAGGCCGCGGGGCCATGCTTCGCCCGGCGGCAGGACGCGGCATGTCACGCGAAAGGCACTTGACGATTGACGAATGACGGAATTCGTCATAGATTGAGTGCCCAAGAGGTAGGCAGGACCATGGCTGAGGATGTTGCCCCGACGGACACGCGCTGCCGCATCGTGAGGCAGGCCGAGGAATTTTTCCGTCTCTACGGGTATCAGAAGACGACCGTCGCCGATATCGCGAAGGCCCTGCGCATGAGCCCGGCCAACGTCTATCGCTTCTTCGATTCGAAGAAGTCGATCAACGAGGAGGTGGCGCTGCGCCTGATGGGCGAGGTCGAGGCGGCCGCCCTGGAGGTGGCCGAGTCCGGCCTGGCGGCGCCCGAGCGCTTCCGCCGCTTCATCCGCACCATTCACGAGATGAGCGCCAGCCGCTACATCGCCGACCGCAAGATGCACGAGATGGTCGCCATCGCGCTCGAGGAGAGCTGGCCGATCGTGCAGGCCCATGTCCAGCGGATCGACGCCATGCTCGCGCGGATCATCACGGACGGGGTCGCGTCGGGGGACTTCAAGGTCCGCGAGCCCGCGGTCGCGGCGCGCTGCGTCCATGCCGCCATGCTGAAGTTCTGCCACCCCGCCATGATGGCGGAATGCGCAGGCGAGGCCATCGTGCCCGAGCTCGAGGCGATGACCGCCTTCCTGCTGGCGGGGCTCGGGGCCCGCGAGGGCGGCGTCTGACGCCGGGACTCAGGCGGTCGGGGCGCCGAGCCAGCGCCGGATCCCCGCCTGGGTCGAGCGCACCGGCGGCTGCCAGCCGAGCGAGAGCAAGCGCGACGGATCGGCCACCATTTCCCCCGCCAGCCGTTGCATGATCCCGCCGGCGCCGACCGCGCCCAGCGCGGCCTGCATCAGGCCGGGTGGCATGTCGACGAGCAGTCGGGGCCGGCCGAGGGCCTCGCGCATCGCGGCGACCAGCTCCGCAAAGGCGATGGGCTGCGGATCGGCCACGATCAGCGGCCCGGCCGGCAACCCGCCCGGCGACAGGGCGAGCGAGACGGCCGAGGCGAGGTTCTCCACGCAGACCAGCGACCGGCGGGTCTGCAGCGCGCCGAAAGGCAGCGGCAGAGGCATCCTCGCCAACCTGACGAGCTGGCCCACGTTTCCGCCGACCCCTGGCCCGTAGACCACGACAGGGCGCAGCGACACGGCCTCGATGTCGAGCGCCGCCAGCCCCTGCTCGGCCGCGAGCTTGGAGCGACCATAGGCGTCGGTGGGCCGCGGCTCGTCGGTTTCGCGCAGCACCGTCGCCGAGGACGGCCCGCATTGCGCGCGGATTGAGGACAGGAACACGAAGCGGCGCACCGTGCCGGCGGCGGCCCGGCCCAGCGCCAGGGTGGCGTCGCGGTTGACGCGCTCATAGGCGTCCTCCGGCAGGCCTGGCCCGGCATGGGCGAGGCCCGCCGAGTGGACCACGCTGTCGATGCCGTCGAGGAGGGCCGCCCAGTCCTGCGGTGCGGAGAGATCGTCGAGCGCAGCCGGCTCCACGCCCGCGGGCAGGCCGTCCGGCCGGCGGGCAGGCGCGCGCACGGCGTAGCCTTCGGACAGCAAGGACCGCGCAAGGTGGCGGCCGACGAAGCCCGTCGCTCCCGTCAGCAGGACGCGCGCACGGCCGGTCACGACGCGGTCCGGGCGGACCCGGCCCGGGGCCGGTTGAAGGTGACGAGGAGCGAGGCGACGCAGCAGGCCGCGACCACGATCCCGAGCGCCAGCCGGCCCGGCGTCGGCGCGAGGGCGAGCAACGCGCCGGTGACGGCGAGCACGAGGTCCAGCAGCCCGATGCGCGTCACCACCTCGAGCACGGCGTAGCCGTGGGTCGTGGCGCGCTGGTAAAAGTGGCTGCGATGGGCGTCCCACACCCGCTCCCCGGCGCGCAGGCGTCGCAGCAGGGTGATGGTCGAGTCGGCAAGGTAGTAGAGCGGCAGGATCAGGGCCGCGACCAGATGCCCCTCGCCGGCGAGGCGGATCAGTCCATAGCCCGCCAGGAGCCCGATGGGCAGGCTTCCGACGTCGCCCAGGAACAGGCGCGCCACGGGCTTGTTGTAGGGCGCGAAGCCGAGCAGGCCGCCCGCCACGAGCGCGCCGGCGATGCCCGCCGGAGGCGACACGGCCCCCGCGGCCGCCAGCAGGACGAGCGCCGCCCCCAGCGGCACGAACCCCGCCGCGGTGATCCAGTCGATCCCGTCCATGAAGTTCGTCAGGTTCACGAACCAGACCAGTCCGACGAGCAGCAGGATGCGCTCCGCCGCCATGGGCAGCAGCCCCGGCAGGATGCGTTCGCTCGCCGGCAGCGTGGCGATCACGGCCGCGCAGGCGGCGAACTGCACCAGGAGCCGCCCCAGCGCCGGGAGGGGCCTGATGTCGTCGATCCCGCCGAGCACGGCGAGGACGAGGATGGCGAGCGTCACCACGCCCAGGGACAGCCGCTCGCCGGACGGCATGCCGGGGACGAATGCAACCAGTGCGAGCAGCAGGACGAGCCACACGCCGGCGATCGCCATGCCTCCGCCCTGCGGGGTTGGGACCTTGTGGCTCGAGCGCGCATTGGGCCTCGCCAGCGCATAGCGGCGCAGCAGCGGCATCATGGGCGGGATGGCCACGGCCGTCGCGAGGGCCGTGGCGAGCGCCAGCAGCAGGAGCGGGGCCGCCGCGCCCCAGGACGGATAAGTGGGCATGCGCAGGTCTCGGTCGGTCGGCGCGGACCATAGCGGAGCGGAGGGATCGAGCAAGAGCGGAGCGGAGGAACGAGCAAGAGCGGAGCGCAGAGAAGGAGCAAGTCCCGGCCCGCGCGCCCGGACCGGTCCCGCACGGGCAAGTCCGGACAAATCCGGGTCTTTCCCTGCGCGCGGGACGCGCTAGGTTGTGGGCATGTCCGAGCGTCGCCGCACGCCCCGGCCCCCGCGCCGGTGCGCTCCCCTCCCGACAGGCCTCTTCGACGGCCTGTTCGAACTCGTGCTGTCGCTGCCGCGGCGCGAGCCGTGCTCCTCCTCCCCGCGCAGGCTTGCGAGCCTGTTCAGGGATCTGGCCCGGCAGGAGCCCGAGCGCGATCCCGAGGAACTGAGCGACCTCATCTGGGCCCACTGGATCGCGCATCGCGACCGGACCGCCTGCAGCACCATGTGCGCGGCCATCGAGGCCATGGACCACGGCGCCTTCGACCTCGCCCGCACGATTCTCGACCGGCTGGTGGAGAGCCAGCCCGGCTGGGCGGAGGCCTGGAACAAGCGCGGCACGCTGGCCTTCATCGAGCGCCGCGACGCCGACGCGCTCGGCGACATCGAGCGGACCCTGGTGCTGGAACCCCGCCATTTCGGCGCGGTCTCAGGCTTCGGGCAGATCTGCCTGCGGCACGGCCGGCTCGCCGAGGCCAAGGCCGCCTTCCAGATGGCGCTCGCCATCAATCCGCATCTCTGCGGCCTGTCCGAGGCCATCGACGAGATCGGCTGGGCGACCCGCAGTCAATTTCACTAGCCCGGGCGCGGTTGACCGTCATTTCCACGGCGCCAGCCGCGCAAATCCGGCCCCGGAGGAGACAAGTCCCGGTTGCGGCTCGCGCGCGATCGAGGGCGATTGCGCCCTTCGTCGAAAAGCGCTTTGCTGTCGCGCACGTGCCCCGCGGCCCCCCGGCTGCAGGGCGGCACGCGCAACACTGTTAAAAGAACAGTCCGAGGGGAACACCGATGACCGTACTCCACCGCCAGAAGCTCGCCGGCAAAGTGCTCGCAGGCTTCGGCCTTGCCGCCCTGCTGATGGCTTCGACGGCCGTCTCTGCCAAGACGTTCGTCTATTGCTCGGAGGGCAGCCCGGAGAATTTCACGCCTGCGCTGAACACGACGGGCACGAGCTTCGACGCCGCCCGCCCGGTCTACGACAAGCTCGTGGCCTTCAAGCGCGGCACCACCGAAGTCGTTCCCAGCCTCGCCGAGAAGTGGGAAGTCACCGACGGCGGCAAGACCATCACGTTCAGCCTTCGCAAGGGCGTGAAGTTTCATTCGGGCGTGAACGGCTTCAAGCCGACCCGCGACTTCAATGCCGACGACGTGCTGTGGTCGTTCAACCGCCAGTGGAAGCCTGACCACCCATACGCGAAGATCTCGGGCGGCAAGTACGACTACTTCAGCGACATGGACATGCCGACCCTTCTCGACTCCCTCGAGAAGAAGGACGACTACACGGTGGTGATGAAGCTCAAGGAGCCCAACATCACCATCCTCGCCAACCTCGCCATGGACTTCGCCGCCATCGGCTCGGCCGAATATGCCGACATGCTCCTGAAGGCCGGCAAGCCCGAGCAGTTCGACCAGATCCCGGTCGGCACCGGCCCGTTCTCGTTCGTCGCCTACCAGAAGGACGCGGCGATCCGGTTCAAGGCCAACAAGGACTATTTCGGCGAGAAGGCGCTTGTCGACGATCTCGTCTTCGCGATCACGCCTGACCCGACGGCCCGCCTCGCCAAGCTGAAGAAGGGCGAGTGCCACTTCGCCATCGCGCCGCGTCCGGCCGACTTCGAGGAGATCAAGAAGGATCCCGCGCTGCAGCTGATCAACCAGTCGGGGCTCAACATCGCCTACTGGGCGTTCAACACGCAGAAGCCGCCCTTCGACAAGAAGGAGGTCCGTCAGGCCTTCAACATGGCGATCGACAAGGCCTCGATCATCAAGGACGTCTATCTCGGCTCCGGTCAGGCCGCGAAGAACCTGATCCCGCCGACGCTCTGGTCCTACAACGACAAGGTGCAGGACTACGCCTACGATTCGGCCAAGGCCAAGGAGATGCTCAACAAGGCGGGCGTCACCTCGCTGGACATCGACCTCTGGTACATGCCGGTGCAGCGCCCCTACAATCCTAATGCCAAGCGCATCGCCGAGATGATGCAGGCCGACCTCGCCAAGATCGGCGTCAACGCCAAGCTCGTGACCTACGAGTGGGGCGAGTACCGCAAGCGCGCCCAGCAGGGCGAGCCCATGACGGTGCAGCTCGGCTGGACCGGCGACAACGGCGACCCCGACAACTTCTTCTTCCTGCGCGGCTGCGCCGCCGCACGTCCTGGCGGCCAGAACCTCTCCAAGTGGTGCAACAAGGAATACGACGAGAAGCTGCAGAAGGCGCGCTCCTCGTCGGACGTCGCCGAACGCACCAAGCTCTACGAGGAGATGCAGGTGATCGAGCACGAGGAGGCGCCGGACATGAAGATCGCGCACTCCATCGTCTTCGAGGCCATGCGCAAGGAAGTCTCCGGCTACAAGCAGTCGCCGCTCGGCTCGCACGAGTTCCAGGGCGTCGAGCTCAAGTAAGCCACACGGGGTGGCGCGCGGGACGCGCCGCCCCGCTCCTTCCCGGTCCCGGTCCCGCCGGGGCCGGTTCCTTTCTGGCATGGACATTGCCACGCTGATTGCGGCTGAGGGCCGGCCATCGCAGCGCCCGCATGCGGCGCCGGAGGCACGCCGCCGAGCCGCCCCGTTGGGACGGCCGCCTTCCGCCGGACGTCCAGGACCCGACACATGCTGAAGTTCTTCCTGCGACGGGTCGCGCTCACGCTGCCGACCTTCCTCGCGCTCATGGCCGTCACGTTCTTCGCCATCCGCCTCGTGCCGGGTGACCCGGTGGAGGTGCGGGTGGGCGAGCGCGGCATCTCGCCCGAGCGCCTCGCCTATTTCCGCCACGAGCTCGGCCTGGACCAGCCGGTGTGGAAGCAGTTCCTCGACTATGTTTGGAAGCTGCTGCACGGCGACTTCGGCGTCTCTCTCGTCACCAACGAGGGCGTGCTGAAGGAGTTCTTCACGCTGTTCCCCGCTACCCTGGAACTGTCGGCGGCGGCGATGCTGTTCGCCGTCCTGCTCGGTGTACCCGCGGGCGTGATCGCCGCCGTCAAGCGCGGCAGCTGGTTCGACCAGGCGCTGATGGGAACCGCCGTGACCGGCTTCTCCATGCCGATCTTCTGGTGGGGCCTGCTGCTGATCATGCTCGTCTCCGAGCGCTGGGGCCTCACCCCCGTCTCGGGCCGCATCGACCTCATCAAGTACTATTTCGAGCCGGTCACGGGCTTCATGCTGATCGACAGCCTGCTCTCCGACCAGGAGGGAGCCTTCTGGTCGGCCCTGCACCACCTCGTGCTGCCGATGATCGTGCTGGGCACCATCCCGCTCGCGGTCATCGCGCGCATGACGCGCTCCTCCATGCTGGAGGTGCTGAGCGAGGACTATGTCCGCACCGCCCGCGCCAAGGGCCTCTCGCCCTTCCGGGTGGTGGGCTATCACGCGCTCCGCAACGCGCTGATCCCCGTCGTGACCATCGTAGGCCTGCAGGTCGGCGCGCTGCTCGCGGGCGCGGTGCTCACCGAGACGATCTTCTCCTGGCCGGGCGTCGGGAAATGGCTGATCGAGGCCATCTTCCGCCGCGACTACCCGGCTTTGCAGGGCGGCATCCTGCTCATCTCCTCCATGGTGATCATGGTGAACCTCCTCGTCGACGTGCTCTACGGAGCGATCAACCCCCGGATCCGCCATGGCCGCTGACGCGCTCGCCCCCGACGCCGGCGTCTCCGCGCCGGTCGTGCCGGCCCATCGCGGGGCGCTTGCCTCGTTCTGGGCGTCGTTCTCCGAGAACCGCGGCGCGGTGATCGGGCTCGTGGTGCTGACGATCGTCGCGCTCATGGCGATCTTCGCCGACGTGATCGCGCCCCACTCCCCGATCGAGCAGTTCCGCGAGTTCAGCAAGCTGCCTCCGGCCTGGGAAGAGGGCGGCAACCGCATGTTCCTGCTGGGCACCGACGCGCTCGGCCGCGACATGGTCTCGCGCCTCATCTACGGCGCGCGGATCTCGCTCTTCATCGGCCTGGCGGTGATGGTGGTGTCGGTGATCTTCGGCGTGGCCTTCGGCCTGTCCGCGGCCTTCGCCGGCGGCGTCGTCGACGTCGTGATCATGCGGGTGATGGACCTGATCATCTCCATCCCCGGCCTCGTGCTCGCCATCCTCATCGTCGCGGTGCTGGGCCCCAGCCTCACGAACACCATCGTCGCGGTGTCGGTCGTGGCCCTGCCCAACTACGTGCGCCTCGTGCGAGCCTCGGCCATGGGCGAGCTCAACAAGGAATACGTCACCGCCGCGCGCGTCGCGGGGGTGGGCACGCTCCGGCTCATGTTCGTGACGGTGCTGCCGAACTGCCTCGCCCCGCTCATCGTGCAGTCCGCGCTCGGCGTCTCCAACGCGATCCTCGAGGCGGCGGCGCTCGGCTTTCTCGGCCTCGGCGCGCAGCCGCCCATCCCCGAATGGGGCGCGATGCTGGCCGACAGCCGCGAGTTCATCCGCTCCAACCCCTGGATCGTCACCTTGCCGGGCCTCGCCATCCTCATCACGGTCATCTCGATCAACCTGATGGGCGACGGGCTGCGCGATGCGCTCGATCCCAAGCTCAAGAGGAGTTGACCTATGGCGCTCCTCGAGATCCGCAACCTCTCCGTCTCCTTCGCCACGCGCGGCGGCGCGTTCAAGGCCGTCGACGGCGTGGACCTCACGGTCGACCAGAACGAGGTCGTCTCCATCGTCGGCGAGTCCGGCTCCGGCAAGTCCGTCGCCATGCTGGCGCTGATGGGCCTGCTGCCCTGGACGGCCACGGTGACCGCCGACCGCATGAGCTTCGCGGGCCGCGACCTCCTCACCATCACGGCGAAGGACCGCCGCAAGATCATCGGGCGCGACATCGCGATGATCTTCCAGGAGCCGATGACCTCGCTGAACCCCTGCTTCACCGTGGGCTTCCAGCTCGGCGAGGCGCTGAAGACGCATCTCGGACTGGATCGTACGGAGCGCCGCAAGCGCTCCATCGCGCTGCTCGAAGAGGTCGGCATCACCGATCCCGCTCGCCGGCTCTCCGCCTTCCCGCACCAGCTCTCGGGCGGCATGAGCCAGCGCGTGATGATCGCCATGGCGATCGCCTGCCGGCCCAAGCTGCTCATCGCCGACGAGCCGACGACCGCGCTCGACGTGACGATCCAGGCGCAGATCCTCGACCTGCTCTTGCGACTGCGCCAGGAGACCGGCATGGGCCTCGTGCTCATCACGCACGACATGGGCGTTGTGGCCGAGACCGCGCACCGCGTCGTCGTGCAATATGCCGGGCAGCAGGTGGAGCAGCAGGAGACCCAGGGCCTCTTCGCGGACCCGCACCATCCCTATACCGCGGCTCTGCTGGCGGCCTTGCCGGAGCGCGCCAAGGGGCGCGTGCTCCCCTCCATCCCCGGCGTCGTGCCCGGCCAGTTCGACCGCCCGGCCGGCTGTCTGTTCTCGCCGCGCTGCCAGTTCACGACCGAGCTGTGCCGCACCGTACCGCCGAAGCCCGCTGCGCCGGAGCTCGGCCGGGTGCTGTGCCACACCCCGCTCGTGGCCGGCGCGCCCACCAACCGGACCGAAGCCGCATGACCGTCGTGCTCGAAGGCCGCAACCTCACGCGCGACTACAGCGCGCGCCGCGGCATGTTCTCCCCGCCCGCGACCGTCAAGGCCCTGGCCGGCGTGTCCTTCGACCTCGAGGCCGGCAAGACGCTCGCCGTGGTGGGCGAGTCGGGCTCCGGCAAGTCGACGCTGGCGCGCCTCGTGACGATGATCGAGGAGCCCACCGCGGGCACGTTGCGGATCGACGGCGTCGACATCGTCGGCTCGTCGGCGCATGCGCGCAAGCAGCTGCGCTCGCGCGTGCAGATCGTTTTCCAGAACCCCTATGGCTCGCTGAACCCCCGCCAGACCATCGGTGCGGCGCTCGAGGAGCCGCTGCTCGTCAACACCGACATGGGCGCGGCCGAGCGGCGCAAGGCGGCGCGCGACATGATGGCCCGCGTGGGCCTGCGGCCCGAATTCGTCGACCGCTATCCCCACATGTTCTCGGGCGGCCAGCGCCAGCGCATCGCCATCGCCCGCGCGCTGATGCTGCGACCGAAGATCCTGGTGCTGGACGAGCCCGTCTCCGCGCTCGACGTGTCGATCCGGGCGCAGGTGCTGAACCTGCTCGCCGAGCTGCAGCAGGAATTCGGCCTCGCCTACCTCTTCATCTCGCACGACCTCTCGGTCGTGAAGCACATCGCCGACAGGGTGATGGTGATCTATCTGGGTCATGCGGTGGAGGTGGGGACCAACGAGACGATCTTCTCAGCCCCGCAGCACCCCTATACGCGCGCGCTGCTTTCGGCGACGCCGGTGGCCGATCCCGGCGCGAAGAAGGAGCGCATCGTGCTGCAGGGCGAGCTGCCCTCGCCCTTCGACCCGCCCTCCGGCTGCGCCTTCCATCCCCGCTGCCCCCTCGTCTTCGACCGTTGCCGTCGCGACGAGCCGCCGCTGGAGCTGAAGAAGGGCCGCGAGGTCGCCTGCTGGGCCGTGGAGGGCGCCGGGACCGTGTAGCCCCCCGTCCTTGCGCGGAGCGCAGCGACGAAGCAAACCCACAAAGCGCCTGGCGACGGCCTGGCTCGCTTCGCTGCGCCCGCAAGGACGGTCGTCGCCTGCGGCCGGCCGCCGCATGGACCCAGCGGAAACGGTTCGTTCATGGTCCGCGGCTTTCCTCGGGGGGATGGACCTGCGCCGGGCGTGACCGCCATGACGAATCGACAGCGCCGTTTTTCGCTCCTGATCGCCTTCGCCACGGCACTGGCGGCCCTTCAGCCTGCCGGGGCGGCGACCCAGCAGGGGAAGGCCAGGCCGGCTCCGCGCGCCAGCGCGGCGGCCCAGGCGGTCAGCGCGTTCAGGCTCTCGAACGGGCTCGGCCCTGTCGCCGACGACGCGGCGCTGATGCGCGCCGCGCAGCAGCAGGCCGACGCCATGGCGGCAGCGACCACCATGTCCCACACCGTCGCGGGCGACCTCTCCTCCCGCCTCGGCAAGGCCGGCATCCGCGCCGGCGCGGCGGCGGAGAACGTCGCGGTCGGCCAGCGCTCGCTGGCCGAGGTGATGGAGGACTGGAAGGCTTCCTCCGGTCACCGCCGCAACATGCTGATGACCGGAGCGACGCGCGTCGCCGTCGCGCAGCGCAAGGGCGCTGACGGCAAGATCTACTGGGCCATGCTGCTCGCCGCCCCCGAGCCCGCGCCGCGCCAGGCGGGCGCGCCGGCCGGCTTCACCTGGGGCGCGCCGATCCCGTTCTTCCCGTAGGGCATGCCGCGTGGCGCCGAGGGAGGGGGAGCGGTCTACAGCGTCCGCACCATCACCGCGCCGGCGAGAACGAGGGCGGCGCCCGCGAGCCGGCCGAGCGAGATCTCGCGCGCCGCGAGGCCGAGGAAGCCCACCTTGTCGAGCAGCAGCGCGCAGGTGAGCTGGCCCGCAATGGCGAAGGTGAACACGGTCGCCGCGCCCAGCCGCGGCACCAGCACGACGTTGCCGACGAGGTAGACCACGCCCAGCGAGCCGCCCGCGACGAAGAGCCACCACGGGATCCTGGCGATCTGGGTGGCCGGCGGCAGGTCGCGGAAGAAGACCAGGCAGAGCAGGATCAGCACGCAAAGCCCTGCCCCGAAGGACACGGCCGTGGCGGCCACGGGATTGCCCAGCGCCATCGAGAGCCGCGCGTTCACCGCCGCCTGGACGGGCAGAACCATTGCGGCGAGGAGCGCGCAGAGCGGAAGCAGGATCGAGGCGAGCGACATGGCGGCTCCGGATGGACATGAAAAACCCGCGGCTCGGGCCGCGGGCCAGAAAGGCTTCGCCGGGGCCGGCTCGGTCCCGGCTTGTGCCCGGCCGCGGTTGAGAAGCCGGGTTGGGGACGGGGACCCGGACGCGCGGGCCTCGGCCCCTGGATCCCCCATCCCGGTCCGCTGAGCGGACCGCCGGGACGGCGCTGTGCTCCCGGCTATCGACGCCCTGTCACTTCAGCGTCTTGGCCTTGTCCGTCACGGCCGCGGTCCAGGCGCCGGTAGGCTCCTTGGAGATGACGGGGTCGGAACCGCCGGAGAGCAGCGTCTTCACCGTGCGCTCATAGTCGGCCGGCACCAGGGTGCCGTCCGTGCCCTCGGTGAGCTTGTTGATCTCCTCCATCATGCGGACCTGATGCTTCTCCGTCTGGGCCCCGCTCGCGTCGTTGTCGAGCACGATCTTGGCGGCGTCCTTCGGGTTGGCGCGGGCCCAGTCCCAGCCCTTCATCGAGGCCTTCACGAAGCGGGCCATCTTGTCGACGAAGGCGGGATCCTTGAGGTTGCCCTCGAGCACGTAGAGGCCGTCCTCCATGGTGGCGACGCCCTGGTCCTCGTACTTGAAGACCACGAGCTGGTCCGGCTTGATGCCGCCGTCGATGACCTGCCAGTATTCGTTGTAGGTCATGGTGGAGATGCAATCGGCCTGCTTCTGCAGCAGCGGGTCGACGTTGAAGCCCTGCTTGAGCACCTTCACGCCCTGGGCCGAGCCGTCGGTGGGGATTTTCAGCTTCGCCATCCAGGACAGGAAGGGATACTCGTTGCCGTAGAACCAGACGCCCAGCGTGCGGCCCTTGAGGTCCTCGGGCTTCTTGATGCCGGTCTCGGCGCGGCAGGTCAGCATCATGCCCGAGCGCTTGAAGGGCTGGGCGACGTTGACCAGCGGCACGCCCTTCTCGCGCGAGGCCAGCGCCGAGGGCATCCAGTCGACGATCACGTCGGCGCCGCCGCCGGCGATCACCTGCGGGGGCGCGATGTCCGGGCCACCCGGCTTGATCGTCACGTCGAGCCCGGCCTCCTTGTAGAAGCCCTTGTCCTTGGCGACGTAGTAGCCCGCGAACTGGGCCTGGGTGACCCATTTCAGCTGCAGCGTCACCTTGTCCGCCGCCTGCGCGGCCGTGGCGGCCATGACGGCCGCGAAGGTCATCAGTCCCAACGTCTTCTTCATTGTCTCCCTCCGGTGTTTGACGCCACTCAGGCGGCCCGCTGGCGATAGGATGCGTGCCAGAAGGTCGCCCTGCGTTCTGCGAGCGCAAGCAGGCCATAGAACAGCGAACCGAACAGCGCGGCGACGAGGATCGTCGCCCACACCATGTCGATGTTCATCCGGCCGACTTCCGTGTTGATGCGGAAGCCCATCCCGACGATCGGCGTGCCGAAGAACTCGGCGACGATCGCCCCGATGAGCGCCAGCGTGGAATTGATCTTCAGCCCGTTGAAGATGAAGGGCAACGCCGCAGGCAGCCGCAGCGCCGCCAGCGTCTGCCCGTAGCTCGCGGCGTAGGTCTTCATCAGGTCCCGCTCCATCGGACCGGCCGAGGCAAGCCCCGCCACCGTGTTCACGAGCTGCGGGAAGAACGTCATGATCACCACGATGGCGGCCTTGGACTGCCAGTCGAAGCCGAACCACATCACCATGATGGGCGCCACGCCGACGATGGGCAGCGCCGAGACGAGGTTGCCGAGCGGCAGCAGTCCCTGCTGCAGGAAGGGCGAGCGGTCGATGAGGACGGCGACGAGGATGCCCGCCCCGCAGCCGATCAGGTAGCCGACGGCGACGCCCTTGAAGGTCTGCGCGAAATCGGCGCCCAGCACCGGCAGCGACGCGGCGAACCGTCCCGCGATGGCGGAGGGCGCGGGCAGGATCACCTTCATCATAGAGGACCCGAAGCCGCGCACGCCGCACTCCCAGAGGAAGAGCACGGTCAGGCCGAACAGGATCGGCACGGCCGCGGCGGCCAGCATGCGGCCTAGCCCGTCGCGCGGCGCGGCGCGGATCAGCAGGTCCACCGTGTGCCAGGCTGCGAGCCAGACGGTGGCGAGCGCCGCGGCGTAGCCCCAGCCCGCCTGGTTCTCGAAGCCCGCGCCCAGCAGGGCGACGAGGTGGAGCGCCGTGGCGCCGGCCAGCACCGCGACCATCGCGCTGAGGGCCATCCACAGGCGGAAGCGGGGCGCGAGCGCGCAGGCCAGCGCCACGCCGCCGGTCAGCCCGGTCAGCGCCAGCGCCGTCGCGCCGGCCCCGCCGGGACCCCAGGCGTACCAGCCCACCAGCGCCGCGGCGGCGGCGAGCCCGGTGGCGAAGGCCAGGAGGTCGACGCGCTTCACCGCACATACCCCATGCGCTTCAGGACCACGCGGTCGGCGAAGGCGACGACGGCGATGAGCAGGCAGGCGCAGAAGGCGGCGGCGAAGATCGCTGCCCAGATCTGGATGGTCTGCCCGTAATAGGAGCCCGCCAGCAGGCGCGCGCCCAGCCCGCCATCGGCGGACTGTGTGAGCTCGGAGACGACCGCCCCGACGAGGCTCGCGGCGACGCCCACCTTCAGGCTGGCGAACAGGAAGGGCACGGAGGCGGGCACGCGCAGCTTGAGGAAGGTCTGCGCGCGCGAGGCCGAATAGGTGCGCATCAGGTCGAGCTGCAGCGGGTCGGGCGAGCGCAGTCCCTTCACCATCCCCACGGTCACCGGGAAGAAGGAGAGGTAGGCCGCGATGACCGCCTTGGGCACGATCCCCGTCACGTCCAACTGGTTCAGGATGATGACGATCATCGGCGCGAGCGCGATGATGGGAATGGTCTGCGAGGCGATGATCCAGGGCATCAGCGAGCGGTCGAGGCTCCTGACATGGACGATCAGCACCGCGAGCAGGATGCCGAGCCCCGCGCCGATGGCGAAGCCGAGCAGCGTCGCCTCCAGCGTGATCGTGGCGTGGTAGAGCAGGCTGCGCTTGGACGTGGGCGCGGTCTCGACGGTGGTCTTCCAGATCTCCTGCGCCACCTGGTGGGGCGCGGGCAGCTTCGGCCGCTCCTGCGAGAGCGTGCCCTCGACCAGCTCCCCCGTCGTCCAACTCGTCTGCCCGGCGTTCTCGAAGGCGGAGCGCTGCAGGTCGGCGTTCATCCAGACCGCGCCGAGGTACCACAGCGCCACGAGGGCGGTGCAGACCGCGACGATCGGGACGAGGGTGCGCAGGACGGCGCTCATCGCGGCGCGCCGGAGGGCTCTGCCGAGCCCTGTCCCCGGCTCCTCCCCACGAGGGGACGGGGAGCGGTCAGCGATGGGGGTCGGACCAGGCTCGAAGCCTCACCGTCAATCCGCATAGGAATGCCCCTCGCGCAGGCCCTGGCGGACGCGGTTGGCGATCTCCAGGAATTCTGGCGTCTCGCGGATGTCGAGCGTGCGATCGCGCGGGAAATTGCAGGCGATGACGTCCTGGATGCGGCCGGGCCGCGGCGACATGACCACGATCCGCGTGGACAGGAAGACGGCCTCGGGAATGGAATGGGTGACGAAGACCACCGTCTTCTTCGTGAGGTCCCAGAGTTTCAGCAACTGCTCGTTGAGCTTATCACGGACGATCTCGTCCAGCGCGCCGAAGGGCTCGTCCATCAGCAGGAGGTGCGGATCGAAGGAGAGGGCGCGGGCGATGGAGGCGCGCTGCTGCATGCCGCCGGAGAGCTGCCAGGGAAACTTCCGCTCGAAGCCCGAGAGGTTCACGAGCTCCAGATTCCTCGCCACGCGCGCCGCACGTTCGGCCTTGGGGTAGCCCATGATCTCGAGCGGCAACGACACGTTGCGGGCGATGGTGCGCCAGGGATAGAGCGCCGGGGCCTGGAACACATAGCCGTAGGAGCGTTTCAGCCGCGCCTCGTGGGGACTGACGCCATTGACGGTGATGCTCCCGCCCGTCGGCGTCTCGAGGTCGGCGATGACGCGCAAGAGGGTGGTCTTGCCGCAGCCGGAGGGACCGATCAGGGAGACGAATTCGCCCGGCGCGATGTCCAGCTCGACGTTGGACAGCGCCTGCACCGCGCCGTCGCCCGTGTCGTAGGTGAGCGACAGGCCGCGGGCGGAGATCACCGGGGCTTCGCCGAGCGGGGTGGGGGCCGTCGAGGCGGGCGCCGGCGGGGCGGCGATGGCGGTGGTCATGGGGCGTCGCGCGTCTCGAAGTGAATAGCGGCGGGGTAGGCCCCCCGCCCCTGACCCTGCCCCGCCAGGGCGAGGGGCGTGGCGACGAACTCGTCGCAGGCCACGGGCATCATGACGGGAGTACGCTCCTCACTCGCCAGCGGCGCGCAGGGCCTCGGGGCGGGCGACGGGCTTGTTGGCGGTGAGCTCGCGCCACGTGGCGAGGGCGCGAGCGTCGGCGGGGAAGGGCTCGCGCGCGACGAACCGGCCGCGGCCCGGCTTCGCCTTGATCGCGCCGGCGTCCCACACCACCTCGCCGCGCGACAGCGTGGTGCGGGCGAGGCCGGTGAGCTTGAAGCCCTCGAACACGTTGTAGTCGATCACCGAAAGCTGGGTCTTGGCGCTGACCGTCTTCGTCGCCTTGGGGTCCCAGATCACGATGTCGGCGTCGGCGCCCGCCACCAGCGCGCCCTTCCTCGGATAGAGGTTGAGGATGCGCGCGATGTTCGTGGAGGTCACCGCCACGAACTCGTTCATGGTGAGGCGGCCGGTGTTCACGCCGGTGGTCCACAGCACGGGCATCCGGTCCTCGAGGCCGCCCGTGCCGTTGGGGATCCTGGTGAAGTCGCCGCGGCCGAAGCGCTTCTGCTCGGTGGTGAAGGCGCAATGGTCGGTGGCGACGACCTGCAGCGAGCCGGCGCGCAGGCCGTTCCACAGGTCGTCCTGGTTCTTCTTGTCGCGGAACGGCGGCGACATCACGCGGCGGGCGGCGTGGTCCCAGTCCGGGTGGAGATACTCGGTCTCGTCGAGCGTGAGGTGCTGGATCAGCGGTTCGCCATAGACGCGCTTGCCGAGCGAGCGGGCGCGCGCGATGGCCTCGTGCGCCGGGATCGACGAGACGTGCACGATGTAGAGCGGCACGCCCGCCTGGTCGGCGATCATGATGGCGCGGTTGGCCGCCTCGCCCTCCACCTCCGGCGGGCGCGACCAGCCATGGCCCTCCGGGCCCGTGACGCCGTCCTTCAGGAGCTTGGCCTGCAGCGAGGCGACGACGTCGCCGTTCTCGGCATGGACCAGCGGCATCGCGCCGAGCTCGGCGCAGCGGCGGAACGAGGCGAACATCTCCTCGTCGTTCACCATCAGCGCGCCCTTGTAGGCCATGAAATGCTTGAAGGTGGTGACGCCCTTCTCGACCACCTTGGCCATGTCCTCGCGGACTTTGTCCGACCAGTAGGTGATGCACATGTGGTAGGAATAATCGGCGCAGGCCTTGGCCGAGCGGCGGTCCCAGTCCGCCCAGGCGTCGAGCAAAGGCTGCCCGTTCCCGGGGATGCAGAAATCCACCACCATCGTCGTGCCGCCCGACAGCGCCGCCTTGGTGCCGCTCTCGTAGTCGTCGGCTGACGTGGTGCCCATGAAAGGCATCTCGAGGTGGGTGTGCGGGTCGATGCCGCCGGGCATCACGTAGCAGCCCGTCGCGTCGATCACCGTGTCGCCGGTCAGGCCCGGTCCGACCGCGACGATCTTCTCGCCGTCGACGAGCACGTCAGCCTGCCAGGTCCTGTCGGCCGTGACGACCGTGCCGTTCTTGATGAGGGTGGTCATGTTTGGCTCCTGGAATGGAGGACGCTGGAGGAGGCAGTAGAGAGCAGGCAGTCGGGAACAGGCAGTAGGCAGTGGGGGATCGGTAGAACGTCAGAGAAAGGCGGCCGAAAGGTCTTGTTCCGTGCGTATCTCCTCCGCTTCCATCTCCACTGCCTACTGCCTACTGCCTACTGCCTACTGCCTACTGCCTACTGCCGCGTACTCACGGAACGATCTCGGCTTTTTCCAGCACGGCGCGCATCAGCACGTTGGCACCGGCCGTGGCCCATTCGGGCTTGATGTCCTCGGCCTCGTTGTGGCTCACGCCGTCCACGCAGGGCGTGAAGATCATGGCGGTGGGGGCCACGCGGGCGATGTAGCAGGCATCGTGCCCCGCGCCCGAGACGATGTCACGATGGGAATAGCCGAAGTGCTTGGCGGCGTTGCGCACCGCCTCCACGCAGCCCTGCTCGAAGGCGATGGGGGCGTAGTAGAAGATCTGGTTGATCTCGCAGCCGAGCCCGATCTCCTGGACGATCGCCTCCACCCCGCCGCGCAGCGCCTTGTCCATGGCGGTCAGCGTCTCGTCCAGCGGGTGCCGGAAATCGACGGTCAGGAAGACCTCGCCGGGGATGACGTTGCGGGAGTTCGGGTAGGCGTTGATCATGCCGACCGTCGACACCGCGAGCGGCGCGTTGGCGAGGCCGATCCTGTTGACGAGCTCGACGATGCGGGCCGCCCCGAGCAGGGCGTCCTTGCGCCGCGGCATGGGCGTGGAGCCGGCATGGCTCTCGAACCCCGTGAGCTTGATCTCATACCAGCGCTGGCCCTGGCCGTGCGTGACCACGCCGACGTCGAGGGCCTCATCCTCGAGGATCGGGCCCTGCTCGATGTGCAACTCGAAGAAGGCGTGGATCGGCCGGCCGCCCACGGGCTCGGGCCCCTGGAAGCCGATGCGCTTCAGCTCGTCGCCCAGCGCCTTGCCCTCGGGGTCGAGCCGGCCATAGGCGAATTCCTCCGTGTAAACCCCGGCGAAGACGCCGGATGAGACCATGGCGGGGGCGAAGCGCGAGCCCTCCTCGTTGGTCCAGTTGGCGATCTCGATCGGGTGCCTGGTCCTGATGTTGAGGTCGTTGAGCGAGCGCACCACCTCCAGCGCGCCGAGCACGCCGAGCACGCCGTCGAACTTGCCTCCCGTGGGCTGCGTGTCGAGGTGGCTGCCCATCATCACGGGCGGCAGCGTTTCGTCGACGCCGGGGCGGCGGGCGAACATGTTGCCCATCCGGTCCACCTTGACGGTGCAACCTGCGGCCTCGCACCAGCGGGTGAACAGCTCGCGGCCCTGCTTGTCGAGGTCGGTGAGGGTGAGGCGCTTGCAGCCGCCCTTCGGCGTTCCGCCGATCTTGGCCATCTCCATCAGCGTGTCCCACAGCCGCGCGCCGTCGACCCGAACGTTCGCCAGTTCCACCATCGCCGTCCCCTCTTGCGCCCGTCGGGCGGCCTGCCTCGCGTACCGGCCGGAATGCAAGGCCGCTGCCAGCCTGCCGGTCCTCGGCGCCGGCCCGCAGTCCCCTCCGCAGGCGAGGGAAAAAGGCTAGTATGGGTTTGACCATTTGGTCAATTCGAGAGCATCGTGCTCTGCGGACGAGCGCGGGAAACGGCGCGCCGGGGTGTTGGGATGGCGGTACGGCACGACGAGGAGGCAGGCGCGGCGACGCGTTCGGGCGACCCGCCGGGAGGCCCGGGCGGCGAGGCGCGGGCCCGGCCGGGGCGCAGCCAGGTGCGCGAAGAGAACGAGCGCCTCATCCTGGAGGCGGCCGAGGGCGTCTTCGCCGAGCTCGGCTTCAAGGGCGCCACCACGGGGGCCATCGCCGAGCGGGCGAAGCTGCCCAAGGCCAACGTGCATTACTATTTCCCCAGCAAGGAGGACCTCTACCGAGAGGTCATGGCGCGCGTGCTGGAACGCTGGCTCGCCGCCGCCGATTCGCTGGACGACAGTGACGATCCGGCCGATGCGCTGGGCCGCTACATTGCCGCCAAGATGGAGCTGTCGCGGACCAACCCGCTGGGCTCGCGCATCTTCGCCAGCGAGATCATGCGCGGCGCGCCGGCCATCGAGGACCACCTCGAGACCACGCTCAGGAACTGGCTGGTCTCGCGCAGCGCCATCGTCCGGCGCTGGGCCGAGCAGGGCAAGATCGCGGATGTCGACCCCAAGGCACTGTTCTACCTGATCTGGGCGGCCACCCAGCACTATGCCGACTTCGCCCGCCAGATCGAGGTGCTCAACGACGGTCGCCCGCTCTCCGACGCGCAATGGTCGGAGGCGACGAGGCAGGTGACGCAGATGATCCTGCGCGGCGTGCTGGCCCGCTGAGCCTGCCGCGACGTCCGCCCGGGATGCGCCGGCCGGCCGGGCGTGCTTATATCCGGCCGACCGCGCCGGCCCGGACCGGCCACACCACCCGACACGAGACGACCATGACTGACGCCGCCTCGCGCGAACCCTCGACCGTCGCCCGCACCGGCCGCGCCCTGGCCGGGGGCGACCACGTCTTCCTGGTCGACGGCTCCTCGTACATCTTCCGCGCCTACCACGCGCTGCCCCCCCTGACCCGCAAGTCGGACGGCCTGCCCGTGGGCGCCGTCGCGGGCTTCTGCAACATGCTCTGGCGGCTGCTGCGCGACACCGTGGGCGGCGAGAAGCCCACGCACCTCGCGGTGGTGTTCGACCATTCCGCCACGACGTTCCGCAACGCGATGTTCGACGGCTACAAGGCCCACAGGCCCGAGCCGCCGGAGGAGCTGCGCCCGCAGTTCCGCCTGATCCGCGACGCCGTGCGCGCCTTCGACCTGCCCTGCATCGAGCAGGAGGGCTACGAGGCCGACGACATCATCGCCACCATCGCGCGCCTCGCCTGCGAGGCCGGCGCCACCACCACCATCGTCGCCTCCGACAAGGACCTGATGCAGCTCGTCGGCAAGACCGTGACGATGTTCGACACGATGAAGGACAAGCGCATCGGACCCGACGAGGTCGTCGAGAAGTTCGGGGTGGGCCCGGAGAAGGTGGTCGAGGTGCAGGCGCTGATCGGCGACCCCGTCGACAACGTGCCGGGCGTGCCCGGCATCGGCGTCAAGACGGCGGCGCAGCTGATCCAGGACTACGGGGACCTCGAGACGCTGCTGTCGCGCGCAAGCGAGATCAAGCAGCCCAAGCGGCGCGAGGCGCTGATTGCCCATGCCGAGCAGGCGCGCCTCTCGCGCAAGCTCGTGGAGCTCGACTCCCATGTGCCCCTGGCGACGCCGGTGGACGAGATCGCCGTGCACGATCCCGACCCGAAGCGGCTGGTCGCCTTCCTCAAGGCGATGGAGTTCAACAGCGTCACGCGACGCGTCGGCGAGGCCTATGGCCTCGACATCGGCAGCGTCGATCCCGACCCCGCGCTCGCGGCGCCCGGCGCAGGCACGGGGTGGGCCGTGACGAGCGGCGGCGCGGCGGCTCCGTCTCCGGCGCCGGCCGCCGCGGGGAGCGCTCCCGCCGCCCCGGCGGGCTCCGCGGGTTCGACGGCGGGCGAGGACATGCCGGCCGCGGTCGCTGCCGCGCGCGCCGCCGAGGCCGCCGCCACGCCCTTCGACCGCGCGGCCTACGAGACCGTCCGCGACCTCGCGCGCCTGGAGCAGTGGGTGGCCGCGGCGTACGAGGCGGGGATCGTCGCCTTCGACACCGAGACGACCTCGCTCGACGCCATGCAGGCGGAGATCGTGGGCTTCTCCCTTGCAACCGGCCCCAATCGCGCCTGCTACGTGCCGCTGGCCCATCGCGGCGAGGGCAAGGGCGACCTGTTCGGCGGCAACGACCTCCTGCCAGGCCAGATCCCCGTGCGCGAGGCGCTCGCGGCGGTGAAGCCGCTGCTGGAGGACCCCGCCATCCTCAAGGTGGCGCAGAACTTCAAGTATGACTGGATGGTTTTGTCCCACTACGGCATCGACGTCGCGCCCTTCGACGACACGATGCTCCTGTCCTACATTCTTGACGCGGGACGCACCGGCCACGGCATGGACGAGCTCTCGGAGAAGCTGCTGGGCCACAAGCCGATCCAGTTCGGGCAGGTGGCGGGCACCGGCAAGAGCTTCATCGGCTTCGCCCGCGTCTCCATCGAGCGCGCGACGGAATACGCGGCGGAGGACGCCGACGTCACCCTGCGGCTGTGGCGCGTGCTCAAGGCGCGGCTGCCGGCCGAGCGCATGGCGACGGCCTACGAGACGCTGGAGCGCCCGCTCGTGCCCGTGCTCGCGCGCATGGAGCAGCGCGGCATCGCCATCGACCGGCAGATCCTGTCGCGCCTCTCCGGCGAGTTCGCGCAGGGCATGGCGCGGCTGGAGGCGGAGATTCACGAACTGGCCGGCGAGCCCTTCAACCTCGGCTCGCCCAAGCAGCTCGGCGACATCCTGTTCGGCAAGATGGGCCTACCCGGCGCCACCAAGACCGCGACGGGCGCCTGGTCCACCGGGGCCAAGGTGCTCGAGGACCTCGCCGAGCAGGGCCATGCGCTGCCCGCCCGAATCCTGGAATGGCGGCAGCTCTCAAAGCTGAAGTCGACCTACACGGACGCCCTGCCGGGCTTCGTCCACCCGCGCACCAACCGGGTGCACACCTGCTTCTCGCTGGCCTCGACCACGACGGGCCGGCTCTCCTCCTCCGATCCGAACCTGCAGAACATCCCGGTCCGGACGGAGGAGGGCCGCAAGATCCGCACCGCCTTCGTGGCCACGCCGGGCCACAAGCTGGTCTCTGCGGACTACTCCCAGATCGAGCTGCGCGTGCTCGCCCACATGGCCGACATCCCGCAGCTCAGGAAGGCCTTCGAGGACGGCGTTGACATCCACGCCATGACGGCCTCGGAGATGTTCGGCGTTCCGGTGAAGGGCATGGACCCGCTGGTGCGCCGGCGCGCCAAGGCCATCAACTTCGGCATCATCTACGGCATCTCGGCCTTCGGCCTCGCCAACCAGCTCGGCATCCCCCGGGAGGAGGCCGGCGCCTATATCCGGAAGTACTTCGAGCGCTTCCCGGGCATCAGGGACTACATGGAGGAGACCAAGCGCTTCGCACGCACCAACGGCTACGTGACCACCGTCTTCGGCCGCAAGGCGCACTATCCGCAGATCGCCTCCAAGAACCCCTCGGAGCGCGCCTTCATGGAGCGCGCGGCGATCAACGCGCCGATCCAGGGCTCGGCGGCCGACATCATCCGGCGCGCCATGGTGCGCATGGAGCCTGCGCTGGCCAAGGCCGGTCTCCGCGCGCGCATGCTGCTGCAGGTCCACGACGAGCTCGTCTTCGAGGTGCCCGACGCCGAGGTGGACGCCACCCTGCCCGTGGTGAAGGACGTCATGATCGAGGCCCCCCACCCGGCCGTCCAGCTCGCGGTGCCACTGCAGGTCGACGCCCGCGCCGCACAGAACTGGGAGGAGGCGCACTGAGGCGCGCCGCCTCGACGACGATCCCCTCACCGCAGGGAACTGGCCCAGCCCGCGCCTCGACGGACGAGGGGTCCAGGGCTTGGTGGGCGACGGCCCCTCAGGCCGCGACCTTCGCCGTCCAGCGCTCCACGTCCTGTTCGCGGCCGATCAGGGCGAGGCCCGTGGCGATGGACTCGAACTGGTCCCCCGACATCAGCCTGTCCTCGCCGAAGCGCCCGGCGAAGAGGCGGCGGATCGCCGGGATGAAGGACGACCCGCCGGTCAGGAAGACCTTGTCCACCTGCGCCGGCCGGAGACCGGCTCGCTGCAGGGCCACGCCCACGGTGTCGTCGATGCGCTGCACGTCCTCGGCGATCCAGGCCTCGAAGGCCTCGCGCGTGATCGTCTCCTCGATCGCGACGGCGCCCTCGCGGAACGCGAAGCGCGTGCTCGCCGCCGTAGAGAGCGCGGCCTTGGCGCGCGACACGGCGCGGTAGAGCGGAAAGCCCTGGTCGTACTCCACGATCTCGATGAAGCGCTCCAGCGCCTCCGGGTCGACAGCCTGGCGGGCGAGCTCGCGCAGTTCCTTCAGGTCGCCATTCGCCTTCATCATGGCGAGCTGGTTCCAGCGCGCGAAATTGGCGAAGTAATGGGTCGGCAGGGGCAGCACCTTGCCGAACGAGCGGTAGGAGCCGCCCTTGCCGAGCCTCGGCGACACCACGTGGTCGATGATGCGGTAGTCGAACGTGTCGCCGGCAATGCCAATGCCGGAATGGGCGAGCGGCGTGCCGCGGCGCGGGCCGTCGGGATCGCGCGCATCCCTCTCGAAGCGCATGACCGAGAAGTCGCTGGTGCCGCCGCCGAAGTCGGCGACCAGGACGGTCGAATCCCGCTCCAGCCGCTGGGCGTAGAAGAAGGCCGCGCCGACCGGCTCGTAGACGTGCAGCGAGCTCTCCAGACCCGCGCGCGCGAAGGCGGCGCGGTAGCGCTCGAGCGCGAGGGCCTCGTCGGGGTTCGGCCCGGCGAAGCGCACGGGACGGCCGATGACGATGCGCGCTCCCGCGGGGTCGATCCGGGCGTGCCTCAGCACCGTGCCCAGGAAGTTCGCCAGCAGGTCCTCGAAGGTGAAGGCCCGGCCGAAGATTCGCGTGTCCTTGAAGGCGGCGCTCGCGGCGAAGGTCTTGAAGGACTGGATGAAGCGGTGCGCTCCCACGCCCGCCAGGAACTGGTCCACCGCCCAGGGCCCGCCCTCGACGCGGCGCTGCAGCGCGCCGTCGCGGCGTTCCTCCCAGAAGCAGAGCGCCGAGATGAAGGCCGTCAGGTCGCTCTCGGCGTGGCGGAAGCGCACGGCCTCGGCCGGGCCACGCGGGCCCGCCAGCGCCAGCACTGTGTTGCTCGTGCCGAAGTCGATGCCGATCGACGTCGCGGGGGCGGCGGGCATGGCGGGGCCTCGGATTCGGGGAGGCGGGTGTCTACACGCCGCGCCCCCTCCCGGCAAGCCCTCGCTCCGGCCGGCTGGTCGTCGCGTGGGGGCGCGAAGCGTCGCTACCGGACGGGGACCTCGGGCCGCGCGGGGGCGAAGGCGTAGGCCGCGGCGCTCGCCAGCAGCAGGAGACCGAAGATCAGGTGCAGCTCCGAGAAGACGGCCGCGGGTGCCCGGCCCTCATCCGCCCCCGCCTGGACGAGCCGGCCCGAGAGGGCCTGCAGCACACCCGCGCTGCCGATGAAGACGAAGTTCACGAAGGTCACGCCCCGCCCAAGGAGGGAGGCGGGAAAGAACACGCGGGCATGTGCCATGAGGATGCCGTAGGTCATGCCCGCGGCGCCGATGAGCGAGAGGAGCGCCACCGCGAGCGGCGCGCTGTCGGCGCCCCAGGCCGCCAGCGCGAGGAAGCCCGCCCCGGTGACGAGCGTGCCGGCGAGGGTGGTGACCTTCGGGCTGCCCGTCCAGCGCTCGATCGGGCCGTAGGCGAGCGCGCCGGCCGACATGGCAGCGGCCATGGCGAGGGCCGCATTCCCGCGCGCGGCGGCGTCATAGTGGTGCACCTGGCCGAAGAAGGGCGCGATCCAGAGGCTGCGCACCGCGATCAGGACGGCGTAGCTGCTCGCCACCAGCGGCAGCAGGAACCAGAGCGGCCGCATGGCGAGGATGGCGCTCAGCCCCTCCACGAATCCACCGGTCTCGTGCGCCTGCCGCTCGGCTGGCGGCGGATCGCGGAGGAACAGCAGCACCGCGAGCGTGGCCAGCGCGGTCAGTGCGGCGATGCCGCCCATGCTGGCGCGCCAGCCGAAGGCCGCCACGGCGGTCGCGAGCGGGGCCGCGCCGGCGAGGTTGCCCAGCGTGCCGAAGCCGATCATCAGGGAGGCGAGCATGGCGAAGCGCGCGGGAGGCTCGGTGCGGCCGAAGAAGTAGAGGCTGCCCATGAAGACGGGCGCGCAGCCGACCCCGATCAGCCCCATGGCGGCGAGGCAGCCGGGGAAGGACGTCGCCGTGGCGAAGAGCACGGCCCCCGCGAGCGCCGCGAGCATGGTCAGGCCCATGGTGCGGCGCGGGCCGAATCGGTCGAGCGCCACGCCCACGGGGAACTGGGCCAGCGCGAAGGTGGCGAACCAGATGGCCGAGATCCAGCCGAGTTGCGCGGCGTCGAGCTTCAACTCGGTGGCGAGCTCGATCGAGATGATGGCCAGGAAAGCCCGGAAGAACTGGCTCAGCAGGTAGGCGAAGAGCAGGACGAGGAAGGCGAACACGGGAGGCCCGATCGGATGCGAGGGAGGCGGGTCAGGCGGCCGGCGGTGCGGGCGGCCCTTCGAGGCCGATGCGCAGTCGGCGGTTCTGGCGGCCCTTGTTGTCGACCTTGAGAATGCGCAAGGTCCGGCTGAGGCCGGTCGAGGCGAGATGGGTGCCGCCGCAGGCCTGCCGGTCGAGCGTGCCGATCTCGACGATGCGCACCCGCCCGTCCGGCTGGGGCGGCGGGGCGACGGACTTGCTGCGGAACAGTCCGGGCGTCGCGGCCGCCTCGTCATAGGGCATGGACACGGCGCGGACGGGGTGGTCGGCCCGAATCGCCGCGTTCATGGCGTCCTGCGTCGCCCGCAGCCTGTCGTTCTCCACGCCGGGCAGGTCGAAGTCGACGCGGAACGTGCCGTCCTCGGCGAGCTGGGCGCCCGTGAGGAGCGCGCCGCCGAAGGCCTGGAACACGACGCTGTTGGCGATATGGGCGGCCGTGTGCAGCTCGCACATCAGGGCGCGGAACGCGGGATCGACCTCGAGCAGCACCGTGGCGTCGCCGCGGGGCTCGGGCCCGTCCAGCGCGAGCCAGACGCCGCCCTCCGCCGCATGGGCGCCGGCGAAGCGCGCCGCGCCGCCGCGATGCTGGATGCGCCCGCGGTCGGCGAGCTGGCCCCCGCCGCCCGGGAAGAAGGGCGACCGGTCGACGAGGATCGTCCCGGGACCCGCGTCGAGCACGCGCGCCTCGACGCTGAGGGCAAGGGGTTCGGTGAAGACAAGCATCGGCGCATCCGCAATGACGCGCCACCATAGACGCCGCAGCGCCGCCGTGAAGCCCCGGGCGTTGCTACCGCGTCCCGCTCAGCGGGTTCTCCGGGTCCCAGCCATATTCCACCGTATCGAACCGCATGGAGCGTGCGTCGACCATGAGGAGGCGGCCCACCAGCCCCTCGCCGAAGCCCGTGACGGCGCGGATCACCTCCAGCGCCATGAGCGAGCCCATGACGCCCGCCAGCGCTCCGAGCACGCCGGCCTCGGCGCAGGCCGGCACCAGCCCCGCGGGCGGCGGCTCGGGAAAGAGGCAGCGATAGGTGGGGTTCGGCGTGCCGTCGGGCGCGCGCTCGTGAGCCCGGATCGTCGTGAGCGTGCCGTCGAACACGCCGAGAGCCGCTGTGACGAGGGGACGCCGGGCCCGGAAGCAGGCGTCCGAGACGGCGTAGCGCGTCTCGAAATTGTCCGAACCGTCGGCGATCACGTCGTAGCCCGCCAGAATGTCGGCGAGGCCTGCCCCGCCGAGGCGCTCGCGCAGCTTCACCACCGCGACATGGGGATTGAGGCGGGCGACGGCCTCCGCGGCGCTGTCTACCTTGGGCCGCCCGACATCCGGCGTGCCGTGGATCACCTGCCTCTGCAGGTTGGACAGGGACACGATGTCGTCATCGGCGATGCCGATGCGCCCGACGCCGGCGGCGGCGAGATACTGGATCAGCGGCGCGCCCAGCCCGCCCGCGCCCACCACGAGCACGCTCGCGGCCTTGAGCTTCAGCTGGCCGGGCCCGCCGATCTCCCGCAGGACGATGTGGCGGGCATAGCGCTCGCGCTCCTCCTCGCCCAGGCGGGGCGTGCTCACGCCCGGCCGCTCCGCGCGACGGCCCAGTCCAGCGCCTCCTCCAGCCGGTCGTTGCCCCAGAAGACCTCGCCGTCGGGCGTCACGAGCGTGGGCGCGCCGAACAGGCCCAGCGCCTCGGCTTCCTCGGTCTGCCTGCGCAGGGCGTGCTTCACGATGTCGGTCCTGGCGGCGCCGAGCGCCGGCTGCAGCTCCTCGCCGGCCTGCAGGACCGCCTCGCGCAGAACGGCCTCGTCGGCGATCTGGGCCCCCTCGCAGAATTCGAGGCGGAAGAGCGCCTTGCTGAAGGCCGGCCGGGCGTCGTCGGGCAAGGCGAGCGCCACGCGCGCGGCCGCGAGACTGTTCTGCGGGAAGGGCTCGGGCCGCACCAGGGGCAGGCCCAGCCGCTCGCACCAGCGCTCCATGTCGCGCCACATGTAGCGCCCCTTGTCTGGGAAGAGGTTGAAGGGCGAGGTGTCATAGCCCTGTTTCCTGAACACGACGCCGAGGAGGAAGGGCTTCCAGGCGAGCGCGACCCCGCGCTGCGCGGCGAGCCTCTCGATCCGCTCGGCGGCGAGGAAGGAATAGGTCGAGGCGAACTCGTACCAGAAGGCGACGACGGGCTGGGTCATGCCTCGAAGGCTAGCAGTCCCCGGGCGGCCCGGCCACCCTGCGCGGCGCAGCGCGGCGTCCCTCCGCCGCAGGGCGGGGGACGCGAGGGGCGCCGGCCGCGATCCCAAGCCTGGCCCCGCCGCCTTCCTCCTTGCCTTGCCCGCTCGCATTGCCCGCTTGCGCCGTCTCCGCTTCTGCCGCTAGAACCGCGCGATTTCCGGGCCGAGGCCCGTCCCGGGCGGCCCTGCCGCCCCTGCAGCGGAAGTGACCGACATGGCCGACAAGAGCGTGAAGAAGGTCGTCCTCGCCTATTCCGGCGGGCTCGACACGTCCATCATCCTGAAGTGGCTGCAGACGACCTATGGCTGCGAGGTCGTGACCTTCACGGCGGACCTTGGCCAGGGCGAGGAGCTCGGCCCCGCGCGCGACAAGGCCCTGCTGCTCGGCATCAAGCCCGAGAACATCTACATCGAGGACGTGCGCGAGGAATTCGTCCGCGACTACGTGTTCCCGATGTTCCGCGCCAATGCGCAGTACGAGGGGGTCTACCTGCTCGGCACCTCCATCGCGCGCCCGCTGATCGCCAAGAAGCAGATCGAGATCGCCGAGAAGGTCGGCGCGGACGCCGTGGCCCACGGCGCGACCGGCAAGGGCAACGACCAGGTGCGCTTCGAGCTCGGCTACTACGCGCTGAAGCCCGACATCACCATCATCGCGCCCTGGCGGGAATGGGACCTGACCTCGCGCACGAGGCTGATCGAGTTCGCCGAGCAGCACCAGATCCCGATCGCCAAGGACAAGCGCGGCGAGGCGCCCTTCTCGGTCGATGCCAACCTGCTGCACGCCTCCTCCGAGGGCAAGGTGCTCGAGGATCCCTCGATCGAGGTTCCCGACTACGTCTATTCGCGCACGATCGACCCGGAGTCCGCGCCCGACAGGGCGACGGTGATCACGGTCGACTTCGAGAAGGGCGACGCGGTCGCCATCGACGGCGTCAGGATGTCCCCGGCCACCCTGCTCGCGAAGCTCAACGATCTAGGCCGCGCCAACGGGATCGGCCGCCTGGACCTCGTGGAGAACCGCTTTGTCGGCATGAAGAGCCGCGGCATGTACGAGACGCCCGGCGGCACGATCCTGCTGCAGGCCCATCGCGGCATCGAGTCGATCACGCTCGACCGCGGCGCCGCGCACCTCAAGGACGAGCTCATGCCCAAATATGCCGAGCTTATCTATAACGGCTTCTGGTTCTCGCCTGAGCGCGAGATGCTGCAGGCGCTCATCGACAAGTCCCAGGAGGCCGTCACCGGCCGTGTGACGCTGAAGCTCTACAAGGGCTCGGCCTGGGTGATCGGCCGCGAGAGCCCCTATTCCCTCTACGATCAGGAGCTCGTGACTTTCGAAGAGGGCGCGGTAGCTTATGATCATCGCGACGCCGCCGGCTTCATCCGATTGAACGCCCTGCGGCTTCGCACGTTGGGAGCGCGCCGGCGCAAGCACGGGGCCTGAGCGGAGCAGGTCCCCCGGCACGTGAGGAGCGCGGCCTAACCGCGCTGCGACTGCCGATGGATCCTGTTCGGGCGATGACGAGGCGACCTCTGCTGGTGGGACTGCTGTGCGGGCTCTTCGTGCTCGCTCTCGGCGGAGCCGTCTGGCAGGTGGCGCAGCCCGAGGCCCTGAAGGTCGCCGTCGGCGCCAACGGGACGACCGACGGCCAGCTCCTCGCCGCGGTAGGGCAGATCCTGCGCCGGCATGGCGATCCCGTCCGCCTCAAGATCGTCCCCGTCGAGGATCCCGGCGCGGCCGCCGCGCAGCTCGACCGCAAGGAGGTCGACCTCGCGGTGGTGCGCAGCGACCAGGCGCTCCCCGCCAACGGGCAGACCGTCGCCATCCTGCACCGCAACGCCGCCGTGCTGCTTGCCATGCCCGGCGCGAAGATCGGGGAGGTCGGCGATCTTGAGGGCAAGGTGGTGGGCGTGCTGCGCGGCACCACCGTGAACGAGCGGCTGCTGGAGACCATCCTCTCCCATTACGAGGTGCCCCTGACGAGCGTGACGCGGCTCCCGCTCACCCCGGCGGAGGTCGCGGACGCCGCCAAGGGCAAGCGCATGGATGCGCTGCTGGTCGTGGCGCCCGTGCCGAGTTCCCTCGTCGCCGACTCGCTCTCGGCGGTGGCGGCGGCCGGCCGCGGCCCCGCCAGCTTCGTGCCCATCGCCGAGGCCGAGGCCATCGCGCAGCGCGATCCCGCCTTCGAGAAGTTGGACATCCTCAAGGGCAGCTATGGCGGCACGCCGTCGCGCCCGGCCGAGGAGGTGACAACGCTCGCCCTGACCTATCGCCTGATGGCCCATGACGACCTGTCGGAGGCGACCGTCACCACCTTCACCAAGCGCCTCTTCGAGATGCGCTCCGACCTCGCCCATGCGGTGCCCCAGGCGAACCGGATCGAGGCGCCGGACACGGCCAAGGGCGCGAAGCTGCCGGTTCATGCCGGTGCCTCCGCCTATTTCGACAATGAAGAACTGACCTTCATGGATCGATACGGCGACTGGTTCTACATCATGGCGATGGTGATCGGCTTCCTGGGCTCTGCCGCCGCCGCCATCGTGGGCCGGCTGCGCAGCCGGCGGGAGGACCAGGCCGAGCGGCTGGAACGCCTTCTGCGCATCCTGCGCGACACGCGCGCCGCTCACGACGTCCTGGCGCTCGACCGGCTGGAGCAGGAGGCCGACGACTGCTTCGCGGAGACGCTCGCGACCGCGACGCACCAGGAGATCGACACGGCCCGGCTCACCGCCTTCAGCCTGGCGCTCGACCAGGTGCGCCTCGCCATCGCCGACCGTCGCCGCTTCCTCGCGGATCGCGCGCCGGGCGCAACCTCCGCGCCGACCCTGCGCATCGCGCCCTGAGAGGCGCGACCGGGCGGCGCGACTTAGCGGCATTGCGGCGACGTCCCGCGCGACCTCTCGCCGATCGAGGCAGGCGGCCCGATAGGGATGGTCCCCGCGCGTATCGCTCAGGCGCTCTCGGGAAGGCCCGCACGGCGCAGGCCGTCGAGATAGAGGTCCAGCTGCCACGCGTGCCGGAAATTCGACGTCGCCGAGAGCGCGATGCAGGACGACGGCGCCAGGCGGCGCAGGTCGGCGACGACGCCCCTGGCTTCCTCGACCCTGCCCGTCAGTCCCAGCGCCGCGCCGAGATAGCGCCTCGTGGCGGCGTGATCCGGATGCTCCGTCAGGATCAACCGGCAACAGCGCATGCAATCATCGTAGCGGCCCGCGAAGAAATGCGCCGCCGACAGCCCGTGATAGATGATGTCGAGCTGCAGGTCGAAGGGACTGAGCCGGAGGGCCGTCTCGAAGCAGCGAACCGCGTCGTCGCTGCGTCCGCCATAGGCGAAGGCCGACCCGCAGTGCAGTTGCACCGGCGCGGAGTCGGGCGCGAGGCGCAGCGCCTCCGCGGCGTACTGGTCCGACCTGTCATAGGACCCGTCGTGTGCAGCGCCTCGGAGGCCGCCGCGATGGCGAGAACGCCGGGACTGTGGGGCGCGATCTGCGCCGCGCGGCGCGACAGGGTAAGGGCCGCGCTCAGGCTGTCGTCGCTCCAGCCCTGTAGGACGGACTGGCCGACGCTCAGCGACAGCGCCGCCATCGCCTCGGCGTAGTCGGGATCGAGGTCGAGCGCCTGGCGCAGCAGCGCCTGCGCCTGGACATGGTTCGTCCGGCTCATGCTGCTGAGCAGGAACAAGGCGTTGAGATAGAGGTCGTAGGCGGTGAAGTCGGTGGTCGGCTTGGCGCGCACACGCCCGAGTTCGGCAACGCGGAGATTGGGCTCCATCGCCCCGGCGATCGCGCTCGTCACCTTGTCCTGGAGCTCGAAGACCTCGGTGACGACGCCGTCGAAACGCTCCGCCCAGACATGACGCCCCGTCTCGGCCTCGACCATCTGGCCGGTGATGCGCAGCCGGTCTCCCGCCTTGCGGACCGACCCCTCCAGCACGTAGCGCACGCCGAGCTCGCGCCCGACCTGCTGCGTCGAGATCGGCTTGCGCTTGTAGGAAAAGCTGGAATTCCTGGCGATGACGAAGAAGGCCTGGATCCGGCTCAGCGCCGTGATGATGTCCTCCGCGATGCCCTCGGCCAGATATTCCTGCTCTGGGTCGCCGCTCAAATTGGCGAAGGGCAGCACCGCGATCGAGGGCTTGTCGGGCAGCGCGAGCGACGGGCGGAGGGCCGCGCTGCGGCCTGGCGGCTGTTGCGCCGCCTCTGCGGCGCCCTGGGGCGACCACGTGAAGATCCTGACAGGCCGGCTGATGCCCTTGAGCCGCCTTTCGCCGCCATCCACGAAGGCGGCGTCCATCTTGCCGTGCAGCTCCTCGCGGACCTTGGCCGAGATCGAGACGCCGCCCGGCGGCGACAATCCCTCGATCCGGGCCGCGACATTGACCCCGTCGCCGTGCAGGTCCCCGTCGAGTTGCACCACCACGTCGCCGAGGTTGATCCCGATCCGCAGCACGATCCGGCGTTCCGGCGGCGATCCCGCGGCGCGACGGTCGAGGATCGTCTGAACCTCGATGGCCGTCTGAACGGCCGAAACCGGGCTGGCGAACTCGATCAGCGCGCCATCCCCGAGCGACTTGAAAAGCCGGCCGCCCCATCGCGAAGCCACCGGACCCAACACCCCGGACAGCACGTCGCGGATGGACTCCATCGCGAAAGCCTCGTCGGCTTCCATCAGCCGGGACGAACCGACCACGTCGGCGACGAGGACGACCGACAGGCGTCGCTGCACGGCGGGGGCTTCGGGTCCTGCTGGCATGGTCATCGCCGGGGATGGCTCCCAGGGAGCCCGTCGCCGGCGATCGTCACCGCGGAAATGCGCAATTCATGACACTCGCAAAAGGAACTAGGCCAAATCCCGCAATGCCGGGTGCGGCAAGACTGTAGCACAGTCGGGCCGGACGGGCAGGCCGCGCGTGGCGCCCCGCGCCCCGACCTGCATCGGGCTCACGCCGGCCAGTACGCGGGACCTTCATCACCGGATGAGGGATGGTGGCTCCGCAGCCGCTCCGTCACGCCGCCCGAACGGCCTGTCCGCCCGCATCGAAGAGGTGGACGTTCGCGGCGTCGGCGCTGAGCGTCACCGTGCTGCCGCCCGCCTGCGCCACGTCGCCCTTCACCTCCGCCGTCGCCGTGCCGCCGGAGGGCAGCCGGACATAGGCGTAGCCGGTTTCGCCGAGCCGCTCGACGAGATCGAGCGTGCCGGACAATTGCACCGCCCCCCCGTCGGCGAGCCGCAGGTGCTCCGGCCGGACGCCCACGGACACGGCGTCTCCCGCCTTCAGGCCCGGCCGCGGGGCGAGCGCGAGCGTGCCGCCGCCGTCCAGGGTCACCGAGAGGCCGCCCGGTCCAGTCGAGGCGACCGTGCCGGGCACGAGGTTCATGGCGGGCGAGCCGATGAAGCCGGCGACGAAGAGGTTCGCGGGGCGATAATAGAGGTCGAGCGGCTTGCCGACCTGCTCGATGCGTCCCTTGTTCATCACCACGATCACGTCGGCCAGCGTCATGGCCTCGACCTGGTCGTGCGTGACATAGACGATCGTGGCCTTGAGCAATTGGTGCAGCTTGGCGATCTCGATGCGCGTCGCCACGCGCAGGGCGGCGTCGAGATTGGAGAGCGGCTCGTCGAACAGGAAGACCTCGGGCTCGCGCACGATGGCCCGGCCGATCGCGACGCGCTGGCGCTGCCCGCCGGAGAGGTCGCGCGGCCGGCGCTTCAGCAGCGGCTCCAGCTGCAGGATCTTCGCGGCCTGCCTCACGCGGCGGTCGATCTCGTCCCTGGGCGTGCCGGCGAAGCGCAGGCCGAAGGCCATGTTCCCGTAGACGTCCATGTGCGGGTAGAGCGCGTAGCTCTGGAACACCATGGCGATGCCGCGCTTGGCCGGCGGCAACTCGTTGACGCGCCGCCCGCCGATGGTGAGTTCGCCCGAGGTGATGGTCTCCAGCCCCGCGATCATGCGAAGCAGGGTGGACTTGCCGCAGCCCGAAGGGCCGACCAGCACGATGAAGGAGCCGTCCTCGATCGTCAGGTCGACATCCCGCAGGATTTCGGCCTGGCCGTAGGACTTGCAGAGCTTGTGGATGGCGAGGCCGGCCATGGCGCTGTTCCCGGGGCGTTCACTTCACCGCGCCGGCCGTGAGGCCGCGGATGAGCTGGCGCGAAAAGAGGATGTAGAGGACGAGGACGGGGATGATGGCGACGGAGAGGGCCGCCAGCACGGCGTTCCAGTCCGTGACGTATTGCCCGATGAATTGCTGGATGCCGAGCGTGATCGTCTGGGTGCCGTTGCCCGGCGCCAGCAGCAGGGGGAACCAAAGGTCGTTCCAGATGGGGATCATCGTAAACACCGCCACCGTCGCCACGGCGGGACGGATCAGCGGCAGCACGATGTGGAAGAAGATGCGGATCTCCCCCAGCCCGTCGCAGCGCGCCGCCTCCCGCAGGTCGCGCGGGATCTGCGCGATGAACTCGGCGAGGATGAAGATCGACAGCGGCAGCCCCTGCGCCGTGTAGACGAGCACGAGCGCCGTTCGCGTGTTGACGAGGCCCGAGGCCACCATGGTCTGCAGGATGGCCACCGAGCCCAGCCGGATCGGCACCATGATGCCGATGGACAGGAACAGCTTCAGCAGCGTGTTGCCGGGGAAGCGGAACTCCGTCAGCGCCCAGGCCGCCATGGCGCCGAAGAGCAGCACGAGGACCAGGGTCACCAGCGTCACGGTGATGCTGTTCATGAAGTAGAGCGGCACCGCGCTGTCGGCGAAGACCTTGTTGTAGCCGATCAGCGAGAACGTGGTCTCGTTGGGGAAGGCGAGCGGCGAGCCGAAGATGGCGCGCCGGCTCTTGAAGGAGTTCACCAGCACCAGGACGATGGGGAACAGCGCCAGCGCCGTGTAGGCGAGGAGCACCGTGTGCACCGCCGCCGCGCCCAGCGGACGGCGCGCCCGGTCCATCAGCGTGGCGTCGCGGGGGGAGGTCATGGCGGCCACCTCAGAAGCTGTGGCGCTGGATGCGCCGCTGGATCAGGAACAGGTAGACCATCACGCCTGCGAGGATGACGAGGAACATCATCGTCGCCACGGCCGCGCCCATGGCGGGATCGCCCACCTGAAGCTGGTTGCCGAAGAAGGTGCGGTAGAAGAACGTGCCCATGATGTCGGTCGAGAAGTTCGGGCCGGCCAGCGCGCCCTTGACCGCGTAGATCAGGTCGAACGCGTTGAAGTTGTTCACGAAGGTGAGGATCGACACGAGCCCGATCGTCGGCAGCACCAGCGGCAGCTTCACCCACAGGAAGACCTGGGCCTGGTTGAGCCCGTCGGCCGTGGCAGCGTCCGTCAGGTCCTGCGGGATGGCGAGCAGCGCGGCGTAGATCAGGATCATGGGGATGCCGACGAACTGCCACACGGAGATCAGCGACAGCGTGACCAGCGCCGTCGATTCCTGGCCGAGCCAGGGTCCGAACCAGCTCTTCAGCCCGAAGAAGGCGAGGAAACCCTCCGAGATGCCCCAGAGCGGCGACAGGATGAGCTGCCAGACGAAGCCGATGATCACCACCGACAGCATGGTCGGCATGAAGATCAGCGTGCGATAGGCCGCCCGGCCCGTGAGCTGCGGCAGGCTCAGCAGCGCGGCGAGCGCGATGCCGATGGGGTTCTGCACGAACATGTGGATCAGGAAGAACACCACGTTGTTGCGCAGAGCGTTCCAGAACGGGCCCGACCAGCCGGGGTCGCCGAGCAGCGTGGCGAAGTTGCCGAGCCCCACGAAGCTCAGGCCGCCGCCCGCGGGGCGGTAGAAGGAATACAGGATGGTCGAGACCAGCGGCCAGATGGAGAAGGCCGTGTAGATCGCCACGGCCGGCCCCAGGAAGAACAGGAGCAGGCCCGCGAAGGCGACACGGGACGTGCCGATCACGTCGGTCGCTCCCGCCTGACGGTCCTCTGCCATGGCTCCCTCGTGTGGGACGGGTGGATGGGAATGCGTATGCGGGCGCGCAATCCGTGCGCCCTTCGCCCGGCCCCCCGCCCTTCACCCTCCCCGCACGGGGGAGGAAGGCTGCCGGCGTCGCGGCCGGCGGCCAGGGTCGAGGGGGCCTGCGAACGAGCAGTCAGGCGCGGCGTGGGCTCCGGCCTGTCCGGCCTGTCCCCTTGCAGGGAGAAGCGGGGAGCAGGGGTCGCCGGCGCCTTCGCCGTGGGCGACCCCGTTCGTTCAGCCGATCACTTCGCCGGCTTGTACCACTTGTCGAGGCCCTCCTGGGCCTTCTTGCCGGCGTCCTCCGGGGTGATGGTGCCGTTGATCACCTGCGCCGAGAGGTTCCACAGGTCGTTCTCGAGGTTCGGCGTGCCGCGCGAGAGGATCTGGTAGGAATTGCGGATGGTCGACTTGCAGTCGCCGCGCCAGGACACGAAGGTCTGCGCCACGTCGTCCTTCAGCGTGACCTTGCTGTTGGAGAGCGGGTAGAAGCCCGGCACCTCGTTGGCGAAGATCTCGGCGAATTCGGGGGTCGTCATCCAGGCCAGGAAGGTTTTCGCCTCGGCCTGGTTCTTGGACGCCGCGTTGACGCCCATGCCGATGTCCGTGTGGTCGGAGATGTAGCAGGTCGCCTGACCCTTCGGCAGCGGCGGCTTGAAGGCGCCGATGTCGAAATTGGCCTGCGCCTTGAAGGTCGCGATATCCCACGAGCCCGCGGGATAGATCGCCGCCTTGCCGAGCGAAAAGAGGTTCTGGCTGTCGGGATAGGTCTGCGCCTTGTAGCCCGAGCCCATGTAGGGCGCCCAGCGCGCGAGCGTCTTCCAGACGTTGACGTATTCGGGATCGGTGAACTTGGCCTTGCCCTCGATGAGCTTCTTGCGGCCTTCCTCGCCGTTCCAGTAGTTCGGGCCGATGTTCTGGAAGCCCATCGTGGCGGCTTCCCACTGGTCGTTGGTGCCCATGTCGATGGCCGTCACCGAGCCGTCGGCCTTGATCTTCTCGAGGATGGCGAAGAACTCCTCCTCGGTCTTGGGCTCGGAAAGTCCGAGCTTCTTGAACACGTCCTTATTGTACATGAAGCCATGGATCACGGCGCCCATCGGCACGCAGAAGGTCGTCTTGCCGTCGTCCGTCGTCCAGGCCGCCTTCGCGACGTCGGAGAACTGGTCCATGCCCTTCACGTCGTTGACGGAGGTCAACTGGCCCTTGTTGAAGAGGTCGAGCGAGGCATCGAAGGGCCGGCAGGTGATGAGGTCGCCGGCCGTGCCGCCCTGCAGGCGGGCGTTGAGCGTCGCGTTGTATTCCTTGGGCGGCGTGGCGACGAATTCGACCTTGATGTCCGGATACTTCTTGTTGAAGGCCGGGATGATCTTGTTCTTCCAGGCGTCCGCGTCGTCGTTTCGCCAGCTTTCGATCTTCAGCGTGCCGGCCTGCGCGATGCCGCCGAAGCCGGCGAGCATCGTGGCCGCCAGCAGCAGGGTGATCCTGGTCTTCATCGTCTCGTCTCCGCTCCCATCGCCGCTTGTGCGGCGTTCCTGTTGAACCGACGCCCCGTCGCCGGCCTTGCGGCCGGCGGAGGCATTCCATCACGCCGCCTTGAGCCGCGCGAGGGCCTGCCTGAGGCTCCCCTGCGCTCCGGCAAGCAGATCCTGCGCGTCGCGGGCCGTCCGCGCGCCTGCGCAGATCAGCACCGCGGCCTTCACGTCGCCGCCCGCCGTCTCCAGCGCATGGCCCGCCGCCTCGCCGTCGACGCCGGCGATGGTCGCGACGATGCCGCGCGCCCGTTCGCGCAGCTTGGCGTTCTCCGCGCGCACGCCCACCATCATGCCCGCATGGACGTGGCCGAGCCGGGTCGCGACAAGCGTGGAGATGAGCCCCAGCGCGCATTTCTGCGCCGTGCCCGCTCCCATGCGCGTCGAGCCCGCGATCACCTCCGGTCCGCTGTCGAGCAGGACCGGCCGGTCGGACAAGGCGAGCAGGGGCGAGCCCTCGTTGTTGGCGATGCCGACCACGACGGCGCCGGCCTGCCGGGCGGCCTCGGCGGCGGCTAGCGTGTAGCGCGTGCGCCCGCTGGCGGAGACCGCGATCATCACGTCCGCGCCCAGGGACCCGAGGGCCGACACGTCCCGTCGCCCCTGCGCCGCGTCGTCCTCGGCCGCGCCGTCGATGTCGGCCAGCGCGGCCAGGCCGCCCGCCACAAGGAAGACGATGCGCTCGCGGGGGATGCCGAAGGTGCCCGGCAGTTCCGCCCCGTCCTGCACGGCAATGCCGGCAGAGCTGCCGGCGCCCGCATAGACCAGCCGCCCGCCGGCGCGCAGCCGTGCCGCGATGGCCTCCGAGGCCGATGCGAGCGCGGGGATGGCCCGGCGCACCGCGGCCACGGCGCGCTCCTGGCCGCCGACGAGCGCCTCCAGGACGGAGCCGTCGTCCCAGCAATCGATCTCGGCATAGCGGCTGGAAATGGTCTCGGTCGATGTCACGGAGCGTTCTCGCTGGCCGCGGGGGACTGCTTGTGACAATACCTGAATAGAACCACTTGTCCAGTGGGCTTGTTAACGTCGCGCGTCGGGAGAGTGCTGCAGCGCAGCAATTCGGCGACGAAACGAGGAAAAAATCCGGAAAATCTGAGGAAAATCGACCGCTTGCCCGAAACATAGTTAATGTCCGCGGACGGCGCTTCCCATTCGGTATTGTTCTGGTATTATCATTATGGCGAGGATCAAACACCCCTACGGGATGCCCATGGACCAGTCCTGCACGCTCGGCGTCGACGGAGGCGGCACCCGCTGCCGCGTCCGGCTGCGCGACGCGGCGGGACGCCTCCTGGGCGAGGCGGAAGGCGGTCTCGCCAACGTCTACCAGGACTTCGAGGGCGCGCTGCGCAGCATCGTCGAGACGGCGCGCGCCGCCTGCGCCGCGGCTCGCCTCGGCGAGGAGGCGACGCGGGAATGCCGCGCCGGCCTGGGTCTGGCCGGCGTCACCGATTCGGCCCGCGCCGACGCCGTGGCGCGGGCCGGCCTGCCCTTCGCCGCCGTGACGGTCGACAATGACGCGGTGATCGCCTGCCTCGGGGCTCACGCGGCCGGCGACGGCGGCATCGTCATCTCGGGCACAGGCTCGGCGGGCCTCGCTCTGGTGGGCGGGCGCAGGCACGCCATCGGCGGCTGGGGCTTCGCGCTGGGGGACGACGGCTCCGGCGCGATGATCGGCCGCGCCGGCCTGCGCCGGGCCATCCTCGCGCATGACGGGCTCGCAGCGCCCACGCCGCTCACCGACGCGCTGCTGGCCGCCTTCCCGGGCGTCCCCGCCATGGTGGACTGGGCCCGCTCGGCGCTGAGCCGCGACTATGGCCGTTTCGCGCCGCAGGTCTTCGAGGCCGCGCGGGCGGGCGATCCCCATGGCCGCGCGATCCTCGTGGAGGCCGCCCTCGCGCTGGGCGCCATGGTCGAGAACCTCGTGGCCGCCGGCGCGCCGCGGGTCGCGCTGGTCGGCAGCGTCGCTCGCGCGCTCGCGTCGGACCTGCCCGATACGGCGCGGCGCCACCTCGCCGAGCCGCTGGCCGACCCGCTCGACGGCGCGATCCTGCTCGCCGGCGGTCGCGTCGAGGGACTGGCGCTGCGCGGGGGAGCGCCAGCATGAGTGCCCATGCCGTCTTCGACCGCAGCCGCTTCGACACGAGCGGGCCCACGCCGCTCTATCTGCGCCTGCGCAAGCTCGTGCGGGATGCCGTTGCGGCGGGCCAGCTGCCCGAGGCGGACGCCTTGCCCGGCGAGCGCGAGCTCGCGGACCTGCTGGGCGTTTCCCGCGTCACCGTGCGCAAGGCCATCGAGGGGCTGGTCGACGAGGGCGTGCTGGTGCAGCGCCGCGGGTCCGGCACCTATGTCGCCCCGCGCCAGGCCCGCATCGAGCAGCCCCTCTCGCGCCTGACCAGCTTCACGCAGGACATGCAGTCGCGCGGGCTCGACACGGACGCCACCTGGCTCGACCGCTCGGTCTCGCTGCCCTCGCCGGAGGAGGCGATGGTGCTGGGCCTGTCGCCGGGCGAGCAGGTCTCGCGCTTCCACCGCCTGCGCCGCGCGAACGGCACCCCCATCGCGCTGGAGCTCGCCGTGGTGCCCCGCCGCTTCCTGTCAGATCCCGCGGAGGTCGAGGCCTCGCTCTATGCGGCGCTCGGGCGGCGCGGCGTGCGTCCCGTCCGGGCGCTGCAGCGCCTGCAGGCGACCGCGCTGCCGGCCTTCGAGGCGGGCCTGCTCGGCCTGCCCGAGGGCAGCCCGGCCCTTTTCATCCAGCGCGTCTCCTATCTGCCGGACGGACGGGTGGTGGAGTTCACGCGCTCGCACTATCGCGGCGACACCTACGACTTCGTCGCCGAACTGACGGTCTCGCCCGCCCCGGCCGAGCCGGCCTCCCCTGGAGTTCATGCATGAGCGAGCCTGCTTCCACCGCCATGGCCCGCGAGACCGCCGAGGCGCCGGCCGCCGTCGCGCGCCAGCTCGCCGCCGCCTCGCCGGCCCTGGCGCGCCTCGGCGAGCGCCTGCGCGCCGACCCGCCGCCCGTCGTCATCACCTGCGCCCGCGGCAGCTCGGACCACGCGGCGGGATACCTGAAGTACCTCGTCGAGATCGTGCTCGGCGTGCCCTGCTGCTCCATGGGCGCCTCGGTGGTCTCGGTCTATGACGCGCCGCTGAAGGTGAAGCACGCGCTGTTCATCACCATTTCCCAGTCGGGCCGCAGCCCGGACATCCTCGCCCTTCAGGCCGCCGCGAAGAAGGCGGGCGCCTTCACCGCCGCCTTCGTGAACGACGAGACTTCGCCGGCAGCCGCGGAGGCGGACCTCTGCGTGCCGCTCTCGGCCGGCGCGGAGACCAGCGTCGCGGCGACGAAGTCCTTCGTGGCAAGTCTCGCGGCGGCCGCCCAGCTCGTGGCGCGCTGGTCCGGTGACGCCGGGCTGCTCGCGGCCGTGCAGAGGCTGCCCGAAACGCTCGCCCGGCAGGCGGGGGCGCCCGGCGCGGATCGCTGGGGCGAGGCGGCCGCGGCGCTCGCGCAGGCGCAGTCCCTCTACGTGCTCGGCCGCGGTCCCACGCTGCCCATCGCCTTCGAGGCCGCCCTGAAGCTCAAGGAGACCTGCGCGCTGCATGCGGAGGCCTTCTCGGCCGCCGAGGTCATGCACGGCCCGCTGGAGCTCGTGGACGAGGCCTTCCCGGTGCTCGCCTTGTCGGCGCAGGACCGCTCGCGCGAAGGCTTTCTCGGCGCGCTCGGCCGGCTGCGGGCCCAGGGTGCGGCGCTGATGGCCGTCGAGGCCGGCCCGGATGCGCCCGGCCGGCTGCCCTATTCCGATCCGGGCCACCCGCTGCTGGAGCCCGTCGCCATGATCCAGGCCTTCTACCGCTGCGCCGAGCAGGTCGCCCGCCTGCGGGGCCGCGACCCCGACCGGCCGCGCTCGCTCAAGAAAGTGACGGAGACCGTCTGATGCGCTTCGCCCTGACGGGAGCCCGGCTCGCCACGCCCGACGGCGCCCTGCGCCCGGGCACGCTGCTCGTCGAGGACGGCCTGATCGCCGGTCTGCACGACGGTCCGCCGCCCGCCGGAGCCGAGACGATCCGTCTCGACGGCGGCGTCGTCGCGCCGGGCTTCGTCGACGTGCAGGTCAATGGCGGCGGCGGCGTGCTGCTCAACGAGACGCCGACGCCCGAGGGCGTACGCGCCATCGCCGAGGCCCATGCCCATTTCGGCACCACGGGCCTGCTCCCGACCGTGATCACCGACCGGCCGGACGTGACTTGGGCCGCGGTGGACGCGGTGCGCCGGGCGCGCCGGGCCGGATCGACCGCCGTGCTCGGCATCCATATCGAGGGGCCGTTCCTCGATCCGAAGCGGCGCGGCGCCCACCCGCCCGAGTGCATCCGCAGCATCGGGGAGGATGACATCGAGCGCCTCGCCGGGGCGGCGCGCGGGCCGGAAAGCTGCGGCGCGGTGCTGCTCACGGTCTCGCCGGCCCATGTCCCGCCCGAGGTGATCGAGCGGCTGAGCCGGGCCGGCGTCACGGTGAGCCTGGGCCATTCCGACGCCACGGCCGACCAGGCGCTCGCCGCGCTCGCCGCGGGGGCGAGCGGCTTCACGCATCTCTTCAACGCCATGAGCCAGCTCGGCCACCGCGCGCCCGGCATGGCGGGCGCGGCGCTTGCCACGCCCGACGCCTTTTGCGGGTTCATCGCCGACGGATTCCACGTCGATCCCCTCGCCCTGCGCGTCGCGCTCGCCGCCAAGCCCGCCCGCCGCATGGTGATGGTGAGCGACGCGATGCCGCCCGCCGCCGGCGGTCCGGACCGTTTCGCGCTGCAGGGCCGCGAGGTGCTGCGTCGGGACGGCCGGCTCGAGCTCGCCGACGGCACGCTCGCCGGCTCCAACCTCACGATGGACGAAGCGCTGCGCTACACGGTGGAGCGGCTCGGCGTCGCGCTGCCCGCGGCGCTCGCCATGGCCACCGCCCATCCCGCAGACTGGATCGGCCTGGGCGACCGGGTCGGGCGCCTCGCCCCCGGCCTCCCCGCCCATCTCGTCCACCTCGGCGACGACCTCGCTGTGAAGCGGACGTGGGTCGCCGGCCGGCCGCAGTCGCCCGCCGCATGAAGGCGCGCCCCCCTGGCGCAAGGAGAACGACCATGACCCCTTCCCCCGTCCGCGTGCTCGTCGTCGGCGTCGGCAACATGGGCGTCAGCCATGCGCGCTCCTATCGCGCCGTGGAAGGCTTCGAGCTCGCGGGCCTGTGCAGCCGCGGGATCGAGGAGCGGCGCGATCTCGCGCACGAATTTCCAGACGTGCCGAAATTCTCCGACTATGGCGAGGCGCTGGCTGCGCTGAAGCCCGACGCGGTGTGCATCGCGACCTGGCCCGACACCCACGCCCGGTACGCCCTGATGGCCTTCCAAGCGGGTTGCCACGTCTTCATCGAGAAGCCGCTGGCCGAGACCGTCGAGGAGGCGCGGCGCGTCGCGGAGGCGGCGCGGGGCGCCGGCAAGGCACTGATCATCGGCTACATCCTGCGGGTGCATCCCTCCTGGGTGCGCTTCGTCGAACTCGGTCGCGAGCTCGGCAAGCCGCTGGTCATGCGCATGAATCTCAACCAGCAATCGGCAGGGGCGAACTGGGCGGTGCATCGCCAGCTCATGAACTCGCTGTCGCCCATCGTCGATTGTGGCGTGCACTATGTCGACGTCATGTGCCAGGTCACGGGGGCAAAGCCCGTCAAGGTGCATGCGGTCGGCGTGCGGCTGACCGACGAGATCCGCGAGGGCATGTACAACTACGGCCACCTTCACGTCGTGTTCGACGACGGGTCGGTCGGCTGGTACGAGGCGGGCTGGGGCCCGATGATGAGCGAGGTCGCCTTCTTCGTGAAGGACATGGTGGGGCCGAGGGGATCGGTCTCCATCGTGGCCTTCGACCAGGGCGAGGCGACGGAGGAGGGCGCGGCCAAGACGGCCTCCTCCGACATCGACAGCCACACCAAGACCGCCGCCATCCGTGTTCACCACGGCGCGCTGACGCCGGACGGCGCCTTCGCCCGCGCCGACGATGTGCTGAGGATGGACGACGAGCCCGGCCACCAGGAACTCTGCGACCGCGAGCAGCGGCTCTTCCTTGACGCGATCCGCACGGGCCGCGACACCAGCCGGCACGTGCAGGAGGCGATCGACAGCCTGAGAATCGTCCTCGCCGCAGACGAGAGCGTCAGGACGGGCGAGGTGGTGCGCCTGTAGCGCCGCAACCGTCATCGGCGAGAAGCTCGGCGACGAAGCCCTCCAGACGAAGGCGGCCGGACGACCGGACAGCTTCGCGTCGCCCGCGGGGACGAAGAACTATCCTTCCAGTTCTTCCCGCAACATCTCCAGGCGCAGCCATTCCTCCTCGGCGGCGGAGAGGTCGGCCTGGGCCTTGGCGGCGGCGGCCGACAGGGTCTCGAAACGCCTGGGGTCGCGGGCATAGAGGTCGGGGTCCGCGAGCGCCGCGTCGATGCGGCCGATCTCCGCGTGGAGCCTGTCCATCGTCGCGGGAAGCGTGTCCAGCGCGTGCTTGTCCTTGAAGGAGAGCTTCCGCCGGGCCGGCGCGCCGGCTTCCGCGGTCCCTGCCTGGGATCTCGCCTTGGCGGCGGGGGGCGTCACGGCCGCCGGCTTGGCCGTTACGCCGCGGCCGCGCTGGGCCACCATGTCGGAATAGCCGCCGGCATACTCGATCCAGCGGCCCCTGCCTTCCCAGACGATGACCGAGCTCGCGACGCGGTCGAGGAAATCGCGGTCGTGGCTCACCACGATCACGGTGCCCGGATAGTCGGCGAGCGTCTCCTGCAGGAGGTCGAGCGTCTCAAGGTCGAGGTCGTTGGTGGGCTCGTCGAGGACGAGAAGGTTGGATGGCTTGGCCAGCGCGACGGCGAGGGTAAGTCGACCGCGTTCGCCGCCCGAGAGCACGCCGACGGGCGTGCGCGCCTGCTCCGGCTGGAACAGGAAATCCTTCATGTAGCTCATGACGTGCTTGGGCTGGCCGGCCACGGTCAGGGTCTCGCCGCGCCCGCCCGTCAGCGTGTCGACGAGCGTGGCGGCAGGATCCAGGCTGTCGCGGCCCTGGTCGAGGCTCACCATCTGCACGTTGGCGCCAAGGCGCACGGAGCCGCGGTCGGGCGGGAGCGCGCCCGTGAGGAGTTTCAGCAGCGTCGTCTTGCCCGCGCCGTTGGGCCCGATGAGCCCGATCCGGTCCCCGCGCAGGATGCGCGTGGAGAAATCCTCGACGATGACCTCCTCGCCGAAGCTCTTGCAGACGCCGATCGCCTCGATGACGAGCTTGCCGGAGAGGTCGCCCTCCGACACGGAGAGCTTCACGCTTCCGGCCGCGCGCCGCTGCTCCTGTCGCTCGCGCCGCATGGCCGCAAGTTCGCCCATGCGGCGCACGTTGCGCTTGCGCCGGGCGGTGACGCCGTAGCGCACCCAATGCTCCTCCTCGACGATGCGCCGGTCGAGCTTGTGGGCGTCGCGCTCCTCCTGCTCCAGCACCTCGTCGCGCCAGGCCTCGAAGGCTGCGAATCCCTGCTCCATGCGCCGCGTGCGGCCGCGGTCGAGCCATACCGTCGCCCGCGAGAGGGTCTCCAGGAAGCGCCTGTCATGGCTGATCAGCACGAGCGCCGACCGCAGGGAGCGGATCTCGTTCTCTAGCCACTCGATGGCCGGGAGGTCGAGGTGGTTGGTCGGCTCGTCCAGGAGGAGGATGTCAGGCTGCGGCGCGAGCGCCCGGGCCAGGGCGGCGCGGCGTGCCTCGCCGCCTGACAGGCGGCCGGTTTCCTCCTCGCCGGTCAGGCCGAGTTCGCCGAGCAGGTAGCGCGCGCGATAGGGGTCGTCCCCTGGCCCGAGCCCGTCCTCGACATAGTCGAGCGTGGTGGGGAAGGCCGTCAGGTCGGGCTCCTGCGGCAGGTAGCGGATCGTGGCGCCCGGCTGGGCGAAGCGCGTGCCGCGGTCAGGCCCGACGAGGCCGGCCGCGATGCGCAGCAGGGTGGACTTGCCCGAACCGTTGCGGCCCACGAGGCACAGCCGCTCCCCCGGGGACACCGAAAGCTCGGCGTCCTCGATGAGCGGCGTGCCGCCGAAAGTGAGCGCGATGGATTGCAGCAGGAGGAGGGGAGGAGCCATGGCCGGGATGTGGCAGATCGCTTCCGGCGAGGCAAGGTCGGGCCGCTCAGGGAGGCGTGTCGAAGGGCACCCCGAGCGGCTGGCCGGGCTGGCGCTCACGCCGCTGGGCGGCGAGGCGCCACACCAGGAAGGCGAACAGCGCGAAGCTGCCGAAGGCCGTGAAGGCGAACAGGGCGCCAGAGCCGAGCGCGTCCATCGCCGCGCCGCCGAGCATGGGGCCGATCGTTGCGCCGATTCCCCACAGGACCAGCAGGCTGCCGCCCCAGGCGACGCGCTCGTCCGGCCGGGCGATATCGTTCATGTGCGCGACGGCCACGCTGTACAGGGGGTAGAACGAGGCGCCCCAGAGCCCGTAGACGAGGGGCTGCATCGCGAAGGGGAGCGCCAGAGCCTGCGGGCCGAAGACCGAGAGGACCGCGCAGGCCAGCGCGATCGCGGCCATCACCACGCGTCGGTCGAGCCGGTCGGCGACCAGCCCGACTGGCACCTGCACCAGGATGGCCGCGATCTGCAGGCAGACGAGCACGAGCGCCATGCGCTCGACGCTGAAGCCGCGCGCCAGGGCCCAGAGCGGGAACAGGCTGGTGGCGGCGCTGGTCACGAGCCCATGGGCAAAGGCTCCCCCAGCCGCGGCAGGCGCCTTGCGGGGGACGGCCAGTATCGCGCCGACGAGCCGCTGGCCCGGCCGCGGCGCGGCGCGCGAGACGGCGAGCGAGGGGGTTGGCGTGACCATGGCCGCCACGGCGGCCGCCAGGAACAGGGCCGCGGCCGCCGGGTCGACCCAGGCGAGCGAGAGCTGGGCGAGCGCGTACACGGAGCGGCTGGTGATCTGGTAGAGCGAGAAGACGGCGGCCCGGCGGCCCGGCGGCGCGCGGTCAGCGAGCCAGGCCTCGACGATGGGGAACACGATCCCGGACGCGAAGCCGCTCACCCCCCGGACCAGGATCCACGCCGCGCCCGGGCCGGTGACCCACAGCAGCACCGAGCACAGGCTGCTGAGGGCAACCGCCGCAAAGAGCGAGCCCTGCAACCCGAGAGTGCGGACGACGGCGGGAACGACGAGGCACCCGAGCAGGAAGCCGGCCGATCCCGCGCTGAGAACCAGACCCGACAGCGCGACGGGCGTGCCCGCATGGGCGAGGCTCACCGGGATGAGGGCGGCGAGGATCCCCAGGCCCGTCTGGAAGATCCCGATCGTGGCGACCAGAAGCAACGAATCGGCGACGCGGCGATCGGGGAGCAGGGGGACGGGATCGGCAGCAGGCATGGGCTGGATGCGGTGGAATGCGGGAGGGCAGGTCCGCTCGATGGCGCATGGAGCGGCGCAGGCCCGGGAAGACCGGGTGGCCGCCATCGTGGCCCGGCGGGCGCCTGGCGTCTGGTGCGATTGCGACCCCCGAGGTCGCCGTCATGGCCCCGCTCCCGCTTGCCGCAGCCTTCACCTTCGCGTGAGACGGGGCCTTCCGGACGGATTCTGGTGCGGTGCAGTAACGCAGGCCACAATCCCACCCGGAGGTTCGTGCGTATTGCTTCGCAAGTTGTGGAGATGTCGTCATGAGCCGCTACCGTCCTGCCTCCCGAGCGTGGGAGAACTGCACCCCGCTGCCGCCGGACTCGGTCCCTGCCGTCGATGGTCTGGAAGCGTCGCGGCGCGCGGATGGCGTCCTCGCCGGCGCCGCCTGCAAGGATGCGCCGGCCCGGTCGCGCCGCCGCCCGGGCCCCTGGTGGGCCTGGGTCGCAGGCCTTGGGGCGCTTGCCGTTGCGGCGACGTTCTGGCTCGCCGCCGACGTCTACAGCGCGCCCGACGTGCCGCCCGGGCTGGCCTGCCCGGCGGGCACGACAGCCCCGGTGCAGGCCGCGACGGGCTGCGTCGAGCCGGGCCCGGTCTATGACGACGAGGAGGAGTGAGGCTGCGGCCGTCGCGGTCGGGGGGTCAGTCGGTCTCGACGTCGGCGAGTTCCGTGAGGGCCTCGTGGTCGCGCAGGATCACACCGCCCTTGATCACGTCGAGCAGGCGGGCCTTCTGCCAGCTCATGAGCTGCTTGTTGATGCTCTCGCGCGACATGCCGACCATGTTGCCGAGCTCGCGCTGGGTGATCTTGATCACGGCTCCCGGCGTCGTGGCGCCCTGCTGGTCGCGCAGGCGCAGCAGAATCTTGGCGAGCCGGCCGTCAATGTAGCGGAACGCGACGTCCTCGACCTGCTCGCTCGTCCGGCGCAGCCTGGCGCAAAGCAGTTCGATGATCTTCAGCGCCACGTGCGGGCGCTCCTGGACGAAGGGAATGAAGTCGCGGCGGTCGATCACCAGCAGGTCGCAATCCGTCATGGCGACGGCGTCCGCCGTGCGGGGATGCCCGTCGAACAGCGCGATCTCGCCGAGGATTTCGCCGGACCGGATGAGATTCAGCACGATCTCGCGTCCGTCCGCGGACGGCGCGGTGGCCTTTACCGTTCCCTCGATGACCATGATCAGCGAGTGGGGGTGGTCCCCCTTGCGGAACAGGACCGTCCCCTTGCGTACCTTTTCCGTCCGGGCGAAGGCGGCCAGACGTTCGCGATCGGGAGGGTCGAGCGTCGCGAAGAACGGCAGGGACGCCATCAACAATACCTTCGCTTCCAAGGTCCGGCGCGATGTCGGCAGTTGCTCCAAGGCGGGCCTCCCCTTGATCTCCGTCCCGCCGACGGCTGGCCAAGGATATTTCCGGACCACGGACAAGATGAACGATCAAGCTTCAAACGGAGGACTGCCGAGTGTGAAGCATTTCACATCCAACCCGCCATGAATAACACACTTCTGGCCTTGGTCAATTACCTTGATTTAGTTCACTTACACAAAATAATTCGCATGTTTTCGTCGCACTACCTTCCAGGCAAGCGCGACCTGCGGGCAGGAAATGGCAGCCAGCCAGCGTCGTCAAGCTAGGCTATTCCTCTCCGATGCAGAAGCATTGCTATGGGAAGTGCAGCCTTGAGGTTTGTGCAGGGCTACGCAGGGTTGTGATACTCGGTTGTACACTTTATAAGCGTCGCGCTGCCTTTCGATTCAAACGGGATTGGAAACAGAGTGCGAAGCTCGGACGCAGAATCACTCATGGCCTTGCCCTTGTTCAAGGACATGAGCCCCAACCACTTCGCGACCTTGACGCAGGCCGCCTTCCTGCAGCGCTTCCCGCCCCACGTGGTCCTGGTGCGTGAAGGCGAATCGCCGGACTTCCTGCACGTGGTGGTCGAGGGCCTCGTGGAGCTCTTCGCCACGCATGGCAAGCACGAGGTGGGGCTTGCGCTGCTGCGGCCGCACTCGACCTTCGGCCTTGCCGCGGTGATGCGCGACGCCGTCTACCTGAATTCCGTCCGGACGCTCGAGGCCTCGCAGATCCTGATGCTGCCCGTGGGCGCCGCCCGCACCGTCTTCTCGCTGGACGTCGCCTTTGCCCGGGCCGTGGCGCAGGAACTCTCGATCAGCCACCGCGAGACGGTGAAAGAGCTGAAGAACCAGAAGCTCCGCCCCAGCTTCGAGCGGCTCGCCAACTGGCTGCTGCGCGAGGCCGTGCTGGAAGGCAACACCGGCAAGATTGTGCTGCGCATCGACAAGCGGACGCTCGCCGCCCATGTCGGGACGACGCCCGAGAACCTGTCGCGCAATTTCGCCATGCTGGCCGACCACGGCATCGAGGTGCGCGGACGGACGATCGCGATCAAGAACATGAAGGCCCTGATGGAATTCGCCAATCCGTCGCCGCTGATCGACGACCCGCTGACCTGACCGGCAGCCCCTGGCACGGCCGGCAGACCTGCAGCGTTCCGTCTCGCGCGGCCGGATCCGGCCCCTCCGCGGGTTACGTCACGGCAGGACGCGGCCGGGATTGAGGATGTCCCTGGGATCGAGCGCCTTCTTGATCGAGGCCATCAGCGCGAGTTCCGCAGCGCTGCGGCTCAGCGGCAGGTAGGGGCGCTTGTGCCGCCCGATGCCGTGCTCGGCCGAGACGCTGCCTCCCAGCGCCCGCGTGCAGTCATAGACCACGCCTTCGACCGCCTTCTTCACCTCCGGGGACTTCACCTTCGGCATCACGTTGACGTGGATGTTGCTGTCGGCGAGGTGGCCGAAAATGCAGTAGACCGCGTCGGGAAACGCCGCGGGAATCGCCTTTCGGAACAGCGCGATGGCCTCGTCCATGCGGTTCAGCGGGAAGGAGACGTCGAAGTTGATCTCGTTCGGGATCAGGCGTTTGTACTCGTAGACGCTCTCGCGCAGCGCCCAGAAGCGGTCCCGCTCGGCGCGGGACTTCGCGACGACCGCGTCCTTGACCAGACCCGCCTCGTAGAGTCCGGCCAGGAACGCCTCGAAGGGCTCCGGTCCGGCTTCGCCCGTCGGAGCCTCGACGAGCAGGTAAACCTCGTGGCCGCGCGGGATCGGGGCGGGCACGCCGATGGTCGTCGTCGCGATCTCGTACATCTCCCGCCACATCGCCTCGAACACCAGGAGTCCCGCCGGGAGCGCCCGCTCGGCCGCGCGCAGGATGGCGATGGCGTCGGGCGTGCTGTCGGCGGCGAGGAGAGCGGTCTGAACGCCCTGCGGCCGGGCGTGCAGGGCCAGCACCACGCGGGTCACGACTCCGAGCGTTCCCTCCGAGCCGATGAAGAGCTGCGTCCAGTCATAGCCGGTATTGTTCTTCTGCATCTTGTTGAGCGAGCGCACGACCTGGCCGTCCGCGAGCACGGCCTCGAGCCCCAGCACGTTGCGCCGGGTCATGCCGTAGCGGATCACCTGGTTCCCGCCGGCATTGGTGGCGACGTTGCCGCCGATGCTGCAGCTTCCCCGTGCGCCGAGGTCGATGCCGCACATCAGCCCCGCCTGTTCGGCCGCCTGCTGGATCACCTGCAGGGGCGTGCCGGCGAGCGCCGTCAGCGTGTTGCTCTCCGTGTCGAGCTCCTCGATCCCCGCCATCCGCTGCAGCGACAGCGCGACCTCTCCCGCGCCGGGATGGGCCCCGCCGGCGAGCCCCGTCAGGCCGCCCTGGGTCACCACCGGCTGCCCGTGGGCGTGGCAGATCCTCAGGGTCGCCGCGACGTCCTCGGTGGTGCGCGGCAGCACGAGCGCCAGCGGCTGTTGCGGTGCAAGGCCGGCCGAATCGGCTTCATGGCGCTCGGGAATGTCGGCTCCCGTGCGCACGAGGTCGGGTCCGAGGGTGGCGAGAAGCTCTTCGACGGCGGTCATGGCAGGTCCGGGCAGGCGGTCGCGGGGTGGGCGGCCATGCCGGCCGCCTGCCACTCATGCCACGGAGTCCCAGCCGCCGGAAGCCGCCAGGCCGCGGGACGGGTCCTGCGTCAGAAGCGGGCCATGGCCTCGCGCACCCTGGCCTTGAAGCGCTCGCGCTGGGCCTGCGTCGCGACGTTCATGTGGTACAGCGCGTGGTAGTCCGCCCGCGCGCCTCCGGTGAGGCGGCGCAGGTAGCGCGTCACGATCTTGCGGGGCGGATCGGCCATGTAGAGCGCCATCCAGCGCGGCCGGCCATAGGTGACCACGCCCGCGATCCTGCGGATATGCGTGAGCAGGGGGCGGACATGGGCGGGGTCGCTCAGATCGAAGGCGACGCCCGGCATCAGCATGCGGTCGAACCAGCCCTTGAGCATCGCGGGCGGGCCGAAGCACCAGGTCGGGAACTGCAGGACGATGGCCTCGGCCCGCATCAGCCGCTCGACATAGGGCTCCAGCCCGCTCTGGTTCACGGCCGTGTCGTGATAGTGGCGGCGGCCCTCTTCGCTCAGCACGGGGTCGAAGCGCTCGGCATAGAGGTCGAGCAGGTCCACCTCGTGCCCGGCCTGGGCGAGCCCGGCCAGCGCCTCCGCGCGGATGCCCGCGTGGAAGCTCTCCGGCAGGGGATGGCAATAGACGTAGAGGACGCGCATCACCCCGCGGTCCGCGGCACGTAGCTGCGCATCTTGCCGGGGTTGAGCAGGCCATGGGGATCGACCTCGGCCTTGAAGCCGAGCTGGTCCGCGTCGGCGCGCTTGTGCCGGCTGCCATCCTCCAGCGTCACGACATGGGGGTTGGCGATGAGCACGCCGCGCGTCTCGAAGGCGGCGATGATCTCGTTCAGCCGCTCGTCGGTCGTGTAGCGCACGACGGGCAGCGCGCTGGCCGTGACCCGTCCGCCGAAGCGGATGAACTCGAGATGCGGCATCACCTCGTCGCCGAACAGGTCGCGCATCTCCTCCACGCTCGCCAGCAGCCTGTCCCAGGGATAAAGGCACTGGAGGTAGGTGACGCCGCGATCGGCCTTCAGCACCTGCAGCGTCGTATGGTTCCAGGTGTACTCGTAGAGCGGCACCCGGCTCGGCCCCTCCTCGAAGGGCTCCTCGAAGGTGATCGTCCCGCGCCGGCCGAGGATCGCCCTGAAGCTCTCCAGCGACGGCTCGGCGATCATGCCGATCACGAGCGACCGGCCCTCCGGGCAGGCGGGGCGCAAGGCGCCGAACCAGCTCGGCAGCGGCCAGGCCACGGGGCTCAACAGCTTCTTGATCACCCCGTCGGCGAGCGCCACCTCGTAGCCGAAGCGCACCGCCTCCATGACGTCGTCGAAGGCGACGATCACCTCGACCCAGGGATAGGCTGGAGCCAGCGGCATCTCGAGCTCGGTGATCAGGCCCGTCGTCCCGTAGGCGCGGTTCACCTTCTGAGCGGCGTCCGCGCGCAGCTCCAGGATCCGCGGGGTCTCCTCCAGCGTGACGACCCGCGCGGCCAGGATGTTTCCGGGCTCGCGCAGCCCGCCATAGGTCACCGAGCCGACGCCCCCCGAGCCGCCGGCCACGAAGCCGCCGATGGTGGCGGTGCGCTTGGTGGAGGGGTGCAGCCGCTGCTCCCAGCCGGACGGCCGCAGCGCGGCGTCGAGGTCGTGCATCTTCATGCCCGCCTGCATGCGCGCCGCGCCCGGCTTCGACCAGAGGAGCTTGTCGAAGGCCGCCATGTCGAGCAGCACGCCGCCCTCCAGAGGCACCGCCTGCCCGTAATTTCCGGTGCCGCCCCCGCGGGCGGTGAGCGGGATGCGCCGGCGGGCGCAGGAGGAGGCCACGCGCAGCAGCTCGGCCTCGCCGCGCGGCGCCACGATCACGTCGGCCGCCTTGCCGGCGAGCTGCCGGTTCAGCACGGGGCTGTACCAGAAGAAGTCGCGCGAGCGGCGCCTGACGATGGTGGAATCCGTGATGACGGGTATGTCGCCGAGTTCGGCGATCAGGCCCGCGACGTCATAGCGGGAGGCGGGACTCGGCTGGTCTGCGGCTGCACTCATGGGACCCTCGTGACGGGTCCGTGGGAAGCAAGAGGTGCGCCATCCAGGCGTCCTGCCGTGCTCGCGGCGACCGCGCCGGGGTGACGGCTGGGGCGCTGTTCGCGTCGCGGGGGGCGACGGCCGTCGAGGCCTAGAACTCCTCCCACCCGCCGGGGGCGGAGTGGGCCCTGCGCCGGGCGGGGGCGGGGGATGCGCCACCGGTCCCCGACGCGGGCCCGGGCTCGGGGACGGGCGGGATGGCTTGTCGCGCCGCGCGGGCCGGCTTGGCCGACGTGCTTGGCGACGTCTTGGGCGCTTCGAAGGCCTCTGCGGCGAGGCGGCGCAGGCGGTCGGGCTCGGAGCTGGCCGGGGCGGCCATGCCGCCCGCCGCGATGCGCTGCCCGGCCCTGGTGCGGAAGGTTGCGACGAGCTGGTTGAGGGTCTCGATCTGGCCGGTGAGGGCACCGGCGGAGGCTGCGCTCTCCTCGGCGAGCGCGGCGTTTTGCTGGGTCATCTCGTCCATGTGGGCGACGGCCTGGCTCATCTCGTCGATGCCGTTGGCCTGCTCGGCGGTGGCGGAGGAGATCTCCGACACGGTGGCCGAGACCTTGCGCGAGGCGGCGACGATCTTCTCCAGGGCCTCGCCCGCGGCGCGCACCAGCTCGACACCCTGGGCGACCTCGTTGCCCGAGGCCTGGATGAGGCCGGTAATGTCCTTGGCGGCCTCCGAGGAGCGCTGCGCGAGCGTGCGCACCTCGCTGGCGACGACGGCGAAGCCCTTGCCGGCGTCGCCGGCGCGGGCGGCCTCGACGGCGGCGTTGAGGGCGAGGAGGTTTGTCTGGAAGGCGATCTCGTCGATGACGGAGGTGATGTCGGAGATCTTCTGGCTGGCCTGCTCGATGCGGGCCATGGCGTCGACGGCGTCGCGCACGATGCCGCCGCCGTCTGCGGCGACGCCCATGGCCTCCTCGGCGAGCTCGACGGCCTGGCGGGAGGACTGCGCGGCGGCCTTGACGGAGGCGGCGAGCTCCTCGGTGGTGGCGGCGGTCTCCTCCAGCGAGGAGGCCTGCTGCTCGGTGCGCCGCGACAGGTCGCCGGCGCCGGAGGCGATCTCGCGGGCGGCCGCGCCGACGTCGACGGCGGTGGTCTGGATGGTGGCGACGGTGTCGGAGAGCCGCGCGACCGTCTCGTTCAGCGCGTCCTTCAGCTCGCCGAAGCGGCCGCGATAATCCGTCGCCACGCCCTGCGTCAGGTCGCCCTGGGAGAGAGCCCGCATGGCCGCGGCGATCTCGGTCGTGGCCTGGTCGACGCTCTGGCCGATCTCGTTCATCGCCGCCGCGAGATCGCGCAGGAAGCCCGTCTTGCCCTCCAGCGGGACCCGGCCGGTGAAGTCGCCCGCCGCCGCGGCCTGGGCGACCGCGGCCACCTCGTCCTGGGCCGCGAGCTCGGCCGTCATGTCGCGCCATTCGAGCATGGCGCCGAGATGCTGGCCGCTGCCGCCGAGCACGGGCGATACGGCGAGGTCGATGACGCGCGAGCCGAGCTGGATGCGCGACGTGTGCAGGCCCTCGAGGCGGCGCAGGAGCTGGTCGGGCCCGCTGCCGCGCGGGTGGAAGGCGTCGAGTCCGTGGCCGACCACCTGGTCGGGGTCGAAGCCGGGGCGGGCGCTGCGGAAGTCGGCGAGATGCGTCCTGAACAGCCGGTCGATCGCCTTGTTGGCGTAGCGGATGACGTTGTCCTGGTCGACCACCATCACGTTGATCGGGCAGCCGTCCAGGGCGGAGCGGATGCGCGCCGCCTCGACCCCCGCCGCATGGATCTGCGTCAGCGAGCGCGCCAGCTCGCCGATCTCGTCCCCGCGCGAGGCGGCCTCGATCGTGACTTCCTCGCCACGCACCAGCGCGGCGACGGCGTCGCGCATGCGCACGATCGGGCGATAGAGGCTGCGGGCGCCGAGCGTTCCGAGAACGCCGAGCACGAGGAAGATGGCGGCGCCGATCCCGGCCATGGTCAGGAGCATGGTGCGCAGGGGCGCCTCGATCTCCGAGACCGGCTGCTCGCCGACCACCCGCCAGAGCTGGCCATAGGCGTCGACCGGCATGGAGACGCTGGCGCTCGCCACGCCGTCGAGCCCCGGCCGCTGCCCGGCCGTGCCGGAGGCGCCGCCGGGCTCGTCCGGGTAGCTCTGGGCACGCACGGCCTTCTCGCCCGGCAGCCGGCTGCGCAGCTTGTCGTCGGCGCCGGCCACGAACATGCGGCCGCTGTCGCCGAACGGCTCCGCGAACAGCGCATCGACGCGCTGCATGGGGGCTTGCACGGCGATGATGCCGTAGAGATTGCCGGAGCGGTCCTTCACCGCGCGCGCCAGGAAGGCGGCGCCGCCCTTGGCCGGCGCATATTCCGACACGTCGCTGAAGGCGACGAGGTCCGATTCGGCTCCCTCGAGCGCCGCGCGGAAGGCCTTGGCGAGGCCGCTGTCCTTGTAGGGGCCGGTGAGGAGGTTGGTGGCGAAGTCGTCGCGCTTCTCGTTGCTGAAGACGACGTCGCCTTCCTCGCTGATCAGGTAGAGGTCGGGCAGGGCCTTGGCAGCGCGCACCTTGAGGAAATAGTCGTGCACCTTGGCATGGTAGATGCCGTACATCGTCGAATCGGTGCCGCCGTCGAATTTGTACCGCTCGCCCGCCGGCATCGGGTTGCCGGTCACGTAGGTGGCCCGCAGCTTCTCGTCCTGCCCGGATTCCAGCACCGACCATGCGGAGGTCAGGCCGGACAGCGCCTGAGACACCGTGGGGTTGGTGCCGAGGTCGTGCATGTCGGATTCGAGCTGGTGCAGCAGCGTGACCAGCGAATCCGCCTGGTTGCGCACCAGTGCCTCGAGGTGGTGTCCCTGCTCGCTGAGCGCGGCCTTGCGCGCGACTACGTAGGCGGCCGTGCCGACCGCGAGGCTCGACAGCGCGACGCAGCCGATGACGAAGAGCGGCAGCTTGATGGAAAGGCGATTGAGACGCGAGAACAGGGCCATGGCGGTTCCGGGGACGAAAGGGGCGCCCGCCGCGGGAAAGCAAATCGGCGGGCGCCTGGGAACAAAGGTCTTTGCCTGGCGCGGGTTCGCCCCCCGGTCGGCCCATGCGAGTCTTAGCGCGCCTCCCTCGTTGCGACCCTGAGTCGAGCCCGGAGTCTTGGCGATCGCTTCCGGCCGCGAATTGGGCGCCGAAAGCTGGGAATTACGCCGAATGACTGGACTTTAACTTCCAGAGACTGACAAATCGTTAGCGGGGCAAAGTATTACTTTGATTCAAAAAGGAACCTCACGGGAAGCAATAAGCGTTGACTAGTATCAATGGTTGTTTCTGCAGATGAAATCCCGTCCGTCGCAGGTCCGTCGCTGACGCACGGCGCACGTTTCGAATTGATCAACGAACTCCTTCTAGAGTGCCGGAATTGCCATGCAGGAGGTCGCCTTGTCGTCCATGACCCATGCCTTTGACCGTTCGACATCGCCGGACAAGGCGCTCGCCACCCAGCAGATCGTCACCTTCAAGGTCGACGGCCGCCATTTCGGCGTGGACGTGGGCGCGGTGCGCGAGATCAAGGGCTGGCAGCAGACGACACCGCTGCCGAACGCCGCGCCGCACGTGCTGGGCGTCATCAACCTGCGCGGCGCGATCATCGCCGTCTACGATCTGCGCCGCCGCCTCGATCTCGGCGCCAGCGCGCTGACGCGCTCGAGCGTGGTGATCGTGGTGGACCTCGGCGACCGCCTCGCCGGCATCCTCGCCGACGCCGTCTCCGACATCCTCAACGTCACCAGCGAGGAACTGCGTCCGGCTCCCGACGTGGCCGGCAACTCGGCCGACCTGCTGCAGGCTCTCGTGGTCAAGGGCGACGACGTCATCGCCCTGCTCCACCTCAACGCCATCGTGCGCGAATAGCCCGGCCGCGCCTCACGCGCCCTCTGCCTCGGGCAGGCCTGTCGGCAGGCCGTCCATGCTCACCCGGTTCTTCTCCCGGCGATAGGCCGCAAGGCCCTCCTCGCCCTTGGACTCCGCCCAGCGGTCGAGGGTCGTGCGTCGCTCCATGAAGGTGAAGAGCGGCACGCCGAACCCGCAGGAGGTCTGCACGATCTCCACCGCCAGGCGCACGATCTGGCGCGCCCCGGGCAGCTCGCGCCCCTCGTACTGGGCCTCGAGCAGGGCCGCGTAGCCGGGCGTGCCGCGCGCCAGCGCCTCGCCACGCCCATAGAGCCGCAGGATCTGCGGCGGCCCCTCGAAGGCGCAGAACATCAGGGTCAGCCTGCCGTCGGCGAGGAGATGCGCGGCCGTCTCGTTGCCGCTGCCCGTCTGGTCGAGGTAGCAGACCTCGAGCGGGCCGAGGATCCGCAGGGCCTCCGTGCCGCGCGGAGAGAGGTTGATGCGCGTGCCCGCCGCCGCCGAGGCGGCGAAAAAGATGCGCTGGCGACCGATGAAGGCGCCGAGGGCGTCGTTGATCTCGGGATGCTGCTTGGCCACTGCGGGCTCCGTCGGTTCCTGGCAGGCAGGAGAGTGCCCCGCCCTGTCCGGCAGGCGCAAGCGCGCGGGAACCGCGGCAGGGCTGCGCCGTTGTCACGCGCCCATTCCCAAGGTCCAGCATGGCCCGGCCCGACCTGCTTCCCGCGCGACCCGGCGTCCCGGCCCGGTCCGTGGCTCCCCATCCCTGGCTCGCCGCCCTGGCGGGCCTGCTGCTGCCCACGGCGGCGTGGGCCGCCACCGGCGCGGGACCTTCGGAAACACTCTTCATCCTGCAGGTGGTGGTGCTCGTCGCGGCCGGGCGGCTGGCAGGCGAAGTCATGGAGCGCGTCGGGCAGCCGGCCGTCATGGGGCAGCTCCTCGTGGGCGTCGCCCTCGGCCCCTCGCTGCTCGGCTGGCTCTGGCCGGGCGTGCAGCACGCCCTGTTCCCCGCCGACCCCGCCCAGAAGAGCATGGTCGACGCGATCGCCCAGGTCGGCGTGCTCCTGCTTCTCCTGCTCGCCGGCATGGAGACGGACCTCGCGCTCGTCAACAAGGTCCGCCGCGCCGCGCTGAGCGTCTCGGTGACGGGCGTCGCGGTGCCCTTCGCCTGCGGCTTCGCCCTGGGCGAACTCCTGCCCGACTCGATGGTCGCCGATCCCGCGCGCCGGCTGGTCACCTCGCTCTTCCTCGGGACGGCGCTGTCGATCTCCTCCGTCAAGATCGTCGCCATCGTGGTCCGACAGATGAACTTTGCCCGCCGCAACGTCGGCCAGGTGATCCTCGCTTCCGCGATCATCGACGACACGATCGGCTGGCTGATCATCGCCATCACCTTTGGTGTCGCCTCGACCGGGGCCCTGGAGCTCTGGCCCGTCCTGCGCAGCCTGGCAGGCGCGGCCCTGTTCCTGCTCTTCAGCCTCACGCTGGGCCGCCGCCTGGTCATCCTGGCCATCCGGCACACCAACGACCACTTCCGCGGCGAATTGCCGGTCGTCTCGGCTGTTCTGGTCATCATGGGCGTGCTGGCCCTCGTCACCGACGCCCTCGGTCTGCACACGGTGCTCGGAGCCTTCGTGGCGGGCGTGCTGGTGGGCGAGTCGCCGATCCTGACCCGGCAGATCGAGGAGCAGGTGCGCGGCCTCACCACCGCGCTCTTCATGCCCGTCTTCTTCGGCCTTTCGGGCCTTTCGACCGACCTTACGGCGCTGGCCGACCCATCGCTCCTGGCGGTCAGTGCGGGGCTGATCCTCATTGCCAGCGTCGGCAAGTTCGCCGGGGCCTTCGCCGGCGGCCTGATCGGCGGGCTGACGTCGCGCGAATGCGTCGCGCTGGGCTGCGGGATGAATGCGCGCGGCTCGACCGAAGTGGTCGTGGCCTCGATCGGCCTGTCGATGGGCGTGCTCTCGCAGACGCTCTTCACGATGATCGTGGTGATGGCCGTCGTCACCACCATGGCCATGCCGCCCACCTTGCGCTGGGCGCTGGCGCGCCTGCCGCTGCGGCCAGAGGAAAAGCAGCGGCTCGCCCGCGAAGCGGCCGAGGCCAAGGGCTTCGTCGCCCGCTTCGAGCGCCTGCTGGTGCTGGCCGGCGAGCCGCCGGCAGGCGCCTTCGTGGCGCGGCTGGCCGGGCTCCTGGCCGGACCGCTCGGCGTGCCCGTGACCACGCTCGCCGCCGTGCGCGACGAGCCCGAGCCGGCCGCCGCCGCGGCGGCCAGCGCCGGGAACGAGGTCCGCTCCGGCGCCCACGAGGGACGGGCCGCAGTGGCGCAGGAGCCGCCGCCGGAGGTCGACGTCACCGCGCGCGCCCATCCCGGCGAACCCGGCGCCGCCGTCGCCGCCGAGGCCGAGCGGGGCTACGACCTCCTGCTCGCCCCGTTCGGGGAGGCCGAGGGCGAGAGCCCCCGGGCCGAACTGGCCCGGCTGGTCGACGCCTTCGCAGGACCGCTGGCGCTGGTCGCGACCCGCGGCGCGCATCGCCTGCAGCCCCGCACGGGTCCGCGCCGCATTCTCGTACCCGTCAACGGTACGCCGGCCTCGCGCAAGGGTCTGGAGGTGGGCCTGGCTTTGGCCAAGGCGACCGGGGCGAGCATCGCCGCGCTCTACGTTCGGCCGCCGGGCCAAAGGCCGCGCCGCTTCCTGCCCCGGCGCGCGGAACTGGCGGTGCTGCGCGAGGCCGTCGATCTCGCGGAGCAGTCCGGCCTGGCGCTGCGCACGCGCGTCGAGCGCGGCTCGCCCGTCGCGGCGGTGCTGCGCGAGGCGACGTCCCACGACCTCCTCGTGCTCGGCGTCGTCAGGCGCGGCGGGCAGGACCCGGGCTTCGGCCAGGTCGGCGACGCAGTGCTCGAGGAGGCGGCCGTCTCCGTCCTGCTCCTCGCGACCTGAGCGCCAGCCTTGCACGGGCGCGCCATGACAGGGACCGACCGCTCGGCTATCCCTGTTGCCACCCTCGATCCATTCCAGGCCCGGCCCCCATGAGTACGCTGCTCTATCTCACCCATGTCGAATTCGAAGCCGGGGCGGTCCGCACGCTGCCCGACGCGCTCGCGGCGCTCGGGATCCGGCGCCCCCTCCTCGTGAGCGACCGCGGCCTCGAGGCGACCGGCCTGCTCGACAAGGTCGCGGCCTTCTGCCCGCCCGGCGCCCCGCGCTTCCTGGAGGTGCCGACCAATCCCACGGAATCGGCCACCATGGCCGCGGCCGCGCTCTACCGGGAGCAGGGCTGCGACGGCGTCGTGGCGATCGGCGGCGGCTCGCCGATCGACCTGGCCAAGGGGGCGGCGCTGCTCGCCACCCATGACGGACCGCTGGAGCGCTACGCCGCCATCCTGGGCGGCCTGCCCCGGATCGCGCCGGTCGCTCCGGTGATCGCGATCCCCACGACCTCCGGCACGGGAGCCGAGGTGGGCCGTGCGGCCCTGATCACGCTCGACGACGGGCGCAAGCTCGGCTTCATCAGCCCGCACCTCATCCCGCGGCGCGCCCTTTGCGATCCCGAGCTCACGCTCGGCCTGCCTCCGCGCCTCACGGCCGCCACCGGCCTCGACGCCTTCTCCCATTGCGTCGAGACCCTGCTCTCGCCCCGCTACAATCCGCCCGCCGAGGCCATCGCGCTGGACGGGGCCGGTCGCATCTGGCGCAACCTCGAGGCGGCGGTCACCCGCGGCGGCGATCTCGCGGCCCGCACCGAGCTGATGATGGGCGCCCTGGAGGGCGGGCTTACATTCCAGAAGGGGCTCGGCGCGGTGCATGCCCTCAGCCATGCCCTGGGCGGCCTGAAGGAGCCCTCGCTGCACCACGGCACGCTCAACGCGATCCTGCTGCCGCCGGTGCTGCGCTTCAACGCAGCCGTGGCGGCGGAGAAATACGCGCGGCTCAAGGCCGCTCTCGGCCTGCCCGAGACGGCCGACCTCGCGGACGAGGTCGCGGCGCTCAACCAGCGCCTGGGCCTGCCGCCGGGCCTGAAGACCCTGGGCGTCCGGGAGGCCGTGCTGCCGTGGGTGATCGAGCGCGCGCTGCTCGACCACAGCCACGCGACCAATCCCCGCGCCGCCTCGGCGGACGACTATCGCGCGCTGCTCGACAGCGTCATGGTCTGATCCCCGGCGACGCTCCCCCGCGCCCGATGGATCTCCCGGTTCTCACCCCCGCGCATGCGGTCTGGGCCGTGGCCGCCGCCGCCACGGCGGGCGTCGTGCTGCGGCCGTTCCGGTTGCCGGAGGCCGTCTGGGCCGTGGCGGGAGCCCTGCTGCTGCTGGCGCTGCGGCTGACCTCGCCGCAGGACGCGCTCGCGGCCGTGCTGCGCGGGACGGACGTCTACCTCTTCCTCGCCGGCATGATGCTCGCGGCCGAACTCGCCCGCCGCGAAGGCCTGTTCGACTGGATCGCCCGCTATGCGGTCGCCCATAGCCGGGGCTCGAAGGCGCGTCTCTTCGTGCTCGTCTATCTCGTGGGCACAGCCGTGACGGCCCTGCTCTCGAACGACGCCACGGCCGTCGTCCTCACGCCCGCCGTCTATGCCGCCACCCGCGCGGCGCGCGTCGAGCCCTTGCCCTATCTGCTCGTCTGCGCCTTCATCGCCAACGCCGCCAGTTTCGTGCTGCCCATTTCCAACCCTGCCAATCTCGTGGTGTTCGGCGCGGGCATGCCGAGCCTGGGGCAGTGGATCCCGCTTTTCCTCGCGCCCTCCATAGCCTCGATCGTGCTGACCTTCGCCGTGCTCTGGGCCACGCAGCGTCGACTGGTCCGGGGCAGGCTGGGCGCGCCGCCCGAGGCCGTGCCGCTCTCGCGCGGCGGCCTCGTCGCGGCCGTCGGGCTGCTGCTCACGGCCGTGGCGATCCTCACCGCATCCGCGCTCGACCGGCCGCTCGGCCTGCCGACGGCGGCCGCTGGGGTCGGGGCCAGCCTCCTGGTGCTGCTGCTCAAGCGCGAATCGCCGGTCCCGCTGGTGCGCGGCGTCGCCTGGAGCGTGCTGCCGCTCGTCGCCGGGCTCTTCGTCCTGGTCGACGCCGTGGGGCGTACGGGCGTGCTGGCCTGGCTGGTGGCGCAGCTCGACGCGGCCGTCGCCGCCTCGCCGGCCGGGGCGGCCTGGGCCTCGGGCCTTGTCGTGGCATTCGCCACGAACGTCATGAACAATCTTCCCGCCGGCCTGCTGGCAGGCTCGACGGTCCAGGCGGCGGATGCGCCGGCCCTGGTGCGGGCGGCCGTCCTGATCGGCGTCGACCTCGGGCCGAACCTCTCCGTCACCGGTTCGCTCGCCACGATCCTGTGGCTGCTCGCCTTGCGCCGCGAGGGCGAGCATGTCGGGGCATGGAGCTTCCTCAAGCTGGGCGTGCTCGTCACGCCGCCCGCGCTGGTCGGCGCGCTCGCCGCCCTGGTCTGGCTTTCGCCCCGCTGAGCCGCGCGGGAAACCCGGACTCTCCGCGTGCGTTGAGCGCAGAGGCCGAGTATGATGGCGATCGATGACACCGACGGCGCGCCGGAGCAGCGCGTCGACCTGCAGGACGCGCTCCATGAGAGGCCCGATGCCGCCCGTCGCATCGGGATGGGGCTGCAGGCGCTCTACAATTTCGCGTTGCTGGAGCGCATGCCGTCCATCTTCGCCGATCTCCTCCGGCGGCTCGAGCAGGCCGAACAGGCGGCCCGGGCCGGGGAGGACCCAGAACGGCGCGATCCGGTCAACGGCGTGCGAGGTTGATCACGAAGATCAGCAGGCATGCGCCGATGACGGCGTTGATGATGTGACCCAGGAGGCCGCCGCCGATCGTCAGGCCGAAGAAGGGCAGCACCGCCCCGCCCACCGCCGCGCCGACGATGCCCATGACGATGTTGCCGAGGAGGCCGAAGCCTCCGCCCTTCATGATCTGTCCGGCGATCCAGCCCGCCACGGCGCCGACGATCAGCCACGCGATGAAACCCATGCATACGCTCCCTTGCGGCGGGCCATGGGCATGATCCCCACACCCTCAGATTGAGAAGCCCGAGCTTAAGGGCAAGGGCGCGCCGCGGTCGAGGGCAGTCATGGCTGTCCCCGTCACGGTCCGAGGTGCCGGTCGAAGAAGCGGGCGATGTCGAGGAAGGCCTCGCGCCCTTCCGGCGCGCCGGGATCGATGAACCCCGCATGGCTCAGGCCCTCATACACGTTGAGGTCCGCCTCCACGCCGGCCCGGCGCAACTTGCGATGCACGCGGACGGTGTTCGACAGGAAGAGGTCGCGCGTGCCCGTGGTGAGGATGGTGGGCGGCAGGCCGGCGAAGTCGCCGTAGATCGGCGAGAGATAGGGCTCCTTGAGGTCGTGGCCTCCCGCATAGAGCAGCGCGGCCTTTCCGAGCCAGCCGTCCCAGGTGACCAGCACGTTGTCCAGCCACTCGTTGGTGAAATAACTGTCGCCCGTCTTCGACAGGTCGGCCCAGGGCGTGCCTGCGGCCACGGCGCCGGGCAGGGGCCCTTTCTCGTCGCGCGCCCGCAGCGCCATGGCCAGGACGAGGCCGCCGCCCGTGGACGTGCCGATGAGACCGACGTTCTGCGGCCTCACCGTCTTGATCGTCTCGCGCCACACGGCCATGCAGTCGTCGAGCGCGGCGGGATAGGGAAAGTCCGGCGGCATGCGGTAGTCGACGGAGATCACCTTGATCCCCCCTAGCCCCGCCATGATCACGCCCTCGCCCGTGCCTCCGAGCCCGCCATAGAGCACGTAGCCTCCGCCATGGACGTGCAGCGCGAGCCGGTCGCGGTTGGCCGGCGCGATGGCCTTGGGCGTGAGCACGTAGGCCTTCACGCCGGCGATGCTGGTGGGCTCCACGCTCACGCCCAGCATCGCGGCGAGGCCCGGAATGTCCCTGGCCGAGGCCTCGGCAACCGGCGCGGCGAAGGCCTTCCAATCCTCCGCGCTGCGCGGGGCGGCGGCGAAGTTGCCGGCATAGGGGGCGGCGATCTGCGGACGGATGGCGGCGCTCACCCCCTCCCGGGGGACGGGGATGTCCCGTCCCGGGACCTTGCGCGGACCCGCCCCCGCGTTGGCCGCGGCCTGCGCCCGCATCAGCGCGTCGAGGCTGCCGGGATCGTCGGTCTGCGCCGTCCCCGCCACCGGGACGGCCAGCACGAGCACGACGGCGAGAACAAAGCGCAAGGGGGGCATCGAGGACTCCGGAGGGAGGAATGAATGCAGCCTCAGCTTGTACAGGGCAGGAACCGCGCTTGCATCGCCGGCGTTCATCGCCACACGCGCCTTCGGCGGCCGCTGGCCGTAATTCGCCATTAACGTGGCCATGGCATCAATTCGAGGGTTGAACGAAATCAATCTCACCGGTCTACCGGCGTGATCGTCAGGACTGCAGGATCGAGAGCAGAGCCGTGGACAAGCGTCGCGTTCCCCGTCAACGCACCCTGAAGACGGGAAAGATCGCCTTCAACGGGGGCAAGTCCGTGATCGATTGCACCGTGCGCAACCGGTCACCGCTCGGCGCGTCCCTGCAGGTCGCCGCGCCCGTCGGCATCCCCGATCGTTTCGAGCTGTGGATGGACGGCGAGCACCTGCCCTGCACCGTGGTGTGGCGCAAGCCCACGCAGATCGGCGTGGCCTTCGAGTCCCGGCAGCCGCCGTCCGCCTGAGGCGCCGTCCGCCGTCCAGCGCGCGCCCCAGGACAGGCAGGCCCACGGATGGGGCCCATGGACAGCGAAGGCCCGGTTGCGCATCGTGGACCCGCAACCCGCCTCCGGCGCCGCCACCCGGGCGCCCGGCCTCCTCGAAGGCTCCGATGGTCCCCCACGCCCACAGGTTTTCCTGGCACTCCTTCGTCGTCCCCGCGGTCGCCTTCGCCACGGGCTTCGTGCTGGTCGTCGTTGCGCCCCACCGGGAGGATGATTCGCTCCTCTCGAGCGTTGTGGGCTCCGGCGCGCTCGTCCTGCTGGCGCTGACCGTCGTCGCCACCCTGCGCCATGCCGAGCGCGTCTCGCACATGTTCGGGCGGGTCGCCGGCACCATCGCCTTCACGGTCGCCGCCAACGTCGTCGAGGTCAGCATCATCGCCTTCATGATGCTGCACAAGCAGAACAACCCGACGCTGGCGCGCGACACGGTGTTCGGCATTGTCATGGTGACCTGCTGCGGCGTCATCGGCGCCTGCCTCGTGCTCGGGGCTCTCAAGCATCGGCAGCAGGAGGTCGATTCCCAGGCGACCAGCGCCTATCTGGGCGTGCTCGTGGCGCTGGTCACGATCTTCCTGGTCCTGCCGAGCTTCCTGCCGCCGCGCACGGAATGGCGCGAGCAGGCGCGCGACGTCATTTCCGCCATTATCTCGCTGGCGCTGTACGGCCTGTTCCTGGCGATCAAGGTCGTGAGCGGCCGGGCGGAGGCGGGGCGCGGCCAGCCCAGCGAGGCGTGGCGCGCCGGCGGCGCGAAGCCGCTCGTGCTGAGCGGCGTCTTCGCTCTGCTCGGTCTCGGCGGCATCGTGTTCCTGGCCAAGGAGGTCTCGACGGACGTCGAGGACCTGCTCCTGCAGTTCGGTTTCGTCAACACGGACGCCATCGTCGGGGCGACGGTGGCCATGCTCGTGCTGCTGCCAGAGAGCCTGGACGCGCTGCACGCGGCCACCCAGCGGTCGGTCCAGACCAGCCTCGACATCGCGCTCGGCGCCGCGCTGGCGAGCATCGGGCTCCTGATCCCCTCCATCGTGCTGATCGGCGCGATGACGGGGCGGGAAGTGATCCTGGGCGTCGACGAGCCCAGCATCGTCATTCTTGCCCTGACCCTGGTGCTGAGCATCATCAGCTTCGGTTCCGGCCGCACCAACATGCTCACCGGCGCAGTTCACCTCGTCGTGTTCGGGATGTTCGTCCTGATGCTCTTCGCCTAGCTTCGGCCAAGGGGCAGGGCGCGCGCACGGAGACCGCGGAACGCATGAGCAAGGAATTCTCTCTTTTCGTGGGCACGTTCACGACGCTGCTCGCCATCATCAACCCGTTCGAGGTGCTGCCCGTCTTCCTCAAGCTCCTGCAGGGCAAGGACGGCGCGACGCACCGGGCGGTGGCCCGCCAGTCCTGCTTCTACGCGCTGCTGCTCTGCTTCTTCTTTCTGACCTTCGGCAACGTGCTGATGCGCCTCTTCGACGTCCCGCTCAGCATGGTGCGCATCGTCGGCGGCATCATCCTGATGAAGATCGGCTTCGAGCTGTTTTCGGGCAGCGACGACCGCAAGGGCGGGCCGGCGCAGGGCTCCGGCGGGAGCGACGGCGGCAGCATCGCCTTCGTGCCCCTCGCCATGCCGCTGATGTTCGGCCCCGGCGCCATCGCGACCCTGCTCGGCATGACCGCGACGATCCGCCAGTCGGCCGCGGAGATCGCCTCCTTCGCGGCCGTCTCGGCGGCGATCGTCGCCACCATGATCGCGACCTATGCCTGCCTCGCCTACGCCGACCGGCTGACCCGCTTCCTGGGTCCGCTCGGCATCGACGCCACGACCCGGATCGTCGGGTTCTTCGTTTCCGCCATGGGCGTCGGGCTAATCTTCCACGGCGTCATCGAGGCGCTTCAGGAGCACGGCCTCACCAGCCTGCACTGAGGCGAGAGGACCGTTCAGTTCGCCATCGCTCCCGCCTCGCGATAGGCGCGGGCCGCTCCCGGATGCAAGGGCGCGGTGAGCCCTTCCTTCGCCATGGTCGACGCCGTCAGCGCGGCGAGCGCGGGATGAGCCTTTCGGAGCTGGTCGAGGTCGTCGAGCAGGGCCTTGGTCAGGCGGTACACGAGGTCGTCGCTCATCGAGGCGGTGGTCACCAGCGTGGCGCGAACCCCGAAGCTGGGGACGTCCGCCTCCAGCCGATAGGCCGAAGCGGGAATCGCTCCGGGCCGGAACTGGGGCGCACCTTGCACCACCGTGTCGACCTGGGGCCCCCGGAGAGGCACCAGCTTGGTCGGGCAGGCGGCGAGCTGGCGGGCCACTGCGCCGGAGGGGTGCCCGACGAGGAGCAGGCTCGCGTCGATGCGGCCGGCGCAGAGCGCGGTCTGGGCCACGTCCGGCTTCAGCTCCGTGATCGTGCCGCGCTCCTCCGGGCTCCAGCGCGCGGCGGCCTCGAACGCGTCCCACGTGGAGCGCGAGCCGGAGCCGCGCACGCCGGCATTGATCCGCTTGCGCTTGAGGTCGTCGAGCGTCTCGATCCCCGAATCCTGGCGCACGAGGACGGCTACCAGCTCGGGGTGCAGCGCGGCCACGGAGCGCAGCCAGGTCGCCGGCCTGCCGGCGAAGGCGCCGAGCCCGCGATAGGCTTCGAACTGGTTGTCCGACTGGACGATCGCAAAGTCGAGCTCCCGCTCGCGCAGCTTCTGGAGGTTGTAGATCGAGCCGGGCGTCGCCTCAGGCCCGCAATGGATCCCCTGGTCGGGGCTCGCCTCGTTCAGGATGCGGCAGACCTCGCGTCCCACGGGATAGTAGACCCCTGTCGCCTGGCCCGTGCCGATCGACACGTAGGTCACCTCCTGCGCTCCGGCGGTCCCGAAGGCGACGATGGCGGCGGCGAGGAGGCCGCAGAGGATGCGTGCCGGCCTCATGGCGTCTCGTCCCACCGCATGATCTGGTCGTAGATGTTCTGGTACGCGTCGGGCGCGACGTTCACGGCGCCCTGCAGCGGATGGTCGAGGGAGAAGATGAGGTAGATCATCACGCCCAGGAAGAACGACACCATGCCGCTGAGGATGAGGAGCGGGACGAAGCGGATCCGCAGCATCCACAGAAACACGATGTTGAACGCCGCGCCGATGAAGACGACGTACCACAGCACCCCGGGGATGGAGGTGCTCACCCCCGCCAGCCGCTGCTGGCGGAATGAGACGAGCGTGTTGAAGGACCGCAGGGTCTCGCTGTGGAAGACGTCCTGCGACTTCGTCTCCGGGTTGAACGAGAGCAGCTTGGCGCGCAGCACCTCGAGGCGGTTCTCGCCGCCGCGCGGCACGAGGCTCTTTCGATGGGCGGGCCAGTCCTTGTTGACGACATAGAGCGTGTAGTCGCGCAGCAGCCATTGCACCTCGCTGCGCAGGGGCTCCGGATAGGCGTCGCTCGAGCGGTAGATGCTCGCGAGGGTCATCGCCTCCCGGTTGGCGTAGTCGCCCACGTCCTTCGTGCTCTGGTAGGCGGCGACCGAGAGCAGGCCGAGCAGCAGGCCGTAGAACAGGCTGAAGCCGGAGGCGGCGTAGGTGACGAGCTCGTTCGTGTTCTCCTCGCGCCGGAACCAGACGCGCAGGAACGGCCTGATGAAGAGGATGCCGAACCAGCTGACCGCGACGAAAAAGCCGGAGAAGTAGAGGGCCGCGACGTCGGGCGGCAGCTCGCTCAGGAAGCTTTCGAGTCGTTCGAGCATCGCGGCTGACGGACGTCCGGCAGGAGGGAAGCCGCCGGCAGGAACGCAGGCGAGACTGCAACCGAGGATAGACGAAACGCGCCTGACGACAATGCAGAGCCAGAGCTTCGTCGGAGCTTGTCGCCGCGCGCCCGCCCCGGCGCATCCATGGCCCTTTCCGGCCGCGAAGCCGTTGCCTTCGCCGGCTCGGCCGGGGGGTCAGCGAGCGGGCGGCCTGCGGTTGATTCGGCATCCGCGGGCCGGCCCCTGTTCTCCCTGTCCCAGTGCAGCCGACCGCCTCGCGTGCGGAAGGCGGGCGACTCTCTGCACCGAGCTCGCCGCGTCGCGCCTCGTTCCACGCGACACGACCGGATTGACGCGGGCCCGGCGAACGGGACAGCTTGGGCGCGAGTTTTTGGACGCCTCGCCGGACGGGAGCCCGCCTGTTGCATTGGGTCGTACTGACGGGCCTCCTCCTGGCGAGTTCCCAGGCCCCCTTGGGCTCGACGCTGATCGCGGTCGCGCTCCCGCAGATCGCAACCGGCCTGGAGTCGGACGTGGTGCACGCCACCACGCTGCTCGTGTCGAGCTACCTCGTCCTGACCGTCCTTCTGCAGGGGCCGGCCGGCCGCCTGAGCGACACGATCGGGCACCTGCGCACCCTGCGCTGGGGCATGGGCCTCTTCGCCGTGGGATCGCTGGCGGGCTTCGCCAGCCCGACGCTCGGCGCGCTCGCGGTCGCGCGCTGCATCACCGCGGTCGGGGGAGCGCTCGTGGTGCCCTCGACCATGGCGATCATCCGCGTCACGGCCGCGCCCGAGCGCCGCGGTCGCGTGTTCGGCACGTTCGGCGCGGTCATGGCCCTGTCGGCGGCGCTGGGGCCGCTCATCGGGGCGGAGATCGTCGGGGCGTTCGGCTGGCGCTTCACCTACCTCGCGAGCCTGCCCTTCCTCGCGGCCGCGGCCCTGATCGTCTGGCTCAACCCGCTGCCGGACCCGAGCCCGGAGCAGGACGGCGCCCTGCGCCGTTTCATGCAGGGTGTCGACTGGCAGGGACTCGCCTTGCTCGCCGCCGCCCTGGTTCTCGTCGTCGCGGCCGGCAAGATCGCCGGCCCGCTGCGCGCCGCCCTGCTCGCCGGCGGTCTCGCGGCCTCCGTCGCCTTCGCCGTGTCGCAATGGCGTTCGCCGCGCCCGGCGCTCGACGTGGCCCTGCTGCGCAACCCGGTGGTCGCGGCCGGGACGGGAATCATGGCCCTGCACAACTTTGCGATGTACGGCCTTCTGTTCCAGTTGCCCGCCTACTTCGAGCAGTTCCACGAGACGTCGCCACGTGCGGTGGGGCAGGGGCTCTTCGCGATGATGATCGGCATGGTGGTCGCCTCGCCGCTGGGCGGACGCCTGGCCGACCGCCTCGGCGCGCGCCTTGCCGGCGTGTTGGGCGCGGGCGTCGTCCTGGCCGGAACGCTGCTGATGTGTCGCCTGGCGAGCTTTGCCTCGCCCCTCGACGCGGCGCCGGCTTTGCTGATGATTGGCATGGGCCTGGGCCTCGCCTCGTCGCCCGCGCAGGCCTCGGCCATGGCGGCCGTGGCGCCCGCCAAGGCCGGCATGGCCGCCGGTCTCAGCTCGACCATGCGCTACCTCGGCGGCATCGCGACCATCGCCGTGCAGGCGGCCCTCCTCTCCGGGGGGGAGGCCGTGACGATTCGCGAGCACGTCATGCTGGCCTGGATCGACGTGGCCGCGGCCGCTTTGGCGGTGGGGGCCGCGGCCCTCCTGCCGCGCATCGTGCACCGCAGATCCTGATTTCTGACCCGTTCACGAGAGTGTGATCGACATTGGCGCGTTGAGATATGGGATTGCACGTCCCGATTGTCATCATTCTGTCATCGAAGCCTGAAGCAGGGACGGACGCCGATGACCACTGAGACCGCCGGGGCGCTCGCCTTCCCCACTCCCGGCCCTGGCACCTGGCTCCTCGACGCGGTTCACATGCCGCGGCCCTTCACGCGCTTCCAGGCCGCGGTGCATCCCCCGAACCTCGCTGTGGGGTGCCGCGAGAGTTTCCGCCGCTACGGGCTCCTCGTCGACACGCTCGACTACCGGATGATCAACGGGCTCGGCTTCTTCGCCCCTGTTCCGGCGCCGGACCACGACGTGCCGGCCCGCTTCGCCAACGCCGCGGACGCCGTGGCGAGGAAGCTGTGGCGGGAGGACCTCGCCCGCTGGACGAACGAGGTGAAGCCGGCTTCTGTCCGCGACAACCTCGCGCTGCAGTCCGTCGACCCCGCGACGCTCGACGATGCGGAACTGGCCGCCCACATCGAGCGGTGCACGGCGCATTTGGGGCGCATGGTGCAGCAGCACCACTCCCTGAACTCGGCCGCCATCCTGCCCCTCGGCGACTTCATGGCTGCGCTGTCGCAATGGACCGACGCGCCGCTCGGCCAGTTCCTGGCGCTGCTGAGGGGATCCGCCCCCGAATCGGCTGGCACCTGCGCCGAGCTCGAGGCCGCCGCGCAGGCCATCCGGGCGTCCGACGGCGCGAGCAGGATCCTGGCCTCGCCCTCCACCGCCCGGGAGACCCTGGCGGCGCTGAGCGCCGCGCCGGCTCCCGTCGGCGCGGCCGTGCAGGCCTATCTCGACATCGTGTCCTGGCGGCTGCTCGACAGCCTGGACACCGGCGACAGGGCGGTGATCGAGGCGCCCGAGGTGATCGTCGAGGGACTGCGCGCGGCCGTCGAGGGCCGCAAGCCCCAGCGCGTGACCGAGGAAGAGGAGGCGCGGCTTCGCGCGCTGATCCCCGCCGAGCACCGTCCCGCCTTCGACGAACTTCTCGGCGAAGCCCGGGCCATGTCGCGCCTGCGCGACGAGCGCGGCCTCTACAGCGACGTATGGGCGGCCGGCATCGCCCGGCGCGCCCTGCTGGAGGCGGGCCGCCGGCTCGTGGCGAAGGACCGGCTGTACGAGCCCGCCCACCTGATCGAGGCGGACCCCGACGAGATCCGCCTCATCCTGTCGGGCCAGGGCGGCCCCGGCGCGGACGAACTCGCCGCAAGGGCCGACGACAGGCTCGCGCTGCGCGCCTCCGATGCGCCGCCGTTCCTGGGCGACCCGCCGCATCCTCCCCCGCCGCTCGACGGACTTCCCCCGCCGGTGCAGCGCCTCATGCGGGCCCTGGGCATCGCGATCGACGCGCTCTTCGCCCCGTCCGCGGCCCAGAGCGATGTCGACGTCGTCCGCGGCACGCCGGCCAGCCCGGGTCGCTACACGGGCACGGCCAGGCTCGTCGGCAGCCCCGACGACTTCGGCCGGCTGCAGCACGGCGACGTGCTGGTCACCTCCACCACCACGGAGGCCTTCAATCTCGTTCTGCCCATGCTGGGAGCCATCGTCACCGACAATGGCGGCCTGCTCTCCCATGCCGCGATCGTCAGCAGGGAATACGGCATTCCCGGCGTGGTCGGGTGCCTCGACGCCACCGCCCGGATCTCCGACGGCGCGCGCGTCACCGTCGACGGGTCGACTGGCGAGATCCGGCTGGAACCTTCATGAAGGCGGTCCCCCTCGCCGAGGCGCGGGACGCGGCCCTGTTCGGCGGCAAGGCGGTGCAGCTGGGCCAAGCCCTGCGCGCAGGCCTTCCGGTGCCGGACGGCTACGCCTTCTGCGCCACGCTGGTCGAGCGCGTCGTGGAGGGCGAGGGCGCGGCGATCGAGCTGTTCCGGCGCTGCGTTGAGGCCACGCCCGGCCAATGTGCCGTCCGCTCGTCGGCGGTGGGCGAGGACTCGGCCGAGGCGAGCTTCGCGGGGCAGCACGCCACGCGGCTCAACGTCCTCGGCGCCGCAGCCGCTCTCTCGGCCTTGCGCGAGGTCTGGGAGTCCGGCCGCACAGAGTCGGCCATGGCCTATCGCCGGCGCCTGAATGCCGGCGGCGAACCGCAGGTCGGCGTCGTGCTGCAGCGGCTCGTCGCCGCGGACATGGCGGGCGTGCTGTTCACCTGCGATCCCGTGAGCGGGGACGACCACATGCTGGTCGAGGCCTGCTGGGGCCTCGGCGAAGGCGTCGTGCAGGGCATGGTCGTGCCGGACCGCTATCGGATGACGCGCGAGGGCCAGGTCCTCGAGCGCATCCCCGGAAGCAAGGACAGGAGCGTGCGCCTCGCGGCGGGCGGCGGGACCGAGCAGCGGCCCGTGCCGCCCCACCTCGCCCGCCGGCTATGCCTCGGCTATGGCGACCTGCGCCACCTTCATGCCATGGCCCGCCGCTGCGACGCCGTGTTCGGCGAGGCTCCACACGACATCGAGTGGGCCTTCGAGGATGGCGGGCTCTTCCTGCTGCAGCGCAGGCCCGTCACGCAGCGCGCCGGGCAACAGCGCCTCGCCTAGGTCCTTCCGCCGTCGGACCGGGCCGCACCCGGCCCGGGCGCGCCGGCCTCAGCGTCCTTCGTGGGCGTCCTCCGCGTGCGCGCTGCCCGTCGCATGCTGCCTGCGCAGGCGGCGGCGCCGCAGGCGGCCCTCCTGCACCTTCTGCACCACGCTCATCAGCACGCTGGTCGTCCAGGCGAAGGTGAGCAGCCCGCAAATGGCGATCATGCCTTCGAGCAACTGCCATCGGCGCGGCAACTCGTAGTCGCAGCCCAGGGTCGTGTAGTCCATCAAGGCCACGTAGTAGCTCACGCTCAGCGTAGGAAAGCAGTCCTGCCAGGTGAAGAATCCGGCCCAGATCAGCACCTCGGAGAGGTGCAGCAGCACCAGGAGCGCGGCGAGCGAGTTGACCCGTGCCAGGTCGCGCAGGACGGGCGCCGGCTCGCCGATGCGGCCGGAGCCGTCCGTCGCCACCAGCGCCAGGGTGGTTCCGATTCCGTGCGCCACGATGGTCACCGTGATCAGCACCAGGCCCCATACAATTTCCTCGGCCGAGGTGACGTAGGTGGGATCGACATCCATGTCGGAGGGGACCTCTGTTGCGGCGAACGACCCGGCGAGGAGCCCGGCTGCGTCGGGAGGTTGAGCACCTTCTTGATTGACGCGTCCTACCTTATAAGAGCTTCGGCCAAGCCGTTGGTGAATTCAACTGCAAGGCGCGCTGGACGGGGGAGACGATGACGACCGCGCAACGCGAGACGGCGCACGAGGGCAGTGCTTTCGACGAGGTGCAGTACCTCGAGGCCAAGATCATCCTCGACGGGAAGCGGTTCACCTCGCTCGACAGCTTCCTCGCCTTCGAAAAGCTCATCAGGAAGGCCGCGAAGGATACCGGCGTGGGCTACGAGCCGCTGCCGGGCAAGCGCCGCCCGCAGATGCGCGAGGTCCTCTTCCTCGATACGAAGGATTTTCGCCTCTACAACAACGCCTTCATCCTGCGCCGGCGGATCGTCTACGAGCACGGCTTCCTGGTGGGCGACCCCGAGATCGTCTTCAAGTTCCGCCACCCCGAACTCGCGGTCGCGCAGGCCGTCGACGTCAGGCCGCAGATCGAGGGCGATCACCGGATCAAGTTCAAGGCCGAGGCGCTGCCCCTGAAGGACAAGGTCGGCGGCGTGCGCCTGCTCTATTCGCACAATTCCCAGTTCAACCTGAGCCAGGTCACCGAAGCCGACAGGACCTCGGCCAAGACGCTCCTCGCCGTGCTCCCCGCCCTGAAGCCGCTGTTCAAGCAGGGCCGCGGCCGGGTCGAGCTCGTCAACCGCACCGCGGTCGTGGAAGTGCTCCTGGACCTCGGCACGCTCGACTTCGGCAAGGGCGTCGAGGCGCCATGCAACGTGGCGGTCTGGCGCAGCCGCGGGGACGAGCACCAGCTCGTCGGCGAGTTCTCCTTCCAGTGCAAGTTCAAGAAGGCGGCCGACCTGCACCGCAAGCAGCGGGCGCTCGCGCGGGAGTTCTTCGGCCACCTGCAGGACATTGCCGGGGACTGGGTGTCGTTGGGCACCACCAAGACGGGCAGCGTGTATCGCTTGAAGGGCAACCCGCCGCAGGCGCACGAATAGCGCGGCCGGACAGGCGCTGACGGGGGGCATGGCGGTTCAGTGAGCGGGCTCGATCGGCTGAAGGAGGATCACCTCCTCGGGGTGCATTTCGCGCTGAACGTCTTCATCGCCTCCATCCTGGCCTGGGCGTCGATCAGCCTCGTCAGCAACGCCAACCCCGTCTGGGCCATGGCCTCGCTGGTCGCCGCGAGCGAGCCCGTTCCGAGCAAGGGCTATGCGAATTTCGTGAGCCGGCTCACAAACACGGCCGTGGGCTGCGCCGTGGGGCTCGGCTTCCTGCTGGTCGGCGACCCGCACCCCTGGAAACTGCCCTTCGCCCTCGCCATCGCCGTGCTGCTGTCCGTCTATGTGGTGCGCGTCCCGGTGATGTGGCGGCAGGCTCCCATCACCGCCGCCATCGTGGTGGCCGGCAGCGTGACGGAGCACTCGAAGCTCGGCGGCATCGACCTGGGGCTGCGCCGCGTGGCCGAGGTCCTCTTCGGCTGCGTCGTCGCGCTGCTGGTGAGCTGGGCCATGTCGCGCATCTGGCCCATTCAGGCGGCGGCCAAGCCGTCGGCCTCGCCGCCGTCGGAACCGTCCCGGCCGGCGTGACCGGGCGGGTGTCGCCTGACCTCGCAGAAAAACTAGGGGCGCCGCTTCGTGCGCACGGCCTGCATCGTGCGGGCCAGCTGGTGTTCGGCGCGGTCGAGGTCCTTCTGGGCGAGGGCGATGAAGACGGCGTCCATGATGTTGAGCTGGGCGATGCGCGCCGCCGCGTTCTCGCTGGACAGCGGCGAGCCCAGCGCGGTGGAGCACAGCACGACGTCGCAGGCGGCGGCGAGCGGAGAGTTGCCGTAGTTCGTCACGGCGATCACCGTCGCGCCATTGCCGCGCGCGATCTGCACGGCGTCGAGCACGCCCGTCGTGCGGCCCGAATGCGAGAAGGCGATCACCACGTCGCGCGGTCCCAGCAGCGAGGCCGACATGGCCATCATGTGCGTGTCGTCGTGCACCGAGGCGCGAACCCCGATGCGCAGGAACTTGTGCGCGACGTCGCGCGCGATGTGAGCCGAGCCGCCCAGGCCGTAGAAGTCGCGCTGGCCAGCCGCGTGGACCACGTCCACGGCCCGGCGGAAGGCGTCCATGTCGAGGATCGCCATCGTCTCCTCGAGGGCCTGGACCGCGGTCCGGAACACCTTCTGGACGATCACCTCCGCCGTGTCGTGGGGCTGGACGTCCTCGTGCAGGTCGGCGTTGGGCTGGCCCCGGTAGGCCTGGATCGCGGCCCGCATCTCCTTGAACCCGGCGAAGCCCAGCTTCTTGGCCGTCTTCACCACCAGGGCGGCCGAAGTCTCCGCCTCGTCGGCGACCTGCTTGATGGGCAGCGGCTCGCCGCCCGCATGGCGCAGGATGACTTCGGCGACGCGAGCCTCGCTCGGCGTCATCTCGGGCATGCGCATGCGGATGCGCGGCCCGACGGTTCGAGGATCCATCGTCACGTGTCGATCGCTCCCGCCGGCTCCTGCAGGAGCGGCGCGGCGCGATGATAGCGGCTCCGGGAACGGCGTAGAAGCGTCGCGGGAGAACCGGTGCTCCGCAGGTCCGGCGGCCTGCGCCCGGCCGGTCGCGAGTAGGCGGGCGGTTCTCCGGCGAACGGCTATAGAGATCTGCTATGCCCCATAGAACGGGTCGGTATTTCCCACCGGCGCGGATTTTCCGCCATCTGGCATCCGCTGCAACGCGGTCCTGCCCGGCCTGATGAACTCCCCGCTGATCCACAAGGGCGACGTGACCTTGGTCGCGACGGATGACGGCCCCGCCATCGCCGGGGCGCGCCCGATCCCGCTCGACGTCGTCGCCGCGCCGGCGGTCTGCTTCCCCGGTCGCGACGGGCTCGCCGGCCTGCCGAACCTGCCCGCCTGGCGCCTGCGGCGGATCGGCCACCCTTCCGTCGAAGCCACGATGCCGCATGTCTGAGTTCCCGTCCCGCAGCCGAAGGAGGCCCCGATGTCCGTCCAAGCCACGCAGCACGAAGCCGGGTTGAACGCGCTGGATCACTGGATCGACGGCGCCTCGGCCGCCCCGGCCTCCGGCCGCTACCTCGAGACGCTGACGCCGACCACCGGACGTCCGCACCTGCGCGTGGCAGCCGGCTCGGCGGCGGACGTCGACGCCGCGGTGCAGGCCGCCGCTCGCGCCAGGGAGGGCTGGCGGCGATTCGTGGCGGCCGAGCGCGGCAAGCTGATGCTGGCGCTGGCCCGGGCCATTCGGGACGACCGCGAACGCCTCGCAAGCCTCGAGCACGCTGATTCCGGCAAGCCCATGGCCCTGGCGCTGGCCGAGATCGACAGCAGCGCGGTGTACTTCGACTATTATGGCAGCCTGGTCTACCTGCCCGCCGGCGACGTGCTCGACGTCGCGCCCGACCAGCACGTGTTCACCCGGCGTGAGCCCTTTGGCGTGATCGGCGTGATCACGCCGTGGAACCTGCCGATGAACCAGGCGGCGCGCGCCATCGCGCCGGCGCTCGTGGCGGGCAACGTCGTCGTGGCCAAGCCGTCCGAGATCACGTCCCAGACGACGGTCGAGCTTGCCCGGCTGGCCTCGCAGGTCGGCTTCCCCCGGGGCGTGATCAACGTCGTGCTGGGCTCCGGGGCCGAGGTCGGCGAGGCGATCGTGAAGCACGACGCGGTGCGCAAGGTGGCGTTCACCGGCTCCGTCGGCGTGGGCCGCGCCATCGGACGCATCGCGGCCGAGCGCATCATCCCCTTAACGCTGGAGCTCGGCGGCAAGTCGGCCAACATCGTCTTCGAGGACGCCGAACTCGACCGGGCGGCGGCCGACGCCGTGAAGGGCTTCACCCTCAATGCCGGCCAGGTCTGCTCGGCCGGCACCCGCATCCTCGTGCAGCGGTCGATCTATGCCCGCTTCGCCGACAAGCTCGCCGCCGAGGTCGCCAGGATCGTGCCCGGCGAGAACCTGGGGCCCATCATCACGCCCGCCCAGTTCCAGCGCGTGCAGGCCTATTTCAAGGTCGCCGAGCAGGACGGCGCCCGGGTCGTGGCCGGTGGCAAGGTCGCCTCGGTGAAGGGCCACGAGGACGGCTTCTACATCGAGCCGACCCTCTATGCCGACGTGGACAACGCCATGCGCATCGCGCGCGAGGAGATCTTCGGGCCGGTTGGCGTGGTGATCCCCTTCGACGACGAGGACGACGCCGTCCGGATCGCCAATGACAGCGACTATGGCCTGATCGGCACGGTCTGGAGCCGCGACATCAGCCGCGCGCTGCGCGTCGCGGACCGCCTGGAGGCCGGGCAGGTCTTCGTCAATGTCTGGAACACGATGTCCGTGCAGACGCCATTCGGCGGGTACAAGAACTCGGGCTACGGGCGCGAGAAGGGCATCGAAGCCATCCATCACTACTCGCACCTGAAGACGGTCACGGTGAAGATCTGAGCCATCCCGTCATTGCGAGACGAAGGTGAAGCCATCCCGACGCCGGGCCAGCCCGAGGATTGCGTCGTCGCTGCGCTCCCCGCGGGGACGGGGTCTCGTCGCCTCACGCCGGCGCGAATTGCTCGCGCAGCCTCGCCGCGCGCAGCAGCACCTGTTCCGCGACGGCGTCCGCCGCGGCCTCGCCCCGACCGCCCCTCGGCTGGACCAAGGCGATGGTGCGCCGCAGGCCGGGATCGTCGATCTCGCTGGTGGCGAGGGCCTCTCCCGCCACACCCAGGCCGACGCTGTTGACGGGCAGGATGGTGCAGTAGAGCGAGGCCGGCTCCTCCAGCACGCTCCGCACCGCCTCCAGGGAATCGAGCTCGATCGCGGCATGCAGAGCAACGCCCCGCTCGGCGGCGATCTCGTCGATGATGCGCCGCAGCGCGTGCACGCGCGTGGGCAGGATCAGCGGCATCGAGGCGATGTCGTGGAGCGTGTGGCGCGCCCTGTGGCCGGGGGCCCGGCCCCGGCCGATGACGAGCACGAGGCGTTCCGTCAAGAGGTCGAGGCTGGAGAAGCCAGCGATGGCCCCGGTGCTGTAGGTGAGCGCGAGGTCGAGCTGGTTCTGCTCGAGCAGGTTCTGGATGTCGCCGCTATAGGCCTTCACCACCGACAGCGAGAGGGTCGGCTGGGCCTCGCGCACGCCGGCGCAGACCTCGTCTACGAAGAGGGGCGCGATGGTCGGGCAGACGCCGAGCCGGACGTGCGAGGCCGGCGCGGTGAAGCGCTCGCGCACGTCGCGGACCGCGTCGTCGAGCCGGCGGAGCTGCTCGCGGGCGGCGCCGAGCAGGTGGCGGCCCTGCGCGCTGGGCTCCGCGCCGCGGCCCGAGCGCATGAAGAGCGGCATGCCGATCTCCTTCTCGAGGAGCTGGATCTGCCGCGACAGGGCGGGCTGCGCCATGCCGAGCGCGTGCGCGGCCCGCGAGATCCCGCCGTGCTCGCAAACGGCCACGAAATAGCGCAGCCGACGCAAGTCGATGGGCGCCCCCTCTCCCCCGTCATCCCTGTGAGACTCGATGGCGGCCATGGTCCTATCTCTCCGTCAGCCGGGCGAGCGTCTGGGCGATCCAGCGCGGCGCCTTGCGGCCGCCGATGGCGGGGGAGGGCGGGGCGAGGTCGAGGCGCTGCTCGACCGGTGCGTCGAGGACCGAGAGCCTCGTCTGGTAGGCGAGCCACCAGACGAGCAACACGCCGGAGAGCCAGCCCAGGATCTGCCAGGCCCACAGGGAGGGCAGGCCGAGCGTGGCCTCGCCCTCGGTGAAGATGGGCCGGCTGAAGAAGCTGTTGCCGAGGATCGCGCCGGGGCCGAGCGCGAGGAAGGCCCAGACGAGGGTCAGCGACCAGCGCGCGCCGCGTCCTGCGCGGCCGCCGAAATCGGCCCGGAACGAGCGGAGGAAGACGTCGTGCAGCCGGTCGCGGTGGAGCCGCTCCTCCCCGCCGCGCGTGAAGATCGCGACCAGCAGGCAGACCGCGACGTTGAACACGAGGCCCCAGGCCGCGGAGTGGATCGTCAGGGGCCAGCGGCCCCAGGGGAGATCGACGAACAGGCCCTCGAAGAGCACCAGCCCGAACGGCTCGGTGAAGAGCACGAGGATCGCCCCGATCACGAGCCCCGACAGGATCGCGCCGCGGCTCAGCCAGCGCACCCAGCACAGGCCGAGCATGGCCGGGAGAAGCTGCGCGGAAAGGGACACCGCGACGGAGCCGAGGATCGCGGCCGCCAGGGGCCCGAACGTCGCGAGCAGGCCGACGAGGGCATAGACGACCGCAAGCGTGATGCGGGCGGCGAGCCGGACCTGGGCGTCGTCGAGCCCCGGGAGCAGGTCGCGCGCCACGAGATCCCGCGTGAGCAGCAACGCGCCCCCGCCGGCGAGGAATGCGACGGCCGCGAGCTGGGCGACGACCAGCAGCATCACCAGGCCGAGGCCGGCCAGCAGGTCCGCCGAGGCGAGCCTGTCGACGAGGCCCGCCAGGCTCGGCGAGGTCGCGAGGCCAGCCTCGGCCGCCAGGAGGGGGGCCAGCAGGATCAGCAGGCCCGTGGCGAGGCCCGCAAGAGTCCAGACCTGGCCGAAGGCGAAGCCGCTGCGGCCCTGCACGGTGTTGCCGAGATAGCCGTAGACCGGGTTCAGGACGAGACCGGTCATCGACAGGGCGGTCGAAACGATGGCCACGGTCGTCCAGACGCCGCCCGCCGGCACGTCCTTGCCGACGCCGCGGGAGAACTGGATGACGCCGGGGATCTGGTCCGCGACGGCCCCTGTCGCCACGCTCCAGCCGCCCGCGAGGAAGGTGAGGCGATCGAAGGCGAGCCAGGACGTGGCGGCCGTCAGCAGCAGGAGCACCGCCAGCAGGAAGGATTGCAGGGCGACGGTGTAGACGATCGCGCGCCAGCCCCCGACGACGCCGGCGAGGAAGAGGAAGAACAGGCTGCACCAGATGGCCGCGGCCGACGGGATGGCCGCCGCGGTCGCCTCCTCGACGACTTGGCCGAGCCTCGCGGCCGCGGACGCGGCCACGGGCAGCGCGAAGAGAGCCACGAGGATCAGCAGCAGCACGCGCAGGCCGGTACTGGAATAGTACCGCCCGAGCAGCTCGACGGGGGAGGGCGCGCCCAGGATGCGCGAGGCGAGCCAGAGGCGCTTCTGCACGAGGGCGCCGCAGAGCGCCGCCAGGACGAGGCCGAGGGCGAGGTGGCTCGCCTGCAGGCCGTACAGGCCCACGAGAACGAGGTGGTCGTTGAGGCCCAGTCCCGCGACGAGAACCCCCGCGCCCGCGAACATGAAGGTCCAGGCCGGCAGGTCCTGCCCGGCGTCGAGGTACTCGCCCGGGCTCCGCGCGCCCCGCGCCGCAAGGGAGGCGATGTAGAGCCCGTAGGCGAGCAGGCCGGCGAGCGCCGTGACGAGGAGCGGGGTCATGCCGAAGGGCTCCCCTTGGCGCGTCCCGGCGGACCGGCGCGGAAGCTGCGGATGACGTCGAACCCCTGGAAGGCGACGCGCACGCCGAATTGCGTGATCATGTAGAACACCACGACGACCAGCAGCAGCACGAAGCCGCCGCTGAGCGGCCAGAAGGCCCGCGCCGCGAAGCCCGGCGAGAGCAGGATGGCGAGGCCGAAGGCGACGAGCGCGGCGCCGTAGAGCACCAGCCCCAGCGCAAGCTCGCGCGTGGTGAAGCGCGCGCCCAGCACCGCGTTGACGATGACATGGCCGAGAAAGGCCGCGACCAGCACGCCGAAGGCGCCGAGGATCAGCCAGGCCGCTCCGCGCTCCAGGCCGAGGTGAAGCAGCACCGCGGCGGCGAAGCCGAGCGACAGCCAGATGGTCATGACCAGCGCGTGCCGGTCGAGCGCCGGGCGGCCTTGCGGGACGTCCATCGTCCTGCTCCTTCAGCGGTTCGCGTGTCGGTGAGCGCGGCCGGGTCAGTCGTCCTTGTCCTTGCCGGGAGCGGCCGGAAAGTTGCGGAAGGACATGCCGCCCGCGCTGCCGAGGTTCTCGATGGGCAGGCCGAGGTCCTTCATCAGCCCGTCCACGAAGGCGACCTGCGTGCGGTACTTCATGGCGGAGTTCACCACGCGGTCCGTGATGCCGCCGCCGCCGCCACCCTCCCCGTCGGCGCCGCCCTTCTCGGACGGGCTGTTGAGGCCGGGCAGGCCGTCGACCTGGAGGATCTTGATCGACTCGATCCTCTCCATCGGCTTGACGGTCTCGCGGATGATGTTGGGCAGGTTGCGCACGAGGTTCTCGTAGATCGCGCTGCGGCGGCTCGCCTCGTTGCGCATGTTCTCGGCCTCGTTGAGCTGGCGCGTGCCCTCGGCCTCCTTGGCGTAGCGGACCTCCGACGCATTGGCCTCGGCGATGGTGGCCAGCGCGCGCTGCTCGGTCGCCTGCTTCTCGGCCTCGGCCTGGCTGACGAGGCGCAGCTTCTCGCGCTCGGCCTTGGTAGCGGCGTCGATGAGCTCGATGACCTTGGACCGGTTGGCGACCTCCTCCGCCTTCACCGTGTCGATCTGCTCCTGCGCGGCGGTGAGCGCCTTCACGGCGTTGGCGGCCTCGGTCTTGGCGTAGGCCTCCTCGATCGACTTGTTGATGACGGCGATGAGCCGCTCCTTGTCGACGATCTCGACCTCCTTCTGCATCTCGATCTCGAAGCGGTCGATGTACTTGCGGGCGGCGACGCGCAGCTCCTCGATCTCGCGGTTGGCGACGACGATGGCGTCCTCGGTCTTGCGGAAGGCGGAGGTTTCCGCGAGCTTGATCTTCTCCTGCTTGGCGATCTCGAGCTGGCGCACCTCCTCCTCGCGACGCAGGCGCTCCACGTCGACCGCGTGGCGCTTGGCGATGGCCGCCTTTTCCTGCTCGGCGGCGGCCTGCTCGTTGGTCACGCGGACCTGCTTGTCCTTCTCCACCGCCAGGATCTCGATGCTGCGGCTCGTCTCGATGCGGCTCGCCTCGACGTCGCGCTCGCGCTCCAGCCTCGCCTGGCTCACTTCGGCCGTGGCCTCGGTCTCGATCATCGAGATCTCGCGCTTCGCGCGGATCTCGAATTCCTTCACCTTGCGCTCGTTCTCGATGCGCTCGGACTCCACCGACTGACGCGACAGGATGCGCTGGGCGTCGACGTCGCGGCGCGACTGGATCTCGGTGAGTTCGGTGGCCCTCTGCCGTTCGATCTCAAGGGACTTGAGGTCGTTGGCCTTGGCGATCAGTTCGGCCTCGATGGCCCGCTCCTTGGCGATGCGGATGCGCTCGGCCTCCTCCTCGGCGCGGACGCGGGCCTGCGCGATGTTGATCGTGGAGCTCGACTTCTCCTGCTCGATCTCGGCGAGCTGAGCGGCGCGGCGGACCTCGATCGCGCGAGCCTGCTCGATGCGCGCATATTCCAGGTCGCGGTCGAGTTCGAGGGCGCGCTGCTCGGCCTCGATGTCGCGCTGCTTGATGTTGATGCGCGCCTCGTTCTCGATCTGGTTGCGCAGCTTGCGGCGCTCCTCGATCTGCTCGGTGAGCTGGGTCAGGCCCTCGGCGTCGAAGGCGTTGGCGGGGTTGAAGACGCCGATGTCGGTCTGGTTCAGGCTCGTCAGCGAGGCGTTCTCGAGCTCCAGGCCGTTGGGGCCCAGCGTGCCCGCGACCATCTCGCTGACCTGCCGCATGAAGGCGCTGCGGTTCTGGTGGATCTCGTCCATCGTCATGGTCGCCGCCACCGCCGACATCGCGTCGACGAAGCGGCCCTGGACGATCTCCTTCAGCGCGGCGGCATCGTCGGTGCGGCCGCCCAGCGTCCGGGCGGCGGTGGAGACGCCTTCCTCGGTGGGCACGACGCGCACGAAGAACTCGGCCACGAGGTCGATGCGCATCTTGTTGCGCGTGATCAGCGACTGCTCGCCCAGGCGCCGGATCTCGATGGGGATCGCGTTCATGTTGACGAGCGTGATGTCGTGCACGATCGGCACCACGAAGGCGCCCCCGCCCATCACGACCCGCTCGCCGCCCAGGCCCGTGCGCACGAAGGACTGGTCCTTCGAGGAGTGCCGGTAGAGCCAGTGCAGCAGGTAGACGCCGATCGCGATGACGATCGTCAGGAGAATGATGATGGCAATTGCGTCTGCGCCGGTCATGGGTCTGGTCCTTTGCGGTCAGCGTCGCGGCCGTGGCGCCGCCGGAGGTCTCGTTGAGAAAAGGGCGGTCAGTAGCGTTCCTGGCCGGCGACGGCGAGGATGATCATCGAGACCGTCACGAGGTTGACGAGGTCGGCGAGCGTGTAGAGCACGATGACCGCCGGCGTGTGGCCCGCGCCGATCACGACGTCGACGAAGTGCAGGAGCGGGTAGATCGCCCAGCCGATGGTGAAGATGAGGCGGATCCAGAAATAGCCGAGCCGCATGGTGCGTGACGACTTGCGCACGAAGGTGCTCATCCTGCCGAAGTACATCTCGCCGAGGATGTAGAGCCAGAATGCGATGGAGAGCAGCACGCCCAGCGTGCCGTTGAAGATGCCCGCGTCCCCGAGGTAGCGGCACAGGACCATCAGGATCGCGGCCGCCGTGGCCCGCCAGAAGACGCCGGAGGGCACCGGCCCGGCGATGCGCGCGAAGAAATAGGCCGAGGCCACCTGCATCGGATGCACCGTGAACCAGGCGACGTAGCGGAAGGCGCCCGTCATCTTCTGCGTCGCGAGCCAGACATGGGTCGCGTCGAGATAGTTGAAGGCCGAGGCGAGGAGCGCCACGCCGGACATGGCAACGGGAATGCGCCAGCGCTCGGACACCCAGCTCAGGCCGAGCAAGGCGAGCGCCCCCGTCGCGAAGGTCGCGAGGGTGGCGGCGGCAAGGCTGCTGCTGACCACGTCGCCGGAGCTGAAGAGGATGCCGAACATGGGTTGACCCCTAGACTTGCGATCGGATGTGAGGGGAGCGGCCGTAGAGCGCGACCATCGGCAGGATCAGCAGGCCGAAGATGAACTGCTGCCACTCGTACTTGAGCCCGATGCCGATCAGGAACGCGGTGAGCACCTGCAGCACGAGCACGCCGATGACGGTGAAGCCGTAGCCGCCATAGCCCCCCAGGAGGGACGTGCCGCCGATCACGACGGCGGCCAGAGTGGTGAAGAGATACTGGTCGCCCACGCCGATGAAGCCGCCGCCGCTCCAGCCGAGCAGCAGCGAGCCGGTCAGCGAGGCGAAGACACCGCTGATCGTGTAGGCGATGGTCCAGTACTTGAACTCGGAGATGCCGATCAGCCTGGCCGAGCGCCGGTTTCCGCCGAGCGCGTAGATGTGCCGGCCGAAGGCCGAGTAGCGCAGCCCGATGATGACGATGACGGCGATCACGATCCAGAAGAGGATCGTCGGCGGCACCCCGAGGCCGAAGGTCTCGCCGTTCATGGCGGCAAAGTTGCGCAACCATTCCGGCACGGTGCCGAACACGTTGCCGCTGAAGGCGGAGCCGATGCTCGTGATGATCTGGACGAGCCCGGAGACCGCGAACCCCGTCCCGAGCGTCAGGATCAGCGCCTGGCCCTGGAGGCGGTAGGAGAGTACGCCGTTCAGGAATCCGATGGCGCCGCCAACCACCAGCACCATGCCCAGCGCCACCCAGGAGGGCACGCCGAGGCCGATCAGGTAGAGGAGTCCGATGTTCGATGCGCCGATGACGAACGGGATCGAGAGGTCGAGACCGCCGAGCAGCGCCACCAGCGTCTGGCCCACGCACGCGATCCCCAGGAAGGCGGCGAAGAGCAGGATGGCCTTGATGCTGGCCGCCGACAGGAAGCCGTCGATGGTGAACGAGCTCACCACGATCAGCGCGCCCAGCACGATCAGGCCGATGAAGGCCGAGCGGCCGTGCACGAAGACGCCGCTGACCTTCACCGCGAAGAGCAGGATCGCCTCGAGCACGAGGAAGGCGATGAGGTTGCCGATCGTGCGGAAGGGCGGCACCGTGGCGGTGACGATGAGGTAGGCCAGCAGCAGCAGGCCCATCGCGATGATGAGCGCGCGGTTGCGCGACCACACCGAACCGGCGGCCACGCCCTGCCGGCGCTGCGGCGCCTCGTCCGCCCCGGCATGGTGGGCCTGGCGCGATTCGAAGATGACCGCGACGTAGTTCAGCGCCCAGAACAGCACGGCGACCGAGATCACCGTGTAGAGGATGACAACCTGCGCCTGCAGGCCCTGGTAGAAGCCAAGGCCGAAGCCGATGGCCGCCACGACGAGGGCGAGCGCGAGGTTCAGCCAGATCAGGAAGGCCGAGCGCGGCACGAAGGGCAGCGCGGGACGGGTCTCGTTATGCAGGCGCCCGCTCATGGCCGCAGCCCCAGCAGCGCCTCGGCATGGCTCTGGTGGCCGACCACCAGGAGCAGCAGAACGATGAGGCTTCCGATGAAGACGTAAAGGAAAAGGCCGAGCCGCAGCGCGGCGGCCTCGGCCACCATGCTGCGCAGGACCAGCACGATGAAGCCGAGCGCCAGCGCGCCGCCGAGCAGCACCTGCTGGAGAGGCGACAGCCCGAGGCCACCCGCGGCTTCGCCGGAGGCCTGCGGCAGCAGGAAGTAGCGTGTCGCCAGGTCGCCGAGCGGAGCCGGGACGCCCGCGGCCGCCTCCTGCGCGCCGCCGAGGGCCAGCGTCGCGTCCTGCGTGCTCACCTGCAGCATGATGCCGACGACCACGACGGCAAGCACGACGAAGGCGCCGTAGGGCGAGATGAAGGAGATGTGCCGGCCGACGACGGGCACCAGCAGCGTCAGCAGCAGCGACAGGACGAGGATGACTCCGTAGAAGAGCTGCGTGACGAAGGCCTGGATCGCGCCGAAGTCGAAGGTCGCGAGCACGTAGCCGATGAGGAAGAGGTTCACCGCGCCGAGCAGCGCCCCCACCACGCCGCCGCGCCCCCCCGAGAGGCTGACGCCGCCGAGCACGAGCGCGGTCACGGAGGTCAGCGTCAGCGTGGTGCCCTGGGTGGGATCGCCCGAGGCGATCAGCGAGGTGTAGCAGAGCGCGCCGATGCCGACGAAGAGCCCGGCGATGACGTGGGCGCCGATGCGCGCGAGGTAGATGCGGACGCCCGCCGTATAGGCCGCGCGCTCGTCATAGCCCATCAGCCGCAGGTTCGCGTAGAACGGCGTCAGGGTGAAGAGCAGCCAGCCCGCCGTGGCGATCGCGATCATGAGCAGGATCGGCGAGAAGATGGTGGTGCCCGACCCCCAGTCCGCCATCCACTCGGGCGCGGTGCCGCCCGGACGGGGCAGGATGACGAGGTTGATGCCGGTCAGCGCCAGGAAGCCGCTCAATGCCACGATGATCGGCTGCACGCGCACGAACAGGATCAGCAGGGCGAACACCACCTGATAGAGCACGCCGATGCCGAGCGCGACGATGAACACCGCGATCGGCCCGTTCAGGATGCCGAGCCCGTTCAGCTTGACCACCGTGACGTTGATGAACGCCACCAGCGGCCCCACCGCCAGGTCCACCGTGCCGCGGCCGGCGACCGCCAGCGACATCAGCGCATAGGTGGCCATGATCAGCGGCGCGGCCACGAGGATCGCGCTGCCGAAGCCCGACAGGGAGACGAGGCTCGGCCCCCTGATCACGGCGATGCCGAGCAGCACCGCGATCAGGGCGATCGGCACCAGCAGGTAGGTGTTGGGGTTTTCCCGGCGGTCGGACATGCTGCCTTCGGACCTGGCGCTCGTTCAGGGACAGGTCCCGGCGCGCCGGGACCTCGACCGACTACAGGTCGATCACGCGGCGGCCGGCGGGGCGGTCGCTGCGGCCGCCGGAGCGGAACTCCGCCACGTTGGGACCGCGCGCGGCCGCCGCGCCCTGGCCCCGGCGCTCGGGATCGTTCTGCACGATCTTGCGCAGCACGGGCGTCACCACCTCCTTGAACTTCGCGGGGTCCTCGGAGGTCGGGAAGTGGCCGCCGCTGAAGATGATGCACTCCGAGTTCTTCACCTTCTCGGCGGTGCGCTCCGTCATCTCGGGCGTGCAGGCGAAGTCGTACTCGCCGGTCAGGAAGTAGATCGGCACCTTGCCGGAGATCTTCTGGACCTGGTCGCGGAAATCCGAATCCACGCTGTAGAAGTAGAGGTCGCCCTTGAAGATGCCCGGGCCGCCCTGCGCGTAGTACCACCACGTCTCCCAGCGATACTCGTCCGGCGATTCCGGCGACATGAGCCCGAACACGGAGGTCGCCACGACCTCGCCGCCATGGATGTGGGGGTGGTGCAGCGGGTCGATCCACCAGCCCGGCGAGTGGTCGCAGGCCTCGAGCGCGATGAGCGCCGAGAACTCGCTCTCGTGGCGCAGCGCCAGCGCGAGGCAGATGTTGCCGCCCATGGACTGGCCCATGATGACCGGCTTGCGCAGGTCGAGCGCCCGGCAGAAAGCGACGATGAACTCTGCGTAGAACTTCGTCGTCAGCTTGTACTCGTCCTCCATCAGGTAGAAGTCGGAGGGCGGGATCGACTTGCCGTGCCAGGGCATGTCGAAGGCGATGACGCGGAAGTTCTGCGTGATGTCGGGATCGCAGAGCTGGTGGCGGTATTGGCGGCCGTCCGTGCCGGCCGTGTGCAGGCAGACGAGCGGAATCCCCTCGCCCGTCTCTTCGTAGTAGGTGCGGTACGTCTTGCCTTCGCACTGGACGTAGACGTAGCGGCCGACGATCGGGTCATGCGTGTTCATGGCGGGTCCTGCGCCTTTCTCAGACTTGTCTCATCAGGGACAGCATCCGCGTCAGAGCGCGCAGGTTCTGCCAGAACGGCAGCTGGTTGCCCTCGATCACGAGTTGCTTGTGGAGAGGGTGCGCCATCGCCCAGATGTCGTTGAACATGGGCGGCGGGATGGGCTGGGAGAACTTCGCCCAGGCGCTGGAGGGCGCGCGCAGGCCGAAGTCGTAGCCCATGTCGTTGGGCGTGAGCCCCTCGGCGATGCGCTGCACCTTCCCGCCGCGCACCTCGATGAGGTACTCGGTCTCGTCCACGCCCAGCACGAAGCGCCCGGTGAAGAAGCGGCCGATCACCGGCAGGATCCGGTCCTCGTTGACGGCGCGCGCCCAACGCTCGATCCATTCGAGATCGAAGCTCTTTCTGCTCTGGTATCGACTCATTCAGTCCTCCTGTGAGTGACGGCGGGTCCCGTGGGGCGCCTAGCTCGGAAGCGGCTTCCTGGCCGGCCCGTAGACCGCCACGAAGGATGCGGACGAGATCGCGGCGGGCAGCACCGCGGCGGAGAAGGCGGGCAGGTCGGCGTCGGGGTCGAGGTCGAGCCGCTCCGTCTTGAGCGCGTAGAGCGTGAAGACGTAGCGGTGCTGCCGGTCGGGCGGCCACGGTCCGCCATAGCCGCGGCCGAAGCCGGGAATCCCGAACGTGACGAAGTCCGAGTTGAACTCGCGCGATCCCTCCGGCATCAGCGCCGATGCGCTCGCGCCTTCCGGCAGGTCGCGCACTTCGGAGGGGATGTCCGTGACGAGCCAATGCGCGAAGGCGCGGGGGAAGCGGAACTCCTCGGGCAGGTCGGGATCGGTCATCGCCAGCGCGAAGCTGCGCGTGCCCCGCGGCGCCCCGCTCCAGACGAGGCGCGGGGAGCGCCGTCTCTCCTCGGCGAAGCGCGCGGGGATCTCCGAGCCCGGCGGAATGTCCGGCGCGGAGAGGATGAACTCAGCCTCCGCGTAGGGCGCGTGCGCAGCCTGGGACAGGACGATGGGCCGCGGCACCGGCCGGCCGTCGTCGTAGCGCGGGCGGTGGAGCATGTGGCGGGCCGCCTCGGCGTGCTCGCCCTCCTCGCCCTCGAACAGCGCCGCCGTGAGCTTGCGGCCGAACATCGCGTTGAGGATCACATGGCCGTCATAGGGCGGCGTGAAGTCCGCGGAGATCGCATTGTTGCGGAACACGTGGACGCGCGTGCACAGATTGAGGAACTCCTCAATCTCGCTGGAGAGGAACAGAACGGCGTTGCCCCGCGCTGCGAAGTCCTTGAGGTTCCTGTAGAGATCGAGCTTCGCGCCGATGTCGATGCCGCGGGCCGGATCGTTCAGGACAAGCACCGCGGGCTTCTCGGCGAAGGAGCGCGCGATCAGGACCTTCTGCTGGTTGCCGCCGGAGAGCGAGGTGATGGGGTTGTCGCGGCTGCCCATCTTCACGGCGAGCTTGCTCGACTCCCACTCGAAGATCGGCGTCAGCTTCGTCTTGTTGAGGAGGTTGAGGATGCCGCCCGAGCGGTACTCCTTGTAGACGGGCATCAGCAGGTTCTCGAAGATCGAGAGATTGGCGAAGATGCCTTCCTTCTTCCGGTCGCCGCTGACGTAGCTGATCTTGTTGTCGCGCGCCGAGCGCAGGTCCTCGATGACCTGCGTCTGGCTGTCGGCCTGCAGCGTGACGCGTCCCGACGCGAAGGCCTGGATGCCGGCCACGCAGCGCACGAAGTCCGCCTGGCCCTGGCCGTCCAGACCCGTCACGCCGACTACCTCGCCGGGATACAGGGTGAAGCGGATGGGCTGGGAATCGGCGGAGACCCGGGCATCCTCCACGCGCAGCAGCGGCTCGCTGGAGAGACGCTGCGGCACGGGCTGGTCGTGCTGCGCCTTCTCCCGCTCGGGTCCGGCGATGAGCTCGAGGATGCGCGCTTCGGTGATCTCTTCCTTTTCCAGGCAGCCCACGTCGACGCCGTCGCGCAGCACCGTGGCACGGTCGGCGATGCGCACCAGTTCGGCGATGCGATGCGTGACGATGAGGATCGAGGCGCCCCTGGCCTTGAGCTGGCGCATCTTGCGGAACAGCCGCTCGGTGGAGTCGAAGTCGAGCGCGGCCGAGGATTCGTCGAGGATGAGCACCTTGGGGTCGCAGAGCAGAGCGCGGGCGATGGTGATCCACTGCTTCAGGCTCAGCGGCAATTCGCCCACGCGCGTGTCGAGGTCGAGGTCGAAGCCCAGCAGCTCGCGCATCAGCGCGGCGGCCTTGGCGGCCTTGTCCTCGCGCCCGAGCGGGCGCGAGAAGAGGCCGTCGGTTCCCAGGTAGAGGTTGTCCAGAACGGAGCACTCGTCGGCGACGAGCACCTCCTGGAAGACGTTGGCGATGCCGAGCTCGCGGGCTTCCACCGGGGTCGTGGCGGACTTGCCGAGGATCGACACCTGCCCGCTGTCGGGAATCAGCACGCCCGAGATGACCTTGGCGAGCGTGCTCTTGCCCGAGCCGTTGCCGCCGATGATCGCATGGACCTCGCCGGCATAGGCCGTCAGGCTCGCGCCCCCCAGCGCCACGGTGGGCCCGAAGGTCTTGCGCACCGATGAGATCTCGACCGATGTGATGGCCATGGCGGGCAGCGGGGGGTGCAAGGGGGCGTTCGCCGTCCTTCCTGGGAGGCGGCGGCTGGCATCAAAGGAAGAGGCCGCCCCCCGGCGGGAGGCGGCCAAGTTCACCCGAGGGGTTACTTTTTGCCGTGCGTCTTGGGGTCGTAGGCTTCGGGGTCGGCCGGCTTCAGGAAGAACTGGTCGAGATAGGCCTTGCCGCCCCAGTTCTCGATGCCGACGTTGTACCAGCCGTCGGAGTCCTCGCTGCAGTTCTCGTCGAGCACCTTGGTGAGCTGCTCGAACGTCATCACCTGCGGCTTGGTCAGGATGGACTGCACCTTCGGTCCCTGGCCCTGCAGGGTGCGCATCATGATGTTCCAGGCGAACTCGAAGTCGTCCCCGGGCGGCCAGGCATGGACCGCCGCGCTGATGACCTTGGGGTTCTTGCGCCAGAAGCACAGCGCGCCGAGCTCGCTGCCGATCGTCATGGGCGGGATCGGGCGGCCGCTCTGCTTCATGGCGCGCACCGCGCCGAGCTCGGAGGCCGACTGGATGATGATGCCGTCGAGCTGGCCCGGGTTCGTGGCGAGCCACTTCTGGATCTCGGCCTGCGCGACCTGGTCGGTCCACATGCCCGCCACCTGGCCGGCGACCTTGATGTCGGGAAACTTCTTCAGCGCCTTGAGCACGCCGACGTTCTGGCTGTCCGACGCCGAGGCTCCGGGGATGCCTTCCACGATCAGCAGGTTGCCCTTGCCGTTCATGTCCTTGGCCTGCTGCTCGCCGAGCATCATGCCGCCGACGACGAAGTTGGCCGAGGAGTTCAGCGCGTAGGGCGAGGTGAGGTAGCCGGTGGCGGAGAAGACCGGGATGCCCTTGTCATAGGCGTACTTGACGGTCTGGTTGAGCGCCGTGGGATTCGAGCAGCAGACGATGATGGCGTCCACCCCGCGGTCGGCCAGCTGGCGCATCTGCTGGATCTGGGTGGCGTCGTTGAGGTTGGACTGCGTGATGACGACGTCCTTGATCAGGCCGAGCTTCTTCCACTTGGGGATCAGCACGTTCTGGAGCCGGTTCATCACGTCCGCGCGCCAGGTGTTGCCGGCATAGGAGCTGGCATAGCCGATCGTCCACGGCGGCGGCTTCTTGGCGATGAAGTTCCGATAGATGCTCTCACCGATCGGCTGCATCGGATCGAGCGCATCTTTGTTGTAGAGCTCGTCCTGAATGGTCTTCGGAAGCTCATCGACGCCCGCGGCGAAGGCCGGGACTGTCATCGCTACAGTCGAGGCAAGCGCCATCGACCGCAACAACGTTGCGATTGTCAATCTCATCAGTTTCCTCCCTGCCTGACGACGCTGATGGATCGCCAGCCACCGACCTCTTGGGTCGTGTTAAGCTTCCATCGATCGTCGGCGGGGATGAAATAACTAATTGCGCTAGCCCTCATACGGATTTTCTATGGAGCGCGGCTGGCCCCGCCGCCAGCCCGGGACGGCGGCGGGGCCGTGGATGCGAGCTTGCCGCTTGGTCAAAGCGCCGCGCATCGGCTATCACGGCGGCGGAGTGCAGCGGAGATGGTGGTGGCGTGACCGAGGCGTGGCGCATTGGCGTGCTCTTCTCACGGAGCGGGCTTACGGAGGTCATCGAGACCGAGCACTTCCGCGGCACGGCGCTCGCTGTCGAGGAGATCAACCGCCGCGGCGGCGTGCTGGGCCGTTTCATCGAGCCTGTCTGCTACGATCCGGGCTCGCATCCCGACGGCTACCGGGCCTATGCGGACCGGCTGATGACGGCGGACGGAGTCTCCGTGATCTTCGGCTGCTGCACGTCAGACTGCCGCAAGGCGATCCTGCCGCTCGTGGAGCGGCGCAACGGGCTCCTCTTCTACCCCTCGCTCTACGAGGGCTTCGAATATTCGCCCAACGTCATCTATGGCGGCGCGACGCCGAACCAGAACTCCATCCAGCTGGCCCGCTACATCGCGCGGCATCACGGCAAGCGGATCTACCTCGTCGGGTCGGACTACATCTATCCCCGCGAGTCCAACCGCATCATGCGGGAGTTCATCGAGCGGGAGGAGGGCGACATCGTCGCCGAGCACTACGTGCCTATGCGTGCGCCGGACCAGCGCCAGCTCGAGCGCATCTGCCGCGACATCGCCAAGCAGAAGCCTGACGCCGTGTTCTCCACGGTGGTCGGCGAGGTCGGCCGCCTCTTCTACCGCACCTACCGCGAGGAGGGCATCGAGCCCGCCCGCATCCCGATCGGCAGCCTCACCATGGCGGAGGGAGACATCCGCGCGGTGGGCCCGGGCTTTTGCGAGGGCCACATCACGTCGGCGCCCTATTTCTCCACCGTGGACACGCCGGAGAACCGCGCCTTCGTCTCCGCCTATCGCGCGAGCTTCGGGGCGGACGCGCCGGTCAGCATGTATGCCGAGGCGTCCTACACGCAGATCCACGTCTTCGCGCGCGCCCTCGAGCGCTCCGGCACGCTCGACGCCGAGCGCCTCGCGGCGGCCGCGGCGGGGCTCGAGTTCGACGCGCCGCAGGGCCGCATCACGGTGGAGCCGGACAATCAGCACACGACCTTGCGCCCCCGTATCGGCGTCGTCGACGCGCACGGGGACTTCCGCGTCGCCTGGGAGGCGGGCGCGCGCGTGAGGCCTGACCCCTACCTCGTGAATCTCGCCTACGACGATGCCTGGCTGGACGAGCGGGCGCCGTCGTGACCAGCGCCACGATCGTCCGCAACCTCCGCGACCGGCGCGTCGTCGTCATCCATCCCCGCGACAGGGACGGGGAAGACCTGAGCCGGCAATTGCAGCGCATCGGTTGCCAGGTGCAGGCGATCTGGCCGCCCCCGGCTTCCCTGCCCTCTCCCGTCGACGTCGTGTTCGTCTCGCTGGACCGCGAGCAGGCGGTCGCCATGCCCTGGCGCACCGAGAGCGACGCCGCCGTGATCGCCGTCCTCGACTACGAGAACCCGACCACCCTGAAGGCATTGCTCGACGCCAACGCGCACGGCGTGCTGATCCGGCCCGTACGTCCCGTGGGGGTGTTGTCCACGCTGGTCCTGGCGCTCTCGCTGAAGGGCTACGAGACGAGGCTCAACCACAAGGTCGCCAAGCTCGAGGAGACCTTGCGCACGCGGCGCGAGATCGAGAAGGCGACACGCCTCCTGATGAAGCTCAGGAACCTCGGCGAGGACGAGGCCTACCAGTTCATGCGCAAGCAGGCCACGGCCAAGCGCGTGCCTGTCGCGGCGATCGCGACCTCGATCATCCACGCGGCCGATCTCCTGGGCGACATGAGGCTGGACCACTCGCCGGCCGAGGTGACCAAACCTGCGGCAAGGCGCTGAGCAGAAAGCAATCACTCTGCCAGAACTTTCTGCGGCCGACCCCGCTTGACCGACCGCGTGTATTTCTGTTTGATCGGCGGCGCACAGGGATGTGCGAGCAGCGTGATCGCTGCGCTCAAATCAAGGCTATGTAGCCCTCGACAGGCGCCTCTCTGAGGCGTGGTCGGGGGTTTTTCTTTTTTCAACTGGGGAGTGCGTGATGACGCAATCCAGCCGGACAGTAATCGCTTGCGTCCAGATGGAGCCGGTCGTCGGCTCCAAGGAGGCCAATGTCGACAAGTCCGTCCGCCTGATCGAGGAGGCCGCCGGCCGCGGGGCCACGCTGGTGGTGCTGCCGGAACTCGCCAATTCCGGCTACGTGTTCCACACCCGCGACGAGGCCTTCGCGGCGGCCGAGCCGGTCCCAGGCGGCCCCACCTGCGAGCGATGGGCGGCCCTCGCCGCCGCGCACAAGCTGCACATCGTCGCCGGCATCTGCGAGCGCGATGGGCACCGCCTCTACAACTCTGCCGTCGTGATCGGCCCGCACGGCCATGTCGGCACCTTCCGCAAGGTGCACCTGTGGGGCAACGAGAACCTGTTCTTCGAGCCCGGCAACCTGGGTTTCCCCGTCTTCGCCACGCCGATCGGCCGCATCGGCGTCGGCATCTGCTATGACGGCTGGTTCCCCGAGACCTACCGCCTTTGCGCCTTGCAGGGCGCGGACATCGTCTGCGTGCCCACCAACTGGGTGCCCATCCCCGGCCAGGCCGAGGGTCGCGAGGCCATGGCCAACATCCTGTGCATGGCGGCCGCCCATTCCAACTCGATCTTCATCGCCGCCGCCGACCGCGTCGGCGTGGAGCGGGGCCAGCCCTTCGAGGGCCAGAGCGTCATCGTGAGCTATACGGGCTGGCCGGTGGCCGGCCCGGCTAGCCGCGACAAGGAGGAGATCATCCTCGCCGAGGTCGACCTCGGCGAGGCCCGCAGAGCACGCAACTGGAACGCGTTCAACCAGGTGCTCCGCGACCGCCGCACCGACGTCTATGCCGAGATGCTCGGCGCGTCGGCCCCGCGCGGCTGGTACTAGCCTGCCGGCCGGCCACGTCGGAGGAACGCCGGCAAGTCTCTGATCGATCATCTTTTCCTTCGAAGGAACGGTTTCGACCTCGAAGGAAGGTGGTGTTGTGCAACCGTCACCATGGAGGGTGTAGTGACGAAATCCCTGTTGTCTTCCGCCGCCGCCGCGGCCTTCGCCATCGCGCTCGGGGCGTCCGCTTCGCAGGCGGCCGATACGATCAAGATCGGTATTCCCGTCGGCCTGTCCGGCGCCAACAGCGTCGTCGCGCCGTCGGTGGTGCAGTCGGCCGAACTCGCCGTCGAGGAGATCAACGCCAAGGGCGGCATTCTCGGCAAGAAGGTCGAGCTCGAGGTCGCCGACGACGGCTCGGGCGCGGCGGGCGCGCAGAAGGCCTTCGAGTCACTGATCCTGCAGAAGAAGGTCGACGTGCTGATCTCGATGGAGACGAGCGCCGCCCGCAATGCCGGCCTGCCGATCGTCAGCCGCAACAAGGTGCCCTACATTTACACCTCGTTCTACGAGGGGCGCTCCTGCAACCCCTACCTCTACGTCAACGCCTGGGTCCCCGACCAGCAGGTCGCGCCCATCGTGGACTACTTCAAGGACAAGGGCGCCAAGACCTACTTCCTGGTCGGCAGCGACTACGCTTTCGGCCGCGGGATGCTCGCCTTCACCAAGCAGTACATCGAGAAGACCGGAGGCAAGGTGGTGGGCGACGAATACGCGCCCATGGACGCGACGGACTGGACCGCGATCATCAGCAAGATCAAGGCGGCCAACCCCGACGCCATCGTCACCTCCACGGCGGGCGGCGCGCCCAACGTGACGCTGACGAAGCAGCTGCGCGCGGCCGGCATCAAGTCGCTCTACGGCAACCTCGCGGTCGACGAGGGTACCGCCAAGAGCATGGGCGGCGACGCCGAGGGCATCTTCATCTCCGGCTCCTACCTGACCAACATCGACTCGCCCGCCAACAAGACCTTCCTCGCCGCCATGGAGAAGAAGTTCGGCACGAACCTGAAGACGCCGAACGACCTCTCCGTGCCGCAATACGAGGGCGTCTACGCCTACAAGGCGGCGGTGGAGAAGGCGGGGTCGACCCAGCCCGACGCCGTCATCAAGGCCCTGGCCGAGGTGAAGGTCGACGGTCCCCGCGGCGCGATCGCCATGAGCAAGCAGCGCCACGCGCCGCTGACCATGTATCTCGGCCAGGTGCAGGGCGACGGCAGCGTGAAGATCCTCTCGACCTTCAAGGACGTCGATCCCGGCGACCAGTGCCCCAACTTGAAGTAAGCCTTCTGCGGGCGGGGGCTGCCGGCCCTCGCCCGCCTGTGCCGCTTCGTTTCTCCGCGGCCGGCGCGAGGCCGTCCCGCTCGACCCCGACCGGATTCCCGCCATGCTGGCCCAGGCGCTCGACATCGTGACGACGGCCGCCATCCTCTTCACGGTGGCGAGCGGCCTGCTGATCGTGTTCGGGGTGATGAAGATCATCAACTTCGCCCATGGGGGCCTGCTCACCATCGGCGGGTACGCGGCGCTGGCCGCCACGCGCTGGGGCCTGAACCCCTGGGCCGCGATTCCACTCGCAGCCCTGTTCGGCGCTGCGGCGGGGATGCTGATCGAGCGGCTCGTCGTGCGCCCGCTTTACGCACGGCCGCTCGACGCCATCCTCGCCACCTGGGGGCTCGGCATCATCATCGGGCAGGCCATCACCATCGCCTTCGGCCGCGAAGTGCAGTTCGCCGAGAGCCCCATCAAGGGAGCCGTAGACCTGATGGGCGAGAGCTATTCGCAGTACAGGCTTGTGCTGGTGGGCGTGGCGCTCGTCGTCGCCGTCGCGCTGGCCGCGCTGCTGCGCGGCACGCGGCTGGGCCTCGCCACGCGCGCCGTCATCATGAACGAGGACCTTGCGCGCGGGCTCGGCATCAATGCGGGGCTCGTGCGGCTCTCCACATTCGTGCTCGGCTCCGCCCTCGCCGCCGTGGCCGGCGCGCTGATCACGCCGCTCTCCAGCGTGGACCCAAACATGGGGGTGCCATGGCTGGTCAACGCCTTCATGCTCGTGCTCGTGGCCGGCGCGTCGCTGGCGAGCCTCGCCGCTGCCTGCCTCGTCCTGGGCGGCGCCCAGGTCCTGGTGAGCTCGCTCGTCAGTCCCGTCCTGGGCGGCCTCACCATCGCCGTGCTCGCCGCGGTGATCCTGCGCATCCGCCCGCAAGGCTTCGCCCGTGACTGAGCCCGTCGCCCTCTCCACGAAGCCAGCCCGCAACGCGCGCGCCGGCGCGCCGCACAGGCTGCTGGTAGCCTGCCTGCTGGCCGCGAGCCTCGCCGTGTGGTTCGCCCCGCTCGTCTTCGACAGCTACACCGTCAACATCCTCGTGCGGTCCTTCCTCTATGCCTGCGTGGCCCTCACGGTCGACGTGCTGTGGGGAACGATGGGCGTGCTCACCTTCGGGCAGTCGGCCTTCTTCGGGATCGGGGCCTACGCGGCGGGCCTCACCTTCGTGCATGTCGGCTATTCGCCGGCCAACCTCGTCCTCGCGCTCGCCGGCGCGATCGTGGCCGCCGGCGTGGTGGCGGCCCTGGTGGGCTGGCTCGCCTTCGGGCCCGGGGCCTCCCAGCTCTATGCCTCCGTGATCACGCTCGTCCTGCCGATCGTGGTGACGCAAGTCATCTTCTCCGGCGGCAACTTCACGGGATCGAGCAGCGGCCTGTCGGGATTCGAGGTGCCGGACCTCTCGATCGAGGCCTGGTTCCGCCTTGCCGGCCTCGGGCTCGTCGCGCTCACGGGCCTGACCTGGATCGTGTTGCGCTCGGACGCCGGCCGGCTTCTCGTCAGCGTGCGCGAGAACGAGGTGCGCTGCCGATACCTCGGGCTCGACCCGCAGCGCCTCAAGCTCATCGTCTTCATCGTGGCGGGCATGGTGGGCGCGGCCGCCGGCTTCGCCTATGCCTGCTTCACCAGCGTCATCGCGCCCGAGCTGACGGGTTTCGTCTTCGGCACGGAGCTCGTGGTCTGGGTGGCGCTGGGCGGGAGAGGCACGCTGATCGGGCCAGTGCTCGGCACGCTCCTGATCGACTGGTCCACGGCGCAGCTCAGCGGCGAGTTCCCCTTCGTCTGGAAGCTCATCCTCGGCATCGTCTTCGTGCTGGTGATCGTGCTGTTCCCGCGCGGGCTGGGGCCGGTGCTGGGCGACGGGTTGAGCGCGATCGGGCGGCGGCTCGCTCCGCGCCGGCAGGTCGCCGGGACGGGGCTCGCCGTGCAGGCCGCGCCCGGCCGGGCCCCCGTCGGCGGCGCGGGCCCGGCGCTCGAGATCAAGGGCGTCTCGAAGTCCTTTGGCAGCCTGCAGGTGCTGCGCGGCATCGACCTCGCAGCCAAACGTGGCGAGCTCGTGAGCCTGGTAGGACCGAACGGCGCAGGAAAAACCACCTTGATGCGCTGCATCGCCGACGGGGCCGAGCGCAGCGGCGGCACGATCGCGCTGAACGGCGTGGAGATCGGCCGCCGCCCGCCCGAGGATTGCGTGGCCCTCGGGGTCGGGCGCAAGTTCCAGACTTCCAACATCTTCGACGCGCTCAGCGTGCGCGACTGCCTGCGCATCGCCCGCAGCCGTCTCGACAGACCCTCGCTCTGGGCGACCGATCCGCTCTTGAAGCTGCCGCTCGCCGCCACGCACGTGCTTGCCGCAACCGGCCTCGACGGCCGGCTCGACACGCCGGCGCGCCTGCTCTCGCATGGCATGAAGCAGGCGCTCAAACTCGCCATGGTGCTCGCGCTGGAGCCCAGCATCCTGCTTCTCGACGAGCCGACGGCCGGCCTCACCAAGCCCGAACGCACGGTGATCGGCGGCATCCTCACCGAGCTCGCGGCGCGCGGCGACATCTGCATCCTGCTCGTCGAGCACGACCTCGAGTTCGTGCGCAACATCAGCTCGCGCATGGTGGTGCTCCACCAGGGCCAGCTCGTGCTCGACGGCTCGGTGGAGGAGGTCGTGACGTCCGAGCTGGTGCGAGCGATCTACGCGGGGTCCGGTCACCTCGGCGGAGGCGCCCATGGCTGAGCCCGCGCTCTCCCTCGCCGGTCTGACGAGCGGCTATGGCGACGCCACGGTGCTGCGCGACGTGTCGCTCGACGTGGGGCCGGGCGAGATCGTCGCGCTCATGGGCAAGAACGGCATGGGCAAGACGACGCTTGTCCGGTCCGCCATGGGCTACCTCGCGAAGATGGCGGGGCGCGTTCACGTTGCGGGGACGGACGTCACGGCGTCGCCGCCGCACCGGGTGGCGCGGCTCGGGGTGGGCTACATCCCACAGGAAAAGGCCTTGTTCCAGGATCTCACGGTGGAGGAGAACCTTCGCCTCGCCCTGCCCATGCGCCACGACTGGGGCGCGGCCTGCGAGCGCGTGCGCAGCGCCTTCCCCTTCCTGCTCGAGCGCCTCGGCCAGCGGGCCGGCACACTCAGCGGCGGCGAGCAGAAGATGCTGCTGATGAGCCGCGCACTCGCCAGCGGCGCGACGCTGATCCTCGTCGACGAGATCACCGAGGGGCTGCAGCCCTCCGTCATCGAGCGCCTCGCCGGCGTGATCCGCGCCGAGCGCGACAGGTCGGGCACGGCGTTCCTACTGGTCGAGCAGCATATCGGGTTCTCGCTGGCCGTCGCGGACCGCTATGCCGTCCTGGAGATCGGCTCGATCGTCGCGGGCGGGCGGACCGGGGAGCCGGACGCCGCGGAGCGTGTCGCCGGCCACCTGTCGGTCTGACGCCGGGGACCGGCTTCGGACGTTCAGATCCAGGGGCAGGAGAGAAAGGCCGCGAAAAGACGCTCCTCGTGCGGATCGCGCCCGTCACCGCTTTCGGGATCGGTCCCTCGTTCCCGCTCCGAGTCCCTGAGCCACGCCAGGAAGCAGAGACCGTCGCGACCCGTGTCCGCCTCGGCGTCCGGCGGCTCCGGCGCTGCGGGCAGGGGGAAGGCGGCGCCGAACGCCGCAAGGCCAACCCAGTCGTTCCAGAACAGGCTCATCGCAAGTCCTCCGCGCTGGTCTCGGGCCAATCCCGGGAGGACCCGAGCGTCAGATGGGATGGCCCGGGGGTCAACGGGATGGATCTTGCTTTGTTCGGGCACGCAGGAGAACGAACGCCTCCCGCGCTGGCGGGACGGCGTCGCGCTGTCGGGGGGGAGGAGGTCGCGCGGGGCCGGCCGATCGGCCTCCGCGGGCCCCCGCTATGGCTCCGATCCGCCTGCCGGCGCAGCCGCCGTTCGGGCCGTCAGTCGTGACGGCGCTCGGGCTTTGGAATGGGCAGCACCGACGTCTGCTTCAGCCGCTCCATGGCGAAGCGCGACGTGACGTTCTTCAGGGCAAAGCGCTCGATCAGGTCGCGGTAGAAGTGGTCATAGGCTGCCATGTCGGGCACCACGACGCGCAGCATGTAATCGACGTCGCCCGCCATCCGGTAGAGCTCCACCACTTCCGGCATGGCGGAGAGTCCGGCGGCGAAGTGCTTGAGCCATTCGGCGGAATGGTCGGCCGTCTCGATCTGCACGAAGACCGTCAAGCCGAGCCCCACCTCCTCGGGCGCGACGAGCGCCACCCGGCCCAGGATGACGCCGTTCTGCTCCAGCTTCTGGATCCGCTTCCAGCACGGTGTCTGCGAGAGGCCCACTTTCGACGCGAGCGCCGCGATGGAGATGGTCGCGTCCTCCTGGAGCGCCATCAGAATGGAATAGTCGATGAGGTCCATGAGGTTGCCGCGAGAAAAGGGAGGGGGGTGCCGCGACGCGAGGCCGCGAAGCGGACATCAGGCCGCGGACGCGCGCTCCGGCGCCGGGGCGACCGGCGCCTGGTCGAGATCGGCGAGGATGTCGTCGGGATGCTCGACGCCGACCAAGAGCCGGACATGGCCCGGCGTCCCGCCCGACGCGACCTTCCCCGCCTCCGCGCCCCTCGTCGGGTCGGCGCGATAGCTCCCGCCTTGGAGCGCCAGGATCTCGGCGTTGCGACTGTCAGTCGCCATGTCCTGCATGCCTCCTTGCAATCGGCGCGAGCCCTGCCGGGGTTCGCAACGCGGCCCACCGGGCCCCGGCTCCGCCGGTCCACAGACCGGCCGGCGCGCGGGTCGTCTGCCGCGATGCGTCCGGAAAGCCGCTCTCGCCCCTGGCGCTTCGAACCGAATTCGGCTCCTCCGCCGCTCGGCCGGTCGATCAGCCTCGGGCACGATTGTCTTCGGATTGTTCGTCAAGTCAAACAGAATGTTCCTCTTGAAGAACGACCTGCGTCGAAAAGCGTCCTCTGTCGACGACGCCCGGAGAAGAATTTTCTTCTCTTCCGCCGCTACCTCGTCGAACGACAGGGGTCCCTGTCCGTCCCGGTCAGCCCTGGAAGAGATGATTTGGATCGTTCCGGGCACATCGGCCCTGCCGCCGGGTGCCATCCCGGACCCGCCTGGCTGCGCGTCGGCAGGCCTGCCGCAGGGGAGGCTACTTGTAGGCCACCGCTGCGCTGGACGGGCCCGCGAGCGGGATCAGTTCGAAGCGCTTGAATCCCGCCTCCCGGCACCAGCCCGTGAAGTCGGCGAAGGTGAAGTCGAAGGCGTCGCCGAACTCGACCAGCATGTTCAGCGACATCAGCAGCCCGAAGGCGTTCTCTCTCCGGGCGTCGTCGATGATCGCCTCGATGGCGACAAGGGCGCCGCCCTCCGGCAGCGCGTCGAAGGCCTTGGCGATGAGCTGCTTCTTCTTCTCCAGGTTCCAGTCGTGCAGGATCATCCCCATGGTGATCACGTCCGCCTGGGGCAGCGGGTCCGTGAAGAAGTCGCCCCCGGCGGTCGTGACGCGGTCGGAGAGGCCGGCGCGGGCAATGGCCTTCTCGGCGATCGGCGCGACCTTGGGCAGGTCGAAGCTGACGCAGCTCATGTGGGGATGCGCGCTGGCGACGATGCAGGCGAGCTGTCCCGTCGCGCCACCTACGTCGCAGAGGGTCTTGTAGCGGCCGAACGCGAACTTCTGCGCGAAGGCCATGAAGTTGCCGGCGGAGATGCCGGTCATCGCATTGAGGAACTGCTCCAGGCGCTCGGGAACCTCGTAGAGCTTGGCGAAGATCGGCTCGCCGGAATGTTTGGTCTCGTTCTGCGGCTTCGCCGTCTTCAGGGCTTCCGTGAGGTCGGCCCAGAACGGATAGAGCCTCGCATTCGCCATCTCCAGGATGCCGCCGATATAGGCGGGGCTCTCCCGGTCGAGGAAGACGGCCGCATCGGGCGTGTTGGAGTAGCGCGCGCCTTCGCCATCGCCTTCGCGCTGCAGGAAGCCGAGCGCCAGCAGCGCGTCGGGGAAGTCGGGCACGGCGCGCGGATGCAGGCCGAGCGCGCGGGCGATTTCGGCCGCCGTCAGGGGGCGGCGGGCAAGCGCGGTGAAGAGGCCGAGTTCGACCGCGGAGAGAAGAGCCTTGGAACCGAAGAAGCCGAGGCCCACCTGCATGATGTGGGAGGGATCGGGCTGGCGCATGGCGACCCTGCGGGGGCCGAGGGATGGTGATGTTCGGCCGCCCGTGCCCCGACGGAGGTCGAGGGCCGAGATTGAGTTAATTTGCTTATGCAATCAACCATCTGGCGAGCGGTGCCGATCACATCCTCGCAGCCCGCAGCTCCTCGGTCGCCGCGGCGTCGACGGCGCCGCGCGCGATGACGACTCCGTAGTCCCGAAAGGCCGCTGCCTCGTCGATATAGCCGTCCTTGACGTCGTCGAGGACCAGGGCCGGGTCGCGCTCGAAAGGGTCGCCGTAACCGCCGCCGGAGGGCCCCTGCGACACCAGCGTGTCGCCGGCCTTGCAGGGCCGATAGGCGACCTTCGAGGGCAGTTCGAGCTCGCCGCCGTCCTTGCGCAGGAGCCGCAGGGAGGCGGTGTACCCGTCATGCCCGCCCTGGAAGCCCCAGGGCCGGTGCTTGTGCCCGTCGCCCTCCACGGAGAACCCGCCGTCGACGAGGTACGCGAAGGAGCGCACGGATCCGATGCCGCCCCGCCAGCGCCCTGCCGCCGCGGCGTTCTCCCGCAATTCGTAGCGCGTCACGCGCAGGGGCAGGTGGGATTCGATGTCCTCGATCGGGTTGTTGCGGGTGTTGGCGTAGAGCGTGTCGACCGCATCCATTCCGTCGAGCCCGAAGCGCCCGCCATAGGAGCCCTCGAAGATCTCCATGTGCACCCAGTGCCGGCCCTCCGCGAGGCCGCTGAAGGCGATGACGCGCAGGTTGCCGATGCCGGCGCTGACCTGCCGAGGAACGGCCTGCGCCAGCGCCTTCATGACGGTGTCGGCGAGCTGGTTGCCAGGGCAGAAGCGCGCAATGACCGGCGCCGGGAAGGTCGGGTTGGCGAGCGTTCCCTTGGGCGCGACGATGGTGATCGGCCTCGTAAGGCCGCTGTTCTGGGGGATGTTGCCGTAGATCGTGCTGTCGAGCAGGATGGAGCGCAGGGTCAGCCAGACCGCGCAGTCCACGGTGCCCTCGAGCGGCATGTTGATCGGCTTGTCCGGCACCTGCGGTGCCGTGCCGGTCAGGTCAACCTCGAGTTCGTCGCCGCGCACGCGCAGCGTCACGACGATCGGCAGGTCGCGTCGCGACGGGTCGGGATCGTCGAGATATCCGTCGATGCGGGTGGTCGCGCTGTAGTCCCCGTCCGGCAGCGCGCGGATGGCGTCGCGCATCAGCCGCTCCGAATAATCCATCATGTCCTCGTAGGCGGCGTTGACGGTGGCCGGTCCGTGCTGCCGGACGAGCGCGAGGTAGCGCTCAGCCCCGATCTCGGCCGCCTTGATCTGCGCCTCCATGTCCCCGACGACGAGCTCGGGCGCGCGGATATTGTCGCGCAGCAGGTGCCACACGGGATCGTTGCGCCGCCCCTCGTCGAACACCTTGATGGCCTTGAACTGAAGGCCCTCGGCATAGGTGTCGACGGCGTCGACGATGCCGCAACTGCCGGGAGTCAGCGCGCCGATGTCGAGGTGGTGAGCGGTCGTGACGGAAAACCCGATCAGGACCCCGTCGAGGAAGACCGGCACGCAGAAGGCGACGTCCGGACCGTGCGAGGCTCCGCCATAGGGATCGTTGTGCATGATCACGTCGCCCGGGCGGATCGTCTCGCCGCGGGCCTTCATCACGCGCAGGATGCCGCGGATATAGCCGGGGATCGGGCCGGACTGCAGCGGCGTGCTCATCCTGCATTCGCACAGCTGACGCCCTTCCGCGTCCGTCAGCGCGGCGCCGAAATCCTCGGACTCGCGGATGATGCTCGAATAGCTCATCCGCATGAGCTTGTGGCCCATCTCCACCGCGATGTTCTCGAGCGCGCCATGGATGACGGCCGCGGTGACGGGGTCGACGCGGGTGGCGCTCATCGGCCGGCTCCCAGGCTGATCACGATATTGCCGGCCGGATCGATGATGGCGGATGCGCCGGGCGGCACGACGGTGGTCGAGTCGGTCTGCAGGACGATGGCGGGACCCGCGATGGCCTCTCCCGCCGGCAGCCCCGCCCGGCGGTAGACGGCCGTGTCGCAGGCCTCGAGCCTGCCGTCCACCCGGAAGACGCAGCGTCCCCTGCGCAGCACCGCGCCGGCCAGGGAGCCGCCAGGCCCCGCCGCCATCGGCGGCAGCTTCGGCATGGCCCCGGCACCGCTCAAGCGGACATTGACGATCTCGATGGGGCTCGCCTCGAAGGCGTGGCCGTATTCCGCGGCATGGGCAGCATGGAAGGCCTGCCACACCGCGCCAAGAGCCGGCTCGTCGAGGACATGGCCGGGAAAGGGGACCTTGAGCTCGTAACCCTGACCGACATAGCGGAGGTCCCCCACGGCCGAGAAGGACAAAGCGTCCGGCGCGAGGCCGTCGCGCGCGAACTGGGCCGACAGGCTCGCATGCATGGCCTGCAGGTCGCCGTTGAGGCGCGCCAGATCCACCGCGCCGCTTACCTGGAACTGGGTTCTGACTTCGTCATACTTGAGGTCCGTGGTGAGCAGGCCCATGGCCGACGTGATGCCGGGATAGGGCGGAACGATCACCTCGGGAATGTCCAGCATCGCGGCGACCTCCGCCCCGTGCAGCGGCCCTGCCCCGCCGAAGGCGACGAGCGCGAAGCCGCGGGGGTCGATGCCCTTCTGCACGGTGCGCGAGCGGATGGCGTTGGCCATGTTGGCGTTGATGATGGTGAGGATCCCTTCCGCCGTCTCCTCGAGGCCGAGGCCCAGGCGCCCGGCGAGTCCCGCCACGGCCCGCCTGGCGGCATCGGCGTCGAGCCGCATGCCGCCGCCCAGGAAATCCTCCGCGTCCAGGCGGCCGAGCACGAGATTGGCGTCCGTCACGGTGGGCTCCTCGCCGCCGCGCCCGTAGGCTGCGGGGCCCGGCACGGCGCCGGCGGAGCGCGGGCCGACGCGGAAGGCGCCCCCGCGGTCGACATGCGCGATCGAACCGCCTCCCGCCCCGATCGTGTGGATGTCGATCATGGGCATCAGCAGCGGGAAGCCTGCGATGGACGCGGAGCGCGAATCCGTCTCGGCGAACCGGCCGTCCACCACGAGGCCGATATCGGCGCTGGTGCCGCCGATGTCGAACGTGATCAGCCGGCGTCGGCCCGCCTCCTCGCCCACCCGCGCCCCGCCCAGCACGCCCGCCGCGAGACCGGACATCAGCGTCAGCGCCGGCTTCTCGGCGACCATCGCGGCTGTCGCGACGCCTCCGTTGGAGGCCATGATGCGCAGGTCCCCCCGGATGCCGGCCTGCTTCAGGGCGGATTCGAGGTTGGCGACATAGGTCCGGACCCTGGGCCCGATGAAGGCCGAGAGCGCCGCGGTGGTGAAGCGTTCGAACTCGCGGAACTGCGGCGAGACGAAAGCAGAGGTCGTGACGAAGGCCTCGGGCATGACCTCGCGCACGATGGCGGCGGCGCGGTCCTCGTGGGCGGAATTGAGGTAGGAGAAGAGGAAGCCAACGGCGACGCTGGTGACGCCCTCGGCCTTTAGCTCCAGGGCCGCGCGTCGCACGCCCTCCTCGTCGAGCGGCTCGAGCTCCTCGCCCTTGGGAGGCGCGAGGCGGCCGCGGACCACCTTGCGATGGCGGCGCTTGATCAGCGGCCGGCTCTGCCAGGGCAGTTCCTGCAGGATGGAGTAGTGCTCGACGCGCTGGTGGCGCGCGATCTGCAGGATGTCGCGGAAGCCGTCATTGGTGATGAGCCCTGCCGTGGCGCCCTTGTGCTCGAGGACGGCGTTGGTGGCCGTGGTCGTCCCGTGCAGGACCGCGTCAATCTCGGCCGGGGCGACGTCCGCGCGGCGGCACAACTCGTGGATGCCGCGCATCACGCCCGTCGATGGATCTTCCGGGGTTGTGGAGACCTTGTGCACAGCGAGCGCGCCTGTCGCCGTGTCGCACAGCACGAGGTCCGTGAAGGTGCCGCCGACATCCACCCCGATCGTCTTCATGGTCTCGACCGCCTGACTGCATCGACCCCCGCGGGCCGAGCCCCGATGCAAGATCCGTGAAACTCGGGCACGGCAATCGGACGTGGCGCGCGGGCTCCCGAGCGGTCATTCTGGCATGGTCGAGCCCGAGCTTGGAATGGACGACACCGGAGGACACGCATGCGTGCGATCGTGATCGAGAGCCCGTCCCGCGAAAGGCCTGTGATGGGCCTGGCCGAAGCGCCGGAACCCGTGACGGGTCCGGGCGACGTGCTTGTCGAGGTTGCGTTCGGGGGCTGCAACTACGCCGACACGATGATGCGCAGCGGGGTCTACCCGCACCCCAAGGGTTATCCGCTGGTGGCCGGCATCGAGTTCGCGGGGATCGTGGGCAAGGTGGGCGCGGGGGTGCGCGGGATCGCGGTCGGCGACCGCGTCAGCGCCTTTTCCGAGGGCGCGGGCGGCTTCGCCGAGCGCTGCGCCGTCCCGGCCGAGCGGGTCGTCAGGCTCCCGGACTCGATCAGCCTCCGGCAGGGCGCGGCCTTCTACATCCAGGGCATGACCGCTTGGTGCATCCTGCACCTCGTGAGCACGACGAGGCCCGGCGACACGATCCTGCTCCATGCCGCCGGCGGCGGCCTCGGCCTGTTCGTCGTGCAGCTCGCCAAGGCCGCGGGCGCCCGGCTGATCGGGACGGTCGGCACGCCCGGCAAGGAAGCGCGCCCACTGGCCTTCGGAGCCGACGCCGTCGTCAATCGGGCCGAAGGCGACTTCGTGGCGGTGGCCCTGGCCTTCACGGAGGGCCGGGGCGTGGACAAGATCGTCGACTCGACCGGCGCCACGATCCTCGACCGGAGCTTTGCCGCCCTGCGCCGCCTCGGCCATGTGGTGAGCGTCGGCGAGGCGGAAGGAAAGCCGCTGCCCAACCTTTGGGAACGGCTGGTGGAGCGCTCGGCCACGTTCACCCGCCTGCATGTCGGGCACGTCGACTTTCGCTCGGACGCCTGGCAGCGCGGCGTGTCCGACGTGCTGGGAGGCATCGCGGAGGGCCGGTTCCACGTTCCGGTCGAGGAGGTGTATCCGTTCGCCGAGGCGGGAGCCATGATGGACCGCCTCCTGTCGCGCCGCGTCTCCGGAAAGCTGCTGCTGGAGGTTTCCGGCGGCTGATATGGCCGGTTCCCGTTTGACGGGTTCCCCTCCGGACGCTCGCAGGACGAGCATGAGTCGCGCGTCGTTCGAAATCGTGGCTAGTGACAACAATCTGATGTGGAGTTAACGTCTGTTTCTGGCCGGATTCCGACATGTCGGACGATGTGGAAGCGCTGTTTCGCGACGTGCCTGTCCTGCAGTCCCTGACTGACGAGGACCGGGGCCGCCTGCTTCGCTGTTCCTATATCCAGGCCTTCCCGCCCGAGACCACCCTCTTCAACGAAGGCCACGAGGTGTCCTTTGTGCTGGTGCTCCTGGCCGGCGAGGTCGAGCTGGGCGCCTCCTTGAGCGACCGCTGCTACACGATGATGGTGAAGGGGGCGGGCGCCGTCTTTCCGCTCGAGTCCTGCGTCGACAGCGGGACGAGCTCCTACACGGCGCGAACCCTGCAGCGCTGCCGCATCCTGATGATCCCCGTCGCCTTCCTGCGGGACCTCATCCAGCGCAATCCCGAAGTGACCCGGGCGTTCCTGGCCCACGCGGCCAAGGTGAACCGCCATCTCACGATGGAGTTGCACGACCAGCAGTTGCGCGCGCCACTGGAGCGTCTCGCCAACTGGATCTGGCGGCAGGCCGCCGGCGGGGAGGACTCCCAGACCCTGCGGCTGATGGTCCCCAAGCGCATGCTGGCTTCCAGCCTCGGCATGTCGCTGACGACGCTGGGTCGTGAGATCGACGCCCTGCGCAAGCACGGCGTGCAGTTCCAGGACCGGACGATCCGGGTCCAGAGTGTCAGGACGCTGGCGGAGCTGGCCAATCCGACGCCGCACCTGCTGTTTTAAGTCGTTCAATCCTGTGCATGAAAATTCTGTATCCACGACTTAAAAAAAGCCGCGCCTTTAGCCCGAGTTCACCTGTTATTTAACCAGGACGAAATGCGGCTGGCGCAGCATGGCGACCATCTCGTCGATCGGGTCGGGGGCTCGCATGCGTCTTCAATCGCTCAACACGAAGTTCGGCGCGGCCTTCATGGCAGCCGGACTGCTGGCCTGCGTCGTCGGGGCCATCGTCGCCGTGGCCTCGGCCAAGCTGGGTGCCGCCCTGGACGACCTTCGCAAGAGCGCGACCATCCTGCGACAGCACACGCTGGGCGACATGTACCATGACGGGCTGAGGGCGCAGGTCTACTTCGCCCTGCACGACGCGCGCAGCAAGACCCCGCACCGCGACGAGACGCTGAAGGACCTGGAGCAGACCGTCCAGTCCTTCCAGACCTCGATCCAGACGATCTCGACGCTCTCCAGGGGAGACGCCGTCGGGGCCTCCATCGAAACGACGAGGCCGCCGCTGGAGGCCTACATCGCCGCCGCGCGGACCCTGATCGCGACCGCCTATGCCGATCTTCCCGGCGCCGAGGCGCAGCTTCCGGACTTCGACGAGCGCTTTTCGGCGCTGGAGAAGGCGCTTGACGCCCTGGGTGACGAGATCGAGGCGAACGGCCAGTCGATCGAGCAGCAGGGCCAGGCTGTCCGGCAACAGGCGCTCCTCGCCTCGATCGTCGGAGCGACCGTCCTGGTCCTGATCATCCTGGCCGGCTATGGTTGGCTCACCCAGCAATTCGTGGGTCCCGTCCGCCGCATGGCCGTGGCCATCGGCCTTATCAAGGACGGCGTCGCCGACGTGGCGATCCCCGGCCTGACCCGGACCGACGAGATCGGCGACGTCGCGCGCTCCGTCGAGCGCATCAGCAGCCTGGGCCGCGACAACAAGCTGGTGGTCGCCGCCCTCGACGGCTCCGACAGCATGCTGATGATCACCGACCCCGACGAGCGGATGGTCTATGTCAGCGCCACGCTCGTGCAGCTCCTGATGCGGCTGGAGCCGATCTTCCGCGAGCAGAAGATCGACTTCTCGATCGACCAGATGGTTGGTCAGCACATCGACTACTACCGCACGAACCCTGCGCTGAAGCGCGACGTGCTGCTCGACGACGGCAGGAAGCGGCGCGTGCGCTATACCGTCGGCGGCCTCGTGATCAACGTCGACATGACCTATATCTACGACGCCGACGGCGAAAGGGTCGGGCACACGCTGATCTGGCGCAACGTGACGGAGGAGCTCGCCGCGCAGGACGCGGTGGCGAGCGTCGTGGGTGCCGCAGCCCTCGGCGATTTCAGCCGGCGGCTCTCGGTCGACGACAAGACGGGTTTCGTGAAGGACATCGCCGAGGGGCTGAACACGCTGTCGGCGACCGTCGAAACGGCGATGAGCGACGTCAACCGCGCCCTGCGCGCCGTGGCCCAGGGCGACCTCACGCACGAGATGGCGAGGCGCTACGACGGCGTGTTCGGCGAGTTGCAGGACGGCATCCGCGAGACGACGGAACACCTGGCCGAGACGGTGGCGACGCTTCAATCCACGGCGGCCGAAGTGGCGGCGGCGGCCGCGGAGATCGAGGGCGGGGCGGGCGACCTGTCCCGGCGCACCGAGGACCAGGCCTCCTCGCTCGAGGAGACGGCCGCCACGACCGAGCAACTCGCGGCCTCCGTGAAGGCGACGGCCCATGCTTCGCGCGATGCGGTGACCCTGGCGCGCGAGGCGTCCGGCGTGGCGCGGACAGGCGGCTCGATCGTCTCCAACGCCGTGGAGGCCATGGCCCGCATCGAGCAGGCGAGCCGGAAGATCTCCGACATCACGGGCGTCATCGACGAGATCGCCTTCCAGACGAACCTCTTGGCGCTGAACGCGGCCGTCGAGGCGGCCCGCGCCGGCGAGGCCGGCAAGGGCTTCGCCGTCGTGGCGTCGGAGGTGCGGACGCTGGCGCAGCGCTCGTCGGACGCCGCCAAGGACATCACGGCGCTGATCAGCGCCTCCGACCAGGAGGTGGCGGGCGGCGTCAAGCTGGTGCGCGAGGCGGGCGACGTGCTCGGCCGCATCGTCGACGCCTCGGAGCGCGTCTCCGGCATGGTCGGCGACATCTCGAGCGCCACGGGCGAGCAGGCCAACGGCATCGACGAAATGAGCCAGGCGGTGGCCCACATGGACCACATGACCCAGCAGAATGCCGCCCTCGCGGAGGAGAGCGTCGCCGCGGCGACCAGCCTCGCGGGCCAGATCGAGCGGCTCAACGCGATCGCAGCCACCTTCCGCACGCGCCAGTCGGGGCACGGCCGCGGGGACGTGGCCCGGGCCTCGTCGAGCCCGCTGCGCCGGGCGTCGTAGCACGGTCCTACGTCCCCGGGGAGCTGGCGTTTATTGGTAAGACGCAGCAGTCGAAAACGCTAAAGTGTCGCCTTCGCGAATCGGAGTGCGACAGCGTGATCGGACGACTTTTCGCCGCAGCGGCCGTGGCCTTCGGCCTCTCCTGCGGCGCGGCCCTCGCCCAGGGCTCAACGACCAAGCCCAACATTCTCTATATCGTCGCCGACGACCTCGGTTGGGGGGACGTGGGATTCCACGGCTCGGACATCCGGACGCCGACGATCGACAAGCTGGCCCAGGACGGCGCGCAGCTGGAGCAATTCTACGTCCAGCCCATGTGCACTCCCACGCGCGCCGCGCTGATGACCGGGCGCTATCCTCTGCGCTATGGGCTTCAGAGCTTCGTGATCCTGCCCGAGCAGACCTATGGCCTGCCCACGGACGAGCGCCTCCTGCCGCAGGTACTGAAATCGGCCGGCTACGACACCGCCATTGTCGGGAAGTGGCACCTCGGCCATGCGGATCGCAAGTACTGGCCCAACCAGCGCGGCTTCGACTACCAGTATGGCGCGCTGATCGGCGAGATCGACTACTGGACCCACAAGGTGCACGGCATCACCGACTGGTACCGCAACGGCAAGAAGCTCGACGAGAAGGGCTACGTGACGACCTTGGTCGGGCAGGACGCCGTACGCCGCATTGAGGCGCAGGACACGTCGAAGCCGCTCTTCATGTACCTGGCCTTCACCGCGCCACACACGCCGTTCCAGGCGCCGCAGGAGGCGATCGACAAGTATCCTGGCATCGCAGACAAGAACCGCCGCACCTATGCCGCGATGGTCTCCGTCATGGACGAGCAGATCGCCGCGGTCCTCGCCGCGCTCGAGCGCAAGGGCATGCGGGACAACACGCTCGTCGTGTTCCACAGCGACAATGGCGGGGTGCGCACCGCCGCCTTCGCGGGTGAAATCGAGACGAAGGGCGAACTGCCGGCCAGCAACGGGCCGTTCCGCGACGGCAAGGGCTCGCTCTACGAGGGCGGCACGCGGGCCGTGGCCCTGGCGAACTGGCCCGGCCGCATCCAGCCCGGCAAGGTCGACGGCATGCTGCACGTGGTGGACATGCTGCCCACGCTCGCAGGGCTTGCCGGCGCCAGCCTCGCAGGCGGCAAGCTGCTCGACGGAAAGGACGTCTGGCCGACGCTCAGCGCCAAGGCCCCCTCGCCGCGCAGCGAGGTCGTCTACAATGTCGAGATGTTCCGCGGCGCGGTGCGCGATGGGGACTGGAAGCTGCTGTGGCGCACGCCGCTGCCCTCCGCGCTGGAGCTCTACAACATCCCGCAGGACCCCTCGGAGAAGACGAACCTGGCGGCGCAGAATCCCGACAAGGTGAAGGAGCTGCAAGGTCGCATCCAGGGCCTCGCCGAGGGCATGGCCAAGTCGATGTTCATGCAGGCCACCATGAAGGCCTATCTCGGCCGGCATGCGGGCCCGCCCGTCTTCCCGAACGAGCCCGGCTTCTTCGAGCAGGGCGACTGACCCGGCGACCCGTGCGGCCGGGCTGCACGGGTCACTCCTCCGGATAGCTGTCGCCGCTCTCGAGGGCGGCAAGCGCGGTGGCGACGAAGACGCCCAGCGAGGCCGCGAAGCCGGCCACGAGCCAGGCCCAGCCCGGCACCGCCGAGAACAGCGACCAGAATCCGTCGTCAGCGACCGGCGGCTCCTCCGCTGCGACGGACCAGGACTGGGCGAACAGCAAGGCGGCGAGGCAGCGCCAGGCTGCCCAGGACAAGATGCGCATCGATCTCTCCGTGAGACCGTCGCGCTCAAGGGATGCGCCGTCGTCTCCTTCGGGCGCTCCTGTGCCACTCCCAGCCTGAACGCGGCTTGAGCGTTCCGTTCATCTGCCGTTTAAGTTATGCCTATACATAACGCCGGCGCAGCAGCCCGGGGGAGAGGGTGCTCAGCATTCCGGCAGGTTGACCGCGAGGCCGCCGAGGCTCGTTTCCTTGAACTTCGCGTTCATCTCCTCGCCGGTCTGACGCATCGCGGCGATGCAATTGTCGAGCGGCATGAAGTGCGATCCGTCGCCGCGCAGCGACAGGGAGGCCGCGCCCACGGCCTTGATGGCGCCGAAGCCGTTGCGCTCGATGCAGGGCACCTGGACGAGGCCGGCCGCCGGATCGCAGGTCATGCCGAGATGGTGCTCCAGCGCGATTTCGGCCGCGTTCTCCACCTGGGCCGGCGTGCCGCCCAGAACGGCGCAGAGCCCGGCCGCGGCCATGGCGCTGGCCGAACCCACCTCGCCCTGGCAGCCCACCTCCGCGCCGGAGATCGAGGCGTTGTGCTTGATGAGCCCGCCGATCGCGGCGGCCGTGAGCAGGAAGTCCGGCACCCTGGCGGGATCCGCGCCGATGCAATGGTCGAGGTAGTAGCGGATCACCGCCGGCACGACGCCCGCGGCGCCGTTCGTGGGCGCGGTGACGACACGGCCCCCCGCGGCGTTCTCCTCGTTCACCGCCATGGCGTAGACGTTGAGCCAGTCCGACGCGACATGGGGCTGGGCGATGTTGGACCCGCGCTCGCGCTCGAGCTGGTCGCGGATGCTCTTGGCCCGGCGCTTCACCCTGAGGCCGCCGGGCAGTTCCCCGTCGAGCGACAGGCCGCGCTCGATGCAGTCGTTCATGGCCTGCCAGAGGCGCGCCAGCCCTTCCTCCACCGCCGCGGGCGGGCGGGCAACCTCTTCGTTGGCGCGTTTCATCGCGGCGATGGAGAGCCCGCTCTGCGCCGCCATCCGCAGCATGCTGGCGGAGGACTCGAAGGGATAGGGCCAGTTCGCCGGAGCCGCGTCGTCGGCCGCCTGCTTCGCATGGTCGGCAAGCCCGGCGGGCGTGACGACGAAGCCGCCGCCGATCGAGTAATAGGTCTCCGACAGCACCGTCTCGCCCGCGTCGTCGCAGGCGGCGACGACCATGCCGTTGGCATGGCCGGGCAGGGGCGGGCCGTAGTCGAAGACGATCGACGTCGCCGGATCGAAGGCGAGGGGCGGCAGCCCCGGCAAATGCAGCACGTGCCCGCTGCGCAGCGCGGACAGGCGGCACTCCGCCTCGTCCATGTCGAGGTCGGCGGGGCGATAGCCGAGCAGGCCCAGGGCGACGGCCCGGTCGGTCGCATGGCCCTTGCCGGTGAAGGCCAGCGAGCCGTGCAGGCGAACGATCAGCGAGGCGGCCTCGCCGCGGCGCGGCTCAGCGCGCAGCAGATCGAGGAACTCCGCGGCCGCGGTCATCGGCCCCATCGTGTGGGAGGAGGACGGACCGATGCCGAACTTGAACACGTCGAAGACACTGAGGAACATGCCCCGCTCCTGCACGTCACGCGTTGCGGGGCCGGACGGTCCCCTGGCCCATCGCCGCAAGCGTCGCCCCGGGGCGCGCCGCGGGCGCGGGTGATTGCGACGCAGGCTTATGCGCTTTCGACACGGCGCGAGAGCGCCGGCCCCGCGATGTCCCCTGGCCCGGACCGCCGCCGGCTCACCCCTGGGCCGGAAGCACGATCAGCCCGCGCTCGTCGACCTGCAGTTCCACGCGCGACCCGACGCGCGCATCCTCCGCGCGTCCGCCCGCGACGACGAAGACCGGGCCCGCGGCGGTGTCGATCGTATATTCGCGCCGGTGGCCGAGATAGGCGGACTTGGCGACGGTCCCCGTCCAGCCCTCGCCCTGCCCCGAAGCCGGAGCGAGCGTCACCGCGTCGGGACGCAGGGCGAGCTTCACGGGCCCGCGCGGCCGGCCCCGGCGAGGGACGTCGAGTTGCAGCGTCCCCAGCCGCAGGAGGCCTCGCTCCCCCCGCTCCTCCACCAGTTCGCCGTCGAGGATATTGGCGTCGCCGATGAAGTCGGCGACGAAGAGGCTTGCCGGCTCCTCGTAGAGCTCGCGGGGCGTGCCGGACTGAGCGATACGGGCGTTCGACATTACGATGATCCGGTCGGACACGGCGAGCGCCTCCTCCTGGTCATGCGTCACGTAGGCGACGGTGAGGCGCAACGCCTGCTGCAGCTCGCGGATCTCCTCGCGCACGCGCCGGCGCAGCTTCGCGTCGAGATTGGAGAGCGGCTCGTCGAAGAGCAGGACCTGCGGCTCCAGGACGAGCGCGCGCGCCACCGCGACGCGCTGCTGCTGGCCGCCCGAGAGCTCGGAGGGCGAGCGCGCTTCGAGACCCGCGAGGCCGACCAGCCTCAGCTTCTCCACCGCCATGTCGTGCGCCCGCCGCCGGGGGACGCCCTGCACGGTCGGTCCATAGGCGACGTTGTCGAGCACGCTCATGTGGGGAAACAGCGCATAGGACTGGAAGACCATGCTGACGTCCCGGTCGGCGGCGGACAGCCGCGTCACGTCCTCGCCGCCGATCGTGATGCGCCCCTCGCTCGCCATCTCCAGCCCCGCGATGAGGCGCAGGGTCGTGGTCTTGCCGCAGCCCGAAGGCCCGAGCAGCGTGACGAGCGTCCCTGGCTCGATGGTGAAGGAGACGTCGTCGACGGCGGTCACCTCGCCATAGCGCTTGCTGACGCCCTGGAACGTGACGGATGCGGGAGCTTTCGCCATGAGAAGGCCTTCCTCGCTTCAGGGCGCGGGCGCGGTGTCGACGGCGTAGGGGCCGGAGAGGCGACGACCGAGCCGCCTTTGCCCGACCGCCGCCTCGATGCCGAGGATGACGACGAGCATCACCACGATGAGCGCCGAGGAATAGGCGATGGCGAGGCCGAACTCGCCCGCCTCGACGCGCCCCACGATGTAGGTCGTGGCCATGTTGTACTTGGCCGAGACGAGGAAGATCACCGCGCTCACGGCCGTCATGGCCCGCACGAAGGCGTAGACCAGCGAGGCCACGATGGCCGGCCGGAGCAGCGGCAGCACGATCCTGCGCACGGTCGTCCAGGAGCGCGCGCCCAGCGTCAGCGAGGCCTCGTCGAGCGACTTGTCGATCTGGCTCAGGGCGGCCACCCCGGCGCGCACGCCGACCGGCATGTTCCGGAAGACGAAGCAGATCACCAGGATGAGGCCGGTGCCGGTGAGTTCCAGCGGCGGGACGTTGAAGGCCAGGATGTAGCTCACGCCCACCACCGTGCCGGGAATGGCGAAGCTGAGCAGCGTGCCGAACTCGAAGGCTCGCTTCCCGGTGAAGGTCTCGCGGGTCAGCAGCCAGGCCGTGAGCAGGCCGATGGCCGCCGTGGGAATCGCGGCGACGGCCGCGACCTGCATCGTGGCGAAGAAGCTGTCCCAGGCGCTGCCCACGAAGCGGATGCCCGGGCCCGTGGCGTCCACGCGGAAGGCGGTGGCGTAGTGCTCCAGCGTCGGCGTGTAGTCGCGGCCGAGTGCCCGCACGAACCCGCCGACCAGGATCAGGGCGTAGACCGTGAAGGTGAAGAGCGCCCATGGCAGCGCCAGCACGAGGCAGCCGACCGCGACGCCGCGCGGCAGCGGGATGGGCAGCCCTGCGTCGCCCTTGCCGGTGACTGTCGTGTAGACCTTGCGGCCCACCCAGCGCTGCTGGGCCCAGAAGGCGAGCAGCGTGAAGGCGAGCAGCACGATGGCGAGCACGGCGGCGCGGCCCTGGTCGGTCGACGCCCCCACCACCGCGAAGAAGACCTTGGTGGACAGCACCTCGAAATTGCCGCCGAGCACGAGCGGGTTGCCGAAGTCGGCGAGGCTTTCCACGAAGCCCAGCAGGAAGGCGTTGGCGAGGCCCGGCCGCATCAGGGGCAAGGTGATCGTGCGGAAGGTCGTCCAGCGGCTGGCGCGCAGCGTCTGCGAGGCCTCCTCGAGCGAAGGGCTGATGCCCTGCACCACGCCGACGAGCACCAGGTAGGCGATGGGCGTGAAGGCGAGCACCTGCGCGAGCAGGATGCCGGGCAGGCCGTAGATCCAGCGCGACCGGGGAAGGCCGAACCACTCCGACAGGAGGGCTGTGACGGCCCCCGAACGGCCGAAGAGCAGGATGAGCGCGAGGCCGATGACGAAGGGTGGCGTGATGATCGGAAGCAGCGACATCAGCTTCAGCGCGCCCTTCATCGGCACCTGCGTGCGCGTGGCGAGCAGGGCAAAGGCGAGGCCGAGCAGGGTGGACAGGATCCCCACGAGCACGCCGAGCAGCAGCGTGTTCCAGGCGACGCCGCAGCGCAGGTTGCCGGTGACGCAGTCGAGTCCCCAGATGGAGCGGTCGGTGATCTTCTCCACGAACAGGGCCGGCGCCATCGCGCCGGCATTGTCGCGCACCGCGCTCGAGAGGATGGTCCCAACGGGGAAGAACACGAACAGCGCGATCAGGGCCACGATGGTCCCGATGGCGGTGACCACGAAGGCGTCGCCGCGGCACCAGCCCCGGCTGGCCAGGCCCTGGCAGAGCAGGGCGAGGAAGGCGACGAGCACGGCCGTCGCGCCGAGCCCGAAGCCGGCCTGGGGCGGGACGGCGAAGCCCGCAAGCGCGGCGAGCCAGTCCGCCGTCCAGCCCTTCAGGCCGATGGCGAAGCCCTGGCCCAGCGTCCAGGCCAGTCCCGCCGCGCCGGCCGCCACGAGCCACGCACCCCGGCGCACAGCGTCCGGGACGGCGATTGTCGCGACCGTGGCAATGGCGAGCGGGACGAGGATCGGCAACAGCCACCACGCCCCGGCCAGGCCGAGCGCCATGGCCGGCCCGGCTGGCCCGAGCGGCCATCCGGCGGCGACCGGCGCGCCCCCGGCGAGGTCGAGCCAGAACCAGGGCAGCAGCAACGCGCCAAGCCACCCCAGCCCGATGGCCCAGCCAGCGCGGCTGCGCACGCTCGTCCTGCCCCTCACGCCAAACCCTCCGACGCCGCAGGCGTGCCCGCGCCGCTACTTCGGCTGGTTCTTCACCTCGGCGTCCCATTTGGCGAGCAGGCGCTTGCGCTCGGCCGACGAGCCGTACTTCGCGAAGTCGAAGTTGATCAGCTTGATCTCGGCCATCTTGGGCGCCTGGGCCGGGATCGGCGTCGCCTTGTTGGAGGGCACCTGGTAGGACTTCGCCTGCGCGCCGAGCGCCTGGGCCGCGGGCGTCAGCGCCCAGTCATACCACTTCTTGGCGCTGTCCAGGTTCTTGGCGCCCTTGATGATCGACATGGATCCGATCTCGTAGCCCGTGCCCTCGCAGGGGGCGACGGCCTTCATCGGCGCGCCGTCGACGATCATCGTCACGTGGTCGTGCAGGAAGGCGATGCCGACCGTCGTCTCGCCCAGGCTCGTCGCCTTGGCCGGCGCGGCGCCCGACTTCGTGTACTGGTTGACGTTCTTGTGCAGGGCCTTGAGGTACTCGAAGCCCTTGTCCTCGCCCATGATCTGCACGATCGTCGCCAGCAGCGTATAGGCCGTGCCCGACGAGTTGGGGTCGGCCACCTGGACCTCGTCCTTCAGCGCGGGATTCAGCAGGTCGGACCAGCACTTGAAGTCCGGCAGCTTCTTCTCGGCCGCGAGCTTGGTGTTGTAGGCGTAGCCGAGCGCGCCGGAATAGATGCCGACAGTCCGGCCCTTGGACTGCTCCCACTGCCGTACCGCCCAGTCGTTGAGCTCGCCCAGCTTGGCGGACTTGTACTCTTCGGTCAGGCCTTCCTCGGCCGCCTGCATGTGGGGATCGCCCGTGCCGCCCCACCAGATGTCGCCCTTCGGGTTGGCGGACTCGGCCTTGATCTGCGCGTAGGTCTCGCCCGAGCTCTTGCGGGTCATCGAGACCTTGATGCCCGTCTCCTTCTCGAAGGCCTCCACCATCGGCCGGCACCACTCTTCCTGCACCGAGCAGTAGACCGTGAGCTGGCCTTGCGCGGCCGCCGGAAGAACCGAGGCGCCCATGGCGCACGCCGCAACTGCGAAAGTGAGGGCCACTCCGCGCATGCCCGGTCTCGCCATGTCACAATCCTCCCGATGTGTTTGTTTTCGTGGGTGTCCTTAAGTGACAAGAATGTGCGGTCGCGGTCAACGTCCCGGACGCTGGGCCGTCGGCTCCGTCCCATCGAAAACCGAAAGGTGAGCCCGGTTCCCGGCCGGTCTCCGGCGCGGCGAAGGCCTCAGGCCCGTCGCCCGAATTCCCGGCGCAGGGCCTCGCCGTGCTCGCCCAGGGCCGGCACCGCGCCCAGCCGCGGCGGCGGAGCACCGGATTCGCGCGCCCCGGGGGCCAGCATCTCGACCGGTCCGGTCGGGCTGTCGACCGTGACGAGCCGGAGCTGCGGATGAGCCACGAGGTCCTCCATCTCGGACAGGCGGCCGCAGGCGATCCCCGCGCGGGTGAGCTGGCCGATGGCGTCCTCGCGGGTGAAGCGCGCCAGCGAACGGCCCACCAGGGCTTCCGCCGCGGCCACGTTGGCCACGCGGTCGACGTTGCGGGCGAAGCGCGGGTCGGAGGCGAGGGACGCGTCGCCCAGCACCTCCGCGCAGAGGCGCGCCCACTCGCGGTCGTTCTGCACGGACAGCAGCACCTGCTTGCCGTCGGCGCAGGCGAACGCGCCGTAGGGCGCGATGCTCGGGTGACGCACGCCCACCCGCGGCGGCGGAGCCTCGCCGTAGCGGGCCTGCAGGTAGGGCACGTTCATCCAGTCGGCGAGCGAGTGGAACAGCGAGACCTCGATGGCCCGGCCCTTCCCGGTGCGGCTGCGCGCCAGCAGGGCCTGGAGAATGGCGGCATGGGCCGTCACCCCTGCCGAAATGTCGCAGATGGAGATGCCGACGCGCGCCGGTTCCGCCGGCGATCCGTTGATGGCAATGAGCCCGGCCTCGCCCTGGATGAGCATGTCGTAGGCCTTCTGCTCCCGGTAGGGACCATCCTCGCCATAGCCGGAAATCGAGCAGACGATCAGCCGGGGATGGCGGGCCAAGAGGTCCTCGGCCCCCAGGCCGAGGCGGATGGCTGCGCCGGGCGCGAGGTTCTGGATGAAAACGTCGGCCTCGGCGAGGATGGCCTTCATCAGCCCCATGTCGCCGGGATTCTTCAGGTCGAGGCAGAGCGATTCCTTGCCGCGGTTGAGCCAGACGAAATAGGCGCTTTCGCCGTGCACGAGGTGGTCGTAGCCGCGCGCGAAGTCGCCCTCGGGCCGCTCGACCTTGATCACCCGCGCCCCGGCGTCCGCGAGCTTGGCCGAGGCGTAGGGCGCCGCGACCGCCTGCTCCAGCGACACGACGAGAACGCCGTCCAGATCCCCCATGCGCAACCCTCCCAAACGCTCGACGAAGATAGCGCAAAGCCCGCTGCAGCCAGTAATAATGGCTTCCTCAGTAAGCTAGAGCGCAGACCTCTAGCATGGAGAGGAGCCGTCATGGACATCAGGCAATTGCGCTATTTCATCGCGATTGCGGAGGAGGGCTCGCTGTCCGCCGCGTCCGTCCGCCTCGGCGTGGCCCAGCCCTCGCTGTCCCAGCACGTGATCAAGATTGAGGAGGAGCTGGGCGTCCAGCTCATCCAGCGCTCGACCCGCGGCGTCATGATCACGCCGTCCGGCGAGATCCTCCTCGAGCACGCGCGCGAGATCTGCAACCGCATGAGCATCTGCCAGGAGCTCGTGCGCCGCTCCGGCAACACGCCGCAGGGGACGGTGGCCTTCGGCCTGCCGCCCTCCGTCTCCATGGTGCTCTCGGTGCCGCTGGCCGAAACCGTGCGCGTCGAGCTGCCGAAGGTGAAGCTGCGCGTCGTGGAGGCCATGAGCGGCTTCGTCGCCTCCTGGCTGCAGGACGAGACCGTCGACCTCGGCTTCCTCTACGACCTCGGCGCGGCGAAGAACCTCGAGGTGCGGGAGCTGATGCAGGAGGAGCTGCATTTCTTCGCCGCGCCCGACAACTGGCCCCTCGCGCGCGAGCCCGGCAGCCCGGTGCCGCTCGCCGAGGTCGCCGGGCTCGACCTCGTACTCCCCTCCCAGCACCACGGGCTGCGCAAGACCATGGACCGCTATGCGGCCGAGCGCGGGATCGAGCTGAACGTCTGGCTGGAGATGGACGCGCTGAGCCAGATCAAGGATCTCGTGGTGCGCGGCAGCGGCTTCACGATCCTCGCCCCGGCCGCGGTGCATGACAGGGTGGAGCGCAACGAACTCGTCGGCTCGCCCATCGTGGAGCCCTACACGACCCGGCCGGTCTATCTCGCCCGCAAGCAGAGCCGGCCGCAGACCTTCGTCAGCCACGAGGTCGAGCGCATCACGATCGAGGTCGTCGAGGACCTCGTGAAGCGGGGCATCTGGAAGACCAAGCGCGACCGCGAGCTTTGACGGAGCGGTGGCCGCGAAGGGGGACCTGGCGGGCTTGCGGCCGGGCCGTCAGGCCGCGAAGGTCGGCCGTTCGGCGGCGACGCCGAGTTCGCGCTCCAGCGCCATGCCGAGGTTGAGGATGGCGCCTTCCTCGAACAGCCGGCCCCAGAGCGAGATGCCCTGCGGCACCCGGAACGTGCGACCGATCCGGGCGTCGCCGGTGGTCAGCTTGCCCGCGTCGAGCGACATGGCGCTGCGGCTCCCGAGGTCGAGGAAGCCTGCCCGCAGGTGAAGGCAGGGATGGCCGGTGAAGTTGCTGGCGACGAGCATCGGGCCCGTCATGAAGGGACCGATCAGCACGTCGACCTGCCCGAACAGCGCCTCCAGCGCCAGCATTGTCTTGTAGCGCAGACGGTCGAGCTGGACGTGGTCGACGGCCGAGAGGAAGCGCGCCTTGCGGAAGGTGTTGGGCCACGCGCCAGCATCCTGCCACGTCAGCGTATCGTCGAGGTTCTCGAGCGTGAGGTGCTCGAACGCGGCTGCGGACTCCGCGTAGAGGATGTTCATGAGCGCGCCGTAGGGCAGGTCCGGCAGCGCCGCCTCGACGACCTGGAGTCCCATCCGGCGCACGGCCTCCAGCGCCTCATGGTCGACCGGCGTCGCGCCCTCCGCGAATGCTTCCGGCAAGTATCCGACGCGCAGGTGGCGCCAGGGCGCGCCGGCATCGAAGGAGAAGGACGCCTCGATCGTGCTGCGATCGGCGAGGTCTGCGCCGTTCAGCGCGGCGAGCACGATCGCCGTATCCTCGACGGACCGGCAGATCGGCCCGACCTTGTCGAGCGACCAGCAGAGCGCCATGCCGCCCGCGCGGGAGACGCGACCGAAGGTGGGTCGCAGGCCCGTGGTTCCGCAGCGCTGGCTCGGCGAGGTGATGGAGCCCAGCGTCTCGGTGCCGATGGAGAACGCGCAGAGGCCGGCCGCCGTGGCCGAGCCCGAGCCGGCGCTCGACCCGCTCGATCCCTCGTTCAGATTGAAGGGATTGCGCGTCCAGCCACCATACCAGATGTCGTTATAGGCGAGCGCGCCGACGGTGGTTTTGCCGAGCAGGACCGCACCGGCCGCTCGCAGCTTGCGCACGATCGTGGCGTCGCTGTCCGGCACCCGGTCGCGATAGGGCTCGGCGCCCCAGCCCGTCACGATGCCCTTGGTGTCGAACAGGTCCTTGAGGCCGTAGGGGATGCCGTGCAGCGGGCCGAGATGGACGCCTGCCCGGAGCAGGGCGTCGGCAGCCTCGGCTTCGGCCATGGCGAGGTCGGCCGTGACCGTGGCGTAGCATTCGAGCCTGGGGCCGATCGCCTCGATGCGGTCGAGGTAGATCCGGGTGAGCCGCTTGCTGCTCAGCACCCCCGCGCGGATCCAGGCGGCGAGGTCCGTGACCGGGGCGAAGGCGATGTCCTCCTCCGACGGGGGCAGCGTCCGGCCGGCCGGCGCCGAAAAGCGTAGGACGCCCTGGGGTGGCGGCATGCGCGTCGTGGGCAGGCGCGGGTCGAAGCGCGTGGCCGTCGGCACGGCGTTGTCGAGCGGGACCGCGCGGCGCGCCTTTGCCCACAGGATCTGCCCCTCGAGGTTGTCGAGCATTTGGCTCCGTTCCTCGGCCGTGTAGCCAAGGCCGAGGATGCGTTCGGCGCCCTCGAGATCCGCAAGCGTGATCATCTGCCGCGCTCTCCACCCGACATGGTCGCTTCATGGTCTGTCTGAAGACGACCGAGGGTAGGACCGCGGCGCGCGGAGGGTCAATATCCTGGCTTGGTTCGCTGCGCCGATCTTGCAGTCGCAGCCTGCCGCGGTTCTGCTCGACGCCGAGTCGGCATGCGCAGCCTCATGCGCCGTGGGGTGCCTCCTCCGGGGCTGCCCGGTCGTGGGCTTCGAGTTCTGCTGCCTCCTCCTCGGTGAAGAGGCGGCTGCGGGTGAGGAAGCGGACGCCGCGCGGGATCTCCAGCGAGAAGCTCGCTCCGCGCCCTGGCACGACGTCGATGATGAGGTGAGTGTGCCGCCAGTACTCGAACTGGCTCTGCGAGATGAAGAACGGCATGCCGCCGATGGCGCCGATGCGCCGGTCGGAGGCTCCGGTGCGGAACTCGCCGTCGGCGTAGCACATGGGCGCGCTGCCGTCGCAGCAGCCGCCGGACTGGTGGAACACGAGCGGCCCGTGCTCGGCGGCGAGCGTCTCGATGAGGGCGAGGGCGGCTGGGGTGGCGCTGACGCGCTCGGCCATGGGGGATCGCCTCCGGAAGAAAGATCGGGGGAGGCCCGGCAGCCTCCCCCGGAGAGAGGCTCAGAAGAAGCCGAGCGCCTTGGGCGAGTAGCTCACCAGCATGTTCTTGGTCTGCTGGTAGTGGTCCAGCATCATGCGGTGCGTCTCGCGCCCGATGCCCGACTGCTTGTAGCCGCCGAACGCCGCGTGGGCGGGGTATAGGTGGTAGCAGTTCGTCCAGACGCGCCCGGCCTTGATGTTGCGCCCGAAGCGGTAGGCGCGGGTGCCGTCGCGGGTCCACACGCCGGCGCCGAGGCCATAGAGCGTGTCGTTGGCGATCTCCAGCGCCTCCTCCTCGGTGTCGAAGGTCGTGACAGAGACGACGGGGCCGAAGATCTCCTCCTGGAAGATCCGCATCTTGTTGTGGCCCTCGAAGATCGTGGGCTCGACGTAGTAGCCGCTGTCGAGTTCGCCGCCGAGCGAGGCGCGCTTGCCGCCCGTCAGCACCTTCGCGCCTTCCTTCCTGCCGATGTCGATGTAGCTCAGGATCTTCTCGAGCTGGTCGTTGGAGGCCTGGGCACCGAGCATCGTGCTGGGATCGAGCGGGTGGCCCTGCTTGATCCTGCCGACGCGCGCGACGGCCTTTTCGATGAAGCGGTCGTAGATCTTCTTCTGCACGAGCACGCGGCTGGGGCAGGTGCAGACCTCGCCCTGGTTCAGCGCGAACATGGCGAAGCCTTCGAGCACCTTGTCGGCGAAGTCGTCGTCCTCGTTGAACACGTCGGCGAAGAAGATGTTCGGCGACTTGCCGCCCAGCTCCAGCGTCACCGGGATGATGTTCTCGGAGGCGTACTGCATGATCAGCCGGCCGGTCGTCGTCTCGCCGGTGAAGGCGATCTTGGCGATGCGCTTGCTCTGGGCGAGGGGCTTGCCAGCCTCGATGCCGAAGCCGTTGACGATGTTGAGCACGCCCGGCGGCAAGAGGTCGGCGATGAGCTCGGCGAGCACGAGGATGCTCATCGGCGTCTGCTCGGCGGGCTTCAGCACCACGCAATTGCCGGCGGCGAGCGCGGGGGCGAGCTTCCACACGGCCATCAGGATGGGGAAGTTCCAGGGGATGATCTGGCCGACGACGCCCAGCGGCTCGTGGAAGTGGTAGGCGATGGTGTCGTGGTCGATCTCGGCGATGGTGCCTTCCTGCGCCCGGACCACGCCGCCGAAGTAGCGGAAGTGGTCGATGGCGAGCGGGATGTCGGCGGCGGTCGTCTCGCGGATCGGCTTGCCGTTGTCGATCGTCTCGGCCAGCGCGAGGAGGTCGAGGTTGCTCTCCATCACGTCGGCGATCTTGTTGAGGATGCGCGAGCGCTCCGCGACCGAGGTGCGGCCCCAGGCGGGCGCGGCGGCATGGGCCGCGTCGAGGGCGAGCTCGATGTCCTCGGCGGTCGAGCGCGGCACCGCGCAGACGACCTGGCCGGTGATCGGCGTGACGTTGTCGAAGTACTGGCCCTTCACGGGCTCGACCCATTGGCCGCCGATGAAATTGCCGTAGCGGGTTTTGATCGCGGCGCGCGCGTTCAGCTTGTCCAATGCCGTGTGAAGCATCGGGTCCTCCCTGGAGCGGTGGTGACGTTGTGCGTGAAGGACCATATCGGCAATGCCGCACGGGCGCGCTCCTCCTTTGGTGCTGGAGGCCCTCCTCCTTTGGTACTGACTTGCCGCGAGATGCTGTAGCCTGAGTCGAACCAGCCGGAACCGACCTCCGATGCCCAAGACCTATCCTCCAGTCCCCACGGCGGCCCTCAGTCTGCGCGTCGACCTCGCGCCGTCGAGCCGCCTCGGGCCCGGCAAGGTTCGCCTGCTGGAGGAAATCGACGCGGCAGGCTCGATTTCGGCCGCAGGCCGTGGACTGGCGATGAGTTATCGGCGGGCCTGGGAACTCGTCGACGAGATGAACAGGGAGTTCCGGGCTCCGCTGGTGGAGAGCCACCCCGGCGGCGCCCGCGGCGGAGGCGCGCGCCTCACGGCGCTCGGGCGCGAGATCGTCGGCCACTATCGCGCCATCGAGGCGAAGGCGGTGAAGGCGGCGTCGCTGCATCTCGCCGCGCTCCAGGCCGCCGTGGGCGAGGAACCGGCGGCCTGAAACTTCGCCGGGCGACCACCGCCCGCGTCTATTCCTCATCGGGAATAGCGAATTTGCAGACCGTCGCGATCGGCGGGGACCGGGCGTTGAACCAGCGTCGACGGAACCGTGCCCGGCGGAACGCGTTGGGGCCCCGACACAGGAGGACCCCCATGAAAGCCATTCTGTTCGCGAGCGCCGCGTTGGTGACGCTGGCCGCGCCCGCCCTCGCGCAGTCCACGATCATCGAGCGGCGCATCATCGAGACGCCGTCGCCCGCCCCCGGCGTCGAGCCCCTCGACGACGAGGATCTGACGGGTACGGTTGAAATCGATCCCGACCAGGAGGTCGTCATCCGCCGGCGGGTCATCGAGGAGCAGCCGGCTCCTTCCGTCATCGAGATTCCGCGTGGGCAGGTGACCATCGGCAGCGCAGTGCCGGGCGATATCCCGCTGCGCCCGATGAGCCGCTTCGGCTCGCAGGGACTGGCGAACCTCGCCTACTTCGTCTCGCCCGACCAAAAGATCGTCGTGGTGGAGCCGCAGACCCGCAGGGTTGTGAAGATCATCCGGGGCCAGTAGCGCCGACGCGTCCGGCGCCACCTTCGAGCAGGATGGGCGACCGGCAGCCGGACGGCCTTCTTGTCAGGTGCCCGCGGGGAAGGTGCGCGGCGCCGGGCTGATCGTCTGGGCCGTGCCGTTGCCGACCTGCAGCACGGCGAGGCCCCGCTGGTTTGTGCCGTCCGGCCGGAAGCGGAACAGGCCATCCGTCCCGATGATGCCGTCCGGGCTCGTCAACGTCGCCTCGCTGAAGCCCTGCGAGCCGTACTTGGTGTAGAGCGCGTTCACCAGGAACACCGCGTCGTAGGACAGGGTGGAGATGCGCAGCGGCTCGGAATTGTAGCGGGCGCGGTAACGGGCGGCGAAATTGTTGAACCCGGCCTTGTCAGGCGCAGAATACCAGCCGCCCTGGATTGCCTTGACGCCGAGCACGCGCGGGTCGTCCCACACGCCGGTGCCGAGCATCTGGATCTTTCGGTTGTCGATCCCGGCCGCCTGCAGGGCCTGTCCCACGGCCTGCAGGCCGTCGCCCGTGTCCGGCAGCAGCAGGGCGTCGGCCTGGCCGTTCAGCGCGGCGATCTTCTTCACGGCGGCGTCGATGCTGGCCTTGTCGGCCGAATAGCGTTCGAGAGCTGCGACGCGGATGCCCCGCCTCGCCGCGATCTCCTGGAAGGCGCCCGCCACGATCGAGCCATAGGCGGTGTTGGGGATGAGGGCCGCGATGGAGCGCTTGCCGCGCGAGGCCGCGAATTCGAGGATCGTGTCGACGTCGGATTCCGGCATGAAGCTCAGGAGATACACGCCGCGCGAGGCGACGTTGGCGTCGGTCGAGAAGGCGATCACAGGCTTGCCCGCCGGCTTGGCTACCTGGCCTACGGCCTGCACGGAGGGCGCGAAGAGCGGCCCGATGATGATCTCGGCGCCCTCGGCCAGCGCCTGCTGGGCCGCCTCGCGCCCGCCCTCGGGCGTGCCCTTGTCGTCGTGGATCAGGAGCTGAACGGTCGAGCCGCTATACTCGGCCACAGCCATCTCGGCCGCGTTCTTGAAGGATGCGCCGGCCACGCCGCCGCTACCCGGGGCTGTGAGGGGCAGGATGAGGCCCACGCGCACCTTTCCCGGCTCCGGCGCGGGAATGGCCGGGGCGACCGGAGACGCCGGCGTGGACTCGCTCGAGCCGAGGCTGCCGAGGCCGGGCACGCTGTTGCAGGCGGCGAGCAGGCTCGCCGCGAGCGCAGCCGCCAGGAGCCGGATCCGCCGCAGGGCCGGAGCGCCCGAGGCGCCGGGAGCTGCAAGGGACGCCATGCCTGTCCTCCTCCATTGCCCGGCGGGTCGGCCCGCCTCGGCGGGACCGCCTCCGATCCGCTCCGCCCGCAGATCTTGCACCGGAACGGTGACTCTCAACCCAAACCTGCGGGGATCCTTAACGATCTCTTCATCTTTTGCGAAGCCCGAAGCCCCGTGCCATGGTCTCCGGCGAGGGAAATCACGGCATGAGTCACAGGAATGACACGCGCGGCCGGACCGGCCGCAGCGCTCCCGAGGGCGCGGGGGAACCCTCGAGCTTCACGGTCCTCGGCCTGCGCGCCGAGGCGGCCCGGATCCGGCCTGGCCTGCACGTCGTCGCCACGCCCATCGGCAATCTGGGGGACGTTTCGCTGCGTGCGCTGGGGACCCTTGCCGCCGCGAACGCCATCTTGGCCGAGGATACGCGCGTCACCAAGACCCTGCTCGCGCATTACGGGATCGCGACACCGCTCCTCGCCTACCACGAGCACAATGCCGAGGAGATGCGCCCCAGGGTGCTGGCCCGGCTGCGGGCGGGAGAGGCGCTTGCGCTGGTTTCCGACGCCGGCACGCCGCTCGTCTCCGACCCGGGCTTCAAGCTCGTCCAGGCGGCGACAGCCGAGGGCCTGGAGGTTCATGCCGTGCCGGGCCCCTCGGCCGTCCTCGCCGCGCTGGTGGTCGCGGGATTGCCGACGGACCGCTTCTTTTTCGAGGGGTTCCTGCCGCCCAAGGCTGCGGCGCGGCGCGAGCGGCTGGAGGCGCTGAAGGCGGTCCCCGGCACCCTGGTCTTTTTCGAATCGCCCCGTCGGGTCGCCGAGATGCTGGCCGACGCCGCCCTGGTCCTGGGGGATCGGCCCGCCGCGGTGGCGCGCGAGCTCACCAAGTTCTACGAGACGGTGCGCCGCGGCGACCTCGCCGGGCTCGCGGCCGCCTACGGCGCCGAGGAGGCCCCGCGAGGCGAGATCGTCGTGCTCGTCGGCCCGCCGGGGGCCGAGGCCGTCGTCGACGATGACCGCGCGCTCGACGCAGCGCTGACCCGCCATCTCGGGCATCTCTCCGTCAAGGACGCGGTCGCCGTCGTCTGCCAGGAGACGGGATTGCCCCGCAAGCGCGTCTATGCGCGCGCCGTGGCCCTCGTGAAGGGCTGAGATGCGCGCCGCCGGCCCCGCCTCCACGCGCCGGCAGGCCGCATATCGGCGGGGGCATCGGGCCGAGTGGCTGGCGGCGGCGCTGCTGATCGCCAAGGGCTTCACCATCCTGGCCCGCCGGCACGCCGGACATGGCGGCGAGATCGACCTCGTCGCACGACGGCGCAGGCTGCTCGTCTTCGTGGAGGTGAAGGAGCGCAGCGACCTCGATGCGGCCAGCCTCGCCATCACCGCCCAGAAGCGCCGCCGCTTCGCCCGCGCCGCCCGGCACTACCTCGCCCGCAACGGCTGGGCCGCCGGCATGACCGTGCGCTGCGACGCCGTGTTCCTCGCACCGTGGCGCTGGCCCCGCCACGTGCAGGACGCCTTTCGCCTGGAGGAGTGAGGGCGCAGTTCCGTTCGGGGTTCGCGCCTCGTCGGCCGGCCGGAGCGGCGCGCCGCGCGCCGTCTGGCGACCGCGGTGGCATGCGCCCGAGGGGTTGCCCGGGGGCGCGAAGCGGGGGATGGTGCGGCCCGAATGGCCGCCGGCGGCCGACACGACGCAGGATCCGCGCATGAGTGACCAGGACCGTTCCCGCCCGCTGCGGGTCGGCGTCCAGATGGACCCGATCGAGCGCATCAACATCACCGGCGACAGCACCTTCGCGCTGCTGCTCGAGGCGCAGGCGCGGGGCCACCGGCTGTACTACTGGACGCCCGATCGGCTGACCCAGCGCGACGGTCGCGTCACCGCCGTGATGCACGACATCCAGGTGCAGGACGTGAAGGGTGAACACGTCGCCTTCGGGGAGAGCGCCAAGGTCGATCTCGCGGACCTCGATGTGGTGCTGCTGCGCCAGGACCCGCCCTTCGACCTCGCCTACATCACCACCACGCACATGCTGGAGCGTGTCCACCCGCGCACCCTCGTGGTCAACAACCCCGCCGAGGTGCGCAACGCGCCGGAGAAGATCTTCGTCACCGAGTTCCCGGACCTCATGCCTGCGACCCTGATCACGCGCGACCGCGACGAGATCGAGGCGTTCCGCCGCGAGTTCGGCGAGATCGTGATGAAGCCGCTCTACGGCAATGGCGGCGCGGCGGTGTTCAAGGTGGCCGAGAAGGACCCGAACTTCGGCTCGCTGTTCGACCTCTTCTCCGCCACCTTCCGCGAGGCCTGGGTGGTGCAGCGCTTCCTGCCCAAGGTGACCGAGGGCGACAAGCGCATCATCCTCGTCGACGGGGTGGCCTTGGGCGCGGTGAACCGCGTGCCGGCGGAGAACGACATCCGCTCCAACATGGTGCGCGGGGGCGCGGCGCAGACCACGGAGCTCAGCGCGCGCGAACAGGAGATCTGCGAACGCATCGGCCCCGAACTCGCCCGGCGGGGGCTCCTCTTCGTCGGCATCGACGTGATCGATGGCAACCTCACCGAGATCAACGTCACCTCGCCGACGGGGATCCGCGCCATCAAGCGCCTCGGCGGCCCCGACCTTGCGGTGTCGATCTGGGAGTGCATCGAGGACAAGGTTGCGGGCTGACGCCGGGCGGCCTTGCCCAGGCCTTCGGAGCGACCTGCGCCTGGGCCGTCATTGCGAGGAGCAAAGCGACGACGCGATCGCCCCGAGCACCCGGCGCATGGCTGGATCGCCTTGCTCGCCCTGACGGCAGGCGGAGGGCGCGACGGGCCGGAAGGATGGCTTTGGGCCGCGCGCGCTAGGCCGCCTTGCGGGGCACCATGCGCTCGCTCTTCAGCGCTTCCTTGACGCCGGACTCCCCCGCCTCGTGATACTCGGCGTCCTCGTTGACGTCCCAGATGTCGTAGAGCTTCTCGCCTGCGAGGATGTTCTTGACGGTCAGCATGGCCGTCATCATCGCGTGGTCCTGGTTGTTGTACTTGTGCATGCCGTTGCGGCCGACGAAGTGCAGCGTGGGGTAGGCGCGCTCGAGGTCGAGCCGGATCATGCCGACGTGGTGCTTGTAGTCGTCGTCGTAGACCGGGTAGGCCTTGGGTTGGCGCACCACGCAGGCGTCGATCACCTCGTGCTCCTCGACCAGGCCGATCCTGGCGATCTCCTGCTTGGCGAGGGCCACGAGCTCCTCGTCCGGCGCGGACCACAGGCCGTCGCCCTCGAAGCAGAAATATTCGAGGCCGAGGCAGGCGAGGTCGGGGTTCGGCACCATTTCCGGCGACCAGGACCGGAAGTTCTGCACGCGGCCGACCTTCACCGCGGGATCGTGGATGTAGATCCAGTTGTCGGGGAAGAGGTCCTTGCGCGTGGTGATGATCGCCACCGTCAGGAAGTCGCGGTATTTGAGTGCGCGCGCCGAGAAGATCGACATCGGCGTCGGCTTGACGGCGTTGACGAGCTCGCGCACAGGCGCGGAGGAGATCACGTGCCGTGCCGTGAAGGTCTCGCGCGAGCCGTCGCCGCGGCGCGCCAGGACCGTCCAGATCCCGTGCTCGGCGTCGTAGCTCATGGCCTCCAGCGAGCGATCCATCAGCACCTCGCCGCCGCCCTCGCGCGTCTTGCGCGCCGCGGCGTCCCACATCATTCCTGGACCCTGGCGGGGATACTGGAAGCTCTCGATCAACGTCTTCACCACCGGCGCCCCGGGTTTGCTCTTCGCCTTGCGACGGAAGGTGCGTCCCAGAGCGTTGAGCACCGCACCGCCGAGGCTGAGCCCCTTGATGCGCTGGGCCGCCCAGTCCGCCGAGATCTCGTCGCAGGACATGCCCCACACCTTCTCGGTGTAGGTCTTGAAGAAGATCGAGAAGAGCCGCTCACCGAACTGGTTGCGCACCCACTGGTGAAACGTCCTGGGCTCCTTGATGGGCCGCAGCTTGGCATAGCCGTAGGACGCCATGCAGAGCGCGCTCTCGACGACGCCCAGGTTGAAGAGGGCCTCGAAGGCCTTGAGCGGATAGGAATAGAGCTTGCCCTTGTAATAGATGCGCGAGATGCGCGGGCGCTCGATGAAATCGTCGGGCAGGATCTCCTTCCACAGGTCGACCACTTCCTTCGACTTGGAGAAGAACCGGTGGCCGCCGATGTCGAACAGGAAGCCCTTGTAGTCGACCGTCCGGCTGATGCCGCCCACCCGTAACGGGTCGCGCTCCAGCACAACCACCTTCGGCCGGGAGCCGTCGGGCAGGCGGGCGTCGTCACGCGTCAGGAGGTAGGAGGCCGTGAGCCCCGCGGGCCCGGCTCCGATGATCAGCACGTCGGCGTCGACGGTCATGCGTCAGTCCTCGTCAGCGGGCGCGCCCCGGCGCGCCGGAATGGGTCAGGCGGCCGTCCGGCGGACGGGCGCGAAGGCGAAGAGCTTGTGGCCGGCGAAACCCGCGACGGCGGCGAGGCCGGCGCCCACCAGCAGGCTCAGGATGCGCGGCAGGGCAGGCAGCTCGTAGACGAGCAGCAGGAACACCGAGTAGCTGAACCCCTGCGCGACCAGGGTCACGGCCCCGTAGCGCAGCGCCTCGACATGGAGCGCGCGGCCGCTCGCGCCGAACGTGTGGCGGCGGTTGAGCCGCCAGGTCACCACCGTGGCCAGGGCGAGCGACACGGCGCGGGACCATTCGGGCGCGACATGGAACCTGTCGAGCAACGCGAAGATCGACGCGTCCACCGCGAGGCCCACGACGCCGACGCCCAGGAAGCGAAGGAACGCCTGTCCCAGGGGGGTGCGGGACAGCCGGTGGAGCGGCGCGGCCAGCCGCCGCAGGGCCGGCGGGAGACCCCGCAGGCGCGACTCGGCTTTCACAAATGGAATGGCCGAGTGGACGTGCGCCATGGACGCGGGCTCCGAGGTCTGTGTCCGGCGGCTTGAAGCATCGTCACCGCGCCGACTTGCAGTTGATAGGTGTTGTTTAAAGTGAAGCACGGAACAAATGGTAAAGCGTCATGCCATGGCCTGCAGCAAGTCTGTTAACCCTCATGGATGGTCAAGGAAGAGCAAAGAAACACGCATAGTCGGGATTCATTAACTGTGAAGAGGCTCATAATCGCCTCTCCCGCCCGAGGGCGGTCGTCCCCGCGGAGGCACGATGTCCGACATGATCCTGGCGCGCGGCCGGCCAGTGCCGCTCAGCCTGCCGGCCCTGTTGCTCCTCCCATGGGTTCAGGTCCTGCTCGCCTGGGCCGTCTTCCTCGCCTGGCGCGACTGGCGCTGGGCCGATCTCGGCGTCGTCTTCAACGACACCGACGACGCCATGCGCCTGCAGCAGGTGCGCGACCTCCTCGCCGGGCAGAGCTGGTTCGACCTCACGCAGCATCGGGTGGACCCCGACGCGTCCGTGCCCATGCACTGGTCGCGCCTGGTGGACGCGCCTCTCGCGGCGCTGATGCGCGTGGCGGGATTGGTGCTGCCGCGCGTTGAGGCCGAGCGCCTGGCCATGGCCGTCTGGCCGCCCCTGACCTTCCTTCCCGTGCTGGCCGCCCTGCGGGCCTCGGCCGTCCGGCTCGGCGGGGAGCGGGCCGCCATCCCCGCACTCTTTCTCGCCGTCACCTGCCTGAAGGCGACCTGGCAGTTCTTTCCCGGCCGCATCGACCATCACAACGTTCAGATCGCGCTGACCTGCATCCTGCTCGCCTGCCTCGTCGCGCCGAGGGGCTGGCGCCCGGCTTTCTGGGCCGGGCTGACCTGCGGCGCCATGCTGGCCGTGGGCTTCGAGACGCTGCCCTTCGTCGGGATCGCGGGACTGTCCTATGCCCTGCGCTACGCCATGGACGGGGAGGCGCGCAACGAGGCCGCCATGTTCGGCCTGGCGCTTGCGGGAGGAACGGCGCTGCTCTTCTTCCTCACCATGCCGGTCGCGCGCTACGGCATCGCCACCTGCGACGCGCTGTCGGTGAGTGCCGTGAGCCTCGCGGTGGGCGGGGGGCTGGCCCTCGCGCTCGCCGCCCAGGCGCTCGGACCGGCGGCGACGCGGACGCGCCTCGCCGCCGCCGGCCTGGCCGGGCTCTTCGCGCTCGCCGCCTTCGGGCTGACCGAACCTGCCTGCCTCGCCGGCCCGTTCGGCCAGGTGGACCCCGCCATCCGCCCGATCTGGCTCGATCACGTCGACGAGGTGCAACCCATCCATCATGTCTGGGCCGAGAGCCGCCTGCGCGCCCTCATGGCTGTGGTGGACCCGGTTCTGGCGCTGCTTGCCGTGCCCTTGGTCCTGGCGGCCTGCGGCCGGCGCGGACGCTTCGCCGCCTGGGTCGCCATCGCTTTCGTGGCGGTTTCCCTTGCCGTGGGGCTCGTCCAGGTGCGCAACACCGTCTATCCGAACCTGCTCGCCATCCCGCTTCTGGCCGCCGCGGTGGTGGAACTGGCGCGGCGGCGGGCCGCGGCGGGCGGCTCGGCCCTCGTCGCGATGGCGGCGGGAACCCTGTTTGCCTCCTCGACCACGCTCGCCGTGGCCCTCAGCGCCCTCCCCGCCCTCCCAGCGCAGGGCGAGGCGGGGCGCCTTGCGGCCCTCGCCGACCGGGCCACGTGCTACGACAGCCGCATCTACGACCGCCTGGCCTCGGATCCGCCGGACCGTGTCCTCGCCTTCGTCGAGAGCGGCCCTTTTCTCCTCCTCGCTACACAGCACGCGGTCCTGTCAGCGCCCTACCACCGCAACGCGCATGGCCTGCTCGCCGCGTCGCGGATCCTGTCGGCGCAGCCCGAGGAGGCCGAGGCGCTGGCGCGCGCGCAAGGCGTGGGCTGGGTTGCAATCTGCACCCATTCGAGCACGCTGGAGCGCATGCGCGGGGAATCGCGGAACGCAGGCGCGGACCCGCGGCTCGCGCTGCGTCTCCTGGCCGGCGCGACGCCGTCCTGGCTCGAGCCGGTCGAGACGGGGACCCCGGCGCTGCTGGCCTACCGCGTGAAGCCCCCGCGCTGACCCGGTCACGGGTCGACGGCGCGGGCCGAAGCTGAGAGGTGACCATGGCGGGACGGGCTGTTTCGATACGGCGGACCGGTGCCACCGGGCGGATCGCGGCCGGCCTGGCGCTCGCCCTGGCCCTGACCTCGTCCGTTGCACGGGCCGAGCCGGCAGCCCGCGATCTCTTCGGCGCGCAACCGCGCGCCGCGGCCCTGCCTGCGGACTCGATCGGCGGCTACGCCAAGGGCTGCCTGGCGGGCGGCGAGGCGCTGCCCGTCGACGGCCCGTCGTGGCAGGTGATGCGGCTGTCGCGTAACCGGAACTGGGGGCACCCCCAGCTCGTGCAGTTCCTCGCGCGCTTCGCGAACAAGGTACCTTCCGCCACGGGCTGGCCCGGCATGCTTGTCGGCGACATGGCCCAGCCGCGCGGCGGGCCCATGAAGTCCGGCCATGCCTCGCACCAGATCGGCATGGACGCGGACATCTGGCTCACACCGATGCCGCCCAGGGTGCTCTCCCGCGAGGAGCGCGAGGATTTCGCGCCGGTGGAGATGGTGGCGCCGAGCGGCCTCGACGTGGACCCCGCGCGCTTCACGCCGGCCCACGTGGCCTTCATCCGGCTGGCCGCCTCCCAGCCGGGCGTGGAGCGGATCTTCGTCAACGCCGCCATCAAGAAGGCGCTGTGCCGCTCATCCGCGGGCCAGGGCTGGATGGCGAAGGTGCGCCCCTATTGGGGCCACACCTACCACATGCACATCCGCCTGGCCTGTCCCGCCGGTTCTGACGCCTGCGAGCCGCAGGCTCCGCCCCCCGGCGGCGACGGCTGCGGCAAGGAGCTCGACTGGTGGTTCCAGCCGGAAGTGCTGCACCCCACCAAGCCGTCCAAGCCCAAGCCGCCCCTGACGATGGCGGAGCTGCCGTCCGCCTGCCGCGCCGTGCTGAACGCGCCGGCGAAATAGGGCGCCCGCGCTTGTGGCCAGCGCCATGTCCGGCCTGACGGAACCGATCTCACGTCGTCACTGCGAGCCGAAGGCGACGCAATCCGGTCTTCCGCCGAGCGTTCGCTGGATGGCTTCGTCGCCGCCCGGTCGAAAACGACTCTAATGCGCCTTCGCCTCGCCCGAGATCTTGTCGGTCAGGGCGAGCACGATTCCCGAGCCGACGAAGACCACGTGGATGATCACGAGCCAGGTCAGCTCGCGGTCGCTGATATTGGCCACGTTCATGAAGGCCTTGAGCAGCTGGATGGCGGAGATGGCCACGATCGAGGAGAGCAGCTTCAGCTTGAGGCCGGAGAAGTCGATCTTCCCCATCCAGTCCGGCCAGTCCTTGTGCTCGGCCTCGTCGATCTTGGAGACGAAGTTCTCGTAGCCCGAGAAGATGACGATGACGATCAGAGAGCCGGTGAAGGTCAGGTCGATGAGCGCCAGCGCGCCCAGGATCACGTCGGCCTCCGTGGCGTCCGGCGCGTGCAGGATGAAGTGCCAGACCTCCTTCATCGTCCGCAGCAGCAGCAGCGCCAGCGCGAGAACCAGGGACACGTAGAACGGTGCCAGCAGCCAGCGGCTGGCGAACAGGAACTTCTCCAGCACGCGCTCGATCATGCGGTCCTCTCCGGCGGCGACACGACGAGGCCGCCCGGGGGCTCCGGACGGCCTCGTTCAAGTCTAGCATGACCCGCGTGCAGGGCCAGAGGGCGGAGGCTCAGGCGCGCGGCGCGCTCCCGGCGCCGACGCCCGTGCCGATGGGGCAGCTGACGCCCGTGCCGCCGAGCCCGCAATAGCCGCCGGGATTCCTGGCGAGATATTGCTGGTGGTAGTCCTCGGCGAAGTAGAAGGGGCCTGCCTCCGCGATCTCGGTCGTGATGGGCCCGAAGCCGCGTCCCGCCAGCGCCGTCTGGTATGCGGCCCGGGAGGCCTCGGCGGCCTCGCGCTGCCCGGGAGCCGTCAGGTAGATGCCGGAGCGGTACTGCGTGCCGACGTCGTTGCCCTGCCGCATGCCCTGGGTGGGGTCGTGGCTCTCCCAGAACACGCGCAGCAACGCCTCGTAGCTCACCACCGTGGGATCGAAGACGACGAGCACGACCTCGTTGTGGCCGGTGAGGCCGCTGCAGGTCTCCTCGTAGGTGGGATTGGGGGTGGTTCCGCCGGAATAGCCGACGGCGGTGACGATGACTCCCGGCGTCTGCCAGAACTTGCGCTCGGCGCCCCAGAAGCAGCCGAGGCCGAAGATCGCCGTCTGGGCGCCCGCCGGGTAGGGTCCCTTGAGCGGCTGGCCGTTGACGACATGGTGCGTGGCCGTGCGGATGGGCTCCGGCCGGCCCGGCAGGGCCTCGGCGGGCGAAGGCATGGCGACGCGCTTCCTGAAGGAGAACATGGCTCACCTTTCTCGTGCGATGGGCCCAATGTGGGGATGGCGAGTCCGGACGGCCAGTCACGCGCCGATCAGGAGCGCGTGAGCAGGGTTGTCAGCGCCTGGCCAGGATGCCGACCCGCGGCTCCCTGTCCGCCGCGAGGAGCACCAGCAGGATGCCGAGCGCCAGGAGCAGGATCGACAGCGGCGTCGCCACGAGCCGCGGCCCCGCCGCCTCCCAGAGAGCCGGGGACACGCCACCGAGGGCGGATTGTAGCGCGGGAACCGCCTTGGGAGACAGCCGCTCCAGCACGTCGCCCAGCCGCAGCCAGAGCAGGGACGACGCCGCGATGGAGCGCGTGCCGTCGACAACGACGCACACGAAGGCGCCGGCCAGCAGCAGGTATCCGAGCAAACGCACCAAGAGCCGCAGCATTCCGCTCTCCCGCCCCAAGCCTCACGCCTCATGCACCGAATCGCACGGCGCGCGCGCCGCATCATGCCACACGGGCCGCGCATGCCGGGGTGGAGCATACGCCGCGGCCGGCGCGGGCAACATGCCGGTTCCCGTCATGTCCTGCCAGCGAGACGAACAGAGCCGTCTTGCGCCCCGCGCCGGGATCGCTATAACGGCCGCCTGCACGGCAAGCCCGCGCATGGAGGGGTGGCCGAGTGGTTGAAGGCGCACGCCTGGAAAGTGTGTATACGGGAAACCGTATCGCGGGTTCGAATCCCGCTCCCTCCGCCACTACTCAGATTTTCACACCTTTGCGGTCGTTTCCGCTGGAATGCGATCTTTAGCTCAAAACCTTTTGTTCGGAGCAGGGCAACCTCTGACAATCGTCGCAGCTACATTGCAACCATGTCGGCACCAACCAATAGATCGCGCAGCGGAGCCGCCACCGGAAAGCCGTAGCCCTTCTCGCTGTCGTAAGCGCGCAAACGTCCTTCCCGATGATAAGAACTCGAATAGATTTCAGCGCCAATCATCTGGAGCGCCAACACCAGCGCCTGAAGCGCATCAAACCCGATGGCTTCGAATGTGCGCGCCCCCTCCGGCCAAGCGATGTCATAGCGACAAGCCCAAACCGTTTCTTGCTTTTCAGGCTTATGAATATTGATTGCAACGACTGCCTCGCCGTTCTCAATCTGCAGAAATATTTCGTGCGAGACGATGACCATGTCGGACCTCAGTCGTTCAGCAGGGGGATTGGACGTCCGGCAAGACAGTTCGAGTAGCGCAGCAAGGCTTGGGCGTGGCAGCCAGGCAAACCGACCATAGTGCAATAAGACGTATCGCGCCGATATTGATCCTCGCAGAACTGCTCGCGCGCGTGAGATGCGGCGGGTGGCGAGTTGGACGCGATCAACCCGCCCGGATGCTGGCAACGACCCTTCCGCTGACGAGCCAGAACCTCCCGTCCAGCGCCCGCCATCTGTATTGCCAGCCGGCACGCGTGGTTGGTCTGGGCTGTACTTGCGGAGCAACAGTCCGCGTTGAGCAGGAGGACCTCAAACTCAATGCCCTGCAAAGCTACCCTATTTCATCGACCTCGCTCGGTGCCGTTCTGAAATTCCACATGGGCACTCCCGCAAGCGAGTTCATAATGTAGGACATTAATCCTAGACACTTGACCTGTCAAGCTGTTAGTTCATTGAGGCCAAGTGCGCATTTGTGGTTCGCTCTCACAGGACAACAGCGACTCAGAGTTTCGCGCGCGAGCCGAAAGCCCCGGATGTCTGCGAGGAGAACATTCGATTCCAGCGACTTGCCCCCCGCCAGCATCCAGTGACAGCGCCGGCCGATCGCCTCGCGGGTGAGGACGGGACCGCGTTCAGGGGCAGGATCGCGTCGCTCTGCTGGCCCGCTTTGCACGGCTTTCGGCGCGGGCGGGGAGGTCGTGCCTTCACGAGCCCGCGGAGGGGCTACGAGCGCCCGGCAGGCCTTGGAGGATCACCTGCGAGGTCGTGGAAGGCCAGGGCGTGGCTGAAGGCGAGCCCTGTCACGGCGTAGACGAGCTTGGTCTGCGCCAGCATGGCCTGCCGCGTGCGGCAGGCGACGCCCTGCTCCGGCCCGGCGCCGGGAGGGCGCGAGGCCCCCGCGCCGCCGATGGCGGCGTCCAGCGCCAGCCAGTACCCGAAGCCGCGGGGATCGCACGACTGCCAGCGAACCTGCGTCGCCAGGACGAGGCGGCGCGACAGCCCCGACAGGGTGGCCCTGCAGACGGACAGCGTGGCGGCCAGGCCCCCCGCCCCCACGACCTCGCCGGTCTGGCGAAAGGTCGACAGGAGCAGCGCCGTCGCCTCGCCCGCCGCGGAACTCCGGGCCGAGGCGTGCGGCTGGCCGATCCAGGCGAGGTCGGCCTCGAGCCGCGCGAGGTCGCGTGCGATGGCACGGGCGACACCTCGCAGGCTGCGAGCGTCAGCATCGTCAGCCTGCCGCATCGCCCCGACGACCGACGCGAGCTCCCGGTGCAGGGCGGCCATCTCGCCCGCCAGGTGACGAAGACAATCGCGGGTCACGCCGGCGAGGATCGCGGATCGGAGCGCGGGCAGGGAGTAGAAGGCGCGGCGGTGGTCCGCCGTCGCTGTCCAGAGCCAGGCCGCAACCGGGTCGCCGAACCTGGCCCGGTCGGACATGCACAAGGCTTCGGGGGTCGACGCGCGCGGCCGGTCGGTGACGGGCATGCGCAGGATCTGTCCGGCCATCTGGGTTCCTTTCAGGGCTTGTGCGCTCCGGCCGTCAGGCCACGGCGGCGAGGTCCCGCGCGGCGGCGACCTCGATCACATCGGGGATGCCGTTCGCCCGGAGGCTGCGGCAGGCGATCGCCGAGGCGTTAGGCTTGTCGGCCAGCACGACGGCGAGATCGCAGATCGATGCGAAGCCCCACGCGAGCGTGCTGTCGGCCATGGGCGGAACGCTGATCAGGATGACGTCGTGGTGCCGGCGGAGCTCCCCCAGCGCGACCGCCGCCTTGCGCGGCCAGTCCTTCGACGTGGTGACGCCCGGTTGCGCATCGTGCCGATGGGCCTGGGGCGGCGTCGGAAGGCTTCGCCAGGCCTGGGACGCCTCTCCCGATCCCCTCCTCGGAACGGAGACCCCGACGCCCAGGATGATCGGCTTCACGGCGCCGGCCAGCCGTTCGGCCACCGCCTCGCAGAGATGAGGACCCTGGTCGTTCTCGACCGAGCAAACCAGGACGCAGACGGGGCGATCGCCCGCCTTGGCGCTGATCTGCCGCGCGACATGGTTCGACGCGGCCGCGGCCCCGAGGGGGGCCGACAGGCGCCGGACGGCGCGTCGCTCCGGCCACTCGTCCCGGAGCGGCGCGTTGGAGAAGCAGTCGGCGTGGCACGGCACGCCGGCCGACGCGCACAGGGCCATGGTCTCCCGCACGGTGTCGGCGGATCCCGCGACGTAGGCCATGTCGTCGCAGCGGAGCATCGGCAGGATCTCGTCGATCGTCGCGACGAGGTCCTGCCCCACCCCGTTCTCGGCGGACGTCACGAAAGGGCGGACGTGAACGTTGGGGAAGCGTTCCAGCCGCTCGAGGGCCGGCACCATGTAGAGCCCCGACGGGGAGCGGGCGCCCGCGAGCACGATCATCTCGCGGTCCGGCCTCTCGCAGAGCGCCTGGTGGGCGATGGCCCAGATCGGCGCGAAGCCCGTTCCGGTGCCCACCAGCACCAGGCGGCCTTCATGGCGGCTGCGCAAGTACGCGGAGCCGTAGGGTCCCAGGATCCTGACCTTGTGCCCCGGCCTGATCTCGCGACCGAAGGCGTTGGAGACGAGGCCGTTGCGCACGCGACGCACCTGGAGCCGGATCAGTCCCGGCGTCGCGGGCGCCGAGAGCGGCGGGGTGGGGCTGTAGCTGCGCGCCGGAAAGCCCTTCCACTCGAAGCGCATGTACTGGCCCGGCAGGAAGGGGATGGAGCGGCGTGGCTCCATCACCACCTCGACGACGCCCCAGCCGAGTTCGTTGACCTCGACCACCTGCCCCGTCGCGCCGTGAAGCGGCGGCGTCTCCTCGATGTCGAGCGTCACGTCGGCCCGGGGTCTCGCCTGGCAGGCGAGCACCGCGGCAGGATCGCCGGTCTCCCCGCCCTGCGTGTGGCCTTCCGTCACCGTCACCCGGCACGTCCCGCAAATGCCGGCCCGGCAGTCATGGGGCAGGTCTACGCCGCCGCGAAGGGCGGCCTCGAGGAGGGTCTGCCCTTCGCGGGCCTTGAACTCGCCACCACCAGCCAGCGTCACGCGATAGGTGCTCATTTCTGCATCTCCAGTTCGATGGCCCTGATGTGCCGGGAATGGTCCGATGCCGTCCTGTCGAAGGCGGCCAGCCAGACGGAAAGGCGATCGGAGACGGCGAGCCCGTCCGGTCGCAAAGGGGCGAGGGGGCGGCTCACGACGAGCGTCCAGCGGCCGGCCGACCAGCTCGCCGCGCAGGACACGGGCTGCAGGTCGGCGCTTTCCCGGGCGACGGCGATGAAGCCGGGGATCACGGCCCCGGGTCCGAGGCTGACGTCCTGGTCGGGGGTGTAGGGCGCGCTCGCCGCTTCGCTGAGCACCTCGGGCGGGGTCCTGGCGAGTGAGGCCTTCCAGAGGGGACCTCCGGGGACCGGAGAGCGCAGGGGGCGGGCCGGCCCGCCCGTGCGATAGGCCCAGGCCGAGTTCGGCCGGATGCGCCCATAGGTCGAGACCGTCCTGATCCCGCCGCGATAGGGCTCGCGCTCGGCCTTCTGTCCCTCCGTCGGTTCGGCGGGCGGGCCGAAGGCCTCCAGGTCGCACCAGCCGGTACCCGGGCCGGCGTACCAGTGGAGCACATCCACGGAGGAACCGTCCGTCGTGTAGTGAAGGCCGTGGCCCGAGCCGGAGCGCGGCCTTTCCGGGAGCGGCTGCCGACCGGGGTGGAAGGCGCCCGGGCCGAACGCGGCCGGGACGGGGGAGAACATCACGGCGAACTGGTCGACGCCGTCCTGCTGGGGCGAGGCCTCGATCTGCCAGCCCGTCCCCGTCCTGACGAGCCGGGCCGTCGACACGTCGCGGGTGGGATCCTGCCAGGTGAACGCCATCACGATGCGCTGTCCGTCGTGCACCGCGCGAGCTTCCATCTCCGACTGGCCGTCATGCAGGTTCGCGCCGGAATAGGTGCGCACGCGCAGCGGCACTGCGGTCCTCCAGGCGGGGTGGGCGAGGTCGTTGTCGCGGTCCGGCACCTCGCCGACCCTGGCCACCACGAGGGTCAGCGGCGCATGCCGCTCGACGGCCGCATAGCCGGTGACCGCGCCTCCGAACGCGAGGATGACCGCCGTCGCCACGCGGTGCCTGGCCAGGAAGCCGGACAGCCGCCTCCAGGGGCCGCCTCCCGCCACGCCGACGCTGGAGAGTTCGCGGGGCCGGGGCCGGACGATCCTGAGGAGCTGGTCGACGCCGCCGATCGCGAGATGACACAGGACGTGCAGGACCACGAAGGCGGCGATGCACCACGAGGCCCAGCCGTGCAGGGCGAGCAGGCCCGGCGCCAGTCCGACGTGGATGAGCATGCCGCTGGCGACCTGCCATGCAGCGAGGCCGAAGAAGAGCCAGAGCAGGACAAGGCTGGCCGCGCCCCAGGCGCTCCGCCCGGACGTCGCCAGTCCGGACAGCCTGCTGCGGTCAAGGCTGACGCGCCTCGACAGGCCGGCCGCCCGCAGGAGGACGAGGTGGGCCACCATGAAGCCGGCCATCGCGATCCCGGCGACGATGTGCAGGAACCAGAGCCGCCAGGTCGGCAGCCCCGGGGCGAGCAGCTTGTCGAGCGCTGTCGCCGAGGGGCCCTCCGCCTCGATCCTGACCCCGGTGACGAGCGCCACGAGCACGCTCGCGGCGAGGCCCCAGTGAAGCAGGATCGTCCCGATATCCGTACGCGGTCGCGATTTGTAGATCGCCATGCATCGCCCCTCCCCTTCGCGGGGAGCAGTGATAGGCGATGCTCGCTAGACGCTGCATGACAGATGATGTCATGATATGTTCAGTTTACGCGCCTTACTTTTTCAACATTCATGCCATATGCTTGGCTGGAATGGAAGAAAAAACGGCAGAAATGTTACCAATAAAGTCCACTAAAATTTTCAGGAAACATAGGCATTGCCTGTCGTATTGCGCGACGGGCGCTTTTCTTTGCTGCATGGCTATCGTGACTCTGGCGGCAAGTAGCGCCAGTGCGGAGACCGAGCACGAAAGCTCGCGAAGTTCGGGATCCTGGAGCGAACGAGGCAGCGACGATCCCGGTCGCGGCTCGACATCGGGGACGGGCAGCGGGGGAAGCGCCACGGGCGGTACTGCCGGGACGGGCGGCGCGTCCGCGGGTTCGTCCTCGGCGTCCAGCGGCGGGAACGGTGGCAGCGCCTCCGGAGCCGGCGCCGCCTCCTCCGGCGCGCAGGCGGCGGGGATGCCCCTGTCGGCCAGCCAGGCCTCGGGATCGGCGATCGTGCGGGATGAGGCGACGATCCGGTCCGACCAGGATCTGGCGCGGGAGGCCGTCGCGCGGGGCCAGATCCTCGCCCTCTCGGCCGTGCTGCCGCAGCTCGAGCGCGCGGCCCCCGGGCGCCGCCTGTCCGTCGCGCTGCGACCCAGGGGGCAGGGCTGGGCCTATGACTTCTCGGTCCTCTCGCCCAGCGGCGTGGTCCGCCGCGTCGTCATCGACGCGAAGACGAACAAGGTGCTCGACATGCGGGACGCGCAATGAAGATCCTCGTCGTGGAGGACGACCCCGCGATCGCGGACGTCGTCACCAGAACCCTCAAGGCGTCGAACTACCTTGTCGATCTCACGGGCGACGGGGAAGAGGCCAGCCACAAGATTCTCAACGAGGCGCCGGCCGCCGTGGTGCTCGATCTCGGCCTGCCGAAGCTGGACGGACTGACGCTGCTGCGCCGCGTGCGCGCCGCCAAGGTCTCGACCGCGGTGCTCATCCTCACGGCGCGCGGGGCCTGGGCGGAGCGCGTGGCGGGGATCGACGCGGGGGCCGACGACTACATCACCAAGCCGTTCCACGCCGACGAGTTGCTCGCGCGCCTGGCGGCCGTGCTCAGGCGCGGTCTCGGCTACGACACGCCGATCCTGCGGTCCGGCGAGGTCGAGCTCGACACGCGGCGACTGACGGTCTCCGTCTGCGGCGTGCCCGCCACCGTCTCGCCCATGGAGTTCCGGCTCCTGCGCTATCTCATGCATAACGGCCGGCGCGTGGTCGGGCGGCAGGAGCTCCACGAGCACCTCTATGCCGACGAGCAGGAGCCCGACAGCAACGCCGTCGAGGTCCTGATTGGCAGGATCCGCCGCAAGCTCGGCGTGCAGCTCGTCCAGACCCGCAGGGGCTTCGGATATTATGTGGAGACGGATTGACGTGTTCGGCTCGCTGCGGCTGCGTCTCTTCGCGATGGCGACGTTCGGGATCGCCCTCACGATGGCGATGGCGGCCTTCGCCCTGGTCCTGAGCTTCCAGAGGCATGTGGAACGCTTCGCCGAGCATGAGCTGCAGCGCATGCTGGGAGACGTCGTGGCGGCGGTCAGGATCGACGTGTCGGGGCGGCCCGTCCTGGCCTCGCGCCTGCCGGACCCCCGCTACGGCCAGCCCTATGGCGGAGCCTATTGGCAGATCTCCCAGGCGGGCGCGCCCGTTCTGAGGTCGCGCTCGCTCTGGGACGTCGCCTTTCCCGTGCCGTCGGCCTCGGACCGGATCCGCGCGACGGTCCTGCCGCTGGCCGGGGTGGAGGAAGGCGTCTACGCCCTGTCGCGGACCGTCACGGTCGCGTCGGACAGCGGGCCGAAGACCCTCGCGTTGACCACGGCGCTGGACTACCGGGATCTCCTGCAGATGCGCCGGTCCTTCACCCAGGACGTGATCGGGGCGCTCGCCTTGATCGCCGGCTTCCTGCTGGCCTGGGCGCTGGTGCAGGTTCGTGTCGGCCTGCGCCCCGTGAACGACCTCGAGGCGCAGCTCGAACGGATCCAGAGCGGGGCCGAGCGACGCCTCTCGGGCCCCTTCCCGATCGAGCTCCAGCCGCTGGTGGCCGGCCTCAACGACCTCCTCGACCATCAGGATCGCATCACGGCAAGGGCCCGCGAGCGGGCCGGCTCGCTGGCCCATGGCCTCAAGACGCCGCTCACCGGCCTCCTCGGCCTCGTCGAGGACCTTCGCAACGGGGGGAGGCCTGCCGAGGCCCGCCTGCTGGAGACACACCTGACCTCCATGCGCGGGCCGCTGGAGCGCGAACTTGCCCGCGCGCACATCTCCGGTCCCATCGTGGCCGGCACGACCTTCGACGCGGCGGACGCCATGGACCGGCTCCTGATGCTCATGCAGCACCTGCCGCGCAGCGAGCAGCTGGCCTGGACCTGCGACGTGCCGCCCGGCACGCTGGTGTCCATGGATCCGGCCGACTTCAGCGAGATCGTCGGAAACCTGCTCGACAATGCCCGCAAATGGGCGCGAAGCCGCGTCGCCGTGTCCTGCATCGCAGCGGAGCAGCATGTTCACGTCACGATCGAGGATGACGGCCCGGGCATCCCCGAACACAAGCGCTCGCTCGTCCTCGCCCGCGGCGAGCGCGGCGCCTATGACTGCGAGGGCAGCGGACTCGGGCTCGCCATCGTCGCCGACGTGCTCGCCGAGTATGGCATCTCCCTCGACGTCGGGACCCGCGCGGACGGCGGCTGCCGCATCGCCTTCGCCGTCCCCCTGCGCGCCGCGGTCCCCGCGCTCTCTCGGGTCGCGCAACGCGCTGCGCCGGCCACGGCCCTCTTCCCGGCCTCCTGAGCCAAGCTTCGACCGGACCCGACGCGCCCCGGCCCCCGTGACGGCCGGCGCGAGGGAAGGAGCCGGACGGCCGGTCCGTGGCAGCCGGGGCACGCCAGCCTTGGGCCAGCCTCGAAATCCCGCATGATTGGCACCGCTCCTGCTTGCCCTCCCTTGCGGATCGGCGGGCGCCACGGTGCAATGCCGCGCCGCGCCGGACAGGAGCCGATGGACCACAGCGTATCCCTCATCGCCACGATCGCCGTGTCGTTCATGCTGGCCTTCGTGCTCGGCTTCGCGGCGAACAAGCTGCGCCTGCCGCCGCTGGTGGGCTACCTGCTCGCGGGCGTGGCCGTGGGGCCCTTCACGCCCGGGTTCGTCGCCGATGCCGGGCTCGCCGGCCAATTGGCGGAGGTCGGCGTCATCCTCCTGATGTTCGGGGTGGGGCTGCACTTCTCCCCCGCGGACCTCTCGGCCGTCCGGGGCATAGCCCTGCCGGGGGCGGCGCTCGCCATCGCGGTCGTGACGGCGATGGGAACGGGCATGGCGCTCGCCTGGGGCTGGGCCCTCGGCGGCGCGTTGGTGTTCGGCCTCTGCCTCTCGGTCGCGAGCACCGTCGTCGTGCTGCGGGCGCTCGAGGAGAGCAACGGACTGGCCACGGCCTCCGGCCGCATCGCCGTGGGCTGGCTGATCGCCGAGGACCTCGTCATGGTCCTCGTGCTCGTGCTGCTGCCGGCACTCGCGGGCGTGCTCGGCGGGCATGCGCCGGGAGCCGGCGACGGCCACGGCGGGGCGGGGGGCGGGGGGTCGCTGGCGCTTTCCCTGGCTCTGACGCTGGGCAAGGTGATGCTCTTCATCGGGCTGGCCATCATGCTGGGCCCGCGCGTGGTGCCCTGGCTGCTGCAGCAGGTGGCGCGCACGGGCTCGCGCGAGCTGTTCACCCTCTCGGTGCTCGCCGTGGCGATCGGCATCGCCTACGGCTCGGCGCAGGTCTTCGGCGTGTCCTTCGCCCTGGGCGCCTTCTTCGCCGGCCTCGTGCTCAGCGAGAGCCCCTTCGGCCACCGTGCGGCCGCGCAGTCCCTGCCCATGCAGGACGCCTTCGCCGTGCTGTTCTTCGTGTCCGTGGGCATGCTGTTCGACCCCACGATCCTCGTGCGCCAGCCGCTCCTCGTCCTGGAGGTCCTGTTCGCCATCGTCGTGGGCAAGGCCGTCGTCGCCTTCGCCATCGTGCTGCTGCTGGGCTATCCCGCGGCGACGGGCGTCGCCATGGCCGCGGCGCTCGCCCGCATCGGGGAGTTCTCGTTCATCCTGGGCGCGCTGGGGGTCTCGACGGGCCTGCTGCCGCCGGTGGGCCGCGACCTCGTGGTCGCCGGGGCGCTGCTCTCCATCACCATGAGCGCGCTGGTCTACGCCCTCGCGGACATGGCCACGGCCTGGCTCAGGACCACGCCGTCGCTGCGCCGCTACGGCCAGAAGCGCCTGGGGCTCCTGCAGGAGCGGCTGGAGGAGGTGCGCCGCAAGGCCGAGGCCCGCGAGGCCGAGCATGGCCGCAAGATCGAGGCGGTGCTCGGGGCCTTCCCGGTCTTCGCCGGGCTCGACGAGCCCGCGCGGGAGGACCTCCTGCTGCTCTTCCGGCCTGCCTCCGCCCAGCCCGGCGATCGCGTGATCCGCCAGGGCGACCGGCCGACGGGCGCCTATTTCCTGTCCAAGGGGATCGTGCAGGTCGACACGCCGGCCGGCCAGGTGCAACTCGGCCCGGGCGACTTCTTCGGCGAGATGGCGCTGCTCAGCGGGGCGCGGCGCAGCGCCACCGTCACGGCGCTGGATTTCTGCGAGCTCTACGTGATCGACCGTCGGGATTTCCTCTCCTTCCTCGCCCGCCATCCGGGCGTGCAGTCGCGCGTCAACGAGGTGGCCGAGGCACGCCGCAGGATGAACGACCCCGTCGGCGACGACTGACCGGCCCGGCCGGCCCGGGACCCTGACAGGTTGGCGACAGCTTCCTCCCCTAGCGTGATGGCAACGGGACGTCCGTTCCCGGAGGAACGTCGCAAGGAGAGACGCATGATGAAGCAGCTTCCGCTCGCCGCAGGCCTGGTCCTGTCGCTGATGGCGGGCTCCGCCCTGGCCCAGGTGCCCGCCGGCTACCCCGCCGACTACCAGGCCGTGATCGACGCCGCGAAGAAGGAGGGCAAGGTCGTCGTCTATTCGTCGACCGACGCCGCCGCCGCCAACTTCCTGGTGAAGGACTTCGAGGCGCTCTACGGCATCAAGGTCGAGTACAACGACCTCAACTCCACCGAGCTGTACAACCGCTTCATCGCCGAGGCCGCCGCCGGCCAGGGCACGGGCGACGTGACCTGGTCCTCCGCCGAGGACCTGCAGATCAAGCTGGTCAATGACGGCTACGCGCTGGAATACAAGTCTCCCGAGGCCGCCTCGATCCCGTCCTGGGCCAACTTCAAGAACACGGCCTACGGCGTGACCTTCGAGCCGGTGACCTTCGTCTACAACAAGCGCCTCGTGCCCGAGGCCGACGTGCCGAAGAACCACACGGACCTGCTCAAGCTCCTTCAGACCAAGGGCGACGCCTACAAGGGCAAGGTCACGGCCTACGACCCCGAGCGTTCCGGGGTGGGCTACCTGTTCTTCACGCAGGACGAGGCGGCCTTCCCGCAGGCCTGGGACCTCTTCAAGGCCATGGGCAAGTCCGAGATCAAGCTCTACACCTCGGCGGGCGCGATGATCGAGCGCACCACCTCGGGCGAGCACCTGATCGCCTACGGCATCTTCGGCTCCTATGCGCTGACGCGCTCCAAGAAGGACCCGAACCTCGGCATCGTCATGCCGAACGACTACACGCTGATCGCCTCGCGCGTCGCCTTCGTCTCCAACAAGGCGAAGAACCCGAACGCCGGCAAGCTCTTCCTCGACTACCTGCTGTCGAAGCGCGGCCAGACGATCATCGCCAACCAGGCCGAGCTCTACTCGCTGCGCGACGACGTGCAGGGCGAGGCGACGGTGGCTCAGGTGAAGGCCCAGGTCGGCGACAAGATCCGCCCGATCAAGATCGACGCCGATCTCGCCAACAACCTCGACACGGTCAAGCGCCTCAAGTTCCTCAAGCAGTGGCAGGCGGCCCTGAAGGGCAACTGACGCCGGGGCGGGACCGCTCCCGTCATGGCGAGGAGCGCAGGGACGAAGCCATCCGGGGTCCGGACGAAAGACTGGGTGGCTTCTCTTCGCTCGCAGTGACCTGCTTCCGCGACGTGCTTCTGCTCGTGCATGATGCGTGTCGTTGCGGGTGGCATCGCTCTCTTTCCCGCAATACGTGCATGCGGGCGGATCGGGCGCACGATTGACGCCCCCGGGCCGACGGCCCGGAGGCAAGCGAAACGGACCGGGCCTCGTGGAAGGGGCGCGGATCGACGGGGCCTCGGGTCCGCAGCCGGAACTGCGGAGATCTGCGGAAAAGGGGGCCGGGGACCTCCGGCCCGCGTCGATCCGCGCGCGACGGGGTTGACCGTCGCCGCCGCGATCGGGGGGTGCAACCCCCTTGGCAGCGAGCCCTGGATCGGGCGGAACGGCCACTCGCCTCTCCCGGCCGTCACGCCGGGTTCGTCGAGCCATCGCCTCCCGCCCGCGTCAGCCGACGCCGCGGACGCCCCTTCCCGGGCGGGAGCGGTGGAGATATAGGACTAATTTCCTTCATCTGTCAAGAGCGGCCCGCGCCTCGCGGGCCCGCCGGAACCACGACCATGCCCTTCTTGCTCTTCCGCATCGCCGTGCTCGCGATCACCGCCTCCGCGGTGCTCGCGCCAATCGGGCTGATCGTCTACCAGAGCTTCCTGGACGGGCCCTTCTTCCAGCCCCGGACGCATTTCTCGCTGGAGGCCTACCAGTTCGTCTGGGAGGACGACGACTTCTGGACGGCGCTGAAGACGTCTCTGCTCGTCTCGACGGGCATGACGGCGATCGCGGTGCCCTGCGGGGTCGTGCTCGCCTTCCTGATGTCGCGCACGGACATGCCGGGCAAGAAGATCCTCGAGCCGCTCGTGCTCGTGCCCATCTTCATGTCGGCCGTCGTGCTCGCCTTCGGCTACGTCGTGGCCCTGGGCCCGGTCGGCATCGTCTCGACGGTCGTGAAGAGCTGGATCGGCTTCATCCCGTGGTCGATCTACTCGGTGCTCGCCATCACGGTGATCGCCGGCCTCACCCACGTGCCGCACGTCTACCTCTACACGTCCGCGGCGCTGGCCAATCTCGGCGGCGACCTCGAGGAAGCGGCGCGCACCACGGGCGCCTCGCCCTCCAGGGTGGCGCTCACGGTGAGCCTGCCCATGGTGATGCCGGCGGTGCTCTACGCCGCCGTGCTGATCTTCTTCCTCGGCTTCGAGCTCTTCGGCCTGCCGCTCGTGCTGGGCGACCCCGAGGGCATTCTCGTCCTCGCCACCTACCTCTACAAGCTCACCAACAAGCTGGGCGTGCCCTCCTACCAGCTCATGGCGGTGGTGGTGGTGGTCATCATCCTCATCGCCCTGCCGCTGGTCAGCCTGCAGCGCATGCTGCTGGCCTCGGCCAACCGCTACGTCTCCGTGCGCGGCAAGGCGGCGCGGCGCAACCCGATCCGGCTCGGCGCGCTGCGCTGGCCGGCCTTCGCCCTGGTCATGGCCTGGTTCGTCGTCAGCGTCGGCATTCCCGTGGCGGGCATCGCCCTGCGCTCGGTGGTGACGACCTGGGGGGAGGGCGTCCGGCTGGCCGACGTGCTGACGCTCGACCACTACCGCGACCTCTCCAACTACCCCAACGCCATCAACGCCATCGTCAACACGATCCTGATCGGCACGATCGGCGGCGCGCTGGCGGTGGGCTGCTACACGGCCATCGCCCTCGCCATGCACCGCTGGCGCTCGGTCTGGACCAAGGTGACCGACTATCTCGTCATGATCCCGCGCGCCATGCCGGGCCTGGTGGCGGGCCTCGCGATGCTCTGGCTCTTCCTCTTCGTGAAGTTCCTGGCGCCGTTGCGCCCCACGCTCTTCTCGGTCTGGCTCGCCTACACCGTCGTCTGGCTCGCCTACGGGACGCGCCTCATCTCCGGCACGTTGCTGCAGATCGGGCCGGAGCTCGAGGAGGCCGGACGCTCGGTGGGCGCGGCGCAGGGTCGGGTGGCGCGCGACATCACCGTCCCGTTGATCCGCACGGGCATGGTGGCCGCCTGGCTGCTCGTGTTCCTGATCTTCGTGCGCGAATACTCGACAGGCATCTACCTGCTCGGTCCCGGCACGGAGGTGATCGGCTCGCTGATGGTCTCGCTCTGGGGCACCGGCGCCATCGACCTTGTCTCCGCGCTCGCCGTCATCAACATCCTCATCATCTCCGCGGGCATCGCCCTCGCCATCCGTCTGGGAGTGCGCCTCCATGGCTGACCTCGTCGTCGAAAACCTCCGCCTGCGCTACGGCTCGGTCGACATCCTCAAGGGCGTCTCGCTCGCGGTGGACCGCGGGCAGATCGTGGCGCTGCTGGGCCCCTCCGGTTCCGGCAAGACCACGCTGCTGCGCTCGGTCGCGGGGCTCGAGGAGCCCTATGGCGGGCGCATCGGCATCGCCGGCAAGACCCTCTTCGACGGCGAGAAGGGCGTGAACGTGCCGCCCGAGCAGCGCGGCCTGGGGCTCGTCTTCCAGTCCTATGCGCTGTGGCCGCACAAGTCGGTCTTCGGCAACATCGCCTATCCGCTCAAGCTGCGGGGCGTCGGGTCGGCCGAGGTCAAGACGCGCGTGCAGAAGGCGCTCGACTCCATCGGCATCGGCCATCTGGCGGAGCGCTATCCCCACCAGCTCTCCGGCGGCCAGCAGCAGCGCGTGGCCCTGGCCCGCGCCCTCGTCTACGAGCCGCCGGTCATCCTGCTCGACGAGCCGCTCTCCAATCTCGACGCCAAGCTGAGGGAGGAGGCGCGCATCTGGCTGCGCCGGCTGATCACCGATCTCGGCCTCTCCGCCCTGTGCGTGACGCACGACCAGGTGGAGGCCATGGCGCTGGCCGACCGCGTGCTCCTTCTGAACGGCGGCGTGGTGGAGCAGCAGGGCACGCCCGAGGACATGTACGAGCGCCCGGCCTCCCTCTTCGTGGCGGAGTTCATGGGCGCCAACAACCGGCTGAACGGGGTCGCCGCGGACGTGCGCGACGGCAGGGCGGCCATCCTGCTCGGCGAGGAGAAGCTGGAGGGCCTGGCCTGCGGGCCGGTCGCCGAGGGCGGCAAGGCCGCCGGCGTGATCCGGCTGGAGCGCCTGCGTCTCGCCGACGGGGCCGGTCCCAACCGGCTGCGCATGGCCCTGACGGCCGAGCTCTATCTCGGCGAGCGCTATGAATGCGTGTTCCAGCGCGGCCCGCTCACCGTGCGCACCTTCGCCAGCCAGCGTCTGCCGGAAGGCGAGCATTGGATCGAGTTCCCGCGCGACAGCCTGTGGGTCTGCGCGGCCTAGGGGGAGGCCCAGCTTCCGCGCGCCTCGCCATCGCCGCGTCCCGCCACCGCTCAGACCCGCTCCAGCCGGCGATGCGGCGGCGGCGGCAGGTCGAGCGCGATGGCGTCGCCGGGGCGGACCGGCCCGCCCCGCCGGACCACGCCCATGATCCCGGCCTTGCGGACCAGACGTCCCGCGGCGTCGCGGCCGAGCACGGCGGCGAGCAGGCCGGGCCGGAAGGCTTCGATCTGCTGGCAGGGATTGCGAAGCCCGGTGACCTCGACCACGGCCTCTGCCCCCAGGCGCAGCAGAGCCCCGGCCGGCAGCTCGATCAGCGGGATGCCGCGCGTGGTGACGTTCTCGCCCATCTGGCCGGGCGCGACCGGCAGGCCGAGCGCCGCCAGCTCGGCGAAGAGCTCCTCGGGCAGCAGGTGGACCTGGCGCAGGTTGGGCTGGGTCGGGTCCGCCGCGACGCGCGAGCGGTGCTTCACCGTCTCCCCGCAATGCGCGTCGCCCTCCACGCCGAGCCCCGCGACAAGGCGGATCGTGTCCTGCAGGACCTTGCTGAAGCGATGCGTCCCGTCGCGCGCGACGGCGACGACGCTCGCCCTGGACCGGATGTCCGTCATGCGCTCCCCGACCCCCAATGGCTCGCCGCGGGCCCTTGCGCCCCGCGGCGTCTTCGGCACTCTAGCGGCCCCACGACCCCAGGAAGAGGCTGCGATGAGCGAGACCCCGGATCGTCAGAGGCCCGTCTGTCGCGTGGTGCGGGCGGGAGCCGCCTTCACCGGAAAGCAGGCGCTGTCCTACTCGCCCGCCATCTCCGCCGAAAGCGTGGGATCCTCGCGCATCCACATGCAGCTCGTCACCATCCCGCCGGGCGCCATGGCGAAGGCGCATTTCCACGAGGCGCACGAGACCGCCCTCCTGGTGCTCTCAGGCCAGTCGTCGATGTGGTACGGCGAAGGGCTCACGGAACACCTGGACGCCGACGCGGGCGACTTCGTCTACATCCCCGCGGGAGTGCCGCACCAGCCCTATAATCCCGGCACGCAGCCCTGCACCGCCGTGATCGCCCGGACGGACCCGAACGAGCAGGAGAGCGTGGTCCTCACGCCTGACCTCGAGGGCCTGCGCAAGCCGGTCCCGCGCTGAGGCGCCGCCGCAGGCTCAGCGCGGCGTCAAGCGGATCATCGGACGCCCGACGGGCGCGCCCGGCGCGATGCGGCGGGAGGGCTTGTGCTCGACGATCACCTTCCGCTCGGGCGCGTGGGAGCCGTGCGGCGCGGCGATGCTGAGCGTGCGCTTGGGAGCCGCGGCCGCCTTGGCCGCGGCCTTCACGGCCGGCATCAGCTCCTCGGCCGTGAGGCCCATCAGCTCGGCTGCGAACTCGGCCTGCAGTTGCAGGTCGTCCGTGATGCCGCGCGCCGCCTCGATCGCTTCCTCCACCGAGGGCGGCTCGTGGCGCACGCGCAGGGGCGGCAGGGGCTTCTTCATCGGAGTGGTTCCCATCCGTGTCGATGCATCATGAACGCATTTTGCTGCAACGCAACAATGACAGAAACACGTAGTGTCGGGGAGCGCCGACACAAGGCCCTGGCAAGAACCCTGCCATGCGTGGCGCGCGAGCCTGACCGGAGCCATTGCGGCTCCTGGCAGCGTTAACGCTTCGGAAGCCCGCAGGATTTACATGATTTGAGTGCTAATTCTCGCATTCATCGCATGAGGCGGCGCTCCCACACGGCCATGACAAGTCTCCGGCCCGACGTCCCGTTCCACACCGTGCGCGTGCCGGGCTGAACCCATGGGTCCGGCGCCGCCGACACGAGCCTCGTTCAGACGCCTTGGGCTCCTGGCGACGCTCATCATCGTGGCGCTGGTGATGCTGGTGTGCGGAATCGGACTCTTCGCGGTCCTGGTGGAGCGCCAGCGCACCACCCTGCGCGACGAGCGCGCCAGCGCCATCTGGGCCACCTACCAGTTCGAGAAGGAAGGCAAGAAGCTCCGCGCCACCGTGGATTCCTGGCTGCTCGGCGAGGACAAGCACACGCTGAAGGACGTGATGCTGCGCTACGACGTGCTCTACAGCAGCGCCACGGTGATCCGGAACCTCGATGCGCAGGGCCGCTTCGCCTTCGAGCCGAGGATGTCGCCCCTCGTGCCCGTCGCGGTCTCCGCGGTGGAGGGGATGGCGCCCGTCTTCGACGGGCTTTCGCGCGATCCGACCGTGCGCGCCACCCTGCACGGCCTGCGCAAGCAGATCGTGGCGCTGGACGCGGCGACCGAGCAGCTGCTGCTGGCCGCCTATGTCGCCGATTCCCAGCTCAAGGACGCCGACGAGCATTGGACGGGCTCCATCTACTGGCTGCTCGGCGGGATCGTCTCGACCATGACGCTGTCGCTGCTCGGCGTGCTCTGGCTGCTCGCCCGCCAGTTGCGCCGCAACGCGCGCGACTGGTCGCTGCTCGAGGCGTCGCAGCGCGAGGTGCTGGAAAAATCGCTCGAGCTGCGCGAGCGCGAGCAGCGCGAGGTGATCCTGCGCCACGAGGCGGAGCTGAAGCGCCACGTCGACGGCCTCAACGCCGAGCTCGAGGGCTATGTCGCGCGGCTCACCACCATGATCGCGGAGGTGTCGGAGGTCTGCGAGGGCATGACGCAGGCGGCCGGCGAGGCGCGCGAGGGCAGCCGCGCCGCGGCCGCCTCCTCCGCGCGCGCCGCAGAGCACGTCGGCGGCGTGGCCGCCACGGCCGAGACCGTGTCCGTCGCCGGCCGCGACATCGCGGCGAAGACGCTGCAGAACGCCCAGCGCTCGCAGATCGTCGGCAGCCGCACCGCCCGGGCCGACCTCGCGGTCAAGGATCTCGAGCGGGCCATGGACCAGATCGATTCGGTGGCCCAGCTCATCGAGCAGGTGGCGGGCCACACCAACCTGCTCGCCCTCAACGCCACGATCGAGGCCGCGCGCGCCGGCGAGGCCGGCCGGGGCTTCGCCGTCGTGGCGTCCGAGATCAAGTCGCTGGCGGCGCAGACCAAGGAGGCCACGTCGGAGATCGCGCGCCAGATCCAGGCCACCAAGGTGGCGAGCTCGTCCTGCATCCAGACCATGGCGGAGATCCGCGAGGCCATGGTGGACATGACCAGCAATTCCGACGACGTGACCGGCATCGTGGAGAGCCAGAGCGCCAGCGTCACCGAGGTCGCCCAGCTCATCCGCGCCGCCGCCGCGGCGGCCAACTCCGCCTCCGAGCTCGGCGGCACGGTGATGTCGGCCTCCGAGACCGCCGGGGCGAGCGCCGAGAACGTGCTGCGGCTCGTGCGCGCCATGAAGGCGGAGAGCCAGAAGATCCGCAGCGCCCTGCGGCGGTAGAGCCGCGTCCGGCGCGGGGACGTCGTCGCCTCAGGCGATCCGCACCAGGACCAGCCCTGTCACGATCAAGGCCGCCGACGCGACGCGGTGGGGCAGCAGCGGCTCGCGCAGGATGACGGTGGCGATGGCCACCGCGAAGAGGACGCTCGTCTCGCGCACGGCCGCGACCAGCGCGATGGGCGCCACGGTCATGGCCCAGACGGCGATCCAGTAGGCGCCGAGCGACATGAGGCCGCCCGCGATCCCCGGCCCGAGCGCGCTCGCCATGGGCGCCAGCGCCGCCCGCCCGCGCAGCGCGAGCACCACGGCGAGGCAGGCGACGCCGTCCAGGGCGAACAGCGCGGCGATGTAGGCGGAGGGATCGGCCGCCCGGCGCGCGCCGACCCCGTCGGAAAGCGTGTAGAGCGAGATCACGACCGCCGTCAGCAGGGCGTAGGGCAGCGCCGCGCGGTCCAGCCCGCGCCGCCCCTTGAACGCCAGCAGTCCGATGCCCGAGGCGAGCGTGACGATGCCGAGCACCGCCAGCGGGGCCAGCGGGTCGCGCACCAGCAGGAGCGAGCCCAGCATGGTGAGCAGCGGGGCGGAGCCGCGCGCGACGGGATAGACCAGCCCCATGTCCGCGCGCCGGTAGGCGGCGCTGAGCGACAGCGCGTAGGCCACGTGCAGGGCGGTGGAGGCCGCGAGCCAGGGCCACGCCTCCGCGCGCGGCCAGCCCGTGACGAGCAGCATGGCCCCGCCGAAGACCGCCCCGCTGCCATTGACGAGCGTCACCGCCAGCAGCGGCTCGATGCGCACCTTGAGGACGGCGTTCCAGCCGGCATGCAGCGCGGCGGCGAACAGGACCGCCAGGAAGACCGTGGAGCTCATGAACCGCCGACACGCCCAGAAGCCGCAAACGCGGAGCGCGCCGGCCGGTGCGGGTTCTATGACAGTTTCATGACGACGCGAAGGGGGAGGCGCGCAAGGGGGAGCTGCGCCGGAATCGCACCCGATCCGCAGCAGCCATCCGGGCCCCCGCTCGATGCAGGACGAGTTGGCCGTCTGGCCGAGCCCCGGCGAGGATCGCGAGCATCATGCCGTGTCCGCCGTGCCGCTCTTCAGCGCCTGGCCGGGCCAAACCGGAGGCCCTTCTTCCTGCGAGACCCATCGCCGAGAGGCGATGCGCGTCAGGATGAGCGATCGGAGCGGCGGCGACATTGCAGGTTTCGGCGCCGTTGCCGGCCTGTGGGAGCCGTCCTCGCGAGGAGCATGGCGACCGGCGCGGGCAGCGATCGGCGGGGCGGGCCCCTCAGCTGTCCATCTTCAGCGCCGCGATGAACGCTTCCTGCGGGATCTCCACGCGGCCGAACTGGCGCATGCGCTTCTTGCCCTCTTTCTGCTTGTCGAGGAGCTTGCGCTTGCGGCTCACGTCGCCGCCGTAGCACTTGGCGGTGACGTCCTTGCGCAGCGCCGAGATCGTCTCGCGGGCGATGATCTTGCCGCCGATGGCGGCCTGGATCGGGATCTGGAAGAGATGCTGCGGGATGAGTTCCTTGAGCTTCTCGCACATGGCGCGCCCGCGCATCTCGGCGCGGGTGCGGTGGACCAGCATGGAGAGCGCGTCGACCGGCTCGGCGTTGACCAGGAGCGACATCTTCACGAGGTCGCCGGGCTTGTAGTCGGTGATCTGGTAGTCGAAGGAGGCATAGCCCTTCGAGATCGACTTCAACCGGTCGTAGAAGTCGAACACGACCTCGTTGAGCGGCAGGTCGTAGATCACCATGGCGCGCTTGCCGACATAGTTGAGGTCGACCTGGGCGCCCCGGCGGTCCTGGCACAGCTTGAGGATGCCGCCGAGATATTCGTCGGGCGTGAGGATCGTCGCGCGGATCCAGGGCTCGGCGATCTCCTCGATCTTCATGACGTCCGGCATGTCCGCCGGATTGTGCAGCTCGATCTCCTCGCCCGTCCGCATCTTGATCTTGTAGATGACGGAGGGTGCGGTCGCGATGAGGTCGAGGTTGAACTCGCGCTCGAGGCGCTCCTGGATGATCTCGAGGTGGAGCAGGCCGAGGAAGCCGCAGCGGAAGCCGAAGCCCAGTGCCGCGGAGCTCTCCATCTCGAAGGAGAAGCTGGCGTCGTTGAGGCGCAGCTTGCCCATCGCCGCGCGAAGATCCTCGAACTGGGCGGCGTCGACGGGAAAGAGCCCGCAGAACACCACCGGCTGGGCGGGCTTGAAGCCCGGCAGGGCTGCGGCCGTGGGCCGGCGCGTCTCGGTGATCGTGTCGCCGACGCGGGTGTCGGCTACCTGCTTGATCTGCGCGGTGATGAAGCCGACCTCGCCCGGGCCGAGCGCGGCGACGTCGGTCATCTTGGGACGGAACACGCCGATGCGGTCGACCTCGTAGCGGGCGTTAGTGCCCATCATCGTGATGTCGGAGCCCTTGCGCAGCGTGCCGTCGATGATGCGCACGAGCACCACGACGCCCAGGTAGGCGTCGTACCAGCTGTCGACCAGGAGCGCCTTCAGCGGGGCCTTCTCGTCGCCGCGGGGCGGGGGCAGGCGGTTGACGATGGCCTCGAGCACGAGGTCGATGCCCAGTCCCGTCTTGGCCGAGATCGGCACGGCGTCGGAGGCGTCCAGGCCGATCACCTCCTCGATCTGCGCCTTGACGCGGTCCGGCTCGGCGGCGGGGAGGTCGATCTTGTTGAGGACGGGCACGATCTCGTGGTCGGCGTCCAGCGCGTGGTAGACGTTGGCCAGCGTCTGCGCCTCGACGCCCTGCGAGGCGTCGACCACCAGCAGCGAGCCCTCGCAGGCGGCGAGCGAGCGGGACACCTCGTAGGCGAAGTCGACGTGGCCGGGCGTGTCCATGAGGTTCAGGACGTAGGTCTTGCCGTCCTTGGCCTTGTACTCCAGGCGCACCGTCTGGGCCTTGATGGTGATGCCGCGCTCGCGCTCGATGTCCATGCTGTCGAGCACCTGGTCCACCATCTCGCGTTCCGCCAGCCCGCCCGTCAGCTGGATCAGCCGGTCGGCCAGGGTGGACTTCCCATGGTCGATGTGGGCGACGATGGAGAAGTTCCGGATGTTCTCGATGGGGTGCTCGCTCATGGCCGCGCACATAGCAGCGGGCGCGCCTTTTTCCAAGCGACACGGGGTCCCGGGGGCGGCGGGCCTGCGCCCGGGACACCGTGTCGCCGCCTCGCTCCCTCGTCCCGGGAAGCCGCGGACCCTCGGCCGGGGCGTCCCGAAGGCCCAGAGGTGACCGGGCTCCGCCGGGACCCGGAAACGCAGACGGCGGCTCCCGGAGGAGCCGCCGTCTGGCGGAGAGCGCGGCGCGGGGGAGGAGGCCGCCGCTCTCGATGCGTGGAGCTTAGCCCGCGATCTTGGCCGCCAATGTGGCGACGTGCTTGCCCTGGTAGCGGGCGGCCTCGAGCTCGATCTTCGAGGGCTGGCGGCTGCCGTCGCCGTCCGTGATCGTGGAGGCGCCGTAGGGCGAGCCGCCCTTGATCTCGTCGACGCCCATCTGGCCCTGGAAGGCGTAGGGCAGGCCGACCACGACCATGCCGTGATGCAGCAGGGTGGGGATGAAGCCGAGGATCGTGCTCTCCTGGCCGCCGTGCTGGGTGGCGGAGGAGGTAAAGACCGATCCCACCTTGCCGACGAGCTTGCCGGTGAACCAGAGGCCGCCGGTCTGGTCCCAGAAGTTGCGCATCTGCGAGGCGACCGTGCCGAAGCGGGTGCCGGCGCCGACGATGATGGCGTCGTAGCCGGCGAGCTCGTCCACCGTGGCGACCGGGGCCGGCTGGTCCATCTTGAAATGCGACTTCTGGGCGACGTCGGCCGGGACCAGCTCGGGCACGCGCTTCACGTCCACCGTCGCGCCCGCCTCCTTGGCGCCCTCGGCGACGGCATAGGCCATCGTCTCGATGTGGCCGTAGGAGGAGTAGTAGAGGACCAGAACCTTCGCCATGGGTGACTCCCGCAGGGTTGCCGGGCCTGCCGGGCAGGCCATCCGATGGCGCACAACATGGCGCGTTTCGGTCGCAAGGCAATCGGCAATGGCGCAAGCTCGTCCTTGCAGAAGCAGGGGTCGGTCTTGCAACAGCGCACCGATCATGCGCGCTGCATGCTTGTTGGGCAGATCACCATCAGGATGCCGCCATGGCCGCCCGCAAGCCCAACATTCTCGTCATCGTCTCCGACCAGCTCTCGGCCCCCATCCTGCCGGCCTATGGGCACAAGGTCGTGAAGACGCCCCACCTCGATCGCCTCGCCGCGGAGGGCGTGGTGTTCGAGAACGCCTACACGAACAGCCCGCTCTGCGCGCCGGCGCGGGCCACGCTGATGAGCGGGCTGCTGCCCTCGCGGACGGGGGCCTACGACAACGCCGCGGAGTTTCGCTCGGCCATCCCCACCTTCGCGCACTACCTGCGGCTGGAGGGCTACCGCACCTGCCTGAGCGGCAAGATGCATTTCGTCGGGCCGGACCAGTTGCACGGCTTCGAGGAGCGGCTGACGACAGACATCTATCCCGCCGATTTCGGCTGGACCCCGGACTGGACGCGGCCCGACGAGCGCATCGACTGGTGGTACCACAACATGACCTCGGTGAAGCAGGCGGGCATCGCCGAGATCACCAACCAGCTCGAATATGACGACGAGGTCGCCTTCCTGGCGCAAAGGCGGATCTACGACTTCGCGCGCTACCGCGACACCCTGCCGTTCTGCCTGACGGTGTCCTTCACCCATCCGCACGATCCCTACGCGGCTCGGGCGCGGTTCTGGAACCTCTACCGGGACGACGAGATCGACGGGCCCGTGACGCCGGCTGTCCCGCCCGGGCGGATGGACCCGCACAGCCGGCGGCTGCACGACATGTCCGCCATGGACGACTACGACATTGGCGAGCAGGACGTGCTGTCCTCGCGGCACGGCTATTACGCCAATGTCAGCTATGTCGACGACCTCGTTGGCCAGTTGATGGGAACGCTGGAGACCTGCGGCCTGGCCGAGGACACCGTGGTGGTCGTCACGTCGGACCACGGCGACTTCCTGGGCGAGCGGGGGCTCTGGTACAAGATGTCCTACCGCGAGCCCTCAGCGCGCGTGCCCCTGATCGTGCACGCGCCCGGCCGCTTCGCGCCCCGCCGCGTGGCGACTCCCGCCGGTATCGCCGACCTCCTGCCCACGCTCGTCGACATCGCCCGGCCCGGCGGCTCCGCCGCCCTGGCGCGGCCGGTCGACGGCGCGAGCCTGCTGCCCTTCCTGGAGGGCGCCGGCGACGCCGGGCGCGCCGTGGTGGGCGAGTACCTCGCCGAGGGGGTGCACGCCCCGATGTACATGGTGCGGCAGGACCGCTGGAAGCTGATCGCCTGCGCCACGGACCCCGACCAGCTCTTCGACCTCGTGGCGGACCCGCAGGAAAACGTGAACCTCGCCGCCGAGCCTGCGCAGCAGGCGCGGGTCGCCGCGCTGAAGGCGCATCTCGCGGGGTTCGACGCCGAGGCGATCCGCGACGAGGTGATCTCCAGCCAGCGCCAGCGCCACGTCGTGTTCAAGGCGCTGAGCAGGGGCCACGTGTTCCCGTGGGACTTCCAGCCCCTGCGCCTCGCCTCCGAGCAATATACCCGCAACCACCGCGACGTGACGGAAACGGACGTCCTGTCCCGCTTCCCGCCCGCGCCGGAGGCCGTGAAGAAGCCCGGGCGGTGAGGGGCGGGGAGGGGGCGGGCAGACCGCCTCAGCCGGCCTCCGCGGCCTCGGGCACGCGCACCACCGTCACCGTGCAACCGGCCTCCGCCACGACCTTGGCCGAGACGCTGCCGAGGTAGCGCCGCAGCGCGGAGGAGGCGCGGGCGCCGACCACGATCTCGTCGACCTCGTTCTTCTGGGCGTATTCGATGAGCGCGGCGGCGGGGTCCACCGCCTCCAGCACATGGAAGCTCACCTTGCCCTCCTCGGGCGCCAGCGGACGGGCCCAGTCCTTCAGCTCGACCAGCCGCTGGACATAGGTGTCGGTGCCCTCGCTGTCGCCTTCAAGCGACAGCAGTGCCGTCTTCAGCACGGTGACGCAGGCGAGCTTGGCGCCGGGCGCGGCGTCGAGCGCGCGTTTCACGTGGATGCGCTGCGCCTCGGCGAGCGGCGTGACGCCCTGCGTCAGGTCCACCGCCGCCATGACGATGGGCGCGCCGGCGAGCTTCTCGGCGACGCGCTCCTGCGGCCGCCGGGGTGGGCGGCCCGCGCGCAGGCGGCGGCGCAGCGCCGTGAGGATGCCGTCCTGCGCCATCCTCTGCGCCCGCTCGGTGAGCGGCACCTGATCGGGATTCTGCAGGGCGAAGGCGACCTGTGAGGCGCTGCCATAGCGCCTGGCCGGGTCGACCTCCAGGCAGCGCAGGATCACCTCCTGCAACCATGGAGGGCATTCTGGATTCAGCGCACGCGGCGGCACGGGGTCGCGCCAGAGCCGCCGCTTCATGCCGGCCTTGTGCCGCGGATTGCCGAAGGGCCACTCGCCGGTGACGAACTCGTAGAGCATGACGCCGAGGGCGAAGATGTCGCTCAGCGGCTCCGAGCGGTCGCCGAAGATCTGCTCGGGCGCGATGTAGGGGGCCGTGCCCATCGGCACGTCCGACTCCTCCCCCAGCAGGTCCGGCAGCTCGTCGTGGCGGGACAGGCCGAAGTCGAGGAACACGGCCTCGCCGGTCGGGCGCAACATGACGTTGGCGGGCTTCAGGTCCAGGTGGATGACGTGCTGGCGATGCAGGTCGCGCAGGCCGCGCGCGATGCGCGCGCCGATCTCGGCGGCCTCCGCCGGCGCCATCCGGCCAGCCCGCGTGCGGACGAGCAGGCTGTCGCCCTCCACGCGCTCCATGGCGATGTAGGGCGTGCGCGAGAAGTCGCCCGCCGCGATGAAGCGCGGCACGTGCGGTCCCGCGAGGCGGGGCAGGATCATCTGCTCCACCTCGAAGCCGACGATGGAGGAGACGTCGTCCCCGTCCGCCAGAGCCGGGATCTTGAGGATGACGGGGTCCGCCTTCCCGGCCTGCGTCGCCCGCCACAGGGTGCTCATCGGTCCCTGGTGGATCCGCTCCTCCAGGGTGAAGCCGTCGATTTCCTGGCCCGCCTCGGGCCGCCGTGACGCCATGTGTCCTCCGAGGATCCCCTGACGGTCAGCGCCCGCGCGCCAGCCGGTCCGCCAGGCTCCCGGGGAGCCCGGCCCCGCGGATCTTGCGGGCGGTGGTTTCGGCGTCGTAGGGGACCCGCTGCAGCGTGAAGCTCGGCGGCGACGTGTTGAAGAGGCCGTAGCAGGCGGCCGGGTTGCCGTCGCGCGGCTGGCCGACTGAACCGACCACGGCGAGCCAGCGGCGCGGCGCGAAGAGCGGCACGCCCTTGCCCGACTGCGAGAGGAAGCTCACGGCCGGCTTCTGCGAGGCCATGTGGTAGAGCACGGGGACGTGGGTGTGCCCGCAGAAGGTCAGGCGGTGAGGGGTGGCCCGCATGGAGCGCTCGGCCTCGACCTCGCTGCGGACATAGCCCCAGTCCTCGGGCTTCCAGCCATTGGCATGGACGAAGAGAGCTTCGCCTTCCGTGGCCGTGTAGGGCAATTGCGCCAGGAAGCGGCGCTGCGGCTCGTCGAGCTGCCGGCGGGTCCATTCGATCGCCGCCAGGGCGGCGGCGTTCATGGCGGGATCGGGCGTGGCGATCGCGTCGTCGTGGTTGCCGCGCACGCAGATCGCGCCGAGGGCGACCTTGCCGGCCACCGTGTCCACGCACCAGCCGGGATCCGCGCCATAGCCGACGATGTCGCCCAGGAAGATCAGCCGCTCGGCGCCGCAACGGCGCGCATCGGTCAGGCAGGCGGCAAGCGCCTCCCTGTTGGCATGGATGTCGGCGAGGAGGGCGACGAGCACGGCGGAACTCCCCCCAAGGCGGCCCACGGGCCGCCCTCTTTTTTCCAGGACATGCGGCCCACGGGCCGCCCTCTTTGTTCCAGGACTTGCGGCCGGCTGGCCGCCCACCTTGGTCCAGTCTGGGCGGCCGGTGCGCCGCCCGCCTCATTCGAGACTGAAACGGTGGCCTTGGCCAGAGAGACGCGTCCAAACTTTGGGCGTAGCCGCCGCCAGGCGGCCGCGGGGAGCCAGCAGGGCGCCCTGCCCTTCCTCCGGGGTCTGGCACTCGTCCAGCGCCTCGTCGGTCAGCGTCCACGTGGTGCGGCCCTGCACGTCGACATTGTCGATGATGCACTCCGCGTCGTCCTCGTCGATGATCCGCACCCGGTGCGGCCCCGGCTGCAGGTCCTTGGCCGTCACGCTGGCGCCGGGGGCGAGGGGCTCGTCCAGGAGATCGTCGCCCCATTTCGCGCCACCGACGTCGGAGATGAAGAGGCTCGCCACTTCCCCGTCCGTCCCGTTCAGGACGGTGAGTTCGTCGGCGCGGGCCGGGACGGTCGCCAGCAGCGCGAGGGCGGCCAGGCAGGTGAGGACGCGCATGGATCTCCTCCGCTCGCGGATCGGGCCGGCGCACGGCCGTCCGCAACCTTGCCCCAGACGGCCCCCGCCGGGGAAGAGCTGCGACGCAGCCCTGCCGTGCCCGTGCCGGACAGCCGGCGGAGCGTCAGGAGCGGATCATCTTGACCGGCGATTCGGTCGAGTACGCCGCCGAATGCTGCTCGCGGGCGCAGAACGAGCCGGGCAGCGCCTTGTCGAGCTCCTGCTCGATCGCCTCGAGCTCGGCGTCCGTGCGGCGGGGATGGTGGTGGAACAGGGCCAGGGAGCGCACGCCGGCCTGCCGGCACAGCGCGACGCCGGCGTTCCACGTCGAGTGGCCCCAGCCGCGATAGCGGTCGTACTCGTCCTGCGTGAACATGCCGTCATAGATGGCGAGGTCGGCGTCGGCGACGAAGCGCACCAGCTCGGCCGGGGGGCCGTCGTCGGTGTGCTCCATGTCGCTGAGGTAGCACAGGCTGCGGCCCTCATGGTCGAAGCGATAGCCGCACGCACCGCCGGGATGGTTGAGCGGGCACGTGCGCACGCTCGTGCCGTCCTCGAAGGTCAGGGTCTCGCCGGCCTGGAAGCCCACATAGCGCAGGTCCGCCGCGAGCTCGTTGATCGGGATGGGAAAGAGCGGCGGGCGGAAGAACACGCCCAGCGGGTCCTCCGCGGACTGCCCCTGCAGGTTGCCGCAATAGAGCGTCACGCGCGTGCCGGACAGGAAGAGCGGCTCGAAGAAGCCGAGCCCGAGGATGTGGTCGTGGTGCAGGTGGCTCAGCAGGATGTCGACGTGGCGCACGCCCTCGCGCGCCACCTTGCTGCCGAGGTCGATGATCCCGGACCCCGCGTCGATGATGAAGAGGCGATCGTCGAGCCGCACCTCGACGCAGGCGGTGTTGCCGCCGAAACGCGCGAAATCCGTGTGCGAGACAGGGTAGGAGCCGCGCGTTCCCCAGAACGTCGCGGTCAGGTGCGAGGGTTCCTGCAGCCACGTGGCCCGGCCCACCCGCTGGCGCGCTGGCGCGCTTCTCATGCTCGTCCTCTCGCCACGGCCCGCAGCGGGCATTGCTTCGACCTTGCTCTCCCCGCCTTTTCTCAGCGCCGCTGCGAGGCGGCCAGGAGGCGGTTCGTATGCTCCACGCGGCTTGCGAGTTCACGGATGACCGCGAGGCCAACCTGCGAAAACTCTGTCACGAGGCTCATGAACATTTCCTTGGGAATGCGCAACGTGGTCAGCGCGCTCTCCGCCACGATGGTGGCCGAACGCGGCGAGTTCGTCATCACGCCCATTTCGCCCACAAGCGAATTTTCCGCGAGGGTGGCGACCTTGATCTGTCCCGCGGGCGTGTCGATCATGACGTCCGCCTTGCCTTCCAGGATCACGAAGGCCGCGTCCGAATCGTCGCCCTGCCGGAACAGGATCGCGCCGGGCTCGTAGCTCATCCGATCGCTCGTGAACGCGATGAGCTTGAGGCGGCGCGGGTCGAGCCCGTTGAACAGGGGAACCGCTTTCAGGCACTCAACTTCGGCTGCAATCGCCATGACCGCTCCGTTTCACTCCGCAGCAGCAGCCGGGTCGGCCTTGGCCGTTCCGGACTGCTCGACCACTAGGACAGAATTGTTGGGGTCGTTTTGGGTTTCAAGCGCGCGCGCCCCGGTCTCGACCCTTGTGACCTTGGCGCCCGTGAAGTGGACGATGACGTCGTAGTCCTCCGCCCGAGGTTCCTCCTGCGCGATGACGACCAGCGTCTTGCCCGCCATGCAGTGGCGCACGTGTTCGAGGATGGCCCGGCGGTCGCCCTCGCCGAAGGAGGCGAGCGCGTTCTCCAGGATGAAGAGCGACGGCCGCTTGACCAGCGTGCGCGCCACCGAGACCGCGGCGCGCTGCGCCGGCGTGAGGCGCCGCCCGCCATTGCCGGTCTGGAAGTCGAGGCCGAGCCGGTAGAGCTGGGGCTCGAGCTCGAGCGCGCGGATGCTCTCGCGCAGCACGGCGAAGACCTTCTGCTCGGCGCCGGCCGCGCCGTAGGTGATGCGCCCGAACAGCAGGTTGTCGCGCACCGGCGCGCTGATGCACAGGCGCTCGGGATCGAAGAACTCGATGCCGGAGGCCGCCATGCCGATGTCCGTCATCAGCCTGCGGCGGGCGGCGACGATGCGCTCCGCGAGCTCCGGCCCGACCAGTCCGAGGCGGTGGCGGGGCTCGATATAGTTGAAGGTGACGCCGACGAAGCTCCAGATCTCCGCGTCCTTCAGCGCGTCGCCGCGCTCGATGGCCTTCAGCAGCTCCGCGAATTCCGGCAGGTCCGCCGCCGAGACGAAGGAATATTGCTCGAAGAGATAGTGGTCCGACGGCAGGTCGGCGAAGATGTCGACCATCGTCTCGGCGATGGAGCGGCCCATCTCCTTCAGGGGCTCCAGCAGGCCCTCGTCGACGATCAGCTTGCGGATGACGTCCTGCTCCAGGATGTCCGTGTCGACCGCCGTCTTGCCGATCGGCACGCCGAAGACGAGGTTCTCGCCGAGCGTCGCGTTCATGTTGTAGCGCAACGGGTCGAAGCTCTCGACGAGGCCGGCGTCGCCCGTCGCCTCCAGGCGCTCCCGGATATAGGCCCGCGCGCCCAGGATGCCTTCGCTGAGCTCGACGGCGCGGGCGGGGTCGAGCGTGCCGCTGAGCCCGTAGCGGAAGACGGACTCGTCCATGCCCACCAGCCGCAGCGCCTCGATGATCCTGAGGTCGAGCGCCTCCGGCCCGTCGGCGTCGACGGCGCCGTAGTCGATCCAGGCCTCTGGAGACAGGTCGCGCCCGGCGGACCAGCCATTGTCGGCCCGGTTGAGGCCGTAGAGCACGTTGTCGCGGATGCTGCCGAAGAACACCACGGGATCGGGGCCGGCATAGCCGATGAGCCGCCCGGCCGAGCGCTCCGTCAGGTCGGCGAGCGGGACGCCGGCCAGCCGCACCTCGCCGGCATAGACCGAGATCAGCCGGCCGAGGATGCGGCCCGCCACCGCCGGGGCCTCGCCCTTGGGCGAGGTGAAGGCGACATGCGAGCCGAGCGGGAAGGAGAAGCTGACATTGTCGAGCAGCGGCGCACCGTGGGAATCCACCATCCGCACATTGGCGAATTCCAGCGGTCCCTCGCCGAGCTGCAGCTCGTCGCAGCCCGGGTCGCCCTGGCTCCACAGCGGCGCGGAGAACTGTTCGACGATCTGGTCGTACTTGACCTGCACGTCGAGGCGCTGCTGGTCCCAGTCGATCAGCTCCTTGATCGGGGGCGGCAGCTCCCGATAGGCCGCGATGACCGCCACGAGCTGGCCGAGGTCGAGCCTTCCGGTGAGCGCCAGGTATCCGCCGAGCGAGTAGAAGACGAAGGGCGTCATCTGCGCCAGCATGTTGTTGGCGAACTTGACGGCGAACTTGCGGACGAAGAGCCGGTTGCGGATGGAGAAAAGCAGGACGAGGCGCTGGTCGATCCGCCACTTCTCGAACGTGGTCGTGCCGTGGCTCTGCACCGCGGCGATGCCCTCGACCACCTCGCCGATGCGCCCCGCCAGCGCCCGCGACTCGATCTGCCGCTGGCGGCTGAGCTTGAGCTGCTCGCGGCGCAGCCGCGGGATGATGATCCCCTGGATGAAGACCACGCCGCCGGCGATGAGGCCGAGCCAGAAGCTCTGCAGCAGGATGAAGAACAGGGCGGTGGCGGCCTGGCTCGCCAGCAGGGCCGGGGTGATGAAGGCGTCGCCGACGAAGCCGCCGATCGGCTCCACCTCGTCCTTGATGATCGTCGCCGCCTCGGACGGCTTGACGTCGCGCAGCGCCTCCGGCGTGAAGCGCACGAGGAGCGAGAAGAGGTCGAAGCGCAGGCCGCGCAGCAGTGCCTCGCCGAGCGTGCCCTTGCGGACGTTGATGACGAACTTGAAGGCGCCGTTAATGAGCACCAGCAGCAGGAACAGGCCGCTGAGCCAGAACAGGTAGGTCATCCGCGAGACGTCGAAGCCGTCAAAGAGCACCCACCGCGCCCCGCCCAGCCAGGACGGCAAGCTGATGGCGATGGTCATGACGGTGATCGAGGTCTTCCCGCCCGAGAACGCGCGCCCCTGGATCGCGTCGTTCACGATGTATTTCGGGATGTCCATCGAGTAGAAGTAGAAGGGCAGCGAGACCAGCGCCAACACCAGCAGGAGGACCTGTTCCCTCCGGCTGTGCTGCCAGATGTACCGGAAAATGCTCTTGTCCATCGATCGTCCGGTCAGACGGGAAAGTCGGCTCGCAACGCCTCAGTGACTCGCCGCTGCGGCGCCGCTTTGCCGTGCCCTGGCGCACGCCGCCGCGGGTCGCCGGCCACGCGGGTCCCCGTCCCGCATCAGACGGGAGGCTCCGAATTCTGTCAAATGCGGCTGGAGCGGAGCAGGCGCGGGCTCAGGGCCGCGGTGCGTCGAGCCGCGGGAAGGGCCTCGCGGCCTCGAAGGCGCGGGCCGCCCGCAGCACCAGGGCGTCCGCCCCGAAGGCCCCGACGATCTGCAGGCCGGCCGGCAGGCCCGCCGCCGTGAGACCCGCCGGCACCGAGGCGGCGGGCTGCTGGGTGATATTGAAGGGATAGGTGTAGGGCGTCCAGTTCACCCAGTCGTCCCCGAAGGAGCCGTCGGGCGGCGTGTCGTGGGCGACGGCGAAGGCCGGCAGCGGCAAGGTGGGGGTGAGCAGCAGTTCGAAACGCTCCATGAAGGCCGCCATGCGGCCGGCCAGCACGTTGCGCGCGAAGAGCAGGGCCTCGACATAGGCCGAGGCCGGCTGGCGCTCGCCCGCCTCGGCGACCGCGACGAGGCCGGGATCCATCTTGCGGCGGGCCTCGAGCGGGAAGGCCCTGAGCGCCAGGGCGGCGCCGGCCGACCACAGGGTCATCAGCGCCTCGCGCGGGTCCTCGAAGCCGGGATCGACTTCCTCCACCTGCGCGCCGAGCTCGGCGAAGACGCGGGCTGCCTCGCCCGCCAGGCGCTCGATCCCCGGGTCGAGGGTCCTCACGTAGCCGAGGCGCGGCGACCAGGCGACGCGCAGGCCCCGCACGCCGTCGGCGAGGCCGATGCGATAGTCCGGCGGCGGCTGGCGGAAGGCCGTCATGTCGCGCGCATCGGGCTGGCCGATGACGCCGAGCGCGAGCGCGGCGTCCTCCACCGTGCGCGTGAGCGGGCCGAGATGCGCCAGGAAGCCCATGGTCGAGACGGGATAGGCGGGCACGCGGCCATAGGTCGGCTTGTGGCCGAACACGCCGGTGAAGGCGGCGGGGATGCGGATCGACCCCGCCCCGTCCGTGCCGAGATGGATGCAGCCCACGTTGAGCGCGGCGCAGACGGCCGCGCCGGCCGAGGAGCCGCCCGGTCCCGTGCGAACGTCCCAAGGGTTGCAGGTGACGCCGGAGAGCGGCGAGTCGCCGACGCCCTTCCAGCCATATTCGGGCATGGTGGTCTTGCCGAGGAACACGGCGCCCGCCTCGCGCAGGCGGGCCACGGCCGGGGCGTCCTCCGTCACGGGGTCGCGCGGCATCACGGCCGAGCCGCGGTGGTTGGTCCAGCCGCGCACCGCGATGTTGTCCTTGATCGTCACCGGCACGCCGTCGAGCGGGCCGAGGGCCCGGCCGGCCCGCCAGCGGTCTTCCGAGGCCTGCGCCTCGGCGAGCGTGGTGGGCGGGTCGCGGCTCACGAAGGCGTTGACGGCGGGCTCGAAGCGCTCGGCGCGCGCGAGCGCGTCGCGCGCTACCTCCACGGGAGAGAGCCTCCCGGCGCGGTAGTGCCGCGCCAGGTCCACGGCTGACAGGTCGGCGATGGCGGTCATGGCGCTGCTCCCGGATGCGTCTCCCGGCCAGTCTGGCCCGGCCGCGGTCCGCTGCGCAATCGGGGGCCGCGCTCCCGTCCCGTCGCGTCAGTCCTCCGCAGCCCCGCCGATCGACTGCGTCTCGAGATCGGCGGGAAGCTTCGGCGCGGCCGCCGGCCGGGCCGGGCGCACGGGCGCCGCCGCGCGGCGGGCCGGGGGCGGGGCCGGGCGGGTCGCGGGCTGCGGCGCGTCGACGAGGATGATCGGCTTCACGGCGCCGGCCACGGGGCGCGGCGGCGCCGGCTTTGCCGCCTTGGCGCGGGCGGCCGGGGCCGGCTTGGCGGGCGACGCGGCCGCGCCAGGAGCCGCCACGGCGGGAGCGGTCGCGGCAGGGCCGGTCTTGGCGGGAGCCGCCTTGGCCGGCGCCCCGGGAAGCTTGGCCGGGCGCGGCGCGGGAACCGGAGCGGGCACGGGGTCCGGCTCGCCGGTCGCCGCCGGGCCGGGCAGGGCGACCGTCGCCCCGAGCGCGGCCTGCCGGTGGGCGGCCGCATCCGGGGTCGCCTGCGCGGGACTGCCGGGCGGACTGGTCCATCCCGCGGGCGGCGCGGGATCGCGGGCCAGGGTGAAAGTGGTGGCGAGCGGCTTGGCGGGCGACTCGGCCGCCTCGCTCTGGCTCGCCACGGCGGAAGCCTCCGCCGGCGCAGGCGCGACCGTCGCGCTCGGAGAGGCGGGGGGCGTCGCCGAGGCGGCTCCGGTCGTGTCCGGGGCATCGGAGGGAATGGCGTGCGTGCGGACCGTCTCGGCGGGCGGCGGGGCGACGGGCTCGGGCGGAGCGGGGTCGACGGCCTGGGCGCTCCCCGTGAGCGGCTCGGGCGCGCGCGGCGCGGCCGCCGCAGCCGGGGGGACGGGGACCTCGCGCGAGGGGGAGGCCGGGACCGCGGCGTCCTCGGAGAGCGCGGCGGTGCGGGACGCCGGGGCCAGAAGGCCGGCGACGTAGGTCGCGGCGGGACGCGCCAGCAGGGCCCCCGCGCCGAGCAGCAGCACGATCCCGGCGGCCGTGGCATAGGCGAGGCGGCGGCGGCGCGTGCGCTTCTGCTGGGCGAGCTGCGCGGCGATGACCTCGGCGTCCTGGCGCAGGGACCAGGCGGTCGCCGTCTCGGGCTCGCCGTTCACGATGCGAAGGGCCCGCCGGGGCTCCCGGATCGCCGCGTTGGGCTGCTGTGGGGGCAGGAAGCGGGTCACCCCGCCCGGCACCGCCTGGAAATAGCCGGCGGGCTCGGCCTGCAGGTCCGTGAAGATGGCTGCGGTCAGCGGTCCGCCGAGCCCGGCCCCGGTGTCGATGTCGGTGATCCCCGGCGCTTCGCGCGGCTTGTCCTGCCCGCCGCGCCCGGGGATGAAGGAGGCGCCGTGCACGAGATGCAGGCCCGCCGAGGCGTTGTCCGTGGCCTGCAGCGCCTGCTCGGGATCGCCCACGTAGCGGCGCCTGTCGTCGCGCCACTCGGCGGGCCGGCGCCGAACCCAGTCGACGACCTCGCGCGGCAGGTCGGCGAGGCGGGTGACGCCGAAGGAGCGCAAGGTTGCTCCGCCGCCCTGCTGCATCCAGGCCGCGAGGCCATCGGGCGTTCCGGCCCTGGCCATCAGGCCTTCGTGCCAGCCGCGCAAGGTGACGATGCGGTCGGGCGCGCGCAGTTCGATGGCGCGCAGCGCCGAGAGCACGGCGGCGGGGCTCGCGCCGCCGTCAATCGTGTTGCCGAGCACGACGAGCCTGTAGGGCTCCCCGTCTGCGTGCTGGTGAATGCGGTCGAGCAGGGCCGTCAGCAACGCGTGGTCGCCGTTCAGGTCCCCCACGGCGTACGTGAACAGATGGTTCCCCATACCCACTCGACCCCACCGTCGAACAAACGACCTGCCGTCCCGCCCCGCGAGCGGGCCGGTGCGCGAGGCGCGTGCCAAACGTCACGAATGAAAGTGCCGCTTTCCGCCGAATGTGAGTCGGCCTACGAATCAGAGGTACCCGTCATTGGGCGGCGCGGCAACTCTTCCGGGTCGCCAAAAGCGTCTGGTCCCGAATCTTGAGATTGTTAAGTCATACCACTCATGGACAAAATCACAACTTCGAGCACTTTCGACGCAGCGGTCATCGGCGCGGGCGCCGCCGGCCTGGCCGCGGCGCGCGTGCTGCAGGACGCCGGGGCCTCCGTCGTGGTGCTCGAGGCCCGCGACCGCCCCGGCGGACGCGTGCAGACGCGCAGCCTGCGCGGCCGGCTCTACGACGCCGGCGCCGCTTACGTACACTTCGGAGATCGCAACCCCTGGGTGGGCTTGGCGGCCGAGAACGGCTTCGACGCGCCGCCCCATCGCGGCTGGGGAAACGGCATCTCGTTTCGCGGCGGCGCACGGCTCTCCGAGGCCGCGCGCAAGCGCCTGCGGCGCGCCCGGACGCAGCTCTGGCGGAGCCTCGACGCGGTCGGGCCGGACGAGGACGCCTCGCTGGCCGCGCTCGCCGAAGGCGGCGGCCCGGACCTGCGCGCCGCGGCCCGGCGCTTCGGGCAGCAGGCGATCGGCGAGGACCCCGAGGTCATCGGCGTCTACGACCTCGCCACCCAGTGGAACGGAGACGACCGCGTCGTGCCGCGCGGCTACGGCGCGCTCGTGGCGGCCACGGCCGAGCGCCTGCCCGTCGCCTATGGCGCCCCGGCCCATCTCGTGCGCTGGGGCGGGCGTGGCGTCTCGGTGGAGACGAGCCGCGGCACGGTCTCGGCCGCGCACGCCATCGTCACGGTCCCGCTCGGCGTCCTGCAGGCGGGCGTCCTGCGCTTCGACCCCGCCTTGCCCTCCGCCACGCAGGAGGCCGTCCATGCGCTGCCGATGGGGGCGCTCACCAAGGTCGCGCTGCTCTTCGAGGGCAGCCGGCTCGGCTGGCCCTCGCCGAGCGACCTCTACGAGGCGGACGGCCCCTTCGTCTTCGAGTGCTGGCCGTTCGACCGCGACATCGTGCTGGCCACGATCGGCGGGACGCCGGCGCGGGACCTGGCGGCCCTCGGCGAGGCGGGCGCGGTCGCCGCCACGCTGGAGCATTTCGGCGCCATCGTGGGGCCGGACGCCAGGGCCTTCTTCGTGGAGGGCCAGCTCGCCTCCTGGTGGGCCGACCCCTGGGCGCGCGGCTCCTACGCCGTGGCGGGCCCCGGGGCGCACGCCGCCCGCCACCGGCTCGCCGAGCCCGTGGGAGAGCGCCTGATCTTCGCGGGCGAGGCGACCTCGGGCGGCGGCGAGACGGTCGGCGGCGCCATGACGGTGGGGGGCGCCACGCTCGCCGGCCGCAAGGCCGCCCGGCAGGTCCTCGGCTGGCTGGGACGGGTGGCCCAGGGCGCGAGCGAGGCGAGGACGGAACCGCAGCGCGCGGACTGACGTTTCGCAGGCGTCCCATCCCTCGTTGGAGCACGCCCCGTGAACAACATCATCTGGCTCGTCGGCGCCATCGTCATCATCCTCGCGATCCTCTCCTTCTTCGGGCTCCGCTGAGGCCAGGATCGCCCCGCGCGCCCTGCGGAAGGCCTCGCACGGGAGCCGGTCCGGTCCGTCAGGTGCCGCTGACGATCTGCAGCCAGGTCTGCAGGAAGCGCGAGCGGCGCTGCTGGTCGAGGAAGGCGAGCAGCCAGGGCCCGACGGCGATGGGCTGCAGCGGCCCCTTCACGGACGCCTTCGAGAGGTCCGTTTCCCCGGTCATGACGGAGCCGAGCCCGGCCTGCTCCGCCACGACCTTCTGTCCCTCCGGCGAGAGCACGTGGTCGATGAAGGCGCCGGCGAGGTCTGGGCGCGGCGCCGAGCGCGGGATCAGCATCGTGCGGCTCAGCACGAGCGTGTAGTCGGAGGGCATGACGATCTCGATCCGCGCGCCCGCCGCCTTGCGGGCCGCCGCGTAGGAGCCGAGCACGTTGTAGGCGATGGCGTAGTCGCCGCTCTCGACGAGGTCGATCATCTCGCCGCTGCAGCAATGCAGTCGGACGCCGGCGGAGCCGAGCGCGGTGGCGAGCCGCCAGAACAGCGAGGACACCTGCGAGTCCTGGGCCGCCAGCAGGTGCCCCACGCCGCTGGTGGCGATGTCGTAGGTCGCCACCTTGCCCGCGAAGCGGTGGACGTTGCGTTCCAGCAGCTGCGCCAGCGCCAGCCGCGAGGCCGGCCGCTCGGCCGGCGCCACGAGGTCGGGGTTCAGCACGATCACGGCCGGCTCGAAGGTGAAGCCGAACACCTCCGAGCGCCAGCGCGCCCAGGCCGGCAGGCGGCGGGTCGCCTCGGACTCATGGCGCAGTGCATAGCCGTCATTGGCGAGCTTCACCTGCAGGTCGGCGGCGGAGCTGATCAGCAGGTCCGGCCTGGGCCGGATCGCGCCCTCCAGGAAGCGCCTCTGGAGGTCGCCGGTGTCGAGCTCGACATAGGTGACGCCGATGCCCGGCCGGCTGGCCTGGAAGTCGCGGATCACCGGGTCGAACTGCTGGCGGTCGGTCGCGCCGGCGATCACGAGGGTGGCCCCTGAGGCCTGGCTCGCCGGATAGTCCGTGACGACCGGCTCGGCCGCGCCCGCCGGAGGCGCCAGGACGGGCAGGAGCACGAGCAGCCCCGCCAGCGCCAGCGCGCGCAGGCCGGCGCCCGCACCGGAGGCGGCCTCGCCTCGCAGCGGCAGGTCGATCGTCGCGACGAGGCCCCCGCCCGGCCGATCCGCGAGGCCGAGGCTGCCGCCATGCGCCTGGCAGACCGACTCGACGATGGAGAGCCCGAGGCCCGATCCCGTGCCGGCCCGCGCCCCCTTGCCGCGGCGGAAGCGCTGCAGCACGAGCGCCTTCTCCTCGTCGGGGATGCCGGGCCCCCGGTCCGCCACGGCGAGTCGCAGCCGGCCGTCGGGCGTGCGCGCCGCCGTGAGCTCCACCGCCCCGTCGGGCGCATGCGTGAGCGCGTTCTCGACGAGGTTCTTAAGCATCTCGCGAAGGGCGACGCGGTCGCCCTCCAGGACGGCGTCGGCGAGATCGGGCGCGATGGTGGCGTGCAGCCGCTGCGCGCGCTCTTCGTCCAGGCCCTGGAGCGCGTCGTCGACGACGACGGCGACCGGCACGGCCTGGTCCTCGCGGCTCTCCAGCCGATGCACGATGGTGGCGTCCATCAGGATCTGGCCGATGAGCTGGCTGGCATGGACCGCGTTGTGGTGGACGCGCGCCAGCCGCTCGTGCAGCCGGGCGGGGTCGGTCTCGCCCAGCGCGACCTCGGCCTGCGCGCGCAGCGAGGCGAGCGGCGTGCGCACCTGGTGCGCGGCGTCGGCGACGAGCGCGCTGAGCCGCGCCACCACCTTGTCCAGCCGCCCCATGAAGCCGTTCAGCGCGCCGACGAGCTCGCGCACCTCGGACGGAACGGGCACGCGGACAGGGGACAGGTCGTTCGAGCGCCGCCCGCTGAGCTCCTGCTCGAGGGCGCGCAGGGGCGCCAGCGAACGGCCCACGCCGATGCGCAGCAGCAGCAAGGCCAGGCCGACGAGCACGGCGAGCGGCAGCAGCGCCCCCTGCAGCAGGTCGCGCGCCAGCGCGCGGCGCGCCTCGCGCGTCTCGGCCACCCGCACCGTCACCCAGCCCGGCCGGTCGGCGATGGTGACGAGGCGGCCCACCGTCACGATCCTCACGGCGTCGCCCCGGTAGGACCCGTCGTCGAAGCGGGGCTCGGCGGCGCTGGCGGGCGGCAGGCCCTCGCCGAGGTCCGCATAGCCGGTGACGGACGCGCCGTCCGGCCCGCGCACGTCGTAGAAGATGCGGTCTTCCGCCGAGAAGCCGAGCATGCTCAGCGCGGCGTAGGGCAGCTCCACCGTGACGCGCCCTCCCTCCGCCTGCACGGCGCCGGCGATGGAGAAGGCGGAGGCCGCCAGCAGGCGGTCGAAGGCGGCGTCGGCGGCCCGGCGCGAGGACACGTCGCTGATGGCCAGCAGCACGAGGGAGGCGAGGCCGAGCACGGCGACGGCGGTGAGGAGCAGGCGCCGGGCGATGGAGAAGCCGCCCGCGGTCTCCGGCGGCGGGCCGGGATCAGGCGTCACGGGAGCGCACGGCGTAGCCGACCCCCCTCACGGTGACGATGGCCACCGGCGAGCCCTCCAGCTTGCGGCGCAGGCGCGAGACGTAGAGCTCCAGGGCGTTCTCGGACACCTCGTCGTCCAGGCTGAAGAGCTGGTCCATCAGCCGCTGTTTGGGAATGACCTGCCCGAGCCGGCTCGCCAGGATCTCCAAGAGCCGGAACTCGCGGCGGCTCAGCTCCAGGGGACGGCCGGCGACGGTCACCGTCGCCGCGGAGTGGTCGATGGCGAGGTCGCCCACCGTGACGATGCTGGAGACCGCCCCCGCCGGCCGGCGCAGCAGCGCGCGCAGCCGCGCCTCCATCTCGCGCAGGTCGAAGGGCTTCACGAGGTAGTCGTCGGCGCCGAGGTCGAGCAGGCTGATCTTGTCGTCGATCTCCGAGCGCGCGGTGACCACGAGCACGGGCGTGGCGAGGCTGCGGCGCCTGAGGTCGGCCAGCACGGCGAAGCCGTCGGCCTTGGGCAGGTTGATGTCGAGGATGATCGCGTCGAAGGGGTCGCCGGCCACGAGGTCCAGCGCCGAGCGGCCGTCGCGCACCCACTCGACGGCGTGGCCGGCCGCGCGCAGCTTGGCGACGACGGCGTCGCCAAGGTCCTCGGAATCTTCGGCCACCAGGATGCGCATGGCCCGAGCATAGGCCGGGCGGGGCCCGGTGCGAAGAGAGGCGCCCGGCTGGGGGCCGGGCGCCGGAGACGGGGTTCAGTCCGTAAGCGTCGTCATTGCGAGGAGCGAAGCGACGAAGCGATCCACGCCGGGACCGTGCCGGGTTGCTTCGCTTCGCCCGCAATGACGGCGTGCAGGATGACGGCTGCGAACAGCCTCAGCCGTTGACCGCGAGCTTGAGGCGGGCGGGAGGCTCGTTGGGCACCTCGACCTCCACCTCGAGGGTGGAGACCGTCTCGCCGCGCTCCATCCGCACGTGGATGCGGTCGCGCTCCAGCGGGACATGCTTGGTGATGACGGTCAGGATCTCCTCGCGCAGGATGGCGATGAGGTCCGACTGGCCGGCCTTGGCCCGTTCGTGCGCCAGCAGGAGCTGGAGCCGTTCCCGCGCGACGGGCGCCGAGGCCTTTCGCGCGAAAAGGTTCAAGAGGTTCATGCAGCTCTCCTTCCGAACAGCTTGCCGAAGAGGCCCCGGCGGTCTGCGGGAATGACCATCTCCACCGCCTCGCCCCTCAGCCGGCGCGCCGCATCGACATAGGCCTTGGCGGCGGCGCTCTGGGGGTTGCTCAGCGGCACGGGGGAGCCGACGTTGGAGGCGCGCAGCACCTCCTCGCTCTCGGGGATGATGCCGACGAGCGGAATGGACAGGATCTCGAGGACGTCGTCGACCTTCAGCATCTCGCCGCGCTCGGCGCGGGCCGGGTCGTAGCGGGTCAGCAGCAGGTGCTTCTCGATGCGGCCGCCGGCCTCCGCCCGCTCGGTCTTGCTGTCGAGCAGGCCGATGATGCGGTCGCTGTCGCGCACCGAGGAGACCTCGGGATTGGTGACGACCACCGCCACGTCGGCGAAGCGCATGGCGAGCGTCGCGCCGCGCTCGATGCCGGCCGGGCTGTCGCAGATCACCCAGTCGAAGCGCTCCTTGAGCTCGGCCATCACCCGGGCCACGCCCTCGGGCGTCAGCGCGTCCTTGTCGCGGGTCTGCGACGCGGGCAGCAGGTGCAGCGTCTCGACCCGCTTGTCGCGGATCAGCGCCTGGTTGAGCTTGGCGTCGCCGTTGACCACGTTGATGAGGTCGTAGACCACGCGGCGCTCCGCGCCCATCACGAGGTCGAGGTTGCGCAGGCCGACGTCGAAGTCGACCACGACCACGTTCTCGCCGTTCTGCGCCAACGCCGCACCCAGGGCCGCCGTCGAGGTCGTCTTGCCGACGCCTCCCTTGCCCGATGTCACGACCAAGACCTTCGCCATGTGCCCGTCCTCCGCTCGGCTCAGTCCAAGACTGCCAGTTTGATGGTGTCGTCCTCGAGCCAGGCCTGCACGGGCAGGCCTCGAAGGCTCGCATGGATGTCGTCGGCCGTCTTGTAGAGGCCGTCGATCGCCACGAGCTCGGCTTCGAGCTTGCGGCAGAAGATGCGGGCGCGCGCCTGTCCCAGCGAGCCGGCGATGGCCCGGCCGCGCAGCGCGCCGTAGATGTGGATGGAGCCGCCGGCGACGACCTCCGCGCCCGAGGCGACGGAGCCCATCACGGTGACGTCGCCCTCGGTGTAGACGACCGACTGGCCCGAGCGCACGGGCGCGTCGAGGATCAGGGGGGCGGCGGCCCGGGCCGGCTCGCTCGCGGCGGCCGGCGGCAGGTCCGCTGCGGCCGCCTGACGGTCCGTGCCGGGGCGGGGCGCCTCGACGGGCTCGGCCATGCTGGCCGGGCGGCCGCCGCGCAGCGCGGGCGGCAGGTCCGCCCCCAGCGCGCCCTGCTCGACGCCCTCGACGCCCATGATCCGGATGTCGCGGCTGGCCAGCGAGGCGACGAGCCAGGCGATCTCGTCGCGGGCGACGTCGAGCCCGGTGAGGTCCAGCACGATGGGGCGGCCGAGGAAGAAGCCCGGCGAGCGACCGGCCCAGGCGTCGACCTGCTCGAGCCACTCCGCCAGGGGAAGCTCGGGCGCCAGGACGAGGGCGAGGAAGGAGCGCCCGCGAAACCTGATCGACTGCTGGGAGGGGGCCGGTTGCGCCACGATCGTGTCCGATTCCTTAAGACACCCTGATTTGGCCGGCTCTTGGTTAATGGAGCGTTAAGCTTGGTGAATCGAGTGCGAAGCCGCTCCGATCGGGACTGTGCGGGAACGGGACGCTTTGCGGCGCGTTGCAACCGAAGCTTCACCGACAAGCGTCACCGAGAAGCGTCACAGACGCGCTTCACCGAGCGGAGTGCCCGCCTTGTACACCTTGACCCTCTCCGGCCGTCAGCACGCCGTCTACTGGGCCGATGAACGCGCTGTCTGCATCCTCGGCGAGCAGCACATCCGCGATGCCATCGAGGCGGGCAGCGATGTCGTGATCGAGGTGGACGGGCCGCAATCCGCGGACGCGGAGCGCGTGCGCAGCTACCTGATGGACGTGGTGCAGGATGCGCGGGCTGTGATCGTCACCGGCGTCTGAGCGGGATCTCACACCCGCTTGCGGGCCGCCTTGAACTGGGCCTTTTCCGCCTGGGCGATGAGGGCGTTGGAGAGTTCCGTCGCGGTCTTGGCGTCCAGCCGGTGCTTGACCGTGCGCCCGTCCTTGGAGAGGCGCAGCACCACGCTGGCCGTGGGGCCCGGCAGGTCCGGACCGATCGAGACATCCCAGTCCACCGCGGTGTTCGGATCCTCGGGTTCCCGCGCGTCCGTCCCAGTCATTCGCTCACTCCAGGTTCGGGCGGCCTGCCCCGCACGGCCGGCGCGCCCCCACTCCGATTCGCCTTGCGGCGTGCCTCCCGGCGTGGACACGAACGGCGGAGAACCCGCCCGTAAGCCGATTCGGTCCCCGCCGGAGCCTGGCGCGGCCGTCAAACAGCTCATCCGTGTCGGTTTCCGGCGTTCGGGCCACTTGCCGCAGCCCGCCGCCGCACCGCGAGGATCTTAACACGAAGTTGCACAATTCAACCTGCGCCAAATGGAGGTGTGCTCCTCACAATCCGGAGGCGCAGGTTCCCACGATGGCGCCCAGCAGGCCCGCGATCGTGATCAGCGAGAAGGTCTCGTCCCCGATGGCGAGGCCGGACGCATGGGCGCCGGCGGCGCGGGCCGTCAGCAGCCAGGTCAGGGTGAACGAGCACAGGGCGATCAGGAACTTCGTCTGAACGACGAGGGTCATCGGGGCTTCGGCCTCCGGGCCGCTCCAGACGAGCCGCCCCGCTCGTCCTTATGCCCGAGCCCGCGCCTGCACCGCCACCCCGTGCGACGATCCGTCCCAAAAAGCTGTGGAACTTGACTCGTTCCGGCTTTCGCGACGGCGGACTGCGACCGGCGCGAGGCGACACCATTTTGCCGCATGGCGAGGCTTCACTGCGGCATGCCCGCGCGCAAACACATGCTCTCCGCGATGATCGCCCTCCTCGGCGCGCTGCCCGCCTCGGGCGCCGCCCGGGCGCAGGACGCGAACGGCCGCTACGTCATGAGCCCAACACAGGACGGGTTCCTGAAGCTCGACACGCGCACCGGCGACGTTTCGGAATGCCGCCGGGCGGACGGAGGCTTCCGCTGTACGCTGACGCCGGACGAGCGCACGGCGCTCCAGGGCGAGGTGGACAGGCTCACGCAGGAGAACGCTTCGCTGCGCCAGTCGCTGGCGGGGGCCGGCGTGACTCCTCCGGCAGCGCCGCAGGCCAAGCCCGCCCCGAACGCCGGCGGTCCGTCCGACCAGGAGTTCGACCGCGCGCTGACGCTCATGGAGCGCTTCCTGCGCCGCTTCATGACCATCATGAAGGACGATCCCTCCAAGACCCAGGATCAGCTCTGAGGCGACGGCGCCCCGGCTTGGCGTCCGCCCCCGCCCGGCGAGTGTCAGCCCCCGTGCCCGGCGCGCAGCAGGGGCGGGACCGGCTCGTCCATCGGCATCACGTCCACTTCCACCTCCACGCGGTGGTCGGCCGACAAGGTCACGACGCCGGCCACGGGGGCGATGTCGCCGTAGTCCCGGCCGATGGCGAGCACCACATGGTCTTCCCCCGCGACGGCGGCGTTGGTGGGGTCGAGCCCGATCCAGCCGGCCTCCTCGCCGCACCACACCGCCACCCAGGCATGGGTGGCGTCGGCGCCGACCAGGCGCTCGCGGCCCGGCGGGGGACGCGTCCGCAAGTATCCGCTCACATAGGCCGCCGGCAGCCCGTGGCCTCGCAGGGCGCCGATCATCAGGTGCGCGAAATCCTGGCAGACGCCCCGGCGCAGCCGCAGCACCTCGTCGATCGGGGTCGAAATGTCCGTCGCCTCGGGGTCATAGGCAAAGTCGGCGTGGATGCGCCGCATCAGCGCCTCGGCCGCCTCGAGCACGGGCCGCCCGAGGCCGAGGCATGGCTCGCCATAGGCGGCCGCCTCGGGCAGGAGGGGCGCGAAGCGGCTCGGAAAGAGCATGTGGACGGGGCTGGACCCCGACAGGTCGCGCGCGCGAAGCGCCGCCTCGCGCACCTCCTCCCAGGCCGGCGTCGCGGCGGCGGCCGGCCCGGCAGGGGGCGAGACGCGCACGGTCGCCGTGGCGTCGATCACGAGCCGCGACGGCAGGTCGGCGAAGCGCATCGCGGTCGTGCGGTTGCCGAAGAAGTCGGCGAACTCCGCGCGCTCGGCCGGGCCGGGCGAGACGTCGAGCCCGCTCGCCAGGACCTGCTGGCCGGGCCGTTCCGCCGGCTGCAGGTGCAGCAGCAGCCGGGCGCCGGCTGCCCGGGCGGCATAGTGGTAGGTCGTGCGGTGGCGGATGGCGTAGAGCACGGCCGGGCTCAGGGACTGTCGGAGATGAGGGAGACGCCGCCCTCGCCCTCGACGACCTGGGCCGAGGGATCGCGGTCGACCTGGCTGAAGAAGCGCAGCGTGATCTCGTTGGAGAGTTCCATCAGGCGGTTCTCGATGGCCAGCACGGTCTCGCTCTCCAGGGCGGTGACATCCTGCAGCCGCAACTCCGTGGCGAGGCCGAGCACGATCTTCTGGGGCAGGTCGAGGGCGGCGCGGGTCGGCAGGTCCATCAGAGCGGTCAGGTGGTCCTGCAGGCGCGCGACCTGGAAGGCGAGCGACCGCGGGTTGCCGTCGTCCAGCGTCACGAGGTCGATCACGGGATGGCGCAGCGCGCCCATGAGGTAGCGCGCCCGGTAGGTGATCTGGCTGTCGGTGATCTCGAGCAGCGCCTCCAGGCTCTCGGGGGAAGCGAGCGGATCGGCGAAGCGGCGGACCAGGCGCCCGGTCAGGATGCCCCGCTCGATGCGCCGGCCGAGCTCCAGGAAGCGCCAGCCGGAGAGCCGGTTCATGTTCTCCTGCACCAGCCCCGAGAGCGCCGCCATGATGCGCAGCGCGTGGTCGGCCGTCTCGAGCGCCTCGCCCGTCGAAGGCGCGCCGTCGGGCCGCTCGAACAGGGCGGCGAGGTCGGCCAGGGCGCGCACGGCGTCGGGGGAGAGCCGGTCGCGGATGACGGAGGCGGTGCGCCGCGCCTCGCCGACGAGGCGCAGCACGGAGCCCGGCTGGGCCCGGCTGTCCAGCGCCTCGTCGATGGCGCGCGCCACGCCGCCGGGCTGGTCCGGCGCAAGGCCCGCGGCGCCCCAGGCGCCGAGCAGCCCCATGAGGCGCTGCACCGCGTACCGCGCGGGGCCCGCGGCCTCGGTGTTCTCGACGGCGAGGCCGGCCAGGCAACGCACCACCCGCACCGTCGCCTCGGCGCGCTCCAGGTAGCGGCCGAGCCAGAAGAGGTTTTCAGCCGCCCGGCTCGGCAGGTAGCCGATCACGCGGCGGATCGTGACCCGGTCGGGCTGCGGCAGCAGGGTGACGTGGTCGACGGGGCCCTCCGACGTCACCCAGACGTCGGCCGAGCGGCCGCCGAGCTGCATGGACAGGGCGCGCGCGTCCTGCGTGTCGGAGACGCGGCAGAAGCCGCCGGGCAGCACCTCCCAGCCCTCCGGCGTGGCGACCACGTAGGCGCGCAGGGTGAAGGGCTGGGCCTGCAACTCGCCATTGCGCCAGACGGGCGTCGTGGAGAGCCGCACCACGTCCTGGCCGACGATGTCGTGACCGCGCCGGGCGATGAGGTCGCGCATGCGGGCGCGGTCGTGTCCGTCGAGCGCCGCGCCCGGAATGGGGCCGGGCGGAAAGGGCCATTCGGGGATGCGGGTGAAGGCCGGCGCGAGCGCCAGCTCGTCCATGGCCTCCACCACGTGGCGACGCTCCGCGGCCTGGCCGCACCACCATGTCGCGATGTTGGGCAGCCGCAGCGGCTCGCCGAGGATCCGCTCGGCGAGCCCGGGCAGGAAGGCCAGCAGCCCGCGCGACTCCAGGACGCCGGACCCCAGCGCGTTGGCGAGCACTACCGATCCCCTGCGCACGGCCTGCATCAGGCCCGGCACGCCGATCTGCGAGGCCGGGTCGAATTCCAGCGGATCGGCGAATTCCGAATCGAGCCGGCGCACCAGCACGTCGACGCGCTTCAGCCCGCCGATGGTGCGCACGTAGAGCGCGTCGTTGCGCACCGTGAGGTCGCCGCCCTCGACGAGCAGGAAGCCCAGGTAGCGCGAGAGATAGGCGTGCTCGAAATAGGTCTCGTTCAGCGGACCCGGGGTGATGAGGCCGATGCGCGAGGTGTCGCGGCCCGCCTGGGCCGCGAGCGCGCCGCGCCAGGCCTGGAAGAAGGGCGCCAGGCGCTTCACGTTCATGCGCGCATAGAGGTCCGGCAGGGCCCGGGAGAGGGCGATGCGGTTCTCCAGCGCATAGCCCATGCCGGAGGGCGCCTGGGCGCGGTCGCCCAGCACCCACCAGCGTCCGTCGGGGCCCCGGCCGAGGTCGGCCGCATAGACTTGCAGGCGCCGCACGCCCCTGCTCCTGCTGCCGACCACCGGCTGCAGGAAGTCGCGGCTCGCCGCCACCGCCGCCGCCGGAAGCGCGCCCGAGGCGACCAGCAGGCCGTCGCCGTAGAGGTCGCTGAGCACCGCCTCCAGGAGCGAGGCGCGCTGGGCGAGCCCCGTCGCGATCTCGCGCCACTCGGATTCGGGCAGGACCAGGGGGACGTGGCTCAGCGGCCAGGCGCGCTCCTTGCTCTCGCCCGCGTCGTAGACGCGGTAATAGACCCCGGAATCCCGCTGGTGGCGGTCCGCCAGCGCAAAGGAGCGCTCCACCTCTGCGGGATCCCCGGACAGGGCGTCGAGCACGGGGAGAAACGGCGCCCGCGGCCGGCCGGTGGCGTCGACGAGTTCGTCGCGCACGCCGGGCAGCGGCTGGTAGCGGGCGAGCAGCGCCCTCAGCCGCACCTCCTGCCCGGTCATGTCGCGCCCCGGGCGAACCGTCATCCCGCGCCTCCGCCGGCATGCGCCGGCCGGCGCAGGTCGAGCGTCAGGGGGTACTCGCGCGAGGGCTCGGGCGCGGGCGCCTCCAGGACGCCCGGCGTATGCCCGAAGGCCTGGAACCGGGCGAGGCGGCGCGCCTCGGCCTCGTAGGCGTTGACCGGCGCGGTGTCGTAGTTGCGCCCGCCGGGATGGGCGACGTGGTAGACGCAGCCGCCCAGCGAGCGGCCGTTCCAGCGGTCGAGAATGTCGAAGGTGAGCGGGGCGTGGACGGCGATGGTCGGGTGCAGGCCCGAGGCCGGCTGCCACGCCTTGAAGCGCACGCCCGCCACCGCCTCGCCCGGGACCCCGGTGGGTGCGAGCGGCACGCGGCGGCCGTTGCAGGCGACGGCGTGGCGCTCGGGGTTGAAGCCCTCGACCTTCACCTGCAACCGCTCGACGGAGCTGTCGACATAGCGCACCGTGCCGCCGACCGCGCCGGTCTCGCCCATGACGTGCCAGGGCTCCAGCGCCTGGCGGATCTCCATCGAGACCCCGCCATGCTCGACCTTGCCGTAGAAGGGGAAGCGGAACTCCTGCTGCGCCTCAAACCAGAGCGGGTCGACGTCGTAGCCGGCGCGGCGAAGGTCGGCCAGCACGTCCATGAAGTCCGCCCACACGTAGTGCGGCAGCATGAAGCGGTCGTGCAGGGCCGTGCCCCAGCGCACCAGCCCGCCATCCTGCGGCTCGCGCCAGAACCAGGCGATGAGCGCGCGCAGCACGAGCTGCTGGGCGAGGCTCATGCGCCAGTCGGGCGGCATCTCGAAGGAGCGGAACTCGACGAGGCCGAGCCGGCCCGTCGGCCCGTCCGGCGAGAACAGCTTGTCGATGCAGATCTCCGAGCGGTGCGTGTTGCCGGAGACGTCGACGAGCAGGTTGCGGAACAACCGGTCGACGATCCAGGGCGGCGTGGTCTCGCCCCCGCCCGGCCTGGAGACCAGGGCCATGGCGATCTCGAGCTCGTAGAGGCTGTCGTGCCGCGCCTCGTCCACGCGCGGGGCCTGGCTGGTCGGGCCGATGAACAGGCCGGAGAACAGGTAGGAGAGCGCGGGGTGGCGCTGCCAGTAGATGACGAGGCTCTTCAGCAGGTCCGGCCGGCGCAGGAAGGGGCTGTCCGGGGCGGTCGCCCCGCCCACCACCACGTGGTTGCCGCCGCCCGTGCCGGTGTGGCGGCCGTCCACCATGAACTTGTCGGTGCCGAGCCGGGCGAGCCGGGCCTCCGCATAGACGCCGCGGGTCACGTCCACGCATTGCCGCCAGTCGGCGGAGGGTTGCACGTTCACCTCGATGACGCCGGGATCAGGGGTCACCTTGAGCACCTCGAGGCGGGGATCGCTCGGCGGGGCGTAGCCCTCGATGCGCACGGGGCAGCCCAGCTCGCGGGCCGTCTCCTCCAGCGCCGCCAGCAGCTCGAGATAGGCCTCCAGCTCCTTCACCGGCGGCATGAAGGCGTAGAGGATGCCGTCGCGCACCTCGAAGGCGATGGCGGTGCGCACGGCGTCCTTCCCGTCGACCGCGTCCTCGGCCACCTGCTCGACGACGTCCTGGCGAGTGACGGCCTCGCCCATCTCCGAGCGGTGCTGCACCTGCGCCGTGGGGTGGCGCTGCAGCCGCTCCACGAGGGCCTCGGGCGGCGGCAGCGGGGCGAAGCCGTCGAAGGGATCGACGGGATGGACGTAGGGGTAGTCCTCCTTGCGGATATGCGGCAGGGAGGAGAGCGGCAGGCGGAAGCCCACCGGGGAATCGCCCGGGACCAGGAAGAGGCGTCCGCGGCGAAGCTTCCACTTCTCGCTCTTCCAGCGCCGGTCGCGGGACTGGGCGTTGGCGGGCTGCACCGGCAGCACGTAGCCGACGGCCTGCGTCAGGCCCCGCTCGAACACGCGCGCGATGCGGGCGCGCTCCTCGGGGTCGTCAAGCTTGCTGTCGAGAGGATCGACGTTGGCCGGCAGTTCGGCCTCCTTCATGATCCACTGCGCCGTGTCCTCGAAAGCCGGCACGGCGAACTCGCCGGGGATGCCGAGCCGCTCGGCGACGCCCGTGGCGAGCCGCTCCAGGGCGTCGGCGGGGGGCGGCGCGGCGGGCTGCTCGATCGCGAGCAGCGAGGGGTCGCGCCAGATCGGCTGGCCGTCCTTGCGCCAGTAGAGGGCGAAGGTCCAGCGCGGCAGCGATTCGCCTGGGTACCACTTGCCCTGGCCGTGGTGGAGCATGCCGCCCGGGGCGAAGCGCCCGCGCAGCCGGCGGATGAGCTCATCCGCCCGCTCGCGCTTGGTGGGGCCGACGGCGGCCGTGTTCCACTCCGCCGATTCGTAGTCGTCGATCGACACGAAGGTCGGCTCGCCGCCCATGGTGAGGCGCACGTCCTGGGCCTGCAGGTCGCGCTCCACGACGTCCCCCAGGGCGTCCAGCGCCTCCCAGCTCTGGTCGCTGAAGGGCAGCGTCACGCGCGGGGCCTCGCGGACGCGGGTGACCTCCATGGCGAAGTGGAAGTTCACCTCGGCGTAGGAGACGAGCCCGGAGATGGGCGCGGCGGAGCGGTAGTGCGGCGTCGCGGCGAGCGGGATGTGGCCCTCGCCGCAGAACAGGCCCGAGGTGGGGTCGAGCCCGATCCAGCCCGCACCGGGGATGTAGACCTCCGCCCAGGCGTGCAGGTCGGTGAAGTCGTGGTCCGTGCCGCGCGGGCCGTCCAGCGCCTCGAGGTCGTGCTTGAGCTGGATCAGGTAGCCCGACACGAAGCGCGCCGCCAGGCCGAGGCGGCGGAGGATCTGCACGAGCAGCCAGCCCGTGTCGCGGCACGAGCCGGTGCGCAGCTGGAGCGTCTGCTCGGGGCTCTGCACGCCCGGCTCCATGCGGATCACGTAGCCGATCTCGCCCTGAAGCCTCTGGTTGAGGTTCACCAGGAAGTTGACGATCTGCTCCGGCTCCTTGGCGAGCCGGGCCTGGAGTTCGGCGACATAGGCCTCGAGCCCCGCGCCGTGCTCGTCGATCTCGAGATAGGGCAGCAGCTCGTGCTTCAGCTCGTCGGGATAGGCGAAGGGGAAGTGCTCGGCATAGGCTTCGACGAAGAAGTCGAAGGGATTGACCACCGCGAGCTCGGCGATCAGGTCCACCTCGATCTTCAGCTCGGTCGCCCGCTCCGGAAAGACGAGGCGGGCGAGCCAGTTGCCGTGCGGGTCCTGCTGCCAGTTGATGAAATGGTTGGCCGGCGTGATCGTGAGCGAGTAGCTCGGCACCGCCGTTCGGCTGTGCGGGGCCGGCCGCAGCCTGATGACCTGCGGGCCGATCTCGACCGGGCGGTCATACTGGTAATGCGTGACGTGACGAAGGGCTGCGACGATGGACACTGGTTCACTTCCGGGGCCGATGACGGGCTGGCCCCGCGATGCCGGACGCCCGCCGGGCGCCCGGAACCGCCAAGAGCAAGCCTAGACGTGCCTGCCAAAGAGGCAAGGGCCGTGCCGCAACACCTTCGCTGCAGGCGTCGTCCCCCGGCGCTGGGCGCCACGGGGCCCGGGTGCGGGCCGCGGGGCGGTTTCGCCCGCAACTCCGCTTCCGGCGCAGGCGTTTGCCGGACAGACTGAGATCCCTCCGACCCGACGGAAAGGCGACCCCATGGCCGAAACCCGCACCGAGACCGACAGCCTCGGCGCCATCGAGGTGCCCGCCGACCATTACTGGGGGGCGCAGACCGAGCGTTCCCGCGCGCATTTCCGCATCGGCGCGCAACTCATGCCCGCGCCCCTGATCGAGGCGCTGGTCGTGGTGAAGAAAGCGGCAGCGCTCGCCAACCGGGCGCTCGGCGAGCTCGATCCGGGCCTCGCCGACGCCATCGTGGCGGCCGCCGACGACGTGCTGGACGGCAAATTGCCCTACGAGTTTCCCCTCGTGCCCTGGCAGACCGGCTCAGGCACGCAGACCAACATGAACGTCAACGAGGTGCTCGCCGCCCGCGCCAACGAGATCCTTACCGGGCGACGCGGCGGCAAGGACCCCGTGCATCCCAACGACCACGTGAACCGCGGGCAATCCTCCAACGACACGTTCCCGACGGCGATGCACGTGGCGGCCGCCCGCGAGATCACCGCGCGGCTGCTGCCGGCGCTCGGCCGCCTCCAGGCCGCCCTCGAGGCCAAGGCCGCCGCCTTCGCCGACATCGTCAAGATCGGCCGCACCCACACCCAGGACGCGACGCCGCTCACCCTGGGGCAGGAATTCTCCGGCTACGCCGCGCAGGTGGCGCTCGGCAGGCGCCGGGTCTCGATCGCGCTTCCCGAGCTCTATCCCCTCGCACAGGGCGGCACGGCGGTGGGCACGGGGCTCAACGCGCATCCCCGCTTCGCCGAGGCGGTGGCGACCGGGATCGCCTCGCTCACCGGGCTGCCTTTCGTCAGCGCCCCCAACAAGTTCGAGGCCCTGGCCTCGCACGACGCGCTGGTCTTCGTTCACGGGGCCCTCGATTCGGTCGCGGCGGGCCTGTTCAAGGTGGCCAACGACATCCGGCTGCTGGGCTCCGGCCCGCGCTCGGGGCTGGGCGAGCTGATCCTGCCCGAGAACGAGCCGGGCTCCTCGATCATGCCGGGGAAGGTGAACCCCACCCAGGCGGAGGCCGTGACCATGGTCTGCGCCCGCGTCTTCGGCAACCAGGCCACCGTGGCCTTCGCCGGCAGCCAGGGCCATTTCGAGCTCAACGTCTACAAGCCCGTGATCATCGACTGCGTGCTGCAGTCGATCCGCCTGCTCGCCGACGCCGCCGACAGCTTCGCCGAGCATTGCGTCGTCGGCATCGAGGCCGACCGCAAGCGCATCGACGAACTGATGCGCCGCTCTCTGATGCTGGTGACGGCGCTGGCGCCCCGCATCGGCTACGACGCGGCCGCCAAGGTGGCCAAGGCCGCCCATCTGAACGGCACGACGTTGCGCGAGGAGGCGCTGCGCATGGGCGTGGTGAGCGAGGAGGAGTTCGACGAACTCGTCAGGCCGGAGCGGATGGTCGGACCCTAGCGAGACCTTGGCCGGGGCGCGCCGCGGTCAGCGGGAGACGGGCAGGCCCGCGGCGCGGCGGTCCGAGCGGTCGTCCTCGCGCAGCAGCAGGTGGGCGCAGGCGAGGCCGGTCAGGGTGATCAGCCCCGCGCAGACCGCGATGGTCCAGGTCTGGCCGAGCCTGTGCAGGCCCATGCCGAACAGGATGGGCGCGATGCCCTGGCCCAGGAAGAAGAAGAAGGCATGCAGGGACACGGCGGAGCCGCGGGCCGTGGGCGCGAGCTCGGTCGCGCGGTTCTGCAGCGAGTTGTGCACCATGAAGAAGCCGATCCCGAGCGCCAGGAAGCACACGGAGGCCTCGATCCAGGACTGCGCGATGGAGAAGAGCAGCAGCCCCGTGCCGGCCAGCACGCCGCCGATCCGCATCATGCCGAAGGGCCCGAAGGCGCGCAGGATGTGCTGCACGGTGAACGAGAAGATGATGCCGCCGATGGCGAGGCCTGCGATGATGAAGCCGGCCTCGGCCGGGCCGCCGTCCATGGTGCGCTCCACGATCTCGCCGACGAAGGGCATGACGCCGAACACGGCGACGCCCTCGCAGAAGACGCCCGCGAAGCAGATGAAGGAGCGCGGGTTCTTGAAGACCAGGGCGTAGCGGTCGCGCGCCGCCACGTAGTCCAGCGCCTTGGTCTGCAGCGCCGGCCCGTCCGCCAGCCGGGCGATGGAGAGCAGCATGGCCACCATCGCGACGGCGGCGGTGGCCCACATGGCGGTGCGCCAGCCCACCGTGTCCGCCAGCACGCCGGCGGAGGTGACGCCCAGGAGCTGGCCCATGACCGAGGCGGAGAGGAATCGCCCGATCGCGACCTGCCGGGTCTCGAAGGGGAACCGGTCCCCGATCATGGCGAGGCCGAGCGGGATGATGCCCCCGGCGGCGAGGCCGGCCACGGCGCGCGCGCCGAACAAGGTCGCCATGGACGGGGCCACGGAGGCCACGGACAGCGCGATCGTGAAGATGATCAGGCAGGCCTTCAGCACGCGCGCCTTGCCGAGCGAATCGCCGAGCGGTCCGAGGAAGGGCTGGCCGAAGCCGTAGGGCAGGGCGTAGCTCGTCGAGAGCAGCGCGACGGTGGCCACGGGCGCGACCATGTCGGCCGCGATGGCGGTCACCATCGGGTCGGTCGAGCGCGCGGCGAGGGAACTGGCGAACCCGCAGATGCCGAGCGTCAGGAGCAGCAGCCGGTCTTCGCCAATCATGCACCACGCGTCCGCATCGAAGATCCGCCCATGGCGGAGGCGGCGTTGAATCGGACCTGATCGACGCCCCAAGGACTCCATACACTCGCAACCGTCAAGAGCAGGTTTCCCAATTGGAGGACTGCGATGTTTCACACGCAGCCCGGAAGAATAGTCCTTGCCCGCCCGTCCTGCTGTGAGTTACCACACGTGCATCTCTGTCGGGGTGCCGCGCGACGCGGCTGAGAGGCTTCGCCAACCCGTCGAACCTGATCCGGTTAGCACCGGCGTAGGAAACGTGAGATGGCCCTGGACCTGTCGGCTGCGCCAAGTCGCGCCTCTTCAGCTTCCGTTCACCACGCCGCCAAGTCGCGCGCCCGCCCGGGGCGCTGGCGGCCGCCTGCGGCGCTGGTCGCCGGCCTTCTCCTCCTGTGGGAGGGGGGCGTCCGGCTCGGTGGCGTTCCCGGCTGGATCCTGCCTCCGCCGACCCGCATCGCGGCCACGCTCGTCGAGCGGTTCGGCGTCATCGGGCCGCAGGCGCTGGTGACGCTCGGCGAGATCCTGGCGGGGTTCGCGGCGGGGACGGCGGCCGGCATGCTCGCCGCGCTCGCCATGGCGCGCTGGTCGTGGCTCGAGCGGGCCCTGGGACCGCTCCTGGTCGCCAGCCAGGCCATGCCCGTCTTCGCCATCGCGCCCCTGCTGGTGGTCTGGCTCGGCTTCGGGCTCGCCTCCAAGGTGGCGATGTCCGGCGTCATCATCTTCTTTCCGGTGGCCAGCAGCTTCCTCGAGGGGCTGCGGCGGACCGACCGCGGCCTCGTGGACCTCGCCCGCCTCTACCGGGCCAGCCCGGCGCAGCGGCTCTGGCTGGTCCGCATCCCCGCCGCCCTGCCTTCGCTCGCGGCGGGCCTGCGCATCGCCGCCGCCGTCGCGCCGATCGGCGCCATCGTCGGCGAATGGGTCGGGGCCTCGTCCGGCCTCGGCCTCCTGATCCTGCACGCCAACGCCCGCATGCAGACGGACACGGTCTTCGCCGCCCTCGTCGTGCTCGCCGCCCTCTCCATCGCCCTCTGGCTCATCGTCGACGCGCTGACGCGACGCATGGTGCGCTGGGCGCCCGACACCCTCCACGCCTGAAGGACACGGCCATGGCCTGGCATCGTCTGCGCGCGGCTCTCGCCGCCACCCTGCTCGCCCTCGCGCCCGCCTTCGCCGCCGCGCAGACGGCCGCGCCCGCCAAGGCGGACAAGCTGACGGTGCTGCTGGACTGGTTCGTCAATCCCGACCACGCGGCGCTGGTGATCGCCCGTGAGAAGGGCTTCTTCGCCAAGGCCGGCCTGGATGTGACGCTGGTCGAGCCGGCTGACCCCTCCGCTCCGCCCCGCCTCGTAGCGGCGGGGGAGGGGGACGTGGCGCTCTCCTACCAGCCCAATCTCTACCAGCAGGTCGCCGAGGGCCTGCCGCTGGTGCGGATCGGCGCCGCCGTGGCGACGCCGCTGAACAGCCTCGTCGTGCTGGCCGACGGGCCGGTCAAGAGCCTCGCCGACCTGAAGGGCCGCACGGTGGGCTATTCCGTCGCGGGCTTCGAGGAGGCGCTGCTCGGGACGATGCTGGAAAGCGTCGGGCTCAGGCTCTCGGACGTCAGGCTCGTCAACGTCAACTTCGCGCTCACGCCGGCTCTGATGGGCGGCCAGGTCGACGCCGTGATCGGGGCCTTCCGCAATTTCGAGCTCACCGAACTGGCGCTCGCCGGCAAGCCGGGCCGCGCCTTCTTCCCCGAGGATCACGGAGTCCCCGCCTATGACGAGCTCATCTTCGAGGTGCGCCAGGACAAGGCGGGCGATCCCCGCATCCAGCGCTTCCTCGACGCGGTCGAGGCGGCGACGCTGTGGGTCGTCAACCATCCCGACGAGGCCTGGACCGCCTTCGCGGCGACGGACGCCAAGCTCGACGACGCGCTCAACAGGCAGGCCTTCCGCGACACGCTGCCCCGCCTCGCCGCCTCCCCCGCCGCGCTCGACAGGAAGCGCTATGCCCGCTTCGCCGACTTCATGGCGTCGCGCGGGCTGATCCCCAGGGCCGAGCCCGTCGAGCGCTACGCCGTCCAGCGCTGAGCCGACGCCTGCCGGCTTGACAGGCTTCCGGAGCCGCTTCCTCCTGCTCGAAAACCGGGGGGACGACCATGCACTGGCTCGGCATCGACATCGGCACCTCCGCGGTGAAGGCCGTGCTGCTGGACGAGCGCGAACAGGCGGTCGCGGCCGACGAGCGGCCGGTGGCCACCGCGCGCCCGCGCCCCGGCTGGTCCGAGCAGGAGCCCGAGGCCTGGTGGCAGGTGGTGGTGTCCGTGATGGACGGGCTCGCCGCGCAGGCCCCGGGGGCGCTGGCCGACGTGCGCGCCATCGGGCTCAGTGGCCAGATGCACGGCGTCGTGCTGCTGGGGGCGGACGACAAGCCCCTGCGGCCCGCCATCCTGTGGAATGACGCCCGGGCGGCGGCCGAGGCCGAGGCCCTGGGCCGCGACCATCCCGAACTCGCCCGGGTGGTCGGCGTGATTCCCATGGCCGGCTTCACGGCGCCCAAGCTCCCCTGGCTCAGGGCCCACGAGCCCGCCATCTTCCGCGCCATCCGGACGGTGATGCTGCCGAAGGACTATGTCCGCCTGAGGCTGACGGGCGAGCGCTTCAGCGAGATGTCCGACGCCGCGGGCACCTGGTGGCTCGACGAGGCCCGCCGGCGCTGGTGCGAGCCGGCGCTGGCCGCCTGCGGGCTCGGTCCGGAGCAGGTCCCGCCGCTGCTGGAGGGCTCCGACAATGCCGGGCTGCTGCGCCCGGATCTGGCCCGGCGCTGGGGCATGCGGGCCGACGTCGTGGTCGCCGCCGGGGCGGGGGACGCGGCGGCGGGCGCCGTCGGCGCCGGGGCCGTCCATGACGGCGACGCCTTCGTCTCGCTCGGCACCTCTGCGCAGCTCTTCGTCACCACGGCGGAGTATCGTCCCGCGCCGGACACGCTGGTGCACGCATTCGCCCATGCGCTGCCCGGGCTCTGGTACCAGATGGGCGCGATGCTGAACGGGGCCAGCGCGCTCGGCTTCGCGGCAGGCCTGCTGGGCCGCGACATCGACGCGCTGGTGGCGGAGGCCGGGGCCATCCCCCCGGGATCGTCCTCGCTGCTCGCGCTGCCCTACCTCACGGGCGAGCGCACGCCGCACAACGATCCCGCCGCGCGCGGGGTGATCTTCGGCCTGACGCCGGCGACGACCCCCGCCGAGGTCGCGCTGGCCGTGATGGAGGGCGTGGCCTTCTCGATCCGCGACGCGCAGGAGGCGCTCGCCGCCTCCGGCACCAAAGTCGCGCGGGCGGGCTTCTCGGGCGGGGGCGCGCGCAGCCTGTTGTGGACGCGCATCCTGGCCAGCGTCCTCGGGGCGCCCCTGGTGCGCGCTCGCGGCGCGGTGGCCGGCCCTGCGCTGGGCGCGGCCCGTCTCGCCCGGCTCGCGCTCACGCACGAGGCCCCCTCCGACGTCTGCGGCGCGCCGGACATGCTCGACGAGACCCCTCCGGACCCGGCCCTGCAGGACCTCTATGCAAGCCGCTACGAGCGCTTCCGGCGGCTCTACGCCGCCTTGAAGCCCGAATTCGCCCGCGCCGCGCAAGGCCATTGACGGGCGCTAGCGCTGCGGCTAGAATAAATCATCGTGAATTAAATAACAGCCTCGCGCTTAAGCGGGGCGCAGCCGGGACATGCGGCTCACGGGCGGAATGAGGCGTTCCATGGGCGCTCGACCGACACGCTCAGCAACGGGACACGGGACGAACTCCGTCCTCGTGGGCGACTTCAACGAGCGCGTCATCCTGTCGACCCTGCGCCGCTTCGGCCCCGCCTCCAAGGCCGAGATCGCCCGCCGCGTCGGCCTCACCAGCAACGCCACCGGCGTCATCGTTCGCAAGCTCGAGGATGGCGGTCTCGTCCGCAACACCGGCAAGCGCTATGGCGGCCGCGGCCAGCCCGCGACGCTGCTGGAGCTCGATCCCGGCGGCGCCTTCGCCATCGGCGTGCGCATCGACCGCGACATGATCGCCTGCGTGCTGGTGGACCTTCAGGGCGCCATCCTCGACCGCGCCTTCATCGACCGCCTGCCGCCGCCCGACGAGGCGGTGGCCGAGATCGCCGAGCACGTGCGCCGCTTCCGCCGCAGGCTGGAGCCGCGCGACAACCGCCGCGTCGCCGGCATCGGCATCGCCACCCCCTATAATTTCGGCAGCTGGCTCGCCGAGCTCGGCCTCTCCGGCGAGACCCTGAAGGCCTGGGACGGCTTCGACCTGCAGGGCGCGCTCGCGCTCGCCACGGGCCTGCCCATCGTCGTGGAGAACGACGGCAGCGCGGCGGCCGTCGGCGAGCTCCTGCACGGGCACGGGCGCGCCTATGACGACTTCATCTATTTCTTCATCGGCCCCGCCATCGGCGGCGGCGTGGTGCTCGACGGCGACTACCTGCGCGGCATGCACGCCAATGCCGGCGACGTCGCGGTGATGCCGGTGGGGCCCTCCCGGCTGGGCTCGGTGCCGCCGCGCGCCGTGCCGCACATGCCCCTGATCGGCCGGGCCTCGCTGAGCGTCCTCGCGCGCCACCTGCGCTGGCGCGGCGGCACGACCCGTTCCAGCACGGACCTCGACGACGCCATCGACCGCATGCCCGGGGCCTTCGCGGAATGGGTGGAGGACGCGGCCGACGCGCTCGCCTTCCCCATCCTCACCAGCGTGCACCTGCTCGACGTCGACACGGTGATCGTGGCCGGCGACCTGTCGGCGGCTCATCTCGGCGCGCTCACGACGCGCATCGCCGAGCAGGTGGCCGCGACCGTGGCGGAATCCCGCCGGGCGCCCAAGGTGATCGTCGGGGCGGTCGGCCGCGACGCGGGCGCCGTGGGCGCCGCGAGCCTGCCGTTCCACGTCAGCTACAGCCCGATGCGCGACCTGCTGACGGGCACGGCGCCGGAGAACTTCATGGAGGTTCTGGCGTGAGCCCCCGGACCGCGCCAAGCGCGCCCGCCGAGGCCGCCGGACACAATCGCGTCCCGCTCCTGCGGGACTCCACGAGACGGCCCCGACCGGGCCGTGCGCCGGGCTCCGGCGAAGCCGCGGGCCCCGGCCCGCACGCGGTCCAGCTTCGATTGACAAAGCGGACAAAGCTCTGTTCGCTTCGTCTTGAGAACGGGACCTTTCTGTTGGACGCAGACCCGTAATCTCGCTCCGAAGGCCCGGCAAGGACCGGTCTCGGAAGCAAAAACTTGGGAGGGAATCTTGAAAGCTACACTGACCACGTCCCTGATGGGCGCCATCGCCGCCTGCGCGCTCTTCGCCGCCGCCCCGGCCCAGGCCGCCGGCGTCGGCGCCTGCCTGATCACCAAGACCGACACGAACCCCTTCTTCGTCAAGATGCGCGAAGGCGCCAAGGCGAAGGCGGCGGAGATCGGCGTCGACCTCAAGACCTACGCCGGCAAGGACGACGGCGACAACGAGGGCCAGGTGGCGGCCGTCGAGACCTGCATCGCCGACGGCGTGAAGGGCATCCTGATCACCCCGTCCGACACCAAGGCGATCGTCCCCACGATCAAGAAGGCGCGTGACGCCGGCATCCTCGTGATCGCCCTCGACACGCCCCTCGAGCCGATCGAGGCCGCCGATTCGACCTTCGCCACCGACAACTTCCAGGCGGGCTTCCTGATCGGCGCCTACGCCAAGGCGAAGCTCGGCGACAAGGCGAAGGACGCCCGCATCGGTTTCCTCGACATCAACTCGAAGCAGGTCACCGTCGACGTGCTGCGCGACCAGGGCTTCATGAAGGGCTTCGGCATCGACGTGAAGAACCCGGCCGTGATCGGCGACGAGGACGACAAGCGCATCGTCGGCCACGACTACACCAACGGCAACCCCGAGGGCGGCCGCAAGGCGATGGAGAACCTTCTCCAGAAGGATCCCTCCATCAACGTGATCCACACCATCAACGAGCCCGCCGCCGCCGGCGCCTACGAGGCGCTCAAGGCCGTGGGCAAGGAGAAGGACGTGCTGATCATGTCCGTCGACGGCGGCTGCCCGGGCGTCAAGAACGTCCAGGCCGGCGTGATCGGCGGCACCTCGCAGCAATACCCGCTGCTGATGGCGTCGAAGGGCGTCGAGGCGATCAAGACCTGGTCCGACAAGAAGGAGAAGCCCAAGAACACCGAGGGCAAGAACTTCTTCGACACCGGCGTGGCGCTCGTCACCGACAAGCCTGTCGACGGCGTGCCCTCGATCACCGTGAAGGAAGGCCTGGACAAGTGCTGGGGTTGATCCCCGCACGCCAGGATTGATCCCCCACTGCTCGTGAGAGGGCGGCCCCCTCGGGCCGCCCTTTTCACAAGCTCCTTCTCACGCCTGCTGACACCCGGAGGGGCGCGATGGCTGCGCAGGAATTCGAGACTGTCCTCGACAAGGCCGACGCCAGCGTCGCCTCGTTCGAGCGGCACGAGCGCACGGCTCTGCAGAAGATGCAGCACGTGCTGCACTCCAACCAGGCGGCCGTGCCGCTGATCGTGCTGGTCCTGTCCGTCCTCATCTTCGCGGTGCTGGTCGGCCAGAAGTTCTTCTCGCCCTTCGCGCTCTCGCTGATCCTTCAGCAGGTCGCCATCACCGGCATCATCGGCGCCGCGCAGACCCTCGTCATCCTCACCGCGGGCATCGACCTTTCGGTCGGCGCCATCATGGTGCTCTGCTCGGTGGTGATGGGGCAGTTCGTCTTCCGCTACGGCATTCCCGTGCCCATCGCGATCCTCTGCGGCTTCGGCGTCGGCGCGCTCTGCGGCTTCATCAACGGCTGGCTCATCGCGCGCATCAAGCTGCCGCCCTTCATCGTGACGCTGGGCACCTGGCAGATCTACAGCGCGATCAAGTACATCTATTCGGCCAACGAGACGATCCGCAGCCAGGACATCGAGGCGCAGGCTCCGCTGCTGCAGGTCTTCGGCTCCAAGGTGAACATCAACGGCGCGATCCTGACGGCCGGCGTGGCCTCCATGGTGATCCTCGTCGCCGTGCTCTGGTACATCCTGAACTACACGGCCTGGGGCCGGCGGGTCTACGCGGTGGGCGACGATCCCAACGCCGCGGAGCTCGCGGGCGTGCCCGTCAACCGCATGCTGATCACGGTCTACACGGTCTCCGGCCTCATCTGCGCGCTGGCCGGCTGGGTCCTGATCGGACGCATCGGATCGGTCTCCCCGACCGCGGGCGAGTTCGCCAACATCGAGTCCATCACCGCGGTGGTGATCGGCGGCATCTCGCTCTTCGGCGGCCGCGGCTCGGTGCTCGGCATGGTGTTCGGCGCCCTCATCGTCGGCGTCTACTCCCTGGGCCTGCGCCTCTACGGCACCGACCCGCAATGGACCTTCCTCCTCATCGGCGTCCTCATCATCGGCGCCGTGGCCATCGACCAGTGGATCAGAAAGGTGTCGCAGTGAGCGCTTCCCCGACCCCGATCCTTCAGGCCCGCGGCCTGAACAAGCGCTACGGGCGCGTCGTCGCCCTCGACGGCGCCGACTTCGACCTCTATCCCGGCGAGATCCTCGCCGTGATCGGCGACAACGGCGCCGGCAAGTCGACCCTGATCAAGGCTCTCGTCGGGGCGGTCATCCCCGACGAGGGGGAGATCAAGCTCGACGGCAAGGTCGTCAACTTCCGCTCGCCCATCGAGGCGCGCGACGCCGGCATCGAGACCGTCTACCAGTCCCTCGCCCTCTCCCCCGCCCTGTCCATCGTGGACAACCTGTTCATCGGGCGGGAGATGCGGGCCAAGGGCTTCCTGGGCCAGTACTTCCGCCTGCTCGACCACAAGGGCATGCAGAACACCGCGCGCGCCAAGCTCTCCGAGCTCGGCCTGATGACCATCCAGAACATCAACCAGGCGGTGGAGACGCTCTCGGGCGGCCAGCGCCAGGGCGTGGCGGTGGCGCGTGCGGCGGCCTTCGGCTCCAAGGTCGTCATCATGGACGAGCCGACGGCGGCGCTGGGCGTCAAGGAATCCCGCCGCGTGCTGGAACTCCTCAAGCTGCTGAAGAGCCGGGGCCTGCCCATCGTGCTCATCAGCCACAACATGCCGCACGTCTTCGAGGTGGCCGACCGCATCCATATCCACCGCCTCGGCCGGCGGCACGCGGTCGTCGACCCGCGCGCCATCTCGATGTCGGACGCGGTGGCGATCATGACCGGAGCCAAGGAGCCGCCTCGGGAAGCCATGGTGGCGTGAGCGGGGAGGGCCGTAGTCGTCCCTTCGGCCGCCCTTGCTCGATCGTCATGTTCGATGGTCATGGCCCGGTCGTCATTGCGGGAAGCGCGGCGACGAGGCGATCCAGCCCGGGGAAGGGCTGGATGGCGCCGCCTCGCTCGCAATGACGGCGCAGCGGCCGCTTCGGGCGCGTGGGGTCCCTGCGCGGCCGGCTATCGCCTGCGGCCCTCGACGACGAGGATTCCTGCGCCCGAGAGCAGGATGAGGCCGGCGCCGAGGAAGACGACCGGCTTGGGCACGTCGCCCCAGATCAGCCAGCCCAGCACGAAGGCCCAGATCAGCGCCGAGTACTCGATCGGAGCCATGGCCGAGGCGGGGGCGAGGCGAAAGCCCTCGTAGACCAGGAACTGGCCCATCCCGCCGACGAGGCCGAGCGCCAGGAGCAGGGCGAGCTGCCAGGGCGCGGGCGTCGACCAGATGAACGGCAGAGCGAGCGCGCAGGCCGCCGCGAACATCAGGTTGGAGACGATCATCTGCGTGGTCGTTGTCTCCGACCGGGCGATCAGGCGGACCATCACCGAGGTCGCAGCCCAGCAGAAGGCGGCGAAGATCACCATCAGCGCCGGCAGGAGCTTCATGTCGCCGCCCGGGTCGGCGGCCAGCACCACCCCCGTGAAGCCGACGAGCACCGAAATCCAGCGCGCGGGGGTGACGCGCTCCTTGAGGATCGGCATGGACAGGAGCAGCACGAAGATGGGCGCCGCGAAATAGAGCGTCACCATCTCGGCGAGCCCCAGCAGGCGGGAGGCCGAGTAGTAGGACAGCCAGGCCGCCAGGATGAGAACCGCCCTGAAGGCGAACGGCCCCGTGTTGCGGCTCTGCGCGGCGTCCCGCAGGCCCCGCCCGCGCGTCACCAGCGCCGCCAGGGCCACGATGCCGATGCTGCGGAAGAACAGGACCTCGGGGACCGGCAGGGTCTCCGCCAGCTTCTTCACGATCGCGTCCTGGCAGGAGAAGAACACGTAGCCCGCCATGCCCATCAACATGCCCCGGACCACGCGGGAGCCTTCGGCGGGAGACAGGACGGGGGATGCCATGGGCGGGAAAGGTCGAGAGATGCGAGGCCCCTTCTCTCATTATCCGCTCAGCGAAGATAGCCCCGCCATGCAGGCCTCCCGGCCAGCCGCGCGCCGGCCGCGCTTGCCTGCCGCGAGCCATGCGGCTAGCGAAGGGAATGATCGGTCCCCAGGAGCAGCGACGTGAGCAGCAGCCCCCAGACGTCCGGAACGGCGCAGCCCGCGGCCACTCCCATCGCGGTCACCATCGCGGGGTCGGATTCCGGCGGCGGGGCTGGCATCCAGGCCGACCTCAAGACCTTTTCCGCCCTCGGCGTCTACGGCGCGACGGTGCTCACCGCACTGACGGCGCAGAACACGCTGGGCGTGCAGGCCATCCATGACATTCCCGTCACCTTCATCCGCGAGCAGATGGCCTCCGTCTTCGGCGACCTGAAGGTCACCGCGGTGAAGATCGGCATGCTCTCCCAGGCCCGCATCATCGAGACCGTCGCGGGCGGGCTGGACCAGGCGGGCGTCGCGGCCATCGTGCTCGACCCCGTGATGGTCGCCACAAGCGGCGACAGGCTCCTCTCGGTCGACGCGGTCGACGCGCTGCGCGACATCCTGATGCCGCGTGCGCTGGTGGTCACGCCGAACATGCACGAGGCCGCCGTGCTCACCGGCCTGCCCCTCGCCGAGAGCGAGGCCGACATGCGCCGCCAGGGGGAGATGCTGCTGGAGCGTGGCGCCAGGGCCGTGCTGGTGAAGGGCGGCCACGGCGACGGGCGCGAGAGCGTCGACGTCCTCGTCGAGCCCGAGGGCATGACGCGCTTCCCCGGCCCGCGGGTGGCCACGCGCAACACCCACGGCACGGGCTGCACGCTGTCGGCCGCCATCGCCGCGGGGCTGGCGACTGGCCTGCCCCTGCAGCCTGCGGTGAAGCAGGCGAAGGACTATCTCGGCAAGGCGCTGGCGGCGGCGGACCGGCTCTCGATCGGCTCGGGATCGGGGCCCGTCCACCACTTCCACAGGTGGTGGCAGGACGATCGGAAGATTATCAAAAGTTATTGATTAACGATTTCGACGGACACTCCGCGGGTTGCCTGCCCCCGTGGATTGCTCATGCGGATTTCGCTCCAGACCAAGATCTTGTCGGTGCTTGGCCTGATGGCGGCGGCCGCCCTGATGATCGCGGTTCACGCCGTGCTCGCCGCGGACACGGTGGGCAAGTCCGTTCCCCGCATCGAGACGTCCACCCGCACGGCCCTGGCGGCGGCCCGCCTGGACGGCCTCGTCAATCTCGCCGTGATGGAATCGCGCGGGGTTTATCTTGCCGCCACCGGCGGCTCGCCGCTCGATTCCGGGCTCAAGCTGCAGCGCGTGCTGGACGACATCCGCGCCCTCGACCTGGACTGGCTGCCCGAGGCGGCCCGGGCCGCGCGCATCGATCCCGACGCCTTCCGCCACTCGCTCGACCGCTTCGTCGAGGTGCGCAGCTCCTATGTCGAGTTCGCCCTGCAGGACCGCGCCGATCTCGCCCGCGCCGTCGGCGACACGGAGGAGGCGCGCTCGCCCCGCTACGTGCTGTCGGCCCAGCTCGACGCGCTGAAGGCGGCCGCCGCCGACCTCGCGGCCCGCGAACTGCGCGACGCCGAGGCGACGCTGGAGGCGTCGAAGTCGACCGTGGCCGTGATCGCCCTGTCCTGCGTCCTGCTGGCGCTCGGCCTCACGACCGTCCTCAGCGTCCACCTGCTGGCGCGGCCCATCCGGGGCCTGACGACGGTCATGAACCGCCTGGCGCAAGGCGAGACCGACGTGGAGATCGAGGTCTCGCACCGCAAGGACGAGATCGGCGACATGGAGCGCTCGCTCGTCGTCCTGCGCGACGCGGTCCGGCGCAACAACGAGCTGCTCGCGGAGATGCGCAGCCGCGACGCGGCCGAGGCCATCCTGCGGGAGAAGGCCGCGGTGCGCGACCGCGTGGTCGTGTTCGACCAGACGCTGCGCTCCTGGGTCGCGCGGCTCGCCTCGCTCATCGGGCGGCTGACCGACGCCGCGAGCATCATGACGGCCGCCTCGGCGCGCTCGCGCGAGGGCACCGAGACCATCACAGTGGCCTCGCGGCAGGCCGCCGCCGACGCCGACGGCGTGGCCCATGCGGCAGAGCTGCTCTCGGGCTCGGTGGAGCAGGTCGAGCGGCGCTTCGCCGATTCCGCCGTCATGGTCCGCCAGACGCTGGAGCGCGCCCGCGACACGGGCCAGACCGTGGACGAGCTGGTCTCGTTCGCCGACCGCATCGGCACCATCGTCCAGGTCATCGGCGAGATCGCCGGCCAGACCAATCTCCTGGCCCTCAACGCCACGATCGAGGCGGCGCGCGCCGGCGAGGCGGGCCGCGGCTTCGCCGTCGTGGCGCAGGAGGTGAAGTCGCTGGCCAGCCAGACGGCGAAGGCCACCAACGAGATCTCCGAGCAGATCGCCGCCATCCAGCGCTCGAGCTTCGCCTCGGCGGAGGTGCTGGGGGCCATCCAGGCGCAGATCGGCGACGTCGACACCCATGCCGGCGCCATCGCCCAGACCGCCGACCAGCAGCGCGCCGCTGCCCGGCGCATTGCCGACGGCATCCGCGAGACCGCGAACCGGGCCCAGCACATGGCCTCGCTGGCCGAAGGCCTGAAGGTCGCCTCCCAGGAGAGCGCGGCCAGCGCCTCGACCTTCGTCGCCATCGTGCGCGACATCGACACCGAGGCCGTCGCCATGGGCCGCGAGGTGGAAGCCTTCTTCACCGCGCTCAAGACGGGCTGACAGGCCCGCGGGCGGTAGCCGCCTCGCCTGAAAGTGCTCTAGGCTGGCCTCCCGAAGACTGGAGGAGCGCCATGCCCGTATCGTCCGCCCGCGTCGGCATTTCCGCCCTGGAGGGCAAGCCCGATCTCAGCGATTTCGGCGCGATGCTCGACGCGGCGGAGGCGCTCGGCGTCGACACGATCGAGCTGCCCACCTTCGACCAGGACGTGGTGGTGGGCGGGCGCATCCTGCGGCCGCAGCTCGACCGGCTGAAGGCGCTCTGCCGCGGGCGCGAAACGACCTATACGGTGCACGGGCCGCTCGCGATCAACTTCATGGACGAGCCCTGGCGGCTGCAGCGCCATTTCGACGTGCTGGAGGCCTCCGTCGAGGCTGCCGCGGAGCTCGGCGCCGTCCACTACGTCATGCATGCCGGCAATTGCCCGATGGCCCAGCACGACGGGCTCGAGGCGGCCTATGCCCGCCAGCGCCACTGGCTGCAGAAGGCGGGCGAGCTGGGGGCGGGCTACGGGCTGCTGATCTGCGTGGAATCGCTTTTCGTCGACGATCCCGCGCGGCAACACACGCCGGGACCGCGCCGGCTCGCGGCGGAGCTGGAGGCGGTGGCCCACCCCAATGTCCGCGCCACGTTCGACTTCAGCCACTCCGCCATCAACCTCTCCTATTCCGGCGGAAGCCTGGTGGAGGAGGCCCCGGCGCTGGCGCGCCTGGCGAGCCACCTGCACATCCACGACAGTTTCGGCAGGGTGGACGACATCTGGATGTACACGACGGGCGAGCGCGTCGCCTATGGCCACGGCGACCTGCACCTGCCGGTCGGCTGGGGCGACCTGCCCTGGGACGCGCTGATGGAGGCCTGCGTGTTCCCGCCGGGCGTCATCTTCAACATCGAGCTCAACCCCCGCTTCTGGCCCCAGGCCGCCGCCTGCGTCGCAGCGACGCGGGCGCTGGCCGCCAGGGCCCGGATCGCCGAGCGGTGAGGCCGACCGGGGCGCCCCGTGGCCGGACGCCGGGCCCGCCACGCCGGCATGCGGGACGGCCTCCCGGTTGCCAAGCCGCGCCGGGGGCCCTAGCAATCGGGAGATACCCTTCGTGACCCGGCCCCCATGGACATCACCGAAAGCCCCTGCGTCCACATCTGCGCCGTCGATCCCGCCTCGCGGCTCTGCGTGGGCTGCGGGCGGTCGATCGACGAGATCTCGCGCTGGGCGGCGATGACGCCACAGGAGCGGCGCGCCATCATGGACGCGCTGCCGGCGCGCCTCGCCGCCGCCGACCTGCCCGCGCCGCCCCGGCCCACCCGGTCCGGCCGCCGCCGGCAGCGCGAGCGCGCCTGACGTAGCTCCAAGGTTCCGACCATGGCCCATCCGACGCGCGTCACGCCCGGCAAGACCTTCGACCTCGGCAAGATCGACCCGCGCGACACCTCCGCCGTCGGCGAGGAGGAGGCCGCCAAGGCCCGGCTTTCGGCTGACGTGCTGGAGATCGACAAGCTGCAGGACAGGCTCTACGCCGAGGGCCGCCGCTCGCTGCTGGTGATCCTGCAGGGCACCGACACGTCGGGCAAGGACGGCACGATCCGTGGCGTGTTCAACTCGACCGGTCCGCTCGGCGTCAACGTCACGGCCTTCCGCAAGCCGACCGAGGACGAACTCGCCCACGACTATCTCTGGCGCGCCCACCGCGCCTGCCCGCGGCGCGGCACGATCGGCATCTTCAACCGCTCGCACTACGAGGACGTCCTCGTTGTGAAGGTGCACAAGCTCGCCTCCGCCAAGGACATCGAGCTGCGCTATCGCCAGATCAACGACTTCGAACGGATGCTCTCGGAGAACGGGACCACCATCCTCAAGTTCATGCTGCATATCTCCAAGGCCGAGCAGAAGGAGCGCCTGCAGGAGCGGCTCGACGATCCCAAGAAGAACTGGAAGTTCCAGGCCGGCGATCTCGACGACCGCAAGCTGTGGGACGCGTTCCAGGCCGCCTATGCGACGATGCTGGAGCGCTGCTCCACGGAGTGGGCGCCCTGGCACGTGATTCCGTCAGACCGCAAATGGGCGCGCAACTGCGCCATCGCCGCCGTCGTCCGCAAGACGCTCGAGGACATGGACCCGACCTATCCCAAGGTGGACTGGGACCCGAAGTCGATCACGGTGAAATAGACGCTCTCCGCGGCGCCGCTTGCGGCGGCCGGGCGCCGGGGCTAGGGTTCGGACAGCCTTGGGGTGCCGCCGCGGCGGCTGAGATCATACCCATCGAACCTGATCCGGGTGATGCCGGCGGAGGGAGGGCTGCGGGCCGCGCGTCGTCGCGCCGCGCCGTCGCTCCCCGGCACGGGGAGTCGAGAATGAGCCATCCTGCAGATCCGCCGCCCGCGACGCCCGCCGACGTGCTCGCCGCTATCCGCCGGCGCCGCCCGCTCGTCCACAACATCACCAACGCCGTGGTGATGAACTCGACCGCCAACGGCCTGCTTGCCATCGGGGCGTCTCCCGTCATGGCGCATGCGCCGGAGGAGGTGGCCGAGGTCACCACCATCGCCTCGGCCCTGGTGATCAACCTCGGCACGCTGACGCGCGAGCAGGTCGCGGCGATGGACATTTCCGCCGCCGTGGCGCGCGACCGCGGCGTGCCCTGGGTGCTCGACCCCGTGGGCGTCGGGGTGACGGCGCTGCGGCGCAGCACGGCGGAAAGGCTGCTGCTGCAGAAGCCGTCCGTCGTGCGTGGCAACGCCTCCGAGATCGGCACGCTGGCCGGCGAGGGCGCGTCGGGCCGCGGCGTCGATTCGACGGCGGAGGGCGTCTTCGCGGGCCACGAGCCGGCGCGCCACCTCGCCCGGCGGCTCGGCTGCGTGGTGGCCGTCACCGGGGTCGTCGACCTCGTCACGGACGGCCGGCAGGACGTCCTGGTCCATAACGGGCATGCCATGCTGGCGAATGTCACGGGCACCGGCTGCCTCGCCACGGCGCTGGTAGGCGCCGCCTTGGGCACGGGGGCGCGGCCGCTCGAGGCCGCGGCCGCGGCGCTCGTGGTGCTGGGCCTCGCCGGCGAACAGGCCGCGGCGGGAGAGGTCGGGCCCGGAACGATGCAGGTCCGCCTCCTCGACCGGCTCGCGGCGCTCTCGCCGGAGGATGTCGCCGAGGGGCAGAGGGTTTCCTGATGCGCCCGTCCTTCGACCTCTCGCTCTATCTCGTCACCGATCCCGGCATGGTGGCCGTCCGCGGCCTGCTCCCCACCGTGCTCGCCGCGGTGCGGGGCGGGGCCACGCTCGTGCAGCTGCGCGACAAGGAGGCGGGCGAGGCCGAACTCGGCCGCCAGGCCGAGGCGCTGCTGGCGGCTCTGCGCCCGCTCGGCATTCCCCTGATCATCAACGACCGCCCGGCCTTGGCGCGGGCGGTGGGCGCGGACGGCGTCCATGTCGGCCAGGAGGACGGCGATCCGCGCCGCGTGCGCGACCTCGTCGGCGAGGCCATGATCGTCGGGCTCTCCGCCGGCACGCGCGAGGAATTCGCGAACGTTCCGGAGGGCGGCGTGGTGGATTACCTCGGGGTCGGCCCGGTCTTCGCCACCGGCACCAAGCCCGACCACGACCCGCCGATCGGCGTCGGCGGCCTCGCCGCGCTGGTGCCCCTCGCCCCGCTGCCCTGCGTCGCCATCGGCGGCATCGGGCTCGGAAACGCCGCCGCCGTGAAGGCGACGGGCGTCGACGGCGTGGCCATCGTCTCCGCGATCTGCGCCGCCGAGGACCCCGAGGCCGCCGCGCGCGCGCTGAGGAGAGCGCTGGCATGACGCGCGATGCCCCGCCTGCCTCCCGCCGCCGCGCGCTCGGCCTGCTGGGCGGCGCCGCGGCCGCGCCGCTCGCCGCCCCGGCCGTCGCGTCCGCGCAGCCCGCCCGCAAGTGGCGGCTCGTCACCTCCTGGCCGCGCAGCCTGCCGGGCCCCGGCGACAGCGCGCGGCGGCTTGCCGAGCGGATCCGCACGATGAGCGGCGGCCGGCTCGAGGTGGAGCTCTTCGCCGCCGGCGAGATCGTGCCGGCCTTCGCGGTGCTCGACGCCGTCTCCGGCGGCGTCGCTGAGATGGGCCACACCGCTTCCTTTTTCTGGGCGGGCAAGATGCCCGCGGCGGCGCTCTTCACCACGGCGCCCTTCGGGCCGGGACCGGTGGAGCACCAGGCCTGGATCGAGAAGCGCGGCGGGCAGGATCTCTGGGACCGTCTCTACGCGCCCTTCCAGGTGCGCGCCTTCCTGGCCGGCAACACGGGGCCGTCCATGGGAGGCTGGTTCCGCAAGGAGATCCGCGACGCCGCCGAGCTCGCCACCCTGCGCATCCGCGTGCAGGGCCTGGGCGGCGACGTCTACAAGGAACTCGGGGCGACGCCCATGGCGATCCCGCCGGGCGACGTCTTCGTGGCGCTGGAGCGCGGCACGATCGACGCCGTCGAGCTGCTCGCGCCCGCCAACGACCTGCCGCTCGGGCTCTACAGGCACGCTCCCTTCTACTACGCCCCGGGCTTCAACAAGCCGAACGGGGCGGCGGAGGCGCTGGTCTCCGAGGCGGCCTGGGCCGACCTCTCGCCGGACCTGCGCGCCGTCGTGCGCAATGCCTGCGCGGCCGAGCACTCGGCCGGCCTGGCCGAGGCCGAGGCCTCCAATGCCGCGGCGCTCGTCCAGCTCGTGCAGCAGGGCGCCAAGGTCACCAGCTTCCCGCCGGACGTGCTCGCGGCTGCGCGCCGGGCCGCCGAGGCGGTGATCGACCGCATCGCGGCGCGCGACGCCCTTTCGGGCGAGATCGTGGCGAGCTACCGGGCCGCGGTCGCCGACGGGCGCGCGTGGGCGCGGCTCCAGGGATTCATGGCCCAGCAGATCAGGGTGGGCTGAAGACGGCCGTGGACCGCCCTGGCGCGCGGCGAGGCCCTTCCTGTCCTGTCCGAGGATTCCGCGCCGCCTCCGCATGCCCGCCGAGGACGAAAACGGGGGGTGGCGGAAACGGTGCAGTGTCCCGGCGTGCGATTAGGAATCTGCTCGTGTCAAGCCGGACGAGCTGAACCTAAACGAGTTCCATCCAAGATTATTTTCTGATTTCGTCGTGATTGTTCTTGTCACACAAGAACTTCGGACGCTCTGCGCAAATTTCCAAAAAATGTGGATTCACAAAGCGGGATCGCTGGGGCAGATTCGCATCGTTAACCATGAGTTGTACGAAATAACGGCTCCGATCTTCGTCGGACGCGTTCCCTTTGTGTCTTCCCAAGGACAGGACATCATGATCGACCAACGAGATCTTCTCGCGGGAGCGAAGACGCTCGCCTCCGTCCCGGACTGCCCCGAGGCCGGCGGGTTGCCCGCAGGCGGACGCACGTCGGACTGGCTGGACGGCGTGCGGACCGCCCATCACCTGGGTTTCGCGATCCACAACCTCCGGCACATGCAGGCCCTTCTCGCCCGCGCCGAGCGGCGCGGGAACGGGCGCGAGCGGGCCGCGCTGTGGGACCGCCTCGCGCTGATGGTCGCCTCGCTCCAGGGCTCGCTGCGCGTGGTGTCCGCCAAGGCCCTCCACGAGAGCCGCAAGGCCGGAGGTGCGCCATGACGGACCGCGAGCTCGCGGACGCCTTCGCCGCCCTGCGGCCCCTCGTCGCCCGCATCCTCGGGTTCAACGACATCTCGGCCAGCGGCAAGGGCTCGGCCCTGGGGCAGGTCATCGCCGACGCCCATGTCTATGCCGGCGGCGTGCAACTCGCGACGGAGGTGCTGCGCATCGCCGACGCTCTCGAGGAGAGGGGCTGATGTCGGTCGAGGGGCTGCACTACAACCTGTTCGGCGCCCCGTCCTGGGACAGGGCGATCCCCGGCTATCTCCTCCTGCCGCCCGTCCTCGAGCTGCAGGGGCACAGGATCTTCGGCCCGCGCGACTGGGTGCGGATGAAGGTGCTGATGTCCGAGGGCGGCGGGCTCACGCCCACCGAGGCCCGCTCGTGGCTCACGGTCGGCGAGCCGCGCGACGCCCTCTGGCATGCCCGGATGGACGTGCTGGACGCCTATCTGGCGTCGGCCTGGAACGACATCCTCGCCCTCGGGGGACAGCTTCCCGTCCATCTCGCGCGCTGGACCCTGGACCGGGCTCCGACGCTGCGGCACCACCATTCCCACCTCGTGGCCCTGGTGGAGCGCGATCCGCAATGCTGGTCCTTTCGCCCCGGGAGCACGACGGCATGACGATCCGGCGCGACGTGATGAAGACGGCGGCCGCGCTGGCCAGGGCCGCCGCCCCGCCGTCCCCCCGGCCGCAGGAAACCGCGGCCGACGGCCTGCGGCCGGAAGACGAGAGCCTGGCCTACGGCATCGAGGTCGCCCGCTTCCTGCTCGACGACATGAAGGCGCACCTGCTGGCCGCCAACCATGCCGACATGCAGGTCAGGCATGCCCACCTCTACGACATGCGCCACGCACTGGCGTCGCTGGGCCACCTGATCGAGCTGGTCATGGACGAGGCGCTGGCGCAGCGCGAGGCGATGCAGGCGGAGCTGCGCCGGCCGTTCGGGGGAGCGGAGGCCGAGTGAGCCTCCACGCCCGGCGATCCCCTTGATTCCACGATAGTGGAATCATAGGCTCTCATCATGAACGACGCCCCGGAGCAGGACCTGGCCGGCCGGCTGAAGGCCCTGCGGCTGGCCCGCGGCCTGACGCTCGATGCGCTCGCCGCGGGCTCCGGCGTCAGCCGCGCCATGATCTCGCGGGTGGAGCGCGGGGAGGCGAGCCCGACCGCCGCGCTGCTCGGTCGGCTCTGCGCCACCTTGGGCGTCAGCATGTCCGGCTTCTTCGCGCCGGAGGAGGGGGCGGGGTCCCCGCTGTCGCGCGCGTCCGGCCAGACGGTCTGGCGCGATCCCGCCACCGGCTATGTGCGGCGCAACGTGTCCCCGCGCCTACCCGGCAGCACGCTGGAGATCGTCGAGGTCCTGTTTCCGGCGGGCGAGCGCGTGCGCTTCGACAATCCCTGGTCGACGAGGCCCACCGAGCAGGTCGTCTGGCTGCTCGACGGCGCCCTGGAGATGACCGTCGGCGACGAGGTGACCCGGCTCGAGGCCGGCGACAGCCTCCACATGCGGCTCGACCGCCCGATCGGCTACTTCAACCCCGGGCCGCGTCCCGCCCGCTACGCCGTGATCCTCTCCGCCCCCGCCTGACCTGCCGGAGCCCCGCCCATGAGCCTCTCCATCCGCATGCTCGACGCCGCGCCGGCGCGCGCCGTGCTTCCCGCCCTGGTCGACATCCTCGTCGACGGCGTGCGCGGCGGCGCCTCGATCGGCTTCATGACCCCCTTCGAGCCCGCCGAGGCCCTCGCCTGGTGGGAGGGCGTGCTGGACGAGGTCGCGGCGGGCCGGACGATCCTCTTCGTCGCGGAGGAGGGAGGCGCGGTGCTCGGCACCGCCCAGCTGATCCCCGCCACCAAGCCCAACCAGCCGCACCGCGCGGACGTCTCCAAGGTCATCGTCCACAGCGCGGCCCGGCGGCGCGGCGTCGGGCGGGCGCTGATGGAGGCGGTCGACGCGGAGGCGCGCCGACGGGGGTTGCGCGTGCTCGTGCTCGACACGGCGACCGGTTCGCCGGCCGAGGCGCTCTACCGGCGGACGGGCTGGCAGAAAGTCGGGGTCGTGCCGGACTACGCCATGTGGCCCGACGGCGGATTCTGCGGTACGACCTTCTACTGGAAGAATCCATGAGCGAGACGATGCAGGTCACGATCCGAGACGCCACAGACGCCGACCTGCCGGGCATCCTGGAAATCTACAACGACGCCATCCTCAACACGACGGCGGTCTGGAGCACCCATGCGGTGGACATCGAGAACCGCCGCCACTTGCTGCGGGACCGCCAGGCCAAGGGTTACCCAACCCTCGTCGCCGCGCTGGACGGGCAGGTGATCGGCTTCGCCTCCTTCGGCGACTTCCGGCCCTGGGACGGCTACCACGCCACTGTCGAGCACGCCGTCTACGTGCACCAGCACCACCACGGGAAGGGCGTCGGCAAGGCGCTGATGCCCCTGCTGATCGACGCGGCGCGCGCGCTCGGCAAGCACGTCATGATCGCCGGCATCGACGCCGACAACCGCCCCTCGCTGCACTTCCACAAGGCCTTCGGCTTCGAGGAGCGCGGCCGGCTGCTGCAGGTCGGCCAGAAGTTCGACCGCTGGCTCGACCTCGTGCTCATGCAGAAGATCCTGGACTGACGGCCGACCGGGGCGCAGCCCGGCCCTGCGCCTCTGGCGCGGGCCGCCCCGAGGCGGTAGCCACCTGCGATCCTTCCGGTAACCCGTCCCCGTGACCCTCGCCGTCTTCCTCGCCGCCCTGGCCAGCGCCATGCTCCACGCCCTGTGGAGCGCGGCGACGCGCCTGCGGGCTGATCCGGGCAACGCGCTCGCCTCCGTCGTGGTCATGGCCGGCGTCTCCGCCATCCCGGTGGGGCTCTATGCGGGGCTGCCGCCGGTTGCGGCGTTCAAGTGGCTGATCGGCGGGGCGATCCTCAACATGCTGACCATGCGCACGCTGATGGCGACCTACCGGCGCACGCCCTTCGCCGTCAGCTATCCCATCGTGCGCGGCATGGCCCCGCTCTCGGTGACGCTGATCAGCTACGTGCTGCTCGGCGACCGGATGGGCCCTTTCGCGCTCGTCGGCGTCGGCCTCATCAGCGCGGGCGTGCTGATGCTCGCCGAGAGCGCGCGGCGGGGCGAGAAGTTCGACCGCACCGGGCTGCTGCTGGCGCTCGCCTCCGGCTTCTTCAACGCCTGCTTCATCATCACGGACGTGCAGGGCGTGCGCACCAGCGGGGACCCGCTGCCCTACGGCTTCGCCATGTGCATCGTGAACAGCGTCACCATGCTCGCGATGCTGGCGGCGGAGGGCCGTCGGGTCACCGGGCTGATGAAGGGCAACATGGTCTTCGGCCTGCTCGCCGGCGCGCTCTCGACCGGTTCCTACCTCCTCGTGCTCTACGGCTTCGTCCACGGCCCGACCGGCGCAGTCTCGGCGCTCCGCGAGACCAGCGTCTTCTTCGGCCTGCTGCTCGCCGCCTTCATGCTGCGCGAGCGCGTGGGCCTGCTGCGCTGGGTCGCGGCCGGACTTGCCATGCTCGGCGCAGTGGCCATTCGCCTGTCCTGACGGTGCGGCCATGGGCCTTGCCCGGCGCGCCGTCCGCGGCGCAGCATGGTTCTTCGCGCCGGAGCGAGGGAGGATGACGCCGATGACGTCGCGCAACCGCAAGCGAACCTGGGGAACGAGGACCGTCATGACCACCATCGCAGCCGCAGCCGCGCTCTGGTCGGGGGCGACCGCCACCCCCGCCTCCGCGCAGGACCTGATCGTCAGGAAGCAGGTCTTCGAGATGCCGGCCTTCACGACGCAGACCGGCCGCACCCTCAAGGCGGTGAAAGTGGGCTGGGAGAGCTACGGCGCGCTCAACGCCGACAAGTCCAACGCCGTGCTCATCTGCCACTTCTTCTCGGCGAACTCGCACGCGGCGGGAAAGTACGAGGCCGGCGAGAAGGTGCCCGGCTACTGGGACGCCATCATCGGCCCCGGCAAGGCCATCGACACCGGCAAGTGGTTCGTCCTCTCCGTCGACTCGCTCGCCAATCTCAACGCCAACGATCCCAACACCGTCACGACCGGCCCGGCCTCCATCGATCCCGACACGGGCAAGCCCTACGGCATGAGCTTCCCGGTGGTGACGATCCGGGACTTCGTGGAGGTGCAGAAGCAGCTCCTGGACTCGCTGGGCATCCGCAGGCTGCACATGGTGGGCGGTGCCTCCATGGGGTCCCTGCAGACCTACGAATGGGCGGCCAGCCACCCGGACATGGTCGACCGCATCATGCCGGTCATCGGCTTCCCGGCCGCGGACGCCAACCTCATCGCCTGGCTCGACGTCTGGGCCGCGCCGATCCGGCTCGACCCCCGCTGGAACAACGGCGACTATTACGGCAAGGAGCCGCCGCTGGCCGGCCTGGCGCAGTCGCTCAAGATCGTCACCCTGCACGCCAACCACTGGGACTGGGCGGACGCCACCTTCGGCCGCAAGTGGGCCAAGGAGGGCGAGGACCCCATGGCCTCCATGGCCAACACCTACCTCGTCGACGCCGCGCTCACCGCCGCCGGGGCCGCGCGCGCCAAGAGTTCCGACGCCAATCACCTGCTCTACCTCGCCAAGGCGAACCAGGTTTTCGTGGCGGGCTCGCCCAACGGGGCGGGCACGCTGGAGGAGGCCTCAGCCCGGATCAAGGCGCCCACGCTCCTCATCACCTCGCCGAAGGATCTCGTCTTCCACAAGGACGGCGTCGACGCCTTCGTCGCGGCGATGAAGGCCGCGGGCAACCCGGTGCAGCACGTCCTCCTCGACGGAAACCGCGGCCACCTCGACGGCGTGCTCTCGATCCGGCAGGCGGAGGGGGCGATCAGGGCCTTCGTGGAGAAATAGCCCGGCCTCAGCTCTTGCCTTCCAGGAGCTTGCTCACGACCTTGGCCGTGTAGTCGACCATCGGGACGATGCGGGCATAGTTGAGCCTCGTGGGGCCGATCACGCCGAGCACGCCGACGATCTTGTGGCTGGCGTCGCGGAAGGGCGCGGCGATCAGCGAGGAGCCGGAGAGCGAGAAGAGCTTGGTCTCCGAGCCGATATAGATGCGCACGCCCTCGCCCTGCTCGGCCCGGCCGAGCAGCTCGATCACGTCCTTCTTCGTCTCGAGGTCGGCGAAGAGGAGGCGGATGCGCTCGAGATCCTCCAGCGCGTGCAGGTCCTCCAGCAGGTTGGCCTGCCCGCGCACGATGAGCTGGCGGCTCTCGCTCTCGCCGGCCCAGCTCGCCAGCCCCTGCTCGACGAGCCTCGCCGTGAGCGCGTCGAGTTCCCCCTCGGCCCGCAGCCGCTCGGTTCCGATCTCCTGCGCCAGCTCGCCGAGCGTGCGGCCGCGGATGCGCTGCGACAGGTAGTTCGAGGCCTCCACCAGGGCGGAGGCGGGCAGGCCCGCCGGCAGGTCGACCAGCCGGTTCTCGACAGAGCCGTCCTCAGACACCAGCACCACGAGCGCGCGCCCGGCCTCCAGCCGCACGAACTCGATGTGCTTGAGCCGCGCCGAGGCCTTGGTCGTGGTCACGACGCCCGCGCCGCGGGACAGGCCCGACAGCAGCGAGGTCGCCTCCGCAAGCACCTGCTCGGTGCTGGTGCGCCGCGCCGAGGCCTTCACCTCGGCCTCGATGCGGGCGCGGTCGTCGGCGGAGACGTCGCCGACCTGGAGCAGGCTGTCGACGAAGAAGCGCAGCCCCGCCTCGGTGGGGAGGCGGCCGGCGCTGGTATGGGGCGCGAAGATCAGCCCCGCGGCCTCGAGGTCCGCCATGACGTTGCGGACCGAGGCCGGGGAGAGCGACATGGGCAGGATGCGGGACAGGTTGCGCGAGCCCACGGGCTCGCCCGTCGCGAGGTAGCTGTCCACGATGCGGCGGAAGATCTCGCGCGAACGCTCGTTGATCTCCACGAGCGCGCGCCCGCTCTGGGTGCTGCTGCCGAGGGGTGTCATGACGGCCATGTCCTCGCTTTCGGTCTCCTTGCCCTCCGAATCCTCGTCGCTCCCTGCTGGCGTTCATCCGGCGTGCCGGGTCGCCTAGTGTGGGCATGCCGGCCGGTCTGATCAAGATCCCGCGCGCCGCAGCGCCTTGCCTCGCCCGCGCCGGGGCCCTAGAACCGCCGGCACCTTTTCTCGAACCGCCGGAAAAAAGCCATGCGTCCCTCCAAACGCGCCCCGGACGAACTGCGCAAGGTCAGCCTCGAACGCGGCGTGTCGCGCTATGCCGAGGGGTCCTGCCTGGTGAAGTTCGGCGAGACCCACGTGCTGTGCACCGCCTCTCTCGAGGAGCGCGGCCCCCCCTGGTTGCGCGGCACGGGCAAGGGCTGGGTGACGGCCGAGTATTCCATGCTGCCCCGCGCCACCCACGAGCGGACCCGCCGCGAGGTAACGGCCGGCAAGCCCTCGGGCCGCACGCAGGAGATCCAGCGCCTCATCGGCCGCTCCCTGCGCTCGGTCGTCGATCTCGGCGCCCTCGGCGAGAAGCAGATCACGGTCGACTGCGACGTGCTGCAGGCCGACGGCGGCACGCGGACCGCCTCGATCACCGGCGGCTGGGTCGCCCTGCATGACTGCATCCAGTGGATGCGCGCCCGCTCCATGCTGATGGGCAACCCGCTGCGCGACCACGTGGCCGCCATTTCCTGCGGCATCTCCGGCGGCGCGCCGGTGCTCGACCTCGACTATGCCGAGGATTCGGCCGCGGAGACGGACGCCAACTTCGTCATCACCGGCTCGGGCGGGCTCGTCGAGGTGCAGGGCACGGCCGAGGGCAAGCCCTTCTCCGAGGCCGAGTTCCTGGCGCTGATGCAGCTCGCCAAGGCCGGGATCGCGCGTCTCGTCGACCTGCAGAAGCTCGCGGTGATGTGAACCCATGGCCCGCCGCCTCACCGGACGCGTCGTCATCGCCACCCACAATGCCGGCAAGCTGCGGGAGATGCGCGAGCTGCTCGCCCCGCATGGACTGGAAGCCGTCTCGGCGGGCGAGCTCGGCCTGCCCGAGCCGGAGGAAACCGGCGTCACCTTCATCGAGAACGCCCGCATCAAGGCGGTGGCCGCGGCCTCGGCCGCCGGCCTGCCCGCCATCGCCGACGACAGCGGCATCTGCGTCGCCGCGCTGGGCGGGGAGCCGGGCATCTACTCGGCGCGCTGGGCCGGCCCCTCCAAGGACTTCGCCGGGGCCATGAGGGAGATCCACGAGCGCCTGGAGGCGCGCAGGGCGCAGGACCGCGGCGCCTGGTTCATCTCGGCCCTGACCGTCGCCTGGCCCGACGGACACGTGGAGGATTTCGAGGGCCGGGTCGACGGCACGCTGGTCTGGCCGCCGCGCGGGACGGCCGGCTTCGGCTACGACCCGATGTTCCTGCCGCAGGGCGAGGACCGCACCTTCGGCGAGATGTCGGCGCAGGAGAAGCACGGCCTTCCCCCGCACGGCCGGGGCCTCTCCCATCGGGCCCGCGCCTTCCTGATGCTCGCCGCCGCCTGCCTCGACTGAGGCCCGCGGCGGCCGCGCCCCGCCGCGACGGCCGCGGGCGGGCTCAGCCGTGCAGCAGGCTCCAGGCGGCGTGGCCGAGCAGCCCCAGCGCGAGCAACGCCATGGCCAGGAAGCCGAGCGTGAATCCCACGCCGCGCTGCCAGCCGGGCGCATCCGGGTTCACGAAGTGCATGGCGTGCAGGAGCCGGCCGAGGGTGAAGGTCAGGCCCAGGGCATGCAGGACGAAGCCGGGCGTGCCCATGGCCGCCGCCACGATGAGCATGACGAACATCATCGGCATGGTCTCGATCGCGTTGGCATGGCCGCGCATCACGCGGATCAGTTCCGGATGCCCGCCGTCGCCGATCAGCACGCCGGCCCGGCGGCGCGCGGCGCCTGTCGCGATCGTCAGCCAGAACAGGATCAGCACGTTCAGCGCGGCGTAGAGGCCGACGACGGGCCAGTGGGTCATGGAGCTTCTCCTTGGGCTGCCCAGCGAATCGGCACAGCTTCCGCTGGATGATGTCGCGTTGGGCACGCCGCGTCAGCGCGGCCGGCCATTAACTCTGGTGCGGCGAAATCACCCGCGAAGCGGGCTCAAAATCCTTGCCATCGCAGCGCACAACCCGCAAACACGGGCTCATGTCCAAGACACCGCCCTACGATGCCGGTTTCGGCGTGTATCTGCATTGGCCGTTCTGCGCCTCGAAGTGCCCCTATTGCGACTTCAACAGCCACGTCCGGCAAAACCGCATCGACGAGCCGCGCTACGCGGCGGCCTTCGCGCGCGAGATCGCACACCAGGCCGCCATGACCCCCGGGCGGACGGTGACCTCGATCTTCCTGGGCGGCGGCACGCCCTCGCTCATGCAGCCCGGGACGGTCGGCGCCATCCTCGACGCGGTCGCGGCGAACTGGAGCGTGGCGCGCGACGTCGAGGTGTCGCTCGAGGCCAACCCGACCAGCGTGGAGGCCGGCCGCCTGCGCGGCTACAAGGCGGCGGGCGTGAACCGGGTCTCCCTCGGGGTCCAGGCCATGAACGACCGCGACCTGCGCGCGCTGGGCCGGTTGCATTCGGCCGCCGAGGCGCTGGAGGCCGTGAAGCTCGCCGCCGGCATCTTCGAGCGCACCTCCTTCGATCTCATCTATGCCCGCCCGCAGCAGACGCCGTCGGAGTGGGCGGCGGAGCTCGGGACCGCCATCGCGCACGCCGCCGAGCATCTCTCGCTCTACCAGCTCACCATCGAGCCAGGCACCCTGTTCGAGCGCCTGCGCGACGCCGGCCGGCTGGTGACGCCCGACGCCGAGACCGCCCGCGCGCTCTACGAGACGACGCGCGAGGTCTGCGAGGCGCATGGGCTCCCGGCCTACGAGATCTCCAACCACGCGCGCCCCGGCGCCGAGTGCCGGCATAACCTCGTCTACTGGCGCTACGGCGAATATGCCGGCGTCGGGCCCGGCGCCCATGCGCGGCTGGTGACGGGCACCGGCCGCTTCGCCCTCTCCACCGAGCTCTCGCCCGAGGCGTGGCTGGCGCGCGTCGAGCAGGAGGGCCACGGCGTCGTCGAGGCCGAGCGGCTCGCGCCGGAGACCGAGGGGGATGAATTCCTCCTGATGGGCCTGCGGCTCAGCGAGGGCATCGACCCGCAGCGCTACACGCTGCTCTCCGGCCGCCGCCTGGACGAGCGGCGCATCGCCGACCTGCTGGCCGAGGGCCTGGTCGAACGAGCCGCCGACGGCCGCCTGCGCGTCACGCGCGAGGGGTTTCCCGTGCTCGACGCGATTGTCGCCGACCTCGCGGCGTGACGGCTGCCCCATCCCTCCGCGGGACCCGGGCACCGGCCATCCTTGCGACCTCCCCCCGCCGCCATGGCGAGCCGAAGGCGAAGCAAGCCAGTCGTTCGGCTCGCCATGACGGCGAAAGACCCTAAGCCGGGGCTGCCGCCTTGGCGGGGGCTTCCGGCGGCCCGGCCGGCCCCTGCACGACGACGTGGGTCTGCTGGTCGGCGAAGCGGATGCCGGCCTCGCGCAGCGCGGCCTCGATGCGCTTGTAGGCCTCGCTGCGCACCTCGAACTGCTTGCCAGGCGGGGTCTGGACCTTGCAGCGGAAGATCTTGGCCCCGGGCACGATGCGGTAGAGCTTGGCCTTGAGCGGCTCGACGATCACGGAGGCCAGCGCGGGGTCCTCCAGCATCTGCTGGCCGATCTTCTTCACGGTCTTGCGGACGAACTCGCTGTCGACGTCGACGGGCAGCGGGATCTCGAACTTGTCCACCACCCAGTCGCGGGAATTGTTGCGCACGGCGCCGAGCACCCCGTAGGGCACGAAGTGGAGGGGACCGTTCTGGTGGCGCAGGGCGACGGTGCGCAGGGTGATGCGCTCGACCGTGCCCTTGGCCGAGCCGCCTCCCTCGATGTAGTCGCCGATGCGGAAGACGTCCTCCGCAAGGTAGAACACGCCCGAGAGCACGTCGCGCACCAGCGTCTGCGCCCCGAAGCCCACGGCGATGCCGACGACGCCGGCGCCGGCCAGCAGCGGCGTGATCTCGACCCCGATGATGGACAGCACCGACAGGACCAGGAGCACCAGGATCACCACGCCCGAGGCCTTGCGTGCGAGCGGCAGCAGGGTGACGAGCCGGGCGTTGGAGCCGGTCTCGGGGTCTCCGGCGCGGGCGATGCGCTCCAGCCGGTTGTCGATCGCGCCGCGCAGGGCGGCCCAGGCGAGGTCGGCGACGAGGATCACGGCGAGGGCGCCGAGGATGCGCGAGACGACCCGGCCGCCGGGTGTCTCCATGGCCGAGAGCGGCATGCCCGGCACGCCCCAGACCACGGCGACGGCGAGGCCGCCGACGAGGGCCACCAGCAGGCGGGCGAGCCTCAGGCTGAGGTCCGGAAGGATGGAGGCCGACCCGCCCGGCAGCGGCGCGTCGTCCCCGGGGGCCTCGGCCTGGGCCCGGTCCTCCTGCCGCACGGTCCAGAGGAAGCGGACGGCCCTTCGCGAGACGCTCTCGGCGACCAGCGTGGCGCTGACGATGAGCAGGGTCAGGGCCGACCGCTCCAGCCCCCCGGTCCAAAGCACCAGGACCGCGACGATCCAGAGCAGCGCCAGGAAGGGCCGCGGGATGGCCTTGACGCGGCGGGCCGGCGGCGCGGGGTTGCGGGCGCGGGCCGCCCGGTCGAGGGCCGACACCGCCGCCAGCAGCAGGGCGGCGAGCACGACCACCGTGAGCGCCCGCAGCGCGCCCGCCAGGCGGGCCTCCCCGCCGATGCGCTCGACGAGGTCCGGCAGGAGCAGGCCAACCGCCAGTAGGGCCGCGCCGCCGACCAGCCAGCGCGACAGGGACTGCGCCTCAGGATTGCGCATCCGCACGAGGCGCAGGCGGGGGGCGCGCGGGGCGAGCACCACATGGGCGCCGAGCGCCACGAGGCGCACCGCCGCCAGCCCCACGCCGAACGTGACCACCACGTCCTGCACGCCGTCCGGCCAGGCGAAGCCGGCGGAGGTGGCGATGACGGCGAGCAGGCTGAGCAGGATGGCGAGGCCGCCGACGACGAAGCGGCGGACGGCGAGCTTCAGCGCGTCCCAGCGCGAGGCGGGGTCGGCGGCCTCCGCGTCGCGCCATGCGGGCAGCGCGAAGGTCCAGTAGAGCCACTCGAGGCCGGCCGCGACCACGACGATGACCAGGATGTCGGCGAAGGCGCGCACGCCGTCGCCCGTCTGCAGCCAGGCCGTCGCCCGGGTGAGGAGGTCGGCGCCTTCCCCCGGCGCGGCGAGCAGGTTGAGGGCCGTCTCCGCGACCGTCTTCTGCGCATTGGCCGCCAGCGTGATCGCTTCGCCCTCGGAGGTCATGCCACACCCTCCTGGGCCGGCGCCTGCAGCGGGCCGGCGGCGGACGGGGCCGCCGCGGGCGGAGGCGGAGGGGCCGGCGGGCCCGGCTGGGGCAGCCAGTCCTGCACCTTGCGTGCGGCGGAGGCGTCGGCGTGCGCCGGCAGGAGGCGCTCGACGGCGAGGCCGGCGTCGAGCACGCGGGCCCGGCAGGCCAGGCGCACGCGGCCGCCCTCGTCCATGCCGCGCAGCGCACGGCGCTCGATCTCGTCGGGGGCGGAGAGGGCGCGCGCGCCGGCCAGCACCCGCACGCGGCAGGTGCCGCAGCGTCCCCGTCCCGAGCAGACGCTGGCATGCGGCACGTCGGAGAGCCGGCTGATCTCCAGCAGGCTGAGGCCCGGACGGCCCTCGCCGCTCCAGCCTCCGTCATAGGCGACGCGGACCTTGCCCCGCCTCAGCGCGGTCTTCAGCGCGACGGCCGACAGGCACGCGGCCGCCAGGATCGCCGCCACCGCCATCACCATGCGGCCGCGCCCCGTGAGCTCGGGCGTGCGCGCCTGCAGGTCGGCGAACGTCTCCTGCATGGCCGCGCGGAACGCGGCGTCGCCGTCGAGGCGGGCCAGCACGTCCTTGCCGGCCTCGACGAAGCCGAGCAGCGCCAGGATGGGGACGGCGAAGAGCAGCAGGGGGACGATGGTGGAGACTCGGGGCCACCAGGGCCGCAGGCTCGCCCAGCCCACGAGGCCAATGGTGGCGTGCACCCAGACCAGCACCAGCACCGACAATTGCTGGATGGCGTACAGTGGCACGAAGACCCAATAGAGCGACAGCATGAAGGGGTAGGTCGTATCTAGCCCGCTGGTGACGGTGACCACGTGGCCCGCCAGCAGGATGGGGATGAGCAGGCCGGAGGCGATCTGGACGGCGTCCTCGCGCCGCATCGCGAAGCTGCGGCGCAGGGCCACCGAGCGCAGAGCGAGCGCGGCGTGGAGGAGCGCGGCGGCGACCAGGAACGCGTGTCCGGGCATCTCCAGCCAGGGCCGCATCAGCCAGGGGAAGCCCGCCCGGATGGCGTCCAGCGAATGCAGGCCGAAGGACAGGCTGACGAGGTGGCAGGTCACGAAGGCCATCAGCACGAGGCCGGAGGCGATCCTCAGGGAGCGCAGAAGCAGGGCAAGTGGCATGTCGCTGGGCAATTCCCGAGGTTGGGACCGGTCTCGGCGCAGAATGCGTCCGCCGGCGGCCGCGGTCGAGACGGTTCGCGGACACAGCGGCGTGAGAAAGCGTGACCCCGGCCGGCCTCCCGCTCGCGCGGCCGTGATCCCCGGCGCTGAAACGGGGGCTTGTGATCGGCCGTACCTGCACGCAGATGTGCCGGAGGAGACGCCAACGCCGATGGACGACCGACAACGCAACTTCTTCGAGCGGCTTCCGCCGATCCTCGACCAGGCCGGCACGTTCGAGCGCGCCAATTACCGGCCGGCCCCCGACGATTGGCTCGTGGCCGTTGGCGACGTGGAGAACTCGACGGGCGCCATCGCCCGGGGGCTCTACCGGCCGGTCAATTTCGTGGCGGCCGCCATGATCGCGGCGCTCAAGAACCTCTGCGCGCCGCAGGAGGTGCCGTTCCTGTTCGCGGGGGACGGCGCGGTGACGCTGGTTCCGCCCGAGCGGGAGGCCGGCGCCCGGCAGGCGCTCGCCCGCGTGCGGACCTTCACCCGGCGGGAATACGGGCTCACCTTGCGGGTCGGGCTCGTGCCCGTCGCGGAGATCCGCCGCCGCGGCGCGGAGATCCTGGTCGGCCGCTTCGAGCCCTCTCCCGGCAATCCGTTCGGCGTGTTCCAGGGCGGTGGCGTCGCGCGGCTGGAGCAGGCCCTGAAAGGGCGCAGCGACGGGGACCTGGCCGCCTTGGCCGTCGTTCCCGAGAGTCTGGACGACGGCGCGCCGCCCGACCTGACGGGGCTTTCCTGCCGCTGGGACGAGCTGCGCTCGGCGCGCGGCCACATGGTCTCGCTCATCATCACCGGCAGCCGCAACCCGGCCCAGGTCCACCGGCGGCTCCTCCAGATCGCGGCGCGCACCGGCGATCCCCGGCCGGTACGGCGCGACAACCTGACCCCCCGCTGGCCGCCCAAGGGCCTCATGATCGAGGCGCGCGCCCGGCGCGGCCGCTGGCCCGCGCCCCTCATGGCCGCCGTCGTCCTGGCGGAAAGCCTCTTCGCCTGGCTCGTTCTGGTGCGCGACAAGCCGCTCGGCGGCTTCGACCCGCAGGTCTACAAGCGCGAGATCAGCACCAACACGGACTTCTCGCAGTGCGACGAGGTGGTCAACTTCGTGCTCGACTGCGACGAGGAGGCCATCGCGGAGATCCGGCGCGAGCTCGACGCGCGCGAGGCGGCCGGCGAGCTGCGCTACGGGCTGCATCTCTCCGACACCGCGCTGATGACCTGCATCGTCACCTCGCTGGCCGAGCACCAGCACGCGCATTTCGTGGATGGCGGCGACGGCGGCTACGCCATGGCCGCCCGCGCCCTCAAGTCGCCCGCCCTCAGTTGAGGCGCGTTGCGAAGCGCTCGCGGGCAAGGTCCTGCATGGCCCGCATGTAGTCCACGTGGGATTCCTGCAGCGCGTCCCGGCGGTCCGCCGGCACGGCGTCGTAGTCGAGCGCGAAGGGCTGGCCCTTGAAGATGTGCTCGCCGATGCGCAACTCGACGAGCGGATCGTTGGCGTCGATCACGACGAGATCCGGCGCCTGGCGGCGCAGGCTGGCGATGGCTTCTCTGGTCTGGCGGGACTGCATGAATCACCTCTCCTGCCGAAGATAGCGCACCGGCTGCGCCGTCCCATTCGGGAGAATGCGTGGGGTCGCGGCCGAAATCGCGGCGTCGGGCGCCTCTTGCGAACAATTTGAGCGATCGTGTTTACCAATCGGTTACCGATGGCCCAGGCATGCGTCTTGCGCGGCTGCCGGGGAAAGGCGGTGGAGAGGTTCGCGACGGCACGATCCCGTCCCGGAACGAAACGCCGCTTCCCGTCCGCCCCGGCCCGCCACGCCGCCATCCCCGAGCCTGTCCATGCGTTCCTTCGCCGCCGCCGCCGCCCTGCCCGACGAGAACCGCGTCGCCTGGGTCGACTACGCCAAGGGCGTCTGCATCATCCTCGTGGTCATGATGCACTCGACCCTGGGGGTCGGCGAGGCGATGGGCGGGGAAGGCGTCCTCCACACGGTGGTAGCCTTCTCGCGCCCGTTCCGGATGCCGGACTTCTTCCTGGTGTCGGGCCTCTTCCTCGCGCGCGTGATCGACCGGGACTGGCGCACCTATCTCGACCGCAAGGTCGTCCACTTCGCCTATTTCTACGTGCTGTGGGTGCTGATCCAGACCGCGTTCAAGGCCCCGCCCCTCGCGATGGCCGGCGACTGGCAGGCCCTGCGTCCCTTCCTGCTGGCGCCGGTCGAGCCCTTCGGCACGCTGTGGTTCATCTATCTCCTGCCGATCTTCTTCGTGGTGACCCGCCTGCTGAGGCCGGCGAGCCCGGCCCTCGTGCTCGCGCTCGGCGTGGCGCTGGAGACGGCGCGCATCCACACGGGCTGGACCGTGATCGACGAGTTCGCCAGCCGCTGGGTCTACTTCCTGGCCGGCGCCTATCTCGCGGGCCCGGTCTTCGCCTTCGCCGCGGCGGTGTCCGCCCGCCCGGCGCTCGCCGTGCTCGGCCTCATCGCCTGGGCGGTCGTGGAGGCGCTCGCCGTGTTCGCGACGGGCCCGGTCCTCGGGGCGCCCAACCTCGCGGCGGCGCCGCTCTTCAGCCTCGTCTTCGGCTTCTCCGGCGCGCTCGCCGTGGTGGCGGTGGCGACCCTGCTGGCGCGGTCCGGCGCGGCGGGCGTCGTGCGCGCCTGCGGCCGCAACTCGCTCGCGATCTACCTTGCGTTCTTCCTGCCCATGGCGGTCTCCCGCGCCCTGCTGCTGCGCAGCGGCCTCGCCCTCGACGTAGGCCTCGTCTCCGCCCTGGTCACCCTGTGCGGCGTCGCCGCCCCGCTCGCCTTCGCCGCGCTGGTGCGGGGAACGCGCCTCGCCTGGCTCTTCGAGCGGCCCGCCGCCTTCCGGCTGGAGCCCCGCGCGAGGGTCGGGCTCGCGGCTCAGGCCGGCCGGTAGGTCCGCGCGAAGTCCACCAGCACCTGCACGGCGACGTCGGCATCGGCTTCCGTCATCGATTCCGCGGGGTTGTGGCTGATGCCGCCCGCGCAACGCACGAACAGCATGCCCACCGGGCAGAGCGCCGCCATGGCCATGGCGTCGTGGCCGGCCCCGGAGGGCAGGCGGCGGGCCGGAAGCTGCAGCCGCTGGACGGCCGCCTCGAGACCGGCCTGGATGCCCGGGTCGCAGGGGCAGGCGGGCGAATCGAAGAAGGGCTCGACCTTCAGGGCCACCCCGCGGCGTCGGGCGATGGCCTCGCAGGCCCCGAGCATGTCCGCCAGCATCGTCTCGCGGACCGCGTCGACGGGCGCGCGCGCGTCGAGGGTGAGCGCCACGCGGCCGGGAATGACGTTGACGGCCGAGGGCTCCACCGCGAGGCGGCCCACCGTCGCCACCGTGTCGGGGCCGAGCGCGCCGATGCGCTCGATGGCGAGCACCATCTCGGCGGCGGCGGCGAGCGCGTCGCGGCGCAGCGGCATGGGGACCGTGCCGGCATGGCCCGCCTCGCCCGTCACCGTCAGCCTGCGCCGGCTCGCCCCGTTGATGGCGGTGACGATGCCCACGGGCAGGTTCTCGGCCTCGAGCACGGGGCCCTGCTCGATGTGAACCTCGACATAGGCCATCGCGTGGCCCTTGCCCCGGGCGATCGCGGCCGCGCCGCCGGGGTCGCCGCCGAAGGCGACGAGCGCCTCGCGGAAGGTCACGCCGTCCTCGTCCGCGACCGCGAAGGCGGCGGGATCGAAGGTGCCGGCCACGGCCCGTGAGGAGGACAGGTTGGTGGGGAAGCGGACGTTCTCCTCGTCCCCGAAGGCGAGGACCTCCACGGCGAAAGGCAGGCGCTCGCCGCGCTCCCGCAACTCCTCGACGAGCCCGATGCCGGCGATGACGCCGAGCGTGCCGTCGAAGGCGCCGGCATTCTTCACGGTGTCGATGTGCGAGCCGACGATCAGGGCCGGCAGGCCCGGCACGGGGCCCTCGTAGCGCCCGACCACGGTGCCCAGCGCGTCGATGGCGACGCTGTCGCAGCCGGCTTCCCGCATCATGGCCGCCACCGCCTCGGCGGCGCGGCGGTGCGACGGCGAGAGAAACAGCCTGTGGATCTGGCCCGGCACGTCCGTGAAGGCGCGCAGGGCCTCCAGGCGGGCCATGGCGCGGGCGCCGGGGGTGGCGGGACGGGTGGCGGCGAGCGTCGACATGGCCGGACGCTAGTGCCAGCGCCTGCCGGGCTCAACCGGCTTTTCTCGCCCAGCCGCGAAAGCACCTTTGCCGCGCCGACGCATCTCTGGCGCGGCCGTGCGTTCCGGGGTAGGCGAGACGGGACCCGTCCCAGGAGATCGCCATGTCCGGCCTCACGCTCGCCCAGGCGCAGACCATCCTCGCCGCCGCTCTCGCCCATGCGCGGGACAGCAACTTCCAGAAGCTCGCGGTGGCCGTGCTCGACGCCCGCGGCTCGATGAAGGCCTTCGCCGCCGAGGATGGCACCAGCCTGAAGCGCGACCAGATCGCCCGCGGCAAGGCCTATGGCGCGGTCGCGGTCGGCGTGGGCTCCCGCGCGCTGCACCGCATGGCGACGGAACGGCCCCATTTCGTGGAATCCCTGCATTCGGCCATGGACGGCCCGCTGGTGCCCGTGCCCGGCGGCGTCCTGGTGAGGGACGCCGAGGGGACCCTGCTCGGCGCGGTGGGCATCTCCGGCGACACCTCGGACAATGACGAGGCCGCCGCCTTCGCGGGCATCGCGGCGGCGGGCCTCGTGGCCGATCCCGGCAAGTAGGGCGGCCGTCCGTCTCCCTCGCCCCCTGACCTGCCGCGGCTGCACTGGACAGCGGCGGGGCGCCCGGGCGAGTCTCGCAGCAGAACGGGCCGGTGCCGAGCGGCCCGCCCATCAGAGGGGAACCGCCATGCCACGCTTCGCCGCCAACCTGTCGATGATGTTCGGCGAGCACGCCTTCCTCGAGCGCTTCGGCGCGGCGGCGGAGGCGGGGTTCGACGCGGTGGAATTCCTGTTTCCCTACGCCTTCCCGGCCGAGGCCGTCGCAGCGGGGCTGCAGGAGCATGGCCTGACCCAGGCCCTCTTCAACCTGCCGCCGGGCGACTGGGACAAGGGCGAGCGGGGCATGGCCAGCATCCCCGGCCGCGAGGACGAGTTCCGCGCCAGCGTGCAGCAGGCGGTGCCCTACGTGCGCGCCACCGGCGTCCGGCGGGTGCACGTGATGAGCGGGCATGGCTCCCTGGCCGACGCGGCAGCCTGCGCGACCTACCTCGCCAATGTCCGGCACGCGGCGGACGTGATGGGCGAACTGGGCGTCGACGTGGTGCTGGAGCCCATCAACCCCCGCGACATGCCGGGCTATTTCCTGTCGGACTTCAACCGGGCCGCCGAGTTCGTCGCCGATTCCGGCCGGGCGAACGTGCGGCTGCAGTTCGACATCTATCATCGCCAGATCATGCATGGCGACGTCACCATGGCGCTGCGCGCCATGATGCCCATCATCGGCCACGTGCAGGTCGCGAGCGTGCCGAGCCGCCACGAGCCGATGGGGGAGGAACTCGACGACGCCTTCCTGTTCCGCGAGCTCGACCGGCTGGGCTATGCCGGCTTCGTCGGCTGCGAGTACCGCCCGGCCGGGGGCACGCGCGAGGGGCTGGGGTGGTTCGAGGCATGGAAGCCGCGCAGACGTTGAGCTTGTCGTTAACGCAACGCACAAAATTGCAGCGCCTGCATCCTAACTGTGCAGATTGAGGCGGGGCCGACCCGACGATGTCATCCGCCGGGGCTGTCTGCGCCGGCGGTCCCCGTGCCTCTCTCTGTGAATCGGCGAAAAGCCCGGCGGCCGGCCCGGCGCTTCGGACAAACCACAACGCTGGCACGGGCCTTGCGAACCCGCCCCCGGTACTAAACCGGTTGGAGGGGTTCCGATGACTCTGCGTATGAAATCACTGGTCGCCGCGACGGCGATCTCGGCGAGCCTGACGCTCGCCTCCTTCGCCGCCAAGGCGCAGGAGACCATCAAGATCGGCGTGCTGCACTCGCTCTCGGGCACGATGGCCATCAGCGAGACCACGCTGAAGGACACCATCCTGTTCATGGTCGACGAGCAGAACAAGAAGGGCGGCGTGCTCGGCAAGAAGATCGAGGCCGTGGTCGTCGACCCCGCCTCCAACTGGCCGCTCTTCGCCGAGAAGGCGCGCGAGCTGCTCACCAAGGACAAGGTCGCGGCCGTGTTCGGCTGCTGGACCTCCGTGTCGCGCAAGTCCGTGCTGCCGGTCTTCGAGGAGCTGAACGGCATCCTCTTCTACCCCGTGCAGTACGAGGGCGAGGAATCCTCCAAGAACATCTTCTACACGGGCGCCGCCCCGAACCAGCAGGCTATCCCCGCCGTCGACTATCTCGCCGAGAACGAGAAGGTCCAGCGCTGGGTGCTCGCCGGCACCGACTACGTCTATCCGCGCACCACCAACAAGATCCTTGAGGCCTACCTCAAGTCCAAGGGCGTCAAGCCCGAGGACATCATGATCAACTACACGCCTTTCGGGCATTCCGACTGGCAGACGATCGTGGCCGACATCAAGAAGTTCGGCTCGGCCGGCAAGAAGACCGCCGTGGTCTCCACCATCAACGGCGACGCCAACGTGCCCTTCTACAAGGAGCTCGGCAACCAGGGCATCAAGGCGACCGACATCCCGGTCGTGGCCTTCTCGGTCGGCGAGGAAGAGCTCGCCGGCATCGACACGAAGCCCCTCGTCGGCCATCTCGCCGCCTGGAACTACTTCCAGTCGGTCGACGTGCCGGAGAACAAGGCCTTCATCGACAAGTGGAAGGCCTTCACCAAGAACCCGAAGCGCGTGACGAACGACCCGATGGAGGCCTCCGTCATCGGCTTCAACATGTGGGTGAAGGCGGTCGAGAAGGCCGGCACCACCGCTCCGTCGGAGGTGATCGACGCCCTGATCGGCGTCTCCGTGCCGAACCTGTCGGGCGGTTTCTCGGCGATGATGCCGAACCACCACATCACGAAGCCCGTGCTGATCGGCGAGATCAAGGGCGACGGCCAGTTCAACATCGTGTCGCAGACCCCGGGCCTCGTGGTCGGCGACGAATGGTCCGACTACCTCGAGGGCTCGAAGGACCTGATCTCCGACTGGCGCGCCCCGATGTCCTGCGGAAACTTCAACGTGAAGACCGGCAAGTGCGGCGGCGCCGGCAAGTAGGCTGAGGCTTGGGCGCCCGGCCTCCCGGCCGGGCCGCCCGGGACAGCCGACCACGGCCAGGCGCGCCGGCCTCCCTCCCACGCGAGGGAGGGTCGCGCGCAGCGAGAGAGGGGTGGGGAAGCCCCTGTGTTTCCCCCACCCGTCCGCCCCTCCCTGCAGGGAAGGGACGAGCCCAACACCGCCCTTCATCGAGGACTGCGGCGTTCCGCGGTCGAGGACTCCATCCATGCGCGCGTTTCGTCTCGCCGTGCTCCTGGCGCTGCTGTTCGGCGCCGTGTGGTCAGCCGTCCCCGCGCGCGCCCAGGACGCCGACGCCGCCTTCGCCAAGCTCGCCACCGAGAACTTCGCGGACATCGAGGCCGGCATCACCGCGCTCGCCGCCAGCGGCAGCGACAAGGCGGGTCCGGCGCTCGACGCGCTGACCGACAGCCGGCTGTTCTACCGGGCCTCCGACAAGGCCGTCTTCATCAAGACGACCGACGGCAAGTTCATCGACGCCCGCACGGGCGCCGTCGCCGCCTCCGATCCCGGCGCCCTGAAGCAGGTGCGGGTCAACAACCGCGTCCGCCGGGCGCTCGAGGCCGCGGTCGGCTCGCTGACGCTGATGAGCCCGGACCCCGCCAAGCGGCTCGCCGCCGCCGAGGCGGTGTTCAAGTCGCGCGACGCGACGGCGCTCGCCACCGTCGAGGCGGCGCTCGCCAAGGAGACGGATCCGCGCATCAAGCGCGCCCTTCTGCAGGCCCGCGCGGCCGTGATCCTGCTGAAGCCGGACGCCAGCGACAGCGACAAGGTTTCCGCCGTCGAGGTGATCGGCGAGCGCGGCGACCAGGACTCGCTCTCGCTGCTCGCCACGGCGCAGCAGAACGCCTCGCCGATCGTGAAGGTGGCGGCGGAGGGAGCCGCGGCGGCGATCCAGCGGCACCTGCTGCTCCTCTCCTCGGTGCAGAACGCCTGGTACGGCCTCTCGCTGGGCTCGGTGCTGCTGCTCGCGGCCATCGGCCTCGCCATCACCTTCGGCGTGATGGGCATCATCAACATGGCCCATGGCGAGATGGTGATGCTGGGGGCCTACACGACCTTCGTGGTGCAGGAATTCCTGCGCACGAAGTACCCGCAGTTCTTCGACTGGTCGCTGCTCATCGCCATTCCCCTCGCCTTCATCGTCGCCGGCGCCGTCGGCATCCTGCTGGAGCGCCTCGTCATCCGCTGGCTCTACGGCCGGCCGCTCGAGACGCTGCTCGCGACCTGGGGCGTCAGCCTGATCCTGCAGCAGACCGTCCGCTCCATCTTCGGCGCCAACAACCGCGAGGTGGGCGCGCCCTCCTTCATGGCCGGCGCCTTCGACTTCTATGGCCTTACCATCACCTATGGCCGGCTCTGGATCATCGTCTTCTCGATGGCGGTCTTCGCCGCGCTGCTGTTCGTGCTACGGGCCACCTCCTTCGGCCTGAAGATGCGCGCGGTGACCCAGAACCGCCGCATGGCTTCCTGCATGGGCATCCGCACGCCCTGGGTCGACGCGCTGACCTTCGCGCTGGGCTCGGGCATCGCCGGCATCGCCGGCGTGGCGCTCTCGCAGATCGACAACGTCTCGCCCAACCTCGGCCAGAGCTACATCGTCGACAGCTTCATGGTCGTGGTGTTCGGCGGCGTCGGGAACCTGTGGGGCACGCTGGTCGCCGCGCTGACGCTCGGCGTGGCGAACAAGTTCCTCGAGCCCTTCGCCGGCGCGGTCCTCGGCAAGATCGCGCTGCTCGTCTTCATCATCCTGTTCATCCAGAAGCGTCCGCGCGGCCTCTTCGCGCTCAAGGGAAGGGCGGTGGAGGCATGATCGCCGCCAGGGTCGTCGCAGGCCTCGACAGACGGGGCCAGGTCTTCCTGCTCGTGCTCGCCGCGGTGGCGGTGCTCGTGCCCGTGCTCAACCTCGCCGTGCCCGAGGGCTCGGCGCTTCACATGCCGACCTACGCGGTTTCGCTGCTCGGCAAGTATCTTTGCTACGCACTGCTCGCCATCTCGCTCGACCTCGTCTGGGGCTATGTCGGCATCCTGTCGCTCGGCCACGGCGCGTTCTTCGCGCTGGGCGGCTACGCGATGGGCATGTACCTGATGCGCCAGATCGGCACGCGCGGCGTCTACGGCAACCCGATCCTGCCGGACTTCATGGTCTTCCTGAACTGGAAGGAGCTTCCGCTCACCTGGTACGGCTTCCAGGCCTTCCCCTACGCGGCGCTCATGGTGCTGCTGGTGCCGGGCCTGCTCGCCTTCGTGTTCGGCTGGTTCGCCTTCCGCTCGCGCGTCACGGGCGTCTACCTGTCCATCATCACGCAGGCCATGACCTACGCCCTGCTGCTGGCCTTCTTCCGCAACGACATGGGCTTCGGCGGCAATAACGGCCTCACGGACTTCAAGGACATCCTCGGCTTCAACGTGCAGGCGCAGACAACGCGCGTCGGGCTCCTGGTGGCGACCGTGATCGCGGTGGCCCTGGGCTACCTCGTCGCCCGGGCGCTCGTCACGTCCGCCTACGGCAAGGTTCTCATCGCCATCCGCGACGCCGAAAGCCGGGCGCGCTTCATCGGCTATCGCGTCGAGCGCTTCAAGCTGCTGGCCTTCACCGTCTCGGCCTGCATGGCGGGCGTGGCGGGGGCGCTCTACGTGCCGCAGGTCGGCATCATCAACCCCTCGGAATTCGCCCCCGCCAATTCCATCGAGGCGGTGATCTGGGTGGCCGTGGGCGGGCGCGGCACGCTGGTGGGCGCGGCTTTGGGCGCGGTGCTCGTCAACTTCGCCAAGACCTGGCTGACCGGGGCCTTCCCCGAGATCTGGCTCTTCGGCCTCGGCGCGCTCTTCGTCGTGGTCACCCTGTTCCTGCCCAAGGGCATCATCGGCACGCTGTCGGCCTGGAGCGCCAAGCGCGCCGAGAGCCGGGCGGCCCAGAGCGCGGCGGCCGAGGCGGGCGTCGGCGCTGCGGGAGGCGCGTCGTGAACGAGAGCGAACTCACCCAGGCGTTGCTCTACCTCGACGGCGTCAGCGTTTCCTTCGACGGCTTCAAGGCGCTGAACGCCCTGTCGCTGGTCATCGGGCCCGGCGAGATGCGCGCGATCATCGGCCCCAACGGCGCGGGCAAGACCACGATGATGGACGTCATCACCGGCAAGACGCGGCCCGACGAGGGCGACGTCCTGTTCGACGGCAAGGTCGACCTCACCAAGATGGACGAGGCCTCGATCGCCGAGCTCGGCATCGGGCGCAAGTTCCAGAAGCCCACCGTGTTCGAGAGCCACACGGTGGCCGACAACATCCTGCTGGCCATGAAGGGCCCGCGCTCGGCCTTCTCCTCGCTGTTCGGCTGGCGCAACGGCGTGCCTGCCGCCGACCTCGACCCCGTGCTGGAGACGGTCGGCCTGAAGGACCACCGCCACCGCATGGCGGCCGACCTGTCGCACGGCCAGAAGCAATGGCTGGAGATCGGCATGCTGCTGGCGCAGGACCCCAAGCTCCTCCTCGTCGACGAACCCGTCGCCGGCATGACCGACGCCGAGACCGAGGCGACCGCGAGCCTGCTCACGCGCATCGCGCAGGACCATGCCGTCGTTGTGGTGGAGCACGACATGCACTTCGTGCGCGCTCTCGGCTGCAAGGTCACCTGCCTGCACGAGGGCTCCGTGCTGGCGGAGGGCACCATCGACGCCGTCTCCGCCAACGAGCGCGTCGTCGAAGTCTATCTGGGGCGCTGAGATGAGCACGCTTGCGATCGACCAGATCGACCTCTTCTACGGCGCGGCCCAGGCCCTGCGCGGCGTGTCGCTGACGGCGGAGACCGGCAAGGTCACGACGGTGCTCGGCCGCAACGGCGTGGGCAAGACCTCGCTGCTTCGCGCCATCATGGGCATCCAGCCGGTGGCGCGCGGCGCCATCACCTGGAAGGGCGAGGCGCTCGGCACGCTCGCGCCCTACGACCGCGCGCGCCGCGGCATCGCCTTCGTGCCGCAGGGCCGCGAGATCTTCCCTCTGCTCACCGTGAAGGAGAACCTGGAGACGGGCTTCTCGCCGCTTCCGCGCGGCCAGCGCTACATTCCCGACGAAATCTTCGACCTCTTCCCGGTGCTGAAGGACATGCTGAACCGGCGCGGGGGCGACCTGTCGGGCGGCCAGCAGCAGCAGCTCGCCATCGGCCGCGCGCTGGTGACGCGACCCTCGCTCCTCGTGCTCGACGAGCCGACGGAGGGCATCCAGCCCTCGATCATCAAGGACATCGGCCGCGCCATCGAGTACCTTCGCGGCAAGGGCGACATGGCGATCCTGCTCGTCGAGCAGTACTTCGAATGGGCGCGCGACCTGTGCGACAGCTACGCGGTGATGGACCGCGGGCAGGTCGTGCTGGCGGGGGAGAAGGCGACCATGGTCGAGACGGATGTGCGGCGTCATTTGTCCGTGTGAGGGCGTCGGCCTGGCCGCTTCGCCGCGACGCGGACAGAGGGGACCGCATGCTGCGTGACCCCGAGGCCATGCCCGCGAACGCGCCGATCCCGTCCCGGACCGTGCCCGGCTTCGTGCGGGCGCAGGGCGTGCTGCGCGCCCGCTTCCGCCGCGAGGCGCTCGGCACCGAGGCGGCGGAGCTGCGCGAGTCCGGCGGGTTCCGCATCCGCTTCCCCCGCGTTCATGGCGGGCCGGATGCCGCCTGCGAGACGGTGATGATCAATACCGGCGGCGGCATGACGGGCGGCGACAGGCTCTCCGTCGACCTCGCTCTCGAGCCGGGCGCGCGCGTCGTCGCCACCACGCAGTCCGCCGAGAAGGTCTACCGCTCGGACGGGCCGGCCACGCGGCTCGACGTGCGCCTGACCGTGGCCGCCGGCGCGCAGCTCGCCTGGCTGCCGCAGGAGCAGATCCTGTTCTCCGGCGCGCGGCTGGCGCGGCGCATGGACGTCGACCTCGCCGACGATGCCCGCCTGACGCTGGCCGAGGCTTTCGTCTTCGGCCGCGTCGCGATGGGTGAAACGCTCGGGGACGGGCTCGTCGACGACCGCTGGCGCATCCGGCGCGGCGGGCGGCTGCTGCTCGCGGAAAACCTGTGCCTCGCGGGTCCGCTGCAGGCGGCGCTGGACCGTCCGGCCGTGGCCGCCGGCATGCGCGCCGTGGCCACCGTGGTGCACGTCGCGCCCGACGCCGAGGCCCGGCTGGAGGAGGCTCGCGCCGTGCTGGAGGAGGCCGGTTGCGATTGTGGAGCATCCGCCTGGCGGACTATGCTCGTGCTGCGGTTCGCCGCCGCCGAACCGTCCCGCCTGCGGGCTGACCTGGCCCGGTTCCTGAACCGCTTCCGCGCCGTCCCGCTGCCGCGGGTCTGGCAATGCTGAACGACACTTTGAAAATGATGTTTGCGAGGATCCGCCCATGAACCTCAGTCCGCGCGAGAAGGACAAGCTCCTCGTCGCCATGGCCGCCATGGTGGCGCGCCGTCGCCTGGAGCGCGGCGTGAAGCTGAACCACCCCGAAGCCGTGGCGCTGATCACCGACTTCGTGGTGGAGGGCGCGCGCGACGGCCGCTCGGTGGCCGAGCTGATGGAGGCCGGCGCGCACGTCGTCACCGCCGACCAGGTGATGGACGGCATCGCCGAGATGATCCACGACGTGCAGGTGGAGGCGACCTTCCCCGACGGCACCAAGCTCGTCACGGTGCACAACCCGATCCGCGGCGCGAAGGGCGCGCTGAAGCCGGGCGAGGTCACCACGCTGCCCGGCGAGCTGACCCTCAACGCGGGCCGCGAGACGGTGACGCTCAGCGTCTCCAACACGGGCGACCGTCCGATCCAGGTCGGCAGCCACTACCATTTCTTCGAGACGAACCCGGCCCTCTCCTTCGACCGCGCCAAGGCCCGCGGCATGCGCCTCGACATCGCGGCGGGCACGGCCGTGCGCTTCGAGCCGGGCCAGACCCGCGAGGTGCGCCTCGTGGCGCTGGCCGGCAAGCGCGAGGTCTACGGGTTCCGCCAGGACGTGATGGGCAAGCTCTGACCGCAGCCGACACGCCGGACGTCATTGCGGGGAGCGAGGCGACGAAGCAATCCACGCTCCCCGACGCTTTCTGGACTGCTTCGCTCCGCTCGCAATGACGGCCAGACGCCGACCAGCCGAGGACATGATGGCAACGACTCTCTCCCGCGCCGCCTATGCGGACATGTTCGGCCCCACCACGGGGGACAAGGTGCGGCTCGCCGACACCACGCTCGTGATCGAGATCGAGAAGGACTTCACCACCTATGGCGAGGAGGTGAAGTTCGGCGGCGGTAAGGTGATCCGCGACGGGATGGGCCAGTCGCAGGTGACCAACGCGGCGGGCGCGGTGGACACGGTGATCACCAACGCCATCGTCCTCGACCACTGGGGCATCGTGAAGGCCGACGTCGGACTCAAGGAGGGCCGCATCGCCGCCATCGGCAAGGCGGGCAATCCGGACATCCAGCCGGGCGTCACCATCATCATCGGGCCTGGCACGGACGTGATCGCGGGCGAGGGCAAGATCCTCACCGCGGGCGGCTTCGACAGCCACATCCACTTCATCTGCCCGCAGCAGATCGAGCACGCGCTGATGTCCGGCGTCACGACCATGCTGGGCGGCGGCACGGGCCCCTCGGCGGGCACCTCGGCGACGACCTGCACGCCCGGGCCCTGGCACATCGGGCGGATGATCCAGAGCTTCGACGCCTTCCCCGTGAACCTCGGCATTTCCGGCAAGGGCAACACGGCGAAGCCCGAGGGTCTCGTCGAGATGATCAAGGCCGGCGCCTGCGCGCTGAAGCTGCACGAGGACTGGGGCACCACGCCCGCCACCATCGACAATTGCCTGGCCGTGGCCGACGACTACGACGTGCAGGTGATGATCCATACGGACACGCTGAACGAGTCCGGCTTCGTGGAGGACACCGTTGCCGCCTTCAAGGGCCGCACCATCCACGCGTTCCACACGGAGGGCGCCGGCGGCGGCCATGCGCCGGACATCATCAAGGTCGCGGGGCTGCCCAACGTGCTGCCCTCCTCGACCAATCCCACGCGCCCCTTCACGGTGAACACGCTCGACGAGCATCTCGACATGCTCATGGTCTGCCACCACCTCGACGGCTCGATCCCGGAGGACCTCGCCTTCGCGGAAAGCCGCATCCGGCGCGAGACGATCGCGGCGGAGGACATCCTGCACGACATCGGCGCGCTCTCGATGATGTCGTCGGACAGCCAGGCCATGGGCCGGCTCGGCGAGGTGGTCACCCGCACCTGGCAGACCGCCGACAAGATGAAGCGCCAGCGCGGAGCGCTGCCGGGCGACGGCGGCAACGACAACGGCCGCGTGAAGCGCTACGTCGCGAAATACACGATCAACCCCGCCATCGCGCATGGCGTCGCCAGGCACATCGGCTCCGTCGAGGTCGGCAAGCTCGCCGACCTGGTCCTGTGGTCGCCCGCCTTCTTCGGCGTGAAGCCCGACATGGTGGTCAAGGCCGGCACGATCATCGCCGCGCCGATGGGCGATCCCAACGCCTCGATCCCTACTCCGCAGCCGGTCCACTACCAGCCCATGTTCGGCGCCTTCGGTCGGGCGGTGACCGCGAGCGCCTTCGTCTTCACCTCGCAGGCGGCGATCGAGGGCGGGCTCAGGGACAAGCTCGGCGTGCAGAAGGAGCTGGTCGCCGTGGAGAACACGCGCGGCGGGATCACCAAGAAGAGCATGGTCCACAACGACGCCACGCCGGACATCCAGGTCGATCCCGAGACCTACGCCGTGACGGCGGACGGCGAGCTGCTCGTCTGCGAGCCCGCGACGGAGCTGCCGATGGCGCAGCGCTATTTTCTCTTCTAGGCTCGGCGGACAGGGCGTTGTGCCCGCCACACGCCCCTCGTCCTGGCGAGGAGCGCAGCGAGGAAGCGATCCGGAGACCGCACGGCCAGGGCCGGATCGCTTCGCTGCGCGCGCCATGGCCGCGCAAGCGGCGTGAACCGCTGTCGACCGCCCCGGCACTGGCCGGGACCTTTGAAGTCCGGGAACCGGCTCATGAACCGTACGGCGACGAAACCCAAGGCCGGCCAGGCGACGGCCGGAGCGCCGGCCGCCACCCCGGCTGGCTGCGAGCCGGATTGTCTCGCCTGGCCGCAGGAGCCGGCCCGTCTCCTGCGCGATCCCGATTTCCTTCCGGGCGAGAGCGCGGCATAAGTCGCTTCGAAAACCCGAGAGAGACTGCCATGCCCCGCGCCACCGCCGTTACCCGCAAGCTCGCCGTGAAGGCCGACAAGGTCGTCGACAGCGTCGTGCTCGACCACGAGGACCGCCACCGCCGGCGCATCGCGTTCACCGGCGAGAAGGGCACGCAGGTGCTCATGGACCTCGAGAAGGCCACCGTGCTGAACGACGGCGACGCGCTCAAGCTGGAGGACGGCTCGCTGGTGCTCGTCAAGGCCGCTCCGGAGAAGCTCGTCCGCATCACCGCGCACAACCCGAAGCGGCTGATGAAGGTCGCCTGGCATATCGGCAACCGGCACACGCCTGCCGAGATCGGCGAGGAGGAGATCTTCATCCAGGCCGACCACGTGCTGGAAGAGATGGTGCGGGGGCTCGGAGCTGAGGTCGTGGCGGTGGAGCGCCCGTTCCAGCCGGAGCGGGGCGCCTATGACCAGGGGGGCCACGGCCATCATCATGGCCACGGGCACGATCATCAGCACGACCACGAACACCACGATCACGCCCACCACGACCATGGCCATCACGACCATGGCCACGCCCACGGGACGCCAGGGCACGTCCACGGTCCCGATTGCGGGCATGACCACGACCATCACGACCACGACCACGCGCACGATCACGGGACGCACGACCATCGCCATGGCCACAAGCATGGCTGAGCAGGCCCCGCTGCCGCTGCTCGTCTGGCTCTCGCCGGCCTTCCCCGTCGGCGCCTTCGCCTATTCGCACGGTCTGGAATGGGCGGTCGAGCAGGGCGACCTGCACGACGCGGCCTCGGTCGCGGGATGGGTGGACGATCTCCTGGCCCTGGGATCCGGGCGGAACGACGCCGTCCTGCTCGCCGAGGCCCACCGCGCGGCGGCAGCCGTGGACCGCGCCCGCCTTGCGGCCGTCGCCGAACTCGGGGTCGCGCTGCAACCTTCGCGCGAGCGACATCTCGAGGCGACGGCGCAGGGCAACGCCTTCGTCTCGGCCGCCCGCGCCTCGTGGCCGGCCGCGGCACTCGACCTCCTGGCCGAGGCGTGGGACGGGGACGTGGTCTATCCCGTGGCGGTGGGCGTCGCGGCCGCCGGTCACGGCGTCGCCTTGCGGCCCACCCTGGAGGCCTTCCTGCTCGCCTTCGTCGCCGCCCTGGTGTCCGCCGCCGTGCGGCTTGGCCCGATCGGGCAGACGGACGGGCAGCGCGTGACGGCAGGCCTCCTGCCCCGCATCCGCGACACCGCGTCTTTCGCCGAGCGCTCCACGCCGGACGACCTCGGCGGGGCGGCCTTCCGCTCCGACATCGCGTCGCTGCGCCACGAAACCCAGTACACGAGGCTCTTCCGCTCATGACCCGTTCTGCGCACGGCCCCCTCCGCGTCGGCATCGGCGGCCCCGTCGGCTCCGGCAAGACGGCGCTCATGGAGGCGCTGTGCAAGCGCTTCCGCGACGCCTACGACATCGCTGCCATCACCAACGACATCTACACGAAGGAGGACGCGCGCCTCCTCACCGTCGCGGGCGCGCTGCCGGAAGAGCGGATCATGGGCGTCGAGACGGGCGGCTGCCCGCACACGGCGATCCGCGAGGATTGCTCGATCAACCTGGCGGCCATCGACGCGATGAACCGCAAGTTCCCCAACCTCGACCTGATCCTCATCGAATCCGGCGGCGACAACCTCGCCGCGACCTTCTCGCCCGAGCTCGCGGACATCACCGTCTACGTCATCGACGTCTCCGGCGGCGAGAAGATCCCGCGCAAGGGCGGGCCGGGCATCACCCGGTCGGACCTGCTGGTGATCAACAAGATCGACCTCGCGCCCTTCGTCGGCGCGAGCCTCAAGGTGATGGACCGTGACGCCAGGCTGATGCGCAAGGCCAAGCCCTTCGTCTTCACCAATGTCCGCTCCGGCGAGGGCGTCGAGGCCGTGGCCGCGTTCATCGAGAAGGCCGGCGGACTGACCGCCTAGCTCCGGGGCCAGGACCTGTCCCGCCCGTCCTCGCCGTCCTCGCGCGCCGGTCAGGGACCCGCGTTCTGTCAGGGGCCGTTCTATCCCCGTTGCGACATGCTTGTCGTGTCTCCATGGATGGGGACGGCCGGTCGGTCGCACGCGGAGCGGCAGATGTCGTGCGGACGGCAGTGCACTGCAACATGGGCGGCTAGCCTCATCCGTAGCTCTTTCCCAAAGCCGTCTCAGCACACCCGACCGAGGCCCTCATGTCGCAGCCGTCCTTCGTGCTCAAGCTCGCCTGCCCCAACCGTCCCGGCATTGTCGCGGCGGTGTCGAGCTACCTGTTCGAGGCGGGCTGCAACATCCTCGACGCCCAGCAGTTCGACGACACGGAGACCGACCGCTTCTTCATGCGCGTCGTGTTCAACCCGGTGAATGGCGGAGGCTCCGTCGAGACGCTGCGCCAGGGCTTTGCGCCCATCGCCGAGGCGCACGGCATGGAGTGGAGCATCCGCGACCGGGCGGAACGGCGCCGCGTGATGCTGCTGGTCTCCAAGTTCGACCATTGCCTGGTCGACCTGCTCTATCGCCACCGCATCGGCGAGCTGCCGATGGAGGTGACCGCCGTCGTCGCCAACCATGCCGCGGACCATTACCGCCACATCGATCTCGACGGCATCCCCTTTCATCACCTGCCCGTCACCAAGCAGACCAAGCTGGAGCAGGAGACGCAGCTCTGGGAGCTCATCCGCTCCACGCGCACCGAGGTGGTGGTGCTCGCCCGCTACATGCAGGTGCTGTCGGACGGGCTCACGGCGAAGCTCTCGGGGCGCTGCATCAACATCCACCACTCCTTCCTGCCGGGCTTCAAGGGGGCGAAGCCCTATCACCAGGCGCATGAGCGCGGGGTGAAGCTCATCGGCGCGACGGCCCACTACGTGACGTCCGACCTCGACGAGGGCCCCATCATCGAGCAGGACGTCGAGCGCATCAGCCACCGCGACACGCCGGACGACCTCGTCCGCAAGGGCCGCGACATCGAGCGCCGCGTGCTCTCGCGGGCGCTCGCCGATCACCTGGACGACCGCGTCATCCTGAACGGCCACAAGACCGTGGTGTTCTCGGGCTGAGCCCGCTCAGCGCCGGCAGGCGATCGCGACCACGGAGCCCTGCAGCTTCGCGGCGAGCGCGCCGGCGGTGACGCCTTCGGTCCCCGTGGGGGGCGCGGCCTGCTGGACAGCCGCGAAGGTCAGCGCCTCGGCCGCTCCCGCCAGCGGATAGCTCGCCGCCGGGACGAGCCCGGCCACGAGCCGCGGCTCCTGCGCGACCGTGGCCACGATGCCGACGAACGCGCCCGAGCGGTCGAAGACCGGGCTGCCGGCCCCGCCCTTCTGCAGGCCTGCGAGAACCCGCGGGGCCTTGCCGCCGGCAGGCACGCGCGCCTCGCCGGGAGCGACGCCGAGAAGCGGCTCGGGTCCGGACGACGGCGCAAAGGCCAGGAGCAGAAGGGAGGCGCCGTCCGCCGGCGCCGGCGCGGCGCGCAGGCTCGCCGGGATTGCCTTCAGGCCGGGGCTGTCGAGCAAGGCGAGCCCGGCCGCCTTGTCGCTCCGCTCGACGCGCGCCGGCCGGCCGCCGATGCTCGCCTCGCCGCACCCGTCCACGGCGGCGACGGTAAGCACCTTGCCGGGCGCCACCACGATCCCCGTGGCGAAGGGAGACCCGGGCTGGGCGATGGGGGGCGGCGAGGGCGGCGAGGGCGGCGCGGGTAGCGGCGGTTGCGGCGGATTGGGTCCGCCCGCAACCGCGGGACCCGTGCCGGGGTCGAAGCTGTTGGCGATCGCCACGGCGATCTTGTCGTAGGTCGCCGCCGCGGCGACCGGATAGGCGAAGACGAAGCCCCTCAGCCCGGCCTGCGTCGTCGCGACCCGGGTATAGGAGCGCTTCCCGTCCTGGTCGGCGGCGACCACGAACCAGTCGGGCCGCAACAGCTTGTAGGTGACCTTTCGACCGGCCTGGTCGGCCTTCAGGCGGTCGAAGAGCTGCTCCAGCGGGACATCCGCCTGCGCCAGCGTCTCCAGGGCGACGGCCCCGTCGGCAGAGGCGTAGCGCGTGCCCGCCTTGCCGGGCGTCACCTTGGGGACGAGCGCCTGGGGAACGCCGATGCGCAGGCCGGCCTTGCCGTCCTGCACCAGGGCGAACTTCACCTCGTCGCGAGCCTTCTTGGCGGCCGCCTCGAGCAGCAGGCGCTCCCTTTGCTGCAGGAAGCCGTCCGGCGTCGCGCCGGCCCGCTTCTGGAAGGCCTGGATGGCGCGGAACGTGAGCGGGCCATAGGTGCCGGAGCCGGCCCCGGAGAAGTCCCCGGTCCACATCAGCGCCTCCTGGATGGCGCGGCGCTCGGCGTCGGGCAGCGCCTCGTAGCGCTTCTGCGCCGCCTGGAAGACGGGGTCGGCCAGCACGCCCGAAGGCGGCGCGGCGGGAGCGGCACCGGCGGGCGCGGCGGATTGGGCCTGCGCGGCCGCGAGGCTCGCCGCCGCGATGAGCAGGCCGGCCGCGAGCCGCCCGAGGGGAATGCGCGGGATCGCCTGCGGCATGCGTCACGTCTCCGTCTCTCGCATCGGCCTGGATGCGGAGCGGACTGTTGCAGAACCCGGGACGCCGGTCGAGGCCTCTGCTCGGGACGGTTGAACGACCCATTGCGGGGGCCCGGCGCGGTGCTAGGCTCCCGCCAGCATCAGGGAGGCTTGGCCATGCGGTTTGCGGCGCGTCGGTGGGCGAGGACGGTCGGCGTGGTTCTGGCCCTGGCCATGGCGGGTCCCGCCCTCGCCCAGACCAAGGCCTTCGTGCGCGACGACCTCGCCAGCGACGGCGTCCGGCTGGAGGAGCAGTTGCGCAAGGAAGGCGCCGCCGGCGCCGCGAATCGCCAGGCGGCGCAGCTGCGCAAGGATGGCGAGGGGCTGATCGGCCGCGATCCGCGCCGCGCCCTCGCCCTGCTGACGGCCTCGCTCGCCGCCGACGCGAAGCCCGGTGGGACGTGGCTGTCCTGGGCGCGGGCGGCGCTCGCGGTCGACCCCAAGGATTCCGGCGAGCGCTGGCGCTTGAACGAGCGGGCCACGGTGGCGGCCTACGTCGCCTATACCCGCGCCGCGACGCGGCCGGAGGAGGCGGCGGCGCTCGCCGCGCTCGGCGAGGTCTACCAGCGCCGCGAGATCTGGCGCCCGGCCCTCGACGCCTATCGCGCCAGCCTCGCGGCGGCGGACGACGCCGCGGTGCGCGCCACCTATCAGGCCCTGCGCGAGGAGCATGGCTTCCGCATCTCGGACTACAAGGTCGATTCCGACAGTGCCTCGCCGCGCGCCTGCTTCCAATTCAGCGATCCCCTGGCCCGCGGCAAGGTCGACTTCACGCCCTTCGTGGCCGTGGCCGGCGCGGCCAATGCGGCGGTGACGGTGGAGGAGCAGCAGCTCTGCGTGGACGGGCTGAAGCATGGCGAGCGCTACGCCATCGTGCTGCGCCAGGGCCTGCCGTCGAATGTCGGCGAGTCCCTGCTGAAGAACGCCGACTACGAGATCTACGTCCGCGACCGCTCCCCGCAGGTGCGCTTCACCGGCAAGAACTACGTGCTCCCCCGGGTGGGGCAGGAGGGCATCCCCGTCGTCTCCGTGAACACGGAGAAGGTGGCCGCCGAGATCTTCCGCGTCGGCGACCGCAATTTGATCTCGATGGTGCGCTCGGACGACTTCCTCGCCCAGCTCGACGCCTACAAGTCGCGCCAGTTCGCCGACGAGAACGGGGTCAAGGTGTGGACGGGCACGCTCGACGTCCGCAACGAGCTCAACAAGGACGTGGTGACGGCCTTCCCGGTGCTGGAGGCGCTCGGCAAGCTGGAGCCCGGCGTCTACGTGATGATGGCGCAGCCCGCCGGCAACATCCCGGCCAACCCCGACGACGACTACGGCACGCGCGCCACGCAATGGTTCGTCGTGTCGGACCTCGGCCTCACAGCCTTCAGCGGCGACGACGGGGTCCACGTGCTCGTGCGCTCGTTGGCGAGCGCGCAGGCGCTCGACAAGGTCGAGATCCGCCTGATCGCCCGCAACAACGAGGTGCTGGCGAGCAAGCTCACTGATGCCGAGGGCCACGTGGCCTTCGATCCCGGCCTCGCTCGAGGGAAGGGCGGACTGGCGCCCGGCCTCGTCGTGGCCAGCAACGAGGGCGGGGACTACGGCTTCCTCGACCTCGGCCTGGCGGCCTTCGACCTGACGGATCGCGGCGTGAAGGGCCGCGCGCCGCCCTCGGGGCTCGACGCCTTCCTCTACACCGAGCGTGGCGTCTACCGCTCGGGCGAGACGGTGCAGCTCACCACCTTGCTGCGTGACGCGCGCGGCGTCGCCGTGCCCGGCCTGCCGCTCACCCTCGTGGCGAAGCGGCCGGACGGGGTGGAGTATCGCCGCGTGGTCGTCAACGACCAGGGCCTCGGCGGGCGCGCCTATTCCATGCCGCTGCTCTCCGGCGCGGCCCGCGGGACCTGGCGGATGGAGGCCTATGCCGACCCCAAGGGCCAGCCGATCGGCGAGACGAGTTTCCTCGTGGAAGACTACGTGCCCGAGCGGCTCGAGGTCGACCTGAAGCCCCGGCAGCAGGCGGTGCGGCCCGGCCAGCCGGCCGAGATCGACGTCGCCGTGCGCTATCTCTACGGCGCGCCGGGCGCAGACCTCGACGTCTCCGGGGAGTACCTGATCCAGCCCTCCGAGACGAACGGGGTCCCCGGCCTGGACGGCTACAAGGTCGGCCTGCAGGACGAGAGCTTCGAAAACGTCTCCGGCGAGATCGAGGACCACGCGACGACCGACGGCCAGGGCAGGGCGACGCTCGCGGTGGACCTGCCCGACGCCAATGCGCCCAAGCCCGTCGAGGCGCGCATCGTCGTGCGGGTCGGGGAGACGGGCGGGCGCTCCATCGAGCGTTCCGTGACCATCCCGATTCTGCCCAAGGGCCCCGTGATCGGCGTGAAGCCCCTCTTCTCCGACCTCGGCGAGGGTGCGACGGCGAGCTTCGACGTGGTGGCGGCCACGCCCGAGGGCAAGCGCCTCGCCCGGCCCCGCACCGCATGGACCCTGTCGCGCATCGAGAAGCGCTACCAGTGGTACAATTCCGACGGCCGCTGGGGCTACGAGCCCGTCACCTCCACGCGCCGCGTGGCGGACGGCGCGGTGGACATCGGCGCGGAGGCCCCGGCGCGCATCGCCGCGCAGGTGCAGTGGGGCACCTACCGCCTCGACGTGCGCGGCGGCGGCGAGGGCGGCGACACCTCCGTCACCTTCACGGTGGGCTGGTCGGGCGATGCCACGGCGGAGACGCCGGACCTGCTGGAGATGTCGCTCGACAAGGCGAGCTACGCGCCGGGAGACACGATGAACGTCCGCCTCGCCCCGCGCAGCGACGGCAAGGCTTCGCTCCTCGTCGTCTCCGACAAGGTGCGCCTCCTCAAGGTCGTCGACGTCAGGGCCGGCGACAACACGGTGAGCCTTCCGGTGGCGGCCGACTGGGGCGCAGGGGCCTATGTCGTCGCCCTCGCCCATCGTCCTCTCGACGCTGCGGCCAGGCGCATGCCGGGCCGCTCGCTGGGCGTCGCCTGGTTCGGGCTCGACAAAGCCGGCCACGAGCTGTCCGTGTCGCTCGGGACGGCCCCGAAGATGCGCCCGCGCGGCCCCCTGGAGGTGCCGGTGACGCTCGCGGGCCTCGCGGCGGGCGAGGAGGCCTACGTCACCGTCGCGGCGGTGGACGTCGGCATCCTCAATCTCACGCGGTACGAGCCGCCGAACCCCTCTGCCTACTATTTCGGCCAGCGGCAGCTTTCCTCCGAGATCCGCGATCTCTACGGATACCTGATCGACGGCATGCAGGGCACGCGCGGCGCGATCCGCTCGGGCGGCGACGGCGCAAGCCTCTCGGGCGACGCCATCCCCCCCACGCAGGAGCCGGTGGCCCGCTATTCCGGCGTGGTGAAGGTGGGGCCGGACGGCACGGCGAAGGTCTCCTTCGACATCCCGGGGTTCAACGGCACGCTCCGGGTGATGGCGGTCGCCTGGACGAAGGCCCGGACGGGCAGCGCCACGGCCGACGTGATCGTGCGCGATCCCGTGGTGGTGCAGGGCACCTTGCCCCGCTTCCTCGACGTGGGCGACCAGTCGCGGTTCTTCATGGCCGTCGACAATGTCGAGGGCCCGGCGGCCGACTACACGGTCGACCTCGACGTGCGCGGCCCCGTCATCCTGCCTGTCTCCGCGACGCGCAGCACGCTGAAGCTCGCGGCCGGCGCGCGCAGCTCGCTTACCATTCCCGTCACGGCGGCCGGGACCGGGCTCGCCACGTTCGACCTGCGCCTCACCGGGCCCGGCGTCGACGCGACGCAGACCTTCACGCTCCGCGTGCAGCCGGGGACGCCAGCCCTCTACCGCCGCACGGTGCGCCCCCTGCAGCCGGGCGCGTCGCTGACCGTCTCCGATGACCTGCTCGCCGACTTCCTGCCCGGGACGGGAGGGGTGGCCGTCGCCGCCTCGCCCTTCGCGGGGATCGACGTGCCCGCCCTCCTGCAGGCGCTGGACCGCTACCCCTATGGCTGCTCGGAACAGACCGTCAGCCGCGCCATGCCGCTGCTCTACGTCAACCGGCTCGCGTCGCTCGAGGCGCTGGCCGTCGACGACAAGGTGGACGAGCGTATCCGCGACGCCATCGACCGCGTGCTCTCGCGCCAGGATTCCAACGGCTCCTTCGGGCTCTGGTCGGTGGGCGGCAGCGACGACCTCTGGCTCGACAGCTACGTGACGGACTTCCTGACGCGCGCGCGCGAGCGCGGCTTCGCCGTGCCCCAGAAGGCGCTCGACATCGCGCTCGACAGGCTGCGCAACGTCGTCGCCAACACGAGCGACGTGCAGGAGGGCAAGGGCCAGGACCTCGCCTACGCCATCTACGTGCTGGCCCGCAACGGCCGGCCGGTCATGGGCGACCTGCGCTACCTCAGCGACACGAAGCTCGGCGCCTTCGGCTCGCCCCTGGCGCGTGCGCAGATCGCCGCGGCGCTGGCGCTGCTCGGCGACAAGGGGCGCGCGCAGACCGCCTTCGCCGCCGCCATCGAGCGTCTGCGCGCGTTCAAGGAGGATCGCGGCTGGCGCTCGGACTATGGCTCGAAGCTGCGCGACAGCGCCGGGATCCTGGCCCTCGCCGCGGAATCGGGCGCGCCGCGCGACCAGTTGCAGAGGGCGAGCCTCGTGGTGGAGGAGGCGCGCAACGCCTCCAGCTACACCAGCACGCAGGAGAATGCCTGGATGGTGCTCGCCGCCGAGGCGCTCTCGCGTGACGCGGACGCCATGTCGGTGACGGTGGATGGCCAGCGCCAGAACGGCGCCTTCTACCGCACCTATCGCTCGGCGGCGCTGGACGGACGGACGGTGACGATCGCCAATGCCGGCCAGGGTCTCGTTCAGGCGGTGGTGACGGTGTCTGGCAACCCGATCGTGCCCGAGCCGGCCGCCTCCCAGGGCTATGCCGTCGAGCGCAGCTACTACAAGTTCGACGGCACGAAGGTCGATCCTTCCAGCGTGAAGCAGAACGACCGCCTGGTCGTGGCGCTCAAGGTCACGGAGAGCGAGGCGAAGTATGCGCGCCTGCTGCTGGTCGACCTGCTGCCGGCGGGCTTCGAGATCGACAATCCCAACCTCGTCGACGGGAACGGGGTGGAGGCGCTGAACTGGCTGAAGCGCGACGTCGAGCCCGTTGCGACGGAGTATCGCGACGACCGCTTCGTCGCCGCCATCGACCGCACCTCCGACCAGCCGGCCTTCTTCACGCTGGCCTACGTGGTGCGCGCCGTCGCCCCCGGGCGCTACGTCCATCCGCCGGCCACCGTGGAGGACATGTACCGCCCCGAGCGCTTCGGCCGCACCGCCTTCGGCAGCGTGGAGGTGACGGGCAAGTGAGCGGGGAGCCGGCCCGGGACGCGGAGTCGTCGCCTCCCTCGCCCCCGGGGAGCGAGGGCAGAGCGGCTAGGCGTCTCGCCCGATGGGCCATTCGCGCGGCCGCGGCGATCCTCTTGCTCGCCGCCGCCTCCGCGGGAGCCCTCTGGCGCTACGCCGGGAGCCTCGGCCCGCCCGATCTCTCGCGCCTGGGGCAGGGCTCGACAGTGGTGCTCGACCGCGACGGGCGGCTGCTGCGCGCCTTCACGACGAGCGACGGGCGCTGGCGGCTGCCGGTGAGCACGGCCGAGGTCGACCCGCGCTTTCTCGCCATGCTGCAGGATTTCGAGGATCGGCGCTTCCTGCGCCATCCCGGCGTCGATCCCCTGGCCTTGCTGCGGGCCGCGGGCCAGGCGCTGCGGCAGGGGCGCATCGTGTCGGGCGGCTCGACCCTGACCATGCAGGTGGCTCGCCTGCTGGAGCCCCGCGAGGAGCGGTCCCTGGCCGCCAAGCTGAGGCAGGTTGTGCGTGCGGTGCAACTGGAGCGCCGCTACTCCAAGGCCGAGATCCTCGACATGTATCTCGCGCTGGCGCCTTATGGCGGCAACGTGGAAGGCCTGCGCGCAGCCACGCTCACCTATTTCGGCAAGGAGCCGCGCCGGCTCTCGCCGGGCGAGGCGGCCCTGCTGGTCGCCCTGCCGCAATCGCCGGAAGCGCGGCGGCCCGACCGCTCTCCCGTCGCGGCGCAGGCCGCGCGCGACCGTGTGCTGGCGCGCCTCGCCGCGCATGGCGCGCTTGTGCCCGCCGAAGCCGCCGCCGCCCGCCATGAGCCCGTGCCCGCCGCCCGCCGTCCCGTCCCGATGCTGGCCGCGCATGCGGCCGAGGAGGCCGTCCGCGCAGCGCCCGGGCTGCGCACCCTCCGCCTCACCATCGACGCCCGCCTGCAGGCGAGCCTGGAGGCGCTCGTGCGCGAGCGCGTCGCACCGATGGGCCCAAGGCTGTCCGCCGCGCTGATCGCCGTCGACAACGCCACCGGCGCGGTGCTCGCCCATGTCGGCGGCGTGGACTACCTTGCGCCCGAGCGTGCCGGCGGCGTCGACATGGCGCTGGCGGTTCGCTCGCCGGGTTCGGCCCTGAAGCCCTTCATCTACGCGCTCGCCTTCGACGGCGGCGTCGCGCATCCCGAGACGGTGCTCGACGACCGGCCCTCGCGCTACGGCGTCTATGCGCCGGAGAACTTCGACCTCGCCTACCAGGGCTCCGTGACCGCGCGGCGCGCCCTGCAACTTTCGCTCAACGTGCCGGCGGTGGAGCTGCTCGCGGAGGTCGGCCCCCCGCAATTCCTGGCGCGGCTGCGCAATGCGGGGGCCGCCATCGTGCTGCCGCCGGAGGCGCCGCCCGGCCTCGCCGTGGCCCTGGGGGGGCTGGGTATCCGCCTCTCCGACCTCGCGCGGCTCTATGCGGGCCTGGCCCGCGGCGGGGACGTGCCGCCGCTCGCCTGGACGGCGCCGAACCCGGAGGACCGCAAGGCCGTCCACCCCCGGATCGCCGAGGCGGTTTCCGCCTGGTACGTCTTCGACATCCTGCGCGGCGCGCCCCCGCCGGCCAACGCGCTGCCGGGCCGCATCGCCTTCAAGACCGGCACCTCCTACGGCTATCGCGACGCCTGGGCGGCGGGCTTCGACCGCAAGGTGACGATCGCCGTGTGGATCGGCCGGCCGGACGGCTCCGCCGTGCCCGGCCTCGTCGGCAGGCAGGTCGCAGCACCCATCCTGTTCGACGCGTTCGCGCGGCTCGGCGGCGAGCCCGAGCCCATCCCCGCACCGAAGGACGCGCTGTTCGCCACCAGCGCCACCCTGCCGCCACCCCTGCGCCACCTGCGCAAGGACGTGCCCAAGACCATGGCGGCCTCCGCCGTGCCGGGCCTGAAGATCGCCTATCCGCCGGACGGCGCGCGGATCGACCTCGGCTTCGCGCTGCGTGAACCGCAACCCTCGCCGCTGGCGCTGAAGGCCCTGGGCGGCGTGCCGCCGCTGACCTGGCTGGTCAACGGCGTGCCGCTGGAGAGCGGCGGCGCGCGCCGGCAATCGAGCTGGACGCCGGACGGTTCGGGCTTCGCCCGCGTCACGGTGATCGACGGCCAGGGCGCGACCGACAGCGTGACGGTGAGAGTGGAGTGAAGGGGCGAGCCCGCGGGCTCGCCTCCTATGCGTTCAGCCCCAGCGTCCTGGCGACCCGCTCGGCGATGGCGAGCGACGCCGTGAGGCCGGGGCTCTCGATGCCGAAGAGGTTGACGAGGCCGGGCAGGCCGTGCTCGGCGGGCCCGTCGATGCGGAAGTCCGGGGCCGGATCCTCGGGCCCGCAGATCTTCGGGCGGATGCCGGCATAGCCGGGGCTCAGCGCATGCTCCGGCAGGCCCGGCCAATAGGTGCGGATCGCCGCGTCGAAGCCTTCGCCGCGGGCCGGGTCGACCGCGTAGGCGATGTCGTCGATCCATTCCACGTCCGGCCCGAAGCGCGCCTGCCCGGCGAGGTCGAGGGTCAGGTGGACGCCGAGGCCGTGGGCGTGCGGGGCGGGATAGATGAGGTGGCTGAAGGGCGCACGGGCGTTCAGCACGAAGTATTGGCCGCGGGCGTAGCGCGTCTCGGGCACATGCGCCGGGGCGAGGCCCTCGATAGTCCGCGCCACCCTGGAGGCGTGCAGCCCGCCGGAATTGACGAGGATGCGCGTCGTCAGCGCCGCGGGTTCCGATCCGCCGGTGCGCACCTCGAACTCGCCGCTCGGCAGCGGGGTCGCGCCCTCGAACGGCGTGTGGAAGGCGAAGGCCGCGCCATGGTCCTCCGCGTCGCCCTGCAGGGCCAGCATGGCGGCGTGGCTGTCGATGATGCCCGTCGAGGGCGACAGCAGGGCCGCCACGCAGGACAGCGCGGGCTCCAGCGCCAGCGCCTCGGCCCGCGAGAGCATGCGCAGGTCCGTCACGCCGTTGGCCGCGCCCTTGCGGGCAAGGCCCTCGATGCCGTGCCGCTCCTCCTCGCTGGTCGCCACGATGAGCTTGCCGGAGCGGCGGTAGGGCACGCCATGGCTGTCGCAGAAGGCGTAGAGGAGATGCTTGCCCTCGACGCAGAGTTCCGCCTTGAGGCTGCCAGCGGGGTAGTAGATGCCGGCGTGGATGACCTCGCTGTTGCGCGAGGAGGTCTCCGTGCCGATTCCCTCGGCCGCCTCCACGACGATGACGGAAAGCCCCGCCCGGGCGAGCCGGCGCGCGGCGGCGAGGCCGACCACGCCGGCTCCGATGACGACTGCGTCGACGTCGCTCACCGGCCTGCGCTCACGCGGTTCCGGGGAGACGGGCGGCGCGGGGATCGTGGCGGGCCAGGCGCGCCAGCAGGTATTCGACTTCGGCCCGGGCCGCCGCGGTGATGCTGCCGGCGGGCTTGCGTTGCGCGTCGCTCGCCAGCACGCCGCGGCGCATCAGCACGTACTTGCGCACGGCGAGGCCGACGCCCTGCTGCTGCTCGTAGCGGGCGAGCGGAAGGTGCGCGTCGAAGAGGTCGTGCGCGGCGTCGCGGTCGCCCGCGCCCTGCAGCCGCACGACGTCGACGAGCATCTCGGGGAAGGCATAGCCCGTCATCGCTCCGTCCGCCCCGCGCTCCATCTCGAAGTCGAGGAAGAGACCGCCATTGCCGGTGAGGATGGAGACGCGCCGCAAGGTGCCCTCGGCCTCGAAGCGCCGCAGGGCGGCGATCTTCTCCAGGCCGGGCCAGTCCTCGTGCTTCAGCATCACGCAGGAGGGATGCGCCATGATGATGCGCTCGATCACGCGCGGGGTCATGACCACGCTCAGCGTGAGCGGATAGTCCTGGATGCAGAAGGGAATGTCCGGTCCGATCGCCTCGACCGCCTGGGCGTAGTAGCCGGTGATCTGGTCGTCGGTCCGCAGCGAGGGCTGGGGCGCGATCATCACGCCCGCCGCGCCCTTGTCCATCACCGCGCGCGCCAGCCCGCGCATGGCGGCGAAGCCCGGCGCGGAGACGCCGACGAGCACCGGCAGCCCGGCGGCGCGGCGGATACAGCGCTCGGCGAAGGCGATCGCCTCGCCTTGGTCGAGCTTGGGCGCCTCGCCCATGATGCCGAGGATGGTGAGGCCCGTCGCGCCCGCCGCGCGGTAGAAGTCGACCATTCGGTCGGTCGACTCCCAGTCGATCTCGCCCGACGGCGTGAAGGGTGTCGGCGCGATGGGATAGACGCCCTTCGTCTGTGTGCCGAACATCGCCCGTTTCTCCCCGCTGGTTGCGCGAGGTCTAGCCGAGCGCCGCCCGGGCGGCAATGCGGTGGGGCGCAAGGGAGAGATGCAGGGTCACAGGCGCATAGCTTGTCATCCCGGCCGGAGCGCATCGGAGATCCGGGCCCGCGCCCCGCCAGGCAGAGCCGGGATGACACGGGAGCCCTGCAGGATTGCGTCGATGCCCTTGCGCCGCGCCAGGAACTGCAATTTGAGCGAGGGCCCGCCCGGCCTCTTCTCACCGCGCTCCCACTGGCTGGCCAGCGAGGTCGTCACGTTGAGTCCTTTGGCAAACACAGATTGGCTCATGTTTGCTCGGTCACGAAAGCCTCGGATGTCGTCTGGGACAAGCGGTTCAGCGCTTGTTGGGCACTTTGACCAGCCCGCGTCCAAGTTGAGCGTCTATGGCTCCACTTTAAACTCTCGCCGCGGCAGTTCGAAGGGCATCCTCTTCAAGGTAGAATTTATTTGTACGACGCAGAAAGGTGCTGGTTGCAAGCAATCGTATGGATATACTCTTATTGAGCGGTGGAATGGTTACCCCTCGGGATGGATTTAATGAGCAGTATTATCTTGTGTTAGCTCTCAAGAATATTGACGAAAAGAATGTCGTGCTTGACGGTTTGAGGCTGATTATGCGTCTTGTGCGCGCGTGTTTCATCGCACTCGCGGCTATAATTGACTTCCTCAATGAAAATCCCGGCTCTTCGGCAGGATGCGAACGTCCCGCGGGTGCCTTCGGGGCGAGTGCCCGCCTGACACGCGGTTCTCGGGTATGGGCCGCCTGACCTCGTCGGCGTTGGCCAGCGGGATGGGCATGTCGCCTTGCGGCGCGAGCCGGTCCTCGGCCAGCAGGGCGAGGTCGGCGGAGCGGTCCACGAGGCGCTCGGCGACGAGGTGGACGATGCCCTCGGGGCTGCGCTGGACGCGGCCCTCGACGAGCGGCAGGCGCGCGCCCATCACCTCCTTGCGGTAGCGCTCCATGAGGCTCGGCCAGACCACGACGTTGGCGATGCCCGTCTCGTCCTCCAGCGTCATGAAGACCACGCCCTGCGCGCTGCCGGGGCGCTGGCGCACCAGCACCACGCCGGCCGCCCGCACGCGCCGGCCATCCGCCAGAGCCTGCACCTGGCGGCAGGTGGCCACCCGTTCCGCGGCGAAGCGGGGACGCAGGAAGCCCATGGGGTGGCCCTTCAGCGAGAGCCGTAGGGTCTGGTAGTCGGCCACGACGTGCTCGGGCAGCGGCATGGCGGGGAGCGTCACCAGCGGCTCCTCGGCGAGCTCATCCGCGCCGGCGGCCTCGAAGAGCGGCAGGGCGACGTCGTCGGGCAGGCGGCGCACGGCCCAGGCGGCCTCGCGGCGGTCAAGTCCCAGGGAGCGCATGGCGTCGGCCTCGGCGAGGCGCACCAGCGCTGCCTTGGGCAGCCCGCCGCGGCGCTGCAAGGCCTCCACGCTGGCGTAGCAGCCCTGCCGGCGCGCCACGAGGAGCTCGGCCCAGTCCTGCCGGAATCCGTCGATCTGGCGCAAGCCGAGCCGCAGGGCGAGCGCGCCGTCCGGGCGCTCCTCCAGCGTGTTGTCCCAGGCGCTGGCGTTGACGTCCGGCGGTCGCGCCTCCACCCCGTGCTCCACGGCGTCGCGCACGATCTGGGCGGGGGCGTAGAAGCCCATGGGCTGGCTGTTGAGCAGCGCCGCCGCGAAGGCCGCGGGGTGGTGGCATTTGAGCCAGGAGGAGGCGTAGACGAGCAGCGCGAAGGAGGCGGCGTGGCTCTCGGGGAAGCCATATTCGCCGAAGCCCTCGATCTGCTGGAAGCAGCGGGCCGCGAAGTCGGCGTCATAGCCGCGCCGCGTCATGCCCTCCACCATCTTCTGCTGGAACAGGTGGATGGTGCCGACGCGGCGGAAGGTGGCCATGGCGCGGCGCAGCCTGTTGGCCTCGTCGGGCGTGAACTTCGCCGCCTCGATGGCGATGCGCATGGCCTGCTCCTGGAAGAGCGGCACCCCGAGCGTCTTGCCCAGCACGCGCCGGAGCTCGTCGGGATGGCCGTGCGCGGGGGAGGGCGCGGGATAGACGACCTGCTCCCGGTTCTGCCTGCGGCGCAGGTAGGGGTGGACCATGTCGCCCTGGATGGGGCCGGGACGCACGATGGCGACCTCGATGACCAGGTCGTAGAAGGTCTCCGGCCTGAGGCGGGGCAGCATGTTCATCTGCGCGCGGCTCTCCACCTGGAAGACGCCGAGCGAGTCCGCCTTCTGCAGCATGCGGTAGACGGCGGGGTCCTCGCGCGGGATGGTCGCCAGCTCGAGGTCGGCGACGCCGTGCCGGCGCAGGAGGGCGAACGCCTTGCGGATGCAGGTGAGCATGCCGAGCGCGAGCACGTCGACCTTCATGATGCCGAGCGCGTCGATGTCGTCCTTGTCCCACTCGATGAAGGTGCGGTCGTCCATCGCGGCGTTGCCGATGGGCACGGTCTCGTCCAGCCGCCCGCGCGTCAGCACGAAGCCGCCCACGTGCTGGGAGAGGTGGCGGGGAAAGCCCAGCAGCTGCATGGCGAGGTCGACTGCCCGCCCGATCATCGGGTTGCCCGGATCGAGCCCCGCCTGGCGCACCTGCTGGGCGTCGAGCCCCTTGCCCCAGCTGCCCCACACCGTGTTGGCCAGCGCGGCCGTGACGTCCTCGGTGAGGCCCAGCACCTTGCCGACGTCGCGGATGGCGCTGCGCGGGCGGTAGCTGATCACGGTCGCGGCGATGCCGGCGCGCTCGCGCCCGTAGCGCCGGTAGATCCACTGGATCACCTCCTCCCGGCGCTCGTGCTCGAAGTCGACGTCGATGTCGGGCGGCTCGCGCCGCTCGGCGGAGACGAAGCGCTCGAACAGAAGGTCGATCTCGGTCGGGTCGACGGCGGTGACGCCGAGGCAGAAGCACACGGCCGAGTTGGCGGCCGAGCCGCGGCCCTGGCACAGGATGCCCTCGCCGCGCGCATGGGCGACGATATCGTTCACCGTGAGGAAGTAGCGGGCATAGTCGAGCTGCTCGATCAGCGCGAGCTCCTTCCGCAAGGCCGCGGCCACGTGGCCCGGCACGCCCGCCGGATAGCGGCGCGCGGCGCCTTGCCACGTCAGGTCCTCCAGATGGGCCTGCGCCGTCCTGCCGGGCGGGATGGGCTCGTCGGGATATTCGTAGCGCAGCTCCTCCAGCGAGAAGCGGCAGCGCGCGAGGAAGCGCAGGGTCTCGGCCAGGGCCTCGGGGGCGTGGCGGAAGAGGCGCGCCATTTCCTGCGGCGGCTTGAGGTGGCGCTCGGCGTGGGCCTCGAGCCGGCGGCCCGCCCTGTCGAGGGTCGTGTGCTCGCGGATGCAGGCCAGCACGTCCTGCAGCGGTCGGCGGGCGGGAGCGTGGTAGAGCACGTCGTTGTGGGCCAGCAGGGGCACGCGCGCCCGTCCCGCCGCCTCGGCGAGGCGGGCCAGCCGGCGGCGGTCGGCCCCGCCATGCGGCATGGCGGCGGCGAGCCAGACCGCGCCGGGGGCGGCCTGCGCCAGGCGGCCCAGCAGCGTGGCGAGCGCCTCGCCGGCCGCGGCGGTGATGCGGGGCGGCGGCACGACGGCGAGCAGCAGGCCCTCGGCCTCGCCCGTCAGGTCGCCCAGCGCGAGGTGGCACTCGCCCTTGGGAGCGCGGCGCTTGCCGAGGGTGAGCAGGCGCGACAGCCGGCCATAGCCCGCGCGGTCCTCCGGGAAGGCGAGGATGTCCGGCGTGCCGTCCGTGAAGGCGAGCCGGGCTCCCACCGCGAGGCGCAGCCCCGCCTCGGCCGCCCCGGTCTCCTTCAGGGCGACATGCGCGCGCACCACGCCGGCCAGCGAGTTGCGGTCGGCCACGCCGATCCCGGCCAGGCCCAGGCGCCAGGCCTCCGCGACCAGCTCCTCCGGATGCGAGGCTCCCCGCAGGAAGGAGAAGTTCGAGGCCACCCCGATCTCGGCATAGGCGCTCATCGGCAGGTGCGCCGTGGCAGAGGCTCTCCCGTCATGCGAACAGCCCGTGCAGGTACCAGCGCGGCGAGGCGGTCTCGCGGCCGAAGAGCCCTTCGCGGTAGAGCCAGAAGCGCCGGCCGGATTCGTCCTCGATGCGGAAATAGTCGCGGGTGAGGGCCTCGGCGCGGCTGCCGTCGTCGCGGACGCGCCACCATTCCGGCGCGATGCGCTCCGGCCCCTCCGCCTTGCGCACGGCGTGCAGCACGCGACGCCAGCGGAAGCGCACGGGCGGCCCGTCGGGGATCTCGGCCAGGGCCTCCACGCGCTCGGGCGGATCGAGCAGGCGCAGGGGGCGCGTCGGCGGCTCGCCGGCGTCGCGCCAGGCCGACCAGTCCTCCTCGCCCGGGGCGGAGGCCTGGCGGACGGGCACGGCGCGGGAGGCGAGGGAGGGATCGTGCGTGTCCTCCGCAGCGAGGCGCATCACGCGACGCCCGCCCAGGCGCGCGCCGAGCCGGTCGGCGAGATCGGCCAGGGCCTCCGCGTCGTTGTCGCGGCCGTCGAGTCCGGCCTGTGCGGGGTCGAGCCGCTGCACCACGAGGGCGGAAAGGCGCAGCACGTCGAAGCCGAAGCCGGGATCGAGGGGATCCGCCAGGGCGTCGAGCCGCTCGCGGTAGAGCCGCAGCATGGCCTGGGGATCGCGCAGCGGCCGGCTGGCCTCGACCGGCAGCCGCCGGACTGCGCCGTCGGCCCGGAAGAAGACGAGCTCGAGCCGCCGCGCCCCCTCGCCGCGGCGCGCCAGGATGGCGCAGAGCTCGCCCGCCATGGCGAGGATGGAGCGGCGCACGTCGTCCTCGTGGCCGATGGGCTCGGCGAAGCGCCGCTCGGCGGTGCAGGCCGGCAGTGGCCGGCGCGGCGCGATGGGCTCCTCGGCGAGGCCACGGACGCCGTCGAGCCGGTCGAGCAGGGCGAGCCCGAAGCGGGCGGCCAGCGGCGCGCGGGCGGCCAGCGCGAGGTCGCCGATCCGCTTGAGGCCGAGGCGCGCCAGCGCCGTCGCGGCGGAAGGGTCGAGGCCCAGGGCGGCGACGGGCAGCGGGCGCACCGCCTCGTCCTCGCCGCCCGGCGCGACGATGCGCCGCTCGCCGTCGCGGCAGCCGAAGCGCGCCAGGGCGCGGGCCGCGGCGGGCGTGCCGGCCAGCGCCATGCGGCTCGTGAGGCCCGCACGGGCAAGGCGGCCGGCGAGGTCGGCGAGCATGGCGACCTCGCCGCCGAAGAGCGGTGAGGAGCCGGTGACGTCGAGCATCAGGCCGTCGGTCCCGTCGAGCCCGATGAAGGGCGTGTAGCGCTCCGCCCAGTCGGCCAGCGCCTCGCGCAGGGCGGCGTCGGCGGCGGAATCCGCCTCGACCACCGCGAGAGCCGGCGCCATGGCCCGGGCGGTGGAAAGCGGCAGGCCTGCGGCGAGGCCGAGCCGCTCGGCCTCGCGATCCAGCGCCGCCACGAGCAACGCGCCCTTCACCTTCTCCACGACGACGAGCGGCCTCTCAGCCTGTGCGCCGGACGTCGGCGCCGGGCTCCGGGAGCGGCGGCGAAGCCGGTCCGTCGACAGGCGCGACAGCACGAGGGCGAGGAGACGCGGCGGCGAAGCGGCTCTCACGGAAGACGTGCTCATCGGTGCTCCATTCCAGGGTCCAGCGCCCGCCATCGCCGAGACGGCCGGCCTGGCGGTTCAAGAGCAGCGTGCCGGCGAAGGCGGGCGGACCCAGCCCGGGCAGCCCGCCCACCGCCGGCTGGGGCGCGCTGGGGGCGGCGGCGATGCGCCAGCGCGTCAGCGCACCGCCGGGGCCGGGAGCCTCGCGCGCATCATGCGTGCCGCTGCGCAGCAGGAGCAGCGTCACCCCGGCGGCCTCGGCGGCGAGCGAGAGCCGGCGCATGGCGGCGAGGTCGAGCGCCCTCGCCTCGCCCCAGGGCTCGAGCAGCACGCCCGCCAGGGCCCGGCAGCGCAGTCCCTCCTCCGCCGCGCGCAGGCTATCGCGCACGTCGGAGGCGGCGACGAGCACAAGGGCCGCGGGATCGAGCCCGAAGGCCGCGAGGCCGGGGCCATAGGGCTCGCCCGTCTCGCGGCCGGCCAGGTCCTGGCGCACCCAGAGCCAGTGTCGCCCCTGTCCCGATCCCGCCCGGCCGTCCTGGAGCCGCGCCAGCAGGGCGAGGGCGAAACCCGCGGCGGCGGCCATGTCGCCGGGCTCGGCCGGGCGCAGCTCGTGCAGGGCGCCCGTCTGCAGCCCGCCGCCCAGCACGTGGTCCGCCTGGCGATGGCCGAGCGGCACGCGCGGCGCCGGCCCGTCCCAGGCGCGCGGCGCGCCGTCCGCGCCGATGGCGGCGATGCGCCGGCGCAGGGCGGCGAGTGCGTCCCCGCCGCAGACGCGGGCCGACACGGAAGCGCTCGCCGCGCCGGGGGCGCGGGCCGGAGACGAGGCGAACGAAAAAGGCGCGGATGCAGCCATGGCTCCACGGGGTTGCAGGGGTTGCGATGGAAATCAGCGGACAAGTTCTTGTTTTGTTCCTCATTGATTCCAGCCCCTCGGGGCGGAGTCAACGAGAGTCTGGGACTCGGCGGTCAGCCGCCGGCCGGCGTGCTCAATCGGTCGCAGGCTCCTTCTGCGGACAGCCCCATCCGTGGACAGCCTCCGTGCGGACAGGCCCCGCCACGGGCGGGGCCTGCCGATGTCCGGACCATCGAGGCCGCCTGCGGCGCCTCACCCGAGCAGGTGCGCGAAGTCTCCCACGCCCTGGTGGCCGATCGCCCCGATGTCGCCGCCCACGTCGTTGCCGACGCCGTTCGCCGCCACAACGGTGGGCACGTTCACGCCGATGTTGATGTCGCCGAAGGGGGTCGCGGCATGGAAGCCCTCGCTGCCGACATGCTGCTGGCCGTCGGCGAAGACGTCGCCGCCGATCGTGTTGCCCACGCCGTTGCCGGCCACCACCGTCGGCACGTTCACGCCGATATTGATGTCGCCAAGGCCGCCGAAACCGCCGCCGAAGCCGCCGCCATGGCCGAAGCCGACGTCGCCGACCTGCTGGCCGCCCACCGCGCCGACGTCGCCGCCGACGTGGTTGTCGAGCCCGTTGCCGACCACCGCGGTCGGGACGTTGACGCCGATGTTGAGGCCGGCGCCGAAATCGTTGAACCAAGCCTGGTCCGTCATGGTCTGTCTCCGTGTGTCGTGGGGACGAGGCGGGATTGCCGCGCCCAGGAAAGCCGCCGCGTCATGGGGCGTCTCCAGGACCATGGAGGAGAGAGCGGTCCGGCGCTGTGGGCTGGCTCACAGGGGGGCTTGGGGCCGGCCGGCGCGTCGACGGCGCATGGCGACGCAATGGCGGCCGTGCAGCGCCATTCCGGCCGCTGGCAGCCCGAATGGCCCCGCCTTCGGCTCGCAAGGACGGTGGGGGCGGGCCCGGGATCGTTCCCGGCCGATCCGGCTCTACGTCAGCGCCTCCACCGCGCGCAGCACGCCGCGCAGCTCGGCGAGGCCCTTGAGGCGGCCAATGGCGGAATAGCCGGGATTGGTGACCTTGGAGAGGTCGTCGAGCATGCGGTGGCCATGGTCGGGGCGGAAGGGCAGCTTGCCCGCCGCGTCCCGCCTGCGATCCTCCGTCACGAGCGCGGCGAGCACGGCGACCATGTCGACGTCGCCGTCGAGGTGGTCGGCCTCGTGGAAGGATTGCGGGTCGGCCTCGCGCTTGGTGGCGCGCAGGTGCACGAAGTGGATGCGCGGCGCAAAATGCGCGGCCATGGCCGGGAGGTCGTTGTCCGGCCGCACGCCGAGGCTCCCCGTGCAGAAGCACATGCCGTTGGCCTGCGACGGCACCGCGTCGAACAGGGCCTGGTAGTCGGCCGCCGTGGAGGCGATGCGCGGCAGGCCGAAGAGGGGGCGCGGCGGATCGTCGGGGTGCAGCGTGAGCTTCACGCCGAGCTGCTGGGCCCGGGGCGCGACGATCTCCAGGAACTCGATCAGGTGGCGCCGCAGCGTGGGCGCGTCGATGCGCTCGTAGGCCGCCAGGCGCGCCCGGAAGGCGTCGAGGTCGAGCGCGTCCGTCGTGGCGCCCGGCAGGCCCGCGGCGATGGTGCGCGTCAGCGTGTCCACCTCGTCCTGGCTCATCGTGTCGAGCACGGCACGGGCGCGCGCCTTCACGGCGTCGTCATAATCCTGCTCCGCGCCGGGGCGCTTCAGCACGTAGAGCTCGAAGGCGGCGAAGCGGTCATTGTCGAAGCGCAGCGCCGTCGCGCCGGTCGGCGTCGGCCAGTCGAGGTCCGTGCGCGTCCAGTCGGCCACGGGCATGAAATTGTAGCAGACGGTGCGGATGCCGGCGGCGGCGACCGCCTCCAGGCTGGCGAGCCAGGCTTCGATCGAGGCCCTGGCGCCCTTGCCCTGGCGCTTCACGTCGTCGGGCACGGGAATGCTCTCCACCACAGACCAGGTCAGCGGCGTGCGCCCCGGCGGCGTGGTCTCCACGAGGTTCTTGCGCGCTTCCACCGCCGCGCGGGTCCAGACCTCGCCGGGCGCGAGCTCGTGCAGGGCGTTGACGATGTCCGTCGCGCCGGCCTGGCGCACGTCGTCGAGGCTCACGGGGTCCTTGGGTCCGAACCAGCGCCAGGCCTGCTTCATGGGGTTTCCTCGTCATGTCGTTGCCGGCGCGATCTCGCCCGTGATCGGCCCCGCGGTCAACCGGCCTTCGCCAGGCCGCGCGCACGACGCCAGTCGCGATAGGCATGCACGCGGTGGACGTAGCTCCGGTCGCGCTCCAGCTCGCCGAAGGGAGCGACCGGCCAGTCCCACGCCGCGTCGGGGACCGGCAGCGCATGGCCGCGCATGAGGTCGAGCCGGTCGGTGACCCGGCCGGCGCGGTCCTCCTCGCGCATCTCGACGTCCGTAAGCAGGCAGAGCGCGCCGGAAAAGCGGGCGAGGTCCTCGAGGTGCCAGCCGACCGTGCGGTCGGCGAGACCGGGGGGCATGGCCTTCGCCCGGGCCGGGTTCCTGTCCAGGAAGGTCTCGACGCCCAGCGGCAGCTGCGAGAGCACGTTGGCGGAGAGCACGAAATCGACGGAGTGATCGGCGACGAGGTCCCCCAGCGGGTCCTGCCGGCCCTGCGCTTCGCCCGCCAGCCAAGCGGATAGGCCCGTGAGGTCGCGCGTGAGCAGCGTGACCCTGGGATGACGCCCGGCCGCGAGGCGCACCATGGGCAGGTGCACGGCGTCGACGAGGATCACCCGGTCGAAAGCCCTGGCGAGATCGGGGAAGGGCACGTCGCGCAGGAGGCCGGAGCCGAGCACGAGGGCCGTGCGCCGGCGCGTCAGGCCTGCCAAGGCCTGCCGCACGGCGGCATGGCAGCGCTCCTCGTGCGCAAGCCAGTCGCCGCGCCGGCGCGTGCCGCGCGACCAGAGCCCGATGCTGTCCTTCACCAGCCCCATGCGGCGCAGGGGCCGCGGGGCGGTGGTGAGGAGCTGCAGGACGAGTTCGGGGAGCATCGGCGGGCCGGCGGCGAATCAGGGGCAAAGCCTAGGGCCGTCCAGGCCGCGATGGAATCGCGCGGGCGGCGCGAGCCCGCCGCGGCTCCGCCGGCGCGCAGCGGGTCTTCCTGTCCCGTGTGGTCGCATGCGCTTCGCGAATGCCCGGCCTCCGCCTCCTGGCCGCATGCTCCCGGTCCTCGACGCGCCGCATCGTCCCGTCGCGGCGCGGCTTTCCTCGCCAGGACGGCGCGGCTGCTCTATGGGTGCGCCATGACCGACGCCGCCGACACGATCGCGCTCTACATCGACGCCGATGCCTGCCCCGTGAAGGAGGAGGCCTATCGCGTGGCCGGCCGGCACGGGCTCAGGGTCTTCGTGGTGGCGAACAGCTTCATCGCCGTGCCGCGCGAGCCCTGGATCGAGCGGGTCACGGTGCCGGCCGGGCCGGACGTGGCGGACGACTGGATCGCGGAGCGGGCCCGTCGGGGCGCGGTGGTGGTGACGGCGGACGTGCCGCTCGCCCATCGCTGCGTCAGCGCCGGTGCGGACGTGATCGCGCCCAACGGCAAGGCGTTCACGGAAGCCTCGATCGGCATGGCGCTCGCCACGCGCAACCTCCTCGACGACCTGCGCTCGGCCGGCGCGACGACCGGCGGCCCGCCGCCCTTCTCCCCGCGGGACCGCTCGGCGTTCCTGCAGGCGCTCGACCTCGCCGTCGTCAGGCTGAAGCGGGCGGGATTCGCCCCGGCCCCCTAGCGGGGAGCCTCACACGCTGAGGATCGCCTTCACCACGCCGGCGTCGGGCTTCAGCCAGCCGTCGAGCGCCGCGGGGAGCTCGGCGAGCGGGGCGGCGTGGGTGGCGAGCGCGGCGGAGGGCACCTTGCCGGCGCGGAAGGCGTTCAGCACGGTCTCGAAGTCCTCGGGGGTGGCGTTGCGGCTGCCGTAGAGCGTCGTCTCGCGCTTGTGGAACTCGGGGTCGGAGAAGGCGATCCTGTCGCGCACGATCGAGACCAGCACGTAGGCTCCGCCATGGGCGACGAAGTCGAGCCCGCGCTCCATGGCCTTCAGGTTGCCCGTGGCGTCGAACACCACGTCGAAGAACTCGCCGTCGGTGAGGGCGGCGAGCTCGTCCTTGTCCTGCGGGCCGATGGCGACCGTGTGCGGCACCCCCAGGCGCTCGCGGCAGAAGGCGAGGCGGTCGGCGCGCATGTCGAGCGCGGTGACGTCAGCGCCCGTCAGCCCCGCGAAGATCATCACGCCCATGCCGATCGGGCCGGCGCCCACCACCAGCACGCGGTCCTTCGGCCCCGGCGCGCCGCGGCGCACGGCGTGCGCGCCGATGGCGAGGAACTCCACCATGGCCGCCTCGTCGAGGCTCAGCCCCTCGGCCTTGAAGACGTTCGCCTCGGGCAGGGCCAGGAACTCGGTCATGCCGCCGTCGCAGTGCACGCCGAGCACCTGGATGTTGGTGCAGCAATTCGTCTTGCCCTTGCGGCAGGCGACGCAATGCCCGCAGGACAGGTAGGGCATCACATAGACCCGGTCGCCCTCCTTCAGCGCGCTGCCGGCCGGCGCCCAGGCGATCTCGCCGCCGAGCTCGTGGCCCATCACGCGGGGATAGGCGAGGAAGGGATGCTTGCCCTGGTAGATGTGCATGTCCGTGCCGCAGACCCCGACGCGGCGGATGCGCACCAGCACCTCGCCCGGGCCGGGCTCGGGCACGGGCCGCGTCTCCAGGGCGAGCTGGCCGGGCTCGCGGCACACGACGGCCGTCATGGTGGCGTTGGACATGGGGAACTCCGGACTGCGTGGTTCAGCGGGACGACGGGGGTGGCGGTGCAGGCAGCGGACACGCGTCGCGGCGGCGCTTGCGCCGCCACAGCGCCCAGCCCGACATGGACGCGGCGGCGAGGACGAGCGCCAGCCACGCTTCGTGCCGCCCGATATCCTCGAGGATCTGGGTGGCGGCGAGCCCGAAGGTCCAGCCCAGCGCGGTGAAGAGGCCGGCCCAGAGCGCGGCTCCGAGCAGGTTGGCAAGCGCGAAGGCCGCGGCCGGCATCGAGGTCATGCCGAGCGCGATCGGCCCCGCCAGCCGGAAGCCGTAGAGGAAGCGCACGCCGACCGCCGCCAGGACGGGGTGGCCGGCGACGTGGGGGTCGGCGCGCCGCACCGCGTCGGCGAGCCTCGGCCAGCGCCCGAGCAGGATCATGCCGCGCTCGCGTCCCAGCCAGAACCAGAGCTGGTCGCCCAGGAAGGAGGCGGCCCAGGCCACCGCCCACACCCCGAAGGGATTCATGTACCCGCGATGGGCGAAGAAGCCGCCCAGCAGCAGCACGGTCTCGCCCTCGGCGAACGTGCCGACCGCCACGGCCCAGAGCCCGTAGGCCTGGACGAGGCCCGGCACGTCGAGCGAGGGCCACGGCATGCGCGTCAGCCGCGCAGGATCGCGGCCCCGGGCCAGAGCTTGGCGCGGGCGCGGTCATATTGCGGCGGGCGGGGCAGGTCCACGCCGAGCACGTCGGCCGCGTGCCAGCCCCAGCGGGGATCGTCGAGGATGGCGCGGGCAAGCGCCACCTGGTCGGCGTCGCCCGCCTGCAGGATGGCCTCGGCCTGCCTGGGCTCGACGATCATGCCCACGGCGCGCGTGAGGAGCCCGGTGCGCTTCTTCACCTCGGTGGCGAGATGCACCTGGTAGCCCGGCCCGACCGGGATCTTCTGGTGCGGGGAATTGCCGCCGGAAGAGACGCAGGCATAGGCGAGGCCGATGTCCTTCAGGGCCCCGGCGAGCGCGACGCCGTCCTCGATCTGCAGGCCGCCCTCCACCCACTCCGTGCCCATGATGCGCGCGCCGACCGCGACATGGGCCGGCACCGCCGCCTTCACGGCCTCGGCCGTCTCGTGCAGGAAGGACGCCCGCGCCCTGGCGCTCCCGCCGCGAGCGTCGGAGCGGTGGTTGGAGAGGGGCGACTGGATCTCGTTCATGAGATAGCCGTGCGCCATGTGCAGTTCGATCACGTCGAAGCCGAGCCGCGCGGCGCGCCGGGCGGCGGCCACGAAGTCGGCCTTCACCTGCTCGAAGTCGGCGGCGTCCATCGCCTTGGGCGTGTGCCAGCTCTCGGTATAGGGGAGGGCGGAGGGCGCGATGGTCTGCCACGGGTCGTCGTTGGGCCCGAGCGACTGGCCGCCCTCCCAGGGCTTGTGCACGGAGGCCTTGCGCCCCGCATGGGCGATCTGGACGCCCCACTTCGTGCCGGGCAGGGCCACGGCCCTGGCGGCCGCGAGCGCGCGGGCCATCGCGTACTCGTTCGCCTCGGAATAGAGCCCGAGGTCGCCGTGGGTGATGCGGCCGCGCCGCTCCACGGCGGTGGCCTCGACGATGACGAGGCCCGCCCCGGACATGCCGAGGTTCATCCAGTGCTGCAGGTGCCAATCCGTCGCCGAGCCGTCGTCGGCCGTGTACTGGCACATGGGGGCGACGACGATGCGGTTGGGCAGTTCGACGGGCCCCATGGCCTGGGGCGTGAAGAGGAGGGCGGTCATGTCGGGTCCTTCGGGCGAGGTGTCGGGCCGCAGATGGGGCGTCAGGCCGGTCCGGCCAGCCCCTTGCGGCGTTCGAGGGCGATGTCGGCGAGCGACAGGATGGTGAACAGCACCTGCGCGCCGGCCTGGGCCGTGTTGCTGGTGGCGTCGTATTGCGGGGCGACCTCGACGACGTCGCCGCCGACCACGTCGATCCCGGAGCAGCCGCGCAGGATGGCCAGGGCCTCGCGCGGCGTCAGCCCGCCGATCTCGGGCGTGCCGGTGCCCGGCGCGAAGGCCGGATCGAGGCTGTCCACGTCGAAGGAGACGTAGACCGGGCCCTCGCCCAGCACCTGCCGAGCCCGGGCGACGACGGCGTCGGTCCCCATGGCGGCGACGTCCTCCGCATGCAGCACCGTCATGCCGCTCTCGTAGGAAAATTCCCAGAGATACTCCGCGCCGCCGCGGATGCCGATCTGGATGACCCGGTCAGGATCGAGCACGCCGTCGAGCACGGCCTGCCGGAACGGCCCGCCATGGTGGAACTTGGAACCCTCGTAGGGGCCGGACGTGTCGGCATGGGCGTCGATGTGGAGCATGCCCACGGGGCGCTCGCGGCCGACGGCCCTGAGGATCGAATAGGTGATGGAATGGTCGCCGCCCACCGAGACCGGCACGACGCCGGCGGCGACGATGCGCGAGTAGAACGCCTCGATGTCGTGATGGCACTGCTCAAGGCTGTAGCGGCTGCTCAGGGGCACGTCGCCGATGTCGGCCACGGCGCGCGAGGCGACGGGCATGCGCCGCAGCACATGCTCGAACGGCCCGATGCGCTCGACCGCGCGCACCGCGCGGGGCCCCAGGCGCGCGCCCGCGCGGTTGGTGACGCCGAGGTCCATCGGCACGCCGACGAGGGCGAAGTCCAGCCCTGCGAAGCCGTCCTGCGCGGCCTGGGGGCGGTAGGGCGCGCCGAGCAGCGTGCCGGGCTCCGCGAAGGGCCATTTGCGGCGCTCGCCCTGGAACTGGCCCTCCGCGACCTTGCGGAATTCGGGATCGTGAATGTCGCCGCCGGACGCGCCGGCATAGCGCTCGCGCAGGCGCCTGAGCTTCGCTTGATCCATGGAACCTTCCGTCTGCGGGCCGCCGATGCTGGACCGTCAGCCCGAACCCTGTAGGAATGGCGGCCGGCATGCAAGCCGGCCAGTCGCAAGCGCGACCCCGGGATGCGTTCCCGTCAAGGCTCAGCGCAGGCAGCGTCGCAAGGCAACCATGGCCGTCATCAATCCCCTGCTCGTCGACACGGGCACGCCGCCCATTCCCGAAGCCCAGGCCTGGCTGCGCGCCTATGACGGCGCGGCCGGCCCGCCGATCGACCTCTCCCAGGCCGTGCCGGGCTATCCGCCCCCGCCCTCGCTCCTGGCCGCGCTCGCCGAGGCGGCCGGCCGGCCGGCGGCCGCCTCCTACGGGCCGATCGTCGGCGACGCCGCCCTGCGGGACGCCTATGCGGCCGACGTGTCGCGGCTCTATGGCGGGGCGATCGGGGCCGGCGAGATCGCCATCACGGCCGGCTGCAACCAGGCCTTCTTCGTGGCGATGATCGCGCTCGCCCGGGCGGGCGAGGCCGTCCTGCTGCCCTCGCCATGGTACTTCAACCACGAGATGACCCTGCACATGCTGGGCATCGAAGCCCGGCCGCTGCCTTGCTCCCCGCAGGCCGGCTTCGTTCCGGACGCCGCGCAGGCGGAGGGGCTGATCGACGGACGCGTCCGCGCCATCGTGCTGGTGACGCCGAACAACCCGACCGGGGCCGTCTACCCGCCCGACACGATCCGGGCCTTCTCGGACCTGTGCCGCCGCCGCGGGATCTGGCTGGTCCTGGACGAGACCTATCGCGATTTCATGGGCGAGCGCGGCCAGCGCCCGCACGCCGTCTTCGCGCAGGAGGGCTGGCGGGACCATCTGGTCGGGCTCTACAGCTTCTCCAAGTCCTACTGCGTGCCGGGCCACCGGCTGGGGGCGATCACCGCCGGTCGCGAGCCCCTGGCCGAGATCGGCAAGATCCTCGACTGCATGCAGATCTGCCCGGCGCGCCCCGGCCAGATCGCTCTCGCGCCCGCCATAGCGGCCCTTGCGGAGTGGCGGGAGGGCAACCGGCAGGAGATTGCGGCGCGGGCCGCTGCCTTCCGCGCCGCGCTGGCCGGGACGCCCTGGCGCATCGATTCGATCGGCGCCTACTTCGCCTATGTGGCCCATCCCTTTGCGGGCCGGGGCGCGACCGAGGTGGCGGGAGCTCTGGCGCGAACATGCGGCGTGCTGGGCCTGCCCGGCTCCTATTTCGGCCCCGGCCAGGACGGACACCTGCGCATCGCGTTCGCCAATGCCGGGCAAGACGCGATCGGGCAGCTGCCGCAGCGGCTGGCGGGCTTCAGCCTGTAGGCGGGTTCAGCGCAGCGCGAATCGCCCCGTGATCCGGAAATTCGCGCCGGGCGCCGCCTGCTCGAAGACGGCGAGGCTGTCGACGGCCACGCGGCCCGGCGGCACGTCGGCCGCATGGGCCTTGCGCAAGGCGTCTGCGACCGGCGCGACCCGCTCGGCCGGCAGGCCGCCGGACAGGGTCATGTGGAAGCGGAAATCCTCCCCGACATAGGGGTAGCCGAAGCGCTCCAGGCTGGCGCGCTGGCGCTCCGTGAGCGGCGCCTTCAGGCGCTTCTGCATCTCGGCCTCGTTCAGGGGCGCGCGCAGCACGTCGAGCTCGCTCGTCGCCCGCAGCGCCAGCGCCTCGAGCGCCGCGACATCGCCCACCGGCGTCAGCGCCACGAAGCGGCCGAGCACGGCGACGGCGAGCCCGTCCAGGATCACCGCGTGCTGGCGGCGCGACAGGTCCTCAACCGCTTCATGCAGGTCCGCCGCGCTCATGCCGGCCGCCAGCCGGAACGGGGCCTTCAGCGTGGCGTGGAAGCCGTAGACGCGCGGCTCGGCGCTCAGCGCCGGCCACTCGTCCGCAGCGACGCCCGCCAGGGGGCGATGCGGCACCGCCTCGCCTGTCGCCGCGTCATAACCCAGCACGGCCGAGCCGAAGCGCCAGAGCGGGCTGTCCTGCGGCGGCGCGAAATAGATGGCGTAGCGGGTGGTCTCGGTCATGCGGGTCTCCCCCGGGCGCGATTCGATGGCCCGCAGCTGCAGCCGTCCCTCATCGCGGGGAGCGGAAGCGAGGACGCCGTCCGGGCGTCCGGCCGGGGGCCGGCTTGCTTCGCTTCGCCCCCAAAGGCGGGTGCGGGCGGGCCGGGCCTCAAAAGGCCCTGCGCCCGCCGGACCAGACCTCGCGGACCAGGGGCGTCCTGCCGGAAAACCGGAAGCGGACGAGGTCGGCGCGCAGCCCGGGCCTAAGGCGGCCACGGTCGGCGAGGCCGACCATATCGGCGACGTTGGAGGTGACCATGGCCATGGCCCTCGGCAGGCCGAGCGCCTCCTCCTCGGCGAGATGGCGGACGGCCTGCAGCAGGCTCGAGGGCACGTAGTCCGAAGACAGGCCGTCGAGCAGGCCCTCGCGGGCAAGCTCGCTCGCCGAGACGCCGCTCGAATGCGAGCCGCCGCGCACCACGTTCGGCGCCCCCGCCACGGTCGCCATGCCGCTCGCCTTGGCGTGGCGAGCTGCCGCGAGCGTGGTCGGGAACTCGGAGATGCGCGCGCCCGAGCGCAGGCCGGCCTCGACATGGTCGGGCTCGGTGTCGTCATGCGTGGCGATCGGGATGCCGCGCGCCGAGAACATCGCGACGATGGCCTCCCAGTTCCCGGGCACGTTGTCCGCGAGCTTCATGCGTGCAGCGACCTCGAGGCGGTGCTCGTCGACGCTCTTGTCGCCCGAGCCCGTATGGTAGCGCTCGAGGTCCTTGAGGTTGCGCCATTGCCGCTGGCCGGGCGTGTGGTCCATCAGCGAGACGAGGCTGACGAGCGGACGCTCCGCGTGCGGCCTCACGTCGTCGAGGAGTTCCGCGCCGCTCAGCTCGCAGCGGATGTGGATGCGGTGGTCGATGCGGAAAAGGCCCTCGGCCTGCCCCATTTCGATGGCGTCCAGCATGTCGCCGAAGATGGCCCGCCGATAGTCCTTGGCTCCCGAGTTGGTGCCCGCGCACACCGCGTCGTAGACGGTCGTCACGCCGGCCGCCGCCATCTGGGCGTCGTGCGCCATGGCCGCGGCCACGCCGTTCGGCCAGAAGACCTGGGGGCGGGGCATGAAGTGCTTCTCGAGATTGTCGGTGTGCATCTCGACGAGGCCGGGGGCCAGATAGTCGCCCTCGCCGTCCACCGCGCCGGGCAGGGCGGAACGGCCGGGGTCCACGGCCGTGATGCCGGTCTCGTCGAAGACGATCGTGCCCGGCACGATCTCGTCCTCCGTCACGAGGCGTAGGTTGGTCAGGATCATCGTCGCGCGTCCAGCATGAAGCGGGGAAGCTCCCGATACAGGCAGGAGCGGCGAGGCGCCAGCGTTAGGCGTCTCGCATGACAGTTTTGCGGCAGGGGCCGCCTCAGCCGGCGGCCTCGCCGTGCAGCGCCTGCCAGACCTTCAGCGGCGTGGCGGGCATGTCCATGTGCGTGACGCCGCGCGCGGAGAGCGCATCGACGACGGCGTTCATGACCGAGGGCAGCGAGCCGGCGCAGCCGGCCTCGCCGCAGCCCTTGGCGCCCAGCACGTTGGTGCGGGCCGGCACGGCGCGACTCTCGAACAGGAAGGGCGGCGCGTCCTCGGCACGCGGCAGGGCGTAGTCCATGAAGGAGCCGGTCACGAGCTGGCCCTCGGCGTCGTAGAGGGTCATCTCCATCAGCGCCTGGCCGATGCCCTGCATGACCCCGCCATGCAGCTGCCCCTCGACGAGGAGAGGGTTCACGATCGTCCCGAAGTCGTTGACCATCGTGTAGCGCACCACCTCGACTTGGCCGGTGTCGGGGTCGATCTCGACCTCCGCGACGTGGCAGCCGTTGGGATAGGCGGACGGGGCCTGCTTGTGGACGTGGTCGACGTCGAGCGTGTCCGGCACGCCGGGCGGCAGGGCCGTGCCGGCCTGCCGCGCCTCGCGCAGGCGGCGGGCCAGCTCCATGACGCCGATCGACCGGTCCGTGCCGGCGATCGTGAATCGGCCCTCGCCGAACTCGATGTCGGCGACGCCGGCCTCGAGAATCGCGGCGGCGGCGATGCGGCCCTTCTCGATCACCTTGTCGCCGGCCTCCGCGATGGCCGCCCCGCTCGCCATGATGGACTTGGAGCCGCCGGTGCCCCCGCCCGCAATGAGCCGGTCGCTGTCGCCCTGCACGAGGCGGATGGACTCGAAGGGCACGCCGAGCTTGCTCGTGAGCACCTGCGCGAAGGGGGTCCAGTGGCCCTGGCCATAGTCGAGCGTGCCGGTGACGATGGTCACCGCGCCGTCCGCCTCGAAACGCAGTCCGCCCATCTCGTTGCTCGGCGGCGCGGTGACCTCGAGGTAGCAGCCCAGGCCGCGCCCGCGCAGCTTGCCCGCGGCCTCGCTCGCCGCGCGGCGGGCGGGGAAGCCCGCCCAGTCCGCGGCCTCCAGCGCGCGGTCCATCAGGGCGGCGAAGTCGCCGCTGTCATAGACCGTGCCGGCCGGCGTGGTATGGGGCAGCTCGGCGGGCGTCACCATGTTGCGTCGGCGCAGCTCGACGGCGTCGATCCCCGTCTCCCGGGCGGCCGTCTCGATGAGCCGCTCCATGTAGTAGTTGCCCTCGGGCCGGCCCGCGCCGCGATAGGCGCCGATCGGCACCGTGTTGGTGAAGACGCAGCGCGTCGTCACCTCGACATGGGGCGTGCGGTACATGCCGATGCCGTTCTTGGCGACGTTGAGCGTCGTCATCATCGGCCCGACCGGCGTGAGGTAGGCGCCCATGTCCCCGAACCCGTCGACCCGAAGCGCCAAAAACCGGCCGTCGCCGTCGAGCGCCAGCTCGGCCGTCACTTCGCTGCCGCGGCCATGGTGGTCGGACACGAAGCTCTCCGCCCGCGCGTCCACCCACTTCACGGGCCGGCCGAGCGTGCGTGCGGCATGGAGCAGCGCGACATATTCGGGAAAGACCGACGACTTCATGCCGAAGGAACCTCCGACATGCCCGGTCAGCAGGCGCACCTGCCCGGGCTCGACGCCGAGCACGTCGGCGAGGTTGCCCCGCATGCCGAAGACGCCCTGGCTCGGCGCGTAAAGGGTGTAGCGCCCGCCGGCCTCGTCATAGGCGGCCACGGCGGCGCGGGGCTCGAGCGGGTTCACCACCACCCGGCTGTTCACGATGGACAGGCGCGCGACATGCGCCGCCGCGCGGAAGGCCGCCTCGACGGCGGCGGCGTCGCCGAAGCGGTAGTCGAGCGCGAGGTTGCCGGGGGCGTCCTCGTAGAGCACCGGCGCGCCGGGCGCGAGCGCGGCCTGCGGCGTGGTGACGGCCGGCAGCGGATCGATGACGAGCGTCACGGCCTCGGCCGCGTCGCGGGCGGCGTCCGCGCTCTCGGCCACGACGACCGCCACGGGGTCCCCCACGAACCGCACCTTGTCCATCGCGAAGGGCGGGCGCGCCGGCAGGACCATGGGCGAGCCGTCTCGGTTCTTGAAGTTCACGCCGAGGGCGCATTTCAGATTGCCGAGCCCGGCGGCCTTCAGGTCGGCTCCGGTGATCACGGCCACCACGCCGGGCATGGCCTTCGCGGCCTCGGACTCGACGCCGCGCAGCACGCCATGCGCGTAGGGGCTGCGAACGAAGGCGGCATGGAGTTGGCCGGGCAGGCTGACGTCGTCGGTGTAGCGGCCCTCGCCGCGCACCAGGATCGGGTCCTCGTTGCGAGGCACCGGCTGGCCGACGGCGAACTTCACGGAGTCCAGGGCGACGGGATTGGTCCGTACGTTCATGAGGCAGGTCCGCGCTGGGAGGGGTTTCAACCCAACCTAGCGCGGAAAAGCCGCCCGGACAGGGGCGGCCGCTCAGAGCTCGCCTGCACTGAGCGTATGGACGGCGCCGCTACCAGCGCAGGGCCGGCGTGTGGACCGGCGCGTCCCACAGGCCCCGCAGCCGGTCGTCGAGGACCGTCACGGTCAGCGAGCAGCCGGCCATGTCGAGCGAGGTGACGTAGTTGCCGACGAGCTGGCGGGCGATCGTCAGGCCCTTGCCGGCGAGCACCCGTTGGGCGGCGTGCGCCATGAGGTAGAGTTCCATGCTGGGCGTCGCGCCGAAGCCGTTGACCAGAAGAAGCACCTCCGCGCCGGCCTTGGCGCCGAGGTCGCCGACCATGGCGTCGAGCATCTCGGCCGCGATGGCGTCCGCCGAGGCGAGCTTGACGCGCCTGCGGCCGGGCTCGCCATGGATGCCGACGCCCATCTCCATCTCGTCCTCGCCGAGCGAGAAGGTGGGCTTGCCCGCGGCGGGGACGGTGCAGGAGGTGAGCGCCACGCCCATCGAGCGCGTGCGCTGGTTCACCTCCTGGCCGAGCGCCTGGAGATGGCCGAGGTCGAGCAGGGTCTCGGCGGCGGCGCCGACCATCTTCTCCACCACGAGCGTGCCGGCCACCCCGCGGCGGCCGGTCGAGTAGGTCGACCTCTCGACGGCGACGTCGTCGTCGACCACGATCGTCTTCACCTCGGCGGAGGACATTTCGGCCCCCATCTCGAAGTTCATGACGTCGCCCTCGTAGTTCTTCACGATGAAGAGCACGCCCGCGCCGGTGTCGACCGCGTCGGCGGCGGCCATCATCTGGTCCGGGGTGGGCGCGGTGAAGACCTGGCCGGGGCAGGCGGCGTCGAGCATGCCGAGCCCGACGAAGCCCGCATGCAGCGGCTCGTGGCCGGAGCCGCCGCCGGAGATCAGGCCGACCTTGCCGGGCGTCAGAGCGCGGCGTCGGACGAACTTGCGCTCGTCGCCTAGCGCGACGAGATCGGCGTGCACGGCGGCGAAGCCGTCGAGGCTCTCGGACAGCACGCTGTCGACGGCGTTGATCAGCTTTTTCATCGGCGGTCCCTCACAGTGTCGCGAGTCGTTGGTGTCAAGTCACAGAAACCGTATCCGCTTGCCCGACCCCCTCGTCCCGAGGAGACCCGGACTTGGTCCGGGGCGTCACGGAGGGCGAGGAGGGTGGAACGCATCCCTGCCGGCCCCGGCTTCTACGATACCTCGTCGATGGTGCGCGCGAGATGGCGCGCGAACTCCTCCACGAGGGCGTCGATGGCCTTGTTCTTGCGGGTGGAGCCGAGGTCCGGCACCTGGACCACGAGGTCGCGCATCGGCACCTTGTGGCGCACCACCTGCAGCTTGCCGGGATGCGCCTCGGCGTAGAGCTTCAGGAAGGCGCGCTTCTCCTCGTGCGAGAAGTGGCAGATCTCGAAGATCGCCTCGAGATGCGTGCGCGGGATCGGCACCTGGTAGGACGGGTTGCTGATCTGGGTGATGAAGGAGCGGTTCTTGGCGAGGGCGTCGGCGAGGCGCTGGCGCGTGCCGGAGGGCCGGTTGTCCAGCACCTTTCGCAGGAGGCCCTTGTATTCGGCCACGGGGTTCGCGCCGGCCCTTTCCGCAGGCTCGCTCACGCGGCGGCCTCCGCGGCTGACAGGTCGAGGCCGGCGATCGTCGCCTTGGCGCGCGCCAGCGCGGCCGGGGACACGGACACGGACCGCAGCCCCGCCCGCACGAGGTGCGGCAGCACGGCGGGATCGCCGCCCGCGTCGCCGCAGAGGCTGACGTCGCGCCCGCTGGCGCGGCCGAAGGCGGCCACCTGGCCGACGAGGCGCAGCACGGCGGGATGCAGGGGATCGGCGAGGTCCGCAACGGCGCCGATGTCCCGGCCGGCCGCCGTGACGTATTGCACGAGGTCGTTCGAGCCGATCGAGTAGAAGGCGACGTCGAACAGATCGACCGCGATCGCGGCGGCCGGCACTTCCACCATGATGCCGAGCGGCGGCTCGCCCAGCTTGCGGCCCTGCGCCAGCAGGGCGGCCCGCTCCTCTTCCAGCATCGCCCTCGCCGCGGCCACCTCGGCGATGTTGGTGACCATGGGCAGCATGATCTTCACCGCGCCATAGGCGGAGGCGCGCAGCAGCGCCCGCAGCTGCACGCGCAGCACGTCGGGCCGCGCCAGCGACAGGCGCAGGCCGCGCATGCCGAGGAAGGGGTTGCTCTCGCCCTCCGGCGTCAGGCCGGGAATCGGCTTGTCGGCGCCCGCGTCCAGCGTGCGGATGGTGACGGGCCGGCCGGCCGCCCATTCCGCGATGGTGCGGTAGACGCCGAACTGCGCCTCCTCGCCGGGCAGGCTCGCGCGGTCGTGGAACAGGAACTCCGTCCGCACGAGGCCGATGCCGTCGCAATGCGCGGGGTCCAGGCTCTTCAGCTCGGCCGGGTCGGCGACATTCAGGTGGACGAGGATCAGCGTGCCGTCGCGCGTCCGGGCGGGCTTGTCGAGCAGTGCCGCGGCCTCGCGCGCGAAGGCCGCCTCGCGGGCCTGCTTGGCGGCGAAGGCGGCGGAGGCCGCCGCATCGGGGCCGACCACGAGCTCGCCCGCGCCGCCGTCGAGCAGCACCACGCCCTCCGCCTCGGCAAGCGCGTCGCCGAGGCCGACGACCATGGGCACGCCGCGCGAGCGCGCGAGCATGGCGACGTGGCTCGACGGGCTGCCGGCGGAGAGTGCGATGCCGCCGCCGGCGGTCCAGTCCGTGGCGAGGAAGCGGGAGGGCGCCATGTCGGCTCCGGCGAGGATCGCGCCGGCCGGCGCCTCCTCCGCGGCGGGCCCGCCGGCGAGGGTCATGAGCACGCGGTCGCGCAGGTCCTGCAGGTCGGCGGCGCGGGCGCGGAAATAGTCGTCCTCGGACGCCTGGTAGCCCGCGATCTCGGCATCGAGCGCCTGGGCGAAGGCGGCGTCGGCGGAAGCCCCAGCGGCGATGGCCTCGAAGGCGGGGCGCGACAGCTCGTCGTCCTCGAGCAGCGCCTGCTGGAAGCCCAGGATCTCGGCGCCCTCGCCGTCCGCGGCCTCGCCCATGGCGGCCAGCGCCGCCGCGCTCGCCCGGATGGCGGCCAGGAGGTCGGCCGCCTCGCGCGACGGATCGCCCGAGGGGACCCGCGTGGCGGCGGCGACCGCCATGCGGTGCAGCGGCCCTCGGGCGAGGCCCGGGGCTGCGGGGCGTCCCCTGGCGACCCTCGGGCTCACGAAGCGGCCTCGGCCACGCCGTCCTCGTCGAAGCGGCGCTCGACCAGGGACAGGATGGCTTGCGCGGCGGCTTCCGCGTCCGACCCGCTGGCGCGGACGTGGAGGGTGGAGCCGCGCGGAGCCTTGACCCGCATCACCTTGACGGGGCTCTTGGCGTCGACCCATGGCCCCTCGGCGGCGAGCGCGATCTCCACGCTGCTGGCGAAGCTCTTGGCGAGCTGAGTCAGCTTCACCGAGGGGCGCGCGTGCAGCCCCACCTCGTTGGTCAGGACGGCGGAGCCGAGGACCGGGTGGCTTGGCGCGGGCGATTGCGGCATCGAGATCGTCCTCCCGGGGCTCACTGGGGCGTCAGCTCTTCCGCCATCCGCTTGACGGTGTCGAGCGTCGATCCGCCCGAGGCCTCCGCAGCAGCGATGACGGCGCCCTCGACGATGGGGGCGTTGCACACCACGACCTTGCCGCGGCGCGCCTCGTCCATCATTTCGATGGCCATCTCCGAATTCGTCTCGGCGCCGCCGAGGTCCACCATCACGGCGACGCCGGCCTCCGACCAGGCCTCCTCGATCGCGGCCATGATGGCGCCGACATCCGTGCCCAGCCCGCCCTCGGCGTTGCCGCCGGCCCAGGCGAGCGGGACCTCGTCGCCGACCATCTGGCGCACCATGTCCGCCGCGCCCTCGGCCACCTTCGGCGAGTGTGAGACGATGACGATCCCGACATTGGCCATGTGCCCCTCACGCCTTTCTGGAGAAATGGCCGGCGAGCGCGCCGACGAGGAGGGACGAGGAGCGGGCCCCCGGGTCCATGTGGCCGATCGAGCGCTCGCCGAGGAAGGAGGCGCGACCTCGGATCGCCTTCATCGGCACGGTGGCCTCGGCCGCCTGCTGCGCGACATCGGCGATGACGCCCGCCTGTCCGTCGAGCAGCGCCGCGTGAACCGGGGCGAGCACGTCGAGCATCGTCTTCTGGCCCGGCTCGGACTTGCCGCGGGCCTTGACCGCCTCGATGGCGGCGCCGAGCGCGCGCGTCGCGTCCCCGAGGCCGGGGTCGTCGCCGCCGATCTCCTTGCCCAGGGCCATGAACAGCGTGCCGTAGAGCGGGCCCGACGCGCCGCCGACCTTCATGACCAGGGTCGTGCCGAGGCCCTTCAGCGCGTCCGGCAAGGGCTTGGCGGCGATGGCGTCCGCGTCCGCCAGCACGGCCTCGAAGCCGCGCTTCATGTTGAGGCCATGGTCGCCGTCGCCGATCGCCTGGTCGAGGGCGGTGAGTTCGTCGGCATGGGCGATCACGGCCTGCGCCATCGCCTCGATCAGGTGCCGCTTCGTCGTGCTGTCCATCTGGTCCTCGCGGGCCTTTCTCGTCGCGCTCAGGCAGCGGTGAGCCGCGACCCGTCGCGGCCGAAGAAGAGCGGTTTCACGAACTCGATCGCCACGGGGTCGCCGCGCTCCAGCCCCGAATCCGGGTCGCTGAGCGTGACGAAGTCGCGGTCGCCGAGCGCGATGTGCAAGTGGTCCTGGTCGCCGAGATGCTCCACCCAGGTGACGGAGCCCACGGCCTTCGCGCCGCCATTCGCCTTGCCGGCATGGGCGATGCGCACGTGCTCGGTGCGTGCGCCGATCGTCTCCGCCCCGGGCGGGGCGGCGAGCTCCGGTAGCATGGCGCGCGGCAGCAGGTTGATGCCGGGGCTGCCGAGCCGGGTGGCGACATAGGCGTTCACCGGGCTTTCGTAGATCTCGCGCGGCGTGCCGATCTGCACCAGCCGCCCCTGGTCGATGACGCCGATGCGCGTGGCCAGCGTCATGGCCTCGATCTGGTCGTGCGTGACGTAGAGGATCGTCGCGCCGAGCTGCTCCTGGATCCGCTTGAGCTCCACGCGCAGGTCGGAGCGCAGCTTGGCGTCGAGCGAGGAGAGCGGCTCGTCCATCAGGTACACGGAGGGACGGCGCACCAGCGCCCGTCCGATGGCGACGCGCTGCATCTGGCCGCCCGAGAGCTGGGTGGCGCGGTTGGCGAGCTTGTCCTCGATGCGCAGGAGCCGCGCGACCTCGCGCACCGTCGTCTGGATTTCCGGCTCCGCCACGCGCCGGGCGGGCGAGCGAAGCGGGAAGGCGAGGTTGTCGAAGACCGAGAGATGCGGGTAGAGCGAGTATTGCTGGAACACGAAGGTGACGTTGCGCGCGGCCGGCGGCTCCGCGGTCATGTCGCGCCCGCCGATCGTCAGGCGCCCGCTTTCGGGCTTCTCGAGGCCCGCCACGAGGCGCAGGGTTGTCGTCTTGCCCGCGCCCGTCGGGCCCAGCAGCACCACGAACTCGCCGTCGCCGATGGTGAGCGACATGTCCGTCACGGCGGCGACCGCCGAGATCCCGGCGCCGAAGCTCTTGCTCACGCGCTCGAGCACGACCTCAGCCATGGGCGACCTCCCTGTGACGCACCGCCCCTTCGTGCAGCGCCGTGCGGATCGCCTTGCCCGTGTCCCGGCGGAACAGGGAGAGCTTCTCGGCACGGAAGGACAGCCCGACCGTGTCGCCGATGCGGACCGGGAGGTCCGAGGGCAGGCGCGCCTTCACGCGCCCGCGCGGCGTGGTGAGCGTGACGATCTGCGTGGTGCCGAGATACTCGACGCCGAAGACCGAGCCGCGATAGGCCGAGCCGTCGGTGAAGCGCACGTCCTCGGGCCGCACGCCGAGCACCAGGGGGCCGTGCGCCACCTCTTCCCGCAAAGCCGGCACGGTGACGCTGGCGCCCTCGAGCGCGATCCGGTCGGCGCCGCGCGGCAGGCCGGCCTCGAAGTCCAGGAAGTTCATGGGCGGCGAGCCGATGAAGTCGGCCACGAAGAGCGAGGCGGGGCGGTCGTAGATCTCGCGCGGCGAGGCGAGCTGCTCGATCACACCCTGGTTCATCACGGCGATCACGTCGGCCATCGACATGGCTTCCAGCTGGTCGTGCGTCACGTAGATCGTCGTCGCCTTCAGGCGATTGTGCAGGCCGCGCAGCTCGCCGCACATGACGTGGCGGAACTCCGCGTCCAGCGCGCCCAGCGGCTCGTCCATCATGAAGGCCATGGGCCGGCGCACGATGGCGCGCCCGAGCGCGACGCGCTGGCGGTCGCCGCCCGACAGGCCCGAGACCGGGCTGTCCAGAAGGTGCGAGATCCGCAGGATGCGCGCGGCCTCCTCCACGCGCTGGCGGATCTCCGCCTTGGGCACGCCCTGGGAGACCAGGGGAAATGCGATGTTCCTGCGCACGTTCATGTGCGGGTAGAGCGCGAAGAGCTGGAAGACGAAGGCGATGTCCCGTTCCGAGGCGCGCTTGAACGTGACGTCCTGGCCGCCCAGCAGGATCTCGCCCGACGTCGGCAGCTCCAGGCCCGCGATCATGCGCAGCGTCGTCGTCTTGCCGCAGCCCGAGGGACCGAGCAGGCAGAAGAAGGTCCCGTCATCGACGCGGAACGAGGACTCGCGCACGGCGACGAAATCGCCGAAGGCCTTCTGCAGGTTCTGGACGCGGATCTCCGCCATCGCCTACTCCGGGAACTTCGACACGATGGTGAACAGCACCACGCCGGCCAGCGTCGTGGCGAAGGAATAGGTGTAGAGCGGCATCCAGAAGGGCTGCAGCAGCATCAGCACGCCGGCGGCGATGACCACGACGGCGAAGGCCTCCCAGGGCCCGCGGCGGAACAGCCGGAACGGGCGCGGGGCGGACGCGGCGGGCGTGGCGGGGGAGCTGTCGTTCATTTCCGCACGGCCCCGAAGGTGATGCCGCGCAGCAGGTGTTTGCGCAGAAGCACGGTGAAGACCAGGATGGGGATCAGGAATAGCGTCGTCCCTGCGGCGACCGCCGGCCAGTCCTGGCCCCCCTCGCCGATGATGATCGGGATGAAGGGCGGGGCGGTCTGCGCCTCGCCGGAGGTGAGCAGCACGGCGAAGGCATACTCGTTCCAGGCGAAGATGAGGCAGAAGATCGCGGTCGCGGCGATGCCAGTGGCGGCCTGCGGCAGCACGACCTTCCGGAAGGCCTGCAGGCGCGTGTAGCCGTCGATCATGGCGGCCTCCTCGTATTCCCGCGGGATCTCGTCGATGAAACCCTTCAGCAGCCACACGGCGAGCGAGACGTTAACCGCGGTGTAGAGCAGGATCATCCCGACCTTGGTGTCTGACAGGCCGAGCTCGCGGTACATGAGGTAGATCGGGATCGCCACCGCGATCGGCGGCATCATGCGCGTCGACAGGATGAAGAAGAGCAGGTCGTCCTTCAGCGGAACCTTGAAGCGCGAGAACCCATAGGCGGCGAGCGTGCCGAGCGTCACGGCGCAGAAGGTCGAGCCGAAGGCGATGATCAGCGAGTTGAGGAAGCGCGGCAGGTAGTTGGAGGGTCCCGCCACGACCATGTTGCGACCGCGCGCGATCTCCTCGCAGCGGCCCGAGGGCGGCGGCAGGCCGGCGATGTACTCGGCGGTCTGGCGCGAGCGCGTGGTGAAGAGGTTGCAATATCCCTCGATGGTCGGCGTGAACACGACCTTCGGAGGATAGGAGATCGAATCCGGCGGGCTCTTCAGGCTGGTCAGGACGATCCACACGAGCGGGAGCATCGAGACCAGCGCGTAGACGATCACGATGCCGGCCGCGATCCGCTTGGCGCGCGAACCAGGCTCGACGACGGAATGGGCCGTGGTGATGCCCGCGCTCATGCGGCGGTCCTTTCAGGCAGACCAGCACGTGTCATCCCCGGCCTGCTGCGCAGGCCGCCGGGGATGACGGGATTGCCGGGCAGGCCGGAGACGGATGAGGGGGCGCCGGGCGCAATCATCTCTGCTTCACCCGGTTGAGGGCCTTCACGTAGATGTTGGCCAGCCCGAAGACGGTGACGAAGAGGATGATGGCGAAGGCGGAGGAGAAGCCGGTGCGCCACTTCTCGAAGGCCTCGCGCTTCAGCGTGATCGACGCGACCTCCGTGGTGGAGCCCGGCCCGCCGGAGGTGAGCAGGTTCACCATGTCGAACATCTTGAAGTTCTCGATGCCCCGGAACAGCACGGCCAGCATGATGAAGGGTAGCGCCATGGGCAGCGTGATCGACCAGAACTGCCGCCAGGGCGAGGCACGGTCCACCTCGGCGGCCTCGTAGATGTAGTCGGGAATGGAGCGCAGGCCCGCCAGGCAGATCAGCATCACGTAGGGCGTCCACATCCAGGTGTCGACGATCACGATCGCCCAGGGCGCAAGCTTCACCGAGCCGATCATCTCGAAGGACGAGGGTGGGATGCCCGTGAAGAAGGAGACCACGTAGTTGAACAGGCCGATCTGCGGCTGGTAGAGGAAGCGCCAGAAATTCCCGACCACGGCCGGCGAGAGCATCATCGGGATCAGGATCACCGTGGTCCAAAGGCCGTGCCCGCGGAACTTGCGGTCGACGAGATAGGCGAGCGCGAAGCCGAGCAGGGTCTGCAGCACGATCGTCCAGAAGACGAAATGCGCGGTCGCCTGCATCGCTCCCCAAATGTCGGCGTCGTTGAGGATCGAGACGTAGTTGTCCGTGCCGACGTTCTTGACGGCCGCGTTGGCGCGGTTGGCGCGGTAGTTCGTGAAGGAGAGCTGGATCGTCCAGATCAGCGGGAAAATGTTGATCGCCAGCAGCAGGACGATGGTCGGCGCGATGAAGAGCCAGGCGATCGAGCGGTCCGAGAGGCCGCGCACGTGCCGTGCGATCGGCTCGGGCGTGGCCAGCGCGGCGCGCTGCACGAGGCTCGGGGCTGGCGTGGAGTCGTTCATGGCGACGGCTCGGGACAGGTGCGACGTGTCATCCCCGGCCGGAGCGGCGCAGCCGCGCGGCGGAAGGGGATCCGGGGGGTGTGCCGCAGCCTGCGGCACACGATGGTTCAGGCGGGCCCGGCTTCGATCCCCTCACCCCGGGAGACGCCATGCCGCGCATGGCTCGCCGGGATGAGGGGGAGTCGAGCGAGGGGCGGCATAAGCCCCAGGCCAGGCTCAGAGCTTGCCGTCGTCCTTGAACACCTTCTTCCAGTCGGCGATCATGGCGTCCAGCGCTTCCTTGGCGGTGCCCTTGTCGGCCACCACGTAGTCGTGGATCCGCTTCTGCTCGGCGAGCAGGAGCTGCGCGTAGGAGGGTTCGGCCCAGAAGTCCTTCACCTGGCCCATGGCGACGAGGAAGTCGCCGGCGAAGGGAGCGGTCTGCTTGAAGCCGGGATCTTCCAGCACGCCCTTGGCGGCGGAATAGCCGCCGAGCGCCCACCACTTCTTCTGCACGTCGGGCTGGGCGAACCACTTGATGTATTCGAGCGCCTCGTTCTTGTTCGGCGAGTAGGCCACCACCGAGATGCCCTGGCCGCCGAGCTGCGAGCCCGCGCCGGCGGGGCCCGCCGGGTTCACGAAGAAGCCGATCTTGTCGCCGCCGACCTTCTCGTCCTTGGCGAGGCCGGGGAAGAAGGCGAACCAGTTCATCTGCATGGCCACCTGGCCGGACTTGAAGGCGTCGAGGCCCTCCTGCATGTAGGCGTCGGTATAGCCGGGCGGAGTGCAGCACTTGTAGAGGGCCTTGTAGGCCTCCAGTCCCTTCACGGCGCCTTCGGAGTTCACGAAGCCGTCCATCGCGTAGGGCTTCTTGGGATCCTCGTACTTGAACCCGTAGGGATACAGGAAGTTCGAGACGCCCATCGTGATCCCCTCGGAGCCGCGCTCCGTGAAGATCGCCGCGCCATAGACCTTCTTGCCGTCGATCTCGCGGCCCTGGAAGAACTTGGCGATCTGGACGAGTTCGTCGAGCGTCTTCGGCGGCGCGAGGTCGCGGTTGTACTGCTTCTTGAACTCGGCCTGCAGCTCGGGCTTGGCGAACCAGTCCTTCCGGTAGGTCCAGCCGAGCGCGTCACCCATGGCCGGCAGCGCCCAGTAGTTCGGCGTGCCCTTCGGCCATTCGGAATAGCCGGTCACCGTGGCCGGCATGAAGTCCGACATCTTGATGCCGTTCTTGTCGAAGAACTCGTTCAGCTTGACGTAGTGGCCGTTCTCGGCCGCGCCGCCGATCCACTGGCTGTCGCCGATGAGCAGGTCGCACAGCTTGCCCTTGGAGTTCAGCTCGTTGAGCATGCGGTCGGCGAAGTTCGGCCACGGCACGAACTCGAACTTCATGTTCACGCCGGTCTTGGTGGTGAAGTCCTTGGACAGCTCGACCAGGGCGTTTGCGGGGTCCCAGGCGGCCCAGCACAAGGTGATCGTCTTGCCCTGCGCGGCTGCGGGCGTCGCGGCCGCCGACATCATCAGGGCCGCGGCGAGGGCTCCCGCTCCTGCCATCAGCTTCTTCATGGATTGTCCTCCCTTGGGGTTGAGCTCTCACGCTGGCCCGGAGGGCGCACGGCTTCGCCGGCGGGCTCCGGGTGACTCGGGCACGTCGTCGACCCCCGCATCATGGCGGGGCGCCTTAGTCAGCACTGTCCGGCCGGTTGTTGTGGCTCGGCGTTTCCTCTGGCTCGGGACGTCTGAGGTCCCCTGGGCCGTGATGTTCAGTCGAACACGCGTTACTAAACAAGTCAATAAACAAAAGCGGGGCTTGAAACGGGCCGCTATCCCTCCCCGTCTCTGCGGGCGGGCGAAGCCATCCGGTCTTCCGCATCGGCGCGGAACGGCTTTGTCGCCGGGCTCCTCGTGCTGGCGGGGAGGCCGGCTGCGCGCCTAAAGCATCCGCGTCCACGCCCCGCCCTTGGCGGACGATTTCACCGCCGTCTCGATGAAGGAGAGGCCCTTCACGCCGTCCGCGACCGTCGGGAAGGTCACCTCCTTCGGCGCGGGCTTGCCGGAGCGCGCGGCGCGGATCGCGGCCGCGACCTCGCCGTAGATGTTGGCGAAGCCCTCCAGGTAGCCTTCCGGATGGCCCGGGGGAATGCGGGTCATGCGCGCCGCCTCCGGGCCCGCGCCAGCGCCGCCGCGGGTAATGATCTGCGTCGGCTTGCCGAAGGGCGCGAAGAAGAGCTCGTTCGGGTTCTCCTGCCGCCACGTCAGGCCACCCTTCGTCCCGTAGACGCGCAGCTGCAGCGCGTTTTCGTTGCCGACGGCGACCTGGCTGGCCCAGAGCGCGCCGCGCGCGCCATTGGCGTAGCGCAGCGTCACCTGGACGTTGTCGTCCAGGCGGCGGCCCGGCACGAAGGTGGTCAGCTCGGCTGACAGCTCGGCGACGTCGAGGCCGGTGACGAAATCGGCGAGGTTGAAGGCGTGCGTGCCGATGTCGCCGATGCAGCCGCCGGCGCCCGAGCGCGCGGGATCGGTCCGCCAGTCCGCCTGCTTCTGGCCGCTCTCCTCGAGCTTCTCGGTCAGCCAGTCCTGTGCATATTCCACCTGCACCACGCGGATCTCGCCGAGCTCGCCCGCCCGCACCATGGCGCGCGCGTGGCGCACCAGCGGATAGCCCGTGTAATTGTGCGTGACCGCGAAGATGACGCCCGCCTTCTCCGCCGCCGCGGCGAGCGCGCGCGCCTCTTTCAGCGTCGTCGTCAGCGGCTTGTCGCAGATGACGTGGATGCCCGCCCGCAGGAAGGCCCTGGCGGCCGGAGCGTGCATGTGGTTCGGCGTCACGATGGCCACGGCCTCGATGCCGTCCCGGAGCCGGCGCTCGCGCGCGGCCATCTCCTCGTAGCTGCCATAGGCGCGGCGGGGATCGAGCCCCAGGGCCGCGCCGGAGCGGATCGCCTTGTCCGGCGTGGCGGAGAGCGCGCCGGCGACGAAGTCGTAGTGGTCGTCCATGCGGGCGGCGAGCCGGTGCACCGCCCCGATGAAGGCGCCCTCGCCCCCACCCACCATGCCGAGCCTGATGCGTCCGCCCGCCACGCCGTCGTCCTTGCCCTCGATCGCCATGCCGTCCCCCTCTCAGCGCAACCCGAGGAAGCGCTTGATCTGCTTCTTGTCGACGCTGCCGCCGGCGAAGTCGTCGAACGCCTTCTCGGTGACGCGGATGATGTGGTCGGCGATGAACTGGGCGCCCTCGCGCGCACCGTCCTCGGGGTGCTTCAGGCAGCACTCCCATTCCAGCACGGCCCAGCTCGCGTAGCCGTACTGTGCCATCTTCGAGAAGATGCCGGCGAAGTCGACCTGCCCGTCGCCGAGCGAGCGGAAGCGGCCGGCCCGGTTGATCCAGGGCTGGTAGCCCGAATAGACGCCCTGGCGGCCGTCCGGGTTGAACTCGGCGTCCTTCACGTGGAAGGCCTTGATGCGCTCGTGGTAGATGTCGATGAAGGCCAGGTAGTCGAGCTGCTGCAGCACGAAGTGCGAGGGATCGTAGTTGATGCAGCAGCGCGGGTGGTTCTTCAGCTTGGCGAGGAACATCTCGAAGGTCGCGCCGTCGAACACGTCCTCGCCCGGATGGATCTCGTAGCAGACGTCGACCCCGGCCTCGTCATAGGCGTTGAGGATCGGCTTCCAGCGCCGCGCCAGCTCCTCGAAGGCTGCGTCGATCAGCCCTTCGGGCCGCTGCGGCCAGGGGTAGACGTAGGGCCAGGCCAGCGCGCCCGGGAAGGTGACGGTGGCGCTGAGGCCGAGGTGCCGGGAGGCCTGCGCGGCGAGCATCAGCTGATCGACCGCCCATTTCTGCCGCTCGCGCGGCTTGCCCTTCACCTGCGGCGGCGCGAAGGCGTCGAAGGCCTCGTCATAGGCGGGATTGACGGCCACGAGCTGCCCCTGCAGGTGGGTCGACAGCTCCGTGATGGCGAGGCCGTGCTTCCTCGCCACGCCCGCGATCTTGTCGCAATAGTCCTTCGACGCCGCGGCCTTGGCGAGGTCGAAGAGGCGGCCGTCCCAGGTCGGCACCTGCACGCCCTTATAGCCAAGGCCGGCGGCCCATTTGCAGATCGCGTCCCACGAGTTGAAGGGCTTGGCGTCACCGGCGAACTGGGCGAGAAAGATCGCCGGTCCCTTCACGTTGCTTGCCACGTCGAGGCCTCCCCTTGGCTGTTCTGGTGCGGCGCCGTCCCCGGTCCGAGGGTCACGGCATGTTGTCCCGGATGAAGATGTCGATGCGGATGCGCTCCTGGTCCGCCACGATGGGCTCGCCCAGGCAATGGGCCAGCAGCACGCGGCAGGCGGAGCGGGCCTCGTGCCCGGCATCCTGGTTGATGCAGGCGTCCATCACGCCGCGCAGAAGGAAGCGGCGCGTGAAGGGCGTGAGTTCGTGGGAGATCCAGACGACGTCATGCGCCCGACCCGCCGCCTCCAGCCCGGCAGCGATGCCGCGGTTGCCGGCGCCGACATTGTAGAGGCCGACGAGGTCCGGATGATCGGCGAGCAGGCGGTCCGTGATGGTGCGCGTCAGCGCGCTGTCATCCCGGCCCTGCTGGACCGGGAGGATGGCGAGCCCCGGATACTCGCCGTTGATCACCTGCGAGAAGCCGAACTGGCGCTCGGCATGGTCGCGCAGGGCGAGCGAGCCGGCGATGAGGCCGATGCGGCCGCGCCGCCCCGCCAGGAAGCGGCCCATCAGCGTGCCTGCCGTGCGCCCCGCAGCCGTGTTGTCGATGCCGACATAGTGCAGACGGCGCGAACTGGGGGCATCGGACACGAGTGTCACGACCGCCACGTCAGCGGCGACGAGTTCGTCGATCGCCGCCCTCACGCGGGGATGGTCGAGCGCGATCGTCGCCACGCCGTCGAAGCGCGGCCCCTGCTTCTCAAGCGCATCGGCCAAGGCCTCGGGATCGAAGACGTCGACATGGACGATGTCGATGAAGGCGCGCTGCGCGGCGAGCCAGTCGGCCGCCTGGTTCACCTGCTCGGCGAGTTGCGTCATGAAGGTGTTGCTGCCCGTCGGCAGCACGAAGCAGAAGCGGAAGCTGCGATTGCGGGCGAGGCGCGCGGCGGCGGGGTCGGGCCGATAGCTGAGCTTCAGGATCGCCGCCTCGACGCGGGCGACTGTCTTCTCGCGGACGCCGGGGCGGCGGTTGACGACCCGGTCCACCGTCGCAAGCGAAACGCCCGCCTCCCGGGCCACGTCCTCCAGTGTCACCCTGTCGTTCACCGTGGTCATGGCGCGGGAGTGTGTCCTCAGGTTCTGAGGTGCGCAACTCAATTCGGTGCTGCATTGCGGGTGCTGCAGTGCGAAGCCCGCGACGCCCGGACCGTCGAGCGCGGCCGGCCCCGGCTGCGCTGTCGTCCAGACAGCGCGGCCCGGCCCGCGGTGGAACGCCGTATTTCACACGCATCGTGTGCTTTTCCGCACAACCACCCACTATGCGGGTCCCTAGGGTGCTGGCAACGTGACCTGCGCCCCTTCCGAGAGAGGGGCCATTGACGGAGGAAGACCCATGGCAGCGACCCCCGACTCGCCTCTTGCGTCCACCCTGTCCTTCCGCGCCGCCGTGTGCCTGGTGGTGGCGGGCATGACCTGGGGCCTCATCATGGCCGCCAGCGGAAACCACGAGACGATGCCCGCGCACGCCCACCTGAACCTGCTGGGCTGGGTGTGCCTGTTCCTGTTCGGGATCTTCTACCACCTGCATCCGGCCATCGATCGCGGGCGTCTGGCGCGCCTTCAGGTGGGCGTCTGGATCGCCGCGGTCATCGTGATGAGCATCGGCGTGGGCCTCGTCCATTCCGGCCACGCGATCGGCGATCCGATTGCGGCGCTTTCCTCCATCGTTGTGCTCGCAGACATGCTGCTCTTCGGGTATCTGGTGTTCCGCAAGGACAGCGTCGCCTACGCGAGTCGCGCGCCGCTTCCGGCCGAATAGGCCGGTTCGCGCCCACGCGCCGCCCGCCGCGGCGAACCGCCGGTCCCGTCCCTCTCCTCCGACGCGCTCGACGCGGCTGGAACGAGAGGGCCGGCCGGCGATTGGCTGTGCTGTGGGCCAAGGAAGGGAGACGCACCATGGCTAAGAGCAGCAGCAAGACCGGCGCCGGGAAGACCGCCGCCGGGGCGAAGACCGCGGGCAAGGCTGCCCCGGCGAAGGAGACCAAGACCAAGACCGCTGCCGCCAAGGCTGCGACGAGTAAGGCCACGGCCAGCAAGCCGGCGGCGGCCAAGGCGCCTGCCAAGGCGGCGAAGCCCGCGGCCAAGCCGGCGAAACCGGCAGGCAAGAGCGCGGCGCCGCGCGGCGGCCTCGCCCAGCCGGTGACGCCCTCCAAGGAACTCGCCAAGATCGTGGGAGCGAACCCGCTGCCGCGCTCCGAGATCGTCAAGAAGATCTGGGACTACATCAAGGCGCATGGCCTGCAGGACGCCAAGAACAAGCGCGAGATCAACGCGGACGCGACGCTCGAGCCCATCTTCGGCAAGAAGAAGGTGACGATGTTCGAGATGAACTCGCACATCGCGCGCAACGTGAAGTAACGACCTCCAGGACGCCTGTCGCGCTGGAAGGCCTGCCCTGCCATGACGGCGCGGCAGGCCTCTTCGCATTGCGGCAGGCCCTCGCGTCTTGTACTCAGGCTGAAATGAAGACGCGCAGGGCCGCAGGGCCTTCTTCGTCCCGCCCCGCAGGACGGGAGCGCCCGTCCTGTCCTCACGCGCCGGGATCGCTGCTTGACTGGTCCGAAGAAGGCTTCCCCCGTCCCGCACCCCGGGATGGGCTTTCCCCAGTTCGTCGCGCTCGTCGCGGCGCTGATGGCGACCAACGCCCTGGCCGTCGACGCGATGCTGCCGGCCCTGCCGGCCATCGGCGAGAGCCTGTCCATCGCCAGCCCCAATGACCGCCAGTGGATCGTCACGGCCTATCTCCTGGGCTTCGGCTGCGCCCAGCTGATCTACGGCACCTTGGCCGACCGCTATGGCCGCCGGCCGATCCTCCTCCTGGGCTTCGCGATCTACGTCGTGGCGAGCTTCGGCGCGGCCTTGGCGACGAGCTTCGCCGTGATGATGACCGCCCGGATCGTGCAGGGCGTCGGCGCTGCGGCGACGCGCGTGCTCGCGGTCTCCGTGGTCCGCGACTGCTATTCGGGCCGGCAGATGGCGCGCGTGATGTCGCTCGCCTTCATCGTCTTCCTGGCCGTGCCGATCATCGCGCCGAGCCTGGGACAGGTCATCGTGCTCGTCGCGCCCTGGCGCTGGATCTTCCTTGTCCTCGCGCTGTTCGGCCTCACGGTGGGCGCCTGGACCTATCTCAAGCTGCCGGAGACCCTGCATCCGGAGGACAGGCGGCCCATCGCCTTCGCCTCGGTCTGGGGTGCGCTGCGCTTCATCCTGACGACGCGGGTGGCGATGGGCTACATGCTGGCCATGACGCTCGTCATGGGCGCGTTGTTCGGCTTCATCAATTCGGCGCAGCAGGTGCTGTCCGAGGTGCTGGGCGCGGGGCCGTACTTCACGTTGGTCTTCGCCATGATCGCGATCTTCATGGCCTTCGCCTCGCTGCTCAACGCCCGCATCGTCGGCCGGCTCGGCAGCCGGCGCGTCTCGCACGCCGCGCTCATCGGCTTCATCGTCGTCACGACGCTGCACGCGGCCTGGACCTGGCTGGGGCACGAGACCATCGTGAGCTTCGCGATCTTCCAGTCGCTGACCATGTTCGCCTTCGGCCTGATCGGCCCGAACTTCGGCGCGATGACGATGGAGCCGCTCGGCCACGTGGCGGGCACCGCCTCCTCCGTGCAGGGCTTCGTGACGACGGTGGGCGGCGCGATCTTCGGCTTCCTGATCGGCCAGCGCCTCGACGGCACCGCGCTGCCGATGACCCTGGGATTCTCGGTGCTCGGCCTCTGCGCGCTGGGCTTCGTTCTCTTCGCCGAGAACGGCCGGCTCTTCCGGCCGCACCAGAAGCCCGTCTGAGCCCGTTGACAGCGCCCCCGCCGCGGCGGAGCCTCCGTGCGGGAACCGCAAGGGGAGGCGCGGGATGAGCACGTTCCGGCTGAAGGGCCGCTGCACCTGCGGGCAGGTCCGCTATGCACTCACCGATCGCCCGCTGTTCGTGCATTGCTGCCATTGCACCTGGTGCCAGCGGGAGACCGGCTCCGCCTTCGCGGTCAACGCGATGATCGAGACGGACCGCGTCGCGGTGGAGGCCGGCGCGACGGAGGAGGTCGACACCCCCTCGGCGAGCGGCAAGGGCCAGCGCGTGCATCGCTGCCCGTCGTGCCGCGTCGCGCTGTGGAGCCACTATGCGGGCGCCGGCGAGGCGATCCGCTTCGTCCGCGTCGGCACGCTGGAGGAACCCGGCCGCCTGCCGCCCGACATCCACATCTACACCTCGACCCGGCTGCCCTGGGTCGCGCTGCCGGAGGGCGTGCCCGCCATGCCCGACTATTACCGCCGCAGCGAATACTGGCCGGCGGACAGCCTGGCGCGGCGGGAAGCCGTGCTGGCGCGAAAGGGGTAGGACGCCCCGTCATCGCGAGGCGGAAGCGAAGCGGTCTTCCGTCCGGCGGACAGGCACGGCCTCGCCGCCGCGCTTCTCGCCAGGCCGGCGAGGGCGGTTCACCCCCGGTTCACCGAGACCGTCAGCTCGGGCTTGCGGTTGATGGTCTGGAAGACCACGCAATAGCGCTCGGTGAGCTTGAGAAGCGCGTCGATCTTCTCCTGCGGCGCGTCGGTGTCGATGTCGAAGGCGAGACGGATGGCGCGGAAGCCGACGGGAGCCTCGCGGTCGACGCCGAGAGTGCCCCGGAAGTCGAGGTCGCCCTCGGCACGGACGATGCCCTTGCGCAGGGGGATCTCGAGGGCGGTGGCGACCGCCTTCATCGTGACGCCGGCGCAGGCCACCAGCGCCTCGAGCAGCATGTCGCCGGAACACAGCTCCATGCCGCTGCCCCCGGAGGCCGGGTGCAGGCCGGCCTCCACGATGGCGCGGCCGGTCTCCAGCTTGCAGGCGATCTTGCTCTCGTCGAGCTCGCCCTGCGCGCGCAGCGTGATCACCGCGGCGTCCGGGGCTTCCTTGTAGCGGGCCTTGATCGGGGCCTGCAGGGCCCGCAGCGCATCGGCGTCCATTCGTCTCGTTCTCCTGCCTGGGCGGCATGCGCGGCGCGACAGGCCGCAATTCCTGGTCGCGGCATGCTCGCGTGTCACCACCAGCGCGCCGCGCCGGCATCTCCCACGATGGGACTTTCCGGCTCGGGTGTCTTGAGCGATCGGTCGAGCGCGTTCAAGACCCTGCGCTTGGCTCTCTCCACCGGAACGGACAACTTGTCGCGAGGCCGCTCGGCCGACACGGTGATGGTCTCGAAGACGCGGCCCGGGCGCGGCCGCATCACGACGACCCGGTCGGCGAGCGCCACGGCCTCGTCGACGTCGTGCGTCACGATGACCACCGTGGGCCGGCTGGCCTCCCACAGCGCCAGCAGATGATCGTGCAGGCTGGCGCGGGTGAAGGCGTCGAGGGCCGAGAAGGGCTCGTCCAGGAGAAGCACGCGCGGACGCGCCACGAGGGCGCGGGCGATGGAGACGCGCTGCTGCTGGCCGCCCGACAGCTCGCGCGGCCATCGCCTGGCATGCTCGGCGAGGTGCACGCGGGCCAGCGCGTCGACGACACGTTGCTCGCGCTCCGCGCGCGGCAGGTCGGCGATGCCGAAGGCGACGTTGTCGGCCACGCTCAGCCAGGGCAGAAGCCGCGATTCCTGGAAGGCGATGCCGACATAGGGATGGGGCGCGGTGATCGCCTCCCCGTCGACGACGATGCGCCCGGCGCTCGCCTGGTCGAGGCCGGCCACGAGGCGCAGCAGGGTCGTCTTTCCGCAGCCGGAGCCGCCGACGATGGCGAGGATCTCGCCCTGCGCCACGGAGAGCGTGACGTCGGACAGCGCCCGGGTGCCGTCCGCGTAGGTCTTCGTGAGTCGTTCGACCAGGAACATGTCACAGGCTCCGGCGCGCGGTGTCCTGCCAGCGCACCAGGGGGCGCGTGGCGAACACGAGCAGGCTGTCGCAGAGCTTGCCGAGGATGGCGAAGGTGATGATGGCCGCCAGGATGCGGTCGGGCCGTCCCATCTGCTGGCCGTCGACCAGGAGGTAGCCGAGCCCGGTATCCGCGCCCATGAACTCCGCCGCGACGACGAACATGAAGCCGAGGCCGAGGCCGGCGCGCAGGCTGGTGAGCCAGGTCGGCAGCACGGCCGGCAGCAGCACGCGGCGCACCATCTGCAGCGTGGTGAGGCGGAAGACGCGGCCGACCTCGACCAGCTTGCGGTCGATGCCCTCGATGGCGCTGGCCACGCCGAGATAGACGGGGAAGAACACGCCCACCGCGATGAGCGCGACCTTCGACGCCTCGAAGATTCCCAGCCAGAGCAGGAAGAGCGGCACCCAGGCAATCGACGGCACGGCGCGCAGGGCCTGCAGCGTGGGGTCGAGCACGCGCCGCGCCGTGTCTGAAACCCCCGTCAGGGCGCCCGCGAGGGTCCCGACGGCCGCGCCGAGGAGAAAGCCCGCAAAGACGCGCAGGAGCGTCGCCTGGACATGCTGCCAGAGCTCCCCGGACCGGGCGAGGTCGCCGAGCGTCGCGGCGATGCGCGAGGGAGGCGGCATCAGCCGCCCCTGCGCGAGGCCCAGGCGCACGGCGAGCTCCCAGGCCAGCGCGAGGACGAGCGGCAGCACGATCCCCAGAAGCCAGCGCGACGAGGGCAGCCGCGCCCGGCCGTGGCTGGCCGGGGCCAGGGCCACGTCATCTTGCGCGAGAGCCGGGGGCGGGGAACTCATGGACCCATTCGGAGAGAAGCCGCCGCTGGAGCGCGGCGGCTCCCTTTAGCCGATTATTGCGTGCCCGCCGAGGCCAGATATTTCGGCTCGATGAGCGCGGCGACCGTGGCCTTCACGTCGACCGAGGGGTCGACCACGCCCGCCTCCTGCAGCGCGAGGCCCGCGGCCAGGATCGTCTCGGCCTGTGCCGGGCCGATCGGCCCGAAGGTCAGGTCGGTGCGCTCGAGCTGCCGGGCGATCACGTTGTCGGGCAGCTTGGCCGCGGCCGCGAGGCTCTTGGTCAGGCCGGGCTTGTCCGCCAGGGCCTGCTTGCGGGCGTCCTCGTAGACCTTGAGCACGCGCTTGACGATGTCGGGGTTGGCCTTGGCGAACTCCTCGCGCACGTTGAGCACGCCCCAGGTATTGGCCTCAGGCTTGCGGTAGAACAGGCGCGCCCCGCCCTCGATCTCCGCGGCCGCCATGATCGGGTCCAGGCCTGCCCAGGCGTCGACGTCGCCGCGCTCGAGGGCGAGGCGGCCATCGGCGTGCTGCAGGAGGACGAGCTTCACGTCCTTCTCGGTCAGCTTGTTGGCGGCCAGGGCGCGCACCAGGAAGATGTGCGGGTCTGTGCCGCGCGTGACGGCCACGCGCTTGCCCTTGAGGTCGGCGACCTCCTTGATCGGGCTGTCGCCCTTGGTGACGAGGGCGGTCCATTCGGGGCGCGAATAGACGTAGACGGACTGGATGGGATTGCCGTTGATCTTGCCGATCAGGGCGGCGGCGCCGGCCGTGGAGCCGAAGTCGAGCGAGCCGGCGTTGAGGAACTCCAGCGCCTTGTTGGAGCCCGCGGACTGGACCCAGCGGATCGTGATCCCGTCCTTGGCGAATTCCTTCTCAAGGAGCCCCTGCTCCTTCAGCGTCACGCTGACCGGGTTGTAGGTGGCCCAGTCGATGCGGATCTCCTTGACCTGAGCCTGCGCGAGAGCCGGCGCGGCAAAGGTGGCGAGCGCCGCCGCGAAGGCGATGGCGTGGCGTCGGGTGAAGAGTGTCATGGCGTTGTCCTCGCGGCCCGGTTCCAAGGCCTTGTTTGATTTTTAGGTCCAAGCGTTCGGAATGTCAAACAACGCAAGTGGTGGCGGGAGATCGATTGTTACACATAAAGAAATGTAATTAGAGCGCCTCGCGGCGGATCCCGCGCGCACCGTGTAGCTCGACCTTCGCGGCGCGCGCGGTTAGGCTCTCGCGGCTTCCGGACGGGTCCATGCGCTTCCGCTTCTCGCCTTCCATCGCCCACGCGATCTTCGCCCTGGCCGGCCTGCTGATCGTGCTGATGGGCATCGTGGCGGCGATCAACACGACCATGTCGATCCGGGTGGGCGACCTGATCGGCTCGATCAACCGCACCTACGTTCCGGTCTACGGCCACCTCGCGCGCGCGCACATCCGCACCCTGGAGCAGTCCCTGGCCTTGCGGCAGGCGGCCCTGGCCGCCCTGTCGGAGCCGCCCCACCCGATCGACGCGGAGCTCGAGGCCGAGCGCAAGGCCGGGATCGGCGCGGACGAGGAACTGGCCACGGCCCAGGCCGCTCTCGCCAGGCAGGCCCAGGCGGCGGGCGACATCGACGACCGGGTGCTTCTCGGGCGCATCACCGCGCAGATCGAGGAGGTGGGCCGCCACCGCGCCACCTACCAGCAGGATCGCGCCGCGATGGTGGAGGCGCTCCGGGCGCACGATCCCGTGCGCATCAAGGAGGCGCTGGAGCTGCTCGACGAGATCCGAGAGGAGCAGAACGAGCGGCTCGAGCAGGTGCGGCGGGAAAGCATGGCCTTCACGTCCAAGGCGATCGAATCCACGCAGGAGAACGAGCACGAGGTCATCCGCCTGACGCTCCTCACGCTCGCTCTCGCAGGCGTGCTGGGCGCCATCCTCGCCGCCTGGATCGCGCGGCGCATGGTCGGGGCGATCCGCCGGCTGGTGCATGCGACCGAGGCGGCCGAGAGGGGGCAGTACGATGCGGAACTGCCTGTCACCTCGTTCGACGAGATCGGCCGGCTCACGCGCGCCTTCAACCTCATGCTCGCGGAGCTGCGGCTGAAGCAGAAGATCCGCGACATGTTCGGCCGCTACATCGACCCCAAGGTGGTGGCGGGCCTCCTCGACACGCCTGACGCGGTGCCACGCGCCGAGCGCCAGGTCGCGACGGTCTCCTTCACCGACATGGCGGGGTTCAGCCATTTCTCCGAGGAGGTGAACCCGCCTCTGCTCGTCACCGTGCTGAACCGCTACCTGAGCCGGCTGAGCACGGCGATCCGCGAGCGCCAGGGCATCGTCGACAGGTTCCTGGGCGACGGGGTGATGGCGTTCTGGGCGACGCCCTTCACCCCGGCCGCCGACCAGGCGCGGCTGGCCTGCGAGGCGGCGCTGGAGCAGGTCGCCCGCTTCGAGGCCTTCAGGGCCGAGTTGCCGGACCTCATCGGCATCCGCCGCTTCACTCCGACGTTGGGCCTGCGCGTGGGCGTCGCCACGGGCGACGTCATCGCCGGGAGCATCGGCTCGGAGACGGCCCTGAACTACACGGTGATCGGGGACGCCGTGAACCTCGCCTCCCGGCTCGAAGGCCTGGGCAAGGTCTACGGCACGCGCATTCTGGCCTCCGCCGCGACGGCGCGGGCGGCGGGGGACACGGTCCTGTTCCGTGAGATCGACAGGGTGGTGGTGATGGGGCGGGACGAGCCCGAGGCCGTCCACGAGCTCATCGGACTGCGCACGACGGTAGGGCAGACCGAACTCGACCTTGTCGAGACCTATCGCGACGCTCTCGCCGCCTATCGCCGGCGGGCCTGGGACGAGGCGATGGAGGCCTTCCGGCGCTGCCTCGCTCTCAAGGAGGGGGATGGTCCGTCGCGGGTGATGATGGCGCGCTGCGACGCCTACAGGGCGTCTCCGCCGGGGGTGGACTGGACGGGCGTCTGGACGGCGCCGACGAAGTAGCCCGCTCAGTCCTGATCGAAGACCTCGCCCGCATAGGCGGGGCTGACCGTCAGGGCCATCGTGGACAGGGCCGACATCAGCAGGTTCAGGATCATGGTCATGACGGGTCTCCCTCGATGGATATGATCCTGCATGGCCGGGCGGCGGTTCGATGTGCGGCGGCGCACGGCCCGGTTGCAGCTTGCTTCGACGCAAAGGCGGGGGATAGGGGCTGGCGGAGGCTGGACAGTTCGCGATAAGGCGGGGACCACTGGATTCGCGCACTGATTGCGCTTCGGAGGGACCTTCATGACATCGCGCTGGCTCGCCGCCCTGGTCGCCCTGGGGGCCGCCCTAGCCCTTGCCGCACCCGCCCACGCCTTCGAGGATCCGCCGGTAGCCGACGCCGAGGCGCTGCTCGGGGCCAAGGCCAAGGGCCCGAACTACCGCATCGCGCCCGAGGTGCGCAGCGACGGCCTGCTCCGCCTCTACGTCGTCGAGACACGCTTCGGCACCTACGAGGTCGCGGGCGACGACTTCCTGCGCCGCCGGCTCCAGGAGCTCGCGGCCCTGCGCAGCCTCCAGGCCATGTCGGAATCGGACATCTTCGTGAAGTCCCTCGGCCAGGCCGCCGCTGCGCCGCTGAAGTATGGCGCGGACCTGCTGACGGATCCCGGCGCCACGCTGAAGCGCTCGGCGTCGGGCGTCGCCAACCTGTTCGACCGCATCGGCGCGGGGATCAACAATGCCGGTTCCAGTCGCGACAACGTCGTGACGAGCATCCTTGGGGTCGATTCGGCGAGACGGACGCTCGCGGTCCAGCTCGGCGTCGATCCCTATACCGAGTTCCCGCCTCTCGCCCAGAAGCTGACGGACGTCGCCACGGCGGCGGCGATGGGCGGCCTTTCGATGAAGGGGCTGATGATGGCGATCCCCGGCGGCGCCGGCCTCGCGGTCAGCTCGGCCTCGACGGCCAACACGGTGACGGGGCTGCTGGCGGAGAAGACCTCCTCCCAGATCATCGACATCGTGCTCGACAACATGCAGCGGCAGAAGGTGTCGCCGCAGCTCGCCCAGCGCCTCGTGCAGAACCGCTTCTACACGCCCACCGACCTGCTCCTGATGGCCCACGCGCTGCGCACGCTCAAGGCGAGCGGCGCCGTTCTCTACGTGGCCCGGGCCGCGGACGCGGCGAGCCGGGACGAGGCGTTCTTCCAGCGCCGCCGGATCGAGCTCATCGCCGCCAATGCGAAGGCGCTGGGCATCACGAGCTTCGTTGACGTGGGCGGCTTTCCGCTCAATCGGACGGCCGACGGCCGGCTCGTCGCCGTGTTCCCGCTGGACGAGGTCGCCTGGACGGAGCGCGTGGCGCGCGCCTTCACCGGAGCCGCGCAGGCCGCCGGCGCGCAATCCGCCCCGCCGGTCCTGGCGCTCACCGGCAGCCTCACGCCGCTCGCCCAGGAGGAGGTCGGCAAGCTCGGCTGGCAGGTGCAGAAGCTCAACTGAGGCTGCGACGCGGGCGGCGTCCGCGCCATCCTGGATCGTGGCGGCGGGAAGAACTACGCCCTCCCCGCCGCCCGGCGCTGCCCGCCGCCCCTCCCGTCGGCGGGCGCGCTGTCCCGTGTCAGAAGAAGGCCGGCGCGGGGACGCTCTTCACCCGCGTGGCGGCCGAGCCGGCGCGCCGGCGCGACGCACTCCTGGCATGCTCGCGGATGGCGGCCTCGTCGGCCTCGCGGGCCGCGAGGCGGGCGCGGGAGCGCTCGATGGCGAGCCGGGTCTCGAGCACGAGCTGGACGTCGTCCCCGCTGCGCAGGCCCGCCTCGAGGCGGCGCGCCGCCTCTGCGACGACCGCATCGCGCGACTGCCGGCCGGCATGGACCAGCACCAGCAGGTCCTCCCGGCTCACGCTGACCTGTTCCTCCTGCATGGCCCTCTCCCGCAGCATGGACACGCCCGATGGCGAACGTCGCCGTGATAGGGCCCCGCTTCCGTCAGGCGCGTGGAGCGCGGATGACATTTCGGTAAACTTGAGGGAAACCCGGCGGCAGGGCCGGCGCGGCGCAGGAGACACCCATGGATGTTCTCGATCCCGAGCAGGGCGAGGCGGAAATCTGGCGCGAGGGCGTTGAGACGCGCATGCGCGTGTCCGCCCGCGTCGGCTCGGCCCAGCTTTGCATCTTCGAGCAATGGTGCACGCCGGGAGCGGGCGCGCCCACGCATCGCCACGCCGTCGAGGAGGTGCTGACCATCCGCTCGGGCCGGGCGGAGGTGTGGGTGGGGGACGACACCCGGACGGTGACCGCCGGTCAGTCGATCATCGTCCCCGCCGGAAGCGGCCACGGTTTCCGCAACGTGGGCGACACGGTGCTGCATGTCGAGGCCGTGCTCGCCGCCCCGATCTTCGAGGCGCAGTACGAGGACGGCCGGGAGACGGGCCGGCGCTGGCAGCCCTGACGTCTTTCGCCAAACCGCGACTCCCGGCCGGCCCAGCCAGAGCTTGGCTTGCCGCCGGGCCCATGATCGGCAAGAACGAGAAGGCTGCGCTGTGACGGGTCAAGGACTGCATCTCATGAACTGGTTCCTGCGTCTGGTGGGGCACTGGCCCGACCAGCTCATCCTGCTCGCGGGCGCCATGCTCACCGCGGCAGTCGCCCTCGTCGTCGCGGTGCTCGCGCGCCGCTTCGTCTTCGCCAACGGCAAGTCGGTCCTCACGGAGCACGCCAAGCTCGCCGAGGTGGTGCACGGAAGCCTGCTGGCCTTCGCGGTCTTCGTTCTCGCCCTCGTGCTCTCGGACGTCAGGGCGAACATGGGCAAGGCGCAGGACACGGTGCTGCGCGAGGCCTCGACCATCGCGCGGCTCGACCGCGAGCTGGAGCTCATCGGGGGCGGCGAGGTCAGGGCCGAGCGCGAGCGGCTGCGCGCCTATGCGAGCAAGGTGGCGACGGCCGAGTGGACGGCGCTCGGTGCGGAGGAACCCGCGCTCTCCGCCGAGGTCGCGCAGATCATGACCTCGCTGATCAGCGGCGTGCGCGCCATCGCCGCGGCGCAGCCCGAGGTCGCCTCGGTGCTCCACGGCCTGCTCGACAAACTCGACGACCTTCGCCAGACGCGGCTGGAAAGCGCAACCCGTGCGGTGCCGGCCATCTTCTGGTGGCTGATCTGGGTCTTCCTGCTCGGCGCCATGGTCCTGAACGGGCGCCATTCGCTCGACCTCGGCAGCGGCTCGCTGATCACCCTGCACATGGCGGCGATCGGGCTGGTGATCTCCTTCATCCTCGTGATGGACGAGCCGTTCCGCGGCGAATCCAGCATCGAGCCGGATCCGATCACCCACGCCCTCGCGCACAAGCCGCTGTCCTGACGGCGGCCCGCCCGGCGCTTGCCCGCCTCACGCCAGAAAGGCGTCGTCGACCTCGACCCCAAGGGCCGTGACCAGCCTGTTAGTCTCCGAGGCCATGCCGATCACGGCGAGAAGCTCGGCGTGCTCGGCCGGCGTCATGCCCTTGGCGCGCGCCGCCGCGGTGTGGGAGTGGATGCAGTAGCTGCAGCCATGCGCGACCGAGACGGCGATGTAGATCAGCTCCTTCGTCTTCGCATCGAGCGCGCCGGAGCCCATCACCTGCTTGATGCTCTCCCAGGTCCGCTTCAGCGTGACGGGATCATGCGCCAGGGCGCGCCAGAAATTGTTGATGAAGTCGCTCTTGCGCACCGCGCGGATGTCGTCGAACACGGCACGCGCCTCTGGCGAGAGCTGGTCGTCGGACAAGAGCGTGACCGTGGCCATCGGATGCTTCCTTTCCAGGCCCGGCCGCGCCCGGCCAAGCCGTCACATTGACAAGTTGTAACCTCTGCCGAACCATTCCCGCACGGGCGGCGGGGCAGGACAAGGGGCCGTCCGGTCAGGGAGGGTGCCATGTGCCAGCATTGCGTCATCGAGAGCGTCAAGCAGCGGATGCTCGACCGCCGCGGCCTGTTCCGCGGGGCTGTCGCGGCCGCGGCCGCAGGAGCGGCGGCGAGCCTGCCGGCCGCGCCCGCCCAGGCCCAGTCGGTGGCCGTCTCCCCCGGCAAGGCCGTGGACCTGACGCACGAGCTCTATCCGGATTTTCCCACCTATTTCGGCGAGCCGCAGCTCAAGATCGTGCCGAAATTCACGTACAAGGAGCATAAGTTCAATCTGAACGAGTGGGTCCTGAATGAGCACACGGGCACCCACATGGACGCGCCGCTGCATTTCTCCGCCGACGGCAAGAGCGTCGCGGAGATCCCGGTCGACAATCTCGTCGTGCCGCTCGCCATCATCGACATCCGCGAGAAGGCCGCGTCCAACCCCGACGCCCAGGTCACGCCCGACGACGTGAAGGCCTGGGTCGCCAAGAACGGCCCCATCCCGGACAAGGCCTGCGTGGCGATGCTGTCCGGCTGGGACGCCTTCGTGAGCGGGGCGAAGTTCCGCAACGCCGACGACAAGAAGGTCATGCACTTCCCGGGCTTCCACATCGAGGCCGCCAAGATGCTGGCGGAGACGACGACCGCCTCCGGCATCGGCGTCGACACGCTGTCGCTCGACTTCGGGCCCTCGCCGGACTTCGCGACGCATTATGCCTGGCTGCCGACGGGCCGATGGGGTCTTGAATGCCTGAGCAACCTCGGCAAGCTGCCGGCCAAGGGCGCCATGCTGGTGGTCGGAGCGCCCAAGATCCGCGGGGCCACGGGCGGCCCGGCGAGGGTGTTCGCCTTCGGGTGAGGGCAGGGAGGCTGCCTTATTTGAGCGGCGGCGCCTGCCGGAGGTTGAGGTTAATCTTTCGTTTCTGACATCGCGGCATGCTGCATCGAGACCGACCCGACCCAGCGATGCAGCATCCTCACGTCCAGCCTCCCAACGCCAGCCGGTTGGCGCTCTACGGAATCGACGAGCCCGTCCGCGCGCTCGCGCGCAGCGTCGCGCCCCTGCTGGCGAGGGAGCTCGACGACGCGATCCGCGTGACGCTGCGACGCGCCTCCGAGTACTCGACTGTCATCGCCGATATCCTGCTCCCGAACTTCGAGGAGATCGTCGCCTGCGAGAAGGCCCACCTGGGCCAGCTCTTCGCCGCCGAATTCGACGAGGCCTATTTCGCGGCGCTTGAAAGCTCGATCGCCGTGCTGAACAGGCTCGGGCTGGGAGCCCGCATCCCGCTCTCGATCCTGGCGCACCTGACCGACCGCCTGTTCCGCGAGGTCGCGCGACGTCACGCCCTGCGGCCGACGCGTGCAACCGAAGATTGCAGCCGGCTCAACCGGCTCATGATGTTCGACCTCGCCAACATGATCACCGCCGACCAGCGCCTGACCCGCGAGAGCGTCGACAAGCGGCGGGCGCAGCTCGCCGACCAGGCCATGCTGTTCCGGCAGGCGGTGCGCAGCATCAACGAACGGCTCGTGACCTCCGCGTCCCAGCTCCTCGTGGTCGCCGGCGAGACCTTGCGACATCACGAGGACAGCCGCTCCGCCGTCGACGTCGTCGAGCGCACGGCGCTGATGAGCGAGGAGGCCCTCAACGAGAACCTCGTCGCCGTCGGTCGCCTGTCGGAGACCATCACCTCGCTCGACCGGCAGGCCTCTGGCGTGCTGTCGGGCGCGCAGGCCGCCCAGGCGACGGTGCTCGCCACCCAGGAGGCGATCGAGGGGCTCGCCTCCTCGAGTTCCGCCATCGCCGCGGCGGTCACGATGATCTCGGACGTCGCCAGCCAGACCAACCTGCTCGCCCTGAACGCGACGATCGAGGCCGCCCGCGCGGGCGAGGCCGGGCGCGGCTTCGCCGTTGTCGCCTCGGAGGTGAAGGCGCTGGCCACGCAGACGGCGCGCGCCGCCGCCGACATCACTGCGCTGATCGAGAGGGTGGGCCAGGACGCCCGGCGCGCCATCTCCCTCGTGTCGCAGATGACGACCACGGCGGACGATCTCGCCGCCATCACGCCGCTCATCCGGGGAGCCGTCGTGGACCAGGCACGCGCCCGCGAAGGCCTCGGCCACTGGACGACCGTCGCGGCCCTGCGCGCCAAGGCCCTGAAGGACAGCACGGAGGCGATCAGGCGCGTCTCCAGCGAGACCCAGGCCGCGGTGGGCCAGGTGCGCGGGGAGGCGGACAGCGTCAGCCAGCAGGCTTCCGTGCTGTCGGGCGCCGTGGACCGCTTCATCGCGGACCTCTCGGCGGAGTTCGGCTAGGGCGCAACGGCGCCTGCCGCCCGTCTCGCGGGGTCGGCCGGCCCCGCGCTCAGGGCAGGCCCGCCGCCTTCAGCGCAGCCATCTCCGCCTCCAGCAGCGCCGCGTTGCTGCGGAACTGGGTGTTGCGCCAGCCCTCCACGGTGAAGGACGGCCGCAGGCCGAGCAGGCGCTCGGCGGTCTGGCGGGCCTGCTCGGGCCGCTGCGTCTGCTGGTAGGCGATGACGAGGTCCGTCAGGCCGAAGCCGGCGGAGCGCTGGTCGAAGGCCTTGAAGGCCGCGATGGCCTCCTCGAAGCGCCCCGTCAGCCGGTAGGCGTTGCCGAGGTGGCCCAGGTAATTGGCGGGGTAGTTGGGGCTGAGCTGCATGGCCCGCTCGATCAGCGGCACGGCCTCCTGCGGGTGGCCCGCGCAGGCCAGGATGAAGGAGGCCATCACGGCGGCGTCGGCCGCGCCCGGCGCGGACTCGACCGCCTTGCGGACATGGTGGATGGCGCGGGGCCAGTCCCCCTCGATCATGCCCAGGAAGCCGGACGTGACATGCGCGTCCGGGTGGTCCGGGTCGGCGGCGAAGGCCAGCTCCGTGAAGCGGCGCGAGTCGGCGATGGCCGCGGCGCGGTCCTGCCACCAGCCGAAGCGGGCGTCGGCGCAGTGCATGAAACCGATCATGGCGTTGAGCGCCGGCGCATCCGGATCGAGCGCCCGCGCCTTATGCCACAGCGCCAGCGCGCGCCCGCAATTGTCCTTGGAGATGGAGGTCCGGTAGAGGGTCAGCCCCTGCATCCACAGCGACCACGCCTCGACATTCGAGGTCGTCGTGTAGTGGCGGCGGGCCTGCTCGCCCTCGGTGAGCCTCACCTGCATCTCGGTGGCGAGGACCAGCGTGATCTCGTCCTGCACGGCGAAGATGTCGTCCAGCGGCCGGTCGTAGCGCTCCGCCCAGACATGGGAGCCCGAGCGCGTGTCGATGAGCTGCGCGGTGATGCGGATGCGGTTGCCAGCCCGGCGCACGCTGCCCTCGAGCACGTAACGCACGCCCAGCTGCTGGCCGGCCTCCCTGACGTCGACGGCGCGGCCTTTGTAGACGAAGCTCGAGTTGCGCGCGACGACGCGCAGGCCCGTCAGCTTGGACAGGGTCGTGATGATGTCCTCCACGAGGCCATCGGCGAAGAACTCCTGCTCGGGGTCGCCGCTCATGTTCTGGAACGGCAGCACGGCCAGGGAGGGCAGCTCCGGCGCCGGCACGCCGGGCCCCGGGGCGGCCCCGGGGACGTCGAGCGAGGAGACCTCCGCGATTTCCAGGCGAAAGACGCGGACGGGCGTCGCGATGTTCTTGAGGCGGACCTCGCCGGCATCGGCGAAGGCCGCGCCCACCTTGCCTTGCACCTGGCGCCAGACGTCCTCCGAAATGGCCACGCCGCCGGGATCGGCCACGCCTTCCAGCCGCGCCGCGATGTTGACGCCGTCGCCGAGCAGGTCGGCCTCGTCCACGACGACGTCGCCGACATGCACCCCGATCCGCAGCGTCATGCGCCGGTCCGGCGCCAGGCCCGCATTGCGTTCGCCCATGCCCTGCTGGACCATCACCGCGCAGCGCACCGCCGCGACGGAGCTCGAGAATTCCGCGAGCAGCCCGTCTCCCGTGGACTTGATGATCCGCCCGCGCGCCGCGAGGACCGTGGGGTCGATGAGATCGCGCCGGTGGGCCTTGAGCGCAGCGAGCGTGCCTTCCTCGTCGATCCCGGTGAGCCGGCTGAAGCCGACCACGTCGAGCGCGAGAATGGCGGCCAGCCGGCGCTCCAGCCCCGGGGCGTCGGCGACCGCCGCGTCTGGGGAGGATGAGGTCATGGGTGAGGCGTTCCGGGCTGAAGGGACGGGCGGGCGGACGCGCCTGTCGGGTGATAAGGGCTGGATACTCGCTGGGATTGTGATGGCCGGCCTTGGCCTTGGCAATGGCCGACGCCGGCCCGGCGCGCCCGGCGGCGTCCGCGACGGGAACGCGGGCGAGGCAGGCGGCGGACGCGGAAAAGCTAGGCGACTTCGTCCCGTCCGGCCTGCTCGACCACCGCCTCGATGCGCAGCCGCGTGCCGGCGGCCTCGCCGCGCAGCCAGGCCGCGAAGCGCTGGACCTGCGGCCGCCGCTCCGCGTCCTGCCGGAGCCTGAGGCGGTAGGGATGCGGCGCGACGATGTGCTGGGACAGCGGGAACGGGTTGACGACCTGGCCGCTGTCGAGATCCGCCTGGACCAGGGACAGGCCGCAGACCATGAAGCCGACGTTCTGCCGCACGGCCTCCAGAGCCAGGCGGGCGTGCTGGTAGCGCACGCCGCGGTCCTGGCCGCTCTCGCGGTAGCCGAACCGGCGGAACCAGGCGACCCAGCCGGGCGGGCCCACGCCCTCCACCTGGTCCTTGAGGTGCAGCAGCGGCATGCCCTCCATCTGCAGGGCCGGCGCCTTGCCGGCGATGCGCCGGAGGTTGTCGGGGCCCGAGACCGGGACGAGCAGGTCCGTGAACAGGGCCTCGTCGCGCCCCTCGCCATACGTGACCCGCACGTCCGGCGCGCCCAGCCGCAAGGGCACGTCCCCGGTGCCGTTGATGCAGAACAGCACGTTGGGATGGGCCTGCCGGAAGGCCGGCAGCCGAGGCGCCAGCCAGAGCTCCGCCCAGTCGGGGTCCGCCACGACCTGGATCTCGCTGACGCGCTGGAAGTCGAGCGCCTCCGTCGCCCGCTCCAGCGCCAGGAAGGCGGCGCGCAGGTCGCCCAGCGCGGGCTCCAGCTGGGGCGTCGCCATCAGCCCCGAGCGACCGCGGGTGAGCAGGTCGCTGCCCAGATGGTCCTCCAGGGCGCGGATGCGCTGGCCGACCGCCGCCGGCGTGATGCCGAGCCGCTCCGCCGCCGCCTTCAGCGAGCCGCAGCGCAGCGCCAGCTCGAGGGCCTGCAGCGACTTCAGGTGCGTGGCGCCGGACATTGATAAAGTTTAGCTTTAGTCGGAAAAAGCGCAAGCGGAGGACGTAAAGCCCAGCTTCACCGGCCCAAAGAAAATGAGGCTTTCATGCGGCGGCTGCAGCGCGCATCGTGACCCGGCCCTCACCTGCAACCAGGAGACCTGTCATGAAGCGCTTCGTGATCGAACGCGACATTCCCGGCATCGGCGAGTTCTCGCTCACCGAGCTCTGCGGCGCCGCGCGCGCCTCCAACCAGGCCCTGGCGAGCATCGGCCCGCGGATCCAGTGGCAGCATTCCTACATCGCGGGCGACAAGACCTTCTGCATCTACCTCGCCGAGAGCGAGGAGGACATCCTCAGGCACAGCGAGCTTTCGGGCATCCCCGTCGGCAGGATCACCGAGGTGCCGCAGATCATCGATCCCCTGACCGCCAACAACTGACCCGCCGGCCGCGATGCCGGCGCCGCACCTGCCCGGGCGGGCGCCGACCCGCCGGGCCTCCCGCGGCGCAGGCCGCGCCCCGCGGCCGCATGGTGCGGCGGACCGCGAGCGGCGTCACGCGCCGCCTCGCGCCCTTGCCGGCGGCGCGGGAGGACCGGCGAGGGCGCAGCCGCGAAGCGGCAGGTCCTCTCCGCCGCCACCCCACCCCGCCATTGCCCGACGCGCCGCAATCGGCTAGACAATCCCCGCCTGCCTCGCAGCAAGCACCCGTAGCTCAGCTGGATAGAGCGTTGCCCTCCGAAGGC
>JAXMCW010000002.1:0-1022037 GCA_046349155.1 Alsobacter sp. | reverse complement strand
CTCGGTGGTTGCGCTGGCGTGGACTTTGACGAGTCCTGATGAAGCCTCGGTGGTTGCGATAATGTGCTTTGTGACGAGCCCTGATGAAGCCCCTCATCCTGAGGAGCGGCCAAAGGCCGCGTCTCGAAGGACGAGGGGCGGGGGCCTTGGTTGTCGCGGCCGGGCGCGCCCTGGCCACGGCCGGCCGTAGCGCCGTCGCGTCGGTGTTCCGCGAGGAGCGATGGTCGGCCATGGCCCGGCGAGGGGTGGCCTGCGCGGGGGGCTGCGGCTAAGAGAGGCCGGCAGCAGCGGGGCGACGATGGCGGGACGGGTCGGGGAGGCGGAGCGCAGGGTGACGCCCGTCGGGCAGGACCCCAGGTCCAGGCGGCGCAGCGAGGACGAGCGCTTCGTCACGGGACGCGGGCGGTTCGTCGCGGACCTCGTTCCGGCCGAGGCCCTGCACCTGGCGGTGCTGCGCTCGCCCTACGCCCATGCCCGCCTGCGGGTCGACGCCGCCCCGGCGGCCGGCTGTCCGGGCGTCCTCGCGGTCGCGACGGCGGCGGAGCTCGCGGCGGAGGGGGTCGGCGCCCTGCCGTGCTCGTCGCGCCTCGACGACGAGGCGGGGCTGATCGTGCCCGCGCGGGGCGCGCTCGCCGCGGACCGCGTGCGGCACGTGGGGGAGGCGGTGGCCTGCGTCGTGGCCCGGACGCGCGAGCAGGCGATCGAGGCGCTTGACGCCATCGCGGTCGCCTACGACCCGCTGCCGGCCGTCGCCGACCCGCTCGCGGCCTTGGCCGAGGACGCGCCCCGGATCTGGCCGGAGGCGCCCGGCAACCGCGCCTTCCGCTTTCGCCGCGGCGACCCGGCGGCGACCGCCGCGGCCCTGGCGGCGGCGAGGCACGTCGTCGAGATCGAGCTCGTCAACAACCGCGTCGCCGCCGCCGCGCTCGAACCGCGCGGCGCGCTCGCCGCCTATCGGCCGGACACGGGGCAGTTCCGCCTGGAGCTCAGCGGCGCGTCGGTCCACCTGATCAGGAGCGAGCTGGCGGCGGTGTTCGGCGTGCCGGAGGAGGCGATCGTGGTCGTGTGTCCCGACGTGGGCGGCGGCTTCGGCATGAAGAACGTGAACTACCCCGAATACGTGCTCGCCCTCTGGGCGGCGCGCCGGCTGGGCCGGTCCGTGGCCTGGATCGCGGAGCGCAGCGAAGACTTCCTGGCCGGCGTGCACGGACGCGACAACCGCACCCGGGCCCGTCTGGGGCTCGACGCCGACGGCCGCTTCCTGGCGCTCGCGGTGGAGACGGTCGCCGCCTGCGGGGCGGCGCTGAGTTCGCTGGGGCCGGGCCCGGCGACCACCGCCGCGGCGCCCGCCATGGGCGGCCCCTACGTCATCCCCGCGATCTCCTTCGACTCCACGGGCGTCTTCACCAACACCGCGCCGGTGGACGCCTATCGCGGCGCCGGCAAGCCCGAGGCGAACTACGTCATCGAGCGGCTTGCGGACCTCGCCGCCCGCCGCCTCGGCCTGGAGCCCGCCGAGATCCGGCGGCGCAACCTCGTCGCGAACACGCCCTATCGCTCCGCCATGGGCGCCCTGATCGACAGCGGCGACGCGCGGGCGCTGCTGGAGAGCGCCCTGGCGGCGGCGGATGCGGCCGGCTTCCCGGAGCGTCGCCGCGGCTCGCGGCGGCGCGGCCTGCTGCGCGGCATGGGGATCGGCTGCTTCCTCGAGACCTCGCGCGGCCAGCCCGGCGAAATGGCCACGCTGGCGCTGCAGCCCGACGGAACCCTGCTGCTGACCGTGGGCACCCAGTCGAACGGCCAGGGCCACGAGACGAGCTTCGTCCAGCTCGCCGCGGACCGGCTGGGCCTGCCCCACGGACAGTTCCGCTACCGGCAGGCCGATACCGGCGCGCTTGCGACCGGCGGCGGCCATGGCGGCGCCCGTTCGTTGCACATGGGCGGGACGGCGCTTCTCATGGCCGCCGACGACCTGCTCGCGGCCGCGCAGGCCGCAGCGGCCCGGCTGCTCCAGGCCCGGCGCGACGCCGTCGTCTACGCGGGGGGCCGTTTCCTCGTGCGCCCGGCGGCGGACGAGGACGCGCGCGCCCTGGACTGGACCGATCTCGCCGCCGCGCTCGCCGCGTCGGGGGACGCCGTCGCCGGCCATGGCCGCCATGGCTGCGACCTCTACACCTTCCCCATGGGATGCCACGTCGCGGAGGTCGAGGTCGATCCGGAGACCGGGCAGGCGCAGGTCGTGCGCTATGCCGGGGTCGACGACTACGGCGCGCTGGTCAACCCGCTCCTGGCGGAGGGCCAGGTGCAGGGCGGCGTCGCGCAAGGCCTCGGCCAGGCCCTGATGGAGGAGAGCGTCTACGACGCGGACGGGCAACTCGTGGCCGCCACGTTCATGGACTACGCCCTGCCGCGCGCGTGCGACGTGCCGGCGCTGGCGCTGGCCTTCGTGGAGACGCCCACGGCGGCCAACCCCATCGGCGCGAAGGGCGCCGGCCAGGCGGGCGCGATGGCCGCGCCGCAGGCAGTGGTGAACGCGATCATCGACGCCCTCGCGCCCCTCGGCGTGGAGCATGTCGACATGCCCGCCACGCCGCAGGCGGTCTGGCGAGCCATCCGGGCCGCGGCGGCCGCGCCCCCCGCAACCGCGCAGGAGACGCCGGAGGCGCAAACCGCCGCCGCGGCGCCGGCCCGCGGGAGCGGCGTCACTGCATCGGCGCGTCGAGCGGGAGGGAGTGCTGCGGGTCCGCCGCCAGGGGCGCCGGGAGACCGTCGTCCGCCGCCTCCTGCTCCTCCGGCTGGTCGATGAACTGCACGCCCATGCGCGTCCCGTCCCGCCAGGCCATCCGGCAGACGCGGGGCGGCCAGCCGGTCGCGTCGATCACGAAGACGGCCGGAAGCTCCACGCCCGCGGGGAGCTCGACGCCGGCGCCGCCGAGCGAGACGTTCCTGATCGTGCAGGCGATTTCCTGCGCCCCGCCATCCAGCAGGATCCGGCCGCTCTTGAGAACACGCATACGCTTCTGACGGGTCTGCATCGCTATCGAACCTGCCCAAGTCCGCCGCCAGCATGCCGGCAGAGTTTTAAGCTTCGGAGCACGGCTTGGCCTGACTTTTATGAAACGTTCGACGGGACAGGGCGGGCGCGGCCTGCTCCCCGGCCGGGCCCGGTCCGCCCCGGCGGGTCGTCAGGACTTCACGGCGCCGGCCGTCAGTCCGCGCACCAGCGCCCGCTGCACGACGGCGAAGAGCGCCATCACCGGGACGATGGAGATGATGCCGCCCGCCGCCAGCGAGCCCCAGGGCAACTGGAACTCCCCCACCATCAGCTGCAGCCCCACCGGCCAGGTGCGCGAGCCCGTGCTCGTCGTCAGCATCAGCGCGAAGAGGAACTCGTTCCAGGCCCCGATGGCGACGAAGACGGCGGTGGCGACGAGCCCGCCCAGCACCAGCGGCAGCACGACGCGGATCATCGCGCCGAGCCGGCTCGCGCCGTCGATGCGCGCGGCGTCCTCGAGGTCCTGGGGCACGGCCTCGAAGAAGCCCTTCATCATCCAGATGAAGACCGGCAGCAGGAAGGTCGTGTAGGCCAGCGCCAGCCCGAACCGGCTGTCGAGCAGGCCGACGTTCCGCATCAGGATGAAGAGCGGGATGATGATCATCACCGCCGGGAACATCCGCACCACGAGGTAGAACAGCATGAGCTCGCGCCGGCCGGGAAAGCGGTAGCGCGAGACCGCGTAGGAGGCGAGCGTGCCGACGACGGTGCAGATCGCCACGGTGGTGAGCGTGACGACCGCGCTGTTGGCGATGAGCGTGGGAAAGTTCGAGCGCGTCCAGATCGCCTCGTAGTTCTCGAAGGTGATGCGCCGCGGCACGTATTGCAGGGTCGCGGTGACGATGTCGCCCTCCGGCTTGAGCGAGACCAGCAGCGCCCACAGGATCGGGAACACCGCGAACACGACGAGCCCCAGCACGGCGAGGCCGGACAGGATGTCGGCGAGCCGCTTGCGGGCGGCCATGCCTGCGAAGGGTCGGGCCATGCTCAGGTCCTCATCACGTTGGAGAGGCGGACATAGAGGTAGGAGAAGCCCATCAGCAGCACGAAGAGGACCACGGCGAGCGCGCTGCCCTGGCCGAAGTTGAACTCCTTGCTGACCTTCAGGAAGGCGTGCAGCGACAAGACCAGCGTCGAGCGTCCCGGCCCGCCGCCGGTGAGGATCAGGATGATGTCCGGCGAGTTGACGAGGCTGATCACCCGCAGCACGACCGCGGCCACGATGATGGCCTTGAGCTGCGGCAGCGTGACGAAGCGCAGCTGCTTCAGGGGCCCGGCCCCGTCGATCGAGGCGGCCTCGTAGAGGTCGCCGGGGATCGCCTTGAGCCCGGCCAGCAGCAGCAGCGCGAAGAACGGGAAGCCGTGCCAGATCTCCACCAGCATGGCCGCGGCGAGCGCCGTGTCGGGATCGGCGAACCAGGCCTTGTAGGTCCCGAGCACGCCGGCGCGCACCAGCATGTCGTTGATGACGCCGAGGCGCGGGTCGAGCATGAGCGCCCACATGTGGCCGGCCACGACATTGGGCAGGAACCAAGGCAGGAGCAGGAGCACCGAGGCCAGGCGGAAGCCGGGCAGCTCCCGGTTCAGGAGCAGCGCGGCGGCCAGCCCCAGCGCCAGCTCGCCCACCACGCTGCCGGCCGTCCAGACGACGGTGTTGCGCAGCGACAGCCAGAAGACCGGATCCTGGGCGATGGCGTAGTAGTGCTTCAGGCCGACGAAGCCCGTGCCGAGGTCGAGCCGGTTCAGCCGCATCTCGCGGAAGCTGAGCCCGACGCCCCAGAGCGTGGGGTAGAGCACCACGGCCAGGATGAGGACGAGGCTGGGCGCGAGCAGCCAGTAGGCCCATGAGCGATGCTCGGAGAGATCGCCGAGCCCGCGCGGCCGGCGGCGCGCGGGGCGCAGGGCGGCGCCGTCGTCCCGGGCGAGGGCCATGCCGCGCGCCCCGTCAGACCGAGGCCACGGCGACGCGCTCGACATGGTCCCAGTCGATGTCGTGGCCGAGCCCCGGCTCGCTGCTCACGGTGAGGATGCCGCCCTCGACGGCGAGCTTGCCGAGGCGCTTGAGCCCGGCGATCTGCTCGGCGTTGACGACGAGCTGCTCGTAATAGTCGTTGATGCGGATGGCGGCGCAGAGCTGGGCGTTGGCGAGCCCCATGCCGTGCACCTGGCAGCGCATGCCGTGGCTGTCGGAGAGGTGGGCGATCTTCATCGATCCCGTGAAGCCGCCCTTGAAGTTGGTGTTCACGCGCGTCATGTCGAGCGCGCCCGCCTGGATCCAGGTCGCCATGTTCCAGTGGCAGCCGTCGGAGGTCTCGGCGGCGAGCACGGGGATGTCGAGCGCGTCGCAGAGCTTGCGGTAGCTGCCCAGCTCGAACTCGCGCATCGGCTCCTCGTACCAGAGGAAGCCGCACTCCTCGAGCACGCGGCCGAAGCTCATGGACGTCACGTAGTCCCAGCCGGCCGAGCCGTCGAACATCAGGTCCGCGTCGGGGCCGGTCCACTTCCGCAGGTTGCGCGAGAGCTTGGCGTCCTCCTTGGCGTCCCCCCAGGCGTGCAGCTTGAAGGCCGTGAAGCCCTCGTCGATGCATTGCTTGATGGCGCGCTCGTACTCGTCCATCGTGTCCCAGGTCACCGTGGAGGCGTAGGCGGGCACGCGCGTGCTGTTGCCGCCGAGCAGCTGCCAGAGGGGCAGGCCGGCCGTCTTCGACTTGATGTCCCAGGCGAGCTGGTCGACGATTCCGAGATGCGTCATGTGCATCTCGTCGACGCGGTCGATCTCCCAGACGAGGTGCCACAGGCGCTCGGTGGCGAGGGGGTCCTCGCCGACCAGGCTCTTCAGCCGGCGCTCCGTCAGCATCAGCAGCGAGGAGGCGTAGCGGGCGGAGGATTCGATCTCGACGCCGCCGGAAATGCCTTCGTCCGTCTCCATGCGGATCACGGCCGTGTGCTGCCTGCGGCCGGGGACGAGGCCGTCATGCGAGCCCATCAGGCCCTTGCGCCAGCGATAGCGGTGCGGCGGCGGGTCGCTCTCGAGGATGAAGCAGCGGATGTCGGTGATGCGCATGGGGGCCTCGGCGGGGCAGGGGGATCGGAAGCGGAACGCGCGGCCGTCAGGTGGCCGGGACGGCCTCGCCCGGCGGCCGGGGCGCGAGCCGGGTGCCGGCCCAGGAGCGCGCGTGGCGGGCGAGGTCGGCGCCGGTGAACTCGCCGGTGGCGCCCTCCTCGGGATCGAAGTGGCGCCAGCGGTCCTCGCCGCGCACGAGCATGGCCCTGTCGCGCACGCCGCCGGCCTGCTTCACATGCGCGCCGACATAGCGGATGGCGAAGCCGATCCTGCGCCGGCCGGAGCGGTTCGGCTCGGAGTTATGGGCGATGTCGACGTGGTGCAGCGACATCTCGCCCGGCGCGAGCACGACGTCGACGACCTGGTCGAGATCGACCTCCACGGCGATCTCCTGGCCGCGGGACAAAAGGTTGTCGCTCGCCCAGGTCTCCTTGTGGGCGAGGATGCCGCCCTTGTGCGTGCCGGGCACGACGCGCATGCAGCCGCTCTCCACGGTGGAGGGGGTCAGCGCCACCCAGGCGGTCACGATGTCGGAGGGCTCGAGGCCCCAGTAGGTGGCATCCTGGTGCCAGCTCACATAGGCGTCCGAATGCGGCTCCTTGAGGAAGAAGTTGGCCCCCCAGACGAGGATGTTGGGGCCGATGAGGCCCTCCACGGCGTCGAGGATGCGGGGATGGCGGCAGAGGTCGGACAGCGTGCGGGACGCATAGTAGCTCTTGTGCAGGAGCAGGCCCTTGCGCTCCTCCTCGGGCCGGGCGTCGATCGCCGCCACGGCCCGCAGGCCGGCGGCGATCTCCTCGTCGTCCAGCACGCGGAACGGGAAGAGGACGCCCTGGTCCCGATAGGCCTGGACCTGCGCGGCCGTGAGGCTGCTCGCCATGGTCTGTCTCCTGTGTCGCCTGCGGGGGAGAGGGTGGCCGGTGCGGCCGCCCCGCGGCTTACTTGAGGGCGGTCTCGAGCCCCGCCATCATCGCGTCGACGGCCTGCGCGGGCGTCGAGCGCCCCACCAGCACCTTCTGGAACTCGGGCAGCACCACGGTCTCCGACCAGCCGGCGACGCCGACGAAGGTGGGCGGCAGCCGCCCGAACTTCGTGGTCTCCACCGCGGCGGCGTAGAGCGGGTTCTTCACGATGCGCTCGTCCGCCGCGACCTTGGGCGAGGACGGGAAGTACCCCGTCTCCTCCAGGAAGGCGATGGCGGGCTCCGGATCGGCCCAGTAGGAGATCCAGGCCATGTCGGCGTCGATCTTGGCGGGGTTGGCGACGCCGTTGAACAGGTAGGTCAGCCGCGCGATGTGCGCCGCCGGCCCGGCCGGCATGGGCAGGGTGGCGAACTGCTCCGGCTTCAGCGCGGCCTGGATCTCGGTCAAGGAGCCCGTGTGATGCCAAACCATGCCGGTCTGGCCCGTCTTGAAGGCTTCCATGATCTGGCGGTAGCCGTCGCTCGGCGCGCTCGGGGGAACGGCCTTGTGCTTGGTCAGGAGCTCCGCATAGAAGGCCACGGCCTCGGTCGCCTTGGCCTTGTCGATGGCCATCTTGCCGTCGACGACCAGCGGCGAGCCCCAGCCCTCGATGAGGTCGATGACGTACTTGAAGCCGCCGGCGCCGCCGCGCAGGCTGAAGCCGTAGCGGTTCTTGGCGGGATCGGAGAGCTTGATGGCGGCCTCCATGAACTCCTTCATGGTGGTGGGCGGCGCGATGCCCTTCTCCGCGAACCAGTCCTTCCGGTAGTACATCCAGTCGACGAAGGTGAAGGCCGGGATGCCGTAGAGCTTGCCGCCCACCGTGCAGCCGGACCAGGCCTGGGCCGGATAGTCGCCGAAGCGCGGCCAGGCCTTGATGCGGTCCGTCAGGTCCGTCAGCGCGCCCATCGCCACGAGGTCGCTGGCGCGCTCGGCCACGACCATGCAGGTGTCGGGCTTGGCGTTGGCGACGACGGCCGCGGTCATCTTCGACATGTACTCGGGGTTCGGGATGTTCTCCTGCGTCACCGCGATGTCCGGGTACTTCTGCTTGAACAGCGCGAGCACCTTCTCCAGGCCCTTGAACTCGGTGGTCGAGGTGAAGTGATGCCAGTAGTTGAGGCTGGCCTTCTGCGCCAAGGCGGCGCGGGGCCCGAGCCCGGCGAGCGGCAGGGCGGCGAGGCCTCCCAGCAGGTGACGGCGGTCGATTCGCATTGCTTCCTCCCCTTGTGTCGCGGGTCCTTCGCCGGATCGGCGGGCCCGTCTCCCGAACGTCAGGACGCCAGCACGACGGGCGTCGAAGCGGGCGGCGGCGGCAGTTCGTGCGGCTGCATCACCTGCGGGCAGGCATGCTCGCGCCGCGCCGCCTCGCTCAGCGCGAGGCCGTGCCCGGGCCGGTCCGGCGCGATCGCGACGCCGTCCTTGAGCAGGATCGGCTCCTCGACGAGGTGGTTGTAGTTCTGGAAGGAATATTCCAGCCAGTCCGCCTCGGGCAGCGCCGCGGCCATGTGGACGCCGATCTCCAGGATCGTGTTGCCGAGGCTCACGGGGACGCCGTGCTCGGCGGCGAGCCAGCCGGCGCGCATGACGTCGGAGACGTGCCCGTGCACGTTGAGGATGTCGGATCCCCGCGCCTCCAGCAGCTTGCGCTTGCCGCGCAGGTCGAGATATTCGCCCGAGTTCACGTGGACCCAGGGCGCGCCCTCGCGGATCTCGCGCAGCCCGTCGAAGTCGTCGCGCAGGCAGGGGTCCTCCACCCACAGGATGTCGAAACCCGCCTTGCGGTAGATCCGCAGCCGCCTGATCGCCTCCTTGGGGGACCAGGCCTCGTTGCTGTCCACCATGACGGGGCCGGCGTCGCCCACCGCGTCGCGCAGCAGGCGCAGGCGGTGCAGGTCCCATTCCACGTCGGGATGGCCGACCTTGATCTTGAAGCCCCGGTGCCCCTGCGCCGCCGCCTGCGTGAAGAGCGAGACGTAGTGCGCGTCGCTGAGGTGGTAATCGAGCCCGCTCGCATAGGTGCGGACCCTAGGCTCGACGCCGCCGAGCAGCCGCCAGAGCGGCAGGCCCGCCTGCTTGGCGGCGAGGTCCCAGCAGGCCTGGTTGATCGCCTCCTCGAAGGCGAGCGACGTCCGCCGCGCATTGCCGCCGCGCGGACGGGAGACGCGATGGACGAGGCCGGCCGGGGGCTGACCGAGAAGGCCCGGCCAGGCCTCCTCCTCGAAGACGCGCTCGATCTCGGCGAGCGCGGGCAGGGGGTGGAACAGGCTGAGCCCGAAGCCCAGCCCCGTCTCGCCCGTGTCGGTTTTCAGCTCCAGCGCGAAATAATGGCCGTGGGCGATATGGACCTGGCTGTCCCCGATCACCCGGTCGCGCCTGTGCTGGAAGCGCGTCAGGGCATAGCCCTCGATCTTCATCCGGCGTCTCCCTGCGTCGCCCCTGTCTTTCAGCGGGACGATGTGATAGATCAGTTGGCATGAAAGGTAGATCAGTTTCGACGGCGCGCGCAAGCCGCCTCCTGCCCGCCCAGCTCAATGCAGCTCCCAGCCTCGCGCAAGGAGAGGAGGCCGCCGCGCTCGACCGGCAGGGCCGCAGCCTGGGCGACCTCGCCCGGGACCGTTTCCTGGCCGCGCTCTTCGAGCGCCGGATCGAGCCCGGGTCCTTCGTGTCGCAGAACGAGCTGGTGAAGATCCTGGGGGTGCCGGTCGGCCCGCTGCGCGACGCGCTGCGGGTGCTGCAGGCCGAGGGCTGGCTCGTCATCCACGCGCGCTCGGGGATCGAGCTGCGCAAGCCCGACTTCGAGCTCGTGCGCAACTCCTACCAGATGCGCCTCATCCTCGAGCGGGCGGCGGTGCGCACCTATGCGGAGGTCGCCCCGCTGGCGCGCATCGCGGAGCAGGAGGAGCGCCACCGCGAGGTCATCGAGCGGGTGCGCGGCCAGGAGCTCAGCCTGGAGACCGCCCGCGAGCTGGAGGCCTTCGACTTCGGCTTCCACCTCGAGGTCGTCGGCATCCTCGCCAACCCGCTGATCTCGGCCGCCTACAGCCAGGCCCAGCGCTTCGTGCAGCTGGTGCGGCTCGACCGCGAGTTCCAGCTTTCCGCGCCGCTCGTCGCGCGCACGGTAACTGAGCACCTCGACATCCTGCGCGCCTGCCGGGCGCGCGACCCCGTCGCCGCCGAGGCGGCGCTGGAGGTGCATTTCTCGCGCGCCATGCAGCGCGCCATCGGCTTCTTCTAGGGCGCGTCGCGGCCGTCAATCTTCAAGCGACCTTGCGCAATATGGCAAGACAAGGGGGGCGCGGGTCCGCTATACTGTGCCCGACGTGTGGATCTGGCCGCGCTGTTGCCGAGAGGCCCGATGTCCGCGCTTGTCCATCGCCGGGAACTCCGGACCCTCCTGATCAAGCCCTCGCACTATGACGACGAGGGCTACGTGATCCAATGGGTCCGGTCCTCCATGCCGTCCAACAGCCTCGCGGCGCTCTACGGGCTGATCGTCGACTGCCAGGCGCGGGAGGCGCTGGGGCCGGGCGTGCGCCTCACGGTGGACGCGCTGGACGAGACGAACGCCCGGATCGAGCCCGAGCGCCTCGCGGCGTCGGCGAAGCGCGACGGCGCGATGCTCTTCGTGCTCATGGTCGGGGTCCAATCCAACCAGTATCCGCGCGCGGTCGACCTGGCGCTCCGGTTCAAGGCGGCCGGGGCGGCCGTGGCGATCGGCGGCTTCCATGTCTCCGGCTCGCTCGCCATGCTGCCTGGCGTTCCCCCGGAGCTGCGGGCCGCCGAGGAGGCGGGCATCACGCTCTACGCGGGAGAGGCGGAGGACGGCATCGAGCGCCTTCTGCAGGACGCCTGGAACGGGACGCTGGCGCCGCGCTACGACCACATGGCGAACTTGCCGAACCTCGGCGGCGTGCCGCTCCCCTTCCTGCCGGAGAACCGCATCACCCGCACGCTGGGCCGGCTGACGACGTTCGACGCCGGCCGCGGCTGCCCGTTCCAGTGCTCCTTCTGCACGATCATCAACGTGCAGGGCCGGGTCTCGCGGCGGCGCACGGCCGACGACGTCGAGGCGATCGTGCGCCAGAACGCCGCGCAGGGCATCAACAGCTTCTTCATCACCGACGACAATTTCGCCCGCAACAAGGACTGGGAGAAGATCTTCGACCGGCTCATCGCGCTGCGTGAGACGCACGGGCTCAGCATCAAGCTGATGATCCAGGTCGACACCCTGTGCCACCGCATCCCGAACTTCATCGCCAAGGCGAAGCGGGCGGGCGTCAACAAGGTCTTCATCGGGCTCGAATCCATCGACCCCGCCACGCTGGTCGCCACCAAGAAGAAGCAGAACCGTATCGCCGAGTACCGGACGATGCTGCAGGGCTGGAAGTCCATCGGCTGCATCGTCTATGCCGGCTACATCATCGGCTTTCCCTCGGACACGCCGGAGTCGGTCGATCGCCAGATCCGGGTGATCCAGCGGGAGCTGCCGATCGACTTCCTGGAATTCTTCATCCTCACGCCCCTGCCGGGCTCCGAGGACCACCAGAAGCTCGCCGCGGCGGGCGTGCCGATGGACGAGGACCTCAACCGCTACGACACGTTCCATGCGGTCACCGACCACCCGGCCATGAGCCGCGAGGCGTGGGAGGAGACCTATCGCCGCGCCTGGCGGACCTACTACACGGTCGAGCACATGCGCACCTTGATGCGCCGGGCGGCCGCCTGCCGCATCAGCGTGGGCAAGATGATGACCATGCTCATCGGCTTCTGGACCTGGAGCGTGCTGGAGGGCATCCACCCGCTCGAGGGCGGCTACGTCCGGCGCATGAACCGGCGCGACCGCCGGCCGGGCCTTCCGCTGGAGCCCGTATGGCGCTTCTACCCCAGGCGCGCGGCGAGGCTGGTCCGCGTCTACGCGGGCGCCCTGGCGCTCGCCGCGCGGCTGCTGCCGCTGCGGCGCGCCCTGAAGGCCGATCCCGGGGCTGCAGGCTACGTCGACCTCGCCCTGACCCCGCTGTCGCGCGATGAGGCCGGGGATCTGGAGCTCATGGCGGCCCCGCCGGCGGGCCGTCCCGCGCCTGCCGGACCGGAACGCCGCCCGGCGGCGCACGTCTGAGACGCGCCGGCCCCTCGCCGCCGCGCAACGCGCTCCTGCCCCGCCCGCGCCGCCCGTGACGCCGGCCGGCGCGGAAGCGGCACGAGAGGGGCCCCCGTGTCGGGGACCCCGCGAGGCAGCCGAAGGCCGCCCCGCCTACTTGGCGAGCTGGATCTCGCCGATGCGCCAGCTCTTGTCGAAGAAGGTCGGCAGCGGGCTGTAGAGGCGCAGGATCGTGAACCAGCCCTTGCCCGGCACCGTCTGGATCCAGTTGCCGCGCGGAACGCCCTCGGGCTTCGTCGGTCCGAACCAGATGGTGGTGCTGCCGTCGACGGAGGGGTCGGCGGCCGGCGAGGGATAGCTCTGGCTGCCGGCGCGCGGGAAGTTCTGCGGCGTCTGCAGCATGGAGCGCGTCTGGTTGTCGTAGAGCGTCAGCGACCAGAACGCCTCCGCCGGGATCTTCGGGGGCAAGGTCACCGTGTAGGTCTTGCCGCCGTCGAACGGGTTGCCGTCGGCATCGACGAAGCCCATCAGGTACTGCGAGCCCACGCCCGGGATGCGCATGATCATGCCCGGGGAGTCGAGCGTGTAGCCGTAGTAGAAGGCCGTGCGGGAATCGAGGGTGCGGGCGCCCGTCGGCGGCAGGGGCTTGAACATGCCGGCCTCGAACAGGGGAGGCGGCGTCTCGAAGTAGGCGCCGCCCTCCCACAGCATGGTTCCCCAGTGCGAGCCTTCGTAATAGGCCCAGTCCGGGTGCTTCATCGCGTAGCGCCAGTTCAGGGCGCGGCCGGTCGCCTGCCCGAAGGCGGCCGCGTCGGCCAGGATCTTCTTCATCCGCGCGTCGGGCTTGAACGGCTTGCCGTGGACGATGCCGATGGCGGCGAGCTGGCCGGCGAGCTCGACGTCGTAGCTCGTCGCGGGCTGGCTCTGGACGTTCTCGTTGATCAGGTCGAAGAAGCTGGCGTCGCTGGGCGGGATCGTGTTGACCGCCAGGCCGCTGCCCTCGATGAACTTGGTCTCGGGAATCTTGGGCTCGCCGGCGATGCGCACCGTCCCGTCCAGCGCCTCCGCGAGGCTCGTGCCGTAGGAGCCCGGCTGGTAGGGATAGACCTTCATGTTCTTCTTGATGGTCTCGACCGCCGGCCCCGGATCGTTGTTCTGGAGGTAGCCGCGCGCCGCATAGAGCGCGATGTTGGTCTTCGAGCGCCCGATGAAGTAGCCGCCCTCCGGCAGCGGGCCGTCATAGTCGGGCCCGACGATGAGGTACTTTCCGCCGAGCCCGCGATCCGGCCCCGGGCCGCCGACGTCGATGATCCACGAGAACCACATGTCGTTGATGGTGCCGACGGCGCCCGGCGGCTGCTCGATCACGACCGGGCCTTTGCTCAGGTCGAGACCCGTGAGGTAGTAGACCGTGTCCGCGTTGGCCGTCAGGAACAGCGAGCGGGAATCCATCAGCTTCGAGAAGATGACGACGTCGCCGGGCATGGCGCCGATGCCTTCGAAGCCCTTGACGATGGCCAGCGCCGAGGCGCCCCGGAAGCTGTTGTTGTAGACGTTGAGCGCCTGGGTGAAGTCCAGGAGGTCGTAGGTCTTCCGGGCCGTGTCGAGCGTCGGCACGCCGTCCTTGAACTCGAGCTGTCCCAGGCCTGTCGCGATCGAGGCAGGCGCTCCGAGCGACTCCACGACCGCGGCCGGGACCTCGGCGCGCGCCGCGACGACCGAGGCCAGGAGTGCGGCGGCGACGGCGCAGCATGACGCCCGGCGGCGTCTCGCCGCAGGCCGGGGAGGCCCCCGGTCGTTGAATGGGGCCGTCTGGTAGTTGCTCGTCATGCGTATCCTCCGCTAAGCAAGTTGAGCTTAAGCGTAAGCCCCCGCGAGCCACCCTGCTTCCGAATGCCGGCCACGACCCCTCCTTCAGCGGCGTTCGAGGATGCGCCCCAGCGGATGTCTCCCCTGGTGGGCATCCCCGCGCTGCTCGCGGAGTTCGGACTGCGGCCCGCGGCCGTCCTCGAGGGCCTGCCCGTCGACCTGTCCATCTTCGAAAGCCCGGAGACGCGGATCCCCTACAGCGTCGCCTGCCGGCTCGTGCAGAACTGCGTGGAGCGCACGGGATGCCCCCATTTCGGGCTTCTCCTGGGCTCGCGCGCGGACCACGGCGTGCTCGGGCCGGCGGGGGAGTGGATGCGCAACGCCCCCAACCTCGGCGCCTGCCTCACCGGCTTCGCCGCCATGCAGCCCTCCGCCTCCCGCGGCGGCGTGGTCTACGTGTTCTCGAGCCACGACGTCGTCTATTTCGGCTACGGGATCTACGGGAGGCGGGCCGAGGGCTGGCAGCACCTCTACCCCCTCGTCGTGGCGATGGCGCACAATGTCGTCCAGAAGCTCACGGTCGGGGCGGCGCAGCCGACGGAGGTCCTGCTGTCGGTGCGCGAGCCCGAGGACAGGAAGCCCTATCACGAGGTGTTCAGGGCCCCCGTCCTGTTCAACCAGCCCATGTCGGCGCTCGTCTACCCCAGGCAGGCGATGGAGTTGCCGATCGTCGGGGCCAGCCCGGTCGACTTCTCCGAACTGGAGCGCAAGGCCGCCGCCCTCATGCCGCCCGGCCAGCACGTCTGGACGGACCGGGTGAAGCGCGTGCTGCGGTCCCTGATCCTGGAGGCGGAGCCCGTCAGCGCCACCGTGGCCGAGCGGCTGCAGGTCTCCGACCGGACGTTGCGCCGCCACCTCGCGCGGGAGGGGACCACCTTCCAGGCCGTGCTGGACGACCTGCGCTTCGCAAGCGCGCGCGAATTGCTGGAGGTTACCACCCTCAGCGTCGGCGAGATCGCCCTCGCCCTGTCCTATTCGACGCACAGCGCCTTCGACGACGCCTTCCGGCGCTGGAGCGGCACCACGCCCCAGCGCTGGCGCTCCGCCGCGGCCGGCCGCTGAGGGGCCGCCCCCGGACGATCCGTCCGACGGGTCCCGCACGGCGGGCCGGCGGCCCGTCGGGTCAAGTTCTCGCGACGCGAGGCTGCTAGCGTGGCGGTCCTCGAGTCCCTCCAGCAAGGTCACCGCCCATGCGCCGCGCTCTTCTGTCCGTCCTCGCCCCCGTCCTCCTCGGTGGCGCTGTCTTCGCCCTGTCAGGCCTCTCGGCGCCGTCGCCCGCCGAAGCCGTCGTCTGCGCCAAGGGCGTCTATCGCGCGGGCTGCGCCGGCCCCAATGGCGCGGTGACGACGACGAGGCGTCCCGCCGCGGCCGCCGGCTGCCGCTACGTCAACGGCCGCCGCGTCTGCGGGGTCGTGCGCTAAGCCTCTGCTCCCGGACCGCGGGGCCATCGGCGCTGCTGATCCTGCAGTCCGGGAGCGGCCATGGGCCAAGTCCGCCGGCGAGCGCGACGGCAATGCCCGCCCTCGGACCTGCGACCCGGCGAAGCCCCCTCGCCGCCGCGTCACGCCAGGAGGTCTTCCAGGCGGATGGGAAAGCGCCGGACGCGGACGCCCGTGGCGTGCCACACCGCGTTGGCGACGGCGCCCCCGGTGCCGGTGATCGCGATCTCGCCCACGCCCTTGATGCCCAGGGGATTCACGTGCGGGTCGTGCTCCTCCACGAGAATCGCCTCCAGCGAGGGGACGTCGGCATTGACCGGCACGTGGTATTCGCCGAGGTCGGCGTTCACCACGCGGCCGCTGCGCGCGTCGACCACGGCCGCCTCGTGCAGGGCGAAGGACACGCCCCACACCATGCCGCCATAGTACTGGCTGCGCACGAGGTGGGGATTGATGATCCGCCCGGCCGCGAAGGCGCCCACGAGCCGGGTGGCGCGGACCTGCCCGAGCTCCGGATCGACCTTCACCTCGGCGAAGACTGCGCCGTGCGCGTGGCGCGCATAGGCCTCGGCGGCCGCGGGGTCGGGGGTGGCCGCCCCCGTGCCCTCGATCTCGGCGACGCCGGCGCGACCCATGATCTCGGCATAGCTCTCGCTGCGGCTCTCGTCGTCGCGCCGGTGCAGGCGGCCGGCGCGGGCGAGCACGCCGGCATTGCCGGCCCCGAAGAGCGGCGAGCGCTCGTCGCGCAGGGCGAGGTCGGCGAGTTGGCCGATCACGTCCGCCCCGGCATGGTGGATGGCCGTGCCCGCCGTGGCGGTGTGGGCCGAGCCGCCGGCGATGCCGGCGTCGGGCAGGGCCGAGTGCCCTGCCTCGAACCGTACCGCGTCCATGGGCAGCGCGAGGCTGTCCGCGGCGATCTGGGCCAGCGCCGTCCAGGCGCCTTGGCCCATGTCGTGCGCGCCCGTCTCGACCACGCCCGTGCCGTCCTGCTTCAGCACGGCGCGCGCCTGACCGGGGAACATTAGGGCCGGGAAGGTCGCGGTCCCCATGCCCCAGCCGACGAGCAGGCCGTTCTCGTCGCGCATCCGGCGGGGCTCGAGCGGCCGCCGCGACCAGCCGAAGCGCTCCGCGCCCTGCTGGTAGCACTCGCGCAGCGCCTTGGAGGAGAACGGCAGCCCGGTGACCGGCTCCACCTCCGCGTAGTTGCGCAGGCGGAACGCGAGCGGGTCCATGCCGCAGGCGATGGCCATCTCGTCGATGGCGCTCTCGAGCGCGATCGAGCCCGTCGCCTCGCCCGGCGCGCGCATGAAGAGCGGGGTCCCCGCGTCGATGCGCACCCCGTCATGCGAGGTGCGGATGGCGGGGCTCGCATAGAGCGTCTGGGAGACCTCCGAGGCCGGCTCGAAGAAATCGTCGAACCGGCTCGAATAGGTGCGGGTGTGGTGGGCGAGGGCGGTAAGCCCGCCATCTGCGTCCGCGCCCAGGCGAAGGGTCTGGCGGGTCGCGGCGCGATGGCCCACCGGGCCATAGAGCTGGTCGCGCGTCAGCACCAGCTTGACCGGCCGGCCGACCAGGCGCGCCGCCAGCACGCCCAGGATCTGCGGGCCCGCGAAGAAGCCCTTGGCGCCGAATCCGCCGCCGAGGAAGGGGCTGCGGATGGTGACGTTCCCGGGCGGGACGCCCATCAGCGCCGAGATCCGCCCCACCGCCATGGCGAGGCCCTGGCTCGGCGTGTCGATGGAGAGGCGGTCGCCGTCCCAGGCCGCCACGATGGCGTGGGGCTCCATGGCGTTGTGGTATTGCGGCGGCGTCTCGTAGGTGGCCTCGACCCGGTGCGCCGCGGCCGCCAGGCCGGCCTCGACGTCGCCGTGCTCCAGCACGGCCGGATGGCCCGGCCCCACGGCCGGCGGCACGATCACCTCGCCGGAGCCGAGGCCCGTCAGGGGCGGCTCCGCCTCGTAGCGCGGGGCGAGCAGCGCCGCGCCCTCGCGCGCCGCCTCGAGCGTCTCGGCGATGACGACCGCGATGGGCTGGCCGGCATAGCGGACCCTGTCGTCCTTCAGCAACTCGACCCGGAACATGAAGGGGTGGAACTTCGCGTCGGGATCATGCGCCAGCGCCGGCCGGTTCTCCGGCGTCATCACCGCGACGACGCCCGGGTGGGCGCTGGCGGCCGCAATGTCGAGGCCGGCGACGCGCCCGCGCGCGATGCGGCTGACGGCGAGCGCGGCGTGGAGCAGGCCGGGCGGGTTGTTGTCGGCGGCGTAGGTCGCGGCGCCCGTGACCTTCAGCACGCCCTCGCGGCGCGTCATGGGCTGGCCGGCATTGGAGCCGTGGCGGACATGCGGGGTGGAGGCGAGAGCGGTCTCAGACATGGGCGTGGGCTCCGGGGACGGGAGCGAAGACGGAGGCCGGCAGGGCGGGCATGTCCCGTGGCGTGCCGGCGGCGGCGAGCGCGAGGACCCGGGCGAGGGCCCGGCGCGCGAGCGTGATCTTGAAGGCGTTGTCTCCCGAGGGACGCGCCTGCGCGAGCGCGGCCTCGGCGGCGCGCGTGAAGCGCTCGGGCGTCGGCTCCTGGCCGGCCAGCAGCGCCTCCGCCTCCAGCGCCCGCCAGGGCCTGGCCGCGACGCTGCCCAGCGCCAGGCGGGCCTCGGCGATGCGGCCCCCGTCAAGCCGCAGGGCGGCGGCGGCCGAGACCAGCGCGAAGGCGTAGGACGTCCGGTCGCGCAGCTTCAGGTAGCGCTGATGCCCGGCGAAGGCCGCGGCCTCCGCCGGAAGGCGCAGCGCGACGATCAGCTCCCCCGGGGCGAGCGTCGTCTCGACCTCGGGCGTGTCGCCGGGCAGGCGGTGGAGGTCGGAGAGGGGGATCTCGCGGGCGCCGGCCGCACCGCGGACCTCGACCACCGCGCCGAGCGCCGTCAGCGGCACGCAGGCGTCGGAGGGATGGGTGGCGATGCAGCGCTCGCTCCATCCGAGGACGGCGTGGTTGCGGTTCTCGCCGCCGAGCGCATCGCAGCCCGAGCCCGGCTCGCGCCGGTTGCAGGCGCTGGCCGTGTCGAAGAAGTAGGGGCAGCGGGTCTGCTGCAGGAGATTGCCCGCCATGGTCGCCATGTTGCGCAGCTGCCCCGACGCGCCGGAGAGCAGCGCCTCCGCGACGGCGGGGAAGCGGCGGGCGAAGGCGTCGTCCTCGGCGAGCGCGGCGTTGCGCACGAGCGCGCCGATGCGCGCCCCGCCGTCGGCCAGGAGCTCGATCGCGTCGAGCCCGGGCAGCCGGGTGATGTCCACCACGACGTCCGGCCGCGCCGCGCCGCTCTTCATGAGGTCGACCAGGTTGGTGCCGCCGGCCAGGTAGGCCGCGCCGGGCCGCGCGGCGGCCGCGAGGGCCTCGTCAAGCGTCGCGGGACGCACGTAGTCGAAGGTCTTCACGCCGCATCCCTCCCGTTCCGCCGGGCCAGCGCTTCGCCGACCTCCAGCAGGGCCGCGTCGATGCCGGCATAGGCGCCGCAGCGGCACAGGTTGCCGCTCATGGCCTCGCGGATCCGCTCGGGATCGGCGACCGGGCCCAGCTCGTCGAGCATTCCGATGGCGCTCATCACCTGGCCCGGCGTGCAGAAGCCGCACTGGAAGGCGTCGTGCTTGATGAACGCCGCCTGCACGGGGTGCAGGGCGCCCTCGCGCCCCACGCCCTCGATGGTGAGGACGTCACGGCCCTCGCAGCTCAGGGCCAGGGTGAGGCAGGCATTGACGCGGCGGCCGTCCACGAGGACGGTGCAGGCGCCGCATTGTCCGCGGTCGCAGCCCTTCTTCGCGCCGGTGAGGTCGAGCCGTTCGCGCAGGAGGTCGAGCAAGGTGACGCGGGGATCGTCGAGGACGATCTCGCGTCGCTGGCCGTTGATGGTGAGGGAGAGGGGGAGGCTCATGCAGGGCTCCGATGAGAGCTGACGCAGGGAAGCGGGATCGGTCCGGACGGGGCAGGGGCCCCCGGCCGGGAGGCAAGGTCACGATGATCGCACGCGATGACAGGATGGCCGGAGCGGGGCGGAGAGGCGGGCCCCCGGCTGTCCTCCGGTCTTGCTGTCCCTACAATACGGAGGCACCCTCCGTTTTGCAAGGGGACCCCGTCCGTGACGGATGAGATGGAGCGCCCGGGGGACAAGTCCATGCGGCGTCCGCGCTCGGACGCCGCGCGCAACCGCCTGCGCCTGCTGGAAGCGGCCAAGGCCGTGTTCGGCGCGGGCGGCCCGGAGGCGAGCCTGGAGGCCGTCGCCCGGGAGGCCGGCGTCGGCATCGGGACGCTCTACCGCCACTTCCCCAGGCGCGAGGCCCTGTTCGAGGCCGTCTATCGCCGCGAGGTGGACGACCTCGTCGCGCTGGCCGGGCGGCTCGCCGGACGCGAGGACCCCGTCGAGGCGCTGCGCGACTGGCTGCGCGCCAACGTGGCCTTCGTCGCCACGAAGCGCGGCATGGCCGCCGCCCTCGCCGTGGCCGCCAGCAAGCCTTCCGAGCTGACGGCCTATTCGACCGCCCGGCTCACGGACGCGCTGGCCGGGCTCCTCGGGCGGGCGGCCGCGGCGGGGGCGATCCGGGCGGACGTCGCCGCCCCCAACCTGCTCAAGGCGCTCATCGGCATGTGCCTCATCCATGACGGGCCGGGCTGGCAGGACGGCGTCCTGCAGATGATCGACGTCCTCGTGGCGGGGCTCGTGCGGCCGGCCCCGGCCGTGGCCGCGCCCCTTTCGGCACAGCCGCCCCGCTGACGGCCGCCGCCGCGGACAGGGTCCCCCGGCTGGATCTCCTGCCGGTCGATGCCCGACAGGCCTCCCGAAGGCGCGGGCGCGGGGCTTGGCCGGGTCAGAGGCTCAGCGCACGGTCGAGGTCCGACACGAGGTCGGCGACGTTCTCGATGCCGACGGACAGGCGCAGCAGGTTGTCCGTCACCCCCAGCATGGCGCGGCGCTCCGGCGGGAGGATCTTGTGGGTCATGCTGGCGGGGTGCTGCACGAGGCTCTCGACGCCGCCGAGGCTGACCGCGTAGGCGAAGAGCTCGAGGCTCTTCGCCACCTTGTCGGCGCGGGCCTGCCCGCCGGTGACCGCGAAGGTCACCATCGAGCCGAAACCCTTCATCTGCCGCTTCGCGATCTCGTGGCCGGGATGGTCCTTCAGGCCGGGATAGACCAGCCGCTCGATGCCGAGGCGGCGGCGGTTCTCGTCGAGGAAGGCCGCGATCGCCGCGGCGTTCTCGATGTGGCGGTCCATGCGCACGGCGAGCGTCTTCAGCGAGCGCAGCAGCGTGGAGCAGCTGATCGGGTCCAGCACGGCGCCGACCGCGTTCTGGATGAACGTGAGATCCTCGGCCACCTTGTCCGGGACGCTGTCGGACACGGCCACCACGCCTGCGAGCAGGTCGGAATGGCCGTTCAGGAACTTCGTCGCCGAGTGCATGACGATGTCGACGCCCATCTCCAGGGGACGCTGGCAATAGGGCGAGGAAAAGGTGTTGTCGCACACGGTGAGGGCGCCCACCTCTCGGGCGATCGCCACGGTGGCGGCGATGTCCACGATCTCGAGCAGGGGGTTGGAGGGCGTCTCGAACCACAGCAGCGCGGTGCCGGGCCGCGCCGCCCGGCGCAGGGCCTCCACGTCCGAGAAGTTGACGAACTCCACGTCGAGGCCCGCGCTGCGGTTGCGCAGCTTCGCCAGCAGCCGGTAGATCCCGCCATAGACGTCGTGGTGGGCCACGACGCGGGCTCCGGCGTCGAGCATGTCGAGGATCGTCGCCGCGGCGGCGAGGCCCGTCGGGAACGCGAGCGCCACGCGCGCGCCCTCGAGGTCGGCGAGGCAGGCCTCGAGCGTCACGCGCGTCGGGTTCCGGCTGCGCGAATACATGTAGCCCTTGTTCTGGCCGATCCCGTCCTGGACGTAGGTGCTCGCCGTGTAGATGGGCTGGACCACCGCGCCCGTGAGCGGGTCCGGCTGCTGGCCGGCGTGGATGGCCCGGGTCTCGATGGCGAACTGGTTGGGTCGGGCAGGCATGACGGCTCCTCTGGGGCGGGCGGCGCCGGCCTGGGGCCGGCCGCGCCCTCGGCTGGGGCATGCGATATGACCGGGCGCGCGCCGGGACGGCAAGTTGCGGGAGCGCAGGGTAGCATCCTGCCGATGCGGCTTCTGGACGTCGTGCCGTGAGTCGCGCCCTCGCAAGGGCCCGCAGCTTCGCCGTGCGCGCTCGTCGCCAGGGCGACGACGCTGCCCTGCAGGCACCCGCGCCGCCGGCTCAGGCCTTCCCCGCCTGGCCGGCGGGCGGCCGAGCCCCGCGGTCGGAGACCATGCGCCGCGCGATGCGGTCCACCATGAGCGGCAGCACGTCGAAGCCATAGCCGACATGCATGCGCTCCAGGGGCGTGTGGTAGTCGCGGCCCCAGGGCCCCGCGTTCACCATGGGCAGGCCGGCAATGCCGCCGGTCTGTGGCCATTCCAGCAGCGGCCAGATCGGCGTGTTGGCGGCCACGGGCGCGAGCGAGGCTTCGTCGGCTTCTCCCAGGAAGCTCATGTCCGAGATTCCCGCGAAGACGTCGACGCAGCGCACCGCAGGGCCCGGCGCCTCGCGCGCCGCGAGGGCGCAGGCCTCCGCGAGCCGCCTCGCATCCGGGCGGTCCGACAGGCGGGTGGGCAGGTAGGGCACGGAGCCGAAGCCCACCACCACGGCGGGACCGGCGAGCCCGCTCGCCTGCCAGAGCGCCTCGGTGACGCGGCGGCTGCGCTCGGGGAGGGAGACGTCCGGCCCTCCGCTGGCGGCCAGGGCCTCCTCCTCCGCCCCCGGGGCGGCCACCCGCGCGCGCGCCGCGAGTTCGGCGAAGCGCAGCACCGGGATGTCGGGCACCGCGTCGATGGCGCGCCCCACGGCGGCGAACCCGGCGGCGCGGCCGCGCAGTTCCGCCAGCACCTGCGCCGTGGCCTCGCGGCAGAGCGCGGCGAAGCGCGCCAGGATCTCCTCGGGCGTCAGCGACACGAACAGCACGTTGAACGTGGCGAAGGCGCGGCCGGGCGTCGTCACGTCGTAGGCGGGCTTGCCGTCGCGCAGGCTCAGCAGGCTCGGCGGCGTGGCGCGTGACCAGCCGGGATCGGCGAGCTCGGCCGCCCATTCGACGCGGCGCGCGATGGCCCCGGCGAGGACCGCGGCGTTCAGCCCGGCCAGGGGGAAGCCCGCATGCGTGGCGAGGCCGGCGACGAACGCCGTCGGGAGCACCTTGCCCACGGTCCCGAGCGTGATGGCCCGGCCGTCCGAGCCGTCGCCGTCGTCGGCGATCGCGTCGAGGTTCACGGCCCCGACGAGCTCCAGGCCATGCTCGGCCGCGAGGCCGCGCAGCGCCGGCGCCGCCGCGCGGGCTCCGGCGGAGTTGGCTTCCTCGTCCGGCACGGCGAGGACGAGCAGGTTGCCCTCGCGCCCAGCCCCGGCGAAGGCCGCGGCGACGGCCAGGCCGGCCGCGAGCCCCGCCTTCATGTCGAGCAGCCCGCGCCCCGGCAGGAAGTCCCCCGACGCGAGGTCGGCGGCGGCGCGCCGCGCCGCCGGCGTGCCCGCCGCGGCGGCGAGGCGCCCGCGCAGGGCCTCCGCCAGCAGGTCCGGCTCGGTGGCCAGGTCAGCCAGGTCGCCGTAGTCCGACAGCGCGACCGTGTCGTAGTGGCCCGTCAGGACCAGCGTCCGCGGGCCTGTGCCGCGCACGAGCATGGCGACGACGTGGCGCGCGTCTCCCGGCGAGACGGGGAAGGTCCAGACCTTTGCGTCCGCGAAGGCCGGGTCGGCCCTCAGCCGCGCGGCGAGCCAGGGCCCGAAGGAACCCTCGTCGGGACTACCCGTGACGCTGCGGCGACGGGTGAGGTCGAGCGCCCAGCGCCTGGCCGCGGCGGACAGGGACGTGGCGAGGACGGAGGCTGGTCCCGGCGCCATGGCTCCCCTCCAGGACGATGATCCCCCGTCTAGCGCGGGCCGCCCCGGCGCGCCAGCCCGGATCGGGGATCCGTCGAAGGGCTATCCGGGCAAGGGCCCGGCCTCGTCCCGGGCCCGGGCTGCCCTTCGCGTCTCCGTCCATGCTATTCAGGAGCGGCGTCTGCGTGACCGGCGAGACCCATGCGCTCCGATCGTTCTCCCCCATCCCGTGCCTCGTCCTCCCGGCTGAGCCGCCGCCAGGCGCTCGCGGCGGTGGGCGGCGGGCTCGTCGCCGCCGGCCTTCCCCCGGCGGCCGGCGCGGCGGGGGAGGGGGTGCGCGTGCTCTCCTCCGCGCGGGACCTGCCGCGCCGCTATGACTACGTCATCGTCGGGGCCGGCTCGGCCGGCTGCGTCCTCGCCCGTCGCCTGGGCCGCGCGGGGCGCAGCGTGCTGCTCGTCGAGGCCGGGGGACCGGCCACGCTTCCGGCCATCTTCGATCCGCCGGACTGGCCCGAGCTGCAGGGCAGCGCCGTCGACTGGCGCTACGCCACGCTGCCGCAGCCCCATCTCGACGGGCGGGTGGTGCCCTATCCCCGCGGCAAGGTCGTGGGCGGCTCGAGCGCCATCAACGCGCTCGCCTACCAGCGCGGCCATCCCGCCGCCTATGATCGCTGGCCCGAAGGCTGGCGCTTCGCCGACCTGCTGCCCTGCTTCCGCCGCGCCGAGACCTTTTCGGGCGGGGCCAGCGCCGCGCGGGGCGGGGAGGGGCCGCTGCACGTCCTCTCGCTGGCCGATGTCGCCGACCGGACGCCGCTGGCGGAGTCCTTCATCGCGGCCGCCCGAGCGCAGGGCTTTCCCCTGTCTCCCGACATCGGCGGCGCGGAGCCGACCGGCGTGGGCTGGAACCAGCTGAGCATCAGCGGACACAGGCGCGACGATGCCGCCTCGGCCTACCTCGAGGGCCTTGGCGATGCGCCCGTCGACCTGCTGCTCGGGACCCCCATCCTGGGGCTGGACATGGCGGGCGCCGCCTGCACCGGGGTGCGTCTCGCCGGCGGGACCATCCGGCCGGCGGTCGAGACCATCCTGTGCGCGGGCGCCATCGACACGCCGCGCCTGCTGATGCTTTCCGGCATCGGACCGGCCGATCACCTGCGCCCGCTCGGCATCGCGGTTGCGGCCGACCTGCCGGAGGTCGGCGGGAACCTGCAGGACCACCCCCTCGTCGCGGGCGTGGCCTATGCGGCGCGGCGGCCGGTTCCGCGCTCGCGCTACAACCATGCCGACGCGGTGCTCTACGTGCCGGCAAGCGACCCGGCCGACAGCCCCGACCTCCTGGTCATGGTCCTGTCCCTGCCCTTCGTGCTGCCCGAGCTCGGCCCCCTTCCGTCCCCCGCCTACGTGCTCGTGCCCTGCCTCATGAAGCCGCTGAGCCGCGGCAGCGTGCGGCTGGCCTCCGCCTCGCCGGGCGCGCCCGCGCTGATCGACCCGAACTACCTCTCCGAGCCCTCGGACGCGGACCGTCTCGTGGAGGGCGTCAGGCTCGCGCGCGAGCTGGGCGCGGCGCCCGCCTTCGCGGAGTGGCGGGCGGGCGAGGTCCATCCCGGGCCGCAGGCGACGACGCCGGCCGCCCTGCGCGCCTTCCTGTCGCGCGCCACCACGTCCTTCCACCATCCCGTGGGCACCTGCCGCATCGGCGCGGTGGTGGACCGCGACCTCCGGGTGATCGGGGTGACAGGCCTGCGCGTGGTCGATGCGTCGGTGATGCCGTCCATCCCGCAGGCCATGGTCAACGCCGCCACCATCGCGGTCGCCGAGCGCGCCAGCGACCTGATCCTCTCCTAGCGACCCGGTGCAGGCCGGCCGGTCCGCCGCAGGGTCATCTCGCGCCCCCCCGGGCGCGAGGCCTCACGCGGTGATCGCGTCGGGCCCGGCCCCGCACACGATCGCGCAGATGCGTTCCGCGCCGCGGGCGTCGATCCGCGCCCCGCGCAGGGCGGCGAGGGCCGCCGCGCCGCTCAGGTCGGCGGCCAGCCCCATCTCGAACCAGAGCCAGCGCGCGGCCGACAGCATCGCCTCGTCGCTGACGAGCACGATGGAGTCCACGTGCCGGCGCACCACCTCGAAGATCCGGTCGTCCGTGCGGGCGCAGGACATGGTCGCGACGCGGGTCGTGACCCGCTCCAGCGCGACGTTGCGCCCCGCCTCGAGCGAACGCAGCAAGGCCGGGGATCCCTCCGCCTCGATGCCGATGACGCGGACGTCAGGCCGCAGGGCCTTGACCGCCGTCGCGACGCCCGAGACGAGGCCGCCCCCGCCCATGGCGACCAGGATCGTCCCGACATCGGGGACCTGCTCGAGGATCTCGAGGCCCAGCGTTCCCTGCCCGGCCACCACGTCGGGATCGGCGAAGGGATGGAAGTAGACCGCGCCCGTCTCCTTGACCCAGCGCTGCGCCGCCGCGTTGGCGTCCTCCCAGGCGGACCCGACGACATGCAGGGCGGCGCCCCACGCCCTGATCTTCTCGATCTTGGACGGGGCGGCCGTGCCCGGGACGAAGACCGTCGTGGGCACGCCCGCCAGGACGCCCGCCCGCGCCGTGGCGATCCCGTGATTGCCTCCCGACGCCGTGACGATGCCGTGGCCGAGCTGGGCGGGATCGAGGCAGGCGAGCCGGTTCGTGGCGCCGCGCGCCTTGAACGAGCCCGTCACCTGCATGAGCTCCAGCTTCAGGACGACGGAGACATCCCCCGGTAGGGGGTCCTTGAGGTTTGCGGCTTCCGCCACGGGCGTGCGGCGGACCTTTCCGGCGATGCGCCCGGCGGCGGCCCGGATGTCGTCGAGGCCGATCACGTGAGGGCTCCCGTATAGGGCGAGGCCACGACGACGCAGCAATTGCCGGGGACGACCCGTCCCTGCTGGCGGCGGCCGTACACCATCCCGTCGGCCCCGTAGCGCAGTTCCTCGGGCGGGCGCGAGAGGTCGCAGAGCTGGTGGATCCACCCCGCCCTCTGTCCGGCGCTGACGCGCGTCCCCAGCGCGTGCAGGGGCTCGAAGACGCCGGCCACGGTCGCGAGCACGTAGCCCTCGCCGCCGGGAATGCGCAGGATGGCGTCCTCCCTCGCCTCGGGCGGCCGGCCGTGGGGAGGCAGCACGCCGAAATGCGACAGGAGGTTGCGCACGCCGCGCCGGCAGATCGCGAGCGCGTCGAGCGACACCGTCCCGGCGCCCGCCATCTCCGTGCCCACGGTGGTGAGCCCGGCGCGGACGGCGGTCGCCGTCGAGGTGCGGGGGTCGCCGAGATTGTCGATGACGACGGTCAGCGGCGCATCGAAGGCGAGCACGGCCGCGACGTTGCGCCGGCGCAGCTCGGGATCGGAGGACGGCTCGATGATGGCGCTCGGCAGGATGTTGAGCGACGAGCCGCCGGAATGCAGGTCCACGTAGGCGTCGCCGAGCGGCATCACCACGTCGGAGACATAGGCCGAGATCTGCTGGGTGATCGAGCCCAGCGGGTCGCCCGGAAAGGTCCGGTTGAAGTTCAGCCCGTCCACGGGCGAGGTGCGCTGCCCTGCCTGCACCGCCGGCGCGTTGACCGCGGGCAGCACGATGAGGCGTCCCTGCATCGCGGCGGGATCGAGCTCGCGCACCAGCTCGGTCAGCGTGATGGGACCCTCGTACTCGTCGCCGTGGTTGCCGCCCTGGAGGATCACGGTCGGCCCGCGCCCGTTGCTGATCACGGCCATGGGAATCCGCGTGGCGCCCCAGGCGTCGTCGTGCGGTGAATGCGGGATGTCGACGAAGCCGACCTGCTTGCCGGGCCGCTCGAAGTCGATGTCCGTGCGGGCGGTGGACGTCCGGGCCATGATGGGTTCGCTCGGGCTCGAGGCACGGGAGGCGGGGACGCCGCGTGGCGTCCCCGCGTGGCGAGGCGGTCAGATGCTGGGGAAGTTCGGCGGCAGCGGCGTGCCGATCCACTTCTGCGAGAGCGCCGAGAGCGAGCCGTCGAGCTGGCCGATATGGATGAAGGTGTCCAGCCAGCGCAGCAGCTCGGGATTGCCCTGCTGGATGCCAATGTAGCAGGGCGAGAACTGCAGGATGAACTTCGGCTTCAGCTCCAGCTTCGGGTTCTTCGTCATGAGCTCCTTGGCGACGACGTCGGCCGTGGCGAGGAGCTGGGTCTGGCCGGAGGAGAACGCGGCCGCGGCGGTGGCGTCGTCGTCGAAGCGGACGATGTTGGCCTTGGGGGCCGCCTTGGTCAGCTCGAGGTCCTGGGTCGTGCCGCGCGCCACGGCGATGCTCTGGTCCTTCAGCTCGGACGGCTTCGTCACCGCGATGCTGTCGGGCCCGAAGACGCCGATGGAGAGCGCCGCGTAGGGCGAGGTGAACGCGATCTGCAGCGCCCGCTGCGGGGTCGCGCCCATCGCGGCGATGACGATGTCGAGCTTGTTGGTGACGAGGTAGGGGATGCGGTTCGCCCCGGTGATCTGCTGCAGCTCCAGCTTCACGCCGAGCGCCTTGGCGATGTTGTTGGCCATGTCGACGTCGAGGCCGACGGGCTGGTTCTTGGCGTCGACCGATCCGAAGGGCGGAACGTCGATGGGCACGCCGATGCGCACCGTCCCCGACGAGATGATCTGCTGCAGGTCCGCCGCCTTGGCGGGGGCGGACGACACGGCGCCGGCCAGGAGCACGGCTGACAGGATCCTGGAGACGTATTTCAGCATGGCGACTTCCCTCCGTTGTGGTTCTTCCTTCCGACTTCCGGGCTAGTGCAGGACGGCGTTCAGGAAGCTCCTGAGTTCGGCCGTACGAGGCTCGAGCAGCGTCTCCCGTGCAGGACCATCCTCGTGGATGCGGCCCTCGTGCATGAAGATCACGCGATCGGCGACGTTCTTGGCGAAGTTCATCTCGTGGGTGACGAGCATCATGGTCATGCCTTCCCCGGCGACGCTCTCGAGCACCTTGAGCACCTCCCCGACGAGCTCCGGGTCGAGCGCCGAGGTGATCTCGTCGAACAGCATCAAGGCCGGCTGCATGGCCAGCGACCGCGCGATGGCGACCCGCTGCTGCTGCCCCCCGGACAATTCGTCGGGATAGGCGTGCAGCTTGTCGGCGAGGCCGACCTTGCCCACCATGGCGCGGGCGACGGCGCGGGCCTCCTCGCGCGCCATCTTGCGCACCAGGGTGAGGGCCAGCGTGACGTTGCGCTCGACGGAGAGATGCGGGAACAGGTTGTAGCTCTGGAACACCATCCCGGCCCGCTGGCGCAGCAGGTTGAGGTCGGCGTCCGGCGCGGTGACCTCGATCCCGTCGACGACGATGCGCCCCGACTGGACCTTCTCCAGGCCGTTCAGGCAGCGCAGCAAGGTCGACTTGCCCGAGCCGGACCGGCCGATCACGGCGACGATCTCGCCCTTGTCCTGGGTGAAGGAGATGCCCTTCAGCACCTCGACCGCGCCGAACCGCTTGTGCACGTCGGCCAGTTCAACGAGAGACATGGATTCTCCTCTCGATGACGTGGCTGGCCTGGGACAGCGAGAAGCAGATCACGAAGTAGATCGCCGCCGCGCTGAGGTAGACGGCGAGCGGCGCGAAGGTGGCGGAGCTGAGGATCTGGCTGGCGCGGGTCAGCTCGATGAAGCCGATCAGGGCGGCGAGCGAGGTGTCCTTCACGAGTTGCACGAGGAAGCCCACGGTCGGGGCGATGCTGATCCGGAAGGCCTGCGGCAGGATCACGTAGGCGAGGCGCTGGACATAGGGAAGGCCCAGCGACGCCGCCGCCTCCCATTGCCGCTGCGGCACGGATTGCAGGCTGCCGCGCCAGATCTCGCCGAGAAAGGCGGAGGCGTAGATGGACAGCGAGAGCGCGGCGGCGGTCCAGGCGTTGACGGTGATCCCGGCCAGCGGCAGGCCGAAGAAGAACACGAAGAGCTGCCCCAGCAGCGGCGTGCCCTGGACCAGGTTGACGAAGCCGATCGCCAGCCAGTTGGCGGGCGCGAAGGGCACGATGCGCAGCACCGCGACGAGGAGGCCGCCGAGGCCGCCCCCCAGCATCGCGGTGAGGGCGAGCGCCACCGTCCAGCGCGCGGCCGCGGCGAGGAAGACGATGTCGGCCGCCGAGAACTCGCGGATCATGCGCGCGGCCTCCGCACGAAGACCAGCCAGTAGACCCCCGCGAAGACCGCCCGCAGGGCCAGCGTGAGCACGAGGTAGGTGACCGTGATGAGGGCATAGGCCTCGAAGGGGCGATAGGTCCGCGAGTCGATGAACGCGGCCGTGTGGAAGAGTTCGGGAACGCCGATCGAGGAGACGATGCTCGTCGCCAGGAGCACCAGCACGAACTGGCTGGCGAGCGCGGGGTAGATGTTCTTCACCGCCTGGAAGAGGACAACGTGGCGGAAGGTCTGGCCGGCCGTCAGCCCCAGGGCCCGGCCTGCCTCGACCTGGCTCCTGCGGATGGATTCGAAGCCGGCCCGCAGGATCTCCGAGACATAGGCTCCGAGGTTGATCGACAGGGCCACGAGCGCGGCGACGTTGGCGGAAAGCCGCAGCCCCAGCACGGGCAGCCCGAAGAACACGATGAAGATCTGCACGAGGAGGGGCGTGTTGCGGATCGCCTCCACGTAGGCGCGCCCGCCGAGCCGGACGGCCCCCACGCCGCTGGTGGTGGCGAGCGCGGCGAAGAGGCCGATCGCAAGCCCGAAGACCATGGTGGCGGCGGAGAAGGCGAGCGTCAGCGCGACGCCGTCGAGGATGTCCGGCGTGAAGGGGAGCAGCGCACCAAATCTGAAATTATACGCCATAGATGCAGAGACCCTTGTCTACAGCACCGTCGAACGATGTTCGTGGCCGCGTTTTTCGCTCGACACAGGCTAGAGGTGGTTCATATATGGCGTCAAGCGTCATTGATGAAACGCGTCGCCATGGACGAGAAACCCTCCTACAGCGCGCCCGCCCTCGAGAAGGGCCTCGACATCCTCGAGCTCCTGGCGAGCCGCGGGCATCCCATGGGGACGAGCCAGATCGCCGCCGAGCTCGGCCGCTCGAAGAACGAGATCTTCCGCATGGTCCACGTGCTGCTCGGCCGCGGCTACCTGCAGCGGGAGGAGGGCGGCGACGGCCTGATCCTGTCCAACAAGCTGTTCGGCCTCGGCATGCAGACGGCGCGTGCGCGCGACCTCGTCAGCGTGGCGTCGCCGATCGTCGAGCGCTTCGCCGAGGAGGTCCACCAGGCCGCCCACCTGGTCGTCGCCCATCGCGGCGAGACCGTGATCATCGCGGCGTCCTCGGGCGGCGCAGACATGAACTTCTCCCTGAAGCTCGGCTATCGCCGCCCGCTGGCCGACGCCCATTCCGGCCTCGTCCTGATGGCCTTCCAGCCCAAGGCCGTGCGGGACCGCATGATCACCGAATGCTTCATGCGCATGAGCGACCCGCCCGACCCCACGAGCCTCGACGCGGAGCTGGCCGCCGTCCGGGAGCGCGGCGCGATCATCCACGAAAGCCGCGACATCATCGGCGTGACGGACGTCGTGTGTCCGATCCTGACGAGGGAGGGCAGGGCGGTCGCCTGCGTCACCGTGGCCGCCGTGAGCCGGCGCAGCGCCGCCCCCAACTTCGAGGCGATGCTGGCCAGGCTCCAGGTCGCCTGCGGCGAGATCGCCGCCCAGCTCGAGGCCTTCGCGCCCGGCCGGCCCGTACCCTGAGGTCAGTCGACCACGATGAGGTCGCGCGACGTCGACGAGAGGATCTCGGCTCCCCCCGGCGTCACCAGGACGTTGTCGATGATGCGCGCGCCGAGGCCCTCCGGCCCGACGAAGACCGGCGGCTCGACGGTGAGCACCATGCCGCTGCGCAGGATGTCCCTGACGCCGCCCATCATGTGGAGCGGCTCGCCCCAGCTCGGCGGGAAGCCGGGGCCCACGGCGTAGCCCGACGTATGGACCCTGTACTCCTCAAGTCCCGCCTCGACGATGACGGCGCGCGCGGCCTCGTGGGGAACCTCGGCGGGCACGCCGTCCGCGATCGCCGCGATCATCGCGTCGGAGGCCCGGCGGACCACGTCGTAGAGCTCGAGCATGCGCCGCGTCGGGCGGCCCAGCACGAATTGCCGTCCGATCGTCGCGGTGTAGCGCCGGCACGTCGCGCCATATTCGATGCTGCCATAGTCGCCCGCCCGAAGGATGCGCTGCGTCGGCGCGCCGTGCGAGTAGGCCGAGCGCTCGCCGGAGACGAGGTTCATGGGGCTCGCCGCGATGCCGCTTCCGGCGGCCATGATGGCTTCGTAGACGCTCCCCGCGAGCGCCAGCTCGCTCACGCCCGGCCGCAGCGCCGCCAGGAAGCGCTCCATCCCCACGTCGACATAGGCCGTCGCCTCGCGGATGAAGCCGAGCTCCGCAGGCGACCGCACGAGCCGCAGGCGCGAGATCAGGTCGGTGGCTTCGCCGGCGAGCGCGTCCGAGAGCCATGCCCTCAGGCGCACGTAGTGATGGGGATGCAGGTAATAGCCGGGGACCTCCAGGCCGACGCGGCCCGTCCGCAGGCCGAGGCGGGTGGCGAGCGCCTCGAAGGCGGCGATGGGGTCCTCCACGATGCCGCCGCCCCAGCCGACGACCTCGTCGGCCAGGGAGTCCGTCTCGAATTCGTGTGTCTCCCCCGCCCGTGTGAGCACGACGAGCGGCTCGCCCTTCGCGCCGACCAGGAGGCACTGGAACTCCTGGTAGCTCTTCGCGTCGCTTCCGGTGAGCCAGTGGATCGAGACCGGGTGGATGGCGACCAGCCAGTCGAGCCCCGCCTCCTGCATGGCGGCCTGCAACCGGCTGCGCCGCTCCGCGAACTCCGCCGCGGAGAAATCGTGCTTGGACATGGCGTCCTCCCGAGAAGGCCCGGCCATTCCAGGCCGCCGCTCTTGTTTTGCCGGCGGATGTCAGCGCCGATCTCCGCCCCGCCGCCACTACGCGACGTCGACCGGCAAATGTCCAATGGAGCTCCGTGCGCGTGACGCAGGGCCGGCCTGCCGGGGGTGCGGTTCCCCCGGGGACGACCGATCGAGGGTGCGCAGGCCCTGCGCTGTCTCCGGGCGGTCCCCTGTCCGACCGGCCCGGCCTCAGCCCGTGCGCGCCAGGCGGGTCCCGGCATGCGCCACGCGGGCGACATGGGCCGCGGCGTCGTTGACCACGTAGTCCGCGTCTTCGGCGATCGCGAGGAAGCGGCCGGATCCCCACGTCCAGAGCCAGGGCAGCCCGAGCAGGTAGAGGCCCGGAACGCCCGTCACGCCGCGCCGCTGCACGGGGTAGCCCGTTCCGTCGAAGATCGGCAGGCGGACGAAGGAGAAGTCGGACACGAAGCCCGTGGCCCAGATGATGGAGGTGACGCCCGCGGCCCTCAGATCGAGCGTGGTCGGTTCCGCCTGCGGCGTCCACACGGGCACGTAGGGCGAGCCCGGCGGCGCGGCGATGGACCTGTCGGCGATGTGCCTGTCGATGAGCGCATTGATGCCGTTATAGACGCGGTCGGCCTCGTCGAGGTTGTGCGCGAGGTTCGGCTCGAAGGTGACCACGTCCCCGCCGCACCCCGACAGGCGTCCGTAGAGCGTCATGCCGTCCAGGGCGAAGGCGCGCAGGTCGATGTCGCGGCCGCCGTCGCGGCCGGTCAGGTAGTGGTTGGTGTCGTGGCGCTTCTTGCCCATGCCGTCATGGGCGATGGTGATGGCGTATTGCCCGATGTCCCAGAGCCAGTCGACGACGTCACGGCCGCGGTAGAAGCGTGCGCAGCGCGGAGCCTGGCCGGTCGCGAGATGCACCTTGCGCCCCGCGAGATGCAGGTCCTCGGCGATCTGGGCGCCGGACTGGCCGGATCCCACCACCAGGACGGCACCGTCGGGAAGCTGCGCCGCGCTCCGGTACTGCGCCGTGTGCAGCTGGACGATGTCGGGGGGAACCCGGCCGGCGGCGGCCGGCAAGCTGGGTGCGCCGTAGAGGCTCGTGGCCACGATGACGGCGCTGGCGAGCACGGCCCCGTGCTCCGTCTCGACGCGGAAGCCTGGTCCCTCCCGCTCGATCGCCGTCACCGCCGTGTTCTCCCGGATCGGCGCGTCGACCTTGGCGGCGAAGCGGTCGAGGTAGTCCAGGATCTCGGCCTTGACCATGAAGCCGTGGGGATCGGCGCCGTCATAGGGATGGTCCGGCAGGCGGCACTGCCAGTTGGGCGTGACCAGGCAGAAATTGTCCCAGCGCTCGTCGCGCCACTTGTGCATGGCCGTCTTCTTCTCGAACACGACGTGGTCGATGCCGCGCCGGGACAGGAAGTGGCTGGCGCTCAGGCCGGCCTGGCCCCCGCCGACGACGACGACCTCGTGGTGCGCAGCTTTGGGCGAGGTCATGGGAGTCTCCGTCAGTCGAGGATGAAGGCTGCGCAGGTGACGCGGGCCCCGGGCGTGGCCGCGAAGCGCGCGGCCGCCTGCTCGATGCGCGCGAGCTGCCCGATCGCCCGCGAACAGGGGAAGCCGTACTTCTCGCGCACGCGGTCCGAGGCGATGCCGAGCGCCACCCGGCACCGGGCGAGGAAGTCGTCGAGGGTATAGGCCTCGCCCTCCGCGAGATGGTCCCGCACGACGAGGGAGGGCGAATAGCAGCGCTCGCGGCTGCCGTCGGGCCAGACGATGTCGAAGCGCATCTCAGGCATCGGCCGTCTCCATGGCCGCGCGGTAGACGTCGAGCAGGCCGCGGGCCACGCGCGTCCAGCCGAAGCGTGCGGCCACCGCCGGGCCGCGCCGGGCAAGCGAGGCGCGCAGCGCAGGCGTCAGCGCCGTCAGCATGCCCCCGCCGATGGAGGCCGGCTGCTCCGGGTCGCACCACACGGCCTCTGTCTCACCGAGCCATTCGGTGAAGGGCGGGATGGCCGACACCACCGCCGGAATCCCGGTGGCGAGCGCTTCCAGCACGCACAGGCCGAAGCCTTCCTTCACCGAGGCGCAGACGAGGGCGTCAGCGAGGCGGTAGAGGGCGGGCATCTCGTCGTCGGGCAGGGGCCCTGTCAGCCGGACCCGCGCCGCCGCCGAGCCGGCCCGGGCGAGGCGGGCGGCAAAGGTGGCCTGATAGGCGGCGTGGTCGAGGACCGATGCGCCGCCGGCGATCACCAGCTGGGCCTCGGGCCTTACCGTCTGCACGTCGATGAAGGCCTCCAGGACCGCGAGGGTGTTCTTGCGGCCTTCGACGCCCCCGACGCAGAGGAAGACAGGGCCCTCGTCGAGCGCGAGGCGACGGCGGAGCCGGGCTGCCTCGCGGTCCTCGGCCAGGCCCCGCGCCGGACGAAAGCGCCGCGTGTCGACGCCGTTTCCGGAGAGCCCCGCCGCGAGCCCCCACTCGGTCTCGAGGCGCCGGGCCCAGTAGCGCGTCACCGCCAGACGCCGGTCCGCCTGTCGGATCGAGCGCGCCTGGAGCTCCATCAGGCGCGGGTCCTCGAAGGCGTCGAGGTGATGGACCGTGCGCACGAAGCCGGGAATGAGCCCCTGGCCGGTGAGGATGGCGAGCGCGTTGCCCGAGATCCCGTCATGGGCATGGTACACGTCGAACCGGCGAAGTCCGGCGTGGCCGAAGTGCCGGACATAGTCGGCGATCCTCTGCTCGACCATCGCCGTCATGCCCCGCGCGGGCGGTGCCACCGGGAAGGGGTCGGCGAGGCAGCCCGGGGGCCGGAAGAAGCCCCCGCCCGACGCGTCCGGCGCGAACAGGGTGACCTCGGCTCCCAGCTCCGACAGAGCCTCGGCGACGTGCATGGCGTGAACCACGCCGCCCCGCGGGTTGGTGGAATGGGTCAGCATGGCGATGCGCGCGGCGCGGGTCACGACGCGCCCTCCGTCGCGGCGCCGAACCCCATGAGCGCCTCCTTCGCGTGGTCGCGGATCACGGCGCGCCGGTCGCCCGAGACGAGGGCCACCTCGCTTCCGGCCACCACGCGGCCGATCGGCGCGGCCGAGAGCCCGGCGGAGCCGAACAGGTCGAGAATGGCGGGCGTCCGGGCGCTGGGGGCGGCGATCAGGAAGCCGAAGCTCGGGAAGGAGGCGAGCCAGCGCTCGAGCGCGACGCCGGGAGGGCAGCGCACCGCATCGAGGTCGATCTCGACGCCGACGCCGGAGCATTCGGCCAGCATCGCCGCCGTGCCGGGGATCCCGCCCTGGCTGATGTCCTTGGCTGCGCGCGCCAGGCCCCGCTCGGCGAGCGTCGCCATCAGGGCGAGATCGCCGCGAAGACGCTCCGGCGGCGCCGCGAGCGCCGCCTGCCAGTTGTTGAACGGCTCCCGGTACGAGCCCCGGTGGTCGACCACGCAGAGCAGGTCGTCGCCGGGGCGCGCGTCGAAGCTCGTGAGCAGTTGCCGCCCGGCGCGGCCAAGCACGGCCACGGCCAACTGGGCCTGCGGGGTGCGGATATTGCTGTGCCCGCCCACGATGGGCACGCCATAGGCGGCGGAGGCGGCCCGCAGGCCCTCCAGCACGGGGGTCGCCGTCTCCAGGCCCTGCGCCCAGACCGCGTCCACGACGGCGAGCGGCCTGCCGCCCATCGCGGCGATGTCGGAGAGGTTGACCATCACCCCGCACCAGCCTGCGAACCAGGGGTCGGCGGCCACGAACTCGTTCATGAAGCCTTCGATGGCGAACAGCAGATGACCGTCCCCGTCCGGAATGGCGGCGCAATCGTCGCCGACGGCCACGCCGTCCGGGGCCGTGATCCCGAGGCGGCTCGCGACCCCGTGGATGTCGGCCTTGGCGGCGAGGCCGCGGCTCGACCGCAGCGACGCCGCGACAGCCTCGAAGGAGGGCGCGTCCACCTCAGGCCGCCTTCCGGGGGAGGGCGACGAAGCCGAGCTCGGGCGAATGGCAGGGCGGGTAATGCGCGAGGTCGGCCTGCATCTTCACGTGCGGCAGGCCGTGGAACTCCATGGCGCCGAGGCTGCTCCAGTGCAGCCGGTGGAACAGGAGTTCGTTCTGGGCCTGGACGTGCGCCAGAAAGGTCCGGCAGCCCATGGCCCGGGCGGAACTGACCGCGAGCCGGATCAGGGTCGCGCCCAGCGCCCCGATGCGCCGGTGGTCCTGGTCGACCGCCAGCCGCGAGCCCCACCACACGCCCGGCGCCTCCTCGTGGATGCGCACCGTGCCCACGACCCGGTCGGGCGCGACGCCCAGCATCGAGACGGCGACCAGAAGGATGGCGTAGTCGTCGACGGGGTCGCGGTCGTCGCCGTCGAACAGGCCCTGCTCGCCGCAGAACACGGCCCGGCGCAGGGCATGGGCCTCCTCGCGCTCCCATCGCGACGCAGCGAACTTGATCCGGAACTCGCTGGCCTGGAAGGGAGGGACGGGATCGAACATCAGGCCGCTCCCCGGGCGTCGGCGGACAGCACCTTCTCGTAGGTCGACAGGGCCGAGCAGGCCCCGCACCGGCCGCAGCCGGCCTTGATGTCCACGGACTTGAGGCCGCTCTCGACGAGCATCCGGGAGAGAGGCTGCAGGATCGAGTGCATGAAGGCGGCGGACGGGGAGGGATGGCTTTCCAGCGGCGTCCCGGAGATCGGGACGAAGGGCACGACGAAGGGGTAGACCCCGATGGCGACCAGCTCCTCGCACATGGCGAGGATCGCCTCCCGCGTGTCGCCCAGTCCCGCCAGGATGTAGGTCGACACCTGTCCGCGGCCGAACACGGGCACGGCGGCGCGGAACGACGCCAGGTACTTCTCGACAGGCACCTGGGCCTTGCCGGGCATGATGCGCTGGCGCACGGCCGGCGTGACGGCCTCCAGATGCATGCCGAGCCCGTCGGCCCCCGCCGCGCGCAGCCTCTCGAACCAGGCGTCGTCCTCCGGGGGCTCGCATTGCACCTGCACGGGCAGCGCGACCGCCGCCTTCACGGCGGCGGCGCTGTCGGCCAGCACCGCGGCTCCCCGGTCGTCGCCCCGCGGCGTCCCCGTGGTCATCACCATGTGCTTCACGCCGTCGAGGGCGACGGCGGCCCGGGCGACCTCGGCGAGCTGCGCGGGCGTCTTGTGGGCGATGGTGCGCCCAGCGGCGAGCGACTGGCCGATGGCGCAGAACTGACAGGTCCTGGTGCGGCTCTGGAAGCGGATGCAGGTCTGCAGGACGGTGGTCGCCAGGACGTCCCGGCCGTGCAGGACCGCGATCTGCGAATAGGGGATGCCGTCCGCGGTCTTCAGGTCGTAGAAGCGCGGCCGCTGGGGGAACGAGACCTCGCCCACGACCTTGCCGTTGCGGCTGACGCGGCTTCGCCCGCCCTCGTCCGGCTTGTCGACGAGGAACGGGCTCTCGAAGGCCGGCGCCGTGTGGACCGGGACCATGACGGTGACGCCCTCGACCGTCATCGCCTTGTGGTCGGAGGGACCCGCGCCCCCGCGCCGGCTCTCGTGGCCGGCCTTGGGGTCGACGAGCCGCGCCCCGTAGGTCTGCAGCTCGTTGATCAGTTCCTCAGGCGGCAGCGTCGTCAGCGTCTCCATCGGGGAGCCTCCGCGGTTCGTGAACGGGCTGGACGTGTGAGCGAACCTCGAGCGGCCGTGCCGGCCGCTGGTCGAGGCTGAGGTGCAGGAGTTCGGGACGGGCGTAGTGCCCGACGCTGTCCATCATCCGCTTGCGCTTGACGATGAGCCCCATGTCGAGGTCCGCCACGAGCAGGCCCTCGCCCTCGGTCAGGGGCGGCACGAGGTGGCGTCCTTCGGGCGTGATGATCGCGGTCATGCAGCCGCCGCGCAGCCCGCGCTGCAGGCCCTCGTCCGGCGTCACCGAGGCGATCTGCTCCTCGCTGAGCCACCCCGTGGCGTTGACCACGAAGCAGCCGCTCTCCAGCGCGTGGTGGCGGATCGTCACCTCGATCTGCTCGGCGAAGATGGGGCCCACCAGCGAGCCGGGAAACTGGGAGACGTGGATCTCCTCGTGCTGCGCCATGAGCGCGTAGCGGGCGAGAGGATTGTAATGCTCCCAGCAGGCCAGCGCGCCGACGCGCCCGACCGCCGTCTCCACCACGGCCAGCCCGGCCCCGTCGCCCTGGCCCCAGATCATCCGCTCGTGGAAGGTCGGGGTGATCTTGCGCCGCTTCAGGGCGATGGCGCCGTCGGCGTCGAACACCAGTTGCGCGTTGTAGAGCGAGCCGTGGTCCCGCTCGTTCACGCCGAGGACGACGACGACGCCGTGGCGGCGCGCCGCGTGCGCGACGGCGTCCGTCTCGGGGCCGGGAACCGACGGCGCGTTCTCATAGAGCCGGATGTGCTCGCGGCCCGTGAGCACGGGCGGCAGGACGAAGGAGAAATAGGGGTACCAGGGGACGAAGGTCTCGGGAAAGACCACGAGCTTCGCGCCCTTGCCGGCGGCCTCGTCGATGGCGGCGAGCACCTTCGCGACCGTCCCCTGGCAGGAGGACAGGTCGGGGGCGATCTGGACGGCTGCGACGCGAACGACGGAGGGTGCGGTCATCGGGGCCTCGGCGGGGCGCCGGCGGGACAGCCCGCCGGCGAGGGAGGGTCGCGGACGCTCAGAGCGTCCAGGTGTCGAGGATGAAGGCGTTGTCGCGGCGATGGAGGAGCACGAGGTCCAGCACGTCGAGCGGGCTGATCGGCGTGATGCCCTCGATCAGGGAGGGCTCGCCATGGCCGTAGAGCGCCTGCAGCGCGAAGCGGCACGCATAGACCTTGCCGCCCTCGGCGATGAACTTGGTGATCTGGTTGTTGAAGTTCTGGTGGCCCGGGAAGGCCTCGTCCCCGATCTTGGGGAAGCCGCGCTGCACGCCGAGCGTGACGCCCGGGCCATAGAGCAGGATCGACGTCTCGAACCCCTTGCGCTGCAGCCGCGTGGCCTGCAGCAGGTTCACGAAGCCGATGGAGCCCTCGAAGGCCACGGTGTGGAAGGTGACCAGCGCCTTCTCGCCGGGTTCGGCCTTCACGTCCTCGAACAGCTTCTGCTCGTAGTCGACGAAGACGTCGCCTTTCTTGTGCGGGGGATGGGTCACGGTCGGCATCGGCGGTCACTCCTCCTTGGATCTGGCCCGCGTCGGGCTGCCGGGAGGTGAGCAATCACCGTGCCATTCGAGATCCGATCAAGAGGCCGTGATTTCGGGCCTCCTGGGGGTGGCTGCTCCCATCAAGTGGCTCCCATCTCCGGTCAAAGCGCGGCGGGACGCGCACGCTTCTGCATCAACCCCTGCCTTTGTGCGGGCCCCACGGCCTCCCATAAATCCAGTCATTCCCAGGCGGCGCCGAATCGATTGGCCTTGCACCCAGTCAATTATCCATACAATCATCCCTCAAACAGGAGGCCGCGACCGCCATGAAGGACTGGCTGCCCAATCTCGACGGAGCCGGGAGCGCCCTCTATGTCGCCCTGGCGGACGCCATCGCCGCGGACATCGCGGCCGGGGCCCTGGCGCCGGGCGACAGGCTCCCTCCCCAGCGCAAACTGGCCGCGCGGCTCGGCATCGACTTCACGACCGTGGCCCGCGGCTATGTCGAGGCCGGCCGGCGGGGCCTCATCGAGTCGACGGTCGGACGGGGCAGTTTCGTCCGCCGCAACGCGCTCGTCCGCCAGTCGACCGACCGGCGCGCGAGCGCGGCGGACTTCTCCATGAACCTGCCGCCCGAGCCGGACGATCCGGACCTGCTGGCCCGCATGCGGGAAGGCTATGCCAGCGTCTCCAGGGACATGGTGTCGCTGCTCCGCTACCAGGGCTTCGGCGGCTCGCCGCTGGACCGCGATGCGGCCTCCGCCTGGCTCGGCCGGCGCGCGCTCGTGCCGTCTCAGGAGCGCATCTTCGTCACGCCGGGGGCCCATCCGGCCCTGGCCGGGATCTTCAGCCTGCTGGCGCGCGCCGACGACGCGGTGCTGTGCGAGGCCATCACCTATCCCGGCGTGCGCGCCATCGCCGCCCAACTGGGAGTGAGGCTCATCGGGGTGGCGATGGACCGCGACGGCATCGTGGTCGAGGCTTTGGAGGAGGCCATCCGCGAGCACAAGCCGAAGGCGCTCTACCTCAACCCCACCCTGCAGAACCCCACCACGCTGACGATCCCCGAGCGGCGGCGGAGCGAGATCTGCGAGGTCGCGCGCCGCGACGGTCTCACCATCGTGGAGGACGACGCCTACGGGTTCATTCCCTCGCACGGCCCGCCGCCGCTCGCGGCCATCGCGCCAGACATCTGCTGGCACATCGCGGGACTGGCGAAGTGCATCGGCGCAGGGCTGCGCCTGGCCTATGTCATCGCGCCCGACACGCGGTCCGGCTGGTCCTTCAACAGCGTCATGCGGGCCTTCTCCGTCATGGCCTCGCCGCTGACGGCCGCCGTCGTCACGCGCTGGATCGACGACGGGACCGCCGACACGATCCTGCGCTTCATCCGTGCCGAGACGTCGGCGCGGCAGCGCATCGCGACCCGCTTCTTCGAACCCGGGACCTACCTGTCCGATCCCCTGAGCTTCAATCTCTGGATGCCGTTGCGGAACGGCTGGACGCGGTCCGCCTTCGCCAGCCATGCCCGGAACACGGGCGTCGGCATCGTGGTGAGCGATCCGTTCACGGCGTCGGGGCCTCCGCCGGAAGCCGTGCGCATCGGCCTGGGCGGGCCGTTGACGCGCGACCGCCTGGAGCACGGGCTGGAGTTCATCGCCCATGCGCTGGACCACCCGCCGGAGGTCCTGTCCGGGGCCTACTAGCCGCACGAGACGACGGCGGGAGCCGCTCCGGGGGCCGATCGCATCGCCAAGCCCGGGGTCGCCGCCATCGGCGGGAGCGCCATACTATTATGGCATTCCAAGTGCCAGCGGTGCTAGTGATGGAGCGCGCAGGCGATTCTGGGCTCCTGCGGCTGGGAGCATCCCGTGAACCGGCAGGACCTTCTGCGCGTCGAGCGTCCCGCAAAGACCCTGCGCGAGCTGGCGCTCGATCGCATGCGGCAGGCGATCACCGAGCTGCATTTCCGTCCCGGCGACCGGCTGGTCGAGCGCGACCTGTGCGCCCAGCTCGGCGTCAGCCGGACGGTGGTGCGGGAGGTGCTCCGCCACCTGGAATCGGAGGGCCTCGTGATCACCCAGGGCACGCGGGGCCCCACGGTCGCAATCACGGGACCGGAGGAAGCGCGCCAGATCTACGAGATCCGCGGCCTCCTGGAAGGCACGGCGGCGCGCGGCTGCGCCGAGCAGGCGGACAAGAGCTTCCTCCCGGCGCTGGAGGCCGCGCTCGCCGCCATCGAGGAGGCCTACAAGGCCGGGGACATGGCGGCCGTGCTCGAGGCGACGACCACGTTCTACCGGACCCTGTTCGAGGCGTCCGGGCGGGAGATCGCCTGGGGAATCGTCACGTCCCTGACCGCGCGCATCAACCACCTGCGGTCCATGACCATCCAGACACCGGGCCGCAGCGTGGAAGGGCCGCGCCAGATGCGGCGCATCGTCCGCGCGATCCGCAAGGGCAATGCCGACGAGGCCTTCGAGGCCGCGCAGACCCATGTCGGCCAGGCCTCGGCGATCGCGCTGCGCCTCCTCACGGAGGCGGACAAGGCCTGAGCGTCAGCAGAAGACGCGGGCGCCCGCGGGGTCGAACCCCAGCCACACCGGCGCCCCGCGCCGCAGCCCGGCGATGGCCTCGTGACCGAACGGCAGCCGCACCGCGACCTCGCTGCCCCAGGCCGTCGCCGTGGCGACATGCACGTGGTTGCCGAGGAAGGTGAGGTCCGTGACGGTGGCCCGCAGCGCGGGGCCATGGGGCGGCGCGGCCGTGGCGAGCGCGATGCGCTCGGGCCGCAGCATCAGCTCGCCCTTGGCCCTGCCGGCTTCGACATGGACGGGGATGCCCTGCACCGTGAGGTCGCCGCCCAGCCGGATCGTGGCGAGCCCGTCCTCCCGCGCGAGGACCTCGCAGGCGATGAAGTCGCTGTCGCCGATGAAGTCGGCCACGAAGCGCGTCGCCGGATCCTCGTAAAGCTCCGGCCCGGTTCCCACCTGGTCGATGACGCCCCTGGAAAACACCGCGATGCGGTCGGAAAGGCGCAGCGCCTCCTCCTGGTCGTGGGTGACGTAGAGGATCGTGACGCCCGTCTCCTGGTGAATGCGGCGGATCTCGAACTGGATCTCCTCCCGCAGCTTCTTGTCGAGCGCGGCCAGCGGCTCGTCCATCAGCAGCACGGGCGGCTCGTAGACGAGGGCGCGGGCCAGCGCCACGCGCTGCTGCTGGCCGCCGGAGAGCTGCGAGGGCTTGCGGGCCGCGAAGTCCTCCAGGCGCACGAGCGCCAGCATGCGCCTGACCTTGGCCTCGACCTCAGCCCCAGGCCGGCGGCGCACCTTCAGCGGAAAGGCGACGTTCTCGGCCACGCTGAGGTGCGGGAACAAGGTGTAGCGCTGGAAGACCATGCCGATGTTCCGCAGGTGCGGCGGCACGGGCAGGATCGAGCTGCCTTCGAGACGGATGTCGCCGGCCGTCGGCGTGTCGAGCCCGGCGAGCGAGTAGAGCGTCGTGCTCTTGCCCGATCCGGACGGCCCCAGGAAGGTCATGAACTCGCCCTTGGCGATCGTGAGGTTGACATCCTTCACGGCGACGAAGCTGCCGAAGTCCCGGCGCAGGCCGGCGATCTCGAGGAAGGGGGTCATGACGGCTTGGCCACCTTGCGGACGAGCGCGACGACGAGCATCAGCGCGAGGGTGAAGGCGATGAGCAGCGTGGAGGCCGCGGCCACCACGGGCGTGAGGTCCTGGCGCAGGGTGGCCCAGATCTTCACGGGCAGCGTCTGCAGGGTCGGGCTCGCCATGAAGATCGCGAGCACCACCTCGTCCCACGACGCCAGGAAGGAGAAGACCGCGGCCGAGAACAGTCCATTGGCGATGGAGGGCAGCGTGACCCGCCAGGCCGCCTCGAGCGGGGTCGCGCCGCACAGGATCGCGGCGTCCTCGATCGAGGAGTCGAAGCCGGCGAGCGCCGTGCCGATCGTCAGGATGGAGAAGGGCAGCGCGACCACGAGGTGCGCGAGCACGAAGCCCGTCGTGGTCCCGTCCAGGCCCACGCGCAGGAAGAAGGCGTAGAGCGCGATGGCGAGCACGACGACGGGCAGGATCATCGGCGTCAGGAAGAAGGCCTTGAGCGCATCGCGGCCGGCGAACTTTCCGCGGACGAGGCCGAAGGCCGTCAGCGTGCCGAGCGCTACGGACAGGGCCGAGACGACCAGCGCGATCTGGAAGCTCGTCCAGGCGGAATCCAGCCAGCGCGGGTCGTCGAAGAGTTCCTGGTACCAGCGCAGGGTCCAGCCAGGCGGCGGGAAGATGAGCCATTGCGACGAGCCGAAGGACAAGGCGGCGATGAAGGCGATGGGCAGCAGGAGGAAGGCGGCGACCAGCCCGGTCAGCCCTGCGAGGGGCCATCTCCACCAGCCCAGGCGCTCCCATTGCAGCAGCATCAGCGGCCCCCGACCCCGTCCATGCCGAAGAACTTCAGCTGCACGGCGTAGAGGCCGAGCGTCACGACGAGCAGGAGCAGCGCCGCCGCGCCGCCCATGCCCCAGTTGGTGAGCGACTGCACGAATTGCGCGATGAGCTCGGCCAGCATCATGTTCGCGGTCCCGCCGAGCAGGGCGGGCGTGACGAAGTAGCCGAGCGACATCACGAAGACCATGAGCCCGCCCGCCGCGAGCCCCGGCGCGACCAGCGGCACGAGCACCCGCCAGAGCGCCTGCCAGCGGGTCGCGCCGCACAGCGAGGCGGCCTGCAGGATGGCGGGGTCGATCTTCCTGATCACGCCGTAGAGCGGCAGGATGACGAAGGGCAGCATGATGTAGGTCATGCCGATGGTGACGCCGACGAGGTTGTTCACCAGGGGCAGCGGGCTGTCGATGAGGCCGAGCCCCATCAGCGCCTTGTTGATCACGCCCGTGCGCTGCAGCAGCACCATCCAGGCATAGGTCCGCGCCAGGAGGTTGGTCCACATCGAGAGCAGCAGGATGCCGAATACGAGGCTCGCCGCCCAGCGTGGCAGCAGCGCCAGCGTCCAGGCCACCGGGAAGCCGATCGCCAGCGTGACCAGGGTCACCACCGCCGACACCGTGAAGGTATTGGCGAAGATCCGCACATAGGTCGCCGAGCCCAGCAGCGCGGCGTAGTTGCCGAGGCCCGGCTCCGGCTCCAGCACGCTGCGCAGCAGCAGCGCCAGGACGGGCAGCGCGAAGCAGAGGACGAGCAGCGCCGAGGCGGGCCACGTCAGCGCGGCGGGCGAGAGCCGGATGCCCCGGCCCTTGCCCTTGCGCGACGTCGCGAACGTTGCCCCGGCGCTGGTCCCGCTCATGGCCTTCGGGCGCTCATCGGGACGCGATTACTTGGACTGCCACGCGTACCACCGGTCGGCGATGGCGTCGCGGTTGGCGGCCCAGTAGTTCATGTCGGCATTGACCTGCTTGGCGGTCTGCTTGTCGGGAAGCGTCGCGGCGATGGCCGGGTCCATCAGCGCGGGCGAGCCCAGGTTGGTCGGCGCATAGCCGGTCGCCGCGGCGAGGTCGGCCTGGGCCTGCGCCGACGTGGCGAGCGCGATGAACTGCATCGCCGCGGCCTTGTCCTTCACGCCCTTGGGCACGACCAGCGAGTCGGCGGCGGTGATGTTGCCGTCCCAGGAGGTCTCGACCTTCACGCCGGTCTTCTCGAGCGCGACGAGGCGGCCGTTCCAGAAGCTGCCGAAGGGCGCCTCGGCGGAGGCGAGCAATTGCTGGCTCTGCGCGCCGCCGCTCCACCACACGATGTCCTTCTTGATCGTGTCGAGCTTCTTGAAGGCGCGGTCCAGGTCGAGCGGGTAGAGCTTGTCGGCGGGCACGCCGTCGGCGAGCAAGGCGGCCTCGATCACGCCGGGAGCGGACCACTTGTAGAAGGTGCGCTTGCCCGGGAACTTTGCGGTGTCGAACAGGTCGGCCCAGGTCTTCGGGCAGGCCTTGGCGGCGTCCTTGTTGCAGCCGATCACGAAGGAATAATAGAAGCTGCCGACCGAGTAGTCGGTGACGAAGCGGGGATCGAGCTTCGACTTGTCGATGACCGTGAAGTCGAGCTTCTCCAAGAGGCCCTTCTGGCCGGCCTGGACGGCGTAGTCGCCCTCGACGTCCACGACGTCCCAGGTCGGCTTGCCCGCCTCGACCATGGCCTTGATCTTGCCGTAGTCGGTGGGCCCGTCCTGTAGCACCTTGGCGCCGCTCTTCTCGGTGAACTTGGCCGCCCACGCGGCCTTCTGCGCGTCCTGCGTCGTGCCGCCCCAGCTGGTGAAGACGAGGTCCGCCGCCACCACCGGGGTGGCGAGGCCGAGCGCCGCGGCAAAGGCCGCAAACGAGATCTTGAACTGCATGCTATGCTCCTTTGCTGCCTTTTTGGACGGCCCGCCTCAGGCGGGTGGGGATGCGGGCACGGGGGAAAGCCGCGCCAACCTGGTGAATCTCGGGATGCCCGCCATGGCGCCGCCTCACCGCATCACGAAGGGATCGGGGATCGGCGCGTCGGACGTGCGCAGCCAGACCGTCTTGGTCCGGGTGTAGTCGAGCGCGGCGGCGAGCCCGCCCTCGCGGCCATGGCCCGAGAGCTTCGTGCCGCCGAAGGGCGCGATCGGAGACACCGCGCGGTAGGTGTTCACCCAGACGATGCCGCAGCGCAGCCCGCGCATCAGCCGGTGGGCGCGCGTCAGGTTCTGCGTGAAGAGCCCCGCGGCGAGGCCGTAGGCCGTATCGTTGGCGAGGCGGAGCGCCTCGGCCTCGTCGTCGAAGCCGAGCACCGAGAGCACCGGCCCGAAGAACTCGTCCCGCAGGGCCGGCATGGACGCGGGATCGCAGCCGTCGCAATCGAGGATCGTGGGCAGGACGTAGAAGCCCGCCCCGTCGAGCGCCCGGCCCCCGGTCACGAGCCGCGCGCCCCTGTCGATGGAGGCGGCGACGGTGCGTTCGATGTGCTCGCGCTGGCGCAGCGTGCAGAGCGGGCCCACCTCCGTCGACATGTCGAGGGGACTGCCGATGCGGACCGCCTCGGCCTTGCGGCGCAGGATGTCGAGGAAGGCGTCCTTCACCTTGCGTTCCACGATCAGGCGCGAGCCGGCCACGCAGCTCTGCCCCGTCGCGGCGAAGATGCCGGCGACCTGCGCGTTGGCGGCGCTCTCGAGGTCCGCATCGGCGAAGACGATGAAGGGCGACTTGCCGCCGAGCTCCAGGGAGGTCGAGGCGAGGTTCTCGGCCGACTGGCGCACGATGTGCCGGGCCGTCGCGGGCCCGCCGGTGAAGGCGACGTGAGCGACCTTCGGATGCGCGGCCAGCGCCGCCCCGCAGGTCGGCCCGAAGCCGGTGACGACGTTCACGACCCCCGCCGGGAAGCCGGCCTCCTGGACCAGCCGCGCGAATTCGAGCAGTGGCCCCGGCCCGTCCTCGGACGCCTTCACGACGAGCGTGCAGCCGGCCGCGAGCGCCGGGCCGATCTTCACGGCGGCGAGGAAGAGCTGGCTGTTCCACGGGACGATCGCCGCGACGACGCCGATCGGCTCGCGCCTCAGCCAGACCTCCATGTCCGGCTTGTCGATGGGCAGCGTGCTGCCTTCGATCTTGTCGGCCAAGCCGGCGTAGTAGCGATAGTAGTCCGCCACATAGGCGATCTGCGCGGAGGTCTCGCGGATGATCTTGCCGGTGTCGCGCGTCTCGATCTCCGCCAGCCGGCCGGCGTTCTCCGCCACGAGGTCCGCCAGGCGGGAGAGCAGCTTGCCGCGCGCCGTCGGCGTCATGCTCGCCCAGGGGCCGCTCCGGAGCGCGCGGTCCGCCGCCTCGACGGCGCGCTCGACGTCCGCCTCCCGGCACTCGGGCATCTCGGCCCAGGGCTCGCCGCTGGCGGGATCGAGGCTCGCAAAGCGCGCCTGGCCGTCCACGAAGGCTCCGTCGACATAGGCCTGGAACCGGCGCATGGCGATCAGCTCGCGAAGGCCGGCATGACGTCCGCGATGAAGCGCTCGAGCGAGGCCTTCTTGCGCTCGAAGCTCATGCCGGTGTCGATCCACATCGCGTATTCGTCGTAGCCCAGCGCCTCGTAGCCCTTGAGGCGGCGGATCACCTCGTCGGGCGTCCCGACCGGCAGGTTGGCGCGCATCACCGAGGGCGAAACCTGCGGGTTCGCCGCCATGTCCTCCTCGGTCAGCGGCTCGATGAGCGCCTGGTGGATCGGGCGCTCGTTCTTGAACCACGCGAAGAAGTAGTTGTAGTAGACGCTCATCTCCTTCGCGGCGCGCTGCAGGTCCGCCTCGTCCGTGCCGACATAGGTGTGGGCGAGCAGCATGATCTTGGGCCGCTGCAGGGCCGGGGCCTTGGCGCAGGCGGCGTTGAACTTCTCCATGAGGCTCGCCACCTCGGCGTCGCCGTTCCACAGCGGCGTCACCTGCACGTTGCAGCCGTTCAGCACCGCGAATTCGTGGCTGTTGGGGTCGCGCGCCGCGACCCAGAGCGGGGGATGCGGCTGCTGCAGCGGCTTGGGCGCGGAGGTCGTCCTGGGGAACTTGTAGAACTCTCCGTCATGGGCGTAGTCGCCGGCCCAGATCCCCTTGATGGCAGGGATGAGCTCGCGCATGCGCTGGCCGGCGTTCCAGGCGTCGAGGCCCGGCATCAGGCGCTCGTACTCGAAATTGTAGGCGCCGCGGGCGATGCCGACCTCGAGCCGGCCGTCGGTGATGATGTCGGTCATCGCGGCCTCGCCCGCGAGCTTGATCGGGTGCCAGAAGGGCGCGATCACCGTGCTCGTGCCGAGCCGGACGTTCGTCGTCCGCCGCGCGAGGTCGGCCAGGTTGATGAACGGGTTGGGCGCGATGGTGAACTCCATCCCGTGGTGCTCGCCCGTCCAGATCGCCACCATGCCGCCGCGGTCGGCGATCTCGCAGAGCCGGCAGAACTCCTCGTAGAGCGACTTGTGGTCCTGCTCGGGCGTGAGCCGCTCCATGTGGACGAACAGCGAGAACTTCATGGCTCAGGCTCCCATCGTCAGCGGGTGCACGCGGCCCGCCGTTTCGTTGCCGAAATAGATTCCGAAATTGCCGATGCTGCGCTCGCTGGCGAAGCGGCGCAGGATGTCGGCGGTCTGGGGGGAGTTCAGCCGGTCGAAGGGGATGGCGTCGGACGGGACCAGGGCGCCCTGCGCGAGCGGGCCGGCCCCGAGCCCCGCCCTGTAGACGATGCTCTGCCGGCCGCTGCTGCGGTTCGTGTACACGGAGTAGAGGAAGCCGACCGAGGCCGGCCGTCCCGTCACCGCCTGCAGGTGCGCGGCGAGCGCCTCGGCCGGGTTGGCGTCGTCGACGGCGAGGCCTGGCAGGGCCAGGCGGCCGGCGGCGTCCTCGACCAGCAGGATCGCTCCGTCGCGCTCCGCCACGGCGGCGACGTCGACAGTCGCGCCGGCCGGCACAGGCTGCGACTGGGCCTCCAGCGCCGCCGTGAAATAGCCCCCGCGCGCATAGCCGAGTCCGTTCCGGCCGCTATTCTCGAAGGCCTCGACCCGGCCGATGAGGATGGCGTGGTCGCCCGCCTCCACGACGCGCTCCATCGCGCAGTCGAACCAGGCCGCCGCTTCCGCGAAGACCGGCGAGCCGTGCGGGCCGCTGCGCCAGTCCACCGCCGAGAACCGGTCCTCGACGGGCTTGGCGAAGGTATTCGAGACGGCCTTCTGGTGCTCGGCCAGGATGTTCACCGCGAAGCCCGGCGCCGCCGTCATGGCCGCGAAGTTGCGCGAGGTCCTGGCGATGCAGACGAGCAGCAGGGGAGGGGACAGCGAGACGGAGGCGAAGGAATTGGCGGTGAAGCCGAGCGGCTTGCCGTCGGCCGCCCGCGTCGTGACAACGGTCACGCCCGTCATGAAGGCGCCGAAGGCGTCGCGCAGGGCCCGGGGGTCGATGGCGGGTTCGCTCATGGCGGGCTCCTCAGCGCTTCAGCCAGGCGGCCAGCGCCGCATTCACGCGGTCCGGGGCCGTGAGGTTGACCATGTGGCGGTGGCCCTCGATCACGACGGCCTCGCCCCGGGGAGCCGCCTGCGCCATGGCGCGGGACATGTCGGGCGTCGAGTTGGGGTCGTCGCTGCCGGTGAGGAAGAGGGCAGGGCAGCGGACGCGAGGCCATGCGTCGGCGTAGGTTTCGTCGCCTTGGGCGAAGGCCCGGTAGGCCGTGGCGTAGCCCGCGCGATCGACGGAGGCCAGCCAGTCCTTCACCAGTCGGCAGGCCTCGCTTCCGGCCTCGGACGGGGAGAACCAGCGGCGCAACGGGCCGGTGAGGTCGATCGCCCCCTTTTCGATCTCCTCCGCACGCGCCAGGACGGCCGCCCGGGCCTCGGCGCTGCGACGGTAGACGCCGTTCACGAGCGCCACCCGCGCCACGGCGTCCCCCAGCGTCGCGGCCGCCCCGCCTGCGATCAGTGCCCCCATGGAATGGCCGGCGATGCTGACCGGCCCGAGGCCTCGCTCGTCCAGGAACCCCGCGAGCCAGCTCACGAAATCCGGCAGCTGCGACCCGGCCCGCAGCCGCGCGCTCTCGCCGTGTCCCGGCATGTCGACGGCGACGACGCGGTGGCTGGCGGCCAGCGCACGGATCTGCGGCGCCCAGGCCTCGAGCCGCATGCCGACGCCGTGCAGCAGCACGAGCGGTTCGCCGCGGCCGGCCTCGTGGAAGGCCGTGCCTCCGGGCGTCCTAGACCGCGGCAGGGTTGCTGACATCGTTGCCGAGGTCCTTGAGGTCCTGGTAGCGGTCGCCGATGCGGTGATGGGGCCGTCCCCCGACGGAGGCGCCGAGCGCGACCAGGATCTCGTCCGCGGCCGGGGCGTCGGCGATCGAGGTCTGGATCGTCAGGTAATGCGAGCGGCGGCCCTCGTCGTTCTTGTCCATGAGGGGGATCATCACGGGCGCGCCGCCGGGGCCGCGCGTGTTGCAGAAGGCGAGGTAGGACTTCGCGCCGACCGCCTTGCGATAGTGGTTGCCGAAGCGCAGCGTGTGGATGAGCGCGGAGGCGTGCTCGATCTCGCCGGACAGGCCCACGACGGCCGACTTGCCGTAGCCCTCGACCAGCTCGCCCGAACCGACCGACGCCAGGATCATGCCCGTGAGCAGTTCGCCCAGCACGGGGGCGATGGCGTGGATCTCCGGCTTCAGGTCCTCCACGAAGCCCCGGCCCACCCACGGGTTCCTCACCACGGCGAGCGCGGCGTGCAGCACCAGCGGCCTGGGGGCGGCGCGGCCTCCCTCGATCATCGTGGTCTCGACGTGAAGCAGCGTCTTGCGGATTTCGACGGACATGGGGCGAGCCCTCCAGAACAGGGAGGTATGATGGTATACCAAATTACTGCATGTCAATCCCTGTGGACGGTGCCTCGCACGGCGCCGCCGCGCCGCCGGACGGGCCGGCGCAACCGTCCCTTGCGCGCACTCGTTCGTCCGCCGGGTCGGCGCGAATCTGCTCGAACGGAACGTTGGAGGGGCAGTTCAGCGGGCGGGCCGCACGGCGCCGGAAGCCATCGCCCCGTTCGGCGATGGTTCTCCGTCATCCTGCCCGTGGCGGCAGCCCGGCTGGCTCGGCTCTGCCCGAGCGCGCCGGGCCAGCAAGGCCGGCTACACCACGGGGCGTCTCACGACCCGAAGCGGTGCCCTTGGGCCGCGACGACCGGCGAATGTCGAACCGATCGACCGAGGCGCCGGGGCGGAAGGGAGGGACTGAACCTGCCTACGCCGCAAAAACCGTCTCGCCACGCTTGATCGTCCGGACGACCTCGATCGTCTTGATGTTCTCGGGGGCAGTGTCCAACGGGTTGGCGCCGAGAACGACGAGATCGGCGATCTTCCCGACCGAGATCGTGCCCTTGGTGGCCTCTTCCCGATATGTGAATGCTGCTTCGCGCGTCACGCCGAGAAGCGCCTGGTACGGACTGACGCGCTCGCCGGGCCCCATGACCCGGCCGGACAAGGACGTGCGTGTCACGGCGGCGCCGACCATCGCAAGGACGTTTGGCGAGGCGCTGGGACAGTCGTTGTGAAACGTCGTCCGGACTCCCAGTTTCATGGAAGTGGCGGCCGGCGATTCCAAGTCGGCACGCTCCGGGCCGAGGTATTGGGTCAGGGAGTCGCCGTATTGCATGAGATGCAACGGCATCATGGAAGCGCCGATGTCGTATGCCTTGTAGAGCGCAAGCTGATCCGGGCGAACAAAAAAGGAGTGCGCAATGATCGTGCGTCGATCCTTGGCCTGTCCGGTCGCGGCGACCGCGCTTTCGATTGCCTTGAGGCACATATCGATCCCGGCATCGCCGTTGCTGTAGGCAAATAGCTGGATACCGTTCGCGTAGGCATAGTTGATGGAACTGTCCACGACCGCCTGCGGAAGCAGGATTCCCTTCCAATGCTCGGGAAAGCCGGTCGTGTCGAGATAGGGCTGCGTCATCGCGGCCAGGCGCAACTGCGGCGCGGCGTCGGTCGACACCTGGTAGCCGGCGACTTTCACCCCACGGTCAGCGTGGCTGTAGGCGCCCCATCGCCAATCGCCCGCCTGGACCATCTTGGCTGTTGCGGCGTCGGACACCGATGGCAATCCGATGACATCCAGTGAAATGACGCCCTTCTCGTAGGCGAGCCGCAGGTCGGAGAGATCGCTCAGGTTGAGCTGGTAGGATTGAATTGTCGTATAGCCTTGCCTGACAAGCAGGTGTTCCGCTGCGCGAAATGTCTCGAAGGTCGTGTCCTGAGAGTAGCTGCCCACCGCTTCGGCCTGGGCCATCAGAAAGGGCGTGAAGAGGAGATCGCCGGTCAGCTTCCCTGTCTTCGGATCTTTCACGATGACACCCGGCTGGGGAGCAGCCGTCTGCGCCGTGAAACCGAGCTTGGCCAGGCCGGCGCTGTTGACCTTCCCTGTCAAGGTCGAGAGATTGCTCAGCATCACAGGGACATCGGGGAAAGCGGCATCGAGTTGTTCGAGTGTCGGCGAGCCGTCCGACAGCATGGCGTCAGAATAGCCATACCCGATGATCCAGCCGTTGAACGGTTTCGCCGCCTTCAGGAGGGCGATGACATCGGCCGCATTTCGCGGTGGGCGATCCGCGAAATAGGAAATGTTGACGCCAAGCGTTTGCTGGGCGAAGAGCTTGAAGTGCCCCCACAGATCGATGAAGCCCGGCAACATCGTGCGGCCCTGCAGGTCGACGAAGGTTGCGTCCTTGAATGAGGACATCGCTTCGGCTCGGGAGCCGACGAAGGCGATTGTCCCGTCACGCACCACAACGGCTTCGACATAGTCCGGCTTGTCGCCTTCCATCGTCAGGATGGCGCCGTTGGCGTAGATCACCGCCGTGCCCGTGGCCTTCGTGCTCGAAGACGACGTCTGGGCGACGGATCGGACCGGGCCGACAGAGGCCAATGCACCAAGGGCCGCTCCACTCTTCAGGAAGTCGCGACGCCCCATCGTGCTATTCGACTTGTTCATCACAATAATCCATTTGAGCGTAACAGCAGAGCGATCTGCAAAGTGCTGCATCCGAAGCCGTGGGCTGAATTGTGCCCGAATTTCGATAACAAGACATGTAGGTCGCCAACGACCCGGAGGTGGATACCCGGGGCTGGACTGCGATGGTGTCTTGCGGCGAGGGGTGCGACGACCTCATGGCCGTCCGAGCCCTGGACTATCCGACGCGGCCGCGCACGGCGAGCGGGATCGCCGATCCGGTTGAGAGCGAGCAGGAGGCGGCGTCGGCAGGCGCAGGGCTCGTCGCCGTGCCGATGGCAGCAACGGAAGCGCCCACCGCATCGGAGGTCGGGGCCTGGAGGAGCTTCGACGGTGACACGGCCCCGATCAGGCGCAATCCGGATCCGGACCTTCCCGATGACCGCGCGGGGCCGGAACCGTCCCTTGGGGCCGAACACGGGCTGCGGGCGCCGGGCCCAGAGGGCGGACCGCATTCTCCGGGCCCGCGCGAGGTCCGGTCGGCCGCCGCACGGCGGTTTCCGTGGGGCGGGGATGGACCTTCCGCGACAGGCGGGCCGACGTCAGCGTCCGCGCCGGTAGTGCAGGGCGACGGCCCCGTTGCGCAGCGGCGTCGCCGAGACGAGCTCCAGCACACGCGTGCCGGGCAGCCCGCCCTGATGGAGGGTCGGGCCGTGGGCGGCGATCCTCGGGTGGAGGAGGAGCTTGTACTCGTCGATGAGGTCGAGGCGGTCCAGTTCGGCCGCGAGCTTGCCGCTGCCGAGCAGCACGCCGGCGGGGGTCTCGTCCTTGAGCCTCTGCACGCCCGTTCGCAGGTCGCCGCCGATGAGGTGGCTGTTGGTCCAGGGGAAGTCCTCTCGCGTCGACGAGACCACGTATTTCGGCTTGGCGTCCAACTTGACCGCCCACTCGCACAAGGCCGGCGGCGCCCCCACGTCGCCGCGAGCGACCGCCGGCCAGTAGCTCTCCATCATCTCGTAGGTGATGCGGCCCCACAGCATCGCCCCGCTCTCGTCCATGAGGCGCGTGAAGAACGCGTGCGTCTCCCCGTCAACGATGCCTTCCCGATGATCGACGCAGCCATCCAAGGTGACGTTCAGGCTGAAGGTCAGTGTTCCCATCGTCGAAGACTACGCCCACGCGCTTGAATCGACATAGGACAATCGAGGCGGACCCGCTCGACCGCGTGCTCACCTGAGGCTTCGCCCCGACAACGGGCGTCCCATGCCTTCTGGCGTCCGATCGCCCGCCGGCTGTCCCGGGCCCGAAGTCGCCACCACTCCCGGCCACCCGCCCAACTCACGATCCCCGAAGAGCTCCCCTGCGGACCACTCCGCCACAGGTCCAGCCAAGCGAACGCAGCTCCGGCCGTTGCACCATCGACGTCCAACACGGCCAGCCAAAGCGTGCCCCCGCCACGGCAGACTGCCGCAAGCGTTCAGGAGCCACCAGAAAAGGCTGGAGCGGGCGAAGGGAATCGAACCCTCGACATACAGCTTGGGAAGCTGTCGTTCTACCACTGAACTACGCCCGCGCGGGCATCACCATACTCATTCGGACCCGCCGCGCAAGACCTCGGCCCCGGGGTGTGGAGAGCACCTGGCGCCGTCGGGTTCGGGTGGCTGATGAGTCGACCGCGTCCGGTCCCGTCGTGCTGCGGGAGAGGAGGGCAAGCGCAGCGCATCAGGGAGGCCGGTGGCAGGCCGGGTGGCCTGGGGCGAGCCGGGTGTTTCGCGGGAAAGTTGCCAAGCTGACGCTGCTCGCTCAGGCTGGCCGCGCGACGCTCCGCTGGGGCGTCGCCGTCCAGGGAGGACATCGGTCCTTGACGATCGGCGAGCTGACGGGAATCGACCACTTCAACACGGTCATCCAGCAATCGACGGCCCCGGCCTTCGTGCTGACCGCGGTGGCGGGATTCATCTCCGTCACCACCAACAAGCTGCACCGGCTGGTCGACCGCATCCGCGAGATCGAGGCGCTCGACCCGGAGCTGCCGCGCGCGGCGGAGCTGGCCCCGGAACTGCCGCTGCTGCGCCGGCGGGCCCGCCTGCTGCACGACGCCATCCGCCTGTCGCTGGTCAGCGCGGTCTGCACGACGGTGATCATCGTCGCCGCGTTCCTGGCCGCCTTCCTCGGCTGGCGCCACGAATACGGCATGGCCGTGCTCTTCTGCATGGCGCTCGTCCTGCTGGCGCTGGCGGTCGTCAACGTGTTCCGCGAGGTGCATGCCGGCGACTTCGAGTTCGACGAGACGGTTCGCCCGCGCGGGTGAGCGGGCCGGCCCGCAGGGGCTCAGCCCTCGAAGATGAGCAGCACGAAGGCGAGGAAGAGCAGCAGGTGCACGAGGCCCTGCAGCATGTTGGTGCGGCCGCTGGCGAAGGTGACCACGCTCACGCCCAGCGTCAGCAGGATCATGATCAGCTCCGCGTGCTCCGCGCCGAGCACGATGTGGCGGCCTGTCCAGTAGCTCATGGCGAGCATGGCCGGCACGGTCAGGCCGATGGTCGACAGCACGGAGCCGAGGAAGATGTTGACGGAGCGCTGCATGTGGTTGGACACGGCCGCGCGCACCGCGCCCACCGCCTCGGGCGTCGCCACGAGGATGGCGATGGCGACGCCGCCGAGCGCGGCGGGCACGTGCAGGGTCTCGATGGCGACGTCGACCGGCTTGGCCAGCTGCTCGGCCAGGTAGACGACCGGAAGCATGAAGCCCAGGAGCATGGCGGCGTGGAAGGCGATGGACCGCGTGCCCTGCGGCTTCTCCTTGTGGGGCGTCGCCTCCGCCTCGGCGCCCAGCGTGAAGTAGCCCTTGTGCCGCCCGGTCTGCACCGCGAGGAAGGCGATGTAGAGGCCCACCGCCATGATGGAGAGGAAGCGCTGCTGGCCCAGCGCCAGGGTGGGGCCGGGCGTGGTGATCGTGAAGTTCGGCATCACCAGCGCCATCACGGCGAGCGGAAGGATGACCCCGAGATAGGTGTTCGCCCCCTGCAGGTTGAAATGCTGCTCGCGGTGCTTCCAGGCGCCCATGAGCAGCGAGAGCCCCACCATGCCGTTCATGATGATCATGATCACGGCGATCAGCGTGTCGCGCACGAGGGTGGGGTTGTTCTCGCCGTGCAGCATGATGGCGGAGATGCTGACCACCTCGATGCCCGTGACCGAGAGCGTCAGGATCAGCGTTCCCAGCGGCTCGCCGAGCAGGTCGGCGAGATGATCGGCATGGCGGACCACCGCGAGGGCGGAGCCGAGGATGGCCGCGAACAGCCAGGCGAAGACGAAGGCGAGCAGCCAGGGCCGGTCCCGGTCGGCCGCCAGCACGTCGTCGCCGAACAGCAGGAAGGCGAGGCACGTCGCGGCGCTTACGGCGAGAAAGCCCTCCTGGCGCAGCAGGCGTCCGGCGGACGCTGCGCCCGCCCCGGGGTGGTCGACGGACATGGATGGTCGCATGGGCGGCGGGGTCTCGGCAGGGGGGAGGCGGCGGCGGCCGCGCGCGCAGCCGCCGCCGGTACGTCAGGAGCCGGCGAGCAGGCGCAGGCAGGCGCCGGCCGCCTCGGCCGCCGGCCGGGCATTGGCCTCGGCGATCTTGCCCTCCATCACCAGGGCCTTGGTCTGGGCGACCACGGTGTCGCGGATGGTGGAGGGGCCCTTCATGGCCCTCACCGTGGCGTCGTAGATCATCCGGGACTCCGTGCTGAGCCCCTTGGCGCAGCTGTCGGCGGCCTGCGCGCCGGCGGCAGAGGCCGGTGAGGGGCCGGAGGCCGAAAGCATCAGGCCCAGAAGGCCGGCTGTCGTCGCAACAAGGCGTGTCATCGGCGAACTCCTTCGGTTCGGGGTACGAAGGCGGGGCGGAGGAGGGGAGCCTACTCCGCCGGTTGCCCGGCCTCGGCCGGGGTGGCGGATGCCGGGGACCCGCCCCGGCGCTCCGACCATTGCTGCAGGACGACGAAGAGCGGCGGCACGAAGAGCACGGCGATGCAGGTGGAGGCGAGCATGCCGCTGAACACGGTGATGCCGATCGACTTGCGCGCCGCCGCGCCCGCGCCCGTGGCGAAAACGAGCGGCACGACGCCGAGGATGAAGGCGAAGGACGTCATCAGGATCGGGCGGAAGCGCAGCCGCGCCGCCTCCACCGCCGCCTCGGCGATGGGCTTGCCGTCGCGCAGGCGCAACTCGCGCGCGAACTCGACGATCAGGATCGCGTTCTTGCTCGCCAGCGCGATCAGCAGGACGAGGCCGATCTGCGTGTAGATGTTGTTGGCCGCCCCGGCGAAGAGCAGCGCGCCGACCGTTCCCAGCAGGGCGAGCGGCACGGCGAGCACGACGGCGAAGGGCGCCGACCAGCTTTCGTACTGGCCGGCCAGCACCATGAGCACGAGCAGCAGCGCCAGGCCGAACACGGCGTAGGCCTGGTTGCCGAGCTGCGCCTCCTGGTAGCTCACGCCGGCCCAGCCATAGAGCATCCCCGCCGGCAGGATGGCGTCGGCGATCTGGCCCATCAGGCCCAGGGCCTCGCCCGAACTGGTGCCCGGCGCGGCCGCGCCGTTGATGGTGGAGGACGGGAACAGGTTGAAGAGCGGGATCAGCGCCGGGCCGGCGCTCGGCTGCACCGTGGCCAGCGTGCCCAGGGGCACCATGCCGCCGGCGGCGTTGCGCACGTTGAGGTTGGCCACCGCCTCCGCGTTCTGGCGGAAATTCGTGTCCGCCTGTACGAAGACCGGGAAGGTGTGCCCGAAGCGCGAGAACTGCGCGACGTAGGTCGAGCCCAGATAGGTCTGCATCACGCTGAAGGCGTCGCCCGGGTTCACGCCGAGCGTCTCGGCCTTGCGCCGGTCGATCTCGGCCTTGAGCTGCGGCGCACGCGCCCGGAAGGGCGTCATCAGCCGCTGCAGGCCGGGCTGCGCGTTGCCGGCGGCGATGATGCGGTCGGTCGCGTCCTGCAGGCGTCCATAGTCGAAGCTGCCGTCGTTCAGCTGCACCTGCATCTGGAAGCCGCCGGCGAGCCCGAGGCCCTGGATCGGCGGCGGCGGCACCACCGTGGACTTCGCCTCCGGGATCGCGTCGAGCCTGGCCTGCAGAGTCGTGAAGATGCTGAGCAGGTCCAGCCCGGGCCCCTTGCGCTGCTCCCAGTCCTTCAGGATCACGTAGACCATGCCGGCATTGGCCAGCGAGGCTGAATTGTCGAACAGCGACACGCCGCCGATTGTGACCACGTGGTCGACGCCGGGGACGTCCCGCGTCGCCGCGCCCACCTTCTCCATGACGGCCTGCGTGCGCTCGAGCGAGGCGCCGTCGGGCAGCTGCGTCGAGATCATCAGGTAGCCCTGGTCCTCCGTGGGGATGAAGGCCGTGGGCAGGCGGACGAGGCCGAGGATGCCGAGCGCGATCAGCACGAGGGCCACGAGCGAGGAGAGCACCGGGGCCCTGACCATCCGGCGCACGAGCCCGGCATAGGCCTGCTCGACCCGGCCATAGACGGCGTTGAAGCCGCGATAGAAGGCGTTGGGGCGGCCGGTGAGCGGCTTCAGCCACAGCGCGCACTGCGTCGGCTTGAGGGTCACGGCGTTGACGGCGCTGATCAGCGCCGTCGCGGCGATGACGAGCGCGAACTGTCGGTAGAGCTGTCCCACGATGCCGGGGACGATCGAGGCGGGCAGGAAGACGCAGAGCAGGACCAGGGTGATGGCGAGGATCGGCCGCAGCAGTTCCGCCATGGCGCGGATCGCGGCCTCCTTCGGCGCCTCCCCCCGCTCGATGTGGTGCGCCGCGCCCTCCACCACCACGATCGCGTCGTCGACCACGATGCCGATGGCGAGGACGAGCGCGAACAGGGTGAGCAGGTTGATGGAGAAGCCGAGCGCGGCCATGGCGGCGAAGGCGCCGATGATCGTGACCGGTACCGTCGTCGCGGGCACGAGGGTGGCGCGCCAGTTCTGCAGGAAGACGAGGATGACGACGAGCACCAGCACCGCCGCCTCGCCCAGCGTCCACCAGACCTCGTTGATCGAGGCGCGCACGAAGTCCGTGGTGTCGAAGGCGATGGAATAGGCGACGCCCGGCGGGAAGGACCTGGCCAGCCTGTCCATCTCCTGGCGCACGGACTTGCCGACGTCCAGCGCATTGGCCTCGGGCAGCTGGAAGATGGCGATGCCGGCTGCGGGCTTGCCGTCCATGGTCATGAACTGGCTGTAGGTCTGCGCGCCCAGCTCGACGCGGCCGACGTCGCGGATGCGCGTGATGGCCCCGCCGCTGCCCGTCTCGGCCTTCACGGCGATGTCCAGGAACTCGGCCGGGTCGTCGAAGCGGCCCCGCAGGTCGAGCGTGTACTGGAAGGCCTGGCCCCTGGCCGAGGGCGGCGCGCCGATCTGGCCGGCGGCGACCTCCTGGCTCTGCTGCTGGATGGCGTTGACGACGTCGCTGGGCACGAGGGCGCGCTGGAGCATCTGGTCCGGGTCGAGCCAGATGCGCATGGCGTACTGCCCGATGCCGAAGACCAGCGTGTCGCCGACGCCGGGAATGCGCGCCAGCGTGTCGCGCAGGCTGATGGCGGCGTAGTTGCTCAGGAAGAGGCTGTCGCGCGAGCCGTCCGGCGAGGTCAGCGTGACGATCTGCAGGATCGCCGTGCTCTTCTTCTTGGTGACGACGCCCTGGGCCTGCACCGCCTGCGGGAGCTGCGCGATGGCCGCCGAGATCCGGTTCTGCACCTGGACCTGCGCCTGGTCGAGGTCGGTGCCGACGGCGAACGTGACGATGAGGCTGTAGGTGCCGTCATTCGCCGAGGTGGACTGCATGTAGAGCATGTTCTCGACGCCGTTCACCTGCTGCTCCAGCGGCAGGGCCACGGTGTCGATCACGGTCTGGGCGTTGGCGCCGGGATAGCGCGTGGTCACCTGCACCGTGGGCGGCGTGATGGGCGGGTACTGGGCGACCGGCAGATAGAGGATCGAGACGGCGCCGATGACGATCACGAGCAGCGCGATCACGTTGGCCAGGATCGGCCTCTCGATGAAGTACCTTGCCATGGCCGCGGCCCCCGCTCAGCCCTTGGCGGGCGCTTTGGGGGCGGCGATGGCGCCGTCCACGGCCTTGACCGGCCGGCCCGGCGTCGCGTTCTGCAGGCCGTCGATGACGACCTTGTCGGTGTCCGCGAGGCCCTTTGAGATCACCCGCAGCTGGCCCTGCTGCGCGCCGAGGGTGACGCGCCGCTGCGCCACCGTGTCCTTGTCCGTCACGAGCACGTAGGCGCCGGCCTGGTCGAGGTTGATCGCCGTCTCCGGCACCAGCACGGCGGGCGCGGCCGTGCCGAAGGGAATGGTGAGCTTCACGTAGAGGCCGGGCAGCATCACGCGGTCCTTGTTCTCGAAGACCGCGCGGAGCTGGATCGTGCCGGTCCCCGTGTCGAGGCCGGTGTCGACGAAGTCGAGCTTGCCCTCGTGCGGGGCGCCCGTCTCGCCCGACAGCGTGCCGAAGACGGGCATGCCCCTGACCTCGTCGCGGGTGATGCCGCGGGCCGCCATGGCGCGGCGGACGCGCAGCAGGTCGCGCTCGTTGAGGGTGAAGTAGACGTAGATCGTGTCGACGTCTGAGATCGTGGCGAGCTTGGTGGGGGAGCCCGCGCCCACGAGGTTGCCGGGGTCGATGAGCCGCCGGCCGATGCGGCCGGAAAAGGGAGCCTTCACGCTCGTATAGCCGAGGTTGATCTGGGCGATCTGCAGGTTGGCCTGGGCCTCGGCCACCGCCGCGCGCTCGGAATCCCGGTTGGCCAGCGCCTTGTCGTAGTTGGCCTCGGTGGAGATGGCCTGCTTCTGCAGCGTCTCCTGCCGCGTGAACTCGGCTTCCGCGCTCTTGAGCAGGGCCTGGTGCTGGTCGACGGTCGCCTTCGAGAGGTCGACCTGCGCCTGGTATTGCTGGGGCTCGATCAGGAAGAGCTCGTCGCCCTCCTTCACGTCCGATCCATCGGCGAACTTCACCTCCTGCAGGAAACCCTGGACGCGCGCCACGAGGTCGACGCTGCGCGAGGCGAAGGCCTGGCCGTTGAACTCCGCGCTCTCCTGCACCGGCGTCACGAGGGGCGCACTCACCGTCACCGTCGGCGGGGGCGGGGGCTGGAACGCCGGCTTCTGCTGGCAGCCGGCGAGAAGCGCCGCCAGCCCGACGACGGCCGTGATGGACGGCGTAAGGCGGACCTTGTTCGACGGCACGCGCAACCTCGAGGGAGACGCCGCGGCTCCAGCGCGGCAGGAGCGCAATCATGGAGGATGGGTGTATGGTGATCAAGCCATCACCAGACTGGCGCTTGCACGGGGGACCCGGGATGTCGAAGGCGACGCTTTGGCTGCTCGCGGGTGCGCTGTCCCTGGCCGCCCCGGCGCGGGCGTACCCGGCCGGGGTGCCCCAACTCGCCGTCGAGAAGACCTGCCGGTCGGCCCAGGAGCAGCAGGGCGCCGAGCTGCACACCTACGAGGCCTGCATGAAGGACGAGGCGGCGGCGCGCCAGCAGCTCGCCGCCGGCCTCTGGGACAAGGCCAAGGCCTCCACCCGCGAGACCTGCCTGGGCAACGAGACGGTCGGCGGGCTGTCGAGCTATATCGACCTTCTCACCTGCGTGCAGCTCTTCGAGGGCGTCGTGATCCGCCCGGCCGACCAGCAGCAATAGCCGCGGCGGCAGCAGTAACAATGTCGAGCGCTCCGATGCGGCTTTGCGGCAGGCCAGCTTGACGGCCCACCTTCGGCTCCGCGTAATGAGGCGGGGGCGCAGCAGGACAGGCCCCTCCGAGGTGACTTGCTGATGGCGTCTGTCTCCGAATGGCTCGGCGACAATGGGTTGGGTGAACTCGCGGACCTCTTCGCCGCGCAGCACATCGATTTCGAGACGCTACCCGATCTGACCGAGGCGGATCTGCGCGAACTCGGCCTCACGATCGGCCAGCGTCGCAGGCTGTCCAGGGCGCTCTCCGGGTTGAGACCGGCCCGGCCGGCCGCGCCGGCGCCCGCCGTCGATCCCGAATCGCGCCCGGGCGGCGCCGAGCGCCGCCACCTCACGGTCATGTTCTGCGACCTCGTGGGATCCACCGCGCTCGGCGAGCGCATGGAGACCGAGGACTACCTGGAGCTCATCAAGAGCTACCGGGCGCTCTGCCATCGGGTCGTGTCCCGCTACGAGGGCTTCATCGCCCGCTTCGTCGGCGACGGCATCCTCTGCTATTTCGGCTACCCGGTCGCACACGAGAACGACGCGGAGCGCGCGGTGCGGGCGGGCCTGGAGATCACCCGCACGCTCGGCGACCTCGCGGTGGCCGGGGGCGTCCGCCTGCAGGCCCGCGTCGGCATCAGCACCGGCGTCGTCATCATCGGCGACATCACCACGATGGACGCCGCCGACCCGCAGAGCGTGGTCGGCGTGATCCCCAACCTGGCCGCCCGGATCCACGCGCAGGCGCGGCCGGACGAGGTGGTGATCTCCGAGAGCACCCTGCGGCTCGTGCGCGGAGTCTTCGCCTGCGAATCGCTGGGCACGCACGTCATCAGCGGCATCAGCAGCCCCGTCGCCCTGTGGCGGGTGCGGTCCGAGAGGGCGCTCGGCAGCCGCTTCCGGGCGAGCCGCCGCGCCGCCGGCCGGGACGGCATGGTGAACCGCTTCACCGAGCTCGCCGAGCTTCGCGGCCGCTGGCGGCGGTGCGTGGCGGGGCAGGGTGGAGGCGTGGTCGTGCTGGGCGAGGCCGGCATCGGCAAGTCGCGCCTGCTGCAGCACGTGCTGGACACGCTGGAGGAACGCGAGGCGCTGGTGCTGCGCTTCTCCGGCAGCCCCTTCGCCGCGGCGAGCCCGCTGCAGCCCGTCATCGCCTTCCTCGCCCGCATGGCGCGCCTGCGGCGCACCGACGGGCCCGTCGAGCGCCGGGCCAAGCTGGCCGCGCTGCTGCGCGGCGGGGAGGGCGTCGCGCGCTCCACGCTGCCGCTGCTCTCCCGCCTCCTGTCGATCCCCGACGAGGATTCGCCCTCGCGCTGGACCCCGGAGCAGGTGCGCGACCAGACCTTCGAGGCGCTGATCGAGCAGCTGCGGCTGATCGCCGAGGTCGGGCCGGTCCTGATCGCGGTCGAGGACCTGCACTGGCTGGACCCGACCTCCCTCGACCTGCTCGAGCGCGTCCTGCCCTGGACCAAGAGGCTACGGGTCTTCGTGGTGGCTACCTGCCGCGAAGGCGAGGTGGGCGAATGGCTCGACAATTCCGGCCTGCACCCCATCCGCCTCGGCCATTTCGACCAGGTGCATGCCCGCGCCCTGATCCGCAGCGTCCTGGCGGGACGCCGCATCGACCCGCTTCTCCAGGCCCAGATCGTCGACAAGACGGACGGCATCCCGCTCTTCCTCGAGGAGGTCACGCGCGCGGTGGTGGAGCAGGCGGCGGCGCCGCTGCAGATCCGCGGGGCCATGCAGGCGGCGATCCCCGCCTCGCTGCAGGAGACGCTGATCGCCCGCCTGGACCAGGCGGGACCGGGCAAGGACCTCGCGCAGATCGCCTCGGTCATCGGGCGCAGCTTCGCCGAGCCTCTGCTGGAGGCTGTGGCCGGGCTCCCGGACCTCGACGTGCGGGAGGCGCTCGACGAGCTCGTCCGCTCCGGCCTCGTGCTGCGGGAGGCCGGCGGCGAGGCCGAGGTCTACTCGTTCAAGCACGCTCTGGTGCAGGAGGCGGCCTATGGCGGGCTGCTGCGCGACCGCCGGCGCACCTTGCACGGGCGTGTCGCCGAGGCGATCGAGCAGCTCACGCCGGAGACGCGCGACGAGCGGCCGGAAGTGCTCGCCCGGCACTTCAACGAGGCCGGCCGGCCCGCCCGCGCCGCGCCGTACTGGCTCGCGGCGGGCCGGCGCGCGGTCGACCGCTCCGCCGTGCGCGAGGCCGTCGTGCTCCTGCGCCAGGCGCTGGCGGCCGCCGAGGCGCTGCCGGACAGCCCCGGCACGCAGGAGCTCAGGCTCGACATCCTCATCCTGCTCGGGCCGGCGCTGATGACCCTCGTCGGGCCGGGCTCGAGCGAAGTCGAGGACGTCTATTCCGCGGCCTTCCGGCTGTGCGGCGAGCTGCCGGAATCGCGCCGCCACTTCCCCGTCTACTGGGGATGGTGGCGGCTCTCCGCCGACGTTCCGGACCGCGACCGCCGCTTCCGCTCCCTGCTCGCGCGGGCGGAGGAGCGCCAGGACCCCGAACTGCTCCTCCAGGCGCATCATTGCGGCTGGGCAAGCTGTTTCGGCGTCGCCGACTTCAGGGCCTGCCGCCGGCACATCGACGCGGGGCTGGCGATCTACGAGCAGGGCGACTACCGCTCCCACGCCACGCTCTATGGCGGCCACGACGCCAAGGTGTGCGGCCAGTCCGAGAAGGCCCTGCTGCTCTGGCTGGAAGGGCTGCCGGAGCAGGCCCTGGCCGAGGAGGAGAAGGCCTTCGCCTGGGCCCGCGCGCTCGGCCACGACGGCAGCCTGAGCCACGTCGCCGAAGGAGCGGTGAACCACCACGCCTATCGTCGTGATCCGGCCAAGGTGGCCGAGCACGCCCACACGCTGATCCGGCTGGGCGAGGAGCGCGGCTTCGCCGACTACCTGTCCAAGGGCCGGATCTTCCTGGGCTGGGCGGTGAGCCAGCAGGGCCAGCCCGCGCGCGGCCTCGCGCTCCTGCGCCAGGGGATCGCGCAGCAGAAGGCCAACGGCACGGTCGAGGACTTCCCGATGTACTTCTCGCTGTTCGCCGACGCGCTCGAGATCGGCGGCCACGCCGAGGAGGGCTACCTGGAGCTCGTGGGCGTACGGGAGATGTGCGAGAAGGCGGGCCTGAAGCTCTGGCTGCCGGAGGTCTGGCGGCGCATCGGCGAGCTCGGCCGCCTGTCGGGCCGGCTCGCGCCCGACGAGGCCCGCGACACCGTGCTCTCCGCCCACCGCATCGCCAGCGAGCAGGGGGCTCGGCCTCTGGCGCTCCGGGCCGTGCTGTCGCTCGCCCGCCTGCCGCGCGACGATCGGCCGCTCGACCTGGTCATGCGCCTCCTGCCTCCGCTGCTCGACGGCCCGGCCGAGTGGCTCGCCCTGCCGGACGTGCGGGAAGCCGCCGCCTTCTCCGCGGCCCACGCCGCCGAGCGCCGGCGGGCCGGCCAGGAGGCCAAGGCCGGGAGCGCGGGGTGAGTTCGCCCGTCCGGCTGGCGGGCCTGCCGGCCGAGCCCGGCCACAAGCGTTATCGCGACGGCACGCACCGGGTCGCCGCGCCGGCCGAGACGCTCGGCCGCTTCCGGCCCCTGGCGGCGCGCATGGGGATCACGCGCGTCGGCATGATCACGCGGCTCGACAGGCTGGGCATCCCCGTCGCCTTCGCCGCACGCCCCAATTCGCGCTCGATCGCCGTCTTCCAGGGCAAGGGCCTGACCGACGACGCCGCGCGCGCCTCCGCCTTCATGGAGGCCGCCGAGCTCTGGCACGCCGAGACCGTCCTCGCCCCGCAGAGGCTGGCGCGGCTGTCGGACCTGCGCGCGGCCGGCCTCGCCGTCGCGGTGGAGGGCCTCGTGCCCGGCGGCGGCCCGGCCTTGCCCCCGCACCGTCCGATCCCGTGGGTCGAGGCGAGGGACCTCGCCACGGGCGAGACCGTGCTCGTGCCCCTCGAAGTCGTCCACGCCGACTACACGGCCGGCATGACCGCGCTCACCGGCACGCATTTCCAGTCCACGACCAACGGCCTGGCGTCCGGCAACACCCTGGCCGAGGCTGTCGCGCATGCGCTCTACGAGGTGATCGAGCGCGACGCCGTGACCCTGTGGATGGCCCGCCGCGACGAGGCGGAGGCCCGGCGAGCGCTCGACCCGGGCAGCATCGCCGATCCCCTCGTGCTGGACCTGCTGCAGCGCTTCGACGCGGCCGGCGTGGCCGTCAGGCTGTGGGATGTCACCTCCGACATCGGCCTGCCGGCCTTCGTCTGCCTCGCCGCCGAGCGCGCGGGGAACGCGACGGATCCCGAGATCGGCTCGGGCTGCCACGTCGACCAGGGCGTGGCGCTGGCGCGCGCCATCACGGAAGCGGCCCAGTCGCGCACCGCCTTCATCGCCGGGGCCCGCGACGATCTCGCGCCGGAGCTCTACGCGGACGAGCGGCGCAGGCGGCGGGCGAGAGCCAGCGCGGCCTGGCTCGCCTCGCCCGAGACCCGGCCGCTGGCCGCCCCCGCCCTGCGCCCCGGCGAGACCATCCTCGACGACCTCGCGGCGGCCGTGGCCGCGCTGCGGCGCGTGGGTCTGGAGCGGGTCCTGGCCGTGGATCTCACGCGCGCCGACATGGGTCTGCCGGTGGCGCGCGTCGTGGTCCCCGGGCTCGAGGGCGCGGTGGAGAGCGACGACGCCAGGCCCCCGGCCGGGCCGCGGCTCCTGCGCCAGCGGGAGGCCGGCCGATGACCGTCGTCGTCTTCCTGGGGCCGAGCCTGCCCGCCGCGGAGGCGCTCGCGGTCTTGCCCGACGCCACGATCCTCCCCCCAGTGGCCCAGGGCGACCTCTACCGGGCGGTGCTGGACCACGAGCCGGACGCAATGGGCGTCATCGACGGGACGTTCCACCAGACGGCCTCCGTCTGGCACCGCGAGATCCTCTTCGCCCTGAGCCGCGGCGTCCCCGTCTTCGGGGGTGCCAGCATGGGCGCGCTGCGCGCGGCCGAACTGCACGCCTTCGGCATGCGCGGCGTCGGGCGGATCTTCGAGGCCTATCGCGACGGCCGGTTCCCCGGTCTCGACGGGCCCTTCGAGTCCGACGACGAGGTCGCCGTCGTGCACGGGCCGGCCGAGCTGGGCTGGCCCGCCCTCTCCGACGCGATGGTGGACATCCGCCACCTCTGCGCCGAGGCGGCGGCCCGGGGCGTCCTCGACGCGCAGGCGGCCTCGCGCCTGGTCGAGGCCGCGCAGGCGCAGGCTTTCCCCGAGCGGTCGCTGGCGGCCCTCGTCGAGGACGGCGCCGCCCTCGGCCTCGACGAGGGCCGGCGGACCGCCATGGAGGCCTGGCTCGCGGCCGCACCGCCCGGCCTCAAGCGGCTGGATGCGCTGGCGGTCCTCGGCGCGCTGCGGGACTGGCAGGCGCAGGGAGCGCCCGCCCACGCGCCGGACTTCCGCTTCGAGGAGCCCAGCGCCTGGCTCGCCTTCGTGGCGGGGGAGACCCGCCGTCGCGCTGGCCTGCTCACGCCGGACGAGGCGGACGTGCTCGACGCGGCCCGCCTCGACCGCGAGAACTGGGGCGCGCTGCGGCGACGGGCGCTGCTGCGGCTGTCCGCGCGACATCCCGCGGCCCGGCCGGAACCCGCCCTGGCCGAGCTTCGCCGCGCCCTCGACCGCTGGCGCGAGGCGCGGGGGCTCGCCGGCCCCGGAGCCCTGGAGAGATGGCTCGCCGAGAACGCCCTCGCCGAGGCCGGGCTCGTCCGGCTCCTGCAGGACGAGATCCGCTGCGAGGCGCTCGCCGGCGAGCTGGCGCCCCTGCGCCACGCCGTTCTCGACGAGATCAGGCTCGAGGGCCGCTTTGCCCGCCTGCTGGCGCGGGGACGGGACGTCCGCGGCCGGGCGGAGGCCGCGTCGCCGGCGCAGGGACCCTTCGCGGGCCCCGCGGCCAGCCTGCTGCTGGACAAGGTCGCCGGCGCGGGCGACCTCTCCGGCGCGTCCTATTCGCGGGAACGGCTGTTCTACGCCTTCGACAGCGACGACGCGCTCGAGGCCTGGCTCTGGCGCTGGCACGCGGCAGGACGCGGCTGAGCCTTGGGAATGTTCAACTTTGAGTTGTTTCTGGCGCGGGTTCCGCCAAGCTGAGGCCGCCCAGAGGGAGGCTCTCATGCGGGAGGCAGTATCCGGCGTCGCGTTCCTGCTGTTCCCGCAGGCGGACGGCTCCTACCCGGAGCCCGAGCGAGTCGTGCTGGAGCCGCTCGGCGGGCCGATCGGCGCGGGACCGGCGGACGACCGCATGCGCGTGGTCGATGCGCTGGGCAAGACGCCCTACGATCCCCCCTCGTACCTGCCCCCGTGGAAGGGGCCGGTGGCGCAGGCGGCGAGGCCGGGGCGGCACGGGCACTTCGATCACCTCGCGGTGGGCACGCGGCAATTCGCCCAGGCCCACCTGTTCGGCTGCATGCGCCTGACGCTCAACGTGTGGGAGCGGTTCCTCGGCCATCGCATCCACTGGAGCGGGGCGGAGGTGTTCCCCGTGCTGGAACTCGTGCCGCTGGTGGAGTGGCCGAACGCGCAGTCGGGGCCCGGCTTCCTGGAAACGGGCGCGGTGCGCAATGCGGAGGGCGACGAGCGGGCCTATTGCCTCAACCTGGACGTGATCGCCCACGAGGTCGGCCACACCGTGCTGTTCGCCGAGCTGGGAACGCCGCTTCCGGGCCGTCTCACCGCCCAGTTCCTCGCCTTCCACGAGTGTTTCGCCGACCTCACGACGATCATCGCGGCGCTGCAGTTCGACAGCGTGGTGGACCGCGTCCTGGCGGAGAGCGGCGGCAATCTCTATGCGGAGAACGAGATCAACCGCATCGCCGAGCTCTCCAGCACCGAGCAGATCCGCCTCGCCGACACGACGGCCAAGATGGCGGACGTGGCGGCGATCACGCTCGCCGAGGACGGGACCTGGCGGGACGGGACGGGGCGCGGCCGCAATGCCCACGCCCTGGCCGAGCCGCTCACCGGCGCGCTGTTCGACTTTTTCGTCAACCTGTTCCAGGAGCGGCTCGTGGCGGACGGCATCGTGCCGCCCGACGACGATCCCCGCGGCTGGACCCGGGACGAGATCGCGGCGCGCCTCGGCCGGCTGGAGCGCGTGCACCGCGCCTGCCTGCTGCGCTCCGCGCCCGCCTTCCGGACGGCTTTGTTCCACGCCCGGGACGGCCTGGCGCTCACCCTGGCCCGCACCATCGCCCATCTCGGGCCCGACGACCTGAGCTTCGACGGCGTGGCCGGCGCGATGCGCGACGTGGTGCTGGCCCTGTTCGGCGAGCCGATGGCGGAGACGCTCGACGACATCATGGCCTGGCGGGGCATCGCGCCGAGACGCGCCCCGTCCGAGCCGCGCCAGGGGCGCCGGCGCTATACCCCGGTCCAGCCCTTCGCGGCGCAGATGCGGGCGGCGCGGGCCGCCTGCTGCGGCCCGTCCCCGCGCGGGCGGCCGCTCGCCCATGCGCTGGAGCTGGGCCGGCTGGTACGGCAGGACCACCGCGAACCCAGGGCGTAGCGTTTGGCAAATTGAGCCCTTTGACTTAGCTTCTTGGAGTTGCTTTCCCCCGGATGATGCGTCGCCCGATCCGCCGGCGGCCTCGACACAACGTCCCTCGACACCCAGCCCAGGACTTCGCGATGGCCAAGAAGCCCAGCCTTTTCGATGGATCCGCCGTTCGCCTGTTCGGAACGCCCCTCGACGACGTGACGATCACCGGCGTGGGGGGCGCGAGCCCCGTCCTGGCGCGCATCTACGGGTTCAGCTACGAGGGCAACTACTACAAGCTCGATGCGGCCACGCTGATGGTGGTGGACGGAGCGGGGACCGCCGTGCCGGCGGGCCCGGTGAAGCAGTCGCTGGAGATCGTCGGGGTCGAGGTGACGGACCAGGTCTTCACCGACGGTGTGCGAATGTGGCAGGTGGAGCGCTCCACCCGGACGCTGCGTCTGGAGCCCATGGCGGGCACGATCCAGGAGGTGCTCCTCGATCCGCTCGTCGAGGCCACGGGCGACGGCGGCGGCCAGCCAGCCGGCCGCATCAGCCTGGCCGGCCGCATCAGCCTCGCCAGCCGCATCAGCCTCGCCGGCCGCATCAGCCTGACCGGCCGCTAGCCGGGTCAGGGGATCGGACGGCTCATCGCAGCAGCGCCACGGCTGCGCCCCCGCGCGGGGCAACCCCGGAGGCGGACGGACTGAGCCGGTTCCGCCTGGAGATCGCTGCGATCGCGTCCGGATTCAAGCTATATTCGACGTATGGCTCGCAGAGGAGCCGGGCGAGAGCGGAGTGCGCATGCCGACGTTCGGCGCGGAAGGACGTGATCGACTGGAGTCCCCGCCGGACAGCGCGGCCGGACCGCGCCGGGTCGTGCTGGCCGCAGGGGGCGCGCTCGGCCTCGCGCTGCTCGTTGTTGGCGCCGTGCTGTGGAGCCTGCGGGGGCAGGCGGTGTTCGTCGATTTGCTTTCCAGCGCGCTCGCCCTGTGCTTCTAAGGCGCGCAGGCGCTCCATCGTCCCGCTTTCGGCGCAATCCTGGACGAGACGAGGCGCACTGGAGGCGGGCCCTGGCGGGTCGCCGGCGAGAATGGGACGGCATGACATGGACGAGCGCACACGACGGTTGGCGCTGCCCCTCCTGAGCTTCCTCTTCGGCGTGATCGGGCTCGGCGTCGCCGCGTTCCTCGTGCTCGGGCCCGAGCGGCCCGGCGCGGCGAGCGCCGCCGTGGGCGGGCCCTTCTCGCTGACCGACCAGACCGGCGCGACCGTGACGGAGAAGGCGATGGTCGGCAAGCCGAGCCTCGTCTTCTTCGGTTTCACCCATTGCCCGGACGTCTGCCCGACCACGCTCTACGAACTCACCCAGCTCTATGCCGAGCTCGGAAAGGACGCCGACAAGCTCGGCGCCTTCTTCATCACCGTGGACCCCGAGCGCGACACGCCCGAGCAGCTCAAGCTCTATTTGTCGAGCTTCGACCCGCATATCGTCGGCCTCACCGGCCAGCGCGAGGCGCTCGACCCCGTGCTGAAGAGCTACCGCGTCTACGCCAAGAAGGTGCCGACCTCGAACGGCGAGTACACGATGGACCACACGGCCTTGGTCTACCTGATGGACAAATCGGGCAAGTTCGTCGGCGCCTTCAATCTCCAGCGTCCGCCCGCTGAGGCGGCCAGGGACCTGGCGAAGCAGTTCTGAGTGCCCTCCGGCATGGTGGCGGGGGATCGAGCGGACATGGCGGACTGTCGTGCGTGGCGGACTGTCGCGCGATGCTCGGAGCGCCTCAGGATCGGCGGCGGCCCCGGGACACGCCGTGCTGCGTCTTGGACCAGTGGTGAGGGGCGGTGATCAGCTCCCAGACCGCGCGCCATGCCGCCAGGCTCACGAGCAGGAAGTAGACCGGCATCAGAAGCAGGTCCGACAGGCGAAACGGCAGCCCGCGCCGTGCGGAGCCCATCAGCCGGCCGCGTATGACCGTCACCACGCCCAGGAGGAGCACCAGCGCGCAAAGCCCGTGGGAGGTCGCGATCAATGGGTCCGCGGCCGTCTCGCTCGCCACCGTCGTCGCGACGCTCCAGACGAAGCCGACCGAAAAGGCGGGCCAACTGAGGCAGGACAGGCTGAGCGCGTAGGAGTGACAGAAGATGGCGACCGTGCCGACGGGCCCCACCTCGCGCAGGTGACGCCGGGATGGCAGCCCATGCACGAGGCTCGTCTGGAGCCACCCCTTCAGCCAGCGGGTGCGCTGGGGCAGCCAGGCCCTGACGCTGATGGGCGCCTCTTCCCATGTGGTGGAGGGCAGGTTCTTCACGCGGTAGCCGCCGCGGGCGAGCCGCAGCCCGAGATCGGCGTCCTCCGTGACGTTCCAGGCGTCCCAGGCTCCCGTCCTGCGGAGCGTGTCGGTCCGGAAATGGTTGGAGGTCCCGCCCAGCGGGATCGGCAGGTCCAGCTCGGCGAAGCCCGGCAGAGCGACGTCGAAGAGTTCGGCATATTCCTGCGCGAAGCATCGCGAGATCCAGCTTTCGCCGGCATTGTCGACGGCGAGCGAGGCCTGCAGGCACGCCACGTCGGAAGGCGCGGCGGCGAAGATGGTCGCGGCGAGCCTGAGCTGGTCCCGCTCCGGCCGGTCCTCCGCGTCATAGATGACGAGGTACTGTCCGCGCGCCAGCCGCAGGCCGATATTGAGCGCCCGTGGCTTCGTCCGGGGGTAGCCGGGCGGGCAGACCACGACATGGACCGGAGCACTGACGGGATGGCGGCGCAGCCAGTCGCGCGTCTCGTGGTCCTCCGCCTCGATCAGCAGCTTGATGTCGAGCTTGGGGCCGGGATAGTCGAGCCGCCCGAGAGCGGCGAGCAGGTCCGGAAGCACCGCGGCTTCACGGTAGAGCGGGATCAGCACCGTGTAGATGGGCAGCGCGCCGTCGGCCAGCAGGGGGCCGCGCCACGGCGCGACCGGGTCCCAGTGCGGGCGCGACGCCCAGCGCAGGCTGATCTGCAGGACGAAGCCGACGGACAGGGCGGCACCGGCCACGACCAGGGTGTCGAAGGGATCCAGCACAAGCGCAAAGACGAGAACCAGTTCGACGAGGAGCAGGATCGCGACCTGCGCGCCCGTCGGCCGCCCCCTTGCCGAGAGATCGGGCCGGCTGTCGGGCAGGTCTTGCGCCGCGACGGTGGCCAGTTGCCTGGCGAGGGCCCGGACGAGGGCCGCCTCCAGGCGAGCGGGTGTGGTGATCCCGAAACGCCCTGTCCGGGCCAGCGACTTGCCGGTCGCGCCGAGCCAGTGCGCCACGAGGTCGCCGCGCGGGGCTGCCACCAGGTCCGGCCCGTCGTCGCGCCTGAGCCGCGCCACAGAGCAGGCCGAGAGGCGGCTCAGATCGACGTCGCCGTCGATCTCGGGCGCGGCAATGAAGGGAACGCCCACCTCAGCCGCGAGCAGGCGGTAGTAGATGTCCTCGCTGCAGGCCTGCTCGGCGAGCAGGACGTCGAGCGCGGGAAGACCCAGCGCCAGCGCGTGCGACGCCGTTTCGGCGAGTTGCGCGGAGTCGAAGCCATGCCGCACCAGGAACGCGAGAGCGGGAGGCAACATCGGCGCCTCGTGATAAGACTGATTCTGAAATGAACGGAGGGTCGGCCGGGCTCGGGCGACCCGATGAAACCGGGTCAGGATAGTCGCGAAACGGGGCGGCGTGCGTGAAGCAGCTCTCACTGCGAGTCGATTCGGGCGAAAAGCTGCGGCGCGGGGGCGCATGGCGGGGAGACCTCGCCCTGGGCCTCGCGCTGCTGGCCCTGGCGCTCGCCGCCATGCTCGCGCCCGCGCGGGCCGGCGGCGCGCCGGAGGTCTTCATTCCCGGATTCTGGGAACCGGCGCAGAGGCTGGACAAGCCCGATCTCGGGGGATTGCGCGTCATCCGCTTCCTGACGGACGACGACTACCCGCCGATGAACTTCCAGACCGAGGAGGGCCGGCTCGCGGGCTTCAACGTCGATCTCGCCCGCGCGCTCTGCGACACGCTGGCCATCGCCTGCACGGTGCAGGCCCGGCGCTGGGACACGATGCTGGACGCGCTGCGCGAGGGGCGGGGCGACGCCGTCATCGCCTCGCTGCGGGCCACGCCGCAGCTGCGCAGCGAGTTCGCGCTGTCCTCCGTCTACCTTCGCACGCCGGCCCGCTTCGTGGCGCGCGGCGGCGAGCCCGTGCAGCCCTCGCCCGAGGCGCTCGCCGGGCGAAGGGTCGGCGTGGTGGAGGGCTCCGCCCAGGAGGCCTACCTGCGCGCCTTCTTCCCCAAGGCCGAGCCCAAGCCCTTCCGGGACCTCGCGATGGTGCGGGAGGCGCTGCTCAACAAGGAGGTCGACCTCCTGTTCGCCGACGGCCTGACCCTGGCGGTCTGGCTGAACGGCTCGGAAGCCGGCGAGTGCTGCGCCTTCGTGGGAGGCCCCTACACGGAGAGCCGCTATTTCGGCGAGGGCGTGGCCATCGTGATGCGCAAGGGCGAGCCCGCCCTGCGCAAGGCGCTCGACTACGCGCTGCAACGGGTGGCCGAGAAAGGCATCTACGCCGAACTCTACCTGCGCTATTTCCCGATCGGGTTCTACTGAGGCGACGGATCGAGGCCCCGCATTGACCAGCGGGGGCGCGCTTTCTAGTGTGCCGCGCCTTCGGCGGACGTGTCCGCCGCGCTCCGCCACCGAAAGTCCGCCGATGTCCACCCCGTCAGCCGAACCCCAGACCCTGCTCGAGGTCGCCCGCGTCTCGCCGGCCTGGCCCTTCGAGGAAGCGCGCAAGCTCGTCGAGCGGGTCGCGCGCACGGGCAAGCGCGAGGTCGTCTTCGAGACCGGATACGGCCCGTCGGGCCTGCCGCACATCGGCACCTTCGGCGAGGTGGCGCGCACCTCCATGGTGCGCCACGCCTTCCGCGTGCTGACCGAGGACCGGGTGCCGACCCGGCTGATCGCCTTCTCCGACGACATGGACGGCCTGCGCAAGGTGCCGGACAACGTGCCGAACCAGGCCCTCCTGGCCGCCAACCTCGGCAAGCCGCTGACCCGCGTGCCCGACCCGTTCGGCACGCATCCGAGCTTCGGCGAGCACAACAACGCGCGGCTGCGCGCCTTCCTCGACGCCTTCGGCTTCGACTACGAGTTCCTGTCCTCCACCCTGTGCTACACGAGCGGGCGCTTCGACGACGCGCTGCGCCTCGTGCTGGAGCGCTACGACGCCGTGATGGCGATCATGCTGCCCTCGCTGCGGCAGGAGCGGGCCCAGAGCTACTCGCCCTTCCTGCCCATCCACCCGCGCACGGGCGTGGTGATGCAGGTGCCGATCGAGGAGGTGAGGCCCACCTCCGCGAGCATCGTCTGGCGCGATCCCGAGAGCGGCGAGCGCTACGAAACACCCGTCACGGGCGGCCATTGCAAGCTGCAGTGGAAGCCCGACTGGGCCATGCGCTGGGTCGCGCTGGGCGTCGACTACGAGATGGCGGGCAAGGACCTGATCGACAGCGTCAAGCTCTCGGGCGAGATCGCGCGGGCGCTGGGCGCGGAGCCGCCGGAAGGCTTCAACTACGAGCTGTTCCTGGACGACAAGGGGCAGAAGATCTCCAAGTCCAAGGGCAATGGCCTGACCATCGACGAATGGCTGGTCTATGGCAGCCCCGAGAGCCTGTCGCTCTTCATGTATAACAAGCCGCGCGAAGCCAAGCGGCTGCATTTCGACGTCATTCCGCGTCACACGGACGACTACATCGCCTTCCTGGAGAAGTATCCGGCCCAGGCCCTGCGCGAGCAGCTCGGCAACCCCGTCTGGCACATCCACAACGGGCTGCCCCCGGCGGCCGAGTACGTCGAGGCGGAGGGGGGCAACCGCGCCCCGACGTCCATCACCTTCGGCATGCTGCTGAACCTCGTCGCCGTCGCCAACTCGGAAGACCCGCAGGTGCTGTGGGGCTTCATCCGCCGCTATGCGCCCAAGGCGTCGCCCGCCGATCACCCCCGCCTCGACAGGCTGGTGGGTTACGCGGTGGCCTATTTCCGCGACTTCGTGCGCCCGGCCAAGGTCTACCAGGCGCCGGACGCGACCGCGCGCGCCGCCCTCGAGGACCTGTCCCTCACGCTCGAGCCTCTGGAAGGCTCCACGGACGCCGACGAGCTGCAGGCGGCGGTCTACGAGGTCGGCCGCCGGCACTACCCGGACACGAGCGGCAAGTCGAAGAGCCCGGACGGGCGCCCCGGCGTGTCGCAGGCCTGGTTCCAGACGCTCTACCGCGTGCTCCTCGGGCAGGAGAGGGGGCCGCGCTTCGGCTCCTTCGCGGCGCTCTACGGCGTCGCCAACACGCGGCGGCTGATCGCCGACGGGCTGTCCGGGGCGCTCGCGGCCCAACACGAGGCCTTCCTGCGCGGGCGGGGGACCGGCGCCGCGGCCTGACGGGCCGCGGCCGGCGCGTCCTCCATCGGGGCGTGCAGGAAGCGAAAGACGCGACCCGATCATCGACGCGGTTGCGCTTTGCCTCGCGAGGCTTTAATTCCTTCGATAGCGGACGAAGATCCTTGCGGTCAGGCAAAGCGAGGCCCATCATGCTCACGCATGCGCAGATTTGGAGTGCGATCGATTCCCTGGCCGGCCGCTATGGCATGAGCGCCTCCGGCCTCGCCAAGAAGGCGGGGCTCGATCCGACGACGTTCAACAAGTCCAAGCGGGTATCGTCCGACGGCCGCCTGCGCTGGCCCTCCACGGAATCCATCGCCAAGGTGCTGGAGGCGACGGGCGCGCCGCTCGACGAGTTCATGTCCCTGGTCGAGCCCGCCAGCGGCCAGTCCAGCCGCGCGGTGCCGCTGCTCGGCTTTGCGCAGGCCGGGGCGGGCGGCTATTTCGACGATGGCGGCTTCCCCACCGGCCGGGGCTGGGACGAGGTCAACTTTCCCGACATTGCGGACAGCCACACCTACGCGCTGGAGGTGCAGGGCAACTCGATGCTGCCGCTATACCGCGCGGGCGACGTGATCATCTGCTCGCCCGAAGCCTCGGTGCGGCGCGGCGACCGGGTGGTGGTGAAGACGCGGGACGGCGAGGTGATGGCCAAGGAACTGCGCCGCCGCACGGCCAAGACCATCGAGCTCGCCTCCCTCAACCCCGAGCACCCCGACCGCGTGCTGCCCGCCGACAGCGTGGTCTGGTTGGCGCGCATCATGTGGGCGAGCCAGTAGGACCCCCGCCATGGCCCTCATCTACAAGATCGTCCCGGCGTCGCTGTGGCGGCAGGCCGAGGCGAAGGGCGTCTTCGACGGCGCGTCCGTCGACCACGCCGACGGCTTTATCCACTTCTCGACCGCGGCCCAGGTGCGCGAGACCGCCGCCAGGCACTTCGCCGGCCAGCAGGACCTGCTGCTCGTCGCGGTGCGCAGCGAGGCGCTCGGCGACCTGCGCCACGAGCCCTCGCGCGGCGGCGACCTCTTCCCCCATCTCTACGGTCCCCTGCCGCTCTCCAGCGTGGACTCGGTGATGGCCTTGACGCTGGGGCCCGACGGGGTCCACCTCTTCCCGGACCTGACGGCATGAGCGGGGCCGTCCGTCTCCTCGGGGGGCTCGCGGGTCTCGCGCTCCCGATGCTCCGCGGCCTCGACGCCGAGACCGCGCATGGCCTGACCATCAGGGCGCTGCAGGCGCTGCCGCTGCCTCACGCCGCGCCGGACGATCCCCGCCTGGCGGTGGACGCCTTCGGCCTGTCCTTTCCCAACCCGCTCGGCCTGGCGGCCGGCTTCGACAAGAACGCCGAGGCGCCCGACGCGATGCTGTCGCTCGGCTTCGGCTTCGCCGAAGTCGGCACGCTCACCCCGCTCGGCCAGCCCGGCAATCCCAGGCCGCGGATGTTCCGCCTGCCCGCGGATGGCGGGGTGATCAACCGCCTCGGCTTCAACAACGAGGGCCACGCGCCCGCGCTGCGAAGGCTCAGGGCGCGGGCCGGCCGGCCGGGCATCGTCGGCGTCAATATCGGGGCCAACAAGGACAGCGCCGACCGGGCGGCCGACTACGTGGCGGGCATCCGCGCCTTTGCCGGCGTCGCGTCCTACTTCACGGTCAACGTGTCTTCGCCGAACACGCCCGGTCTGCGCGACCTGCAGCACGAGGCGGCGCTCGACGACCTGCTGGCGCGGGTGCTGGCGGCGCGCGACGAGGAGGCCGGCCGGCACGGCCGCAGGCCGGTGCTGCTGAAGATCGCGCCGGACCTGGCGCTCGCCGATCTCGACGGGGCGGTGTCGGTCGCCCTGAGGCGCGGCGTCGACGGCCTGATCGTCTCCAACACCACCGTCAGCCGGCCGGCCTCCCTGCGGGACAAGGGCGTCGCCGCGGAGCAGGGCGGTCTGTCAGGCCGGCCGCTTTTCGCGCTCGCCACGCGCATGCTGGCCGAGACCTATCGACGGGTGGACGGCCGCGTGCCGCTGGTGGGGGTGGGCGGCATCCATTCCGGCGCGAGCGCGCTGGCCAAGATCGAGGCGGGCGCGACGCTGCTGCAGGTCTATTCGGCGCTGGTCTATGCCGGGCCGGCTCTGGTGCAGGAGGTCAAGGACGCGATCCTGGCGCGGATCGAGCGGGAGCGGCTGGCCTCCCCGGCGGCGCTGGTCGGCCGCGCTGCCGAGGCGCTCTGCGCCGCGCCGATGCCGGCCTGACCCTCACGCCGGCGCGAAGGCGCGCCTGGCGAGCCGGGGATAGAGCAGGGCCTGCCCGATTCCGCGCACGCCGAGGAAGGCGAGGAAGGCCGTCCAGAGCCCGGCATTGCTCCAGCCGGAGGCCAGATAGAACGTGGCGAGGTACAGCGCGAAGGAGGCGAGCATCAGGTCGCGCATCGCCCGGGTCCAGGTCGCGCCGACATAGATGCCGTCGAAGGCGAAGGCCATCGCCCCGACGAGGGGCGCCGCCGCGGCGAAGGGCAGGAAGGCCCGCGCGGCCTCGCGCACGTCGGGATGGGTGGAGACGAGGTCGATGAAGGCCCCGCCGCCGACGAGCACGAGCGCCGTCACGGCCAGTCCCGTGCCGAGGCTGAGCGTCAGGGCGAGGCGCACCACCGCGCGGAAGCCCCGCTCGTCGCGCGCCCCCATCGCCTGCCCGCAGAGCTGCTCGGCCGCGGTGGCGAATCCGTCGAGGAAATAGCTGCCGAAAAGGAAGATGTTGTAGAGCACGGCGTTGGCCGCCAGCGTGAGGTCGCCCGCGCGGGCGCCCTGGGCGGTGAAGAACGCGAAGGCGACGAGCAGCGCGATGCTGCGGATCGCCACGTCGCGGTTGACCACGAGCATGCGCCGCATGGCGCCGGGCTGCAGCACCTCGGCGCGCGCCAGTCCGCGGGGCAGGCCGCCGATGCGCGCCAGGATGGCGAGGCCCGCCAGCGTCCCGACGACCTCGGCCGCGAGGGTGGCGGCCGCCGCGCCGCCGATGCCCAGGCCGAGCCAAGGGACGGCGACCAGCGTCAGCGCGATCTTGGCGAGGTTGACGAAGACCTGCAGGCCGAGCCCGAGGTCGGTCCGGGCGCGGCCGACCAGCGAGCCGAGGATGGCGTAGTTGGCGAGGGCGAAGGGGGCGGACCAGATGCGGATCGAAACGTAGGTCTGCGCCGCGCCGGTGACGGCCGGGCTTGTCTCCATGAGCCTGAAGGCGACCGCCATGATGGGGACCTGCAGGACGATGATCGCGACGCCGAGGGCGGCCGCGACCACCAGGGCGCGGGCGAGCGCGCGGGCCACCTCCCGGTCGTCGCCCGCGCCGTGCGCCTGCGCGGTGAGGCCGGCCGTCGCCAGCCGCAGCGAGCCCAGCCCCCAGAACAGGATGTCGAACAGGATGGCGCCCACGGCGACCGCGCCGAGCAGATGCACCGCGCCCAGCCGGCCGATCACGGCGGCGTCGACGAGCCCCAGCATGGGCTCCGTCAGGTGCGCGAGCATCATGGGCGCGGCCAGCCTGACGACGCGCCAGGGCGTCGCCTCGACCGGGCGGGCGGTCGGCGCGAGGCAGTCCATCCTCAGCGGCGGCTGAACAGGCGCGAGAGCAGCCAGAGCGGCACGACGATCGCCGCGCCGTAGACGAGGTACTTGAAGACCTCGCGCACGGCCCCGAAGCCGAGGTCGACGATGCTGTCGATGATGTGCTTGATCCCGCGCACGATGTCGGGCGGGGTCAGGCCGAAGAGGGAGAGGAAGGCGCCGACCAGGATCGACAGGAAGACGAGCTTCGCCAGCACCGCGCCGGGCGATCCGCCGAGAACCCTCTCGATGCCGTTCTGAGCCATTGCGACCTCCGCTGGCGGCGCACCGCCTCCCCCGCTTGTGGCAGGAGGCGCGCCGCGATGCAACCGAGGGCTGGCGGCCCGCCGCCCCGGCGTCAGGCGTTCTCGAGGATGCCGGGATTGACCCTGACCCCGAGCGCGTTGTCGAAGCCGGGCGGGGATTGCTGCTGGCTGCCGGGGCGGTTGCGGAACCAGATGTCGCTCTCGCCCTCCAGCTGGAAGTCGTAGCGCAGGTCCGCCGTCACGATCATCGACACCCCGCGCCGCCGCAGGTCCGCGATGTCGACGCCGGCGCGGAGGATCGGCGTCCAGCCCATGGTCTCGTTGAGGTTGGCTTGCCCCACGGGGTTGACGTCCTCCAGGAAGAAGAGGTTGCCGTTGAAGGACTGGTCGTCGAGCACCTCGCCGGTGCTGAGCGTCAGCCGCAGCCGCCGGTTGAACCAGCATTTCGACCACTTGTCGTCGGCGTGCCAGATGGGGTGGTAGTGGCCGGTCCAGCCGGAGACCCAGCCCATCGTGTGCAGGTCGGGCCGGATCAGGAAGTCACGCCGCGACGTGATGGGCAGGCGGTCGGCGCCCAGGATGAAGGTCATCGTCATCCCCGCCGTGCCGCCCATCAGGCGGTCGCCGCCATAGCCGATATGGCCCCACAGGCGGTAGGGGTCGTGATCGATGTCCCAGAACAGCGTGTTGGGCGGGCACGTCAGATAGCAGTTCGTCTCCGCCCACCAGAATTCGCGGGCATGGGCCGGCTGCACCGGCGGGTGCGGGTGCGGGTGCAGGGCGGCGTCGAGGTCGAGCGTGTCGCCCACCTTCATCGTGTCGAACGGCGAGTGGTGGAGCGTGGAGGTGAGGACGACGGTCTCGGGCGAGGAGGCCACGACGCCCTTGAGGTCGGCGAAACGGGGGGCGAAGCGCCTGGCATAGCCCGAGGCCCGCGCCTCGAAGTCCGGGATCAGCCCCGACAGCGCCTTGCGGGCCTCCTCCGAGGCTTCCCGCGCAAGCGCGCTGGCCGGGTCGTCGCGCAGCGCCGCCAGCCTGCCGGCCCGGCCCTTTGCATCGCCCGTGGCGGCCGCGTCGAGGATCTTCCGCTCCGCGTCCGTGATGACGACGCGCTCGTTGCGCGCCGTGCCGTGCTGGGTCTGAACGTCACTCATGGTGCACCATCCTCCCGATCGTGTCGGTCAAGGCCCGCAACCTTCGCGGGCTTGGTTTACGGTGCGGGCAGGATGACGGACCCGCGCGTGAGACGTCTCACGCGGATCACGCCGATGTGATGTGATGGATGTCTTGCCGGGGACGGCGGGGCCGGCCCCGCCCGGGACGCGGGGGCCGCTATTCCAGGTTCGCGACGGGTTGTCCCGCGGCGATCTTGGAGGCTGCGATGACGGCCTGCGTGCGGCTCTCGACGCCGAGCTTCTGCAGGATTGCCGAGACGTGCGCCTTCACGGTCGCCTCCGAGACGGAGAGCTCGTAGGCGATCTGCTTGTTGAGCAGGCCCTCCGACAGCATCATCAGCACGCGCACCTGCTGGGGGGTGAGGCTGCCCAGGCGCTTGACCAGATCGGCCGTCTCGCGGTCCGAGGGGGCGGAGAGGTCGACGTCGGGAGGCGTCCAGGTGCCCCCCTCCAGGACCGTGCGGATCGCGTGGCGCATGGTCTCGACGTCGGTGGACTTCGGCACGAAGCCCGACGCGCCGAACTCGATGCAGCGGCGGATGACGCCGCGGTCCTCGTTGCCGGAGACGACGACGACGGGGGTGTCCGGGTGCTGGGCGCGCAGGTACATGAGGCCCGAGAAGCCCTGCACCCCGGGCATGGTGAGGTCGAGCAGGACGAGGTCGATCTCCGAGCCGCGTCCGAGATGTTCGGTGACCTCGTCGAACGTGCCGGCCTCGACGACGATGATTCCCCCCGCGAGCCCTGTCACCGATTCCCGGAGCGCGCCGCGCACGAGCGGGTGGTCGTCGGCGATCATGATCTTCGTCTGGCTGGCTTCGCTCACGCGTCGTTCCCCCCTCACCATGCGGCCATTCTGCTTATCTCGTTCCGCTCCAATATCATTCTGCGACTTTCGGCGGGTCGCAAGCGCCGTTTGCCCGGCAAAGGGCCGGTTGCGAACCGATCCCCTTGCCAGGCCGCCTCCAGAAAGGGCAAAACCGGGATCCTGTCCTTGATCCGGCGCAAGCGATGCGTCCGGGCGACCGGAGCCAGCCTTTCGTGAACAGCGACGACAGCGCATCGCGGGACGGCTCGCTCTTTCCCCTGCTCTTGGCGGGCCTCGTCGTGGCGGTGGCCGCGCCCCTGATGGTGGTCCTCGAGCGCATCGGCGTGCCGGCCCTGCTCCTGCTGGGGCTGACGGCGGGGCTCGCCATGCTGCTCGTCGTGCTGGGCGCGGCCTCCGGCGGCACGATGCGGCTGCCGGTCTACCTCACGGCCGGGCGCGATCTCGGCGGCGCCGCGGCCGGCCTCGCCTTCGCCGCCTGCCTGCCGGCGGCGGCCTCCCTCGGGACGGTCGCATGGCAGGGGCTGGCGCTCGGCCTCGCCATCCTCGTGCTGGCCCCCGCCATCCGGCGCTCGGGAGCGGTCAGCATCCCGACCTTCCTCGCCGCCCGCTATGGCGGGCGCTCGCTTCGCCTCGTCTCGGCGCTGATGCTCGCTCCCGCCGCCTGCGTCCTGGGCGCCGCGGGCCTGGCGACGGCCGCGCGCGCCCTGCAGGCGACCTTGCCCATCGGGTTCGGCGCGGCGCTCGCGCTGTGCACGGTGGCGGCGCTGGTGGTGCTGGCGCCGGGAGGCGGGCGCAGCCTCACCCGGGCCGCGGTGGTCGCCGGCTTCCTGCTGCTGGTCTCCGCGGCGGCCGTCGTCGCCCTCTCGCTCTGGTCCGGCGTGCTGCCGGGAGAGCGCGGGCTGGCGGGCCTGCTGCTCTCCACGCCGTCGCCGCTCGCGGCCCTGGCTGGACTGCTCGCCGTCTTCGCCATGCCGCAGCTCGTCTGGGTGACCAGCGCGGTCGGCGAGCCGGCCGACTTCAGGCAGGCGGCCGCATGGGGCCTGGTCGCGACCGTGCTCGCGGGGCTGAGCCTGATGGCGGCTCCGGCCGGCGGCGGCGGTCCGGCTCTCGTCTTCGCGGGCGTCGCCTCGGCGGTGCCGCGCGTCCTGGGCACGCTGCTGGCGGCCGTGGCGCTGCTGGGCAGCGCGGGGCTCGCCTTGGGCTATGACCTGCCGGGCCGGCGCAAGCGCGGGCGCGTCTCGACGTCCCGGCGCTTCGCCCAGCTTCGCTTCGCGATGATCGTGGCCGTCCTCGCCGCGACGGCCCTCTGCGTGACCCGCGCGCAGGACCTCGCCGTCTGGACGGAGCTGGCGGCGGCGGTGCTCGTCGCCGGCGTCCTGCCGCCGGTCGCGCTCACCTTGCTGCGCCCCCGCGCCGGCGCGGGAGCCGGTTTCACGGCGCTCGCCGTGGGCCTGGGGGTCGCCGCCCTGGCGCTCGATCCGCGGATCTGGCCTGCGGGGATCACGGCGCTGTCCCCGGCGCTGGCCGGCTTCTCCGCGGGCCTCCTGGCGGGGCTCGCCATGTCGCTTGTCGTGCCCGCGGCGAAGCCGCCCGCGCCGGCCGGGGACGCGGCCCTCTGAGCGGCCTCAGGCCAGCCGGCCGCGCAGGATCGTCCAACCGCGCACGGCGAGCCAGATCAGCGTCACGACGTTGCCCAGAACCATGAGCGCGACCAGGAGGAGAAGCGCGGTGACGCGGTTCTCGAGCAGGAAGAACAGGGCTGCGGTGGCGAGGAAGCCGGCATAGAGGTCGACCAGCATCACCATGCCCCAGGGCTCCGCCGCGACGCGGCCCACGGCCGCGACGATGGAGCCGCCCGCGCCCGTCGCCCAGGCGATCGCGGCGGCGAGGAGGAGGGCGGCGAGCAAGAAGAGCCAGCGCGGGAAGGCGAGCGACATCGGGGGCCTCACGGAGGGGTTGGGTGTCTTACGAGCCGGCGGCCGGCCCGGTTCAGGGCGTGCCGGCCTCCTCGCCGCGCCGCAGGAGCTTCTCCAGCGTCTCGATCCGGTCCGCCTCGGCGGGCGGCTTGTCCCAGCGGATGCGCGAAATGCGGGGGAAGCGCATGGCGACGCCGGACTTGTGGCGCGTCGATCGGTTGAGCCCCTCGAAGGCGACCTCCAGCACCAGCCCCTGGCCGGGCTCGTGCGTCACCTCGCGCACGGGACCGAAGCGGTTGACGGTGTGGCGGCGCACGAAACGGTCGAGCTCCTTGAGCTCCGCGTCGGTGAAGCCGAAATAGGCCTTGCCGACCGGCACGAGCTCGTCGCCCGCCGCGCCCTGCTTCCACACGCCGAAGGTGAAGTCCGAATAGAAGGACGACCGCTTGCCGTGGCCGCGCTGGGCATACATCAGCACGGCGTCGATGATGTGCGGATCGTGCTTCCACTTGTACCAGAGCCCCTTGGGCCGGCCGGGCACGTAGGGGCTGTCCGCGCGCTTCAGCATGCAGCCCTCGACCGCGCCGGCGTCGTCGCCGGCCCCGGCCGAGGCGGGATCGGCGCGGGCGGCGGCGAGCGCGTCCCAGGAGCCGAAGGGGATCAGCGGTGAGACGTCGAGGCGCCGCGGCGCGCGGGCCGCGACGAAGGCCTCGAGCCGCCGGCGGCGCTCCAGGAAGGGCAGGGCGCGCAGGTCCTCGCCGTCCAGCGCGAGGAGGTCGTAGGCGCGGATATGGGCGGGGTACTCGACCAGCATCTTCGGCGTGATGCTCTGCCGGTTGAGCCGCTGCTGCAGGACGTTGAAGGACTGCACGCGCCCGTCGCGCACCACCAGCAGCTCGCCGTCGATCGCGGCGTCGAACTCGATGGCCTCGACGAGGTCGGGGAAGCTGCGCGACACGTCCTCGCCCGTGCGGGAATAGAGGCGCGCGGCGCGCCGTCCGTCCGGCCGCGTCGCCCCGACGGCCTGCACGCGGATGCCGTCCCACTTCCACTCCGCCGTCATGGCGGCCGGATCGAGCGCGTCGAAGTCGCCGTCCTCGATGGGATGGGCCAGCATGGGCGGGCGGAAGGGCGTGGGATCGGTGGCCTCGGGGCGGGGACCCTGGCCCTCCGCCCAGGCGAAGAGCGGCGCGTAGGGCGGCTCCAGCCCGTGCCAGACCTCCTCGATATCGTCTGGCTGCAGCGCGCCCAGCGCGGCGACGGCGCTCTTGGCGAGGCGCGCGGAGACGCCGATGCGCAGGCTTCCCGTGATGAGCTTCAGCAACGCCCAGCGGCCGGTCTCGTCCAGCGCGTCGAGCCAGCGGGCAAGCAGGGCCGGGAGTTCCGCCTTGCCCACGCTCTGCAGCCGCTCCACCACCTCGCCCAGCGAGGGGGGAGGCAGGTTGTGGTGGCGGGAGACGTGGCCCGACGCCGGGCCCGGCCACATCAGCGCCACCGTCTCGGACAGGTCCCCGACATAGTCGTAGGACAGTCCGAACAGCACGGGGTCCGTGCGCTCCGCGATGAGCGCGCGGATCAGCCCGGGCTTGGCGTTGGCGAAGCTGAGGCCGCCGGCGATCGCGGCGAGCGCGAAGCCGCGTTCGGGGTCCGGCGTCGAGCGGAAATAGTCCGTCATCAGCCGCAGCTTGGCATTGCGGCTGTGCTCGTAGGCGAGCCGGTCGAGCAGGGCGGCGAAGCGATTCATGCGGGATCGCCCGGCGACGGTTCGGCCGGCTTCTCGCCCGGCCGGTCCTCGGGTTCGGCCTCGCCCTCGTCGCCGTAGCCCACGATGTGCAGCGGGCGGGCGCGGATGCCTCGGGTGACGCACCAGTGGACGAGCGCATCCTCCTGGCCGTGCGTCACCCAGACCTCGGAGGCGCCCGTCTCCAGGATGGTGCGGCAGAGGTCGTCCCAGTCCGCATGGTCGGAGACGACCAGGGGCAGTTCCACGCCGCGCTGCCTCGCCCGGGCGCGAACGCGCATCCAGCCCGAGGCGAAGGCGGTGACGGGATCGGGGAAGCGGCGCGACCAGAGGTCCTGGATCTGGCCGGGCGGGCAGACCACGATGGCGCCCGCGAGCTTGCCGCGCTCCTTCGGCAGCACCTTCTCGACCACGCCGAGGTCGATGCCGCGCGACTGGTAGAAGGCGGTGAGCTTCTCCAGCGCGCCGTGGATATGGATGGGCCGGTCCTCGCCGGCCTCGCGCAGGAGCGCCATGAGCCGCTGCGCCTTGCCGAGCGCATAGGCGCCCACGATGTGCGCGCGCTCGGGAAAGAGCCGGACGGAGGCGACGAGCTTGTCGACCTCGGCGCGGGTGTCGGGGTGACGGAACACGGGCAGGCCGAACGTCGCCTCGGTGATGAAGACGTCGCAGGGCACGGGCTCGAAGGGCAGGCAGGTGGGGTCGCGCTGCCGCTTGTAGTCGCCGGAGACGACGATGCGCAGGCCCCGGGCCTCGAAGGCGATCTGGGCCGAGCCCAGCACATGGCCGGCGGGATGGAACGTGACGGTGACGGCACCCAGCGAGACCGGCCGGCCGAGCGCGGCGGCCTGCGTGCTCGCCGCGAAGCCCTCGCCGTAGCGGATGGCCATGATGGCCAGCGTGTCCTCGGTGGCGAGCACCGCGCCGTGGCCGGAGCGCGCGTGGTCGGAATGGCCGTGCGTGATCAGAGCCCGCGGCACGGGCCTGACGGGATCGACATGCACGTCGGCGAGGGGACAATAGAGGCCGGCCGGGGTCGGCGTCAGGAGCTCATGCGGGCGCAGCATGCGCTGAGAATGAGGCAGCCGGCGCTCCAGTTCCAGATGCAAGGGGAGGAGCGGGCGTCGCGGGGGAGGGAAGCCGCGACGCCCGCCGGGCGATCACTCGCACACCGTGCGGCGGACCGTGCGCCAGCCATAGTTCGTCCAGACGCGCTGGCGGACCGTATAGCAGGGCGGGCCGTAGACGGGCTCGTCGTAGTAGTAGGCGGGATAGGCGGGGCGGGCCTGCGCGGCGAGGGCGCCGAGGGCGAGGCCGCCGGCGACGCCGGCCGCGACGCCCCAGCCGTAGCGGGCGTTCCATCCGGCCGAGGCCGGGCTGGAGGTGGTGATGCTGGCGCCCGTGAGAGCGAGGGCGACGAGGGCGCCGGCGGCGCCGCGGCGGAGGAGGGTCTTGGTGCTCATGACGTGTCCCTGGTCTTGTTCTGGGCCGCCGGGCTCGGTCGGCCATCTGATGGGGCGAGGATGCGTCTGCCGCCGGGCGCGGGCTGTGATCTGGCACACACCCCGCCGGGCCTTGACCCGGCCGGGGCCCTTGGCTGATCTGCCGGCATGAGCGCACCCGCCGATCCGCATGCTCCCCCGCCGGCCTGGAGCCGCCACGGCTCCGGCGACCCCCGGGCCGACCGGCGCTACCTGTTCGCCCTCGCGGCGTTGGAGCGGGGCGACGGCGCGGCCGCGGCGGAGGTCGCCCGCCAGGCTCTCGAGCTCTCCCCGCACTGGCCTCCGGCCTGGCTGCTGCTCGGCGAGGCCGAGCAGGCAGCCGGGCGGATCGAGGCCGCGGCCGAGGCGTACCGCGAGGCGGCGGCGCGCGACCCGGAGGACATCCTGGGCGCCCGGCTCCGGCTGGGGCGGCTGGCGGGGAGGGCGGGGGGCGCGCCCGCGGCGATGAGCCGGTCCTATGTCGCGGCCCTGTTCGACGACTATGCCCCGCGCTTCGAGCGTCACCTCACCGACGTCCTGGGCTACCGGGGGCCGGACGAGATCGTGCGGGTGCTGGCCGCCCTGCCGGACGGCCGGGATCGGCGCTGGCGCTGCGCGCTCGACCTCGGCTGCGGCACCGGCCTGATGGCGAGGGCGCTGGAGGGCTCGGCGGAGCGGATCGAGGGCTGCGACCTCTCCGCCGCCATGGTCGCCCTGGCCGGCGCGACGGGGCGCTATGCCCGCGTCGAGCAGGCCGACGCCGTGTCCTGGCTGAGGACGCGGCCGCCTGCCGCCGCGGACCTCGTCACGGCGGCGGACGTGGCGGTCTATGTCGGCGACCTCGGCGACCTGTTCCGGGCGGCGGCCCTGGCGCTGGCGCCGGGCGGGCTCTTCGCGCTCACGCTGCAGACCGGCCCGCGGGAGGGCTACGCGCTCGGGGACGACCTGCGCTTCCGCCATGCGCCGTCCTATGCCGCGCGGGCCGGCTTCGCGGCGGGCCTCCCGGTCGTGGCCGAGGAGCCCTTCGTGGTGCGCCTCGACCGTGGCGCGCCGCTGCCCGGCGCGATCGTGGTGTGCCGGCGGGAGGGCCCGTGAGCCCCGCCCGCCGCAGGGGCGGATCCGGGCCGTCCGACGCGGGCGAAGCGGCGCCCGACGCCGCCTCGCTCCTGCCGGAGGCCTTTCGCGCCTGGTTCTCCTCGCGCGGCTGGACCCCTCGGCCGCATCAGCTCGCCTTGCTCGATCTCGCCCGGCGCGGCCGCTCGGCGCTGCTGGTCGCGCCGACCGGCGCAGGCAAGACGCTGGCGGGCTTCCTGCCCACGCTCGTCGAACTCGCCGGCCTGCGGCCGGCGGCCTTCGGCGAGAAGCGGGGCCTGCACACGCTCTATGTCTCGCCCCTGAAGGCCCTCGCCACGGACATCGCCCGCAACCTCGATGCCCCGGTGGCGGGGATCGGCCTGCCGGTGCGCATCGAGACCCGCACCGGCGACACGCCGGCGCACAAGCGCACGCGCCAGATCGAGCGCCCGCCCGACATCCTGCTGACCACGCCCGAACAGCTCGCCCTGCTGCTGGCGCACCGCGAGGCGGGCGCCTTCTTCGCGGACCTGAAGCGCGTCGTGCTGGACGAGCTCCACGCGCTGGTCACCTCCAAGCGCGGCGACCTCCTGTCGCTGGACATGGCGCGGCTGCACCGGCTCGCCCCGGGCCTCGCCACCGCCGGCCTCTCCGCCACCGTGCGCGAGCCCGACGACCTGCGCCGCTACCTCGTGCCGCAGGCGCCCGGCGCGCCCATGGCGGAGCTGGTCACCGCCCCCGACGGCGCGCGGCCGCAGATCGGCATCCTCGACAGCGGGCGCAAGCTGCCGCTGGCCGGCCACACCGCGCTCCACGCCATGAAGGCGATCTACGCCGCCATCCTGGCGCACAGGACCACCCTGGTCTTCGTCAACACCCGCATGCAGGCGGAATTCGTCTTCCAGGAGCTCTGGCAGATCAACGACGAGGGCCTGCCCATCGCGCTGCACCACGGCTCGCTCGACGTCGGCCAGCGCCGCAAGGTGGAGGCCGCCATGACGGCGGGCCAGCTCCGGGCGGTGGTCTGCACGTCCACCCTGGACCTCGGCATCGACTGGGGCGACGTGGACCTCGTCGTCAACGTGGGCGCGCCCAAGGGCGCGAGCCGGTTGATGCAGCGCATCGGGCGCGCCAACCACCGCCTCGACGAGCCCTCGCGCGCCATGCTGGTGCCGGCGAATCGGTTCGAGATCCTCGAATGTCGGGCCGCGCTCGATGCGGTGGAGGCGGCGGCGCAGGACACGCCGGAAGCGCGCAGGGGCGCCCTGGACGTGCTCGCCCAGCACGTGCTGGGCATGGCCTGCGCCGGCGGATTCGACGCCGACGAACTCTATGCCGAGGTGACGTCCGCGGCGCCCTACGCGACGCTCGCGCGCGAGGACTTCGACGCCGTCGTCGCCTTCGTCGCGACGGGGGGCTACGCGCTGCGCACCTACGAGCGCTTCGCCAAGATCCGCCGCGGCAAGGACGGCCGGTGGCGCGTGGCCAACGCCCATGTCGCCCAGCACTACCGCATGAACGTCGGCACCATCGTCGAGGACCCGATGGTGAAGGTGCGCCTCGGCCGCGCGCGGCAGAAGAGCCCCGGCGGCCCGGCGGCTCCGGCGCGGGGCGGGCGCATCCTCGGCGAGGTCGAGGAATATTTCGCGGAGACGCTCACGCCGGGCGACACCTTCGTCTTCGCAGGCGAGGTGCTGCGCTACGAGGCGCTCGTCGAGACCGACCTCATCGCCTCGCGCACAGCGCCCGGCACGGACCCAAAGGTTCCCTCCTACGCAGGGGGCAAGTTCCCGCTCTCGACCTTTCTGGCCGAGCGGGTGCGCGCCATGTTGGCCGATCCCCGCCAGTGGAAGCGCATGCCCGGCGGCGTGGGGGACTGGCTGGAGGCGCAGCGCGCCAAGTCGCGCCTGCCCAGCCGCGACCAGCTCCTGGTCGAGACTTTTCCGCGCGGCGGGAGGCACTACCTGGTCGCCTACCCCTTCGAGGGCCGGCTCGCGCACCAGACGCTCGGCATGCTGCTCACCCGCCGGCTGGAGCGCGCCCGCCTCCGCCCGCTGGGCTTCGTGGCGACCGATTACGGGCTGGCCTGCTGGGGGCTCGCCGACGTCGGCGCGGCGCTCGCGCAGGGCCGCCTCTCGCTCGACGCGCTGTTCTCGCAGGACATGCTGGGCGACGACCTGGAGGAATGGCTCGACGAATCCGCCCTGATGAAGCGGACCTTTCGCTACTGCGCGGTCATCGCCGGCCTCATCGAGCGCCGCTATCCCGGCCAGGAGAAGAGCGGGCGGCAGGTCACGATGTCCACGGACCTCGTCTATGACGTGCTGCGCCGGCACGAGCCGGGCCACGTCCTGCTCAAGGCGACCCGAGCCGATGCGGCGACGGGACTCTTGGACTTGAAGCGGCTGGCGGGCATGCTCGCGCGGATCGAGGGCCGAATCATCCACCAGGCGCTCGACCGCGTCTCGCCGCTCGCCGTCTCCGTGATGCTGGAGATCGGGCGCGAGGCGGTCTATGGCGAAGCCGCCGAGGACCTCCTGGCCGAGGCGGAGGCGGCGCTCTACGAGGAGGCCCTGGCGTGAATGCGGTGAGCCCGGTCCAGCGGACGACGGAGGCCGGGGCCCTGGCGGTGGGCGGCCTCGACGCCCTGGCCGACGCCTCGGGCGCGCTCTGGCTCGCCCCCGAGCGCATGCTGCTCGTTGCGGACCTGCACCTCGAGAAGGGCTCGGCCCAGGCGCGGCGCGGCTCCCTGCTGCCGCCCTATGACAGCCGCGCGACCCTCGCGGCGCTCGCCGGCGTCGCGCGGCGCTACGACCCCGCGACGGTCGTCGTGCTCGGCGACGCCTTCCACGATGCGAGGGCGGAGGACCGCATGGACGAGGCAGACGCCGAGAGCCTGCGCGGCCTGCAGCGCGGACGGGACTGGGTCTGGCTCGCCGGCAACCACGATCCGCGGCCCTCGGCCCGTTTCGGCGGCGTCTTCTGCCAGAGCCTCGTCCTCGGGGGCGTCACCCTGCGCCACGCGCCGGGCGGGGCGGGGGGGCCCGAGATCGCGGGCCATCTCCACCCCGTGGGCAAGGTCCACCTGCGCGGACGCACCTTGCGCAGGCGCTGTTTCGTGAGCGACGGCAGCCGCTGCGTCATGCCTGCCTTCGGCGCCTATGCCGGCGGCCTCAACGTGCTGGACGCGGCCTTTTCCGGGCTCTTCCCGGACGCCTTCGCGGCGCACGTGCTGGGCCGCAGCCGGGTCTACCGGATCGGCCGGGCGCACCTGCGCGGCGACTGACGCGGGCCACCCGCTGTCGAACCGGAACGAGGACCCGTCAGGCGAAGGGCAGCAAGGCGAGCGCCACGATCAGGATGGCGACGACCGCGGCCGTGAGGCCGATGCGCAGCTTGGCGTACCAGCGCGGCGCCGCGCCGCGGGTTGCGAGCGCCACGTCCGAGACGCCCAGCACCAGGAAGCTGCCGATGAGGACCACGAGGTCGTGCGGCCGGGGCATGAAGAGCGCGCCCCAGGCGACCAGCGGGGCGAGCACGGACATGAAGAAGAGGCTGGCGCGATGCTCGGGATGGGGATGGTTGAGACCCACGCCCCAGCGCACGCCGCCCAGGAAGGAGACGATCACCACGCCGTAGGCGACGAGCGCGGCCCGGGCGAAGCCTGGCGGCAGGCCCGAGGGGTCCTCGATGCGCAGCCAGGCCCCGATGGCGAGGGCGGCGAAGGGGATCACGCCGAGGATGCCGAGCAGCAGGGCCGAGGTCGGGATGCGGCCGGCATCCTCCGCGGCGGGGGCCTTGGCCCCGGTGGCTGGGGCGGCGTGGTTCATGGCGAGCTCCGGAAGAGGGGTGTCAGTCTCGGCGGAAGATGATCGTGGCGAGATAGCCGAACGCAAGGGCGATGCCCACCGTGGCGAGGCCGTAGAAGATGCCGTGCTGCCGGGCGCTGCGCGCCACCGCCGCCTCGAAGCCGACCTTGGCCACCGCGAAGCCGGTCGCCGACCGGGCGATCTCGACCCCGCCGGCCAGGAGCGACACGTCGACGCGGTAGGCGCCGACCGGGGCCGTCGCCGGCACCGGCACGGTCGCCTTGAAGATGTTGGGCGTGAGGAAGTCGACGCCCTTCGGATCCTGGGCGTAGAGCCGGCCGTCGGTCTTGAGGCGGATCAGCGCGTCGAGGAAGGCCGCGTCCCAGGCGGGGTCCGTGCCTCCGGGCCCGACCTGCATGTCGAGGCCGAGCCTGTAGCGCCGCCGCAGGTGCGGCTCGGCGATGTCGGCCAGCGGCCGGTTGCTGAGCACGGCCAGCGTGGCGGGCACGCCCACGAACTTGCGCTGGTCGAGGTTCATCCAGATCGGGCCGAAGCGCACCTTCTCGCGCACGACGGTGTTGCCTTCCGGTCCGCGGGCGGTGACCACGACGTCGTAGGCGTCGGTGCGCGCCCCGACCCGCCCGTCGCGCTCGATGACGCCGAAGACCACCAGCTCGGCGCCCGTATAGGTCGAGTTGATCTGGACGTGGCCCGACGAGATCGTCGTGACCAGCGACTCGCCCCAGGCCGGCGCGTGCGGCAGGGCCAGCGCCAGCACGGCGGCGAGACGGCGCGCCGCCCTCATTGGCGCACCTCCATCTGGCCCAGCGAGAACGGCTCGTCCGGACGCACCGCGATCTCGGAGGCGAATCGCACGCCCACGGCGAGGATGATCAGCGCCAGCAGCAGCCGGAAATGCTGGCCGCGGATGTTCTGGCTGGCCCGCGCCCCGAACTGGGCGCCGAACACGCCGCCGATCACCAGGATGATGGCGAGGATGATGTCGACGGACTGGTTGGTGGTCGCGTGCAGCAGAACCGCGGCCACCATCGTGAACAGGATCTGGAACAGCGAGGTGCCGATCACGACGGCCGTCGGGACGCGGAACAGGTAGATCAGCGCGGGGACCATGAGGAAGCCGCCGCCGATGCCCAGCACCGCGCCGAGGAAGCCGATGGTGAAGGAGAGGACGAGCAGCGGCAGGACGCTGATGTAGAGCTTCGACCGGTTGAAGCGCATGCGCAGCGGCAGGAAGAAGTACCACGGCTTCGCCGCGGCCCTCTTCGGGGCGGCGGTGCCGCGCCGCTCGGAGATCAGGGCCTGGACGCTCTCCGCCAGCATCAGCCCGCCCACGGCCGTGAGCAGCGTGATGTAGGAGAGCACGATCACCAGCTCGAGCTGGCCCAGGCGGCGCATGCTGTTGAAGAACCAGACGCCCATGGCGGTGCCGACGAGACCGCCGGCCAGGAGCACCGTCCCGAGCTTGAAGTCGAGGGCCTTGCGCCGCCAATAGGCGATGGATCCGGTCAGCGAGGAGGCCGCGATCTGGGCGGTTCCCGTCGCCACCACCACGGCAGGCGGGATGCCGATGAAGATCAGGAGCGGCGTCATCAGGAAGCCGCCGCCCACCCCGAACATGCCCGAGATGAAGCCTACGGCCGCCCCGAGGCCGAGGATCAGGAAGATGCTGACCGGCAGTTCCGCGATGGGGAGATAGATTTGCACCGACCCGTCCTGGCGCGCTCAGCCGACGTCTGCGGGCGGGAGCCTGCCGTGCCGGTCAGGCAGGCCGAGCCCATGCCGCGTCATGCCATGGCGCGTGAACCGGGGATAGTGCGCCGCCGAAGCTTTTTGTCCCGTGCAGCCGGTTCCGCCGGCGCTCCCGCTCAACTCTTCGGCTTGGCCTTGCCGGCGGCGCTGGCCTCGCCCTCCCAGCCGCCGGGAGGCGTGCCGGGGTCGTTGGCGGCCTCGTCCAGCTTGCCGGGCCTGAAGGCATCGGCCGCGGCCTTGGCGGCGGCGAGCGTGGCGGGGTCGAGCCGCGCGCCCACCTCGTCGCGCTTGCGCCCCGCGTCCTCGTCCCCTTGGGCCGCCGCGATGGCGAACCACGTGTAGGATTGCTGCAGGTTGGCCGTCACGCCGAGGCCCCGGGCGGTCAGGATCGCCAGGTTGTACTGGCTGTCGCGGACGCCGAGGTCGGCCGCCCGGCGGAACCACACGGCCGCCTGCTCGTAGTCGGGCTTGCCGTTGCTCCCCTCGGCGATGAGCACGCCGAGATTGTGCATCGCCTTGGCATTGCCCCGGTCGGCGGCCTGCCGGTACCAGTTGCGGGCGCTGACCGTGTCTGCCTGCACGCCGAGGCCCTTCTCGTACATGCTGCCGAGTCGGTACTGCGCGGGCGCGAAGCCCTGCGTGGCGGCGCGCTCGAACCAGCGCAGCGACGTCTTCAGGTCGCGCGTCACCCCGCGTCCGTCGAAGTAGCGGCTGGCGACTTCGTAGGAGGCGGCGGGGCTGCCGAGGCTCGCGGCCTTGGTCAGGCCGGCGGGGAAGGTGGCGGGAAGATCGGCGACCGGCAGGCCCGCCTTGGCGTCGCCCGCGGCGGCGTCCGTGCGCGCCGCCCCGGCAGGCCCGATGGCGCCGACCGTCTCGGGTTCCTTGGCCGGCGCGAGCCCGCCGGGCTTCGGCCCCTGGTCGGTCGCGGTCGAGAAGCTGCCGGGAGCGGCGCTCTTGGGATCGAGCAGCGACGGAGCGGACTGGGCCGTCTCCGACGGAGTCTCGCCCGCGGGCGCGGCGGTCGTGGTGGAGCCGACCGACGAGGACTGGTCCTTGCGCGGCGCATCCTGGGAGGTCGGCGAGGCCGGCGCCCCGTCGAGCAGGACGTTGCGCACGAGCTGGGCGCTGCCGAGGGCGAGCACCAGCGCCGCCAGGCCGAGCAGGATCGGCTTGCGGCGGTTGTCCACGGCGCGGCGGAAGCCGCCCAGCGCGGACGCCTTGGCCTCTCCGGACGTGGCGGCCTTGGCCGACGCCAGGGCGGCCTTGGCCGCGGCGCGCTCGGCCGCGTCGAGCTTCTTCTGCGCCTTGGCCGAAACACGGCCGGCCGGAGCCTCCGCCGTGCGCGCGGCCAGACGGGCGGAGGCGATGAAACTCGCCATCGGGGCGTCGGAGGGCTCGGCCGGAGCATCGGCCTTCTCGTCATCGCCGACGTCGGGCCGGCCGCTGCCGGGCTCGAGCAGCATGTCGTCGGGAAGCTCGGCGCTGGCGGCGACGCCTGCCGGGACGTCGCCCGGCCACTCGTCCGCCTGGGGGGCCGTCTCGGTGGCGGCCTGCTCGGGCTCGGCCGTTTCCGCGAAGGGAACCATGCTGGCCCGCGCCGCGGCCGCCAGGGCGAGCGCGTCCGCATGGGGGATGGCCGGGGCCGGCGGAGGCGACGCGGGACGGTGCTCGGGCCGCACGGGCCGCGAGCCCGAGGCCTCGAGAGCCCGGGCCGCCTGCGCCGCGGCCGCCGCCGCCGCGATCTTCTCGGCGGCGTTCATGGGGGCCGGGGCGGGCGCCGGCTGGGCCGCGCGCGCCTCCTCGTGCTGGCGGGCTGAGCGCTCGGCGAGCTCCATCAGCCGGACGCGGTCGCTCGTGATGTCGGCCTCGAGCATGGCGAGCCGCTCGACGATGCGCTCCATCGTGTCCTGCACGGCCTCGAGGGCCTGCGAGGTCCGGCGGTCGGCGTGGTCCTGCGGCGCGTGCTGGGGCTCGGGAGCCGCTTGGGATGCGACGTCCTTGGCCATGACTTGGTGGGCGACGACCTCGGCTGCGCGTTCGGCCGCCTGCTCCGCGGCGTGCTCGGCCGCCGCGATCGTGCTGTGCTTGGCCTCTTCGATCCGCTCGAACAGGTCGCCGATCGCCGTCTCCATCGAGCGCAGCGCGGCGACGTTGTCGTCGGTGCGGCCTAGGGCCTCGGTCATGGCGTGGATCTGCCGCTCCAGCGCATCGAGCGAGCCGCTGGTGGCGTCGGGCCTGGACGCCTCGTCCATCTTCTCGTTGAGGGACGCGATGAGCGAGCCGAGCGCGCCGGCTTCCCCGGGGGGTGCGAGACGGGTGTCGACCGTGTCCTGCAGGCGGGCCATGCGCTCGGCGATCTCGGTCAGCGCGGGATCGACGGCGCGCTGGGCGAGGGTGTCGAGCTTCTCGACGAGAACGTCGAAGCGCTCCTCCATGCGGGCGAGGCCGGGGTCGGGCTTGCGCTCCATCTCGGTGAGCGCGCCCAGCGTCCAGCGCATGTCCTCGATCGACTTCTGCAGTGCGGCGACGGCGTCCTGGTCGAGGCCCTGGCGAGCGAGGCCCTGGTCGAGGCGCTCGGCGAGCCGCGCGACGGCCTGCTCGACGGGCGCTGCGGCCTGGGCGGCCCCGGCGCTGCTCTCCACGAGGCCCTTCAGGTCGGCGATCTCGGCCGCGATGCGTTCCAGCGCGTCCTGCTGGGACAGGTCCTGCGGCAGGCGGTCCAGCCGGCCCCCGAGCTGGTCGATCTCGTCGCGAAGCTGGCCCAGGGCCTTGAGCGGCGCGAGGTCGGACACGAGGCTCGCCACGTCGCCCGACAGGCGGTCGAGCGACAGCGCGCTCGCGCCCTGCGCCAGGGCGTCGCTGCGGTTCGTCTCGATCTGGCGGGCGAGGTCGCGCAGCGCGCCCTCCAGGCCCTCGATCATGTGGCGCGGCGACAGGTCGCGCACGGCGCCCGACAGGGCGGCGATGTCCTGGCGCATGGCGCCGAGGTCCGGCTCTTGGCGGACGCGGCCGAGTTCGTCGAGCCGCAGGGTCAGGCCGGCAATGTCGGCGCGAAGCGCGTCGAGCTGGGCGGCGGTGCGGCCATCCCCGGCCCCGGTGCGCGCCAGGAAGGCGGCCTCGTCCAGCGTGGCCTGGCGGGCGCGGATCTGCGCCAAGGTCGCGTCCAGGCTGGTCGCGTCCGCGCCGGCGACGGGTTCGTCGGCGACGAGCAGCCCCTCATCGTCGGCCGCCGCGGGGCCGCGAAGCATGTCGACGAGCGCGCCGAGGGTGGTCTCGATGCGGGCGATCCGGTCCGGCGCGACGCCCGCGTCGGGGTTCTGGTCGAGCCGGCGGGCCACGTCGACGAGGCGGCCCTCGAGCTGCTTCAGCGTCGCCGCCACCGTCTCCGGGATCGGGCCTTCCGCCGCGCGGCGGTCGAGGTCGTCCATGCGGCCTTCGAGGCGCTCCAGGGCTGAGCGCATCGGCGCGAGCTCGCGCTCGCGCCCGGACTCGACCGTCCGCTCCATGGAATCCAGCCGGGACGTGACGAGCGTGAGGGCCTCCCGCAGCGCGAAGGACGTGCGCTCCTGCGCATGGGCGAGGCTGCCCATCTCGTCGCGGCGCTGGCGGTCCGTGCGCTCGATCCAGCGCAGCATGGCCTCCATGGCGCCGGCCGTGCGCACCTCGACGCCATGGGCCTGCTGGCGCGACTGCGCGATGGCGCGCTCCAGCACGCTCACGAGGTCGTTGGCGCCCTTCGGGGCGGCGGCGGCGGTTTCCGCGGCGGCGCGCTGCAGGCGCTGGAGCTTCTCCTCCATCCCGGCCTCCGCCTTGTCGCCGTCGGCCGCGGTCTCCGAGATGACGCTGTTGAGCCATTCGCCGAGGGTCATGCCGGCGCGCCGGGCTGCCTCCTTGGCGGCGTCGCGTGCGTTGGTGTCCACGCCTTTTACGCTCCAGGGCATGCCTTGCTTCATGGTCCGGTCCGCCTCGGCAGGGGCTGACGCCCCTCTGATGTCCGGTCCGCTCGCGCGCACAACTCCTGGGGAGCGCGACGGCGCAGCGGCCTTGAGCCCGACTTTTCGCAATCGTGGTAAAGATCGGGTTAACAATTAGGGCCGGGCGCTTAAGGAAGTTTCAACTTTCCCGGCCGGGCCCGCGCGCCGGCCTCCCTTTGCCGGCCTGGAACCGGGCCGCCCACTTCCCGGTCTCCGCTCGTTCGTTTATATATGAACGGAAGAGCCGAGCCCCCGGGAGGTCCGCATGCCGCATTATCGCGCGCCGGTCGCCGACGTGATGTTCCTTTTGGAGCACGTCTTCCAGGTCGACCGGTACCGCGACCTGCCGGGCTTCGAGGACGCGAGCGTCGAGACGGTCGCGGAGGTCCTGGGGGAGGCGGCGCGGCTTTGCGAGGAGGTGTTCCAGCCTCTCAACCGGACCGGCGACCAGCAGGGCTGCCGGCGCGAGGCGGACGGGACGGTGCGCAGCCCTGCCGGGTTTCCCGAGGCCTTCGCCTCCTTCGCGCGTGGCGGCTGGATCGGCCTCGCGGCCGACCCCACCTTCGGCGGCCAGGGGCTGCCCTACGCGCTGTCCTGCGTCGTCAACGAGTTCGCCACCTCCGCGAACATGGCGCTCTCCATGTATGCCGGGCTGACGATGGGCGCGATCGCCGCCCTGCAGCGTCACGGCAGCGAGGAGCAGAAGCGGCTCTATCTGCCGCGCATGGTCGCGGGCGAGTGGAGCGGCACCATGAACCTCACCGAGCCGCACTGCGGCACCGACCTCGGCCTGATCCGCACCATGGCGCGGCCGCGGCCGGACGGCTCCTTCGCCGTCTCGGGCGCCAAGATCTTCATCTCCGCGGGCGAGCACGACGTCGCCGAGAACATCGTCCACCTCGTCCTGGCCCGCATCGAGGGCGCGCCGGAGGGCACCAGGGGCATCTCGCTGTTCCTGGTTCCCAAGCGCCTCGTGAACGCCGACGGTTCGCTGGGCGCGCGCAACGCCGTGAGTTGCGGCGCGCTCGAGCACAAGATGGGCATCCACGGCAATGCGACCTGCGTCATGAACTATGACGGGGCGACCGGCTGGCTGGTCGGCGAGGCGAACCGCGGCCTCAGCGCCATGTTCGTGATGATGAACGAGGCGCGGCTCGCGGTGGGAATCCAGGGCCTCGCCATGGCGGAGGTGGCCGCCCAGAACGCCGCCTCCTATGTGCGGGAACGCCGGCAGGGCAGGGCGCTGGGCGGGCCGCGCGACCCCGGGGAGCCGGCCGATCCCCTGATCGTGCATCCGGACGTCAGGCGAACCCTGATGGGCATCCGCGCCTTCACGGAGGCGGGCCGGGCGCTCTACCTCGCCGCGGCGCTGCAGAGCGACGTGGCCCACCGCAGCGCCGACGCCAGGGCGCGGCAGGCCGCGGACGACAGGCTGGGCCTGATGACGCCGGTGCTCAAGGGCGTGCTGACGGACCTCGGCTTCGCCGCAACCGTCGATGCGCAGCAGATGTTCGGCGGCCACGGCTACATCGCCGAGTGGGGCATGGAGCAATTCGTGCGCGACGCCCGCATCGCCATGATCTACGAGGGCGCCAACGGCATCCAGGCGCTCGACCTCGTCGGCCGCAAGCTCCCGCGCGACGGCGGCCGGGCCGTGACGGCCTTCTTCGGCGAGAGCCTCGGCTACCTGAAGGAGCGCGCCGGCCAGGAGGCGCTTGCGCCGCTCGCAAGGCCGGCCCTCGCCGCGCTCGACCACCTGCAGAAGGCCACGCTGTGGTTCATGCAGCACGCCGTCGAGCGTCCCGACCATGCCGGGGCCGGCGCGACGGACTACATGCACCTGTTCGGCCTGTCGGCCATGGCCACCATGTGGGTGCGCATGGCGGAGGCCGCGCTGCGGGTGAAGGCGGAGGCTGGGGACGACGCGGCGCTGGCGGCCCGCATGGACGCCAAGCTCGCCACCGCCCGCTTCTTCATGGAGCGCATCCTGCCCGGCAGCGCCACGCGCCTCGCCCGCGTCACCGCCGGCGCGGACGCGGTGATGGCGCTGCCGGACGCGATGTTCTGACCCGCCGCCACTCCGCGATTGCGAGCCGCAGGCGAAGCGATCCAGACTGGCCCGACAACGAGACGACAGCGCCGAGGCCCCGGTGTCCGGGAGCCGCAGGCCGGGAGGACGGAATGCCCGAGGCCTACATCTACGACGCCGCCCGCACCCCCCGCGGGCGCGGCAAGCCGGACGGGGCGCTGCACGAGGTGAGTTCGCTGGCGCTCGCCGCCCATGCGCTGACGGCCATCAGGGAGCGCAACGCCCTGGACACGACGCTCGTCGACGACGTCGTGCTGGGCTGCGTCGATCCCGTCGGCGAGGCGGGCGGCGACATCGCCCGCGCGGCGGCGCTCGTGGCGGGATACGGCATCGGCGTGCCGGGCGTGCAGATCAACCGCTTCTGCGCCTCCGGGCTGGACGCCGTGAACTTCGCCGCCGCGCAGGTCATGTCCGGCCAGCAGGACCTGGCCGTGGCCGGCGGCGTGGAATCGATGAGCCGCGTCGGCATCGGGGCCTCGGGCGGAGCCTGGCCCGTCGATCCCCTGGTCGCCATCCCCGCCTACTTCATGCCGCAGGGCGTCTCGGCCGACCTCATCGCCACCAAGTACGGCTTCTCGCGCGACGACGTCGACGCCTACGCCGTCGAGAGCCAGCGCCGCGCGCGGGAGGCCTGGGACGCCGGCCGCTTCGCCCGCTCCGTCGTGCCGGTGAAGGACGTCAACGGCATCACGCTGCTCGACCACGACGAGCACATGCGGCCGACCGACATGCAGTCGCTCGCCGCCCTCAGGCCCTCCTTCGCCATGATGGGCGAGCAGGGCGGTTTCGACGCCGTGGCGATCCAGGCCCATCCCGACGTCGAGGCTGTCAACCACGTCCACCATGCCGGCAATTCCTCGGGCATCGTGGACGGCGCCGCCGCCGTGCTGGTCGGCAATGCCGAGGCCGGCGCCAGGGCGGGGCTGAAGCCCCGGGCGCGCATCCGCGCCTTCGCCAATATCGGCTCGGAGCCCGCGCTGATGCTGACGGGCCCGGTCGACGTGACGCGCAAGGTGCTGGCGCGGGCCGGCATGGGCATCGCCGACATCGACCTGTTCGAGGTCAACGAGGCCTTCGCCGCGGTGGTGCTGCGCTACCTCCAGGCCTTCGGGCTGGACCCCGCCCGGGTCAATCCCAATGGCGGCGCCATCGCGCTGGGCCATCCCCTCGGCGCGACGGGCGCGATGATCCTGGGCGCGGCCCTCGACGAGCTGGAGCGGACAGGCCTGGGCACCGCGCTCGTCACGCTCTGCATCGGGGCGGGCATGGGCACGGCGACCATCATCGAGCGCGTGTGAGCGGGGGCAAAGCCATGGAACTCCAGACCTTCCGCTTTGCCGTCGACGCCGACGGGGTGGCGCTCGCCACCTGGGACGTGCCGGGCCGCTCGATGAACATCATCACGCCCCAGGTCATGGCCGAGTTGGACGCCATCATCGACCGCGTGGTCTCCGACGACGGTGTGAAGGGCTGCGTCATCGCCTCGGGCAAGGAAAGCTTCTCCGGCGGCGCCGACCTCTCGATGCTGCAGGGGCTGGGCGCGGAGTATCACCGCCTGCGCAAGGCGCAGGGCGAGGAGCCCGCCGCGCGCTACTTCTTCGAGGAGACGCGCCGGCTGAGCCTGCTCTACCGCAAGCTCGAGACGAGCGGGAAACCCTTCGCCATCGCCATCCACGGCGTCTGCCTGGGCGGGGCCTTCGAGCTGGCGCTGTCGTGCCACCACCGGGTCGTCTCCGACGATGCGACGACCCGGGTCGGCCTGCCGGAGGTCAAGGTCGGGCTGTTCCCGGGCGCCGGGGGCACGCAGCGCGTCGCCCGCCTCATGCCGACGGGCGACGCCCTGCAGATGCTGTTCAAGGGAGAGCAGATCCGCCCCGCCGCGGCCCGGGCCATGGGCCTCGTCCACGAGGTCGCGCCACGCGCCGGGATGATCGAGAGGGCGCGCGCCTTCGTGCTCGGAGGGGGCAAGGCCGTGCAGCCCTGGGACGAGAAGGGCTGGAAGGCCCCCTCGGGCCGCGTCTACTCCGCGGGCGGGATGATGATCTGGCCGCCGGCCAATGCGATCTATCGCCGCGAGACGATGGACAATTATCCCGCGGTGAAGGCCATCCTGCAGGCGGTCCATGACGGGCTCCAGCTGCCCATGGACCTCGCCTTGCAGGTCGAGAGCCGGCTCTTCGCCAAGGTGCTGCGTTCGCCCGAGGCTGCGGCGATGATCCGCACGCTGTTCCTCTCCCTGCAGGAGCTCAACAAGGGCGCGCGGCGGCCGAGCGACGTGCCGCCCGCCGCGCCGAAGACCGTGGGCGTGATCGGGGCGGGCTTCATGGGCGCGGCGATCGCCTATGTCAGCGCGCTGGCCGGCCTTTCCGTCGTGCTGATCGACCGCGACCTGGAGAGCGCCGACAAGGGCAAGGCGCTCTCGCACAAGCTGATGACGGACCAGGTGCTGAAGGGCCGCGCCAAAGCCGCCGACCGCGACGCCCTGCTCGCGCGGATCGAAGCGACGCCGGACTACGCGGCTTTGCGCAACTGCGACCTCGTGGTCGAGGCCGTCTTCGAGGACCCTCGCCTCAAGGCGGAGGTGATCGCGAAGGCCGAGGCGGCGATGCGGCCGGACGCCATTTTCGGGTCCAACACCTCGACCCTGCCGATCAGCGGCCTCGCCGCGGCCGCCTCCCGGCCGGGGCAGTTCATCGGCATCCACTTCTTCTCGCCCGTGGAGAAGATGATGCTGGTCGAGGTCATCATGGCGAAGCAGACAGGCGAGCGCGCGCTCGCCACGGCGCTCGACTTCGTGCGCGCGATCCGCAAGACGCCGATCGTGGTCAACGACGCCCGCGGCTTCTATGCGAACCGCTGCGTCGGAGCCTACCTGTTGGAAGGCCACCTCATGCTGGGCGAGGGGATTCCCCCGGCCATGATCGAGACGGCGGCGCGCATGGCCGGCATGCCCGTCGGCCCGCTCTCGCTCAACGACGAGGTCGCCGTCGACCTCGCGCTGCGGATCGTGAAGGCGACCAAGCTGCAGCTCGGCGAGTCGGCCGTGGATCCGGTGCAGGAGCGCATCCTGACCGCCATGGTCGAGCAGCACGGACGGCTCGGGCGCAAGAACGGCAAGGGCTTCTACGATTATCCCGACAAGGGCCCGAAGCGTCTCTGGCCCGGCCTCGCCGAGGTCGCCGGCCGCCGGCTCGATCCCGACGGCGTCGACGTCGGCGAGATCAAGAGCCGCATCCTCGCGGTGCAGGCGCTGGAGGCGGCGCGCGCCTTCGAGCAGGGCATCGTCACCGATCCCCGCGAGGCCGACGTCGGCTCCATCCTCGGCTTCGGCTTCGCGCCCTTCACGGGCGGCACCCTGTCCTTCATCGACGGCATGGGCGCGGCCAGGTTCGTGGCCCTCTGCGACGGGCTCGCCGCCCGGCACGGGCCGCGCTTCGCGCCCGGCGAGGGGCTGCGGCGGATGGCGGAGACCGGGGCGCGCTTCTACGGGCAAGGGGGCGCCAAGGCGGTGGCGTGACCGGCGGTCGCCCCGCCCTCCACCCCCGCCCGCTTCAATCCCCCCGCCCTTCGGGACGCGGGCTGCGCCCGCTCCTCCTGATGAGGGGCGCGGAGGGTGGCATTGGCCGGGCGCTGATGGCGCGGCGTGCGGAGGGAGCTACTCCGCCGCCGTCCTCGTCGCCCGCCACTGGGCGATCAGGGCCCTCAGCGCGGCGGGCTTGAGCGGCTTGTTCAGCACGTGGACGTCGCGCTCGGCGGCTGCGTCGCGGACGCCGGGGGAGCGGTCAGCGGTGAGCAGCACGGCCGGGGTCTCGCGGCCGATCTTCCAGCGCAGGGCCGTGATGGCCTCGAGCCCGTCCTCCCCATTGTCGAGGTGGTAGTCGGCGATGATCAGGTCGGGCCGCGTCTTGCGCCGCCGCAGGGCCTGCTGCGCCTCCTTCTGGCTGGCGGCGGTCCACACCGTGCAGCCCCAGCCGGTCAGAAGCGTCCGCATGCCGTCGAGGATGCTGGGCTCGTTGTCGATGCAGAGCACCGTGGTGCCGGCGAGCGCGGCCTGCGGGCGCGGGCCCGACTCGGTCTGCGCGGCCATGGCGGGGAGGGGGGCGGCGACGGGAACCTCGACCATGAAGGTCGAGCCGCGGCCGGGCTGGGACTGCAGGCGGATCGGGTGGTCCAGCACGCGGGCGATGCGCTCGACGATGGACAGCCCGAGGCCGAGGCCGCGCGCCTCGCGGGCGCCTTGGTCGAGCCGCTGGAATTCGCGGAAGACGATCTTCTGCTTGGAGGGCGGGATGCCGAGCCCCGTGTCCCACACCTCCAGCCGCAGCTTGCCCTTCCGGCGCCGGCAGCCCACCAGCACGCGGCCGTTCGGCGTGTACTTGATGGCGTTGGAGACGAGGTTCTGCAGCAGGCGGCGCAGCAGCCGGCGGTCGGACCGCACGGTCAGCGAGCAGGGCACGAAGGCCAGCGCCAGTCCCTTCTCGCGGGCGATGGGCTCGAATTCGAGCTTGAGCTGGTTGAGGATGTCCTCCAGCCGGAAGCTCGTCACCTCCGCCTTCATGGCCCCGCTGTCGAGGCGCGAGATGTCGAGGAGCGCGGTGAGGATCTCCTCCACCGCCTCCAGCGAGGCGTCGACGTTCTCGGCGAGCCGCGAATCCCCGCCATGGCGGTCGCGCTCGACGAGCGAGGTGGCGTAGAGGCGGGCCGCGTTGAGCGGCTGCAGGATGTCGTGGCTGGCGGCGGCGAGGAAGCGCGTCTTCGACACGTTGGCCTCGTCGGCCTGGGCCTTGGCCGCGCCGAGCTCCTCGTTGAGGCGCAGCAGCTCTTCCGTGCGCTCGCGGACGCGGTTCTCCAGGGTCTCGTTGGCGCGCTCCAGCGCCTCCTCGGCCTCCACCGTCGCGGTGATGTCCGTGTAGGTGGTCACGATGCCCCCGTCCGGCATGTGCGCCGAGCGGATCTCGATCACGGTGCCGGTCGTGTGCAGGCGCACGCGGACCGGCTCGACGTCGTTGACGAAGCTCTCCAGCCGCGCCGCCACGAACTCGTCCGGCTCGCCGGGGCCGTAGGAGCCTCGCGCGGCGTTGAAGCGCACGATCTCGTCCAGCCCCGTGCCGACGCGGGCGAGATCGTTGGGCAGGCGGAAGAGCTCCTGGAACTCGCGGTTCCAGCACATCAGCCGCAGGTCCTTGTCGAACACGGTGATGCCCTGGCGCGCATGGTCCAGCGCGTGCTGCAGCAGGTCGCGGTTGTACTGGATGGCCGCCGAGGCGTCGTCGAGAAGCTTCAGCGCCGCCTTCTTGGTCACGTTGCGCCGGCGCAGCAGCAGCGACAGGACGAGCCTGGACGACGCGGCGCCGATGGCGGAGGCCAGCAGGTGCTCGGCATAGCGCAGCAGGTGGATGTCGGCCTCGCGGCCGGGATCGAGCACGAGGTTGCGGCTCTGCGCGAAGGCCGCGAAGGAGGAGGCCGTCTGCTCCGCGCCGAGGTAGCGGGCCACCGTGCTGCGCAGCTCCTCCACCGTGACGGCCGTGCGCCAGAGCCGGAAGGGCTGGGCCATGCCGGGCGTGTCCGGCGAGATGAAGGTGCTCGCCTGCAGCCGCTCGATCGGGGTCGCGCTGCGGGCGAGGGAGAAGGCGACATAGGCGGCGATGTTGACGCCGATGCTCCACAGCGCGCCGCGCGTGATCTCGCGCATGCCGAACGCGACGTTGCCGTTGGCGTCGACGCCCGGCAGGCCGAGCCAGTCGACGCCCAGGCTGGACAGCGAGGCGAGCTGGTCGGCCCCCGCGACGGTGGGCAGGAACAGCATCACCGTCCAGACCAGGATGCCGGCGATGAGCCCCGCCGTGGCCCCCGCGGCGTTGCCGCGCCGCCAGAACAGGCCGCCGAAGAAGGCCGGCCCGATCTGCGCGATGGCCGCGAAGGAGATGAGGCCGATGGAGGCGAGCGCCGCGTCCCCGGAGGTGCGGTAGTAGAGGTAGCCCAGCAGCAGCAGCAGCAGGATCGCCACGCGGCGGATGGCGAGGATCAGCCCGCCCATGTCGCCCACGGCGCTGTCCGGGGACGTGCGCCACCAGGCCGTCACGCCCGGCATGCGCCGGCGCAGCAGGAGCGGCATGACGAGGTGGTTCGACATCATGATCGCGAGCGCCACCGATTCCACGATCACCATCGCCGTCGCCGCCGACAGCCCGCCGATGAAGGCGATCAGCGCGACCACGCCGTGGCCCTGCTCCAGCGGCAGGATGAGCACCGTCATGTCCCGGTCGACGCCCTTGGGCAGCAGGAGGTCGCCCGCCACCGCCAGGGGAATGACGAAGAGGTTGATGAGGACGAGGTAGAGCGGGAACATCCAGGCCGCCCGGGCCGTGTCCTCCTCGTCCCGGTTCTCCACGACGCTCACGTGGAACTGGCGGGGCAGGAGCAGGATGATCGCCCCCGACATCGCGGTGATCACCATGAAGGGCAGCCAGCCCCCGCCTCGGTCGAGGATCGGCGTCTCCGTTGCGCGCTCCGCCATTTTGGCGAAGAGGTCGAAGGGCCCGTCGAAGCTGACGAACGTGACGGTGTAGCCGACGATCAGGAAGGCGACGAGCTTGACGATCGACTCGGCCGCTACGGCGAGCATCAGGCCGTCCTGGTGCTCCGTCGCGTCCACGTGGCGGGTGCCGAACGCGGTGGCGAAGCCCGCCAGCACCAGCGCGATGAAGAGCGCGAGATCGCCGAACAGCGGCACCGTGTGGGAGCCCGAAACCGGGTCGGCCGCGTCGAGCACCGTGGTGAGGGAGACGGCGATCGCCTTGAGCTGCAGGGCGATGTAGGGCACGCAGCCGATCACCGCGATGATGGTGACGAGCGCCGCTACCCGTTCGCTCTTGCCGTAGCGGGAGGCGACGAAGTCGGCCACCGACGTGATGTTCTGCGATTTTGCCAGCCGAACCACGCGCCGCAGCAGCGGGTAGCCCACGGCGATGAGCAGGATCGGCCCGATATAGATGGCGATGAAATCGAAGCCGGAGCGCGAGGCGGACCCGACCGAGCCGAAGAACGTCCACGACGTGCAGTAGACGGCCAGCGCGAGCGCATAGACCGTGCTGCGGGCCCGCCCGGCCATCCAGCGCCGGCCAATCGTATCGCCGTAATGGGCGACCCCGAAGAGCGCGCACAGGTACGCCAACGCGGTCAGGACGACCGCCCATCCAGCCAGCATGCGACGCGGCTCCCTGCCCGCGACGGGGCTTCGCGACCCTCGATCCGGCGAAAGGCCCCCGTGTCAGGATAGGCCCTCCGGGGCCTGCACGGAAGACGACCTTGGTCAAAGCCGCTCCGGCGACCCGGCGGGGACCGTCCGCAGGCCTCGCGGAGCGCCGCCGCGGTAGTTGAGGCTTACAATCGTTAAGTGTTTGGTTACCTTGTGGCCACCCGCGCGAGCGGCGGGCGCGATCCGCCGGACGGCGGGGCGCGAAGCAGGAGAAGGGGCAACCATGCTGCAGGAATTCAAGGCCTTCGCCATGCGGGGCAACGTCGTCGACCTCGCGATCGGCGTCGTCATCGGCGCGGCCTTCGGCAAGATCGTCGACTCCATCGTCAACGACCTCATCATGCCGATCATCGGCGCGATCCTGGGCGGTCTGGACTTCTCGAACTACTTCGTGCCGCTCACCGGGAGCGCCAAGATCGGCATGGCCTACGACGACGCCAAGAAGGCGGGCGCCGTGCTGGGCTATGGCAGCTTCTTCACCGCGCTGCTCAGCTTCGTGATCATCGCCTGGGTGCTGTTCTGGGTGGTCAAGGCCATCAACAAGGTCAACCGCCAGCCCAAGCCCGAACCCGCGCCGGCGCCGCCGACCAAGGAGGAGGTGCTGCTCACCGAGATCCGCGACCTGCTCGCCAAGCGGGCGGCCTGACGGGGATCGTCGCGGCGAGGGCCGGACGGCTTCGCTGCGCCCGCGAGCACGGCCGCGACGGTGTCGTCGCGGCCTTCACCGTCCGAGCCGGTCCTTGATCCGCTTGATCAGGCCGTCGCGCACGTCGCGATAGGCGTCGAGCTGCTGCTCGCGCGAGCCTTGCACCACGGTGGGGTCGAGCGTCGGCCAGTACTCGACCTCGACCGCGCTCGTGCGCGTCGCCTCCAGGGCCTGGTGGTGGGCCTCGGGGCTCAGCGAGACGATCAGGTCGAAGTTGAGCCCCTCCCAGTCCTCGAGTTCCTCCAGCGTGCGCGGCTTGTGGCGGGAGGCGTCGATGCCGATCTCGTCGAGCACGGCGACCATGAAGGGATCGGTCTCGCCCTTGCGCACCCCGGCCGACTGCACGTAGGTCGAGCGGCCGAAGAAGTGGCGGGCGATGGCCTCGGCCATGGGCGACCGGACGGCGTTGAAGGCGCAGGTGAACAAGACTGCGCCCAGACGCCGGCCCGCCCCCTCAGCCGCCATGCATCAGCCTTTCCAGTGCAGGGCCATGATGAGGGTGAAGAGACGCCGCGCGGTGTCGAAGTCCACCTCGACCTTGCCGTCGAGCCGCTCCATCAGGATCTGCGCCGCCTCGTTGTGCAGGCCCCGCCGGCCCATGTCGATCGCCTCGATCTGGGCGGCGCTCGCCGTGCGGATGGCCGCGTAGTAGCTCTCGCAGACCATGAAATAGTCCTTCACGACCTTGCGGAAGGGCGCCAGCGAGAGGATGTGGGTGATCACCGGCTGCCCGTCGGCGTGCCGGATCTCCAGGGCGAGCTTGCTGGAGACGAGCCCCAGGTGGAGCGCATAGGGCCCGCCCTCGTGGCCGGGCACGCCGAAGCGGTTGCTCTCGATGAGGTCGTAGATGGCGACCGCCCGCTCGTGCTCCTGCTCGGGCGCGCCGCGGCCGATCGAAACCTCGTCGAGCGTCACGCCGACGAGCTTGCGCTTGGGGTCCGGCGGCGGCTTGTCCCCGTGATGGCCATGGCCGGTCATGTCAGGCCCCGTTGAGCCGGATCGAGACGGAGCGGGCATGCCCGCCCAGGCCCTCGGCCTCGCCGAGCGTCACCGCGGCCGGGCCGATTGCCCTGAGCTGCTCGGGGCCGCACTTGAGGATCGAGGTGCGCTTCATGAAGTCGAGCACGCCGAGGCCGGAGGAAAAGCGGGCCGACCGGGCGGTGGGCAGGACGTGGTTGGGTCCCCCGACATAGTCGCCGACGGCCTCGGGCGTGTAGCTGCCCAGGAAGATGGCCCCGGCGTTGCGGATGCGGCCGGCGAGCTCCTCCGCATTCTCCGCCTCAATCTCCAGGTGCTCGGGCGCCAGCCGGTCGACAAGGGGCACGGCCTCGCCGAGCGAGGGCACCAGCACGATGGCGCCGAACTCGGCCCAGCTCTGGCCTGCGATGTCGCGGCGCGGAAGCGTCGTCAGGTGACGCTCGACGGCCGCGGCCACGGCCTCGGCGAGGTCGGGGCTGTCGGTGACGAGGATCGACTGGGCGGCCGTGTCGTGCTCGGCCTGGGCGAGCAGGTCGGCGGCGACCCAGTCCGGGTTGGCGTGGCCGTCGGCCAGGATCACCACTTCCGAGGGGCCGGCGATCATGTCGATGCCGACCTGGCCGAAGACGCGCCGCTTGGCCGCGGCGACATAGGCGTTGCCTGGGCCGACGATCTTGGCGACCGGCGCGATGGTCGCCGTGCCGTAGGCGAGGGCCGCCACGGCCTGCGCGCCGCCGATGCGGTAGATCTCGGTCACGCCGGCGAGCCGCGCGGCGGCCAGCACCAGCGGATTGAGCACGCCGTCGGGGGAGGGGACCACCATCACGATGCGCGGCACGCCGGCCACGGCGGCCGGGACGGCGTTCATCAGCACCGAGGAGGGGTAGCTTGCCGTGCCCCCGGGCACATAGAGGCCAGCGGCCTCCACCGCCGTCCAGCGATGGCCCATCTCCACGCCCAGCGCGTCGGTGAAGCGGTCGTCGGCGGGCTTCTGGCGCTCGTGATAGGCCACGATCCGGGCGTGCGCGAGCCTCAGCGCCGCGAGCGCCTCAGCCTCGCAGCCGCCGACCGCCTCCTCGACCTCGGCAGGGGAGATGCGCAGGGTCTGCGGCGTCAGCTCGAGCCGGTCGAAGCGCTGGGTGTAGTCGACCAGCGCCTCGTCGCCCCGGCGCACGACGTCCTCGATGATCGCCTTGGCCGCGAGGTCGACATCCTCGGAGACCTCGCGCTTCATGGCGAGGAGCGCGGCGAAGTCCGCCTCGAAACGCTCGGCGCGGGCATCGAGTCGCATCGGCATGGTGGGTGGATCCCCCTCCGCCTGGGCAGGATCGGCCCCGGGCGGGCGCGGGAGCCGGGGGCGGCCGAGGCGAAAGCGGCCGCCGCCGACCCGCTCCTATCAGGTGTCCGCGCGCGAGTCAGGCCCCTCGCCGGTCAGGCGGTCCGCGTGTCCGGCGCGTCGGACGGCGCATGGACCGGCCGGCTGGCGGTCTCCCAGACCGGGCCGAGGTCCCGCATCTGGCATTCCAGGCACTCGACCTCGAGCTGGACGGCCGCGCCGCCGCTGAACACCAGCGTCACCAGGCCGGAAGGCGCCTCGGTCTCCTCGAACGTCACGGCGAGGAGGTTCAGCACCGCGTCGGGGGCGTCCGTGCGCAGGCGCTGCCGACGCACGCGCATCACGCGGTCGAAGTGCAGCCCCGTCCTGCGGCGCCGGTTGTGGCCCGCATCGGCCGAATCCCAGTCGAACCGGTTGGCGACCAGCGCGAAACGCTGCTGGCCTGGCAGGAAGGCCATGTCGCCGACCTTCAGCACCGCGTCCTGGAGGTGGGCGGAGAGGATTTCGAGGTCCTCCTTGTCGAGCGCGAGGAGCTTCAGGTCGTCCATGGCGGGTCGGTACTCCAGAAGTGGACCGCGCGGCCCGGCCACGTCGGCGGCCGGAGCCGCGGGCCGGTAAGGCGTCGTCGTTGGCCAGAAGATGGGGGCGGGCCACGCCGGCGTAAAGGCCTCCCGCGCTCCGCCCGGCCTGCGATCCACGCTCACCGGGAACTGGTCTTGCGCTGGATGCAATCGCAGGGTGAGATGCTCCAGGCGTCGCCAGACGCGCCTGGAGAGAGATGATGAAGCGATCGATTCTGCTGAGCCTGGCCGCCCTGGCCTGCCTGGGCGCGGCGCCGGCCTCGGCGCAGTACTATGATCCCTATTACCGTCCGCCGCCGCCCCCGCCCGGATACGGCTACGGCTATCGCCCGCCGCCGCCCGGCTATGGCTACGGCCGGCCTCCAGGATATGGCTATGGCTATGGCTATGGCCGGCCTCCGGGCTACGGCCGCCCCGGCAGCAACGTGTGCATCACCTCACGGGGCAATTGCTCCACCGGCCGCCCCCTGCCGGCCAATGCGCCCTGCCAGTGCTTCATCCCGGGCTTCGGCACCAAGCGCGGGGCCGTGGCCTCCTACTGAGCCGCGGATCCCGCGCGCCTGCCCGTCAAGCCAGCCCGACGGCCCCGTTTGCACGCCGCGCCTCCGCGCGGCGTCTTTCGTCACGCAGGGCCCTTGATGTCATCGTCCCGTCATGGAAGCTTCACGAAAACGGGACGAAAACCGAAAAGAACCAGCAACGAGGCCCGCACCCGAAGCGGCGCCACAGGGAGAAGACCATGACCATCCGATTCGCCGTCGCGGCCACCCTCGCCAGCCTCCTGATGAGCGGCACGGCGATGGCGCAGACCGAGATCCAGTGGTGGCACGCCATGACCGGCGCCAACAACGACGTCGTCAACAAGCTGGCCGCCGACTTCAACGCGTCGCAGAGCGAGTACAAGGTCGTCGCGACCTACAAGGGCTCCTATGCCGACACGCTGAACGCCGGCATCGCGGCCTTCCGCGCCGGCAACGCGCCCCATATCATGCAGGTCTTCGAGGTCGGCACGGCCACGATGATGGCGGCCAAGGGCGCCATCAAGCCCGTGCAGGAGATGATGAAGGAGGCGGGCGAGAAGTTCGACCCGCAGTCCTACCTGCCGGCCATCACCGGCTACTATTCCACGGCGAAGGGCGAGATGCTGTCCTTCCCCTTCAATTCCTCGACCATGGTGATGTGGGTCAACCGCGACGCGCTGAAGAAGGCCAACATCGCGGACGTCCCGAAGACCTGGCCGGAGGTGTTCGAGGCGGGCAAGAAGCTGAAGGCCGCCGGCTACGACAAGTGCGGCTTCACCGCCGCGTGGTCGCCCTGGGCTCTCGTGGAGCAGTTCTCGGCCTGGCACAACGTGCCGATGGGGACCAAGGCGAACGGTCTCGACGGCTTCGACACCGAGATGAAGTTCAACAGCCCCACCCATGTGAGGCTTCTGACCGATCTCGTCGCCCTGCAGAAGGACAAGGTCTACGACTATTCCGGGCGCGCCAACGAGAACGAAGGCCGCTTCACCTCCGGTGAATGCCCGATCATGCTGACCTCGTCGGGATTCTTCGGCAATGTGAAGGCCAACGCCAAGTTCGACTTTACCTCCGCCCTCATGCCCTACTACCCGGACGTCGCGGGCGCTCCTCAGAACTCCATCATCGGCGGCGCCTCGCTGTGGGTCATGGGCGGCAAGTCGGCGGCCGAGTACAACGGCGTCGCCAAGTTCTTCACCTTCCTCTCCGACACCGACCGGCAGGCCAAGCTGCACATCGAGTCCGGCTACCTCCCGATCACCAAGGCGGCCTACGAGAAGGTGAAGGCGTCGGGCTTCTACCAGCAGAACCCGGACCGCGAGACGCCCATCAAGTCGTTGACGAACAAGGAGCCGACGGAGAATTCCCGGGGCCTGCGCTTCGGCAACATGGTGCAGATCCGCGACATGATCTCGGAGGAGCTCGAGAACGCGCTCGCCGGCAAGAAGTCGCCGCAGCAGGCGCTCGACGACGCGGTGAGCCGCGCCAACGCCACCCTGCGCCAGTTCGAGCGCACCGCCGGCAAGTGATCCTTGCCAGGGCGCGCCCGCCGATGCGGGCGCGCCTGTTTCATGCGCCGGGCTTCGCCTCAAGCGGCTCGCGCGCCGTCGATCTCGCCACCACCCCGGCCACCAGGGCAGCATGGAAAAGCGATCGGTCTTCAGCAATCGCCTGCTGCCCTACCTGCTCCTGGCGCCGCAACTCGCGATCACGCTGGTCTTCTTCTACTGGCCGGCCTCGCAGGCGGGCTGGATGTCCTTCCGCATCCAGGACGCCTTCGGCACCGCGACGGAGTTCGTCGGGTTCGAGAACTACGTCGAGCTCTTCAAGTCCCGCGCCTATTACGAGGCGATGTGGACGACCGTGATCTTCTCGACCAGCGTCACGGCGCTGTCCATGTCGTCGGCGCTGCTGCTCGCCGTGATGGCGGACAAGCAGATCCGCGGCGCGACCGTCTACCGGACCCTGCTGATCTGGCCCTATGCCGTGGCCCCGGCCATCGCGGGCGTGCTGTGGCTCTTCATGTTCCAGCCGTCGCTGGGCATGGTGGGGCGGGGGCTGCGCGGCATGGGGCTCGACTGGAACCCGCTCCTCAACGGCGCCCACGCGATGACTCTCGTCATCCTGGCGGCGACCTGGAAGCAGATCAGCTACAACTTCCTGTTCTTCCTCGCGGGCCTGCAGTCCATTCCGAAGAGCCTGATCGAGGCGGCGGCCATCGACGGCGCCCGCCCGGCGCGGCGCTTCTGGACGATCGTCTTCCCGCTATTGTCGCCCACCACCTTCTTCCTGCTGGTCGTCAACATCACCTACGTCTTCTTCGACACGTTCGGCATCATCGACGCCATCACCAAGGGCGGCCCGGCGAAGGCGACGGAGACGCTGGTCTACAAGGTGTTCAACGACGGCCGGCTCGGCGGCGACCTTGGCGGCTCGGCCGCCCAGTCCGTGATCCTGATGATCATCGTCATCAGCCTGACGGCGGTGCAGTTCCGCTACGTCGAGCGCAAGGTGACCTATTGATGCGGAGCCGGGGCTGATGGTCGAGAAACGTCACTGGTTCACGGACGCCCTGCCGCACGTGGTCCTGCTGGTCGGCGTGTTCGTCGTCGCCTTTCCCGTCTGGCTCGCGGTCGTCGGGTCGACCTGGGACGCCGCGACGATCGCCAACGGCGCGATGCCCCTCGTGCCGGGGCCCTACGCGGCCGAGAACTATTACCGCACGCTCTTCGTCGGCGCCGGCCGCACCACCGGCCAGCCCGTGAGCGTGTTGATGTTGAACAGCTTCGTCATGGCCATCGCCATCGCCGTGGGCAAGATCGCCATCTCCATCATCTCCGCCTACGCGGTCGTCTATTTCCGCTTTCCCTTCCGGATGGCGGCGTTCTGGCTGATCTTCGTCACGCTGATGCTGCCGGTCGAGGTGCGCATCTACCCGACCTACGAGATCGTGGCGCAGCTTCGGATGCTCGACACCTATGCCGGGCTCGCGATCCCGCTCATCGCCTCGGCGACGGCGACGCTGCTCTTCCGGCAGTTCTTCATGACGATCCCGGACGAACTCGTCGAAGCCTCGAAGATCGACGGGGCGGGCCCCCTCAAGTTCTTCGTCGACACCGTGCTGCCGCTGTCGACCACGACGATCGCCGCGCTGTTCGTGATCCAGTTCATCTATGGCTGGAACCAGTACCTCTGGCCCCTGCTGATCACGACCAAGGACAACATGCAGACCATCGTCGTCGGCATCAAGACGATGCTGGTGACGCAGGACGCGCTGACGGAGTGGCAACTCGCCATGACCACGGCCGTTCTGGCCATGCTTCCTCCCGTGCTGGTTGTGCTGCTGATGCAGAAGCTGTTCGTGCGCGGTCTCGTCGAGACGGAGAAATAGGCGATGGCCGAAGTCACCCTGAAGGACGTCCGCAAGGTCTATGCCGGCAATGTCGAGGCGGTGAAGGGGGTCAACATCGCCATTCCCGATGGCGGCTTCTGCGTGCTCGTCGGCCCGTCCGGCTGCGGCAAGTCCACCTTGCTGCGCATGGTGGCGGGCCTGGAGACGATCAGCTCCGGCGAGATCGCCATTGGCCGGCGGGTGGTGAACCAGGTCGAGCCGGCCGACCGGGACATCGCCATGGTGTTCCAGAACTACGCGCTCTACCCGCACATGAGCGTCTACGACAACATCGCCTATGGCCTGCGCAACCGCGGCACCGCGCGGGACGAGATCGACCGGCGCGTCCAGGAGGCCGCGCGGATCCTGGCGATCGAGCCGTTCCTGGCCCGAAAGCCCCGCCAGCTCTCCGGCGGCCAGCGCCAGCGCGTGGCGATGGGCCGCGCCATCGTGCGCAAGCCCCAGGTGTTCCTGTTCGACGAGCCTCTCTCGAACCTCGACGCCAAGTTGCGCGTGCAGATGCGCGTGGAGATCAAGAAGCTGCAGCGCGCGCTGGGCGTGACCGCGATCTACGTGACGCACGACCAGGTCGAGGCCATGACGCTCTCCGACAAGCTCGTGGTGATGAATGCAGGCCGGATCGAGCAGATCGGCACGCCGACCGAGGTCTATCGCCGGCCCGGCACGCGCTTCGTCGCGACCTTCATCGGGTCCCCGCCCATGAACCTGCTGCCCGCCAAGGTTGCGGGGGAGGGGAAGGTGGCGCTCGGCGACATTGTCCTGCCGGTCGACGACATGCGCGCGGGGCTGCCGGTCGGCAGCGCCGTCGAGGCCGGCATCCGGCCGGAGGAGGCGGAGATCGTCGACGCCGCGCGGCCGGGCAGCCTGCCTTTGGCCGTGGACTTCGTCGAGGAGCTCGGCGCCACGCAGCTCTTCTACGGCCAGGTGGCGGGCGCGGCGTTCGTGCTGCAGGTCCCGACCGGCGAGGTCCCGGACGGGACGCGCTCGCTCGCTTTGCATGTCGCGCCCGGGCGGGTCCATCTCTTCGATCCCCAGACAGGCGACCGTCTCGGGCGCGAGGCCGTCCTGAAGGCCGAGGCGGCCTGAGCGCCCGGCCGGGCTCCGGCGTCCGGGACCGGGCTTCGCCGTGCGGGAAACGATCCTTTTCCGCGCTCGGGGCCGCCTGCGCTCCCCTTTCTGCCGCTGGCCCGTCGACGCCGGGAGGCCTGTTGCGCTAGAGCAGGTCGACGCAGGTGTTCGGCAGTCCCTCCGGCCTTGCGGGGACAGGGAGGGACGCCCCGGGGGGCTGACATGACGGTGAAGATCGACGGCAGGACGCTGAAGGCGGAAGGCGTGGTGCGCGTGGCGCGACCGGGCGCCTCCGGCCGCTTCGAGAAGGCGCGGCTCGACCCGGCCGCCCGCGAGCGCATCGCCGCGACGCGCCGCTACATCGACGAGCGCTGGATGAACGACGACGCGCCGCTGATGTACGCGTTCAACACCGGCGTCGGCCTGTTCAAGGACCAGCGCGTGCTGATGTCCGACATGAAGGCCTACCAGACCAAGTCCATCTACGCCCACGCGACCGGGGTCGGAGAGCCGTTTCCCGAGGACGCGACGCGGGCCATCATGCTGCTGCGCGCCAACGCCTTCGCCTCGAACTATTCGGGTCCCCGGGTCGAGCTCGTCGAACGCCTCGTCGACTGCCTGAACGCGGGGCTGCACCCGGTCATCCCCTCCAAGGGCTCGGTCGGAGCCTCCGGCGACCTCGCGCCGCTCGGCCACATGGCCGGCGCGGTGTGCGGGATGCCCGAAGCAGAGATGGTCTACAAGGGCCGGCGCATGGCGGCCCGCGACGCGCTCGCCAAGGCGGGGCTCTCGCCGGACTTCGACCTCGGCGCGAAGGACGCGTCCGCGCTGATCAACGGCTCCACCGTCTCGCTCGCCGTCGGCGTGCTGGCGATGCACGACGCCCGGCGCATCCTGAAGACGGCGAACGTCTCGCTCGCCTTGTCGCTCGAGGCCATGCGAGCCGAGAAGGCCGCCTTCGACCCCCGCGTCCATGCGGCCCGCCCGCATCCCGGCCAGGCGGCGGTGGCGCGCAACGTGCTGCGGCTGATCGGGGATTCGCAGCGCTGCTCCGAGGGCGCGCGCCTCACGGTCTATCCCGACGAGAACCGCCAGCCCGGCAAGCCGCCCGCGCCGCGCGTGCAGGACGTCTACTCGCTGCGCTGCGCGCCCCAGGTGCATGGCCCCGCGATGGAGGCGCTCGCCTATATCGAGGGCGTCATGGGGCGGGAGATCAACTCGGCCACCGACAACCCGCTCATCTTCGACGACGGGCAGGGCGGCTACGTCTCGATCTCCGGCGGCCATTTCCACGGGCAGTACGTGGCCCAGGCCATGGACCTGCTGGCGCTGACGATGACCGACCTCGGCGCGATCTGCGAGCGTCGCCTCGCCCGACTGGTCGATCCCACCATGAGCTACGGCCTGCCCCGCAACCTCCTGGCGGGCAAGCGCGGCCTCAACACGGGCTTCGCCACGGTGCAGTGCTCCATGTCCGCGCTCGTCATGGAGAACCGCACCCTCTCCATGCCGGGCTCCGTGGACTCGATCCCCGGCAAGAGCAACGCCGAGGACCACGTGTCGAACTCCACCTGGTGCGCCCGCAAGGCCCGGACGGTCGTGGAGAACGCCGAGATGATCGTGGCCGGGGAACTGCTCATGGCCGCCCAGGCGCTGTCCCTGGTCGAGCCGATCGCCAAGGACCACCCGCTTGGCGCCGGCTCGCGCGCGGCGCTGGAGGCCATCCGCGCCGTCATCCCGCCGACGCTCGACGGCGACCGCTGGTACGCCACCGAGATGCAGCAGGCGCTCGAGCTGGTGCGCTCGGGCGCGGTGCTCGAGGCCGCCGAGGCGGCGGTGGGGCGGCTGGAGTGAGCCTGCCCGGCGGGCGACGCGCGCCGACGCGGAGCCGCGTCACCCCTCGCCGCTGATGCGGGTCACGTCCGCGCCGCAGCGGCCGAGCTTCTTCTCCAGGGCCTCGAAGCCGCGGTCGAGGTGATAGACGCGGTGCACGGTGGTCTCCCCCTCGGCCGCCAGGGCGGCGATCACGAGGGAGACGGAGGCGCGAAGGTCCGTCGCCATCACGGGAGCGCCCTTGAGCGTCGGCGTGCCCTCCACGATGGCGAGGTCGCCGTCGAGCCGGATGCGGGCCCCGAGCCTCGCCAGTTCCTGCACGTGCATGAAGCGGTTCTCGAAGATGGTCTCGCGGATATGCGAGGTGCCCCGCGCCCGCGTCATCAGCGCCATGAACTGCGCCTGCAGGTCCGTCGGGAAACCCGGGAAGGGCTCCGTCGTGACGTCCACGGGCATGATGCCGTGCCCGTTGCGGCGCACGCGGATGCCCTCGTTGGTCTCGCTGATCTCGACGCCCGCCTGGACCAGGACGTCCAGCGCCGCCTTGAGCAGGTCGGCGCGGGAATTCTCCAGGAGCACGTCGCCGCCGGTCATCGCCACGGCCATGGCGTAGGTGCCGGTCTCGATCCGGTCCGGCAGGACGCTGTGTCGCGCCCCGCGCAGCGAGCCGACGCCCTCCACGACGATCTGCGACGTGCCGGCGCCCGTGATCTTCGCGCCCATCTTGGTGAGGCAATCCGCGAGGTCCGTCACCTCCGGCTCGCGGGCGGCGTTGCCGATGACCGTGGCGCCGCGGGCGAGCACGGCGGCCATCAGCGCGGTATGCGTGCCGCCCACCGTGACCTTGGGAAACATGATCTCGCCGCCGCGCAGACCGCCCGTGGGCGCGCGCGCCACGGCGTAGCCGGCGTCGATGTCGATCGTCGCGCCGAGCCGCTCCAGCGCCATGAGCAGCAGGTCGACCGGCCGCGTGCCGATGGCGCAGCCGCCCGGCAGCGAGACGCGCGCCTCGCCCATGCGCGCCAGAAGCGGCGCGACGACCCAGAAGCTCGCCCGCATGCGCGAGACGAGCTCGTAGGGGGCGGTGGTGTCGACGATGGTCTGCGCGCTGAGGCGGATGGTGTCGCCGCTCTGCTCCGTCTGGCCGGCGCGCTTGCCGTCGATCGAGGCGTCGACGCCGTGATTGCCGAGGATGCGCATGAGCAGGCGCACGTCCGAGAGGCGCGGCACGTTGTCGAGGATCACCGTCTCGGGCGTCAGCAGGCTCGCGATCATCAGCGGCAGGGCGGCGTTCTTGGCTCCCGAGATCGGGATGCTGCCGTTCAGGGCGTTGCCGCCGACGATGCGAATCCGGTCCATCGACCACTCCATGAGAGCCGCGCGACGGGCGCTGGCGGTGAAGCTCGGGCTGCACGCGCCCGGTACAGGTCCCACGTGCCGGGCCGATTGAGGCGCGGACGCGGCGGTGACACAGCGACGCGGGTCGCGCCGCAGCCCCGTTGCAGGACTGCAACGCCCCGCTCAGGTCCCTCCGGATCCCCTGCGCTCGCGCGCCTGGGCCTTTCGGCGCCTGAGGTTCTCGCGCAGGGCGGCGGCGAGCCTGGCCTTGCGGGGATCGGCCTGCGGGGCCCCGGCAGCGGCGGACTCGCCGGCTTCGGCGGCCTTTCGGCCCGGCTCCCGCCCGTTCGTCCCGTCCTCGCCCATGCCCGTCGTCCCGTCCCGGCGCTTCGAGCAATAAGGGCTGGGCCGCCTCGTGACAACTCTTGCCCACGGGCATCCGGCGCGCCCGATGCGACGGCATGTCCGCAACTCTGCGAATTGATCGAGGCTGCGGGGCGTGGCATCTGGAGCGCATGGATTACCAGCGCTTCTTCTCCGACGCCGTCGCCGCGCTCAAGGCCGAACGCCGCTACAGGGTCTTCGCGGACCTCGAGCGGATCGCCGGGCGGTTCCCCCACGCGCTCCGCCACACGCAGGACGGCCCCGTCCCGGTGGTGATCTGGTGCTCCAACGATTATCTCGGCATGGGCCAGCACCCGGGCGTGGTGGCGGCCATGACGGAGACGGCGACCCGCATGGGCGTCGGGGCGGGCGGCACGCGCAACATTTCCGGGACGCACCATCCCATCGTCACGCTGGAGGGCGAGCTCGCCGACCTGCACGGCAAGGAGGCGGCGCTCGTCTTCACCTCGGGCTATGTCTCGAACCAGACGGGCATCGCCACCATCGCCCGCCTCCTGCCGGACTGCCTGATCCTGTCGGACAGCCTCAACCACAACTCGATGATCGAGGGCATCCGGGGCTCGGGCCGCGAGAAGGTGGTGTTCCGCCACAACGACCTCGCCCATCTCGAGGAGCTGCTGAGGCGCGCCGGGCCCGGGCGGCCCAAGCTGATCGCCTTCGAGAGCGTCTATTCGATGGACGGCGACATCGGCCCGATCGGCGCCATCTGCGACCTCGCGGCGCGCTACGGCGCCATGACCTATCTCGACGAGGTTCACGCGGTGGGCCTCTACGGGCCGCGCGGGGCCGGCATCGCGGAACGCGACGGCGTCATGCACCGCGTCGACGTGATCGAGGGCACGCTGGGCAAGGCCTTCGGCTGCCTGGGCGGCTACATCGCGGCGAGCGCCGCGGTGGTGGACGCCGTGCGCTCCCATGCGCCGGGCTTCATCTTCACCACCAGCCTGCCTCCGGCCATCGCCGCGGCGGCGACGGCCTCCGTGCGCCACCTCAAGGCCTCGGCGGCGGAGCGCTCGCGCCACCAGGCGCAGGTCGCGCGCACCAAGGACGCCCTTGCGGCGGCCGGCCTGCCCGTGCTGGAGACCCCCACGCACATCGTGCCGCTGATGGTTTGCGACGCCGAACTCTGCAAGGCGGCCTCCGACCGGCTGCTCGAGAAGCACGGCCTGTACATCCAGCCCATCAACTACCCGACCGTGCCGCGGGGGACCGAGCGCCTGCGCATCACGCCGAGTCCCTTCCACGACGACGCGCTGATCGCCGAACTCGCCGCGGCGCTGACGGAGGTTTGGCTGCATTTCGGCCTGCCATTCACCGACACGCCCCGCATCGCGGCGGCGGAGTAGCCGCTTTTACCGGTTTTTCCAGCCCGGAGCGCCGAAACGCGGGAGAGGGCGGGCCCGCCCCCACCGCCGCTTGCGCCGGCCTGCCCCATGTGGCAGAAGGTGCCGCGCTCAGCGCACCCGCTGCCGTAGCTCAGTGGTAGAGCACTCCCTTGGTAAGGGAGAGGTCGAGAGTTCAATCCTCTCCGGCAGCACCATCAAAATCAACGGCTTACCTTCAGATTCGATCGTCGCCGAAGGCCTCGGGCATCAGCCTGGGATTGGGAGCGATGGGCGACGCGCCCGGCAGGGGACGAGGATGGTTGACGGTCGCCGCTCGCGAAAGGGCGCCGGCAGGCGCAGGCCGCGGATGCAGAGTTCGACCAAGGGCGCTGCGGGTCCCGGAAGCCGGTGCCGCTTGACCTGTCGATAGGAGGCCTCGCGCAGGCCAGGACTGGATCGACGCGAATTCCGTCACCGCCTCCACCGTGCAAAGCGGCGCGTGAGCGCCATCTTCAGCGCATATTGCGTGGCGTTGTCCGGCCATTGCGTCACGATCTGTCCGGACGCGGTCTTGAAGTAGTTCTTGCCCGCGATGAACGCCGTTCCGGCGATGCGCCCCTGTAGCCAGCGGTTATAGGCGTCGCTCGCCTCCTGTGTGACCTCCACGCTGCCCGCCTTGCCCCCTGCGATGCGGGCGATCTCCAGGGCCGCGAAGCGGGCCTGCCACTCGAGGTTCGTGACGATGAAGCCGCCATTCGTACCGGGCCCGTAGATCATGAAGAAGTTGGGGAAGCCCGGCACCATCATGCCCAGGAAGGCTTCCGCCACGCCGTTCCAGGTCTGCGAGAGAGTCTTGCCCGTGCGCCCGGTCACGCGCAGGCTGAAGAGATAGTCCGTCACCTCGAAGCCCGTGCAGAGCGCGATGGCGTCCGCCTCATGGTGCTCGCCGTCGACGTCGACGAGGCCCGAGGGCGTGCAGGAGGCGACGGCGCGGGGGACCAGCCGGACATTCGGCTTGCGGAGCGCGGGGTAAAAATCGCTGCTGATCAGCAGGCGCTTGCCCATGAACGGGTAGTCCGGCGTGAGCACCGCCTTCAGGTCGGGACGATCCGCGAACACCGTATCGAGGTAGGCGAGGGCGGCTTGCCGGGCCTTTTGGTTCTGGCGATTCTCCGGCCGGAAGAAGGCGCCGTTCCACTCGCGAAGCTCCTGCGCCAGGTAGAGCTTCAGGCGGTAGAGCCTGCGCAGCAGCGGATTGCGTAGCAGCGCCCGCTCGCGTTCGCTGAAGTCGCGGTCGCTCTTGGGCAGCAGCCAGCCGGGCTGGCGCTGGAACAGCGTCAGCTGCTTGACCTGGTCGGCAAGGGCGGGAACCACTTGCGCCGCGCTCGACCCCGTGCCGACCACGGCTACCCGCTTGCTTCTCAGGTCGACGCTCTCGTCCCAGCGCGCCGTGTGCAGGACCGGCCCGGCGAAACTCTCGAGTCCCGGCCACTTCGGCCAGTTCGGCTTGCCGAACATGCCGACGGCCGAGACGACGGCGGTGAAGGCCTCGCTCTCGCCGCTCTCGGTGGTGAGACGCCAGAGCTTGCGCGCCTCGTCCCAGGCCAGGTCTTTGACGCCGGTCGCGACACGCAGCTTCGGGCGCAGCCCGAACTCGTCGACGACGGAGTCGAGGTAGCCCCGCAGCTCGGCATGGCCGACATGGCTCCTCGCCCAGTCTCTCGGCGCAAAGGAAAAACTGTAGATGTGGGAGGCCGCGTCGGTCGCCGCGCCGGGATAGCGGTTGTCCCACCAGGTGCCGCCGACGCCGCTCGACTTCTCGAAGATGACGACGTCGCGGATCCCTGCCTTCTGAAGCGCGACGGCCGCAGCGATGCCGCCGAAGCCGGCGCCGATGATGGCGACCCTTGTGCCTGCCGGGGCCTGACTGTCCGGGTCGCTCATGCCGACTGCTCTCCTGCCTCGCCGTGCCCTGCCGCGATACATCCCGCCGCGGCAGGTCTTGCGGCCCCAAGCGCGAAGCGTGCCAGTTGCGCGGGCGCCGGGCGCGCCCGCTGGCACGGCGATTGCTGCCGTCGTCCGGAACGAGAGGACCGGACGATGGCACACGCGGGATCTGGACGGCTGGCAGGGCGCAAGGCCCTGATCACGGGAGCGAGCCGGGGGATCGGCGCAGCGACCGCGCGGGCCTTCGCCGCCGAGGGCGCCGATGTCGCCTTCTGCCACAACGACGACCCGGAAGGTGCCGCCGAGGTCGTTGCCGCCGTCGAGGCGCTGGGACGCAAGGGCTTCGCCTGGCGCACCGACATCGGCGAGCCGGATGCCTGCGGCGCCTTGTTCGCCGCCGCCGAGGGGGCTCTCGGGACGGTCGACATCCTCGTCAACAATGCCGGCGTCAGCGAGGAGGCGCTCGTGGAGGACACCACCTACGCCTCGCTGCGCTGGATGCTCTCCGTGCACCTGGAGGCGACGTTCCTCCTGGCCCAGCTCGCCTATCGCGGCATGAAGGCGCGGCGCTGGGGTCGGATCATCAACGTCACGTCACAGCTCGCCTACAAGGGTGCGCCCGGGCTGGCCCACTACAGCGCCGCCAAGGCCGGCGTGGTTGGCTTCACGCGGGCGTTCGCCCAGGAGGCCGCGCCCCACGGCGTGCTGGTCAACGCCATCGCGCCGGGGCCCATCGACACAAGGCTCAACGACACCCTTTCGCCGGAATGGAAGACCTGGAAGATCGGCAACCTGCCGCTCCGTCGCTTCGGCCGGCCGGAGGAGATCGCGCCCACGGCCGTGCTGCTGGCCTCCGCCGACGGGGATTTCTATGTCGGCCAGACGCTCTCGCCCAACGGCGGCGACGTGATGCTCTGAGCGAGGGCCCGGGCTACTCCGCCGCGAGCTACTCCGCCGCCAGCGGGCGCGCGCCGTCCCGCGGGCGCGGCGTGAGCGCCAGCGCATCGTCCACCAGCCGCGCCGCAGCCGTCCAGTCGTAGGTGCGGGTGAGGTTGGCGTGGTTCACGTAGCTCGCGCCGGCGTAGAACATCTCGTACTGCACGTGGCGGCTTGCGAACTCCGAGCCGAGGGCGTCCCAGGCGAGCCTGAAGATGCCCATGCGGCCTTGCGCATCGGTATGGGACGACACCTGCGTGGCCTCGATATAGGGCCACGTCTCGTCGTTCTCGATATCGGCGATCGAGGCGGGCAGCATGATGACGCCGCCTCCCGCGAGGTCGCGGATGGCGTTCACGAAGCGCGGATAGAGTTCCTGCGTGTAGGTCTGCGCGGCGTAGAGCAGGGAGGGGGACGGCAGCCAGTAGGTCCCGATAGGCCGGCCCGCCGCTTCCATGCCGGCGACCATTCCCGCGACGATGCTGGCCTCGGCCGCGAGCTTCGCCAGCGCGGCGCGCACCGCCGGCATGTCGGCTGTGCCGTTCACCTCGGCCACGCGCCGGGCCAGGCCGAGCAGGAAGCGCAGCTTCACGGAGAGGCGGATCTGCGACTGGTAGTTCTGGTACACGTGAGTGGGCGTGGCGTGCCACTGCGCCGCTGCCGCCGCGACGTTTCCGGCGACGAACACCCGCTCCCACGGCACCTTGACGTTGTCGAACACGATGATCGCGTCGTTCTCGTCGAAGCGGCTCGACAGGGGATAGTCGTAGGCGCTGGTGGCCTGCTGCTCATAGGAGCGCCGGGACATCAGCACGATGCCGGGCGTCGCCACCGGGAGGGCGAAGCTTGCCGCGTAGCGGCCTTCGTCCGGCTTCAGCGGCTGGATGCTGCCCACGAAGATCTCGTCGGCCATCACGGCGCTGGTGCCGAGCATCTTCGCGCCGTGAACGACGATGCCAGCCTCGTCCTGGTCGACGATGTGCAGGACGAGGTCGCGAGCCTGCGTCGAGGCGCTGCGCGACTTGTCCGCCTGGGGGTTCTGGATCACGTAGGTGACGAACAGGTCTTTGTCGCGCGCATGCTCGAAATAGGCGCGGAACGCCGCAGCCCGGGCTGGATCGTAGGCCTTCATCACATCCTCGCCCATCATGAGCCCGCCGAGCGCGGTGGCCAGGTGGTCGGGCGAGCGGCCCAGCCAGCCGAAGTTGAGCGCGGCCCAGGCCTCGATCGCGGCTCGCCGCGCGACGAGGTCCGTGGACGAGGTTGGCAGCAGCCAGGATTTGTTGACGCGGTGGCCTGTCGGGGTCGCGCAGGTCATCAGCTCGCGGTGGGCCGGGTCCGCCTGGTAGTCGTAGAGGCGCGCGAAGGACCGCACCGTCCCCGCGAAGGCAGGGTCGGTCGTGACGTCGGCGACCCGCCGCCCATCGAGGTGGATCCGGCGGCCGTCCGCCAGGGCGGCGATATAGGCTTGTCCGTCACGAACCGGCATGGCCATGGCTCCTCTGGTCGGCTCCATCTTCCACATTGGTTGAGCCCAGAGCAAGTAAGTTGCAGTGAAGTGATGTGCGACTGCTTTTCAGGCGAGATGATGTTCCGATAGGCCGGAACTGTATAAGAAAGCAGCTTGTCCAACATGCAAGTGAGTGGGACGCTCCCACGTTGGGGGCAACGCGGAGGGCGAGCCGGCATGCACGACGATCGCGACTATGTCGGCTATGGCGACGCCCCTCCTCACGCCCAGTGGCCGGGGGGCGCGCGCATCGCCGTGAACATCAACCTCAACTTCGAGGGCGGCGGCGAGCGCTCCATCATGGACGGGGACGGCGTGTCGGAGGGAGTCCTCAACGACATCGGCCAACCCTCGCTGGAAGGCCTGCGCAGCCCGCTGGTCGAGACGGTGTTCGCCTATGGCTCGCGCGTGGGCGGCTGGCGGCTGCTCAAGCTGTTCGAGACCTTCGGTGTGAAGGTCTGCCTGCTCGCCGTGGCCAAGGCGGCAGAGCGCAACCCGCACCTCACCCGGGCTTACGTGGCCGCCGGCCACGAACTCGTCAGCCATCACTACCGCTGGCTCGACTACCAGGTCCTGCCGGCGGACGTGGAGCGCGAACATGTCCGCCTCGCCTTCGAGAGCCTCGAGGCCGTCGCAGGCGTACCCGTCGTCGGCTGGATGACGGGCCGGCCAAGCGCCAACACGCGACGTTTGCTCGTCGAGACGGGCAAGCTGCTCTACGACCGGGACAGCCTGGGGGACGAACTGCCCTACTGGCTGGACGTGGCCGGCACGAAGCACCTCGTCGTGCCCTATTCCTTCGAGACCAACGACAACCGGTTCGATCAGAACCACGGCTTTTCCACCGGCGACGATTTTGCCCGCTACATGATCGACGCCTTCGAGACGCTCTACGCCGAGGGCGAGGACCGGCCGAAGATGATGTCCCTCGCGATCCACGACCGCATCATCGGCAGGCCCGGCCGGATCACGGGGCTCGTCAAGTTCCTCGATCACATCCGCAGCCGCGACAGGGTATGGGTCGCCACGGGTCGCGAGATCGCGGAGCACTGGCGCCGCATCCACCCGGCTTGACCATGCGCATCCTCGTCACGGGCGCGGCGGGCTTCGTGGGGCGCAGGCTGGTGCCGGCGCTCGCCGCTGCGGGCCACGATGTCGTCGGCGCCGATCTCGCGGGCGCCCATGTGACGCTCGACCTGCGCGACCGCGCCGCCGTGCTGGCGGCGATGGTGCAGGCTGCGCCGGAGGTGGTGGTCCACGCCGGGGCCATCTCGGGCCCGATGCTGGCCCGCGATAATCCAGCGCTCGTGTTCGACGTGAACGTGGCCGGTACCCTCAACGTGGTCGATGCTCTCGGGCGGAGCGGCGTGCGGCGGCTGGTGCACCTCTCGTCGGTGGCCGTGTACCGTCCGCGCCCGGGTGATCCGTCGCCGACGCCGGTCTCCGCCGCGCTCGGGAGCGACACGCCCTACGGCGCTAGCAAGGTCGCCGCCGAAGCCATCGTCGAGGCCTATGCCGCGGTGGCCGGCCTCGATGCCTGGGTCCTGAGGATCTCGTCGGTCTATGGCCCCGGCCGAACCACGCCATATCTCGTCTCGGCGCTGATCGGGGCCGGCCGCCGCGGCGGTGCGGTCGCGCTGGCGAACGGGGGCGGCGATCGGCGCCAGTTCGTCCACGTCGACGACGTGGTCGCCGCGATCGCCGCGGCTGTGGCGCGTCAGGCCGGAGGCTGCGTCCCCGTGAACGTCAGCGGCGGCGATGTGCGCACGGAGGAAGAGATCGCACGCCTCGTGCGGCGACGCCTGCCGGAGTTGCGCGTCGACGTCACGGATGAGAAAGCGCCTCCCGGCGACGGCGACATCGGCCCGCTCGACCTCAGCGGGGCAACCCGGCTCCTTGGCTTGTCGCCCCGCGTCGGCTTCGAGGCCGGCCTGGACGCGCTGCTGGCCGGGACGACCTGAACCCTCCCTGACTGGGAGGGATGGCGGCTCCGACTCCCCGCGAGGCGCGCGCCGCGTCGATGTGGTGGCTAGACGACGCCGGACCAGTTCTCGCGGCGGAAGTCCGAAACCGCGAAGGGGGAAGAGCCTGTCAGTCCGGCGCAGACGACTCCGCCGGCCTTGAGGTCGCCGAAAGGCATGCGGACGACGTCGTGGCCGAGCGCCCTGAGAGCGTCCGCCGCCGGGTGGCCGTCCTCGACCAGCAGCTTGTTGTCCTCCGAGCGCCAGCGTGGCCTGTGCACGGCGGTCGCGATGTCCACGCCCTCGACGACGCTCGCCACGAGGATCTGCAGCAGCGTCTGCACCTGCCCGTCGGCGCCCGGCGTGGAGAGCGCGATCGCGCCCTCCGGGCCGTCCATGAGCATGGGCGCAAGGGTGTGCACGGGCAGCTTGCCAGGGCCGACGTCGTTGGGCGCGCTGGTGAAGCCGCCTGCGCGATTGTTCAGCACGAAGCCGCCTTCGGGCACATAGATGGCGGAGCCGAAGCTGTCGAAGACGCTGAAGAGCGAGGAGACGACAAAGCCCTCCTCGTCCGCTACGGCGACGCCCGCCGTGTGGAGGTAGCTGCGGGGGCCGCCCCGCCGTCCCGCCTTGTCGAGGTCGACAGGGAGGGCGACGTCGAGCAGGGCGGCTCCCTCGCCGCATCGGTCGCGGTAGGCGAACGAGGCCTCGGTCAGTTCGGCCGCGGCATGATCGAGCCGGTCGGCGGGTATCTCGCCGAGGCGCTCCAGGCCCTGCAGGGCCATGGCCAGCAGCACGCCCTGTGACATCGGCGGCTGCACGTGCACCGTGCGTCCGCGGAAGCGCACCGTGAGCGGGGCCGTGACCACGCTGCGGTGGACGGCGAGGTCGTCGGGCGTCATCAGCCCGCCGCGAGCCGAGACGGCGCCGGCGATGGCGGAGCCGAGCCCCGAACCGTAGAACCAGTCCGGCCCCCCCTCGGCGATGCCGGCAAGCGTCGCTGCGAGCGCCGGCTGGCGGATCCGCTCACCGGCGCGGGCCGCCAGGAACACCGAGTCCTGGGCCCCGCCCCGCATGAGGCGGGCGCGCTGCGCGGCGGCCGAGGCCACCATGTTGGGCCGCGCGACCGTACCCTGCGCCGCGGCCCGGATCGCCGGCTGCAGAACCTGTGCGAGCGGCAGGCGGCCGAAGCGGCGGGAGAGCTCGGCCCAGCCGGCAACGAGGCCGGGCACGTTGACGCTGGTGCCGTTGTCGCCGATGCGATCGGGCGGGCCCGCCATCGGCGCGGCTCCTGCCGCATTCACGGCCGTGACCGCACCGCCGGGCTCGCGCACGATGAAGAAGCCGTCTCCGCCTACGCCGCCCGCCTCGGGCGCGACGACGCCGATCACCGCCTGCGCGGCGATGGCGGCGTCGACCGCGTTGCCGCCGCTCTCGATGACGTGCTGCGCTGCCGCGGTGCCCAGCGGGTGGGCCGCCGATACGGCGGCGCGGACACCGGTGATGGCGGGGCGGATCTTGGAGGAGAAGGGATCGGCGAGCATGGCGCGGCCTCGGGGCTCAGGAGTGGGCTTCGGACAGGAGCGAGAGAGCCGCGCGGGCATAGACCTTGGCGCAGGTCACGACATCCTCGGCGATCACGTGATCGTCGACGCCGGAGACGATGTCGGCCTGGGGGCCATAGCACACCGCGGGCACGCCGCGCCGGCGCCAGCGGCTGGCGTCGCTGCCGGGCAGGCGAACGACGGGCCGCGCGGCCTCGCCGGTGACCGCGGCATGGGCGGCCGCCACGGCGGCCACGACCGGCTCGCCGGCCGCCGTCCAGTTGGGGCCGCCGCCCTTGAGGCGCCGGAACGACAAGCCCTCGGAGCGCGCGCACAGCTCCGACATCCGGCCCTCGATGTCAGCCACGGTGAGGCCCGGGGGAATGCGGAAGTCGAGCTCCGCCACGGCCCGGGTCGCGGACTGGCTGACAAACAGGCCGCCCTGGACGGTTCCGGCATTGACGCTGAGGCGAAGCCCCTCGGGTCCGCCCCGGGCAACGTCGGCGATGACCTCCGGCGGCTCCGCCCGCAGCGCGTTCCAGCCGTCGATCTCGACCAGGGCGGCGGCAAGGCGGGTGATGGCCGAGGAGCGCGGCCGCGCCAGCATCCCCTGGGCGGTACGGGCGGTGGCCTCGACGGCGATCCAGAGCCAGCCCTTCTCCGCCAGGGCGAGGCCCAGCGCGCCGGGGCCCTCGCCGCAGATCACGGCATCGCCCAGGATGTCCTCTCCCGCTTCCAGCAGGAACTCCGCCCCGTCGGGCCCAAACACGGTCTCGTCGGCGACGCCCGTGAAGGTGACGCGCCCGGCGAGGTCCTGCCGGCGCGCGAAGAGCCACTCCACGGCGAGGAGCTGGGCGGCCACCGCACCCTTCATGTTGCCGATGCCGAGCCCGTAGAGCCGGTCACCCCGTCGCGTCATCTCGGTGAGGGGCACGCTCCAGTCGCTCTCCTCGCCGGGATGGATGGTGTCCAGGTGAACGTTGAACACGAGGTGCGGACCGGGACGTCCCCCCTCGAATGAGGCGATCACGTTGGGCTTGGTCGGGTCTCTCGCAACCATCCGGTGGGCCAGTCCCGCCGCGGCCAGCCGGCTCGCCACGATGGCCGCCACGGCCCGCGTGTCGCCGGGCGGGTTGAAGCTGGGGGCGGCGACGAGCGCGCCGAGGAGCGACAGGAGGTCGTCCCTGCGGTCGTCGACGAAGGCGTCGACGGCGGCGGCGTCCACGGCTCGGCTCGTCATGCGGAACTCCGGTCTGGCTTCACCATCTGGCATGGTCCTTGCGCAGCGTGCAATGGAGTTGCATGCAAGGACGAGGCCGAGGGAGCAGGCGATGAGCGGATTGCTGGAAGGACAGACGGCCCTGGTGACGGGTGGGGCCCGGGGCATCGGCCTCGCCGTGGCGCGAGCCTTCGTGGAGGAGGGTGCGCGCGTGGCCGTCGCCGACCTGCCGGGCGCGGAGCTCGAGGCGGGACTGGCGAGCCTGGAGGCCCTGCCGGGCGCCAGGGCGATGGCGCTGCCGCTCGACGTGACCGACGAGGCGGCGACGGAAGCGGCGCTGGACGCGTTCGCGGCGGCATGGGCTGCGCCCGACATCGTGGTTCCCAATGCCGGCATCCTCGTCCTCAGGCACGGGGTCGACACCGACCTCGCGGACTTTCGCAGGGTGCTGGACGTGAACCTTTCGGGCGCCTTCATCACCGCCAAGGTCGCCGCGCGGCGGATGCTCGCCGCCGGCAAGGGCGGGCGCATCATCTTCACCTCGTCGCTGTTCGGCCTGCGCGGCGGACGAGAGAACTCCGCCTACTCCGCCTCCAAGTTCGGCATGATCGGGGTGATGGAGAGCTTGGCGGCGGAACTGGCCGGCGCCGGCATCCTGGTGAATGCGGTCTGCCCCGGTCAGATGGACACCGCGATGATCCGGCAGCTTTTTCGAGACCGCGCGGCTCTGCGCGGGGTGGACGAGGCCGAGGTCCGCGGCGCGCTGGAGAGCCGCATCCCGGTGGGTCATCTCGGGCCTCTCGATCATCTTGCCGGGACCTACGTCTTTCTGGCCTCGCGGCTGTCGCGCTACGTCACGGGCCAGGCGATCACCGTCGACGGCGGCTGGCAGGTGGGATGATCAGGCGGCCGGGCCGAAGGCGGCGACGGCCTCCGCGGATCGGCCGGTCACGCGCTCGTAGGTCGCGGGGTCGGTCGCGCCCTCGCTGCCGATGACGACGATGCGGGCCTCTAACCCGAGGTCCAGGGCCCTGCGCAGCGCCGGATCGTTCGCCGCCGCGATCAGGCCAGCGACGGCCGCCGCGCCGGACTCGCCGGCGACGAGCGCGGGATCGCCGGCGACTCCGTCCGCCAGCAACCGCATCGCCGCCATCGCCGCCTCGTCCGGCAGCGCCAGCACGTCGTCCATGCCCCCTTCCAGGATGGTCCAGGCGAGCGGCGAGGCCTCACCGGCGGCGAGACAGGCCATGAACGTGTCCGTCGGGCCCTCCATGGCGACGACGCGGCCGGCTTGGGCCGCTCGGAAGATGCAGTCGGCCAGGATCGGCTCGACGACGACGACCCGTGGCCTCAGAGCGCCCAGGCTCTCCCAGAAGAATGCGGCCAGGGCCGCCGCCAGCCCGCCGACGCCGGCCTGAACGAACAGGTGGGTCGGCGCGGGGCCGCAGGAGTCCAGGATCTCGCTGCCGATCAGCATGTAGCCCTGCATGACCAGGCGGGGAGCCTCGTCGCCGCCTTCCGAACTCGTGTCGGCGACGAGGATCCAGCCCTCCGTCTCCGCGGCCTGGGCCGCCGCGCGCACGCTGTCGTCGTAGCCCCCGGGCACGCGACGCATCTCGGCGCCGAAGGCTGCTATCGCCTGTTCTCGCTCGTGGCTGACGTTCTCGTGGATGAACACCACGGCGCGGCAGCCGAACATCCGGGCGCCCCAGGCGACGGAGCGGCCGTGGTTGCCGTCCGTCGCCGTGGTCACGACCGCGCCTGCCGTCTTGTCCCGGTGTGCGCCGGCGAGCAGGTCCGCGGCGCTGGCGCTGATGCCCTGCTCTTCCAGATGCTTCTGGAGAAACCGCAGCACCGCGTAGGCGCCGCCGAGCGCTTTGAAGCTGGTGAGCCCGAACCGCTGCCCCTCGTCCTTGTAGAGGACCGAGCCGACCCCGAGCGCTCCGGCAAGGCCCGGTAGGGAAACCAGCGGGGTGGGGCGGTAGCCGGGCCAGGACATGATCTCGGCGCCGGCACGCGCGGCGGCCGTCCGGTCGAGCACGGAGGCCTCCGCGGGGCCGTAGGGCTGGCCGCGCCGCGAGAGCCTGTTGGCGACGTGGCGGGCTGGAAAGGTCTCGATGGTCATGGGGCCGACCTCGGCTGGCGATGGGGGTCGTCGATTGCGCGCGGATCGCGCCAGCGGGCCTGGCGCTTCATCTGCAGGATGGCGAGGTCTTCGGCGCCGAATCCGTCCCGCGGCAGGGACAGCGCCCGCTGGCCTTCATAGCCGAGCGCGCGGCGCACCGCCACGCTCAGGGTATAGGCGCCGATCACGACCTCCAGCACGCGCCCGAAGGGCTCGGGCTGGGCCTTTTCGAACGCGGCAACATCCTCGGCGCCGAAGTGGGGTGGGAGCGCTTCGAGCATGGCCGCGAGGGCCAGACCGCCGGCAGGCAGGATCGCGATGGCTCTGTCGAGCAGGTGGAGGTCCGGGTCGGCCTCGCCGTAGCCGGGCATCCCGTGTCCGCCCGGCGCCAGGATTGCGCCCAAAGCCGCCGTTCTGCCCCTGGTGCTCACGCGGATGCCCTCACGTCCCGGCGCGCGGCGACGAGCGCGTGCGCCGCCCGGAGCGCGAGGGCGGCCGTCGTGGCAGCCGGATTGACGCTCGATCCGGTGACGAACGTGCTGCCATCGACGATCATCAGATTCTCGACGTCGTGCGCCCTGTTCCATCGATTGACGACCGACGTCTCGGGGTCGTCGCCCATACGGGCGGTGCCCAGGAGATGCCACCCGAGATCGGTAACGGGGCAGACTGTCTCCGTCCGGTAGGCACCGGCGGCGCGCAGGGACTCGGCCGCCCGCGCCGTGTTGAAGGCGAGCATGCGGCGGCAATCGTCGGGAATGCTGTAGTGCAGGCTGACGGCGGGCAGGCCGTCGGAATCGGTCATGGTGGGGTGAAGCGCGACCCGATTGGCAGGATCGGGAAGATCCTCGCACGAAATGCCCCAGATCGCGGTCCTGCCCAACCATTCCGCCATATGGACGTGCAGAGGCACACCCCAGCGAGGCGCGTCCTTCCACGGGAAGAGGGCTGCCGCCAACGGGCCGCCGGAGGGCGTCAGGTTCCACTTGGCGCCGCGGAGAAAGCCGCGCGACGGCTCGCTCTCGGCGAATTCCATGCAGGTCAGGCTCTGACCCCAATGCCCCTGCCAGCTCTCCATCGGCTCGTCGAAGAAGCCGATCACGCGTGCGAAAGGATGCATCATGAGCCGGCGCCCGACGAGGCTGCTCCGGTTCGCCATCCCGTGTGGCTCACGGCCCGAGGCGGACAGCAGGAGCAGCCGCGCCGTCCCGATGGCGTTGGCCGCGAGAACCACGATGTTCGCGCCGATCCGGTGGCGCTCTCCGTCCCGAGCGTAGACCACGCCGTTGGCCCGTCCGCGTCCGTCCAGCGTGATCTCGCAGGCGCGCGCGCCGGTCAGCAGTTGCGCACCGGCCGCAATCGCGCGGGGCCAGTGTGTGATGTCCACGGAAGCCTTTGCGCCCTCGTTGCAGCCGGTGCCGCAAGTGGAGCGCTGGACGCAGGCCCGGCGTCCCTCGTAGGGCCGAGACGCAATGCTGTTTGCCCCCGGCCACCAGTGCCACCCCAGCCGGTGATGCGCGTGCGCCACCTTTTCTCCCCAGGGCGCGATCGGCAAGGGAGGCATGGGATAGTCGCTGCTGCGTGGGGGATAGGCGGGATCGCCGGCAAGGCCCGATGCCCCGAAGTCGCGGTCGGCCTGGTCGTACCAGGGCTCCAGCTCGAACCAGTCGACGGGCCAGTCGTCGGCAACGCCGTCGAGGCTGCGCACGCGGAAGTCCGAGGGCAGAAACCTGACCCAGTGTCCGCCATAGAGGATGGTCGATCCTCCGACCCCGTTGAAGAACTGCGGCTTCATCTCCGCGTCGGTGTCGTCGACCAAGAGATCCTGCTTCCGGCCGCGCCTGTTGGGATGGGCATGCCATGGTCCCAGCGCGGCGATCTCCGTGTCGTCGTGCCGGCCACGGTAGTCTTCCCGCGACGACCATTCGCCCTGCTCGAGGCATGTGACCGCCATGCCGGCTTCGGCCAGGACGCGCGCGAACACGGCGCCGGCGAGACCTCCGCCCACGATCACAACGTCCGTCTCTGCCGGGGTTGTGGACGCGCCGGGCAAGGCGGGGGCCGGGAGCGGCGCGCGGCGTGGAATCTGCATGGCTTGTTCCCTCGGCGCGCTCCGGCCGCTGCTCCGAGCCTAGCCGACAAGGCTTGCGCCGCAAAGAAGTGGCTTGCACAAAAATGCCGCAGCTCCCGCATGCAATTCTGGCACCGAGGATCGATTGGCGCGCACCCTCGATCCGTTCGGAAATGCTGTCTTTTCCGACGAAATTCAGCCGGAGTACTGGTCAAGCTCGATCGTCGCGGATGCATCGCGCGCGGCGCGCACCCGATGTCTCCTCCAAGCCTGATCTGGCACGGCCCTTGCTCCTTTCGTATGAGGCAAGACACTTGAACGAGATGCACCCGGTTGTGGCCGCACCCAGCAGGGTCAGGTCCGCAGCCGCTGACGTCCCCGGAAGTGGGAGTGCCGGCTGGAGAGGGAGATCGAGAGTGAAAGCATCATCCTGGACTGCGGCCATGGCCGTTTCAATGATCCTGGGCTTCACGGCGCATGCTGCGGCCCAGGCCCCCGCATGCGAGCCGGCGAAGCTCGCGACGAAGTATCCGAGCCTGGCGGGCAAGACGATCAAGATCGGCGCCGATCCGCAGACGCCGCCTTATACGATGCGCGACCCCAACGACTTCAACAAGGTCATCGGCTTCGACAGCGATCTCGCTCGCGCGGTGCTGGACTGCGCCGGCATCAAGTACGAGTTCTTCCTGGGCGGCTGGTCCGGCCTGCTGCCGGCCACCATCAGCGGCCAGGTCGACGTGTTCTGGAACAACCTCTACTACACGCCCGAGCGGGCCAAGCAGGTCGACTACGTCCTCTACATGCAGGCCGGCACCGGCGCCCTGACGCAGGTCGGCAATCCCAAGAAGATCACCGGCCTGGGAGCCTGCGGCATCACCGCGGCGGTCGGCCTCGGCACCGTCGAGGAAGCCACGATGAAGAAGGACGACGAGGCCTGCAAGGCGGCGGGCAAGCCCGGCGTCACCATCATGACCTACCCCGACATCGCGGCCGGCATCCGGCTCGTGCAGACCCAGCGCGCCGACATCATGCTGACGGACCTGGCGCTGGTCGAGGCGCTCGCCCAGGACAACCCCACCCTCTACGAGAAGGCCTACAAGATCCTGAGCGGCTTCACGATCGGCGCTGCCGTGAAGAACGGCAACAGCGATCTCCTGAAGGCGATCGCCGACGGCATGACCGTGATCCAGGCCAACGGCACGCAGACGGCCCTGTTCAAGAAGTACAAGATGGACCCGGATCTCGGGGTCAAGGCCGAGGTCAAGACCGACTGAGCGGCACGCGGCGGGCCGCGCGGTCGCAACTTGGCGCCTTTCGCGGATGACATCGGGGATCGCCCGCTACGGGCGGTCCCGTCCCGAGCAGAGAGCCCTTGATGCATCCCTCCCGGCGCGTCCGCCCGTTCGCCCTCCTGCCGTTCGCCCTTCTGTGCGAGGCGAGCCCCGCGCGGGCGCAGGCTGCCACGCCGCCGCCGACCTTCCTCGTCGAGGTCTGGAGCTACGCCACCTCCGGGTTCCTGTGGGAGGGTGCGCTCATCGCCGCGCAGATCACGCTGCTCGCGATGACGTCGGGCCTCGTGCTGGGGCTCGGCCTCGCGCTGATGCGGCTGTCCTCCTACGCGGTCGTGCGCGGCGCGTCGTGGTTCTACATCTGGATCGTGCGGGGAACGCCGCAGTTGCTGCAACTCGTGTTCATCTTCGACGCGCTGCCGGCGCTGGGGATCAAGCTCGACAGCTTCAGCACCGCCGTGATCGGTTTCGCCCTGAACGAGGCCGCCTTCAGCGCCGAGATCATCCGCGGCGGCATCCTGTCCGTGAACCGCAATCAGTCGATCGCAGCGGACAGCTTCGGCATGGGCAAGCTACTGACGCTGCGGCGGATCATCCTGCCGCAGGCGATGCGCGCCATCCTGCCCGGCGTCGCCAACGACACGATCAGCATGCTGAAGCTGACCTCGATCGCGTCGGTCATTTTCGTCAACGAGCTCACCTTCCGCGCCCAGCAGATCGTTGGGCAGAACTTCCGGTTCTTCACCGTGTTCATCGCGGCCGGCGCGATCTACCTGGTCATGACCAGCGCGATCTCGCTGCTGCAGGTCTGGCTGGAGCGGCGCTTCGATCTCGAGAAGGAGGCGGGCGACGGTTTCGCCGGACGCTTCATGGGCGAGTTCCTTGGACGCATGCGCCCCTCCGCCAGCTCTGCGCCGCCTTCCGGGGACGTCGGCGGCCCAGCGCCGCAGGACGCGACCCTGCGCAGCCTCGACGATGCGCTTCTCGCCAGGATCGCCGCTGCCGAGGACATCGCCGCGCCGCGCGGGGAGCCCTTCGTCGTCTGCCGCAACGTGCAGAAGGCCTATGGCTCGCGCGAGGTGCTGGCCGGCATCGACCTGACGGTCAACCGGGGGGAGTGCGTCGTCATTCTGGGGCCGAGCGGGTCGGGCAAGAGCACGTTCCTGCGCATGATCAACCACCTGGAGCGGCTCGACTGGGGGCAGATCACCGTCGACGGCGCCAGCGTCGGCTACGAGTACCGGGGCGACCAGCCGCGTCCGGTCCGCCGCCTCGCGCAGGCGAAGGCGAGGACCCGCATCGGCATGGTGTTCCAGAGCTTCAACCTCTTCGGCCACCTTACAGCGCTGGAGAACGTGGTCGTGGCGCCGGTCGAGGTGCACGGGGTGAAGAGGTCCGTGGCGGAGCGCCTCGGCCGCGACCTGCTGGCGAGCGTAGGCCTCGCGTCCCACGCCGGGCACCTGCCGCACCGGCTGTCCGGCGGCCAGCAGCAGCGCGTGGCCATCGCCCGCGCCCTCGCCATCCGGCCCCGCCTGATGCTGTTCGATGAGCCGACGTCCGCGCTCGATCCGGAACTGGTCGGCGAGGTGCTGACCGTCATGCGGCGTCTGGCGGCGGCTGGAATGACGATGATCGTCGTGACCCACGAGATCCGGTTCGCCAGGGAGGTCGCCGACCGCGTCATCTTCATGGACGGCGGGCTGATCGTCGAGCAGGGCCCGCCCGAGCAGGTCATCGACGCCCCCCAGCAGGAGCGCACCCGCCGCTTCCTCCGCATGGTCGAGCGCGACGACGAGGCAGAGGGCGAATTGGCGACGGTGAAGGCGTGAGCCGCGCGGTTCCTCCCCGCGGGATGGTTCGCGCGCGACAGAGCCGGGAGCCCCGGCTCAGAACGTCGGAGGCGAGTTGATCCAGACCACCAGCGCCGGCTCTTCGCCACTGGCGCGATAGCTGTGGGGCCGATCGGACTGGAAGAAGAACGTCGATCCCGTCCTTGCAACGAAGGTCTGGTCCTCGACGATGAGTTCGACGGCGCCGCTGATCACGTAGCCGACCTCCTCGCCGTCGTGACGGAAGGGGCCGCAGAGCGGCCCGCCGGCGGGGAGAGTGATGAGCAACCCTTCGAGCAGGCGCTTCTCATGCACGGGAATGATGCTTTCGGCGCGGGAGCCATCGCCCTCCGGTTCGTCACCCGTCAGCACGGCCGGGCCGTCCCCGGGACGATAGATCGTGCAGATCTCCTCCATCACCGGCTCCAGCAGGGTGGAGACGTTGACTCCCAACGCCTGGCTCAGGCGGTGGAGGGTGGTCAGGGACGGGTTCACCAGCCCGTTCTCGATGCGCGAGAGCAGGCTCTCCGAACACCCGGCCTTGGCTGCGAGATCCTTCAGCCTCAGGCGTCGCAGCCGGCGTTGCAAGCGTAGGCGCGGGCCGAGGGCGATCATCTCTTGGGAAGGGGCGGCCGACATGGATCACCGCGCAGAGCAGGGGTCGTGCATGACGCTCTTACGACACGCCGGCAGCGCCTGCGTCAAGAGGATTGCAACGGACGCAACCCCGGCAGTTCGGACCAAACATCACGGCGCCGCAGGCAGCCGAGACCGAGAGGGCCAGGCGCCGCAATCGGTTTGGCTGGCAAAGAGGCACTTGAGGGCGATGAATTGCACGAGGTGCATGCATCTTGCTCACTGCGGCCGGCGCGCCGGCGATAGTCGCCGGCCAGCGCAACATTTCGATGCGAAAGGACCGCCAAGAGGGCGTCTGGGGTTCGTCGCAAGGCGCTCCGCGACACTCGCAATGACGCGGCGTCCCGGGGCTGGCCTGCCTCTTGCTTGCATTCCATGCAAGTGACATGCAGGAAGGACGCGGGGCGGGCCTGCGCCCGCGCGGAGGAAGGCGGATGCGGCTCTCGATCGACATCGGCGGCACGTTCACGGATCTGGTGGTCGACCGTGCAGGAGCGCTGTCTCTCCACAAGGCCCCGACCACCTATCCCGATCCTGTCCCCGGCATCCTCGATGCCGTGCGAATCGCCGCGGATGCTGCGGGCCTGCCGGTACGCGCCTTTCTGCAGGAGACGGAGATCCTGTACCATTCCACCACGCGCGCCATCAACGCCGTGGTGACCGGCCGCACGGCGAAGACCGCGCTCCTCGTGAGCGAGGGCCACCGCGACATCCTGCTCATTCGCGAGGGGGGGCGGACCGACCCGTTCAACTACCAGGTTCCCTATCCCGATCCCTACATTCCCCGCTCGCTCACCTTCGAGGTGCCCGGCCGGATCTGGGCCGACAAGCGCGAGATGGCTCCGTTCGACGAGGCTCGCGTCCTCGCCGTCATCGGCCGGCTGCTGGAGCTGAAGGTCGAGGCGGTCGCGGTGTCCCTGCTCTGGTCCATCGTCAGGCCCGACCACGAACTGAGGGTCGGCGAACTCCTCGAGAAGCATCTGCCGGGGGTGCCCTACACGCTGTCGCACGTGCTCAACCCGACGGTGCGCGAGTACAGGCGCACCTCGGCGACCGCCATCGATGCGTCCCTGAAGCCGGTGATGACGGGATATCTCGGCGCCCTGCAGCGCCAGCTTGCCGAGGAGGGTCTCGCCGGGCGCATCTTCGGCGTGACGTCCCAGGGAGGTCTGATCGACCTGGCCGAACTCGCGGAGCGGCCGATCCTTTGCCTGAACTCCGGGCCATCCATGGCGCCCACCGCCGGGCGCCATTTCGCGAAGCACGAGAACGCCGACTTTGCCATCGTCACCGACGCCGGCGGCACGACCTACGACGTGAGCCTGGTGCGCGACGGCGCGATCCCGTGGACGCGGGAAACGTGGCTCGGCCCGATCTATCGGGGACACCTCACGGGCTTCCCGTCCGTGGACGTGAAGAGCGTCGGAGCCGGCGGCGGCAGCATCGCGCGGGTCGACTCGAGCGGCCTTCTGCACGTGGGGCCCGAGAGTGCGGGCTCCATGCCGGGCCCGGTCTGCTACGGGAGGGGCGGGACAAAGCCGACGGTGACCGACGCGGCGGTGGTGCTCGGCTACATCGACCCCGCTTACTTCCTCGGCGGCCGCATGGGCCTTGCGCGGGAAGCGGCGCGCGAGGCGATCGCGCGCCACGTGGCCGATCCGCTCGGCCTCGACGTCACCGACGCCGCGCTCGCGATCATCGACCTTGCCACCGAGCAGATGGTCAACGCCATCGAGGACATCACGGTCAAGCAGGGCATCGACCCGGAGGGCACGACGCTCGTGAGCGGGGGCGGCGCCGCCGGCATCAACTCGGTGCTGATCGCACGGCGGCTGCGTTGCGCCAGCGTCATCGTGCCCGATGTCTGCGCCGCGCTGAGCGCCACCGGGGCGATGATGTCTGACATGACCCGCGACTTCTCGGTCACCGAGTTCATGCCGACGTCGCGGTTCGACCGCAGGCGCGCCGCAGAGATCGTTTCGACGCTGCGCGACCGGGCCGAAAGCTTCTTCGCCACGGCGGGGGAGCACGTCCGCGACAAGCGGATCGAGTTCTCGATCGAAGGCCGCTACCCCAGCCAGGTCTGGGAGATCGAGGTGCCGGTCGACGCCTCGGCGCTGGAGGCGGCGGATGCGGCGGAGAGACTGGTGGCGGCGTTCCACGCTACCCATATCGGCCTGTTCACGTTCCGCGACGACGGCGACGACGTGGAGATCATGAACTGGCGCGCCATCGCGCGCTGCCGGGTGGCGGAGGAGAGCCCCGCCGCGCTCGCCATGGCGCCGGGGGAAGGCGAGGCGCGCAGCGTCCGCACCGTGGTGTTCCACAAGACCGGGCCCGTCGAGGCCCCGGCCTACCGGCTCGACGACATGGTCGCCGGGCAGGTGGTGGAGGGCCCCGCCGTGATCGAATCCCGCTTCACGACCGTTGTGGTCAACCCGGGCGCCACCGCGCGCCGGCCGGCCATCGGCCGTCTCGTCATCACGCCCTGAACGAGGTCCCCGCCATGGCACCCAGCACCCCAAGCCTTGCCGGCCGCAAGCTGGACGGCGTCAAGCTCGCCATCCTGCAGCGGCGTTTCGAAGGCGTGACGCGCAAGATGGCCAATACTTTGCTGCGCACCGCCCGGTCGGGCGTCATCAACACGGCGCGGGACTTCTCCTGTGCGCTGGTGACCGCCGACTGCGAACTGCTGACGGCCGCGGACAGTTACCCCATCCACGTCATCGGCGGCGCCGACCTGATGGCGCGCGCGATGCACGAGATGCATCCCGAGCTGAAGCCGGGCGACGCCTTCCTGCACAACTCGCCCTACCACGGCAACAGCCACGCGGCCGACCACACCATCCTGGTGCCGGTGTTCGACGACGACGGCCGGCACCGGTTCACCGTGCTGGCCAAGGCCCACCAAGCCGATTGTGGCAACTCGCTGCCGACGACCTACATGGGCAACGCCCGGGACGTATACGAGGAAGGCGCGCTGATCTTCCCAGCGGTGAAGGTGCAGAGCGGCTACAAAGACATCCAGGACATCATCAACATCTGCATGATGCGGATCCGCATGCCCAACCAGTGGCGCGGCGACTACCTCGCCACGCTCGGCGCGGCGCGGATCGGTGAGCAGGAGATCGTGCGCATGGGGCGTGAGGTCGGCTGGGATGCGCTCAGCCGGCACGCGACGGACTGGTTCGACCTCTGCGAGGCCCAGATGGCGGAGACCATCCGCACGATCCGCTCGGCTCGGGCCCGGGCGACATCCATGCACGACCCGCTGCCCCGTACGCCGTCCGCCGGTATCCCCGCCACTGCCGACGTGACCGTGGATGCCGAGGCCGCGATCATCACGGTCGACATGAGAGACAACATCGACTGCCTGCCCGTCGGCGTGAACCTCAGCCATGCCTGTGCACGCACGGCGGCGATCGTGGGCGTCTTCAACAGCCTGCCGCGGCCCATGCAGCCCAATGCGGGTAGTCTGCGCCGCATCGTGGTGCACCTGCGCGAGGGCTGCGTGGTCGGCATTCCTCGCCATCCCACCAGCACGTCGGTGGCGACGACCAACCTCGGGGACCGCGTCACGAACGCCGTGCAGTGCGCGCTGGCGGCCATCGATCCGCATATCGGCATGGCGGAAGGCGGCGCGGCGATCCCGCCGAGTGCCGGCGTCATCTCGGGCGTGGACCCGCGCACAGGGCACGGCTTCGTCAACGAGGTGATCCTGGCCTCCGCCGGCGGCGCTGGCACGCCGTTCCAGGACGGCTGGCTGTCGCTGTTCTCCATGGGCAATGCGGGCATGCCCTTCTACGACAGCGTCGAGGTCGACGAGATGCTGCACCCGATCATGATCGGCAAGCGGCACATCGTGGCCGACAGCGAGGGAGCGGGCATGCACCGCGGCGCCCCCGGCATCCTCACGACCTTCCGCCCGGTCGACTGCGAGATGGAACTCGGCTTCTGCAGCGACGGCACGGTCAACCCCGCCAAGGGGACCTGCGGCGGCGGCGATGCGCAGCCGGCCCGGCAATGGCTGGAGGCCGACGACGGCACGATCACGCCGCTCGGCACCTCCGAGCAGGTGCTGATGCGGGCCGACCAGACCGTGGTGTCCTATTCCTGCGCCGGCGGCGGCTACGGCGACCCGGCCGCCCGCGATCCCGAGCGTGTGGCGCGCGACGTCCGCGAGGGCTGGATCACCCCCGGCCGCGCGAGGGATGTCTACCGCACCGTGCTCACCCCCGCGGGGGACGTCGACCCGGGCGCGACGGCGGCCCTCCGCCGATGACCCCTCGCGCCGCGTGCGGTTCGGCCCGAAGGAGAACGCCATGAGCATAAGGCACGAGGTCCCCTTCACCCCCGAGGCCATGGTCTGGGGCACCTTCGACGCAGCCGTCCCGCCTGTGCTGGAGATCGACTCCGGCGACGAGGTGGCGCTGCGGGCCCTACCGGCCTGCACCGCGGCGCGGCTGCCGCGGGACCCGTCCTTCGCCATCGATCCCGTGCTGCGCAAGGCGCTCGACACGATGCGAATGGGGCCATCCGCGCATTTCCTCTCCGGCCCCGTCGCCGTCCGCGGGGCCAAGCCGGGCGACGTGCTGCAGGTCGACATCCTCTCGGTGAGGCCGTGGATGGATTGGGGCTATCTCGCCATCGCCCCGCTCAAGGGGACACTGCCGGACGACTTCCCCGCGGCTTCGCTGCTGCATGCGCGGATCGACCATGATGCCGGCCTGATCCGGATGCTGCCGGGCCTCGAGGTGCCGCTCGACCCGTTCTTCGGCGTGATGGGTGTCGCGCCGCCCCCTGCATGGGGACCGCAGCCGACGATGGTTCCCCAGGCCTTCGGCGGCAACCTCGACAACAAGGAGCTGCGCGCAGGCGCGACGCTCTACCTGCCGGTATTCGCCGATGGCGCACTGTTCTCCGCCGGCGACGGCCACGGCGCTCAGGGCGACGGCGAGGTCTGCCTCACCGGGCTCGAGACGGGCATGGAGGGCGTGTTCCGCCTGACCGTGCGCAAGGACCTGGACTGGACCTGGCCCTTCGCCGAAACACCCGAGCACCTGATCGCCATGGGCATGAACGAGGATCTCGACGACGCCGCTCGGCAGGCGGTGCGCGAGATGATTGCCCATGTCCTGCGCCGCACGTCGCTCTCGCGCGAGGAGGCGTACATGCTCTGCTCGCTCGCCGGCGACCTGCACGTCACCCAGACGGTCGACGGCAACAAGGGCGTCCACATGATGCTGCGCAAGAGCCTGCTGGCCGGCGTGGCTGCTTGATCCGACGGCCTGCGCGCGCCCCTGCGCCTGCCGATCTCCCACCCCCAGATGCGAGGACACGACCATGCTGACGGATGGCCCGGCGGACCTGGAACCGCCCCACCTGCCGAATTCCGCCAGCGCCCGCGATCGCGCGGCCCTGATCCATCCGATGACGGACCTGCAGCGGCATGACCGGGAAGGCCCGCTCGTGGTCACGCGTGGGGACGGCGTCCACATCGAGGACGACGAGGGCAAGACCTACCTGGAGGGCGTCTCTGGCCTCTGGTCGGTATCGCTCGGCTTCCACCAGCCGCGCCTGGCCGATGCCGCCTACCGGCAGATGATGGAATTGCCGAGCTACCACCTGTTCCGGCACAAGAGCCACCCAAAGGCGATCGAGCTGGCGGAGGCGCTGCTCGCGCTGAGCCCCGTGCCGATGTCGAAGGTGTTCTTCGCCAATTCCGGTTCGGAAGCCAACGACACCGCCATCAAACTCATCTGGTACACCAACAACGCGCTCGGCCGGCCCCGGAAGAAGAAGATCATCGGCCGCGTGGGCGGCTACCACGGCATCACCGTGGCCTCGGGCAGCCTCACGGGCCTTGCCCGCAACCACGCGGACTTCGACCTGCCGCTGCCCGGCTTCCTGCACACGGATTGCCCGAGCCACTGGAAGTACGGCCTGCCCGGCGAGAGCGAGCGCGCGTTCTCTGCGCGGCTCGCCGCCGCACTGGAGGACCTCATCCTGCGCGAGGGGCCGGAGACGGTCGCCGCCTTCTTCGCGGAACCGGTCATCGGCTCGGGCGGCGTCATAGTGCCGCCGGAGGGCTACTTCGAGGCGATTCAGCCGGTCCTGAAGAAGTACGACGTGCTGTTCGTCGTCGACGAGGTCATCTGCGGCTTCGGGCGCCTCGGCGCCATGTTCGGCAGCGAAGTCTACGGGCTGAAGCCCGACATCATCACCTGCGCCAAGGGACTGTCGTCCGGCTACCTGCCCATCTCTGCGCTGATGATCAGCGAGCCGATCTGGGACGCGTGCTATGGCCAGAGCGGCAAGCTCGGCGTGTTCGGGCACGGCTTCACCTATTCCGGCCATCCGGTGGCCGCGGCGGTCGCCCTGGAGACGCTGAAGCTCTACGAGGAACTGGATATCCTCGCGCACGTGCGTCGGCTCGCGCCGGTCTTGCAGGCCGGCGTCAGGTCGCTCGCAGACCATCCGCTCGTTGGAGAGGCGAGGGGAACCGGTCTGCTGGGAGGCTGGGAGCTCGTCGAGGACAAAGCCGCGAAGCGCCCGTTCCCGGGCTCGGCCAATGCCGGCCTGCTGGTGGAGCGCGCATGCCAGTCCCGTGGCGTGATCCTCCGTGCCCTCGGCGACGTCATTTGCACCGCGCCACCCCTGGTGAGCACGCCTGACGATATCGCGCGCATCATCGAGGTCTGCGGGGAAGCGCTCGACGAAGTCCACGGGGTCCTCTCTCGGGGCTAGGTCAAGGCTGGGGCGTCGTCGCGGCCATCCATGAGAGCGCTGCGGCGGAGGGGGCGACAGGCAAGGGGCGACTCGCCGGCCTGCCCTGCCTCGCCGGACCCACCGACCAGCCGGCGCGCACGGACGACGCCCGCCGACGCCGCCGAACGCGCCGTGGGTGGAGGTGGTGTTCGCTCCCCGGGGTGTGGGGAAACCGGCGATGCCGAGCCTGGACTCGCCTCGCGATGGCGATGACCGGCGGGACCCCGCCGACAAGGCCGCCGCGGCCGCCGCTCAGCCCAGGCGGATCGCGACGTTCTTGATCTGCAGGAAATTGCGGATGCCCGCGAGGCCACGCTCCCGGCCGATGCCGCTGTCCTTCACGCCCCCGGTCGGGGCCTGGACGCCGCCCATGAACCAGCCGTTGATCCACACCGAGCCGGTTTCGAGGCGGCGGGCCATCGTGAGCGCCACGCTCACGTCGCGGGTGTGGATGCCGGCGACGAGCCCGGTGGGCACGGCGTTGGCGATGGCCAGGGCCTCGTCGTCCGACGAGGTCTCGGTGATCGTGATGACGGGCCCGAAGACCTCCTCGCGGGCGATTGCGAGGCCGGGATCGACCCGGTCGAGCACGGTAGGCGCGACGAAATAGCCTCTGGCGAGATCGGCCGGCCGGCTGCCGCCGGTGACGAATCGGGCTCCGTCGCGCCGGGCTCCGTCGAGGAACGCCATGACGCGGCCGTGCTGCTCGTCGGACACCAGGGGCCCGAGGTCGAGGTCGGCGAGGGCGGGGCCCACGCGCAACGCCCTGGCCCGGGCGGCGAGGCGGTCCGCCAGCTCGGCCGCCACGGCCCTGTCGACGAGCACGCGCGAGGAGGACGAGCAGACCTGGCCGCAATTGTCGAAGCCGCCTTCCGCGATGTCGGCGGCGGCGCGGTCGAGATCGGCGTCGGCGCGCACGATCATGGCGTTCTTGCCGCCGAGCTCCAGCACGGCCGGCTTCATCCCGGCGGCGGCGGCGACGCCGACCTCGCGGCCGACCGCCACCGAGCCGGTGAAGCTCACGCCGCGCACCCGGGGGTCGGCGACCAGCGGCCCTCCCGCCTCCGGGCCGAAGCCGCAGACGACGTTGACCACCCCGGGCGGAAGCCCGGCCTCGATCGCGAGCTCCGCGAAGCGCAGGGCGGTCAGGGGGCTCTGCTCGGCGGGCTTCACGACCGCGGTGCATCCCGCCGCGAGCGCCGGGGCGACGGAGCGCGCGACCATTCCGAGCGGGTAGTTCCAGGGCACGATATGAGCGGTGACGCCGAGCGGCTCGAGCATCGTGAAGTCGACATAGGCATTGCCGAGCGGGATCACCTCACCCTGCATCTTGTCGGCGGCCCCCGCATTGTAGCGCAGGGTCGAGGCCACGCCGTCGATGTCCCCGCGGGCGCTGCTCAGCGGCTTGCCGACGTCCCTCGCCTCCAGGAGGGCCAGTTCGTCCTTCGCCCCGATCACGAGGTCGGCGAGGCGGAGCAGGAGGGCGCCGCGCTGGGCCGGCGTGACCTCGCTCCAGGGGCCACGGAAGGCCTCGTGGGCGGAGGCGACGGCGGCCTGCACCTCGGCGAGTCCGCCCCGCGCCACCCGGGCGACGACCTCCTCCGTGGAGGGGTCGATGCTGTCGAAGGCCGCGCCGTCCGCGCTCAGGACGCGGCGACCGCCGATGACGTGGCCGAGCACGTCCATGGATGCGGGCATGGGGCTATCCCTTGAAGCTGCCGGAGCTGAGCCCGGCCATGAAATAGCGCTGCAGCGCCAGGAAGAGCAGAACCGACGGGATGCTGAGCAGGGTCGCCGCCGCCATGGAGACGGCATAGCCCTCGAGCTGCGTATGCGTGCCGACGACGGGAGCGAAGGTGGCGACGCCCACGGGGAGGGTCTTCATGTCCTCGTCGAAGGTGACCAGCAGCGGCCACAGGAAGTTGTTCCAGTTGAGCGTGAAGACGATGACGCTCGCCGCGATCATGGGACTGCGCGCCAGCGGCAGCGCGATGCGGAAGAAGATCCGGAACAGTCCCGCCCCGTCCACGATCGCCGCCTCCTCGAGTTCGCGCGGGAAGGTGAGGAAGAACTGGCGGAAAATGTAGACACTGAGCACGTTGGCGATGCCCGGCAGGATGAGCGCCTGGTAGGTGCTCGCCCACCCCACGTCGATCATGGCGATGAGCAACGGAACCACGCCGACCTCGGGCGGGATCATCATCGAGGCGAGGAAGGCCAGGAAGATGAGGTCCCGGCCGGGAAAGCGCAGGCGCGCCAGCGCGTAGCCGGCCATGGCGCCGAACAGCACGCAGAGCGCCGTCGCGGCGACGGCGACCACCACGCTGTTGAAGGCCCAGGTGGCCACCGGATGCTGCATCACCTTGACGTAGTTGACGAGCGTCCATTCCCGCGGAAGCCACTCGATCTCGCGCGTCATCACCTGCGAGGCCGGCTTGAACGAGGTGCCCACCATCCACAGGAAGGGGGCGCCCCAGGCGAAGACGCCCAGCATGCCGATCAGCCAGACGGGAACATCGCCCCAGGTCATCCTGCTATGGCCGACCGGGCGATGGCGCAGGCGCAGGAGGTCAGCCACGGCTCGTCTCCCTGATCAGGACGCGCTGCGCCAGCGTGACAGCCAGGATGGCGACGAAGAGGATCACCGAGACGGCCGAGGCGTAGCCCAGCAGGTTGCGCACGATGGCCGTCTGGTAGATGTAGTAGATGACCGAGGACGACGAGCCGGCGGGCCCGCCATTGGTCATCACGTAGACCTGGCTGAAGATCCGCATCGTCGAGATGATCTGCAGCGTGATCACCATGCTGAGCGCCGGACGGATGTGCGGCAAGGTGACGTGCACGAACTTCTTCCAGCTTCCCGCGCCGTCGAGTGAGGCGGCCTCGTAGAGGTCCTGCGGCACGTCCTGCAGGGCGGCGAGCAGCAGCACGAAGGCGAGGCCGAGGTCCCACCAGATCGAGGCCATGGAGACGCCCACGAGCGACCAGCGGGTGCTCGTGAGCCAGGGAATGTCCTTGACGCCGAAGGCGGCGAGGTAGCCGTTCAGCAACCCGTACTGCGTGTCGAGGATCCACACCCAGACGAGCCCGATCACGGTCGCCGAGCAGACGTTGGGCGTGAACAGGATCGTGCGGGCGAGGCCCGAGAGTGGCCAGCCCTGGTTCACGAAGACCGCGAAGGCGAGCCCCAGCGTCACCACGCCCGGCACGATGATCAGCGCGTAGAGCCCGACATTGATCAGGGCCTGGTGCAGCCACTCGTCGCCCAGCGCCTGCCGGTAGTTGGCGAGCCCGACCCAGGTCGGGCTCCCGATGATGCTCCACTCCGTGAAGCTGACATAGACGCCGAACAGCACCGGCATCACGTTGAAGAGCAGGAAGGGCGCGGCGAAGAACGCGACGAAGAGATAGCCGGCCCAGTCGATCCCGGGCCGGCCCTCCTGCATGGCCGGAGACGCCGCGCGGGCGGCGCCTCGGTAGTCACTCGCGGCGACCGTCATCGCGCGTCCCGCCTCAGCCGGCGTCGAGGCCCTTCTGCCACTGCTCGGCGATCTTGGCCATGGCCTCCTCCGGCTTGGACTTGCCGGCCCACACGCCCTCGAGCGTCTTGGCCAGGAAGTTGCCGCCGGAATAGATCGTGAAGTCGGGACCCGCCTGCACCGGGATCTCGCCCAGGGTCGCGAACGACATGCCCTCGACGAAGGCGCCGCGCATCTCCCAGGGCGCGCCGGCCGTCTTGTAGTCGGGCTGGCTGAGGATCGACTTGCGGGGCGAGGCGCCCCGGCCGGCCGTGGTCCAGAGGAAGCTGTTGTCCGACAGCCACTTCACCGCCTTCATCGTCGCCTCATAGCGACCCTTGTCCTTCTGCACGTAGAGCTCGAGGCCGCCCTGCTCGAAATAGGTCAGCCGCTTGCCGCCGATGTTCGGGAACAGGGCGGTGCGGAAGGGCAGCTTCTGGCCGATATAGCCGTTCAAGGTCCATGGTCCGGTCCAGAAGATCGAGCCCTGCCCTGCGCCGAAGGCCTTGTAGCGGTCGGTGATGTCGCGCGTGGAGACGCGGCTCTTGTCGAAGAGATCGAGGATCCATTCCATCGCCGCGATGCCCGCCTTGGGGTTCACCGCCGCGGTCTTCAGGTCGGCCGAGGCGCGCTCGAAGCCCATCTGGCCGGAGACGATGCCCCAGGTGACCGTGGGCTGCACGCCCGCCCCGGTCATCATGATGCCCGAGCGCACCACCTTGTCGCCCTCGCGCTTGGTCAAGGCCTTGGCCCATTCCATCAGGCCCGCGCCGTCCTCGGGGAACTTGCTGGGATCGAGCCCGGCTTCCTTGACGTGGTCCGTGTTGTACTCGGGCTGCAGGCTCATCAGGTCCATGGGGATCATGAAGAGGCCGTTGCCGTACTTGGGATAGCGCGAGGATTCGATGGAGAAGGCGCTGAAGTCCGACAGGTCGAGGCCGGACGCCTTGACGAGGTCGTCGAGCTTCACGAGGACGCCGTCCTTGGCCCACTTGGCGCGCTGGCCTGCGGTGCCCCACCCGAAGTCGGGAGCGCGGCCCGTGGCGGCGGCGGCGAGCACCTTGGTATTGTACTGCTCCTCCTCCACCAGCTCCATCTTGATCTGGACGTCCTTGTTCGCGGCGTTGAACGCCTTGATCATCTTGTCCCAGACCTCGCCGTCGGAGGCTGCGAGCCAGCTCCAGTGAACGAGCTCGGTCGTCGCCGCCCTCAGGATGGCCGGCTTGAAGACGAGCCCTCCCGCGATTGCCCCGCTTCCGGCAAGGAGGGAGCGCCTGCTGATCGTGTGCCCTTGCATTCCACTCTCCTCTCATGGGCGCCGCCCCGGCTCTGCGGCCGGTTCAGGCGCGGTTAGATTGTCACGCTTGTCGCGTGGAGGCCCGTCACTCCGCTTGCGTTGCGGTAGTAGTAGGCGACGAAAAGGCTGCCATCGCGCCGCAGGGCGGCGGTCGGGTAGCCCAAGTCCTTGTTCGGGAGACCGGCGCGGATGGTCGCCGGTCGGTCCGCGTCGAAGCTGCGGCCCCCGTCCCTCGACAGGTAGGCCTCGATGCCGAAGGGCGGATGACGACGCCCCGTGACGGCGGCGATGCGCCCGTCCGGCAGCCCCACGAGATGGGCGGGATAGCTGCCGATGCCCGTCGGGCGGGGCGTGGACCAGGAGCGGCCCCCGTCGGCCGAGCGCGTCGCGAACAGCGTGCGCGACGCGTTCTCGCGCAGGAGGAGAAGGATCTCGCCGGTTGCGAGCAGAAGCGGCGCCGGCTCCTCGAACTCGCAGCCCGGCACGGCGGCGACGGGCGAGGGCGGACCCCAACTCCGCCCGCCATCGCGCGAGCGGACAAGGAAGATCCGCTCGTAGCGCGGGATGTCGCTCAGCGGCAGAAGCACCTCGCCGTCCGGCAGCACGACCGCGCCCCGCATGCCGTAGCCGCCCGAATAGGGGGCGGTGCGCACGACGCTGACCGTCGGGAAGGTCCGGCCGGCGTCCTCGCTGCGGTGGACGAGCGTGATCCCGCCGCCCCTGGCCCAGGGCATCAGCCGGGCGGCCGGCATGTCGGCGATCAGGCCGGAGCCGATCTCGGTTGAGCCGAGCAGGCCGGCCTTCAGCACCTCGGGCGGGCAATAGTCCGGCTCGCGGGCCGCAGCCTCGCGGTCATCCGGCGAGAACCAGCCGAATTGCCACTGGTTGAGCACGACCGCGCCGTCCGGCAGCACGGTGAGGCCGGCGCATTCGGTGCCGGTCGCGCCGTAGGAGGGCACGACGACGGGCGCCGTCCAGGTGGCGCCCTCGTCGTGCGAGCGCATCAGCACGTTGGTGAATTCCGGGTCCTGCGGCGGGTGCATCGTGACGACCCGCCGCGGCGCCCTGTTGACGACCAGCAGCCAGGTCCCGTCCGGGAGCACGGCCATGTGCGGATGCGCGACATAGCGGTGCTCGTCCAGGAGGATGGTCTGCTCGGCCGCCGGATGGCTCATGGGCGGCCCTCAATCCGCCAGACGGAAGCGGGTGGATCGCACGTATTGCAGCGGGCGCTCGGTCTCGTCCCACTCGTGGTAGGTCGCGACCAGCGTGCCGTCCGCCATCTGCACGATGCTGGGATAGCCGATATGCTGGTAGACGCCGGGATTGGCCCAGTCGATCCGCCCGCCGCCATACTTGCCGGATGCGGGGCTCATGCGGCTGGAGCCGGGGCGCTCCATCTCGCTGAGGCCCGGCACGCCGCCCTCGCGGATGACGAACTCGTTCTTGACGTCCCAGGTGACTCCGTCCTCCGACACGCAGCCGCGCACGCCGTAGGGCGGGCGGCGATAGCCGTAGATCATGAAGTAGCGGCCATCGAGCAGCGGGATCATCTCGGACGGGTAGCCCCAGATGTTCGTCCACTTGGGCGGGGTCCAGGAGAAGCCGTCATCCTCGGAGACGGTGACGACCATGTTCTTGGCGTCGCTCGAGGGATTGACGTGGGTGCGCATGGTGCACACCAGCCGGCCATCGGCGAGGCGCACCATGGCGGGCTCCTCGTAGTCGATGATGCTCGCGGGGTCGTAGGCAAGGGTGGAGTAGTATTCCCAGTTCTCGCCGCCATCGTCGGAGCGCATCAGCGCCGAGCGGGTGGTCTCGCCCTCGCCCTCCTCCTCGTAGCCGCGGATGCGCCCGTAGAGGCCCATCAGCAGCGCGCCGGAGGGGAGCTGCCAACAGCCCAGCCGGCAGCCGCCATGCTTGAGCGGGCGCACGTTGACGGGGATCGGATCGCTCCAGGTGCGGCCGCGGTCGGTGGAGCGGACCACGTAGGTGCCGAGCCAGGCCTGCGTCTTGTAGGCCCAGGTCCAGTCCCCCCACTCGGGCGAGGTGGGGTGCGCGCTCCAGGAGACGCCTTCCGGCTTCACGCCGCGCTTGAAGAAGCCGGTGATCGTCATGTTGACGACCCAGGTGCCATCGGCGAGTTCGCAGAAGCCACAGTCCCAGTTCCCGGTGGTGTTGGTCCAGGGAAGCACGATCTCGGGGGCCGACCACGTCACGCCGCCGTCGGCCGAGCGTGTCAGCAGCGTCTGGCCGGAATCGTGGTGGAAGGGGAAGCGCTCCTCGTTGAACACGGCGATGATCTCGCCTGATTTCACCACCCGCGCGGCGATCTGGTTCACGCAGTGCTCGGGGTGCTTGAAGATCGTGTGATGGGTGATGTCTGTGATGCGGGGCATGAGGCTGTCCTGCGGATGCGGAAGTCGATGGGGAACCCGGCTCAGGCCGGAAGCAGACCCGGCACGCCGGTGGCCGCCATCATGGCGCGGCAGCGCTCGCGATAGTGATCGCGGACGTCCCGCGTCGGGGGGCGGCAGCGGCTCGTGGGCAGGCCGACGAGCTCCATGCAGAGCTTGTCCAGGTAGCCGTCGCCGGACGTGTAGGAATTCTCGATCTCGATCCAGAGCTTGTAGAAGGGCATGGCCTCGCTCACGAGGCGGCGCTGCACGTCGGCGTAGTGGCCCCGGTCGAGGTCCTCGACGAGGCGGATGCCCCATTCCGGCCAGTAGTTCGACAGGTGCACCTCGAAGGCGCGCGCGCCCAGCGCGTGGCTCTGCGGGAACTGCAGGTGGTTGTCGATGATGGACACACGCGAGGAGAAGGTCGAGACGACGTCCTCGAACTCCATGGCGTCGGTGCGCGGCGTCGCCCACTTGAGGCCGACGACATTGGGAATCTCGACGAGCTTCTCGACGGTGCGGAAGGAGACCGCGGCGCTGGTCCAGAACGTGTTGTAGATGATGATGCCGATGGGCGCGGCCTCCGCGGCCGCGCGCACGTAGTCGAGGAAGTCTCCCTCGGTATGGCTGAAGTAGAAGGGACAGGACACCTGAATATAGTCGAAGCCGATGCGCTCGGCAGCCTTGGCGAGGCGGACGAGCTCGCGGGTGCTCGTCGTCTGCGCGCCCATGGCGAGGGGCAGGCGGCCGCCTCCGGCCTCGAACACCGTCTGGGCGACGAGCACGCGCTCGTCGAAGGTCATCGTCGAGAAGTCGCCGGCCGCACCGCCCGCCAGAAGGACGCCGTTGCCGGCCTTCACGCCTCGGTTTAGCAGGAAACGGACATGTCCTGCGATCGCATCGGTGTCGACTTCCAGGTCAGGATCCCTGAACATCGTCGGGATCGTGATGTAACAACCGACGAGTTTTTGACGCAATGCCGCGAACGTCATGGCTGTCGTTCCATCCCTGGCGAGCAAGTCTTTTGGCAGTCGCTCAAGCAACGTGCGAGTGAGGGGGTATAACCAGGCAGATCGATATCGGAGCTTGCTGTTTGCTTCCGTCGTGCAATCATGATGGCAGGGTCGCCGCGATTTCCAATTGACTCCGCGCGCCATCAATTTGATCTTGAACGGCGAGAGGAGGGTGGGACATGCTCGGCGACCGCGCTCACATCCACTTCTTCCTGCTGCCCGACTTCCCGCTCTATGCGCTGGTTCCGGCCACCGACGCGCTGCGCATCGCCAACCAGAACGCCGGCGAGCGGCTCTTCGACTGGTCCTTCGTCTCCGCGCTCGGCGGGCCGGTGCGGGCCAATAACGGCATGGCGGTGGACGACACCATTGCGATCGCGGGCTCGGGCCTTCCGCGCTGCGTGATCGTCTGCTCCGGCAACGAGCCGACGCAGCACCTCGCCAAGCCCGTGCTGAGCTGGCTGCGCCGGCTCGCGGCCCATGGCAGCGTGCTCGGCGCGCTCGACACGGGGCTCTTCGCGCTGGCCGCCGCGGGGGTGCTGTCCGGCTACCGGGTGACCCTGCACTGGGAGGCGATCCCGGTCTTCCGGGACGCCTATCCCGACGTGGATGTCGTGGAGCAGATCTACGTGGTGGACCGCGAGCGTGTGACGGCCGCGGGAGGCGTCTCCTCGCTCGACCTGATGCTCGACCTGATCGGTCGCCTGCACGGCGCCGGCCTCGCGCAGACCGTCGCCAACGCCTTCGTGCACGGGCGCGCGCGCCCCGCCGAGACGCCGCAGCTCGTCGAGGGCCTGGCGCTCACCAGCAACCGCTCGCTGATCCAGCGTTGCCAGAAGCTGATGAAGGACAACATTGCCTTCCCGCTGCGGATCGACGACATCTGCGCGGAGCTGTCCGTCTCCCGGCGGCGGCTCGAGCGGCTCTTCGCGCGGGAGACGGGCACCAGCCCGAGCGACCATTACACGCAGGTGCGGCTGGAGGCGGCGCGCGACCAGCTCTTCTACAGCGGCAACTCCGTCGCACACATCGCGGAGGCCTGCGGCTTCCTGTCGAACGCGCATTTCTGCCGCGCCTTCCGCAAGCGCTACGGCATGCCGCCCACCACCTACCGCCGCCGCTTCGAGACGGCCGAGCGCGACAAGTTCCATCCGACCGGGCCGCGCCTCACCACGCCGCGCCCCGACGCTCCCCCGGCGTGAGGCCCATGACCATCATCCTTGCCGACTACGACCTCGCCGACGACGCCGAGACCGAACGCCGGATCGCCGGGCCCGAAGTGTCGGTCCATGTCCACCGCCAGGGAGAACCGGTCCCGCCGCGGGTGCGCGAGGAGGCGACGGCCCTCATCGTGTTCGGCTCGGCCCCGCCTGTCGGGTTCGAGCCCGGCTCCCTGCCGCGCACGCGGATCGTCGTCCGCCTCGGCGTCGGTTACGACAACCTCGACCTCGCCGGCTGGGCCGGGCTCGGCGTCCCCGTCTGCAACGTGCCGGACTACGGCACCTCGGAGGTGGCGGACCACGCCATCGGCCTCATGCTGGCGCTGCGCCGGGGTCTGTGCGCCTATCACGGCCGGCTGCAGGAGGATCTCTCGGCCTGGAACCCCGGCGCGCCGCCCCTGGTGCGGCGCCTGCGGGGCGGGACCTTCGGCGTGGTCGGCATGGGCCGCATCGGCATCGCCGCGGCGCAGCGGGCGCGCGCCTTCGGCATGCGCATCGCCTTCCACGACCCTTTCGTGCCATCCGGCCTTGAGATCGCGCTCGACGCCGAGCGCCACGCCCGGCTGGAGGATCTCTTCGCGGCCAGCGACGTGGTGAGCCTCCACGTTCCCGGCGGGCCCGCCACCGCGGGTCTCGTCGGCGCAGCCGTCCTCGCCTCGGCCCGCCCCGGCCTCGTCCTCGTCAACACGGCGCGCGGCAGCGTCGTCGATATCGAGGCGCTGGGGGAGGCGATACGCCGCGGCTCCGTCGGCGGCGCGGCGCTCGACGTCCTGCCCGAGGAGCCGCCCAGCGGCCGCGACGGGCTCATGGCCGCGTTTCGCCGCCGGGAGCCCTGGCTCGAGGGCCGCCTCGTCCTGACGCCGCACGCCGCGTTCTATGCGCCCGAGAGCCTGGCGGACCTGCGCCGGAAGGCGATGGAGACCGTTCTCGACTATCTCGGCGAGGGTCGCCTGAGGAACTGCGTCAACGGCGTAGCGCCGGCGCAGGTCTAGCGCCGCTCGCAGGCGCGTCGCCGCCTCTGGCGTCGCTGGTCAAGGAACTGCCGCGCGCAGTCAACGGCGTTCCGCGAACCCTCGGTGATGATTTCCGGGCTGCAGGCCGAGGGACACGGGGCGACCGGGCAGCCGGACCGTCCATGTTCTCGCCCAGCGGCGTTTCGGCCTCCGGGGCCAATGCGTGCGCCGTGTGCGGCGTGACGCATGCACCCGTGCCCCGACCGGCGTACCGGAACGGGCGGGCCGATCCGATCTGGTCACGACACATCATCACATGAGCGCTGCTCCCGCGGCGCCCCGGGCCTCGTGCGCCGGGGCCGGGGATCCGTGCGCCCAAGGAGGGACGCATTCCATGACCAAGATTTCGATCGGACGTGCAGCCCCGGGCGCCCGCAAGGCCGGGCTGCTGGTGGGCCTCGTCCTTGGCCTCGCGGCCGTGGCACCGGCCTGGGCGGCGGACAAGGTGCGCCTGCGGCTCAACTGGATGTACTACGGCTCGCATGCCGGCTTCGCGCTGGGCAAGGACAAGGGCTACTATTCCGACGCGGGCATCGACCTCGACATCCGCTCCGGCAACGGGTCTGGCTCCGCCCACCGCCTCGTCGCCAACGGCGACAGCACCTTCTCCTACGGCTCCTGCGCCTCGATGACGAACCTCGTCGCCCAGGGCGCCGACCTCGTCTCCGTCGCGGTGATCGACGCCATGGGCACCGAGGCGGTCCTGGTGCGCCCCGACGCCGGCGTGAAGACGCTGGCCGACCTCAAGGGCAAGGCGCTCCTCACCACCGCCAATGCGGGGGTGAACACCTTCTTCCCGCTGGTGCTCAAGAACGCCGGCCTCAAGCCCGAGGACGTGAAGCTGATCAACGTCCCCGAGAGCGCCCTGGTCTCCGGCTTCATCCAGGGCTCGGGCGGCGCGGTGGGCATCCTCGGCGGCCTCGACGACAAGCCGGCCGAGATCAAGGCCGCGGGCGGCCCCGCGCCGGTCGGCTTTCCCTATTCGGACTTCGGCGTGAACCAGGTCGGCTACTGCATCGTGACCACGCGCAAGCTGCTCGAGACCAACCCCGATCTCGTGAAGCGCTTCGTGCAGGCCACCGTGAAGTCCTACAAGGAGGCCGAGAAGAACCCGGAGGCGGCCGTCGCGGCCATGGCCGACATCGTCGGCGGCACCATGAACGAGCCCGAGGGCAAGGCCCAGGCGCTCGCCGTGCTGAAGGTGACGCTCGACGTGCTCTATTCGGCCAACAACAAGGACAAGAAGCTCGGCATGAACGTTCCCGCCGACTGGGAGGACATGCTGACGCTCATGAAGACCTATAACGGGCTGCAGACGACGAAGGCGGCGTCGGACTTCTACTCGAACGCCTTCCTGCCCTGACGGACCCTCGGGGCGGCCGACGCCGCCCCGCCTCCTCCCGGGGACATTGCATGGCCGCCCGCATCGAGATCCGCAACGTCTCGAAGATCTTCCAGTCTCGCCAACGGGCGGCCGCCGAGGTCCACGCCTTCGGGCCGGTGGACCTCGTCGTCGAGCCCGGCTCCTTCGTCTCGTTCCTGGGCCCTTCGGGCTGCGGCAAGTCGACGCTGCTCCTGATGATCGCCGGCCTGCTGGCGCCGTCGTCCGGGGAGATCCTGATCGACGGGGACGCGGTCGGCGCGCCGCGCACCGACATCGGCATCATGTTCCAGGACAATACGCTGGTGCCCTGGCGCTCCGTGCGCGGGAACGTCGAGCTGCAGCTCGAGCTGCGCGGCCTCGATCCCGCCGCCTATTCCGAGCGCACGGCGAACCTGCTGCAGACGGTGGGACTGCAGGCCTTCGCCGGCAACGCGCCCTATGAGCTCTCCGGCGGCATGCAGCAGCGCGCGGCCTTCTGCCAGGCGCTGGTCCACGAGCCCGAGACCCTGCTGCTCGACGAACCGCTGGGCAAGCTCGACGCCATGACGCGCGAAGGCATCCGACGCGACCTTCAGGTGCTCTGGATGGAGCGGCGGCCCACGGTGGGCCTCGTCACCCACTCGATCGACGAGGCCGTGCAGCTCTCGAGCCGGATCTGCGTGATCACGCCCAGGCCCGGGCGCATCCACTCCGTCATCGACGTCGACCTGCCCTGGCCGCGCGACCTCGAGGTCCGCAAGTCCCGCGCCTTCGCGGAGTACAGCGCGGCCATCCACGACGTCTTCCACGGGTTCGGCGTCCTATGAGCCGCGAGCGCGAGGGGGGCCGGCTCGCCCAGTTGCGACGCTGGAGCACGGGGGCCTGGCTGACGCCCGCCTTCTTCGTCGCGCTGTTCCTGTTCTGGGAGCATGCGATCGACTGGTTCTCCGTGCCCCGCTACATCCTGCCCAAGCCCTCGGAGATCGTGACCAAGGCCTGGGCCGACGCGCCGATGCTGGCCTACTACACCTGGGTGACGGGCGTGGAGACGGTGATCGGCTACGCCGTCGCGCTGCTGCTCGCCGTGCCGCTCGGCCTCGCCATCGCCTTTTCCCGCTTTCTGCGCGGCACGATCTATCCGTTCTTCGTCAGCCTGGAGATGACGCCCAAGATCGCCTTCGCGCCCATCTTCATCTCCTGGCTCGGCTTCGGCCTGCTGCCCAAGGTGATCATCGTCTTCCTGGTGTGCTTCTTCCCCATCGTGCTCAACGCCATCCTCGCCTTCTCCTCGCTGAGCGAGGAGCTCACGCGCTTCTGCCGTGCGACGGGGGCGGGACCCCTGCGGGCCTTCTTCAAGGTTCGCCTGCCTGCGGCGCTGCCGCAGTGCTTCGTCGGCTTCAAGTACGCCGCGATCAACGCGACGGTAGGCGCGACGATCGCCGAGTTCATCGGCTCGGACCAGGGGCTCGGCTTCTACATCCAGATCACCACGGGGAACATGCGGCCCGAGCTCGCCTTCGCCGCCATCTTCCTGCTCACGCTGCTCGGCCTCGCCCTCTTCGGGCTCGTCACCGTGGCCGAGCGCCTGCTCATCCCCTGGGACATCTCGCAGCGCCGCAAGGCCGCGCTCTGAGCCGCCCACGGCCTTCGCCCGCACAGACCAGGACAGGAGACCCGCATGGACACGCCTCCCGCCTCACCGGACTACCACCGCATCGCCGCCGGACTGACCCTTCCGGGCCAGGCCTTCATCGACGGGCGCTGGCAGCCCGCGCGCTCGGGACAGGTCTTCGAGAACCTGAACCCGGCGACGGGCGCGCCGATCAACGCGGTGGCCTCCTGCGACGCGGCGGACGTCGACGCCGCCGTCAAGGCGGCCCGCCGAGCCTTCGAGGACGGCGCCTGGTCGCGCGCCGCCCCCGAGCACCGCAAGGAGGTGCTGCTCAGGCTCGCCGGCCTCGTGCGCGAGCACGCGCAGGAGCTCGCCACGCTGGAATCGATCGACAGCGGCAAGACGATCACCGACTGCCTGAACGAGATCGGACACGAGGTGCCGACCTTCTTCCAGTGGTACGGCGAATATGCCGACAAGCTGTTCGGCAAGGTCGCCCCGACGGCCGAGAGCGCGGTCGCGCTGATCGTGAAGGAGCCGGTCGGGGTCGTCGGGCTTGTGCTGCCGTGGAACTTTCCGCTCCTCATGGCCGCGTGGAAGCTCGCTCCGGCGCTCGCGGCGGGCTGCTCGGCCATCGTCAAGCCCGCCGAGCAGACGCCGCTCACCGCCCTGCGCCTGGCCGAACTCGCCCTGGAGGCGGGCGTGCCGCCCGGCGTGCTGAACGTGCTGCCGGGCTTCGGCGAGACGGCGGGGCAGGCCATCGGCCGCCACCCCGACATCGACGTCGTCTCCTTCACCGGGTCGACCGAGGTGGGCGGCTACTTCCTGCGCTATTCCGCCGAAAGCAACCTCAAGCCTGTCGGCCTCGAGATGGGCGGAAAGAGCCCCTTCCTCGTGCTCGAGGACGCCGACATCGACGACGAGCTGGTCGCCAACGCCGTCAGCGCCGCGTGCTGGAACGGGGGGCAGAACTGCTCCGCGAACATGCGCCAGATCGTGCACGTCTCGCGCAAGGACGAGTTCCTCGAGAAGGTCGTGGCCAAGGTCGCCGCCATCCGCGTCGGCGATCCGCTGGACCCCGCGACCGAGATGGGCGCGATGATCACGGCCGAGCACCGCGCGCGGGTGATGGGCTATGTCGAGGCGGGGCGCAAGGATGGCGCGCGGCTGGTCCATGGCGGGGGAACGCCGACCGGCCCGGGCTTCTTCGTGGAGCCGACGGTGTTCGACGGCCTGACCCCGGCGATGCGCATCGCGCGGGAGGAGATCTTCGGCCCCGTGCTCGGCGTGCTGGCCGCCCACGACATGGAGGAAGCCCTGCGCATCGCCGTGGACACGGAGTACGGCCTGCACGCCACGGTCTATACCCGCGACATCGACAAGGCGCTGTGGCTCGGCCGCCGGCTGCCCTGCGGCACGGTCTCCATCAACCGCTTCACCGAGGGCGACGTGAAGACCCCGTTCGGCGGCTACAGGCGCTCCGGCTCCCTGGCCCGCGACAACGGCGCGGAGGCGATGGACCAGTATCTCCAGACCAAGACGATCTGGATCAACGTCCGCGCCCCTGCCTGACGGCGGGCGTCACGCGTCCGGCGCGGGGGCCGCCACGCCGAGCCTGGCGGCCCAGGGCAGCAGGCCGTCCATGATGCCCGGGTGGAGCGTCAGGCCGTCGCGGCGTGCGGCGCGCAGGCCGGCCATGGCGGATGCGCCGGGCAGGCGGACGGGCCGGGCGGGATCGATCGGCTCGGACGCCCGGCAGGCCCGTGCGACCCAGTCGGTCTGGCGCAGGAAGGCCTCCTTCCCGCCGAACAGGGCGGGGTCGAAGACCTGCACGAACACGGAGGCGCCCCAGCCCGTCTCGCCGTCGGCGCGCCCGTAGCCCGAGAGCGCCTGCGTCAGCGCCTCGACCGTCAGCGCCATGCCGTAGCCCTTGTGGCCGTGGTCGAGCCCGCCTGTCAGCAGCAGCGTTCCGGGATGCTCGCCGACCAGCGCCATGGGGTCGTCGGTGGGGCGCCCCTGCGCGTCGATGGCCCAGGCTCCTGGGAAGCGCCCGCCGCTCTTGCGCAGCCGCGCGCTCATGCCGGCCGTGGTGATCGAGGACGACATGTCGATGAGCACGGGGTCGCCCGAGGTCGGGATGCCCACCGCGATGGGGTCCGGCGTGAACACGGCCGTGCGCCCGCCATGGGGGGCGACCGCGGCCGAGGAGGGGTCGCTGCTCGCCACGACGGCCATCAGCCCCTGCTCGGTCGCCAGCGGCAGGAAGGCGGCGAGGCAGGCGATGTGGTGGCTGCGGCGGATGGTGACCGCGCACAGCCCGTGCGCCTTCGCCCGCTCGCCGGCGAGCATGACGGCCCGGTGCGTCAGCCACACGCCGGGGAGGCGGCGGCCGTCCCACACCACGGCGGCGCTGCGGTCGGCGACCACGTCGGGCTCGCCGGTCGCCGTCATGGCGCCCGCCTCGAGCTCCTCCAGGTAGTCGCCGAGCTGGGCGAGCCCGTGGGTCGTGTGGCCCATCGCGTCCGCCGTCACGAGCATCTGCGCCACCACGGCGGGCTTGTCGCCGTCGAGGCCCGCCCGCTCCAGCAGGCGCTGCGCGAAGCCGACGAGGGTGTCGAAGCGGTAGGACATGGGCGTCTCCGGGGGGATGCTGCGTATCAGTAGGTCAGGCCCATGGCCCATGGCATGAACTCTTCTTCCCCGTAGCCGAGCTCCTCGCTCTTGCTGCGCCGCCCGGAGGCGACGTCGAGCATGGCCGCGAAGATGCGCTCGCCGGCCTGCTGCGGCGTCTCGAGCCCGTCGGCGATGCCGCCGCAATCGAGGTCCATGTCGCCTTCCATGCGGCGGAAGAGCGGCGTGTTGGTCGCGAGCTTGAGCGAGGGGGCCGGAGCGCTGCCGAAACAGGAGCCCCGCCCGGTCGTGAAGCAGAGGAGGTTCGCGCCCGAGGCGACCTGCCCCGTCGCGGAAACCGGGTCGTAGCCCGGCGAATCCATGAAGACCAGGCCCGGCGTGCGGATGGGCTCGGCATAGGCCACCACGTCCTCGAGCGGGCTGGAGCCCGCCTTCGCCACCGCGCCGAGCGACTTCTCCAGGATGGTGCTGAGGCCGCCCGCCTTGTTGCCGGCGGAGGGATTGTTGTCGAGGCTGCCCTTGTCGGCCGCCGCGCTGCGCTCCCACCAGGCGATGAGGTCGAGCAGCTTCTCGCCGACCTCGGGCCGCACGGCGCGCTGCAGCAGCAGGTGTTCGGCCCCGTAGATCTCGGGCGTCTCCGCCAGGATCACCGTGCCGCCCTGCTCCACCACGAGGTCGGCGGCAGCGCCGAGCGCGGGGTTCGCCGTGATCGCCGAGAAGCCGTCCGAGCCCCCGCATTGCAGGCCGACGACGAGGCGGCTCGCCGGCACCGGCTCCCGGCGCGCCTGCGCCGCCAGGGGGAGCATGGCCTTCAGCGCCTCGACGCCGGCCGCGACCGTGGCGGCGGTGCCGCCGACGTGCTGGATCACGAGGGTGCGCAGGCGCTCGGAGGGGGCGAGGCCGACCGCGTCGAGGAAGGCCTCGACCTGGTTGTCCTCGCAGCCCAGCCCCACGACCAGCGTCCCCGCGACGTTGGGGTGGCGCGCATAGCCGCCGAGCGTGCGGCGCAGGATGTCCATGCCGGGGCCGTCGGCGCGGAAGCTGCAGCCGTGCTGGTGGGTCAGCGCCACGACGCCGTCGACGCCCGGGTAGGCGGAGAGGTCGACGGACCGGCGAAAGGCCTCCGCGATGCGCCGCGCCACGGTCGCCGAGCAGTTCACCGTGGCGAGCACGAGCAGCACGTTGCGCGTGCCCACCCGTCCGTCCTCGCGGACGTAGCCCTGGAACAGGCGGGGCGCCGGGTTGCCGGCGCGCGCGGTCGAGCCCGGTCGTGGCCGGGCGATGGCATGGCTCGCGGGCGAGGGCACGAAATGGAGGTTGTGCGTATGCACGTGCTCGCCGGCCCCGATGGGCCGCGAGGCGACGCCGATGACCGAGCGCAGCTTCACCACGGGGGCGCCGGCCGCGATCTCCGCCAGCGCGAGCTTGTGGCCCTTCGGCACGGGGGTGGCCGTCCGCAGGTCCCCCACCCCCGCGCCTTCGCCGGCGGGGAGGTCGTCCAGCGCGATGGCGACATTGTCGGCGGGGTCGAGGACGAGGCAGCGGAGAGGCGAGGTCATGGGCCACCGGGGATGCGCGAGCGCCCAGACTAGCAGCCCCCGTCCGCCCCCAATTTGACCATTCGCCCCGCCGGATTGACCGGGAGCGACACGGGCGGGGCTTCGGCCGCGGCGGCCGTGCCGCCCCGGTGGCTGTCGCCCGGCACGGCCTCGTCCTTCGAGACGGCCGCTGCGCGGCCTCCTCAGGATGAGGCCTTGGTGGTGATGCGGCGGTGTCTGGGGCAGACTTGGCGTTGGCTTGGGGAGCCTGCAGCGTCTTGCGGAGCCTGGCCTGGCCCTGGGGAGCCTCGGCCTCGTCTTCAGCAGCCCCGGCAGCGTCTTCAGCAACCTCGGCATCGCCTCGTGCAGCCCAACGAAGCCCCTCATCCTGAGGAGCATCGCCCCTTGGCGATGCGTCTCGAAGGATGAGGGGCGGGGGCCTTGGCCGCGGCGGCCGCGCCGCCCCGGTGGCCGCCGCCCGGCACGGCCTCGTCCTTCGAGACGGCCGCTGCGCGGCCTCCTCAGGATGAGGCCTTGATGGTGATGCAGCAGTGTCTTGGGCAGACTTGGCAGTGTCTGGGGCAGACTTGGCGTTGGCTTGGGGAGCCTGCAGCGTCATGCGGAGCCTGGCCTAGCCCTGGGGAGCCTCGGCCGTTTCTTCAGCAGCCCCGGCCGCGTCTTCAGGCACCTCAGCAGCGTCTGCAGCAACCTCGGCATCGCCTCGCGCAGCCCAACGAAGCCCCTCATCCTGAGGAGCATCGCCCCTTGGCGATGCGTCTCGAAGGACGAGGGGCGGGGGCTTTGGCCGCGGCGGCCGCGCCGCCCCGGTGGCCGCGGCGGCCCGGCGCCCGGTGGCCGCCGCGGCCGTGTCAGTCGTCCTCGTCCCGGCCCCGGGGCAGGATGCCGCCCATGGCTTCCGTGAGCCTGTGGCCGGCGGCGATCACCAGGGGCGCCACGCGGGCGACGAAGGCGTCGTCGAGGCGCACGCGGGGGCCCGAGACGGAGACCCCGCCGAAGGGCGCGCCGAGCTCGTTGAAGATCGGCGCCGCGATGCAGCGCATGCCGAGGTCCCGCTCCTCGTCGTCCAGCGCGTAGCCTCTCCGGCGGCAGGCGGACAGGTCGGCGTCCAGCGCCTCGCGCGTCGTCCGGGTGCGGGGGGTGAAGGCCTCCAGCGGCGTCCGGCCGAGCAGCGCGGCGCGGCGGTCCGACGGGCTGAAGGCCAGGATCGCCTTGCCCACGCCCGAGGCATGGTAGGGACTGCGCGTGCCCGGCCTGAAGAAGGCGCGGATGGCCTGGTGCGATTCGGCCTGCGTCACGAAGACGACGGACGCGCCGTCGGCGATGGCGAGGTTGGCGGTCTCCCCGGTCTCGGCCATCAGGGCCTCGATGACGGCGCGCCCGCGCTCGGCGAGCTTGCGCCGGCGCAGGAAGCTGGAGCCCATCCGGAACAGCTCGACCCCGACGAACCAGAGCTGGTTCACATCGTCGAACTCGACCACGCCGTGCCGCTGCAAGGTGGAGAGCATGCGATAGACCGTGGAGGGGGGGAGCTCCGCCCGCGCGGCGAGCTCGGTGAGCGACATGCCGTTGCCGTCGGCCACCAGGCGCATCAGTACGATGGCCCGGTCGAGGGACTGGACTCCCGGGCTGTCCTCGCCGGCCGTCGCGGAGCGCGGGCGGCCGCGATGCCGCTTCTCCGTGATCTCGACCACCCATCCCTCCCTCGCCGAAGGCGGCTGCCGGGCCGCCCGAAAAAGCACCTGCCGCAGGCTACCGAAACGGCCTGGAAAAAGAAAACGGCCTGCCTTTCAGCAGCTTGGCCTATTTTTCCGTATCATAAAAATATTTTCCGAAAAAATTGTGGCGGTCCGTCGCCTGTGGCATCACTGGGTCGCCCCGACAGGGGACAGCCCAGGAGGACACGATGGCGAGGATGCGTGCGGTCGATGCGGCGGTTCTGGTTCTCGAGCGCGAGGGCGTGTCCTGCGCCTTCGGCGTGCCGGGCGCCGCGATCAATCCCTTCTACGCGGCGATGAAGGCGCGCGGCTCGATCCGCCATATCCTGGCGCGCCATGTCGAGGGCGCCTCCCACATGGCGGAGGGCTACACGCGGGCCAGGGCAGGGAACATCGGCCTGTGCGTCGGCACGTCCGGCCCGGCGGGGACCGACATGATCACGGGACTCTACTCGGCGCATGCCGACTCGATCCCGATCCTGTGCGTCACCGGGCAGGCGCCGCGCGCCCGCCTCTACAAGGAGGACTTCCAGGCCGTCGACATCGAGTCCATCGCCAAGCCGGTCACCAAGTGGTCGGTCACGGTGCGCGAGCCGGCGCTGGTGCCCCAGGTCTTCCAGCAGGCCTTCCACCTGATGCGCTCGGGACGGCCCGGCCCGGTCCTGATCGACCTGCCCGTCGACGTGCAGCTCGGCGAGATCGAGTTCGACATCGAGGCCTACGAGCCCCTGCCGGTCTACAAGCCCGCCGCCACGCGCCGGCAGATCGAGAAGGCGCTGGCCATGCTGAACGAGGCGGAGCGGCCCCTGATCGTTGCGGGCGGCGGCATCATCAACGCCGACGCCTCGGCGGAGCTGACGGCCTTCGCCGAGATCGTGGGCGTCCCCGTCATTCCCACGCTGATGGGCTGGGGAGCGATCCCCGACGACCACCCGCTGATGCAGGGCATGGTCGGCCTGCAGACCAGCCACCGCTACGGCAACGCCACGCTGCTGCGCAGCGACGTCGTGCTGGGGGTCGGCAATCGCTGGGCCAACCGCCACACGGGCTCGCTCGACGTCTACACGAAGGGCCGAAGGTTCGTGCATGTCGACATCGAGCCCACCCAGATCGGCCGCGTCTTCGGGCCGGACCTCGGCATTGTCTCGGACGCCAAGGCGGCGCTCTCGCTCTTCATCGCGGTCGCCCGCGAGTGGAAGCAGCAGGGACGCCTGAAAGACCGCGCGGAGTGGGTGGCCGAATGCCAGCACCGCAAGGACAGCATGCTGCGCAAGACCCACTTCGACCAAGTGCCGCTGAAGCCGCAGCGCGTCTACCAGGAGATGAACGAGGCCTTCGGCCGCGACACCTGCTACGTGACGACGATCGGCAATTCGCAGATCGCGGGTGCGCAGTTCCTGCGGGTCTACGGTCCCCGCAACTGGATCAATTGCGGCCAGGCCGGCCCGCTGGGCTGGACGCTGCCCGCCGCGCTCGGCGTGCGCGCGGCCCTGCCGGACAAGCCCATCGTGGCCCTGTCGGGCGACTACGACTTCCAGTTCCTCATCGAGGAGCTCGCCGTCGGCGCGCAGCACAAGTTGCCTTACCTGCACGTCGTCGTGAACAACTCCTATCTCGGCCTCATCCGGCAGGCTCAACGCGGCTTCCAGATGGATTTCGAGGTGAGCCTCGCCTTCGACAACATCAACGCGGGCGATGACGGGGACGGCGTCGCGGGCTACGGGGTCGACCACGTCGCGGTCGCCGAGGGCCTGGGCTGCAAGGCCATCCGCGTGAAGAGCCCGAACGAGTTCAAGGACGCCTTCGCGCGGGCCCGGGCCCTGATGCAGGAGCATCAGGTCCCCGTCGTGATCGAATGCATCCTGGAGCGCGTCACCAACATCGCGATGGGGCTGGAGATCGACGCGGTCAACGAGTTCGAGGACGTGGACTGCCGCGATCCCTCGCTCAGCAAGGAGACCGGCTGGGTGCCGCCCATGACGGCGCCCGCCCGCAAGCGCGCCCTCGAGGACGCATAGCCGCGCCGGCCCGCCGACGCGGGCGCGCCGCCGGTCTCGCGGGGGTCAGCCCTTGCGGGGCTTGCCCTTGGGACGCTCGGGGCTCTTGCCGCGATGATGCGCGGGCTTCGGCCCCCTCGCGGGCCTTGGATCGCGCGCGGCCGCGGGCTTGGGGTCGCGCGCCGGCGGTCCGTCGTCGCGCCGGCGCGGGGCCGCGTCGTCGCGCGGCCCCTCGTGACGCCTCGGCTTGAAGGGCCGCGCCCGGTCCGTGTGGTCCGGCCGCTCGCCCTGGCGCGGGCGCTCGTCGGCCCGGCCGTCGCCGCGCGGTCGGGGCGCGGCGTCCTCGCGCGACGGGTGGCGGGACGCGGGCCCGCCGCTGCCCGGCGGCTCGCTGCGCTCGAAGCGGATGCTCTCGCCCTTGCTTACCTTGCCCAGCGCGGCCTGCGCGAAGCGCTCGGCGGCGTCCTGCGTGATCTCGAAGCGCGTCTCGCGGTCGAAGATGCGGATGGCCCCGATCTCCTTGCGGGTGACGTGGCCGCGACGGCAGATCACCGGCAGCAGCCAGCGCGGATCGGCATTGTTCTGCCGGCCGATGCTCATGCGGAACCAGGCCATCGGGCCGCTCGCGTGGCGCTCGGCGCGGATCGGGTCGTAGGTCGAGCGCGGCTCGGCCTCGTCGCGCTCCGGCGCGGGCCGGCGGGCCGGCCGGGGCTCGCGGCCGCGCTGCGGGCCGGGGTCGTAGACGTCCTCCGGCTCCGGCAGCCGCGCGCGGATGGTGCGCACGAACGCCGCCGCGATCTCCTCGGGCGAGCGCTGCTGCAGCAGGAGGCGGGCCGTCGCGAGGTCCTCGTCCGAGGCCTCCTCGGCGAAGACCGGGTCCTGCACCAGGCGCTCCTGGTCGCGCTTGCGCACGGCCTCCGCGGAGGGAGGGGAGCGCCATTCCGCCTCCAGTCCCGCCTGCTGCAGCAGCAATTCCGTGCGCCGGCGCCGGTTGAGCGGCGTGATCAGCACGCAGACGCCCTTGCGGCCGGCCCGGCCGGTGCGGCCGCTGCGGTGCAGAAGGGTCTCCTTGCCGCGCGGCACCTCCGCGTGGATGACGAGGTCGAGGCCGGGCAGGTCGATGCCGCGAGCGGCCACGTCCGTCGCCACGCAGACGCGCGCGCGGCCGTCGCGCAGGGCCTGGAGCGCGTGGTTGCGCTCGTTCTGGCCCATCTCGCCCGACAGCGCCACCGTGGCGAAGCCGCGCTCGAGAAGGCTGCCGTTGAGGCGCTTGACCGCTTCCCGCGTATGGCAGAACACGAGCGCGCCTGGCGCGTCGGCGTGGCGCAGTTCGTTGACGATGGCGTGCTCGACCTCGCCGGGGGCGACCAGCACGGCCTTGTAGTCGATGTCGCCGTGCGGCTGGCTGCGGTCGACCGTGTCGATGCGCAGGGCGTCGCGCTGGAAATTCTGGGCGAGCAGCGCGATGTCGCGCGCGATCGTCGCCGAGAAGAGCAGGGTGCGCCGCTCGGCGGGGGCAGCACCCAGGATGAACTCGAGGTCCTCGCGGAAGCCGAGATCGAGCATCTCGTCGGCCTCGTCCAGGACGACGGCGCGCAAGTGCGAGGGATCGAGGCGTCCGCGCTCGAGGTGGTCGCGCAGGCGGCCGGGCGTTCCCACCACGACGTGGCAGCCCTCGGCCAGGACCCGCGCCTCGCGGCGCACGTCCATGCCGCCGACGCAGGAGGCGATGCGCGCCCCGGCCGGGGCGTAGAGCCAGGCGAGTTCGCGCTGCACCTGGAGGGCGAGTTCGCGCGTGGGGGCGATCACCAGCGCCAGCGGCTCGGCGGCCGGGCCGAAGCGCTCGGCTTCTCCCAGCAGGGTCGAGACGAGCGCCAGCCCGAAGGCCACGGTCTTGCCGGAGCCCGTCTGGGCGGACACCAGCAGGTCGCGCTCGCGCGCCTCCGGGGTGAGCACGGCGGCCTGGACCGGGGTGGGTTCGGCATAGCCGCGCTCGCTGAGCGCGCGCTCGACGCTGGGGTGGGTCTTGGGGAAGGGCATGGGTGTTCGATGGACAGAGCGGAACAAGGATCCTTCGGCCGCTCGTCCGGCGGGCAGGAAGGACGCGCAGCCACGGGGCGCGCAGTCGGGCGCAGCGGTATCCCCCGGGCGCGCCGCCGTCAACCGCGCCGCCGGCGCGAGAACCCTGCACGCCCCTGGCCCGACCCGCGGCGGGAGCGCGGCAGCCGAGCCTTTCGCGGCTCGCCGGCTGTGGCATAAGGGCGCCGCGTGACACGTGACCTGTGGGACCCATGATCCGGATCGAGAACATCAGCAAGCAGAACGGGCACCAGATCCTGTTCATCGAGGCCTCGGCCGCGATCCAGCGCGGCGAGAAGGTGGGGCTCGTGGGGCCGAACGGCGCGGGCAAGTCGACGCTGTTCCGCATGATCACCGGCCGCGATCAGCCGGACGAGGGGCAGGTCGCGGTCGATCGGGGCGTGACGATCGGCTATTTCAGCCAGGACGTCGGCGAGATGGCGGGGCGCAGCGCCGTCGCCGAGGTGATGGACGGGGCTGGCCCGGTGAGCGAGGTCGCCGCCGAGCTGCGCGAGCTCGAGGCCGCCATGACCGATCCCGGCCGCGCCGACGAGCTTGAGGCGCTGATCGAGCGCTACGGCGAGGTGCAGGCGCGCTTCGAGGAGCTCGGCGGCTATGCGCTGGAGGGTCGCGCGCGGGAGGTGCTGGCGGGCCTCAGCTTCAGCCAGGACATGATGGACGGCGACGTCGGCGCGCTGTCGGGCGGCTGGAAGATGCGCGTGGCGCTCGCCCGCATCCTGCTGATGCGTCCTGACGCCATGCTGCTGGACGAGCCCAGCAACCATCTCGACATCGAGAGCCTGATCTGGCTCGAGACCTTCCTGAAAGGCTACGAGGGCGCGCTGCTCATGACCTCGCACGACCGCGAGTTCATGAACCGCATCGTCAGGAAGGTCATCGAGATCGACGGCGGGGCGCTGACCACCTATGGCGGCGACTACGCCTTTTTCGAGCAGCAGCGGGCCATGAACGAGCGCCAGCAGCAGGCGCAGTTCGAGCGCCAGCAGGCCATGCTCGCCAAGGAGATCAAGTTCATCGAGCGCTTCAAGGCCCGCGCCTCGCATGCCGCGCAGGTCCAGAGCCGCGTCAAGAAGCTCGACAAGATCGAGCGCGTCGAGCCGCCGCGCCGCCGGCAGACCGTCTCCTTCGAGTTCCCGCCGGCGCCGCGCTCGGGCGACGACGTCGTCAGCCTCAAGGGCGTTCACAAGGCCTATGGCGGCCGGCGAATCTACACGGACCTCGACTTCCAGGTCCAGCGCCGGGAGCGCTGGTGCATCATGGGCGTCAACGGCGCGGGCAAGTCCACCTTGCTCAAGCTCGTGGCCGGCGCGACGGAGCCCGACGCCGGCAGCGTGACGCTCGGCGGCAGCGTCAGGTTGGGTTACTTCGCCCAGCACGCGATGGAGTTGCTCGACGGCGAGCGCACGGTGTTCGAGACGCTGGAGGACGCCTTCCCGCAGGCGAACCAGGGCTCGCTGAGGACGCTCGCCGGGTGCTTCGGCTTCTCGGGGGACGACGTGGAGAAGCGCTGCCGGGTGCTCTCGGGCGGCGAAAAGGCCCGGCTGGTCATGGCGCTGATGCTCTACGACCCGCCCAACCTCCTGGTGCTCGACGAGCCGACCAACCACCTGGACATGGCGACCAAGGACATGCTCGTCGAGGCACTGTCGCAATACGAGGGGACGATGCTGTTCGTCTCCCACGACAGGCACTTCCTCGCCTCGCTGTCCAACCGCGTGCTGGAACTCACGCCCGAAGGCGTCCACCTCTATGGCGGCGGTTACACCGAGTACGTGGCCCGCACGGGCCACGAGGCGCCCGGCGTGGGGTGAGCGGGTCCCGCGAGGCGCGGCGGCGCCGCAGCCACGCCGTTTCCGACCTGTCTGGAACGTCATTGCGGGCGCCCGGCGACGAAGCAATCCGCCCTTCGCCCGGCGAAGGGCCAGATCGCTTCGCGTTCGGCTCGCCGTGACGACGAGAGGTCCGTTCCGTCAGGTCGGCGGAGTCGTCAGCGCTTCTGCGCGAACCAAACGGTGGGCGCGGCGACGACCCCGGCCTGGGACATCGCCGTCTTCAGCTCGCTGGACCCGACGAAGGCGCGCGCGGCGTCGAGCGTGGCAAAGTCGTGCGTGACCGTGATGTCGTTCGGGTCGTCCGCCGACTGGTAGACCGCCGCGCCCATGACGCCGAGCGGACCCCGCGTTGCGCCGAATGCGTCATAGACCGTCCGCCACTTGGCATAATCCGCCACTGTGTGACGGACAAAGAGCGTGACCATGGTGTCCCCCCTGAGTTGGTTGCGCTTTTTCAGCGTCTCGCTTGACCATGGTAGCAGCGACCGACAGCAACGCGCATCACTTTTGCGCGTTTGACGAGCAGGGCCTTGCGTGGGCCTCCGGCTGCCCGCTAGGCGATCAGCCGGCCGATCAGGACCCCGGCCGCGGCGGCGGAGGCGGCGACGAGCAGCGTCTCCAGGGTCGTGCGCAGGACGTTCCGCCCCGCCACCAGCCCGCGTCCGACGCCGAGGGCCACGAGCAGGATCGTGGTCAGCACGACCGAGACGACCCGCGCCTCCGCGAGGGGAAGCAGGCCGAAGGGGATCACCGGCACCGCGCCCGCGAAGAGGTCGGAGACGAACATCCAGAAGGCGTGCGCGGCCGGGCTCGCCTTGGGCGCATCGGCCTCGGGATCCAGCGCGGAGCGCAGGGCGGCGACGGCGCCGGGAGTGGCGACGAGCGCCCCCGCGAGCGCCTCGCGCTGCGCCGCCGGCGCGCCCGACGCCGCCAGGCGCTTGGACAGCCGCGCCGCCACGGCCTCGGCCTCGTCGGTCCGCTCCGCCGCGCTGCGGCTGGCCCGGGCGGCCGCCCGGTCCTGCTCCGTCCTGGCGTCGAGATAGCTGCCCGCCATCATCGAGACGGCCGCGGCCGCGGCGCCGGTCGCCCCCGCCAGGAGGACCGCCTTGCCGTCGGGCGCGCTCAGCGCCACGCCGAAGACGAGGCCGAAGATGGAGACGGTGCCGTCCTCCATGCCGAAGACGATGTCGCCGAGGGAGTCCCTGAGCGATCCCGAGAGCCAGCCGAAGACGCCCATGGCCGGCCTCTCAGCCCGGGCCGGACCGGCCGCCCGGGTTGACCCGCGCGACGATCAGGGGATCGGCCACCGTCGTCGGAAAGGCCGGGAGCTGCGCCTGCGCAACCCCGAGCGCGGCCGCGAGCACGGGCCGGGACAGGGCCGAGACGGAGGCCTTGAAGCCGATGTCGCCGGGAGCCGGCCGGTCGAAGAAGATCAGGAAGTGGATGGGCGCGGCGTCCAGCACCTCGATGTGGTGGGGATAGGCCGGAGGAATGAAGTAGACGTCGCCGGGCGCGAGGTCCCAGGTCGAAGTCGCGCCGTCCGGGTCCAGGATGGTCATGCGGGCACGCCCCGCCACCACATAGCCCATCTCGGCGGTGCCGGGGTGCCAGTGCGGCTCCCGCATCCCGTCCGGCGTGACCCGCAGCGAGTACATGGAGATGTCGTCCAGCACGGGCCAGAACTGCTTGCGCGCCAGCTTCGCCTGTCCGTAGCCGAGCGCGATGGGCGGCGACTCGCCCTCGATGTCGAAACGGTAGGGCGATGGCCGCTCTGCGTCGGCGGGAAGGGCGGCCGGGCTCGCGCGGGAGACGATGTAGGCCCCCTCGGTCGTCCTGGGAAGGCCGCGGAACGCGTCCGCCGGCAGGCCATAGGTATTGCCGAGCACGGCGTCCGTCATCGCCCCGAAGCCGCCCTGCAAGGTGAAGTCCTCCGGCCGCTCGTGCCGGAAGGCGATGATGAACTCGGCCTCGGCATCGCCGAGGCATTCGATGACGTGCAGCGCGCCGCTCTCGATGTAGAACATCTGCCCCGTCGACACGGCGAAGCTGGCATAGGCGCTCTCGTTGCCCAGCCGGGACACGAGCGCCTGGCCCCGGACGCAATAGGCGAGTTCCGCGCAGTTGGCGTGCCAGTGCGGGGCCCTCACCGATCCCGGCGCGAGGACGAGGCGCTTGATGGACAGGCCCCGCAGGATCGGCAGGTCGTCGGCCGTGACGCGGGTGACCTCGCCCAGGGCGGAGCGGAAGACCGTGCGCCCTCCGACGAGCGACGTCGCATGCTGGCCTGCCATCTCGTCTCCTTCCGCGGGTGGGACCGCGGCGGCGGCCTGGCTCCAGTGTCGCGAGCCGACGGCGCGAAGACAAGCTCGGCGTCCCGAATGGCGACGCCGGGGCGCCCGAGATCGGGGATTGGACCCGTCGTCCATCGGTGCCAAGATCCGCACCGGCCGCGGGGCCAGGCTCCCCGGCCAGTCGAGGGGAAACGCGCGTCCGGCGCCTGATCGGAGGAGACCGTGTCGGGGCTTGGTGAGATCAGGGGCGCCGTCGATTTCGAGCCGCAGGCCCTGGCGGACTACCTGCGGGGGCGCGTGCCCTTCGCCACCGGGCCCATGTCCCTCGAGCGGATCAGCGGCGGGCAATCCAACCCGACCTACATCGTCGCCTTCCCCGACGGGGCGGCCATTCTGCGCAAGCGCCCCGCAGGCCCCACCTTGCCGTCGGCCCATGCCGTGGACCGGGAGTTCCGGGTGCTCGACGCGCTCTCCCGCACCTGCGTCCCCGTGCCGCGCCCGCTGCTCTTCGAGGCCGACCCGGGCGTCATCGGCACGCCCTTCTACGCCATGGAGAAACTCGAGGGTCGCGTCTTCCACGATTGCGCGCTGCCCGGCCTCTCGCCCGGCGAGCGCCGGGCCATGTACCTGTCCATGGCCGACACGCTGGCCGCCCTCCACGCGGTCGATCCCGCGGCCGTCGGGCTCGGCGATTTCGGCCGGCCGGGCAGCTACTTCGCCCGGCAATTGGCGCGCTGGTCGCGGCAATGGGAGGAGTCGCCCACCGACGACATCCCCGAGCTCGACGCCGTGGTGGCCTGGCTGTCCGAGAAGCTGCCGCCCGACGACGGGCGGACCGCCATCGCCCACGGCGATTTCCGGCTCGGGAACCTGATGTTCCATCCGACCGAGCCCCGCGTGATCGGCATCCTCGACTGGGAGCTCGCGACGCTCGGCGATCCGCTCGCCGACCTCGGCTTTTGCTGCATGACCTGGCATTCGAGCCCGGACGAGTATTCCGGCATCCTCGGCCTCGACCTCGGCGCTCTCGGCATTCCCGGCCAGGATGCGTTCGTGGCCCGCTACGAGGGGCTGCCCGCGCCCTCCGGCCGGCTGCAGCCGTTCCATGTGGTCTTCGCGCTGTTCCGCTTTTCCGTGATCTTCGTCGGAATCGCCGATCGCGCGCGCGCCGGCACGGCTGCCGACGCCAACGCGGCGCGCACGGGCCGTCTCGCCGTGAACTTCGCCCGGCGGGCCCACGCCCTCGCCATGCAGGCGTGACGCCCGCCGACGCCAACAGGAGCCTGTGCCATGGACTTCACCCTTCCCGCCGCCACCGAGGACGTCCGCGCGCGCATCGCCGCCTTCGTCGAGCGAGAGGTGCTGCCGGTGGAGGCCGACAGGGAGCAGTGGGACGCACACGAGAACATCGCGCCCGGCCCGCTTGCCGCGCTGCGGGCCAAGGCGCGCGGCGAGGGGCTCTGGTGCGTCCAGCTCAGGCGCGAGACAGGCGGGCTCGGCCTCGGCAAGGTGGGCATGGCCGCCTGCTACGAGACGATGAACCGCTCGATCTTCGGCCCCGTCTGCTTCAACTCGGCGGCGCCCGACGACGGCAACATGATGGTGCTGGAGAAGACCGCGACTCCGGCCCAGCAGGAGCGCTGGCTGCAGCCCATCGTGCGCGGCGAGGTACGCTCCGCCTTCGCCATGACCGAACCCCATCCCGGCGGCGGCTCCGACCCGCAGATGATCGACACGCGCGCCGAGCGCCGCGGCGACGTCTACGTGGTCACCGGACGCAAGTGGTTCATCACCGGCGCGCAGGACGCCGCCCATTTCATCCTGATCGCCCGCACCTCGGACGATCCGCGCCACGGCCTCTCGGCCTTGCTGTTCCACCGTGACCAGCCGGGCTGGCGCATCGTCCGGCGCATCGGGATCATGGGGCCGGAGGAGCATGGCGGCCATTGCGAACTGGCCTTCGAGGGGCTCGAGATCCCCGTCGGGAACCGGCTGCTGGAGGAAGGGCAGGGCATGCGCCTCACCCAGATCCGCCTCGGCCCGGCCCGCCTCACGCATTGCATGCGCTGGCTCGGTCTCTCCAGGCGCTGCGTGGAGATCGCCAAGGAGTACGCGGCTGTCCGCACGGGCTTCGGCGTGCGGCTCGCGGACCGCGAGAGCGTGCAGCTCATGCTGGGCAAGCTCGCCATGGACATCGAGATCGGCCGGCTGCTGGTGATGAAGGCCGCCTGGGAGCTCGACCGCGGCGGCTTCGCCCGAAAGGAGATCTCCATGGCGAAGGTGCATGTCGCCAACCTGCTGCACCAGGCCGCCGACGTCGCCATCCAGGTCAACGGCGCGCGCGGCTACTCGACCGACACCGTGCTGGAATGGATCTACCGCTACGCCCGCCAGGCCCGCCTCGTGGACGGCGCGGACGAGGTCCACCGCATGGTGCTGAACGGCTTCCTCGACAAGGAAGGCCCGGGATTCTGGTCCTGGCCCGTCGCCGGCTGAGAGCGGGCCGCGCCGGTCGCGCGCTGCGCCTCAGTCCGCGCTCGCCTGCGCCGCCATGGTCACCACGCCGTCCGCGGTCACGACGCGGGCGGCGAGGGCTCCCCTGTCGTCGCGGGTGGCCTGCACCGAGAAGGGCGGGCCGCAGATCAGCGGGGCGAGTCCGCGATAGGAGAAGGAACGCGGCGGACGGCCGAGCTCCTCGGTCAGGATGGTCAGCATGAGCGTGGCCTGGAGCGGGCCGTGCACGACCAGTCCCGCATAGCCTTCCACTCCCGTCGCATAGGGATAGTCGTAGTGGATGCGGTGGCCGTTGAAGGTGAGGGCCGAATAGCGGAAGAGCAGGGTCGGCGTGGGGTCGACGGCCCAGCTGCGCAACACCTGCGGCTCGGCCAAGGCCTTGCGCGGCGGGGGCGCGGCCGAGCCGCCCGGGGGCGGCGGCTCGCGGTAGACGATGTCCTGCCGCTCGTCGAGCACGAGGCGTCCCTCGACGCGGTAGTGGTGGCGCACGGCCACGAAGCCGAGCCGGCCCGTGCTGCCCGTCTTGAAGGAGACGGATTCGACGGTGCTCGTGCGCTGCACGGCGTCGCCGGGGTGGAATTCGGCGTGCAAGGCCAGTTCGCCGCCCGCCCACATGCGGCGGGGGAGGGGCAGCGCGGGGAGGATGATCCCCGTCCTGGGATGGCCGTCCGGGCCCAGCTGGTCCGCGCTCAGCGCCTCGGGCGCAAGGCACCAGAAGAGCGCCGGCTGCACCGCGCGGCCGCGGGCGAGATAGGGCGTCAGCGTCGCCTCGTATTCGCGGATCATCCGCGCCGTGATGCGGTCCTCCCGCTCGATGCGCCGGCCGATCCAGTCGGAGAAGTCCGGCTCCTGCGGGGACGCGCTCATGCCCGGTTCCCGAGCAGCGCGCCGAGGTCGTCCGCGGCGAGGCTGTCCAGACGGGCCACGGCGCTCCACAGCGCCTCCGCCTCTCCGCGCCCGAGGAGCCCCGCGGCCTTGGCGCGCAGCCCGGCCTCGATCCGCTCGAGGGGCTGGCGCTCGGCGAGGTCGTGCGAAGCCGTCACCCGGCGATTGTCGCGTAGCGTGATCACCGCGTCCGTCGCCGTGTCGCCGACGCTCTCGACGCCGGCGACGCGCACCTTGCCGGCGACGGCGGCCAGCCGGGCGTCCTCGCAGAGCGCGTCGACATAGGCGGCGTCGGACGAGGTGTCGACCCCGTTCAGCACCATGCCGGCGAGCCAGGCATAGCTGAACTTCACCTCGAGCCCCGTGCGCGGGCGGGGGATGTTGCACACCCGCAGCCAGCGCGGGTTCACCGCGAGCTCGATGCCGGCGACGTCGCCCGCGGCCAGGCCGTGCTCGCGCTTCGCCGCCGCCAGCGCCTCGATCATGGCGTGCGTGCCGTGGCAGCAGGCGTGGAGCTTGTACTGGATGTCCTCGAAGACGAAATGCCCGGGCGGCGGGTTCGCCCAGCCGCGCGCGTCGGCGGCGTCCTCGGAATGGGTGTCGACGAAGCCCTGCAGACCTCCCACCGCGTCATCGGCCGAGACGAAGCCGCGCCCGGCGAGGGCGGCCGCCTCCACGCCGTTGGAGGCGGAGATGCCGGCGTTGAAGGGCTTTCCCATGGTGCCGAACTGCGACTTGAGCCCGGAGGCGCGGGTGGCGACGAGGCTCAGCGCGTGGCGCATGGCCGTGCGGTCGAGGCCATAGAGGCGCCCGGCCGCCACCGTCGCGCCGAAGGCGCCGGCCGTCGCCGTCTGGTGGAAGCCGCGCTCGTAATGGCCGCGGCCGAGTACCATCCCGATCCGGCAGGAGGCCTCGGCCCCCACCAGGAAGGCTTCCGCGACCCGCGCCGCCGGCGCGCCGGTCTCCTGTGCCACGGCCAGGGCCGCGGGCATGATCCCGACCGAGGGATGCCCGACATGGGCGAAATGCGTGTCATCGTAGTCGAGCGCGTGGGAGATCGTGCCGTTGACCAGCGCCGCCGCGCGGGCCGGCGCCCGGGCCGCCGCCCCGAACACGCTGGCGACGGGCCGGCCGCCCTCCTCGAGGACATAGTCCCGGATGATGCCGCTCAGCGGCTGGCTCGCGCCGGCCCGCCCGCAGACGAGCCAGTCGAACAGCGAGAAGCGCGCATAGGCGAGGGCGCTTCCGGGCAGGGCCGCGGAGGGCAGGCCCGCGAGGTCGAGCAGACGGTTCATCGTCTCGTCGACGCGCATGCCGGGCTCCTCAGGCGTAGGACTTGGGCAGGCCGAGCACGCGCTCGGCGATGAAGCAGAGGATCAGGTTGGTCGAGATCGGCGCCACCTGGTAGAGCCTGGCCTCGCGGAACTTGCGCTCCACGTCGTATTCCTCGGCGAAGCCGAAGCCGCCATGAGTCTGCAGGCAGGCCTCGGCCGCCTCCCAGCTCGCGTCGGCCGCCAGCATCTTGGCGCTGTTGGCCTCCACGCCCGGGTCCTGCCCCGCGTCGTACATGGTCGCGGCGCGGTAGACGATGGCCTCGGCGGCGATCATGTGGGCATAGGCGCGGGCGAGGGGGAACTGCACGCCCTGGTTCTTGCCGATGGGCTGGCCGAAGACGACGCGGTCCTTGGCGTAGGCGGCGCCCTTGGCCAGGAACCACTTGGCGTCGCCGATGCACTCCGCCGCGATCAGGATGCGCTCCGCGTTCATGCCGGACAGGATGTAGCGGAAGCCCTTGCCCTCCTCGCCGACGAGGGAGGAGGCGGGAATGCGAACGTCGTCGAAGAACACCTCGGTCGTCGCGTGGTTCATCATCGTGCGGATGGGCTTGATGGTGATGCCCCGGCCCACGTGCTCGCGCAGGTCGATGAGGAAGACCGACAATCCGTCCGTCCGCGACTTCACCTGGTCGCGCGCCGTGGTGCGGGCGAGCAGCACCATGAGGTCGGAATGTTCCGCGCGGGACGTCCAGATCTTCTGGCCGTTGACGACATAGACGTCCCCCTCGCGCCGGGCGGTCGTCTTGAGGGCGAGCGTGTCCGTGCCGCTTGTGGGCTCGGTGACGCCGAAGGCCTGCAGGCGCAACGTTCCGGCGGCGATTCCCGGGAGATAGGCCTTCTTCTGCTCGGGGCTGCCGTGCCGCAGAACGGTCCCCATCGTGTACATCTGGGCGTGGCAGGCGGCGGCGTTGCAGCCGTTGCGGTGGATCTCCTCGAGGATCACCGCGGCGGCCGTCAGCGGCAGGCCGGAGCCGCCATACTCCTCCGGGATCATCGCCGCGAGGTATCCCGCCTCGGAGAGCGCGCGGACGAAGGCCTCGGGATATTCCTTGCGGCTGTCGAGGTCGCGCCAGTATTCGCCGGGGAAGCCCGCGCAGACCTGGGCCACGCCGTCGCGGATCTCGGAATACTCGGCGGTCGGATCGAAGCGGTCCATCGGCGATACCTTTGCAAGGGAGTGGCTGCGCCGGCGGCGCAGGTCGCGTGGGCGCTATTCTAGGGCAGAGCCGCCGCGAGCAGGCATCGGATCGGCTTCTAGCGGCTATATCGCCATGCTCTTCAAGGGTTTGGCGGCGTTTGGCCGCCTTGCGCGGCCGCCGCGCTCCTCCGCCGCCCGCCTCTCAGAACCACATGTCGCGCACGCGCTTCCCGTCCCGGGGCAGGTCGTCGAAGGTGTTCAGGCCGTCGAAATGATCGATCGGGATGTCGGCCACGGCGTCGGGATCGGCGAGGCGGAGGTTCACCGCGATGCGCCGGCGGCCCTTCTCGTCCGCCTGGATGGCCCGCCAGTAGCCCACGCAGCCGCACGTCTCGCAGAAATGGAAGCCGATATGCCTGCCGCCCCAGCGATAGGCGCGCGCGGAGCCGCTCACCCGGATGCGCTCCCCGTCATAGTCGTAGGCCCAGAGCACGCCGTAGCGGCGGCACACCGTGCAGTTGCAGGCCGTCGCGCCCTCCGGCTCGCCGTCGAAGCGCCAGCGCAACTGGCCGCAATGGCAGGATCCCTCGATCATGGCGCTCCCCTGGGCTGCGGCCGGACGGCGATGCGGCGTCGCATCGTCCCTGCGCCCCGCGGGGCGGTCAAGGCCGCCGCGGCGGCCCGCGAGGCCGAACCGGGCGCGACCTGCGCGACCAGCCGATGGGAGGGTCGCGCCCAGGGCCATTGATCTTCGCCGCCGCCGCCCCATGCTTGCCTGCGCCGTCGTCCCCACGGCCCCCGGAATGCCGTTCATGCCCCCAGCGACAACCTCCCGCCCCCTCGTCATCGCCGGCGTCATGGTCTCCATGTTCATGGTGGCCATCGAGGCGACCATCGTCTCCACCGCCATGCCGCAGATCGCGGGCGAGCTCGGCGGGCTCGATCTCTACAGCTGGGTCTTCGCCGCCTTCCTGCTGACCCAGACGGCCATGACCGTGGTCTTCGGCAAGCTGGCCGACCTCTACGGGCGCAAGCCCGTGATGCTCGTGGGCATCGTCATCTTCGTGGTGGCGTCGGTGCTGGCGGGCGCGGCCTGGTCCATGCCCTCCATGATCGTGTTCCGCCTGCTCCAGGGCGTGGGCGCCGGCGCCATGCAGCCGGTGGCGATGACCATCGTGGCCGACCTTTTCCCCGCCCATGAGCGCGGCAAGGTGCAGGGCTGGCTCGCCAGCGTCTGGGCCATGTCGGCCGTCATCGGTCCGCTGGCGGGCGGCCTCATCATCCATGCGCTGAGCTGGTCCTGGATCTTCTGGATCAACGTGCCGATCGGCATCGTCGCCATCGCGCTCTTCGTGCTTTTCCTGCACGAGGAGGTGGCCCACCAGCAGCGCTCGATCGACTATGCCGGCGCGGCGCTCTTCACGGCGGCGGTGGCCTCCCTCATGGCCTCGCTGACGCTGGCAGGGACCGGCGACATGCGGCCGGCCCTGTGGATCGGGGGGCTCTTCCTGGTCTGCCTCGTCCTTTTCGTGTGGCAGGAGGGCCGGGCGGCGGATCCCATGATCTCCTTCGCCCTGTGGAAGCGCCGGCCCATCGCTGCCGCCAACGGGGCGACCCTTCTCGCGGCCATGGCGCTGATGGGGCTCACCACGTTCCTGCCCATGTACATCCAGGGCGTGCTGCATCGCTCCCCCGTCGTGGCCGGCTTCGCGCTGACCATGATGGTGCTCGGCTGGCCCGCCGGCGCGACGGTGGCGGGTCGGACCTTCCCGATGTTCGGGCTGAGGCGGATCATCATCACGGGCAGCCTGCTGCTGCCCGTCGGCGCGCTGGCCTTCCTTGTCCTGGGGCCCGAGAGCTCGCCGGTCCAGGCCGGCGTCGGCTCGCTCGTCATGGGCTTCGGCATGGGGCTCCTCAGCGTGGGCTGCCTCGTGCTCGTGCAGGAGAGCGTCGACTGGACGCAGCGCGGCAGCGTCACCGCCTCCAACATCTTCGCGCGCAACCTCGGCAGCACGCTGGGGGCCACGCTTCTGGGCGCCATCCTGAACTGGGGCCTGAACCGGGCCGGCGTCACCGTGACCTCCGAACGGCTGCGCCAGGTGCTGGAGGCGGGGCCGGCAAGCCCGAACGCGGATCCCGCGCTCGAGGCGGCGCTGGCGGGCAGCCTTCACCTCACCTTCGTCGCGACCTTCGCCATGGCCCTGCTGATCGTGCTGATCACGCTGCTGGTGCCGGCGACCGACATCGGGCGCAAGCCGAAGCCGGCCCTGGCGGAGCAGCCGGGCGAGTGAGTCTCAGCGCCCCCTGAGCTGCGCCGCGAGCCGGGCGAGCTGCGCATCGTCGGGCCGCAGCGCTGAGAGCCGCTGCGCCAGCGGAGCGGCTGCGGCCACATCGCCGGACTGGAGCGCGCGCTGCAGCATGAGGCCCAGCAGGTCCGGATCGTTCGGATGGCGCGCCAGCGCCTCCGCCGCGACGCGCCCGGCCTCCTGCCCCTGTCCGGTCGATTGCAACGCCACCGCGTAGACATAGGCGTAGCGGGCATTGTCCGGCTCGAGCGTCGCGGCCTGCTTCAACTGCTCCAGGGCCTCCGGATAGCGCTTGGACCTGATGAGCGAGAGGCCGAGCGAGTGGCGCACCAGGGCCGAGGACGGGGCGACCATCAGCGCCGCCCGGAGCGCCTGTTCCGCCGCCGCCTCCTTGCCCTGCTGGCGGTAGAGGTCGGCGAGGTTGGCCGAGACGGTGGCCGCGCCGGGCTCGAGCTTCAGCGCGGCGAGGTATTCCGCCTCCGCGTCGGCCTGCCGGCCCTGCCGCTGGCGGAAGAGCGCCAGCGCGGCGTGGCCCTCGGGCCGGTCGGCGTTCAGGCGCTGGGAGGCCTCGTACTCGGCGAAGGCCGCGAGCAGCGCCTCGCGCTCGGCGGGCGGGAGGCCTTCCGGCTTCTGGTCGGCCAGGAGCGAGGCGGCGGCGAGACGCACGATCAGCACGGGGTCCTTCAGGAGGTCCTTGCCGCGCTGCCAGCGGATCGCCAGGGGCTGGCGCTCCTGCCCGCGCAGGGCCGCGACGCGGACCAGCGCATCGGGGTCCGACAGGGCCGAGCCGATGGCGAGGTCGCCCTCCGCCGAGGGCAGCGTCCCCAGCGCGTCGACGGCCGTGGCGCGCGCCACGCCGGGCGCGGCCCGGTTCGAGGCGAGCGCGACGAGCCCCTCGCGCGCGGCGGGATCGCCGAGCCTCGCGCCGTGGAAGGCGGCGGCCCAGGTCTGGTGTCCCTTGCGCACCGGGCCGTGCCACGCCTCGATTGCGCTCGCCGCCCAGGACGCGGGCTTGTCCTTGTGGCAGTCCGTGCAGGCGTTGGGCGTGCCGAGCGTCGCGGACAGGTCCGGGCGCGGGATGCGGAACGAGTGGTCGTGCCGCCGGTCCACCTGCATGTAGGTGCGCGCCGGCATGTGGCAGGACACGCAGTCGGGCGCGCCCGGCCCGGGCTCGTGGCCGCTATGCGCCTTGGCCGCGAAGCGCTGCGGCAGATGGCATTGGCCGCAGACCTCTGCCGACGCGGCCTTGAGCTTGCCGGAATGCACGTCGTGGCAGTCGCTGCAGGCGACGCCCCTTGCGTACATGAGGCTCTGCTTGAAGGAGTGGTCGTTGAAGACCTCGTCCTTCATCTGGCCGTCGTCCTCGAACAGCTCGGGCGTCAGGAAGGAGGGCAGGTGCGTGTCGCCCAGCGGGCGGCCGGGATGCCAGTCCGCCGAGACCTGGGCGCGGCGGGAATGGCAACGGGCGCAGAGCTCCACCTCGTCGCCCGCAGGCCGGGGCGCGCTGGCCGAGGGGCTGCCGGTCCGCGGGTCGGGCGTCCAGGTCACGGGCGCGCGGGCGGCGGGGCGGCCGGAAAAGCCCTTGCCCGCCTGGCCGGCATCAGCGCCCGCCTTGGCCCAGGCCACGTGCGCCGCGCCGGGGCCATGGCAGGACTCGCAGCCCACGCTGATCTCCGACCAGGTGGTGCGGTAGGTGTCCGCCTTGGGGTCGTAGCCCTTGGACAGCGCCGTGGAATGGCATTCGGCGCACATGAAGTTCCAGGTCTGCTGGCCCCGGGTCCAATGCCGCGAATCGGTGTTGGGGATCGGCTCGTCGCCATAGACATGGAACCAGCGCTGGCCGCCGGCCTCCCTGGCGCGCGTGTCCCAGGCCCAGGGCAGGGCCTGCAGCCGGCCGTCGGGGAAGGTGACGAGATATTGCTGGAGCGGCGTCCAGCCGAAGGTGTGGCTGACGCGGAAGGTGGCAGGCTTGCCGTCGCGCCCCTCGGTCTCCACGAAGAAGCCGTCGCCCTCCTTGAAGAAGCGGCCCTTCGAGCCGCCGGCCTGCGCCGTCTGGTCCGAGAAGTCGCCGAGCACGGTCGCCGGCTCGGCCGGGGCCATCGCCTTGGCATGGTCGGAGGCGGCCCAGAGCCGGCTCTCAGCCTGGTGGCAGCCGGAGCATGATGTCGAGCCCAGGTAGCCGGCAGGCGCGAAGGTCGCGAGGGTTCCGAGCGCGGGGGATGGAAGCGTCGTCGGGGAACCCGTGGCCGGTGCGGCCGGCTGCTGGCCGCGCGCGAGGCCCGCGACGGCGAAGACGGCAAAGGCGACGAAGGCGGCGACGAGCGCGCCGGCCAGGGGCCGATGGATGGAAGGAAAAGTCATTCGCTCCGCGGGGCTCCGTTCACGCGCCCGGCCTCACCCATGACGTGCGGCCGCCTCGGCCAAACGGTCGGCGCGGTTCTCGACCGCCAGGAGCAGCTCCTTGAAGGCTGTACCGGCAGGCGAGAGGGAACGGCCCCGCTTGGTGATGAAACCATAGCTCACCTTCAGCCACGGCAAGTCCAGGGGAATCAGGGCGCACGAGCCGTCCGCCAGCTCCCGGCTGATTTGCGAGGGGAGGGCCGCCGAGATCGCGTCGCCGGCCAGCACCACCTCTTTTGCTGCGGGGAACGTATGGGTCAGCACGCGGGGACGCAGCAGGTTCGTCTCGGCGTCCACGGCGCCGAACCCCCGTTCGAGAAGCGGGATATGCAAGCGCATGGGCGCGGGGATCTGCGGACCGGCCCAGGGATGCTCCAGGATGTCCTCCAGGGACAGCGAGGGCCGGCGCAGCAGGGGATGCCCCGACCGGCAGAAGAAGAAGAGCCGGGATTCGCGAATGGGCTCGATCGCGAGGTCCGGCCTGTGCACCGCCTCCGTCGCGTCGGCCACGCCGATGTCGGCGCGGCCCTGCGCCACGTCCTCGTAGACCTCCGGCCAGCGCTTCACGTCGAGCTGCACGAGCAGCCGTGGGTGCTGCGTGATCAGCGCGCCGATGGCGGAGGCCACGGAGATGTCGGCGGGATAGATGCCGGAGGACACCGTGATCTCGCCCATCTCCATGCCCTTGAGCATGGCGACCTCGCGCATCGTCTCGGCGAAGATGCCGATGACCTCGTCGCCGCGCGCGATCAGCACCTCCCCGAAGAGCGTGGGGGAGACCTGGCCCTCCCGGTCGAACAGCCTGACGCCGAGTTCGTCCTCGATATGCTGCAGGCTGCGGGTGAGGGCGGGCTGCGAGACGCCGAGCTCCGCCGCCGCCCGGCCGAAATGGCGGTGCCTGGCGAGCGCCCTGATGACCTCGAATTGCCGGACGGAGTGGATGATGCGCTCCCGTTATCGGGCGATGTGAGAAATGGTATTGGACTGCCGTGATTAAGTATGCAACCTATAACTGCGCAATGCAAACAATATGACAGCTCAAAGCAATAATAACGCTGTCAATCAGGCTGCCTCGGGTGGGGAATAGGGCAGCGCCAATACGCTGTGTGGTCAAAAATGATGACGAACTTGACCGATGCGCGTCTCGATTGGACGTGTCATCGGTCGAATTGTGATCGCTGATCCTTCCATCGGATCCTTGAGGAGTCCTTCGTGATGATGAAGACGATAGGGGGCGCACTCGCGCTCGGGTTGAGCTTGGTCTTGACTACAGCTCTTCCTTCACGGGCCCAGCAGCCCAAGAAGCCCAACATCCTCGTGATCTGGGGAGACGATATCGGGCAGTTCAACATCAGCGCGTATAACCGGGGGATGATGGGCTACCGCACGCCCAACATCGACAGCATCGCCAATGACGGCGCGCTGTTCACGGACTGGTACGGCCAGCAGAGCTGCACCGCCGGCCGCGCCGCCTTCGTCACCGGGCAGTCGCCGATCCGCACCGGCCTCACCAAGGTCGGCCTGCCGGGCTCGCCCGAAGGCATGAAGGCCGAGGATCCCACGATCGCGACGCTGCTCAAGCCGCTCGGCTATGTCACCGGGCAGTTCGGCAAGAACCACCTCGGCGACCGCGACGACATGCTGCCGACTGCGCACGGCTTCGACGAGTTCTTCGGCAACCTCTACCACCTCAACGCCGAGGAGGAGCCCGAGAACGCCGACTATCCGAAGAGCCCCGAGTTCAAGCAGCGCTTCGGCCCGCGCGGCGTGATCCATTCCTGGGCCAATCCCGACGGCACGCAGAAGATCACCGACACGGGCCCGCTGACGCGCAAGCGCATGGAGACCGTCGACGAGGAGGTCACCGCCGCCGCGCTCGGCTTCATGGAGAAGGCCAAGAAGGACGACAAGCCCTTCTTCGTCTGGTGGAACTCCACCCGCATGCACATCTTCACGCACCTCAAGCCGGCCTCCGAGGGCAAGACGGGCCTCGGAATCTACGCCGACGGCATGGTGGAGCACGACGGCATGGTCGGCCAGCTCCTCGCCAAGCTGAAGGAGCTCGGCATCGAGAACGACACGATCGTGATGTACTCGACCGACAACGGCGCGGAGACCTTCACCTGGCCCGACGGCGGCACGACGATGTTCCGCGGCGAGAAGAACACCAACTGGGAGGGCGGCTACCGCGTCCCGACGGTGATCCGCTGGCCCGGCGTCATCAAGCCCGGCACGGTGGTCAACGACATCGCCGCGCACGAGGACATCATGACCACCTTCCTCGCGGCGGCCGGCGACACGACCGCGAAGCAGGACCTGCTGACCGGCCGCAAGATCGGCGATCGCACGTTCAAGGTTCATCTCGACGGCTACGACCTTGCGCCGGCCCTGAAGGGGCAGGGCGCCTGGCCTCGCCACGACTTCATCTACTGGACGGACGACGGCAGCGTCGCCGCCTTGCGCTACGACAACTGGAAGATCACCTTCCTCGAGCAGAAGGCCGAGGGCCTGCGCGTGTGGCAGGAGCCCTTCACGCAGCTGCGCGCCCCGCTGCTCACCAACCTGCGCATGGACCCCTTCGAGCGCGCCGAGCAGGAACACGCGATGGGCTACCAGCGCTGGTACATGGAGCGCATGTTCGCCATCGCCCCGGCGGGCGCCTACGTCGGCGCCTGGCTGCAAAGCTTCCGCGAGTTCCCACCCCGCCAGAAGCCCGGCAGCTTCAACCTCGACCGCGTGATGGAAGCGGTGACGGCGGCTGACCGCTAGCCTCATCCGTCGCCGGGCTCCGGACGAAGCCCGGTGACGGGGGGCGCGGGCGCCGGCCGGGACGGCCTGCGCCCCCCACCTTCTGCCGTGACAGGACGGCTTCGTCTAAGCTACTCAACATAGAATTCTGAGTTGTAGAGCGGCGATGCACTCAGCCGCATGCTGGCTTCGGCGTCGCCCGACGGCCGGACGGGAGGGGACGATGATGCTGCGACTGCCGACAACGCGCTGGCATGGACCTCTGCTTGCGGCGCTCCTCGCCACCGCGGCGCCGTTCCCGGCGGGCGCGCAGACCGCCGCCCCCGCGCCGGCCGTTGCCGCGCCTGCCGCCGAGCAACCGGTCGAGAAGCCCTTCACCCGCGCCGAGATCGACAAGCTCGTCATGCCGATCGCGCTCTACCCCGATCCCCTGCTCGCGCAGCTCCTGCCGGCCTCGGCCTATCCGCTGGACATCGTGCAGGCGTCGCGCTGGCTGGAGCGCAACAAGGCGGCCGCCGCCAAGGGCGACTTCTCGGCCGCCGACGCCATGACCTGGGACGCGAGCGTCAAGGCCCTCCTGCGCTTTCCCGACGTCGTCAAGAAGATGAACGACGACCTCGACTGGACGAGCGACCTCGGCGACGCCTTCGTCTACCAGCCCGACGACGTGGCCAACGCCATCCAGGACCTGCGCGCCAAGGCGGAGACCACCGGCGCGCTGGCCTCCACCAAGCAGCAGAGGGTGGTGAAGCAGAAGCAGGACAATCGGGACGTGATCGTCATCGAGCCGACGGACCCCGAGGTCATCTACGTCCCCGCCTATGATCCCGGCGTGGTCTACGACTATGCGCCGGGCAACGCGCTCGCGGCCGGCCTCATCGGCTTCGGCACCGGCGTGGTGGTCGGCTCGCTCGTCAACAACACCTACTGGAACTGGGGCCGCGGCGTCGTCTATCCGCCGGTCTGGCCGGGCTATCCCGGCTACCGCCCGCCCGTCGTGGGTCGACCGGGCGGCAACGTCAATATCGGCAACGACATCAACATCGGTGGCGGCGGCGTCAACATCGGCAACGGCAATATCGGCGGCGGCGGCAACATCAATATCGGCAACGGGAACAACCTGGGCAACGGCAAGCCCTGGCGCCCGGACCCCGATCGCTATCGGCCCGGCCAAGGCACGAAGCCGGGCCTCGGCCAGGGGAACGGGGTCGCCAACCGGGTGCCCGGAGACCGGCCGCGGCCGGGCGGCGGCGCCGCGTCCGTGCGTCCCGGCGACGGCGTCGCGACCCGGCCGGCCGTCCCCGACGTGCCGAACCTCTCGCGCCCCGGCAACAGGCCATCGGCGCCTGTCGCGCGGCCATCGGCGCCCATCGCCAAGCCGTCAGCGCCCGTGGCCCGGCCGCAGAAGCCCGCCGCGCGGCCGGCTCCGGCCGCCGACCGGTTGCGGCCGGACGGCGCCTTCGGCGGCATGGACCTCGGCAAGGCCGCCGGTCCCATCGCCAATCGCGGCGCCATCAGCCGCGCCCAGGCGGGCAACCTGCAGAACTTCGGCGGCGGCGGCGGAGCGCGACCGCATGTCGGCGGCGGAGGCGGGGCACGACCGCAGATCGGCGGTGGCGGCGGGGGCAGGCCGCAATTCCAGGGCGGCGGCGGCCGAGGTGGCGGCGGCGGTGGCCGGTTGCGCGGGCGCTGAGGGGGGACGGACCATGAAGCTTGCATCGCTCTCCCATCCCGCCGGCATCCTCTGCACCGGCATCCTGCGCACCGGTATCCTGCGCACCGCAATCCTGGCCGCCGGATTGCTGGCCGGCGGTCTCATGGCCGGCCCGCGCGCGGCCTCGGCCCAGGAGGTCTTCGCCAGCCCCGAGGCCGCGGCCAACGCGCTCGTGCAGGCCGCCAGCGCCGCCGAGCCGGGCTTCGTCGACCGCAACTTCGGCCCCGGGGCCAAGGACCTGCTGGGCAGCGGGGACGAGGCGGAGGACAAGCGCCGGCTGAAGGCCTTCGTCGACGCGGCGAATGACAGCCGCAAGCTGGACAGTCCGAACGCGGATACCCGCGTGCTCGTGCTCGGCTCGAACGGCTGGCCCTTTCCCGTGCCCCTCGTGAAGCGCGGCAAGGGGTGGGTCTTCGACGTGGAGGCCGGCCGCGAGGAACTGGTCAACCGGACCATCGGGTTCAACGAGCTCAGCGCCATCGGGGCCTGCCACGCCTATGTCGAGGCCCAGCGGGAATTCTTCCGCCAGGACCGCGACGGCGACGATGTGCAGGAATATGCGCAGCGCATCATCAGCCGTCCGGGCCGCCACGACGGCCTTTACTGGCCGGCCGAGAATCCCGCCGACCGCAGCCCGCTCGAGGGCCAGATCAGCGCCGACCTCGCCAGCCGCGTCGCCGCGGGCGGCAAGCCGGAGCCCTACCGGGGCTATTACTTCCGGGTCCTCAAGGAGCAGGGCAAGGCGGCGCCTGGCGGCGCCTACAACTACGTCATCAACGGGCGCATGATCGCGGGCTTCGCGCTCGTCGCCTATCCCGCGGAATGGGGGCGCACCGGCGTCATGACCTTTATCTGCAACCAGCAGGGCAAGGTGTTCCAGAAGAACCTGGGGCCTGACACCGCCAGGCTCGCGGCGGCGATGACGCGCTACAATCCCGAGGCGGGATGGACCCTGGCGGAGTAGGGTGATGAGCGCCCCTGCGGGGGCGCTCCCCTCCGCCCACCCTACCCGGCGGCCCGCGTGAAGGACGTCCTCTCCTTTCTGCCGCTCGACCTCCTGGGCGCGCTTTCGCTCGCCTGCGTGTTCTCGTCCATGCTGGCCCTGGGTGCCGGCGTCAGGCCGGGCCGCATCCTGGCGCGCCAGTTTCCGCTGCGCCCCCTCCTGGCGGCGCTCGCCATCGCGCTCATCGGCGTTCCGCTCGCCACGCTGGTCCTCGTCCGGGTGCTTGGCCTGCAGAGCGGCGCTCTCGTCGGCCTCCTGCTCATGGGCATTAGCCCCGGCGCGCCGCTGGCGCTGCGCAAGTCCCGCAAGGCAGAGGGCGACCTCGATTTCTCGCTCGTGCTGCAGGTCGGCGTGGCCGTCCTGTCCATCGCGGCGGTGCCGCTGTGGATCATGGCCCTCGGCGCCCTCTACGCCCGGGATGCGGGACTGTCGGTCGCGATCCTCGCCAAGCAGGTGGGCGTGGCGCAGATCCTGCCGCTCGCCTGCGGCGCGCTGCTGGCGCGTCTCGCGCCCCGTCTCGCTGCGCGCAGCGTGCGACCGCTCCTGCTCGGGAGCGGGGTGCTCCTCGCGGTGCTCGGCGTCGTCATCCTGCTCGTGTTCTGGGCCCGTCTGGCCGCGCTGCCCTGGGCCGCGGTGGTCGCCTCCGCCGCCCTGGCGGCGACGACGCTCGCCGCGGCCTACGCGGCCTGCGGCCCGTCGCGGGCCATGCGCCGGTCCGCCGGCATCGCCTGCGCCATGCGCAATCCTGGTACCGCGCTTCTCATCGCCTCGGCCAACGGCCTGCCGGAGGATGCGCGGGTGATGGTGGTCTGCCACGTCGTGGTGACGGCGCTCGCCGTGGCGCTCTACGTCGCGCTGCTCCGGGGAGGGCCGGCGGAGCCGGCCACGGCCGCCTCCGCCTGAGGGACGCGCGTCAGCTGGGCGGCTTCAGGGCGCCGAAGAAGGCGCCCTGCGGGTCGCGGGCCTGGAAGATCCAGCTCCCGCCCGGCACCTCGTGCGGGCCCATCACCACCTCGCCGCCGGCCGCCCTGGTGCGCTCGGCCGCGGCGTCGATGTCCTCGACGACGAAGTAGTAGTTCCAGTGCGGGCGCGGCATCTGGGGCAGCAAGGTCATCGTGCCGATCGACTCCTTGCCGTCGATGGACAGGATCTCGTAGACGCCCATGGGCCCCATGTCGTGGCCGCGCACCTTCTCCCAGCCGAACATGGCGGAGTAGAAGGCCAGCGCTCCGCCCTGGTCGCTGGTGAAGAGCTCCCGCCAGCCGACCTGGCCCGGCTGGCCCTCCGGGGGCCGCGGGGGCGGATTGTCCATCGGCAGCGGCGTCATGATGTTGATGAAGGCGCCCTGCGGATCCGTGATCACCGCGAAGCGGCCCACCCCCGGGATGTCCGTGGGCGCCACCATCACGGCGCCGCCGAGCGACGTCGCCTTCCCGGCCGCCGCGTCGGTGTCGGGCACCATCACGTAGGCGCCCCAGTGGGGCGGCGCGCCGTTCTTCCGCGCGGTCTCCGGCAGGTCCATCATGCCGCCCGTCTGGGCGCCGCCCTTGCCGAACATGAGGTACGGCATGGCCTGCTCTCCGCCGCCCTGCCAATCCGACACGTCCCAGCCCAGCGCGGCGCGGTAGAAGTCCGCCGCCGCCTTGTGGTCCGTGGTCATCAGCTCGTACCAGATGAATGGATTCGCCATGGGGCCCTCCCGGTTGCAGGACGGACGATGGTCCGCCTCCCCTCAAGGACGGCCGGACCTCGCCCTGTCCGACAGCATCCTGCGCCAGATGGACGAGGATGTGACAGGGGCGGGTTCAAGAGAGGGCCAGAAAACCCGGACGGGCCGGCCCGCCGGGTCTCTTGCGTCGCCGTCGCGTCGGCGATTCCCGCCGATGCGTCCGCGTCAGGCGAGCGTGTCGAGGGTGGTCCTCTCCATGTCGCGCGCGGCGCGCACGATCCGGGCCGAGGCCTCGTACTGGACCTTGGCGGCGATCAGGTCGACCGCCTGCGTCGCGAGGTCGACCTGGGGCATTCCCACGAGGCCGGCGGCGTCCGCATTGGGCGAGGTCGGATCGTAGACCGCGGACACGGCCGAAGGATCGCGGCTCGCGCTGGCGTTCACGCCGCCCGACGCGGCCTCGCTGAGCGTCACGCGGACGGGCTGGAAGGCCGGGGTCGTGCCGGGCCCGCCGGGCGAGCCCGGCATGGTTCCCGAGCTCTGTGCGTTGGCGACGTTGGTCGCCACGGCCTCCACCCGCCGCGTGGCGGCCTGCATGCCGGACAAACCGATGGTCGAGGCGACGGACGTCATGAAAGCTCTCCGCCTCCCTCCTGCGCCGGCAGGCGATAACAGGGGCTCAAGCAGGTCACGACAAGTTGAGCGATCGGGTGCGAAAGCACGCTGCGCCAGGAAAACGGGCGCCGGGACGGCCCGGCGCCCTCGTCGTCAGATCCCGGTCGCGGGGGCATTGGCGTCCCCCGTCCCGCCCGCCGGGGGGGCGCGCCGCGAGGCGAGGAAACTGTCGAACTCGGCCTTGTCCTTGGCGCGGCGCAACTGCTCGATGTGCTCGGCGAAGTCACGCTGCTCCCGGGCGAGACGCTCGAATTCCGCCTGCAGGCGGGCCAGTTCGGCGGACTTGTAGTCCTCGAAGGCCGAGTTGCCGCTGTCGCGGTTGAGCTCGCGGCTCCAGGCGTGGTCGTCGCCGCCACGGCGCCATCCGTTGCGGCCGCAGCCCTGCCAGGGCATGCGGAAGCCGCCATCGTGGCGGGCGTTCGGCCCCCACCAGCCTTCGCGCCAGCCCTTCCAGGCGAGGATGGCGAGGCCGACGGGCCAGAACAGCACGAAGCCGCCGATCATGGCCGCGAGTTCGAAGGGCCGCCACCCGCCCCGGCCAGAGGCGCTGCGGGGATCACCGTAGGTCGTCGAGCAGGACATGTCGTCCCTCCCTTGATGTGAACGACATTCACATGATGTGCGCCGGGCGCGCCGTCAAGAGGGACTGTCGGGAGGGAGGGCGGCCGGACTGCCTCGCGCGGGTCGCCACCCTGCCGGGGATGTGGGGATCCGCGGGGGCGAAGGGAAGGTCCGGTTGATCCGGCCTGGGGCGGGAGACCGTATTCCTCCCTGTCGCTGCAGGAGGCCGCCGGATGATCCGACCCGTTCCAGACCCCACGTCCCCCGGGCAGGAATCCGTTTGGGACTATCCCCGTCCTCCCGCGCTGCAACCGTCCGCCCGCCATGTGGTGGTCCGCTTCGGCGGCATCGTGATCGCCGAGACGCGGCGCGCCTGGCGCGTGCTGGAGACGAGCCATCCGCCGGGCTGGTACCTGCCGCCGGACGACATCCTTCCCGGCGCTCTCGAACCGGCTGCCGGCGCCAGCCTGTGCGAGTGGAAGGGCAGGGCGGCCTACTGGGACGTCGTGTCGCCCCGCGACCGCGGCGGCTCCGGCGCGCGGGCCGAGCGGGCGGCCTGGTCCTATCCCCGGCCGACCCCGGCCTTCGCGGCCATCGCCGGCTATGTCGCGCTCTATCCCGGGCGGATGGAGTCCTGCTCGATCGACGGCGAGCCGGTCCGCCCGCAGGAGGGCGGCTTCTACGGGGGGTGGATCACGCGCGACGTGGCGGGGCCCTTCAAGGGCGCCCCGGGCACGATGGGCTGGTAAGGGCCGGCCTGCCGGGCCTCAGAGCTCGCGCACCTCGACGAAGGCGACGGGCTCGCAGGCCTCGATCATGGCGTCGATGACGTCCTGGTCCTCGCCGTCCTTCACCTTGGGGAAGCTGTCCGGCGCGAGGTAGACGATGTAGCCCAGCACGTTGTTCAGCGCCGCGCTGGGGTGCTCCTCGGCATAGCTGCGCTCGTCCTCCAGCGTCAGCGAATCGAAGCGCTTGACCGCCTCCAGTGGGCTCTCCTCCCGCGGCGGTCCGTCGAAGTCGAGCGTGTCGGCGACGATGGAACCCGTGACGTTGTCGAGGATGATGTAGCGAGGCAAGGAGTCCTCCGGACGCGCGCCCCTGCAGCGGGGCCAGTGACTGCCAACGGCAACGCCGTGGACCTGCGGCGGGTCGCCGCCGGAACCACGGCACGTGCGGGCCGTTTGCGGGGCTCATCCTCGCAACATCCGAAGGAGACGTCCATGACGGACATCAACCAGGCCCGCATCCTCATCCTCGCCACCGACGGCTACGAGCAATCCGAGCTCATGAAGCCGCTGGAGGGCCTGCGCCGGGCCGGCGCCAGGGTCGACGTGGCCGCCCCCGAGAAGACCCTGGAGCCCGGCAAGATCCGCGGCTGGAACGAGAGCGACTGGGGCGAAACCGTTTCCGTCGACCTGCTTCTCGGCCAGGTCCGCGCCGACGACTACGACGCGCTGGTGCTGCCGGGTGGCCAGATGAACCCCGACAAGCTGCGCATGATCCCCGAGGCGGTGGCGCTCGTGAAGCGCTTCGTGGACGACGGCAAGGTCGTCGCCGCCGTGTGCCACGGCCCGTGGCTGCTCGTCGAATCCGGTGCGGCGCGCGGGCGCGAGCTCACCTCCTGGCCGTCGCTGAAGACGGACATCGCCAATGCCGGCGGGCGGTGGGTCGACCGCGAGGTCGTCGCCGACAACGGCATCGTCACCAGCCGCAACCCCGGCGACCTGCCGGCCTTCGTGGCCAAGATCATCGAGGAGGTCGGGGAAGGCCGCCATTCCCGCCGCACGGCCGCCTGAGCCGCCGCGGCCCGGGCCGGTCGTCCGGGTCCGCACGACTGCGCCGTCGCTAAAAAAAGGACCGCCGTCGGGGATGTCCCCGACGGCGGTCAAACCTGGCCTCGTTTCAACCCCTGGCGGGGCCATGTCGCCCTGACGGGCGTCGGGGGAGGCTCCGAAGACGTCGCGCCGTCGGCGCGACCGGGATGATCAAGGGCCCTGGGCCCGCGGGCGGCGAACCGCCCCAAGTCTCTTGTCCGAGAGTCTTTTCGCTAGAACAGTCCGAAGACGACCGCTCCAACCAGCGCAAATGCCGCACACATGGCGACCATGTTGAGCCGCTGGGCAATGACCATGGGTCCCTCCTTTGGCTGCGTGGACGTCAGCTCGTTAACGAGCCCTTAAACGGTAGCAGCCTTCCGGAGTTCCGCAAGGCAATTCTGTTGTGCGGTGCAGCATAGATCAGTCTATTCAAGTAAACAACGTCACAACTTGAGTGATGCGTTCACAATCTTGCCGCATGCAAATCATGGCTGTGTATTGGCAGAAGAAGAGGCCGTCATGCGAGGTCCAGAACTCCGGTGGAATGCTCTCGACCGAAATTGACCGGACGGTCAAAGTTCCGATCCCCGAGAAGAGCGGATCACCCGGGAGTCGCCGGCCTTTCGCCGGAATCCGCCTGCGCGTCCGCGCGGTCAGGCCCGCCCGGACGCCTGACGCAGGGCTTGCGCGACGATGTGCGCTGCAGCAAGGGCCCGGTGATCGCGGCCGAATGGGGCGATCACCTGCACGCCGATCGGCGCTCCGTCGGCCGCGGTCAGGCCTGGGACGTTGACGCAGGGTACGCCGAGCAGGGTCAGCACCCGGTTGAACCGCGCCTCGCCCGTCGTCTGCGGGCCGGGCGCCGGTCCCGGAGCCGACAGCGACAGCAGCACGTCGGCCTGCGCGAACAGCTCGCGGCAGGCGGTGCGGGCCCGGCGGGCCTCGCCGCGCGCGGCGTCGTAGTCCTGCGCCGAGAGGCTCTGCGCCGCCTCCAGCGCAGCCCGGATCTTCGGAGGCAGCCTGTCGCGATGGCGCTCCCATTCCCATCCCATCGAGAGGCGCATCTCGTAGTCGTTGATGGTCGGGTGGGCCCGGAAGGCCTGGGCGAGGGCGGGGGGCTCCTCCGCCTCGCCGACCGCCAGGCCTGCCGCCCGGCAGGCTGCGACCGCCCTGTCGAGCGCCGCGGCGCCTTCGGGCTCCGCCTCGCCGGCATAGGCCTGCCGCAGCACGCCGATGCGCAGCGGCGCGTCGGACGGCCAGGCCACCGGCATGGGCCGTCCTGACAGCGCCTCCAGCGCGTAAGCGAGGTCGGGAACGCCGCCGGCGAAGAGGCCCAGCGTGTCCAGCGTCCAGGCCGAGGGCTTCACCCCCACCGTGGGCAGCAGGCGGAACGAGCACTTGATGGCCGCCACGCCGCAGAACGAGGCCGGCCGGATCACCGACCCGCCGGTCTGCGTGCCGATCGCGAGAGGCACGAGACCGGCTGCGACCGCCGCCGCCGAGCCCGCCGAGGAGCCGCCCGGCGTGCGTCCCGGCGCGGAGGGGTTCGCCGTCCCCGTCGGATCCAGGAAGGCGAAGGCGGTCGTGGTGGTCTTGCCGACGACGCTGGCGCCCGCCTTGCGCAGCAGGGACACGATCGCCGCGTCGGCGCGGGGCCGCCAGCCCCCGTAGATCGCAGGGCAGCCCATCTCCGTGGGCAGGTCGGCGGTGTCGACGATGTCCTTCACGCCGACGGCGATTCCCCCCAGCGGCGCGGAGGACGGCCCCGCCTCGACCTCGCCGGCCAGGCTGGCGAAGGCCCGGATCTCCGGTTCGCGCGCGGCGATGCGCGCCCGCGCCTCGGCGATCAGGCCCGCGGGATCGGTCTCGCCGCCGGCGATGCGACGGCGCAGGTCGAGGACGGACAGCATGCGGGACCTCCTGGTCAAACCGGGCCTGAGCGGCGGGCGGCCCGGCCCGGCAGTCTCCCCGGCGCGCGTGTGGCGTCAAGCGGCGCAGCGGGCGACCGGGGCGCGCGTCTTAATCGATTTGCCCCACCCTCCGCGATCCGTTATCGCTCAGGTGATGCAAGGCCCGTCCCGCAACTCACCGTCCGCCAAACCAGGCGAACCGGCCGCGTCCGCCGCCGGCGACGGAATGCCGTTCGCCCGGCGCGGCTATCACCACGGGCAATTGCGGGCCGCTCTCCTCCACGCCGCGCGCAATCTCCTGCGCGAGCGGGGCACGGGAGCCTTCTCCCTGGCGGACGCTGCGAAACTCGCCGGCGTGAGCCCCGCCGCGCCCTACCGGCACTTCCGCGACCGCGAGGCCCTGCTGGGCGCGGTGGCCCGCGACGGGTTCACCCTGTTCTCCGCGCGGCTGGCGGAAGCACGCCAGGGGCATGCCGATCCGCGCGACGCCTTCGCCGCGATGGGCCGCGCGTACCTCGCCTTCGCCCGGGACGAGCCCGGCCTTTACGCGGCCATGTTCTCCGAGGACGCCCCGCTCGACGAGGAGGGCCGGGCGGAGGCAGGAAAGGCCTTCATGCAACTGGTGGACGGCGTCTCGGCCGTGCTGGCCGCGGCCACGGGCCAGACCGGCGCGCCCGCGCCCGACCCCCTGCCGATCGCCCTGCAGGTCTGGGCCATGTCACACGGCGTCGCCGGGATCTGGCGCAACGGCCGCCAGCCGGGCGCCGCGCCCGATCCGGAGAAGTTGCTGTTCGACGGGGTCTCGGCGCTCATCGAGGGCGCCGTGCGGGCGGCCCAGCGCCGGCCGGTCCGCGTCGGCCTGTGGAACCAGCCTCCGGACGAGACGCGCTGAACCCCCGCCTCAGCCCATCGGCTCGGTCTCAAGCCCCTCGGCCACGAGGTCCTTGAATCCGCCCGCGTTGAACACGGACGTGAAGCCCATCTCCTTCAGGGTCTGGCCGGCCAGCGCCGAGCGGCCGCCGGAGGCGCAGTGCACCAGGACGGTCCTGTCCTTGGCGAAGGCCGGGTCGTGGTAAGGGCTCTCGGAATCGGCGCGGAACTCCAGCATGCCGCGGGAGGCGAGCGTCGCGCCCTTGATCTTGCCGCTCTGCCAGACCTCGTTGGGGTCGCGCACGTCGACCACGAGCACGTCGCCCTGCCTGAGCTTCGCGGCCGCCTCGGCGGGGGTCAGCTTCGGCACCGCGGCGTTGGCGGCGGCCAGCATGTCCTTGACGGTCTTGGCCATCCTCGGGTCCTCCCATCGTTGGTTCGCATCGAGGGTAGCCAGCCGAATGCGGCCGGGGAAGGGCGCGCGGCGCGGGCCGCCATGCGACGCCCGCACGGCTATGCGGGGCAGGGGGGAAACCCCGCCGGGCTCAGAGCGGAACGATCGGCTCGTCCTTGACGCGGTCCAGCGCCACCGCGGTGCGGATCGTGCGCACGTTGGGCAGGGCCGTGAGGTCCGCCACCAGCGCCTGGAAGGTGCGCAGGTCGGGCGTGACGCATTTCAGCACGAAGTCGATGTCGCCCGAGAGCGTCCAGCATTCGCGCACGGCCGGCCAATCGCGCATGCGCCCCTGGAAGGCGGCCAGGTCGGCCTCGGCCTGGCTCGCGAGGTGCACGAAGGCGAAGCAGACGATCTGGTAGCCCAGCGCCTTCTCGTCCACGAGGGCCCGGTAGCCCTTGATGATCCCGGCCTCCTCCAGCGCGCGCACCCGGCGCAGGCAGGGCGGGGCGGACATGCCGACGCGCTTGGCGAGCTCCACGTTGGTCATCCGGCCGTCGGCCTGCAACTCGGCGAGGATGCGCAGGTCTGTCTCGTCGAGGCGTACGGTCAAGCAGGCGATCCGTTGCAGGGAGGGCGGGGACCTGTTTAGACGGGGGAGGCGACGCCCTACAAGCGTCACCCTGCCCCGCTTCAGGCATTTTTCGGGCCGCCTGACCCCGAGGACGAGCCGGATGAGCGCCCCCGAGACGCCCAGGACCATCGCGACAGCCTGGATCATCACGGACGGCAAGGCCGGCGACCTCGTGCAGTGCCAGGGCGTGGCCGAGGCCCTCGGCCTGGAGGCCGAGATCCGCACGGTGGCGCCGCGCGCCCCCTGGGTCTGGCTGATGCCCTGGGGGCCGCCCGACCCCCGCGAGAGCCCGGGCCGCCCGGGCGGCCCGCTGGCCGGGCCCTGGCCCGACCTCGCCATCGCCTCGGGACGGCGGACCGTGGCCTCCCTGCGGGCGCTGAAAAAGGCCTCGGGCGGCAGGACCTTCACCGTGTTCCTGAAGGACCCGCGTACGGGGCCGGGCGTGGCAGACCTCGTCTGGGCGCCCGAGCACGACCGGCTGCGCGGGGACAACGTGCTGGCGACCCTCACCTCGCCCCACCGGCTCTCCGACACCCGGCTGGCCGAGGCGCGGCGGGAGGCCTCGACCCTGCTGCCGCCGCTGGCCGCGCCCCGCGTCGCGGTGCTGCTGGGCGGCGACAGCCTCGCCTACCGGTTTTCCGCCGCCGACGAGGACAGGCTCGTGGCCAGGCTGGCCTCCCTTGCGGGGGAGGGGGCCTCGCTGATGGCGACGGCGTCCCGCCGCTCCCCGCCCGCCCTGGCGCGCGCCGTCGAGCAGGTCGTCCGCGCCTCGGGCGGCTTCTGGTGGAGCGGGGAGGGTCCCAACCCCTATGCCGCGATGCTCGCGACGGCCGATGCGATCGTCGTGACGGCCGATTCCGTCAACATGGTGGGCGAGGCCTGCGCCACGGGCCGGCCGGTGCTGGTATTCGAGCCCGCCGAGCGCAAGCGTGGCAGTGCGGCCAAGATCCGGCGCTTCCTGGAGGGTCTTCGACAGCACGGAGCTGTGCGAGAATTTCAGGGGCACCTTGAAAGCTATGCATACGTGCGACTAAATTCCACTCCGGTGATCGCCGCGGCGATCACGGCGGCGTTCGCCGGGCCTGCTTCCTCTCGTCAGCGGCCCGGTTGAGGACCACCCGGTTTCCTCCACTCCGCGCTCGACACACCACGAAGGCCTGGCCTGCGCAGCCCCGGCCGGAACGGGCCGCGGCTCTTGCCGCGGCGACACAGGGAATTGGATAGCCATGTCCGGCCTCCACGCGAAGCTCATCATCCTGGGATCGGGTCCCGCGGGCTACACGGCCGCGGTCTACGCGGCCCGCGCCATGCTCGAACCCGTGCTCATCTCCGGCTTCCAGCCGGGGGGGCAGCTCATGATCACCACCGACGTCGAGAACTACCCCGGCTTCGCCGACCCCATCCAGGGGCCGTGGCTCATGGAGCAGATGCAGAAGCAGGCCGAGCACGTCGGCACGACGATGATCTCGGACCATATCGTCACGGCCGAGCTCGGCGCGCGGCCCTTCCGGCTGACGGGCGACAGCGGCGCGGTCTACACCTGCGATTCGCTGATCATCGCCACCGGCGCCCAGGCCAAGTGGCTGGGCCTGCCCTCCGAGGAGGCCTTCAAGGGCTTCGGCGTCTCCGCCTGCGCCACCTGCGACGGCTTCTTCTTCCGCAACAAGGAGGTGCTGGTGGTGGGCGGCGGCAACACCGCCGTGGAGGAGGCGCTTTACCTCGCCAACCTCGCCGCCAAGGTCACGGTCGTGCACCGGCGCGACAGCTTTCGCGCCGAGCGCATCCTGCAGGACCGCCTCTTCGCGCACCCGAAGGTCGAGGTGGTCTGGGACCACGCCGTCGACGAGATCTGCGGCGGCACGACGCCGCCCGGCGTCACCCATGTCCGGTTGAAGAACGTCAAGACGGGCTCGACCCGCGAGGTGAAGGTCGACGGCGTCTTCGTCGCCATCGGCCACAAGCCGGCGACAGAGCTGTTCGTCGGGCAGGTGGCCATGACCCCGTCGGGCTACATTGACGTCACGCCCGGCCGCACGACCACCAACATTCCCGGCGTCTTCGCCGCCGGGGACGTCGCCGATGAAGTCTACCGCCAGGCGGTCACCGCCGCCGGCCTCGGCTGCATGGCCGCGCTCGAAGCCGAGCGCTGGCTGGCCGAACACGCCCTCGAACGCCAGGTAGCAGAATAATGCCCTTGTCCGGACTGAACTCGTCCCTCGACTGGGACAAGGTGCGCATCTTCTACACGGCGGCGGAGGCGGGCAGCTTCACGCATGCCGGCGACAGCCTGGGCCTCAGCCAGTCGGCGGTCAGCCGGCAGGTGGGCGCGCTGGAGCGCGACCTCGGCGTGCCACTCTTCCACCGGCACGCCCGCGGCCTCATCCTCACCGAGCAGGGCGAGCATCTCTTCCGCACCGCCAAGGAGATGATGCTGAAGCTCGAGGCCACGCGCGCGCGCCTCACCGACAGCCGCGAGCGGCCGAACGGCGAATTGCGCGTCACGACGGCCCTGGGAATCGGCTCCAACTGGCTGGCGCCCCGCCTCGGCGAGTTCCTCGACCTTTATCCGGAGGTGCGCATCCAGCTCCTGCTCACCGACGAGGAGCTCGACCTCTCCATGCGCGAGGCGGACGTCGCCATCCGTCTGCGCCAGCCCGTGCAGGGCGACCTCATCCAGCGCCGGCTCTTCACGGTGCATTTCCACGCCTACGCCTCGGCGGACTACATCAAGGGGCACGGTCAGCCCAAGGAGATTGCGGATCTGGAGGAGCACCGCATCCTCACCTATGGCGGCGTCACGCCCTCCTACCTGATGGACGTGCACTGGCTCACAACCGTGGGCCGCGACCCGAAGAACCCGCGCCAGGCCGCGCTGACGGTGAACAACATCACGGCCCTCAAGCGCGCGGTGGAGCGCGGCATCGGCATCGCCGTGCTGCCGGACTACCTCATCGACCCCGATTCGGGGCTGGTCCAGTTGCTCAACGTCGCCGACATGCCCTCGCTCGACGCCTATCTCGTCTATCCCGAGGAGATGAAGAGCGTCGCGCGCGTCCAGGTCTTCCGCGACTTCCTGGTCAGCAAGGCCCAGCGCTGGACGTTCTGATTCCAAGACGCGTCGCCGCCCACGACGACCCTCGTGCTGAGGAGCGCGCGCCTTGGGCCTGCGTCTCGAAGGACAAGGGAGTCCGGCCTGCGCGACGGCTGAGCCTCCTGCCCCCCTCGTCCTCGAGACGCCACGCGCTGGAGCGCATGGCTCCCCGGGATGAGGGGTACGGTGGCTTCCTCGGGATCCCGCGCTAGTCGTCGTTCCCGGCGTTGAGCGCGTCGGGGCGCAGGCCCTCGTCGGGCGCGCCGGTGCGCTTGAGCAGGACGCCGCGGCCGCCCTCGGACAGGAAGACGATTCCCGCCTTCTCGAGCGCGCGTTTCACCGCGTTGGCCGTGATGCTGTCGGGGATCACGGCCATGCCGGCCTGTTCGAGGGCCACCACCGCAGCGCCCGTCAGGCCGGCCTGGCCGGCCAGCTGCTCGGGATCGAGCCGGGCCAGGATGCGCGCGGCGTGGAGCTGGTCACCTGTCAGCATGGTCGGGCCTTTCGCGGGAGCGCCGACGCTCCGGGACGCCATCCTAGATCCAGCCGCGCCTTCGCGGAAACGCGGCAGGCTCTCGTTTCCTGTGTGGTCGCATGCTTTTCGCGAGAAGCCGGTTTCCACCTCTCTCGGCATGCCCGCGCCGCCTGGCCTCAGAAGCGCACGCTCGCGCTCTCGCCGGGATCGGGCCGCTCGCCCGTGGCCAGGGCCTTCACGTAGCCGTAGAGGTAGACGACCGTGCTGGACGGGCTGTCCCAGTACTCGGCGCGCTCGACCTCGACCTTGAGGAGCACGATGGCCGGGTCGTCCTGGCCCTTGGGGAACCACGTCCGCAGCGGCTCGGACCAGAGCTCGGCCACCTTGGCCCGGTCTCGCACGGCGCTCGCCCGGCCCTCGACCGAGACGTAGTGCTGCTTGCCCTCGTCGGCATAGGTGAGCAGCACGTCGGGCGAGCGCTCCACCTCGGCCACCTTGGGGGAGGACGCGTCGGTGAAGAACCAGAGGTCTCCGTCAAAGCTGTCGGCCATGGTGGTGGCCATGGGCCGCGCATGCATGCGCCCGTCCTGCCCCGCCGTCGCCATCATGGCGACCCGGACCCCTTTCAGGAGTTCGACAACCTTGTCCCGGGCCGCCTGGTCCCCGCGCGTTTCCATCGCTCGTATCCTCGTCCATGGGAGGCGGGCGCTGCCGCGCCCCCGCCTGTCGAGCCGCTAATCGATGGAGGAGGAGGAAGTTCCGGCGCAGGTCGCGCCGGCGGGTGCGTCAGGTTGCGCCGCGGGCGATGAAGGCGCCGTTGCGGAAGCCGCCCTCGCGGTGGCCGTAGGGCAGGGCGCTTCCGTCGGGGCAGGTCACCGAGCCGCCGGCCGCCGCCAGGATCGCGTGTCCGGCGGCCGTGTCCCACTGCATGGTGGGGCCGAAGCGGGGATAGAGGTCCGCCTCGCCCTCGGCGATCAGGCAGAACTTGACCGACGAGCCGGCCTCGCGCCGCTCGCCCACGGGCAGGTCCGCGAGATAGGCGTCGGTGGCGGGATCGCAGTGGGAGCGGCTGACACAGGCGACCAGCCCGGTCTCGGGCGACTTCCGGGCGCGGATCGCATGCCGGCTGCCGGCCTGCGACAGCGGCGCTCCCGCCTGCACGATCATGGCCTCGGCCCGGCCGGCCGCCACGTCGCCCAGCCAGAGCTTGCCGCTGACGGGCGCGTAGACAACGCCCAGCACGGGCCGGCCGTTGCTCACGACCGCGATGTTGACGGTGAACTCGCCGTTGCGGCTTACATACTCGCGTGTCCCGTCGAGCGGATCGACCAGCACGAAGGTGCCGTCGCATTGCGGGACGATCCCCGCCGCGGCCGCTTCCTCGGAGACCACGGGGATGCCGGGCAGGATGTCCGGCAGGCCGGCCAGGATGATGGCCTCGGCGTCGACGTCGGCCTCCGTGACCAGGCTCCCGTCGCTCTTCGCCTTGGCGACGCAACGCGCCGAATAATGTTCCAGGATGCGCCCGCCCGCGCAGACGGCGAGGGCGCCCAGCCGCTCGACGACGCCCGCAGGCAGGGGTGGCGCAAAGGCCGGGGCCGGGATGGCCCCGCGTTCGGGGGAACCGGACGGGCCGGCGGCGGTCGACATGGGTCTCTCCTCGGCTGGCCCATACCAGATCGGGGGCCGGGTGCGCCACTGCCTGCGTGCAGCGCCGCTCCGGACCTCTCATGGTCCCGCCTATCGGTTGAGAAAGTGGTTCTGCGGCGGGGATCGCGCAAGCGGGGAGGGCCGGCGCGGCGTCACGCTGTCGTGATCGGGGCCGTTTCGCCGGCGCGGGCATCCCGCTTGCATGTGACCCCATGGCACTGGCGCGGGCTGCGACTTGGCCCTATGGATGCCGGTCCGCCCATGTCGAGGTGTCCCATGCGTGCCGTGTCTCTCGCGGTCATCGGCCTTCTTTCCGCGGTCGCGCTGGCCGCCTGCACGCCCCAGGAGCAGGCCAAGAAGGAGCCGCCGCCCGCCCCACCGCCGCCCGTGGTGACGGTGGCCAAGCCCACGCTGCGCACGATCACCGAGCAAGGCGAATATGTCGGCCGCTTCGTGGCCACCGACGTCGTGGAGATGCGGGCGCGCGTCTCAGGCTATCTCGACACCGTGGCGTTCAACGACGGGCAGATCGTGGACAAGGGCCAGATGCTCTTCACGATCGACAAGCGCCCCTATGCCGCGGCGCTCGACCAGGCTCGCGCCGACCTCGCCCGCGCGCAGGCCCGCCTGGACTCCGCCTTGGCCGACCTCAGCCGGTCCGAGCGGCTGATCAAGGACAACAACATCTCGGCCCAGCTCTACGACCAGCGCGTGGCTGCCAAGCGCGACGCGGATGCGCAGCTCGAGGCTGCCGAGGCGCAACTGCGGCGCGCGCAGCTCGACCTCGAGTTCACAGACCTGCGCTCCCCCCAGCGCGGCCGCATCGGCGACCGGCGCGTGGCGGTGGGCAACCTCGTCACGGGCGGCACGCAAGGCAACACGACGCTGCTCGCCACCATCGTCTCGCTCGACCCGATCCATTTCGAGTTCCAGATGGACGAGGCGGCCTTCCTGCGCCTCGCCCGCCTGCTGAAGTCCGGCAAGGACCGCGGCGGCCTGCCGGTGGCCGTGAAGCTGCTCGACGAGAAGACCTTCGACCACAAGGGCGTGATCAACTTCGTGGACAACGTGCTGGACCAGTCCTCCGGCACGATCCGCATGCGCGCGACCTTCCCCAACCCGGACGACCTCTTCACCCCCGGCATGTTCGCCCGTGTCCAGGTGCCGGCCTCCGATCCCTACGAGGCCATGCTGGTGCCGGAGGCGGCGGTGATGTCCGACCAGTCGCGCAAGCTGGTGCTGGTGGTCGGACCCGACGCCGTGGTGCAGCCGCGCCCCGTCGTGCTGGGTTCGCTGCAGGACGGCATGCGCGTGGTCAAGTCCGGCCTCGGCCCCGACGATCAGGTCATCGTCAACGGGCTCATGAAGGCCCGGCCCGGCGTCAAGGTGAACCCGCAGCCGGCCGGCCAGCCCCCCGGCGCGCCCGCCGCCGCCCAGAACGCCGCGACCAGCGCGCCGAAATCCTAGCAGGGGCCGCGGCCCGACCATGCCCGCCCGCCCCCGCCGGGGCGGGACGCCAGCCTCCAGCCGACGGCAGCCCATGCGTTTCGCCCATTTCTTCGTCGACCGCCCCATCTTCGCCTCCGTCCTCTCGGTGGCGATCATGCTGGTCGGCGCCGTGGCCTATAACCGCCTGCCGGTGGCGCAATATCCCGAGATCGCGCCGCCCACGATCAGTGTCAGCGCCTCCTATCCCGGAGCCAGCGCCGAGGTGGTGGCGGCAACCGTCGCCGCGCCGATCGAGCAGGAGATCAACGGCGTCGACGGGGCGATCTACATGTCCTCGAACGCCACGGAGGACGGCCGCCTCAGCATCTCCGTGACGTTTGCGCTGGGCACCAACCTCGACCAGGCCCAGGTGGAGGTGCAGAACCGCGTCGCCATCGCCACGCCCCGCCTGCCCGAGGAGGTGCGCCGCCTCGGCGTCACCGTGCGCAAGAACTCCCCCGACCTGATGATGGTCATCAACGTGCTGTCGCCCGACAATTCGCGCGACCAGCTCTGGCTCTCGAACTTCTCCAACATCGAGATCCGCGACCGGCTGCTGCGCGTCGACGGGGTGGGCTCGATCCAGGTCTTCGGCAGCCGCGACTATTCGATGCGCATCTGGCTCGACCCGGACCGGCTGGCCGCGCGCAACATGACCGCCTCGGACGTGGTCGCCGCCCTGCAGCGCCAGAACGTGCAGGTCTCATCGGGCGTGATCAACCAGCCGCCCATGGAATCGTCGGGGGCCTTCCAGGTGGCCGTGCGCACCCAGGGCCGCCTCGCCGACCCCGACGAGTTCGCCACGATCGTGGTCAAGACCGACCGCGAGGGGCGGACGACCCTGCTGAAGGACGTCGCCCGCGTCGAACTCGCCGCGCAGGACTATTCGACGAAGTCCTACCTCGCCCGCAACGAGGCGGTGGGCATGGGCGTGTTCCAGAAGCCCGGCTCCAACGCCCTGAAGACCGAGGCGGCCGTGCAGGCGGCGATGCGCGAGATCGCGCGCGATTTCCCGCCCGGCGTGAAGTACGACATTGTCTACAACCCCACGCGGGTCATCCAGGAATCCGTGGACGCCGTGCGGCGCACGATCTTCGAGGCCATCGGCCTCGTCGTGCTCGTGATCGTGCTGTTCCTCCAGACCTGGCGGGCCGCCATCGTCCCGATCCTGGCGATCCCGGTCTCCTTGGTCGGCACCTTCGCGGTGATGGACGCGGCGGGCTTTTCGCTCAACAACCTCTCGCTGTTCGGCCTGGTGCTGGCCATCGGCATCGTCGTCGACGACGCCATCGTCGTGGTGGAGAACGTCGAGCGGAACCTCGCCCAGGGCATGTCGCCGGTCGAGGCGACGCACAAGACCATGGACGAGGTGGGCGGAGCGCTCGTCGCCATCGCCCTCGTGCTCTGCGCGGTCTTCGTGCCCGTGGCCTTCGTGACGGGGATCTCCGGCCAGTTCTACCGCCAGTTCGCGCTCACGATCGCTGCCTCCACGGTGATCTCGGCCTTCAACTCTCTCACCCTGTCTCCCGCGCTCTGCGCCCTGCTGCTCAAGCCCCATACGAAGGACGAGCGCCACTCCATCTTCACCTGGCCCTTCCGCATGTTCTTCAGGCTCTTCAACTGGAGCTTCGACGGCATCGCCTCGGGCTATGGCTGGCTCACCGGCCGCCTCGTACGGCTCGGCCTGCTCGTGCTGATCGCCTATGGCGGCCTGCTCTACCTGACGGTGGACCAGTTCCAGAAGGCGCCGCGCGGCTTCATTCCCGCGCAGGAACGCGGCTTCTACATCGTGGCCATCCAGCTCCCGCCAGGCTCCTCGATCGACCGGACCGACGCGGTGACGAAGCGGGTGGTGGACACGATCCTGAAGACGCCGGGCTTCCGCAACGCCGTCGGGATCGTCGGGTTCTCCGGGGCGACCTTCACGAATGCGCCGAACGCCGCCGCCGTGTTCGCGGCGACGGACGACATCGCCTCGCTGGCCGACCGCGGCTTCACGCCCCAGAAGATCGTCGGCATGCTGTTCGGCGCGCTGGCCCCGATCCAGGAAGCCTTCATCATCCCGATCGCGCCCCCGCCCGTGCAAGGCATCGGCAATGCCGGCGGCGTGCGCATGATCATCCAGGACCGGACGGGCGCAGGCTCGGCCGCCCTCGCCGACGCGGTGCAGGCCGTGGCCGGGCGGGCCGCGCAGACGCCGGGGATCGAGCGTCCCTTCTTCACCTTCGAGACGCGGACCCCCCAGATCTATCTCGACATCGACCGGACCAAGGCCCAGATGCTGGGCGTCAACATGACCGACGCCTTCCGGACGCTCGAGATCTATCTCGGCTCCTCCTACGTCAATGACTTCAATTTCCTCGGGAAAACCTTCCGCGTGACGGCGCAGGCGGACCAGGTCTACCGCAACGACAGCGCCGACATCCTGCGGCTGCGCGTGCGCAACCAGAACGGCGACAACGTGCCCTTCGCCTCCTTCGCGCAGATCCGCGAAACGGCGGGACCGGCGCGCGTGCCGCGCTACAACCTCTATCCCGCTGCCGAGATCGACGCGAGCACGGCGCCGGGCTATTCCAGCGGGCAGACCATCCAGGCCATGGAGCAGATCGCCCGCGAGGTGCTGCCCCCGGGCATGTCCTTCGAGTGGACCGGCCTCGCCTGGCAGCAGATCCAGGCGGGCGACACGGGCCTCTACCTATTCGTCCTCGCGGTGGTGTTCGTCTTCCTGGTGCTGGCGGCCCAGTACGAGAGCCTCACCTTGCCCTTCGCCGTCATTCTGATCGTGCCGCTCTGCCTGCTGGCGGGCGTCACGGGCACGCTGTATCGCGGCCTGGACGTGAACATCCTCACCCAGGTCGGCTTCGTGGTGCTGGTGGGCCTTGCGGCCAAGAACGCCATCCTGATCGTCGAATTCGCAAAGCAGCTCGAGGATGCCGGGGCCAACCGGTTCGAGGCGGCCACGCGGGCGGCGCGCCTGCGCCTGCGGCCCATCGTGATGACCTCGCTCGCCTTCATCCTGGGCGTCTTCCCGCTGGTCACGGCCCGCGGCGCGGGCGCCGAGATGCGCCAGGCGATCGGCACGGCCGTGTTCGCCGGCATGATCGGCGTCACGCTGTTCGGGCTCCTGTTCACCCCGACGTTCTACGTGGTGTGCCGGAGGATCGCGCTCATCGGCCGGCGCCGCGAGCCGCGTGGCGGGGCAGCGGCCACGCCCGCTCCGGCGGAGTGAGCGACGGCCGCTGCGTCAGCGCCGCCCGGCCCCGGCCTCGATCAGGACACCCGTTCCGGCTCGTCGATCAGCGGGTCGGGCCGGGCAAGGCTGTGGAGGCGCTCGCCGTCCAGGATTTTCACAAGCCGGCCTTGCACTTCCACGCCGTGGTTGAGAAGCGTTGCGAAGTTGCGGGACAGGTTTTCCGGCGTCATGCCGAGGCGGGAGGCGAGCGTCCGCTTGTCGAAGGGGATCTCGAACTGGCCGCTGCCGCCATTCGAGATGTCCTCGCGAATGATCCAGTTGGCGAGGCGCTCCACGCTGGTGCGCAGCTTCTGGCTCTTCAGTTCCTTGATGACGGCCCGATGGGCCACGGACAATTCCATGGCGATCGCCAGCGCGAAGGCGTTGTCCTCGCGCAGCGCCCGGTGGACGGCCTCGGTGGGGTTCATCAGGATGCGGGACGTCTCCAGCGTGCGCGCGGAGGTGAGCCCCGGCAGGCGGGACACGACGGCCGGCAGCATGAAGCTGCTCACCGGACGCGCGATGCTCACCGTGGTCTCGCGATCCTCATGGCGCGCGAACGTCTCCACCGTCCCCTCGAGCAGGACGTGCAGGAAGTCCGGCGCCTGGCCCCGCTCGAACAGCAGGACGTGCGGCGGAAACCGCTGCAGGAAGGCAGGTTGCATCAGCGCCTCGAACCGCTCCTCGCTCATCGAGCGGAAGAGGACGAGGTCCTTGACCCAGTCGGCGTCGCTGCTCCGCACGGCTCTAGACCCCCATCTCGCGAGCAAAGCGGCTCACACGGGCCCGCGAATCCATGCAGGTCCAAGTATCACAAAGCCCGCGGCGGGGGCAAAAAACGCCTTCCGCGCCATCGGAGTCATCGTTTTTTGTCAGCTCAACCATCGGGACGTCCACTTGATCTTGGTTCCAGGCGGCCCGCATCCTTTCCCTGCGCGGAGTCCGACCAGACACCCGCATAGGTAGAAAATACCGCGAGCCTACAACGGCTGGAAACAAAGATGGTTCCGGCCCTTGACGGAAATTTTTTGGGCTCCCGGCCGGTGGTCTGTTCCGATATAGCGGTCGGTGAATACCCGCTTTGAAAGGGAGAACCATGCACGCGCAGGGCGAGATCCCGATCGGCGTCGTCACGGTGTCCGACCGGGCCAGCCGGGGCGAATACGAGGACAAGGGCGGGCCGGGGATCGTCGCGGCCCTGCGGGACCTGCTGGCGACGCCCTGGCGGCCCGTGGCGCGGGTTGTGCCCGACGAGAAGGGCCTGATCGAGGAGGTCCTCGTGGACCTCGCCGAGCGGGAGCGCTGCAGCCTCGTCCTCGTCACGGGCGGGACCGGCCCGGCGCCGCGCGACGTTACCCCGGAGGCGGCGGAGGCGGTCTGCGAACGGATCCTGCCGGGATTCGGGGAGGCCATGCGGCAGGCGAGCTTGCGCGAGGTGCCCACGGCCATTTTGTCGCGCCAGCTGGCGGGAACCCGGGGGCGGACCTTGTACATCCTGCTGCCGGGCAAGCCCTCGGCGATCCGCACCTGCCTGGACGCCGTCTTCCCGGCCGTGCCCTATTGCCTGGACCTCATCGGAGGCGACCGGCTGGAGACCGATCCGGCCCATTGCGTCGCCTTTCGGCCGAAGCAGGGGTGACCCTGCGGCGGGCGGAACTTGACATGTTGCGCTGCAAAACGCATATCTGTGGCACAGTCGGTTATCGGCAATGGCTTGCGTGACGGGCGCTTCGGCTCCCGGGCTGCCGACCGCCGGGGCACGAAAGCCCCAGATTCTCCAGACATCCTGATCACGCGGGGCGTCCTTCGGCCAGGTCTTCGATCGCAACATGGCGATCGCGAGCCGGGACGGACGAGTCCGACCGTCACCACGGGGCGCCGCCCCGGCTGCCGGCCTGCCGGCATCAACCCGATCAGACACGAGTTCATCTTGACCCCATTTTCCGACCTCGGCCTTGCCCCCGCGCTGCTCAAGGCGCTCGCGGCCGAGAACTACACCACCCCCACTCCGATCCAGGCCCAGGCCATTCCCACCGTCCTGACCGGCCGCGACCTCCTGGGCGTCGCCCAGACCGGCACCGGCAAGACGGCCGCCTTCGCGCTGCCCATCCTGCAGAGGCTCGACGCCGACCGGCGCCCGACGCCCCGCAAGGGCTGCCGCACCCTCATCCTGAGCCCGACGCGCGAGCTCGCCAGCCAGATCGCCGAGAGCTTCCGCACCTATGGCAAGTTCCTGCGCCTCTCGGTCGCCGTGATCTTCGGCGGCGTGTCGATGAGCAAGCAGATCCGCGAGATGGCCGCGGGCGTCGACATCCTCGTCGCCACGCCGGGCCGCCTGCTGGACCTCGTCGGCCAGCGTGCGCTGAGCCTGTCCAACGTGGAGATCCTCGTCCTGGACGAGGCGGACCAGATGCTGGACATGGGCTTCATCCATGACATCCGCCGCCTGGCCGCGCTCATCCCGGCCAAGCGCCAGACCCTGCTCTTCTCGGCCACCATGCCGAAGGAGATCGGCGAACTGGCCGAGCGCTTCCTCACAGACCCCGCCAAGGTCGCCGTGACGCCCGTCGCCACGACGGCCGAGCGCGTGGAGCAGCATGTCGTGTTCGTCGACGCGGGCAAGAAGCAGGCCCTCCTGCACGCGCTCGTCGCGAAGTACGCCATGACGCGCGCGCTGGTCTTCACCCGCACCAAGCACGGCGCGGACAAGGTGGTCCGCCGCCTCGGCGAGGCCGGCATCGCCGCCGCCGCCATCCACGGCAACAAGTCCCAGCCGCAGCGCGAGCGCGCGCTGGCGGAGTTCAAGGCCGGCCGGCTGCACCTCCTGGTGGCGACTGACATCGCCGCCCGCGGCATCGACATCGACAATGTCGGCCATGTCGTGAACTTCGACCTGCCCAACGTTCCCGAGAGCTACGTGCACCGCATCGGGCGCACGGCGCGCGCCGGGGCGGAAGGCATGGCGATCTCGTTCTGCGACGGCGAGGAGCGCGCCTACCTGCGCGACATCGAGCGCATCACCCGCCAGAAGGTGCCGGTGATGGCCGCGCCCGAGGGCCTCGCCGCCCTCCCGCCCTCCGAGGCCCGCCGCGACGAGCGCGGTCCGCGACAGCAGCACGGCCGACCCGCAGCAGGCCGCTCCGGCCAGCGCCAGCCGGGCGGCGCCCAGGCGCAGGGCCGCGGCCCGAGGGGCCCCGGCCAGCCTTCGGCCGGCAAGCCGGCCCAGAAGGCCCATGGCCAGAGCCGGCCCGCCGACAAGGCCCGGCGCCAGGACGAGGGCACGCCCTCGCGCTGGCACTCGGGCACGGCCAACCCGATGCAGCCGCGCGGCAGCGACGCTCCCCGGCGCCGCGACAACCGGTTCGGCAGCCGCTGATCCGGCTTCCAGCCAGCACGAAGCCGGCTCGGCGACCGTGACGACCAGACCTGCCTTCGGGCAGGTCTTTTCGTATGGGATCTCGATCCGTCAGACGCCGAGGCCACGCTGGCAACGCGGTAACATGTCAGTTGCAACCCAGTTCGACATGGATTAGCGTCCTCCCACTGCGCGCCTCTGGCGTGCAGGCCAAGCGGCGAAACGTCCGCTGGACACGAACCTCCGGGGAGGACCATGAGCATTTCCAACCGTGACATCTCGCGCCGCCTGCTGCTGAAGACCGGCGCGGCCGCCTCAGCCCTCGGCCTTGTCGGGGCTCCCGCCATCGTGAGCCGGGCCAACGCCCAGTCCAAGTTCGACTGGAAGCAGGCCAAGGGCGAGCAGGTCGACGTCCTCCTCGTCAAGAACCCGCGCTCCGACCTGCTGCAGGGCGCCGAGAAGGAGTTCACGGAACTCACCGGCATCACCGTCTCGTCCGAGCAGGTGCCCGAGCAGCAGCAGCGCCAGAAGGCGATGATCGAGTTCTCGTCGGGCCGGCCCACCTTCGACGTGGTGATGCTGGCGCTGCACGTCCAGAAGCGCCTGGCCTACAAGGGCAAGTGGGTCGAGGACCTGCGCCCCTACATCGCCGACGCCGGCATCACCAGCCCGGATTTCGACCTCGCAGACTTCGGCAAGGCGGGCATGGGCTTCGCCACCCAGGCCGACGGTGCGCTGACGACGATCCCGCAATTCGTCGACTTCTGGATGCTCTACTACAACAAGGAGCTCTTCGAGAAGAAGGGCATCGAATACCCCAAGTCGATGGACGACATCGTCGCCGCCGCCGCCAAGCTCAACGACCCCGCCAACGGCGTCGCCGGCTTCGTCTCCCGCGGCCTGAAGAATGCCAACATCCCGGTCTGGACGAGCTGGCTGCTGGGGCAGGGCCTCGAAACCATCGATCCCGCCACCGGCAAGCTCAACACGGATGGCCCCGAGGCTGTCTGGGCGGCCGAGCTCTATCGCAAGCTGAACAAGGACTATGCCCCGCCCGGCACGATCGGCTTCAACTGGAACGAGTGCCAGACGACGTTCGCCCAGGGCCGCGCGGCCATGTGGCTCGACGGCATCGGCTTCGCCACGCCGCTCGAGGATCCCACCAAGTCCAAGGTGGTCGGCAAGGTCGGCTACGGCGTGACGCCGGCTGGGCCGAAGGCGCACCATTCCGCCATCTTCGCGGACGGCATGGGCATCGCCCAGGCTTCCAAGAAGAAGAAGGCGGCCTGGCTCTACATCCAGTGGGCGACGAACAAGGCCAACCAGCTTGCCATGCTGAAGGCCGCCGCCGGCGCGCCGGCCCGCCAGTCGCCCTTCGCGGACCCGACCGCCACCGTGTCGAAGATCTTCCCCAAGCAGTACTTCGACACGATGATGGAATCCGGCAAGATCGGCCGTCCCGGCCTGCCGCAGATCATCCCCGTCACCGAGTTCCGCGACATCTTCGGCGTGGCGCTCACCAACACGCTTTCCGGCGCGGACGTCCAGGCCGAACTGAAGAAGGCGACCGAGACCTTCAAGCCCGTGCTTGAGAAGTCCGAGCAGGGGTAACCTCACCTGCCGCGTTTGCCCTCGCCGCCGCCCTCACCCTCGCGGGGAGAGGCACGCGGCGGGGGATTCGAGCCTCGCGCCCCGTCTGCGCCCGGCTGACCCGCCCCTCATCCTGGGGAGCCCGGCGCAGCATGGCGTGTCGAAGGACGAGGGGGCCGGCAGGCCGAACCGGGCGTGCAGACTGGACTCCCTCGCCCTGCGAGACGCTTCGCCAAGAGGCGATGCTGCTCGGGACGAGGGGATCGAGGCGGTTCCCGGCAGGCCGATCAGGACCATGGCAATGCGGATCGCATCATGACCCAGACCACGGCTCCGGCCGCCCTGACCCGGGACGCACCGCGCGCCAGGCCCGCGGAGTTCAGCGGCAAGCGGCACGATTTCTCCCGCAAGTACTGGGTCTTCGCGGTCCCGGCCGTCGCCGTCATCGGCGCGGTGATCGTGTTTCCCTGGATCTTCACCGTCTTCATGTCCCTGCAGGACTGGAAGGTCGGCGGGGGCGTGGAATTCCTGGGGCTCGAGAACTACCGCGTGCTGTTCCAGGACCAGCGCTTCCGCGAGTCCGTGGTCCACACCTTCTACTTCACGAGCCTCGCCACGGTCGTGCCCGTCCTGCTCGGCACCTATGCGGCGCTCGTCTTTCACCGCGAGTTCCCGCTGCGCGGTCTGCTGCGCACCGTGTTCGTGATGCCGATGATGGCGACGCCCGTGGCCGTCTCGCTGGTGTGGAAGATGATGTTCCACCCCCAGCTCGGCGTGCTCAACTACCTGCTCTCGCTGGTCGGGCTTCCGCCTTCCGCCTGGGTCTTCGCGCCGGAAACCGTGATCCCGACGCTCGTGCTGGTCGAGGTCTGGCACTGGACGCCGCTCGTCATGCTCATCGTGCTCGGCGGCCTCGCCGGGCTGCCCAAGGAGCCCTACGAGAGCGCGGTGATCGACGGAGCCAGCGAATGGCACATGTTCCGCTACATCACGCTGCCGCTGCTGTGGCCCTACATCATGATCGCGCTGGTGCTGCGTACCATCGACGCGCTCAAGGTCTTCGACATCATCTTCGTGATCTCGGAGGGCGGGCCCGGCACGGCCTCCGAGACGCTGAACATCTTCCTCTACCTGCAGGCCTTCCAGTTCTACAAGATCGGCTACGCCTCGGCCGTCGTCGTCATCTTCTTCGCCATCGTGGTCGCGCTCTCGTTGCTGCTGCTCTACGTGCGCCAGAAATCGAAGTGGAACGCATGATGGTCCTTTTGCCGATCCTCGGCCCATCCCGACATGGCGACGAGCGAAGCGACGAGGCGATCCGCGCTTCGGCAAGGCTCCCGGATCGCTTCGCCGCGCCCGCGATGACGGCGCCGGCGTCCCGGACAGCGATGGAGGCCCGACCATGAGCGCGACCGTGTCCGGGGGCCTCACCCTCAAGCGCTTCGCCTTCAAGGCGGGGTTCGCCTTCTCCGTCTTCGTGCTGGTCTCCCCGGCGATCCTCGTCTTCCTCTGGATGCTGTCGCTCTCGTTCAAGAACGAGGTCGACAACACCGCCTGGCCGCCGGTCTTCATCCCCAACCCGCCGACGCTCGCCAACTATGTCGAGGTCTTCGCGCGCAACAAGTTCCTGCTCTACCTCTGGAACTCGATCCTGGTCACCGGCGGCGCGGTGCTCGTCGGGCTGCTCGTCGGAGTCCCGGCCGGCTATGGCATCGCGCGCTCCAAGTCGGCCAAGTTCGCCGTGCTCATCCTGATCGCGCGGATGACGCCGGCGCTGTCCTACCTGATCCCGCTCTTCATGGTCTTCCAGTGGATGGGGCTCATCGGCACCATCCCGGCGCTGCTGATCACGCACCTCGTCATCACCATCCCGATCATCGTGTGGATCATGATCGGCTATTTCGAGAACATCCCCACGGAACTCGAGGACGCCGCGCTGGTCGACGGCTGCACGCCCTGGCAGAGCTTCCGCTACGTGGCCTTCCCGCTGGCGAAGCCCGGCCTGATGGTGGCTGGAATCCTGTCCTTCATCTTCTCGTGGAACAACTTCGTGTTCTCCGTCGTGCTCGGCGGCAAGACCACGCGCACGCTGCCCTCGGCCATCTACAACGTGCTGACCTTCGAGCAGATCTCCTGGGGTCCGCTCGCCGCCGCCGCGCTCCTCGTCACCTTGCCCGTCCTGCTGCTCACCGTGGTGGCGCAGCGCCAGATCGTCGCCGGCCTGTCGGCAGGAGGCCTCAAGGACGGCTGACCGTCGCATCCCGCCGCCCCTGGCGGCCGCATCCCTTTTTCCGCATCCCTGGAGACCTTCATGCCCGCCGCGAAAGAGCCGTTCGGACTGTCCTGCGCCCTGGTGACGCCGTTCGGCGCGAACGACGCCATCGACCATGCCCGCCTCGTCGCCCATGCCCGCTCCGTGCTGGACAGGGGCTGCGACAGCGTCACCGCCTTCGGCACGACGGGGGAGGGCGCCTCGATCGGCGTCGCCGGCCGCCACCAGGTGCTCGGGGCGCTCGCCGGCGCAGGGCTCGACATGCGCCGCCAGGTGGTGGTCGGGGTCGCCGCCTCCTCGGTGCACGAGACGCTCGAGCAGGCCCGCGCGGGCCTCGCCTTCGGTTGCCGGGCCCTGATGATCGCTCCGCCCTTCTACTTCAAGGGCGTCGACGACGAGGGCATTTTCCGCTGGTTCGCCAAGGTCTTCGAGAGCCTGGGCGGCGCGGCGCGCGACGTCATCCTCTACCACATCCCCTCGGTGACGGCTGTCGGGCTGTCCCCGGCGCTGATCGGGCGGCTGCGCGAGGCCTTCCCCGGCGTGGTGATCGGCGTGAAGGATTCGAGCGGCGACGGCGCCAACACGCGCCGCCTGCTCGCCGAGCACGGCGACCTCGCGATCCTCGTCGGCGACGAGCGCCAGCTCGCGGCGGCGGTGCGCGAGGGCGCGCAGGGCGCGATCTGCGGCGTGGCCAACTTCGCCCCCGAGCTGATGCGCCCGCTCGCCCGTGAGGGCAAGGACGACCCGCGCGTGCACCGCCTCGTCGATGCGCTGCTCTCCGTGCCGGTCACCCCCGCCGTCAAGGCCATGGTCGCGCATCGCACGGGCGACCCGGCCTGGCTCGCCTGCCGGCCCCCGCTGCTGCCGATCGGCCCCGCCGACGCCCGCCGCCTCGGCGGCGTTCTCGACGAGGCGCTCGGCCGCAAGGCCGCCTGAGGGCCCGATGTCCATCCCCGGCACGGATGAGCGCGAGCCGCTGAAGCTGAGGGAGAAGGCCTATGACGCCTTCACCCAGCATCTGCTGGCGCGCAACCTCCGGCCGGGGCAGTTCATCTCGCAGCGCGAGCTCGTCGAGCTCACCACCCTGCCGCTCGGCGCGATCCGCGAGCTGGTGCCGCGGCTGGAGGCCGAGGGCCTGATCCGCACCGTGCCCCAGCGGGGCATGCAGATCGCCCATATCGACCTGTCGCTGATCCGCGACGCCTTCCAGTTCCGCCTGTTCCTGGAGAAGGAGGCGACGGCGCTTTTCGTGGAGAACGCCAGCGACGTGACCCTGGCCGAGCTGCGCCGCCAGCACGAGGCCATCCTCGACGAGGCCGCCCGGCAGATCACGCCCGACCTGATCGCCGAGGCGCAGCGCGTCGACTGGGGCCTGCACGACACCGTCATCGACGCGCTCGGCAACGCCATCATCTCCAACGCCTACCGCGTCAACTCCATCAAGATCCGCCTGATCCGCGAGGAGCGCATCCGCATTCTCGACACGCTGCTGGTCTCGGTGATGCACGAGCACCTGCGCATCCTCGACGCCTTCGACGCCAGGGACGCCGCCGCCGCCGTGCGGGCGGTGGAGGACCACATCGCGAGCTCGCGCAACCGGGCGATCGGGATGTGAGGGAGGCGCAGCGCCGGAGTGTTTCGCTTCGCTCGCCCTGACGGCGGGGGGAACGATGCCCGTCAGAACGCCTTGAAGGTGATGATCGTGTGGGTGTCCACGATGTCGGGGATCACCTGCACCTTCTGGCCGACGAAATGGCCGATATCGACGCCGTCATCGACGTGGAACTTGGCGAGGATGTCGAAATTGCCGGCCGTCGAGTAGATCTCGGAGGCGATCTCGGCGTCGGCCAGGCGGCTCGCGACGTCGTAGGTCTTGCCCAGCTTGCACTTGATCTCGACGAAGAAGGTCTGCATCGCGCTCCCCACGGCGTGCCGCGCCGGCGGCCTGACGCCCGCTTATAGACCGGGACGGCGGCAACCGGAATGCCCAGCACGCCGGGAACAACCCTCGCCAGGGCCCGTTATGGACCGGCGCAGGGGAGCGGTTCGTTTTTGCTGTTTCCGGACCCTTGCCGGCGGCCGAAGAAGAACAGCGGCAGGCCCCGGACCCGCGCAACCCCTTCAGCGGCGGCTTACCCGTCACGGCGGGCGACGGACGTCCGCGGCGGGCGCCGGCCCCCGTCCGCGACGCCCGCCGTCATTGGACGCCCTCCATCGACCCCTGCGTCATTGCGAGCGAAGCCATCCATCCCTTCCCCGGCATCGATTGCTTCGTCGTTGCGCTCCTCGCAATGACGGGGCACGGAAGGCAAGGACGGATGCGGGTCATACGTTGAGGTAGGCGTCGATGGCGTGGGGATCGCCCGCGAGATCGGCCCGCTCGCCCGTCCAGACCACGGCGCCCTTCTCCAGCACCACGAACCGGTCGGCGAGCCTGAGCAGGGCGTCGAGGTTCTTGTCGATCACCAGGATGGATTCCCCGTCGGCCTTGATGCGGGCGAGGCAGTCCCAGATCTCGGCCCGGATCAGGGGCGCCAGGCCTTCGGTGGCCTCGTCGAGGATGAGCAGGCGCGGGTTGGTCATCAGCGCCCGGCCCACGGCGAGCATCTGCTGCTCCCCGCCGGAGAGCTGGTTGCCCATGTTGCGGCGGCGCTCGGCGAGCCGGGGGAACAGGCCGTAGACACGCTCGAGCGTCCAGCGCGCGGGGCCCAGACGGTGCGCGGCGGTGGCGACGAGGTTCTCCTCCACGCTGAGCGTCGGGAAGATCTGCCGGCCCTCAGGCACGAGGCCGAGCCCTGCCTGGGCGATGCGGAACGGCGGCATCCCCGCGAGCTCGCGACCCCCGAAGCGGACGGACCCTTTCCAGACCGGCAGCAGCCCCATCACCGCCCTGACCGTCGTGGTCTTGCCCATGCCGTTGCGGCCCATCAGCGCCACGACCTCTCCCGCGGCCACCGCCAGGTCCAGCCCGAACAGCACCTGCGCGTCCCCATAGCCGCTGGCGAGGCCCTCCACCTGCAGCATCACAGGTCCCCCTCGCCGAGATAGGCCGCGCGGACGGCAGGGTCGACGCGCACCGCGTCCGGATGGCCCGACGCGATGACCTTGCCGGCGACGAGCACGCTGATCCTGTCCGCGAGCGCGAAGACCGCCTGCATGTCGTGCTCGACCAGGAGGATGGCGAAGCGCCCGCGCAGGGTCTGCAGGAGGGCGACCAGCCGGCGGCTCTCCTCGTGCCCCGTGCCCGCCATCGGCTCGTCGAGCAGCAGCACCCTCGGCTCCAGAGCGAGCGCGATGGCGAGCTCCAGCGAGCGCTTCTCCCCGTGGGAGAGCAACCCGGCCGCGTGGTCCGCCCGGCCGGCCAGCCCCACCGTCTCCAGCGCCGCCAGCGCCCCCCTGCGCAGGGTCGCGTCCCGCGAGGCCGGGGCGAGAAAGCGGAAGGTCCCGCCCTGGCGCGCCTGCACGGCGAGGGCCACATTCTCCGCCGCCGTGAAGGAGGGCACGACCGAGGTGATCTGGAAGCTGCGGGCGAGCCCCAGCCGCGCACGCTCGTGGACGGGAAGCGCGGTGATGTCGCGCCCGTCGAAACGGATGGCGCCCGCGTCGGGCATCAGCGTGCCCGCGATCTGGTGCACGAGGCTTGTCTTGCCCGCGCCGTTGGGGCCGATGAGGGCATGGATCTCGCCTGGCGCCAGGGCGAGGTCCACGCCGTCCGAGACGGTGAGCGCGCCGAAGCGCTTGGTCACGCCCGAGAGGGCGAGGAGCGCCTCAGCCACGCCGTCCTCCCAGCAGGCCCGCGAGCCCTCCGCGGCCGAACAGCACGACCAGGATGAGCAGCGGCCCGAAGATCAGCCGCCAGTGCTCCGTGAGGTGGGACAGCCCTTCCTCCAGCAGGACGAAGGCGGCCGCCCCGATGATCGCGCCGCCCAGCGAGCCGAGCCCGCCCAGCACCACGATGACGATGAGCTCTCCCGACCGCTGCCACGAGAGCAGCGCGGGGCTGACGAAGGAGCTCTGGTTGGCGATGAGGATGCCCGCCCAGCCGCACAGGACCGCGGCGATGACGTAGGCGACGAGGCGGATGCGCTGCACGTCGAAGCCGAGCGCGGCGGCGCGGGCCGGGTTCTCGCTGACGGCCTTGAGCACCCGCCCGAAGCGCGAGCGCGTGACGGCATGCAGGAGGGCCCAGACCCCGGCGAGGGAGAGCCAGCACGCGACGTGCAGCGCGCGGTCAGAGCCCAAAGCCGGCCAGCCGGCCAGCGTGGCCCGCGACCACAGGGTCAGCCCGTCCGAGCCGCCATATTCGCTGAGCGAGTTGGCGACGAAATAGGCCATCTGCCCGAAGGCCAGGGTGATCATGATGAAGGCGACGCCCTTTGTCCGGATCGCGATCGCGCCTGTGGCCGCCGCAAAGACCGCGCAGGCGGCGAGCCCGACGGGCGCGATGGCGAGGAGATCGTCCCGCCCCTCCGTGATCATGATGCCGGCCGCATAGGCCCCGATCCCGAGGAACGCGGCGTGGCCGAAGCTCACCATGGCGCCGTATCCGAGCACGAGGTCGAGCGACAGGGCAGCGATGGCGAGGATCATCAGGCGCGCGGCGAGCGACAGCACGTAGGAGCCGACGCCCGGCGCCAGCGGCAGGACGGCGAGCACGGCGAGGATGGTCAGCGCCGCCCAGGTCGCCCGGCGGGCGGCTCGCCCGTTCACGTCCGGCCCCGCGCGGGGAACAGGCCGGCCGGCCTCACGAAGAGCACCGCGGCCATCAGCAGGTAGATCAGCATCGAGGCGAGCGCCGGCCCCACGCGCGTCGCGGCGCTGGGCGAGAGCACGAGCTTCATGACGTCCGTGCCGAAGGAGCGGCCGAGCGTATCGACGAGGCCGATCAGCAGCGCGGCCACGAAGGCCCCGCGGATCGAGCCGACCCCGCCGATGACGATGACGACGAAGGCGAGGATCAGGACCCCGTCTCCCATGCCCGGCTCCACCGAGAGGATGGGCGCCATCATGGCCCCCGCGAAGCCCGCCAGCATCGCCCCGAAGCCGCCGACCGCCAGGAAGAGGCGGCGAATGTCGACCCCCAGCGCGGAGACCATCGGCGCGTTGGTGGCCCCCGCCCGCACCAGCATGCCGACCCGGGTCCGCTCGACGAGGACGCCGAGCAGGCCCGCCGTGGCGAGCCCCGCCGCGATGATGGCCAGGCGGTAGACCGGATAGAGGATGCCGTCGGCGAGCCTGACCGAGCCCGCCAGGGCCGGGGGAACGGGAACGTTGAGCGGCGCGGCCCCGAACACGACCTTCACGCCCTCGTTGACGAAGAGGATCACTCCGAACGTCGCCAGGACCTGATCGAGATGGTCGCGCCCGTGCAGGTGCCTGAACAGGAGCCATTCCAGCGCCAGCCCCAGCAGCAGGGCGGCAGGCAGCGCCAGGAGGAGGGCGGTGAAGAAGCCCCCCGTCCAGGCCGCGAACGTCGCGGCCAAATACGCGCCCAGCATGTACTGCACGCCATGGGCGAGGTTGATCAGGTCCATGACGCCGAAGACGAGCGTCAGCCCTGCCGCCACGAGGAAGAGCATCAGCCCGAATTGCAGGCCGTTGAGAACCTGGATCGCGAACAGCGTGGCCGACATGCCGGCTCCGGGACGGGCGAAGGGGAGGTCAGGATTCGCCGGCCGCCGCGGCGAGGCTGGCGAGCCGCCGCGTCATGGCGCTCTCCGGGTCGGCGAGCGGCGCGACGAGCGTGAAGTGGTTGGCCCCGGGAACGGCCTCGAACCGCGTGTGGACCCCCGCCGCGCCCCACGTGTCCGTGATCAGCCGGCTCTGGCGCAGGTATTCCGAGCTTTCCGCGCCGCCGACGACGGCGTCCAGCGTCAGCCCGCGCGGGGCCGGCCAGAGCGCCGGCGATTGCCGGGCCGCCTCGGCCGCGTCGAGGCCGAGCGCCTTGTTCACGTTGGTGTGGATGAGCGGCTCGAGCTCGAACAGGCCCGACAGCGCCATGGCCGAGCGCACGAGCGAGGGCGGCAGGTCGGGCGCGAAGGCGGGCCAGTCCGTCGCCAGCAGGCAGGCCGCGAGGTGGCCGCCCGCCGAATGGCCGGACACGGCGATCGGCCGGCCGAAGCGCCGCCACAGGGTCGCGCAGGCGAGCCGCATCTGCCGGACGATCTCGCCGACGCTGACCTGCGGGCACAGGTCGTAGCCGGGAATGGCCACGAGAACCCCGCGCGCGGCGAGGCCGGCCGCGAGATGGCTGAAGTCCGACCGGTCGAAGGACTGCCAGTAGCCGCCGTGGATGAACAGGGCCAGCGGGCCCTGGTGGTCGCCGAACAGGTCCATCTTCTGGCGTTCGCCAGGCCCGTAGGCCACCCCGATCTCCCCGTGGTGAGCCTCCCGGTAGGCGGCGGCGTCGGCTTTCCACGCCGCGAAGATGGCGGGATGCTCGGGCACGCGGGCCCGGTTGGCATATTCGGCTTCGAGGTCGAGGGCAGGGGAAACGGGCGGGGACATGGAACCTTCACGCGAGCGAGGCGCCGCGAACCGGCGCCTGCCCGGGAGCTTGCTCGGTTTTGGCCTTTCGCGCTAGGGAGAGCGCGTTTCAGCCAGGATCTCTTCCCAAGGATCTCTTCTCTTGAGTTCTTCGACGTCAGACGTGGGTCTTGCCGGCCCGGGAGCCTCCGCAGGGCGGCCGGCGACTTGGGCCGTTCCGGCCGCGCTCGTGTTGCTGGGAGCCGTGCTCCCCGTCAGCGTGATGTGGTTCCGGGTGATCCCGCCCTTCTGTGGGGTCGCCATGCTGCTGCTGGCGCTGGGCGGGGACTGGCGGGCCGCGCGCACGCGCCTCGCCGCGATCGACCGGTTCTGGGCGGCCGGGCTCCTCGCCTTCGTCGCCGTGGCGGCCGCAAGCCTCGCCTGGACGCCCGAGCCGGGCAAGGCCGCGCAGGTCTTCCTCGTGGCGCTCCTGTTCCCCGTGCTCGGGCTCGCCGCCTGGGCCTCCCGGCCCGACATCCGGCCCGGCGACCTCGCCCTCGCCCTGGCGGTGGGCTTCCCGATCGCCGCCGTGCTGATCCTCGTCGAGATGCACAACCGCACCTGGCTGCACATCGCGCTCGGCGGCCGCGAAGACGCCAGCCGGATGAACCAGGCCGCCGTCATGATGGCGCTCTGGATCTGGCCCGCCGCCAGGCTCGTCAGGGACCGCTGGGGCGCGGGCGCGGCGGTCGCCCTGTTCCTCGTCACGGCCGCCGGCGTCTTCGGGAGCCACAGCGAGACGGCGAGGCTGGGTCTCGCCCTGGCCATCCTGTGCGCCGGCGCCAACCGGCTGGGCTGGCGCAGCCTGCCGACGCTGATCGGGGCGGCCCTGGCCGCGGTCGTGCTGCTGCAGCCGATCCTGATGGCGGCGACCCGGGACCTGATCCCCTACGTGCAGGGCATCAAGGCGGGTCATCCGGCGGAGCGCATGACGATCTGGGCGAGCTTCGCGCACGCCGTCGGCATGGCGCCCTGGAGCGGATGGGGCTTCTCCAGCTCGGGGGTGATCGGGTTCAGCGGATCGCTCTATCTCTTCCCCCTCGAGTACTGGACCGGCATCCGCGACAGCCATCCGCACAACATGCTGCTGCAGGTCTGGGTCGAGATGGGGGCCCTGGGCGCCGTGCCGCTCGCCTGGCTCGTCTGGCGCACGGCGCTGCTGGTCCGGCGGATGGACTGGCCAACCCTGGCGCCCTTCGGGAACGGCACGCTCGCCGTCATTCCCATCGTCGCCCTCGTCGGCTATGGCGCATGGCAGGCGTGGTGGCTTACGCTGCTGAGCGTGCTGCCCATTCTCTTCCAGGTCGCGGGGCGCTCCCGCGCGGCCGGGCAGGCGGACTGACCCCGCGCGTCGGCCCGAAGCTTGCAAGCGCGGGGAGGCCGGGGCGCGACGAGGAACGTCACGCCAGGCCGCGGCGTTCCGACCGGTTGCGCCGAGGATGTTGCGCCGAGGATAGTGTCGAGGAGAGGCACGATGGACCCGAAGACCGAGGCCCGGATCCGAGACAGGGCCTACCACCTGTGGCTCGAACAGGGCGGCCAGCACGGCAAGGCCCAGGACTACTGGTACCGCGCCGAGCAGGAGATCCTGAGCGAGCAGGCCCTGGAGGACGCGACCGTGAGCGGCCGGGAGGAAGGCCCCGACCGCAGCCCCGAATTGCTGGCCACCACGCCGGACGGCACGACGGGCGGCGAGGCGGGCGTGGGCCGTCCCCAGAAGCCCGGCGAGCCTCTCCCGCCTGTGCCCGGCGCGCCCGCCAAGAAGGCGGGTGCGGCGGCAAAGGCCCCCGCCAAGGCCAAGCCGGCGACCGCCAAGCCCGCGACGGCCAAGCCACCTGCAGCCAAGCCACCTGCAGCCAAGCCATCTGCAGCCAAGACGCCTGCAGCCAAGACGCCTGCGACCAAGTCTCCGGCAGCCAAGCCGGCCAAGGCCGCCGCGGCGACCCCGGCGAAGCCGCCGGCGGCCAAGCCCAGCCGGGCCTCCAAGACGACGTAGGCGGCGGCCGGGCTGCGCGCCGCCTGCGGGCTCACGCGCCGGCCGGCTTCGCCTCGCCCGTCACGGCGGCGGGAGCCGGATTGGCCGGCGCGGCGGCATGGGCCGAGAGCGCGTCGCGCAGGGCCTGCTCCTTGGTGTGGTCGAGCGACGTCTTCAGGATGACGCCGCCGGTGCCCTGCAGGTCCGCGAGGACCTTGTCGGCCGTCATCTTGCGGATCAGCACGAACAGCGCGGCGTTGCCGGGCTGGATGCTCGCCGCGAGGTCCTTCATGAACTTGTCGTTGATGCCGTAGTCCGTCAGCGCGCCGCCGAGCGCGCCGGAGGCGGCGCCGACCGCCACGCCCACGACCGGCATCAGGAACAGCGTTCCGATCAGAAGGCCCCAGAAGCCGCCCGAGGCCGCGCCGATCGCCGTGGTGTTCATCAACTGGTTCAGCTTGACGTGGCCGTCCGGGCTCTTGGTCGCGATCACCGCGTCCTCGAGCTCGATCAGGTACTCCTTCTGCAGCGCGAACAGGCGCTTGCGCACCTCCTCGGCCTTGTCCTCGCTGGGATAGACGATAACGACGAGATCGGACATCACGGGTCTCCTCTGAACGCGCTCAGTTGATGTGGGGATCGCCACGGACGGCGCAATGCATGGTCGAGAACTGTGTCAATCTCGCATCCGGACATGGGAGGCAGGATCGCGGGGCCGTGCTGGCGTTTCGTCCACAAAGCACTCCTTGATTGCACAATGCCGCGCGTGCCGTCATCGTCGGGAGAATGAACCTGTGGGGAGGGGCAGCATGCGTAGGTATACCTGGATTGCAGGCGCGATCCTCGTGTCGACGGCGCCGGCGTCAGCCGACATCCGCATCATCCAGGCCGATATTGCACGGGGAGACCTGAGGGTCGCCGGCAATGTGGGCCAGGGCGGCGTGTCCGTGACGCTGGACGAGAAATACACGGCCACCAGCGACAAGGACGGCCTGTTCCTCTTTCGCATTCCCTACATGCCGCCGGGCTGCATCGTGAACCTCGCGGCCGGGCCGGACAAAAGGCAGGCCGTCATCGCCAATTGCGGGGCGCAGGGCCCCCCTGGTCCCAAGGGCGACCCCGGCCCGAAGGGCGATCCCGGCCAGCAGGGCGCCTGGGGGCCCGCAGGACCCAAGGGCGAGGCGGGGGCGGCAGGCCCGCAGGGCATTCCCGGCGTCGCAGGGATTGCAGGCCCGCCCGGCCCGGCCGGTCCCCCCGGCCCGCAGGGCCCGCAAGGCGTTCCCGGCGCTCCCGGCGAGCGCGGACCGCAGGGCGTGAAGGGCGATCCCGGCCCGGCCGGTCCTCCCGGCGCCGCCGGTCCCAAGGGCGCCGACGGCGCGCCCGGACCGCGCGGGCCGGAAGGTCCTCCCGGCCCGCAGGGCGCGCCGGGCGAGCGCGGCCCGATCGGCGTGAAGGGCGACCCCGGCCCTGCCGGACCCCCGGGCCCGGCCGGTCCCGCCGGCCCGCAGGGCGCGCCCGGCGAGCCCGCGCCCAAGCCGTGAGGCCGGACGCTTGACGAGTCCCGCCCCGCTCCGCCCGGGTTTGCCGGCGCATGGCTCTCCGGCAGGCTCCTGCCGGCGCGCCATCGCGTGGGCGGGCCTTCTGGCGGTGGGCTTAATGATCGGGGCCGGCGGCGCGTCGGCCCAGACCCTGCCGGCGCCGGCGCTGAAGCCGCCGGTCGCGCCTGCCGCAAAACCAGCGCAACCCGGGGCGGCGGCGCCTCCCCCGCGTGCCTCGTCGCGGCCAGTCGCAGCGACGCTGAAGGCCGCGCCCAAGACTGCCACGGCCAAACCTGCCACCGGCAAGCCTGCCGCGCCGCAGGACGACCAGAGCTACCTCTTCACCAAGGGTCCCAAGGAACAGGGCGGTCCCCCGAGCTACATCACCTCGGGCTCGCGCTCCTTCAACCAGCCTTGGTACATGACGATCTACGACACGACGGGCGGGTGGTAGCGACGCCTGCCGGGCCGGGGGCTTTCGCCTCAGCTCGCCGTGGCCCTGAGATGTCCCAGAGGCAACCGCGACGTCTGCTTCAGCGCGTCGAGGACGACGGACGAGCGGACATGGGCGACGGATTCGTGGGGCAGGAAGACCTCGTTGAGGACCCGCGCCAGGTCCTTCAGCGTGGGGACGGTCAGCTTCACGAGGTAGTCTGACGCTCCGGTCACGGCATAGGCCTCCTGCACCTCCTCCAGCCGCTGGACGAGCGCGCGGAACTTCTCGGCGTTGTCGGGCGAGTGGGTGGCGAGCGTCACCTCGATGAACACGAGCACGTCCAGCGCGAGCGCCTCCGGCCGGAGTTCGGCCCGATAGCGGGCGATCACGCCCGCCTCCTCCAGCGCCGCCCGCCGCCGCGAGCACTGCGAGGGGGACAGGCCGACGCGCTCGGCGAGGTCGCTGTTGGTGAGCGATCCGTCCGACTGCAGCGCCTCCAGCAGCTTCAGGTCGAACCCGTCCAGGGCGATGGCTTGCATCAGGGGGCCTCCCGGCGCGCGAACCGTGCATGAAGGCGGCCGAGGCAGCTCCTTTTGCACGCACCATGCACGGTTCCTGCAGCATCCTTGCTGGACTCGTGCATCCAGCGCAAGGACATCCCCCGATGGGCCCATTCCCCCACGACGCGCCGCCCGCCACGATCGGCGTGGACAACCCGGCCGGCACGGACGGCTTCGAATTCGTCGAGTTCGCCCATCCCGACCCCGCCAAGCTCGCCGCGCTTTTCGAGCGCATGGGCTACACGGAAGTGGCCCGGCATCGGACGAAGGACATCTCCCTCTACCGCCAGGGCGACATCAACTACCTGCTCAACCGCGAGCCGGGCTCCCACGCCTCGGACTTCGTCGCCGAGCACGGCCCCTGCGCGCCCGCCATGGCCTGGCGCGTCGTGGACGCTCAGCATGCGCTGCGGCGTGCGCTGGATCTCGGGGCGACCGAATATCGCGGGCCGGGCAAGTCGCTGGACGTGCCGGCCGTGGTCGGCATCGGCGGCTCGCTGCTCTACTTCGTGGAGACCTACGGCGCCAGGGGCTCCGCCTATGACGACGAGTTCGACTGGCTCGGCGAGCGCGACCCGCGGCCGAAGGGCGTGGGCTTCTACTACCTGGACCACCTCACCCACAACGTGGTCCGCGGCAACATGGACACGTGGTACCGGTTCTATGCGGAGACCTTCAACTTCCGCGAGATCCGCTTCTTCAACATCGCCGGCAAGATGACGGGGCTCACGAGCCGCGCGCTGACCTCGCCCTGCGGCAAGATCCGCATTCCCATCAACGAGAGCGCCGACGACAAGAGCCAGATCGAGGAATACCTGCGCCGCTACAAGGGCGAGGGCATCCAGCACATCGCGGTGGGCACCGACGACATCTACGCCTCGACGGACGCCATCGCCGCGCGCGGCCTGCAATTCATGCCCGGCCCGCCGGACGTCTACTACGAGCGCTCGCGCGAGCGGGTCCACGGCCATGCCGAGCCCATCGAGCGCATGAAGCGCCACGGCATCCTCATCGACGGGGAGGGCGTGGTCGACGGCGGGATGACCAAGATCCTGCTGCAGATCTTCTCGAAGACGGTGATCGGGCCGATCTTCTTCGAATTCATCCAGCGCAAGGGCGACGAGGGCTTCGGCGAGGGCAATTTCCGCGCGCTCTTCGAGTCCATCGAGGAGGATCAGATTCGCCGCGGCGTGCTGAAGGCCACCGCCTGAGGATCGGGCGACCGTCTGCTGCCAGGCCCCCATCCCGACGGGCCCTGCGAAGCATGGCGTCTCGAAGGACGAGGGGATCGAGCCGGCGCCGGCACACGCCTGAGCCGGATCCTCCGGGGCCGGAGGACGTTCTCGGAACGAGGGGCGCACGCGCATGTCCGCACAGGGAGGACCACGATGTCGGCCCATGCCGTCCTGACCGCCCGCAGCCGGGCGGACTGCATCATCGACCAGGGCTGGCTCGGCTATACGCCCGAGCAGCATGAGACCTGGCGGCTCCTGTTCGAGCGCCAGAGGCGCACGCTCGCCGGCCATGTCTGCCAGGACTACCTGGACGGCCTGGACGCGCTGGGCATCGACGGGCGGGGCATCCCGGAATTCGACAGCATGAACCGCACGCTCCGCCAGCGCACCGGCTGGGAGGTGGTTGCGGTGCCGGGGCTCATCCCCTCGCGGCCCTTCTTCGAGATGCTGGCCAACAGGCAGTTCCCCGCCGGCACCTTCATCCGCACCCGCGAGCAGCTCGACTACCTGGAGGAGCCGGATATCTTCCACGACGTGTTCGGCCACGTGCCCCTGCTCGCCCACGAGGCCTATGCCGACTACATGGCCGAGTACGGCCGGCTGGGCCTGCGGGCCATCGAGCGCAAGGGCGTGAAGTTCCTCGCCCGGCTCAACTGGTACACGATCGAGTTCGGGCTGATCCGCCAGCCGGAGGGCGTGCGCATCTACGGGGCGGGGATCGTCTCCTCCTACGGGGAGGCGCGCTATGTCGTGCAGGACCCGTCCGCGAACCACCTCGCCTTCGACCTCGATCGGGTGGCGCGCACCGGCTACTACATCGACGACCTGCAGGCCTCCTACTTCGTGATCGACAGCTTCGAGCAGCTTTTCCGCATCCTGCATGACACGGACATGGAGGCGCGCTTCGCCCGCTGGCGGGACGAGCCGCAGCTCTCGCCCTTCGCGACCACCCCCGCCGACCGGGTGCTCAGGCGCGGCACGGGGGCCTACTGGGCGGGCTTCCCGGCGAGCAAGACGAGCCTAAAGTAGGGCGTGCGGGCAGGCCGGACGAAGAGCCGGGCCGCAAGGGGGTGAGGCGATGGTGCTGCAGATGATGCCGGGCTTCGGCAACGACTTCGAGACCGAGGCGCTCGAAGGCGCGCTGCCGCAGGGCCAGAACTCGCCCCAGCGCGGCGCCTACGGCCTCTATGCCGAGCAGCTCTCGGGCTCTCCCTTCACCGCCCCGCGCGGGACCAACGAGCGCTCCTGGCTCTACCGCATCCGGCCCTCCGTGAAGCACACGGGCCGCTTCCGGCGCATCGACCTGCCATTGTGGAAGACCGCCCCGCACATCGTCGAGCACGGCCTGCCCCTCGGCCAGCTGCGCTGGGATCCCGTGCCGATCCCCGACGAGCCGCTTACCTTCCTGACTGGGCTCAGGACCATGACGACGGCCGGGGACGTCTACACGCAGGTCGGCATGGCCGCGCATGTCTACCTCGTGACCGCGCCCATGGGGGACGAGGTCTTCTTCAACGCCGACGGCGAGCTGATGATCGTGCCGCAGGAGGGTCGCCTGCGCATCGCCACCGAGCTCGGCGTGATGGAGATCGGCCCCTGCCAGATCGCGGTCGTGCCGCGTGGCATGAAGTTCAAGGTCGACCCGCTGGACGGACCCTCGCGCGGCTATGTCTGCGAGAACTACGGGGCCAAGTTCACCCTGCCGGACCGCGGCCCGATCGGCGCGAACTGCCTCGCCAACCCGCGCGACTTCAAGACCCCGGTCGCCGCCTACGAGGACCGCGAGACGCCCCACCGGGTGGTGGTGAAGTGGTGCGGCGGCTTCCAGGTGACGGAGATCGGCCATTCGCCGCTGGACGTGGTCGCGTGGCACGGCAACTACGCGCCCTATTGCTACGACCTCAGGACCTTCTCGCCGGTCGGCGCGATCCTGTTCGATCACCCGGACCCCTCGATCTTCACGGTGCTCACGGCGCCCTCGGGCGAGGAGGGCACGGCCAACATCGACTTCGTCATCTTTCCCGAGCGCTGGATGGTGGCCGAGCACTCCTTCCGGCCGCCCTGGTACCACATGAACATCATGAGCGAGTTCATGGGGCTCATCACAGGACGCTACGACGCCAAGGAGAAGGGCTTCGTGCCCGGCGGCATGAGCCTGCACAATTGCATGCTGCCGCACGGGCCCGACAAGACCGCCTTCGACAAGGCGAGCTTTTCCGAGCTTGCTCCCGTCAAGCTGACCGACACCATGGCCTTCATGTTCGAGACGCGCTTCCCCCAGCAGCTCACGCTGTTTGCGGCGCGCGAGGCGCCGTTGCAGGATGACTACGCGGATTGCTGGTCGGGCATCGACAGGCACTTCGATCCGAGCCGCCGCGACTGGAACGGGTGAGGCCATGAAGCTCGCGACCTTGCGCGACCGGACCCGCGACGGGATGCTCGTCGTGGTCTCGCGCGACCTGACCCGCTGCATCGCGGCCCGGCCCATCGCCGCCACCCTGCAGGCCGCGCTCGACGACTGGGAGCACGTCGCGCCGCGTCTCGAGGACCTCGCCCGCCAGCTCGAAATGGGCGCCGTGCCCTGGCAGCGCTTCCACGAGCACGAGGCCCATGCGCCCCTTCCGCGCGCCTACCAGTGGGCCGACGGCTCGGCCTACGTGAACCACGTCGAGCTCGTGCGCCGCGCGCGCGGCGCCGCCATGCCCGAGAGCTTCTGGACGAACCCGCTGATCTACCAGGGCGGCTCCGACAGCTTCCACGCCCCGCGCGATCCGATCCCGCTGGCGGACGAGGCCTTCGGGGCCGACTTCGAGGCGGAGGTCGCGGTGATCACGGGCGACGTGCCGGCCGGCGCGCGCCGCGAGGAGGCCGCGGCGGCGATCCGCCTCGTCATGCTGGCGAACGACGTCTCCCTTCGCGAGCTCGTTCCCCAGGAGCTCGCCAAGGGCTTCGGCTTCTTCCAGTCGAAGCCCTCTTCGGCCTTCTCGCCGGTGGCCGTCACGCCGGACGAGCTCGGCGGGGCCTGGGACGGCGGCAAGCTCGACGGACCTCTGTCGGTGACCCTCAACGGCCGCCCCTTCGGACGGCCGGACGCGGGCCGGGACATGGTCTTCGACCTGCCGGCCCTCATCGTCCACGCCGCGCGGACCCGGCCGCTCGCCGCCGGCACGATCATCGGCTCGGGCACCGTCTCCAACAAGGATCCGGACGGCGGGCCCGGCCGGCCGGTGGGCGAGGGCGGCCTCGGCTTCTGCTGCATCGCCGAGCAGCGGGCCGTGGAGACGCTGCGCCACGGCGAGCCCCGCACGCCCTGGCTGCGTCACGGCGACGTCGTGCGGATCGAGATGCTGGACGCCCACGGACACAGCCTGTTCGGCGCCATCGAGCAGGCGGTTGCGCCGGTCGGCAACCCGGCGGCCTGACGCCGCTTCAGCCTGCGGGGGCCGGGCCGGCCCCGCCCGACTTCCGCACCAGCCAGATCTCGCCCGCGCGCTTGTGGTAGACGAAGCGCAGCAGCGGGTCGGCCCAGCCGGGAATCCCGCGCGCCCGCGCCTGGAGTCGCTCGCGCATGTAGTGCGCGCAGCCATCCTCGGGGTCCTGCCCGAAGGCGGAGTGGAAGGCGGCGATCATCCGGCTGTGCGGATAGTAGAAGCAGGCGTCGTCGAGCGTCTTCTCGCTCGTCGTCACCCAGGCCTCGCGTGACAGGGTCCCCCGGTAGAGGCCGAAGCCGAGCCCGTGCATGGCTCCGAAATAGGCCCGCCGCAGCGCCGAGCCCGGCGCGAACCGGTGCCCGAAATAAAGCCCGATATGGCCTTCGTACCAGGTCTCGACGACCGGGAAGGCCGCCACGAAGAGGCCGCCCGGCTTGAGCACGCGGTGGACCTCCCGCACCACGGCCTCGGGGTCCCTGACATGCTCGAGGACCTGGTTGGACATGACGAAGTCGAACGTGTCGTCCGCGAACGGGATGCGGCCCTCGACGATGGCCTTGATGCGGGGCTGCGCAGCGGGGTCGACGTGGTTGGCCCAGTCCGCGTAGTGGCCGGAAAACGTATCCGCGCCCCAGATGTCGAGGCCGGCGGCCACGCCCAGCGCGACCGTCTGGCCCCGCCCGCACCCATAGTCGAGGATGACGCCGCCGGCCTGCCGCGCCAGCGCGATAAAGTATCGGTAGTTGAAGGGGATGTTCGAATCCTGGGACACGCGCTCACTCTCCGGCGTGGGCGCGTGCGTAGCACTCTTGCTTCACACCGCAAAGTTGCAGGACCTCTTCAACGCCCGGGGCCTCCACTTGCCGCTGTCCGGTCTCTGGCCTTAGTGGTGCGCCGCGGGGAAGGAGAAGGGCACGACGTGGTCGAGCGGGAAGCAGGGCAGGGCAGAGCGCACGCGGAGTACCGGCCCGACATCGACGGCCTGCGCGCCCTCGCGATCCTCGGCGTCGTCGTCTATCACGCCTCGCCCGGCACGCTGCGCGGCGGCTTCGTTGGCGTCGACGTCTTCTTCGTGATCTCCGGCTTCCTGATCACGGGCATCATCCTGCGCGGCCTGGAGGCCGGCAACTTCGGCTTCGCCGACTTTTACGCCCGGCGCGTGCGGCGCATTGTTCCTGCTCTCGCGTTCGTCCTCGCCGCCTGCCTCGTCTTCGGCTGGGTCGGGCTCTTCCCGCTGGAGCTGCGCCAGCTCAGCAAGCACGTCGCCGCGGCCGCCTTGTTCCTCTCCAACGTCAACCTCTGGTCCGAAGCCGGCTACTGGGACAATGCGGCCCAGACCAAGCCGCTGCTGCACCTGTGGTCGCTGGCGGTCGAGGAGCAGTACTACCTGGCCTGGCCGCTCCTGCTCGTGGCCGCGCGGCGCGTGCGGCTGCCGCCGGTCTGGCTGGCCGCTATCCTCGGCCTGGCAAGCTTTGCGCTGTGCGTCGCGCTCACGCGGTCGGCGCCCGTGGCGGCCTTCTACATGCCGTTCAGCCGGGTCTGGGAGATCCTCGCGGGCTCGCTCCTGGCGATCCTCGCCATGCGGCCGGGCGCGCCGCGTTCGGGAGCGTCGGTCCCGTGGGATCTCCTGTCCGCGGCGGGCCTCGTCCTCGTGCTCGCGAGCATGCTGCTGATCAAGCCCGGCGCGCGCTTCCCGGGCTGGATCGCCCTGCTCCCCGTCGCGGGAACGGCGCTGATGATCGCAGCGGGGCCGGGAGCCCGGCTGAACCGGACCCTGCTGGCCCATCCCCTGGCCGTGGCCCTGGGGCTGATCAGCTACCCGCTCTATCTCTGGCACTGGCCGCTGCTCTCCTTCGCCAGGATCGTCGAGGGCGGCACGCCCGCGCTTGGGATCAGGGTCGCGGCGGTGGGGCTCGCGGTCGCGCTCGCGGCGGGGACCTATCGCTTCGTCGAGCGGCCGCTTCGCCAGGCCTCGGGCCAGCCGTCGGTCGCGAGGGCCTGGGCGCTGCGTCTCGTCGTCGGACTGGCCGCTTTGGGCGTCTCGGGCGCCGTCATCTACCGTCTCGACGGCGTGCCGGGGCGGGCGGCGATCGCGGCCTACCTCGCCAACGAGCGGGAGATGATCCGCCTGCCGGCCAAGGACGAGGCCTGCGTCTCGCACGTGGGCGGCGAGGCTCCCTTCTATTATTGCCGGCTGCGCCCGGCCGGGCCTCGCCTTGTCGCCCTGGTGGGCGACAGCCACGCGGAGGTCGCCGAGACCGGCCTAGCCGAAGAACTCGCCCGGCGCGGCCTGGGGACGATCCTGCTGGCCAATAGCGGTTGCCCGCCCTTCCTCGGCGCAGAGTACGGCGCCACCGATGCGGACAGGGAGACCTGCCGGACGTCGATCGACGCGATCGTCGAGGCCGTCGTCCGCGACCCCGCGATCTCGGACGTCGTGCTGTTCTCGCGCGGGCCGGTCTATCTCACGGGCAAGGGCTACGGGATCGAGTGGTCCGGAGGCCCGATGATCCCGCCGGCCGTCTTCGCCGCGGGCTTGCAGCGGACGATCGACCGCTTCGTGGCGGCCGGGAAGCGCGTCATCTACGTCACGGAGAACCCGGACATCGACCGCGATCCGCGCCAGTGCATCGACCGGCCCTTCCGCGCCGGGCAGGCCTGCACCGTGGCGGAAGCCGCGGTCCGCGCCAGGCAGGCCGCGTATCGGGACCTGCTGAAGGGCCTGCGCGACGTCACCGTGGTCGACACCCTTCCCGCCTTCTGCGAGGCCGGCCAATGCCCGGTGAGGGACGAGGAGGGCCGCCTGCTCTACGCCGACGACAACCACCTCTCGCCGACCGGAAGCCGCAGGCAGGCCGAGCGGGCGCTCAAGCCGGTGCTGCCGGGGAAGCCAGGCTCCTGAGCGCCGGGCTGGGAGGGGCAGACCCTGTCATTGGGGACGAGGGGCGGTCAGAGCCTGACCAGGTCGATCTCTGAAGGCCTCGTCGCGCGGTCGAGGCAGCCCTTGACGTCGAAGACCACACCCGCCTGGCCCTTGAGCAGGGACGTCACGGTCTTCCAGCCGCTCTCCACATAGTCCTTGTGCGACACCGCGAGGACGATCGCATCGGCTGGCGCGAGCTTTTCGCGCGGGGTGAGATCCACCCCATATTCGTGGCGCGCCTCGTCCGGGGCCGCCAAGGGGTCGTGCACCTGCACGGCCACGCCGAAGCTCTGCAGCTCCGCGATGATGTCGACGACCTTGGAGTTGCGCGTGTCCGGCACGTCCTCCTTGAAGGTCAGCCCGAGCACGGTGACGGTCGGGTTGGCGCGGCCGGAGGCCAGCAGGCGGCGGATCACCTCGCGCGCCACGCGCGGGCCGACCGCGTCGTTGGTGCGCCGGCCGGCCAGGATCACCTCGGGATGGTAGCCGGCCTTCTCGGCCCGGAAGGTGAGGTAGTAGGGGTCGACGCCGATGCAGTGCCCGCCCACGAGGCCGGGCGTGAAGGGCAGGAAGTTCCACTTGGTGCGGGCGGCCGTGAGCACGTCGCCCGTGTCGATGCCGAGCCGGTGGAAGATGATCGACAGCTCGTTCATGAAGGCGATGTTGAGGTCGCGCTGGGTGTTCTCGATCACCTTGGCGGCCTCGGCGACCTTGACCGACGGCGCGCGGTGGACGCCCGCCTTGACCACGGAGCTGTAGATCTCCGCGACGATGTCGAGCGTGCGCGGGTCGGAGCCCGAAACCACCTTGGTGATCGTCTCGAAGCGGTGGACCTTGTCGCCGGGATTGATGCGCTCGGGCGAGTAGCCCACGGTGAAGTCGCGGCCGAAGACGAGGCCGGACGTCGCCTCCAGCACGGGGACGCAGTCCTCCTCGGTGGCGCCGGGATAGACGGTCGACTCGTAGACGACGATGTCGCCGGTCTTCAGCACCTTGCCCACGGTGCGCGAGGCCGAGAGCACCGCACCCAGGTCCGGCCGGCGGGCGGCGTCGATCGGGGTCGGCACCGTGACAATGTAGAAGTCGCAGGAGGCGAGATCGGCCGGGTCGTGCGTGACGTGCAGGTTGGGCGAGCGCAAGGCGTCCGGCTCCACCTCGCGCGTGCGGTCATGCCCGTCCCGCAGCTCCGCCACGCGGCGCTGGTCAATGTCGAAGCCGACCACCCGTGAGCCCGCGGCGGCGAAGGCCGCGGCGACGGGCAGGCCGACATAGCCGAGGCCGATGACGGCAATCTGGCGTCCATGCGACACGCGGGGCCCTCCTGCGAAAGACGACCGTCCTTTAGAGGCTGCGCCGGGGGGGCGCAATCCCGCAGGTCGCCGACAGCCGATCATAGAGATCGACCGTCTGCCGCCCGATGGCGCCGGCGGAGAACTCGCGTTCCACCAGCGACCGGCCAGCGGCCGCGAAGCGGTGGCGCAGGGCGGGATCGTCGGCCAGCCGGCGGAGGGCTTGCGCCAGGGCGGGCGCGTCGTCGACGGGCACGAGGAACGCGTTCAGGCCGTCCCGCGCCACCTCCCGGCAGCCCGGGACGTCGGTGGCGACCAGAGGGCGGCCCAGGGCGGCCGCCTCCAGCAAGGCCTTGGGCAGGCCTTCGCGTCGGGAGGGCAGGACCGCGATGTGGCAGCGCGCCCAGAGCGAGGCGATGTCGGAGACATGGCCCATGAGCTCGACGCCCGGCAGCCCGCGCCATCGCTCGATCTCGTCGGGCGTGATCGACGCCGCGTTGCTGGGATCCGGCGTGCCCGCCAGGAGGAGCCTGAGATCGGGGCGGTCGCGCCGCAGCAGGCCCGCGGCCTCGACGAGCGGCGCCACGCCCTTGTCGGCCAGCAGGCGCCCGGCGAAGCCCACGGTGATCGGACCGTCCGGCTCGCGCAGGGGGCGCAGCAGGTCCACGTCGACGCCAGACCCGGGAATGAGGGCAAGCCTGTCGGGGCGTACGCCGAGCCCTTCCAGGGCGGCCCGGTCGTCGGGGTTCTGGACGACGGTGATGGCAAGGGGGCGATTGAGCAGGGCCTTGAGGGCCGAGGACAACCCCTGCCGTCTGAGCGCGGCGACCAGGCCCCTCGCGATGAACCCCGAGCCCAGCCCCGCGACGGAGTTCACGGTTCCGATCCGAAGGCCGGTCGAGGCGAGGGACCCGAGGATCACCGGCTTCAGCGCGACCTGATGGACCAGGGAGGGCCGGAGCGCCCGGTAGAGCCGCCTGACGGCGCGGACTTCGCCGGCGAGCGTGGCGGCCCCCCGGCTGGACCGGCTCCAGGGCAGTGCATGCAGGGTGAAGCCCTCCGCCGCGATCTCGTCCGCGTGCCGGTCCACACGACAGGCGACATGCACCTCGTAGCCGGCATCCCGCGCGGCCCGGGCCATGGGGAGCCTGTGTGAGATGAAGTACCAGTCCTCGGTGACGAGATAGAGCAGGCGGGACGACATGCCTCTCTCTAGGCCGCTAAGCGGCTCAACCTCAAGGCCCGGTTGAGGCCGGGCGACAGGCGGCCGGCGACGCGCCGCCTGTCGCACGGACGATCCGGCAGTCGCGGTTGAGTTAAGCGCAAGGTGCAATCGGAAGGCGATAAGGCTATTGAGCAGGGCAGACCTGCCCGAGCTTCCGCGGCGCCCCCCCGCGTGGAAGCTGAAACGGAGGCAGGAGGCGGTCAGGCAGGCGAAACGTCGGTCCATGGAGACGTTCGGCTCGATCAAGGGACGCATGGCGACCCCGGTGCGGCGCATCGGATCGACGATCGTCATCTACGGCTTCGGCGAGTTCCTGGTCCGGGCCGTCTCCCTGATCACCCTTCCTCTCTTCACGCGAATCTTCAACCCGTGGGAATACGGGATCGTCTCCCTCGTGGTGTCGGTGAACCTCGTGGTCACCACGATCGCGCAGGGGGGCTCCGACACCACGATCGCCCGCTACCACGCGCGCGCCGGCGACCTCGCCGAAGAGCGGACCATCGCCAAGACCATCATGGTGGCCGTCGGGCTCTTCTCCGTGGCGGCGGCGCTGTTCCTGACGGCCTGCGTCCTGTTCCGTTACCGGGGCCACGACGCCGACATCACCGCTCCGCTGCTGGTCTCACTGGCGAGCATCCCGCCCGCGATCCAGAACCGGTTGCTGGGGCAGGTGCTCCGCAACCGGTTCCTGTCGGGCCTCTACGCCGCGACCAACTGCCTTTATGCGTTCGTCAATATCGGGGCCACGCTGGCACTGATCTTCCTTCTTGGGTTGGGCATCACGGGAATCTTCGCGGGTATCCTCATCGCGGAGGCCGTCACGGGCGGGATACGGGCCTTCCTCCTCCGAGATGTCTGGAGCGGCGGCTTCTCACGACGCCTCCTCCCCGAGCTCATCCGCTTCGGCGCGCCACTCGTGCCCTTCTCGGTGTGCTACTGGATCTACACGTCCGCGGACCGCGCGATCATCAACTACTTCCATTCCACCCACGATGCCGGCCTGTTCTCGACCGCGACCTCGCTGGCGTCCCTGATGGCCATGGTGCTGGCGGTCGTAAACCTCGCGTGGGGCCCTTACGTCATGAAGCTGCATGTCGAGGACCCGGCGTCCGCAAGACGCGTGATCGGTCAGATGACCAGCGCGATGGTGGTGCTGTTCGGCGCGATCACCATGGGTTTGTGCGCCATTCCGGACTTGCTCGGCCTGATCCTCGGGCCGGAGTTCCGCTCCGCGACGGCCATCGTCCCCCTCCTGCTGCTCGCCGGGTTTGTGACCGCGATCACCCAGGTCGTGGGGTCGGGGCTGCTCGTCTCGGGCCGAACGAAGCAATTCGCGGTGCACGGGGCCGTAGCTGCGGCCATTCACCTCGCGATCAGCCTCCTGCTCGTGCCGGCCCTCAGCATCGTGGGCGCCGCGATCGCCGCCGTAGTGTCGCAGACCTACGTGATGCTCGCCTTGGGCCGCAGCAGCCAGGCGGTCGAGCCCGTAACCTATGACGTGACGGGGCTCGCCTTGGCGGGGGCCCTCGTCGTCGCCTTCGTCGGCTGGGCCTATCTCGAGCCCGCCCAGGCACCGCTCGCGCTGCGGCTCGTGCTGGCGACCGGGGCGTCCGCCATGCTGGCCCTGATCCTCGCCCCCGACGTGCTGGCGGGGACCTCCTACGAGCGGCGGCTTCCCGCCTGGGCTGGGCTGCTGAGGCGGCGGGACCCGGTCTGAGAGCCTGCCCGACGGCATCGCGCGACTATCCCCACGTCGCCGACCATCGCTGCTGCCAGGCGAGCAGCATCAGGACCGCCCAAATGCGGTGCTCGTTGTTTTCGCGGCGTTCGAGATGCGCCGTCCAGTCGCGGGCCAGCCGGTCGGATCTGAGCGGCGCGGTGCGGGCCGCGTCGGAGGCGAGAAGATCCGACGCCCAGGAGCGCAATGGGCCCCGCAGCCATTCGCCGAGCGGAATGCCGAAGCCGGTCTTCGGCCTCTCGAACAGGGCGTCGGGCACGTGGCGAGACAGGATCGCCCGCAGGATCACCTTGCCCTTGCCGCCCCGGACGAGGTTGTTGTCGGGCAGGCGCCAGAAATGCTCGACTACGCGATGGTCGAGGAGGGGGCTGCGCGCCTCGAGCGCGACGGCCATGCTGGCCCGGTCGACCTTCGTCAGGATGTCGTCGGGCAGGTAGGTGGCCATGTCGAGGTAGCGCATCATGCCGAGCGCACTGAGACCCTGTGCCGCGCCGGGGCCGTCGACCGGCGAGGGGAGGGCATCCGCATCCAGGATGTCGCGGGGGGTCGGCCAGAGCGAGACGAGCCGCGCATAGACGGCTTGTGCGCTGGTTTCGCCCAGGATGCTCGCCGATTTCTGCAGGCGCTCCACCCGATGGCCCGGCCCCTTCAGGGAGGCGAGGCCTACCAGCGCGTCGAGCGCGCGTGCGGGGACGGCCTGGACCCCTGCTGCGGCGGCCTGGCGCAAACCGAGCGGGACGCCGGCCAGCCGCGGCCACCAGTGCGACACGAGCGCGTGGCGACGATAGCCGCCGGCGATCTCGTCGCCGCCATCTCCCGAAAGTGCGACCGTGACCTCGGCCCTGGCCAGCTTGGCCACGAGGTGCGTGGGGATCTGAGAGGAATCGGCGAAGGGCTCGTCGAACATGGACGGCAGGTCCGGCACGACGGCCAACGCATCTCCGGCCGTGACGCGCAGGGTGGTGTGCCGCGTGCCGAGATGCCGGGCGACCACCTCGGCGAAGGGCGCCTCGTCGAATCGCGGCTCGTCGAAGCCGATGGAGAACGTGCGCGCCCCCCCGGGTGCGTGCTTCTGCATCAGCGCCGTCACCAGCGACGAGTCGATGCCGCCGGACAGGAAGGCGCCGACCGGGACGTCCGAGACGAGCCGCTCGCGTACGGCCCTGTCGATGATCTCCTCGGCGCCATGGGCGAGTTCATCAAGGGAGCCCGACAGGAGGGACGAACGCCCCCGTCGGGCGACCGCGGCGAGGTCCCAGTAGGTCGTCACCTCGCGCCGCCCGTCCGCCTGCAGCCGCTCATACGTGCCCGGGGCGACCTTGGCCACGCCGTCCAGGATGGCGGCCGTGCCCGGCACGTCCCCGAAGCGCAGGTAGGAGGCGGCGACCCCGGCATCGATTCGCCGGGTGAGCGCTGGGTCGGACATCAGGGCCTTGAGCTCGGAGCCGAAGAGCAGGGCGCCGCCGGCCTGGCCCACATAGAGGGGCTTCTTGCCGAGCCTGTCCCGCACGAGCGTGAGGGACCGCTCCTGCCGGTCCCAGATCGCCATGGCCCACATGCCCGCCGAGCGGCGCAGGGCCTCGTCCAGGCCCCAATGCTCGAGGCCGGCCAGGAAAACCTCCGTGTCGGACGTGCCGCGAAAGCTCCACCCGGCCGAGTCGAGGTCCGCCCTCACCTCGGCGACATTGTAGATCTCGCCGTTATAGGTGAGGACGTAGCGCCCGCTCGCGCTGGCCATGGGCTGCGCGCCGGCGGGCGAGAGATCCTGGATGGCGAGGCGCAGGTGGCCGAGCCCGAGGCCGGCCTCCGGGTCGAGCCACGTCCCGTCGCCGTCCGGCCCACGATAGCGGATCGCATCCATCATGCCCGCCAGAGCGTTGCTCAGGAGACCCTCCGGGCGAGGGGAGCGATGCCAAAGGCCAGCGATGCCGCACATGAGCGATGGAGTGTCCCGGTGGCGGGGAAGTCGCCTCCCGCCCCTCTCCCTACGAAGCACGGGCCGGGACATCAAGCCCATGGCGCCGCTGGGCGAGCTGGCATCATGCCCGCACCGTGAGCTTGAGTGTCGCTTTCCGGACCCGTTGACGTCTTTTTCGGCATCAAATCCTACGCGCCGGTTGACGTTCATGGCGTGAACGCTGTAACACCCGCGCATGGCTGGGGCCCCGCTCTCGATGTCTCTCGAACGCCCTGATTCGGACGATGACCGGATCATGCTGGGCGTGCTGCAGGCGGTGGGCGACGGCCAGGTCCGCTCGCAACGTCACCTCGCATCCGAGCTCGGCATCGCCGTCGGCCTTGCCAACGCCTACATGAAGCGCTGCGTGCGCAAGGGCCTCATGAAGGTCTCCGAGGTGCCGGCCCGGCGCTATGCCTATTACCTGACGCCGCAGGGCTTTTCCGAAAAGGCGCGGCTGACGGCCGAATATCTGAGCGTTTCCTTCAGCTTCTTCCGCGTGGCGCGCGCCGATTGCGCCGAGGCCATCCGCCACGCGTCGGAGCGCGGCTGGCAGCGCATGGCGCTGATCGAGTGCTCCGAGGTGGCCGAGATCGCGGCCCTGTGCGCGCTGGAATCGGGCGCCTCGATCGCCGGGGTGGCGGACCCGCGCTGCCCCGCGCCGCGCTTCGTCGGCCTGCCGGTCGTCCGGCGCCTGGAGGATCTCTCCGACATCGACTGTGCGCTGGTCTGCAGCCTCGCCGATTCGCTGGCGGCGCATGACGGCGCGTGCGCCCTGCTGGGGCCGGAGCGCGTCCTCGTTCCCCAGTTCCTGCGCCGCGCCTGGGGGAGGCCACTCCATGGCTGAGCTTGAGGGCCTGCAATGGTACGCCGTGCAGAGCCAGCCCAACGCGGAGTTGCGCGCGGCCGAGCATCTGGACCGGCAGGGTTTCGCCTGCTACGTGCCCACTTACCTCAAGCAGCGCCGACACGCGCGCCGCGTCGAGACGGTGAAGGCGCCGTTCTTCCCCCGCTACCTGTTCGTCCGGCTCGACGTTGCTCGCCAGCGCTGGCGGGCCGTGAACTCGACAGTCGGCGTGACGCGCCTCGTCGGGCGCGGGCTCCTGCCGACGCCCGTGATGCCGGGCGTCGTCGATGAGATCCGCCGCCGCGAGGGGCCGGACGGAATGCTGCGCGTCGCCCCCGCCGCAGCCCGCTTTTCGCCCGGTGACGCCATCCGCGTCACCGACGGCGTCTTCGAAGCCTGCCAGGGCCTTTTTCTCGCTCTGACGGACAAGGATCGCGTCGCCATCCTCCTGGATCTCCTGGGACGCAAGGTGCGCGTGGTTCTCGACGCTGGGACGGTCGAAGCCGCCTGAGGGCGCTCCGCCGTACCGGCCGCGGGCCTCTGGCCCGCCGCGATGGGTCGCCTCGGACGCGAGGCACCCAAAGTGCGGTAGCGTGGAAGACCTCCCTCGCGCCGCTTTTCGTGGCCAAGACATCAGAGCGAGGGGATCCGCCGTGACGTCGTTCGCACTCATCGGGGCTGCCGGTTACATCGCCCCCCGGCACATGAAGGCCATGAAGGACACGGGCGGAAAGCTGGTGGTCGCCTACGACCCGAACGATTCGGTGGGCATCATCGACAGCCATTTTCCCGACGCGCATTTCTTCGTCGAGTTCGAGCGCTTCGATAGGCATATCGACAAGCTCCGTCGGCGCGGAGAGCGGATCGACCACGTCGCCATTTGCTCCCCCAACTATCTGCACGACGCGCATTGCCGCTTCGGACTTCGCGCGGGCGCTGACGTGATTTGCGAGAAGCCCCTGGTGCTGAACCCTTGGAATATCGACGGCCTCGCGGAGATTGAGCAGGACACCGGCCGCCGCATCTCGACCATTCTCCAGCTGAGGCTGCACCCTGCGATCATCGCGCTGCGCGATCGCTACGCGAACAGCACGAAGCGGCACAAGGTCGAACTGACCTACTGCACCTCGCGAGGGCGCTGGTACCACGCCTCATGGAAGGGGGAGGAGGCGAAGTCGGGCGGCGTGGCGACCAATATCGGCGTGCACTTCTTCGACATGTTGAGCTTCGTCTTCGGACCCGTGAGCCGCAGCGAGGCGCACCTGCGGGACGAGAACCGCGCGGCTGGCTTCCTCGAGTGTGCGCGTGCCGATGTGAGCTGGTTCCTGTCGGTAGACCGGAACGACCTGCCGCTCTCGGTTCAGGGCAGCAAGACGACGTTCCGCTCGATCACCGTCGATGGCGATGAGGTTGAGTTCTCCGAAGGCTTTACCGACCTGCATACCCGCAGCTACCAGGAGATCCTGGCAGGGCGCGGCTTCGGCCTCGACGAGGTCCGTGCCTCGATCGACATCGTGTCGACATTCCGTCAGCTGCCGCTCGGCAAGCGTGAGGCACCGGTCCACCCCAACGCCATCAAGGCCTTGGCCGCCTGAAGACCGTACGGCCTCACTGGCTAGCAGCCCCCGAAATGTCCCTTCAATGACGGAGATGCGTGAAGACCCGCGCTTCCCAGGCGCGCTGATCCATGTCTCATCCTACGTGGATGACGGCGCGGTGATCGGGCGAGGCACCAAGGTCTGGCACTTCTGCCACATCCTATCAGGCACCGTCATCGGGCAGGACTGCTCCATTGGCCAGAACGTGATGATCGGCCCGCGTGTCGCGGTCGGGAATGGCTGCAAGATCCAGAACAATGTCGCCTTGTATGACGGCGTCGAACTGGCCGACGATGTGTTTTGCGGGCCAAGTTGCGTGTTCACGAACGTGAACAACCCCCGGGCGCACATAAGCCGCAAGGACGAGTTCCGCCGCACCCCAGTGGGCCGGGGCGCCTCGATCGGCGCCAATGCCACCATCGTGTGCGGCCACTCGCTGGGCGACTACTGCTTTATCGGCGCCGGCGCCGTGGTGACGAAGGACGTCCCGGCCTTCGCCCTGATGGTCGGCAACCCCGCCCGCGGCGTCGGCTGGATGAGCCGGGTGGGCGAGAAGCTCGGCCCGGACCTCGTCTGCCCCAGGACGGGAGAGAAGTACCGGCTCGACGATGCGGCCGTTCTCCAGCTCACGCCCTAGTGTGGCCTGACGGATGCGGGGTGCGGGCGCTATGCCGACTGGAGTTGCGTGAGGACGTCTGCCACGTCGGCGGCCCGTCGATCCCAGCTATGGGATGCCGCCACCAGTTCGGCTCCGCGTCTTCCCATGACGGCGGCTTCCTTCTGATCGGAAGCCAGCAGGCCGACCGCTCTTGCCAACGCGCCGGGATCCTCAGGCGGGACGACAAGTCCACACTGGGATTGACGAACAAGGTCCGCCTGCCCCGGGAAATCCGTGACGATCACGGGGACGCCGGCCGCCAAGGTTTCCAGCAATTTCAGAGGCATCAATCCGGTCTGGGAGCGACCGCCCGGGTCCGAGATCGGCACCAGGCCTGCCAACGCCGGCGCGACCAGACCGGGAATGGACTCGTAGGGCTGGTATCCCATGAAGACGATCCGCGGGTTCCTGGCGCTCGCCTCCACGATTCTGGAAGCCTCGGCGCCGTTCCCGACAATCAGGAGATCGACATCGGCCGGCCAACTCGGGTGCTCCACAGCGTCAAGCATCGTGGGTACCCCATGCCAGGAGGCCAGGCCGCCAAAGAAGACGACGTAGGTCCGGCTGGGGCATTCAGGCGAACGCGCTGCACCGGGATGAAAGAGATCGGTGTTCGCGCCATTGCTGATGACGGTCACCCTGTCGTGCCCGCATTCATGCTTCACCCACGCCGCGAGATCCTCGGTGACGGGCAGCAGCCGATCCGCCCACCGGTACTGGACCCGCTGCATCGCGACCAAAGGGCCTGTGAACCGTTCCAGCCACGGATAGGTGACGAAGATGTCTTGGTACGGCCCGTTGATCTCGTGGACGATGGGGATTCGGAACAGTTTCGCCAGAACGGCCGTGGGAACGGCCATGAAGTGAGCCCGGACGTAGATGCCTTCACCGCGTCGGCGCGAGAGCCAGAGCCGCGCCTGAACGACCGCATATTCAAAAATCCGCCCCGCGGTTCCCGGCTTGACCAGCCGGTCCGTGTAGGCCGGCTGCAACAGGCGGACCTCCCAGCCCCGGCGCCGCAATCCGGCGATGATCTCGGACACATGCACGTGGGATGCCTGGCCGACCCTGGGCGCTTCCAGCGTCAGATAAGAAATGCGCAAGTCGTTCATGAGGCTCTTCCGCTGGCCCGAAGCTTTTTGAGCCGGAGTGTCCTGGCAACCGGCCTGGCTCATTCTGCAGAGACCCCGTACCGAGTTCTGGCCATATATCGCAATCCCTTGACCCTGAACACCGCGGCTTCTGCGCGCCCATGACCGACGGTGCGCCGTTGTTGACCCCAACTGCCACGACCATCGATCGCGATCCCATGTCCCTTGGCACCCAAACGGCTGGGCTCCGACCGACTAGGGTCGGCATCCTGACGCACACTGCCGTGGCTGACGATCCACGCGTCCGTCGCCAGATCGAGGCCTTCGGGGACGCAGGTTGGGACGTCGTCGCAGTCGGTACCGAGGGCGGGCGCTCATCCCCTCCGGATGCGCATCTCGATCTCGCCCCAGCCAGGCCAGCCGATCGTTCGATCGCGGGCCGTTTGCACCGGCTCTCGGTGCTTTCAGTGTCCAAGGTCGCCCCGTTCACGGCGGATCGCATGTTCTGGCTTCTGCCGGAGCAGTACGGAGACTTCCTGAAGCGGGCCCGCCGCTATCAGCCGGACCTGTGGATCGCCAACGACTGGACCATGCTGCCGGTCGCCACGGCGCTCGTGAGAGAGCGTCCCGCGCCGGTCCTCTACGACTCCCATGAATTCGCGTACGACGAGTTTCCGGAGAACTGGAAATGGCGGATCTTTGTTCGCCCGCTCGTCCGCAAGCTGGAAGCAGAGGGAATTTCCCGCGTCGGCGCTGTGACCTGCGTCTCAGCAGGCATCGCGCGGAGGCTGCAGGCCGTGTACGGACTGCAGGACGAGCCCACGGTCGTTCGAAACATGCCTCGCTACGAGGACGTTCCCTTCCGGGCGTGCGGCGAAGACATCAAGGTCCTGTATCATGGCATCGTCACGCCGAACCGGGGGCTGGAGCAGATCATCCGGTCCCTGAGCCTTTGGCGGCCACAGTTCACCCTAGCCATCAGGGGGCCTGCAGACGGATCGTATCTCTCGGCCCTGAAGGCCTTGGCGGAGGCCGAGGGCGTCGCGGGCCGGGTCCGGTTCGAGCCTCCCGTACCCCTGGTCCGACTGGTGCAGGCTGCGGCCGATCACGACGTCGGCATCTTCGTCCTGCCGGCGCATTCGCAGCAGAACGAATTCGTCCTTCCCAACAAGCTGTTCGAGTACGCCATGGCGGGCTTGTGCCTGTGCGTGTCCGACCTGCCGGAAATGGCGGCGGTCGTGAGGACGAATGATCTCGGACGGCTCATCGATGGCACATCGCCCGAGCGGATCGCCGCGGCCGTCAACAGCCTCGACCGGGCTTCCATCGATCGGGCCAAGGTCCGCTCGCTGACGGCCGCTCGCGACATGTGCTGGGAACGGGAGCGGGAAAAGTTGCTCGCCATCGCCTCTCGCCTCGTGTCGGACGCCCGTTCCCCCGCGGCCCTCCGGCACGGACATTAAGGTCGACGCGCTGCAGCGCAGACTTCGCTTCGCAACCCGCCACGAGTGGAACCAGAGACATGTGCGGGATATGGGCTTCCTTGAACTTTCCGCCCGAAAAGCGCGCGCTCGACATCGTGGCGCATCGCGGACCGGACGGCGAAGGCTGGCAGGAGCTTTCGACCCCTGCGGGTCCTCTGGCGCTCGGACACCGGCGCCTCGCGATCATTGCCACCGATTCCAGCGGCCTGCAGCCCATGTGGTACGGCAGTGACCGCTACGGGACCGTGTTCAACGGCGAGATCTACAACTACCTCGAGTTGCGGGATGAGCTGACCGCGCTGGGCTATCCGGTCGCCACGAAGACCGACACGGAGGTGTTGCTCGCATCCTACGCGTGCTGGGGCGAGGCCTGCCTGTCAAAATTCAACGGCATGTTCGCCTTCGTCATCTTCGACCGGGTGGAGCAGCGCCTCTTCGTCGCGCGAGACCGGTTCGGGGTGAAGCCGCTGTACTACTGGGCAAACCAGCAGGGCATGGCCTTCGCATCCGAAATCAAGCAGTTCGCCGCCATCGAAGGGTTCTCGGCCAGGCTCGATGAGCGGGGCGCCTGGGACTTCCTGGTCTCCGGCGTCTTCGATCACCGGGCCGAGACGCTGTTTGCGGGGGTCCGCCAGATCCGCGGTGGCGAATGCGCCAGCATCGACTTGAGGGCGTGGTCCCCGGGTGTCGGACTGTATGTCCGCCGTTGGTACGCGCTTCCCCGGCCGGACACGCTGGAAATGCCCATCGAAACGGCTGCTGCGCGCTTCCTCGATCTCATGCGCGATTCCGTGCGCCTGCGGCTCCGCGCCGATGTGCCTGTCGGCACGTGCCTTTCGGGCGGGTTGGATTCGTCCACGATCGTCTGCCTGATGAGCGAACTCATCGCTGCCGATCCCGAGGCGCGACAGCACACGTTCACCTGCGCCTTCGACTACCCCGGCCTCGACGAGCTGACCTATGCGCAGGCCGTCAACGAGCAGTGCGGCACGACCAGCCACGTGGTCTCGCCCTCCGCCGAAGACCTCTGGTCCGCGATCGACGACATGATCTGGCACCAGGACGAGCCGTTCGGCTCCACGTCGATCTTCGCCCAGTGGTCCGTCTTCGCCGAAGCCCGCAAGGTCGGCGTGACGGTGATGCTGGACGGGCAGGGCGCAGACGAGCAGCTGGCCGGCTACCATCCGATGTTCGGAGCAGCGCTGGCCAGCCATGTGCGGGGGCTGAGGATCAAGAGGCTGGCGGACGAGATCGCGGCCATCCGTCGGCGACATCGCACGTCGTGGGAGAGGATCGTCGGACTGGTTCTGGCGAGCTTGCTGCCGCGGGGCTGGTTCGTCCCGGTCCTCCGAATGACCGGCCGCAAGCCCACGCCGCTGTGGCTCGCACCCGGCTTCGGCACGGCCCACGAAGGCGACCTGCTCGGCAGCCTGCGCGTGCCGAGGATGGCCGGGGCCTCGCCTCTCGGGGCGCTCTGTTCTCACCAGTTGACGACGACCAGCGTGCCCATGCTGCTGCATTTCGAGGACCGCAACTCGATGGCCCATGCCATCGAGGCACGCGTGCCATTTCTCGATTACCGCATCGCCGAACTGACGATCAGCCTCGGTCAGGCCAACAAGGTCGTCGATGGCGAGACCAAGGCGCTCCTGCGTCGGGCGATGGAGCCGATCCTCCCGCAAAAGGTGACCAACCGGCAGGACAAGCTCGGATTTCCCACGCCGGAGGAAGCCTGGTTCAAGGGTCCGCTGCGCGAGCGGGTGTTGTCCGCCGTCGAGACTTCGATTTCGGCATACCCGACGATCTTCGCCGGCGAGGCCGTCCGCACCTTTGCCCGCGACATGCTGGATGGCCGGGTGCCGTTCTCGCCGGCGCTCTGGCGGATCATCTGCTTCGGCCGCTGGGGTCAGCGCTTCGGGGTCTCCGCATGAAGCCGTCGGGTGGGTGGATGGAGTTCTTCTTCGCGCCGTGGCAGCTCATCGCGCGCCATCGGTCGATCCTTGCCACGACCACGATGATCGAATTGCGCTCGACTTACGCCGGGTCCGTGCTCGGCATGGCGTGGGTGGTGATCGCGCCGCTTCTGCTGCTCGCCATCTACAGTCTGACCTACACGCTGATTTTTCAGATCCGGTTGCCCGGCCTCACGACGACTGACTACGTCATGCACGTCTCCGCCGGGCTCATCGCGTTCCTGGCCTTTGCCGGCGCGCTGGCGTCCGGCTCGACGTCGGTCGTTCGCAACAAGCAGATCCTGACCAGCACGGTATTCCCGCCGGAACTGCTCCCGGTGCGCTCCGTGCTCGTCACGCTTCCTCCACTCCTCGTGGGCGGGCTGGTGATCGCCCTCGGCGCCCTGGCCTATGGCTCGACGGGCTGGGCGGTGCTGGCCTTGCCGGCGGTTGTCGTCCTTCAGGTGATGTTCACCTGTGGAATCGTCTGGGTCCTCGCCCTCGTGACCCTCGTCCTGCGCGACGTCCAGCACATCATCCAGTATGTCGTGATCATCCTCCTGATCGTCACGCCGATCGGATACGTGTTGGACATGGTGCCGGGGCGCCTGATCCTGCTGACTTACCTCAATCCGCTGGCCTACTTCGTGCTCTCCTATCAGGAGATCCTTGTGCGGGGCGCGCTGCCGGGATTCTGGCCTGCCGCCGCGATGGTTCTGGCATCGATCGTCTCCTTCTGCGGCGGCCACTGGATCTTCCAGAAGGCCAAGCTGGCGTTCTACGACTATGCCTGACGAGACGGTCGCCATGCGCTTCGATCGCGTTCGCAAGACCTATGCGCTGTATGCAACGCCGGGTCAGCGTGCACTCGATGCGCTGGGGGTCTACCGCCTCGTGCCGGGGATGCGACCCGACATTCCGCGTTTTGACGCCCTTTCGGACGTCAGCTTCACGATCCGCCGCGGCGAGCGCGTCGGCATCGTCGGCCGCAACGGCGCGGGCAAGACTACGCTGCTCAAGCTTGTCACCGGCAACTTTGCGCCGAGCTCCGGTTCCATCGCGCGCAATGGTGCGGTCCACAGCCTGATGCAGACGGGCATTGGCTTCTCGAACGAGATGACCGGTCGCCAGAACATCCGGGCGGGGCTGGCATCCAATGGGGTCGCCGGGCAGCGGCTCGAGGAGATGGTGGCCGACATCATCGATTTCTGCGAACTCGGGGCCCACATCGATCAGCCGCTGAAGACGTACTCCCTCGGCATGGCCGCCCGGCTGCAGTTCGCGACGGCGACGGCCATCGACCCCGACGTCCTCGTGATCGACGAGGTGCTCGGTGCAGGCGATGTCTATTTTCTGCACAAGTCCGCCGCACGCGTCCGGCGCTTCGCCACGACCGGCACGACGCTCCTGATCGTGTCGCACGCGATGCAGCAGATCCTGGAGTTCTGCGAGCGGGTGATCTGGCTGGACCGTGGGCGGATCGTCATGGATGGCCCGGCGCTGGAGGTGGTAGACGCGTACGAGGTCTACCTCGAACGATTGTCCCGCCGCGGGATTTCCAGCGACGATCCGCAGTCGCGCGTCGAACCGCCCGCCACGGCCGACGAGGTGAGGACGACGCTGGGGGACGGCAGAAGCGTCTATCGATGGCCCGGCAAGCCCGGATTGCAGATCGATGGCCTGAGAATCGAGAACGCCGGAAGGCCGGCGGTGACCTTCAGTCCGACGCAGCCGATGCGCATCGGCCTGACGTTGCTGGCCACCGTGTCCGGTGCGTTCCTCTGCCGTTACCTCGTGACGTTCTGGACCGGGACGGGTAGGCGCGTCGCGCGTGTCGAGAACGAAGCCGACAGGTTCACCTTGCCGGCCGGCGGCAGGCGCGAGGTGTGGTTCGAGACGCCTGCCTTCCTGTTGGGGCACGGACGATACTTCGTGTCCTTCTCCGTCTACGATATCGCCGCGAGCGGTTCATCTGCGAGCCTTCAGGACAGGTATGACGTGCTGGCGCACGCGATCACGCTCGACGTGGCCGAGGTTGACGAGGGCCTCGGGTATCTGGTGCAGCATCCGGTGACGCTTTTCCGTTCTGCACAGACAGAGGGTGGGCCCTTGCCCAACGAGACACGATGATCCCCGCTTCCGTCCGCCGCTACTTCTCGAGCGACCAGCGTCGATGGCCGCTGGCTATTCGACTGGCCTCGCGCTTCAATGACATGGGTGTGTGGCTTATTTCGCTCAGCCGCGAGCTCATGAACGCGATTTACGCGGATGACCGCGGCCTCAACGCGAAGGATCCTGTCGTTCAGCTCAAGGCGCTCAATGCGGCGGTGAATGATGCCTTGCGGCGGCAAGAAAAGGAATACAAGAGCTACACGTATTTCTTCGGAAAACCCTACCAGGGGCTGGGGCTTCTCAACGTCTTCGGTGATCGCCTCGCAGATCCCAGGTTCGACGAATACGACCTGCGCAAGTTCGTCTCCGAAACGGATCGCGTTCTCGACATCGGATGCTCCTGCGGCTTCATCGCCCTTCTCGCAGCCTATCGCACCGGTTGCCGTGCCCACGGCATCGACGTGAATCCGTATATGATCGAGATCGGCAACTTGTGCGCCCGCCACCTTGCCGTCGAAAACCTCGTGACGTTGCAGGCCGTCCGCATCCAGGACTTTAAGCCTGTTGAACCGTTCACCGTGGTTCTGTCGTTTGCGACGCACTGGACCGATGACCAGAATTATCGAGTCTCCATCCGCGAACACATGGAGCGGATGCACGGCTATCTGGCCAATGGCGGCATGCTGCTCTTCGAAACCCACGCCGCCGATCCCGGACAGCCCGAGTTCTATGCATCCATGGAAGGGGTCCGCGACCTTTTCGCGTGGGATGGCGTCTACAAGAAGACGGAATCCGGGTTGCGGGAATTCTATGTCATGCGGAAGCTGTGACGGGATCAGGGCGAAGTGATCCGCCGCATCCTCTCCTTCCTGCCACGATGGCCGGTCGTTGATTTCTACGCCTCCCACTGGATCGACGAGATCTGGGTCCGCACGACGATCGCCGCGTGCCGACGGCACGGAGTGCGTGCGCGGCTCGTCCTGTCCGGAGGAAAGGGCGCGGCGCCCCCGGATCTTGCGGTGCGTTATGCTGCCCTCGGCGTGCCGGTCGTGGAGACATTGTCGGTCGAGCAACTCCACAAGCAGCGCATGAAGCACGTCGTCACGGCATCGAGCGGCATTCCCCGCTCGTTCTTCGGCCCGACGCTGAAGCGGCTCGTACACATGCCGCACTCCCTCGTCAGCCTCCACATGATCTACCCGCACGGCGCATTCGACGGCTACGACACGCTCTTTGCCGCCGGCCCCCAGCACGCCATCGAGTGGGAGCATATGCGGGCGCTCGCTGGACTGCCGAAGGGATGCGTGCTGCCCGTCGGCTACGGCAAGATGGATCTCCTGAGCGAAGCGTTCGCCGCGACATCGCCGGCGCTTCAGAACCGATCGGTCCTCATCGCTCCGTCGTGGGGCGAGACCAATCTCCTGCGCCTCATGGGGCCCGACCTGATCCGTCGCCTGCTCGACCAGGACCTCACTGTGGTCCTTCGGCCGCATCCCAGCTTCTTCCTGAAGGACGAGCCGGAACTCGCCGACACCATCGTGGCGGCTGCGGGCGATCCCCGTTTCACCCTCGAGACGTCCACTCACATCGAGGGTACGGCGATGCTGACCGCGCGGGTTATGGTCACGGACTACTCGGGGGCTGCATTCGAGTTTTCGGCGCTTCACAACCGGCCGACGGTGTTCGTCGATCTCCCCAAGAAGGTGCTGAACCCTTATTGGGAGCAGGTTCCCTCCGCACCTGTCGAAGTCGCGCTGCGCCGCCCCCTGGGGACCCTCGCGGCTCCGGATATCGAGAGCGTTGTCGGCGCCATCTTCGGGGCGCTCGATCATCCGCCCGCGCCGCAGGACATCGGCGCGGTCGTGCCGCAGTTCCTCTACGCCAGGCCGAGCGTCGGTGACTTCGCCGCCTCCGAAATCCTCACGATGCTGGAAGATGTAGCATGAGCGCAATGAGAGCCGTGATCCTTGCTGCCGGGTTTGGATCGCGCCTGAAGCCGCTGACTGAAACGGCCCCGAAATGCCTGACGCAACTGGCGGGGGAGAGCCTGCTGGCGCGACAGCTTCGCACGCTGCGCACCGCTGGGATCGACGACATCAGCATCGTGGCCGGGCACCTGCAGGATCGCATCGATCTGCCGGGCCTCAAGAAGATCCTCAACCCGCACTACGAGCGCACCAACATGGTGTCCTCGCTGTTCTGCGCACGCCACTTGCTGGACGGTTCCCGTGATCTGGTGATCTGCTACGGCGACATCGTCTTTCAGCGGTCCGTCCTGGAGACCCTGTTGGCCACCGACGCTCCGGTGGCCGTAGCCGTCGACAGGGGCTGGTACGATCTCTGGAAGCTTCGGATGGAGGATCCACTGACGGATGCCGAGACCCTGAAGGTCGACGGTGAAGGCCGTCTGGTCGAACTGGGTCGGAAGCCCCGCTCGCTCGAGGACATTCAGGGCCAGTACATCGGGCTCATCAAGGTCGCGGCGGAGAGCCAGAGTGCGATCGTCGGTGTCTACGACGGTCTCGCCCCCGCAGGGCCCTACGAGGGGCGCGACAAGTCCAACATGTTCATGACGTCGTTCATCCAGATCATCATCGACCGCGGTATCCCGGTCATGCCGGCCTTCTTCAATCGCGGGTGGCTCGAGATCGATTCGATGACCGACTACGAGTCCTACAATGCACTGGCGCGAACGGGTGCCCTGTCGAAGTTCTATGACGACAGGCTCTGACATCCCGGCCGTTCCGCCTGACGTGATGGGCGCGCTGCGGGACATGCTCGAGGCCATGCGCGCCGGTCTCGCGGCGGACCTGCAGGTCCGCGGCTCGGCGACGGCTGCCATCATCCTTGACGCGGCCCTTCTGGACGCTGGCGACGAAGCGGCCGCCACGTTCGAGTCGTTGAGCCGCAAGGTGGAAGTCGGTCGCGCCCTGCGCGCCGCATACGCCGGGGGGCTCGGCGCAGCCCTGGTGGAGGACGTGGTGCCGCCGGCGATAGCGACGTATCTGGCGGCGCTCTTGGTCCACGCGGGGTTGTCGCGCCGCGACTGGAAGTTCATCAACACGGCCGTGAAGATGGAGGACGGCATTCTCACCGGCCTGCCGGTCGTCCTGCCAGGAGCCGCGGGCTTCGCCTTGCGCTGCGTCCTCGGCGAGGCTCGCTGATGCGGGTTCTGGACCTTGGAATCGTGGCCGACCGCTTCTGCGCGACCTCGAGGACCTATCTCACCTATCTTCGTGCCGCGGGGTTCATCCCGCGCCTGGTGCTGCTGACCGACTTCACCGGACCGCGCGCCGACCACCGCCGCTGGCAGAGGCTGCTCGGACGCACGGGCGGATCATTGATCAAGCAGCGCTTCCGTCTGGCCGATCGCATGTTCGATCCCGCCTTCCGGCAACTCTGCCATTCCATTCAGTCGGCGGTGCCTCAACCAATCGACTACTTCTCTCCCTTCGACTGGTCGAACCACACCGAAACCCTGAAAACTTTCGTTGCCGAAGACTATGACGATCCCGACCTGCACCGACGCCTCCAGCAGGAGAACATGCCGGTCTGGCTCTACACGAACGGCGGCAGGGTGCCGGGCCAGTTGCTCGACAGGCCGGGCTTTAGGATGTTCCACATTCATCCCGGCGTCGTTCCACACGTCCGGGGATCGGATGGGCTGTTCTGGTCGATGCTGGTGCGTGGGCGGCCCGGCATGAGCTGCTTCTACATGAACGCGGGCATCGACACGGGGTCCGTCATCAAGACGATGGAGTTCGACGCTCCGGTCATTCCGGAGATCAGGCCTTTGCTGGAGGCCAGGCATGATATCGTCTATGCGGCTTTGCTCTACGCGTACGATCCGCACTTGAGAGCCCACCTCTTCACCGAGTTGGTGCGGGCCGCCGGTAGCACGAGTTTGGCTGCGTTGCCCAGCACGCCCCAGGATCCGTCGAGCGGTCGCAACTTCTACTGGATGCATCCCCGCCTGCAACGGCGGGTCCTCCTGAAGATCGCGGGCGAAGCCGCGTGACGGCGCAGGTCGTCATCCTGGGCGCAGGGCGCCCCTTCACGGGCGAGAGCCACAGTGCGCTCCGTGCCGTGAACCGTCGCGGCAGCGTCCTGGATTGGCTGCTCGCGGCTTTCGCACCGCTCCGGGCTGAGGTGCATTTCGTCGGCGGCTACGGGATCGCCGACGTCATGGAGCGCTTCCCGCGGCTCCGCTACGTGACGAACCCGGACTGGCGGACGACGGGTTCGATGAGGTCTCTGGCCGACGTGGGCCTGGGCTCCGGGGAGCACGACGTCTACATCTCCTACGCCGACATCCTCTTCCGGCCTGAACTCGTCGAAGCGCTGCGCGCCACTCCGCCCGATCGGGTTTCGACTGCGGTCGATTCGGTGCGCATCGCTGCGGTCCGTGCCAGCCGCGAGGTCGTGGCAGTCAATGCCGATGGGGAACCTGTCGCCTTCGGCCGGACGGCCGAGATGCAGAGAAGTACGCTTGATCTGATAGGTGTCATTCGCGTGCCGGCCGGCCTCGTCGCCCAGGCCTCATTCGCGCTCGAGGTAGCGCTGGAGGCATCGCCTTCCGGCCATCTGGCCGCATGGCTGGAAGCGATGCGCCGCGCCGGGATCGGGTTTGCCCTCTGCGACGTCTCCGGACAGTGGACCGATCTCGACAGCGGTGCGTCGCTCGCGCGCTTCGTCTTCGGCACCAAGGCCGAGACGCTGGCTCGCCTCGCGGGAGTGCTGACAAGCGCGCAGATCGCGCCGCAGGTCTCGTTCTCGGTTCGCGACTGGGACGCGAACCGCAAGGGCATCGTCGATCACGTTCTTGCGGAATTGCCGCCCGGAGCGCTGGCCGTCCGCTCCAGCGCGCTCAGCGAAGATGGCTTCACCGAGAGCAATGCCGGCAAGTTCGACTCCGAACTTCACGTCGCGTTTGCACCGGACGCCTTGGCGGCGGCGGTGGACAGGGTCGTGGCGTCCTACGACGAGGGTGTCGGCCACCAGGTACTCGTCCAGCCCATGGTGCGGGACGTCGTGCGCAGCGGCGTGGCCTTCACGCGAACGCTGGGGACTGGCGCGCCATACCGGGTCATCAACTATTCCGAGGGCAGTCGGACAGACGTCGTGACCAGCGGCTCCCGCGAGGCGAGCACGGTCGTCTACGTGCACCGGGGGTCGGACACCCTTCCCGCGAGGGTCCACCCAAGTCTGGCGGGCGTCCTGGCGGCCCTGGACGAGATCGAACGCCTGACCGAGCTCGACACGCTCGACGTCGAATTCGCGATCGATGCGCAGGGCGTCTGTCATGTGCTGCAGGTTCGCCCGCTGGTGATCGAGAACGAGCGTACCACCGAGGCCGATCGGCTCATCGGTGTCGAGATCCAGCGGGCCCGTACCGGATTCATCGGCGCCCAAGTGCCGCCACCGGGCCTTGTCGGACGCCGCACCATCTTTGGCGTCATGCCCGACTGGAATCCCGCCGAGATCGTTGGCCTGACGCCCGACCCGCTGGCGGAGAGCTTGTACCGCCACCTCATCACCGACGAGACCTGGGCGGTCCAGCGGGCAGAATTCGGCTACCGCGACGTGCGCAGCCAGCCGCTGATCCATCTTTTCGCGGGCCACCCCTACGTGGACGTGCGCGCCAGCCTGAACAGCTTCGTGCCGGCGAGCCTGCCCGACGATTGCGCTTCGCGCATCGTCGAGGCGGCAATCGAGCGGCTGGAGGCCAACCCGAAGCTGCACGACAAGCTGGAATTCTCGGTCACTCTGACCTGCCGCGATCTGGACTTCGACGCCTGGATGGTGCGGCTCTCGGATGCCGGTCTCTCCCGATCGGAAATCCTCGACTACCGCGACGCGATGAGCGGGATCACGCGGCACGCCTTCGCCCGATGCGACGACTCCATGGTCGCTCTCGCGCCCTTTGCCGCGATGCAGGATGATCTGATCGGCCGCACGGGCTTGCCCTTGCAGCGCGCGAGATCCCTGCTCATCGCCTGCCGGCTCACGGGAACGCTTCTGTTTGCGCATCTCGCCCGTTGTGGCTTCGTGGCGATGGCGTTGCTCAGGTCGGCGGTGAAGACCGGCGTGATCGAGCAGGCCCGCATGGATGCCTTCCTCGCGTCCATTCGCACGGTCGGTCATCGCTTGCCGGCAGATGCCTTTGCCGTCAGGCAGGGGAAGCTCGGATGGGACAGCTTCGTCCAGCGCTATGCGCATTTGAGGCCGGGCACCTACGACATCGGATCGCCATCCTACAGCGCCGACCCCGAGCGCTATCTGAGGCCGCTCGTGGAGTCAGCCCACGCCCCCCAGATGCCCGACTTCGTGTGGACGCCCGAAGAGGCGCGCGCCTGGCAGGGGGCCATGCGGGCAGCGGGGTTGCCCCACGCGATAGAGGAGATCGACCGCTTCCTCCGCCAGGCGACGGAAGGGCGCGAGGAAGCGAAGTTCGTGTTCACAAAGGGCGTGTCCGTCGCGCTCGACGACATCGCCGCCTGGGCGACATGGGCCGGACTGGACCGCGAGGAGGTCGCCTGTCTCGACATCATGGAGATCCTCGCCCAGGCCCATGTCGCGGTGCCAGACACCGATGGGCTTAGGCGCCGGGCCGCTCACAGCCGCGAGCGGATGCGACTGTTCAGGGCGATGCGTCTGCCCCCGTTGCTGTGCAATCCGCTGGACCTCGCCAGCTTCGTGATGCCCGAGGCGGAGCCGAATTTCATAACGGCGGGGCGTGTGCGGGCCCCGATCGGCCGGGTCGACGAGCTCAGCGACACGAGTGCGCTGGACGGAGCGATCGCGCTTATCGACAACGCCGATCCCGGCTACGATTGGATCTTCGGCCGCAAGCTTGCCGGACTGATCACCGCCTTCGGCGGCGCGAACTCCCACATGGCGATACGTGCGGCGGAGTTCGGGTTGCCTGCCGCCATCGGCATTGGCGAGGTCCAGATGGAAGCGCTCTGGCGGGCACAACTGGTCGAACTCGATTGCGCCGCCAGAAGGGTTCTGATTATTAGGTGACCTATGCTCGTTGTCCTGAGCCAGCGCACCCACGACAACACGCGGTACGTCGAGACGTGGGATTGCCTTGACCAGCAGTGGGCCCGGCTGATCGGCCGCATCGGCGGAATGGCCGTGCCGCTCCCCAATCTGACGACGGATTCGAGGGCCCTGCTAGACCGGCTGCAGCCGGATGCCGTGCTTCTGACCGGCGGCGCCGATCCCCTCCCGGCAGGGCCAGAAGCTTCCGCCCGAAACGATATCGAAGAGGCCATGCTATCCCACGCCGCGGCGCGCGGCGTTCCCGTCCTTGCCGTCTGCCGTGGAATGCAGGCGGTGAATGTGCGCCTGGGCGGGCGGGTGGAGCGCGTTGCCGGCCACGTCGCCAGGAACCATTCCGTCGTCGCGCCGGATGACACCGCCTTCGTTGTCAACAGCTTCCACGACTTCGGCATCGCAGGCTCCGATCTCGCTGCGGCCCTCGAGCCGCTGCTGGTGGCCGACGACGGAACGGTCGAGGCTGCGCGACACCGCGAACTGCCCTGGACGAGCCTGATGTGGCACCCGGAGCGCCCGGGCCCCGATCCTGCGATGCAGGAGAGAATCGTCTCGGCCGCGCTCAGGGGTGCGCCGATCCTCCCCGCGGTGACCGGATGACGCTCGACGTCCAGTCGGCCGGGCCGGCCGTTCGGCTTGCCGGGGTCGTCAAGCGTTATCCGATGTATGACTCGCCGGTCCAGTTGGCGGCGGACCAGCTCGGCCTCTATAGGCTTCCGTTCCTGCGGAGAGGCCCGTTTCCGCAATTCACGGCCTTGGCCGGAATCGACCTCGTCGTCGACCACGGCGAACGCATCGGCATCGTCGGCCGGAATGGATCAGGCAAGACCACGCTGTTGAAGCTCATCACGGGTGCGATCGCCCCGACGCAGGGCGAGATCCTGCGGAGCGGCAGCGTCCAGGCGCTCATGAATACGTCGGGCGGCTTCCATCCCGAACTCACCGGACGCCAGAACATCGAGGCCGCCTTGGCACAGGCCGGGCTCGTCGGAAATGCACTGTGCGCCGCTGCTGCCGACGTCGTCGCCTTCTCCGAACTGGGTCCTCACCTTGATCAGCCGTTCGGCACCTTCTCCCTGGGCATGCAGGCCCGGACGCAGTTCGCGGTGGCGACCGCCATCCGCCCCGAAAGTCTCGTCATCGACGAGGTCCTCGGCGCGGGCGACGGCTACTTTGCCGCGAAGTCGGCGGCCCGGATGAAGGATCTCGTGTCCAGCGGCTGCACCCTGCTGCTGGTGTCCCACGACGCCACGCAGATCCTCCAGTACTGCACGCGTGCCGTCTGGCTCCGCGACGGCGTCATCTACCGCGACGGCCCGACCCGCGATGTTCTGGCCGCCTACCAGGCGGACATGGAAGACATGTCGGCAGCCCATGCCGGGGTGGCGGCCTCGCCCGTGGAGGCGGTTTCTCCCTTCGACCTGCCGGCGAGCCTCAACACCGATTTCGTCGACCAAGCGATTAGGGCCGCCGAACCCGTCGAGGGGTCCCCGGTGCCCGTGGAGCGCCCGCGAGGACGCACGATTTTCTCCTATCCCGGCAGGGAAGGCCTTCGCCTTGCCGACGTCGAGCTCTCGTCCGATCCTGCGAGAGCGACGGGCCTCGCCGTCGGCGATACCCTGATTGTCAGGGCGAACGTGTCGTGCACGAGAAGCGGACACTACCGGATATCGCCCCGCCTGCTGATCTACTCGCTGTCGGGCGAACGGTTCGGTATCACCGCCCGGACGACCCTCGACCTCGGTCCGCTCTCCGAGGGGCAGAAGGCCGCCTTTGCGATGCGGCTCGAACGCCTGTTGTTCGGCGCGCAGCACTACATCCTCTCGCTGCTCATCGAAGATGCCGACGATCCTGCGCCTGACGACCTCACCCATTTCGACCTGTGGTCGCGCTTCGGCTACCTGAGCTACGCGCCGACGAACGATTCCGATCCGCCGCTCGTACACATGGACGGGCAGTGGTGTTATCCAGACGGATCTCCGGAGCGGGCCCGACTCGCTGCCCACCAGTAACGACAGGAACGCTCTCTTGAATTGCCCGACGTGCCAGTCAAACGATCTGACAGCGGTGAACAGCTACAAGCGAGTATGGCACATTTGCCATGCCTGCGGCGATGCTTTTCCAGTCCAAAAGGAAAAGTACGGGTTGTCGTTCTTGCCGGACAAGCATCTGAAGAAGATGCCTGAAAACGAGGAGTCGATGTACGACTACTTTGTCAGGCAGGATCACATCGACTATTCTATTCAGACTGCGGCCGATTTCATTCGACAGCACGTTGTCCCCAATGGGATTTCGTTCCAGGGCAAGCGGGTGCTCGACGTCAGTGGCGGCAACGGGCACTTCCTGATGGAGATCGCTCGCCTCGGCGCCGACGTGACGCTGACCGAAATCAACAGGCCGACGATCGAGTACGCGCAGAAGACGCATGGCATCGACGTGCGTTACTTCAATTTCAACAGCCAGAACCTCGCGGTCGAAGTCCCCAAGACGTTCGATGTGGTCCTCGCCCGCGCCGCCATCATGTTCTGCCGGGACTTGAAGAAATTCGCGGGCGAGGCATACCAGATCCTTGCCGACGATGGACTGGCGGTCATCAACCACAGCGTCATTCCCACGCTTGGCGTGTTTCTCCGGGTTCAACTGGACGAATTCAGCTACTTCGTCCTGCGCCAACCGGAGAACGTGATCCGCACGTTTGAGGACGCTGGCTTCGTGCTGTGCAGCAGGAACGACGAAACGGACCCCAGCCTGTACGCCTATGATCACGACCTGAACCGGTACTGGACAATGGCACGACTCCTGCACGACGTGCCGGCCGTTCGCAAACTGGTGGCGGCCGAGCGGAAGGGGAAGCCTAGCTATGCTTTCCGTGCCCGCGACAGGCGCAGATCGACGATGATCTTCAAGAAGACCGGGAACGCGTGAAGCCAGAATGTGCGGACTTGTCGCCGTCCTGACGCCAGGACCACTCGACGCAGGTGTCCTCGAGCGGATGCGCGACCGGTTGGCCCATCGCGGCCCGGACGGCGCTAATCAATGGATCGGGAAGGCCGGTCAGTCCTCGGTCGGGTTGGCCCACCGCCGCCTGTCGATCATCGATCTTTCGACGGGCGGCACCCAGCCGATGTTCGCTGCCGATGGCCAGGTCGCCATCGTGTTCAACGGCGAGGTGTTCAACTACATCGAGCTGCGGGAGGAACTGAGGGCCCTCGGTGCGACCTTCCGCAGCGACTGCGACACCGAGGTGCTGATCCAGGCCTACCTGGTATGGGGCGAGGAGTGCCTGTCGCGCCTCAATGGCCAGTTCGCATTCGTCATCTGGGACGCGCGCCGCAACGAGGCCTTCGTCGCCCGCGACCGTTTCGGCGAAAAGCCGCTCTACTATGCCCCGATCGCCGGTGGGGGCCTCGCCATAGGCTCGGAGATGAAGGCGCTCTTCGCGCATCCGGGAATTGTGGTCGACGTCGATCATGAGAGGCTGGAACGCTTCACGCGCGGCATCGCCGACTATGCCAGTCGGGAGACCTTGTTCCGAGGGATCAGCCAACTGGAATCGGCGCACGCGATGTCGGTCACGGCCGACGGTCGGATCAGGCGGATGTGGCGCTATTGGACGCCGGACTTTGCGGACGTTCGCCCGATCCGCACGTCCGACGCCGTCGCAGAGTTCCGCGCACGCCTCGGGCATGGCATGCGGTTGCGCTTGCGGTCCGATGTGCGGGTGGGCGCCTGCCTCTCCGGAGGCTTGGACTCCTCCTCGCTCGTCGGCTTGATGGCCGGGCAGGGACTCGCCAGGGACGGTCAGCTTCTCCATACGATCTCGGCGCGCTTCAGCGACGATCCGACCCTGAGCGAAGGCGCGCACATTGACGCGGTGCTGGAGCACTGTGGCGCCGTCGGACTGGGGGTTGAACCGGATCCGCTGCGCCTGGCCGCAGAGTCACAGGCGCTCCATTGGCACCAGGAGATTCCGTTCCTCTCGGCATCTGGCTATTTGGAATGGTGCGTTCATCGGGCCGCCCGCGAGAGCGGCCTCACCGTCATGATCGACGGCCAGGGAGCCGACGAGCTGATGGGGGGCTATCAGTTCTACTTCGGCGTCAAGCAGATCGACTGGCTCAACACCGGTCGGTGGGTCGAGCTCGCGCGGCAGACGTCGCTCCACCGCCGCCACCTCATGAGCGAGGCGGGCAAGTACGACGACGTCCGCCGGCGATTCGATCCCGATGCCGCAGGTTCCGTCGGTCCTCTCTTGCTAACCGGCATCAAGAACCAGTTTCGCAAGCTTTTGAATCGTCCGCCGGAACTCGCGCCTCAGCCGAACATGCGACCAGGAACGCCGGATCCGTCGGGGGGGCGGTACTTCCGGTACTACCTCGCCAGCGGACTTCTCTACGACATGCTGCCCAACCAGCTCGTGATGTCGGACCGCAATGCGATGGCGTTCGGGATCGAGGCGCGATTTCCCTTCCTGGATTACGATCTCGTCGACTGGTGCAGTCACCTCCCCGACGAGGTATTGATCCATGATGGTTGGCAGAAATGGATCATGCGGGAATCCATGAACGGCGTCATCCCTCGGAACGTCCAGTGGCGGGGTGACAAGGTCGGGTTCGCTGCCCCTCAGGATCGTTGGCTCCGCGGACCCCTGCGCGACTGGGCGCACGACCTCCTATTCTCTGGCCCAATCGCTTCGCTACAAAGCTACGACCGAGCGGCACTGGAAGTGGCTTGGCAAGAGCACCTGTCGGGTCGTGACACCTCCTGGCAGCTCTGGCGATGGATCAGCGCCAGTGAGTGGTTGCGCCTCTCCTCCTCAGGTGCCTGGAAACAGGGGGTTAATTCCGGCGAGTTGGGCGTCGTTCCGGCCCGGGCAGCCTCTGCATGATCACCATCATCGACTACAAGATGGGCAACCTCGGCTCGATCCTGAGCATGTTCAGGCGTCTAGGGATCGATGCTTCGCTGGCGGAGCAACCCGAGCACATCGCGCGGGCGGATAAGCTGTTGCTGCCGGGCGTGGGGAATTTCTCGCGCTGTGCGACGAACGTGGCCGCTCTGGGTCTGGCACCGCTGATCCTCGAGAAGGTCCGCGGTGGCACGCCGATGCTGGGCATCTGCATGGGCATGCAACTCCTTGGCAGGGACAGCGAGGAGGGCCCCGGCGACGGGCTCGGCATCGTCGACGCGCGAAGCGTGAAGTTCCGCTTTGCCCCCCCGCCGCCGGGCGAACGCCCGATGACTGTCCCGCACATGGGCTGGAATTACGTGGCGGCCGCGAAGCCGCATCCCGTTCTCGCCGGCCTCGAACTCCCGCGCTTCTACTTCGTGCATTCCTACTGGGTCCGGTGCCGAGATCGCGCCGACGTGCTCCTGGAATCCCAGTACGGTGACTGCCGGTTCACGGCGGGAGTGGCGAGGGACACCGTCGTCGGCGTTCAGTTCCATCCTGAAAAGAGCCACCGCTTCGGCATGCAGCTCCTCACCAACTTCGCCGCCTGGCAGCCATGACCGCGATCTGGACATGACCGAGCCGCCCCTGTTGCCGCCCCTTCAACTCCCGCCGCTGCGGCCGCGCGTCATCCCGGTCCTGCTCATCAAGGACGGACTGCTCTACAAGCCCCTGGCCTTTCGCAATGCCCGCTACGTCGGCGATCCGCGTGTCGCCGTGAAGATCTTCAACGACAAGGGGGCGGACGAACTTCTCATCCTCGACATCAGCGCGACACCTGCGCGTCGCGAGCCGGACTACGGGTTGATCGAGGAGATTGCCAGCGAGAGCTTCATGCCGCTCGGATACGGAGGCGGCATCAGGAGCGTGGACCAGGCTGCGCGACTTGCAGCCTCCGGCGTAGAGAAGGTGGTTCTCAACACGGCGGCGGTGGAGACGCCGGCGCTGATCGAGGAGGTCTCCGACCTCCTTGGTGCGTCCAGTACCGTGGTTTGCATCGATGCCAAGGCCGGGTTGTTCGGCGGCCCCAAGGTCTATGTTCACGGCGGAACCCGCTCCGCCGGCGTTGATCCGGTGACGCTGGCGCAGCAGTGCGTGCGGCGAGGTGCAGGTGAGATCGTCATCCAGGACATCGCCCGCGAGGGGGCGATGAAGGGATACAATCTTCAGCTCATCCGCAGTGTTTCAAGCGCTGTCGACGTGCCGATCGTGGCCCTTGGAGGGGCGGGTTCTCCGGACGACTTCAGGCCTGCCATCGAGGCCGGCGCCGCAGCCGTGGGTGCCGGCAGCATGTTCGTCTTCCAGGGCACTCACCGGGCGGTGTTGATCACCTACCCGCCGCAGGATCGCCTGGACCAGATCTTCGGGACGGGCTAGCCAGCGCCGCCTCATAGAGGCTTACAAGGCGCTTGCGTTCCGACTCCCAGTTCAGTTCGCCGGCCGCTTCGAGGCTGCGCCGCTTCAACGCATCAATCCGGGCTGCATCGAGACCGTTCACGGCCGCCGCGATGGCGTCTGGCGTCAGCCGGTCTGTCAGCACGCCAATGCCGTACTGCCGCACGAGCCGTGCCATGTCCGGCAGATCCGATACGATGAGCGCCAGCCCTGCCTGCACGTACTCGAAGAACTTGTTCGGCAGGGCATAGAGGTTGTGCTTGGAACTCGGGGGGAGGGTGACGATGCCCACATCCGAGGTCGCGGCCCGTGTCACGAGTTCGACCATGGGAACAGGCGGCTCGAACCGCACCCGGTCGGCGATGCCGAGCCGGCCGACGATGGCCTTCAGGGCGGCCATGAAGCTCGCTTCCGCGGGGCCTCTCAAGACGAACGAGAACTCCGGGCGCCAGCGGGGCACGCTTTCGAGACACTCCTCGATGCCGCGGTTGGGCGCGAGGATCCCGTGGAACAGGACGGAGATGGCCTTTCCGGTGGGCCTAAACGGCAGGTCCTGGCGATCCGGCACATTGCGGATCTCGATGAGGGGTTCGGGAAGCCCATAGGCCTTCGCAATATCCTCGCCGATGCCGGCGGAGACACAGGTGCGCACCCGTGCCCGGGCAAGGCCCTCGCCCTCGACCGCTTTGACCAGCGGCGTACGGGTCAGCCGCCACGACAACCTGTGGCCGTACTCCTCCAGCGCGTACTCGTGGGTATCGTAGCCGATCAACCCGCCATGGCGGTCGGCGAGTTCCAGCGCGACGGGCAGCATGTGCCAGTCGTTGGCAAGGTAGACGTCGGCCTTCACGTCGGCTGCCGCGGTGAGGATCTGGGCGATGTGCGGGCGGGACAGGTAGTAGGAGCGGGCGCCGGCAGACGACAGCCGGAACGACGCGAGCCGCGCATAGTCCGGCAGCCGCGACAATCTCAGAACGGAGCGCCACACGAGGCGCATGGGAGCAAGCACGAACGGAGGCAAGCGGGAGGTCGCGCTCCGGATCCCGCTCGCGCCCCCCGCTCCTGCAGATGGAACATCGTCCGTCTGCCGGGCCATGCCGCTCGGCGTCAGGATGGGCCATCGCGGGAGCGGTGATCGACCGCCCTGCAATCCAACGGCAGTCACCCTCCAACCGGCGTCGGCGAAGGCCTCTCCCTGCCTCCGGACCCGTGGATCGTCGGTGATCAGCGAGAGGGAGAGGATGCAGATGGATGGACGTTGCATTTCAGCGGACCGAGAGTCGGAGAGGAGAGGTGCCGGTGGCCGGGATCGGGCTGCCTTCTTTGACTTCGACCGATTTACTGACCATGTGTCTGAATGAGTGTTCCGCGATGAATGGGCAAACCTTGCGATGAAGACGTCAACCCGCACCCGTGAAGCCGTAGTTAATGCTTTGGACCGATTCTTCGCGGAGCACGTCAACCGGTCCATCGGCGAAAACTACCGGCCGCCGCGTTACCGCCCAGGCGAGCAGCCGAGCACGCGATATCAGATTTGCAGCCGCTGTATAATGGACACTTCGGACCCGGAGATCACGTTCGACGAGGAAGGGGTCTGCCACCACTGCCGCAGCTATGACGCCACCATCCAGAAGTACGTGAAGCGCGGGCCCGAAGGTTGGGCGGAACTGGAAGCCATCGCAGCGCGCATCCGCGAGGAAGGGCGCGGCCGGAAGTACGATTGCATAATCGGCCTGAGCGGAGGCGTCGACTCGACATACGTCGCCTATGTCGTGGTCAAGAAGCTGGGGCTGCGCCCCCTCGCCATTCATCTTGACAACGGATGGAACACCGAGATCGCCGTCCGCAACATCGAGAACGTCGTGACGCGGCTCGGTATCGACCTCTACACAGAGGTTCTGGACTGGGAGGAGTTCAGGAGCCTGCAGGCCGCGTTCGTCCGGTCGGGCGTACCCGACTGCGAGATTCCGACAGACCATGCCATCACAGCCGTCCTGTACCGAATCGCCATCGAGCAGGGCGTCCGCTTCATCATGGGCGGCTCGAACTACGCGACCGAACAGATGGTGCCGCGGACATGGTCGGACGGACATTCCGACTGGCGGTACATCCGGACGATCGGAGAGAAGTTCGGCGCCAATCCGCTGAAGACGTATCCGCACTACACGTTTTTCGATTACGCGGTGCTTTGGCCTGCAATCAAGCGGCTGGAAATGGTTTACGTCCTGAATTATTTCGAGTACAATAAGTTCGAAGCGTTAGAATTGATGAAGTCAGAATTAGGTTGGGTGTCCTACGGGGACAAGCATCACGAGTCGATCTACACGCGTTTTTACCAGACCCAGTATCTGCCGACGAAGTTCGGTGCCGACAAGCGTCGACCTCATCTTTCATGTCTCATCAACGATGGCCGAATGACCCGCGCAGAAGCTCTCGCTGAGATTCAGCGCCCGCCGATCGACGAAGATCAGGCCAAGATCGACCGCCAGTTCGTTTTCAAGAAGCTGGGTATCAGCGAGGAGGAGTACGAGCGGATTCTGGCGAAACCGCCGGTGTCGCTGTGGGACTTCGATACGGACACGAAGTATCGGCCTGCGTACTACGTACCTGCCCTTCGGATGGCGCGCGCCGCGAGGAACCCGGCCGGTGCCTTCTGGTCATGGTTCGCGCCCCGGGCGAGGGGGGCGGCGCGCCTCGTGAGGCGCAAGCTCGGCGTTGGCAGATGACCGCCGGGAAGACGCATGAGTAGTCCGTCTTCCGGTCGAAGGGCCTGTGTGATCTCACTGACGTGGGTGCTCCAGGAGCCTCGCGTCCTGCGTCAGGTTCGCACGCTCGAGGCGCGCGGCTGGAGTGTTGCCGTGGTCGGATATGCGGGAGGAGCCTCGCCTCCGCCGAGGTGGGAGTTCCTCGAGGCCAGGCCGCTGGCTCCACGATCGGCGGGGGATACCCGGCGGATCCGTCACATGATCCTGTCGGACCCGCCCGCGGCCGCCAGACGGATTCTCCAGATCGCGCTTCATCCCGCGCGCGTCCGCCTACAGCGGGCAAGGCTGGCCGCTACCGAAAGACTGATGCCCGCAGCGCTGATCCGCTGGAGCTTTGCCAAGGCACAGCGCCACTTCTGGCGACAGTCGGACATGCTGCTCCTGAAGCGGAAGATCCTCGCAAAGATCGGTCGGTGCGATCTCATAATCGCGCATGACTACATGACGTATTGCCTTGCAGATGCGCTCGCCCGCCGGGACGGCGCGAGACTTGCGATCGACTGCCATGAATACGCAATGGAGCAGTATGATCACGCGTCCCATTCAGATCCCCGGGTCCGTGCCGAGTGGATGACCGTGACCCGTCCGTACGTCGACGCGCTTCAGCGGCACTTCTTCCTGCGCGCGGATGCCTTGACCACGGTCTCCGACGGAATCGCCGACCTGTTGCAGGCCGATTATGGGCTCCGCACGCGCCCGGTGGTGGTGCGCTCGATGCCTTTCTACGAGGAGGTTCCGTTCCGGCCCTGCGGAGAGCGTATTGAAATCGTCTACCACGGCCTCGTCAGCCCGACCCGCAACCTCGATGTCGCGTTGCAGGTTCTCAAGCTGTGTCGTCCCGAGTTCAGGCTGACGATCCGGGGCCCGGTCGATCCGGGCTACGACGCGCATCTCATGACGTTGGCCCGGAGCATAGGGGTCGAGGACAGGTTCCGCCTGATGCCCTCCGTGCCCTTCTCTGAACTGGTTCGGTCTGCCAGCGAGGCGGATATCGGTTACTTCGTGTTCTCCAACTTCTCGCGCCAGCGCCATTACACCCTTCCCAACAAGTTCTTCGAGTACATAATGGCAGGGCTGGCCCTGGTGGTCAGCGAGGTTCCTGAATTGTCCAGGATTGTCCGAGACCACGGCAACGGTGTGCTCGTACCGGCCTTCTCGGCCGAGGCCACGGCTGCCGTTCTCAATGGATTGGATCGAACTGCGATCGATCACATGAAGCGACGTTCGTTGACTGCGGCGCGCGACTTGTGTTGGGAAGCAGAGCAGCACCGTCTGATCGCATGCTATGGTCTATAGTCTGCCAACCTTCCGGTCCGCGACGGTCATCGGCAGCGGTCGCATCGCCCCTCAAGGTCTGCCCGCGTTCGGTTTGCGGTGTGCAGTAACGCTATCCCTAACACCCATCGAGCTGGCACCATGAACGCACCTGCTGTCCACGAGCCGATCCCCTTCATCGATCTCGCCGCGCAGAAGCGGCGCATCGGGCCGGCCGTCGAGGCCGCCGTCGCCCGGGTGCTGGAGCACGGGCAGTACATCATGGGGCCGGAGGTCAAGGCCTTCGAGGAGCAGCTCGGCGCCTTCTGCGGCGCGAAGCAGGTTGTCTCCTGCGCCTCCGGCACGGACGCGCTGGCGCTGGTGCTGATGGCCAAGGGCGTCCGGCCGGGTGACGCGATCCTCTGCCCGAGCTTCACCTTCTGCGCGACGGCCGAGGTCGTGGCCTGGCTCGGAGCGACGCCGGTCTTCGTGGATGTGGACCCCCGCACCTTCAACCTCGACATGGAGAGCCTGCGGCAAGCGCTGGCCACGGCGCGCGAGAAGGACCTGCGCCCGGTCGGCGTCATCCCCGTCGACCTCTTCGGGCTGCCCGCGGACTACGACGCCCTCCTGCCCTGGGCGGAGCGGGAAGGGCTCTGGGTGCTGTCCGATGCGGCACAGTCCTTCGGGGCGAGCCTGCATGGCCGCAAGGTCGGGACGTTTGGTCTCGCCACGGCGACGAGCTTTTTCCCGGCCAAGCCGCTGGGTTGCTACGGCGACGGCGGCGCGATCCTGACCGACGACGCGGAGCTGGCCGCGGTGATGCGCAGCCTGCGCGTGCATGGCCAGGGCAGCGACAAGTACGACAACGTCCGCATCGGCATGACCGCGCGGCTGGATACGATCCAGGCCGCCATCCTCATCGAGAAGCTCGTGGTCTTCGCCGACGAGATCGAGGCCCGCAACCGGATTGCGACGCGCTATGGCGAGGCGCTCGAGGGAGCCTGCGTGACGCCCTATGTGCCGGCGGGAGCCCTCTCCGTCTGGGCGCAGTACACGATCCTCGTGCCGGCCGGCCGCCGCGACGCCATCGCCGCCGCGCTCAAGGGCCAGGGCGTTCCGACCGCCGTCTACTATCCGATGCCGCTGCATCTGCAGGTCGCCTATCGGCACTATCCGGTCGCCGGCAACGGCCTGCCGGTCTCCGAGGATCTGTCGGCGCGCGTGCTCAGCCTGCCGATGCATCCCTACCTCGACGAGGAGACGCAGGACCGGATCGTGGTCGCCGTGCGCCACGCCTGCGCGGGCTAGGCGCCGGTGGACGCAGCCGCCCGCCCGCTGGCCGAGCCGAGAACGTCGATGCTGCTCTGGCGGGGTTGGCTCCGGTCCTTCGCGTGGACCCTGGGCGGCGTCCTGGCGATCGTCATGGGCGCGCTGGTGGTCAGCGATCCCTACGATACTGCGAGGCCCTTCGACCTCGGGCTCAGGGGCACGGCCGCCACCAGCCCGCGCCTCGCCCATGCGAGCCGCGCCCGGGACCCTCGCTTCACAGGAGCGATCCTCGGCAACTCGCACGTCCAGCTTCTGTCGCCGGCGCGTCTCGCGAGCGCGACCGGCATTCCTTTCGTCTCGCTCACCGTTCCGGGTTCGGGCGCGAAGGAAACGAGGGCCATGCTCGACTGGTACATGGCCCACCGCCCGACGCCTCCGGCTGCGCTCGTCTTCGGCATCGACGAGTTCCAGTGCGGGGAGGGCAGGGAGCCACTGCAGACCAACCCCTTCCCCTTCTGGCTCTACCGGACATCGACGGCGGGCTACCTGCGCGGCCTCTTCAGCCTCGATTCGCTGCGCGCGATGGGGGGGCGCGTGCTTTACGCCGCCCTGGGCTGGCTCCCGCCCGTGACGGACGGCTACTGGGACTACGAGGAGGGCCGGACCTGGACCCGGCCCTCGCTGCCGGCGGGAGGTCCGCCCGCCGGCGCGCCGGCGCTGCCGGCGGAGGGGCTAACCCTCCCCGGCCTGGATTACCTGGAGAGCGACATCGCGCGGCTGCCGCCCGACACCGCCGTCATCCTGGTCCGCCCGCCCGCCCACGCGTCACAATTCGCCCCGCCCGGCAGCGCCCAGCAGGCTCGCGAAGTGGCCTGCCTGCAGCGCCTGGACGCTCTCGCGGCGCAGCGCCCCCGAACGGCGCTCCTGGACTTCCGCAGGGCCGATCCGGCCTGGACGGACGCTGAGCACTTTTGGGATTCAACGCATTACCGGCGGCCTCTTGCCGAGCGCATGGAGGCTGAAATCGCCGCCGCGCTCGCCGCGCTGCGCAAGGGCTGACGCGCCGCGTCAGGCGGGCTCCAGCACCCCGGAGCGCCTGCGGCCGGCAGACTCGGGCGCGGCGTCCATCCGGTCGCCGCGACGCAGGTCCCCTCGCGCCAGCGCGGCCACCACGAGGCCGAAACCGAACCAGAACGAGCGCTGGTAGAAATAGTCGTGCGCCAGGCCGCCCGCCGCGAAGAGGGCAAGCATCAGGAATCCGACCCGGGCGGCGCGCTCGGCCCGGCGCTGCCAGAGCCCGCGCACGAAGAGGCCGAAGGCTGCGCCGATGAGCCCAAAGCCGACGAGGCCCATTTCGGCGAGAATCCACACCGGCACGTTGTGAATGATGAGCGCAGGCTTGCCCTGGGCCGCGCGCTCCGCGAGGAAGCCCCCGAGCCCGCCGCCCAGGACGGGGGACCGCAGGAACATCGCCAGGCCGTCGCGGACGGATTCGACGCGTTCCGCCTCGTAGGTTCGCAGGAAGAAGTCCCTGAGCGTCATCCCGGTCTGCCAGCGGTAGAAGACCTGGTTGCTGCGGGCCGGGGCTGCCTCGGGCTCGGGGGCCTCCGTCGATGCTGCAGCGCCGGGCGTCGTCTCGGCTGTCCCGCTTGGTGGCGTTGCGCCGGCCGGAACGCCCTCCGCCTGTGGCGACGACCCCGCGTGGCGTGCCACGGGCGCCTCTTGCCCGGTCCAACCCAGCAGAGCGTGGCGCGCGGCCTCGATCCGGATGGGAAGGTTAGGGATTTCGGGCGCGCCGAACCGGATCACGGCCCCGACGAGGCACGCCAGCAGGAGGGGCTTGCGGGCCAGTGGCGCGATCAGGGGCGCGCACACCACCACGAGGGCCCCCAGCAGCACCCCGGTGCGGGAGACGCAGACGGCAAGCGAGGTGACGAGCAGGATCGGCACCCACCAGCGCATCCAGCGTCCCTGCCAGTCCTGGTAGCTCTGCATGGCCAGCAGGTAGATCGCCAGCCCGTAGACGCAGAGGAACGCATAGGCGTTGGAATTGAAGGCGAAGCCGGCCTGGGAGATCGCAAACAGGCTGCCGCGGATCTCGACGGCGCTCACGAACACGCACCACGCCGCGATGTGCAGCACGCAGACAAACGCGAAGGCGCTGACGGAGGCGAACATGACGGTCTCAAGCCCGCCCGCCCGCGCCCGCCGCAGCACGAACTGGCCGACCGCGAAGTAGGACACGATCACCATCCACCCGACGCCACGGTTCACGAGCGCCCAGCCCGTGGGACCGTGCTTGAATAGCCCCACGACGAGTGAAAGGGCGAGCGCGGCCGAGATCAGCCCGAGGGGCTTGAGGAACCAGGCGCCGCTCAGGCTCCGCCAGATGTCGCGATCCCCCGCGAGCACGGCGAGCCCGGCCATGGCGAAGAGGTCGGCCATGTTCACGACGACGGCCGAGTTTTCCAGCGGCACCTTGATCTGGAAGGGCAGCAGGACGGCCACGGCGAAGGCGAGGAGAAGGACGAAGGCTTCGTCGAAGCTCACCTGGTCCTGCGGAGCGTGGACGAGGTCGGCGTCCTTCGCGCGCTTGAGCCCGCCATACAGCACCGCCCCGGCGATGCAGATGACGATCACCACCGTGCTGAGCGCCCCGATCGTCAGCCCCGTCGCGAGCGCGATCTTGTCGGAGATTCCAATGGCCGAGAGGGCCTGGACCGAGCTCAGCTCGCGGATGCCCCATCCCGCGAAGCTGATCGGCAGCGACGATGCGAACATCACGACGCAGAGCGCGCCGAGCGTGGGCCAGAGCGCACCGGCGTCGGTATAGGCCCGCAGAACCGTCCAGAAGGCGCCGAGCATGGTGGCGTGGGCCGCCAGCGAGAGCAGCAGGAGGGCGCCCAGGCCACCCAGCGAGACCTGCCGCGCGAGGTCGCGGAACGCAGTGAAGAGGGCGTGCCGCGCCAGCAGCACCACCACCGCGAAGGCTCCTGCCGCACCGGCCAGGGTCGCCAGCAAGGTCGGCCCCTCGCCGGGACTGGCGGGATCGAGGTGGAGCGCGCCGAAGGTGAGCCCGACGCCGAGCGCGGCGAAGATCGACAGGGAGCCGAGCGCGATGATGCGCTCGGCGAAGCTGAGGAAGGTCACGGCCGACGACGAGACGCCCAGGCGCGCGAGGATCGCCGATCGCCCGGCCGCCTGGCCGACGAGACCGAAGGGAAACAGGTTGGCGACCTGCCCGACGAAGAAGGGCCCGGGCAGATCCCTGGTCGGCACGCTGAGCCCGAGGACTCGGAACGAGACGACGAACCGCGCAAAGGCGAGCGCCAGGTTGACCAGGAGCAAGGCCAAGGCCAAGCCGAGATGCAGGGGGTTGAGCGACGCAAAGGACTCGAGGACGCCTCGGCCTTGTCCAGAATAGAGTATGAGTCCCAGCGCAAGCGCCGAGATCAAGATGGCGGCCTTCCTCAAGCCGGGTCCTCGCGCTGTTCGGCCGAAGCAACTAGCGGTTGCATTTACTCGCATAGAGACCGAAAAACCAGCCCGCGAGGTGCTGGCCCTCCGAATGGTGATCCGGAGAGGCTCACCGCCGACGCCAAGGCCGGCGGGAACGCCGGCCGAACATTGACAAGCCGCCGCCGCTGGGCGGATAGGGACGCCATGAGCCTCTTCCGGATCAGCAACCCGAAGCGCACGGCGGTCATTCTGCACGACGCCGTCGTCACCGCGCTCGCGCTCGCCGCCGCGTTCGTGGTCCGCTTCGACGGAGGCATGCTCTCCGAGCGCTTGCGCTTCCTGCCTTGGCTGATGCCGCCCTTCGTGCTCTGGGCGAGCGCCGTCTACTGGTTCTTCGGCCTCTACAAGTCGCGCTGGCGCTTCGCCTCGCTCCCCGACCTCTCGGGGATCGTGAAGTCGAGCACGGTGCTGGCGCTGAGCCTGCTGGTGGTGGACTACGTCCTCACCGGCGTAAACCTCTATGGCGGCTACTTCCTCGGCAAGATTGCCATCCTGCTCTACTGGATGCTCCAGATCTTTTTCCTGGGCGGTCCGAGGCTCGCCTATCGCTATGGCCGCTATGCGCGCAACAAGGAGCACATGGCGCGCGAGAATGCCCATCCCGTGCTGGTGGCGGGGCGCGCCAGCGATGCCGAACTCGTCCTGCGCGCCATCGAGTCGGGGGCGCTCCGCCGCGTCCAGGCTGTGGGCGTCATCACGCCCCGCGCCGGAGACATCGGCCAGAGCATCCGCGGCGTCCCCGTGCGCTGGTTGAGCAAGAACCTCGAGCTCGCCGTCTCCGACTTCGCGGAGCGGGCCACCACCATCAAGCGCGTCATCGTGACGCCGTCGGCGCTGGCGCCGGACGCCGAGCCTGAGGTGCTGCTCGCCGCTTGCCGCCGGCTCGGGCTCGCCATGTCGCGCTTCCAGACGGTGGAGGAGGGCATCGGCGGCGGGGCCATGCTCGCGCCGGTGGAGATCGAGGACCTGCTGTTGCGCCCGAGCGTGGCCATCGACCGGAACCGGCTGGAGGGGCTCGTGCGCGGGCGGCGCGTCGCGGTGACGGGCGGGGGCGGCTCCATCGGCAGCGAGATGGCCCTGCGCGTGGCGGCCTTCGGGGCGTCCGACCTCCTGATCGTCGAGAATTCCGAGCCCGCGCTCCACCAGGTCACGGAGACGCTCGCCACCCAGTCGGGCACGACGCAGGTGAGGGGCGTGATCGCGGATATCCGCGACCGCGACCGGCTGATGCGCGTGTTCCGGGAGTTCAGGCCGGACCTCGTCTTCCACGCGGCGGCGCTCAAGCACGTCCCCTACCTGGAGCAGGACTGGGACGAGGCGATCAAGACCAACATCTTCGGCTCGGTGAACGCGCTGGACGCGGCCCTCGCCTCAGGCGCGCACGCGGCGGTGATGATCTCCACCGACAAGGCCATCGAGCCCGTCTCCATGCTGGGCGCCACCAAGCGCTTCGCCGAGATGTACGGCCAGGCCCTCGACGCCGAGAGCGTGGCGGCGGGCGGCATGCAGGCGGCGCGCGTCATCGCGGTGCGCTTCGGCAACGTGCTGGGCTCGAACGGCTCCGTGGTGCCCAAGTTCAAGGCGCAGATCGCCATGGGCGGGCCCGTCACCGTCACCCATCCCAACATGGTGCGCTACTTCATGACCGTGCGGGAGGCGGCCGAGCTGGTGCTCACCGCCGCCTCGCACGCCGACAAGGACATGCGGGACGCCGGTCACGCCGAGCGGCCCTCGGTCTACGTGCTCAAGATGGGCCAGCCCGTGCGCATCGTGGAACTGGCCGAGCGCATGATCCGCCTGGCGGGCTTCGAGCCCGGACGGGACATCGACGTCGCCTTCACGGGCGTCCGGCCGGGCGAGCGCCTCAACGAGATCCTGTTCGGCAAGGAAGAGCCGACCGTCGACACCAATGTCGAGGGCGTGATGGCCGCCAAGCCCATCTTCGCCGACCGCGCGCGGATCGAGGGCTGGCTGGCCCGCCTGCGCGAGGCGCTGGCACAGGACGACCGCACCAGGGCCGAGGCCGTGCTGGCCGAGGCCGTGCCGGCCCTGCGGCGCGAGGGCAACGAGGCGCCCCCCGTCGAGGCGGCGGAAGCGTCCCAGCCGCTCGCCGCCGCCGGGCGCTGAGCGTCACAACCCCGACGGCCCTACCACGTCTTCCACGGCGCCTTGCCGCTCTCCCAGAGCGAGGTGAGCAGCAGCTTGTCGCGCAGCGTGTCCATCGGCTGCCAGAAGCCGTCATGCTTCCAGGCGGCGAGCTGGCCGGAGGAGGCGAGCGCCTCCATGGGCTCGCGTTCCCACACGGTGGCGTCGTCGGGCACGAGGTCGAGCACGGCGGGCTCCAGCACGAAGAAGCCGCCATTGATCTGGCCCGCCTCCGCCTGGGGCTTCTCCTCGAAGGCGGTCACCGTCTCCCCCTCGATCACCAGGCGGCCGAAGCGGGCCGGCGGGCGCACGCTGGCGACCGTCGCCTTCAGGCCGTGGCCGCGGTGGAAGGCGATCTCGGCGGCGATGTCGATGTCGGACAGGCCGTCGCCATAGGTCATGCAGAAGGGCTCGCCGGGATCGAGGTGCTCGGCGACACGCTTCAGCCGGCCTCCCGTCATCGTCTGCTCGCCCGTGTCCACCAGCGTGACGCGCCAGGGCTCCTGGCGGACCTTGTGGTAGGCGATCCCGTTCTGGCGCAAGTCGAACGTCACGTCCGCGCTGTGCAGGTAGTAGTTCGCGAAGTACTCCTTGATGACGTAGCCCTTGTAGCCGAGGCAGATCACGAAGTCGGTCACGCCGTGCTGCGTGTAGCCCTTCATGATGTGCCACAGGATCGGCTTGTCGCCGATCTCGACCATGGGCTTCGGGCGCACGCCCGATTCCTCGGCGATGCGCGTGCCAAGGCCGCCGGCGAGGATCACGCACTTCATGGGTTCGGGCTCCTGCTGAGGGGTCGCGTCACGCCAGCGCCTCCGCCATCTCCTGCAGCCGCCGGGCGAGGGGAGGGGGCGGCGGAACGCCGACCTCCTCGCGCAGCCGCGTGACGTCGGCGGTCATCGCCGGGGGCTCGGAGCCCGCGGGCGCATCGCGGAACAGGAAGCGCCCGCGGCAGCCGGGCAGGGCCTGCACGGTCTCGACCAGCCGACGGACGCTCGAGGGCGCGCCCGAGGCGATGTTGACCGCGCCCGTGACGCGGGAGGTCGCCAGCGCGGCGAGCGCTGTCCCCACGTCCTCGGCGGCGATGAAGTCGCGAACCAGCGGCCCGCTGCGGATCTCCAGGTCGCCGCCCTCGCGGGCGGTGCGCAGGAGCGAGGTCACGAGCTTGGCCTGCGGTTCGCCCGGGCCGTAGGGATGGAAGACGCGGGCCCAGGCGAAGCCGGGGCCGTCCGCGGCGAAGAACCGGGCCAGGAGGCGATACGTCGCGATCTTGGCTTCGCCGTAGAGCTGGGTCGCCGTCAGCGCATCCGCCTCCCGGCGCGGCCGCCCCGGCTCGACGCTCCAGTCATATTCCATGCAGGTGCCGATCCCGACGAAGCGGGCGACGCCGGCCGCGTCAGACGCACGCGCTAGGCGCAGCGTCGCCGCGACCCAGTCGAGGTTCTCCGGCGCCTCCCAGAAGCGGCCATGCTCCACGAACCAGGCGAGGTGCAGGATCACGTCGGGCCGCAGCGCGGCGAGCAGGCCCGCACCGTCGCCGCCGAGCAGGTCGAACGGATGATGCGCCACGTCCTTCCCGGGCGACGGGCCCCGCCCGGCGACATGGACCTCGTGTCCCTGCGCCAGCAGCGCGGCCACGGTGGGCCGGCCCAGGAATCCGCTGCCGCCCGTGACCAGGACCCGCGTCATGCCGTGGCGCTCCAGGCCGGCCAGTTGCGGTCGCGCTCGCCGATCACGGCGGGCTCGGCGGGCCATTCGATGCCGAAGGCGGGGTCGTCCCAGCGCGCGCCGCGGGCGGCGGCGGGGGCATAGGCCGCGTCCATGACGTAGAGGACCTCGGTCGCGTCCGCGAGCGTGATGAGGCCGTGCGCGAAGCCCCGGGGGATCAGGAGAGAGCGCCGGTTGGCGGCGCTGAGCTGCGTCCCGAACCAGCGTCCGCGCGTGGCGGAGCCGGGCCTGAGGTCCACCGCGACGTCGAAGACGGCGCCCTGCGTCACCCGCACGAGCTTGGTTTCCGCGTGGGGCTCGGCCTGCCAGTGCAGGCCGCGCAACGTGTGGGCCTTGGCGCTCCACGACACGCTCGACTGGACGGGATCGAATGCCGGGCAGACCGCGCGGACCTCGTCGCGCGACCAGGTGCGCGCGAAGAAGCCGCGCTCGTCGGCGACAGGCTCGATCTCGAGCACGAGCAGGCCGGGGAGGGGCGTCGCCTCGGCTCTCATGGCGCGCCGGCGCCCGGACGGTCCGTCATCGGCGTCCTCACAGCACCCTCGGCTCGGGAATGGGCGCCACGAAGCGCCCGCCCCAGGCGGCGATCCCCGCCATGCGTTCGCAGACCTCCGGGGCGATGTTCCAGGGCAGGATCAGCACGTAGTCGGGTTTCGTCTCGAAGATCCTCTCCGGCGCCACGACGGGGATGCGCGTGCCCGGCAGCAGGCAGCCCTGCTTGTGAGGGTTTCGGTCCACCGTGTAGTCGATGAAGTCGGTACGGATCCCGCAATAATTGAGCAGCGTGTTGCCCTTAGCCGGCGCGCCGTAGCCCACCACGGACTTTCCGGCGCGCTTCGCCTCGATCAGGAACGTCAGCAGCTTGCGCTTGGTCTCGGCCACGCGCTCGGCGAAGGCCGCATAGGTCTCCAGCCGGTCGAGCCCCGCCCTGCGCTCGTCCGCGAGGCAGGCCTCGACGCTGTCGCGGACGGGACGGTCCTCCCCGGCATGGGCCACGTGCAGGCGCAGGGAGCCGCCATGGGTCTCCAGCCGCTCCACGTCGAACACGCCCAGCCCATGCGCGGCGAAGATGCGACGGAGCGCCAGCAGCGAGAGGTACGAGTAGTGCTCGTGGTAGATAGTGTCGAACTGGTTGTGCGTGATCAGTTCCAGCAGGTGCGGGAACTCCAGGGTGAGGACGCCGCCCGGCTTGAGCGCGAGGGCGAGCCCCCCGACGAAGTCGTTGATGTCGGGAACATGGGCCAGCACGTTGTTGCCGAGCAGCAGGTCGGCCTGGACCCCCTGCTCCCGCAGCTCCTGCGCCAGCGCCATGCCGAAGAAGCGCACGAGGCTCGGCACGCCCTTCTCCTGCGCCGCCCGGGCGACGTTGGCGGAAGGCTCGATGCCCAGGGCGGGGATGCCCGCCTGCACAAAGTATTGCAGCAGGTACCCGTCATTGGAGGCGACCTCGATGACCTGGCTGTCCCGGGTCAGCCCGAGGCGTTGCGTCATCGTCTCCACGTAGCGCCTCGCGTGCTGCAGCCAGGACTCCGTGAAGGACGAGAAATAGGCGTAGTTCTCGTGGAAATGCGTCTCGCGGGGCTCGTGGGCGGGCAATTGCACCAGCAGGCACGCCTCGCACACGAAGGTCGCGAGAGGGTAGAAGCGCTCGGGCGCGTGGGCGTCCTGCGGACGAACGAAGGCGTTGGACACGGGCGACAGGCCGAGATCCACGAAGCTGTGGCGCAGGGGCGTCCGGCAGAACCGGCAGGCTGTCATGGCTGGGCCTCCCGCCGGGCGGCGTAGTCGCCGATCTGGCGCAGCGTCAACTCCCGCATGTCCGCGCCGGCCAGGTGGGCGCGGTACCACTCCACCGTCCAGGAGATCGCGTCCTCGACCGAGAGCCGCGGCCGCCAGCCGAGCCGCAGGCGGGCCTTGCTGGAATCGAGCCGGAGCTGGCCGGCTTCGTGGGGATGGCTGCCGCCGTCCAGCGTGAAGGCCCCGGGGTGGCCCCAGGCATGGGCCAGGTGCTCCACGATGGCGCGGACGGAGCGAGCGCCTTCCTCCGCGGGCCCGAAATTGAAGGCCTCCGCCTCCGCGGCGCCGCGCGCCAGAAGGGCCTGCGCCAGGGTGAGATAGCCGGCCAGCGGCTCCAGCACGTGCTGCCAGGGGCGCACCGCCCAGGGGTTGCGGATCACGGGCGTCTCGCCCGCGGCGAAGGCGCGCACGAGGTCGGGCACGAGCCGGTCGACGGACCAGTCGCCTCCGCCGATGACGTTCCCGGCCCGGGCCGTCGCCAGCGCCGTGCCGGCGTCCGCGGCGAGGAACGATCGGCGATAGGAGGCTGCGACGAGCTCGGCGCCCGCCTTGCTGCTGCTATAGGGGTCGTGCCCGCCCAGCGCGTCCTCCTCGCGATAGGGCCAGACCCATTCCCGGTTCTCGTAGCACTTGTCGCTCGTCACCACGACGACCGCCTTCACGCCGCCGGCGCGCCGCACCGCCTCCAGCACGTGCGCCGTGCCCATGACGTTGACGGACCACGTCTCGACGGGGCGCTCGTAGGAGCGGCGCACGAGGGACTGGGCGGCGAGGTGAAACACGATCTCGGGCCGCAGGCTCTCCACGAGACGGGCCACGGCATCGGCGTCCCGGATGTCGAGGACGTGGCCGGCGAGGCCCTGGCCCACCCGGGCGACCTCGTACAGGTTGGGGCGCGTCTCCGGGTCAAGGGCGAGTCCGGCCGCGTCCGCGCCGAGTGCCTGCAACCAGAGGCTGAGCCACGCGCCCTTGAACCCGGTATGACCGGTCACGAGCACGCGGCGGCCCCGCCAGAGCGCAGGGTCGATCACTCGCACCTCCAAAGCTTCCCGCCGCGCAGCGCGGTCCCGCCAGGACCGATCCGCGGCCCCGCCGCCTGCGGGGCTTTCCGGCCAAGGTGACCGAAATGATATGATAAATGATAAACGCGGCGGCGCGCGTCCGGAAGGCCCGGGTTCTCTGCGGGACGGATCGGCTGGTCTAGACGCCGTGATAGTCCCGGAACCACGCGACAAAGCGGGCGACGCCGTCCTCGATGGCGGTGGAAGGCCGAAAGCCGATCAGAGCCTCCAGGTCGGAGACGTCGGCATAGGTCGCCGGCACGTCGCCGATCATCATGGGCGCGAGCACCTTCTCGGCCTTGCGGCCGAGGCAATCTTCGAGCGTTGCAACGAGGTGGGACAACTCCACGGGGGAATTGTTGCCGATGTTGAAGATGCGATAGGGCGCCGCGCTCGTCCCCGGGTCCGGATGCGCGCCGGACCATGCAGGGTCTCCGGCAGGCGCCTTCGGCACGAGCTTCACCAGCGCCGTCACAATGTCGTCCACGTAGGTGAAGTCGCGTCGCATCGCGCCGTGGTTGAAGAGCGTGATCGGCTGGCCCTTGAGGATCGCGTCCGTGAACAGCCACATCGCCATGTCGGGCCGTCCCCACGGCCCGTAGACGGTGAAGAAGCGCAGGCCCGTCACCGGCAACCCGTAGGTGTGGGCGTAGGTGTGCGCCATCAGCTCGTTCGCCTTCTTGGTGGCGGCATAGAGCGAGAGCGGGTGGTCCACGTTCTGGTGGACCGAGAACGGCATGGTCGTATTGGCGCCGTAGACCGAGGAGGACGAGGCGAAGAGCAGGTGCTTCAGGCCGGCGCGACGGCAGGCTTCGAGGATGTTGAGGAACCCCGTGAGGTTGGCGTCGCCATAGGCGTAGGGGTTCACGGCCGAGTAGCGTACGCCGGCCTGGGCGGCGAGGTTCACCACGTGGTCGAAGCGGTGGCGGGCGAAAAGCCCGTCCACGGCCGCACGATCCTCCAGCCCGCCCTCCACGAAGCTGAAGCCCTCGAAGGCCGACAAAAGTGCCAGGCGCGCCCGCTTCAGCGCGGGGTCGTAATAGTCGTTCAGGTTGTCGAAGCCCACCACCGCCTGGCCCGCCTCCAGGAGGCGTCTGGCGAGATGAAACCCGATGAACCCGGCGGCTCCGGTGACGAGGACAGGAGGTTGCATGGGCAGGGGGGATAGCCGCAAAACCGCGGCAGGGCAACCGAGGTCGGACCCCCGCCAGCGTCAGGGCCGCGCCAGCACTTCGTAGAGGTCCCCGGAGGAGCGACCCTGCAGCACGGCCTCTGCCAGCGCCGCTTCGAGTTCGCGGGCATGGTCGATCCGGTAGTGCAGGGGATCCCAATAGGCCGTGTCGTCCCGGGTCAGGCTGTTGGGAATCATGAAGTCCACCACGGCCGTGTTCGGGACCCGGCCCGCCAGGGCGGTGACGGCGCTCTTGCAATGCGCATAGCGCCGCCGCGCCTCCTCCGTGGCGAGCACCGACACGTGATAGGGAGCGAACATCAGCACCTTCAGGGAGCTGGCCGGCATGGCCGACAGGGTGCGCTCCAGCATCGCCAGGTCCGGGAAGGTCCAGTCCGGCGGCGCCGGCCCGGCAACGGGGCGCCTGTCGGGCGGCGGTTCCTGTCGCGGCCGGTCGCCCCACAGCTCGCGCCGGGCCCGGCGGGGATCGTAGAGGCTGTCGTCCGGCACGAACTGGAAGTAGCCGTCGCTGCGGAAGCCCGGCCGCGCCAGGCCGCTCAGGACGAGGGCCTGCCGCACCGCATGCGCGAGGGCGCGGGTATTGAGCAGGTAGGCATAGTCGTTCCACGGCTCCTCGTCATATTGCCATGGCGGGAACGGGCGGAACGTGAGGGCGGGTGCGGGCCTGTCCGGCGAGCACCAGGACACGTCCATGGCGACGATCAGCGTTCTGACCTGCGGTGCGTGGGTGCGGAAATAGTCCATCAGCTGGGCCTGTTCCCACGCTGTCGCCGACCCCATCGCGAGGTTGGCGAACGAACCCCCGAAAAGCGCATCCAGGCGCTTGGGGTCGAGCAGCATGACGGTCGAGGTGCCGAAGACGGCGCTGTCGAACCGGCCGTGCCGGACGAGGCCGGGAAAGCTGAAGCGCTCGTTGCCGGAGACGCGGTGACGCTTCCAGGCCGGCGAAAGAGCCAGGGTGTCGTAGGGGTCGACGATCGCCACGAAGAGGAACAGCGCGGCAACGCCGGCGGCGAAGGTCGCCATCACCGTCCGCGAGAAGCGGACCCAAGCCGCCGCAGGTTCCCCTGAAACCCCGTCCCTGCGCCCGTCGTCGGCCATGCCCGTGCCTCAGAACTGGAAATAGACGAACTCGGTCCCGCCGCCGCCGCCCACGGCGATGGTGGCCGCCAGGAGGGCGAGGCCGATGAGGAGCGCAGCCGCGAGGCTCGGCCTCATGCGCTGCGTCATCGCCTGGCTGGTGGGACCCACGATGGCGGCAAGCGTCGCCAGCGCGACGAGCAGGCTCGTCTCGGCCGCGACGCTGCCGAAGAGCGGAGGCCGCCACCCGCCCTCCTGCAGGGGCGGCAGTCCGCCCCATCCGTTCAGGCCGGCCATGCCGGACCAGATATTGAGCGCCGTTCGCACGTCGGCCGCACGGAACACCACGAAGGTCGCCACGACGAACAGGAAGGTGGCGGCCCAGCCGAGAAGGACCGGGCACGGCAGCCCGGACCGTCGCCATAGGTGGTTGACCACCAGCGCCAGCCCGTGCAGCCCGCCCCAGATCACGAAGTTCCAGCCCGCTCCGTGCCAGAGGCCGCCGATCAGCATCGTCGCCAGCAGCGACGCCATCTGCCGGCTGAACCCGTGCCGGTTGCCGCCGAAGGACTTGTAGACGTAGTCGCGCAGCAGCCGCGACAGGGTCATGTGCCAGCGCCGCCAGAAATCGCTGATGGAGGTGGTGCGATAGGGCGCGTCGAAGTTGGTCGGGATCACGATGCCGAAGAGATAGCCCACGCCGATGGCGATGTCCGAATAGCCCGAAAAGTCGAAGTAGATCTGGATGCTGAAGCCCAGTCCGGCGAGCCACCCGCCCTGCAGGCCGAGCGGGGTCGTCGCCGCCGCCGAGAACAGCTGATCGACGGCGAAGCCGATGGGGTCGGCGATCATCACCTTCTTGACGAGGCCGATGGCCAGCAAGGCGAGGCCCATGCCGAAGAGCCGGGCCTCGGCCGTCCTGTCGCGGGGCTCGTCGAGGGAGCTGAAGAACTCGCTGTGGCGCAGCAGCGGACCGGCAATGAGGTGAGGAAAGAACGACACGTAGAGCGCGTAGCGGGCGAGGCCGTGCGGCTGGGCGACGCCACGCCTGAGGTCCACGAGATAGGCCACCTGCTGGAAGGTGAAGAAGCTGATGCCGAGCGGCAGGGCGAGGACGAGCGGCGTCCGGCTCCAGCCCGACAGCCAGGCCAGGTTGTCGAGCAGAAAGTTCGTGTACTTGAAGACGCCGAGGCTCAGCAGGTTCGCGACGATCCCGAGCGTCAGCCAGGCGCGCTTGCCGCTGGCCTGAAAGCGCTGCGCCACGAACCAGTTGAGCAGGATCGAGGCGAGCAGCACAGGGAGCAGCCGCACGTCCCAGTAGCTGTAGAAGGCCAGGGACAGGGCGATGATGCAGACGATCCAGGCCTGCCGATGGGGCCGGGCGAACAGATGGACCAGCAGGGCGAAGGGCAGGAAGGCGAGCAGGAAGAGCTGCGAATTGAAGAGCATCCAGGCTTCCTGTCGCGGGCGCACGATGCTACTCGGCCCCATCCCCGTAGCGCGGGGGGACGCAGGCATTCAATCAAGGGTTGTATATCGGCGGAAATCGAAGAGATAGATTGCAGCGAGCTACGGCTCCGGTCAGGCCTCGATGCCGTCAGACCTCTGACTTTGCAGGAGAAATGTCGTGTCCAATCCCGTCGTCGTCGAAGTCACGCGTGGTCCGCGCGTCGAATCCCGCCACCGGGGCGCGGGTGCCGTGGTCGATGCGGACGGGGAGATCGTGTTCTCCTTCGGCGACGCCGACTGGCCGGTCTTCCCGCGCTCGGCCGTGAAGGCCTTCCAGTGCCTGCCGCTGATCGAGAGCGGGGCGGCGGACAAGGTGGGGTTGACCGATGCCGAGATCGCACTCGCCTGCTCCTCCCATGGCGGCGAGCCCGGCCATGCGGCCGGCGCGGCGGCGATGCTGTCGAAGGTGGGGCTCGACGTCGCGGCTCTCGAATGCGGCGCGCATTGGCCGAGCGTCGAGGCTGCCGCGCGGGGTCTGGCGCGCGAAGGCCGGGAACCCTCCGCCCTGCACAATAACTGCTCTGGCAAGCATGCCGGCTTCGTCTGCCTGGCCTGCGCCGCAGGGCAGGACCCGCGCGGATACGTGACCGCGGCCCATCCCGTCCAGAAGGCGGTGAAGGCGGCGCTGGAGGAGATGACCGGCGCGAGCCTCGGCGAGGACGTGTGCGGCACCGACGGCTGCTCCATCCCGACCTACGCCATCCCCCTGCGCCGCCTTGCCCAAGGCTTCGCGCGCTTCGGCTGCGGGGAAGGCCTGGGCCCGCTCCGCCGCGAGGCGGCCGAGCGCATCCGCCACGCCGTGGCCGCCCATCCCTGGATGGTGGGCGGCACCGGCAAGTTCGACACCGACGTGATGGAGCTGCTGGGCGGCAGGGCCTTCGTGAAGACCGGGGCGGAGGGCGTCTACTGCGCCGCGCTGCCCGAGGCCGGCCTCGGCATCGCCGTGAAGGTGGACGACGGCGGCACGCGCGCCTCGCAGGTCGCGATGGCGTCCCTGCTCGCCCGCTTCTGTCCGATGCCGGACGGCATGCGGGGCGACCTGCAGGTTCGGGCAAGCCCGGTCCTGCGCAACTGGAACGCGATCGAGGTCGGCCGGATCGTTCCGGCCGGCCCGCTCGCGTGAGCCGCGCCCGCCTGTTGCCCCTGCGCATCGCCCGCGGTGGCTTCGCGCATGGAGCGTAGGCGAGAGCGGACTCCGCGGATTGATTGTGGCACTGTGCCGGCCCGACTTATGTCTCGGAGCGGGTGTAGGGGTATGGTGCTGGGTGGAGTTCGCGGTGGGCTGGCAGTGGTCCTGTTGGCCTTCGGCCTGTCCGGCTGCGCGAGCGGGCCGCCGCTCGGGGTGCTCGATCCCGTAGCCCTGCCGGCGGATGCGAGCCCCATCCCCATCTTCGTCGCCACGACCCGCGCCCGCGAGGAAATCGAGCCGGCGCGCATGTTCTCGGGCGGCCGCGCCAAGACGGTCGACCACGGGGAACTCGTGATTTCCGTGCCGCCCACACACCAGGCCGGCCAGATCGAGTGGCCGAGCCGGGCCCCGGGGGACCCCTCCAAGAACTTCGTGACGGCCAAGCGGGAATTCCTCTCCGAGGACGGCTTCATCGAGGGCATCCGCAAGGCCATCGCCAAGCGCCCGCCCGACCAGCGCGACGTGCTCGTGTTCATCCACGGCTACAACACCCGCTTCGAGGATGCCGTCTACCGGTTCGCGCAGATCGTGCACGACAGCGGCTTCAAGGGCGTGCCAGTGCTCTTCACCTGGCCGTCAAAGGGCGAATTGCTGGCCTATCCCTATGACCGCGAGAGCGCGATCTTCTCCCGCGACGACCTCGAGGCTACGCTCCTTGAGATCGCCACCAAGACGGGAGCGCGCAAGTTCGACGTGCTGGCCCACAGCATGGGGAACATGCTCTTCGTGGAGGTGCTGCGGCAGGCCGTGATCCGCGGCAACCCGCGCTTCAACGGCAAGCTCGACCAGGTGATGCTGGCCGCGCCCGACATCGACATCGACGTGTTCCGCAGGCAGATGCGCGTCATCGCGCCCAAGCGCATCCCGATCACCATCTTCGTCTCGAAGGACGACAAGGCGCTCGCCATTTCGAAGTTCGTCTGGCAGAGCTCCGATCGCGCCGGGGCCTTCACCGTCCAGGACCCGGAGCTGGCGAGACGGCTCGAGGAAGCGAACATCACCGTCGTTGACCTCTCGGACGTGAAGTCGAGCGACAGCCTCAACCACGGCAAGTTCGCCGCTTCCCCCGCCGTCGTTCAGCTCATCGGCAACCGGCTGGCCGCAGACAACGGCATCCAGGGGCGCGGGGCGACGCTGGGGGAGGGGCTCGTCATCGTCGGGTCCTCGCTCGGCTCCACGGTAGGCTCCGTGGCCGGCGGCGTGGTCGCTGCGCCCGTCAAGGTGCTCACCGGCGCCACCGCGGGAGAGATCCCGCCGCGCTGAGCGGTCCCAATTGGGTCACGATCGGCTGTCACACCGCCGGCCGAGTCCTGGCCTGCCGCCGCGTCCGGCAGGCGTGTTTCGGGTGCGGGGGCCTTGTGACGGATCGATTTCAGGATGGGACGGGCAGCCGATTTCGCTGCCTGGGCCTGGCGTCATTGCTGGTGGCGTCCTGGGCTCTCGCGGGATGCGCGTCCGTCAGCCTCGACGGGCTGACCGGCTCGACCGGCCTCGTTTCGCCCGCGGGCGCCTCGGCCCAGCCGCGGTCCGTGCAGGTCTTCGTCGCCTCCACGCGCAAGGCCACCCGCGACGACGACAGCGGCGAGACCGCGAGGACGACGCACTATTCCCTGAGCACGGTCTCGATCCCGCCCGGCCATGAGCCCGGCGTCATCGAGCGCCCGAGCATCACCTCCGAGAGCCGCAGCCGGCACGTCGTCGTGACCTCCGACCGTCGGATCGACCCGGCGACGTTCCAGCAGGCCATCGCCGTGCAGGTTTCCGGCCGCGTGGGAACGAGCCGCGACGTGCTCGTCTTCGTGCACGGCTTCAACGTCAACTACGACGAGGCGCGCTGGCGGCTGGCGCAGATCGTGGCGGACGGCGGCTTCACCGGCGTGCCGGTGCTCTTCACCTGGCCCTCGCGCAACAAGATCCTGGCCTATGGGTCGGACAAGGAAAGCGCTACGGCCTCGCGCGACCCGCTCGACAAGCTGCTGCAGGACCTCGCCGCGACGCCCGGCGTGGGCCGCGTCCATGTCATCGCCCACAGCATGGGGACGTGGCTCGCCATGGAGGCGCTGCGCCAGGCGGCGCTCGCCGGCCATGGCGACCTCAACGGCCATCTCGGCGAAGTGATGCTCGCCGCCCCCGACATCGATCTCGACGTGTTCCGGGCGCAGATGGTCTATGTCGGCAAGAACGCCCGCGTCTCGGTCTTCACCTCCACCGACGACCGCGCTCTCTCGGTGTCGCGCACGCTCGCCGGCAACCGCACCCGCGTCGGCGCGCTCGACCTGAACGATCCTCGCACGCGCGAGGCCCTCACCAGCCTCAACGTCCGCGTCTACGACCTCTCGAACATGGGGGGTGGCGACATGTTCCGCCACGGCACCTTCGCGGAAGCGCCGACGGTGGTGCGCAGCATCGGCCAGCAGCTCGCCGAGCCACGCCAGCAGGACAAGCCGGAGGCGGCGGGCCAGGCCCAGTCCTTCATCGACCCGCAGGCGGCCGAGGCGGCGAGCGCGCCTCCGCCGCCCCCCGCCGGGACGGTCACGGCGCAACCTTTGCCGGACGCTCCGGCGGCTGCGAACTAGGGCTCGTTCTCGGCCGCCGCGGCCGTTCCCGGCGCAGGCGCGGTCGGCCAGCCGATCCGTCCGAACCCCGGCAGCTTCACGGCCGGGCGGCGCAGGTCGACGCCGGCGACGAGGCCGAGCACGTTCAGCTCGACGCCCTCGATCCAGCCGATGCTCGCGCCGATGAGCCCTCGCCAGACGACCTGCACGCCGGTGCGGGTGGGCGTGAGCCCGGCGAAGAGGCCCTCGGCGCGAAAATCCTTGCCGAGCGCCGTGGGCGGCAGGGCGACGCCAGCCTCCGGGATGGCCGCCAGCACCGCGTTCACGAAGGTGTTGGAATTGGGCCCGGGCCAGGCCTGGTAGCCGCCGGGGCTGCCCCAGGGATAGGCGGCGACGGCCGCGCGGATGCGCGGCACCAGGGCCTCCGCCTCCGGCCCGTCCAGGGCCGCGACCACGTCCGGCGCCTGCCCGAACCAGCGCCCGTCGGGCGCCCAGTTGTCGGTTCTGACGGGCGTGCCCCAGCCGACCACATCGTAGCGCGTGTAGCGCGGTGCGCCCTTCTCCTTCACCACGACCCACGTGTGGTGGGCGAAGATGCCGCGCCAGCGCCCCACCCGGGCGGCATAGATGCGCACCAGGGCCGGCTCGTGCGCCCCGGCGGGCGCCAGCAGCCCGGCGCTTCCCCAGTCGGCCTGCGACCAGCTGGCCGGCCGCTCCTGCGAGAGCCACCAGGCGGCATGAAGGGCGAGGGGGAGGAGGAAGACGAGGGAAAAGACGAGCATCACGCGTTTCAACCAGCGCATGGTGGTCATGAGCCGCGAAACCATGGCGGAATGTGGGTGTACGGGGATGGAGCGATGCCATGCTAGACTTGCCCGCGGAGGCGACCACCGGGACCGCGGGTCCCGGACGGCAGGAGGACGAGGTCCCGATGCGATCCGCGACGACCAGAGCGGCCGAGGGTTTCCTGCGGCGCGCCTTCACGGTGGCCGAGGTCGAAGCCATGCAGGAGCAGGGCATCTTCCACCCGGACGAGAAGTTCGAACTCGTCGAAGGGGAGATCGTCCCGTTGCAGTCCAAGTCGCCAGTTCACGAGATGATCAAGGAGACGCTGAACCGTCTCCTCGTCCGAAACCTGCCCGATGGCCTGTGGGTGGGCGTGGAGCGCACGATCTTCTTGTCGCCCACGACGGCGCTCGATCCCGACATCTCGCTGTTCGAAGAGAGGCACAAGGCGGAGAAGGTGGATGGGCCGCGCCTGATCCTCGCCATCGAGGTCTCTCACTCGGCGCTCGCCTATGACAAAGGGCTCAAGGCGCGGCTCTATTCGCGCTACGGCGTGCCCGAATATTGGGTAATCGACGTGAAGCGCCGTCGCACGATCGTGCATCGCGGGCCGAAGGGCGACAAATGGGAGAGCATCGAGGCGTGGGGCGAGGACGTCGTCCTTGCCCATCCGGCTGTCCCAGGCTTCTCACTGCGGCTCAGCGAGGTCTGATCCCCATCACTCCGCCGCCGGCCGCTGGGCATAGCCCAGCCGCTCGCTGAGCTTGTCGAGGAGCGCCTGCGCCGCCTCGGGAATGACGGTGCCGGGCGGGAACACCGCCGCGGCGCCCGCGTCCAGCAGGGCCTGCACGTCGCCAGGGGGGATCACCCCGCCGACCACGATCATGATGTCGGGCCGCCCGGCCGCGTCGAGCGCGGCCTTGAGCTCGGGCACCAGCGTCAGGTGGCCGGCCGCGAGGGACGACACGCCGATGACATGGACGTTCCCGGCCACGGCCTGCTCGGCGGCCTCGGCGGGGGTGGCGAAGAGCGGGCCGATCTCCACCTCGAAGCCGAGGTCGGAGAAGGCCGACGCGATGACCTTCTGGCCGCGGTCGTGCCCGTCCTGGCCCATCTTGGCCACGAGGATCTTGGGCTTGCGCCCATCGTTCTCCTCGAAGGCCTGCACGAGGATCTGCACGCGCTGCACCGCGGGGTGGTCGCCGGCCTCGCGCTTGTAGACCCCCGCCAGCGAGCGGATCTCGGCCCGGTGGCGGTTGAAGACGTTTTCCAGCGCCAGCGAGATCTCTCCGACGGTGGCCTTGGCGCGCGCCGCGTCGATGGCCAGGGCCAGCAGGTTGCCCTCGCCGCGCGCGCCGGCCGAGAGCGCCTCGAGCGCCGCGTCGACGGCGGCGGGATCGCGCTCGGCCCTGAGCCGGCGGAGCTTGTCGAGCTGCTGGGCGCGCACGGAGGAATTGTCGACCTTGAGCACGTCGATGGGCCGCTCCTCGGCCGCGCGGTACTTGTTGACGCCCACCACGGTCTGGTGGCCGCTGTCGATGCGGGCCTGCGTTTTGGCGGCCGCCTCCTCGATGCGCAGCTTGGGAATGCCCGCCTCGATCGCCCTGGCCATGCCCCCCAGGGCCTCGACCTCCTGGATGTGGCCCCAGGCCTTTTCGGCGAGGTCGGCGGTCAGGCGCTCGACGAAGTACGAGCCGCCCCAGGGATCGATGATCCGCGTCGTGCCGCTTTCCTGCTGCAGGAAGAGCTGGGTGTTGCGCGCGATGCGGGCGGAGAAGTCCGTGGGCAGCGCCAGGGCCTCGTCCAGTGCATTGGTGTGCAGGGATTGCGTGTGCCCCTGGGTGGCCGCCATGGCCTCGACCTGCGTGCGGATGACGTTGTTGAACACGTCCTGCGCCGTGAGCGACCAGCCCGAGGTCTGCGAATGCGTGCGCAGGGGCAGGGACTTGTCGCTCGTCGGCTCGAAGGTCTTCACGAGCTTCGCCCAGAGGAGCCGCGCGGCGCGCAGCTTGGCGACCTCCATGAAGAAGTTCATGCCGATCGCCCAGAAGAAGGAGAGCCGCGGCGCGAACTGGTCGACGCTGAGGCCTGCCGCGATGCCGGCGCGGATGTAGTCGACCCCGTCGGCCAGCGTATAGGCGAGTTCGAGGTCCTGCGTCGCCCCCGCCTCCTGCATGTGGTAGCCGGAGATCGAGATGGAGTTGAACTTCGGCATCTTGTGCGAGGTGAACGCGAAGATGTCGGAGATGATCCGCATCGAGGGCCCGGGCGGGTAGATGTAGGTGTTGCGGACCATGAACTCCTTGAGGATGTCGTTCTGGATGGTCCCCGACAGCTTTTCGGGCGGCACGCCCTGCTCTTCGGCCGCCACGATGTAGAGCGCGAGCACCGGCAGCACCGCGCCGTTCATCGTCATGGACACGCTCATCTGGTCGAGCGGGATGCCCGAGAACAGGGTGCGCATGTCGTAGATGGAATCGATCGCCACGCCGGCCATGCCGACGTCGCCCGCGACGCGCGGATGGTCGCTGTCATAGCCGCGATGGGTGGCAAGGTCGAAGGCCACCGAGAGGCCCTTCTGGCCGGCTGCGAGGTTGCGCCGGTAGAAGGCGTTGGAATCCTCGGCCGTGGAGAAGCCGGCATATTGGCGGATCGTCCACGGCTGGTTCACGTACATGGTGGGGTAGGGGCCGCGCACATAGGGCGGCAGGCCGGGATAGGAGTCGACGAAGCCGAGGCCCGCGCGGTCCGCCTGCGCGTAGGCGGGCTTCACCGGAATGCCCTCGGGCGTCACCCACGCCGCCGGGTCTGACGGCCCCTTGGCCTCGGCCGCGGAAGGCGGCGCGTAGGGAAGGGCGGAGAAGTCGGGGATGCGGCTCATGGCGAGCTCCCTCGTCAGCCGTCGAGGCCGAGTTGGCGGTGGGCGGTGCGCAGGGCGTCGAGCACGTCGCAGCCGGCGAAGGCGTAGGTCTCTATGCCGGCGTCGCGCCAGGCGGCTTCGTGCTCTCCCGGGCGGCCCGCTAGCCAGACGGCGCTCGCGCCCGCGGCCTTGAGCGCCCCGGCCACGGCCCCCGCCTCGGAGGCGTAGACCTCGTCCGACGAGCACAGGCACGCGATCCGCGCGCCCGAGGCCCTGAAGTCCGCCACCAGCGCGTCGATGTCGGTGCCGCCGCCCTTCGGCCAGCCGTCGCCGAGTGGGGCCGCGAGGCCGCCGGCCTCGAACAGGTTCTTGGCGAAGGTCGCGCGGGCCGTGAAGGCCGCGACGGGGCCGAGCGGGGCGAGGAACACGACCGGGCGGCCGCCGGGGGCGGCGTCGGCGGCGTCGCGCAGGGCCTCGAAGGGCTCGGCGATCCGGTGGGGGGCGAGCGGCGCGACGGCGATGGGCCAGGCCGGCCGCACGCCGGGGGACCGGGGCAGGGGCGCCAGCACCGCCACGGGCTGCTCGCCGATGGCGGGGAACTCGCTCGTGCCCGTCAGCTTCTCCTTGCGCCGGGCGATGGCCCTGGCCCGTTCCGCGGCCACCCGGGCCACCTCGCGCTGGACGCCGCCCTCGGCCAGCGCGGCGTAGAGCCCGCCCGCCTTCTCCGTCTCCTGCAGGAGGCCCCAGGCCGCCGCGGCCAGCTCGCCGGTCAAGGCTTCCATGGCGCCGGACCCGGCCGCGGGGTCGGCGACCCGGGCAAGGTTGCTCTCCTCGAGCAGGACGAGCTGGGTGTTGCGGGCGAGCCGTCGGGCGAAGGCGTCGGGCAGGCCAAGCGCCTGCGTGAAGGGCTGCACGGCGATGCTGTCGGCCCCGGCGACGCCGGCGGCGAAGACGGCCGTCGTCGCGCGCAGCAGGTTCACCCAGGGGTCGCGGCGCGTGGCCATGCGCCAGGCCGTCTCGACATGCAGGCGGATCGGACGCGGCGTCAGGCCCGAGGCCTCCTCGATGCGGGCCCATAGCCGGCGCAGCGCCCGGGTCTTGGCCAGCGTCAGGAACTGGTCCGCATCGCCCGCCAGCCGGAAGCCGATCATCCGGCGGCCCTCCTGGGGCGGCACTCCGTGTGCTTCCAGGGCGCGCCAATAGGCGAGGGCGCTGGCGAGCACCCAGGCCAGTTCCTGCGCCTCCGAGCCGCCCGCGGCATGCACGATCCGACCGTCCGCGGCGGCGATCGGCCCGGTGAAGCCGCGGGCCGCGATGGAGGCCGCGAGGTCCGCGAACATGGGAGCGAACTCGTCCCACCCGACGGGCGCGCCCCCCAGCGCGGCGAACTGGCCGAGCGGGTCGTAGCCGAAGGCGATGTCGACCGCGGAGGGCGGGATTCCCTCGGCGAGGATGCGGGCCACGAGGTTTTCCGGCGCGTCCTTGCAGGCGAAGGAGAGGTCGAGCTCGAGCCGGATGCCGGCGTCGAGGTGGATGCCGGCGAGAACCGCGTCGAGCGTCGCCGCGCTTGCATCGGGCAGGCCGAAACCATGGGCCCCTTGCGCCCCGGCGAAGACGAGCTGCAGTCCCCCGGCGCCGTTCTGCAGGTCCTCGAGAGCCTGGCGGTTGGCGGCCTCCGGATCGGGGTGGTCTATGCGCTGAATGACGGTCCATGCCGCGCCGGGCGCGCGTCCTGGAACCGGCGACGCTTGCGCGCTGTCGTAGAGGGGCTCGATGCGCAGCCCATCGGCCGTGCGGCCGGTCAGCACCTTGTCGAAATCGCCGCCCTTGAGGACGCCCCGGACCAGGGCGAGCCATTGCTCGCGGGTCGGCGCGGGAAACTCCGCCGTCGACAGGGGATGCGCGGTGGACGGCTCCGCCATGCTGAAGGCTCCCGAAATGGTCGTCGAATGGGCCGGACCTTGCACGATCGGCGGTTTTCGCGCCACCCTCCGTTCGACTGACGGGGGGATTCATGGCGAGGGCAAGGGGCCGGCGAGGCGCGGGCGCAGGGTTACCGCGCTGGATCGGCGGGATCTCGCTCGCCGGGCTGGCCGTGGCCGGTGTCGCGCTGCTGGGCTGGAGCGGCCCGGTCCCGCGCGCCGCCCGCGCCGAGCCCGTCTCGATGAAGCAGGTGACGGGTCCCGCGGTCGCCTGCTCGTTCCGGGGATGGTCGAACGATCCCGACCCCGCCGGCCTGCCCGTACGCCAGAACCCCGACAACGCGTCTCCCTCCATCGCCCGGCTGCCTCCGCCGAAGGTGATCGGGTTCGACGAGTTCGCCGTGATCGTGTCGGTCACCGGCTACAAGGACGGCTGGTTCCGCATCGGCGAGGCCGCCTTTCCGGACGAGGCCTATCCGCAGGGCGGCAATACGGGGCGACCCGTCTTCTCGGGCCAGGGCTGGGTGCCTGCGCCGATGGTCAAGGCGACGTTGGGCTCGGACGTGCTGCGCACGGCCCCCAGGGCGGACGCGCCGCGGAAGGCCTCGCTGAAGGGCACGCGCGGCGGATTCCCCTTCACGCCCGACGTGGTGGGTGTGAAGCGGCTCCTCTCCTGCAACGGAACCTGGGTGGAGGCCGACACGGAGTTCGGCCTCGGCTGGGTCGCCAAGGTCTGCGCGCGGCAAATCTCGGCCTGCCCGTGAGGCCGGGCGGCCGCCCGCCTCAGTAGGTCATGACGGGGGCGAGCGTCTTGGCCTGCGCGACCCAGCGCGCCACGGCCTTCTCGCTTGGCAGCAGCCGCACCATCTTGCGCCGGGCGTTGGCCTCGACCATCGCCTTGGTCAGGTTGGTCACGTTGCGGTTGCGCAGCTCCTTCACCGTGTCGACGCCGGCCGCCTCGAGAAGCTCGGAATATTCCTCGCCAACGCCCTTGATCCGCATGAGGTCGGCCATGTTGGCCCATTTCAGGATCAGCGACTCGTCGATCTGCGAGGTCGCGGCGAGTTCCTTGCGTCCCTTCGGGTCCTTGGCCCTGGCGAGCAGCGTCGCCGTGGTGCGCACCCCCGCAACCTTCAGCTTCTCGGCATATTTCGGCCCGATCCCCTCGATCGTGGCGATCCCGTACGTCGACATCATCCCCCTCCCGTTGGCCCGCCGCGCTTTGCGCTGGTCCGGACCGTCTCGATCTAGATGTATTGCCCCAGTCCCGGTACGGCGGCGACGATGCTGCCGACCGTGTCTTCCCCCGCCGCCTGGGCCGCCGAAGCGAAGAAGGCGTGGGCGAGCCCGGTCATGTCCTGCATCGACAATCCGGCCTCCGACAATTGCCCCGCGAGCGCCATGACCCCCATCCCGGCCGGGGAACCGGACGCGATCGGGTCGGCCGCGGCGGACGCGACGGCCTCGGCCGCGCCCGGAAGAGAGGCGATCAGCGTCGCAACCGCCTCTCCCGGCGCTTCCGTCTGCAGGAAGGCGAGGACGAGGCCCGCCGCACGGGCCGCCACGTCCGGCCGGAGGCCGGTCGCTTCGGCGATGCGGGCGACGAGTTCGTCCATGCGGGGCCCTTGTCAGGCTTATGGTTAACGGTTGCTGAATTCATCATCCACGCCCACGATTCGAATACAAGCTGGGCGATCCAAAACGATTGAGGAGCGTGCTTTGAATGCCGCACTGCCTCGCTATATCGTTGCAGGAGCGAAGCAGGCGTCGGACCGACGCGCGAAGGACGGAGCTTCCATGGCGGACGACAGCATCCCGATCGGCCAGAGCACCAAGCCGGAACAGCTGCTGCTGCGGCTGGCCAACCGGCACGGCCTCGTGACGGGCGCGACCGGCACCGGCAAGACGGTGACGCTGCAGGTCCTCGCCGAAGGGCTCTCCAACGCCGGGGTGCCGGTCTTCGCCGCCGACATCAAGGGCGACCTCTCGGGCATCGGGGCCATGGGCCAGCCCAAGGACGCCTTCGTCTCCCGGGCCAGGCAGATGGGCTTCGACTACCAGCCGGACCTCTTCCCGGTCGTCTTCTGGGACCTGTTCGGCGAGCAGGGCCATCCCGTGCGGGCCACGGTGTTCGAGATGGGGCCCCTTCTGCTGGCGCGCCTGCTCGAGCTCAACGACACGCAGGAAGGCGTGCTGAACATCGCCTTCCGCATCGCCGACGAGCAGAAGCTGCCGCTGATCGACCTGAAGGACCTCAGGCTGCTGCTGACGGAACTCACCAAGGACGACGGCCTCAAGCCCATGGCCGTGCAGTACGGGAACGTGGCGGACGCCACGGTCGGGTCGATCCTGCGCCAGCTCCTGGTGCTGGAGAACCAGGGCGCGAAGGACTTCTTCGGCGAGCCCGCGCTCGACATCAACGACTTCATGCGGATCGACCGGGACGGCCGGGGCGTGGTCAACATCCTCGCCGCCGACAAGCTGATGGGTAGCCCGCGGCTCTACGCCACCTTCCTGCTATGGATGCTGTCGGAGCTTTTCGAGCGGCTGCCGGAGGTCGGGGACCCCGACAAGCCCAAGCTGGTCTTCTTCTTCGACGAGGCGCACCTTCTTTTCAACAATGCGCCAAAACCCCTTCTGGAAGCAGTGGAAAAGGTGGTCCGCCTTATTCGCTCGAAGGGCGTCGGCATCTATTTCGTCACGCAAAACCCGCTGGACGTGCCGGACACCGTCCTGGCCCAGCTCGGCAATCGCGTGCAGCACGCGCTGCGCGCCTTCACCCCGCGCGACCAACGCGCCGTGAAGGCCGCCGCGACCACCTTCCGGCAGAACCCGGCCTTCAAGACCGAGGAGGTCATCACCCAGCTTGCCGTCGGCGAGGCGCTCGTCTCCATGCTGGAAGGCAAGGGCGTTCCCGAGATGGTGGAGCGGACGCTGATCCGCCCGCCCTCCGGCCGGGTGGGGCCGCTCACGGCGCAGGAGCGGGCGACGCTGGTCGCCGCGAGCCCGCTCAAGGGCAAGTATGACACGGCCGTCGACAACGAGTCGGCCTACGAGATCCTGATGAAGAAGCGGGGGCTGCAGCCGGCGGGCGCGCCGGGCCAGCCGGGCGCCGCGCCGACGCAGGCCTCGACGGGCGGGTTCGGGGGCATGCTCGGGTCTGTGGTGGACAGCCTGACCAAGTCGCCGGGCCGCGGGCGCATGAGCGTCGCGGAGAAATTCGCGTCCTCGGCGGCCCGGACCATCGGCACCCAGATCGGCCGGGCCATCATGCGCGGCGTGCTGGGGAGCCTCAGCAAATAGGCGCAGACCACCGGCCGCGCGGTCTCGTCCGCCTCCCGAATTCATGAGCAGCGGGAGGGCGTTCGAGGCCGTCTACGCGCCCAGATTGCCGACATCCATCAACGCGACCATCATCTATTAACACCTCCACCCTAATCTGCCCCCAACGATCATTCCCGGGGGCACATCCTTGGACCTATCCCTTTCTTCCGACCCGAGCCGCGACGAAGTGTTCGAGCTCTGCGGCAAGTTGCGCGATGCGGTCAGCGCGGGTGAGCCCATCCGGCTCGATGCAGGCGCCACGCTGGAGCTTTCTCCCGCGCTCGCGCAGCTCGTGGTGGCCGCAGCCAGGTCCGCCGCGGCGTCGGACGTGTCGATGACCCTTGTCAGCCCCACGCCCCAGATGGTCGACGCCTTCCAGACCTATGGCTTGTTTGCCGATCTCATGACGATTTCGATGGAGTAGCACGTGCGGATCCTGGCTATTGACGACACGCGGACCCTGCGGGAGCTGCTCTGCCGGACCCTCCGGCAGGCCAACCACGACGTTTTCGAGGCCGAGAACGGCGAAGAAGGCCTGACGCGCTTCTCGGAAGCGCAGCCCGACGTCGTGATCACCGACCTCAACATGCCCATCCTCGACGGGATCGAGTTCACCCGGGCGCTGCGCCAGCGCCAGGACGGCTCGCGCGTGCCGATCATCATCCTCACCACCGAAAGCGCGGCCGAGCTGAAGGCCGAGGGCCGCAAGGCCGGCGCGACGGCCTGGATGGTGAAGCCGTTCGATCCCCAGAAGCTCCTGGACATGCTGGGTCGCTTCCAGCGCTGACTGACCAGGGCCGGGCGCGAGGCCCGGCGCCATCGATACTGAAAACCGTTGCCCAGGTCGCCACGCCATGGATGCGCTCGCAGAAATCCGGAACATCTATTTCGACGAGTGTGACGAGTTCATCGGTCTGCTCGAGGGCCATCTCGCCGCGCTCGGCGAAGGCCGGGCCTCGATGGACGATATCAACGGCGCCTTCCGCGCCGTGCACTCCATCAAGGGCGGCGCGGGCGCCTTCGGCATGTCCGAGCTGGTCGAGTTCGCCCATCTTTTCGAGGCCTGCCTGGATGCGCTTCGCTCGGGTCGCCTCGCCGTGGCGGACACGCCCGTCGACACGCTGCTCCAGGCCGGCGACGTGCTCGGCGCCCTGATCACGGCGGCCCGGGACGGCGGCTCGGTCGCCATCGATCCCGCCCTCGTCGCGGCCCTCGAGGCCCTTTCCGGCGGCAAGCCCGCCGCGCCCAAGCCGGCCGGCAGCGAGATTGCGCTGGACGAGCCTGCCCCGGCGCCTGCCGTCCCCGGCCTTCCCCCGGGCATCCCGGCCGACCTCGCCGCCGATTTCGGCTTCGACGTGCCGGCCGAGGCGGCTTCCGCCGGCGCCGCGGAGGAGGAGCCCGAGGCCGCCGGCGGCCGCAAGGTCACCATCCGCATCGCGCCCGACCGCGACCTGTTCCGCCGCGCCATCGACCCCCGCATGGTCTTCGACGCGCTGCGCACCCTGGGCGAGATCGAGGTCACCTGCGACACGAGCAACCTTCCTGGGCTCGCCCAGCTCGATCCTTTCGATTGCCACCTGCAATGGACCGTCGCGCTGCAGACCGTCTCTCCGCTCGAGGCGATCGTCGACGCCATGGAGATGTTCCTCTCCGACGACGAGTTCTCGATGGTGGAGGACGCGCCGGCTCCCGTCGCCGCCGCCAAGCCGGCCGCGCCGCGGCCGAGCCTCGCCGAGACCGTGACCGGCGCCGCCGCCAAACCCGCCGCCAGGGCCGCCGCGGCCGCCCCGGTCGCCGAGCTGCAGGCCGTGGCCGAGGCGCCGGCGGCCGCCGCTCCCGCTCCCTCCGCGCCTGCGCCCGCCATCGTGGGGCAGGGCGTTCCCGCCGCGGCCGCCGGCGGCCCGCAGCGCCGCGTCGGCGGCGGCACGATCCGTGTCGACCTCGACCGCATCGACCGCCTGATGAACCTTGTCGGCGAGATCGTCATCACCCAGTCCATGCTCTCCGAGCGCGCCACCGGCCTGCCCAAGCGCGAGGCCGCCGCCTTCGTCGATGCCCTCTTCTCGCTGGGTCGCCAGACCCGGGAGCTGCAGGACAACGTGATGGCCGTGCGCGCCCAGCCGGTGAAGGTGGTGTTCCAGCGCCTGCCGCGACTCGTTCGCGAGCTCGAGCGCTCCCTTGGCAAGAAGGCTCACCTGGTGCTCCAGGGCGAGGACACGGAGGTCGACAAGACCATCGTGGAGGAACTTGCCGACCCGCTGATCCACATGATCCGCAACTCGATGGACCACGGCCTGGAGACCCCCGAGGAGCGCCTGGCCGCCGGCAAGACGCCGGAAGGCACCATCAAGGTGTCGGCCGAGCACCGCGGCTCGCGCATCCTCATCTGCGTGTCGGACGACGGGCGCGGCATCAACCGCGAGCGTCTGATCCAGAAGGCCCGCGCCCGCGGCCTGCTGCCCGAGCACGGCGAGCCCAGCCCCGAGGAGGCCGACAACCTCATCTTCCACCCGGGCCTCTCCACCGCCGCGCAGGTCACCGACGTGTCGGGCCGCGGCGTCGGCATGGACGTGGTGCGCTCGAACGTGGAGGCGCTCGGCGGGCGCATCACCGTGGAATCCACCCCCGGCCGTGGCTGCCGCTTCACCCTCGGCCTGCCTCTCACGCTCGCCGTCCTCGACGGCATGATCGTGCGCGCCGGCACCGAGCGCTTCGTCTTCCCTCTCTCCAACATCGTGGAAACGATGCAGCTCGACCCCAAGGCGGTCGAGACGTTGCCCGGCAACCGCCAGATCCTGCAACTGCGTGGCGAGATCGCGCCGCTGCTCAAGCTGCGCGAGTTGCTCGGCATCCGCGCCATCGGCCACGAGCCCAACGTCGTCATCGTCGAGACGGAGAGCGTGCCGCGCCTCGCCATCGCCGTCGACGAGATCGTCGGCCAGCAGCAGGTCGTCGTGAAGAACCTCGAGGCCTCCTTCCGCCGCGTGGAGGGCGTCTCCGCCGCCACCATCCTCGGCGACGGCCTCGTGGCCCTCATCCTCGACGTCGACGCGTTGCCCGGTTTGTCCCAACCCATCCGCCGCATGGCGCTGCCTGACGCGCCGCCGGCTGCCAGCGGAGCCGCCTCATGAGCGCATCTCTCTCCACCTCCGACGCCCTCGCCGCAAGGCTCGGCGCCTCCCAGCAGATCGTGACCTTTAAGGTCGACGGGCGCGCCTTCGGCGTCGACGTCGGCACGGTCCGCGAGATCAAGGGCTGGCAGGCGGCGACGCCGCTGCCCAATGCCGCCGACCACGTCCTCGGCGTGATCAACCTGCGCGGGGCGATCATCGCCGTCTATGACCTGCGTCGCCGCCTCGGTCTCGGCCCGGCCAGCATCACCCGCTCCTCGGTCGTCATCGTCGTCGACCTCGGCGAACGCTTCGCCGGCATCCTCGTCGATGCGGTCTCCGACATCGTCGACGTCGTGGAATCCGAGCGCCGCGAGGCTCCCGACGCCGCCGGCAGCGGGGACGACGTTCTCGAAGGCCTCGTGGTCAAGGGCGAGGACGTCGTGGCCCTTCTCGACCTGCGCGCCATCGTGCGCGAGGCCGGCGGCACCCTGCACTGAACGACTGAAAAGGCCTGCCCCCGCGGCCGGAACATGGATCGAACATGATCGGGATCGTGAACATGGCGGCAGCCCTGGCGGGGCCCCCGGCGGCCCGGGCGGAGGCTTGATCATGGCCGCCCGCCCCGCACAGGTCTTGCCCGGCTTTCCGCCGGCCCCGGCCGCACTGGAAGAGGGCGAGTACGCCCTCTCGCCGCGCGACTTCGAGCTGATCGCCTCCATCGCCAAGGAGCAGGCCGGCATCGTCATCCGCGCCCACAAGTCGGCCATGATCCGCGGCCGGCTGATGCGACGCCTGCGCAGCCTCAACCTGCGCAGCGTGGCGGAATATTGCGAGCTGCTGCGCGGCCCCGAGGCCGAGCGCGAATTGCCGCAGCTCTTGAACGTTCTCACGACGAACCACACGGCCTTCTTCCGCGAGCGACACCACTTCGACCACCTGAGGTCAGACGCGCTGCCGGAATCCATCGACCATGCCCACAAGGGGGGTGGCCGCATCCGCATCTGGTGCGCCGCCGCCTCGACCGGCGAGGAGCCCTATTCCCTGGCGGCGACCGTGCACGCCGTCACGGGCACGCGCGGCCTCGACACCCGCATCCTCGCGACGGACATCGACACGGACGTCCTCAACCGGGCCGAGCGCGCAGAATATCCGCGCGAGGTGATCGACCGCTCGCCGGCCGACCTCAAGGGCCTGCTGCTGACGGAGCCGGCCGGCCCGGACACGCTGCGTGTCGCCGCGCCCCTGCGCAAGCTGCTGACCTTCAAGCAGCTCAACCTCATCACCCCCTGGCCGATGCGCGGACCCTTCGACGCCATCTTCTGCCGCAACGTGATGATCTATTTCGACGCACCCACGAAGAAGAGCATCGTCGACCGCTGCGTGGACATGCTGCGCCCCGGCGGATGGCTCTATCTCGGGCACTCCGAATCCCTGTCTCCCCCGCATCCGGCCTTCGACCTGATCGGCCGCACCATCTACCGGAGGAGATGATGGCCCTGACCCCCTCGACCACCTCCGCTCCGCCGCCCGGCCGCCGTTCCTTCCAGGACTCCAGCGGCGCGACCTTCGTCTCCGTCGCCCCGGGCGACCACTACGTCACCGGCAACCCGGACGAGACCGTGGTGACGCTGCTGGGCTCGTGCGTGGCGGCCTGCGCGCGCGATCCCGTCACGGGCGTGGGCGGGCTCAACCACTTCCTGCTGCCGAGCAGCGACCAGGAGGTGAAGAACTCGGACGAGGCCATGCGCTTCGGCGACTATGCGATGGAGCAGCTTCTCAACAGCATCTATCGCAAGGGCGGCCAGCGCGGCCGCATCGAGTTCAAGATCTTCGGCGGCGCCCGTGTGCTGGGCGGCAGCACCTTGCTCAAGATCGGCGAGCAGAACATCGCCTTCGTCGAGAAGTTCCTGAAGAACGAGGGCTTCCCCATCATGGCGAGGTCCGTGGGCGGCACCGCGCCGCGCCGGTTGCGCTTCCACCCGGCCTCCGGCAAGGCCTTCGTGCAGGAGCTCGACCGCACCAGCGCGGCCAGCGTGACGCGCGAGGAAGAGCAGTACCGCAACAAGATCACCCGGGTCGCGCCCAAGGGCGGCGACGTGGAGTTCTTCTGATGGCGCTCGTTACCAGGACCGATCGCACCTTCAAGGTGCTGGTGATCGACGACAGCCGCACGATCCGCCGGCTGATCGCCGCCATCGTCGAGGAGACGGCAGGGCTGGAACTCGCCGGTTCCGTCGAGAGCGCGGAGGAGGGGCTGACGCTCCTGCGCCAGCCGGGCTTCGAGGTCGACGTGATCTCGCTCGACATCGAGCTGCCCGGCATGAACGGCATCGAGTTCCTGAAGCGGCTGCATGGGGTCCGGGAGGTTCCCGTCCTCGTCGTCTCCGGGCATACGCCCAAGGCCGCCGACCTCACCATCGACGCGCTCGAGGCTGGCGCGGTCGACGTGATCCAGAAGCCCGACGCGCATCCCAGCGAGATCGACCGCTTCATCGCCGACACCGCCCAGGGGCTGATGCGGGCTGCGCAGAGCAACCGCCGCGCGCGTCCCGCCGCTCCGCCCGTCGCCCCGGCGCCGCCCCAGACGGCCTCGCAGATCCTCGGCCGCGCGCCGGCGGCCGGCGCGGCCTATGACCCCGAGGCGATCATCTGCATCGGCGCCTCCACGGGCGGCGTGCCGGCGGTGTGCAAGGTGGTCGCGGGCCTCACGGACATGCCCTTGCCCATCGTCGTCGTGCAGCACATGCCACCGACCTTCACGAGCCGGCTCGCCGCGCGCCTGGCCCAGACGACGGGCCTGCCGGCGCACGAGGTGCGCGATGGCCAGCGCCTGACGCCCAGGACCGTGTGGGTCGCGCCCGGCGGCTTTCACCTGCGGCTGCAGTTCAAGTCCGGCGCCTTTGTCGGCGCGCTCAGCGAAGAAGATCCGGTGTCCGGCCACAAGCCGTCCATCGACGTGCTCTTCCACTCCGCCGCCCGGCAGGCCGGCGGCAAGGCGGTGGGCGTCCTGCTGACGGGCATGGGCCGCGACGGGGCCGACGGCCTCCTCGCCATGCGCCGCGCAGGCGCGCACACGATCGTCCAGGACGAGGCGACCTGCGTCGTCTACGGCATGCCGAAGGCCGCCGTGCAACTCGGCGCGGCCGCGCAGGTGCTGGCGCTCGACAGGATCGCCGACGCAGTTCATTCCAGTCTGAATGCGGCCGGACACGGCCGCTCGATGAGGGACAGCTCCGGCCGATCCCCGCGCATGCCCATAGGAGCCTCGCATGGCTGACTTGAAGTCGAAGAAGGTCCTGGTCGTCGACGACCAGAAGAGCATGCGGGGCCTGGTGCGCTTCGCCCTGCTCCAGATGGGCATGGAGACGGTCGACGGCGCCGAATCGGGCGAGGAGGCCATCAAGAAGCTGACGCAGGTGCGCTACGACCTCGTCATCACCGACCTGCACATGGGCGGCATCTCCGGGCTCGGCCTGCTCAAGGCGATCCGGTCGCACCCCGTGCTGCGCAGCACACCGGTGATCATGGCGACCAGCGAGACGTCGTCGGACACGGTGCGGCAGGCCAAGACCGCCGGCGTCGACGCCTTCATCCTGAAGCCCGTCGAGCCCAACGCCCTCCAGGCCCGCGTGAAGAGCGTGCTCAAGGTGGCGTGAGCCGCCCTTCGCCGCCCTCGCGCCGACGCCGCCTCCGGGCGGCGTTTCCTTTTGGTGCGACCGACGCCTGTCCTTGCGGGCGCCACGAGGCAAGCCTGTCTTCCCCCGGCAGGCATTGCTTCGTCGCTTCGCTCCGCGCGATGACGGCGGGCGGCTCCCTGTCCCGCTTGCGAAGCGGTGGGGCCGCTCCTAGCCTTCGGGCTTTTCCGGGAGTGCCCCCATGTCGCAACTCGATGCCGTTCTCGCCCGCATCGATGCCGAGCTCGATCGTTCGCTCGACCGCCTCTTCGACCTCCTGCGCATCCCCTCCATCTCGACCGACAGCGCCTATGCCGCGCAATGCGCCGAGGCGGCCGGCTGGCTGGTGGAGGACCTGCGGTCGCTGGGCTTCGACGCGGCGTCGCGACCCACGCCGGGCCATCCCGTGGTGCTCGGGCGGGCAGGGGGCGCGTCCGGCCGCCACGTGCTGTTCTACGGCCACTACGACGTCCAGCCGGTCGATCCCCTGTCCCTGTGGGAGACGCCGCCCTTCGAGCCGCGGCTCGCCGCCGACCCCGAAGGCCGGCGCCGGATCGTCGCGCGGGGGGCCTGTGACGACAAGGGCCAGCTCATGACCTTCCTCGAGGCCTGTCGCGCCTGGAAGGCCGTGACGGGCACGCTGCCCCTCGGCGTGACGATGCTGCTGGAGGGCGAGGAGGAGAGCGGTTCTCCCAACCTGCCGGCCTTCGTCCGCGACCATGCCCGCGACCTCGCCGCCGACGTGGCGCTCGTCTGCGACACCGGCATGTGGGACCGGGACACGCCGGCCATCACCTCGGCCCTGCGCGGCATGGTCTACGAGGAGGTCGTCGTCTCCTGCGCCGACCGCGACCTGCATTCGGGCCTGTTCGGCGGCGCGGCCTGGAACCCGATTCGCGTGCTCTCGCGCATCATCGCCGACCTGCACGACAGGGACGGCCGCATCACCCTGCCGGGCTTCTACGACGGAGTGCCGGAGCCGCCGACCCAGGTGAAGGCGCAATGGTCGTCTCTCGGGCTGACGGCCGAGGATTTTCTCGGCCAGGTGGGACTCGGGACGCCCGCGGGCGAGACGGACCGCATGCTCATCGAGCAGATCCAGTCGCGCCCCACCTGCGACGTCAACGGCATCGTCGGCGGCTATACGGGGGAGGGCACCAAGACGGTGATCCCGGCCGAGGCGCGCGCCAAGATCTCGTTCCGGCTCGTCGGCGAGCAGGACCCCCAGGCCATCAGCGGGGCCTTCGAAGCCTTCGTCCGCGAGCGGCTGCCGTCCGACGCGCGCGTGGAGTTCATCCACCACAAGGGCTCGCGCGCCCTGCAACTGCCCTTCGACATGCCCGACCTGTCGCGCGCACAGGCGGCGCTGGCCGACGAATGGGGCCGCGCGCCCGTGACGATCGGCTCCGGCGGATCGATCCCGATCGTGGGCGACTTCAAGCGCGTGCTGGGGCTCGACACCTTGCTGGTCGGCTTCGGGCTCGACGACGACCGCGTCCACTCGCCCAACGAGAAGTACGACCTCCAGAGTTTCCACAAGGGCGCTCGCTCCTGGGCTCGCATCCTGGCGGCGCTGGCGGCGTAGGGCCCTTCCGCGCGGCGACGGCCGCGCGCGTTCACGCTTGGTCAACCATGACGGCCTAGCCTGCGCGCGAGCGGAGGCAGCGCATGGGCGGCAGGACGGGCGGGATCGGAAGGCGGCTCTCCCGGCGCCTCGGAACGGCCGCCGGCCTTCTTCTCGCCTGCGCCGCCTTCACGGAGCCTCCGGTCTCGCCCGAGCATACGATGCGCTACACGCGCTCGCGCGGCGGCAGCTGCACCGTGATGATCCCCTATTACGGGCCCCAGAACCTCTGGATCGGCCGTTTCGCCGGCGCCAGGTCTTTCGACGTCTCCGCCGAGCGCGTCTTCGAGGACGTGCGCAACGGCGAATCCTGCTTCTTCCTCCAGGAGGATTGCGAGCGCTGGGTGACCTCCATCCGCAGCGTCTACAACCTCGGCGCGGGCTACGCCTATTGCCAGTACCTGGGCGGCGTCAGGCGCGGCGTAAAGGGAGTGATAAAGCCCTGAGCAGCGCGAGCAGCACGGCCCCGTAGACGGCGAGGCCGAAGAGGCCCAGCACCGCCAGGTGGCTCTCCCCCCTGAAGGCGGGCAGGCCCTGTGTCCAGCCCGCGATCCAGGGGCTCGCGATCCAGCACAGCAAGCCCATTGCGGCCGCCGCCGCGACGACGACGCCGACCGTGCCCTTCAGGGTGCGGTCCGGCGCGATCCAGCGCCGGCGCGAGGCGAGCAGCACGAGCAGCCCGACATTGGTCCAGGCCCCGATCGCCGTCGCGAAGGCGAGGCCCGCGGCGCCGTAGGGGCGGAAGAGCACGAGCTTCAGGGCGAGGTTCACGGCGATCCCGCTGAAGGAGGCGATCAGCGGCGTCGCCGTGTCCTCGCGCGCATAGAAGCTCGCCACGGCCGAGCGGATCGTCACGACGGCCGGCAGGCCGACCGCATAGGCGGCGAGCGCCGCCCCGGCCATGGCCGCGCTCTCCGCCGTGAAGGCCCCCCGCATGAAGAGCGCGCGCATGATGAGATCGGGGAACAGCAGGAAAGCCACCGTGAAGGGGGCGGAGAGGACCAGGGTAAAGGCGATCGCGCGGTTCTGCGCGCTCTCCGCGCCGGCCACGTCGCCCAGCGCCAGCCGCCGGCTCATGGTGGGCAGCACCACCGTGCCCGCCGCGATCCCGATGACGCCCACGGGGAGCTGGTAGAGCCGGTCCGCATAGTAGAGCGAGGAGACGGCTCCCGTCGGCAGGAGCGAGGCGATGATCGTGTCCGCGAACATGGCGATCTGCACGCCCGCCGAGCCGATGACGGCCGGCCCGAGCATCTTGAAGAAGCGCCGCATGCCCTTGTCGAAGCGGATCCTCTCGTAGCCCGGCATCAGGCCGTGGCGCTGCGCGTCGACCGCGACCAGCAGGTACTGGGCGATGCCCGAGGCCATCACGCCCCAGGCGGCGGCGTGCCCCGCCGTGGGGAACAGGTAGGCGACGGCCAGCGCCACGACGACCCCGACATTGAGCAGGATCGGCGCCGCCGCCGCCGACGCGTATCGATCATGGGCGTTGAGGATGCCCGAGATCAGCGTCACGGCCGTGATGAAGAAGAGGTAGGGGAAGGTGATGCGCGTCAGCGTCACCGCCAGGGCGAATTTCTCCGGCTCGGCGGAGAAGCCGGGCGCCAGGAGGTCGATGGCCTGCGGCATGAACCAGATGGCGAGGCCGCACAGGATCGCCAGGGTGAGGCCCAGCACCGTCATGATGCGCCCGGCGAGCCGGCGGGCCGGCTCCTCGCCCTCGGTCTCCATGACGGCGGAATAGGTGGGCACGAAGGCAGCGTTGAAGGCGCCCTCGCCGAAGATGGCGCGGAAATGGTTGGGCAGGCGCTGGGCGACGACGAAGGCGTCGGCGACGAGGCCGGTCCCCATCACCGCCGCCATCGCCACGTCGCGGATGAAGCCCGTCAGGCGGGAGAGGAGGGTGAACCCGCCGACCGACAGGATGTGCTTGAGCATGGCTCCTCAGGCGCGCCGGCGGTCGACGCCGAGCGGGCGGACGGGCTGCACGAGGGTGGGATCGCCCTCGAAGCCGACCTGGTCCCCGACGATGTACAGGGGCCGGCGCTTCACCTCCGCGAAGATGCGGCCGATATATTCCCCGATGACGCCCAGCGAGATGAGCTGGACGCCCGAGAAGAACATCACGGAGACGATCAGCGAGGCATAGCCCGGCACGTCCACCCCGCGCATCAGCGTATCCAGCACGAAGTAGACGGCCGTGAGCATCGCGATGGCGGAGACGCAGACCCCGACATAGGTCCACAGCTTCAGCGGCAGCGTGGAAAAGGAGGTGATGCCGTCGAAGGCGAAGCGGAACAGCTTGCGCGCATTGAACTTGGAGGCCCCGTGCGCGCGGTCCTCCACCTTGTAGGGGATGCCGATGGAGGAGAAGCCGATCCAGGCATAGAGCCCCTTCGAGAAGCGCGCCCGCTCGCCCATGGAGCGCAGGGCGTCGACGGCCCTGCGGTCGAGCAGGCGGAAATCGCCGGCGCCCTCGGGCAGGCGGGTTTCGCCGAAAACATCGAACAGCTTGTAGAAGACCCGCGAGAAGGCGCGGCGCAGCGGCGTGTCGGCCACGCGGTCCGTGCGCTGCGCGTAGACCATGCGGTAGCCCTCGCGCCACTTGGCGACGAATTCGGCGATCGTCTCCGGCGGATGCTGCAGGTCCGCGTCCATGATGACGACCGCCTGCCCGGACGCGTGGTCCAGCCCGGCCGCGATCGCGATCTCCTTGCCGAAGTTGCGGCTGAAGGCGACGGCCCGGACGCGCGGGTCGCGCTGGTGGACGGCGCGGATGCGCTGCAGCGTGTCGTCGCGTGAGCCGTCGTCGATGAACACGATCTCCCAGGACGCCACGCAGCGGTCGAGGACCGGCAGCAGGCGGTCCACCAGCAACTGGATGTTGGGGCCCTCGTTGAAGACGGGGATCACCACGGAGAGAACCGGCGTCCCATCGCCGGGGTCGCGGCGGAACTCGCGAGGGAAATCTGCGCTCACGGCGTCACCAGATCGTCGACTGCCTCGGGCGCCGCGGACCTCGCGGGGCTGCCGCGGGGGCCGTCCATGCCACCCTCTTGGCGCAGAAAAGAGCCGACATTGGGACCGGGCGCAAGCACTTCGAGCGGCCCGGCGCGCCACCATTGCGCGGTCATGGCCGAACGCGCATTCTGCGCGCCCCTGCATGAGGACGACGAGGCGAGGCGATGCTGCTGCGGTCCCCGGCGGCGCGGCCCACGCGCTTCGTCCTCGTGGCCGACGACTTCGGCATGACGCAGGGCGTCAGCCGATCGATTCTGGCGCTCCTGGAGGCGGGACGGCTCACCGGCGCGGGCGTGATGGCGAACATGCCGTGGGCGTCCCGGCTGGGCCGTGAGCTCGCGGCCCATGCCGGCCTGGCCGACCTCGGGTTGCACCTCAACCTGACGCTGGGCCGGCCGCTCGGGCCGATGCCGGCCCTGTGCCCCGGCGGGGCGCTGCCGTCCTTCGGCGCGCTGGCCCGCCTCGCCCTCGCGGGCGGCGCGTCGCGTCATGCGGTCGCCGCGGAACTCGCGGCGGAGATCGACCGGCAGGTGGACGCCTATGCCGAAGCCGTCGGCCGCCTGCCGGACTACGTGGACGGGCACCAGCACGTGCAGGTTCTTCCCGGCGTCCGGTCCGCGCTGCTCGACGCCGTCGCCCGCCGGCCGGGATGGCGGCCCTGGCTCAGGGATTCCGGCGACCGGCTGGGTGCGATCCTCGTGCGCGGCGTCGCGGCGCCCAAGGCGCTCGTGATCGCAGGATTGTCGCTCGGCTTCGCGCGGTCGGCCCGCCGCGCGGGGCTCGAGACCAACGAGGGCTTCTCGGGCGTGAGCCCGTTCGACCCGACCCGGGACTTCGGTGCGGATTTCGCGCGCTTCCTGGCCGTGCCGGGCCCGAGGCACCTCGTGATGTGCCATCCGGGCCTCGGTGACGACGACGAACTGGCGCGGCTCGATCCCGTCGTCGCCACGCGGCCCCAGGAGCACGCGTTCCTGTCGGGGTCGCATTTTCTAGAGGTGCTCGCCGAGGCGCGCATGGCGTTGGCGCGGTTCGGCGAGCTTTAGGGGGCTTCGCCGTCAATGCGAGCCGAAGGCGAAGACGTCCAGACCCTCGTCCGGCCCGGATCGCTTCGTCGCTGCCCTCCCCGCAATGACGGCGTGAGGCGAGACGGCTTACTTCGTGGCGTCGTCGTAGAGCTTGGCGACGTAGTCCCAGTTCACGAGGTTCTCGACGAAGGCCTTGAGGTAGTCGGGACGGCGGTTGCGGTAGTCGATGTAGTAGGAGTGCTCCCACACGTCGACGCCGAGGATCGGGGTGGCGCCGTGCACCAGCGGGCTCTCGCCGTTCGGCGTCTTCGCGACGATGACCTTGCCGTCTTTCACGGCGAGCCAGGCCCAGCCCGAGCCGAACTGCGTCACGCCGGCCTGGATGAAGTCCTCCTTCATCTTGTCGACGGAGCCCAGGCTGTCGACGATGGCCTTCTCGAGCTTGCCCGGGATGGCGCCGCCGCCATTCGGCTTCATCCAGTTCCAGAAATGCAGGTGGTTGTAGTGCTGGCCGGCATTGTTGAAGAGGCCGGCATTCTTGCCGAAGGAGCCCTTCACGATCTCCTCAAGCGACTTGCCCTCCCACTCCGTGCCCTTCAGCAGGTTGTTGCCGTTGTTCACGTAGGCGAGGTGGTGCTTGTCGTGGTGGTACTCCAGCGTCTCGCGCGACATGTAGGGCTGCAGCGCCTCATAGGCGTAGGGCAGGTCGGGGAGGGAGAAGGACATCGAAGTCTCCTTGGGTCTGCTGGTCCCATCGGACCGGAAACGGGCGGGATGCGGGACCATCGGCCCGGCATGGAGGGAAGGTAGGCCGCCGCCTGTGGCTGTTCAACCGGTGGGGTCCGTGATTCCACGGACGGGCGCGCCGGCCCGCACGGTATGGCACGGATCGCGCCGTGATTTACGGGAATCGCCGGCCGCGTCCTATAGTGCGCCGTCGCCAACGGATGGAGATGAATCGATCGTGGTCGTCCTGCTCGCCTGCCTGTCCCTCCTGCTGACCCTGGGCGGCGGCGCCGTCGCGATCTACGGCGCCGACTTGATCCGCCTCGAGAGCGGCATCGCGCTGACGACGGCGGGCGCGACGGTGTTCTGTGCAGGACTTCTCCTGGCAGGCCTCACGGCCGTCCTCGCCGAACTGCGCCGCATGCGCCGGCTGATGGAGATCGACGACAACGTGGCCCCGCCGGTCGCGCCGCCCGCGCCCCCGCCGGCCCGGTCTCCGGACCAGCCGCCCCCGGCGGAAGCCGTCCCTGAAGCATCCCCGCCCCCTGCGAGCGAGGCCGCCGCCGAGCCCCTCCCGAAGCGTGTCGAGCCGCCGGCAGGTTCCGCGATCGCGCCGCCGCCCCTCGCGCCCCAGCCGCCCGAGGCGGCGGCGCCGTCCCCCTTGCGCGAGGCTCCGCTGGTGGCGGACCGGTCGCCCCTGCCGCCGACTCCGCCCGCAAAGCCGGCCGCCGCCGTGGGGAGCGGCATCCCGGCCGAGGCGCGCGCGGGGCTCGTCGGCTATCCCGGGCTGTCGCGCCTCAAGCCACAGGACGAGGCGCGCGGGCGGATCGAGCCCGTGCTGGACGAGGTGCCCGCCGCGCCCGTCGTGACGGCGCCCAAGGCCGAGCGCCCCGTCGAACCCACCCTCGCGCCGCAGGCGCCGCCGCCATCGGAGGTTCCGGCGTCGAAGGGCGCGCCCGGTCCTGGCCCGGAGGAGCCGGCATCCGCCGCGCCGCCCGTCGCGGCGAAGCCCGAGGCGCCGCCGCCCGCTGGCGCGCCCTCGGCGGACCTGCCTGCCGGCGCGCGCACCATGCTGACGTCCTACACGTCGGGGGACGTCACTTATTTCATGTATTCGGACGGCTCCATCGAGGCCGATTTTCCCGACGGACGCCGCCGCTTCGGCTCGGTGGACGAGCTGCGCCACTACATCGAGGCCGGCGAGGGCGGCGAACCCGTGCCGAAGGCGGCCTCCTCAGCCTGACGCTTCCCCTCGCGCCGTCGCGAGGCCGACGGCCGCGAGGGCGAAGGCATAGGAACGGGCTACCTCCTTGAGCCGGTCGAAACGGCCCGAAGCCCCGCCGTGCCCGGCCTCCATCTCCGTCGCCAGGACGAACGGCCCGCCTTCCGCCACGCTCCGCAACCGCGCGATCCACTTCGCGGGCTCCCAGTAGGTGACGCGCGGGTCAGTGAGGCCGCCCACGGCGAGGATCGCGGGATAGGCCTGCGCCGCGACCCGGTCGTAGGGCGAGTAGCCGCGGATGCGGGCGAAATCCTCGGGGCTCTCGATGGGGTTCCCCCATTCCGGCCATTCCGGCGGCGTGAGGGGAAGGCTCGCGTCGAGCATGGTGTTGAGCACGTCGACGAAGGGCACTTCCGCCAGGATGGCGGCGAAGAGCTCCGGCGCCATGTTGGCGACCGCGCCCATCAGCATGCCGCCCGCGCTGCGGCCCTGCGCAACGATGCGCCCCTTCGACGTGTAGCCCGCCTCGACCAGCATGTGTCCCGCGGCGATGAAGTCGCGGAAGGTGTTCTCCTTGTGCTCGCGCTTGCCGTTCGTGTACCACGCCCAGCCCTTGTCGGTGCCGCCGCGGATATGGGCGATCGCATAGACGAACCCGCGGTCGACGAGCGACAGGCAGCGCGTGTCGAAGCCCGCGGGGACGGCGTGCCCATAGGCGCCATAGCCATAGAGCAGGCAGGGCGCCGAGCCGTCGAGGACGAGGTCCCTGCGGTGAAGCAGGCTCACCGGCACCTGTGCGCCGTCCGGGGCGGTGGCCGAGAGCCGGCGCGTCACGTAGGCGGCGGGATCGTGGCCGCTCGGCACCTCCTGCCGCTTGAGCAGCACGCGCTCGCGGCTCGCCACGTCATAGTCCCAGGTCTCTGCGGGCGTGGTCATGGAGGAATAGACGAACCGGATCGTGGTCGTCTCGTACTCGAAGCCGGGCCGCAGCCAGAGCGAGTAGGCCTCCTCCTGAAAGGCGATCGCGTGCTCCTCGCCCGTCGTCATGTCCCGCACCACGATGCGCGGCAGCGCGTGCTCGCGTTCGGCGCGCAGCAGGTGGCCGGCGAGGGGAAGGATGCTGAGGATGATCCGGCCCGGCCGGTGCGGCACGAGGTCCGTCCAGTTCGTCCGGCCCGGCGCGTCCAGGGGCGCCGTCATGATCTTGAAGTCCTCCGCGCCCTGCGCGTTGGTGAGGATGACGAAGCGGTCGCCCTGGTGCTCGACCTCGTAGCGCAAGCCCGTCTCGCGCTCCGCGACGAGTACGAAGGGGCGCGTGAAATCGGACCGGTCGAGGATGCGGACCTCGGACGTCTCGTGGTCGCTGACAGTGATGAAGACGTAGTCGCCCGACTGGCTGGCCTCGACGTCGACGAACCAGCCGTCGGCCGTCTCCTCGTAGAGCGTCGTGTCCTCGTCTGCCGGAGCGCCGAGCACGTGGCGCCGCACGGCCCTCGGCCGGTGGTTCTCGTCGACCGCGACATAGAGGAAGCTGCGGCCGGCCTTGTCCCACACCGCCGCTCCCGTCGTGTCGCGCACGACGTCGCCGCGATCCTCCAGCGTCGCGAGGTCGCGCACGCGCAGGGTGAAGAACTCCGAGCCGGCCTCGTCGGAGCTCCACGCCAGCAGGCGGTGGTCGTCGCTGTGGACGGGGCCTCCGAGCTGGAAGAACGGAAGTCCCTGCGCGAGCGCGTCGCCGTCCAGCATCACCGTCTCGTCCGTTCCCGCGGGCTTGCCGCGCGGCACGCGGCAATGCAGGGGGTGCTGGCCCTTTTCGCGGTAGCGCACGTAATAGGCGAATGGGCCATCCGGGGACGGCACAGTGGAATCATCCTCGCGGATGCGCCCGCGCATCTCCGCAACCAGCGCGTCGCGCAGCCCGGCGAGCGGCGCGAGGAACGCGTCCGCATACGCGTTTTCCGCCTCGAGGAAGGCGCGGATGTCCGCCGGCAGAAGGCCGGGGTCGCGCAGGACCTCCTTCCAGTTCTCCGCCTTGATCCAGGCGAAGTCGTCCGTGAGTTCGCAGCCGTGCACGGTCTGGCGGTGCGGGACCGCCTTGGGCGCTGGCGGGGGGACGGGCGGGGCGGCGAGGCTGTTCGTCATCGGCATGTCGAGATCCAGGTAAAGACAAGTTTCGACGAATCCATGCTTCGTCGAAAACTTACAAGCTTACGATTGCGACTTGAACGTCAGCGCGTGGCCGTTGATGCAATAGCGCTGTCCGGTCGGAGGCGGACCGTCGGGAAAGACATGGCCCAGATGCGCGTCGCAGCCGGCGCACCTGACTTCCACGCGCCGCATGAACCACGAGCGGTCGACAAGCTCCGCGAGTACGCCCGCTGCCGCCGGCGCCGTGAAGCTCGGCCATCCGCTGCCCGAGTCGAACTTCTCGGTTGACGTGAAGAGTTCGGCCGAGCAGCACACGCAATGGTACGTTCCCGCGCGTTTTTCGTTCAAATGAGGACCAGTAAAGGCCCTCTCGGTGCCGTGCTCCCGGGTGATCCTGTATTGTTCGGGCGACAGAAGGGACCGCCATTCGGCGTCTTGTCTTGTGATTTGGCCCTTGTCCGGATGCCTCGTCTCGTCTTTCACCGTCATTCCGTCCTCCCTTTCGTCATTTTGTGGTTGTGGTGGGCACATTAACCCGAGAAGCGGGCCTGCACAGTGCGACTGGAAAACCTCTCGGATCGCGTGCATCAGGAAACTGCAACTCTTGGTCGATAAGCCTGTCAAATAAGCAGTTTGTTATTGCAACGTTTCCAACCTTGACCTATTGATCCGAACATCGTGCGTTGCTTCGGTGAAAACGTGACAAAAAGGATCGACAGCGAGGCGACGGCTGGGCTCCCAGTTTGAGACGTTTCAATTCTTCGTTTATCAAGAAGACTTGTAGCGTCGGCGCGATAAAGGCCGAGGCCGCCCTAAAAAAGGCCCGGCGAGTGGGGACTGCACTGACATGGGTGAAGATATGAATGCTCCGAACTACATCGAGCTGGCTGCAGACATCGTGTCCGCCTATGTCAGCAACAACGCGGTTTCGGCGGGCGATCTGCCGAGCCTTATCGGCGACGTTCACAACGCGCTGATTCGCGTGTCGACGGGCGCGGTGGAACTGCCGTCCGAGACGCCGAAGCCGGCCATCTCGGTCAAGAAGTCGATTACTCCCGATTACATCGTGTGCCTTGAGGACGGGAAGAAGTTCAAGTCTCTCAAGCGTCATCTTCGCACCCAGTACAACATGTCGCCCGAAGAATACCGCGAGAAGTGGGGTCTTCCGGCCGACTATCCGATGGTCGCCCCCAACTACGCCGAGGCGCGCTCCCAGCTCGCCAAGCAGATGGGGCTCGGCCAGCAGCGCCGCAAGAAGTAGGCGCCTGCGGCCCGCAGCCGCGCGAAGCGTCCCGGCACCGCGGGCGGTTGTCACCGCCCGTCGGTTGACTCTGCCAATTTTTCCTATTTGACTAGGAAAAAATGCGGAGCCTCCGACCATGCCGACTCGTCCCTTTTCCCCGCCTGCCGCCATGCTCGCCGCGTCGGCGTCTCCGCCTGCCGGCCCGGGCGACGCCAGCGACCTCGCGGCGCTCGGGGCGCTCGCCAGGGACGGCTTTGCGGAGCGTTCCACCGCGCCCGACACGGTGCGCCGCCTCGCGCGGCGACGCCTCATCGAACGTAGCGGCTCCGCCCGGGGCGCGGCCTGGCGCCTGACCGAGGCGGGCCGGGCGGTCCTGGCCGCCGCGGCGGACGAAGGCGCGGCCGGCCGCGCCGCGGCGCTGCGCCACGTCTCGATCGACGACGCCGAGGGCCACGGGAGGCGCGTGCTGCGCAACGAGGCCGAGAGCCCCCTGGCCTGGCTGCGCCGGAGGAAGGCGGCCGACGGCCGCCCGATGCTGGACGACGCAAGCTTCGTCGCCGGAGAGCGCTTCCGTGCGGACCTGACGCGCGCGGCCATGGTGCCGCGCACGACGGCGAACTGGGACGCCTCCGCGGCCGCAGGCGGCGGCGGGCGGGGGCCTGCCGAGGCGACGGACGCCGCGCTTGCCGCGCAACAGCGCATCGCGCTGGCCTCGAAGGCGGTGGGGGCCGACCTCGCCGGCCTGCTGATCGACGTGTGCGGCTTCCTGAAGGGTCTCGAGCAGGTCGAGCGCGAGCGCGGCTGGCCGGCCCGTTCGGCCAAGGTGGTGCTCCTGATCGCGCTGGCCCGGCTCGCCGAGCACTATGGCTACGCCGCGGTGGCGACGGGGCCCGATCGATCGCGGGGCATCCGGACGTGGTCCGCTCCGCCCGCCTGACGCAGGCCGAGGGCTGCTCAGCCGCCCGCGGCGAGCGCGGAGCGCGCGTCGGCCTTGATTCGCTCGACCATGGAGCGCACGCCGTTGGACCGCTGCGGCGTGAGGTGTTCGGAGAGGCCCAGGTCGGCATAGACCTTGGCCGCGTCGGTTTCGAGGATGGACTGCGGGTCCCGGCCCGAGAACAGCGCGAGCGTCAGGGCCACGAGGCCCTTCACGATGTGGGCGTCGCTGTCGCCGCGGAATGCGAGGACGCGCCGACCGTCCCGCTCCTCGACCCGGCTTTCGATCCAGACCTGGCTCGCGCAGCCGCGCACCCGGTTCTGCTCGTTGTGGGCGGCGTCCGGCAAGGGCTCCAGCGACCGGCCGAGCTCGATCAGGTAGCGGTAGCGGTCGTCCCAGTCGTCCAGGTACGAGAAGTTTTCGAGAATGTCGTCGATCGAGCCGGACATGCGCCTTTCCATCGGGCCGCGTCGTCGGCCTTGCTCCTCATATAGGGCGGCGCGACCGGAGGAAACGGTTCAGCGCGGGCGATCCTCGGCCGGCGGCCGGGGTCGGTGGAGAGCGCCGCCGGTGAGGGCGGCCCCGCGCGCCAGGCAATCGAGCTTGTCCTCGCCGCAGGCCGCGAGGGCGGCCGCGGCCGCGCGCGCCTTCGCGTCGGCCAGCGCCCGTGCGGCCTCGTGCGACAGGGAGCCTTCCTCCGTCCGCAACGGGGAGAGCGAATAGACGACCGCGACCACGACGGCCACGCGCAGCAGGAAACTCATGGAGGCCTCCGGCGCACAGGATCGGGACGCCCGCTTAAGGCGACGTCAACGCTGTCGTCGCGCCGGTAACGCCCGGTTCACCACGATCACGCTTCTGCCGGCCGTGGCCGAGGAAACACGCCGCTCCCTGCCCGGCGCGCGCATGCTTAGGCATCGCTTAACAGGAGGCTGCCATTCTCGGCCCCGGCTTCGAGGCAGGATGCGCGAGCATTCGGGAAGCCGGACGGTTCGGGCTCCTGGCCCGTGTGCGGAGTTCCGCCCGTCACGTCTCGGTGGCGCGACGGCTGGTCCGGACGCGCCGGGCGTGGCGCAGCGGACGGTGGGACAGGTGCGGCGTATGGGTGCAGCGGGGAGGCAGTGGGTTGGCCTCATCCATCCGGCGGCGGAAGCCAGCCGGGAGGCCCTTGCCCGGCACCTCTGGTTCGTGGCCACGAGGCTGGGAACCGGCGCCGCTGCGCTGGCCTGCGTCCCCGTGATCCTCGCCCTGCACGGCTCGCTTGCGCCGGGTTCCGGGTTCGCCCTGGCGCTGCTCGCCGGCCAGGCCGTCGCCGGTGTCTATTGCGTGCGCAGCGGCCGTCTCGGCGACGCCTACCGGGCCTCGCTGGTCTGCTTCGCCCTGCTCTCGGGCTTCCTGCTCGTCCAGAACGCCCCGACGGCGACGGTCGTGCTCGGCCTGGTGCCGCTTCTGATCATCGAGGCGGCGCTGATCGCCGGCCGGCGCGAGTTCACCCTCGCCGTGGCGGTCGGGTGCGCGCTCCCCGGCTTCCTTCTTCTGGACGTCATGCTCGCCACGCCCCTGCCTGGACCGGACGGCTGGACCGCCGACCGCCTGCTCCAGCACGGGGCGCTCACCACCGTCGCGCTGGGACTGGGGATCCTCGTCATGCGCGAGATCCGCCAGCGGCGGGCGCGCGAGCGGCAATTGGCCGTGCAGGGAGAGATCATCTCCAGGGGGTTCGGAGACCTCGTCACCCGCCATGATTCGCAGGGGCTCGTCCTCTCGGCGGGGCCCTCGGCCCGCGGCGTGCTCGGCGTCGCGCCGGAAGCGCTGCTCGGGCGCGGCCTGCTCGATCTCGTCCATGTCGCGGACCGGCCCGCCTTCCTGAAGGCGGTCTCCGACGCCGTGCAGGGCGAGGCCCTCGCCGCCGCCACGATCCGCGTCCGCAGCGGCGGCGGCCGGGAGGAGCGCCATGCCGCCCCGCCGCGCTTCGGCTGGTTCGAGGTGCGCATCCAGCTCGTCCATCTCGGGCCCGAGGCGGATGGGGAGCCCGACGAGATCGTCTGCGTGCTGCGCGACGTCACCAGCCAGCGCCTGCACGAGGAGGAGATCGAGGAGGCGCGCGCCCAGGCGGTGTCGGCCAGCTCGATGAAGAGCAGCTTCCTCGCCACGGTGAGCCATGAGCTGCGCACGCCGCTGAACGCCATCATCGGCTTTTCCGAGATGCTGTCCTCCGAAAAGCTGACGCCGCCGGACGACGAGCGGCGTCGGGATTACGCGCGGATCATCCACCTGTCCGGCCAGCACCTGCTCGACGTCGTGAACACCCTGCTCGACATCTCCCGCATCGATTCGGGGACGCTGCAGCTCGATCCCGAGCCCTTCGCCATCGACGACGTGGTCGCCGGCGCGCTCGCCATGATGACCCTGAAGGCCGAGCAGGCCGGACTGAAGCTCACCGGCGCGGTGGAGCCGGGCCTGCCGCGCATCACCGCCGACAAGCGCGCGATGAAGCAGATCCTGCTGAACCTCATCTCGAACGGCGTGAAGTTCACGCCGTCCGGGGGCAGCGTGGCGGTTCGCGTCATGCGGGACGGGGAGGGCCTGAGGCTGTGCGTCGAGGACGACGGCATCGGGATCAAGCCAGACGATGTCGCGCGCCTGGGCGAGCCCTTCTTCCAGGCCCAGTCCAGCTACGATCGCCGCTACGAGGGCACGGGGCTCGGGCTGTGCGTGGTGAAGGGCCTCGTGGCCCTGCATGGCGGCACGCTGGCGGTCGACAGCCATCTTGGCCAGGGCACCCGCGTGACCGTGCGCATGCCCATGGTCGCCCAGCCGCGGCCGCTGCCCAACATCGTCACGGCCCTGGCCCCGCACGACCATGCGGCGGCCCATCGCAACGACAACACGACGACGGTGGTGAAGAAACGTGCCTGAGATGCTCGCCCGCAGCGACCACGACTTCGTCCTGAACGACGCGAAGCCGCGCCGGCGCAAGGGCAAGCCGCCGACCCGCGCCGCTCTCCTGCTGCGGACGGCGTTCCGCAATCCGGGACGCACGGTCGTGGGAGCGGCGAGCGCGGCCTTCGCCGTCGCCATCGCGATCAACGCCATGGTGATGCAGGGCGGCCCTCACCCCGCGCCCTTCTTCCGGCCGCCGGTCGACGTCCTGCGGCCGGCCCAGGCCCCCGTGCCGCCGTCGCGGCCTGCGGACCTCATCGCCCGAGAGATCGCCGTGACCGACGCCGTGCCCGCCCCCGCAGGCCAGTCCTCCTCCGCGCCCGCCGCGAAGACGGCGCTCCCCAAGCCGCCCGCGCCCGCGGTGCCGGTCCCCGCCCCGCGCGATCCCATCGCCGACGTCCTGAAGGCCGCTCCCGCCGCGCCGGAGCCGAGCCGGACGGCGCTTTTCGCCCAGCGTGCGCTCGCCAAGCTCAACTACGGGCCGATCAAGCCCGACGGGCTGCTGGGGCCCGGCACGCGCGCCGCCATCGAACGGTTCGAGCGCGACCACAAATTGCCCGTCACGGGCGAACTCGCGCCACGTACCCTCAAGGAGCTTGCGGCCGCCTCCGGCTTGCCGCAGGAGTGAGCGGGGCGGCATGGGCCGCCGGACCGGCGGCCATGCGACTGCGCTCCGACATCTTCGTCTCGGCCTACATTCGCCGCTGCTCGCTCGAAGGAGCGCCCGCCATGCTGCGCCGGCGCGGCGCGGCGGAGGCCGGCGCCATCATGGTGAAGGTGGACCGGCTCGACGGCACCTGCGCGCTTTTCGGGCCTGCGCCGCAGACGGAGCTCGCGGACCGGCCGGGCGTGGACCGGGTGTTCGCGCGGATGCACCGGGACCCGTTCATCCCCGTTCCCGACGCGGAAGCCAAGATCGCCCGAGACGTGCGTTTCGATCCCGACCTCTGGGTCGTCGAAGTCGAGGATCGCTCGGGCGAGTCGCGACTGGATCTCGCGGAGGACTGAAGCGCTGCGGCGGCTCAGGGCTCGCCGACGCGCCGGGGCTGGCTGACGGGGGTCGGCGCCGCCATGGCCGCGGGGCTGGGCCGCTGCACGGGCGGCAGGGGTTCGGCCGGGGCGCGGGGGCCCGAGGCGCGCGTGGGCGTTCCCTCCAGGCCGAGCATGGAGGCCGTGATTCGCTCCGCTGCGGCCCAGGGCAGCCGGCGCATCATCTCGACCAGGGAGAAGACCCGCTGCGTCGAATGGCCGATCAGCGGATCGCGGAACATGAAGATGCGGGCGGCCATCTCGTCGTCGACGCCCACGGCCGCCAGCACCACGGCCAGCGTCTCGCCGCTGCGGTCGTCGAGCACGGGGCCGAGCTTTTCCACCGCGCAGCCGAGGCCGAGCGCCAGGACGGCGCGGAAGGCCGAATCGGACCCGTTGATCGCGGCCGCCTCGAGAGCGGAGACGAAGTCCACGGGCGCATGGCGCTGGTGGCGGGTGCGGCCGGAGAGATGCGCGAGCCGGATGGCGTCCTCGATGATCTGCAGCCGCGTGTCGCGGTCGGCGGCCGGGAACAGCACGGCCTTGTCCGCCCCCGTGAGGTCCGACCGGGCCAGGAGGGCGACGGCGACAGCGTGCTCCTCGCGGCCGCGGGCCAGCAGCTCGTCCTTCACGTCGTGGGGGAGCTGCAGGGCCGTGTTGCCGGCCAGGGTCACGTCGATCACGGCCTCGTTGCGCGAGAGCAGGAGGCGCATCAGCGCTCCGTCCAGGTCGCTGCGCGCGGCGACGGCGGCCGCCAGCAACCGGTCCGAGTGGGCGGCATGTTCCACCGTCAGCGGACGCGGCAGCCACACCGCATCGCCGAGCGTGATCCTCGCCGCGTCGTCGGCGCGGGCGATCAGGGCCTCCGCCAGGGCCGGAGGCGTGTGGGGGTAGGCGGCGAGCTTGCAGGCCACGATGAGCGCCGTGGCCTCGTCCACGTGCGGGATCATCTGCCCCGCGATCTCGCGGAACTGGACGACTTCGTCCTGCGAGTGGTGGGGGGCGGCCACGTAGAGATCGGTGAGGACCCGCAGGAGGACGGGCTTCATGTCCAGCCCTTCCTCTCGCGCGATCGCCAGAAGACCGTGCAGTTCGGGAGGCGTGACGATCGCCATGGAATCCTCGTGGGTCAGGTCGATTTCCTGTCACAAGGCTAGGACTTGTTTCGTTAGCGATCCGTTAACCCTGACATCAGATGGTTGCCGCGTTGAAAGGCGTTGTGTCGGAGGGTTGAGCCACGTCAGGCGGGAAGGGGCGTCGCCGATGAACGGGATCGAGCTGGAACGGGACGGGACTGGGGCAGACATCCTGCCCTTCGCGTCGGACCTGCGCCGACGCAGGCCGCAACGGGACGAGTCCGGGCCGCGAGGGGAGATCCTCTTCTTCACGGGCGTGCGCTACGAGCGCCATGGCCAGTCGCCCGCGCAGACGCGTCGCGGCTCGTCCAGCCTGCGTGGACCGCGCCGCAGCGCCTGAGGCCGGCTCGCCGGCCGCATGACCCATCTCGCCTGCGGGAGACCAGCCGTGCCGCGCCTCATGTTGTTCCTGGCGCTCGGAGCCTGTCTCGCGGGTTGCGCAGAGTCCGGCGATTTTGGCCGACCCAAGCCGAACCTCTACAACGACACGCTGGCGCCCTGGACGGGCACTGTCGCCTCCATGGCGCGGGGCGAGCCCTCCGCGGTCTCGCTCCTGACCGACGACGAGCGCGAGCTGCGCAACCGCGCCTACAATTACCTGATGCCGGCCAAGCCGCGCATCGAGTTCGAGCGCCAGCTGGCGGACTTCACGCGCACGCGCATCGCGCCGCATCCGCCGGTGTCCCAGGATCCAAGCCTCTACTACCAGGGACTGTGGCTGCGGGCCGACCGATCGCCGATGGCGCGCTACCAGGCGCTGCGGGAGGACATCGAGAACGACCGCCTTCTCCTGGGGCCCTTCGTGGCGGTGGCCTGCCGCGTCAAGGAAGCCGACCGAATCCGCATGCAGGCCATGAACAAGCTTCCCGAAGTCTCTGGAATCGTGAAGCAACAGGCGACAGCCCGCGTGGACGAAAACGCGGACCTCGTGACCTGGGTCTACTTCCAGGCCGACGAGCGTCTCGCGGGCTACCGCTACGCGCTGCAGAACATGGTCGTGGAGACACCCGACAAGGACGCGATCAAGGTCGAGCGCGTGCTCACGGCCTACGAGGCCGACAGGGTCGGCCTCGAGCGGTGCGGCGGCAAGCGGGTCTCCGTCGACTTCGCCGCCCCGCCGGCCAAGCGCTACACCCCGCGTCCGGAAAAGCCGGAACTGCCGCCCAAGTAGGGCCTTTCACGGAGCGCGGCGATGGGGGCCTGCCTATTGCGGCAGCGCCTCCGGAGCGCAGCGGGCCGTCTTGAGGAGCGCCTCCGCCTCGGGATAGAGGCCCGGCTGCAGCGCCAGCGTCCGGAACGTCACGAAGCCCGTCGACCGGGGCGAGACGAGCCTGAGTTCGCGCACCGGCTCGTCTTCCGGGTCCTGCGCCTGCAGCGCCTCGAGCTGCGCCTGGGTGACGATGAGCGCCTCGAGCGAGCCCTTGGCGGCCGAGCGGTCGGTGAGGGCGTAGAACACACCCCCGGTCGGCGTATGGAAGGCCACGGCCATGAACGAGTCGCCGGGTGTGGCCCGGACGCGAACCGGACCGTCGGAGAGTTCGAAGCGGCACACGGCGAGCGCCGCCGCCGGGTCCTGGAACGGCAACCCCGGCGTGCCGTCGGCGGCGTGGGGCACCACGACGACCTGGTGCCGCGGCGCCATCTCGGCGAGGCGCGTATCGGCGTTGCGGCTGGCCAGGCGCGGGAGCGCCAGCACCGAGGAGAGGTGCACGATGCCGCCCAGAAGGACGCCGGCGGTGACGATGAGGGCGAGGCGTCCCGCGGCCGTCCTCACGGGCAGCCCACCCGGTCGATGCGGGGCAAGGCCGTGGGCTCCAGCGCCGTGGCGGTGCCGCTCACCGGCGTGTCGTAGAGGCGCAGGGTGAGCTGGAAGCGGCGGTCCGAGCCGGCCGGAAGCCAGTTGCCGGGGCGCGCCTCGCGCGAGACCTCGATGGCGACGGTGCCCTTGGCGTCGCGCACGACCTCGCCAGAGGTGAATCCGAACCGGCCCGCCGGGTTGGGCGACAGCGTGCCGTCGACGCCGTGCAGGGTGAGGCTCCAGTAGCGCGTGGGCGGCACGCGGCCGACGATGCGGTAGCTGCACGAGCCGACCAGGGGCTGGCCGGCACTGTCCCGGCCCGCGGTGAAGGCGAGGCCTTCGCCCAGCCCCAGCGGGATTTCGCCCGTCCGCGCCAGCACGGCGCGCGCATAGGGGTCGGCGTCGATCGCGCCGTTGCGGGGATGCGAGACCCAGGGCCCGACCTTGAGCGTCTCGAAGCCCGCTCCCGCGGACGTCGCGAACCAGGTTCCACCGAGCCCGGTGACGAGCGCGATGGCGAAGACGGCCAGCACGGGCAGGAGAATGCCGGACCGCGTGCCGCCTGTAGGCGCGGGCGACTGCCGGGCGGGCGCCTCGCGCCGATTCCCGGCTCCGCTCCGAAACGGAAGCGCAGTGTCGCTCATGGCACCGCGATCCGGCCACCGACGGAGCGGACGGCTCCGGTGTTCTCGGCGAAGGCAGAGCCCCTGGGCTCGTCGGCCGGCCCGATGGACGATGTCGTCTGCGGGGAAATGGTGCGGAACACGTTCTCGATGCCCCCGAGCGTCTCGAGCGAGCGTCGGTTGAGGACGGCCGGGCGCTGCGGCGCCGCCATGACCTCGAAGGCCTTGGCCTGCCCCGGCTTCGCCGCCGCGACCGCCGCCGCGGGGGCGCCCTCCAGGCCCGGGATGGGCTTCAGCTCGACGCTTTGGTGCGCGGGCGCCATCATCTCGTGCCAGGTCAGCGCGGGCAGCGAGCCACCGGTCATCTTGTTGGTCGAGGAATAGTCGTCATTGCCCATCCACACGCCGGCGACGAGGTTGCCCGTGAAGCCGATGAACCACGCGTCCCGATAGGCGTTCGTGGTGCCGGTCTTCCCGCCGACCTTGATTCCGTCGAGGATCGCCTTCTTTCCGGTGCCCTGCTCGACCACGCCGACGAGCATGGAGTTCATGTCGGCCACGACCCCGGGGGGCAGGATGGTCTTGGCCGGCGGCGCGTCGCGGTCGTGACGGTAGATCACCTCCCCGTGGGAGTTGCGGATCTCCACGGAGGCGTAGGGATCGGCCTTCTTGCCGCCATTGGCGAAGACGGCATAGGAGGCCGTCATGTCCATCACCGTCACCTCTGCGGCGCCGATGGGCAGCGAGACCGTGTCGACGAGCGGGGTGGTAAGGCCCATCGTGCGGCACATGTCGATGATCTTGGCGCGCCCGATCTTCGGGTTTCCGTCGCCCAACGCGATGGAGAGACGCACCGGGATCGTGTTGATCGACTTCGCCAGCGCCGTGGCCAGCGGCATGGAGCCGGAATAGGAGCGGGCGTAGTTGTTCGGACACCAGTCGCCGATGCACAGGGGCGCGTCGACCACGATGGTCGAGGGCTTGAACTTCCCCGTCATCAGCGCCGCCGTGTAGACGAAGGGCTTGAACGACGAGCCGGGCTGCCGCAGCGCGTCGGTGGCCCGGTTGAACTGGCTCGCGCCGTAGTCGCGCCCGCCCACCATTGCGCGCACGGCCCCGTCCGGGTCCATCACCACGGTCGCGGCCTGCTTGGCGTGGTAGCTCTCCCCGAACTGGCGCAGCACGGATTCGATGGCGCCTTCCGCCTGTTTCTGGATCTGCGTGTCCAGCGGGGTGCGGACGGTGAGCACGCGCTCGTTGCCGAGCTTGCCGTCGTCGGCCAGGCGCTTCACCTCGGCGAAGGCCCAGTCGAGGTAATAGTCGGGGCTGATTTCCTGCTTGCGGTCGACCGGCGTCGCCGGGTTGCGGCGGGCCGCATAGACCTGTCCCTCGGTGAGGAAGCCTGCGTCGACCATGAAGGAGAGCACGTCGGCGGCGCGGGCGCGGGCGGCCGGCAGGTTGTTGTGCGGGGCATACTTCGTCGGCGCCTTGAAGAGGCCCGCCAGCATGGCGGCCTCCGACAAGGTGACGTCCTTGATCGACTTGCCGAAATAGAACTCCGCGGCGGCCGAGGCGCCGAACGACCCGCCGCCCATGTAGGCCCGGTCGAGATAGAGCTTCAGAATGTCGCGCTTGCTGAGGTGATATTCCAGCCAGAGCGCGAGGAACGCCTCGTTGATCTTGCGCTCGAGGGAGCGCTCGTTCGACAGGAAGAGGTTCTTGGCGAGCTGCTGGGTGATGGACGAACCGCCCTGCACGACGCCCGAGGCGCGGGCATTGGCCATCACGGCGCGGGTGGTGCCGATGATGTCGATGCCGAAATGGTCATAGAAGCGCCGATCCTCGGTGGCGAGGACCGCCTTGATGAAATGGTCCGGGAACTCGTCCAGCGAAACCGAATCGTCGTGTCGGATGCCGCGCCGGCCGACCTCGTTGCCATAGCGGTCGAGGAAGACCACCGCCAGGTCCTGCTTCTTCAGCCAGTCCTCGCCGCCGACCCTGTTGAAGGCCGACAGCGCGAAGGTGAGCACGATCAGCATGCCGCCGACCGAGAGCGTCAGACCGTCGCTGACGAGTCCGATGACGAACTTCTTGCCGCCGGTGACGTAGAGGCGGTCCAGCCAGAGCGAGTAGCGCTCCCAGGCCGCCGACAGCGAGCGCCCGCCTTCGGCCAGGGAGAACGCCGTCCACGAATCGAATGATTCGAAGGCCCGGGTCACCCGCCGCCAGATCGTGAGCTTGCCGCGAAATTCCACGCTGGTCTCCGCTGCTCGCCGGCCAGGGGCCGCACGGCATGACTGCCACGGTCGATCGAGCGAGGGAAGCACCGTCCCCGGACAGCGGGGGCGGCGCGACGCAACGCTGCACGCCGACCGACTTCGTTAGCATTCTATCAACCAAGAGAAGGCCGCGCGAGCCGGTCGCGGCCTCATCCCCGCCGGGTGGTTAAGCCCGCTGGTTAACCTCGGCCGCGGCGACGAGCGATGGCGAGCGTTTCGCTCCCGCGTCGCGTTCCGCGCGTCAGCTGCGGGGCAAGGCGGCATAGTAGTCGGCGAGCGACTCCATCTCCTGCTCGGTCATGCGGCGCGACATGTAGTTCATCTCCTTGTGCTTGCGCTGCCCGTTATGGAAGGCGCGGAGCTGGTTGAGGAGATAGACCACGTTCTGCCCCGCGAGATGCGGCACTTCCACGTCCCGCGCGATGCCGTCGATCCCATGGCAGGGCGCGCAGGCCTCGATCTGGGGCGGGGCTGCGGGAAGCTTGCGCTGGGATTGCGCCAACGCCGGCAAGACGCTTCCGGCGACGGCGAGCAGAACCGCCATGGCGACACGTGTCATGGATCCTCCCGGGCTGGAGCGGGCTCCTGCGCCCGGGGGATGGCGGCAGGCCTGCCTCCGCGACATTAGAGCGAAAGGCGACCTGATTGCATCACGTCGTTGCCGTCGTGCGAGACCGCACGACCCGGTCCGGGCTCGGCCTTGCGTCGTGCGGTTGCGCCGTCCGGGTGAGGTCTCACTTGGAGACGACGATGCCGCGCTCCTTGCGCATCTTGTCGAAGACGAGGCCGATCGCCTTGATGATCTTCACGTTGGGGTTGGCCTTGCAATAGACGATCACGTCGTGCTCGGCCTCCTTGCTGCGGTCGAGATTGATGAAGTGCTTCTTGCCAAGCCCGTTGTACCAGCCGCTGTACCACGTGGTCAGGAGATCGGCGTCCTCCTGGTAGGTATTGGCGAGTTGGGCGCAGGTGAGCGCCTGCACGTCGATATAGCCGTTCTTGTCGGCATAGGTCTTGAGCTCGACCTGGGCCGCGGCGGAGGCGGCGGAGGCGAGGAGCAGGGCGGCGGCGGTCAGGGTCAGGCGCATGGAGTCCTCCGGTCGTTGTGGCGCCCTCTCACGTGGCCGTCCTGATGCGACCTTGATGGGTGAGGGCTCTTTGGGCGCGCAGAGATTGCACGGCCGCCTTGGACTTGGCGATGGGGAAAGTTGCCCTCGTGCGCGAAACGGCCAAGGCGCGGGCGGACCCTTCCGGGCGAGACGCAGGACGCCGCCGGTGCTAGACCCACCGCATGACGAAACGGCCCGCAGCCACCACCACCCGCGCCTTCTGGCGCGATACCCCGCTCGAGGCGATGACGGCGGAGCAATGGGAGAGCCTGTGCGACGGCTGCGGGCGCTGCTGCCTCGTGAAGCTGGAGGACGAGGAGACGGGCCGAATCCACGCCACGGATGTCGGCTGCCGCCTCTTCGATGCGGGGACCTGCCGCTGCCGCGACTACGCGCACCGAACGACGGTCGTGCCCGACTGCGTGGGCCTGACGCCCGAGGTCGTGCGATCGCTGCGCTGGCTGCCGCCGACCTGCGGATACAGGCTGGTCGCGGAGGGGCGGGACCTGCCCTGGTGGCATCCGCTCGTGTCGGGGACGGCCGAGACGGTGAGGGAAGCAGGAATCTCCGTCGCCGGCCGGGTCCATGCGCTGGAGGACGACGTCGCGCTGGAGGATCTGGTCGATCGAATCCGCAAGTGGCCGCTCGAATGGCCGCGAAAGGCCAAGGTTCCCAGCGAAAAGGAATAATTGCCGGAGCGTTCACGGCTCGGCCTCGAGCGGCTTGGCAGGGGGCACTGCGCCGGCCATGCCTACTTCTGGCACGTGGGTTGCCAAAATAGGAAAATTATCATTGACAGCGTGACGCTGCTGGGTTAGGGTCTTCCTACTCTCCACAATAGCGACCGGCCGCAACGAGCGGGGACACGGCTTTCGGGCCGCCCCTGGCCTTTCGGTCGTCTGCTGACGATGGAGTTTTTCATGACCAGTGCATTTTCGAACCAGACCAGCGCCCAACAGGCATCGACGATGACATCGACATGCGAAGACGCGGCGCCAGGGGCCATTGCTCCCCCGGAGAGCCGTGCAACTCCCGCGAAGCCCCGGCGACGCCGGGTGCTCGATCGCCTCTGGGCCGCGGCGGAGTTGCAGATCGAAGAGATCGAGGCCCGCATGAAGAGCCTCTGCGGGGAAGGAGCGGACATCGAGCGGGAAGCCCGCACGCTGGCCGTCCTCGCCCGCGTCGTCCGCGAGCTGACCGCGCCCAAGCCGCGCGCCTCGTCCCGGAAGCCTGCGGAGCAGCGGACGGGCGCCCTGCGGGGCGCGGGAGCGCGCGGGCGAGGTTTTCCTGCGATCAGCCGTACCGAAGTCGGAGAGGGCGAGAATGCCGGACCCGTCCGCAACCTCGACCAGCTCCGCGATGAACTGGCTCGACATCTTCAACGCCTGCAGGACGAAGCGGCAGCAGCGCGAGCTGCTGGAGAGGCTCAGTGAGGATCAGCTCGAGCTGATCCGCACGGACTGGCTGATCTATGCCCGTCCCGACCAGCTTCCCCCGGGCTTTGCGAGGGCTCCGGGCGAGCGAGGCCAGTATGACGGGGGCGAGCCGGACTGGACGGTCTGGCTCGTCCTCGGGGGGCGCGGCGCGGGAAAGACACGCACCGGAGCCGAATGGGTCAAGGCCCTCGTGCAGACCGCGCCGGGCTTCACGCGCCACCCTGCCGGGCGGATCGCGCTGGTGGCGGAGACCTTGGCCGACGTGCGGGACGTGATGGTGGAGGGGGTCTCGGGCCTCCTCTCCATCCACGCCCGCCGGGACAGGCCCCGCTGGGAGCCGAGCCGCCGGCGGCTGCTCTGGCCGAACGGGGCGGTCGCCACCGGCTTCTCGGCGGAAGATCCCGAGAGCCTCCGGGGGCCGCAATTCGACGCCGCCTGGCTCGACGAGCTCGCCAAGTGGCGGCTGGCGCAGGAGACCTGGGACATGCTGCAATTCGGACTCAGGCTGGGCGAACGGCCCCGCCAGATCGTCACCACCACGCCGCGCCCGATCCCGCTGCTGAAGCGGCTTGTCGCCGATCCCCGCACGGCGGTGACCCGCGCCACGACCCGGGCGAACGCGCTCAACCTCGCGCCGACCTTCCTCGACACCGTGATCGCCCGCTACGTCGGGACCCGTCTCGGGCGGCAGGAGATCGAGGGCGAGATTGTCGAGGATCGTCCCGACGCGCTGTGGAGCCGGGCCGCGCTGGAGGACCAGCGCGTCGAATCCGCTCCCGCGCTGGCCCGCATCGTCGTGGCCGTCGACCCGCCCGCCTCCTCCTCCCGTCGCGCCGACGCCTGCGGCATCGTGGCCGCCGGCGTCGACCGGGAGGGCACCGTCTACGTGCTGGCCGACGCCACGTTGCAGGCGGCGAGGCCGGCGGCCTGGGCGCAGGTCGCGATCGCGCTTTATCGCAGGCTCGAGGCCGACGCGCTCGTGGTGGAGACCAACCAGGGCGGCGAGATGGCCGAGGCCGTGCTGCACGAGGCCGATCCCGGCATTCCCGTGACCCCCGTGCGCGCCAGCAGGGGCAAGTATCTCAGGGCCGAGCCGGTCGCCCACCTCTACGAACAGGGTCGCGTGCGCCATGTCGGCGCGCTCTCCGCGCTGGAGGACGAGATGTGCGACTTCGGCGCCTCCCGCGGCCCCGCCGGCAAGGGCGCCGCCTTCGGCCTCTCGAATGGCCGCTCGCCCGACCGCCTCGACGCCCTCGTCTGGGCCGTGACGGCCCTGGCGCTGGGTCCGAAACAGCAGCCGCGCATGCGGCGGCTCTAGCTGTCCCGGTGGTGTGGCGCCTGTCGCGAAAAAGCCCGATCGGTCCTGCTCGCCGCATGTCCTGAACCGCCTTCGCACCGTCGACGCTCCTCCCGGCGCCTGCTTCGAGGTCTCCTCCATGTCCTTCCTCGCCCGCCTTGCGGCGCACGGGGCGCGCTGGCGCGCGCCCGCCGCCCCGACCGAGCACAAGACGTCCCGCACGGGGCCGCTGATCGCCTGGTCGCAGGTGGGGCGGCCCGTCTGGACGCCGCGCGACTATGCCGCGCTGGCGCGGGAGGGCTTCCAGCAGAACGCCGTCGTGCATCGCAGCGTCCGCATGATCGCGGAGGCCGCCGCCAGCGTGCCGCTGCTGCTCTTCGAGGGCGAGCGCGAGCTCGCCGAGCATCCGCTTCTTGCCCTGCTGGCGTGCCCCAACCCGCGCGACGGCAAGGCTGCGTTCCTCGAGACCCTGTTCGGCCATCTCCTGCTCGCCGGCAACGCCTATGTCGAGCAGGTGGCGGTGGAGGGCGAGCCTCGCGAGCTCTACGCGCTGCGGCCCGACCGCATGAAGGTGGTCCCGGGCGCCGACGGCTGGCCGGAGGCCTGGGACTACACGGTGGCCTCCCGCACCGTGCGCTTCGCCCGCCTGCCGGACGGGCCGGGCGTGGTGCAGCCCATTCTGCACCTCACCCTGTTCAACCCGCTGGACGACCACTACGGATTCTCACCCGTCGAGGCCGCCGCCTCCGCGCTGGACATCCACAACGCCGCTGCGGCCTGGAACAAGGCGCTGCTCGACAACGCCGCCCGGCCTTCGGGCGCGCTGGTCTATGCCGGGGCGAACGGGGCGAACCTGTCGGACGAGCAGGTGGACCGGCTGAAGGCGGAACTGGAGGCGAGCTTCCAGGGCGCGGCGAACGCCGGGCGGCCCTTGCTCCTGGAGGGCGGGCTCGACTGGAAGCCTCTGTCGCTGTCGCCCCGCGACATGGATTTTTCCGAGACCAAGGCCGCTGCAGCGCGCGAGATCGCGCTCGCCTTCGGCGTGCCGCCGATGATGCTGGGTCTGCCCGGCGACAACACCTTCGCCAACTACGCGGAGGCCAACCGCAGCTTCTGGCGCCAGACCGTGCTGCCGCTCGTCTCCCGCACCGCCGAGAGCCTCGTCCACTGGCTCGCCCCGGCGGGCGGGGCGGGCTGCGGCGGGGCGGGCTTCTCCACGAGCAGTCAGACGCCGCCAGGCCCGCTGCTCCCGCGCAGCGAGCGCCTCCGCCCCGCCGCGCCCCTGCGCCTGGTTCCCGACCTCGACCGGATCGACGCGCTCGCCGCCGAACGCGAAGCGCTCTGGACCCGCATCGGCGCCGCCGACTTCCTCACCCGCGACGAGAAGCGCGCGGCGGTGGGCTATGGGGCGGAGGGGGGAGGGGGCGGGAAGGGCGGCTAGGCCCGACTCGACCCGGGGGGGGGGGCGACATCATCTCGAGCCCTGGGGGTGGCGGGTATGTCACCGTCGGATCACCTGGTAGCAATGAGCCTTGGCGCAACCAGCCTCGCGTTCCGCCCGGCAATCGCGAAGGCGGGCAGTGGACAACAGGCGGCAGAGCCTCGAGCACACGTTCCCATGGTCACAGCTCATTGTTCCAGCTACGCAGTACTTCGTTGGGAGAACTGTGCAATTTTGTCGGAAAGATTGATCCGACCACATGCTTGTATCTTTGTGAAAGCGGAAAAATGCGTCAAATGAGAATTCCTGTTGCCGAGATGGCCTGCAATTGGATAATTTTCGAAAATGTGCGCGGCGCTCGAATTTGGGGAAGTGATCCATGATCGCCGTCACGGATGCTGCTCTCAGTCATTTCAAGTTGGCTGTTCTGGAACTTCAACGACGGCGCAACTTGCAAGGTTACATGCCGTGCATCGTGTGGACCAGTGATTGGCCTAGCAGCAAAGATGCGCACTATACAGTAGGAATGGATATACCAAATAATATTCCAAAAGATATGAGGATCACGGTCAGTGAGATTGAGATAGGCATCTGTGTTCCCGATTACAGTAATATCATAGCAGGAAATTTTTTGGTAGATATCGTTGATAGTGAAATCGTCATTGTTCCGACAAGAGATGATGAGTACGTTTTTTTGCGTACACTATCGACCGACTCTCTTGTACTTCGTGAGATAATTGCTTTGAGCCGCTAGGGACAGAAGCTAAGGCCGCCGCTCGCGCTCGCGCTAGCCTTCAGCGTGCCGCCGATGATGCTAGATTTGCCAGCCTTCGGTTTCAGGAGCTGGACAACACCTTCGCCAACGATGCGGAGGCCAACCGCAGCTCTGGCGCCAGACCGTGCTGCCGCTCGTCTCCCGCACCGCCGAGGGCCTCGCCCGCTGGCTCGCCGTGCTGTGGCTCGCCGCTGCCGCGTCCGTTCCTTCCTGCCCGGAGCCCGACATGGTCGACGCCCTGATCGAGACCTTCATCTCCCGCGGCGACCTCGCCGACCTCGCCCTGTTCCTCTGGGCCGCCGGAGCATCGGCCGCGGCGGCGCTTCTCCTGCGCGAAGTGTCGGCCGCCAACCGGCGCTTCGACGCCTTCGTGCGGGAGTTGCAGCATTTCAACAGCCGGCACGAACGGGCCGACCAGTCTCGCCCTCGCGAATGACCGCCCGTCGGCGACGCGCCTCCCTGGCCTGACCAGCCGCGCCGGGTCCTGACCTCAACAGACCGGAGACATCACGATGTCCGCACCGCCCCGCGTGCGCGGCCGATCGGCCACGCCGCTCATCTTCCCGTGCCCGTCCGTCGAGCCGGCCGAGGTCTACAGCCGGTTCTTCCAGGCCCTGGCACGCTGCGAGGCGGCCCTCACGCCGCCCCGCGCCGTGCCCGACCGTGGCGTGCGGCGTCGCGCGCGACGGGTCTCGGCGCAGCCGGAGTGAGCACCATGCGAAGCGACCTTCAGGCGCCGCCTCTGAGCGAAGGGGAGCGCGCGCGCGTGCCTCTGAGGCCCGTACCCGTCCGGCGCCCGAGAACCATCGAGACCAAGGACCTCGCGTCCGGCCCGGGAGGCTTCCTGGCCCTCTCCGCGGACGAGACGGGCGTCTTCGAGGGCTATGCCAGCCTGTTCGACGTCGTCGATCTCGGCCGCGACATGGTGATGCCCGGCGCCTTCGCCGAGAGCCTCCAGCGGCGCGGGGTGTCCGGGATCCGCATGCTCTGGCAGCACGATCCCGGCCAGCCGCTGGGCGCCTGGCAGGTGCTGCGGGAGGACGCCCGCGGGCTGTTCGTGCGCGGCCGCCTGAACCCCGGCGTGGCCCGGGCGCGCGAGGTGCTCGCGCTCCTGCGCCAGCGCGCGCTCGACGGGCTCTCCATCGGCTACCGCACGGTGACCGCGCAGACCGAACCCCGCACCGGCGTGCGCCGCCTGTTGCGGATCGATCTGTGGGAAATCTCGCTCGTCACCTTCCCGCTGCTGCCGCAGGCGCGCGTGACCGCCGTCAAGGCGAGCCTGGCCTCCACCGATGCCCGCGCCCTCGCCGGACTGGAGCGGCGCGGACGCCGCCGCTCCGTCCAGCCGTCTCCCGGCGCCGCCGACCTATTCCGCCAGCCCCTGCAACCCCGAAAGGACATGCGATGACCCTCGCTCCCTACGAGAACAAGGCCCGTGTGCCGGAGGCCGCGCAGGCCTTCGACGACCTGAACCGGACCTTCCACGACTACCGCGAGGCGAACGAGGCCCGCCTCGCCGACGCCCGCGGCCACGCGCTCCTGGAGGAGAAACTCGCCCGGATCGACCACGCGCTCGACGAGCAGCGGGCCCGTCTCGACCGGCTGGTGCTTCGTGCGGAGCGCCCTGCGCTGGGCGAGGACCGGCGCGGCTCCGCGGTGGGCGGCGCCCACGACCTCCAGCACAAGCAGGCCTTCGACCTCTATGTGCGGGCAGGCGAGGCGTCCGGGTTGAAGTCCCTGGAATCCAAGGCGCTCTCGGCCGGGTCGGGCCCGGACGGCGGCTACCTGGTGCCACCGCCCGCGGAACGCGAGATCCTGCGGCGCATGACGCAGGTTTCCCCCATCCGCGCGCTCGCCTCGGTTCGGGAGATCTCGACCGCGACGTTCAAGAAGGCCTATTCCACCACCGGCCCGCAGGCGGGCTGGGTGACGGAGGCGCAGCTGCGGCCGTCGGCCACGTCCTCCCAGGTGATCGCGGAGCTCAACTTCCCGACAATGGAGCTCTACGCGATGCCGTCGGCGACGCAGACCCTGCTCGACGACGCCGCCGTCGATATCGAGGCCTGGATCGCCGACGAGGTCGAGACCGTCTTCGCCGAGCAGGAGGGAACCGCCTTCATCACGGGCGACGGCGCCACAAGGCCGCAGGGCATCCTGACGCCGGCCAAGTCGACGGCCGCGGCCTGGAGCTGGGGCAAGCTCGCCTACACCCTCACGGGGGTCTCGGCCGGCTTCGCCGCGAGCAACCCCTCCGACAATCTCGTCGACCTCATCTATGCGCTGAAGGCCGGCTACAGGCAGAATGCATCCTTCCTCATGAACAGGAAGACCCAGTCGGTCATCCGCAAGATGAAGGCCACCACCGGCGAATATCTCTGGCAGCCGCCGGCGCTGGCCGGAAGCCCCGCCACGCTGATGAACTTTCCGCTGGTCGAGGCCGAGGACATGCCCGACATCGCCGCGGACAGCTTCTCCATCGCGTTCGGCGACTTCCGCCGCGGCTACCTCATCGTCGACCGCATCGGGATCCGCGTGCTGCGCGACCCCTACACCACGAAGCCCTTCGTGCTGTTCTACACCACCAAGCGCGTGGGCGGCGGCGTCCAGGATTTCGACGCGATCAAGCTGCTGAAGTTCGGGACCGCCTGAGCTCAGCGCCAGCCCGCGACCACCCGGTCGATCCAGTCGCGCTGCGGGCCCACGAGCACACCCTGGGTGAGCGCGCCGCAGCGACTGGCGCCCGCTCCCTCGGCGAAGGCCGTGACGGCCACCACCCGGCCGTCCGGCCCGAAGATGGGCCCGCCGCTGTCCCCGCCGCAGGCGCCGGAGCCGTTGCGGCTGCGGCCGGTGGCGGGGTCGGTCAACCAGACCAGCACCGTGCTCTGGCCATAGGGCTCGATGACGGAAAGATCCGCGCTGCGGAAGGTTCCGCCCGTGGCGGCCTGCCCGTCGCGGCCGAGGCCGTAGCCGCCGACCGTCAGCCTCTCGCCCGCGCGAGGGGCCGCGTCGCCGAGCGCCGCCGGGGTAAAGGCGGCGGGCAGGGGGGTCCTGAGCCGCACGAGCCCGAGGTCGACCGACTTCTTGTGCTGTTTCGTGGCGCCCGTGACGAAGCCGGGATGCACCGCGATCGCCGCGGGCTCGAGCAGGACCGGCTCGCCCCCCGGGGCCTTGTAGTGGACGCGATAGTCGGACGCCCCGGTCACGCAATGGCCGGCGGTGAGCACGATCGTGGGCGCCAGCACGACGCCGGAGCAGAAGCCGCCGCGCGAGCCGAGCACCATCACGGCCTGGCGCGACAAGGCCGGGTTGTCCTGTCCCTGCACGATCGCCCCGGCGGGCGACGGGCCGGCGACGAGGGCGGCCAGCGCCACCGCGCATTGCAGCCGGGCCAACCGGGTCCGAACCGCCGTCCTGTCGCCCTGCCTCATCGATCCGAATCCATCCGCGCCGCCATCGTCCCCGTGCTTAGCACGGCCGAGCCGAAGGCGGGCCACCCGCCCGGAGATCTCCATGGCCCTCGTCCTTCTCGCCGCGCCGGCGGCCGAACCGGTCACGCTCGCCGAGGCCAAGGCCTGGCTCAGGGTGGACGCGGCGGATGACGACGCCACGATCGGGACGCTGATCACGGCGGCCCGGCAATGGCTCGAGGCGCGCCTGCGGATCATGCTGATCAGCCAGCGGTGGCGCTGGATCCTCGATGCCTGGCCGCCCGGCCCGATCCTGCAGCCACCTGCCGGGCCCTTGCGCAGCGTCGAGGCCATGCGCGTCTACAGCGCCGGCAGCGTGGCCAGCGCTCTGGCGACGAGCGCCTGGCAGGCCGACACGGCCTCGCTGCGCGGGCGCATTGCGCTCCAGGGCCCCTTGCCGAGCCCGGGCCGCCCGCTCAACGGCGTCGAGATCGACCTCACGGTCGGCCTCGCCGCCACGGCGGCCGACCTCCCGGCGCCCTTGAAGGAGGCGGTGCTCCAGACGGTCGCCTTCCTGTACGAGAACCGCGGCGACGCGCCCGACCCGACACTGGCCCTGCCGGCCGCCGTCGAGGCGCTCGCCTTCCCGTGGCGCGTGAGGAGGCTGTGACATGCCTCCCCTCGACACGCTGCGTCCGTCGCTCGCCTCCCTGCGCAAGCGCATCGGGCTGGAGACCCCGGTCGAGCAGGCGGATGGAGCAGGGGGCGTCACGCGCACCTTCAGCCTTTCGGCAACGCTCTGGGGGCGCGTGACGCCCCTGCGCGGCGAGGACGGCGTGGTCGCTTCCGCGCGCGGCCAGGTGCTCACGCACCGCGTGGTGCTGCGCCACCGCACGGGGCTCGACACGACCATGCGGCTGCGGGTCGGCGCCCGGCGCCTGGCCATCCGCGCGGTCTATGACCCTGACGAGCGGCGGCGGCTGCTCGTCTGCCTGTGCGAGGAAGTCCGCGCATGATCCGGCCGAGCCCCATCCTCTCGCTGCGCGCCGCCCTGCGCACGATGTTGGCCGCCGATGTGGGCGTGACCGCCCTGCTTGGTGGCCCCCGCATCTATGACGAGGCCCCGGCCGGAACGGACCCGCCCTATGTCGTGTTCGGCGACGCCGTGCTGCAGGACTGGTCGGCCGGCGACGTCGCCGGGGCTCGCCAGCGCGCGCTGCTGATCGCCTGGTCCTCGCAGGGCGGCGACTCGGAGGCGCTCGGCATCGTCGCGGCCCTGACGGCGGCCGTGGAGAGCGGCGGGCTCGTCCTCAGCGGGCACCGGCTGGTGCTGCTGAGGATCGTGGGCCATGCCGTGTCGCGGCCGGGGCCGGGCGATCCCTCCGCGGGCCTCCGGCGCGCCACGCTCACCCTCGAAGCGCTCACCGAGCCGGCCTGACGGGCGGCCCGCGCAACCCTACCGGAGGCACGACATGACCATCCAGAAGGGCAGGGACCTGCTCCTCAAGCTCGACGACGGCGCCGGCGCCTTCGTCTCCGTGATCGGATTGCGGGCCCGCCAGATCAGCTTCAACGCCGAGGCCGTGGACGTGACGCACGCGGAATCGGCAGGCCGTTGGCGTGAATTGCTGGCGGGCGCCGCCGTGCGCCGGGCGGCCGTGACGGGCTCGGGCGTGTTCCGCGACGAGGCAGCCGACGCGCTCGTGCGGCAGGTGCTGTTCGACGACGCCGTACGGGCCTGGCAGGTCGTCATCCCGAGCTTCGGGATCGTGCAGGGCCCGTTCCACCTCGCGAGCCTGACCTATCGCGGCGATCACGCCGCGGAAGTCACGTTCGAGCTGACGCTGGAGAGCGCCGGGGCGCTCACCTTCACCGCGATCTGAGGAGACCCGACATGGCGAACTGGCGTCGCGGCGAGATCGAGGCCGTGATCGGAGGCGAGCGGCGAACACTCTGCCTCACGCTGGGCGCGCTGGCCGAGCTGGAGGCGGCGCTCGGGGCGGAGGACCTTCCCGCGCTGGGGCGGCGCCTCGAGGAGGGCCGGCTCTCGTCGCGCGACCTGATCCGCCTGCTCGGGGCCGGCCTGCGGGGAGCCGGCGCCGCCGTGAGCGACGAGGAGCTTGCTGGCTGGCCGGTGGCCGGGGATCTCGGCCAACTGGTCTCTGCCGCCGGCCGTCTCCTGGCGGCGACGTTCGGTGGCGATCTCGACAGGCCGCCGCGGCCCGGCCCTGACGCGAGCCACACGCCATGACGCAAGGGAAGGAGTGGCGCCCCTTTCCCTGGCGCGAGGCCGCGGCCTTCGGACTCGGCGTCCTGAGGCTGCCGTCGCAGCACTTCTGGGCCCTGACGCCGCGTGAACTGGCGCTGGCCGCGGAGGGCGTCTTCGGGCGGGGCGGGACGCCTGGCGCGCTCACGCGGGCCGACCTCGCAACCTTGCTCGACGCTTTTCCCGACGTGGCGTCACCCCAGGTTATGAGGGAATCATGAAACAGGCGACAAGCGTCGCTCCCTGGAGCCAGGATCAGGCTTTGGCCGCGGAGGCGGCCATCGGGGGAGCCACGCAGGCCCTCGGCGCCCTCGACGGGGTGGCGAAGTCCTTCGGCAGGTCGGTCACGTCGGCCTTCACGAACGGCATCGTGGAAGGCAAGAAGTTCCAGGACGTCGTGAAGCAGGTCGGCCAGCGTCTCGAGGCCGCCACGCTGAACGCGGCGATGAAGCCGCTCGGGGCGGGTCTCTCGACGCTCGTCGTCAGCTCGCTCGCGGGGCTCGGCTCGGCCGCCCTGTCAGGCGGCTCGGCCCTGCTCAAGGGGCTCGGCCTGTTCGCCGACGGCGGCGTGGTGAACGCGCCGACCTGGTTCCCCCACGCTCAGGGGCTTGGCGTGGCGGGAGAGGCGGGACCTGAGGCGATCCTGCCGCTCGCCCGCGGCAGCGACGGCAAGCTCGGCGTCCGGGCCGGCGCCGGCGGAACGCCGGCTGTCGTCACGGTCCATATCGCGACCCCCGATCCCGAGGCGTTTCGCCGGTCCGAGAGCCTGGTGTCGGCGTCGCTGGCGCGGGCCGTGGCGCGCGGCCAGCGAGGCCTTTGAGCCGCGTCAGGCGGCGCGCAGCATCGCCGCGATCTCGTCCTTGAGCTTGAGCCGTTTCTTCTTGAGCTCCTCGAGCGCGTCGTCGCTGGCAGGCTCGACTTCGGCCTCGATGCGATGGATCTCCCGGTTCAGGTGGTCGTAGGTGTCTGCAAGCCGCGCGAAATGCGCGTCGGCGATGCGCAGGCGCGAGATGGCGGCGGCTGCCTGCGGGAATTCCTCGTGCAGGCCGTGGGGGACGTGGGTCATCCGGGTCTCCTGAATGGGCGACGGGGCCGGAGGGCCGCCGTCCAGCGCCATTGGTAGGGCCGGACCGTGTCCGCGCCTTTGAGCGACATCAATATGATCCGAGGGAGCGCCCCATGCCTGCACCCTTTCACGAGGTGCTCTTTCCCCTCGACGTATCGCTGCGCAGCCGCGGCGGGCCGCAGCGCAAGACCGAGGTGATCGTCACCGGGTCGGGCCGGGAGGAGCGCAATGCGCGCTGGGCCCATGCCAGGCGGCGCTACGACGCCGGCTACGGCGTGAAGAGCCTCGCGGACCTCGCGTCCGTGATCGCCTTCTTCGAGGAGCGTCGCGGCCGCCTTACGGGATTTCGCTGGCGCGACCGGCTCGACGACCGATCCTGCGAACCGGGCGGCACGCCGTCGGCGACCGACCAGCGCATCGGCACCGGAGACGGGAGCGCGCGGGCCTTTCCCCTCGTCAAGACCTACGGCGCAGGCTTCTCGCCCTATGCGCGGCCCATCGCCAAGCCGGTCACGGGCGCCGTGCTCGTCGCTGTCGACGGTGTGCCCCAGACGCTGGGCCGGGATTGCGCCTGCGACGCCACGACGGGGCTCGTGACCTTTCCCGCCGGCAACGCGCCCGGTCCCGGCCGGGCGATCACCGCCGGCTTCCGCTTCCACGTCCCCGTCCGCTTCGACACGGACGAACTCTCCGTCGACCTGGCGGCGTTCGCGGCGGGGGAGATCCCGCACATTCCGCTGATCGAAATCATCCCCTGACACGGGTTTCCGAGGGAGATCGCGCATGCGCGACATCGATCCTGTGCTGGCCGAGCGTCTTGCCGGCGGCGTCACCTCGTTCGCGCGCTGCTGGCTGCTGACCCGTTCCGACGGCGCAACCCTGGGCTTCACCGAGCACGACAGGGCGCTCGTGGTCAACGGCGTGACCTGCACGGTGACCGCCGGCATGGAGCCCGCGGACACCGAGTCGCAGCTGGGATTCGCCGTCGGCGGGGGAGAGGTCGCGGGTGTTCTCGCCGCGCCGAGCCTGACCGAGCAGGACCTCTCGGCGGGCCGCTACGACGATGCCCAGGTGGAAACCTGGCTGGTCGACTGGGAAGACCCAGCTCGCAAGGTCCTGCTGGACCGCGGCACGCTCGGGGACGTCCGGCGGGCAGGCTCCGCCTTTGTCGCGGAGCTGCGCGGCGTCGCCCATCGCCTCGACCAGCAGACGGAGAGGCTCTTCGAGGCGCATTGCTCGGCCGACCTCGGGGACCGGCGCTGCGGCGTCGATCTCGGCTCCAGGGGAATGGTCTACGACGCTGTGGTCGGCGCCACGGACGGCCGCCTGGTTCTCCGGCTACCCGCCCTGCAGGGGCTTGCGGAGGGCTCGCTCGTGGGCGGCAGGCTCAGCGTCCGGACGGGCGACAATGCGGGCTACGCCGTGGAGGTCCGCAGCCATCGCCGTGCGTCCGACGCCGCCGAGCTCGGCCTGTGGCATCCGACCCCCATGACGCTGCGCGCGGGCGACGGCGTGCGGGTGACCCCGGGCTGCGACAAGCGCTTCGAGACGTGTCGCGACCGTTTCGGCAACGTCGTGAACTTCCGCGGCTTCCCGCACATGCCGGGCAATGACTACGTGATGCAGTCGGCCCGGGACGGGTCCGCCGGCATGGACGGCGGGAGCCTGTTCCGATGAGCAACGCCGAGGCCACCATGTCCGAGCGCATCGTGACCGAGGCCCGGTCCTGGATCGGAACGCCCTATTGCCATGCCGCGTCGGTGAAAGGCGTGGGCTGCGACTGCCTCGGCCTCGCCCGGGGCGTCTGGCGGGCCGTGGTCGGGCCGGAGCCGGAGGAACCGGGGCCCTATTCGGCGGACTGGGCGGAGGCCGGCGGCGAAGAGCGCCTGCTCCTCGCCGCGCGGCGTCATCTCGCGCCCGTCGCGCTCGATGAGGCGAGCGCGGGGGACCTGCTGCTGTTTCGCTGGCGCGAGGGATCGCCTGCCAAGCACCTGGGGATCTGCAGCGGCCCGGGGCGCATGATCCACGCCCATGACGGCGCAGCCGTCGCGGAGGTCGCGTTCGGGGTCTGGCGGCGACGCCTGGCCTACGCCTTCCGGTTCCCCGATTCCCATCCATGAGGACCTGCCGCGATGAGCACGCTCATTCTCCAGGCCGCCGGCTCGGTCGTCGGCGCGGCGATCGGCGGCCCCGTGGGCGCGCTCATCGGGCGCGGCGTCGGTGCGCTGGCGGGCGCCGCGCTCGACAGCAGGCTCTTCTCGTCCAGGCAGCCGGTGCGCCACATCGAGGGCCCGCGCCTCAAGACCGTGGCGGGCCTGTCCTCGACGGAAGGTGCCCCGATGCCTCGCGTCTATGGACGCGCCCGCCTGGGCGGGGAGATCATCTGGGCCACGCGCTTTCTCGAACAGGTGACCTACGAGACGAGCGGCGGCGAGCGGCGGCGCGGCGGCAAGGGCGGTGGCGGCGGTGCGTCGAGCGCGACGCCCGTGACCGTCACGACGATCTACACCTACTACGCCAGCATCGCCGTAGGGCTCTGCGAAGGCCCCGTCGCGGCCGTCCGTCGGGTCTGGGCCGATGGCGTCGAGCTCGACCTGACCAGCCTCAACCACCGCGTCTATCGGGGGACCGAAGACCAGCAGCCCGATCCGCTCGTGGTGGCCAAGGAGGGTTCCGACCACGCGCCGGCCTACCGAGGGACGGCCTATGTCGTGTTCGAGCTGTTGCCCCTGGCGCCCTACGGCAACCGCCTGCCGCAGCTCTCGTTCGAGGTCGTGCGGCCCGTCTCGCGCCTCGCGGCTGAATTGCGCGCCGTGCAGATCGTCCCGGGAGCCGGGGAATTCGTCTATGCCCCCGCTCCCATCGCGGCTGCGCCGGACGCGGACGGCAGCGCGCCGTTGAACCGGCATCAGCTCGTCGCCTCCACCGACTGGCAGGCTTCGCTCGACATGCTGCAAGCCTGTTGTCCGCGGCTCGAGCGCGTCGGGCTGGTGGTGTCCTGGTTTGGCGACGACCTGCGGGCGGGCGCCTGCAGCATCCGCCCCAAGCCGGAATCGGACAGGCCGCGCGCGCGGCCGGACTGGCGGGTTGCGGGGGTGACGCGCTCCGGCGCCCAGCCCCTGTCGACCTACGAGGGACGCCCCGCCTTCGGCGGCACGCCGTCAGACGCCAGCGTCATCGCCGCGATCCGCGACCTGAAGGCCCGGGGACTGCAGGTCACGCTCTATCCCTTCGTGCTGATGGACATTCCGCCCGGCAACGCGCTCGCCGATCCCTGGACAGGCGCTGTCGGCCAGCCGGCCTACCCCTGGAGGGGCAGGATTACGGGCGCGCGAGCACCGGGGATTCCGGGCTCCCCGGACCTGACGCCGCAGGCAGCGGCGGAGGTCGCCGCCCTGTTCGGGCAGGCGCGCGCCCAGGACTTCTCGATCCGCAACGACCGGATCATCTATGGGGGCGTGGCCGAGTGGACGTTGCGCCGGCAGGTCCTGCATTGTGCCGCGCTGGCGCTCGCGGCCGGCGGCGTGGACGCCATGCTGATCGGGTCGGAATTCCTCGGCCTGACCCGGCTGCGCGACGCCGCCGGCCGCTATCCAGCCGTGGACGAGTTGGTGCGCCTCGCGGCCGACGTGCGGACCATGCTCGGGCCGCAGGTGAAGATCGCCTATGCGGCGGACTGGACCGAGTACGGGTCCCACGTTCCCGCAGCCGGGGAACTGCGCTTCCCGCTCGATCCTCTCTGGGCGTCCCCCGCGATCGACGCGGTGGCCATCGACGCGTGGTGGCCGCTCGCCGACTGGCGCGACGGGGGCAGCCACGCGGACGCGGCGGCAGCCCGCTCGGCCTGCGATCCGGCCTATCTGCTGGCCAATGCCGCGGGGGGCGAGGGCTTCGACTGGTTCTATGCCGACGACGAGGGCCGGGACAGGCAAGTGCGCCTGCCCATCCGCGACGACGCCTACGGCAAACCCTTCGTCTACCGCGCCAAGGATCTCGTCGGATGGTGGTCGAACCCGCACCGGGAGCGGGAGAACGGGCTCGAGCTTCCCGCGGCCACGGCCTGGATTCCCGGATCCAAGCCCATTTGGCTGAACGAGATCGGCTGCCCCGCGATCGACAAGGGCGCCAATCGTCCGAGTTGCTTTCCCGATCCCAAGTCCGTGGAAGGCGGTATCCCGCCCTATTCGAACGGGTTGCGCGACGACCTCATGCTGCATCGAGGCGTGCAGGCCATGCTCTCGCGCTTCGACCCTGACCAGCCCGATCACCCGCCGGGCGCCAATCCCGTCGCCGGCATGGCCGGCGGGCGCATGGTCGACCCCGCGAGGATCCACGCCTGGGCCTGGGATGCGCGCCCCTTCCCGGCCTTTCCGATGCTCGGGGGAGTCTGGGCCGACAGCCCGTCCTGGGCGACGGGGCACTGGCTCACCGGGAGGCTGGAAGGCGCCCCGGCCGACGACATGGTCCGCGCCGTCCTGGCCGACATGGGGGCGCCGGCCCCGGACCGCATCGACGTCGATGGCTATCTCGACGGCTATGTCGTCGATCGGCCCATGTCCGCGCGTGACGCCCTCGAGCCGCTGGCCGGGCTCTTCGGCTTCGATTGCCTCGTCAGCGCGGGCCGTCTGCGGTTCCGCGACCGGTTGGGCTCGTCCGCGCTGTCACTGGGTCCGGACGACCTCGTTCCCGGGCGCGACGGCGAGGAATGGCAGCTCACGCGACAGCAGGATTCGGAACTGCCCTACGAGGTCAGCCTGGCCTTCTCCGACGCGGAATTCGACTATGCCCGGGCGACGGCCGCGTCGCGGAGGCTGGCTGGCGCGAGCCGACGCTTGAAGACCGTGGAGGTCAGCGCCGTCCTGCGTCGCGCCGAGGCGGGGCGGCTGGCCGACATCGCGCTCCACGACGCCTGGTCCGCGCGCGAGACCTTGTCGTGCAAGCTCCGGCCGGGGCTGCTCGCGCTGGAGCCGGGCGATCTCGTCACGCTGGACGGCATGGCGGAGCCTCGCCTGTACCGGATCGATCGGATCCGCGATGCGCAGGTGCGGGAACTCGAGGCCTCGGCCATCGAGCCGGCGATCTACGCGGCCAATTCCCGCCCGGCTTCGCTTCCGTGGCAGGCGGCCCCGGCCGTCCCTGGCCCGCCTCGGTTCGAGATCGTCGACTGGCCCTTCCCGCAGGGAGATCCCGCGCTCCTGCAGTCCGTCGCCGTCTCGGCCGATCCCTGGCCGGGGCAGATGGCGCTCTGGCGCTCGGTGGACGGTGCGAGCTTCGACCTGTTCGCGGCGGCCACGGCCTCGTCCGTGCTCGGGACGACCATCTCCGACCTGCCGGCCGGCCCGCTCTGGCGTTTCGACGACCAGGCCGTCGTGACCGTGCAGCTCGACCGTGGCGTCCTGCCGACGGCGTCCGATCTCACGGCCCTGCAGGGCGCGACTTGTCTGGCCGTCCTGGGGGCTGACGGCCGCACGGAGGTCGTCACCTTCGCGCGGGCGGACCTGGTCGGCCGCCTGCAATGGCGCGTGGCGAGGCTGATCAGGGGGCTCGGATCGTCCGAACCGGCTGCCGGACGGCTCGTGCAGGCCGGGGCGCGCGTCGTGCTCCTGAACCAGGCCCTGGTCCCGCTCGCGCGAGGCGTCGAGACGCTGGGCCAGGCGTGGCGCTACCGCGTCGGCCCGGGAGGCCGCGACGTCGCGGACCCCGCGGTCGCGGAGTGGACGGCCGCGCCCGGGGCCGCGGCGCTCGTCCCCTTGTCGCCCGTCGGAGTGCGCGCCCGGCGCACGACAGCCGGCGTGGAGATTTCATGGCTGCGCCGGGGGCGGCTGGCCTCGGACGCGTGGGAGCCGGCCGAGATTCCGCTCGGCGAGGAGAGCCCAGCGTTCCAGTGCATCATCCGGGCAGGACAGATCCCCAAGCGAATGCTGCAGTCGCAGGCATCGCCCCTTCTCTACGCGGCGGCGGACGAGCTGTCCGATTTCGGCGGACCGCAGAGCCGCCTGGCCTTGAGCCTCGCCCAGGTCAGCGCCTCGGTGGGAGCAGGCCTCCCGTTCGAGGGCTCGCTGCCCGTCACCTGATTCCACCGAACCGGAGGCGGACATGGATGTGTCCAACCGGCTGGCGCTGCCCTACCTGGCGGCGGCCCAGTCCCAGAAACATGTCACCCACAACGAGGCGCTGCGCATGCTCGACACGCTCGTGCAGGCGGGCGTCCTGCAGAGCGGGGTACAGGCGCCGCCCGACACGCCCGCCGAGGGAGACCGCTACCTCGTCGGGGTCGCGCCCCTCGGGGCCTTCGCCGGCCATGCCGGTCAGCTGGCGGCCTTCGACGATGGAAGCTGGCGCTTCCACCAGCCGCGGCCGGGCTGGCTCTGCTACGTCGCGGCGGCGGGAGCGGTTCTGCTCTACGACGGGACGAGCTGGCGAGACCTCGCGAGCGCGCTCACGGCGCTCGCCGGCCTGACGTCGTTCGCGCTCGGCACGGGCGCCGATCCCGGCAATCCGTTCAGCGCCAAGCTCAATGATGCGCTCTTTTCCGCGCGCGGCGCAGGGGAGGGCGGCAGCGGCAGCCTGCGGCTGAAGCTGAACAAGGAGAAGGAGGCGTCGACGGCCAGCATCCTCTTCCAGGACGGCTGGTCAGGCAGGGCCGAGGCCGGCCTCTGCGGCGACGACCGGTTTCGCATCAAGGTCTCCGCCGATGGCGCGGCCTGGCGGGACGGCCTGCTGGTCGATGCCCAGACCGGAGCGGTCACCTTTCCCTCGGGCGTGGGGGGCTTCGGCGGGTCGGGCGTGGGGGACCTCCGCAATCACGTGATCAACGGCGACTTCATGATCGCCCAGCGCGGGGCCGGGCCGTTCCCGCTCGGCCAGGCGCCGGCCTACGGTCCCGACCGCTGGTTCACCCAGGCGGCGGGCGTCGCCGCCGGACAACTGAGCTGCTCGGCCTTCGCGGCGGGTCAGGCCGACGTCCCCGGAGGACGCTGCTTCGCCACGCTGTCCGTCGCGAGCACGACGGCGACCTCCTTCCCCGAGCTGCAGACGCGCCTGGAGGACGTGACGCGCCTCGCCGGGCGCAAGGTCACCGTGTCCTTCAGCTACCGGACGGCGTCGGCGGCGTTCTTCTGCGACATGGCGCAGGTGTTCGGCGCGGGCGGCAGCGCCGCGGTCTCCGGACTGGCATCCACGGCCCTCGCGGCGAGCCCCGCCTGGACGCGGCGCGTCATCACCACGACCTTGCCCGGCGTCTCCGGCAAGACCGTCGCAGCGGGGTCCTGCACGGCGCTTCGCTTCGCCCTGTCGGGGTCGTCGGCGGCCTCGATCGACATCGCCGACGTGCAGCTCGAGGAAGGGCCCGCCGCCTCAGCCTTCGCGCGGCGCATGCCGGCCGTCGAGCTGCTTCTCGCACGACGCTACTTCCGCCGCTCCGCCGCCGCGCAGTCCCCGGCCGACCTCGCCTTTGAGATGAGGACGACCCCTGTAGCGAGCGGCGCGGGGCCTTTCGACTACAGCGCCGAACTCTGAGGGCGACGCCATGGAAAACCAGTTCGAGGCTGCGCTCGCGGCGGTCCTGCGCTTCGAGGGAGGCTTCGTCGACGATCCCCGCGATCCAGGCGGAGCGACCAAGTTCGGCATCACCTGCCAGACGCTCTCGGAGGCGCGCGGGAGCCCGGTCGACGCGGGCGCGGTGAGGGCGCTCGGCCGGGCGGAGGCGGCGAGCATCTATCGCTCACGCTACTGGAACGCGGTGCGAGGCGACGATTTGCCAGCCGGCGTGGATCTCGCGGTCTTCGACATGGCGGTCCATGCCGGGCCGCGGCGCGCGGCCCTGCTCCTGCAGGAAAGCCTGGGGGTGCGGGCCGACGGCGTCATCGGACCGGCGACGCTCACGGCCTGCCGCGCGAGCGGCGCCGCGCTGCTGGCCGACCGCATCTGCGACCGACGGCTCGCATTCCTGCAGTCCCTGCCGACCTGGTCCGCCTTCGGGCGGGGCTGGTCGCACAGGGTCGACGCCGTGCGGAGCCTGGCGCGCCGCGCGGCGGCCACCAGCGCGCCAGCCCCTCACTCCGTTCTGCCCAGCAAGGAGCCCGCCATGTCGGATGTGAAGTCCATCCTCGCCAGCCGGACCGTCTGGTCCAACGCCGTCGGCCTCGCCGCGCTCGGCCTCTCCGCCGTCGGATTCGACACGACCGGCCTCGATGCCCCGGGCCTCGTCGACGCCGGCCTCCAGGTCGTCGCCGGGGGATCCTTCATCGCCTCGACGCTGTTCCGGGTGCTCGCCACGCGGCGACTGGTCGCCGCTCGCTGACGCGGCGTTCACCTGCGGTTCAGGACGGCGCTCCTAGCGTGGTCGCATGCCGAGCCATGCCTCCTCGCGCGGACCCGTCCTGCTGCGCGCCCTCCTTGCGGCTTCCGCCGTCCTGGTCGCACCCGTCGCTGCCGCGCCCCCCGCGTTCGCGGAGGACCTGGCGGAGACCAAGGCGGAGGCCAAGCAGGCTCGTCCCGCCTGCCTCAGCGAGGCCGAGATCCGCGAGGAGGTGGCCGCCAAGCGCGTCATCGCCCAGGTCGCGGCCCTGCGGGCGGCGAGGGCGGCCGGAGGCGGCGAGGCCGTCCGCGCGCGCCTTTGTAATGGCGAGAAGGGCCTTGTTTATGTCATTACGTCGCTCAAGCGGGACGGAAAGGTGCTACGGATCGACGTGGACGCCGCGACCGGCCGCATCGTGGAGCGCAACTGAACGGGAGCCGCCATGCGCCTGCTGGTGGTTGAAGACGACAAAGACCTCAATCGCCAGATCGTGACGGCGCTGGAACAGGCAGGCTATGCCGTCGACCGCGCCCATGACGGCGAGGAGGGGCATTTCCTCGGGGAATCCGAGCCTTACGACGCCGTGATCCTCGATCTCGGCCTCCCCAAGATGGACGGCGTCGCCGTTCTCCAGGGGTGGCGGCGATCCGGTAGGGCGATGCCTGTGATCATCCTCACCGCCCGGGACCGCTGGAGCGACAAGGTCCAGGGCTTCGACGCCGGGGCGGACGACTACGTCACCAAGCCGTTCCACATGGAGGAGATTTTGGCGCGCGTGCGCGCCGTCCTGCGCCGTGCCGCGGGCCACGCCACGAGCGAGCTCGTCTGCGGCCCGGTGCGGCTCGATACGCGCTCCAACCGGGTCACGGTCGACGGGAACCCCATCAAGCTCACCTCTCACGAATATCGGCTGCTTGCCTACCTCATGCACCACGTGGGAAGGGTCGTATCGCGGACGGAGATCGTGGAGCACCTCTACGACCAGGATTTCGACCGCGACAGCAACACGATCGAGGTCTTCGTGGGACGCCTGCGCAAGAAGCTCGGCGTCGACGCCATCCAGACGGTCAGGGGGCTCGGCTACATCCTGCAGGCCCCCGGATCCGGCGCGTGAGCGCCGGGGGGTCAGGAGGCCGGCGGTGAAGCCTGTGCGCGAGCGCTGGACCCTGAAGCGCCAGTCGATCGCCACGCGCCTCTTCGTCTCGTCGGCGGCGCTCAGCCTGGTCATCCTGATCGTGGCGGGCGTCGTGCTCTCGACCATCTACCGCCGCACCACGGAGCGCGGCTTCGACGAGCGCCTGCACGTCTATCTGAAGTCCCTCGTGGCGGCGGTCGCCTCGCCGGAGACCGACAAGCAGGACCCCTACAGCCTCGGAGAACCGCGCTTCGACCTGCCGCTCTCGGGCTGGTACTGGCAGATCGCCCGGCTCGACCGGACGCCGGCGGAAGTGTCCGGCTCGACCTCGCTGTTCGGAGGGCGGCTGCCCAACCTGCCGCCGCCGCAGGGGCGGGTGAAGCCCGGCGAATTGCGCGAGGGCTACGCCACCGGCCCGGACGAACGGCGGCTGCGGATCATCGAGCGCGTGGTGGACCTGGGCGAGGATGGCCGGTTCCGCATCCAGGTCGCGGCCGACGCCGACGAGATCGAATCGACGATCGCCTCCTTCGAACTGGCTTTGGCGCTCACCTTCCTTCTGCTCGGCCTCCTCCTCGTCGGCACGACGGTGGTCCAGGTCCGTTTCGGCCTGCAGCCGCTCGCTCGCCTGCAGGAGGCTGTGGGCCTGATCCGCAGGGGGCAGAAGGACCGGATCGAGGGCGACTGGCCCGACGACCTCGCCCCGCTCGCAGCCGAGACCAACCTGCTGATCCATTCCAACCACGAGATCCTGGAGCGGGCGCGGACCCAGGTCGGCAACCTGGCCCACGCGCTGAAGACGCCCTTGAGCGTTCTGGTGAACGAGGCGGGCGCCGAGCAGGGCCAGCTCGCCGACAAGGTTCGCGAGCAGGCGGCCGTGATGCGCGACCAGGTGAACTGGTACCTGGAGCGCGCAAGGGCTGCGGCGCGGGCGGGCTCCATCGGCACGGTGACGGAGATCGGGCCGGTGATCGACGGGCTCCTGCGCACGGCGACCAAGATATACCGGGACCGCGACGTGGCGTTCGACCGTGAGGTGGAGCCTGACGTGCGCTTCCGCGGCGAGAAGCAGGACTTCGAGGAAATGGTCGGCAACCTCGTCGACAACGGCGGGAAATGGGCCTCGTCGCGGGTCCTCGTGACCGTGGAGCCGGCGCCCGGGCGGGACGGCCGGGACTTTTTCCGCGCCCTCGTCGACGACGACGGGCCTGGCCTGCCGGAGGCGGCGCGAACTGAAATGCTCAAGCGCGGCGCCCGTCTCGACGAATCCAGGCCGGGCTCGGGCCTGGGCCTCTCGATCGTCCAGGACCTGGCGGCGCTCTACGGCGGAGCCCTCACGCTCGGCGCCAGCCCTCTGGGAGGCCTGCGGGCGGAACTCGTCCTGCCGGCCGGCTGACCCGCGCCAAGATCCCGTCTCAATTCTCCGCCATGGCTCCGCTTGACGGTGCGCCCGCTCCTTCCCGAGCCCGGGCGCGGTCCCGCGAACGGAGCGAATCGGAATGCCCACCAGAAGCCTGACAGCTGCAATTGCCGCCTGCGCCATGTCTCTCGCCGCAGCGGGATGTTCGCAGACCGGAGCCCCGACCAACGAAGGCGTGGGAACCGTGAGCGGCGCCGTGCTGGGCGGGCTGGTCGGCAGCGCCTTCGGCGCGGGCGCGGGAAAGGCGGCGGCGATCGCGGGCGGCGCGCTGATCGGCGGCTTCCTCGGCAACCAGATCGGCAAGAGTCTCGACCAGGAGGCGCAGTCGCGCGCCTACAGCGCGCAGGCGAGCGCCCTGAACTCGGGCCAGCGCTCGGATTGGAACGCGCCCAGCGGGGCCTACGGCTATGTCGAGCCGGGCCCGGTCTACTACGAGGCCCAAAGCCAGTGCCGGCGCTATACCCACACGATCTACATCAACGGCCGGCCGCAGGCGGGGCAGGGCACGGCGTGCCGCAATCCAGACGGCACCTGGCAGATCGTGAGCTGACGAACGCGTCATCCGCAGTCATCCCGAAGGCGCTGCGGCACTTTATGGCGTGACGCGGAGCCCAAGGGCCGCTATCGAACGGCCATGCTGGTCTGGGTCGCCCTCGCCGTGATGACTGGGGTCGCCGTGCTGGCGGTGCTCGCACCGCTCGCGCGGCGCGAGGCCTTGGCCGCGGCTCCCGACATGCGCAGCACGGACCGCGCCTTCTACGAAGCGCAGCTCGCCGAGATCGAGCGCGACAAGGAGCGCGGCCTGCTCGACTCGTCGGAAGCGGCGACCGCCAGGGTGGAGGCGGCGCGCCGCCTGCTGGCGGCCGACCGGCTGGAGCAGAAGGCGGCCGCCGGCTCGCCCTCCAAGACGCGCAGGAGCCTCGCGGCCGGCCTCGCGCTGGTGGGCATTCCGCTCCTGAGCCTCGGCCTCTACCTGTCGGTGGGCCATCCCGAGCTGCCCGCCCAGCCGCTGGCCTCTCGGACGGACGGCGTCAATCAGGCCGGCGGCATGGACGAGGCGATCGCCAAGATCGAGCAGCACCTCGCCGCCAATCCGAATGATGGCCGGGGGTTCGAGGTCGTTGCCCCCGTCTACATGAGCATGGGTCGCTTCTCCGACGCCGCGAAGGCCTACGCCAACGCCATCCGGCTCTTGGGCGAGACGCCGGTCCGCCTGGAGAACTACGCGGAGGCGCTGATCGCGGAGGCGGACGGCGCCGCGACCCCGGCGGCGCGGGAGGCCTATACCAAGGCGCTGGCGCAGGAGCCGAGGCTGGGCAAGGCCCGCTTCTTCAAGGCCATGGCGGCCGAGCAGGACGGCGATCGTGTCACGGCCGTGGCGATCTACCGCGAACTCGCCGCCGAGGCCCCGCCCGGGAGCCCCGTGGCGGCCATGCTCGACGAGCGGCTCGCCGCTCTCGGGCAGGCGCCGCAGTCGGGCCCGAACAGCGCGGCGGGGCAGGCCATCGCCGCGATGCCGAAGGGGGACCAGCTCGCGGCCATCCGCGGCATGGTGGAGAACCTGTCGGCCAAGCTCGAGACGAATAGCGGCGACGTGGAGGGCTGGCTGAGGCTCGTGCGCTCCTACATGGTGCTGAACGAGCCGGACAAGGCGAAGGCGGCGCTGGGTCGCGGCCTGACGGCCTTGGCCGGCGACCCGCCGGGCAAGGCACGGCTGGAAGCGCTCGGCCGCGAATTGGCCATCGGGGGATCGTAGGACCGACGAGATGAGTGCAGTCACGACCAGCGGTTCCCGCATGACGCGCAAGCAGCGCAGGCTGCTGTTGATTGGCGGCGCGCTGGCGGTCCTGGGCCTCGCCGCGGGCCTCGTCCTCTTCGCCCTGAACGATTCCATCGTCTTCTTCCGCACGCCCAGCGAGATCGCCAGCCAGGGCATCGCCCCCGGCACGCGGTTGCGCATCGGCGGCCTCGTCAAGGAGGGGAGCGTCCGCAAGGGCGCCGACCAACTGGTCGAGTTCGAGGTGACGGATACGGCGAAGTCGGTGCCGGTCCGCTACAAGGGCCTGCTGCCCGACCTGTTCCGGGAAGGGCAGGGCGTCGTCGCCGAAGGCGTGCTCGAGGCCTCCGGAGGCTTCCGCGCCGACAGCGTGCTCGCCAAGCACGACGAGAACTACATGCCCAAGGAGGTCGCGGACGCCTTGAAGAAGCAGGGCGTCTGGAATGAGGGCAAGGGCAATCCCGGCGGTGCGCCGGCGCAGGGGGCGAAGACGCCATGATCGTCGAGGTCGGCCATTACGCGCTCGTTCTGGCGCTCGCCCTGTCGCTCATCCTCACCGTCGTGCCCTGCTGGGGGGCCCTGACGCGGGACTCCATGCTGATGGGCACGGCGCGCCCCGTGGCGCTCGCCATGTGCGGCTTCCTGCTGCTCTCCTACGCGGCCCTCACGGCCGCCTATGTAGGGTCCGACTTCTCCGTCCTGAACGTCTTCCAGAACTCGCACTCCACCAAGCCGCTCGCCTACAAGATCTCCGGCGTCTGGTCGAACCACGAGGGTTCGATGATGCTGTGGGTCCTGATCCTCGGCATCTTCGCGGCCCTGCTGGCCATCCGCGGCGGCGCGATGCCGGAGCGGCTGCTGGCCAACGTGCTCTCGGTGCAGGGGGCGGTCGCGGCGGCCTTCCTGCTCTTCATCCTGGTGACCTCCAATCCCTTCGCGCGGCTGTCGCCGGCCCCGTTCGAGGGGCAGGGGCTCAACCCGATCCTGCAGGATCCCGGCCTCGCCATTCACCCGCCGCTGCTCTACCTCGGATATGTCGGGTTCAGCGTGGCCTTCTCCTTCGCGCTCGGAGCCCTGATCGACGGCCGCATCGACGCCGTCTGGGCGCGCTTCGTCCGGCCTTGGACCCTGACGGCCTGGACCTTCCTGACGCTCGGCATCGCCATGGGCTCCTACTGGGCCTATTACGAGCTCGGCTGGGGCGGCTGGTGGTTCTGGGATCCCGTCGAGAACGCCTCGCTGATGCCCTGGCTGGCCGGAACGGCGCTGATCCACTCGACGGTCGTGATGGAGAAGCGCGACGCGCTGAAGGTGTGGACGATCCTGCTTTCCATCATCACCTTCTCGCTGTCGCTGATCGGCACCTTCCTGGTGCGCTCGGGCGTGCTCACGTCCGTCCACGCCTTCGCCACCGACCCGTCCCGCGGCCTGTTCATCCTAGGCATCCTCGTCGCGTTCATCGGAGGCGGCCTCGCCCTGTTCGCATGGCGCGCACCGCTGCTGCGGCAGGGCGGGCTCTTCGCCCCGGTGTCCCGCGAAGGCGCGCTCGTCGCCAACAATCTCCTCCTCGCCACCTCCTGCGCCACGGTCTTCATCGGCACGCTCTATCCGCTGGCCCTGGAGGCCACGACCGGCGCGAAGATCTCCGTCGGCGCACCCTTCTTCAACGCCACCTTCCTGCCGCTCTGCGTCCCCCTGCTGCTGATCCTGCCCTTCGGCCAGTCCCTGGCCTGGAAGCGCGGCGACCTGCTGGGCGTCGCCCAGAGGCTCTCGGTGGCCATGGGCGTCGCCATCCTCGTCACGCTCGCCCTGCTCTGGATCACGCGCGGCGGCCCGGTGGCGGCGCCGCTCGGGTTCGGGCTCGCAGCCTGGCTGATCCTGGGCTCGGCGACCGAGATCGTGACGCGGTCCTGGCGGCCGGGCCTCGGCCTGGGCCAGGCGCTGCGGCGGGCCGCGGGCCTGCCGCGCAGCGCCTGGGGCACCGCCATCGCCCATGCCGGGGTCGGCGTCACCGTCATCGGCATCGCTGCGACGGCGTGGGGCGTCGAGCGGATCGTGGCCCTGAAGCCCGGCGACAAGGTCGAGGTCGGCGGCTACGAGATCATGCTCAGCAAGGTGGAGGACCGGCGGCGCATCGACTATCGCGAGCAGGCCGCCATCCTCGAGGTCTCGAAGGACGGCGGGGCGCTCGGCACGCTGGAACCGGGGAAGCGCATCTTCACGGGACGCAGCATGCCGACCTCCGAGGCCGGCCTGATGACCGTGGGCCCCCTCGGCCAGCTCTATGCCAGCGTCGCGGAGATCGAGCCTGACGGCAAAGTGGGCCTGCGGCTCTACTACAAGCCGCTGGTCCTGCTGATCTGGCTCGGCGCGGTCGTGATGGCGCTGGGCGGGACGCTGTCGCTGGCCGACCGGCGCTCCCGCATCGCCGCGCCCGTCAAGGCGCGCGCGCGGGCCGTCGCCGGCGCGGCCACGGCGGCGGAGTGAGCGCGGTGGCGCCCATCCGTCTCTGCTCGGGACGCCGCGTGTCGTCCGCCATGCTGGCGCTCGCCGCCGCCCTCGTCATGGCCGGCCCCGTTCGTGCGGTCCAGCCCGACGAGGTGCTGCAGGATCCCGGGCTCGAGGAGCGCGCGCGCGGCATTTCGTCCGGCCTGCGCTGCCTGGTCTGCCAGAACCAGTCGATCGACGACAGCGACGCGCCGCTCGCCCGCGACCTGCGCCTGCTCGTGCGCGAAAAGTTGAAAGAGGGGGCCACGGACGACCAGGTCCGCAGCTTCCTCGTCGACCGCTACGGCGAGTTCGTCCTGCTGAAGCCCGCCTTCAACGCCCACACGCTGATCCTGTGGGTGGGTCCCTTCGTCGTGCTGGCGCTGGGCGCGGGGGTGGTGTGGGCGAATGCGCGGCGGAGGAAGACCGAGCGCGCCGCCGCCGTCGCCCTGAGTCGGGATGAGGAAGCGGCCCTGAAGCGGGTCATCGACGGTCCCTAGAAGGGGCCCAGCCCTCCGGTTCGGCCGCGAGGCCACCGGATTCGCTTGTCTTTCCAACGTGGAACGACTTTTGCGCCCACCTTTCCAACTTTTCATCCTGTCGTGATGAGCCCGTAAGCGGGCGCCTCCAATTCTGCCTCCATGGCGAACGGGCATGAGCCCTCGGGCCAAGGAGACACGACATGACGAATTTCAACCAGAGCGGCCTTTCGCGCCGTGGACTGAAGGCCACCCTGCTGGCGGGCGCCTGCGCCGTCGCCGTTGTGGGCGCCGGCCTGACCCAGAACGTTTTCTTCGAGACCCCTGCCAATGCGCAGACGGCCCCTCTCGCGGCGCCGGCCGGCCTCTATGCGCCGTCCTTCGCCGACATCGTCGAGAAGGTCCGCCCCGCCGTGGTGTCCGTGAAGGTCAAGGTCGAGACGGCCGCCATGAACGGCCCCGGCATCGCCGACCAGGGCGATGACGACGAGGACGGCGCCCCGCAGGGCATGCCGCGCGGCCTGCCGCCGGGCATCGAGAAGTTCTTCCGGGAGTTCGGCCAGGGCCAGGGCGGCCAGCGCTTCGGCCAGCAGGCGCGCCCGCGCGGTCACCAGTTCGCGCAGGCCCAGGGTTCGGGCTTCTTCATCACCTCGGACGGCTACATCGTCACGAACAACCACGTGGTCGACCACGCGGTCGAGGTCACCGTGACCATGGACGACGGCAAGACGCTCGACGCCAAGGTGATCGGCAAGGACCCCAAGACCGACCTCGCCTTGCTCAAGGTGAAGCAGGACGGCACCTACCCCTTCGTGAAGTTCGCCTCGGCCGCTCCGCGGGTGGGCGACTGGGTCGTCGCCGTCGGCAACCCCTTCGGCCTCGGCGGCACGGTGACCGCCGGCATCGTCTCCGCGCGCGGCCGTGACATCGGCTCGGGCCCGTATGACGACTACCTGCAGATCGACGCGCCGGTGAACCGCGGCAACTCGGGCGGCCCGACCTTCAACACCAATGGCGAGGTCGTCGGCGTCAACACCGCGATCTATTCCCCGTCGGGCGGCAGCGTCGGCATCGCCTTCGCGATCCCCTCCGTGGTCGCGAACAACGTGGTGGGCTCCCTGAAGGATACGGGGACGGTTTCGCGCGGCTATATCGGCGTGCAGATCCAGCCGGTCACCAGCGAGATCGCCGACAGCCTCGGCCTCAAGGAAGCCAAGGGCGCGCTCGTCGCCGAGGCGCAGAAGGACGGCCCCGCGGCTGAGGCCGGCGTCAAGGCCGGCGACACGATCGTCGCGGTGAACGGCCAGGCGATCAAGGGTCCCAAGGAACTGTCGCGCGAGATCGCCGCGATGAAGCCCGGCTCCAAGGTCGACCTCACCGTCATGCGTGACGGCAAGGAGAAGAGCGTCTCGATGCAGCTCGGCAACCTGCCCGCCGAGAAGCAGGCCAAGGCCGACGTCGGCGGCGACGATGCCGCCAAGGGCGGCTCCTTCGGCCTCAGCCTCGCCCCCGCCAGCTCCGTCAAGGGCTCCGGCGACAAGGGAGTCGTGGTGACCGAGGTCGATCCCGACGGCGCGGGCGCCCAGCAGGGCATCCGCCAGGGCGACGTCATCCTCGATGTCGCCGGCAAGGCGGTGAGCCAGCCGGCCGAGGTCAAGAAGGCGCTCGAGGATGCGCGCAAGGAGGGCCGCAAGGCCGTCCTGATGCGCCTGAAGACCGGGGACCAGAGCCGCTTCGTGGCCCTGGCCTTCCCGAAGAAGGATGCCCGCGGCTGATCCTGCCCCCATCGGACGTCGCGAGCTCCGGGCCCTGCGGGTGTCGCCCCGTTTCCGCAGGGTCCGGTCTTCCCCCGGCAGGCTGGACACCCCCGTCCGCCTGCCGGTTCCATTTCGGCCCTACGCCGTGGAGGCCAGTCGTGGCTGTGCAGAGCGGATGGGAACCGTCGCCCGCGGGCTTCACAGTCCCGCGCGTTGGAGTAGGTTCCATGAACATGAAGCTCCTGATCGTGGAAGACGACGCCGAAGCCGCCGCCTATCTTGTCAAGGCCTTTCGCGAATCCGGCCACGTGGCCGACCACGCGAATAACGGCCTCGACGGCTATGCCCTCGCCCGCGAGGGCGACTACGACGTGCTGATCGTCGACCGCATGCTGCCCAAGCTCGACGGGCTGTCCCTGATCCACGGGCTGCGGGAGCAGAAGGTCGAGACACCCGTGCTGATCCTCTCGGCGCTCGGCCAGGTGGACGACCGCGTGAAGGGCCTGCGGGCCGGCGGGGACGACTACCTCTCCAAGCCCTACGCCTTCTCCGAGCTCCTGGCCCGCACCGAGGTGCTGGCGCGCCGCCGCCGCTCCGGTCCCGCCGTGGAGACGTCCTACCGGGTCGGCGACCTGGAGCTGGACCGGTTGTCCCACAGCGTCAAGAGGGGCGACAAGGACATCGACCTGCAGCCGCGTGAGTTCCGGCTCCTGGAATACCTGATGAAGCACGCGGGGCAGGTGGTCACCCGCACGATGCTGCTCGAGAACGTCTGGGACTATCACTTCGACCCCCAGACGAACGTGATCGACGTTCATCTCTCGCGGCTGCGCAGCAAGATCGACAAGGGGTTCGACCGCCCGCTCATCCATACCGTGCGGGGCGCGGGATACATGATCCGTGACAGCGCTCGGTAAGCTCGTCCGCACGACGGCGTTCAAGCTGTCCGCCGCCTACCTCGTCATCTTCGTCGTCTTCGCCGCGTTCATCCTCGGCTATGTCTCGTTCAACGCGCGCCGCCTGCTCATGGCCCAGGCGTCGGGGACGGTGCAGGCCGAGATCCAGGGGCTGGCGGAACAGTATAATTCCGGCGGCATGCGCCGCCTCCTCAACATCATCGAGCGACGCTCCAACCAGCCGGGCTCCTCGCTCTACCTCCTGGTGGGGCCGGGCGGCACCAAGCTCGCCGGCAACATCGAGAACCTGCCGGACGCCCTGCGCCTCGAGGCGGGCGAGCACGAGATCACCTACCTCACCAGCCAGGAGGAGGAGACGAACCCGCGCCCGCACCAGGCGCTGGTGCGCGTGATCCAGCTGCCCGGCGGTTTCACGCTGCTCGTCGGGCGCGACCTGGGGGAGGGGGACCGGTTCCGAACCGTGGTTCGCAGGGCCTTCGGCTGGTCCCTGGGACTGGTGATCGTCCTCGCTCTGCTCGGGGGCTGGTTCGTGACGAGCCGCGTGCTCGGCCGCATCGACTCGATGACGGCCACGACGCGCGGGATCATGACCGGCGACCTCTCGGGGCGGCTGACGGTCGCAGGCTCGAACGACGAGTTCGACAGGCTGGCCGAGAACCTGAACCTGATGCTCGACCGCATCGAAGAACTGATGCAGGGCCTGCGCGAGGTCTCCGACAATATCGCCCACGATCTCAAGACGCCGCTCACGCGCCTGCGCAACGGAGCCGAGGAGGCGCTTCGCACCGCGCGCACGGTCGACGACTATCGCGGCACCCTGGAAGCCACGATCGAGGAGGCGGACAATCTCATCCGCATCTTCAACGCGCTGCTGATGATCGCCAGGGCCGAGGCCGGCAATTCGCGCGAGGGGATGGTCGACTTCAACATCGCCGACGTGGCCCGCGACGTGGCGGAGCTCTACGAGCCGGTGGCCGACGAGGCCGGCATTCCTCTGAGGGTGGAGGTCCCTGCGGACCTGCCGATGCACGGCTCCCGCGAGCTCGTGGGGCAGGCCATCGCGAATCTCGTCGACAACGCGATCAAGTACGCGGCGCCCGCCGTGGCGGCCCGGACAGCCGGCGGGCCCGCGGTGGACGTGGCCATCGGCGGCGTCCGGCTGGGCGACATGATCGAGATCAGCGTCGCCGACCGGGGGCCGGGCATCCCGGCCGAGGACAGGGTGCGCGTCGTCGAGCGATTCGTCCGGCTCGAAGGCGCGCGGACCCGGCCGGGATTCGGGCTCGGCCTGTCGCTGGCGTCCGCCGTCGCGAGGCTGCACGGCGGGACGCTGAGGCTGGAGGACAACGCGCCGGGCTTGCGCGTCGTCATCAGCCTGCCCGAGAGGCCGGAACTCGGGCCGCCGGCTGCCACCGACGCGACGTCGGCCAAGCCCGCCATAGCGCCCAAGTTCCGCAGGCCGCAGGTGACGTAATGGGCCGCCCCCTGCTCGACCGCCTCGCGCCCTTGCCGCGGCTCTCGGCCGCCCGGGCCGCGCGCCGGAGAGCGGGCGAACTGCGCGTCGCCCTTGCCGAAGCCGGGCAGGATGGTCGGCTTGCGCAGGAGGTCTCCAATCCCTCCTCGCTCCTCGACTTGCTGGCGGCCCTGGCGGACCACTCTCCCTACCTCTGGCGTTTGGCGCTGGGCAATGCGTCCCGTCTCGCGCGCCTCCTGCTCGATGATCCGGAGGTCTCGCTCGGCCGCATCCTCGCCGCGGTCGAGGCCACGGCTCGGCTCGAGCATGAGGCTTCGGCGATGCGGGAGCTTCGCTGTGGCAAGCAGGAGCTGGCGCTGCTCGTGGGCCTGGCGGACCTGGGCGGGCTTTGGAGCCTGGAGCAGGTCACGGCCGCGCTGTCGGACTTCGCCGATGCGGCCGTCGCGGCGAGCCTGCGCTTCGCCCTGCGCCGCGCCGCCGATACCGGCAAGTTCGCGCCGCCCGATCCCGGCGACCCGGCGCGCGATTGCGGCGTCGTGGTTCTGGCCCTCGGCAAGCACGGCGCGCGCGAGCTGAACTATTCCTCCGACATCGACATCGTCGTCTTCTACGACGCGGACAAGGCTCCGCTGGCGCCTGGCGGCGAGCCCGGGCCGTTCTTCGTCCGGATCGTCCGTGACCTCGTGAAGCTGCTCCAGGAGCGCACCGCGGACGGCTATGTCTTCCGCACCGACCTGCGCCTGCGTCCGGACCCCGCCTCGACGCCGACGGCCATCGCGCTGCCCTCCGCCTTCGCCTACTACGAGACGGTGGGGCAGAACTGGGAGCGCGCCGCGCTGATCAAGGCACGGCCCGTGGCCGGCGACATCCCGATCGGTCAGGCCTTCTTGCAGGATCTCGCCCCCTTCATCTGGCGCAAGTATTTCGACTTCGCCGCCATCGCCGACATCCATGCGATGAAGCGGCAGATTCACGCCGTGCGCGGTCACGAGACGATCACGGTGGCCGGGCACGACATCAAGCTCGGCCGCGGCGGCATTCGCGAGATCGAGTTCTTCGTGCAGACGCAGCAACTTGTCTTTGGCGGCCGGCGTCCCGACCTGCGGGGCCGACGCACGCTCGACATGCTGGCGGCGCTCCACGCGGAAGGCTGGATCTCCGAGCAGGCCCGCGACGAACTCGCCGAGGCCTACCGCTTCTTCCGCACGATCGAGCACCGCCTGCAGATGCAGGAGGACGAGCAGACGCAGCGGCTGCCGGCCGATGCCGGCGCGCTCGGCCGCTTCGCGCGGTTCTGCGGCTATCCCGGTTTGCCTGCCTTTGAGAAGGCGATGACCCGGCAGGCCCAGCGGGTCGAGAAGCACTATGCGCGGCTCTTCGAGGAGGGGGCGGACCTCGCCGCGAGCGAAGGCGACCTCGTCTTCACGGGGACGACCGACGACCCTGGGACGCTGGACACCCTGCGCCGCATGGGCTTCGCGGACCCGCCCGCGGTGGCCGAGACGGTGCGGGGCTGGCACTTCGGCCGGCGGCAGGCCGTCACCAGCCCGCGGGCGCGCGAGGTGCTCACCGAACTCGTGCCGAAGCTGCTCGCCGCCTTCGCCGGGAGCGCCGATCCTGACGGGGCTCTGGCGGCTTTCGACAAGGCTCTGGGCCGGATGCCGGCCGCGGTCGAGCTCTTCTCGATCCTGCGCTCGCGCGAGCAGGTCCTGAAGCTCTTCGCCGACATCCTGGGCTCGGCGCCGCGCCTGGCCGAGATCGTCGCGGGACGGCCGCATCTCCTGGACGCGCTGATCGATCCCGCCCTGGGCGGGGTGCCGATGGACGCCGAGACGGCTTCGGGGCGGATCGCGCGGCAAGTCGGGTCGAGCGACCTCCTGGAAGACGTCCTCGACCGGCTGCGCGAGAGCGGCCAGCACGAGATCTTCATCGTCGGCGCCCGGGCGCTGTCGGGCGCCATCTCCTTCGAGCAGGCCGGACGGGCCTATGCCGCCGTCGCGGAGGGAGCCATCCGCGTGGCGCTCGCGGAGGTGGAGCGCCGGTTCGCGCGGGATCACGGGCAGGTGCCGGGCGGCCGCCTCGCCGTTCTCGGCATGGGCAGGCTGGGCTCGCGCGAGATGACGGCGACGTCGGACCTCGACTTGGTCGTGCTCTACGATTTCGACGAGGAGCGGGCGGAATCGGACGGGCCGCGGCCGCTCAATGCGGTCGTGTACTACACGCGGCTCACCCAGCGTCTCCTGAGCGCGCTCACGGTGCCGACCCGGCGCGGCACCCTTTACGCGGTCGACATGCGGCTTCGCCCGTCCGGGAACAAGGGTCCCGCCGCGACCCAGTTCAAGGGGTTCGTCTCCTACCAGCGCGAGGAGGCGGAGACCTGGGAGCACATGGCGCTCACCCGGGCGCGCCCCGTGGCGGGAGATCCCGGCCTGATGAAGGATGCCGCGCAGGCGATCGCGGAGGTCCTCACCGCCGCGGTCGATCCGGCCTCCATCCTCGCCGACGCGAGGGACATGCGCCGGCTGATCGCGCAGGAGAAGGGCGAGGACGATCCCTGGGAGCTCAAGCTCGTCGCCGGAGGCCTGCTCGACATCGAGTTCATCGCCCAGACGCTCGTGCTGATCCACGCGCGCAAGCACCCTTCGGTCATGGCGCAGGGGACGGCGGAGATCCTCTCCGCGGCCCGTCGGGCCGGCGTGCTCGATCCGGCCGACGCCGACCTGCTGATCGGGGCCCATGCCCGGATGCGGGATCTCTTCCAGTGGCAGAGGCTCGCGGTGCCCGGCGGTTTCGATCCCGGCACGCTCGGCAAGGGCCTGCGTCGCCGCGCCGCCTCCGTTCTGGGCCTGCCCGACTTCAAGGTGCTGGAGCGAGATCTCGCGGATACGCGCCGGCAGGTGCGCGCCCTGTTCGACAGGATGACCGCACCGGGTTAGCCGTCCTCACGAGGGCGAGGCAGGCGTCGCTGCGACCGTGGCGACGCCCTGCGGCGGGGCCGCGATGGGCCTCTCGCAGCGCCCCTCGCGACGAGGGGGCCGGACGTTCACGCCACCAGCGCGCTCGCCACGATTTCGAGCCCCGTGCGGGCGCGGGTCGGCAGGTTCACCATCACGACCGTCCCCATGCCCTCGCAGGAGCGGATGCGCAGGCCGCCGCCGTGGAGCTCCGCCAGGGAGCGGGCGATGGCGAGGCCGAGGCCCGAGCCCTCCGTCGGCTTGGATGCATCCATCTTCACCCATTCGAAGGGGCGGCCGAGCTTGGCGAGCGCTTCCTTCGGAATGCCTACGCCGCTGTCCTCGACGAAGATGTTCACGGCGTCGCCCAGTCGGCGCACCCGCACGCCGATCCGCCCGCCCGTCGGCGTATATTTCACGGCATTGGACAGGAGGTGGTTGAGGATCTTGCGCACCGCCCGGCGGTCCGCGTGGATCGTCGTGTCGGGGAGGGTATCGGACTCGACCGTGAGGTTGCGGGCGCGGATTTCCGGCGCCGCGATCCGCAGCGCGTCCTGGATCGCGCCATCGACCGACAGGGCCTGCCGATCCATCCGGACGTGCCCGGCCTCGAGCTCGGCCATGTCGAGGATATCGGCGATGAGGCCCAGCAGGTACTCGCCGCTGCGGCGGATGTCGCGGCAATAATCCGCGTATTTCTCGTGGCCCAAGGCCCCGAAGATGCCGGCTTCCATGACCTCCGAGAAACCCAGGATGGCGTTGAGGGGCGTGCGCAGCTCGTGGCTCATCTTGGCCAGGAACTCGGACTTGGCGCGGTTGGCGCTCTCGGCCTCGGCCTTCTGCTCGAGATAGCGCTCGGCGAGGTCGGCGAGTTGCTGGGCTTGGAACTCCAGCGTCTGGCGCGAGCGCTTGAGGTCGGCGACGCTCGCCGTCAGCTTGCGCTCGCTGTCGAGGAGATGCTCCTCCTGACGCTTGAGCTGGGTGATGTCGGTTCCGACCGAGACGTAGCCGCCGTCTTTCGTGCGGCGTTCGTTGACCTGCAGCCAGCGCGCATCCGGCAACTGGGCTTCGTAGCTGCGCGAGCCCGCCTCGTCGCGGGAGGGATCGACCAGGCGGTTCTGCACGATGGGGGGCGTCAGGGCGGCGGCGAGCACCTCGTAGGGCGTGCCCGGCAGGACGGATTCGGGCGGCAGGCTGTGCAGCCGCTGGAACTTCGAGTTGCACATCACCAGGCGGTTCTCGTTGTCCCAGAGAACGAAAGCCTCGGAAATGGTCTCGATGGCGTCGCGCAGGCGCAGGTCCGCGGTCGCGGTCTCCTGGGCGAGGCGACGCTGCTCCGTGATGTCGACGGTGATGCCGATCAGGTGGGGATCGCGGTGGTCGCCGTCGCGCACGAGCTCGGCGCGCGCCCGCAGCCACATCCATTCGCCATCCGCGGAACGGACTCGGAAGGCATGGTCGACCGAAGTCGCCTCGTTCGCCGCGAGCATGTCGGCGAGCACGTAGAGATTGCCGTCCTCGGGATGCACGAGACGGTTCACGTCGCCGAACGAGATGAACTCGCTCTGGCGCTCGTAGCCGAGCATTTCGTACATCGAATCCGACCAGTAGATCGTACCGCGGGCGATGTCCCAGTCCCACAGGCCGCAGCGGCCGCGCGACAGGGCGGTGTCCAGCCGCTTGCGGACATTGTCGCAGATCTGGTCGGCGTGGCGGGCGCGCCAGGCCTGCCAGAAATAGGCGGTGCTGATCCCCGCGAGCACGAGGCCCGCCGCGCCCACCAGGAGGAAGAAGGACTGGGTGCGGGCGCGCCAGCCCGCAAGCGCGCCCTTGACGGGCTGGATCACGGCGACCTGCCCGAACGGGGCGGGAAGGTTCCGCACGGTCGCGATGGCCGGGATGTTCCCGGTCATCGTGACCATCATCACGCCGGCCTTGTCGGCGAAGGTGGTGAGCGGCTGGGCGGGGCCGAGCAGGTCGTTGAGCGTGAGGCTGATCTCGGGATTGGCCGGTACGTTGCCGACGACAGCGCCGCTCATGTCGGTGAGGACGATGAAGCGCTGGCCGCGCAGGGCGTGACGGGGCACCACCGATCCCAGCGCCTCGCGCGGGGCGGGAGCGGCAGGATCGAGCGTCTGGGCCTGCCGGGTCAGGTCGGAGCTCACGAGCGACGCGAGCACGTCGATGTCGCCGAAGGCGTCGTTCAGAGTCTCGTCGCGGCCCGAAGTGGACTGGAGATAGGCCATCGAGCCGAGCGCAACCAGGAAGGCCACCATCATGGCCGGCACGAGGCGCCGGAGCCAGGGCTCGGCATCAACCAGCTTCAGGTAAGTGGGGTGCGCGAGCGATCGCGCGAGGCCCTGGAGAGAATGAGCGCGCGCAGGCGTAATGGCCGCGAACGATCGCGCCATGCCATGTCCCCCTTCGAATTCCTCAACGTCCAACCCGGAAGACGTGCCGCATCTATCCGAATCACGGTGATCTGAATCCGAGGGCTGTGATTTGTCCAGAAATTAATGAAAAGTTGAAATTTCTGGGGCTGAATCCACAAGATTTTGTGGGCACAGAGGACCCTCCACCCACATATGGGGAGGGTCTGTCCACAGAAAAGTTCGGCCTACAACCTATTTCTGCCGCATTGCCTCAGGCGAGGGAGCGCTGGACGATGTCGGAGACGTCGCGCGAAAGGCCCGGACGGGAGGCGATCTGGCGGAGCGCCTCCTGGGCGCTGGCGCGACGGCCGGGCTCCAGGCTCCGCCACGTCCGGAAGGCCCCCAGCAGGCGGGCCGCGACCTGTGGATTGAGCCCGTCCAGCGAGAGGACGATGTCCGCCACGAAGGCATGGCCGGCGCCGTCCGCCCGGTGGAACTGGCTCATGTTCGCCATGGCGAAGGTGCCGATGAGCGAGCGGGCCCGGTTGGGGTTGGTGAGGGCGAAGGCGGGGTGCTGCATCAGGCGCCGCACCCGGTCCAGCGTGCCGTCTTCCGGGATCGCCGCCTGCAGGGCGAACCACTTGTCGAGCACGAGCGGATTGTCCGCGAAAGCGATGGAGAAGCGGGTGAGGGCGGCCTCGCGCGCTTCGCCCGGCAGGTGTGCGAGGACGCTCAGGGCGGCCAGCTTGTCGGTCATGTTGTCGGCCGCTTCGAATTGCGTGGACGCGAGGCGGGCGCCTTCCTCGGGGGCGCCGACGGCGATCAGGTCCAGCGCCGCGTTGCGCAGCGACCGGCGCCCGGCGGAGACGGCGTCCGGCGAATAGGGCGCAGAGGAGCCGAGCGCGAAGTAGGCGTCCCTCAGATCCTCGGCCATGCCGCGCCCGATGGCGGCGCGCAGGCCTCGACGCGCCTTGAGGATCGCGTCCGGATCGATGTTCTCGCCGATCTCGCGCGCGATGTCGGATTCGCTGGGCATCGCCATGACCTGGGCGACGAAGGCGTGGTCCCGGGAGCCCTGCAGCAGGCGCGAGAGCGCCGCAGGCAGGCTCGTGTCGAAGCTCGGCTCGCGGCCGTCGCGAAGGGCCTCGGTGGCGCGCAGCAGCATGCGCGTGGCGAGCGTCTGCGCCGCCTGCCAGCGGTTGAACGGGTCCGTGTCGTGTCGGAAGAGGGCGAGGAGATCCTGCTCGCGCAGGTCCATGTCGAGCCGCACCGGGGCCGAGAAGTCCCGCAGCAGGCTGGGCACGGGCGCTCGGTCCACCTGGGTGAACGTCAGGGAGTCTGCCGCGCGGTCGAGCACGAACAGGCCTTCCGTGCCGCCGCCCAGGTCCCGTCCATCCGCAGTCGCCAGCGGCAGGCTTTCGCCGGACTCGCCGAACAGCGCCAGGCGGATGGGGATCACCACCGGCTGCTTCACCGGCTGGCCGGGGGTAGGCGGGGTGGTCTGCGCGACATCCAGCCTGTAGGTCCGAGCCTCGGGATCGTGGTGGGCCTGGACGAGCAGCGTCGGCGTGCCGGCCTGGTCGTACCAGCGCGCGAAGTCGGAGAGGTCGCGGCCGCTCGCCTCCTCGAAGCAGGCGATGAAGTCCTCCACCGTGGCGGCGGTGCCGTCGCAGCGGGAGAGATACAGGTCCATGCCGGTGCGGAACGCTTCGGGCCCGAGCAGCGTCTTGATCATGCGGACGAGCTCGGCGCCCTTCTCGTAGACCGTCGCGGTGTAGAAGTTGTTGATCTCACGGTAGGACTGAGGCCGCACGGGATGGGCGAGGGGCCCCGAGTCCTCGGCGAATTGCTGCGCGCGCAGGTTGCGAACGTCCACGATCCGCTTGACGGGACGGGAGCGCTGGTCGGCCGTGAATTCCTGGTCGCGGAAGACGGTCAGCCCCTCCTTCAGGCAGAGCTGGAACCAGTCGCGGCAGGTGATGCGGTTGCCGGTCCAGTTGTGGAAATACTCGTGGGCGATGATCGCCTCGATATTGGCGTAGTCGGCGTCCGTCGCCGTCTCGGGGCTCGCGAGAATGTATTTCTCGTTGAAGATGTTGAGCCCCTTGTTCTCCATCGCGCCCATGTTGAAGTCGGACACGGCGACGACGTTGAAGACGTCGAGGTCGTACTCGCAGCCGAAAGCCTCCTCGTCCCACCGCATCGAGCGCACGAGCGCGTCCATGGCGTATTCGGCGCGGGCCTCCTTGCCCGGCTCGACGTAGACCGCCAGCTGCACCTGGCGCCCGGACCGCGTCCGGAACTCGCGGGTCACGGCGCCGAGCCGGCCTCCCACGAGGGCGAAGAGATAGCAGGGCTTGGGGTGGGGATCCTGCCAGACGGCGTAGTGGCGCCCGCCCGGCAGCTTCCCCCCGCCGACGAGGTTCCCGTTGCCCAGGAGGACCGGCGCGTCCGCCTCTGAGGCCTCGATCCGGGTCGTGTAGACCGACATCACGTCGGGCCTGTCGAGGAAATACGTGATCCGCCGGAAGCCGTCGGCCTCGCACTGGGTGCAATAGGTGCCCGAGGACCGGTAGAGGCCCATCAGCTTGGTGTTCGCCGTGGGATTGACCCTCGTGCGCAAGGTGAGGGTGAACGGCCGGCGGGGCGCATCCGCGATCACGAGGCCGGACGGCGACGCCTCGTAGTCGTGCGGCCCGAGTTGCTGGTTGTCGAGCGCCACCGAGACCAGTTCGAGTTCGTCCCCGTCGAGCCGCAGCGGCTCGCCCGGGCGGCCCTCCGGGTTGGGGCGGATCGTCAGGGTCGCCAGGACATCGCTCGCCGTGGGGTCGAGCGCCACGGCGAGGTCGACCTCGTCGATCAGCCAGTCCGGCGGCCTGTAGTCCTGGAGGAGGACGGACGGGGCGGTCTCGGTGCGCATGCGAATATCCACAGATCAGGGGCGCCAGGGGCGACAAGTGCAGCCATCCTATCCCAGACGTGGCGCGATCGCTCAACCTGGGGCAGGGCAGGCCAGGGCAGCTCACGCCGCCGGGCGGACCGGCTCCGTATGGCTGACGATTCGGGCGATCTCCGGCAGGTCGGCGCGGGCGCGCTGCTCGATCTGGTCCACCTTCTCGTGCACGGTCGTCACGTCGAGGCCGGGATCGACCCGGCAATGATAATTGACCATGAGACCGTGCTCGGTCTGGCGCACGCGGACATTGTGGACGTCGACGATCGCGCCGACGTCGTGAGCGTGCCGGGCCAGCGACAGCTTCACCCGCTCGGTCAAGGCCCCGTCGCAATCGCGGCCGGCGAGGTTGGCCACCACCAGGGGCTCGATATGCGTCTCGACCTCGGTGTCGGGGCCGAGTTCGTCGCGGATGGCCGCCTCGAAGCGTGACGCGATCTTGTGGGCCGCCCCCAGGCTCATGCGCCCGTCGACCTCGATGTCGAGGCTGACGGAGAGCCGCTCCCCGATCTGCTGCACGGTGACGTGGTGGACAGGCACCCGGCGCTTGGCGGCGATGAGGAGCACGCGCTCGAGCACCGTCTCCTCGTCGAGCGCCCGGCCATTGGCGGTCACGGTCAGCACCGAGCCGGGATAGGCCTGCTCGATGCTCTCGAGCAGCCTGCCCTTGATGCCCAGGACCCGGTCGAGCGGCAGGGTGCGGGCCACGGAGATGGTGATCTCGCCGAAGATCTGAGCGCCGGCCGGCCGGACGCGGACGCCGTCGACGGACACGATGCCCGGCGTGCCGGCGGCCAGGGAGCGAAGGTGCTCGGCGACGCCTTCGGGAGCCGTGTCGACCAGCGTGTCGATGGTGCGCCGGCCGAGCTTGTAGCCCGCGACGGCGATGAACAGCGCGACGCCGATCGCGGCGAGCGTGTCGCCTTGCTGGAACCCGAACCACGTCGCGCCGAGGCCGATGAGCACCAGGGTGGAGGAGACGAGGTCCGACGAGAAGTGCAGGGCGTCCGCGGCGAGGGCGTCGCTCTTGTGCTCCTTGGCGACGCGCGCGAGGGCGCGATAGCGGAAGAAGTCGACGACGATCGATACGATGAGGACGGCGAAGGCCAGGGGCGTGGCTTCGACGAGCGCCGGCTCGCCCATCAGGCGCCGGATCGACTCCCAGAGCACGAAGGCCGCGAGGCCCAGCAGAAGCCCCGTCTCGATGAGCGCCGCGACGGCCTCGATCTTGCCGTGTCCGTAGTGGTGCTGCTCGTCGGCCGGCTTGTCCGCCGCCTTGACCGCGAAGTAGGTGATGATCGTAGCACCGGTGTCGAGCAGCCCGTGGCCTGCCTCGGACAGCAGCGCGAGCGAGCCGGATAGCAGCCCCGCCACGAGCTTTCCGAGCGTCAGGAGGCCGCTGGCCACGATGGACCAGAAGGCGGCCTTCTCTTTCACCTGAGCGGCATCGGTCATGCAGGGCTCCCGTCGGTGCCCGGTGGGTAGCCGCCGTCGACCGCCGGGTCAATGCGCTGGGATGCGTTCACCCGGTCAGGGTCTCGAACAGGCCATAGGGATCCGAGAAGACCTGGAACCCGTCGGATCGCGCCAGCGCCAGCAAGGTCAGCCCGTTCTCCCTCGCGAGCCGAATGGCCAGGCTCGTCGGTGCGGAGATGCCGACCAGGGCCGGCAATCCGCTGGCGAGGCATTTCTGCACCAGCTCGAAGGAGATCCTGCTCGTCATCAGGCAGAACCCCTGCGCCGTGTCGACCCCGTTCCGCGCCAGCGCGCCGATGAGCTTGTCGAGCGCGTTGTGGCGGCCGACGTCCTCCCGCACCGCGATCAGGCGGCCCTCCTCGTCGGCAAAGGCCGCCGCGTGAACCGCGCCAGTCCGGGCGTTGAGGGCCTGGCGTGGCGACAGGGCGTCCCAGGCGGCGAAGACCGCGTCGCGGTCGATCCGGGGGCGGGTCTTGTTTCCTCCATAGCGCCGCACGGCCTGTTCCAGTTCCATGACGCCGCAGATGCCGCAACCGGTCTGGCCCACCAGCGTGCGCCGGTGCTCGGTGAGGCCCCGGCCCCGCGCCGCGGGGATGCGGGCCTGGGCCAGGAGGCCCAGCTCGATGGGGCGCACCACGATCTCCTCGATCTCCGTCGCGCTCTGCACCACCTCCTCGGTCAGCGAGAAGCCCGTGACGAAATCCTCGATGTCGATGGGGCTCGCCATCATCACGGCGTAGGCGACGCCGTTATAGGTGACGGCGACCGGCACTTCCGTAGCGATCTGTCGGGTGCGGCGCTCCGGCGGGCCCGCGCGTCGGACGAAGAGGCTGTCCTGCTCCTGCACGGGCGGGGGCGGGGCGTCGAGGATGCGGATCTCGTCCTCGTCGTCGCGGTGGGCGGTGTCGGCCTCGCTCATGCTTCGTCCCTGCGCCCCGCGGGCAACCCTGCCATCCTGTCGCAGGAGGTCGGCCCGGCTGGCCTCGGCCGCCGCCTCCTTGCTAGACTGAGTTTAGGGCCGAACGGGCGCCAGACCAACCTGGCGCGCCAGCCAAGACAGGAAACGACCCATGGAATACCTGCACACGATGGTGCGCGTCGCCAATCTCGAGGAGTCTCTCGACTTCTACTGCAACAAGATGGGCCTCAAGGAGGTCCGCCGCACCGAGAACGAGAAGGGCCGCTTCACCCTGGTGTTCCTTGCCGCCGACGATGATGTCGCGAAAGCCGAGCACACGAAGGCGCCGCTGCTGGAGCTCACCTACAACTGGGACGAGCACAGCTACACGGGCGGCCGCAATTTCGGCCATCTCGCCTATCGCGTCGACGACATCTACGCCTATTGCGAGACACTGATGAAGGCGGGGGTGACCATCAATCGCCCGCCGCGAGACGGCTACATGGCCTTCATCCGCTCGCCCGACGGCATCTCCTTCGAGCTCCTCCAGCGCGGCGAACCCAAGCCGCCCGCCGAGCCCTGGGCCTCCATGCCCAACACGGGCAGCTGGTAGTCGCTCGTCAGCCGCCGTGCGCCTGCGCCGCGGGCGCACGCCTTCCCCTCGCGTCCGGAGCCGCCCATGACCGTATCCACCTTCGGCGAAGTCGACGGAACGCCGATCCACGAGATCCTCATCCGGGCGCCTGGGGGAGGGCACGCCTCCGTCATCACGTGGGGCGCGGTGGTGCGCGACCTCATGGTCCCGCTGCCCGGCGGGGGCGAGCAGCGCGTGGTCCTCGGCCTGGAGACCATGGAGCACTACAAGGCCCACTCCTCCTATTTCGGGGCCATCGCGGGGCGCTATGCGAACCGGATCGCGCATGGCCATTTCACGCTGGACGGGCAGGGCCACCAGGTCGACCTCAACCAGGGCGGCAAGCACACCCTGCACGGCGGTTCGAAGGGCTTCGGGAAAAGACCCTGGCTGCTGGCGGGCTGCGACGAAAGCTCCGTCACGCTGGTGCTTCACTCCGCCGACGGGGACATGGGCTTCCCGGGCGACATGACGGTGACCTGCTGCTACCGCATGGTCGGCAAGGCGACGCTGCGGGTCGAGCTCACCGCCACGACCGACGCCACGACGATCGTCAACCTCGCCCACCATTCCTACTTCAACCTCGACGGCGCGCCGGCGATCCTCGACCACGAGCTCCAGATCGCGGCCGCCCACTACACGCCGGTCGACACCGACCTCATCACGACGGGCGAGATCCTGGCCGTCGCCGGGACACCCTACGATTTCCGCACGCTGCGTCCGATCAGGCTGGAGCAGGACGGCGCGCCCTTCGCATACGACCACAACTGGGTGCTCGCGGGCGCGCGCCCGGCGCCCGGGCACCTGCGCCACGCGCTTTCGTTGCGCTCGCCCAGGAACGGCCTTCACATGGAGGTGCATACGACGGAGCCCGGCATCCAGGTCTATACCGGGGCCAAGCTTTCCGTTCCGGTGCCGGGCCTGGGGGGCGCGCGCTACGGCGCCTTCGCCGGCGCGGCGATCGAGCCGCAGGTCTTCCCCGACAGCCCCAACAAGCCCTTCTTCCCCGATCCGACCCTGCGGCCGGGCGAGGTCTACCGGCAGGTGAGCGAGTATCGCTTCGGCTAGGCGCGGAGCCCGGCGCAGGACGGGACTACCCCTTCGTCCCGCCGGCCGTGAGGCCGCCGACGATGCGGTCCTGGAACACCGCGATGAGGATCGAGACCGGCACGATCGCGACGATCAGGGCGGCGGAGACGATCGGCCAGGGGAAGGCAAACTCGCCCTGGTAGAGGGTGATGCCGACGGGGAGGGTGCGCATCTCCATTCGCGTGTTGATGGTGAGGGCCAGAAGGAACTCGTCCCACGCGTTCACGAAGGACAGGAGGGCCGCGGTGAAGACGCCGGGGGCCGACAGCGGCAGCACGATCCGCACGAGCGCTCCGAGCCGGCTGCAGCCGTCGATCATGGCGGCGTTCTCGAGGTCGGGCGGGATGTCCTGGAAGAACGAGACCAGCACGAGCGTGCAGACGGGCAGGCTGATCACGGAATAGGGCAGGATGAGCCCCAGCCAGGTGTTGAGGAGCCCGATGTCGCGCAGGATCTGGAAGAGCGGCACCATCAGCGCGATGAGCGGGAACATGGAGACCGCCAGCAGGCAGGCCATGATCGCCCCCCGGAATGGCAGCCGAAGCCGCACCAGCGCATAGGCGGCGCAGGTGGAGACCGCCACGCACAGGAGCGTGGAGCCTGCCGCCACCGCAAGCGAGTTCACGGTGAAGCGCCAGAGCGGCTGCTGGGTGAAGGCCTTGACGTAGTTCGCCAGGCTCGGGTCCCGCGGCCAGTAGGTGATGGGCAGGCGCGAGAGCTCGGTCTCGCCCTTGAGCGAGGTCAGCAGGATCCAGACCGCCGGAAAGAACCCGTTGATCACCACGATCGCGGCGGCGAGGAAGACCAGCGCTTTCTTCTTCAGGAAGGCCGAGGTGTCCATGGCTCAACCGTCGAGTGGGTCGCGCTGCACGTAGCGGATATAGACCGCCGTGGCCGCCATGGAGACCAGGAACATCAGCGTCGCCAGCGCGGACCCGTAGCCGAAGTCCAGGAAGTCGATCGTCGTCTTCTGGATGTACATGGCGAGTGTCTCGGTCGCGTTGCCCGGCCCGCCGCCCGTCATGGCGTAGGGAATGTCGAAGGTCTGCACGGCGGTGATGGTGCGGAAGATCAGGGCGACCACGATGGCGGGGCGCAGCATGGGAAGCGTGATCGCGGTGAATTGCTGCCAGCGGGTCGCACCGTCGATCTCCGCCGCCTCGTAGAGCGAGCGCGGGATGGATTGCAGGCCGGCCAGCAGCACCATCGCGACGAACGAGGAGCTCTTCCAGACGATGGCGATCGCGATGGCGGCCTGGGCGAGGCCGGGGCTCGTCAGCCAGGGCTGCGGCGCGAAGCCGAGACGCGCCACGACGTCGTTGACGATGCCGAGCCGCGTGTCGAAGAACCATTGGAACACGAGGCCGACGAAGACGAGCGGCAGCATCCAGGGCATCAGCAGCGCCAGGCGCACCAGCCACTTGGAATGGACCACCTGGTTCGCCAGCAAGGCGAGGCCCAGGCCGGCGACCAGGGCCCCCGGGACCGTCAGGATCACGAGAAGCAGCGTGTTGCCGGTGGCGTGCCAGAAGCCCGGCTCCTCCCACGCCCGCAGGTAGTTCTCCAGGCCGACGAAGGGCTGGCCGAGCCAGGGCTCGGAAAGCTTCACCGTGTGCAGGCTGGTCCAGACGAGGGTGCCGACGGGATAGACGACGACCAGGGCCAGCAGCAGCGCGGCGGGCATGAGCAACGCGAAGCCGAGCAGCCGCTCCCCGCGCTCGAGCTTGGACAGGCGCGGGCGCGCCGCCGCTGTCCGGCCGGGGGAGACGGCCGGACCCGGTGAATGCGTGCCGGCGGGGGCGGTCAAGGCGCGGGGCCCGGCCGCTCAGCGGAACACGCCGCCGAGCTTCGTCTTCATGTCCTTGAGCGCGTCGTCGGCCGACTTCGTGCCGGCCAGGAAGGCGTTCATGTTGGTCCGGATCACCTCGGACACCTCGCCGTAGCGCGGCGTCACCGGGCGGGCGCGGGCGGCGAGCAGCACGGGCAGGGCGGCGTCGAACCAGGGGTTCTTCGCGAGCACGTCGGGGTCCTTGTACAGCTCGGAATAGACGGGCAGGAGCTGGCCGTCGATGGCGAGCGTCTTGGAGCTTTCCCGGCTCGCGAGGTAGATCGCCAGCTTGGCCGCCGCGTCCTTGTTCTTCGAGAAGGCGGACACCGCGATCTGCCAGCCGCCGATGCAGGTCGGCTGGTCGCCGGCCGCGAAGCCGGGCAGGCGGGCAACGCCGATCTTGCCCTTCACGGCGCTGTCCTCGCCCGTCTGGAAGAGGTTGTAGGCATAGACCCACAGCATCGAGTAGAGGACGTTGCCGGCCTGCATGTCCTTCCTGATGCGGTCCGTCACGACCTCGGCGATGTTGCCGGGCAGCACGCCCTCCGCCTTGTACTTGCTGAACACCTCGAAGGCGGCGGTGGAGGGGGCGCCATCCAGGGACAGCTTGCCGCCCGTCGTGAGGTTGCCCCCCTTGGCCCACAGCGGCACGAGGTAGGTGCAGACCGTGCCCTCGATGGGCGCGCCCGCGGTCGAGAAGCCCTGCAGGTTGGGATTGTTCTCGCCCGCGTTCACGGTCTTCCACTGGGCCGCCAGCTCGTCCCAGGTCGCTGCGGGCTTGAGGTTGTACTTATCCAGCAGATCCTTGCGGTAATAGAGGAACTGCGCGTCGGCGAAGAAGGGCAGGGCGATCACCTGCCCGTTGAAGACGTTGGCCTCGCGATAGGGCGCGAGGTATTGCCCCATCACCTTGTCCTTGTCGGCGCCGAGATACTTGTCGAGCGGCTCGGTCCAGCCGGCGGCCTGGTTCTGCGTGGTGCGCACGATGTCCACGAGGAAGAGGTCCAGCGCGCTGTCCTTCGAGGTGAGGACCGTGTTCAGGTACTTGGACTGCTGCTCGGAGGTCGCACCGCCCACCTCCACCTCGGCCTTCACGCCGGGATTCTGCGCCTCGAAGCCGTCGAGGAGCTTGCGGACGAGGTCGGGGCGGGCATTGCCGCCGACGAAGACGCGCAGCGTGGTCTGCGCCAGCGCGTCGCCCGCCAGGCCGGCCGCGAGCGCGAGGCCTGCCGCCGCGCTGAGCCAGCGGCCGGCGCGGCCACCCATGATCCTTCCCAGTGACATGCTGCGCATCGAGATCTCCTCCCCGGACGAAATACCTGCAGGCCGAGCGGCCCACGACAGGCGGCGGGGAGCGGCGCGGCCCTCCGCTCCAGCGGTCCGGGCCTGTGCTGAACCTCCCAGCGGCGCCTGATCGCGCAGGCGTCTTGGCGGACGTCTGACCCCAACGGCGTCGCGTCCTTGGGAGCATCATTCCGGAGTCTTGTAAAAGATACAAGACCTGTTACCGTCGCTCGCGTACCGGGCCCCCGCCAGCGGCGGCAGGGCCCGTCTTCCTCGATCGCAACGGCACGGGCATGGTGGCTGGCGTCTTGTGCGTGGGCATCGCCACGCAGGATTTCGTCTTCGCCCTGGACGAGATGCCCCGCCGCGCCGAGAAGTACCGTGCCCGCGATCTCGCCGTGGTCGGCGGCGGCATCGCGGCCAACGCCGCCGTCGCCGTGGCGCGACTGGGCGGCCACGCCGCGCTGGCGACACGCCTGGGCGAGGACGCCGTCGGGCGGGACATCCTCGACGATCTCGTGGCGGCCGGCGTGGACTGCAGACTCGCCAGGCGCTTTCACGGGCACACCTCCTCCCTCTCCGCCGTGCTGGTGGACGCCCATGGCGAGCGCACCGTGATCAACCACGCGGACCTCGCCCTGCCGGACGATCCCTCCTGGCTGCCGGCCGCGCTCGGCGCGGAGGTGGGCGCGGTGATGGCGGATACGCGCTGGGAGCGCGGATCGCTCCACCTGCTCGGTCTCGCCCGCGGGGAGGGGCGCGCCGGCGTGCTCGATGCGGATCGCGGGCTTGCGGATCGCGCGCTCCTCGACGCTGCGACGCACGTCGCCTTCGCGGCGCAGGCCGTGCGGGAGATGACGGGGCGCGACGAGCCTCGCGAGGGGCTGCGCGAGCTGGCGCGGACCGCATCCGGCTGGCTCGCCGTGACGGACGGCGCGCACGGCGTGTGGTTCACGCAGGGCGACGGCCTGTCGCACCTACCTGCCTTTCCCATCCGGCCGGTCGACACGCTCGGCGCGGGCGACGTGTTCCACGGCGCGCTCGCCCTCGCGCTTGCGGAAGGCCGGCCGATCGAGGCGGCGCTTCGCTTCGCCATGGCCGCAGCCGCGATCAAGTGCACACGGTTCGGCGGCCGCGCGGGCGCGCCCACCCGCGCCGAGGTCGAGGCGCTGCTGGCCGGAGCCGGCCATTCCCTGGAGGCACGATGATGGATCTCTCGCCCGGCAAGCTCTGGGGCATGCGCCGCATGGCGGACGCGGGCGGCCGCTTCAAGATGACGGCCGTCGACCAGCGTCCCCCCATCAAGAACCCGATCAGGGAGAAGCGGGGCACGGCGGAGGCGCCCTTCGAGGACGTGGCCGGGTTCAAGCGCCTGCTGATCGAGGAACTGCAGCAGGAGAGCTCCGCCATGCTGCTCGATCCCCATTACGTGCTGCCGGCGGGCCTCAGCCTTCTCTCCCCCGCCAAGGGGCTCATCGTCACGCTGGAGGACTCGCTGTTTCGCGAGACCGAGGGCGGCCGGCTCTCCTCGGAGATCGACGACTGGTCCGTCGAGAAGATCAAGCGGGCCGGGGGCGACGCGGTGAAGGTGCTGGCCTGGTACCGGCCGGACGCCGGAGCCGCCGTCAACAAGGCGCAGCAGGACTTCACGGCGCGCATCGGGGACGCCTGCCGCCGGTACGACATTCCCTACGTCTTCGAGCTACTGGTCTATCCGCTGCCCGGCGAGGCCAACCAGACGACGCAATACATCGAGATGGCCGACAAGAAGGCCGAACTTGTCCTGGACAGCGTGCGGACCTTCGCCGACGACCGCTACGGCATCGACCTCTTCAAGCTGGAGAGCCCGGTGCCCGCGACGGCGGTTCCCGGGCGCGACGGCCCGGCCGAGGCCGGCGTCCAGGCCGCCTTCGACGAGCTGGGCCGTCTGGCCGGGCGACCCTGGGTCATGCTGTCGGCCGGGGCCGGCATGTCCGATTTCCGCAACATCCTGCATCACGCCTATCGCGCCGGCGCCTCCGGCTACCTGGCCGGGCGCGCGATCTGGGCCGAGCCCTTCAAGGCCTTTCCGGACTGGACTGCGATCCGGGCGGGCCTGCGGGGCGTCAGCGTCCCCTACATGCGGGAACTGAACGCGCTCACGGACCAGGCGGCGACACCCTGGACCGCGCATTCGCGCTATGGCGGGGGCGTGGAGGTGGCCAATCCCGCTGGCGGATTCCGCCGCGCCTATCGCGGCTTCGGGGGCTGAGCCGGCCATGCGCATCGCCGTCCTGCCGCTTGCCCGCGCCACCTTCGACGTCCCCTATGCGGAGGAGATGGCACGGTCCGCCCTTGCCGCGCTGGACCACGCCGGCATCGCCGTCGTGGGATCGCGCCGGCTCCTGTTCGACGCCGCTGCGGCCGGAGAGGCGTTGGCGGCTCTTGCCGACGAGAGGGTCGACCTCGTGCTCGTCCTCCAGGTCACCTTCACCGACGCCTCGATGACGGTCCGGATCGCGCAGACGGTCAGGGCGCCGCTGGCGATCTGGGCCTTTCCCGAGCCCCGGGCCGGCGGCCGGCTGCGGCTGAACGCCTTTTGCGGGCTCAACCTTGCATTGCACGCCCTGGGACGGGCGGGCCAGCGCGCGCGATGGCTTTACCTCGCCCCGAACGCGCCGGACGCTGGCGCGGCGCTCAGGGGGCTGGCTGAGGCCGCGGGCGCGGCGCCGCCGATGCTCAAGGAGTTCAGCGAGCCTCAGCAGCAGCTGTCCGGTCCTGGCCCGCGGGCTGCGGCCTCACCCTCCGCGGACGGGAAAGCCGAGGCGATCCTGGCGAGCCTGTCCGGCCGGCGCATCGGACTGCTCGGCGAACATCCCGTGGGGTTCGACACCTGCCGCTACGACGCCGGCCAGTTGAAGCGACTTGTGGGGATCGAGGTGGAAGGGATTCCGCTGACTCGCCTTTTCGACGATGCTCGCGCATTGGATGAAGATCAGGTCGTCGGCGCGCGGCGCGCTGTGGAGCCCGCGATAGCGGGGCTGGAGACGGTCGACCAGGAGCAACTCGGCAGGTCGTTGCGGCTCTTCCGGGCCCTCGAGGCCCTGGTCGCGGACAAGGGTCTGGCGGGCCTCGCCGTACGCTGCTGGCCGGAAACCTTCACGGAGTATGGCTGCGCCGTCTGCGGTCCCATGGGGCTCGTGACGGGGGAGGGGACGCCCTGCGCCTGCGAGGCCGACGTGCTCGGCGCGCTCACCGCCATGCTGCTGCAGGAGGCGGCCGGAGAGCCCGGCTGGCTGGTCGACATCGTCGACATGGACGCCGCCGGCGACAGCGCCGTGTTCTGGCATTGCGGCTCCGCCCCCCTCGCCATGGCCGACGAGACCACGCCGCCGCGGGCCCAGATCCATTCCAACCGGCGGATGCCGCTGCTCGCCGAGTTCACGCTGAAGCCGGGCCGCATCACGGTCGCGCGGCTGAGCCAGGCGAGAAACGAGCTCCGCCTCGTGCTCGCCGGGGCGGACGTCGTCCGCGCGCCCATGAGCTTCACCGGCACGTCGGGCGTCGTGCGCTTCGACCGGCCGGCCCGGTCCGTCATGGCGAGCCTCCTCGACGAAGCCCTGGAGCATCACGTCGCCTTCGCCTATGGCGAGCATCGCGACGTGCTGCGGGCCGTGGCCGGGCGGCTCGGGCTGCCTGTGCTCGAACTGGCCTGACCGCCATGACCCAGCTCGATCCGCTGCCTCTGTCGCAGGAGCCCGTCTGGTCGCGGATTCCGCCGCTGCGCCTGGTCGGGACGGCTGTCCGCGCGGGCCCGGCGCGCATCCGCCTCCTCACCTCCGAGGGCGAGGGCGTCGTCACGACGCTCCCCGACGGCGTGCGCCTGCAATTCGGCAGGAGCGACCTGCCGGACTATCCGATCCTCGCGGGCGAGCCGTCCGAGCATCCCGCCGACCTGGAGCAGCAGGAGGGCCGCGTCGTCCTGCGCTGGGCCGACTTCGTGTTGACCCTCACCGCCGCGCCCTTCGCCTTTCGCCTGGAAAGGGCGGGCCGGATCGTCCAGCAGAGCGCCACGGACGGCCATTTCGTCAGGGAGCACCGCCTGCCGCCCGTCGCGCGACTGCCGGACGGACGCTGGTTCGCTGCGCTCGACCTCGCGAGCCAGGAGCCCGTGTACGGCCTCGGCGAGAAATGGGGCCGGCTCGACAAGCGGGGCCAGCTCGTCCGCTCGCTCGTCTTCGATGCGCTCGGCGTGAACGGCGAGCGGGCCTACAAGAACGCGCCCTTCGCCTGGTCGCCGGGGGCGCCGGGCCGCAGCGGCTGGGGACTGTTCGTCCATACGCCCGCGACCGTGACCCACGGGATCGGCCACGCCCTGTGGTCGCAGCGCAGCTACGGGATCGTCGTCGAGGAGGATAGGCTCGACCTCTTCGTCCTTGCAGGGGAGGGCGGCGCCGGCCTCCTGCGGGCCTATACCGCCCTCACCGGGCGCGCCCCGGCGCCTCCGCCCTGGTCGCTCGGCACGATCCTGTCCAAGGCGTACTACCGCACGGCGGACGAGATCCTCGAGGCTGCCCGCGAGGTGCGTCGCCGGGGCATGCCCTGCGAGACGATCACCTTCGACGGCCGGGCCTGGCAGGACACCGACACGCGCTTCCACTTCTTCCTCGATCCCCGGCGCTACCCCGATCCCAAGCCCGTCTTCGCGGAGCTCAAGGCGCTCGGCTTCAAGGTCTGCGTCTGGGAATATCCCCTGGTGGCGGAGGCCGGACCCTATTTCGCGGACTTCGCCGCCAAAGGCTGGCTGCTGAAGGACCGGCGCACCGGAGAGCCTTATCGCTACGCCTTCGACCCCGAGCCCTTCGGGCAGGTGCTCACGCAACTCCCGGTATCTGGCATCGTCGACTTCACGCATCCCGATGCTTACGCCTGGTGGCGGGACGCCCATGCGCCGCTCTTCGCCCTGGGCGTGGACATGGTGAAGTCCGATTTCGGCGAGCAGGTGGAGCCGGACTGCCTGGCGCATAACGGCGACACGGGCGACAGGCTGCGCAATGTCTACCCGCTTCTCTACAATCGCTGCGTGCATGAGGCCGCGGTCCTGCACTGCCCTTCCGGCGCCTTCCTGTTCGGCCGGGCCGGCTGGGCCGGCAGCCAGCGCTACCCCGTCCAGTGGGGCGGCGATCCCCAGGCCGACTGGGAAGGCCTTGCCGCGTCGATCCGCGGCGGCCTGTCTTGGGGCCTCACGGGCGGGCCCTTCCACGCCAGCGACATCGGCGGCTTCTACAAGGACCGCCGCGATCCCGAGCTCTATGTCCGCTGGACGCAGGCCGCGGTCTTCTTCTCGCACCTGCGCTTCCACGGCATCGGCGCGCGCGAGCCCTGGAGCTACGGCCCGCAGGCCGAGGCGGCGATCTCCCGGATGCTGGCCTTGCGCGCCCGGCTGCTGCCCTATCTCTGGGCGGCCGTGGAGGAGGCGACGTCGACGGGGCTCCCGGTGCAGCGCGCCATGGCGCTGGCGGTCCCGGAGGATCCTGCGTCCTGGTCCTTCGAGGAGCAATGGATGTGCGGTCCCGACCTGCTGGTCGGGGCCTGCCCCCGCCCGGGCGGCCGGGTGAGGCTCTACCTGCCCGCCGGTCGGTGGCGGCGCTTCCCGGAGGGCGGCGGCGCCATCGAGGGCGGCCGGGTGCTGGACCTCACCCTGGCGCTCGACGAGGTCGCCGTCTTCGCCAGGGAGGGCGCGCGGATTCCCCTCGGGCCGGTCGTCGAGCGGATCGGGGAGGGACGGCCGGCGATCGAGGCGACCTGGACCGGCGAGGACGCGCCTTAGCTGAGGTCCGACAGGTAGTGGAGGTCGGCCGTGAGGCAGCGGCTGACGCGCCATTCGACGGGGGTGCCCTCGAGCGACAGGGCGAGGCGGTCGATCAGAAGGGCGGGCGTGCCCTCGGCCACGCCCAGGACGGAGGCGTCCGCCGGGTCCAGCGCGATCGCCTTCAGCTTCTCGCGGGCGCGACTCACCGTGATGCCGAAGCGGGTGGCGTAGAGCCCGTAGAGATTGTTGGGCACCTCGTCATTGGCCAGCGCGCCGAACAGGGCTTCGGGCAGCGCCAGCGTCTCCACCAGCACGGGCCGGCCGGCGAGCAGCCGGATGCGCTCGATCCTCACGACCTCGGCGCCCGCGGCGAGCGCGAGCGCCTCGCGCTCCTCCTGGCGCGCGGGGAACCGGCCGCTGGCCAGGATCCGGCTCTCCGGAAAGCTGCGCTCCCCCGAATCGGGCCGCAGCTTGAAGAACTGGAAGAGGATGCGCGCCTCGTCGTGCTCGGCGACGAAGGTGCCGCGCCCCTGGCGGCGCACGAGCAGGCGTTCCGAGGCCAGCGCGTCGAGGGCCTTGCGCACCGTGCCCTGGCTGACCCCGATCTCGGCGGCGAGCTCGAGTTCGCTCGGCAGCATCTGCCCGGGCTGCCAGGCGCCCTCGACCAACCGCTGCACGAAGCTGTCGCGGACCTGGGCGTAAAGCGGTCGAAAGCCGAGCTTCCCGGGCCCGGATTCGACGCCGGCGACAGGTCGGGGGACGGGCGGGGCAGGGCGGCTGCGCATCGTTGACACGTTAATCGATCTTATATCTTATACAAGACTGCCGGGGCTGGTCTTCGAGACGCGTTCCGCCCGCGCAGTCCGCCCGGCCCGCCCTCCCCATCCGCTGGAGCCCGCGATGTCGATCCCGCACTGCCTCGTGCACAGCCCCAAGGACAGCGTCGGCGTCGTGGTGGTCGAGGGCCTGTCGGGCGGCGCAACGATGCTCTGCCTCGTGACCGAGAACGACACGACGTTCAAGCTCAAGGCCAGGGGAGACATCCCGATCGGCCACAAGGTGGCGCTCAAGGACATCAAGCCCGGCGACACGATCATCAAGTACGGCGAAGACATCGGCCGCGCCATCGCGCCCATCAAGAAGGGCGAGCACCTCCACGTCCACAACGTCAAGACCAAGCGCTGGTAGGAGACCGGACCATGGCCAAGGCCACCAAGAAGCCGGCCCGCAGCAAGGCGGCCGAACGCGCGTCCGTGGTGAACGACATCGCCAGGAAGGCGGGCGCCAAGCTGTCCAAGAAGCCGTCCAAGGCGAAGCCCGAGCCCGCCCGGGCCCGCAAGGCCGCTGCGAAGGCCCCGGGCGCCCAGTCGTCCGCGCCCACCGTCGCCCCGGGCAAGCTCACCTTCATGGGCTGGCGTCGCGAGAACGGCCGCGTCGGCGTGCGCAACCACGTCGTCATCCTGCCGCTCGACGACCTCTCGAACGCGGCCTGCGAGGCCGTGGCCAACAACATCAAGGGCACCCTCGCCCTGCCTCACGCCTATGGTCGGCTGCAGTTCGGCGCCGACCTGGAGTTGCATTTCCGCACGCTGATCGGCACGGGCTCGAACCCCAACGTCGCCGCCGTCGTGGTGATCGGCATCGAGGACGGCTGGACCAACCGCGTGGTCGAGGGCATCGCCAGGACCGGGAAGCCGGTGGTCGGCTTCGGCATCGAGGGGCACGGCGACATCGCCACCATCGCGCGGGCCTCCTACGAGGCCAAGAAGATGGTGCAATGGGCATCCGAGCTGCCGCGCGAGCGCTGCGACATCGCCGAGCTCTGGATCTCCACCAAGTGCGGCGAATCCGACACGACGACGGGCCTGTCCTCCTGCCCGACCGTCGGCAACATGTACGACAAGCTGATCCCTCGCGGCATCTACGGGGTCTTCGGCGAAACCTCGGAGATCACCGGGGCGGAACACCTCGCCAAGGCGCGGGCCATCACGCCGGACATCGGCGAGAAGTGGTACCGAATGTGGAAGGCCTACCAGGACGAGGTGATCGAGGCCCACAAGACCGACGATCTCTCCGACAGCCAGCCGACCAAGGGAAACATTGCGGGCGGGCTGACGACGATCGAGGAGAAGGCGCTGGGGAACCTCGAGAAGATCGGGCACGCGACGCGCTACATCGACGTGCTGGAGCCCGCCGAGACACCCGCGAGCGGCCCGGGACTCTATTTCATGGATTCGTCCTCGGCCGCCGCCGAATGCGTCACGCTGATGGCCGCCGGCGGTTACGTGGTCCACACGTTCCCGACGGGCCAGGGCAACGTGATCGGCAATCCCATCGTGCCCGTCATCAAGATCTCCGGGAACCCGCGCACCATCCGCACGATGGGCGAGCACATCGATCTCGACGTGTCCGGCATCTTGCGGCGGGAGATCACGATCTCGCAGGCGGGCGATGCGCTGATCGACATGATCCAGCGCACGGCCAATGGCCGGCTGACGGCGGCGGAGGCGCTCGGCCACCGCGAATTCTCCATGACGAAGCTCTACCGCAGCGCCTGACGTGGCCGACGTCGTCGTCACGGAGTTCATGGACGAGGCGGCAGTCGCACGCCTCGCGGGGCGCTACGACACGCTTTACGCGGCCGACCTCGTGGACCGCCCCGGCGACCTCGCGGCGGCGCTGCGGGATTGCCGGGCCCTCGTCGTGCGCAACCGGACCCAGGTGCGCGGCGCGCTGCTGGACGGCGCGCCCCGGCTGGCCGTCGTCGGGCGACTCGGCGTGGGGCTCGACAATATCGACCTCGACGCCTGCAAGGCGCGCGGCGTGGCGGTCTGCCCCGCCACCGGGGCGAACGACGTGTCGGTGGCCGAGTACGTCGTGGCCACGGCGCTCGTGCTGCTGCGCGGGGCCTATCATGCCACGGCCGACGTGGTGGCCGGCCGCTGGCCCCGCAACGCGCTGATCGGTCGCGAGGCCTCGGGCCGCAGGCTCGGGCTGGTGGGCTTCGGAGCGATCGCGCGCGAGACGGCGCGTCGCGCGGCCCCGCTCGGGATGGCGCTGGCCGCCCACGACCCCTTCGTCCCGGCCGACGATCCGGCCTGGACCGGCCTCGGCGTCGAGCGGATGGACCTTGCGGCCCTGCTCGCGGCCAGCGACGTCGTGAGCCTGCACGTCCCGCTCACGCCACAGACCCGCGACGTCATCGGCGCGGCCGCCATCGCCGGGATGAAGCCCGGGGCCGTTCTGATCAATGCGGCCCGGGGCGGGACGGTCGACCACGCGGCGCTCGCCGCCGCCCTCAGGGATGGCCGGCTCGGCGGCGCGGCGCTCGACGTCTTCGAGCAGGAGCCTCTGACGCAGGAGGCCGCCGCCGTCTTCGCCGGCTGTCCCAACCTGATTCTCACGCCCCACATCGCCGGCGTCACGGAAGAATCGAACGTGCGCGTATCGCACGTCACCGTGGACAACGTCATTCGCGTCCTCGAGGGCGGCTGAGCGGGAGGGGACGCATGGCGCAGGCCGTCTCTCTGGAACGCGCCACGGCCTGGGTGGCCGGGATCTTCGCCGCGGCCGGGGCCCGCGACGTGGTCGCCGCCAGCGTGGCGCGCGCGCTCGTGGGGGCGGAGGCCGACGGGCTGGCGGGACACGGCCTGTCGCGAATCCCGACCTACCTGGCGATGCTCGAAGCCGGGAAGATCGACGGCCAGGCTCATCCGGTGGCCACCCGGCCGCGTCCGGGTGTGCTCGCGATCGACGCCGCCGACGGCTTCTCCTATCCCGCCATCGACCTCGCCATCGCCGAACTGCCCGCCATCGCCTCCGCCCAGGGCATCGCGGCGGCCGCCATCAGCCGCTCGAGCCATTGCGGCGCGGCCGGCCTGCATGTCGAGCGGCTGGCCGAGGCAGGGCTCGTCGCCCTGCTGTTCGCCAATACGCCCGAGGCGATCGCGCCCTGGGGCGGCCGCAAGGCCGTCTTCGGCACCAATCCCGTCGCCTTCGCCGCGCCGCTGCCCGGCCGCGCCCCGGTCGTGGTCGATCTCGCGCTCTCCAAGGTGGCGCGAGGGAACGTCGTGGCCGCCAGGCAGAAAAGCCAGTCCATCCCGGAGGGCTGGGCCCTCGACGCGGAGGGGCGCCCCACCACCGATCCCGCCGCGGCTTTGGCCGGCACGATGGTGGCGCTGGGCGACGCCAAGGGCACGGCGCTCGCCCTGATGGTGGAAGTGCTGGCGGCCGCGCTCGTCGGCGCGCACTTCGCCTTCGAGGCCTCGTCCTTCCTCGACGCCGAGGGCGGGCCGCCCCGCACGGGACAGCTGATCCTCGCCATCGATTCCGCGGGCTTCGGCGGCGCGGCCGGTTTCGGCGAACGGATGACGCTGCTCGCCAAGGCCATCGAGGACCAGCCCGGGGCCCGCCTGCCGGGCAGCCGCCGTCTGGCCCTGCGCGCCGGGGCGAAAGCCGAGGGTCTTGCGCTGCCCCAGGCTCTGGTCGAGCGCTTCGGGCCCGCGTGATCGGCCGCGCCGCCGGCTTGCGGCGCCGCTCCGGGCTTGGCAGGCTCACGCCATGCAGCCCGGCCGCGCCCTGTTCTCTCCCGCCTTCCTCTATTTTGCCGCCGTGGCCGAGAGCGGCTCGATTCGCGGGGCGGCCCGCAAGGTCAACGTCGCCTCGTCAGCCATGAACAGACAGATTCTGCTGCTCGAAGAGGCGCTCGGCGTCTCGCTCTTCGAGCGGCAGGGCCGCGGCCTCAGGCTCACGAGCGCGGGCGAGATGCTGCTGCGCCATGTCCGGGCGACGCAGCGCGACTTTGAGGGCACGCTGGCCGACATCGACCTGCTGCGCGGCATGAAGCGCGGCCGCGTGGCGGTCGCGACCGTGGAGAGCGCGTCGGTCGGCCTGATGCCCGAGCTCGTCGCCTCCTTCGCCGCGCGCTTCGCGGGCGTCGAGGTCGCCATCACCGTGGCGGGCTCGGCCGCCGTGGCCTCCCTGGTCGAGAGCGGCGAGGCCGACATGGGCTTCACCTTCAACCCGCCCTCGGTGAAGGGTCTCTCGGTGGCGCTGCGGCGCGACCTGCCGGTGGGCGCCGTGGTGCGGCCCGACCATCCGCTGGCGGCCCAGTCGACCGTGAACCTCATCGAATGCCTGCAGCACCCCGTGGCCCTTCCGGCCCGGGGCCTTTCCCTCCGCGACATTCTCGACGCCGGCCTCTCCCAGCTTCCGGTGAGGCCCCGCGTGCTGGTCGAGGCCAATTCCCTGAAGCTCATGGCCACTCTCGCGCGCCAGGGCCGCGCCGTCGCCTTCCAGACGGCGATCGGCATCGAGGACGACCTGCGCGAGGGCCGCCTGGTGCTCCTGCCGATCGCCCAGCCGCGCCTGCCCGTCGATCGCTTCGTCATGGTCTCCGCCGCCGGGCGCAACCTCAAGCTGGCTCCCGCCGCCTTCTTCGAGCACGCCCGCCAGCGCCTGCAGGAGCTGCTGCCCGACGGGGGAGGGGCGCCATCGTGACCGGGTCGTGCGCCAGGCCAGGGCAAAGCGCGCAAAATGCGAGCAGTCGTGGCGAAACTCTGCGCTTTGGCGAGCGCTAGACATCCTGCATCATCGTCGCATGAAGCTCACGACCCATGTCCTCGACACAGCCCATGGCCGGCCTGCCGCCGGCCTGCGCGCCGTGCTGACCCGCCTGTCGGACGGGCTCGTCCTCGCCGACATCCGCACCAATGCGGACGGGCGGGCCGACCGGCCCTTGCTGGACGGCCCGGAGGCCGTCGGCCAGTCCTACGAGATCGCCTTCCACGCGGGCGACTACTTCCGCTCGCAAGGCCTCGCGCTGCCGGAGCCGGCCTTCCTCGACGTGATCCCGATCCGGTTCGGCATTTCCGAGGATTCGCACTACCACGTGCCGCTCCTCGTCTCGCCGTTCTCCTTCTCCACCTATCGAGGGAGCTGAGATGGCGCGCGGCACCCTCCGCTTCCTGCGCCGGGGCGAGCCGGTCACGGTGTCGTCGTTCCTGCCGCGCACCACGCTGCTCGACTGGCTGCGCCTGGAGGCCAAGGCCACCGGCACCAAGGAGGGCTGCGGAGAGGGCGACTGCGGCGCCTGCACCGTCGTGCTCGGCCGCGAGCGCGACGGGCGGCTCGTCTACGAGCCCGTGAACGCCTGCATCCTGCTGCTCGGCCAGGTCGACGGCTGCGAGGTCGTGACGGTCGAGGATCTCGCCGGCCCCAGGGGCCTGCATCCCGTGCAGGCGGCCATGGTCGCCCACCACGGCTCGCAATGCGGCTTCTGCACGCCGGGCATCGTGATGAGCCTGTTCGCGCTCTACCAGGAGGGGGAGCGGCCGGTGGCGCGGGAGGCGGTGGTCGACGCGCTCGCCGGCAATCTCTGCCGCTGCACGGGCTACCGCCCCATCGTCGATGCCGCCCTGGACGCCTGCGCGGCCCCTGCGGCCGACGCCTTCGAGGCCCGACGCGACGCGACGCGCGACGCGCTTCGCCGGCTCGATGACGGCGAGGATCTCTTCGTGGGGACGGACGAGGCCTTCTTCGCCGCCCCGGCCTCCGAGGACAGCCTTGCGAGCCTCTTCCTTCGCCATCCCGACGCCACGCTCGTCGCCGGCGCGACCGATGTCGGGCTGTGGATCACCAAGGCCATGATGCCGCTGTCGCGCATCATCTGGCTGGGCCGCGTCAAGGGACTGGACGCCCTCGGCGAGACGCCGGCCTCGCTGTCGCTCGGGGCCACCGTCAGCCATGCGCGGGCGCACGAGGTTCTCGCGAAGCTCGATCCGGACCTCGGCGAGCTCATGCGGCGCTTCGGGTCGACGCAGGTCCGGGTTTCCGGGACCGTGGGCGGCAACGTGGCGAACGGCTCGCCCATCGGCGACCTTCCGCCCGCCCTGATCGCGCTCGGCGCGGAGGTGGAGCTGCGCCGCGGCGGCGAGACCCGCCGGCTGCCGCTGGAGGATTTCTTCATCGCCTACCGCAAGCAGGACCGCCAGCCGGGCGAATATGTCCGCCGGCTGATCGTGCCGAAGTTGCGCCCGGCCGACCACGTGCGCGCATTCAAGGTGAGCAAGCGCATGGACGAGGATATTTCCTCGGTCATGCTGGCCTGCCGCATCACCGTGGAGCAGGACGTGGTCACGGAGGCCCGCATCGCCTTTGGCGGCATGGCAGGCACGCCGAAGCGGGCGCTGGAGGCCGAGCGCGCCCTGATCGGCAACCCTGCCGGGGACGGCTCGGTCTGGCGCGCCTCCAGCGAGGCGCTGGCGCGGGACTTCACCCCCCTCGACGATCACCGCGCCTCCGCCGGCTACCGCATGCAGGTGGCGAAGAACCTGATCATCAAGGCGATGGCCGAGATCGGGACGGGCGCGCCCACCTCCGCGACCCGCATTTCCGGCCACCGGGAGGCGCGACATGCGGCGGAGTGAGCAGAGGCCGAGCGTCGGGAGGGGCCGCCCATGAGCGCTCTGGCGGACGACGACGTCCCGCTGCGCCACGTGCGCCAGCCCTTGCCGCATGACAGCGCGGTCAAGCACGTCCAGGGCGCGGCCGCCTATATCGACGACATGGTCGAGCCCGCGGGCACGCTTCACATCGCGCTCGGCCGCTCGCCGGCCGCGCGCGGCCGCATCCGCTCCATCGACGTCTCGGCGGTGGAGGAGACGCCCGGAGTCGTCGCCGTGCTGACGGCGGTAGACATCCCCGGCCGCAACGACATCGCGCCCTCCTTCCGCGACGAGCCGATGCTGGCCGACAGCGAGGTGATCTATCACGGGCAGCCCGTCTTCGCGGTCGTGGCCGAGACGCGCGACATCGCCCGGCGCGCCGCGCTGCTCGGGAAGGTCGACGTGGACGCCGAGCGCCCCAGCATCAGCGTCGAGGACGCGGCCGAGCGGCGAGAGACCGTGCTGCCGGACTACGCCTTCGTGCGAGGCGACGCCTCGGCCGCCATCGCCGCCGCGCCGCGCCGGCTCGACGGCGTGTTTCGCATCGGCGGGCAGGAGCATTTCTACCTGGAGGGACAGATCGCCCTCGCCATTCCCGGCGAGGACGGGTCCATCCACGTGCATTCCTCCACGCAGCATCCCTCTGAGGTTCAGCACGTCTGCGCCCGGGTGCTGGGGCTGCCGGACGCGATGGTGACCTGCGAGATCCGCCGGATGGGGGGCGGATTCGGCGGCAAGGAGAGCCAGGCGACCCAATGGGCCGCGATCGCGGCCGTCGCCGCCTTCCGGACCGGCCGCGCCTGCAAGCTGCGGCTCGACAGGGACGACGACATGGCGCTCACGGGCAAGCGCCACGACTTCCGCGTCGACTGGTCGGTCGGCTTCGACGAGGCGGGACGCATCCTCGCCGCCGACCTCGACTTTCTGGCGCGCTGCGGCTGCTCGGCCGACCTCAGCCAGGGCGTGGTCGACCGGACCATGTTCCATGCCGACAACGCCTATTTCCTCCCGGAAGCCCGCATCGTCACGCGCCGGCTCAAGACCAACACGGTCTCGAACACCGCCTTCCGCGGCTTCGGCGGCCCTCAGGGCATGATCGCCGTCGAGCGGGTCATCGACGCCATCGCCTGGTCGCTGGGCCGCGACCCGCTCGACGTGCGCATGGCCAATTTCTATGCGCCGGGGCGGGACCTGACGCCTTACGGCATGCCGGTGGAGGAGATCGACACGCTGCATCGCCTCGTGGGCGAACTCGCCGAGACCAGCGGCTACCGGGCCAGGCGCCAGGAGATCGCGGCCTTCAACGCCGCCTCGCCCATTCTCAAGCGCGGCCTCGCGCTCACGCCGGTGAAGTTCGGCATCTCCTTCACGCTCACCCATCTCAACCAGGCGGGCGCGCTGGTCCATGTCTACCAGGACGGGTCCGTGCAGCTGAACCACGGCGGCACGGAGATGGGGCAGGGGCTCTACCAGAAGGTGGCCCAGGTCGTGGCCGAGGAGTTCGGCATCGGCATGGAGCGGGTGCGCATCACCGCCACCACCACCGACAAGGTGCCGAACACCGCGCCGACGGCCGCCTCCTCCGGCTCCGACCTCAACGGCATGGCGGCGCGCATCGCGGCAGGCCAGATCAGGCAGCGGCTCGCGGAGCTGGCCGCCGACCTCTTCAAGGTTGGCGCCGAGGAGGTCGTCTTCCGCGACGATCGGGTCTTCGCGGGCAACGAGAGCATCGGCTTCGGCGAGCTTGCGCAGAAGGCGCACGTGGCGCGCATCCACCTCTCAGCGGCGGGCTTCTACAAGACGCCGAAGGTCGTGTGGGACAGGGCCAACGTGAAGGGTCGCCCCTTCTATTATTTCGCCTACGGGGCGGCCTGCAGCGAGGTGGTCATCGACACCCTGACGGGCGAGAACCGGGTGCTGCGGACCGATATTCTCCACGATGTCGGGCGCTCGCTGAACCCGGCCATCGACATCGGCCAGATCGAGGGCGGCTTCGTGCAGGGCATGGGATGGCTCACCACGGAGGAACTCGTCTACGACGACAAGGGCGTGCTGCGCACCCATGCGCCCTCGACCTACAAGATCCCGGTGGCCTCGGACGTGCCGGCGGACCTGCGCGTACGGCTCTTCGACGGTGCGAACCGGGAGGACACGGTGTATCGTTCCAAGGCGGTCGGAGAACCGCCGCTGATGCTGGGGATCGCCGTCTTCGCCGCGCTGGCGGACGCCGTCCACGCCGTGAACCCGGGACGCCTCGTGCCGCTCGACGCGCCGGCGACGCCGGAGGCCATCCTCAAGGCGGTCCAGGCCATGGGCGCGCAGGACTGAGCGGAGGTCGGGTTGAACGCCGTCTGGAGCCGCATGCTGGAGACGATCGACGCACAGGGCGCCGCCGCGCTCGTAAGCGTCGTCGCGACCGCCGGCTCGGCGCCGCGCGAGGTCGGCGCGCGGATGGTCGTGAGGCCCGATGGCGGCTTCTGGGGCACGGTCGGAGGCGGGGCGCTGGAATGGGAGCTGGCGCACCGGGCGACAGCCCTGCTCAACGGCCACGATCCGGGTGCCACGGAGGGTCGTGGCGAACTGCGCGAATGGCCGCTCGGGCCCGACCTCGGCCAATGCTGCGGTGGCCGCGTCACGACCATCGTCGAGGTGCACGGCCGGGCGGCCCGGGACCAGGTGGCCGCCTGGGCCGCGTCCGAGACGGCCGGGTTCGAGAGCGAGGTCAGGGTCGCGGCGTCCGGTCATCTCCGGCGGACGGTCCTGTCCGCCGCGGCGGGACACGCCCCGGTTTCGCGTGGCGCGTTCCGGGAGCGCTTCGCCGACGACCGGACCCCTCTCTGGCTGTTCGGCGCAGGCCATGTCGGCCGCGCCCTGGTCATGGCGCTCGCGCCGCTGCCCTTCTCGGTGCGCTGGATCGATCCGCGGCCCGACGCCTTCCCGACGCACGCTCCCGCCAACGTCACCGCCGCCCTCGAGGCGGACCCGGCCGCCGCGCTGGCCAAGGCGCCTCCCGGGGCGCTGCTGCTGGTGATGACCCATTCCCACGCGCTCGACCTCGCCATCGTGGAGGCCGCGCTGGGCAGGGCAGAGATCGGCTTCGTCGGGCTCATCGGCTCGGCGACGAAGCGGGCCCGCTTCCTGTCCCGGTTGCGCGCGGCCGGCCTGCCTGAGGCCCGGCTGGGTGCGCTGGTCTGCCCCATCGGCGTGCCCGGGCTGGAGGGCAAGGAACCCGCCGTCATCGCGGCCTCGGTCGCGGTCCAGCTCTTGCAGGAACGACAGAGGCAGTCGGAGGGGCGGCGGCGGCCTGCCCGCGCCGACCTGCGCCTCGCCGGAGGACGACCATGAGCGACAGCAGCGACCACGCCTTCCTCAAGCGCGCCGTCGACATCTCCTTCGAGCACATGCGCTCGGGCGAGGGAAAGCCGTTCGGCGCCGTGCTGGTGCTGGACGGCCGTCCCGTCGCGGAGGGCTGGAACAGCATCTTCGCCACCAAGGACCCGACGGCGCATGCCGAGATGATGGCCGTGCGCCGCGCCTGCAAGGTGCTCGGCAGCGCCGACCTCTCGGGCTCCACCCTCTACGCCTCCGGCGAGCCGTGCCCGATGTGCCTCGGCGCCATGTACATGGCCAACGTCTCGCGCTGCCTCTACGCCACAACCAAGGAGGAGGCGACACGCATCGGCAACATCACCGAGGCCGTCTACCTCGAATATCCCAAGCTCCCCGCCGAGCGCGCCCTCCCGTGCATCCACATGCCCATCGCCGAGGCGAGCGCCGCCTTCGACGAGTGGCTCGCCCGCGCGCGCTGATCCCCGCCTTCGTCCCTCCCGCTCCTTCTGCCGGCCCTAGAGAACCATGCCCCACTCCCAAGACGCCCAGCACCTCGTCCGCGCCGCCGAACTCTCCCGCGAGCGTATGGAGGCGGGGCTCGGCGGCCCCTTCGGCGCGGTGATCGTGCGCGACGGCAAGGTGCTTGCGGAGGGCTGGAACGAGGTGACCTCGTCCAACGATCCCACGGCCCATGCCGAGGTGACGGCCATCCGCCGCGCCTGTCAGGCCGTCGGTTCCTTCTCGCTGGAAGGGGCGACGCTCTACACGAGCTGCGAGCCATGCCCCATGTGCCTGGCCTCCGCCTACTGGGCGCGCATCACCCGGATCGTCTATTCCAACACGCGGGACGAGGCCGCGGCGATCGGCTTCGACGACGCCTTCATCTACGACGAGATGCCCAAGCCGCCGTCTGAGCGGGCGATCGTGATGGAGCACAGGCCCACGGACGAGGCGACCGCCGCCTTCGCCGCCTGGACGTCGAAACCCGACAAGATCGCCTACTGAGAGCCCCGGGGGCGGAAAGGGGGCTCGGAATGGACGTCTTCGCGCTCGACTGGATCAACCTGCTGATCCGCTGGTTCCATCTCATCGTGGGCATCGCGTGGATCGGCGCGAGCTTCCACTTCGTCTGGCTCGACTACAGCCTGCGGGCGCGCGAGCGGATGAACGAAGGCGTCTTCGGCACGTCTTGGATGGTGCATGGCGGCGGCTTCTACCACGTGGAAAAGTATCTCGTCGCGCCCTCCTCGCTGCCCGACGACCTGCACTGGTTCAAGTGGGAGGCCTACCTTACCTTCATCTCGGGCTTCGCGCTGCTCGTGGTGCAGTATTACTGGAACGCCTCGGCGTTTCTTGTCGACAGGTCCGTGCTGGACATCAGCGGCGCGGAGGCCGTGCTGATCTCCGTGGTGGCTCTGGCGGCGGGCTGGTTCGCCTACGACGCGCTGTGCCGCTCGCCCATCCGCGACAACACGCCCGTCCTGGCGCTCTCCGTGTTCGGCCTCATCGTGCTCGCCGCCTTCGTCTTCACGCACGTGTTCTCGGGCCGGGGCGCCTTCATCCACACCGGCGCGATGGTCGGCACCATCATGGCGGCCAACGTCTTCCGGGTGATCATCCCGAACCAGAAGGTCATCACGGCCGATCTGCTGGCCGGCCGCACGCCCGATCCCAAGTACGGCAAGATCGGCAAGCAGCGCTCGCTGCACAACAACTACCTGACGCTGCCGGTCCTGCTGTTCATGGTGTCGAACCACTACCCCTTCCTCTACGCGCATCCCAACGCGTGGCTGGTGGTGGCCTTCATCGTGCTGACCGGCGGTCTGGTCCGCCACTTCATCAACCGCGTCGACGCCGGCGACAGGCCGGCAAGCGTCGCCTGGGCGCTGCCGGCCGCGGCGGTCGCGCTCCTGGCCGCCATCGTCTGGACCGCGCCCAACCGGGCGCCGGCCATTGCGGGCGGCGTGAGCGACGCCGAGGCGCTGAAGATCGTGCAGAGCCATTGCGTGATGTGCCATCAGGCCAAGCCCACGCACGAAGCCTTCAAGGGCGGCGAGCCGCCCAAGGGCGTGATGCTCGACACCATCGCCGGCCTGCGCAAGAACGCGGCGCAGGTGATGCTGCAGGCCGTGCAGGGCAGGGCGATGCCGCTCGGCAACGAGACCAACATCAGCGACGAGGAGCGCGCGAAGCTCGGCGCCTTCCTGCAGCAGGGGTCGTGAGATGGCGACACCCAGGCTGTCGCTCGCGGAGGCGAACGCGCTGTCGGAAGCCGCCTTCGCCGCCGTCTTCGCCGACATCGCCGAACATTCGCCCTGGGTCGCCGAGCGCGCCGCTCCCGCCCGGCCCTTCGCCTCCCGTCAGGCCGCGGTGGAGGCCTTCCAGGCGGTCATCCTCGCAGCGGGCGAGAGGGAGCAGACGGCCCTTCTCGCCGCCCATCCCGACCTCGCCGGCCGCGCCGCCCGATCCGGCACGCTGACGGCCGACTCGACGCGCGAGCAGGCCGGCGCGGGTCTGGATACGCTCACGGATGAGGAGTTCGAGCGCTTCACCGCCCTGAACGACGCCTATCGCTCTCGCTTCGGCATTCCCTTCATCCTGGCGGTGAAGGGAGCCACCAAGCACACCATCCTGGCCGCGTTCGAGAACCGCGTCGGCGGCAGCGTGCTGGAGGAGCGCCTCACCGCGCTCGCCCAGGTGCTGCGCATCGTGCGGTTCAGGCTCGAGGACAGGATCGGCGAGTAGGTCGGCAGTCGGGGCTCCAGCCGCTTGATCACCGGCAGCACGTCCTCCATGGAGGCGAGGTCGCCATCCCAGAAGCGCACCGGCGCGTCGCGCTGGATCTCAACCCAGCGCCACCCCTGTTCAAGCTCGGCTCCTGTCAGTTGCCGGCTGAGGGCGCGGACATCGGGACTGACGGCGATGTCGTCTGCGGCCGCAACTTGGCCATCTCGGACGGAGCGTCCTCCGCGCCGGTGAAGAGGCTTTTGGAGAAGCAAAGCTCAAAGTCATTCGGATGAAATCACGTGTCTGATGCCAGCAAGCCACGCGCTGTCGCGCATGTGTTCCTCGTCCGTCGACATCTCAGCATAAAAGAGCCCCCGCGCGGGGCGCGGGGGCGAGGCGGGCCGGGAGGGGCAGCCCACGGGAAGCGTCAGCCGAGCTTGACCGTCTTGCCGGTCTGGTGGGCCTCGGTGGCGGCATCGGCGAGGATCTGCGCCTTCAGGCCGTCCTCGCCCGAAGGCGCAGGAGCCTTGCCGGCGCTGACCGCCTTGACGAAAGCGTCGAGCTCGTCGCGATAGGCGGCGGCGTAGCGCTCCAGGAAGAAGTTCTGCACGGGATCGGCCGTGAATCCGCCGCCGGTGGCGAGTTCCACCGTCGTGTTGTGCACGTTGCCGGCGCGCAGCATGCCCTTGGAGCCATGCACCTCGATGCGCTGGTCGTAGCCGTAGGTGGCCCGGCGCGAGTTCGAGATCTGGGCGATCTTGCCCGAGGCGGTCTTGAGCAGCACGGCGGCCGTGTCGACGTCGCCCGCGGCCCCGATGCCCTTGTCGACGAGGGACGAGCCGACGGCATGGACCTCGACCGGCTCCTCGCCGAGGAGGAAGCGGGCCATGTCGAGGTCGTGGATCATCATGTCGCGGAACAGGCCGCCCGAGCGCTTGATGTAGTCGACCGGCGGAGGGCCGGGATCGCGCGAAATCACCGTAACGATCTCGATCTCGCCGGCCTCGCCGGCCTCGAGCCTCCGCTTCAGGCTGGCGAAGTTGGGATCGAAGCGTCGGTTGAAGCCGATCATCAGCGGCGTGCCGGCCTGCTTCACCACGGCGAGGCAGGCGCGGATGCGGTCGGAGGAGAGGTCGACGGGCTTCTCGCAGAACACCGCCTTGCCGGCCCTGGCGGCCGCCTCGATGAGGTCGGAGTGCATGTCGGTGGGCGTGCAGATGACGACCGCGTCGATGTCCTTGTCGGCGATGATCGCCTCGATGCTGGCCACCTTGGAGCCGGTCTCCGCGGCGAGCGTGCGGGCGGCCTCGGGCAGCGCGTCGGCGACCGAGACGAGGCTCGCGCCTGGATGGGCCGCGACGTTGGAGCCGTGAATGCGCCCGATGCGCCCGGCGCCGAGCAAACCCATGCGAATCATGATTGCGTCTCCTCCCGGGCCTTGGCCCGTATCCCGTGCTCGCCCCGCGTGCGGACCGTGACCGCCGCCGGGATCCGCGTTGAGAATACACATTCTGAATTGACGCGCTATTCGAATTTTTGTTTCATGCACCCGGGCCGGACGCCGCCTTCTGGGCGCCCGGCAGGTCGCGACGCCGTCCCATGAGCCTTCGCCGACGAAGGCCCGCCGCCGACCAGGAGAGGGAGTGACCATGCCGAGCCCCGCGCCTGTTCTCGACGTCATCACGATCGGCCGATCCTCCGTGGACCTCTATGGCCAGCAGGTGGGCGGGCGTCTGGAGGACATGCAGACCTTCGTCAAGGCCGTGGGCGGCTGCCCCGCCAACATCGCCATCGGCACGGCGCGGCTGGGCCTCAGGTCCGCGCTGATCAGCCGGGTCGGCGACGAGCACATGGGCCGCTTCATCCGCGAGCAGTTGCAGCGCGAGGGCGTCGAGACCGGCGGGCTGAAGACGGATCCGCAGCGGCTGACGGCGCTGGTCATCCTCGGGGTGCGCGACGAGAAGCAGTTTCCCCTCATCTTCTACCGCACCGACTGCGCCGACGCCGCGCTCGACGAAGGCGACATCGACGAGGCGTTCATCGCCTCGGCGCGGGCGATCGTGGTGACCGGCACCCATTTCGCGCGTGCCAACACGGCCGCGGCGCAAAAGAAGGCCATGGCTTTGGCGAAGAAGCACGGCCGCAAGGTCGTGTTCGACGTGGACTATCGCCCGAACCTCTGGGGCCTCGCGGGCCACGGGGCAGGGGAGGAGCGCTACCTGCGGTCGGAGACGGTGACGCAGCATCTCCAGGAGATCCTGCCCTCCTGCGACCTCGTGGTCGGCACCGAGGAGGAACTGCACGCCGCCGGTGGCTCGGAGGATACGCTGCAGGCGATCCGCGCGATCCGCGCGCTCACCGACGCCACCATCGTCTGCAAGCGCGGCCCCATGGGCTGCGTCGTCTTTCCGGGCGCGATCCCGGCTTCGCTGGAGGACGGCATCACGGGACCGGGCTTTCCGGTCGAGGTCTACAACGTGCTGGGGGCGGGCGACGCCTTCATGTCCGGCTTTCTGCGCGGCTGGCTGCGCGACGAGCCGGTCGCGACCTGCTGCGCCTACGCCAATGCCTGCGGCGCCTTCGCGGTGTCGCGGCTGCTCTGCTCACCGGAGAGCCCGACCTGGCCGGAACTGGAATACTTCCTCGCCAAAGGCTCGCAGTACCGGGCGCTGCGCAAGGACGAGGCGATCAACCACGTCCACTGGGCGACCACCCGCCGGCCGCAACCGGAGGGGCTGGTCGCGCTCGCCATCGACCATCGCGCCCAGTTCGAGGAGATGGCGGATCAGGTCGGCGCGCCGCGGGACAAGATCGACGGATTTAAGCGCCTTGCAGTGGAGGCCGCCGCGCGCGTCGCGGCGGGCCGGCCGGGCTTCGGCATGCTGCTCGATGGCACCTATGGCCGCGAGGCGCTCTTCCGCGCCGCCGACCACGGCTTCTGGATCGGCCGCCCCGTCGAGAAGCCCGGCACGAGGCCGCTCGACCTCGAGATCGAAGGCAACGGCTCCATCGGCGCCCACCTCGCTGAATGGCCGGTGGGCCACACCGTGAAGGTGCTGTGCTTCTATCACCCCGACGACCCCGAGGAGCTCAAGCTGCGCCAGGAACGCGAGCTGAAGCGCGTCTTCGACGCCTGCCGGGGGGTGGGACGGGAACTGCTGGTCGAGATCATCGCCTCCCGGCACGGGCCGGTGGGAGACGACACGATCGCCGCCGTCATCCGGCGGCTCTATGCGATCGGCATCAAGCCGGACTGGTGGAAGCTGGAGCAGCAGCCCGGCGAGGCCGCCTGGGCCGCCGTCTCCGCGGCGATCGAGGCCGGCGATCCCTATTGCCGCGGCATCGTGCTGCTCGGTCTCGAGGCCCCCACGGAGGACCTCGCGGCGGCGTTCCGCGTGGCCGCGACCTGCCCGCTGGTGAAGGGCTTCGCGGTGGGCCGCACGATCTTCGCGGACAGCGCGCGCGCCTGGCTCGCCGGCCAGATCGACGACAAGGCCGCGGTCGACGACATGGCGGCGCGCTTCGAGACGCTGGTCGGCGCGTGGCGCGACGCACAGTCCCGCGCGGCCTGATAAGCTGCCGCAGGGAAAGCGACATCCGGCACGCGCGCGGCGCGGAAGCCGGCGAAGGAGGAGACTACCCGATGGCACGCACGATCCGCCTCACCATGGCCCAGGCCCTGGTCCGCGCCATGGCCGCCCAGAAGACGGAGGTCGAGGGCAAGGTCGTGCCGCTCTTCGCGGGCGTCTGGGCCATCTTCGGACACGGCAACGTGGCCGGCATGGGCGAGGCGCTGCACGGCGTGCGCGAGGAGCTGCCCACCTTCCGCTCCCACAACGAGCAGGCCATGGCGCTGGCCGCCACCGCCTTCGCCAAGGCCTCCCGCCGCCGCCGCATGATGGCCTGCACCAGCTCGATCGGACCCGGAGCCACCAACATGGTGACGGCCGCGGCGGTGGCGCATGTCGACCGTCTGCCTCTCCTGCTGTTGCCGGGCGACGTCTTCGTCAGCCGCCGGCCCGACCCGGTGCTGCAGCAGATCGAGGATTTCGGGGACGCGACGGTCTCCGCCAACGATTGTTTCCGCCCCGTCTCACGCTACTTCGACCGGATCACGCGGGCCGAGCAGATCATCCCCGCCTTCAACCGGGCCATGGCCGTGCTCACCGACCCCGCCGAGTGCGGGCCCGTCACGCTCGCTTTGTGCCAGGACGTCCAGACCGAGGCCTTCGACTATCCCCTCAGCTTCTTCGAGGAGCGGGTCTGGAGGCCGCGCCGCCAGCGACCCGACGATCGCGAGCTCGCCCATGCCGCGGCGCTCCTCAAGGGCGCCAGGAAGCCCGTCGTGATCGCCGGCGGGGGTGTCCTCTATTCCGAGGCCGAGCAGCGGCTCAAGGTGTTCTGCGAGGCGCACGGCCTGCCCGTGGGCGAGACGCAGGCCGGCAAGAGCAGCCTCGTGGACGAGCACGCCCTCAACATGGGGTCCGTCGGGGTCACGGGCACGGACGCCGCCAACGCGCTGATGCGCGAAGCGGACGTGATCCTCGCCGTCGGCACGCGCCTGCAGGATTTCACGACGGGTTCCTGGTCGCTCTTCGCGGCCGAGGGCCGGCAGATCATCGCCCTCAACACCCAGCTCTTCGACGCCGCAAAGCACCGCGCCTCGCCGCTGCTCGCCGACGCCCGGGTGGGCCTGGAGGAGCTCGACAAGGCGCTCGGCGCCTGGACGGCGCCCGCGGCCTGGACCGAGAAGGCGAAGGCCGGCAAGGCCGCGTGGAAGGCGACCGCTGCCGCCTACACGGCGCCCACCAACGCCGAGCTGCCGAGCGATGCGCAGGTGATCGGCGCCGTGCAGCGCAACGCCAGGGCGAGCGACATCGTCGTCTGCGCAGCCGGCGGCCTGCCCGGCGAGCTGCACAAGCTCTGGGGCGCCGGGGCGCCGGGCGGCTACCACCTCGAATACGGCTATTCCTGCATGGGCTACGAGATCGCCGGCGGCCTCGGCGTCAAGATGGCCTGCCCCGACCGCGACGTGACCGTGATGGTCGGCGACGGCTCCTACCTCATGATGAACTCGGAGATCGCGATCTCCGTGATGCTCGGCCAGAAGCTGACCATCGTGGTGCTCGACAACCGCGGCTTCGGCTGCATCAACAGGTTGCAGCGGGCCACGGGCGGCGAGAGCTTCAACAACCTGCTGCAGCATGCCCGCCACGACGTCCTCCCCGACATCGACTTCGCCGCGCACGCCGCATCGCTCGGCGCCATCGCCGAGAAGGTGAAGGGCATCGGCGAGCTCGAGACCGCCTTGCAGCGCGCCCGCGCCTCCAGCCGCACGCATGTCGTCGTCATCGACACCGATCCGCTGGCCTCCACCGACGCCGGCGGTCATTGGTGGGAAGTCGCGGTTCCCGAGGTTTCCGTCCGCGAGGAGGTCCGCGGGGCCCGCGAGCGCTACGAGGAAGCGCTGAACCGCCAGAGCCTCGGCGACTGAGCGGGTTCGTCCGGAACGTTGAAAAGGTTGACCATGGCCCAGCTTCTCGTCCATCCGCACGCCCCCGACGCCAGGGGACAGGTCCACGCGGTCACCCCGGAGAGCGCGGGGTGGCGCTATGTGGGGTTCGAGGTGTTCCGGCTCGCGCCGGGGCAGACGGTGGGCGAGGACACGGGTGGCAGGGAAGTGTGCCTCGTGCTCGTCTCCGGCCGGGCGAGGATCGTGGGGGACGGGCAGGACTTCGGCGTGATCGGCGAGCGCATGTCGCCCTTCGAGGGCAAGCCCTGGTCGGTCTACGTGCCGGCTGGCTCGTCCTGGACGGCGACGGCCGACGGGGCCTGCGAGCTGGCGGTCTGCTCCTCGCCCTCCAGGGGCGGCTTTCCCGCCAGGCTGATCCCCCCCTCCGAGGTCGGCGAGGAGACGCGCGGCACGGGGACGAACACCCGCCACGTGCGCGACATCCTGCCGGACAGCTCGCCCCACGCGGAGACCCTGCTGGTGGTCGAGGTCATCACGCCGGGCGGGAACTGGTCGAGCTATCCGCCGCACAAGCACGACACGGACGACTTCCCGCGGGAAACCTATCTCGAGGAGACCTACTACCACCGGCTCGCCCGCGGCTCGGGCTTCGCCCTTCAGCGGGTCTATACGGACGACCTCTCGCTCGACGAGACGATGGCGATCTCCGACGGAGATGTCGTGCTGGTGCCCAGGGGGTACCACCCGGTCGGCGCTCCCCACGGCTTCGACCTCTGGTACCTCAACGTCATGGCCGGGCCCGTCAAGGCCTGGAAGTTCACCATGGCCCCGGACCACGCCTTCCTGAAATACAAGTAGGGGCCGCATCGCCCGGCGGGCCGCGGGGATCGCGATGGTGCGATGCGCCGGCGGGGCGTGGCGCCGCGCCGCGTCGCGGGATAGGCTTCGCCGCAACCAGGAGACGCCCGCCCGTCATGAGCCCCGAAAGCAAGGTCCGCGAAGAGATCTGCCGCATCGGCCGCAGCCTGCACGAGCGCCGCTACACGGTGGGGTCGGCCGGCAACGTCTCCGCCCGACTCGACGACGGCTGGCTGATCACCCCCACCGACGCCTGCCTGGGCGACCTCGACCCCGCCTCCATCGCCAAGATCGGTCCGGACGGCGAGCAGGTCTCGGGCGCGCGGGCCTCGAAGACCATCCGCCTGCACAGGGCAGTGTACGAGAGCGACCCGCAGGTGAAGGGCGTGGTGCACACGCACTCGACCCACCTCGTCGCGCTGTCGCTGACGCCCGGGGTGGACCCTGCCAACATCCTGCCGCCGCTCACGGCCTACCACGTCATGAAGGCGGGCCGGATCCCGCTGATCCCGTACCGCCGGCCGGGCCACCCGGAGGTGGCCGAGATGATCCGCCCGCTGGTGAGGCAGGTGCGCGGGGTCGTGCTGGCCCGCATCGGGCCGACCTTCTGGCACGAGAGCGTCTCGGCGGCCGCCTATGCCCTGGAGGAAGCCGAGGAAACCGCGCGGCTGTGGTTCCTCACCCGCGGGGCCGCCCTGCCGCCGCTCGACGGCGCGCAGATCCAGGACCTGCGCGACACTTTCGGCGCGCGCTGGTAGCGCGCCCTTTTCCACGGAGAATCCGATGCTGCTCGGCGTCATCGCTGACGACCTCACCGGCGCCACGGACGTGGCCCTCATGCTCGCCCGCGAGGGCATGCGCGTCGTGCAGACGGTGGGCGTCCCGGCCTCGGCCGCCGCCTTGCCCGACGCCGACGCCGTCGTCGTCTCGCTGAAGTCGCGCACCAACCCGGCCGCGGAGGCGGTGGCCTGGTCTCTGGCGGCCTGCGACGCGCTCGTCGAGGCGGGGGCGCGGCAGATCCTCTTCAAGTATTGCTCCACCTTCGACTCGACGGACGAGGGCAATATCGGCCCGGTCGCGCAAGCCCTGATGGAGCGGCTGGGCGTCTCCTTCACCGTGGCGTGCCCGGCCTTTCCGGCCAACGGACGCTCGGTCTACCAGGGGCACCTCTTCGTCGGGGCCACGCTGCTCTCCGACAGTCCCATGAAGGACCATCCGCTGACGCCGATGCGCGATTCCAACCTCGCGCGCGTGCTGCAGCGCCAGACCAGCGTCCCCGTGGGCCTCGTGCCGTTTCAGACAGTGGAGAAGGGGCCCGCCGCGGTTCGGGCCGCGTTCGCGGCGCTGGCCAAGGAAGGGCGCGCCATCGGCGTCGCGGACGCCATCACGGACGCGCACCTTCGGGTTCTCGGCGAGGCCTTCGCCGGGGAGAAGCTGCTCACGGGCGGGTCCGGCATCGCGCTGGGACTGCCTGAGAATTTCCGGCGGGAGGGCCTTCTGGCTCAGGTCTCCGCCGGCCAGGCCTTCGCCGCGCCGGAGGGGCTCTCGGCCATGTTGGCGGGCAGCTGTTCGGCCGCCACGCGCGCGCAGGTCCGAGACGCCAAGCTGAAGGGCGTCGAGACCTTCGTCGTCGATCCCGTGGCGCTGGCGGAAGGCCGGCTGACGGCCGCCGACATCCTCGCCTGGGCCGGGCCGCGTCTCGCCGGCGGGCCCGTGCTTGTCTCCTCCACGGCCGAGCCGGAGGCCGTCCGCGCCGTGCAGGACCGCTACGGCCGGGACGAGGCCGGGGCCATGGTCGAGCGGCTGCTGGCCGAGGTCGCCCAGGGCCTCGCCCGGGCTGGCGTGACGCGATTCGTCGTCGCGGGCGGCGAGACCTCAGGCGCGGTGGTGGGCGCGCTCGGCGTCTCCATGCTCGAGATCGGCCCGGAGATCGACCCCGGCGTTCCGTGGACCCGCGCCGCTGGCGGTCCCCCGCTCGCCCTCGCCCTCAAGTCGGGCAATTTCGGTGCGGAGGACTTCTTCACCAAGGCTTTGGCCATGCTCGGCTGAGCCGAGGGCTCGTTCTGCGTGCCGTCCCCGGCCGGAGGCGCGAAACGGGGGAAGGGAAGGGGAACCCGCCGTCACGACGGCGCGGCTCCCGATCCCCGTCCCGGCGCCCTACGCCGCCGGGGACGGAACGGGACGATCAGTACGTCTTCACGCCGCGCACAAGCGTATAATACGAGTAGAGGGAGGTCGTGCCGCAGATGAAGAGGCGGTTGCGGCGCAGTTCTCCGAAGCACACATTCGCCACCACCTCGGGGACCCAGATCTTGCCGATGAGCGTGCCGTCGGGCTCGTAGCAGTGCACGCCGTCGCCGGCGGACGTCCAGATCCGGCCCTGCTCGTCGATGCGGAAGCCGTCGAACAGGCCGGCGGTGCTGGTGGCGAAGACCTCGCCGCCGCGCAGCTTGTGGCCGTCCACGACGTCGAACACCCTGATATGGCGCGGGCCGTTCTCGACATGCGTGGCGCCGGTGTCGGCGATGTAGAGCTTCGACTCGTCGGGCGAGAAGGCGAGGCCGTTCGGGCGCACGAAGTCGTTGGCGACCCGGGTGATCGCGCCCGTCTTCCCGTCGATGCGGTAGACATGGCAGCCGCCGATCTCGCTCGCCGACATCTCGCCTTCATAGTCCCAGTCGATCCCGTAGGCGGGATCGGTGAACCAGATGGAGTCGTCGCTCTTCACGACGACGTCGTTGGGCGAGTTGAAGCGCTTGCCCTCGAAGCGATCGGCGAGGACCGTGATGGAGCCGTCGTGCTCGGTGCGGCTGACGCGCCGGCCGAGATGCTCGCAGGAGACGAGGCGGCCCTGGCGGTCGACCGTGTGGCCGTTGGTGTTGTTGGAAGGCTGGCGCCAGACGGAGACGCTGCCGTCGGTGCCGTCCCAGCGCATGATGCGGTTGTTGGGGATATCCGACCAGAGCAGGAAGCGGCCCGCCCCGAACCAGGCCGGGCCTTCCGCCCAGCGGCAGCCCGTGTAGAGCCGCTCGAGCTTCGCCGTGCCGTTGCACAGCGGCGCGAAGCGCTTGTCCAGCACTTCGAAGGGCGTGTAGGTCAGGTCCTCGTTGGCCATGACGTTCTGCGGCGTGGCGGTCTCGGGCATGTCGTTTCCCCCATGGAGATGGTTGGGCCCTGCGGGCCGGTTCTGGAGCGAAGCGTCAGACGGCGGCGGTGAGGCCGCCGTCGACCATGAGCATGTGGCCGTTGACGAAGTCGGAGGCGGCCGAGGAGAGGAAGATCGCCGCCCCCACGAGCTCCTCCAGCTTGCCCCAGCGCCCCGCCGGCGTGCGTGCGCAGAGCCAGGCGGAGAATTCGGGGTTCTCGACGAGCGCCTTGTTGAGCGGCGTATCGAAATAGCCGGGGCCGATGGCGTTCACCTGCAGGCCGTGCCTTGCCCACTCGGCGCACAGGCCGCGCGTCATCATCTTCACCGCGCCCTTGGTGGCGGTGTAGGGCACGATGGTCTGGCGGCCGAGCTCGCTCTGGACGGAGCCGATATTGATGATCTTGCCCGCGCCGCGCTCGATCATGCGCCGACCCACCGAGCGCGCCATGAAGAAAGCGCTGTCGACGTTGACGCGGAAGATGTCGTGCCAGGCTTCGTCGGGGAATTCCGCCGCCGGCGCGCGGTGCTGCTTGCCCGCATTGTTGACGAGGATGCCGATCGGGCCGACCTCCGCCTCGATGGCGGCGACGCCGGCCTCCGCGGCGGCGCTGTCGCTCACGTCGAAGGCGCGCCCGTGGACGGGCAGTCCCTCGCCCTTCAGGAGGTCCACGGCCCGCGCGAGCTTGCCCGCGTCCCGGCCGTTGAGCACGACGGTCGCGCCGGCCCGGGCGAGTCCCGCGCCGACGGCGAGCCCGATGCCTTGGCTGGATCCGGTGACGAGGGCGACGCGGCCGGACAGGTCGAACAGCGTGAGGGACATCGGGGCGTTTCTCTCCACCGCATGCGGCGGTGGGTCCGCCGTCCGGGATGCGCATCGTGGCGGCAGCGCGGCGGCTGGGCAAGAGCGCAGCGGGCCGCGCGAAGCCGGCCAGCCTTCGCGCCCGCGCATGGCAGGCTTGCGACCCTCCACCGCAGTCAAATGGATTTAAAGACCGCCTTGACGCATCGCGGCGCGCGGGCGTTTACTTCCGACAGAACACGAGCGGCTCGCATCGACGAGCCGCCTGCGAGGAAACGAAGCAGGGCCATCTCGGCACAATGGGAGCTCCGGGCGCGTTGATCGCCCGCGCGCACGCTCGGCTGGGCGGCGCGGCCCATGTCGTGCGGGGTGTCCCGGGCCGGCCTTCGACGAGGCCGGCGGGGCAATGGGCAGGATGGGCCAGGGCGCCGCTACCAGGGGACCCGAACACGCGCCGGCGACCGGCCCGGCGCGGTTGAGCTGCCGTGGCATGACCAAGCGCTTCGGCGGAACGCTGGCCGTGGACGACGTCAGCTTCGAGGTGCGCGCCGGCGAGATCGTCGCCCTCCTCGGGCAGAACGGCGCGGGCAAGTCCACGATCATCAAGATGCTGGCCGGCGTCTACAAGCCCGACGCCGGAGCGATGAGCGTCAACGGCCAGACCTTCGACCCGCGCACGGACCGGGCTTCCATCTCCTTCATCCACCAGGATCTCGGCCTCATCGAATGGATGACGGTCGCCGAGAACATCGCGCTGGCCCAGGGCTACGTCCGGCGCTTCGGGCTCGTCGACTGGAGCGCCGTCGAGGAGCGCGCGCGCCGGTCGCTCGCGATGGTCGCCCACGACATCGATCCCAGGAGCCGTGTCAGCGACCTCACCCGCACGGAGAAGTCTCTGGTCGCCATAGCCCGCGCGCTCGGCGTGAACGCCCAGGTTCTCGTGCTCGACGAACCGACCGCCAGTCTTCCCCAGAGCGAGGTGGAACTACTCTTCCGCGTGCTGCGCAAGCTGCGCGCGGACGGCGTGAGCATGATCTACGTCTCGCACCGGCTGGACGAGGTCTTCGCCATTTCGGACAGCCTCGTCGTGCTGCGGGACGGCCGCCTGGTGGACGCGCGGCCGACCGCCGCCGCCGATCCCGAATCGCTCATCGCCGCCATCATCGGCCGCCGGCCGGAGAGCGTCTTCGTGCGCCCGCCCGCGCCCCGGGCGCAGACCCTGCTCGCCTGCGAGGGGCTCTGCACGGGCGATGTCGGCCCCGTCGACTTTTCCCTCCACGCCGGCGAGATCCTCGCCCTCGTGGGGCTGCGCGGCGCCGGGCAGGAAAATGTCGGGCGCGCACTGCTCGGCATCGAGCCCGCCACGGCCGGGCGCGTGCTTCTGGACGGCCGGCCGGTCGACGCACGCACGCCGACGACGGCGATCGCGTCCGGCCTCGGCTTCGTGGCGGCCGACCGCGTCGCCGAATCCGTCGCGCCCGTGCTCGGCGTGCGCGAGAACATGTTCATCAATCCCGGCGCCGCAGGCCGCGGCCCGCTCGCCATGCGCTCGAGGGCTGACGAGGCGCAGGAGAGCCGCGCCCTCGGCCGGCAGGTCTCCCTGCACCCCAACGATCCCGAGGCGCCCATCGAGACGTTGTCCGGCGGCAACCAGCAGAAGGTCGTGATGGCCCGCTGGATGCGCATCGCGCCGCGCGTGCTGGTGCTGGAGGACCCCACCGCGGGTGTCGATGTCGGCGCCAAGGCGGAGATCTACCGCCTGCTCGCGGCGACGCTGGAGGAGGGCAGGGCGGTGATCGTGATCTCGACGGACGTCGAGGAGGTCGCCGCCATCTGCCACCGCGCCCTGGTGTTCCGCAGCGGCGAGATCCTCGCGGAACTCACGGGCGAGGACCTCTCCGTCGAGGCGCTGACGCGCGCGGCGACCCTCACGACCCGCGACGAGGCGAAGGCGGCCGGAAAGGCGATGCACGCATGAACTCGATCAAGTCCACCGCGCTCGAGCCGACCGCCGTCGAATTGCAGGGCCTCAGCCTCGGCCAGAAGCTGTGGCGGCTGGCGCCGGTCTACGGCCTGCCGATCTTCACAGTCCTGCTGATCGTCCTGTTCTCGATCCTGCTGCCCAACACCTTCCCGACGATGCTGAACCTGCGCTCGATCCTGGGCGACAAGGCCATCATCGCCATGCTTTCGCTCGCGGCGATGATCCCAATGATGGCGGGACGCATCGACCTCACGGTGGGCTACGGCATCGTGCTGTGGCACGTGCTCGCCATCGCCTTGCAGACCAAGCTCGGCCTCTCATGGCCGGTCGCCTGCATCATCGTGCTGCTCATGGGCTGCCTGCTCGGCCTGCTCAACGGATTCCTCGTCGAGCTCGCGCAGATCGACAGCTTCATCGCCACCCTCGGCACCGGCACCGTGCTCTACGCCATCGCCCTCTGGTACACGGAAGGCCGGCAGGTCATCGGCGTGCTGCCGAAGGGGTTCACGGAGCTCTACACGCTGCAGCCGCTCGGCATCCCCGTCGCGGCCTACTACGTGCTGGTGCTGAGCCTCGTTCTCTGGATCGTCACGGAATACCTGCCCATCGGCCGCTACCTCTACGCGATCGGCGCCAATCCGCGCGCCGCGGCGCTGAACGGCATCCCGAGCCGCCGCTTCGTGATCGGCACCTTCGTGGCGTCCGGCTTCCTCGGCGCGGTGGCGGGCATCGTGCTCGCCGCGCGGCTGCGCATCGGCCAGGCCAGCGTGGGCCTGGAATTCCTGCTGCCGGCGCTGGTCGGCGCCTTCCTCGGCTCCACCACGATCCGCCCCGGGCGCGTCAACGTGTGGGGCACGATCATCGGCGTCACCATCCTCGCGGTCGGCATCTCCGGCATCCAGCAGCTCGGCGGCGAGTTCTACGTCGAGCCGCTCTTCAACGGCGTGACGCTGCTCATCGCCATCGGCCTGGCCGGCTACGCCCAGCGCAAGCGCGGCGCCGTGCGCCACCAGCGCGGCGCGGCCGCCCCCACGCCCCCGCCATCGGCCGCGGGCTCCTCGTGAGAGCCCCGGTCCAATCCGCTTCGCCGCTCGCGAAGTCCAACAAGGGAGGAATACGCATGAAAAAGCATCTCGCCTGGGCGGTGCTGGCCGCCAGCGTCGCGCTGCCGGGCTTCGTGCTCAGCGCACACGCCGACGCCGTCTCCGACGCCAAGGCGGCCGTCGAGGCGGCGAGCAAGCCCAACGCGCCCTGGGCCGGCCCCACCTCGGGCCCCAAGGCCGCGCCTGGCAAGACCATCATCTACGTCTCGACCGACCAGCGGAACGGCGGCGCGCGCGGCGCCGGCGAGGGCGTGAAGGAGGCTGCCGCCAAGATCGGCTGGACCTTCAAGCTCATCGACGGACAGGGTTCGGTCTCCGGCCGCTCCAGCGGCCTCAACCAGGCCATCGCCTCGAAGCCCGACGTGATCGTGCTCGGCGGCATCGACGCCACGGAGCAGGCGGCCGTGATCGAGGAGGCCGGCAAGCAGGGCATCGTGATCGTGGGCTGGCACAGCTACGCGAAGTCCGGCCCGCACGACAAGCTGCCGATCTTCAACAACGTCACCACCGACCCGCTGGAAGTGGCGCGCGCGGCGGCCTCCTGGCCCTGCGCCGAGACGGGCGGCAAGGTCGGCGCGGTGATCTTCACCGACTCGACCTACGAGATCGCCGTCGCCAAGTCCAACGCCATGGCCGCCGTCATCAAGGCCTGCGGCGACAGCAAGGTGCTGGAGATCGTCGACACCCCCTTGGCTGACGCCTCGAACCGCATGCCGCCGCTCACCACGGCGCTGCTGCAGAAATACGGCAAGGCCTGGACCCACGCCTTGTCGATCAACGACCTGACCTTCGACTTCATGGCGCCCGCTCTCGCCGCGGCTGGCCTGAAGGGCAGCGACAACCCGCTTGCCGTATCGGCCGGCGACGGCTCCGAGGTCGCCTTCCAGCGCATCCGCCAGGGCGAGTACCAGGCGGGCACCGTCGCCGAGCCGCTGCGGCTGCAGGGCTGGCAGATCGTCGACGAGGCCAACCGGGCGCTCAACAAGGAGAAGCAGTCGGGCTTCGTCGCGCCCGCGCATCTGTTCCTGCCCTCGAACATCAAGTTCGACGGCGGTGACAAGAACACCTACGACCCCTCGAACAACTACACCGACGCCTACGCCAAGATCTGGGGGAAGTGAGCTTCACCTGATCTGACCGCCGTCATTGCGAGCGCAGCGACGCGATCCACATGGTCCCGAGGCCCGGATTGCTTCGCCTGTCGCCCGCAATGGCGGCAACCGCATCGCAGCAGCAGGATCAACGCCCATGGCCAGCCAGGATCTGCCCAAACCCGACTACGCGAACCGGATGCGCCTGATCGGCCATTCCGACCAGGGCGGGCGGCCCGACGGCGTTCAACTCATGGTCAACAAGGGCCATGCCTTCATCGGGCACATGTTCTCGAACGGCTTCACGGTCGTTGACGTGCGCGACCCCCGCAACCCCAAACCCGTGCACTACGAGGCCGCGCCGGCGAACACCTGGAACATCCACCTGCAGACGCATGGCGACCTGCTGCTGGTGATCCACGCCAAGAACATGTTCGCCGCGGCTGAATTCCAGGACGAGCGGGCCTACTACAAGGGCGCCTTGGGCGAGAAGGTGGGCACGGCGGCCAACACCGCGGCCAGCAAGCCCGCGCGCGACTGGTCGGCCGGCATGGCAGTCTACGACATTTCCTCGCCGGCGAGCCCCCGCAGGATCGGCTTCATGCCCGTGGAAGGCGGCGGCATCCACCGCATCTGGTACGTCGGCGGGCGCTGGGCCTACGTCTCCGTGCTGCTCGACGGCTTCACCGACTACATCTTCATGTGCGTCGACATGAGCGACCCCGCCAATCCGCGCCCGGCCGGCAAGCTATGGCTCGAGGGGATGCATACGGCCGGCGGCGAGAAGACCTCCTGGCCCGCCACCAAGCGCTACGGACTGCATCACGCGACGGTCAGCGGCGACACCGCCTACGGGGCGTGGCGCGACGCCGGGTTGGTGATGATCGACGTCGCCGACCGCGAGAACCCGAAGCTCATCCTCCACAAGTCCTGGTCGCCGCCCTTCAATGGCGGCACGCATAATTGCCTGCACCTGCCGGACCGCGACATGCTCGTCGTGGTCGACGAGGCCGTGCTCGACGACTACGAGGACGGCGACAAGCCGATCTGGCTGTTCGACGTGCGGGTCCCCACCAATCCCGTGAGCCTGTCGACCTTGCCGCGTCCGCGTGACGCCGATTATCGCCACAAGGGCGGCCATTGCGGCCCGCACAACATCCACGAGAACCGGCCGGACGGCTTCGTCAGCCAGGAAACGGTCTTCGCCACGCTGCAGAACGCGGGCGTCCGCGTCTATGACATCAGGGACCCCTTCCGCCCGGAGGAGGTCGGCGCCTTCGTGCCGCCCAGGCCCAACCGGCTCGTCGACACCCGCCCCAACCGGCCTTTGGTGATCCAGGTCTGCGACGTCTATGTCGACCGCGAGGGGCTGGTCTACGCGAACGACTACAATGGCGGGCTCTTCATCCTGGAATACGAGGGATAGCGCGGTCCGTCATGGCCGGCGCAGCGGTGCCGTCCAGCCCTCGTCGGGTCCACGGAAGCGTTCGTCGCTGCTCCTCGCCATGACGCAGAACGAGAGCGCGGACTTCACGCCCCCGCGAACCGGTCCGTCGCCAGGATGAGCTGGTGCAGGATGCCGGGCTCGGAGAAGACGTGGCCGGCGTCTTCCACCATGTGGACGCTGGCGTCCGGCCAGGCCTTGTGCAGGTCCCAGGCGGTGCCGGGCGGGCAGGCCATGTCGTAGCGCCCCTGGATGATGGCGCCGGGAATCCCGCGCAACGTCGCCGCGTCGCGGATCAACTGGCCCTCGTCCATCCAGCCGCCATGCACGAAGTAGTGGTTCTCGATGCGGGCGAAGGCGATGGCGTAGTGCCCGTCCTCGTGCTGGGCGGTCATGGCGGCGTCCGGGAGGAGGGTGATGGTCTCACCCTCCCAGAGGCTCCAGGCCTTCGCAGCGGCGAGCCGCCCGGCTTCGTCGGGGCCCGTCAGGCGGCGCTGGTAGGCCGACATCAGGTCGCCGCGCTCGCTGGGCGGGATGGCCGCCAGAAAGCGCTCCCATTTCTCCGGGAAGAAGATCGATGCCCCCGACTGGTAGTACCATTCGAGCTCGGCCCGCCTCAGCGTGAAGATGCCGCGCACGATGAGCGCGCGCACCCGCTCGCGATGCGTCTCGGCATAGGCCAGCGCCAGGGTGGAGCCCCAGGAGCCGCCGAAGACCACCCAGCTCTCCACGCCCAGCATCGTGCGCAGCCGCTCGATGTCGGCCACGAGGTGCCAGGTCGTGTTGTTGTCGAGCGAGGCGTGGGGCAAGGAGCGTCCGCAGCCGCGCTGGTCGAAGATGAGGATGCGGTAGCGTGCGGGGTCGAAGAGGCGCCGGTGATGCGGCGAAGCCCCGGCGCCCGGCCCGCCATGCAGGAATACGACGGGCGTGCCCTTGGGGTTGCCACTGACCTCCCAGTACACATGGTGGCCGTCGCCGGTATCGAGCATGCCCTGGTCGTAGGGGGCGATCTCCGGATAGAGGCCGCGGCGGGGCGAGCCGTCTGGCTCGGTGGAACGGTCGAAGGGCATGCGGAATCGTCCAGGGGTTGTTGGGCTCGGGGCTCACGCTAGCCCGCCCGCACGAAGCTGCCAAACAGGCGAAATCCGCGTCCGATCCGCCTCTTGGAGCCCTCGACGCCGGGCTCGGGCTGTGGCTAGCATGCCTCCGGCCGGCCCGAGTCCTCGATCGACCGAAAGGCGCCCCCGGCCCGGAGGAGCCCGACCATGACCGACCTCACCATCATCAGCCGCAGGACCTTCGGCGCCTGGGGAGCGGGCCTCGCGCTCGCGGCCGCCCTCGCGGGCCAGGGCGGACCGGCCTGGGCGGCGGCTCGCACCGACATCGTCATCGGCGTCCGGCTGGAGCCGCCGCACCTCGACCCCACGGCCGGGGCCGCGGCGGCCATCGGCGAGGTCGTCTACGCCAACGTGCTGGAGGGCCTGACGCGGATCGACCGCAACGGCCAGGTGAAGCCGCAGCTGGCGGAGAGCTGGGAGATCAGTCCCGACGGCAAGACCTACACGTTCAAGCTGCGCCAGGGCGCCAAATGGCACGATGGCGCGCCGTTCAGCGCCGCCGACGTGAAATTCACCCTCGACCGGGCCCGTGCGGCGGACAGCACCAATCCGCAGAAGGGCCTGTTCGAACCCATCGAGAGCGTGGAGGTCGTCGATCCCGGCACGGTGAAGGTGACGCTGAAGCGCCCGACGGGCGCGTTCCTCACCAACATGGGCTGGCCGGCGGCCGTCATTCTCGGCCAGGGCAGCGCCGCCGACACCAAGACGAAGCCCATCGGCACGGGCCCCTTCAAGTTCGAGAAATGGACCAAGGGCGCGAGCATCGACCTCGTGCGCAACCCCGACTGGGCGGGGCCGCCGGTGAAGCTCGACAAGGTGACCTTCAAGGTCATCTCCGACCCCTCCGCCGCCCTGGCGGCGGTCATGGCGGGCGACATCGACGCCTTCCCGATCTATCCCGCGCCGGAGAACCTCGAGCAATTCAGGGCCGACCCGCGGCTCGCCGTCGTGGTCGGCAACACCGAGGGCAAGACCATTCTCGCCATGAACAATGGCAAGAAGCCTTTCGACGACATCCGCGTGCGCCGCGCACTCTCCATGGCGATCGACCGCAAGGCGATCATCGACGGGGCCATGTACGGCATCGCCAAGCCGATCGGCTCGCATTTCGCGCCGCAGGACCCCGGCTATGTCGACCTCGTCGGCAAGTATCCCTACGACCCCGCGGCGGCCAAGGCACTGCTGAAGGAGGCGGGCGTGGCGCCGGGAACGAAGTTCCGGCTCGTGCTGCCACCTCCCGAATATGCGCGCCGCGGCGGCGAGATCATCGCCTCCCAGCTCAAGGCCGTCGGCATCGAGACCGAGATCGTGCCCGTCGAATGGGCGCAATGGCTGAACGACGTGTTCAAGGCCAAGAACTACGACCTCACCGTGATTTCGCACGTGGAGCCGCTCGACATCGATATCTACGCCCGCGACGACTACTACTTCGACTACAAGAACCCGGCCTTCAAGGCGCTGATCGCCGAGCTCGCCGGCACGACCGACCAGGCCAAGCGCCTGGAGCTCTATGGCAAGGCGCAGCAGATGCTGGCCGACGACGCGGTGAACGTGTTCCTCTTCCTGCTGCCGAAGACCGGCGTGTGGAACGCGAAGCTGAAGGGCCTGTGGGAGAACGCGCCGATTCCGGCCAACGACCTCACCGAGGTGAGCTGGACGGAGTGACCGGGCGCCGGCCTGCCGGGCCCGGCGCCGGGGAGCCCGCGCCATGCTGTTGACGCTGCTCCTTCGGCGCCTCGCCGGCCTCGCCGCAACGCTGGTGGTGGCGAGCCTCGTGGTCTTCGCCGCCATGGAGATCCTGCCCGGCGACCCCGCGCAGGTCATCCTCGGCACCGAGGCGCGGCCGGACACGCTTGCGGCGCTTCGCGCCAAGCTTGGCCTCGACCGGCCGCTCGGCGAGCGCTATGCCGAATGGGCGACCGGCCTCCTGCACGGGGACCTCGGCACGAGCTACACCTATGCGACCCCCGTGGCCGAGCTCGTGCGCGACCGCGTGGTCGTCTCCCTGCCGCTCGCGGTCCTCTCCCTCGCGCTCACCGTGGCGCTCGCCATCCCGCTCGGCGTCCTGGCGGGAGCGCGACGCAACAGCCTCGCGGAGCTCGGCGTCATGGGCGCGACGCAGATCGGCATCGCCGTGCCGAACTTCTGGTTCGCCATGCTGCTGGTCCTGCTGTTCGCCGTCACCCTGCGCTGGCTGCCGGCCGGCGGCTTCCCCGGCTGGGGCGCGGGCCCCTGGGTGGCCTTGCGCAGCCTGGTCCTGCCGGCCGTGGCCCTGGCCCTGCCGCAGGCCTCGATCCTGGCGCGCGTGATGCGCTCGTCGCTGCTCGAGACCCTCGGGGACGACTACATCCGCACCGCCCGGGCGAAAGGCCTCAGCCGCTCGCGCACCCTGTGGGGCCATGCGCTGCGCAACGCGCTGATCCCCGTCCTGACGATCATGGGCCTGCAGTTCTCCTTCCTGCTCGCCGGGACCATCATCATCGAGAACGTCTTCTACCTGCCGGGCCTCGGACGCCTGGTCTTCCAGGCCATCAATCAGAGGGACCTCGTGGTGGTGCGCAGCGTCGTCATGCTGCTCGTGGCCAGCGTGGTGATCGTCAACGCGCTCGTCGACCTCGCCTACCTCGTCGTCGACCCGCGCCTGAGGCGGCGTTCGTGAGCGCGGCCTTCGCCACCTTGCCGGCGGACCGGGGCTTCCTGCGCCGCGCCGCGCGCCATCCGAGTTTCGTCGCCGGGTCCGTGCTCGTCGGCGCGGTGGCGCTCGTCGCGGCGCTCTCGCTCGCCTGGACGCCCCATGACCCCACGGCGATCGACATCGCGCGCAAGCTGCGGGCCCCGTCGGACGAGCATTGGCTGGGCACGGACCAGTTCGGCAGGGACACGCTCTCCATGCTGATGCGCGGCGCGGTGACCTCGCTCGCCGTGTCGGTCGTCGCCGTCGGCATCGGGGCGGGCATCGGCGTGCCGCTGGGGCTGGTCGCGGCGCAAGGGCGCGGGCTGGCGCAGGCCGTCATCATGCGCGCCAGCGACTTCGTCTTCGCCTTCCCGGCGCTGCTCATCGCGATCCTGCTGCGCGAGACGCTGGGGCCGGGCGCCTTCAACGCCATGCTCGCCATCGGCATCTTCAACGTCCCGGTCTTCGCGCGGGTCGCCTATGGCGGGGCCCTGCCGCTCTGGACGCGCGACTTCGTGCTCGCGGCGCGCGTCGCCGGCAAGTCGGCGCTGCGCATCACCGTGGAGCACGTGCTGCCGAACATCCTCGCCCTCATCATCGTGCAGGCGACGGTGCAGCTCTCCCTCGGCATCCTGGCGGAGGCTGCGCTGTCCTATGTCGGGCTCGGCGTGCAGCCGCCCTTGCCGAGCTGGGGGCGCATGCTCCAGGAGGCGCAGACGCTGATGGCGCTCGCCCCGCGCCTCGCCATCCTGCCGGGGCTTGCCATCATCCTCACAGTGTTCGGGCTCAACCTGATGGGGGACGGCCTGCGCGATCTCACCGATCCCCGCCTCGCCCGGGAGCGCTGAGGTGGCACTGCTCAGCGTCGAGGGCCTGAGCCTCACCATCCGCGGGGCGTCCATCCTGCAGGATGTCGGCTTCAGCCTGGCCGCGGGCGAGACGCTGGGCGTCGTCGGGGAATCCGGTTCCGGCAAGTCGCTGACCGCGCTTGCCGTGATGGGACTCCTGCCGGCCGGGAGCCGCACGGCTGGGCGCATCCTGCTGGAGGGCCGCGACCTCCTGGCCACGCCCGAAACGGCCATGAACCGGCTGCGGGGCGCGGCGATGGGGATGGTCTTCCAGGAGCCCATGACGGCGCTCAATCCGCTGCACACGATCGGCCGCCAGGTCGCCGAAGTGTTCCGCGTCCACGAAGGCTTGGACGCCCAGGAGGCCGCGAGGCGGGCGGGTTCAGTCCTCGCGCGGGTGGGATTGCCGGCTTCCGTCGCACCGCCCGGCCGCTATCCGCACGAGCTCTCCGGCGGCCAGCGCCAGCGCGTCGTCATCGCCATGGCCGTGGCGCTGCGCCCGCGGCTCCTCATCGCCGACGAGCCGACCACCGCGCTCGACGTGACGACCCAGGCGCAGGTGCTCATGCTGCTCAAGGACCTCGTGGCGGAGGACCGCGCCGGACTGATCCTGATCAGCCACGATCTCGCGGTGGTCGGAGCCATGGCCGACCGGATCGCCGTGATGCGGCAAGGCCGGATCCTGGAGCAGGGGCGCGCGGCGGGATTCTTCGAGCGGGCGAGCCATCCCTATAGCCGCGCGCTGCTGGAGGCCTCGCGCCACCGTCCGCGGCGACGCGCGCAGGCCGCCGCGGCCGAAGGGCCGCCGCTGCTCGAGGTCCGCGACCTCGTGCGCGACTACCGGCTGGCCCGGCCGCGCCCCTTCGCGCCCGCGCCGCGCCTTCGTGCGGTCGACGGCGTGAGTCTCGCCGTCGGGGCCGGCGAGAGCGTCGGCCTCGTCGGCGAATCCGGATGCGGGAAGTCGACCTTGGGGCGCGCCGTGCTGGCGCTCGAGGCCGCGGACGGCGGCTCCATCCGGATCGACGGCCAGCCTCTGGCCGGACTGTCCGGTGCGGCCCTCACGGCCATGCGCCGCAAGGTGCAGATCGTCTTCCAGGATCCCTACGGATCCTTCGACCCCCGCCACAAGGCCGGCCGCATCGTCGCCGAGCCGCTGCATCTCCTCTCCCCCGTGCCGCAGGGCGAGGAGCGCCGCCGGCTCGTCGAGGGCGTGCTGGCGGATGTCGGGCTCTCGCCGGCCGACGCGGACAAGTATCCGCACGAGTTCTCCGGCGGGCAGCGGCAGCGCCTCGCCATCGCGCGGGCGCTGATCACGCGCCCAAGGCTCGTGGTGCTGGACGAGCCCGTCTCCGCGCTCGACGTCTCGGTGCGCGCGCAGATCCTCGACCTCCTCTCCGGCCTGCAGGCGCGCCATGGCCTCGCCTACCTCTTCATCTCCCACGACCTCGAGGTGGTGCGCGCCGTCACCGACCGCGTGCTGGTGATGCAGGCCGGCCGCATCGTCGAGGAGGGACCGACGGCGCAGGTCCTCGATCGGCCCCGGCACCCCTATACCCGCCAGCTCGTGGACTCCGCGCTCCACCTGGAGCGCCTGATCGCCGCCCGGTCAGCCGCGCCAGGCCCGGCCTGACCGCCGCGGCGGTGGCCCTGCCATGAGCCCTTCGCAGTGGCGCGCGACACTCGGCCCGGTAAGCTGGCCGGACGATCCAGGGAGGGACCGAGCTCATGCGCATCCTGCTCGCCATGATGAAGCACGAGACCAACACCTTCTCCCCCGTGCCCACGGACCTCGCCCGCTTCCGCGCCTGGGGCCTGCAGGAGGGCGCGGACGTCGTGCGCGCCTATCGCGGCACAAACCACCCCCTGGCGGCCTTCATCGACCTCGCCGAGGAGGCCGGGGCGGAGATCGTGACGCCCGTCGCCGCCGAGGCCATGCCCTCCGGCCTCGTGCACCGCGAGGCCTATGACATGCTCACCGGCCGCATCCTCGACGCCTGGGGGAAAGGCGGCTTCGACGCCGCGCTGCTCGACCTGCACGGGGCGATGGTGGCCGAGCACGAGTGGGACGCCGAGGGCGCGCTGCTCGAGCGCATGCGCGCCATGGCCCCCGGGACGCCGATAGGCGTCACCTTCGACATGCACGGCAACATCACCCGGCGGGTGGCCGAGAATTGCACCGTCTTCAACTGCTACAAGAGCTACCCGCATACCGACATGTATGCGACCGGCCGGGCCTGCGGCCGCATCCTGCTCGATTCGCTGGCGGGCAAGGTGCGCCCGGTCAAGGCCTTCGGCACCGTGCCCGTGCTCGCCCAGACGCTGCGCATGGGCACGGCCGACGAGCCGATGAAAGGCCTCCAGCAGATGACGCGGGAGGAGGAGGCGAGGCCGGGCATCCTCTGCGCGTCGGTGTTCGGCGGCTTTCCCATGGCGGACATCCCGCAGGCCGGCATGTCGGCCATCGTGATCGCCGACGGGGACGCCGCCGCCGCCGTCGCATCGCGCGATCGCCTGCTCGAGCGGGCCTGGGCCGACCGGGAGGCGTTCGTCTACCGGCACGAGCCCCTGGAACAGGCCGTCGCCCGCGCCGCGACGCTGGTCGAGCGGCCTGTCGTGCTGCTCGACCACGCCGACAATGTCGGCTCGGGCGGCACCTCCGACAGCATGACCGTGATCCGGGAGGTGCTGCGCCAGGGTCTGCAGGACGTCGCGGTCGCGGCCGTCTGGGATCCGGGCGCGGTGCAGGAGATGATGCGGGCGGGCGTGGGCGCCACGCTGACCCTCGATCTCGGCGGCAAGACGGACATGCCCTCGATCGGCGCCAGGGGCGAGCCGCTGCGCGTCACCGGCGTGGTGCGGCGGCTCTCGGATGGCGAATGGACGATCCGCGGTCCGATGTACACGGGCACCAGGGTCCACACGGGCCCGACCGCGGTCTTCGAGACGCAGGGCGTCTCGATCGTGGTCACCTCGCTTCACCACGAACCGTGGGACGCCGGCATCTTCACGAGCGTCGGCATCGATCCCGCCCATTGCCGCTACCTGCTGCTGAAATCCCGCATCCACTACCGCGCGGGCTTCACGCCCTACGAGAAGGCCCGCGTGACGCTGGACGGGGTGGGCGTCACCACCTCCGACAACGCCCGGCTCCGCTTCGACCGCCTTGCCCGCCCCATCTGGCCGCTCGACAAGGATGCCCGCTGGCCGCGCAACTGAATCCGAGCACGGCCAAAAAGCGGAGACTGGCGGCAGAGGTCAGGCGGGTCATCCGTCCCCTGCAGGGGAGAGACGGGCGCCTGCCGCTTCCGCGCCGACGCCTACCGTGCCGACTTCTCGCCGCCGGCCACGGTGATCACGGCGATGATGATCAGGCCCGTCAGCAGCATGCGCAGGCCTGCGCCGGCCCCGGCGGAGTTGAGCATCGCGACCAGGAGGAACATGAACAGGGCGGCGCCCCATATGCCCGGCACCGAGGCGCGGCCGCCTGCCACCGCGGTGCCGCCGATGACCACGACGGCGATGGTGAGCAGCAGGTATTCCTCGCCCTGGTCGAGCGAGTTGCCGCCCGCAAAGCCCGCGATCAGCGCGCCGGTGAGGCCCGCCAGCGCGGCGGAGACCACGTAGGTGATGAAGCGCGTGCGTTCCACCTTGAGGCCGGCGAGGTGCGCGGCCCGGCGGTTCTGGCCGACGGCGGCGACGGAGCGGCCATAGACGGTGCGCTCCAGGACGAGCGCCACGGCGAGCGCTGCCGCCAGCGCAACGACGGCGAGCATCGGCACGGCGCCGAAGAGCTTCCAGCTCGCAAAGTCCTGGAAGGGGACAGGCGGCTTGATCTTCAGGCCGCGCCCGAAAGCGATGGCGATGGAGGTGACGACGAGGCTCGAGGCGAGCGTGGCGATGATGGGCGGGATCCGCAGCAGTCGGATCAACCCGAAATTGAAGGTTCCGACAAGCACGCCCACCCCGATCGCGGCCAGCAGCCCCGGCACGATCATGGCCGCGCTCTCGTTCATCACGAGCATGGACACGGCGCTGGACAGCGCGATCGTCGCGGGGATGGAGAGGTCGACGTTTCCCGGCCCGGTGCTGATCACCAGCATCTGGCCGAGCGAGACGAGCACCGTAAAGGCGGAGAACGTGAAGGCGGCGACCAGGATGTCGCCCGCACCCTGCCCGCGGGAATTCGCGATGGTGACGAGCCACACCGCGATGGCCGCGACGTAGGACCACAGCCAGGGCTTGGCCAGCAGCGCCCGCAGTGCGGAGGGCGCCGGACCGGGGGAGGGGGCCTGCCTCGCCTCGCTGCTCATGCGCGCCTCCCCAGCCAGTCGATGGCCGCCCTCAGCGCCAGGACCAGGATGAGGATGACGCCCTGCGCCCCGATCTGCCAGTCCGGCTTGATCTGCATGAAGATCAGGAAGGAGGCGGCGACCGTCATGGTCAGGGCGCCGATCACCGCGCCGACGGGCGAGACGCGCCCGCCGACGAACTCGCCGCCGCCCAGGATCACCGCCGCGATGGACAGCAGCGTGTAGCGGGAGGCGATGTTGGCGTCGGCCGACGTGGTGAGGCCCACGAGCGAGAGCCCGGAGAGGATGCCGAAGACGCCGGCCAGCGCGTAGAGGGTCATTCGCGTGCGCAGGAGCGACCATCCGGCCCGCTCCACCGAGCGCGCGTTGCCGCCGGCCCCGCGCATGACCGTGCCCCAGGCCGAGCGCATGATGAGCACGTGGACCACGATCGCGACCGCCGCCGCCACCCAGATGGCGAGCGGCGCGAAGGCGGGCTTGAACTGCAGGGCCGCGATCAGCCAGGCCGGCGCCTTGCCTCCCGGCGTCGGCAGCAGCAGCACGGCGAGCCCCGACCAGACGAAGGAGAGACCCAGCGTGACGACGATGGAGGGCAGCCGCCGCGCCTGGATCAGCGCGCCCACGGCGGCGTAGCCGACGACGCATCCGGCCAGCGCGAGCAGCCCCAGCACGGGGGATTGCGGCAGCAGCGTCGCGCCGATGCAGGCGACAAGCGACACGTACTGGCCGACCGAGAGATCGAGGTCGCCGATCGTGATCACCAGCATCTGCGCCAGCGCGGCAAAGATGATGGGGATGGCGAGCGACAGCAGCAGGTTGAGCCCGAAATAGGACATGGCCCGCGGCTGCTGGGAGAAGATCGTCGCCAGGATCGCGGCGAGCGCGATGGCCGGCAGCGCCGCGCGCAGGATGTTGGCCAGGGTGGCGGAGGAGACGCGGGTCACGCGCGCGCTCCCGGCGCCGTCGCGGCGGCCGCCTCGTGGAAGGAGAACTGCAGCACCTTGTCCTCTGAAAGCTCGGCGGCGGTGAGGTTGCCGACGATGCGGCCGTCGCGGAACACGGCCACGCGGTCGCAATGGAAGAGCTCGTCGAACTCCGTCGTGTACCAGAGGAAGGTGCGCCCGCGCGCCGCCTCCTCGGCGATGAGCTCGTAGACCTCGCGCTTGGTGCCGATGTCGACGCCGCGCATGGGATCGTCCATCAGGATGATGTCGGCGTTCGAGCCGAGAGCGCGGGCGAAGAGCGCCTTTTGCTGATTGCCGCCGGAGAGCGACAGGATGGGATTGTCGACGCTGGGCGTCACCAGGTGCAGGCGACGCCGCCAGTCCTGCGCCATGGCCTCCTCGGCGGCCGGCGCGATGAGGCCTCCCCGGGCGAGCTGCGGCAGCGAGCGCACGGTCATGTTGCGGGCGATGGACCACATCGGGAAGACGCCGTCGGCCTGCCTGTCGCCCGCCACAAGCGCGACGGGGCCCCGCACGACCGTGTCGGACGAGCGGGCGCCGGACGCGTCGTGGATGCGCAGGAGCATGCGCGTCTGGCCGTGCCCGGCGAGTCCCGCGAGCCCGATCACCTCCCCTTTGCGCGCCACGAGCGGCAGGCCGCCCGCCACGGGCCGCGCCTCGACGCGCAACTCGCCGTCGCCCGAGCGCACGGCCCGTTCGCCGCTGCGCTGCGGCGGATCCTCGTGCCCCATGGCCGCCACCAGCCCGTCGCGAGTGAACTCGCGCGTGGCACGATCGGCGACCACCCGCCCGTCCTTCATGACGACCGCCCGGTCGGTGGCGCTGATGATCTCGCCCAGCTTGTGGGAGATCAGGATGACGCTGCGCCCCTCGCCGACGAAGCGCCGCACGTAGGCGAGCAATTGCTCCGCCTGCACGCTGTCGAGCGAGGAGGTCGGCTCGTCCAGGATGACGCAGCCCACGGGCTCCCTCGTCTCGGTGAACGCCCGCGCGATCTCCACCGCCTGCCGCCGCCCGATCGGCAGGTCGCCGACGACGTCGTCCGGCGAGAGGCCGTGGCCGGGGAAGATGGCGTCGAGCTTGTCGAAGAGGATCCTCGCCGCCTTGCGCCGCCAGCCCCAGCCCCGGATCTCCGGATGGGCGACCCGCGTGTTCTCGGCGATGGAGAGATTGGGGCAGAGCGAGAGCTCCTGGAACACGCAGCGGATCCCCGCCGCATGGGCGGCGCGCACGGACCAGTCCGTTCCCACGCTGCGGCCGGAGATCGCGACGGAGCCTTCGTCGGGCGTCAACGTGCCGGCGAGGACGTTCATCAGCGTCGACTTGCCCGCGCCGTTGTGGCCGACCAGCCCCAGGCATTCGCCCGCCCGGACCGCCACGGTGACGCGGTCGAGCGCACGCACCGCGCCGAAGCTCTTGGCGACGCCGGCGAGGGCGATGGCGGGGTCCGAGGGGGCTGGATTGGGGGTCATGACACCTGCACCGGGCGCGCGGCCCGCGGCCCCGCGCGGGACGGGCCGCCGGCGGGCGCGGGGAACCATCCTGGGACGGGAGAAGGAAAAAACGGCGCCCGGGCTCTCACGAGCACGGACGCCGCGGGTCGAGCGACCTTACTTCGAGGCCTTGGCGATGAAGTCCTTCACCTCGTCGAGCGTGTATTCCTTGTTGGTCACGCCGCCCTTGTCCGTCTCCTTGAGCTTCTGCTCGAGATCGTCCTGGGTGACGACCAGGATCGGCAGGGTCATCTCCTTCGGCACCTTGGCGCCGGCCAGCACCTGCTGGGCGACCCAGAAGGCGAAGGTGGACGATCCCGGCGCGATGGAGGCGGACATCGTGGCGTAGCCGTTCTTGTCCTTCTGCTCCTTCCACCAGGCCAGTTCGTCCTCGCGGTTGCCCATGAAGATGATCGGCGTCGGACGTCCAGCGGCGGCGAAGGCCTGCGCCGCGCCCCAGCCGTCGCCGCCCTGCGTCACGACGGCCTTGATCTCGGGCAGGGTGGGCAGGATGCCCGCCACTTCCTTCTGCGCGACGGTCTGCGTCCAGTTGCCGTGCACGGAGCCGACGATCTTGAACTTGGAGTCCTTCGCCGCCGTGACGGTGCCCTCGTGGATCTCGTCATCGACGAACACGCCGGCGATGCCGCGGATCTCGAGCAGGTTGCCGCCGTCCGGCAGGCGGTTCTTCAGATAGTCGATCTGCATCGAGCCGAGCTTCTTGAAGTCGACCGCGACACGGTAGGCGCAGGGCTCGGTGACGATGCCGTCGAAGGATACGACGACGATGTTGGCGTCGCAGGCCTGCTTGATCGCGCCGTTCAGGGCGGTCGGCGAGGCGGCGTTGACGACGATGGCGTCGACGCCCTGCAGGATGAGGTTCTGGATCTGGGCCGCCTGCTCGGTGGCCTGGTTCTCGGCCGTGGTGAAGGCCTGGGCCGAGGCGACGATGCCCTTGGATACGGCCTCCTTGGTCGCCTTGTCCCAGCTCTTCAGCATCGCCTGCCGCCAGGAATTGCCGGCGTAGTTGTTCGACAGGGCGATCTTCTTCTTCGACGTATCGGCGTTCTGCGCGTAAGCCGGGGTGATCGCGACCGCGGCGGTCGCCGCCATGAGCCCCAGCAGCCATCCACGAGACATGGTTTCCTCCTGTGCCGGCTGATCGAGCCGCCGGCTTGTTGTGGCTAATCGATTTGAAACGGTTCGGCCCTGCGCGAGGAACCGAGGCCAGTGACATCGGATCGTAGTGCCCGGGTTCCGAACCGGTCAACGACGAACCGCACGCTGTGAGGTGCGCCCCTCACATGACTGACATGCTAGCGCAAGCAGATCGTGATGTCAGGCCTGCGGCGTGACGCGCAGCTTCACGAATCCGTCCCGGCCTTCACCCAGTGGGGTGAGCGCGACGGAGGTGGGCCGCATCGCCTTCACCGCCCTCGGCGAGGTCTCGAACGTGGCCACCACGCTGTCCGGAAAGGGCACGAAGCGCCAGTTGGCGTCGGCCGCCGGCTTCACGGTCTTCTGCTCGACGATGTAGCGCACGAGGACGTCGCGGTTGGCGTCCGGCGCCTCGATCACGATCGTCGTGCCGTCGGCTCCCGGGAAGCGCCCTCCGCCTCCGGCGCGGTAATTGTTGGTGGCCACCAGGAAGGTCTGGTCGTCCGTGACGGGCCGGCCCTGCCAGGCGAGATCGACGATCCGGTGCGCCTGGGGGTCCGCCAGCGTGCCGTCCACGGTGTATCGCGAAGGCTGGGTGACGTCGATCCGGTAGGTGACCCCGTCCATGACGTCGAAATTGAAGGACGGGAAGGCCGGGTTGATCAGCGGCTGCTCGCCCGTCTTGGCGGGGTCGATGCGGTTGAAGAGGCCGGCCGAGCGTTCCAGCCACTCGCGCAACTGGGAGCCGCTGATTTTCACGGCCCGCACCGTGTTCGGATAAAGGTAGAGGTCGGCCACGTCCTTGATGGCGATCGGCCCGGCCTTCACGTCGGTGTAGTAGTCCGGGCCGCCGCGCCCTCCGGCCTTGAAGGGCGCCGCCGCCGAGAGCACGGGTAGGCCCTTCAGGTCGGGCCGCCCCGCCGCGATGGCCGAGACGTACCAGGACTGCGCCTGGGACACGATCTGCACCGACGGGTCGTCCGCCACCAGGGCGAAGAAGGAATTGATCGGCGAGGCCGTCTCGCCCACTGGCTCGCGGACATAGGCGAGCGTCGCCTCGTGGGCGGGCGTCACGGCGTCGGCGACGGCGGCGTCCGTTTCGGCGAGCGGCACCACCGTCTTGTCCCGGCGCTCGTAGATGGGCCGCGCCTCGGTCCTGAAATCCGCGACCTTCCAGCCGTCGGCGCGCTTGTCCAGCGTGAGGTCGACGATGCCGAGGTGGCTGCCCCAGAAGCCCGCCATGACGGCCGGGATTCCGTTGAGCGTCCCCTTCTCCGCATCGACGCCCGGCAGGCCGGCGAAGTCCCCGCCGGGAAAGACCTTGTGCTGGTGCCCCGTGAAGATGACGTCGATGCCGGGCACTCCGGCCAGGTAGAGAGCCGCATTCTCGTCGCCGCCCCGGCGGGGGGCCGCGTCGATCCCGGAATGGCAGAGCGCGACGATGATGTCGGTCTGCTTGTCCAGGTCGGGCAGGTGCTTGTGGGCCGCGTCGACGATGTCCGTCGTGGTGACGCGGCCGGCGAGGTGGCCCTGGTCCCATTGCATGATCTGCGGCGGTACGAAGCCGATCACTCCCACGCGCAGGCGCTGCTTGCCGCCGGCCTCGTCCTCGACCTCCTTGTCGAGAACCATCCAGGGCCTGACGAGCGGGGAGCCGTCGGCCTTCACGAGGTTGGCGCAGACGAAGGGGAACCTCGCGCCCGACAGGGAGAACCCGAGAAAGGTCAGGCCGTAGTTGAACTCGTGGTTGCCCAGCGTGGCGCAGTCATAGCCGAGCTCGTTCATCCCCGCGAACATCGGGTGGACCTCGCCGGCCTTGACCCCGCGCTTGTAGGCGACCCAGTCGCCCATCGGGCTGCCCTGGATGAGGTCCCCGTTGTCGAACAGCATGCTGTTCTTCGCCTCGGCCCGCGCGCCGCGGATCAGGGCGGCCGTCCGGGCGAGGCCGACCGTGTCGTCGTCCCGGTCGCGGTAATAGTCGTAGGGCAGCAGGTTGACGTGGAGGTCGGTCGTCTCCATCAGCCGGAGCTGGACCCGCGCCGGCTTCGCCTCGGCAGGACGGGGCAGTCCTGCCGCGCCCGCCAGCGCCGCCGCGCCGGCGCCCGACAGCGCCTGGCGTCGCGTGACGCGGACGGGTCGGAGGGAGCGCGGCATGCTGTGTCTCCGGGCGCAAAAGAGGCGGTCAGGCGGGAGAGGGGCGATCGACCTCGTTCTCTCCCAAGCGAGCATGGCGAAGCCGTGACGGAAGCGTGACACGCCGCGCCGGCCCCCCAGATTCCCTCGTTCGGCTTGCCAAACCGTGCGGATTTACGGTGAACCGGATACCTCCAGCCCAAATTCCAGGGCGGACGCCTCCAGCCAGTGCCAGAAGCTGCCCGCAAACCCGCGGAACAGCATGAGCTCATAGGCCGGGCGGTCGTCCAGCGCGGTGATCTGGACGTCGATCAGGGAGGCCATGGTCAGGGCGGTCCGCCCCGGCGGGAATGCCCGCGGGTCGAGGTCGATCGCGATTCCCTTGGCGAGGGCGTCGCGGGCGCGCGGACCGGAAACCTCCAGGATTCCGCGTCCGTGACCCACCTCTGCCATCGCCGCCAGGCCGTCGGCGGCCCGGCCCAGCTCCTGCAGGAGACCGGCTGCCGTATCCCCCTCCGCCAGGACGGTCCATTGGTCCGGTCCCGCCCAGGAGGCCGCGAGCGCACCGAACTTCATGCGGACGGGGTCGCGGGGGAGCGTCAGGCCGAGCCGCGCCTTCACGGCCGATCCGAGCAGCTCGCTTTGGCCCTTGCGGGCGGTCAGGCTGGCGATGGCGACGCCGGTCCTCTCGCGGACGACGACGCCGGCCGCGCCGTCCGCCCTGCCGTGCCGGCCGGGCCGCAGCAGACCGTGGAAGGCGGAGCGGGGCAGAGGGGGGGAGGGGGCGAGCTCAACCACGCAGGCGCTCTCCTTCGGGGTCGTAGAAGACGGGCGGACTGATCACGATCTTGACGTCCGTACCGCGCACGGCGTCCCAGGCCCGCATCACCTGGCCGATCTGCTTCGCGCCGCCGGCGATCAGGCCCAACCCGATCCAGCGCTCGAACTTGGGGGACCACGCCACGGAGGTGACGTGGCCGAGGTCGTTGGCCTGGATCGCCTCGGCCCCTTGGGCGAGGAAATGGGCGCCTCCCACCACGACGTCCTTCGGGTCCACGGTGCGGAACCCCACGAGGGCCGGCCGGCCGGGCTCGTTCAGGGCCGGGCGGGTCGCCATGACGCGGCCGACGAAGTCCTTCCGGGTCGACATCATGCGTCCCAGGCCCAGGTCCTTCGCCGTGGTCTGTCCGTTCAGCTCGCCGCCGGCCACGTGGCCCTTCTCGATGCGCATCACCGACATGGCCTCGAGCCCGTACGGCGTGACGCCGAGGTCCTCTCCCGCCGCCATGAGCGCGCGGGCCAGCGCGTCGCCATAGGAGGCGGGCACGCCGAGTTCATAGGCGAGCTCGCCCGAGAAGGAGATGCGGAAGAGCCGCGCCTGCAGGCCGCCCAGCACGGTGAGCTCCGCCGCCGCCATGAACGGGAAGGCGTCGTTGGAGAGGTCGTGCCGGCGGTCGACGATGCGCTGCAGGAGTTCGCGCGACCTGGGTCCGGCCACCGCGAACTGCGCCCATTGCTCGGTCACCGAGACAGCCTGCACGTCGAGCTCCGGCCAGGTCCATTGCAGCGCGTGCTCGATGTGGGACATGACCTTGCCGGCATTGGCCGTGGTCGTCGTCATCAGGAAGCGATGCTCGCCGAGGCGCGTCGTGGTGCCGTCGTCGAAGACGAAGCCGTCCTCGCGCAGCATCACCCCGTAGCGGGCGCGCCCGACAGGCAGTTGCCGGAACCCGTTGATGTACAGCCGGTCCAGCAGCACCGCCGCGTCGGGGCCCTGGATGTCGATCTTGCCGAGCGTGGAGACGTCGCAGATCCCCACGCCGTCGCGCACGGCGCGCACCTCCCGCGAGCAGCTGTCGAGCCAGGTCGAGTCGCCGGGGCGGCTGAACCACTGCGCGCGCAGCCACGGCCCCGTCTCCACGAACGAGGCGCCCTGCTCGGCGGCCCAGGCATGCGCCGCCGTGAGCCGCGTGGGGCGGAAGGCCTTGCCCTTGTGGTGTCCCGCCAGCGCGCCGACGGCGACGGGCGTGTAGGGCGGGCGGAACGTGGTCGTGCCGACCGCGCCTGGCTCCATGCCGCGCCGCTCGGCGAGCATGACGATGGCGTTGACGTTGGACGTCTTGCCCTGGTCGGTCGCCATGCCGAGGGTGGTGTAGCGCTTCAGGTGCTCGACCGAGCGGTAGGCCTCCTGCTCCGCGACCGTGATGTCGGACGCCGTCACGTCGTTCTGGAAGTCGACGAAGGCCTTTCCGCGCGAGCCCGCGACGTGCCAGACGGGCGAGGCCTCGAGGCTCTCGCGCTCGACGTCCGGCACTTCGATGGCCGCTCCCGTGAAGCCGGCATCGGCCGCCGCCTCGAGCCCGGCGAAGCCGCCGCTGGTCAGGCATTCGCGCAGGCCCGGCAGGCCGGCCGCGGCACCGGCCACGCGCATGCCGGGCGGCAGCGAGCCCGGGACATAGGCGCCGACCGCGCTGTCCCAGGCCGGCTTGCCGCCGAGGTGGGAGGTGAGGTGGACGGTCGGGGTCCAGCCGCCGGAGATGGCGAGGAGATCGCAGTCGACCAGCGTGTCCCCTTTGGGCCCGGCCACTTCCGCCGCCTGCACCCGCCGGCCGCCATGGGCCCGCAGAACGGCGCTGCCGGCAAAGAGCGCCGCGCCGGCCCGCTCGGCCGCCTGCCGCGCGGCCGCGGACGCCTCGGGGCGGGAATCGACGTAGGCAGACACGGCGATCCCGGCCCCGGCGAGGTCGGCGACGGTGCGCACGGCGTCGTCGCTCGTGCCGAAGACGACCGCCCGCGATCCCGGACGCGCGGCGAAGCGGTTGACATAGGCGCGCACGGCGCCCGCGAGCATCACGCCGGGCTTGTCGTTGCCACCGAACACCATGGGCCGCTCGATCGCGCCGGCGCACAGCACCGATTGCCGGGCCACGATGCGCCAGACCCGCTGCCGGGCGAGCCAGGCGGGCGGGTCGGCGAGATAATCGCCAACGCTCTCCACCGCGCCGTAGGTCCCCTGGTCGTAGACGCCGAAGAGCGTGGTGCGCGCCATCAGCCTGACGTTGGGCAGGCTCGCGAGCTCGGCCTCGACCTCGCCCGCCCAGCGCCAGCCGTCGCGTTCGGCCACCGGCCGGGTCTCGGCCAGCAGCCGTCCACCGAGCCTGAACCCCTCGTCGACGAGGATCACCCGCGCCCCGGTCCGCCCTGCGGCGAGCGCCGCCATGAGGCCGGCCGGGCCCGCGCCGATGACCAGCACGTCGCAATGGGCCGTGGCCTTCTCGTAGTGGTCCGGATCGTCGCCCGTCGGCGGCCGTCCGAGACCCGCCGCGCGCCGGATGGCGGGCTCGTACCAGCTCTCCCAGAAGGCCGCCGGCCACATGAAGGTCTTGTAGTAGAACCCCGCGCCGATGAAGGGGGCGATGAGCTGGTTCACCGCCATGACGTCGAGTCCGAGGCTCGGCCAGCGGTTCTGGCTCGTCGCCTCCAGCCCCTCGCGCAGCTCGACCATGGTGGCGCGCGTGTTCGGCTCCCTCCGCGGGCCGTGGTCGATCTCGACCAGCGCGTTGGGCTCCTCCGGCCCCGCCGACAGGATGCCCCGGGGACGGTGATACTTGAAGGAGCGTCCGACGAGCGAGACGCCGTTGGCGATCAGCGCCGAGGCGAGCGTGTCACCGGCAAAGCCCGTGTATCGCCGCCCGTCGAAGCTGAACCGCAGGGGCCGCGCACGGTCGATCAGGCCGCCGCGCGGCAGGCGGTCCGGCTGGCTGGTCGCCTCGGTCATGCCGCCCCCCGGGCCAGGGCCACGGTCCGCGCATCCTCGACCGCGAGGATGGCGTGGGTGCGCACGTCGCGCGTCACGACGATCCAGGCCCGGCAGCCATGCGCATGCTGCCAGAGCTCGCGGTGGGGGCCGGCGGGGTTCTCGCGCCGGTAGACATAATCCATCCAGGCGTCGAAGGCCGGCTCGCCCGCGCTGGCCTCGAAGGCGGCGTCCGGGCGGCGGACATTGGCGTCGCCGAGATAGGCGAATTCCTCGTTGCCGCGCTCGCCGCAATGGGGACAGGTGATGCGCATCGCGGTCCCTCAGTGCAGGTTGGGCTGTGCGCCCGTGCCCGCCTCGTCGATCAGTGCGCCGGTGGCGAAGCGGTCGAGGCGGTAGGCGGCGTTCAGCGGATGGGGCTCGTTGCGGGCCATCGTGTGGGCGAAGCACCAGCCCGAGGCCGGGGTCGCCTTGAACCCTCCGTAGCACCAGCCGCAGTTCAGGTAGAGGTTTTCAACCGGCGTGAGGTCGATGATGGGCGAACCGTCCATGGTCATGTCCATGATGCCGCCCCAATGCCGCAGGACGCGCAGCCGCCCGATGACCGGCATCATCGCCACAGCCTCCTCGCACACCTCCTCGATGGTCGGGAGGTTGCCGCGCTGCGCGTAGGAATTGTAGCCGTCGATCGAGCCGCCGAAGACCAGGCCGCCCTTGTCGGACTGGCTGATGTAGAAGTGCCCCGCCCCGAAGGTGATCACCTGGTCGATCAGCGGCTTCACGCCCTCGGAGACGAAGGCCTGCAGCACGTGGCTCTCGATGGGCAGGCGCAGGCCCGCCATGGCGCCCAGCCGGGACGTGTTGCCGGCCACGGCGAGCCCGATCTTGCCGGCGCGGATCGTGCCGCGCGTGGTCTCCACGCCGACCGCCTTGCCGCCCTCGACGAGGATGCCGGTGACCTCGCAGTTCTGGATGATGTCGACGCCGCGCTGGTCGGCGGCGCGGGCGTAGCCCCAGGCCACCGCGTCGTGGCGCACGGTGCCGCCGCGGCGCTGGTACAGGCCGCCCATGATCGGGAAGCGTGCGTTCTCAAAGTTAAGGAACGGCGCGAGGCGGCGGGCGCCCTCGCGGTCGAGCAGTTCGGCGTCCACGCCGTTCAGCACCATGGCGTTGCCGCGCCTCGCGGCGGCGTCGCGCTCGGCGTCGGAGTGGACGAGGTTCAGCACGCCGCGCTGGCTGACCATCGCGTTGAAGTTGATGTCCTGCTCCAGGCCTTCCCAGAGCTTCAGGGAGTGCTCGTAGAAAGGAATGTTGCCGGGCAGCAGGTAGTTTGAGCGCACGATCGTCGTGTTCCGCCCCACGTTGCCCGAGCCGATATAGCCCTTCTCCAGCACGGCCACGCTGGTGAGACCGTGGTTCTTGGCGAGGTAGTAGGCCGTGGCGAGCCCGTGGCCGCCCCCGCCCACCACGATGGCGTCGTAGGCGGGCCTGGGCTCGGGCTCGCGCCAGGCCGGCCCCCAGCCCCGCTGGCCCTGGAAGGCCTGCGAGAGGATCGAGACGATGGAATAGCGCAATGCCGGATGCCCCCTGCCGCGCTCTGCGTGCGGTCCGCGGCAGCAAAGGGCGGAGCCTCCGGCGTGTCAATGCCGCCTTGCCCCGCTGAACACCGCATTGGCGGCCTGGACCTCAGGTTCCCGGCCGCGCACGGTCGCGCGCCTGCCGGCGGGGCAGCACCCGCATCGGCAGGCCCGCGCGCGGGCGCAAGGTGATCGTGGCCTGCGGAAACACCTCGTCCGGTCGGATCGCCTCGAAGCGGAAGCGCTGGAGCAGGATGGCGAGCGCCACGGTGACTTCCTGCATGGAGAAGGCCGCGCCGATGCACACGCGCGGCCCCGCCCCGAAGGGGAAGTACGCGAACCGGTCGATCGCATCCCGACATCCGGCGGCGAAGCGTTCCGGCCTGAAGGCGTCGGGCTCCTCCCAGCGCAGCCTGTGGCGGTGCGAGACGTAGGGCGAGGTGAAGACGAAGGTCCCCGGCGGCACGTCCACCGCGCCGAGCCGGTCGGCCTGCGCCGCCACGCGCGGGATGACGGGGGCGGGCGGATAGAGCCGCATCGTCTCGTCCACCACCATGCGCAAGGCCTCCAGGCGCGGCAGGTCGTCTGGCGCCGGGTCCCGCCCGCCCAGCACGCTCGCGGCCTCCTCCGCGACCCGGTGGTCCCACTCGGGGTTCTCGCTGAGGAGAAACAGCGTCCAGGTCAGCACGTTGGCGGTGGTTTCGTGCCCCGCGGCGAGGAAGGTCACCGCGTCGTCATAGACCAGCGATCCGGGCAGGCGCTGGCCGGTCTGGGGATCGGGCGACGTGAGCAGCCGGGTCAGCAGGTCGTCCGGGAGGGCGTCCTCCCCCTCGGCCTCCAGGCGGGCCTGGCGACGGGCCACGATGCCGCCGATCTCGCGGCGGAACAGGGCCAGCGACGGTCGTGCCCGCAGGCGGTCGAGCGTCGGGATCCACGGGGGCAGGCGCAGGTAGCTCGCGAGGTCCACGCGTCCGAGCGTGTCGAAATAGGCGGCGATGGCGTGCGAGAAGGCGGGCGGGTCGCTCACCGTGTCCGACGAGAAGGCGATGCGCGAGATCACCTCGTAGGCGAAACCGCTCATCGCCTCCGCGGCGTCGATCCCTTCGCCCCGCGGCAGCGCGGCGAGGCGGGCTTCCGCCTCCCGCGCGACGGCCACCATCGCCGGCAGGCTCGCCTCCACCCGCCGTGCCGAAAAGAGAGGGGCGGCGATGCGGCGCTGCGGCCGCCAGCTCTCCGGGCCCGCGATGAGGAGGCTGTCGCCCAGGAAGGGCTGCAGGCGCCGGCGCACGATGTCGCCCTTGTCGTAGATTTCCACCGCATCGATGAAGATGCGCCTGAGCATGTCCGGTTCGGTGACGAAGAGCAGGCCGGGCCTCAGACCGCGCCCCGGCACAAGCATGTAGGGGTCGCGATAGGCGGGCTCCGCCCAGGCGGCGATGGGATTGTCGCGCAGCGCCTTGAAGAAGCCCCAGAATCCGGGGTGCCGGGGCAGGGGACGCGGCGCGGGCGGCCGGCGGGGCAAGACGGCGCCCGACGGGCGCGGCGAAAGGGAGGCCATGCAGTTCGTCCGGCTCTCGGCCGCGACAGGCGGGTCGAGGCGCCAAGCCTGACCGAGTCCTGGCCTTCGCTCAATCCGCCGAGCGGAGGAGGCGGGGGGTGAAGGCGGCGCGCGACGAAGGACGCGCCGCGTCTTTTGCACTGCAAAACGAAAGGCGGAGCCGAGGTCAGGTTGTCCCTGTCCCGGCCGCCCGGCTAGACTTCCGCGGCTGAAACGGGGAGGGGCGACCGTGATCATCGCAGTCGGGGGCACGAAGGGCGGCACGGGCAAGTCCACCGTCGCGACCAATCTCGCCGTCAGCCTGGCCAATGCCGGCCTCGACGTGCTGCTCGTCGATGCGGACGAGCAGGCCACGGCCACGGACTTCACCAACATGCGCAACCAGCAGCGCGAGAACGGGGCGGGCTACACCTGCATCGCGCTTAAGGGCCGCGCCATCGTCACCGAGGTGCGCCGCCTCTCGCCCAAGTACGACCACGTCGTGATCGACGTCGGGGCGGGCGACAACGCCAGCCAGCGCGGGGCGCTGTCGATCGCGGAGACCGTCGCGGTTCCGCTCGCGCCGCGTTCCTTCGACGTCTGGACCCTCGACAAGATCTCCCAGCTCGTCGAGGACGCGCGCGTCACCAACCCCGACCTGCGGGCCGTCGCCTTCATCAACCGTGCGGACGCGATCGGCGCCGAGAACGCCGCCGCCGCCGAGATTATCCAGGGCCAGCCGGCGCTCGAGTTCATCGAGGCGGCTCTCGGAAACCGCAAGAGCTACGCCAAGGCCGCCGCCGCCGGCCTCGCGGTCGCCGAACTCCGGCCCAAGGACCCCAAGGCCGCGCAGGAGGTCGAGGACCTGCTGGCCGCGCTGGGAATCGAGGTCTGACCCGCGGCGGCCCGTCCTGAAGGACCCTCGCGAGCGGCGCGGCGACGAAGCAGGCCGGCGTCGGAGGCGCGGCTCAGGCCGAGTTGCGCAACTCCAGGACGAAACGACCGACGGTCTGCTTCAGCTCGCTCGCCATGCGCGAGAGGTCCGCGGCGGCGTGGGAGAGGTCGCTGGCGGAGTTCTCGGTCGTGCGCGAGGCCTCGGTCATCTCGCGCATGCGGTCGAGCACGGAGCGGGAGCTCACCGCGGCCTGCTCGACGTTTGAAATCATGCGGCGCACGGCGGCGTGCTGCTCCTCCATGGTGCCGTGCACCAGCTTCGCCGTCTGCGTGATCTCCCCGACCGTGTTCCCGATCAGCGCCAGCGCGCCGACCGCCTGGTCGGCGGAAGTCTGGATGGCGTCGATCTGGCCGGCGATCTCTTGCGCCGCGCGCGAGGATTGCGTGGCGAGATCCTTCACCTCCGACGCGACGACCGCGAAGCCCCGGCCCGCCTCGCCGGCACGCGCCGCTTCGATGGTGGCGTTGAGGGCCAGCAGGTTGGTCTGGCTGGCGATCTCCGAGATCAGCACGACCGCCTGGTCGATGCGCGCGGCGGTCTCCACCAGCCCCTTGATCGTGGCGTCGGTGCTGCCCGCCTCCTGGGCGGCCCGGCCGGTGATCTGCATGGAACGGCTGACCTGCTGCGAGGTCTCGACCAGCAATTGGGACAGGTTGGCGGAGGCGTGCAGCACGCTCTCCACGAGGCTGGATGCCGTCTGGGTGGCGAGGCGCGATTCCTCGGCCTCCGACGCGGTCTGGTTGGCGATGGCCATCATGGTGCGGGCCGTCTTGTCCAGCCGCGAGGCCGAATCGGTGACCGCCCCCACCAGGCCCATCACGTTGCGCTCGAAGGTCGTGGCGAGGAACTCGATGAAGCGGGACCGCTCGCGCGCCGCCTGCTCGCCGGTGCGCGCGGCCTCGGCCTCCAGCTCGGCCTTCTGGACGGCGTTGTCGCGGAACACGGCGACCGCGCGCGCGAGGGCGCCGATCTCGTCGCTCTGCGCCAGCGATGCGGGGATCTCCACGTCCAGCCGGTTCTGGGCCAGCGCGTCCAGCGCGGGCGCCAGCCGGCCGAGCGGCGTCACCACGCGGCGCTGGAACAGCATCATGGTGAGGATCAGGCAGAGCAGGGCCGCTGCGAAGCCTCCGGCCAGCAGGCGCAGCGAGCGCGCCGTCTGCGTCTCGATCAGGGCCGCTTCCTCGCGCGCCAGATCGAGCGCCACGTCGCGCAGGTTCACGATGGATCCCATTTCCGGGACGTAGGCGGCCGCGAATCCGGCCGCATCGAAGGGATAGCCTCCGCCGGCGCTGCTTTGCGCCACGGTGCCGCTCACGAGGTCCATGCCTGTCTTGAAGTAGCGCTGCTTCATCACCTGGAGGGCCGAGCGCACGGCCTGGTCGTCCAGCTTGCTTGCCGCGAGTTCCACCTGCTCGCCGTAGGTCGTGACCCGACCCATCATGCGCTCGAGGTTGCGGCCTTCCTTGTCGGTCAGGGGGCGGTTCTTCGCCAGCGCGACGGTGAAGATCGAGCCGAGCTGCCCGGCGAAGTCCCGCATCGCCGCGGAGGTGCGCGCCACGGTGACGGGCTGCACGAGCGCCGGCTGGGCCTCGAGGATGATGCTCTCGAGCCGGTTCAGGATCGGGTTCAGGAGGGGCATGAGCCCCACCATCTCCTCCACGCGGTCGCCGATCTCGATCGGCAGGCGCTGGTTGAGGGGCCGGGCCACCAGATCGTCGATGCGCCGGCGCACGGCGGCCAGCTCGCCCGCGACGGCCTGCAACCCCTCGATCATGGTCGCGGAGCCGGGGACGGGATGATCGCGCAGCGCCGCTGTCGCCGCCGCGAAGGCCTCGTCCGTCGCCGCTCGCGCGGAGGCGAGCCGGACGGCGCGCTCCGCGTCGATCGGCGTGTCGGCCCCGAGCACCCCGTTGGTCGGGCCGCGCTCGGCGGAGAGGCGTTCATGGGCCTTCAGGATCAGGGCGAGGTGGGAGACGGTCTGCACGGCCTCGGCGGCGCGCTCGGACGCACGCCACTCCGACCGCAGCAGCCCGCCTGCGGCCGTGAGCAGGAGCAAGACGATGAATCCTGCAAGAACGCCGAAGAGCCGCCCGATCCGCATCCCGTGTCTCGATCATCGACAGGCGGCAGATTGACGTAGGAATGGTTAATCAAACGTGGCCTAATGCAACTTGACGTTTGTCATGCCGCTCGCGGCTTGGCATAGGGCGAGAGCTGGCGCTTCAGGAACTGGCCATCTCCCGGAGCGCCCAGGACCTTGCCGTCGTCGTAGACCTGCCGGCCGCGCAGGATGGTGCCGACGGGCCAGCCAGTGACCTCGTAGCCTTCCCAAGGCGTGTAGTCCGAGCCGTGGTGGAGCAGCGACTGGCTGATGGTGACCCGCTTTCCGGCGTCCCACAGCACGATGTCGGCGTCGGCGCCGACGGCGATGGAGCCTTTCCTGGGATAGAGCCCGTACATCTTGGCGTGGTTGGTGGACGTGAGCGCGACGAACTGCTCGAGCGTGATCCGTCCCTTCACGACGCCTTCCGAGAACAGGATCGGCAGGCGCGTCTCGACGCCGGGGATGCCGTTCGGGACCCAGCGGAACGAGGTGCGTGCCTTGGGGTTCAGCTTGCCCTCGGTTCCCTCGAAGAAATAGGGACAGTGGTCGGACGAGAAGGTCTGGAACACCCCGGTCGTGATGCCTTCCCAGATCGCCTCCCAGCTCGCATGGTCGCGCGGCGGCGGAGAGCAGACATACTTGCCGCCCGTCTCGTCCATGTTGAGGCCCTTCAGGTCCTCCGCGGTGAGCGAAATATATTGTGGGCAGGTCTCGCCATAGACCTTGAGGCCCCGCTGCTGCGCCCAGCGGATCTGCTCCATGGCCTCCCGCCCGGAGACGTGGACGATCATGATCGGCACGTCGAGCAACTCGGCATGCGAGATAGCGCGGTGGGCTGCCTCCCGCTCCACGATCTGGGGCCGGGACACCGCGTGGTAGTAGGGCGCGGTCTTGCCCGCGGCCTCCAGCTTCTCGGTCATGTACTTGATGGCGTCATAGCCCTCGCAATGGACCATGACGAGCGCCCGTTCGCGCCGGGCGCAGTCGAACACCTCGAGGAGCTGGCGGTCGTTCAGGACCATGTCGTCATAGGTCATGAAGACCTTGAAGGAGGTGTAGCCGTCCCCCACCAGCGAGGGCAGTTCCTGGCCGAGCACGGAGGGGGAGGGATCTGTGACGATGAGGTGGAAGCCGTAGTCCACGAAGCACTGCCCGTCGGCGAGCTTGTGGTAGTTCACCACGCTTTCCCGCAGCGAGGCACCGCGCGGCTGGATGGCGAAGGGCATGATCGTCGTGTTGCCGCCGGCGACGGCGGAGCGCGAGCCGGTCTCGAAGCCGTCGGCCATGCGCGCGCCATAGGCGTGCTGGGCGAGATGGACGTGACTGTCGATGCCGCCGGGCATGACGAGCAGGCCCGACGCGTCGATCACCTTCGCGGCGTCGTCCACCTTGTCCGCCAGGATGGCGATCCGGCCGTCCTTGATGCCGACGTCGCAACGCGTCACGTCGGCCGCGGTCACCACCGTGCCGCCGCGGATCGCCAGGTCGTAGGTCGCCATGTTTCCCCCTCCGGTGATTGGTCCCGGCCTCAGCCGAGTTCGAACGTGGTGATGCCGTAGATCCGTTCCAGCGGCAGATCCGGCGCCGGGCCGCGATACATGCGCGCGGTCTCGAAGACGGGCGACAACTCGAGGCGCTCGGCGAGAGCCACGGCCTCCTCGTTGGGCTCCGGCAGGTCGAGCACGACGGGCTCGCCCTTGACCGTGGAGGCGAGGGCGCGGAACAGGAGGTCGGCGGTGGCGGGGTCGTCCGCGAAGAGCGGCCCGATCTTGTGGCCTTCGCGACAGGCGCGGATGACCCCGTAGCCGCGCACGGCGCCATCCTCCACAACGGCGTAACCCTGCCTGCCGTCGTCCCTGAGCCAGGGGACGAGAAACGCGTCCCGCATCGCGCCGAAGCACGGCCGGTCATAGGCCAGGACGGAGGGCAACAGCCCCTGGCCGATCCGCGCCAGCCGGGGATCGCCCGGCATGTCCGCATGCGCGAGCCCCTCGAACCGCACGTTCCGATGGGCGAGCACGAAACCGCTCTTCCTGTAGTTGTCCTGCTGGGCCACCACCCCGTCGAGCCCGATCGTGCGCCCCGCGAGGTGCGCCAGGCCCGCCTGCCAGGTCGCCCAGCCGATCCCGCGGCCCCTGTAGGGCGGGGCGGCGATGTAGAGGCCGAGGAATCCGAAATCGGTCCCGTATCGCACGACGGAAATTGCCGCGGCGGGCTGGCCCGCCACCCGTGCGAGGTAGAAGCCCTCCGGGTCCGCGCGACGGAAGGCGTCGCGGTCGGCGAGGCCCGGATTCCACCCTTCGGCGGCGGCCCAGCCGAGCACGAGGTCGAGATCGGCGGCCGACATGACATCGATCACGAGATCGTCGGTGCCCATGTCGGTCTCCCTGCCTCCTGCGACGCCGGCGTACTGCCCGCTCAGCCGCGCGGCGCATCCTGCGCGAAGAGGCCAGTGTAGTTCTTGGCCCGCGGAGCCGCATAGCCTCCGGCCTTTGAGGTCGCGAGCCCCAGGCGGGCAAGCCCCTCCGCGAGCGTCACTGCGGCGGCCACGCCGTCCACGACGGGCAGCCCGTGCCGCCGCGACAGATGGCCCGCGAGGTCCGCCATGCCCGCGCAGCCCAGCACGATCGCCTCCGCATGGTCCTCGGCCTTGGCGCGCTCGATCTCCTCGCCGATGCGCGCCGCCGCGTCGGACCGGGGGTCCTCCAGCTCCAGCACCGGCACCTCGGCAGCCCGTACGCGGGCGCAGCGCCGGTCGAGGCCGTATTTCAGCAGGTTCGTCTCCAGCGCCGGGATGGAGCGCGAAAGGGTCGTGACCACGCTGAAGCGGTGCGCCAGAAGGCTCGCCATGTGGTAGGCCGCTTCGCCGATGCCGATCACGGGGACGGCCGCGAGCGAGCGGGCGGCCTCCAGCCCCGTATCGTCGAAGCAGGCGACGATATGGCCCGCAACGCCCAGCGCCTCGCCCCGGGCGATCTCGCGCAGAAGTCCGGGAACGGAGAAGGCCTCGTCGTAGAAGCCCTCGATGGAGACCGGCCCGTCGGCCGGGTTGACGGCCAGCACCTCGGTGCCCGGCGCCGCGACCGCGCGAGCCGCCGCCCCGATCTTGGCGGTCATCGAGGCCGTGGTGTTGGGATTGACGACGAGCAGCTTCATGCGGTCACACCATGCCCTTGCCGGCGTCCGAGCCCTTGGCCGCCTGCCGGGCGCGCAGCGTCAGGATGACGAACAGCGCCGCGCCGATGACGAGGAACGAGACGCCGGTCGTCACCGTGCCGAGCGCGTAGATCTCCGGCGTCGTGACCGTGGTCGTGAGCGCCTGCAATTCGAGCGGCAGGGTGTTCTTTTCGCCGATGGACTGCGAGGACCGGGCGATCTCGTCCCAGGAGAGCGTGAAGCCGAAGAGCCCGACGCCGACCAGCGAGGGCAGGATGATCGGCAGGATCACGTAGCGGAAGGTCTGCCACGGGGAGGCGCCGAGGTCGCGCGCCGCTTCTTCCAGCCGCGAGTCGAAGCGGTTGAAGATGGCGAACATGATCAGGAGGCCGAAGGGCAGCGTCCACGTCAGGTGCGCGCCCATGCCCGACGTATACAGGCCCATCGCCGTGGTGTAGCCCCCGGAGATCCAGGCCGGGCCGTGGTTCTTGAGGACGTCGTCGAGCAGCCGGAACTGCAGCGCGATGCCCAGCGAGGTCACGATCGAGGGCACGATGAGGCTGGCCACCGTCACGTAGAAGAGCAGGTTCTGGCCGAAGAAGCGCTTGCGGTAGGCGAGGCCTGCCAGCGTCGAGAACACCACCGTCACCGCCATCACCGTCAGGCTCATGAAGACCGACCGGGCGAAGGCGCCCTTGATGTCGACGATGCCGCCGCCGGTCCACAGCCTGTTGAACCAGTGCAGCGACACCCCGCGCATCGGGAAGGTCATCCCGCCCGTCGGCCCCTGAAAGGACAGGATGAAGATCGTGATCATCGGGCCGTAGAGAAAGAGCAGGAACGCGCCGAAGAAGGCGGCGAGCCAGTAGAACGATGCCGGTCGGCCCTCCCTCATGGCTCAGAGCTCCTTCCGGATGTCGACGAAACGGTTCATGGCCGTGATGATCAGCATGACGACGGCGAGCAGGATCACCGCGTTGGCGGCCGCCGGCGGGAACTGCAGCGCGTTGAGGCGCGTCTCGATGATCTTGCCGGCCGAGGCGATCTGCTGGCCGCCCATGACGCCCACCGTCACGAAGTCGCCCATCACGATGGTGATCACGAAGATCGAGCCGATCACGATGCCCGGCTTGGACAGCGGGATGACGACGTTCCACAGGGTTTGCCAGCCCGTGGCGCCGGCGTCGTAGGCCGCCTCGATGAGCCTCTTGTCGATGCGCGCCATCGAATTGAAGATCGGGATCACCATGAAGAACGTGAACAGGTGCACGAAGGCGAGCACCACCGCGAAGTCGGAATAGAGCAGCCATTCCAGGGGCTGGTCGATCAGGCCCATCCCCATCAGCGTCTGGTTGACGAGGCCGTTGCGGCCGAGGAGCGGGATCCAGGAGATCATCCGGATCACGTTCGACGTCCAGAACGGGATGGTGCAGATGACGGCAAGCGTCATCTGCGTGGTGATCGACTGGACGTGGAAGGCGAGGAAATAAGCGATCGTGAAACCGATCAGCAGCGTCAGCAGCCACACCAGGAAGCAGAACTTCACGGTCGAGACATAGGTCTTCAGGATCGTGCACAGCTCCGGCAACTGGTCGTAGCAGCCCTCGAACGTCTCGACATAGCTGCGGGCGGTGAAGGCCGGGAAGAAGGCGTAGTCGTTGTAGTCCCAGAAGCTCACCATCACCACGAAGGCGAGCGGGATGATGAAGAACAGGGCGAAGACGAGCCCGAACGGGAAAGCCTGCAGCCAGGCCGGGAGAGCGAGAGGTTCTTTCGTCTTCACGCTTGGCCTCGGGTCAGTGACGGAATGCGTCCCTCATCGCGGGCGCAGCGAAGCGATGCAGTCCTGGCCTGGAGCACGAAAGCCCGGAACCGGCTGGATGGCTTCGTCGCACCGCTCCCCGCAATGACGAAAATGCAGTGCCGCCCCGGCCGGGGACACGAGGTCCCGGGCCGGAGCGGCGGTTCAGGCGATCACGTCAGGCGGCGATGAACTCGTTCCACTTGCGGACCATGTAGTCGTTCTCGTCCATCACGGCGTTCCAGCAGGCGACGTTACCCATGCGGTCGTCGTAGGAGCCGCCGTCGCGCACGGCGCCGGCCTTCTCGAGCAGCGAGCCGTCGGGGGCCTTGATGTCGCCCTTGGCGGGCTTGCCTTCCATCCAGTAGCCCCACTCGTCTTCCGTCATGAACTTCTTGGCGGTGGGGAGCACGGCCGAGTAGTAGCCCTGACGGTTGAGGTAGCCGCCGGCCCAGCCCGACAGGAACCAGTTCACGAACTCGTAGGCGAGTTCCTGCTTCTTCGTGTCGATGCCCTTGGACACGCAGAAGCCGGAGGCCCAGGAGCGGTAGCCTTCCTTGAGCGGCTGGAAGACGCAGGGAATGCCCTTCGAGCGCACGGCGGTGACGGCCGGCGACCACATCGACTGGATGACCGTTTCGCCGGAGGCCATCAGGTTGACGGACTCGTTGAAGTCCTTCCAGAAGGCGCGGAACTGGCCGGACTTCTTGGCCTCGGTCAGGACCTTGGTCGTCAGGTCGATCTCGGCCTTCGTCATGTTGCCCTTGTCGGCATACTTGTGCAGGCCCGAGGCCTCCACGACCATGGCCGCGTCCATGATGCCGATCGAGGGGATGTTGAGGATCGAAGCCTTGCCCTTGAACTCGGGGTTCAGGAGCTCCTTCCAGCTCTCGATGGGGCGCTTGATCAGGTCAGGACGGATGCCGAGCGTGTCGGCGTTGTAGACCGTCGGGATCAGCGTCACCCACTCGGTCACGCCCTTGGCGAAGGTGGTGGAGTCCTTGCCCTCGAGGAACATCACCTTCTTGGGAGCGGTGCCCTGGTCGCCGATCACCTTGCCGTTGGGCAGCTGGCCCTTGGTGAAGATCGGCGTAATGTTATCGAATTCCTTGATCTTCTTCGCGTCGAGCGCAAGGATGTTCTTCGACGGGATCAGCTTCTTCAGGCTGAAATACTCGGTATCGAGGATGTCGAAGGAGTTCGGCTGCGTGATGACGCGCTTCGTCACGTCGTCCGTCGTGGCGGAGATGTACTCGAGCGTAATGCCCGTGTCTTCCTTCAGCTTCTTGTTGATGTCGTCCGACTGGTTCACGGCGGTGCCGAGATAGCGCAGGACCTTCTTCTCCTGCGACAGCACGGCGGGAAAGCCCGTGATCGCGCCTGCGCCGGCGGCCGCGCCGACGGCGGCGCCCGCGCCCTTCAGAAGGCCGCGGCGGCTGACCCGCGCCTTTTCGATGATGGATTTCGTCATTGCCCTCTCCTTTAGGACCCGTCGCCTCACGCGGCGGGCTTGAAACGATGGATGTCCGCGTCGTCCCAGCTCACGGCGACCGCGTCGCCGGGTGAGAAGGGCGAGGCGTCGAAGGCCTCCTCGCTGAGGTTGGCCGTGAGGTCGCGCGCCTGGTCGGATTCGAGGCCGACCTGCACGTAGCTTCCCTGGTACTCGACGTCGCGCACCCGTGCGGTGATGCCCGCCAGCGGCGCTCCCGACCCGGCATGGCGCAAGACGAGCTTGTCGGCGCGCACGGCGATCTCGCCGCCCGGCAGCGTGATCACGTTGTGCCCGCCGATGAAGCGGGCCACAAAGGGGGAGTTCGGATGGTTGAACACGTCGCGCGGCGTGCCCGCCTGCTCGATCAGCCCGTGGTTCATCACCACCACGAGGTCGGCCAGCGCCATCGCCTCGTCCTGCCCGTGCGTGACGTGGATGAAGGTGATGCCGAGCTGCTTCTGCATGGCCTTGAGCTCGGCGCGCATCTTGATGCGCAGAAAAGGATCGAGCGCGGAGAGCGGCTCGTCGAGCAGCAGGATCTGCGGCTGGGTGATGAGGGCGCGGGCCAGCGCCACGCGCTGCTGCTGGCCTCCGGAGAGCTGGGCCGGCAGGCGCTCGGCATATGGCGTCATGGCCACGAGCTCGAGCAGCTCCATCGCCTTGGCCCGGCGCGTGACCTTGTCGACGCCCTTCATCTTGAGTGAGAAGGCGACATTGTCGACGCAGTTGAGGTGGGGAAAGAGCGCGTAGCTCTGGAACATCATCGCCGTGCCGCGCTGCGCGGGCGGCAGGTCCGTCACGTTGGCCGCGCCGAGGATGATGTCGCCCTCGCTCACGGCCTCGTGGCCCGCGATCATGCGCAGGGTCGACGACTTGCCGCAGCCCGAGGGACCCAGCAGGCAGCAATAGGTTCCGGCGGGCACCTTCAGGTCGATCGCATTCACCGCCACGGTCGAGCCGTAGCGCTTCGTCACGTGAGCCAGTTCGAGAGTCGAGCCCTTCACGCCTCTGCTCCTGTTGCGCGCCGATCAGATACAAGGGGCATGCCAGTCCGGCCGAGACCCGATTCCGATGATCCAGGCGAGGCGATGGCCTGCGAGCCTGGACGGGGCCTCAGCTTAAACTGCACAAAAAGTAGGCGATTGGATACGATTGACGCAAGCGATTGTATACGAGAAGGGCCGGGCGACGCTTTCGCGCGACGGTCCGAGCTGGCACGGCGGTCGCAAGGCCGGCCGGGCGGAGGGGCGACGGCGACGATGAGCATGATCCTGGATGCGTACGACCCGGCGCGCGCGGCGGGCGAGACGACCGACCGCACGGGCGCGATCGTCCGCGCCGTCACGTCGGCCATCCTGGAGCAGCGCTTGCCCCCGGGCACCAAGCTCGCCGAGGACGAGCTGGGCCAGGCATTCGGCGTGAGCCGAACCATCGTGCGGGCCGCGCTGCGGTCCCTCGCCGCGGAGCGGGTCGTGACCATCTGGCCGAACCGCGGCGCCTTCGTCGCGTCCCCGACGGTGGAGGAGGCGCGGCAGGTCTTCCACGCCCGCCGGGTCGTCGAGGGCTCCCTGATCCGCGACGCCGCCGCGCGCTGCACGGCGGCCGACGCAGGCGTGCTGCGGGCCCATCTCGCCGAAGAACAGGCCGCGCTCGCCAGGGGCGACCGCTCGGCCGCCATCCGCCTGTCCGGCGGCTTCCACCTGCGGATCGGCGAGATCGCGCGCCAGGAGGTGCTGCTGCACTTCGTGGCCGAGCTCATCTCCCGCTCGGCGCTCGTCATCGCCCTCTACGGCACGACCCGCGCCTCGACCTGCGGCACGTCGGAGCACGAGGCCCTGCTGGAGGCGCTCCACCGCCACGACGCGGACGCCGCCGAGGCGCTGATGACCCATCACCTGCACCACGTGGAGGCCGACCTCGACCTCGCCCGCGCCCCCGGGCCCGCCGTCGACGTTGCGGCGGCCCTGGCCGGCCGGTAAGGCCCGATCCCCGGCTTCGGATCGCGTTCTTGTCCCGCCGGGTCGATCGTGGCAGGCCTTGGGCGGCCCTGCCGCCGCGACAGCGGGCGTCTGTCAGCCGGACCCAAAGGCTGCTAGATCCAGCCGATTGCGAAATCAGAAAGAGTTGCACAGCATGGCCGTCTGGCGACCGCCGCAAGACATCCGCGTCAAGGTGATCGGCCTGAGCTTTCGCGGGACTCGGTTGCTGGCCGCGGAGGTGGAGGACGACGGCGGCGGCATCAAGGGCTATCGCCCGCTGGGCGGAAGCGTCGAGTTCGGCGAGACGAGAGATCAGGCTCTTGCGAGAGAGTTCCGCGAGGAACTGAGGACGCCGATCGAGATCCGCGGCCCCTGGCATGTCTTCGAGAACATCTTCGTCCATCAGGGGGTGCAGGGTCACGAGATCGTCTTCGCCGCCGAGGTGGACCTCCTCGACCGCTCGCATTATGAGAGCGAAACAATCGCGTTCAACGAAATGGACGGCCTGCCCTGCACGGCCCGGTGGATCGACCCGTTCGCCATCGCCGGGCTGGGGCGCCGGCTCTATCCCGATGGGCTTCTCGATGTCCTGCGCCGCCGCCTCCCGCAAGGGTGACGCTCCTGACGGTCTCGCAAGCAAGGCCGCGGCCGGTCCGCCGCCGCTGCGCTTCTCTGTCGCCCCCATGATGGACTGGACGGACCGGCACTGCCGGGCCTTCCATCGCTCCCTGACGCGGTGCGCGCTGCTCTACACGGAGATGGTGACCACCGGCGCCGTGATCCATGGCGACCGCCGCCGCCTGCTGGGCTTCGACCCCCTGGAGCAGCCCCTGGCGCTGCAGCTCGGCGGCTCGGACCCGGACGACCTCGCCCGCGCCGCGGCGATCGGCGAGGCGGAGGGTTACGCGGAGATCAACCTCAACGTGGGGTGTCCCTCCGACCGCGTGCAGGAGGGCCGCTTCGGCGCCTGCCTGATGCGCGAGCCGGAGCTCGTCGGCGCCTGCATCGCCGCCATGAAGGCGGCGGTGCGCGTGCCCGTGACGGTGAAGTGCCGCATCGGCGTGGACGACCAGGACCCCGAGGAAGCGCTGGACCGGCTCGCCGACGCCGTGGTCGCCGCCGGCGCGGACGCGCTGGTCGTGCATGCCCGCAAGGCCTGGCTCCAGGGCCTCTCGCCGAAGGAGAACCGCGACGTCCCGCCGCTCGACTATGACCGGGTGCGCCGCCTGAAGGCCCGGCTGCCGCACGTGCCGGTGTCGCTCAACGGCGGGCTCCTCACCCTCGCCCAGGCCGAGGCCGAGCGCGCGGCGCCCGGCGCGCCCGCGCTCGACGGCGTGATGCTGGGCCGCGCGGCCTACCAGGACCCCGCGCTCCTGCTCGGAGTCGATCCGCTCTGCTTCGGCGCGCCGGCTCCGGCCGCCGACGCGTTCGAGGCGCTGGAGAGCTTCCTGCCCTATGTCGAGGCGCGACTTGCCGAGGGGACGCGGCTGCATTCCATGACGCGGCACATGCTGGGCCTCTTCAACGCCCGCCCCGGCGCTCGCGCCTGGCGCCGCCACCTCGCCGTCGAGGGCGTCAAGCCCGGCGCAGGGCTCGACACGCTGCGCGCCGCCATGGCGCTGGTGCGGCGGGAGCCGCCGGGGGAGGAAGCGGCGGCCTGAGGGCGGGACCTGCCGGGCGTCGTCCGGCCGCCTCGGCGCTCGCAAACGGAGGGCGAAACGGTCCTGCCTTCGGCTCGGCACTGCAGAGCCTCGCTGCCGCTATGGCCTCGGCGTTCTGGCCTGTCCCCGGCAAATGGACCGTCGGCGGCGCTGAACGTTCCGCCGCGCTTCCGTCTCTTCTGATCGACCCAGCCCAGGCCGGTCAGCGCCGCCAGGAACGCGGGGTCGCGCTGCGCCACGCTCCGGGAGACCGGCTCGGTCAGGCACCGATCCCACGTCGAGTCCCGCAGGTCCGCCGCCCGGCTCCCTCATGGCTGCGAGAGCACCTCTTGGTCAGCCTTGCAGGCCTTCCGCCGAGATGACTGCTCTTGATATATAGAATAATTTTCATAGCATAAGACAATATTGGTTTCGATGACGGACTCGGTTTCATGCACCCTTTCTCTGCGTTTGCGGAGGAGATCTCGGCCGAGCGCCGCCTCCTCGACCTCACGCGCCTCCAGGTCCAGGTCCTCAAGGTCCGGCTGTGGCTGCGCAAGTACAGCCCCGACCAGCCCCGCGTCCCCGCCGGCAATCCGGACGGCGGCCAATGGACGAGCGGATCGGGAGGCGGAGGGCCGGATCCCGGGTCGTTCGGACTGGATGACGGCGTCTCTGGTCTGTTGGGCGGCGACGGGGTTGATCAGCCAGGTGATGGCGGCGGGTCGAGCGACCCTGAGCCGCCGATAGACCGGCCGCCTCGAGTTATGGAGAGAGTAAGCCTCAGCAAGCGACTCGCTGAAATTGCCTTGACCCAGCCGCTTCTGTGATTGGACATTCTCGCCCAGTCTCCTTGGGTCAAGCTAAGTCGCTACACGATTGAATCGTACAGTGCCCCTCCCAGGGAGCTGGACGACCTTATCGCTGCTTTTGACGATCCAAGACTTGGCTATGACGTGCACCATATCGTGGAGCAGTCAGCTGCAAGGAGCGATGGTTTCCCCGAGGATGTGATCGACTCGCGGAGGAACCTGGTGCGGATCCCTACGATGAAGCATTGGGAGGTAACAAGTTGGTTCATGACAAAAAACGGGGACTTCGGCTATGAGAGCCCACACAGCTACCTGCGTGGTCGTTCTTGGGAAGTTCGGTATCAAGTAGGTTTAGATGTTTTAAGAATAGCAAAGGTATTAAAATGATTGAGATATCAACAGAAGAGTCTAAAATATTGGATGAAATCGAAGAAATTGGGAAAAAGCAATTTGTTCATTTAGACGGCCTTGAAGTAACGAAATACAATAAACTGTTCGACAGACTAATACAATTAGTAGTGGAACTAAAGAATAGGCCCGGTGATCGACGCGTCATTCTGAAAAATCACTACAGGCATCCTAATCTACAGGTGTGGCTGAACGCAGCTACGCACACGCTCGCAGTCGCCCCTGAGGACGCTCGCGCCGAACTCAAAGCGATCGAAGAGACCAATCGGCATCCGCAGGCGATGGATGCCGGAATGCGCCTGCACAATCTGGAAACGGGATTCTTCAAGCCCACCTAAGGGTGAAGTCACCGTTCCAGCATCGCCTTACCAAAATCATGCCCGCCCGCTCCCGCTTGCCCTCGCGCTGATTTCACCGCATGACACGCCCCGCGCGCCCGCCGGTGCGTGGCGCGCGGGCCTCCCCGGCGTCGAAATGCCGCCGGAGGTTCCATGCTGCACGACATTTCCCTCGCCGAGACCGCCTTTCTCATCGTGGGTCTGCTCGCGGCGGGGGCCGTCACGGGTCTGCTGGCTGGCGTCTTCGGGGTCGGGGGAGGGGCCATCATTGTCCCGGTCCTGTACGAGCTCTTCCGCATGCAGGGCGTGCCGGATGCCGTCCGCACGCCTCTCGCCGTGGGCACCTCGCTGGCCATCATCATCCCCACCTCGATCCGCTCCTTCCGCGCCCATCAGCGCAAGGGGGCGGTGGACCTCTCGGTGCTCAGGGCCTGGGCCGTGCCGGTGCTCGTGGGCGTCATCGCCGGGAGTCTCGTGGCGCGCTATGCGCCGGCGGCCCTCTTCAAGGGCGTCTTCGTGGCCGTGGCGGGAATCAGCGCCATCCGCCTGCTCTTTGGCCGCGACACCTGGCGCTTCGGGGACGACCTGCCGTCGGGGCCCCTGATGAAGCTCTACGGCGTCGTCATCGGCGTGCTCTCCTCGCTGATGGGCATTGGCGGCGGACAGCTCTCCAACCTGTTCATGACGTTCTACGGGCGGCCGATCCACCAGGCCGTCGCCACCTCGTCGGGGCTCGGCGTGCTGATCTCCATCCCGGGCGCGATCGGCTATGTCTATGCCGGCTGGCCCAAGATGGCGGACTGGCTGAACCTCTCGCCCGAGGCCGTGCTGCCGCCGCTGTCGCTCGGCTTCGTCTCCGTGATCGGCGCGCTGCTCGTCATTCCCACCAGCATTTGGACGGCGCCCTTCGGCGTCACGCTGGCCCATCGCCTGTCCAAGCGCCGGCTGGAGGTCGCTTTCGGAATCTTCCTGGTCCTGGTGAGCCTGAACTTCCTGCGGCAATTGCTGAGCGTTTGAGCCGCTCAGGCTCCGCTGCCGGTCGCCAGCGCCAGCAGCATCAGCACGTCTGCGGCCTGTTGCGTCGCGCCGGCCATGTCGCCGGTCTGGCCGCCGAGCTTGTGGCGGGCGAGGCGGGTGACGGCGAGGGCGGCGAGCGCTGCGGCGGCCAGAGCGAGGAGTGCGCGGCCGAGCCCGAAGGGAGGCACGAGCAGCAGCGCGGCCAGCCCAAGCGCGCCCGCCATCGCCGTGCGCATCGCCGTCTCGCCCGGCCGCCCCACGGCCGCGGAGCGCCCGTCGGCGCGGGCGGGCGGCAGCGCCCAGAGCGGCACGACGCCGGCCACGCGCGAGACGCCGCCCGTCGCCACCAGAGCCAGGGCGGCCGGCCAGGAGCCGTGCGAGGCGACCAGCGAGGCGAGGGCGGTCACGCGCAGGATCAGCGACAGGGCGATCGCCGCCACGCCGTAGCTGCCCACGCGGCTGTCGCGCATGATCTCCAGCCGCCGCTCGACCGTCGCGCCGCCATAGAGGCCGTCCGCGGCGTCGGCCAGGCCATCCTCCCCGAAGCAGCCCGTGACGATGACGAGCACCGCGACCGCCACCGCCGCGGCCGGGCCCGGCGCAAGGCCGACCGCGTGACCGACGACGAGCGCCGCAGCTCCGGCGAGCCCGACCAGCGCGCCCGCGAGCGGCAGGATGCGGGGCAGGGTGGCGAAGTCCGGCACCGCGTGGGGATCGGGCTCGAACGGCAGGCCCGGCACCGGCAGTCGCGAATAGAAGCGGAGGGCCTGCGCTGTCTGCACGGCCACGCCCCGCCAGCCCCCGGCCGCCGTCTGGCGCAGCCCGGCCGCGGCCGGCTCGGCCGGCGGCGGGCTGGCGTCGTTCGGGGACGGGCTGTCGGACATCGGCTATTCCTGACCCTCGCGAGGGTCTATGACGACCCCGGCGGGACCGGTCGGCCCTGCCGCGCCTCGCAATCCATACAGAAAGCTTCCGATCATGGCGATGTCCGCCTCCGGCCTCCCCTTCGACGACGTTCGCGCGCTCGTGGCCACGATGCCCGGGCCCGACACCGACGCCGTGGCCGCCGTTCGCGCCCGCGACGGGCGCCTCACCAAGCCGCCGGGCAGCCTGGGACGGCTGGAGGAGATCGCCGAGTGGCTCGCCGCCTGGCAGGGCCGGCCGAAGCCCGAGGTCGCCAATCCGCAGGTCTGCGTCTTCGCCGGCAACCATGGCGTCGTGGCGCAGGGCGTGTCGCCCTACCCGGCTGCGGTCACGCAGCAGATGGTCGCGAATTTCTCCGCCGGCGGGGCGGCTATCAACCAGATCTGCGCCACCTACGACATCGGGCTCAAGGTCTTCGATCTCGCCCTGGACATCCCGACCGGCGACATCACGCGCGAGCCGGCGCTGGATGAGCGCTCCTGCGTGGCCACCATGGCCTTCGGCATGGAGGCCCTGGCCGGCGGCACGGACCTGCTTGGCCTCGGGGAGATGGGCATCGGCAACACAACGATCGCCGCCGCCATCTATGCCGCCCTGTTTGGCGGCGACGTCCGGCGCTTCGTCGGCCGCGGCACCGGCGTGGATGACGCCGGGCTCGCGCGAAAGGTCGCGGCGGTGGAGCAGGCGCTGGACACGCATGCCGGCAAGCTCTCCGACCCGCTCGAGGTGCTCTGCCGGCTGGGCGGCCGGGAGATCGCCGCCATGGCGGGCGCAATCCTCGGCGCGCGCCACCAGAAGGTGCCCGTGGTGCTCGACGGCTATGTCGTGACCGCCGCCGCCGCCGTGCTGCACGCCCTGCGCCCGGACGCGCTGGACCATTGCATCGCGGGCCACGTGTCGGCGGAAGGGGCGCATCGCGAGGTGCTGGAGCGGCTCGGCAAGCGCCCCGTCCTCGATCTCGGGATGAGGCTCGGCGAGGGCTCGGGCGCGGCCATGGCGATGGGCGTGGTGCGTGCGGCCGCCGCCTGCCACGGCGGCATGGCGACCTTCGAGCAGGCGGGCGTATCGGACAAGGACGCCTGAGGCGGGCCCGTTCAGGCGGCGGGACGGCGGCGCAGGGTCGGCTTCTGGTCGCGCGGGTCGACGACCGGCGCCAGCGAGTCCATGACGCGGGAAGGCGGGAAGGTGACGATCACCTCCGTGCCCTGCCGCAGCACCGAGCGCAGCACCAGCTGGCCTCCGTGCATGTCGACGAGGCCCTTGACGATGGGCAGGCCCAGGCCGGTGCCCTGCTCGGCGTTCTTGATGGCGAGCGAACCCCGACCGAAGGATTGCAGCACGACCGGGATCTCCTCCTCGGGGATGCCCGGCCCGTTGTCCTTCACGCTGAGATATTGCCCGCCCGTGGCGGTCCAGCCGACCTTGACCACGATCTCGCCGCCCTGCGGGGTGAACTTGATGGCGTTGCTCAACAGGTTGAGCGCGACCTGCCGGATCGCCCGCTCGTCCGCCCACAGGCGCGGCAGGTCCTTCTCGATGTGGTCCTGGATGGCGATGGCGCGCGCCTTCGCGCGCATCTGCAGCATGTGCCGGCAATCGTCCACGATGTGGGCGAGGCTGATGGCCTCCTCCTTCAGCTCGTAGCGACCGGCCTCGATGCGGGAGAGGTCGAGGATCTCGTTGATGATGTCGAGAAGGAGCTGGCCGGAGCTGTGGATGTCCGCCGCATATTCCCGGTAGGCCGGCACCTGGTGCTTGCCGAAGAGCTCGGACTTCATCACCTCTGAGAAGCCGAGGATGGCGTTGAGCGGCGTGCGCAGCTCGTGGGACATCGTGGCGAGGAAGCGCGACTTTGCGACGTTCGCCTCCTCCGCGCGCCGCCGCGCCTCGTCCGAATTGGCCTTGGCCTGTTCGAGCTCGGCGATGAGCGCGTCCTTCTCCGCCCGGAACTCGAGCGTGGCCACCGTCGTGGAATAGAGCCGGTTGGCGAGGATGAAGAAGTAGAGCTGCCCTCCGGCGGCCATCATCGCCATCGTCGCCCATTGCAGGTTGTCGCCGGGGACGAAATAGCCGGCGATCACCGTGCTGATCGGCAACACGCCCGCATAGACGGCGAGCGGGATGTTGGAGGAGAGCATCACCGTCACGGCGGTGATGAACAGCGCGACGAAGAGCAGGAAGGTCTTGGCCGTGTCGCCGTCCGTGTTCAGCAGCATGTGCAGAAGCATCGCCCAGACGGTGCCCTGGGCGAGCTGGGCGAGCATGAAGCGACGGCGCCAGACCTGGACGTCCGAGCCCTGGCCGTCCGTGCGCAGGTAGCGCCGGAAGAGCAGGAGCCCGAAGCTCACGGCGAAGGAAATGACTGTGAGCCACAGCACGACGGGAGCCGCGCCGAGCCAGATGGCCGACGCGCCGCCGATCGCCGCCGCGAGCACCAGCATCGTGGTGGCGGCGTTGCGCTGGGTTTCGGCGTAGAGGCGCAGCAATTCGCGGTCGAACGCGCGCTCGAGGCCCGTGCTGGAGGTGAGCTTCTCGCGCACCGCCCGCACTTCCTTCGTGGTCCGACGGCGACGCTCGACGTCTTCCGGGTTGGCGCCGCGGCCGCGCTGGATGATTTCGGGCGTCAGGTCGGACATCGGCACGCAGCAATCCCGCCCGGCGACAGGCTGCTGCCCCGGCTGCTCCCCATCCTCGGCCGGAAGAGTTAATTTCGCGCTGACGCATCCGTGAAAAGCAGGGGTAAGCGCCTGATCGGACAACCCGGAAGACGTGGCGCGCCGCCTTGGCTCTGGCTGGTCGTCGCGCTGGCCGCGGCGGTCGTGGCGGCCGGACGGGAGGCGGTGCGGCGCGCCTCCTCCGTGATCGTGTCCGGACGGGCCGAGGTCATCGACGGCGACAGCCTGCGGATCGGAGGGACGGAACTCCGGCTGGCCGGGATCGACGCGCCCGAGTACCGCCAGACCTGCTGGCGTGCTGGCGCCCCCGAACCGTGCGGCCGGCACGCCCGCGAGGCGCTCGCGGCGCTTCTCGCCAAAGGCGACCCGACCTGCCGGGTGGAGGGGCACGACCGCTTCGGCCGGGGCCTCGCGCGATGCATGGTCGGCCGGCAGGACGTGAACCGGACCATGGTGGAGAAGGGAGAGGCCGTGTCCTTCGGCGACTACGAGACGGCGCAGGCCCAGGCGCGCGCCGCGGGTCGCGGCATCTGGGGCACCGAGTTCCAGCGGCCCGCGGACTGGCGCGCCGCCCATCCGCGGGACCCGTGACCGGCGCAACGGAATCAGGACATGACGAAGTCGGCGCAACATCCTGACATCACGCGCGATTGGGCCGGGCCGCGCGATGACCTCGCAGCGCTCGTCGCTGCGATCCGGCAGTGCCGGATCTGCCGCGACGCGCCGCGCGGACGCCCCCTGCCGCACGAGCCCCGGCCGGTGCTCCGCGTCGGCGAAGGCCGTGCGAAGCTCGTGCTGTGCGGGCAGGCGCCGGGGACGAAGGTGCATGCGTCCGGCACGCCCTTCACCGACGCCTCTGGCGACCGCCTTCGGCACTGGCTGGGCGTCACGTCCGACGAGTTCAACGACGAGGACCGGGTCGCCATCGTGCCGATGGGGTTCTGCTTCCCCGGTCAGGACCCGCGCGGCGCGGACCTCCCGCCGCGGCGCGAATGTGCGGCCGCCTGGCATGCGCGGCTCTTCGCGCTGCTGCCCGCACCGGCCCTGCTCGTGACGCTGGGATTGCCGGCGCTGCGCTGGCATCTCGCCCGGCTTGGCCGGCCCGACCTGGCCCGCGCGGGCCTCGACCGGGCCGTGCGCTGCTGGCGCGAGATCGACCGGGAGTTCGGCGTGATCCCGCTGCCACACCCGTCCTGGCGCAACAGTGGCTGGATCAGGCGCAATCCGTGGTTCGAGGCCGAACTCGTCCCTGTGCTTCGGGCCCGGGTTCGGTCCATCATGGGCGCCGGAAACGGAGACCACGCATGACCGCGCATGACCCCCTGGCCGCCCAGCCCGCCCCGGTCCCGGTCTTCGAGACCTTGCGCTATGGCGTCGCCGACGGCGTCGCGCGCATCACGCTGAGCCGGCCCGAGCGCCTCAACGCCCTGACCGCCCTCATGCATGCGGAGCTTCGGCAGGCCCTCTCCGACGCGGCGGGGGACGACGCCGTGCAGGTCGTGGTGCTCACGGGGGAGGGGCGGGCTTTCTCCTCCGGCCAGGACCTCACCGAGGACCTGCCTCGCAACCCGGAGGGCCGGGTCGACCTCGGGCCCCCGCTGGAGCGGGACTACAACCCGCTCATCCTCACGCTCGCCGCCTTTCCGAAGGTCACCGTCGCCGCGCTGAACGGGCCGGCCGTCGGCGCCTCCGCCAACATCGCTCTCGCCTGCGACCTCGTCGTGGCGAGCCGCTCGGCGACGATCCACGAGGCCTTCGCCCGGATCGGGTTGCTGCCCGACGCAGGCGGGACCTGGATCCTGCCGCGCCTCGTCGGTCCTCGCCGGGCGCTCGCCATGATGCTCCTCGCCGAGCCTGTCACCGCGGAGGCCGCCTTCGCGATGGGCCTGGTCACCCACCTCTTCGACGACGCCGAGTTCGAGCAGGGTGTCGCCGGCCTCGCCGCGAGGCTCGCCAAGGGGCCGGCTCTGGCCTTTCGCCTCACCAAGAAGGCCGTCGCGGCGAGCCTGATGAACGACCTGCCGGCCCAGCTTGCCCTGGAGCGAGACCTGCAGCGCGAGGCGGGCTTCTCGGACGACTTCCTGGAGGGTGTCGAGGCCTTCCGCGCCAAGCGTCCGCCGCGCTTCACCGGGCGCTGAACGGAGCGGCGGGGCGGCCCGAAAGCCTTCCGATGCGGCCCCGCTCGCACCACGATCGCGCCGCATTGGCGCCGGCAATGAACCCTTGCATGGCATGGCGGGTTCTTGGAATCCGTCCGGCGGATCGTCCGCCGTCCGCGCCAGGAGTTCCGCATGCGCCCTGCGAGCCCGATCCGTTCCCTTGGCCTTCTCCTGCTCGGGCTATGCTGGCTGGTGGCGGGAACGGCGGCGCCCCTGGGCAGGGCGCGCGCCCAGCCGCAGCCTTCGCCGCGCATCGCGCTGGTCGTGGGGCAGGCGGGCTACGCGACGGGCGTTCTCCCCACCGCGGCCAATGATGCGGGCCTGATCGCCGCGACCCTCGCCGATGCCGGGTTCGAGGTGGTCCAGGGCGCCGATCTCGACCTCGCGGGGCTGCGGCGAAGCGTCCGGACGTTCCTCGACAAGGTCGAGGCGGCAGGCCCGCAGGCCGAGGCGGTCATCTATTGGACGGGGCGAGGCCTCCAGTTCGAGGGCGACGACTACTTTCTTCCCGTCGACGCTCGCCTGGACCGGGCGAGCGACATTCCGCTGGAGACGGTGCGGATCGGCGACGTCGCCCGCTCCCTCGCGGCGCTTCCGGCCCGCACGAGGCTCGTGATCCTCGACGCCGCGCGCCCGACGCCAGCTTTGCGGGACGGACAGGCGCTGGCGCCGGGGCTGGCGCTCATCGACCCGCCGCCCGGCGTCGGCGTGGCCTTCTCGGCCTCCCCCGACGCTCTCGCCCCCGAGAGCCAGCCGCCCTACGGCGCCTACGCGACCGCGCTCGTGGAAGCCATGCGCCAGCCGGGCCTCGGCCTCGCCGATCTGTTCGGCCGCGTCCGCATCCGTGTCCACGAGGCGACGTCAGGCGGGCAGACCCCCTGGGAGAGTTTGAAGCTCGACCAGCCCTTCGCCTTTTTCCAGGCGCGGGAGGACGTGGCCGTCGCGTCGCCGCTCCCCGCGCGCGACCGGCCCCTCAGGGAGCTTCCGCCGGCCGAGGCATATGCGCTCGCGCTGGAGCGGGACACGATCCCGGCCTACCAGGACTTCCTTGCCGCCTATCCGCGCGACCCGCTGGCCGGTCGGGTCAAGCGCCTCCTCGCCCAGCGTCGCGAAGCGGTCGTGTGGCAGCGGACCGTGGCCCGCAACTCGCCGGAAGCCTATTGGACCTACCTCCAGCGCTACCCGAACGGGCCGCATGCCCGCGACGCCGACCGGCGTCTCGCCCGCCTCTCCGCGCCGCTGCGCCCGCCCGGCGATTTCGACGTGGTGGAGTATGCCGACTTGCCGCCGCCTCTGCCGGAGGTCGAGGCGCTCGATCCCGGCGCGTGGCGCGGCGACGTCACGGCGTGGGACGAGCCCCCGCCGCCCCCGCCGCCCGCCTATCTCGTGGCCATGCCCTATGGCGATGACCCCGTCTGGGTGGCCCCGCCGCCTCCGCCCCCGCCGTCCCGGCCGGGCCTGCTGCCCGTGCCGGTGCCGATCCCGATGCCCGGATGGGCGCGTCGGCCGCCCCCGCCGCCTCCGCCCGTCGTGATCCAGGGCCGAGCGACGCCGCAGGCCGCCGCTGTGCCCCAGCCCGGCGTCCCCGCGCCGCGCCCCGGGGCGCCCCGCCCCGGCGCGGCCGCGCCGGCTCCGGGACCGGCCCAACTCCCCCGCCGCCGCCCGCGCCCGCGGTCGGGCAGGCGGCCCCGCCGCCCGGCCCGGCTCCGCAGCCCGCGCCGGCCCAGCGTCCGCGCTGCCGCGCCGGGTGCGGCGGCCCTGCTCCTCCCGCGTCCCCAGGGGGCGGGCCCGGCTGCGCCGGCGCCGGGTGCGCCCCCGCCCAGGCTGCCCCGCCGCCAGCGCCTGCCGCGCCTCAGCCCGTCGCACCTGCTGGCCGCGCCCCCGCCGCGGCGCCCGCGGCCCCGCCGCCGCCAGCGCCCACCGTGTCTCCGCCTCCGAGCCCGCCGCCCGGCGCGCCCGCCCCGGCGGCTCACCGGCCGGGAGCGGTCGCGCCCGCGTTTGCCGGCGCCGTCTCCGCCGGGGGCGCTCACACCGGTTGCGCCGGCGCAGGCGAAGCCGCCGGCCGAGCCGCCGCGGGCCGTTCCCGGCACGCCGCCCGCTCCCAAGCCTCCGCCGCAGGTCCTGTCGCCGCGGCCCGCGCCGCAACAGCAGCAGCCCCCGCGCCCCGCGCCGCAGTCCCAGCCTCCGTTCAGCGCCGCCAGCGCCGCTGCCGCAGCCGGTGGTCTCGGCGGCCTGCCGCGCCCCCTCCGGTCGTCGCGCCTCGGCCGGCCATGCCGCCCCAGGTCCAGCCGCTGCGGCCTGCGCCGCCGCCCCAGGCCATGCCGCCGCGGCCCGCCGCGCCACCTCCCCGGCCGTGGCTCCGCGCCCCGCGGCTCCGCCGCAGGCCCATCCCCCGGCGGCCCCGCCCCAGGGTGGGGCGCGCCCGGGCGGCAGGCTGCAGACTTGCGGCCAGCAGGGGTGGCCCGCTCCTGCCGCTGAGCCTGGGCATGAAGAGGCCGGCCGCGCGAGGCGGCCGGGCCCGGTCCGTCGGAGACGAGGATCTTCAGCGTTCGAGGCGGGCGAACAGGCTCGACGTATCCCAGCGCGCGCCGCCCATCTTCTGCACTTCGGCGTAGAACTGGTCGACCAGGGCCGTGACCGGCAGGTTCGCGCCGTTGCGGCGGGCCTCGTCCAGGCAGATCGACAGGTCCTTGCGCATCCAGTCGACGGCGAAGCCGAAGTCGAACTTGCCGGCGTTCATGGTCTTGTAGCGGTTCTCCATCTGCCAGGACTGCGCCGCTCCCTTGGAGATGGTCTCGATCACGGTCTCCACGTCGAGCCCGGCCTTGCGGGCGAAGTGGACGCCCTCGGACAAGGCCTGGACGAGGCCGGCGATGCAGATCTGGTTGACCATCTTGGTGAGCTGGCCCGCGCCGGACGCGCCCAGTCGCTTGCAGGCGCGCGCGAAGCTCATGATCACGGGTTCGGCGCGGGCGAAGTCCGCCTCATCCCCGCCGCACATCACCGTCAGCACACCGTTCTCCGCGCCGGCCTGGCCGCCGGAGACGGGGGCGTCGACGAAGCCGAAGCCCTGGTCCTTGGCCGCGGCGTAGAGCTCGCGCGCGACCTCGGCCGAGGCGGTGGTGTGGTCGACGAAGAGCGCGCCCTTCTCCATGCCGGCGAAGGCGCCGTCCGGCCCGATCGTGACCGAGCGAAGGTCTTCGTCGTTGCCTACGCAGGCGAACACGATCTCCTGGCCCTGCGCGGCCTCACGCGGCGTCCTGGCGGCGCGGCCGCCATGCTCGGAGACCCACTTTTCGGCCTTGGCGTAGGTCCGGTTGTAGACGGTGACCTCGTGGCCCTTGGTCTTGAGATGGCGGGCCATGGGATATCCCATGACGCCGAGACCCAGGAAGGCGACTTTCGCCATGGCGGAACTCCTGTAAGGGGACGGCGGGCATGCGCCCGTCGCGTCAGGCGTGGTGGATGTGGCGCGTCAGCCGCCCCTCGGTCCAGTCCCAGAGCCGGCGGATGAGCTCGACGATCACCAGATAGAGCGCGGCGGCGAAAAGGTACACGGACAAATCGAAGGACCGCGCGAAGGCGAGCCTGGTCGTCCCCATCAGGTCGAAGATCGTCACCAGCGAGGCCACCGCCGACGACTTGACCATGATGACGAGTTCGTTGCCGAGCGGGCGGAGCGCCACGATGGCGGCCTGCGGCACCACGATCGTGCGCAGGATCTGCGACCAGCGCATGCCGAGCGCGCGGGCCGCCTCCCATTGGCCGCGGCCCACCGAGGCGATGGCGCCGCGGAAGATCTCCGCCTGGTAGGCCGCCGTGTTGAGGGTGAAGGTGAAGGCAGCGCAGAAGAAGGCCTCGCGGAACCAGGTCCAAAGGCCCACGGCCTCCAGCTGGGGGCGGAACTGCCCGGCGCCGTAATAGACGAGGAAGAGCTGGCAGAGCAGCGGCGTGCCGCGGAAGAAGGTCGTGTAGACCAGCGCGATGCGCGATGAGACGGGCCCGCCATAAAGCCTGACGAGCGAGACCAGGAAGCCGAGCACCACGCCGATGCCGACGGAGATGGCGACGAGCTGCAGGGTGACGCCCAGCCCGCCCATCATGCGGCAGCCATAATTGGTGATCGCCTCGTTGCCGAGCAGCCGTCCGAAGCCCTGCGCCGCCTCGCAGCTCGCGCCGGAGATGACGGGACCGATGGCGGGCCAGCCCAGCCAGGCGGCGGCGAGGAGGACCAGGATTCCGACGAGGATGAAAAGCGGCCGGCTCATCGCTGGCCTCCCGCGCCGGAAGCGATGCCGCGGTTCGCGCGCGTCTCGAGGCCGGACAGGCCCCAGGCGGAGAGGAGCGAGAACACAAGGTAGATCAGGCAGGCCACGCCGAAGAACAGGAAGGGCTCCTTCGTGACGACATTGGCGCGCCCGGTCCAGAACATCAGGTCGGGCAGGGCGATGACCGAGATCAGCGACGTTTCCTTGAGCAGCACCATCCAGTTGTTGCCGAGGCCCGGCAGCGCGACGCGCAGCAGCTGCGGCATCACCACGAGGCGGAAGGTCAGGCCCTTGCTCAGCCCGAGCGCATAGGCTCCCTCGCGCTGGCCCCTGGGAATGGCGTTCAGCGCACCGATCCAGACCTCGCAGGAAAAGGCCGCGAGCACGAGCCCCAGCGCGATCATGCCCGCCACGAAGGCCGGCATCTCGATGGAGCCCGAGAAGCCGAGCCCCTTCCAGGCCGTCTGGAGGCCGATCTGCAGGCCGAAATAGACGATGTAGAGCGTCAGCAGCTCCGGCACCCCGCGGAACACCGTGGTGTAGGCCGTGCCCAGCGCGCGCACCCAGGCAAGGTCCGAACGCTTGAGGAGCGCCATGGCGAGGCCGAGCGCGAGGCCGAAGGGCAGCGTGGCGAGCGCGAGCGAGATCGTGACGGCGGCGCCCGACGCGAGCTCGTCGAGCCAGCCGTGATCCCCCCATGACAGCAGGGTGAGGATGCGGTCCATCAGCCGGGGCGGGAAGCAGGAGCGGGAAGGGCGGTCATCGCAACCGGGTCAGGCAAGAGGCGTGCCCGGCGAGGGGGCCGGGGGGAGCCGGCGGCCGGAGATGCGGGGCGGCCGTGAGGCCGCCCCGCGGTTGCAGTCCCGTCAGTCGACGAGGATGTTCACCTTGAAGTACTTGTCCATGATCTTCTTGTGCGTGCCGTCGGCGATGCTTTCCTGGATCGCCTTGGAGACCATGTCGCCCAGCGCAGTGTCCTCCTTGCGGTAGGCCGCCGCAACGCCCGGGCCGTGGATGGTCGGATCGCGCTTGATGTCGCCGATGAACTTGCAGCAGTCCTTGCCTTGGCCGTCGATGAAGTCCTGCAGGGCCAGCTTGTCGGCGAGGATATAGTCGAGCCGCCCGTTCTTCAGGTCGAGATTGGCCTCTTCCTGGGTCGGGTAGAGCTTGATGTTGGAGTCCTTGTAGTACTTCTCGAGGTAGTTGGCGTGGATCGTCGATCCTTGAGCGCCGATCGACTTCCCCTTGAGCGCCGCCGGCGAGAAGTCCGTGCTCGTCGTCGACTTCGGGCCGATGAACGAGATCGGCGTGCGGCTGTAGGTGGCCGTGAAGCTCACCTTCTTGGAGCGCTCCTCGGTGGCGTTCATGCCGGCCATGATGAGGTCGTACTTGCCGGCGAGCAGCGCGGGGATGATGCCGTCCCAGTCCTGCGCCACGAAGGTGCACTTCACCTTCATCTTCTCGCAGAGCGCCATGCCGTAGTCGATCTCGAAGCCCTCGAGCTGGCCGGCGGCGTTGAGGTTGTTCCAGGGAGGATAGGCGCCTTCGGTGCCGATCCGGATTTCCTTCCACTCCTTCTGCTGCGCCAGCGCCGCGCCGGAGGCGGCCACGGACGCGCCTGCCGCAATCACCGCGGCGGCAAGGAGACCAAGAACCTTCATGTGTCGATCCCTCTCTCTGGCCCGCTTGTGCAGGCCTCTTACTGGCAGATCGCGGCGGCTTGGGAGCCGCGCGCGGGTCTGAACGGGCATTGGACACCTGCATCGGCGGGAGCGCAATGGGGTGCGCGCCGCCGCAACCGGCAATTTGCCGCGCCGGGGCAGTCTCTGTCGCGCTTGCGCTACTTCACGTCGAACGGAAAGTACCGGGCGCGGATGGCGTCGTAGGTCCCGTCCGCCTGGATGGCGAGGAGAGCTGCGTCGAGCCGCTCGCGCAGGACCGTGTCCTGCTTGCGCATCCCGATCCCGTAGCCCTCGCCGAAGGCCTCGTTGTCCCAGGGGACGTCGGCCACGAAGCGGCAGCAGCTCGCTTCCTTGCCGCGCTTGAGCCATTCGGCGAGCGCGATCTTGTCGCCGAGAACCAGATCCACGCGGCCGAGCGCCAGGTCGAGGCTGGCCTCGTCCTGGTTGGCGTAGACCTTGACCTCGCTGCCCGCGGCGTAGCGGTCCTCGAGGTAGGCGGAATAGACCGTGTTCTCCATCGCGCCCAGGCGCAGGCCCTTGAGGCCGGAGGGCGAAATGTCCGTCACGGTCGAGTCCGTGCGGCCCATGAAGACGGCAGGCGTGCGGTAGTAGGGGTGGCTGAAGGCGATCTTCTGCCGCCGCTCCTCGGTGATCTCCAGCGACGCGACGATGGCGTCGACCTTGCCGGCCCTCAGATCGGGGATCAGGCTGTCCCAATCGTCGATGGCGAAGCTGCAGGTGGCCTTCATCTCCGCGCAGAGCGCGCGGGCCACGTCGATCTCGAAGCCCTGGACCGTGTCCCCCTCGGCGAAATTGAAGGGTGGATAGGCCCCCTCTGTCGCGAAACGGATGACCGGACCTGGCGCAGCCGTCTCCTGGGCGAGGCTCGCCTGGCCGGCCGCAAGCGACACGGCGAGGAGGGCGATGACGGCCGTGGCGGCCACGATCCGCAGCGGCCGCCGGGGCCTGGGAGGCACGACATTCATCGGTCGTTCGAACCGGCTCGCAGAGAAGACGACATCGCGATCATATAGGCGGCGGTCGAGCGACGCGGAAGACGCCCGGACTGAACGCTTTGGCCCGCGGCCGCGTCCTCGCCGGATCTTGCCAGGTTAGGAGCGCCGGGCGGGAGGGCGGACATGGAGCTATTTCCGACCTCTCCGAATTGCCATTGCAGGGAGCACGGCGACGAACCGATCCGGAGAACGCTCGGCATGAGGCTGGATAGCGTCGCCTTCGGCTCCCAAGGACGGCGGGAGATCGGTTTGGCCGGGTCGGAACCGGCGCTAGGGCGCGCGCCCCGCCGCCCGGGCGAGCTCCTCCGGCGTGTTGAGGTTGGCGAAGGGGGCCGGGTCGGGCCAGTCCACGGCGACGAAGCCGACGTCGGCGAGCGCGTCGCGCACCGCGAGCCGACCCTCGCGCAGGGCGCGCGCGGCCGCGGGCCAAGCGCCGGCACGCCACACCGCGAAGAGCGGCTCCAGGCCCGCAGGCGTCCGCACGCAGGCGGCCTGGCGATGCCCCAGCCCGCGCCACAGGCGCTCCACGAGGTCGCGGGGCAGAAACGGCGCGTCGCTCGGGCATGTGGCGACGGCCTCCCATTGCTCCGCCGCCGCATGCCGCAGGCCCGCGACGATCCCCGCCAGCGGGCCGGCATCCGCCACCTCGTCGGGGAACACGGCGCAGCCTAAGGCGGAGAAGCGGGAGGGATCGCCATTGGCGTTGATCGCCACGCGTCCGACCTGGGGAGACAGAGCCGCCAGGACATGGGCCAGCAGTGGCTTGCCGCCCAGCGGGACGAAGGCCTTCTCCCGGCCCATGCGGGTGGAACGGCCCCCGGCCAGCACCACGCCGAGCACCCGGGCGGCGACGGCGGGGTCCTGCGGGCCGGACGGCCGATCCGCGGAGTCCTTGTCCTCGCGCATTGACCCGCCCATCCCTGCCTTTACATACGGCCCGAGGCGTGGTCCGCAGCCCGCGCCAGACATCCCTGCAGGAGTATAGGCCGTGGCGAGCGAAAAAGATGTCCTCAAGGCGCTGGAATCGGTGCCCGGCCCCGATGGTCGCACGCCCCTGCCAGCCTCCGGCGCGCTGGCCGGTGTCTCCGTGCAGGAGGGCAAGGTCTATCTGTCGATCGCCGTCGATCCCCAGCGCGCGAGCGCCATGGAGCCTTTGCGCAAGGCTGCGGAAGAGGCGGTGAAGCGGCTGCCCGGCGTGACCTCGGCGCTGGCGACCCTGACGGCCGACCGGCCGCAGGGCGCAGGCTCGCCAGGATCCGCCGCGCCGCCCCCCGCCACGCCCGGGCCGCGCGCGCAGGCGGCCACGGCCAAGGCCGGCGTGCCGGGCGTGCGCCACATCATCGCCGTCGCCTCGGGCAAGGGCGGCGTCGGCAAGTCGACGACGGCCGCCAACGTGGCGCTCGGCCTCGCCGCGCTCGGCCTCAAGGTCGGCGTGCTGGACGCCGACATCTACGGGCCGTCCATGCCGAAGGTCTTCGGCCTGTCTGGGAAGCCCGAGATCGTGGAGGGACGCACCATGCGCCCGCTCACGGGCTACGGCGTCAAGGTCATGTCCATCGGCTTCATGATCGAGGAAGAGACCCCCGTGATCTGGCGCGGTCCGATGGTGATGTCGGCGCTGCAGCAGATGCTGCGCGAGGTCGAGTGGGGCGCGCTCGACGTGCTCGTGGTGGACATGCCGCCCGGGACGGGCGACGCGCAGCTCACCATGGCGCAGGCGGTCCCGCTGTCGGGCGCACTGATCGTATCCACGCCGCAGGACCTCGCGCTGATCGATGCGCGGCGCGGCATCGCCATGTTCCGCCGGGTCGACGTGCCGTTGCTGGGCCTCGTCGAGAACATGTCCACCTTCATCTGCCCCCATTGCGGCGCGCGGTCCGACATCTTCGGTCATGGCGGGGCGCGTCACGAGGCCGAGCGGCTTGGCGTCCCCTTCCTGGGCGAGATCCCGCTGGACATGGCGATCCGCGAAACGTCGGACGCCGGCCGCCCGGTCGTGGCGACCGCGCCCGAAGGACCGCATGCGGCGGCCTACCGGGAGATCGCCCGCGCCATCTGGGCGAAGCTCGAGGGAGGAGCTGGAGCGCGGCAGGCGCCTCGCATCGTCATCGAGTGACGAGCAGCCATGCAGTGATCGCGAGCCTGCCCTGTTTCGGCCTAAAAACAGGGCATTTCCGGCCGATACTGCCTCTGGAACGCACCGTTCCGCACCTTTCGTGCCCGATGTGGCGTTGCGTTCGTCCGCGGCTTTTGCCACTCAGGGATCCTCTCCCGACCGGGCCCACCCGGCGTTCCCCGCTTACCCTTCCGTGGGAGGAAAACACATGAAGCGTCGTCAGTTCATCCAGACCGCAGGCGCGGGCCTCGCGGCGTCGGCCGTCGCCGCCCCGGCGATCGCGCAGAGCCAGCCCGAGGTGAAGTGGCGCCTGGCCTCGAGCTTCCCCAAGTCCCTGGACACCATCTACGGCGGCGGCGAGTTCCTGGCCAAGCAGGTCTCCGAGCTCACCGACGGCAAGTTCCAGATCCAGGTCTTCGCGGCGGGCGAGATCGTCCCGGGCCTGCAGGCGCTCGACGCCACGCAGAACGGCACGGTCGAGGCCTGCCATACCGTGTCGTACTATTATGTCGGCAAGAACCCCACCTTCGCCGTAGCGGCCTCCGTGCCCTTCGGACTCAATGCCCGCCAGCAGAATTCCTGGCTCTACCAGGGCGGCGGCAACGAGCTCTTCAACGAGTTCTTCAAGAAGTACAGCGTCATCGGCTTCCCCTGCGGCAATACGGGCACGCAGATGGGCGGCTGGTTCCGCAAGGAGATCAAGACGCCGGCGGACCTGAACGGCCTCAAGATGCGCATCGGCGGCATTGCGGGCCAAGTCCTGCAGAAGCTCGGCGTGGTGCCCCAGCAGATTGCGGGCGGCGACATCTACCCGGCGCTGGAGAAGGGCACGATCGACGCGGCCGAGTGGGTCGGCCCCTATGACGACGAGAAGCTCGGCTTCAACAAGGTCGCTCCCTACTACTACTATCCCGGTTTCTGGGAGGGCGGCCCCACGGTTCACGCCTTCTTCAACCTGGAGAAGTTCAACGCGCTGCCCAAGGCCTATCAGGCCGCGCTGACCAACGCCGCCGCCTACACCAACACCTGGATGCAGGCACGCTACGACATGCAGAATCCCGGCGCGCTCAAGCGCCTGGTGGGGGCGGGCGTCCAGCTGCGACCCTTCTCGCAGGAGATCCTCGAGGCCTGCCTCAAGGCGTCGAACGAGCTCTACGGCGAGATCGGCGCCCAGAACGAGGACTTCAAGAAGGCGATCCAGGCCATGATCGCCTACCGGAACGAGGAGTATCTCTGGTTCCAGGTGGCCGAGTTCACCTACGACAACTTCATGATCCGCGCCCGCGCGCGCGGCTGACGCCGGCCCGCCTTGATCGCGGGCCTCAGGCGAAGCAATCCGGCCGTCACCGCGTCCGGCTTGCTTCGTCTCGTCGCTCCTCGCCAAGGCGAAAGACCGAGCGAGAAGAGCTCAAGCGTAACCATGCCCCGCGGAGCCGTTTCCGCGGGTTTTTTTCATGATGGGAGGAATTTGCGCAGCGAAACGCGTCGTTCCGCTTCCCCGGCGGCGTGGAAAAATGATATGCGCAAGGCACGGGAGCGCTCCGCGCCGCCCGCATAGAACAAGAACGCCACGAGGGGAATGCCCATGACCATGAAGCGCCGCCAGTTCATCAAGGTGGCCGGAGCCGGCGTCGCGGCCGGCGCCATCGCCAGCCCTGCCATCGCCCAATCCTCGCCCGAGGTGAAGTGGCGCATCACGTCGAGCTTTCCGAAGTCGCTCGACACGATCTACGGCGCGGCCGAGTTCTTCGCCAAGGCGGTGTCCGATGCCACGGACGGCAAGTTCCAGATCCAGGTCTTCGCCGCGGGCGAGATCGTGCCCGGCCTGCAGGCGGCGGACGCCGTGCAGAACGGCACCGTCGAGGCCTGCCACACGGCCTCCTACTACTATGTCGGCAAGGACCCGACCTTCGTCTTCGGCACCTGCTTGCCCTTCGGCATGAACGCGCGCCAGCAATATGCCTGGATGACCCAGGGCGGCGGCAACGACCTGCTGAACGAGTTCTACAAGACCTACAACATCGTCTCCTTCCCGGGCGGCAATACCGGCACGCAGATGGGCGGCTGGTTCCGCAAGGAGATCAAGACCGCAGCGGACTTCAACGGCCTGAAGATGCGCATCGGCGGCCTCGCCGGCCGCATCCTGCAGAAGCTCGGGGCCGTGCCGCAGCAGATCGCCGGCGGCGACATTTACCCGGCGCTGGAGAAGGGCACCATCGACGCGGCCGAGTGGATCGGCCCCTATGACGACGAGAAGCTCGGCTTCAACAAGGTCGCGCCTTACTACTACTATCCCGGCTGGTGGGAAGGCGGCTCCGAGCTGCAATTCTTCGTCAACACCGCCAAGTGGGCCGAGCTGCCGAAGAACTACCAGGCTGTCTTCCAGGCGGCCGCGATGGCGGCGCACAGCGAGATGCTCGCCCGCTACGACGCGCGCAACCCGCCCGCCATCAAGCGCCTTGTCCAGGCCGGCGCGCAGTTGCGCCCCTTCCCGGCGGAGGTGCTGGAGGCCAGCATGAAGGCGGCCAACGAGCTCTACACGGAGCTCTCCAACACCAACCCGGCCTTCAAGAAGATCTACGACAACCACATCGCCTTCAGGAACGACGAGTACCTGTGGTGGCAGATCGCCGAGTTCACCTTCGACAACTGGATGATCCGCTCGCGCGCCAAGGGCTGAGCCGGCGCGATCAACATGACGGAGGCGGCGGGGAAACCCGCCGCCTTTTTTCGTGTCGCGGTCCGCTTTTTCCGCAGCGTCCTGCGATAGTCGAGCCGTTCCTTCTCGTCATGGTGGGGTGCGTGGCGACGGCGCGATCCAGAGGCTGGGCCGAACTCTGGATTGCTTCGCTTCGCTGGCAATGACGGTCAGCGCCCCGTCGACTTGCCCCGCTACTGGATTTTCGGCGGCGCGCCGAAGTCGAGCGCGGGCGGGGCGTCGTCCATCCCCGGCGTCAGGTTCTGCAACTGCTCGAGCGCCTTCTTCTGGTCCACGACCGGCCCGGAGCTCTTGTAGTGCATGACCATGGAGGGGAAGAGGATGACGAGCGCCACCATGATGCACTGGATGATCACGAACGGCACCGCGCCCCAATAGATCTGGCCGGTCGTGACGGGGTCCATCATCTTGCCGCTCACCTTGTCCTTGTAGGGCTCGCGTGGCGCGACCGAGCGCAGGTAGAACAGCGCGAAGCCGAAGGGCGGATGCATGAACGACGTCTGCATGTTCACGCCCAGGATCACGCCGAACCAGATGAGGTCGATGCCGAGCTTGTCGGCGACCGGCCCGATCAGCGGCACGGCGATGAAGGCGAGCTCGAAGAAGTCGAGGAAGAAGGCGAGGACGAAGATCAGAACGTTGACGAAGATGAGGAATCCCGTCTGCCCGCCCGGCAGCGACGTCAGCAGGTGCTCCACCCAGACGTGGCCGCTCACCCCGTAGAAGGTGAGCGAGAACACGCGCGCGCCGACCAGGATGAACACCACGAAGGCGGAGAGCTTGGCGGTGGATTCCGTCGCCTGGCGAACCAGGTCCCAGGTGAGCCTGCGCTTGGCCAGCGCCAGCAGCATGGCGCCCGCCGCGCCCATGGCGCCGCCCTCGGTAGGCGTGGCGAGGCCGATGAAGATCGTGCCCAGCACCAGGAAGATGAGCCCCAGCGGGGGCACCATCACGAACACGACCTGCTCGGCCATGACCGAGAGCAGCTTGAGCCGCAGCAGCTTGTTGAGCACAGCGATGACGAAGGCGACCGCCACGGCCACCGTCATCGTCAGCACCACGAAGTCCGCGCCCGCGCCCACATGGGTGAAGTTCTTGATGACAAAGTAGCCGATCACGCCGGCGATCACCGTGAGCACCAGCAGCGAGAGCCGCCGCGACTTGCCGTCGGGGTCCTTCAGGCCCTGCGCCTCGGGCGGCAGGCCGGGCACCGCCTTGGGCATCACAACCGAGACCAGGAAGATGTAGGCCGCATAGAGCAGCGCCAGGACCAGGCCGGGGATGAAGGCGCCCTCGTACATGTCGCCCACGGACTTGCCGAGCTGGTCGGCCATCACGATCAGCACGAGCGAGGGCGGGATGATCTGCGCCAGCGTGCCCGAGGCCGCGATCACGCCCGAGGCGACCCGCCGGTCATAGCCGTAGCGCAGCATGATCGGCAGCGAGATCAGCCCCATCGAAATCACCGACGCCGCCACGACGCCCGTGGTCGCCGCCAGCAGCGCGCCTACGAAGACCACGGCATAGGCGAGGCCTCCGCGGATCGGCCCGAAGAGCTGGCCGATCGTGTCGAGGAGGTCCTCGGCCATGCCCGATCGTTCGAGGATCAGGCCCATATAGGTGAAGAAGGGGATGGCCAGCAGCGTGTCGTTGTTCATCACGCCGTAGACGCGTTCCGGCAGGGCTTGCAGGAAGTCCGGGCGGAACAGGCCGAGCTCGATGCCGAGCAGGCCGAAGACGAGGCCGTTGGCGGCCAGGGCGAAGGCGACGGGGTATCCCAGGAGCAGGAACACGACCAGCGCCGCGAACATGATCGGCGCCATGTTCTCGATGAGGAAGGCGGTCATCGGCGAGCTTTCCGTTCGATGCGCGGATCAGAGGCGCTTGTCTTCGGCGGCGGCGGCGAGCAGGCGCTCGGCCTCCGCCTCGACGGCGGCATGGTGGCCGCCGCCGCTCGTCGTGTCGGCGAGCTTGCCCTGGATGATGGCGAGCCGCTTGATCAGCTCCGAAATCGCCTGGACGAAGAGCAAGGTGAAGCCGATCGGCAGCAGGAACTTGGCCGGCCATTGCGGCAGCCCGCCCGCATTGGCCGATTGCTCGTTGATGGCGAGCGAGCGGAAGGCGAAGGGCCAGCAGGTCAGCATCATCACGACGGTGAAGGGCAGCAGGAACACGACGTGGCCGAACACGTCGATCCAATTGCGCACCGACTTGGGGAACAGGCTGTTCACGATGTCGATGCGGATGTGCTCGTTCTGCAGCAGCGTCCATGGCGTGCAGAGCAGGAACACGGCGCCGAACAAGACCCACTGCATCTCGAGCCAGGCATTGGAGGACGTGTCGAAGAGCTTGCGGATGATCGCGTTGGCCGTGGAGATGATCACCGCCACGAGGATGAGCCAGCTTACCCAGCGGCCGATCACGCTGTTGATGGAGTCGATGACACGGCTGACGCCGAGCAGGGCCGTCATGAAATTCCCCTCTCCTCGAGTCCTCCCGGCCGCTTGACCTGGCCGCGTCGAGGCGGCCGGCCCTTATGAGGCGCGACGGGCGAAGAGCCCGTATAGCATCGTGAAACAGGGTGTTCCAGCCACACGGACGCCTTAATTCGCGCCGGCTCCCGTCGATCTCGCGGCAGCGGCGGTCCTCGCCGCGCTCTCGATGCGGGCGCGCACACGCTCCCGATGCACGGTGTAGAGGCCGCTCGCGGCGATCACGGCCGCGCCCAACAGGGCCGTCAGGTCGGGCCGTTCGTCGAAGACGAGGAAGCCGAAGAGGCCGGCCCACAGGATGATGCTGTAGCGGAAGGGCGAGACCACCGCGACGTCGACATGGCGGAAGCCGGCGATCGAGAAATAATGCCCCGCGGCGACGAAGAGCCCGGCAAAGGCGAGCTCCGTCGCGACCCGCGGGGAGGGGGGCGACCAGGTCTCCACGGGGATGAGGAGGAGCCCTCCGGCCATGACGACGATCGACGTGGCGACGAGCACCAGCACCGTCGGCACCTCCGAGCGGATCTGGCGGGTGACGAGGTCGCGCGCGGCCACCAGCGAGGCGGCGGCGAGTGCGGTCCACGACGCCCAGCCGAAGCTCTCGCCGGTGGGCCGCACCACCAGCAGCACCCCGGCGAAGCCGGCGATCACCGCGAGCCAGCGCCGCCAGCCCATGGGCTCGAGCCCCGTGACGGCGCAGATCAGCGCGGTGATGAGGGGAGAGGCCTGCATCACGGACGTCAGGTCGCCCAGCGCCATGTGTCCGAGCGCGGACAGGAAGGCCACGGCGACGAGAAGCTCGATGATGGCGCGCACCATCACGCGTCGCTGCAGCAGCAGCCTCCAGCGGGCGGCATGGCCCATCCAGGCCGCGAGGCCCATGGCGAGCAGGCTCGCGAAGACGCCGCGGATGGTCATGATCTCGCCCGGCGGCAGGCTCTCGCTGGCGAGCTTGGTCAGGGTGTCGTTGGTGACGAAGAAGGCCATCGCCAGCGTGAGGGCGAGGATGCCGCGCCGGTTGTCGGCCGCGCTCGGGGGCGAGGCGACGGCGATGGCCGGCTGGGGCGTCGGGGAGGGGGCGTTCATGAAGCACGACCGCTGCGGCACTGCTGCAACCCCTAGCCGAGTTCGGCCATGAGCGGGAGGGGCTCCGGCGCAGGGAAGGGTTGACGGGGCAGGCATCCCTTCCGACCGTGAGGCCGGACCGCGGCCCGAGTCGGCCGCCACCGGAGCCACGCCCATGCCGCCTCAAGCCCATCGCCTCTCCGGACGCTTCGCCCTGATCACCGGGGCGTCGCGCGGCATCGGCCGCGCCGTGGCCGTCCGCTTCGCCGCCGAGGGCGCGACCGTGGCGGTGAACCACGTCGGCGACGCCGCCGCGGCGCAGGAGACGATCGCGCTCGCGGCCCAGGCGGCGGCCGCGGCGAAGCTGCCCGCCGCGCCCCATTGCGCGGTCGAGGCCGACGTGTCGGACGAGGCGCAGGTCGACGCGATGGTCGCCGAGGTGCTGCAGCGCTGGGGCCGGCTCGACATCCTCGTGAACAATGCCGGGATCCAGACGGAGACGCCGGGCGGGTCCTTCGACACCGCCGCCCTGCGCAAGGTGCTCGGCGTCGACCTCGACGGCCCGGCCTTCTGCTCCCGCGCTGCCATCGCCCACTTTCTCTCGCGGCCTGGGGGCGGCACCATCATCAACACGACGAGCGTCCACGAGATCGTGCCCAAGCCCGCCTACCTCGCCTATTCCATGGCGAAAGGCGCGCTCGGCAACCTCACCCGCACGCTCGCGCTGGAATATGCCGACCGCGGCATCCGCGTGAACGCCGTGGGTCCCGGCGCCGTGAAGACGGACATGAACGCGAGCTGGGTGGCCGACCCGGTCGCGAAAGCCGGCGTCGAGAGCCACATCCCCATGGGCTTCGCCGCGGACGCCGACGAGATCGCCCCGGTCTTCGCCTTCCTCGCCTCGGAGGACGCCCGCTACATCACCGGCCAGACGATCTACGCCTGCGGCGGCATCACGCTCTACGGCGACTTCAAGCAGAACTGGGCGAGCTGAGCCACCCATCCTCCGCGGCGTCGTCGCGGGGCGGAGCGGCGCTGCGCGGCCTTGAAGGGGACGGCCGCTTCGGGTCCAGGTCGCTGCGAGGGCGGCCCGTCCAACCCCGTCCAGCGCCTGCGCGCGAGGGGGATGGCGGCCCGGTGGCTCACCCGCCCGTCACGCTCATGTGCCGGCCGACCGCCGGGCGCGAGGTGGTGCGGTCGATCACGAAGTCGTGGCCCTTGGGTTTGCGGGCGATGGCGGCCTCGATGGCCTGGTCGAGCCGCTCGTCGCTCTCGGAGGTGCGCAGCGGCGCGCGCAGGTCGGCGGCGTCCTCCTGTCCCAGGCACATGAACAGGGTGCCCGTGCAGGTGACACGGACCCGGTTGCAGCTTTCGCAGAAATTGTGGGTGAGCGGCGTGATGAAGCCGATCCGACCGCCCGTCTCGCGGGCCCGCACGTAGCGGGCAGGACCGCCTGTGCGATAGTCGATCTCGTCCAGCGTGAAGCTTTCGGCGAGCCGGGCGCGCAGCTGGGAGAGGGGCCAGTACTGCTCGAAGCGGGAGGGCGCGATGTCGCCGAGCGGCATCACCTCGATGAAGGTCATGTCCATGTCACGGCCATGGGCCCAGCGCACGAGGGTCTCGACCTCGTCTTCGTTCACGCCCTTCAGCGCCACGGCGTTGATCTTCACGGCGAGGCCCGCCGCCTGCGCGGCGTCGACCCCCTCCAGGACCTTGCCGAGGTCGCCCCACCGGGTGATCTCGCGGAACTTGCCGGGGTCCAGCGTGTCGAGCGAGACGTTGACCCGCTTCACGCCGCATCGGGCGAGGTCCCCGGCGTAGCGGGCCAGCTGCGAGCCGTTGGTGGTGAGCGTCAGTTCCTCCAGCGCTCCGCTCTCCAGGTGCCGGGACAGGCCCTGGAACAGGCTCATGATGTTGCGTCGCACCAGGGGCTCGCCGCCGGTAATGCGCAGCTTTCGGACGCCGCGGCGGACGAAGGCCGTGCAGAGCCGGTCGAGCTCCTCCAGCGTCAGCAGGTCCTGCTTGGGCAGGAAGGCCATGTCCTCGGACATGCAATAGACGCAGCGGAAGTCGCAGCGATCCGTCACCGACACGCGAAGATAGGAGATGGACCGGCCGAACGGGTCGATGAGAGGGACGGTCGGGACCAGGGCGTCGACGGCAGGCGGCATGATGCGGGACACATGACGAAATGAGGAACTGCACTTATATGGGGTTGCGCGCCGTTGTGAACAGGCCGCAGGCCTGGAGCCACCCCCGGACAGACGATGAGCGACCTGACGTCCCCCACCTTGCCGACCTCGCGGACCTGGCCCACCGAGATCCGCCTGTCCGGCGACAAACGCACCCTGTCCATTGCCTTCGAGGACGGCGCCGCCTTCGCGCTGCCGGCCGAATATCTGCGCGTGATGAGCCCGAGCGCCGAGGTGCAGGGCCATGCCCCGTCCGAGAAGAAGACGGTGCCGGGCAAGCGGGACGTGCAGATCCTGGGCGTCGAGCCCATCGGCAATTATGCCGTGAAGCTCGTCTTCGACGACATGCACCAGACCGGGCTTTATACCTGGGTCTACCTGCGGGAGCTGGGCGACCAGCAGGCCGACCGCTGGGGCGGCTACCTCGCCGAGCTGCAGGAGAAGGGTCTGTCCCGCGATCCTTCGGCGCGCAAGAGCTGAATCGAAGCAGGGGCCGAAATGAAAAAGGCCGGCGCGCAGGGCTGCCGGCCTTCCATACGTCCGATGCGCTCCGTCAGCGCTGCACGACGACCCGGGTGCCGACCTTGGCGCGGTCGTAGAGGTCGATTACGTCCTCGTTGAGCATGCGGATGCAGCCCGATGAGACCGCCTGGCCGATCGTCTCCGGCTCGTTGGAGCCGTGGATGCGATAGAGCGAAGAGCCGAGGTACATGGCGCGCGCGCCAAGCGGGTTTTCCGGGCCGCCGGGCATGTAGCGCGGCAGGTCGGGGCGGCGCTTCAGCATCTGAGACGGGGGACGCCAATCCGGCCACTCGCGCTTGGCGGTGATCGTCTGGGTCCCGCCCCACTCGAAGCCCGGCCGGCCCACGCCGATGCCGTACTTGATGGCCTTGCCGTCACCCAGCACATAGTACATCCGGCGCTCGGTCGTGGAGACCACGATGGTTCCGGGCGCGTAACGGCTGTCATACCGGACCGTCTCCCGCGGGATCGCGGTAGCCGCCGGCTTGTTGCTGTCAGAATAGGTCTCGACGATCGGCTGCCTGGTCAGCGGATCGATTTGGTAGGCCTGCGCAGTCCCGGCCAGGACGGTCAGTCCCGCGGTTGCGGCAAGCACGACAGCCATGCGGCGCATCGATGGAGCCTCGAAGGGGTTGGAAGCGGTTTCTTACGGTGGACTCGGGCAGCGGGGCCCGCGTGAGCTAGGGTTATGCGGACTAGGTAAATGAATTCAACAACCTCCCGATGGGTTGAGCTGCACAATGTCGTGTTGACAAGTCGCCGTGGCGCGGGAGTCACAGTCGTCGTTCTGCACGGCGCAGTGAACGCCAGCCGCTTCCGGGCCCGCCGGAGGTCGCGGCGCGAGCCAACCGCACGCCCGGACTTGCCGGTTGACTTGCTTCCGTGGCCTGCCTAGAAGGCGCGGACGAATGGGCGCGTAGCTCAGCGGGAGAGCACTCCCTTCACACGGGAGGGGTCACAGGTTCAATCCCTGTCGCGCCCACCATTCGTTTCCAAGCACTTGGGCCTGAACTCTCGACCGCCGCGCGATGCTGCGGACCGTCGCGACGTCCGGGGCAGCGTTCCTGGGCGAGCGAGCCGGGCACGCCCGCCCTGGCGGCCGGGCCGCTCCCGGCCGACTCCGCTTGAGATGGACGTCGCCCGGGGAGTAGGCTGGCCCTACCCGAAACACCCTGGCGCGGCCCATGTCGGTCCCCGGGGAGCACAACGAACAGGACGACGATCGTGGCCATCAGGAAGCGCGACGAGGCGCGGGCGCTGGATGCGGACGAACTGACTCTCGTCGAGAAGTCGCATCATCCCGTGCTGCAGGACCTTTCGGACGATGAGCTGTCCAAGCTGGTCGTGCTGGTGCGGGAGCGCCGGGACCGGGCGAGGTCCATGGCCGACCAGCGTCGTCGGGAAATCCGGGGCAAGGGCAAAGCAAGGGGCATGACGCCATCCAAGTCCGACGAGGGCTCCAGGCAGAAGCTGGAAGTGCTCGCCATGGCGATGCGTCGGCTCAACAGCGAAGTCGAGCGACGGCGTCGCATGGCGGCCCGCGCCACTCTCGTCGCCAATGCGAACCAGGCGCTCGCCCTGAAGCAGGCCAGCGCGCAAGGCGACACGAAGTTCAACACGCGACATGCCCACCAGGGCATGCGGGCCGTCGCCAATCAGCGGCGCCAGGACCTCGTCCGCCCCATGGAGCTCGGCCGCCAGCGCAAGGCTGCCGCCGTGGCGCAGGCCAAGCGCGACGGACGCTGACGAACCCGGCCGGTTCCGACGCGTTTCGCGTCGGGGGATCGTGACCGGCCCCGGTGGCGGGGCGCCGGAAGCCGTGGTTGCGACGAGGAACCGAGCGGCATGGATCCTTCAAACAAGCCCATTCAGGCATCGCCCCCGGCAGGACTGACTCGCCCGGCGCCGGAAACGGTGACGGTCTCCGTCCTGATCAACAACTACAACTATGGCCGCTTCGTCGGGCGCGCGATCCGTTCCGTGCTGGCGCAAGACCATGGCCCCGTCGAGTGCGTCGTGGTCGACGACGGTTCGACCGACGACTCGCGGGAGGTGATTGCAGGCTTCGCCGGCATCAAGCCGGTCTTCAAGCCGAATGGCGGGCAGACATCGGCGGTCATCGAGGGGCTTGCCCACTGCACCGGCGACATCGTGATCGTCCTCGACGCTGACGATTCCCTCGATCCGCAGGCCTGCAGCGCGGTCGCGCGCGCCTGGCGGGACGATGTCTCGCTGGTTCAATACCGCCTCCGGAAAGTCGATGCAGAGGGCCGGATCGTGGGCGAATTTCCCAATGCGCCGTTCCTCCCGTCCGGCCACAAGGACCACCTGTTGCGATGGGGCGAGTTCCCCGCGTCCCCGATGTCGGGAAACGCCTTCTCCCGGCGCTATCTCCTCGACGCCATGGGCGTGGATATCGGCGGATATCCGGTGGTGAAGCCGCTGCCCTGGACAGACGGATACATGATCTTCGCCGCGCCGCTCGCCGGACGGGTCGAGGTGATCGACCGCGTTCTCGGGTCCTACTTCATCCACGGCATGAACACCTCGACCTCCGGGGGCCAGACGGCGAACGCCCTGCGGCGCCACATCAGGAGCATTGTGGCGCAGAAGAAGGCCCTTGCCTGGCGCTTGTCCCAAAGCCTCGGCGCGCAACGGACCTGGACGTCGCTGGTCAGCGCCTATGACTGGCGTACGCTGGCCTTCCTGCGCCGGGCCTACCCGGAAGATGCCGCCGCCCTTGCCGAGACCTCGCTGTCCGAGTGCTGCCTTCGCGGCGCGTGGCGCTTCGCCACGGAACCCGGCATATCCCCGGCGGGCCGCGCCAAGAACATCCTGGCACTCCTCTTCCTGCCTCTGCTGCCGCTTCGTGTCGCGAGGGCGAAAGTGCCCGAGGGATGACGTGGATCGTCAGGTGGCGACCTCCACGTGGCGGGGGTCAGCGCTCCCGACATCCTTACCGGCTCGTTAACGCAAGGTCCCGGGCATCGGGAACCGCGCGGTATGACGAGGCTTGGCGCGGCCGCTCGCGGAAAATCGACGGGCGATTTGAGGGGTTTAACGGGGGTTGACCGTGGCAGCCGAGGCGCCGCGAGGTCGCCTGACCCGTGCTTCGCGGGGAGGGGGCACGGGTTCGGCCGAACAGCGCAGGACCCGCCCGTAGACCCTTGATTTCAGGGAACCTTAAGCTCTCCCGGCCTTGATGGCGTGGCCAAGTCAAGGGCGTTGTGCGGGTCGCGTTTCATGGCCGAGATCGAGAAGCAGCCTTCGGGCGCGTGGGGCGAGGAAGCCCGCGCAGCCGTCGAGCGCGCCGTCCGTCTCGCCACCGAGGTCCTGGGCTGCCCATCCGCGCGCGTCGTCCTGGGGGCGCCAGTCCCGCAGGACAACGACGCCCCGGGCCCCGCTCCTGCCCTCCACACCCTTCCCGTCGCGCTCGCCTCCGGCGAGCAGGTCGGCGTCATCCAGGCCAGCTTGCCGTCGGGGTGCGACGGCGAGGCCCTGGAACAGGCGCTCGCCGTCGTCGCCCAGGGCCTGGCGGCCGACCTGCATGGCCTCGCCAGCCGCGAGATCGCCGCGCAGCGCGTGCGCGACCTCGAAACCGCGCTCGAGGCCATGGACCAGGCGATCGTCATGGTCGACGGATCCGGCGCCATCGCCGTCATGAACTCACGCGCCGGGAGATGGCTGGACCAGCCCCTCGCGCTGCAGGTGCCGGACGGGGACGCAGGCGAGGACCCGCATGGGGCGCGGGTGCTGGAAGCCCGTCATCCCGACGGGCAGGTCTTCGAGGTCCGCAGCCACGTCCTGCCCGACGGCGCGACGGTGCAGACCTATCTGGACGTGACCGCGCGGCGGCGGGCCGAACTGGCGATGGCCGAGAGCGAGGCGCGCTACCGGCTCCTCGCCGAGAATACCAGCGACATCGTCGCGCTGACCGACGAGCGCGGCGAGGCGTCCTACGTCTCTCCGGCTGCGGCGGCGCTGCTGGCCACCCCCGCCGAGGCCCTGCTCGGGCCGGCATTCGCCGAGGCCGTCCACGCGGAGGATCGCCAGGCGCTCGCCAACGCCCGCAACCGCGCGCTGGCCTCGGCCGAACCCGTGCGGGTCGAATATCGCATGGCGCGGGCGGGCGGGGGCTGGCTGTGGGTGGAGGCCCAGCTCCGGCGCGCCGAGCCGGACCACGGAGCCGGGCGTCCGGTCCTGGTCCAGGCGATCCGCGACGTCAGCGACAGGCGCGCGGCCATGGCGGCGATGCGCGCGGCGGCTGAGGCCAAGAGCGAGTTCCTGGCCACGATGAGCCACGAGATCCGTTCCCCCCTCAACGCCATCCTGGGTTTCACCCAGCTCTTGGCGGAGGGCGAGGGGCTCGACGCCGTGCAGCGCGATCGGGTGCGCCGGCTGGAGGTCGCCGGCGAGAACCTGCTCGCCATCGTCAACGACATCCTCGATTTCTCTGCCCTCGACGCAGGCGCCGTGTCGCTCGACGCCGTGCCGTTCGATCTCAGGCACTGGCTGGAGCGCACCCTGGCGCTCGTGGAGCGCGCTGCGGCCGAAAAGGGCCTCGCGTTGCACGGCGAGATCGACCCGTCTTTGCCCGGCCGGCTGCAAGGCGACGATCGCCGCCTGGGCCAGGTCCTGCTGAACCTCGTCGGCAACGCGGTGAAGTTCACGCGCCGCGGCGAGGTGACCGTGAAGTGCTCGCGAAGCGTCGAGAACGGCCGCGACATGGTCCTGTGCACCGTACGCGACACCGGCATCGGCATCCCCGCGGACAAGCTCGGGCACGTGTTTCAGCGCTTCGCGCAGGCCGATGGGTCGGTGTCGCGCGAATTCGGCGGTTCCGGGCTCGGCCTCGCCATCGTCAGCCGCCTCGTCGCGCTGATCGGCGGCACGGTCGGGGTGGAGAGCCGGGTCGGCGAGGGTTCCCGCTTCTGGTTCAGCTTTCCGCTGGAGGAGGCAACCTCCATCGCGCCGCCCGGCCCGGCCGCCGTCGAGGCCCTGCCGATGACGGCCCAGCGGGTCCTCGTGGTCGACGACATCGAGATGAACCGCGTCCTGGCCGGGGCGATGCTGAGGGCTGCCGGGCACGAGGTGGTCGAGGTCGAGAGCGGGGCGGAGGCCCTGTCCCAGCTCCGGCGCCGGCCGTTCGACGTGGTCCTGATGGACGTCCAGATGCCGGTGATGGACGGCGTTGAGGCGACGCGGCGCATCCGGGCGCTCCCGCCGCCCGTCAACGTAGTCCCGGTCGTCGCGATGACGGCTGCCGTGCTGACGGAGCAGGTCGCCGCGCTCAAGGCGTCGGGCATGGACGACCATCTCGCCAAGCCGTTCAGGCGCGAGGAGATTCTCCGGATGGTCGCGCGCTGGTCCAAGCGGGGTCCGGCGGCGCAGGTCGCCCCCGCGCTGGAGGAGGCCGCGGAGGCTCCTGCCACCCTCGAGCGCGAGGTGCTGCGCCAGCTCCTCACGCTGATCGGGCCGCAGACCCTGCAGCGCATGCTCGGCCAGTTCTCGGAACGCCTCGACCAGCTTGCGACCTGGCTGCCGGGCCAGCGCCCGGAGGGGGACTATCCCGCGGACCTGACGGCGCTCGTTCACCAGCTCGTGTCGTCGAGCGGGATGCTCGGCTTCGCCGCCCTCAGCCATGCCCTGCGCCGGCTGGAAGAGGCCCTGCGCCGGCGCGAGGGCGAGGAAGAGGCCCTGGCCGACGCTGCGGCGCAGCTCGCCAAGGTTCGCCTTCTCGTCGACGCGCCCGACGACCTGCTGGCCGCAGCCTGAGGCCCTCAGCCGGCCGCCTGCAGCGGTTCCGGCGCGGCGAATGTCTCCGACAGGACCTTGTGCTGCTCCCGGATGGGACGCAGGGCGTCCGCGGGCCGGCCTGCCTCGCTTTCCGCCCGCACCAGGGCCGCGCCTTCGGCCGTCAGGGCCACGATCCGGCGGTCGCCCGCGCCCAGCGCCTGCAAGCCGCTCAGCAACCCGGCCGCCGAGGCTTCCTGCACGGCGACGCGCAGCTCGTCCACGCCCGCGCCGAGACGACGGGCGAGGCTTTCGAAGCGCGCGCCGGGCTCCACCACCAGCACGCGGTCCCACACGAAGAGGAACTGCAGCAGGCGCTCCTGCAGGCCGTGCGCAGGCTCGGGCCGCGTCAGCAGGGTGCGGCGCTGAGCCGTGGTGAGGACGAGCCGCGCCACGCGCTCCCAGCTGTCGAGGTCGGCGACCGTGAAGAGCTCGTCGCAGGCCGGGCGCATTTCCGCCCGGAAGCCGAAGACGGGCAGCAGGCACAAAGCGGGATCGCGCGGCGCGTCCGCCCCGCCATGCAGGAGGCCGAGGGCCGCGGGCCTCGCCGCGCCGGCCGGTTCGAAGAAGGGATCGAGGATCTCCGCCTGCTCGGCGTCCGGCTCCGGCAGGAAGGCGAGCTTGGGCCGGCCGGGGAGGCCGTAGCGCCGCCACAGCGAGTCGGCGAAGGCGCGCGCCTGCGCGCGCCGCGGATCGGCCAGGAAGCGGGCGGCGGGGTCGGCGGGGGGCGGTTCCCGCACCGGCGCGGGAGACGCGGCCGGTGCGACGGGCCTGGCGGGCGGCGTGTCCCGCGCGGGCAGCGGGGCGGCGACCGGGGCGGGCTTGTGCCCGGCCGCCACCAGGGCGGCGATGGTCTGGCCCAGCGTGGCGGTGTCGAGCGGCTTGGCGAGCACGGCGTCGAACACCGCGTCCACGCCGCGGCGCGCGGCGAGGCCGTGCCGGTCAGCGGTGATGGCCACGAGCACCGGGCCCTGCCGGCTCTCCTGGTCCTGGCCCTCGCGCAGGACCCGTGCCAGCGCATAGCCGTCCATCTCGGGCAGGTGATAGTCGACGAGCACCGCGGCGAAGCTCTTGGCCTTCAGCGCGGCGAGGCCGGCGAAGGCGTCCGCGACGGTGTCGACCGCGAATCCGGCCGACGCGAGGACCGCCTCGATCATCTCGCGGGTCAGAGGATCGTCGTCGATGAGAAGAAGGGTGGGGCGCATCGCGGCGATCCTTATTCGGCGGGCGGCGGTGGGACGGGCGTGGCCAGATCCGGGGAGGGCGCCGGGGCGCCGATCCACGGCGATGCGCCCTGCTGGGGGGCGGCCGCTGGGGGACGGGACCCGGGCGTGGCTCCGAGGTAGATCGGCTCGGTTCCGGAGGGGAGCTGCTGGGTCGGCGCGGGGGCGGCGACGGCGACGGCGCGGGCGCTGCGCACGGCCGCCGGGCGCGCCGGCTGGGCCGCTCCGATGGGCTTCACGGCGACCTGCTTCAGGAGCGCGGCGAGCTGGCCCGGGGTCGCGTCCTTGCGGCAGAGCGTGACGCGCCACGACACCGCGGAGCCGGGCGGCTGGCGCAGCCGCGGCTGGTCGGCGATCCATTGCCACCCATAGGCGCAGGTGCGGCCCTCCGACAGGCCGACGGCCATGCCGAACGGGCCGTAGGCGTTGTAGAGGGGGTCCTCGACGATGCGCATCGCACCGTCCGGGAAGGCCGCCGCGAGCTCGGCGGCGATGCCGGCCCGGCTTGGGCGGGCGGGCTCCATGTCGCCCCGGCCGTCGGCGCCGGCCTCGGCCACGACGAACCGGCCGAGGGAAGGGTCCTTGGCGGTGGGCTGCAGGACGGCCTCCCAGCGCCGTCCCCATCCCATGTCCTCGGCTTGCCGGCCGGCGACGCGGCCCGCCGTCCCGGGCAGGTCCACGAGGAGCCCGCGGGAGGGCTGCCCCTCCGCCGCGAGGCTTCCGGTCATCTCGCCCTTCAGCGAGACGGTCTCGAGGGTCGGGCTGCAGGCGGCGAGCGCGAGCAGCAGTGCCATGGGAGCGATGCGGGTCACGGGCGAAGCGTCCTGGTCGGATTGGGCGTGTAGGCGAAGGGGTCCGGCGCGACGGCCGCGGAGCGGTAGGTCTGGGCGGGCAGGGCGCGCTGCTCGGAGGCGGCGATGGTGCCTGCCGGCGGCGCGCGGTCGGCGACGGCCGGGAGCGTCGGCCCGCGCACGCCGTTCCATCCGGGCAGCAGCGCGAAGCCCAGCCGCTCGTAGGGCATGGCCCCGACGCCGGGCACGCGGCGGGCGGTGAGGGGCGCCTTCGGGGCACCGGTCCCGCTCCGGCCGACGTCGTTCTCGGGCGTCACGGCGACGGGAAAGGCGAGCACGACCTTGGCCTGCAGCCCCGCGCCGTTGACGGTACGCAGCGGGGCGGGATCGCGGATGCCCGGGCAGATCTTGCGCCGGTCCCCGTCGTTGAAGTCAAAGGCGAGGCCGACCACGACGGGGAACAGCCCGTCATAGCGGTTGGCGACGACCGCCGCCTCGTCCCGCTTGCCCTGCGCCATCAGCGTGAGCGCATAGCCCTTGGCCGTGCTCTCGCGCGGCTGCCACTGCATGGCCAGCTTGAACCAGCCGGCGGCCGAGGCGAACTGGCAGCTGCGATAGGCGTACCAGCCGAGCGCCTGCGCCGCGTCGGCATATTCGAACTCGCGGGTTGTCCTGGCGTAGCGCGCAAGCCGCTCGGGATCGATGGGGCGCAACTGCTCGGCCGTCAGGTCGCGGGCGAGGATCTCAAGATAGAGCTGCGCGTTCGGGGGCGAGTTGTTGCGCCAGGCATAGGCCACGTCCTCCGCTTCGCGCAGCCGGCCCTGGCGCTCGAAGGCCAGCGCGATGCCGTGGGCGGTCACCGGGTCGGGCTTGGCCGTCATGGAGAGCCGGAACCATTCGAGCGCGTCGGGCAGGCGGCGCTCGTCGAGGGCGAGCCAGCCCATCAGCGCGAGGTCGAGGGGATCGTTGCTCTCGCGCGCCTTCTGGCCGAAGGCCTCGAGCGACGCGGGCGTGATCTCGCCGGGCGCCCGGCCCTTGAGGCGGGCGACGATGCGCGCGCGGGTGATGTCGTCGGCGAGCACGGCGAATTCCGGCTGGCCGGTCGCGTCGGTCGGGCCCAGCGCGAGCAGCGGCTCGGCGAGCGGGAAGGGCAGCGCGGAGAGCGCCTTGCGCATGGTGACGAGGCGTTCCTGCGTCGTGTGCGCCCGCTTCAGCGCCTCGCGCAGCACCGACGCGGCCTCCTCCTCCTGGCCGAGCCGGATGCGCGCCTCGGCCAGGGCCCAGAGCAGGTCGATGTCGAGGTCTGTCGCGCCATCCGCGCTGGCGATCACCTGCCGCCAGTCGCCGGCCTTGCCCGCCGCGACGATGTCGACGCGCTGGCGCTTGCGGGCGAGCTTGCGCTGCAGGGCCGCGGAGGGGTGCCAGCCCGGCTCCGCCTTCCGGCGTGCCTCGATGGCCTTGTCGAGCTCGTCGAGCCTGTCGGCGGCGAAGAGCTTCCAGAGGGGGGCCTCGTCCTCGCGGCCGGCCTCCTCGGCGCCCAGGTCGTCCGGCACGCGCCAGCCCGGATGCAGCCATTGCAGCCGGCGCGCTTCCGCGTCACGCCGGGCCGCCTGCCCGGTGGCGGCGTAGTAGCGCAGCGCCGTCTCGTCCACGACCTCCTCGCCGGCGGCCGGACGCTGCACCGGCAGCGAGACGGGCTCCTGGGAATGCACCGAGCCGCGCAGCAGCACGCCGCCGGCCAGCACGGCGAAGGGCAGCAGGGTCGTCAGGACGCGACGCATGAGGGCACCCGGGCGCGCGCAGCGACGACGGACAGGAGGGACAAGGTGGCGGGATAGTAGAGCTCCGCGAGGTCGGGCGCGGGCAAGGCGGGGCCCCGCCTGGCCGGCGCCGCGGCGCAGGCGGCGAGCGCGATCACCGTGCGGTAGCCCTTGTCGACCATGCGGCCGGAGACCTGGCCGGTCATGAGGTCGAGGATCGGCGGTCCGTCCTCCCGCGCTCCGGGCAGGTCGGCATAGGGCGCCAGCAGGCGGGGCTCGGCGCCCGTCCAGGCGAGGTAGAGCGGGATGCGTACGGCGTCGTAGCTGAAGCGCGCGGGGAAGCCCTGGGCAGGCTGGGGCTTGCCGTCCCGCCAGCCGATCCAGTCCGGAGGCAGGCCGGCCTCGCCGAAGCGGGCCTTCTCGGCCAGCGCGAAACCCGCCCGGCGCAGGCCCGCCCAGTCGATTTCCGGGGCGACCGAGGCCAGCCGCTCCAGGGCGGGGAACACCCAGTAGGAGAGGTTCACCACGGGCCCGTCCGGCCGGTCCTCGGCTCCGAAGCCGGCCGTGGCCGGCAGCAGCAGCGGCCCGCCCGCTGCCGGCTGCAGGACCAGGCGGCGGCCCACGTCGAGCGCGATGGCCCGGGCGGCGAGCCCGTAGGACGGATTGCGCCACAGCTCGGCCGCCTCGGCGAGGGCCCACGCCATCAGCAGGTCGGCGTCCGCCGCGTTGTTGATGTCGGCGACGGCGGGCCGCTTGTCGGGCTCCCAGCGCCACGCCGCGAGATGGTCGTTGCGCACCATGAGATTGGCGCGCGTCCAGTCCCAGATGCGGCGGAAGCCCGGCTCGTCCTTTGCGGCGACGGCGAGCAGCATGCCGTAGCCCTGGCCTTCGCTATGGCTGACGCCGTTATTGCCGGTGTCCACCACCCGGCCGGACGGCTGCACGAAGCGGGACTGGTAGGCCTTCCACAGCGCGGGGTCGAGCAGCCCGGCGACGAGCTCCTGCTTCGGCGGTTCGGCCGGCGCGGTCTGCGCCTTGGCGAAGTAGAACGAGGCCGATCCCGCGAGGGCGAGGGCGGCGATGCCGAGGGCGGCGAGCGTCGAGCGCATCATGAGGTCCTCCGTCCGACGCGGTTGAGCAGGGCGCGCGTGGCCAGCGCGATCAGCAGGGCCAGTCCGCCCGCGCCGCCGCTGAACACGCCGGGATTGAGCGAGAGCCAGCCGGCCACGACCAGGCGCACGTTGGCCGGGCTGCGCGTGCCCGGCGGGAAGGCGAAAAGCCGCGGCGAGCCGCTCGCGGTGACGAACTTGCCGTCCACCCTGCTCAGCGTGCCGCCCAGCGCGTCCCATGTGCCGCTCAGCACGAGGTCCTCGGCCGCCTTGCGCAGCGAGGCGGGGGTTTCCCCGGCGAACAGGGTCGTCGAGCCCGCGCCGCTGTCGCCGAGCTCCTGCAGGGCCACGAGCGTCGAGAAGGAGGGTGGCGCGTCGCCGCGGTCGAACCAGGCGGCGACGCCGGCGTCGAAGCGCTCCACGGCCGCCTGGCCCGTGGCGGAGACGGCGTTGCCGATGGCCTCGGTCCACGACCGCTTGGAGGACGGGGCGACGCCCGGCCAGCTCGCCGCCCAGGTCGGGGGGGAATCGCCCGCAGGGGCCAGTTCCAGCGCGGGCTTGGCCGCCACCGGAGCGGCCTGCGCCACGGCCTCGCGCCGCCAACGCACGGCCACTGGATGGCGGGAGACCGCCTGCAAGGTCGCGGCGTCTCCGACCACGAGCCGGTCCTCCTCCTCGCTCGGCGGAGCGGCCGTGGTGAAGCGGAAGGCGGTCGGCCTGCCCGCGGCGAGCGCGAGGCGGGCGACAAGCGTGCCCGCCGCCGCCATCGTGTCGCGGTCGGGCGCCGGCACGTGCAGCCAGGCGCTGCGGTCCGTCGAGAACGGCAGGCCGCCGCCGGCGAACTGGGCGAGCTCCGGCGCTCGCCTCACCCGCGCCAGCGACGGGACGACGAGCGTGGACGTCGCGAGGAGCAGCAGGCGGGGCCTCTCCGCGCCGAGCGTGGCGGTGTTGCAGGCCTCGTCAGTGGGTTCCGGGAGGTTCGCGATGATCTCGATGCGGTTCTCGCCCGGGCGGAACACGCCGACCGGCAAATGGATCGGCCAGGCCCGCAGGGTCTCGCCGCCGGAGCGGGTGAGGGGCGCGCTCGCCACGGCCCGGCCGTTCACCTCGACGCGGATCTGCGCGCCGGGCGCGAGCCCCGCCGCGTAGGCGCCGTCGAGCTCGAGGCGGAGACTGCCGTAGTCGGCGGGCAGCAGGTCGCCGGGCATCCGGATCGTGAGGCCGGAGCGATAGACGCGTCCGCCGAAGCTGACGTCGGAGAAGCCCAGCTCGGACAGCCGGATCCGCTCGCCGCCCGACAGCAGGGGCCCCTCCCGCAGGGACGGCTGGCCCGCCAGCAGGGCGAGCTTGCGAAGGGCCTGGTCGAGGTCGGCCGGGCTCTCGGCCACGACGGCCAGCGTCGCGCGGCGGTCGGGCTGGGCGGGAAGAAGCTGGACCGAGCCGGGCGTCGTCTCGCCGAGCGCGAGACCCTGGGCCTGGAGCTCGGACGCAGGGCCGAGGGCGAGGTTGAGGCCGGCGGGACCATCCGCGAGCGGTCCGAAATCGGTGAGGACGGGCGTGTCCGGCACCGCGAGCGCGACGGCCTGCACGAGCCCCATCAGTCCGCCGACCCCGGCGGGCTTCAGGCGGCCGGGCATGGCGAGGCGCAGCGGCATCGAGCCGTCGGGCGCGGCGGGAAGCGCGCCGATGTCGGCGAGGTCGTCCGGCCCCGGCGTGCCGGCGGGCATGATCAGCCCGCTCTTGGCCATGTCGAGCCGGGTCCACAGCTCGAACGTGGCGGGGACCGTGCAATCGACCCGGTGGCGCTGGCTCAACGTCAGGGTGACGCGGTTGCGGCCGGATTGGAGCAGGCCCGTCGGGAGGTCGAAGCGGGTCAAGGCGTCGACCGAGGGCGAGAAGAGCCGAACCGAGCCCACCTGCCGCCCGTTCACGGTCAGCGTCAGGCTGGAGCGTTCCGGAAGGAGCGACACGGCCGTGCGGTAGGCGACCTGCACCGCCCGCCCCGCGCTGGCCTGCCTGGGGGTGAGGACGAGGTCCCAGGACAGAACGCCGGTCTCGCCGACGACTTCCGGCGTCGCGGAGGGGCCGGCAAGGGTGCGCAGCATCGTCTCGCCGGGTCCGGGGCGCGCCGGCACGGCCGGCGCAGGGGCCGGCGCGACCGCCTGGGAGGCCGCCGGCAGGCGAGGGCCGCCGATGTCCGGCATCACCATGGTCCGGCCGGTCGGCAGCTCCGAGATGGGAGGCGCGGCCCGCACCGGGACGGCGATCGCCACGCAAGCCGCGGCGGCGAGGAGGATGGCGGAGAAACGGTCGAGGCGCATGTCAGCTCGCCTTCCTGAGGCCCGGGGCGGGGCGCACCGGCACGGGGGCGGGCTTCGCGGCCCTGTCGCGCTCGGCGCGGGCGAGGTCGGCGAGCTGGGCGAGCCAGTCCTCGCCGACGAGGGTGCTGGCCTCGGCCTCGGCCGGCGCAGGCGCGGGCGAGAGGGGGGCCGCCTCGGGCAGAGGCACGGGCTCGCCGAAGGCCAGCACGGGCGTGGCCGGCAGCTCAAGCGGCGTGGGCTCGGCGGCGGCGGCGGCCTTGGTCCGCCGGGCAAGCAGGCGGAAGGCGCGCAGCGGCTCGGAGAAAGCCCAGCGCACCATCGTGGCGCTCCCGGCCAGCACGCCCTTGTGGACACGCCGGCGCTGCAGGAAGCGCGACAGCGCCTCGGCGTCGGCATACATGAGCTCGGCCAGGCCGACCGCGTCCGCCACCCCGCCACGCGCGATGTCGAGCGTATGGCGACCCTGGGCCCGGGGCTGGCCGATCGTGACGGCGAGCCGGGCCGCCGGGTTCGTGGCGCCGGGAAGGGGCGAGACCACGAGCATCGCAACCTGACCCTCGACGCCCGTCGGCATCGAGCGGCCCTCGCCGGGCACGATCACGCAGTCGAGCGCCGAAACCTGCTCGATGCGCACCGGCAGGGGCTCGCAGCCCTTGATGCGCAACAGGCCGACCCGGCGGATCGGCAGGCTCGGCGCGCGCTCCTCCTGCCGGCGTTCGGCCACCGCGCCGAGCGCGGCCCCGGCGATCACGAGGTTGAAGGCGGCCCACAGGCCGACCACCAGCATCAGGCTGGTGACGCCCGGCTCGAAGACGTATCGCCAGGCGGCCGTGGCCACGGCGGCGGCGAGTAGGGCGAAGATGACCAGGAACGGCGTCGCCAGCGGAGAGAGGTGGTCGGCGTCAAGCGACTGGCCCTTGGCCGTGACGTTGAAGGTGGGCTTGCGCGGCGATAGCACCACCGAGCCGATGGCCTTGGCGAGATAGACGCCCTGCACGTACTCGTAGAGCTCGGAGATCCAGGGCCAGCGCACGCTGCCATAGAGCGTGTTCTGCATCAGCGCGTTCACCACCACATAGGTGCCGGTGAAGGCGAGGGCCTCATCGATGCTGGACACGAAGATCTTCAGGTCGAAGAAGATGTGCAGCAGCGGCGCGAGCATGAAGGCGAGCCGCGGCAGCGGGAAGAACCAGAACATCATGCTCGAGAGGTAGCAGAGCCTCTGGATCATCCTGAGACCCGGCCGCAAGGCGGGGTTCTTCAGCATGAGGATCTGGAACATGCCCTGGCACCAGCGCGAGCGCTGGCCGATGAAGCTGTCGAACGTCTCGGGTTGCAGGCCGGCGATCAGGGGCTTGTCCACGTAGCGGCTGGTCCAGCCGCGCGCGTGAAGCTCGAACGCCGTCTCGCAATCCTCGGTGATGGTGATGCCCGAGAAGCCGCCCACCGTGTTTAGCGCCGCGCGGCGCAGGAGCGCCGCCGAGCCGCAGAAGAACGAGCCGTTCCACTTGTCGAGCCCGCGCTGCGTCACCGAGTAGAACATCTCGTTCTCGGACGGCATGCGGTCGAAGGTGCGCAGGTTGCGCTCGATCGGGTCGGGATTGAGGAAGACGTGCGGCGTCTGCACGAGGAACAGCCGCGGGTCCGCCGCGAAATGTCCGATCGTCTCGCGCAGGAAGGACCGGAACGGAGCATGGTCGGCGTCGAACACGACCACGATCTCGCCGCTCGAGAGCGACAGGCCGTTATTGAGGTTGCCCGCCTTGGCGTGCTCGTTGCGGGCGCGGGTGGCGTAGCGCACGCCGAGATCCGTTGCGAGCTGCTGCAGCTCGCGCCGGCGCGCCTGGGCGGCGGCGGCCTTGGCCGGGTCCTTGTCGTTGCATTTCTGGTCCGTGCCGCCGTCGTCAAGCAACCAGACGGTGAGCTTACCCGCGGGATAGTCCATGGCGCGCGCCGCAGCGAGCGTGGTGGCCAGCAGGTCCGCGTCCTCATTGTAGGTAGGCACGAAGACGTCGACGGTCGGCAGCGTCGCGTCGTCGGACGCCTCCGGGCGCTTGCGCGTCAGCGGGTCGATGTTCACCAGCAGGCTGATGAACAGGATCACCATGCAGTAGAGCTCGGCCGCCATCAGCAGGAAGCCGAAGCCGAAGCTCACCGGCTCGGACAGCGGCGGCAGCGTGCCGGAGAGGCGCCACACGAGATAGCGCAGCACCATGAAGCCGCCGAGCGCCACGAAGACGAGGCGTCCCGTCCGTCCCGGCCACGCGTAGCGCACGGCGAGCATGGCGGCGACGGTGGTGAGGCCGAACCAGCCCTGGGCGCTGGTGCTGACGGGCAGCGACAGGACGGCCAGCGCGACGAGGCCCAACCCCGACCACAGCAGGAAGGCCGCGACCTTGCCGCGCGGCGGCGCCGGCTCGTCCGAGGCCGGGGTCTCGGGTACGCGGGCTTCCGTCATCAGAAGCCAGCCCGCAGGTCGACCGTGGTGTAAAAGCCGGAGCCCTGCTTGTTGTCGCTCAGGTAGCCCGCCGAGGCGGAGAGTTTCACCGGCCCGAAGGCGAGCCCGGAGAGGTGCGCGCCGATGCGCCACTGGCTGAAGAAGTCGTCGCCGAGGAGGCCGAACTCGGGCCCCACGTAGAAGCGGTCCATCACCCGGTAGCCCGCCTGGAGGCGGGCATAGTAGGTGTTGAAGCTGGTGGCGTAGCTTGCGTAGCCCGCCAGCATCGTCTTGTCGGTGGGGCGCATGTTGCCCTCGACCACAAACTTGGCGCCCGTGCTCGCGCCGGACACCTTGTTGCCGGGGTCGTAGGGGGTGAGCTCGTTGTTCTGCAGGTCGATGCCGGCGAAGGCGGACAGGCTCGCATGGGCCGTGACGAAGCTGTAGCCGAGCAGGGCCGCGCCCTGGACCTGCGTGGCGTTGACCGGCCCCACCGTGTCGCTGTGGTAGCGGTAGCGCCCCGCCGAGGCCTCGAGGCGGATGCGGGCGCCGTCCTCGCTCAGCTTGCCCGCGGGCGCCATGGTGCCGTTCACGGAGCCGAAGATGGAGCCGTGCGAGTCCACGGAGAGGTCGGTGCCCATCTCGACGACGTAGTCCTGCGACGGGTCCTGCGTGCGCGCGCCCGTGAACCACGCCGTGTCGGCCGCCTCCGCCGGAAGCGCCGCGGCGAGCAGAAGACAGGCCGGCGCAAGGCCGGCGCGGACCCTTCGGGTGGCCGCGAGGATGATCGGAAGCATGGGCACGTGGTATTCCACCGGTCAGGGACGTATCGGGATGTCGTTGATCCGCCGCTCAGAGTCCTGGAAGGCCATGCCTTGTCTCGGAGATCGTCATATGCGCCTCTTGCATCAGTTTTTACCTTTATTTTCAGGCGTATTCATGCCTCGAATGCCGTAAACGACTTGTTCTTCGCGGGCGCGAACGACCTAGTCATGGCGGCCTAGCCCGGACTCGACCGAATGGCCTAGGCCATCGCCCGGGAGGCCCCGGGGACGTTGCGGACGACGCGAATCCCGACCAAGGTCACGCTGCGGTTGTGGCGGCGGCCATGCGGCGAGGGGGCCGGGCGATGCAGGAAGCGGGCTTCACGGCCCTGGTGGCCGATGACGACGCGTTCTTCCGGCTCGCGCTGGGCACGATCCTGCGCCGGCAATTCGGTTGCGCGACGGTCCTGGAGGCCGGGTCGCTGGACGAGGCGCTGGAGCACCTGGGGACCGGGGCCGGCATCGGGCTCGCGCTCTTCGACCTCGCCATGCCCGGGATGCGCCGCGCCGCGAGCCTCGCGGCGGTGCGCGAATGCCATCCGGAGGTGCGCGTCGCCGTCGTGTCCGGCTCGCAGGACCGGACCGACATCCTGCAGGCGCTCGCCGCCGGGGTGCACGGCTACGTACCGAAGAGCCTGGGGCCTCAGGACCTCGCCGGCGCGCTGGGCCGCATCCTGGAGGGCGACATCTACGTGCCGCGCAGCCTCGCCGACGGGGCGGGGCCCCGCGTGGGCCTTCTCGACGGCCTCATCCCTCCCGAGCCCCAGGCCCAGCCGGGCCATGGCGAGGCCGCGAGCCTCGCCCAGCTCACGCCGCGCCAGCGCGACGTGCTCGCCCTGCTCGTGGAAGGGAAGTCCAACAAGGAGATCGCCCGGCAGCTCGGCCTCGGCGGCGGGACCGTGAAGATCCACGTCGCGGCCCTGCTGCGCGCCTTCGGGGCCCGCAACCGGGCAGGCGTCGCGGCCGCCGGAGCAGGCCTGCTGGCCGGCAGCGGGCGCGGACGGATCAAGGCGGGCTGAGGAGCGTCGGCCGGAAAGTCCCAGAGAGAGACGCGCTTGTCCCGTGGGATCAGCGTCTTGGAGGCAGACCCGGATTCTCCACCGCAGGATGAAGTCAGGTCAGTCCCGGCTCTCCCGCACCGTCGCGACCGCGTTCCACAGGTCGTCGAAATGGCCGATCACCAGGTCGGGTCCGAGCTCGTGCACGGGGACGTCGGTATAGCCGAAGTCCACCGCGATCACCGGCAGGCCGGCCGCGCGTGCCGTGTCGATGTCGGTGCGGCTGTCGCCGACCATGATGGCGTGCGCGGGATCGCCCCCGGCCTTCTCGATGGTCAGCGTCAGGTGGCGCGGGTCGGGCTTGGCGTAGGCGAAGCTGTCGCGTCCGCAGATGGCCTGGAAGCGCGGGGCCACGCCCAGGGCCTCCAGCAGCATCACCGAGTGCTGCTCCATCTTGTTCGTGCAGACGGCGAGGCGATAGCCGGCATCGGAGAAGCGCATGATGGCGTCGTGGGCGCCCTCGAAAAGCGTCGTGTTGACAGCAAGGTTGTCGGCGTAGTGGTCCAGGAAGTCGCGGAAGAGGTCGCCGAGCTCCTCGCTCGACAGGCTGCGGCCGCCGAGCGCCATGCCGCGCTCGATCATGGCGCGCGCTCCCGCGCCCACCACGTCCTTCGCCCGCGCCAGCGGCACCTCCGGCACGCCCTCGCGCCGCATGAGCACGTTCAGGGTGCCGATCAGGTCGGCCGCCGTGTCGGCCAGCGTGCCGTCGAGATCGAAGACGAGGGTGGGCAGGGCGGGGTCGGGGGTGCGGGTCATGTCTCTGTCTTTGGCGGAGCACGACCCGCGCGTCAACGCTCGTCGGCCTGGCAGGCCGGCCTGGTTACACTCCATTAACCATGCCGTCCGACACTCGGATCGCGCGAGAGAGCCGGGGACCGGCGCGACTCGCCATCCCATTCCAGAGCCCTGACCGTCGGGAATCGTAGCCATGGCGTCCTTGTTCCGTCCTCTCCGGGCCTGCCGCGCCCTTCTCGCCGGCATGCTGGCGACCTGCGGCCCGGCATTCGCCGGGCAATTCGACTTCGTTCCCTCGCCGCAGACCGACTTGAACCGCATCTACCGCGTCGACCGCGTCACGGGGGAGGTGGGCGCCTGCCAGTACGGCCAGAAGGAGGGCACCTTCGGGGTCACCCTGTGCTTCCCGGCCGGCGAGGGCGCAGGCAAGCAGGAGCCGTCCGAGTACGGTCTCGTCGCCTCCCGCCACGAGCGCGAGGGCGGCGTCTTCCGCGTCGACATGCGCACGGGCGCGATGAGCATCTGCTACGTGTTCGACGAGCGCGTCGTCTGCACGCCGCCCGAGAAGGGCGCGAGCCCCGAGGTGGCGTCCGCGCGTCCGCCGGAGACGACCGGAACCGTCCGCAAGCCTTGATCTCGCTGCTTTCCGCGCGCAAGGGAGCCGTGCTAGAGCACCGGCCGAATCCTGCAGGGCGTGGAAGGACCAGGACGTGACATTCCCTCTGCCGGGCCAGGGCCCGGAGCCCAGGCCATGAGCCTGGAAGCCCTCAAGCGCGAGGCTGCAGCCCGGGCGCTGGCGCTGGTCGAGGACGGCATGCGCCTGGGCCTCGGCACCGGCTCCACCGCCCGCCACTTCGTGGACCTGCTGGGCGAGCGTGTCGCCGCGGGCCTCAAGGTCGTCGGCGTGCCCACCTCGGAAGCCACGCGCGCCCAGGCCGCCTCGCTCGGCATCCCGCTCTCCACCCTCGACGAGACGCCCGCGCTCGACCTCGCCATCGACGGGGCGGACGAGATCGATCCCGACCTGCGCCTGATCAAGGGTGGCGGGGCGGCTCACCTGCGCGAAAAGATCGTGGCCCTGGCGGCCCGGCGCTTCGTGGTGATCGCCGACGAGACGAAGCGGGTCGAGACGCTCGGGCGCTTCCCGCTTCCGCTCGAGATCGTGCCTTTCGGCGCGAGCGCGACACGCCGCCTCGTTGAGGCGGCGCTCGCCGCCACCGGCTGCGCCGGCGCGCTCACCTGGCGTGCGCGCGAGGGAAGGCCGGTCTTGACGGACCAGGGGAATCTGGTGCTCGACGCCGCGCTCGGCCGGATTCCCGACCCCGAGGGCCTGGCGGACCGCCTCGACCGCGTCACGGGCGTCGTGGAGCACGGTCTCTTCATCGGCATGGCCGAACTCGCCTTCCTCGCGACCCCGGGCGGGGTCGAAACCCTCTCGCGCCGGCCCTGATCCCGACCCGGGCAGCCCCTGGCATCCTCCCGCTCAAGGAAACTTCCATGATCCGCACCAGCTTCCGACGCCTTCCGATCCTCGCCGCCTTCGGTCTGTCCCTGGCCGCCGGTCCGGCCCTGGCCCAGCAGGCCGCTCCCGCGGCTCCGGCCCCTGCGGCTCCCGCCGCCCCAGCCCCGGCGCCCACGGCGTCCCACCTCGCCGTCGCCAAGGAGGTCATCAACGCCTCAGGCCTGGGCCGGAACTTCGATTTCCTGGTTCCCCAGCTGATGGATCAACTGCGCAACGCCTTCGCCCAGACGCGTCCCGAGATCATGGACGAGCTCACCAAGACCCTGGTCGCCCTCAAGCCGGAGTTCGACCAGCAGAAGGAGGTCGTCATGAACGCGGCCGCCACCGCCTATGCCTCGGCCCTGAGCGAGGCCGAGCTCAAGGACATCGCCGCCTTCTTCAAGTCGCCGGCGGGCGTTCGCTACGTCACGACCCAGCCGCAGGTGCTCGACAAGCTCTATGCGGAGATGCAGACCTGGAGCCGCTCCATGTCCGACCTGATGCTCGCGCGCACGCGCCAGGAGATGAAGAAGAAGAACATCGACATGTGAGCAGGCGCAATCGCCCGGGGACCCGGAACCCGGTCCGCGCGCCTTCCTCCCGCAAGGCGATTGGGCTAGACCTCGCGCCTCGTGCGGAAAGGGACCCGAGATGAGCGCAAACGACGTCGACCTCTTCGTCATCGGGGCAGGATCGGGCGGAGTTCGGGCCGGGCGCATCGCGGCCGGCCACGGCGCAAGGGTCGCCGTCGCCGAGGAGTACCGGGTCGGCGGCACCTGCGTGATCCGCGGCTGCGTGCCCAAGAAGCTCTACGTGTACGCCAGCCGCTACGCGGACGAGGCGGAGGAGGGGGCGGGTTTCGGCTGGTCCTTCGGCGAGCCTCATTTCGACTTCGCGGCGCTCAAGGCCGCGAAGGACAAGGAGATCGACCGGCTGGAGGGCGCCTACCGGGCGAACCTGGAGCGTTCCGGGGTCAGGATCATCCCGGGCCGTGCCGTGATCGAGGACCCGCACACGGTCTGCCTCGCCGATGGCCAGCGCATCCGCGCCGGCACGATCCTGGTGGCGACGGGCGCGCATCCCTTCTTTCCCGAGACGATCCCCGGCATCCACCTGGCCGAGAGTTCCAACGACCTTTTCGAATGGACCAGCCTCCCGCGCTCCGTGCTGGTGGTGGGCGGCGGCTACATCGCCGTCGAATTCGCCTGCGCGCTGGCCCGCCTCGGCAGCGCGGTGACGGTCGTCATCCGCCGCGACAAGGTGCTGCGCGGCTTCGACGAGGATCTTCGCGCCGCGCTCATGGACCAGATGCGCCAGGCCGGCATCCGCATCCTCACCGAGACGGACGTGGTGGAGCTCGACGGGCGTCCCGGCAACATTTCGGCGACCCTGCTCGACGGCCAGGCCGTCGCCGCCGAGCGCGTGCTCTACGCGACCGGCCGCATCCCCAACACGGGCAAGCTCGGCCTCGACCGCGTGGGCGTCGAGCTCGACGAGATGGGAGCGGTGAAGGTCGACGGGTATTCGCGCTCGAGCGTGCCCTCGATCTATGCCGTGGGAGACGTGACCGACCGGGTGAACCTCACCCCCGTCGCGATCCGCGAGGGCCACGCCTTCGCCGACACGGTGTTCGGCGGCAGGCCCACCCGGGTCGACCATCACCTCATTCCCACGGCGGTCTTCACGACGCCGGAGATCGGGACGCTGGGCCTCACCGAGGCCCAGGCGCGCGAGACCCACGACGTGGTGATCTTCAAGACGAGCTTCCGCCCGATGAAGGCGACGCTGTCGGGCAGCGCCGGACGCACCCTGATGAAGCTCGTCGTGGACAAGGCCTCCGACAAGGTTCTGGGCGTCCATATCCTCGGCGAGGGTGCGGGGGAAATGATCCAGTGCCTCGGCATCGCCGTCCGAATGGGCGCGACCAAGGCCGATTTCGACGCCACCATGGCCGTCCACCCCACCGCCGCCGAAGAACTCGTGACGATGCGAACGCCCTTCGCGGGGTGAGCCGCAGGGTCAGCCGGACTGGCGCTCCAGGAATTCCAGGCGGTTGCCGAAGGGGTCGTCGAGGTAGAACCGGTCGAAGCCGGGCAGGGGATCCTCGTCGCCTGGCGAAAGACCCTCCGCCTCGAGGCGGGCGCGCAACGCGGCCAGTCCCCTCACGATGAGGGCAGGGTGGGCCTTGCGGGCGGGGACGAACGGCTCCTCCACCCCGCAATGAAGCTCCTGTTCGCCCAGCGCGAACCACACGCCGCCGCGTTTGGCGAGGTTGGCCGGCTTGGGTATCTCGGCCAAGCCGAACCGGCCGCCGAAGATGGCGCGGGCGACGTCCTCGCCGCCGCGCCGGATGGCGATTTGGACGTGGTCGAGCCCGGTGACGACCCCGCCCATCCCGGTCAGGCCGTGCTGGCGGCCTTGAGGCCCAGCGCGGCCTGCGCCGCCGCGAGGCGGGCGATCGGTACGCGGAAGGGCGAGCACGATACGTAGTCGAGCCCCGTCTTCTCGCAGAAGGCGATGGAGGCGGGGTCGCCGCCGTGCTCGCCGCAGATGCCGAGCTTGATGCCGGCGCGGGTCTTGCGGCCACGCTCGGCCGCCAAGGCCACGAGTTCGCCGACTCCCTCCTGGTCCAGCGTGACGAAGGGGTCCGACGGCAGGATGCCCTTCGCCGTGTAGGGACCGAGGAAGGACGCGGCGTCGTCGCGCGAGATTCCCAGGGTCGTCTGGGTCAGGTCGTTCGTGCCGAAGGAGAAGAATTCGGCGCTCTCCGCGATCTCGGCGGCGCGCAGCGCGGCGCGCGGCAGCTCGATCATCGTGCCCACCTGGTAGTCGAGCTTGACGCCCTTCTCCTTCTCGACGGCCTCCGCCATGGCCACGATGCGGCCCTTGACGTGGTCGAGCTCGGCCTTGGTCATGACGAGCGGCACCATCACCTCGGGGATCACGGCCCGGCCGGTCGCCTTGCCGGCCTCCACCGCCGCCTCGAAGATGGCGCGCGCCTGCATCTCAGCGATCTCGGGATAGGCCACGGCCAGGCGGCAACCCCTGAAGCCGAGCATCGGGTTGAACTCGTGCAGTTCGCTCGCCCGGCGCCGCAGCTTGTCGGCCGACGCGCCCATGGCCTTGGCGACCTCCTCGATCTCCTCGTCCGTCTGCGGCAGGAACTCGTGCAGCGGGGGGTCGAGCAGGCGGATCGTCACGGGCAGGCCGCTCATGATGGTGAAGAGCTCGACGAAATCGGCCCGCTGCATGGGCAAGAGCTTGGCGAGCGCCTGGCGGCGGCCCTTCTCGTCGTCGGAGAGGATCATCTCCCGCACCGCGACGATGCGCTCCTCGTCGAAGAACATGTGCTCGGTGCGGCACAGGCCGATGCCCTCCGCGCCGAAGGCGCGGGCGGTCTTGGCGTCGAGCGGGGTCTCGGCGTTGGCGCGCACCTTCATGCGGCGCACGCCGTCGGCCCAGCCCATCAGCGTGCCGAACTCGCCGGAGAGCTCGGGCTCCAGCATTTTCACTTCGCCCAGCAGCACCTGCCCGGTACCGCCGTCGATCGTGATCCAGTCGCCCTTCTTGAGGGTGTGGCCGGCGACGCTCATGGTCTGGGCGGCGTAGTCGACGCGAATGCCGCCCACGCCGGATACGCAGGGCTTGCCCATGCCGCGCGCCACCACGGCGGCGTGCGAGGTCATGCCGCCGCGCGTCGTCAGGATGCCCTCGGCCGCGTGCATGCCGTGGATGTCCTCGGGCGAGGTCTCGATGCGCACGAGGATGACCTTGCGGCCGGCCGCCTTGGCCGCCTCGGCCTCGTCGGAGTCGAACACGATCTCGCCGCCCGCCGCGCCGGGGGAGGCGGGCAGGCCCGTCGCCAGCACCTGGCGCTCGGCGGAGGGGTCGATGGTCGGGTGCAGCAGCTGGTCCAGGGCCGCGGGGTCGATGCGCCCGATCGCCTCCTCGCGCGTGATCAGGCCTTCGCCGGCCAGCTCGACGGCGATCTTCAGCGAGGCCTTGGCCGTGCGCTTGCCGTTGCGCGTCTGCAGCATCCACAGCTTGCCGCGCTCGATCGTGAACTCGACGTCCTGCACGTCGCGATAGTGCCTCTCGAGCAGGCCGCAGATGCGGATGAACTCGGCATAGGCCTCCGGCATCGCGGTCTCCAGCGAGGGCCGGTTCGAGCCGGCGGCGATGCGCGCCTTCTCGGTAATGTCCTGCGGCGTCCGGATGCCCGCCACGACGTCCTCGCCCTGGGCGTTGATCAGGAATTCGCCGTAGAGTTCCTTCTGGCCCGTGGACGGGTTGCGGGTGAAGGCCACGCCGGTCGCCGAAGTCTCGCCGAGGTTTCCGAACACCATGGCCTGCACGTTGACGGCGGTGCCCCAACTGCCGGGTATCGCGTTGAGCTCGCGATACTTGATGGCGCGGGCGCTGTTCCAGGAGCCGAACACCGCGCCGATGGCGCCCCAAAGCTGGTCCTTGGGATCCTGCGGGAAGGGTCTTCCCAGCTCCTGCTGCACGACGTCCTTGTACTTGCCGACCAGGACCTTCCAGTCGTCGGCCGTCAGGTCCGTGTCGAGCGTGTAGCCCTTGCGGTCCTTGTACTCCTCGAGCAGGTCCTCGAAATGGTGGTGCTCCACTTCGAGCACGACATCCGAGTACATCTGGATGAAGCGGCGATAGCTGTCATAGGCGAACCGGGCGTCGCCCGAGCCCTTGGCCACGGCTTCGACGGTGACGTCGTTGAGGCCGAGGTTGAGGACCGTGTCCATCATGCCGGGCATGGAGGCGCGCGCGCCGGAGCGCACCGACACGAGCAGCGGGTTCGCGGCGTCGCCGAAGGCCTTGCCGGTGATGGCGCCGATCCCGGCCAGCGCCGCCTCGACCTGCCCGGCGAGATCGGCCGGATAGGTGTTGCCGTTGGCGTAGTAGTAGGTGCAGACCTCGGTCGTGATGGTGAAGCCGGGAGGCACGGGAAGGCCGAGATTGCTCATCTCCGCCAGGTTGGCGCCCTTGCCGCCGAGGAGGTCGCGCATGCCGGCCTGGCCTTCGGCCTTGCCGTCGCCGAAGCTGTAGACCCACTTCGTCATCACCGCCGTCCTTCCGTTCGCAGATGCGAGAGAGGCCCTTCCCTTTGCGCAGGGGCAAGCAAAAGGCAATCCCTCGCTCGTCTAGCCGACCCGGGTTGAACCTTCGTCAAGCCCAGCCCGAGCCAGCCTCGAACATTCGCGGCGCGGTGAAGGTTCCCTTGTCAGGCGCGCCGCAGCGCAAGGCCCATCATGATCCAGCTCACCCCGGCGAAGACGAGGTCGATGCCGAGGAAAATGCCAAGCACGTAGAGGCTCGAGGCCGGCCAGTGCGCCAGGATCATGCCGCCCAGCAGCACGGTGACGAGGCCCGACAGCACGACCCAGATCCAGGGCTGGCAGCTCTTCATCTGGAAGGCCAGGATGATGCGCACGATGCCGGAGGCCACGAGTCCCGCGCCCAGCAGCAGCGTGAGCACGCCGGCCGCCAGAAGCGGGTTCATGAACGTGAACACGCCCGCCAGCCCGTAGAGCAACCCGAGGATGATCCAGAGGATCGACTTGCCCCAGGTCTTCATGGCGAAGCCGTGCGCCATCTCGCTCGCGCCGGACAGGATCATCATCAGCCCGACCGTCCAGACGCTCGCGACCGTCGCCGTCACGACGCTGCCCAGCGCGACCATGCCGAAGACGAGCAGAAGGACGCCGATGCCGACGATCCAGCCCCAGCGGCCCCTCAGCGCCTCCAGCGCGCTGCCGAGGCTCGGACCAAGCGGCGACGTGGACGGAGTTGCATTGCTCATGGGACCCTCTCTCAAGTGACGCGCGGCTGCGCTCAGGATGCACGCAATCACAATCCAGGGCTGCGTTCCAGTGCTTCTGCCAACGGTTTTCGGCGCGTCTGGCAGACGGGAGCCTTTGTCCACGCGGGACGGGACGCAGGATCAGGCCCCGTTCCCGCGCTGCTGCGGCTTCTCGCCTTCCAACAGCGGCTTCACCTTCACGAGCTCCGCCGCGGCGCAATCCAGGAAGGCGCGGATGCGCGGCGAGGCCCGCAGGTCCGGGTGGGTGAGCAGCCAGAGGCCCGCGCCGAAGTCCGGATTCACCTCGCACAGGCGCACGAGACCCGGCTTGCGGTCTGCGATGAAGCAGGGCAGGGGGCCGATGCCGATGCCCTCTTCCACGGCCTCGCAGAGGCCGAGCACCGTGTTGAGCTTGAGCGCGATCCGCTCGGGAGGGACCGTGTCGCGCACGAAGCGCGCCGCCTTGAGGTGCCCGAACTGGTCGCCCAGCGCCACCCAGTCATGGTCGCCGAAGCGGCGGCGGTCGCAGCTTTCGCCGGGTTTCAGGTCGGTGAAGTCGGAGGCCCGCCCGTAGACGGACCAAAGCAGCGTCGCCACGCGACGGCCCACCAGCGTCTCCGGCGGGTCGTCGGTCGCTCGGATGGCGATGTCGGCGTCGCGCTTGGACAGGTTCAGCGCCTGGTTGGAGACGACCATGTCCACCCGGATGTCCGGATAGGCCCGGCGGAAGGCGGACAGGACCGGCATCAGAAGGTGGATGAGCAGCGTGTCGTTGGTGGTGACGCGCACCTCGCCGGAGGGCGTCAGGGTCTGTCCGGCGAGCTTGCGCGTGAAGGCGGTGACGTCGCGCTCCATGCGCTCGGCGAGCGCGACCATCTCCTCGCCGGCCGTGGTCAGGCCGTAGCCCGCCCGGTGGCGTTCGAAGAGCGGCGCCCCCAGGCGTTTCTCGATATCGCCCAGCCGGCGGAACACGGTCGAGTGGTTCACCTGCAGGACTTCGGCTGCGCCCGTCAGCGAGCGGCTGTCCGCGATGGCCTTCACGAGGCGGAAGTCGTCCCAGGGCAACGGGTCCATTTGCGATCCTGCAATGAAATCCTTTCGATCTATCCTATAGCTTTGCGGACTGGAAAGCACAAGATGATGGCCATCGGCGCTGCACCTCGATCGCGGCGCATCCCCGAACCCCGATGGAGCCTGCCATGCTCGATACCCGCAATGCCCCCTACGGCCTCTTCCTCCTTCGCGTCGCTCTGGGCGTGATGTTCGTCGCCCATGCCTGGCTGAAGGTCTCGGTCTTCACCATCCCCGGTTTCGCCGGCTTCCTGGAGCAGGTCGGCTTCCCCGGCTTCATGGCCTGGCCGGTCGTGCTTCTGGAGGCCCTGGGCGGCCTCGCCATCATCCTCGGCGTCTACAGCCGCTGGGTCGCCGCCGCCCTCATCCCGGTCCTCGTCGGGGCTCTCTCCGTGCATGTCGGCAATGGCTGGCTCTTCACCGCCGCCAATGGCGGCTGGGAATATCCGGCCTTCCTGGTGGTCGCGGCCGCCACCCTGGCGTTCTCCGGCGACGGCGCCTTCGCGCTGCGCCCCTCGCGTCTGCCGCTTGCCGGCCGCCTCGTTCCCCAGGCGGCGTAAGGTCAGCGCGGCGCGGCCGCTCTGGCGAGGCGATCCCGGATCGCCTCGCCCAATCCGTCCCCCGGCACGGGCGTCACGGCGATCGTCGTGGCGCCCGTTTCGTCGAGCCGGCGCAAGGCGGCGAACAGGTTGGCGGCGGCTTCCTCCAGCGAGCCGGAGGGGCTGAGATTCTCCACCGCCTTGGCCCCCTCCAGCCCTGCCGGGAGAGGCTGCCCGAACAGCAGCGCCGCCTCGCCGGGCCGGATCTCGGCGGCGTCGAGCCGCACCGCCGCCCGTGGCGCATAGTGCGATGCGAGCATCCCGGGGGCGAGCAGCGCCGGATCGTCGTCCGTCGACGGGTCCGCCGGACGCTCGACGGGGCGTCCGAGAACCGCCTCCAGCGCCTCCCGCGGCAGGCCGCCCGGGCGCAGCAGGACAGGGGCGGGACCCAGGCAGGAAAGGATCGTCGATTCGACCCCCACCCGTGTCGCTCCGCCGTCGAGCACCGCGTCGATCCGGCCGTCGAGGTCGGCCAGCACGTGCTCCGCGGTCGTCGGGCTCACGCGGCCCGACCGGTTGGCGGACGGAGCGGCCACCGGCCGGCCGGTCTTCAGGAGCAGGGCTCGCGCCACCGGGTGGGCCGGAACGCGCAGGCCTATGCTGTCGAGGCCCGCGCGCGCGAGATCGCTGACGCCCGCCTCCGGCCTGACCGGCACGACGAGGGTGAGCGGACCCGGCCAGAACGCGGCGGCGAGCCGCTCGGCCTCGGGACCGAGCACGCCGATGCGCCGGGCCGCGTCGGCGTCCGGGACGTGGGCGATGAGGGGATTGAAGCTCGGCCGCTCCTTGGCCGCGTAGATGCCGGCCACCGCCGCGCCCAGGGTGGCGTCCGCGCCGAGCCCGTAGACGGTCTCCGTCGGGAAGGCCACGAGCCTGCCCTCCCGCAACAGCGCGGCGGCGCGGGCGATGCCCGCCTCGTCCGCCTTCAGGCGCAATGTCTCGCGGGTGCGCCCGTCCGTCATGTGTCCGCTTTCATCCGCCTATCGTCGCAGGGGCCGCCTGTGGCAAGGTCGGCCGGCTTGCCTTAGACCGTTTCGTGGCAGGCCGGAAGAGAACGGGCCGCACCGGAGGTGAGGATGAGCTACCAGGCCCCGCTCGACGACATCCTGTTCACCCTGCGCCACGTGGCCGGGCTGGACGCCCTGGAGGCGGAGGGCCTGGCGCCCGAACTCGACGGCGGCATGGCCGAGGCCGTTCTCACCGAGGCCGGCCGCTTCGCCGCCGAGCAGCTTGCGCCGCTCAACACCGTCGGAGACAGGGCGGGCTCGGTGCTGGGGGAGAGCGGCGTCGTCACCCCGCCGGGCTGGCGGGACGCCTATCGCCGGTGGTCGGACGGAGGCTGGAACGGGCTCGTCGCCGATCCCGCCCATGGCGGCCAGGGCCTGCCGCTCCTCGTGCAGGCCGCCTGCACGGAGATGTGGAACGCCGCCAACTTCGCCTTCGCCCTGGGCCCGCTGCTGACGGCCGGCGCCATCGAGGCGCTGCAGGCGCACGGCTCGGACCACCTCAAGCGGCTGGTGCTGCCCAGGATCGTCTCCGGCGAGTGGATGGGGACGATGAACCTCACCGAGCCGCAGGCGGGCTCGGACCTCGCGGCCCTGCGGACCAGGGCCGAGCGGGCGGAGGACGGAACCTACCGCATCGCGGGCGAGAAGATCTTCATCACCTACGGCGACCACGACCTCACCGACAACATCATCCACCTCGTGCTCGCCCGGCTGCCCGACGCGCCGCCCGGCACGCGCGGCATCTCGCTCTTCGCGGTGCCCAAGCGGCTGGTCGCCGACGATGGCTCGCTGGGCGAGCGCAACGACCTGCGCTGCGCCGGGGTGGAGCACAAGGTCGGCATCCACGCCTCCCCCACCTGCTCCATGGTATTCGGCGAGCAGGGAGGCGCCGTCGGCTGGCTCGTCGGCGAGGAGAACCGCGGCCTCGCCTGCATGTTCACGATGATGAACAGCGCGCGCCTGAACGTGGGCCTGCAGGGCGTCGCGATCGCCGACCGCGCCTTGCAGCGCGCCTGGGCCTATGCGCGGGAACGCCGCCAGGGCAGGGCGCCGGGCTGGACGGGCGAGGGCATGAGCCCCATCGTCGAGCACCCGGACGTCCGGCGCATGCTGCTCGCCATGGCGGCCCAGACGCGCGCCGCGCGCGCCATCTGCTACCTGACCGCCGAGGCGCTCGACCGCTCGCACCGTGATCCGAACCCGGCCCGTCGCCAGGCGGCGGCGGAGCGCGCGGCCCTGCTCACCCCCATCGCCAAGGCCTATTCCACGGACATCGGCATCGAGGTGGCCTCGCTGGGGATCCAGATCCATGGCGGCATGGGCTATGTCGAGGAAACCGGCGCGGCCCAGCACTGGCGCGATGCGCGCATCGCGGCGATCTACGAGGGCACCAACGGCATCCAGGCCATCGACCTCGTCACCCGCAAGCTCCCGCTCTCGAACGGGGAGGCCGTCGCCAACGTGATCGGCCGCATGCGCGCGACGGTGGGTCGCGTGGCGGGCAGCAACGCCCCCGGGCTCGGCCACGCCGCTGCCCGCCTCGGCGAAGCGGTCGTGGCCCTGGAAAGGGCGACCGCCTTCATGCGCCAGGCGCTGGCCGGCAGGCCCGCGGAGGCTCTTGCTGGCGCGACGCCCTATCTCAGGCTCTTCGGTCTTGCGCTCGGCGGCGTCTCGCTCGCCGAGGAGGCCCTGGCGGCGCTGGGCGGCGACGACACGCCGGCCATCCGGCGGCGTATCGCGGTCGCGCGCTTCTTCGCGGAGCATCTCGCCACCGAAGCACCCGCCCTGGAGCGCACCGTCGTGGAAGGGTCGCAGGCCGTCGAGGCCGCGGCCTCCGTCTTCGCCGCATGAGCCAGGCCGCCCCCGGGCCCCTCGCGCCCCGCGCCCTCTCCGGCCGGGTCTGCATCGTCGCGGGAGCGTCGCGCGGCGTCGGCCGTGGCATCGCCTTGGCTCTCGGGGAGGCCGGCGCCACGGTGGTCTGCGCGGCTCGCTCCACCCGCTTCGGCGCCAGGACCGAGGGACGGCCGGAGACGATCGAGGACGTCGCCGAGGCGGTCTCGGAAGCGGGCGGGGAGGGACTGCCCTATCGCTGCGACTGCACGGATCCCAGGGCGCTGCACGAGTTCTCTGCCTGGGTGCTTCGCCGCCTCGGGCCGCCGCACCTGTTCGCCTGCACGGTCTGGGGTGGAGGGGAGGGCTTCGACGGCGAGCGCCACGGCGACGGCACGCCCTATGGCGCGCCCTTCTTCCGCCGGCCTCTGCGCGGCTTCGAAGTGGCGCTCACCACCGGACCCTATGCGCTGCTCTCGACGGCCCGCGCCTTCGTGCCGCTGATGCTCAACGCCGGCGCAGGCCTCATCGTCGCCGTGGGGTTCGACGCGCCCGAAGGCGCGGTGCAGGACCCTGTCGACGACCTCGGCTGGGCCGGCATCCGCCGGGCGGCCGGCATCGTCGCGCGCGGTGTGAAGGGCCTCGGGATCACGGCCGTCCACCTCTCGCCGGGCTTCGTGCGCACGGAGCGCGTGATCGCGGCCGGCCTCGCCGACCACACGACGGAGAGCCCGGCCTATGCGGGGCGCGCCGTGGCCGCGCTCGCCGCCGATCGCGACGTCGGGGCCTGGCATGGCGGCTCGCTGTTCGTCGCCGATCTCGCGCGCCACTACGGCTTCACCGACGCCGACGGCTCGCAGCCCGGCCGCTTCCAGCTTCCCCTCCCGTCCTGAGCCGAGGAGACCCCACATGCCCGGACCGCTGGCCAACAAGACGCTCTTCATCACCGGCGCCTCCCGCGGGATCGGTCTCGCCATCGCCCTGCGCGCCGCCCGGGACGGCGCCAACGTGGCCATTGCCGCCAAGACTGTCGCGCCCCATCCCAGGCTGGAGGGCACCATCCACACCGCCGCCGAGGCCATCGAGCAGGCCGGCGGCAAGGCGCTGCCGCTCGTCGTCGACGTAAGGGAGGAAGAGCAGGTCAAGGCGGCGCTCGACCGCACGGTCACTACCTTCGGCGGGCTCGACATCGTCGTGAACAATGCCTCGGCCATCCAGCTCACGCCGACGACCCAGACGGACATGAAGCGCTTCGACCTGATGCACGCCATCAACGCGCGTGGCACGTTCATGGTCTCCAAGCATGCCATTCCCCATCTGGAAAAGGCGGCGAACCCCCACATCCTCATGCTGTCGCCGCCCCTGGACATGCAGGAGAAGTGGTTTGCGCCGCACGTCGCCTACAGCATTGCCAAGTATGGCATGAGCCTGTGCGTGCTGGGCCTGGCCGGCGAGTTGCGCGGCCGGGGGATCGCCGTCAACGCGCTTTGGCCTCGCACCACGATTGCCACAGCCGCGATCAGGAACCTGCTCGGGGGCGAAGCCATGATGCGCGCCAGCCGCACGCCGGACATTCTCGCGGACGCCGCGTGGCGGGTCTTCCAGAAGCCGTCGCGAGACTTCACAGGCCGGTTCCTGATCGACGACACGTTCCTCGCCGGCGAGGGCGTGACGGATTTCGACGCCTACCGCGTGGATCCGAGCCAGGCGCTGTTCATGGACTTCTTCGTGCCGGAGGATAGTCCGGCCCCGGCGAGCCTCGGCCCCGTCACACCGTGACATTACGCCTTGCCAAGGTTTGCCCGTTACGCTTGACGGGCGGCCGAGGTCGTGGTGTTGCGGCGATGCGCGTCTTTCGACGGCGCAGGAGGCCGTCGGGGAGCCCTGCATGATCGTCGTCTACCGCTGCAGCGAGGCCACGCTCCGGGACACGCCGGCGCGCTTCGACCGCCGGCTGCTGCAGGGCGAGGAGCAGATTCCCTCCGACGCGCTGTGGATCGACCTGATCGAGCCGACCCGGGAGGAGGACGCCAAGGTCGAGGCCTTCCTGGGGATCAGCATTCCCACCCGCGAGGAGATGAGCGACATCGAGCCATCCGAGCTTCTCTATCTCGAGGACGGCGCGCGCTACCTCACCGCCCGGGTGGTCTACAACGTCGAGTTCGAACCGGAAGTCACCGGCATCACCTTCATCCTGAAGGACCAGGTGATGGTGACTGTCCGCTACGCCGAGCCGAAGGCCTTCCACATCTTCACCAACCGGCTGTCCAAGCCGGACGGCTGCGCCCCCACGGCGGAGGCGATCATGGCGGGCCTCGTCGAGACGATCATCGACCGCGCGGCCGACGTGCTGCAGGCCGCCGGGGCGAAGCTCGACGCCATCTCGCGCCGCATTTTCGAGAACAAGGGCGACCCGGAAAGCCGGAACGCGGAATACCAGGAGACCCTGCGCTCTTTGGGGCGCAGCGGGGACCTGATCTCCAAGATCCGCGAGAGCCTCGTGTCGATCGAGCGCGTGCTGCTCTTCCTCTCCGTCTCCTACCGCACCGCCCGCGTCCCGCTGGAACTGCGCGAATCCGTCCGCACCACGCTGCGTGACCTCCAGTCGCTCGAGGAGCACGCGAGCTTCCAGTCGCAGAAGATCCAGTTCCTGCTCGACGCGACGCTTGGCCTGGTCAATCTCGAGCAGAACAATATCATCAAGCTGTTCTCGGTCATGGCCGTGATCTTCATGCCGCCCACGCTGATCGCGTCGATCTACGGCATGAACTTCAAGCTGATCCCCGAGCTCGACTGGCATTTCGGCTATCCGATGGCGCTCGGCATGATGGTGCTCGCGGGCGTCCTGCCCTACGTCTTCTTCCGCTGGAAACGCTGGCTCTGAGCCGCGCTCCGGCTCGGAGGCGGCGAGCATGTGCGGACGCTACCAGCAGACGGCGACGCCCGAGGCGGTGAGGGCGCTCTTCGGCTATGTCGAATGGCCCAATTTTCCGCCGCGCACGGCCATCGCCCAGTCCGAACCGATCTCCATCGTCCACGAGGTCTTCGGCGTGCGCCACCACCTGCTGGTGCGCTGGGGATTCATGCCGCGCTTCGTCAAGGATCCCGGGACCTTTCCGCTGCTCTTCAACGCCCGTGGCGAGACGGTGGCGGAGAAGCCGGCCTTCCGCAACGCGTTGCGCCGTCGCCGCTGCCTCGTGCCGGCGACCGGGTTCTACGAGTGGCGGCGTGACGGCGAGGGTCGGGCGGTGCGCAAGACGCCCTTCCTCTGCGAGCGCGCCGACGGCGCGGTCATGGCGCTCGCTGGCGTCTGGGAGACCTACGTCGCCCCCGACGGCAGCGAGGTAGACACCGCCGCGATCCTGACCACGGCGGCCAACGGCGTCATGGCGGCGATCCATGAGCGCATGCCCGTCATCATCGAGCCCGCGGATTTCGAGACCTGGCTCGACTGCCGCGACGAGGACCCCGCCGCAGCGCTCGGGCTGGTGCGGCCGGCCGGGGAGGAGGTGCTCGTGCTGCGCGAGGTGGATGCCGAGGCCCCCCGGCCCCTGCGGCAGGCTCGTCCCCGCCCTGCCGCGCCGGCTCCGCCGAAGGCGCGGGACGACCCGCAGGGCTCTCTGTTCTGATGCGCCCCCGGGCCGCACCGTTTTCCAATGCGCCTCGCCCGATCATCCCCGTCAATGCGAGGAGCGAAGCGACCAAGCACGCCAGGCAACGCCCGGCATAGGGCTGGCTTGCGTCGCTCCGCTCGCAATGAGGGGGGCGCTAGCCCGCTTTCCGCCAGTCGAAGCGCTGCTCTGTCAGCGGGGTGCCCCAGGTCGTGTCGAGCTCCTCGTGAGCCAGGACGAAGCCGACGGACTCGTAGAGATGGCGGGCGGCGTCGAGGCCCGCGAAGGTGGTGAGCCATGCCCGGTCGAAACCCCTCTCCGCGATGAAGCTCATCGCGCCGGCCAGGAGGCGGCGGCCGACGCCGCGTCCGCGTGCGCTCTCGGCGAGGATGAAGTAGCGGATGCGCGGACCCTGGGTCGCGGCATGCGCTCCGGTGGCGTCGACCGCGATGGCGCCCAGGATCGCGTCCCCTGACCGCGCGGACAGCAGCAGGTCCGCCGCCGGGTCTGGCCGGCCCGCCAATTCGCCAAGTCCCTCGGCGACCTTGGCCTCGAAGAGCCGGCCGAGCCTCCAGTCGCGCTCGTAGGACACTCCGTGCTCGGCGATCATCCAGCCGAGAAGGCCAGGGGTCCAGCCGCGCACGAGCGCGATCTCCTCGTCCATGCCGCTTACTCCCGCACGGTCGCCGTCGGCCCGAACACCTCCTCGAAGGCGGCGCGCAGGGCGACGTCGGCGTCGGCCATGGTCACGGGCAGGCCGAGGTCGACGAGGCTCGTCACGCCGTAGGCCGGCTGCCCGATGCCGCAGGGGACGATGCCGCCGAAATGGGAGAGGTCCGGCTCAACGTTCAGGCTGATGCCGTGATAGCTGATCCAGCGCCGCACGCGGATGCCGATGGCGGCGATCTTGTCCTCCGCGGGCGTGCCGTCGGGACCGGGCGCGCGGTCTGGACGGCGCACCCATACCCCCACCCGGTCCTCCCGCCGCTCGCCGCGGATGTTGAAGCGGTCCAGCGTGGCGATGATCCAGGCCTCCAGCGCCGCCACGTAGCCGCGCACGTCCGGCTGGCCGGGGATGGCCGCGCGCCGGCGCAGGTCGAGCATGACGTAGGCCACGCGCTGGCCGGGGCCGTGATAGGTGAACTGCCCGCCGCGCCCCGTTTCGAAGACGGGGAAGCGCGCCTCGATCAGGTCGCGTTCGTCGGCCGACGTCCCGGCCGTGTAGAGGGGCGGATGTTCAACCAGCCAGACGCGCTCGGCCGCCTCGCCGGCGGCGATCGCGGCGACCCGGGCCTCCATCTCCGCGACGGCCTCCGGATAGGGCAGCAGGCCCTCGCGCATCACCCACTCCACAGGGGGCAGGTCATCGGCGCCGGCCGGTCGCGCCAGCATGTCGCGCGTGTTCACCATGCCTTAACCCTGTTCCGGCTCACTGGGGCCCTGCCTTTCTGCGGGCCATGGCCCGGCGACGGAGGACATCCTTGTCCAGTGGATTGAACACGGTCGGCGTCGACATCTCCATCGTGCTTGGCCGTTCGCGCATGCCCATCCACCAGCTCCTGCGCATGGGCCGCGGCGCGGTCATCGCGCTCGATTCGGCACAGGAGGACGAGGTCGAGATCCTCGCCAACGATCTTCCCATCGCGCGCGGCATCGTCGTCGTCAACGGCACCTCGATCACGGTGGAGGTGAAGGAGCTCATCCGCCGGCCGCCGAGCGACACGATGGACCAGCCGTCCCCGCAGGGCGAAGCGGCCGCCTGAGCCGGCCTGCGTCGGCGCAGGCCCTTGTCGCCCCAGCAGAAATCCACGGATCGCCGCACCTCCGCTGCGGGTTCGCCGGGAAATCGTCGCCGCGCCGCTCCACATCCCTTGTCGCCGCGGAATCGATCTGTTACACGGTGCCCCGCTCCGGTCGGGGCGGTCCTGCGGACCTCCTCGGACGGTCCGGATTTGCGGTCGTGGCGGAATTGGTAGACGCGCTAGCTTGAGGTGCTAGTTCCTTAACCGGAGTGGAAGTTCGAGTCTTCTCGACCGCACCATTCTTCGAGCCGGTCTCTCGACAGACCTGGCTCCGGCGGCGACCCGGCGAAAGCTGCGGTCGCCGTTTCGTTTTCAGGGCACGCCTCGGGTCCAGCCCGGGCCCGCCGCCACGGTCTCGCCGCGGCCCGACCCCGGCGCGAGGGCGACGACGGACCGTCCCGCCGCTGCGAGGTTGCGCAGGAAGCCGGGCATCATCGCCGCCGTCTGGGCCTTCGTGTCGTGAAAGAGCACGATGCCGCGCCCCGCCTTGGCGAGCCGTCCATCGACCAAGGCGAGTTCGGCCTGCGGCGTCATCGCGTTCCAGTCCGACGCCCAGAAATCCGCCCCGAACACGCCGATATCCCGGCTGGCGAGCCATTGCTCGAGCGCTTGGGTCTCCGAGAAGAAGGGAAAGCGGAAGAACGGCGCGGGCTCGCGGCCCAGAGTGTCCGCGATCGCCCTGAAACCGTGCTCGATGTCCCGCCGGCCGGCCTCGGGGGAGAGCGTGCGCATGTTGGGGTGCGACCAGGAATGGCAGGCGACGGTGTGGCCTTCCGCCAGCACGCGGCGCGCGATCGCGGCGTTCGCCGCGGCGTTGCGCCCGATCATGAAGAACGTCGCCTTGGCGCCCTCGCAGGCCAGTGCGTCGAGAATGCGCGGCGTTGTGCCGGGCCAGGGGCCGTCATCGAAGGTGAGGGCCACCTCGCCCGCCTGGAAGGGCAGGGTGGCCGGGTAGGACTTCAGGCCGACGAACAGGCCGCCCTGCGTGCCCACCCGCAGCGTCCGCGCCGTGCCCAGCGGCGCCACGCCGCAGGCCGCCGCCTTCCCCTCTTCGGCCGTCGCCAGCAGGAGCGCCGGAGCCGCCAGGATTGCGCGCCGGCTGAGTGCGCGCGGACCGGGCGCGGCGACGGGACTCGGGCGTGGGGTCATGCCTTCCTGCCGTCCTCGGGAGCGTAGCTGCGCCGACGCAGCGCTAGCGCAGCCATACGTTGCGTTCGTGTATGGCCCGGCATTCGCGGATTGCCAAGGCGGGAGCCCCTGCCTACAACGCCTCGTCATCTCCGCCAGCCACGGAATCGCGCCATGCTCGACGTCGACGAGGCCAAGTCGCCGGCCGAGGAAGCGGCGCTGCCCGACGCTCCCCTCGCGTTCCGGGACGGCGAGGGCGACGTCAATCCGGTGTTCGTCGAGACGGTCGTGTCGCTCACGGGGAGCGAGGACGCGGAGGGCCTGCGGGCGCTCGTCTCCGGCCTGCACGAGGCCGACCAGGGCGCGCTGCTCGAGGCGCTCGACAACGACGATCGCATCAAGCTCATCGCGCTCCTCGGTGACGACTTCGACTTCGCCGCCCTCACCGAGGTGGATGACAGCGTCCGCGAGGAAATTCTCGACGAATTGCCGGCCGAGACGGTGGCGGAGGGCATCGGCGACCTCGAATCCGACGACGCCGTGCGCATCCTCGAGGACCTTGACCGCGAGGAGCAGGAGGAGATCCTCGACGCCCTGCCGGCGACCGACCGCGTCGCGCTGCAGAAGAGCCTCGACTATCCCGAGGGGTCGGCCGGCCGTCTGATGCAGACGGACCTCATCGCCGTGCCTCCCTTCTGGACGGTGGGGCAGACGCTGGACTTCCTGCAGCGCGACGTCGACCTGCCCGACAGCTTCTTCGAGGTTTTCGTCGTCGACCCCGGCCACCGCCTGCTCGGCCACGTCTTCCTCGACCGGCTGGTGCGCAGCGGCCGGGAGGGACCGATCGAGGCGATCATGGCGGCAGATCGCCGCAGGGTGAACGTGCTCGACGCCGGCGAGGACGTGGCGCGCCTGTTCGAGCGCTACAACGTCGTCTCGGCACCGGTCGTGGACGAGGCCGGCCGGCTGGTCGGCGTGGTCACCATCGACGACATCGTCGACGTCATCCAGGAAGAGGCCGACGACGAGATCAAGGCGCTGGGCGGCGTCAGCGGCGACGAGGAGCTGTCCGACACCGTCTGGACCATCACGAGGAGCCGCTTCGTCTGGCTCTTCGTCAACCTGCTCACGGCCTTCCTGGCCTCCTCCGTGCTGGGGCTCTTCGAGGGCCAGCTGGAGAAAATGGTCGCGCTCGCCGTGCTGGCCCCCATCGTGGCGAGCCAGGGAGGCAACGCGGCGACGCAGACCATGACGGTCGCGGTGCGCGCGCTCGCGGTCAGGGAGCTGGGCTCGGGCAACGCCATCCGCGTGACCCTGCGCGAGACCATCGTGGGACTGCTCAACGGCGTGGGCTTCGGCATCATCACCGGGGTGGTCGCGAGCCTGTGGTTCCACGACTGGAACCTCGGCCTCGTCATCGCCACGGCCATGACGGTGAACCTCGTCGCGGGCGCGCTCGGCGGCATCCTGATCCCCCTCGCGCTCGACCGTTACGGGGCGGATCCCGCGGTCTCCTCCGGCGTCTTCGTGACCACGGTCACGGACGTCGTCGGCTTCTTCGCCTTCCTCGGCATCGCCACCTTGTGGTTCGGCCTGGGCTGAAGGTTTCCGGTTTCTTAAGACAATCGGTCGAATGGGTGTGAGGAGAATGCCCGCAAAGGCCCTGCCGGATCCATGACCGACGCGACAGCCCCGTCATCAGCCCGCCCGAAACCCGCCGTGGCCTCCCTGAAGCGCGCGCTCGCCGCGTTGCTCGTCGCTGCGCTCGCCGGCTGCACGGCGGTGCCGAACTACTACCCCCGCAAGGGGGACGCGAAGCCGCATCCCGGCGTCGCCAAGGCGCAGCTCTACCCCATCCACGGCATCGACCTCTCGAAGTGGCAGGGCACGATCGACTGGCCGGAGGTGAAGGATGCCGGCGCCCGCTTCGTCTTCATCAAGGCGACCGAGGGCGGCGATCACGTCGACGACCGCTTTCGCGAGAACTGGGAGAACGCCAAGCGCTGGGAGATTCCGCGGGGCGCCTACCACTTCGTCTATTGGTGCCGTCCCGCCGAGGAGCAGGCCCGCTGGTTCGTCCAGCATATTCCGCAGGACGAGGATGCCCTGCCGCCGGTGCTCGACGTCGAGTGGAACGGCCACTCGCCCAGTTGCCCCAAGAAGGTGCCGCGCGAGCAGGCGCTGATGATGATCCAGACCATGCTGGTGGAGCTCGAGCGCCATACCGGCAAGCGGCCGATCATCTATACCGACATCACCTTCCACGAGGAGGTGCTGAAGGGCTATTTCGAAGACTATCCCTTCTGGATCCGCAGCGTCGCCGCCGACCCGGAGGTGCGCTACACCAGTCGCCGCTGGGTCTTCTGGCAATGGACCACCACCGGCCGGGTCCCCGGCATCCGGGGCGACGTCGACCGCAACGTCTTCAATGGCGACGAGAAGCAGTGGCAGGCCTTCCTCGACCCGAAATGAGGCCAAGGCCCGCGGATCACGACGCCGTCGTTGCGAGCGAAGCGAAGCAATCCACTCCTGCCCGCACGTGGAGTGCTTTGCCGACGCGCCCCGCAATGACGGGAGAACCAGGTCCCCGCCTTGACGGGGCCGGCCCTCAGAGCCAGCGCCGGACCTTCGCGGAATAGTCTTTCCACGCGGAGCCGAAGCGGATCTCGAGGTGGCGCTCCTCGCGGGAGATGGCGAGCCAGACGATGGCCGCCACCGTGACCGGCACCAGGAAGAGAAGCCAGCCCCAGCGCAAAGCCAGGGCCAGACCGATCATCGCGAGCGTGTTTCCGAGGTAGATCGGATTGCGCGAGAACCGATAGGGCCCCGTCTGCACCAGCCGGGAGCTCTTGGCGTTGGGCAGCACCGTGGTGGAGTTGCGGCGCAGGACCCACAACGCCCACAGGTCGAGCCCCACGCCGACGGCGAAGACGGCGAGCCCCACCCAATGGGGCAGGTGCGCGAGCATCGCGTCGAGCCAGACGAAGCGGTCCCACCGCTCGAGCGCCCAGGCGATCAGGAGTGCCGCGCTGTAGATGAGCGGGGGCCATGGCACCGCATTGGGCCGTTCCCCGAATTCCTGCGGCATTCCCGACGCTCCCTTCCCCTTTGCGCTTCGGACGTTCCGGCGGATGTTCCGCGCTGCGGAGTGCGCTATCCTCCTCGCAATCCTATGACAACAGGAAACGCCGCCGCCATGCTCGCGAATGCCCCGCGCCCGTTCAATTTCAACCTCGGCGAGACGGCCGACATGCTGCGCGAGACGGTGCAGGCCTTCGCGCAGGCCGAGATCGCGCCCCGCGCCGCCGAGATCGACCGTAGCAACACCTTCCCCCGCGACCTCTGGCCGCGCATGGGCGAATTGGGTCTCCACGGCATCACGGTCGAGGAGGAATGGGGCGGGACGGGGCTCGGCTACCTCGAGCATTGCATCGCCGTGGAGGAGGTGTCTCGCGCCTCGGCCTCGGTGGGGCTCAGCTACGGCGCCCATTCCAACCTCTGCGTCAACCAGCTCCGCCGCAACGGGACGGCCGAGCAGAAGCGCCGCTACCTGCCCGGGCTCATCTCGGGCGAGCATGTGGGCGCGCTGGCCATGTCGGAGCCGGGCTCCGGCTCCGACGTCGTCTCCATGCGCACCCGCGCGGACAGGAAGGGCGACCGCTACGTCCTGACCGGCAGCAAGATGTGGATCACCAACGGGCCGGTCGCCGAGACGCTGATCGTCTACGCCAAGACCGATCCGGAGGCCGGCTCGCGCGGCATCACCGCCTTCATCATCGAAAAGGGGATGAAGGGTTTCTCCACGGCGCAGAAGCTCGACAAGCTCGGCATGCGCGGCTCCGACACCTGCGAGCTGGTCTTCGAGGAGTGCGAGGTGCCCGAGGAGAACGTGTTGGGCCAGGTGGGCCGGGGCGTCAACGTGCTCATGTCGGGCCTCGACTACGAGCGCGTGGTGCTGGCGGCGGGTCCGCTTGGCATCATGCAGGCGGCCCTGGACGTCGTCATGCCCTATGTCCACGAGCGCAAGCAGTTCGGCCAGCCGATCGGCGAGTTCCAGCTCGTCCAGGGCAAGCTCGCCGACATGTATGTCGGCATGAACGCCTGCAAGGCCTATGTCTACGCCGTCGCCCAGGCCTGCGACCGCGGCGAGACCACTCGCGAGGACGCCGCCGGCGCCATTCTTTACGCCGCCGAGAAGGCCACGCAGGTGGCGCTCGACGCCATTCAGCTCCTCGGCGGCAACGGCTACATCAACGACTATCCCACCGGCCGCCTCCTGCGCGACGCAAAGCTCTACGAGATCGGCGCCGGCACGAGCGAGATCCGGCGGATGCTGATCGGGCGGGAACTGTTCGCCAAGACGGGGTGAACCGGCGCGGCGACCGGTCGGAGGGCTGGCAAGGCTCGCCGCCGCGAGCCTGCCCGCCACGTCCGGTCGACGCCGCGGCCCGCGCCGTGCACCTGGCCTGGGTGTCACGGGGCTGCCGCGCGGGCTCCATGATATAGGGTCGGGCGGGCCTGGATCGGATTGCTGGCCAATCTCGACCATCGCTCGCTCGATCTGCTGATCCCGAGGCCGTGGTCCCTGGCCCGCCAGCCTTTTCCTCCATCTCCGGAGCACGCAATGCCGACAGCCCACATCGTCCAAGCCAACGGCGCCGCCATTCCCGCTCTCGGGTTGGGCACCTTCCGCAGCACGGGGGAGACCTGCGTGCGGGCGGTGGCCGAGGGCCTGAGGGTCGGGTACCGGCACATCGACACGGCGCGGATGTACGGCAACGAGGCGGAGGTGGGGGAGGGGCTTCGCGCTTCGGGGGTCAAGCGGGATGATGTCTTCGTCACCACCAAGGTCTGGTGGGAGGACATCGCCGCGGGCGACCTGCAGCGCTCGGCGGAAGGGAGCCTGAAGCGGCTCGGCCTCGACCGGGTCGACCTGCTGCTCATCCACTGGCCCAATCCGGCCGTGCCGCTCGAATCCTCGATCGGCGCGCTCTGCGACGCCAGGCGGCGCGGGCTCGCGCGCCACATCGGGGTGTCGAACCATCCCGTCGCGCTGCTCGACCGCGCGGTGGCGCTGGCCAGCGAGCCGCTGGTCGCCAACCAATGCGAATATCATCCGACGCTCGACCAGACGAAGGTGCTCGCGGCCTGCCGTCGCCAGGGCATGGCCTTCACGTCCTATTCGCCGCTCGGCAAGGGCGCCGACACGGAGCATCCGGTGGTGGCGCGCATCGCCGCCGCGCACGGGCGGACGCCGGCGCAGGTCGTGCTGCGCTGGCACGTGCAGCAGCCCGGCGTCGTGGCCATTCCGAAGTCGTCGACGCCCGCCCGGATCGAGGAGAACTTCGGCATCTGGGACTTCGACCTGACGGAGGAGGAGATGACCGCCCTGTCCGGCCTCGCCCGGCCGGACGGTCGGATGATCACGCCGGCCTTCGCCCCGCGCTGGGACTGAGGCGCGGCCGCGACGCGGGTCTCCCTTGCGTTGCGAAGCCGCGGGACGCGTGACATCGTGCCCGCCCTTCGCCCTCGCATGCCACGGACGCCCCATGCAGCTCGATCCCGCCGCCCTGGAAACCCTCCGGCACGTCTCGACCGCCACGATCACGACGGTGCTGCTCAAGAAGGGCCTGCGCCGCCTCTGGATGCGCGGGCCCATGCCGCTCGCCACCGCGGCGGGCAAGCGGATCGTGGGCCGCGCCTTCACCCTGCGCTTCGTGCCGGCGCGCGAGGATCTCGCGACGCCCGAGAGCTGGTCCTCACCGCGCTCCACGAGGGCTGCCATCGAGGAGATGCCTCAGGGCTGCATCGCGGTGGTCGACGCCATGGGCGTGACCGATGCCGGGATCTTCGGCGACATCCTGACCTCCCGCATGGCCAAGCGCGGCGTGGCGGCGCTCGTCTCCGACGGCGTGGTGCGCGACCTCGCGGGCGTACTGGGCACGGGCCTGCCGGTGTGGTGCCAGGGCACCGCCGCTCCGGCCTCGGTGGCCGGCCTCACCTTCGTCGGATGGCAGGAGCCGGTCGCCTGCGGCGGGGTCGCCGTGTTCCCCGACGACGTCATCGTGGCGGACGCCGACGGCGCCGTCTGCATCCCCGCCGCTTTCCTCGAGACCGTGCTGACGGAGGGGCCAGAGCAGGAGCGGCTCGAGGCCTGGATCATGGGGGAGGTGGAGAAGGGACTGCCGCTGCCGGGCCTGTATCCGCCCAACGCCGAGACCAAGGCGCGTTACGAAGCCTTCAAGGCCAAGCCGTAGGACTGCCGGAACGGGGCTGTCCGTCGCCGGCCGAGCCTCGTCCCCTCGTTGGAGCGACGCTCGCCCGATGTACTACGCGCTCTCGAAGCTGCTCTGGTTCTTCGCCACGCCTTCCAACGTCATCCTGGCGCTGGCGGTGGCGGGGGCGGTCATGCTGCGCGGGCGCCACGCGCGGTGGGGCCGGCGGCTCGTCGGGCTCGCCGCGGCTCTGTTCGTCGTCTTCGGCCTGTCGCCCGTTCCCAACTGGTTGCTGGCGCCTCTCGAACAGCGCTTCCCGGCCTGGGTGGACGACGGCCGACCGATTGCGGCCATCGTGGTGCTGGGCGGCGCCATCGAGACCGGTGTCGCGGCCGCAAGGGGCCAGCTGGCCCTGAACGACGCCGCCGAGCGCATGATCGCGATGGGCGACTTGGCCCGCCGATTTCCGGCGATCCCCGTCGTGTTCACGGGAGGGGCGGGCTCGCCGGTGGACGGCGACGTCACTGAATCCGAGGTCGTCGAGCCCCACCTCTCCGAGTTCGGTCTCCCCGGGGACCGCGTCCGCTTCGAACGGCGCTCGCGCAACACCGTCGAGAACGCCCGCTTCACCAGGGCCTTGCTGGACCTCGGGCCGGGCGACCGCGTGCTTCTGGTGACGTCGGCTTTCCACATGGCGCGGTCCGTGGGGTTGTTCCGCGGCGAAGGCTACGACGTCGTCGCCTATCCCGTGGATTTCCGCACGCGCGGGGCGGACGACGCCTGGCGGCCCTTCATCGCGGCCAGCGACGGCCTGCGCCGCACCGACATGGCCGTGCGCGAGTGGATCGGCCTCGCGGCGGCGCGCCTGCTGGGACAAAGCCGGGAGCTGTTCCCGGCGCCCTGACCTCAGTCCTGGCGGGGCAGGCCGATCCGGTAGACGCCCTTGAAGTCGTCCGGCGAGACGGGCTTGCCCTTTCGGTAGATGACCACCTTGCCCTCGTGGGCGAGCCTCACGGCCACGCGCCGCACCGGGATCATCAGCGGGCCCCAGCGGTCCGGGTGGCTGCCGCCCAGGGCGCGGGCGACCTCGGACGGGCAGATCGTCTTGTCCGTTCCGCGCTGCGTGGCGAGATCCACCATCGTCTCGGCGATGGCCTCGGGCGCGATTTTGGCGGGGGTCGGCGCGTCTTGCATGGTCATGGACGCCGGTGTGGCCTTCGCGGCTGAATCGGTCAACCCGCGCTGTCCCGGTCAGGCCCGACCACGGCCGCCCAGCCGTCCGAGACATATTGCCGGCCGGCCATCACGGCGACCACGGCGGCCGTGCTGAGCAGGAAGGGCAGGGGGCCGATGAACCAGCCGAGATAGCCCAGCGCGAAGAAGAAGGCGCGCTGGCCCTTGTTGAAGTGGCGGCCGGCCGCCGTCGTCATCGCGGCGGTGCGCGCCGCGTGCCGGCGGGCTTCGTCCGTGTCGCACTCCTCCAGAGGCGGCGTGCCCCCGAGGAGGATCGCCGCATAGTTGAACAGGCGGTAGGACCAAGCGAACTTGAAGAAGGCGTAGATGAAGATCATCAGCAGTCCGACCGCCTTGAGCTCCCAGAGGGGTCGGCTGGTGGCGAGCCCGAAGGGCAGATCCTCGAAGACGCGCACCACGTCGCCAGCGGAGCGCAACAGGGCGGCCGCGCCGCCGATCGCGAGTAGCGACGTGGAGGCGAAGAAGGCCGTGCCGTTCTGCAGGCTCGCCATGATCTGCGTGTCGACGATGCGCACCTCGCGGCGGAGCATGCGGCTCATCCACAGGTCCCGATAGCCGTGCATCACCGTGTTGAGGCTGCGCCCGCCCAGCCTGTCGTTTTCCATCAGGAAGGAATAGGCGGTCCAGGCCAGCACGAAGAAGGCGAGGGCGATCCAGTCGAGCCGTGCGAGGTCCAGTTTGGTGGGGTCCAGCATGCCCGCACCATGCCGTGCCGGCGCCGCCGCAGGCAAGCCGGCTTTCCGGCCCGCGTGCCCCTGCACTAGGATCGACCGCGACCGATCATCGCTCGAGGACGCGCCATGCCGCAGACCATCACCAGGGGGTACAAGGCCCTCGTCGCCGAGGCCGAGGCCGTCGTGGAGACCATCCCCGCCGGGGAGGCTCTCGCCCTGGTCGGGCGTGACGACACCGTGCTGGTCGATCTGCGCGATCCGCGGGAACTGGAACGGGAGGGTCGCATTCCCGGGGCGTTCCATTGCCCACGCGGCATGCTGGAATTCTGGATCGACCCCGACAGCCCCTATCACAAGCCCGTCTTCGCCGAGGACAAGCGCTTCGTCTTCTTCTGCGGCGGAGGCTGGCGGTCGGCACTCGCCGCCAAGGCGGCGCAGGAGATGGGCCTCAGGCCCGTCGCCCATGTCGCCGGCGGCTTCTCGGCCTGGAAGGCGGCGGGCGGTCCCGTCGAGACGGGCATCCCCGCGAAGCCTGCGAAGGGCTGAGCGAGACGGCGTTGGCGTTCCTTCGGGCTTCCGCCAATATCGACCCCACCGCGCCGGCTGACTCGCGCGGGCTGGGGAGGAGCATGCCGTGGCGGTCTTGACGTCCAGTGTCGATCCACGCTCGGCCGCCTTCCAGGAACAGGCGGTCCTGTGGCGCGCGCTCGCCGACGACCTCCGCGCGAAGCGGGCCGAGGCCGCGGCCGGCGGCCCGGCCAAGGCGCGAGAGCGGCATCTGGCGCGAGGCAAGCTGCTGCCTCGCGAGCGCGTCACGCGGCTGCTCGATCTCGGCTCGCCCTTCCTGGAGATCGGCGCGCTGGCCGCCCACGGGCTCTATGATGGCGGCATCCACGGCGCGGGTCTCATCGCCGGCGTCGGCCGGGTGGAAGGCCGCGAGGTGATGGTCGTGTGCAACGACTCCACCATCAAGGGCGGCACCTATTACCCGATGACCGTGAAGAAGCACCTGCGCGCCCAGGAGATCGCCCGCGAGAACAGGCTGCCCTGCCTCTATCTCGTCGATTCCGGGGGGGCCAACCTGCCCCACCAGACGGAGGTCTTTCCCGACCGGGAGCATTTCGGCCGCATCTTCTACAACCAGGCGACCCTTTCCTCGATGGGCGTCCCCCAGATCGCGGTGGTGATGGGCTCCTGCACGGCGGGCGGAGCCTACGTGCCGGCCATGTCGGACGAGACGATCATCGTGCGTCGCCAGGGCACCATCTTCCTGGGCGGGCCTCCGCTCGTGAAAGCCGCCACCGGCGAGGAGGTGTCCGCCGAGGACCTGGGCGGGGCTGACGTGCATGCCCGCGTGTCCGGCGTCGCCGACCACTACGCGCTTGACGACGAGCATGCGCTGGCGCTCGCCAGGCGTCTCGTCTCCAACATCAACGCGCCCCAGCCCGCCGGGCCGGTGCTCGCCGAGCCCCGTTCGCCGCGCCTCGATCCGGAGGAGCTGGAAGGCCTCGTGCCCACCGACCTGCGCAAGCAGTACGACATCCGCGAGGTGATCGGCCGGCTGGTCGACGGCTCGGAATTCGACGAGTTCAAGGCGCTCTACGGCACGACGCTCGTGACCGGCTTCGCCCGCATCTGGGGGATTCCGGTGGGCATCATCGCGAATAACGGGATCCTCTTCTCCGAGTCCGCGCTCAAGGGCGCGCAATTCATCGAGCTCTGCTGCCAGCGCAAGATCCCGCTTCTCTTCTTGCAGAACATCTCGGGTTTCATGGTCGGGCGGCAATACGAGGCCGGCGGCATCGCCAAGGACGGCGCCAAGCTTGTCACCGCCGTGGCCTGCGCCCGGGTGCCGAAGGTCACGGTGATCGTCGGCGGGTCCTTCGGGGCCGGCAACTATGGCATGTGCGGGCGCGCCTATTCGCCCCGCTTCCTGTTCGCCTGGCCCAATGCCCGGATTTCGGTGATGGGCGGCGAGCAGGCGGCGAGCGTGCTCGCCACGGTGCGGCGGGACAACCTCGCCGCGGAGGGCAAGTCCTGGTCGACAAACGACGAGGAGGCATTCAAGGCCCCGATCCGCACGCAATACGAGACCGAGGGCCACCCCTACTACGCCACGGCAAGGCTGTGGGACGATGGCGTCGTCCTGCCCTCGGAGACCCGCCGCGTGCTTGGCCTCGCCTTCGCCGCCTGCCTCAACGCGCCGATCGAGGAGACCCGTTTCGGTGTTTTCCGCATGTGACCTTTTCCGCCCCAAATCCTTTGCTGCTAGGATGTTGCTCCCATGACCGAGGTCGCCGCACGACGCATGCCCATGACGGTCTCCGACTATCTCGCCTTCGCCGACGCCCATCCCCGGCAGCGCTTCGAACTGCTGTCGGGCACGGCCGTCGCCACGGTGCCCGGAACGCTCCGGCATTCCTTGATCGCGGGGAACATCAATTCCGTCTTGCGTCGGCAGGCGCGCGACCGCGGTTGCCAGTCCCTGGCCGACGCCGGCGTGAGCATGGGAGAAGACGCGGAGTTCTTCGCGCAGCCCGACGTCATGGTCCGCTGCGGCCCGATGGATGGCCGCCGCCGCTGGGCGAGCGACCCACTCGTCATTGTCGAGGTCCTGTCGCCCTCGACCATGGCGGACGACCGTGGCGACAAGCTGCAATGTTACCTGCGGGACTTTCCAAGCCTCCGCCACGTCGCGCTCGTCGACCAGGACGAATGCAGGATCGAGGATTGGGGCCGCGCCGACGAGGGCTCCTGGCCCGAGGATGGGGCCCAGGTTCCGCGACCGCCCGAGGCCGTGCTCGATCTCGCCGCTATCGGCGCGTCCCTGCCGCTCGCCGAGGCCTACGAGGATGTGACCTTCGACTGAAGCCTTCGTCCATCCCGCCTCCGCACCACAGCCCGAGGGCCTGCATGCTCGCTTCCGTCCTGATCGCCAATCGCGGCGAAATCGCCTGCCGGATCATCCGCACGGCGAGGCGGATGGGAATGCGGACGATCGCGGTTTACTCGGAGGCGGATCGCGAGGCCCTCTTCGTCCGCATGGCCGACGAGGCGGTTGCGATCGGACCGTCGCCCGCCCGCGACAGCTACCTGGTCGGCGAGCGCATCATCGCGGCCGCCAGGGAGACCGGCGCCGCCTGCATCCACCCGGGCTACGGCTTCCTGTCGGAAAACGCCGACTTCGCCGAGGCCTGCGCCAGCGCGGAGATCGTGTTCGTGGGCCCTCCGCCCCGGGCCATCCGGGCGATGGGGCTGAAGGACGCCGCGAAGTCGCTGGTCGAGCGAGCCGGCGTGCCGGTCGTGCCCGGCTATCACGGCCACAAGCAGGGACCGGCCTTCCTGCGGGAGCGGGCGGCGAACATCGGTTTTCCCGTCCTCATCAAGGCTGTCGCCGGCGGTGGCGGCAAGGGGATGCGGCGGGTCGACCGTCTGATCGACTTCGAGGAGGCGCTGGCGAGCTGCCAGCGCGAGGCGAGCAACGCCTTCGGCGACCCGCGCGTGCTCGTCGAGAAATACGTGCGAGCACCTCGCCACGTGGAGATGCAGGTCTTCGCCGACCAGCACGGAAACGTGGTGCATCTGTTCGAGCGCGACTGCTCGCTGCAGCGGCGCCACCAGAAGGTGATCGAGGAGGCGCCGGCCCCCGGCATGACGCCGGAAGTGCGCGAGGCCATGGGCCGGGCGGCGGTCGAGGCGGCCCGTGCGGTCGGCTATGTCGGAGCAGGCACGGTCGAGTTCATCGCCGACGGTTCGGCCGGCCTGAAGCCTGACGGGTTCTTCTTCATGGAGATGAACACGCGTCTCCAGGTGGAGCACCCCGTCACCGAGGCCGTCACGGGCCTCGATCTGGTGGAACTCCAATTCAACGTGGCCGCGGGCCAGAACCTGCCCTTCGCGCAGGCCGATGTCCCGCTGCAGGGCCATGCGGTGGAGGCGCGCATCTACGCCGAAGATCCCGAGCGCGGCTTCCTGCCCTCCACCGGCCGCCTGCAGGCCCTGCGCTTTCCGTCCGGGGAGGGGCTGCGCGTCGATACGGGCGTGGTCGAGGGCGACGCCGTCACCCCGTACTACGACCCCATGATCGCGAAGCTGATCGCTCACGGGCAGGACCGGGAGCAAGCTCTCGACCGGCTGGCCGACGCCTTGCGCGACGTGCGGATCGCCGGGCCACGCAGCAACGTGGCCTTCCTGCTGGCCCTCGCGCGGGCCAGGGGCTTCCGCGATGGCCAATTCGACACGGGCTTCATCGACCGCCACCTCGCCGAACTCGGCGCGGTCCAGCGCCCCGTCGACAAGGCCGCCGCGCGCGAGGGCGCGAGCGCTCTCGTCAGGCGCGAACTCGCCCGCCTCCAGGCCACGGCGGCGACGACCGGGCGGCCCGGCGGTTCGCCCTGGAGCGTCCCGGACGGCTTCCAGCTCTCAGGGACGCGCTGGACGCGGCTCCCGCTGCTCGTGGAGGGCGAGCGCGTCGAGGCCCTGCTCGGGTTCGATGGAGGGGAGCCACGTGTCGGATGGGACGACGGCGGCGGCGACAGCCACCCTGTCGAGGCGGCCCTGTTTCCGGACGAGGAGGGCGTGCTGGTCCTCGTCGAGGGGCGGCAGACGTCGGTGCGCCTGGAGGACCCTCTCGCCCGCAACCTCGAGGAGGGCGACGGCGGGGGCGTCGTGAAGGCCCCCATGCACGGCAAGGTGGTCGCGCTCTTCGTCGTCGAGGGAGAGCAGGTCGAGAAGGGCCAGCGCCTCGCCATCGTCGAGGCGATGAAGATGGAGCACGCGCTCGTGGCGCCCCGCGCCGGCCCGGTCGAGGCCGTGCTGGCCGAGGCCGGCCAGCAGGTCGCCGAAGGCGCGCGCCTCGTCGTCATCGGAGAGGCCTGACGCTTATCCACAGGCGGCCCACCTGCCGCATTGGCCCCCGGCGAAGGCGGCGCTAGGAAGGGCTATGGCCCTGCATCTGCTCAAGCTCTGCGTCGGTTGCGAGTCGATCGCCGACCTCGAAGGCTGGATCGCCGAGTCGATGGCGCTGTGGCGTCGTCTCGGCAAGCCGGAGGAGCAGGTCCACACGACGCGCATGGTCCCCAAGCGGATCGCCGACCTGCTCGACGGCGGCTCGCTCTTCTGGGTGATCAAGGGGCATGTCGCCTGCCGCCAGCGGCTGCTCGACATCCGGCCCTTCACCGATGACCAGGGCGTTTCCCGATGCCACCTGGTTCTGGAACCCCTCGTTGTGCCGGTGCTGTCGCGGCCGTGCCGCCCCTTCCAGGGCTGGCGCTATCTCGAGGCGACGTCGGCGCCGACCGACCTCGGTGCGGCGGATTCAACGCTCTCCGCCATGCCGGAGGAGATGTGGCGCGAACTCCGCACCCTCGGGCTTCTTTGACGCGCGGCGGCTCGCCGGCTCCTTCCTGCCTCAAAATGTCCTTGATCGGGTCCCTCACTCCCTGGACTTCGGCAGGGGGCTTTCTTTCGTGCGCTTGGCATTGGGATGGATCGCGGCGCTGGCGGCCGCCTTCGGCGGTCTCGCCGCCGGGCAGGCGCGCGCGGGCGAGCCGAGTTGCCAGGCGCAGGAGATTGCTCCCGGCGTGAAGATGCGCGCGGCCAACTGCCCCACGCTGATCGGCCGCCCGGCCGCCGTCCAGAGCCGGACCGACATGTACCTCCAGGCGCCAGCCGGGCTGTCCCGGTACAGCGACGTGGAAATGAAGGTCACGGCCCCTCGCATGGGAAGCCAGGGCCTCGGCGCCGGAGGAACTGCCGGGCTTGCAGGCCCCGCCGGGGGTCGGCGTCCGTGAACGGGGAAAGCCCGGACTTCGCCGCGGAAGAGCCGCGCTTGCGGTCCATTCCGGCCGTCTTGGCGCGGTGACATCGGAGCAGGGAGGACGACCATGACCCTGCGCATCGCCACGTCAGAAGGCGCCAGCCGCCTCTACGAAGTGCTCGAATCCGTAGAAGGCTTCCTCGTCCGCGCGATGGACGCCGCGACCGGCAGCGTCGTCGAGGATCGCGTGAAGCTCTTTCGCACGGCCCCGGCGGCCTTCGCTTTCGCGGAGCTGTCCGCCACGCGGGACCGCCTGTCCTGCGCCCGCTCGCGGGACGGGGAAGGCGAGGCCGAACTGCGCGCCTGCGCCGAGCGCTACGAGACCATCGTGCGCGCCCTCGGCGACGACGGCGTTCCCGGCCACCTGCTCGGCGCCTGGAGCGAGGCCGAGGAAGCCGCGGCCCGCCGGCACTATCACTAGCGCGCCATCGACAGCCGCGTTCTGTCATCCGCCGCTTCAGCGTTTGATTTTACGGCTCCGCCCTCCACATTGGGGGCATGTCGAATCCCAAGAACGAGCAGGGCTCGCGGTCGGTCACGGGCGGTCAGTCCGGCAGCGGTCTCCCGAAGACCAGCGGAAAGGGCGACGTCGAAGCCTTTCTGCGGGACGCGAAGGTCGCGCAGGCGCGCGCCACCGGCAATCGCGGCCGCCTCGTCTTCGCGCTGGACGCCACGATGAGCCGCCAGCCGACGTGGGATCTCGCCTGCCGCCTGCAGGGCGAGATGTTCGCGACGACGGCCGCGGTGGGCGGCGTCGACGTGCAACTCGTCTATTTCCGCGGCTTCGCCGAATGCCGCGCCTCGCGCTGGGTGGCCGACGCCCGCAGCCTGACCGACCTGATGAATCGCATCGCCTGCCAGGGCGGCCACACCCAGATCCGGCGGGTGCTCGAGCATGTGCGCGACGAGGTCGCGACACACCGCATCGGTGCGCTCGTCTATGTCGGCGACGCCATGGAGGAGAGGCTCGACGACCTCTGCGCCGTGGCGGGCGAACTCGCGCTCAAGGGCGTGCGGGCCTTCATGTTCCAGGAGGGCCATGACGGCGCGGCCGAGACCGCCTACCGTGAGATCGCCCGCCTGACGGGCGGCGCCTATGCGCGGTTCGACGTGAACGCCCCGGGTCAGCTCTCCGAATTGCTGCGCTCGGCGGCGGCCTACGCCGCCGGCGGCAGGGCGGCGCTTCAGGCCCTGGCGGACCGCCAGGGCGGCGAGGCGCGCAAGTTGCTCGGACAGGTGAGGTAGGCCGTGGCGTTCATCCTCGGCATCGTGGTCCTCGGACTGCTCTGGTGGGCGGGAAAGCACTACACCAAGGCCAACCCGACCCAGCTCGCCAAGTGGACCCGGCAGGCGGGCGGCATCGCGGCCTTCGCCGTGGCGGGCCTGCTGCTGCTGCGGGGCCGGATCGACGTGGCGGTCGCGCTCGGCGGCGCGGGGGCCTGGCTCCTGGGCCTGCGGGGCTTCGCGATCCCCGGCTTCTCCCAGAGAACGGCCGCCACCCCGGGAGCGAGTTCGCGCGTGCGCTCCGCCGTCCTCGACATGAGGCTCGATCACGATAGCGGCGCCCTCTCGGGCAATGTCCTGGCGGGGCCTTACGAAGGCCGCAGCCTGGACGACCTCGGGGAGGCAGAGCTCGGACAGATCGCCGCGCTGTGCCGGGCCTCCGATCCCGACGGCCTAAGCCTCCTGGAGGCGTATCTCGACCGCAGGTTTCCCAGCTGGCGTGAAACAGCACAAGGCGATGCGCACGCGGGGCACGCCGACGGCGCGACGGCGGGCGGCGGACCCCGCTCCGGCGGCATGACCGAACAGGAGGCCTATGAGGTTCTTGGGCTTAGACCGGGCGCGGGGGAGGAGGAGATCCGCGGCGCGCATCGCGCGCTCATGAAGAAACTCCATCCCGACCAGGGGGGCTCGACGTATCTCGCGACCCGCGTCAATCAGGCCAAGGACGTCCTCTTGAGCCGGCATCGCTGAACTCCACGCGCGCTTCCGGTTGCAGGTCCCGGGCCCGCGCCAGCCGGCGCACCGCCCATCGTGTCGTCAATGCATCGGTCGAGCCGGCCGGCGGCCGCCTCGAAGCCAGGGCCCGTCAGCCGCCCTTCACCGCGAAGCAGGAGAATCCGTCCCGCTTCAGGCTCTTGCAGGCCGTCTGCGCGTCATCCTCGTCGAAGCCGGAAAAGCGGGCGCGGTAGAGCGTCGAGCCGCCCTTGTTCACCTTCTCGGTGAAGGCGTCAGCCTTGGAGAGCGCCTTCTGGCTGCGGGCCTTGGCCCGCTGCAGGATCTCGCGGGCCTTCGCCTCGTCGTCCGTCGCGCCGAGCTGGATCACCCAGCCGCTCTGCGCCGACTTGGGAAGCGCGGCGGCCTTCTCGACCTTGGTCTCGGCCTTGGCGTCCGACTTCACGTCCTTGACGTCTGCCTTGGCCACCTTCGTTTCCGTGCCGCCGGTTCGGGCCGGCTGGGCGCCGACCGTCCAGCGCATCGTGGAGGAGGGGGTCGTGCTGCTGCCGCCGGCCACCGAGGCGACCACGGGCCGAGCGGCGGTGAGGTCGATCACCTTGGCGCCGGGCTTCGGGGCAGGCGCCACCGCGGCCGTTGTCGTCGTGGTGTCCTCTTCCGCCAGCGCGAGCTTCTGCGGCTTGCCTGGCTTCTCCGCCTTCTCCGCTGCCACCTTCTGGACCGGAGCCTCGGCGTCTTCGGCCGCGACCTTGGCGGATTCGCCGACCGGCGGCGCCGTGCGCGAGCCGGCATAGGCGCGGTCGGTGTAGGTGTCGATCAGGTCGGCCATCTGCCGGTCGCGGCTCGCCGCCGAGCGGCCGCCGAGGACGACGGCGACGACGTGGCGGTTGTCGGTGCGCACGGAGGTCAGCAGGTTGAAGCCCGACATGCGGGTATAGCCGGTCTTGATGCCGTCCATGCCCTCGACGCGTCCAAGCAGCCGGTTGTGGTTGCGGTGGACTGCCCCGTTATAGGCGAAGGAGTGCGTGCTGAAGTAGGCGTAGTACTTCGGGAAGCGATCCTGGATGGCGCGGCCCAGCGTGACGAGGTCGCGGGCCGTCGTCACCTGCCGCGTGTCGGGCAGGCCCGAGGCGTTCACGTAGGTGGTGCGACTCATGCCGATCTGGCGGGCCTTGCGGGTCATCTGCTCCGCAAAGGCGGACTCGGAGCCCGCGATATTCTCGGCGATGGCCACCGCGATGTCGTTGGCCGACTTCGTCACCACGGCCTTGATGGCGTCCTCGACCTCGATGGTCTCGCCGGGATCGAGGCCCAGCTTGGAGGGCGCCTGGCGCGCGGCGTGCGCGCTGATCGTGAGTTCGGAATCGAGGCGAAGCTTGCCGCGCTCGAGCTGCTCGAACAGAAGATAGAGCGTCATCACCTTGGTGACGGAGGCGGGGTGGCGCAGCGCGTCCTCGTTCTGGGCGTAGAGCGTGCGGCCGGTCTTGGCGTCGACCACCATCGCGGCATAGGGGGGATTGTAGCCGCCACCCGAGGAATGATGGTGGCGACGGCGCGCCTCGGCAGGCGTGGAGACCGACGCGACGACGACGGACGCAACCACGGCCATGGACGCGAGGGCGCGAGCGCGCGCGACGGCGCGGCCGCGGACCGACCAACCCAAGTTCATGCTGATATCCCCGACTGGACCCGGTCCGAACCTCCGGACCGATGCCGGCGATGGCGTCAAGCGAAGCCGCATGGGGCCTCGCTGTCGCATCCGCGGCACAGCTTCAAACGCTATCGAGACGGGGTTACGAGGTGGTTAAGCCGCCCTTGCCGTGGCCATCCCAATTTGGCGAACATTCGATCATTGTGCAGTGCAACAAAAATCTCTTGACGCCATGGTGCAACGCACATACATAGAGGCCACGGGGCTCAGCGGAGCGTGTGAAGTACCTGAGGAGCCCGTGACCAGTGCAGCTTTGTGCAGCGCACATTCATCACAAGGGGATCATCATGGCCACGCAGTTTGAAGAGTTCCAGAAGCTCGCCAAGGACAACATGGACGTCGTGACGAAGAGCCTCGGCACGACCACCAAGGGCGTCCAGGCGATCGCCACCGAGGTCACCGAGTACTCGAAGAAGGCTTTCGAGCAGACCTCCGCCGCCGCCGAGAAGCTGGCCGGCGCCAAGACCCTCGACAAGGCCGTCGAGATCCAGACCGAGTTCGCCAAGGCCGCCTACGAAGGCTTCGTTGCTTATGCCTCGAAGCTCGGCGAGCTCTACACGAACCTCGCCAAGGAGACGTTCAAGCCGTATGAAGGCCTCGTCGCCAAGGTGCAGTCGGTCGCGACCGCCAAGTAAGCCCGCAGGGCGCGCCGGATGAGGCGACTGGCCGCAGGTCGGCCGTCGCCCGATCCCGGCGGGGCGCCGTGTCCGGCGTCATCGGCACTGTGAACGAAGGGTCCGGCTTCCGGGCCCTTTTTTCGTTGGCGGGTCAGCGCCTCGCGGTGGCAGGCCCCTATCTTTCTTTGGTCGCGGCCCGGCCCGCTTCTTGCCTCACGTGCCGGCATGCAGCGCCCAGAGCATCCTCCCGTCACGGCCCCCGGCTTGCCCTCCCGCGACTTCCATGGCGTGATTGTCACGGCGCGCTGGCGAATGCCGGGCGGCGACACTAGATTAGCGGAACGGGGCGGTGGCGCCGGCGTTGGCCTCCGCCCGGCCGGCCTTACGATCCAGCTTCGGAATCCAACTCATCCATGTGGCCACGCGACCCGTCCTTCCTACCGCCTCGTGCGATGCGCCGCGCCGTCGGCGACGACCGCCGCGGGCGACGTCCGCCGCGCATGGCGGAGCGCCGGCGCGGATCCCTTCGCCCCGGCGACAACGGCTCGGGCACGGCGGTCATCACGCAGACCCGCACCAAGACCAAGCGCCCCAGCATGTACCGGGTGCTGCTGCTGAACGACGACTACACGCCCATGGAGTTCGTGGTCCACGTGCTCCAGCGGTTCTTCAACAAGGATACGGACGAGGCGACGCGGATCATGCTGCATGTCCACCAGCACGGCGTGGGGGAGTGCGGCGTTTTCACCTACGAAGTCGCGGAGACCAAGGTGACGCTGGTGATGGACTTCGCCCGCAAGCACCAGCATCCTTTGCAATGCGTCATGGAAAAGAAGTGAAAGGCTGATCCCGGATGCCCTCCTTTTCCCGCAATCTCGAGCAGGCGCTCCACAAGGCGCTCGCGCTCGCCAATGAGCGGCACCACGAATACGCCACGCTGGAGCACCTGCTTCTGGCGCTGATCGACGACCAGGACGCGGCCGCCGTCATGCGCGCGTGCAACGTCGACGTCGATGCGCTGCGCCGCAACCTCACCGACTATGTCGACGGCGAGCTCTCCAATCTCGTCACGGACGGCAGCGACGACAGCAAGCCGACCGCCGGCTTCCAGCGCGTCATCCAGCGCGCGGTGATCCACGTCCAGTCGTCGGGCCGGGAGGAGGTGACGGGCGCCAACGTGCTCGTCGCCATCTTCGCCGAGCGCGAGAGCCATGCGGCTTATTTCCTGCAGGAGCAGGACATGACCCGCTACGACGCGGTCAACTACATTTCCCACGGAATCGCCAAGCGTCCCGGCATGTCCGAGACGCGCTCGCCCCGCGGCGCGGAGGAGGAGAGCACGGAGCGCCAGTCCAACGCCGAGGAGGGCGGCTCGTCCAAGAAGAAGGGCGAGGCGCTCGAGGCCTATTGCGTCAACCTCAACAAGCGCGCCCGCGAAGGCCGCATCGACCCGCTGATCGGGCGCGAGGCCGAGGTCCAGCGCACCATCCAGGTGCTCTGCCGCCGGCAGAAGAACAACCCGCTCCTGGTGGGCGAGCCCGGCGTCGGCAAGACGGCCATCGCCGAGGGCCTGGCCCGCAAGATCATCACCGGCGAGGTGCCGGAGGTGCTGGCCGACGCCACGGTCTTCTCGCTGGACATGGGCACGCTGCTCGCCGGCACCCGCTATCGCGGCGACTTCGAGGAGCGCCTCAAGCAGGTGATGAAGGAGATCGAGGCCCACCCCAAGGCCATCATGTTCATCGACGAGATCCACACGGTGATCGGCGCGGGGGCGACCTCGGGCGGCGCGATGGACGCCTCCAACCTGCTGAAGCCCGCGCTCGCGCAGGGGACCCTGCGCTGCATCGGCTCGACCACCTACAAGGAGTACCGCCAGTACTTCGAGAAGGACCGCGCGCTGGTTCGCCGCTTCCAGAAGATCGACGTCAATGAGCCGTCGGTGCCGGACGCGATCGAGATCCTCAAGGGACTCAAGCCCTATTTCGAGGAATTCCACCACATCCGCTACACCAACGACGCCATCAAGGCGGCGGTGGAGCTGTCGGCCCGCTACATCCACGACCGCAAGCTGCCGGACAAGGCGATCGACGTGATCGACGAGACCGGCGCCTCGCAGATGCTCGTGCCGGAGGCCCGGCGCAAGAAGACGATCGGCATCAAGGAGATCGAGGCCGCGATCGCCACCATGGCGCGCATCCCGCCCAAGACCGTCTCGAAGGACGACGCCGAGGTGCTCAAGAACCTCGACGAGACCTTGAAGCGGGTTGTCTACGGCCAGGATGCCGCGATCACGGCGCTGACCTCGGCCATCAAGCTCGCCCGCGCGGGCCTGCGCGATCCCGAGAAGCCCATCGGCTCCTACCTCTTCGCGGGCCCCACCGGCGTCGGCAAGACCGAGGTGGCGCGCCAGCTCGCCGCCACGCTCGGCGTCGAGCTGATCCGCTTCGACATGTCGGAGTATATGGAGCGCCACACGATCTCGCGGCTGATCGGCGCGCCCCCGGGCTATGTCGGCTTCGACCAGGGCGGCCTTCTGACCGACCAGATCGACCAGCACCCCCATAGCGTCCTGCTGCTGGACGAGATCGAAAAGGCCCATCCGGACCTGTTCAACATCCTCCTGCAGATCATGGACCACGGGAAGCTGACCGACCACAACGGCAAGCAGGTCGACTTCCGCAACGTCATCCTGATCATGACGACCAATGCCGGCGCGGCCGATCTCGCGCGCCCGGCCCTCGGTTTCACGCGGATCAAGCGGGAAGGCGAGGACCAGGACGCGATCAACCGGCTCTTCGCGCCGGAATTCCGCAACCGGCTCGACGCGATCATCTCCTTCGGCCAGCTGCCCCGCTCCGTCGTGGCGAAGGTCGTGGACAAGTTCGTCCTGCAGCTCGAGGCCCAGCTCGCGGACCGCAACGTCACGATCGAACTGTCGGACGAGGCGCGCGACTGGCTGGTCCAGCACGGTTATGACGAAACCATGGGCGCGCGGCCAATGGCCCGCCTCATCCAGAGCACGATCAAGACCCCGCTCGCCGACGTCGTCCTGTTCGGCCAGCTCAAGAATGGCGGCGCCGTGCGTGTCGTCGTCCAGGAGAAGGACGGCAAGAGGGTGCTCGGATTTGAGTTCCCCGAGGGCCCGGTGACGCCGAAGCCCGAGAAGGATGTTGCGGAAGCCGAGAAAGCGCGCAAGAAGCGGTCCGCCGCCGCGCGCAAGGCGGCCGCGACCCGCAAGGTCGCGCGCCGACGCAAAGGCCCGACGGGCGGCGACGAGCCGCCGGCAGGCCCGGGCGGCGGCAAGCCGACGGGCCGCGGCCCGGTGCGCACGGTCCCCAAGGTCCCGCTCGTCCGCGGCTGACCGCGGACCGGTGAAGGGGGCTTTCAGGGCATGGCGCTCTCCGGGAGCGCGGGCCTGCGATCTGCCGGGAGACAGGCGTGGCGTCGTGGTTCGAGAAGCGTCGGCAGCGGCGGCGCAGGCGTGAGCGGGCGGAAGAGATCATCGCCTGGATCGTCGTGCCAATCATCGCGATAGGCTGTTACTGGGCGTGGCTGCAGGTCCGCGACCAGATCAAGGGCACGCCGATCATGTCCATCCTGTCCGGCAAGGACAGCCAGCGCGCCGCGCCCTGAGCGCGTGGACACGCAGGACGAGCCTTCCCGACCGACGCGGTGGTTCCTCAAGGGCTCGGCCGCCGCGCTCTCGTTGCCGGCATGGACCGTCTCCATGGCGCTGGTGGGAATCGGCAGCCTGGCACGCGACGTCGGTCACCCCGTTGGGGCCGCCGTGCTGTCCACCATCCTGGTCTGGGCGGGGCCTGCCCAGGTCATCTTCTATGGCGGGCTGGCCGCCGGCATGGCCCCGCTGGCCATCTCCGCCGCGATCTGCATTTCCTCGATCCGCTTCCTGCCGATGACCATGGCGATCCTGCCGCTGGTGCGCCGGCCCGGCGACGGCTTCCTCCGCCAGGCCCTGATCGCCCATTTCGTGGCCGTCACGGTCTGGACAGAGAGCCTGCGCCGGCTGCCCGGCGTGCCTGCGCCATACCGTTCGGCCTTCTATTTCGGCTTCGCCTGCACATGCCTGGGCTTCTCGGCGCTCGGCACCGGGGCCGGCTACTTCCTGATGGGAGCGCTGCCCGGGCCGCTGGCCGCCGCCTTGCTGTTCCTGACACCCGTCTTCTTCACCCTGTCCGTCAGCGCGGGCGCGCGCCGGCCCGCCGACTGGCTCGCCATCGCGCTGGGTTTCGGCCTCGAGCCCGTCATGAGCCGGGTCGCCGGGGACAGCTTCGACCTTCTCGCGGTGGGGTTGGTCGGCGGCACGATCGCATTCCTGGCCAACCGGGCCATGCCGAACTGGCCCTGGAGGCGCGCGGCATGAGCGACCTCGCCCTCCTGAATGGACCGCTCTGGCCCTACGTGATGCTGATCGTCTTCGCGGTGTTGCCGAACGAGCTCTGGCGGCTCATGGGCGTCGGCCTTTCGCGGGGGTTGTCCGAGACCTCGCCTCTCGTCGAATGGGTCCGCATGGTCGCGACCGTGCTCCTCTCCGCTGTGGTGGTGAAGCTGCTGCTGTCCCCCAGCGGCGCGCTGGCCCTGGTGCCGCTGGCCGGTCGCCTCGGCGCGATCGCGGCAGGCGCGGCCGCCTTCTTCCTCCTGCGCCGCAGCCTGATCGGCGGCGTCATCGCCGCCGAAGCCGTGCTGATCGCCAGCGCCTGGTTGGCGGGGTAGGGGCGTCAGAACGCTGCGCGGATCTTGTCCGCGTGGACCTTCAGCACCTCGGGCTTCTCCATCGCGCCGGAATGAGGCTTCAGCGCCACCCAGTCCCAGCGGGGGAGGATGTGGAAGTGGAGGTGGAACACCACCTGCCCGCCGGCGCTCTCGTTGAACTGCTGGATGGTGAGTCCCTCGGCGCCCATGCCCTTCTTCACCGCGGCCGCCACGGTCTGGACGCGCGTGATCAGCGCCGCGAGGTCGGCGGGTCGGATGTCGAGCAGGCCGCGGGCCGGCACCTTGGGGATCACCAGCACATGCCCGTCGCCGCGCGGCATGATGTCCATGAGCGCCAGCGCCACGTCGTCCTCGTACACCTTCTCGCACGGCAGCTCGCCGCGCAGGATCTTGGCGAAGACGTTCGAGGGGTCGTAGGCGGTCATGGCGCGGCTCCGGTGGATGTCGGCCCATGGGTGGCAAGCCCGCCTGCGGGCGTCAAGAGCGGCACCAGGGGATCAGTCCTGCGGATCGCCCTTCCGGAACGGGGTATGTTCGGACAGGATCTCCTGCATCTCGCCCACGCGCGCCCGCTCCCGCCGAAGGTAGTCGCCGATGGCGCGCCGCAAGGCCGGGTCGGCGATGGCATGGGCCGAGCGGGTGGTCACCGGCCGATAGCCGCGCGCGAGCTTGTGCTCGCCCTGCGCGCCCGCCTCGACCCGCTTCAGGCCCCGCGCGATCGCGAAGTCGATGGCCTGGTGATAGCAGACCTCGAAGTGCAGGAAGGGATGGTCCTCGATGCAGCCCCAGTTGCGCCCGTAGAGCGTGTCGGCGCCGATGAAGTTGATCGCGCCGGCAATGTAGCGCCCGCCGCGTCTGGCCATCACGAGCAGGACCTTGTCTGCCATGCGCTCGCCGACCAGCGAGAAGAAGCTGCGCGTGAGATAGGGCCGTCCCCACTTGCGCGATCCCGTGTCCATGTAGAAGGCGAAGAACGCGTCCCAGTGCGCCTCGGTCAGGTCCTTGCCGGTGACGTGCTCGATCGTGATGCCGTTGGCCAAGGCCTCGCGCCGCTCCCGCTTGAGCACCTTGCGCTTGCGCGAGGCGAGCGCGCCGAGGAAGTCGTCGAAGCCGGCATAGCCCTCGTTGAACCAGTGGAACTGCTGGTCGGTCCGCTGCAGCCAGCCGGCCTCGCCGAGCTCGTCCCATTCGGTGCGGGTGAGGAAGGTGGCGTGGGTGGAGGAGGCGCCCATCTGCCGCTGCAGCAGGTCGAAACCGCCGATGAGGGCCTTGCGCGCCTCCGCCGCCCGCGCACCGGGCCGCACCAGAAGCCGCCGGCCCGTCGCGGGGGTGAAGGGAACGCTGACCTGCAGCTTTGGGTAGTAGTTTCCTCCGGCGCGCTCATAGGCGTCGGCCCAGCCGTAATCGAAGACATATTCCCCTTGGGAGTGCGACTTCAGGTAGGCCGGTGCGCAGGCGAGAAGCCGATCCTCGCCGTCCTCGACCAGGAGATGCGCCCCGGCCCAGCCCGTCTTTCGCGTGGCCGATCCGGATTCCTCGCAGGCGGAGAGGAATGCGTGGGAAATGAAGGGGTTGTCCCGATCCTCCTCGGATTCGGCTGCAACCCCTTGACTCAATGCTTGAACGGGCGCGGACCCCCCGGGCGCAGGCCCGAGGGCGGCTGGGTTCGCACAGGCGTCCCAGTCGGCGGAAGGGATGAGGGTGAGCGAGGGCGCCACGCGCAGGCGCAAGTCCGAGACCATGCGCCCAAGGTAGTGGCCTCAGCGGGACGGGCAAGGCTGCGCGCGCAGCCTTGCCCCGCGATCAGGGCACGAAATCCTCGAAAACCATCTGGTCGGCCCAGCGGGCGGCCATGGCGCGGTCGTCCGCCGTCCGCACTGTCCAGGTCATCACGGGCAGGCCCGCGGCCTTGCGGCACAGGAAGGGGACGGCTGTGTCGAGGTCCCTGACGTGCCAGGAGATAAAGTCCGGCCGCGTCTCCTCGAAGTGCAGCAGGTTCGCCATGGCATGCCGCCGTTCGGCGGGAATCACCGACCATTCGGGATGATCGAAGCTGCGCTCCCCCACGATGCCGCGCGGCCTGTCGGGCGCGAGCTCGCGCAGGGCCGCCACGATGGCGGGGTCGAAGGACTTCAGCGCCACCGGCCCGTCATAGGCCGCCACGACCTCGGCGGTCCGCCGCGCCAGCCGCATGTCGCCGTCAAACGCGCTCTTGATTTCGCAGACCAGGGGCACGGCTCCTGCGAGCGTGGCGAGGAAGTCCGCGAGCGTCGGGATGCGGTCCGTGGTCGCCTTGAAGGGGATAGCGGCGAGCGCCGCGGCCGTCGCTCCGGCGACCGGCCCGGAGCCGGTCGTGAGCCGGTCCAGAGTGAAGTCGTGGAACACCACGGCCTCGCCGTCGGCCGTGATCTGCACGTCGCATTCCAGCGCGAACCCCCTGGCCATGGCGGCGCGGGCGGCGCCGATCGTGTTCTCGATGACAGACCTGCGGTCGTGCAGGCCGCGATGAGCGATCGGCGTCGCCGTGAGCCAGGCCGGAACGGCCATTACTGCACCTCGAAGATGGCTTCCACCTCGACGGCCGCATCCAGCGGCAGTTCCGCGACGCCGACCGTGGTGCGGGCGTGGCGGCCCTTGTCGCCGAGCACGGCCACCATCAGGTCCGACGCGCCGTTCATCACGGCGGGCAGGGCCGCGAAGGTCGGCACGGCGTTGATGAAGCCGCCGAGGCGCACGCAGCGCGTGATCGCATCAAGGCTGCCGACGGCCGCCTTGGCCTGCGCGAGCAGGTTGATGGCGCACAGGCGCGCGGCCTCCGTTCCGGCTTCGGCGGTCACCTCGGCACCGATCTTGCCTTTATGTGCGGGAGCCAGCTTGCCGTCCATGCCGAGGCAGAGCTGGCCGGAGATGATGAGCAGATGGCCGCTGCGCACCGCGGGGACGTAGTTGGCGATGGGCGCCACCGGCGTCGGCAAGGTGATGCCGAGTTCGGCGAGCTTGGCGTCGATGCTCATGGGAGCTCCTCCGGAGAGATCAGCGGGCAGGCGATGGCCACGGAAAGGTCCCGCCGGCGCACCGCGCGCCTGCTTGTGGCGCATCCCTGCGGGCCCCGCAAGACCGGCCGCGGGAAAGAAGCGCCCCGCCCCGGGCCGTCCGGCCGCATTGCTGCCACCAAACGCCACCTCTATCCTGCATCCGCCCCGGCGTTGCGCCGTGGCCGCCTCGGAGACACCCATGATTGCGAACCGCCGTCCCTTTTCGACCGCATCCAGCGCCGGGGCCGTCCTGATCCTGCTCGCCGGCCCTGCGCATGTCGCGCTTGCGGCGCAGCCCGTGACCATGGCCTCGCACCGGGCCACCTACGAGCTGTCGCTGGCCGACAATGACGGCGGGAAAGGCGTCGAGGCGGCCCGGGGCCGTATCGTGTTCGAGTTCACCGGCTCGTCCTGCGAAGGCTACACGCAGAACTTCCGGCAGGTGACCGAGCTCTCCGGTGGCGACATCGGCACCCGCCTGTCCGACATGCGCTCCTCCACCTACGAGGAAGGCGACGGCTCGGGATTGCGCTTCAACACCGAGACCCGCATCGGCCAGGGTCCCGGCGAGATCACGGACGGCTTCGCCCAGAAGCAGGACGGCAAAGTCGTCGTCCAGATCAAGAAGCCGAAGGCCGGCAAGCTCGAGATCGGGCCGGCGGTCGTGTTTCCCACCGAGCAGATCCGCCAGCTGATCCAGGCCGGGCGGGACGGCAACCCCACCCTCAGCCTCAAGGTCTTCGACGGCTCCGAGCAGGCGCGCAAGGTCTACGACACGTTCTCGATCGTCGGGAAGGCCGTCGCGCCGGAGAAGGACGTGGAGGAGCCGCTGCGCAAGGCGGGCTGGGACAAGCTGCAGCGCTGGCCTGTGACGATCAGCTATTTCGAGGAAGGCCAGGCCGACAGCCAGAAGCCGCTCTACGTGATTTCCTTCGAACTCCTCGAAAACGGCGTCACCCGCGCTCTCAAGCTCGACTACGGCGATTTCGGGCTGAAGGGCGAGCTCACGCGCCTCGATGTCCTGCCCAGCAAGCCCTGCGACAACTAGCGCTCGCCCCGACCCGGGAGGGCCGCCTCCCGCCGTTAATGCGAGCAAGTGGCGAAGTCATCCGGTGCTCTGCCGCGGCCGCGCGGCCTCAGGACTGCGTCGTCGCCGCGTGCCTCGCCATCACGTTTCGGACAGGTCGTAAGCGGCTTCAGGGAAGGACGACACGCCGGCCGTTCCCTTCGGGCCGCGGCGCCGGTCAGTCCTCGAACCGGCCCTTGGAGTCCCGGTCCTGTTTGTAGTGATGCGCGAGCGGGAAGGCCGGCAGCCAGGCCTCGCGCCGGATCGTCCAGCTTTCATAGCTGGGGAGCAACTGGTTGGGCTCGTCGAGCGAGCCCAGGTTGACCTCCACCTCGTCCGCCGTCCGCGCGAGGACCGACGACCCGCAGCGCGGGCAGAAGTGCCGGCCCGCATAGTCCCGGGTCTCTCCGGTGACCGTCACGGCCTCGTCCGGGAAGATCGCCGAGGCGTGGAAGAGCGCGCCGTGGTGCTTGCGGCAGTCCATGCAATGGCACAGGCCGACCCGATAGGGCCGCCCGGTCGCCACGAGCCGGACATCGCCGCAAAGGCAGCCGCCCGTGAAATGATTCATTCCCGACCTCCGTCCTTGGGGTGCTCGGCGGCCCTCCCGGCGGGACCCCGCGCCTGACGTCCTTTACGACCTGACAGCCCGACCTCTCGCCGTGCTTGCGCGCCGAAGGCAAGGCAAATCAATCCTCGACCGGCGTTCTCGGGATCGCTTGGTCGCCGTGTTCCTCACCTTGACGTCTCCGACAGGTCGAAAACGGCTCTACTCGTTGCCGTCCTCGGGCCGAGCCTTCGGCTTCGCCGCGCCGCGGGCCTGGAAGACGAGCCCGCGCAGGACCGATTCGCCGCCGAACTTCTCGCGCAGCCGGTCGATGGCCTGCTCGACCTTGCGGTCGCGCTGCAGGGTCGTGTCCACGAGGCTGCCCGCGTCGGCCTCTTCCGCGGGGAGGAGGTCCGAGGCGCCGATGCCGATCAGGCGGAAGCGCGCACCCGTCGCCTCCTTGCGCAGCAACTCCCGACCGGCCTCGAAGATCCGGCTCGCGAGCTGGGTCGCCGGCACGGCCCGGGCCCGGGTGCGGAGCTTGAAGTCCTGCGTCTTGAGCTTGAGCGTGACGCCCTTGGTGGACAGGCCGGCCCTGCGCAGCCGCACCGCGACCTTTTCCGACAGCCGCAGCAGGATCGGCACGAGCTCGGCGGGATCGGAGATGTCGTGCTCGAACGTCGTCTCCGCCGAGATGCTCTTCGTCTCGCGCTCTGGCTTGACCACACGGCTGTCCTCGCCCCGGGCGAGCCTCGCCAGCCGCAATCCCTCTTCGCCGTAGCGGCGGGCGAGGGCCGAATCCTCCAGCCGCTGGATGTCCCCGACCGTCCGGAGGCCGTCGCGCGCGAGCCTCTCCTGCGTCACCTTGCCCACGCCGGGGAAGATCCCGATCGGCCGCGGCGCGAGGAACGACGCGACCTCCGCCCGGCCGATCACCGCGAACCCGCGGGGCTTGTCGAGGTCGGACGCGATCTTGGCCAGGAAGCGATTGTAGGACAGGCCGACCGACACGGAGAGGCGCAGCTCGCGCTCCACGCGCGCGGCGAAGCGGGCGAGCGTCAGCGCCGGGGCCGCGCCGTGCAGGCGTTCCGTGCCGGAGAGGTCCAGGAAGGCCTCGTCGATCGAGACGGGCTGCACCATGGGCGTGAGGTCGAACATCATGGCGCGGATCTGGCGGCCGATGGTCGCGTACTTGTCCATGTTCGGACGGATTACGATGGCGTCGGGGCAGAGCTCGAGGGCCTTGAACATCGGCATCGCCGAGCGCACGCCGTAGATTCGGGCGATGTAGCAGCACGTCGAGACGACGCCGCGCCGCCCGCCGCCGACGATGACGGGCTTGTCCGCGAGGCCGGGATCGTCGCGCTTCTCGATGGAGGCATAGAAGGCGTCGCAGTCGACGTGAGCGATGGCCAGGCGCTCCAGCTCCGGATGCGCCGAGAGGCGGGGCGAGCGGCAGGTGGGGCAGCGCTCGGGACGCCGGTCGCTCCATCGCCAATCGGACAGGCAGTCGCGGCACAGGGCGAGGGAGGATGCCGGCTCGCTGCCGGGCGCGTCCTGCCCGGCCATGGCCTAGCCGTCCCGCAGGCCGTCGGCGAGGGGCCCCGCCAATCTGTTGCGCGCCGCCATCACCTCCTCGGGCCTACAGCCGGCCTCCGCCGACAAGGCGAGGACGAGCTCATCGTCCGAAAGGATGTGGTCCAGCACCGCCAGCGTGAAGCCCGGCGAGGCCGCCGCGGCGCGGATCGTGTCCGGGGTGAGGCCCGTCAGATCCAGGAATCGCGCGAGCCGCTCGGGATCGGATCCAAGGAATGCGAGCGCTGCGCCAGCAAGCTCTTCCGCGTTGTGCTGAATGCGCGCCATGGCAATGACGATGACCTTCCGGGAATCGGATCGAGTTTGTTATTCGTCAACGTGTCCACTGTTATACAGGCTGGAAGAGGTCGAGACGAGGCCGGGGGTGTCGTTTCACGCCTGCCAGTCAAATCGGCTATTCTCGACCCGTGGGACCCACGATGGCCAAAACCGTGCTGATCGTCGAAGACAACGAGCTCAATATGAAGCTCTTCAACGATCTCCTCGAGGCCCACGGCTATTCGACCCTGAAGACCGCGAGCGGCGTCGAGGCCATCTCGCTCGCCCGCCAGCACACGCCCGACCTGATCCTCATGGACATCCAGCTTCCCGAGGTGTCCGGCGAGGACGTGACGGAGTGGATCAAGAACGACGAGGACCTCAGGACGATCCCGATCATCGCCATCACGGCCTTCGCGATGAAGGGCGACGAGGAGCGCATCCGCCGCAAGGGTTGCGAGGCCTATCTCTCCAAGCCCATCTCGGTATCCAAGTTTCTGGAGACGGTGCGGACCTATCTCGGCGACGCCTGAAGGATTGTGTCATGACCGCGCGGATCCTGGTCGTCGACGACATACCTGCGAACGTGAAGCTGCTGGAAGCGCGGCTTGCGGCCGAGTATTTCGAGGTTGTGACGGCCACCAACGGCATCGACGCGCTGGCGATCTGCGACCAGGGCCTGTGCGACATCGTTCTCACGGACGTCATGATGCCGGGCATGGACGGCTTCGAGGTGTGCCGCCGTCTCAAGGCCGATCCCCAGACCGCCCACCTTCCCATCGTGATGGTCACCGCACTGGACCAGCCCAGCGACCGGCTCCGGGGGCTGGAAGCCGGCGCCGACGATTTCCTCACCAAGCCGGTCAACGAGGTGGCGCTGCTGGCGCGCGTGCGCAGCCTGGTGCGGCTCAAGGCCGTGACCGACGAGCTGCGCGCCCGGGCGCTCGCCTCCCGTGACCTCGGCTTCGGCGACCCGCTGGCCGAGGCGGCGGCCGATGGCGGTCTGGGCGGCCGCGTTCTGCTCATCGACGACCGCGCCAGTTCCTCGGAACGCGTGATCCAGACGCTCTCGGCCCACCACACCGTGCTGCACGAGCCCGATCCGCAAAAAGCGATCTTCACGGCCACGGACGAGTCTCCGGACCTGATCATCGTGAGCCTCGACCTCGTGGACTATGACGGCATGAGGCTGTGCAGCCAGTTGCGCTCGCTCGACCGCACGCGCCACATCGCCGTGCTGATGCTGGCGGAGGCCGAGGATACCGGACGCATCCTGCGCGGCCTCGACCTCGGCGTGAACGACTACATCCTGCGTCCCATCGACCGGAACGAGCTGCAGGCCCGGGTCCGCACGCAGATCCGGCGCAAGCGTTACGCCGACAAGCTGCGCGACACGGTCTACGCGTCCTTCGAACTCGCCATCGTCGATCCGCTCACCGGTCTGCACAACCGCCGCTACCTGGACAGCCATTTCGGCCCGATGCTCGAGGAAGCGCTCAACCGCGGGCGTCCGCTCTCGGTGATGGTCCTGGACATCGACCGCTTCAAGCACATCAACGACAGCCACGGCCACGACGCCGGCGACGCCGTGCTGAAGGAGTTCGCCCAGCGCGTGCGCACGAGCGTGCGCGCCGTCGACCTCGCCGTCAGGCTGGGGGGCGAGGAATTCGTGGTCCTGATGCCGGACACCGCGGTCGCCACGGCCGAAATCGTTGCCGAGCGCATCCGCTCCCGGGTGGAGCGCGAGCCCTTCAGCATGGGCCGGGGCCTCGCGGCGATGCCGGTGACCGTGTCGATCGGCGTCTCCGTCGTGACCGGTCCGACGGAGGACGTCCAGAGCCTCCTGCGGCGCGCCGACGATGCGCTCTATGCCGCCAAGACCGCCGGCCGCAACCGCGTGATGGTGGGTCGCCACGCCGCCTGATTCGCGGAATCGGCGCCGGCGTTGAGCTTACTGCTTTACCTTAACCCCATCGGTTTTCAGGCAAATTCGAAGCGTCTCTTGGATTGTCGCAATCGCTGGTCTAAGGTTTGGACATGGACGGACGAGCCTGATGGCGATCCCGTCAAGCGTTCCCTACGGATGCTCAGGTCCGCCGCATCTCCTGGGTTACCGTGGGGTCAGGCCGGCTCGAGGATGGCCGGAGTGGCCTCCTCGCAGGCCATTCTCGGCCGGCCACCTTTTCTCTGCCCGAACGCGTGAAACTTATCGGCCGCCCCCCAGGGGGCGACCGTTTTCGCTATAGCAATTCGGCATGGCCTCCATCCCTAGAACATCTCTAGGCAGTTGCGCGGATTGACTCGCGAGAGGCGGATGCATTGTTAGAGGACCGACGCAAAGGCGTCTCGTTCTCTCCGATGGTTTTGGACATGGCCGCTCAGGAAGTTGCTTCGCTAACCTTGTTCAAGGACCTGTCGGAGCCGCAGGCATCGGCGCTCGCCTCGGAAAGCTACTGCGCGACGTTCCCGTCGGGCATGACGTTGTTTTGGCAGAACACTCCGGTGAAGCACCTGCACGTGATCCTGAGCGGGCACGTGAGCCTGACCACCTATCACGCCGGACACGAGCACAACGTGCTGATGCCGGGCCAAGGCTGCGCTTTCCCGCTTGCGGCCCTGGCGGGGGAGGGGGCGGCCCTGACGACGGCGCGCACGGTGACGACATGCCGGATCGCCTCCACTCCGATCGAGCTGGTGCGCAGCCTGATGGAACAGAACCACGCCTTCGCCCTCGCGCTCCTGCGCCAGTCCGTGACCCTCTCCAAGGTGCTGATCGAGGAATCCCACGTCCGCTCGCTGCGCAAGCCCTACGAGCGCATCGCCGTGTGGATTCGCCAGAACATGAACCTCTCGGCGGACGGCCAGACGGCCCCTTTGCCCTATCCCAAGCTCACGCTGGCGGCCGCGCTGGGCATGTCGCCCGCCACCTTCGCGCGCGAGGCCGACAAGCTCATGGCGCATGGCATCGTCTTCGAGCGCGATCGCGTCCACGTGTCCAGCCTCGCTGCGCTCGACCGCATCGCCCAGGCGCGCCCCGAGGTCGTCCACTAGATCCACGGCGGCGCCGCAATCCTCGCGGGGCAAGGGCCGAATGGCCTTGCTTCGTTCGCCATGACAGCGAAAAATCGGGTCTGCCGGTCGGATTTGGCGCCAGAGCCCGCTCCGGCCTGGCTTCACCTGGCGCCGCGGCTGCAGCGGCGCGTGGGGTCGCCGGGCCCCTTGCCGTGACGATCCCGGCTGGTCGAGGGCCGCTCCCGGTCGGACGATCCGGGTTGCTGCGTAAGGGCTCCGCCCGATGCGGGAGCCGCCCGTCTTGGCTAGGGTTTCGACGCGACCTTCCGGCAGGGCCCCACGACAGCCGAGGGTTGCTCGCCCGGCGGCGTGGGGGCATGCCGCCGGGCACGAGTCCCCTTCCGCTGCCTGCGCGGCCCGCCGGGGCAGCGGCGGTCCCGGTCACACGGGCGACCCTTCGGGGCGGGGAAGGTGGAAAGTGACTGAAATCACGCGGAGATTGTGCTCTGACAAGGTTCGCTCCGCGCGACCCTGTGCTAGCATGCATGTGCGTCAGACGCCGGACCCAGCATCGCCGTCGCTGCCGCTTGGGAGTGCGCATTGTCGTATGACTGGAAAGTGCGCCTGATCGACGAGCCGGCGGGCGCGGGTTACGGCGTCTATCGTCGCGGGCGCCTCGTGGCCGTGATCCGCTGGAACGGCGTGCTCACTCAGGCCCAGGCCATGAAACTCGCCTATCAGGTCGCGACCGCCGCCGCGGTTCGCCCCTCGGTGAGCGCCAGGCGATAGGGCCTGGTAGCGGTTCTCGTTCAGGCCCTCAGGACGAAGCGCGTGCCCTCGAGCGTCCGCGCCAGGGCGTCGCGGCTGCGGCGTGTGAAGAGCCAGTTGAAAAACGGCGGGACATAGGCGAATTCGCCCTTGGCCGAGGGCACGAGATCAAAATCGCGGATGTAATAGGCCTGCCAGCCCGTGTCTTCGATGATCCGCCGCGGCACCTCGTTCTCGGCCTCTGCGCCGATGATCTCCATGACGATCGAGTCGATGCGCGAGGCCGCGGCGCGGGTCCCGTTCCAGACGGCCAGCCCCGCTCCCTCGACGTCGATCTTCAGGACGGCGTCGTGAAGATCCTTGTCGTCCAGATAGCCGGCGAGCGCGCGGGTGGGAGTTTGAATGGCGGTGACGCGGTGCGCGCCGGCGAAGTCCGTGGTGAGGGAGCCGGACATGTCGTCGGACAGGTTCCGGTAGAACGTCTGCACGCCGTCCCGGTCGCTCGCGGCGGCCAGGTTGATCTCGGCCAGCAGGGCGTTGCGCTCGAGATTGGCCTTGAGGCGAGCGCCGATCACTGGGTCCGGCTCGAACACGTGAAGCGAGAAGCCTGGCGTCGCCCTGCGGTCCGTGCCGATCGTGAACACGAAGATTCCTTCGTTCGCGCCTACGTCCACGAAGGCCTTGGCCGAGCGGCAAAGTCGCAGCGACAGGTCCATGGTCGCGCGCTCTGCGAGAAAATTGGCCTGTCGTCCGAAGACGTAATGCGGTTTTGACCCGGGAACGAGGGCGCGGAGGCCCGCGACGCCCATGTCCGTTTCAAACAGGTCCTGCCCCATTCCCCCGCCGCGCACGAGGGCGCCGCAGGCGCGCTGGAAGAAGTCCGACTTCATCGACAGCGGCGCCGTCGCAGCCTTGCGAAGTAGAGCAAGCGATCCTGGCGCCTGCGCCAAGATCTGGGCCACCGAACCTAGCGCAGCCTTGGCGAGAGACTTCGTCATGCTCGTGACAACCCGCCTGTGTTCCCGCGGTTGTCACAAGATGCTACAAAATATCTACAGGTTTGCCCACCCGCGGGTTCAAGTGGAAGCGGGCCGACGCAGGCCTTGCCGCAGCCGAGCCTCAGCCATGCAGGCCGGCCCTCGCGACATCATCTTGGAAAAGTGGTGCCCAGGGGCGGACTGCGCAAATCTATATTTTTCAACAGCTTGGCAGCTAGTTGGACCCTGTATCTTCCAACGCACTATCAATGCTTTTTGCCAGCAATGTCCCACTAATGAGGTGCATGGCTTGCCCGGCGAGAACCCTCTGACGAGCCTTCTTCGTGTAGTTGGCGGCCTGCTTCGGCGACAGCCAGCCGAAGATCGCCATCAACTGGTGCTCCGTCGCGCCATTCTCCGCGGCGAACGTGGCGCCGGCCTTCCGTAGGCCATGCGCCGAGCAGTGGGGTAGTCCTGCCTCGTCGCACCTGCGGCGAAACCAGTTCCCAAACCCATTGGACGTGTAAGGCTTACCGAAGTCTGTGGTGAGGAAGGTCAGGTGCTCGGCAGGACCCTCATCAATGATTGCCCGTAGGGCTGGGAGAACGGGGAGGGTAAGCGTTATGGGCTTGCGCCGCCGGTTCTTTTCCTGCGTGAACGTGATGACCCCATCTCGGATTTGCTGGCGCCCGAGCAGCACGACGTCCGACCGTCTGACCCCAAGGAGCAACATGAGCGCCATCGCCAGACGCGCCTTGCTGCCCGGTCCATGGCGTTCGAGGAACTGCTTCACCTCGTCCTCGGTCCAAGTGTGGTGCCCCTCGCTGGCGCTGGAGAAGTACTCGACGTCGCGTGCAGGATTTGACCGGAGCAGATGCCGGGCCTCCTCATCCTCTTTCAAGGCCCAAGCAAGGACTTGGCGCAAAGCCTTGACGCGACCGTTCGCAGCCTCCGGTTTCTCCAGCTTCCTGTCTCTCAAGATCCTGACCGCAGCCGGGGTCAACCTGGACAGCGGGAAGTGGGAGAAGGTGTGGGCAGCGCCGGGTTTTGTGGGCTCGTCGAGGCACGCCTGCAGGATCTGGCGACGGACCCGTTGCGTGCGGGCGTCGAGCCGCCTGAACGAGGCACAGGCGAAATAACGGGGGACGAGCCAACCTAGGGTGCCTTGAGCAGGCTTTCCTACTGGGGGGGCATCCTGCTTTGGGTTCACCTCATGGGCAGACAGTGCTGCTCGATACTGCTCCATGAATGGTTCGGACCAAGGGACGCCCTCAAGCCGAATCTTCCGATGGCCCTTCCGGCGCAAATACAGCCGGATGTTCCCGAACCGGTCGACATCCTCAATCACGTAGCGAGGCAGGCGGCGAACCATCGTCAGACCGACAGATCGCCCCAGGCGTCCGAATGATTGGACCCACCAAAAATTCGAACTGAGCGCTCGGGCAATTCTGTGAAGGCCTTCTCCAGCGCTGGACGGCTCCAGACCACTCGGCTGTTAATCTCTTTGGGAGCCGGCATCCGACCGTCCGTCACGAGCTGATCGAAGAGGGTAGGGGAAACGCCGATGAACTCGGCTGCCTCCACCCTGCTGAGCCCAATGGGCGTCAGGTTTGGGTGCAAAGCGCGATGTTTTTCGCTCATGCTCGCGATCCTACTTCTTGGCGGCCCGCTTTGAGCTTAGATCGCGACCCTTGGCGGCCAAACCAGCCTCCAGCAGAATCCGAATAGCCTCAGCTTCAGTGCTGATCCGCTCGTCGAACCTGAAGTCGCTGATGGCCTCCGCCAAGTTCGCAGGCAGCGAAACGATCTTCCTCGTATCCATCGTTTTTTCCCGACCCACGACGACTCATCCCGCTTTGCTTCGCTGATGCGAAACTAGGATCAGGGATGTCGATGCGCAAACTGTATCACAATCATCATTGACGCACAAACGGAGGAGGCGTACTTTTGCACAAGTGATATCAGCGTATCACATTGGGGCCGCCATGACCGTCCTGCAGCTTTGCCTTCCCTACCTAGCCGCCCTTGTCGCCTTTGTCGGGCTCGTTGGCCTGGCGGAGCACTTCGTCTTCAACATCGAGGAGAACTGACCATGACCAGCGTTTCACGCCGTTCCGCCCTGCGCGCTGCGGCAGCATTTGGAGCCGGCTTCACCATGGGAACGATCGACAACGTCGTAGCTGCCAACGCCGCAGAGGTGGACCCGATCTTCGCTGCGATCGAACGGAGCGTGGCCCTGTATGACGACTACATGGCGGCCTACGAACGGATTGCGGACATGAAGCTGTCAGACCCAGCCTTTGCGCCACTGGAGGAGGATGCCGAGGCCAGGATGGTCGTACATGACGACCACCTTCGCGAGTTGCTGCAGACGGTGCCTACGACGCTGCCCGGCGTCGCCGCCTACCTCGAACTCCTGCGCCATCGCGGGGCCTACAAGTGGGACGGCCTCCCCGCTGCCGAACTCAACATCGCCATCAACACGCTCAAGGCTGCCGTCACCCAGCAGATGGAGGCGTGACTGTGACTGCGGCCCGAGAAATCCCGCTCGGCATGGTGGACGAGCTTCACGAGATCAAGCAGCTCGCCTTTGCGGCCAACCGCTTCATTGGCGACCTGTTCGATAAAGCCGGCAAGGATCAGCACGGCGACAAGGTGATCCGTCCGTCCGAGCAGGAAACCGAGACGGCGACATTCCTCGTCTACGAGGTCTTCAAACGGCTTGACGACTTCGACACTCGCCTTGACGCGACTCCGCCAGAGGTTGCCGGGGCACCTCCGTTAACCGCTCGTTAACCATACGGGAGCAGCCTTTTATTCGGCGGATACCTCCCCTCTCCGTCATCCTGCAGTGCTATTCGGCCCCTCTGACCCTCCGGAGGGGCCGTTTTCATGAGTGACAGCGATTTTAAGTCGCATGCTCCGATGAGAGGCTTTCTGCTGGAGGGACCTAACGCTTCCGCCAGAGGGACCTAACGGGCTCTGTCCGGGCTCTTCGGGCCTGCTAGCCCTATAGAGGGCTCCAGAGGCGACCCCTCACACGCCCCCCCTTTAAGTCCCTCGACCAGAAAGCGCCTTCGCCCTCACCCGCTCCGCACGAGACCAGGAAGCCGCGCGATCCCATTGGCCACTCGCCGGGCTTCGTCCCATGACAGGGAGCCGGGAGACGGCGACCCGTCATTCGACCTATACAACGGTTGCGATCTGCGTGATCACGGCGATCGCTACCATAAGACAAATGGCGTTAGCGCCCATCGCTGTCCAATGGAGGCGACGCAAGACGAAAGATGAACCATCGGTGATGGCCGTATCCATGCGGCTGAGGAGCCAGGTCCGGCCGAAGAAAGCCACCGCTGGCACGATGACGAAAACCAGGGCGGCTACCCAATGCTTTCCGAGGAGAACGGCGATCGTACTGACGAGACCGGTTGTAATCACCGCGTAAAAATAACCCTGAAACATCATCCGGAGCAGCTGTGCGACCTGTGGAATGTCCAGGCTGACGAGCAGGAATGCTGGCGCGGCGATCAACAAGTAGAGTAACGGCAGAAGTTGGATCACCGCTGCGAAAAGAATATAGGGGCTGGGCATGATCAGGTGTCCGCATTTCCCGTAGAATGCACTCCATGCAGCGAGCGGGAAAACCGGACAAACGCCCTAGGGGCCATTCGATGTGCAAGTGTCCGATTCTCTTGGCTTTCGCAAACCGTCACCCCGCGATCTGCAGCGTTCTCCTTTGCCTTGCGCCCTTGATAAATTTCATGCCGATGAACGGCGAATTGAGAGCACGCGGGGTCAACAGAATAGCCGTACTTTCATGGAGACGGCCCTTTCCTCGTAACCGTCACCCCATATTTTAGCCGCGGCCCCCGTCTTCCAGATGGGGGCCGTTTTTATCTGCTGAGCCTATCCAAGCTCAGAAGCTCCGACCGCGCCCATTCCCTGTCGGACTTGTGGACTTGCAGCATGTCCTCGTAATCGCGAAGGAGCGCCTTCGCCTCCTCGGTCGGGTGGCCCTTGTGCTCCAGCGTGGCGATAAGGCTCCGCTGCCGCAGGATCAGCACGCGCGTCCTGGCGACATCAGCATCCGCGAGAAGCAACCGCTCCCGTAGGTCGGGTCTGTCCATTGGCACACAGGTGAAGGTGATCTCCCTCCACCATATTGCATCATTGCGGTTTAGAATTTGCTAAACAGTATTCCTTGAATTGCAATTGGTAAAGCTGGATTTCGCATCTCCACATGGGTGCATGCCTGGCCTATCAGCACTGCGCTATGTCCCGCCGATCCGCGGAAGCTTACAGATTTCACGATAGAGTGCCGACAAGGGAAACTCCCCATAAGAGTGACTTCTCGATTGCCGGTTGCGGTGCCCGGTCAAGGCGTCGTGGTACTCAAGCGGGATGCCAGCTTGGCGGCATTTGCTCTTGAAGCGATGACGCCACGCGTGGTTGGGATGAACGTCGTCGTCAGTCACGCCAAGGGATCGAACCCAGGCGCTGACTTTTTTTGAGAAATCCCGGCTCCCCGTCGCGTTCGCCTCGCTAAACAGCATTCCGGCGGGTCGGGAGTTCACAAAGTCGAGGAAACCTTCCTCGATGAGTTGAGGATGGACAGGTACGAAACGCGATTCGCCTGTTTTGATGCTCCCAGCCTCAGGTGTCAGCCGGAGTGCCCAACATCCATCACGTTCGACGAGGTCCTGCTGCCGCAACTGACAGATCTCGCCAATGCGAGCGCCGGTGTGGGCACACAACCAAGGTGCCCAGCGGCGGAGATCGACTGTAGCCTGACTTTCCTTGCCGTCCGGAACGATCTGCCGATTTGCGGCACGCAGAATTGTCTGAGCTTCCGCGTCGGTGAACCCTCTCAGTCGACGCTTCTTGGCTGTGCGATCCGATAGACCAAGTCTTTGAAATGGGTTTGCGCCAAGCAAGCCATGGACTTCAGCTGCGCCGAACATGGCTCTGGGCGGCGCAATGTATTTGCATCTGACGGTGGCAACAGACGAGCCAAGCGCGATGGCTTGCATCTTCCATCGGATTGCGTCGCCTCGTGTAACAGCAACTGGGTTGTCGTGGCCGACAAAGCCCTTGAATCGCAGCAGAGCAGCACGCCATTGACGCTTCGTTCTCTCCCGGACGTCTGGATTGGCCGCTGACCAGACCTCAAACAAGTTATCGAAGGATGCGACATCCCCGCGGACGGCTGTTGTGTCCGTCGGCAATTTGGAAGTGTCGAGTGCAGCAGACTTCGGCGGTTTGAGGCGGGCGAGGCGACCGGCCGAGTTCAACGACCTCAATCTCTGCTCGGAGGTCTGGACTAATGAAAGCGTCTCCGCGCAGGAGCGTGCGAGCGCAGCGCTCTTGAGGTTCTGGTGATCGATGGCGTGCTGGAGCAAACTGCGCACCAGGGACCACTCTGAGAAGTGGACGGCCAGCATCCGTGCGTCTTTTCGGTCTTCTTGTCGCTGTTCTTTGAGCTTGAGGCCTCTGGAGGCTAGGTGTTGAGCGAGGGCTCTTGGTCGCGGAATGCTCCACTGTCTATCGGAGGCATAGGCAGAGATCGTCGATCGGTGGACTCCATAGATGCGCGACAACTCTTTCGAGGGAATCCCCTGCTCATATCCCTGCCTCAACCTTGCTAGGGTCTTTTCATCGAGCTTGGCCAAGGGTCATGCTCCGGGCTCTTCGCTGCCGAAGGGCAGTTTAGCATCAGTGTGGGCGACGACCGACTTGCAACGCGTCAGCCCTGCGCGTTCGCCTCCATTGCAAGCTAAGCATTGCGCCGACTCAGCTCATCGGGCGTGCTCCGCCTATGTCCACGATTGCCCAATTGCGCGCTGCCGGGATGACGCACCTGGAGGTGCTCTGCACGGGATGCAACGCGATCATCGCCACCCCTTGGCAACTCATGCCGGCGGTGACGCCCGGGATGGAGTTGGACGAGGTGCGCCGACGCTTGCGGTGCAGTCGGTGCGGCGAGCGGCCCAGAGAGGGAAGTGTCGAACCCTGGGCGCAGTCGATGGCGAACGGCTACCAGCGGCGCTTCCCTGGGGCGTAGGTTTTGAGGGTCCGCATCACTGCTCAAGCTCCTCAACGATGGCCAAGCATGCCAGATCCGTAGAGGTCCCCTAGGCCCCAGTGGTACACAAAAGCATCGCCGCGCCTATCACTAATCCCCGAGCCATCTCACCGCTCCATGCGAAGGAGGGGGGGCGGTCATCTGAGCTTGGCATTGGCGTCTCTAGCTTTACCACACCTTCTGTGAGCGATCCGACCAGAGGTGCATCCGTTGCGCCATTGCCCACATACAGCGAACGGGCAATTGGAGCCTTCATGCCCTTCGGCAGCTCAAGTTGATCTGCTCCAAGAGGGCCCCACATGCACGACCGCAAAGATTTTTCTGGATCTGTGAAATAGTCCACTCGACAGAGGCGGGACCGTCCCTTGAAATCGCTGTCGCCGCAGATCTAAAAGCTTAGGGGAGGGTGCAATGGCGTTCTGCAAATTCACTCGGCCGGATGGTTCACCTGTACTAGTAAATCCAGACGAAGTGGTCACCTGCGTTGATGTTCCCAAGGATAGTGTTCTGAAGGTAGGAACGCGCATCAATTTCCGTAATCTTCAGCACCAAGACGTAAAGGAACTGCTGGACGATGTGCTGGCTGAATTGAATGCCGCCAGAGGGACCACTCAGAATTTGACCTCTAAGCGCACTTCAAGAGCGCAAGTGAGCAAACAGAAATCGGCACGGGTCTGACGCAAGCTTGAGAGTCTGGGTAATTTTTTGCGATGGGCGAACTAGCCCTCACGCAAACTCGGGGCAATCGTGAAACTTCGCCATTTTGGGCTGCTAGCTGTGGCCTTGCTTGGGAACGCGTGCGTCCGCACGTCCGTAATGCCTGTTTCCGCAGACGTGGTGCAGATTTCTGCCCGAGCGGCGGAAGTATGCGGTGCGGAGGGTGCGCAGAAAGTTGCGTTCCAGCAGGCGGCCGTTGAGACCATTCGCAGAGGTTACGACCGCTTTGTGATCCTTGGCGCGCAGGAAAGCGCCACGACTGAAGTTGTCGGCGTTACCCCGGTGATTGCGAACACCTACGGAAACGCCACAGCCAACACATTCGGAAGCACCACATACGCCAGCGGCTCCGCAACGACCACCTTCACCGGAGGGCAGCCGATCAGTGTCACGCGACACCGAGAGGGACTGACGGTGAAGATGTTTCGGGAGGGTGATCCTGCCGGCGTGAATGCGCTTTCTGCGCGCGTCGAATTGGGACCTGAGTGGCAGGAGAAGGTAAAGGCGTCTCAGCTGACCTGTTTCTAATGCACGCACGGCAAGGCTACCGATTGCTGCAATCCTATTCCACGAATGGGGGCTGTAATGTTTGACGTTCTGAAGCAATTCGGAGGCGCGATCGTGGCTGCCATCATAGGTGGCGCTGTGACCGTGCTCACACTCACCAGTTCTTGGTTCTGGTCTTCGCTTTCAGACAAGTTTTGGTATGAGTTGTCGTCTAATGTCATAGGACGGATGGAATTTCAGATCAGCGCGTCCCCTGCCACCAAGCAACATGTGGACTGGCGTTGTCCGGAAGGAACGCAACTCGTATCCGCAAGCTGCACTGCAACTGATCCCGACCTCCAAGTTGCAATAGGCCCCACTTATCATGCAGATCGCAGCTTCTCTTGTGACCGCTATGGTCCAACTGTGAATGCGGTGCAGGGCACTGCGATCTGTTTCAAGGTTCGGCGCTAACGTTTAAGCCTAGACGGACGCCTTGGACCCTTCATTGCGTGGACCGATGCGCTTCCCAAGAGGCTGAATGGGTGATCCCAGCAGAAGTTGGTCGCCCGTAGCAGTTATCACGGGCAGACCAGCATCGAGGCCCTTTCCTGGCTTGGGTTAAGGCCATGCCTGCCAAAACTGCCAAAATGCCAAAACTCCCGAACCGTTGGCCCCTCACTTAGGGGGGGGCTTATGGACTCATGGTCTTTCGAAACTTGCCCTATGGTGTCACGGCGCTACAGCAGCTTGACAACCCTAGTTTACCGGAGTCTACTCCGATACACGGTGACACGTTGACAGGCAGCTTCTATGACCGTCTTCGCCTACACGCGGGTATCGACCGACCGCCAGGCCAGCGAAGGCGAAAGCCTTGACGTCCAGCAGCGCACTGTCGGGGGGTACGCCATGATGCACGGCCTCTCGGTTGAGCGCACGTTCAGCGAGCGTGGCGTGTCAGGATCAAAGCCGCTGGCCGAGCGCCCCGAGGGCGCGGCACTCTTGGCCGCCTTAAAGCCGGGGGACATCGTCATCACCCCAAAGTTGGACAGGATGTTCCGGTCCGCCAGCGACGCATTGGCCAACCTCGACCGCATGAAGCGGTCCGGAGTGAGCCTGCACATGATCGACCTGGGCGGCGACGTCACCGGCAATGGCATTGCCAAGCTCGTCTTCACCATTCTGTCTGCTGTAGCCGAGGCCGAGCGGGATCGGATCCGCGAACGCATCGCGACCGTGAAGGCGGATCAGAAGATCCGCAAGCGTTACCTCGGCGGGTCTATCCCGTTCGGATGGCGGCTCGGAAAGGGGGGGCAGCTGGAGGAGGATCCCGCCCAGCAAGACGCCGTGCGACGGATGCAGGCGATGCGGAACGATGGAATGTCTCTGCGGGCAATCTCGCAGGCGATGCAGGCCGAGGGCCACGAACTGACATATGAAGGCATCCGCCGCGTCTTAGTGCGCGCAGCGCTGGAGGCGCAGTCGTGAACAGCGCTGTTCAAAAAAATGAATTCGATCCAATGCGAGCACCGGATTGGACCTTCGCCCAGGTTATGGCGTGGATAATGAGCCGCAACTTGGACGATGTCACGGCCCTCTCTGATGAAGACAGAAAGAGTCGTGGCCTACCGACTGGGGCTGACGCTGTCGACATACAGCACATCATGGATGTCACGGAGGCCGATATTGATGCTGTGTTCCACGAGATACGCCGCGCTTGCATGGAAGGGCAGCTGACTGCGAGAGCGCGAAGTCGCTGGCTGATGTGGGAACCCGTGACTATGGAAGAGTGGATGGGTGCGCGCTTTGAATTCAGCCACTTCCTGGAGGCCAGGGTCCGGTCGGGCCCAATCGTTCTGGAAGAAATCCGCTTCCTGCGGCGGGAGGTGCTGGCTGTGTGGCCCACTCATTCGCAGGCAGGCGAAAAGCTCTCGAAATCCCCGAGCGATCTCACGGACACGCGGCCAAATTTGTCCTCTTCAGGCTCGTATGCTGTTGAGATCGAGTCAAAGCGTGGCTGGCACCATCGCCCTCCCGAAAAGATAGCAGCGGCGAAGAACGCTATTCTTGAGAAATGGCCTGACGGCAAGCTACCCATGATTAAGATTGTGATTGCCGACGTAAAGCAGGGCAGCGGTGCGAGCGAAACGACCATCAAGAAGGCTTTGCGTGAGTTGAGGGCGACAGTCTGGTCCAAATCCGCGTAGGGCAGGAACCTTCTCGACCTTTTTGCCCTCCCTTTCTGCCCTTACTGCCTGCTGCACCACCCTCTCGGCTGAGTTCTACTCTCCCTCACTGCTGCTTCGAAACGTCGGGTTTGATCAGTGCCCGATTTTCCTGGCTATCAAGAGGAAGATAGACATGTCCGACGACAACGTACTTCTCGACAGTGATGCTGCGGCGGGTTGGCTTCAGGCCAACTACGGGTTTTGCACCCGAAAAAGCCTGGAGAAGCATCGTCATTTCTCGACAGGGCCCCGCTACCGGAAGATTGGAAACTTCGTCCGCTACACCGTCGCTGATCTCCGAGCGTGGGTCGAAGGCAAGATGGGTGGGCAGGCCTTCCGTGGCACTGCCGAGTATCGCGAAAACGCTGCGTAACGAAACGGCCCCGGGTTTCCCCGAGGCCGCCGAGCATCGCTCAAGACGTGTGATTGGCATCGACGTTTTAGCGCAGCAGCAGCCCAAATTCTAGGGAAATCCAAGGGGCCTCAAAATTTGAGGCCAAAATGAAATCACTATTCGCTTGCAGGACAAGGCCTGCAACCAGGCGTCTCTTTGCTGCCTTGAACCTTCCACCGCATGTTGTGGCGCTCCTCAAGGAGCTTGCCGGGCTGGGCGAGGGGAGGGGCAATTGAACGCCGTACGCGCCCGCTTCATGGATTGCGCGAACCTTCCGCAATCCGCCATCGATCACATCATCAGTCTGAACGTCTCGGCCGAAACGCTGGGACGGCTGGCTCCTGCATGGGGCGAAGTCGTCTTCGATGGTCCCGGCAGGTTCAGTTTCCCAGACGAATACCAAGGGTCCGAGAAACCAGTCCCTGCCGTTCTCTTCGCTGCTCCGGTTTCGGGATCCGACTATGGCGACATCATCGCCTGGTCTCATAAGACCCGGAGGGTGGGTTCATGGTGCGGGGCAGCTGCTTTCGTTGGCTATCGCGACGCATTTCGTCTCGACGAGGATGGGGCGGTTCCAGTCCATCCCTCTGTGCTCGCTTGGCTGCAGGACGACATGAACGGGATCGTTCTTGTCGAACCTCGGACGGCATGCCTCGATCTCGTAGATTGCGGCCCCTTGCTCGCGCACGACGCCGACCAAGCAGCTGAATTGCTCGGCCTCTATCAGAGTTTCATCCCTCGCATCATCGTTGAAGAAAGGTCACGCCCGTGACGCGCTACGATTTTTCGGCTGCTGTGCGTCCGGCTGGCGGCCCCCAAGCTTCGAACGGACAGTTTCGGCATTTTGGCAGTTTTGGCACGACGCCGGAGCCAGGCGACTGGGACAATCCCGATCTTTCTTATTTGGGCTCAGGTCGTGCTGCGCCTCCTGAATTCCCACTCGCGTTGCTGGGCGAGTTTTGGGGCAGCTTCTGCGAGGCTCACGCCAAGGCTAGGTTCTGCCCGTCGGACTACGTGGCTGCCGCCCTCCTTGCGTCAGCGTCGACGTTGATCGGCAACAGCAGATGGCCAGCTGCGAGCAATCACTGGAGCGAACCCCCCATCTTGTGGTTCGCCCTCGTCGGTGGCCCCTCCTCAAGCAAGTCCGTAGGCATGGACCCCGCAACGAACCTGTTGCGAAAAGTCGAGGCCGAAGCCGTCGATACAGCGCGCGGCGACATCGACGAGCACGAGCGAGCCTGCGCCATTGCCGCTGCCGAGAACGAGAAGTGGAGGGCGGAGGTCAAGACGGCTGTCAATGCCGGACAGATCCCACCTCCGAAGCCGGCAGCAGCTTATGAACCAGAGGCAGTTGTTCGTCCGCAGTGCATTGTCTCCGACGTCACGCCTGAAAAGCTGGGCACTATCGTGAAGGGAAACCCACGAGGGGTGTTGAGCCTTCGCGACGAACTCTCCGGGTGGATTTCCGGAATGGGACGGTACAGCGGTGGGGCCGCTGGCGAGCGCTCCCTTTGGCTGGAGGCGTACGGAGGACGCCAGTACCGCATCGACCGCCAGAAGAACCCCGAGCCGATCATTGTCCCTAATCTTAGCGTTGGCGTGCTTGGCACGATCCAGCCCGATCGCCTCGATGAGATTTCTGGCGGTGCAGACGACGGGCTGTCCGCACGCTTCCTTTGGTGTTGGCCTGACCCTCGCCCAGGATTCAGCCTGAATCGGGATGAGATCGATGAAGGTCCATACCTCGCCGCGCTCAGTCGCCTTTATCGATTGCCGATGTGCCAGGATGAAGTAGGGCAGAAAAATCCGGGCCGTGTGTTCCTCGCAGAGGAAGCGGCTTCTGAATTCGAACAGTTTGTCAGGGCAAAGAAGCACGAGGCATCTCGTGCTTCCGGATTGATTGCGTCCGCTATCGGCAAGGCACAGGGGCACGCTCTTCGACTCGCTCTCGTCCTGGAGTTCTTGCAGTGGTGTGTGACGCCCGGTGCGCCGGAGCCGCAGACGATCTCCCGTCGGTCGTTGATCCGAGCGTGCGGGCTCATGGATGGCTACTTCGGTCCTATGGCCCGCCGGGTGTTTGCGGATGCCGCGATCCCCGTCCCTGACCGAGACGCCGGGGCGCTTGCCAAGTGGTTGCGGGACACCCGCCTGCAGGACTTCAACGGCCGCGATGCCCGCCGCGCTCCAGGCAGCCCGATCAAGGATGCCAAGCGGATGGATGCCGCATGCAACACGCTGGTAGAGGCAGGTCTCATCCGCACCTCACCCGCCGCAGGCATCTCCGGACGCCCCCGTAAGGCCTTCCTGGTTAATCCAAAGATCCAAGGGGGCGATCATGTCTGAATGGCTTGCTCGTGCGCTCGCAGAGGAGGTCGCGCCACCACGCTCACCCTCTGCCAAAACTGCCAAAATGCCAAAACTCCTTCGACTGGACGGCTTGGCGCTCTCAGAGGAAGAGGTGAGAGCGCGCCTTTCGGTTGAGGGCGTCTCACCGCCGGAGCCCTTCACCTGGCATCAGGACGACGAGGAGCGCGCAGCAATTGCTGAAGAGGTGGGTGGCGTCCCTGCGGTCTATGCCGGCGCGTTCGCTGAGATGCAGCGCCGCTGCCCAGTGAATGTGGATGTCGCTCGATGGCGGCAGGCCGTGGATGACTCTGGGCGCTTCTTCGATGGCTGGGGCTCACAGGCCGTTGCTCTGGGGTGGTCAGCGAACGACATCCTCGGAATCCATCCAACGCACCCCTTGGCCCGCGTCGATGCCCTCGGCCTAGCTTGGCTTTTGCAAGGTGACACCGTGATGCTCATGGATCGGGTGTCCGCGAAGCTCAGTTGCGGTCAAACTTACCGACGAATTGCCGTCTGTAAATAAAAGTAAAAAACTTTCATTGTTCCCGAGTGTGAGAATTGTAGCTACATTGTTGCTACGCATATTGGGAGCACATAAATGTCCAACAGGATTATGTTTGACGGTCTGCTGAGAGTGCGAGCGCCATCTAGTCTTGAGGATGCTCTAAGCCGTGCTGCCGAGGCGGAGTGCTCGACTGTGTCCGAGTTCGTGCGGCGTGCTCTGTTGGAGCGCTTGCGCCAGGCGGGCTTCTCTGTGGTGAACGCCTCCGGTTCGATTTCTGAGAGCAACGCAGACAGCAAAGGCGCGGCGCAGAGATGAACCCGAACCTGAAGCCGTTTCAGAAGGGCCAGTCCGGCAACCCCGGCGGACGTCCAAAGGGGCTAAAGCATCGCGCCACCGCCATCCTGGAAGCGCTGATGGATGGCGAGGGCGAGGAAGTGGCGCGCAAGTGCATCGATCTCGCAAAGGGTGGGGACACGGTCTGCATTCGCATCGTGATGGAGCGCCTGCTCCCGCCACGAAAGGATCGGCCTATCGAGATCGAGCTTCCGAAGCTGGAGAAGCCCTCCGACGCGGTGAGCGTCATGGGATCAATCTTCAACGCCGTAGCTTCAGGTGAGATCACGCCATCGGAAGCGGGCGAGCTTTCCCGAATGATCGAAGGTTTCACCCGGGCCTACGAGGTCCAGGAACTGGAATCGCGTCTCTCACGCCTTGAGGCAGGAGCCAAGCGATGAGCGGCCGCACCCTCGAAACTCGAATTGCGCGACTGGAGACATCCTCCGGCGTCACGGACCAGCCTCGCCGCTGGCACCTCATTGGCTACATGCAGGGCGATCTCGTCCAACGAGACCGGGAAATGTACCGGATCGCGACCGATGAAGGTTACGTCGAGGGCGACGGCGTGATTGCGATGATTGGTGTGCCTCCCACTGATCGCGGGAGGGTCGATCTTTGACGACGTACTCACCTGTTCAGCAGCCCATTCAGAACCCGTCCCGTCAGGAATTCATGGCGGTCCAGCGGCATGCCGCGCTGAACGAGTTGCAGGCCGCTACGGACCTCCTGCTCGCGCTGCAGGGCGACCTCACCAGCGAAAACATCCTCGACCAGAACATTTTCATCGCAGGGGCCAATGAGGCCATCACTTGCATTCGGCAGGCCTGCCAGCTCGCGCTCGTCAATCTCCACAATCATTGCGAAGGAACCGCCTGATGACAGGGCTTCTCAGCGGCCTTTTCGGCCTCGACAATTCGACCCCGGTGCAAACGAACGGCAGCGGCCAGGTGGTCGGCCCCGTCGGCGGCTGGAGCGGCATCCTCGGCGGCATAGGCCAGCGCCTGCGCGACGCCTCGCCTGAGTTGATGGGCATGGGCATGGGCTTCCTCTCGGGCTCGAACCCGCAGGAAGGGTGGGCCAATGCGATGCAGGGTATGCAGCGCGGACAGCTACTCTCTCGCCAGCAGAAGCAGGACGAGCAGGCACAGCAGGAGAAGGTTGCACGCCAGCGAGCAGCCACCGCCTTTCTAAAGGCCCACCCTGATCTCGCGCAGAAGTACGGGGCAGACGTCTCTGATCCCGACTTCGTCCAGAAGCTGGCCGCTGCACAGTTCGGCGTCGATAACCGCGAGGATAAGTGGGACCGGGTCACCGGGGCTGACGGCTCGGTCTATGCCGTCAACAAGGCCGATCCGACCCAGATCCGGAAGCTGGGCATTCCCACGGCCCAACCGAACTGGTCACCCGTGACGGTCAAGGACCCGACGACCGGGACCGAGAGCACCTACTTCCAGCGCGGCAGCCAGTTCGCCAAGCCAGGCGACGTGATCCCCGGCTATGGCCAGAGCGGGACGGGCGGAAGCTCCGCCGTCCCCGGCCAGGAGATCGCCGCACCCCCGCCGGGTGCCGACCCCAAGAAATGGCGCGAGGAGATGACGAAGCAGGCGGCTGACCAGGCTGCTGCAGCCAATGCGTCCGCGCCGTCGGCACAGAACGGGATTTCCAACATCGACCGGGCTATCGGGGCGTACAACAAGCTGGCGGCCAAGGGCGGCATCGGCCCGTTCGTTGGCAATGACTACGTGCGTGGCCTGGGCACGATCACCGACAGCCTCAATCCCTTCCACGATTCTGAGGCCGAATCCCTACGGCAGGAATACGAGGCCGCCCGCTCCAATCTCGAACTGCAGAAAGCCCAGATCTCCATGAAGGGACAGGGCGCGGTCTCGGACGCTGAGCGCAAGCTGCTTCGCATGACACTGCCGCCGCTGAACGCCATCGATCCGCAGACGGGTGTCCGGTTTCTTCTCGGGTTCCGGCAGGAACTGCAGAACGCGGTCAACGCGGGCAAGCAGTCCGGCCTGCCTGACCGCTCCGGCCGTCCCGGTGCAATGCAGGGACAGACCTCCGGCGGCATTTCGTGGGGAGTGAAGCGCTGATGCCCACGCTCACCATTGAAGGCCGCGACGTTCAGGTCTCCGACAAGTTCCTGACGCTCTCTCCCGAGGAGCAGAACAGGACGGTAGACGAGATCGCCACGCAAATGGGTATCCAGGGTTCCCGCAGCACCTCGGGACTGCCGGACGACGTCAACCCTGACGTGCTATCGGGAAATCCGAAGTACGCCAGCGATCTCCGGGCCGGCCTTCAGAAGAAGGCGGACACGATGCTCGTCGGCCCGTCCAGCGTCGGCAACGAGGCAGCCACGGGGCTCATCAACGCAGCCAACACCATCGGGCTGAACATCCCCCGTAACGTGGCAGCCGGAATTGCCACCGGACTTGGGAAGATGGGCATCGAAGGTTACGCCCCGACGTTCTCGCAGAACTACCAGCGCGCCCAGGACATTGAAGCAGCCCTCAACCGGCAGAACTCCAAGTCAGGGGTGGCTGGAACGGTTGCCGGCGTGGGGCTTGGTGCTGCAGCGCTTCCAGGCCTCAGCGGGGCGACGACAATAACGGGCCGGGCTGCCCAGGCCGGTGGGACTGCCGGGCTCTACTCTGCCGGCAGCGAACTCGCCGATAGCAAGGATCCGGTCCGGGCTGCCAAAGCGGGCGGCATGGGCTTTGTCCTAGGTGCCGGCGCATCTCCCCTCATCGAGTCGGCCGCGAGGGTCGCAGGGAATGGCGGTCTAGCCCGTGCCATCGGCAGGGGCACTGCCAGGGGAGCCGTTGGCGACGCCCTCGACGGCGTTGCTCCTCAAACCATCGACGCTGCCGAAACCCTCATGCAAGACGCTGCCCAGCGCGGCGTACGGCTCACCTGGGATGAGGCGATCCAGCAGGTCACGGGCGGCGCTACGCGCCTCGGCGATCTTCGCCGCGTGGTCGAGAATAGCCGTGGCGGTGGCGACGTCATGAAGCCGCTCATGGCCGAGCGCCGTGGGCAAGTTCAGGCGGCAGGCCAACAGGCCCTTGGCGACATTGCGCAACAGCCCCTGGACCCCGTGCGAACCGGCCTCGGTGCCCAGCGTGCGGCAGAGGGCGAGATTGGCGGCGCGCAGCAGGCCATCAACGAGGTCACGCGCCCGTACTATCAGCGCTCGCAGCAGCAGCGCGTCGGCAACCAGATCCACCAGGGCCTTCTGGATGATCCGCTATATGAGCGGACCTTGCAGGAGGTCAGGAACAATCCGGCGCTCAACCGTGGCATCGAAAACCTGCCCGATGACAATGTCGCGGTTATCGACCTTGTTCAGCGTCGCATGCGCGAGGCGGCCGACAATGCCCGCATGCCCGGGCAGGCCAACTCAAGCAACTTGATCGCGGCCAATCTTGAGGATGCGCGCCGGGCTCCGTTGGAAGCGGCCGAGCGTGTCACGGGTGGGCGGTACGGCGATTACGCCACTGCTCGGGACATGCAGCAGACGCTCCGACAGAACGTCCTTGAACCTCTCAACGAGGGACCTGTCGGACAGATCTCCCGAACGGGAAATGTCAGAACGCAGGGCGAAGCGCTGTTGCCGTCTGTCTCTGCCCCCGGCTCCGAGAACATCGTCGCGGAAGCCGTTCATCGCCTTGCCCGTCGGGACCTTCAGGCCACAGAAAGCCTGATCCATTCCCACATCCGTGCGGCATTCGACGAAGCCACCCAGAACCTCCCTGGCGGGGCCAATCAGTTCGGCGGTGCGAAATTCGCGGCGGTGATTGCCGGCAACGGGCAGCAGGCTCGCAACCTGGAGGCCGCCATCCGCGCGCTCCCGCATGGTGACCAGCGCTGGCAGGGTTTCCGCCGGTTCCTGGACATCATGGAAGCCACGGGGCAGCGCCCTCAGCAGGGCTCGGCCACGGCGTTCAATCAGGAGATCATCAAGCAGCTGAAGCAGGGGAGCCTGGCGACGGAAGCGGCCACGGCCGTGAAGACCAGTGGCACGTCGCTGATCAAGCGTGTCACTGAATTCATGGACCAGGTGAACCTCGGCAGGAACACCGGACAGATCGCGCGTATTCTGGTCGATCCTCGCTCGGCCCAGTTCCTTCGCCAGCTTGCTGTCGCACCGCGGCGCGGCACCCAGGCCAGCGCCCTTGCCGTCCGGCTGATCGGCGTTGGCGCTGGTCTGACTACGGCCAGAACCCATGCCTGATGCGCGTGCGGATCAAAGGCCACCACGAGAGCAGGGCGAGCGCCATCAGCTCCATGGCGGAGCGGCTGGAGCCGGTCTCTTTCCAGTCGAAGAACAGCCACACCATCCAGCAGACGACGCCGAGATACAGCGTGGCTTCGAGAAGCCTGGAAACCTTGTCGCGCATGCCTGTGCTTCCGATCCAACCAACAAACTATCACGCATGCAGGTTCTGCGGATACGAATTCTTGGAGTCCTCATCGTGACCGGCATTCTCAGCTCGACGGTTTTCGCGGGTTCTCCGGAAGTGAAGTCTCAGAAGCCGACTGGCCTGCAGACGCAGGGCAAGAGCACCAATCCGATCGACCAGGCCGCCCTTGATGCCTTCAATGGCGAGCGCTCCGGCAAGCTCACGCACGAGGAGGCCGTGAAGCTCTACATGGACGCCTTCATGAGTGCATCGCCTGAGCTTCGGCAGCAGCACCTCAACAACGACTTCGGTGAGGGCAAGCCAAGCCTCATGCGTTCGCCGGATGGCCAGTGATGGCTAACCCGCTTTCTGCCTATGGCATTTCGGACAGGGACTACGGCGCGGCCATTGGCACGATGGTCGGAGAGGCCGGGCGCGAAGGCGTAAAGGGCATGGCTGCCGTGGCGGACGTCCTCGCGAACCGCGTGGCGAACCAGAAGTACGCAGGCTACGGGGACAGCGTTGCCGACCAGGCGAAGGCCGGTGGTGGCTCGCAGTTCAATGCCTGGAACTCGTCCAATCCCCGCACCATCGGTGCATACCTCCAGGCCGCCCGCGCTGAGGCCGCAGCAACGAACCCTGCTGCGATGGCTGCCCTTCCTGCTGCTGAGCGCAAACAACTGGAGCAGGCGGCCGAGGCAGCCTTTGGTGTGTGGGGCTCCGGAGAGCTGCGCGGCGTCACGAAGGGGGCGACCCGCTACGCCAACAAGGACGTTACCGATCAGTGGGGTACCTCGGCTGCGCAGGACAAGCTGGAGGGCCAGTATGGCCGGCTGCAGATCGGCAATCATACCTTCACGGGACCTGGCTTCGACCCGACCGCTCCCTTCGACCTGAGCAGCGGCATCGCCAAGAACTGGACGGCCTACCAGGGCAGCTTCAATTCGCCGGTCGAGCGTGCGGCCATGGCCAATTCCATGAACAGGCTGCGCGACACGTTCCGCGAGGGCATGGACTTCGGTGCGCCGGTCTGGGACGGCACCTCGAACCCCGCACCGACACTGGCGGCACAATTGTCGCCCGTCTTCTCGTCGGCATTGCCGGACATCGCGCCGGACTTCAGCCCAATTGCCCCGCAGGTCGAATTGCCGTCTGCAATCCGATCATCATTTCCCAGCATTGCGAGCGACACGACAGGTTTCGGACCAGACAGCTACACGACGGGTGGTGGGTTCGACGGCGAACCCTTCACGACAGGCGGCGGGTTCGAGGCGAGCTACCCGACTGTCGCGCAGGACCAGCGGGTGCCGAGCCGCCTCTCCGAATTCTCGGCTGACGTCGGCCCCTACTCGTTTTCGAGCATGCAGCCCTCGCCCGCAATGTCCTCTCTGGGCGTCGATCTTTCGCAGCAGTTCGCATCGACCACCCCAGCGGGATTTGATTTTAGCACAACTGGACAAGATCAGCAGACGGTCAGCCCGTACGAATTCAGCACTGTGCAGCCCGGCTCGATGGGCTCCTTCAACGACTACAGCACTGGCTCGCCATTCGGCGGCCCGCTTAACACCGCCGGGGTCAATCCGAGGGCCGGCCAGTACAATCTGACGGGCCTGCAGGCGAATAGCCTGGGCTATCCCGATGCCAGCCTTGCGCCGGCTGCCCCACTTCCTTCGTCGGATTCCGTCCCGGGATTCGCGTCAACATGGGACGTACCAAACGCCCCGACTGCCGACCCGTATGGAATGCCCCCGCAAGCGCCTGCGATCAGCAGCGACGCCCCGGCGGAAGCGACTGCCGGCATGGACTTCGCGGTCGACCTGCCGCCCGAGGTTCCCGCCCCGAAGCCAGGGGACTTTGGAGCCCCGCCAGCGCCAAAGGCACCTACCGTGCCCAGCATGGCCGCAACGCCCGCTGTAGCGGCTCCCAGGCCCTCTGCGCCTCGTGCTCCACGCATCTCGATGCCGGCCGCCACGCCATCAACTTCGGCGTCCGCAGATATGTCGGCAGCACCGCGCTTCTCCGCGCCGGACTTCTCGTCGGCATTCAACGGCCTCTGGAGCCCCGTGAGCGCCCAGCAGAACCGTTCGGCGTTCTCCGACCGCACGGGTCTCGGAATGGCCGCCCTGAACGCCCTGACCAGCGCCTACGATGCTGGTGGCATGCTGACCGGGGCGGCTTACTCCGCGTTGCAGGACGCCTTCAGCCAGCAGCCGGCCGTCACCAGCTGGTCCTCGATGGCTCCAACGCCTGTCACGTCATCGCCGCTGCCCGACATCGGCGCGATGTCCGGTATTGGAAGCTGGGGGCAGGCCAACGGCATCTCGGGAAATTGGGCGCAGGATACCTCGAACGCAGCCAGCAATGCCCGCATTGAGAACGCCGGCAGCCTGATCGATCCCCTCACGGGCCGCGACCTCCGGGACCTGAATGCTTCCAGCTTCGGAGGCTGGGGTGGCTTTGGAGGCAGCTGGGGCGGGGGCTTTGGCGACATAAACCCGGGGCTGAGGTGATGCTGACTGCTACTGAGTTAAACACCGTGCTTCGGATCGCTCTTGCCTGCAGCAGCAATCCGGAGTTGCTCGATGATGTTGAGCGCCTGCGGCGCATGACCGGAGCGCTCACCTTCCGACAAACTGAAATGCTCAACGAGATCCGCCGCGTCGCTAAAACTCTGATCAACAAGCCCCCGCGTTTCCGGTCTATTGCGGAGATGTCCCAACAAAGCGGTAAGCACGAATTGGAGGGCGAGCGTCTCAGCCGCTAACGCATCAATTTGGTTCTTGTGGGCTTGGAGAGTAGACTGCGTCCCTGGATCCATATGCGCGCCCATTCATCGACACGCTAAAAAATCTCGCGATTCCAGAGCGGAGTCCAGAACTTACGCAAAATTCTCACCAACTCCAAAAGACACTTTCACTCTGGAGGCCATGGCGATGGTATTCCTATCAGATCAGCAAGCCAGCCCCGTTTGGTGTATTTAACTCGGTGATCAACAACCGTAAGTTCATCTAAGGCAAGCCAAGAAGGGTCGATCGGATGAATTGCATATGGATTGTAGAGTATCAACGGTTGTCTGTGTTTTTCCCGAAGTCGCCAAATGTCCCCGTCTGGGAGAAGGATAACTGCGCTAACGTTGACATTGCGAGGTCGATGCGGAGTACCAAAGAAGCCGTTGGAGAGCCTTGTGGTTCTTGCAAGACCTGCTTGGCCAACTAAGCCAACAGGGATAGACACAGCCTCGTCACCGAACGCAGCGGAAATCAGGGCTTCTCCTGGCGTTTGACCTTGGATCTCGTCAGCGCAGTCGGCTACGGCTATGACAAATGGCCGCCCCAAAGCTCCATAACGTCTTGCCTTCGTAGCTAGGGCATCGCGAATTTCGAGTTGAGGCCCCAGCCATCTGATTTGGCCCATCTCGATTGCTATTCCGCCTCGTGTATTCGGTGAAAGCCCGCCGTGCAACGAAATCTCGAATATCCAACCATTCGACGTGAAGGCTTTTTCTTCTGACGAAATGGCCCCCCTCGCAATCTGGCTTACTGCCCAGACGTATATCGCTCTGCAAATATGTCGGATCGACGGGTTTCTCGATCCTGGCTGAACAAAGGTAAACCCAAGCGCATGCCCTGGCGGAAGTTCAATTGCGTCAATGGCGCGATAGACGGCCGCAACCTGTCGCTCTACAGCTACCGTCTGCTGAGTTGGTCCAAAACTTGTCACCTCGACGTAAATCTCACAGCTACGGGACATAGCGAGAAAGTCGACTTTCTTGGTGGTTCCTGGAGTGTCTGGGTGGACAAATACATTGAGGCCTTGTCCAAGCAACGCGGCATGTATCTGCAATTCGGCGAGTACCGCCTGAAACTCATGATTTGATCCACGCTGCATCCGACGAGTGAGTTCCCGTCGGTGTTCCGCTGGAAATTGTTCCACCCAACTATTGAGAAGGGCCCGAAGCGCCGCATATGCTGGGCGGGAAGAGGAATTGTAAAAATCGTATAATGGCTCACCTTTTCTCCAAGGCCTTTCCAAAATTCTATTCGTATCGGACCGAAATGGTAAGTCACACAACTAAGCCTCCCACGCTACGCTTCCATTTGAGCCAGTCGCAATGGGCGAGAACATCCCTCTCGGCCAATGTCAAAAATGTGGGCGCCGCCGGACAATCAGCGGCGCGGACTTTTGGCATTTTGGCAGTTTTGGCAGTTTTGGCAGACGCGCTGGAGGTCGCATTCAGTCATCGTTGAACAGATACGGACTCCGCGTGCCGACATGGCCGTTGTAGGGGTTAACGTTTCCCCGCGTGCCGTAATTGTCGAGAAGCGTATTGTTGGGCGCAGTGCGGTGGTAGCCGTCCACGTACGCGCCATTCCTATTGATGTGCGGCTGGACATAGACGCTGTTCGGGTTCGAGCCCGTTCCATAGCCGCCATACGTGCCGGAGTTACGCGACCGATTGCCGTAGTACTGCGCCTGGGCCTCGCTGGCGACGAGGGTGATTATAACAACAGCGATAAGCGTTTTCATTTTTGCAGCCCCAGATTCAGGTCGGGGCAGCTGACCACTGCTCGAACGGATAACGATCTTCGCAAACAGCGCGGCCCATCTGAGCACGCTTTCAAAGGCGCGAACAGAGCTGTTCTCGTGGTGAGCCTGCGCGGGTCGTACAACAATCGCAGGGCGTCGAGTTCTCCAGCGTATCGCGTGCGCCTAGCCCGAACCAGAATGGTTCAGAAACGGTCCGCTTCCTCATCACTCGCAGATTCAAAAGTCGCTCAGAGCCCGTCGAGCGCGATGGCACGCTTTCGAAAGTCGGTTGCAGGCCTCAGCAACCGAGAGCGCACCGCGGGCGATCCAAAGTGCCAATGACGCGCTTCCTAGAAGGATCAAGTCAGCGCCAAGCCGGGTAATTGGACCCGGAGGCCCGACGAGACTGCGAGCGGAGATCTGTAGGCGGCGGGCTGCGATGAAGACAGCGCCGAGGATTGTGCTCATCCTGCACCCGAGCGGGTCAGAGCGCCCCAGACCGGGAGCGGCGGGACCATAGCAGGGACCGCTTGCCTGGCAAGAGTTGGGCCCACGGCTTACCGAAACCACCGACCGCCGACCTGGCCCTCCAGAAGGGTAAACCGGCGTCAGCGCTCTCTCTGCGATCGGGAAGACGGCGCCTCAATTTCTGATGGTCATGGTGCTCGGGAGGAGACATCCGCCCATGGAGCATTTCATTTCCCAGACCACTGAGAAGGCCAACTGGCTGGACTGGGCGCTCGCCGCCGCCGTCGTCGGCTGCGCCTTCATAAGCATGCTCAGTGTGCTTGCTCATCAGTCAGGCTGGTTCTGAGGCCACTGGCTGCCACAAGTTGGGAACCGACCGCGAGCGCGACGGTTGAGCCCACGGGTCTGTGAACCAGCATTCTCGACCCTGCGCAGCTCATCTCCTGACTGCGCAGCGCCCTCGGTCACCAGGCCGGGGGCGCAACTCCATTGGTCACAGCCTGCTTCGGGGTGTAGGCTGCAGCTTAGCCATATTGAAAAAGCCTAACTTGCAGGACCCCGCTCCATAAGGGATTCTACGTACAGCCGCGTTCCCTTGCCGTGAGTGCAACTTACCCAGGAGGGTGAAGTGTGCATCACCGACGACGTCACCGATCAGTTGAAGTCGATACAGGCTTCGTTGCGCCTCCTCGATCAGCTCGTGCAGCCCCGCTCCGCCTCGGGAAAGGCCGTAAGCGACGGATTGAAACAGAACATGGTCCGGATCGATCGCTTGCTGCACACCATCGCGATCGACTCTCGCCGGCCTCGTGTCATGGACTGACGTGCCGATACGAGCATTTCAGGCGTCATGGTCTTGCGGCGGCAGCGCATGCAGCAGAACGCCAAGGTGGGCTTTTGGCATTTTGGCAGTTTTGGCAGGCGCGCGACGTGATCGAACCGAGTGCCGGCAGAACGCTCGCGGAACAGCCAAGTCCCACTTTGCAGGTAAAGTTATGCGTAGTGGGACTGCTGAAGGCAAAACGCCAAGGTTTTCAGAGTTAAATTAGGGTGATGGTGCCCAGGGGCGGAATCGAACCACCGACACTGCGATTTTCAGTCGCATGCTCTACCAACTGAGCTACCTGGGCGCGCCGGCCTGAGCGGGCGAACGGCCGGGGTTATAGTGGGTGGGGGGCGGCCTGTCCACACCCCCGGCGCAGCATTTTGTCGCCCGCGATCCGGCAAGGCCGAGGGCGGGACGGCAAAAGCCGGTCCTTGCATCCGGTCCTTGCATTGAGCGCGACGCAGGCGCATTCCAGCCGGCCGATGCCGGGGGAGGGCAACATGGCCGTTGGAGCAGACGTCGTCCAGATCGGCGAGGGCGAGATTTCCGCCCGGGTGGCCTTGCGGGGCGCCGAACTCGTGTCCTGGCGCGTGGGCGGGCGCGAACTCCTGTGGCAGGGCGATCCCGCCTTCTGGCCCGAACGGAGCCCGGTCCTCTTCCCGGTCGTGGGCTGGACCCGCAACGGCGAGGTGCGGGTCGCCGGGCGGACCTACCAGCTCGGACTGCACGGCTTCGCCCGCCATTGCGACTTCACCCTCGCCGCGCACGGGCCGACCCATGCGAGCCTCGTCCTCGTCGATGACGCGGCGTCGCGACGGCGATATCCGTTCCCGTTCCGCTTGACGCTGCACTACGAGGTCGCAGGCGGCCGGCTGGTGGCCCGCATGGCCGTCGACAATGTCGGTCCGGCAGCGATGCCCTATGCGATCGGCCTGCATCCCGGGTTTGCCTGGCCCATCGGTGGGGTGCGGCCGGGAGAGGATGTCTCCTGCGCGCAGCGCGGCCATCGCGTCGAGTTTTCCGATCCAGTGCCCGGCGAGGTTCCGGTCATCGCGTCGGGCGGGCTGATCTCGGCGCGCCGGCGCCGCGTCCCGCTCGACGGCCGGACCCTTGCCCTCGATCCCTCGCTGTTCAGCCGGGATGCGCTGGTCTTCGCGGACGCGAATTGCGCCTCCGTCCGCTTCGGCAACGCGCGCGACACGCTGACGTTCGGCTTCGAAAACCTGCCGACGATCGTGCTCTGGACGCGGGCGGGCGCACCTTTCCTGTGCGTGGAGGGCTGGCGCGGCAGCGGCGATCCCGAGGACTTCACGGGCGACCTCGACCAGAAGCCGGGAATGATTCTCCTCGAGCCAGGCGCAACGGGCCGCCACGCCATGAGTTTCTCGGCCCGGATTTCGGGATAGGCGTCTCGACGGCATGCCATGGGCGACGAATCTTGACCCCGACCACGGTTGTGCCCAGCATGATCGCGGAAAAAGGGGCGTGGCATGCAGTCGCTTGCGCGGCTCGCGTTCTTCAAGGACGCGGATCTCGACTTCGAGCGGATAGAACGGCGCTGTTCGTTTCGTCGATTCGACGAGGACGAGACGATCGTCGACTTCGAGGATCTCTCGACCGACGTCTATTTCATCCTCGCGGGCGAGGTGCGAGTGCTCGTGCGCACCATTTCGGGGCGTGAACTCATCCTCGGGGAGATGCGGTCCGGGCAGTTCTTCGGCGAGCTCGCCGCCATCGACGAGGTGAGGCGCTCGGCCAACGTGACGGCGCTGATCCGCAGCGAGATGTGCATCATGCCGGCGCCCGTCTTCCGGGAGATCCTGCGCACCGCATCCGTCGTCAACGACCGCCTGTTGCGGCTGCTGGCGGGGCGCATCCGCGAGCTGAATGCGCGCCTCACCGAACATTCGGTGCTGGATCTCAAGCACCGGCTCTACTCCGAGATCCTGCGGCTCTCCTCGCCGCGCGCGGGCGACGTCGGGGAACGCGTCATCTCGCCTCCGCCCTTCCATCATGTCCTCGCCAACCGCATCGGCTGCCGCCGCGAGCAGGTGACGCGGGAATTGTCGCACCTCACCGCCGAGGGCATCGTGGCGAAGACGCGCGGCGCACTCGTCATCCACAAGCCGGACATCCTGCAGGGACGCATTACCGAGGCTCTCCAGAGCGATGGCTGAGCCGGGCCCGCGATCGGGCGAACGCGCCGGCGCGCGCTCCGTCGCGGCCTCGCGCCGCGGCTTCGCCCCCTGGCGCGATCCCTCCGCGCTTCCGTTGATCCGCTTCGAGGCCGTCCGCAAGAGCTTCGGCGGGATCGCGGCTGTGGACGGCGTGACGCTGAACATCCACGAGCGCGAGTTCTTCTGCCTGCTGGGCCCTTCCGGCTGCGGCAAGACCACGCTGATGCGGATGGTCGCTGGCTTCGAGACCCCCGATGCCGGGCGCATCCTGCTCGGGGGGCAGGATCTCGCGGCGCTGCCGCCGCACCGCAGGCCGGTCAACATGATGTTCCAGTCCTATGCGCTCTTCCCGCACATGAGCGTGGAGGCGAACGTGGCCTTCGGGCTGAAGCAGGACGGCTTGCCGCGCGACGAGATCGCCGCACGCGTCGCGGCCATGCTCCGGCTCGTCCAGCTGACCGGCCTGGAGCGCCGCAGGCCCGACCAGCTCTCCGGGGGCCAGCGCCAGCGCGTGGCGCTCGCCCGCGCGCTCGTGAAGCGACCCAAGGTGCTGCTGCTCGACGAACCCCTGGGCGCGCTCGACAAGAAGCTGCGGGAGGAGACCCAGTTCGAGCTGATGGACCTGCAGGTCGAACTCGGCACGACCTTCATCATGGTCACGCACGACCAGGATGAGGCCATGGCCATGGCCGACCGGATCGCGATGATGGAGCGCGGCCGCCTCGTCCAGGTCGGCACGCCCCCCGAGATCTACGAGGCGCCCGCCACGCGCGAGGTTGCGGCCTTCGTGGGCGACATCACCTTGTTCGACGGCTGCGTCGCCGAGCACGCCGGCGGCACGGTGGAGGTGGACTGCCCGGCGGTGGGCGCGAGGCTCGCGGTCGCGACGGACCGGCCCGTGCGGGCGGGGGAGGCGGTCTGCGTCGGGGTGCGCCCGGAAAAGCTGAGCCTTTGGGCCCAGCGGCCGGGCGATGCGCCCAACGTGCTGGAAGGCGTCGTCTGGGACATCGGCTATCTCGGGGACTGGACCTTGTTCCGCGTCCGCCTCGCCACGGGGGCGACGGTGAAGGTGGCGCGGCCCAATGCCGGCCGCCAGGCCGGCGCGATCGCCTGGGAGGACCGCGTCTGGCTGACCTTCGAGCCGGCCGCGGCCGTGCTGTTGGCAGGTTGAGCCGTGGGCGAGGCGCCTGTGTCGCGGCCCGCGGGCCGGCTCGGCTGGGCGCGCCGGCGGTGGCTGGTGGGCGGGCCGCCATTCGTGTGGCTGCTCGTGCTGTTCCTGGCGCCCTTCGGGCTCGTCCTGAAGATCGCGCTTTCCGAGCGCGTGAACGCGCGGCCGCCCTATGCCCCCACGCTGTCGTGGGACGACGGCCTTGCAGGGCTGCTCGACAAGCTCGGCAGCCTGTCGCTCGACAATTTCCGCCTCATGCTGGACGAGCCGCTCTATCTCGACTCGTTCCTCACCTCGCTGCGCCTCGCCGCGACGGCGACGCTCCTGGTCCTCCTGATCGGATACCCCTTCGCCTACGCGCTCGCGCGCACGCCGGCCCGCTGGCGCTCCATCGCGGTGACGCTCGCGATCCTGCCGTTCTGGACGAGCTTTCTCATCCGGGTCTATGCGTGGATCGGCATCCTCAAGCCCGAGGGGCTCCTCAATGCCGTCCTGCAGGCCGCCGGGCTGATCGTGCAGCCCCTCGAGATCCTCGATACCGACGCCGCGGTGCTCATCGGCCTCGTCTATTCCTACCTGCCCTTCATGGTCCTGCCGCTCTATGCCGCTCTGGAGCGCATGGACGAGAGCCTGATCGAAGCGGCGCGGGATCTGGGCTCGCCGCCCTGGCGCGCCTTCTGGCAGGTCACCGTGCCGCTGTCCCTGCCCGGCGTCGCGGCGGGCTGTTTCCTCGTCTTCATTCCCGCACTCGGCGAGTTCGTGATCCCCGACCTGCTCGGCGGGTCCGACACGCTGATGATCGGGCGCACGCTATGGACGGAGTTCTTCAACAACCGGGACTGGCCTCTCGCCTCGGCGCTCGCCGTGGTGCTTCTGGTCGTGATCGTCGGCCCGGTGCTGGTCTACCGGCACCTGGAGACGCGGCGGATGGAGCAGGTGCGGTGAAGGGCCGGCTCTCCTCCTTCAACGTGGTCTCGCTGGCGCTGGGCTTTGCCTTCCTGTACCTGCCCATCGTCATTCTCGTTGTCTATTCCTTCAACGATTCCAAGCTTGTGACCGTCTGGGGCGGGTTCTCGACGCGCTGGTACGCAGCCCTGTGGCGGGACGAGGCCATGCTCGAGGCGGCCTGGGTGACGATTCGCGTCGGGGTGCTCTCGGCCTCGCTCGCGACGGTGCTCGGGACGCTCGCCGCCATCGCGCTGGCCCGCTTCGGGCGGTTCGCGGGCCGCACGGTGCTGACCGGGATGGTCTACGCGCCGCTGGTCATGCCCGAGGTGATCACGGGGCTCTCGCTGCTCCTGTTCTTCGTGGCGCTTGACCTCGACCGCGGCTTCTGGACGGTCATGCTTGCCCATACCACGTTCACCATGTGCTTCGTCACGGTGGTGGTTCAGGCCCGTCTCGCCACCTTCGACCGGCAATTGGAGGAGGCGGCGCAGGATCTCGGCGCATCGCCAGTGGCCACGTTCCTGCAGGTCACGCTGCCCTTGATCGCGCCGGCCGTGGCGGCGGGGTGGGTCCTGGCGCTTACTCTGTCGCTCGACGACCTTGTGATCGCCAGCTTCACGTCGGGCCCCGGCGCCACGACGCTTCCCATGCGCATCTACAGCCAGGTTCGCCTGGGGGTGACGCCACAGATCAACGCGGCCTGCACGATTCTCATCGGCATCGTCGCCTTCGCGCTGGTCGTGGTGTCGGCCGTCAGCAAGGGAGCGCTTGGCAGCCGGCGCGCCTGAGCCGGAGGCTCGTCAGGGCTGGGGCTGGCCGAGAGGCACGAGCGCCTCCGGGCCGCCGGCGGGCGCGGCGGCCGGGCGCGGCTGGAAGAAAGGCGCGGCCGCGCCGGAGCGGCGGATCAGCGCCTTGGCGTCGGGGAGGACCTGCGGCTCCTCGAAGCTCCCGACCACCTCGAAGGGCAGGCCCAGCGGCTCCGCGCCGGCCGGGGGCTCGCCGGGGAGCGCGATCCCGGCGAGGGAGAAGGCGCGCTCGGCGATGTTCACCTGGCCCGTCAGCAGGATGCGCGCGGCCTGTGCCACGATGAGGCCGTCCAGGACCTCCGCAACGCCCTTGCTGATCCGAGCCGAAATCGCGCCGCTGTCGATGGGGGTGCGCCCGCCCTTCACGTCCAGCGCCGTCACCAGGGGGCGGCGCTCGAGCCGCTTGAGCACGTCAGGCACGTTGATGCCGATGAGCTCGCCCTGGCGGATGGTTCCGCCCAGCTTGCCTTCGAGCGAGCGCATGAGGCTCGCGGGGCTGTCGCCGGAGCCCTCGACCTGCAGGCTTCCGGAGGCGATGCCGGCGAGCCGGCGCTGGTCGACCAGTGCAGTCAGGGCAGCGGCCGAATCGATCTTGTCGACGCTGCCGGTCAGCTTGAGGTCGAAGCCTCGCGGACCGCTGGAGACCGACAGCCGGCCCTTGGCCGTGCCCTTGAAGAGTTCGGCGTTCCCGAGCACCGCGTCCGTGCGCCCGTTGCGCCCGAGCAGCGTCATGGCGGCGTTGGCGAGGTTTAGTCGACCGACATTGAGCTTGGCCGCGGAGATGCGCAGGTCCACGTCGCCGCGCGGCAGCAACCGCCCGTCGAAGGGATCGCGCGACCAGCCATCCGGTCCGCTCGCCGGCAGGAGGGGAAGCAGCGCTTCCGTCAGGTCCATGGAATCGGTGTCGAGCGTTCCGTCCAGCGACAACCGGTCGCCCGCCTCGCGCAGGCCGAGCACGCCGTCGAATCGACCGGCGGGCAGCACGACGCGCACCGAGGAAAGTCCGATCCGTCCCGACTGGGCCTTCAGCGTGCCCGAGAGCTCGAAGGCTCCGTTGAGCGGCAGCGGCAGGTCGAGGGCGATCCACTCGGCGAGCCTGTCCACGGCCGGCGACTTCACGACGAGCTCGCCTGATGTCTGGATGCTGGACCCGTTCGTCGCCTCTCCGCTCAACCGGAAATCGCCGAGCGCCGAATTGAGCGTGAGGTCGAGCGGGTGGGAGGCGGGGCTGGCCCCGGCCGACGGGGCGGCCCGCAACGGAAGCCCCGTCCCGGAGACCTGGAAGGTCTGGCCCTGCCATTGGGCGGAACCGGACACGTCCAGCGTTCCCTCCCGGGTCTCGGCCAGCACGGCGTTGACGGCCGTCAGGACGGGCTCGGGTGGGCTGTCGGCGGCGGCGGCGACGGCCAGCGTGCCGTCGATGAGCACCACCTTCTGGAGGGCGAGCACCGGAGCGACCGGGCGGCCCGGGGTCTCCGGCGCGTCCTCGCCCGGCTCGGCCAGCCCGGCCAGCCGGCGCAAGCCGTCCCGGATCTGCCCCGGCGGCAGCACGACGAACGCCTTGTTGAGGGTGAGGTCGGCCAGTTCCACCTGGCCCATGGGCAGTCCGAGCAACCGAAGCGATCCGCGGACGGAGGATGCCCTTACGGCCGTTTCGCCTTGCTTGTCGCGGACGGAGAACTGGCTCATCTCGACGCGGGGCAGGGGGAGGAGCGTGATCTCTCCCCCCTGGATGTCGACGATCTCGTAGCCGGCGCGGCCGAGGGGGTCCGCCAGCAGGCGGCGCACCGTGTCGCCCGCCAGCGGCCACGGAGAGAATCCCGCGCCAAGGCCGATCGCGCCCAGGCCGGCAGCGCAGAGGGCGGCGAGCTTCTTCATAGGACTCCGGGTCGCCTCAGAAGCGGCGCGTCGCAGGCAGGCCTGCGGTTATAGCCGACCACGGGGCCCGGCGAAACGGGCGGAACGAGGCGTTCCACGACGTTCCGGCGACCATCGTTGCTGCCCGGCGCGCGGTGCGGCATTGTTCTCTCGTGTTCGCAGAGCCTCCCGGCCTGTCTCGCGGGCCCGGAACTCCGGAGCGACTCGCAAGCGCCGAGGGGGAGGGTAAGTCGGACGCCCCGAACTGCAAGCGCCCGGCCGGCCCGAGACATGCATCGGCCGGCGCGGCACCAGACGACGAAGAGAAGGCCATATCATGACCGCATCCAGCCAGCCGCTGTGGACTCCTTCGCCCGGGCGGATCGCCGGAACGAACCTCGTGCGCTTCCGGGATCGCTTCAACGCCCGCGAGGGATTGTCGACGGTCACCTATGCCGACCTGCACGCGGCCTCGGTCGAACGCCGCGAGGCCTTCTGGTCGGCGATCTGGGACGAGTGCGGAGTGATCGGCGACAAGGGCGCGCGCGTGCTCGTCGACGACGCCATGCCGGGGGCGCGCTTCTTCCCCGATGCGTCCCTGAACTTCGCCGAGAACCTGCTGCGCCGCTCCGACGACGGCGAGGCGATCGTCTTCCGCGGCGAGGACAAGGCTTCGGCGCGGATGACCTGGCGCGACCTGCATGCCCTCGTCTCGCGCCTCCAGCAATGGCTCGAGTCGGTCGGCGTCGGCCCCGGCGACCGGGTCGCGGCCATGATGCCCAACTTGCCGCAGACCGTGGCGCTGATGCTCGCCGTGACCTCGATCGGGGCGACATGGTCGTCCTGTTCGCCGGATTTCGGCACGCGCGGGGTGCTCGACCGCTTCGGCCAGATCGGCGCGAAGGTCTTCATCGCCTGCGACGGCTACTGGTACGCCGGAAAGCGGCTGCCGATCCGCGACAAGCTGGCCGAGATCGTGCCGGAACTGCCCGGCCTCGCGGCCGTGCTCGTGGTCGACTATCTCGGGGAGGCGCGGGAGACGGCCGCCGGCCTGCCGCATGCAGTGGCCCTGGCCGACGCCATCGCGCCGTTCGCGGCCAAGGCCGTGCGATTCACGCGGATGCCGTTCGACCACCCGCTCTACATTCTCTATTCCTCAGGCACGACCGGCGTGCCGAAGTGCATCGTGCATGGCGCGGGCGGCACGCTGCTGCAGCACCTGAAGGAACACCGGCTGCAGAGCGACGTGAAGCCGGACGACCGGGTCTTCTACTTCACCACCTGCGGCTGGATGATGTGGAACTGGCTCGTGTCGGCGCTCGCCTCGGAGGCGACGCTGATGCTCTTCGACGGCTCGCCGTTTCATCCGCGGCCCTCCGTCCTGTTCGACTTCGCGCAGGAAGAGCGCTTCACTCTCTTCGGCACTTCCGCCAAGTACATCGACGCCTGCAAGAAGGCGCACCTGATCCCTGCGAAGACGCACGACCTGTCGAGCGTGCGGCTGATCGCCTCCACCGGCTCGCCGCTTGCGCCGGAAAGCTTCGACTACGTCTATGAGGCCATCAAGGCTGACGTGCACCTCGCCTCGGTGTCCGGCGGCACGGACATCGTCTCCTGCTTCGTGATCGGCAACCCGATCGGTCCGGTATGGCGCGGCGAGATCCAGGCGCCGGGACTCGGCATGGCCGTGGATGTCTGGGACGACGAGGGCCGTCCGGTGCGCGGGGAGAAGGGCGAGCTCGTCTGCGCCAGGGCCTTTCCCTGCATGCCCGTGATGTTCTGGAACGATCCGCAGGGAGCCAAGTACCGCGCGGCCTATTTCGAGCGCTTCCCCGGGGTGTGGTGCCACGGCGACTTCGCCGAATGGACGGAGCACGGCGGCCTGGTCATCCACGGCCGCTCGGACGCCACGCTGAATCCCGGCGGCGTCCGCATCGGCACCGCGGAGATCTACGCCCAGGTGGAGCAGATCCCCGAGATCATCGAGGCGCTCGCCATCGGGCAGGACTGGGACAATGACGTCCGCGTGGTGCTCTTCGTGCGGGTGCGCGAGGGCGCGGTTCTCGACGACGCCCTGCGCGACCGTATCCGCAGCAAGGTCCGCTCGGGCGCCAGCCCGCGCCATGTGCCGGCCCGCATCCTCGCGGTCGCCGATATCCCGCGCACCAAGTCGGGCAAGATCACCGAGCTTGCGGTGCGCGACGTGGTGCACGGGCGCGTGGTGAAGAACAAGGAGGCGCTCGCCAATCCCGAGGCGCTGGACCTGTTTGCGGATCTCGAGGACCTGCGGACCTAGGATCCTCCGCGAGACGGCAGGGACCGGCTTTTCGGAAAAGGCGCGCGATCACGCGGGAGACGAAGACCGGCTGCGTTCCCGGGGGCGCGGCGCTGGTTGCGTCACATCAAGGACAGCAGAGCGCCTCGCGCGATGATCGGCCATCGTCCGGTCCCGCGAGGAGGAGTCCCCCATGTCCCAGGCCCATTCCCAACACCCCTTCGCCCTGAAGCGCATCCTGCTCAACCTTGCGCGCTCCAAGGAGCATCCCGACGGCTCCGCCCGGCACGGCTACGACATCGTGGCTCCGCTCGACGCGGCGGGCCGCCTCGATCTCGCCGCGTGGCGCGAAGCCCGCGCCGCCTGCCGGGTGCGTCGCTTCTGGGCCGGCGAGAAGGACGAGCTCGGGCATCTCGTCCACCGGCACGGAGGGCAGGGCGGGGCCACCTGGGTGTTCGACTATGACGGCTCGGCGGAGGAGGATGACGAGGCCGGCTACCGTCTCGGGGACCACGTCTTCGCCCCGGGCGAGTACGTCTCCGTGCGCGACGACGAGGGCGAGCTGCACACGTTCAAGGTCGTGTCGGTGGCCGCGGCCTGAGGACGGGCGCCTCGCGCGCCGGCGTCGTCGCGGCGGGACCAGGGCTCCGGCCGAACGGAGCGGAGGCTACCGCCGCAGCTGGTCGATGACGGGCGGCTCATCGCCCGACGGCGTGACCGTCTCGGCGATCATGATCGTCGACGCCCCGATGATGATTCCCACCACGAAGGCCGCGAGCCCCTTGCCGACCCGACCGAGGGCACGGATCGGGCTGCGCTTCGTCACGCGCGCCGGGATCGCCGTGTCCGGCGAGTCTTCGAACGCTGTGGGAAGGCGCAGGTGCTGCATCGTCCGGGCTCGGTGACGTTCCGGTAAGCATAAGGCCGTCTGGGCGTCGCCGTTGCAATGGCGCGCTGCCGACAGCCTTAACCAGACCTTAAGCCAGCCGCTCGGGTCGCAACCAATGTGGCGGCGTCCGCCTCAATCCGCCTTCTGCAGCGCTGCGCCCGGCTGCACCGTGGCGCCGGCGGGAACGGGAGCGTCCGTCTCCTTCGGGACAGGCTTGCCCTTGCCGCTCACCAGGGTCTCCACCTTGTCCAGGTAGTAGTAGACGACGGGCGTGATGTAGAGGGTGAGGAGCTGGCTCACCATGAGGCCGCCCACGACGGCGATGCCGAGCGGCTGGCGTAGCTCCGAGCCGGCGCCGTGGCCGAGCGCGATGGGGAGCGTGCCGAAGATCGCGGCGAAGGTCGTCATCATGATGGGGCGGAAGCGGATCAGCGCCGCATCGCGGATCGCCGTCAGCGCGTCCGCGCCCTCGCGCCTCCGTTCCAGCGCGAAGTCCACCATCATGATGGCGTTCTTCTTCACGATGCCGATCAGCATGAGGATGCCGATGATGGCGATCACCGACAGGTCCAGCTTGAAATATTGCAGGGCCAGCAGCGCGCCGAGGCCCGCGGAGGGCAGGCCGGACAGGATCGTGATCGGATGGATGAAGCTCTCGTAGAGAACGCCCAGCACGATGTAGATCACCAGGACGGCCGCCATGATCAGCAGGCCCTGGCCGCGCAGGGCGTCCTGGAACAGCTGCGCCGAGCCGGCGAAGCCCGTGGTGATCGAACTCGGCAGCCCCGCCTGTCGCTCGGTCGCCCGGATCGCCTCCACCGCCTCGCCCAGTGATACGCCGGGCGCGAGATTGAAGGAAATCGTGACTGCCGGCTGCTGCGACTGCCGGCTGACAGAGAGGGGCCCGATGGTCCGCTTCAGCGTGGCCACGGCCTCCAGCGGAATGTTCTGGCCCGTCGTACTGCGCACGAAGAGCTGCGACAACCGGGCAGGGTCCGTCTGAAAGTCGCGGTCCGCCTCCATGATCACGGGATAGTCGTTGGACGCCGTGTAGATGGTCGAGATCTGGCGCGAACCGAAGGCGTTGTACAAGGTCTGGCGCAGCGCGTCCGAGGTGACGCCCAGATTGGCGGCCCGCTCGCGGTCCAGCTCCACCATCACCTGGGGGTTGGCGAGCTGCAGGTCGATGTTGACGTCGCGCAACTGCTCCAGCTTGGTCATGCGCTGGCGCATGTCGGGCGCCGCCTTGTAGAGCGCCTCGAGCTCGCCGCTGGTGAGCGTGTACTGGTACTGCGCGCGTGACTGGCGGCCTGCGTTCAGGTTGATGTTCTGGACGGGCTGCAGCACAAGCGTGATGTTCGGCACGTTCGCCGTCGCCCGGCGCAGGCGGGCGATGACCGTGTTGACGTCGTCACGCTGCTCGCGCGGCTTGAGCGCCACGAACATGAAGCCCTGGTTCACGCCGCCCTGCCCGATATTGGACGTGAGGTAGTCGACCGCGGGATCCTGCCGGATGATCTCGTTCACGGCCTGCTGGCGCTGGGCCATGGCCTGGAAGGAGGTGTCCGGCGGCCCCTCGGTCGCGCCGCGCAGCAGGCCCGTGTCCTCCTGCGGAAAGAAGCCCTTGGGCATCTCGGCATACATGTGGACGGTCAACCACACCGAGCCGATGGTCAGCAGCAGCACGATCAGGCGGGCCTTCAGGACCGCGTTCAGCGAGACCCGGTAGACAGCGAGCATCCCGCCGACGACGGCGTCGACGGCGCGCGAGAACAGCCCCTCCTTGTGGTGCGCGTCATGCCCGCGCAGGATGCGGGCGCACAGCATCGGCGTGAGCGTCAGGGAGACGAAGCCCGAGACCAGGATCGCCACGGAGATCGTCACCGCGAACTCGCGGAAGACGCGCCCCACGACGCCGCCCATGAAGAAGACCGGGATGAACACCGCCACGAGCGCCATCGTGATGGAGACGATCGTGAAGCCGATCTCGCGCGAGCCCCTCAGAGCCGCATCGAACGGTTTCTCCCCGTTCTCGATGTGGCGGACGATGTTCTCCAGCATCACGATGGCGTCGTCGACGACGAAGCCCACCGAGAGCGTGAGGGCCAGAAGCGAGATGTTGTCGATCGAATAGCCGAGCACGTACATCGCCGCGAAGGTCCCGACGAGGGACACGGGCAGGGCGAGCGTGGGGATGATGGTCGCGGTGAGCGACTTCAGGAACAGGAAGATCACCATCACCACGAGCGCGATGGAGATCATCAGCGTGAACTGGACGTCGTAGACCGCCTCGCGGATCGGGATCGAGCGGTCGTTCAGGATATGCAGCCCGATCGAGGCGGGCAGTTGCTCGCGGTAGCTCGGCACCTTCTCGCGGATGCGGTCGACCACCTCCACCGTATTGGCGTCGGACTGCCGGAACACGGCGACGATGAGCGAGCGCTCGCCGTTGAACCAGCTCGCCGATTCGTCGCTCTCCACGCTGTCCTTCACGCTCGCCACGTCGCCGAGGCGCACGGGCACGCTGTTGCGCGAGGAGACGATGAGGTTCGAATAGTCCTCCGCCTTGCGCAGCTGTCCCGTCGCTTCGATGGTCACCCGCTGGCGCTCGCCGCGCAGCGTGCCGGTGGGCTGGTTGGAGTTCGCCGCGGCCACGGCGGCGCGCAGCTCGGCGAAGCCGAGCCCGCGGGAGGAGAGGGCGGAGGGGTCCGCCAGGATCCGCACGGCGTATTTCTGCGAGCCGAAAATCAGCGCCTGGGCCACGCCGGGGATCTGAGAGATCTGCTGCTGCAGCACGGTCTCGGCATAGTCGTTGACGGTGGAGAGCGGCAGGGTGCTGGAGGTCACGACCAGGAAAAGCACGGGCTGGTCGGCCGGGTTGACCTTGCGGAAGCTGGGCGGATTCGGCAGGTCGGCGGGCAGGCGGCGCGCCGCCGCGCTCAGCGCCGACTGCACGTCCAGCGCCGCCCCGTCGATGTTGCGGTCGAGGTCGAACTGCATCGTGATGTTCGTCGATCCCTGCGTGGAGACGGACGTCATCGCGGTGATGCCGGAAATATTGGAGAATTGCCGCTCGAGCGGGGCGGCTACAGAGGCCGCCATCGTCTCGGGGCTCGCGCCGGGCAATTGCGCGGACACGCTGATGGTCGGGAAATCCACGCGCGGCAGCGCGGCCACGGGCAATTGCCGGTAGGCGAACAGCCCGAAGATGATGAAGGACAGGGTGATGAGCGTCGTCATCACCGGGCGGCGGATGCAGAGTTCGGGCAGCCCCATGGTCCGGATCTCCGCTCAGCCGCGCGGCTGCTGGCTGGGAATGGCCGCGCCCGCGGGAGCAGGGGAGGCGGCGGGCGGCGTCGCGCCGGAGGTCTGGCCGTCGGCCGGCGCCTTGCCCGCGGGGCGCTGGCCGCCTCCGGCCGGGCGAGGCTGCGCGGCGGCGCGGGTCTCGACCTTCGTCCCGTCGGTCAGCAGGAGCTGGCCGTCCGTCACCACCGTCTCGTTGCCCTGCAGCCCGGTCTTGACGACCGAGAGGCCCCGCAGCGAGCGGTCCACGGTGACCGGCCGCACCCGGGCCTGGCCGTCTTCGACCACGAACACGATGAGCCCGTTCTGGCTCTGCTGCACCGCCTCGCGCGGCACGGTGATGGCCTCCGGCTCCGTGCGGATGACGAGGCGCACGTCGCAGAGCTGTCCGGGCCAGAGCACCTCGTCGGGATTCTCGAAGATGCCGCGCAGCGTGATGGTGCCGGACGTGCCGTCCACGTTGTTGTCGATCACGGCAACCTTGCCGTCGACGGCGTCGGTCAGGCCCTGGGGCGTCGCCTGCACCTTGGAGGTACCCTTGGCCAGCGCCTCGCGCAGCTCCGGCAGCAAGCGCTGGGGCACGTTGAAGGCGACGTAGATCGGGCTGATCTGGTTGATCACGGCGAGGGGCACGCTGCCGTCGCCGGTCTTGGCGATGTTGCCGGCCTTGATGCCGGCGATGCCCACGCGTCCGGAGATGGGCGCCCGGATCGTGTAGTAGCTGAGCTGGACGGTGAGCGCCTCCAGCGCCGCCTCGTCGGCGTGGATCTGCGCCTGCACGGTCAGGACCGTCGTACGCGAATTGTCCAGCGTGACCTTCGAGCCCACGTCGCTGGCGTTGAGCAGCTCGTAGCGCTTCACGTCGCGCTGGGCCTGCTCCAGCTGGGCGCGCGAGCGCGCGAGGTTGGCCTCTGCCTGCTTGATCTGGGCCACGATGCCGCGCGAATCCAGCTCGAAGAGGACGTCGCCCTCCTTGACGACCGCGCCGTCGTCGAAGGCGACGCGCAGGATCTGGCTTTCCACGCGCGTGCGCACCGTGACGGTGGCGATCGGCTGCACCGTGCCGATCGTGTCGAAGCGCACGGGCATGGGCCGGCGCTCGGCCTTGCCCACGGCGACCGCCGCGATCCGCGGGCCACCCTGTCCTGCGCCCTGGCCCCGGGGCGCGCCGCCCTCCGCGCCTCCGCCCGGCGGCCTGCCGCCGGGCTTGCCGGCCTCGTCGGCCTTGGCCTGCTGGCCCTTCGGCTCCCACGGCATGGCGGGAAGCGGGCCCGTGACGGCCTCGACGCGGGGCTTGATCTGCGGCCAGTAGGTGGGCCCGTATTGGTAGGCGAGGGCGCCCGCGGCGGCGATGACGCCGATCATGACCAGGCTTGACCTGGGTGACATCAAGACAACTCCCTCGCCACCACGCCGTCTGACGCGATTTTTGGTTCAACTTGCCTATATATCGTGGCGCCCGACTGGTGAACAGGACACCTCGGCGCAGCGCAAGGCCGGCCGATCTGCTCCTAGGGGGTAAAGAAGACGTGGATGCGACGCGCCCGGCATGCGATGCGCGCGTCAACCGGGGCTTGTCAACGCCGCCGCGCTTCGCTATGTGACCCGCCTGCGCGCCGAACAGCGCCGCATCCGCCCCAAAGGCGGCCGTTGGGGGATAGTTCAACGGTAGAACAGCGGACTCTGACTCCGTTAATCTTGGTTCGAATCCAGGTCCCCCAGCCAATTTCCGGCGCTCAGGCGTCCACGTCCTGCTTGATGCACGTCTGCTGACTCTCCCCGCACCGGCTTGCCGCAGGGAGGGCTTGCGGTTGCGGGGGCGGCTTTTTGTGCCGGCGGGCCGGCGCCGGCGCGTCGAAGACGCGTCGCGGTCCGGGCGCGCGACGTGGTACGGGTCGCGCGAGGCGACCGGCGTGACCCACGCCTGAGGCGGGCAGGGGCCATGTCGACTCCCCGGGACCGGCCAGGCCCTCCGGTCCAGGCCGTCAGCGGCTGCGGACGAGCCGCAGGATCGGACGCTCCGGCTTCGCGTCGAAGGCCCCCATGAAGGACAGGCTTTCCTGCGCCACACGGTGGCGCTCGCGGTCGAGCAGGACGAGGTGGTAGCAGTCCTGCAGGATCACCTTGCGCACGTCGCCGCGCAGGCGCGAGGCGATGAGGTCGGCGTTTCCGCGGGACGCCACGTCGTCCTCCTCGGCGTGCACCACGAGGGCAGGGCAGCGGATCCTGTCGAGTTCGCGCCGGACCACCTTGGAGAGCCGGTGCAACTGGCGCACGCAGGCCCCCGGTGTCGCCATGTGTCCCGCGGCCGAGCTGTCGCCGGACTGCATGGCGGCGAGGATGCGCTCGCGGGTGCGTTCGTCCTTGATCCCGTAGGGCGCGCGCTCCTCGAAGCGCCAGAACCGCCACAGCCCGAGCGCCAGCCAGGGCCCGAGCAACGCCCGTGTGCGGGGCATGGACCAGCCGTCCGAAACCAGCGTGGTCGAGAAGAGCATGAGGCCCGCCACCTGCAGGGGGCGCTCGGCGGCGACGCGCAGCGCCAGCAACGCTCCGGCCGAGAGGCCTCCGAGGATCACCTGGCGATGCGTCCGGCGAACCTCGTCGAGGACGCGCAGGACGCTATCCTGCCAGTCCACCCATGTCGTTGCGGCGAGCTCGCGCTCCGTTCCGCAATGCCCGGCCAGCTGGACTCCATAGACGCTGAACCCGGCGGCCGCCAACTGCTTGCCCAGCCACTTCATCTCGGCCGGGGTGCCGGTCAGCCCGTGGATCAGCAGAACCGCGGTCGCCCCGCATCCCATCCGGAAACTCTTGTCCTTCATGCCACACCTGCGTTCACGCGCCTGATGACGGTCATTCAGCAAGCGCGGGGCCAAGCGGCCTTCTCGGGACAAGCGCCTGGTTTTGCAGGGTTTCACGCGACTTGGCGCGCGGCGGGCGTCCAACAATTTCTGCAGCAGGCTCGAAATCCCGTGGGCACGGGCCACGCCCCGGCGCCTCGCCTCCGTCCGCCTGCAAAACGTGATGGTTCCTCGGAACGGTGCAGGTCGGGCCATCGGGGAACGCCGGGAAACCGGAGTGTTCGCAGAGACTTGGCCGATGGGCGTGTCTGGCACGCGGGTTGAAGACGATGCTTCCGCCCCGCCACGGGGCACGACCCGACCGTCCCGGCCGCTCTCTCCTGCGGCCCATTCGCGAGCGCCTCATGAACTACATGACCGTGACACCTTCCCGCACCCGCGCCAGCGGTGCCCTGTTCAACGCGGCGCGCGCCGTCATCCCGGGAGGGGTGAACAGCACGGCGCGCGCGACCTGGTCGGGCTGGGATCCCTATCCCCTCTTCGCGGCGAAGGGCGCCGGCCCGCTGATCGAGGACGTCGACGGCAATATCTACACGGACTACTTGCTCGGGCTGGGACCGATGATCCTCGGACACCGCCCTCCGGCCGTGACGCAGGCGGTCGTGTCCTTCATCGAGGAGCGCGGCACGGTCTTCGCGCTGCCGACGGAGGACGAGGCGATCCTGGCCGGCAAGATCGCGAGCGCCGTCCCGTCGGTGGAGAAGGTGCGCCTGTGCAATACCGGCACGGAGGCGGTGCTCTATGCCACGCGCCTGGCGCGCGCCTTCACGGGCCGGCGCAGGATCGTGCGTTTCGAGGGCATGTATCACGGCTTCTCTGACGCCGTGTACTGGAGCAAGCATCCCGACGTCGCGGCGGCCGGTCCGGACCGCCGGCCTCGGCCCGTGCCGCAGGGTCCCGGCTTGCCCAAGGGCGTGGAAGACAACCTCGTGATCCTCCCCTGGAACGACGAGGAGGCCCTGGCCGAGGTCATCGCGGACCTCGGGCACGAGATCGCGGCGGTCCTCACCGAACCCGTGATGTGCAACACGGGGTGCATCCTGCCGCGGCCGGGCTATCTCGAGGCCATGCGCCGCATGACGCGCGACGCGGGCATCGTCCTGATCTTCGACGAGGTGATCACGGGGTTCAGGCTCGCCCTCGGCGGCGCGCAGGAGCGGCTCGGCGTAAGGCCCGACCTCAGCGTCTTCGCCAAGGGCCTCGGAGGGGGCTTTCCCGTCGCGGCCATGGGCGGCCGGGCGGACATCATGGCCCTCGTCGATGACGGGCGCGTCTCGATGGCCGGCACCTATACGGCCAACGGCATCGCCGTGGCGGCGGCCAACGCGACGCTGGACATCATGGCCGAGCCCGGCTTCCATTCGGCGCTCGACCGGGTGTCCGACGACCTGCGCCACGGGCTGCAGGCGCTCTTCGACCGGGCCGCCATTCCCGCTCGCGTGGTCGGCATCGGCGCGCTGATGCAGGTCTGGTTCACCCGGCAGCCGATCCAGTCCTACCGCGACGCCGAGCGGCATGCCGACCAGGCCCTTTTCGCTCGCTGGTGGCGCGGCATGCTCGCCCGCGGCGTCCTGTTCCATCCCGGCGCCTACGAGAACCTGTTCGTGTCCGCCGCCCACACGCCCGCCGACGTCGCGGCGACCTTCGACGCGGCCCGGGACGTGATCGACGACCTGCGCTCCGGGGTCTGACCGGATATTGCAGGTTCCTCCAAAATTTGTTGCTTCCGGCCCCTGAGATCCACCCCCAACCTCGGGCCAAGCACCTGTAGCCGAAAGGTTTTTTCCTTTCGCTCGCACTGGCATGGGGGTTGCGGAGGTCCGGGCATGAGTGATGAGCGACATCATCGGCGGCAGCCTTCGACGCCGCGGCTGCGGATCCTGTGCGACTTCGACGGGACGATCTGCCCCGTCGACACCACCGACGCCCTGCTGGAGGCCCTGGCCGATCCGGCATGGCTGGAGGTGGAGCGGGACTGGGCGAATGGCCGGATCGACGCGCGGACCTGCATGACGCGCCAGACCCGGCTTCTGCGGGGGACCTGGGAGGACGTGCATCGCGCTCTCGCGGGCTTCGCCATCGATCCGGATTTTCACCGCTTCGCAACTTCCTGCGCCCGCGAGGGCCACGACCTCGTTGTCGTCAGCGACGGTTTCGCCCAGGTGATCGCGCGCCTCCTGGGCGAGGCCGGCGCGGCTCTCGAGGTGCGGGCGAACCGGCTCGTACGGTGGTCCGACGGAGCATGGTCGCTCGAGGCGCCCTTCGGGACGCCCGCGTGCGCCGGCGGGCAGGCGCATTGCAAGTGCCTGTCCCTGCCGCCGAGGCGCTGGACCACCATCGTCGTGGGGGATGGCCGCTCGGACCTTTGCGTCGCGCGCCGCGCCGATCTCGTCCTGGCGCGCGACGGCGCCCAGGGTCCCTCCCGGCTCCTGCAGGCCTGCCGCGAGGAGGGGCTGCCCCATCGTGCCTTCCGCAGCTTTGCGGACGTGATCGCGGCGGTCGACGACTGGCGTCGGACGGAGGCTCGCGCATGCGCCTCCGCGTGATCGATCTCGACGGGAGCACCGTCGGCCAGGCCCCCGTGGCGGCCAGGCTTGCGGCGGGACAGGCCGATCTCACCGATTGTCGCGACGTCGGGGCCGAGCTTCGCTTGTGGGCCTGGACCGGTGCCCTTCGGCGCTTCGCCGGAAGCCTTCCGCGCTGGCAGGCGGGCGAGCTCGTGCTGCTCGGGTCCGGCGACTTCCACCATCTCACCGCCGCGCTGCTGGAACGCGTCGAGACGCCTTTGACCCTCGTCCATGTCGACAATCACCCGGACTGGGCGTGGACCTTCCCGGAACGCCATTGCGGCTCGTGGATCAACGCGGCGCTCGGCCTGCCGGACGTGCGTCGGGTGATCACGATCGGCTGCTGCAGCGATGACCTCGCCCATCCCGACCGGGCCGGAGTCAATCTCGCGGCCTTGCGATCCGGCCGCCTCGCCATGCATCCCTGGCATCGGCCCGCCACGCGACTGCGCGGCCCCGCCGACCCTGTGCCGGGCCACGTGGTTGCCGAGGGAGAGCTGGTCTGGACCAATCTCTGCGACACGTCCCTTGAGGAGGCCGCCGCCGGCGTGCTGGCGGGCATCCCCACGCGGGACGTCTGGATCAGCATCGACAAGGACGTGCTCGCCCCCGCCGAGGCGGCGACCAACTGGGACCAGGGCGCCATGCCGCTCGACTGGCTGACGGGGCTCGTCGAGGCCGTCGCCGCCTCGCACCGTATCCTCGGGGTCGACCTGTGCGGGGATTTCTCGCCCGCCGCCCACCGCCATCCCATGAAGTGGTTCGAGGCCAGGATGGACCAGCCGCACGGCGCTCCCCCAGATCTCTCGGTCAATGCCCGCACGAATGGTCGTCTGCTCGACCTGCTGGAGACCCTCCTGTGACCGGAGCCATCCTCGCCGCCTTCGCCGCGACCGTGCTGCTGGACGTGGCCGGGCAGGTGGCCTTCAAGTTCGGCCTCAACGGCTCCTACTCGGGGCCGCTCTGGCGCAGGATTCTGGCGAGCCCGCCCACCCTGGCCGGCATGGCGGCCTACGGGCTCGAACTCGTTCTCTGGCTGGTCGTGCTGTCCCGTGCCGACCTGAGCGTCGCCTATCCCGCGGCCGCGCTGGCCTATGTGGGCGTGCTCGTCGCCAGCCGCCTGCTGCTGCGCGAGACGGTCTCACGCCGGCGCTGGGCGGGCGCGGCGATCATCACGGTTGGAGTGGCCCTTGTCTGCCTCAGCGACTAGCCCGCCCGACCGCCCCCGGGGCGCAGGTCCGGCGGACGGAGTTCCCGCGCTGACCGCGCGGGTCGTGGATAGCCTTGCGGCCCTTGCGCCGGCGGAGTGGGACGGGCTGTTCCCCGGCGACCCCGAGGGTTGGGCCTTCTATCGCGCGGTGGAGGAAGCCGGCCCGCCGGACTTTGCGTGGCGCTATGTCCTGCTGGAGCGATCCGGCGAAATCATCGCGGCCGCTCCCGCCTTCGTGACGCCCTATCGCCTCGACACGACCGCGCAGGGACCGCTACGCAGGGCGACGGACCAGCTGGCGCGGCTCCTGCCGAGCGTGATGACCCTCCGGCTGGCCGCGCTGGGCTCGCCCGTCGCCGAGGGCTGCCACCTCGGCTTTGCCCCGTCCGTCGCCGTCGACGAGCGCGCCGCGCTCCTCGATGCCCTTCTGGACGCCTTCGAGGCCATGGCCGAACGGGAGAGCTGCGCGCTTCGCGGCGTCAAGGACGCCACGGGGCGCGACCGGGCCCTGTGGGACAGCGTGCTTGAACCGCGCGGCTATACAAGGCTTCCCGCCTTGCCAACCGGCGTGCTCGATCTTCCCGAGGGGGGCGTCGAGGGCTATTGGAAGACGCTCGGGCGCGCCACGCGCAAGGATATCAGGCGCAAGCTGCGCGCCCGCGACGCCCTGCGCGTCGAGGTGCGAGACAGGATCGACGACCTCACGGAGGCCGTGGGCGCGCTCTACGACCAGACCGTGGCGCGCAGCGAGCTCACCTTCGAGCACCTTCCGGCCGCCTATTTCGCCGCCGTCCTGCGCTGGATGCCCAACGCCAAGGCCGTGCTCTACTGGCAGGGGGAGAGGCTCGTCGCCTTCAACTTCGTCATCGAGACGCAGGACCGTCTCGTCGACAAGTACATCGGCATGGACTACGCGGTCGCGCGGGACCTCAACCTCTATTTCGTCAGCTGGATGACCAACGTGGAGGCCTGCGTCGAGCGCGGCGTCCCGGTCTACCAGAGCGGGCAGGCCTTCTATGGTCCCAAGGTGAGGCTCGGCTGCCGCCTGTCGCCGAACTGGATGTATTTCCGCCACCGCAATTTTGCCGTCAACCTCATGCTGCGTGGCGTCGCAAGGCTCGTGCGGCTCGACCGGTTCGATCCCGAAATCGCCAGGCTGGTCGGAGACACCGCATGATCTCGGCTGCCGCTCTCACTCCTCGACGGGCCTGCGCCGCGGCGAGCGGCTGGGCTGCGCTGGTGGCCAGCGAGACGCTCGCCCAGGTGGCCCTGAAGGTCGCCGCCGATCGGCTGGGCGACCATGAGCAGGCCGGAGCCTGGCTGGCGGCTGCGTTGCGGCAGCCCTGGGTCTGGATCGGGGTGCTCGGGTATCTGGGGTCCTTCGCCGCCTGGATGACCATTCTCGACAGGCTGCCCCTCAGCCGCAGCTTTCCGCTCACCGCCATCGTCTACGTCGCCGTCGCCGGCGCGTCGGTCTTCGTCTTCGGCGAGGCGATCACGCCGCTTCGTTCGTTCGGCGTGGCGCTCATCATGGCCGGCGTGATCGTCATCGGAGGGGAGGGCGAGGCGTGAGCCGCGGGCGTCTGAGCTCCATCCGCGTGAAGCTGATCCTGGCCTTCATGCTGGTCAGCGTCGTCCCGATGCTCGTGGCCACCGAGATCGCCACGGAGATCGTGGCGCGGACCTTCGAGAACAACCTGCGCGTCTGGCTGTTCGAGACCTCGCGGTTCTTCTTCGGCAACCTGCTCGACGAGCGGCGCGAGGCGCTCGGCATCGTCGACAACCTGATCGAGGACGGCACCCTGTCCCGGGTGATCGGCGACCCCGCGGCGCCGCTCCCGCCCGCAGCGCAGAAGCTGATGGACGCGCTGGGATACGACCTGCTGGTCGTCTACGACGCCTCCGGGCGCATGATCTTCACCTCCCGGCCGGTCGACGATCTCGCCAGCGCCCCGATCGGCGGGCAGGCCTCGCTCTACCGCGTCAGGGTCGACGGCCAGCCCATGCTGATGGCGGGCGCCGCGCGGACCTTCGCGCAAGACGGAACGAACTACCAGGTCTTGCTCGGCCTCTTCATCGATCAAAATTACATCAGCAATATCAACGCCTTGAAGTCGTTCGAAATGCGCCTCTACTACCGGCAGGGCAACGAGCTCAGGGAGTTCTACTCCTCCAGCGGCGACGCCCGGCCGGCCCGTCCGCTCGGCGACGGGATCGTCAGCCGGCTCGCCGCCGGCGAGCCTTACATCTTCCGCCGCGGCGTCGAGGGCGGACGCTTCCTCGGCGTCTATTCACCGCTGAAGGACAGCACGGGCCACCTGATCGCGGTCATCTTCAGCGGCCTGCGCAACGATGAGGGACTCGCGGGCTGGCTGAACCGGACCAACATCTTCGTCGCCATTTTCATCGTGGGCTCCGCCCTGGCCGTGCTGGGCGGGCTCCTGATGTCCCGGCAGCTCACCCGCCCGCTTCTGCGTCTCGTCAACGGCGTCCGCGCCGTCGCCGCCGGCGACTTCTCCCATCGGGTGAGCGTCACGGGGCGCGACGAGGTCGCCGATCTCGCCCTGGCCTACAACGCGATGGCCGGCGACCTGGAGCGCCTGCGCGACGTCGAGGCGAGGCTCAGGCGGCAGGAACGCCTGTCGACCCTGGGCGAGGTGGCCGCCGGCCTCGCGCACGAGATCCGCAACCCGCTCGGCATCATCAAGACGACCGCCGAACTCCTGCAGCGCTCGCCGCGGCTCGACCCTGCGGACGTGAGGCGGCTGGGCTACGTGGCCGAGGAGGTGCGGCGCATCGACTCGTTGATCCGCGACTTCCTCGCCTTCGCCCGGCCGCCGCAGGTCTTTCTGCCCATCCGTCTGGCGGAGATCGCGGAACGCGTGATCGACTTCACGGGCCAGGAGGCGGAGAGCCGGGGGGTCGACGTGTCGTTTTCCGACCGGTCGCGGGGGGCTCAGGTCGAGGGCGACCCCGGGCAGATCTACGACGCGGTCCTCAACCTCGTGCTCAACGCGCTGGACGCCGTCCCGCGCGGCGGCGCGCTGCGCCTCGAACTGGCCATGCGGGGCGCGGACCTCGTCCTCGTCGTCGCCGACACGGGCCCGGGCGTGCCCGAGGAGGTACGTCCGAAGCTCTTCGTCCCGTTCGTAACCTCCAAGCCGGAGGGAACCGGCCTCGGACTTGCCAAGGTCTTCGCCGTGATGGAAGCCCATGGCGGACGCGTCGACTACAAGGGCGACGGCCGCGGCGCCGTGTTCGAACTCGTTTTCCCGCAACGCCTCCATGCCGAGGACAACGTCGCATGAGCCAAACGATCCTGGTCGTCGACGACGAAGTGAAGCTGCTCGACGTCCTGGCGGGCATGCTCGAGCAGATGGGCTACGAGGCGCGCGTCGCCGCGGGGGGGCGCGAGGCGCTGGAGATCCTCGACCGCGACGCAATCGACCTCGTGCTCTGCGACCTGAGGATGCCCGGCATGGGCGGTCGCGAGCTTCTGGCCGAGATGACCCGGCGCGGGCACGCCATGCCGCTCGTGATCATGACCGCCTATAGCAGCGTCCGTGACGCGGTGGCCGTGATCAAGGAGGGCGCCTTCGACTACATCGACAAGCCCATCGAGCTCGACGACCTCACCGCCACGCTCTCCAACGCGCTGCGCCTGCAGGACGCGCTGCGCGACAATGCGAGGTTGCGCGAGGAGCTCGAGGGCCGCCACCGGTTCGACTCCCTGATCGGAGTGGCGCCGGCATTCCAGCAGGTGCTGAAGGGCATCACGGAAGTCTGCGGGTCGAAGACGACGGTGTTGCTCACGGGGGAAAGCGGCACCGGCAAGGAAGTCGTGGCCCGCGCCATCCACTTCAACAGCCCGCGCAGCGCGGGCCCTTTCGTGGCCGTCAATTGCGCGGCCATTCCGGAAGCGCTGATGGAAAGCGAGTTCTTCGGCCACGTGAAGGGCAGCTTCACGGGCGCGCTCACCAGCCGCACCGGCCGCTTCGCGCAGGCGGACAGGGGCACCCTGTTCCTGGACGAGATCGGGGACATGCCGCTGCCCCTGCAGGCCAAGATCCTGCGCGTGCTGCAGGAGCGCTCCTTCGAGCCGGTGGGATCGAGCCAAAGCCGCACGACGGACGTCCGCATCATCGCCGCGACCAACCGGGACCTCGCCAGGATGGTGGCCGAGGGCCAGTTCCGCGGCGATCTCTACTACCGCCTTGCCGTGTTCCCGATCGCTCTCCCGCCGCTGCGGGAGCGCCGGGAGGACATTCCCCTGCTGCTCGAGAAGTTCCTCGCCGAGTTCGGCCCGGCCGTGGGCAAGCGCAACCTGCGCTTTTCGCCGGAGGCCGTCCGGGCGCTCACAGCCTATGGCTGGCCCGGCAATATCCGCGAGCTGCAGAACTGCATAGAACGCTCCGTACTGTCCGCGCGGGGTCCCGTCATCGAGGCGGCGGACCTGCCGCTTTACGCTCACGCGCCGGCGAGGGCCGTGGCGGAGGACGGCGGCGAGCTTCCCGCCTTCCCGCTGGATCTCGATGCGGAGTGCGACCGGCTGGAGCGACGCCTGATCCTGGCGGCCCTGCGTCAGACCGACGGCGTCCAGGTGCGGGCCGCCGCCCTGCTCGGGATCAACGAGCGCAGCCTGTGGCACCGGGTCAAGAAGCTCGGCATCAGCGTCACCAAGGCCGTCATGGGAGCCGAGCCGTGAGTCCCGCGGCGCGCCGCCCGAGCTGGACGGGCGTGGTCCTCCCGCTCGTCACCCTGCTCGGACTGGCGTGCGGCCCGGCGTCCGCGCAGGCCGCCGATCCGATCGCCGGGACCTGGGAGCATCGCGACGAGGATGGCCGCGTCGACGCCCTGATCGCGTTCAGCCGGGCGGGCGGCACGATCGACGGCCGGATCGTCAAGGTCTTCCCGGGCGAGGGCGAGCCAGCCGATCCCGTCTGCGACGCCTGCACGGGAGCGCTCCACAACGCGCCGCTCGTGGGCCTGCTGATCGTGAGCGGCCTTCGTCCGGTCCATGGCGGCTACGAGGGCGGACGGCTCATCGATCCGGACACTGGCGGCGAATACGCCATGAAGGCGCGGGTCGCCGGCGATGGCCGGCAGCTCGAGGTGCGCGCCTACAAGGGGGTGAGCATTCTCGGCCGGACCGAAATCTGGACCCGGCGGCCATGACGTCGCGCTGCTGTGCGTCGCGGCAAGAACGGTCCGGTCGCCGCGGGCTGGGATTCTCCGGCCTCTTGGCCGCGCTGCTGTGCCTCGCCCTGATCGCCCCGGCCGAGGCCGGCGAGCCCGCCGGGCCGCGTTGCCGGCCTGGCGGCGTCCTCGCCCCGCCGGGCAGCCCGGCCCCGGCCAAGGTCCCGTGCCGGCAGGTTCCGCTGCGGGCGTCGCGCTCGCCCGGCGCCGCCGGGCAGGAAAGGCGGCCCGGCGGCGACGTCCCGCTCCCGCGCAAGGCGCCCTTGTCCCCCGAAGACGACGACAGCATCGCGCTCACCGACGGGGTTAGCCTCACCGGTCGCCTCGGGCCCCGGGACCAGGCGGGCAACGGGGGGCTCGACGGCGTGACCAACAAGCGTACTGCCATCGTGCCGAGGGGCGCCGAGGAGAGCCCCGGCACCGTCCTGAAGCACGGCGCGAGCGATGGCGTGTCTCTGGGCCTGAGCTTCGATTTCGAGACCAAGTGACGATTGGCCGCGGCATCGGGGCCGGGCACGTCCGATCCGCGTCGTCCCGCGTAGACGCGGCATGGCCATGACGACCGCCTCGCCCGCTTCGCCGCCCTCGCAGGATCCGGGGCAGACCGCCCTGATGGTCTATTTCGACGGATCCTGTCCCCTCTGTTCCGCCGAGATCGGGCACTATTCCCGGCAGCGGGGAGCGGAGTGCCTGCGTTTCGTGGACGCCTCCGTCCCGGGGGCCGACGCCGGTCCGGGCCTCGGGATCGAGCAGGCGATGGCGCGGTTCCATGTCCGCATGCCGGATGGCCGGCTCCTCTCCGGCGCCCCGGCCTTCGTGGCGATCTGGAACAGGCTGCCGGGCTGGCGCTGGCCGGCGCGGCTGGCGCGCCTGCCTGGCGTGACGAGGGCGCTCGACGCCGCCTACCGGGCATTCCTGCCCGTTCGGCCCCTGATGTCGAAGATCGCGTCGCGCCTCGGCGCGAAGCCCGTCCGCAACGGGCAGAACTAGCGCCGCCCGAAAGGTTGCGGCGGCGACGATCGGCCCTCGGCCTGGCCGCACGGGGCAGACATCGGAATCCTTCTCCGGGGGGCCGCCGGGAGAAAAATGGGTTCTCTGGTGAAGCGTTCTTTTAAACGAACATTCTGGTTGACGCAAAGAACTTCGCCGGCCAGACTTTGCCCTGTCGGATCGCCTCCGAACCGACCGCGGGATTTGCTGGAGCAGCTTGCACCGCGTCACCAAGGCTAAAAGCACCGCGCGACGTCGTGGGCTCCGTCTGACGAAGGACATCGAGCATGGCTCGCGCCGTATCGACCTCTCTCTCCTCCCTTGACTTCCGGTTTTCGGACTTCTCCTGCCGCCGCTGGACGACGTCCTCCGGTTCGTGTCGCAGCCGGCCCTTCTGACCTCTCCCAGACAGATCCGACCACACCGAACAGGAGCGCCGGCCATGCCGGCGGCAGGAGAACCATGTCCGACGCCACCATCATCGAGATCCGCGGCAAGGCCGCCGGGATCGTCGCCCGAACCGGGCGCGGCTTCGCCTTCTACGCGGCGCAGGCCCCGTTCCACCGGCTCGAAAAGCGCCTCTTTCGCAGCGTGCGGGAGGCCGAGCGGGCCGCCCGCGAGCTGATCGCCCGGCAGCCGCGGCCGCAGCCGCTCGCGGCTTTGGCCTGACGTGTCGTCCCACCCGTTCCACCTTTTCGGAGATACTCCCATGAACCGTCGTCACTGGCTCGCTGCGCTCGGCGCCGCCGCGCTCGCCGCCTTCGCCCCCCTGGCTCTCCCGGCCCCAGTCGCCGCGCAGACGGCCGCGCCCAAGGAGGTGCGGATCGGCTACCAGAAGAACGGCCTCCTTCTCATCGCCAAGCAGCAGGGCCGGCTGGAGCAGCGCTTCAAGCCGCTCGGCATCGAGGTGAAATGGGTCGAGTTCTCCTTCGGCCCGCCCCTGCTGGAGGCGCTGAACGTCGGCAGCATCGACTACGGCACAACGGGGGATTCGCCGCCCATCTTCGCCCAGGCCGCCAAGGCCAACCTGCTCTATGTCGCCGCGCAGGAAGCGGCCGGCTCGGGCGCCGCGATCCTCGTGCCCCCCAACTCGCCGATCCAGTCCCTGGAGGACCTCAAGGGCAAGAAGGTCGGCTTCGCCAAGGCCTCGAGCGCCCACAACCTGACGATCGCCGCCATCGAGAAGGCCGGCATTCCCTATGACGGCTTCACGCCCGTCTACCTGGCGCCGGCCGACGCGCGCGCGGCCTTCGAGCGCGGCTCGCTGGACGCCTGGACCATCTGGGATCCCTATTTCGCCACGGCGGAGAAGATCCCCGGCGTCCGCGTGCTTGCGCCCGCCAAGGGCATCGTGACGCAGAATTCGTTCTTCCTCGCGAACAAGGACTTCACGGCCAAGCATCCGCAGGTCGTCGCGACCATCAACGAGGAGCTGGCGGCGACGTCCAAGTGGGCGGAAGCGCACCGCGGGGAGGTCGCCGAGGTGCAGGCCGCCGCCACCGGCATCGACATCGAGAGCTGGAAGCGCGCGGTGGACCGCACGGAGTTCGGGGTCGGCCCCGTCAACGAGCGCGTGGTCGCCGAGCAGCAGCGCATCGCGGACCGCTTCCACAAGCTCGGCCTGATCCCCAAGCCGATCAGCGTCCGCGACATCGTGTGGACCTGGACGCCGGCGTCCTGAGCCCGCCCCCCCCCTCGATCAAGGATGTCAGCCATGACGCTTCACACACCCGTCCAGCCCCAGAGGCCGCTCGATCTCTTCTGGTTCGTCCCCGTGAGCGGGGACGGCTCCTACCTCGGCACCGTCGAGGGCCATCGCCCCGCCGACTTCCGCTACCTCCGGCAGATTGCCGAGGCGGCGGACCGGCTCGGGTTCGGCGGGGTGCTGATCCCCACCGGCCGCAATTGCGACGACCCGTTCATCACGGCGGCCGCGCTGGCCCCGCTCACCGAGCGCCTGCGCTACCTCGTGGCCCTGCGCCCCGGCGTCGCCTCGCCGAGCTACGTGGCCCGTCAGGTGGCCGCGCTCGACCGCATCAGCCGGGGCAGGGCGATCGTCAACGTGGTGACGGGGGGCAACCCGTCCGAGCTCGCGGGCGACGGCATCTTCCTGCCGCATGACGAGCGCTACGCGCAGACGGACGAGTTCCTCGCCGTGTATCGGCGGCTGCTCGCCGGCGAACGCGTGGACCTCGACGGCAGGTACGTCCGCGTGGAGGGCGCCAAGCTCGAGTTTCCGCCGGTGCAGAAGCCGATCCCGCCGGTCTGGTTCGGCGGCTCCTCCGCCCCGGCGCTCGACGTTGCCGCGGAGCATGCCGACGTCTACCTGACCTGGGGCGAACTCCTGCCCGACGTGAAGGAGAAGATCGACGCGGTTCGTGCCCGGGCGGCGGAACGCGGACGCAGCGTGCGTTTCGGGCTGCGCATCCACCTCATCGTGCGCGAGACGGACGAGGAGGCCTGGGCCGCCGCCGAGAAGCTGATCAGCAGGCTGCCCGACGAGGCCATCGCGGCGGCGCAGGCGAAGTTCGCCAGGGAATCCGACTCGGTGGGCCAGCAGCGCATGACCGCCCTGCACGGCGGCCGGCGCGACAGCCTGGAGATCGCCCCCAACCTGTGGGCCGGCATCGGGCTCGTGCGGGGCGGGGCCGGCACCTCGCTCGTGGGCAGCCCGCAGACGGTCGCCGCGCGGCTGCGCGAGTACCAGGCGCTCGGCATCGAGACGATCATTGCATCGGGCTACCCCCACCTGGAGGAAGCCTACCGCGTCGCCGAGCTGCTCTTTCCGGCGCTTGGCATCGGGCAGGCCGCCCCGGGGGCACACGGCACCCAGCCCGGCGAGTTCGGCGTGAGCGGGACCGGCTTTCGGGTGGCGGCTTCCTAGGGGACGGACATGACGGACATCGTTTCGCCCCTGGCCCGGCCGCGTCCTGCGGCCGGTCCGAAGGACCCCGCGCAGGCGCCGGTGCTCGATCTGCGGGCGCCGGTCCTGGCGCTCCGCTGGCCGGCCTGGGCGACGCCCTGGCTGGTGCCGCTGGGCCTGCTGGCGCTCTGGCAGGTCCTCTCCGTCAAGGGGTTGATCCCCGACAACGTGCTGCCAGCGCCCAGCGAGGTTCTCGCGGCAGGCTGGCGGCTGACCGTCACCGGCGAGCTTCCAGCCAACATCGCCGTCAGCGCGCGGCGGGCCTTCGCGGGCCTCGCTGTGGGCGGCTCGCTCGCCTTCGCCCTCGGGCTCGCCAACGGCCTGTCGCGCACGTCGGAGCGCCTCACGGACACCACCGTGCAGATGCTGCGCAACATCCCGAACCTCGCGCTGATTCCGCTCGTGATCCTGTGGTTCGGGATCGAGGAGGACGCCAAGCTCTTCCTGACCTCGCTGGGCGTCTTCTTCCCCGTCTACATCAACACGTTCCACGGCGTGCGCACCGTCGATCCGCAACTTGTGGAAATGGGGCGCAGCTACGGCATGGGCCGCTGGGAGCTGTTTCGCCGCGTCATCCTGCCGGGAGCGCTGCCGTCGATCTTCGTCGGCCTGCGCTACGGCCTCGGCATCATGTGGCTCACGCTCATCGTCGCCGAGACCATCGCCGCCAATTCGGGGCTGGGCTACATGGCCATGAACGCGCGCGAGTTCATGCTCGTCGACGTCGTGGTGCTGGCCATCCTCATCTACGCCCTGCTGGGAAAGCTCGCCGACAGCGCCGTGCGCGTGCTGGAGCGGATGACGCTCGCCTGGCACCCCGCCTTCCGCAGGAGCAAGCCATGAGCGCGCCAGCCCTCCGTCTCCCCCCGGCCGCCGCGAGCGCGCCGGCGGGCGTGGCAGTCCAGTTGCGCGGCCTGAAGAAGAGCTTCGGGACGCTGCAGGTGCTGCGGGGCGTGGACCTCGACATCCCCGCCGGTCAGTTCGTCGCCATCGTGGGCCGCAGCGGCTGCGGCAAGAGCACGCTGCTGCGCATTCTGGCCGGGCTCGACCGGCCGGACTTGGGCGACGTCGCCCTCGGGGGAGCCTCGGCGCGGGACGCCGCGCGCCTGATGTTCCAGGAGCCGCGCCTGCTGCCCTGGGCGCGCGTGCTGGCGAACGTGGAGGTCGGCCTCGGCCACGAGCGGTCCTCGCCCGACGCCAAGGCCCGGGCGCTCGACACCCTCGGGGCCGTCGGCCTACGCGAGCGCGCGTCGGATTGGCCGGGCATCCTCTCCGGGGGGCAGAAGCAGCGCGTGGCGCTCGCCCGGGCGCTGGTGAGCCGTCCCGGCCTCCTGGCCCTCGACGAGCCGCTGGGCGCCCTCGACGCGCTGACCCGCATCGAGATGCAGGCCCTGCTGGAGCGCGTCTGGCTGCGGCAGGGCTTCACGGCCGTGCTGGTCACGCACGACGTGGCCGAGGCCCTGGCATTGGCCGACCGCATCGTGCTGATCGAGGAGGGCGCGATCGCCCTCGACCAGACCATCGACCTGCCGCGTCCCCGTCGGCGCGGCTCCGTGGATTTCGCCCGCCTGGAAGAAGCGATTCTCGCCCGCCTCGTCCGCGAGGACCGGCAGGATCCCGACTACGTGATCTGAAGGAGTTCCCCATGAGCGCAGCAGACCTGCTCGAACGGCCCGCCGCGGGGGCCGCCGCCGTTTCGCCCCTGGAGTTTCGCACGGCCTTGCGCCAGCTTGCCGGGGGCGTGAGCGTGATCACGGCGCGTCATGGCGACCAGCGCAGCGGCCTCGTGGCGACCTCCGTCACGGGCCTGTCCGCCGATCCGGCGACGCTGCTCGTCTGCGTCAACCAGTCCTCGTCGACCTTCCCGCTGATCAGCCACGCCGGCGCTTTCGCGGTCAACGTGCTGCCTGCCGCACGCCAGGATCTGGCCGAGCGGTTCTCCGGACGCCATGGCCACAAGGGGGACGAGCGCTACGAGGGAGCCCGCTGGTCGGCGCTGGCGACCGGCGCGCCCGTGCTCACGGACGCTCTTGTGGCGCTGGATTGCGAGGTGGAGGAGATCGTGGCGCGTCACAGCCACGGCATCGTCATCGGCCGCATCGTCGCGACGGCCGGGCGCGACGGCGAAGCGGGCCTGCTCTACTGGAAGGGCGCCTACCGCTCGCTCGTGGCGGACTGACCCGGCTTCGGCCCGAGCGGGGCCGGCGCGGGCGCCGTGCAGGGCGGACCGGGCCGGGCCCACCGGAAGCTGCCTCGCCCGATGGCTTTGCCTCACGGGAAAAGAGGGCTACCTGTCGTCCGCGACGGGCCGGAAGGGTCCGGGCAGGAGGCGACCCCATGACGGACGATGCGTATCGCGGCCTGGGCTGGGCTCATGGCGCGCTGACGGTCCAGCGGCTCGGCGCCATGCTGGGACCGGTCACCTTCGTCCTGGCGGACGGCCGGCAGGTCTCGCCCCTGCACGTCGCGCCCTGGGCGCATGAACCGGAAGCGCAGGAGCAGCCGGGAATCCTGCGCAAGCTGCGGGGCGAGTGGCCCTGCGCGCCGTTCGGCTATTCCGTGCCGTCGGAGGGCTGGCCCGAGCCATGGGCCCGAGTGATGGGAGACGCCGAGCCGGACGAGGAGATTCACGGCCATTGCTCGAACCACGCGTGGACGTGGCAGGAGGGCGAGGCCGGCGCGCTTTCACTGTCGCTCGCCTATCCGGCGTCGAGTCCGGTCGAGAGCGTCGAGCGGATCATTCGGCCGGACCCCTCGGGGCCGGCCGTGGACATCGAGTTCGGCATCGTCGTGCGCCGGGCGTGCCGCCTGCCCATCGGGCTTCATCCGGTCTTCCGCCTGCCGGTCGAGGCGGGCGCGGCGACGTTGGACCTCGGGCGCTTCCGGCAAGGCCGCACCTATCCCCATGACCTCGAGCCCGGCGCGGCTCTGTTCGCCGCCGACGCAACGTTCTCCACGCTCGCCGCCGTTCCGGCCCGCGCGGGCGGCGTCATCGACGCCTCCCGCTTACCCCTGGCCGCCGAGACGGAAGAATTGTTGCAGATCGAGGGCGTCGACGGCCGCGCCGTGCTCGCCAACCCCCGCGAGGGATACGGGGTGGAGCTCACCTGGCAGACGGAGCATTTCCCCAGCCTGTTGCTGTGGATCTCCAATCGCGGCCGCAAGGGATCGCCCTGGAATGGCCGGCACGTCGCCCTGGGCGTGGAGCCGATCTGCTCGCCCTTCGGCCTCGGGCCGCGGACGGCGCTGGCGGAGAACCCGATCGCCCGATCCGGCGTGCCGACGGCGCGGCAGTTCGCGCCTGGCGAACCGTTCGTCACGCGCTACCGGATCGCGGCCTTCGCGTTGTGACGCACTAACAGGCTGTTCCGACCTGCGCGCTCACGCGCGGATGGCTTCCAGGCCCGCCCAGTCGAAGTTGATGCCGTGGCCCGGCCGGTCCGGCGCGATAGCCAGGCCCTCCTCGATCACGAGCGGGTGCTCGATGTAGCGCTCCAGCCCGAAGCCGTGCGCCTCGAGGTAGGAGCGGTTCGGGCAGGCCGCGAGCAGGTGGACGGTGACGTCGTGCGCGCCGTGGCTCGTCACCGGCAGGTTGAAGGCCTCGGCGAGGTGGGCGATCTTCATGAATGGCGTCACGCCGCCGCAATTCGTCACGTCGGGCTCTGGGAAGGTCACGCCGCCGGCCGCGACATAGAGCTTGAACTCCCAGAGCGTCCGCAGGTTCTCGCCCGCCGCCACCGGCAGCCCGCCCTCGCGGACGATGCGCGCGTGGCCGGCCGGGTCGTCGGGGATGGTCGGCTCCTCCAGCCATCCGAGGTCATAGGGCTGGAAGGCCCGCGCGGCCCGGATGGCCTGGTCGACGCTCCATTTCATGTTGGCGTCGACCATCAGGGGGAAGCCGTCCCAGAGGTGTTCGCGCATGGCGCGCACGCGCTCCACGTCCTCCGCCAGGATCTTGCGGCCGACCTTCATCTTGATGGCGCGGAACCCCTTGGCGAGGTTTCCGTCGGTCTGCCTCAGGAGGGCGTCGAGGGGCAGGTCGAGGTCGATCCCGCCGGCATAGCAGGGCACGCGGCTGTCGTAGCCGCCCAAGAGTTTCCACAGCGGCAGTCCTGCCCGCTTCGCCTTGAGATCCCAGAGCGCCATGTCGAACGCGGACAGCGCCAGCACGGTCGGGCCTCCGCGGCCACCATAATGGGTGGCCCACCACACTTTCTCCCAGAGCCGCTCGACGGCGTCGGCGTCCTCGCCCGCCACAATCTCGGGGATCTCCTGCGCCAGCACGCTGGCGACGGCCCCGCCGTTGCGGCCGACCGTGAAGGTGTAGCCCACGCCTTCGGCGCCGTCCGCGTCGCACACGCGGATCGTATTGAGCTCGAAGGCCTTCATCTCGCCATGCGTGCTGTCCGTCAGCACGGTCGGCAGGGGAATGCGGTAGTGGCCGCTCTCGAGGTGGGCGATGGCCGGCATGCGCGTCTCCGATGCAACGAGGGGCGTCGCCGGTGACACCGGCGCGTCGGCAAGATCAGCACGTCGGGCAGAAAGGCGCCATGCCGGGCGGGACGCCCGTGGCCGTGCATCCGGCGATCGCGGGCGACGCCGTTCGACGGACGGAACCGTGGGTGCGCGAGCGCCGTTGTGTAGAGCTCACGGTGCCGCAGCCCGCGGCTCGCGCGCCGATCACGCGCGGCGTCCGGGTCGATCGCCGCGGACCTGACTGCGAGACGACGCATGGATAAAGCGACGGGAGAGGCACGGACCGGAATTACCGGCCTGGACGATGTCCTCAGCGGCGGATTCGAAAGGGGACGGGTGTTCCTGATCGAGGGGAGCCCTGGAACGGGCAAGACGACGGTCGCGCTGCAGTTCCTGCTGTCGGGCGCCAAGCTCGGCGAGCGGTGTCTCTATGTCACCCTCTCCGAGACGGAGGACGAACTGCGCTCATCCGCAACCTCGCACGGCTGGTCGCTGGAGGGGCTCGACGTCTACGAGCTCGTACCTCCGGAGAGCCTGCTGGACGAGAACCAGCAGCAGAGCCTGCTCTATTCCTCGGACCTCGAGCTCGGCGAGACAACCAAGCGGATCTTCGAGGTGTTCGAGAGAGTGCAGCCCGACCGCGTGGTTCTCGACAGCCTTTCGGAGATCCGCCTGCTCGCCCAGAGCTCGCTGCGCTACCGCCGCCAGATCCTCGCCTTGAAGCATTTCTTCTCCCGGCAGAACGCCACGGTGCTGATGCTGGACGACCTGACCGGCGAGGCGGGCGACAAGACCGTCCATTCCATCGCCCACGGCGTCGTCCGGCTGGACGAGCTCTCGCCGGAATACGGCGCGGAACGCCGGCGGCTGCGGGTGCTGAAGTATCGCGGCCGGCGCATCCGCGGGGGCTTCCACGATTTCGCGCTCAAGACCGGCGGCGCCAAGGTGTTTCCCCGCCTCGTCTCCGCCGAGCACAAGGGCAGCGTTGCGCGCGACCTGCTCGCCACGGATTCCCCGGAGCTCGACGCCCTCCTGGGCGGAGGCGTGGAGAGGGGATCGAGCATCCTCGTGCTGGGGCCGGCGGGTACCGGCAAGACGATCATCACGCTCACCTTCGTGAGGAACGCGATCGAGAGGGGCGAACAAGCCGCCATGTTCGTGTTCGACGAGGAGCTGGGGCTGTTGATCGAGCGGGCCAAGGCCCTCGGCATGGATCTCGCGCCCATGATCGAGAGCGGGGCCCTCATCCTGGAACAGGTCGACGCGGCGGAGCTGACGCCGGGCGAATTCTCCGAGCGCGTCCGCGTCTGCGTCGAGACCCACGGGGTGCGCACGGTGGTCGTCGACAGCCTGAACGGCTACCAGGCCGCCATGCCGGGCGAGCAGGCGCTGATCCTGCACATGCACGAGCTGCTGCAATACCTCAACCGCCAGGGCGCCACGACCTTCCTGACGGTCGCCCAGCACGGCCTCGTCGGGGACATGAAGGCCCCCGTCGACATCACCTACCTCGCCGACACGGTGATCCTGCTGCGCTATTTCGAGGCACTCGGGCGCGTCCGCCGCGCGATCTCGGTGGTCAAGAAACGCACCGGCGCGCACGAGGATACGATCCGCGAATACCAGATCGGGCGTCGCGGGGTCACGCTCGGCAAGCCGCTGACGAACTTTCAGGGCGTCCTGCGCGGCATCCCCGTGCTGATCGGTGACGAGGGCCTGCTCGGGCGGGAGGGTTCATGAAGCGCACCACCATCTCGGAACGTGCGCTCATCCTCGCCCCGCACGGTCGGGACTCGGCCATCGCGTCCACGATCGTCTCGGAGGGCGGCATCGTCGCCACCATTTGTCCCTCGCTGGCCGCCCTCGTGGGCGAGCTGGACCATGGCGCGGCCTTCGTTGTGGTGACCGAGGAAGCGATCGCCACCGCCGACCTCCATGCTCTCGCCGCCTGGATCGAGGACCAGGAGGAATGGTCCGACCTGCCCTTCGTCCTGCTCACCAGCAGGGGTGGCGGCCTCGAGCGCAATCCCGCGGCCGTGCGCCATCTCGAACTGCTCGGGAACGTGACCTTCCTGGAGCGGCCCTTCCATCCGACCACCCTCATCAGCCTCGCCCGCTCCGCCTTGCGCGGCCGGCGGCGGCAATACGAGGCGCGCAGCAGGCTCATCGCGCTACGCAACCTGAACGAAACGCTGGAGAAGCGCGTGGAGGACGCCGTCGCGGAGCGCGCGGTCGCGATGGCCCAGCTGCACGAGGCCCAGAAGCTGGAGACGCTGGGCCAGCTCACCGGTGGGGTGGCGCACGACATCAACAACCTGCTCACGCCGATCACCGGGGCGCTCGACCTGATGAACCAGCGCTACGCCAAGAACGACCCGCGCGCGGCGCGCCTGTTCGACGGCGCGCTGCAATCGGCCGAGCGAGCCAAGATCCTGGTCAACCGCCTGCTCGGCTTCGCCCGCCGGCAGGCGCTGGAGACGCGCCCCATCAACGTGGCGGACCTGCTGGCCGGCATGCGGGACCTGATCGCCAGCTCGCTCGGCCCCTCGATCGAGCTGCGCACTTTGGCCGGGCAGGATCTCCCGCCGGCCCTGGCCGATCCCAACCAGCTCGAGCTGGCGATGCTCAACCTGTGCGTCAACGCGCGCGACGCCATGGAGGGCGGCGGCGTGCTGACGGTCGCCGCGGAACGCGCCGTCGTCGGGCCGCGCAGCGCCACCGCGCTGACGCCCGGCGCCTATGTGCGGGTCTCGGTGATCGATACCGGCAGCGGAATGGACGAGGCGACCTTGGCGAAGGCTGTCGAGCCGTTCTTCTCCACCAAGGGCGTGGGCCGCGGAACGGGCCTCGGCCTCTCCATGGTGCACGGGCTCGCCGCCCAGCTTGGCGGGGCCTTCGTGCTCACGAGCTCGCCGGGGGAGGGGACCCGGGCCGACCTCTACCTGCCCATCGCCGAGGCGCCGGCGCCGCCCAGCACGTTGGGACGGCCGGCTCCGCTGCCGCGGATGCGCGCCTTGTCGGTGCTGCTGGTGGACGACGAGGATCTCGTGCGTCGCGGGACGGCGGAGATGCTGCGCGACCTCGGCCACGGCGTGCACGAGGCCACCGGCGGCGCGCAGGCGCTGGCGATGCTGGGCGCGGGCCTCGAGGTCGACGCCCTGGTCACGGACTACATGATGCCGCACATCAACGGAGCCGAGCTCGCGCAGCAGGCGAGACAGATCGCGGGCGATCTTCCGGTCCTTCTCGCCACCGGCTATGCGGGCGGAGAACTCGACCTCGGCTACCCCCAGCTCGCAAAGCCGTTCCGGCAGGCGGACCTCGCCGTCGCGCTGGACAGGCTGGTGCGCAAGCCCCGGGAGAAGGTGGTGCCGCTGCGCCGGCCGTAGCGGCCGCGCCGGCGGGACGGGCCTCAGGCTTCCGCTGGTGCGGTTTGGCCGATGAAGGTGGCGATCACCGCCTCGGCGATCTCGACGAAGCGGGCGGACGGTCCCTCCGGACCGACGCTCTGCCGGCTCACACGGGCGCCTTCGAGGAGCAACCACAGGGAATCGGCCAGTTGCTCGGCCTGCCGCGCGCCAGCGGCGCGGCACAGGTCGACCAGCCGGTCGCGCTGGACGCGCTTGAACGTGTCGACGACCTTGCGGGCGGGATGGCCGGGATCGGGGATCTCGACGGCGGCGTTGGCGAGGTCGCAGCCGCGGTGCTCGGCGGCGATCTTCTGCGACACGAGGCGGACCCACGCATGCAGGGTCGCCAGAGGGTCGGGGTTGGCCGCGACGAGGTCCGCCCACTTCTCCTCGGCCTTGCGCGCCTGTTCGCGCATGCATTCGGCGATCAGCTCGTCCTTGGAACCGAAATGACGGTAGAGGGTCATCTTGTTGGTGCCGGCCGCTTCGGCGATGGCGTCCACGCCGATGCCCTTGATGCCGTGCTCGCGGAAAAGATCCTGCGCGGTGTCGACGATCCGATCCCTCGGACGTCCTTTGGAGCAGATGTCCATCTCCTCCTCCTCGAAAAATCCAGCCGGGGCGGGTTGACGTAGGTGTGACTGGTCTGTAACTTCCGCCTTGTTACTGACAGGTAACACCCCACACCGGAGTGCGTCAAGCGGCACGGAAGCCCCAGGTTTCCCGCTGCGGGGACGTTTGTCCCGCGCGCCCCTCGGCAACCCCCGGCCGAAGGAAAAGTCCCATGCCGTCTCCTGACCTGTCCCTCGACGCCCTGCTGTCGGATCCGCTCGTCCAGTCGCTCATGAAGGCCGACAAGGTGGACCCCGCAACGCTTCGGGCGAAGCTCGGCCGCATTGGCGCGGAGATTGCAAACCACAGGGGGCAGGACCGCGGGCAGGCGGCCATCATCGGGTGCCTGCAGGCCCGGTTTGCGGCGGCCAGGACGCCGGGACGCGTGTCCGGAGGGCTCAGGTGATGGTGAACTTCTTCATCAGCCGGCCCATTTTCGCGTCGGCCATCGCCATCATCATGGTGCTCGCCGGCGCGATCGCCTACGGCCTGTTGCCGGTCTCGCAGTTCCCGGACATCACGCCGCCCCAGGTGGTGGTCAGCGCCAAATATCCGGGCGCAGGCGCGCAGGTCGTGGCGGACACGGTCACCACGCCGCTCGAGCAGCAGATCAACGGCGTCGAGGGCATGACCTACATGTCCTCGACGAGTTCCAACGACGGCAGCTCGACGATCACGATCACCTTCGACGTCGGCTATCCCCTGGCGACCGCCGCCGTCGACGTGCAGAACCGCGTCTCCCAGGCCGCCTCCTCGCTGCCGGCCATCGTGAACCAGTCCGGCGTCACGATCCGCAAGCAGAACCCGAACTTCGTGCTGATCGTGAACCTGACCTCGCCGGACGGGTCGGTCGATCCGGTCACGCTGAGCAACTACGCCTTCCTGCAGATCGTGGACCCGTTGAAGCGCCTGCCGGGCGTGGGCGACGTGCAGATCTTCGGCGAGCGGCGCTATTCCATGCGCGTCTGGCTGGACCCCGATCGCCTCGCCAATCTCGGTCTCACCGCCGTCGACGTGCAGAACGCCATCGCGGAGCAGAACCTGCAGGTGGCCGCGGGAAAGATCGGCCAGTCGCCCGCCCCGAAGGGCACGCCCTTCGAGATGCAGGTGAACGCGACCGGCCGGCTCGCCGATCCCCAGCAGTTCGGGGACATCGTGGTACGCGCAGACCCGGCCTCCGGCGCGGTCGTGCGCCTGCGCGACGTGGCGCGCATCGAGCTGGGCGCGCTGCAATATGCCTCGTCCGGCTTCTTCGGCGAGGAGCCGACCGTTGTGCTCGGCGTCTTCCAGATGCCCGGCTCGAACGCGCTGGAACTGCAGCGGCATGTCACCGAGAAGATGCAGGACCTCGCCAAGCGCTTCCCCAAGGGCATCTCCTGGGCGATGCACTACGACACGACGCGCTTCGTCTCGGCCTCGATGCACGATGTGCTCGTGACGCTGGGCGAGGCGCTGGTGCTCGTCGTGCTCGTCGTCTTCATCTTCCTGCAGAGCTGGCGCACCACGATCATCCCCGTCATCGCCATCCCCGTCTCGCTGATCGCGACTCTGGCGGTGATGCTCGCGCTCGGCTTCTCGCTGAACATGCTGAGCCTGCTCGGCATGGTGCTCGCCATCGGCCTTGTGGTGGACGACGCCATTGTCGTCGTCGAGAACGTCGAGCGGCAGCTCGAGGCCGGCCTGCCGCCCCTCGAGGCCGCCCGCACGGCCATGAAGGAGGTGACAGGCCCGATCATCGCCACCACGGCGGTGCTGATGGCGGTCTTCATCCCGGTCGCCTTCATTCCCGGCGTGGCGGGCCGTCTCTACAACCAGTTCGCGCTGACGGTCGCCATCTCGGTCGGCATTTCCGCCTTCAACTCGCTCACATTGAGCCCAGCGCTGAGCGCAGCCTTCCTGCGCCATGGCGGGCCGCCGCGCTTCGCCCCCTTCCGCTGGTTCAACGCCGGCTTCGGCTGGCTCTCGCGGGCCTATGCGCGCTCGATCCGGGGGCTCGTCTGGGCGCGCTGGCCCCTGCTTGCCCTCTTCGTCGCCGGGCTTGGTGGAACCTACTGGTTGTGGAGCCGCACGCCCTCGACCTTCCTGCCGGTCGAGGACCAGGGCTACTTCTTCGTGGTCGTCCAGGCTCCCGACGGGGCCGCGCTGGAGCGCACCGACGCCGTCGCCCGCAAGGTGAGGGCGATCCTGCGCGACACGCCCGGGGTCGAGATCGTCGGCTCGATCAGCGGCCTGAACTTCCTCACCAACGCGGCCCAGTCGAACTCGGCCGTCGAGTTCGCCATCCTGAAGCCGTGGGAGGAGCGTCGCGCGCCCGGCCTGAAGGCGAGCGAGATCGTCGCCTCCGTCCGGCCGAAGCTCCTCGGGATTCCCGAAGCGCTGGTGCTGAGCTTCGACCCGCCCTCCATTCCGGGCCTCGGGGCGACCGGCGGCTTCGAGTTCCAGGTTGAGGACCTCACGGGCCGCGGCTCAGCCGCCCTCAACGAGGTCACGCAGGCGCTGGTCGCCGAAGCGCGCAAGCAACCGGAGATCAACGCCCAGGCGATCTTCTCGACCTTCAGCGCTTCGACACCGCAGTTCCAGTACGATCTCGACCGCAACAAGGCCAAGCTGCTCGGCCTCAAGCTGCCGGACATCTTCAACACGCTGCAGATCCAGCTCGGTTCGCTTTACGTGAACGACTTCAACCTGTTCGGGCGCACCTTTCGCGTGACCCTTCAGGCCGACCAGGAGGCGCGCGGCGCAGCCTCGGACATCTCCCGTCTCTTCGTGCGCAACGAGGCCGGCGGCATGGTGCCGCTCAGCACGCTGGGGACGCTGAAGCCGATCGTCGGGCCGGAAACGGTGACGCACTACAACAACTACGCCTCTGCCCTCGTCAACGGCGCCGCCGCTCCGGGCTTCAGTTCCGGCCAGGCCGTCGCCGCGATGGAGCGGGCCGCGGCGGCGGTCCTGCCGCGCGACTATGCCTTCGAGTGGACGGGCATCACGTTCCAGGAATTGCGGGCCGGGTCCGTCGCCTCGCTCGTCTTCGGCCTGGCCGTGGTGTTCGTGTTCCTGATACTCGCCGCCCAGTACGAGAGCTGGACCATGCCCTTCATGGTGCTGCTGGCCGTGCCGCTGGCCCTCCTCGGCGCCCTGGGCGCGCTCGCCCTGAGGGGCCTGCCCATCGACGTCTATTCCCAGATCGGTTTCGTCATGCTCATCGGGCTCGCCGCCAAGAACGCAATCCTCATCGTCGAGTTCGCCCGGCGGCGGCGCGAGGAGGGGATGGACATCGTGGAGGCGGCGATGGAGGCGGCCCGGCTGCGCCTGCGCCCAATCCTGATGACGGCCTTCGCCTTCATCCTGGGCGTCGTCCCGTTGATGCTGGCCTCCGGCGCCGGCGCGGCGAGCCGCCAGTCCATCGGCACGACGGTGTTCGGCGGCATGCTCGCGGCCACCATCCTCACGCTCATCTTCGTGCCCGTCTTCTATGTCGTCATCGAGCGCTGGCGCGAAGGTCGCCAGCCAGCGGCGCAGGACGGGCACGTCGCCCCCTCACACGGCCAGCCGCTGCCCGGCCCGGCCGAGTAACCCGGAGATCCCCCATGTCGACCAGGACACTCCTCCTCGGGGCCGCCGTCGCCCTTGCCGGCGTCACCTTCGTCCAGCCCTGGGTTCGCTTCGGCCTAGACCTCGGCGCGCCGAAGGCGGGCGCGGAGGCTCCCGCCAAGCCGCAGGCCGCCGCGCCCTTCGTCATGCCCGTTCCCGTCGCTCCCGTGGTGAAGCGCAGCGTCCCCGTGACGCTCGACTATTCCGCGCGGACCGAGGCCGTTCGCAACGTCACTCTGCAGGCCAAGGTGCCGGGCTACCTCATGCAGCAGGCGGCGGAGGACGGCGCGGACGTGAAGACGGGCGACCTGCTGTACCGCATCGATCCGCGGGACTTCCAGGCGGCGCTCGACCAAGCGAAGGCCCAGCTCGTCAAGGACAACGCCAACCTGGACTACCTCAAGTCGAGCCTCGATCGCGGGATGGAGCTGTCGCGCAGCGGCTGGCTGGCCAAGGACAGCTTCGACCAGCGCACCAGCGCCGTGCGCCAGGCCGAGGCGGCCATCGAGATCGACCGTGCCGCCATCCGCACGGCCGAGCTGAACCTCGGCTACACGGATATCCGGGCGCCCTTCGCGGGACGCCTCGGCCGCAACCTCGCCTCGGTGGGTGCGCTGGTCAGCGCGACGGGCACGGCCCTCAACACGCTGGTGCAGCTGGACCCCATCTACGTCACCTTCTCGCCCAGCGAGACGGACCTCGCGCAGATCCGCAAGGCCCAGGCGTCCGGACCGGTGGCGGTGGACGTGATGCTGCCGGCCGAGGGCTCGCCGGTGCACAAGGGCAAGCTCACCTTCGTCGACAATGTCGTCGACCGGGGCACGGGCACGATCATCGCGCGCGCCACGATCGAGAACGACGACTTCGCGCTCCTGCCTGGTCAATATGTCCGTGTTCGCCTGCATGTGGGCGAGGAGCCGGACGCGCTCCTCGTGCCGCAGGCCGCGGTCGGCTCGAGCCAGCTTGGGAAGTACCTCTTCGTCGTCGGCCAGAACGGCACTGTGGAGCAGCGCTTCGTGAGCCTCGGCCTGCCGAGCGCGGACCTCGTGGCGGCTCGCGGCAGCATTGCGGAGGGCGACCAGGTGATCACCGGCAACCTGCAGAAGATCGGCCCGGGTTTGCCGGTCCAGCCGCTGCCGGCCAAGACGGCGTCGGCCCAGTAGAGGACGCGGCTGCCGGCCGTCAGGACGCCATCGCGCCGCGTTCCCTGAGGGGGCTCCCGGCCTGCGGCAGGATCAGCTCGTCCTGCGTGGCGATGGCGTCGAACGGGACGTCGTGGGGCTCATCGGGAACGGCCGGGCATTCCTGGCAGGCGAAGGCCACTCCCAGCACGAAGACGGAGTGGCGCGCCCGCAGGGCCGGAATCGTCCGGTCGTAGAACCCCGCGCCATAGCCGATGCGGAAGCAGCGGCGGTCGAAGGCGACGGGCGGACCCACCAGCACCTGCGGGAACACCTCCGGCGCCTGCGGCCCGGGTTCCGGGATGTTCATCCGTCCGCGCACCAGCGGGTCGCCGGGGCGCCAGGCCCGGAACACGAGAGGGTGGCCCCATCGCGGCGTGCAGGGCAAGGCGAGGTCCCGGCCGCCCGCCGCGAGCGCCTCGAGCAGCCCACGCGGGTTGAATTCGTCCCCGAAGGCGACATAGGCCCCGATGCTGCCGCCGGTCTTGCCCAGCACGTCCAGCGCACGTGCCTCGATCGCCGAGGTGCAGCCCCGCCGGACGTCGAGCGGCAAGTCGCGGCGCGCCGCCATGGCGGCCTCCCTCAGCCTCAGCTTCTCGGGCGTCGTGGCCATGGCGGGAGCCTTTCCTGAAGCGATGCGTCGACGGCGACGATAGCGCCGGCACCCGCCACCGCTTTGCCGGCGGCGACGGTCCCGCGTCGCGTCGCCGGCGACGGCCGAAGGAACCCGCCCGTCCGAGACATCGCCGCACGATTAACGAGTTGCTAAGATATCCGTCGAATGTACGACGAAACTGGACCAATACGGCAAGACAATGCCGAGCATATCCTTGCGATCTCCAGGAATTGCATGGCTCCCGGCCAGTCTTCGCGTTTCTTCAAGGACGGCAGTGTGAGGTATGGAAGAGCCACGCGTCTCGGACCCTTCCTCCCATGAGCCCTCCGCCTATCGCCTCGGACACCGCGCCAGCGGCCATGCTGCGCGTGCAGCCTGCCCACGCGGCTCTGCCGGCGCAGTCCGTCCTGCCTGCCATCGGCCTGATCATCGCCTCGACGGTGTTCTTTTCCGCAGGCGACATCACCGCCAAGATGATGACGGAGACGCTTCCGCCGATCGAGGTGACGTGGATCCGCTACGCGGTCTTCGTCGCCGCCATCTGGCCGGTGGCCGCCGCCGTGCAGGGGAGGGGAGCCTTCCGCTCCGCGCGGCCGGGGCTCCAGATCATCCGCGCGCTCGCGGTCGTGCTGTCGTCCGTGCTGTTCATCCTGGGCCTGGCGCACCTGCCGGTCGCCGAGACGACCGCCATCAACTTCATGTCGCCGGCCTTCGTCACGGCGCTCTCGATCCCGCTACTGGGGGAACGCGTCGGCGTCCGGCGCTGGCTCGCCGCCGTGGCGGGCTTCCTGGGCGTGATGATCATCGTGCAGCCCGGCTCGGACGCGTTCCAGCCGGCGGCCCTCTTTCCGCTCGCGGCGGCCACGGTGTGGGCAGGCGCGGCCATCGCCACCCGCATGATGAGCCGCGAGCAGCCGGAGACGACTCTCGCTTGGACGGCCGGCGTCGGCTTCCTCGTCCTGACCGTGCTCGTGCCGTTCGGCTGGCAGACGCCCACGGCGAGCGAGATCGGCCTCGGCATCTTCACGGGGCTGGGCTCCACGGCCGGGCATTGGCTGCTGGTCCAGGCCTACCGCCGCGCTCCGGCCTCCGTCCTCGCCCCGTTCACCTACGTGCAACTCGTCTTCGCCGCCGCCTTCAGCTTCCTCGTCTTCGGGGCGGTGCCGGGGCCTTCCACCTTCCTCGGCGGCGCCATCATCGCGGCGAGCGGGCTCTACACGGCGCACCGGGAGCGGCTACGGGCCCGGGAGGCCGTTCTCGCCGGTTCGGCGGGTTCGCGATAGAGCCGCTTTCGACCTGTCCGAACCGTCATGGCGAGGAGCAAGGCGAAGAAGCAGTCCAGAAATCGCTCGGCATGGCGCTGGATTGATCCGCCCTCGGCCCGCAATGACGGCGAGAGTCGGTTCCGTCAGGTCGGAACAGGCGCGAGCTTCGTCCGCCTGTGGCGCAGGTCACCGCGCGCTCGGGGCGCGGGCGGCATGGTGGGGGCAAGTCGAAACCCTTCCGTGCCCGAGGAGCCCGCCATGTCGAGACTGTCGTCCACCCGCCGCGCCAGGGCCGTCGCCATGGCGGCGTCCGAGGCCTCGTCCTGCCCGATGAAGCGCGGCGAACTGCTCGTGGCCTGGATCTTCGGCCTAGCCTGCGTCCTGGCCACGCTGTCCGGCCTGCCGGTCTGACGCCTGTCGTCAGGCGGACGCGAGCCGTCGGTTGTGCAGCCACCGCTCGTTGGCGGCGGCGATGCCCCAGGTAAGGCCCAGCAGCATCCAGAAGTGACGCCAGTGGTCCGTGTCGATCTGGAATCCCTGCACGATCTGCGGAAACAGGGCGGCCCAGATCGGGATCGCGAAGACCTGCAGCGGCGTCCGCTGCACCACGCAGCGCCAGCCCACCCAGAGCGTCGCGGCGATCAGGGCGAAATAGGCGAAACCTCCCAGCCAGCCATAGGACGCGAAGGCGTTCACATACACGTTGTGCGGATCCTGGCCCATCACCGCGCGGAATTTCAGGGGCCCGAAGCCGTTCGTCTCCTCCAGCAGCAGGGGTACCGACCGCTTCTGCAGGCCGAACCGCCCGCTCTCGCCCAGATCATAGGCCTGGTTGAACGAGGCGCGCTCGATGAGCATGGCGCGGACCTTGTCGAAGGCCAGCGCGCCCGCCGCGAGCGCGGCCATGACGGCGAGCCCCGCGAGGCACAGCACCACGACGCGACGGCGCAGCGCCGCCGTGCGGGCCGTGATGAAGCACAGGACCACGATGATGACGACGGCGGCGACGAAGTCGCCCCATGCGCCGCGGGAGAAGGACAGCAACTCGCCGAAGGCGATGAAGGCCAGGGCGAGCAGGTTGAGGACCGGCCTGCGCGTCGTCCCGGTCATCAGCCGGTAGAACAGGAAGGCCGCGGGAGCCACGAGGTAGGGGCCGAGGACGTTCGGATCCTTGAACATGCCCGTGGCGCGCGAGCCGTCATAGCGCGTCAACGACGCTCCGAGCCCCCCGATGTCGAAGAAGCCGAGCACGGCCGCCGCCGTGGCCACCAGAGCCGCGACGACGGCGCCGGATTCGATGGCCCGCAGCCGTCCGTCTGCGTCCTGCAGGGGCACCAGGGCGAAGAAGATCGCGGTGATGCCCAGGTAGAACGAGATCGCGACGAACATCACCGAAGGCTGCTCGTCGAGCCAGGGGATCAGGCAGGCCGCGCCGCCGAGATTGTAGAGGACCAGCAGGACGGTGAGCGGCATGGCCTCGCGCGTGACGCGCAGGCCCGTGACGACGAAGACGGCGAGGGCGAGAACGAAGAAGGCCTCGTAGGGCGAAGGCTCGATGAAGGCGATGCAGCTGCTCGCCATGAGCAACCACAGCGAGAGGCGCTGGATCGTCTCGGCGCGAAGTGTGAGCCCGCGCCCGGCCGCGTGGAGGGCGCCGGCCGCGCTCAATAGGCGTTCTCGGTCTTGAGCAGCGCGAAGGGCGTGGCCAGCAGGATGTAGAGGTCGAACAGCACCGACCAGTTCTCGATGTAGTAGAGGTCATGCTCGACGCGACGCTGGATCTTCTCCAGGGTGTCGGTCTCTCCCCGCCAGCCGCGGATCTGGGCCCAGCCGGTGATGCCCGGCTTGACGCGGTGGCGCGCGAAATAGCCGTCGATGATGTCGTCGTAGCGCCGGTCCATCGCGCCGGCGTTCACGGCATGGGGCCGGGGGCCGACGAGGGAGAGGTTGCCCTTGAACACCACGTTGAGGAGCTGCGGCAGCTCGTCCAGCGAGGTCTTTCGGATGATCCGCCCGACGCGCGTCACGCGTGGATCGTTCTTCGTCACCAGCCTGCGGGCGTGCGGATCGAGCTGGTCCGAATACATCGAGCGGAACTTGTAGACCTCGACGACATCGTTGTTGAACCCGTAGCGCTTCTGCTTGAAGAATACGGGACCCTTGCTGTCGAGCTTCACGGCGAGCGCCACGGCCAGCATCACGGGCGAAAGCAGGAGCAGCAGGATGCTCCCGACGATCTTGTCGAAGAGCCACTTGATCACGACGTCCCAGTCCGCGATCGGTCGATCCGACACGGGCAGAACCGGCACCGAGCCGATGAAGGAGTAGGAGCGCGGGCGCAGGCGCAGCTTGGACTGGTGCGCCGCGAGCCGGATGTCGACCGGCAGCACCCAGAGCTTGCGCAGCATTTGCAGGATACGCTCCTCCGCCGTGATCGGCAGGGTGAAAATGACGAGGTCGAGATGCGTGCGGCGGACGAACTCGATGAGGTCGTCGGTCGTGCCCAGCTTGGGATAGCCGCCGACCATGTCCGGCGAACGGCTCTCGTCGCGGTCGTCGAAGATGCCGACGATCTGCACCTCGCGATGCTCGTCGGCGTCGAGCGCGCGCACCAACGCTTCCGCGGAGGGGCCGCCGCCGACGAGCGCGGTGCGCCGGTCGAAGCGGCCGGCGCTCATCAGCGCCCGGACGGGAAAGAACACGGCCATGCGCACCAGCAGCAGGCCCAGAATGGTGACGAGGTACCAGGAGGTGAGCCAGACGCGCGAGACGTCCTGCGTCACCTTGGCCAGGAACATGGCGACCACGCAGGCGAACACGATCATGGTCCAGATCGCGAGCGTCCGCAGCAGCGTGAGGGCCGGCGTCCTCAGGCTGGCGAGGTCATAGCCGCCGGTCACCTTTGCGGCCGCGACCAGGGCCGCGGCGGCGCCGAGCACCACCGCCGAGTAGGGAAGGGGCAGGAGCAGGCCCTGGCCGAACTGCAGCATGTGCAGGATGACCCCGACAACCGCCACGACCGCGAACTCCGCCATCCCGACCAGGCCGGCCGTCACGTTCGTCGAATAGGATGGCCTGAAGGGGTGCGAGGCGAGTTCCTCGGCGAGCACGGGAAGGCCGCGCCGCTGACTCAAGTCGGACGCCCAGCGGACGCGATCCGCGAGGCTTCCCGTGGCTTCACCCGGTAGCTGACCCATGTCCGGTTCCCCGTGCGCCGCGCCGGAGAACTCGGCTCCGACAAGGCTCTACGACTTAAAGTTGTTCTCTGACGGAAGCCTTAAACAGGCCCCGCCGTTCGAGCGCTTCGCGATAGGTGTCCTCGACTTCGCGCACCATCCGTTCGACGGAGAGGTTCTGCCGCACGTGCTTCTGCATCACGGAGACGGCGAACTGGCGAAGCGCGGGCAGCTCGCCCAGGCGGGCCTCGATGGCGGACGCCAGGGCTCCCGGGTCGTTCTTGCCCACGAGCGCGAAGGCGAAGGGCGCCATGATCTCGGCGATGCCGCCGACATTGGTCGCCACGATGGGCACGCCCGCCGCCGCCGCCTCGATCAGGACGTAGGGCAGCGACTCCGCGCGCGAAGGCAGGACGAGCACGCGACCCCGCCGCATCGCCTCGCGCGCCGGCCGGGGTGCCTCGATGCGGACCTCCGCGAGGCCCATCTGACTGATCATGGTGCGCAGGCCGGCCTCGTCCGGGCCCGCACCGATCAGGGTCAGCGAGACCTCCCGGCCGCGCCGCTCGCGCAGCAGGCCGAGCGCGCCGAGCAGCACGTCGAGCCCCTTCACGGCGCGGAACTCGCCGAGATAGAGCAGGTCGGTTGCATCGGGATCGGGCTCGACAGGCGCGAATTCGTGGGAATGGGCCCCGTTTCGGATCACGCGGACAAGGGCGTCGCCCGTCGACATGGAGGCGGCGAAGCGATCGGCCGCGAACTGGCTCTCGAAGGTCAGCGCGTCCGTGCCGCGCACGAGCATCTGCTCCACGGCCGAGTACAGCCCGTGCCCCTGCTGGCCCTGGCCGAAGTAGAGGGACCCCCCGTGCGGCGTGTAGGCCGTGACATAGGGCCCGCCGAGCCCGAGTGCGGGCGCGAGCCGGGCGGCGAGGCCACCCTTGGCTCCGTGGCCGTGCACGACGTCCGGCGCGAGCCGGCCGACGAGGCGGTGGGTCCGCGCGACGACCAGGAGATCGTTCGGTCCGGGGTCGCGATGGATCGGAAAGCGCGTGACGCCGAGCGCCATCCGGGGCGCGATGGCGTCGAGCGCGGCGTCGGCGCGCGGGCCGCCGCCCACGTCGCAGACCAGGCCGACAGCATGGCCTTCCGCCGCCTGCGCTCCGGCAAGATCCTGCACGTGGCGAAAGAGGCCGCCGACCGGCGCACGGAAAAGATGCAAGATCCGCAAGCGCGGCGCGCCGCCGCCGCCAGGCTGCGGGCTGTCCTCTTGCGCTAGCCTGTCCGATTCGGCCGGGAGGCCGGGCAGGGCCATTGCGGCCGGCAAAGCCAGGGCGGCTCGTCCCGCCTCAGAACCAACGCTCGCGTATCGTGATCGTGTCACCTGGATGGACCGGGTACGTCATGGGCACTGTGGCCGTGGTCGGCGTCCCGTTGATGGTCCGCGTCACGTCGGCCGTTTCGCGTTGCCCGCGTGGCGTGTAGCCACCGGCAATTGCAACTGCCGTTTGTACGGTCATTCCATTGACAAATGGGTACTGCCCCGACGTGGTGACCTCGCCGAGGATGAAGAACGGTCGATACTGCTCGACCTCCACAGTGACTTTCGGCTCGCGCATCAGGCCGTTGCGCAGACGGGCCTCGATGACTTTCTCCAGCTTGGCGGTGGTCAGCCCACGGGCGTCCACGAGGCCCACGAGGGGCATCGAGATCCGTCCGGAACCGTCGACGGAATACGTGTTCGACAGGTTATCCTGGCCGAAAACGATGATCCGCAGCCGATCTCCGCTCGAAAGCGTGTAGACGCTCCCGGTCATGTCGCCGAAGCCCGGAGGCGGCGGAGGAGCGGTGGCGCAGCCCGCCACGGACCCGGCCGCCAGCGCTCCGATCAGGCGTGCGAGCAGGGTACGGCGGTCCACGACAGGCTCCCGGCGGCGAAACGAACGCCGCAGCATTGTCGGGACAGGGTTAACGAGCCCTTAAGTCGCTGACTCAAAAAGACATCCTTAACCCTATCGAAACCCGAACGCGGTCCAATGCGGCATCGTGTTGTGGAGGCGTGCGTCGATGAAGGGGACGGCAGAGGGCCGCGTGGAGGCGATGGGGCAGGTCCCGCCCGGGCAGGCCGGCGCCGCCGGAGATATCGACGTCGTCCATCTCTGGTCGGCCCTGAAGCGCAACAGCCGCTGGATCATCCTGCCCACGCTCTTCGCCCTCGGCGTCTCCGTCGCCGGGGTGAACATGGCGGAGCCCCGCTACACGGCGGAGGCGCGCCTGCTCCTGCAGAGCGGCGACAGCTACTATACCCGCCCCGGCGCAAGCCCTGACCGCGACCCCGGCATCGACGAGCGCGACGTGATGAGCCAGGTCCAGGTCATCTCCTCGCGCGACATCGCGCGCGAGGCGATCGCGCGGCTCGGCCTGAAGGGAAACCCCGATTTCGATCCCAACATGCGCCCGCAGCCCTGGCGGCGCGTGCTCGAACTCCTCGGACTCTCGCACCCGGTGGGAGAGGAGAGGGCGCAGGAGAAGCTGATCGAGGAATACCGCGACCGCGTCGTCGCCTTTCCCGTCCTGCAGTCCCGCGTGCTGGTTGTCGAGTTCACCTCGCGCAGCCCCGAGTTGTCGGCGCGGGGCGCGAACCTCGTCGCGCAGCTCTTCCTCGACTCGCAGGCCCAGGCCAAGCTCGACACCGCCAAGACGGCCTCGGGCTGGCTGAAGGAGACCATCGAGCCCCTGCGCGCCAAGGTCGCCGAGGCCGAGGCGAAGGCGGAGGCCTTTCGCGCCCGCACGGGGCTGCTGGTCGGCGCCAACAACGCCACGCTCGTGCAGCAGCAGATGGCGGACATGAACGTCCAGCTGACCACGGCGCGCTCGGCCCAGGCGGACGCGCAGGCGCGGGCCAACCTGATCCGCGACGCGCTGAAGAACGGGCGTCCGCTCGAGAGCTCCGACGTCGCCAACAACGAGCTCGTGCGCAAGCTCACCGCCGACCAGGCGGCCCTGCGGGCGCAGATCGCCCTGGAATCGCGCACGCTGCTGCCCGGCCACCCGCGCATCAAGGAACTCACCGCCCAGCTCTCGCAGGTCGACGCCCAGATCCGCGCCGCGGCGGAGAAGGCCGTGCGCACGCTGGAGAATGACGCACTCGTCTCCCAGGCCCGCGTCGACAGCCTGTCGGCGGCGCTCGAAGCCCTCAAGCGCCAGACGGCCGCCAGCGGCGAGAACGAGGTCACCCTTCGGGGCCTGGAGCGCGAGGCCAAGACCCTGCGCGATCAGCTGGAATCGCTCAACGCGCGCTACCGCGAGGCTGAGGCGCGCGATGCGCGGGAGGCTTCGCCGGCCGACGCACGCATCATCTCCCGCGCGGACGTGCCGAGCACGCCGAGCTTCCCCAAGAAGATCCCGATCGTGCTCGTGGCCACGCTGGGCACGCTCCTCATCGCGGTCGCCCTGGTGCTGACCCGGGAATTGGTGTCCGGGCGCGCCTTCGTGCCCGAACCCGGGTGGGCGGCGACGAAGCGGCTGAACGCCGACGCGGAGGAGCGCGAGGAGGAAGCCCTGCTTCCCGCCGAGCCCGTGCGCCCGGCCGAACGGGACGCCCCGCCGCTCCGGGCCGAACCGCTCCCGGCGCCGTCGCCCGAGCGCGTCGCCGCGCAGCTCGCCCCGCCCGAGCAGGCCCCGCCCGCCAATGACGGCCTTCTCGACCTCCTCGAGCCGTCCGCCATGGCGGCCGTGCTGCAGACCCTGCGCGAGGTGGCCGGGGAAGGCTTCGTGTGCCTGACCAGCGCCGAGGACCGCAGGCAGGCGCGCGACGGGGCCCTGGCGTTGGGCCGTGCGCTCGCCTCCCGCTGCCGCACCGTCCTGGTCGACGCGACCGCCTCCTCGGCGGCCGGCGGTCAGCCGGGTCTCCGCGACCTCGGGCGGCCGGGCGTCAGCTTCGCTCACGTCATCCACCGGGACCCGCGCTCGCGGCTGCACCTCGTGGGTCCTGGCGCCCCGCGCGCGGACGAGGCGGTGAACGAGGGCTATGAACGCAACCTCGAGGCGCTGCGCCAGACCTATGATTGCGTGATCGTCTGCTGCGATCGCCCCGGCCCGGCGGCGTCACTGGCCCGCTGGCTCGCCGAGACCGTGGAGCCCGTCATCGTCGTCGCCACGTCGCAGGAGGCGGCCCAGCCGGTCTGCGCGGACTTCGTGCGCGTTCGCCCGCAGCGAGATCGCCCCCTCGTCATGACGCCGCAGCGGGCCGTGGCCGGCGCTGCCTGAGCGGGCGTCTCACCGCCTCCTGGCGGGGAGGTAGGGCGTGACGTGCCGCACGAGGGCCATGAGCCGCGGGTCGCGCTTGATCGCGGCCCTGAGACGTCCCGAACCGGCGAGCATCGGCGCTGCAGCCTGGCCAACCCAGCTCACCGGCAGGTAGGTGTCCGTCATGGCGAGCGGCGTCTTGCAGAAGCTCGACTTGTAGGCGGCCGCACCGACACCGAGGTCGAACACCTCGTAGCCCCGCCGCCCTGCGTCGCGCAGCACCTCGGCGATCAGCAATTCCCCGGGGCTGCAGCGCTCGACGAGCGGCTCCGGCTCATGGGACAGGAAGGAGCCCGACAGCCATCGCCCGTCTCCTGCGAGCCCCATGACCGCGACGGGGCGGTCGGCGCAGAAGAGGGCGTGGAGTTCGACGGCCGGCTGGCCCTCGGACAGTCCGGCAAGGCAGGTCGAACGCACGAAGAAGCGGACGGCGCCGTCGGCGAAAGGATCGGGAAGCTGCCGGGTCGCGCATCGCTGCGCCTTCTGCCGGAAGAACGCGGCCAGGACGAGGTCCACCTCGCCCTCCGTCGCGGCCTTGCGATGGACGACCGGCCCCGCCTCGGCGAGCCAGCGCAGCTTCTTGGCGAACTTCTTGCGCGACTCCTTGCTGATCGTGCGCTCCACGATGGCCGCCCGCTCGTCGCCGATCACGGTGATGCAGGCGGGTTCGGGCGTCGGATGGGCGTCGGGGAGGGCGGCGAAGGGGTTCGGGACGCCCGCGCACAGGGCGGGCTGGTTGGCGAACGCGAAGACGTCGATGGCCCGGTGCTCGTCCGCAAGGCGGTGCAACAGGGCTTCCGCGTCCTGGGGCGAGAGGCGGCGGGCGAAGGCGGGATCGAGCATCGGCATGCCGAAATTGGCGTGCCGGCCTCCGGCGACGCGGGCCACGCGGGCCGGTCCCACCCGGTCGACTTCCACCGGGAGCAGGGCGGCCGGTGCTCCGTCGCCGTCGCGCACCATCAGGACGGCGAAACGCCCGTCCTCGTCGCCGCCCTGGGCGTCATGCCAGGACTTCACCCAGTCGAAACGCTGGTAGGGCGTGCCGATTCCGGTTTTCTCGAGCGCTCGCCAGGCAGGCTCGGCGGCCTGGAGGCTGCGATAGACTTGGCAGGTCGGTCCATCGGTCCGCAGGGAAGGGGAGGGCTGGGGCAAGGCGGACTCGCGGCTCGTCGCCCCGCAGGGCATCTAACCTCAGTTTAAGCAGTCACACCTTAATATGCGGCTTCCTGCGGATCTTCCGGGCAGCCCGTGTCGTCTCGCTACCGCCTCTTTGGACTGGCCTTCGACGCGCTGGCGCTCACCGGAGCCGATCGGGCCCTGAGGCCGTGGGCGCAGGGACTGGGCGCGATTCTGACCCTGCACCGGGTCCGGCCATGGGAGGAGAGCGCCTTCGCGCCCAACAGGCTGCTCGAAGTGACGCCGGACTTCCTCGACCGCGCCATCGCCCGCGCCAAGCAGGCCGGGTTCATCTTCGTCGAGCTCGACGAGGCGCTTGTCCGTCTCAAGGGGGCGGGCAAGCATCGCTTCCTCACGCTGACCTTCGACGACGGCTATCGCGACACCCTGGAAGAGGCCCTGCCGGTGCTCGAGCACCACGGCGTGCCGGCCACCGTCTTCGTCACGCCCGGCTTCGCCGAGCGCACGGCTCCCCTGTGGTGGGTCGACCTGGAGCGGTCCATCGCCGGCGCGGACGAAGTGGAGGTGGACCTGGGATCGGGGAGCAGCGAGGCGATCCCCGCGCGGACCGCGGCCGAGAAGCGCGAGGCGTTCGCCCGCCTCTACGCCACGTTGCGGGCAGGCCCAGAGCAGCGCCTGCGCACGGTGATCGCCGGACTTGCCGCCGCGCAGGGCATCGACAGCGCCGCCGTCGCCGGCGAGCTGTGTCTCGACTGGGACGGCATCCGGGCGCTCGCGGCCCATCCGCTGGTGACGATCGGCGCCCATACGCTGACCCACCCGATGCTCGCCAAGCACGACGTTTTCACTGTCTGCCGCGAAATGGACGAATCACGCCGGATCATCGCCGAGCAGATCGAGCGGGCCGTGCGCCACATCTCCTATCCCGTGGGAGACCCCGCCTCCGCCGGGCCGCGCGAGTTCGAGCTCGCGCGGGAGCTCGGCTTCCGGGCAGGGGTGACGACGCGTCCGGGCATGCTGTTCCCCGACCACGCCCAGCACCCAACCGCCCTGCCGCGTCTCTCCCTCAACGGCCACTTCCAGAGCACGCGTCAGCTTGACGTCCTGCTCGCGGGACTGCCCTCGCTGCTCTGGAACCGAGGCCGCCGGCTCTCCGTGGCCTGATCAGCCGTCCTCGGGGTCCGGCCGTTCCATCCAGCGGATGAGCGGCATCAGCGGCAGGATCCAGGCGAGCCCCACGACCAGGTAGAACAAGGCCTGCGCCGCCTTGGACGCATCCTGGATGCGGCCCTGCGCCACGACCATCGCCACCAGCGCGTAGAGCATCACGAAGGCCAGGATGGCGGCGGCGCCGATGAGCTTGCGTGTGCGGCGGGGCATGGACTCTCTGGGAGGCGGGCTGCGGCGAGACGCCGGTTGTGGGCAGGGGCGCGCCGGACTATGTGTCGGCCGGCGTTGCGGAACAAGAGCGCCCTCCGCCGCAAGGCCCCACGTCCAGCAGGTGCCCCACGCATGAGCACGACGACCTCACTCGGCCCCGAGGACGCCATCCTCTCCGAGAGCGCCGAAGCGGCGGGGGCGTCCCGGGCGCTGCGGGTCTGGATCGGCCTGCTGGCGGCCCTCGTCATGGCGATGGTCGTCGTGGGCGGCGCGACCCGCCTGACGGGCTCGGGCCTCTCCATCACGGAATGGCGTCCCGTCACCGGTGCGGTGCCGCCGCTCTCCGAGCCCGCCTGGCAAGCCGAATTCGAGAAGTACCGCCAGAGCCCGCAATACCAGATTCAGAACGCCGGGATGACCCTGCCGGAGTTCAAGGAGATCTACTGGTGGGAATGGTCCCACCGCCAGCTCGGCCGGGCCATCGGCGTGGTCTTCGGCGTCGGATTCCTGCTCTTCGCCGGGGCTGGCGCGCTGAGGGGGCGGGTGCTGCTCGCCGTGGGCGGGCTGGGCCTGCTCGGGGGACTGCAGGGCGCCATCGGCTGGATCATGGTGAAATCCGGCCTTCAGCCGGGCATGACGGCGGTCGCGCCCTTGAAGCTGATGCTGCACCTCGTGACGGCAAGCCTCATCTTCAGCGGCCTGATCGCCGTCCTCGTCGAGCTGCGCGGCGCCCGGTCGGCCGAATTCGCGCCCTCAGGGGTGCGGCGAGGCGCCGCCATCCTGCTCGGGATCGTGCTCCTGCAGATCGCGCTGGGCGCCCTGGTGGCGGGCTCCAAGGCCGGTCTCGTCTACAACACCTGGCCCCTCATCGACGGGCATGTCCTGCCGGCCTGGGACCAGCTGGTCTTCGTCCAGCCCGTCGTCGAAAACCTCGTCGACAACCACCTCACCGTTCAGTTCAACCACCGCATGGTGGCCTATCTCCTCTTCGCGCTGGCCTTCTGGCACGCCTGGTCGACGGTCCGGGAGCAGGCGTCGGACAAGGTGCGTCGGCGCGCGATGGCCGTGGCCGGCCTCGTCGCGGCCCAGGCGGGGGTCGGGATCGCGACCCTGCTCGCGCAGGTTCCGCTCGGGCTGGCGCTGCTGCACCAGGGCGTCGCCATGCTCGTGCTGGCCATGGCGACGGTCCACTGGCGGCTGACGCGCAAGGCGGAAGCCTGAGCCTTCCCGGGATCAGCGATAGACGAGGACCGGGATCCGCGAGTGCGTCAGCACCTTCGTGGTCTCGCTGCCCAGCACGACCGCCGCAAGGCCGCTTCGCCCATGGGACGCCATGGCGATCAGGTCGCAGCCGTTCTGCTGCGCGGCGTCGATGATGGCCTGCCAGGGCTGGGCATGCACGGCGTGCCTTGTGTCGCAGGCGACCCCGGCCGCCCGGACCTGCGCCGATCCCTCGTCGAGCACCTTCTGCGCGACGTCGGCGACCATTTTTTCGTAGTCCTCAGTGGTCGAGGCCACGTAGAGCGGCTCCACCGAGACGGCGGCATAGGGGGCGCTGACGGTGACGAGCGTGATGCGCGCGCCAAGCGCCTTGGCGAGGGCTGCGCCCTGCTGGACGGCGACGCGCGACAGGGTCGACCCGTCGGTGGGGATGAGGATGTGCTGGTACATGGCGAGCCTCGCGACGCGACGGCGGCGCGTGAGGCCGCCTGATTGTCCCTAGCCGCTCATGCGACCACCGGCCATGAGGCAGCGCAAGGTCGCCGATTTTCCCGCCGGACGGCACGGGCCTCTCGCCCGGACGCCGCCCTTATTCGCGGCGGCGGAACGCCGACAGGCCCAGGAGCGCGCAGAGCAGCCCCAGGACAAGCATGAGGCCGTCCTGGACGCTCGCGGCCGCCGACGCGCCGCGGCTCGCGAGGTCTGCGAGGCTGAAGAGGACGAGCAGTCCACCGACGAGTATGGCGAGCGTCGCGAAAACCCGGCCGAACCGCCCCATGCCAGGCTCCTGGTTTGCCGCGGACACCACCGTGCCGCTCCGGAGCCTGACCCGGGCCGCCAGACGCGTCCTGCGCCGGCCGCCCCGCGGGGCGCCGGCGCGGGACCATGCGTCAGGTGATCGATCCGACCACGCCTTCGATCAGGTAGTCCGTTCCCCACAGGCTACCATCGTAGAGCTCCAGCGTCTTGTCGATGACGACCTTGCCCTTGTTGTCCTTGATGGGGCCGACGAAGATCGGCTTGCCGGCCTTGAGTTCGGCGATGGCGGCGGTCGCGGCGGCGCGGGCCGCCTCGGTCGCACCCGCTCCGAACGGGCTGCTCTGCACCATGTCGCGGTCGTAGCCGCCCTCGTTGACGTTGGGCAGCTTCTCGCCCTTGGCGATCAGGGCGGCATAGGCCTTGTAGACCGTCTCCCACTTGAGCTCCGCGCCGGTGATGAAGCCCTTCGGCGCAAGCGAGGCCTGGTTGGTATTGTGGCCGCAGGTCTTGATGCCGCGCGCTTCCGCCGTCTGGATCACGACCTTGGGGCTGTCCACATGGCAGCCGATCACGTCGCAGCCGGCGTCGATGAGGGCGTTGGTCGACTCGGCCTCGCGCACGGGCAGCGCCCAGTCGCCGGTGATGATCAGGCGCACCTCGGCCTTGGGGTTCACCTTCTTCACGCCCATCGCGAAGGAGTTCACGTTGCGCAGCACCAGCGCGATCGGCTTGGCGGCGATGAAGCCGATCTTGTTCGACTTGGTCGAGAGCCCGGCCGCGATGCCGTTCACGTAGTGGCCCTGGTCCAGGTAGCAGAAATAGCCACCCGCGTTCATCGGGTGCTTGTCCTTGTTCCACAGGCCGGTCGGGTGGCGGAACTCGACCTTCGGGTTCTTCTTGGCGGCGTCGATCATGAAGGGATCGAAGTAGCCGAAGGAGGTCGGGAAGATCAGCGAGGCCCCGTCGAGCTGGATCATTGATTCCATGCTCTTGGCGACGGCGTCCGTCTCCGGGACGTTCTCCTCTTCAAGCACCTTGACGCCCGGCAGGTCCTTGATCGCCTTGGCGCCGACCGCGTGGGCCTGGTTCCAGCCGAAGTCGTCCTTCGGGCCGACATAGATGAAGCCGATGGTCACGCCGGCGGCGCGGGCCGGCAGGCCGGTCCCGAGGGCCAGCGAGGCGGCCGCGGCGCTTCCCAGGAAGCCGCGGCGTGTGAAGTCGTACCTGCTCATTCTTCGTCTCCGTGGCGGCGCCCAGGCGGGCGCACGCGAAATGCGGCCTCCCCTCTCTCCTTACGAATGCCGGCCGGGCCGCGGCGAACGACATCCGGTTCGCGCTGATGCGAGGATCGCGCCAGCCGCGAGGGGGCCGCGTCCGGGGCCGTCCGCTGCCTTCGCGAGCGGCGGCGTGCCGGTCGCGCAGCCGCGCCGGGCGCGAATTCGGGCAGGTGCCGCCTGTTTTATGGGCTTGCGAGCCTCCCCGGCCGGCCCTCAACTCTCTTCGCCGGGACCGGAGCCCGGCCGCATGGGGGGAAGCATGTCCAATCGAAGGGTGGTCCTGAGGCTCAACCAGCAGCAGCTCGAGCTGATCGACCGCACGGTCGCGCGCGGCGTCGCCGCCGACCGCGAGGCGCTGGTCCGACTGGCCCTGCGCGAATATGCCGCCCGCCGGGCCGCCGAGGCCGCCAAGCCGGAGCACGGCCGATGAGCGAGCGCGAGATCCTCTTCGAGTGGGTCATGGAGCCCGGCACGGGCAAGGCCATCGAACTCGCCAAGGGGCAGGTCCTGCGGATCGAGCAGGTCGAGGGCGGCCAATGCGTCGACTTCAATGCCTTCAACCTGCATGACTACAAGGAGTTCATGCATTGCGGGCGCACCCGCACGGTGCACGGATTCAATCCCACCCGCGGAACCTTCATGTGGTCGGCGCCGCCGCGCGAGCGGGCCATGCTCTACATCCTGCGCGACACTGTCGGCCGCAACGACCTACTGTTCCCGCGCTGCAGCGCCTATCTCTACGAGAGCGCCTACGGCTTCGACGTGCACACCAACTGCCATGACATCCAGGCCGAGGCGCAGCGCGAATACGGCCTCACGCCCGACGACGTCCATGACAGCTTCAACCTGTTCATGTGCACGGAGGTGACGACGCAGGGACGAGCCGTGATCTCCCGGCAGGACACCCGTCCCGGCGACCACGTCGACCTCCTGGCGCTGATGGACGTGCTCGCCGTCCCCAACGTGTGCGGCGCGGACATCATGCGCACCAGCAACTTCTCGCTGAAGCCGATCCGGTTGAAAGTCTTCCAGGCGACGGCGGAGGAGCTTGCGCAGGTGCCGGAGACACCGGTCCTGCGCAGCCAGCGCACGCCGCGCGACTTCCGCCAGCCCGTCATCAAGGCGGATCGCGAGTTGCGGCGGGACCCTGGCTACACGCCGGAATTCCCCAACGTGCCGCTGCGCGTCGACGAGATCGCGATCTCCCTCACCGAGGACGAGGCCGCTCTGCTCGATGCCCATCGCCTGTCCATCTATGGCGGCGACGACGGCGCCGCCCTGCGGGACATCCTGTTCTCGTGGTGGGAGGAGCGCTTCCTCGGCGCAAGCCAGGCCGGCGCTCCGGCCGTGGGAGCGCCCCGACGGGAGTAGCGCGGCGACGCGGAGCTGCGCGGCACGCGTCGGGCGAAGGTCAGGCTCACGGGCCTCGCCCGCAAGGACGAGTTGCCCGGCGTGGCGACCTGGGCGACCTTCGCCGCCGGTCCGATCCGGAGATTCCATGATGGCCGATCGCCAGCGGGGGCACCCCGCCTTGCTCGACCGCAGCTTCGTCCACAAGGGATGGAGCACGTACTCCATTCTGCGCCTGCGGCTGCCGAACGGCGCCGAGGTGAGCCGAGAAGTCGAGGATCACGGTCCCGCAGTCTGCGTGCTGCCCTACGACCCCGTGCGCAGGGTCGCCGTCCTGGTGCGGCAGTTCCGCTCGGGACCCTTCCTGGCCAGCGAGGTGGAGAGCCTACTCGAAGTCCCCGCGGGCCTTCTGGACGAGGATGACCCGGCGGAGGGCGCAAGGCGGGAGGCGGAGGAGGAGACAGGCCTGCGCCTCGGCGAACTGGAGCCCGTGGTGGACGGCTGGTCGATGCCTGGCATCTCGACCGAACGGATGGTCTTCTTCCTCGCGCCCTTCGGCGAGGCTGACCGCATCGGGGACGGCGGCGGCCTGGACGAGGAGCACGAGGACATCGAGGTGGTGGAGGTGCCGCTCGCGGAACTGTCCGCGCGGGCCCAGGCCGGCGAGATCACGGACGTCAAGACGCTTCTGCTCGCCTTCGCCCTGCAGGTCCGCCACCCCGAGCTCTTCGCGTGACCGACACAACTTAGAGTTGAAAATCCTGCGCATGCTAGGAACAAACCGCGAAACGTGATCCACTCTGCGATCAGGGCCCCGCCGATTCGGATCGCATGTCAGCCGCCTATCTCGACCACCTCAATCCCGAGCAGCGCAGCGCGGTGGAGCACGGGGTGGACGAGGCGAGGGCGGTTTCCGGGCCGCCGCTCCTGGTGATAGCCGGGGCGGGCTCGGGCAAGACGAACACACTTGCGCACAGGGTCGCCCATCTGGTTCTCAACGGCGCAGATCCCGGCCGCATCCTGCTGATGACCTTCTCGCGCCGCGCCGCGGCCGAGATGACGCGGCGCGTCGAGCGCATCGCCCGCCAGGTCATGGGCGACAAGGCGGCCCTCGTGAGCCAGGGACTGGCCTGGGCGGGAACCTTCCATGGCGTCGGGGCGCGGCTGCTGCGCGAGCACGCGGAGGAGATCGGGCTCGACCCCGCCTTCACGATCCACGACCGTGAGGATTCCGCGGACCTGATGAACCTCGTCCGCCACGAGCTCGGCCTCTCCCGCACGCAGACACGCTTCCCGGCCAAGGGGACGTGCCTCGCCATCTACTCGCGCTGCGTGAACGCGCAGACGCCGCTGGAGGAGGTGCTGGGCCAGGCCTTCCCGTGGTGCGCCAGCTGGGCGGCCGAATTGCGAGGCCTCTTCGCGGCCTATGTTGAGGCCAAGCAGCGTCAGAACGTGCTGGACTACGACGACCTGCTGCTCTCCTGGGCGCAGGTGATGAGCGAGCCGGACTTCGCCGAGCCGATCGGCGCCCGCTTCGACCACGTGCTCGTCGACGAATACCAGGACACCAACCGCCTGCAGGCCTCGATCCTCCTGGCGCTGAAGCCGGCCGGGCAGGGGCTGACGGTGGTGGGGGACGACGCCCAGTCGATCTATTCATTCCGCGCCGCCACGGTGCGCAACATCCTGGATTTCCCGCAGCATTTCGCACCGCCGGCGCGGGTGGTGACGCTCGACCGGAACTACCGCTCCACGCAGCCGATCCTCGCCGCCGCGAACGGCGTCATCGCGCTCGCGGCGGAGCGCTACGCCAAGGATCTGCGCAGCGATCGCGCCTCGCAGGCCCGGCCGCGCCTCGTCGGCGTGCGCGACGAGCAGGACCAGGCGCGCTACGTGTGCGAGGCCGTGCTGGAGGCGAGGGAAGGCGGGCTCAGGCTCAAGGACCAGGCCGTCCTCTTCCGCGCCTCGCACCATAGCGGGCCGCTGGAGCTGGAGCTCACCCGCCGCAACATCCCGTTCGTGAAGTTCGGCGGACTGAAGTTGCTCGACGCCGCCCACGTGAAGGACATGCTGGCGCTGCTGCGTTTCGCCGAGAATCCGCGCGACCGGGTCGCCGGGTTCCGCGTGCTCCTGCTGTTGCCGGGGGTGGGCCCGGGCTCGGCGCAGAAGATCCTTGACCGGCTGGACACGGAGCCGGAGCCGCTCGCAGCGCTTGGGTCGGTGCCTGCGCCGCCGCGCGCGAGCGCAGACTGGGGTCCCTTCTGCGAGCTGGCGAGGTCGCTGGCCCGCGGTCGCGGGTCGTGGCCGTCCGAGATCGAGCAGGCGCGCCTGTGGTACCAGCCCCACCTCGAGCGCATGCACGAGGATTTCGTCACCCGCAACGCGGACCTCGTCCAGCTCGGCCAGATCGCCGCGGGCTATCCCTCGCGCGAGCGTTTCCTCACGGAGCTCACGCTCGACCCGCCTGACGCCACAAGCGACCAGGCGGGCGTGCCGCATCTCGACGAGGACTACCTGATCCTCTCCACCATCCATTCCGCCAAGGGGCAGGAGTGGAAGTCGGTTTTCGCGCTCAACGTGGTGGACGGCTGCATCCCCTCCGACCTCGCCACCGGCACGGCCGCCGAGATCGAGGAGGAGCGTCGCCTGCTCTACGTGGCCATGACGCGGGCCAGGGACGACCTGCACCTGATCACGCCTCAGCGCTTCTTCACCCATGGTCAGAACGCCATGGGGGACCGCCACGTCTATGCCTCCCGCACGCGCTTCATTCCCGCGCACCTGCTGGGCCTGTTCGAGCAGGTGTCCTGGCCCCGCGTGGCGGCCGCCGCCGCCCGGGCCCCGGGCCAGGGCGCGCGAATGGACGTGCGGGCGAGGCTCCGGGGAATGTGGGGTTAGGGACTCAGCCGCCCCGGCGCAAGCGGAGCGGCGGACCGTCCGCTCCCGGCGCGAAGCCGGATCGCGTCTCGCGTTCTCGCAGGTCGGGCCGGACGGACGGCCTCGTCAGCGTCCCCAGCGCAGCACCACGGGGTCGAGCCGCCGCGCGATCTCCAGGAGCCCGGCCCGGGTCGCGGGGTGCAGCGGGGCGAGCGGCGCGCGCCCGGCGTCGGACTTGATCACGCCGCCCTCCAGCATCAGCGCCTTGCAGGCGAGCAGCCCGCACTGCCGGTTCTCGTAGTTGATCAGCGGCAGCCACTTCTCGTAGGCGACGAGCGCCGCCTCGCGATCCCCCGCGAAGTAGGGGTCGACGATCTTGCGGATGCCGTCGGGGTAGCCGCCGCCCGTCATGGCGCCGGTTGCGCCGGCATCGAGGTCAGCCATCAACGTGATCGCTTCCTCGCCGTCCCACGGGCCCTCGATGGCCGCGCCGCCGGCCGCGATGAGCTCGCGCAGCTTGGCCGCGGCGAAGGGCACCTCGACCTTGAAATACGCGACGTTGGCGATCTCCGTCGCCATGCGGGCCAGGAGCGGCACGGAGAGCGGCGTTCCCGCGACGGGCGCGTCCTGGATCATGATGGGGATGTCGATCGCGTCGGAAACCGCCTTGAAGAAGTCGTAGACTCCCTTCTCGCCCACCCGGATCGTGGCTCCGTGGTAGGGCGGCATGATCATCACCATCGCCGCCCCGGCCTCCTGGGCCCGGCGGCTGCGCTCGGCGCAGATCCGGGTGGCGAAATGGGTCGTCGTGACGATGACCGGCACGCGCCCCGCCACGTGCTTCAGCACGGCGTGCATGATGCGCTCGCGCTCCTCGTCGGCCAGCACGAACTGCTCCGAGAAGTTCGCGAGGATGCACAGTCCCGTGGAGCCCGCGTCGATCATGCAGTCGACCGCCCGCAACTGGCCCGGCATGTCGATCTCGCCGCGCTCGTCGAAGATCGTCGGCACGACGGGGTACACGCCCTTGTAGGGCCTCTTGGCGCTGATCTGGTGGGTCATGGCGGCGTCTCCCCGGGGGCCTTTCACTGCGGCCGGCCGCGCTGCGGCTGCGACCATCCCGCGAAAGTCCCGATTTCGCGGTTCCGGTCAAGCGCGCGGGGCGCGAAGGTGCTGTGCCCCAATGGCAGGCATGTCGGGCCGATGCCCCTCGCCGCGCCGGCGCGATGCGCTAAGTTGCGCTCACAGATTCAGCGATGCGCAGGAGAAGTCCCATGGCCCAGCATCCCGTCCTCCGGCCAGGCGCGGTGGCGGTCATCACGGGGGGGGCAGCCGGCATCGGGCTCGCCGCGGCCCGGCGCTTCGCGTCGTTCGGCATGAAGGTCGCAGTCGCCGATCTCGGGGCGGGCCGCCTCGCGGCCGCCGTTCAGGCGATCGCGGCGGATGCTCCGGGCGGGACGGACTCGGTGCTCGCCCTGGAGACCGACGTCAGCCGCCTGGAGGACGTGGTCCGCCTTGGCGAGGCCGTCACCTCCCGCTTCGGCGGCGTCGACGTCCTCATGAACAATGCGGGCATCCAGCCCGGCAGTTCGCTGTTCGAGGCGCAGAACTGGAGGCGCATCCTCGACGTGAACCTCTGGGGCGTCGTTCACGGCACGCAGGCGCTCGTGCCGGGCATGATCGCTCGCGGCCACCCGGGCCTCGTCATCAACACGGGCTCGAAGCAGGGCATCACCACCCCGCCCGGCGACCCCGCCTACAACGTCTCCAAGGCGGGGGTGAAGGCCTTCACCGAGGCGCTGGCGCACGAGCTGCGTAACACGCCCGGCTGCGGGATCACCGCGCACCTGCTCATCCCCGGCTTCGTCTATACCGGCCTCACGGCCAAGGGCCGCACCGAGAAGCCCGCCGCGGCCTGGACGCCCGAGCAGACTGCGGATTTCATGCTGGAGAGCCTGGCGCGCGGCGACTTCTACATCCTCTGCCCGGACAACGACGTTCCGCGCGCCCTCGACGAAAAGCGCATCGCCTGGGCGGCGGGCGACATCGTGGAGAACCGGCCCGCCCTGTCGCGCTGGCACCCGGACTGGGCGGACAAGTTCAAGGCGTGGGTCGAGACGACCTGAGGGGGACTGGATCATGGACGGAAGCTGGCTCGGCCTGCTCGGCTTTGCGGCCGCCTGTTTCGCGGCGGCGCTGAGCGGCGCCTTTTTCCGGCCCGGCGACTGGTACGAGCGGCTGGCGAAACCCTGGTGGAGACCGCCGAACTGGCTTTTCGGCCCGGCCTGGACCGTTCTCTACACGATGATCGCGATCTCCGGCTGGCTCGTCTGGCGCAAGGCCGGTTTCGCCGGCGCCGCCGTTCCCCTCGCGATCTATGGCGTGCAGCTGGCCCTGAACGCAGTGTGGTCGGGCATCTTCTTCGGGATGCGGCGGATGGACCTCGCCTTCTACGAGCTCTGCCTGCTCTGGCTGTCCATCCTGGCTACGATCCTCGGCTTCGCCACCGTGCATTCCGGGGCGGCCTGGATGCTGGTGCCCTATCTCGCCTGGGTCACCTTCGCGGGCATCCTCAACTGGACCATGTGGCAGCTCAATCGCGCAGCGGTTCCTGCCCCCCGTCCGTCGGCCTGACGGCGCAGGCGCGGAATCCCCGGCCGACTTGTGCAATCGCCGCTCTCGGGGAACACTGTCGGTCCCTGGGGCGGCGCAGGGCTGGAGACGCGGCGCATGGACATCATCCGGGAATTCGGAGGCGGCGTCTGCCGCATGGCGGTGAACTCGGCGCGCTGCTATGACCCGGGAGCGACGCTCGGCATCGGGCTCGCGGCGCTGGCTCTGATCGCCGCGCTTCTCCTCGGGGCCTATTTCTCGTTCTCGCGTTGATCTCCTGATGCAAGCAGCCCTTCTCGTCGCGCTCGGCAGCGCCATCGGTGGCGTGGCGCGCTACTGGTGTTCCAATCTGGCGACCGCCCTGTTCGGGCCGGCATTTCCCTGGGGAACGCTGGCGATCAACGTCGTCGGCTCCTTCGTGATCGGGCTGTTCAATGTGATCTCGCTGCCGGGCGGCCGGCTCGAGGAGCCCTTCGGAGCCCGCCTCTTCGTCATGGTGGGGCTGTGCGGTGGCTTCACGACCTTCTCGAGCTTCAGCCTGCAGACCCTCAGCCTGATGCAGGAAGGGCAATGGGGCTGGGCGTTCGCGAACGTGGTGCTCTCCGTCGTCCTCTGCCTTCTCGCCGTCGCGGCAGGGCACTGGATCGGCGCTGCCATGGGCGGCGCATCCGCCTGAGGCGACCGACCGGGCTCAGGCAACCGTCCTGGTTCAAGAAAGCGACTTGGTTTGGGAAACCGACTTGGCCGCGGCGCGTTGCGCCCTCCGAGCGAGGAGGACCGCCATGCCACAGCGCCAGTCGGGCAAGCAGAAGGCGACCGTCGAGCGGGTGATGCACGAGTTCAAGCAAGGCGAACTCCGCATCCGCGGCTCCGGTCCGAAGGTGAAGTCTCCCAGGCAGGCCATCGCCATCGCGTTGCGCGAGGCGGGAGCCAGCAATCGGGAGAGCCCTGGGACGAACCAGAAGACGCTGCACAGGACGAAGGCCAGGGAGCGGCGCGGCGAGACGGCCGAGGCGAAGACGGAGGGGCGGCGCGCGCAGGATCGCACGCTCGCCAAGGGCGCGCGCGGCGGCAAGCCGGAGGCCAAGTCCGGAGCCAAGTCCGGAGCGAAGTCCGCCGCCAAGCCGGCATCCTCTGGCGAGCGCAGCAAGGCGCAGCTCTACGCCGAGGCGAAGCGCAGGAACCTGCCCGGGCGATCGCGCATGTCGAAGGACGCGCTGCAGCGCGCGCTGGGGCGCTGACGATGCCGCTCTCCGATCCGCCCCGCCCCGCGCCGACGCCCGCCGAGCCCAACCCGGCGCCAGCCCGCCCTCCCGTTCCGCAGGAGGACCCGCCGCCGGCCGAGCCGGTCGGGATCCCGGCCGAGCCTCCTCCGGAAGCTCCGCCCCCCGCCCCGGAGCCCGGCATTCCGCCGTCCTCGCCCGTGGAGATTCCGACCCAACCGCCTGGACCCGTGGGGCCGGTCGCCTAGGAATGGCGCTCGCCATCGGGGCTGGAGCGTCGCGACGAAGCAGGCCATATGACGCCTGCCGCCGGGAGGGCCGGCTTCGTCCCGAGCGTCAGTCCTCACCGTCGGGATCGCACGGCAGGCCCAGCACGTCGCAGGCCCGGGCGAGCGTGTGGTGCGCCGCTCCGCCGGCGTCGATGACGGGCCAGGTCAGCGTTCCGCAATCATAGCCCGCCTGGCTTCGGGCGACGGCGGCGTCCGCGTCGGACGCGTCCTCACGGCGGGCCTCGATGCGGGCCAGGACGGCCTGCGTCGGCGCCTGCAGCCACAGGCCGTCAAAGGCCGCGCCCGTCTCGCGGGCGATCGCCTCGACGGCCTCGCGCTCCTGCGGTCGGGCGAAGACGGCGTCGACGATGGCGCTGCGCCCCGCGCGAAGCGTCGCCCGCGCGCGTTCCAGCAGCCGCTCGTACACGGCCTGCGAGGCCTCCTTCGTGTAGCCGGACGCGTCCAGCTTCTCCGTCTCGGCCACCTGCATCAGCCGCTTGCGCTCGACGTCGCTGCGCCAGTGCACCGCGCCCGGGGGTGCGCCCAGCAGCGGAGCGAGCCCGGCGGCGAGCGTGCTCTTGCCGGTCCCGGACAGCCCGCCGACCGCGACGAGCCGCGGACGCTCGCCGCGGAGCGCCTCCCGGGCGAGCGCGAAGTAGCGCATCGCCGCCTCGGCGTGCGCCCGGCCGCGCGCGTCCTGGCCCGCCTCGGCCGCCTCGATCTTGGCGCGCAGCGCCGCGCGCAGGCTCACGAAGAAGGGCAGGGCGGGAAGGCCCTCCATGCTTTCCGCCCCGGTGGCCCAGAGATAGCGGCAGAGCACCCGGTTGGCCTCGCCGCGGCGCCCGCGCTCCCACACGTCCATGACAAGGAAGGCGAGGTCGTAGAGCAGATCGCAGGTGGCGATGTCCTCGTCGAACTCGATGGCGTCGAAGAGGACCGGGCGATCGCCCAGCATGACGATGTTGCGCAGGTGGAGATCGCCGTGGCAGCGCCGGACCTGCCCCGCGGCAGTCCGCCGGCGCAGCAGTTCGGCGATGTTCGCCAAGGCCGCGCGCGAGCGCGAGGTGAGCTCCGCGGCCTCGTTTGCCGGGAAGAGCCCGGGATCGGCGGCAAAGGCCGCCTGGTTCTGGTCGAGGTAGCGCCCGAGCGCCGCGGGGACGTCGGCCGTCTCGCGCAGGGGCGCGCGGGCGTGCGAGGCGACGACCGCCTCGACGAGCCGCGCCAGCAGCGTGTCGGGCAAAGGTCCCTGCGAGGCCAGGACATCGAGGGTCCGCGCCTCGTCGAACCGCGCCATGCGGACGAGCCATTCGACGGGTTCCCCTGGTCCACCCAGCGCGAGACCGTCGGCCGTGCGCGTGACTGGCACGACGTCGCGGTAGATCTCGGGCGCATTCGGCCCGTTGACGGCGAGTTCGGCCTCGCAGGCCGCTTTGCGCCTCGCGAGCGTCGAAAAGTCCATGAAGGGGAAGCGCACGGCGCGCTTCATCTTGTAGGCGGTGTCGCCTGCCAGCACGACGACCGCGCCATGCGTCTCGAACCGCCTGGGGGGATCCGGCAGCCCGTGCGTCGCGGGATCGCACAGGAAGGCGATGACCGCGCTCTGGTCCTCCACGACGGGGATGTGGGGCTGCTGCTGCAAGACGCCTCCCTGGCTCTGTCCGGCGCAGGTCTCACGCCGAGGGCTTCACCGGAATCTCCCGGCTCTTCTGCACCACCTCCGTCGGCTTCTTCACCGTCACGTGCAGGACGCCCTTGTCGAACCGGGCCTCTACCGCGTCCGCAGCGGGCTCGAAGGGCAGGGCGACGACACGCTGGAAGGCGCCGGAGCTGCGTTCGACGACGTGCCAGTTTTTCTCCGTCGACTCGCGCTCCGTCTTCTTCTCGCCCGCGATGGTCAGGCGCTGATGGTCGAGCGTCACCCTGACATCGGTCTCGGCGACTCCCGGCAGCTCGACGGCGATCTCGAGGGCGTCCTTGGTCTCGGCGATGTTGACGGGCGGCAGCGTCCTGCCCGTCTCCGGGACGGCCCAGCGCGCCGCCTCGGGATTGCGGAAGAGGTCGCGCAGGTCGCGGGAGAAGAAGGACATCGGGTCGGTGACCCACTTGTCCTCGGTCCAGAGCGAAGGAATGCGTGCCATCGTGATCTCCTCTCGGTTTCGCGTGGTCGGGGGAGAGGTGAACCAACGCGCCACATCTGGGATTGCAGTCGCTGTTGCGCGATTAGTAGGCCTACGGATGTGCAATCCTCCGTTCGCCGACGCTCCGTCGAGGCGTGTTGCACCGGCGGGCCTGCGCGGCCAGAGTGCAGCGACGCGACATTCCGGGACCCCATGCCGACCACGCTCTGGAGCCTTCTGCCCCTGTCCCTCCACATGGCCGTCGTGATCGTGGCGTTCCTGACGGTGCCCATCAACCGCAAGCCGTCGTCGGCGACGGCCTGGCTGCTGCTGATCGTGGCCGCGCCCTTCCTCGGCGTCATGCTCTTCCTGATCATCGGCAGCCCCAAGCTGCCTGAGCGCCGTCGCAAGCTGCAGCGGCAGATGACGACCATGATCGCCTCGGCGCTCTCCGACCGCGGCAGCGCGCTGGCGGCCGGCCCGTCCCGTCCCGCGGCGCTCGGCGAGAGGGCGGAGCCGCACGCCGCCCTTGCGGAAAACCTGGGCGGAATGCCCGCCATGCACGGCAACGGCATCGAGATCCTGCACGGTTATGACGGGATCGTCGCGAGAATGGTCGAGGCCATCGAGGCCGCCCGCCACTATGTCCATGTCGAGTTCTACATCATCGCCATGGACGAGGAGACCGAGCCGCTCTTCGAGGCGCTGGAACAGGCCGTGGCGCGCGGCGTCACGGTCCGCCTGCTGCTCGACCAGATGGGCTCGCGGAAGTTCCCGCGGCGCAAGGACATGGAGAAGCGCCTCACGCAGTCCGGGATCGCGTGGCGCTACATGCTGCCCCTGCTCAACCCCAGGGAGATGTTGCGCATCGACTTGCGCAACCACCGCAAGATCCTGGTGGTCGACAGCCTCGTCGCCTTCACGGGGTCGCTGAACCTGATCACCAAGGGCTATCACCGCACCGACGACCTGTTCTACGAGGAGCTCTGCATCCGCATGACCGGCCCCGTCGTGTTCGAGCTCGAGGCCGTGTTCGTCACGGACTGGTACTCGGAGACGGGCGAATTGCTGGACGCATCGCTCCATCCCCACGTGGCGGCCGGCGCGACCGTGCCGGGGGAGGGCGTGACGGCGCAGGTGCTGCCGAGCGGCTCCGGATTCGACAACGAGAACAACTTGCGGCTCTTCACGGGGCTGATGCATGCCGCCGAGCAGAGCCTGATCGTGGCGACACCCTACTTCGTCCCTGACGACGCGCTCCTGCTGGCGATCACCAGCGCCGCCCAGCGCGGGGTCAAGGTGACCCTCATCAACTCGGAGGCCGTGGACCAGACCTTCGTGGTGCACGCCCAGCGCTCCTTCTACGAGGAATTGCTGCGCACCGGGGTCGACGTCCGCCTCTACCCCGCGCCCGTGCTGCTCCACGCCAAGGCGATGGTGGTCGACGGCGACATCGCGGCCATGGGCTCCAGCAACCTCGACATCCGCTCCTTCACGCTGAACATGGAGGTGTCGGTGCTGCTCTACGGCGAGAAGGCCGTGGCGCCGTTGCGCCACGTGCTGGAGGACTATGCGGCGCGGTCCCGGCCCGTCTCCCTGGAGGCCTGGCGGCGACGCTCGGTCGGCACGCGGGCCATCGAGAACCTGGCCCGCCTCACCGCCGCGGTCCAGTGAGGCCGCGCTTCATGCGCGCAGCCCGTGCAGACCGTCCCAGCACAGCTTCAGCGAGATGAGGAAGAGGGCGATCTGCACCGCCGTGAAGAACGCCTTGTCCGGGATGACGCGGACGAGCTTCACCCCGAGGAACACCGCGAAGGCGCCGAAGGGCATCAGCAGCGCGGCCTCCTTCATCGCCTCCCCGTTGAGCTGGCCGAGCGCCCAGTAGGGGACGAGCTTCACGGCGTTGATCGCCGCGAAGGCGATGGTGGACGTGCCGGCATACGTCATCTTGTCGAGCTTCTGCGGCAGCACGTAGACCTGGAACGGGGGGGCGCCGGAATGCGAGACGAAGCTGGTGAACCCCGACAGGGCCCCCCAGACGACGCCGCGCGGCACGTCGGCCGGACGCTTCTCGACCGGCGCCTTGCGCAGCCACATGTTGAGGCAGAAGCCGACGCCGATGAGGCCGACGAGCAGAGTCACGGCGGCCTCCGACATGACCGTGGCGGTGGCCCACCCGAAGCCTATGCCCAGCACGGCGGAAGGGATGAGAATGGCGAGGTTCCGGGACGAATAGTCCTTCCGGTAGAACCACAGGCCGAACATGTCGGTGAGCACGTAGATCGGCAGCAGGATGCCGGCCGCCTCCAGCGGGTGCATCGTGAGCGACATGACGGGGACGCCGAGCATCCCCACGACCGGCAGCCCGCCCTTGCCCATGCCGACCAGCATGGCGGCGGGGACACCCACCGCCAGGAACATCCAGTCCAACGTCACGCCCGCGTCCCTGCCCGCCCGGCCGCCTCGGATGACGGCCTCTTCGCGCCTCTCTAGAGGCTGGCCGCGCCGGCGTCCAACGCCCCTCGGCCGGGGGAGCCATGCTTTTCGCGTGGGGTCTCGGGGACGCCTCGTGCCTGCGGGCGGACGACGAAACGATCGAGGCCGCCCCGGCGTGGACGGCCCCGTCGCTGCGCTCCTGGCACCGACGGCGGCGCCGCGTCCGCTACTCCGCCGGTGCGGGAACGGCCTGCGGACCGCCCGCGACGGGCCGCTTGCGCGACCAGCGATGATGCAACCGGTCCAGCAGCAGGTAGACGACGGGCGTGGTGTAGAGCGTGAGGACCTGCGACACAATGAGCCCTCCGACGATGGTGATGCCGAGGGGGCGGCGCAGTTCCGAGCCGGCGCCGGTGGCGACCAGCAGCGGAATGGCCCCGAGCAGCGAGGCCATCGTCGTCATGAGGATCGGCCGGAAGCGCTCCAGGCAGGCCTCGAAGATCGCATCCCTTGGCGCAAGCCCGCGCTTGCGCTCGGCCTCCAGGGCGAAGTCGACGAGCATGATGCCGTTCTTCTTCACGATGCCGATCAGCAGCACGATGCCGATGAAGGCGATCAGCGAGAGGTCGCTGCCCGTGACCTGCAGCGCCAGCAGCGCGCCCAGCCCCGCCGCAGGCAGGGTGGAGATGATGGTGAGCGGGTGGGCGAGGCTCTCGTAGAGCACGCCCAGCACGATGTATACGGTGGCGAGAGCCGCCAGGATGAGCAGCGGCTGGCTGTTGGCCTGACGGCCGAAGGCCCGCGCCTCGCCGGCGAATTCCGCGTGCACCGTGTCCGGCAGGTGCATCTCGGCCACCGCCTTGTCGATCGCCTGCGTGGTGACGTCGACATTCGCCCCGACCGCCAGCGCGTAGGTGATCGTCACGGAAGGGTAGGGCCCCTGGTGGTTCACCTCCAGCGGTGCCAGCTTGCGCTCCACCCGCGCCACCGCCGAGAGCGGGACCTGAGTCCCGCCGGCCCCGGGCACGTAGAGCGCGGTGATGTCCGAGGGGTCGCGGCGGAAGCGGGGCTCTACCTCCAGAACGACCCGGTACTGGTTGCGCGGGAAATAGAGCGTGGAGATCTGGCGCTGCGCGAAGGCGTTGTTGAGGGCGTTGTCGATGTCCTGGATCTTCACCCCGAGCCGGGCGGCCGACGGGCGGTCGATGATCACACGCGCCTCCAGGCCCCCCTGCTCGCGGTCGCTGGACACGTCGACGAGGCCCGGGACTGTCTTGACCTTCTCCAGCACCTGCGGCGCCCAGCGGTCGAGCTCGGCGAAGTCCGGGCTCCACAAGGTGAACTGGTATTGCGAGCGACCAGCGCGCCCGCCGATGCGCACGTCCTGGCTGGCGCCGAGATAGACGCGGATGCCCGGTACCGCCGCGAGCTCCTTGCGCAGGCGCTCGATGACCTTGGGCGTGGAGAGCTGCCGCTCGGCCATGGGCTTCAGGTTGATGTACATGCGGCCGGAATTGACGCCCTGGTAGCCACCGCCTCCCGCCGAGGAGCCGACGCCGGCGACGGCGGGGTCCGCGCGCACGATGGCGTCGACCTTTTTCTGCAGCTCGACCATGGCCGGGAAGGAGATGTCCGTCGCGGCCTCGCTCCAGCCCATGACGAGCCCGGTGTCGTCCTGGGGCAGGAAGCCCTTGGGCGTGGCGATGTAGAGGGCGACCGTTGCGGCGACCGTCCCCGCCATGACCAGCATGGTGAGGGCGCGATGGCGCAGCACCACGGCCAGTGTGCGGGCGTAGAAGCCGAGGCAGGCGGCGAGGATCCCCTCCACCGTCCGGTCCAGCCAGGTCTTCGGCCGGTCCGGCTGCAGGCGCAGCCAGTGCGCGCAGATCGAGGGCGTCAGGGTGAGCGAGACGACGGTCGAAAACAGGATCGCGAAGGCCAGCGTCCAGGCGAATTCCCGGAAGAAGCGGCCGACGATGCCGCCCATCATCATCAGGGGAATGAAGGCGGCGAGCAGGGACAGGCTGATCGCCACGACCGTGAAGCCGATCTGCCGGGAGCCCTCCAGCGCCGCGTCCATCGGGGCCATGCCCGCCGCGAGGTTGCGGTCCACGTTCTCGATCATGACGATCGCGTCGTCGACCACGAAGCCGACCGAGACGGCCAGCGCCATCAAGGAGAGGTTGTCGATCGAGAAGCCGGCGAGCCACATGGCCGCGAAGGTGCCAGAGAGCGCCAGCGGCACCGTGACGCCGGCGGCGACCGTCGCGGCCATCCGGCGCAGGAAGAGGAAGACCACCATCATCACCAGCCCGATCGTGGCGACGAGGGTCCACTCCATGTCCTCGACGCTCGCGCGGATCGTGCCGGTGCGGTCCGACAGCACGGAGATGGAGATGCCCGCCGGCACCCAGCGCTTCAGCTCCGGAAGCAGGGCGCGCACCCGGTCGACCGTCTCGATCACGTTGGCGTTGGCCTGCTTGCTGATCATCAGCAGAACGGACGGCTTTCCCTCGTACCAGGCCGCGCCCCGGCTGTTGCGCGTGCCCTCCTGGATCGTGGCGACGGCGCCCAGCCGGACGCCCGTGCCGTCGCCGGTCTTGACCATGAGGTCGGCATAGTTCGGCACGCGCCGGACCTGCTCGTTGGCGCCGATGGAGCGGGCGAGGTCCGGTCCGTCGATGGAGCCCGTCGCACCGAGCGCGTTGGTGTTGGCGATGGCGGCGCGGATGTCCTCCAGGCTGGTTCCCATCGCGGCGAGGCGCGCGGGGTTCACGCGGATGCGGATGGCCGGCTGCTCGGAGCCGCTGACGTTCACCTCGGCCACGCCCGGCAACTGGGAAATGCGCTGCGCGATCACCGTGTCCGCGGCATCGTAGAGCGCGCTCGGCTCCAGCGTGTCGGAGGTGAGCGCGAGGATGAGGATCGGCATCGCGTTGGGGTTGACCTTGCGGAAGCTCGGCAGGTTCGGCAGGTCGCCCGGAAGGTCCGTCGCGGCGGCGTTGAGGGCCGCCTGCACATCGCGAGCGGCTCCGTCGATATCGCGCGTGAAGTCGAATTGCAGCGTGATGCTGGCGGAGCCGAGCGTGCTCGTGGACGTGATCTCGTTGACGCCGGCGATCTCGCCCAGTCGCCGCTCCAGCGGCGCGGCGACGGTGGCGGCCATGGTCACGGGGTCGGCGCCCGGGCGGCCCGTGTTGACGCGGATGGTGGGGAGGTCGACGGACGGAAGGCTCGCAACCGGGAGGAACCGGTAGGCGACCAGGCCGGCCAGCATCAGCCCGATGGCGAGCAGGATGGTGCCCACCGGCCGGCGGATGAAGGGGCCGGATATCGACATGTCCTACTCCGCCGCCCGCTTGGGATAGTCGACGAGGCTGCTCTCGTCCTCCTCGAGGGGAACAAGGGGTCCGGGTCGGGGCGGGGGAGCCTTGCGGCCCTTCGCCAGACCGTCAAGAGCCAGGTAGATCACCGGCGTCGTGTAGAGCGTGAGGAGCTGGCTCAGCAGCAGCCCGCCGATGATCGTGATCCCCAGCGGCACGCGCAGCTCCGAGCCCGTGCCGTGCTCCAGCGCCAGCGGCAGCGCGCCGAGCAGCGCCGCGAGCGTGGTCATCATGATCGGCCGGAAACGCAGCAGGCAGGCCTTGACGATCGCCTCGCGCGGCGACAGGCCCTCGGTCCGCTCCGCGTCGAGCGCGAAGTCGATCATCATGATCGCGTTCTTCTTCACGATCCCCATCAGGAGCACGATTCCGATGAGCGCGATCAGCGAAAGGTCGAGATCCGCCATCCTCAGCGCCACCAGCGCGCCGACGCCCGCCGAGGGCAGGGTGGAGAGGATCGTGATGGGGTGGATGGCGCTTTCGTAGAGCACGCCCAACACGATGTAGATCGTGACGATGGCGGCCAGGATCAGCCAGGGTTCCCCGGCCAGCGAGCGCGCAAACTCGGCGGCGTCTCCCGAATAACGCCCGACGATGGCGTCGGGCATGCCGATGTCGCGCTGGGCCTGCGAAATCGCCGCCACGGCGTCGCTGAGCGAGGAACCCGGCGCGAGGTTGAAGCTCACGGTCACGGCCGGGAACTGCTCGTCATGGGCGATCACGAGCGGGGCGGTGGTGTGGGTGATCGAGGCGACGGCGCCGAGCGGAACCTGGGCGCTGCCCGCCCCCGGCACATAGAGCTGCAGGATCGAGGCCGAATCCTCCTGGTAGCGCGGCTGCGCCTCCAGGATCACGCGGTACTGGTTGGCCTGGGCGTAGATGGTCGAGATCTGGCGCTGGCCGAAGGCGGAGCTGAGCGTGTCGTTGACCGCTTGCACGTTGACGCCGAGGCGCGCCGCCTTTTCGCGATCGACCTTGACGTAGAGCCGGCCGCCGCCCTCCTGGGCCTCGGACGCGACGTCCCGCAGGGCGGGGCTCGCGCGCAGCTCGGCGGCGAGCTGGCCGGCCCATCGGCTCACTTCCGCGGCGTTGGCGCCGGTGAGGCTGTACTGGTATGCGGCCCGGCTGGAGCGCGTCGTGATCTGCACGTCCTGGACGGTCTGGAAGTCCACGCTCACGCCCGGCAGGACGGCCGTGCGGGCCTTGAGCCTGGCCATGATCTCGGACGCCGCCGCCTCGCGCCGCTCGCGCGGCTTGAGCGCGATTGTGAGACGGCCGGTATTGGCCGTCAGGTTCGCCGGGCTCACGCCTGCCACGGAACCGACGCCCTCCACGTCCGGGTCGGCCTGGATGATGGCGGCGACCTCCTCCTGCAGCCTTTTCATGGCGGCGAAGGACACGGTCGGCTCGGCCTGCGTCACCGCCGTGATGAGGCCGGTATCCTGCGGCGGCAGGAATCCCTTGGGGCTGGTGACGTAGAGCCACACCGTCGCGCCGAGGGTGGCGAAGAGGCCGAGCAGCATGAAAGTGCGCCGCCGCAGCGCCCAAAGGAGGGTCGCCTCGTAGCCGCGCAGGACGGCGTCGAGCAGGGCCTCGAAGAAGCGGGCGACGCGGCCGGGCTTCGCCTCGGCCTTCCGGCCGCCGAGCCAGTAGGCGCACATCATCGGCGTGAGCGTGAGCGACACCAACATCGAGGCGACCACCGCGACCGTCAGCGTCAGGGCGAACTCGCGGAACATGCGCCCCACGATTCCCGTCATGAACAGGATCGGGATGAACACGGCGATCAGGGAGAGCGTCAGCGAGATCACGGTGAAGCCGATCTCGCGCGAGCCCTTCAGCGCCGCATCCAGCGGCCTCTCTCCGTTCTCGATATGCCGGACGATGTTCTCGATCATCACGATGGCGTCGTCGACCACGAAGCCCGTGCCGATCGTCAGCGCCATCAGCGAGAGGTTGTCGAGGCTGAATCCGAGCAGCCACATCACCCCGAAGGTCGCGACCAGCGACAGCGGGAGCGCCACGCCGGCGATGGCCGTGGCGCGAGCCGTTCGCAGGAAGAGAAGCACGACGAGCACCACCAGGCCGACGCTCAGAGCCAGGGTGAACTGGACGTCGCGGATGGAGGCCCTGATCGTGCCCGTTCGGTCGTGCAGCACCGTCAGCGAGACGCCGGAGGGCAGGGAGCGCTCCAGTTTGGGCAGCAGCGCCTGGACGCGCCGCACGGTCTCCACCACGTTGGCGCCGGGCTGGCGCTGGATGTCGAGGAGCACGGCCGGCGCGCCGTCGTGCCAGCCGGCCACCCGGGTGTTCTCCAGCCCGTCGACCACGTCGGCGACGTCCTTGAGCAGGACCGGCGCGCCGTTGCGGTAGGCCACGGTCACCGCGCGATACGCGTCCGACGCCTCGATCTGGTCGTTGGCCGCGATGGTGTAGGCCTGGTGCTCGCCGTCGAGCGCGCCTTTTGGGCCGGCCACGTTGGCGCCGGTGATGGCGGTACGCAGGTCGTCGAGGCCGATGCCGTACTGCGCGAGGCGCGACAGGTCGGCCTGGATGCGCACGGCCGGCCGCACCCCGCCCTGCACGGTGACGTGTCCGACGCCCGTCACCTCGCTCAGGCGTTGCGTCATGAGCGTGTCCGCCATGTCGCTGAGCTGACGGATGGAATAGGTGGGCGAGGTCAGCGCCAGCGTCAGGATGGGGCTGTCGGCTGGGTTCACCTTGGCGTAGGTGGGCGGGTAGGGCAGGGTGCGCGGCAAGGTGGAGCCGGCCGCGTTGATGGCGGCCTGCACATCCTGCGCGGCGGCGTCGATGTCGCGGCCGAGATCGAACTGGAGCGCGATCTGGCTGATGCCGAAGGCGCTGTTTGAGGTCATCGATGCGAGGGAGGCGATCTGCCCGAGCTGGCGCTCGAGCGGCGCCGTCACCAGCACCGCCATCGTGTCGGGGTTGGCGCCCGGGAGCTGCGTCGTGACCTGGATGGTCGGGAAGTCGACCTGCGGCAGGGCTGAGACCGGCAGCCACAGATAGCCCAGCAGGCCACCGATCAGCACCGCGATGCCGAGCAGCGAGGTCGCGATCGGCCGGTGGATGAAGGGGGCCGAGACGTTCATCGGGTCACTGGCTGGGCGTGGGCGAGGCCGATGCCGCCGGCGCCCCCGCCGGCGCGCCATCGGGCCTGCTGCGGCGCTCGCCGCGCTGGCGCTGGCCCGGGGCTGCCTCCGGCCCGGGAGGCGCGACCCGCCGCAGCGCCGGAGCGCCCTCGGCCGGTTCCTGCTCGGCCGCCGCGGAGACGGTGACCCTGGCGCCGTCGGCGAGGCGGGAAAAGCCCGTCGTCACCACGCGCTCGCCGGGGTTCAGGCCCGAGGCGATGACCGCGCGCCGGTCGTCCTGCTGGGTGGTGGCGACGAGGCGGATTGAGACGGTGTCCTCGTCGCCCACCACGAAGACGAAGGGGCCCTTGGGGCCCCGCTGCACAGCGCCGGTCGGCACCACGACGACCTGTTTCAGCGTCTCCACCAGCAGCCTGACGTTGGCGAAGGCGCCCGGCCAGAGCGCCAGGGCCGCATTGGGGAATTCGGCCTTGATGCGCACGGTGCCTGTCGTCTGGTCGACCTGGTTGTCCACCACCTGGAGCGTGCCGGAATCGATGGGCTCGCGGTCGTCATTGTCCATGGCCTCGACCTTGAGCGGGCCGGCGGCGATGGCGCGGTTGATGCGCGGGAGCTCCTGCTGCGGCACGCTGAAGATCACGGCGATGGGCTGGATCTGCGACACGACGACCAGCCCGGCGCTGTCGGAGGCCCGCACGAGGTTTCCCTCGTCGACGGTGCGGATACCTGTGCGCCCGTCGATGGGTGCGGTGATGCGCGTATAGGCGAGCATGGCCGCGGCGTTGTCGATGGCGGCCTGGTCGGCCTTCAGGAGGGCTTCGAGCTGGGCCACCTGCGCGCGTTGCGTGTCGGCCTGTTGCTTGGTCACCGAGTTCGTCTCGGCGAGTCGGCTGTAGCGCTCGAGGTCGCGCCGCGCATTCTCGACCTGCGCCTCGTCCTGCGCCTTCTTCGCCTTGGCCTGCTCGAGCTGGGCCTGGTAGATCGTGGGATCGATGGTTGCGAGCAGGTCGCCCTTCCGAACCGACTGGCCCTCCGTGAAGAGGATCTTGGTGAGCTGCCCGTCCACCTGCGGGCGCACGACGACGGTGTTGGCTGGACGCGCCGTGCCGACGCCCTCCAGATAGACCGGCACGTCGGCGAGCCTTGCCGTGGTGGCCAGCACGGCGACGGGGTCGCCATTGTCGCGCCGCCGCGACTGCCGCGGCTGGTCCGAGCCCGGCCGCTCGAGCAGCACCGGCACGACCAGCGCGGCGACGGCCAGAACGAGGATGATGGGCAGCGCGCGCCGCCACTTGCGGGTCATCGGACGTTCCCTCGGGGGAAACTCGGGATCGAGTGTACTCGACTGCGCTTAAAGCAACATCATGGCGCGGGCTTGTCCGGCTTTTGCCAGCCTCCGCCGAGGGCCTGGTAGAGCTGGACTGCGGCCAGGAGCCGCTGCTGTCGCACGTCGGCCAGGGCCTGCTCGGTCTGAAACAGGCTTTGCTGCGTCGTGAGCACGGTCACGAGGTCGACCGTGCCCTCCCTGAGCCGCTCTTCCGAGATCTCGTAGGCGCGCCGCGAACTCGTCAGGGCGGCACCGAGTTCGCGCTCCTGGTCGGACAGGTGGCGGACCGCGGAGAGCGCTTTCTCCACGTCGGCGAAGCCGCTGATCACCGCCTTGCGATAGGCCTGCAGGAGCTCCGCCTGCCGTCCCTTCTGCTGGTCGAGGTCGCCTTCGAGCCGCCAGCCTTCGAAGATCGGCTGCGCGAGGCTGGCTCCGATCGTGTAGAAGCCGCCGGCCGAGTTGAAGAGCGTGCGCAGCGCGAGGCTCTCGAATCCGCCGGCCGCCGTCAGATTGATGGTGGGAAAGAAGGCCGCGCGCGCGGCGTCCACGTTGGCGTCCGCCGCCGCGAGCTGCGCCTCGGCGAAGGCGATGTCGGGCCGCTGGCGCAGCAGGCTGGAGGGAAGGCCGGGCTGGATCACGGGCAGGGAGACCGCGCCGAGGCCGCCGCCCTTTACCGTCACCCGCTCCGGCGTGCGGCCGAGGAGCACGCCCAGCGTCGCCGTGTCCTGTTCGATCTGCTGCAGCAGCGGCGGGATGGTCGCGCGCTGGTTGGCGACCACGGTCTCCTGCTGCGCGAGGTCCAGCGCCGTCGCGGTGCCCACGGCCAGCCGCTCCTGGATGATCTTCAGGACGCGGGTGGCGCTCGCCTCGTTCTGCCGTGCGATGCGAAGGCGCTCCTGCGCGCCGAGGATCTGGATGTAGGTCGTCGCCGTCGAGGCGAGCACGGTCAGCGTCACCGTGTCCTTGTCGTAGCGGCTGGCCTGGGCTCCCTCCTGCGCCGCGGTGAGCAGGCTCCGGTTGCGGCCCCAGAAGTCCAGCTGGTAGGCGGCCTGAAGCCCGGTCGTGAACCTGTTGCGGTCCGGCGACGCGATGGTGTTGCGGCCGTTCACGGTCAGCGCCGAGGCGCGGCTGCGCGCCGCATCGGCGCTGGCGTCGAGCGTCGGCAGCAGCGCCGCGCCGGCGATGGTGGCCTGCGCATCCGCCTGCTGGATGCGCGCGATCGCCGCGGCGATGTCCAGGTTGCCGACCTCCGTCTCGTCCATGAAGCGCGAGAGCTCGCGCGAGCGGAACGCGCGCCACCAGGTGGGGGAGGGCGGAGGGGCCTCCCCGGACCTGAGGGCGCGGTATGAGCCGGGAACGTCGAGGGCCGGATCCAGGCGGCCGCCCTTGATGCAGCCCGAAAGGGCGATCCCGCACATCACGGCGAGAGCCAGGCGCGCCGGCATTGCGCGCCGGGTCGTTCGGCAGTCCGGGTGTGGGAAGGACGGGTACTCGGTCACGCTCGGGTCCGCTGCGACTCGCGGCCGCGCCGCGCAGCGCCGGCCGGGCCGACGCCGCGCCATCAAACCCGACCCGCGCCGCCTGACAAGTGAAACTCGCGTCACGTTGCAACCGGCAAAGGTCCAGGAACCATTCGTCGTCGCTCCCGTTGACCGGCCTCCCGCCACACAGGAGGCCGAGATGGACAAGGACCGCATTGAAGGCATGGCCAAGCAGGCCAAGGGCGCCGTCAAGGACGCTGCCGGCAAGGTGACCGGCGACACCAAGATGCAGGCCGAGGGCAAGGCCGAGAAGGCAGCCGGCAAGGTGCAGAATGCCGCCGGCGGCGTGAAGGACGCCCTCAAGGGCAAGCGCTGAATCCAGGGCGCGCCGGTGCTTCCGGCGCGCCATTCCAAAGGGAGCCGACCATGACCGGACAGGACAAGCCGTCGGGCGCAGCACGCCCTCAGCCGGAGACGCTGGCGGAGTTCGACGCCGCGGCCCGCAACGGCGGCGTCAAGCCTGACGACATCGGAACGACGGCGACGCCGGAGACCGCGCCGCGGCCCGACGACCCGTCCCGCAAGGACAGGACGGCGACGGAGGTGCTTCGCGCCGGCGTCGAGAAGGACCCCGCCGCGGCCACCCGCGCCGCCCAGGCCAGACGCGACCCCAGGATCGCCAAGTGACGGGCGGGGGAAGCGCCCCAGGGCGCTGAGGCCGCGGGCGGGCGGGCGCGGCGCAGCGTTCGCGGCCGCCTCAGTTGGCCGTCGCGGACGACGCTCCGGTCTTGGCGATGCTCGCCGGCGGAGCGCCCGACTTCGCAAGGGAATCGACCCAGCGATAGCCGTCAGCGACCCATTGCGGGTCGATTTCATGTTCGCCCGGATGCAGGCAGAGCACGAGTTCTCGCCCCGACGAGCACGCCTTGGCCGACCACGTCCGGCACGTCATATCGCCGTCGACCTGCGTGGTCGTCGTCTCCTCCGGGCAGCCGTCGAACTGGCGCAGCCGGCGCATCCCCTCCAGCACGTCGCCCTGCCGGAAACGTCCCTGGCCCACCGCGCGCCCCTTCATCGGCACCGTCGCGTCGGTCAGGCCGTGGACGTGGCGGAGCGAGAACGGCGCTCCGGGGCAGGCCGTCGGCAGCGGATCCCAGAATGCGCCGGCGATCGGCGCGTAGGCGGCGAATCGCCCGCCCATCTGGCAGGCGATGTTCCAGGCCATGGAGCCGCCGACCGAGAAACCGGTGGCGAAGAGCCGTTGCCTGTCCACCGGAAAGCGCTTCTCGACGTCGTCGAGCACCGCGTTCACGTAGGCGAAGTCGTCGCGCCCGTCCTGCAGCTTGCCGGGGAAGCTCCAGTTCGTGTTGTCGCCGTTCGGCGCGACGAGCATGACGCCCATCTCGGACAAGGTGCGACCGAGCCCCTCGTCCTTCATCACGTCCCCGGCGCTTCCGCGGTAGCCGTGGAAGAAGACGGCGGTGGGCAGCGGGCTCCTGCCGTCCCAACCGGACGGAGGCCGGACGAGATAGAAGCCGTCCTTCACCTCGCAGCGGGTCTTGTCGTCGCAGGCTGCGGCAGGCCCCGTCATCGCGCCCAAGCCCAGGAGCGCCGCGACGCTGGCGGCAAGCAGCCGATGCAAGCCCATCGCGTTCTCCCGCTCCCCTTGTGGCGCGCCGCCGTTCGCATCAGGCTAGCGCGCCGCAGCCGCGTTGGCTCGCCCGCCACCCGAGCTTCACAACATCGTGTGGGCCGGTGAGGCCTTCGTGGCTGCGCGAGCGTCGTGATCCGACGCATGGTCCGTCAAGCCGCGAGGACACTTATGGCCGAGAGGGTCGCCGACACGATTGGACGGGCGCTGCGAGCCGCCGGGATCCGCTTCGCCTTCGGCATGCCCGGCGGCGAGGTGGTCACGCTCGTCGACGGGCTCGAGCGCGCGGGCATCCGCTTCGTCCTGGCTCGTCACGAGACGGCGGCGGCCATGATGGCGGCGGGCGCGGCCGTCAGCGACGACGCGCCCGGCCTGCTGGTCACCACGCTCGGCCCCGGCCTCGCGAATGCCGTGAACGGCATCGCCGACGCCGCGCAGGAACGCGTGCCGCTGCTCGTGCTGTCGGGCGTCGTCGAGCGCGCCGTCCGGTCGCGCTACACCCACCAGATCGTCGACCACGCGGCGCTGCTGCGGCCCCTCGTCAAGGCGAGCTTCGAGATCGAGCCGGAGGGGGCGGCGGCCACTGTGCGTCGCGCGCTGGCCCTCGCCAATACCCCGCCCTGCGGACCGGTCCATCTCGACCTCTCGCCGGCGGTGGCGGCGATGCCTTCCGCCGAAATCGATCCCATCCTGGCCGCCCCGGCCCGACCGCCGGCCGGGATCGATCCGCAGGGCGCGGCGGCGCGTGCCCTGCGCGATGCGCTCGCCCAGGCGCGCCGGCCGCTGCTCGTGGCCGGCTTCGAGGCCGCGCGAGGGGACGCGCGCGAGGCCGTCATGGCCCTGGCCGAGGGCTGGGGCGTGCCGGTCGTCACCACCTACAAGGCAAAGGGCCTGATCGACGAAGACCACCCGGCCGCGCTCGGCGCGGCGGGCCTGTCGCCGCTGGCCGACAAGATCCTGCTCGGCCTTGCGGCGGAGTCCGACCTCATCATCCTCGCCGGCTACGATCCCATCGAGATGCGCGCCGGCTGGCTCGATCCTTTCCCGGCCTCGGCCCGCATCGTCGAACTCGGAACGCTGCCTGCGGACCACGGCATGCACGCGGCGGCCCTGCGCCTGGAGGGTCCCGTGGCCGCCCTGCTGTCGGCCGGCATGGCGGGACTTCGTGAGCGCCGCACATGGGCCGAGGGACAGCCGGCGCGGGCCCGACAGGCCCTCCGCCAGGCCTTCGCGGCACCGAGGTCCTGGGGTCCCCACGCCGCCTTCGAGACGCTGCAGGCCAGCCTGCCGGCCGACGCGACCGTCACGATCGACAGCGGCGCCCACCGGATCCTGCTCAGCCAGATGCTGCGGCTGAAGCGGCCCCTGTCCGTGCTGCAATCGGCCGGCTGGTGCACGATGGGCGCGGCCGTGCCCCTCGCCATCGGCGCCAAGATCGCTGCGCCGGCGCGGCCGGTCGTGGCCGTGCTGGGCGATGGCGGCCTGGAGATGGGGCTGGGCGAACTCGGCACCTTGCGCGACCAGCGCCTGCCGGTCGTCGTCCTCGTGCTGCAGGACGAGAGCCTGGCCCTGATCGCCCTCAAGCAATCCCAGGCGGGCCTTCCCGCCGCCGGGGTCGGCCTCGGCGCGACGCGCTTCGACCTCGTGGCCGAGGCCTTCGGCGGACGGGGCGTCACCGTGTCCGACCGGACGAGCCTGGAGGCGGCCCTGCGCGAGGCTTTCGCCGCCGACCGCTTCACGGTCATCGCCTGCCGCATCGAGGCGGGAGCCTATGTCGGACGGTTCTGACGGCCACCCCCATCCCGCGCCGGCCCGCCGGCCGCGCGATCCCCGGCTCGATGTCTTCCGGGGACTGGGGATGTTCATCATCTTCATCGCCCACGTGCCGTGGAACAGCTGGACCGACTGGATCCCCGCCCGGTTCGGCTTCTCCGACGCGGCGGACATGTTCGTGTTCTGCTCGGGAATGGCGTCGGCGATCGCGTTCGGACGCATCTTTGCTGAGCAGGGCTGGTGGCTGGGCACGGCCCGCATCGCGCACCGCGTCTGGCAGGTCTACTGGGCCCATATCGGCAGCTTCCTGGTGGTCATGGCGATGATGGTGGCGGCCGACCAGGCGCTCGGGGTGGACCATTACGTCCGGGAGGAGCTGAACCTCGCCTCGTTCTTCGACGAGCCGCGTATCCACCTGCTCGGGCTTATGACGCTCACCTACGTGCCGAACTACTTCGACATCCTCCCCATGTATCTCGTCATCCTCGCCATGGCGCCGGCGGTGGTGGGGCTCGCCCGGTTCCACAAGGGCCTTGCCGCGGCCGCAGTGCTCACCGCCTGGGCGGCCGCGCAGTTCGGGCTCGACTTCGTGGCCGACCCGATGACGGGCCGGCCCTGGTTTTTCAACCCCTTCGGCTGGCAGATCGTCTTCTTCACCGGCTTCGCCTTCGCGCACGGCTGGCTGCCGCCGCCCCCGCGGGATGCGCGGCTCGTGGTTCTGGCCATCGCCCTCGTCGTCCTCGCCGCGCCGGTCTCCTGCCAGCACGGCTTCTCCTGCTTCGCGGGCTGGGGATCGGCCCCGGTCCTGGGGGACATCCACGACGCGCTGGCGCCGGCCATCGACAAGATCAACATGGGGCCCTTGCGCTATATCCACTTCCTGGCGACGGCCTACCTCGCCTTCGTGGCCGTCGGCGTCGGCGGGGCGAACCTGCGCGGCCCCGTCGTCGAGCTGTTCCGCCGCGTCGGCCAGCAGACCCTGGCCGTCTTCCTTGCCGGCCTCGTCGCCTCGCAGCTCATGGGCATCCTGCTCGACGTGATCGGCCGCACCGCGCTCACGACGGCCTTCGCGAACCTGCTGGGCTGCGCCATGCTCGTCGCCACGGCCTGGGTCGTCGCGTGGTTCAAGGCCCCGCCCTGGCGCAAGCCGCCCGCCGGCCGGCGCGAGGCGAAGCCTCACGAGACCCGCTCCGGGGCCGAGCCCCGCGACGCCAGGGGCCTCGCCGCCTCGCCCCAGCACGGCTGACCCGGAGCCCGCCATGTCCAGCCTCGCGCCGCCCGAAACGTCCCGGCCCCGCGTCGAGGCCTGCGTGTTCGACGCCTACGGCACGCTGTTCGACGTCCATTCCGCCGTGGCCCGCCATGCCGCTGCGGTCGGGCCGGAAGCCGAGCAGGTGTCCCGGCTGTGGCGGCAGAAGCAGCTCGAATATTCCTGGACCCGTTCGCTGATGCGTCGCCACGCCGATTTCTGGACCGTGACGCGGGAGGGGCTCGACTTCGCGCTCGCCGCGCACGGGCTTTCGGACCCCGCGCTCGCGGCGACCCTGATGGACGCCTATCGCGGGCTCGACGCCTTTCCCGAAGTGCCAGCCATGCTGGCGCGCCTCAGGGAGCGGGGGCTGCGCACCTGCATCCTCTCCAACGGCTCCCCGCGCATGCTCGACGACGCCGTTCGCTCCGCCGGCATCGGCGCATGGATCGATCTCGTGCTCTCGATCGAGGAATGCGGAATCTACAAGCCAGACCCTTCCGTCTACGCCATGACCGTCAAGCGCCTCGGCGTCGCGCCCGGGGCGATTTCCTTCCAGTCCTCCAACCCCTGGGACGCCGCCGCCGCGGCGGCGAACGGCTTCCAGGTCGTCTGGATCAACCGGGCCGCCCAGCCGCTCGAATATGGCTGGGTGCTGCGGGGCCGTGAGGCGAGGGACTTGTCGAGCCTGCCCGACCTCGTGACGGCGTAGCGCCTCTCATCCCAGGCGGCGCGACGCGCCGGGAGAGAGCAGGCGGCGCGACGCGCGGGGAGAGGGGACCATGGCCGCTCCGGGGCCGGAGCGTCCGTCAGTCCAGGTAGCGTTTCACCGCCGCCGCCATCGTCTCGCCGGACGTGCCCGCCGGGAACAGCGTGAGGAAGCGGCCGTCCGGCCCCATCAGGTAGATGAGCGAGCCATGGTCGACGAGATAGTCCTGCGCGCCCGGCGCGGGCAGCACCTTGCGCCGGTGCACCTTCCAGGCCTTCGCCGCCGCCGAGACCTCCGCCTCCGTGCCGGTGAGTCCCAGCATGCGGGGATGGAAGCTCGCCACGTACTCGGCCAGCACCGCGGGCGTGTCGCGGGCCGGGTCCACCGTGATGAAGACCGGGAGGATGCGCTCGCCCGCCGGCCCAAGCGCCTCCAGGGCCTTGGCCATGGCCATGAGGTCCGTCGGGCAGACATCCGGGCAATGGGTGTAGCCGAAGGCGACCAGCACGAAGCGGCCGGCTACATCCCGCTCGGTGACGCGCCGGCCGTCCTGCGCGAGGAGGGAGAACGGCCCGCCGAACCGGCCCGCCAGCGGATCGGCGGCCACGGCGGGCGTCGGCGGGGCTGGGCCCTGCTGCTGCGCGGGGCCCGCGTGCGCGCCCGCGCAGATGGCCGCGGCCGCGACGAGCGCCGCCGCCAACACGCCGGGAGGCCGGGCCCTCACGGCGCCTTCAGGTCCGGGTTCGTGACATCCGGGCTCTTCGACTTCAGGCCGGGGATGCCGAACACCCCGTCCGCGGCGATGATGGCCTTGACCTCCGGGTGCTTGCGGACCCAGTCATCCGCGTTTCCGTTGCCGAAGCGCGAGGCGAAGGCATGCAGGAAACCGTCTGTGGTGACCCAGGGCTGGTCGTCCGTCTCGCGCAGGCGCTGCACGAACATCATGGTCATGCGGGGGTTCTCGACCAGCAGGCCGTCCACCGTGATGGTCTTGCCGCAATAGGGCTGCAGGTCCAGCACCGGCCCGGCGAAATCGGAGGAGGCCTTGACGGCCGCCCGCAGCCTGCCGTCGGCCGTCAGCAGGCCGAGTTGCCGCTTGCCGCCCCCGCACTCGGGAACGCAGGAACCGGCGACCGTGCAGAGCAGGTCGACGACCTTGGCCTGGTAGGTCGCGATGCTTTCGTGCTCCAGGCCCCACAGCTCCGCGGCCCGTCCGGCCGGGGCGACGAGGGCGAAGGAGAGGAGGGAGAGGCCGGCGAGGAGGGCGCGACGCATGGCTCACTCCCCGAACGGCTGGACGCCGTACTCGTCCTGCGTGAGGTTCACGACGCCCTTGTCGTCCGCCACTTTCGAGACGATCAGGTAGTTCACCCCGTCGCGCCGCACGAGGTCGCCGTCTACCGTCACCTTGTGCGTCTGGATGCGCACGATGCGCGGGTTGGCGACGGTCTGGTCGTCCTCCTCGATGCGCAGGACCATGTAGGTCTTGCCGTCGTCGCCCGCGATGCTGACGGGGATGCCCCCGATGGCGCACCACACCGCGCACTGGTGGTGCGCCGTGCCGTAGCCGAACATGATGCCAGACACCGAGCACCAGGTGTCCACCACCTCCCCGGTGACGGTGACGCGCTCCGCGGCTGCGGCGGGCGAACAGGCGAGCCCGCCTGTGACGAGAAGGCCATACCACCAGCGCTGCATGAGGTCCCCCGGGATCGACCCGCCCATTGTGCCGCGCGGGGCTCCGACGGCAATTCAACCTGCCTCACGTTCGCTTGAGAAGGAGCGCGAGCCGGAGGGTCCTCCCACCCCTGCAGGGGTGGGACGCGCCGCGCCCGTCGTCCTGGATGCGTTGCGCCGTCACCCGAAGGCGAGCTGCACCTTCATGGCCTTGGTGCGGTCGCTGGCGAGGTCGAAGGCGGCCCGCGCCTCGTCGACCGGGAGGACCGCGCTGAGCAGGGGCGCGACGTCGATCCGCCCGCTGCCGAGCAGCTGGACGGCCCAGTCGAATTCCTCGTTGAAGCGGAAGGTGCCGCAGAGCTCGATCTCCTTGGCGACGATGGCGTTGAGCGGCACGCTGGCGTCCCCGCCGAGCCCGACCTGCACGATCCGCGCGCGCGGCGCCGCGGCGGCGATGGCTCCCGCCAGCGCGCGCGCATTGCCCGAGCACTCGAACACCGCGTCGAACGTTCCCTTGTCGGCCTCCCACGGCTTCAGCGCCTCGGGGTCGGCGGCGACGTCGAGCGCGTGGCCCGCGCCGATCCGCCGCGCCAGCGCCAGGGGGGCGGCGCCGACATCCGTGGCGACGATCTCGGCCGCCCCGGCGTGCCGGGCGGCGATGATGCAGAGCGCGCCGATGGGCCCGCAGCCCGTCACCAGCACGCGGCGTCCGGCGATGGGGCCGGCCCGGCGCACGGCGTGCAGGCACACGGCGAGCGGCTCCGCGAAGGCGGCCGTCTCGGCCGCCAGCCCGGCCGGCACAGGGACGGCCTGCGCCTCCGTGCAGACGATGCGCTGGCGAAACCCGCCCTGCACGTGGGGAAAGCGCATGGCCGAGCCGTAGAACAGCATGTTCAGGCACTCGTTCTGCAGGCCCTGAAGGCAGAACCGGCAGGCGTTGCAGGCGCGGCTGGGATTGACCGCGACCACGTCGCCCGGCGTCACGCGGGCGACCTCCGCCCCCACGGCGACGACGCGCCCGGCGATCTCGTGGCCGAGCACCATGGGCTCCTTCACACGCACCACGCCGAAGCCGCCCGAGTGGTAATAGTGCAGGTCCGACCCGCAGATGCCGCCGCGCTCGATGGCGACGGTGACCTCGCGCGGCCCCATCTCGGCGACGGGCACGTCCTCGACGCGCAGGTCGTGCGCGGCATGGATGACGACGGCTTTCACGGCTGCGGACATCTCGGGCTCCTCCCCTGGAGGCGTGCGCGCCACCGCGCCGCCGCCCTTCGCCTGCAGGCCTAGATCATCTCACGCCCCTGCCGCAACCGCCATTGCGAGCGAAGCGGCGCCGTCCGGTCCTTCGCCCGGCCTCCCCTGGATCGCTTCGCCGCGGCGTTCCTCGCAATGACCGGAGTGGTCTCGGCCCGGTCCCCGGAGCAGGAGGGTCTCGTCGCTGCGCGAGTCGCAAGGGTCGGGAGACCGTCCGGGCCCTGATGCGAATCCGGGGCCTCGGGCCTGCGGCTCGCCGGAAGCCCCGGCGGCTGCAACCGATGCGCGCATAAGTAGAATATACAATCAATATTACAACCTACAATATATATACTTGTGTTATTTCAGACACAGCCAAAAACGACTCGATCATGCGGGCCATGTGTCACGTCGTTATTGATTGAAACCTTGGAACCGGCCGCGCATGGTCGCGATGTTCATCAGGCCGTTGGGGGGCACATGTCCCTGCGGCTCCCTTTCAGGAGCAATTTGATGCGTTTCCATTCCCTCCTTTTGTCGTCGGCAGCGCTCGTCGCGTCGGCGACGGTCGGCCAGGCGGCCGATCTGCCGTCGAAGAAGGCGGCTCCCGTCGACTACGTGAAGGTCTGCACCATCGGCTCCTTCACCGGCTTCGTCATTCCGGGCTCGGATGTCTGCCTGAAGATCGGCGGGTTCGCGCGGTATCAGGCCAACTGGGCCGAGGCGCAGCACGGCTGGTATCGCAGCGGCCGCGTCGGATACGGCAATGCGGCGGCTGGCGGGTTTGACGGTGCGGGCAACGCGGTGTCGACCTTCTCCAATACCAACGGCCGCACGCTCGCGGGCTTCAACCAGACAGCGACCGGTTCGGTCAAGCTCGACGCCCGCACGACCACTGAGTACGGCCTGTTGCGGTCCTTCGCCGATATCCGCGTGAACAGCGCGGGCGGTGCGGCGATCGACAAGGCCTACATCCAGTTCGGCCCCTGGTCCTTCGGCAAGTTCCAGTCCTTCTTCGACTTCTATGCCGACGGCCTGAACAACGTCCTCGCCCTGGGCTCGGACACGAGCACGGTGGGCGCAGCCTATTCGTTCAACGCAGGCAACGGCTTCTTCATCACGGCCGCGATCGAGGAGAACTCGGTCCGCAACACCATCAACACCCCGCTGATCGGTGCGCCGACCCCTGCGACTGCCTTCTTCTCGCAGCAGCAGCTCAACCAGGCGATCATCGCCGGCGGCGGTGCACCGAACTTTGCCGGCATCAATGCCGCCAACGGCTTCGGCGCTGCGGGCTCAATCGGCGGCGTGACGTCGGAGGCCTCGCGTGTTCCGGATGCGGTGCTGCAGCTCCTTTATGACCCCGGCGCCAATGGTTGGGGTAAGGCCCAGCTCTCGGGCGCTCTGCATGAAGTGCGCTTCGGCCAAGCCAAGCCGGCAGTCGCCGGTGGCCAGTTCAATGACTCGAAGACGGGCTACGCCCTCCAGGCGGGCGTGACGTTCAACCTGCCGCAGCTGGCGGCCGGCGACAACCTGACCCTCCAGGCGGGCTACGCCGAGGGCGCGCTGAGCTATGTCGGCGCCACCAATTCTGGCTTCGGATCGGTGGGCTCGATCGTCGCCGTCTCGGACGCCATCGCGGTGGGCCCCTCCGGCGCAATCAAGCTGACGAAGGGCTTCAACGCTCTCGCGGCGTTCCAGCACTTCTTCGCGCCCAACCTGTCGCTGTCTCTGTTCGGCGGCTATACCAACATCGACTACGCTTCGGGTATCCTGACGGGCCAGCCCAATAACGCCGCGGGCCTGCGCGCCCGCGACTTCCGCTACTACCAGATCGGAACCCAGGTGAACTGGTCGCCGGTCAAGAACCTGACGATCGCCGGCACGGTGGGCTACATCAATGTCGACGCCAAGCGGCTCGGCACGGACACCGTGGCCGTTGGTGGCGTGAACGTCATCGGCGCCCCCAAGTCGGCCGACTCCTGGGTGACCGCTCTCCGCATCCAGCGCGACTTCTGAGAGCGCGCCTCTCTCCTCAGGGAGGGCGTGGGACCCCGGTGCATCGCACCGGGGTCTTGTCTTGTGGCGCGCCTGTGCTTCGGAGCGGCGGTTCCGGGAAACCCCGAGCCCTTCTGGCGTCACGACCAACTGCCCCGTTCCCCTCATCCTGAGGAGCATCGCCTCTGGGCGATGCGTCTCGAAGGACGAGGGTCTCCAGCCTGCACCAATGCTCCAGCGTGCTGGACCCCGCGTCCCTCGAGACGCGACCCGCAGACGCGCAAGGCTCCTCAGGATGGGGGACTAGCGCGTGGGCCAGAGAACAGAATCAGGCCGGGCTCGCCGCCTTGCCTCCCGCCTCCTTGGCCGGCGGCGCCGGCCGCGGCGCGTCCTCCACGGCCGCCACGAACCGGGCGATCCGCTCGATCGTCGGCGCGTCCCGCAGCAGGGGGGCGTGGCCCTGGCCGGGGACGGTCAGCGTCTCCAGGCGCGGATGGGCCGTGGCCATCGCCTCCAGCGTCTCGGGCGAGAGCAGGTCGGAGTTATCGCCGCGGATGGCCAGCACCGGCATCGGCTTCAGGCCCTCGAAAAGCGGCCAGAGCGGGGGGAGGGGGGCCTCGAGGTCGAGGCTCGCGAGCGGCTTCATCAGGGCAGGGTCGTAGGTCGGCCGCATCGGGCCGGGCTTGCCGGCCTCGGCCGGCCGCCAGCTGCCCTCCGCCAGAGCCAGCCAGTCCTCCGCCGTCAGGGCGGGGAAGCGCGCGTCCGAGACGTGGCGCATCATCTCCGCCGCCTCCTCCAGCGAGCGCGGCGGCGGCAGCTTGCCCACGGTGGCGCGGATACGCAGCAGCCCCTTGGCCTCGATCACGGGGCCCACGTCGTTCAGCACCGCGCCGCGGATCGCGCCCGGGCGCAAGGCGGAGAGCCCCATCGTGCAGAGCCCCCCGCGCGAGGTGCCGACGAAGACGGCCTCCGGGAGGCCCAGCGCGTCGAGCATGGCCGCGATGTCGCCCACCTCCACGCGCACGTCGTAATTGCTCCAGGTCGGGTCCCAGTCCGAGAGGCCACGCCCGCGATAGTCGATCGCCACCACCCGCCGCGGCCTGTGCTGGTGGCGCGACAGGGCGAGCGCCAGGAGGTGGAAGTCGATCGCATTGCGGCTCAGGCCCGGCAGGCACACGACCGGCATCCGGTCCGACGCCCGCTCGCCATAGTCGCGGGCATGAAGCTTCAGCCCGTCCGGCGCATGAACGAACACGCTCCGCCAGCCCTCGTCGCCATTCGTCATGGTCCCTCCCGCCACGTGCATGGTCCCTCGCAACCCCGTGCGTTCCCGGCCACCTTGTTACTTCAATCGGAACCTCGCCGCCGCAAGTTCCCGCGGAGGGGGGCTGCGGGGTCACTCTTCCGCGTTGGCTGGCTCGGTGACGGCCGCCGGCGAATGTGGGGAGGGCCAAGCCGCCCGCCGACCGCCCCGTCCTTGCGGGCGGGGCGACGCAATCCAGTCCTTCGTCCTGTGTTCCGTGATTGCGCCGTCGCTGCGCTCCCCGCCATGACGGAGGAGACGCTACTTCGCCCCGCGCCGCAGGTCCGTCTCGATCAGCAGGGTCGACTGCTCCCCGAGGCGGCTGCGGTAGACCTGCAGGTTTTCCAGCACGCGCTGCACGTAGTTGCGCGTCTCGGTGAAGGGGATGCGCTCCACCCAGTCGACGGGATCGACAGCCGAAGAACGAGGATCGCCATAGGCTTCGATCCACTTCTTCACGTTTCCCGGCCCGGCATTGTAGGAGGCGATCGAGAGGATGTAGGAGCCCTTCCAGTCCTGCACGAGGTCGCGCAGGTGCGTCGCCCCGATGCGCGCATTATAGGCGGCGTCGGACAGCAGGCGGTCGGGGTCCCAGTCCAGGCCGGCGCGCGAGGCGGTGACGCGTGCGGTCGCCGGCATCAGCTGCATCAGGCCCTTGGCCCCGGCGGAGGAGACCGCCCGTGGGTCGAAGGCGCTTTCCTGCCTCGCGATGGCGTAGACCAGCGACCGGTCGATCCCGGCCTGCTCGGGCATGTCGAACACGGGCACGCCGATCAGCGGGAAGGCGTGGTTGTCCATGGGGAAGCCGCGCTGCACGGCGGTCTTGCCCACTGTGAGCAGCGCGCGCACGTCGCCCTTCTCCGCCGCGATCTGGGCCAGCGCGTCGAGGTCGGCCTCGCTGGCGAGCGTCTCCGCCAATTCGCGGTAGAGCGGCGCGGCGAGTTCGCGCGCCCCGGCCTCGGTCAGCAGCCGGATGGCGCGTCCCGCCGGCAGGCGGTCCAGCGGCGGGGAGGCGGGGGCGAGCACGCGCCGCACGGGCAGCTCGGCCATGCCAAGCTTCGCGCGTGCGAGCTGGCCGTAATAGGTCGTCGGCTGGTCGGCCGCCCGGCTGTAGTAGGCCGTGGCGTCCTGCCCCGCCGCCTCGGCGGCCCGGCCCTGCCAGTACGCGGCCCGGGCGACCGAGATCGGCGTCACCGCCACGGCGGCCGCGGCCGCGAAGTGACGGCTGGCGGCCTCCTTGTCGGCGAGGAAGCGCAGCGCGATCCAGCCGGCGTGGAACTCCGCCTCGATCGTCACGGCGCTGTCGCCCAGCGGATAGTCGCGGGCCACCTCGTAGGCGAGCTTCTGCTCGTTGGCGTCGAGGAGCTTGCGGGCGAGCACGCGCCGCTCGGTCCACCATTCCGTGGGGTTCACCAGCACGGCGGGGTCGCGGGTCATGCCCGCCAGCATCTTGGCCGCCTCGACTGGCTTGTCCTGCCGGCGCAGCCACTGCGCCCGGGCGAACAGATAGGACGGGTCGGCCTTGAGCGCCTTCGACAGGCTGTCGAGCTGCTTGCCGGCGTCGGAGGCCTCGCGGTCCACGGCGATGCGCGCCTTGACGAGCTTGACGACGTCGTCGCCCAGCCGGCCGGCGCAGCGCAGCGCGTCCGACCAGTCCTCGGCGAAGATGGCGCGTTCCACCCGCGCGCGGTGATCGGCGGTGGTGAAGAGGGAGGGGAAGGCCTCCAGCACCTTGGCCTCGGTCTCGGCGCTCAGGTCGTCCTTGCGCCAAAGCTCGCGCGCCACGTCGGCCGCCTCGGCCGGCCGGCCGCTCACCGCCAGGGCCTTGGCGTAGGCCAGCTTGCCGTGGGGCGTGAGCGGGCCCTTCTCGGCGAAGAAGGCGAGCACGGTCCGGGCGTCGCGCTTCTCGGCGACGAGCGCCTCCTCCGCTCGCCGCCGCAGGCTGTTCCTGCCCGGCCAGTCGGGATTGGCGGCGATGAAACCCGAGATGCGCTTGAAGCCCACCATCTGCGGCTGCAGGCGGATGGCCGCCCATTCCAGCACGGCGCGGATGGCAGGGTCCTGCATCGTGGAGGCGGAGAGGTCCGCCGCTCCCACGTCGCCGCGGCGGTAGAGATCGACGATGTCGCGGACGAGAGGCGCCTCGGGCGAGGGCCTGGCCGCCTGGGATTCGATGAAGCGCGTGGGGGGCGGAAGGAGCAGATCCGGATCGAGCTCCACCCCGTCCCTTGTTGCGGAGGATGCCGCGTCCTCCTGCGGGCCGGGCGCCTGAAGGGCCGCCTTGGCCGGGATGGAGGACGTGGTCATCCCGTCGATCAGGGCGCCGTCGCTCATGATGCCGTCGAACACGGCGACGCCCTGCTTGACGACGGCCGCGACCACCCGCCGCAGATGCTTCTCCGGAACGAGCCCGTCCTGGGCGGCGATATGCGTGACGACGAGGACCGGCAGCGCTACTCCGCCGAGCAGCGCGGCAGCAATCACCCCCTTGCCGTGTCGGGCCATCGTGCTTCCAATCGCAAGCTTCGCCCCGGGGAATGGTCTGCCCATGGTGTTGACGAAGCGTTAACCAGGCAAGCGGGAATTCGCCCGCCGCGTGCGGTTGGGGGCCGTACCAAGCGAGAATGGCGGGAACCGGGCGCAATCCGGGCACGGGGCATGACCCGAGCCGGCGGTTCGTTCCCCTTTCCTGCGCCCCCTCGACCGTCTATGAGAGGAGCCCGACGACAACCGGCCGCGCGAACAGGCCGGGAGCGAGGATGCCTGGAGAGTCACCATGAGCAAGAGCCGCATGTTCAGGGGGTCGCTTACCGCCCTGGTCACGCCGTTCAAGGACGGCGCGGTCGACGAAGCGGCCTTCCGCGCCCATGTCGACTGGCAGATCGCGAACGGCACGCACGGCCTGGTGCCGGTCGGCACGACGGGCGAGAGCCCGACGCTGACGCATGACGAGCATCGCAAGGTCGTGGAATGGTGCATCGCCGAGGCGCGCGGCCGCGTGCCGGTGATCGCGGGCGCCGGCTCCAACAACACGGTCGAGGCCGTCGAACTCGCCCGCCACGCCGAGAAGGCGGGCGCGGACGCGGTCCTGGTCGTCACCCCCTACTACAACAAGCCCACGCAGGCGGGCCTCTATGCCCACTTCAAGGCGATCAACGACGCCATCGGCATCCCGATCATCATCTACAACATCCCCCCGCGCTCGGTCATCGACATGTCCGTCGACACCATGAAGCGCCTCTACGAGTTGAAGAACATCGCCGGCGTGAAGGACGCCACCGGCAGCGTGGCGCGCATCTCCCAGCAACGCGCAGCCCTGGGCCCGGACTTCATCCAGCTTTCGGGCGACGACATCATCGCCATGCCGTCCGTGGCGGCCGGCGCTCTCGGCACGATCTCGGTGGTGTCCAACGTCGCCCCGCAACTCTCCGCCGAGCGGATGGAGGCGGCGCTCGCCGGCGACGCGCCCCGCGCGCTCGCTTTGCAGGACCGGCTGGTCCCGCTCGACTTGGCGGTGTTCCTGGAGCCCGGCGTCACCGGCTCCAAGTACGCCCTGTCGCTGCTCGGCCGGATGCGCGACGAGGTCCGGCTGCCGCTGATGCCGGCGACGGAACCCACGCGCGTGGCGATCCGTTCGGCCATGGTCCATGCCGGGCTGCTGAACGGCTGAATGCGTCTGGAACCTTGCCTTGGCCATCGCTGGTAAGAACGATCCCAACTACAAGGTCGCCGCTGAGAACCGGAAGGCTCGCTTCAACTTCGAGATCGGCGAGACCTTCGAGGCCGGCATCGCGCTCACCGGCACCGAGGTGAAGTCGCTGCGCGGCGGCAAGGCGACCATCGCGGAGAGCTATGCCGGCGAGAAGAATGGCGAGATCTACCTCGTCAACGCCTATATCCCGGAATACCTGCAGGCCAACCAGTTCAACCATGAGACGAAGCGGCCGCGAAAGCTGCTGCTGCACCGCCGCGAGCTCAACAAGCTCATCGGGGCCGTGCAGCGCGAGGGCATGACCATCGTGCCGCTGAAGATCTACTTCAACGACCGCGGCCGGGCGAAGGTCGAGCTGGCCTTGGCGCGCGGCAAGAAGCTGCACGACAAGCGCGAGACCGAGAAGGCGCGCGACTGGAGCCGCGAGAAGGCCCGCGTCCTGCGCGACAAGGGCTGAGGCGACTGCGGCCGCTCGTCCGGCCGGAACGCCGCGGCGCGCTCTCCGTCCTCAGCTCACCAGTTTGAGCCCGACGATGCCGGCCACGATGAGGCCGATCGAGGCCAGCCGCGCCGCGGTGGCAGGTTCGCCGAAGAGCACGATGCCGAGGATAGCGGTGCCCAGGGCGCCGATGCCCGTCCACACGGCGTAGGCGGTGCCGAGCGGCAGGCTCTTCAAGGCGAGGCCGAGCAACAGGACGCTCGCGGCCATGGAGGCCAGCGTCAGCACGCTCGGCCAGAGCCGCGTGAAGCCCTCCGTGTATTTCAGTCCGATGGCCCACGTGACCTCGAGAAGGCCCGCGACGAGCAGGATCAGCCAGGCCATGCAACCTCCGGCGCTCAGGTGCCGGAAGGGTGGGACAAGCCGAGCCGCCCGGCAAGCTCGTGCAGGGTGCCCGCCACGGGGCGGAACGTGAAGCGCACCATGTGCTCGCCGGCCGGCACGGCGACGGCCCGGAAAATGGCGTTGGCGCGCAGGAGGGGCGCCGGCGCGCCGTCGACTTCGGCGTACCACCAGGGGTGCCAGACATCGTTCAGCACGACCCAGCCCGGCGCGCGGGCCGAGACGTGAACCGTGACGTCGGTGTTCCTGTAGCGCCGCAGCGTCGCGGTCCCGCCTTCGCCGGAGGGCGGGATGGCGGGCCCGGTCTCGAGCAGCACCGTGCGGCGGGGGTCGAAGTCGGGCCAGCGGCCGGTCGCGGCCAGGGCGGCGAAGTCGGCGGGCTGCGACCCGGTCACGAAGAGCACGCGCGGCAGCGCGCCGGGATTCTCGTAGACCCGCCCCGCCGGGAAGCGGCCCACCTCCGGCAGGGTCTGCGGCGTCCAGGCCTTGTCGATCGCCGAGAGTTCGCCCCGCGTGGCGATGTAGCGCAGCCCCAGCATGTCCGAGAGCAGGGAGTGATAGCCGGGAAACAGGGGGGAGAACACCCTCTGCTCCGGCAGGGCCACATGGTCCTCCGCACCGGTTGCGGTGGCATAGATCGACAACCGGATGGGATTGTAGCCCAGCGTGTTGTCGAGCCGGTGCACCATGCTGGCGTTCGGCCAGTGGAAATCGATCCCGGCGAGCTCGACGCGGTCGCGCCTGTCGAGCGCCCGTTCGCCCTCCAGCCGTTGCGCGACGAAGCCGATCAGGCGGTCCTCGGAATCCGGCCGCAGCACGTCGTACATCGCGGGCGGCAGCGCCGTGGACTCGTTCGGCCCGTTGCTCCAGGCGAGATCGGCGGTCAGCAGCGCGCCGAGCAGGGCGGCCGCCGCGACGGGCCTGTCCAGTCCGACGCGCCGCGCCAGACCGAGCGCCAGCGCCGAGGCGGCGAAGATCAGCGCACCGACGAGGATCGGCACCCCGGCCTGCCCGAGCTTGCCCTTCCAGACCGCGACCCCGACGCAGGCGGCGAACCCCGCCAGGACGGCGAGGACCGTCCCGGCGAGCACGGCGCGCGACGGAGGCTCCGGCGCGGTCACCAGGCGATGCACGCCGTATCCGCCGAGCAGCGCGGCCATGGCGCCGATCATGAAGGTCGCGTCCGCCGGCCGACGCCAGAGGTCGGCACCCGGCAGCAGCTTGAACATCACGGCGAAGACCGGCGTGTACCAGCCAAGCGCGTAGAGAATCAGCAGGCCGAAGGCGATCAGGGGGTAGCGGATCTCGCGCGAGCGCCAGCCGCCGCCCACCAGCACCGCGCCGATCAGGGCCAGCACGGGGAGGGCGCCGACATAGACGTCGCTCATGTTGCGGGCGAGAAAGAGGTCGGTTGGCCCCCAGGTCATGCTGGGCTGGCCCCAGAAATCCGCCAGGGGGCCGTCGGTGCCGTAGAGATTGGCCACGAAGGCCGTCAGGAACGAGGCCGGGTGCAGCGAACCGCGCCCGGCGCCCACGAGGTCGATGGCCGGGCGGTTGCTGTCCCCTGCCAGCAGGAGGGTCATCAGCAGCGGCCAGCCGGCGACGAGCACCCCGCCCGCGACGCCGGCCGCCAGGGGCGTCACCGAGGCCCGGATCGCCCTGGCGGGGGAGGGCGCGCGACCCCAGTGCCACAGCACGAAGCCCGCCAGCAGGTAGACGCCGAGCCAGGCGATCTGGTCGCGCCCCAGCACCATGAGGCCGGCCACCACCCCGGAGAGGAAGCCCGCCCAGCCCGAGCCGCGCTCCAGCGCTCGCATCAGGGCCCAGAGCGCCAGCGGGAAATAGGAGAAGCTGAGCACTTGCCCGGTGTGCTGGATGCGCCAGGCCGCCGAGGCCCCGAAGGCGTAGGCCAGGGCGGCCACCAGCGCGCCGGCAGGGTGCCAGCGATGGTCGCGGAAGATCAGCACGAGCCCGAGCCCGCCCAGGAACAGCATGCCGAAGGCGACGCCGTCGGCCTCGGCGAAGGACGGCGTCGCGTCCAGCGCGGCGAGCAGCAGGTGAGGCGGCGAGAAGATCAGCGATTGCGGGTCCGCGATCTGCGGCATGCCCGCGAAGACGAACGGGTTCCAGAACGGGGATTCCCCCCGGTGCAGGCTGTCCGCCAGGAACTGCAACTGCGCCTGAAAATGGGCCTTGGCGTCCCACGGCACCGTGTAGCGCCCCGAAAGCCAGGGCCAGCACAGCACGAGCCACGCAGCCGCGAACAGGAGGAGGGTCGCGGGCAGCGGCCACGGCCTGGCGTGGCGCGCAGGCGCGCCGCCTGCGGCCTCGCCGCCCGTGCGCCAGGGCCGAGCAGGCACGTCAGTCCTGGATGGGCTTGCGGGCGACGAGGGTCTCGAGATCGATGAAGTGCCCGGCACGGTCCCGCTTGGCGGCGAGGTAGAGCACGTTCTCGGAAGTCGGCCGGCCGTTCAGGCGCAGGTCGTCGACCACCTGCAGCCCCGCGGCCTTGAGCGCGGCGATCTTGAGGGGGTTGTTTGTCATGATCGCCACTTGCGACACGCCGAGCTGCTTGAGCATCTCGGCGGCATAGCCGAAATGACGCTGGTCGAGGCCGAAGCCCAGCACCTCGTCGGCGTCGTAAGTGTCCCAGCCCTCGGACTGCAGCTTGTACGCGCGGATCTTGTTGGCGATGCCGTTGCCGCGGCCCTCCTGGTCGAGATAGAGCAGGACGCCACCGCCGTTCTCGGCCATGAACTTCACTGCTCCGCGCAACTGGTCGCCGCAATCGCACTTCAGGCTGCCGAAAAGGTCGCCCGTCAGGCACGCCGAGTGCAGCCGCACGATCACGGGCTTGGCGAGGTCGGGCTTGCCCACGACGATCGCGACCTGGTCGCGCAGGCCCTCGCCGCCACGGAACACCACGAACTCGCTCTCGCCGGCGCCCTCCAGGGGAACGGGCGCACGGCTCACCAGGGTCACGGACGTGGCGGCGGAGCGCCGATAGCGGGCGAGCGCATCCGGCGTCGTGACGGCGACGCCGCGGCCGATCAGCGCATCGGCCGTTTCCGGCGAGAGGGGCGTCACGATGACGGCGGGCAGCAGAAGGGATGTCGCCGCAAGGTCGAGCCCCGCCACGTCGATCGCGGTAGCGGGCGAAACCGGCGCGTCGATCTTGCCGTCCACGCGCAGCGCCAGCGTCTCGATGCGGCCAAGGTCGAGGGTCGGCAGGGCGATGACGCCCGCTGACTGGCGATCCTGGCCCAGGCGGCGCAGCCGTCCCGGAGCCAGGACGAGGCGCGACTGGCCCTGCGCCAGCGCCGGAAGGTCAAGCGAAAGGCCGCCGACGGCCGCTTCGGCCGTGGTCACGAGCACGGCGCCGTCCTCGCGCAGGACCACGGGCCGGCCGGCGCGCAGTTCCGCGATCGCACGCTCGACCTGGGTCTGGTCGAAGCGGGCGAACATCTCGTCGAGTGAGGGGGAGACGCTCATGCGGATCCTCGCGCGCGTTGCGCATTGGTCAAAGGTTGCGCAGAGGATAGGGTCGGAGTGGAGCCATTCAAGCCCTTGCTCCAGCCTCACTCCGTCCAACGGGCCCCGGCAGTTACACTCGCGAAACGACGAAAAAGCAAGCTAGACACGTGTCGCCCCAAGACCCCCTCTGGCCGCTGCGTGAACGCCGGCTCTCCGCCCCTTTCGTCGTCGCCCAGCTCGGCCAGTCGCTGGACGGGCGCATCGCGACCGTCACGGGCGAGTCCCAATGGATCAACGGGGAATGCGCGCTGGATCACGTCCATCGATTGAGAGCCCATGTCGATGCAGTGATCGTGGGCGTAGGCACCGTGATTGCGGACGATCCCCGCCTCAACGTGCGCCGGGTGCCCGGTCGCAACCCCGCCCGCGTGGTCCTCGATCCCCGCGGAAGGCTGCCCGCAGGGAGCCAATGCATGGCCGATGACGGGGCGCGGCGATTCATCGTGCGCGCCGAACCCGGCCCGTGCCCGCCCGGAGCCCACGAGATCGTGATCACGTCCGCTGACGGGATCGTGTCCCCGAAGGCCATTCTGTCGCGCTTGTCCGAGCACGGCCTCGGCCGCATCTTGGTGGAAGGCGGCGCGCGCACCGTCTCGACCTTCGTCGCGGAGGGCTGCGTCGACCGTCTGCACGTGCTGGTCGCGCCTATGCTGATCGGCTCGGGCAGGCCGGGCCTGGAGCTTCCGCCGGTCGCGTCCCTGGGGGAGGCTCTCCGTCCGCCGACCCGGGTCCATGTCTTCGAGGACGGGGACGTCCTGTTCGATTGCGCCTTGAAGCCGGGAGAAGGAGCATGACCGCATCGACGCTCGCCGCCCCGCCAGCCGAGGGCTATAGCGGCATCGCCAAGGCGCTGCACTGGCTGGTCGCGGCGGTGATCCTCTCGGCCTGGCCGATCGGCTTCGCCCTCGACAAGGTGCCCGAGGGCGCGATTCAGAACACGCTCTACGACATTCACCGCTCCCTCGGCTCCATCGTGCTCTCCCTCGCCCTGATCAGGCTCGCCTACCGGGTCGCAGCCGGCGCGCCGCCGCCGGAGCCGAGCCTCAACGCCTTCGAGCGCATCGCCTCGCACAGCGTGCACATGCTGCTCTACGTGATGATGATCGCCGTGCCGATCGGCGGCTGGGCGGCGACCTCGGCCTACGGCGCGCCGGTCTCCGTGTTCTGGCTGTTCGAACTGCCGCCGATCCTCTCGAAGAACGAGCACCTGGCCGAACAGCTCTTCGCGCTCCACAAGATCGGCGCCTTCGTCCTGGCCGGCCTTGTGCTGCTCCACGTCGCGGGCGCGCTGATGCACGCCGTCGTCAAGCGCGACGGCGTCCTGGCGAGGATGACCTTCGGCCGCTGATCAGGCCGCCTTCTCGGCCCACAGGTCGCGGTGGCCGATCTCCACGGCCGTGGCCTGCCGCCGGGCGGCGACCCAGGCTTCCGCCTCGACGCGGGACAGCCGGCCGGTCTCGACGGCCGCCTGGGCGATGCCCGAAGCGAGTTCTCCCACCAAGGCGGCCTGGGCCGCGCCGAGCTGCCAGGGGCTGTCCCCGTTGCGCACGCTGTAGCCGAGCTTCACCAGGCTCGCCGCCAGGGCGCCCGCGGCGCGCGGGCCCGCGGCGGGTCCGAAGCCCTTGTCGCGCTGCTGGTGCAGATGGAAGGCCGAGAGCACGGCCTCGTCGAGCCGGTGCGGCGGCGACCAGCGCTCGAGGCCGTCATAGGTCAGCACGGCATAGAGGGGCGCGCCGCGCTCCACCAAAGCCGCAGTGAAACGTCGCAGCCACGGCTCGGACACGAGGTCGAACAGGGCGGCGGCGGTCACCAGGTCGGGCGCCGGCATCAGCAGGTCGTCGATGTCGCGGGCCAGATCGGCCTGCCGGAAGGCGACCGTGACGCGTTTGCCGCTCTTGTCGAGGACGACGCCGCCCTCCGCCTCGCGGCCCTCTTCGGCCCATGCGAGGAGAGCGCGGCGGGCCGTGTCGAGCAGGGCCGGGTCGTGGTCGACAAGCGTCCAGGATTGCCGGGCCGGCAGGTGAGGAGCCAGGGCCCGCAGGTTCGAGCCTGCGCCAGCTCCGAGATCGACGACGTCGACCTGCTGGCGGGCCGCAAAGCGGTCCGCAACCAAGGCGAGCAATCTCTTGTCGCGGGCGGCGTGGTCCGCCGGTTCCCGCAAGGCCAACCAATGGGGATCAAATCCACTCATGTCCGGCCTCCCATGCCGGCTTGGACGCGTTTCAGGGTTTCGGCGACCACGCCTGCCGTGTGGGACCAGGTCGGCAGGGATCGCCCCGCCGCCCATGAACCGTCGGACAGCGCTCTGCGCCGCGCCGGATCCTCCAGGAGAACACGGATTGCGTGACGCAGGGCTGGGGCGTCGCCCGGGGGAACCTTGAGGCCGGCCCCGTCCGGGACCGTCTCGGCGGCCGCGCCGCCCGTGGTGCAGACGATGGGCAGGCCGCGCGCCATCGCCTCGGCGAGTGCCATCCCGTAGCCCTCGTAGAGCGACGGCATGAGGAAGATGTCCGCGCAGGCATAGGCGCGGTCGAGGGCCGGACGGTCGAGCACGCCGATGAAGGCGATGCGGCCGGCCAGGCCTTCCTCGTCGATCACGGCGCGCACGCGGTCAAATTCGCCGGCCACCCGGTCCGTCTCGCCGGCGATCCGGCAGGTCCAGGTCAGGTCCTTGAGGCCGCCGAGCGCGCGCGCCAGCACGTCATAGGCCTTGCGCGGCGAAACGGTTCCCACGCAAAGCAGCGTGGTCCCGTCCGGCGAGCCGGCGGACCGCGGCGCCGGATCCGTGCCCGGCAGCGCCACGGTGAGCTTTTCCGAGGGGACGTCGAACTCCCCGACCAGGGTGCGCGCCGTCGCGGGGCTCGTCACCACCACGTGCGCGGCGCGCTTCAGCGCGCTTTTCTCGCTGGCGGCCAGCGCCCGCCGCATCCGGTCGCTCAGGCCCGTCTCGTGGGCGAGCGGATGGTGGACCAGGGCCACGAAGGTGCGGTCCATGTCCTTCAGCACGATGTCCGTCATGGCCCCGTAGGCGAGGCCGTCGACCAGGATCACCGAGTTCGGCGAGGTTTGGCTGAGCTTGTAGCCGGTCTCGCCGAGGTCGGGCACGCTCGCCATCGGGAAGGATCCCGGCAGTTGCAGGTGCTCGACGGACAGCCCGTGCTCCGGCAGGTGAGCCATCAACTCCCGGTCGTAGCCATAGCCCCCGGTGGGGGTAGCGAGGTCGCCCGGAATGGCGAAGACGACGTCAGGCGGCACCGACGGGCCCCTCGAACCAGGCTCGCGCGACATGGGATTCGTGCAGCATGACCCGGATCTTGACGATGCCCTCCGAGCCCGGTCCCAGGTCGCCCTTGCGGCAGGCCTCGGCCATGCGGTCGAAGATGTGGTGGGAGAGGAACTCCGTCGTGGTCTGCCGGCCCGCGAAGGCCGGCTCTTCGTCGAGGTTGCGGTAGTTGAGCGGTCCCAGGATCGACTTCAGCGCGTCATGGGCCCGGCCGATGTCGACGACGACCTCGTCGCTGGTCAGCGTTTCGCGGAAGAACGCGACGTCCACCACGAAGGTCGCGCCGTGCAGGCGCTGGGCGGGGCCGAACAGGTCGCCCTTGAAGCTGTGCGCGATCATGATGTGGTCGCGCACCTCGACGGCATACATGGGGGTCTCTCCACAGGGAGGCTCGCGCCTCAGGCTTCGCCATAGCGCACGGCCGTTACCAGACCTGAAGCGCGATCGCCGAGAATACGGGGTATTTCGCCCGGCAGATCGGAAAATGCGACTTCTTCGGTGATAAGGGCGTCGAGCCGGTCGTCACGCAGCAGGTCGAGGGCGGCGGCCATGCGTCGCCCGTGGCTCCATCGCGGACGGCGGACAGGGGAGACCTGCCCGACCTGGGACGAGACGAGGCGCAGCCGGCGGCTGTGGAACGCGCCGCCGAGCGGAGCCGGGACGGCCCCTTCGCCGTACCAGCTCATCTCGACCACGGTGGCCTCCAGCCCCGCCGCCGCCAGGGCGGTGGCGAGGCCGGCGGGCGAGGCGCTGGCATGGATGGCGATGTCGACCTCCTGCGGGGCGCGCTCCGGCGCGGCGAAGCGGACGCCAAGGGCGTCGGCGACGGGGGCGCGCGTGGCGTCGATGTCCACCACCGTGACGTCGGCCCCCGGCAGGCGGGCGGCAATGTAGGCCGTGAGGAGGCCGACGACGCCCGCGCCGACCACCAGGATGCGGTCCGCCGGTCCCGCTCCGGCGTCCCAGAGCCCGTTCAGGGCCGTCTCCATGTTGGCGGCCAGCACCGCGCGCCGCGCGGGCACGGCATCCGGAACGGGGAGGGCGAGGCCCAGCGGGGCCGTGAAACGCTCCTGATGCGGGTGCAGGGAAAAGACGATCCGTCCGACGAGGTCGGGTGGCCCGTCCTCGACGCGGCCCACGGCGCAGTAGCCGTACTTGACGGGAAAGGGGAATTCGCCCTCCTGCAAGGGAGCCCGCATCCGCCCGTATTCGCTCTCCGGCACGCGGCCGGACGAGACGAGCCGCTCCGTCCCGCGGCTCAGCGCGCTCCAGAGGGTGCGCACGAGGACCTGCCCCTCCGGCGCGCGGGCCGCAACCGCCGCCGGCCGCAGGTCCGCCCGGCCCGGCGCTGCGTACCAGAGGGCGTGGGCGGGCCTCGAGCCCGCGGGGATGTGACCGGCGCTCGCTCGATCGGCATCGCCGGGATGATTGCCCAAGGTCGCGTTCCTCTCTATCTCGGTTGCGCCTGGGCTCGCGCCCGGCCGGATCATGGGACGCCGTCCCGCCATGCGTAAAGCCGCTGCCCGGGCCTGCGGGCTGCAAGAGACGACCCAGGACGACGACAAGAGACCATGGCTACGACCCCCGCCGGCCTGCAATCGACCCGGATGCTCACCCGCCGGCGCGCCGTCGTGGCTGCTCTCAACCTCCTGACCTACCTGGCGCTGGCCGCGGCCATGGCCAGGGTGCTCGGAACGGGCGGCTGGACGGTCGTCGACATCCTGATGTTCGTCTGCTTCCTGTTCGCCGCGCCGTGGAGCGTGCTCGGTTTCTGGAATGCCGCGCTCGGCCTGTGGCTGCTGCACGGCACGCGCGACCCGATGGAGCGGGTGGCGCCTTTCGCCGCCGCCGGGGAGGGGACCGGACCCTTGCCCATCCGCACCGCGGTGCTGATGACCTTGCGCAACGAGGCCCCCGAACGGGCTTTCGCCCGGCTCGCCATCGTCAAGGACAGCCTCGATGCGACCGGCCACGGCCAGTCCTTCGACTATTTCGTGCTGAGCGACACCGACGCGCCCGCCGTCGCCGCGGCCGAGGAGGAGGCTTTCGCCGCGTGGCAGGCCACCACCTCCGGATCGCATCGGCTGCATTACCGGCGGCGCGAGAACAATATCGGCTACAAGGCTGGCAATGTCCGCGACTTCTGCGAGCGCTGGGGCGGCTCGTTCGAGCTGATGCTTCCGCTCGACGCCGACAGCCTGATGGACGGGCCGACGATCCTGCGGATGGTCCGCATGATGGCGGCCTTCCCGCGGCTCGGCATCCTGCAGAGCCTGGTGGTGGGCATGCCGTCGCAGAGCGCCTTCGCCCGGCTGTTCCAGTTCGGCATGCGCCAGGGCATGCGGCCCTACACGATGGGCAGCGCCTGGTGGGCCGGCGATTGCGGGCCCTTCTGGGGGCACAATGCGCTCGTGCGCATCGCGCCCTTCCGCGATCATTGCCATCTGCCCGTGTTGCCCGGACGGCCGCCGCTCGGCGGACATGTGCTGTCGCACGACCAGGTCGAGGCGACGTTGATGCGCCGGGCCGGCTGGGAGGTGCGCGTCCTGCCGCAGGAATGCGGCAGCTGGGAGGAAAACCCGCCCACGGTGCTCGAGTTCACGCGCCGCGACCTGCGCTGGTGCCAGGGCAACATGCAGTATTTCCGGCTGATCGGCCTGCCCGGGCTGCTGCCCATGAGCCGCTTCCAGCTCGCCTGGGCCATCCTGATGTTCCTCGGCATCCCCGCCTGGACGCTGATGTTCGCCCTCACGGCCCTGAAGCCCCTCGAGAAGGCGGATCTCGCGGCCGGTTACCCCGCCGGCCTCGCGATCGCGGTCTACCTCGCCTTCATCCTGATGTTCCTGGCGCCCAAGCTCGCCGGCTTCCTGGACGTGGCCCTCACCCGCGGCGGCGTCGCCCGCTATGGCCGCGGGCCCAGGTTTGCGCTGGGCGCGGCGAGCGAACTCGTCTTCTCGTTCCTGGTCGGCGCAGCCACCACCTTGCGCACGTCCATGTTCATGGTGGGCCTGCTTTTCGGCCGGGCCGTGACCTGGAACGGGCAGGCTCGGGACGCGCATGCGCTCTCCTGGTCCACCGCCCTGCGCGGCCTCTGGCCGCAGACCCTGTTCGGGACCGCGATCATCGTGGCGCTGTGGATCCAGGCTCCGACGGCCCTGGCCTGGGCCTTTCCCCTTCTGGTGGGCTTCCCGCTCGCCGTTCCCTTCGCGGTCTTCACGGCGTCGCCGGCCGCGGGGGCATGGCTGGCCCGCCTCGGGCTCTGCGCCATTCCCGAGGAATTCGCCACGCCCCCGGAAATCGCGGCGCTGACCAGCCCTCCTGCGGTTGCGCCTCTGCCCGGCAGGGCGGCATAAGGGCGTCCCCGTCGGGAGACCGCCATGCGAATCGCACGTCTCGCAGTCCTGTCCCTCCTTGCCGCCATCGCCGCCGGCGCAACGTCCGGTCGCGCCGAGGATCTCGACGTCGCGGTCGCCAACCGCAGCGAGCCGGAGCTCTGCGCGGAAAAGGACAATGTGGCGCTCGAGTTTGCCTCGCCCAAGGTCCGCAGCTTCCGTGTCCAGGCCGTGCATCCCGCCTTCATCGGCGGGATCGTGTCGGACCGCTGGGCGCCGGACTTCACGAGCTGCGACATGTCGCACGACCCCGTGTTCTTCGCAGACAAGTCGCGCCGGGTCACCTTCTACGAGCAGCCGGAGTTCTGGCTGACCGGCTATACCTATCCCTCATTCTGGCGGCCTGCGACCGTGCCCTTCCGGGTGGGCGATCGCGTCGAGCAGGGCCTGCACGTCGTGCAGCTCTGGGTCCGCTACCAGGAGAGGGCCGAGGAGGTGCTGGTCATCTACCCGCCAGACGGCTATTGGCGCGCCCGGCCTTTGCCTCCGCCCAACCTGCGCTGGACGGCCTATGGCTCGTCCTTCCTGGTCGGGCCGGTCGAGATGCAGGGGCGACCGATCGTCGCGTTGAAGGACATCGCATTCGATCCGAAGACGAGGACCTTCACGCTCGCCTTCGCCCGGGGCGGCTCGGCGCGCCTGGCCGTGAAGGGGCTGGACCAGGACCGCATGGTGCTGGACGTCTCTTTCGACGGGCCGCTGCCCGACACCATGCCCTTCGCCTCGCTCCGGTCCATGTACACGACGGAGTACAATGCGGATGTCGCGCGGGTCGCTTGGCGGTCGCTGGGATCCAAGGGCTGGAGCGAGAGCCCGATCATGACCTATCCCGGCGGCCCGGCGAGCGAGATCTGGGCTGGCCGGCAGGTCCTTTCGCGCCACAATACGAGCGCACCTGACATGGTGTTCAGCCGATTCGCGACGGGAGAGCCGGGGTCGGACAAGCAGGTGCTGACGTCCCCCATGGTCCCGCAACTGCCGGAGGCCAAGCCATGACGACGAGCTACGAGCATCTGCCGGAGGACTTGCCGCAGCCCCATGACGACGGAGGGGCTTCCCACCTGCCGCGCATGCAGATGCCGGCGATCGCGCTTCCTGCGACGACGGGGGGCCGCGTGGCCCTGTCGCAGCTGCCGGGCCTGACGGTCGTCTATGCCTATCCCCGCACGGGCAAGCCGGGCGAGCCCTTGCCCGAGGGCTGGGACGCCATCCCCGGCGCCCGAGGCTGCACGCCCCAGTCCTGCGGCTTCAGGGACCATTACTCCGACCTGCGCGACCTCGGCGTGAACCATGTCTTCGGCCTGTCGACCCAGGACACGGAGTATCAGAAGGAGATGGCCGACCGGCTGCATCTCCCCTTCGCCATCCTCTCGGACGCCGACCTCGCGCTTACCCGGGAGTTGCGGCTGCCCACGTTCCAGGTGGGCGCCATGACCTTGCTGAAACGCCTGACGCTCGTGTTGCGCGACGGCGTGATCGAGCGGGTCTTCTACCCGGTCTTTCCGCCCGACCGCAGCGCGTCCGAGGTGATCGGCTGGCTGCGCCAGCGCGCCGCCGCCTGAGCTCGCGGCAGGGTTATCGGCCCGCGGAATGGACCGGCCGGCCTCAGGCGTTGTCGAGGCGACGCCGGACGGCGGCGAAGACGTCCTCGAACATCGCGGCGGTGAGCCGGCCCGTGTTCGTGTTGTAGCGCGAGCAGTGATAGCTGTCGAAGAGAGCCAGGGCGCCTACCTCGTGCACGGCGCCATGCGCGAACGGATGGGCCGCAAGTCTGGCTCCCAGCGCCCGCAACACCGAGTCATGGGCGATGCGGCCGAGCGCCACGATGGCGCAAGCGCGCGGCGAAGCCGCCAGCGTGGCCGAGAGGAACGTCCGGCAGGTCCCGATCTCGGCAGGAGTCGGCTTGTTCTCGGGCGGCACGCAGCGCACGGCGTTGGTCAGCAGGCAGTCGACCAGTCGCAACCCGTCGTCGGGCCGGGCCTGGAATTCGCCTTGCGAAAACCCGAACCGCTTCAGCGTGGCGTAGAGCAGGTCGCCGGCATAGTCGCCCGTGAAGGGCCTGCCGGTGCGGTTGGCTCCCCTGAGCCCGGGAGCGAGCCCCACCACGATGAGGTGTGCCGCCCTGTCGCCGAAGGAGGGCACCGGGGCGTTGTGCCAGCCGGGCTCGCGCGCGCGCGCCGCGTGCCGGAAGGCGACGAGGCGCGGGCAGAGCGGGCAATCGGGCCCGGGTTCGCGGTGGGCGGAGGCGTCAAGCGCCGGGGCGGGTCGAGTCGGGGAGGGCATGGCCCGTTCTAGACGGGGCGTCCCTGCCATCGCAATGCGCTGGGGCGCTTGCCCACCGGCTTTGGAGTCCCATTGGCGTCGTCACGCCCAGCCGGTGATGAAGCGACCCGAGGCTTTTCGCGGGCGGGGAGATCGAGTGCGTCGCGCGGCGCTCCTTGCGAGGGCGAAGGAGCGCCGAAGGGCCTCAGAGATCGAGGTTCCCATCGTCCGCGGCGGCGGCCGGAGCGGCCTGCGGCGGGCGACGATCATAGTTGCGCGGCGGGCGTTCGGCGCGCTCGGCCGGATCGCGGCCGATCTTGGCGGCGAGGTGGATGATGTCGATGAACTCGTCGGCCTGCCGGCGCAGTTCGTCCGCCACCATCGGGGGCTGCGACGAAATGGTCGACACCACCGAGACGCGGACGCCGCGCCGCTGCATGGCCTCCACGAGGGAGCGAAAGTCGCCATCCCCGGAGAACAGCACCATGTGATTGATGTAGGGGGCGAGTTCGAGCGCGTCGATGGCGAGCTCGATGTCCATGTTGCCCTTGACTTTGCGACGCCCGGTAGAGTCGACGAATTCCTTGGTCGGCTTCGTGACGACGCGATACCCGTTATAGTCGAGCCAGTCGATGAGCGGACGGATGGAGGAGTACTCTTGATCCTCGATCAGCGCAGTATAGTAGAAAGCCCGAACAAGATAGCCGCGGGTTTGAAATTCCTTGAGCAAGCGCTTGTAGTCGATGTCAAATCCCAGCGCCTTGGCCGTCGCGTAAAGGTTCGCGCCGTCAATGAATAACGCAGTACGCTCAGTATTCTGCATGGCATCGTCCTGGGACGCCTGCTGGATTGTTCTAGCAGGAAGAGACAGGCGTCGATCTTGGGTGGGCCGGGCAATCGATGAGGTCATTGATCACAGTGTGCATGATCACTGGTTAAAAACAGCGAAAAGATTGAAACGCGTTCTTCAACCAATGGTTGTGACGATCTGAACGACGGAGTGTGGCGATGTCAAGACGGAAAGGTGCAAATTCAATCTTTGATTGATGATAATTACTAACGTCCGCCCGACGGATGCTGCAGGGTCGGTTATCGAGCCGCCGTGACGTCGAGCCGCCGTGCAGCCGCGTCGACGCGCGAGGCGCTCCTTGGGGTGCTTTCTCCAGGCCGGTTTGCGCCGCGAGGGTTGATTTGCCCCGTCGGAGGGTGTAACGGACCCGGCTCAGCCCGGCGCTCGATCTGCGCCCTGGCGGCTGCAGCCGCCGATTGCCGGAGACCCCATGGCCCGCGTTACCGTAGAAGATTGCATCGACAAGGTCGACAATCGCTTCGAACTCGTGCTGCTCGCCAGCCACCGCGCCCGCATGATTTCGTCGGGTTCCCCGCTCACGGTTGACCGCGATCGCGACAAGAACCCCGTCGTCGCGCTGCGCGAGATCGCGGACACGACCATTTCGCCCGAGGACCTCAAGGAAGATCTCATCCACTCGCTGCAGAAGCATGTCGACGTGGACGAGCCCGAGGCCGAGCCCGTGCCGATGATTGGCGCTCCCCAGACGGGCGGCGACGACACCAGCGTCGAGTTCGACCGCATGACGGAAGAGGACCTCCTGCGTGGACTCGAGGGCCTCGTGCCTCCCGCGGAGTCGGACGACGACGGCGAGTAGGCCGGTCCTGTCAAATCGTCTCGCGAAGGCCCGGCTGAGCCGGGCCTTTTTCGTTGGCCGACGCTCCCGGGGCGCGCCCCTGCGTCGCACGCGCCCCAGGCACGGGCGTCGCCGGCCTTGCGGCCCGGCCCCGGCATCCCCAATACTGCCGAGGGGCCGGTCGATTTCCGAACACGGACTGATTGCAGGAAGGCGCCGCTGGCGATGATGCGGCAGTACGAACTCGTCGAGCGGGTCAAGCGCTACAATCCAAACGCGGACGAGGCGCTGCTCAACCGCGCCTATGTCTACGCCATGAAGGCGCACGGCTCGCAGAAGCGGGCCTCCGGCGATCCCTACATGTCCCATCCGCTGGAAGTGGCGGCCATCCTCACCGATCTGCGGCTGGACGACGCGACCATCGTGGCGGCGGTCCTGCACGACACGATCGAGGACACGGCGGCCACCCGCGAGGAGATCGACAGGTTCTTCGGCCACGAGATCGGCGCCCTCGTCGACGGCCTCACCAAGATCAAGAAGCTGGACCTCGTCTCCAAGAAGGCCGCCCAGGCCGAGAATTTCCGCAAGCTGCTGCTCGCCATCGCCGATGACGTGCGCGTGCTGCTGGTGAAGCTGGCCGACCGCCTGCACAACATGCGCACGCTCCACCACATGCCTCCGGAGAAGCGCACCCGCATCGCCGAGGAGACGCTCGACATCTATGCCCCGCTTGCCGGGCGCATGGGCATGCAGGAGATGCGCGAGGAACTGGAAGACCTCGCCTTCCGCCATTTCTCGCCCGAGGCCCACGCCATGATCTCGGCGCGGCTGGAGGAGATGTCGGGCATCAGCAACCAGATGGTGCGCGACATCGAGGCCGAACTGACGGCCAAGCTCGCCTCGCGCGGACTCCGAGTGCTGGTGAAGGGCCGGCGCAAGCGCGCCTATTCGATCTGGAAGAAGATGGAGCGCAAGAGCGTCTCCTTCGAGCAGCTCTCCGACATCTTCGGCTTCCGCCTGATCGTCGACACGGTCGCGGAGTGCTACGCGGTGCTGGGCGTCGTGCATACGACGTGGCCGAGCGTGCCCGGCCGGTTCAAGGACTACATCTCAACGCCCAAGCAGAACGACTATCGCTCGTTGCACACCACCATCGTGGGCCCGGGCCGCCAGCGCGTCGAGCTGCAGATCCGTACCGAGGAGATGGACCGCATCGCCGAGTTCGGCATTGCCGCCCACGCCCTCTACAAGGAAGGGCAGGGCGGCGACCGTTCCACCCTTGCGCGCGAGAGCCGGGCCTTCGAGTGGCTGCGGCGCACGGTCGAGAATCTCGCGGAGGGCGACAGCCCCGAGGAATTCCTCGAGCACACCAAGCTCGAGCTCTTCCACGACCAGGTCTTCTGCTTCACGCCGAAGGGCCGGCTCATCGCCCTGCCGCGCGGGGCCACGCCGATCGACTTCGCCTATGCCGTGCATACGGACGTGGGCAACACGGCCGTGGGCTGCAAGGTCAATGGCCGCATCGTCCCGCTTCTGTCGGAACTGCACAACGGCGACGAGGTCGAGATTTCCCGCGCCGCCGGACAGGTGCCCCCCGCCGCCTGGGAATCGATCGTGGTCACCGGCAAGGCGCGCGCCGCCATCCGGCGGGCCACCCGCGCCGCGGTGCGCAAGCAATATGCCGGGCTCGGCCGCCAGATCGTCGAGCGCGCCTTCGAACGCGCCAAGAAGGCCTATACGGAGGAGAAGCTGAAAGCGTCTCTGCCGCGCCTGGCCCGCACCTCGCTCGAGGACGTCCTCGCGGCGGTCGGACGTGGCGAGATCTTCTCCGGCGACGTCGTGAAGGCGGTCTATCCCGACTTCAAGGAGGATCGCGTGACCGGCGCCGAGCCGGACCGCAGCGAGGGCGGCTGGTTCGGCATGAAGAAGGCCGAGGGCCTCGTCTTCAAGGTGCCGGGTCTCAAGGCGCCGAAAGGGCGCGACGCCAAGAAGTCGATCCCCATCAGGGGCTTGAACGGCGATCTTCCGGTTCATTTCGCGCCCAACGGGGGCGCCGTGCCGGGCGACCGGATCGTCGGCATCCTCACGCCCGGCGAGGGGATCACGATCTATCCCATCCAGTCGCCGGCGCTGACCGCCTTCGACGACCAGCCCGACCGCTGGCTCGACGTCCGCTGGGACATCGACGAAAGCCAGCCCCAGCGCTTCCCCGCCCAGATCGCCGTGACCGCGATCAATGAGCCCGGCACGCTCGCCCAGGTGGCGCAGATTATCGGCGACAACGACGGCAACATTGACAACATCACGGTGACCGGAAAGGCCTCGCAGGACTTCCGCGAGATCGTCATCGACCTCGAAGTGTGGAACCTCAAGCACCTCAACGCCATCATCAACCAGCTCAAGGCGCGCAGCGTTGTGAGCAGCGTCAACCGGGTGAACGGGTAAGGGCGGACGCGGGACCGGCCATGGGCAGCCCCTTCTTTGCGCGCATCAAGGGGGACGTGCTCGCGGTCATGCAGGCTGTCCCGGCAGGGCGGCTCGTGACGTTAAAGGATCTCGGGGCCCATCTCGACGTGGCCCCACGCCATGTCGCCTACACCCTCGCCCAGCTCGATCCGATCGAGGCCGCCGCCGTGCCGTGGCACCGCGCGGTCGCCGAAGCCGGGACGGTGGCGCTCAGGGCGGACGGCCTCGGCCGCCTGCAGCGCGACCTTCTCGAGGAGGAGGGCCATGCCGTCGCGCCCGACGGACGCATCCTCGACCTCGCCGCGCGGCTCGTCGACCCCGGCGCGCTGCCTCATGGCGTCCCCCGCCAGTCGCGCCCGGCCGACGCGCCTCCTGCGCGGATTCCCGCCGCGCGTCGAACGCGAAAACAGTGATGCGCGCAGCTCCCGGCTTGCGGAAGGACGCAGCTTGCGCGTAAGGCTCGCGCCCGTCGGGGATGGAGGGTGACATGACCAAGGACGAGGTTCTCGCGGAGTTCAGGGCGGCGGGCGCGCTGCTGGAGGGCCACTTCATCCTCTCCTCGGGCCTGCGCAGCCCGGTCTTTCTGCAGAAGATGTTCGTCTTCCAGGACCCGCGGCGCACCGAGCGCCTGTGCAGGGCACTGGCCGACAAGGTGCGCGAGCGCTTCGGCGCGATCGACCTCGTGGTCTCGCCGGCCGTCGGGGGCATCGTGCCGGGCTACGAGACCGCCCGCCAGCTCGGCGCCAACGCCATCTTCGTCGAGCGCGAGGAGGGCCGCTTCCAGCTGCGGCGCGGTTTCGAGATCCCCAGGGGCGCGCGGGTGCTGATGGTGGAGGACATCGTCACGACCGGCTTGTCGTCCCGCGAATGCCTCGAGGCGATCCGGGCCCATCCGGGCGACGTGGTGGGGGCCGCGTGCCTCATCGACCGCTCCGGCGGCAAGGCCGATGTCGGCGTGCCGCTCGTCAGCCTCGCCTCGCTCGAGATCCCGTCCTATCCTGCCGACAAGCTCCCCCCCGAGCTCGCCGCGATTCCGGCGGTGAAGCCGGGCAGCCGCGGACTGAAAGCCTGAGCATGACCCCAAAGCTGCGCCTCGGCGTCAACATCGATCACGTCGCCACCATCCGCAACGCCCGCGGCGGCTCTCGGCCAGACCCCGTGCGCGCCGCGCTTCTCGCCGTCGCCGCGGGCGCGGACGGCATCACCGCCCACCTGCGGGAGGATCGCCGGCACATCCGCGACGAGGACATGGAGCGGCTGAAGAACGAGCTCACCAAGCCGCTCAACTTCGAGATGGCCGCCACGGCCGAGATGATGGAGATCGCGCTGCGCGTGCGCCCCCACGCCGTGTGCCTCGTGCCCGAGAAGCGGGAGGAGCGGACCACCGAGGGCGGGCTCGACGTGGTCGGGCATCACAACCATCTCGCGCCCTTCGTGGCGCGGCTGAGGGACGCCGGCATTCGCGTCTCGCTGTTCATCGAGCCCGACCCCGCGCCCATGGAGACGGCCATGCGCCTCGGAGCGCCGGTGGTGGAGATGCACACGGGCGCCTGGTGCGAGGCGATCGAGCACGCCGACTATGCCCGGGCCGAACGCGAGTTCGAGCGCCTGCGGGCAGGCGCCGCCTTCGGCGCGCAGGCGGGGCTGGAGGTCCATGCCGGCCATGGGCTGGACTTCGACACGGCGAGGCGCATCTCGTCCTGTCCGCAGGTCGTCGAGCTGAACATCGGCCACTTCCTGATCGGGGAGGCCATCTTCACGGGCCTCGCCGACGCCGTGGCCCGCATGCGGCAGGCCATGGACGAGGGCCGCGCCAAGGCTCCGGCCTGAGCCGCGCCCGCATGATCATCGGGATCGGCTCCGACCTCTGCGACATCAGGCGTATCGAGAAGACGCTGGCGCGCTTCGGCGACCGCTTCGTGCAGCGCGTCTTCACCGAGACGGAGCGCCGCAAGTCGGACCGCCGCGCCCAGCGCGCCGCCTCCTACGCCAGGCGCTTCGCGGCGAAGGAGGCCGGGGCCAAGGCGCTCGGCACCGGCTTCAGCCGCGGCGTCTTCCTCAGGGACATCGGCGTGGTGAACCTGCCCTCGGGCGCACCCACGCTCGCGCTCACCGGAGGGGCGGCGCGGCGGCTGGCGCAGATCGTGCCGGATGGGCACGAGGCCGTCGTTCACGTGACCTTGACCGACGACTATCCCCTGGCCCAGGCCTTCGTCGTCATCGAGGCGCGGCCGGGCATGCTAGGAAAAGACACGCCTTGACTTGAGTTTGCCGCGTTGCCTTGCCAAGAGGCGGGGTCTATACCGCCCTGCGCGGTCGAGCCGACCGGGGGGCGCGCAGGACGGGGCAGGGTCCCGGGCCGTCGTGGACGGCTCGGAAGCTGAGGACTTCACATGACGGAACCGACCCGCGTGGCCAACACCCCCAACAAGAGCACCGAGGAAGGCGGCGTCCTGGAGACCGTGAAGGTCGTCATCCAGGCTCTGCTCATCGCCTTCGTGGTGCGCACCTTCCTCTTCCAGCCCTTCAACATTCCCTCGGGCTCGCTGATCCCGACGCTGCTGATCGGAGATTACATTTTCGTCAGCAAGTATGCCTACGGCTACTCGCGCTATTCATTTCCCTTCAGCCCCCCGATCCTGAATGGCCGGGTGCTGGCGTCCGAGCCCAAGCGCGGCGATATCGCGGTCTTCAAGCTGCCCTCGGACAATTCGACCGACTACATCAAGCGCGTGATCGGGCTGCCCGGCGACAAGATCCAGATGGTGGACGGCATCCTGCAGATCAACGGGCAGCCGGTGAAGAAGGAGCTCGTCGGCAAGAAGGACGTGGCGGCGGGCGCGGGCTACCGCGACCAGGCGACCTATTATCGCGAGACCCTGCCGAACGGGGTCTCCTACACGATCCAGGAACTCGACATCTACGGTAACAAGCTGGGCCGCAACACGCAGCTCTACCAGGTGCCGCAGGGCCACTTCTTCATGATGGGCGACAACCGCGACAACTCGCTCGACTCGCGCGTACCCGCCCCGCAGGGCGTCGGTTACGTGCCCTTCGAGAACTTCGTGGGGCGGGCGGAGATCATCTTCTTCTCCGTCAAGGAAGACGGGGCGGGCTGGCGCTTCTGGGAATGGCCCTGGACGGTGCGCTTCGACCGCCTGCTGACCCCCGTGCGGTAGGCCATGGCCCGGCGCAAGGCGGACCTCGCCGACCTGGAGGCCAGGCTCGGCCACGCCTTTCGCAGCCGCGAGCACCTGGAACGGGCGCTGACCCACATCAGCGCCCTGCACGGCACGCCGGCCGACGGCCCGCACTACCAGCGGCTGGAATTCCTGGGCGACCGCGTTCTGGGCCTCTGCGTGGCCGAGATGCTGTTTCGCACCTACCCCAGTGCCTCCGAAGGCGAGCTGTCCCGCCGCCTCGGCCATCTGGTGCGCCGCGAGACCTGCGCGGAAGTCGCGGGCGAGTGGGAGGCGGGACCGCACATCCGCCTGGGTGTCGGGGAGACGCAGTCCGGACTGCGCAAGAAGGAGGCGATCCTCGCCGATGTCTGCGAAAGTCTGCTCGCGGCTGTCTACCTCGATGGCGGCTTCCCGGCGGCGCAGGCCGTGGTGGAGCGCTGGTTCGGCCCCAAGATGAACGAACCGGGGCGCGAGCGTCGCGACCCCAAGTCCGCCTTGCAGGAATGGGCGCTCGCCCGCGGGCGCGAAACGCCTGTCTACCGCCAGGTCGAGCGCACCGGTCCCGACCACGCGCCGCGTTTCATCGTGGAGGCCACGGTGCGCGGCCATGAGCCGACGGCCGGGGAGGGGACCTCCAAGCGGATGGCCGAGCAGGCGGCCGCCGAGGCCTTCCTGCGCCGCGAAGGCATGCTGGACGAAAGGGCGTCATGACCGACCAGAACGAAGCCGGAGCCGCAGCCGGAGCGGACGCCGGGCAGGCCGGCGAGACACGCTGCGGCTTCGTGGCGCTCATCGGCGCGCCCAACGCCGGCAAGTCGACGCTGCTCAACGCGCTCGTCGGGGCCAAGGTCTCCATCGTGTCGCGCAAGGTGCAGACGACGCGGGCCCTCGTGCGCGGCATCGCGCTCGACGGCGCCGCACAGATCATCTTCGTCGACACCCCCGGCATCTTCCAGCCCAAGCGCCGGCTCGACCGCGCGATGGTGACCTCCGCCTGGGGGGGCGCCAGCGACGCGGACCTCGTGGCCCTCCTGATCGACGCCCGGAAGGGCGTGGACGAGGAGGCGGACGCCATCCTCGCGAAGCTGCCCGAACTGAAGCAGCGCAAGGCTCTGATCCTCACCAAGGTCGACGCCGTCGACAGGCCGAAGCTCCTCAAACTGGCGGAAGCGCTGAATGCCAGGATCGACTTCGCGGAGACCTTCATGGTGTCCGCCCTGAACGGAGACGGGGTCGACCGGGTGCGCGAGCGCCTCGGGGCCCTGATGCCGGAAGGCCCCTGGCTCTACCCAGAGGACCAGGTGTCCGACGCTCCGCTTCGCTCGCTCGCCGCCGAGATCACGCGCGAAAAGATCTTCGAGCGCCTGCACGACGAGTTGCCCTACCAGATGACGGTGGAAACCGACCAGTGGCAGGTCCGCAAGGACGGCTCCGCGCGCGTCGAGCAGACGATCTTCGTCACGCGCGAGGGCCATCGCATGATCGTGCTCGGAAAAGGCGGCCAGACCATCAAGGCCATCGGCCAGGCGGCGCGCAAGGACATCGAGGAGGCGGCCGACTGCAAGATCCACCTCTTCCTCTTCGTCAAGGTCCGCGAAGCCTGGCTCGACGACCCCGCCCGTTATCGCGAGATGGGGCTGGACTTTCCGAGGGAGTGAGGTGGAAGGGGAGGCAGTGGCCAGTAGGCAGTAGGCAGTAAGTAGGCAGTAGGAAAGTCCCTGCGCTGGCCTGCGACCGGCCCGCTCGGCGCTATCCCGTGACTGCCTACTTCCTACTGCCTTTCTTTGCCTCCCCACCGGACCAACCGCCATGCAGTGGCAGGACGAAGGCGTCATCGTCGGCATGCGCCGCCAGGGGGAGGGTAGCGTCCTCCTCGAACTGATGACGCGCGAGCATGGCCGGCACTTCGGCTTCGTGCGCGGAGGGCGCTCGACGCGGCTCCAGCCCGTGCTGCAGCAGGGCAATTCGGTGCAGGCCGTCTGGCGGGCCCGCCTCGACGAGCAACTCGGCACCTACACGGTGGAGGGCACGACCCTGCGCGCCGCCCGCCTGATGGGCAGCCCCGCCGCGCTCTACGGCATCGCCCTGCTCGGCGCCTGGATCCGGCTTCTCCCGGAGCGCGACCCCCATCCCGCGATCCACGATGCGCTGGTCGTCGTGGCCGACGCCCTGGACGACCCCGCGCTGGCCGCGCCCCTGGTCGTCCGCTTCGAGGTCGCGCTCCTGGCCGAACTCGGCTTCGGCCTGGCCCTGGAGGAATGCGCGGCGACCGGCTCCCGCGAGAACCTCGTCTATGTCTCGCCCAGGTCGGCCCGGGCCGTCTCGGCCGAGGCGGGCGAGCCCTATCGCGACCGCCTGCTCGCGCTGCCGCCCTTCCTGCGCGAGGGCCAGGGGCGGGCCATGCCGAGCCCGGCCGAGATCGCCGCCGGCTTCGCCCTCACGGGTCACTTTCTGCAGCGCGAGGTGCTGGAGCCCCGCGGCATCTTGATGCCGGACGCGAGGGCGGCGTTCATCGGGGCGGTCCAGCGCTGAGGCCGCGCCCTCGGCCGCCCGCTTGCCCCACCCGCCCGCGTTCGCTAAGCGTTCTCGTTGGGGCCGGGTGATTCCCGGCGCGGAGGATGGGCATGGGCAAGCCGGTCGAGCCGCCGTCGGGCGACGGGGTGGAGGACATCGATCTCAAGGCGGCGCTCGAGGAGCGCTACCTCGCCTATGCGCTGTCGACCATCATGCACCGCGCCCTGCCGGACGCCCGTGACGGCCTCAAGCCGGTGCACCGGCGCATCCTGCATGCGATGCGCCTCCTGCGGCTCGATCCCGGCCAGGCCTTCAAGAAATGCGCGCGCATCGTCGGCGACGTCATCGGCAAGTTCCACCCGCATGGCGACCAGGCGGTCTATGATGCGCTGGTGCGCCTCGCGCAGGACTTTGCCCAGCGCTATCCGCTCGTCGACGGGCAGGGGAATTTCGGCAACATCGACGGCGACAATGCCGCCGCCTATCGGTACACCGAGGCCCGCCTCACCGAAGTGGCGCGGCTGCTGCTCGACGGCATCGACGAGGACGCCGTCGACTTCCGCGAGACCTATAACGGCGAGGACGAAGAACCGGTCGTCCTGCCCGCCGCCTTTCCGAACCTGCTGGCCAACGGCTCGCAAGGGATCGCGGTCGGCATGGCGACCTCGATTCCGCCGCACAACGCGGCCGAACTCTGCGACGCCGCTCTTTACCTGATCAGCCATCCCAAGGCGACCTCGGAGCAACTGCTCACCTTCGTGCCCGGTCCTGACTTTCCGACGGGCGGGGTGATCGTGGAGCCGCGCGCCTCCATCGCCGAGACCTACCGCACCGGCCGCGGCGCTTTCCGCGTGCGTGCGCGCTGGGAGAAGGAGGAGACGGGCCGCGGCACCTACGTGATCGTCGTCACCGAGATCCCCTACCTCGTCCCAAAGGCCCGGCTGATCGAGAAGATGGCCGAGCTCATCAACGAGAAGAAGCTGCCGCTACTCGCCGACATTCGCGACGAATCCGCGGAAGACGTCCGCATCGTGCTGGAGCCCCGCGCCCGCACCGTCGATCCCGTCGTGCTCATGGAATCGCTGTTCCGGCTCACCGAGCTGGAAAGCCGCATCCCCATGAACATGAACGTGCTGACGGGCGGCCTCGTGCCGCGCGTGCTCGGCCTCTCGGAGGCCCTGCGCGAATGGCTGGACCACCGCCGCGTCGTGCTGCAGCGGCGCTCGCGCTTCCGGCTGGGGCAGATCGACAAGCGCCTGGAAATCCTGCGCGGTCTGCTCATCGTCTACCTGGACCTCGACCGCGTCATCAAGATCATCCGCGAGGAGGACGATCCGAAGGCCGAGCTGATGCGGGTCTTCTCGCTCAACGAGGTGCAGACCGAGGCAATCCTCAACACCCGGCTGCGCTCGCTGCGCAAGCTGGAGGAAATGGAGCTGAAGACGGAACTCGACCAGCTCACGGCGGAAAAGGCCCAGGTCGAGGCGCTGCTGGGGTCGGAGGACCAGCAGTGGAAGACGATCGCCTGGCAGATCCGCGAGGTGAAGAAGAGCTTCGGCCCAACCACGGCCATCGGCAAGCGGCGCACCACCTTCGCCGACGCGCCCGAGGCCGGCGACATCGACATGGAGGCCATGGTCGAGCGCGAGCCGCTGACGGTGGTGCTCTCCAAGAAAGGCTGGATCCGTGCCCTCAAGGGCCACGTGCAGGACCTTTCCGGCCTGCAATTCAAGGGCGACGACGCGCTCGATACCTCGTTCTTCAGCGAGACGACCGCCAAGGTCATGATGCTCGCCGACAATGGCCGGGTCTTCACGATCGACGCCGCCAAGCTTCCGGGCGGGCGCGGCTTCGGCGATCCCGTGCGCCTGATGGCCGACATCGAGGAGGGCTCTGAGATCGTCGCCGTCTGGCCGCTGCAGGCCGGCCAGAAGATGCTCATCGCAGGCAGCGACGCGCGGGGCTTCATCGTTCCCGCCGACGAGCTCGTGGCCAACACGCGCAAGGGCCGTCAGGTGCTCAACCTGGATGACAGGCACAAGGCGGTGCTCATCGTGCAGGCCGCGGGCGACCATGTCGCGGTGATCGGCGAAAACCGCAAGCTGCTGGTCTTCCCCATCGCGCAATTGCCGGAGATGGGCCGCGGCAAGGGCGTCCGCCTGCAGCGCTACAAGGATGGCGGCCTGTCGGACGTGAAGGTCTTCACGCTCTCCGACGGGCTGACCTGGCTGGACACGTCGGGCCGGACCTGGACCGTCCCCGCGGCCGAACTCAAGGACTGGATCGGCAACCGCGCCGAAGCAGGCCGACTGCCGCCCAAGGGTTTTCCCAAGAGCAACACGTTCCGCGGCTGAGGAGAGGGGGGGCGGCCTTACTCGGCCGGCGCCCATCGGCTCTCGAGCGGCGGCTGGGGCAGGAAGAAGATCCCGGTCGTCCGCCCATAGGCCCGCGCCAGGCGCTTCAGGTCGGGCAAGGTCGGGACGATCCGACCGTCCTCCCATGCCGCAAGCAGGTCCGGAGGTGCGCAGATCCGGGCTGCCGCATCCTCGAGGGTCAGGTCCGCATCGAGGCGGGCCCAGGAGAGAAGTCCGACCTGCATGAGGTCCACGAGTTCTGTCGACATGACAGTGGTTCCGTCGATTCAAAGGCCCGGTTCGCTGCTTTCGCGGGGGCTGGTTGCGGCTGGGGGAAGGCGTCTTTTCAGGCGACGCGGACGCCACAACAAGAATCAAATCAAGAAATAGAACTTCGACGCTTGCGACTTGACTCTGAGCCTGCACGCATTGTGTGTCAACTAATCTTGACACACGTTTTGGTTGAAGCCGCCGCCTCGAATGGCGCGGTTGTTCCTCTCGCCCGCAGCCTGGGCTAGGCTTGGCGCAGCCGAGGAGGAGATCATGCGGACATCGCGCCTGTTTGGGGCCCCAGGGGTCGTCGCCCTCGCGCTTGCGGCCGCGCCTTGTCAGGCTCGCGCTGACGAGGTCGACATTCTCGCCCAGTTCGTCAAGGCGCAGGCCGACAGCCGCGTCGGAACGGCGTCCAAGACCCGCTCCGTCGACGGCCGGCCGGCGACGGTTGGCGAGATCGTGGTGACGGTGATCAAGGGAGAGGGCGTCGAGACCATGAGCAAGCCGGCCGAGGCCGGCGACCTCGTGGTGCGCAACCGCTGCCCGGAGACCGGCAACGAGGAGTACCTCGTCAAGGCCAGCCGGGTGAAGGAGCGCTATGGCGAACCCACCGGGGAGGCCGACGCCGCGGGCTGGCGGAGCTACGCTCCGAAAGGCACGGCCATGCTGTTCTTCATGGTCAAGGAAGGGGAAGGCCCCTGGACCTTCAAGGCGCCCTGGGGCGAGGCGATGACCGCGAAGGCGGGAGACGCCATCGTGCAGGATCCCTCCAATCCCAAGGACACCTACCGGATCGCCGCCGCCTCGTTCCGGTGCACCTACGACATCAACAGGCAACCCTGACGAAATCGGATTCGTGCGCCTGGACTTGCGACGGGTCCTTGAGATTCACGGTGAAACACCGCCGCGGTCGCGACGACCCTCGCGGGCAGGGATCGTTCCTCAGTCCACCCGCTGCCAGCCATGGGCCAGCAGCCGTTCCTGCGGGGTGAAGCGGGCCTTGTAGGCCATCTTGGCGGATCCATCGACCCAGTAGCCCAGGTAGACGTAGGGCAGGCCCATAGCCTTCGCGCGGTGGATGTGTTCGAGGATCATGAAGGTGCCGAGCCCGCGGCGCTCCTCGTCGGGATCGAAGAACGAGTAGACCATGGAGAGGCCGTCCGCGAGGACATCCGTCAGCGCGCACGCGACCAGCGGTCCTACGCCTTTCCCGTTGATCGCACTGTCCGGGCCCCGGCGGCGATATTCCACGATCCGCGTGTCGACGTGGCTGTCCTCCACCATCATGGCGAAGTCGAGAGCCGTCATGTCCGCCATGCCGCCGGTCGCGTGCCGCGCGTCGAGATAGTGCCGGAACAGGGAATATTGCTCGGATGTCGGCGTGTTGGTCCTCATGTGACCCACGAGGTCGTCGTTTCCGTCCATGGTCCGTCGCATGTTGCGGGACAGGACGAAGTCCTCCACCAGCACGCGCACGGACACGCAGGCGCGGCAGCCGTCGCAGGCGGGCCGGTAGGCGATCGTCTGGGAGCGGCGGAAACCGCCATGGGTGAGAACGTCGTTGAGTTCGCCTGCCCGCTTGCCGATCAGGTGCGTGAACACCTTTCGCTCCTGGCGTCCGGGCAGGTAGGGGCATGCGGTGGGCGCGGTCAGGTAGAACTGGGGCTGGTCGCGCGATTGGTTCGTCACAAGCTCGTCCTGGCCCAGGCTTCGTCGCGGAGCGACGCTCCACAGGGGATACGCGTGGCGGCCGGGAGCGGTTCAGGCCATGGCCCGGGCGCCACCCGGATCGCCATCACGATAGCACCCGGCAGGGCCGCCTCAACAACCAATTGCGCCTCTCAGCGCCGCACGGCGATCAGCCCCGCCAAAATGTCGTGAAGCAGGCGGCGATCGTCGCGGAACAGGCCGAACAGCAGGACCAGCGGGGTGAGCGTGGAGATGCTCACGTAGAAGAACACGGCGTGGACGGCGGCGACGATGAAGGGCGCGGTCTGGCCGCTCATGGTCCGCATCTCCACGCCGAACACGCGCATCCCGATCGTGCCGCGGTGGCGCCCCGACACCGTCAGCCCGCTATAGATCACGGCGATGATCGGGAACAGCGGGGCGAGGAGCATCCAGGTCAGCCCGAAGGTCAGGAAGCCCAGGATGAACAGCGCCATGCTGAAGATCGCCCAGAGAACGCCGATGACGCAGACGTCGATGAGCCACGCGCCCATGCGCCCGCCCAGCACGCCCGCCGTGTCGGGGGCGGGGAGGTAGGGCGTCACGGAGGTGCCGGTACGGTCGGACATCGGGGGTCGCTCCTGCCCGCCGCGGGGAATCCACGACGAGGACGCGGTGAATGTGGTTGCGCCGGCCCGGCGTTCAACCCCGCGCCCCGGTCTCAGGCCTCCGCGGCCTTGGTGATCCCCCGTCGGGCGATCATGGTCGGGTCGAGGCCATCGGCGGCCAGCGCCTCCAGGATCTGCTGCGCGTGGGCGCCGCCGCGCGTCTCGATGGTCAGGTCCAGCGCCACGCCCTTCGCGGGCATGTCGAGATAGAGCCGCCCGTGCGAGACCTCGAGGATGTTCGCTCCCAGCGTGCCCAGCCGCGAGGCGATCATGCCGAGCAGGCCCGGACGGTCCGGCAGCATGATCCGGAAGGAGACGATGCGCTGCTCGCGCTCCAGGGAGCGCACCATGATCGCGGCCAGCAGGCGCGCGTCAATGTTGCCGCCGCACAGGATGAGCCCGATCCGCAGGCCCTTGAAGCGGGCGGGCTCGGCCAGTACCGCCGCGAGACCCGCCGCGCCGGCGCCCTCCGCCATCGTGTGGGCGAGCGTGGCGTAGGCGCTCACGCCCCGCTCGATCGCCGCCTCGTCGACGAGGATGATGTCCTCGACGAGGTCGCGCACGATGGGCAAGGTTTGCTGCCCGATCGACTTCACCGCGATGCCTTCCGCCAGCGTCGGCCCGCCCACCGGCAGATTCGTATGGCGGATGGCGTTGACGAAGGCGGGATACAGCGCCGCCTCCACGCCGATGATGCGGATGTCGGGCCTGAGCGCCTTGGCCGCGACGGCATTGCCGGCGCACAGCCCGCCCCCGCCGATGGGAATCACGAGCATGTCGAGGTCGGGCGCGTCCGCGAGCATCTCCAGTGCGATCGTGCCCTGTCCGGCCATCACCGTGGAATCGTCGTAGGGGTGCACCATCACGAGGCGCTGCGCCGCGATGATCGTGTCCAGCGTGGCCTGGCACTCGTGCAGGGTTTCGCCCGCGAGGACCACCGTGGCGCCGTAAGCGCGCGTGTTCTCCACTTTCACGAGTGGGGTGGTCTCCGGCATGACGATCGTGGCGGGGATGCCGAGGCGACGCGCGTGGTAGGCGACGCCCTGCGCGTGGTTGCCGGCCGAGAGCGCGATGACGCCCCGCGCTCGCTCCTCCGGCGTTAGCTGGGAGAGCTTGGAGAGCGCACCGCGCTCCTTGAAGGAGCCGGTCGCCTGCATGTTCTCGTACTTGACGAAGATCTCGGCTCCGGTCGCTGCGCTCAGACGCGGGGCCGGGAGCATCGGCGTCTTCTGCACCTGGCCTGCCAGGATCCGCTCGGCCACGCGGACGTCGTCGATCGTGCAGGCATAGGACACGGGGGACCTCCAGGGGTCAGACGCGGCGCGGCAACAGGTCCCGGTACCCGAACAGCCCGCCGGGACGCAAGGCGAGCATGATGGACAGCAAGGCATAGATCGCGATGTCGCGCGATTCGATCGGCATGGTCGCCGACCATACGGCCTCGGCGACGCCGATCACCACGCCGCCGGCGAAGGCTCCTGCCACGGAGCCGATGCCGCCCACGACGGCCGCCACGAGCGCCTTCAGGCCGAGAGTGAGGCCATAGGAATAGCCCACCACGCCGTAATGGGTGGTGACGAGGAAGCCGGCCAGGCCCGCCAGGCCCGCCGCCAGGGCGTAGGTAAGGGCGAAGATGCGGTCGCGGTCGACGCCGAAGAGGCTTGCGGTCCGCGCATCGTCCGCCAGCGCGCGCCATTGCCGGCCGAAACCGGTGAAGCGGATCAGCGCCAGGGTGGCCAGCGCCGTGACGAGCGCCAGGCCTGCTGAGAGCATGGCGACGGGCGTGACGGTGACCACGAAGTCGCCGCCCCTGAGCAGCGAGACGGGGTTGTTGAGCACGGGCGGCAGCCAGTGGAGGTCGCTGCCTTGCGTCAGGCGCTGGTACTCCGCCAGGAGGATCATCAGCCCGGTCGTGGCGATGAGCACCGGCAGCCCAGCATTCTCCCCGCTGGCCTGCCGCACGAGCGGCGAGACGACGAGCCGGCCCGACACGACGCCGTGGAAGAGCGCGGCGAAGAGCGCGACGACCGCCCCGACGGCGAGCCCGGGCAGTGTGGCGTGGACGCCGACCTGGACGGCGACGGCCAGGCCGAGCAGGGACGCATAGCCGGCGATGCCGGCGAACTCTCCGAAGCCGAAGACGATGCGGCCCACGAGGCCGTAGACGAGGGAATAGGCCGCTGCGAGGAGCCCGTAGACCCCGACCTGCGGCAGCGCGTTCAGCACGCTCTGGGCCGCGAGGGCTACCCCTCGCGGGGCCGTCGCCACCTGGCCTGCCGCCGCTGGATCGCCCGGATCCTCCAGCACGGCGCTGGGATCGTCGAGGTAGCGGCGCAGGAACACCAGGGCGGGTTCGGAGAGCGGCCCCTGGTCGGTGCGCACCGCCGCGAGGCTCGGTCGGCCCTGGCCCAGCGCCTCTCCCGAGAAGCTGCAGGCCAGGAAGCGCGTGCGCTCCGGCTGGCCGGGCGGCCTCACGCGGTAGACGATCCGCAAGGTCCGCGCGTCGTCCGCCAAGGCGGTGCGCTGGATGGCGATCGTCGATCCCTCGGGGTTCAGGGCGGGGATCACCACGCGGCACAGGCGCGCCTGCTCGGCGTCCACGAGCTGCGAGCAGCCGGCCGCCAGGAGAACGGGCGCCACCAGAACGCCCGCGACCCCCAGGCCCTGTCGGGGGAGGCGGGGCCGAATGGGTGGACGAAGCGCAGTCGCGGGGGAACGCATGGACGGCCTGGCGCCGGATCCCTTCTCGGTGGGCGGGGGAGGGGTCATCGCGCCGGCAGGGCTCCCCTCGGGCGTCAGCACGCCATGGGCCGCTTGGCTGCGCGAGGTGACGGGACCTCGGTCACCGCCCGCCCGGGCGTCAGGCGCGGGCGCGCAGGGCTTCCGCCACGACGGGCGCGAAATAGGTGAGGATGCCGTCGGCTCCGGCCCGCTTGAAGGCGAGCAGGCTCTCCATCATGGCGCGGTCGCCGTCGAGCCAGCCGTTCTGCGCGGCCGCCCGGATCATCGCGTATTCGCCCGACACCTGGTAGGCGAAGGTCGGCACCGCGAAGGTGTCCTTCACCCGCCTGACGATGTCGAGATAGGGGAGGCCGGGCTTCACCATCACCATGTCCGCGCCCTCGTCGATGTCGAGGGCGACCTCGCGGATGGCTTCGTCCCCATTGGCCGGGTCCATCTGGTAGGTGCGCTTGTCGCCGGTCAGCGTCGTGCTGGTGCCGACCGCGTCGCGGAACGGCCCATAGAAGGCCGAGGCATACTTGGCGGCATAGGCCATGATCTGCACGTCGAGGAACCCCGCCTCGTCCAGCGCGGTGCGGATCGCGCCGATCCGGCCGTCCATCATGTCGGAGGGGGCGACGATGTCGGCGCCCGCGCGGGTCTGGTTCAGGGCCTGGCCCGCGAGCACGGCGACGGTCTCGTCATTCAGGATGCGGTCGCCCTCCAGCAGGCCGTCATGGCCGTGGCTGGTATAGGGGTCGAGCGCCACGTCGGTGAGCAGGCCGATCTGCGGCACTTCCTTCTTGATGGCTCGGCAGGCCTGGCAGACGAGGTTCTCAGGGTTCAAAGCCTCGCGCCCGTGCGGGTCGCGCCGGTCGCGTTGCGTATAGGGAAACAGCGCCAGGACGGGGATGCCGAGCTTCGCCGCCCGCTCCGCCTCGCGCACCGCGTTGTCCACGCTCAACCGCTCGACGCCCGGCATCGAATCGACGTTCACCCGCACCTTGGCGCCGTCCACGAGGAAGATCGGCCAGATCAGGTCGTCGGCGGTGAGCTGGTTTTCGCGGACGAGGCGCCTCGCCCAGTCCGCCTTGCGGTTGCGCCGCGGACGATGGACCAGGCCGAGCCGTGGGGCGGACGCGGGCGGGGCATCGGCCGCGGGACGTTCGAGGCCGGGAAGGGGGGTGACTCGCGAAGCCATGGCGGCCTCCTGCAGCAAAGCCGGCCTTCGCCGGTCGTGGTCCGCTGGAAGTCGTAGCACCCTTCCCGGCACGGGAGAAAGCGTCCTTTCGCAGGAGCCCCGGGCGCCCTCGCCCCGCTGAGAATTGACGCAGCGCATGCACCGGGGCTAACTCGCGGCCCTCTCGAGGGGAGGGCGCGAGGCAGCATGGGGATCGTCGAGACCTGGACCGCCGAGGACGAGGCGGAGACCATCTGCCGCCGTGAAGGTCAGGCCGGGGTCATCGTGCTCAACCGTCCCAGGGCGCTCAACGCGCTGACGGGCGGCATGGTCGAGGCCATGCGCCACGCGCTCGAGGCATGGCGGGACGATCCCGAGGTGACCCGGGTCGTCGTGACGGGCGCGGGCGAAAAGGCCTTCTGCGCCGGCGGCGACATCCGCAAGATCACGGAAGCGGGGAAGGACGGCCGCCGGGACGAGGCGATCGCCTTCTGGCGCGAGGAATACCTGCTGAACATCGCCATCAAGCGCTACCCCAAGCCCTATGTCGCTCTGATCGATGGCATCGTCATGGGCGGCGGCGTCGGCGTCTCCCTGCATGGCAGCCATCGCGTAGCGGGCGAGCGCTACCTCTTCGCCATGCCCGAGGTCGGGATCGGCTTTTTTCCGGACGTGGGCGCGACCTGGGCGCTGCCGCGCCTGCCGGGTGCGACGGGAACGTGGCTCGCCGTCAGCGGCGCACGCATCCGGACGGCGGACGCCCTCGCGCTCGGGCTCGTCACCTCGGCCGTCCCCTCCGCGGGCATGGCCGACCTGCTGGAGAGCCTGTGTGCCGGCGCCGACGTCGACGAGGCTATCGCCGCGCTGGCCCGTGACCCCGGACCACCGCACCACCTGCCCGAGCGGGACGTCATCGACGCCTGCTTCTCGGCCGACAGCATCCCGGAGATCCTGGCGAGGCTCGACGCGGCCAGCCTGACCTCGGACGCGGCCGCCGAACTGGCCCGCATCATCCGCGCCAAGTCCCCGCGCAGCCTTGCCATCGCGCTGCGACAGATGCGCGAGGGCGCATCCCTGACTTTCGAGCAGGCCATGACCCTCGAGTTCCGGATCGTCTCGCGGATGCTCGACAATCCCGACTTCTACGAAGGCGTGCGCGCCGTCGTGGTGGACAAGGACCAGTCGCCCCGCTGGCAGCCGGCCTCGGTCGACGCCCTCGATCCCGCCGACGTGGCCTCCTATTTCGCCCCCCTTCCGGGTGGAGAACTCCCGGTCGGGACGGTGGCGGGGGCATGAGCGATCCGCTCAGCCCCGGGGCCCGCGGCGACCGCGACGAGCAGGGCGGCATCGCCTGGGGCCTGGTCCTGCTCTGGTTCATGCGCATCGTCGCTGCCGTGTGGATCGTCAAGGGCCTCGGCTCCTGGATGATCATCCTCGGCACGGACCCGATGGGGCACAGCCTGCAGAACCTGCCGCCGCCGCAGCGTGGCGTGGTGATCGTGTTCTCCGTGCTCGATCTCGTGGCGGGCGTCGGCCTGTGGCTGACCTCCGCCTGGGGCGGGGTGATGTGGCTCCTCGCCGTGATGACTGACCTCAGCGCCTTCGCGCTCGGGGCGGCCACGCCGAATTCGTCGCCGTTGTTCATCGGCCTCGAGGTGGCGCTGGTGATCTGCTACCTCGTCCTCTCGTGGCTCGCCTCGCGATCCGAGTAGATCTTCAGGACGTCCACGTATTGCGATTGTGGCACGGTAAAGAAACCGTCACGCCAAGCAATACATCTGCAATCACAAGGTGAACAAGCGATTCATACCGTTGCTTAAACTCGTCTTCATGGGATGCCGCTACCGTGTATCCAGATAAGGTCGCGCCAAAAGGGACCAGCAGGGTATTTCAGTGAGGCAGGACATGAAATCGGCTCTCAAGACGATGGACCCCAAGGAAGGGTCGGCCGGAGCTCCCGAGGTGAAGCCGCTCTACATCGAGGCTTTGACCTTGGTCGAGCGCCTGCACCGTCGTCTCCTCGACGTCATCAAGGACGAGTTCGACCGCAGGGGGCGGTCCGACGTCAACAGCGTGCAGGCTTTGCTCCTGTACAACATCGGCGACAAGGAATTGACCGCCGGCGAGTTGCGCACGAGAGGGTACTATCTCGGCTCGAACGTCTCCTACAACGTTAAGAAGCTCGTCGAGATGGGCTTCCTCCACCACCAGCGCTCGCGCGTCGACCGACGTTCGGTGCGCATCAGCCTCACCGAGGCTGGTCGCGAGGTCCACGAGATCGTGAAGTCGCTCTACGACAAGCATGTCCGCACGGTCGAGCAGATCGGCGGCATCTCGCCGGACGAGTTCAAGCAGGTGAACACCGCGCTGGCTCGCCTGGAGCGGTTCTGGACGGACCACATCCGCTACCGCCTCTGACACCCTCACGCCGCGAGAGAGAGCCGAGGCCCGGGACGGTTCCCGGGCCTTGTTTCGTTCATGCGGGTCTGCTGCACGGCGGACCCGGGCTGGCCGGGGCTCCTCGTCGCCGGCGAAGCGTCGGGCGACCGTCGTGGCGTCGCCGCTCCTCGCCGAGAGGCGCAGGTCCGCATGTCAGGAGCCGTCAGCCCTGCCCGGCGACGGAGGTGCTGCCCAGGCGATCCCCGTCCCCTGCGCTGCGCGGCGGCAACGGAATGAAGGCGCTGGTGCGCGCGGCGTATTCCGCGAAGCCGGGACGGCCGGCGAGATGTTCCTCGAGCGGAGGGATGCCGGACACCTTCAGCAGCAGCAGGGTCAGGAGCAGCGGGCCGGCCAGCGCCAGCGCCGAGCCGCTGATGCCGAGCCCCATCAGGCCGAAGCCCCACCACAGCACGGTCTCGCCGAAATAGTTCGGGTGCCGCGACCAGGCGAAGAGGCCGGTCGTGAGGAGCCTGCCCGCGTTGGCCGGGTCGTCCCGGAACCGCGCGATGGCGCTGTCGGCCAGGCTCTCGATGATGAAGCCGACGGCGAAGATCCCCGCGCCGAGCAGCACGAGGCCGGCCGACCACGGCTCCTCGTCGGCTCCGAAGGACACGTGCAGGGGGCTCGCCACCAGCCACATCACGACGGCCTGGAGCATGAAGATCCAGAGGAAGGATGCCAGCGGCCAGTGCGGGCCGCCGCGCTCGCGCATGCGGCGGTAGCGGGGATCCTCCTCGCTGGCGCGCAGGTGCCGGCGCACGAGATGGAGGCCGAGTCGCAACGACCAGATGCTGACGAGGCAGAGGAGCAGGTTCCCGGCCCATCCCGGCGACGCAGAACTGGCGTGTTCGATCCATGCGATCACGCTGAACCCGAACGCCCAGTAGAGGTCCACCACGCCGCAATCCCGCTTCAACAGGCTCATGAGCCACAGCAGCCCAAAGGCCACGCAGGTCACGAGAAAGGCGGCCCCGGGGACCGGCAGGGCGATGCTCCCGGGCCACATATGCGTGACCGACGACAGGACTTCGACGAGTCCGGCAGACAAGTGGTCCCCCATGCCTTAAATTCGCCGCGCTGCACCATGCTTGTCGGACCCGTCGCGGCGTGCCGCGGCGATCCTCACGCTCATTCTTCGTTTACCCTGGCCTGCCATGCATCCAGGGTCCGGTTTCGAGTTCAACGGTATCCGATACGCACGATGACCCGCTTCAGATCGATCACGCGCCGCGAATTCGCCCTTCCCGCCGTCGCATCGCTGCTGGCAGTCGCCGCCGGTTCACGCATGGCCCAAGCCGCTCCCATCCAGGGGCAGGACCAGGCGGAGTGGCGTCAGAACTACGACGCCGCGACGAACCTCAAGGTCGCGCGGTCCACCACCCCCGTTCTGTCGCCGCAGACGCTGCAGGCGACCGAGCACATGATCGAGGAATACCAGCGCGTCGTGGCCGCCGGCGGCTGGCCCGCCATGCCGCAGGCCAACCTGAAGCTCGGCCAGAAGGGCCCGCAGGTCGTGGCCTTGCGCAAGCGCCTCATCGCCTCGGGCGACCTCGACGCGGCGGGCGGCACCTCGCCCGTGTTCGACTCCTACGTCGAAGCCGGGGTGAAGCGCTTCCAGGAGCGCCACGGGCTCATCCCCACCGGCATCGTGAACGCCGCCACGGTCACGGCGATGAACGTGCCCGCGGACGTGCGCCTGCGCCAGTTGCAGACCAACGTGGTGCGCCTGCGCAGCTATTCTGGCAATCTCGGCCAGCGTTTCGTGGTCGCCAACATCCCCGCTGCCCTCGTCGAGACCGTCGAGAACGGCCAGGTGATGACGCGCCATCAGGCCGGCGTCGGCAAGATCGACCGCCAGTCCCCGGTCATGACGACCCGCGCCGTCGACATCAACTTCAACCCCTTCTGGACGGTCCCCGCCTCGATCATCAAGAAGGACCTCATCCCGAAGATGCAGGCGGACCCCAACTACCTTACCGAGAACAAGATTCGCGTCATCAACTCGGCCGGTCAGGAAGTGTCCCCGAGCTCCATCAACTGGCGCTCGGACGAGGCGACGCACTACATGTTCCGGCAGGACCCGGGCGGTGACTTCAACTCGCTCGGCGTTGTGCGGATCAACATCGCCAACCCCTACGGCGTGTACATGCACGATACGCCGGCCAAGGGCATCTTCGGCGACGACTTCCGCTTCGTCTCCTCGGGCTGCATGCGCGTGCAGAACGTGCGCGACTATGTGACCTGGCTGCTCAAGGACACGCCCGGCTGGAGCCGCGAGCAGATCGACGCCGCCATCGAGAGCGGCCAGCGCGTCGACGCCAAGATCACCTCTCCCGTCGCCGTCTACTGGGTCTACATCACGGCCTGGGCGACCCCCGAGGGGATCGTCCAGTTCCGCGACGACATCTACAACAAGGACGGTCTGGGTCAGGTGCCGGTCGCCGCCGTCCAGAAGAACGCCGACGAGGACGCCGAGCAGTAGGGCTCGGCGCGCGCGGGCCTCTGGTCCGCTCGGGGCGGGCGCCCCGTTTCTCCGCTGCGCTCCGTCACTGCGGGCGCAGCGACGCCGTCCATGTCGTCGCCCGGCCTTCCCGGGCCTGCATCGTCGCTGCCTCCCCGCAAGGACGGCCGCGCCCACCTGTCGCGCCGCAACGCCGTCATTTCGCGTCGGTCGCGCTGTTGGCGCGTGCCGGAGCCCGTGCTATGGCCTCCCTTGAGGGTGGTCGTGCCCCGACCCCCTAGATCTCGCGTGTCCGTCAACGGCCGGCGACCTGCCGGCGCCGTGCGGCCCACGTGCCCTGTCGAACCCCCGGTTCCGGAGCCGCCGATGTCCGCCAGCACCGCGCGTGGCGCAAGCCACCTCTCCAACAGCTTCTTCGCCGCCTCGCTCGCCGAGCGCGATCCCGAGATCGCCGACGCCGTGGCCAAGGAACTCGGCCGCCAGCGCGACGAGATCGAGCTGATCGCCTCCGAGAACATCGTCTCGCGCGCCGTGCTCGAGGCGCAGGGCTCGGTGCTCACCAACAAGTACGCCGAGGGCTATCCGGGCCGGCGCTACTATGGCGGCTGCCAGTTCGTCGACATCGCCGAGAACGTCGCCATCGACCGCGCCAAGCGGCTCTTCGGCTGCAACTTCGCGAACGTGCAGCCCAATTCCGGCTCGCAGGCCAACCAGGCCGTGTTCATGGCGCTGATGAAGCCCGGCGACACGTTCATGGGCCTCGACCTCGCCGCCGGCGGACACCTCACCCACGGCGCGCCCCCGAACATGTCCGGCAAGTGGTTCAACGTCGTCAGCTACGGCGTGAAGCGCGAGGACCAGACGGTCGACATGGCGCAAGTCGAAAAGCTCGCCCACGAGCACAAGCCGAAGATCATCATCGCCGGCGGCTCGGGCTATGCCCGCCACTGGGACTTCGCCAAGTTCCGCGAGATCGCCGACGCGGTCGGCGCCTTCTTCATGGTCGACATGGCCCACTTCGCCGGGCTGGTGGCGGGCGGCTCGCATCCCTCGCCGTTCCCGCACGCCCATGTCGTCACCTCGACCACGCACAAGACCCTGCGCGGCCCGCGCGGCGGCATCATCCTCACCAACGAGGAGGAGATCGCCAAGAAGGTGAACTCGGCCGTGTTCCCCGGCCTGCAGGGCGGCCCCCTGATGCACGTCATCGCCGCCAAGGCCGTGGCCTTCGGCGAAGCTCTGACGCCCGACTTCAAGGCCTATGCGCACCAGGTGGTGGAGAACGCCAAGGCGCTCGCCGACACGATCAGGTCGGCCGGCTACGCCATCGTCACGGGCGGCACCGACAACCACCTGATGCTGGTGGACCTCAGGCCCAAGGGCCTCACCGGCAAGGCGGCGGAAGCCTCGCTTGGGCGCGCCCACATCACCTGCAACAAGAACGGCGTACCCTTCGACACGGAGAAGCCGACCATTACCTCCGGCATCCGGCTGGGCTCGCCGGCGGCGACCTCGCGCGGCTTCGGCGTGGCGGAGTTCAAGCAGGTCGGCGCGCTCATCGTGGAGACGCTGGACAGCCTCGCCGCCAAGGGCGAGGCGGCCAACGCTGACGTTGAGAGCGCCGTGAAGGGCAAGGTGAGCGAGCTCACCCGCCGGTTCCCGATCTACTGAGCCGGGTGGTCCGGCTGGCGGAGAGCTGAATGCGCTGCCCCTACTGCGCGAGCCTCGACACCCAGGTGAAGGACTCGCGCCCCACCGACGACCATTCCGCGATCCGGCGCCGCCGCGTCTGCCCGGATTGCGGGGGGCGATTCACGACCTTCGAGCGCGTGCAGCTGCGCGAACTGATGGTGGTGAAGCGCTCCGGGCGCCGGATCCCGTTCGACCGCGACAAGCTGGTGCGCTCGGTGGAGATCGCCGTGCGCAAGCGCAACGTCGACCCCGAGCGGGTCGAGCGCATGATCAACGGCATCGTGCGCCAGCTCGAGAGCATGGGGGAGGGGGAGGTCTCCAGCGCCACCATCGGCGAACTCGTCATGGACGGGCTGAAGAACCTCGACGACGTCGCCTATGTCAGGTTCGCGTCTGTGTACCGCAACTTCCGCGAGGCGAGGGACTTCGAGGAATTGCTCGGCGAGCTGACAGGCGAGGACGAGGGCAGGACAGCGGGTCAGCGGCCCGCCCGGACCACCCCTGCGGGGACCTGATGAGCCGGCTGCCCTGGCCGGGGGGCCTCGACCTCGCCGGACCTGCCTCCGATCCGCGCGCCGTCGACGAGCGCATGATGCGCCATGCCCTCGCCCTGGCGCGACGCGGCCTTGGCAATACCTGGCCCAACCCCGCCGTCGGCGCGGTCGTCTGGCGCATCGAGGGCGGAAGGCCCATCATCGTCGGTCGCGGCTGGACGCAGCCCGGCGGCCGGCCGCACGCGGAGACCGTGGCGCTCGCCCAGGCGGGCGACCTCGCCCGCGGCGCCAGCATGGCGGTCACGCTCGAGCCCTGCTCCCACTTCGGCAAGACCGCCCCCTGCTGCAACGCAATCCGCGAGGCGGGCGTGGCGCGCGTGGTCTCGGCCATCGAGGATCCCGACCCGCGCGTGAACGGTCGCGGCCACATCATCCTGCGCGCGGCCGGCATCGAGGTCGCCGTCGGCATGCTGGCGCGCGAAGCGCGGGCGTCCAACCTCGGCTTCATCCGCCGCGTGGTCGACAAACGGCCGGGCGTCACCCTGAAGCTGGCGGTGACCGCCGACGGCGTGGCGGGCCGCAGCGACGGCGCGCGTCTCCTGATCACCGGACCGGAGGCGAACCGCCGGGTCCACATGCTGCGGGCGCAGCACGACGCGGTGATGGTCGGCATCGGCACCGTGCTGGCCGACGACCCGCAGCTCACCTGCCGCCTTCCGGGGCTCGAGAGCCGGTCCCCCGTCCGGATCGTGCTCGACGCTGCCCTGCGCACGCCGGTCGGCAGCCGTCTCGTCCAGACGGCCCATGCGGTCCCGACCTGGATCCTGGCGGCCACCGACGCATCGGAGGCCGCCGAGGAGGCGCTCGCGGGTTTCGGCGTCGTCGTCGAACGCGTCGAAGCCGAGGATGGTCCGGGCCGCCTGTCGCTCGTCCATGCGCTGGAACGCCTCGCGGCCCGCGGCCTGACCCGGGTGCTCTGCGAGGGCGGCCCGACCTTGGGCGAGGCCCTCGTCCGGGGCGACCTCGTCGACAACGTCATCGTCCTGTCGTCGCCCGACCGCTACGCCGGGCCGGCCGGGGCAGCCGTGCCGGGCTTCGGTCCGGCCCTTCGCCATCTCGTCGGCATGGCCGAGACCTTCCAGGCGACGCCGGAGCGCAGGCTCGGGCGCGACAGCCTGCGGCTCATCACCAGGAGGTTCTGATGTTCACCGGCCTTGTCAGCGATGTCGGGACGGTCGCCCAGGTGGCGGACCACCAGGGCGCCCTCCGGCGCATCCGCATTCATTCCGCTTATGATCCCGACGGCATCGCGCTGGGCGCGTCCATCGCCTGCTCGGGACCCTGCCTCACCGTTGTCGGCGTGGGCCCGCGCGAGGGCGGGGGCTGCTGGTTCGATGTCGACGCGGCATCGGAGACTTTGGCCCGCACGACCGTCTCGACCTGGCAGCGCGGAACCCGGGTCAACCTCGAGCGGTCGCTCAAGATCGGCGACGAGCTCGGCGGGCACCTCGTGTCTGGACATGTCGACGCGGTCGCCGAACTGGTGGCGCGCGATGACGTCACGAGCGGACTTGCGGGCGCCCAGGCGGACAACGCCTGGGGTCCGACGGCGCGCTTCACCATTCGCGTTCCAGCCCACCTCGCGAAGTTCATCGCGGAGAAAGGCTCCGTGGCGCTGGACGGCACCTCGCTCACCGTCAACACGGTGGAGCGGGACCTCTTCACCGTGTTCCTCATCCCCCATACGCTGGCGGTGACGACCTGGGGGGCGCTGCAGCCGGGACACGGGCTCAACCTGGAGGTCGACCAGATGGCGCGCTACGCTGCGCGGCTTGCGGAAGCCCGCGAGCAGGGCTACTGACGGGCGACCCCGAAAAGAGATACAGCATGGCCGCACCCCGATCCGTCCGTCCGTCGCATGACGGCGTCCCAACCCATGGGCGCGTCCTCATCGTCGAGGCGCGGTTCTACGACGACATCGCCGACGAGCTGCTGGCCGGCGCCAAGGCCGTCCTGGAGGCCGAGCACGCCACGGTGACCGTGGTCACGGTGCCGGGCGCGCTGGAGATCCCCGGCACGATCGCCATCGTCACGGAGGCCGCGGCTGCCCGAGGCGAGCCTTTCGACGCCGTCGTGGCGCTGGGCTGCGTGATCCGCGGCGAGACCGGCCACTACGACATCGTCGCGGGCGAGAGCTCGCGCGCCCTGATGGACCTCACCGTCGCGCTGCGGCTGCCCATCGGCAACGGCATCCTCACCGTCGAGAACGACGAGCAGGCCCGCGTCCGCGCCAGCACCTCCGACATGAACAAGGGCGGGGGCGCGGCCGAGGCTGCGCTCGCCGTGCTGCGCATCAAGCGCCGGGCCGCGGCGGGAGCGCTCTGAGCATGGCGCGCGGCGAGAAGCGTTCGGCGGCCCGCCTGGCCGCCGTTCAGGCCCTGTACGAGATGGACATCTCCGGCAAGGGCGTCACCGAGGCCATGGCCGAGTTCGAGGCCCACTGGATGGGTCGCGAAGTCGAGGGGCTCACCTTCCAGCCGGCCGAGGCGGAGTTCTTCCGGGCGATCCTGCAGGGGGTCGTGCAGAACCAGGTCGCCATCGACCAGAAGGTCGACGCAGCGCTCGCCAAGGGCTGGCCGCTGCGTCGGATCGAGACGGTGCTGCGCGCCGTCCTGCGCGCCGGCGCCTTCGAACTGATGCACAGGCCGGACGTGCCGGCCAAGGTCGCGATCTCCGAGTATGTCGACCTGACGCGCGACTTCTACGAGGGCGAGGAGGCCGGCCTCGTCAACGCCGTCCTCGACTCCATCGGCCGCGACGTGCGGGCCGCCGAGCTCAGCAAGCGCGTCGGCTGACCCCATGGCGGCTGCTCGCCCGAGCGAAGACGAGCTCATAGCCCGCTATTTCCGGCCGCTCGCCGGGGCCGCCGCCCTCGGTCTTCTGGACGATGCCGCCTGTCTCCCCGCCGAGCCCGGCTCGGACGTGGTGATGACCGCGGACGCCCTGGTGGCGGGCGTCCACTTCTTCCCGCACGATCCGCCTGACGCCATCGGGTGGAAGGCGCTGGCGGTGAACCTGTCGGACCTCGCCGCCAAGGCCGCCGAACCCCGCGGCTTCCTGCTTTCGCTCGCTTTATCGCCCGGCTGGACCCCCGAGTGGCTCGACGGCTTCGCCGCGGGCCTCGGGGAGGCGGCGCGCGAAGGCGGATGCCCGCTTCTCGGGGGCGACACCGTGCGAACGCCGGGACCGCTCACCTTGTCGATCACAGCCGTCGGCAGCGTTCCGTCGGGGCGCATGGTCGCGCGGACGGGCGCCAGGCCAGGGGACAGGCTCTATGTCTCCGGCACGATCGGCGACGCCGCGCTCGGGCTGAAGCTGCGCCTTGCCGAGGAACCGCGTCGCGCGGCGCCCGGGTGGGCTGCAGTCCTCGACGGGGAGGGCAGGGGCCATCTCCTCGACCGCTATCTGCGTCCGCGTCCGCGCCTGGCGTTGCGGGAGGCGCTGCGCGCCTGCGCGAATGGGGCGATGGACGTCTCGGACGGCCTCGTCGGCGATCTCGCGAAGATGGCGGCCGCATCCGGCGTCGGCGCCAGCCTCGACGTGTCGCGCGTGCCGCTCTCGCCCGGCGCAGCCGCCGCGGTCTCCGCCGACCGGGCGGCCCTGGCCGTCGCCGTGACGGGCGGCGACGACTACGAGGTTCTCTGCAGCGTGCCGGCCGTCAGCGCCTCCACCTTCGAGTCCATGGCTCGGGCGGCGGGCGTCGCCGTGACGGCTGTGGGCGACACTGTTGCAGGCGGCGGCCTGAGCTTGACCGATGCCGGAACGGCCTTTGTCGTGCAGCAGGGTTCGTTCAGCCATTTCTAGGGCGCGTTCCGCTCAGAGTGAGGCCGGCGAGGCGTCATCTGTTATCCTCGTCGCGAAGGGACGCCGGCCCGGACCTCGGAACTCGGTCGATCAAGCGGGAAAAAGCCTTATCCGGCCAAAGTCCCGTTTGCGTCGCGACCGCAATTTTGGCACCAATGCGGCGCCCTGCCGCGGATGATACAGGACGAAGTCCGGGATCCGCGGTTTTGCGAGTCGCGTGCTGGAAACTTTACAAGGACGGCAACATGACGATCTGGTTGATTATCCTGGGCGGTCTGCTCGCGGTCGCCTACGGCGCCTGGGCCATCGCGGACGTGAACAGCCGCGATGCGGGGACCCAGCGCATGCAGGAGATCGCGGCCGCGATCGCCGAGGGGGCGCAGGCCTACCTGAAGCGCCAGTACCTCACCATTGGCATCGTCGGCATCGTCCTCTTCGCCGTCATCGCCCTGCTGCTCGGCTCCACCGTGGCGATCGGCTTCGCCGTCGGCGCCATCCTGTCCGGCGCGGCGGGCTTCATCGGCATGAACGTGTCGGTGCGCGCGAACGTGCGCACGGCGCAGGCCGCCAGCCAGTCCCTGGCGGGCGGTCTCGAGGTGGCCTTCAAGGCGGGCGCCGTGACGGGCCTGCTGGTGGCGGGCCTCGCGCTGCTCGGCGTCTCCGTCTACTTCTGGGTCCTGACGGGCCCGATGCAGAAGGCCCCGGCCAGCCGCGAGGTCATCGACGCGCTCGTGGCGCTCGGATTCGGCGCCTCGCTCATCTCCATCTTCGCCCGTCTCGGCGGCGGCATCTTCACGAAGGGCGCCGACGTGGGCGCCGACCTCGTGGGCAAGGTCGAGGCCGGCATTCCCGAGGACGATCCGCGCAACCCCGCCACGATCGCCGACAACGTCGGCGACAACGTGGGCGACTGCGCCGGCATGGCGGCCGACCTGTTCGAGACCTACGCGGTGACCGTCGTCGCCACGATGGTGCTGGCCGCGATCTTCTTCGCCGCCGCGGGCGCCGAGACCCTGCTCCACACGATGCTCTATCCGCTCGCCATCTGCGCGGTCTGCATCGTCACCTCGATCGTCGGCACCTTCTTCGTGAAGCTCGGCGCCAACAACTCGATCATGGGCGCGCTCTACAAGGGATTGTGGGCGACCTCGCTGCTGTCCGTCGTGGGGCTCGCTATCGCGACCTTCGGTACGGTCGGCTTCGGCGATGTGGCCACGGTGAAGGCGATGGGTGGCGACATCGTCGTCAACGGCACCAAGCTCTTCGTCTGCGGCATCATCGGCCTCGTGGTCACCGGCCTGATCGTCTGGATCACCGAGTACTACACGGGCACGGGCAAGCGCCCGGTCGTCTCGATCGCCCAGTCCTCGGTGACCGGCCACGGCACCAACGTGATCCAGGGCCTTGCGGTGTCGCTGGAATCGACGGCGCTGCCCGCCCTGGTGATCGTCGGTGGCATCATCACGACCTTCCAGCTGGCGGGTCTCTACGGCACGGCCATCGCGGTCACCACGATGCTCGGCCTCGCCGGCATGATCGTTGCGCTCGACGCCTTCGGCCCGGTGACGGACAATGCGGGCGGCATCGCCGAGATGGCGGGCCTGCCCAAGGAGGTCCGCCACTCCACCGACGCCCTCGACGCGGTCGGCAACACCACCAAGGCCGTCACCAAGGGCTACGCGATCGGCTCGGCCGGACTCGGCGCCCTCGTGCTGTTCGCGGCCTATAGCTACGACCTGCAATACTTCACCAACGAGGCCAACAAGGCGGGCTCGACGGCCTATGGCTACTTCAAGGGCATCGGTCAGGTCTCCTTCGACCTCTCCAACCCCTATGTCGTGGCCGGCCTGATCTTCGGCGGGCTGATCCCCTACCTGTTCGGCGGCATCGCCATGACCGCGGTCGGCCGCGCCGCCGGCTCGGTCGTGGAGGAAGTCCGCCGGCAGTTCAAGGAGATGCCCGGCATCATGCAGGGCACGCAGCGTCCCGACTATGGCCGCGCGGTGGACATGCTGACCAAGGCGGCGATCAAGGAGATGATCATCCCCTCGCTGCTCCCGGTCCTTGCGCCCCTCGTCGCCTATTTCGGCGTGCTGGCGATCTCCGGCTCCAAGGCCTCGGCCTTCGCCGCGCTGGGCGCCTCGCTGCTGGGCGTGATCGTCAACGGCCTGTTCGTGGCGATCTCCATGACCTCGGGCGGCGGCGCCTGGGACAACGCCAAGAAGTCCTTCGAGGACGGCTTCGTCGACAAGGACGGCGTGCGCCACCTCAAGGGCTCGGAAGCCCACAAGGCCTCGGTGACCGGCGACACGGTCGGCGACCCCTACAAGGACACGGCCGGACCGGCCGTGAACCCGGCGATCAAGATCACCAACATCGTCGCGCTGCTCCTCCTCGCGGTGCTCGCCCACCTCGCCTGATCCCAGGCACGGTCCCCCGCGAACAAAAACCCCGCCGCGGCCTCCGCGGCGGGGTTTTTCGCGATCGGTGGGCGCCACAGGTTTGTCCCAGCGCCGCGATCGGCGAACGCCACCCGGCATAGCGAGGTGCGCCGCGAGCGGGCAATCCGCGGAACGCCCGGCAAAGGGCTCGGCGGTCGTGGAGCCGGGCGCGCCGGCTGCGAGCGACCTACTGGCTCGCCAGACCTGCGGCGCCGATGAGCTGCTTGACCAGCGAGAGCTCGGTGCCGCCGGTGGGCGTCGTGCGACTCACGAAGTCGAAGACCACGCCGTCCTGCAAGCCGTAGCTCGCGATGCGCTCGACCTTCATGTTCTTGTTGAAGTAGATCGCCGTGACGCGCTGGTCGACGATGCTCGGCTTCATGAAGGCGAGCTTCTGCGTCGTGACTTGGCTGATGTAGTACCAGCTCTGGTTGCCCACGGTGGACACGGTCGAGGGCGTGCCCATGATCTGGAGCACCTTCTGAGCATCGGTGCCGGGCTTGACCTCGTTGAGCAGCTTCTCGTCGAAGACGTAGCCGCGCATCTGCGGTTCGCTGTTGCAGGCCGCCAGGCCCAGGCCGAGCGCCGCGCCGACGAGCGCCAGCCGGGCTCCCTTGCGTACCGCCGAAAAGCCCGCCGCATCCATCAGCCGCACCATACGTCGACCCCATGCAAGGCGACGGATCGTCGCCGTTCGATTCGGGTTCCGGGAAAAACCTTGCAAGTCCCGGGGCGGATGCCGTACCCCGCGTCCGGGTGAAAAGCAAGGTTGGCCCGGGACGGGCAGGCGGGAACGGACGACATGGTGTTCGGCCTTTTCGGGCGGCGCAATCGCAACGCGGAGATCGTGGAGCGGCTCTACGTCGCCGTCGCCGACGCGGCGCGGCGCCCCGGCTTCTTTGCCGAACTCGGAGCGCCCGACACGGTGGAAGGTCGCTTCGAGATGGTGACCTTGCACGCCCACCTCGCCGTGCGCCGGCTGCGCGCCTTGCCCGCGCCCGGACCGGACCTCGGACAGGACCTGGTGGACGCCGTCTTCGCCCATTTCGACGCGGCCTTGCGCGAGCTCGGCGTCGGCGACATCAGCGTGCCCAAGAAGATGAAGACGATGGCGTCCGCCTTCCTGGGCCGCGCCAAGGCCTACGAGGAGGCGCTGACCCAGCCCGCGCAACGGCGCGGCGACGCGCTCCGTGCGGCGCTCCTGCGCAACGTCTGGAACAACCAGCCGGGCCGCGAGGCTGCGGCGCGAAGGCTCTCCGCCTGGGTCGAGGAGGCCGTCGCCGCCCTCGAGAAAGCGGGGTTCGACGATTTCGTGGCCGGGCGGGTCGCCTTCCCGCCTCTGGCGGGGGCCGAGCGCCCCGCGGAGCACAGCGCATGACACCCCAAGCCAAGCCTTCGCCCCTCTCGCGTCCGGTCGCCGTCGCGGACTTGCCGGCGCGCGGCCTCGACGTCCGGGTGGATCCGACCCCCGCCGAGCGGGAGGTCCTCGCCAGGGACCTCGGCCTCGCCGGGATCGACCGGCTCGAGGGCCGCTTCCGGCTCACGCGCAACGGACGCGTCGTGCATGTCGCAGGCGAGGTCTCCGCGGACGTGCAGCAGGTCTGCGTCGTCAGCCTCGAGCCCTTCCCGGCCGCGGTGACCGAGCCGGTCGATGTTCGCTTCGCCGAGGACGCGCGCCCCTCGGAGCGCGAGGAGGAGGAATTGTCCGAGCACGATCTCGACGCGCCAGAGCCTCTGCTGGGCGGGGTCGTGGACGTGGGGTCGCTGACGGCGGAGTTCCTGGCGCTCGGGCTCGATCCCTATCCTCGCAAGCCGGGTGTGTCGTTCGACTACCGCGATCCCGCGGACGAGGAGCCCTCGCCCTTCGCGGCCCTGTCGCGGCTGAAAGGCGAGGAGAGCTGAGGGCGGGCCGGCCGGCGGGCCAGCAAATCCTGTTGCCACGGGCCGCGTCTCGTCTATTGTCCGCCACCGCCGCGCCGGCCCTCCGGCGAGCGCACCGTCCTGCGGCCAAGCCGCAGAGGGAACCTGACCGCCGCATGACGAAATCGGTACGAATCGCGCTCGATGCCATGGGCGGTGATCACGGCCCGCAGGTCGTCATCCCCGGTGCAGCCCTCTCGCTCGAGCGCCATCCGGAAACGGCGTTCATCATGCACGGCGACGAGCAAGTCTGCCGCCCCATCCTCGATCGCCACCCGAAGCTGGCCGGCGTCACCACGCTGCACCACACGGATGTCGCTGTGCGGATGGACGACAAGCCCAGCCAGGCGCTTCGTCAGGGCCGCCGGACGTCCTCCATGTGGCGCGCCATCGAGGCGGTGAAGAAGGGCGAGGCCGACGTGGCCGTCTCCGCCGGGAACACCGGTGCGCTGATGGCCATGTCGAAATTCTGCCTGCGCACCATGGCGCATATAGACCGGCCGGCCATCGCCGCGATCTGGCCGACGATCCGCGGGGAGAGCATCGTGCTCGACGTCGGCGCGACCATCGGCGCCGATGCCCGCCATCTCGTCGACCTCGCCATCATGGGCTCGGCCATGGCGCAGATCGTCTTTGACATCGACAAGCCCACGGTGGGCCTGCTCAACGTCGGTGTCGAGGAGATCAAGGGGCTGGAGGAGGTCAAGACCGCCGGCCGGATCCTGAAGGACAGCGATTTTCCCCATCTCGCCTATGCCGGCTTCGTCGAGGGGGACGACATCGGCAAGGGCACGGTCGACGTGGTCGTGACCGAGGGCTTTGCCGGCAACATCGCCCTCAAGACCGCCGAAGGCACGGCCAAGCAGCTCGCAAGCTACCTGCGCTCCGCCATGAGCCGCACGCTCATGGCCAAGATCGGCTATCTCTTCGCCAAGGGGGCCTTCGACGCCCTGCGCGACAAGATGGATCCCCGCAAGGTCAACGGGGGCGTGTTCCTGGGCCTCGACGGCATCGTCATCAAGAGCCATGGAGGCACCGACCCCACGGGCTTCGCCTCCGCCGTGGATCTCGGATACGACATGGTGAAACATGACCTGATGGCGCGGATTCGCACGAGTCTCGACGCCAGCTTCCCGGCCGCGGCCCACGCCGGCGCCGGTGCGGAGGCCGCCTCGTGAGCCAGCTTCGTTCCGTGGTCCTCGGCTGCGGCCACTTCCTTCCCGAGCGTGTCCTCGCCAATGCCGAGATGTCGCGGATGGTCGACACCTCGGACGAGTGGATCGTCGAGCGCACGGGCATCCGCCAGCGCCACATCGCGGGGGAGGGCGAGACGACCTCCGTCCTCGCCACGCGCGCCGCGCGCGCCGCGCTGGACCATGCGGGCGTGGAGGCCGACACGATCGATCTCGTGATCGTCGCGACGGCGACCCCCGACTACACGTTTCCCGCCACCGCGACCCAGGTCCAGGCGGCGCTCGGCATCACCCAGGGCGTGGCCTTCGACCTGCAGGCGGTGTGCTCGGGCTTCGTCTTCGCGCTGACGACGGCGGACAAGTTCCTCGCCTCCGGCTCGCACAGGCGTGCGCTGGTGATCGGCGCCGAAACCTTCTCGCGCATCCTCGACTGGACGGACCGCACGACTTGCGTGCTCTTCGGCGACGGCGCGGGAGCGGTGGTGCTGGAGGCCCAGCCCGGCGACGGAACCCTGACGGATCGCGGCGTCCTCGCCTCGCACCTGCGCTCGGACGGCCGCCACCTCGACAAGCTGCACGTCGATGGCGGGCCTTCCGCTACGGGGACGACGGGCCACCTGCGCATGGAGGGCCGCGAGGTCTTCCGCTACGCCGTGACCTTCCTCGCCGACACCGTCGAGCACGCCTTCCGGGAGACGGGGATCACGGCAGCCGACGTGGACTGGTTCGTGCCGCACCAGGCCAACCGACGCATCATCGACGCCACGGCGAAAAAACTCGGCGTGGACCCGGCGAAGGTGGTGGTCACGGTGTCGGAACACGGCAACACGTCGGCGGCCTCCATCCCCCTCGCGCTCTCCACCGCCTGCGCCGACGGGCGCATCCGGCAGGGCCAGCTCGTGCTCGTCGAGGCGATGGGCGGTGGTTTCACCTGGGGTTCTGCACTCATCCGCTGGTAGCAAAACCAGTTTTCTCAAAACTATACTTGTACGACTTGAAATGTTGCCCGCTGGGCCGCGTTCCGGCGATTCCGGCGTTGACCCCGGGGTATAGCCCGAATACCGTGGCGTTTCAGGACGATAGGTCCCGTTTCTCCCGGAGTGAACCCGTCGGCCTGGCCGACGTGTCGAATTGGTGGACCGATGGCGGATCGGACGATTACACGGGCTGAATTGAGCGAGGCCGTTTATCAGCGCGTGGGACTGTCGCGGACGGAATCGGCCGCGCTCGTGGAACTTGTCCTGAAGGAGCTTTCGGACTGCCTCGCCAATGGCGAGACGGTGAAGCTGTCCTCCTTCGGGTCGTTCGTCGTGAGGTCGAAGGGCGAACGGATCGGCCGCAATCCCAAGACGGGGATCGAGGTGCCGATCGAGCCGCGGCGCGTAATGGTGTTCAAGCCGTCCAACATCCTGAAGGCCAGGATCAACGGCTTGGACGACGATGGCAGCGATGATTGACATGACCTCGGCAGGGCGGGTCGCGGGTCCGGATCCTTCCGGAGGAAGCGGTGGACAAGAGCCCTGACGCGTTTCGCACGATCAGCGAAGTCGCCGAAGACCTGGACCTTCCCCAACACGTCCTGCGATTCTGGGAAACACGCTTCGGGCAGATCCGCCCGCTGAAGCGCGGCGGAGGCCGTCGCTATTACCGTCCGGACGACGTGGACCTGCTGCGCGGCATCCGCGCGCTGCTCTATGGGCAGGGCTACACCATCCGGGGCGTGCAGCGCATCCTCAAGGAGAAGGGCCTGCGCTACGTCCAGGCGCTGGGCCGCGGCGAGGCTGTGGCCCCTTCTCCCGGCCCGAGCGAGCGCGAGGCGAACCTCCCAGCCGGGATCGCCGGTCTCCAGGAGGAGGCGATCGGCCTCGTCGAAGACGTCTCGGTCCACCATGCCGGCGAGGGGGGCGTCCCGGCCACCACGCCGCTGCCACAGGAGATCCTGGCACGCCTGCATGGCGTGCTCGCCGAGCTCGTCGAGTGCCGCCGCCTGCTGGCCGTCGCCCGCGGCGTGGGGACGGCCGAGCCGGACGCCTGAGGCCCCGAACCCGTCATCGCCTGCCGCGAGCGAGAAATCGCCTCCCCGGACCGGGCTGAAGTCCGGGGGCTCCCGGCTGCGTCCGGGCCATCGCCGACCGGGGCGTCAGCCGATCTCCACCACGGTGCGGCCGCGCACCGACCCCTCGAGGATCGTGCGCCCCGCCTCGATCACGCCGTCGAGCGGAATCGTGGTGGTCATGGCGGAAAGCCTGGTGCGGTCGAGGGATCGGTCGAGCAGCGACCACGCGGCGAGGCGCCGCTCCTTCGTCGCCATCACGCTGTCGATGCCGAGGAGCGAGACCCCGCGCAGGATGAAGGGGGCGACGCTGGTGGGCAGGTCCATGCCCTGGGCCAGCCCGCAGGCAGCCGCCGCGCCGTTGGCGCGCGTCATCGACAGGACATTGGCGAGCGTGTGCGAGCCGACGCTGTCCACCGCGGCCGCCCAGCGCTCCTTGGCGAGCGGCTTGGCCGGCCCAGAGAGCTCCGTGCGGTCGATGATCTCCGCCGCCCCGAGCGCGGTCAGGTACGCCGCCTCCTGCTGCCGGCCTGTCGAGGCGATGACGCGCCAGCCCAGCGTCGCCAGGAGCGCGATGGCGATCGAACCCACGCCGCCCGCCGCTCCGGTCACCAGAACGGGTCCGGCGTCCGGCGCGAGCCCGTGCCGCTGCAGGGCGATGACGGCGAGGGCCGCGGTATAGCCGGCCGTTCCGATGGCCATGGCCTGGGCCGGGGAGAAGCCCGCCGGCAGGGGGATGAGCCAGTCGCCCTTCACCCGCGCCCGCTCGGCATAGCCGCCGAGGTGGGTCTCGCCGACGCCCCAGCCGTTGAGCACCACCTTGTCGCCGGGCTTGAAGTCGGGATGGCTTGACGCCTCCACCTCGCCCGCGAAGTCGATGCCGGGGATCATGGGGAAGCGCCGCACCACGGGGGCCTTGCCGGTCACGGCGAGGCCGTCCTTGTAGTTCACCGTCGAATGCGTCACGCGCACCGTGACGTCGCCATCCATCAGATCGGCCTCGTCGAAGGGCCGGATGGCGCAGCCATAGCCCGCTTCGCCCTTGTCGACGACGACAGCCTTGAACGATCCCATGCGGCCCTCCCGTGCAGTCCCGGCCCGTTGTGGCGCGCCGGGTCCGCTTCGGCAAGGGGCGGCCCGGTGCGCGCCTGCGCAGCCGGGTGTGCGGTCAGGCTGCGGCCGGGGCGGGACGCGTGACCGGAACCTCGCGGATCGGCAGGTTGATCAGGGCGGACAGGATGCCGAGGAGGACGGACAGCCACCAGACCCCGACATAGGAGCCCCAGCGCTCATAGAGAACGCCGCCCAGGAACACGCCGAGGAAGCCTCCGAGCTGATGCGAGAAGAAGGCGAAGCCGTAGAGCATCGACATGTAGCGCGTGCCGAACATCAGTGCCACGAGGCTGGAGGTCGGCGGAACCGTCGACAGCCAGAGCAACCCCATGCCGACGCCGAACCCGATGGCCGTGGCGGGGGAGGGCGGCAGCATCAGGAACAGCACCACCACCGCCGATCGTCCGAGATAGATGGCCGAGAGCAGCCAGCGCTTCGGCATGCGGCTGGAAAGCCAGCCCGCCGTCAGGGAGCCCACGGCGTTCGCGAGGCCGATGACCGCCAGCGTCCAGCCGCCCACCCAGGCGGGCATGCCGAGGTCCTGCAGGTAGGCCGGCAGGTGGGCGGTGATGAAGGCAAGCTGGAACCCGCAGGTGAAGAAGCCCAGGACCAGGAAGACGTAGCTCTTGTGCCGGAAGGCCTCGGCCAGCGCCTGAGACACGGACTGGGTGGGCCCCGCCTGCACGGCCGACCGGGAGAGGCTTCGCGTGGCCAGCGGGATGGAGAGCGGCACGACCGCCAGCAGCGTGAGCCCGAAGACGAGCGCGGTCTGCTGCCAGCCGATGCTGTCGATGAGCAGGCTGCCGATCGGAGGGAACAGGAACTGGCCGATGGAGCCGGCCGCCGTGCCGGCGCCGAAGGCCAGCCCGCGCCACTTTTCCGGCAGCAGCTTGGCGAAGGCGCCGATCACGAGGTTGAAGGAGCACCCCGACAGCCCGAAGCCGATCAGCACGCCCGCGCCCAGCGTCATCGCGCCCGGCGTCGTGGCCACCGACATCACGGCGAGGCCCGCGGCATAGAGCAATACCCCGAGCACCAGCATGCGCAGCGTGCCGAAGCGGTCGGCCATCGCGCCGGCGAAGGGCTGCCCGACGCCCCAGAGAAGGTTCTGGATGGCGACGGCGAAGGAGAAGATCTCGCGGTTCCAGCCGAAATCCCGGGCGATCGGGATCTGGAACAACCCGATGGCGGCGCGGGGCCCGAAGGTGAGCAGCCCGATGAGGCAGCCGCAGACCAGAATCACCTCAGGAGCGAAGCGGCGAAGCGGATGCGAAGCGGGCGGGGCTGCGGGAGGAGATTGGGACATTCGGCGATCCTGGGTTGCAAAAACCCATATCGTCGTCACATCGGGTGGACCAGCGACGTTGCGGAATGCCAACCATTGTGAAAACCGATGGGTGGGCCGGCCCAGGACCTCCGCGATCCACCGGCGCATCGCGCCTTGGCACCGGGCACGACGCCGGCGATCGTGGCGCTCCGCCCAAAATTTCGGCGCTGCCTCTGGTCAGGTGACCGAACCATCCCTATAATACTTTTGCTCACTTTGAGCATAAACCCCGCGGCCCGCCGCGGATCCGTAAGCCCTCACGCTGCTCACGCGAGCAGATGGAGGTCGCCATGTCCGGCGTCGCCCCGTTGAACCGTGCCCCGCATCCGGCCCCTCCGCCGGCCGCCCTTGGCGAGCTGACGCCCGCGCAGGTCAGGCACGGCGTGCTTCCCATGCCCTCGCTCGCGTGGACCCCCGAGGTCGAGCGCGCCACGGCGCATCTCTACGAGCGGGTGCGCCACGTCATCCCCGCGGTGGAGTGGCCCTTCTTCGCGCCTTACGTGAAGGCGATCAACGAGCTCAAGGCGCAGCGTGGCGCGGTGATCCTCGCGCACAACTACCAGACGCCGGAAATCTACCATTGCGTCGCGGACGTGGTGGGCGACAGCCTGCAGCTCGCGCGCCTCGCGGCGCAGGCCGAGGCCGACATCATCGTCCAGTGCGGCGTGCACTTCATGGCCGAGACGTCGAAGCTGCTGAGCCCCGACAAGACCGTGCTGATTCCCGACAGCCGTGCCGGCTGCTCGCTCGCCGCCTCCATCACGGGCGCGGACGTCCGGCTGCTGAAGCAGCGCTACCCCGGCGTGCCGGTGGTGACCTACGTGAACAGCTCGGCCGACGTGAAGGCGGAGACCGACATCTGCTGTACCTCGTCCAACGCCGTGAAGGTGGTGGAGAGCCTCGGTGTGGACCGCGTGATCTTCCTGCCGGACGAGTATCTCGGCCAATACGTCGCGAGCCAGACCAGGGTGAAGCTCATCCTCTGGAAGGGGCACTGCGAGGTCCACGAGCGTTTCACCGGGGCGGAGCTGCGGGCCTATCGCGAGGCGGAGCCCGGCATCCAGATCATCGCCCATCCGGAATGCCCGCCGGACGTGCTCGCCGAGGCCGACTTCACGGGATCGACGGCCCACATGATCGACTGGGTCAAGACGCGGCAGCCGAAGCGCGTCGTGATGGTGACGGAGTGCTCCATGGCCGACAACGTCGCCGCGGAGGCCCCCAAGGTCGAGTTCGTGCGGCCCTGCAACCTCTGCCCGCACATGAAGCGGATCACGCTGCCGAAGATCCTCGACAGCCTCGTCACCCTGCGGGAGGAGGTCCTCATCGACCCCGCCATCGCCGAGCGCGCGCGCCTGCCCATCGAGCGCATGATCGCGCTCAGGTAGGCGACGCAGGTCCGCGCCGCGCCCCACGGGGCGCCCCGCGCGCCGGGCTCCTCCGGCGTGCTCCTCTCCCCGGAGGGAGGTTGCCATGACGGCTCCCATCCTGATCGTTGGCGGCGGGCTCGCAGGCCTGTTCTGCGCGCTCAAGCTCGCACCGCGTCCCGTCACCGTGCTCGCCGCGGCCCCGATCGGCGAGGGGGCATCCTCGAGCTGGGCGCAGGGCGGCATCGCAGCGGCCATGTCCGAGGGAGACACACCCGAGAAGCACACGGCCGACACGATCGCGGCGGGTGCGGGCATCGTCGACGAGGCTGTCGTCCTCGGCATGGCCCGCGAGGCGGGCGAGCGGGTGCGCGACCTGCTGGCCTACGGGGTGCCGTTCGACAAGGATCTCGAGGGTCATCTCGTCCAGTCGCGCGAGGCGGCGCATTCCGAGCGACGGATCGTGCGCGTGAAGGGCGACATGGCCGGCCGCGCCATCATGGAGGCGCTCGTCGCCTCCGTCCGCCGCACGCCCTCGATCACCGTGCTCGCCGGCGAAGTGGCCGAGCAACTCGTCGTGCATGACGGCCGCGTCATGGGTGTCGTGGTGCGCGGGGAGGGTGGCCATGCTCCGTTCGCCCGCGTGCTGGCGGCCTCGGCCGTCGTGCTGGCCACGGGCGGCATCGGGCACCTCTACGCCGTGACGACGAACCCGCCGCAGGCCAATGGCAACGGCGTGGCGCTCGCGGCCGAGGCCGGCGCCGTGATCGCAGACGCCGAGTTCGTGCAGTTCCATCCCACCGCCATCGACGTGGGCCGCGATCCCGCTCCCCTCGCCACCGAAGCCCTGCGCGGGGACGGCGCGACGCTGGTCGACCGTGACGGCCGGCGCTTCATGGCGCTCCTGCACGCGGATGCCGAGCTCGCGCCGCGCGACATCGTCGCGCGCGGCGTGTTCGCCTCGCTGGCGAGCGGGCGCGGCGCGTTCCTCGATTGCCGCGAGGCCGTGGGCGGGGAATTCCCGGAACGCTTCCCGACGGTCTACGCGGCCTGCCTCTCGGCGGGCATCGACCCGGTGCGGGAGCCGATCCCGGTCGCGCCGGCCGAGCACTACCACATGGGCGGCGTCTGGACCGATCCGCGCGGCCGCACCACCCTGGCCGGACTCTGGGCGGCGGGGGAGGTGGCCTCCACCGGCGTCCACGGCGCGAACCGGCTGGCCTCGAACTCGCTGCTCGAGGCCGTGGTCTTCGCCGCCCGCATCGCGGAGGATCTCGCCGGTCACGTGCCGGCCTCGGCGTCGCGGCCCCCCGCCGCCGCCCCGGTGCGCGAGACGCCGGCCTTCGGCGCGCCGGAGGATCAGGCCGCCCTGGCACAGCTGCGCGACGTGATGTCCGGCAAGGTCGGCGTGATCCGCGACGGAGACGGGCTGCGCGAGGCCTGCCTCGTGCTCGCCCGCCTGCGCGGCGAGGCCCGCTCCCCCATGATGCGCAACATGGCGACGACGGCGCTTCTGGTCGCCGCCGGCGCGCTCGCGCGCCGCGAGAGCCGGGGCGGACACTTCCGGTCCGACTATCCGGCGGCCGTCCCCGCCCTGGCGCGGCACTCGCGCACGACGCTCGACGAGGCGCTCGCCTTGGTCGGCTCCATCCAGGCCGACGCGGCATGAGCGCGCTCTTTCTCAATCCGCTCCTCATCGACGACGCGGTGCGGCGCGCCCTGGAGGAGGACCTCGGGCGCGCAGGCGACGTAACCACGCTCGCCACGATCCCCGCCGAGGCGACGGCCGTCGCCGTCATCGCGGCGCGAAAGCCCGGCATCCTCGCCGGCCTGCCCCTCGCCCGCGCCGCTTTCGCGGCTTACGACCCCGCTGTGCGCTTCACGGCCGAGCGCGAGGACGGCGCCCGGCTGGAGCCTGCGGACGTGGCCGCCCGCATCGAGGGACCTGCGCGCTCGATCCTCTCGTCCGAGCGCGTCGCCCTCAACTATCTCGGCCGGCTCTCCGGGATCGCCACCCTCACCGCGGCCTATGTCGACAAGGTCGCGGGAACGCCGGCGCGCATCGTCTGCACGCGCAAGACCACGCCCGGCCTGCGCGCCTTCGAGAAATACGCGGTGAAATGCGGAGGCGGGGCGAACCACCGCTACGGCCTCGACGACGCCGTCCTCATCAAGGACAACCACATCGCCGTCGCCGGCGGCGTGGCCCAGGCCCTGCGCGCCGCCAAGGCGAGCGTCGGCCATCTCGTGAAGATCGAGATCGAGGTCGACACCCTGGCCCAGCTCGACGACGTGCTGGCCGAGGGCGCCGACGTGGTGCTCCTCGACAACATGGGCCCTGACCTGCTGCGGCAGGCCGTGGCGAAGGTGGCCGGCCGCATGCGCACGGAGGCCTCCGGCGGCGTCAATCTCGAGACCGTCCGCGCCATCGCCGAGACGGGCGTCGACATGATCTCCGTGGGCGCGCTCACGCACTCGGCGAGCGTGCTGGACCTGGGGCTGGACATCGTCATCGAGACGCGGTGATCCGTTCCTCGTCATGGCGGGGAGCGGAGCGACGGTTCAATCCGGAGAGGGCGGCGCGACAGGCTGGACGGCGTTTCTTCGCTCGCGAGGACGATCGAGCGTCCGTCAAGTCTGCCCGGGCTTCAGCTTGTAGAAGATGTGCCGGCCGATCACGTCCATCTTCTTGAGACGCTTCGCCCAGAAGGGCCGCACGTAGTTGGCGTGGTAGTGCGTCGCCGCTCCGACGTCCTCGTTGTAGGTCTGGCCGAACGTGACCTCGCGGGCGATACGGACGGCGGTCTTCCAGCTGTCGACCTCGTTGATGCGCAGCGATTTGCCCTCGCAGGCGAAGGAGAACTGGCAGGCGAACTTGCGGTTGCGGTTCTGGTAGACGACGCCGCAGACCGAGGTGGGGTAGAGCCCGCTCCTGACGCGGTTCAGCACCACCTGCGCCACGGCCGCCTGGCCGTCCTCCGGCTCGCTGCGGGCCTCGAAATAGATGGCCTCGGCGAGGCAGCGCTCTTCCCTGTTGAGGTTCTCAGGGTCGATCAGGCTCGCATAGCTCGGCCGGCTGTCATCCTGCCTGGCGATCACCGACATTCCGCCGCCGCGGGCCCGCAGGGCTGCGAGGCCCTGCTCGGACACGGGCGCGGCGGCGATCTCGACGGGGATCGCGTCCGCCGGTGCGGGCGTGGTGGAGGAGAGCGCCACGGCGCGCGGCACGGTGGGCGTCGAGCCGACCCCGGTCGTGGTGGAACCCGAGGCGCGCGCCGCCGCGGTCAGCTGCGAGGAGCCCGCGCGCGGCGAAGAGGCGCCGCCCAGCGCAAGGGGCGTGGTGGCGTCGAGGCTCGGCACCGGCTCGAAGCGCGCGACGGCCTCCGGAGACGGAAACTCGGACGAGGGCAGCAGGGTGGTCGCCGGCAGCAGGCCGGGCGCCGGGCCGAGGGGCGGCTCGCCGGGGGTCGCCCGGCTGATCGTCGCGCGCAGGGGCACGACGAGGTCGCCCTTGCGGCTGCGATCCACCTCGGGAAATCCCGTTGCGGCGCCGAACTTCATTACCGCGCGCGGCGCGCTGGCGGGGGCCAGGGCCTGGGGATCGGGATCGGCGATGGGCAGCCGCACGGTCTGGACCGTGCCGAGTTCGGCGGCCCCGAGCCGCGGCGAGACGGTGAGGAGCGAGACGGCGGCGCGCGGGACGAGGGTGTCGGCATCCAGCCTCGTCGGGGACGCCATCGGCACGACAAGGTAGCCGGCCGATGCATCGACGCCGGCGTCGGCGGTGATGGAGACGAGGACGCCGCCCGCCAGGAGCCAGGGAACGAAGGACCGGATGGCCCAGGCGACGTGCGAACGACCCATGCGGACGCGAGACCCCACGCGACAGACGGAGCGCCGCGCCCGGGCCTGGCCCGAAACACTTCAAATCGCGGCGAAAATCGTTATCGCGCGGTAAGGTTGAAGGGCGGTTAATGGCGCAGGGCCGGGCGGACTTCCGAGCCTTTCTCCGGGCGGAAGGACATCGCATGTCAGGCCGGGCTCGGCCCGCCCGCCCTGGCTCTGCGGCCGAAGGTCCGACGCGATCGCGCTGCCTTCAGGCGGTGAGCCAAGGGCGCGCTTCGGTCATGGTGAACGAGGCCACTGGCAGAGGGCTCGCCATTGCCCTATAAGGCGCGCTTTCAATCCGAGGTTCGCCGCGCCCCGGGAGACGGGCGGCGGCGAGGGGGAAAGTGCCATGAGCGAGCGTTGGTCACCTTCAAGCTGGCGGGACAAGCCCATCCAGCAGGTGCCGTTCTATCCGGACGCCGACGACCTGAAGAAGGTCGAGGCCCAGCTCGCCGGCTTTCCTCCGCTGGTTTTTGCAGGCGAGGCGCGCAAACTGAAGCGCGCGCTGGCGAAGGTCGCGGCCGGGGAGTCCTTCCTGCTGCAGGGCGGTGACTGCGCCGAGTCCTTCGCCGAGCATTCCGCCGACAACATCCGCGATTTCTTCCGCCTGTTCCTGCAGATGGCGGTGGTGCTGACCTTCGCCGGCTCCTCGCCCGTCGTGAAGGTGGGCCGCATCGCGGGCCAGTTCGCCAAGCCGCGCTCGGGCCCCACCGAGACGATCGACGGCGTGGAACTGCCCTCCTACCGCGGCGACATCATCAACGGCATCGAGTTCACGCCCGAAGCCCGCACGCCTGATCCGCGCCGGCAGATCGAGGCCTATCGCCAGTCGGCCGCGACATTGAACCTGCTGCGTGCCTTCGCGACGGGCGGCTATGCCAATCTCGAGAACGCGCATCGCTGGATGCTCGGCTTCGTGAAGGACAGCCCGCAGTCCGGGCGCTACCAGGAGCTGTCCGAGCGCATCACCGAGACGCTCGACTTCATGCGCGCCATCGGCCTCGATCCCGAGGCGCATCCGGAGATGCGCAGCACCGATTTCTACACCTCGCACGAGGCCCTGCTCCTGGGCTTCGAGCAGGCGCTGACGCGCGTCGACTCCACGTCGGGCGACTGGTACGCCACCTCGGGCCACATGATCTGGATCGGCGACCGCACGCGCCAGCCCGACCATGCGCATCTCGAGTATTGCCGGGGCATCAAGAACCCGATCGGGCTCAAGTGCGGTCCCTCCATCGATCCGGACGAGCTGATCCGGCTGATCGACATGCTCAACCCGCAGAACGAGCCGGGCCGCCTCACGCTCATCGGCCGCTTCGGCGCGGACAAGGTGACGAAGCACCTGCCCGCCCTGATCCGCGCCGTGAAGCGCGAGGGCCGGACGGTCGTGTGGTCCTGCGATCCCATGCACGGCAACACGGTCAAGGCGGCGTCGGGCTTCAAGACGCGGCCCTTCGACCAGATCCTGTCGGAGGTCCGCGACTTCTTCGCCTGCCACCAGGCCGAAGGCACCCATGCCGGCGGCATTCACCTGGAGATGACGGGCAAGAACGTGACGGAGTGCACCGGCGGCGCCCGGGCAATCTCCGATTCGGACCTGCATGACCGCTACCACACGCATTGCGACCCGCGGCTCAATGCGGAGCAGGCGCTGGAGCTCGCCTTCATGGTGGCCGAGCTGCTGAAGCGCGAACGCCTCGCCCGCGGCCGGCCGGACGTCGTCGCGGCGGAGTGAGGCTCCCCGGAACGAGAACGGCGGCCTCGCGGCCGCCGTTTTTCGTTGGGCAGGGAAGGGTTTGCAGTCAGTACTTGATGCCGATGCCGGCCTTGATCGTATGCAGCGTCGTCGACATCCCGTGGAAGTCCGCGAAGCCCACATAGGTGTACTCGGCGCGGGCGAAGACATTGTCCGTGATCAGGACGTCCACGCCGACGCCGGCGCTGCCGCCGACCATGTAGCCGGAATGCTTGCTGGCGGCGTTGAGCGGCACGTTCGTGAAGTTGTTGTCCGAATAGAAGCTTGTGTAGGTCGCGTTGACCTCCCCGCGACCCACGGCCAGGCCGAGCGTCGCGAAGGGCAGGATGCGGCCCATCGCATAGCCGGCGCGCACCTTCAGGATGCCGTAGGAGGTCAGCTTGGTGGTGGCGGTGGCCGAGAAGTCGACGCTTTGGTAGGACGCCGTCCCCGGAGTTCCCGTGTAGCGCGCCGCGGCGTAGGAGCCGCTGTCCTTCATCGTGGGGTTGAACCCGCTATACTCGGCCTCGAGGCCGAGCACGACGTCGTCCCACACCCAGTTCGCACCGATGAACCCGCCATAGCTCGGCGTCTGGGCGGAGAAGTCGGTCGGGAGGTAAGCGATGCTCGTGGCCAGCGCCTGCGCCGAGCTGTTCCGATAAGCCTGCGTCGCGAGATCCACCGCGCTGTTCTGGGTGTTCATCGTCGCGCTGGAATAGCCGACATGGATGCCGCCGTAGAGCCCGCCCCAGTTGGCGCCGACCGGCTGGTCCAGCACCGGCGCTTCGGGCAGGGCAGGGTAGTCCGCCGCAAGCGCGAGGCCCGGCGTCAGGACCGCGGCAGCGGCCAGAAGGGTTGCGGAAAGGCGCATGATCCGGTCCCCGAACACGTGGCGGCGGCCCCCCTGGGCCACTCTCGATCGTTTTCGTTTCTAGTTCGGTAACCCTAACGGCGGGTTAAGGGCCTAAACCTCGGGTTGTCCCGCCGTGGCTCAGCCGTCCGGTCCTGCGGGGGGCAGGGCGGACCGGCAGGCGCCGCCATTGTCGACCCCCCTCCGCCGCGCTACACCCAATCCCATGTCCGTGCCTCATCGCCTCGCCATCGCCCTGGCCCAGCTCGATCCCATCGTCGGAGATGTCGACGGGAACGCCGTGAAGGTGCGCGCCGCGCGCGCCGAGGCGGCCCGCCTGGGCGCGGACCTCGTGCTGTTCCCCGAACTCTTCCTGTCCGGCTACCCGACCGAGGATCTCGTGCTGAAGCCGGCCTTCCAGGAGGCCTGCCGCACCGCCTGCGAAGCGCTCGCGCGCGAGACGGCAGATGGCGGGCCGGCCGTGCTGCTGGGCCTTCCCTGGGTGGAGGACGGGTCCCTCTACAATGCCTGCGCCCTGCTCGATGCCGGCCGGATCGAAGCCGTGCGGTTCAAGGTGGACCTGCCGAACTACGGGGTCTTCGACGAGAAGCGCATCTTCCGGCCGGGCCCGATGCCGGGGCCGATGCAAGTGCGCGGCGTGCGCATCGGCGTGCCGATCTGCGAGGACATCTGGACGGAGACGGTGGTCGAGTGCATCGCCGAGACGGGCGGCGAGATCCTCCTCGTGCCGAACGGGTCGCCTTATACCCGCAGCAAGGCCGACATCCGGCTCGCGCTTGCCGCCGCGCGCGTCACCGAGAGCGGCCTGCCGCTCGTCTATCTCAACCAGGTGAGCGGGCAGGACGAACTCGTCTTCGACGGCGCATCCTTCGTGCTCAACGCCGACTGCGGCGTGGCGGTCCAGTGTCCCGCCTTCCGCGAGTCCATCGCGCTGACCCGCTGGGTCCGCGAGCCCTCGGGCTGGCGCTGCGAGCAGGGCGAGCGGATCCTGTGGGAGGAGGGCGACGAGGCGGACTATGCGGCATGCGTGCTGGGCCTGCAGCATTACGTCGACAAGAACCGCTTTCCGGGGGTCGTGCTGGGGCTATCCGGCGGCATCGACTCCGCGCTCTGCGCCGCCATGGCGGTGGACGCGCTCGGCGCGGACCGCGTGCGCTGCGTGATGCTGCCTTATCGCTACACGTCCCAGCACAGCCTGGACGACGCGGCCGCCTGCGCCAGGGCGCTCGGCGTCCACTATGACGTCGTGCCGATCGGCCCCGCCGTCGACGCCCTGGAAGGATGCCTGAGGCCCATCTTCGGCGACCGTGCCCCCGACATCACCGAGGAGAACCTGCAAAGCCGCGTGCGGGGCACGATCCTCATGTCGATCTCCAACAAGTTCGGCCCGATGGTGGTCACCACCGGCAACAAGTCGGAAATGTCGGTCGGATACGCCACGCTCTATGGCGACATGAACGGCGGGTTCAACCCGATCAAGGACCTCTACAAGATGCAGGTCTATCGGCTGAGCGCGCTCCGCAACCGCTGGAAGCCGGCCTTCGCCAAGGGGCCGGACGGGGAAGTGATCCCCGAGCGCATCATCACCAAGGCGCCGAGCGCCGAACTGCGCGAGAACCAGACCGACCAGGACTCGCTGCCCCCCTACGAGGTCCTGGACGCGATCCTCGAAGGCCTCGTCGAGAAGGAGATGCGCGTCTCCGACCTCGTCGCGGCCGGCCACGACCTCGACACCGTGAAGAAGGTGGAGCGGCTGCTCTATCTCGCCGAGTACAAGCGCAGGCAATCCGCTCCGGGCGTGAAGGTGACCGAGAAGAATTTCGGCCGCGACCGGCGCTACCCCATCGTCAACCGGTTCCGCGATCCCGGCCGGTCCGCCGCCGAACCGGACCTGACGCTCCTCAAGTCCGCGCCCGCGACGCGCCACGACGACCTGGACCTCTGACGTGTCCGGTCCCGTCCACCGCTTCGCGCCGTCCCCCACGGGCCGGCTCCATATCGGCAATGCGCGCTCGGCGCTGCTCAACGGCCTTCTGGCGCGCCGCAACGCAGGCCGGTTCATCCTGCGCCTCGACGACACCGACCAGGAGCGCTCCCGGCAGGTCTATGCCGATGCCATTGTCGAGGATCTGGCCTGGCTCGGCCTCAAGCCCGACCTGCTCGTGCGCCAGTCCGACCGGACGGCTCTCTACGACGCGGCCGCGGACCGGCTGCGCGCGGCGGGCCGGCTCTATCCCTGCTACGAGACCGAGGACGAACTCGACCGCCGCCGCAAGCGTCAGGCCGCCCGCGGTCTGCCGCCGGTCTATGACCGTGCGGCCCTGAAGCTCGGCGAAGCCGACCGCGCCGCCCTGGAGGCCGAGGGACGACGCCCCCACTGGCGCTTCCTGCTGGAGCTCCGCACCGTCGCCTGGACGGACCTCGTGCGCGGCGAGTGCCATGTCGATTGCGCCTCGCTGTCGGATCCGGTGCTCGTGCGGGCGGACGGCACCTATCTCTACACGCTGCCGTCGGTGGTGGACGACATCGACCTGGGCGTCACCGACGTGGTGCGGGGCGAGGACCACGTCACCAACACGGCCGTGCAGATCCAGATCATCGAGGCTCTGGCCGGCGCGTCGGCGGTTCCGCGCTTCGGGCACCACAACCTGTTCGTCCTGCCGGGCGGAGAGGGGCTGTCGAAACGCCAGGGCCACCTTTCGCTGGGATCGCTTCGCGAAGCCGGCCTTGAGTCCCTGGCCGTGGCGATCGACGCCGTGCTTCTCGGTTCGTCCGAGCCCGTCCGGCCACTGGCCGGCCTCGACGAACTGGCAGGCCTGATCGACCTCGCACACCTCTCGCGCGCCCCCGCGCGCTTCGACGAGACGGAACTCGCCGCGCTGAACGCCCGGCTGCTGCACCACTTGCCCTATTCCGCGGTCGCAGACCGGCTGACGGCCCTCGGCGTGACCGAGGGCGAAGCCTTCTGGCTCGCGGTGCGCGGCAACCTGGCCCTGCTGCGCGAGGCGGCCGAGTGGCGGGACGTGGTTCGCGGGCCGCTCGAGCCGGCGCAGGGCCGCGATGAGGCATTCCTCGCCGAAGCTGCGCGGCTGCTCCCGCAGGGACCCTATGACGAGACGAGCTGGGGGGCCTGGACCGGGGCCGTGAAGGAGGCGACTGGCCGCAAGGGCCGCGATCTGTTCATGCCGCTCCGCCTCGCCCTCACCGGCCGCGAGCACGGCCCGGAATTGAAGGCGCTCCTCCCGCTCATCGGCGAGGCGCAGGCGCGGGCACGTCTCACGGGCGAACGCGGCTGAGCCGCCGGGTTCGTGGCTGCGCGCTGGCCGGGACCACGGGGCGCGCGGCGCGCGCCCGTGCAGTTGCGCCGAAGCCTACTGCATCTGCTGGATGGTAGGCCCGAGCGTCGGCGCGACGATGCGGACGGTCTTCTTGCCCTGGGGCGTGGCGACCATGCGGGTCTCGCCCTGTCCCTCGCCGACGGTCTTGTCCCGGGTCGTGCCGGAGCCGCCGATGCCTGAGGATTCCGAGCCGGCGGTCGGCACCTGCGCTGCGGCGACGGTGGGCGGGGGAGGAGCCTGGGCTGCTGCGGCGGTCTGGGCGGCCGCCTTGCCCTTGGCTCCCCTGGCGGCCGGCGGGGGCTTGGCCGCGCTGCCCGGCGCTGGGGCCCGCGACAATTCCTGCGCCTTCTGTTCCGTCACGATGACGTCCTGGCTGCGCTCGCCGATCAGGCGCTCGGCCTCGGCCAGCGCCTCCACCCAGCTCTGGCCGTCGCGCCGGCACGTGCAACCGGGGTCGACGGCCTTGCGGTAGCGGAACGCGTTGGGCAGCGAGGAATAGGGGGTGCCGTCCATGGCGACGGCCGAGTCCGCCTCCTGCCCGAGCGGCTGCAGGAAGAGTTCAACCTCGGCATTCGGGCACGAGGCCTGGCAAAGGCTGGCGTCGGTCTCGAAACGCGCACGGGTCGAGCGAGGGCTGATCGGGAAGTAGTAGCCGTCGCATTTGCGGACGCAGAGCGTCTTGTAGGCCCCGGCGCCGAGCGGATCCATCGGAGCCGAGGGCTCCTCCATGATGTCCGGCTGCTCGTAGGGGTCCTGCTCGGGCACCACGCCGAAGAGCCGTTCGATGAGACCCTGCTGGCCCGGCGCAGGGACCCGCGCCTGCTGCGGCGCGCCGCGGCACTGGGCGTCATAGGCTGCGGCCATGGCCTGGCGCTGCGCCTCCAGCTGGCCGGAACTGCGCATCATCTGGTCCTGCATGGCCGCAAGGCTCGATTCAAGGCGGTCGATCTGGGCCGAGAGCTGGGCGCATTGGGGCGGTCCGCTGTCCCCGAAGAAGATGAAGCGCTGCCTCTGGCAGCCGATCGAGCGCGCATAGGCGACCGTGCGATCCAGGTCGGCCCTCTGCCGGCGGATCGTGTCGGCATAGGGCTGGCTGCGTCCGCCGCTTTGGTCGAGCGCCGCCATATCCGCCCGCAGGCGGTCGCACGTGGCGTTCTGCGCGGAAACGGCCGTCGGCAGCCACGCCGCGAGCAGCAGCGCCAGGACGCCGAGCCGGAACGGCGAGCCGGGCTTCTGCAAGGCTGGCTTCTGCAAGGCGGAACTGGGCAACGACATCCTCGAACGCAAGCTGGACCGCGCGCGAGCATGCGCGCCTTCTGTTGCTTCGTTCAATGGGAGGATGACGTCCAAATCATGGATTCGCCGTGGACAGCGCGGGATGGTCCTGCGGCTGCGCATCCCGGGTTGCAGGAGCCGCGGCTTGCGCGGCGAGCTTCGCCTCGAGCGCGGCAGGCGGCAGCGGGCGGGCGAAGAAGTACCCCTGGCCCAGGTCGCAGCGCGCCTGGTGCAGCATCGTGGCGACGGCCTGGGTCTCGATGCCCTCCGCCACCGTCTTCATGCCGAACTCGCGGGCGAGCGACAGCGTGGCGCGGACGATCTACCAGGCATAGCTGTCGCGATCGCAGGCCTGGATGAAGGAGCGGTCTATCTTCAGCTCCCCGAAAGGCATGCGGAGCAGCGAGCTCAGCGACGAATAGCCCGTGCCGAAATCGTCGAGCGAGAGCTGGACCCCCTTGATGCGCAGGCGGGTGAGCACGCCGCTGGTGACGGCCAGGTCCGACATCGCGGTGGACTCGGTGACCTCCAGCGTGAGGCTGGAGGCGGGACAGCCCGCCCGCGCGAGCTCCGCCTCCACGGTCTCGGGGAAGGCGGGATCGGTCAGGCACGTCGCCGGCACGTTCACGGCCACGCTGATCTCGCCAAAGCGGGCGTTCCAACCCGCCGCGGCGGTGAGCGACTGGCGCAGGATCGCGAGGGTCAGGGGGCCCGCCAGGCCATACTCCTCCGCCAGCGGAACGAAGACGGAGGGGGGGACATTGCCGAATTGCGCGCTGGTCCAGCGTGCGAGCGCCTCGACGCCCACGATGCGGCCTGTCGCGAGCTCCACCTTCGGCTGGAAGACGGGAGCAATCTCGCTTCGCTCGAGCGCGGCCGCCACCATCGCGGCGGTGATGGCCGGGCCTTCCGAGGCCGGCTTGGCCGCGGGTGCCTCGCCCGTCGCACGCCGCGCCAGGCAGGCCTTGAGCCGCGTCGGATCGATCGGCTTGCGCAGGTCGCCAACCATGCTCAGGCCCAGCGAGTCGCCGAACCGGATCGCGGCGTCGCGGATGCGTTCGTCGAACCCGGAAATCACGAGTACCGCGGGTCGGCGCCCGCTCTCCGCGATGTGGCGGATGATCTCCACGCCGTCGCTCTCACCCAGGGAGAGGTCCACCGCGACCGTGTCGTAGGCGGCCGCATCGAGCGCGCCCAGGGCTTCCTGGATGGTGCCGACGCTGTCGACCTCGAAACCCTCCCGGCGGGCGATGGCCCCGATCAGCATGCGCTGGGTGCGGTCGTCGTCGATCACCAAAAGGCGGCGCGTCTCGCTTTCGATCATCGCCTGGTAGGCCTGGGGTGTTGTCATGAGGGGCGTATCCGGTGTCACGGCGGTCACTCAGGCCACCAGGGCGGGTTTGGAGGGCTCCTGCGCGCCGGGGGCGCGACGCCGGGCCTCGAAGGCGCGGCGTCCCGCGCCGAAGAGCTGGTCGAGTTCCGCCACCGCCGCGACCCGCGCGGCCGGCGAAAGCTCGGGGCAGTGCGCCTCCAGGGCGTCGGCCGCGGCCGAGAGCCCGGAAAAGCCGAATGTCGCGGCGGCCGACTTCAGCGCGTGGGCGTGCCGGACCAACTGGTCCGACCCGGCGGAAGGGTCGCGCATCTCGGCCAGTCGTTGCTCGGTGTCCTCGAGAAAGGTCGCGAGAATGATGTCGACCGTCTCCTCGCCAAGTTCGTCGCGGATCAACTCCCAGGCCCCGACATCGATCGCCGCCTCGTCCGCGGGGGCTGGCGGCGCGGCTGCCGGCGGCGCGGCCATGGCGGCGCGCGCGGCGATGGCCTCCCGGATGACCTCCTCCAGCCGCTCGCGCGTCACCGGCTTGGTGGCGAAGCCGTCCATGCCCGCCTCGGCGGCGCAGGCGGGGTCCGCCGTCACCACGTTCGCCGTGAGCGCCACGATCGGGATCTGCCCAGCGGCGCCGGGAAGGGCCCGAATCGCGCGGGTGGCCTCGAACCCGTCCATGCCGGGCATCATCAGGTCCATCAGGATGAGATCGAAGACGCTGTCCTGCGCCTGGCGCACGGCGCTCGCGCCATCCTCCGCCGTGGTGCAGGCATAGCCCATCCGGTCGAGCAGGGCTTCGAGCACCAGCCGGTTAGTCCGATTGTCTTCTGCGAGCAGCACGCGTCTCCGTTGCAGGACGGGCGAGGGCAGGCTGGCGGGCGGGGAGGGGGCTCCGGCCCGCCCGAGTCCGGCGGCCCCGCAGAGCTGGCGGCAGGTGAAGGGCGCCGGGACCACGGCGTCGAACAGGTCCGGCCGTTCCTCCGCCGCGGTGGGATGATGGCCGAGCGGCGTCAGAAGCAGCAGGCGGAGCGGCCCCTCACGCGGCGCCAGGCGCAGGTCCCGCGCGAGCGTGAGCGCGTTCACCGAACCCGTCGATTCGTCGAAGAGCACGGTCTGCGCATCGCCGGACGCCGCGAGGACGCGGTCCAAGACTTCCTGCGGGCCGGCCGCCTCGACGACCGCGCCCATGCGGCCGGCCACGTCGGCCAGGAAACGCCGGCCCTCCGGGCTGCGGGACACCACGAGCCAGCGTTCGCCGGCCAGCGGCGCGAGAGACGCCCGGCGGGAAGCGCCCGGCGCGCGGCGGAAGGGCATGGTGAAGGTGAAGACGGTGCCGCGGCCCGGCTCGCTGTCCACCACGATGGAGCCGCCGAGGCGTTCGACGAGGTGCTTGGAAATGGCGAGGCCGAGGCCCGTCCCGCCAAACCGGCGGGAGATCGAGCCGTCGAGCTGCGAGAATTCGCGGAACAGCAGGGGCAGGTTGGCCGGCTCGATTCCGATGCCCGTGTCGGAGACGCGGAAGCGCAGCAGCACGCCATCCTCGGGGTCGGAGGCGTCCGCCACCGTGGCCTCGAGCAGCACCGCGCCGCGCTCGGTGAACTTCACCCCGTTGCCGAGGAGGTTCAGCAGCACCTGCCGCAGCGCGCCGGCGTCCCCGAGGACGAGGTCCGGCACGGCGGGGTCCACGGCCGCGCCGAGGAAGAGGCCTTTCTCGCGGGCCCGCGGGGAGACCATGGCCAGGATGCTGTCGATCGTGCGGGCGATGTCGAAGGAAACCTGTTCCACGGTGCCGCGATCGGCCTCGAGCTTGGAGAAGTCGAGCACGTCGTCGATGATCTGCAGGAGATGCTCGGCGGAGTCCCGCAGCGTGCCGGTGTAGCGCCGCTGCTCCTCGTTCAGCGGGGTCGCCGCGAGCAGGCTCGCCATGCCGATCACGCCGTTCAGCGGCGTCCGGATCTCGTGGCTCATCATGGCCAGGAAGGCGGTGCGGGCGCGCGAGGCCGATTCCGCCCTGTCTCGCGCCTCGGCCAGCACCGCCGCTGTCTGCGTGCGCTCCGTGATGTCGGTGTAGGTGCGCACGATGCCGCCGTTCGGCAGCGGGGCGGAGCGAATTTCCAGCACCACCCCGTTGGGGCGCGTCCGCTCGTAGACCGTGACCTCCGACGTGGCGCCGGCATGGCGGACGAAGTCGCGCAGGCGAGGGGGCAGGGCGGACCCGTCGGGGCCGAACTCGCCGCTCCGCCACTGGAACGCCAGCACCTCGTCGAAGGACGGGCGCTGGGTGATGTAGTCCTCCGGCAGCCCGAGGAGTTCGACCGCCCGTCGGTTGAGCACGGCCACGGTGCCGCGGCCATCGATCATCATGATGCCCTGGCTCATGTTGCCGAGCGCGACTTCGAGCTCCGACGATTTCTGCGAGGCGCGCGCCTCGCTGGCCTTGAGGGCGGCGAGCGCGTGGTCGAGCCGCATGCTGCGCCAGATGCTGACGGCGATGGCGATCAGCACCACCAGCGTGAGGCCGGCGCCGATGACGAGCTGGGAGCGGCGATGCTCGGCCTGGCCGGCCAGCACGTCGTCGAGCCCCTGCGAGACGGCGACGATGAGCGGAAAGTCCGGGATGGCGCGGAAGCCGGTGATCCTCTGCACGCCGTCGATGGGGCTGCGGGCGGTGAAGACGCCCGAGCGCCGGTCGAGCATCGGGGCGAGGATGGCGGCGTGGAGCGACTGGCCAACCGCGAGCGCCGTGGAGTTGCTGCCGCGCGCCCGCACGATCCCGTCCCGTCCGATCAGCGTCACCGCGCCCTGCGGGCCGAGCTGCTCGGCCATGGACGAGAAGAAGCGTCCAAAATAGGCGGGGTCGACGGACGCCACGAGGACGCCGTTGAAGGCGCCGTCGGGCCCGCTCAGGCGCCGCGTGAGCTGGATCGACCACTTGCCGGAGGTGCGCCCGAGCACGGGCTTGCTGATGAAGAGCTCGTCCGTGTCGCCGTCGCGCTGGACGCGAAAGTGCTCCCGGTCGGACAGGTCCGTGGGCGCGCTCTGGGGACCGAGATTCGTGCTCCTGAGATAGCCGTCGCGGCCGATCAGAGCGATCTGCAGCGTGACGTCGTTGACGAAATAGTCGTTGGCCGTGAAGGAGGGCAGGTCGAAGCCCGCCGGATTCACGTCATGGGCCTGGCGCAGGATGAGGAGCGTCTTGTCGACCTCCTTGATCGTGCGCTGGGTGTATTCCTCAAAGGCCCGCGCCAGGGTCGTCGTGGTGCTGGCGGCGCCGGCAATGCTCTGCTCGCGGTCGGCCACCAGGCTCGATGCGATGGTGCCCCAGATCACCGCGACCAGCGTGAGGCCGAGATAGGTCGAGCCCTGCGGCAACGCGCGGAGCCAGTCCCGCCAGGATCTCGACTGGGTCCACGCCACCTTGAACTGCCCCCGGACTGCGATCGCGCGGCATCATAGGCTGCGAATGTCGGGATCGGCTTAAACCTTGTCCAAAAACCGGGGGCTGCGCATTTACGCTGCGTTGACCAGGGCTGCTGCCCGCGCGGATTGGCCCTGGCGTCGTCGCACCCCATATCTGGACCGCGGCGCCCGCGCGCCGCACGGCCTGAAAGGAGCGCTCATGACGTCGTGGTTCCGTCCCCTCCGCCTCGCCGCGCTGGCGGGGGCCATCGTCGCCGGCTCGGCAGGGGCTGCTCTCGCCCAGAGCGCGCCGGACGTGATCTTCAAGAAGTCGACGGTGTGGAAGATGCTCACGCCCGACGACAAGCTCGTCACCTACGCCATCGACGATCCCGGCGTGGAAGGCGTCGCCTGCTTCTTCACCGCGGCGGAGAAGGGAGGCGTCTCGGGCATGTTGGGCCTGGCCGAGGAAACGTCCGACGTGTCTCTCGCCTGCCGCCAGATCGGTCCGATCCGCTTCAAGGAGAAGTTCGAGCAGGGCGCAGTGGTGCTGCGCCAGTCGCGCTCCTTCTTCTTCAAGAAGATGCAGATCGTCCGCGGCTGCGACGCGAAGCGCAACGTACTGGTCTATCTCGTCTATTCGGACAGGCTGATCGAGGGCTCGCCGGCCAACTCGACCTCCGCGGTGCCCATCATGCCATGGGGAACAGCCGCCGGCGAGGTGCCGCGCTGCGCCGATTCCCTGCAGTGAGGGGGCGGCCGCCTAGTCGCGGCAGGTGACCGTGAAGGCCTTCGGAGCGGTCTGGGGCGCAGCCTTCGTGGCCAGCGACGCCGTCACTTCCGTGGGGTCGGCCGGACCGAAGGACTCGGACTTGCCGAAGCCCTGCGCCTCGCACCAGGCGTCCGCGATCACGCGGCCGCAGGCCTTGCCCTCGAGCAGGCACTCGCCCATCCCGTAGCCGTCATTGGCGGGGATCACCAGGCTGTGGCCGCCCTCGGCGCGGGCCGGGCCGGACGTGGTCATCGCCGAACTGAGAGACAGCGCGGCGGCGGCGACGGCGGCGAGGGAAGCGAGGAGGACGGGGCGGAGCGACATGGCGGATTTCTCGGTGACCGGCGGCCACAAAATTGCCACCGGCAGGTATCGAAAGGTTTAATCGTCCCGAAGACGACCGGCTGTGACACAGCGCACAGAGCGCGTGGTCTTAGGGGCAGGATCCGCGGCCGGCAACGCCTCGGGGAACGTCGCTGTCGCAAGCGGCCGGGCCTGTGGGGAAACCGCCACAGCCGGGGCCGGAACGCCTGCCGGGAGGGCGGCCTTTCTCCTTGACGCTGCCCTGGCGGCGGCGCATGGTGCCGCCGCCATGGCTCATTCGCGCACGATCCGCCGAATTCCTCTCATTTGCAGCTAGCATCCCTGCTGGCTGGAGCCGTTTTTCTCTGACAGTTCGGAGCGGTCCTCCCGGCCAGCAGGCAAGGGTGAAACCGCATGTCGAAGGCCGCGCCGAGGTTGCAGCTGCACAACACGCTGACGCGTGCGAAGGAGGCGTTCGCGCCGATCGATCCCGCCGACGTCCGGCTCTATGTCTGCGGCCCGACGGTGTACGACTTCGCCCATATCGGCAATGCGCGGCCGGTGATCGTGTTCGACATGCTCTATCGGCTGCTGCGTCACGTCTACGGGGCGGGGCACGTCACCTATGTCCGCAACATCACGGACGTGGACGACAAGATCAACGACCGCGCCGCGCGCGACTTCCCTGACCTGCCGCTCAACGAGGCGATCGCGCGGGTGACGCGGGCGACGGCGGAGCAGTTCCACGCCGACGTGAAGGCGCTTGGCTGCCTGGCGCCGGACGTCGAGCCGCGCGCCACCGAGCACATCGCGGAGATGCGCACCATCATCGAGCGCCTGGTGGCGGGGGGCTTCGCCTACGTGGCGCAGGACCACGTGCTGTTCTCGCCGGCCGCCATGGACGGGGCGAACGGGGCGCTGCCGCGCTACGGCGCGCTCGCCAACCGCTCTCTCGACGAGATGATCGCCGGCGCCCGCGTGGACGTGGCGCCCTACAAGAGGGACGCCACGGACTTCGTGCTGTGGAAGCCCTCCAAGCCCGGCGAGCCCGCCTGGGCCTCGCCGGCCGGCATCGCCGCGCCGGGGCGGCCGGGCTGGCACATCGAGTGCTCGGCCATGAGCTGGAAGCACCTGGGCGAGGTCTTCGACATCCATGGCGGCGGCATCGACCTCGTCTTCCCCCACCACGAGAACGAGATCGCCCAGTCCACCTGCGCCTTCGGCCAGGCCCGCATGGCCAACGTGTGGATGCATAACGGCTTCCTGCAGGTCGAAGGACAGAAGATGTCCAAGAGCCTGGGAAACTTCGTGACGATCCGCGAGCTTCTGGCGAGCGACAGGTTCGGCGGCCGCAGCTGGCCGGGCGCGGTCCTGCGCCTCGCCATGCTCAGGACCCATTACCGCCAGCCCATCGACTGGACGGTGGACAGCCTCCTCGAGGCCCGCGGCGCGCTCCTGCGCTTCAGGAACGCCGTGCGCGGGGCGCAGGAGGGAGACGGCGAGGTCCCCGCGTCTGTGCTCGATGCCTTGGCCGACGACCTCAACACGCCTGCGGCGCTGGCCGAACTTCATCGGCTGACGCGCGAAGCCAACGCGGCCGCCGGGGCCGGCGGGCCGAACGCCGCGGCCCGCCAGCTTCGGGCCGCGCTGGCCCTGCTGGGTTTTGATCCACTGCTCGCCGGCGCGGAGGATGCGGAGGACGCCTTGCGGCCCTCGGTCGATTCCGCACGTGTCGAGGCCCTCGTCTCCGCCCGCCTCGAGGCACGCCGGCAGAAAAACTGGTCCGAGTCGGATCGTATTCGCGACGAACTCCTCGCCATGGGCGTCCAGCTCAAGGACGGCAAGGACCCCGCCACCGGCGAGCCCGTAACCACCTGGGAGGCCAGGCGGTGACAGGGCCATCCTCGCCCACGCCCTTCGGGCCCCGCCGGCTCCTCTGGCTGGTGGCGCTCAAGATCGTGCTTCTCGCTTTCGCCGTGCTCGTGGCCCTCAGGGTCTACGGCCTCATTTGACGTGACAGGAACGAGCGCCATGGCGCTGGAACGACTCACCCTTTTTGACACGACCCTGCGTGACGGCGCACAGACGACCGGCGTGGACTTCTCGCTCGAGGACAAGCTCCAGGTCGCGGCGCTCCTCGACCGGCTGGGCGTCGACTACGTGGAGGGCGGCTATCCCGGGGCGAACCCGCTGGACACGAGCTTCTTCGAGGCGAAGCGCACCCGGCGCGCCCGGTTCACCGCCTTCGGCATGACGCGGCGGGCCGGACGCTCGGTCTCCAACGACACCGGCGTGGCCGCGCTTCTGGAGGCGGAGTGCGACGCCATCTGCTTCGTGGCCAAGGCCTGGGACTACCACGTCCATGTCGCCCTGGGCTGCACGCTGGATGAGAACCTGGACGGGGTCAGGGACAGCGTGCGCGCCGCCATCGACCGCGGACGAGAAGTGATGCTCGATTGCGAGCACTTTTTCGACGGCTACAAGGCCAACCCCGACTATGCGCTCAGCGTGGCCAAGGCCGCCCATGAGGCCGGCGCGCGCTGGGTGGTGCTCTGCGACACGAATGGCGGGACGTTGCCCCACGAGGTGCACGCCATCGTCGCCGAGGTGGCCCGCCACGTGCCGGGCTCCCATCTCGGCATTCACGCTCATGACGACACGGGCAACGCGGTCGCCAACTCGCTGGCGGCGGTCGAGGCCGGCGCAAGGCAGATCCAGGGCACGCTGAACGGGCTCGGCGAGCGCTGCGGCAACGCCAACCTCGTCACGCTGATCCCGACGCTGAAGCTGAAGCCTCTTTATGCACAGCGCTTCGAGATCGGGGTCGGCGAGACGGAACTGGCGGGGCTCACGCACGCCTCGCGGGTCCTCGACGAAATCCTGAACCGGGCGCCGAACCGGCACGCCCCCTATGTCGGAGCCTCCGCCTTCGCCACCAAGGCCGGCATCCACGCCTCGGCCGTGCTGAAGGATCCTCGCACCTACGAGCACGTGGCCCCCGAGTCCGTGGGCAACCGCCGTCTCGTCCTGGTCTCGGACCAGGCGGGGCGCTCCAACATCCTGGCCGAACTCGAGAGGCTCGGCATCTCGGTCCGGCGCGACGACCCGCGTGTGGCGCGCCTGCTCGACGAGGTGAAGGACCGCGAGGCGATGGGCTACGCCTACGAGGGCGCCGATGCCTCGTTCTTCCTGCTCGCCAAGCGCGTCCTGGGAGAAGTGCCGGAATTCTACACCGTCGAGCGCTTCAAGGTGAACGTGGAGCGCCGTTACAACGCCGCCGGCGAACTGGTGACGGTGGCGGAGGCCATCGTGAAGGTGAAGGTCGGAGACGAGGTGCTGATCTCGGCCGCGGAGGGCAACGGTCCCGTCAACGCGCTGGACGTGGCCCTTCGCAAGGATCTCGGCAAGTACCAGGGGCTCATCGCCCCGCTGGAGCTGCTGGACTACAAGGTCCGCATCTTCCAGGGCGGCTCGGACGCCGTCACGCGCGTGCTCATCGAATCCGGCGACGGCACGGGGGAGCGCTGGACCACCGTCGGCGTGTCTCCCAACATCATCGACGCGTCGTTCCAGGCCCTGACGGACAGCATCACGTATCGCCTGCTGCGGTGCGGGGCGAGCGTGTAGCAGGAGCGGCGCATCCCGAACCCGGTGACGGCGAAACGGCTAGTCGACCAGCGTCAGAGCATGGTCGTTGCACAGGTCTAGCCCCGAGCCGGAAAACTCCGTGCCGTCCTCGAAATGACCGATCACGCTGAACCGGCAGACGCCCTGAGGCGCGCGCACGGTGAGCTTGACCGTGACGTCGGTCCTCAGCGGCGCCTTCAGCAGGTTGGCCGGCACGACGGGTGAATCGTCCGCGCCGAAGCCGATCGCCAGCACGGGCGAGGCCCGATGATTGGTCACTGAAATTACGTGGCTGGCGAGCTTTTCGCCGGCGAGCGTAGCCGCTGGCAAGGCGAGCAGGGCGGCGGTCGCCAGGGCATCCCATCGACTCATGCGCACCTCCCGCCGCCCGTTGCCGCAGTGTAGCAGGGCCGGTGCCGGGGGATAGGCGCTGCCGGGAACGGAACGATCGGGGAAAGCCGGCGTTGCGGCTTCAAGGCAACTCAAAGCGCAGAACCGGAGGGTCGCATGACCTACGAAACCAACGACACCAATCGCCGCGTCACCGACGAGGACTATCGCTCAACGACGGGCGCGGGCGCCTACACGTCGCGTCCCAGCAATACGGGCGTGATCGGCGCGATCATCGCGGTCCTCGCGGTGGTCGCCATCATCTTCTTCGTCTGGCGCGGCTATGAGGGCGCAACCCCGACGGGCTCGCCGTCGAGCAATCCCGCGACCACGACGTCCACCGCTCCTTCGACGCCTTCGCCTGCCCCGACTCCTGCGCCAACGCCCGCCCCGACGCCTGCCCCTGCCAATCCGGCTTCGCCGGCCGGCGGCAACGCGCCGGCCAACCCGGGCACGCCCCAGTAACGGCGTCAGGCCGTCCGAACGACGACGGCCGGGCAGAACCCGGCCGTCTTTCTGTGGGCGGGAGTCAGTCCGGACTAAGCCGCGCCCTGTTCGGACGGGAGGTCCGCGCGTCGGAAGGAGAAAATCAGAGTCGTTCTCGACCTCTGTGAAACTTCCGTGCGAGGAGCACGGCGACGCGGCACCCCCGGGAATGCCCGGCGGAAGACTGGATGGCTTCGCCGTCGGCTCGCAATGACGGCGCGTGATCGGCGCTGTCAGATCGAAAAAGGCGCTACAGCCTGTCCTCGGCGAGCACCGCGCCGGCCGCCGTTTCCCGGGAGGCGAGCGCGTCCTGAAGCATCGGCACGACTTCCTCGACCGTGTCGGCCACCAGATAGTTCACCTCGAAACCTGTCCGGATGAAGCCCGCGTCGCGCATGTGGACGAGCAGGTCCAGCAGGGGCCGCCAGAAATCCGCGACGTTGGCCAGGAGGATGGGCTTGTTGTGTTGGCCCAGCTGCGCCCAGGTCATCTGCTCGATGAGCTCCTCCAGCGTTCCGACGCCACCCGGCAGGGCGACGAACGCGTCGGCCTTCTCGAACATCAGCCGCTTTCGGGTGTGCATGTCGGGCACCACGACGAGTTCCTGGGCGTCGGCGATCATCAGTTCGCGCGCCTTCAGGAATTCCGGGATGATGCCCGTGACGTGACCGCCCTCGTCGAGCACGGCGCGCGCGATGGTCCCCATCAGGCCGACATTGCCTCCACCATAGACGAGCGAAACGCCGGCGCGCGCCATGTCGCGGCCGAGCCTGCGCGCCGCCTCGACAAAGGCGGGATCCGTCCCGAAACCGGAGCCGCAATAGACGCAAATCGACTGGAGCTGGGTCATGCCGGACTTGTTGCATCGCCCGGAGACAGGGTCAATCGCCGCCCCCACGCGCTTCGCCGGCCCAAACGCGCCCGACAGGACGCGTGCCGGTTACGTTGTTCGCAGATTCCCGCGTTCCCGCTTCGATCCCCCATGGACGTCCGGGATGTGATAGGATTTAAGAAATTTTGGGGACCAATCCCTCCGAAGGGCGTGCGAGATGGCTGTGTGGATCAAGGTTGTCGCGGTGCTGCTGGGCCTGAGCGGCTTTGCAGCCGTGGTGGCCGTCTACGGCCTGCCGCACAAGCCTGCCCCGCAGGCCGTCGCCGTCGCCCCCGCCCCCGCCCCCGCCACTCCCGCGGCCCCCGCCGAGCCGCCGAAGGCGCCCGAGACCCAGGCGCAGGCACCCGAGCCCGCTCCGGCCCCGGCCCAGGTGGCCAAGGCGACGCCCGAGGAGCTTCCCAAGGCTGCCCCGCAGCCCGAGGCTCCGCCCGCCATCGACCCGCCGACCTTCGACGTCGTGCGCGTGACTCCGACGGGCGACCTCGTGGTGGCCGGCCGGGCCTCGGCCGGCTCCCAGGTGGAGCTCCTGCGCAACGGGGACCTGCACGACAAGGTCAAGGCCGACCCGGCGGGGCAGTTCGCGATGGTGCCCCCGTCGCTGCCGCCCGGCGCGCACGATCTGAGCCTCATGATGGTGCTGCCCGACGGACGCCGGGAGCCGTCGCGCCAGACCGTGGCGGTCTCCGTGCCGTCCGACGTGACGGGCGAGGTGGTTGTCGCGCTCGCGGCTCCCGACAAGCCGACACAGATCCTCAGCCAGGCCCCCGCCGCCACCGCGCCGGCCGCCAAGCCGGCCGCAGCGGCCGCGACCCCCGGCGAGCGGACCAAGGCCGCCATCGAGACGGTCGAGGTGGAGGAGAGCGGCCGCTTCTTCGTGAGCGGACGGAGCGCGCCCGCCGCGGCGGTGCGCCTCTATCTCAACGACACGTTCCTCGCCCCGGCGATCGCTTCGCCCGAGGGCCGCTGGTCCTTCGCGATCAATCGCGGTTTTGAGCCAGGCGCTTACAGGATCCGCATCGACGACGTCGACGCCAAGGGCACCGTGATTTCTCGCGCCGAGGTGCCGTTCGACTATGCGCCGCGGGTGGCGGGCCGCCAGCCCAGCGGAAAGGGCGCTCAGGTCGCGACGGCGGCCAATGGCAGCGTCGCCGTTCGCACCAGCCAGCCGGCCGGCGCCCAAGTGGCCTCGACCCAGCCGACCGCACCGGGCTCTGACGTGGTGGTGGACGAGATCCGCACCACGACCGTCACGCGGGGCGACAGCCTGTGGCGCATCAGCAAGCGCATCTACGGCAAGGGCCAGCGCTTCACGGTGATCTACGAGGCCAACGCGAAGCAGATCCGCGATCCGCGCCTCATCTATCCCGGTCAGCTTTTTGTCGTCCCCGGCGAAAAGACCAACTGATCGCCGCCGGGTCCCCCGACGGCGCTGCGCGCCACGGGGTGTGAAAGCCCGCGCAAGCGCCTATATTGTCGCCTGACTCGCGCATCGGTCGGACTTCATGAACGCTCCAACCCAGCCGCCGCGGGGCGACGCCCAGATCATGCGCGCCGGCCCCGAGGGGCCCAGTTTTTCCAGCACCGCCAAGGGCCTGTGGCCCTATATCTGGCCGGCCGACAGGCCGGACTTGCAGCGGCGCATCATGCTGGCGACCCTGATCCTGCTGGTCGCCAAGCTGGTCACGGTGGCCGTTCCCTACACGTTCAAGTGGGTGACGGACTCGCTGGTGCCTCACGACGCGCTGCACGCCAGCAGCGTGCCGTTCGAGGCGCTTGCCGCCGCCCCCGTCATCCTCACCCTGATCTACGGCCTGAGCCGCGCCCTCATGGCGCTGCTCACGCAGTGGCGCGACGCGCTGTTCGCCACCGTCGCGATGAACGCCGTCCGCGGCCTCGCCTACGAGGTCTTCGTGCACATGCACGAGCTCTCGCTGCGCTTCCACCTGGAGCGCAAGACGGGCGGCCTGACGCGAGTGCTGGAGCGCGGGCGCAACGGCATCGAGACGATCGTGCGCATGACCATGCTCACCGGCGTGCCGACGGTCGTGGAATTCGTGCTGATCCTGGCGATCCTGCTGCTGCAGTTCGACTGGCGCTACGCGCTGGCGACCATCGTCATGATCGTGGCCTACATGGGCTACACGAAGAAGGCCACGGAATGGCGCATCGCCATACGCCGCTCGATGAACGACAGCGACAACGACGCCAACGTGAAGGCGGTCGACAGCCTGCTCAACTACGAGACGGTGAAGTATTTCGGCGCCGAGCAGCGCGAGGCCGCGCGCTACGATCGCTCGATGGAGCGCTTCGAGCGCGCCAGCGTGAAGGCCTACGTCTCGCTCGCCGTGCTGAATGCGGGCCAGGCGGTCATCTTCACGCTGGGCCTGACGGCCTGCATGGTGATGGTCGTCGCAGGCATCCGCTCGGGCCGCAACACGGTCGGCGACCTCGTGATGATCAACGCGATGCTGATCCAGCTCTACCAGCCCCTCAACTTCATGGGCATGGTGTATCGCGAGATCCGCCAGGGGCTGATCGACATCGAGCAGATGTTCTCGATCCTGCAGCGCAAGCCCGAGATCACGGACGTTGCGGGCGCGCCCCCGCTCGCCGTGACGGCGGGAACGGTGACCTTCGAGGACGTGCGCTTCAGCTACGTTCCGGAACGGCCCATCCTGCGCGGCGTCAGCTTCGAGGTTCCGGCCGGCAAGACCATCGCCATCGTCGGACCCTCGGGGGCGGGCAAGTCGACCATCTCCCGTCTGCTCTTCCGCTTCTACGAGCCTCAGGGCGGGCGGATCCTGATCGACGGCCAGGATATCGCGACGGTCCGGCAGGACACCCTGCGCGCCGCCATCGGCATGGTTCCCCAGGACACCGTGCTGTTCAACGACACGATCGGCTACAACATCCGCTATGGCCGGTGGGAAGCCAGCGACGCGGAGGTGCGCGAGGCCGCCGCCCTCGCCCAGATCGACCGCTTCATCGCCAGCCTGCCTGACGGCTACGAGACGAGCGTCGGCGAACGCGGCCTCAAGCTCTCGGGCGGCGAGAAGCAACGCGTGGCGATCGCCCGAACCATCCTCAAGGGCCCGCCCATCCTCGTGCTCGACGAGGCCACGTCGGCGCTCGACAGCTTCACCGAGAAGGACATCCAGGACGCGCTGGAGCGCATCTCGCAGGGCCGCACGACGCTCGTCATCGCGCACCGTCTTTCCACCGTCATCAATGCCGACGAGATCATCGTGCTGGATCGCGGCGTCATCGTCGAGCGCGGCCGCCATGGCGACCTGCTGGCCCAGGGCGGGGTCTACTCCGCCCTGTGGACGCGGCAGCGCGAAGCGGACGAGGCGCGCGAAACGCTGGAGCGGGCCCGCGGACAGGAGACGGCCGCCGCCGGCGGCGTGCCTCTGCCGGCTTGACCGCGCCCCGCGGTCCGTGACATCAGCGCTGGTCGTCGCCGGGGAAAGGTCTTCATGTCGGTCGTCGCCTCGATCCGCCGCCAGCTCGTGCCCATCCACAAGGAAGGTTGGCCCTTCATCGCCGGCTTCGCCGTCGCCGCGCTGATCCTGGGCTGGCTCTGGGGACCGCTCGGCTGGATCGGCTGGATCCTCACGGCCTGGTGCACCTATTTCTTTCGCGATCCCGCCCGCGTGGTTCCCCTGCGTGAGGGACTGGTGGTCTCGCCCGCTGACGGCCGCGTCTCGATGATCGTCACCTGCGTGCCGCCGGCCGAACTCGGCCTGTCGGACGAGCCGTTGACGCGCATCTCCATCTTCATGAACGTCTTCGACTGCCACGTGAACCGCGCGCCCGTCGCCGGCCGCATCACGCGTATCGCCTACAGGGCCGGCCTCTTCCTCAACGCCGAGCTCGACAAGGCCAGCGACGACAACGAACGCAACGGGCTCGTCATCGAGACCGTGTCCGGCCAGCGCTACGGGGTGGTGCAGATCGCCGGCCTCGTGGCCCGGCGCATCGTGGGCTTCGTGGGGGAGGGGGAGACGATCGGCCAGGGCGAACGCTTCGGCCTCATCCGTTTCGGCTCCCGCGTGGACGTCTACCTTCCCGAGGGCGTCAGGCCTCTCGTGGGTGAGGGCCAGAGGGCCATCGCCGGCGAGACGGTGCTCGCGGACGCCCGGGCAGCCGATCCCGGCCGTTCCTACAGGGCGATCTGACATGGAGCCGGGGGGCCAGGCGCCGCGCGACGAGCATGCCCCGGCCGGTGGCGCGTCGGCCTCGCATGGGCCGAGCGTCAGCGACATCTTCCCGCCCTATGAGCCCGGCGACGAGCCGCGACGGCGACGCTTCAAGGCCGTGCCCCTGCGGGTGCTGCTGCCCAACCTCGTGACCCTGATGTCGCTCTGCGCGGGCCTGACGGCGATCCGGCTCGGCATGGAGGGGGACGACAAGCTCGACAAGGCTGTGATCGCGATCCTGGTGGCCGCCGTGCTGGACGGCCTGGACGGCCGCATCGCGCGGCTGCTGAAGGCCACGTCTCGCTTCGGGGCCGAGCTCGACTCGCTTGCCGACTTCGTGTCCTTCGGCGTCGCGCCGGGTTTCCTGCTCTACATGCACGGCCTGCACGACCTGTCGTCCTTCGGCTGGATCGTGACGCTGGTCTTCGCCATGGCCTGCGCGCTGCGCCTGGCGCGGTTCAACGTCATGATCGACGATCCCAACAGGCCCGACTGGCAGAAGAACTTCTTCGTGGGCATGCCAGCACCGGCCGGCGCGCTGACGGCGCTCCTGCCGCTCTACCTGCACCTGCTCGGAATGTCGCGGCCCACGGGCTTCGGCCTGATCGAGGCGTGCTACGTCCTGTTCATCGCGCTCATGATGGTGAGCCGGATCCCGACCTACGCGGGCAAGACGCTGGGAAGCCGCGTCCCACGCGAATGGGTCGTGCCGCTGCTGCTCGGCGTGGCGCTCTTCGTCGCGCTCCTCGTGATCCACACCTTCGCGGTGCTGGCGGCGATCACGATCCTCTACCTCGCGCTGATTCCGATGGGCGTGTCGAAATACCGCGCCCGCCTGAGGCTCGACCGCGCGCCGGCGACGACTCAGCCGCACGCCTGAGTCGGGCGACGACCGGGATCACCGCTGGAGGGCTGGGCCGCCTTGCCGGCGACGACCGCGAGGCCTAGCGCCTGACCAACCGCTTGGCGTTGGCCCGGACCCGGCGATGGGCCGGCCGCGTCGCGGCGTGCGCGACGTCCGCGAGCCCATGGGCGAAGGCCGAGGGGCCCCGCACGCCGCCGAACATCATGCGGCCCCACAAGGTGAACAGGGCGAGTTGCGCGGCCGCGGCGCCTTCGACGGCGGCCTCGAGCTTTTCGATGACCATCGTCTGGGCCTCGCGCACCGTGCGCGGATCCCGGCCGGACAGGCCGAGCAGGATCGGCGCGCGGGCGGCGATGGTGATCGCGGCGGCGACAGACGATTCCATGGCCACGAAGCCCATCGCAATGGCGCGACGTTGCAGGCTGTCCATGCGGAAGTCCTTTCCTGGGTGCGGGCGCGGGCGACACGACGCCCGGGACTGCACGACAACGCCCAAGATAGAGCATCGGCGTCAAAAAAGCGTGTCCGCCCTCCGTCGGGTGGCGTTCACAACGCGGGGTGGTTCCGTTACGGTCCGGCCCCGAAGGCCAGGGGGCGGGACTCCGCCCGGGAAGGGGTTGCGGCGTGGGCGCTGAAGGCAGGGACTGGCGAGCGCGGATCGTTCTGGCGTCGGCCTCGCCGCGGCGGCTCGCGCTGCTGCAGCAGATCGGCATCGAGCCCGATGCGCTCTTCCCGACCGACCTCGACGAGCAGCCGCTCAAGAACGAGCGGCCCAAGGCGCTGGCGCGCCGGCTTGCCCGCGAAAAGGCCCAGCACGCCATCAAGGTTTTGAAAACACGAGAAGATCTGGCGGGTGCCTACATCGTCGCAGCCGACACGGTCGTCGCGCGCGGCAATCGCATCCTGCCCAAGCCAGAGCATGTCGACGAGGCCGCCGCCTGTCTCCGCCTGCTCTCGGGGCGGGGCCATCGCGTCTATACCGGCGTCGTCGTGGTCACGCCGAAGGAGGCGCTGAGAGAGCGCCTCGTCGAGACGCGCGTCAGCTTCAAGCACCTGTCCGGCGCGGATATCGAGGCTTACCTGGCCTCCGGGGAGTGGCGGGGCAAGGCCGGCGGCTACGCCATCCAGGGGCGTGCCGGCGGCTTTGTGACGCGCCTCGTGGGGTCCTACTCGAACGTGGTGGGCCTGCCGCTCTACGAGACGCTGTCCATGCTGACCGGGGAGGGGTACCCGGTCCACATGGCTTGGCTGAACACGGTGTGAGCATGAACGACAACGAGGAGCGCCCGCGCCGGGAGGGCGACCCGGAGGGTTCACCCTTCGCGACGAAGGCCGCCTGCCCGCAATGCGGCAAGCCGACGATGCCGGCCTACCGGCCCTTCTGCTCGAAGCGCTGCGCCGATGTCGACCTGTCGCGCTGGCTCAACGGCGTCTACGCCGTTGCCGGCAAGTCGACCGAGGAAGAAGCGGACGAGGACGTCTGACCTCAGGCGCCCGCAGGCCGGTTCGAGTTGGTGTCGCCGAAGTCGCCGGCATTGATCCAGCGCACGACGAGCGTCGCGACGAGCGCGGCGAAGAGGATCGAGCTGAACGTGACCATGTTGTCCTCCGCATGACGTGTGGTCCTGAAGGTGGAGCTTGCCGATGACGGGCGCCTCGCCGCCGCATGAACGTTTCGTCATGTCCGGAGCAGCCCGGGGGCTCGCTCCCGAGCCGCTCGGGGCGGATGTCTTCGCCCCGTTCGGCCGGGTTCTGAGAATCGACGATGCTCCCTCTCGCGTCGTCAACGAGGGCAGGGCAGTCCGCCGCGAACTCGGGCCGCCGCTGCTGCACCACGGCCCGGCGGCCCGACCCGCCGCCGCCCTTTTCGCGATCGAGCCTTCGCCGGGCCCCGTTCAGCTCGCGGTCGCAGAGCGCCATCCGCTGAGCGAGCAACTGTTCTGGCCCCTCGATGTCGCCCGCTGGCTGGCCGTCGTGTTTCCTGCCGGGGCCGATGGCGGGCCCGACGCCTCCGGCGCCAGGGCCTTCGTCGCCGGCCCGGACGTGTGCCTGATCTATGCGCCGGGCGTCTGGCATGCGCCCCTCGTGGCGCTGGACCGCCGGGGTCTGCTGGCGATGCGCATGGTCGAGAGCGGGACGGCGGACGATTGCCACGAGGTGCGCCTGGCGGTTCCCGTCGAGTGTCCCGTCTGACGCCGGGCGGCCTTGCCTTGCGAAGCACGTCGATTGCGTGACACTGGTCCGGGCGCCGCGCCGCGTCGTACCCCGGGGGGCCGAGACGAACCGGGGCTGGGCGAGGCGTGCTGGAGACTGGCTTGGGAACCCGGGAGGACGATGACATCGCCGCTCTTCTCGCGGCCACCGCCGCAGGCGACCGCAGCGCGTTTCGCAGGATCTACGAGCGCACCGCCCCGAAACTTCTGGGCGTGATCCTGCGTATGCGTCTCGACAGGGCGGCGGCCGAGGACGTCCTGCAGGACGTCTTCCTGCGGGTCTGGACGAAGGCGGCCACCTATACCCCCGAAGCGGGCCCGGCGCTGGGCTGGCTGGTCGCCATCGCGCGCTACCGCACCATCGATCACCTGCGCCGGCGCGTGCCGGAAAGCGCGGAACCCGAGGAGGACGGAACAGGTCCGCTGGACCGTGCGGCCGACCCGTTGGACCTGGCCGGCGTGCTGGCGGACAGGGACGCATTGCGCCAGTGCCTCGCAGGCCTGGACCCGGTCGCGCGGGACTGCATCGTGCTGGCCTATGTCGAAGGCTGGTCGAGGGACGAACTGGGCCGACGGCACGGGCGGCCCGCCAACACGATCAAGACGTGGCTTCACCGCGGGCTCGCGGCGTTGCGGCGCTGCCTGGACGGAACATGACGGCGGACGAGGCGGACGCCCTGGCGGGCGAATACGTGATCGGAACGCTCGCGCTGGCCGAACGCGAGGCGTTCGAGCGCGCTCTGGCGCGCGACCCCGCCTTGCTCGCCGTCGTCCGGCAATGGGAACGACGACTGTCCTCGCTCGATGCCGAGGTGCGCGAGTCGATCCCGGCCTCCGCCGTCTGGACGCGCATCGCGTCCGCCCTGCCGCGGCCGGAACTCGCGCCGCACGCCGAACAGCCGATCGGAGCACAGCCCGCTGCCGCCGACGTCGTTCTGGCGCGCCTGCGCCGCTCCCGCGCGCTGTGGCGGGGCTGGGCGCTGGCCGCAAGCGCGCTAGCAGCAGGGCTCGCGATCGCCGTGGGCCTGGAGACCTGGGGCGGGCGGCTCGCCCTCCCTCCGCAGCAATACGTGGCCGTGGTGAACCGGGGCGGGGACCAGCCGGCCCTCGTCGTCCGCGTCGACCTGGCAAGCCGCACCGTGCTCATCCGCCCGGTGGCGGCGGAACCGCCGGCCGGCCGCAGCCTGGAGCTCTGGTACATCGGTCCCGGCCAGTCCCCGAAGTCGCTCGGCGTCGTGGCGGGCGGCAGCCGTGAACTACCGTTGCCTGCGGTCTTTGGCAGCGGCGATCCTTCCGCCGGCAAGGCCACCTTCGCCCTCACGGTGGAGCCGCAGGGCGGCTCTCCCACCGGGGGGCCGACCGGCCCCGTGGTCTATTCAGGCGAGCTCATCCGGGAGTAAGGTTGAGCGACTGAGGAAGATCAACCCCAGCGTGTTTGAGCCGGGGTAGGCTCACGGATGCCCGGAATCCGGGCGGGGAGGACGCCATGATTTCTCGGGAAGACTGCATCGGTTTGTGCGGGCTGACGGCCGAGGAGGTCGACGCCATCGCGGAGCACGAGCATCTCGGCGACGTCCAGGCCGCGGCGTTGGCGGCCTATCTGCTTCACGCCAAGCACGGTCCGGAGAAAATCCGCGCGATGATCGTGGACGACATTCGCACGGCGCTCGCGGAAGGCCGAAGGCCGCATGCCGCGCAGCTCCTCGCGGTGCTGCGTCACTTCCTGCATGACCATCCCGACGGGCGAACCCAGGCGGCCTGAGCCGCGCGGGGGCCCGTCGAGCGGAGTAGCCGGGTTTCGCCTGGATCGTGCTGCGACAAGGTGGCCGCGAAACGCAGGCGACCCCATGGCCACCACAGCGGCGTCAAGGCGCCGCCTGCCCTAGGCGAGCAGGAAGTCGCCGAAGGCGAGCTTCACGTGGTTGTCGAGGCGCGCGACCTGCGTCAGCGCGCTGGACCCGTCCTTGTCCCACCAGAGCACAGAGGCCGCGGCGTCGTAGACGAAGCCGCCGCCGGCGATATGCGTCGTCCCCGTGCCGTAGACGAAGTCCTTCGTCTGCAGGCCGTCGAGCAGGGCGCCGCCGAATTCGGCCGCCGCGACCAGGATCTTGTCGACGCCGAGGGCGAAGTCGGCGATGGCGCTGAAGGCCCCCGCATGCACGGCGAACTTGTCGGCTCCCGCGCCACCGGTCAGGGTGTTGCTGCCGCCGCGCCCGTCCAGCAGATCGGCCCCCGTTCCGCCGGTGAGGACGTCCGTGCCGAGGCCGCCATAGAGACGGTCGCCCGCATTATTGCCCACGACGCTGTTGTTGCCGTCTCCGCCGATCACCGTCTGCACGACCGTCCCCGCGGCCACGGTGATGGCCTTCCCATCGATCGTGCCCGTGCCCGTCAGCAGGTTGAGCACCATGTCGCCACTGATCGGCGCGGCGTCGATGGTCGCCGGGCCGCCGGCATAGGCGACCTTCGAGGTGGCGGTCGCGTACTGGATGAACTCGTCGGTGAAGAAGAAGACGCTGTTGTCGGTCGCCGCGCCGCCATAGGCCTTGAGCGTCGCCTTGGTGAGCGAGCCCGTGTCGCTGGCGGTCGTGTCCGTGATCCGAAGCGTCCATGTGCCAAAGGCATCCTCGCCCCGGAACTCGCGCGACATCAGCTCCCAGCCGGCCGCGATGGCCGTCGCCCCGCCGCTCTGGTTGAGCAGGTTGGAGACGGTGCCCGTCGGCGAGATCAGGTCGATGATCAGGTGCCCGCCATAGCTCGCCTTGAGGTCGGTGAGGTCGACCACCATGGACTCGATGCTCTGGTGGGCGCCGATGGTGAAGGTGAGGGTGTTCGTCTTGGCGTGGCCCACGTCCCAGGACCCCGCGACCGACGCGGAGGCGAGAAGTTCGTTGGCGCTCGTGTGGGCGGTCGGGAAGGCGAGGGACCAGGTCTGCGCCAGGGCCACCGCCGCACGGGCGTCGACGAGGCCGAAGCCGTAGTCGTTGGAGAAGTGGTAGCCGCCGGCGTTCCAGGTCGTCGCGTGGTTGAAGGCCCAGGTGTCGAGCTCGTAGCCGTGCTTGACGTCGTTCACGGCCGATCCGGTGTGCCGCGCGGTGATCGCCAGGATATCCTGCATGTCGCGCCAGCCGAGCTTGCTGTTGGCCTGCAGGATGAGCGCCTCGACGCCCGCCACCTCGGGTGTCGCCGCCGACGTGCCGCCGAACGTGTTGGTGTAGTTGCCGCTGGAATAGCCCAGGGAGCCGGTGACGTCGTCCGTCACGATGCCGCTCGTGTTGCCGCTGGACGGGGCGTTCACGAGCAGCGAGGCGCCTGGATTGGAGTAGTAGGTGACGGAGCCCTTATCGTCGATCGCGCCGACCACCACCGCATGCCGGTCGATCGTGAGGCCGTTCGTCTCCGTGGTCAGGCCGTTCTGCCGGAAATTGCCGGCCGCGACGGTCTCGATCGTGCCGAGCCCGCCGCGGCCGGTGTCGGCGCCCGTCTTGAAACCGGAGAGAACCCAATATTGAGCGGCGGCGTCGAGCTGGCCGACAACGAAGGCCGCCGTGAAGCCCCAGGAATGGTTGGTGACGTCGAACTTGTTCTGCTGCCAGAGCGACTGCCAGGCATAGGTCTGGTTGTTGCCGAAGATGTCGACGGGCGTGACCTTTGCGTCGTAGGCGACACCGACCGCGCCGGACCCGTTCCGCGCCGCCGCGATGAGCCCGGCGACCGCCGTGGCGTGCTGGTCGGAGGCGGTCAGGATGGTCGGGTCGACATAGACGCCGCCGGCCACGATTGCCTTGGACATGTCGATGTTGGCCGCCAGGTCCGTGTGCTTCACGTCCATGGCCGTGTCGAAGACTCCGACGGACACGCCCTTGCCGGTCAGGCCCTTCTTCCAGGCGCCAAGAACATCGAGGTCCACGCCCTTCACGCCGCCGGTCTGTCCCGTGTTGAGGAGATGCCACTGGGAGGCGAAAAGGCTGTCCGTCGGCAGGTCGGCGGCGGTCGTGAAGGTCTTCAGCGGCTGCACGGGCGTCGTGCCCCCGACGACGGCGGCCGGCTTGGGCGCCACGGCGACGGTGGCGAAGGCGGCTGGGCTCGCATCCCCGCCGCCTGGCCCGCCGACCGGGGGGAGCGCACCCGCGCCGGGGCCTTGAGAGCCGTCCGTGGGCGCACCCCCGGCTTCCGCTCGCGGCTGCTGCACCAAAGAGGACCCGTAGGGCGTGTCGATGCGCAAGTCGTCCCACTCGTTCGTGAGCGAGGTGGTGTCGATCAGGGGCTTGATGATCTTGCGGTCGGCGGCCATGCACGTCTCCTTGCGTTGGAGCCGTGATCGCGCCTCACCCCAAAACGGTGCATGAGCAACGCTTCGACAATTTGACGGAATTGGCCCGTCCGATGAAGAGATATGGACTTCGGCAATGCCCGGCTTCGGTCACGATGACCAGCCGGTACCGCGATGCCCTGTGATCCCGCGGCATGCCGCAAGACTTGGTTGACGATGGGAGATCGCGCCGGCTGGCCGGCGGGCCTTGCCTGCAGGCTTGCCAGCAACAGCTGAGCGGGCCTCGCGCGGAGCGTCCTCGACGGGTTCGACGCGATGCGGCCGCGTCCCGTCGCGGGCGAGGAGCCGGGCGTCCATGAGCGTTGCGCGCCCTCAGTCATGGGGCGCCCGCGCAGGAGATGCAGGACGTCGGGAGATGGACGGCGGCGACCGGCCGATGCCGTCGCCCGGGATGAAACGCGGCGGAGCCGGCTGAGTCGCGACGGCGGGCTGCCCTCAGGCGGCCTTCTGGCGCCAGTAGAGGTCGGCGTGGACGGCGGTCCAGAATTCCGCGCGCACCGGATCGTTGCCGGCGCGCTGGCGCTCGATCCACTCGCTCATGACGCGGATCTCCTGCTCGAGCACGGCATAGGCGTCGCCCTTGCCGGCGAGTTCGGTGCGCCGCCGCGCAAAATGCGTCCGGATCCGGTCCGCGGCCGCGCCGGGCGTGAGGTCGCCGCTCTCCAGCAGGAGGCCAGCCATCATGATACGGACACGGTAGGGCATGGGTCCCTCGACGCTCGCCGGGATCGGCATGGGGCCTGATCCGGCGCCGTTTTCCATGCCTGATGCCGGCGCGCGAGGGAAATCCTTTTGCGCGCCGGGGTTATCGCCCGGATGAGCGATTGCGCTGCACTCCGTTAACGCCCGTTTGCCGTCGCCGGGAGGCCCCGGCACCGGCTCCCGCGCCGCGACTCAGTTGAGTGCGCACTCCTTGGCGTAGCCGTCGGCAGCGGCGGCGAAGACCTTCGTGTCGATCTCCGTCTGGAACTTCCCGTCGGGACGCTTGGCGACCTTCACGAGGTAGAGGTCCTGGATCGGGTAGCCGTTCGTGTTGAACGTGAAGGCTCCGCGCAGCGACTTGAAGTCCGCCGCCTTGAGCGCGGCACGCAGGGCCTCCTTGTCCGCGAGCTTGCCGCCGGCCTTCCTGACGGCGGCGTCGATCAGCATCGCCGCGTCATAGGCCTGGAAGGCGTAGGTGGCCGGAACGTATCCGTATTCCTTTTCGAAGGCGGCGACGAAGGCCTTGTTCTGGGGATTGTCCAGGTTCGGGGCCCAGTTCGCGCCACCGAACAGGCCGACGGCGGCGTCCTGCTGGGCGGGGAGGGTGGCCTCGTCGACGGTGAAGGCCGAGAGGAAGACCATCTGGTCCGCGAGCCCGGCCTGGCGGTACTGCTTCACGAGGTTCACACCCATGCCGCCGGGCATGAAGGTGAAGAGGGCGTCGGGCTTTTGCGAGGCGAGCTTGGCGAGCTCGGCCGCGAAATCGAGCTGGCCCAGCGGCACGTAGACCTCGTCGACGATCTCGCCCTTGAACTGGCGCTTGAAGCCCGCGACCGAGTCCTTGCCGGCCTGGTAGTTGGGCACCATCAGCACGACGCGCTTCAGCCCGCGGTCCTGTGCGACCTTGCCAAGCACCTCGTGCACCTGATCGTTCTGGTAGGAGGTGACGAAGAAATAAGGGCTGCAACCCTTGCCGGCGAGCGTGGACGGGCCGGCATTGGGCGAGATGAGGAACGTCTTCGACTCGGTCACGGGACGATAGATGGCCGCGAGGACGTTGGAGAAGATGGGCCCCACGACGAATTGTACGTTGTCGCGCTCGACGAGGGCCTTGGCCTTCGTCACCGCGACATCGGGCTTGAGCTCGTCGTCGGCCACGATGACGTCGGTCGGCAGTCCGCCGAGCTTGCCGCCTTGCTGCTTGACCGCGAGATTGAAGCCGTCCCGCATCTGCTGGCCGAGCACGGCGGATTGTCCGGACAAGGTCCCGATCAGCCCGACCTTCAGGCTCTCCTGAGCTTGTGCGACGGATGAAGCCAGCCCGATGACGGCGGCGAGGCAGGCGAGGCGAAGGGGGCGATGCATGAGGTCCTCCCGGGCGCGGACATGCGCCTCTTTGGGCTGACCATAGGCCAAGCCCGCCGCCTCTGTGAAGAAGCGACGGGCCTTGGAGGATCGGACTTTTCGCTGGACGCGACCGGAAGGGCCCCGGGGGGTCGCCTAAGGCCCTAGGCCGGGACTAGGCGGACAATGCGGTGTCGCGTTCCCGGCGGCTGACGCTCACGGTTACCTTGGCGCGGGTGGCCCTGATCCTGCGGGCCGTGTCGGTGAAAAGGCGGCGTGCCTCGTCCACGTGGACGTGGTCCTGCTTCATCAGCAGGCGAATCATCGGGTCGGCCAGAACCTCTTCGAAGGTCGGATCGGTGGCTCGATATTCGCCGAACCGGGCCTCGGACGATGACTTCATGGTTGCGCTCCCTGTCGGATTCGGTGCTTCCGTTTACGCGCACGAACCATCTTGGCCGGATCGGGCCGGCTCAGAACTATACCGCTTCAGTGACATGTCGAATACATGCCCGACGTGCGATTACGCACTTGATGCGCTGCAGCGTTTGTTTCGCCGCAGTGCACGCAGTATTGGACAGTAATCGCGGAATGGGGCAGCAAGAAGACCCGCAATTCGCGGAAAATTCGACGAAAAAGGCGCGTCCGGCGGGGGGCTTGCCGGACGCGCCATCCCGGACCGGCGCCCGGGTGTTGTCGCGATCATCGTCGTGTCTGCCTGCCCAACGCGCGGCGGACGACAAGGTTCCGGCGTCTCGCGCGGATCTCAGCTGCCCTGCGGCGCCACGAAGGCGCAATAGGTCCAGAACCCGTCATCCGGCTGGTCCGCGCCCAGACCGGCCTCGGCCGCGCCGCGGGGACGCCCGCACCAGTGCGCTTCGCTCGCCTCGCCTCCCGGCACCACGAGCCACGTGATCTTGTCGGGGGCCACGGCGATCCAGGTTCCCTGTCGGCGCGAGTGCATCACGACGCTGCCGTCGGGCCTCACCCGGAAGTCGGACCCGATCGCCTCGCAATCGTCGCCCCCACAACACTGGTAGCCGCTGCGGTCGCGCAGGCGCGTGTAGATGTCGTGTGCGTCGGCAGGGGCGTTCGGCACGCTCGTCAGCGCGAGCGTGGCCAGAAGCGGGACCGGAACGTGACGTCTCTGCATGGACGTTCTCCGCACGGGCAGGCGAACATCCTAACACGAGCGCAGAGTCGCCCGAAGGTCCAACCTGGAGGCTTGGTCAACGGGCCGGGATCGGCCGTCGTTCCATGGCGGCCTGCACGGCCAGCCCTCCAGGCGCCGGGGTCAGTAGCAGCCCCAGCCTCGGCACCAGCCGTAAGGCCGGTAATAGCCGCCATAGCCGTAGTAGCGCGGGCCCCAATAGGGTCCGTAATAGGGACCGGGGCCATAATAGTAGCCGGGGCTCGTGCTGGCGGCCACGACGGCGCCGCCCACGAGGCCGGCCGCCGCACCGGCCGCCACCGCGTCGGCCGTCTGCTGGGAGGCCTGGCGATTGGCCGCGTAGTTGCCGTTCACGCAGTTCTGGTAGGACTTCGTGCCGGGACGCAGGCCCGACTGGATGCAGACGTTCTCGGCGCTCGCCAGGGATTGCTCCGGCGTCTGGCAGCCGGCCAGCGGGACGGCAAGAAGGGCAGCAAGGACAACGAGGCGCATGGGCTCACCTGCACTAGGGACAACGACGTGACCTCGTTTCCACTCTGCGCGTGCGCTCCAAAGTTGTAAACGTTGCTTCCGTCCGCATCCGCCAGGCTGGTCACCAAAACGAAAAAACCGCCCGTGGCGGGCGGTTCCTCGTGGTCCTGGGAAGCAGATCGGGCCTTGCGGCTTACTTGATCTTGGCTTCCTTGAACTCGACGTGCTTCTTCGCGACGGGGTCGTACTTCTTCTTCGTGAGCTTGTCCGTCATCGTGCGCGAGTTCTTCTTGGTCACGTAGAAAAATCCGGTGTCCGCGCTCGACACGAGCTTGATCTTGATGGTGGTCGCCTTCGCCATGGCGGGATTCCCTGAGCCGTCGTGGCGCCACGGGGCGCTCACATGAAACCAAAAGCAAGCGGGCCGGTCACGGGACCGGCCTTGCGTGGCGCGCAACCTAATCAACCGCGCCGGTTTGTCAAGAATGGGCTGGCCTGCGCAGGCTCCACCGCGGCGGGATGCTCACAGCTCGTGGCGCTCGAAGGCTCCGCGGCGCTCCACGTAGAAGGGAACGGGCAGGTGAAGACCCATGCCGCCGGCGATGCGGACCCTCAGTTCCTCGAGCACCACGCCCGTGATGGCCGGCAGGTCGAGGCCGAGGGCCTCGTCGATGCCCACCCAGCACAGCTCCACGAGCTCGCTGTCGGGCGTCACCACGCCCGGCACCTGCTTGCCGACGGCCGTCGCGTCGACCGCGAAGAATCGCGTGTCGAAGCGCTTGGGACGTCGAGGCGGCGTGATGGCGCGGGCCACGAAGTGCAGGGATTCGAGGTCCGGGTAGACCCCGTGCCCGGCGAACTCGGCCCACGGGCCCTCGAGCGCGGTGTCCGGCGAACCGTATTCGGTCGTCCCCAGCAGAAGGCCGGTCTCCTCGAAGGTCTCGCGGATGGCCGCAAGTGCCAAAGCCCGGGCCCGCGAAGCGCTCGGCCGCTGCACGCGGGCCATGAGGCGCTCCTCCACCTTGGGGTGCAGTGCGCCGGCGGCCACCATCCGACGGTCGGCCGGCTCGATGCGGCCTCCGGGAAACACGAACTTGCCGGGCATGAACTTGTGGCCGGCATGGCGGCGGCCCATGAGCACCGTCGGTTCCTTGCCGGTCCGGTCGATGACGATGAGCGTGGCGGCGTCGCGCGGCCTGACATTGGGCCACAGCCGCTCGCGCGGCGCGTTGGTGAGCTTTTCGGACAGGGTGGCGTCGGTCACGGAGCTTCGGCGGGTTCGGGGCGGGGGCGCAGCGCGGGAAGCTCGTCGCCGTCCGGCTGGGCGGCGAAGCCGTGCATCCGCAGGGCCCATTGCAGGCCCACGATGGCCCCCTTCACGGGCGGGAGCAACAGCAGCGTCAGGGCGATGGTGAGGGCCGGCCAGAGCACCACGTGGATCCAGATCGGCCATTCCGAGTAGGTCTCGACCGAGAGCAGCCCGCCCACCACGATGTGCCCGACGATCGCGATCACGATATAGGCCGGCAGGTCGTCCGCCCGGTGGTGGTGGAATTCGGTGCCGCAGGCCGTGCAGGCCGGAGCGACCTTGAGGAACGAGCTGAAGAGCCGGCCCTCGCCGCAGTTCGGGCAGCGGCCGCGCGCCCCGCGCCGCATGGCCAGCAGCGTGTCGCGCTTCTCCGCGGTGTCGTGCAGGTGGCCGAAACGCTCGGCCTCGACGTCATGGCTCGCCATGGGAATGCCCTTCCTCAGTGCCGCGACTTGGGCTTGCGGGCCCGTGTCGCAGGTTTACTGGTCTGGCCGAAACGCCCGCCGTCCCGGCCGGATCCCGGCCTTTCGCGCGACGTTCCCGCCGCCTTCAGGGCGCGCCTCTCCTTGAGGGACGTCACGCGGCCCCGGCTCAGCAGTTCGAAGCGCAGTGCGCCGGCCAGCGGCGCGGCCTCGACGAGCTTCACCCGCACGACGTCGCCCAGCCGGTGGGTCTCGCCCGTGCGCTCGCCGACGAGCGCATGCAGGGCCTCCTCGTAGCGATAATAGTCCGCGCCGATCGTGGCCGCCGGCACGAAGCCGTCCGCCCCGGTCTCCGACAGGCGCACGAAGAGCCCGGAGCGGGTGACGCCGGTGATGCGGCCGTCGAACTCGCTGCCGATCTCGTCGGAGAGATGATGGGCGATCAGGCGGTCGATCGTCTCGCGCTCCGCCGCCATGGCCCGCCGCTCGGCGGCCGAAATGCGGGCCGCGATTTCGGGCAATTGCAGGGCCGCGTCGTCGCTCAGGCCGTCCTTGTCGAGCTTCAGCGCCCGGATCAGCGCACGATGCACGATGAGGTCGGCATAGCGACGGATCGGCGAGGTGAAATGGGCGTAGCGCCGCAGGTTGAGGCCAAAATGCCCGTAGTTCTCTGCGGCGTACTCCGCCTGAGCCTGGGTCCGCAGCACCACTTCGTTGATCAGGGCCTGGTGCTCGGTGTCGTTCACCCGGGCCAGGATGCGGTTGAAGAAGTCGGGCCGCAGCGCGCCCTGGGCCGTCAGCTTGATGCCGATGGACGCCAGCACTTCGCCCAGCGCCCGCAGTTTCTCCAGCGAAGGCTCGTCATGGACGCGGTAGAGCAGGGCGGTTTTCTCGGCCTCCAGCGTCTCCGCGGCCGCCACGTTCGCGAGGATCATGAATTCCTCGATCAGGCGGTGCGCGTCGAGGCGATCGGGAATGATGACCCTGTCGACCGTCCCGTCCTTCTTCAGCAGGATCTTGCGCTCGGGCAGGTCGAGGTCGAGCGGCGCGCGGGCGTCACGCGCCGTCCGGGCGCAGCGATAGGCCGCCCAGAGCGGCTCCAGCACCGGGACCAGCAGCGGCCCAGACCCATCGTCCGGCCGCCCGTCGATGGCGGCCTGGGCCTGTGCATAGGCGAGCTTGCCGGCCGACCGCATCATTACCCGATGGAAGGTATGGCGGCGCTTGCGCCCGTCCGGGCCCAGCACCAGCCTGACGGCCAGGGCCGGACGGTCCTCCAGCGGGCGAAGCGAGCACAGGTCGTTGGAGATGCGCTCCGGCAGCATCGGCACGACGCGGTCGGGGAAATAGACGGAGTTGCCGCGCTCCTGCGCCTCCCGGTCGAGCGCGCTGCCGGGCCGGACATAGGCCGCGACGTCTGCGATCGCCACGGTGACGACGAACCCGCCCTCGTTGGCGGGATCGTCGTCCGGCGCGGCGTGCACCGCGTCGTCATGGTCCTTGGCGTCGGGCGGATCGATGGTGACGAGCGGCAGGTCGCGCCAGTCCTCGCGGCCCTTGAGCGTCGCGGGCCTGGCCTTGTCGGCCTCCTCGACGGCGGCTTGCGAAAACTGGTGGGGAATCCCGTGGGCATGGATGGCGACCATGCTGATCGCCTTCTCGCTCTTCAGCGAGCCCAGCCGCTGGACCACCTTGCCCAGCACGAGGTCATAGCGCCCGCGCTTGGAGAGGGACACCGAGACGAGGTCGCCGTCCTTCGCACCGTTCTCGTCCCCGGGCGGAATGGGGATCTCGCGGCCGAGCGCCTTCTTGTCGACGGGGGCGAGGCGGCCGCCGCCGTGGGGCAGGGCGCGGAAGACGCCCAGCGCCATGGACCGCGCCTTGTCGAGCACCTTCACGATGCGGCCGGAATAGGGCGGGGGCGCCTCGGGATCGCGTGTGCGCGCCTGCTCCTGCTCCACGCGCAGGAGGACGCGGTCGCCGATGCCGGGCACCGTCAGCCCGGGCTTCGGCTTGCGCGGCAGATGCACGGCGATGCGGGGAGTGGGTCCGAAATCCGCCTCGTCCCACTCCACGGGCTTCGCGGTCAGGTCCCCGTCGCGGTCGCGGCCGTCGATCTCGGCCAGTACGACGGGCGGCAGCACGCCCGTGCGCTGCAGGCCCTTGCCGCGCTTGGCCAGGACACCCTCGTCCTCCAGATCCTTCACCAGCCGCTTCAGCGCGATCTTGCTGTCGCCCTTGAGCCCGAACTCGCGCGCGATTTCACGCTTTCCGACAGGGGACTTGGCATTGCGGATGAAGGCGAGCACCTCGTCCCGGGAGGGCAGGGCGTCTCCGCCTTTCATGGCGTTGGGTGGTTTGGCCAAAGGATAGGTCCGGACGGGCGAAACAGAGCCCATACATGGGCCTCCCCGCGCGAAAGTTCCATCAAGAACTTGGGCGCGGGACCGTGCTCCGGGGGCGCAACGCCGCTCAGGACGCCTTGCGGGCGGCCGGCGCCTTGGCGCCGGAGGCCTTCTTCGCCGGCTTCTTCGCCGCCGCCTTGGCCGGCTTCTTGGCGGCGCCCTCCGCGGCCTTGGGCTTGGCGGCCTTGCGGGTCGCGGTCTTCTTGCCCCCGCCGGCTTCGGCGCGGGCCTGGAGCAGCGCGATCGCCTGCTCCAGCGTCACCGTCTCCGGCGTGGTGCCCTTGGGCAGCGTGGCGTTCACCGAGCCGTGGTTCACGTAGGGGCCGTAGCGCCCGTCGCGCACGGTGATCGGGCCGCCCTCCGGATGGTCGCCGATCACCTTGCCGGGAGAGGCCTGCCGGCCGAAGCGGTTGCCCGCGCCGCTCTCCTTGGCGACGATGAGATCGATGGCGCGGTTGGCGCCGATCTCCAGCACGTCGTCTTCCTTGCCGATATTCGCGTAGGTCTTGCCGTGCTGCACATAGGGCCCGAAGCGCCCGATGCCGGCCAGGATGGGCTCGCCGCTCGTGGGGTGACGGGCCACCTCGCGAGGCAGCGAGAGCAGCTTGAGGGCCATCTCCAGCGTCAGGGCGTCTCGCGGCGTGCCCTTGGGCACCGTCTGGCGCTTGGGCTTCTCGCCCTCGCCGAGCTGGACGTAGGTGCCGAAGCGCCCGTCGCGCAGGCTGACGTCGAGGCCCGTCGCCGGATCCTGCCCCAGCACCTTCGTGCCCGCCGCGCCGCCGTCCGCCGCGGCCTCTCCGTCGCCCGCGCCGGGGGCTGCGAGCTGGCGGGTGTACTTGCACTCCGGGTAGTTCGAGCAGCCGATGAACGCGCCGAACTTGCCCAGCTTCAGGGAGAGCTGGCCGGCATGGCAGCTCGGGCAGACCCGCGGGTCGCCCCCGTCCGCCTTGGGCGGGAAGATGTGCGGGCCCAGGATGTCGTTCAGCGCCTCCAGGACCTCGCTGACGCGCAGGTCCTTGGTGCCGTCGAGCGCCTTGGAAAAGTCCTCCCAGAACTGGCGCAGCACAACCTTCCAGTCGACCTCGCTGTTGGAGATCCGGTCGAGGTCTTCCTCGAGGGCTGCCGTGAAGTCGAACTCGACATAGCGGGAGAAGAAGCTTTCCAGGAACGCCGTCACCAGCATGCCCTTGTCCTCGGCATGCAGGCGCTTCTTCTCGAGGCGGACATATTCGCGGTCGCGCAGCACGGCGAGCGTTGCGGCGTAGGTGGACGGGCGGCCGATGCCGAGCTCCTCCATGCGCTTCACCAGCGAGGCCTCGGAATAGCGCGGCGGCGGCTCCGTGAAGTGCTGCGTCTCCGCGATCTTACGCTTCTCGAGCGGGTCGCCCGCCGACATGGGCGGCAGGCGGCGGCTCTCCTCATCGTCCGCGTCGTCCTTGCCTTCCTGGTAGAGGCGCAGGAAGCCGTCGAACTTCACCACCTGCCCGGTGGCGCGCAGGTCGAGGTGGCGGGGATTGTGGCCCTGCAGCCCGACCATGGCCGCAATGTCGACCGTCGTGCGCTCCAGCTCCGCCGATTCCATCTGGCTCGCCACCGTCCGCGTCCAGATGAGCTCGTAGAGCCGCAGCTGCTCGTCATCGAGCGCCCGCGCCAGCGAGCGGGGCAGGCGGGCCATGTCGGTGGGGCGGATGGCCTCGTGCGCCTCCTGGGCGTTCTTCTGCTTGGTCGAGTAGCGGCGCGGCGCGGACGGGACGTAGGCGTCGCCGTACTCCTGGCCGATCACGCGGCGCACGGCGGCGATCGCCTCGGGCGCCATGTCGACGCCGTCGGTCCGCATGTAGGTGATCAGGCCCACGGTCTCGCCGCCGATGTCGATGCCCTCGTAGAGCTTCTGGGCGATCTGCATGGTGCGGGCCGGCGCCAGGCCGAGCTTGCGGCTCGCCTCCTGCTGCAGCGTCGAGGTGGTGAAGGGCGGGGCCGGATTGCGCCGCGCCGGCTTGCTGTCCACCGTCGTGACGGTGAAGCGGGCACTCTCCAGGTCGCGCCTGAAACGCTCGGCTTCCTCGCCCGTGCCGATGTCGAGGCGGGTGATTTTCTTGCCGTCGGCGCCGACCAGGCGCGCCTCGAAGGTCGCCCCCGCCTTGGTGGCGAGGGTGGCCACCAGCGACCAGTACTCGCGCGAGACGAAGCTTTCGATCTCCCGCTCGCGGTCGCAGACAAGCCGCAGCGCGACCGACTGCACGCGCCCGGCGGAGCGGGCGCCAGGCAGCTTGCGCCAAAGCACCGGGGACAGGCGGAACCCGACGAGGTAATCGAGGGCGCGGCGCGCCAGATAGGCGTCGACGAGCGCCTGGTCGATCTCCCGGGGATGGCGCATGGCGTCCATCACCGCGTCCTTGGTGATGGCGTTGAAGGTGACGCGCTGCACGGGCACGTCCTTCAGCGCGCGCCTCGCCCGCAGCGCCTCGACGATGTGCCACGAAATGGCCTCGCCCTCGCGGTCCGGGTCGGTGGCGAGGATCAGGCCGTCCGATCCCTTCACGGCGCTGGCGATCTCGGAAACGCGCTTGGAGGCCTTGGGCTCGACCTCCCATACCATGGAGAAGTCCTGCTCCGGCTCCACCGATCCGTCCTTGGCCGGAAGGTCGCGGATGTGGCCGAAGGAGGCCACGACCTCGTAGCCCGGTCCAAGGTACTTGTTGATGGTCTTGGCTTTCGCCGGAGACTCGACGACGACGATTATCATTAGGCAACGATCCTCGGCGCAGCGCGCCGGCCACATTTGAAATCAACGGTGCGGGAGAGCGGCCTGGCCCTGGCCGCCTCGTCTGACGCCGGGCGGGAACGTGGGGCAGGGCGCTCGCCGTGTCAAATGGGGTGCAGCAAAGGTTGGGCCAACGTTACCGCAAGGCCACGCCTCTGGTATGGCCCGCCGCGCCCCCTATCTGAGGGGCGCCCGCCACGATCAGAAGGATCCCCCATGGACACGCCCGACACCGCGCGCCTGAAGCCGCTGCCCGCCCTGATTTTCGGCTCGCGCTGGCTTCAATTGCCGCTGTATCTCGGCTTGATCCTCGCCCAGTGCGTGTATGTCTTCAAGTTCATGAAGGAGCTCTGGCACCTCGTCAGCGAGGCTGCGACCTTCAGCGAGCAGCAGATCATGCTGATCGTGCTGGGCCTCATCGACGTGGTGATGATCTCCAACCTGCTGGTCATGGTGATCGTCGGCGGCTACGAGACCTTCGTCTCGCGCCTGCGCCTGCACGGGCATCCCGACCAGCCCGAATGGCTCAGCCACGTGAATGCGAGCGTGCTGAAGATCAAGCTCGCGATGGCGATCATTGGCATTTCCTCGATCCACCTGCTTCGCACCTTCATCGAGGCCGGCAATCTCGGCCGCGCCGACGCCGCCTATACCGAGGCCGGCATCCTCTGGCAGACCGTGATCCATTGCGTCTTCATCGTCTCCGCCATCGGTATCGCCTACGTCGACCGGCTCTCGATCATCAGCGCCGCGCAGATGAAGCACGAGCACTGAGCGCTCCGCCGTCATGGCGGGGAGCGAGGCGACGAAGCAATCCGCGCCGGACCTGGCCCGGTTGACTTCGCCGCCAGCGCCTTGACGGCCCAACCCTTCGCCGAAACCCCCGGTGAACAACGCCGCCCGCTTGCTTGCGCCGCCTTTCCAAGGCTCGTAGACAGGGCGGCGATGAGCGCGACCTCCCACCCCTCCTTCCCGCACCGCCACCTGCTGGGGATCGAGGGGCTTTCGGCAAGAGACATCGGCACGCTGCTCGACATGGCAGACGACGCGGTCGAGGTCTCCCGCCAGGTCGAGAAGAAGAAGACGACGCTGCGGGGCCGAACGCAGATCAACCTGTTCTTCGAGGCCTCCACGCGGACGCAAGCCTCCTTCGAACTCGCCGGCAAGCGGCTCGGTGCGGACGTGATGAACATGTCCGTGAGCTCGTCCTCCATCAAGAAGGGCGAGACGCTGATCGATACCGCGATGACGCTGAACGCGATGCGGCCGGACATCATCGTGGTGCGCCATCACGCGGCGGGGGCGGTGCAGCTCCTCGCCCGCAAGTGCGACTGCGCCGTGGTGAACGCAGGCGACGGGGCGCACGAGCATCCGACCCAGGCGCTGCTGGACGCCCTCACGATCCGCCGCAACAAGGGCACCATCCATGGGCTCGTCGTGGCGATCTGCGGCGACATCCTTCATTCGCGCGTCGCACGCTCGAACATCATCCTGCTCAACACGCTGGGCGCGGAGGTCCGGGTCATCGGCCCCTCGACGCTGCTGCCGCCCGGCATCGAGCGAATGGGCGTCGAGGTCTTCACCGACATGCGCCGCGGGCTTGCGGGGGCGGACATCGTGATGATGCTGCGCCTGCAGCGCGAGCGCATGAACGGCTCCTTCGTGCCCTCGGTGAAGGAATATTTCCGCCGCTACGGCCTCGACGACGAGAAGCTCTCGCATGCCGCGCCGGACGCGCTGGTGATGCACCCCGGTCCCATGAACCGGGGCGTAGAGATCGCGTCCGACGTCGCGGACGGCGCGCAGTCGCTGATCAGGGAGCAGGTTGAGATGGGCGTGGCCGTGCGCATGGCGGTGCTCGAGGCTCTCGCTGGCCACCTGCCCAACGCGTGAGGAGCGACCCGCCCCGTGAGCGAGCCCACACCACTCCTCTTCCTCGACGCCCTGCTGGTCGACCCCGTCAGCGGTCGTGAAAGCCGCGGCGACCTGCTGGCCGAAGGGGGCGTGATCCGCGCCGTCGGAGCAGGCGCCGGGCAGGGAGCGGGGGAGGGTGTCCGCCGCATCGCCTGCGCCGGCCGGGCGCTGGCCCCCGGTCTCATCGACCTGCGCGCCTTCGTGGGGGAGCCCGGGGCCGAGCACCGCGAAACCTTGGCCTCGGCGAGCCGGGCGGCTGCCGCGGGCGGCGTGACGACCGTCATCTGCATGCCCGACACGAATCCGCCCATCGACGACCCCGCTGTCGTCGACTACCTCGTGCGCCGCGCCCGCGACACGGCCGTCGTGCGCATGGTCCCGGCCGCGGCCCTCACCAAGGGGCTCGAAGGGCGGGAGATGAGCGAGATCGGGCTCCTGATGGAGGCCGGCGCGGTCTGTTTCACCGACGGCGCGCGCTCCGTGCGCAATGCGCAGGTGCTGCGCCGGGCGCTCACCTACGCCCGGGATGTCGGCGCGCTCGTCGTCCACCATTGCGAGGATCGCGACCTCGTCGGCGACGGCGTGATGAACGAGGGCGAGCTTTCGACGCGCCTGGGTCTGCTCGGCATCCCGCGCGAGGCCGAGACCGTGATGCTCGAGCGCGACCTGAGGCTGGTGCGCCTCACGGGCGGTCGCTACCACGCGGCCATGATCTCCTGCGCCGACAGCGTCGCCATCATCGCCCGCGCCAAGGCCGAAGGGCTGCCCGTCACCTGCGGGGTCTCGATCAACTCCCTGACGCTGAACGAGAACGACATCGGGCCCTACCGCACCTTCCTCAAGCTCTCGCCGCCTCTGCGGCACGAGGAGGACCGCCTCGCCTGCGTCGAGGCGCTGGCGGAGGGACTGATCGACGTCGTCGTGTCGGACCACAATCCGCAGGACGTCGAAACGAAGCGCCTGCCGTTCGCCGAGTCCGCGGACGGCGCCATCGGCCTCGAGACGATGCTGGCGGCCGGCCTGAGGCTGGTGCACGGGGGCGAGATCGGCCTGCCGCAATTGTTGCGCGCGCTCTCCAGCCGTCCGGCGGAGATCCTCGGCCTCCCGCAGGGCCGCCTCGCGAAGGGCGCCCCCGCCGACCTGATCCTGTTCGATCCCGACGAGCCCTTCGTGCTCGATCCCGCCGACCTGCATTCCCGCTCCAAGAACACGCCCTTCGACGGCGCACGGCTGCAGGGGCGCGTGCATATGACGGTGATCGGGGGCCGGGTGGCTCACGAGGCGGCCTGAAGGGCGCCGATGCACGGGGTGGGCGACTATCGCTGCCTCGTGCGCCCGAGCGGTTGCGTGCGCCTCGATGTCTTCTCAGCCACTGATTGAATCGCGTAGGCGATGATTGACGCTCCCCGCGCGTCGCGCTCCACTCTCCCCACGAAAGGTTGGCGGACATGGTCCTGACGCTGCTGATCGCCCTCGCCTTCGGCTACCTGCTGGGCTCGATCCCGTTCGGGCTGATCCTCACCCGTCTCGCCGGCACGCAGGACATCCGCACGATCGGCTCGGGCAATATCGGGGCGACCAACGTGCTGCGCACCGGTCGCAAGGGCCTCGCCGCCGCCACGCTCCTGGGCGACGCCCTGAAGGGCACCGTCGCCGTGCTGCTGGCCGGGCGCTACGGGGCGGACGCGGGCCTCGCCGCCGCCGTGGGCGCCTTTGTGGGGCACATCGCCCCGGTCTGGCTGGGCTTCAAGGGCGGCAAGGGCGTCGCGACTTTCCTGGGCACGCTGATCGCCGTGGCATGGCCCGCCGCGCTCGCCTTCGCCGCGATCTGGCTCACGGCGGCGAAGCTCTCGCGCTATTCGTCGCTGTCGGCGCTCCTGGCCAGCCTGGCGACGCCGGTCGTGCTGCTCGTCATGGGCGAGGTTGCGGCGGCCGCGACCTTCGCCGCGCTCGCCGCGCTCCTCTGGTGGAAGCACAGCGCCAATATCGGGCGGCTGATCGCCGGCACCGAAGGCCGCATCGGTGCGAAAGGGTGAGGTGGCCGTCGTCGTGGCCCAGGACCCTCCTTCGCTCCCGCCTGAACCCGCGTCGAGCCCCACGACGTTCTCGCTGGACGAGCGACAGCGTTTCGACTGGCTGAGACTGATCCGGACCGACGGCGTCGGTCCGCGGACGTTCCGCTCCTTGATCAACCACTTCGGCGGCGCGCGCGCCGCTCTGGAGGGCCTGCCGGACCTCGCTCGCCAGCGAGGGGCCAAGGCGGTCAGGATCCCATCCGTCCAGGCCATCGAGCGGGAGCTCGAAGCCGCCTGGCGTCTCGGCGTGCGCTTCGTCGCCATGGCGGAGCCGGACTATCCTCGCCCGCTCGCCGCCATCGACACGGCTCCGCCGATCCTCGCCCTGCGCGGCTCGGCCGCGACCCTCAAGGCGCCCGCCGTGGCCATCGTCGGCTCGCGCAACGCCTCCGCCGCCGGGCGCACGCTGGCGGAGCGGATCGCGCAGGGATTGGGGCAGGCGGGCTTCACCGTGGCCTCGGGCCTCGCCCGGGGCATCGACGCGGCCGCCCACGCGGCGGCGTTGCCGACCGGCACGGTGGCCGTGCTGGCCGGCGGCCACGACAAGGTCTATCCGCCTGAGAATGCCGGCCTCCTTGAGGCCATCGCGGAGCGTGGCGCCGTGCTGTCGGAAATGCCGATGGGCTGGGAGCCCCGGGGGCGTGATTTCCCCCGGCGCAACCGCATCGTGTCCGGCTTGGCGTTGGGGCTCGTCCTGGTGGAGGCGGCCCAGCGATCCGGCTCGCTGATCACGGCGCGGTTCGCGCTGGAACAGGGGAGGGAGGTCTGTGCGGTGCCGGGCTCGCCGCTGGATCCGCGGGCCGACGGGACGAACGACCTGATCCGGCAGGGCGCCACGCTGGTGCGCAACGCGGCGGACGTGGTTGCGGTCCTCTCCCCGCTCGTCGGCCTCCCGCCGGCCGACGACAGGACGATGCGCGAGCAGGACGGAAACGCCGAGGAACCGCTCTGGGACGAGTGGGACCCTTTCGGCGCAGAGGCCAGCGGACCAGCCATTCCAGGGACGCCGACACGAGACCTGCGCGATCGCCCCGACGCGTGCGGGTCCCCGTCCGGATCGGACCAGCCGGATTTCATGACCCTGATCGGCGGGTCTCCCGTCTCGGTGGACGACCTCGTCCGTCTGTCCCGGCTTCCGGCCCGGGAGGTCCAGGCGAGGTTGCTCGATCTCGACCTCGCCGGCCGCATCGAGCGGCCGGCTCCCCACCTCGTGACGCTCAAGTCGCCTTCGGCCTGAATGGCTGGAGGCGATGACCGTTCAGGAGCGTGTGCCCGTTCGACGGGCGGTCTCGGCCTCGACCTTCGCCATCTCCAGGAAATAGGCGAGCACGTCGAGCTTTGCGGTCCGCGCCATGCCGGCGAGTTCGCCGGATAGCTGCGCCACGTAATGCGCGGTCTCGGCGATGTTTCGCGTTGCCGCCAAGGCCTCGTCAGCCGCGGATGGGACGGAGCTTTTCAGGCCGAAATCGACCGAGGTGATGGTGGCTGGCCTGCCGCTCTGGGCCATGGTGGATCTCCTCTTGGGGATGAAAGGAATGATGGTTGCAATTTGTTTCGTCTGCACTTTTTCCTCGCAGGGTTACAATTATGGAAGGTTCAAATGATTACAACTTACTGCAGGTTGCATTTTCTCTCGCATGTTCGCCGCTGGAAGCGTGGGCAGGGTCGGTCGACTGCTGCCCGCGGGAAATGGTCCGGCGTCGTTGGACCGGATTGCTGCATGGATTGATTCAATCTTGAAGCATCTTGCTGCTAGCCTGCGTGCCGGCGCGCAAATTGCGTCGGCAAGGCCCTGACAAATCTCGGGAATGGTCTGTCGAACCGCGTGCGTTCGAGCCGCGCAAATTTCGCCGCGCCGACAGAGCGGCCGCCCGAGATCGGGCCTCAGAGCGCCACGTGTCCGGCGCGGCCCCGGCGTGGCAAGGTCAGTATGAATCGGTCGCGACCCGCAACCCGCGCGATGGCGCAGGCTGGATCGCCGGCGCAACGCGAATCCCCTGCGACTCGGAGCCGAAATCCGGGGCGATCAGTCGAAGGCGCGTGATGCTAGGCCGTCAGGCGCGGCGGCCCGCGGCTCGCCGCGCGAGGTAGCCGATCACGGCCCAGGAGAAACCGCCCAGCACCCGGAACAGCGCATGGGCCCCGCCGAAGTAATAGCCGCCTTCGAACCAGCTGATTCCGACAAAGCGCAGCAGGAAGCTCAGCACGACCCCGACGAGGCCCGCTGCGAGCCCGGCCAGGATCAGCTTGCCGGCCTGGTCAGCCCGCCAGCCCATCCACAGGCCGATGGCGATGACCGCCGGATCGAGGAAGGCGAGCAGCAGGACCCAGCGATAGGGCGCGAGATCGGCGAGAAAGTGGGGCGGCATGGGCGTGGTCCGGCAGGCGAGGCGAGGGCGCCGCCCTCAGCCCCACCACGGCTCCGGGAGGGACATGCGCCCTGCCGACTGCTCGATCACCTCGGCGACGGAGAAGAGGGTTTCTTCGTCGAAGGGCCGTCCGATGAGCTGCAATCCCAGCGGAAGGCCTTCGCTCGACAGCCCTGCCGGCACCGCGATGCCCGGCAGACCCGCCATGTTCACCGTCACCGTGAAGACGTCGTTGAGGTACATCTCCACGGGGTCGGCGCCGCCCTTTTCGCCGACGCCGAAAGCGGCCGAGGGCGTGGCGGGGGTGAGGATGGCATGCACCCCCTGGTCGTAGACCTGCTCGAAGTCGCGCTTGATGAGCGTGCGGATCTTCTGGGCACGCACGTAGTAGGCGTCGTAATAGCCGGCGGAGAGCACGTAAGTGCCGATCATGATGCGCCGGCGCACCTCGTTGCCGAAGCCTTCCGCCCGCGTCTTCTCGTACATCTCCACGATGTCCTTGCCCGGCACCCGCAGGCCGTAGCGGACGCCGTCATAGCGGGCGAGGTTGGAGGAGGCCTCCGCCGGGGCGACGATGTAGTAGGCCGGCAAGGCGTACCTGGTGTGGGGCAGCGAGACCTCGACGATCTCGGCTCCCGCATCCTTCAACCAGCGCGCGCCCTTCTCCCACAAGGCCTCGATCTCCGCGGGCATGCCGTCGACGCGGTACTCCCTGGGAATGCCGATGCGCATGCCCTTGATCGAGCGCCCGACAGCCGCCTCGTAGTCGGGGACCGGCAGGTCCACCGACGTCGTGTCCTTGGCGTCGTGGCCCGCCATGGACCGCAGCAGGATGGCGTTGTCCCGGACGGTCTGGCCGATCGGACCGGCCTGGTCGAGCGAAGAGGCGAAGGCGACGATGCCCCAGCGCGAACAGCGGCCATAGGTAGGCTTGATGCCCACGGTGCCGGTGAAGGCGGCCGGCTGCCGGATGGAGCCGCCCGTGTCGGTGGCCGTCGCTCCCAGGCAGAGCCGCGCCGCGACCGCCGAGGCCGAGCCTCCCGAGGAGCCGCCCGGCACCAGCGTGGCGTTCGAGCCCCTGCGCCGCCAGGGCGAGCCCACGGGACCGAAGGCCGACGTCTCGTTGGACGATCCCATGGCGAACTCGTCATTGTTGAGCTTGCCCAGCATCACCGCCCCATCCCGCCACAGCTGCGACGTGACCGTGGATTCGTAGGCCGGCACGAAGTTGGCGAGGATCTTCGAGCACGCCGTCGTGCGCACGCCCTTGGTGGCGTAGAGGTCCTTGATGCCGAGCGCGATGCCCTCCAGCGGGCCGCCCGCGCCACGGGCCAGCCGCTCGTCGGAGGCCTTCGCCATGGCGAGCGCCTCGTCGGGGGTCTCGAGCACGTAGGCGTTGAGGCTCCGAGCCTTCTCCATGGCGTCGAGGAAGGCACGGGTGAGCTCCAGGGAGGAGAGCGAGCGGGCCTTGAGCGCGTCGCGCGCCTCGGCGAGCGTCATGCGGACGGGATCGCTCATCACTCGACCACCTTGGGAACCATGAAGAAGTGGTCCTCGGTCGCGGGCGCGTTGCCGACGACGACGTCGGGATACCCGCCATCCGTCACCACGTCCTGCCGCTTCTTCATCGCCATCGGCGTGACGGAGGTCATCGGCTCGACGCCCTCCACGTCCACTTCGTTGAGCTGCTCGACGAAGGCCAGCATGGCGTTGAGCTCGCCCTGGAGATGGGGCACCTCATCCTCGGTGACGGCGATGCGCGCGAGATGCGCGATGCGCCGGACGGTGGCCTGATCGACGGACATGGAAACCTCGTGCGAAGGACTGCCGGAGCAGTGCAGGCAGGCTTTGGGCCAGCGCGGCGGCTATAGCACCCGCGCGAGAGCGACGGCAACTCGGAGGGACCGGGGGCGAAGCAGCCGGCTTTCGCCCGGGCGGACGACGCGAGTCCGCCCCCGCGCGGCCATCGACGGCTTCGCCGGGAGGACGGGGCGCCGCGTCAGATCCCGAGCTTGGCCTTCAGGATCTCGTTCACGGCCTGCGGGTTCGCCTTGCCGCCGGACTGCTTCATCACCTGGCCGACGAACCAGCCGATCATGGTGGGCTTGGCCTTGGCCTGCTCGACCTTGTCCGGGTTGGCGGCGATGACGGCGTCCACGGCGGCCTCGATGGCGCCGGTATCCGTCACCTGCTTCATGCCGCGGCTCTCGACGAGCTGGCGTGGGTCGCCACCCTCGGTCCAGACGACCTCGAACAGGTCCTTGGCGATCTTGCCCGAGATCGTGCCCTCGCCGATGAGGTCCACGATGGCGCCGAGCTGGGCGGCGGACACGGGCGAGGCGGTGACGTCCTTGCCCTCCTTGTTCAGCCGGCCGAACAGCTCGTTGATCACCCAGTTCGCGGCCGCCTTGCCGTCGCGGCCCTTGGCCACGGCCTCGAAATAGTCAGCCTGGTCGCGCTCCATCGCGAGAACCCCGGCATCGTAGGGCGTCACGCCATAATCGGCCACGAAACGGGCCTTCTTGGCATCCGGGAGTTCCGGGAGATGACCCGCGAGGTCATCGACATAGGCCTGGTCGAACTCGAGCGGCAAGAGGTCGGGATCCGGGAAATAGCGGTAGTCGTGCGCCTCTTCCTTCGACCGCATGGAGCGGGTCTCGCCCTTGCCGGGGTCGAAGAGCCTCGTCTCCTGCACGATGGAGCCGCCGTCCTCCAGGATGCCGATCTGACGGCGCGCCTCGTACTCGATGGCCTGGCCGATGAACCGGATGGAGTTGACGTTCTTGATCTCGCAGCGCGTGCCGAGCGGGGTCCCCGGGCGGCGCACGGAGACGTTCACGTCGGCCCGCAGCGAGCCTTCCTCCATGTTGCCGTCGCAGGTGCCGAGGTAGCGCAGGATCTGGCGCAGCTTCGTCACGTAGGCGCGCGCCTCCTCCGAGGAGCGCAGGTCCGGCTTGGAGACGATCTCCATGAGCGCCACGCCCGAGCGGTTCAGGTCGACGAAGCTCATCGTCGGATGCTGGTCGTGCAGCGACTTTCCGGCGTCCTGCTCGAGGTGCAGTCGTTCGATGCCGACCGTGATCTGGCCGCCGCTCTCGGGCAGGTCGACGATGACCTCGCCCTCGCCGACGATCGGGCTCTTGTACTGGCTGATCTGGTAGCCCTGCGGCAGGTCCGGATAGAAGTAATTCTTCCGGTCGAAAACCGAGCGCAGGTTGATCTGGGCCTTGAGTCCGAGGCCCGTGCGGATCGCCTGGCGCACGCACTCCTCGTTGATTACCGGAAGCATGCCCGGCATGGCGGCGTCGACCAGGGAGACATGGTCGTTGGGCTCGCCGCCGAAGGCCGTCGAGGCGCCGGAGAAGAGCTTGGAGTTGGAGGTGACCTGCGCATGGATCTCCATGCCGATCACGACCTCCCAGTCGCCGGTGGCGCCCTTGATGAGCTTGGAGGGTTTCACGGGTGCGGTCATGGCGTCTCGTCCGGCTGTCCTTGGCTCCCGCTTTTGGGTCGCCGGACCGTCCCGGTCAAGGGGCCGCCTCAGCCTGCATCCCCTCTTTCGTCCCGCTCCCGCCGCGCAAGCGCCGCAAGCCGGTCCAGCAATCCCTGCAGGATGTAGGCGGCCGCCATCTTGTCCACGAGCTCGGCGCGCCTGGCGCGAGAGCGATCCGCCTCGATCAGCGTGCGCGTGACGGCCGCGGTGGACAACCTCTCGTCCCAGTAGAAGACCGGCAGCTCCGTCAGGCTCTTCAGGTTGCGGACGAAGGCCTGCGTGCTCTGCACCCGGGGACCCTCGCTGCCGTCCATGTTGAGCGGCAGACCGAAGACGAGCGCTGCGACGCCCTGGCGCACGGCATGTCCCACGAGTTGCTCGGCATCCTGCCGGAACTTCGTGCGCCGGATCGTGTCCAGCGGCGATGCGATGCGCCGTTCCACGTCCGAGAGCGCGAGGCCGATCGTCTTCGTGCCCAGGTCGAGCCCCAACAGCCTTGCACCCCGGGGGAGGTCGAGAAGACGTGCAAGCTCGGCGTCGGAACTGATCATGGCCCGGTCATGCGCCACCCGGCCGCGCCGATCAAGGGCCGCGCGGCGGGATCCCCATCAGGGACGATCGGCCGTTGCCAGCGGCCGGGGCTCCGCTAGATAGGGCTTCGCCCGTGCGGCGCATCGCTGGACCGGGCTACGCCTGAATAGCGCTTCGAGGAGACAGCCATGCAGATCACCTGGTTCGGACATTCGGCCTTTCGCCTCGATTTCGCCGACAGGCACGTCCTGATCGACCCCTTTTTCACCGGCAACCCGGCTTTTCCGGGTGATCGCGCCAAGGCCATCGCCGGCGTGACGCATGTGCTGGTGACGCACGGCCACGGCGACCACGTGGGCGACACGCTGGACATCGCCAAGGAGACCGGCGCCCTCGTCGTCACGAATTACGACCTGTGCATGTGGCTGGCGTCCAAGGGCCTCGAGACGTTCAGTCCCATGAACACGGGCGGCACCATCGACGCCGGCGGCTTCAAGGTCACGCTCGTCCGCGCGGACCACTCCGCCGGGATGGGCGAGGGAGGCGTCAACGTGCCGCTCGGCAGCGCCAACGGGATCGTGGTGCGCGCGCCCGGCGAGCCCACGGTCTACCACATGGGCGACACCGACATTTTCGGCGACATGGCGCTGATCAACGAGATCTACGCGCCGAAGGTGGGCCTGGTGCCGATCGGCGACCGCTTCACCATGGGGCCGCAGACCGCGGCGCTGGCCGTGAAGCGCTTCTTCAGCTTCGAGGCCGTCATTCCCTGCCACTATGGCAGCTTCCCGATCATCGAGCAGGATGCGGAGGCCTTCAAGGCGGCGCTGGCCGGCGTCGCGACGAAGGTCGTCGTCCCCGAGAAGGGTGTCGCCGTACCGCTCTGACGCTCAGGCCCGGCGCGCGAGCAGGACCGTCGTCTCGACGATCTGCTCGAAGAGTCCGTCGGCCCCGGCCATGGGCGCGAGCGCTTCGCGCACCTCGGCCTCGAACGCGCCGCGCCGCTCGCCAAGGCGGTGCGGCGATGTCGAGGACAGGGAGAGAAGCCGGCCGACGACGTGGTCGATGCCGATCCGCTCCACCCGGAGCCGGCCATAGCGCTCCAGAGCGCAAAAGGGCGACGCGAGCAGGATCGCCTCGTGTGGCGCCCAGGCGGGGTCGCCCCGCCAGACCCTGGCAGTCATGCCGTCCGGCGCGAGTCGCTGCGCGATGGCGCCCGCGGTGTCCCACCAGCCCGCCGTGCGTGGCGAAGTGTCGCCGAACAGGGCGACCGCGCCGCCGGGGTCCACCATCCCGTCGAGCGCGGCCAGCGTCGCGGCCCTGTCCATCCAGTGGAAGGACCGGCCCATCGTCACGAGCCGGAATGGCCCCGGCACGACGGACAGGTCGTTCGAACTCCCCTCGACGAGGCGCACGGCGACCTTCTCGCGCCCGGCGCGTTCCGCCGCCATGGCCAGCATGGCCGGTTCAGGATCGAGCCCCACCACCTCGCCGGCCAGCCGCGCAAGAGGAACGGCGAGCGAGCCGGGGCCGCAACCGAGGTCCAGCACGCGCGCCGCCCGGTCGACCCCCGCCTCCCGCGCCGCCCAGGCGATGACGGCCTCGTCATAGGCGACGCGATAGGCGTCGTAAAAGGCGGCAGCGCTGCTGAATCGGTGCTTGTCGAAGGGGATGGAGAGGCTCGGGGACTCGGTCATGCGCAGGGTCTCTTGGTCGGCGGCGTCCTTCCATGGGATCGGCGCCCGGCGCGCCGCCGGCCATCGGTTGACGCGGAGCTCAGTCGCGGCCTTCCGCGGCGGCGATCGACCGGTCGTGCCAGCGCGGCAGCAGCACCACGGCCGCGATCGCGCCGACGAGGCAGAACAGCATGTCGGACTGTGCGTCCCAGATGTCCCCCTGAGCGCCGACGAAGGCGTCGGTGCCGTCGCCGCCCCACACGGAGGCCTGCCACTCGAAGATTTCGTAGAGGGCGCTGAAGGCGAGGGGGGCGGACACGCAGAGGATGGCGAGCAGCCAGCCGCGCGGGGCCTGCCGGAAGGGCGACCAGCGCACGAGGATCTCGCGCGTGAGGAGAGCCGGCACGAAGCCCTGCGCGAAGTGGCCGATCTTGTCGTAGTTGTTGCGCTGCCAGCCGAACAAGTCCCGGGCCCAGTCGCCCGGCGGCACGTGCTCGTAGGTGTAATGGGCGCCGAGCAGCAGGATGAGCGCATGCAGGAAGAGCAGCGAGCAGAGCAGGTCCGAGAGCGGGCGACGCCGCCAGAGCAGCGCCACGAGCGGCAGCCCCACCAGCACCGGAAAGGACTCGAGATACCAGACCAACCGGTCGGACGCGCCGGCGTAGGAGACAGGCAGCGCGGCCAGCGTGAGCAGCGCGAGGACGATCGGCAGGCGGCGGGCCGCAACGTCGCCAGGTGGCATCATGACGCCCATTTCTGCAGCCATTCGACCCCGAAGGCCCCGGCGCCCAGGGTCCATGTGGCCCAGGCGATGGCCGACGTCCAGTTGGCGATCTGGAAGGCCGCCTGGGGCATCTGGCAAGCCCCCGCGACGAGCGGCACCGCCGCGCGCAGCGGCCCGAGGAAGCGGCCCAGGAAGACGCCGGCGAAGCCCCAGCGCTCGAAGAAGGCATGCCCGCGCGGCAGCAGCGTGGGGTGTTTCGAGAGCGGCCACATGCGTGAAATCGGCTCGTGGTAGTGGTAGCCCAGCCAGTAGGACAACCAGTCGCCCAGTCCCGCGCCCGCCGCGGCGGCCAGCCAGAGCGGCCAGAACTCGATACCGCTGGCTCCCACCAGAGCGCCGATGCCCCACAGGATCACCGTGGCCGGCAGCAGCAGGGAGACGAAGGCGAGCGATTCTCCGAAGGCCAGGAGGAAGACGATGGGCACGGCCCAGGCCTCGTGCTGGCGGATGAAGGCGAGCACGGGTTCGACGAAGGCGGGCATCTCGGGCAATCAAGTCTCTCCGGCACCGACGGAGGCGCCGGCGCCAGCACAGATAATGCGTCGCCCCGCAATTCGCAGGGGCGACGCCGCATCATTCCCCCGGCGCCGGGACCGGGTGAGCAGAGCCCTGCCGGCCCGGGCGCCGGGCCCGAGGGACCCGACGCCCCCCGGGTCGCGGCTCAGCCCTTCTTGAGGCACTCGCTGGAGAATTGCTGGTAGGTGGTGCCCTTGGTCTTGCCGGCCTTCTTCATGGACTGCCACTCGGAGGCGCAGGCCTTCATCTTGTCCTGCTGCGCCTTCTGGGCGGCGCTTGGCTGGTTGGCGGCAGGCGCGGCCGGAGCCGCAGGAGCCGCGGCCGCGGGCTTCTTGGCGGGCTGGGTGGTCTGCGCGCCGGCTGGGAGCGCCGCTGCGGCCATGAACAGGAGCGCCGCGCCGAGGGCGGAAACGAACGTCTTCATCTTGGGTTCTCCTCCAGAGCCTGGGTCAGGAGGTCTCGCGCCTCCCCGATTGAGTTCGCGGTGGGCAGGGGACAACTTCAAGCGGCAATTTACAACCTTGTCGGGAATCAATCTCCCGCGCCGATTGGGCACCGCAACCCGGCCGCGCAAGCGCCGCGTGTTCGCCGCATGGATGTGCCGGCGTGGTGAAGACTTCGTGAGCGATCCCGGGGCGACCTGTGCGCTGGCTGCCAGCCATTCCGTTGACGTCAAACGGTTTCCCTAAACCACAGAGTCAACAGAAAAATAATAAACGAGAATTGACCAAGGAAATTGACTGCGAATTCATGCTCTTCATTGAGATGTCATTCAAAGAAATCTCCTCAAATCGGACATATTCCAGGCACCGCCCACGAACCCAGATGAGGGCGGTCCGATTGCAAGGCTCAGGGGAGAGCGACATGGCACGAGTGGAGATGGCCGGAGCGGAGACCGCTTCGATGGCGGGGACGGCGATGGATGGACGCGCCTTCCTCGATCTTGGGATCATGTACTCGGTGGGTCGATCGGTTCCCGTCGATCGCATCGAGGCACACAAGTGGCTGAACATCGCCGCGGCCCGCGGCTGCCGCGAGGCGATCGCCCTGCGCTCGGAACTCGCCGCGGAGATGTCGCCCGCCGAGATCGCGGCCGCCCAGCGCAACGCCCGCCTCTGGCTGTCCCTGCACTGAGCGGGGCCGGGCGCCGGATCAGGACGCCAGCCGCAAGGGCCGGTCGCCCCGCGATCGCGGCCAGCACGCACGCGCGGCGCGGCCCTGGCCGCTTGACGCCGCCCTGCAGATATCGTCTATGTCCGCCAAGCGGGAGGCGGCCGGTCGGCCTCCTCTCCTGATTCCTGAGGGTCAGCAAGCCCTTAGCGCGGAGACGTGGCCGAGAGGCTGAAGGCGGCGGTTTGCTAAACCGTTATAGGGTTGCAAAGCCCTATCGAGGGTTCGAATCCCTCCGTCTCCGCCAGTCGTCATTGAAACGATTGCTGAACCTTGGTGAGCCGAGTGTCGGTTCCGGCCTGCGTCGGCGCTCTTGAGCGGGCGGTGACGACGTCGGTCGGCCGGAGCGAGGCGACCCGGCGGTGCGACGGGTTGGTTGCCGATGGCGAATCCTGTCTCCAGATTTGCTTGAACGGTAGGCTCCTCGCGACGCCTTCCGTCAGCCTTGACGCTCCATTCCCAGGAGGTCGGCGAGTTGCTCCACGCTCATGACATCCTGCGCCAGGACCGGGCTTCTCTCGACGGATGCGAGCACGAGTAGCCAGGTCTTCCCGGCTGCGAAGAGGGCCCTTGCCACGTTGAGGTCCGGCTCCTGGACGGCGTCAACGAACAGGCTGCGTGCTTTCGTCCAGATCTGGTCGACTTCGTCCATCGCTGCTCACCGCCTGGTGCTTGCGCTTCACGCTGGCAAGCGGCGGCTCAGTCCGGGGCATTGTTGTCTCGCGACGGAACAGCGCGCCTGCCATCGGTGTCGCCGGCGCAAGCCTTGTGCCCCGACTAGCGGCGGCAGGCGTCGTTAGCGGCGCCTGCAGGCGCGTGCATGGCCGGACTTGGCGATCTGGAGAGCCGCCCCCGTCATGGATGCTTATGGATCGGGTCCACCCAATAGACCGTCTCGGGCCGCTCCACCGGGTCGACATCGGTGATGTTGACGACCACGGCCTCGTTGTCGGAGCGCACGAGGACGCATTCCAGCGTCTCGTCGGGATTGGCGTTGATCTCCTGGTGCGGCACGTAGGGTGGCACGTAGATGAAGTCGCCGGGTCCCGCCTCGGCCGTGAATTCCAGCTTCTCTCCCCAGCGCATTCGGGCTCGGCCGCGCAGCACGAAGATCACGCTTTCCAGAGCGCCGTGATGGTGCACGCCCGTCTTGGCGTTCGGGTCGATGGAGACGGTGCCGGCCCAGATCTTTTGGGCACCGACCCGGGCGTGGTTGATCGCGGCCTGGCGGAACATGCCCGGCGTCTGCGCCGTGTTGGGGTCGAGCTGGTCGCCCTTGATCACGCGCACGCCGTCATGCTTCCAGCGCGGCTCCTCGTGGTGGTGATGATCGTCCTGGCCGTGCTCGTGGTGGTCGCCCATGCTGCCTCCGCTCGGCGTGTCTCGTGGTCTCTTGCTCAAGAATGCAGGCGGCCCCGCACCGGGTCCAGGGCGGGGCCGCCGCGAGGGGGCCTTACCACCCAGCCAGGACGGACCCTTTGAACTTCTCCGCCACGAAGGCCTTCACCTCGGGCGACTGGTAAGCCGCCAGCAGTTCCTTCACCCACGGCTTGTCCTTGTCGACGCTGCGAACGGCGATCAGGTTCACGTAGGGCCCCTTGGGATCCTCGCGCAGGATCGTGCTCGTCGGGTCGATGCCAGCCTCGACGGCGTAGTTGGTTTTGATCGCGGCGTCTGGGCGGCGTCGATCTCGACGATCTTGAGCGTCCTGGGGTTCTCGACGATGTCGGCGACCGTCGGCTTGAAGCCGACGCCGGGCTTCAGCTCGATGACGCCCTTGTCCTGCTGCAGCAGCACGGAGCGGCCCCCGCTGGTCGGGTCGTTCTGGATGGCGATCGTGGCGCCCTCCGTCACCTCGGCCCAGGTCTTGTACGTCGCCGAGCAGATGCCGAGGGGGTTTCAGACATGTCGAAAGCGGCTCTGTTCTGCTCATCGACGATGCCGTGGTGGCATGAGCCTCGGGCGACTCTAAGTGTGGAAGAATCGATTCTCGGGACGTGGCAAGCCGAGATGATCGCGCAGCGTCGGCCCCTCGTAGTCGCGGCGGAAAAGCCCGCGACGCTGCAGGACCGGCACGACGCCGTCCACGAACTCGTCCAGCCCCTGCGGCAGGTAGGGGAACATCACGTTGAAGCCGTCGCAGCCGCGCCCGGCGAGCCACGCTTCCATGGCGTCGGCAATCGTCTCTGGGGTGCCGACGAAGGCCTGCCCGGAATAGCCGCCGAGGCGCTGCGCGAGCTGGCGCACGGTGAGCCCCTCGCGCTTCGCCAGCGCGATGGCGCGCTCCCGACCGCTCTTGCTCGCGTTGGTCTCGGGGATCTCCGGCAGCGGCCCGTCCGGATCGAATGCGGCGGCGTCCACGCCGAGAGCGATGGAGAGCGAGGCGATGGCGCTCTCCTCGTGGACGAGGCTGTCCAGCGTGGCGCGCCGGGCGCGGGCCTCCTCTTCGGTGGACCCGACCACCACAAGGGCGCCGGGCAGGATCTTGATGTGGTCGGGATTGCGTCCGGCCGTGGCCGCGCGCGCCTTCACGTCGGCATAGAAGACCTGGGCGTCCTTGAGGCTGCCGCCCGCCGCGAAAACGACCTCGGCGGTCTCTGCGGCGAGCTGCCGCCCGGCGTCGGAGGCACCCGCCTGCACGATCACAGGCCAGCCCTGCACCGGGCGGGCGATGTTGAGGGGACCGCGCACCGACAGGTACTCGCCCTTGTGGTCGAGCCGGTGCATGAGCGTGGGGTCGAAGAAGATCCCACTCTCTACGTCGCGCGGAAAGGCATCCTCGGCGAAGCTGTCCCAGAGCCCCGTGACGACGTCGTAGAACTCGCGGGCACGGCGGTAACGGTCGCCGTGCTCCATGTGCTCGTCCAGGCCGAAATTCAGGGCCGCATCGGGGTTCGACGTGGTGACGATGTTCCAGCCCGCGCGGCCGCCGCTGATGTGGTCCAGCGAGGCGAAGCGCCGCGCGATGTGGAAGGGCGCGTCGAACGTGGTCGACGCCGTCGCCACGAGCCCGATCCGCTCGGTGACCATGGCGAGCGCGGAGAGCAGGGTGAAGGGCTCGAAGGACGTGACCGTGTGGCTGCGCTTCAGCGCCTCGAGCGGCATGTTGAGCACGGCGAGGTGATCCGCCATGAAGAAGGCGTCGAACTTCCCCTCCTCCAGCTTGCGGATGAAACGCACCATGTGCGCGAGGTTGAAGTTCGCGTCCGGGAAGGCACCGGGATAGCGCCATGCCCCTGTGTGGATGCTGACCGGGCGCATGAAGGCGCCGAGATGAAGCTGGCGTTGGGCCATCGTGCCGTCTCCGGGTATCCGGGCGAGGGTGCCGGATGACGAACGCCCCACCAAGGGCTGCGACCGCAGCTCAGGTCCGCCCCCGCCGCGGCGCCGGGCGTCGTCGCCGACAGTCCAGGCCGGCCGAGGCGCTCACCGGTCGAGACGTCGCATGCCTGGGCAATCCCGTTCACCGCGCGGGGAGAGCCGCCCGTGCTTCGCCCCGCCGCGAGGCGGCCGCCTTGAGGAGCCTGTAGAGCACCGGCACCTTCTTGACCTGTTGCCTGGCGGACCGGACGACCAGATCGCGCACCTGTTGCGTGAGGGCGGGAATGCCGGCCTCGCCCAGCAGGCGGACGTGGCTGGCGTAGAGCCACTTGTAGTCTTCGTCGCCGATCGAGAAGTCGAACTCCCGGTGTCCACGGCGATGACTCTCCGCGATCATGAAGCGGAGAAGCTGGTGCCCCACCGAGAACTTGCGAAACTCGTCGCCGCCGTCGTGGGCGAAGATCCACCCAGACAGGCACCCTTGGTACTCGAATCCAAGCCAGACGGCGACGAGGCGATCGGCGACCCGCAGGGTCGACGCGAGCAGCAGGCCGCGCTCCCGCATGACCTCGAAAAAGCGCACGTTCGCGGGATCGGCGAAGTAGTCGGTTTGTCCGGTGCGCAGAAGCTGGCTGGATTTCCAGGCCTGGGCCGTCGGCAAAACGTCCTCCTGCGGATCGTGGAAGGCGAACTGCACGGGGCCATGGAGTTCCTGCAGGCGCCGCAACCGCCGATCGTATTCCTTGAAGGTTCCCTTGTTGCGCCGATAGAGCAGCGCCACGTAGTCCTCGTGGTTCGGGAAGGCGCTCCAGTCGATGAACGGAGCCAATCCGATCGTTGCACCGTCGGTCTCAGGCATGTCCTCCAGGGGTACTGCGCGGATCGCGACGGGCGAGACGTGACGCAGCGAGGGATCATGCCTGGCCGCAGCGATCGTCTCGAGGGGGCGGTGATAGTCCAGGAAGGTCGCCCCCGTGACGTAGCGCCGGCCATCCACGAACAAGAGCCGGAAGGCGCTGCCGTTGGCCAGAACGGTCCTGACCTCGGTGGACCGTCCCGGGAAATAGACGTCGGAGACCACCGAGAGATACTGGTCGGACGCATAGAAGTTCATCACTCACTCCGGATACAACGCTCGACTGGGCTCACGAGGGGTCGTGGAAGACCGGCTCTGCGCCGCGAGGGGGATCGACGACGACTGCCGCCGCGGCGCCCGACGCAGGCCTGCCTGGCGGCGTCGCGAGAGAGAGGAGCGGCGCGTCCGAGCCGGCGAGAGCACCCAGTCTGCGCCGGAAAGCCTGAATATCAGGTGACCGGTCCACGGCGTCCCGGTCGCGCTCCAGGGCAAAGCGCCAGATGCTCTCTCCCTCGAGCCGGTCTGCGATCCCGCCCGAGCGGCCCATGAGGATGATATCGGTCCCGAGGAACGCGGCCTCGTCCACCGAGCTTGTGGCCAGGACCATGGTCAGGCCCTTTCGGGCCCATGTCAGCGCCAGTCGCTCCTGGGCATGCTCCCTCTGTCGACCGTGCAGCGCCGAGAAGGGTTCATCCAGGACAATCACGCGGCCCTCGCTGGCGGAGATGTCCGTCGCAGGGCCATCGCCGCCATGGCCGACGCGCTGAGGGAGCGCGGCATCGAGAGCCTGGCCACGCGCAGTCAGGCCGACCGTGTCCCACAGGGCCCGGAAAACCCTGCGCGACAGCGAGAACCGGGGGTCGATGGGCCTGGGCGGGGAGGGGGCGAATGGATGGCATACAACCCCGGATGCTTGTCGCGCAGCCGTGGCGATACGCTCCACCAGGGCCGATCGGGTTGGGCCGGCGGGCCCGAGCACGACGATCAGCGAGGCTTCCGTGACCTGCAGGTGGGCGCGGGGCGCCGGCCTGGCCGCCGTGCAACCGGTCATGGTCGACGTCTTGACCGCTGCCCGCTCGTTCCGCTGCTGAACGGTCACTTGGGCGTGCGCTCCAAGTCCAAGCGAAATCCCCGGGCAGGCCATCACGCACATGTTCCTTGGTCGAGCGGACCCCGCACGAGCGCGAGGTCCTCTGGTCCCCCGGCGATGCGGCGCGGCCTGCGCCGTACTCGCCCGGATCGGAGTGGCTCCGACAGGTCAATGCTGGCGAGAAATGTTCGTTAATACAACCAGAATGTTCTTTCAAAAGAACGTACTGGTGTGGAGTTCCGTTCCCTTCCTCCGGCCGCGCGGAGAGGATTTTCGCGCAGCCCGTGCCGACAGGCCGCCTCCGACGGTGCCGCTCGCGGCGGCGGCCGGCCAGGCTCTCCGATCCGGTCGGAGGTTGTGTCGGACCGGTGGAGATGTCTTTCTTCGACGGCTGACCGGGGCGGGGGCGGCCGGGCGACTGGTCCTCTCCCCGGGGATGGGCCGCCCGCCCCGGGACCGCCCCGCAACCCCGACAGGAAGACCCTGATGCATCCGATCGGACCCGTGCTCGTGACCGGCGCCTATGGACTCATCGGGCACGCCGCCGTGCTGGAGCTGCGCCGGGCCGGCGTTCCCGTTGTGGCAAGCGACAAGCTCTCCGCTCCGCCCGACGACGCCGCGTTCGAGGCGGAAGGGCTCGACATCCATGGGGTCGAGGAGATCGCGCGCGTGCTTCGCCGCCACGGGGTGCGGTCCATCGTGCACTGCGCCGGGATTTCCGGTCCCATGCTGGCCCAGGGGGAGCCGCATCGCATCTTCACGGTCAACGTCGGAGGAACGCTGGACCTGCTCGAGGCGGCCCGGCTTTCGGGCGTCCGGAGGGTCGTCGTGCTGTCGAGCGCATCGGCCTACGGACGTCACCTCGAAACCGTGCGGGAGGATGCACCCCTGACCGCGGACGATCCCTACGGGGCATCGAAGGCGGCCGGCGAGGCGGTTGCCAGAGGCTATGGCGGGCCTGGCGGTCTTGAGATCGTGATCCTGCGGCCCTGCTGGGTCTACGGGCCGCGGCGCCGGACACCCTGCGTGATCCTGACCATGCTGCGTGACGCCATCGCCGGCAAGCCGACGCGGCTGCCCTACGGCCAGGGCGGCTTTCGGCAATTCGTCCATGTGGAGGACGTCGCGCGGGCCGTCTCGGCGGCGCTCTCGGGAGAGGCCGCCATCGGCCGGGCGTTCAACATCTCCGATGGGATGCGGCCGACATTCGCGGATGTCGCGGCCGAGGTTCAACGGCTCGTGCCGACGGCTCGCATCGACCTCGGCGCCGCGCCCGTCCCCGACGATGTCGATCTCGGCCCCTTGTCGATCGCCGCCGCCCGAGATGGGCTGGGCTGGCGACCGTCGATCAGCCTCCGGCGGGGCATCGCAATCGGTCTCGCGTCCCTGCAATCCTCCTGAACCGGGGGAGTTGCACGCTGAAATTGCGCGGATTTGCTCCAGAATCGGGGCGCAGGCCGACGCCGCGCTAAATGGCCGCGCCGTGCATCAAGGTCTCGCCGTCCAGGTGATGCCGGATGGCGCTCGTCAGGTCGGCATTGCCGGCGTCGGACCGCGACCGGGGACGGGGCATCTTGACCTCGTAGTCCGCCACCACACGACCAGGCTGCCCGGCGAGCACGATCACCCGGTCCGCCAAGTAGGTGGCCTCGTCGATGTCATGCGTGACGAAGAGGATCGTCTGGCCGGTCTGTCGCCAGATCCGCAGCAATTCGTCCTGCAGCGTCTCGCGCGTGAAGGCGTCGAGGGCCGAGAACGGCTCGTCCATGAGGAGCACGTCCGGCTCGACGGCGAGCGCCCGCGCCAGGGAGACCCGCTGCCGCTGACCGCCCGACAATTGGTGAGGCCAGCGCTCCGCCAGAGTGGCGAGGCCGACCAGCGCGAGCATCTCCCGCGCCTTCTCGTGGCGCTGCGACCGCGACAGGCCGCGACCCTCGAGGCCGAAGGCCACGTTGTCGATGACGCGCCGCCAGGGGAGCAGCCGCGCATCCTGGAAGACCAGCGCCAGCGGCTGCTTCAGCCGCGAATGCGTGGAGATGGTGACCGTCCCGGCGCTGGCGGGAACGAGCCCCATCAGCACGCGCAGGAGAGTGGATTTCCCCACGCCCGAGGATCCGAGGAGCGCCAGGAACGACCTGCGGGCGACGCGCAGGTCCACTCCGCGCAGAACATCCACGCGCTGGCCGTCCCGCTCGAAGTCGAGCGACAGCCCGGCGATCTCGATCACGTCTTCCATCGGAGAAGCCAGCGCTGGAGGAGAAGGAAACCGCTGTCGAGAAGGCCGTAGAGCGCCGCCATCGTCAGCATGTAGACGACGACGATCTCCGTCGCGAGCAGGCTCGACGCCTGCATCATGCGCTGGCCGAGACCGGGCACGCCGAAGATCTCCGCGGCGACGACGGCCATCCAGGCCTGGCCCAGCGCCGTGCGCAGCCCGACGAGGATGCCGGGCAGGGCGGCCGGCAGCAGGATCTTGACCAGCCGCGCGCCGGGAGAGCGAAACCCGAAGGCGTCCGCCACCTCGATGAGGTCCCTGTCCACGCCGCGGACAGCGCCGTGCGCCGCGAAGAACACGATCCAGAACACGCCTATGGCGATGATGAAGATGGCGGCCGAGGGCTGGACCCCGAACCAGATGATGGCGAACGGGACCCAGGCGAGCCCGGGGATGGGCCTGAGCAGCCTCACCACCCAGGCCGTCAGGGCGTCGACGGTGGGGAACATCCCTGCGACGACGCCCGCGATCACGCCCAGCCCGGCCCCGACTCCAAGGCCGAGAGCGTAGTGGCCCAGGCTGGCCCAGACGGCCCGGCTCCAGTCTCCCGAGGCGAACTCCGCCGCGAAGGCGCCGGGAATGGCGCTGGGCCCGGGCAGCATCATCGGGTTCACGATGCGCAGCCGCGGCAGCAATTCCCACAGCACCAGGAAGCCGGCGAGTCCGATGGCTCCCAGCCCGACGGACGCGACCACGCCACGCCCGCCAAGCCGTCGCGTCCTGGGCCGCTGGACCGGCGTCCGTGCCGGCATGCCTGTATCGTTCACGCGGGTCTCGGCATCAGGCGCCACCGCTGGCGCGCAGGTAGAATCGCGTGTCGAACAGGGCGTCGAGCGGCGCTTCTTCCTTGAGGCTTCCGAGCTTCACCTGGTAGGCCTGCATGGCCTTGGCGGGCTCCACGATCTTGCGGGGGTCGATCACGAACTTCGCCGCCGGCGAGACCAGCGCGGTCGCGATCAGCGAGGGATCGACGATCCCCTTGCCCAGTCCTTCCGCCACGTGCGGCGCGGCCTTGGCAAGGTCCTTGGCGAGCAGGGCGGCCGCCTTCACGAGACTGCCGACCAGCGTCTGGACCGCGGGCTCGTGGGCCGACAGGAAGGCCCCGGACACGCCGACGACCGTGCCGGGCTGGCCCGGGAACAGCGTGTCGCCCTCTGCGACCAGCTTGATGGCCGGGTTCTTGTTCTGGATGATCGTGAGGGCGGGCTCGCGCACGATCGCGCCTTCCACCGCATCCGCCAGGACGGCCTGCTGCGTGGCGTCGATTCCCATGGTGACGATCTCGACGTCGGCCTTGTCGACCTTCGCCTGCTCCCACAGCCAGTACTGCAACGTCGTGTTTGGCACGGAGCCCGCGGGCTGCGTGGCGATGCGAGCCGCCTTGCCGATCGCGGCCCGGTACTGCTTGAGCGCCTCGGCAGGCGCCACGCCCTTTGCGAAGTACGAGGCAAGGCGGGGCGAGGCGACCAGGACGTTCTCGCCCGTCGCGGTGCTGGCCACCACCTTCACGTCGATGCCCTTGGAGCGCGCGACGCCGAGGGGCGCGACGCCCGCGACATAGACGTCGATCGTGCCCGAGGCGAGCGCCTGGATCATGTTGGGGCCGGACTCGAACGTCGTGATCACGAGATCGATGCCGGCTTCGCGCAGCCAGCCCTCGCCCTGGGCCACGTAGAGCGGGGCCGCGCCGATGACGGGGATGACGCCCACGCGAACCTTGATCCTCTCCTGCGCGTGCAGGCCGGATAAAGCCGGGCCGCAGAGGGCCGAACCCATGAGCAGCGTGAGGACGGACCGGCGGTCGCGAGCGGACGCGGGCATCAGGTTCTCCTATCGAAGGTCGGCGACTAGTGAAGCAGGTTCGCGAAACGCGCAAGTCTCATGGTGGGCATGCGCGGGACAAGAAGCGACCCTTCCTGATCCAGGCGACCAGCCGGCGCCAGTGGAATGAAGCAAGGGCTTCTATTCTTCAGATCCCGCAGAGGAAATTGTGCTGCAATTCTATTGAAATTCTGAAACAAATTTCCGATCAATCGACTGCCATTGCGGATATGAACCGTTAAACCAATCGTTCAGTGCTTCATCGTCCGTTCATCACAGTCTACCATCGCGATCGCCACACTGGCGCCGTCAAGGCCTTGCTCGTGGCTGCCATAGGGGCCGAGAGGCTCCCCGCGCAGCCGTGCCGGGGCGACTTCAACCACCAGTCTCAATTGAAGACGGAATCCGCGGACATGCACGCGGGCATCCCCCACGCCACCGTCACCGGCCTCGCCGTGAACGACCTTCTCGTCGCCCTGCGCCGGCGATGCGATGCCTCGCGGGTTGCTGAACGGAAGCCGCAGGCTTATCTGAGCGCTGTCGCCGCATGGGACGCCGCGACGGCAAGGATCAGGCGAGCGTGAGCCTAACTGGACATCGCCGACTGAAGCGGCCGGCGGCTTGGCTGTGCGGTCTACTCTTCGCCCTGTGCCTGGCCGCATGGGCGGCGCCCCGGCTCGCCCCGCCAGCCATGGCAGACGGCGGCGGCCCGGCTCTGTCTCATCGGGACGGGGATCCAGTCCAGCTCTCACGCTCCGGCGAGACCATGGTCGCGCGTTCGCGCGCCGCCGCCGCCTCCATCCAGACCAGATCCAGTCCGGTCCCGCCGCTTCTCGCCGAGCCGCCAATCGTCTCGCCGCAGGTTTCAACCAGCGGGCTCCGCGCCGCCGAGACCCCGGCATTTTCCAGCCGGTCTACGGCATGGACATGGGCGCGCGCGCCGCCGCCATCGGCCTGATCCGGCACTCATCCACGTTTCGTGACATCAGCCGCGTCGCCCGCCTGCGAAGCAGCGGGCCAGCGCGCGCACATCGCAAGGATCAATGCATGAGCAGGTTTCGTGCAGCGGGGAGCGCTTTGCTCCTGTTCGTCGGCGCGGCCGGCACGCTCGGCGGCCTCGGCTTCGTCGTGTTCGAGGAGGCTCTGAGCCTCGCGGTCTATGGTACGGGCGTCACGGCAGGGTCGGCGTGGCTTTCGTGGGGCACCTATCGCGCGGAATTGACGTCCCCGACGATCAAGAGACCCCCTGAACCCCTGGCCTGACGGTGAAACGGCGGGAGCGGCGCGGACCCCGGAGGTCCGCTCCGCTCCTTTCCCGAGAAAAGCGCCCGCGTCACCGCGGGATCGAGCCGCGTCACGACGTGAAGGCGCCGCCCGCGCGGACACAGCCGGCGGGCGCGCCAGGCTCCCGCCATGCCCGTACCGCGTCCCGCCGGTCAGCTGCGAAATTCCAGCCGGTCGAGACCGTGCTTGCGCAGCTTTTCGTACAGCGTCCGCCGGGGAAGGCCGAGAGCCTCGCTGGTGGCCTGCATGCTGCCCTGGTGCTCCCGCAGGGATGCCTGGATGAGCAGGGCCTCGATTGCATCCACCTGCTCGGACAAGGTCCGCGGGCGTAGCCCGGCCGAGCCCAGCAGGGCGCCCGGCTCGCCGATCCGGCGCCCAAGTCCCAGGACGAAGCGTTCAGCCACGTTTCTGAGCTCGCGCACATTGCCTCGCCAGTCATGGGCGAGAAGCTGCTCGACATCGTCGCGCCCGATGGAGGGCAGGGGTCTTGTGTAGTGCCGTGAAAACTCCCTGACGAAGGCGCTGAAGAGTAGAGGAATGTCCTCGCGCCGGTCGTTGAGCGGGGGAATGCGCAGGTTGGCGACGTCCAGCCGGAAGAACAGGTCCTCCCGGAATTCGCCCCGGCCGGCCGCCTCGAGCAGGTCCGTCTTGGTGGCCGCCACCACGCGCACGTCGACCTTGATCTCGACATTGCTGCCCAGGCGCGTGATGACCCGCTCCTGCAGCATGCGCAGGAGCTTGACCTGCAGCTTCAACGGCATGCTCTCGATCTCGTCGAGGAAGAGCGTGCCGCCCCTGGCGTGTTCCACCAGGCCGATCCTGCGCTGGCGCGCGTCGGTGAAGGCCCCCGGCTCGTGGCCGAAGAGTTCGCTCTCGATCACGTTTTCCGACAGGGCGCCGCAATTGATGGCGACGAACTGAGCCTTGGCGCGGGCGCTGCAGTCGTGCAGCGCGCGCGCCACGACTTCCTTTCCCGTCCCGGTTTCCCCGTGGATCAGGACGGTGGCGTCGGTCGCCGCGATCACGGCGATGTCGTCGCGCAAGGCCTGGATGGGCGCCGAGTTCCCGAGCAGCCTGGCGGCGATTCCACTGCGATCGACGAGTTCGGCCCTGAGCCGTCGATTGTCGAGGACGAGGTCGCGCTTGTCCTGCGCGCGCGCCACCTTGCCGGCGAGGTCGTCGATCTCGAAGGGGCGCTCCACGAAGTCGTAGGCCCCGGCCTTCATCGCCCGGACAGCCGTCGAGACGTCACCGTAGGCGGAGATCACGATCACCGGAAGATCCGCGTCGTCCCGCAGCAGGCGATCGAGGAGCTGGAGACCGTCCATGCCCGGCATCTTCAGGTCCGTCAGGACGGCGCCGGGAAAGCCGAAGGGGCCGGCGAGCGCGGCGAGCTGCGCGATGGCAGCTTCGCCTCCCGGCGCGCGGTGGACCGTCACGCCCAAGGGACCGAGGGCCTGTTCCATCCTGCGCAGGTTCGCCTCGTCGTCGTCGACGACCAGCACGGTCGGGGCCGCCTTGCTCATCATGCGCTCTCCTTCGAGGGGTCGGGAACGCGGAGTGTGAATGTCGAGCCTTCCCCGGGGCGGCTGGACACCGTGACGTCGCCTCCGAGCAGGCGCGCGAGCTGCCGGCTGATCGGCAGGCCCAGGCCGAGCCCCGTGCCTGGCCGCGTCAGCCCGGCCGTCGTCTCCAGGCGCTTGAACTTCTCGAAGATGACGTCGAGTTTCTCGGGCGGGATGCCCGGCCCCGTATCCGCCACCTCGAACAGGAGGTGGCCCGCGTCCCGCGCTGCGGTGACGGTGACGCTGCCGCGCTCCGTGTATTCGACCGCGTTCCCCATCAGGTTTACGAGGATGCGCGTGACGACGCGGCCGTCCGTCTCTGCGGACAGGACGGGGTCGATGCGAAACTGCAGGGCCAGTCCCTTGGCCTCGGCAGCCGGCCGCACGACGCGGGCCGCCTGGAGCGCGAGGGAGGCGATGGCCTGGCGGCTCAGGTTCGGCGTGACCTGACCGGCCTCGATGCGGGACATGTCCAGCAGCTCGTCGATGAGGCTCAGGAGGTGCGTGGCGTCCGAGCGCATCATCTCGGCGCCCGTGCGGACGGGATCGTCGGCGGGGCCATGGCGTGCCGCGGCGAGCAGCAGCTGGGCTTCCTCGACGATCGCCGCAGCGGGCTTGCGCAGATCGTGGCTCATGTTCTCCAGGAACTGGGCCTTTGCCTCGTTGGCCGCCGTGAGGAGGGCGCGTTGCTTGCGGTGAGTGATGTCCGTGTACGTCGTCACGAAGCCCCCGCCCGGCATGGGCGCGCGCCTCACTTCGACCGACGTGCCGTCGGCCCGGTCCACGTCGAAGATGGGCGGCGTCAGGGTGCGCGCCCGCTCAACCATGTCGGCCACCTGCGCCGCATGGTCGCCCGCGCCGTAGTCGCCGCGCTCCGCGTTGAAGCGGAGCATCTCGGAAAAGGGCAGCCCCTCGCGCAGGAGGCTGTCCGGATAGCGGTAGAGCGCCTGGAATTGCGGGTTCCAGGCGACGAGGCGCAGGTTTGCGTCGAACACGCTGATGGCGTCGGACATGCTCGTGAGCGTCGTCTCGAGGTGCAGCGTCTTGGCCTGCAGCGACGCCAGCATGTCGCCGATGCTGGACGACAGGACTTCGAGCTCCCGGACGCCCCGATAGCGCGGCGCCATCCCTTTCGAGAAATCCTCGGCGATCTCGTAGATGGGCCTGACCACCAGCTGCCGCACCCCGGCGTAGAGGAGCGCCGCCGTCAGCGCGAGGACCAGGGCCGTCCCGCCATAGATCATCCGCACCTGGCGCAGCAGGGCCTGAAACGAGGCAGCGTCCTTCGCCACAAGGATGCGCCAGTTCCAGGGCGAGAACGACGCCACCGCGACATAGTAGCTGGCGCCCGACGGGGCCGAGACCGGTTCGGACGGTAGCGACGCGCTCGCGTCGAACAGGGCTTCGGAATCCTCGGCGGGCAGGCCCGTGGCGAAGTCCGGCGCGCCAGCCGCGGCGATGGCGATCCCGATGCTCTGGTCGCGTGCGAAGCTTTCGAGGCGCAGCCGTGCGTCGAGCTGGTAGACGGCCTCCGCGCGCGCGTTCTCGACGCGTCCTTCCCGGTTCTGGCGGTCGACCTCAGCGTCGGCGATGATGAGGGCGGTGTGGCGCAACGCGTCGAGCGTGTTGCGGATGCTCGCATCGGCATAGGCGGACACCGTGCGCAGCACGAGCAAGTAGAGCGCCAGCCCTGCCACGACCAGCAGCACCAGGATGGGCGCCAGCACCACCGTCTGGAGCGCGGGGCCGCTGCGGCTCACGGGTCCCTCCCGAACCGGGGCTTTGCGGACCGGATCTCGGCGGGCCAGACGATCTCCTTTCGGCCGTCCTGCCACTGGACGACCATGTCGAGCCGCTTGATCTGGATGCCCGTCCTGTCCACGGCGAAGCGCCCGAGGACGGTATAGAGGTCGAGGTTCGAGAGGCTCTCGCGCAGGGGCGCAGGGTCCGTCCGGCCCGCCTGGACGATCGCGGAGGCGAGCACCTCTCCTGCCGCGAACGCCGCTGCGGCCTGGTAGGACGGGTCGATGCCGAAGCGCTCCCGGAAATCGGCCACGAAGGCGCGGGAGCGGGGATAGGCGAAGGAGTCGTTCGGCTCCCAGATCGAGCTGGCGAAGGTGAGGTCGGCGAGCGCGCCCGCCTGCTGCGGCCATTCGGGCAAGGCGGGCCCGATCGTCGCGAAGAAGGCTCGCGGCGACCAGCCTTGCCGGGCGACCGTGCGACGCACGTTGAGCGCTTCCTCCATGTAGCCGGCCACCACGACGAGGTCGACGCGCGCGTCACGCGCGCGCCGGACGCTGTCGTCCAGCCCGTCAGCCGGGCCGAGGGGCTCGTCGACGAGGATCTTCAGCCTGAGAAAGGGGGCCCACTTGCGTGCGCCCTCGGCGATGTCCCGCGAAAAGCTGTCCTGGGCGGCGAGGAGGGCGATCGAGCCGAGCCCCGCCTCGTAGGCGAGGCGTAACATGCCCTGCGTATACCGGCTGGCGGGCGTAAGGATGCCGAACAGGTTGCGATACCCGTGCCGGTAGACCTCGTCGGCCGCGGCCCCCGGCGCCAGCATCGGGATGCCGGCCTCCTCGATGATGGGCGCGACGGCCGAGGTAAGGTCGCTCGAATAGGGCGCGATGAACACGTCGAACGAGCGGCTGTCCACGAAGCGGCGATAGATGGCGCGGGCGCCCGCGGCGTCGCTGCCGTCGTCCTCGACGATGAGCTCCACCGGGCGGCCGAGGATGCCGCCGGCGCCGTTCACCGTCTCGCGCCACAGTTCGAAGGCTCGCTTCTGCATGCCCGCCGGCAGGCTGTACTGGCCGGTCAAGCCGAGGGACACGCCGATGCGGATCGGCTTCGTCGCGGCGATCGTCGGCAGCGGGACGGCGCCGAGGATGGCCAGGACGACGAAGAGCAGGCAGGCGTCGCGACGTCCGCGCCGCCAGGTTCCATGCGCAACCCATTGCCCCAGAGCGCTCATCGCGTTGAGTTCCGGCCGGTCGACGTCAAGCTGATCATAGCGTGATCTCGACTGAATGCTCATCGGTACGCAGCATGACCGATGCCAAGTCGCGATCCTGCGGCGGGGCCGCCCCAAAAACCTTGTTTGTTCAACGCGCGGGAGACCGTCCTTGCCGCACGAGCGCCGGCGGCTGACGGCCTTGCGTCGGCAGGTTCCTGCCGATCCGCCGACGCGGGATCGGCAGGATCCCGCAGCCCGTCCCGGCGGGCCCGGGTGGCCCCGCGCCTGTCGCCGTTCGGACCCCGCTCCGCAGCATCTTGCCGGAACGGCCCTTCGCGCCGTGCGGATTTCTGCCCGCATGACGACGTCCTCCGCGTCCGGACGACATGCATGAAGCGGATAACCATCTGACAGATCGGTGTTTTCGGAGCCGAAGTCGCATTCGCGGTCGGCTGGCACCGCCCTTGCCGAAGCGTTGGCGTCGGTCCTGGCGTCCACCAGGCAGGGGGCACGCCGACCGCCAGGCCCAGGAGGCTCAAATGGACATCGGTGCGCTGTTTCGCAGATCCCGCCCGCCCGCGGATCCACAGGTGATGGTGGTTCGACTGGGCGCAATCGCCGTCACGGTGGCACTGCTCGCTTTGTGCGCTCCGGTCATCTGGTCGGCTGTGTCGGCCGGCGCGGGCCTCGCCTTTCTCGTCGTATTGGCAGCCCTCGGCGTGGCGGCGTTCCAGGCGCTGCCATTTGCGCTGCAGACCTTGGAGAACAGGTTGCTGAGGCTGCGCAAGTGGGAGGCCGAGGCCAATCCCATCGAGCAGTTGCAGAACGAGATCCTGAAGCGCGAGCAGCGCCTCGTCGCGTTCCGCAGCGCGCTCTCCGCCATCGGCGGTCAGATCGAGTCCATGGCGCAAATGGTGGAGGAGCGCCAGCACGCCGATCCCGGCCATGTGCTCGATCGGCAGACCCGCGCCCTGCAGCGCATGGGCCAGTTCCATTCCGCGAACCTGAAGAGGCTCGACGAGGCGCAGGCGGCCCTGGACGCCTTCCGTCACCAGGTCCGACAGAAGATGTTCGAGTGGGAGTTCGCGCAAAGCGGAGAGGCCGTCATGGCCGCTCTGAACCCCTCCGAACTCCACGACCTCATGCAGGACCTGCTGACGGACACGGCCCTGCAATCCGTCCAGAAGCGCTTCAACCGGGTCTTCGCCGAGCTCGACGTCGAGCTGCGCGCCGTCGGCGCTCCCACGCGCCCGATCCTGGAGACAACGCGCCTGGAGCGCCTCGGCGCACTCGGCGCCCCGTCCAGAGGGAGGTCGGCATGAGCTTCTGGAGCCGCCTGCGATGGACCGCGACGTTCGCCTTCATCGCTCTCCTCGTCCTGTCGTGGATCGGAAACAGCCGCTTCGGCTCTCCCTCGTCCGATGCCCGCGGACCCCGCATGGCCCCCGTTTTTCACCGCTAGATCACAAGGAGACCGCTATGTGTGCCTCTCGCTCGTCCATCCCCGCCAAGGCCGCCGCCGCCCTGGCGATCCTGTCCCTCGGCTCTACCGCGCCCCGCGCCCAGACCGCGCCGTCCGATTGTGGCCTGCGCATCGCAAGCGGTCCGAGCGGCAAGGTCTACGCCCTCATGGTCAACGACATCCAGGCCGTATGCGGGTCGGAAGTCTCCGTCTGCGCTGTTCCCAGCGCCGGCGGGCTGCAGAACCTTTCGCTGCTCGCCGCGAACGAGGGGGACCTGGGCATCGTGCAGATCGACGTGCTCAAGGAAATGGGGTCGGACGAGAGCATCGGCGCCCTCCAGGCGGTGATGCCCCTTCACGTCAATCTGCTGCACGTGATCGCCCTGTCCGACGGATCCCATGTCGGTTCGTCGAGCATCCTGGGCAGCGTGTTGCCCTTCACGGGCCGTCGCCAGACCGTCCAGCGCTTTTCCGAGCTGAAGGGGCTCAGGATCGCCGTCGTCGGCACCGCCCAGCTGATGGCGCAGACGCTGGAGAGGCAGCTCGGCTACGGCATGACCTTCCTCATCGCCGACAATGACGACCAGGCCATCGAGATGCTGCGGTCCGGCGAGGTGCAGGCCGTGTTCACGCTCGGCGGCTGGCCGCTCCCCGCGATCGCGCGCCTGCCCTCCAATCGCGGGCTGGCTCTGGTCGACTACGACCTCACGCCGTCGGGCAGCTACGTCAAGGTGAAGCGCACCTACCAGAACCTCGACGCCTTCAACGTGAACTTCCTGGGCTCGCCGAACATGCTGGTCAGTCGCCCCTTCAAGCCGGGGGGCGCGATGGACGCCAAGGTGAGCGCTCTGCAGACGTGCCTGCGGCAGCACCTCGACGACCTCCAGGAGGGCCGCTTCCAGGCGGGATGGAAGGACATCAAGGACGCCAATACGACCTACGGCTTCAAGGCCTTCGGCGCGAAGCCCTCGGCGGGATCGGCGGCGAACTGATCGCGAGGCCGTCGCCGCGCGCCGTCCGGCTCACCCGCGAGCCTCACCCAACCGAATGATCGTCCAACCTCTTGAAGGAAGGCCACGCCATGTCCCGTCTGCGCACCCTGACGATTGCCGTCGTCGCGTCACTCGCCCCGCTCCCCGTATTCGCCGCCGACTACACGGTTCACGTGAAGTCGGGGCGCCCACAGGGTCTCATCTCCTTCAGCATGAACGACGAATACTGCCAGTACATCCCGGGCGTCGTCCCGACGATCAAGGTTCAGCCATCCCATGGTCGCATCGCGATGACGAAGATCACGCGGAAGAACACGAACAAGAACAACCTCTGCTTCGGAACCGAGGGCGCGGCCACCGTCGCGGTCTACCAGTCGGTCCCCGGCTTCGCCGGCACCGATACGGTCGCGCTGGCGATCCAGCACTATGACGGAATGGGCCGTGCCGTCGATCGCGTCCTCACGTTCGACGTGATCGTCGGTCCCTAGCAAGGCCCAGGAGGCCCGCCCCTCCGGGGGCGGGCGGCGCATCGCGGCGGCGGTCGCGATGCCCCGTTAGCGCCCCGCAGGCGCCCGTCACCGGGGCGGTCGGTACGATCCAAACCTGCAATCGTGATAAACTGGTGGGTGGGTTTGATCTGTGTCGTTGCACGCGAAGCCCTGACATCGTGCATGGCGGCATCAAACCGTGAAGGAGGCTGCGGACATGGCCCATTCATCGACCGCCTCGGCCCAGACATGGCCGGTCAACATCCTGGCCCAGGCCGCTGCCGACTACTGGATCGACACGACACAGCGCGCTTTGCTCTTCGCGGATACGTTGCGCGAGCGCGGCAACCTCTACCACCGGCAGGCGTCGCGCGCTGTGCCGAACGTGCTGAGCTTCGAGGCCGAACTCGTGGTGGACGGGCGCACCCTGCCGCGGCCCGTCAACTACGGGCTGGTGCGGATCGTCCCGCCCAAGGGCGTGACGGTGGACCGGCGCAAGCGCCCCTTCATCGTGTTCGACCCGCGCGCCGGCCACGGTCCGGGCATCGGCGGCATGAAGCAGGACAGCGAGATCGGCGTGGCGCTGAAGGCGGGCCATCCCTGCTACTTCGTCGGTTTCACGCCCGATCCTGTTCCGGGCCAGACCATCGAGGATGTCTGCGAGGCCGAGGCGCGCTTCATCGAGGCGGTGGTCGCGGCAGAGCCGGAGGCCGAGGGCAAGCCCTGTCTCGTCGGCAATTGCCAGGCCGGCTGGCAGATCATGATGACGGCGGCGCTGCGCCCGGAACTGGCCGGGCCCATCATCCTGGCCGGCTCGCCTCTGTCCTACTGGCAGGGCCGGCGCGGCGAGAGCCCGATGCGCTATCTCGGCGGGCTGCTCGGCGGCACCTGGCTCACCGCGCTCGCCGGCGACATGGGCCACGGCATCTTCGACGGGGCCAACCTCATCGCCAATTTCGAGGCGGGCAATCCCGCCAACACCTACTGGCAGAAGGCCTACAACGTCTTCTCGAAGATCGATACGGAGCCGGAGCGCTTCCTCGACTTCGAGACCTGGTGGGGCTTCCCGGTCCTGCTCAATGCGCAGGAGATGCAGTGGATCGCCGACAACCTGTTCGTCGGCAACAAGCTCTCGCAGGGCCTGATCGCCACGTCTGACGGCGAGCGCATCGATCTGCGCAACGTCGCCTCTCCGGTCGTGGTGTTCTGCTCCTGGGGCGACGAGATCACGCCGCCGCCTCAGGCGCTCGGCTGGGTGCTCGACCTCTACGATCGCGACGAGGACCTCGTGCGCTCCGGGCAGACCATCGTCTATTCGGTGCACCAGAGCATCGGCCACCTCGGCATCTTCGTGTCCGGCAAGGTCGCGACCAAGGAGCATGCCGAGTTCGCCACCTGCATCGACCTGATCAACATGCTGCCGCCCGGGCTCTACGAGGCCGTGATCACGGAGGTGGAGCCGGGCGCCGTCCGTGCCGACCTCATCGAGGGCAAGTACCTCATGAGCCTGCAGCCGCGCCGCCTCGCCGACATCCGGGCGCTCGGCCGCAACGACGCGGAGGACGACCTGCGCTTCCGCACCGTGGCGCGCGTCTCGGAGATCAACAAAGGGCTGTACGAGACCCTGGGAGCCCCGTTCGTGCGGGCGGCCGTGACCGAGACGACGGCGGAGGCCCTGCGCAATGCGCATCCGCACCGGCTGCGCTTCTCGGCCTTGTCGGACCAGAGCCTCACGGGAGGCCTCCTGAAGAGCGCCGCCGCGGCGGCCCGCGAGAACCGGGTGGTCGCGGCGCCGGACAATCCGTTCCGCGTCGCCGAGGGCCTGATGGCGGAGGCCGTGGCCCAGGGCTGGAAGGCCTGGGGGGCCTGGCGCGACGCCGTGCAGGAGCAGGCCTTCCTGTGGACCTACGGGTCGCCGTTCCTGCAGGCGGCGGTCGGCCTGCGGGCCGATCCCGACGCGCGCGAGCAGACCGCGCTGCGCGACGTCTCGCGGGAGGCGGTTGCGAAGGCCAGCGAGGAGGCGCTTGCGCGGGAGATGGACCAGGGAAGCATCGTGGACGCCGTGCTGCGCGCCGCGCTCTACGTCGCCGAGCCCGGTTCCGGCGTCGACGAGCGGGCCTACGCGACGCTGAAGATGGTCTCCGCCGAACTGCCGGCCCGCCTGCGCATCGGCCAGGAAGCCTTCAAGGCGACCTTGCGCAGGCAGGTCCAGATGCTCCGCCTCGACCGCGACCGGGCACTGGAGACGCTCCCGGCGCTGCTGCCGGAGGGCGAGAAGGAGCGCGGCAATGCCCTGCGCGTGCTGCACGAATTGTTCGACAGCCGCGAGCGCACCGAGGGCGAAACCCGGCGCTTCGCGCAGATGCAGGCGCTCTTCGCCGGAACGAAGCTTCCCGGCGGCCGCAGCAAGCTCAAGCTGGTGGGAGAGCGCTGATGCCGGGCATTCTCAAGGGCAAGAAGGCCCTCGTCGTCGGCATCGCCAACGACCAGTCGATCGCCTGGGGCGTCGCCAGGATGATGCACGAGACGGGCGCGGAGCTCGCGATCACCTACCTCAACGACAAGGCGGAGCGCTTCGTGCGACCGCTCGCGGAGCAACTCGGGGCGCCGCTCATCCTGCCCCTCGACGCGGCGAAGCCGGAGCAGGAGGCGGCCGTGTTCGAGGCGGTCGCCCGCCACTGGGGCGGCCTGGACATCCTGGTCCACTCCATCGCATTCGCCCCGCTCGACGAACTGCACGGACGCGTGGTCGACACCACGCCCGAAGGCTTCGCGCAGGCCATGGACATCTCCGTCCATTCCTTCATCCGGCTCTGCCGCCGCGCCGAGCCGCTGATGGCGAGGGGCGGCGCCTGCCTCACGATGAGCTTCTACGGCGCGGAGAAGGTCGTCTCGACCTACAACGTGATGGGACCCGCCAAGGCGGCGCTCGAGGCGGCGACGCGCGAGATCGCGTCGGAGCTCGGGCCGAAGGGGATCACCGTGAACGTGCTCTCGCCCGGCCCCGTGGCGACCCGCGCGGCCGGCGGCATCGCCTCCTTCGACGCGATGATGCAGGAGGCCGTCGAGCGCGCGCCCATGAAGCGGCTCGCCACGATCGAGGATGTCGGCGCGGCCGCCGTCTTCCTGGCGAGTGACGCCGCCCGCAACATCACCGGCGAGACGCTCCACGTCGACGCCGGCTACCACATCATGGGCTGACGCAGGACGGTGGCGGCGCGGGCCGACGGTGAGCCTGCGTCGTGCGAGGGCAAGCCAATCGGGAGGGGACGATGGACAACGTCGCGAAGGAGACGGGCAAGTCCAAGCGACATGGCAAGAAAAACCGCGGCGAGCAGGGCGGAACGGGCGGTGGACAGCCCCCGGGAAAAATGTCCGGCAAGGACTACGAGAAGGCGCTGGCGAAACTGCAGGGCGACCTCGTGCAGTTGCAGCTATGGGTTAAGGAGACGGGCGCCAAGGTCTGCATCGTCTTCGAGGGCCGCGACGGAGCCGGCAAGGGCGGAACGATCAAGGCCATCACCGAGCGCACCAGCCCACGCGTCTTCCGCGTCGTCGCTTTGCCCGCGCCGACGGAGCGCGAGAAGAGCCAGATGTACGCGCAGCGCTATGTGCCGCATCTGCCGGCGGGCGGCGAGATCGTGATCTTCGACCGCAGTTGGTACAACCGCGCCGGCGTCGAGCGCGTCATGGGCTTTTGTACCGAGGAGCAGGCCAAGGGCTTCATCAAGATGGTGCCGGCCTTCGAGCGGGTGATGGTCGAATCCGGGATCATCCTGCTCAAGTACTGGCTCGACGTGACGCAGGAGGAGCAGACGCGCCGGATCAAGCAGAGGATCGACGATCCCCGCAAGATCTGGAAGCTCTCGCCGATGGACGTGGAGTCCTACAGCCGCTGGTATGACTACTCCCGCGCGCGCGACGAGATGTTCGCGGGGACGGACACGTCCTGGGCGCCCTGGTACGTCATCCAGTCGGACGACAAGAAACGCACGCGGCTCAACATCATCAGCCACATCCTCGCTCACATCCCCTACGAGCACGTGAAGCGCCACAAGGTCGAGCTGCCCAAGCGCCAGAAGCCGAAGGGCTACGAGGAACCCGACTATCCCTACCGCCACATCCCCCAGGTCTTCTGAGCGGGTGCCCGGCCTGTCTCCCCAGGCCCACCTCGCATGCCGGCGTCCGTGCGAGGCTGTAACCGAGGCGTGGCGCAACCGCTGGGTTGCGCGAGCGCGGGCCGCGGCCGGCTGCCGGGCCCTGGCCGAGCCCGCAAGCGATCCGGAGGGAGCACCCATGCCGTGATCGGTTAGGCCTTCGCGAGACGGCGAGGTATGAAGAACACAAGAGAAGACACGTGGGGGAGGAGCAGATGCAGGTCCGGACATTCGTCACATCGCGCGGCGCGCGCCTCGACGCCAGCATCATGGGGTTTGGCGCGGCGCCCCTGGGCGATCTGTTCCAGCGCCTCGATGAACAGGTGGCGCAGGATACGATCATCGCCGCCCGCGACGTCGGCGTGACCCTGTTCGACGCCTCGCCGCACTACGGCAATGGGCTGGCGGAGGCCCGCTTCGGCGCCGTGCTGCGACGCTATCCGCGCGACAGTCTGCTCGTCTGCACCAAGGTCGGTCGCGTGATGAACCCCTTCTCCCCCATCGAGAAGCCCAGGGGTGACGTGATCTCGCCCGGCTTCGCCGGCGGCTTTCCGCATCGTGCGCGTTTCGACTATTCCTATGACGGAACGATGCGGTCGGTGGAGCAGTCGCTGCTGCGCACGGGGTTCGACCGCTTCGACATCCTGCTGATCCACGACGTCGACGTCTGGACGCACGGTCCGGAGCAGGGCCGGCGCTTCGCCGAGGCGATGGACGGCGCGTACAGGGCCCTCGACGAGTTGCGCAGGACGGGCTTCGTCAAAGCCATCGGGGTGGGCGTCAACGAGGCTGACGTCGCGGCGCGCTTCCTTCGCGAGGGCGATTTCGACGTCACGCTGCTGGCCGGCCGCTATTCCCTCCTCGAGCAGCCCGCTCTCGCGGACTTCCTGCCGCTCGCGCAGCAGAAGTCGGTCGGCGTAATGCTCGGCGGCGTCTTCAACTCCGGCATCCTCGCCACCGGAGCCATTCCCGGGGCGAAGTTCGACTACGCCCCCGCGCCCGAGCCGATCCTGGAGCGGGTCCGCCGCATCGAGGCCGTGTGCGCGCGCTACGGCGTGCCGCTGCGGCGCGCCGCGATGGCCTTCGCCGCCGCGCATCCGACCGTCATCTCGCTGGTGCTGGGCGGCGTGAAGCCGGAGGAGGTGCGCTCCAACGCCGCGGAGATCACGGCGTCGACGCCTTCCGCGCTCTGGACCGAGCTCAAGGCGGCCGGACTTCTGGCGGAGGCCGCGCCCACGCCGGCCTGACCTGCGCCCGTCCGCGCGAGGCGGGCGTCCCCGTCTGGGCCAAGCGACCCCGACGGCACGCCTTCGCGCACACGGAGTGGAGGGCCTTGCGCCCGGCCTCGTGCTGCTGCCTTGTTGGCCGCGACGGCACCGGTCGCAAACCGCGGAGCGCGCATGGTCGACGCGGACAAGATGGTGAAGCGCCAGCAGGTGCTCGCCGATTTCGGCGAGTTCGCCCTGCGCTCTGACGACCTCGACGCGGTCCTGACGCAGGCCTACCGGCTTGTGGCCGACGCTCTCGGCACCGGCCGCGCCAAGGTGCTCGAGATCGAGCATGAGGGGGCCGCCCTCTTCGTGCGGGCCGGGGTCGGCTGGGGGCCGGGCGTCGTGGGGTCGTTGCGGCTGCCGATGTCGGAGCTCAGCTCGGAGACCTATTCCATCGAACTCGGCCAGCCCGTCATCACCAGGGACCTTCGCGCGGAGGAGCGCTTCGATCTCCCGGCCTTCCTCAAGGATGCCGGCGTCCGCGCGCTCGCCAACGTTCCCATCTTCCTGCCCGGAGGCCGCGCCTTCGGCCTGCTCCAGGTGGATGCGTCGGAGCCCCGCGCCTTCGGCGAGGAGGATGTGCAGTTCCTGCGCACCTACGCGACGATCCTCGGCCCCGTCATAGACCGGCTCATCAAGGTCAAGGCGCTGCAGGCCAGCGAGGCCCGCCTCGCCAGGGTGCTCGACGAGGTGCCGATCGGCGTCGGCCTGTTCGACCGCGACGGCCGCCTCTCGTTCAAGAACCCTGCGCTGCAGGCCGTGACGGACGACTTCATCCCGTCCCGCATGGCCTCGCCTAAGGCGGTGTGGGAGGCCTTCGACCCCGAAGGCCGACGGGTCCTGCCGGCAAACTATCCGGGCGCCATGGCCTTGAGGGGAGAGGACGCCAGCTCTCCCGTCGACTTCCGGCGCGTCGCAGGAGGCCAGACGCGCTGGCTGCGCGTGAGCGCGGTGCCGGTGCGGCAGAATGGCGAGATCACCGGCGGCATCACCGTCGTGCAGGACGTCACGGAGGAGCGGCGCGTGCACGGAGCGCTGCGGGAACTCGCCCAGCGCAACACCGAGATCCTCGAGAGCATCTCGGACGCCTTCTACGCGATCGACCGCGACTCGCGCTTCACCTACGTCAACCGCAAGGCCGAGGAGTGGTGGAAACGCCCGCGTGAAGGCCTGCTGGGACAGGTCTTCACCGAGGTGTTTCCCCAGTCGGTCGATTCGGAACCTTACCGCGCCCAGACGCGCGCCATGGAGACGCGCGAGGTGGTGCGGCTCGAGGCCGTGTCCCCGGTCCTCGGCCACTGGATCGACATCAGCCTCTATCCGACGGCGGATGGCGGGCTGTCCGTGTATTTCAGGGACATTTCGGATCGCAAGCAGGCCGACGAGAGGCTGCGCGAAAGCGAGCGCCGCTTTCGCACCCTGGCGGAGGGAATTCCCCAGCTGGTATGGCGTGCGTCCCAGGTCGGGCTTTGGAGCTGGACGAGCCCTCAATGGACCGCCTTCACCGGCCAGCCGGCCGCCGCGAGCCAGGGCTGGGGCTGGCTCGACTGCGTCCATCCTGACGACCGCGAAACGGCGCGCCGCGCCTGGGAGAGAGCACGCGAGGCGGGGGAGTTCCACGCAGGCTACCGGATCCGCTGCGGTTCTGACGGGAGCTATCGCTTTTTCCAGACCCAGGCCTCGCAGGTCCGGGACGAAGGCGGTCGCGTGGTCGAGTGGCTTGGCACGTCGACCGACGTCGATGACATCCGCCGGCTCCAGGAGGAGCAGGAAGTGCTGGTGGCCGAACTCCAGCACCGCACGCGAAACCTGATCGGCGTGGTGCAGTCGCTGGCCGACCGGACCTCGGCCGACAGCAAGAGCCTCGTCGACTTCCAGTCTCGCTTCCGCGACCGCCTGGATGCGCTGGCGCGGGTGCAGGGACTCCTGTCTCGCAAGGAGAAGGGTCAGCGCGTGACGTTCGACGAACTGATCCGGACCGAACTCGCGGGCCTCGGGGCGGTCGACCGGAGCGGAAAGGGTCCCCAGGTGGCGCTCGAGGGTCCGGCGGGCGTTCGGCTGCGGTCCGCGACGGTGCAGACCCTGGCGCTGGGCCTGCACGAACTCGCCACCAACGCGCTCAAGTACGGGGCTTTGTCGAAGCCCGAGGGACGGCTGTCGGTGACCTGGGCGGTTCGCCGCGAAGGGCGCGGGGAGGGACGGCTGGATGTGACGTGGCAGGAGCGCGGCGTCCGTCTCGCGCCCTCGCGGACCGGCAATCTCGCGCGGCGGGGCTATGGACGCGAACTGATCGAGCGCGCGCTGCCCTATCAGCTCAAGGCCGAGACCGCATACGAACTCACGCCCGATGGCGTGCGCTGCACGATCAGCCTTCCGCTCTCGGACAAGGGCCCTGGACGGCCGAAGCTCTAAACCTGCGCCTCGGTGTGCGTGCGCCCCGGCTTGCCGCCGGAGGGCGGGGAGATGTCCTTTCCCGCCGGATCGGTCCAGCTAGCTGCAGCGCCCGCCTGTGGACGACGTGGCGCGCGCGTGCGGACGCGTTTGCGAGACGATCGAGGGGCGAGGGTGGGTCGGCCGGCTTCCGCCGAGGCGACGTTCTCCTGGGCGAGGCCGGCGTTCCGCAGCGCGATGTCGTCCCAGCGCCACAGCCGGGCTCACCTCTCCTCGGCCTTGGACGGCCCGGTTTCGGGCATGCCGAAGGCGAGCAGGGCAAGGGCGGCAAGGGACACCGCGCCCAGGCCGAGGAAACCGGTGGTGTAGCCGAAGCGGTCGACCACGAGGCCGGCGGCAAGTCCGCTGGCCGAAGCGCCAAGCCCCTGGACCGTGGCCAGCGCCGCCTGCGACACGTTGAAACGGCCCGTGCCCCGCGTGAGATCCGCAACCACGAGGGGTGTGAGCGCTCCGAGCAGGCCCGCGCCGACGCCGTCGAGCACCTGCACGCCGATGAGCCAGGCCGGTGCGTCGGACAGAGTGTAGAGCACCGCGCGCACCGGCAGAACGAGGAAGGCGGCGAACAGCAGGGGCTTGCGCCCCCACTGGTCGGCCCGGTGGCCCACCAGCAGGGCGAGCGGCAGCATGACGAGCTGGGCGGCGATGATGCAGGCCGACATCATGGGGGTGGCCCAGTCCCGGTTCGCCAGGGCGAGCTTCTGCCCCACGAGGGGAAGCAGCGGCGCATTGGCGAAGTGAAACAGCATCGCGCATCCGGCGAACACCAGGAGCGGACGGCAGGTGAGGAGCACGCGCAGGCCGCTCGGCGGTTCGTCGGGCTCCCGGTCCGAGGCGACGTCCCGCGCGCCGCGGGCCGTCTCGTGGTCGATCGCGGCCGCGGGAATGGAGAGGGTGGCGACGATCGCGGCGGCCGCGCAAAGCGGAGCCAGGAGGAACACGGCGCGTTGCGAGACAAGCGCGCCGACCGCGCCCGCCACCAGGGCGATCATGACGTTGCCCGCGTGGTCGAAAGCTGCGTTTCTCCCCAGCCGCCTGGCGATCGCCTGGCGGGCATAGAGCCCCAGCGTGAGCGCGGCGACGGCCGGGCCGAACACGTCGCCCACGATGGCCGTGAGCGCGTTCGCGACCATCACGGGCCAGAACGCCGGGAAGGCGGCGATCGCCGCGCCGCCGATGGCGAGGACGACCAGGGCCGCCACGACCAGCGCCCGCTTGCGCCGCGTCGCGTCGATGGCCGCCCCGATCGGCGTTTGGACGGCGAGGCCCAGCAGCCCGCCGACCGTGGTTACCAGGCCAACTTCGGATTGGCTCCAGTGCTGCTCGGTGACGAGGAAGACGTTGAGGTAAGGGCCCAGCGCGCCGCGCACGTCGGCGAGCAGAAGGTTCAGAGCGTCGAGCGAGGCGGGTCGGAAGCCTGCCGCGATCGCCCGCGGACTGCCGCGGCCCAGATCCTCCGACGCCGCAGGGGAGACGTCCGTGCGACCGGCCGGGGCTCCTGTCGCGTCAGCGTCAAACTGCATCAAGGGGGAGGGCTCCGTCGGCGGCGCGGGAAGGACCGGCGTCGCCGGCGGGGCTGCAACGCAGCGCCACGCCAGAGGTTCATCCACACACGACAGCGTGACCGCTGCGAGGCGCGCCCGGAGACCGATCCTGCCTAGATCGCCGACAGCCGCCAGGCGTGGGGGAAGGACCCGTACTCCGTCGTCGTCACGCCGTGACGCGTGGTGCCGGGATAGGCTTCCAGCGGCGGCACGACGGTGACGCGCAGAACCGCGGTCTGGCCCGGCTCGACGAGCCCGGCATGGACGGCGGCCGTGCCCAGCATGGAGTCGCGCGTGTAGGTGTCGGTGCCCCAGACCTGTCCGTCCGTCGCTCCCGTGATCCTGAAGTAGAAGGTCGCGCCCACGACGTCGCAGAGCCCGTGCATGTTGGGCGGGGCGTCCGAGGCCACGTAGTTCTGCTCCAGCAATTGCTTGAGCATGCGGCGGGAGATTTGCCCGCGCCGGTCGAAATAGGCGACGAGTTCCTGAACGGCCTTCATGGCTGCGATCCTCTGGGCATGGTCACGACCCGCCCGTAGCGGGGGGAGAAGCTGGTGCTGTCGCCCGGCACGACCCACAGGATCGCGTAGGGCAAGGGGTCCTCGGGGTAGGTGATGTCCCCGTCGGTGATCACCACCGTGGCGGTGATGCGCGGGTCCTCGGCGAAGGCCTTGAGCGCGGGCGTGAGATCGCTGCCGCCATAGCCGCGCACCTCGTATTCGGCGAGTTCCGCGGGCGAGAGCAGCGCGTCGCCCGTGATGTCCGTGTCGCATTGCACGACGCGGATCTCGTCGACGCCGGCGGCCTCGCAGAAATCCGCGATGGCGCCCAGCGCGAGCGGGATGTCGTCCGTCATCGACGAGCTCGTATCGAGGATGACGTTGAGCATCATCGACGAGCGGTGCCTGCCGGGTAGGACGAGGTCGTCCCGCTCCGCGCCCCGCCGCGAGGCGCGCATGAAGGTGCGTTCCCCCGGCGAGACGCCCTCCATCCAGCGCTGCAGCACAACCTGCCAGGGCTGGCGGTAGATGCCCCGCAGCGCCCGCACCTGGCGCTGCGAGGAGCCGCCGCCCTGGCCGCGGCCCTTGAGGGCGCCCATGGCCTTGGCCATGGCGCGGCCCTTGGCGGCGAGGTCGCGGACCGCGCGCTCGCGCTCCGCCTGCTCTGCTGCGTCGGCGGGGAACATCTCGCGCTCGCGCGCGGCGTCGAGCACGTCGCCCATGCGGCTGGAGCCGGCCTGCCGCGAGGCGCCCATCACCTGGTCGACGGTCGCCGCCTCGCCCTCCCAGACCTGCGTCCGCGAGGCGCCGAAATGGCCGAGGCGGCGCATCTCGATGATGATCTCCTCGGCTGATCTCTCGCGCGCGCCCGGCATGTCCAGCCCGCCGGCCGGGATGGCCTGCACGCCGAGCGCATGCCGCAGCATGTCGTTGATGATGTAGTCGTGGGCGTAGTTGAACTCGAGGTGGTCGGCGCCGCGCGCACGGTCGTGCGTGCGCAGGGCGAGGTGCAGCAACTCGTGGGCGAGCACGAAGACGAGGTCCTGGTTGCTGAGCCGGGCCGTGAAGCCGCGATTGGCCACCAGCCGGCCCGAGGCGAAGATGCCCATGGTGGGCACCCCGTCGTCGAGCGTGATGCGCACGGCTGCGGCGAGCCCCGAGAGGTGGGGCAGGGGCGCCGTCACCATGCGCAGCCCGCGCGCCAGGCGGGCCAGCGTGGCGCGGTCGTCCGGCGCCGAGGGGGGAGGGCGCGTCATGCCGCGGCCATGCGGCGCAAGAGGTCGAACAGCGCCTTGTCCGCGCCCAGCGCTCCCCAAGTTTCCACCATGTCGGTGACCAGGAGCAGCTGGTGCTCCGTTGAGAGGCTGCGCAGGAACCGGTTGACGACGCGCGCCGGGACACCGTTGGCCCGGCCGGCCCGCACGTGCTGGCGGATGCAGTCCAGGATGAACCAGCGTGCGGCGTCGCCCTTCGGCAGCAGGTCGGGCTGGCGCAGGTAGGCGTCGAGCGGGTGCACCTCGCCCATCCCGTCTTCCGACAGGGCGCAGAACACCGCCGCGTCCTCCGGCGACAGCCGGCCGAAGGCGAGGGCCCGGCGGGTCTCCCGCGTCAGCACGCCGGAGGCCTGCGCGAGGTCGAGGGCGCGCGACAGGAGGGCCCAGGCGCGCGGGGTCGAGAACGGCACGGGATCGGCCGGCACGGCGCGCATCAGGGCGTCGGGGACCGTGCGGATGAAGGAGAGGATTTCCGGCCGCACGCCGGCGCGCTGGCCCCAGGCCAGCCATTCGTCGATGTCGACGCGCAGCTGGAGAATGGTGACGCGGTTGACGAGCGCCGAGCTCATGGCGCGCACGAGCGCGCGGTCCTGGAGGCGATTTCCGGCGGCGACGACCCAGGTTCCCGCAGGCAGCGCATGCTCGCCGAGCCGACGTTCGAGCAGCAGCGAATAGAACGCCTTCTGCACGTCGGGAGGACAGGCCGGAAGCTCGTCGAGGAAGAGGCAGAAGGGCTCCGGCTTCTCGGGCAGCAGGATCCGGGGCGGGCAGAACACCGAGCGTTCGCCGACGATGCGCGGCACGCCGCTGACGTCCTCTGGCGCGATCTGCGTGCCGAGCAGCGAGCGACAGGGCAGGCCTGCCTCGCGGGCGGCCTGGTAGACCATGTCCGACTTGCCCAGCCCGGGCGGCGAGAGAAGGAGGAAGCTCTGCTCGTGCGCCATGCAGCGGACGAGCGTCTTCGCCTGGTGAAGGGTCACCCCTTCACCGTGATCAAGATGAGTGTCAGCCATGGCAGGCCCCCGCGACGACGGCTCCTGCCGTCGACGGCAACAGGTGGGGGGTCTCGCGTCCTGCAACAGGAGCAGGCGCATATTTAAATTTCATTCATGATCGGCGGGCGTTCACCCGCGGTTCAGCTTGTGCTGCGCGGGGGCTGGCAAGGCGGATCGTCAGGGCGCCGCGGCCTCGCCGGCCGGCCGGCGAGGCCCGGCCTGGCTCCGGTGCGTGGCGATGGCCCGCTTCGCCGCTTGCGCAAGTGTCGAGGCGTCTGCCTCCGTCATGCCGTCGCGACGGGGACGCAGCAGGTAGACTTCGGGCTGGTCGTCATCCGTCCAGCGAAACGACACGTCGGCCTCCGACGAATGCGCTTCGAGGCGGCCAAGGTCGACGGTCCAGGTCGGCTGGGGCACGGAACGGCTCTTGACGTGTCGCGATGGGGCAAGGTTAAGGCGGGGCCGCGTCATTTGCAACGCTGCGGGCCTTCCGGACCCTCTCGCTCCGCGCATGACCTCGGCGGGTGGCGGCCGGATCAGTTCGCGCCCACCAGCCCCAGTTCCTCGCGTCGCTGCAGGTCCGCGATATGGGCCGCATGCCGGAAGGCGTCGCCGGCGCGCACGATCCCGAGGAGCTGCTGCGCGTTGCTCTCGGACACGACCGGCAGGGTGCTCCAGTCCTCGCGCTGGAAGATGGTGACGACCTCCGCAAGCGGCGTCATGGCCGTGAGGCGCGTTGTCTTGGCGTCGATCAGGTCGAAGGCCGTGACGGGCAGGGGCCCTTCCTCCCCCTGCACGACCTCCAGCAAAGCGGGATCGACGAGGCCCAGGAAGTCGCCGCGCGGCGAGACGACCGCCACGCCCTTGCTGCCTGCGAGCGCCACGACCCGGGCCGCCTCCGCGAGCGAGGCCGTCGGCGGCACGGTGAACTTGGGTCGGCGAACGAGGTCGGCGATGGGGGTGACGGTGAGGCGCGAGACATCGTGGCCGCCCTCCAGCGCAAGGCCGCGTTGCTGGAACCGCCATGTCGCGAAGCTGTAGCCGAACAGCCGGTCGGTCACGTAGGCCGAGACGATGGTGCCGGCCGCGACGAGCAGGCTCGCCTCATAGTCGCCCGTGCTCTCGAGCACGAGGAACGCCATGGCGAGCGGGCTGCCGATGATGCAGGCTCCCACGGCGGCCATTCCCACGAGCGCGCAGAGCGTCGGGTTGGCGACGGGCACCATCGGCAGGAACTGGGTCAGCCAGGCCACAGACTGGCCGAGAAGCGCGCCGAGCATCAGCGAGGCGCTGAACAGGCCGCCGCGAAAGCCGCCGGCCAGGCTGAGCGAGGAGGCGAGGGCCTTGGCTCCCGTCAGCGCGACGGCGTCCCGCCCCCGGATGTCGCCGTTCACGCCGGCGTCGATCGCCGCATGTCCGCTGCCGAGCACCGAGGGAAAGCGCCAGGCGATGAGGGAGAGGATGGTGGCGAAGAGCACGCGGCGCACCCAGTCGGGCGCCGTCAGCGAGGCCATCAGCCGCTCGAAGGCGCCGACCAGCACCATCGTGCCGATCCCCAGCAGCGCAGCGAGGACGCCGATCACCAGCGCGATCGGGTAGTCCACCGCGACCGGGCTCGCGCTCGCCCGGGGAAGGAAGGGCCGCGAGGGGTCGCCGACGCTCTGCACGACGGCGAAGGCGACGAGCACGGCGAGCCCCACCGGGACGAGCGTGCGCTTCGTGTAGCTGCCGATGATCAGCTCGTAGGCGTAGAGCATGCCGGCGATGGGAGCCCGGTAGGCGGCGGCGATGGCCGCCGCCGCGCCCGAGCCGACGACGAGCCGCAGGTCGGAACGGGGCAGGGCGAGGCGGCGGCCCATGATGCTCGCCATCACCGCGCCGATCTGCGTCACCGCAGCCTCGATGCCGACCGAGGCCCCGACGCCGACCGAGATGAGGATGGGCACGACCACGGCGACGCCGTCCCGCCAGGTGATGAACCCGCCGCGCAAGGCGTTCGCCTCGACGGCGTCGATGGGCGAGCGGCTGACGTAGCGGCGCATGAGCGAGGTGACCAGCGTCACCAGCAGGATGCCGGCCACCAGCGCCAGCGTCACGCGCCAGGGAGAGGTGTGGTCCGGAAAGGCGATCCGCCGTTCCGCGGCGAAGCCCAGCGTGGCGCGCTGCAGAAACGGCACGAGGGCCTGGACCGCGGCGACCGACAGGCCGGCGGCGGCACCCACCAGGATCGAGACGATCACGACGCTGGACGAGACGGAGCGCCGGGACCGCCGCCGCCGCGCCCAGCGTGCGATGCGCTCCAGCAGAGTGGGCGGGACGGAGGTCCGGGCCTCGTCGGACGGCGAGAGGCCGCCGCCAGGCCCGGCGGTCGGTCTGCCTGCCTTCGCCCCCCGCGGCTCCGGCGAGTCCATGGCTGCTCCGCAGTCCCAAGCAACCCGGTCCCTGCGACCGGTCTGCCTTGCCTAGACGTGCAGCATGTCCGTTTCTTGTCGGCGTGCGAAGGCCGGCGTCACGACAGCGTCGCCGGCCTCATGCGGATCGTCGTGCCCGGGTGGCCTGCACGGCAGAGCGGGCGCGGCTCCGGGCTTGGGCGGCGCCGCGGCTGGCACGCCTGCCGAACAGCCTCGCGGCGTCACCCCGCCGCGAGGGCCTCGTCGAGGTCCGCGATGATGTCGGCGACGTCCTCGATGCCGATCGACAGGCGCACCACCTCGGGGCCTGCGCCCGCCTGGACGAGTTGCTCAGGCGAGAGCTGGCGGTGCGTGGTCGAAGCCGGGTGGATCACCAGCGATCGCGTGTCGCCGATATTGGCGAGGTGCGAGAAGAGCTTGAGGTTGGAGACCAGGGCCACGCCGGCGTCGTAGCCGCCTTTGAGGCCGAAGGTGAACACCGCGCCCGCGCCCTTGGGCGAATAGCGCCTGTAGAGGTCGTAATACTTGTCGCCCTCCAGGCCGGGATAGCTCACCCAGGCCACCTTGGGGTGGGAGGCGAGATGTTTCGCCACGGTGAGCGCGTTGTCGCAGTGGCGCTGCATCCTCAGCGGGAGCGTCTCGATGCCCGTGAGCAGCATGAAGGCGTTGAAGGGCGACAGAGCCGGGCCGAGGTCACGCAGGCCGAGGACGCGGCATGCGATGGCGAAGCCGAAATTGCCGAACGTCTCGCCCAGGACCATGCCGCCATATTCCGGACGCGGCTGCGAAAGCATGGGGTAGCGGCCGGACGACAGCCAGTCGAACTTGCCGCCGTCGACGATGAGTCCGCCGATCGAGTTGCCGTGGCCGCCCAGGAACTTGGTGGCCGAGTGCACCACGATGTCCGCACCGTGCTCGAACGGCCGGATGAGGTAGGGCGTCGCCATCGTGTTGTCGACGATGAGCGGAACGCCCGCCTTGTGCGCGATGTCGGCGATGGCCCGGATGTCGGTGATGACGCCCCCGGGATTGGCGATCGACTCGATGAAGATGGCCTTGGTCTTCGGGCTGACGGCAGCCTCGAATGTCGAGAGGTCGTCCGGATCCGCCCACTTCACGCGCCAGTCGAAGTTCTTGTAGCTGTGGTTGAACTGGTTGATCGAACCGCCGTAAAGCTTTTTCGATGCGATGAATTCGTCGCCAGGCTGAAGCAGGGTGTGGAACACTAGGAACTCCGCCGCATGGCCGGAGGCCACGCCGAGCGCGGCCGTGCCGCCTTCGAGCGCCGCCACGCGTTCCTCCAGCACCGCGCAGGTCGGATTGCCGATGCGGGTGTAGATGTTGCCGAAGGCCTGCAGCCCGAACAGCGAGGCCGCGTGGTCGACGTCGTCGAACACGAAGGACGTCGTCTGGTAGATCGGCGTCGCCCGCGCGCCCGTCGAGGGATCGGGCTGAGCGCCGGCATGGATGGCGAGCGTGGCGAAGCCGGGGGCGGCGGGGTTGGTCATGGTTTGATCCTCTGCTATAAACCGACAGTTCGGCGCTATGTACGTTTTGTTCGTTTTATCGAACGAGCCCATTCCCGTCAACTTGAATAGATAACACTATGCATTTTCAAACGACCATTTTTATTGGGAAATCATTATGCTGCTCAAAGATCTAATAACGCCCCTTGGAAAAGTAAGTAGATCAGAATTAATTGGTGGTTCTATTCTCGTATTGATACTCTGTCTGCCAATAGTTATGATTGGTGGTGCATTCTTTGCTGTGGTCGCGTTCCTGATTGCCGGACTATGGACCTGGTGGATAAATATTTGCCTTGCGGTCAACCGTTTTTCCGACGCCGGCTTGAGCCGATGGCACATAGTTCCAATGAGTGCTTGCAGTGCGATCGGAACACAGTATTGGGGAAACGCAATCGCCTATCCGTGCGCAGTCATCTCTATATTCTATCTGGCAATATTACTTTTGAAGCCCTCGGCTTATGACAAATAGAAGTCAAAAGTTTTATTGAACAACAATTCGTAAATATTATAGTATTATTTGCGATTGGTTCTTTTTCTGTGGCGCTTGCGGTAACGCCTACCTCCTGGTCCCGAACGGGTTCGTCCCCGGCGCGACGCCCAGCGTCCGCTTCTGCACGCCCTTTTCCGACATGACCGGCTTTTTCGAGGACAGGATGCGCGAGTTGATGCCCTGCCAGCCGATCTCGCCGGACAGGCGGCCATACTCGATCTTTGGGCAGCGGTTCATGATGACGGTGACGCCCCTTGCCTCCGCCCGGGCCGCCGCGGCGTCGTTGCGCACGCCGAGCTGCATCCAGATCACCTTGGGCAGCGGATCGAGCGCCAGCGCCTCGTCGGTGATGGGTCCCGCCGCATCCGAGTTGCGGAAGATCTCGACCATGTCGAGCGGCCCCGGCACGTCGTCGAGGCGGGCGTAGACGGGCACGCCCAGAAGCTCCTGGCCGGCAAGTCCCGGATTGACGGGCCGCACGTCATAGCCGCGCGCCAGCAGGTACTTGACCACGATCCAGCTCGGGCGTGCCGGGTTGGCCGAGGCGCCCACCAGCGCGATGGTCTTCACCGAGTGAAGGATGGAGCGGATGAGGTCGTCGGGGTAGGCGTCATGGTTCATGCGCAGGCTCTTCCCACACCGGCGCGCGCTTCTCAAGGAACGCCTCGATTCCCTCCTGCGCGTCGCGCGCCAGCATGTTCTCCACCATCACCGCCGCGGCGTGCTCATAGGCCTGCGTCAGGGGCATCTCGAGCTGGTCGGTGAAGGCGCGCTTGCCGATGGCGAGCACCGGCCCCGATTTCTGCGCGATCGTACGCGCCATCGCCATGGCCTCGTCCAGCGCGCCGCCGGGAGGCGTCACCCGGTTGACGAGGCCCATGCGCCAGGCCTCCGCGGCGGGCACGAGTTCGCCGAGGAGCAGCATCTCCATGGCATGCTTGCGGGAGACGTTCCGCGAGAGCGCGACCATGGGAGTCGAGCAGAACAGGCCGATATGGACGCCGGGCGTGCAGAACCGCGCCGCCTCGCCGGCGACAGCGAGGTCGCAGCTCGCCACCAACTGGCATCCCGCCGCCGTGGCCGTGCCTTCGACGACCGCGATCACCGGCTGCGGCAGGCGCACAATGCGTTGCATCATCGCCGCGCAGCTTCGCAGCACGCGGTCGAAGGCCACACGGCCCCGATCCCCGGCAGCGCGGTGAGCCGTGAGTTCGCGCAGGTCATGGCCGGCGGAGAAGACTGGCCCCTCCGCCCGGATGATCACGACCTTGGTGCCGGCGTCGGCCGCGATGGCGTCGAGTTCCGCCGCGAGCGCCGCGATGAGGGACTCCGACAGGGCGTTGCGCGCCTGGGGGCGGTCGAGCGTGAGAAGGGCCACCGGGCCCTCGTCGGCGCGGCGCAGGCCGGCCTCGGCGCGGGTCGGCGTGGGGGCAGGTGAATCGAGCACGGCGGCCTCCGGGGCAGGGCGGGGCACCCCTGCCGTTGCATGCACGGGCGGGCATGATATGCGAGGGACCGCCCGCCGGGAACGGCGTCACGCGGGACCGATCCATGCAAGACCAGGCGAAGCCGCCGGCCCTGACCGCGGCGGAGATGGAGGCCTTCCTCGACCGGGAATTTCCGGAGATCCACCTGCATGGCCGCATCTTCTCGGTGGAGGAGGTCGGCCACGGGACGGCGCGGCTGCGCATGGCCTACCACGCCAGTCAGGTCCGCCCCGGCGGCACGATCTCGGGCCCGGCCATGATGACGCTCGCCGACCTCGCCCTCTACGTCGCCGTCTTGGGGGCGATCGGCCCCGTGGCGCTGGCTGTGACCACGAACCTCAGCATCAATTTCCTGCGGAAGCCCGAGCCGCGCGCCATGTTCGCCGATTGCCGCCTCCTCAAGCTCGGCCGCAGGCTGGCCGTTGGCGAGGTCTCGCTGTTCTCGGAGGGCTCTCCCCTGGTCGTCGCCCACGCGACCGGGACCTATTCCATCCCGGCCGAGCGCTAGTCCCCCGTTCTCCCTTGCGAGCGCATCTGCGCCCTCCAGTCCCACGCCGCGGTGGATTGCTTCGTCGCTCCGCTCCCCGCAAAGATAGCGGCGCCGACCTCGCACGGACGGATGCGCCGACACTGTTATATCCGGCCGGCGCGGCGCGGCCTCGGAGGGCAGGGGGCGAGAGCGGCGAGCCCGCAACTGGATCTCTGTCCCGGCGCTCCGCGCGCGGGGACGCCCTTCAGGGCAATCAGGACAGGGTTTCGGCAGGTAATAGGATACCTAATTCGCGGTATCATATTGCCGCGAACTATAGTCCATTGAAATCATTGTATTTTCTGCGCAGCGAGCGTGTATCCTGATGCTTGACAGCGCTCTCGCGTCCTCCTAAACAGCGCTCATCTCGCGCCGGCTTCCGGCGCGTGTCGTTTTTCACGCTGCCGTCGGGCTTTCGCCTGCGGCCCGATGGACGGAACCGACCATGAAGACCTACGTGGCCAAGCCCGCCGAGGTCGACAAGAAGTGGGTGCTGATCGACGCGAAAGGTCTCGTCGTCGGTCGCCTCGCGTCTCTCGTCGCCCTGCGCCTGCGCGGCAAGCACAAGCCGACCTTCACGCCCCATGTCGATTGCGGTGACAACGTCATCATCATCAACGCCGACAAGGTGATCCTCACCGGCCGCAAGCGCGATCAGAAGGTGTACTTCCACCACACCGGCTATCCCGGCGGCATCAAGGAGCGGACGGCCAAGTTCATCCTCGAGGGCCGGTTCCCCGAGCGAGTGGTCGAGAAGGCCGTGGAGCGCATGCTTCCGCGCGGCCCGCTCGGCCGCAAGCAGCTCGGCAACCTGCGCGTCTACAAGGGCGCGGAGCATCCCCATGAGGCCCAGGCGCCCGTCTCGCTGGACGTGGCCGCTCTCAACCGCAAGAACGTGAGGGCCTGACCATGGCCGAAACCCTCCAGTCCCTGCAGGATCTCAAGGGCGCCGTGTCTCCGGCCGCGCCCGAGGCTCCCAAGCACGTCCAGAAGCTCGACGCCCAGGGCCGGGCCTACGCGACCGGCAAGCGCAAGGACGCGGTCGCCCGCGTCTGGATCAAGCCCGGCGCCGGCAAGGTGACGGTGAACGACCGCGACGTGGGCGTCTACTTCGCCCGCCCGGTCCTGCGCATGATCCTGCAGCAGCCCCTGCTGGTCGCCAACCGCGTCGGCCAGTACGACATCGTCGTGACCGTCGCCGGTGGCGGCCTTTCCGGCCAGGCCGGCGCCGTGCGTCATGGCCTTGCCAAGGCGCTGACGCACTTCGAGCCCGAGCTGCGTGGCGTCCTGAAGAAGGTCGGCTTCCTGACCCGCGACAGCCGCGTGGTCGAGCGCAAGAAGTACGGTCGCAAGAAGGCTCGCCGCAGCTTCCAGTTCTCCAAGCGCTGATTTCCAGCGCCGGAAATTCGGAAGGGGCGGCTCGCGAGAGCCGCCCTTTTTCGTTATGTCTCACAGCCTGGAGGCACGTCCATGGTCGCATCCGTATTCATCGATGGGGAAGCCGGAACCACGGGCCTCGGAATCCGCCAGCGCCTGGATTCCCTGCCGGGGATCGCGGTACGCAGCATCGCGCCGGAGCGCCGCAAGGATCCCGAGGCGCGTCGCGAGCTGATGGCCGCGGTGGACGCCGTAGTGCTCTGCCTGCCGGACGACGCCGCCAAGGAATCGGTCGCACTTGCCCGCTCCCTCGGCGACAACGGCCCCAAGGTGCTCGACGCCTCGACGGCCCACAGGGTCGCGGACGGGTGGGCCTATGGCTTCGCGGAGCTGACGCCCGGTCAGGCCGAGACGATCCGCAAGGCGCGTTTCGTCGCCAATCCCGGCTGCTATCCGACGGGCGGGATCGCGCTCATCCGCCCGCTCGTCGACGCGGGCCTCTTGCCGGCCGACTATCCAATCACCGTGAATGCGGTCAGCGGTTATAGCGGCGGCGGCAAGTCGATGATCGAGGCCTACGAGGCCGGCAGCGCTCCGGCCTTCGAGCTCTACGGCCTGTCGCTGGAGCACAAGCACCTGCCGGAGCTGCAGACCTATGGCGGTCTGACGCGGCGGCCGATCTTCGTGCCGTCGGTCGGCAACTTTCGGCAGGGCATGCTGGTGAGCGTGCCACTCCACCTCGACACCCTGCCGGGCAGGGTGCGCCCGGCCGACCTCGAGGCGGCGCTCGCCGAGCGCTACGCGGGGTCCGCCTTCGTCTCGCTGGTCTCGTCCTCGGACAAGAGCGTGGCCGGCGGAAAGCTCGAGCCCGAGGCGCTCAACGACACCAACAAGCTGGAGCTGCGCGTCTACGGCAACGAGGCCCGCCGGCAGGCCGTTCTCGTCGCCCGCCTCGACAACCTCGGCAAGGGAGCGTCGGGAGCCGCCGTGCAGAACCTCGGGCTGATGCTCGGGCTCCCGTAAGGGCCGGATGTCCCGGCTCGCGGCGGGGCCGGCCATTGTCCATGCAGTCCTCTCCCCGAGGCCGGGGAGAGGATCGACGCCAGCGCACCCTCTCCCGCCGGGCGGGGGAGGGGTTATCGGAGGGCCGGGCGGCGAAGGCCGCGGCGACGAGGCCCTCGGCCTGGCCGGAGGCTCAGCCCTGCCAGGCCTTCACGACTTGATGCTGCTCGCCCAGGCCCTCGATGCCGACGCGCATGCGGTCGCCCGGCTTCAGGAAGACCGGCGGCTTCATGCCCAGGCCGACGCCGGGAGGGGTGCCGGTGGTGATCACGTCGCCGGGATCGAGCTGGAGGAAGTGCGAGATATAGGAGACGAGGTGGGCGACGCCGAAAATCATCGTCTTCGTCGAGCCGTCCTGCACCATCTTGCCGTTGAGCTCGAGCCACATCTTGAGGTTCTGGACGTCCTTCACCTCGTCCGTGGTCACGAGCCAGGGGCCGAGCGGACCGAAGGTCGGCGAGCCCTTGCCCTTCATCCACTGCCCGCCGCGCTCGGTCTGGAAGGCGCGCTCCGAGATGTCGTTGCAGACGCAGAAGCCGGCGACGTAGGACAGCGCCTCGCTTTCCGGCACGTAGAGCGCGGTGCGGCCGATGACGATGGCGAGCTCGACCTCCCAATCCGTCTTCTCGGATCCCTTGGGGATGACGATCGGATCGTCGGGCCCCTGCACGCAATTCGGCGCCTTGTTGAAGAGGATGGGCTCGGAGGGGATCGGCGCGCCGGTCTCGGCGGCATGGTCCGCATAATTCAGGCCGACCGCGATGAAGTTGCCGGGCCGAGCCACGCAGGAGCCGATCCGCGCGCCAGCCGGCGCCTTGGGAAGGCTCGCGGGGGCGATCGACTTGAGGCGGGCGAGGGAGGCCGGATCGAGCGTGCCGCCGCCAATGTCCTGCACGTGGCCGGAGAGGTCGCGGATGGAGCCGTCGGAGTCGACGAGGCCGGGCTTCTCGGAGCCGGGCTGGCCGAAGCGGACCAGTTTCATGGGAGTTTCCACCTTGGATCGTGTTGTCGGGCGACCGTCGGCAGGACGCCGACCGGAGGGATATACATCCCCCGCGGGCCTCATTAAACCGGTTCATGACGCCCGGTCGACTGTAACCCACGCGCCGCGACATCCCGCGCTGCGCATGGCTCGCGGCTAGGATGCGGTCAGGCGCGCGATCCGGCGGTTCTCCCCGCCTCAGCGGCCCGCAGGGGCGGCGTCCACCACGCGCAGGCTGATGCGGTCCATGCCTTGCCAGCGGTCGAGCATCAAGGTGCCCAGCACGTGCACGCGCTCGCCCCTGCGCTCCTGCAGGCCCTGTCCGAGCGCCGAGCCGACGGCCCGGAACGCCATGGCGTCGAGCGCCGCCCCGTCGTCGCTCTTGAGCCGCAGCTTCAGGTGGCCTTGTCCGACCTCCCGGAGGTCGACGAGGCGGTGGGCCGGGACGGCCAGCAGCGGCTCCGCATGGCCGGCGCCGTAGGGGCCGGCCTTCTCGAGCAGGCCGTGCAGCTCCGGCCGCGCGGCGAGAGCCGTGATCACGGCGTCGACCCGGTGGGAGCGGTCGAGCCGCGCCGCGCGCACGCTCGCGCCCACGTCCCCCTCGAGGAAGGCCGAGAGCTCCGCGAGGCGGGCGGTTTCCACGGTGAGACCGCCCGCCATCGGATGGCCGCCGCCCTTCAGTGCCAGGCCCTGGTCCACCGCGCGGCGGATGCTGCTGCCGATGTCCACGCCGGGAATGGAGCGTGCCGAGCCCGTGGCGAGGCCGCCCTCGCCGATGGCGAAGGCGAAGGCCGGCCGATGAAAGCGTTCCTTGAGCCGCGACGCGACGAGACCGACCACGCCCTGATGCCAGTCGGGCGAGGAGACGACCACCACCTCCGCGCCCTGTTCGTCCAGGCCCAGCCGCAGCAGGGCCTGCGCCTCGCCGTCCTCGACCATGGCGCGTTCAATGGCCTGGCGCTCGCCGTTCAGGCGGTCGAGCTCGACGGCCATGCGACCGGCCTCCACCTCGTCGCGCGCCAAAAGCAGCCGCGCGCCGAGGCTCGCGTCGCCGATGCGGCCGCCGGCATTGATGCGCGGACCCAGCAGGAAGCCCAGGTGATAGGGGCGGGGAGGGCCGTCGAGCCGCGCCACGTCGGCCAGCGCCCGCAGCCCCGTCCGCGCGCGGGAGGCCATGACGGCGAGGCCCTGCCGCACGAAGGCGCGGTTGAGCCCGAGGAGCGGCACCACGTCCGCGACGGTGCCGAGCGCCACGAGGTCGAGGAAGGCCATCAGGTCCGGCTCGGGCCGCTCGCGGCCCCAGAAGCCACGCCTGCGGAACTCGCGGTTCACTGCCACGATGGCCATGAACACGACACCTGCGGCGCAGAGATATCCGAGGCCCGAGACATCGTCGAGGCGGTTCGGGTTCACCAGGGCGGCGGCGTCGGGCAGGCGCTCCGGCGCAAGGTGATGGTCCAGCACCACGGTCGGCGCGCCACGCGCCTTCGCGGCGGCTATCGGGCCATGGCTCGTCGTGCCGCAATCGACGGTGACGATGACCTTGCACCCCTGGTCGACGAAGGCCGCCATGGCCGGCTCGTTCGGGCCATAGCCCTCGGTCATGCGGTCGGGAATGTGCAACCGCCAGGGCGTCCCCGCGGCGTCCAGGAACTCGGCCAGAAGGGCCGACGACGCGGCGCCGTCGACGTCGTAGTCTCCGAAGATGCCGATCGTGACGCCCGCCTGGATCGCGTCGGCGAGCAGCGCGACGGCGCGATCCATGTCCTGCAGCACCGCGGGGTCAGGCATGAGCGTCCGCAGGCGGGGGTCCAGGAAACCCTCGGCGGCCTCGAGCCCGACGCCGCGTCCTGCGAGCACGCGGGCGAGGACATCGTCGAGCCCATGGCGCTGGCTGAGCGCCATGGCCAGCGCATCGGCGTCCGGGGCCAGGCGGGGAACCCAGCGACGGTTCGTCCAGGACGATTCCACGCCCAGCAGGGCTGCTGCACGGGTCCCTTCAGGCCCATCGGCCACGAGCAACGCCTCCAAAATGACGCAGTATCAGAACGCCGACGCGAGCGTTCGGAGATTGATCCGCCGCCCCCCCGCCTCGTCACGGCCGTTTTCGATTCGAAGGTCCTTCCCGGCGACGATCAACCCGGCGTGCGCCGGATCGTCAAGCTGTTCCTGGTCGGGCAGGGCTACGGGGAGGTCGAATCGGCCTGCTCCTGTCCGGGCGCCTCCGGGCGGCTCGGCGGCAGGCGGCGCCACGGGGCGCGGTGATCCGCGAGCGCCCCCTGCAGCCGATGAGCGCGCCGGACCCGCGCCGGCTGATGCTGGGACGGCCGGACTGGGCAGCCAATCCCTGGATCGTCAAGCTGCGGGTGGACAGGGTCGGGTACCGCGAAGGCCTGGCCACGGCCGGTTTCCGGCCCCGGATCGCCAAGCCCTTCGCCGCTAACCGGTTCATGGCCCGCGTGCGCCTCGCCCGAGCCGACATGGCGGCCTGACGCCGCAACTCCGCCATTGCGGTGAAACAGGTTTCGCAACCGTTGCGCGTGCTAAGCTCCAAGTCTGGCGTCAGGGGCGGCTCCGCATGGTGTTCGGCTTGGATCGTGGCGGCTTGCGCACCGCGCTCGCAGGCGCCTTCGTGCTCGTTGTCGGCTTGGCCCACGGGGCCCTGGCCCAGGACGTCCGGCGCGCGCTGATCGTCTCCGACATCCACTTCGATCCCTTCGCCCCGGGAGCCGGTGCCGCCAGGCTTGCGCGCAGGGACGTGGCGGCCTGGGATCGCCTCCTTGCTCCGGCGCGGGAGAAGGGCCCCTCCCGCTATGGCCGGGACACCAATCCGGCCCTGCTGCACTCCGCGCTCGCGGCCGTCGCCGTCCGGGCCGGCGAGGCGGATCTGCTCGTCGTCCCCGGGGACCTGATCGCTCACCGCTTCGAGCAGAAGGCCGCCGCCCTGCTCCGGTCGGGGGAGACCTCCGCCCCCGTGCGGGACTTCGCCGTCAGGACCGCCCACTACGTCCTGGAGGGGCTGCGCAAGGCCGCCCGGGGCCGGCCGGTCGTGGTGGCGCTGGGGAACAATGACAGCGAGTGCGGGGATTATCGGCTGGAGCCGAATGGTCCCTTCCTGGCGGGGCTGCGGGAGACGGTCCGCTCCATGGCCGGCCCGGCGTTGCTCGCGTCGGACTTCGACGAGACCTTTGCGGCCGCCGGCTATTACCGGATGCGCCACCCGGCCGCCGAAGGCGTGGATATCCTAGTGGTCAACGACGTCCTCTGGTCGGCCGACTATCAGGACCGGTGCGGCGCGGGCGGGGATCAGGCTGCGGCGGCGATGATGATCTGGCTCGAACGGACCCTCGACGACCTCAAGGCGTCCGGACGGCGCGCCTGGCTGGTGCATCATATTCCCGTCGGCATAGACGGGTTCTCCTCGCTGCACGGCAGGGGCCGCTCCTGCCGGGCCCGGGTGACGCCGTTCCTGCGCGAGCCCTACGCCTCTCGGTTCGTGGATCTCGTGGGGCGCAACGGCGCGACGATCGACGTGATGTTGTCCGGCCACATCCACCACGACACCTACCGCGTGATCCGGTCCGGCGGCGCCGTCGCCGCGATCGACAAGGTGACGCCGGGCATCAGTCCGATCTTCGGGAACAATCCCGGCTTCCAGGTGCTCACCCACGATGCGGCCGGACGGCCGCTCGACATGGCTACATGGTCTTTGCCGCTGGATGGGCCTGCCCGTCGTCGGCCGGACTGGCGGCTCGAATACCGCTTTGCGCAGGCCTATGGGCAACCTTCGTTTTCAGAGGCTGCCGTTGGACGCCTGTCCGACGACCTTCTGGCGTCGACGGCCGCGACGCGGACCGTCCGCGCACGGTTCGGGCGCGCCTATCCGGTCGGCCATGGCGCCATCGACGACGCGGACTTCCGCGCTCATGCCTGCGCGGTGAGCGCGCTGGACCCCGCGAGCTTTGCGGCCTGCGCCTGCGGCGATTGATGCGCCTCGCATGCCCCGGGCCAACACGCCGCGAGAGACAAGGCGGCGCCCCCCGCGGGTCGCCGCCTCTAAGGGTTGCTTGAGACGAGCCTGCGCTCAGTCGAGCCGGAACTTCTCGAATTGCCTGTGCTCGGCGCGGATCTTGCGGACCGTGCCGGTGATGGAGCGGTAGACGATCGTCTCCGTCTCGATCACGTCCTGGCCAAAGCGCACGCCGGACAGCAACGAGCCGTCGGTGACGCCGGTCGCCGAGACGATCACGTCGCCGGAGGCGAGTTCGGACATGGCGTATTTCTTCGTCGGGTCCTTGACGCCCATGGTGCGGGCGCGCTCGACCTTCTCGGGGGTGTCGAGGATCAGGCGGCCCTGCATCTGGCCGCCGACGCAGCGCAAGGCCGCCGCCGCCAGCACGCCCTCGGGCGCGCCGCCGATGCCGAGATAAAGGTCGATGCCCGTGAGGTTGTGCATGGTCGTGAAGATCACGCCGGCGACGTCGCCGTCGGTGATCAGGCGGATCGAGGCGCCGGTCTTGCGGACCGCGGCGATCAGGTCGGCGTGGCGCGGCCGGTCCATGATCAGCGTGTTGATCTCGTGCGGCTTGACGCCCTTGGCCTTGGCCAGCGCGTTGATGTTGTCGGCCGGGCTCGCGTCCAGGTCGACGATGCCTTCGGGATAGCCGGGGCCGATGGCAATCTTGTCCATGTACACGTCGGGCGCGTAGAGCAGCGAGCCGGCCTGGGCCATGGCCATCACCGCGATGGCGCCGGGCATGTCCTTGGCGCAGAGCGTGGTGCCTTCCAGCGGGTCGACGGCGATGTCGACCTTGGTGCCCTGGCCGTTGCCCACCTTCTCGCCGATGAACAGCATCGGCGCCTCGTCGCGCTCGCCTTCGCCGATCACGATCGTGCCGTCGATGGGCAGCTTGTTGAGCTCACGCCGCATCGCGTCCACGGCGGCCTGGTCGGCGGCCTTCTCGTTGCCCAGCCCGCGCAGGCGGGCGGCGGAGACGGCCGCGCGCTCGGTGACGCGCACGAGCTCCATCGACAGGATGCGCTCGATGACGTCTTTCTGCGGGACGGTGATCTCGTTGTGTCCGCTCATGGTCGACGGCTTCCCATGGTTCCTTGGTTTCAGGTGCCCGCGTTGCGGGTTACTCGCGCTCGATCCGGATGACCTGGGGACGCTCGGCGATGTGGCCGTCCGCAAGGACGGCGTCCACGGCCGAGCGGATGGCCGCCTCGGTTGTCGCATAGGTGATCAGCACGACCGGAACGGGAACGCCCGACTTGCCTGCGGGATCCGCCGTCCGCTGGCCCGGAGGACGGCGCTGGACGATGCTTTCCAGAGAAATCTGACGCTCTGCCACGCGGGTCGCGATGGCCGCCGCCGCTCCCGGGCGGTCGAGGACCGAGAGGCGGACGTAGTAGCCGCCCTCGTGGCGCTGCATGGGCGCGCGCTCCGCCTTCTCGAGCGCCGCGACCGACTGTCCGAAAGGCTCCACCACTGCGCCGCGGGCGATGTCGACGAGGTCGGCCAGCACGGACGAGGCCGTCGCGTTGCCGCCGGCGCCGGGTCCGACCCAGGTGAGCTCCCCGACCGGGTCCGCCACCACGTTGACCGCGTTGGTGACTCCCATGATCTGCGCGATGGGCCAGGACTTCGGCACCATCGTGGGATGCACGCGCTGCTCGATTCCGGTCGGCGTCCTCTCGGCCACGCCGAGCAGCTTGATCCGGTAGCCGAGGTCGTCCGCCATCTTCAGGTCGAGAGGGGTGATGGCGCTGATGCCCTCGACGTGAATCGCCTCTGCGTCGATTTCCGTGCCGAAGGCCAGGCTCGTGAGGATGGCGAGCTTGTGCGCGGTGTCGAAGCCGCCGACGTCGAAGGTCGGGTCGGCCTCGGCATAGCCGAGCCGCTGGGCGTCGGCCAGGACCTCGTCGAAGCCGAGTCCTTCGAGCTCCATGCGCGACAGGATGTAGTTGCACGTGCCGTTCAGGATGCCGGACACGCGATGCACCGTGTTTCCGGCCAACGTTTCGCGTAATCCCTTGACGATGGGGATGCCGCCAGCCACGGCGGCCTCGAACCCGATGGGCACGCCCTTCTGCTCGGCGAGACGCGCCAGCGCGCCGCCGTGGCGCGCGAGAAGCGCCTTGTTCGCCGTAACGACGGAACGTCCGGCAGCCAAGGCGGCCTCGACGGTGGCCTTGGCCGGCCCGTCCGCGCCCCCCATCAGCTCCACGACGCAATCCACCCGCGGGGACTGGGCGAGCGCCACGGGATCGTCGAACCATTCATAGCCTGCGAGATCGACCCCGCGGTCCCGGGTGCGGTCCCGCGCCGATACGGCCACGACGGTCACGGCGCGCCCGCAGCGAGCGGCCAGCATGTCGGCTTTCTGGTCGAGGAGCCGTATGAGCGCCGCCCCCACCGTCCCCAGGCCGGCGACGCCGACCCGCAAAGGCTCAACCATTCTTCCGTTCCGTCTCCAGTCGGGCGCGGACCCTGCCACACCCTGCGTAAAGGCCGTGTGAAGGTTCAGCCGCGGGCCGACATGGGGATGACGTTGTGCATCGTCTTGTCCGCCGTCTCCAGGAAGCGGCGAATGTTGCGGGCCGCCTGCCGGATGCGCTGCTCGTTTTCCACGATCGCGATTCGCACGTAGTCGTCCCCGTGCTCGCCGAAGCCGATGCCGGGCGCCACAGCGACGGAGGCCTTTTCGACGAGCAGCTTGGAGAATTCCAGCGATCCCAGCGAGCGGAAGGGCTCGGGAATCTTCACCCAGGCGAACATCGAGGCGTTGGGAGGCGGGAAGTCCCAGCCCGCCTTGGAAAAGCTGTCCACCAGCGCGTCCCGGCGCTTGCGGTAGACCTCGCGCATCTCGCGGATGCAATCGTCCGGGCCGTTCAGGGCGGCCGTGGCGGCCACCTGAACCGGCGTATAGGCGCCATAGTCGAGGTAGGACTTCACCCGGGCCAGCGCGGCCAGCAGGCGCTCATTGCCCACCGCGAACCCGATGCGCCAGCCGGCCATCGAGAAGGTCTTGGACATCGAGGTGAACTCGACCGTCACGTCCATCGCGCCCGGCACCTGCAGCATCGAAGGCGGAGGGTCCTTCTCGTCGAAGTAGACTTCGGCGTAGGCGAGGTCGGAGAGAAGGATCAGGTCGTGCTTCTTCGCGAAGGCGACGAGGTCCTTGTAGAAGTCGAGCGAGGCCGTATACGCGGTCGGATTCGCGGGATAGCACGTCACCAGCGCAATCGGCTTGGGGATGGAGTGCACCACGGAGCGCTCCAGCGCGCGGAACATCTCCTCGTTCGGCTCCGCCGGCACCGACCGGATCACCCCGCCCGCCATCAGGAAGCCGAAAGCGTGGATGGGGTAGCTGGGGTTCGGCACCAGCACCACGTCTCCCGGCGCCGTGATGGCCTGCGCCATGTTGGCGAAACCTTCCTTGGAGCCGAGGGTCGCGACGACCTGGGTGTCGGGGTTCAGCTTCACGCCGAATCGGCGCTCGTAATAGCCGGCCTGGGCCCTGCGCAGGCCGCCAATGCCCTTGGAGGCGGAGTAGCGGTCGGTGCGGGGCTTTCCGGCGGTCTCGACGAGCTTTTCGATCACGTGGCGCGGGGCAGGCAGATCGGGGTTGCCCATGCCGAGATCGATGATGTCGGCGCCGTTGTTGCGGGCGGCGGCCTTGATGCGGTTGACCTGCTCGAAGACGTAGGGCGGCAGACGCTTGATACGGTGAAAGTCGGTCGTCATCGCTTCATCCTCGCCGGGCCGGACGGCTCGCTCCCGCGGCTGCCCGGGGTTTCAGGCCGCCGCCGCGAAGCAGGCTACGCCCACTCCGCTCGTGCCCTCTTACTGCGAAGCGGGGGACTTTTCACCCTGCTTCTTGGGGAGAGGGGGCTTGCCTTTCGTTCCGGCCGCCTTCGGGTCGGTCGGCTTCGAGGCGGAGGCGGGGCGGCCGGAAATCTGTTCGTGGCTCTTGAGCGTGCCAGCGAGTTCGGCTTCCGCCTTCTTCAACTGCTCGGGTGTCAGCGGCTTGTCGGTTCGCGTGGGCGGCGTCACGCCGACGGGGATAAAGTCCTTGGGTGCATCGGCCCGGGTCGCCTCAACGAAGTCCTTGGCCGGCGGCACCGTGGTCGAGAAGCCCGTTTTCTCCGTGACGGGACGCACGGTTTCCGTGATCGCGTTCTTGCCGTTGGAGCAGCCGGCGAGCAACGCGGCGCCGCCGAACGCCAAAGCGAGGGCCAGCCGCTGACCGGAGCGCCCGGGACGATCGCTGGAAGGGAACATCGGCATGCATTCCTCGGCAGAAGGATCCCCGATCCTGCAAACGGGAGCGCGGGGTTTGTCGTTTGGCGGATTTCCCTGGACCGTCCGCCGGGTTACAGAGTTATCCTGCGAGGGCGATGTATCACGCCCCGGGGGCAAAGGGCACGGCGAAACGACCGGCCGGGACGCGAGGGAGCGACGCCTTGAAGACGGTTGGCCAGGACGACACGCCAGGGCACTTGCCGGCTCCCGACCTCGAGGCGCTCGCCTCCAACGCCGCTAAGCTCGTGGAGGAACTCGGCAAGGCGACGGCCGCGGCGATCAAGCCGGTGGAGGAGGGGCGGGCCAAGCCCGGGCTCTCGGACGAGGTGAGCGACGTCGTGAAGACGCTCGGCCAGGTCGTCGAGCATTGGGCGATGGATCCGCAGCGCGTCGTCATGGCGCAGACCTCGCTGACCAAGGGCTTCCTCGACCTGTGGACCGGCACCTTGCGGCGCATGCAGGGCGAAGAGGTGCCCCCGACCGCCGAGCCGGACCCCAGCGACCGGCGGTTCCGCGATCCCGAATGGAGCAACAATCCCGTTTTCGACTTCGTGAAGCAGGCCTACCTGCTGACGACCCGCTGGGCCGATGACCTCGTGAAGCAGGCCAACGGCGTCGACCCGCACGTCAAGCACAAGGCCGAGTTCTACGTCCGCCAGCTTTCGAGCGCCCTGTCTCCCACCAATTTCGTGGCGACGAACCCCGAGCTCCTGCGCGAGACGCTGAAGCAGAACGGCGAGAACCTCGTGCGCGGCATGAAGATGCTCGCCGAGGACATCGAGGCGGGCAAGGGCACGCTCAAGCTGCGTCAGACGACGCCCGGCACGTTCGAGGTAGGCCGCGACCTCGCCGCCACGCCGGGCAAGGTCATCTTCCGCAACGACCTCATGGAGCTCATCCAGTACGAGCCCACGACCCCCGAGGTGTTCAAGCGGCCGTTGCTCATCGTGCCGCCCTGGATCAACAAGTTCTACATCCTCGACCTCAATGCTGAGAAATCCTTCATCCGCTGGGCGGTGTCGCAGGGCCTGACGGTCTTCACGATCTCCTGGGTCAATCCCGACGCCCGGCAGGCCCAGAAGAGCTTCGAGGACTATATGCGCGAGGGCATCTTCGCGGCCCTCGACGCGATCGAAAAGTCGACGGGCGAGAAGAACGTCACGGCCATCGGCTATTGCGTGGGCGGCACGCTGCTGTCGGTGGCTCTCGCCTACATGGCGGCCACCAACGACAGGCGCATCGAGAGCGCGACGCTCTTCACCACCCAGGTGGATTTCACCCACGCGGGCGACCTCGCCGTCTTCGTGGACGAGGACCAGATCCGCAACCTCGAAGACAAGATGTACGCCCACGGCTATCTCGAGGGCTCGAGCATGGCCTCGGCCTTCAACATGCTCAGGCCCAATGATCTGATCTGGCCCTACGTGGTCAATGTCTACCTCAAGGGGCAGTCGCCGTTCCCCTTCGACCTGCTGTACTGGAATTCCGATTCCACGCGCATGCCGGCGGCCAACCATTCCTTCTATCTGCGCAACTGCTACCTCGACAACACGCTCAGCAAGGGCGAGATGGTGATCGGGGGCAAGCGGCTTGACCTGAAGAAGGTGAAGATCCCGATCTACAACCTTGCAGCCCGCGAGGACCACATCGCCCCGGCCAAGTCGGTCTTCCTCGGCTCCCAGAAGTTCGGGGGCGAGGTCACCTACGTGCTGGCAGGCTCCGGCCACATCGCAGGCGTCGTCAATCCCGCGGGCAAGCCCAAGTACCAATTTTGGACCGGCGGCCGGCCCGAGGGCGAGCTGGAGCACTGGATCGCCAGGGCGACGGAGCATCCCGGCACCTGGTGGCCGCACTGGATCCAGTGGATCGAGGCGCAGGCGCCCGCCAAGGTGAAGGCCCGCAAGCCCGGCGGCCGCAAGCTCAAGCCGCTCTGCGACGCGCCGGGCGAATACGTGAAGGTCAGGGCCTGAGCCCCGGCCCCGGCCTCACGCCTGTCCGGGCGCCTTGGCACGCGCCAGCTTCTGCTCCCGCAGGAAGATGTAGAGCCCGGCGCCCACGATGATGGCCGACCCGATGAAGACCGAGGCTTGCGGGATGTCCCCGAACACCAGCCAGCCCAGCAGAACCGCCCAGGCGATCTGCGTGTACTGGTAGGGCACCACGACGGCCGCCGGCGCGAGCTTGAGGGAGCGGTTGACGCAAAGATGCGCGAAGGTCGCGACCACGCCGAGCATGGCGATCAGGCAGAAGTCCCGCAGCGTCGGGGTCACCCAGCCGAAGGGTGACAGCACGACGCCGAAGACGAGCGTGGCGACCGTTTGCCACGTGACCAGCACGGTGTCGGACGTGCCCCGCAGCTTGCGCGTCACGATCATCAGCGCCGCGAACAGCATGCTGCCGCCGATGGCGATCAGCAAGGGCGCGCTCAGCGTCTCCGCCGAGGGCTGCAGCGCGATCACCACGCCCGCAAAGCCCACTATCACCGCGCACCAGCGCCGCCAGCCGATATGCTCCCCGAGGAGGGGGCCGGCGAGCGCCGTGACGTAGATCGGCCCCGCGAGGTAGATCGTGACGACCGTCGCGAGCGGCAGGTACGCGATGGCGGCATAGAAGGAGGCGACCTCCAGCGCCGAAAGCACCACGCGCAGGAACTGGAGCCGGGGACGCTGCGGATGGAGCAGGGCCGAGAGGCCCTCCCGGCGCACCAGCGGCGCAAGCATGAGGAGCCCCGAGACGCTGCGGATCAGCAGCACCTGGCCGACCGTGTAGGTGGCGACCAGCCACTTGCCCATCACGTCGTTGACGACGAACAGGAAGATTCCGATCAGCATGACGCCGATGCCGAGCAGCACCTTGCCGCCGGCTTCGGACGGCCGGGCTGGCGTCGCCGAAACGCCGCCGATCTCCTCCGCCCGTCCCTCGATCATGCGCATCCATCCCGGTCGCCGGCATCGTCGCGCGTCGCCGCGGGAGCGGCGATCCTGCGCGGGCGTGCCGCATGCGAGCATCGACATAAAGCTTTCCGGCGCGGAGGACGAGACTTGTCGCGCGCCGGCAAGGCTTCTATAAGCCGCACGCGCCGTGGCGAAGCCGCGTCGCGCGGCCTTCGTCTATCGGTTAGGACACCAGCCTTTCACGCTGGGAAGACGGGTTCGATTCCCGTAGGCCGCGCCATCTCCTCGACCAGGCCGTGGTGGCGCCGACGCGTCGGGGCACTTCAGGTCCATCCAACTTCCTGCTTCATGCAACCTGAAGCGGTGCTGTAGGCTGGTCGCCTTATGTTTCTCGCGACGGAGTCAGACGTGACCGCATATACCCGACGGGCGACCCTTGCCTTTCTCGCCTCCGGACTTCTCGTGCCCGGCGTCGCCCTCGCGAAGGCGGTCCGGATCGGCGGGCGGTCGGTCTGGGTGCCCGACAACTGGGTGGTCGAGCCGTCGGGGGCCAGTTTCGAGGCGTCGTCGCCGGACGAATCGACCTATGTCGTCGCCAACGAGCGGGCGATGCCCGTCGAGGGCCTCCTGGGCGTCAACGCCGCCGGCTTCATCTTCGACGAGCTGGAGAACGTGCGGGGTGCCACCGACAAGGTGCACGTCGTGAACGGCGAGCAGGTCCGCACCCTGACGGGGACAGGCACGTCCGAGGGCGATCCCGTGAAATTCTGGTTCAGGCTGGCGGCGGCGAGGACGAACCTCGTGACCGTGCTCATCTATGCCGACAGCAACGGACTCCTCACCCTCCGGCAGGGCACGATCGACCGGATCCTGAATTCGGTCAGCGCCTGAACGGGGTCGGCGGCCCGACCGCCGACGTCGCGCCGCGACCATTTCGCATCCGATCCCGGCTGGACAACCCGCTGCCGAGCCTGTCTCGTGCGCACCCTTGGCCTCCCGCCCAGGCAAGGGTCCCGTCTATGGTCCAAGCCCCGTCCGCGCCCCTTCAGCATGCCGAGATCCTGCGGATCATCTTCGGCGTGATGATGGCCATGTTCCTGTCGGCGCTGGACCAGACCATCATCGCCACGGCCCTCCCGACGATGGGGCGCGACCTCGGCGACTTCGACCTGCTGCCCTGGGTGGTTACCTCGTACCTGCTTACCGGCACGGCCGTGACGCCGCTCTATGGCAAGATCAGCGACATTAAGGGCCGCCGTCCGACCATGCTGGTGGGGATCGCGCTCTTCGTGATCGGCTCCATCGCGTGCGCCCTGGCGCCCAGCATGCTCGCGCTGATCCTTGCCCGCGGCCTGCAGGGGCTTGGCGGAGGCGGTCTCATCGCCCTGGCCCAGACGATCATCGGGGACATCGTCGCGCCGAAGGAGCGCGCGCGCTACCAGGCCTACATTGCCGGTGTTTTCGTGAGTTCGAGCCTGGCCGGCCCCGTGCTCGGCGGCTTCTTCGCCGAGCACCTGCACTGGTCCTTCATCTTCTGGATCAACGTGCCCATCGGCCTTGCCGCCTACCTGATGACCGACCGCCTGCTGCGCCGCCTGCCGCGGCATGAGCGCCCCCACGCGCTGGACTTTCTGGGCGCGATCCTCCTGATGGCCGCGACGTCGCTGCTCATGCTCGCCCTCAATTGGGGCGGCACGCGCTATGCCTGGGGCTCGGGCATGATCCTCGGGCTGCTCGCCGCGTCGGCCGCGCTGTGGATCCTGTTCGCGCTCCGGCTCGGTTCGGCAGCCGAGCCGCTGATCCCGCTGAACCTCTTCGCCAATCCGGTGGTGCGCAACGCCACCCTCTCCGCCCTGTTCGGGATGGGGACGTTCATTGGGCTCAGCATCTACGTCCCCGTCTATTTCGAGACCGTGCTGGGACTGTCGGCGGCGGATTCAGGCCTGGCGCTCGCGCCGTTCATGGTGGGCACGGTCGCCGGGGCGACCCTGGCGGGCCGGGCCATGGCGCATCTCACCAACTACAAGAGGCTGCCGGTCTTCGGGCTCGCCCTCGCGGCCGTCGCGACGCTCATCATCGCCCTCTATGTCAGCAGCCTGCCGCTCTGGGCTCTGGAGATCCTCCTGGTGGGATTTTCGGTGGGGCTCGGCACCTTGCTGCCGACCACGACCGTGTCGGTCCAGAACGCAGTCTCGTTGCATCAGCTCGGCACCGCTACGGCAGGCATGAACTTCTTCCGCAGCCTCGCCGGCGCCCTCGTGGTGGCGGCATTCGGGGCGATCCTTCTAGGAGGAGGACACGCCTTGGGCCTGAACGGGGCCTCGTCCGGCAAGGCGGCCGGACCCGCGTCGCCGGAGGTGCTCGCAGCATTCCGCAACGTCTTCTTCGCCGCGACCCTGTGCCTGCTGTGCGCGGAGTTCTTCCTGCTCAGGATGAAGCAGCTTCCGTTGCGCTCGGGCGCGCCGAGGCCGGTCGCGGAAGGGGCGGGGCACTGAGGCGTCCCGAGCGGGCCTGACGGCTGGCGTGTCCCCGATCAGCCGGGCCCGAGCGCCTTGAGGCGCGCGACGCCGGTCGAGGCCTCACTCCATCGCATGGGCGGCGGAGATCTGCGATTTCGCTGCGGCCTTGTTCCCGCGCAGCGCGAGCAGAAGCGGGAAGGCGGCGAGGCTGATCCACATCATCAACTGGAAGTCGTTCTGGAACGCCATGATCGTGGCCTCCCGCGTGACGATCTGGTCCATCAGCGCGCGGCCCGCGTCGGTTCCCAGGTCGAGGATCCCCGCCACGTCGGGATTCGCCAGCGCCGGGTTGAACGGCGTCACATGCTCGACCAGCTGGCTGTGGAAGGCCGTGGTCTTGCTGGTGAGCTGGGCGATGACGATCGAGATGCCGATGGAGCTGCCGATGTTGCGGATCAGCGTCCAGAGCGCCGTCCCGTCCGTGCGCAGGGCTGCGGGGAGGGTCGCGAAGGCGATGGTGTTCAGGGGCACGAACACGAAGCCCAGTCCGAAGCCCTGCACCACGCTCACCATCGAGATGGTCGAGGCCGAGGTGTCGGGCGAGAAGCCGATCGACATCCACAAGGACCAGGTCGACATGCACAGGCCGAGGAACACGAGCAGGCGCGGGTCGATGACGCGGATGAGCTTGCCCACCATCATCATCGCGACGAGCGTGCCGATGCCGCGCACGCCGAGCAGCAGCCCGGAGGACAGGACGGGATAGCCCGCCAGGTTCTGCAGGAAGGGCGTCATCAGCGCCATGGTGGCGAGCAGGATGATGCCGATGATGAACATGAAGATCACGCCCACCGTGAAATTCCGGTCGCGGAAGATGCGGATGGGGATGAAGGACTTCTCGTTCGTGAGGGCGTGCGCCAGGAAGAAGTAGAAGCCGGCGGCGGCCAGCATCGCCTCGACCCAGACCTCGGTGCTCTCGAACCAGCCAACCTGCTCGCCGCGGTCGAGCATCATCTGCAGGGCCCCGATGCCGAGGCTGAGCGCGAGGAAGCCGAACCAGTCGAAGCTCAGGCCCTGGTTCGGCTTGGTCTCCTCCATGATCGTGGACAGGCCGAGCACGGTGAGGACGCCGAAGGGCAGGTTCACGAAGAATACCCAGCGCCAGCTGAAGCTGTCGGTAAGCCAGCCGCCCAGGGTCGGGCCCATGATCGGGCCGAGCATGACCCCCATGCCCCAGATCGCCATGGCCTGCCCGCGCTGCTCGAACGGATAGGCGTCCAGCATGACCGATTGCGACAGCGGCACGAGGGCTGCGCCGAAGACGCCCTGCAGCAGCCTGAACAGCACCATCTGCTCGATGGACTGGGCCACGCCGCAGAGCATCGAGGCGACCGTGAACCCCGCCGTGCAGACAATGAAGAGCCGCTTGCGCCCGAAGCGCGCAGACATCCAGCCGAGCGGCGACGTCATGATGGCCGCGGCGACGATGTAGGAGGTGAGCACCCAGGTCACCTGGTCCTGGGTGGTGGCGAGGCTGCCCTGCATGTAGGGCAGCGCCACGTTGGCGATGGTCGTGTCCAGGGCCTGCATGATCGTCGCCATCATCACGCAGACGGTGAGAAGCCCGCGCCTCAGCGCCGGGGACAGGGTCCCCGGGGCGGCGGTCGCGGGCGTGGCGAAGGCTGCGGCGGACATGGGCGTGTTCCGGAGGAGCGAGGCTCAGCGCTGGGCGCTGGTCGCCGCGGAGGCGGGCTGGGCTCCGCCGAAGATGGCGGCAAGGGACGAGCCGAGCCCGCCCAGCAGGCCGGCGACGCTGCGCTGGCGGCGCGTGTCGATGTCGACGTTGGTGCTCATGCCCGCGCGCAGCTGGCTGATGTCCTCGCCCGGCGCGAAGTCGATGCGCACGGGCACCCGCTGCACCACTTTCACCCAGTTCCCGCTGGCGTTCTGTGCCGGCAGGATCGAGAACTGGGCGCCGGTGCCGGGGCTGATGCTAGCCACCGTGCCGTGCCAGGTGCGGTCGGGATAGGCGTCGACCGTAATGGTGGCCTCCTGGCCGGGCTTGACGTAGGTGAGGTCGGTTTCCTTCGGGTTGGCGTCGACCCACGGATGATCGTCGGCGATGACCGAGAACACCGCCGTGCCCGCCGTCAGGTAGCGGCCCATCTGGATGCTCGTCACCTGCGTCGCCGTGCCGGCGATCGGGGCGGTGAGATGGGTCAGGGAGAGGTCCCGCTGCGCCTTTTCCAGCGCCGCCTGGGCGTCCAGATAGGGCGGGTAGGATTCGAGCGGCAGGTTCGCGTCGCCCTTGAGCTGGTTGAGGATGCCCTGGCGCTGCTGCTCCAGCGTCTCGAGGCCGGCGCGGGCGGTGGCCACGGCGATCTCCGCCGTGTCCACGTCGGCGCGCGAGCCCGACCTGCTGGTCAGCAGCTCGCTCTTGCGCTGCACGTCGGCCTGGCGCAGCGACACCGTCTGGCGCGCGATGTCCTCCTGGCGGCTCAGGCTCTCCAGGTTCGACTTCAGGGTCGCGAAGTCCGTCCTGACCTGCGCGAGCTTCGCCTGCGCCTGCTCCACCGCGATGCCGTAGGAGCTCGGGTCGATGTCGAAGAGATCGTCCCCGACCTTGACCTGCTGGCCCTCCTGCACGGCGATCTTGGTGACGCGGCCCGACACTTCCGGCGTGATCAGCACCTTCTGCGCGCCCACATAGGCGTTGTCCGTGGAGACGTAGCGCCCGCCATGCAGCCAGGCATAGGCGCCGCCCGCGATGGCGAGCACCGGAATCAGCACGAACAGAAGGAGCCGCACTGGCCCCCGCGACCTGCGCTTGGCGGCAGGCGGCGACGACGGCTGAGCGGAAGGGGACGCAAGCGGGGCGACCGCCGGGGAGGCTTCCGCAGGCTTGGCGTCTGCCGCCGGCGCGGCGGCGGGGGATGTCTTGTCCGTCATGCTGACCTCTTCGAGCCCGTGGTGCGATGGGCGCCGCATTGCAGGCCCCGCTTCAGGTTCGTCTTGACGTGGGAAAGATGCGCGACCATGCCCTCGACCGCGTCGCGGTCCAGGCCGTCGAGCACGTCGCCCATCAACTCGGCCCCGTGCTCCTGCAGGCGCTCCAGCACGGGATAGGCGGCCTCGAGCAGGAAGAGCCGGTTCACGCGGCGGTCGTCCGGATCCGGGCGACGTTCGACGAGGCCGTCCTGGCAGAGCTTGTCCACCAGGCGGCCCAGCGTGATGGGCTGCAGGTCGAGCATCGCCGCAAGGTCGTTCTGACTCAGGCCCTGGATCCGCTCGAGGCGCGCCAGCACGGCCCACTGGGCGCGTGTCATGCCGAACTCGGCGGCCTTCTGGTCGGTCGCCGTGCGCAACAGGCGGGCGACGTCCGACAGCAGGAAGGCGAAGTCCCGCTGCAGGGCGCGGGGCACGGCGGCGGGACCGCGATGGGTGGGCGAACTCACGGGTGATCCTTATCGTCGCTGATCATAAGCAGGCTTAATATAAGCCGCGCTTCGATCCGGCCAACTGTCTTCCGTCCCACGGGGGACGCGGCCGGCATGCGCGACGCGCAGACCCACACGGGGCCGGACGAGAGGGCCACGGGCCGCGACAACGTCTCCAGTCCCGCGCCGTTCCCGCCGGACCTCCGGGAGGGGATCAAGGAGACGTGAGTTCCGCTCAGGACGCCTTCAGCGTCATGCGGGCCGCGTGGGCCGACCGCACATTGTCGAGGAAGGCGCGGGCGCTCGCCTCGTGCGAGTAGCCGGCCGCGAAGGCGAGGCACGCAGCGGGGTCGAGGCGTCGGGCGCGCTCGACGGCCTGCCCGAGTTCGGGATCGAGAGCGGCGCAGCCCGCCGCTTCGAGGTCGGTGAGGAGGCCGGGCACGGGAAAGCCGGCGACCGGCAGTCCCGACGCGGCGGCCTCAAGCAGCACGAGACCGAAGGTTTCGGTGAGACTGGGAAACACGAAGAGATCGGCGGACGCGTAGATCCGCGCCAGCTCCTCGCCTTGCATCAGGCCGAGGAAATGCGCGTCGGGGAAGCGTCGCTCCAGCACAACCCGGGCGGGGCCGTCGCCGACAACGACCTTCGAGCCCGGCAGATCCAGCGAGAGGAAGGCCTCGAGGTTCTTCTCCACGGCGAGGCGCGCCACGCAGAGGTGAATCGGCCGGGGCAGGTCCAGCGCGCGATCGGGACGGGGGCGGAAAAGGACGGCGTCGACCCCGCGCGACCAGCGCATCAGCCGCAGGAAGCCCGCCATCCGTAGCTCGTCCTCCAGCGCGGCCGTGGCCACCATGGTCCCCACGCCGGCATTGTGGAACCGTCGCAACGCGCCGTAGGTCCAGGACTCCGGCACCGGGAGGCGGGCGGAGAGATATTGCGGGTAGCGCGTGTGGTAGCAGGTCGTGAACGGCACGCCGTTCGACAGGCACCAGGAGCGCGCCATGAGGCCGACCGGCCCTTCCGTTGCGATGTGGACGCCGTCGGCCCTCTCGGCCTCGATCATGCGACCCACCCTGGCGGGATGCGACAAGGCCAGCCGGATCTCCGGATAAGTCGGCATGGGCACGGTCGGGAACCGGTCCGGCGACAGGAACCGGACCTCGTCACCCAGGGCGGCGGCTTCCCGTGCGAGGGTCTCGAGCGTCCGGACGACGCCGTTGACCTGCGGCCGCCAGGCGTCGGTGCAGACGAGGACGCGCATCAGGCGGCGACGCGGATGGCGGCGGGAGAGGGAGGGAGCCGGGCGGCCGTGGCGGGCGACGCCCAGCGGATCAGCTCGAGGCGACCGTCATGGTGCTCCACGACCGCCGTGCAGCTTTCCACCCAGTCGCCGGTGTTCACGTAGCGCACGCCCTCGATGTCACGCACGGCGGGGTGGTGGATATGCCCGCAGATCACGCCGTCGACGCCGTGCTTGCGCGCCTCGCTCACCACCGCATCCTCGAAGGCGCCGATGAAGCTCACGGCCGACTTCACCTTGCTCTTGCTCCAGCCCGAGAAGGACCAGTAGGGCAGGCCGAGGCGACGACGGGTCCAGCCCACAACCACGTTCACCGCGATCGCCCAGTCATAGGCCCAGTCGCCGAGGTGGGCGAGCCACTTTACGTTGCGCACGACGACGTCGAACTTGTCGCCATGCAACACCAGGTAGCGCTTTCCGTCGGCCGTCCGGTGCACCAGCTCCCGGTGGATCTCGACGCCCCCGAAGTGGGAGCCCTCGTAGTCCCGGAGGAACTCGTCGTGATTGCCGGGCACGTAGAGGATGCGCGCTCCCTTGCGCACCCGGCGAAGCAGCTTCTGGATGACGTCGTTGTGGAGCTGCGGCCAGTACCACCCGGCCTTGAGCCGCCAGCCGTCGATGATGTCGCCCACGAGCACGATCGTGTCGGTCTCCACCGTCCTCAGGAAGTCCAGCAGGAACTCGGCCTGGCAACCCTTCGTGCCAAGATGCACGTCGGAGAGGAACAGGGTTCGCACGGAGTTGCGCGCCCCGGCGGAACCGCTCGTTCCCAAGTCGTCGTCCGGCGCCATGCCCGCCTCCGCTCCCGTCGGGCGACACAAACGGGATTCTCGTCTCAGTTTGATGACGATGTGACGGCCCTTGCAGGGTTGCGGCGTCGGTCCGCAGCGCCATTTGCAAGCTTGAGGCAGAGAGCGAAGGCATGCTGATCACAGAACTGGAGCAGGGCTCCGCGGCGTTGGCCGAGCGGCTCGGGCAGAGCCGTCGGATCGTGGCGTTGACCGGCGCGGGCCTGTCGACCGAGTGCGGCGTGCCCGACTTCAGGTCTCCCGGAAGCCCCTGGAGAATCCACAAGCCCATCGGGTTCGCTGAGTTCCTGGCCGGCGCCGAGACGAGGCGGGAAGCCTGGCGGCGCAAGTTCGCGATGGACGATCTCTACCAGGGCGTGCAGCCCGGAAAAGGTCATCACGCACTCGTCGACCTCGCGCGCCGGGGCCTGCTGCACAGGGTCGTCACGCAGAACATCGACAACCTGCACCAGGTCTCGGGACTGCCGGGCGACCGCCTCGTGGAGCTGCATGGCAATGGCAGCTACGCCGCCTGCCTGTCCTGCGGCGAACGGCACGAGCTCGCTCCCATCCGCGAGCGCTTCGAACGCGAGCGCGAGCCCGCCAGCTGCGCAATCTGCGGCGGGATCGTGAAATCCGCGACCATCGCGTTCGGGCAGGCCATGCCGGAGGCGGCGCTGCGGGCGGCGGTGGAGGCCGCGTCGGCCTGCGACCTCATGCTGGTGCTGGGCTCGTCCCTGGTGGTTCAGCCGGCCGCCCGCCTGCCTCTCCTGGCTGCGGGCAGGGGCGCCACGCTGGTCATCGCGAACCGCGAACCGACCCCGTTGGACGAGGCCGCCGATCTCGTCCTGCGCGCAGATGTTGGTTCCCTGCTGCAACAAGCTGTGGCTAAATTACGACCGCTGATCGAGATCGGGAAAAACCCCCTGTGACTGAATCATGGCAATGATATGCTTAACGCCAGAATCGATGCGGGTTCCTCTCTCGTGATTCGATTGCCGTAACGCACGTCCCCATATTGGTTTGGTGTTTCGCGATGTCGAACGACCGGTCCTCGAAGCCGCCGCGTGAAGTGTCCGGTACAACCCAGGGGACGACCGAGGGCCGGCTTGCCGAGGCCGACGGCGAGGCTCTTGAGCTGATCGAGGTCACCGGCACGATCAAGTGGTTCGACGTGGCCAAGGGCTACGGCTTCATCGTGCCTGACAACGGCATGCCCGACGTTCTGCTGCACGCGACCTGCCTCCGCCGGGACGGCTTCCAGACCGCCTACGAGGGGGCCCGCGTCGTTTGCGAGGCGCAGCGGCGCGCGCGCGGCTTCCAGGCCTTCCGTGTCCTGTCGATCGATACGTCCGCCGCGCCCCATCCCGCGACGCTGCCGCCCGCCCGCACGCACGTGACGGTCACGCCCTCCAGCGGGCTCGAGAAGGCCGAGGTGAAGTGGTTCAACCGGCTGCGCGGCTTCGGCTTCCTGTCGCGCGGGGAGGGGACGCCCGACATCTTCGTTCACATGGAGACCCTGCGGCGCTACGGCCTCACCGAGCTGAAGCCGGGCCAGTGGGTGCTGGTGCGCTTCGGCGACGGACCGAAGGGCCTGATGGCGGCCGAAGTCCGGCCGCTCGACGGTGGCGGCGCGCCCACCTCGCACTGAGTTTTTTCCCGGGACCGGAGATGTTGACCGCGGCCGTCAGGCTGGCGCATCGTCGCGCCGCCGACCGGAGCCCCCTGATGCGTATCGTGTTCCTCGTCCTGAGCCTTCTCTGCTTCGCCCTCGCCCCGGCCGCGCGCGCCGAGACGGCGACAGAGCCCTTGACCATCGTCGGGGCCAAGGGGCCCGTGACCTTCGAGGTCGAGGTGATGCGCAACGACGAGGAGCGGGCCAAGGGCCTCATGTTCCGCCGCTACATGCCCGAGAACCGCGGCATGTTGTTCGACTTCAAGGTTCCCCAGCCCGTCTTCATGTGGATGAAGAACACCTACATCCCGCTCGACATGGTGTTCATCCGCAAGGACGGCACGATCGCGCGCATCGCGGAGGAGACCGAGCCGCTCTCCACCCGCACCATCGCTTCGGGCGAGGATGTGGTGGCCGTCCTTGAGCTCAATGGCGGCGCGGCGCAGCGCGCCGGCATCAAGGCGGGCGACAAGGTGCAGCACGCGCTTTTCAAGCGCTGAGAAACCCTTGTCCGATCTGCCGGCTTGCGGGATGCGCCCAAAGACCGTAATCCCTCTCACGGCCGGCTTTCGGGGCATAGCGCAGCCCGGTAGCGCATCTGCTTTGGGAGCAGAGGGTCGCAGGTTCGAATCCTGCTGCCCCGACCAGCCCGGCCGCACGAGGATCTGCCCGAGGACGCCGCGACATGGCCGCAAGGATCTACCGCCCTTCCAAGACCGCGATGCAGTCCGGCGTCGCGAAGACCTCGCGGTGGCTGCTCGAATACGAGCCCGAGACGCCGCGCGAGATCGAGCCGCTGATGGGCTGGACCTCCTCGCGCGACACGCGCCAGCAGATCAAGCTCTGGTTCGACACGAAGGACGAGGCGCTGGCCTATGCCGCGCGCAACGGCATCGCGGCGACTGTCGAGGAGCCGCAGGAGGCCCAGCGGCGCATCATCGCCTATTCCGACAACTTCCGGTTCAACCGCGTGGGCCAGTGGACCCACTGACCGGACGCTTGCGTGGCGTATCCGCCCAGGCCCCGTAGCTCAGCTGGATAGAGCAGCCGCCTTCTAAGCGGCAGGTCGCAGGTTCGAGCCCTGCCGGGGTCGCCAGCATCCGCATGTCGCCGGCTCAGCGACCGATGCAGTGGGTCGCCACGAAGGCCGTGTAGATGTCCTCGAGGTCGAGCGACTTGGAGGGGCGGCCGCTGGCGAGGTCGGCGTTCGTGGCGAGGCAGGCCGAACTGATCAGGCTCTCGTAGTCGCGCCGCTGCATCTCCGGTGAAAGCCTCTGGACGGCGGCGGTGGGCTTGGCGGCGGGGCCCTGGAAACAGCCCGTCTCGCGCATTTTCTCGTAGACGGCGATCTTCTGCCACCCGCCGGTCTGCGCCAGGAGCCGAAGCCCCATCGCGCAGGTGTCCTTGATGGCGGCCGGCGTCCCGGGCGCCGGCGGCGGCTCCTCGCCTGGCGTCTGGCAGCCGGCGAGGGCGAACGCGCCTGCGAGCGCGACGACAGCGGCAGGGCGCATCGTGGTTCTCCTCGTTCGCATCAGCGGGACCGAGTCCCCGGGCGGGCCGATGCGACCGCCAGGCTGGCGGGGCGCCGAGGGCCCCTTGCATGCGGTCGCCCGGGAGGCGGGCGTCCTCCGGCTAGAATTCTTCCCAGCCGGCGGCGGAAGGAGCCGCGCGCCTCGCGGCATGGGCGGCCTTGGCAGCAGGCCTGGGCGCGGGGGCCGCGAAGGCCTCCGCCGCCAGCCGGCGCAGGCGGTCGGGCTCGTTCCCCGCCGTCTGCGCGTGGCTCGCGTCCTCGGAGACAGGGCGCGGGGCAGGCGTCGGGCGGGAGGGCGGCGTCCGCGTCGCCCTGGGCTTGGGCTGCATGGAGGGAGCCGGCGCCCGTACGGCCGGGGCGGCCATGCCGCCCGCCGCGATGCGCTGCCCGGCCCTGGTGCGGAAGGTTGCGACGAGCTGGTTGAGGGTCTCGATCTGGCCGGTGAGGGCGCCGGCGGAGGCTGCGCTCTCCTCGGCGAGCGCGGCGTTTTGCTGGGTCATCTCGTCCATGTGGGCGACGGCCTGGCTCATCTCGTCGATCTCGCCGGCCTGCTCGGCGGTTGCAGAGGAGATCTCCGACACGGTGGCCGAGACCTTGCGCGAGGGCGGCGACGATCTTCTCCAGGGCCTCGCCCGCGGCGCGCACCAGCTCGACACCCTGGGCGACCCTCGTTGCCCGAGGCCTGGATGAGGCCGGTAATGTCCTTGGCGGCCTCCGAGGCGCTGCGCGAGCGTGCGCGCCTCGCTGGCGACGACGGCGAAGCCCTTGCCGGCGTCGCCGGCGCAGGCGGATCGACGGCGGCGTTGAGGGCGAGGAGGTTTGTCTGGAAGGCGATCTCGTCGATGACGGAGGTGATGTCGGAGATCTTCTGGCTGGCCTGCTCGATGCAGGCCATGGCGTCGACGGCGTCGCGCACGATGCCGCCGCCGTCTGCGGCGACGCCCATGGCCTCCTCGGCGAGCTCGACGGCCTGGCGCGGGAGGACTGCGCGGCGGCCTTGACGGAGGCGGCGAGCTCCTCGGTGGTGGCGGCGGTCTCCTCCGGCGAGGGCCTGCTGCTCGGTGCGCCGCGACAGGTCGCCCGGCGCCGGAGGCGATCTCGCGGGCAGCGCGCCGACATCGACGGCGGTGGTCTGGATGGTGGCGACGGTGTCGGAGAGCCGCGCGACCGTCTCGTTCAGCGCGTCCTTCAGCTCGCCAAGCGGCCGCGATAATCCGTCGCCACGCCCTGCGTCAGGTCGCCCTGGGAGAGCCGTCCGAGGACCTCGACGAATTCCCGGGTCGCGCCGTCGACGAGCTGGTTGACCTCAGCGAGGCCGTTGACGAGGGGCGCGAGCCGTCCGAGGTCCGCACTGGCCTCCGGCCGAAGCGAGAAATCGCCATCCTTGGCGGCTGAGACGATGGAGCCGACCGTCTGAAGGAGGCGGTCCTCCATCTCGCGCCGCGTATCGTCCACCTTGCCCGTCAGCGACGCGCGCGCGGCCTCGGAGGTCGTCTTCGCGGCAAGGGCGTCCTGCGCGACGCGCGTGGCGTCCTCGGCCGCGCGCATCGCGCCGATGACCCGCTGGATGATCCACAGCAGGGCGCCGGCCTCGACCAGCACGATGACGGCGTGGAGGGCGACGCGACCGAACTCGGACCCGTCGGGGAACACGGCCAGCGGATAGACCACGTTGAGCATCAGGTGATGCACGGCGACGAAGATGGTGCCGAGCAGGATCGACACCGGGCAGAACCAGCCCGCCGCGATGGCCATCGCAGCGAAAAAGGCCATGTGCATGTCGATCTGCTTGGGCGTTCCCTCGACGGCAAAGACCAGCAGAGCGACCTCCGCCATGAGCACGACGGTGCTGACCCAGCGCGTCGTGTCGCCGACGGGCGACATGCGCCAGCAGGCCGTGGCGGCGCCGGCCGCGGCAACGGCCGCGACCGTGATGACCAGGGCCGCGTGATGGCCGAGGGCCCAGGCGGTCCCGGAAGCGACCATGGCCGTCAGCCAGAGAAGGCCGACGAAGGGGCCGGAAAAGCCGCGGCGGACGGAGTCGAGCGTGTCGGTCATGTCAATCTCACGGGGGGCGAGGGCGTCAGGCATGACCGGACATGGCTCGCGTCGAGGGCGAACCAGAAGCCGGCATGCCGCAAGAGCTCTACGAAGGCTTTCGAACCGGGCCGAGCGATGGTGACGTGCGCGCCGACAACGCCCAGCATCGCCCCTCCGGCACCAGCGACCGCCTCCGCGACGTCGGGGCTGCCGGCGGACCAGCTCACGATCGCGACCGGCTCGCCGTCGTGCGGCAGGAGGGCGGGAATGGAGAAGGCCAGGGCGGCAAGGATCGTCCCCGCCACCGCCATGGCGACCCTCAGGGTACGGCTGGGACTCGGGGCGGGGCGCTCTGCGGGCAAGGACGGGCTCGGTTCGAGGATGGTCGTCCCGTTACGGTAACCACAACCCGTCAACTCCCGGTAAAGCCTCCCGCCGGCGCCAGGCCTTGACGCCGCTGCTTCGGCGAGCGGCGGCGTGAAGGTCCCGACGGCCCGGGCCGTTCTGTCAGGGAACGAGCCGGCGGTAGAGATGCCACGTCGCGTGGCCGAGCACCGGGAGGACCACCGCGAGGCCGACAAAGGCCGGGATCGAACCGACCAGGAGCAGAACGGCGATGGTCAGCGCCCAGGCGGCCATGGGACCGGGATTGGTCCTGATCGCCGCGACCGACGTGGCGAGCGCGGCGCGCAGCGTCACGGGCCGATCCAGCAGCAGCGGATAGGAGACGGCGGTGAGCGTGAAGCTGAGAGCCGCGAACAGAAAGCCCACGACGTTGCCGACGAGGATCAGCGCCCAGCCTTGCGGAGTGGTGAAGACGGCCTGGATGAACGCCCCGTAGGAGGAGAACCGGAGTCCTGCCATCGTCTGGCCGTAGATCAGGGTCGCTGCGACGAGCCAGGCCACGAAGATGAGGGCCAGGAGGAGAGAAAGCTCGAAGATCGGGCCGATCGAGGGCGACCTGACGACGTGGGCCGCGTCGGACAGGGTAGGCTCATGGCCGAGTTCCCGTCGTCGGCTGAGCTCGTAGAGACCGATCGCGGCGATCGGACCGACCAGCGCGAATCCGGCGGCCAGCGGGAAGAACAGCGGCATCAGGCTGTCATTGGACGTCACGGCGCCCAGAAGCAGCCCGATGACGGGATACAGTACGATGAGGAACAGGGCGTGAGTCCTCAGCGCCGTGAAGTCGGCGAGGCCCTCCCGCAGGCAATCCCGAAGATCCGAGGCCTTGATGCGGCGCACCTCCAGGGCTTCGGAGGCGGCGGATTGCGTCGCGGACAAAACATGGTCGGCCATGTGGCCCTCCCTGTTGTGCCCCCCTCATGCAAGCGGGCCCTCGCGGCCCAGCGAAAACGGTTGCCGGTCCCATGGCACATGGCCGCCGACCTCTCGCGAGTCGTGCGGCGGAGCGCTTGTTGGCCCCTACGGTCTGGACGCTAGCACGATCGCGCCGTCCACGACAGCTGTCCGCCCCGTCGGCGCAGGCCATCCCCTCCACCCCGCAACTGGACAAGCCGGCGCGGCTGCGGCAGTGAAGGCGCCGCCGGGCCGGGGCCCGCCAGGGTCATCCATGAACGCGCCAGCCAAAGCCGGTTTCCTGTCCGCGCTCAGCGCCTCGCTCTTCGCTTTTGCCGAAAGGTCCCACGCCCGTGCGGTGGCGCTGCTCCTGCTGTTCGGCATTGCGCTCTTCGCGCCCGGATTCACGGGGCTGCCGCCCATGGACCGGGACGAGCCACGCTTCGCGCAGGCGAGCAAGCAGATGCTGGAGACCGGCGACGCCGTCTCGATCCGCTTCCAGGGGGAGGCGCGCAACAAGAAGCCCGTGGGCATCTACTGGATGCAGGTCGCGGCCGTGTCCGCCGGCGAGGCCCTGGGCGTATCCCAGGCGCGCATGCAGATCTGGCTCTACCGGATCCCGTCCGTCCTGGGAGCCCTGGCCAGCGTCCTCCTGACCTATGCCGTCGGCGTCGCCCTGACCACGCGCCGCGCGGCCTTCGTCGGCGCCATGCTGATGGCGGCGACCATCCTGCTCGGCGTGGAAGCGCGCCTCGCCAAGACCGACGCCGTGGTCACAGCGACGGTCGTGGCGAGCATGGCCGTGGTCGCACGCCTCTGGATGAACAGGCTCGACGACCGCTTCCGGCTCGGCCTCGGTTGGGTCCTCGTCTTCTGGTTGTCGATCGGCGTCGGGATCCTGGTGAAGGGGCCGGTCACCCCGGCCGTGCCGTTGCTCGCGGTGCTCGTCCTGTCCTTCAGCGAGCGCTGGACCGGCTGGCTGAAGCCGATCCGGCCATGGCTCGGGCTCCTCATCCTGATCGTGGTCGTCGCGCCGTGGTTCGTGGCCATCGGCCTGAAGAGCGGTGGCGCCTTCTTCCACGAGGCGGTGGGGCAGGACATGCTGGCCAAGGTGGGGTCCGGCCAGGAATCGCACGGTGCCCCGCCCGGCGCCTACGTGGCGGCCTTCCTGGGCACCGCATGGCCGCTTGCGCCGTTCCTGTTGCTGGCGATCCCCTTCGCGTGGCGCGAGCGCCGCGATCCCGCGGTTCTGTTCCTGCTGGCCTGGGCCATCCCCATGTGGGTCGTGTTCGAGGCGGTGCCGACCAAGCTGCCGCACTACGTGCTGCCGCTTTATCCGGCGCTCGCGCTGCTCGTCGGCCTCGCAGCCGAGCGCCAGGCCATGCCGCTGCAGGGCTGGCTGGCGCGGGTCGTCCTCGGCTGGCTTCCCGTCGTCGCCCTGATCCTCCTGGGCGCAGTCGGCGCCGGCCTCATGCTGCTGGAGCATGTGGCCCCGGTTCTGGCCGTGCTCGTGCTGCTGGTGGCCGTGCTGCTGGGCGTTGCGGGCTGGCGCGCCTATTTCGCGGGCCAGGCGGGCACTGCCGCGGTCTGCGCGACCCTCTCGTCCGTGGCGGTCGCCTGGGGCGTCTACGCCGCGGCGGTTCCCCTGGTCAGCATCGTCAAGATCAGCCCCCGGCTGGCCGCCGTCGCACGCGAGGCCGGCTGCGCGCCGGAGGCGATGGTGACGGCCGGCTACCGGGAGCCGAGCCTCGTCTTCCTGACCCGGACCGACCTGCAGATGAGCGACGGCCCCGGGGCCGCGCAGGTCCTGGCGGGCGGGGCGTGCCGCATCGCCTTCGTCGAGAAGCGGATGGAACCAGCCTTCATCGCGGCCGCGATGGAGGCCAGGACCGCGCCACGACTGCTCTCGCGCGTCGAGGGCGTGAACCTGAACGGCGGGCGCAAGCTCGACATCGGCGTCTATATCAGCCAATGAACCCGCCATGAGCGAATCCGCCGGCCCCGCGCCCCTCATCAGCGTCGTCGTGCCCGTGCGCAACGAGGCCGGCAACATCCGGCCCCTCGTGGACGAGATCGAGAAGGCCTGCGCCGGCTATCCCGCGTTCGAGGTGGTCTATGTCGATGACGGCTCAACGGACGGGACGCCGGACGTCCTCGCCGAGCTGAAGCGGGACAAGCCATGGTTGCGGGTGGTGCGTCACGCCTCCTCCTGTGGGCAGAGCGCCGCCGTCCGGAGCGGCGTGCGCATCGCCCGCGCGCCCATCGCCGTGACGATCGACGGCGACGGGCAGAACGACCCCGCCTATATCCCGCGGCTCGTCGAGGCGCTGCAGGCGGGTGGCCCGGCCACCGGCCTCGCCGCCGGGCAGCGCCTGGGACGCAAGGACACCGGCTTCAAGAAGCTGCAGTCCCGCGTCGCCAACGCGGTTCGCAGCGCGGTGCTGAAGGACGGCACGCGCGACACGGGCTGCGGGCTCAAGGCCTTCCGCCGCGAGGTCTATCTCGCCTTGCCCTATTTCGACGCCCTTCATCGCTTCATGCCGGCGCTGGTACGGCGCGAGGGCTACGAGGTGGTGATGGCGGACGTCGTCGACCGGCCTCGGCTCAGCGGCGTCTCGAACTACGGCTTCTTCGACCGCCTCTGGGTCGGCATTCTCGACCTCGCGGGCGTGTGGTGGCTCATCCGGCGCCGGCGCAAGGTCCCAGCCGCACAGGAACTCGCCTGATGCTCGTCGCCTTTTCCCACGGCCTCACGGACTATCTCTACGACGTGTTCGTGGCCCGGTTCGATTTCTGGCTCGCCTTCGGCATCGTCGCGCAGCTGCTCTTCACCGCACGCTTCATCGTGCAGTGGATCGCCAGCGAGAGGGCAGGGCGTTCCGTCATGCCCATGGCCTTCTGGATCTTCTCGATCACAGGCGGGATGATGACGCTTGTCTACGGCCTCGTGAAGCGAGAGCCCATCATCATCATGGGACAGGCCCTCGCCGTGGGCATCTACCTGCGCAACGTCATGCTCGTGCTCAAGGAACGCACGGCCAAGCCGCGCTGACGCGGCTCAGGCCGCCGCCCGCAGGCGGGCGAAGCCGGCCTCGAGGTCGGCCTTGAGGTCGTCAAGGTCTTCCAGCCCGACCTGGATCCGCAGCGCCGGCCCGCCAGGGTTCCATCGCGTCGCCGTCCGGTACGTCGAACAATCGAAGGGAATGACGAGGCTCTCGAAGCCGCCCCAGGAATAGCCCATGCCAAAGAGCGCGAGGCTGTCGAGCATGGCGGCGACCGCCGCCGCGGGCACCGGATTCAGGATCACCGAGAACAGCCCCGACGAGCCCTTGAAGTCGCGCTTCCAAATCTCGTGGCCCGGTGCGCCGGGCAGGCCTGGGTGCAGCACTTGCTTCACCTCGGGGCGCTCCCGCAGCCATCCGGCGAGCGCGAGCGCCTGCCGCTCATGTTCCTTCAGGCGGAGGGCCATGGTCCGCAGACCGCGCAGGGCGAGGAAGACGTCCTCGGGCCCGGGACAGATGGCCGTGAGATCGTAGGTGTTGCGCAGGCTCTTCCAGGTCCGCTCATTGGCGGAGACCAGTCCAAGCAGCAGGTCCGAGCCTCCCGACAGGTACTTCGTGCCCGCCTCGATCGCGAGGTCGACCCCCATGGAGTGCGGCGGGAAGAAGAGCGGCGTGGCCCAGGTATTGTCCATCAGCACGACCGCGCCGTGCCGGTGAGCAGCCTCCGCGATGGCGGGAATGTCCTGCATCTCGAAGCTCTGGGAGCCCGGGGCCTCCGTCAGCACTGCGGTCGTGTTCGGTCGCAGCAGCTCGGCGATCCCCGCGCCGACGAGCGGGTCGTAGTAGGAGGTCTCCACGCCGAAGCGGCGCAGGATGCCATCGCAGAACGTCCGGGTGGGCAGGTAGGCGCTGTCCGTGACGAGCAGGTGGTCCCCCGCCTTCAGGCAGGAGAGGAGCGCGAGCGAGATCGCCGCCAGGCCCGACGGCACCGCGACCGTGCCCGCCGCTCCCGCGAGTTCCGTCCAGGCCGTTTCGAGCGCCTCGGTGGTCGGCGTCCCCTTGGTGCCATAGACGTAGCGCCCCCGACGGTGGATCAGGTCGTCGTAGGTCGGGTAGAGCACCGTCGAGCCGCGGTAGATCGGGGTGTTGATGAACCCGTGCTGCTCGGACGGATCCCGCCCGGCATGGACGAGGCGCGTGCGATCGCCGAGATGCTTCTTCTCTTCCGTGCTCAACTTGCGCGACATTCTTCCACTCTCACCCGTCGGGGGTTGGAAGCTCCCCCGTGTTTATCGATTTCACTAACGTCAGGTTGCATATCCGGAGCCGCGCGGCCCGTAAACCACCGCATCCAGCCCCTTGACCGACCTCCGAAAGTCACATGAGATGCCGGGATGCATGTTCCGCCGTCCGAGGGGCTGGACGGAACGGGCAGCGTCCCCGGTCCACGGGTGACGCGGAAAGTTTCGGAGTGGGAGCACCAACACAATGAAAAAGATGATCGTGTCCGCGGCAGCGGGACTTGTCGCCGCGCTCGTGGCAGGCGCAGCCTCTGCGGGAACGCTGGATACCGTTAAGCAGCGGGGGGTCCTCAATTGCGGCTCGAATACCGGTCTGGCCGGCTTCGGTCAGCCCGACGCGCAGGGCGCCTGGACCGGGCTCGACGTCGACTATTGCCGGGCCGTCGCCGCCGCGATCTTCAAGGATCCGACCAAGGTCAAGTTCGTTCCCTTGTCGGCCAAGGACCGCTTCACGGCGCTCCAGTCGGGCGAGGTGGACGTGCTGGTCCGCAACACGACCTGGACGATCTCCCGCGAGGCGTCCCTGGGTCTGCTCTTCGCCGGCATCAACTACTATGACGGCCAGGGCTTCATGGTTCGCAAGAGCCTGAAGGTGGCCTCCGCGCTGGAACTCGGCGGCGCCTCGATCTGCGTGCAGCAGGGCACCACGACCGAGCTGAACCTCGCCGACTTTTTCCGCGCCAACAAGCTCGAACTGAAGTCGGTGACCTTCGCGACCTCGGACGACACGCTCAAGGCCTACGAGGCCGGTCGCTGCGACGCCTTCACGACCGACGCTTCGGGCCTCTACGCGGAGCGCCTGCGCCTCGCAAAGCCCGACGAGCACATGGTTCTGCCCGAGATCATCTCGAAGGAGCCGCTCGGCCCGGTGGTCCGCAAGGGCGACGACCAGTGGTTCGACCTCGTGCGCTGGGTGGGCTTCGCCCAGGTCACGGCCGAGGAACTCGGCGTGACCAAGGCCAATGTCGATGAGAAGCTCAAGTCGGACAACCCCGACGTGAAGCGCCTGCTGGGGACCGAAGGCAAGTTCGGCGAGTCCCTGGGCCTGGGCAACGACTGGGCGGTCAACGTGATCAAGGGCGTGGGCAATTACGGCGAGGTGTTCGAGAAGAACGTCGGCCAGGGTTCGCCCCTCAAGATCGCGCGCGGCCTGAATGCCCTGTGGTCGAAGGGTGGCCTGCAATACGCGCCTCCGATCCGCTGATGCGAGACGGCGGGGCGCGACATCGCGCCCCGCCGCACGACTGCGCCGAGAAATGGCATCACAATTGCCTGCCGGTGCTCCGAGGGTGGGGATGGTACGATGAGTCTCGCGACTGGCACGTCCGGCGCGGAGAAGCCCAAGGTTTCTCCGTGGAATGATCCGAAGGTCAGGAGCCTCGTTTTCCAGGCGCTCCTGCTTCTGGGCATCGGGTTCCTGGTGCTCGAGGCCACGCTCAACGCCCGCGAGAACCTGCAGCGCCAGAAGATCGCGTCCGGGTTCGGCTTCTGGGACAACATCGCAGGCTTCCCGATCAGTCAGTCGCTGATCCCCTATTCCGAGGCCGCCAGCACCTATGGCCAGGCCTTCTGGGTCGGCCTGCTCAACACGCTCCTCGTCGCCATCATCGGCATCGTGCTCGCCACCATGCTCGGCTTCATGATGGGCGTCGCGCGGCTCTCCAAGAACGTCCTCGTGGCGGGCGTGGCGCGCTGGTACGTCGAGATCATCCGCAACCTGCCGCTGCTGCTGCAGCTGCTGTTCTGGTACAATGCGGTCCTCAAGGCCCTTCCGGCCGTGCGCGACAGCGTCGGGCTGCTCTTCGGCGCCTACCTGAACCAGCGCGGGCTGTTCATGCCCCAGCCGGTTTCCGAGCCCGGCTTCGGACTCGTCGTCGCGGCGTTGGTGGCAGGCCTCGTCGGCACCTGGGGCTACCGCCGCTGGGCCCACCGCAAGCAGGAGCTCACGGGCCAGCAGTCTCCGGTGGGCTGGGTGACCTTGGGACTTGTCGTTTTCCTGCCGCTGCTCGTCTTCCTCGTCCTCGGCCGGCCGCTCTCGTTCAATTTCCCCGCCGCGGGCAAGTTCAACATCACCGGCGGCATGGTGGTGCAGCCCGAGTTCCTGGCGCTGCTCTTCGGACTGACGGTCTATACCGGCGCCTTCATCACCGAGGTGGTGCGCGCCGGCATCCTGTCGGTGTCGCACGGCCAGACCGAGGCCGCCTTCGCGCTCGGCGTGAAGCCAAACCTCACGACGAAGCTGATCATCATCCCCCAGGCGCTGCGGGTCATCATCCCGCCGCTCACCAGCCAGTACCTCAACCTCACCAAGAACTCGTCGCTGGCTGTGTTCGTCGGCTATCCGGACCTGACCAACGTGTTCACCGGAACGGTGCTCAACCAGACCGGCCAGGCCATCGAGGTCGTGGCGCTGAGCATGCTCGTCTACCTGACGATCAGCCTCGTCACCTCGCTGGTGATGAACATCTACAACCGCCGCAAGGCTCTGGTCGAGCGGTGAGGATGCGAGCATGACCGCAACCGATTTTCCCCACTCCGCCATTCCCCGCCGCGACGAGCCGGCCTCCTTCGTTCGTTCGGCGACAGTGGCGCCCTCGCCGCCGCCCTCGTCCGTGTCCGGCCCCGTGGCCTGGGTGAAGGAGCACCTCTTCACCGGCCCGCTCAACATCATCCTCACCCTCGTCATCCTGGCCGTGCTGGTCTGGACGATCCCGGGGCTGATCCGCTTCCTGTTCATCGACGCGGTGTGGACGGGCTCCAACCGCGAGGCCTGCATCATCACCGAGCAGCGCCCGGTGGTGGGAGCCTGCTGGCCCTTCATCTGGGACCGCGCCGCCTACTTCACCTATGGCTCGTACCCGATCCCCGAGCGCTGGCGGGTCAACATCTTCTTCGCGCTGCTCGCCGTCGGCGTGGTCTGGATGCTGTGGCTGAAGGCGCCGCGCAAGGACATTGGCGGGCTCTTCTTCTTCATCGTCCTGCCGATCGTGTCCTACATCCTGCTGGTCGGGCAGCCGGCCCTGGGCCTGCCCTATGTCGGCACCAACCTGTGGGGCGGCATCCTCGTCAGCATCGTCTGCTCGGTCGTGGGCATCGTGGTCTCGCTGCCCTTCGGCATCATCCTCGCCCTGGGCCGGCGCTCGTCCATGCCGGCGGCGCGGCTGCTGAGCGTGGTCTTTATCGAGTTCGTCCGCGGCGTGCCGCTGATCACCGTGCTCTTCATGGCGAGCAACATGCTGCCGCTCTTCGTGCCGGACCAGTGGCAGCCCGACAAGCTCCTGCGCGCCCTGATCGGCATCGCGCTCTTCGCCTCCGCCTACATGGCCGAGGTGGTGCGCGCCGGCCTGCAGGCGCTTCCGAAGGGACAGTACGAGGGCGCCATGGCGCTGGGGCTGCCCTATGGCCAGATGATGCGCCTCATCATCCTTCCGCAGGCGCTCAAGGTGACGATCCCCAACATCGTCAACACCAATATCGGCCTGTTCAAGGACACGACGCTCGTCGTGATCGTGGGCATCTTCGACTTCCTGAAGACGATCGAGGCCGCCCGCATCGACCCGCAATGGGCCGCGCCCACGGTCAGCACCACGGGCTACGTCTACGCCGCCATCTTCTATTTCTGCTGCTGCTACGCGATGTCGCGCTACGCGCGTGGCGTCGAGGCCCGGCTCGCCCGGGCGGACAAGAGGTGAGGGATCCCCGATGAGTGCTGCCCCTGCGGGACTGAAGCCGGCCCAGTTGAAGAACGAGGTCGCCATCCAGATCGTCAACATGAACAAGTGGTACGGCGAGTTCCACGTGCTCAGGGATATCAACCTCACGGTGAAGCGCGGCGAGCGCCTCGTCGTGTGCGGCCCCTCGGGCTCGGGCAAGTCCACGATGATCCGCTGCATCAACCGGCTGGAAGAGCACCAGAAGGGGCAGATCATCGTCGACGGCATCGAGCTGACCAACGACCTCAAGCGGATCGACGAGATCCGCCGCGAGGTCGGCATGGTGTTCCAGCACTTCAACCTTTTCCCGCACCTCACGATCCTCGAGAACTGCACGCTCGCGCCGATCTGGGTGAAGAAGATGCCGAAGAAGGACGCGGAGGAGGTGGCGATGCACTACCTCAAGCGCGTCAAGATCCCCGAGCAGGCCAACAAGTATCCGGGCCAGCTCTCGGGCGGCCAGCAGCAGCGCGTGGCCATCGCCCGCTCCCTGTGCATGAGCCCCAAGATCATGCTGTTCGACGAGCCGACCTCCGCCCTCGACCCCGAGATGGTGAAGGAGGTGCTCGACACCATGGTCTCCCTGGCGGAGGAGGGCATGACCATGATCTGCGTGACCCACGAGATGGGCTTCGCGCGGCAGGTGGCCAACCGCGTCATCTTCATGGATGCCGGCCAGATCGTCGAGGCCAACGCGCCGAACGAGTTCTTCGCCAACCCGCAGCACGAGCGCACCAAGCTCTTCCTGAGCCAGATCCTGCACTGACTTCGGCCGGGCGACGCCCGTGCTTCGCCTGATCCTGCTCTTCGTGCTCGGCCTCTGCGTGGTTGCGGCCGCCCTCTGGGCGTCGGGCCGCCGCGCCGCCGTCCTAGGGTCGAGCGCCGTCGTGGCCGGTGCCCTGGTGGCCCTGCTGGCGAGCCTGCTGGTGGATTGCCGGCTCTGCCTGACCGGGCCGCTCGCCGCGGGCACCCTGATGTCGCTGCCTTTCTTCGCGGTCGGCGCCGTCGCGCTGGCCGTGGCGCGGCGGTCGCTTGTCCCGCGCGCCCTGCTGCTCCCGGCGGTCGGCGCCGGGGTGTTTCAGGTGCTGTGGGCCGTCCCGCTCACGCAGGCGGCAACCTTCCGCGGCGATTGCCCCTGTTCCGGGTTGGTCTTCAACGGTGCTGCGACGGGATTGACAGCGATCGGCATCGACCGGGCCGTCGGCCCGATCCTCATCGCCGAGGCGCTCCTCGCGCTGTGGCTGGCCTGGAGGGCCTTCGCCCCTGCCGCTTCCTGACGCTGGGTCGGGGCGGGCGGAGCGATCCCGTCCGACGCAAGCCGTCGCGGCGGGGAACGCAGCTCTTTGCGTGACGCTCCGGCCTCCCGGTCAGCCCTTGGTCTTGGCGGGTCCCGTCTCGATCGGCCGGTCGCTCGAGCCCCATTCGGCCCAGGAGCCGTCATAGATGGCCTTCACCGGACGGCCGATGCTGTCGAGCGCTGCGGCCAGGATGGCAGCCGAGACGCCTGAACCGCAACTCGTGATGATCGGCTTGTCGGGGTCCACGCCGGCCTCGCGCAAGGCCCGCTCGATCTCGGCCGGGGGCCGCAGGGTCCCCTGGGCGAGCACGGCGGTGAAGGGCAGGTTCAGGCTGCCGGGAATATGGCCGGATCGGACGCCGGGGCGGGGTTCGGGCGCTTCGCCGCGGAAGCGGTCGGCGGGCCGTGCGTCCAGCACCTGCGCCGCGCCCGTCTCGATGGCGCGCGCCACGTCGTCCATTCCGGCGACCATGCCGTGGTCGAAGCGCGCCGTGAAGGTCGCGGGCCGGCGCTGCGCCGGCTCGTCGGTCCAGGGCAACTCCTCGGCCCGCCACTTGGGCGATCCGCCGGCGAGGATCGCGACGTCCTGCGCCCCGTAGACCTTCAGCGTCCAGGCGACGCGTGGCGCGGAAAAGAGGCCTGCGCCGTCATAGACGACCACGCGCATGCCGTCGCCGACGCCGAGCCGCCCCATGTGACGGGCGAAGTCGTCCGGCCGTGGCAGCATGTGCGGCAGCCCGGACGTCGCGTCGGCGATCTCGTCGATGTCGAAATGCACCGCGCCGGGGACATGTCCCGCCGCGTACTCGGCCTTGGCGTCGCGGTTCTGCGTTGGCAGGTACCACGATCCGTCGACGACGACGATGTCGGGCGCGTCCAGATGGTCGGCCAGCCAGTCGGTGGTCACGAATTGCAGGCTCATGGGGGGTCCTGGGTTGCGGCCCGCCAGCGGGCCGGGGGATGGGGCGCGTCAGGCCAGCGCGATCCGCACGCGCCGGTTCAGCTTGCCCTTCTTCTCGATGCCGGTGACCTGCACGGTCCCGATCTCGCGGGTGTTGCGCACATGGGTGCCGCCGCAGGGCTGCAGGTCGAGCCCCGCGATCTCGACGAGGCGAACGCGGCCGCTTCCCATCGGGGGCTTCACCGACATCGTCTTGACCAGGCCCGGGTTCGCCTCCAGCTCCGCATCGGTGATCCAGCGGGCGGACACGTCGGCATGGGCGGCGATGGCTTGGGACAGCGCGGCGGTGACCGCTTCCTTCTCGATCGCGTCGGGAATGTCGAAGTCCAGCCGACCCTCGCCGTCGCCGATCGCGCCGCCCGTCACGGGATAGGGCAGCACCGTGGTGAGGAGGTGCAGGGCGGTGTGGACCCGCATGCGCGCGAAGCGGACCTCCCAGTCGATCGTGGCCGTCACCGCATCGCCCGGGGCGGGCAGGGGCGCGCCTTCGGCCGGTACGTGGACCACGGTGGCCTTGTCCTCGCCATAGACCGTCGTGGCGATGGGAATGCGGCCGCCCGACGCCAGGACCAGTTCGCCTTTGTCCCCGGGCTGGCCTCCGCCGGTGGCGTAGAACACCGTCCGGTCCAGCACGATTCCCCCGCGCTCGTTCACCTCCAGAATCTTAGCGTCGCAGGAGGTCCGGTAGGCGTCGTCGCGGAACAGAAGTTCGGTGGGCATGGGATTCCCTTTCGTCGCGGCGACCCTAGAACAAGCCGAAGCCCGGAGGAAATGGCCTTGTGGAGCGCCGCGGGGAGCGCGTGGCCGGCGCGCCGGCGTCGCATCGACGCGCCCCGGCGCAGGGTGGAAACGGATTCATCAGGTTGAATACGTACAATCCGGTCACTGCGGTGATCCGTCCGACTTGCAACTGCGTAGGCCTTGATGAATACGCTTATGCGACCGCACATCCGCTTGTTCGGGGAAGGCTGCCATTGACCTCGCCATCGCTCATCAACCCGCCGGCGCGCCCGCTGGACGAACTGATGGCCTGCTACGCCGCAGGGACACTGTCCGCGCCGCTGCAGTGCCTGGTGGCGACGCATCTGGCCATCAAGCCTGAGAACCGGGCCTTCGTGTCCGCCATGGAAGACATGTGCGGAAAGGCGATGTGCGAGGTTCCGGCGGGCCCGGTGCGGGATCGCGACGCCAAGCTGGCGGCGATCTTCGACCATTGCGCGGCAGAACCGGCGGCTGCGGCGATCAAGTGCCCCATTGTGCCGGCGCCGCTCAGCCAATTGCTCGGCAAGAAGGTAACCGACCTCCAGTGGCGCCGCCGCCTGCCAGGCATCAAGGAATTCGAACTCTCCCAGGCCGATGGCGGGGAGGCGAAGCTCTATTGGATCAATCCCGGTCGGGTCATGCCGTCCCACACCCACGAGGGCTCCGAGGTCACGCTCGTGCTGCGCGGCGGCTTCTCCGATCCCACGGGGCACTACCGCCGTGGCGACATCGCCATCGCAGATGCCGAGCTCGATCATCATCCGCGCGCCGATGACGACGAGGATTGCATCTGCTTCGCCGTGATCGACGCTCCCCTGCGCCTGACCGGACCCGTGGGCCGCATCGTCCAGCGCTTCTTCGGCCACTGACGGCCGGTCGCCCGCCATGAGCACCGAGTACCGCGCCACGCCGGGCGACGGCGTCGCCTGGGTGACGGGCGCGAGTTCGGGAATCGGCCGTGCCGTCGCCCTGGAACTCGCCCGACGTGGCTTCACGGTGGTGGCGACGGCGCGGCGCGAGGCCGAGCTGCAGGCCCTCGCCGCCGATCCCGCCGCGGCGGGGCGGATCGTGATCGAAACCGGCGACGTGACCGATGCGTCGGGGATCGCGGGAATCGTATTCGGCATGCAGGAGCGGCACGGCCCTTTGGCGCTGGCCTTTCTCAACGCCGGCACGTATTTCCCCGACAAGGGCGTCGATTTCGACGCCGAACTGGTGAAGCGCACCTTCGACATCAACATTGGCGGCGTAGCAAACTGTCTCGAGCCCGTGCTCAAGGTGATGAAGGCCCGCGGCAAGGGGCAGGTGGCGGTCAACGCCTCGGTCGCCGGCTATGGCGGGCTGCCGAAGTCCGCGGCCTACGGCCCGAGCAAGGCTGCGCTGATCAACATGTGCGCCAGCCTGCGCTTCTCGCTGGTCCATGCGGGGATCACGATGCAGGTCGTCTGCCCGGGCTTCGTGGGCACGCCGCTCACCGCCAAGAACGACTTCCCCATGCCGTTCCTCATCCCGGCCGATGACGCCGCGCGGCGCATCTGCGACGGCTTTGCCAAGGGCGGTTTCGAGATCGCCTTCCCGCGCCGCATGGCCTGGCTGCTGAAGGCGCTCAACCTGCTGCCATACCGATTGTATTTCCCCCTGGTCGGCCGCGCGCTCGGGCGCGTCTGAACCGTCGCGTCAGCGCGGGTGGCGCGAAGCCGGCCCCGTCCCCGGCGTGGAGCCGCTACGTCTCCCGCCTCGCGTCGATGATCCGCCGGAGTTCCGCCTGACGGGCCTCGTCCAGCGGGAAACGCCACATGGCGGCGACGGCCCCGAGTTTCAGGATCACAGGGAGCCCGGCATAGAGCAGCGCCAGCGCCTGCAGCCCGGCCGGCTCGAGACGGCCTGCGGCAGGGTCGAAGCCGAACGCGCCGAGGACGGGGAAGGCGACCCCCACCGCGCCGGCCAGCGCCAACTTGGTGGCCAGCGCCCAGATGGACAGGTAGAGCCCGGCGCGTTCTTCGCCCGTCGCCGCCGTGTCCACGTCGATCACGTCGGCCTGGATCGAGGCGGGCAGGATCACGTCGGCCCCGAGGGCGAAGCCTGTCACCACGACGACGACGGCGAAGGCCCACACGTCGCCGGGGCCCAGGAACGGGGCCCCGACGAAGGCGACGCAGGCGAGCAGCATGCCCAGGCACCAGGCCCTGTGCTTCGTCGTCCGGCGGGCAATGGCCAGCCAGAGCGGCACTCCCGCGATGCCGCAGACGAAATAGAGCACCAGCAGCGGGCCGGCGGCGTCCGGCGCCGCGAGGCGGTTCTGCACGAAGAAGAGGAACAGGGTGGCGGGCAGGCCGTTGGCCAGGCCGTTCACGGCGAAGGCCACCAGCAGGCGTCGGAACGGCTGGTTGCCTGCCATGTGGCCCAGGCCGGCGACGAGCGAGATCCGCTCCGTGGAGCGCTCCTTCGGCTCGGGGACGCGCCATGCCGCGACCAGGATGGCGACCGGCAGGCCCACCGCCACCACCGCGGCGAAAACCTTCAGCACCGCGGCATCCCCGGAGACGCCGAGCGCAGGCAGCAGGGCCGGGGTGGAGAGGGCGGCCAGCGTCCCGGTGACCGTGAACGCTTCCCGGTACGCCGTCACCCTGTTGCGCCCCGCATAGGAGCGCGACAGCTCCGCGCCGAGGGCCGTGTAAGGGATCAGCAGCGCCGTCCAGCCGAGCGAGAGCAGCGTGCCCCACAGCGCGAGATGCGCGAGGCCCGCCCCCGCGGGCGGAACGAAGACCTCCCATGCCGCGAGGGCCACGGGCGGCGTCGCCGCGACGAGCCACAGGCGACGGCGGCCCCAGCGGGTCGAGGTCCGGTCGGCGAGCGCACCCACGAGCGGGTCCGACAGCGCGTCGATGACGCGCACGGCCAGCAGGACCTGGCCCACGGCCGCGATGGGCAAGGCCAGCGCCTGCGCATAGAACGCGGGAACCAGCACGTAGAAGGGCAGGGTCAGGAAGGCGAGGGGAAAGGCCGCCAGGCCATAGGCGAGCAGGATGCCCGCCGTGGGCTCCGCGCCGGGGGACGCGGAGCGCGCCGGTGGTTGCGCCATGGTCAGCCGGGCTTGGCGTAGACGAGGTGGCGCACGTCGATGTTGCCGGAGCGGAAGCCGGCCTCGCAATAGGCGAGGTAGTATTCCCACATGCGCCGGAAGCGTTCGTCGAACCCGAGCGGGACGAGGTTCGGCCAGGCCGCACGGAACCGGTTGCGCCATTCCGCCAACGTCTCGGCATAGTCGAGACCGAACACGCGCTCGTGGTGCAGCGCGAGCCCGAAGCGCTCGCCCAGGGTCTTCATGATCCCGGGCGAGGGCAGCATCCCGCCGGGGAAGATATAGCGACGGATGAAGTCCATCTCGCGCCGGTACGTGTCGAAGAAGCGGTCCTGGATGGTGATCACCTGCAGCCCGGCCACGCCGCCCGGCTGCAGCCGCTGCGCCAGTTGCTCGAAGTAAACGGGCCAGTAGCGCTCACCCACCGCCTCGAACATCTCGATCGAGGCGATGCGGTCATAGACGCCCTTCTCGTCCCGGTAGTCCTGGAACTTGATCTCGACCTTCTCGTTCAGGCCCTGCTCGAACATCCGCTTGCGCGCGTAGTCGTACTGCTCCTGGGAGATCGTCAGCCCCGTGACCTTGCAGCCGATCGTCTTGGCGGCGTATTCGGCGAAGCCGCCCCAGCCACAGCCGATCTCCAGTACGTGGTGGCCCGGGCCGATCATGGTCTTCTCGGCCAGCGCGCCGTACTTGCGCAGTTGCCCCTTGGCGAGGTCGTCGTCGGCGGCCTGGTCGACCGGGGTCGCCTCGTCGAAGAGAGCGGCGGAATACGTCATCGTCCCGTCGAGCCATTGCTCGTAGAAGCGATTCCCCAGGTCGTAATGCGCATGGATATTGCGCCGGGATCCCGCCTTTGTGTTCCGGTTCAACCAGTGGCGGAAAAGCTGCCAGGCGCGCATCAGCGGCTTGCCGTCGAGCATGCTGGCGATGAGCTCGTGGTTGGCGCAGAACAACTCCAGGAAGTGCGTGAGGTTGGGAGTCTCCCACTCCCCTCGCAGATAGGCCTCGGCGATGCCGACGTCGCCACCATCGGCGAAGCGCCGGGCGAAGGCGAGGTCGTGCACGATGAGCTCGGCGTCCGGGCCGCTCTTCTCCCCGCGGAACAGGAAGACGCGACCGTCCGGCAGCGTCACCGTGAGCGAGCCGATGCGGATGCGGGTCGCAAACTCCATCGCCTTGCGGGCCGCGAAGGGAAGGTCGGCGACGTGGCGTGAAACCGTGGCGTGGGTCAGCGCGACCGGCTCGGCAACGGCGGACGGGGGTCGATCCATGGCTGGCTCAGGCTCCCAGACGAGAAGGGGGACGACGTCGCAGGCCCCGGGGTCACCCCCACCGGCGCGGGTCCAGCCCGCACCGAGGCCGGGCGCGGCGCGATGGACCCATCGCCGAAGCTCACGGCCGGAGGCGGCGCAGGGCGCGGGACGAGCCTCAACCCTTTCAGCCAGAGCTTCAGGGCTTCCCAGTGGATCCCGGCGACGACGGTCGCCGTGAGCAACGGGACCGCCCCCAATGCTGCCAGAAGTTCACGCGTGGTCAAGGGCTTGCGCTCTCCCTTGAAGGTCGCGGCAAGCAGCGGGCCCTCGCCGTCCGTCTCCAGGATCCGGACGGAGATCGCATCCGTAGGCGGACGCAGGCGGAAGAGGTAGCGCATGGCCATGCCGTTGAACGGCGAGACATAGAAGAGCTTGGCGCGCTCCTGGCGCAATCCCGCCGCGCTGAGTTCGCCTGGCTCCACCGGCGCGACGTAGCTGTGGTGCTCGCCGAACGTGTTGCGGACCTCGTAGATCACGCCCACCAGCGCGCCGTCTTCCCCATAGGCGTAGTAGACCGAGAGCGGGTTGAAGACGAGGCCGAGGAGACGCGGATAGCAGAGCAGCAGCACGCGCCCCCCGGAGATGTCCACCCCGGCTTCCGCGAAAAGGCCCCGGGCATGGGCCAGCAGGCTGCCGCCGTCGCGTGGCCCGTGATCAATCTCGTGGAAGCTCAGGAGGTTGCGGCGATTGACGGAGAACAATCGCGAACAGCGGCTGGCCTCATCGAGGCGGCCGAGGTCGATCAGGAGGTTGAACACGGAGTAGGTGAAGCGATGCGGCACAGGCTTCATCCGCGCGTGCATCACGTCGCCCCGGTAGAGCGAGGCGGCTGCTGCGGGCGGCGGGAAGCCGCGAACCGCGCTGTCTCTCGCGCCGCTCATTCTGCCGCCTCGAGGATCGGGCTGGGATCGCGCCAGGGGAGCGTCGCGCCCAGTGCCTCGGCGACGGCAAGCCCGGATTCCAGGCCGTCCTCGTGGAAGCCATGACGCATCCAGGCGCCGCAGAACCACGTGCGATTGCGCCCCTGGACGTCCGAAAGCCGCTTCTGGGCCGCGATGGCCGGCGCGTCATATTGCGGGTGGGCATAGGTGAAGCGGCCGAAGGTCAACGCGGGGTCGGGGTCACGCGGGGGGTTGAGCGTGACGAAGACCGGCTTCGAGGGGTCGAGATTCTGCAGCACGTTCATCCAGTAGGTGACGCAGAGATCGGCGGCGGGGTCGTCGCCCTGCATCACGTTCCAGGCGGCCCAGGCGCGTCGGCGGCGCGGCATCAGCGACGGGTCGCGATGCAGCCACACGGCATTGTCGCGATAGCGGATGGGCGCGAGGACGGCTCGCTCATCCTCCGAAGCGTCGCGAAGCATGGAGAGCGCCTGGTCCGAATGCGCGGCCAGGATCACCTGGTCGAAGCGCTCGACGCCGCCTTTCGCATCGCGGATCTCGACGCCCGCGGCCGAGCGCTCGACCCCGGTCACCGCGGTCCCGATGCGGGCCTTGTGTCGCCAGGGCGCGGCGATCTTCTCCACGTAGCTCCGGCTGCCGCCTACCACCGTCCGCCACACCGGACGGTCCCATTGCAGCAAGTGGTGGTTGCGGAAGAAGGCCACGAAGCTCTCGGCCGGGAAGGCCAGCATGGATTGCGGCGACATGGACCAGATCGCCGCGCCCATGGGGATCAGGTAGTCGTCGCGGAAGCGATCCGAGAAACGACGGGACGTGAGGTAGTGCTGGAGCGAAAGCCCCGCGAGCGCCCCGGCCTTGCTGTCGCGCACCGCCTGCTTGTTGAACCGCAGCACCTCGAGCAGCATGCCGAGGTAGCGTGGCGAGAGGATGTTGCTGCGCTGGGCGAAGAGCCCGTCCACCACCTTGTACGTGCGCCCGCACCATTCAAAGCCGCCGCCGCGCGCGGAGACGGCGAAGCTCATGTCGCTCTCCTGCGTCTGCACGCCGAGGAGGCGGAACAGCATGGTCAGGTTGGGATAGTTCATTTCGTTGTAGACGATGAACCCCGTGTCGACCGCCATGCGCGTGCCGCCATGGTCGATGTCGACCGTCGCGGAATGCCCGCCGAGTCTGTCGTCCTGCTCGTAGACGGTGACGTCGTGGGCCGTGCTGGTCGAGAGAGCATAGGCCGCCGCATTGCCAGCGATGCCCGAACCGATGATAGCGATACGCATGGAGTCCGTTTTTCCGAAGAGCGTCACCAGAGCTATACGGCTCTAATTCACATTCGGTTTCACGGATTCGACAGCCCCGAGTGCGCGATTTCGGGCCAAGGCGTGATCGACGATGGGGCGCGGATAGTCCACGCCGAGCCTGAGGCCGGCGCTCGACAGCACCGCGGCCGGTGCTTCCCAGGGCCTGTGGATCCATTCCGCCGGCAGGCGGGCGAGTTCCGGCACGAAGCGGCGGACATAGTCGCCCTGCGGATCGAACTTCTCCCCCTGGCTGACCGGATTGAAGATGCGGAAATAGGGCGCCGCGTCAGCCCCCGAGCCCGCCACCCATTGCCAGCTCGCAGCGTTGCTGGCGGGGTCGGCGTCGACCAGCGTGTCCCAGAACCAGTCTTCGCCGACGCGCCAGTCGACCAGCAGATCCTTGATCAGGAACGAGGCCGCGATCATGCGCACGCGGTTGTGCATCCAGCCGGTTCGCCAGAGCTGGCGCATGCCCGCGTCGACGATGGGGTAGCCGGTGCGCCCGCGCCGCCAGGCCTCCACGCCCGCCGGGTCGCTGCGCCAGGGAAAGCCGTCGAACCGCGGCTGGAAGTTCACGCGCGCGAGGTCGGGGTGGTAGAAGAGCAGGTGGTAGGAGAACTCGCGCCAGCCGAGCTCGGACTGGAACTTGGCGAGATCGGACGTGCTGGCGTTGGTGCGCCCCTCGGCGACGGCGAAGGCGGCGGCGTGCCAGATCTGCCGCGGGCCGATCTCGCCGAAGCGCAGGTAGGGCGAGAGGGCCGAGGTGGCCGGCAGGTCAGGCCTGTCCCGCAGCGACCCATACCCCTTGAAGCCCTCCGCAAGGAATGCCGCAAGGCGCGCCTGCGCTCCCGCTTCGCCCGGCGTCCACGTCTCGCGGAGGCCGCCTGACCAGTCCGGCTTGGTCGGCAGCAGGCGAAGGTCGTCGAGCGAGACGGCCCCGACGCCCGCCGACGGGTCTGCTCCCAGGCCCGGTATCCGGCGAGGAGCGGGGAGGGGCGCCTTCGGTTCGCCGCCCGCCAGCGCGGCACGCCAGAAGGGACTGAACACCTTGAGCGGGGCGCCCGTCTTGCTCTTCACGGTCCATGGTTCGTAGAGCAGCGCGGCATTGCTGCTCTCCGCCTCGATCTCGTGGCGCCGAAGCGCGGTCTTGACCTCGGTGTCGAGCTCGCGCTCGGTCAGGCCGTAGCGGCGGTTCCACGTCACGAGCGACGCGCCGATGCTGCGCGCCAGCGCGGGGATCGCCGCGCCGGCCGGTCCGCGCAGGATGGCGAGCGGAGCGCCGAGTGCCGCCAGGTCTCGCGAGAGGCTCGCCAGCGAGTGGTGGAGCCACCATTGCGAGGCCCCGCCCATGGGTCTCGTGCCGTCCTCGGGATGCTCGTGGACGTAAACGGGGACGACGGGGCCCCCCCGCGCCACGGCTGCGGACAGGGCCGGGTTGTCGGAAACGCGGAGATCGTCGCGAAACCAGACGATGGCGGGACGCGGCATGCGGCGGGACCATGGCTCGGGTGCGGGCAAGCCGGTCCGGCTGCCGTTCATCGATGCTTACGCCCCGCCCTCCGTCCCGGATCAGCTCGCGCCGATCCGGCTGCGGTCCCGCCGCGTGACGGGGCTTGAGCGAGGGAGCGACACTTGCTCTAAGAGAGCCTCGCGGCACGCATTGCGCGCAAGCCCCTTGACTGAACGACCCGGGCGAGCCCGGCGGGAGTGCCATCCATGGCAGACAAGATCCATCCGGCCGCCCCCCACGTCCTCCCGTCCTTTCTTCCGGGTCCCGATGGCGGCGACACGCTGCTCGTCGTCATCGGCTGCTTCCTGCTGTTCTCCGTCTTCTTCGTGGGCGTCCTCTTCCTGCGGCTTCACACGCTGCCCGAACGCATGGCGCACAAGTCGGAAAAGCTGCAGTTCGAGATCGTCGCGGTGCTGGGCCTGATCGCGCTCTTCACCCACATGCACATCTTCTGGATCGCCGGGCTGCTGCTGGCGATGATCGACCTGCCCGACTTTGCCTCACCGCTCGGCCGTATGGCCCGCGCGCTCGAAAAGCTCGCCGGGATCAAGCCGAGCCGACGCGAGCGCGAGCAATATGACGGCAATCCGACGGTCGAGGCGGAAGCGCGGATCATTCCCAGCCACCACCATGCGCATCAGGCCCCTCACGCCGCGGCGCCCGCGCCTGCCGCACCGGGCGTCGAGATGGGAGGCTGAGCCATGCTGGAACTCCTGCTCTGCTCGCTTCTCACCGTCTTTCCCGACTACCTGTTCCGCCGCTACGGACAGGGCAAGCGCTTCGGCCACGAGATTACGCTCTATTCCGTGTGGTTCGAGCTGCGCTACGGGATCATCGGCTGCCTGATGCTCACCGTCGCGCTGATCACGGTGATCTTCTACTACCATCCGACCTCAACCAATGTGACCTCCTTCTTCCGCACGGTGCCGATCGTGCCGGAGACCAATGGACGCGTGGCCGAGATCTTCGTGCGCAGCAGCGACAAGATCGAGAGGGGCCAGCCGATCTTCCGGCTCGACGACACCTCGCAGAAAGCCGCCGTCGAGACCGCCCAGCGGCGCATCGCCGAGGTCGACGCCGCGATGGTCGTGGCACAGGCCGATCTCGCCGCCGCGGACGGCCAGATCGCGCAGGCGCAAGGCGCCTATCAGCAGGCGGTCGACGAACTGGATACCAAGCAGGAATTGAACAAGCGCAACACGGATATCGTGGCCAAGCGCGAGATCGAGAAACTGCAGAACGTCGTGGACCAGCGGCAGGGCGGGGTGGACGCCGCCAAGGCCGCCAGGCAGGCGGCCCAGTCGCGGCTCGCGACGCTGCTCCCGGCCCAGAAGGCCAGCGCCGAGGCGGCGCTCTCGCAGGCGCAGGCGGAACTCGGCAAGACCGTGATCCGCGCCGGCGTCACCGGCCGTGTGGAGCAATTCGTGCTCCAGGTCGGCGACATCGTGAACCCCTTCGCGCGAGCCGCCGGCGTGCTGATCCCCGAGAATTCCGGCCGCAAGGCGCTTCAGGCCGGCTTCGGCCAGCTCGAGGCCCAGGTGATGCGCGTCGGCATGGTCGCCGAGGCGACCTGCATCTCGAGGCCCTGGGTGGTGATCCCGATGGTCGTCACCAGCGTGCAGGACTACATCGCCGCCGGGCAGGTCCGCGGCGGGGAGCAACTCATCGACGCCCGTCAGGTCCAGGTGCCGGGCACTATCCTCGTCGTCATGGAGCCGCTCTACGAGAACGGGCTCGAAGGCGTGACGCCGGGCAGCAGCTGCGTGGCCAACGCCTATACGAGCAACCACGACCGACTGCAGTCGGCCGAGCTCGGCTCCCTCCAGCGCTTCGCCTTGCACGCGGTCGATGTCGTCGGGGTCGTCCACGCCGCGCTGCTGCGCATCCAGGCACTGCTCCTGCCCGTGCAGATGCTTGTTTTCTCGGGGCACTGAGGGGCGCTCGTTTTCGGAGAACAATCGGAGTCCTCCCGCGTTGGGGCGCATCGACAACGCAAGGAGAGTCACGATGAAAGTTCTCGGAGCGACCATTCTCGCGGCGGCCCTGACACTCGGCGCGCCGCTCGCCTTCGCCCAAAGTTCCGGCAACGGCACGACCATGGGCGGCGCGAAGATGGGTGGATCGACCCAGCAGGGCGGCGCGGCGACGAAGATGCCGCAGGCTGGCGACGCCAGCACCGGCAGCTCGGGCGGCGGCAACTCGGGCGTCGACACGACGGGCTCCACCACGCACAACTCCAACTGCACGGACGTGCGCGCCAATCCGGCGAAGTACTCCGCCGACATCATCGCCGGCTGCCGCTAGGCGCATTGAGATGAGGGAGCGGCCCCGGTCATGCCGGGGCCGTTGTCATGGGCGCTCTCCCCTCGACGCCTTGTTTTCATGGTGGCACTGTCCGCGCCATGGACAGCACCGATCTCTCCGACGATGTGGCGCGCCTGGAGCGACGCATGGAGGACCTCGCTGGCGCGGCGGACCGGTCTCGCCGCCTGGCCTTGATCGCCCGGGCCTGCGCTGCGCTGGCCGGACTTTGGCTCGTGGCGGGGACGGTCCGCCTCGTCCCGCTGGATTCGGCCGGCCTCGTCCTGGCCATCGCCGTCGTGCTCGGCGGCATCGTGCTGGCCGGGTCCAGCCGCAGCACGGCGGAGGAACTCGACGGGAGCATCCGCAAGGCGCAGGCCGAGCGTGATCGCCTGATCGACAGCATCGATCCCGCGCCCATCGATCCCCGCTTCGAGACCCTCGAGCCGCTGAGCCGCACCTTGCACTGAAGGTCGCGCCTGGGCGTTGGCGTTCCGCCCGTGGCCGGGCCGCCTTTCCTCCCTACATCTCCTGCCGGGCGAAGGCCTGAAAACACCGCACAGGAGACCCCCATGCCGATCCACATCGCCTATTGCCGAGCCTGAGGCTACGACAAGCAGGCCCTCCGTGTGAGGGCCCGGCTGCAAGACCAGGGCGTCGCCGACGTCACGATGGCCCCCGGCACGTCCGGCCAGTTCGACGTGACCCATGACGGGCGGCTTCTCTATTCGAAGCACCTGATGGGCCGCTTTCCCGCGGAGACCGAAATCGACCACTGGGCGCGCACAGGCGAGCCCGAGGCGGCCTTCGCGAAAGTCGCCGGCGAGGCCCGCCGCTGAGTGCTGCGCGGGCCCTGCGGCCCGCGCCGTCATGGCCAGGATCGAGGATTGGAAGGGATGCGCTCCCCGGGCGCCCGGCCACCGCCGCCGCGCCGCGCGCCGCGTGCCGCGCAATCTCCATGACGTCCGGCGGCCAAGCCCCGCGTCAAGCGCGCACGTGCCGCGTTGCGCCGGAACTCGTTTGGCCCTAAGCGCTGCCTTACGCCGCCCGCCCCTGGTGGTAGAATGCGGCTTTGGCAGGCGAGAAAACCGGAAGGATACGATGGACGTCGACAGCAAGTGCCCCTTCACGGGCGCAACGCGCGCCCACAAGAATCGCGACTGGTGGCCCAACCAGCTGAGCCTCACGGTTCTCCACCAGCACTCCCCCCTGTCCGACCCGCTCGGCAAGTCGTTCGACTACGCCAAGGCTTTCAAGTCTCTCGACCTCGATGCCGTCATCCAGGACCTGCGGGCCCTGATGACCGATTCCCAGCCCTGGTGGCCGGCCGATTTCGGCCATTACGGGCCCCTGTTCATCCGCATGGCCTGGCACAGCGCCGGCACGTACCGCATCGGCGACGGCCGCGGCGGCGCCGGGGCGGGCCAGCAGCGCTTCGCGCCCCTCAACAGCTGGCCGGACAACGCGAATCTCGACAAGGCCCGTCGCCTGCTCTGGCCGATCAAGCAGAAATACGGCCAGAAGATCTCATGGGCGGACCTGATGGTCCTCGCGGGCAACGTCGCGCTGGAGTCGATGGGCTTCAAGACCTTCGGCTTCGCCGGCGGCCGCGCCGACGTGTGGGAGCCCGAGGAAGACATCTACTGGGGTCCGGAGGGCAAGTGGCTGGCCGACGACCGCTATAGCGGTGACCGCGACCTCGCGAACCCGCTCGCCGCCGTGCAGATGGGCCTCATCTACGTCAATCCGGAAGGACCGAACGGCAAGCCCGACCCGGTCGCCGCGGCGCGCGACATCCGCGAGACTTTCCGCCGCATGGCCATGAACGACGAGGAGACGGTGGCCCTGATCGCGGGAGGCCACACCTTCGGCAAGACCCATGGCGCGGGCGACGCGGCGCTCGTCGGGGCCGAGCCCGAGGGCGCCAGCCTCGAGGAGCAGGGCCTCGGCTGGACCAGCAAGTACGGCAAGGGCCATGGCGGTGACACGATCACCAGCGGCCTGGAGGTGACCTGGACCACGACGCCGACCAAGTGGAGCAACAACTTCTTCGAGAACCTGTTCGGCTACGAGTGGGAGCTGACGAAGAGCCCCGCCGGCGCCCACCAGTGGACGCCCAAGGGCGGGGCAGGGGCGGGCACCGTCCCCGACGCCCACGACCCCTCCAGGCGTCACGCGCCCTCCATGCTGACCACGGACCTCGCGCTGCGCTTCGACCCCGCCTACGAGACGATCTCCCGCCGCTTCCTGGAGAAGCCGCAGGATTTCGCGGACGCCTTCGCGCGCGCCTGGTTCAAGCTGACCCACCGCGACATGGGGCCTGTCGCTCGCTACCTCGGTCCGCTCGTGCCGAAGGAGACGCTGATCTGGCAGGACCCGATCCCGGCCGTGGACCACAAGCTGGTCGACGCCCAGGACATCGCGGGCCTGAAGGCCAGCATCCTCGCGTCCGGCCTGACCGTGCCGCAGCTCGTCGCGACGGCCTGGGCCTCGGCCTCGACGTTCCGCGGCTCGGACAAGCGGGGCGGCGCCAACGGCGCGCGCATCCGCCTCGCGCCGCAGAAGGACTGGGAGGTCAACCAGCCCGCGCAGCTCGCGACGGTGCTCAAGACCCTCGAAGGCATCCAGGCGAGCTTCAACGCCGCGAACGCGGCCAGCGGCAAGAAGGTGTCTCTGGCCGACCTGATCGTGCTCGGCGGCTGCGCCGCGGTCGAGAGCGCGGCCAAGGCGGCCGGGCACCAGGTGAGCGTGCCGTTCACCCCCGGGCGGATGGATGCGTCGCAGGAGCAGACGGACGTCGAATCCTTCGCGCCGCTGGAGCCGACCGCCGACGGCTTCCGCAACTACCTGAAGGGGCCTCAATGGCTCTCGCCCGAGGAGTCGCTCGTCGACCGCGCCCAGTTGCTCACGCTGACTGGGCCGGAGATGACGGCGCTGGTCGGCGGTCTGCGGGTGCTCGGCGCCAATGCGCGCGGCGCGAATGAGGGCGTGTTCACGACGCGCCCCGGCCAGCTGACGAACGACTTCTTCGTCAATCTCCTCGACATGGGCACCGCATGGGTTCCCATGGCGGGGGCGGACGGGGTCTACGAGGGGCGCGATCGGGCGTCCGGTGCGGCCAAGTGGACGGCCACGCGCGTGGACCTGATCTTCGGCTCGCATTCCCAGCTGCGCGCCTATGCCGAGATCTATGCCTGCTCCGACTCGCCCTCGAAGTTCGTCGGCGATTTCGTGGCCGCATGGGCGAAGGTGATGGACTTGGACCGCTTCGACCTCAAGGGGTGAAGCCGCTCGGCCTGCAGACGTGAAAAAGGGCGGCGTTCCCCGGAGGAGCGCCGCCCTTTTCCTTTGGCAGGATTGCCTTGCCCCGTTCAGCGCCTGCCGGTCATCGGCTCTTCGAGGTCGGCGCTGATCCAGCGGTAGAGCACGCCGCCAATGGCGCCGCCGAGAAGCGGCGCGACCCAGAACAGCCAGAGCTGCTGCAGCGCCCAGCCGCCCACGAAGAGCGCCGGACCCGTGCTGCGGGCGGGGTTCACCGAGGTGTTGGTGATCGGGATGCTCACCAGGTGGATCAGGGTGAGGCCGAGCCCGATCGCGATCGGCGCGAAGCCGGCCGGCGCTCGGCCATGCGTGGCCCCCATGATGATGAACAGGAAGGCGGCGGTCATCACAACTTCCATGAGGAAGGCCGCGCCGAGCCCGTAGCCGCCGGGCGAGTGCTCGCCATAGCCGTTCGATGCGAAGCCCTTGGCGACGTCGAAGCCGGCTGCGCCGCTCGCGATCACGTAGAGCACGGCCGCGCCCACGACGGCGCCGATCACCTGGGCGATCCAGTAGGGCACGACCTGGCTCGCCGGGAATCGCCCGCCGGTGGTCAGGCCCAGCGTCACGGCCGGATTGAGGTGGCAGCCGGAGATATGGCCGATCGAATAGGCCATGGTCAGCACGGTCAATCCGAAGGCGAGGGACACGCCCAGCAGCCCGATGCCAACCTGCGGAAAGGCGGCGGCGAGGACGGCGCTGCCGCAGCCGCCGAAGGTAAGCCAGAACGTGCCGATCGCTTCGGCGGTCAACTTGCGCATCATCGAGCCTGTTTCCCCCTTTTGCCGCGCCACTCGCACTTGAGCTCGCAAGCTTGCGTGCGCCGTTTGAAGTTTCTTAACCCTAGCGGCGAGGGGGGTAGCGGACCAGAGGTTGCAAGCCCAAAGCCTGCCTTGCGGATGGAAACACGCCGCCATGGTTAACGCGTGGGGCCATGCTCCCGCGCCCGAACCTTGCGGCGGCTGCGGCGTTGGGCGCGGCAGACGGGCGGTGTCGCAACCGTCCCCGCCACGGAGGTCAAGCATGCGCACATTCTTTCTCGCTGCCAGCGTGGCGGCGCTGGTCTTCACGGGCGCCGCGGCCGCGGAAGCGCGCTCAAAGGCCCACCGTTCCCATGTCGCGATGCAGGGCCGCAACCACCATGCCCATGCCAGGCCATGGTATTTCGGCCGTTCGCAGGATTGGGCCGCCGCGCCGCGCGCCTATCGACGCGACCGCGCGGATTTCGACGGCTGGGTGACGGACAAGGGCATCCGCTGAGCCGGCGGGGCAGGGGACCCAGGTGGAGCATGCGCGCCACGCGCAGGCCGCACGGTCCCGGACATGGCCTGCCTGCGGCATGACTCGCCGAGCAGCGCGACGACTCGTTCGGAAAAGACTTGGAAGGAAGGTTGGCTCCCCGACCTGGACTCGAACCAGGGACAATTCGATTAACAGTCGAATGCTCTACCAGCTGAGCTATCGGGGACCATCTGGCGAAGCGGGGATTACATCATGTGCGGGCGGGCGCGCAACCCCCTCGCGTCGAATTCCGCAAGCGCGGCGCGCTTCGCCCTCCGCCGCGGCCGATAGGCGAGGCGGCACGAAAGTCGTTGCCCATCGCGGTCCGCATTGCTATCACCACCGCGCCGGCGCCACCTGATGGCGCCGTCGTCGCGATGGCCTCGTGGCGGAGTGGTTACGCAGAGGACTGCAAATCCTTGCACCCCGGTTCGATTCCGGGCGAGGCCTCCATTTCCTTCCAGTCTTTGACGACGGTCTGCCGCCCGCGCTGGGCGGTGCCGCCAGCCCATGGTCGCGCTTGCGTTTTGCCGCGCGCTGTCTGACAAACCCAGCCGGATGGAGGGCCCGACGTCCCGGGGCCGCCGCCGGTCCGTGTTTCGCCTGGAGAGCGCCATGTCCGATTTCGTCCTGCAGCGCCGCATGATGGTGGATTGCCAGCTCCGGACCTACGACATCACCGACGCCCAGGTTCTCGACGTGATGGGCGAGCTGCCGCGGGAACGATTCGTGGCCTCCGGCGACCAGGTGATCGCCTATTCCGACCAGCCGGCCGCCGCAGCCGACGGGCCGCGCGGTCCGGCGACCCGATACCTGCTCACGCCAATGGTGCTTGCGCGCCTCGTGCAGGCCGCCCGCATCAGCGAGGGGGAGCGCGTGCTCGACGTGGCAGCCGGCACGGGCTACGGGGCGGCTCTCGCCCGGCGCCTCGGCGGCGCCGTGGTCGGGGTCGAATCGGACGAGGGTCTGGTGCAGCGGGCAAATGCGCTGCTGGCCGAACTCGCCCCCGGGGCGCAGGTTGTCCAGGGGGCTCTCGACAAGGGCTGGCCTGCCGGTTCTCCCTACGATGTCATCATCGTCGAGGGCAGCTTCGAGCTGGAGCCCGAAGCCCTCTTCGCCCAGCTCGCCGACGGGGGACGGCTCGTCGGCGTCAAGGGGACGGGCCGGGCTGGCCGCGCGATGCTCTATCGCAAGTCCGGGACCGTCGTGAGCGGCCGCCCGATCTTCGATGCCGCCGCCCCGGCCTTGCCGGAGTTCCGGAAGGCCCCGGCCTTCGTGTTCTAAAAGCTCGGCAAATCAGGCGAGACTGTCACTTTTTTGCGGCACTCGCGAACAAACTGGCTGTGCCGGGTTCAAGCCTCGCCGATGTCGGGTTACGCTAATCGCCGGGACGAAATATTCACTTGTTCCGAGCATTGATCTTGGCGAGTCGGACGGTCTTGCGTCGTCCAGTGAGCAGGCGGGTGGGCTACTTGGTGACGAGAACCTCGAAGACGATCCGTGCGGCCCTCTTGGTGGGCGTCGCGCTGGGCGCCGCGGGCCCGGGCATGGTCCGCGCGGAAACCATCGAGAGCGCGCTCGCTAAGGCTTATGGCGGCAATCCCCAGCTTAACGCGTCGCGCGCCAACGTCCGGGTCACCGACGAAAACGTGCCGCGCGCGCTGTCGGGCTACCGCCCGAGGGCGAGCGCCTCGGGCGATGTCGGGCTGACCGGCGTCGACAACCGGTTCGGCAACGGCTCCTGGCTCAACACGAAGACCTTTCCGCGCGGCGTCGGCGTCCAGGTGACGCAGACCCTCTACAATGGCGGCCGGACAGGCAACTCTGTGCGCCAGGCCGATGCCGGCGTCCTGCAGGCCCGCGAGCAGATGCGGGTCTCGGAGCAGGCCGTGCTGCTCGACGGCGCGACCGCCTACATGGACGTGCTGCGTGACACCGCGATCCTGAACCTGCGCAACAACAACATCGACGTCCTCGAGGAACAGCTTCGCCAGACGCGCGACCGGTTCAGCGTGGGCGAGGTGACGCGCACCGACGTCGCGCAGGCCGAGGCGCGCCTCGCCCAGGCGCGCTCGGACGCCAGCGCCGCAGCGGGCAACCTCAAGTCGAGCCTGGCGCGGTATCGCCAGGTGATTGGCGTCGAGGCCAAGCAGCTCGCCCCGGCCAAGGCGCTCGACGCGGTTCTGCCAAAGACGCTCGACCAGGCCGTGCTGCTGTCGCAGCAGGAGCACCCTTCGGTGCTCGCTGCGCTCCACGCCGTCGACGCCGCTGAGCTCCAGGTGAAGCTGGTCGAGGGCGAGTTGCTTCCCTCGGTCGGTCTGGCGGGAACGCTCACCCATCGCTGGGACGCCAACCAGTCGAACCTCGAGCAGAATTCGGCGACGATTTCCGGCACGCTCTCGGTGCCGATCTACGAAGGCGGCGAGGTCTATGCCCGCGTCCGCCAGTCCAAGGAAACGTTGTCGCAGCGGCGGATCGAGGCCGATCAGGCGCGCGACGTCGTGCGCCAGAACACGGTGTCGGCCTGGGGCCAGCTCGAGGCCACGCGAGAGCGCATCACTGCCTCGCAGGCGCAGATCCAGGCCTCCGAGATCGCGCTGAACGGCGTGCGCGAGGAAGCCAAGGTCGGCCAGCGCACCACGCTCGACGTGCTGAACGCACAGCAGGACCTCCTGACGGCCCGGGTGGCGCTCGTGACGGCCCAGCGCGACCGCGTCGTGGCCTCCTACGCGCTGCTCTCGGCGTCCGGGCGGCTCTCGGCGACCAACCTGCGCCTCGCGGTACAGGAGTACCAGCCCAAGGTCCACTACGAGCAGGTTCGCGACAAGTGGATCGGCCTGCGCACGCCGGACGGCCAGTAGGCCCGGTGAGGGGCGGAGGCGTTGCCCGCCGCCCCATCTGGCTTTCGGGCCAGAGCTTTCCGAATACACGGGAATTGTCGCCGCGCGCTTGCGTCGCGTCGAAGCTCACCCATACTTGAAGCGGGCAGGGCGGATCGCGATGCGGGCGATTCGTGCCTGTCTCCCGGTGGTCGCACGGACAGGCATCGATGAGCGCCAGCCTGAAGGCGAACGAGCCCTCGATGGAGGAGATCCTGGCGTCGATCCGCCGGATCATCGCCGATGATGGGGGCTCGCCCGCCGCTCACCCGTCTCCCGAGCCGGAGCCCGAATCGGCGGTCGACGAAGACCTCGACGTCCTCGACCTCGCCACGGTTCCGCCCGCCGAACCGCTGATCAAGCCCGTGGATCTCGAACCGCTCCCCCAGAGCGTGGACATGGACGAGGACATCGAGTTCCGGGTGGTCGACGACGAGCCCCCGCCGGCTCCGAAACCCGCGCCTGCGCCCCGCCCGGTCGCTCCCCCGCCCCCGCCGCCTTCTCCGGCGCCTGTGGCTGAGGTCGAGGAACTCGACGACGGATTGCTCTCCCCCGCCGTCGGGGCCCACGTGGCGTCCGCCTTCCAGGGTCTTTCCGCGATGCTCGTGCCGCAGAGCGCGCGCACGCTGGAGGATCTCGTGAAGGAGATGCTGCGGCCCATGCTCAAGGGCTGGCTGGACGAGAACCTGCCGGACATCGTGGAGCGGCTGGTCAAGGCCGAGATCGAGCGCGTCGCGCGCGGCCCCCGTAGCTGAGACCCGCGCCGCATGAGGCCGGTCTGATCGGCGCGGCCCGCGTTGACTTGCCGGTCGTCGTCGGCTTTGTACGCGCCGGGGCTGCCTGCGCAGCCCGGTCCGCGAGACGAGTTCCGACATGCAAGAATCCCGGCACGAGCCCCTGCAAGATCCCTTGCAAGATCCCATGATGGACAAGACGTTCGACCCCTCTGCGGTCGAGGGGCGCATTGCCGCCCTCTGGGAGGACGAGCAGGCGTTCAAGGCGGGACGGGCCGACCGGCGCGAGGCCGCGCCGTACACGATCGTGATTCCCCCGCCCAATGTCACGGGCTCGCTCCACATGGGGCACGCGCTCAACAATACGCTGCAGGACATCCTGTGCCGCTTCGAGCGCATGCGCGGGCGCGACGTCCTGTGGCAACCGGGCACGGACCATGCGGGCATCGCCACGCAGATGGTGGTCGAGCGCCAGTTGATGGAACGCCAGCTTCCCGGCCGCCGCGAGATGGGCCGCGAGGCCTTCCTGGCGCGGGTGTGGGAGTGGAAGGCCGAGTCGGGAGGCGCCATCGTCAACCAGCTTCGCCGGCTCGGCGCGTCCTGCGACTGGAGCCGCGAGCGCTTCACCATGGACGAGGGGCTGTCGCGCGCGGTCCTCGAAGTCTTTGTCGAGTTGCACCGCAAGGGCCTGATCTACAAGGACAAGAGGCTGGTCAACTGGGACCCCCGCTTCCAGACCGCGATCTCCGACCTGGAGGTCATGCAGGTCGAGAAGAAGGGCAGCTTCAAGTGGGACCGCGCTGCCCCCGGCGTCGAGGACGCCGCTCCGCTCGACCTCGCGGCCCTGCGCAAGGTCCTGGACCGGGACGCCAGCGGCCACCTCTACTATTTCGATTATCCGCTCGAGGGCGCGACCTACGATCCCGCCGACGAGGGAACCTTCATTCGCATCGCCACGACCCGCCCCGAGACCATGCTGGGGGACACCGCCATCGCGGTCCATCCCGAGAACGAGCGCCTGAAGGCCCTGATCGGCCGCAGCGTGGTCCTGCCGCTCGTGGGACGCGTCATCCCCGTCGTCGCGGACACCTACGCGGACCCCGAGAAGGGCACGGGCGCGGTGAAGATCACCCCGGCGCACGACTTCAACGACTTCGACGTCGGCAAGCGCCATGGCCTGCGCCTGATCAACGTGCTCGACGGGGAGGCGCAAGTCCTGCTCGCGGGCAACGAGGAGTTCCTGCGCGACGCCTCGCCCGACGCCGGGACGATGGCCCTGTCCGGCCTGGACCGCTTCGAGGCGCGCAAGCGCATCGTCGGCATGATGGCGGACCGCGGCCTCCTCGCGAAGATCGAGCCGACGGCCCACACCGTGCCGCACGGCGACCGCTCCAACGTGGTCATCGAGCCCTGGCTGACGGACCAGTGGTACGTCGACGCCAAGACTCTGGCCCAGCCCGCGCTCGCCGCCGTGCGCGAGGGCCGGACACGGTTCGTGCCGGAGAACTGGGAGAAGACCTACTTCCAGTGGCTGGAGAACATCGAGCCCTGGTGCGTCTCGCGCCAGCTCTGGTGGGGCCACCAGATCCCGGCCTGGTACGGGCCCGACAACACGATCTTCGTCGAGAAGTCCGAGGAGGAGGCCAAGGCCGCCGCTCGCCGGCACTATGGCGAGGACGTTCCCCTCAAGCGCGACGAGGACGTGCTCGACACCTGGTTCTCCTCCGCGCTCTGGCCCTTCTCGACCCTCGGCTGGCCCGATCCCACGCCCGAGCTGAAGCGCTACTATCCGACCGACGTGCTGGTCACGGGCTTCGACATCATCTTCTTCTGGGTTGCCCGAATGATGATGATGGGCCTGCAGTTCATGGAGCGCGTGCCCTTCCACACCGTCTACATCCACGCCCTCGTTCGCGACGAGAAGGGCGCGAAGATGTCGAAGTCGAAGGGCAACGTCATTGATCCGCTCGAGCTCATCGACAGCTATGGCGCGGACGCCCTGCGCTTCACGCTGGCCGCCATGGCGGCGCAGGGTCGCGACATCAAGCTCTCGCGCCAGCGCGTGGAGGGCTACCGCAACTTCGGCACCAAGCTCTGGAACGCCGCCCGCTTCGCAGAGATGAACGGCTGCACGCGGGTCTCCGGGTTCGAGCCTGCCGGGGCCAAGCTTGCCCTGAACCGCTGGGCGCTCGGCGAGTACGGCAAGGCGGTCGCCGAGGTGACGGCCGCCATCGAGGCCTACCGCTTCAACGATGCGGCCAACGCCGCCTATCGCTTCGTCTGGAACACGTTCTGCGATTGGGTCCTGGAACTCGCCAAGCCCGTCTTTGCGGGCGAGGACCGGGCGGCCGCAGACGAGACGCGCGCCACGGTCGCCTACCTGCTCGACGGCATCGCCGCCCTGCTGCATCCCTTCATGCCCTTCATCACCGAGGAACTCTGGCGCATCAAGGGCGAGCAGGGCCCGGCCCGCACCTCGATCCTGGCGCTTGCCGCCTGGCCGACGCCCCTGGCGCTCGATGCGGCCGCTGCGGAGGCCGAGATCGGCTGGCTGGTCGATCTCGTGACGGAGATCCGCTCCGCCCGATCGGAGACCAACGTGCCGGCCGGCGCGCAGGTGCCGCTGGTCCTGGTCGGGGCGAGCGAGCAGACGCGTGCGCGGGCCGGGCGCTGGGGCGACATGTTGCGCCGTCTGGCCCGTCTTTCGGAGATCGGCTTCGCCGACGCCGCGCCGCCGCAATCCGTGCAGGTCGTGGCGCGCGGCGAAGTCGCAGCCTTGCCGCTCGCCGGGATCGTCGACATCGCCGCCGAGGTGGCGCGGCTGCGCAAGGAGATCGCGCGGCTCGAGGGCGAGATCGCCAAGATCGACGCAAAGCTCGGCAATGCCGACTTCATGGCCCGCGCGCCGGAGGAGGTCGTCGAGGAACAGCGCGACCGCCGCGAGGAGGCCGAGGCCCGCCTTGCAAAGCTCCGCGAGGCGCTGGCGAGGCTCGACGCCTGAGGCCGGAACCGGTGCTTCCGCCCCTTCATCCCCGTCCCTCGTCCCGGCCGGATCGCCGTGCCGGGATCGCTTACCGCGCCCGAAAGGATGCGGCGGGATGCCGCATGATCCTTAGCGCTTTCGTGACACCTTCACGCGAGGATCGGGCCGCCTGACCCCCGTCCGCCCCGCCCGCCCCCGCCTGGCCCACCCCGCCTTGCCTATCCGGAGTTGCCCGTGTCCACCGCCGCCTCGCCTGCCAGTCTCGCCGCCTTCCGGGACGCCATCCTCCATCGACGCGACGGATCCGGCCGGCCCTGTCTCGCAGCGGAGGACGTCGCAGTCCTCCGGGGGCTTCTTTGCCAGGCAACCGGTCCCGTCACGCGGGTCGAGGCAGAGGTGCTGTTCGACCTCGCAGAGGCGACCGCCGGACAGGACAACGATCCGGCCTTCCCCGACCTTTTCGCCCGCGCCTTCGGCAACTACCTCCTCGGCCTGGCGGGCCATCCGGCGACTGAGGCGCGCGACGCGCTGCGGCGCGACCTGTGGCTGAACGAGCGGCAAGACGTGTCCGGCGGGCTCCGGGGCGTGTTCTCGCGCGTGCTCACATGCGTGATCTCCGGCGACGGCTTTCTTCATTCCGGCGGGGGCTGGCTGGCCCAGGGCGCGGCGGACACGATCCTCGATCAGGTCCTCTGGTCCGGCGATCTTCGGGACGCGGCCGAGGCGGGCTGGCTGCGCGAACGCCTCGCGCGCAGCGCGCCGGAGATCCCGGCGCTCGTGGCGCTGGACACGTTCCTGCGGGTGCAGGGGACGGCTGAGCGGCCGTTCGCCAAGGTCGCCTGACGCCGTCAGGCCGCGGGCGACCAGCCGTCGATGAAGCGCTGCCGCCGCAGGAAGGCGAGCAGGCGGCTGCGGAAATGGGAGCTGCTGGCGTCAAGCGTCGGCACGGTGCCCGAGGGCACGATGGCCTCGGCGAGCTCGGGCCAGGGCGAGGCCTGGAACCACGACTTGTAGGCCAGTGCGAAGCGGTGGTCCCCCCGCCAGCCGGGCTCCCAGGGCTTGGGCCGGTTCACGAAGTGATGCACCACCGGCTTGACCTCCTCCTCGAGGTCGAGGAGCTGGAAGTCGCCCATGAAGTTGTAGCGAGGCGAGAGCGGCGCGAAGTCGCCGTGCACGACGGCGTTGAGGGCGCTCTGCTCCAGGAAGGCGCAGCGGTCGGGATGCGCCGCCAGGAACGCCGTCGCCGCGCCTGGCACGTCCAGCTTCTGCCAGAGATGGCGGTCGACGAGCGTCAGCCCGTTGTTGAAATAGGGCGTCGCCGGGCCAAGCCCGAGGCGCGCACGATAGGCCTTGAACTCGGGCGTCAGCGGGCCGTCCTCGAGGTCCTTCAGGAGGATCATGTCGAGGCAGGCCGCGAGCGGCTTGCCGCCGAGGTCTAGAGCGGCGAGGGCGGCGAGGCCCTGCCGCCCGATCCGCAAGTCCGCGTCCATCGAGACGAAACGCTCGTATTTCGGGTCGAGGACCCGGTGCAGGGCCAGCCGCCGGTTCACCGCCGAGGTGAAGTGGCCCCGCGTGGGCAGCCCGGCGACATGCTTCTCCCAGTCGACGAACACGAGCTGGATTCGACGCCGCAGGTCCGCATCGAGCCGGTCGAAACCCGGGGCGACGTCTTGCTCCTCGCACAGGACGAGTACGTCGAGCGCCTCCGCGTCGTCCTGCGCTAGGAGGCTCGCGACTGTGAACATGGCCGGCCGGAAGTAGAGCGCGTCCGGCGTCAGGCACACGGCGAGGCGGGCGGTTGAGGCAGCCAAGGTGGTTTCCGACAGGGGCGCCCGCGCGGCCCGCGGGCCCTATCGACAGATCACCACCATCGCCATTCGTCAATGGCATGAGGCTCGGCCTTCGCCGCTTTTGCGGCCGAGGAGATTCACGGCGCAGCAACCATTCCAGATCAGGCCTGCTTAACCTGAATGCCTGTTAGGAAATATTCCTTAATTCCTTAGAGAAGCGACGGTATTAAAAGTTAATGTGATCGATCCGATCCGGTGCAAGCGTTCCACGACAGTCGAGTATTCCAGATGTGCGCCAATCGAATTCACAACATCGTCGTCCGTCTCATCGAGAAGCAGTCGATCACGGTCGATGACGTCCGGGAATTGCACGGATTGGTGGAAGAGGGCGGCTTCGTCACGCCGGAGGAGGCGGACGCCCTGTTCAGGGCAGAGCGCCTCGTGCCCGTCGCCTGCGCGAGCTGGGGCGAGTTCTTCGTGGAGGTGCTCACCAGCCACCTCGTGTGGGAGTGCAGGCCGACCGGCAGGATCACGGCCTCCGACGTCGACCGGCTGGTCGCCAACCTCGCCGAGGCACGCGGCGACCGTCGCGGGCATGTGGGAGACCTGCTCCTCTCGATCGTCCGGAACGCCGTCGAGACGGACGAGCGTCTCATCGCGCTGGTCCTCGCCGAAAACGCCATTGCGGCGCGCAGCCTGCCCAACGCCGCCTGAGAGCAGGGTCTTCGCCCTTCGGTGAGTGGACGGCCCCCGCCCGAGGGCCTAGAACCGACCGGACATCACACGGTCGGGACGGGGCATGTTCAAGAAGATCCTGATTGCCAACCGCGGCGAGATCGCCTGCCGCGTCATCAAGACAGCGCGGCGCATGGGCATCAAGACCGTCGCCGTCTTCTCCGATGCGGACCGTGACGCGCTGCACGTGGAGATGGCCGACGAGGCGGTCAATATCGGTCCAGCGCCTGCCGCTCAGTCCTACCTCCTCATCGACCGGATCGTGCAGGCGTGCCTCGACACCGGGGCGGAGGCCGTGCATCCCGGCTACGGCTTCCTCTCCGAGCGCGCCGCTTTCCCGGTTGCGCTCGCCAAGGCGGGCATCGTGTTCATCGGCCCCAATCCCGGGGCCATCGAGGCGATGGGCGACAAGATCGAGTCCAAGAAGGCCGCCAACGCCGCGAACGTCTCGACGGTGCCGGGTTTCCTGGGTGTCATCGAGGATGCCGGGCACGCCATCCGCATCGCCGACGAGATCGGCTATCCCGTCATGATCAAGGCCTCCGCCGGCGGCGGCGGCAAGGGCATGCGCATCGCCTATTCGGCGGGCGAGGTGAAGGAAGGCTTCGAGCGCTCGAAGTCGGAGGCCGCGTCCTCCTTCGGCGACGACCGCGTGTTCGTCGAGAAGTTCATCGTCGATCCCCGGCACATCGAGATCCAGGTGCTGGGAGACAAGCACGGCAACGTCATCTACCTGGGCGAGCGCGAATGTTCGATCCAGCGACGCAACCAGAAAGTGATCGAGGAGGCCCCGTCGCCGCTTCTCGACGAGGCGACCCGCCGCAAGATGGGCGAGCAGGCCGTCGCGCTGGCCAAGGCCGTGGGCTACGATTCAGCGGGCACGGTGGAGTTCGTCGCCGGCCAGGATCGCTCCTTCTTCTTCCTGGAGATGAACACCCGCCTCCAGGTCGAGCACCCCGTGACGGAGCTCGTCACCGGCATCGACCTCGTCGAGCAGATGATCCGCGCGGCGGCCGGCGAGAGGCTGTCGATCCGCCAGGAGGACGTGAAGCTCAACGGCTGGGCGGTCGAGAGCCGCGTCTACGCCGAGGATCCGACCCGCGGGTTCCTGCCCTCGACGGGTCGCCTCGTCACCTACCGGCCGCCGGCCGAGGGCGTGGAGAACGGGGTCACCGTGCGGAACGACACGGGCGTCTACGAGGGCGGCGAGATCTCGATCTACTACGACCCGATGATCGCCAAGCTCGTCACGCATGCCCCGAGCCGGATCGAGGCGATCGACGCCCAGGCGCGGGCGCTCGACGCCTTCGCCATCGAGGGCATCCGCCACAACATTCCATTCGTCTCGGCGCTCATGGCGCACGAGCGCTGGCGTAGCGGCCGGCTCTCCACCGGCTTCATCGCCGAGGAGTTCCCCGACGGCTTCCAGCCCAGCGAGCCGCAGGGCGAGACGGCTCACAAGATGGCGGCGGTGGCCGCCTTCATCGACGCGCGCATGAACAAGCGCAAGCGCGGCATCTCGGGCCAGCTTCATTCCGCCGTCCCCTTCACCTTCGAGACGCAGCGAGTGGTCCAGCTCGGCTCGCAGCTCTTTCCGGTCGAAGTGGCCGAGGAGGTCTTCGGCACCATTGTCCGGTTTGGCTCCGGGCACAGCCACGACGTGGGCTCGGACTGGGTTCCCGGCCAGCCTGTATGGCAGGGGACGGTCGATGGCGAACTCATCGCCGTGCAAGTGCGCCCGATCCTCAACGGCGTGGCGCTCGCGCATGCCGGCACCTCCGCCGCGGCCCGCGTCTATACGCGCCGCGAGGCCGAACTCGTCGCCCTCATGCCCGAAAAGAAGGCGGCCGACACCGGCAAGGTCCTGCTGTGTCCCATGCCCGGCCTCGTCAAGAGCATCGCCGTCTCGGCAGGGCAGGAGGTCAAGGCCGGGGAGACGCTCTGCATCGTCGAGGCGATGAAGATGGAGAACGTGCTGCGGGCCGAGAAGGACGCCACGATCGCGAAGATCCTCGCCAGGGAAGGCGACAGCCTCGCGGTGGACGCCGTCATCATGGAGTTTTCCTGAGCGGCGCAGGGGACGCCTGAGCCGGGACGCGGGAAGCCTGGCCGCCCCTCGCCGAGCGGCCGCGCTGGACTTCCGCCACGGTCCGCGCCACATCACCCCACATGAGCGACGAACGCGATCCCCACTGGTTTCCGGAGGCCGGCGAGCGCGTGGACCCCATGGTGTCCGCCCGGCTCGGCCAGAAGGCCCCGCTTCCCAAGCGCTTCTACAGCGCGGCACGCGCCGAGCCGCAGTCCGGAGGCTTCGGCCTCACGCTTGACGGCAGGCTCGCGCATACGCCGGCCAAGACGCCCATCGTGGTGCCGGCGCGGCCCGTGGCGGAGGCGATCGCGGCGGAATGGGAGGCGCAGCGGGAGGTCATCGACCCCTCGACGATGCCGGTCACCCGCATCGTCAACACCGCGCTCGACGGGGTGTCCCGCCGGATGGCGGACGTGGCGGAGGAGACCGCGCGCTACGCCGGCTCGGACCTGCTGTGCTACCGCGCCGGCGATCCCTCGCGGCTCGTCGCGCGGCAGTCGCAGATGTGGGACCCCGTCCTGGCTTGGGCGCGCGACACGCTGGGCGCCCAGTTCGTGCTGAGCGAGGGCATCGTCTATGCCGAGCAGCCGGAGCCCGCGCTGCGCGCGGTCCGCCGGGCCGTGGATGCCTATGACGAACCATTGGAGCTCGCTGCGCTCGCCACGATGACCTCGCTGATGGGATCGGTGCTGCTGGCGCTCGCCGTGGCGCATGGCCGTCTGACGCCCGAGCAGGCCTGGGCCGCCGCCCACGTGGACGAGGACTTCCAGATGGAGGTCTGGGGCCTCGACGAGGAGGCGGAGATCCGGCGCTCGCGCCGCTGGAGCGACATGCAGGCGGCTGCCAAGCTGCTCCGCCTGCTGCGCTGACGCGCCCGGGGCCGCCGTCACCGGTTCTGCCGGCCATTCCCCTTCCGTCTGAGTGCGCCCCGCCGCGTGCGATGCTAAGCAGGAGCGGGGCGCCGCGCCGCGCCCGCGCGAAAAGGGCCAGCCGATGAAGGACATCCTCGAAAAGCTCGATCACCGCAGGGCGGAGGCGCGCCTGGGCGGCGGGCAGAAGCGCATCGACGCGCAGCATGCGCGCGGCAAGCTGACCGCCCGCGAGCGCATCGAGCTGCTGCTGGACCGCAACAGCTTCGAGGAGTTCGACACCTTCGTGCAGCACCGCTGCGTCGACTTCGGCATGGACCAGCAGCAGAAGGTTCCGGGCGACGGCGTGGTGACGGGCTGGGGCACCATCAACGGCCGCACGGTCTTCGTCTTCGCCAAGGACTTCACGGTGTTCGGCGGCTCGCTGTCCGAGACCCACGCCGCCAAGATCACAAAGATCCAGGACATGGCGCTGAAGGTCCGCGCTCCCGTCATCGGCCTGTTCGACGCGGGCGGCGCACGCATCCAGGAAGGCGTGGCGGCGCTCGGCGGCTATGGCGAGGTGTTTCGCCGCAACGTGCTCGCCTCCGGCGTGATTCCCCAGATCTCGGTGATCATGGGACCCTGCGCGGGCGGCGACGTCTATTCGCCGGCCATGACCGACTTCATCTTCATGGTGCGCGACACCAGCTACATGTTCGTCACCGGCCCGGACGTGGTGAAAACCGTCACAAACGAGACCGTCACGGCCGAGGAGCTGGGCGGCGCCAAGGTGCACACCACCAAGTCGTCCGTGGCCGACGGCGCCTGGGACAACGACGTGGAGGCGCTGCTGCAGCTGCGTCGTTTCGTCGACTTCCTGCCCGCCAACAACCTCGACGGCCCGCCGGAGATGCCGAGCTTCGACAAGGCGGACCGGCTCGACATGAGCCTCGACACGCTCGTCCCCGAAAACCCCAACAAGCCCTACGACATGAAGGAGCTCATCCTGAAGGTCGTTGACGAGCAGGATTTCTTCCAGATCCAGGAGAGCTACGCCCGCAACATCATCACGGGCTTCGCGCGCATGGAGGGGCGGACGGTCGGAATCGTCGCAAACCAGCCGATGGTGCTCGCGGGCGTGCTGGATTCCGACGCCTCGCGCAAGGCCGCGCGCTTCGTCCGCTTCTGCGATGCCTTCAACATCCCCATCGTGACGTTCGTGGACGTGCCCGGCTTCCTGCCCGGCACGGCCCAGGAATATGGCGGCCTGATCAAGCACGGCGCGAAGCTGCTCTTCGCCTATAGCCAGGCGACGGTGCCGCTCGTCACCGTGATCACCCGCAAGGCGTTCGGAGGTGCCTATGACGTGATGGCCTCCAAGCACATCGGCGCTGACGTGAACTATGCCTGGCCGACCGCGCAAATCGCCGTGATGGGCGCCAAGGGCGCAGTGGAGATCATCTTCCGCGCCGATATCGGCGACGCCGAGAAGATCGCCGCGCGCACCGCCGAGTATGAGCAGCGCTTCCTGTCTCCGTTCGTGGCCGCCGAGCGCGGCTATATCGACGAGGTGATCATGCCGCACGGCACGCGTCGCCGCATCGCCCGCGCCCTCGCGCTGCTCGCCGAGAAGAAGGCCGAGCAGCCCTGGAAGAAGCACGACAACCTCCCGTTGTAGGCGCGCTCGACTTCCGCCGTCCTTGCGAGGAGCGCAGCGACACAGCGCTCCAAGCCGGGGGGCTGGATTGCCTCGCTCGCCATGACGGCGGCAGCGACGGCGTCCCGGCCCTCACACGTTCTGGTCGGGCGCCTTGACGAGCCGGCAGCCGGAGATCTTCCAGGATCCGTCGGCCTGCTGCTCCATCGTGTAGAGCGCCAGCCATTGCCCGCCGTCGGCGTCGACGATCCGCACCTCCTGGGCGATCGTGCCGTTGATGTCCGTGGTGCGGGCGAAGGTGAAGCTCTGCGGACGGTAGACCGGGGCATAACCGCGCTTGACCATGGACATGAACTCGTCCTGCGTCGGGAACATGCGCTGGATGCCGGGGGAGGCGAAACCATAGGCGGTCGCCGCATCGTCATGGCGGAAGGCCTCGAGCTGGTCCTCGATGATCGAGCGGATCGTCGAAGTCGCGGTTTCGTCGACCGCGAACGCGGCCGGGGGCGCAAGGGCGAGGGAGAAGACGACGAGGCAGAGGCGGGCGAGGCGGCGCATGGGCTTGGCTCCGGGTCGTTTCCTGGGAGCTAGAGCAGGGCGGCGCGCCGGCAAGTTCTCGACGCGGGGTCTCGCCAGGGCGTGACCGTCAGTCGCGGCGCGGCGCGGCCAGCACGCGATCGAAGTCAGCGGGTTCGGCCCGCCCGCCCGCCCAGCCTGCCGCGAGCGCGTCCGCAAGGCGGTCCGCAATGGGCAGCCGATAGTGCAGGGGATCCCAGTAGTTGGAATCGCTCCGCGTGACCTCGGACGCCAGGCGGAAGTCGAGTGCGAGCGCGTTGTGCCGGCGGGCGAGCGAGGCCACCGCCTCCTTGCACGCGGCCTCGTAGGCGGCGGCCGCAGACCCCGGTGCGGGCTGCACGGCGACGTGAACGGGGGGAAAGGCCAGGATGACGGCCGTCTCGCGCGGCAGCCGGGACAGCGTCGCGTCCAGCCAGGCCAGCGCAGGGAAGGTCCAGCCGGCGCGCTCGACAGCGCTCGGCTCGGCGGCCGGGACCTGCGGCACGATCGTCCGGTCCTTGTTCCCCTGCCAGATATGGCCCTGGGCGCGTGCGAGGTCGTAGGTCGCCTCGGGCGGCGTGAACACCTCGTAGCCGTCGTTGCGATAGCGCTCCGGCATCAGGCCCAGCCTGAACATCATCATGCGCCAGGCGATCTCGATCGTCTTGAGGTTCAGGTATTCCGGCCAGTCATTCCAGGGATTCTCGTCGTAGAAGGTCGCCGGGAAGCCGCGGAAGGTGAGGCGCTTGCGCTCCGTCGTGGCGTCCGGCTCGCACCAGAGGGGGTCGAGGCCCCAGACGAGGGTGCGCGGCGCGGGCGAGCGGCGGAGGAACAGGTCGGCGATCTGCACCTGCTCCCAGGGAGTCGCCGAGTTCATCGCGAGGTTGGCGAAGGCGCCGCCGAAGAGGCCGGCCAGCCTGGCGGGCTCGAGCAGGCGGACGGTCGAGGTTCCGAAGACCGCCGAATCGAACCGCCCGCTGCGCACGATCTGCGGGTACATGTAGCGCTGGTTCAGGTCCATCAGGACGGGACGGTCGCGCCGCGCCGCCGGTCCCATTCCGTACGGATCGAAAGCCGTGACGAAGGCCAGGACCAGCAGGAGCCCGGCCGCCGTCGCGGCAAGCAGCGTCGCCGCAAAGCGGCGCCAGGCCGCGGCGGACGTCGCGTCGGCTCCTGGCGTCGCGGGCTGGACCATGGCCGGCCTTGTGGCGGAAAGGCCAAATCGTTGCAAGTCGTTCACCACGGTGTGCGCTGCTGCGACGGACACGCGTTACTGTGTTGCGCGTGCGGAGGGAGTGTTGCAACGTTCACACTGGATCGAGACCCTGAACGAGGCCCCACCATGTCCACCGCATTCGTCCGCTCCGTGCTCGCGACCGCCGCCTTCGGATTGTCGCTCAGCGTCGCGGCTGCGCAGATGGTCTATAACCGTGGCAATCCCGGCGATCCGGAGACCCTCGACCCGCAGAAGACATCCACGGTCGTGGAGAGCGACATCCTGCTCGATCTCTTCGAGGGGCTCGTGACCTATAACGCGAAGGGCGAGGTGGTGCCCGGCGTCGCGGCCTCGTGGACGGCGAATGACGACGGCACGGCCTACACGTTCAAGCTTCGTCCCGACGCCAAATGGTCCAACGGCGAGCCGGTGACGGCCGACGATTTCGTCTTCTCGTTCCGCAGGCTGATGGACCCGGAGACGGGCGCCAAGTACGCCAACATCCTCTACACGATAAAGAACGCCGAGAAGGTCAACAAAGGCCAGGCCAAGGTGGACGAGCTCGGCGTCAAGGCCGTCGATCCCCAGACGCTCGAAATCCAGCTCGAGGCGCCCGCACCCTACTTCATTGCGCAGCTCGGCCACCAGACGGGGTTCCCCGTCAACGCCGCCGCAGTCAAGAAGTACGGAAAGGACTTCGTGAAGCCCGAGAACTGGGTCTCGAACGGCGCCTACACGCTCAAGTCCTTCACGCCCAACGACAAGATCGTGGCCGTGAAGAACCCGAACTTCCATGACGCCAAGGACGTGAAGATCGACGTCGTCAACTGGTACCCGATCGAGGACCGCGCCGCGGGCCTGCGCCGCTTCCAGGCCGGCGAGATCCACACCTTCAACGACGTGCCGACCGACCAGATCAAGTTCATCCGCGAGAACCTGAAGGACAAGTTCAAGGTCGCCCCGTACCTCGGCACCTACTACTTCGTGTTCAACACGAAGAAGCCGCCGCTGAACGACGTGCGGGTCCGCCAGGCGCTGTCCATGATCATCGACCGCGAGTTCCTGGCCGAGGACATCTGGGGCGGCACCATGATCCCCGCCTATTCCTTCGTGCCGCCCGGGATCGGCAATTACGGCGAGCCGGCCACGGCCTCCTGGAAGGACATGTCGCCGATCGACCGCGAGGAGAAGGCCAAGGAACTGCTCAAGGCCGCGGGCTACGGCCCCGGCGGCAAGCCCCTCACCATCGAGATCCGCTACAACACCTCCGAGAACCACAAGAACACGTCTGTGGCGCTCGCCAACATGTGGAAGCCGTTCAACATCGAGGTGAAGCTGGTCAACACGGACCTGAAGACCCATTACGCGCTTCTGCGTGACAAGGGCGACTTCGACGTCGCCCGCGCGGGCTGGATCGCGGATTATTCAGATCCCCAGAACTTCCTGTTCCTCGCCCAGAGCGACAACAAGGGCCTGAACTACGCGAACTACTCCAACCCGAAGTTCGACGAACTCATGAAGAAGGCCGCGGCCGAGAAGGACCTCGCCGCCCGCGCCAAGATCCTGCGGGAGGCCGAGGCGGTCTTCATGGAGGACATGCCCAACGTCCCGCTTCTCTTCTACGGGTCCAAGAACCTCGTGTCCGACAAGGTCCAGGGCTTCGAGAGCAACACGCTCGACCGGCATCTCTCCCGCTACATGAGCATCAAGCAGTAAGCTCTTGCGGCGCGGCGCCTTCGGGCGCCGCGTCGGCGTGGAAGGGACGGCGATGGGACCCTATGTCCTGAAACGGCTGCTGTCGGCCATCCCGACGCTGTTCATCATCGTCACGATCTCGTTCTTCCTCATCCGCCTCGCGCCCGGCGGGCCCTTCGACCTGGAGCGGCCGCTCGAGGCGAAGGTGATGGAGAACCTGCGGCGCATCTACCAGCTCGACAAGCCGCTCTACGAGCAATACTGGCTCTATCTCTCGGCCCTCCTGCGGGGCGATTTCGGGCCGTCCTTCTACTTCCGCGACTTCACCATCGCCGAGCTTTTCGCGCGCGGGCTGCCCATCTCCATGCGGCTCGGCTTCTCGGCGCTGCTGCTGGCGCTGGTCGTCGGCGGCACGCTGGGCTGCATCGCGGCCTTCCGCCAGAACCAGCCGACGGACTACGCGGTCGTGGGGCTCGCCACCTTCGGCATCACGGTGCCGAGCTTCGTCGTGGCGCCGGTCCTGCAGATCGTCTTCGGCCTCACGCTCGCCTGGCTGCCCGTCGGTGGCTGGAACGACGGCGCCATGCGGAACACCATCCTGCCCACCTTGACGCTCGCCCTGCCGCAGATCGCGGTTATCGCGCGGCTTACGCGCGCGTCCATGATCGAGGTGCTTCGCTCGAACCCGATCAGGACCCTGCGGGCCAACGGCCTGCCACTGGGCGTCATCGTGCGCCATGCGCTGCGTGGCGCGGCGCTTCCCGTCGTCTCCTACCTCGGGCCGGCGGCCGCGGCGCTGCTCACGGGATCGGTGGTCGTGGAGACGATCTTCGGCATCCCCGGTGTCGGGCGCTACTTCGTGGAAGGCGCACTGAACCGCGACTACACGCTGGTGATGGGGACGGTGATCATGATCGCCATCTTCGTGCTCGTGTTCAACCTGCTGGTCGACCTCGTCTACGCCCTGATCGACCCGAGGGTCCGCTATGAGTGACGCGACCCCGGACGCCGTCGAGGCCCTCGCCCACGCCGCGCCCGTGCAGGGTCGCTCGCTCTGGGCCGACGCGCGCACCCGTCTCGCGCGCAACAAGGCTGCGGTGACGAGCATCGTCGTCCTGACGCTCATCACGCTCGCCTGCATCGTGGGTCCCTTCCTCACGGGCCACGACTACAGCCAGGTCTACCAGGACTACGTGCGCGTCAACGCCAGCATGGAGCGCTACCCCCAGCCATCCCAGATCGGCCCGGCCGTCGACAAGATCGCCTCGCGCATGCGCGTGAAGGCCGAGGGAGTGTCCGTCCAGGGCGACGTGCTCAAGGCCACGCTCGTCGGGACCCGGGCGGTCGACGAGCGCCTGCTCGTCTATTTCGAGCGCTCCGACCTGTTCGGCCAGGCCAGGGTCGTGGAGCGTGCGGACGAGAACAAGCGCCTCGTGGTTGAGGTGCCGGTGAAGTGGACGCATTTCTGGTTCGGCACGGATTCCAACGGCCGCGACCTTCTGACGCGCACGCTGTTCGCAGGCCGGATCTCGCTCGCCATCGGCGTCCTGGCGACGGCGGTGGCGATCGTCATCGGCGTGCTCTGGGGCGCGACGGCCGGCTATCTCGGCGGCCGGGTGGACCTGCTGATGATGAGGGCGGTGGACATCCTCTATTCGCTGCCCTTCATCTTCTTCGTCATCCTGCTGGTCGTGTTCTTCGGGCGGAACTTCATCCTGATGTTCATCGCCGTGGGCGCGGTGGAATGGCTGGACATGGCGCGCATCGTGCGCGGCCAGACCCTCTCGCTGAAGCGCCAGGAATTCGTTCAGGCTGCCGAGGCCCTGGGCGTCGGCACCAAGGGCATCCTGTCCCGCCACATCATCCCCAACACGCTGGGGCCGGTCGTCGTGTACATGACGCTGCTGGTGCCCAAGGTCATCCTGCTCGAGAGCTTCCTCTCCTTCCTGGGGCTCGGCGTGCAGGAGCCCATGACGAGCTGGGGCGTGCTGATCTCGGAGGGCGCCCGCAACATCCAGGGCGCGGTGTGGATGCTGGTCTGGCCCTCGCTCTTCCTCACCACCACCCTTTTCTGCCTCAACTTCATCGGGGACGGTCTGCGCGACGCGCTCGACCCGAAGGACCGCTGACATGGCCCTGCCGGCGACCGACGTTCCAGCCATGCCCCCGCGCCCGGGAGAGGCGCAGGCGATCCTCAGCGTCAAGGGGCTGATGGTGGGCTTCCGCACCGCCGATGGCGGTCTGACGGCGGTGAAGGGCGTCAGCTTCGACGTCGCCCCGGGCGAGACCCTCGCCATCGTCGGCGAGAGCGGCTCGGGCAAGAGCCAGACGATGATGGCCGTGATGGGCCTGCTCGCATCGAACGGCTTTGCGACGGGATCGGTGCGGCTCGGTGGCGACGAGATCCTCGGGCTCTCCCCGCGCGAGCTGAACCGCTATCGCGGCAGCAAGCTCGGCATGATCTTCCAGGAGCCGATGACATCGCTCGATCCGCTCTACCGGATCGGCGACCAGCTCAGCGAACCGCTGATGGTGCATGGCGGGCTCAGCCGAGGACAGGCGCGCGAGCGCGCCCTGGAGCTTCTGACCCTCGTCGGCATTCCCCGCCCCAAGGAGAGGCTCGACAGCTATCCCCACGAGCTCTCGGGGGGGCAGCGCCAGCGCGTCATGATCGCCATGTCGCTCGCCAACCGTCCGCAGGTCCTCATCGCCGACGAGCCGACGACGGCTCTCGACGTAACCATCCAGGCCCAGATTCTGGAGCTGCTGGCCGACCTGAAGCGGCGCTTCGGCATGGCGATCGTCTTCATCACGCATGACCTGGGCATCGTCCGGCGTTTCGCCGACCGCGTGGTCGTCATGAAGTCCGGCGAGATCGTCGAGACCGGCCTGATCGCGGACGTCTTCGCCGCGCCCAGGCAGGCCTATACGCGGATGCTGCTGGCCTCCGAGCCGACGGGGCGCAAGGCCCCCCCGCCGAAGGATGCCCCTGTGCTCATCGACGCGCGCGACGTGCGCGTCAAGTTCAGCCTCCGGAAGGGGTTCTTCGGTGGCGCCAAGCAGCTGCTGCATGCCGTCGACGGGGTCAGCCTCACGCTGAGGCGGGGAGGGACCATCGGCATCGTCGGGGAATCGGGCTCCGGCAAGTCGACGCTCGGACGCGCCATCCTGCGCCTCGTGCCGTCCTCCGGCCTCGTGCGCTTCGAGGATCGCAACCTCGCCCCGCTCGACCGGGACGCCATGAAGCCGTTGCGCAAGCGACTGCAGCTCGTGTTTCAGGACCCGTTCGGCTCGCTTTCGCCACGCATGACGGTCGGCGAAATCATCACCGAGGGCCTCCTCGTCCACGAGCCCGGCATCGGGCGCTCCGAGCGCGACCGGCGCGCCGCGAAGGCGCTGCAGGAGGTGAGCCTCGACCCCGCCACCCGCAACCGCTTCCCGCACGAGTTTTCCGGCGGCCAGCGCCAGCGCATCGCCATCGCCCGCGCCATGATCCTGCACCCCAGCCTCGTGGTGCTGGACGAACCAACCTCGGCTCTGGACCGCTCGGTGCAGAAGGACATCGTGGATCTCCTGCGCAAGCTGCAGGCCCAGCACGGCCTGTCCTACCTCTTCATCAGCCATGACCTCGCGGTGGTGCGCGCAATCGCCGACGAGATCATCGTCATGAAGAGCGGCAAGGTGGTGGAGAGAGGCAGCGTCGACGCGATCTTCCACGACCCCCAGGAAGCCTACACGCGCGACCTGATCGCCGCGGCCTACCTGAACGCCGAAGCGCCGGTCGCCTCCCCGGCGGGCTAAGACGCGCCGCAGCCGCCGCGATCCCTCCCGGACCCTGTGGCGAATCGCATCGGCGCGGCGCTTCCTGCTGCGACGCGGAGGGTCAGATCATCTCCAGCGGGCGCTTGCGCCGCGGCTTCGGAAAGGCCGCGTCCAGTTTCGCCACGTCGTCCTCGTCGAGCGCGAGGGAGAGCGCGGCATGGTTGTCGCGGACGTGATCCGGCCGGCCGGCCTTGGGAATGGCGATGACGCCGGGCCGGCGCAGCACGAAGGCAAGCGCAACGCGCTGCTGTGAGCAGCCGTGCTTCCTCGCGATGGCCGCCAGGGCGTCCGAGCGAGGCAATTGGCCCTGCTCGATGGGGCTGTAGGCCATGGTGGCGATCCGCCGCTCCTGCAGCAGCGACAGCAGGTCGAATTCCGGTCCCCGCCGCATGAGGTTGTAGAGCACCTGGTTCGCCGCACAGCCGGCCCCGCCGTCGAGGGCCAGCAATTCGTCCATGTCGTCGGTGTCGAAGTTGCTCACCCCCCATCGCAGGATCTTGCCGGACTCGACCAGCCGCCGGAAGCCCGCGAGCGTCTCGGACAAGGGCACGCCGCCCCTCCAATGCAGCAGGTACAGGTCCAGCCGGTCCGTCTGCAGTCGGGCGAGGCTGCGCTCGCAGGCCGCCACGACGCCCTCGGCCGTGGCGTTGTGCGGGTAGACCTTGCTGACGAGGAAGACCTCGTTGCGATAGCCTTGCAGCGCCTCCGCCAGAAGGCTTTCCGTGCGCCCGTCGCCGTACATTTCAGCGGTGTCGACGACCGTCATGCCGAGTTCGACGCCGAGTTGCAGGGATTGGATCTCGGAGCGCCGCCGGTCTGCCCGCTCGCCCATCCGCCACGTTCCCTGGCCCAGCGCCGGTACCTCGGTTCCGTCCGCAAGGGTGACGGTCAACGGCATGGACAGGCCTCCTGTGGCGGGTTTGGCGGGGAGAAACGCGCGAGGTCCCGGGCCGGGTCCCGCAGCGCGACGCGGGCTGGCGCAGGCTCGACGAGAATTGCGGCCCTCCGGTGACTGTCTTGCGGATGCAGCCCGGCCATGTCGTTGTGGCGAGCCAGCAGCCGGAGCATCAGCATGTCCATCGCAGCCGTCCTCCTGCCCGTTTTCGTGCAGGTGACCCTGATCTTCGTCCTCATGGTGAGGATGGGCCGCGCCCGCGTGGCCGCGGTCCGCCGAGGGGAGGCGAAACTGGGCAGCATCGCCCTTGGCGAGCCGAACTGGCCGGCCGACGTGATGAAGACCGCCAACGCTTTCAACAACCAGTTCCAGCTCCCTGTCCTGTTCATGCTGCTCGTGGCGTTCGCCTGGGCCACCCGCAAGGCCGACCTGCTCTTCGTGCTCATGAGCTGGGCATTCGTCCTGTCGCGGGTCGCCCATGCCTTCATCCACGTCACCTCCAATGTCGTGCTGACCCGTTTCCGGCTCTACGTTGCGGGCGGCCTCGTGCTGATGGCCATGTGGGCGATCTTCGCGGCGAGGATCTTCACGGGGCTTTAGGATCGAGGTTCAGGGCCGGCGGTCCGTCCTCGTCCGGCGGAGCGATCGCCCTGAAGCGGTCCTGGACGTCCTTGTCCGAGAGCGGCGCCGGCGCGCCGGCTGCCGGCCGTGGATCCAGCAGGTGGACGCAGGCCGGCCACACGAAGACGAGGAGAAGCACGCCTGCCTGCGCCGCCAGGAAGGGCGCTAGCGCACGCCAGAGCGCCGTGTGCGGCACGCGGTCGCGCGCGGTCGCCTGCACGAGCATCAGCGCATAGCCGAAGGGGGGCGCCATGAAGCTCGTCTGCAGCACGAGCAGGATGAGGACCGCGACCCACACCGCGTCCGAGGCTCGCTCGAGCAGGGGAGGGGCGAGGATCGGCACGATCACGAAGATGATTTCGAAGGCGTCGAGCACCAGGGCCGAAATGCCGAGGATGCCAAGGACGATGGCGGCCGCGAGCCCGTCGCCGCCAGGCATGGCGCGCAGCAGCGACATGACCAGCTTGTCCGTGCCGAGCACGCGCAGCACGAGCGTCAGCGTCGTGGCGGCCACGAGGAGCGCAAAGAGCGCCCCTGTCGCGGCGATCACCTCGTCGAGGAGCTTTCCGAGGGCGCCGCCTCCGAGCCGCCCTGTTGCGGCCGCTGCGATGAACAGCGCCACGGCGCCGAAGGCGGCGGCCTCGACCGCGTAGAAGAAGCCGAGCGCCACGCCCGCGAGCAGGCCCGTGACGAAGAGCAGCGCCGCCGCCGCCAGCGCGGCCTCTCCCGCCTGGAGGGGCGCTTGATGGGACGCGGCTGCAGGTTCCGCAGCGATCCTGCGCGCCGAAAGCCACGCGATGCCCATGCTCAGCGCCACGAAGGCCAGCGCCGGCGCGAGCGCCCCGCGGAACACGTCCTGCGTGTTGATGATGCGGTCCGAACGCCCCGTGGCGTTCACCGCGATCGTATGGGCGGCCATCATGGCGTCGCCCAGGAGGATGAGGACGAGAGAGGGCGGGACCACGACGCCCAGCGTGCTCGCCACGGTGACGATGGCCGCGGCGAGCGGCTTCGGCACGCCGCGCGCGGACAGGGCGGGGGCGAGCGTGCGCGACAATGCGAGGACGCTGGCGCCGACAGACCCGTTCATCGGCCCGAGAAGGGCGCCGAGGCCGATGCCGGCCAAAGCCGGCGCCGCCCGGCTGCGGGGCGCGATGGCCACGGCCGCCCGGAACAAGGCGGCCCCCACGGGCAGCCGGCCCAGCAGCGCGCCGAGGAACACGAACAGGGGCAGGGCCTGCAGGATGTCGCTCTCGAGCAGGTTCACCACCCTGTTGGGCAGGGCGGCGTAGATCTCGGGCGATGCCCAGCCCGCCACGAGCGAGACGGCGGCTCCCGCGACCGAACAGGCGAAGACCACCATGAAGGCGGGCAGGCCGGTCGCCACCATGCCCACGGCGACGGCCGCCAGGAGCACGAAGCCGAAGACCCCGCTCATGGCCGCTCGTCCTTCGCCGGGGACCCCTGGGCCCCGCCTGCCCGGACGAGGTCGAGCACGGCCTGGACGAGAAGCAGGGCGGCGAGGAGGGCTGCCGAAAGCTTGACCACGAAATAGCCGGGATTGCCCGTGTCGGAAAAGGCCTCGAACTGTTGCAGGGACCCGGCGAAGAGGGAGCGGCCCGACCACAGGACGAAGGCCGTCCAGGGAATGACGCCGGCGAGCAGCCCGATGCGGAGCATCGCGCGACGCCGGCGCGCCCCGTAGCGGCGCGCGATCAGGTCCATGGCGAGGTGCGCGCTGCGTCGGGAGGCGGCAGTGACTGCCACCGCCACGTAAAGGGCGAAGAGCGTCTGCCCGAGGTCGTTGGCCTCGCGCGTGTGCGCCCGAACCAGATCGCGCAGCGGCCATTGCAGGAAAAGCAGCAGGGAGACCGGGATCACCAGCCACGCGGCGATGGACACGATCCGCGCCACCACGGCGTCGACGGTCCTCATCGCTGCATCCTCCTCGCCTCCCTCGCATCTCAGCGAAGGCGCAGCCGCGCCGCAACAAGGGCTGCATGGATTATCCGCAACCTTTGGCGGACTTTCCCCGCTTGCGTGCGGCGGCCCGAAAGATGCATCACGAGCATGGCCGGGTCGCCCCGGCCGGATTTGAATCGATTGGAGCGGCCATGTCGATCACCCCCATCGTCCTGACCCAGGATCCCCCGGTCGCCGAGAAGGACCAGCCTCTGCGCGAGGACATCCGTCTGCTCGGACGCATCCTCGGCGACACCGTGCGTGAGCAGGAGGGGGAGGAGATCTTCGCCATCGTCGAGAAGATCCGGCAGACCTCCATCCGCTTCCACAGGGACGACGACACGCCGGCGCGCCATCACCTCGAGGAGCTGCTGAACGGCCTGTCTCCGGAGCGGACGGTCCAGATCGTGCGGGCCTTCAGTTATTTCTCGCACCTTGCCAACATCGCCGAGGACCGGCATCACATCCGCCGCACGCGCACCCACGCCATCGCCGGCTCCGCGCCTCGCCCGGGCACGCTGGCGCGCACCTTTGCGCGGGCGCAGGAGGCGGGGCTTCCAGGCTCCGAGCTCCGCACCCTCTTCGAGAGCGCGCTCGTCAGCCCGGTGCTGACCGCCCATCCGACCGAGGTGCGCCGCAAGAGCGTGCTGACGCGGGAAATGGAGATCGCGGCCCTGCTCGAGGAACGCGACCGCCTCGCGCCGACGCCCGAGGAGCTCGCCGCCACGGAGGAGGAGCTGCGCCGCACCGTGCTCACGCTCTGGCAGACCAGCATGCTGCGGCAGACCAAGCTCACGGTGCTCGACGAGGTGGCGAACGGCCTCTCCTACTACGACTATACGTTCCTCAGGGAGCTGCCGCGCCTCTACAACGAGCTGGAGGACCGGCTCGCAGCCTACGACCCCGATGGCGGACCCGTGGAGGTCGCCTCCTTCCTGCGCATGGGCAGCTGGATCGGCGGCGACCGAGACGGAAACCCCTTCGTCACCGCCGACGTCCTGAGCAGCACGGTGCGGCTGCACTCCACCCGCGCCTTCCGCTTTTACCTCGACGAACTGCACGAACTCGGCGCGGAGCTCTCGCTCGCGGAGGACATCGTGCAGGTGAGCGAAGAGCTGCTCGGTCTCGTCGAGCGCTCGCCCGACCGCTCGCCGACCCGCCATCACGAGCCCTATCGGCTGGCGATCTCCGGCATCTATGCCCGCGTAGCCGCGACGGCCGCCGCCAAGGGGGGCCACGAGGCCTTGCGCCACCCGGTAGGCGACGCGCCCGCCTATGCCGACGCCGCGCAGTTCAAGGCCGACCTCGACGTCATCGACCGCTCGCTGCGCCAGCACGGCTCGACGATCCTGGCGCGTGGGCGCCTGCGCAGCCTGCGCCGCGCGGTGGGCTGCTTCGGCTTCCATCTCGCCTCGATCGACCTGCGCCAGAACTCGGATGTTCACGAGCGCACCATCGCCGAGCTGCTGGAGGCCGTGGCGCCCGGCACGAACTACAAGGGGCTCGACGAGGCGGCCCGCGTGGCCGTGCTGCGGCGCGAGCTGGCGACCGCGCGTCCGCTCGTGTCGCCCTTCGTCACCTACTCCGAGGAGACGCAGGGCGAGCTGGCGGTGTTCCGCGCTGCCGCGGACGCGCACGCGGTGTTCGGGCGCGACGTCATCCGCACGGCCATCATCTCCAAGGGCCAGTCCGTGTCGGACTGCCTCGAACTCGCGGTTCTCCTCAAGGAGGTGGGACTCGTGAAGGCGGGCGGGCGCAGCCTGGTCAACATCGTCCCGCTCTTCGAGACGATCCAGGACCTGCGCAAGGCCGCCTCCACCATGGACGCGCTGCTTTCGCTGCCCGACTACCGCGCGCTGGTCGACAGTCTCGGCGGCGAGCAGGAGGTGATGCTGGGCTATTCCGACAGCAACAAGGATGGCGGCTTCGTCACCTCGGGCTGGGAGCTCTACAAGGCCGAGATCGAGCTGATCGAGGTGTTCCGCCGCCACGGTGTGCGCCTTCGCCTCTTCCACGGCCGCGGCGGATCGGTGGGACGTGGCGGCGGGCCGAGCTACGACGCCATCCTGGCCCAGCCGGGCGGGGCCGTTCAGGGCCAGATCCGCATCACCGAGCAGGGCGAGATCATTTCGTCGAAGTACTCGAACCCGGAGGTCGGCCGGCGCAACCTCGAGATCCTCGCCGCCGCGACGGTGGAAGCCTCGCTGCTCCAGCCCCAGAAGCGCGCCCCGCGCGAGGACTACCTTGCCACCATGGAGATGCTCTCGGCGACGGCGTTCCGGGCCTATCGAAGCCTCGTCTACGAGACCCCGGGATTCGAGGACTATTTCTGGAACTCGACGGTCATCACCGAGATCGCCACGCTCAACATCGGCAGCCGCCCGGCCTCGCGCAAGAAGACGCGCAGCATCGAGGACCTCCGCGCCATTCCCTGGGTGTTCAGCTGGGCGCAGTGCCGCCTGATGCTGCCCGGCTGGTACGGTTTCGGCACCGCGGTGAAGAACTGGCTCGCCGACAATCCCAATGATGGGCTCGCGCGCCTGCAGGCCATGTACCGGGACTGGCCCTTCTTCCGCACCCTGCTGTCCAACATGGACATGGTGCTCTCCAAGAGCAGCATCGCCATCGCGTCGCGCTACGCGCAGCTGGTCCAGGACGAGGCCCTGCGGGAGGCGATCTTCCCGCGCATCAGGGCCGAGTGGGAGGCGGCGGTCGAGAGCCTGCTCGCCATCATGAACCAGAAGCAGCTCCTCGAGGGCAACCCGCTGCTCGCCCGCTCCATCCGCAACCGCTTCCCCTATCTGGACCCGCTCAACCACGTGCAGGTCGAACTCCTCAAGGCCCACCGCGGCGACGGTTCCGACCAGCAGGTGCTCCAGGGCATCCAGCTGACCATCAACGGGATCTCCGCTGGGCTGCGCAACAGCGGGTAGAGTCGCCCGACGTCACGGCCAGGAGCGGGCCGACGACGGAATCCAGGCGTGGGCCAGACGACCGGAGTGCTTCGCGTCGCTCGCAAGGACGGAAGCTGCGGTGCCCGTTCAGACGAAGCTCCGCCGCATGCCTGCCACCAGCTCGACGATGAAGTCGTGCACCAGCCTCACCCGGGCGAGGTCGCGCACGTCGTCATGGGCGACCAGCCAATAGCTGCGCAGCACCCCGACCTCAGGCAGGACGGGCACGAGGTCCCCGTGCAGGCGCGCCGCGTAGTCGTGCAGCATGCCCACGCCCGCGCCGGCCCGCACGGCCTCGATCTGGCCCAGCATGCCCGCGCATTCGAAACGCCTTCCGGCGGGGACGCCGAGATCGGCGAGGTAGTCGAGCGCGGGCGTGAAGAGGAGGTCGCGCACATAGGTGACGATGCGGTGCTTCGAAAGCTCGTCGAGCGAACGCGGCGGCTCGTGGGCCTCGGCATAGTCCCGTGCCGCGTAGAAGCTGAGGCGATAATCCGTGAGCTTGCGCACGCTGAGCCGTCCCTCCTGCGGCGGCTCGATGGTGATCGCCATGTCCGCCTCGCGCTTGGCCAGCGAGAAGGCGCGGGGCAGGGGGACCAGCTGGACGGTCAGGCCGGGATGCCGGTCCATCAGGGCGCCGAGGTGACGGGCCAGGATGAACGTGCCGAACCCGTCGGGCGCACCGATGCGCACCTCGCCCTCCAGGGCGACGTCGAAGCCGGAGAGCGAGGCCTGGGCCCGCAGCATCTCCGTCTCCATCCGCTCGGCGCTCGCCAGGAAGGCTTCGCCAGCCTGCGTGAGGGCGCAGCCATTGGTGCGACGCTCGATCAGCTTCACGCCCATCTGGGCTTCCAGCATGTTGACCCGGCGGCTCACCGTCGCATGATCGACGCCGAGCTTGCGGGCGGCCCCGAGGAGCTGGCCGGCCCTGGCGACGGCGAGGAAGACGCGGGCGAGATCCCAGTCCATGGCGACCTTCGTTCGTGAATTCGCGCACAACGGCTGCGCAGGATAAGCCGTTGCTATGCGGCTGATCCTGTCACAAGACAAGCCCAGCACGATCCCGGAGGAACACCATGGTTGCGGAACTCACGCACTTCATCGGCGGCAAGCACGTCAAGGGCACGTCCGGCCGCTTCACCGAGGCCTTCGAGCCGATGACCGGCGAGGTGCGCTCGCGCGTGCCCCTGGCCAGCACCGCGGAAGTGCGGGCCGCCGTCGAGAACGCCAAGGCGGCCCAGCCGGCCTGGGCAGCCACCAACCCGCAGCGGCGCGCCCGCGTGCTGATGAAGTTCCTCGACCTCGTCCACGCCGAGTATGACAGCCTCGCCGACCTGCTCGCCCGCGAGCACGGCAAGACCGTCGCCGACGCCAAGGGCGACATCCAGCGCGGCCTCGAGGTGGTGGAGTTCTGCATCGGCTCGCCGCACCTGCTCAAGGGCGAGTATACGGACGGCGCCGGTCCCGGCATCGACGTCTACTCCATGCGCCAGCCGCTGGGCGTCGTCGCGGGCATCACGCCCTTCAACTTTCCCGCCATGATCCCGCTCTGGAAGGCCGCCCCCGCGCTCGCCTGCGGCAACGCCTTCATCCTGAAGCCCTCCGAGCGCGACGTGGGCGTGCCGCTGCGCCTCGCGGAACTCTTCCTTGAGGCGGGCCTGCCGGCCGGCGTCTTCAACGTGGTGCAGGGCGACAAGGAGGCGGTCGACGCCATCCTCGACGATCCCGACATCAAGGCCGTGGGCTTTGTGGGCTCGACGCCAATCGCCGCCTACGTCTATTCGCGCGGCTGCGCGGCGGGCAAGCGCGTGCAGTGCTTCGGCGGCGCCAAGAACCACATGGTCATCATGCCAGACGCGGACATGGACCAGGCGGTGGACGCGCTGATCGGCGCTGGCTACGGCTCGGCCGGCGAGCGCTGCATGGCGATTTCGGTCGCCGTTCCCGTGGGGCACGGCACGGCCGAGCGGCTGATGGACAAGCTCGTCCCGCGGGTCGAGAGCCTGAAGATCGGCCCGTCGACCGACGGCTCCGCCGACTACGGCCCGCTTGTCACCAAGGCCCACCTCGACAAGGTGCGCTCCTACGTGGAGCTGGGCATCAAGGAAGGGGCCAAGCTCGTCGTCGACGGCCGCGGCTTCAAGATGCAGGGCTACGAGAACGGCTTCTATCTCGGCGGCTGCCTGTTCGACCACGTCACCGAGGACATGCGCATCTACAAGGAGGAGATCTTCGGACCCGTCCTCTCCGTCGTGCGCGCGCCGACCTACGAGAAGGCGCTCAGCCTTTGCAATGAACACGAATACGGAAACGGCGTCGCGATCTTTACGCGTGACGGTGACGCGGCCCGCGATTTCGCCTCCAAGGTGCAGGTCGGCATGGTCGGCGTGAACGTTCCGATCCCCGTGCCGATCGCCTACTACACTTTCGGCGGCTGGAAGCGCTCGGGCTTCGGCGACCTGAACCAGCACGGCCCGGATGCCTTCCGCTTCTACACGAAGACCAAGACGGTGACCTCGCGCTGGCCGACGGGCATCAAGTCCGGCTCGGAGTTCGTCATTCCCACCATGTCGTAGGGCTCCGCGGCATCCTGGCCGTCAAGGAGACTCACGCCAGAGGAAACCGACGCCGGGCCGCACCTCAGCGCCCGGCGTCCTGCCATGTGCGGGACGGGTGCCTCAGGATCGCCAGGCCCAGGAGAGGGCGTCGGGAATGACGTCAGGTCGGCGGTAGCTGATCTCACGTGCGGCGGGGGCCGCCGCGGACGTCACGCGCTCGCGCCGCGCGAGCGTCCATCCCGATCGGGTGAGTTGGATCCGCGTCAGGGCGCAACGCTCGTCGGCCTCGTCCTGGATGCGGACCAGATGGCCCTCAAGTTCCAGCGTCAGGATCACGGGGTCCCGCAGCATGGACGGCAGCACCAGGGCTCCCCCGCGGTCCGCGGCTGCGACCAGGAGCGCGAGTTCCGGCGCCGTCGCCCTGTTCTTTCCCGATCCCATGCCGCCCCTCGTGCCCCGGTCCCTCTTCGGTCAGTATTGCCGGTCGGAATGCAAATGGTCTTCACAATCGGTTGAGCCGGCGTGAGATTGGCGAATTCCGCCTCACCCCTGGCCGATCTGGGAGAGGGGAAGCCGGCACAAGGCTCGGCCCCGCTCGTCCTCCAGCACGAGAACCCAGCGCCCGGCCCCGGCAGCGGCCCCGACGCCATCGTCCAGCAGGGCGCGCGCCTCCAGCCAGGCCGATGCCAAGGCTTCGGCGGCGTGGGGCGCTTCCAGGCGGTCAGGACCGATCTGTCCAAAGCCGGTGATCAGGCGCGTCCGGTATGTGCTCATGTGCCATGCGACCACCCTTGCGCGGCAGAACCATGACACCCGCACGGTGCTCGAATGGCCCAGGCGAGGCCGGCCGCGCCGCAACCCGCCGATGCGCAGACCTGAGCGCCGGCCCGGCCCGCGCAGCACGCCGCATGCCCGGGCTGATGCGGTCGTTGTGCCAGCGTGTCGCGCCGTCTCGGCCCCGTTTGCGCTTGCCGCGCCTTGCGCCTGGCGCGGCATCGCAATACAAGCCCCACGCGGGCCAGGCCCGCCGTCCGGGCCTCCCGGGGCGCGAGGTGGGAGCGCGTAGCTCAGCCGGTAGAGCACGTGACTTTTAATCATGGGGTCGAGGGTTCGAGTCCCTCCGCGCTCACCATTGCGCCGCCGGGGAGCCGTCGCCCGTCGAGCCTGCCGGATTGGCGCTAGGCCCGCCGGGCGCCCAGACGCAGGCCCGGGGCGGGCCTTTCCTCGACGACCTCCCGGCGGAAGCGAAACAGGGCGGCGGGGCGCCCTCCCGTCGTGGCCGTCTCGCCCGTCGGCTCGACGAGGGCCGCATTCTCCACGACGCGGCGGAAATTCTGCTTGTGCAGGTGTCGCCCGGAGATCGATTCCACGGTCCGCTGCAGGGCGGTGAGCGTGAAGACCGGCGGCAGCAATTCGAAGACGACGGGCCGGTATTTCAGCTTGCCGCGCAGCCGGCCCATGGCGGTGGCGAGAATCCGGCGGTGGTCGAAGACCATGCTCTCGCCCAGACCGGGAAGCGGCTCGCGGCGCAAGGCTGCCTCACGCCCGTCGCGCCGGGCCTCGGGGACCAGTCCCGCCTCGTAGAGGAGTTCGTAGCGCTCGAGCACCTTCTCCTCGTCCCAACCCTCGCCGTCACTGCCCGCGCCGAAGCATTGCGCCACGCGCTGCACGCGGCTCGCCGCCCGGCGGGCCCCTTCGGCGCGCTCGGCAGCCCTGTCGGCGGACCACGCGTCGAGGGCCGGGACGATCTGCGAATCCAGGATGGCCGGACGCCCGCCGCGCCAGTCCTCCCACGGAAAAAAGGCGTACCAGGGCCTGAACCGGGCCGCCTTCGGCAGGGCTGACCCCACCGCATGGCGCGTCAGCGCGAGGTAGCCGATCGAGACGACGTGCGGGGCGGCGTCGCCCACCCGAGCATTCCGCCCGCGGTCGCCGAACGTGTAGAGCTGTTCCACGTAGCCCAGCGACAGCCCCGTCTGTTCGGCGACGAAGGCGCGCAGGCCGATTTCCAGCGTGCGATGGGAGAGCGGGTCGAAGCTGCCGGACGGCAGGCCCACGACGCCCTCCTCGCCGGGCCGGGCCACGAGGATCATCGGCGTATCCCGCTCCACCGTGACTACCGCCGCGGCGACGCCGATCTCGAGCGGCGTGGCGGGACGGGCTTCGCTCATGTGCGGTCGAGCGGCAGGCGGAAGGGCGTGCCCTCGAAGGCATCCGCGCCGCGCCCGATTTCCGCGATGGCGGCGACCATCCGCCCGCGCCGGTCGAGGAGGGCGTCGGCCACCTGGACGAGCCGCGCGTTGGGGGTCGCCGACGGCGCCGCCGCGCGTAGGAGGCGCGCGGTCTCGAACTCGTCGCGCTCGGGCCTGAGCGCGCACAAGGTGATGTAGGCCGCGGCCGTCGAGCGGCTGATGCCGGCCCAGCAATGAATGACGAGCGGGCGCGCCTGGTCCCACAGCCGGGTGAAGGCGAGGAGTTGCTCGACATGGGCGTCGGCCGGCAGGACGTGCCCGTCCAGCGGATCCACGATGTCGCTCACCCCGATGAAGAGATGGCGCTCCGGCGCGATGGCCGACGGACGCTCGACCGGTGTCGAGATGTTGATAAGCGTCACGACATGGCTCGCGCCGCTCGCGTCCACCGTTTCGCGCAGGCGGGAGAGGGGGGTGACGTGGATGGCAGGCATGGGTCGGTCTTCGGCGGTGCTGGCGAAAGTGTAGGTCAGGACGCCGCGTCGTGCACCTGCGCCGCCGCCTTCTCCAGCGTCGCGAAGCGGGCGAGGAAGCGCGACTTCGCCTCCTCCGCGTCGCACGGCGACAGCAGGGCAGCCGCATCGCGCGGAACGGAGGCGGGGCGGCCGAAAAGGCGCAGCGCCTCCTCGTGGGTGAAGCCGGCGAGGTGGGTCGCCTCCAGGAAGGCGGCGGCGCGGTCCGCCGACTTGGCCAGGGTGGCGAGGGCCTTCGGCGGAACGGCCGGCAGGCCGAACCGAAGATGGATGGCCGCGAGGATCCGGTTCTCGACGCCCTTGTAGCCCTCGCCCAGAACGGCCTTGAAGGGCGAGATGATGTCGCCGATCACGTATTCCGGGGCATCGTGCAAGAGGACGGCGAGCCGCTCGCGCGGGGCGAGCGTCGGGTCGATCCGCCCGGCGATCGCCTCGACCAGCAGGGAGTGCTGGGCGACGGAATAGATGTGGGCGCCCATGGTCTGGCCGTTCCAGCGCGCGACACGGGCGAGGCCGTGGGCGATGTCCTCGATCTCCACGTCGAGCGGGGAGGGGTCCAGCAGGTCGAGCCGCCGGCCGGAGAGCATGCGCTGCCAGGCCCGCGGCGGCCTCGGGCCGCGCGTCACCGGGGCTTCCCCGCCGGCCGGCCGCGCACCAGCCCTTGCACCTCCGCGTGGCGATGGCAGTCGACCAGATGATCGTTGACCATGCCGACGGCCTGCATGAAGGCGTAGACGATCGTGGGGCCGACGAAGTTGAAGCCTGCCGCCCGCAGCGCCTTGGACATCCGGCGCGAGACCTCCGTCTCGGCGGGAACCTCCTTGCCGGACCGGAAGGCGTTCTGGACGGGCGAGCCGTCCACGAAGTCCCAGAGAAACTGCGAGAAGCCTTGCTTCTCCTGGATGGCGAGGAAGGCCTGCGCCGACCGAACGGAGGCCTCGATCTTGGCCCGGTTGCGCACGATCCCCGGGTCGTTCATGAGCGCATCGAGCTTGCCGGGCGTCCAGCCCGCCATGATCTCCGGGCGGAAACCCTCGAAGGCGATGCGGAAATTCTCGCGCTTGCGCAGGATGGTGATCCAGGCGAGGCCGGCCTGGAACCCGTCCAGCAGCAGCTTCTCGAAAAGGGCGCGATCATCATATTCGGGCACGCCCCAGTCCGTGTCGTGATAGTGCACGTAGAGCGGGTCCGTGCCCGGCCACGGGCATCGGCACTTGCCGTCTTGGTGCAGGAGGACGTGCGGGCTCAGATTCGCCGGGTCGTGCTCGCTCATGCCACGGGTTTAGCCGCATCGCCGGGGATCGGGAAGCGCAGCGCATCCGCCTGGCCGGGGCGGAAGGCGAGGCCACCGGCCTCCAGCGCCTGGCCGGCCGCGAGCGCATCCTCGACCCTGTCCAGCCGCAGCAGGGCGAGCGCCCGCCCGCCCGGTGCGCTGGACCCGATGCGCCCGACCGCCCGGCCGTCCGCGGTCGCTTCCGTTCCGGCCTCGGGCGCCACCCCGTCGGCGAAGGTCACGGGGATGACGCGGGTGCGCGCCGTCCCGCGGTGCTGCATGCGCGAGACGACCTCCTGGCCCACATAGCAGCCCTTGTCGAAATCCACGCCGGCGAACTGGTCCATGTCGGCCTCGTGCGGAAAGGCGTCCCCGTAGGCGAAGTCCCGTCCGCCCTCCGGCACGCCCAGGCCGATGCGGTGGGCATGGTAGTCGCTGGCGTCCCCCGCCAGGGCTTCCGCCGCGGCGCGGTCGAGGATCACACGGTCGCCGAGGGCGGGATGGCGGGGATCGGGATAGAACACGCCCAGCCCGTCGGGCGCGCGCTCGCCGTCCCACCACGCGGCGACGGCGAGGGTGGAGGAGAGGTCCTCGATCGTGACCTTGGCGCGAAGCTTGTAAAGGCCCAGGCGCCGGGCGAGGTCCTCGGCCAGGACGCGGGGGCAGTCGAGATAGAGCCCGCCTCCCTGTTCGCCATCGGCGGCGGCGACGATGAAGTCGCACAGGATCTTGCCCTGCGGCGTGAGGAGGGCTGCGAAGCGCGGCCTGTCCTCTCCCACCTCCTCCATCTCGCTCGTGACGAGGCCGTTGAGGAAGCGACGCACGTCCTCGCCCGTGAGCCGGAGGACGCCGCGGTCGAGAAGCGGGGCTGACGCCATGGAGAGGCTCCGATGCGGTGGGGGGACGCGGCGGGCGGGCTTGCCCGCGCCTCGGGTTTTACCTATGCCCTCGCCCATGTCCATCAAGGGGCGGCAGGGCCGCCCCCAGCCGGAGCCCGAGCATGGCCGAGCGCACCGCCCCCTTCGATCTCGTTCTCACAGGCGGCACCGTGGTGAACCAGGACGGCGCGGGGGTGCGGGACATCGGCATCAGCGCCGGCCGCTTCGCGGCGCTGGGCGACCTCTCGCGGGCATCGGCCGACAGGCGGATCGATTGCACCGGCCTGCACCTGTTGCCGGGAGTCATCGACAGCCAGGTGCATTTCCGCGAACCGGGTCCCACGCACAAGGAGGACCTGGAGAGCGGGTCCAGGGCCGCGGTGATGGGAGGGGTCACGACCGTCTTCGAGATGCCCAATACCGACCCGCTGACGACGACTCCGGAGGCGCTGGCCGACAAGGTCGCGCGCGGTCTCCATCGCATGCATTGCGACTTCGCCTTCTGGGTGGGCGGCACGCACGAGAATGCGAAGGACGTCGCCGAGCTGGAGCGGCTTCCCGGCGCGGCGGGCATCAAGGTCTTCATGGGCTCCTCGACAGGCTCCCTGCTCGTCGAGGACGACGAGGGCGTGGCGGAGATCCTGCGCCGCACGCGCCGGCGCGCCGCCTTCCATTCCGAGGACGAGCCCATGCTGCGCGAGCGCCGCGACCTGCGGGTCGAGGGCGACCCCTCGAGCCATCCCGTCTGGCGTTCGCCCGAGGTCGCCATGCGATGCACGCAGCGCCTTGTGGCGATCGCCCGGCGGACCGGCGCGCGGATCCACGTCCTGCACATCTCGACGGCCGAGGAGATGCGCTTCCTCGCCGGCTGCAAGGATGTCGCCTCATGCGAGGCCACGCCCCACCATCTCACCCTCGACGGCGCGGAGGCCTATGCCCGTCTCGGCACCCTCGTGCAGATGAACCCGCCCGTCCGCGACGCCGCACACCGCGCCGGAATCTGGTGGGGCGTCGAGCAGGGCGTCGTCGACGTGCTGGGGTCCGACCATGCGCCGCACACGCTGGAGGAGAAGGCGAAGCCCTATCCCGCGTCTCCGTCCGGCATGACGGGCGTGCAGACGCTGGTCCCGATCATGCTCGACCACGTCGCGGCGGGGCGGCTCAGCCTGGGCCGCTTCGTCGACCTGACGAGCGCCGGGCCTGCCCGCCTCTTCGGCATGGCCATGAAGGGCCGTGTCGCCGTGGGGTTCGACGCCGACCTCACGGTCGTCGACCTGAAGAAGCGCCAGACCATCACGAATGGCTGGATCGCCTCGAAGTGCGCCTGGACGCCCTATGACGGCGTGAGCGTCATGGGCTGGCCTGTCGGGACGGTGGTCCGCGGCGTCCCGGTGATGTGGGAGGGCGAGGTGGCCCAGCCCGGCCGGGGCGAGCCCGTGCGGTTCGCGGAGGCCCTGCAGCCGGCCGGCTGATCGCCGCGGCGCAGGCCGCGTCCCGTCGGTCGCATCCTATCGCGCACGGGCGTGGGCGGCGGCCGCGGTTTTCCCGGTTCAGCCGCCGAAGCGGCCCGAGAGTTCGCGGGTCAGCTTGCCGCCCTCGTCGGCGTAGCGCTGGATGATGACCTGCGCGGCAGGAGTGCAGCGGCGATAGCTCTGAGCGTATTCCCGGTAGCCCTTGTTGTAGGCTCCCGCCAGCCGCTCCTTGCGGGACTGGGACGTGGCCTCGACCTCGATCAGGTTCTCCATCCGGCGCTGGAAATCGGCGCCGTCCTGCGCGCCGCAGAGCGGACGCAGGAAGGCCAGCGCGCCCATGATCTCAGACAACCTCAGAAGCTGCGGCTCATATGGCGGCGGCGGAGCCTCGGGCTCGGGCTGGGCGTCGGCCTTGGCGTCCTTCTTGTCGCCGGGCTTATCCTCCTTCTTCGCCTCTCCGGGCTTGGCGGCGGGAGGCTTGGCCGCGGGCCGCGGGGCGCGAGGCTTGCGCTCGGGCTGCGGGGTAGCCGGAGGAGGCGGCGGCGCGGCGGGGCGGTTCCAGGGCCAGAAGAACTGCGCCGATGCGGGATCGGGCGACAGCCAGGCCATGGTCAGCGCGAGCGCTGCCGTCACGACGAGCGCGGCCGACGTCCCGCGCCGACTCATGAGCGGCCTCCCACGATGGAGGCTGCGCGGTCGAGAATGCGCAAGAGGCCTGGCGTGGTCGCGAGAGCTCCGGCTTCGAATGGGGCGACGAAGCGCACCTCGGCCGCCTCGGGCCCCACCACGGGCTCGCCCGCCAGCCAGCGCGCGGCGAAGGCGTTGACCACGAAGTGACTGCGCACGCGCGCGTCGGCGTCGCGCTCGATCACCTCGACATGGCCGGCGAATCCCAGGATCTCCGCGTCGACGCCCACTTCCTCCATAAGCTCCCGGAGCGCCGCCTGCTCCAGCGTCTCGCCGACCTCGACGAGACCGCCCGGAAGCGAGAACAGGGCCGGAGAGGGCGGCTTCGTCCGGGCCGCGAGCAGCACCTTCCCGTCCCGGAACACGGCGACGCTCGCGGCGATGAAGGGCCGCGAGGGATAGGCGCGGCTCTCGCGGCCGCCGTCCTCAGACGTGCTGGCCGCCATTGATGTGGATCTCGGCGCCGTTGACGTAGCTCGACTGGTCCGTGCACAGGAAATAGATCGCCTTGGCGACCTCCTCCGGAGTGCCCAGCCGGCGCAGCGGGATCTGGGCGACCAGCTTGTCGGTCCCGGGGGACAGGATGGACGTGTCGATCTCGCCGGGGGAGATCGCGTTGACGCGGACGCCATGCGGGCCGAAATCCGCTGCCATCTCGCGCGTGAGCGAAGCGAGCGCCGCCTTGGAGGTCGCATAGGCCGCGCCCGCGAAAGGATGGACGCGCGAGCCGGCGATCGAGGTCACGTTCACCACCGAGCCCTTGGCCGCCTCGAGCTCGTTGATGAGGCCGCGCGCCAGCAGCGCCGGGGCGAAGAAGTTCACCTGGAAGACGCGCTGCCAGTCCTGCAGCGTCGTGTCGATGGTGCTCAGCCGCGCCCCGCCGGGGCCTTTCGGCGAGATGCCCGCATTGTTGACGAGCGCGTCGAGCCGCCCGCCCTCGAGGCGGGAGCGGATCTCCCTGATCGCGAGCTCCGTGTTGTCGGGATTGCCGAGATCGACCTGGATATGGTCCTCGGGGCCCATTTCCCAGGGGCAGTTTTCAGGGAAGGCATGCCGCGAGCAGGTGATGACCCGCCAGCCGGCCGCCGAGAAGCGCTTCACCGTGGCGTGACCGATGCCGCGGCTCGCGCCGGTCAGCAGCATCGCGCGGCGGGGTCCGTTGGTGGTGGGAGGCGTCCCCGTGGGCATCGTGTCCTCGATCCGGTCGCGACGGAACCCTCCGTCGCCAAGTCGCAGGCTTCGCCTGCGGGCATCCTCACGTCAAGCTGCATCGGGGGCCGTCGGCCCTGCGGCCTTCGCCGAACCTCGGCCCCTGTCCGTCAGCCGCACCGTGGCCGCCACCGTCCGGGCGGAGAGGGCGGTGTCGGCGAAGGCCCTGCCGGAGCGGACCTGCGCCGGGCGAGGACACGCGAGACCCGGTGTCCCTGCGCGCTCGGCCTAGGGGTAGAGCCGTTCCGTCGACCACGTGCCCTCGGGCGTCGCGCGACGGAAGACGGTTCGCTCGTGCAGGCGGAAGGGCTTGTCCTGCCAGAACTCCATGGACACGGGCCGGATGCGGAAACCCGTCCAGTAAGGTGGGCGCGGAACTTCGCCGATCGGATAGCGGGCAGCCATCATGGCCACCGCCTTCTCCAGGGCGAAGCGGCTCTCGAGCGGGCGTGACTGCTGGCTCGCCCAGGCGCCGATCCGGCTGTCTCGCGGCCGGCTCTGGAAGTAGGCATCGGCCTCCGCGTCGCTCACCCGTTCGACCGGGCCGCGCACCCGGACCTGACGGCGCAGGCTCTTCCAGTGGAAGACCACGGCCGCCTTCGGATTTTGCGCGATCTCGCGGCCCTTCGCCGATTCGACATTGGTGTAGAAAACGAATCCCGCGTGGTCCGCGCCCTTGAGGAGCACCATGCGGACGTCCGGCAGGCCGTCGGCGTCGACCGTGGCGAGCGCCATGGCGTTGGGGTCGTTCGGCTCCTTGGCCTTGGCCTCCTCCATCCAGCGCTCGAAGATGGGGAAAGGGTCCGCCGCGCCGACGAAGTCCGCGCTTGCTTCGGTTGCAGCCTTGGTCAGGTCACTCGCCATTAACGCTTCCATCGGCCTAATGAGCCCCGCAGACATTCAGCAGGGATCAACCATCCCCGGGCGGGCGTTTCTCCAGGGTAATATGGCACGACGCAAGGACATGGAAAGGCGCGAGACTCCCCCGGCGGCCATGCGCGTCGCGCGGCACGAACTCTTGTGCCGTTGCAGCATCGCCGCCCTGCTGGCGGTCGCGCTAGGAGGCTGCTCCATCAACCTTCCGATGACCTCCCTGGTCCCGGAGCCGGAGACGACGGCGTCGATCGTGCCGGCCCCGTCTCCCGTCTCGCTGGGGCTGACGGACGAGGAGTGGTCGCAGGCCAGCGTCGCGCTCGACAAGGCGCTCGATCCACTCCAGAACGGCGCGGCCGTCCGGTGGGCGGACAAGGACAGCGGCGTCGCCGGTCATTTCGTGGCGGCCGGCCCGGCCTATGTGCGCAACGACCAGGTCTGTCGGGCTTTCAAGGCCGTGGTTGGCGTCCCGCCGCAGGATCGCCACCACCTCGGCACGGCCTGCCGCACCGGCGCGGGCGTGTGGACGCTGCAGAAAGTTCGCCCGGTCGTCGGATCCGCCTGAGCAGAGGGCGTTGCGAATCGGCAACAGGCTCCCCACATCTCCGGTGACCGGTGGGGCGCGGCTCCGCGCCGCCCCAATCTCACCGCAGAGGATGATGGATGCGTGACCCCTACGACGTTCTGGGCGTGGCGCGCAGCGCGACAGAGGCCGACATCAAGAAGGCCTTCCGCAAGCTCGCGAAGCAGTACCACCCCGACCGCAACAAGGATGACCCGAAGGCCCGCGATAAGTTTGCGGAGGTGAACAACGCCTACGAGATCTTGGGCGACGAGACGAAGAAGAAGCAGTTCGACACCGGCGAGATCGACGCCGAGGGCAAGCCGCGCTACCAGGGATTCGAGGGATTCGGCGCCGGCCGGGGCGGCCGCCAGCGCGGCGGCTTCGAAGGCTTCCAGGGCTTCGGCTTCGAGCAGGGACCGGGCGGCTTTCGCGCCCGCACGGGCGGGGGAGCAGGCGGGGCCGGGGCGGGTTTCGACGCCTCCGACATCTTCGCCGACCTGTTCGGCCAGGCGGCGGGACGACGCGGCCCAGTGGCGGGCGGCGACCTCAAGGCCGAGGGCGCGATCACGCTCGCCGAAGCCGTTCACGGCACGCACTTGCGGTTGATGCTGCCCGCAGAGCGCGAGATCGAGGTCAAGGTGCCGGCCGGCATCCAGGACGGGCAGACGATCCGGCTGAAGGGCCAAGGCCAGGCCAGCCCCAATGGCGGTCCCAACGGCGATCTCTTGGTCACGATCAAGGTGAAGCCTGACAAGCGGTTCCAGGTCGAAGGCCGCAACCTCCGCTTGCGTCTCCCGGTGCGCCTCGACGAGGCCGTGCTGGGGGCCAAGGTGCGCGTCCCCACTCTTGACGGCGCGGTGGAGATGTCCATCCCGCCGCAATCCTCCTCCGGCCGCACGCTGCGCCTGCGCGGCAAGGGCCTGCCGGGCGACACGCCGGGAGACCTCCTCGTCACGGTCGAGATCGTGCTGCCGAAGGAGAAGGACGAGGAGTTCGAGGCGCTGATGAGGCGCTGGCACGAACGGCTGAGCGAGGACGTCCGCAAGGACCTTTAGCGTCCGTCGGAGCTCCGCCCCTCGCGAGCCGAACGATCCGGCCGTCGCCCGCGGGCACCGGGTTGCGTCGCCACGCCGCCCGCTGCGTGACGGGCGGGCCGACGTCCCTACACCGTGACCTGGGTGCCCACTTCCACCACGCGGCCCGTGGGAATCTGGAAGAAGTCAGTGGCGTCGCTGGCGTTGCGCGCGAGCGCGATGAACAGCTTGTCCTGCCACAGCGGCATGCCCGAATGGGCGGCCGGCTTGATGGAGCGGCGCGACACGAAGAAGGACGTCGACATGATGTCGAAGGTCCAGCCGAGCTTGCGCGCGATGGCGAGGCCGCGCGGCACGTTCGGCGTCTCCATGAAGCCGAACTTCATCTTCACCCGCGAGAAGTGCTCGCTGATCGGCTGGATCGTGACCCGTTCCTCCTCCCTCACGCGCGGGATGTCGGCCGTGGTGACGGTGAGGATCACGTTCTTGTCGTGCAGGATTTTGTTGTGCTTCAGGTTGTGGAGCAGCGCCGTCGGCGAATAGTCGGGGTCGCTGGTCAGGAACACCGCCGTGCCGGGCACCCTGTGCGGCGGCTTCTTCTCGAGGTTGCGCACAAGCATGTCGAGCGGCACCTCGGTCCGCCGGGTCTTCTCGGCGAGGATGCGCGTGCCGCGCCGCCAGGTCCACATCAGCAGGATCAGGAACGAGGCGAAGAGCAGGGGCGCCCACGCGCCGTCCAGCAGCTTCAGCAGGTTGGCGGCGAGGAAGGTGGAATCGATCAGCAGGAACGGCAGCACCAGCAGGGCGGCCGCCCAGGGCTGCCAGTGCCACAGCCGCCAGATCACGACGAAGGCGAGGGTGGCGTCGACTACCATGGTCGTGGTCACCGCGATGCCGTAGGCCGAGGCGAGCGCGCCGGACGAGCGGAACAGGAAGACCAGGATCAGCACGCCGATCAGGAGCAGCGAGTTGATGCGGGGAATGTAGATCTGCCCCGAATGCGTCTCCGAGGTGAACCGGATGTCGATGCGCGGCAGCAGGCCGAGCTGCACCGCCTGGCGCGTCAGCGAGAACGCGCCGGTGATCACGGCCTGGCTGGCGATGACGGTGGCCGCCGTGGCCATGATGACGGTGGGGATCAAGGCCCAGTCAGGATAGAGGCGGTAGAACGGGTTCTCGATGGCGCCGGGGTCGCTGAGGATCAGGGCCCCCTGGCCGAAATAGTTGATCACGAGGCAGGGCAGCACCAGGCCCAGCCAGGCGACCTGGATGGGAAAGCGGCCGAAATGGCCGAGGTCGGCGTAGAGCGCCTCGCCTCCGGTCACGGCCAGGAAGACCGCCCCGAGCGTCACCAGGCCGATGAACTTGTGCTCGTAGAGGAAGACGAGCCCGTAGGACGGGTTCAGCGCCGCCACGACCCCGGGGTCGTCGCTGATGTGGATGAGGCCGCCGATCGCCAGCAGCAGGAACCACAGCACCATGACCGGGCCGAAGAAGGCGGCGACCTTCGCCGTGCCGCGGCTCTGGACCGCGAAGAGCAGGACCAGGATCACCACGGTGCAGGGCACGACGTAGTGCTCGAGTCCCGGCGCAAGCAGCTTAAGGCCTTCCACCGCCGACAGCACCGAAATGGCGGGCGTGATGACGCTGTCGCCGTAGAACATCGCCGCGCCGACCACGCCGAGCATCAGCACGAAGGCGCGCCCCTTGGTGAGCGTTCGCTGGGCGAGCGCCATCAGGGAGAGCGTGCCGCCTTCGCCGCTATTGTCGGCGCGCAGCAGGATGAGGACGTATTTCGCGGTCACCACCAGCAGCAGCGCCCAGACGATGAGCGACAGCACGCCGAGCACGACCTCGCGCGGAACCGCCACGGGACCGGTCACCTGCGTGTGGTGAAGCCCCACGGCGGCGATCAGGGCCTCGCGGAAAGCGTAAAGGGGGCTCGTGCCGATGTCGCCGTACACGACTCCGATGGAGCCCAGCGTGAGGGCGAACAGGCTTCCGCCATGGCCGTGATGGCCGTCCGAGGCGTGCGGCTCGGCGGCGTGCTTGTCGTCGGGGACGGCTGGCGTGGGCGCACCTGCGTCCGCCGCGCGCGCCGCCGGGCCGGAGGCTGCGACCGCGTCGCCGCGGGGTGATGTCTGATCGACCATGGACTCGACCGCAAACAGGCGCGACGGGCAGGTCGCGCCGGGCTTCATAGCATCATGGCCGTCCGAAGGCATCCGTCCCTTCACGGAGGGCCACGAGTCCCTGCAACCACGTTTCATGCCACTGGTGCAACGGGCCCGAGGGCCCCGCTGTCCGTCGGGCTCGGGACCGAAGCGCTTCCGCTGGCCTCAGGCTTAGGCTATTGATGCCCGCCACTTGAAGCCACTTCGAACCCTCGACGGTCCCATGCCTGATTCGCCTATCCCCGTGTCCTCGCTTCTCGCGGGCAAGCGCGGCCTGATCATGGGCGTCGCCAACAACCGGTCCATCGCCTGGGGAATCGCCAAGGCGGCTCACGCCCACGGCGCGCAACTCGCCTTCACCTACCAGGGCGAGGCGCTGGAGAAGCGGGTGCGGCCGCTCGCCGCAGAGCTCGACGCCATCGTCGTCGGCCATTGCGACGTCACCGACCCCGCCTCGATGGACGCCGTCTTCGCGGAAGTGGAGCGCGCCTGGGGCAAGCTCGACTTCGTGGTCCACTGCATTGCGTTTTCCGACAAGGACGAGCTGACCGGCCGCTATATCGAGACGAGCGAAGGAAACTTCACGAAGTCGCTTCTGATCTCCTGCTATTCGTTCACGGCCGTCGCCCAGCGGGCGGAAAAGCTGATGAAGGACGGCGGCTCCATGCTGACGCTGACCTATTACGGCGCGGAGAAGTGGATGCCGCACTACAACGTCATGGGCGTGGCCAAGGCCGCGCTCGAGGCGTCCGTCCGCTATCTCGCCGCCGATCTCGGGCCTGGGAACATTCGCGTCAACGCCATCTCGGCCGGGCCGATCAAGACCCTGGCCGCCTCGGGAATCGGCGATTTCCGCTACATCCTGCGCTGGAACGAGTACAACGCTCCGCTGCGCAGGACGGTCACCATCGAGGAAGTCGGCGAGACCGCGGCCTTCCTGCTGTCTGACATGTCCCGCGGCGTGACCGGGGAGATCCTGCATGTCGACGCGGGCTACCATGTCGTGGGGATGAAGAATCCCGAAGCGCCGGACATGACGCTCGACAAGGGCTGAGCGAATGGCTCGGCCCATTCGGATCATTTACGTCCGGCACGGCGAGACCGACTGGAACGCGGAAGGGCGGCTGCAGGGCCAGCAGGAGATTCCCATAAACGCCACCGGGCGCCGGCAGGCGGCCGAGGCCGGGCGCAAGCTCGCCGCGCTCAACGTAGCGTCGGCGACATTGCCATGGCTCGTGAGCCCCATGCAGCGCACACGAGAGACCGCGGAGATCGCGCGGACCACGCTGGGCCTCGAGCCGAAATCCTACCTGATCGAGGAGCGCCTGCGGGAGATTTCCTTCGGGGACTGGGAGGGACGGACCTGGAAGGAGGTCCGCCGCGACGATCCCGAGGGCGCGCGCGGGCGCGAGAGGGACAAATGGACCTTCGTGCCCCCGGCAGGCGAGAGCTATGCGATGCTCGCCGGGCGCGTGCGGCCCTGGCTCGACGGGCTCGAGCGCGACGTGGTCGTGGTGGGCCATGGCGGCGTGGCCCGGGCGCTGCTGCACCTGCGCTGCGGCGTTCCGCCGGCCCAGGCGCCCTCGGTGGATATCTGGCAGGGCAAGCTCCTGCTTGTCGAGGGTGAGAGCTTCCGCTGGGTCTGAGGCGGGTCGCGGCCGGGCCGAATGGTTAACGCCGCCTGCAACCTTCGTTCATTCAGGGTTCAGGCGAAGCAGGTAGAACCTCTGCCCATGATGCGCGGCAGCCGCGGCGCGAGGGGCGTGAGCCCCGTTGGGGGATGGGGCATGCAGGCAGGACTGGACCGCGGGTCGTCGCTCGACGCCCACGCGCGGCCCGAAGCTCCCGCCGGCCCCGCGGAGACGACCATGAACGCATTGAGCAGGGATTTCACGGTATCGGGTGTGTTGTGCCGTGGTGTGCAGCCTGGCGTTGTGCGGGGGGCTCGTCTTCCCGGTCTTGTGCGGGACGAGGTCCTTTCGGATCTGTTTGTGGCGACGGCGGCGCGTTTGCCTGGCAAGGCCGCGATGGTGTGCCGGGGAGCGACGCTGAGCTATGGCGAGGTGCGCGGGCGCGCCGAGGCGATCGCGCGGGGGCTTGTGGCCCGGGGCGTCGGGCCGGGGGATGTAGTGGGGCTGTGGATGGCGCGCGGCGCGGAGCTGCTCGTGGCGCAGATCGCCATCACGCTGTCGGGCGCCGCGTGGCTGCCCTTCGACGCCGACGCGCCGGTCGAGCGCATCGCCACCTGCCTCACCGACGCGGCCGGCAAGGGCCTTCTCACCTCGCACGACCTCGCGGCCCGCGCCGAGGCCCACGGCCTGGTGGCCTGGACGTCGGAGGGCCTCGCCGTCACCTCCGCCGAGCCCTTCGTGGCTCCGGTCGAGCGCGGCCTGACGCCGGACCACCCGGCCTACCTGATCTACACGTCGGGCTCGACGGGCACGCCCAAGGGCATCGTCATCAGCCACCGCAACATCTGCCACTACCTGCGCGCGGGCAACGCGCTCTACGGCCTGACCGAGAGCGACGTGATGTTCCAGAGCGCCTCGGTCGCCTTCGACCTCTCGATGGAGGAGATCTGGGTGCCCTACCTCGTGGGCGCGACGCTGTGGGTCGCGACGCCCGAGGTGATGGCCGAGACGGACAAGCTCGCCGACGTCATCGAGGCCGCGGGCGTCACCGCCATCGACACCGTGCCCACCCTTCTGGGCATGTTCAGCCGCGACATCCCGGGCCTGCGCCTGATCCTGCTGGGCGGGGAGGCGCTGCAGCCCTCCGTCGTGCAGAAATGGGCGAAACCGGGCCGCCGGCTCTTCAACACCTACGGCCCGACCGAGGCGACGGTGGTCGCCACGGCCTGCGAGGTGAAGGCCGGCGAGCCGGTCACCATCGGCGGGCCGATCCCGAACTATTCCTGCTACGTGGTGACGGAGGACCTGCAGCTCTGCGGCGTCGGCCAGCAGGGCGAGCTCCTGATCGGCGGCCCCGGCGTGGCGCAGGGCTACCTGCAGCGCCCCGAGCTGACCGCCGAGAAGTTCATCGCCAACCCCTTCGAGAGCGACGGCGCGGATCCCGTGCTCTACCGCTCGGGCGACGCGGTGAGCCTGGACCCTGCCGGCAACATCGTCTTCCACGGCCGCATCGACGACCAGGTGAAGATCCGCGGCTTCCGCGTGGAGCTCGGCGAGATCGAGGTGAAGCTCGACGAGCTGCCGGGTGTGGCCCAGGCGGCCGTGGTGCTGCGCCACGATGACGGGCTCGACCGCCTCGTCGCCTTCATCCTCCCGCAGGAGGGCTCGGGCATCGACCGCATGCAGGTGCGCGTGGCGCTCGCCGAGCGTCTGCCCTCCTACATGGTGCCCTCGCGCTTCGAGCTCGTGGAGACGCTGCCGCGGCTCTCCTCCGGCAAGATCGACCGCAAGACGCTGAAGGCCATGCCGCTGGCGGCGGCCAGCGGCGCGGGCGAGGAGCAGGAGCCGGCGCGCACGCCCACCGAGGCCGTGCTGCTGGCGGCCGCCCAGCGCGTCTTCCCCGGCCAGTCGCTGCCCTTCCACGCCGACTTCTTCACCGAGCTCGGCGGCCACTCGCTGATCGCGGCCCGCTTCGTCTCGGCGGTGCGCGAGACCCCGCGGCTGGCCGGCGTCACGCTGCAGGACGTCTATGGCGCGCGCACGCTGCGCGCCATGGCCGAGCGGCTCGACGAGCGCTGCCCGGCCGGGGAGGCCGTGGCGGCCGACCTGTCCTTCGCGCCGCCCCCGCTGGCGCGCCGCTTCTGGTGCGGCCTCGCCCAGGCGGCGGCGCTGCCGTTCATCCTGGGCCTGATGACGGCGCAGTGGCTCGGCGTCTTCGTCAGCTACATGCTGCTCTCCAACGAGGAGACGGGCTTCTGGACGAGCGTGGCCACGCTGCTGGGCGTCTACATGGGCATCAACGTGCTCACGGTCGCCATCGCCATCGCCTCCAAGTGGCTGATCATCGGGCGCACCAAGCCCGGCCGCTACCCGCTGTGGGGCGTCTATTACTACCGCTGGTGGCTGGTGCAGCGCATCCAGGTCCTGACCCACATGAAGTGGTTCCAGGGCACCCCGATCATGCGCGCCTATCTGCGGGCGCTGGGGGCGAAGGTCGGCGCGGACGCCATCATCTCCGAGATGGAGTCGGGCGCGATCGACCTGGTCAGCGTCGGACACGGGGCCTCGATCGGCGGCAAGGTGACCTTCGCCAATGCCGAGGTGATCGGCGACGAGCTGGTCATCGGCACGATCGCGGTGGGCGACGAGGCCTCGATCGGCACGTCCTGCGTGATCGGCCACGACGTGGTGATCGGGGCGGGCGCCGAGGTCCTGGACCTGACGGCCGTGCCCCCGGGCGCGCGCCTGGGCGACTGGGAGATCTGGGACGGCTCGCCGGCGAGGAAGGTGGGCCTTGTGGACCGCGCCGCGCTGCCGGCCGAGGCGACGGCCGGGCGCACGACCCGGACGCTGCAGGCGATCGTCTATGCCGCCGTGCTGCTGCTGATGCCGCCTGTCAGCCTGCTGCCGATCTTCCCGGCCTTCTACCTGTTCGACCGGATCGACGACACGATCTCCAGCGTCTTCGACGTCAGCTACATCTACTACCTGCCGGTGCTGGCCTGGCCGACGGCCATGGCCCTGATCGCGGCCACGGTGCTGCTGGTGGTCGCCCTGCGCTGGACCGTGCTGCCGCGGGTCAAGGCGGGCACGCACTCCGTGCATTCCTGGTTCTACCTGCGCCGGTGGGTGGTGGGCCTGGCCACGGAAGTGACGCTGGAGTCGCTCTCCTCGCTGTATGCGACCGTGTACATGCGCAACTGGTACCGCCTGATGGGGGCGAAGATCGGCAAGGATGCCGAGATCTCCTCCAATCTCGCGGGGCGCTACGACCTCGTGGAGATCGGCGAGAAGTGCTTCATCGCGGACGAGGTGATGCTGGGCGACGAGGACGTGCGGCGCGGCTGGGTCAACCTGCGGCCCGTCAAGACCGAGGCCCGCGTCTTCGTCGGCAACGACGCGGTCGTGCCGCCGGGCGCGGTGATCCCCCAGGGAAGCCTGATCGGCATCAAGTCCAAGCCGCCGGCCAACGACCGGATCAAGGCGGGCGACACCTGGTTCGGCTCGCCGTCCATCCATCTGCCGACGCGCCAGAAGATCGACGGCATCTCGGCCAACTGGACCTTCGAGCCCTCGCGCTGGATGCGCCTCGGGCGCGCGGTGTACGAGGCCTTCAGCCTGTCGCTGCCGACCATGCTGTTCATCACCTGCGGCACGCTCGCCGTGGAGGTCTTCACGCCGGCCATGTACGACCACGCTTACGGGCTGTTCGCCCTGCAGTTCCTGGCCGCCTCCGTGCTGATCCCCATGCTCATGACCCTGGTCGTGATCGGCCTGAAATGGATCCTGATGGGCCGCTACAAGCCCACCATGAAGCCGATGTGGTCCTGGTGGGCGCTGCGCTCGGAATCCGTGGCGGTCGTGTATGGCGGCCTGGCCGGGCGCGTGCTGCTCGACCACCTGCGCGGCACGCCGATGCTGCCCTGGGTCCTCAGGCTGTTCGGCGTCAAGATCGGCCGGGGCGTCTATCTCGACATGACCGACATCACCGAGTTCGACTGCGCCAGGGTGGGCGACTTCGCCTCGATCAACACGCTCGCCGCCCTGCAGACGCACCTCTACGAGGACCGCGTGATGAAGATCGGCCGCGTCAGCGTCGGCAAGGGCGTCACCGTCGGCGCGTTCTCCACGGTGCTCTACGACACCCATGTCGGCGACTTCGCCCGCCTCGGCCCCCTCACCCTCGTCATGAAGGGCGAGGACCTGCCAGCCAACTCCGAATGGTGCGGAGCACCAGCCGTCCCATTCGCCGAGCCAACCAACACCGACAGGGAAGAGGTCAAGGCCGCAGCCTGAGTGCATCCGGATCCGCGGATCCCGCAGCCCCGCCGGGTTTGCCCCGGCGGGGCTTTCGCATTATGAGGCCCGCACCCTTCCCGGCGGGCCTCGCTCATGTCGCACAACACGTTCGGCCATCTCTTCCGCGTCACGACCTTCGGCGAGAGCCACGGGCGTGCGATCGGCTGCGTCGTGGACGGATGCCCGCCGCGCATCCCGCTGACCGAGGCCGAGATCCAGGCCGAGCTCGACCGGCGCCGCCCCGGCCAGTCGCGCTTCACGACGCAGAGGCGTGAACCGGACGAGGTCAAGATCCTCTCCGGCGTGTTCGAGGACGAGCGCACGGGCGGGCAGGTGACGACCGGCACCCCCATCGCGCTCCTCATCGAGAACGTCGACCAGCGCTCGAAGGACTATGGAGAGATCCGCGACAAGTACCGGCCGGGCCACGCGGATTTCACCTACGACGTCAAGTATGGCGTGCGCGACTATCGCGGGGGAGGGCGGTCCTCGGCGCGCGAAACGGCCTGTCGGGTCGCCGCGGGGGCCATCGCCCGCAAGGTCGTGCCCGGCCTCGTCGTCCGCGGCGCGCTGGTGCAGATGGGCCCCCACGCCATCGATCGTACCCGCTGGGACTGGGACGCGGTGAGCCGCAACCCGTTCTTCTGTCCGGACCCGGTGATGGCGACCTTCTTCGAGGACTATCTCGACGGCGTCCGCAAGTCCGGCTCGTCGGTGGGCGCGGTGCTCGAGGTCGTGGCCGAGGGCGTGCCGGCCGGCCTCGGCGCACCCGTCTACGGGAAGCTCGACTCGGACCTCGCCGCCGCCCTGATGAGCATCAACGCCGTGAAGGGCGTCGAGATCGGCGACGGCTTCGCCTCCGCGGCGCTGACCGGCGAGGACAACGCCGACGAGATCCGGCGGGGCAATGACGGCAAGCCGCTCTTCCTGAGCAATCATGCCGGCGGCATCCTGGGCGGGATCTCGACGGGGCAGGCCGTGGTCGCCCGGTTCGCCGTCAAGCCGACCTCGTCGATCCTCAATCCGCGCCTGACGGTGGACCGCCAGGGCCACGAGACGGACATCCTCACCAAGGGCCGCCACGACCCCTGCGTCGGGATCCGCGCCGTGCCGGTAGGAGAGGCGATGGTCGCCTGCGTGATCGCGGACCATTACCTGCGCCACCGCGGGCAGGTCGGGGACACGAGCGCGTGGCCCTTTCCAGAGCTTTCAGTCTGACTGAACGACACGCTGGCGAGCGATTTTAGTTGTACTAAAATCTGGACGGGCCTATGGGAGGGTCATGCGTCTCGACGATTGGCTGCGCCTCAACGACATGTCCCGCGTGACCTTCGCGCGACGGGTCGGCGTGTCGCCGGCCACGATCACCCAGCTCTGCAACCGCGACGGCGCGTGGATGTCGCGCGAGATGGCGGAACTGATCTGCCGCGAGACGCAGGGGGCCGTGACGCCCAACGATTTCATCGCCGCCGGCCTCGCGCCGGGGGCCGCTTCGCAGGAGCGCAACGTGAGCCAGTCCGTCCTGTCCGCCATCGAGGCCTTCACACGCGGCGAGATCGTCATCGTCACCGACGACGACGACCGCGAGAACGAGGGCGACCTGATCTGCGCGGCGGTGCACTGCACGCCCGAGAAGATGGCCTTCATCATCCGCAACACCTGCGGAATCGTTTGCGCCCCCATCACCTCGCAGGAGGCCCGCCGCCTGCACCTCAATCCGATGGTCGCGGCCAATGACGCGCCGCTCGGCACGGCCTTCACCGTGTCCGTGGACGTGAAGCACGGTCTCACCACAGGCATCTCGGCCGAACAGCGCACGAACACGGTGCGTGCGCTCGCCAATGGCAACATGGGGGCGGGGGACTTCGTGCGTCCCGGCCACGTCTTCCCGCTGATCGCCAAGGATGGCGGGGTGCTCATGCGCTCCGGCCATACCGAGGCCGCCGTCGACCTGTGCAGGCTCGCCAAGCTGCCGCCCGTCGGCGTGATCTGCGAACTCGCCAATGACGACGGCACAGTGATGCGCGGGGAGCAGATCGCCGCCTTCGCCGAGAAGCACGGCCTCAAGCGCCTCTCCGTGGCGGACCTCATCGCCTATCGCCAGGCGCGCGAGAAACTCGTGGAGCGGGTCTCGACCTTCCCCGTGAAGACCGACACGATCGACCTCACGGGCTACGCCTACGTGACCCCGTTCGACACCGTGCAGCACTTCGCCTTCGTGTACGGCTCGCTGGGGGAGGGGACGCGCGTCGTGACGCGACTGCATCGCGCCAACGTCATCGCCGACACGCTCCAGGGCGGCAAGGCGCTGCAATCCACGCTGGCGCGCTTCAAGGCCGGCGGCGGCGGCGTGCTGGTCTACCTGCGCGACGGCACGGCCGGCGTGCCGGTCAAGACGCTGGAGGAGGACTCCGAATCGCTGCGCCAGCGCCAATGGCGCGAAGTCGGCCTCGGCGCGCAGATCCTCAAGGACCTCGGCGTCACCTCGATCGTGAACCTGTCCTCGACGGCCCGCTCCTTTGTGGGCCTTGCCGGATTCGGAATCGAGATCGTCGCAACCGAGCCGCTGGAGGGGTAGGCCTCGACCGTCGCCGCGAGCGAAGCGACCAAGCCCGCGGGTCGATATCCCCCCGGCCATGAAGGGCTTCGCCGCCGTGCTCCTTGCCAGGAGAAGGCCTTGGCGGCGAGCCCTCAGGCTCACAGGGCAGGGCCTCACCTAAAGGCCCTCTGTCCGGGACGACGCCCGCGCTGCGGCCTTCAACTCCCCCGCATCAGCGTCATCACGTGGGCGGCGACGGATCGGGCAAGTCCCTCGAGGTCGTAACCGCCCTCCAGCAGCGAGACGAGCCGTCCCCCGCTGTAGCGGTCGGCGAGGTCCATGAGCTGGGCCGTGGCCCAGCCATAGTCCGCCTCGACGAGGTTGAGGTTGGCGAGGGGGTCGCGCACATGCGCGTCGAACCCTGCGGAAATGATGATGAGGTCGGGCTGGTAGGCCTCGATCCGCGGCAGCACCCCGACCTCGAAAGCCTCGCGGAACTCCAGGCTCCCGTCCCCGGCGCGCAGGGGCACGTTCACGATCGTGTTGTGTTCGCCCCTCTCGTTCGCGGCGCCCGTGCCGGGATAGAGCGGCATTTCGTGGGTGGAGCAGTACATCACGGACGAATCGTTCCAGAAGATGTCCTGCGTGCCGTTGCCGTGGTGGACGTCCCAGTCGACGATGGCCACCCGTTCCGCGCCGTACGCCTTCTGCGCGTGGCGCGCGGCGATGGCCGCATTGTTGAAGAAGCAGAAGCCCATGGCCTTGGCGCGCTCGGCATGATGGCCCGGCGGCCGGGAGGCGGAGAAGGCGTTGGCGACCTTGCGGGTCATGACCTCGTCGACGGCCTGCATTGCGCCGCCCACGCCCCTCAGAGCCGCCTCGAGCGTCCCCGGCGACATCATCGTGTCCGAATCGAGCTGCACCAGTCCTTCCTGCGGCGCGGCGTCCTCGATGGCCCGCACATAGGCCTCGGGGTGGGCGAGCAACAGCGCCTCCGTGGGCGCGACGGGCGAAGGTTCGCGCGCGAGCGGCTGGAATCGCTCGTGTTCAAGGATCCGTTCGACGACCCGGATCCGGTCCGGCCGCTCGGGATGGCCGGCGGGCGTCTGGTGGCGAACAAAGCACGGATGCGAGACGAATAGGGTCGACACGGGGTCCTCCCGTTCTTTTGTGTTTGAGGCATTGTCGATCAGCGGTATGCCCCCGTCCATGGGGCAATGGGTGGCCGGCGCACTTGACATGGGTCATGGCGCGCCTCCATTCCATAGACCGGAGGTTGTGGAGCCTTGCTGGCGGAGCAGGCTCGCCGACCTCGTCGGCCATGGCGTTCTTCATGGCCCTCCTGCTGTCGAGGCCAAGGAGATGCGTTCGAGATGAGGTTTGGAGCGAGACTGGCGGCTCTCACACTGGTGGGGCTGCTCTTGGCGGCTTGCCGCTATGAATCGATCAAGGCCCCCACGCTCACGGCGCGGGACCAGGAATACATGGCCCTGGTGCCTACCAGCGAGATCTGGCTCCCCTACGAGCGCTACCGCATCGACGATCCGACCGGGTTGCCTCCCGGCACTATTCTCGTCGACACCAAGGCCAAGTTCCTCTACCTCACCGAGCCCGGCGGCAAGGCGCTTCGCTATGGCGTGGCGGTGGGCGACGAAGCCTATGGCTGGACCGGCGAGGCCACGATCAAGCGCAAGGCGGAGTGGCCCGACTGGCATCCGCCGGCGGAGATGATCAAGCGCTGGCCGCATGTGCATTATACGAAGGGCGGGCCCGACAACCCGCTCGGAGCGCGAGCCCTGTATCTCTTCGAGGGCAACAAGGACACGCTCTACCGCATCCACGGCACGAACGAGGAAGAGAAGATCGGGCAGGCGGTTTCGTCGGGTTGCATCAGGATGCGCAACATCGACGTGATCGACCTTTACAACCGGGTGCCGGACGGCACCAAGGTCATCGTCAAGTAGGCGACGTCACGCGGTGCCCCTGAGGGCACCTCCGCCGAGGCTGATCCGGACGATTTCCGGCGGCACGCCGAAGCGCAGCGGCACGATCGAGGTGCCGAGGCCGGCCGAAACGATCAGGTGACGGCCGCCCTCCTCGACATGTCCGTAGGCGAAACGGTTCCCGAATTCCGAGGGGACGACCGGCGAGTAGCCGAACAGGCGGATCTGGCCGCCATGCGTGTGGCCTGACAGGGTCAGCGCGACGCGTTCGCTCGGCTGGTTGGCGAAGATGTCGGGCTCGTGGGCGAGCAGGATCGCCGGCGCGTCGTCCGTCACCCGCGCAAGCGTTCCCGGCAGGTCGTCGACGCCGCGGTATCGTCGCCGGCCCAGCGGGTAGGCGAGCTGGTCGCCGAGGCCCAGGAGCCAGAAGGGACGGCCGTCGGGCGCGCGCAACGAGACGGCCTCGTTCTCGAGCACGGGAATGCCGGCCTTTGTAAGTGCGCGCACCACCCCGCGGGCATCGTCCGGCGGCGTGTGCGGGAGGTCCCCGTGCCACCAGTCGTGATTGCCGAGGACCGTGTACACGCCGAGCGGCGCCTTCAGGGCCGAGAGGATCTCGGCCCATTCCCGGGCCGGGTAGGCGCGCAGCACCAGCCGGCTCGACGTCACGAAGTCGCCCCCGAGCAGCACGAGATCGCAGCCGAGCCCGTTGGTGACGTCGACGATCTCGGCGATCCGGTCGAGCGACATGTGCGGCTCGCCGGCATGCACGTCCGTGACGAAGGCGATCGTCAGCGGCATGTCGTCGGGCCACAGCGGCAGGCGGGGCGCGTAGTCGGTGACCAGCAGCCGGAAGCGCGGCTCGACGGCGAAGGCATAGCCCGAGAGCCCGGTCATCCCCAGGGTGAAGCCGGCGAGGCTGCCGAGGAGGCCTCGCCGGGTCAGCAGGATCGGGTGTCGGCGCGCAGGCGGGCGCTCAAGCAGCGTCGTCGTCCTCGCGGAAGATGGCGGGGATCTCGGCCCTGCGCGCCTTCGCGGCGCTGGCCGCGTCGGGCTTGACCTGTGCGGCGGCCGCCGCGACCGAGGCGATTCCGATGCGGGCGAAGTGGCGGCTATAGCTGTCCAGCGCGGCCGGGGCGTGGAAATTGCTGGCCTGGCTGCTGGCGCGCGTGTCCTGGCGAACGGCGCGGGATGCGGTGGTCATTGTCATGTCCTCTTCGTGAACCCAGGCGTCCACGCGCCAGGGCTGCTGACATCTGGGCGGCGTTTCGAGCCGTCGCGTGGCATGTCCATGGAGAAAAGGAGGCGTCGCCGCCAATCCGTTCCGCCATGGCACGTTTGCAACGACCTTCGACCGATGTGGTGAAGAGGACCTTAACCGTGCCCGCCCGGGCAGGACGTGCCGAAGCGCACTGCCCGGGCGTGGCGAAAACGCCTCAGTTGCGCAGGCCCTCGGCCCGGACATGGGCCTCCAGCTTGTCGAGGGCGCGCACGAGCCGGTCGAACATGTCGTCGATCTCGTCCTCGCGGATGATGAGGGGCGGGCAGACCGCGACCGTATCGGCGAGGTTGCGGACGATCAGCCCCTCGTCCTGCGCCGCCTGCGTCGCCTTGGCGCCGATCGCCGACTTCGCCTCGAAGGACCGCTTCGTGGCCTTGTCGGCTACGAGTTCGAGACCCGCGACGAGACCCTTGCCGCGCACCTCGCCGACGAGCGGATGATCGCGCAGCGGCTCGAGCCGCCGCCAGAAGGGCTCGGCCATCCGCGCGGCGTGGCCGAAAATATCGTCGCGCGCATAGATCTCGAGTGTCTTCACGCCGAGCGCCGCGCCGACGGGATGCCCGGAATAAGTATAGCCATGGGCGAAGGTGCCGATCTTGCGGCTTTCGTCCAGCATGGCCTCGTACATGAAGTCCGGGATCATCACGGCCGACAGCGGGAAATAGGCCGAGGTGATCGCCTTGGCGAGCGACATCGTGTGCGGCTTCATGCCCATGGCGGTCGAGCCGAAGGGGGTGCCGAGCCGGCCGAAGCCGCAAATCACCTCGTCGGCGATGAGGATCATGTCGTACTTGTCGAGCACCGCCTGGATCTTCTCGTAGTAGGTCCTGGGAGGCACGGTCACCCCCCCAGCACCGCCGATGGGCTCCGCGATGAAGGCGGCGCAGGTCTCCGGCCCCTCGCGCAGGATGAGTTCCTCCAATTCGGCGGCGAGCCGGGTGGCGAACTCTTCCTCGCTCTCGCCCGGCAGGCCGAAGCGGTAATGGTGAGGGCACGACGTGTGCAGGATGTTGGGGATCGGCAGGTCGAAGTCGAGGTGGTTGTTCGGCAGGCCGGTCAACGAGGCCGAGGCGACGGTGACGCCATGGTAGCCCTTGAGCCGGGCGATGATCTTCTTCTTCTTCGGCCGGCCCATGGCGTTGTTGTAGTACCAGACCAGCTTGATCTGGGTGTCGTTGGCGTCCGAGCCGGAGGCGCCGAAGAAGACTTTCGAGACCGGCATGGGCGCGATCTCTTTCAACTTCTCGGCGAGCTCGATGGCGGGGTCGTGGCTCTTGCCGCCGAAGAGATGCGTGAAGGGTAGCTTCATCATCTGCTCGCGGGCGGCCTCCACGAGCTCCTCGTTGCCATAGCCGAGCGACGTGCACCAGAGCCCGGCCATGCCCTCGATATAGGGCTTGCCGTCCGTGTCATAGACCCAGATACCCTTGCCCCGCTCGAGCACCATCGGTCCGCTCGTTCGCAGGGTCGCAAGGTTCGTATAGGGGTGGATCAGGGTCTCGACGTCGCGGGTCTGGAGGTTGGTGAGCATCGGAGCACTTCTTCGGCCAATCGGGAACGCACACTGTGCGAGAGCGCGGGGGCTGCGTCAAAGGCGTTGGGTTGCATGGCTGAAAGTCCTCAGGCGGGAAGCGGGGGAGGCACGTGGCGGCATCCGAGCGTCTCCAGCATTGCCGCCACGGCGAGCACGCTGCGATCCCCTCCTTCGGGGCCGATGACCTGTGCGCCCACGGGCAACCCGCCCGCCGTGCGCCGGACGGGCACCACGGCGGCCGGCAGGTGGCAGACCGTCGCCAGCGACGACCACTTGAGGAAGTCCAGATAGGGTGCTCGACCGTTCGCGCCGAGGTCCAGCATCCGCGCATGCAGGTCAGGCGCATGGTCGTGAGGGATGGCCGGGACGGGCGCTGGAGGCGCGAGGACGACGTCGACCGTTTCGAAGAAGACCTCCCAGGCCTGTTTCAGGCGCTCTCGCCGGGCGTGAAGCGCAGCGAGTCCGGCAGCGTCGAGGCGGGCGCCGCGCGCCTGCAGCGAGCGATGGTCGAGGTCGCCCGGCCGCGCATCGGGAGCGCTCGCCGCGATCCGCTGGCGCACCTTTTCCGGCAGGTCGGCGGCGACGATGGCGTGGTTCAGCAGGGCGTAGGTCTCGTAGATCTCGGCGAAGGAGGCCGCCGGGCGCGCCGCCTCGTCGACGAGGGCGCCGGCCCCGGCCAGCCGCGCCGCAGCTTCTCGGACGGCCGCCGCCACCTCGGGGTGCACGGGCGCCAGAGGCTCGTCACACCACAAAGCCACCCGCAATCCGTCCGGCCGCTCCCTGCGGGGCGGTTCCAGGCGCGGCCTGACGCCCTCCAGCGAGGGGGGGCCCATGATGACGTCGAGCATCAGGCCCAGGTCGGCGGCGGAGCGGGCGAGGGGGCCGGCGACCGACAGGTCACCCTCCGCGGGGATGCCGGGCGGGGGAGGGTTGTGGCCACGCCTAGAGACGAGGCCGAAGGTTGGCTTCAGGCCGAAGATGCCGCAGGCATGGGCAGGCCAGCGGATGGAGCCGCCGAGATCCGAGCCGAGCTCGAGCGCGCTCATGCCCGTCGCAACGGCCGCCGCCGCCCCGCCGGACGAGCCGCCCGGTGTGCGGCCGAGGTCCCATGGATTGTTGCTGGTCCCATAGACCGGGTTGGTCGCCTGGAAGTCCATGCACCACGCCGAGACGTTGCTCTTGCCCAGGATCACCGCGCCGGCGGCCCTCAGCCGGCGCACGGCGGCGGCATCCTCCTCCGGGATCCGGTCGCGATAGGGCGGTGCACCCGTGGTGGCCGGCATGTCCGTGACGTCGAAGGCGTCCTTGATCGTCATCGGCAGGCCTTCGAGCGGCCCCGCCTGCCCCTGCGCGCGCCGTTGGTCGCTGGCCAGCGCTGCGGCGCGGGCGAGGTCACGCCGCTGCGCGACGATCGCGTTGAGCGCCGGGTTGAGCGCGTCGATCCGCGCGAGGGTGGCCTCGAGGAGATCGACAGACGATACCTCACGCCGATCCAGCGCGGCGAGCAGGTCGATGGCGGGGCAGGTGAGAAGATCCATTGCGGCGCTCCAGGACGGGGACGCTCGCACGCCGTGGACCTGAATTTCAACGCCGGCGGTTCACTGTCGCGACGGGCGCGCGGCGGCTCCGACTTCCGCAGCGCTATGCACCGTCACGAAGCTCCTGCATCATGCGCGCAGGGGCCTGTTCGGCCCGCGGCCGGGGCCGGCGGCGGGCATTCATCCGCATGACGAGGTGAAATGCCGTCCTCCTTCCTGAACGACATGCTGCAGACCCTCACCGACCGCAGCCGTGCCTTGCTGGGCCTTTCGAAGGGCGCGGTCGCCGGGGGAGACCTCGCCAAGCTCGCCACCCAATTGCTCTCGCGGCGCGGCGAAGCCTCGGGCGTGCTGCTGGCCGCGACGATCCTGGCGGCCTACCGCGCCGCGCCGGAGGCGAGCCGCCGCGCGTTCCTGACCACGCTCGCCGAGACGTTCGGGCCCGATGAAGCCCGTCTCAAGGCGGCCGTGGAGGCCTACCAGGCCGATCCCACGCCCGAGACGATCGCCGCCCTCGGCATCGCGGCTGAATCGCGCCGGCAGGAATTGTTCCGGCGCCTCAACCTCGCGCCGGGGGGCACCGCTTCGCTGGTGCGCATGCGGGCGGACCTGCAGGACTTCTCGAAGGACGATCCGTCCCTGCGGGCCATCGAGCCCGACTTCGTTCACCTCTTCTCCTCCTGGTTCAACCGCGGCTTCCTCGTTCTGCGACCGATCGACTGGACGACGCCCGCCAACATCCTGGAGAAGATCATCCGCTACGAGGCGGTCCATGAGATCCGCGACTGGAAGGACCTGCGCAACCGGCTCGAGCCGACGGATCGGCGCTGCTTCGCCTTCTTCCATCCCCAACTCGCCGACGAGCCCCTGATCTTCGTGGAAGTGGCGCTTACCGCCGGGATTCCCGACGCGATCGCCCCGCTCCTGGCGGAAGACCGGGTACCGATCGAAGCCAAGGTCGCGACCACGGCCGTGTTCTACTCCATCTCCAACACGCAGAAGGGGCTGGCGGGCATCACTTTCGGCAATTTCCTGATCAAGCAGGTGGTCGAGGACCTGAAGCGGGAAGTGCCGAACCTGAAGACGTTCGTGACGCTCTCGCCCGTGCCCGGCTTCGCGCGCTGGCTGCAGGCGGAGCGCCAGGCCGCGGAGCCACGCTTCCTCTCGCCCGCGCTAATGGACGAACTCGCGCCCCTCGACGGGGCCGAATGGCCGCACGACGCCGCCGTGCGCGATACCCTGCGCGCCCCGCTGCTCGCCGCTGCGGCGGCCTACTTCCTGAAGGCCAAGGGATCGAGCGGGCGACCGATGGACCCCGTCGCAAGGTTCCACCTCGGCAACGGCGCCCGCCTCGAGAGGCTCAACGCCTTCGGCGATCTCTCGGCCAAGGGGATCGCGCAGTCCTTCGGGCTGATGGTGAACTACCTCTACGCCCTCGACGACATCGAGCAGAACCACGAGGCCTATGCCGAGAAGGGGGTCGTCGCCGCCGCACGCTCCGTACAGCGGCACCTCAGGAACGACGTGCCTGCGAGGGACGCGGTGCTTCCGGCCTGAGACGGGAAGGAAACGCTTGAACGTTCATCCCCGGCGATCGGCCGGGGATGAGGCTGGCGCAACGGCGAACGACCTGGCTCAGGCCTGCTGGATGGCCGAGAGCGACCAATCCCCGCCGCGCTCGCGGCGGAACGTCCAGATTTCCGTGACCTCCTGCGGCCGGTCCGCGTCCCCCTCGACGACCTTGCCGGAGGCGCGCTCGATGAGCGCGTTCACCAGCGAGAAGCGCATCGCGACGGTCGCGTAGTCGACGGGACCCTCGCGCCAGGATTCGGCGAGGTCGCCCTGGATGAGCTTCACGTCGCGGACCCGGTCATGCAGGCCGCGGCCCTGATTGCGGGCGAGGTCCTCGCCGAAATAGGCCACCATCTCGGGCGTGCAGAGCGTCCGCAGGGCCGCGGTATCCTCCCTGTCCCACGCCGCGTTGACGGCCTGGAGACGGCTCTCGAAGGCCTGGTAGTCCGCCGGCCCGATGCCGACCGCGTCGACCGGTTGGCTGGGCTGCCGGGGCGTCGTGGCGCCGCGCGTGCCGCCCAGGCCGCCCAGCGCGGAGCCGAGCCCACCCGGCGCGGGGCCGCCCGTGCCGCTACCGCTGCGCGCATAGGCGCCCGCCATGGCAGGCTGGCTGCGGCCGCGGAAGAAGCGCAGAGCCAGCATCACGACACCCGCGATCAGCGCGAATTGCAGCAGCATGCCGAAGAGCGACAGGATGCCTCCGAGGCCGCCGAACATCCCGTGCCCGAACAGCATGCCGAGCAGGCCGGCGCCCAGAAGGCCGCCGAGCAGGCCGGTGCCGAAGCCGGGGCGGCCGAACAGGCCGGGGCGCGGCGCGCCGGCGGCCGGGGCCGTGTAGCCCGGAGAGGGCAGGCCGGGCTGGGTCGTCGAACGCTCGATCGGGGCCGCGGTGCGCGGAGCCGTCGTCGTGGTCGGCGGGGCGGAAAATGTCCGGCCCCCGCGGCTGCCGAAGCTTCCACCGCCGCCCGGGCGCGCGTCAGCCGTCGCGATGCCGAGCGCGACCACGGCCGCGGCGGCGAGGCCAGCGCCAGCGATGCGGGAAGTCAGGCGAGTCATCAGGGTCATGGACGTAAGGTCCCCTCCAGGATCGGACGCCGGATACATAGGAAGCCGGACCAAGAAATGTGAGCCCCCCTTACGGCGTTCCCGGCCCGGCCGGGAGGACTGCGATCCGTAACGCAATCTTTGCCGCGGCGTGCCTAGGGTCCGGAATGCTGTTTTCCTTGGCCTTTCTCGCCAATGCCGGCTTGAACTTCGTCCTGGGACTGGCCATCGCGGCGGTCCTGGGTCCGGAAGAGTTCGGTCGCTATGCGCTGGCGGCGGCCATCGCCATCCTCGTGAACGCGCTGGGGTTCTTCTGGATCGCCAACGCCACCGCGCGCTTCTACTCGGAGCGCAGCAGGGCCGAGGAGCCGTCGGTCCGCGCGACGCTCGACCGGGCCCTGCTGGTGCTCGGCGGGGCGGTGATCCTTGTCGCGCTCGGCGTGCTGGCCTTCTGGCCGGGCTGGGGGCTGGGCGGCGACCTCGTCGCCATCGCGCTCGTCGTCGGCATCGTGCATGGCGTCTTCGACTATGCGAGCGCCCTGTCTCGCGCCCGTTTTCTGCAGGGCGTGTTCGCACGCATCGTGCTGGTCAAGAACGTGCTCGGCTTCGGCATGATGCTTGGCGCGGCCGTCTGGCTGCAGGACGCCCGCGCCGTGCTCGCAGCCCTCGCGGTCTCGACCATCCTCGCCCTTCTGCCCGTGTCTGGGGTCCTTCTCGACAAGGGGGACGGGCGCTTCGAGCCGGCCCGGCTCAGGACGTTCATGCTCTATGCAGGCCCGCACGTCCTAGCCCTAGCCGTGTACCAGTTCATCCCGTTCATCAACCGCAGCTTGCTGGCGGATGCGCAGGGTTACGCGGAATCCGGGCAGTTCTCGCTCGCCTTCGACACGCTCTACCGGATCTTCTCCGCCATCGGCTCGTCGCTGGACTACATCCTGTTCCAGTTCGCCGTGCGCGACGAGGATCGCCACGGCTCCGAGGCAGCGGACCGGCGCCTCGGCAAGAACCTCGTCATCGTGCTGGCGGCCCTGCTGCCGGCCCTCGTGGGATTCTGGATGGTGATGCCGGCCCTGGCCGCCGTGATGGTGCCGGCGGCCTTCCGGGAGGGGTTCCTGTTTTACGGGCAGCGTCTGCTGCCCGCCGTCATCGCGCTCGCGTTCGTGGTGAGCGCGCTCAACGCCGTCTTCCAGATTCGACGCCGCACGATGCCCATCATCGCCGTCGCGGCGCTGGCCCTCTTGGTGAATGGCGGGCTCGTCGTGGCACTGCCCGCCCTGATCGGGCAGGCCGCCTATCCGCTCGCCCAGTCCGGGGCGATGCTGGCCGTCCTGGCGGCCACGCTCGCCCTGACGTGGCCCGTGCTCCGCCGCGTGGTGCCGCTTCGCGATCCCTTGCTGATCGCGCTGGCGACCGGGCTCATGGCGCTCGCCCTCTGGCCTCTGCGGCAGGCGGGGCTCGCCCCGGCGGTCGCGCTCGCCAGCATGCTCGTCGTCGGCGCCGCTGCCTACGCGGCCGTGATCGCCGCGACCAACGTGGGGGGATGGCGCGATCTCGTGCGAGACCGCGCGAAGGACCGGGGCGGCTCCCGTCTCGCGCCGCGCCCGCATGCCCCTCCCGCGGCCGAGTAGCCGGACGCCGTCAGGGGATCTCGAAGAGCGAGACCGCCGCGCTCACGCCCCGCAGCACCGCCTGGTGGGGGATCGGCTCGATCCCTTCCGCGCGAAGCACGTCTGCGACCGCCCGCTGCTCCAGGACCTGACCCGTCGTGAAGATCGAGCGCGACTGGGCGAGGTCCTGGACGCGCGCCGCGACGTTCACGGTCTGGCCGAAATAATCCTGCCGTTCATCCAGCATCACGGCGAGGCAGGGCCCCTCGTGCAGGCCGATATTGAGCAGGATGTCGTCGCGTCCGCGCTCGCGGTTCAGGTCGTCCATGGACCGTCGCATCTGCAGCGCGGCGGTCATGGCTTGGGCCGGGTCCGGGAACGTCGCCATGACGGCGTCCCCGATCGTCTTGACCACCGCTCCTCCCGTCGCCGACACGATGTCCAGCAGCCTGGCGAAGTGCGACCGCACGAGATCGAACGCGGCGATGTCGCCGACCTGGTCGTAGAGCGCCGTCGAGCCCTTCAGGTCCGTGAACAGGAACGTCATGCTGGTGATCTTCAGCCGCTGGTTCACGTCCATCGTTGCGGCCCGGTAGAGGTCGCGGAATGTCTGGTTGCTCAACAGTCGCTTGGCGGTCACGAAGGGGCGGCGCCGCCCGAGCAACTCGTGCAGCGCGTCTCCGGCGATGAACATGGCCGCCAGCGCCCGGGTCCGCGTGTGGTTCTCGAGGCTGAGACGAAGCGGCCCCGGCCGCAGGTTCACCGTTCCCTTGGCCGCGCCGACCTCGTTGAACACGAGAGAGAGCGCCTGCTTGTCCCTCGTCGGTTCGCCGCTGATGTCCAGGAACTGGGTGGTGTGCGTCACCGGCTCGAACAGGATGACGAAGGCCTCGGGCAGCTGCACGGAGAGCACCGCCTTCTCGCCGGGCGGCAACTCGATGGCGTCCAGGATCATCTCCTGGACCAGCGCCTCGAAGTTGTCCTGCGGAAGATCCGTGCCCGTGCTCCAGAAGACCTGCCGCGCATAGTCCCACATGGGCAGGCTGTGGGGGTCGTGGGCGGGAATGCGGCGGATGCGCGGACTGACCGTGAACGTCACCTCCACCATCTCATCGAGCGTCGGCTCGTAGCCGGCCGAGCAGAGCGCGCAATGGTAGGCAGAGCGGTCGAGGGTCTTGAGCGTCGCGCCGTGGCCGAGGACGCCGCCGCAGCCCGGGCACAGGACGTTCCAGGAGAGTTCGAACAGGCCGAGGCGGGAGGCGTGCAGCAGCCCGCCCAGCGTAGCCTCCGGGTCGAGGCCCCGCTCCTCGGCCAGGGCGAGGGCATTGATCCGGTTGAGTTCGTGGTCCTTGCCGTCGCGCAGCAGGGCATCCAGCGCGTCGGCCACCGCGGGCTCGACCGACTGCCGCAACACCGCCATGAGGGGATCGGCCGCGGACATGGACGCAGGCTACACCCGTCGGGCAGCGCGATCCAGCCTGGGCTCGGCCGTCGTCAGTCGCCGTCCGAATGCAAGGTCACCCGCCCGCGTTCCGCGGCGAAGACGTTGCTGTCCAGACGGGCGATCCAGGCCCGGCCTTCCGCCGTCACGCCGAGATAGCGCAGCGCGACCTGGATGTGCGGCGCGATCGAGGTCATGAAGAAATCGGGGTAGCGCTCGATCACGTCGGCGGGATTGTCGTAGCCGAGCTTCTTGTCCATGCCGATTTCGCGAAACTCGCAGAACAGCGCGAAGGCCTTGCGGAGATAGGAGGGGTCGCCGAGCTGGCCTATCAGGTCGGCCGCCCGGGTCAATGCCCCGCATTCCGCCTCGTGGCCCACATTCGTGGGCGGGAAGCGCGTGCACTCGATGGCGTCGGCGATGCGCTGGGCGTCGATGAAGGACGGGGCGTCCCGCAGGCGCTCCAGCACGAAGAGCTTGCCGCGATCCACGTGATAGGGCGTCAGCCACGCATCGGTCGCGCCGCGTGGAAGCTCCACCATCTCGCCGGCCATGGAAGCCACGTAGCGAGGAGGGCGGTCGTCGTTCAGCACGCCGCGGACATAGCCGATGTCGTGGTAGAGGCAGGACAGCAGCACGTGCAGCCAGTCCTGCGGAGTCGTGCGCTTGAGGAGATAGCGTCCGCGCAGCATGTCGCGCGCCACCAGCGCCACCATCATCGTGTGCTCCACATTGTGATAGGGCGCATCGGTGAGACCGATGCACTCGAGCGCTAGGCGGGCGGCGGTCTCAATGCTCTCGGCGAGCGGGGCCTCCGACCGGCCGAAAGTCCGGCGGAAATCATCCGCCAGGAAGGGCCCCAGGGCGTCTGCGGCGAGTTCTGAGACCGTGAACATGCGACGTGTCCCGCTTGGCGCTGGCGACGGAAGTCCCGGCCGGTCCCGCGCGGCGAGGCAGACCTCTGCTCGCGGACCGTGTATCGAGCCATCGTAACCCTCCGCCGCCCCCGCTCAAAGGACTCGTCTCGCCGCAGCCTGTGGTCACGGCCACAGCGCGGCATGCAACCTGCAGGCACGTTCCGGGCGTTGGTGAAGCGCCACCCGGGACACAGGCCATGGCTACGCTCCTCGATCTCCTCGACCGTTGCATCTCCGCCGGCCCGACCGATGGCGACCTCGGCGCGACCGTCATCCGCGTCCTGCGGATGGACGAGATTATCAGCCCCGCAGCTCCCGGTCGGATCGACGAAGACGACGACCTCTTCTCGGGGTGGTGCGCGGGGGAGAAGGACCTCGGTCTGGAATTCGCCGAGGACGATGACGTGGGACAGGACGGCGACGGCGAGGCGGAGCCTGCCGGTCGCTGGCTCCTCGCCGTAGGGGAATGCGGCTGAACGCGCTCGCAGGCGTCGCAAAGCGGCGTTGAACGAGGCGGCCGCCCGGACTACGGGCGCGGTCCGCCCTTTTTTGCAGACATCCCACGACGGGACGGCTCGCGGGGCTCGGCGGTCCACCGGCGGGCCTGCGCCACGCTGCCCCTGAACGGAGAGTGCCTCAGCAGCAGCCAGAGCGCCGGATGTGTCGCAGGTCTATCGTGTGGTAGCCGTCCACCGGGTCCTTCACGATAAGGGCGAGGGCGCCGTCCACCGGATGCTCGTGGAACCAGCCCGCGCCGTCCATCCACTGGACGATGGCCCCGGTCTCGCCGTCCCCGAACAGGACAAGTCCTTGTGCCGGTTCGATCCGGGTGATCTCGCGGGGATAGGCCATGATGCGCCTCGTCGGGCCAATGGGTGGGTGACGCCAATCTCGCCGCGTCCCCGGATCCGCGCTGCGAACTGTGTCACAGGCAGCCCCGCGCCACGGCCCGCTTGCACGGGCTGGCCGGCGAGGCGATGCAGGAAGCGCCGGGCCGTCCGGAGCCGGATGGCGATTCGCGGGCGGCGGCTGACCCGGGGCGCGCCAGATGGCCGAGACACCGCTCTTCTCGCGTGACGCCGAGCTCGACGCTCTGGTCGAAATCCTGCTGCGCAGGCGGCAGAATAATCCGCTCCTCGTGGGCGAGCCCGGCGTCGGCAAGACTGCCCTCGTCGAGGCCCTGGCTCGCCGCATCGCGGAAGGGCTGGTCCCCAAGGCCCTGCGCCGCGCCGAGATCCGGCCGCTGGACCTCGCGGAGCTTCAGGCCGGATCCGGCGTACGTGGCGAGTTCGAGAAGCGGATCAAGGCGCTGCTGGCCGATGCGGCGGCGGCTGATCACCCGGTGATCCTTTTCGTCGACGAGGCGCACATGCTGATCGGCGCCGGCGGCGCGGCCGGTCTCGGCGATGCCGCCAACCTCCTGAAGCCCGCGCTGGCGCGCGGGGAGGTTCGCGTGATCGGGGCAACGACCTGGAGCGAGTACAAGCGGCACATCGAGAAGGACGCAGCCCTGGCCCGCCGCTTCGCGCTCGTGCGGGTCGAGGAGCCGGACGAGGCGACCACGCTCGCGATCCTGCGCGAGCTCAGGCCGGAGCTGGAGAAACACCACGGCGTGCGCGTTCGGGGAGGAGCCCAGGGCCAGGCGGTCCAGCTGACGCGCCGCTATGTGGCCTGGCGCCGCTTTCCCGACAAGGCGATCGCTGCGCTCGACAGCGCCTGCGCCCGCGTCGCGCTGGCGCAGGCCGGCGAGCCCGCCGTGGTGGCGGCCGCGCGACGGACCGTCGCGGGCCTGGAACGCCGGGTCGCGGCCGACCCCGCGTCCTCAGGCCTGACCGAGGAGGATACGGGCGTCGACCTCGGGACACGCCTGCAGGAAGCGCGCGAGGCGCTCTCCGCCATCGAGCAGCGCTGGCGGCAGGAGGCTGCTTTGGTGGAGCGCATCCGGCAGCTTGAAGAGAAGGTTCTGGCCGGTGGTGCGGACGGGCCGGCCCTGTCCGACACCCTTGATGGACTGAGGCTCGAACTCGAGCTGAGGCAGGCCGAGGAGGTGCTCGTGCCGCTTGCGGTCGATGAGCGGGCGGTCGCCGACGCCGTTTCGGAGATGTCGGGCGTGCCGGCCTCCCGCATGCGCGGCGACCCGGACGAGGCGATGCGCCGTCTGGCCGAATCCCTGCGCGTGCGGGTCGTGGGTCAGGAGGCCGCCATCGACCTGATCGCCCGGCGCCTGCGCAGCGCCCAGGCCGGCCTCACCGAGCCAGAGGCTCCTGCAGGCGTCTTCCTGCTCGTGGGGCCGTCCGGCGTGGGCAAGACGGAGACGGCTATTGCTGTCGCCGACCTGCTGTTCGGCGATCCCGCGAGCCTCGTGACGATCAACCTTTCCGAGTACCAGGAAGCCCACAGCGTCTCGGGGCTGCGCGGCGCTCCGCCTGGCTATGTCGGGCATGGCAAGGGCGGGGTGCTGACGGAGGCGGTGCGCCGGCGGCCATCCTGCGTCGTCCTCCTCGACGAGGCCGAAAAGGCCCATCCGGACGTGCTGGAGCTCTTCTACCAGGTTTTCGACAAGGGAATGCTCGACGACTCCGACGGGGTCCGCGTCGACTTCCGCAACACCATCATCGTGGTGACGACGAACGTAGCGTCCGACCTCGTGGAGACCCTGTGCGCCGATCCTGACAAGCGACCGGACGATTCCGCCATGCTGGCCGCCGTCCGCCCCGGCCTGTCACGGCACTTCCGGCCGGCCTTGCTGGGCCGCATGGCGGTGGCGGTCTACCGGCCTCTCGACAAGGCGCAGCTGGGCCGGGTCGTCGCCATGAAGCTGGAACGCCTGCAGGAGAGGGTCGCCGCTCGGCACGGTGCCGAACTGTCCTATGACCCGAAGGTGGTGGATCTCGTCGTGGCCGAGTGCCAGGGGACCGATGCAGGCGCCAGGACCGTGGACCATTGGCTGGCTCAGGTGCTGATGCCGGACTTGGCCGACGCCATCCTGGCGCATCGGGCGTCGGGGGAGCCCGTGGACCTCGTTCGGATCGAGCCGGGCGCCGACGGAGCGCTCAGCTACCGCATCCGCGCGCAGGGGACGCGCCCGACGGCTTACTGACGTCTCAGTGGCTTTGGACGCGGCCGAGCGCCTGGGCCTCGTCGAGCTGGCGGATGGCGGCGCCGAGCTGGACATAGAGGGCGAGGCAGGCGGCGGAGACGATCGCGAGAACGAGAGCCATGGGAACCTCCCTGGGGCATCTGCAGGACCGCAGGATGCCGTGGTCGCGATGACGGTGGCTCCACCGGCCTTTTGAATCAACCTTGAGACGATTTGCTGGTAACCGGCGCGTTGACGGCTTGGCGGACCGAGGATCACGGTTTGTTCCATGCCGAATGCCCGGTGGTCCGCTCGGCCCACCGCGATGGCGGGCCTGGACCCGGAGCCTGCCGCGCGCAGGTGGGAACGGACTCTCGCGAAAAGCCCGCGGCCAAGATCAAACGAGGGCCCGCCGCGCTCCCATGGAAACGCGGCAGGCTCAAGTCCCAAGCCCGTCCTGGGTGTTCAGTCCTCCTGGACCAGCGCGAGGACGCGCAGCGGGCTGCCGGACCCGTTCTCGATCTTCAGGGGCGCGGCGATGAGCACCGATCCGGTGGGCGGCAGCTTGTCGAGGTTGCACAGGCTCGCGAGACCGAACTTGTTGGAGCCATGCATCAGCGCGTGAGCGGGGAAGGGCGGCTCGAAGGAGAAGGCCTGACCGGCGTCCGTGCCGACGGCCTCCACGCCCCACCCGTTCACGTCACGCTCCTCCACGAGGTAGCGCACCGCGTCGGCGTTCGGCCCGGGCACATGCGGGCCGTCCTCCTTCATGTTCAGGAACAGCGCGGGGTCGGTCCGCTTCGACCAGTCGGTGCGCATCAGCACCCACGACCCCGCGGGAATGTCGCCGTGCTCCTTCTCCCATGCCTTGATGTGCTTGGGGGTGAGCAGGAACTTCTCGTCCTTGGCGGCCTCCTTGGAGCAGTCGATCACGACGGCCGGGGCGACGAAGCGCTGCACGTCCACCGTGTCGGTCGCGCCGTCGCGGTAGTCCTTGCCGGTCACCCAGTGGATCGGGGCGTCGAAATGGGTGCCGGTGTGTTCGCCGCAGGCGAAGTTGTTCCAGTACCAGGCTGGGCCCTTGTCGTCGTAGCGAGAGATCTCGGAGATCTCGAAGGGCTTGGTCGGGGCGAAGGGCGGGGGGAGCTGGATGACCGGCGTCGACGGACGCAGGGTCTGCGTGAGGTCGATGACCTTGATCTTTTCCTTGGCGATGGCCTTGGCCAGTTTCAGCAGCGTCTCGCTCATGGGATCCCCTCCTTGTTGAGCATGCACGAAGCCCGCATCGCCGCAGGTCGCGGCCGGCGGGCGGAAGTCACCGCTTCGGCCGTCGCTTGCTCCGGCTCGGCTTGGCGCGAGGCGGCAGGCGAGCGGGCGGGCCTCCCGGCGCGGCGGCGAGCGCTACGGGCGGCTGGGCCGGGCGGACGGCGTAGAGCTCGCTCGCCTGGGCGAAGCCCTTGGCGACGAGGTCGATATCGTTGGCGGTCACGACCATGCGGAACCCCTGCTCGCGCCTGGTCCGCGCGGCTTCCGTCGAGCCGGTGAAGGTGCCGCACAGCGTCCATTCGGCCCGGCACGCCGCCATGACTTGCTGGCAGGCGGCCTCGTGACGCTCGTCGAACGCGGGAAACGTGCCGAGCGACAAGGCGAGGTCCCCGGTGCCGATGAACACCAGGTCGACGCCCTCGGTCGCCGCGATCGCCCTCGCGTTGCGGACGCCGCGCTCGGTCTCGATCATCACGCACACGACGACGGCGCGCCGCGCGGCCTCGACATAATCCAGGAAGTTGGCGAGCGGCCGCACGCCGCCGCCCGAGCGCTCGCCGTGAGGCGGGTAGTGCGCCGCGCGGACCGCGGCGCGCGCCTGCTCCGCCGTCTCCACGAGCGGAACGATGACGCCCTCTGCGCCCGCGTCGAGCGCCTGGCCGATCGCGGAGGGCGTGTTCTCGGCGACCCTCGCCAGCACCGGGACGGACGAGGGGATGACGCCGATGGCGTGCTCCATGGCCGGACGGTCCCAGAGTCCGTGCTGCAGGTCGAGCACGATGGCGTCCGGCCGGGCGCGGGCCGCGAGTTCCGCGACAGCCACGCTGCCGAGCGAAAGCCAGGCCACGCCGAGCCGGTCCCCCTTGTCGAGGCGATAGCGGAGCGTCGGGTGGCGGGGATCGAGCAAGGAGGGCTCCTCAGCAGGGGCGCGGGGTCGGGTTGGGCGAGGACGAGGGACGGCTCATGCCACGCGCAGCCCCGCTTGCTGCATCAGGGGCAGCACATGCTCGCAGAAGAAGGGCAACTCCTGCGTGTAGTTGACGAAGGAGAGCGCCGCTCCGGCATAGCCCTGCGCGGCGATGCGTCCCATCTCCTCGACGATCCTCTCGGGCGTGCCCACCAGCGGATAGCTGCCGGCCCCGCCCGCGAAGCGCTGGCGGTAGAGGTCGTAGGCGTGCGCGTCATGCGAGCGGGAGAACTCCTTCTTGCCCGCCATGTGCGCGTCCACGGCGGCGTGATCGGCCTCGGTCACCGCGTATCTCGTGTAATAATCCTCGGCTTCCGCCTGCGTCTCGCGGCAGACGACATGGGCAACGGTGTAGATGCCGACGTCCCGTCCGACGGCCAGTGCGCGCGTCCGGATGTCCTCGACATGCCGCCGGCCGTCCTCGATGTCCGAGAAGGTGGAGAACAGGTAGTCGCAGTGGCGCGCCGCGAAATCCCGCCCCGGCCCCCCGAAGGCGGCGTTCATGGTGACGGGGCGCGGGGTCTGCAGGCTCGCGGGCCGGCTCACCACACCCTTCAGGTCGTAGTACTCGCCCTTGAAGTCGAAGGGGGCGTCGGCGGCGTAGGCCTGCTCGATGACGGAGAGCCACTCCGCCGCCTGCACGTAACCCTTCTCGCCGAGCGCCACGCCGAACATGGCGAATTCCTGGGGGTTCCAGCCGCACACGATGTTGAGGCCGGCCCGGCCGCCGCTCACATGGTCGACCGTGGCGAGCGCCTTGGCGGCGTGCAGGGGATGCACGAGGGGCACGTGCACGGTCATGAAGAGCCCGATCCGGCGTGTGGCGGAGGCAAGCCCCGCCGCCCAGGTGAAGGTCTCGAACGACCATTCCCGCACCCGGTTCCTGCCGCCGAAACCCTTCCACCGCGCGATGGGCAGAAGAAAGTCGAGGCCCGCCTCGTCCGCGATGCGGGCGGCGGCCAGATTGTCCTGCCAGCTGGCCCGCCAGCGCTCCGGCACGTCGGTGATGGCGAGACCGCCATCGGCGTTCATCGAGAACACCCCGAGCTTGAAAGGGTGGGGGCCGCGCAGCGGATGCGGGAGGACCGTCACCGCGAGGCAACCTGGGCGGCGCGCTGGGTCTGGCGAACCGCCGCTGCGCGTGACGGGACGACCGCCCCAGCCTGGTGGATGCGGCCATAGGCGCGCTCGGCCTCCCTCATGAAGGACGCCATGCGGGTGGTGGCCGCCTTGGCGTCGCGGCGCATGAAGGCGTCATGCAGCCCCTCCAGCCCGGCGATGACGATCCGCCGCGTGCCGGCGTCGGCCAACGTGCCGAGGCGCACCGCCTGCACGTGATCGACGAAGCGGGCGATGGTTTCCGCGAGGCGTGTGTTGCGGACGGCCGCGAGCCAGGCGGCGCGGAAGCGGATATTGGCGAGGATCAGGCGGTCGGGGTCGTCGGCCGCCGCCCGCGCCTCATCGAGGGCGCTGGTCAATTCGCGCCGGCCGGCCTCGTCGAGGTCGCGGGCGGCGTTGCCGGCGGCCTGGGGTTCGAGCAGGCGGCGCACCTCGAAAATGTCGCGAATATCCTCCCCCGTGAGCCGGGGCAGCACGAAGCCGCGCGTGGAGCCGGCCAGATAGCCCTCGTTCGCGAGACGCAGCAGCGCTTCGCGGACCGGCATGCGCGAGGTGCCATAGGCGGCGGCGATCTCGGTGTCGACGAGCCTGTCCTCCGGCCCGATCTCGCAGCGCTGCAGGCGCTGGCGCAGATCCCCGTAGATTCGCTCGCTCAGGCTGTCGGGCTTGGCGAGCCGGGTCGGCGCCTCGCCGGGCAGGGGAACCTTGCGCGCCATGCTGCTCGTACCGCGCTTCCGATCAGAATACGGTATACGGATCGTCCCACCCGCGTCAACGGCGGCAAGGGGCTTTCCGAAGCCCCTCACCGGGGCGCGCCGAAGGCGTCGCCTGCGGCCTGCTCGCGCAGCACGGTGCGACGCAGCTTCCCGGTGTCGGTGCGCGGCAAGGCCTCGACGAAGGCGATGGCGCGCGGATACTTGTAGGGAGAAATTTCGGCCTTCACGTGCTCCTGGAGCGTGCGGACAAGGTCCTCGCCTGGCGCGTAGCCCTCCGCGAGGACCACATAGGCCTTGACGACCTGCCCGCGCTCCGGATCCGGCTGGCCGACCACCCCGCATTCGCGCACCGCGGGATGGGTCAGCAAGGCGGCCTCCACCTCCGGACCGGCGATGTTGTATCCGGCCGAGATGATCATGTCGTCGGAGCGGGCCTGGTACCAGAAATAGCCGTCGGCATCACGGATGTAGGTGTCCCCGGTGATGTTCCAGCCGTCCTGCACGTAGGCGCGCTGGCGGTCGTCGGCGAGGTAGCGGCAACCCGTGGGGCCGCGCACGGCAAGGCGGCCCGGCGTGCCGTCCGGCACCTCGCGTCCCGCGGCATCGATCACCTTGGCCTCGTAGCCCGGCACGGGCCGGCCGGTCGCGCCGGGGCGGACGTCGTCGGGCGTCGAGCCGATGAAGATGTGCAGCATCTCAGTCGCGCCGATCCCTTCGACGATCGGGAGTCCCGTGGCCGCCTTCCAGGCCTCGAAGGTCGGTCGCGGCAGGGCCTCCCCGGCGGAGACGCAGAGGCGCAGGCTCGTGACGTCCCGCCCGGGCAGCAGAGGGATCATGGCCCTGTAGGCGGTCGGAGCCGTGAAACAGATCGTCGCCCTGAAGCTCTCCACGCCGGAAAGCAACTCGGGCGGCGAGGCCTTCTCCAGCAGTACCGTCGAGGCGCGAGCGAAGAGCGGGAACAGGACGAGGCCGCCCAGCCCGAACGTGAACGCGATGGGAGGGGAGCCGATGAAGCGATCCTCCGGCCGGGCGCGAAGCAGGTGTCGGGCATAGCCGTCGCAGATCGCGAGCATGTCGCGGTGGAAGTGCATCGTACCCTTGGGCACACCCGTCGTGCCCGAGGTGAAGCCGATCAGGCAGACGTCGTCAGCCGCGCTGTCGAACGCAGCGAAGTCCGTCGATGCGCCGGCCGCCAATGTCTCCAGGCTCTCCGCGGCCCCGTCGCCGAAGACGACGACGTGCTCGAGATGCGGGGACGCCTGCCGGGCCTTGGCCAACTCCTCGGTCAGGCGCGCGTCGCAGACGGCGAGCGAGATGCGGGCCTTGTCGATGATGGCGGAGAGCTCTCGCGCCCGCAGCAGCGGCATCGTGGCGACGACGATTCCGCCGGCCTTGATGACGGCGAGGTATGTCGCGATCATCACGGGGTTGTTGGGCGCGCGCAGCAGCACCCTTTGGCCTGGGTGCAGGCCATGGCGGGAGACCAGGACATTGGCGATCGCGTTCACCTGCGCGGCGAAGGCGGCATAGGACCAGGACAGGCCGGGCGCGAGGATGCAGGGGCTCTCGCCGTGACCGTCGGCGACGGCGTCGTCCAGCAGGCGCGTGACGCAGTTGAACCGCTCGGGATAGCGATAGTCGGGCCGGTCGAGCAGGAAATCCGGCCACTGATTGCGTGGCGGCAGATTGTCGCGGGCGAAGCTGTCGACGAGGCTCGGGCTCGGCATCGGACACCTCCGGAGGCCGCCGGGCGGGGGCGGCGGCGAAGCACGGCGCGCAACGGCGCACCGCCAGAATGCTTCATATCTAAAATATCTTGTGAGCAGGCCGTCAAGCGCCCATTTCCGAGCCTTGCGGCGTTGACAGCCGGGAGAACATTTCATCTCTTAAATGAATACGGAATTCGAAAGCAGGGGGCGTGGTTGGGTGGTCGGGCCGCGACAGCCGGATGGGGAAGCCTCGCCAGCGGCGTCCCCGTGGTTCCGCGGCTGCGCGGCTCCAGCCTGATCGCGATCCCCTGACCCGCAGGCCCCCATGCCCCCGCTTCTCAGAAACGCCCTGTCCGAAGACGCGCTGCGCCACGCGCGGCCCCAGATCCAGGATCTGGCGACGGACAACATTGCCGACCTGGCCATGCGGGCGAAGGCGCTCGAGGGGGTGATCCCGCTCTGGTACGGCGAAGGCGACATGGTGACGCCCGCTTTCGTGCGGGACGCGGCCAAGGACGCCTTCGACGCGGGAATGACGTTCTATATCCCCGACATGCGGGGCTATCCTCCGCTCGTCGACGCCATCCAGGCCTACCAGTCGGCCATCGCCGGCCGAGAGATTGCGCGTGACCGGTCGACCGTGGCACCCAGCGGCATGCAGGCGCTCCTGGTGGCGCTGGAACTAGTCGCCGACCTCGGCACCAACGTCGTCTATGTCGAGCCGCAATGGCCAAACATTCGCAACGCGATCCATCTCGTGGGCGCGGAGCCGCGGCCCGTGGCGCTCGACTTCGCCGACAATGACTGGCGGCTGGACCTCGACAAGCTCTTCGGCCGCTGCGATGCGCGCACCCGCGCCATCGTGTTCTCCTCGCCCGCCAATCCCACGGGATGGGTGGCGAGCCGGGACGAGATGGCCGCGCTGCTGGACTTCAGCCGCCGGCGCGGGATCTGGATCATTTCCGACGAGGTCTATAACCGCCTTTACTTCGACGGCTCGGGCAAGGCGCCCTCGATCCTCGAGCAGGCCGATCCGGAAGACCTCGCCCTCACGGTCAACAGCTTCTCAAAGGCCTGGGCCATGACGGGCTGGAGGGTGGGCTGGCTCACGCACCCGCCATCCGTCGCTCCCCAGCTGGGGCAGATGACCCAGCTCATCAATAGCGGCACGTCCGGCCCGATCCAGGCGGGCGCGCTCGCCGCCATGACCCGCGGCGAGGACCTCGTGGCGACCATGCGCGAGCGCTGTCGCTCGGGCATCGCGCTCGCCCACGAGATCCTGGACGGCCACGAGACCTTCCGGCTGCCGAACCGGCCGCGCGGCGGGATGTACGTGTTCTTTTCGCTGAAGGGCGTCGAGGATTCCCACGCCGCCTGCGTCCGCGTGCTGGAGGCCGCCCGCGTCGGCCTCGCCCCGGGCTCCATGTTCGGCCAGTCCTCGAAGTCGTTCGTCCGCATGTGCGTCTGCCGCGATCCCGTCCAGCTCCGAACGGCCCTGGAGCGGATGGTCGAAGCCCTCGGCTGACGCGTCGTCCTTTCCATCGCCGGTCCGCGATGGTGCGGGCCGGTTCCTTGACCGGCCAACCACCAGGGGGTGACCATGTCGTTTTTGTCCCGCAGGTCCGTCTTCGCCGCAGCGGCGCTCGCCGTCGCGGCCGCTTTCGCCGCGCCCGCCTCGGCGCAGGACAAGCTCAATGTCGGCGTCTACTCGTCGAACCCCCCGTGGGAGTTCAAGAACGACAAGGGTGAATTCGAGGGCTTCGAGGTCGACCTCGTGAAGGAGATCGGCAAGCGCCTCAACATGGGCGTCGAGCTGACGCCGATGGAGTTCCAGGCCCTCTTCGCGGCCACGAGCTCCAAGCGCATCGACATCGCGATCTCCTCGATCACGATCACGCCCAAGCGCCTCGAGAGCCAGTCCTTCGCGCAGGCCTATTACGATTCCGATCTCGGCATGGCCGCCAAGAAGGCGTCCAGCTTCAACAAGCTCGACGACCTCAAGGGCAAGGCAGTGGGCGTGCTGTCGACCTCGACGGGCGACATGTGGGCCAAAGAGAACCAGGCCAAGTACGGCTACACGATCAAGGGCTACAACGCCCAGACCGAGATGCTGCTCGACCTCGGGAACGGCCGCATCGACGCCGTGATCACCGACGTCCCCGGCCTCGAGTTCGCCTTCGTGAAGACGCCCGACCTCGTCGTGAAGGACCGCATCAAGACCGGCGAGCAGTACAGCCTGATGATGACCAAGAACCACCCCCTGCTCGAGAAGATCAACGCGATCATCACCGACATGAAGAAGGACGGATCGCTCGCCGCCATCCACAAGAAGTGGTTCGGCACCGACCCGCAGGCCGACGGATCAACCGCGCAGGTGAAGCCGCTGCCCAAGCTCTGATCCCGGCGCTGTCCTGAGCAGGCCGCCCCCGCGCCGTGCGGGGGCGGCCTCGCCGTGTCCGGTTCTGGCCCGCCGCTTGCCTCGCGCGTCAGGCCACCGCCACGCTTGGTCGCCCGCGCCTCCTGCGGGCCTGTCCCCACCGGAGCTGCCCGATGTCGGTCCTGGAGACCTTCTTCAACTGGAACGTCCTGGTCTCGACCATGCCGCTCCTGCTGCGGGGGCTCGTGACCACGATCGTGCTCGGCGTGTGCAGCATCGTGGTGGGCACCACGGCGGGGCTGGCCGTATGCCTCGTGCGCCTCTATGCGCCCGCGCCGCTGCGCATCCTTGCCTTGATCTATATCGACGTGTTCCGTGCGCTGCCGATGCTGGTGGTGCTCATCGTCATCTATTACGCGCTGCCCTTCGTGGGCATCCGCCTGGAATCGGGCACCTCGGCGGTGCTGGGATTCTCCCTCGTCCTTTCCGCCTACTCGGCCGAGGTGTTCCGGGCCGGCATCGAGGCGGTGCCGAAGGGCCAGTTCGAGGCGGCCGCCTCGATGGGTCTGCACTTCCTGATGACCTTGCGCCTCGTCGTGCTGCCCCAGGCGCTGCGCCTCGTGGTGCCGCCCACGACGGGCAACTGGATCTCCATGATCAAGGACACGTCGCTGGCCTCGGTCGTGGCGATGCCCGAACTCCTCAAGGAGGCTCAGGACGCACAGGCCTACAACGCCAATCCGACGCCGCTCATCGGCGCGGCGCTCATCTACCTCGCCCTCCTGTGGCCCCTCGTGCGGCTCGTCGGCTATCTCGAAAAGCGTGGCAAGGCGGTGGGCCGGTAGGTCGGGTCTTCGTCAAGGCAGGCGACGCGAAGCGATCCGGCCCGCCGCAAGGCCCGGGCTCGATCGCTTCGTCGCTGCCTGCCTCGCGGCGACGGTCGTGCTCCGCCTACTTGGCGGGATCCTTTGCGCTCCACAGCACGGTCTCGGCGCCCTTTTCGTAAGCCATGCCGTTGGGATAGCTGATGGCCTCGAGCTGCAGCCCCCAGGGCGCCTTGAAATAGACGATGGCCTGTCCCGCTGCCGGGCCTTCCGTCACGGGAATGGGGCCGAACAGCGTATTGACGCCCTTGGAGCGCAGGTAGGCGTCGGCGGCCTTGATGTCGTCGACGTAGAAGGCGACGTGATAGCCGCCGACGTCGCTGTTCTTGGGCTGGACGACCTGCTGGTCGGGCGAGGTATAGCTGAACAGCTCGATGTTCGACCCGTTGCCGCAGCGGACCATGGTGATCTGGGTGATCACCGCGCGGGGGTGCACGTCGAGCACGTCTTTCATGAAGGTGCCCTTGTCGTCGGCGAAGGGCCCGAAGGACATGACCTTCTTGCAGCCGACGATGTCGGTGAAGAAGGCGACCGCCTGGTTCATGTCGGGAACCGTGATCCCCGTATGGTCGTGCCCGCGCATGCCGGGCAGGCCCTGGGCGGAGGCGGACGTCGTCGGCCCGATCAGGGCGCCTGCCGCGAGTGCCGCCGCAACGACGAGGGACCGGGGAATGGAGTGGCGCATCACGATGTCCTCCTGCGGACGTCGCCCGGTTCGCCGGTGTCCGCGGACCGGCGGGGGAAACCGAAGCTGCCACGCGCCATCAGGCGGCGTCCTCGACGTCGGGGCTGCGGTCGAGCCAGCCGGGATCGATGTCGGGCAGGGGAATGGCGTCGAGAAGCGCACGCGTATAGGCCGCCTTGGGCGCTGCGAAGACCTGCTCGCACGGCCCGTGCTCGACGACGCGCCCGGCCCGCATGACATAGACGCGGTCGCAGACGGCGCGGATGACCGACAGGTCGTGGCTGATGAAGGCCATGGCGAGGCCCATGTCGCGCGTGAGACCGCCCAGGAGTTGCAGCACCTGCGCCTGGGTGGAGACGTCGAGCCCCGAAACGATCTCGTCGGCCAGCACGAAGTCGGGCTCCAGCGCCACCGCCCGCGCGATCCCGACGCGCTGGCGCTGGCCGCCCGACAATTCGTGGGGAAAGCGGTCGAGCACGAGCAGGGGCAGGCCCACGCGGTCGAGCACCGTCGCGACCTTCCGGGCCGCGGTCGTCCGGTCCGCCGCAACGCCGTGCAGGAGCAGCGGCTCGGCGAGGATGCGGCGGATCGTGTGGCGCGGATTGAGCGAGGCCATGGGATCCTGGAAGATCATCTGCATCCGCCGCCTCAGCGGTCGAATGGCGTCCTCCGGGGCATGCGTGACGTCCTGCCCGTCGAAGAGGATGCGGCCGGCCGTCGGCTCGACCAGCCGCAGCAGCGCCCGGCCGAGGGTCGTCTTGCCCGAGCCCGACTCCCCGACGACGCCGACCGTCTCCCCCCGCCCGATCCGGACGTCCACGCCATGCAGCACTTTCACGCCCGGCGAGGCACCGAGGGCGCCGCGGCGCCCGCCATAGGACACGTCCAGCGCTTCCGCCCGCACCAGGTCCGTCATCGGACGCCTCCCGCTGCGATCTCCTCGCGCATGCTGTCGAAGACGCTGTCCGGGATCGGCACAAGCCCCTCGTCGGGCCGGTCATAGCGCGGGCCAGCCGCGATCAGGGCCCGGGTATAGGGATGCGAGGGATGCGCGAGGATGTCCGCGGTGCGGCCGGCCTCCATCACCTTCCCGGCATAGAGCAACGTCACGCTGCCGCAGATCTGGGCGACGACTCCCAGGTCGTGCGTCACGAAGAGAATAGCCGTGCCGTGCGCCGCCTGCATGCCGCGGATCAGCCGCAGGATCTGCTTCTGCACGGTGACGTCGAGGGCGGTGGTCGGTTCGTCGGCGATGACGAGCCTGGGTTCCAGCGCGAAGGCGGAGGCGATGAGCACGCGCTGGCGCATGCCGCCCGAGAGTTCGTGGGGATAGCACCGCATCACGCGCTGCGGTTCGCGGATGTGAACCTCCTCCAGCAGCGCCAGGGCGCGCTCGCATGCCGCTTTCCATGAGAGGCCCCGGCGCATGCGCAGGCCATCCGTCAACTGCGCGTCGATCCGGCGTCCGGGATTGAGGGCTGTCTGCGGGTCCTGCGGGATCAAGGTGATGGCCGAGCCCAGCAGCTCCCGCTTCTCGCGCTCGGGCATCGCCAGGAGGTCCCGCCCCTCGAACAGGATGGTGCCCCCCGTGACGCGGATGGTGCGCGGCAGCATGCCGAGGATGGCCTTGGCCACCGTGGACTTTCCCGCACCGCTTTCGCCGACGACGCCGCGTACCTCGCCGCGCCCGATGTCGAGCGACACGGAGCGCAGGATCGGCGTGCCGCCGTCGCGGCCGGACACCGCCGACAGGTTCTCCACGGCGAGCAAGGCGACGCTCATCGGCGGAACACCGGGTCGAGGGCGTGGCGCAGGCCGTCGCCGAGTTGGTTGAAGGCGAGCACCGTGGCGAAGAGCGCCGCGAGCGGGGCGGCCAGGACCCACCACGCCTGATGGATGACCTGCCGGCCCTCGGCGATCATGCCGCCCCAGGTCGGCGTGTCGGACGAGACCGAGAGTCCGACGAAGGAGAGGATCGCCTCGACGATCACCGCGATGCCCATTTCGAGGCTCACCAGCGCGATGAGGACCGGTGCGACGTTGGGAAGGATCTCGGAAACGAGGATGTGGAGCCGCGGGAAGCCGATCGCCTTGGCCGCGGTCACGTAGTCGAGCCTGGCCTGGGCCATGGTCTCGGCCCGCACGACGCGGCAAAAGCGGGTCCAGTCGATGATTACGATGGCCGCGATGACGGAATGCAGCCCCGAGCCCAGTACCGCCACGAGAAGAATGGACAGGAGCACGGGCGGGAAGGCCATCCACACGTCGACCAGGCGCGACACGACCGCGTCCATCCAGCCGCCGTACCAGCCGGCAAGAAGCCCCAGCACCGTCCCGACCAGGGCCGCCAGGCTCGCCGCCACGAAGGCGACGGTCAGCGCGATGCGCGTGCCGTAGACCAGCCGGGACAGCACGTCCCTGCCGAGGCCGTCCGTGCCCAGCCAGTAGCCCGGCTCCGCGCCGGCGATGCCGGCCGGCGGCACCGTCGCCAGCATCAGGTCCTGCTCCAGCGGGGACTTCGGCGCGATCCATGGCGCGAACAGCGCCGTGAGGGTCAGGAGCAGGATGAAGCCGCCGCCGATGAGCACCTTGGGCTCGCGGAGCAGGGGGAGCGCGACGGCGCGCAGGGTTGGCATGATCATGCGGGAGCCCTGCGGGGAAGCGACGGGAACCTGCGCCAGTTCAACCATGCCTCAGCCTCGGATTGAAGGCCGCGACGAGGAGATCGACGGCGAGGTTCACGCCGATGAAGAGCAGGCCGAAGGTGAGGACGAGGCCCTGGATGAGCGGCAGGTCGCGGTTGATCACCGCATCGATCGCCATGTTGCCGATGCCGGGATAAGCGAAGATGCGCTCCACGATCACCGTTCCGCCGATCATGAAGGTGAACTGGACGCCGGTGAGGGCCAGCGTCGGACCGATGGCGTTGCGAAGGGCTTCCTGCAGGACCAGCCGCAGGGGCGACATGCCCTTGAGCCGGGCGAGCCCCACATAGTCCTGCATCATCGCCTCGAGCAGCGCCTCCTTGAGGACCCGCGCGATCACCGCCGCAAGGGGCAGGGCGAGCGCCATCACGGGCATGGCCATGTGCAAGAGGATGCCTTTCGCCACGCCGAAGCGCAGCGTGAGGAGGCTCTCCAGCAGGTAGAAGCGCGTGGCGAAGTCGACGTCGACATTGGGGTCGATGCGCCCCGACAGGGGGAAGAGGGGGAAGAACACGCCGAAGAGCAGCACGAAGGCGAGCGCCCAGACGAAGTCTGGCACTGCAAGCGAAAGCCCGTTGACCGTATCGATGGCCGTCTCCGCCGGCGTGCGGCGAAACAAGGTCCCGAGGACGGCGATGCCGCCACCTAGAAGCACGGCCACCACGAGCGCCGCGAAGCAGAGCTCCAGGGTCGCGGGGAGCCGGTCGGCGAGCAGTTCGACGACCGGCCGACGCAGGGAGATGGAGGTTCCGAAATCCCCGCCCAGCACGGCCTTCGCCCAGACTGCGAACTGAACGGGGATGCTGGCGTCGAGCCCGTAGCGGGCGCGCAGGGCCGCGATGTCGGCCGGGCTCGCGCCCGGCGCGATCATCATTGCGATGGGATCGCCGGGCACCACCCGCAGCAGCACGAAGATCACCACGCCGACGCCCATCAGCGTGATCGCGGCCATCACGAGGCGGTTGAGCACGGCAGCAGCGATCATGCGCGAAGCCCCTCGCGGCGCGCGTGGATTTCGACCGCCTGCAAAGGCCAGGCGGCCGGACGGTGCGGAACGTGGCGGGCCGGAGGCCCGGAGTCTCAGGCCTTGCTGACCAGCGTCGGCTGTAGGGCGCCCGAGGTATTCGGGATCACCTTGAGGCTGGACTTGAAGACGATGGGCTGGACGTATTGCAGAACCGGGATCACGTAGCCCTGCTCGGCGATATACTTGTCGACCGCCTTCCAGCCCGCGATGCGCTTGGCCTCGTCCTTCTCGCCCCAGAGCGGGCCGATCATGTCGTCGAGGTCCTTGGTGTTCCAGGCCGAATGCGGCGACGGCGTGAACATGGCGAAGCCGGTCGACGTCGTGGGATCGCCGATCGCGTTGCCCCAATTGTAGAACGCCATCGGCGCAAGCTTCTTGGCCGCGCGCAACTCATAGTGCTTGGCGATCTCATAGACCTCGATATTGGCGTCGATGCCGACCTTGCGCCACATCCCGACGATCGCCTGGATCATCTCGTAGTCCTTCGGCTTGAAGCCTCGGGTCGTCTGGATCGTGAATTTGGCGGGCTTCTCCGGCGTGAAGCCGGAGGCGGCGAGCAGCTTCTTGGCGAGGTCGGGATCGTAGGGGACCTTCACCGACGGATCATAGGCCGAGTATTCCGGCGCCTGCAGCGTGTCGAGCGGCACGCCGTAGCCGCGCAGCAGCCGGTCGACCAACGCCTTCTTGTCGATAGCGTGCGCGGCGCCGAGGCGCACGTTCTTGTCCTTCATCAGGTCGTTGTTGCTGCTGATGAAGATCATGCCGATATCGGAGATGGGCTTGGCGACGCCCGCCAGGCCGGGCTTGGCGCGAAGCCGGTCATACTCCTCGTAGGGGATCTCGAGCGTCACGTCGGAGGAGCCGGACTCGATCTCGGCCACGCGGCTCGTGGCGTCCGGCACGAACTTGAAGACGGCCGTCTCGAAGGCGGGCTTGCCGCCCCAGTAATTCGGGTTGGCCTTGAGCCGCAGGAAGGCGTTGCCCTCATAGGCGTCGACCATGTAGGGCCCGGTACCGACCGGCTTCTTCTCGAACCCCTCGGCGCCCACCTTCGTGTAGTAGGCCTTCGGGAGGATGTAGCCCGTAAGGAAGGCCATCCACATGAAGAAGGTGGGCTCGAAGCGCAGCACGTCGCCGGTGATGCGGTTGCCCTCGATCTTGTAGTTGCCGGCCGTCGACCAGATGAACTGGATCGGGTTGCCGGTTTCGGGCTTGGCGGCGCGCTCCAGCGACCACATGACGTCTTCCGGCGTGAAGGGCGAGCCGTCGTGCCAGGTGACGCCCGGGCGCACGTCCATCCACACCTTGCTCTTGTCGTCGTTCCATCCCCACGCCGTGAGGAGGCCCGGCTCGAAGGCGAGGTTCGGCTTCTGGCCGACATACTGATCGAAGACCGTGCGGTAGATCGCCTGGATCGTCGGGTTCACCGCGGAGGGCCCCACCGTCGGGTCGAAGGAGGGGAGGTTGACGTTGAAGGCGATGGTGAGCGTGTCGGAACCCGCGGCGCGCACCGGGCCTCGGCCGGCCAGGAGCGACGTGATGAAGGTGGCTGCGCCACATGCGAGCGCCTGGCGGCGTGACAAGGTCAGCATGCTGGATCTCCCCTCTCTCGCGGCGGCGCGTTCCAGGCGTCGCTCGGTCCGGGCTTGGCCCGTGATGTTTCAAGCTTAAATGATCCTGAGGGGCTGCCAAGCTCTTTCTTAGGGCGAAACGGCTCGGCGAGCGCCGGCGAAACGGGCAGGGCCGACTGCCTCTGCCGCGGCATTGGGCATCCCGCAATGCAGCGAGTTCCATGGCGATGCATGGATCGGCCGCGGCCGAACCCCGGTCCTGATTCCCCACTCAACTTCAAGCGCCTGCCGCTCTGCTCCTCGTTTGACAGCCAGCCGCACGGAGAAATATGAATTGGCATGGATCCGGTGCGGTCCGGTCAGCCGGGGAGGACAGGCATGGCGGAACGGTCCTTTGCTCGTGAGGTCGAGGATCTCAAGCTGGGCGCCGGCGAGGTGTTCCGGGGCGAGGGAATCCTCGCCATCACCAAGGCGCTTCTGCAGTCCGGCGTCTCCTATGTCGGGGGCTACCAGGGCTCGCCGATCTCCCACCTCATGGACGTGCTGGCCGACGCCAAGGACGTCATGGAGGACCTCGGCGTCCACTTCGAGACCTCGGCGTCCGAGGCCGCCGCGGCGGCCATGCTGTCGGCCTCCGTCATGTATCCCGTGCGCGGCGCGGTGACATGGAAGTCGACGGCAGGCACCAACGTCGCCTCCGATGCGCTCTCGAACCTCGCCTCGGGCGGGGTCACGGGCGGCGCGCTGATCATCATCGGGGAGGATTACGGCGAGGGTTCCTCGATCATGCAGGAGCGCAGCCACGCCTACGCGATGAAGTCGCAGATGTGGCTCATCGACCCCCGGCCCAACCTCGAATGCATGGTGAGGGCCGTCGAGGAGGGGTTCGAGCTCTCCGAGGCGTCCAACACGCCCGTGATGCTGGAGGTCCGCATCCGATGCTGCCACGTGCACGGGCAGTTCGTGTGCAAGGACAACAAGCGGCCGGCCTTCGGGCTACGCCAGGCTCTGGAGAACCCCGTCCGCGACAACAACCGCATCGTGCTGCCGCCGGCCTCCTTCCTGCACGAGAAGGAGAAGCTCGAGACGCGCTGGCCCGCCGCCGTGGAGTTCATCAGGAGCCGCGGGCTCAACGAGCGCTTCGGCCCTGAGGACGGCGACGTCGGAATCATCATGCAGGGCGGGATGTACAACTCGGTCCTGCGCGCCCTGCAGCATCTCGGCCTCGCCGACGTCTACGGCGAGAGCGCCGTGCCGCTCTACGTGATGAACGTGACCTATCCCGTCATCGAGGACGAGGTCGCCGCCTTCTGCATGGGCAAGCGGGCCGTGCTGATGGTGGAGGAGGGGGCGCCGGACTACATCGAGCAGGCGCTCAACACGATCCTGCGCCGCCGCGACATTGGCACGAAGGTCTCCGGCAAGGACGTGCTGCCGATGGGAGGCGAGTACACGGCCCCGGTCCTGCTCAAGGGAGTGCGCGGCTTTCTCGAGGCGCATGCGCGCACGCTGCTGGGCAACCCGCCGCCCCTGCCGGATCCGTCTCCGGTGCTGGCCGATCCCAAGGTCAAGGCGCTCGCCGAGGTCGTGCCGGCCCGCGCGCCCGGCTTCTGCATCGGTTGTCCGGAGCGTCCGATCTTCGCCGCGATGAAGCTCGTGGAGAAGGAACTCGGTCCCCATCACGTGGCGGCCGATATCGGCTGCCACCTCTTCTCCATCCTGCCGCCCTTCAACATCGGGTCCACGACGATGGGCTATGGGCTGGGGCCCGCCTCGGCCTCGGCCTTCAACGTGAAGGCGGACAAGCGCGTCATCTCCGTGATGGGCGACGGCGGCTTCTGGCACAACGGCCTCGCCTCGTCCGTCGGTAATGCCGTGTTCAACAAGCAGGACGGCGTGATCCTGATCGTCGACAACTACTACTCTGCGGCGACGGGCGGCCAGGACATCATGTCGTCGCGCGCAGACAATGCGCGGCGGCAGACCAACAACTCCATCGTCGACGCGGTGAAGGGGATCGGCGCCACCTGGGTGCGCCAGATCGACCGGACCTACGACGTCACGACCATGCGGGACACGTTGCGCGAGGCGCTGACGACGAAGGACCCCGGACCGAAGATCATCGTCGCCTCCTCCGAATGCATGCTGAACAAGCAGCGCCGCGTGCGCCCGCTCTTCCAGGCGGCGGTGAAGCAGGGCCGGCGGGTGGTCAAGGAGCGCTTCGGCGTGGATGAGGACGTCTGCACCGGCGACCACGCCTGCATCCGCCTCTCGGGCTGCCCCTCCCTCTCGGTGAAGCATACGGACGATCCGCTGAAGGACGATCCCGTTGCGGCGATCGACAATAACTGCGTGGGCTGCGGGAATTGCGGCGAGGTGGCGGAGGCGGCGGTCCTCTGCCCGTCGTTCTACAGGGCCGACGTGATCCACAATCCGACCGGCTTCGACCGCTGGCTCGCGACCCTGCGCGCCCGCATCATCGGCTGGATGCAGCGCCGCCGCGAGGCAGGCCGCATCCTCTTCCCGGCGTGAGGGGCGCATGAGCGGACCGGAGACCACCCGCCGCGGCGCAAAGGAGAGCCTCGCGACCGAGCGGCCGTTGAGCCTGGCGATCCTGGCCATGGGCGGCCAGGGCGGAGGCGTGCTCGCCGACTGGCTGGTTGCCCTGGCGGAAAGCCAGGGCTGGATGGCGCAGTCCACCTCCGTCCCGGGGGTCGCCCAGCGCACGGGTGCGACGATCTACTATCTCGAGATGCTCCCCCCGAAGGACGGCAAGCCCCCGGTCTTCTCGCTGATGCCGACCCCGGGTGATGTCGATGTCGTCATTGCGGCAGAGCTCATGGAGGCCGGGCGCTCGGTCCTGCGGGGGCTCGTCACGCCGGACCGCACCACCCTGATCGCCTCCACGCATCGCTCCTTCGCGGTCGTGGAGAAGGAGAAGCCGGGCGACGGCGTCGGCGATCCGATTGTCGTGGTCGAGGCCGGCGACTTCGCTGCCCGGCGCGTCGTCGCCTTTGACATGGAGGCTGTCGCCGCCCGCCATGGCACGATGATCTCTGCCTCCATGTTCGGCGCCGTCGCGGGGGCGGGCGTGCTGCCCTTCCCGCTGGAGGCCTTCGAGGCGGTCGTCCGTTCGGGCAGGCGGGGCGTGGACCAGAGCATCGCCGCTCTGAAGGCAGCGCATGACCGGGCGCGAGACAAGCCGCGCGACGTCGTGACGAAATCCCCGCCCAAGCGTTTCGACGTGCTACCCGAGACGGCGGGCCACCCCGCGCTCGACGCGCTGGTGAACCGCATCCGCGCACAGTTCCCGGAGACGGTGCAGCCCATGCTGCTCGCCGGCGTCCGGCGCCTGGTCGACTTCCAGGACCCCGACTACGCCGGCGAATATCTCGACCGGGTTGCGGCCCTTCACGGCGCGGATCTGCAGCATGGTGGGGAGGCGAAGGATTTCGCCTTCACCCAGCAGGCCGCCAAGTACGTGGCCGTCGCCATGGCCTATGACGACGTGATCCGCGTCGCCGACCTGAAGGTCCGCTCGTCCCGCTTCGATCGCGTCCGCCGGGAGGTGGGCGTGAAGCCGGACCAGATCCTGCAGGTAACCGAATACATGCACCCGCGCATGGAGGAGGTCTGCGGCACGCTTCCGGCCGGCCTGGGGCAGTGGATCGAGGAGCGGCCCTGGCTGTTCAAGGCGCTCGACGGCCTTGTCAACAAGGGCCGGCGCGTGCGGACGGATACGGTGTTCTGGCACGGCGTCCTGGGGTTCGTCGCCGGCATTCGGCCGCGCCGGCGCGGGACGCTCCGTCACAGGCGCGAGGTGGCGCACCGCGAAGCCTGGCTCGGGCAGGCACTCGCCATGCTGCCCCGCAACTACGACCTCGCCGTCGAGGTGCTGGCCTGCCGGCGCTTGGTGAAGGGCTATTCCGACACCCATGCACGGGGCGTCTCGAAGTTCGATCGCGTCCTCTCCGCGCTGCCGAAGCTCGCCGACCGCGAGGACGGCGCCGCCTGGCTCCGTCGGCTGCGGCAGGCGGCCCTGCTGGACGAAGGCGGACTGGCACTGGACGGGGCGCTGAAGACCGTGGCGACGCTTTAGCGCCCGGGTCGGTCTCCCCGCATACGGAAGGCGGGCTCACGGGGCCCGCGAGATCGGCAGCCGAAGCCGTTTTCGCCCGTCTCAACCGTCGTTGCGAGGAGGGCAGCGACGAAGCAATCCAGAGACGCCCGGAAAAAGACTGGATTGCTTCGCCTTCGGCTCGCAATGACGGAGAGAGCCCGGTTCTGTCATCCAGGAAATGGCGCTAGAGTTCGTGCCGCCGGATGTTGTGCAGCAACTTGTGCAAAGTCGTCGTGAAGGTGCGATACTCTTCCTCGTCGACCCCGTCGAACATCTGCGAGAAGCGTTCATACATCATAGGCCACACTTTCTCGAAGGCGGCGCGTCCCTCCTCGGTGATGGTGACCTCGCGGACCCGCAGGTCGTCGGGGCGGGGCTGGCGGCGAATGAGGCCCTGCTCCTCCAGAGCGTCCAGCGTGCGGCTCATGGTGGACTGCTCGGTTACCGCATAGACCGCGAGTTCGTTGATGGTGAGCGCCGAGGAGATGCTGAGGATGGCGAGCGTCCGCATCTTCAGCGTCGTCATGTCGTAGGCCTTGAGCTCCTCCGCCATGTTGGCGTTCCAGCGTGCGGCGATACGGTTCATCAGGTAGGGCGCGAACTGGTTCAGGCCGATCTCGCCCATGGTGGGCTGCCGTTCGGCCCCGTCTCCGGGGCGGCGCAGCGCGCGGCCGGCGAAACGCTCCGTCATGGCTCAGCGCGCCTTCGCGGCCGGCTTGAGGCCGGAGGCGAGCAGGAAGCCCGAGCCGCCGCCGAGCCCTGGGCCGGGATGCGTCGAGGCGCCGATGTGGTAGAGTCCCTCGACAGCCGTGCGGTGGTTCACCGAACCCTTGAACGGCCGCCACAGGAAGAACTGGTCGAGCCCGCAGAAGCCGCCATAGGGATCGCCGCCCACCAGATTGACGTTCATGGCCTCAAGGTCGGCCGGCGAGTAGGCGCGCCGCGCGACGATGCTGTCGCGGAATCCGTCGATGTGGTGCGCGAGGCGCGCCTCGATCCGATCGGCATAGGCCTCGCGGACCGCCTCCGTCCAGCGCCCGTCCGGGGGTGTCGCGATCTGGCCCGCTGCGTCTCCCTTGATCGAGCGCGGCGCTTCCGGGAGCTGCAGCCAGAGGACGGCTTGACCTTCCGGTGCGCGGCTGGGGTCGAGGGCTGTGGGTTGTCCGACGCAGATTGTGGGCTCGGCCGGTAGCATGCCTCGTTCGGCCTCGTTGGCCGCGCGCGAGACGCCGTCCAGTCCCGCAGTGAGGTGGAGCAGTGCCACCTTGCCGAGTTCGGGGGCGCCCTTCCAGCGCGGGGCGGCCTTCAACGCATAGTGCACCTGCATGTTGCCCTTGCCGTAGCGGTAGGACCTGACGCTCTCCTTGACCTCGCTGGGGAGAGGCCTTGGCCACTCCCGGAGCAGGCCTTCGTAGAGCTGGTGTGGCGTCGTCGAGCAGATGACGCCCTTGTCGGCGGTCAGCAAAGCGCCGTCCGCCAGGCGCACGCCGCCGGCGCGCCCGCCCGGGCCCGGCATGATCGCGACCGCCTCCGCGCCCGTCCGCAGCGACCCGCCCTGGTCCGTGATCAGCCTCTCGAAGGCCGACAGGATGTTTCGCGCGCCGCCCGTCACGATGGGACAGCCCGCCGCCTCGATCGCGAACGCGATCACACGCGCCATGGCCCCGGAATAGGCGCTCTCGGGCCCCAGGCCCGTATGCAGGACCCAGGGCGCCCAGAGCGCCTGTATTGCTTCGGAGCGGTAGCGCGTCTCCAGGTGCGCCCTTGCGCTCACGAGCATGTCGCCAAACCAGGCGGCGAGCCCGCGTGGGCCTCGCTTCCAGGCCTGCTGGGCGATCGTCTTGGCGATCGCGGCCGACCAGAGCGATCCGCCGAGCAGCGTGAAGAGGAAGGGTGCATCCGCGCCAAGGGCATCCATGTCGGCCGAAAACCGCGCGCCGTCGCCTGCTGCGAGCGCCTCGAAGGTGGCCACGTTTCGCTGGCGGTCCTTGCTGAACACCACGGCGCTTCCGTCTGGGCGCAGAACCCCCGTCGGGACGTCGGCATGCGAGAAGGAGAGCCCGCGCGCCTCGAGGTCCTTGCCCAGCGCGCCATAGGCCGGCGAGAGCAGGAAGAGCACGAAGGTCGTCGCCATGACGTCGTGGACGAAGCCGGGGGCAGTGATCTCCTCGGTGCGGATGCAGCCGCCGATCCTGTCGTTGCGCTCGATCACGAGCACCTTGTGGCCCTTCTGGCCCAGCACGGCGGCGCAGACCAGCGCGTTGATGCCGCTTCCGACGATCAGGTAGTCGCAGTCGCTCATGGTTCCGCCCGCGTGGTGCGCCGGCCCGTCCGCCGCGCGACGACGAAGCTTACGCCCGACCTATGGGATTGCAAGGAATGGACGACCCAGCATGTCGGGAGCGCCGGGGCGAGCGTGAAGGGCCCAGGGCTCTCCGTCGTCAATAGCGCCGTTGAGAATTTGCGCGTCACCTCCATCCCCGGAGCCCCATCTTCGTGCTTGCCGGGCCGCCACGATCCGGGCGACTTATATGCAGATGGGAGGATCGTGAGTCCTCGCTCGTAGCGCCGGAGGGTCGCATGGAGGTGGATGCCGTCGTCATCGGGGCCGGGCACAACGGCCTCGCCGCCGCCGTCCATCTCGCCACACGCGGTTGGTCCGTCGCCGTGGTTGAGGCGGCCTTCGAGGCAGGCGGGGCGGTGAAGACGCGCGAACTGACGCTCCCGGGTTTCCGGCACGACGTCGCGGCAATGAACCTCTCGATGTTTGCGGGCTCCCGTTTCTTCGCCGAGCACAAGGAGGCCCTGCTGGCCCACGGCCTGGGCTTCGTGCCGGCCAAGGACTGTTTCGCCAGCGTGTTCAGGGACGGCGCCTTTCTGGGCGTGGGCACGGACCTGGACAAGACCGCCGCCGGGATCGCTGCCCTCTCTCCCGCGGACGCAAAGGCTTGGCGAGCCATGGTGGCCGAGTTCGGGGCGGATGCCCCGCACATCTTCGGCCTGCTCGGTTCGCCCATGCCCTCGCTGGCCGCCGCCGGCGTCGTGCTCAAGGCGCTCAAGGCCAGGGGTGCGGGCTGGCTCTACGACACGCTGCGCCTGCTGCTCGCCTCGCCGCGCGACTTCCTCGATGCGCGCTTCACCGACGATAAGGTGAAGGCGATGATGGGCGCCTGGGGCATGCACCTCGACTTCGCGCCCGACATCGCGGGCGGCGCTCTGTTTCCCTATCTCGAATCCATGGCCAACCAGTGCTTCGGCATGGTGATCGGCCAGGGCGGGGCGGACACGATCATCAAGGCGATGGTGGGCGTGCTGAAGTCCCGGAAGGGACAACTTTTGCTTGGAACTCCGGTGTCGCACATCCAGCGGACGGGACCGGTGGCGACGGGCGTCATCCTCGCCGACGGACGGACGATCGCGGCGAAGCGAGCCGTGATCGCGAACGTGCATCCTCAGCGTCTCTTCGGACGGCTGCTTCCGGAGGACGCCGTGCCGTCCGCCTATTCCGGCAAAGTCGCGACATTCAGGGCCGGTCCGGGCACCATGATGATCCATCTCGCTCTGGACGGCCTGCCGGACTGGGCAGCGGGAGAGGCGCTCAAGTCATACGCCTATGTCCATGTCGCGCCCGACTTTGCCATGATGTCGCGCGCCTATTCGGAGGCCGCGGCGGGGCTGCTCCCAGCGGAACCGGCCCTTGTCGTCGGACAACCGACGGCCCTCGATCCGTCGCGCGCGCCCGCCGGCAAGCACGTGCTGTGGGTGCAGGTTCGTGTCCTGCCCGCGGAGATCCGGGGCGACGCCGCAGGCCGGATCGACGCCACCCACTGGGACGAGGCCAGGGACCCCTATGCCGACCGTGTGCTTGAACTGCTGGAGCGCTACGCGCCGGGGCTCCGCCACAAGATTCTGGGGCGCTCCGTCTTTTCGCCCCTCGACCTCGAGCGTGAGAACCCGAACCTCATCGGTGGCGACAACCTCTCCGGCAGCCACCACCTCGACCAGAACTTCCTGTTCCGGCCGGTGGCGGGATGGTCGCGCTGGCGCACGCCGGTCCCGTCCCTCTACCTGTGCGGCGCCTCGACATGGCCGGGCGCGGGCACGGGTGCTGGCTCCGGCTACATGCTCGCCCGCAGTCTCGCCAAGTGAGCCTGCGCCAAGTGAGCCTGCGCCAAGTGAGCCTTCGCCAAGTGGGCCTTCACCAAGTGAGCCCGCCGAAGGTTGCAGGCCGCAATCTTTGACATGTGAAATATCGCGCAGTACATGAGGCTCCCCACGACCTCTCCGGGCGAGGCGAGCGTGAGCATGGATTCGATATTGGACGACGCGATCGATCTCGAATCGATCGTGCAGGGGGCTCCCGAGGGTGCCAAGCCCGAGCTGCGGCTATGGTTGCGCATGCTCTCGACGAGCAACCTGATCGCTCAGGAGATCCGGCGCCGGCTGCGCGCCGAGTTCGGGACAACGCTGCCCCAGTTCGACCTGATGGCCCAGCTCGACCGCGAGAAGCAGGGTTTGCGCCTGGGTGAACTCTCGCGCCGCATGATGGTCACCAACGGCAATGTCACTGGATTGGTCGACAGGCTCGAGGCCGAGGGCCTGCTCGTCCGCGAAGCCGCAGACGGAGATCGCCGCGTGACGATCGCCAAGCTGACGAAGCGGGGCGAGAAGACCTTCGCGGCCATGGCCAAGGCCCACGAGGGGTGGCTGCGCGATATGCTGGGCGATGTCGATCACAGGGCGATTGAAGCTCTGATGAGCAACATCGGCGCCGTGAAAGGCTCGGTGCTGGCGCACCTCACCGAAGGCAGTCCGTCCGACTGACGCTTCCCGCCTCGCTAGGCGGGAACCAGAAAGCTCTTCACGAGACCCGTGGGAAAGTCGAAGAGCTTTCCGCTCTCGGTCCAGTCCGGCGACGAGAGCCGGACGAAGTGGGGAGCGAGGTCTTCGGGCGTGCGTAGCGTCAGCGGATCCTCGCCCGGCATGGCGGCGGCGCGCATGCGGGTGCGAAGCGGGCCGGGATTGACCATCATGACCTTGATCGGCGTCGAAGCGGTCTCGTTGGCATAGGTGCGGCCCAGCGCGTCGATGGCCGCCTTGGAAACGGAATAGGGGCCCCAATAGGCCCGGCAATTCCAGGATGCGCCGGACGAGACGAGGATGGCGCGACCCGCGTCGGACTTGCGCAGCAGCGGGTCCAGCGAACGGATCAGCCGCCAATTGGCGGTGACGTTGACGGTCATAACGTCATCCCAGGCCGCCGGCGGCACGTGGCCGAGCGGGGTGATGGGTCCGAGGATGGCGCCATTGCCGATGAAGATGTCCAGCTTGCCCCAGCGCTCGTAGATCGCCGCGCCGAGCCGGTCGAGCGCCTCCATGTCCTTGAGGTCGAGGGGAACGAGTGTGGCGCTGCCGTTCTTCTCGCGGATGGCGTCGTCCAGTTCCTCGAGCGCCCCCTGCGTCCGCGCCACCGCGATGACGTGCGCGCCCGCCTCGGCCAGGGACAGCGCCGCGGCGCGACCGATGCCGCGGGAGGCTCCGGTGACGACGGCAAGGCGCTCGGACAGGGGTTGGGACATCATGGCATTCCGTGCGGAGGATCAGACCACTTCTGCGATCATGGACAGCTGCTGTTTCGGCCCCTCCAGGATCTGGTCGGTGATCGGGGTCGGATAGTCGCCGGTGAAGCAATGATCGGTGAACTGAGGCAGGTCGGCGTTGCGTCCGGGCTCGCCCATGGCCTTGTAGATGCCGTCTACCGACAGGAACGCGAGGGTGTCGCAGCCGATATAGGCGCGCATCTCCTCGAGCGTATGGGTGGCGGCGAGCAGCTTGTCCCGCTCCGGCGTATCGATGCCGTAATAGTCGGGATGCGTGATGGGCGGGCTCGAAATGCGGAAATGCACCTCCTTGGCGCCGGCCTCGCGCATCATCTGCACGATTTTCACGGAGGTGGTCCCACGCACGATGGAATCGTCGACGAGGACGATCCGCTTGCCGGCCACCACGGCCCGGTTGGCCGAGTGCTTCAGCCGGACGCCGAGTTCTCGCACCGACTGGGTCGGCTGGATGAAGGTGCGGCCCACGTAGTGATTGCGGATGATGCCGAGCTCGTAGGGGACGCCGGCTTCCTGGGCGTAGCCGAGCGCCGCCGGCACGCCGCTGTCGGGGACCGGGATCACCACGTCCGCCGGGACGGGAGCCTCACGGGCGAGCTGGGCGCCCATGGCCTTGCGCACGTCGTAGACATGCCGCCCATGGACGATCGAATCCGGGCGGGAGAAGTAGATGTACTCGAAGATGCAAGGTCGCGGCTTCAGCGACTCGAAAGGCTTGATGGACTCGATCCCGTCGGACGACGCGATGATGATCTCGCCGTTCTCCACATCGCGCACGAAGCGGGCGCCGATAATGTCGAGCGCGCAGGTCTCCGAGGCGAGGATCGGGCAACCGTCGAGGTCGCCCAGCACCAGGGGGCGAATCCCCAGAGGGTCGCGCGCGCCGACGAGCTTCTTGTTGGTGAGGCCGACGAAGGAATAGGCCCCTTCGATCTGGCGCAGCGCGTCGATGAAACGGTCGATGAAGCGGTTCTTCCGGCTGCGTGCCACGAGGTGCAGGATCACCTCGGTATCGGAGGTCGACTGGCAGATGGCGCCGTCGCGCACGAGCTGCCGGCGCAGCGTGAGCGCGTTGGTGAGGTTGCCGTTGTGAGCCACGGCGAAGCCGCCGCCGTCGAGCTCTGCGAACAGGGGCTGGACATTGCGCAGGATGGTCTCGCCGGTCGTGGCATATCGGACGTGACCGATAGCGCTTGCGCCCTTGAGCTTGCGGATCGTCTCCTGGTCGGAAAAGGTGTCGCCGACCAGTCCAAGGGCGCGCTCGGAATGGAAGCGGTTGCCGTCGAAGCTGACCAGGCCGGCGGCCTCCTGCCCTCGGTGCTGCAGGGCATGCATTCCGAGGGCCGTGATCGCTGCGGCCTCGGGATGGCCGTAGATTCCGAAGACTCCGCACTCTTCATGAAGGCGGTCGGCGTCGAGGTCGAAATCGTCGGCCGCTGAGTCCCGCAGCCCGTGGCCGCGGGGCGTCGGCGAAAACGTGTCGGACAGGCTGGGGCGTGTGCTCATCGCTGCCTCATATGGACCACCGGCAGGCCCACTTCAACGGACGCCAACGCAAGCGCCACAACGCCAGCATGCAAGGCGCCTGCCGCGATCGGCGGTCGTCGTCAGGCTCAGTTCTGGCGTGCCGGCGCTGCGGCCGTTTCTATCAGCTGCCGCAGGTTCTGCTGACCGGCCTTGGAATAGCTGGGCTGCGCACCAGGCACGGTCTCGGTCTTCTTCTGCGGCTCGGCCGGAGCGGGCGTCGCCGGTTGCGGCGTGGCGCCGGGAGCGGCCGGCGGCTCGGCCGGATCCCCGCCATCGAGCCGCTTGCGGGCCTTCCACTTGGCGATCATGCCTTCCGGATCGTCGGGCAGTAGCGCGATGATCTGGTCGCCGGTCTCCTTGAGCACCGGGCGCAGCTTGGCGAGGCGCACCCAGTCGGGCTGCTGCTTCTCGCCGACGAGCTTGTCGAAGAAGACGAAGGCGATCACGGCGATCAACAGGCCGCGGGCCGCGCCGAAGAGGAAGCCCAGCGTGCGGTCCAGGGCGCCGATCTTGCTGTCCAGGATCAGGTCCGACAGGCGCACGGTGATGAAGGACACGATGACCAGGGTCGCGAGGAACACGGCAGCGATCGCCGCGGCGAGCTGGAGCTGCGCGTTCGGGATGTAGTCCTTCAGGTAGGGGATCACGAAGGGGTGCAGCGCATAGGCCGCCACTGCGGCTGCGACCCAGGATCCGATCGCGAGGACCTCCCGAGTGAAGCCCCTGACCGCGGCGAGCAGCGCCGAGATGAAGACGACGCCGAGGACAACGAGATCGAGGGCGGTGACCGGCAGGTTGCTCATGGAGGCTCGGTGAGGACGCGCGGCGGATGAGGGGCCGCCGGGCAGCGACCGCGACACGCTTATACTCATCGCGCGCCGTTCCGTCACCCGGCTTGCGTGGCGTCAGGCCCGTTCCACCCTGGCTTTGCGTGTTCCGCTGGCGATCCCCGCGACGAGGTCCGCGACGTCGGCCGCGCCGTCGAGCCGGATGGGTGGCGAGCCGGCGGCCTCTCGTCCCGCCCTGGGCGCGAGCGCCGACGCAAAGCCGAGCTTGGCGGCCTCTTTCAGCCGCGCTGCGGTCTGGCTCACGGGCCGCAGCGCGCCGGTGAGCCCGATCTCGCCCATGTAGACGCGGTCCGGTGGCAGGGGTGTACCGGCCAGCGAGGAAATCAGTGCCGCCGCCGCCGCGAGGTCCGCCGCCGGCTCGGTGATTCGCAGCCCGCCTGCCACGTTGAGGTAGACGTCGTGCTGGCCGAGCTTGAGGCCCGCATGGGCCTCCAGCACGGCGATCACCATGGAAAGCCGGCTCGGCTCCCAGCCCACCACGGCGCGGCGGGGCGTGCCCAGCGAGGTGGGGGCAACGAGCGCCTGGAACTCGACGAGCAGCGGACGCGTGCCCTCCATCCCCGCGAAGACCGCTGTTCCGGGCGAGGCCGTATCGCGGCCCTGCAGGAAGAGAGCGGAGGGATTTGCCACCTCGGCGAGGCCCATCCCGGTCATCTCGAAGACGCCGATCTCGTCGGTCGGGCCGAAGCGATTCTTGACCGCGCGAAGGATGCGGAAGTGATGCGCCCCGTCGCCCTCGAACGAGGCGACGGCGTCGACCATGTGCTCGACGACGCGGGGTCCCGCGATCTGGCCGTCCTTGGTGACATGACCCACGAGGATCAGCGCCGCGCCGCTCGTCTTGGCGTAGCGAATCAGGGCCTGGGCCGACCCGCGCACTTGCGTGACCGTGCCGGGGGCCGCCTCGACGGCCTCGGTCCACATCGTCTGGATCGAATCGATCACGACGAGGCGGGGCGGCGCTCCATGGGACAGCGTGGCGATGATGTCCTCGACGCTCGTCTCGGCCGCGAGCTCGACGGGAGCCTGGGACAGTCCGAGTCGCTCCGCCCGCAGGCGGACTTGGCCCGTCGCCTCCTCGCCGGATATGTAGACGACGCGGTGGCCGCGCCCGCCCAGCGCCGCGCAGGCCTGCATCAGCAGCGTCGACTTCCCGATGCCGGGATCGCCGCCCAGCAGGATCACGGACCCCTTCACGAAGCCCCCGCCGGTCACCCGGTCGAGTTCGGCGATGCCGGAGGCGATCCGCGGGGCCTCCGCCTCGCCGCCCGTCAGTCCCTCCAGCGCGAAGACGCGGCCCTTTCCCCGCGGCCCGCGGGAGACCGCAGCGGCCCCGCCGCCGGGCATGGGCGGCGCTGCGGCCTCCTCCGCGATGGTGTTCCAGCCGCCGCAGGCGTCGCAGCGGCCCTGCCAGCGGCCGTAGACGGCTCCGCAGGACTGGCAGGCATAGGACGGCGCGCGGCGCGCCATCTCAGGCCTTGCCCGCGAGGCGGCGGCGATAGCGGCGGCCGAGGCCGGTCAGCACCTCGTAGCCGATCACGCCCGCGCGCGCCCCGAGTTCGTCGACGCCCAGCGTGTCGTCGAGCAACGCCATAAGGCTGCCGCGCTCGACCTCGCCGGGTGCGCAGTCCGTGACGTCCACGACGATCATGTCCATCGAGACGCGGCCCAGGATCGGGCAGCGCCGCCCTGAGGGAGCCACCAGCTCGCCCCCGGGCTTGTCGTCGAAGCCGGATGCGCCGCCAGGCAGGCCGTCCGCATAGCCGATGGAGACGACGGCTCCCCGCGTCGGCCGCTGGACCGTGCGGCGGGCATTGTAGCCGATGGCGCCCCCGGCCGGGATGTCGCGCACCTGCATGACCCGGCCCTCCAGCCGGACCACCGCGCGCATGGGCGAGGCCTGACCGGGCAGGGGGTTGCCGCCATAGAGCGCATAGCCAGGCCGCACGAGGTCGTGGTGGGCGGCAGGCCCCAGGAAGATGCCGCTGGAATTGGCGAGGCTGCCTGGGATCCCGGGGAAAACACCTCGCACCGCCGCGAAGGTCTGGATCTGCCACGCATTCAGCGGGTCTCCCGCGCGCTCGGCGGAGACGAAGTGGCTCATCACCAGCGACGGCGTGAGCCCGTACTGCGCCTGCAGCCCGCGAGATCCAAGGTTCAGCGCCGCCTCGTGCGGCAGGCCGAGCCGATTGATTCCGGTGTCCACGTGCAGTGCAAAGGAGGGGTCGCCGCCCTCGGCGCGGCAGAAGCCGGCCCATTCCGCGAGCTCGTCCGGACTGCCGAGCACCGGCCGAAGCCGCGCGCCGGCATAGGACGGTGCCGTTCCCGGCAGGAAGCCGTTCAGGACGTAGATCGTGGCCTCCGGCGCAAGCGCTCGGACGCGGCGAGCCTCGGGAAGCAGGGCCACGAAGAAGGTGCGGCAGCCTGCCGCCGCGAGCGCGGGGACCGCAACGTCGATCCCGGTTCCATACGCGTCGGCCTTCACCACGCCGGCGCATTCGGCGGAGCCGGCGACGCGGGCAAGGCTGCGCCAGTTCGAGGCGATGGCGCCGGGATCGATGGTCAACACGCCGCCGGCCTCGTGCAGGGCGGGCGCGGTTGGATCCAAGGGGCTGTCGAACGCGCTCAAGGGCTCACATGTGGGCTGGAAGCTGGTCGTCCGAAGCCAGGTTCGAGAAGCGGGTCACCTCGGCGTCGAAGTGCAGCGGCACCGTGCCGGTGGGACCATGACGCTGCTTGCCGATGATGACCTCGGCGCGGCCATGGACCTGGTCCATCTCCGTCTGCCACTTGAAGTGCTCTTCGGTGCCGGGCTTCGGCTCCTTGTTCTTCAGGTAGTATTCCTCGCGGTAGACGAACAGGACCACGTCGGCATCCTGCTCGATGGAGCCGGATTCGCGAAGGTCCGAGAGCTGCGGTCGCTTGTCGTCCCGGTTCTCGACCTGGCGCGACAGCTGGGACAGAGCGATGATCGGCACCGAGAGCTCCTTGGCGAGAGCCTTCATCCCGGTCGTGATCTCGGTGAGTTCCTGCACGCGGTTCTCGCCCTTCTTGGAGGAACCCGAGAGAAGCTGAAGGTAGTCCACCACGAGGAGGTCAAGGCCCTTCTGCCGCTTCAGCCGCCTGGCGCGTGCCGTGAGCTGGGCGATCGAGATGCCGCCTGTCTGGTCGATGTAGAAGGGCATGCGCTCCATCTCGCGCGCGGCGTCGGCGACGCGGCCGAACTCGACCTCGGTGATCTCGCCCCGGCGGATCTTGTACGAGGCCACGCCGGACTGCTCCGCGATGATGCGGGTGGCGAGCTGCTCGGCCGACATTTCCAGCGAGAAGAAGCCGACGATGCCGCCATCCAGCCGCTTGATGGCGCCGTCGGGCTGGCGCTCGCCGACATAGGTCTTGGCCACGTTGAAGGCGATGTTGGTGGCGAGCGACGTCTTGCCCATGGCCGGGCGGCCCGCGAGAATCACGAGGTCCGACGGTTGCAGCCCGCCCATCATCCGGTCGAGGTCGCTCAGCCCGGTCGAGATCCCGGACAGCTTGCGGTCGCGCTTGAACGCTTCCGCGGCCATGTCGATCGCGCCCTTGAGCGCGTTCGAGAAAGTCTGGAATCCGCCCTCGTACCGGCCCGTCTCGGCGAGTTCGTAGAGCCGCCGCTCGGCTTCCTCGATCTGCCGGCGCGGATGGTCGTCGACCGGCGCGTCATAGGCGAGGTTCACCATGTCCTCGCCGATCACGATCAGGTTCCGCCGCATGGCGAGGTCATAGATCGTGCGGCCGTAGTCCTCGGCGTTGATGACGGTCGTCGCCTCCGAGGCGAGACGGGCCAGGTACTGAGAGACCGTGACGCCGCCGAGGTCCTGGTCGCCAAGGAACGTCTTCAGCGTGATGGGCGTCGCGATCTTGCCGCTGCGCATCAGCGATTGCGTGACCTCGTAGATCTTTCGGTGCACATCCTCGGCGAAATGGATGGGCTCGAGGAAGTCGGAAACGCGAAAATAGGCCTCGTTGTTGACGAGGATCGCACCGAGCAGCGCCTGCTCGGCCTCGATATTGTGAGGTGGGGTCCGATAGGTCGGTTCCGGCTCGGCCTGGAGCCGCGCCACGAGAGAGGGGGTCGCCATGCTGATTCCGGGGTGACGGTCGCCCGGGACGCTAGCACGTCCGGGGTGTCACTCTCTGGCATGCCGGCTCGCCGCAGCGGAAGGGGCGGCATGAAGTTACGCTGGCGATTCACAGGGCCGCGTGTCCGGCGTTGCACGCATGGCTTGTCGCTTGACGCAGCAAAAAGCCCGGCGGGGAGGCCGGGCTTTCGATTCTCGTCGCGCGACTCTCGTCGCGGTGAAGCGATCAAGCGTCCTCGCCGGCCTCCGCCAGGGCGGCGCCGATGTCCAGCCCGAGCTCGTCCAGGTTTGTCTCCTCGCGTCCGGCGATGACGCTCTCGCCACGGCTCTGACGCTCGGCCTCCTCGGGGCTGCGGGCGACGTTGACCGTCACGGTGACCTCGACCTCGGAGTGCAGGTGCACGGGCACCTTGTGCAGGCCGATGGTCTTGATGGGCGTGTTCAGAACGATCTGCTGACGCGAGACGGTGAAGCCGCCGGCTTCGATCGCCTCGGCGATGTCGCGGGTGGCGACGGAACCGTAGAGCTGGCCCATCTCGCCAGCCTGGCGAATGATCACGAAGCTCTGCCCGTCGAGCTTCTCGCCGACGGCGTGGGCCTCGCCCTTGGCAGCGAGGTTGCGGGCCTCGAGCTGAGCGCGCTGCGTCTCGAACTTGGCCTTGTTTTCCGTCGTGGCGCGCAGGGCCTTGCCGCGCGGCAGCAGGAAGTTGCGGGCGAACCCGTCCTTGACGCGGACGACCTCGCCCATCTGGCCGAGCTTGGCGACGCGTTCGAGAAGAATGACTTCCATGGGATTGCTCCGGTTTTACAGAAGGTTGAAGGTGGATGAGGCGGGCGTCAGCCACCCGAAGGGGGTGGAGGACGCGATGCGGCTTTGCGGGAGCGCAGGTCGAGCACGGAATCGACGACGCCGACGAGCGCGTAAAGCAGGACCGGCCAGCCGGGCATCATCACGAAGGTGAGCCAGACCCCGGTGAGGATGCCACCACGGCCAGCCACGCCCTGGGTGAGGACGTGGATGACCGCGAGGCCCTGGAGGCAATAGGCCATCAGCAAGGATGCGGTGAGCGAGCGCAGGCCCAGGCCGGCGAAGCCACCGACAAGCAGGCCCAGAACCGCCACCGCCGGCAGGATAGCCAGCCACATTCCGGGGATCCGGACTTGCTGAATCCCGCCCCAGGGCCGTGGCAATCGGCCCGAGGCGAGGACGATGCGGGCCGCGGCCCAGAGGAGGGCCACCGAGACGAGAACGCTGACGGCTGCGCTTGCGGGCGGCGCGATGTTCGCGATCAACCGTCCGATGTCGGCCATGTCCGCGTTGCGTTCGCCCGGAGCGAGTTCGGCGAAGAGGCCGGGCTGCGCCTCGGCCATCTTCTGCGCGGCCCTCTCGAACTCGCGGATGAAGTCTCCGTAGCTTCCGTCGCCCAGCAGGACGGCGCCGACGAGCGTCAGGGCCGAGGCGATGCAGGCTGTCCAGACGAGGAGGCGGCCGAGCGGGTACCATTCCACGCCGGCCTCGTCCCTGCGGGCCAGCAGCAGGAGATAGGCCGCCCACCAGGCCGGCAGGGCGATGCTGACAGCGAACATCGCCGCTGCAGGCCAGCCAAAAAGCAGCAGAAGGAGCAGGGAGCCCACGCCGGCGGCGATCAGGCCGGCCCGGTGGTTCCAGCCCAGGGAGGCAAGCAGGACGGGCATCGGCGCGGCCATGAACACCGCGAGCGCAAGCAGGCTGCGCGTCACGACGACGGCGAAGAGGAGCGCAGAGACGAGGCCTGCGCCAAATCCGATGCCGATGAGGGCCTGCATGGTCGAGCTGTCCCGCTGAAAGGCGGTTAGGGGAGCGCGGCTCCCCAACCATCCCGGCGGCGCGCCACCGGGCGACACGAACGAGAACGGCCGCCGGCTCGCGGCGGCCGTTGAGTCACGACGCGATCAGGCGATCACGTAGGGCAGCAGGCCGAGGAAGCGGGCGCGCTTGATCGCCTGGGCGAGCTCGCGCTGCTTCTTGGCCGACACCGCCGTGATGCGGGACGGAACGATCTTGCCGCGCTCGGAGATGTAGCGCGACAGGAGACGCGTGTCCTTGTAGTCGATCTTCGGCGCGTTCGGGCCGGAGAAGGGGCAGGTCTTCCGGCGGCGGAAGAACGGACGACGGGGAGCGGCTGCCGACATCAGAGGGCCTCCTCGGTGGCTGCGGGAGCGCGGTCAGGACGAGGGCCGCGGTCAGGGCGTGGGCCACGGTCGCGGTCGCCGAAGCGGCCGCCGCCACCGCCGAAGCGTCCGCCGCCGCCGCCGAAGCGGTCGCCACGGTCGCCGCGGTCATCGTCTCGGTCGCGCTTCTGCATCATCGCGGACGGACCTTCCTCGAGCTCCTCGACGCGGATCGTCATGAAGCGGAGGATGTCCTCGTTGATGCTCATCTGGCGCTCCATCTCAGCCAGGGCCGCGGCGGGAGCGCTAATGTTGAGCAAGGAGAAATGCGCCTTGCGGTTCTTCTTGATCCGGTAGGCCAGGGTCTTCACACCCCAGTACTCCACCTTCTGCACTGAGCCGCCGGCCGCCTCGATGATGGACTTGAAGCTGTCCGTCATCGTCTCGACCTGCTGCGCCGTCACGTCCTGGCGAGCCAGGTAGACATGCTCGTAGAGAGGCATTCGTTCGGGCCTTTCGTTCCACGTTCGCCACCGGCGCGAAGCCCTTCGGGCCGCGAAAGGCCCGAGCGGGAATTTCCGAAGGCGGAGACACGGGAAGGCGGGGTGTGAGCCCCTCCGCACGAGCGTGCGGCTTCCGTTCAGCCCCCGGCCGGCAGCTGCGAAGCGCGGCTCTTAGCCGATCGGCGCGGCTCGGGCAAGCCTCGTGGCCGAAAATCGTCCCGGCAGCGCCGGGTTTGTCTTGACACGGTGTGGCGGGCCGTGCACGTCCCGCGCGCCGCGGCCAGCGCCTGTTTGTCCTCGACGAGGGCCGGACGCCCATAAGCAACGCCGCGCCAGACGAGGGGACCGCGCCCATGACGACGGCGTACATCTTTCCGGGCCAGGGCAGCCAGAGCGTCGGGATGGGCCGTGCGCTGGCCGATGCGTTTCCGGCCGCGCGCCTGGTCTTCGAGGAGGTCGACGCCGCGCTCGGCGAGAAGCTCAGCGCGGTGATCTTCGAAGGCCCGGAGGACACCCTCACGCTGACGGCGAACGCCCAGCCCGCACTGATGGCCGTCAGCCTCGCCGTTACGCGTGTCCTGCAGGCCGAGGTGGGCCTCGACCTGGCCCGGGACGCGGCCTTCGTCGCGGGTCATTCACTGGGCGAGTATTCCGCTCTTGCCGCCGCGGGCAGCCTCGACGTCGCCGACGCCGCTCGCCTGCTGCGGATCCGTGGCAACGCCATGCAGAAGGCTGTCCCGGCGGGGCAGGGCGCCATGGCGGCCCTCCTCGGGTTGGAGTTCGACCAGGCGGCGGCCGTAGCCGCCGAAGCGGCCCAGGGTGAGGTCTGCCAGGCGGCCAACGACAATGGCGGCGGGCAAGTGGTCATTTCCGGGCACAAGTCGGCCGTGGACAGGGCCTGCGAGATCGCCAAGGCGAAGGGCGCCAGGCGTGCGCTCCTGCTTCCCGTCTCGGCGCCGTTCCACTGCGCGCTGATGCAGCCGGCGGCTGACGCCATGGCGGAAGCGCTGGACAAGGTCACGATCCGCTCGCCTGCCGCGCCGCTCGTCGCCAACGTGACGGCTGCTCCCCTCAGCGATCCCGAGGCGATCAAGCGTTCTCTCGTTGCGCAGGTCACCGGCACGGTTCGCTGGCGCGAAAGCATGGCCGCCATGGCGGCCGCCGGGGTCACGCAATTCGTTGAACTCGGCGCGGGCAAGGTGCTGGCCGGACTGGTCAAGCGCAACGCAGAGGGCGCCAACGGCGTGGCCATCGGCACGCCCGAGGATGTCGCGGCCTTCAAGGCCTCGCGCAACTCCTGATTCCAGCTCGCAAGGAGACACCCATGTTCGACCTGACCGGCAAGACGGCGCTCGTGACCGGCGCCTCCGGCGGCATTGGCGGCGCGGTAGCCCGCGCGCTTCACGCGCAGGGAGCGACCGTCGCGGTGAGCGGCACCCGCAGGGAAGCGCTGGACGCGCTGGCGGGCGAACTCGGCGCGCGCGTCCACGTCCTGACCGCGAACCTCTCGGACAGGGATTCCGTCGAGGCGCTGGTGCCGGCTGCCGAGTCGGCGATGGGCCAGCTCGACATCCTCGTGAACAATGCCGGGGTGACGCGCGACAACCTCTTCATGCGCATGAAGGACGAGGAATGGGACCAGGTGATCCGGGTCAACCTGGAAGCCTCGTTCCGGCTCATGCGCGCAAGCCTGCGAGGGATGATGAAGCGGCGCTGGGGGCGCATCGTCTCCATCACGTCGGTCGTCGGCGCCACCGGCAATCCCGGGCAGGGCAACTATGCCGCCTCGAAGGCCGGCCTCGTCGGGATGACGAAATCGCTCGCCGCCGAAGTGGCGAGCCGCAACATCACGGCGAACTGTGTCGCGCCCGGCTTCATCGCCACCGCAATGACGGACGTGCTCAACGACAAACAGCGGGAATCGATCCTCGCCAATGTGCCGATGGGTCGTCTCGGGAGCGGCGAGGACGTCGCGTCGGCCGTCGTTTTCCTCGCCAGCCCGGAAGCAGGGTATGTGACGGGCCAGACGCTCCACGTGAATGGCGGAATGGCAATGATCTGAGACGGTTATGAAAGGTTGTGGAGCCGCCTCCACTCCCTTTCCCGCCTCTCGCCACGGAAAATAAAGTATGCTACTCAGCCCCAATGTCCGTCGGGGGGGATTGACGGCGCCATGTCCTGTGCCGTTTGAGAAGCGGGGCTGGCCCGTCGCGAGCGGCGAGGTCGCGCCAATTCCATGCAGTCCTGGGTGCCCTGAAGGCCGGGATCCTAGTCCAGACCGCTCGCGGCAAGCGCTCGGTCGAGCAGTGAACGAGGTTTTGAGATGAGCGACATCGCCGCACGCGTGAAGAAGATCGTGGTCGAGCACCTGGGCGTCGAGCCAGAGAAGGTCGTCGACAGCGCGAACTTCATCGATGACCTCGGGGCCGACAGCCTCGACACCGTCGAACTCGTGATGGCCTTCGAGGAAGAGTTTTCCGTCGAGATCCCCGACGACGCCGCCGAGACCATCCGGACGGTGGGCGACGCCGTGAGCTTCCTCGAGAAGAAGGCGGCCTGAGCGACATTCGCTCGGGACCAGCAGCGCGGGGATGAGCGCCATGCGACGCGTCGTTGTGACGGGGTTGGGCATGGTCTCGCCTCTGGGTTGCGGCGTGGAAATCACCTGGGACCGGCTCATCAAGGGCCAGAGTGGCGCCGGCCCCGTGACGCGGGTCGACGCCGCCGACCTGCCGGCCCGGGTCGCCTGCGAGGTGAAGCGCGGCGACGGTTCGGACGGCACGTTCGATCCGGACGCCTGGATGGACCCGAAGGATCAGCGCCGGGTCGACGACTTCATCGTCTTCGGGATGTCCGCGGCGACCCAGGCCCTGCGGGACGCCGGCTGGAAGCCCTCGACCTATGAGGAGCAAACCGCGACCGGCGTGCTCATCGGTTCGGGCATCGGCGGCATCGGTGGCATCTACGACGCCTCCGTGACCCTTTTCGAGAAGGGGCCGCGGCGCATCTCGCCGTTCTTCATTCCTGGCCGGCTCATCAATCTCGTGTCCGGCTACGTCTCCATCGAGCACGGGCTTAAGGGTCCGAACCACGCGGTGGTCACGGCCTGTTCCACCGGAGCCCACGCCATCGGCGATGCCGCGCGCCTCGTCGCGCTGGGCGACGCCGATGTGATGGTGGCGGGGGGGACGGAATCTCCGATCAACAGGCTCTCGCTGGCGGGTTTCGCGTCCTGTCGGGCGCTCTCGACGGGCTTCAACGACGAGCCCACCCGCGCCTCGCGGCCCTATGACAGGGATCGCGATGGCTTCGTGATGGGGGAGGGCGCCGGGGCGGTCGTCCTCGAGGAACTTGAGCACGCTAAGGCGCGCGGTGCGACGATCTATGCCGAGGTGGTTGGCTACGGCATGAGCGGCGACGCCTACCACATCACCTCGCCTTCCGAGGATGGCGACGGGGCCTATCGCTGCATGAAGGCCGCCCTGAACCGTGCCGGCCTCACGCCGGCCGACATCGACTACATCAACTCACACGGCACCTCGACGCCCCTCGGCGACGAGATCGAGCTGAAGGCCGTCGAGCGGCTGGTGGGCAACGCTGCGACCGAGCTTGTGATGTCGTCGACCAAATCGGCCATCGGTCATCTCCTGGGAGCGGCCGGGGCTGTCGAGGCGATCTTCTCGATCCTCGCAATCCGGGACGGCATCGTTCCTCCCACGCTGAACCTCGACAACCCCTCCGTGGAGACCGTCATCGATCTCGCTCCGAAGGAGGCGCGCCGGCGCAAGGTCGACGTCGCTCTGTCGAACTCCTTCGGTTTCGGGGGCACGAACGCCTCTCTCGTGTTCCGCCGCTACGCGTCATAGCGGCAACTGAACCTGCTTTCGCCACATTGGCGAGGATAGGTCGACCGCTTTCTCAGGCCCCGGCCGGCGCGGGGTCGGGAAGGCGTCATGCCGATGGTCGGGACGACCTGCATGACGGATGCGCTGCACGCGCCGGCTGTGGCAACCTTAAGCAGGACCGATGGCAGACGAGCCGAACATACGTCCCGAGGATGGCGAGGCGAAGGGCGGCAAGAGCCGCGGATTCGTGGGTCGCCTCGTGCCGCGCAGCCCCAACGAGGCCATCCAGCCCGTCGCCGCCCCCCCGCCGCCGCCCGTGACCGAGAAGCGGTCGCGTCCGGTGGTGAATTTCTTCAGCGGGCTTCTCTCTCTTGTGATGGTGCTTGCCCTCGTTGCCGGGGGCGCTCTCTTCGTGGGCAAGGTGCAGTTCTATGCAGCCGGGCCTCTGCAGCAGGAGAAGATCGTCGTCGTGCGCGGCGGCATTGCCGACGTCGCCGATCAATTGCAGCGCGAGGGCGTCATCAACCACCCCTATCTGTTCATCGGGGCGCTGCAACTTCTCGGAAAGTCGGGGCAACTCAGGGCGGGCGAATACCAGTTCAAGCAGAACGCGAGCCTGGCCGAGGTCGCGGACACCCTGATCGAGGGGCGCGCCATCCTGCACTCCGTCACCATCCCTGAGGGTCTGACGAGCGAGCAGATCGTCGAGCGACTGAAGGACAACGACGTTCTTGTCGGCGACGTGAAGGATGTTCCGAAGGAGGGTTCGCTCCTGCCGGACACCTACAAGTTCCAGCGCGGCATGACGCGCGCCCAGCTCCTCGAACGGATGCAGCAGGAACAGGCCAGGATCCTGAAGGAGATCTGGTCGAAACGCAGCGCCGACCTGCCCCTGCGCTCGCCGGCCGACCTCGTGACGCTCGCCTCGATCGTCGAGAAGGAGACCGGCAAGGCTGACGAGCGCATCCGCGTAGCGGGTGTCTTCGTGAACCGGCTGAACCGGAACATGAAGCTTCAATCCGACCCGACCATCGTCTACGGCCTTGTCGGCGGCAAGGGAACGCTGGGGCGAGGCATCCTGCGCAGCGAAATCGACCAGCCGACCCCCTACAATACCTACGCGATCCAGGGACTGCCGCCCGGCCCGATCTCCAATCCCGGCAGGGCGGCCATGGAGGCGGTGGCCAACCCCTCGCGCACCCGCGAACTCTATTTCGTGGCCGACGGCACGGGAGGGCACGTTTTCGCCGAGACGCTCGAGCAGCACCAGAAGAACGTCGTCAAGTGGCGCCAGATCGAGGGTGAACGGCGCGACGCCGCGCCCCCACCGGATGTCGCCGCGGCTCCTCCCGCGCCGGCGCTGGCGCCTGTCGATGCCGCGGCGTCGCCGGTGCAGACGGCGCCCGCCCCGACGCCTGCTCCTCCGCCTGGAAAGAAGAACGCGAAGAACCAGAAGGGCGCGGCCGCCGCGCAGGCCAAGGCCGCCGCCGATGCCGCGGAGGCCGCCGCCATGGTGGTGCCGCCCAACCCGCCCCCGACCCCGATCGTCGGTCCGCGCGGAAATCTCGACGCCGTCGCGGGCACGGCGAAGGATCCTCTGCTCAACAAGAGTTTCGATCTCAATAGCCCCAAGATCGTCCCCGCACTTCCGCAGTGAGAGCTTGACCCGGGGCGCTTGAGGGCGGCCGAGCGCGGCCCTATGGTGCCGGCGCGCGGCGGGCCCCACGCCGTGAACGAGGAGCGCTGAGCGCCGATGGCACTGGCAAGCATGACCGGGTTCGCACGCGAGACCGGCACGACCGGCGCGTGGCAGTGGGCCTGGGAGCTCAAGAGCGTCAACGCCAAGGGGCTCGATATCCGCGTGCGTTTGCCCCCGACGTTCGAGCACCTCTCCGACGAGGTGCGCCAGCGGGTCGGCAAGACCGCACAGCGCGGCACCTGCTTCGTCAACCTCGCCGCCGCCCGGGAGGCGGCAGCGCCAGTGGCGCGCATCAACACCCAACTTCTGGAGGCCCTGGCGGAGGCGCTGAGCCCTTATGACGGGCGCTTCGGGCTCCGTGCCCCCGATGTGGGAGCCTTGCTGTCGGTGCGCGGCGTCGTGGAGATCGCCGACGCCCCCGAAGACACGCAGGACCTGGGACTCGTCGCACAAGCCATGCTCGAGGGGCTCGACAGGGCATTGGTCGAGTTGCGGCAGTCGCGTCGTTCGGAAGGCGCCGCACTAGCGGCGACTCTCGCCGAACGGGTCGACGCCATCGCGCGTCTGGCCAAGGCGGCCGACGAGTGTCCGGCCCGCAAGCCCGAGGCCATTCGGCAGAGGCTCAGCGAGCAAGTGGCCACGCTGGTTGAGGCCTCGCGTGGGCTCGATCCCGTGCGCCTGCACCAGGAGGCTGTCCTCCTGGCTGCAAAGGCCGACATTCGCGAGGAGATCGATCGTTTGCATGCGCATGTGGGCGCGGCGCGAGAACTGATGGGCAAAGGCGGCGCAGTGGGCCGCCGTCTGGACTTCCTCGCCCAGGAATTCTCGCGCGAGGCCAATACCTTGTGCGCGAAAGCCAACGACGTGTCCTTGACGGTGATCGGCCTGGACCTCAAGACGGAGGTCGAGCAGTTCCGCGAGCAGGTGCAGAACGTCGAATGAGCGGGGCCGCCATGATCTCCAGGCTGGAAAACGACGTCGACAGGCGCGGCCTGATGCTTGTCCTGTCCTCGCCGTCCGGTGCGGGGAAGACCACGCTGACGCGGTTGCTTCGGGAGCAGGAGCCGAGCCTCACCCTGTCCGTCTCGGTCACCACGCGCCCGCGCCGGCCCAGCGAGGTCGAAGGCGTGCACTACCGCTTCATCGACGTCGAGACATTCAAGGCGATGAGGGAGCGCAACGAACTCCTCGAATGGGCCGAGGTGCACGGCAACTTCTACGGCTCTCCGCGCAAGGAGGTCGACCGGGCCCTCGCATCGGGGCAGGACATCCTGTTCGACATCGACTACCAGGGCGCCCAGCAGGTTCGCTCCAATGCTCCGACGGATGTGGTCAGCGTCTTCATCCTGCCCCCCTCGATCCCTGAGATGAAGCGGCGCCTCGAGCGACGCGCGGAAGATCCGCCCGAGATGATCTCCCGCCGCTTGCGGACGGCCCTGGGCGAGCTCGAGCGCTGGCGCGAGTATGACTACGTGCTGGTCAACGACGACCTCGAGCGCTGCTTCGACCGATTGCGGGCGATCCTCGTCGCAGAGCGGCTCAGGCGCGAGCGGCAGCTCGGCCTGCCCGCCTTTACGGAACAGCTGATGGCGGATCTGCGCGCGACGAGCGCATGAGTCGGTAGGCGTTCGCCAGGGCGACGAAGGTCTCCACCGGCACGGTCTCCGCGCGGGCGGTAGGGTCCACTCCCGTGGAGTCCAGGAGCTGCGCGACATCGACACCGAGGCCCTTGAGGCTCTGGCGCAGCATCTTGCGTCGCTGCCCGAAGGCCGCCTGCGTGACGGCCGACAAGGCGGGCCGGTCGCACGCCAGGGGGTGGGCTCGGGGGACGAGGTGCACCACGGAGGATGTGACCTTGGGCGGCGGCGTGAAAGCGGAAGGAGACACGTCGAACAGGATGCGAGCCGTCGTGCGCCATCCGCATAGCACCCCGAGGCGACCATAGTCCTTGGGTGTCGCCGGCGTTGCGACGATGCGTTCGGCCACCTCGCGCTGGAACATCAGCGTGAAGCTCTCGAAGAGCGGCGGCCATGGCTCGGCCTCGAGCCATCCGGTGAGGAGCGCTGTGCCTACATTGTAGGGCAAGTTCGCGACCACACGGACCGGCGCGTGCAAACCCAGGCCTGCCCAATCCGTCTCCAGGGCGTCGCCGGAGATCACGCGCAGGCGGCCGGGATAGCGCTTGGCAATCTCCTCGAGGGCTGGCAGGCAGCGCTCGTCGCGCTCGACGGCCACCACCTCGCGGGCCCCGCAGGCCAGCAGTGCGCGCGTCAGGCCGCCGGGACCCGGCCCGACCTCCACCACCGCGACGCCGTCGAGCGGACCGGAGGCGCGCGCGATGCGCGCCGTGAGGTTGAGGTCGAGCAGGAAGTTCTGTCCGAGCGACTTGCGCGCGTCCAGGCCGAACTGGGCGATGACGGCGCGCAGGGGCGGCAGATCGTCGACGGCGGTCATCCGCGTCAGCGCGTGATGCCGTCGGTCGAAAGCGCAGTATCGTTGTAGGAATACTTCGCGCCGCCGAGGGTCTTGAGCTCCACCCGGAGCATGAAACTCTGCACGCGTTCCTTCGAGCCGTCGGCCAGCGTCAGCTTACCTGAGTTCGTGTAATAGAGATAAACGTTCGTGCACTCGTCCTGATAGCCTGTGGCGAGGGCCAGGGCCGCCAGGCTGCCGACGCTATTGGACTGCTGGTTCCCGTTCGTCAGGTAGAACTGCTCGGTCGAATTGCGGCTCAGGTCGAATGTCACGCTGCCTTGGGCGTAGATGTTCGAGGTGAAATTGTAGCGCGCGGTGATGGACAGGCCTTCCTGGTGCACGTACTGCCCCAGCAGCGGCTGGGCTGCGTAATGGGCGAACATGACGCTGGTCTGCAGGTTCATGAAGGTCGCGTTTGCCTGCAGCTCGATCCGCTTGAGCCCCATGGTCTGCTGGTCGAACCGGCCACGAGCGGTCATGCTCATGCCTGCGAAGGGTGAGACCAGGATCCGGCCGACATAGTCGCCCGCGGAATTGTTGAGGCCCGAATTGAAGCCTGTGCGGACGAGGTCGGCAACGTCGAAGGAATTGCGGCCGGCGATCTGGTAGCTCTGCCCGAAGAGGAGGCTCGCGAACGCGCCCTTGTCCATGTAGAGGCTGTACTGCAGGCCATAATTCGCCCGCGTACCGCCCTCGACACGGTCGTAACCCGAGAACTTGTTCACCGAGAACAGGTTCGTGTCGTCGTAGACGAAGCTTTGCGCGTCCTCGTTCGGAAGGTTGCCGATCTGCGTCTCGTTCGGGCGCACGATGATTTGCGCGATCGGCTCGAGGATTCCGGTTCCGTAGGACGTCTGCATCACGAACGGGTAGCGGTAGGTGCCCCCGATCACCGGCATGAAGCGTCCGAGGCTCCGCTCGTCTGTGTTGATGAAGTTGGGCAGGTACTGGTTGTAGTAGCCCGTTGACTTCAGGGCGAGCGCCGCGACGTCGGCCCGCACGGACGCGAACGGCGTCCATGATTGTCCCCAGTCATCGATGAACGTCCGCCGCCACGCAGCCTCAGCAGTCACGCGCGTGTAGTCACCTGCCGCGCCACGCACGAGGCACTTCGACGGGTTGTAATTGCCAGGTGCGCAGGTGTTGTAGATGTAGGCGGGCTGCCCATTGTAGAGCACGGGAAACTGGTAGGTTCCCGGAAGGCCGTTGGCGTTGATCAGGCTGTAATAGTCGGTTTCGAGCCGGTTGGTATGGGTTGCGTTGGCCGTCAGGCGGACTTCACCGCCCAGCATCGACGGACCATTGAACCGGCGGTCATAGTCGATCACGGGAGCGACGAGAGGCTGCTCACGTTGCCAGTCCGTGTAGGACAGGCCCTGGAAGTAGTAGCCGCGTGCGTCAAAGAAGCTGCGCTCGCCCTTGCCCTGCAGGTACAGCGTGGAGACGGCCTCACGAAAACCCGTGGTCAGCTGGGAAATGTTCACGCCGCTCGTATGGTACTTGTAGTTCTGCAGGAACCACTTGTCCGAGAGCATGGTGACGTCCCACCCCCAGTTCCACTTGTCGTTTATCAGGAACTTGCCCTGCGACTCGATGGAACCGCGGCCCGTCTTGTTCCCTGCACCATAGGGTGGGTTGTAGAAGGCGGTCGGATCCTGCTGGAAGATGCCCGACGCCCGGATGTTGTAGCTCCCGTTGACGAGACGCTGGCGCCATTCCGCGGTGCCGAGGACGCCCTGCCGCGTCAGGAAGGTCGGCGTCAAGGTCAGGTCATAGTCCGGTGCGATCGCCCAGAAGAAAGGGATCGCCGCGCCGTAGCCGAGGTTGGTGGACGCGATATAGCGAGGCGCGAGGAAGCCCGTCTTGCGTTTTACCGTCGGGTCGGGCGTCGAGAAGTACGGGAACCAGGCGATCGGCATCCCGTAGAGCTCGAGCGTCGCGTCCTCGTAGTAGACGGTACGCTCCTCGTTCTTGTGGATGATGCGCTTTGCGCGGACCTGCCACAGCGGCGGCTTGGAGGGATCGTCCTTGCACGGCTCGCACGCCGTATAGGTGCCCTTTTCGAAGACGGTGGTCTCGCCGGAGGTACGCTCTGCGCGGGGCGCCGAGAAGCGTGTCTTGTCCGCCGTCACGACGTGGAGCGAATCGATGAATCCGTCCTTGAAGTCGTCCGTCAGCTCGAACTTGTCGCCGTAGGCCACCTGGCCGTCGGCCTCGGTGAGCTTGGCGTTGCCGACGGCGTAGACGCGGTTCGTGTTTCGGTCGTAGGTGACCTTGTCAGCTTCCAGCACGCGACCCTGGTAATAGAGCTGCGCGTTGCCCTCGGCGGAGACGGTGTTCTTGTCCTTGTCGTAGACGAGCTCCTTCGACTCGACGACGAGCTTGTCCTTCTTGTCGTTTGATTTCGCAGTCTTTTTCGCGATCGTGTCAGAAAGCGTCTGTCCGCGAGCGGCACCGGGGTCTGCAAGCGAGACGCCGGCTGCGAGACAGGCCGCTAGGGCCGCTATGACACCACGATTCACCATGCCCGAACCGGAACGGCCGAAATACGCACGGCCCGTCATCACCCATCCTCCTGATACAACAGGACGAGCGTTCCGAGCAAACTGCCGACGAAAGCCGGCGACCATGCGGCGACGACCGCCGACAGGATGCCTGCTGCGCCGAGATTCTCGACCAACTGCGTCGCGACGTAGAGCACGAAGCCCGCCGCGACGCCACCGAGGACCATCCGCGCCACGCCACCAAACCGGAAAAATCTTAAGGAAACGGATGCGGCGATGAAAACCATCGCGGCGAAGAGCAGGGGCCTCGCCAGCAGGGATTGGTACTGCAAGCGGTATCTGGTCGCGTCGAGGCCGGCCCGTTCCGTCTGCCGGATGAGGCCGGGCAGCTCCCAGAAGGGCGTGGAAGACCCGGTGGAGAAGGACTGCCGCACCTGCTCCGGAGTCATGCTGGTGGCGATCTGGTAGGTCTTGAAGGCCTGCGGCTCGACGCCGACCCCGACGATCCGGACGTCGGACAGATTCCAAAAGCCCGACCCCAGCGTTGCCCGGGCCGCCTGGACGCGGTTCACGAATCGGCCGTCCCGGTCGAATTCGAACACCGTGACATTGCTGAGATCTGCGCCGGTTTCGGTTGCGGTGCTGGCGCGAATGATGGCCTGTCCGTCCTGGCTGCGCTGGCGGACCCACAGGTCGCGGTCGCTCGTCACCTTGCTCTTGCCCAGTCGGGCGATCTCGAGGACGGAGGCCTCCTCCTTCATGTAGGCCGCAAGCGGATTGTAGATCGTCGTGGTGAAGATGCCGAGGCCGACCGCCACGAGAAGGGGCGGGAAGAGAAACTGCCAGACGGACACGCCGGCCGCGCGGGCCACGACCAGCTCCAGCTTGCGCGACAGGTTGAGCAGCGCCACCATCGCGCCGAACAGGATGGCGAAAGGCTGGATCTGCTCGGCGATGGCCGGTGTGCGCAGCAGCGAAAGCTGCGCCAGGACATAAGCGGGCACGTCGGCGACGTCGCCCGTCCGTCGCACGAGCTCCACGAAGTCCAGCGCGTAGATCAGGACGAAGACCGTCAGGAAGACCCCGACGATCGTACGCACGAAACGTACAGCGAGATACCGCCCAAGCGTGGGACCGATCAGCGTCATGTCGGCTGCGCCGCGAGACGGTGGGTCGCGCGGCGGCGTCGTGGCCGACGGGCAATGCTTTGCGCGATCGTGTAGCCGAAGCCCGCGGCCGCCCCAAGCAGGGGCACGCCATAGGTCAACGCGATCGCCGCCCCGCTACGCACGACGAGGCTGGAGACGGCAAATCCGGCGATGCGCAGCAGCACGACGGCAATGACCGCCCCGGCGATGGCGGTCCCTCGTCCTTGGCGAGTCGTCCTGGCCGTGCCCAGGGCGGCAAAGGCAATGGCCATCATCGCGAGCGGGTAGAGCGGCGCGGAAAACCGGTCGTGCAGTTCGGCCCTGAACCGTCCCCGCTGCATCTGCACGTAGGGGTCCGCCTTGTCGAGGTTCAGGATCTCGGCCGTCGACCTCTCGCGCGGCTTGTAGACAACTGTTTCGCCATCTGTGCCGAACTGGCTGAGATCGATGGCGTAGCGCTCGAACACCACGATGGCCGCGTCGCTGTTGCCCGGTTGCTCGCGCTGGATGCTACCATTCTCCAGCACAAGGTAGGGCGCCCCGCTGATATCGACGGTCTGGCCGCGCTCGGCGATGTAGATGTTCGTCCTGTCGCGGTCCCGCTTGTCCTGCATGAAGATGCCCAGCAGCGTTTCGCCGGCGCGCTCCCGGTAGTGGAACGTGATACCGGCGTCGAGCGTGGTGAATTGCCCTTCCTTGACGATCTTGGTGACGAGATCGGCGCGAATCTTGGTCACGAGGTCCCGGAGATCACGGAAGCTCGCCGGCATGGCCTGCAGCGTCATCCATGCGACCAGCAACATGACGAGCGCGGTAAGGGCGACGAACGGACGGATGAGCCGGCCGGGCGCCATGCCAGCCGCACTCATCACGATGAGTTCGCTGTCTCCGTTGAGCTTGTTCAACGCATAGAGCGTGGCGATGAACAGAGCGACCGGGGCGATGATGGTGACGAGCGCGGGGATCGACAGGCTGGTCACGGTCAGGAAGACCATGAGGCTCTGGCCCTTGCCTGTGAGCAGGTCGACTTCGCGCAGCGCTTGCGTGATCCAGATCACCCCCGTGAGGGAGAGCAGCGTTCCCAGGAACGCGACCGTCGCCGTCTTGAAGATGTACCTGTCGATGATCGTCATGCTTCGAGGTGCGCCGTCCCTGGGGAACCCGTAGCCGCTCCGGTTCCAAGCGACAAGCGCGCTGGGGGCGCCACACTCGCCGCGGCTTCGGTTCCCATGGGGTGTTGCACGCGGATCGCGGCAAGCTCGTGACCAAGCGTGCGTAATGGCGGTCGCTGGCATGTTGCGCAGAGTGGAACTATGTCACCACAATACAAGCCGAGCCGGTGCCGATCCCGCCCGGCGTCATGGGCTGGAACGCGCCGGAGACGTGAATGACCGACCGCATCAAGATTGATTTCGCGCGGCCCAGCCTGCCTGCCTCGGGAACAGTCGTGCTGTTCGTCGGCGACGATGGAGCCCTTCCGGCGATCGACGGAATCGACAGCCACCTCAGCCAAGCGGTGGTGCGGGCGGCTGCCGCCGAAGGTTTCAAGGGCAAGGTCGGGTCGGCGATGACGCTGCTGGCTCCGTCTGGACTACAGGCCGCCAAGCTCGTGCTGGTCGGCATCGGCGGGACGAAGGAGCAGGCCGAGACGAACTACGTGAAGCTCGGTGGCATCGTCCTCGGCCATGCCGGCAAGAGCAAGGCTATCACGGTGATCCTGGAAGGACCCGCAGGTTGGAGGGTCGACGGCGCGGCCGCCGCCGATCTCGCGCTCGGCGCGAGCCTGCGGGCCTACAGGTTCGACCGTTACAAGTCCCGCAAGGGCGATGGCGAGGATGAACCGGCCTCCGTCAACCTCACGATCGCTCTCAAGGACGCCGCTGCGGCAAAGCGCCTCGCCCGCTCCTCGCTGGCCATTGGCGACGGCGTGGTTCTGGCGCGCGAACTGGTGAACGAGCCGCCGAACGTCCTCTACCCCGAGGAGTTCGCCCGCCGCGCGGAGGCCTTGACCAAGCTCGGCGTCGAGGTGGAGGTGCTTGACGCGCGCAAGCTCGAGAAGATCGGCATGCGTGCCTTGCTCGGCGTCGGCCAGGGGTCTCGCAAGGAAAGCCGCGTCGTGCTGATGCAGTGGAACGGCGCCAAGTCCGCAGGAGGCAAGGCAGCCAAGGCCAAGCCGCTGGCCTTTGTGGGAAAGGGCGTCTGCTTCGACACGGGCGGCATCTCCATCAAGCCCGCGCAGGGCATGGAAGACATGAAGGGGGACATGGCGGGCGCGGCCTGCGTCGTGGGCCTCATGCACGCGCTCGCGTCGCGCAAGGCGAAGGTGAACGTCGTGGGCGCCATCGGGCTCGTCGAGAACATGCCAGACGGCAATGCGCAGAGGCCCGGCGACATCGTCACGAGCCTCTCGGGCCAGACCATCGAGATCATCAATACCGACGCGGAGGGCCGCCTCGTGTTGGCGGACGTGCTCTGGTACGTGCAGGATCGCTTCAAACCCGCCTTCATGGTCGACCTTGCAACCCTCACGGGCGCGATCGTCGTGGCGCTGGGCCAGGAGAACGCGGGGCTCTTCAGCAACGATGACACGCTTGCCGAACGCCTCGCGGCGGCCGGTAGGGCGACCGGCGAGACCGTCTGGCGCATGCCGCTCGGCCCCGCCTACGACAAGATCATCGACAGCAAGTTCGCCGACGTGAAGAATTCGGGCGGCCGCCAGGGCGGGTCGATCACGGCCGCGCAGTTTCTGCAGCGCTTCGTCAACGCCACCCCCTGGGCGCATCTCGACATTGCCGGCACGGCGATGGGATCTCCCGCGAGCGACATCAACAAGAGCTGGGCCTCCGGTTGGGGCGTACGGCTCCTGGACCGCCTGGTCGCCGATCACTACGAGCGCTGAGGGCTACGGCCCTGGCGCTGGCCGCGGATGACATGGCCGAGATCTGGTTCTACCACCTGCAACGCCAGCCGCTGGACTCGGTGCTCCCGACCCTCCTGGAGCGCAGCCTCGCGCGCGGCTGGCGCGTGGTCGTGCAGGCGGGCACGCCCGAACGGCTCTCGGCTCTCGATGATCACCTCTGGACCTATTCGGACGAGAGCTTCCTCCCGCATGCGCTCGACAGCGACCCCGCCGCGAGCGAGGAGGCCGTCCTGCTGACGACCTCCGAGGGCAATCGCAACGGTGCCAAGGTGCGCTTCCTGGTGGACGGCGCAGCAATCCCTCAGGACCTGACGCCCTACGAGCGCCTCGTTCTGATGTTCGATGGCCAGGACGACGAGGCGCTGAAACGCGCGCGAGAGGCATGGAAGCAGGTCAAGACGGCCGGTCACGACGCCACCTACTGGCAGCAGGACGAGAATGGCCGCTGGGAGAAGAAGGCGTGACGGGAACTGGGTATCGGGTGGCCCGCGGGCTGGCGCTGGCGTGCGGCGTGCTCGCGCTCGGCGGCTGCGCCGTGGAGGTTGCAGGCTTCGCCAACGACAAGAGCGCGAGCGCTAGGATCGCCACGACGGAGGCCGTGGTCGGCGAAGACGGGCGTTGCACGGCCGACATCAGCATCGACCCTGCAACCTTCCGCGGTCGGGAAGGCGACGGTCTCCTCGGTGTCACGGAATGCGAACTGGTTGCCCTCAAGGGCCAGCCGCTGAGCGTCCAGACCGGAGCCTCGTCCCGCGCGAAGCGCGAGACGACGATGCTCTACATGGACCCCACGGGGAAGACGATCTACCTCTTCGCCAATAACCGCCTCGTCCAGATCGTGAGGTAGCCCTCGTGGCCGACACGGGGGCGGCGCCCGAAGCTGCCGCGCAGAGGAAGAATCGGCCCGTCGGATTCGTTGATTCCCGTGCGCGCACCGAATTCCTGCGCATGGGCGTCGCGACTTTCCTCATTTTCTTCCTCAACGCCCAGTCGACGATGCTGGCCGTCGTGCTCGAGTCGCACGGCATGTCGTTGCACGACATCGGCGTTCTCCTCGGCATTTTTGCCGTCCCCGTGGTTCTCTCGACCTTTCTCTCCGGCCCACTCATGGCGCGGATCGGTGCGCTGGCCACGGCGCGCTGGGGCATGGCGACCATGACGATCGGCTTCGTGAGCTTCGCCCTGACGGCGGCGTCGTTCTGGCCCGCGCTCGCCTCGCGGATGGTGCAGGGCGCTGGCTATGGCCTGGTGCTGGCGCCGGTGATGACCTACGCGCAAGGGCGGCTCACGCAGGAGCGGTTCGTCTATCTTCTTGGCGTATTCTCGACCATGGCTCCGATGGCTCAGGCCTTTGGACCCACCTGGGCCGAGTTTCTTTTTCTCAGCTTCGGGGACCGCACGCTGTTCCTCGCCTCGGCGATCCCCGCCGTCGGAGGCCTCGCACTCACCTATGGACTGCGCCCGCTGGCGCGGCCCAGCACGGCGCAGGGCGCAGGCTTCGGTGCGGCTCTGCGTCGCGACAGGGTCATGCCGCTCGTGACGATCTTCGTGTCGGGCTCGATGTTCAGCTATCTGGCCGCCTACATGGCGCCAACCCTCGCCGCGAAGGGTATCGCGATCGGCTGGTTCTTCACGGCGAGCACGGCGGCGATGTTCGCCGCCCGATTTCTCGGCTTCCGCTTCGTCGAGGCGCTCGATCGGCGCCTGGTGATTTCCGGCGGGCTCGCGTTGATGGCCTGTGGCCTGCTTTTCGTCTCGGCGGCGGGACGGCACTGGGCCGTATCGGCGGGCGGAATCACCTTCGGCTTCGGCTACAGCGTCGTCTACCCGCTGGTCTCCGCCTGGATGAGCGAGGGTCTTGCGCCGTCTGAGCGATCGGGGTCGCAGGCGCTTTTCAACGCCGTGTTCAGCATCGGCCTCATGGGCATGCCGTTCCCCGTGACGTTCGTGATCGCCGCGGCCGGCTATGGCGCGGCCATGCAAGCGCTCGCCGCGCTGGGCTTAATCATGGCCGCCGCCCTGACAGCGAGCCGCTTCCTGGCATCGCGGGCATTTGAGGAAAAGTCGCAACACAAAGGCGAAAGCGAAGGGCTAGGCTCTCGCCCTAAGTGACGCTCGACGGTGCGGGAGCCGCGCAATGCGCTGGTCGACGATTCTTGGCCTGGCAGGTTGGCTCGCGGTTGAGCATGCGGGGGTGGCATGCGCAACCGAGGCGCCGGCCTATTCGACTGTCCAGACGGAGGGGGAGCTTGGCTTCGTGTCCCAGCAACTCGGTCTGGCCAACCAGATAGCCGCCCTTCAGTCCAGAAGCGGCGGGGCGGTCCGTGTCGACTACGCCATGGTCGACCTCGATGGCGACGGGACGGGCGAAATCTTCATTCGCCTTGTCGCTGGGGAGGCCTGCACCCCGGGCCAATGCCAGGTCGTGGTCTTCAATCAGACGCAGGGACGGTGGGCGAAGGTGCTGGAGGCGACAGGCCCGGCCGTCACCATCGCCAAGCAGACGCACAGGGGCTATCGCGACATCCTCGTCGGGGCGCAGCCCTGGTCGTGGAACGGCAAGGCCTATCAGCTTTCGCGTTGACGTCAGGCCCGCGCGGCCTCGACCTCGGCGGAGAGTTCCAGCCATTCTTCCTCGGCGGCCATAAGATTGCGCTCGAGCTCGGCGCGCTGAGCTGACAGCTCGGCCGCCTTGGCTGGCTGGGTCTGGAAGATCGTGGCGTCTGCCAGGACCGCATCGACGCGCGTCATGAGTTCGTTGAAGCGGGTCATGCGCGCCTCGACCGCCTCGATCCGCTTGCGTAGCGCCGACACGGCCGGCTTGCGAGCTTGGTCCGGAGCCGATGACCTGCCGGCGTCCGATGCCGTCTTGGTGTCCTGTTTCCGCGCCTTGTCGGGCGCCCCGTCTAGGACGAACCGGCGATAGGCGTCCAGGTCGTCGTCGAACGGCTTCACCGAACCGTTGGCGACGAGCCAGAGGCGATCCGCGCAGGCCTCGAGCAAGAAGCGGTCATGCGAGATCAGGATGACCGCTCCCTCATAGTCGTTGATCGCCTCCATCAGGGCGGCACGCGAGTCGATGTCGAGGTGGTTGGTGGGCTCGTCGAGGATCAGCAAGTGCGGCCCCCCGAACGTGGCAAGGCCCATCAGAAGACGCGCCTTCTCCCCGCCCGACAGGTTGGCGACCGGCGTATCCGCCTTCTGGCCCGGGAAGCCCATCCGCGCGCACCGGGCGCGGGCCTTGGCCTCCGGCGCATCGGCCATGAGCTCCGCCACGTGCAGGTAGGGCGTCGCGCCCGGCCGCAACTCGTCGAGTTGGTGCTGGGCGAAATAGGCGACGCTGAGCTTAGAGGAGCGGCGGACTTGACCCGCCATCGCCTCAAGGCGGCCCCCCACGAGCTTGGCGAACGTCGACTTGCCATTGCCGTTGGATCCCAGCAGGCCGATGCGGTCGTCGTCGGAAATGCCGAGCGTCAGTCGGGTGAGCACGGGCTTGTCACCGTAGCCCACGGCTACGCCTTCCATGGCGACGATGGGGGGAGCAAGCGGCCGTTCAGGGGAGGGGAAGTCGAAGGGAAGCACCTCCTGATCCACGATCGCCGCGATAGGGCCCAGCTTCTCGAGCCGCTTGACGCGGGACTGGGCCTGCTTCGCTTTGGAGGCCTTGGCGCGGAACCGGTCCACGAAGGCCTGGAGGTGGCGGCGCTCCTCCTCCTGCTTCTTGATCAGCTTGTTCTGGAGCGCCTGTTGCTCGGCGCGCTGCCTCTCGAACTGGTCATAGCCACCCCGATAGAGCGTGAGCCTGGCCTGGTCGAGATGAAGGATCTGGTCGACCGACTGGTTGAGCAGGTCGCGGTCGTGACTGATGACGAGCATGGTGTGCGGGTATCGCGACAGATAGTCCATCAACCAGAGCGTGCCCTCGAGATCCAGGTAGTTGGTCGGCTCGTCGAGCAGCAGCAGGTCCGGGGCGGCGAACAGGACCGCCGCGAGCGCAACTCGCATCCGCCAGCCGCCCGAAAAGGACGAACAGGGACGCGCCTGCGCCTCCGCGTCGAATCCCAGGCCGTGCAGGATGGCTGCAGCGCGGGCGGGCGCCGAATGGGCATCGATGTCCACCAGCCGCGTCTGAATGTCCGCGATGCGGTGCGGGTCCGTGGCGATCTCCGCCTCCTCCAGGAGCGCAGCGCGCTCTGTGTCTGCGGCGAGGACGACCTCGATCAGGCTTTCTGCCCCGGCCGGCGCCTCCTGAGCGACAGAACCGATCCGCAGGCCCTTGCCGAGCGTGACGGAGCCACCCTCGGCGCCGATCTCCCCGCGGATGATCCGGAACAACGTGGTTTTGCCGGTGCCATTGCGGCCGACAAACCCGACGCGGGCACCGGTCGGGATGGCCACCGTCGCGCGGTCGAACAGGACGCGTGGGCCGAGCCTGTATGTGAGGTCGTTGATATGGAGCATGGCGGCTTCTCGCAAGCCGCCGAGCTGCGCGCAAGAGGGCAGGGCGCCTGGGCCGCCCTTAGGGCAAGGGGCGTTCGGTCGCCTCCAGCGTCGTCACGGCGGTCGCGATCATCTCGTACTTGGTCGTGGTGACCCAGAGGTCGCGGAACCAATTCACGAGATCGCCCCAGGGATCGTTGATCTTGCTCAGGCCGGATATGAAGGCGACGACGGTGCCGACCTCTGTCTGGCCATGGATCACGAACCAGCCGCCGACGGCCAGGACGCTTGCCGTGCCCACGTGATGGAGGAGGTTCATCAGGAAGTTCATGGTGAACTTCACCGTGAAGATGCCCATGTTGAGGCCGAACACCGTGTCGATGCGGGCGTCTTGTTCCATAGCGCTTGCGCCCTGCATCGACGTCGCCACCAGCGAGGAGCCGACATCGCGCAAGGTCGTGATGCGGCGGGCGACCTTGCGGTTGATGACGCGCTGCATCAGCGGCACGAAGACGAGTTGCGGTGAGAAGACCACGAACGCAACCAGCGCCATCAGCGGCTGCAGGTAGATCATGTAGCCGAAGACGCTGACCAGCATGCCGCCCGTGAGCAGCGGTTCGGAGAGATACACGCCCACGAAGGCTCCGACGGGTTCCGTCTCCGCCAGCATCATCGAGCTCTCGATTCCTGTCGCCTCGGGCGAGGCCGCCGACCCGAGCTCGGCGACGAGACCATGGATGGTGCGCCTGAGCGAGCGGACCGCGATCTCCGCCACGTAGCCACGGTAAATGTTCATGCCGAGCTTGATCAGGCCCTCGGCGATTGCAAGTCCGCCATAGGCAAGTGCCAGCAGCAGGATGACGTGGAAGTCGCCGCCCTTGAAGGCATCGTTCACGATCCGCCGCTGCACCTCCAGCGGCGCAGTCGAGAGCAGGAACACCAGGACGGACAACACGGACAGCGCGCCCTGGTGCCAGAAGCTCACCCGCTTAACGAAGGCCGAAAGGCGCTGCGGCATTCCTGACGGCGGGATGTCGGGGGTATGCGAGGCCCAGGCCCGGCGGGACCAAAAGGCGTCGGTGCGATCGAGCATTGCGGGCTGTCCAGCTTCGCCGTTGCGGCGGTCTTCCAATGCTGGCAGCGGGGCCGGGGGCACGCTCCACTGCGCGGTCTTCAATCCGGCAGGGGTATCCACTCGCTCTCGCCCGGAACGGCCTCAAAGCGTCCGGCACGCCAATCGGCCTTGGCCGCCTCGATGCGATCCCGGGACCGCGACACGAAGTTCCACCAGATGTAGCGCGGCCCGTCCATCGGCTCGCCCCCCAGAACGAGGATCCGAGACCGTGTCAGCGCGCGGACTGCGACGGGGTCCTTCGCCAGCACGACAAGGCGGCCAGCGTCGAAGACATCCTCGCCGATGCAGACCGACCCCGACGCGATGTAGATCGCACGCTCGTCGTACGTGGCGGGCACCTCGAGCACCGACCCCGGCTGAAGCACGGCGTCGGCATAGACCATGTCCGAGAAGGTCCGGACCGGTGAGCTGAGTCCGTGAAGGCTCCCCGCGATCACCCGGAGGGTCAGCCCGCCATCCGTCACGCTTGGCAGGTCGCCCGCCGGGTGATGGGCAAAGCCTGGTTCTGTCTCTTCGTGCTGGGCCGGAAGCGCGATCCAGGACTGGATGCCGAATAGCGGCGCCTCGCTCCTGCGGACCTCCGCAGCCGTGCGCTCGGAGTGGACGATGCCGCGGCCCGCGGTCATCCAGTTCACTTCCCCGGGATCGATCGGCTGTACGCTTCCCAGGCTGTCGCGGTGCAGGATCTGGCCCTCGAAAAGGTAGGTGAGGGTGGCAAGCCCGATATGGGGGTGGGGCCGCACGTCGATGCCTTCTCCTGCCTTGAAGACCGCCGGGCCCATCTGATCCCAGAAGATGAAAGGCCCAACCATCTGACGCTGCGCAGACGGCAGAGCGCGCCTCACGCTGAAGCCGCCGAGGTCGCGCGCGCGAGGGACGATCACGCTCTCGACCAGTGGATTGGGTGCGTCGTGATCGACCTCACCGGGGCGCAGGAACTGAGTCATGGAACCCTCCCGGCTGCACGCCGGCCGTGTGTCACCCCTCGGAACATAGGCACGTGGGAGCAGTCCTCCAAGTGCGCCCTCAAGCGGGCGCGCCCGTCGCTCCGACTTAGGCTGGGAAGACGTCTTTTCGCACTGCGATGGAACCGTAAGCGGCGCGGCGGAGTTCTCGACGCATCTGGACGGGGACGATCCCCTCTGCGCCGACCCCCGACGGCGGCGAACTGTCCTGGCACGCATCGGAGACATCCATGGCGAGAAGTTCCAGCAAATCCCGCGTTGCGACGCTCGCGCCGCGTCCCCTCGACACGCCCACGGATCTCTCACCGAATGGCGTGCGTGCGATCCAGGATGCTCTCAACATCATCCTGGCAGACGCTTTCGCGCTCTATGTGAAGACCAAGAATTTCCATTGGCATGTGAGCGGCTCGCACTTTCGCGACTACCATCTACTGCTGGACGAACAGGCCGAACAGATCTTCGCATCGACAGACGAGATTGCCGAGCGTGTTCGCAAGATCGGCGGAACGACGCTGCGGTCTATCGGCGACATCTCTCGCCGCCAGACCCTTACCGACAACGACGCAGACTATGTCACGCCCCGCGACATGCTGCTTGAGCTGCTGGCTGACAACAAGGCCGTCGCCGCCGCCATGCGCAAGGCCCACGACATCTGCGACGAGCACGACGACGTCGGAACGGCGAGCCTGCTCGAGAACTTCATCGACGAGACCGAGCGGAGGACCTGGTTCCTGTTCGAGGCCAGCCGCACCGGTGCGGACGAGCGCTGAAAGGAGCGACCATGACCCTCGGCACCATTCTTCTGATCATCTTGATCCTGATCCTGATCGGCGCCCTGCCGACCTGGAATTACAGCCGAAGCTGGGGCTACGGCCCCAGCGGGATCGGCGGCGTCCTGGTGATCATCCTCATCATCCTGCTGCTCACCGGCAGGATCTAGCCGCGCCGCAGACAGGGTGGCCAAGCCCATCCCTGCACCGGCGCTTTATCCCCCAAGCAAAAGGAACGAACTCATGGGTAGCATGACCGACCGCATCAAGGGCCTCGCCAACGAGGCCGCCGGCAAGGCCAAGCAGGGCGCCGGAGAGGTGCTGGGCGACGCCAAGCTCCAGGCTGAGGGCGAGGCCCAGGAGGCCAAGGGTAAGGGCCAGCAAGTGCTCGCTGACGCCAAGAGCGCAGTCAAGGACGCCGCGAACAGCGTCGCTGACGCCGCCAACCGCAAGCTCTGAGGCGAAGCGCCGTAGCGTCGAGCGCCCGTAAGACAGCTTCACGGACGTCGCGCGGCGCTCACGGCAAGTTGTGTGCTGCCGGGCCGCCAATCCCACGGGTGGCGGCCCCGCTTCGACAGGTGATCAGATCCTGACGGGTGTGTATCCGGCCTCCCGGATAGCGTGTTCCGCCACCGCCGGCGGTCCCTTGACCTCGACCATATGGCTCGGCAGGTCGATGGCGACGGTGGCGTCGGGCAAGGCGTCGCGCAGCGCCGAGCGAATTGTCTTCTCGCAATGGCCGCAGGTCATGTCCTCGACCTTAAAGCGGGCGGTCAAATCGATGTCGGCCAAGGTGTCCTCCTGAAGCTGGTACTCACCCGCACATCGGGCTTAGCGGAGCGGGGGTCAAGGCCGCGCCGCTGCGTAGCAGTCCAGCGCGGCACACTTACCAGCTCACGGCGAAAACGCATCGGGGCGCCCCGCTGCCGCTGCAGGCTACCTCCTCCACGGCCACGCCGCCGCCCAGGATCGCCGAGAAGATTCGCTGGAACGTCGCCGTGAGATAGTGGCAGCTCGGCTCATGGTGTTGCATGTGCCGGCAAACGGGTGAGCGCTCCAGCCGAAGCTTGAGCCCGTCATCAAACGCGTAAGAGAACGTGCCGCTGCCGGCAAATGTCCAAGCGTGCTTTGCAATGGCGCGCACCAGCAGGCGCGCGGCGAGAGGTCGAGGCAGGCTACGCAGAACAGCTTGTGCGGCCGCAGGGATGCGGTTGCACAGCAGATATTCCCCCGTCAGTCGGCCTGCCTCCGAAGCTACGGCCTCGGCTCGACGCATGCCGAGGCATTCGTAGAGTGCGACGTTCAAGGCCGAGACGTCATTCTCGTCGACCATTGCCGTGGGCGGTGCCTCGAGGTGGTGCGTAAGTCCGGCGACCGAAAACACGCGCCGACAAAGGTCGCGGCCATCCAGTTCGCTGAGCGCTTCCGCGATCCGCGTAATGGCGTTGGGCCCGACCCGGCCAGCAGTTATCGCGACCATGCCGCCCTCCTCAGGCTGCAGTGGCTGTTCGGCTCAGGGGCCTGCCCTCGGTGCTTCGATGGCGGCTTCGGCCATCTGTTCCTTGCCACCTCCGCAGGCCATCGCAGCCGCGGGGGCTTTTGGTTTCCGGTTGTGCGTCGTCTGCCACTCGACGTCCGTGTCGACGGCGCGCCGGCGGCTCTCGTCGAAGTGGAAGTCGACCTTCTTGCGCGATTGCGGACCCCAGTAATCCACCTTGCCTAGGTCGTAGAACTTTCGTTCGAAACCGGCCTTGAGGAACGCCTTCAGGCAGCCGAGCAGGTAGCGACGCCTCTCGCCGCTGCCGGCCCAGGGGTAGGAGAAGAGAGCCTTCTTCATGTAGAAGCGGCGGTAGTTGTTCATCACGCGATCGAGGAGCTCCCCGCGGTCCATCGCCTCCGGCTTGATGATCGGCGTGACGAAATTGTATTTCTCATAGTCGAAGATTTCGACCTTGTCCCCGAGTTCCTTGAAGAGATCGGAGAAGGGCCAGGGCGTATACATGGACCAGTTTGCGAGGTCAGGCTTCCAGTCGCAGGCCATCCGATATGTCTCTTCCAACGTCTCCGCCGTCTCGTTCTCCAGGCCCACGATGAACTGCGCCTCGACGACGATGCCGGCCTCGCGCAGGAGTTGAACCGCCTTCTTGTTCTGCGCGACCGTCGTCTCCTTGTTGAAGAGGTCGAGCTTGAGCTGCGCGGCGGCTTCCGTTCCCAGCGAGACATGGATCAGACCTGCCTTTCGGTAGAGCGGCAGCAGGTCCTCGTCCCGGAGGATGTCGGTGACGCGCGTGTTGATCCCCCAGAGTATCTTGAGGTCGCGGCGGATGAGTTCCTCGCAGAAGGCGACGAACTTCTTCTTGTTGATGGTGGGTTCCTCGTCAGCGAGGATGAAGAAGCCGACGCCGTGGTCGCGCATCAGCGTCTCGATCTCGTCGACCACCTTCTTCGGGTCACGGAAGCGATAGTCGCGCCAAAACTTCCACTGCGAACAGAACGAGCAGGTGAAGGGACAGCCGCGGGCCATGTTCGGGATGGCCACCCTGACGCCCAAGGGGATGTACTTGTACTTGTCCCACTGGAGCACGCTCCAGTCCGCCACCAGAGAGTCGAGGTTCTTCACCGTTGGCGCGGCTGGCGTGGCGACTATCCGACCGTCTTCGACGTAGGCGATTCCCTTGATGTCGGCGCGGCCGGTCGACCACAGCCCCTCCGCTACGGCGCGGGCTACGGCGACCATGATTTCCTCGCCTTCGCCACGAACGATCGCGTCGATCCAGGGCGCCTCGGCGAGGACCTGCCGGTACATGAAGGTAGCGTGCACGCCGCCGAGCAGTGTGACAGCTCGGGGCGCTTCCTCCTTGGCGATCTCGAGCAGGCGTTCGGCCTTGTAGATCGAGGGAGTAATGGCGGTTGCGCCGATGATGTCGGGCTTCAATTCCCGGATCTTCTGGCGGACATGGTCCTCCGAGAGATCATTGGTCATGGCGTCCACGAAATGGACATCCGGGAATCCCGCGGCCTTCAGCGCGCCTGCAAGGTAGGCGACCCAGGCGGGAGGCCAGTTCCCCGCGATCTCGGCGCCGCCTGAATGATAGTTCGGATGGACGAAGAGGATGCGCATGGGCGAGCCTGCCGTGGGGACGCGGGATTCCAGTAGAGGCCTGTTCATGTCAATCGACGTTGACGCAGATCAATGTCCAATAAAAGTGACAACAGGCTTCCACCTGGCGTCCAGTTATGGGCTCGAAAGGGCATTTTGCGCGGCTTGGGGCGCGCAGGTGCATGGCGCCGCACCGCACTGTAGGCTTGGCGCGCGCCGGGACGATGCGAGCGCGCCGTGCGCGCCATCATCTCTCTAAGGCGCAGGAACGGCAGCCACCGAAACGCACCCGTGATCGACATCAATGCACCGCCTCTCAGGATCGGCCACACCGCGACATGACCGATCCGGTGCTCTTCGCGTTCGCGACCCTCGCCTTGATGATTGCTCCCGGCCCCACAAACGCCTTGCTTGCGACTGCGGGAGCGATGGTTGGGTGGACTCGCTCCTTGCCGCTGCTGCCTGCGGCGCTTGCCGGCTATGCCGTCGCGATTGGAACCATCCACGCAGCCGTGACGGTGGCGGGACCGTCAGTCACATGGCTGCCGGGAGCCTTGCGGATCATGGCGGCCTCCGTGCTGGTCATGGTTGCGTTGGGGCTCTGGCGCAAGGGCGCCACGCAGGCAGCTGACGGCCTGCCTATCGGCGCGAAGCGCATCATCCTCACTACCATGTTCAATCCGAAAGCGATGGTCCTTGCGGTCGGAATCCTGCCGATCGCCCACCCAGGGGCTCCTTTCTACCTAGCAGCCTTTGCGCTGATCACATTCGGGGCGGGCCTGGCCTGGATCGTCCTGGGCGCGCTCGCGGGCCGAGCGGCCCCGGGGCTTGGGCAGTCAGTCCTGGCACGGGGCGCTGCGGTAGTGCTGCTGGGCTTTGCTGGCGGACTCGCCCTCACGGTTTGAGTGAGTTGGGGCGAGAGTTGTTGCCTCGATCGGCCCGGGCTAGAAGGCCAGCCTGGAAAAAATCGGATCCTTGCGCCATGAGCGACCAGCGCGTGCAGGTGCTGACCGCCATCTTCGCCGCGGACGCCGTCGGCTATAGCCGCGCGATGAGCATGGACGAAGCACGCGCCGTCCAAGCCTTGGCGGCCAGTCGGCGGGTGATCGACGCCGCGATTTCCCGGTTCGGCGGGCAGATCTTCAACACGGCCGGCGACAGCGTTTTGGCCTCGTTCGAGACGCCGGCATCCGCCGTGGCTTGTGCCGAAGCGATCCAGAAAACGCTCGCCGGAGGCGACGTGGACCCCTGCCTCGTCTACCGCATCGGCGTGCATTTCGGGCAGGCCATCGAGAATAACGGGGACCTGCTCGGCGACGTGGTGAACATCGCCGCGCGGCTCGAGGCCATGGCCCCCGCCGGCGGCATCTGCGTGTCGCACGAGGTGCATGAGGCCCTGCCGACAGGGTCCGATCTCCATTGGCAGGATCTCGGTCTGCGCCACCTGAAGAACATCGTACGACCTGTTCGCGTCCATCGAGTCGCACTCCAGGGTTTCGGTGAGCCGGCCCCCACCGTCGCCAAGGCGAGGTTGCCGATGGTCCTCGTGCTCCCATTCCAGTCGATCGGCGACACCGAGGACTATCTTGCTGAGGGGCTGACGGAGGATATCGTCACGGGACTCTCGCGGTTCAGCCGGCTTGCGGTCCTTGGCATGGCCACGTCGGATGCCTACCGGGATGGCGCCAATGTCCTCGCCCGGGCTGCCGCTGAACTCGGCGTCAATTTCGCGGTACGCGGGTCAATCCGGAGCCACTCGGGCTCCTTGCGCCTGTCGGTTCAATTGCTGGACGCACGAACGGGCCTGACTCTCTGGGCCGAGCGATATGAGAGGCCTATCGAGGCCCTTTTCGCAACGCAGGACGAGGTGGCCGCGACCATTGTCGCTACTCTTGCGGGCGTGGTTGAGATCGAAGGGGCCGACGACGTCGCGCGCAAGCGCAGTGAGAACATGGAGGCCTATGACTTCCTGTTGCGTGGAATGCACCACGCCCGCGCCCTCGATGCGGCGTCTGCGCGCGAGGCGTTGTCCATGTTTGACAAGGCGCTGGCGCTCGATTCGCAATTCGCCCTGGCGCTGGCATGGCAAGCGCTGATGCGTCTGCGTCTATGGGCGATCGGCGACGGACCCGGGGACGAAGTTGCGCTGCTGGAGCCAGCCCGCCGGGCGCTCGCGCTCGACCCGTCTGAAAGCTGGTGCCACCTCGTGTACGGCCAGATTCTCATGTATCGCCGTCGCTTTCCGGAAGCCGAAGAACACCATCGGCGGGCCTGGGAGCTCAATCCCTATGATGCGAACATCGCGGCGTTGCGCGCGCCACTCGCGGTCTATTCTGGCGACCCGGTGGAGGGAGAACGCTGGGGAAGGCTCGCGATGACACTCAACCCGCGCTATCCCGACTGGTACCCGACAAATCTCGGTCTCGCTCTCTATCTGCAGCGCCGCTTCGCCGAAGCTATCGCCGCCTATGCGCGCGTACCTGATCCGCAGGCCGGGGTGCTCGTAGGCCTCTCTGCCAGCCTCGCCATGGCTGGCGACCGGTCGGGCGCAAGGGAAACGGCGGACCGCCTCAGGGTGAAGCTGCCTGGCTTTTCAGCGAGGCGATTCGTCGATGCGCGGCCTTTCGTGCGTGACGAAGACAGGGCGCTCCTGTGGGAGGGATTGGTCGAGGCGGGCCTTGCTCCCTGAGACGCTCGTCACGGACCCTGACGCTGTTCAAGCGCGTGCAAATTCGAGCGCGATCGACGACGCTCAGTTCGAATGATCCACGCTCAAGGTTCACCTCTTGGCGTCAACCGAGAGCGCAACGGCAGTGCGGGACCTCGGATGACATCCGGAGGCAAGACGGCCAAGCCCAAGTGCCTGTAGGGTCCGCGCCAGGATCGAGGAGGAATCGCCCGTCATGGCCATGGGACCCTGGTACGTCGCGCAAGATGGGGAAGTTGTCGGGCCGCTGACGCCGTCAGAACTGGCGGTGCTCGCCGCAACGCGCTCGACGCCGATTCTAGTCTGGGCCGACGGATTGGACGGCTGGGTCGACGCCGGTGAAGTCGAGTCGCTTCGCCAAATTCTGGCTCGGCCGACTTCCGACAAGAGCGGAGCAGACGCTCTCGACCAACAACCTCGTCTCCAGAAGGCGTCGCTGAAGGACCGCGCGCGAAAGGAACTCATCGAGTACGCGGCGATTTCCGGGTATCTTTACATCTGCTTCGGTGCTCTGACCCTCTACAAGGCCGCCATCTTGCGCGGCGAAGGCATTTCCGTGGCCCTGTTCGGCTTCGCGGTCGCCAAGGCGCTCATCCTTGGCAAGTTCCTGCTGCTGCTGCGCGCTGCGAAAATCGGCCAGCACAAGGTCGGGCCCGGCCGAATGGCGCTCGATATTGGCCGCAACGCACTTCTCTTCGCGACCTTGTTGGTCATCCTCGCTGTCATTGAGGAGATCGTGGTCGGCTGGTTTCACGGGAAGGCTCCCGCCGTGGTCATCGCGGAAATGACCGGGCATTCAGGCCTGCAGGTCCTGGCGACCACTCTTCTGATGGTACTCGTTCTTGTGCCGTACTTCGCGTTTGAAGAAATCACCGAACGGCTGGGGGAGGGGGCGCTCCTCCGCATGCTGCTTCAACGGCAGGAGCGCCCGAAGCATTGACGTAGGTCGGTCCTCGCGTCCGCGTTAGTTTGTCGCGAGACGCGCAGCAACGTCGAGCAGGATTTGCGCGCCCGAAACGATGTCGGCGTCGCCCGTGTATTCCCGGGGGCTATGGCTGATCCCGCCCTTGCTCGGGATGAAGATCATGGCCGACGGCGCGACACGCGCGATCATCTGCGCGTCGTGGCCTGCGCCCGACGTCATCCTGCGGCAGGCGAGGCCGTGATGGCGGGCCGCGTCTTCGATGAGGGCTACGAGGCGAGGATCGAACGTGACCGGTTGGAAGCGGGCGAGGCGCTCGGCGAACACCGTCACGCCCTCCTGCACCCCTACCGCAACGAGATAGGCGGCGAGGGCGGCTTCCTCCTCTCGTAAGCGCTCTTCGTCAGGGTCTCGGAGATCGACCGTGAAGGTCGCCGTCGAGGGTATGACGTTGATGGCGTTAGGCTCGAAGGCGATACTGCCGACAGTGGCGACCGTGGGCGTATTCGACCCTCGGGCGCGATCCGCGAGAAAGGCCACGACGCGGGCAGCTGCGACGCCGGCGTCCCGACGAAGACTCATTGGGGTCGTGCCCGCGTGATTGGCTTCCCCGCTGATCGTCACTCGTTGCCACGAGATGCCCTGCAGGTTCGCCACCGCTCCGATGGTCACACTCTCACGCTCCAGCACAGGCCCCTGTTCGACATGGAGTTCCAGGTAGGCATGGGGCTGCAGGAAGCCCGGTTCGTGTGGACCGGCATACCCGATGCGTGCCAGCTCGGCTCCCAGCACTGTCCCGTCCGCGCCGTTCGTCGCCAGGGCTTCCTCGACCGGGAGACCATTGGCGAAGACGAGTGAACCCATCATGTCCGGGGCGTAGCGCACGCCCTCCTCGTTGGTGAAGGCGGCCACGGCGAGGGGGCGGGAAGGCACGAAGCCCGCGGCCTTTAGAGCCTCGATCACCTCCAGTCCTGCAAGGACGCCTGTGGAGCCGTCATAGAGTCCGGCGTCGATCACCGTGTCGATGTGCGAGCCCATGAGCACCGGGGCAGCCTTCGGATCGGCGCCGGCGCGCCAGAGCCCGAAGATGTTGCCGATGCGGTCGATGGCGACCTCCAGGCCAGCCTCCTCGAGCCAGGAGACCAGCGTATCGCGGCCGGCCTTGTCGGCGTCGGAGGCAGCGAGCCTGACCAGGCGTCCCGAGCCGTCCCGGCCGATGGCTCCAAGGGCTCGAAGGCGGCCAAGCAGGCGCTCTGGGGAGATGGCGGGCGTGCTCACGAGGTAGCCGCCCCCTGTCCGACTGACACCTCGTCGGGCGAATGGCCAACCAGCTGCCTGTACAGGTCAGGGACGGTCGCGCTCTCGGCGCTGAACACGAGCACGCGGGAGGTGGCGTCCAGCCGAAGTGCGGTTCGGATGGCAGGGCTTGAGGCTGCCCGAATGGCGCCGGCGAGGCCGGCTTCCCCGCTCTCACCTTCCACGAAGGGCGGATCGCCAATGGCGGGCCACGCCAGCCGGTTCACCAGGCCCACCGCATCCTGGTCCTCGACGGTCATGAAGGCGTTGGCAGCGCAAGACAATACTCGCCAGGGCAGCAGACACGGCGCGTAGCACTCCGGCATCGCCATCACGGTCGCCGCCCCATGACCGATCTTGAGCGGGGAGCATGCATGCGCCGTGGTAACATGGCAGGCAGTGCGGGAGAGCTTCGCCCCCACGAAGGTCAGGAGCCGGCGACCGAGAGCCTCGGCAAGATACCTGGCGACCGCGAGCACCGCGCGGTTATTCCCGTGCACGCTCAAACGCAACATTGGAGTCCTCCGTCTGCCAAGCCAAGATGATCATCGTGAGGAGATGAAGCAGTAGCGAGGCGTCGTCGTGGGGAGATTGCCTGCCGTCGACCATCCCGCACGCGAGTGCTCTCAGCGGCCCTGGATGAAGCCGTCGAGCTTGCTCAATGTCTGGAGACCGAGCTCGATGGCGCCGAATCCTTTTGCCGTTTGAAACTCGGCGGCGGTGCTGAAGACCATTCCGAGGGTCACGGTGGTTGTCCCGTCGCTTTCGTCGAACGATGCCCAGGCATCGGCATGCTTTGGTCCATTCTCACCCCATAGGAGCGAGTAGCGGATTCGGTCCTGCGGGTGGACCTCGTGGTAGAGGTGATGATTCGGAAAAACCGTTCCGTCGGGCGCGATCATGTCGAAGACCCATTCGCCGCCAGTCTGCAGGTCGATCCGCGACGTCCGGCACGAGAACCCGTCAGGACCCCACCAAAGCGGCAGGGTGTCGGGGTTCATCCAGGCCTTCCAGACTACAGCGCGCGGTGCCCCAATCACCCGTTGGAGCACCATGGTCCGCTCTGCGACTTGGGCCAAATGGTTCAGTTCAGCGCCAAGTCCACCATCGTAGTTCGCAGCCACGTCGGTGGATTGCGAGCACAACTGCACCGTCACGATCAGACGGCTTCGATCGCCGTTGCCCGACAGGTCAGCCGTCACCAAGGCGGCTGACTGTGTCACGCCATTTGATGTCACCGCCTCGTAATTCACGCTGCGCACCATTGGCTGCAAATCCAGCCAACCGCACTCACGCCGGATGTCTGGGCGATTGTGCCGTTTTCGGAGCGAGACCTCGCGGCCGCCGACTCGCGTATCTGACTCAAGGATCTCGACGACCTCGGTGACCGACTGGCTGGTCCATACGGCTCGAGCCGCCGGCGCCGTCCATGTTTGCCAAAGCACCGGGACAGGAGCGTCGATCTCGCGATCGAACGACAGCGTGACGAAGCATCCCTGACCGGCATCCGGTCCCGCCGGCTTCTTTCCGGAGGAATTCGAGGGCTCGGTCATTCGGATTGGTCCTTCATGATTGCCGCGACGAAAGCGTCCAACCGATCGAGCCGAGACGACCAGATGGCCCGTTGGTGGTCGAGCCACGTCCGTGCGGGCTCAAGCGCTTCGGGCACGATGGCGCAGGTTCGGATGCGGCCATCCTTTGCAGTGACGACCAGCCCCGCCTCCTGGAGCACGCTCAGATGCCGCATCACGGTCGGCAGGCGGAACCCTGTCGGGCTCGCAAGGTCCGTCACGCGCGCCGGTCCCTCGGCCAGCTTCGACAGGATCGACCGACGGGTCGGGTCGGCCAAAGCGTGAAACAGGAGTGTGAGATCGGGATCATGTTTAGCCATATGGCTAACTATCAGGAGTGACCGATGTCCTCAAGGAAAACTTAGCAGATCGACTCAGTGATTGACGTCGATGGCGTTCGACGCGATGCGCCAGGGCCCGGAAGCCGTTCGCCGGATCGCACGCGTTGACAGTGGCGTGGGGCTTCCGAACAGTGCGGGCGCGCGGGAGGACGCCATGACAACCCCATTCGACGTGACCCTTGTCGATGTCGAGGCCGCAGCCGGGAGGATCGCTGGATTGGTCCGCCGCACCCCGTCTTGGCGCAGTCCGGCCCTCAGTAAGCGACTGGGTCGCGAGGTTGTCGTGAAGCTCGAATGCCTTCAGGAGGGTGGCTCGTTCAAGGTCCGTGGCGTGACCAACCGGCTCCTGATGCGCTCGCATCAGGAAATGCAGCGTGGGGTCGTCGCGGTGTCAGGTGGCAACCACGCCATCGCCGTGGCGCGTGGCGCCGCGGCCTTCGGAGTGCCGGCCCTCGTTTTCATGCCGCGGGTCACGGCTCGCTTCAATATCGATGCCGCCGCTGCCTACGGAGCCACGGTCGAACTCGTGGACACTGCGGCCGAAGGATTTGCCAGGGCCGAGCAGCTCTCGCGAGAGGGGTGGATCAACCTCCATGCCTTCGACGATCCTCTGATCATTGCAGGGAACGGCACAGTTGGCCTGGAGTTCGCCGATGCTCACCCCGAGATCACGCACCTCTTTGCATCTGTCGGAGGGGGCGGGTTCATTGCCGGCATCGCTGCAGCGGCCAAGGGTCGCAATCCGACGATGTCGGTGATCGGTGTCGAAACGGAAGGAGCCGAGACATTGACGAGAGCGCTGGCCGCAGGCGAACCCGTCACGATCAGCCCGACCTCGATTGCCCGAACCCTGGGGGCGCCGTTTGTCTCGGCCCGCACCTTGGCGGCCGCGCAGGCTTTTCTCTCCGAGGTCGCCGTGGTGTCCGATGCCGAGGCGGTGGCTGACATGCGGTGGTTGCTGCAGACTGAGAAGGTCCTGTGCGAACCGGCAGCGGCGTGCACTGTCTCTGCCGCGGCGAGGCGCGCCTCCAGCCTCTCTCCGCATGCAGTGATCGGGCTTGTCCTGTGCGGATCGAACATCGCCCTCGAGGATGTCGACGCCCTGTCGGCCCGGTTTCAGCGGCGACAATAGGCGGACGCTTCTGCCGCCAAGTGGATGCGTCCTCGATAGGGGCGGCGCGAACCTGGCTGGCGCACCGAGAGATTGTCACGCTGATCGTGTTTCTTCAGTCCCCCGCAGGACGAGGTAGATTGCGGGGATGACGAGCACGGTGAGCAGGGTCGAGGATGCGAGGCCGAAGAGGAGGGAGATGGCGAGGCCCTGGAAGATGGGGTCGGCCAGGATGACGGCTGCGCCGATCATGGCGGCCAGGGCCGTGAGCAGGATCGGCTTGAAGCGGATGGCGCCGGCCTCCAGCACGATGTCGCGCAGGGTGCGGCCCTCGCGGTTGGCGTGGCGGATGAAGTCCACGAGCAGGATGGAGTTGCGCACGATGATGCCGGCCAGCGCGATGAAGCCGATCATCGAGGTGGCCGTGAAGGGCGCATGGAACAGCCAGTGGCCGAGCATGATGCCGATGAAGGTCAGCGGGATCGGCGTGAGGATGACGAGCGGCAGCTTGAACGAGCCGAACTGCGCGACGACGAGGATGTAGATGCCGACGAGCGCGATCATGAAGGCTCCGCCCATGTCGCGGAAGGTAACCCAGGTGACCTCCCACTCGCCGTCCCACAGCAAGGTCGGCCTGCCCTCGTCGAGCGGCTGGCCGTGCAGCGCGATCTCGGGCCTGGGCAGCGTGCCCCAGTCGATCTTCGCCAGGGCGTCGTCCACGGCGAGCATGCCGTAGATCGGCGCCTCGAAGGCTCCGGCGAGCTCGGCCGTCACCATCTCCGCCGCCCGGCCATTGTGCCGGAAGACGGGGAAGGACGAGGGCTCCTGCTTCACGCCGACGACGTCGCCGAGCTCGACCACGGTGCGGTTGCCCGGCAGCGTGTTGGCGGGCACAGGCGTGGTCAGCGCCTTCTCGTCGAGCACGCGCGAGGCCTTGGAGAGCTCCAGCCGGATCGGGATGGGCTGGCGGCCGCCGCCGCGGTGGGAATAGCCGACGGTGGAACCGCCCTCCAGCGTGCGCAAAGTGTCGTAGACGTCGCGCTGCTCGACGCCGTGGAACTCGAGGTTGTCCTGGTCGAGCGTCACGCGCAGGCGCGGCGCGGGCGTGCCGACGCTGTCGTCGACGTCGACGATGAAGGGCACCGAGGCGAAGGCCTCGCGCACCTTGGCGGCGACGGCGCGGCGCGTCTCGGGGTCCGGCCCGTAGATCTCCGCGAGCAGCGTGGCGAGCACGGGCGGGCCCGGCGGCGGCTCCACGACCTTGATGCTCGTGCCCTTGGGCACCGGCAGGTCGGCGAGGCGCCGGCGCATGTCGAGCGCGATGGCGTGGCTCGCCCGCTGGCGTTCGGCCTTGGGCGTCAGGTTCACCTGCACGTCGCCGAGCTCGGGCGAGGTGCGCAGCGCGTAGTGGCGGACGAGGCCGTTGAAGTTGAAGGGCGCCGCGGCTCCCGCATAGGTCTGGAAGGAGACGACCTCCGGAACGGCCGCGAGGCGGCGTGCGATCTCCTGCAGCGTGCGGTTCGTGTCCTCGACCGAGGAGCCCTCGGGCAGGTCGACGACGATCTGCAGCTCCGGCTTGTTGTCGAAGGGCAGCAGCTTCACCGTCACGTCCTTCGTGGCGAAGAGCGCGAGCGAGCCGAGGGTCGCGACGCCGACGACGAGCAGGAACACCCAGGCCGTCGCCTTGGACGCGAGGATCGGCCTGGCGACGGCGAGGTAGAGCCGTCCGAGCCGGCCGACGTCGCCATGGCCATGTCCTCCGGCCTCGCCGGACGTCAGCGCCCGCCCCGCGATCTTCAGCATCAGCCAGGGCGTGAGGATCACCGCGACGAAGAAGGAGAAGATCATCGCGGCCGAGGCATTGGCCGGGATGGGGCTCATGTAGGGGCCCATCATGCCGGACACGAAGAGCATGGGCAGCAGCGCCGCGACGACGGTGAGCGTCGCCACGATGGTCGGGTTGCCAACCTCGGCCACCGCGTCGATGGCGGCCTGCACCGGCGTGCGGCCGTCCTTCATGGCCCAGTGCCGGGCGATGTTCTCGATGACGACGATGGCGTCGTCGACGAGGATGCCGATGGAGAAGATCAGGGCGAAGAGGCTGACGCGGTTCAGCGTGTAGCCCATCAGCCGCGCGGCGAAGAGCGTCAGCAGGATGGTCGTGGGGATCACCACCGCCACGACGATCGCCTCCCGCCAGCCGATGGAGACGGCGACCAGCAGCACGATGGAGACGGTGGCGAGGCCGAGGTGGAAGAGAAGCTCGTTGGCCTTCTCGTTGGCCGTCTCGCCGTAATTGCGGGTCACGGTCACGTCGATGTCGGCGGGGACGACGCTGCCCTTCAGGTGTCCGAGGCTCTCGGTGATCCGGTCGGCGATGACGACGGCGTTGGCCCCCGCCCGCTTGGCAAGCGCGACCGACACGGCCGGGGTCTGCACGAAGCCGCCCTCGGCCTTGGCGTCGCGGATGAGGCTCGACACGCGGTTCTCCGCCGGCGAGGTCTCCAGCGTGATGCGGGCGACGTCGCGCACATAGACGGGCCGGCCGTCGCGGGTCGTGACGAGCAGGTTGCCGATCTCGTCGGCGCCCTGCAGCGTCTGGCCGGCGACCAGCGCGAGCTGCCGCCCGCCCTCGCGCACCTGCCCGGCCTCGAAGGAGCGGTTGGCCCCTTCCAGCTTGGCGGCGAGCTGCTGCAGCGTGACGCCGTTGCGCGCCAGCGCTTCCGGGTCGGGCTCGACGCGGATCTGCTCCGGCTGCTCGCCGACTATGTAGGTGAGGCCGACATCGTCGAGCTTGGCCAGCGACGTGCGCAGCTCGCGTGCGACGCGGGTCAGGCCGTTCGCGTCCCAGCGCGCGGCTGCCTCCGGCTTGGGGGTGAGGGTGAGCACGACGATGGCGACGTCGTCGATGCCGCGCCCCACGATCACGGGCTCGGGGATCCCCACGGGGATCTTGTCCATGTTGGCGCGGATCTTCTCGTGCACCCGCAGGATTGCGGCGTCGGAGGGCGTCCCCACCAGGAAGCGCGCGGTCACCATCACGCTGTCGTCGCGCGTCTGGGAATAGACGTGCTCGACGCCGTTGATGCCCTTGACGATCGTCTCGAGCGGCTCGGTGACGAGCTTCACGGCGTCCTCGGCCTTGAGGCCGTCGGCGCGCACCATGATGTCGACCATGGGCACGGAGATCTGCGGCTCCTCCTCGCGCGGCAAGGTGACGAGCGCCACGAGGCCCAGCGCGAAGGACGCCAGCAGGAAGAGCGGCGTCAGAGGCGAGCGGATGAAGAACCTGGTCAGCGCGCCGGCGAAGCCGAGGCGCTGCGGCGCATGGGTGGGCGCGCCGCTCTCATGGGAAGGCGCGCTCATGGCGTCACCACCTTGTCGCCGGCGCGCAGGCCGGACAGCACCTCGACCTTGCCATCCTCCGGCGCGGCGACGATGACGGGGACATCGAGCGTGCCGCCCTCGCCGGCCACGCGGACATAGTCGACGCCATTGCGGTTGACAACGGCGGCGGCCGGGACGACCAGCGCCTGGCGCTCGGCCACGGTGATCCACACGGGCACGCGCTCGCCGACGAAGAAGTCGCCGAGCCCCTCGACCTCGGCGTCGGCGATGACGCGGCCGCCATCGAGCTCGGGATAGACCTTCACGATCCTGCCGGCGCGGCGCGGCCCCGTCTGGGCGTCGGCGCCCTGGCCGCGCGTACCGATGCTGACGGGATCGCCCGCCTTGACGTGCGCCGCATGGCGCTCCGGGAGCGCAAGGCGCAGGTAGTAGCCGCCCGCCGCGATGCGGGCGATCGTCTCGCCGGGCATGATGACCGACCCGGGGACGGCCGGCGTCGTCAGGACGCGCCCGTCCTTGGGCGCGAGCACCTGGCCCTCGGTGGTCTGCTGCACGATGACCGCGCGCTCGGCGCGGGCGGCCTCGATCTGGTTGACGAGGACGTTGGCGGCGGTGCGCAGCATGTCGAGCCGGCTCTGGGTCTCCGCGCCCTTCGCCATCAGGGACTGGGCGCGATCGAGATCGCCGCGGGCATTGTCGAGCTGCGCCTGCAGCGCCTTGATCCGGGCGTCGACCGCGAGCAGCTGCAGCGCCAGCTTGTCGTCCCCGACGATGGCGATGACGTCCCCGGCCTTGACCGCGCTGCCCTCCTCGACGCTGCGCGAGATCAGCGTGCCGCCGATCCGCGCGCGGGCCGGAACGGTGTCGCGGCTCTGCACCTGGCCGAACACGGCCTTGAGGTCGGGCACGGTGCTCGCCTGCACGACGATCTCACCCGCCCCGGCATGGGGCGCCTGGAGAAGGACGAGCAGCAGCGCTGCGGGAGCGAGGGCTATCCGCATGGTCGAGAATCCTGTTCAGTCGGTGGGCGCCTTCGCGGGGAAGGCGGCGAGCCGGGCGGCTCCGGCTTCGGTTGACATATATTCGAAGATCCGCAATTATTCAACCCATGATCACCGATATCGACGCCCTCTCCGCAGCGGCCGACGAGGCCAGCGAGTTCCTCAAGTCCCTGGCGAGCCCGGTGCGCCTGCGCATCCTGTGCTCGATCATGGGGAAGGAGGCCTCGGTGGGCGAACTCGCCGAGCAACTCGGCGTGCGCCAGAGCGTCGCCTCGCAGCACCTTGCGCTGCTGCGCAAGGACGGCCTCGTGAAGACCCGCCGCGAGGGCCAGACCATCTGGTACGCCCTCGCCGACGACCGCGTGGTGCGGGTCATGGACGTGCTCCAGCAGACCTTCTGTCCCGCGGAGGAGCCGAAGGCCCCGGCCCGCAGGGCGCGGGCCAGGGCCTGAAGGAAGGCCGTCCCGGATCTCAGCGGAAGGCTTCGCCGACGCGGCAGCCCAGGCCCTTGAAGATCATCGCCGCGGGGCAGAAGCCCGTGAAGCTCGACTGGATCATGTTCAGGCCGATGAAGCCCGTGAACAGCAGGAACCAGGGCGACACGAGATAGACGAGCGCCGCCGAGAGCAGAACCATGCAGCCGGCGAAGACGAGAACGGCGCGATCGATGGACATGAGAGTCTCCCTTGGGGACTGGAAGGCGGCCCTCAGGCCACCTCCTCGTGGATTTCCTTGAGCTTGCTGATGCCGAGCATGTCGAGCGCGAGCTTCTCGTAGAAGGTCTCGCTCTTGCCCTGCCGGATCTTGCGCAGGAAGTAGCGCTCGAAGCCGACCTTGGCCGCGTGCACCCACTTGCCCGACGACGACCAGTTGACGTTGCGCGGCGGGATCTGCGGCTGCGCCACGAAGGCGATGCCGGTGTCGCCGAAATCGGCGAGGCAGACCGCGTTCCAGGTTCCCACGGACTTCGCCTCCTGGCCGCGCAGCAGCGCGCCGATGTTCTTCGCGGTCGCGGTCACCATGGACTCGATCATGAAGCCCGTCTTCGGCGTGCCGACCGGCAGGGGCGTCTTGCCGACAGGGGGGATCGCGACGCAGACGCCGACCGAGAAGACGTTGGGGAAGGTCGGGTTGCGCTGGTGCTTGTCGGCCAGGATGAAGCCGCGGGGATTGGTGAGCCCCTCCACGCCGCGCACGGCGGAGACGCCGCGGAAGGCGGGCAGCAGCATCGAGAAGGCGAAGGGCAGCTCGTGCTTGGTCTTGAGCGAGCCGTCCTCGTTGACCTCCTCGACATGCATCAGGCCGGCCTCGACCTTCGCGACCTTGGCGTTGGTGATCCACTTGATGTGCTTGTCGCGCAGCGCGCTCTCCAGCAGCGACTTCGTGTCGCCGACGCCGTCCAGGCCGAGGTGGCCGATATAGGGCTCGGGCGTCACGAAGGTCATGGGCACGCGGTCGCGCACCTTCTTGCGGCGCAGGGCCGTCTCCAGGATGAAGGCGAACTCGTAGGCCGGGCCGAAGCAGGAGGCGCCCTGCACGGCGCCGACGATGGCGGGCCCGCCCGTCTTGGCCAGCGTCTCGAAGCCGCCCTGGGCCCGCAGCGCATGGTCCACGTGGCAGACGGACTCGGTGTGCCCCTGCGGCCCGAGCCCCTCGATCTCGTCGAATGCGAGCTCCGGGCCGGTGGCGATGACGAGGTAGTCGTAGTCGATCACCGAGCCGTCCTCGAGCTCGATGCGGTTCTCCGACGGGATCACCTTGCGCGCCCCCTCCGGCCGGAACGCGATGCCGCGGCGCTCCATCACGGGCGCGAGCTCGACCTCGATCTCGTCCTTGCCCCGCCAGCCCACCGCGACCCACGGATTGGACGGCACGAAGCTGTAGGTCGACCCCTTGTTGACGACGGTCACGCGATCCTCCGGACGAGCAGCGTCCTTCAGCTCGTAGGCCATGATGGTGCCGCCGAGACCGGCGCCAAGTACGACAAGGTGAGCCATGGGGAGTCCTCCGGTGGGGCCGCCGGGCCTCTATGGATCCTCGCGGCATGAACAATTATATATTCGCATAAGCGATTATATCAAGCAACTTGGTATTGGCCGTTCGGAGAAGCGGCATGTTTGAGCATAAGGCGGTACCAGCTGTCGGATTCAGTCGATCAGGCGGGTCTGACGTTTCTCGCGGGCTGGGTCCTCTTGCCGCTCGCATCACCTGACAGAACCTTAGATTTCGTGCCAGCGCCCGAAAAGACGAAGGGCGGCCCATTGGCCGCCCTTTGAGGAGTTCTGGCGTCGTTGCTTGATCACCGCCAAGTAATGCTACGGCTCTCAAGCACCCGGCGAGCGATCAACTGCATCCGGTCGTGCTTCCGCAGGTGTCGCACTTCAGGCAGGTCCCATTTCTCACCAGCGTGAAGTTACCACATTCTCCGCAGGCGTCGCCCTGATAGCCTTTCATCAAGGCCTCCGCGCGCTTGGCTCCTGCGTCGACTTTAGCGGGACGCGGATCGGGGGCCGCAAAGGGAAGGCTGGCGAGGGCGTCGTCATCCAAGGCACGGCCAAGCTCCTGGTTCAATTCACGCTCCACCTCGCCCTTGAGGGCTGTGGCGCCAGCGGTGGCGAAAGCCGTAGCCGCAACACCGCCGCGTTCTCCGCGGTTCTCGAAGCTCATGCCCCCGCCACCTTCGATCGAGATGAAGCTGGTCGGCTTTCCACGCACCAGGCCCTTGGAGACCACACGGGCGGCAGGGGAGGGGACGTGCCCAACGGGCGCCTTACCTTCGTCCTCGCCCTTCCCCAATGCGTCGAAGCCAATGGACTCAGGCGAGACATGGGCCAGGTCATGCCGCCCCAGATAGGAAATGGCCAACTCGCGGAAGACATAGTCGAGAATCGACGTCGCGTTCTTGATCGCGTCGTTGCCCTGCACGAACCCGGCTGGTTCAAAGCGCGTGAAGGTGAACGCCTCCACGTATTCATCCAGCGGAACGCCGTATTGCAGGCCCAGCGAGATGGCGATGGCGAAGTTGTTCATCAGGCTGCGGAAGGCAGCGCCTTCCTTATGCATATCTATGAAGATCTCGCCGATGCGCCCGTCCTCATACTCTCCCGTGCGCAGGTAGACCTTGTGTCCACCCACAATGGCCTTCTGTGTATAGCCCTTGCGACGGTCAGGTAATTTCTCGCGCTCGCGCAGTCGCTCGATACGCTCGACCACGCGCTCCACGATCTTTTCAGCCACAGCGGCCGACCGGGCCGCCATGGGCTGGGCGACCAACTGGTCCAGTGTCTCGTCCTCGTCATCCTCATCGTCGACGATCAATTGGCTGTTCAGCGGCTGCGAAAGTTTGGAGCCGTCCCGGTATAGTGCGTTCGCCTTCAACGCCAGTTTCCAGGACAGCATGTAAGCCGTCTTGCAGTCCTCAACGGTCGCGTCATTCGGCATGTTGATGGTCTTGGAGATCGCGCCGGAAATGAAGGGCTGCACCGCCGCCATCATGCGAATGTGGCTCTCCACGGATAGATACCGCTTGCCGATGCGACCGCACGGGTTCGCGCAGTCAAACACAGGGTAATGCGTCGTCTTCAGGTGAGGCGCACCCTCCAGGGTCATGGCCCCACAAACATGAATATTGGCAGCCTCGATCTCGGCTTTGGAAAAGCCAAGATATGGAAGGAGCTCGAAGGAGGGGTCCGCCAACTTCTCATCGGGCACCTTGAGGGTGCCGGTGAGGAAGTCCTCCCCGAGCGTCCATCTGTTGAACACGAACTTGATATCGAAGGCGGAGGCGAGATTCTTCTCGATCGCAGCGACTTCAGCCTCCCCAAATCCGCGGGCACGCAAGCTGCCATGATTGATTCCCGGGGCCTGCGCGAGTGAGCCATGGCCCACGGCGTAGGCCACGATTTCGGCGATTTCCGATTCCCTGTATCCTAGGCTGCGCAGCGCCTCCGGCACGGCCTGGTTGATGATCTTGAAGTAACCTCCACCGGCCAGTTTCTTGAACTTCACGAGCGCGAAGTCAGGCTCGATGCCGGTCGTGTCGCAGTCCATGACAAGGCCGATCGTACCGGTCGGCGCGATCACCGTCGCCTGCGCGTTGCGATAGCCATGGTCGCGACCCAGCTCGAGTGCGCGGTCCCATGCAAGCTTGGCCCTTTCGACCAGGCGCATGTCGGCGCACGACGCATGGTCAAGCGGCTGCGGCGCCACTGACAAGCCCTCGTAGCCGGCAACCTCTCCGTAAGCGGCGCGGCGATGGTTGCGGATCACGCGCAACATGTGGTCGGCGTTGGCGGCATATCCTGGGAAGGCGCCAAGTTCGGACGCCATCTCGGCCGAGGTCGCATAGGCAACGCCGGTCATGATTGCCGTGAGCGCGCCAGCCATGGCGCGACCTTCAGCGCTGTCATACGGTATGCCGTTGGTCATCAGCAATCCGCCGATATTGGCGTAACCAAGGCCCAGCGTGCGGTAGCGGTAAGAGAGTTCTGCAATTTCCCGCGAGGGAAACTGGGCCATTGTGACCGAGATCTCGAGCACGACTGTCCAGAGCCGCACCGCATGCTCGTAGTCATCGATGCGCATGCGCCCGTCCGCACCGCGGAACTGCAGCAGGTTCGGCGAGGCGAGATTGCACGCCGTGTCGTCGAGGAACATGTATTCAGAGCAGGGGTTCGACGCTCTGATCCGGCCAGCTGCAGGGCAGGTGTGCCAGTCGTTCATCGTGGTATTGAAGTGCAGGCCAGGATCGGCCGACGCCCACGCCGCGTAGCCGATCTTCTCCCAAAGATCGCGTGCCTTGAGTGTTTTCGAGACCTTGCCATCTGTCCGACGGATGAGATTCCAATTCTCGTCAGCCTCAACCGCGCGCAGAAAGTCGTCCTTCAGCGAAACGGAGTTGTTCGAGTTCTGGCCGGAAACGGTGAGATAGGCCTCGCTGTCCCAATCCGTGTCGTAGATATCGAACTGAATGTCGGTGTAGCCCTGCTTTGCGAACTGGATCACCCGCTTGATGAAGTTGTCCGGTACCATCGATCGCCGCGCGGCCTTTATCTCGCGCTTGAGCGCGGGATTTTTCTCGGGATCGAAGCACGCGTCGTCTGGACCGTCGCAGTTCACACACGCCTTCAGCACGGCCTTCAGATGCTTCTGGCAGGCCTTAGAACCGGTGACGAGCGCCGCCACCTTCTGCTCCTCGCGGACCTTCCAGTCGATATAGGCTTCGATATCCGGATGGTCGGCATCGACGACCACCATCTTCGCCGCACGGCGGGTGGTGCCGCCCGACTTGATCGCGCCGGCCGCCCGGTCGCCGATCTTCAGGAACGACATCAGACCCGACGACCGTCCGCCTCCCGCTAGCTTTTCTCCCTCGCCACGGAGCAAAGAGAAGTTTGAGCCGGTGCCCGAACCATACTTGAAGAGGCGCGCCTCCCGGACCCATAGGTCCATGATCCCGCCTTCGTTCACCAAGTCGTCCTGCACGCCTTGGATGAAGCAGGCATGAGGCTGCGGGTGCTCGTAGGAGGACTTGGACTTGGTCAGCTTTCCAGTCCTGAAGTCGACGTAGTAATGCCCTTGCGACGGCCCATCGATCCCATAGGCCCAATGCAGGCCCGTGTTGAACCATTGCGGCGAGTTAGGCGCCACCATCTGGTGCGCGAGCATGTAGCAGAGTTCGTCATGGAAGGCCCTTGCATCGTCCTCCGAGGAGAAGTAGCCGCCCTTCCATCCCCAATAGGTCCAGCAGCCCGCCAACCGGTCGAAGACCTGCTTGGCGGATGTTTCTGAACCCGTACGCTCAGTCTCGGGCAATGCCGCCAGCGCCTTTTCATCGGGTACGGAGCGCCACAGCCAGGACGGGAGGCTCGTCTCCTCCACCTTCTTCAAGCGCGCGGGCACGCCAGCCTTGCGAAAGTACTTTTGCGCGAGCACATCGGCTGCAACCTGGCTCCAGGCCTCTGGCACCTCGATGTTCTCGAGACGGAACACGACTGAACCGTCGGGATTGCGGATCTCGCTCGTGGCGGCACGGAAGGCGATATCGGCGTAAGCAGATTGCCCAGACCGGGTGAAGCGACGTTCAAACCGCATTGGTTATTCCTCAAATGACGGCTTCAAAGACCGTCGGATGCCTCGATTGACGGCTTCCGCCGTTTCCTCTCGTGACCGCCCAGCGCGCCACGTCACTGGATGCGCGTGCCCCACGCGGAGCCGCTAGGCCCCACGGGTACACCGCCTCCAACTCCAGAAGACCAGGCTCGCGTTTCCGCCGGCCGCTACTCGTGTCGCGATCGCCTCTGCCTGGCTCCAGAGAGGACACACCCCCTACGAAGGATGTGCGCCGATAGCCTCCGTCTGCCGGCGTCTCCTCCCGTTCTGGGAGGCGAAGCGGCGCGCCGCAACACGTCTGTCACACTAGGATTCGGAGGGCTCGACGTCAAGGTGTAGTGCTTGGATCGAGCCTTGGCCCCACATATAGTGCCGACACTGTGAAATCCGGGGAAATCTCGGAGGGCGCGCATAAGCATCGGATTCCATGATTGGATTCGCAACACGACAGCCTTGTGCGTGGCCATTGGACTGTTTTTTGAATGCGCCTGAATCATGGCATTGCGACATTTTCGCCACAGTCCGCGCGACGTGGGCTCGCCCGGAACGCTCGCTGGAAGTGGCGGACGGCGGTGACTAGAAGTGGATGACGGGTCCAACGTTTCCGCGATCGAGCCGCCGTATGGCCCACCTTCCGTGTCACGTAAGCCGAATCCACACGATCCAAAAGTCGACCGGCAGAGTTGGCTGCTTGGCTGGACACCTCGATCGGACATCGCCATAGTCCCGGCGCGCCGGTTCACCGGCGACTGAGGTTCCGGAGCCGAGCAAACGATGAAGGCCTTCTTTCTTCAGTTCTTCACGTGGTGGAGCGGCGAGACGCTGGGAACGCGGTTCCATACATGGCGGCACGGCGAACTGGTGGGCGAGGACCAATTCGGAAACCGCTACTATCAGACACGGGGAGGCGTGGTTGATCGGGCGATCGGTGTCGTGCGCCGCTGGGTTGTCTATAACGGAGTGACTGAAGCCACAAACGTGCCTCCTGGCTGGCACGCCTGGCTCAGGCACAACGCCGACGTCCCACCGAGCCAGGACGGGTATCAGCCCCGCGAATGGCAGAGCCAGCACCAGCCCAATATGACCGGCACGCCTCAGGCCTACCGTCCAAAGGGCTCGATCGTGGGCACTGCCCGGCCAGCCCCGCGTGGCGATTACGAAGCCTGGAGTCCCGGCTCCTAAGCCCCTTTCAGTTTGAAGCCAGAGCTGGGCCATCGGACCCGGCACGCCATGTCTTGGCCGCCTTTCCCGTGCTATTTCTGCGCGAACCAACGTCGAGTCGTCCCCTTGCCGGGGGCGTATTTAGGAGCTTCGTCCTGTCCCTCACGTCCTGCACACGGTCGATAGCCAACCTGGCGTTCGCCGCGCTGCTTGCGGCCGCAGCGGTAGTCGCGCCGGCACGCGCGGACAAGATCAAGAACCCGACGGTCATCTTCGCCGGGCTGGACAAGATCACTGGACGGATCATTTCCTTCGAAGTCGCGGTTGACGAAACCGTGCAGTTTGGCGCGCTGCAGCTCACTCCGCGTGTTTGCTACACGCGCCCCCCGACTGAACCCGAGAACACGACGGCATTTGTCGAAGTCGACGAGGTTACGTTTTCCAACGAGTACCGGCGCATTTTTGGCGGCTGGGTCTTTGCATCGAGTCCTGGCCTGCACGCGATCGAGCATCCCATCTACGACGTTTGGCTCACGGGGTGTAAGGGTGGAAATACCGTGATCGCCGAGCCTAGTGATCCCGACAAGATCGATCCCCTGAAGGGGGGCACCGACCAAGGCGTGAAAACGGCGCAGAAGAAGCCTCCTGCGCCTGCCGGCGCGCCGTTGCCCGGATCGCCGGACGGTCAGATCGGAGTTGCCGCCCCACAGGGCGTTCCGGTCGCGCCGCGCCAGCCCTCGCAGCGCTTCTTTCCCACGAATGGTGGTCGCGCAGGAAATGCGACAATGGGCGTTGACGTCGGCCCCAACCTAGGCGGAAACAGCAGCCGGTAGGCGTTGGCTGTCGTGCTGCGCGTCAGTCCCATTAGACGGACGACGGATTTTGTCCGCGCGCGGCAGCTACGGCCACGACGCCGGGCATCTGTTTATCCTTAGGCCACGCATCGAAATCGCCGACAGCCGCGACGGCCCCGTCCAACAATTCCCGGTATCGTCGTCGCGGAATGCTCACTGCTCCAAGCGATTCCAGGTGGGGCGTGACAAACTGGGTATCGAGCAAACGAAAGCTTCCGAGCCTCAGTCGCGCGACAAGGTGGACCAACGCCACCTTCGAGGCGTCGCGCTCAATGTGGAACATGCTCTCCCCGAAGAAAGCCGCTCCAAGGGTCACGCCATAAAGACCACCGACGAGCTTTCCCTCTCGCCATGCCTCGATCGTATGCACGTGGCCCATGTCGAAGAGTTCGCCATAGAGTCCACGAATCCGAGCATTGATCCAGGTGTGCTCCCGGCCGGCTCCAGGCGCGGCGCAACCATCGATGACCGCGTCGAAGTCCGTGTCGACTCGGACCTCGAAATGATCGGAACGCACGGTGCGGGCGAGCCGGCTAGAAATCGCGAGTGAATCCAGAGGAAAGATCCCGCGTTCCTTCGGTTCCACCCAGTATATCGTCGGATCGTCCGCGCTTTCCGCCATGGGAAAGATGCCGATCGCGTAAGCGCGGAGCAGAAGCTGCGCAGTGACTTCGCTATCCGGCTCGCTGCGGCGGCTCATGATTCAGGACCCATGCTGTCATGGCTCACGGCCACTGCAGATCCCCGGCTCACGATCTCAGCGCAAAAGCAGCATTGGCGCGCTTAGCCAGCTTCCATTCCGCCATTGGCCAGGAATTTCTCAAGCCAATGGATATCATAGTCGCCGTTCTGAATATCAGGATTGCGCACGAGCGCGCGAAACAGCGGAAGCGTCGTCTCGATTCCGTCGACGACGAACTCGTCGAGCGCGCGACGGAGGCGCATAAGGCACTCGTTGCGCGTGCGACCATGCACGATGAGCTTGCCGACAAGCGAGTCATAGGTCGGCGGGATCGTATAGCCTTGGTACACGGCCGAATCCACGCGCACTCCGAGACCGCCAGGCGGATGATAATAAGCGATCCGACCCGGTGAAGGGCGGAACGTGGCGGGGTGTTCGGCATTGATGCGGCATTCGATGGCGTGGCCGGAAAGTGCGATGTCTTCCTGGGAAATCGAGAGGTCGGCGCCGGCGGCTAGCCGGATCTGCTCATTGACGAGGTCAATCCCGGTGATCATCTCCGTGACGGGATGCTCCACCTGGATGCGGGTGTTCATCTCGATGAAATAGAACTGGCCATCCTCGTATAGGAACTCGATGGTTCCTGCGCCAAGGTAAGCCAGCTCCTGCATGGCCTTTGCGACCGTCGCGCCTATCGTGGCACGCATTTCCGCGTTGAGGGCTGGAGAAGGGCCCTCTTCCCAGACTTTTTGGTGTCGGCGTTGAAGCGAGCAGTCACGTTCGTGCAGATGAACAGCTCCGCCCCGTCCGTCTCCGAGTATCTGCAGTTCGATATGGCGCGGCTTCTCAAGGTATTTCTCGAGGTAGACGGCGTCGTCGCCAAAGGCAGCTTTCGCCTCCGTCCGCGCGGTCTGCAAGGCGTCCACCAAGTCGTTTTCGCTACGGGCAACCTTCATGCCGCGACCACCGCCACCCGCCGCAGCCTTCACGAGGACGGGATAGCCGATCTCCGCCGCGACGCGTAGGGCTTCGTCGTCCTCGCTGACGCCCCCTTCCGACCCGGGGACGCAGGGAATGCCGAGGCGCTTGGCCGTCCGCTTCGCCTCGATCTTGTCGCCCATAATGCGGATGTGCTCAGCCTTCGGGCCGATGAAATGGATGTTGTGGCTCTCGAGGATCTCCGCAAATCGGGCATTCTCGGACAAGAAGCCGTAGCCGGGATGGACGGCGTCAGCCCCGGTGATCTCACAGGCCGCAAGAAGCGCGGGAATGTTTAGATAGCTGTCTCGCGCTGGCGGGGGACCGATGCAAACGCTCTCGTCGGCTAGACGCACGTGCATGGCGTCGGCGTCAGCGGTTGAGTGGACCGCGACGGTGGCGATCCCGAGTTCCTTTGCTGCCCGCAGCACACGGAGGGCAATCTCGCCCCGATTGGCGATCAGGATCTTATCGAACATCGGGCTAGCTTTCCAATCAGCGGTGCGGAACGGCAGTCCGCTTGCCGCCGCGTCGGCCTCAGAGACTACTCGATCACCATCAAGGGTTCGCCGTATTCGACGGGCTGCCCGTCATCGACGAGGATGGCTGTCACAGTTCCTGCCCGGTGAGCCGTGATCTCGTTGAACGTCTTCATGGCTTCAATGAGCAAAACTTTTTCGCCCGCTCTCACGACGGAGCCGACTTCGACGAATGGCTTTGCTTCAGGCGAGGCGCGTCGATAAGCGGTGCCGACCATGGGAGACGTTACGGTCCCCGGCGAGGATACTGACTCTGCGCGCAACCCCGGGCCCGTATTCTCGGTCGGTGCAGGACTGTGCGCAGCCGCAACGGCAGAAGCGGGCGCAGGTGGAGGCGCGGCATAAACAGCGGTGGCAGTGACCTGCCGCGCTACACGGATTCTCAGATCGCCTTTCTCGACCTCGATCTCTGACAGATCCGTCTCTGTCAGGAGGCGGGCGAGCTCTCGAACGAGCTTTGGGTCAATGGGCTGGTCTTTTGCCATGGACGGGGTCACCGGGTTGCGCTCCGCGGCTGCCTTCGTACTCATGCGCCACCTGGCGGTCTGGCGAGGGCGATGGGCATGGGTCAAGCCTCGGGCAGTCTCTACAGGGTCGGCGCGCTTGGGCGTCGGCCAAAGCGCTGACGAAAGAATCGGCGCGCCGGTTGCACGCCGATTGCGGAGAGACCTCTTATCCCTTTGAACCGGCAAGGGGAAGCTCTGCCGGATCCCATAGACGAACGCGCGTTACAAATCCGTCACGCGGCATGCTCCCGGTCGCATTCGCCGCGTGCTAGTGCCTAACCGCAGGTGGCCTTCCCGCATTGGCGGACGGCAGTGATGCTATTGCGCAGCGGATCAAGGCCGACGGATCCGAAAATGATCTCGTCACCAACGACAAAGGCTGGCGTCCCTTGCAGCTTGAGACTGTCGCCGATCTTCATCGTCTCTTCGATGGCGGCCCTGGTCTCCGAACTTTCCATGTCCTTTTGAAGCTTTGCCGTGTCGAGACCCATGTCCTTAGCGACGGCAAGCGCTTTTTCCTTGCCGACCCGGCCTTTCGACTCCAGCAGCTTTTGGTGGAACTCAAAGTATTTGTCGCCCTTTAGCTGATTTTTTGCGGCCACCGCGACGAAAGAGGCCTCTACTGAATCAGGTCCAAGCACAGGAAAGTCGCGAATGACAACGCGCAGCTTGGGATCACTCTTCACGAGGTCACGGATATCAGCCAAGGATCGTTTGCAATATCCGCAATTATAGTCGAAAAACTCCACGAGAGTAACGTCGCCGGACGGATTGCCAATGACGATGTTGCGGGGCGAACTGAGCAGGGACGCCTGAAGCTCACCGAGAGCCTTGCGTGTGGCGGCTTTTTCGGAGGCCTTTTGCCGAGCATCTAGCTCTGTCAACGCCTCTTGAATGACTTCAGGATTGTTGATCAGGTACTCACGAACGATCGATCCGATCGCAGCCCTTTGCTGATCGGAGAAAGCGGGCTTGTCTTGGGCCTGGGCGCCTGAGATCGTGCTGCAGAGAAGGAGTCCAGCGGTGAGAACGAAAGCGCGCTTGCGCGAGGCGAGATAGGCGAGGGCAGTCATCGAAATCTCCTGCGCGCGTTTGCTGCGCGTTGAAAGTCGCGGGGATCATGCATGAGCCCGAGTCCGGTGCCACATCACTTACGCTTGATGTGGACGCAAAGCCACGGCTCTTCAGCCTTCGGCATTGCTATTCCTTCTTCGGGGGTTGCGTGTTCAGGATATCGTCGGCCTTGAGCCAGCCGGGCGACTTTGGCGGCAGCTTCTCCTTGGCCCTCGTAGCCTGGGTTGCCGCCATCTTGTAGTCGCCAGCGATGAAGTAGGCCTGTGCCGCGGCGTATGAGGCCATGCCGATATCGTCCTTCATCCCGTAGGCCTGCGATAGGACTTGCCAGCCTTCGGTGTATTCTGGCTCGCGCTGCACAGCATTTGACAATTCTCGGATGGCTTCATCCACGTTGGCCTTGGTGCCGGATGCCACAAGCGCCTGCCCAAGGAGGACCTTGATCAGAGCGCTCGACGGAGCCATGGCGACGGCGCGTCGGAGCAATGGAATGGCCTCTTTGGCGCGACCGAACTCAAGCAGGACCTGGCCCTTGAGCTCGACGAAATAAGGATTGTTCGGCTGTTCGCGCATGAGCCCATCGATCTGGGTCAGCGCATCGGCGAGTCGCTTGGACCTGTAGGCTGAGATAGCCCGTGCATAACGTGCGGCAAGCGAAGTATCGCCGAGAGGGTAGCGCCTCGCCACCTCGTCCGCGCGGCCAGCGAAGCCGAACAGCTTCGCGCGCATCATGTCGTGCCGCTGCTGAAGCGCCGCCGGATCCTTCACATTGAAATACGGGCTCTGGCGCGCCAGGTTTTCGAGGTTCGCAATGCGGTCGGCGGGCAAGGGATGGCTGACCAGGTAGGGGTCGATGCTCGACGTCTTGAACATCGACTCCTGAGCGAAGCGCTGGAACGTGTCGAGAATCCCTTTGGCAGACTGGTGGGAGGCGTTGAGGTAGGTCACCGCCATGCGGTCGGCGGCCTGCTCTTCGCCGCGCTGATACGAGAGCAGACTGCGGCGCACCATTTCTTGCGACCCGGCCATGACACCCGCGGCGCCAATGCCGGAATTGCCGACCTTGTTGCCGCCGACTGCTGCGCCCGCCAGCGCGCCTGCGCCTAGCAACATACCGACCACTGCGAGGATCTGCGCATTGGCCAACTGTTCGCGCAGCCGGCTCAGGTGTCCGCCCACGATATGCCCTGTCTCGTGAGCGATGATGCCGATGATCTCGTTGGGCGTCTTGGCATCCATCAGCGCGCCGATATTGACGAACATGCGTCGTCCATCAGCGACGAATGCGTTGAAGGAACGATCTCCGACCAGCACGATCTGCACGGTCCCGCGCTTGATGCCGGCCGCCGTAAAGATCGGGTTCGCATAGTCTCGCAGAAGGTTCTCGATCTCGGTGTCCCGAATGACGGCCTGCTTTGCCGCGGTGCTCTGGGCGTTGGCGGAGATGGGAGACATAGCGATCGCGGAGGCCGACGCCGCGACGACGCAGCGGCGTAGGACGTTCCTCAAGCACGACATCACACCTGCGGACCAGGACGTTGGCGGCGCCAATCCATCGGTGCTAGGGGACGTCGCGAGAATCGGATGCATCGCTGGTCGGTGCTTGCTTGAATGGCGTGAATTACGGCGTTCGTCTCGAACTGGTCAATCCGGGCCCGTCCTCGTGCCTCTCAATCAAGGCATTGACGTGTCACGGTCATGGCGCGTCGAAGCCGCCCGCATGGAGGTGTTCGTGTCTGGATGGAAGAGCCCCACGCCGTCGCGCAGAAGCGAAATCGAGCCATTCATCGTGATGGATGTGCTCGCGGCTGCCAACGCTCGCGAGGCGACCGGACGGGACGTCGTGCATATGGAAATCGGGCAACCTGCTGCTCCGACGCCCAAGCGTGTCATTTCAGCGGTGGAAGCAGCACTGAGGACCGGCCGCATCGGCTATACAGAGGCGCTCGGGCTGCCCTTCCTGCGCGACCGGATCGCCCGACACTACCGCGACGCCTATGGCGTCGACGTTCCCGCCTCTCGGGTCTGCATCACGACCGGGTCATCGGGCGCGTTTGTTCTCTCATTCCTCGCCTTGTTCGATGCTGGATCGCGCGTCGCCATTACGGCGCCGGGATACCCTGCCTACCGCAACACGCTCCGGGCTCTGGGGATCGAACCCGTCGAGATCGAGGTCGAGGCTAAGGACCGATGGGTGCTCACTCCACAGGCGGTCGAGCGTGCCCACGGCGAGAATGCGTTGGCTGGCGTCGTCGTCATGAGTCCAGCAAATCCATCCGGTACCGTGATGACGCCCCAGCAACTCCGCGCCCTGGCGGAGTGCTGCGCCCGGCTTGGGATCTGGTTCGTGTCCGACGAGATCTATCACGGGCTCACGTATGATCAGCCGGCGCCCACAGCCTTGCAGTTTTCCACGGACGCCATCGTCATCAACAGCTTCTCCAAGTATTATTGCATGACGGGTTGGCGTGTAGGCTGGATGATCCTGCCCGATCGCGTCGTGCGCCCGGTGGAACGGCTTGCGCAGTCGCTGTTCATCTCGGTCCCCTGGTTGTCGCAGGTTGCGGCGGAAGCAGCTTTCTCGGCCACGGAAGAACTGGAGGCCATCAAGGCGGGATATGCGCGCAACCGAGCCATCCTCCTGGACGAACTGCCGCGCATCGGTCTGCCCGACTTCCTTCCCGTCGACGGCGCGTTCTACGTCTACATCGATGTGGGCCGCTACACGAATGACTCTGCTTCATTCTGCAGGCGTTGCCTCGACGAAACCGGCCTTGCGCTCACGCCGGGTCACGACTTCGATCCCGGTCGCGGACAGCGTTATGTGCGGCTGTCGTTCGCCGGAACCGAGGCCGATTGCCGGTCAACCATCGCCCGTCTGGACCAATTCCTGTCGGGTGCCGGGCGAGGCGTGCTTGCCGGCCAGGGGACCGTCCTGAGGACCTGAATCGGCCGCCGTCGCGGCTTCCCCAAGGCGCGGGGGGAAGCGCAACGTCAGTAAAGGCCGCCTGTGCCTGCGCTGATGGCTCTTGCAGCCTCGGGCGAGACCGCTCCGCCGGCACCGCCCCCGATGACGGTGAAGCTGTCGGGGGGAGCGGTTCCGGGCTTGAAAGCCTCCAGGATCGCGGTGTTGTCGCCGGCCGCTGCGCGCATTCCCGTGGCGCCGGAGACCCGGATCAGCTTGATCCCCGGGGGTACGCGGAAGGGCGTGGCGGGCTTGTCGGCAAGCGCCAGTTTCATGAAGTCCCGGAAGATCGGGGCGGCGTACTGGCCCGCGGTCGCGGAGTTTCCGAGAGAACGGGGCTTGTCGTACCCCATGTAGACGCCGACCGCGAGGTCGGGCGAAAATCCCACGAACCACACGTCCTTCGCGTCGTTGGTCGTGCCGGTCTTGCCGGCGAGGGGCTTGCCGACCTCCTTGATCACCTGGCCGGTTCCACGCTGCACGACACCCTCCAGCATCGACGTGATCTGGTAGGCGGTGAGAGGGTCGAGCACTTGCTCACGCTTGTCGATCAGGCGGGGCTCGTTCTGGTTGGCGAACTTGTCTGCGTCGCACCCCACGCACTCGCGTTCGTCGTGCTTGTAGATCGTCTGTCCCCAGCGGTCCTGGATCCGGTCGATCAGCGTCGCCTTCACGCGTTTACCGCCGTTGACGAACATCGAGTAGCCCGTGGTCATCCGCATGACCGTCGTTTCGCCGGCACCGAGAGACATGGCGAGAACGGGCAGCATCTCGTCATAGATGCCGAAGCGCTTGGCATATTCCGCGATGAGCGGCATCCCGACGTCCTGCGCGAGACGCACCGTCATCAGGTTCTTTGAATGCTCGATGCCGTAGCGCAGCGTGTGCGGCCCACCTGACTTGCCATCGTAGTTCTCCGGGCGCCAGACCTCCTGGCCTGGGCCCTGATCGATCTCGATGGGGGCGTCCATCACCACGCTCGAGGGCGTATAGCCGTTGTCGAGCGCGGTGGCGTAGACGAAGGGCTTGAAGGACGATCCCGGCTGTCGCAACGCCTGCGTGGCGCGGTTGAACTTCGACTGGTCGAACGAGAAGCCGCCGACCATCGCCAGGACGCGGCCGCTATAGGGGTCCATCGCGACGAGGGCGCCGGAAATTTCCGGAAGCTGGCGGAGCCTGAACTGGCCGGCCTTGCCGTCCATGGGTTCGACGTAAACGACGTCGCCCGGGTTCAGGACCTGGCGCATGGTCTTGGCGCGCGTCCAGCGGATGCCGTCAGCTAGGACGGTCCCGGTCTGCCGTTCGCGGGACACTTCGCCCGAGCCTTCGCGCGCCGGCTGGAGCCCGATGCGCGCCGCCTCACCCTGCACGTCGAGGACCACGGCGAGCTGCCAAGGCGCAACGTCGCCGAGAGCCGGAACGTCGGCCAGAGCGACACCCCAGTCCTTTCCGGTCAGCTCGAGACGCTGGATCGCGCCTCGCCAGCCATGCGCCTCGTCATAGCGCACGAGGCCGTCGGCCAGAGTCTTGCGGGCCATGAGCTGCATCTTGGGATCGAGGGTGGTGCGAACCGACAGGCCGCCCTCGTAGAGCTTCTTTTCGCCGTAGCGATCGGCCAGTTCGCGGCGCACCTCCTCAGCGAAGAAGCCGGCGGCGTATGAATTGGGCGAGAGCGTCCGCGGGTTGACGGTGAGCGGCTCCTTCTTCGCCTTCTCTCCGTCCTCCTTCGACACGTAGCCGTTCTCGATCATGCGATCGATGACGTAGTTCCGGCGGTCGATCGCCGCCTGCGGGAAGCGGAACGGGTGGTAGTTGTTCGGCGCCTTTGGAAGAGCCGCGAGGTAAGCCGCTTCGGCGATCGTCAGCTCGTGGACCGACTTGCCGTAGTAGTTCAGCGAGGCCGCCGCGATGCCGTAATTGCCCAGCCCGAGATAGATCTCGTTCAGATAGAGTTCGAGGATCTTGTCCTTGGTGTAGGTCGACTCGATCCGGAGCGCGACGAGCATCTCCTTGATCTTGCGGTCGAATGTCTGCTCGTTCGAGAGTAGGAAGTTCTTCGCGACCTGCTGCGTGATGGTGGAGGCGCCCTGCGGCCTGCGGCCCTTGTCGCGCTTCACGTAGTAGAGCGCAGCGCGCATGATGCCTTCGAGGTCGACGCCCGGATGCTTGTAGAAGTTCTTGTCCTCGGCCGAGAGAAAGGCCGCGACGATGAGCTTCGGCACAGCCTGGATCGGGATGAACAAGCGGCGCTCGCGCGCATACTCGGCCAGGAGGCTTCCGTCGCCCGCGTGGACGCGTGTCATCACGGACGGTTCGTGGTTGGCGAGCTGGCTGTAGTCCGGCAGGTCCCTGGAATACTTCCAGTACATGAAACCCGCTCCGGCGGCGCCGACCACGAAGAGGATCGCACCCACCGTGAAGAGGACGCCGATGAACCGCAGGACGTATCGCATCATCAATCGCTATTGTTGAACCAGACCGCCTCGCGGCTCGTCGCCCGGTACATTCCCCGCCAGAACCCGGCCCGAACACGACGCCGTTGAATGCCTTCGGCAGCTTTCGCCGGCTGTTCCGGTTCCAGCTTCCACGCTCGCACTCACGCGCGCATCCTTTGGCAAAATGCAATCTACCATCTTGCGGCCGGTCACGACATGGTTTCGTGCGATGCGCCAGCCTTGCCGAGGCAATGTGTTCAAAACACGACAGATTTGCGCCCCGGCTCTGCCGGTTCGAGTTCTCCTGCGGGCGTGGTCGGAATGCAACCGCAGCTCAGACTCACTGCTGGACCGACGCCGGGGCCTGCGCCAGGCGGGGCGAGATGAAAGCGGCGATGGCCGATGCGACGGAATCGGTCGCCTTGTCGCGCCAGGCTTCTGTCTTGAGGAGTTCGACGTCGGACTTGCTCGAGAGATAGCCGAGTTCGATCAGCACGCTCGGAACATCCGGCGCCCGCAGCACCATGAAGCGCGCGGAACGGTGCGGGTTCTTGTTGAGCTTCGACGCCGCGGTGATCTGGCCCACCAGCGTCTTGGCGAAGAGATGGGAGTAGGTCCTGGTCTCGCGCGTCATCAGGTCTCCGAGGATGCCGGAAACCTCCTCGCCGTCGTCCTCGCTTTCGACTCCCGCGATCTGATCGGCGCGGTTCTCTGATTCCGCGAGCCGCGCGGCCTCCGCGTCCGAAGCCCGGTCGGAGTTCGTGTAGACGGTGAGCCCGCGGACCTCCGGGCTGGCCCGAACGGTATCGGCATGGATGGAGACGAAAAGGCTGGCTTCCTGCGTCCTCGCCACCCGGACCCTGTCGCCGAGGCTGACGAACTCGTCCGAGGTGCGTGTCATCACGACACGGACCAGGCCCTGCGCCTCCAGCTTCGTCCTCAAGGTCTGGGCGAAGGCGAACACCACGTCCTTCTCGACGGTGTCGTTCAGGCCGACGGCGCCGACGTCGATGCCGCCATGGCCGGGGTCGAGCACCACGACGGGACGGCGGTCGGGCTGCGCCATCCGTGCGCCCGTCGTGGCGGGCTCGGGCCGGTTCTCCGCGAGCGCCTCGCGGCGGTCGGTCGTCGCAGCCTGCGCGAACGACTCCCGATCCGCCTTCTTGAGTTCGAGCGCGAGCGCAGTCGCCGCGCCGGCAAGGACGGGCTCGTTTCCAATCGAGGCGGGGAGCGCTGGCTGCGCGAGTTCAATGACGATCCGGGACCGGCCGGGCCCGATCAACCCGTAGCGGACGGACTTCACCAGGCCCTTGGCCTTCCTGCCCGCGTCCGCCGGGATCTGGAAATTCACCTCGGGCAGGTCGAGCACCACCCGGTCCGGCTTCTCGAGGATCGTGACTTTCGGCTCAAGCGGAACGGAGAGCGTGAAAGCGACCCGCGCGGAGCCCTGATCGCCGCCCAGCGACAGATCCATCGCCACCGGAAGCCGCGTCGCGCTCTTGGCGGCGTCGGCGGGCCTCGCCTCCTGGCGGGAGGGTTGGGGAGGGGCGTGGGGCTCGGCTCGGGAAACGGTGGAGGAACCCAGGAGGAGGGCGAAGGCCAGCACGGCGCCCGGGAGCGCCGCCATCCTGCGCCGCGCACGCGCTGCCGCGGTTCCCTCGCTCGACCTGACGTCCCCGCGTCCCATCGTGATTCGTTCTGCCCCTGCCGAAACTTCAGCGGCACTTTCACGCCCATCCTTAGGCTATAGGCGCGGCAGGGTTAACCGATGGTGACGGCCGGCGAGCGCTTTGCCGTGCGCTGTGGTGCCCGGGTGACACAAGCTTGGCCGTTCGCGGCCAAGACCCGGGCAACCAACGGCCAAGTCGACGCTTGCCAAGCGAGGCTTGCAATCGCTATGAGGAAGGGGTCACCCTGGCGCGACCAGCCGTGAGCGAGTCCGAGTGTCGGCACGCTCCCGCCTCCGGTTCTTGGAAGACCCGTCTTCCAGTTCGGCCGGAAAGCCAGCGGCGACACGTCGACGTTGCCTCGAGCAGGCGCCAGCCGGCCCCTCATCCGAGGCCCGCAGCCGGGTTGGACGGGGCGCCCGCTCTCGTCACGCCGGATGCGACACAAGGTGCCACTAGTCATGGGCTTGAGCGACCCGATCCGGTCGGAATGCAGAGACGAGGCAGGGGCCGCAAGGTCTTGCCCCGCCGCTCATCCGGCGACGGTCGCCCACTTGCCCGCGCGCGCTGAGCGAAACCCTCGCCGAATTCCGGCGACAACCGGGCGCCGCCACCCCTTTCGACCGTCTTCTCGTCCTCTTCCAGACGCGACGCCGCCAGGCGATCCTCGCGTCCCGTCTCCCGACAGGACTGGCCGACGAGCGGGGGCTGCGCCTCTGAGAGTATCTCATGGCCAACAAAATGCTGATCGACGCCTCGCACCCGGAAGAGACCCGGGTCGTGGTGGTCCGCGGAAACCGGGTTGAGGAGTTCGACTTCGAGTCCGCCAACAAGAAGCAGCTGCGCGGAAACATCTACCTCGCGAAGGTCATTCGCGTCGAACCGTCCCTCCAGGCCGCCTTCGTGGATTATGGCGGCAATCGCCACGGCTTCCTGGCCTTCAGCGAAATCCATCCCGACTATTACCAGATCCCCATCGCCGATCGTCAGGCGCTGCTCGCCGACGAGGCGCGACATGAACGCGACGCCGAGCAGGACGAGGAAAACCGCCGCAACCGCGCCCGGCGCAAGCCGCGCAACGCGGCGCGTTCCGCGACGAAGGCGAGGGAGACCGTCAGCGGCCCCGTCGAGCACGGCGAGGCGCCGGCCGTAGACGAGCAGGCAGGCGACGAGGGAAGCGCCGAGGCCGTCGCCGCTTCCGAGGGCGCCGAGGAGCATGCCGCGGCGCCCGCCGACGAGGCTGCGCCGGAGGAGACCTCCCAGGAGGCGTCCGCTGCCTCCGCCGAGGAGCACCGCGAGGCCGGCGAGGACGGGCACGACGAGGACGGCGAGGACTCCCACGAGGAGGACGTCATCGAGCAGGTCGGCGCGGGCGACGCGCTGGAGGAGGTGCCCGACCGCCCGCGCGCGCCGCGCCGCCAGTACAAGATCCAGGAGGTGATCAAGCGCCGGCAGGTCCTGCTGGTGCAGGTGGTGAAGGAGGAGCGCGGCAACAAGGGCGCGGCCCTGACCACCTACCTGTCGCTCGCCGGCCGCTATTCCGTGCTGATGCCCAACACGGGCCGGGGCGGCGGCATCTCGCGCAAGATCACCAACGCGGTCGACCGCAAGAGGCTGAAGAGCGTGGCCCAGGACCTCGAGGTTCCCGAGGGGATGGGCGTGATCCTGCGCACCGCGGGCGCCTCGCGGACCAAGGCCGAGATCAAGCGCGACTTCGAGTACCTGATGCGCCTGTGGGAGACGGTGCGCGAGCTCACCCTCCAGTCGAGCGCCCCGGCGCTCACCTACGAGGAGGGCTCGCTGGTCAAGCGCGCCATCCGCGACCTCTACAACAAGGACATCGACGAGGTCCTCGTCTCGGGCGACCAGGCCTACAAGGACGCCAAGGACTTCATGCGCATGCTCATGCCGAGCCATGCCAAGAACGTGAAGCCGTACAAGGACGTCCAGCCCCTCTTCGCCAAGTACGGCGTGGAGGCGCAGCTCGACGCGATGTTCTCCGCCCAGGTGACGCTGAAGTCGGGCGGCTACATCGTCATCAACCAGACCGAGGCGCTCGTCGCCATCGACGTGAACTCCGGCCGCGCCACGCGCGAGCACAACATCGAGGACACCGCGCTCAAGACCAATTGCGAGGCTGCCGACGAGGTGGCCCGGCAGTTGCGCCTGCGCGACCTCGCGGGCCTCATCGTGATCGACTTCATCGACATGGAGGAGAACCGCAACAACCGCACGGTCGAGCGACGCCTCAAGGAGGCGCTGAAGAACGACCGGGCGCGCATCCAGGTGGGCCGCATCTCGCCCTTCGGCCTGCTGGAGATGTCGCGCCAGCGCATCCGCACCGGCGTGCTGGAAGGCTCCTCCGTGCCGTGCCCGCATTGCGCGGGGGCCGGCATCGTGCGCGCGGTGCCCTCCGTGGCGCTGCACGTGCTGCGGGCCGTGGAGGAGATGCTCATCAAGAGCAACTCCCACAACCTCATCGTCCGCACCCGCACGGATGTCGCGCTGTACATCCTCAACCAGAAGCGCGCGCACCTGCGCGGCCTGGAGGACCGCTTCGGCGTCGACATCACCATCCTCGCCGATGACAGCCATACCGGCACCCACGCCTACCAGATCGAGCGCGGCGAGGCGGTGACCAACCCGCGGCCCATCGTCGTCACCACCGTCCAGGTCGACAGCGTGCTGCCGGAGGACGAGGCCGACCTCGACGTCGAGGACGAGGTCGACGAGGAGGAGGACGAGGCCGACGCCTCGCGCGACCGCCGCAACGGCGAGGCGCGTCGCGACGGCGCTCGGCCCGAGGCCCGCGAGAGCCGCGAAAGCCGCGAGGCCCGTGAAAGCCGCGAGGACGCGGAGGGCGGCCGCCGCAAGCGCCGCCGCCGTCGCCGGCGCGGCCGCGGCGAGCGGGGCGAGGGCCAGCCGATCGGCGGCGCGGGCTTCGTGCCGATGCCGCTGGACGCTCCCCAGCCCGACGTGACCGGCGCGCCCTTCACCGGCACCACCACCATCGAGCCTGAGGACGCCGACGGCGAGGAGGACGGCCGCGAGGGCGGCGCGCCCGTCCGCGGCGAGGGCGCCGGCCAGGATCGTGGCGGCCGCCGCCGCCGCGGCCGCCGTGGCGGCCGCCGCCAGCGCGAGGGCGGCTTCGCCCTGGACGACGGCGAGGCGCCGGGCGCCGGGGAGCAGGACGCCCCCGAAGTCGCGCCGGGCGCCGAAGGCACCGTGCTGGAGGATGCCGGGGAGCCCGGCGAGACGCTGGCCGAGGTCGAGGTCGTCGCCGTCGCCGTCGCCGAGACCGCCGGGGTCGACGCGAGCGACGCGCCGGCCGAGGCCGCGCCCGCCCGCAAGCCCCGCGCCCCGCGCCGTCCCCGCCGGGCCGCCGCGAGCGAGGAGGCCGGTTCCGAGGCCCCCGTCGCCCCCGCGCCCGTCGCGGTGGACCGGGCCGTCGAGGTCCAGCCGACCGTGGCCGCGCCGGCCGCCGCCCCGGAGCCGGCCCCTGCCGCTCCCGCGCCGGAGCCGGAGCCGCTCCCCGAGCCCGTCACGACGGAGCCCGTGGTGATCGGCAGCGAGCCCGCCGCGCCCCGCAAGGCCGGCTGGTGGGCCAAGGCCAAGTCCGCCCTCTCGGGCGGCTGACGCCCGTGTCGCGGGCCGGCGCGTCCCCGGGCGCGCCGCCCCGCCACGATGCCGCAGGGGAGGGCGCCGTCATCGCTGCGGGTCGCTGCGGGCCCTGATCAGCCCGCGCGACAGGGCGGCGTGCAGCTGCGCCATGGCCTCGGGATGAGCCTGCCGGCAGGCGAAGTGCCCGTGGGCCGGGCGGCAGGCGCGGTTGCGCCGGCAGGCGGCGCGGGGACAGCGGGCGGGAAAGCCGAGCTCGGTCAGAAGCGTCGCCCAGAGCGCGTCGCGCGGGTCCGGCGGGGGCCGCCTGCGGGCCGGCGCGCCCGGCCGGGCCCGGTCCCCCGCATGGTTCCTGCGCCGCGTGCCGGCGCGCCTTGCCCGTTTCGCCATCGATCCCTCCGTTCCTCTCGTGCGTCCGGCTTCGGCGCGACAGGCCCGTCTCCGGCGCGCGCTCCAGCCTCGTCCTCCCGTCCGCGCCCGTCCGGCCTGCGCGGTCCCTTCGGCCCACCGGCCGCCTGGGCTATAGCCGCCGCCACCCCGGCTGCAACCGCCGCCGCCCGGGCTGCCACCGCTGCCACCCCGGGCTGCAACTGCTGCCACCCCGGCTGCCACCGCTGCCACCCCGGCTGCAACCGCCGCCGCCCGGGCTGAGCGGCGGGCGCGGGGCATCGC
>JAXMCW010000001.1:0-2115127 GCA_046349155.1 Alsobacter sp. | reverse complement strand
GTGACGAGGCTGTAGGGGCCGATCGACCGGGCGTGGATCTTGTCGTCCACGAGGTGATGCAGCTTCAGCATGTAGATGTAGCCGACCGTGACCTTGCGATCGAAGGTCTCGCCCGTGCGCCCGTCGAACAGCGTCACCTGACCCGAGCGGTCGAGGCCGGCGTTTTCCAGCATGGCCTCGATGTCGTGCTCCTTGGCGCCGTCGAAGACGGGCGTGGCGATCGGCACGCCGCGGCGCAGGTTCTCGCCGAGCGTCACGAGGCCGGTCTCGTCGAGCGACTTCACCGTCTCGTTGTCGCCATAGACCATGTGCAGCGTGTCCTTGAGCTGCTTGGCCTGGTGCGTCCGCCGATACACGTCGACCGCGTCGCCGATCTTCTTGCCCAGGCCCGCGCAGGCCCAGCCGAGATGCGTCTCGAGGATCTGCCCGACATTCATGCGCGAGGGCACGCCCAGCGGATTGAGCACGATGTCGACATGCGTGCCGTCCTCGAGGAACGGCATGTCCTCGATCGGCACGATGCGCGACACGACGCCCTTGTTGCCGTGGCGGCCGGCCATCTTGTCGCCGGGCTGGATCTTGCGCTTCACCGCGACGAAGACCTTGACCATCTTCATCACGCCGGGCGGCAGCTCGTCGCCGCGCTGCAGCTTCTCGACCTTGTCCAGGAAGCGCTGCTCGAGGCCCTTCTTGGCCTCGTCATACTGCTTCCGCATGGCCTCGAGGTCCGCCATCACGGCGTCGTCGGCCACGGCGAAGGTCCACCACTGCGAGCGAGGCGTGGAGTCGAGCACGTCGCGCGTCACTTCCGTGTCCTTCTTGAAGGACTTGGGACCGGAAATGGCGACCTTGCCGAGCAGATTCTCGCCGAGGCGCGCATAGACGTTGCGGTCGAGGATCGCGAGTTCGTCGTCGCGGTCCTTGGCGAGCCGCTCGATCTCCTCGCGCTCGATCGCCTGGGCGCGCTCGTCCTTGTCGACGCCGTGCCGGTTGAAGACGCGCACCTCGACGACCGTGCCCTGCACGCCCGGGGGAACGCGCAGCGACGTGTCGCGCACGTCCGACGCCTTCTCGCCGAAGATAGCGCGCAGCAGCTTCTCTTCCGGCGTCATCGGGCTTTCGCCCTTCGGCGTGATCTTGCCGACGAGGATGTCGCCCGCGTTCACTTCCGCGCCGATATAGACGATGCCGGCCTCGTCGAGGTTCTTCAGCGCCTCTTCCGACACGTTGGGGATGTCGCGGGTGATCTCCTCGGGCCCGAGCTTCGTGTCACGCGCCATCACCTCGAATTCCTCGATGTGAATGGAGGTGAACACGTCCTCCTTGGCGATCCGCTCGGAGAGCAGGATCGAGTCCTCGAAGTTGTACCCGTTCCACGGCATGAACGCGACGAGCACGTTGCGGCCGAGCGCCAGCTCGCCGAGCTCCGTCGAGGGGCCGTCGGCGATGATGTCGCCCTTGCGCACGATGTCGCCCACCTGGACCAGGGGCTTCTGGTTGATGCAGGTGTTCTGGTTCGAGCGCTGGAACTTCATCAGCCGGTAGATGTCGACGCCGGACTTCGAGGGGTCGAGGTCCTCCGTCGCGCGGATGACGATACGGGTCGCATCGACCTGGTCGATCACGCCGGCCCGGCGGGCCGCGATGGCGGCGCCGGAATCGCGTGCGACCACCGCCTCCATGCCCGTGCCCACGAAGGGCGCGTCGGCGCGAACCAGCGGCACCGCCTGGCGCTGCATGTTCGAGCCCATGAGGGCGCGGTTGGCGTCGTCGTTCTCCAGGAAGGGGATCAGCGCCGCGGCCACCGAGACGAGCTGCTTGGGCGACACGTCCATGTAGTCGACGCGCTCGACCGGCACCGTGATGACGTCGCCCGCGTGGCGCACCACCACGAGGTCGTCGGTCAGCTTGCCGTCCTTGTCCACGGACACGTTCGCCTGGGCGACGTAGTGCTTCCCCTCCTCCATGGCGGAGAGGTAGACGACCTCGCTGGTGATCTTGCCGTCGCGCACCTTGCGGTACGGGCTCTCGATGAAGCCGTACTTGTTGACGCGCGCGAACGTGGCGAGCGAGTTGATCAGGCCGATGTTCGGCCCTTCCGGCGTCTCGATCGGGCAGATGCGGCCGTAATGCGTCGGATGCACGTCGCGCACCTCGAAGCCGGCGCGCTCGCGCGTCAGGCCGCCCGGGCCCAGCGCCGAGAGACGACGCTTGTGCGTGATCTCCGACAGCGGGTTGGTCTGGTCCATGAACTGCGAGAGCTGCGAGGAGCCGAAGAACTCGCGCACCGCGGCGGCCGCGGGCTTGGCGTTGATCAGGTCCTGCGGCATCACGGTGTCGATGTCGACCGAGGACATGCGCTCCTTGATGGCGCGCTCCATGCGCAGCAGGCCGACGCGGTACTGGTTCTCCATGAGCTCGCCGACCGAGCGCACCCGGCGGTTGCCCAGATGGTCGATGTCGTCGATCTCGCCCTTGCCGTCGCGCAGGTCGACCAGCGCCCTGACAACGGCCAGGATGTCGTCCTTGCGCAGCACGCGGACCGTATCGGCCGCGTCGAGGTCCAGGCGCATGTTCATCTTCACGCGGCCGACGGCCGAGAGGTCGTAGCGCTCCGCGTCGAAGAACAGCGAGTGGAACATGGCCTCCGCCGTGTCGACCGTCGGCGGCTCGCCGGGACGCATCACGCGGTAAATGTCGAAAAGAGCCTCCTCGCGCGAGGAATTCTTGTCGACCGCCAGCGTGTTGCGGATATAGGGGCCGATATTGACATGGTCGATGTCGAGCACCGGAATCTCGTCGAACCCGGCCTCGATCAGCGCCTTGAGCGACTTCTCCGTGATCTCGTCGCCCGCCTCGGCGAAGATCTCGCCGGTGGCGGGGTTCACGAGGTCCTCGGCGATATACTGGCCGAAGAGGTCCTCGTTGGAGGCGCGCAGGGACTTCACGCCCTTCTCCGCCAGCAGGCGGGCGGAGCGCGGCGTCAGCTTCTTGCCGGCCTCGAGCACGAGTTCGCCGCTGTCGGCGTCCACGAGGTCGGTGACCGCCTTCATGCCCTTCATGCGCTCGGCATTGAAGGGCAGGCGCCAGCCATCCTTGTCACGGGCATAGGTGACCGTGTTGTAGAAGGTGCGCAGCACCTCCTCGCCGTCCATGCCGAGGGCGAAGAGCAGCGACGTCACCGGGATCTTCCGGCGCCGGTCGATGCGGGCATAGACGATGTCCTTGGCGTCGAACTCGATGTCGAGCCAGGAGCCGCGATAGGGAATGATGCGCGCGGCGAACAGGAGCTTGCCCGAGGAATGGGTCTTGCCCTTGTCGTGGTCGAAGAACACGCCCGGCGAGCGGTGCATCTGGGAGACGATGACGCGCTCGGTGCCGTTGACGATGAAGGTGCCGTTCGACGTCATGAGCGGCATGTCGCCCATGTAGACGTCCTGCTCCTTGATGTCCTTGACCGACTTGGCGCCGGTGTCGGCGTCGACATCGAACACGATGAGGCGCAGCGTCACCTTGAGCGGCGCGGCGAAGGTCATGCCGCGCTGGCGGCACTCGTCCACGTCGTATTTCGGCGGCTCGAAGGTGAACTTGACGAACTCGAGCAGCGACGAGCCGGAGAAGTCGGAGATCGGGAAGACCGACTTGAAGACGGACTGCAAGCCTTCGTCCGGACGGCCGCCCTTGGGCTCCTCCACCTGGAGGAACTGGTCGTAGGACGCCTTCTGAACCTCGATCAGGTTCGGCATCTCCGCGACCTCGCGGATATGTCCGAAGAACTTGCGCACACGCTTCCGGCCGGTGAACGTCTGAGCCATCTGTTCCTCACTCCTGCGGGCCGCCTCCGCCGCCAGTCCGCCACCCCGCCCATGGGTGGCCCTGATCCAGCGGCAAGCCCGTGATCTCTCGCCTTGCGGCAGCGTCGGGACCGGCCCGGGCCACGGGAGGCCCCAGGACGGCAAGAAGGCCCCGGGGCGCCAGGCCCCGGGACCGTGTCGCGGCCTCAGGCCGCGGAATGCGAAGGGCGCCGCAAGCGGCGCAACGCCTTACTTGAGCTCGACCTTGGCGCCGGCCTTCTCGAGCTGCTCCTTGATCTTGCCGGCTTCCTCCTTGGAGGCGCCTTCCTTGACCGGCTTGGGAGCGCCCTCGACCAGGTCCTTGGCTTCCTTGAGGCCGAGACCGGTGATCGCGCGGACCTCCTTGATGACCTCGATCTTCTTTTCGCCGGCCGCAGCGAGGACGACCGTGAACTCGGTCTGCTCCTCGGCGGCGGGGGCGGCGGCGCCGCCACCGGCGGCCGGAGCGGCCACGGCCACGGCGGCCGCGGCGGAGACGCCCCACTTCTCCTCGAGGAGCTTCGCCAGCTCGGCGGCCTCGAGAACGGTGAGGGAGGACAGCTCGTCGACGAGCTTGGACAGGTCAGCCATTGTCAGTTTCCTTGGAAGTGGAGTGTTCGAACCGGGTTTTCAATGAAGAACGGCGTTATGCCGCATCTCTCGTGGCATAGGCTCCGAACACGCGGGCCAGCTTGCCGGCCGGCGCGTTGACGACGCTCGCCACCTTGGTGGCGGGGGCCTGGATGAGGCCCAGGAGCTTGGCGCGCAGCTCGTCCAGGGACGGCAGCGTGGCCAGCGCCTTCACGGCGTCGGGGTTCAGAGCGGTCTTGCCCATCGCGCCGCCGAGGATCACGAGCTTGTCGTTGGCCTTGGCGAAATCGACGGCGACCTTGGTCGCGGCAACGGGGTCGCTGGAATAAGCCAGCAACGTGGGGCCCCTGAGAAGGGCTCCGATCGAAGCCACGTCCGTGCCTTCGAGAGCGATCTTGGCAATGCGGTTCTTCGCGACCTTCACGGTGGCGCCGGCCTGCCTCATCTGCGTGCGCAGCTTCTGCATGTCGGCGACCGTGAGACCGGCATAGTGAGCGACGACGACGACGCCCGAGGCCTTGAAGACCTCGTTGAGCGTGCCGACGAGCTCGCGCTTAGCCGCTTTTTCCACGGGGCTCTCTCTGGTTGGCGGGGACGAATGTCCCGCCGGTTGCATGATGCCGGCCGCTTGCGCGGTTGCCCGCTCGCACGGCCGACGGCTTCCGACGTCACTGTCCCCGAAGTGCCGGAGCCTTGCGGCCCCCGCGCCCGGTGAGATGGTTCGAACCGGCCTTCTGCGGACTGGACAAGAAGGACCAACAGGGTCACTCTCGCCGGGTCCGCGGGTCTTGCGACCCTCGAAATCGGTCTTCCCCGTCTGTGCTGGCCCCCTCTCGGGAATTAAGCGCCACGCGGAACCGTGAACGCGCCTGCAGTCTCGGACAGGACATGGCCGGCTGAGGCCCGAAGGTTACCCCTCGACCCGCCGGCCTTTTCCCGACGGGTTACCCCGCCGAAAATCCAACAGCGCTCGCCGACGCAAGTCGGTCGTCGAGAGCGCGATGTCTGGAACGCATCGCGTGTCAATAAACAGTTCTGTCAGGCTTGCCAAGCCCCCTCGCCGCTCGCGGGAAAAAGTTCCGTGCAGGTCTGGTGCGACGATTCCGCACGTCGTCGATTCCGGCCCGAAAACGGGCGTCTTCCGTCGTGTTGGCGGGTAACAGCCGAGAAAACACGGCCATTTCATCGCCTGGCGGGCCGGGCGGTGGCCGCCTCGCGGCCTCCGCCGCGTGGCCCCGCCCGCCGAATCGCGGCCTGAAACAGACAGGGCCCCGCCGAAGCGGAGCCCTGCAGAGCGAATCCGACGGCCGCGCCTCAGGCGTTCGGCTGGCCGCCCGCGCCGAGCACGGTGGCCGGATCGACCTTCACGCCCGGGCCCATCGACGAGGAGATCGCGATGCGGTTGATGTAGGTGCCCTTGGCTCCCGACGGCTTGGCGCGCGCCACCGCGTCCGCGAAGGCGCGGATGTTCTCGGCGAGCTTCTGCGCGTCGAACGAGGCCTTGCCGACGCCGGCATGCACGATGCCCGCCTTCTCGACGCGGAACTCCACCGCGCCGCCCTTGGCGGCCTTCACCGCCCCGGCCACGTCGGGGGTCACCGTGCCGACGCGCGGGTTCGGCATCAGGCCGCGCGGGCCGAGCACCTTACCCAGGCGGCCCACCAGGCCCATCATGTCGGGCGTGGCGATGCAGCGGTCGAAGTTGATGTTGCCGGCGTTGACCTGCTCGACGAGATCCTCCGCGCCGACCACGTCGGCGCCGGCGGCCTTGGCCTCGTCGGCCTTTCCGCCGCGGGCGAACACGGCCACGCGGACGGTCCGGCCGGAGCCATTCGGCAGGTTGCAGACGCCGCGCACCATCTGGTCGGCGTGACGCGGGTCGACGCCGAGGTTCATGGCGACTTCAACCGTCTCGTCGAACTTGGCGGTGGCGCGGGACTTGATGAGGTCGACGGCCTCGGCCAGCGGATAGAGCTTGACCCGGTCGATGCCCTCGCGGGAGGCGCGGACGCGCTTGGCGATCTTGGACATGACTTACCCCACCACCTCGAGGCCCATGGAACGGGCGGAACCTTCGATCATCGCCATGGCCGACTCGACCGTATGGCAGTTCAGGTCGGGCATCTTCTTCTCCGCGATCTCGCGGATCTGCGCCTTCGTGACCTTGCCGATGAAGCCGCGGCCCGGCGTCTTGTGGCCGGAGGCGGGCTTCTTGCCGAGCTTCAGGTTGGCCGCCCGCTTCAGGAAGTAGGTGACCGGGGGCTGCTTCATCTCGAAGGTGAAGGAGCGATCCTGGTAGGCGGTGATAATCACCGGGATCGGCGTGCCCTTCTCCATCTGCGCGGTGCGCGCATTGAAGGCCTTGCAGAATTCCATGATGTTGAGACCGCGCTGGCCGAGCGCGGGACCGATCGGGGGCGACGGATTCGCCGCGCCGGCCGGCACCTGAAGCTTCACGTAGCCCGTGATCTTCTTCGCCATGTTGGCTGCTCCTCAGATCGCCGGGGCCCGTTTCCGGGACGCCGGCTGGCACGGCCGGACCGGATCCTCGAGAGGACCGCCCCACCGCGCCGGGTTTGCAGGTTGCGGTGCGGCATGGACCCCGGCTGGCGACCGGCATGCCTCCCGCAGTGAAAAACCCCGGACGGAGTCCGGGGCGCTGGCCGGGCAGCGCCCGACGCGCGCTTCACTACCCGAAGGACGGGCTTGGCGCAAGCGCTTGCGCCCTCCCCGGCCCTCCCGGCCCGTCGGCCCGCGGACGGGCCCGGCTTGAACGGAGCCGTTGCTCGGCTGGACTGGCCCGGTTTTCAGGACAGCTTTTCAGGACCGGAGTTCCTTGAAGCATTCGAAACGGCTTCGCGCGCGGGTCGCCCGCGCGCTCCCCGTCATTCTCGCGCGCGGCGGGCTGCCCGCCGGAGGCCTCGTCCAGCCGGCCCAGGCCAAGCCCTACCTCTTCAAGTACGCGGCCGGGCCGTTCACGATCACGGTGCCCGACTCGCGGAAGCTGAAGTCCGTCGAGGACGGCGTCGAGCTCCGCGGGCTCGGCGAGACGATCATGATGTCGGTTCAGAAGACGACGGAAAAAACCATCGAACCCATGCTGGACGAGTACAGGGAGTACTACGCCAAGCAGGGCGCGACCTTCGCCGGCCCGTCCCAACAGAAGGCCGCGGACGGGGACGTGAACCGGATCCTGGCGGAGATCGTCGCGCCCTGACGGGAGCGCGAGGCCGCGCGCCCGGAGACGGCGAGGTCGCGCGGCGCGAGACCGCGACCTCGCGAGGCGGGCCGGGAGCCCGCGAGGGGCCTCAGACCTTCTCGACCTGCCCGTATTCCAGCTCGACCGGCGTGGCGCGGCCGAAGATCGACACGGCGACCTTGAGGCGGGCGCGGCCCTCGTCGACCTCTTCCACCGTGCCGTTGAACGAGGCGAAGGGGCCGTCGGCCACGCGCACCTGCTCGCCGATCTCGAAGGAGATGGAGGGCTTGGGCCGCTCGACGCCGTCCTGGACCTGGCCCTTGATGCGCTCCGCCTCGCGGTCGGGAATCGGCATGGGCTTCTTGTCGGTGCCGAGGAAGCCGGTGACCTTCGGCGTGTTCTTGATGAGGTGGTAGACCTCGTCGGTCATCTCGCACTTCACGAGCACGTAGCCCGGGAAGAACTTGCGCTCGGTGTCGATCTTGCGGCCCCGGCGGACCTCCACGACCTTCTCGGTCGGCACCATCACCTCGTCGAAGAGGTCTTCGAGATGGCGCTGCTGCGCCTGGTCCTTGATCGACTGGGCGACCTTGTTCTCGAAGTTCGAGTAGGCGTGGACGATGTACCAGCGCTTGGACATGCGCTTCTCCCTAGAGCATGCTGCGAAAAGGTGGAAACCGGCCTTCCGCAGCCGAGCTTGCGACCATCAAGGACCCTGGCGAAGCCCGTGTTTCCGATGAAACAGGGCCCACGCTAGCGGCCGAGGCCGAGGACGAGGCTGATCAGCCAGTGGATCAGCTGGTCGGCGACAAGGAAGAACAGGCTGGCGATCACCACCATCACGAAGACCATGCCGGTGGTGACCAGCGTCTCCTTGCGCGTGGGCCAGGTGACCTTTTCCGCCTCGTTGCGGACCTGCTGCAGGAATTCGAAGGGGCTCGTCTTGGCCATGCCGGGGCACCGCTGCTCGTTGGGGAGGGGCGAGGACCGCGGCGCGGCCCCGATCGCCCTTCCGCGAAAGGCTTCCGACCAAGCGGCCGGTGGCCGCGAGGGCCTCGTGAACCGACAACATCTTGGGAGAGCGGACCGAATAGGCCAATCCGCCACACCGGTCAAGTGAGCGCCACGCCGGCGCTTTGCAAGGGGCTGCGCGCCGGGCGGAGCTTCGGGACGACGGGCGAGCGGGCCGCGCCGGCCGCCACACGCGCGACCCTTCCTGAGGCATGGCGGGGACGGCGCGCGGCGAACCCGTCGAGGCCGGAGCCGATTGGCAGGAGTGGAGGGACTCGAACCCCCAACCCCCGGTTTTGGAGACCGGTGCTCTAACCAGTTGAGCTACACTCCTGCAGGCCGCCTGGGCGGACCCGCGCCGGGGTTGCCTGCCCGCGACGCAGCGCTCATCGCATGCGCCATGGCCTTTGGCAAGATGGTCCGCGCGGCCCGGCGGCTCTGTCTCCGCGGCCGGATGCCGGGCGGCCGCCGACGCCGCGCTCCGCGTCGCGAAGGTCCTCCAGCCGCGGGGCGATTCCCTCAGCGCCCGAGGGCCAGGACCTCGCCGCGCGCGCGCGAGCGCGCCCTGAGACGAGGCTCGATCAGTTCGGAGCTGGTGATGAATTCCGCGAAGGGGGCGGCGTTGTCCGGGCAATCCTCCGGGCTCGTGCCGGACGGGCAGAAGCGATCGCCGAACTGCCCGCGCCGGCACAGCAGGGTGTCACGGCTTGCGAAGGGCCGGATCTGGTCGTCCAGCGCCAGGGCCTCGTCGACGATCCGCCGCCGCGAGGCGCGGTCCAGCGCGGCCAGCCGGCCCAGCAGCGGCGCCAGCACGACCCCGAGCTCGTGCAGGTATTCGTCGGGCGACGTGACGTCAGAGCAGAGCGGCGCCCGGCTGCGCATGGCGATGTAGCCGAACAGCCCGTAGCGCGCCGCGTCCGCCACGAAGTCTGCGCCCGACCCGGGCTCCTTCTCCTCGCGAAGCCGGGCCTGCTCCATCAGCGTGCGCACCAGCGGAGCGGCCAGCACGCTGCTGGCGCCCTCCCCGACCGCCTTCCTGAGCCACCGGATCCGGGCCGTAGGCGCGAGCCCGAGCAAGCCCTCGGCGAGTTCCCGCGTCGCCGCCTTGTCGAGCAAAGCGTCGAGATGGCGGGCGGACGCGTCTGATCCCTCTGCCACGACCGGGTGCGCCTCCCCTGCGGGAGCCGGCGCGGGCAGGATCGGGAGGCTCGCAACCAGGAGGCTCGCAAGGTACGCGAGGACCGGAAAGGGACGCATGAAACAGGCACGGGCTGAAAAGGCCCGTGATCATCCGTCCCGCTTCGGCCGAAGACAATGTCGAGAGATTCGAGCAGCTTGCGGGATTGCTCGCGGAAGTGGACGCAGCCCGGCCCGCAGGTCGCCAGGCACGAAAAAAGGGGACACGCGATGCGTGTCCCCTCGGGCCGTTGCAGCCGCGCCCTTGCGCAGGGCCGGGCGCGGCGTTGGTCTTGTGTGTCAGGCGATGATGGAGGCGACGACGCCGGCGCCGACCGTGCGTCCGCCCTCGCGGATGGCGAAGCGCAGCTTCTCCTCCATGGCGATGGGGGCGATCAGCTCGACCTCCATCGTCACGTTGTCGCCCGGCATCACCATCTCCGTGCCCTCGGGCAGCTTCACCATTCCCGTCACGTCCGTCGTGCGGAAATAGAACTGCGGGCGGTAGTTGGTGAAGAACGGCGTGTGGCGGCCGCCCTCCTCCTTCGTCAGGATGTAGGCCTCGGCCTTGAACTTCGTGTGCGGCTTCACCGAGCCGGGCTTGGCCAGAACCTGGCCGCGCTCCACTTCCTCGCGCTTCGTGCCGCGCAGCAGGCAGCCCACGTTGTCGCCCGCCTCGCCCTGGTCCAGCAGCTTGCGGAACATCTCAACGCCCGTCACCGTCGTCTTGATGGTCGGCTTCAGACCGATGATCTCGATCTCCTCGCCCACCTTCACGACGCCGCGCTCGATGCGACCCGTCACCACCGTGCCGCGGCCCGAGATCGAGAACACGTCCTCCACAGGCATCAGGAAGGGCTGGTCCTTCGGGCGGTCAGGCTGCGGGATGTAGCGGTCAACCTCCGCCATCAGCTTCAGCACCGCGTCATGGCCGATCGCCTTGTCGCCGTTGTCCAGCGCGACCTTGGCCGAGCCCTTCACGATCGGGATGTCGTCCCCGGGGAAGTCGTACTTCGACAAAAGCTCGCGAACCTCCATCTCCACGAGCTCCAGGAGCTCCGGATCGTCAACGAGGTCCACCTTGTTCATGAAAACGACCAGCGCGGGAACGCCCACCTGCCGCGCCAGAAGGATGTGCTCGCGCGTCTGCGGCATCGGGCCGTCCGCCGCCGACACAACAAGGATCGCGCCGTCCATCTGCGCCGCGCCCGTGATCATGTTCTTCACGTAGTCGGCGTGACCGGGGCAGTCGACATGCGCGTAGTGACGGTTCGTCGTCTCGTACTCGACGTGCGCCGTCGAGATCGTGATCCCGCGCGCCTTCTCCTCAGGAGCCTTGTCGATCTGGTCATAGGCCGTGAACGTGGCCCCGCCCGTCTCAGCAAGCACCTTCGTGATCGCAGCCGTCAGAGACGTCTTGCCGTGGTCAACGTGACCAATCGTCCCGATGTTGCAGTGCGGCTTCGTCCGCGAAAATTTTTCCTTGGCCATGGCCCGTCTCAGTTCTGGTGAGCCGGCGGCGCCGGCAGGGGTGTCTGAACGGGCGGGGAGATAGGGGGTTTTACTGCCGACTGCAAGTGAGGCGACGTCCCGTCTCTCGCGGAGGGCGGGACGTCGGTCCCCGCAGGCCGGGACGAGCCCTCAGCGAGGCGGCGGGAGACTGATGGACTGGGCCTTGCGCATGGCCTTCATCGCATCGTCCGACGTCGTGAGGCGGCGCGTCCTGTAGGACGTCATGTGCCCGGCGCTCGCCACCGCCAGCGAGATCGCCATCGCGTCGGTGTCATCCGGAACTTCGGCGAGGGCCACGATGTCGGTGTCGCCCATCGTGAAGAAGAAGTGGTGCAACCGCCCGCCCGCCTTCTCGACCATGGCGCTGACCACCGCGACCCTGTCCTGGGGGTGGTCGACCATCGCCTTGAGGGCCGCCGGGGAATAGCTGGCTTCGATGAGGTAGAAGGTCATGCGATGTCCTCCCTGATGGACCAGGTCGGCCTCGCGACAGGCGAAAGCCGCCCGCTGTCCATGTCCTGTTTGTCAGGATCCAGTCCGGCATGCTTGCCGGATGGCGCAAGCTAGGCCGAAACCGGGAAGACCGCGAGCGGCAAAAGCAGGAGGCTGACGCCTTAGGCGGTCCACGCGACGTCGTCAGCGCACGCGAAAGGCTCGGAGCGGGTGATTGGAGCGGGTGAAGGGAATCGAACCCTCGTATTCAGCTTGGAAGGCTGCTGCTCTACCATTGAGCTACACCCGCCCGCTCCCGGAGATATGCCGGGTACCAGCCACGTTGGCAAGGGGGCGGCCGGCGGGGCGCGGAGGTCCCTTGACAGCGTCAGGAAAATAAGCCTATCATCTCCCCGCTCCCGCCCATGAAGGGGCGTCCGCGGCGTCGGCTGATGCGGGCGGGAGGCAGCGGCTCCGGAGGCCCGGCGTGACGGCCGGGCCCGAGGAGAGTGGCGCCGGCGTCGCTTCGGCGACCCCGCACTGGGCGCAACCCCACGGGGGAATGGCGACCCCGGGAGCGGCGAGCGGACCACACCACGCTGCGCGCGGACCGGAGGGGACCGAGGGTCCCCGGCATGCCTCCCACAGACCCCACGGAACCCGCCGTGGGCCCGACGTCTCCTCCGGTCCGCGCCGCCCTTCAGCGCCACGCGCCGGGACTCGCTGCGCGATACAACTCTGAGTTGCTTATGGGTCGAGTAAACCGGGGCATCCGGCTCCGCGAGCGCGGGGGATTGCCCCGCCGGGAGATGGCGGCCTTCGCCCTTCGCGCTCCGGTCCTCTCGCCTTCGGCACGCGGAGCCGCAGCCCGCAGGGCGATGGCTGGTGGGGCAAGCGGGGCCGATCTGCGAACCATCCGGGCGATAGCGACCCGGTCGTTCAACGGCAGACCCCGACCGGAAAGATATCGAGGCTGACCTAACCCAGGGTCTCCAAGAGCCGGGAGGGATCAAATCCGCGATGACGCACGCCGCTTGGAGATTTCCCGATACAGCGCCTCCGGGCTCACGCCGATTTCGGCGGCAAGTGAGGCCCAACTGCCCTTCGTCGGCATCGAGCCGTGCCAGTTGAGCCATGCGTCGAGTCGGTCGGCGACGGTCTTGATGGACATGATCTCGGCCTGCAACCGAGCCTTCTGAACGTCGTGGGCAAGTCGTCGCGACCACGCCAGCGCGAACGCTCCGTCCCCCTTCACCCGGTCGAGGACCTCGTCGCGTGAGACAGCGACCGTTCGAGCCGCCGTGATGGCGCGAGCGTCGCAGTGGTAGGCATCGGAGAACATGGACGGCTCGGCGAGAATTGAGCCTTCCCCGGCTCGCTGAAGCACAAGGGCCGCGCCATGCTGCTGATGGCGGACGAGGTGGATCACGCCCGCCGTGACGAAGTGAATGACCCTCACCGGATCGCCGATATGGAACACGGCGTCGCCCGCTTCGTAAGCGAAGTCCCGTCGAGTGACACTCGGCATTAGCGAAAGAATGTCGTCCGGCATGATCGCAATCATGTCGCGACGAAAGCGCGGTGTGGCAAGTGGGGACGAACAGGAGGTGTCCCATGCTTCGGATCGCCGGCGCGATGTTTCTGATCGGTTCGACCGCCGCCCTCGCCCAAATGAACGGGACGACGCATCAGCACGGCCAAGGCCAGATGATGACCCACCCGGAGACGATGCAGCATGGGGCCATGCAACACGGGATGATGCAGCACGGGACCATGGCGCACGGGATGGGAATGACACCCTCCCAACCGGGGCAGGCAGCGTTCGCGACCATCCAGGACATCGTGCAACGTCTCGAAGCTGACCCGGCGACGGACTGGTCGAAGGTGGACATCGAAGCCCTGCGACAGCACCTCATCGACATGGACAACGTGACGCTCCGAGCGGTTGTTCAGAGCACGCCCGTGGATGGCGGTATCCTGTTCACGGTCACCGGGACGGGCGATGTCCGTGATTCAATCCGACGGATGGTTGCGGCTCACGCAGCGACCATGAACGGTGTCGGAGGCTGGAATTATGCGTCAGCCGAAGTTGGCGACGGCGCGTCGCTCACGGTCACGGTTCCCGCGCAGGACATGCCGAAGCTCAAGGCGCTTGGCTTCATCGGCGTGATGACCGTCGGAATGCACCATCAGGAACATCACCTCATGATCGCACGAGGGATGCACCCTCATCAGTAGCGGGCGTCACGGATGGGCAGCGCGACGCTCCTCGCGAGCCGCCCGCCATACTTGCTTGGCCGCGTCCGCGTTCATGAGCGCAATCCCGAGACCCACGATGAGGTCTGGCCAACCTGATTTCCAGAGTGTGGCCGTCACCCACGCCGCGAGCATGATTGCAACGTTGGCGAGCGCATCATTGCGGGCAGACAGGAAGGCGGCTTTGGTGAGGCTTCCGCTGTGATGCCGATATCGCGCGAGCATCAGGGCGCACGAGAGGTTGACCAGGAGCGCGCCGAAGCCGGCGAGGGAGAGCGGGAGTGCGTTCGGCGGGACGGGATCGGCAATCTTCGCGGCCGCCGTCCAGAATGTCGCGAGGGCTGGCACGAGAAGGATCGCCGCCAGACCCATCCCAACGCGGGCCCGGTTGCCTTGCGACCATCCGAGAGCGACCACGATCAGAAAGTTGACCGACGCGTCCTCAAGGAAATCAACGCTGTCCGCGAACAACGAGACCGAGCCGATGGCCAGCGCCACCGCGAACTCCACGCCGAAATAGGCGAGGTTCAGCGCGGCGACGAGGGTGACAACACGGCGCAGTTCGAGCGTCGCTCCGTGGTCCATGTTCAACCCTTGTAGGCGACGAGGATTGCCCCACCCGCGATGAGTCCGACGCCGAGCCAGTTGGGGCCGGTCAGCCGTTCTCCAAGGAAGACGACGCCGAAGATCGCGACGAGCACAACGCTCAGCTTGTCGATCGGAGCCACACGAGCCGCATCGCCGAGCTTCAGCGCGCGGAAGTAGCAAATCCACGAGCCGCCCGTGGCCAGCCCCGACAGCACGAGAAACAGGTAGGTGCGGGCCGATACCGAGCCGAGCGGTTGCCACTGGCCGGTGCCCACCAGAATGGCCGCGAGCGCGAGCAGGATGACGATGGTGCGGATGAACGTCGCGAAGTCGGAATTGACGTTCGCGATGCCGATCTTGGCGAAGATGGCCGTCAGCGCGGCGAAGGCTGCCGACAGCAATGCCCACACCTGCCATGAAGCGAAGAGGGATTTCATCGCGGCATCTCCACGAACGTGCGGACGAGGAACAGCCCGCCACACGGGGCGAGGAGGGACAGCATGACAGAACCGGGTTCTCCTGCGATCCCGTGCAGGCCTTTCCCGGCCAGGGCCAAGTGAAGCCGGAGCAGCTCGAGATCGAGCGGCTTCGGTGCTCGATTCGGTGGTCGTGTCCGACGACGACATTCGGATGGACGGCGGAGGCGAAGACGCCCGACTGGCCAAGACCGCGGGACATGCCCGGATGGCCCGCCTCTCAGGAGATCGCGCCCCCGGTTCATCGATTTGAACGGAGATGGTGGGGGAAGTAGGACTCGAACCTACGAAGGCTTAGCCAGCGGATTTACAGTCCGCCCCCTTTGCCGCTCGGGACATTCCCCCACGGGACCACCTCGCGAGGTGAAGTCCGCCGCGGCGCCCGGAGGCGTCGCGGGCCGTTCTTATGGTGAGGGGTCGCCGCCCTGTCAACACGAAATGCGTGCGGCCCCTGCCTCGCGGGGTTTGCCCCCGCCCCGCCCTCGTGCTTCATCGCGACGGGGCGGAACGGCAGGACGGTGCGATGACGAAGCGGCAGGGACCGGGCGGCGGCAAGGGCGGAGAGCGGGGATCGTGGCGGCCGGAACAGGCGGACCGCAGGCCGGAGCGCCGGGGCGGCCCGGCCGATCGCTCTCCGGCGGAGGACCGGCCCCGCCATCGCGACGCGGACAATCCCATCCGTCGGACCGGCCTGCCGCTGATCTACGGTTTGCACAGCGTGGCCGCGGCGCTCGCCAACCCCGAGCGCAAGGTGAAGGCGCTCTACCTTACGCCGACGGCCGCCGAGCGCATCGGGCGCACGGCCTATCCGGGCCGGCCGCAGCCGGTCATCGTCCGCGGCGAGGACATTGCGCGCGTCGTAGGCGCCGACGCCGTCCACCAGGGCGCCCTCGCCGAGGTGCAGGCGCTGCCGGACTGGGACCTGCTCGACATCCCCGACGACGCGATCGTGCTGGTGCTGGACCAGGTGACGGATCCCCACAATGTCGGCGCGATCCTGCGCAGCGCCGCCGCCTTCGGCGTAGCGGCCCTCGTGCTGACGGAACGCCACAGCCCCGAGGCGACCGGCGTGCTGGCCAAGACGGCATCGGGCGGGCTGGAGCACGTGCCCATCGTCAGCGTCGGCAACCTCGCGCAGGCGCTCTCGGCGCTGGGCGAGCGCGGCTTCTGGCGCATCGGCCTCGATTCGGAGGGGCCGCTCACGCTCGATTCGGCGGTGGCGACCCGGCCGCTCTGCCTCGTGCTGGGCGCGGAGGGCAAAGGCTTGCGCAGGCTCACGCGGGAGCGCTGCGATGCGCTCGCCCGGCTCGACGTGCCGGGCGCGATCAAGAGCCTCAACGTCTCCAACGCCGCGGCGGTGGCGCTCTACGCCATCCACCGCGCGCTGGGAGACAAGGGCCGCGCCGGCGGCGGCTCGAGTCCCTGACCGGCCTACTCGGCGGTGAGCGTGTACATCACCGGCCGCCCCACGCCGTGGGAATAGGTGCTCGCGGCGACCCCGGGCATGGGCTCGGGCTTGCCGATGGAGATGATCCTCGCCCCGCCCGGCCCGCGCGCGCCGGGCTTGCTGCGGTCGTCGATGCGGTAGAGCACGGGCGCCCCGATGGGCGACGGCAGGACGCCGCCGATCGGCAGCGACGGCGGGCCGGGATCGGGCGGGACCATCGTAGCCCCGCCTGCCGGAACGCCGCCGACCACGACCGCGCTGCCGCCCCAGCCCCAGGCCCCGTTGGCCCAGCCGGCGCAGCCCCAGCCGCCTCGGCAACCATAGCCGTTCTGCCAGCCATAGGGCTCTCCCGCGCGCCAACCCGCGCCGGGCCGGGCCCAACCCCAGGCGCCGCCGCGCGGACCGACCGGATGCACGACGCGGGGACCCACGGGCCCGCGCCACGCGCCCATGGCGCCGCCCATCGCCGGCGGACCCATGCGGGCCCCGCCCATGGGCGGATTGGCGGAAGCGGGACCGCTCGCGGCGAGCAGGGCGACCATGGTGGCCGCGCCGAATGCGGACGGCAGACTGCGCGTCATCGCTGAAACTCCACTCTGCATTGTGCCGCAGGGCGGAGTTTACGGGTCCTTAACCGTCGGGGCGAGCAAAAGGTTAACTCAGCGTTAACGAGCCAGACCCGTGGCGGACGGGTCGAAACGGCCGGGCACCCCCGCCCGCGTCGCCTGCGCCGCCCGCCGCCACGCCCGTCGGCGGGGCGGCGCGCGCCCTCAGTTGCAGAAGGTGCTCTTGCGGATCACGTAGCCCGTGCCCGGCACGAGGGCGCGCTTCTTCACGACGAAACAGTCCCGGCCGATGCTCTCGCCCGCCGGCCCGCTGGCGCCGAGGGCTCCCGTCGGCCCGTCGGACGCCGTCCCACCCACCGTGCCGGGGTGGGTCGCGGCGACATGGTGCTTGGCGGGCTCGGCCTTCTTTTGCTTCCACTTCGCGGCTTCGGCCGGCGCGGGAGCGAGCGAGGAGACGGCGAGCAGGGCCATGACGAGAAGGGGGGCGGACGGGCGGGACGTCATGGACGTGCTCCAGGCAGGACTCGTACAGAAGGAATGGCGTTAGCACGCCGGCCGAAGCCGCCGATGTGACGCCGCGCACACCCCCTCCGAGGGGCGGCCCGAAGCCTCACCGATAGTCGCAAGACGAAAGCACGGCTCACCGGAGTGGGGAGTCTGGGCTACAACGAAATGCAGCAGGGGAAGATGAACAGGGCGGGCCATTTCTCTCGTCAGGCTTAACGCTTGGCGAGAACGATGCTCCATTGCCCGTTTCCCCCGCCTTCGAGGACAACATCAAGGAGGCGGACGGACGTCCGGAGCCGCATGGCCGCAAAGACCTACGAGGTCATCGAAAGAAACCCGCATTTCCAGGAACTCGTGCGCAAGAGGTCCTCCTTCGGTTGGAGGCTCTCTCTCGCGATGCTGGTCATCTACTTCGGCTTCATCCTGCTGGTCGGCTATGCGCCCCACTTCCTGGGCATCCCGATCGGGGCAGGGCCCATGACCATCGGCATCCCGATCGGACTTGCGGTGATCATCTCCGCCTTCGTGCTCACGGGCATCTATGTCCGCCGGGCCAACACCGAATTCGACACCCTGACCCGCGAGATCGTCGAGGAGAGCAAGTGATGACGAAGTTGAAGACACTTGCGACGGCGGGCATCGGCCTCGCCCTCACCTCCTGGCCGGGCCTCGCCCTCGCCGCCGGCGCGATCGAAGGCGGATCGAAGCAGGAGATCAACGTCGCCGCGATCGGAATGTTCCTCGGCTTCGTGCTGCTGACGCTCGGCATCACCTACTGGGCCGCCAAGCAGACGCGCTCGGCCGCGCAGTTCTACACCGCGGGCGGCGGCATCACCGGCTTCCAGAACGGCCTCGCCATCGCCGGCGACTACATGTCCGCCGCCTCGTTCCTCGGCATTTCCGGCCTCGTCTACCTCTCCGGCTATGACGGGCTGATCTACTCGGTGGGCTGGCTGGTGGGCTGGCCGATCGTGACCTTCCTCATCGCCGAACAGCTGCGCAACCTCGGCAAGTTCACCTTCGCCGACGTGGCCTCGTTCCGCTTCTCCCAGACCCCGATCCGGGTGCTGGCGGCCTGCGGCACGCTCGTCACCGTGGCCTTCTACCTGATCGCCCAGATGGTCGGCGCGGGCAAGCTGATCCAGCTCCTGTTCGGCCTCGACTACTGGATGGCGGTCGTGATCGTCGGCGGCCTGATGATCGTCTACGTCACCTTCGGCGGCATGGTCGCGACCACCTGGGTGCAGATCATCAAGGCGGTGCTGCTGCTCGCCGGCGCATCCTTCATGGCGCTCGCGGTGCTCTATCACTTCGGCTTCAGCCCCAATGCGCTCTTCAGCAAGGCCGTCGAGGTGCATCCCAAGAAGCTCGCGATCATGGAGCCCGGCTCGCTGATCTCGAACCCGATCTCGGCGATCTCGCTGGGTCTGGCCCTGATGTTCGGCACGGCCGGCCTGCCGCACATCCTGATGCGCTTCTTCACCGTCGCCGACGCCAAGGCCGCCCGCAAGTCGGTCTTCGTCGCCACGGGCTTCATCGGCTACTTCTACATCCTCACCTTCATCATCGGCTTCGGCGCCATCACGCTGGTCTCCACGAACCCCGAGTTCCTGACCGCCGGCAAGACGGGCCTCGCCGCGATCAAGGGCGGTTCGAACATGGCGGCCATCCACCTGGCGGCGGCCGTGGGCGGCAACGTCTTCCTCGGCTTCATCTCCGCCGTGGCCTTCGCCACGATCCTGGCGGTGGTGTCGGGCCTGACGCTGGCCGGCGCCTCGGCCATCAGCCACGACCTCTACGCGACCGTCGTGAAGAAGGGCCAGGCCAACGAGCAGGATGAGATCCGCATCTCCAAGATGGCGACCATCGCGCTCGGCATCCTCGCCGTGATCCTCGGCATCGTCTTCGAGAACCAGAACGTGGCCTTCATGGTGGGCCTCGCCTTCGCCATCGCCGCCTCGTGCAACTTCCCGGTGCTGGTGATGTCGATCTTCTGGAAGGGCATGACGACCCGCGGCGCGGTCATCGGCGGCTTCCTCGGCCTCATCACGGCCCTGGTCGGCGTCGTCCTGTCCCCCGGCGTCTGGGAGGCGGTGTTCGGCAACGCCAAGGGTTCCGCGCCCTTCCCCTACGACAACCCGGCTCTGTTCTCGATGACGATCGCCTTCGTGGGCATCTGGATCTTCTCGCTGCTCGACAGCAGCGCGCGGGCCAAGATCGACCGCGCCGGCTTCCCCGCGCAGTTCGTCCGCTCCCAGACGGGCATCGGCTCGGCCGGCGCGACCGCCCACTGAGACGGGGGGCTCCGGCCCCCCTCTCCTCCTCCCGGCCGGCGGCGCTCTGCGCCCCGGCCGTTCGCGTCTCGACCACGCCAGGGATCGCCGCGATGCCCAAGGCCTTCGACGCTTCCAACCCGCCCTTCGACAGACTCGGCCCCCAGGAGATCGAGCGCCTGCGGGCCGGCCTCGACATCCTCTACGTCCGACCCGGGGAGACCGTGATCGCGCAGGGGGCGGCGAGCGAGAGCCTCTTCGTCGTCATCAAGGGCACGGTGGAGGAACGCGACGGCGAGGAGCTCGTCGCCCTGCTCGGCCCCAAGGATTCCTTCGACACGCGCGCCTTGGTCCACGGCGCGGCCGGCCACGCCTTCGTCGCGCGCGAGGAGACCCTGGCCTACGCCATTCCGAAGGCGCTGACGCTCGACCTCATCCAGAAGAACGCGCGCTTCGCCTCGTTCTTCTACCTCGACCTGTCCCGCAAGCTCGACGCCGTGGCGCGCGAGGAGGAGGAGAGCCGCGTCGGCAGCCTGATGCGCGCCCGCGTCTCCGACATCGTGATGCAGCCGGCCGAGGCGATTCTCGCCAGCGACACCATCGAGACGGCCGGCCACCGCATGCGCGCCATCAACAGCAACGCGCTCTACGTGCGCGACGGCGAGCGGCTCGGCATCGTCACGGGCATGAACCTCTCCAAGGCCGTCATCCTGCGCCGCCTGCCGCTGGAGACACCCGTCGGCGACCTCGCCCACTGGGACCTCGTCCGCCTCGCGCCCGACGACTTCGTCTTCGAGGCGCTGCTGCTGATGACGAAGCACAACAAGCGCCGCATCGCCGTGATGCAGGGAGCGACGCCCGTCGGCATCGTGGAGGACATCGACCTCCTGAGCTTCATCGCCGGCAACGCCCAGCTCGTCGCCGGCCGCATCGACCGCGCCCACACCCTCGACGACCTCGCGGTCGCGGCGGGCGAGATCGAGCAGCAGGTGCGCATCCTGCGCCGTCAGGGCATCAAGATCGACGTGATCTGCGAGATCGTCTCGGACCTGAACCGCCGCCTCCTGGCCCGCCTCTTCGGCATGGTCGCCCCGGCCTCCATCCAGGAGCGCGGATGCCTCATCGTCATGGGCAGCGAGGGCCGCGGCGAGCAGACCCTTCGCACCGACCAGGACAACGGCCTCATCCTCGCGGCGCCGGTGCCCCCGGAGGACCTGGAGGCCTTCCGCCGGGACTTCTCGGGCGCGCTGGAGCGCTTCGGCTTCCCGCCATGCCCCGGCGGGGTGATGGTGTCCAACCCCGCCTGGTCCAGGACGCTCGCGGACTACGAGGAGGAGTTCGGCGGCTGGCTGGCGACGGCGGACGAGAAGGTCCACCTCGACGTCGCGATCTTCGTCGACGCGGAGGCCGTCGCCGGCGACCCGGCGCTCCTCGCCAGGGCCCGCGACGCGCTGCTCGGCCGCGTGCGCGGCGAGCAGGCCTATCTCGCGCGGTTCGCGAAGGCCGTCGAGCAGTTCCCCACCCCGATCGGCCTCTTCAACAACCTGATCACGGCCGAGGGCCAGGGCGACGCGCTCGACCTGAAGAAGGGGGGCCTGTTCCCCATCGTCCACGGCGCCCGCGCGCTCGCCCTCGAAAAGGGCGTCCTGGCGACGGCCACGGCGGCGCGGATCGAGGCGCTGGCGAAGATCGGCGTGCTGCGGCGCGATTTCGCGGCCGAACTCGTCGAGGCCTTCCGCTTCCTGATGACGCTGAGGCTCGACGCACAGCTCGCCCAGGGCGCCAGGGGCGGCACCCTGGTGAGGCCGGCCGCGCTCTCCAGCATGGAGCGCGACCTGCTGCGGGATGCGTTCGGGCGGGTCAAGGATTTCCGTGAGATCCTGCGCCGCCACTTCAATCTCGGGATGTTCTGATGCTGCGTCCGCTCAAGCGCCTGCTGCACCAGGCGACGATCGGCGACCAGTCCTACCGGTTCCTGTTCAAGCCGGGTCCGCCGGACGAGGTCGTGGTGATCGACACGGAGACGACGGGTCTCGACGTGGCGAAGGATGACGTCGTCACGATCGCGGCCATCAAGATCCGCGGGAACCGGATTCTCACCAGCGAGCGCTTCGAGGCGGTGGCAAGGCCCGACGCGGAGATGGACCCCGAGGCCATCAAGGTGCACCGCCTGCGCCACGCGGACGTGGCCGGGGGTTCGCTGATCTACAAGATCCTGCCGGATTTCCTGCACTTCATCGGGGGCCGGCCGCTCGTGGGCTATTTCCTCGAGTTCGACGTGGCCATGCTCGACAAGTACGTGCTCGGCTTCATCGGCACGGAGCTGCCCAACCCGCTCATCGAGGTGTCGCGCCTCTACCACGAGCGCAAGTACGGCGACGCCCCGCCGGGCACCACGATCGACCTCACCTTCGCGGCCATCCAGCGCGACCTCGGCATCCCCGACCTCGGCCAGCACGACGCCTTCGCGGACGCCCTGATGACCGGAATGATGTACCTGTTGCTGCGCGACATGAAGGAGCGCGGCGTGCGCATCGCCCGTCCCCGCACGCGGGGTCTCGACAGCTTCACCTCCGGCTGACGCGACGCGCCGTCAAGGTCTCGCCGAAGCGCAACCTTCAGTTTTTCGCAGGTGCGAGAAGCCTCTAGGCCGACTAGACGAAGGTTCAATGGAGCACGCGATATCCGACATTCCCCGGGTGAGCTAGAGTCCGGGCACGTCGGGACGGCCGCCCACCGGGTTGGCCGAAGCCCAGCGAAGACAAGAACAAGGCTCGCCGATCGGGCCACGGGGAAGAACGGACCGGCGCCCCGGCGCCGGCGGTCGAGGCCGCCAAGAGCCTGCCGTCGCACGCCTGCGCGCCCGGCCACCCCCCGATGTCGAACGGCAGGGATCATCCAAGGAGACCAGGAATGACGATGGCATCCGCCGCGGCCGCCGAAAGAGTACGGCCGATGACGGCCGACGAGAGGCGCGTGATCTTCGCGTCCTCGCTCGGCACTGTGTTCGAGTGGTACGATTTCTATCTCTACGGCTCGCTGGCCGTGGTGATCGGCTCGCAGTTCTTCTCGAGCGAGTTCTCGCAGAACACCCGCAACATCTTCGCGCTGCTCGCCTTCGCGGCGGGCTTCCTGGTGCGCCCCTTCGGCGCCCTGGTGTTCGGCCGCATCGGCGACCTCGTCGGGCGCAAGTACACCTTCCTCGTCACCATCCTGATCATGGGCCTGTCGACCTTCATCGTCGGCCTGCTGCCCTCCTACTCCTCCATCGGCGTCGCGGCCCCGATCATCCTGATCTCGCTGCGCCTGCTGCAGGGCCTCGCGCTCGGCGGCGAGTATGGCGGGGCGGCGACCTACGTGGCCGAGCACGCCCCGCAGGGCCGCCGCGGCTTCTACACCTCGTGGATCCAGACCACGGCGACGCTCGGCCTCTTCCTCTCGCTGCTGGTGATCCTGTTCACCCGCACGATCGTGGGCGAGCCCGCCTTCGCCGCCTGGGCCTGGCGCATCCCGTTCCTGGTGTCGATCGTGCTGCTCGGGGTCTCCGTCTGGATCCGCCTGCAGCTCAACGAATCGCCGGCCTTCCAGCGCATGAAGGCGGAGGGCACCCACTCCAAGGCCCCGATCTCAGAGGCCTTCGGCCAGTGGCGCAATGCCAAGGTCGCGATCCTCGCCCTGCTCGGCCTGACCGCCGGCCAGGCCGTGGTGTGGTACACGGGCCAGTTCTACGCCCTGTTCTTCCTCACGGGCATCCTGAAGGTTGAGGGTTACACCGCGAACCTGCTGATCGCCTGGTCGCTCCTGCTCGGCACCGCCTTCTTCGTGGTGTTCGGCGCCCTGTCCGACCGCATCGGCCGCAAGCCGATCATCCTGGCGGGTTGCCTGATCGCCGCCCTCACCTTCTTCCCGATCTTCAAGGGCATCACGAGCTTCGCCAACCCGACGCTCGAGAAGGCCATCGAGAACGTGAAGGTGACGGTGGTGGCCGACCCCGCGACCTGCGGCAGCCTCTTCGATCCCGTCGGCATCCGACAGTTCACCGAGCCCTGCGACGTCGCCCGCCGGACGCTCGCCTCGCAATCCGTGCGCTACGTCACGGAAGCTGCGCCGGCGGGGACCCCGACCGCGATCAAGGTCAACGACACGAGCGTGCCCGTCGTGGTCGGCCCCGACTTCGCCAAGAGCGTCGCGACCGCCGTCCAGGCCGCCGGCTATCCCAAGCCGGGCGACCCCAACATCGTGAAGATGTCGAACCCCTTCGACATTTTCCGTCCTCAGGTGGCTTCCATCATCGGTCTGCTCTTCATCCTCGTGATCTATGTCACGATGGTGTACGGCCCGATCGCGGCGGCCCTGGTGGAACTCTTCCCGACCCGCATCCGCTACACCGCGATGTCGCTGCCCTACCACATCGGCAACGGCTGGTTCGGAGGCCTGCTGCCCGCCACGGCCCTCGCCATGGTGGCCCAGACGGGCGACATCTATTACGGCCTCTGGTACCCGATCGCCTTCGCCCTGATGACCTTCATCATCGGCCTGATCTTCATCCCGGAGACCAAGGACCGCGACATCTACGCGGCGGACTGATCCCGGCGGCAGGGCGTCTCGCGGCGCCCTGCCCGGCCACTGGCCAGCAAAAAGGCCCCGGTCTCGCGACCGGGGCCTTTTCGCATCCGAGCCGGGAGGGGATGGCTCAGTAGTCACACACACGCTGGCGCTGCCACACCCAGCCCCAGCCGTTCCACACGCGCTGCCGCTGCACCCAGCAGGTCGGGGCGGGCTCGACATAGACGGGAGCCGGGCCGTAGGCAGGGGCGCCGTACACGGAAACGGGAGCGCCGTAGACCGGGGCCGGATAGCCGTAGGCCGGGCGCGGGGCTGCGAGGGCCGCCCCGAGCGCAAGGCCGCCAATGGCGCCGACTGCGGCCGCTGCGCCGGGATTCCATCCGCCGCGGCGATAATAATAGCCGGCCTCGGCGGGGTTGCTGAGCGCCAGGGTGCTGGCGACGGTGGCGGCGGCGAGCGCTCCGACGGCGAACTTGTTCTTGATCATGGCACGTCTCCCTGGCACCCGGGGCCGCCTTCGGGGCGGCCGACGCACGACGGATGCCGCTTGTCTTGGCCATAGGAATGCCCGAACCGCCCTGAACCCAGCATGAATGCCTTGGGGCAAGATCGTGGCAGGCCTCCGGCCCGCGTCGTCGAGCCCGTACAACGCGCCAGTCAGGGCCTGAGATCCAGCTCGCCGGGCAGGCGCGCGAGCGTGAAGTCGTCGATCAGCACCTCGACCTCGACCTGCCAGCGTCCTGGCGCGGGCAGGACGAGATCCCGCACCGCCCAGGTCCCGTCACCCGGCTTGAAGGCGGGACGCCTGATCGACTCGAGCCCGAGGTCGGGGCGACGGAACACCAGCGTCACCTCCTTCGCGTCGAGCGGCCCGAAATCGCCCGTGAGGAGGGACAGCGATACCGTGACCGGCCCGCTGCGCCCCGGCGTGACCGCGACGTCGGCCATGGCCTGGGCCGTGTGCAGGTGGACGCTCGCCGGCCGCGCATCGGCGAGCGCCAGGGCCCGCGGCGGGGGCGTGAAGCGCCACAGGCCCGCCAATCCGAGGACAGCAAGTGCGAGGACGGCCTCAGCCGCCGCGAGTCGTCCCAGCCGCTCCCAGGCCCGAGCGTTCCCTGCGAGGGCCGGCCGGGTCCAGCGCCAGCGATTCGCGGCGGCGAGCAACAGCATGAGGCCGACCGCGGCCAGCTTGGCCAGGAGCACGCGGCCATAGGCCGTCGCGAGCAGCGCGGCCGGGTCGCCGACCTGGATCGCCGCCAGGATCAGGCCGGACAGGGCGAGCAGGCCCACGGGGACCACGAGGAGCCGCGACGCGTGTCCCAGGAACGGCGCCAGGGCCTCCCGACGCCGCCAGCCTGTCGCCAGGGGAACCAGCGCGCCGAGCCAGAGCGCGGCCGCCACGACATGCAGGGCGACGGCGGGGCGCGTCAGCGCCTGCGGCGACGCCGTGGAGGCGTGGCCGCTCGCGGCGACGGCGAGGCCGGCCAGGACGAGCGCGCCTGCCGAAACGATGCGGCGGCTGCGCACGCCGCCCCTGCCAGAGGCCAGCGCCAGGACGACGGCCGCTCCCGCCAGGAGGATCGTCACCCCGAAGCGGGTGCCAAGACCGGTCGACCAGGCGATCCCGCTCGGCAGGGAGGCCAGCGGCAGGCCGAGTGCATCCATGCCCTGGAGGCCGGGCGCGATGGCGCAGCCTGCAAGGCCCAGCAGGAGCGCGGCCCTGGTCCACGGCCCTCCCGTGTCCCCTGCCGACCCCATCCACGCGCGAATGACGGTGCCGCCCACCCCGAAGGTCAGGCCAACCGCCATGGCCAGCCGCGCCAGCCACAAGGCGGCGCGCGCGGCCGGATCCGGCGCATCGGCGTCGAGCAGGCCGCCGCCCGGGGCCGGGCCGCCGACCGAGAACAGGACGGCACCCGCGACGGGATGCCCATCCTCGGAGACGACACGCCAGCTCAGCGCATGAGCGCCGGGTGCGAGCGCCGGGACCTGCGCGCGCACGACGCTGCCCTCGGCCCTGGCCGACAGGCTCCGGGACGTCCCGTCCGCGTCGATCAGCCGGACGGCGAGGGGCGAGACGGGTTCGTTGAAGCTCAGCACGACCTCTGCAGGTCCGCTGGCGAGCACGGCCCCGTCGGAGGGCGCCGATTGCAGCAGGGAGGCGTGCGCCGACGCCCGGTCCGGTCCCGCCATCCCGGTGAGGATGGCAAGCCCGGCGACCAGGGCCGCGAGGAGGGCGCGCAGGTGAGGTCCCATGATCGCGGTCTCCGTTTGCACCCTCCCCCGCGGCGCTACCTCTTCGGCACGAGCTTGAGCCCGGGGGCCGGCGCCTCGTAGTCATCAGCCGATTTGCCGTCCGCCGGGATCTCGATCCAGCGATCCGTTCCCGTCTCGCAGTCCTGCACCACCGGGAAATAGAGGGTCGTACCGGGTTTCGAGTCCTTCGTGAGGAAGGCGCGGAAGACGAACTCCTCGTAGAACTCGTCCGGCAGCCTCCCGCCACTCCAGGAGATTTCCTTGACGCCGTCGGCGGTGGGCGTGCCGTAATAGTCGTAGGACTTGGCGAAGGCCCCCTTGGCGGTGTCGAGCTGCCAGCCTGCCTTGGGCATGGGCTTCACGGCGATGACGCCTTCGGGGATCTGCACGCGAACGCGGGTGGTCGGCGAGCCCTTGCAGCCATGGGGCACGCGCAAGACGGCCTTGTAGGCGGAGCCGGGGGAGGCCTCCTGCGCTTCCAGGGTCACGTGGGCCAGGACAGGGGTGGTCAGGACGGCCAGCAGGGTGGCCGCGGCGACAAGCAGGCGAGACATGGTGTGAATCCTCGATCGAGCATGACAATGCGGGGACGCACGCCGGTGACGGCGGCGGCCTCGCGGACGATGTCAGGCGTGATCGGGAGGAGGAGCCCGGGGCGACGGTCCGCGGCCGGCCGTCCGGACCTGGACGGCCCTGATCTGGGCGACGGGGAAGAAGACGGGGCCCGCCGAGGCGGAGGGCCGCGCCACGTCCTGCACGAGCGGAGGCAGCAGCGGCGGAGCGCCGCCCACGCAACCCGGGAGGCAGCACGAGCGGTCATGGTGAGCGGCGCCGGAGGCCGGCTCCCCGGACCCCGTGAGGCAAAGCGCATGCTCGTCGCCGAGCGCGGCGAAGGCCGCGTCGTGGCCGAGGGGCAGGGGCGGAGCGAGCAGGACCTGCAGCGCGAGCGCATAGGCGAGCAGGAGGCCCGTCCACAGTCTCGCAAGGGGTCGCGTGCGCATCGCCATGACGATGGGTTAGCGGGACTGGGACCAGGGCGCAACCGAAAGCCCCGTCCGCACCGGACGAACGCGCGGCGGACATGCGCCAGCGCAAGCAGCGTCAGCCGTGCCTCGTCCTGCGGGCCAGCAGGTGCCGCCCCAGGCCCGCGACGGACGTCACCCCGAGCAGGCCCATCGTACGGTCGATCTCGCGGCGGAAGATGTCCAGCACGTGGGCCACCCCCTCCTCGCCGGCCACCGCGAGGCCCCAGAGCTGCGGGCGTGCGATGAGGCAGCAGCGGGCTCCCAGAGCCAGCGCCTTCACCACGTCCGCTCCCCGCCGGATGCCGCCGTCCACAAGCACTGGAATGCGGCCCTGCACGGCGTCGAGCACCCCCGGCAGGGCGTCGAGGCTCGCGATGGCGCCGTCGAGTTGGCGTCCGCCATGGTTGCTGACGATGAGCCCGTCCATGCCGTAGTCCAGGGCCCGCGCGGCCTCGTCCGGGTGCAGCACGCCCTTCAGCAGGAGCGGCCCCGTCCAGACGTTGCGCAGTGCCGCCACGTCGGCCCAGTTCATGCTGGGATCGAGCAGCGCGTTCATGCGGCCGGCCAGGGACGCCACGTCCGCCGGCTCACCCGGCCGGACATAGTTGGCGAAGGTGACGCGCGGAATCTCCGTCCGCATCCTGATGAGCCAGGGCACTTTCGTGAGCATCTTCGCGCGGTCGACCAGCGAGAAGTTCGGCGGGATGGTGAAGCCGTTGCGCAGGTCGCGCTCGCGGTTGCCGAGGAGCTGGTTGTCGATCGTGAGAACCAGCCCGTGATAGCCGGCCGCGTGGGCGCGTCTCGCGAGCTCCGCGGTGAACCCGCGGTCGCGATAGATGAAGACCTGCATCCAGCGCGGCGTCGCGCCGGTCTCGGCGAGTTGCTCGAGCGTGCAGACCGAGGCATGGCTGAGGCAGAATCCCGTTTCCGCCGCGTGCGCGGCGCGGGCCGCGCAGCGCTCCCCGTCGGGCGCGAACAGGCCGCTCAGTCCCGTCGGCCCTATCATCACGGGCATCGACAGGCGGTGCCCGAAGAGCTCGACGGAGAGATCGCGCTGCGGCGAGCCGTCCAGCGGCTTCGGCAGGAAATCCCAGCCGTCGAAGGCCGTCTCGTTGCGCGAAAGCGCGCTCTCGTCCTCGGCCGCGCCGTCCGCGAAGTCGAACACCGCGCGCGGCAGCGCCGCCTTCGCCATCAGGCGAAGGGCGGCAACGGAATGCGCCCGCCTCCTCCAGTCCGCCCTCATGCCAAGCTCCACCGCCGGAGCGGAGCAGGCGCGTCGCGGCGCGCTTCCTCGTCGCGGGGGCTTGGCCTAGCCTGACCGGAAGGCCGGCCGCTCGGGAGAGCCGGAGCAGACCCACAGGGACGGGAGCGCCTTCCATGATCGCCGATCCGCCGCTTCTCACCATCCGCCGGGCCTTCGGGCGGCCGACGGCCTCGCAGCTCGCCGCCTTCGCGGGCGTCCAGACGGGCTTCGTGACGGATTGCATGAGCGGGCGCGGCGCGCTGCACCACCGGATCAAGCCGCTCGCGCCGCCGGCGGGCGTCCTGGTGGGGACCGCCCTCACCTGCCACGCGGGTCCGGCCGACAACCTCGCCGTGTTCGGCGCCCTGCTCGCGGCCAGGCCCGGGGACGTCATCCTCGCCGCCGCCGACTCCTTCGAGGGGACGGCGGTGGTCGGCGACCTGCTGCTCGGCATGGCGCGCAACCGCGGCGTCGCGGGTTTCGTCACGGACGGCATGGTGCGCGACGTTCCCGGCATCCTGGCGGTGGGGCTGCCGTGCTGGTGCGCCGGCGTCACCCCCAACTCGCCGGCCCGCAACGGCCCGGGCACGGTGGGCCAGCCCGTGACGCTTGGCGGGGTGCCGGTCGAGTCCGGGGACATCGTCGTGGCCGACGGGGACGGCGTCGTCATCGTGCCCCGCGGCCGGATCGACGCCGTCATCGAGGCGCTGGCGGGGGTGCGCGCGGCCGAGGCGGCCCTCGACGCCAAGGTCAAGGCCGGGCTCGAGATTCCCGACTTCGTGCAGGCGCTCGTCGACGCCGGACGCTTCACGGACATCCCCTGACGCGGCGAGAACGGCCGGGCCGCCGCGCCGCGCCGGATCGCCTGGCCTACGCCGCGGCATGGGACCCGCGGCCATGGATCAGCAGCATGGTGATGATCACGATGCCGTAGATGATCTGCCGGCCCGCCTCGGGCATCTGCATGATCGAAAGCACGCTGTTGAGGAGCACGATCAGGATCACGCCGACGACCGTGCCCAGATACTTGCCCCGGCCGCCCAGGATGTTCGTGCCGCCGATCACTACGGCCGCGATCGAGGGCAGCACGTAGGCCACGCCCATGCCCTGGTAGGCCTTGGTGGAATAGCCGGCCAGCATGACGCCGGCGAGGCCGGCGCAGGCGCCGGAGATCATGAAGGCGACGAGGATGACGCCGCGGGTCCGGACGCCCGAGAGATAGGCCGCCTGCTCCCGGTTGCCGAGCGCGTAGACGTAGCGCCCGAAGGCGGTGCGGGTGAGCAGCACCACGATGATCGCGGAGACCAGCGCCCAGACGAAGAGCGCGTTTGGAATGCCGGCGGTCCGCTCGGCGCCGAGGAACCGCATCAGGTCGGTCGCCGCCGTCTGCGGCGCGAACCCGCCCGTATGGGCCACCATGAGGCCGCGCAGCACGGCGTCCATGCCCAGCGTAAAGATCATCGAGGGCACCCGCAGGTAGCCCACGCCGATGCCGTTGACGAACCCGGCCGCCAGGCCGATGCCGATGCCGACGGGGACGGCCCAGGGCCCGCCCACCGCGGTCGCCATCATCGCCGCGGCGGCCAGCGTCCAGGACACGGAGAGGTCGATATGGCCGAGCAGGATGACCACCATCATGCCCGCCGCCACGACGCCCAGGAAGGACCCCACCTGCAATTGCTGCAGCAGGTAGGTGGGCGAGAGCAGCGTGGCCGCGCCCTGCGTGGCCATGGTGTAGGCGGTGCCGGCGCACAGGATCAGCGCGATGAAGATGCCGGCGATGAGGATGGGCCGGTCGTCCTGGGAGAGCGAGAGGCGCAGCGCTGTCATCGGAAGAGCTCGAGGGAGTTGCGGACGCGCAGCGCGCGGGCGGCGCCGAGGCTCACCGCCGCGAGGAGCACGAGGCCCTCGAAGAGCGGCTGCAGCAGCGGCGGGATGTCGAAAATGCGGAAGCCGAAGGAGATCACCCGCAGGATCAAGGTTCCGAAGACCGACCCGATGGCGCTTCCGGTGCCTCCCATCAGCGAGGTGCCGCCGATGACGACCGACGCGATCGAGTTCAGCGTATACGCGCCGGCCTGCGGGATGTCGGCGTTTCCAGACGAGGTCTGGATGGCGAGGAAGAGGCCCCCGATCGCGGCGAAGAGTCCCGCCAGCGTGAAGGCGGCGAGCTTCGCCCGGGCGATCGGCAGGCCGGACATGTAGGCCGCGCTCTCCGACGATCCGATGGCGTAGACCGTGCGCCCGGTCAACGTGCGGCGGAAGGGCACCCAGACGAGCAGGATCACCAGCAGGCCCAGCACGACCGGCACCGGGATCCAGGCGAGCGGCTGGAACCAGGACGCCTTTCCGCCGTCGAACAGGCCGAATGTCTCGGCGAAGTCGGCGAGGGAGTTCGTCATCGCCCAGTTCAGGTCTTCGTCGATCTTGCCGCCCGGCGTCGGCCGCAGCAGCAGCGCGATCCCGATATAGATCGCGCCCGTGGCCAGCGTGGCGATGATGGGAGGAATGCGCCCGAACACGACGAGCGCTCCGTTGCAGAAGCCGCCCGCGGCGCCAGCGGCGAGACAGGCCAGCATGCCCAGCGTGATCTGGACGCCCGATCCCTGCACGAGGTGGCTGGCGAGGCAATTCACCATCGTCATCATCGCGCCGACCGAAAGGTCGAGGCCGCCGAGGAGCACCGGCACGGTCTGGGCCATGGCGACCATGGCCAGCGTGAAGACCTCGTTGGCGTTCTGGACCAGGACCTGGGTCGAGAAGCCCTTGGGGTGGGCGGAGTGGTAGAGGACATAGACCACCACGAAGAGCAGGATCGCGAAGACGAGCGCGCCGTTCTGGCGAAGCCTGAGCGCAAAGTCGGCGAAGCCGGAAGCCGCACGGGGGGCGGAAAGCGGGGGGGAACCCGCCAGCGGCGCATCAGACATGGGCGGCCGGCCTCCCCGCCGGAGCGATGTTCAGCGAGCCGGACACGATGTTCGTCTCCGTGATCTCCTCGCCCTCGAGCTCGCGCACGATGTGGCCGTCATAGAGGATCGCCACCCGGTCGCAGCAGCCGATGAGCTCGTCATAGTCGGTCGAGTAGAACAGGATCGCGGCGCCGTCGTCGGCAAGCTGGCGCAGGAGCCTGTAGATCTCCTGCTTCGTGCCGACGTCGATGCCGCGGGTGGGGTCGCTCAGCAGGATGATTCGCGGCTTCGTCATCAGCCACTTGGCGATGACGACCTTCTGCTGGTTGCCGCCCGAGAGGGTCGCGACGGGGTCGTCGACGTCCCCCACCTTGATCTGCAGCGTCTTCAGGGCGTCCACCACCGCGGCCCTGGCCTTGGCCGGATCGATGAGCGAGGCCGTCGTGAACTGGCCGAGCGAGGCGATCACGAGGTTGTCGGCGACGGACATGGGCAGCATCAGACCCTCCGTCTTGCGATCCTCGGGCACGAGCGCGATGCCGACCGAGGGCTCCTTGGCCTGGGCCGGCGAACGGGGCCTGACCGGCTTGCCGTCGATGCGTATGTCGCCGGACACGCCGTTGAGCACGCCGAAGAGCGCGAGCAGCAATTCCTTCTGCCCCTGCCCGTCGAGGCCGCCCAGGCCGAGGATCTCGCCCGGCCCGAGGCTCAGGCTGACGCCCCGCAGCCGGTCTTCCCAGGTCAGGCCGTTCACCTCCAGCAGGGGCTTGGGCCGGGGTTTCTGGGGCTTGGGAGGGTATTGGGAGGAAATCTCGCGCCCGATCATGAGCTGGACGATCTCGTCGTTCGTCCGCGCTCCCTTCGCGAAGGTCTCGATGTGGCGGCCATTGCGGAAGACCGACGCCATGTCGGCGAGCGCCTCGATCTCGTGCATGCGGTGGGAGATGTAGAGGATCGAGACGCCGTCGGCGCGCAGCCGCGCCAGCATGGCGTAGACCTTCTCCACGTCGGCCGCGGTCAGGGCCGATGTCGCCTCGTCGAGGATCAGCAGGCGCGGATCCTTGCCGAGCGCCTTGGCGATCTCGACCATCTGTCGGCGGGACAAGGGTAGGTCCCGCACGCGGTCGAGCGGGTTCACGTCCTCGCAGCCGATGGAGGCGAGAAGCTTCTCCGCCCTGCGTCGCTGCGCGCGCGAATCGATGAGCCCCAGCCGGCGGGGCGGAGAGGCGGCCGAGATGTTGTCGGCCACCGAGAGGTCCGGCATCAGGGAGAGTTCCTGGAAGATGCAGACGATGCCCGCCGCGTTGGCCGCGGCAGGGTTGGCGAAACGCACGGGCGCGCCCTGGAAGCGCATCGTGCCCTCGTCGGGCTGGACCACGCCGGCGATGATCTTGATGAGGGTGGACTTGCCCGCCCCGTTCTCGCCGAGCACCGCATGGATGCTGCCTGAGCGGCAGGAAAAATCGACGCCCTCCAGCGCCCGCACGCCGCCATAGCGCTTGGACACGCCGCCCAGCGTCAGGATCGGATCGGCCGAGCCGTCCATGCCGCACCCCTCCCGGACCCTTCTGCGAGGTCCCCTTCCCCAGTCCAGCCCCAGAGACGAAGCGGCCCGGCCGAGGCCGGGCCGCAGGGGCTCAATTGGTCGTGTTCTTCTCGTCCTTGGCCATGATCTCCGTGGCGGAGATGTTCACGCCGCAGGGCGGGAATTCGTTGGGCGTGAAAAAGTTGTCGGTCAGGTTCGACCAATAGTTCACGCCGTCCTTGAGCGTGTTGTAGTCCGCCACCGGGATCGGGATCGAGATGAGCTGGGGCATCGGGTTGCCCTGCAGCGCGGAGATCGCCGCCTTGATGGAGATAGCGACGAGGCCGGGCGACTGGCCATAGGACAGGCCCTTCAGGCCCTGCCCGCTATACTGCGCGATGTACTTGCGGAAGCCGTTCTCACCCTCGCCCGCCATCGGGATCATGGGATGCTTGGCGTCCATCAAGGCGCGCACCGAGCCGGTCGACCCGCCCTGGGTGAACAGGCCGTCGAACTTGCCGTGCACGGCGAGCGCGTCGGCCGTGGCCTTCTGCGCGGTGCCGTCGTCCCAGTTGCCGACCACCTCGACGATCTGGAACTTGTTGCCGGACGCCTCCATCACCTCGCGGAAGCCGACGTGGCGGTCGCGGTCCACGGAGTTGCCCGGCAGGCCGCGCACCTCGAGGATCTTGCCCTCCTTCTTCCCCATCTCCTTGATGAGGAACTCGGCGGACATCTTGCCCATCTGCTTCTGGTCCTCGTTGACCATCATCACCTTGTCGGTGTCGAGGACGTTGTCGAAGGGCACGATCACGACGTTGTTCTTGTCGGCGAGCCGGATCACGCGATCGAAGCCTTCGGGCGAAACCGCGATGGTGACGATGGCGTCGTAGCCCTGGTTGATGAAGTCCTCGATGGCGCCGAGCTGGGCGGCGACGTCGGTGCCGGTCGAGACGACCTTGAACTCCTTGATGTCCTTCTTGATGTCCGGCTGGTCCACGAAGGCCTTGGCCGTCTTGATCATCTGGATGCGCCAGGTGTTCCCGACGAAGCCGTTCACCACCGCGATGCGGTAGGGTCCTGGCTTCTTCTCCCACTGCATGAACTTGGTCTGATCGCTCCAGGGCTTGAAGCAGGCGGGGTTCGCCCCCGGCCCGTTCACGACCTTGGGCCCGGCCCAGGCGGCCGACGACAGGAGAAGTCCGGCCAGCGCAGCAGCCGGTAGTCCGATGAGACGCAGCATCTCTCTTCCTCCCCAACCGGCGGCGGTCCACGACGGCCGCCTGCCGCAGTTCCTGTTTCGGAACTTGCCGACATGATCTCCACCTTTGGTCGTGGAAGGCAAGCGACTTGAGCGTCATGCCTGACGCGTCCTGCGATCACGCCCCGGGACGGCCCCCGCGGCTCCGCCGACGGTCCCGGACCGTCTCACCCCGGTGGACGGGGCGCATGCCGGACCTTCTCCTCGCCGGAGCGGCCGCGCCTTGACACGTCGCCCCCCTTGGGCGATCTCAAATCCGTGCCGCGAGCGCCCGCCTGTCCCGTCGCGACCCAGTCGGGATTCGACGCCCCGGCGACGCCACGCGGCAGACGCGCCGCCCGCCGTCACTGGAATGCCGGTTTAGCTCAGCTGGTAGAGCAACCGCCTTGTAAGCGGTAGGTCGCGAGTTCAAGTCCCGCAACCGGCACCACCTCCCTCCCCTGACGATCCCGGCGCAAAGGCCTTGAAAATCAAAAGGCCTTGCCTCCATGTGCGGCGCGGGAGCGGTCGCTTCCGCGAGCCCGGATGGTTCCGCGCCGTCCTTCGTCGTGAGGAGATGGGTGATGGAGTACGATCTCGTCGTGACCGGGGGCCGGGTGATCGACCCCGGGCAGTCCATCGACCGGGTCGCCGACGTGGCCTTCTCTGACGGCACGGTCGCCGCTGTCGGGGACGGCCTCGCCGAGCGAGCCAGGCGGCGCGTCGACGCATCCGGACGCATCGTCACTCCGGGCCTGATCGACCTCCACACCCACGTCTACTGGGGCGGGACCTCGCTGGGCGTGGACCCGCTCGTCCTGGCGCGCGGCGGCGCGACCACGCTGGTCGACACCGGGAGCGCCGGGCCGGGCAACTATGCAGGCTTCCTGGAGCACGTCATCAGGCCCGCGCCCGTGCGAATCGTCGCCTATCTCAACGTGTCCTTCGCAGGCATCTACGGCTTCTCCAGGCGGGTCATGGTCGGCGAGAGCGGCGACCTGCGCCTGATGGCGCCCGTCGACGCCGTCGAGGTCGCATCCGCCCATCGCGACACGATCGCGGGCATCAAAGTGCGCGTGGGCATGAACGCATCCGGCGCCTCCGGCCTCGTGCCCCTTCAGATCGCCCGCCAGGTCGCGGAACGGGTGGGCGTGCCCATGATGGTGCATATCGACGTGCCGCCGCCGACGCTGGAGGACGTCCTGGCCCTGATGCGCCCGGGCGACATCCTGACCCATTGCTTCCGGCCGTTCCCCAACACGCCGGCGACCGCCGATGGCAAGGTCCTGCCGGCGGTCCTCGCGGCGCGCCAGCGCGGCGTCCTGTTCGATATCGGCCACGGCATGGGGTCCTTCTCCTTCGCGACGGCGCGCGCCATGCTGGCCAACGGCTTCCTGCCGGACACCATCTCCAGCGACGTGCACGCCCTGTGCATCGACGGGCCGGCCTTCGACCTCCTGACCACCATGTCCAAGTTCCTGTGCCTCGGCGTGGACCTGCCGACAGTGATCGCGGGAGCCACCCAGAGGGCCGCAGCCGCCTTACGTCGGCCGGACCTGGGGACCTTCCGGCCCGGCGCCGCGGGGGACGCGACCATTCTCGCCCACGACCGGGGCGCGTTCGACTATGTCGATTCCACGGGAGAACGCATGCGCGGCGCCGAACGGCTCTCCGCGAAGGGCGTGGTGATGGCCGGAAGGATCTGGCACGAGGCTTGAGGTCGGGGGTCTGAGGCGCTTTCCGCTTGGAACGGACAACGGCGCAGGCCTTGGGAGCCCGGGATGCGCCTATGCGGGATCGCGGGCCGCCATCCGGGCGCGCTGGCGAAGAAGCGCCAGGATGATGCGGCAGGTCGGCATCGCCTGCCCCACCATCTCGCCCAGCTCCACGACGGCTCCGAGCAGCGCATCCACCTCCATGGGCCGGCCGAGCTCGAGATCCTGCAGCATCGAGGTCTTGTGGGCGCCGACTTCGGCGGCGCCTTCGATCCGCCGGTCGACCCCGATGGCGAAGCGGACCCCGAGGGACTCCGCCACGGACTGCCCCTCGAGCATCATCGCCCTCGCGACGTCTCGCAAATCCTGCTGGGTGGCGAGCGTATCCAACGTCGCCAACGTCAGGGCTGAAAGCGGGTTGAAGGCCATGTTGCCCCACAGCTTCAGCCAGATCTCGTCGCGGATCCGCGGTCTCACGGGCGCCTTCAGCCCGGCTGCGATCAGGAGCTTCGACAGCGCCTCGACGCGGGCCGAGCGGGAGCCGTCCGGCTCCCCGAGCGTGAAGCGATCGCCATAGCTGTGCTCGATGACGCCAGGCTCGGCGACGGCCGCTGCGGGATAGACGACGCAGCCCACGACCCGCTCGGGTGGCAGGACGTCCCAGAGCGCTCCGCCGGGATCGACCGCCTCGATCCGGCGATCGCGGTAAGGTCCCTCGAGCCCATAGAAATACCAGTAAGGGACGCCGTTCACCCCAGGCACGATCACCGTGTCCGGGCCGACCATGGTGCCGATCGCTCGGGCAGCCCCGGGCAGCGCATGCGCCTTCAACGTGACGAACACGTAGTCCTGAATCCCGGCCTCGGTCGGGTCGGCCAGGCAGCGCGGGTGGACGGTCTTGCGGACGCCGTCGCTGACGAGCGTCAGGCCGTGGGCTTGCATGGCGGAGAGGTGCGGCCCTCGCGCGATGACCGTGACGTCGACGCCGCTCTGCGCCAGTTTCGCCGCGAGAAGGCCGCCGATCGCGCCGGCTCCGTAGATGGCGACGCGCATCAGGCCAGCCCGAGTTTCTCGGCGAGACCAATACGGGTCAGCTTGCCCGTCGGGCCCTTGGGGAGGGCGTCGAGAACGAGAATGCGGCGGGGAACCTTGAACGCCGCAAGACGCTGGGAGGCAAAGGCGCGCAGGTCGGCCTCGGTGACGCTCTGGCCCTCCGCCAGCACGAGAGCCACGGCCACCTCCTCCCCCAGCTTGTCATGCGGCACGGCGAAGGTGACGCACTGGGCCACCGCGGGATGGTCGAGGATCACGTTATCGACCTCCAGGGGCGAAATCTTCTCCCCGCCCCTGTTGATCAATTCCTTCAACCGCCCGGTGAGGCGGAGATATCCTTCGGCGTCGATCACGCCTTGGTCGCCCGTCCGAAACCAGCCCTTTGTGAAGGCCGTGGCATTCGCGTCCGGATTGTTCTCGTAGCCGGCTGTGACGTTGGGCCCGCGGATCACGACCTCGCCGACCTGACCGGACGGCAGGAGCGCGCCTTCCATGTCCATGATGGCGACCTCCGGCCCGGCGGCAAGTCCCACCGAACCCGAATGGCGCGCCCCCGGCGGAAGCGGATTGGACGTCATCTGGTGCGAGGCCTCGGTCATCCCGTAGGACTCGATGACGGGGACCTTGAAGGCCTGTTCGAGCGCAGCCATCACCGGAGGCGGCAAGGACGCGGAGGATGACCGGATGAAGCGAAGCCGGCCCCGTTCGATGATCGAGGCGTTTTGGGCCGCGCTGGGCAGGATGGCCTGATGCATGGAGGGAACGGCGGTGTACCAGCTCGGGCGTACGGCGTCGAAGGCGCGGAAAAACCCGAACGCGTTGAACCCGGTGGTGCAACTCACAGACCCGCCCGCCGCCAGAGACGACAGCACGGCCGCGATCAGCCCGTGGATGTGAAACAACGGCATGATGTTCAGGCAGGTGTCGGAGGAGGTCAGCTCCAGCGTGCGGACGATATGGATTGCCGAGGCGGTGACGTTCACCTGTCGGAGCGGCACGATCTTGGGGCGCGACGTCGTGCCCGAGGTATGCAGGACGAGGGCGATGTCCTGCGGTCCGGCCACCCCGCCATGCGACGACGGGTTCGCAACCGGTCCGCACGGCGCGAGGTTGAAGGAACCGGCTGCCCCGCCTTCATCCGGGATGAGCTCGATCACGGGGAGGTTACGCGCCGCGGCAACCGCGCGGGCCGGGCTGTCCATGCCTTGCTGGATCAGAAGGGCCTTGGCGTTGAGATCGGACAGATAGAAGTCGAACTCGTCAGCCTTGTAGGCCGGGTTCAGCGGCGCCGTCGTCACGCCGCTGGCCAGGGCCACGAAGGCCGACGCCATCTCGGGGCCGTTGGGAAGGACCATGGCGACGCGGTCGCCGCGGCCGATCCCCATGGCGTTGATCTCGCTCACGCATCTGCGGGCCAGTGCCCTGAGCTCCCCGTAGCTGAGCGAAGGCCTGCCGGGGGCGCCGATGGCCGGGGCGGATTCTGAACCCGCCTCGATCAGTGCTGCGATCGTGTCAAACGGATAGGCCATCGTCACACCTGCCTGGAAGCCCCATCGCCCCGCATGTGATCACGTGGAGCTGGCTCGAGTGGCCAGGATCCAGCGGCTGAGCACGGCGCCGCAATGGATTGCTGACCTCCATGAGTCGTTTCCCCCTTCGCGCGCTGTTCACCCGTCAAAACGTGAAGGGCGAGCAGCCATACCGCGGATGTCCGGCCCGCAAGTCTGGCGCGGGCCACCGGGGCTCGGCACCGTCCTCGCCAGCGCAGACGCGCGTATCGTCATCTCACTCCTGCACGTCCTGCCGGGCTCTTGCCCGCGCAGCGACGTCCAATCCTACCGCCGGCCTGACGCGGGTCAAATTCCCTGCTCGGATGGCGCGACCGTCGTGTCTCGTGGCGTCATCCGACCCACGATCCAGGCGACGATGCGCTGAACGATCGGCAGCCAGAGCTTCCACAGCGCGACGCACACGGCGATGGTGCCGATCATCGCGAAGAAGGGGTGCTTCTGGAGATCTACGAGCCGGGATGCCAGTCCGTGGATCGGCGCGTGCAGCAAGTAGATGAAGAGGGAAGCACTCGAGATCGTCGCCATGATGCGCCCCACGACGGTAGGAACGACGACCCGCGGGAAGACCGTGAGGAACACCAGGCTCGCAGCGGCAATGGCCGTCCCCTTCTCGTCAATGATGACGACCCGAAGCGCCAGGACGAAGAACGCGATCGCCAACACGATGACGAGGTCGCGCGTCGAGCGCGCAAACGCCAGAGCCATGCCCGTCAGCACGAGCATCATGCCATGGACAGGCATTCTCGTCGCTGACGGGGTGAGCCCAACGAACCCCATGTCGAACCAGAGCGCGGTCAGGACGAACAGCATCGCGGACAGCACGGTTCCGACCAACGCCGTTTGGAACGGATCGCTCCTGAACTGCGCCCTGATCCGCCCGGACGACAGCAGCAGAGCAAGGATGAAAACCACCTGGACGTAGCAATGGATGTACCATTGCGATGCAAAGTAATATCCTTCCTGCCCATCCTTGTTTATCAGAAAATTGGTTGTCAGCGTGAGGCTTGTGTAATGAATCGACTCATGCCGTATCGCACGCAGAACGAAGATCAAGAGCGTCACGGGATAGAACGCAATCATGATCTTGAGAATGAATTTCCATATGGCTGATGCGCTATCGTCCGCGATAATTCTCGGCATCGTGAACTTGGCGAGGACGATTCCGGCGACAATAAACAGCGCGGACGTCGCACCCCCGTCATACATGAACAACTTGAAATGGAGTGCGACGATCATGCAGATCGCGATCGCGCGAAGGGCGATGAAGCTTTCGATCGAGCTTTTCTGAAGCAAGCGCGATCGCGGACCATCATCGCCGGGGCCGAAGCCTGCGAGATCGCTGATCGGCAGGGCCTCCCAGCCGTCCTCCAGCCGGTAGCCTGCCTCCTCCAGCGCAAGACGGGCTTCGATCATCGAGAGGCTGTCGGCTCCGAGATCGTAGAGGCAACTGCTGGCGTCGGTCACGGGGTGGCCCAGCGCCTTGGCGAAGATCGCGGCCAGCTCACGCTCGCGCGCCGTGAGAACCCGGGCATGGGCGGCCACGAGCGTGGGAGCTGGCGTAGCGTCGGTGTCGCTGAGAAGCGTCCTGCGGTCGAGTTTTCCGTTGGGCAGCAGCGGCATCCGTTCGATGAGGTGGATGCGCTCGGGGACCATGTAGGACGGCAATCTGCGGTGCAGCGCCCGTCGGAGTTCCGACGGTGTCGGGGGCGCTGCGTCGCCCGGCACGCAGAACGCGACAAGAACGGTCCGGTCGTGGTCCTGCCGATGGGCGAGGGTCACTGCCTGATCGATCCCTGCGAGGGAGAGCAGAGCGGAGGTCACCTCGCCAAGGTCCACGCGGAAGCCGCGAATCTTGACCTGGTCGTCCCGGCGGCCGGCGAACAGGAGGTTTCCGTCGTGAAGGACCGTCGCGGTATCGCCCGTTTGCTGCACGGTCCTTTCCCGAGGCCCCCCGCTCCCGGGTCCCTCCGTGTCAGGTGCGTCCATCAGAAACACAGGGAAAGGCATGCTGACCCGGAGCTCGCCGGCTTCCCCGCGGCCGCAAGCTCGACCGTCCGGCGTCACGCACGTGCATCGCATCCAGGGGACGGACTGCCCGATGGGGACCGTGCGCCAGCCGATCTCATCGCCCGGCCTGATGATGAAGACCGAGGCCGCCTGGGAGGTCTCCGAGGTTCCGTAGAGATTGACCTGCGTCGAAGCCGGAGCCATCGCGCGCATCGTCCGCGCCTGATGGCCCGGCAATTCATCTCCGCCCCATACGAAGAGACGCACGCCCGCGAGAGACCCGGGCTCAGCCTCCAGAGCGAGGAGGTGTCCCAGCGGCGGCGTCAGGTGGATCACGGTGACCTTGGCGGCCAGCAGGAACTCGCGAAGCTTTCGCGGATCCCCCATCTGGTCCTCGTCGGGGATGGCGAGCGCTGCGCCGCCGGCGAGCGGCACGAAGAGGTCTCGCATCACCGGGTCGTGGTTCAGGCCAGAGAGCATGGAGACGCAGTCCGCCTCCGCCAGCGAGAACGTCTCCCTCTCCCAATCCGTGTAGAACGTCAGGATCTCGGCGCCGTGGCCGACGCATTTCGCCGTCCCCGTCGTGCCTGACGTGAACAGGAAATAGAGCGGCAGGCCCGCCGAGGGTCCGGGATAGCGGGCGGCGCTCGGCGCCGGCGCGCCCCCCGCATCGAGCCAGATCAAGTCCCGATGGTCGGCCCGAAGGGCCGCCTGACGCTCGTCCAGGACGATACCGAACCGGGGCCGCAGCTGTCCGATCTGCTCTGTGATGCGGCTCGCCGGATAGCTGACGTCGAGCACGGCGAAGCTTCCTCCGGCACGCGCGACGCCGAGGATGGCCGCCACCAGCTCTCGGCCCCGGCTCGCCAAGAGAGCCACGCGGTCGCCCGGCTGGAGGCCGGAGTGAAGCAAGCGGTCGGCCCAGCCATCGGCACGCCCCAGAAGGTCGCCATAGGTCCAGGTCGAGCCGCCGGTGCGGATGGCATCGGCATGCGGCCGTGCCTCGGCCTGCGCGATGAACCGCCCGATGACATTCAGGGCCGGCGGAGCCAGGAATCGCGGATCCAGGGGCAGGTCCTCGCCGCCCACCAGGGCAAGGAGGTCGTGGATCGTGCGATCGGGCTGCCGCAAGGCCGCCTGCAGGAGAGTCTTCTGTGTTGCCAGGAAATTCGCGATCCGCCCGGCGGAGAAACGGGTCGCATCGTAATAGGCACGTCCGTTGAAGTCCTCCCCGTCCTCGGACCAGACGAGGTTCATGGCGTACTCGGTCTGCCGGTCGAGGAACTCCCTTGGCCCGATCCGCAGTCCCTCGGCTGAGGGCGGCAACTCCCGCGGGAAGAGGTTGAGCGAAAAGGCCGGCCTGTCGGGCAGCGACTTCAGGATGGCGTCGAAGGGGACCGCCTCGTGAACCAAGGCAAGCTCGATCTCCCGCTGCAGGCGTTCGACCAATCCGGAAAAGCTCTCGCCGAGTCTGATCTCGGCCACCAGCGGGAGCGTGTTCGAGAACGGGCCGAACACGGAGGCCGGCGCCGCGACCGTCTTGCGCCCGGCGCTCTGGAACGTGAAGAGGATGCGGCTTTGCCCGGTGATCCTCATCAGCCCCAGCGCATAGGCTGCGGCAAGGCAGGCGAAGTTTCTCGCGCCCATGCCCGCGGCAAGCCTGCGGAACTCGGCGCCCCCCAGGTCGAGCCGCTCGACGACGAATTCGCCGAGCCCCGCGTCGGTCGTGCTCTCCCTGTCCGGACGCAGCGACATGTCGACGGGGGCCTGGCTGGCCTGCGCACGCCAGAAGGCTTCGTCCTCGGCGGACGGAGCGCCCGCATCGACGAACTCGTAGAAGGACGGGCACGCCGGCAGATCCAGTCCGTCGTAGAGCTGGAACAGTTGCTTCATCGCAAGCGCCCGCGAGACACCGTCGGATATGGCGTGATGCGACGCGAAACACACGCGCCACGCCTGCCCGCCCTCCACCCGTCCGACGACGAACCGGACCAGGCTGGCAGGAACGCAGACGTCGATATCGTCCATGATCAGGGGGAGCGCCGCCCTGCGAAAGGTCTCGAAGGACCCGTCTGGAAGATCCACGACCTTGAACGCGAAGGCGGGCTGCGGTTCGACACTGACGCGGTACTCTCCGCGCACGGGCCGGAATCTCGACCTCAGGACCTCGTGCCTGCCCACCAGCGTTCGCGCCGCCCGCTCGAGCCGCCCGACGTCGAGCGCGCCCTCCACGGGATGCACGACGGAAATCATGTATGATGCGGACGTGAAGCGCTCGGCGAGCAGATACCGTCGCTGATTTCCCCTGATTGGATAGTCCTCGATCGAACTCTGCTCAGACACGCAATGCACCCATTTCCCGAATGCGTGGGAACATTGCGTCTCCCACGAGGCAAAGTCTTCGGGTCGAGCCCGTAGCGCTTCGCCAGCAGCCTCAAGTCCGCTGGGCTACGCCGTAACCCTCAACGGATTGCCTCCCTTATCATGGCGCCTGCATGGACGACGCTGCCCATAGGGCAACCCTTCACTCGGGCGAGAAGAATGCACCATCAAACCCTGGGATGAAACATCTCAAGCTTCGCCGGCGACACAGGCCTGGCTGGCGGCATGGCGCGACCGCACCGTTGCCGGTCAAACCCGGACCTGATCCATGCCCCTGCGCGGCTCGGCGCGACTTTCGGGATGTCGAAAGGCAGGTCCGTCAGTCCCATGCCGAGCTCACAGGCCGTCTGGTCGCCCTCGTCGGGCTTGTCGATGGACAGCCGTCGCGTCCACCGACATGACCGTTGCGGCATCTTGCCCCTTCGAGCGTCGCCGGCTCCGGTCAGCCCGGCCATCGGCGCGCCTTCCGCTGAGGCCATGCAACCGGTAGTCTGAACTCCCGACGGAGACATGCCATGGCCTCAGCGACGCTCGTGCCCCGCCTTCGGGCGGCCTTCCTGCTCGGCCTCGTGGCCCTCGGCCTCGCCGGCTGCGGCTACAACGAAATCCCCACCCTCCAGGAGCAGGCCAAGGCGCGCTGGTCCGAGGTCCAGAACCAATACCAGCGCCGCGCCGACCTCATCCCCAACCTGGTCGCGACCGTGCAGGGCTATGCCAAGCAGGAAAAGGACGTCCTCACGGCCGTCGTGGAGGCTCGGGCCAAGGCGACGCAGGTGAAGGTCGACGCGTCGCAACTCGGCGACCCCGAGAAGCTGAAGCAGTTCCTCGATGCCCAGAACCAGTTCAGCGGCGCGATTGGCCGGCTGCTGGCGGTGTCCGAGGCCTATCCCGATCTGAAGTCGAACGCCAACTTCCTCGCCCTGCAATCCCAGTTGGAAGGGACGGAGAACCGCATCGCGGTCGCGCGCCGCGACTACATCGAAGCCGTGCGCGCCTACAACCTCAGCCTTCGGACCTTCCCGACCGTGCTGTGGGCGAAGACCGTCTTCTCCGGATCGCAACCCATGGCCGAGTTCAGCGCCTCCGACGACGCACAGAAACCGCCACAGGTGAAGTTCTAGGCCTTGCGCGGCCCCGTCCAGTCCCGCCCCGCGGCGCGCATGCGGCGCGCTCCGGCCGTCGCGGCCGGGCTCATGGCCGTCACGTTCGCCGCCCTCGCCCTCGGCGTCGCCGCGGTTCTTGCGGTCTTCACCTTCCCTGCGCTCTCCGGGCGGGTCGTGGACTCGGCGGGGCTCCTGCAGCCCCAGGCCCGCGCAGCGCTCGAAGAGCGGCTTGCAAGGCTGGAGGACCAGTCGGGCATCCAGTTCGTGGTCGCGACGACGCCCTCGCTCCAGGGAGGGGATATCGAGACCTTCGCCAACGCGCTCTTCCGGTTTTGGAAGCTCGGAGAGGCCAAGGCGAACAATGGCGTGCTGCTGCTCGTCGCGCCCAACGAGCGAAAGGTCCGGATCGAGGTGGGCTACGGCCTCGAGGGCACCCTGACCGACGCGGTTTCCAGCGTGATCATCCAGTCGACCGTCATCCCCCGCTTCAAGGCCGGGGACTTCGCGGGCGGCATCGAGCGCGGAGCGGACGCGGTCATCGGCGCGCTCAGCACCGACGCGGCGGAATGGCAGGCGCGGGCGAAGCGGCAGCCCGCTGCCCAGTCGCCGGAGGACACCCTCTTTCCGCTCATCGTCTTCATCCTGTTCGTGTTCATCGTCCTGGTCATGCTGCGCAACGCGCGCGGAACGGGCGGGCGGATGGTGCGACGGGGCGGGCAGGTCATCTTCGTCCCGGGTCCAGGCTCCTTCGGCGGCGGCTCCTGGAGCGGCGGATCGTCCGGCGGATCCTGGGGCGGCGGGGGCGGTTTTTCCGGCGGAGGCGGGTCCTCCGGCGGAGGCGGCGCATCCGGAGGGTGGTGACGTGCTGAACGAGGAGGAACACCGCCGGATCGGGCAGGCCATCCGCGAAGCCGAGACGCAGACCCGCGCGGACATCGTCTGCGTCGTCGCGCGGCAGTCCTCGAGCTACAGCGCTGTCCCGGTCCTGTGGGCGGCCCTGGTCGCGCTCCTGTTGCCCTGGCCTGTGGCGCTCCTGTCGGCGTGGAGCCCCCTGCGTCTTCTGACCCTTCAGGTGGCAGCCTTCATCCTCGTCGCGACGGTGCTGTCATGGGGGCGCCTGCGCTTCGTGCTCGTGCCGCGCGCCATCAAGCGCATCAGGGCCGAGCGCGCCGCCTTCGAGCACTACTACGCCCATGGCCTGACCCGAACGCCCGAGCGCCTGGGCTTGCTGATCTTCGTGTCCTTTGCTGAGCGCTATATCCGTGTCGTGGCGGATGACGGGTTGTGCGAATGGATCCCGGACGCAGCGTGGAGGCCGGCAATCGACGCACTCGCGGACGCCATCCGGCGAGGCGAGCTGGCCGACGGCCTGGTGACCGCGATCGCAGCCTGCCGGGAGCCCCTCGCCCTCCACTTCCCCGCCCGGGGAGGCGCGCACGCGCTGCCGGACAAGGTCTATGTCGTCTGACGTCCACCCTTGGTCCGCTCCGGAGAGATCCCAATGCTCGACCATGTCTCCATCACTGTCTCCGACCTGCAGCGGGCGGAGCGCTTCTACGACGCCATCCTGTCAGAACTCGGCGTCTCGAAGGTCGGGTCCTCCCGGGAGTGGATCGGCTATGGCGAGCGATGCGACGCGGCCCACCCGGAGCGCACTTATTTGTCCATCCGGCTGGGCCCGGCGCAGGAGGCCGCTTCCGGTCGTCACTGGTGCTTCAAGGCGCAGAACCGGCAGGCGGTTGACGCCTTCTGGAAAGCCGGGCTGGCGGCGGGAGGAACCGACAACGGAGGGCCGGGCGTTCGTGAGGCTTACCATCCCGCCTATTACGCCGCCTTCCTGTCCGATCCCGACGGCAACCGCGTGGAGGCTGTCTGTCACCGGAGCCTGGAATGAGGAGTCCATGCGGCAGCCGGGGCATCGCGTTCTGACGGTCTACGCAAGATGGAATCCGTCCGGGCTCTCGGCGACGCAAGCTGCGAGTCCGCCGTCTGGGGCCCCGGTTCGGCACGTCAACAGTTCGTGACCATCGGCGTTGCGTGGCGGCGTACCATCAACACAGTCGAGGCCGACGTCGAGCCCCAAGGGGCTTTCCCTCTCCACGGACGCAATCCGGCTTCCAGCCGAGGCCTGAGCCCCGCCGAGCGCGCATGAGAGGCGTCGCACGCCCGCGGTCACTGCGGGACGCCACGCCAAGTCCCAGACGGACTGCGGCTTGACCATGGCCGTTCACAGGGCCCAGACATTTCGCTGCGCCCCGGAGGCGCACCCGGCGGGCCAGGGATCGCGCCGCAGGAAAACGTCGAGCGCATCAGAGCAGGGAGAGACGCCATGACAACCAGGCGCGATTTCGTTCAGAACATCCCCGCCCTCGGCGCGGCCTTTGCTGTCGCCGGATCGCTCACGCTCGAGGAAAGCCCGGCCCACGCCCAGGAGGCGCCCCTGGCCGGCCACTTCCATCCGAAGGGCAAGGCTCCTTCCAGGCATACCCGTGCGGTCCTCGAGAAAGCCAGGACTGAGCTTCCCTTTGCGGATCGCCGGGACTTCGAGGAGCAGAAGCGCGGGCTCATCGCGCCCATGAAGGAGATGAAGATCAAGGCGGCGGACGGCCATGTCGTATGGGACATGGAGCAGTTCCAGTTCATCGACAGGCAGGACACGTTCGACAGCATCCATCCCTCGCTTGTGCGCATCTCCCAGCTCAACAACAATTACGGGCTCTACGAGGTGAGGCCCGGTATTTACCAGGTGCGGGGCTTCGACCTCTCCAACATCACCTTCGTGCGCGGCAAGACCGGCTGGATCGTGTTCGACCCCCTGGTCAGCGCCGAGACCGCCAAAGCCGGCTGGGACCTCTTCCAGCAGCATGTGGGCCAGGGTCTGCCCGTCTCCGCCGTCATCTACTCGCACACCCACGGAGACCACTGGGGCGGGGTGCGCGGCATCGTCAGGGAAGAGGACGTGCGATCCGGCAAGGTGCCTGTGATCGCGCCCGTTGACTTCATGGACTTCACCGTCGCCGAGAACGTGTTCGCGGGCAACGCCATGAACCGGCGGCTCTTTTATCAGTATGGCCTGCTGCTCACCGTGGCCCCGCACGGCTTCGTCGGCCAGGGCCTCGGCGTTCGCGTGTCGGCAGGCAGCGTCGGCCTGATCGCGCCCACGCGTCTCGTGGAGAAGCCGATCGAGGAATTCGAGGTCGACGGCGTCAGGATGATCTTCCAGAACACGCCTAACACCGAGGCGCCCAGGGAGATGAACACCTACATCCCGGACATGAAGGCCCTGTGGATGGCCGAGAACGTCACGGCGACCCTCCACAACATCTACACGCTGCGGGGAGCGCAGGTCCGGGATCCCCTCAACTGGTCGCGCTACATCGCCGAAGCGCTCTACCGCTTCGGCCAGGAGGCCGACGTGATATTCGCCTCCCACCATTGGCCGCGTTGGGGCAATGACCGCATCCAGGAGGTTCTGCGCGCTCAGCGCGACCTTTACGCCAACATGAACAACCAGGTGCTTCACCTGGCGAACCAGGGCGTGACGATCAACGAGATCCACAATGTCTACGAGGTGCCCAGGAGCCTGCAGCAGAGATGGTACTGCCGCGGCTACCACGGCTCGCCGGAGCACAATAGCCGCGGCGTGATCCAGCGCTACCTCGGCTTCTGGGACTGCAATCCCGCCACGCTGGTTCCGCTCTCGCCATCCGACTCCGCCCCGCTCTATGTCGAGATGATGGGCGGATCCGAGAAGATCCTCGCCAGGGGCCGCCAGCTCCACGAGGCCGGCGAGTACCTGCTGGCGCAGGAGATCGTCAACAAGCTGGTGCTCGCCGAGCCGCAGAACCGCGCGGCCAAGGATTTGCTGGCCGACATTTTCGAGCAGATCGGCTACCAGCAGGAGAACCCCGGGCTGCGCAACAGCTATCTCGCCGGCGCCTACGAACTGCGCTCGGGCATTCCGCAGGGACAGACCGCGAAGTCCAGCAGCCCCGACGTGGTTCGCGCGATGCCGACGGGTCTGTTCCTCACCTTCCTCGGGATCCGTCTCGACAGTCGCAAGGCCGAGGGGCTGCGCTTCACGATCAACCTGATCACGCCGGACAACGGCGAGAAGTTCGTGATCGAGATGGAGAACGCGACCCTCACGAACCTGCAAGGCTTCCTTGCCGCCAAGCCCGACCTGACGCTCACCATCAACCGCTCCGACCTCGAAAGGACCATGGCCGGCGAGACGACGCTGGACGCCCAGATCAAGGACGGCACGGCCAAGGTTCAGGGCGACGTGAGCGTCCTCGCCAAGCTCGCCGCGACGATGGTCGACTTTGATCCCCGCTTCGAGGTGATGCCGGGGACCAAGGCGAAGGCAAGCTCGAGCCTGCTCCACGCCGGGGCCTTCGAGGCCGTTCCGGAAGCGACGATTTCCGAATGAGGCGGGACGCCGCAGGGCGGCGGCGTCCTCTCGCCGGGAGGATGGGCGCCCCGGCAGCATCGGGAACACGCCGGCCCGCGCGGGTCCGAAAGGCTTCGGCTCGACCAAGGTCAGGCCACGGTGTAGTTTCCACGGGCGCAACTTTGAAGTCGAGTGTCCCCATGCTGAGCCGTGCCGCTTCCGTCTGCCTCGCCCTCTCGGCCTTCGTCGTCCCTGCGGCGGCGCAGGAGACGCCGATCGGCATCCTGGCCGACCACATCCGGACGCAGGGCTTTGCCTGCAAGACGCCCGAAAGCGCGACTCGCGACGAGAAGCTCTCCAAGCCGGACGAGGCGGTCTGGGTGCTCAAATGCGACGGCGTCGCCTACCGTGTCCGTCTGGTGCCGGACCAGGCGGCGAAGGTGGAGAAGATCCAGAGCTGAGTTCCCGACCGACGCGGGAGCGTGTCGTTCGGCCAGAGCCGCTTCACGTCCAGCGCCGCCCGCCGCCACACTTCACCGTGAGCTGCTCTTCACCTGCCCTTGCAGGGACCGAGCCTGCTCGTAGTGGTTCTGCAAAACCGGCAGTTGCTGCCTGGCGAGGTCCGCAGCCGGGCCCCGCCTTTTCGATTCCTTCTGGTAGAGGGCGATCGCCTTCTTGTGGTCCTTCACGGCCGTCGCGGCGAAGGCCTTGTCGAAGGCCGCACCATCGAGCTTCGACAGCTTCGCCATGGCCGCGCTTGCGTCGGGCTTCGGAGCTTGCGGGGGTTGCACGCCAAGGTTGCTTGCAACGGGCTTGAGTTCGTCGAGTGACTTGGTGTGGTCGGTCACGAGCATCTGGCCGAACTTTTTCACCGCGTCCGATCCGCCTTTTTGGCCGGCCAGCTGGCCCATCTGGATTTCGGCCATGCCGTCGGCCATGGCATCCGCGACAAAGTTCTTGTCCATGCGGCTCTGGGCCTGGGCGGGAATCGCGAGGGCAGCCAGGCCGAGGCTGGCCAGGGTGACGATGATGTGGTTCATGGCGTTCTCCTGCGTGGCCCCATCGCGGGCAGAACGCGGACTGCAAGTCATGGTTGCCGGGGTGCGCCGGACTTGAGGCGGGCATCGAGCATTTCCGCCGGTTGAATGAGGTCCGGGCCTCGGCCATGGTGCGGGAACGCCGCGCGAGCGGGCCATTCCTCCGATTCGAACGCCTTGCAGCCGCGCAGCGCCACCCTGTCTCCCACCGTCCTGGTCGCCCTCCTCGGCGTCAGCCAGATCGTCGGCTATGGAACGCTCTACTACAGCTTTGGCATCCTGGCGGCGGGGATGGCGAGGGACCTCGGCTGGAGCGTGCCGAGCGTGTTCGCTGCCTTTTCCGCCTCGCTGCTGCTCGGCGGCCTCTTCGCCCAGCGGGCCGGTCGTCTGATCGACCGCTTTGGCGCCGCCTCCGTGATGACAGTGGGTTCGTGCCTCGCGGCGCTCGCGCTGGTCGTGCTCGCGAGGTCGCAGGGTCCGGTCGGCTTTTTGGTCGGGCTGGCGCTCGTGCAGGTCTCCTCGACGCTGGCTCTCTACGACGCAGCCTTTGCGTGCATCGTGCAGCGCGTCGGAACCTTCGCGGCGCGCCGGATCACGCACCTCACGCTCATCGCGGGCTTCGCCTCCACCCTGTTCTGGCCGCTCACGACGCAGTTGGCGACGGTCATGGACTGGCGCCAGGTGCTCGTCCTCTATGCTGTGCTCGACATCCTCGTCGCCGCACCAATCCACCTCGTCGTGGCGTTGTCGCGGCCCAGGCAGGAGGACGCGCCTCTGCCCGCGCCTCATTCGGGTCCTGTCGCCGCCGAAGGCGATACGCTGCTGCCCGATAGCGTGCAGACCCGGGCCATGGTGCTCGTCGCCTCGGGCTTCGCTCTAGGAGGCTTCGTCCTCTCGGCGGTCCTTTCGCAGATGGTGCCGCTGCTCGGCGCGCTGGGCCTGGGGGGCTCGGCGGTCCTGGTCTCCACGCTCTTCGGGCCCAGCCAGGTGCTGATCAGGCTCGCCAGCCTCGCCCCGGGGCGGGTGAGCCATCCCGTCCCGGGCGCTCTCGTCTCCGGGGCGATGATGCCGCTCTCGCTCGCGCTGCTCGCGCTGCCGGGGCCGGCCCTGTTGGGCGCCTCGCTCTTCGCGGTGGCGCTCGGCTGCGGTTCCGGGCTGAAGAGCATCGTCCAGGGCACGCTGCCGCTGGCCCTGTTCGGGCGCAACGCCTACGCCGAGAGGCTTGGCCGGATCGCGGCCGTGCGTTTCGTTGTGACGGCCGCCGCACCCTTCGTGCTGGCATGGCTGCTCGAAGCGATCGGGCCCGGACCGGCCCTCGCAGTGTTGGCGGCGGCGGGCATCGGCGGTCTGGCCTGCTTGTGGGAAGTGGCGAGGCTGCAGCGAGGCCCCCGGGGAGCGCCCTCCCCGGATCGTCGGCCGGCTACGGACCGCGAGACCGGCCGCTGAGCGTCTCGAGCGATTTCTGGAGTGCCGCCGCGAGCGCGAGCGAGGGCGTCTCGCCCGCTCCCAGCCAAAAATGGAGGTCGAGATCGTTCTCCGTCAGGGCCAGGGAGCACTTGTGTTGCCGGCCATCGGTGCGCCACAGGAGATATAGGAAGTCGCCATGCACTTCCTCGACCGCGCGGTAGACCCTGTCGAAGTGGTAGAGGTCAGGTGGATCAAGCGTGGCACAACCTAAACTAGAAAGAAATTGGTTGACATATGTCAGCTGCACGTCACCCAAATAAATCATGGTATCTTCATTTACATGGGCGTGCCCCAACGCAGACATCTGAAATGCCTCCCGAGTCCAATATGCTTCTGCCAAAACTATGGTCCTGCACCATCTCACTGTGAAGTTAAAAGCTTTCGCAGTTTTGGGACGCTGGAATCCGCGAGGCGCGCTGCAGGCGAAAACCTCGTCTCGGCAACCGAAAGGGGCCACCCGTCCGCTCAGGGAGGCAATCGCACGGGCGCAACCTTTCAAGTCCGAACGGGACAATAATTTACCTAATTTTTTCAGTGAATTAAGCGGACCCTTTCTTGGGGTGGATTGCAAAGGCAGATCCGGACCTAGGGCACGATGCCCTCCGGCAAGCGCATCGCATGCGCAGCGATGTCACCCGCACGACAACGCCAGATGCGGCGAGATGACGCACCTGCCACGTGCGCCAGGGCGCGCCGCAAGTGCCTGGCGCGGTGCGGCCACCCGACGAGATAAGGGTGCAGGGCGATGCCCATCACCAGGGGGCGATCCGCCGATTCCCTCAGCATCTCGTCGAAGGCGTCGACGATCATGTCGGCGAATTCGTCGCCCTCGCGCTTGCGGCCGACGATCTGCGGGATGTCGTTGAGCTCCTGCGGGTAGGGCACGGAGAGGATGCGGCCGCCATTGCGGGTGCGCATCCAGATCGGCTGGTCGTCGTGGCACCAGTCGAGGAGATAGGCGTAGCCGGCTTCGGCAAGCAGGTCCGGCGTGAGTGCGCTCTGCGAGATCCAGGGCCCAAGCCAACCCTGCGGCGGGCGCCCCTCGTGCCGGAGGATCGCCTGGGTCGCGTCGCTGATCAGGGCGCGCTCTTGCTCTTCGGGCAAGGCACCCTGGCGTTCGCTGTTGCTGCGCCCGTGGCCCGCGATTTCGTCGCCGCGCTTGCGAAAGGCGGCCACGAGTTCCGGCGCGTAGTCGTACAGGCTGCTGTTGAGCAGCAGCGTGCAGGGCCAGCCGAGGTCCTCGAACATGGCGTGCAAGCGCCAGGCGCCGACCCGGTTCCCGTAGTCGCGCCACGCATAGTTCAGCACGTCCGGCTGGGGACCTCCTGGAGCGAGTTCGGCTCCCAGCCCTTCGCCGAACGAGAAGTGCTCCAGGTTCAGGCCGAGATAGACGGCGAGCCGCCGCCCTTCCGGCCATGAATAGTCCGCGCGCTGCGGCAGGGGATGATAGTCGTAGCGTCCATGGTGCTTCACGGCGATCCTCCGGCTGCCGAGCGTTGGCAGAGCCTTGTCTCTCGCGCAAGCGCACGCGGACCGTGCTAAGGAGGGGCCCGCCGGAGGAGTGGCCAGGGTTCCGCATGCATCGGTTTTCCAGAATCGGCTTCGTGACCAGCGAGACGCCCGAAGCCCGGGCGGCCTGGGCCAAGCTCGTCGCCGTCCATGGCAATGCGCCGCCCGACGAGGCGGACGTCGTCGTGGCGCTGGGCGGCGACGGCCTGATGCTCCAGACGCTTCACCGGTACATGGGCACGGGGACGCCGATCTACGGCATGAACCGCGGCTCCGTGGGTTTCCTCATGAACGAATTCCACGAGGACGGGCTGCTTGACCGCCTCGACCGCGCCGAGCGCAGCGTGGTGCATCCCCTGCTCATGGTGGCCTTCGACGCGACGGGGACGGCCCATACCGCGCGTGCGATCAATGAGGTCTCTCTGCTGCGCCAGACCTTCCAGGCCGCCAAGCTGCGCATTTCCATCGACGGCAAGCAACGCCTGGCCGAACTCATCGCCGACGGCGTGCTCGTCTCCACTCCGGCCGGGTCGACCGCCTATAACCTGTCGGCCGACGGGCCCATCCTGCCGCTCGATGCCGCGCTCTTGGCGCTGACGCCGATCTCCGCCTTCCGGCCGCGGCGCTGGCGCGGCGCCTTGCTGCCTGACAGGACGCGGATCTCGATCGAGGTGCTGGAAGCGGACAAGCGGCCGGTCAGCGCTGTCGCCGACCATTACGAATACCGGTCCATCCGTCGCGTCGACGTGGCGATGGACCGGGCCGCAGACCTTGTGATGCTGCACGATCCCGGCCACAGCCTGGAGGAGCGCATCCTGCTCGAGCAGTTCGGCTACTGACCGGTACTGACCGGCGTCAGGCGGCATTCGCCTTGAACTGGTCGGGATCGAACCCGTCCCCGACAGCCACGCCCACCCATTCCCCCTCGATCACGAGGGCCTGGCGCGCCATGTCCTTCCAGTCCGGCTTTCGAGCGGGCGGCGGTGGAAGGTTGGAGAGCGCCGAGGCGACAGCGTCCTCCAGGAGCCGCGCCATGGCCCCGAACGACGGAGTCTCGCCCGTCGGCGCGGGGGCGACGAACTCGACGTCCTCCCGCACCGCACCATGCAATGGCGCGTCCTCAGTTTCATCCCGACTGACGACGGCGCCCTGGAAAGCGAGCGGATCCGGCAAGGCGAGTGTCGCGGCGGGCGCATTGTCCTGCTGGGGCGCAGCGGGTTCGTCGGCGGGCGCGACCGCCATGCCCGGCTGCAGGAGCAGCATCGGCTCGCCCTCGGCAGGTTGCAGCAGGGCGCCCGCCACCGAGAGCGCCTCGTCGCGCGCGAGTTCGTCATCGAGCCTGCGCAAGCTCACCCAGAGCGCGTCGCTCTCGTGCCAGCCGGCCAGGCGCCCGGCCTCGATGACCTCCGCGAGAACGCGCCGGGACTGAGCCAGAGGCGCGGTCGCCTGCGGCAGCCAGTCCGTGATCGCCTCGGCCCGCCGCCAGGCCTGCAGCGCGTCCCGGAAGACCGGCACGGCGGCGTCGGGCAGCCCGATGCGCCTGCACAGCGCCAGGAAGCCCCCTCCCCGCCGCTCCGACGCGATGCCCGCCACGCGCGGCACCGGCAGCCCCGAGAGCTCAGCGAGCGCGGCATGGAAGAGCGAGGCCCGGCCGCACACCACGCAGCGCAGCAGCAGCGAGACGTTCAGCCGGCCGGTCGCCCGCAGGTGTGCCGCCAGCTGCAGGAGTTCGTCCGTGCCCAGGTCGGCCGAGACCGCCACGGCCGCGCGGTCGTGCGCATCGCGACGCCCGGCCTCGGACGGCGCGTCGGCATAGCGGCCGGCGGTCAGTTCATAGGAGGCGATGACGGGCAGATCCCGGCGCGAGAGCAGCGCCTCCACGACGGCGGCATCGTGGGCGAAGCGCTCGGCAAGCCGCGTCAGGGAGAAGCCGGGCGCCGCAGCGAAGGGGTTGCGCAACAAGGCCACCGCCGCCTCCGGTTCGCCCACCTCGGCGATGGCCGCCGCGACGGGAGACGACAGGGGATGGCGCCGGGCGATCGCCGCCTGGATCGGTCCTTCGCGGGTCGCCACCCAGTCGATGAGGTCGCCGTCGGTGGGCACGGGGGACCGCTCGACCACGATCGCCGCGATGTCGGGCCTGTCGGCCGCGAGCGCACGGATTAGGTGACGGGGCGCAAGGGGCGAGTCCGCCAGTCCTATCGCCATGGCCCGCCGCACGGAGGGCTCGGCGTCGTCGAGGGCCAGGGTCAGGGCGGCGGCCGCCTCCACGTGCTCCTCGTGGCTCATCGCGCCCTCGACGAAGGCGCGGGCCAAGGTCCCGGTTCCGGCCGCGCGCGCCTCGGCGGGCGCGCTCTGGATCCAGCTCAGGTAGCGCCTGACTAGCATGCCGAACCTCCCGGGACGAGCGATGGGATCATGGGATGGCGATGTCCTTCTTCATGAAGGACGTGAGGTCGAGCGGGCCGCGCCCGCGCGAGGCGACGGCGCGCCGCGTGACATCCGGCCGTGCTGGCCTCTCGGCCGGCTCGACATTCGGATCGACGGCGCTTGCCATTCCGCCGAACTCCACGGGCCGGGGCCGCGGCAGCGGAACGACACCGGGCGACGGCGGCGACGCGGAGGAGCCGCCCGTCGTCCCCGACGCGGCGTCGGTGGAGCGCGGGAAGTAGCGGCGGGCATCTTCCTCCACCGCCCTGGCCGGCAGGCCGGACCAGAGGCGCTGGACGGTCTGGTTCAACGGCCCGCGGACGCCCTCGGTCCGGAACAGGCCGTGCAAGGCCGGCCCGTCGGCATGAGCATACGCGGTGACAGTCACCGGCTGGGCCGACGCCTGCCCGATCAGCCAGGTGGACGGATCGCTGGAGAGCTTCGGCACGCCCGAGGCGCCGGCTGTTCCAGCCTCCTGGACCAGCGTGGCATAGACCTCGGACACGGTGCGCGGCCGGCCGCTCGCCTTGTCGTAGAAGATCGAACGGTTGGCGGCCGCCTGGTCCGGAAACAGCGCCGCGGCATTGGCCTGGGGGGCGGCCTGGACCTGCTTGATGAGATCCGCCGCCCCGCTCGAGCCCATGAAGTGCGCCGCGTAGAGCTCGCCGTCCGTCGGCTGCCGTCCCAGGGCACCGGCCAGCTGCTGGGCGTTGCGCCGCGTGAATTCGCCCGCCATGACGGCGGCGGTCTTGGGGTCGTTGCGCAGTTGCAGGATCTCGGCCTTCAGCGAGGGATCGGACACCTCGTAGCGGCCGTTCGCGCTGCTGATGGCCTGCGCATAATTGCCGAGGCCGTGCTCGGGTCCGGCCCCCTTCATCACGCCGAGCCAGGTCTGCTCGATGAACTGGAACAGCCCTGTCGCGGAGGACGACTTGGCCTTGGCGGCAGGGTCGAGCGCCGATTCCCGCTGCGCGGTCTTGAGCAGGTAGTCGAAGTCGGCGCCTGTCCGCGCAGATCCGTCGCGAATGGCGTCCACGACCTGCGCAGGAGCCTTGGCCGGCGCGGACGCGGCCCGGGGCTCTGGCTGCTCAGGAAGGGACGTGAACAGGAACATGAAACCTCCGCGCGCGACGACGACGGGCTTCTCCCCTTCCTCGCCTGCGAGGCCGCGCGGGACTCGTCACCCGCCTTCCAGCCTCGTTTCAGTCTCGGTAAACATGGTAAACGAAGCATGAATCCGCCGCGCCGAAGCGGCTCGAAAGCAAGGGAGAATTCGCCATGGCGGGGAGCGCGGCCAAGGTCGGTCCGGACGGGCGGCACCCCCGCGGCGGTCTGTGGTTCGAGGACCTCGCGCCCGGCCTCGCCATCCAGCATCGCCTCACCCGCACGGTGACGCAGATGGACAACATGCTCTTCTCGAACATGACGCTGAACCCGCAACCCCTTCACATCGATGCGCATTTCTGCGCCACCGAGACGGAATGGGGCCGTCCCATCGTCAATTCCCTCTTCACGCTGGGCCTCATGATCGGCATCTCCGTCAACGACACGACGATGGGCACAACCATCGCCAATCTCGGGATGACCGACGTGCGCTTCCCGGCGCCGGTCTTCGAGGGAGATTCCCTTCATTGCACGACCGAGGTGATCGACCGGCGCGAGTCGCGCTCGCGGCCAGACGCCGGGATCGTGGAATTCCTCCACAAGGCCTATAAGCAGGACGGCACGCTGGTCGCCGAGTGCCGTCGCCAGGCCTTCATGCGCAAGCGCCCGGCCTGATTCAGGCTGTCAGCATCCCGCCACAACCCACGGGCACGATTCGCCGATGCGCTCCCTCCTTTTCGTCCCCGCCGACAGCCCGAAGAAGCTCGACAAAGGCCTTGCCAGCGACGCGGATGCGCTCCTGATCGACCTTGAGGACTCCGTCGCCCTGCAGAACAAGCAGGATGCTCGCCGGTTGGCGGCCGAGGCGCTACGGGGCGCGGACCGCTCCGGCCCACGCCTCTACGTGCGTGTGAACCCGCTCGACAGCGGACTGATCGACGAGGATCTCGACGCCGTCATGCCCGCTGCGCCGGACGGCATCATGCTGCCCAAGGCGAGCGGCGGCATGGACGTGCAGCACCTCGCAGCCAAGCTCGCCGTGCGCGAGGCCGAGGCGGGGCTGCCCGACGGCGGCACGCGCATCCTGCCCATCGCCAGCGAGACCGCGCAGGCGATGTTCCAGATGGGCACCTACCGCGGCTCGAGCCATCGGCTGGAGGCACTCACCTGGGGTGCGGAGGACCTCTCCGCCGACCTCGGGGCGGAGACCAACGTCGACGAGCAGGGCCGCTACACCGAGCCCTATCGCCTCGCCCGCACCCTCACGTTGCTGGCGGCCGCCGCCGCGCAGGTCGCGCCCATCGACAGCATTCATCCGCAGTTCCGCGACGAGGAAGGCCTCGCACGCGCCTGCGCCGAGGCGCGGCGGGACGGGTTCACGGGCAAGATGGCGATCCATCCCGCCCAGGTGCCCATCATCAACGCGGCCTTCACGCCCACGCCCGAGGCGGTCGCGAGGGCCCGCGCCATCGTCGACGCCTTCGCCGCCAATCCCGGCCTGGGCGTGGTGGGGATCGACGGCGACATGATCGACCGTCCTCACCTGCTCAGGGCGCAGAGGCTGCTGGCCCGGTTGAGGTGACGGACCCGTGGGCGCTCAGCCTCCGCCGGCCGGCCGGGTCATTGTGAACAAGGTGTCGACGACGGCGTAATCCTGGTAGCCGCACCGCGCGATGGTACGGGCCTTCGTCATATCGAAGCGTCCCTCGGGCGTGATGTAGCGCTCGTCGAGGTGGACGCCGACCACGTGGCCCAGCACGAGGTGCCTGTCCAGCACCTCGCCCTCCGACGTCTTGAGCCGGATGATCTCCACGAGACGGCATTCGATGGCCGCCGGCACGCCCTTGACCCGGGGCGGCTTGACGAGGCGGGACGGCTCCTCCTCCAGTCCGGCATGGGCGAACTCGCTCACCCCGCGCGGCAGGGGGGCCGATGTCGCGTTCATCGCGTCGCGCAGGTCCCAGGTCGCGAGGTTGCAGACGAACTCGCCCGTCTCGGCGATGAAGCTCACCGCGTCCTTCATGCCCTCGGACGAGAAGCCCAGGATCGGGGGGCGCGTCGAGAACATGTTGAAGAACGAATAGGGCGAGAGGTTCACCCGTCCCTGCCCGTCCAGCGCGCTGATCCAGCCGATGGGCCGCGGCGCGACGACGGCTTTCAGAGGATCGTGCGGCAGGCCATGGCCGTAGGTCTTGGTGTCATAGAACATCGCGTGGGCCTCCGGCGGGCAAGCGGGCGTGGGAAGGCCTCAGCCCTCGAAGCGGCTGACGATGTCCGCCAGGACCGGGCGGACCCTGTCCTCAGGCGGCGTGCCGCGCCCGACATGGACGAAACCGGCGATCTTCTCGGTCGGGCCCAGGCCGAAGCGGTCGAGGAAGGCGCGGTCATAGGCCGGCCATTCGGTGATCCAGGACGTCACGAAACCCATGGCCACCGCGGCCACAGTGAGGTTCATGCACACCGCGCCCGCGCTGAGCACCTGCTCCCATTCGGGAATCTTCACGTGCGGGGCGGCGCGGCTCACGACGGCGACGACGAGGGGGGCGCGGGCGAAGCGACCCTTCTCCACGACGATCCTATCCTGGTCGGCCAATGGATTGGCCGCCTGGAAGACCTCCGCGGCGATGGCGCCCACCGCGTGGCGGGCCTCGCCTTCGATGACCACGAAACGCCAGGGGGCGAGCTTCCCATGGTCGGGCACCCTCGCCGCCAGCGTCAGCAGCCGGTCGAGCTCGGCCGGGGTGGGCCCCGGGCCGGTCATCATCTGCGGCGCCACGGAGCGGCGGACGGCGAGCATCGAGAGCGTATCGGTCATGTCGGGATCCGGAAGGGCGGCCGGAAAGGTCCGGCGGCCGCGTTCATGCGGGGTTCATGGCGGCCATGCGAGACAGCATCGCCGCAATCGGCCCACCAGGGCCGTCCATGGGAGCTAGAACGCCACCCCGGCGCCGTCAACCCGTCCGCCTCCCGCGGCCTCCCGACCGTCCATCCCAGATCCATGCGTCAGATCGAAGCCGTCGTCTCTCCCGCGCTCCCGCCCCGCTTCCCCGTTCGCGCCCTGCGCGGATGGGCCTGGACCCGGCAGGAGACGCTGCTGGCCGTGGCGGCCGTCCTCGTCTTCTGGGGCCTGGCCGCTGGCGCCTGGTGGTGGATCGGCGGCGTCGTGCCGTGGGACAGCAAGAACCACTTCTATCCGATGCTGCGCAACATCGGGGCTTCCATGGCGCAGGGCGAATGGCCGCTCTGGAACCCCTATCATTTCAGCGGGCATCCCTCCGTCGCCGACCCGCAGTCGCTGCTCTTCACGCCGACGATGATGCTCTTCGCCTGGCTCGTCCCCGAACCGTCGATGGAGCTCTTCGACCTCGTCGTCTTCGCCCATCTGCTGCTTCCCGCGTTCGCAATCCTCGGCTTCTTCGCAAGGCGGGGCTGGCATCCGGCCGGGGCGGTCGTCGCAGCCATGGTCGTCGTGCTCGGCGGCTCGGCCGCAGCGCGCCTGCAGCACACGGGGATGATCTTCAGCTATTCCTTCTTCATCCCCGCGCTTCTGCTGCTGGAGATTGCGCTCGACCGCATCTCCTGGCGGGCCGCCGCCGGATTTGGCCTTGCGGCGGGGTTGATGGCGCTCGGGCGCGACCAGGTGGCCTTCCTGTGCTGTGTGACGCTCGCGTCCGCCGCCGTCGCGCTCGCCCTCGAGCAGGAACGGCCCCTGCGCTGGCTCGGCCGGCGGGTTCCGCTTCTCGCGCTGATGGGGATCATCATCGTTGCGATGCTTGCGGTGCCGGCCATCCTCACCATGCAGTTCCTGGCCGACAGCAATCGCCCGGCCTTCGCCTACGGCGTGGCGGCGATGAACTCGCTGCCGCCATCGAGCCTGGCGACGCTGCTCGCGCCCAACCTCTACGGCACGCTCAACCACACCTACGACTATTGGGGCCCGATGTGGGACACCGTGCCGGAGGGCACCTACACGGACCGCGCCATCAACTATCTTTTCGCGGGCACCGCGCCGATCCTGCTGATCCTGTGGCAGGGGATCGGGCGCGGCCGGCTGCTCGACCGGGAGATCCGTTTCCCGCTGGTCCTCGGCCTCGCCGCCTTGGTCTATGCGCTGGGGCGCTATACCCCCGTCTTCGTCTGGCTCTTCGATCACGTGCCCGGCATCAAGCTCTATCGCCGGCCGGCCGACGCCACGTTCCTGATCAACGTGTCGCTCGCCATGCTCGGCGGCTACTGCGTCCATGCCTATCTGTCCGGCGAGGAAACACGGCGCCGCGAGGCCCGGGCCTGGGCGGCCCGTCTGCGCATCGCCCTGGCCTGGGCCATGCCGGCGGCCCTCGTGGCGGGCGGCCTCGCTTTCTCGCTGCGGGTGGGTCACGGCTACGAGGCAGCGCTGCAACTTGCGGTGTTTCTAGGCTTCTCGGCGCTCGTCTTCAGCATCCTCGTGCCCCAGCAGACGCCGCGGGCAAGGCTCGTCGCCGCGTCGCTCCTGGTGGCGGCGACGGGGGGCGAACTCGTCTGGCGCAACGCCGCGTCGGCGCTCAACAGCGAGCCCGCCAGCCGCTACGCGGTCTATGAGAAGCTCAGCAGTTCCGACTTCGCCGGCCTGACGGCCCTGAAGCGCGAACTCGACGAACGCCACGCCAAGGGCGAGCGGCCCCGCGTCGAGATCCTCGGCCTGGGGGGCGCCTGGCAGAACGCCTCGATGGTGCTCGGCATCGAGGACACCGTCGGCTACAACGCGCTGCGGATCGCGGAATACGAGAAGGCGGTCGGCTCCGGCGAGAACGCCGTGGAGCTGTCGCTCCGGCAGTTTCCGGGCACTTTCCGCGGCTACAAGTGCCATCTGGCCTCGCTGCTCGGGCTCGAATACCTCGTGCTCGACCGGCCGGCCGAGAAGCTGCCGCGCCACTTCCCCCGGCTGCGCGACGCGACCCTGATCCATGCCTCGCCGACCATGTACATCTATCGGCTGCCCCAGGCGGCGCCACGGGCTTACGTGGCCACGCACGTGAAGCCGGTGGACACCGACGCCGTGCTGGACGACGAGGAGTTGCCGGATTTCGACCGCCGCTCGGAGGCGCTGATCGACGAGGCGGACCTCTCGCGCCTGAGCCGCGACATTACGGACGCGGACAATGCCGGAAACCCCGCGCCCGGCGCCTCGAAGGTGAAGATTCTGTCGTACCGGCGAAACAGCGTGTCCCTCTCCGTCTCGACGGACCGGGCCGGCCTGCTCGTGCTGCACGACCTGCATTATCCCGGCTGGGAAGCGACGGTGGACGGCCGCCCCGTCCCCGTCCTCAAGGCCAACCTGCTCTTTCGCGGCGTGGAGGTGGAGGCGGGCGAGCACAAGGTCGAATTCACATTCAGGCCGCTTTCGCCCGGCAACTTGCTCACGGCCGCCGCCGAGGTGATGCGCAGCGAGACTGGCGAGGCCGAGACCGCGACCCGTTGACGGGATCGCCGCCCGGGCTGCATGAACGGACCATGACCCTGCCTCTCCTCCGGCCCCGGGCCGTCGCCCTCCTGATCGCGCTGGCCTGGGCGTCGCCCGCACTCCCGCAGGCCGCCGGGACGACCGCGCCCGTCGCACCCCCGGCTGCCGCGGCGCCCACCACTCCGGCGCAGCCGGGACAGGCCGGCACCCCGCCCGCCCGCACCGGGCCGTCGACCTCGGTCCTGCGCGATGGCGGCACGCTGGCCGTCAGCGCCCTCCTCGGGGGCATGGCAGGTCCAATCCGCACCGGCATCAAGTGGCGGGTGTTTCGTGACGTGAATCCCGACGAGCCCCCTGCCCTGGTAATCGAGTCGGATATTCCCGCCCCCGTCTTCACACTGGACCCCGGCGTCTACTTCGTGCACGCCACCTACGGGCTGGCGAGCGCCACGAAACGCGTGGTGATGGGCAACGCGCCGACGACCGAGAGCCTGACCATCAACGCCGGGGGCCTCGTGCTCTCCGGCAATATCGGCGACACGCTGATCCCTCCGGAGAAGCTGAGCTTCAACATCTACGTGCCCATCGGCAACGACCCCGAGGGCCGCCTTGTCCTCGAGAACGCCAAGGCCGGACATCTCATCCGCCTGCCCGAGGGCACGTATCGCGTCGTCTCCAACTATGGCGACAGCAACGCCATCCAGAGCGCGGACCTGAAGGTCGAGGCCGGCAAGGTCACCGAGGCGACGCTTCGCCACAAGGCGGCGACGGTGACGCTCAAGCTGGTGATCTCCGCGGGCTCGGAAGCCCTGGCCAATACGACCTTCAGTGTGCTCACGCCCGGCGGCGACACGATCCGCGAGGCGATCGGCGCCTTCCCCTCCATGACGCTGGCGGAAGGCGAGTACGTAGTCATCGCCCGCAACTCGGGCAAGGTCTACACCCAGGAATTCACCGTGAAGTCCGGCCTGGACCGCGACATCGAGGTCCTCGTGAAGTAGCCCGGCGCGCTCGCGCGGGGGCGAAGCGTCATTCACGCGCCCTGCTCGAAAGGGACTGCAGCCCGGCGGTGCGACTTGCGCCAAGGCAATGACAGCGGGTGCGTCGCCCGGCAGAATCGCCTGACCTGTCCTCCGGGGTGCCCCTCCATGCGTCGCCTGCTCGTCGCCTTCGCCCTCGCCGCCCTGCCCTCCGTCGCCCTTGGCGCGGATGCGGCGAACGGGCTCGTCATCGCCAAGCGCTGGTGCGCGGAGTGCCACGTGGTGGCGCCGGACCAGACAAGCGCCAAGGCCGATGCGCCGAGTTTCGCGGACATCGCCAGGCGCAGGCTGCCGGCGCCGGACGGCGGGCTTGGGAAGTTCATCATGGATCCGCACCCGAAGATGCCGGACATGCAAATCAACAGGCGCGAGGCCGACGATCTCGTGGCCTACATCGCCACGCTCAAGACGAACTGAACACGAGCCGCAGCCGACCGTCGCGCCGGCCCGGCTCCCCGGTCGGGGCGAAGCCGATCGTCGTGAGCAGTTTCCACGATGCGGCATTGTCGGGCCGGCATTCGGCGATGAGCGGCCGGCCCGGACGCACCTGCCGGGCCCAGTCCACGACCAGCGCGGCGGAGGCGCGGGCGAGCCCGCGTCCCCGGTTGCCGGGGGAGAACCAGTAGCCGATCTCCACCTCGCCGTCGCTCTCGTGGCACCCCACGACGCCGGCAAGCCGACCGTCAGGAAAAGCGCCGAACCAGACGTCGTGGCCCGACGCATGCCGGGCCAGGAGCGCCCGGGCGTCTTCCGGGCCAAAGGGATCGGACAGGAAGGAGATCGCCGACGTGACCGAGGAATGGTTCGTGGCGGCGACCATGGCCTCCACGTCCCCCTCGCCCAGCGGACGCAGTATCAGCCCGCCGGGCCCGGCGAGCGGGCCATCCGGCCAGAACGGCGCGGCCGGGCGCGCCGGCACGGGCTACTCGGCCGCCAGCCTGGACTCGCGGGCGCGCCGAACGTCCGGCGCGACCGCCTCGTCCGCGAGGCTGCCAGCGGCCTCGGCCAGCGTCATGCTCTGCTGGGCCTGCGAGCCGAGCCGGCGGATCGAGACGGTTCGCTCGGACGCCTCCCGCCGGCCCACCGCCACGATCACGGGGACCTTGGCGAGCGAGTGCTCGCGGACCTTGTAGCTGATCTTCTCGTTGCGCAGGTCGGTGCGCGCCCGCATGCCCGCCGCGGCAAGCACCTCGGCCACCTCCTCCGCATAGGCGTCGGCGTCGCTGGTGATCGGGCAGACCACCACCTGCTCGGGGGCCAGCCAGAGCGGGAAATGCCCGGCATGGCTCTCGATGAGGATGCCGAGGAAACGCTCCATCGATCCGCAGATGGCGCGGTGCACCATCACGGGCTGCTTCTTCTCGCCATCCGCCCCGATGTAGAATGCCCCGAAGCGCTCGGGGAGGTTGAAGTCCACCTGCGTCGTGCCGCACTGCCATTCGCGGCCGATCGCGTCGCGCAGCGTGTACTCGAATTTCGGGCCGTAGAAGGTCCCCTCGCCCTCGTTCACGCCCGTCTTGATCCGACCGCCCGACGCAGCCGCCATCTGTGCGAGCACCTTGCGCAGGATGCCCTCCGCATGGTCCCACATCGCGTCGGTGCCGACGCGCTTCTCCGGGCGGGTGGCGAGCTTCACCACGACCTCCTCGAAGCCGAAGTCGCGATACACCGAGAGCATGAGGTCGTTGATCTTCAGGCACTCCGCCTCCAGCTGCTCCTCGGTGCAGAAGATGTGAGCGTCGTCCTGCGTGAAGGCGCGCACCCGCATCAGCCCGTGCAGCGCGCCCGAGGCCTCGTAGCGATGCACGGCGCCGAACTCGGCGAGGCGGATCGGCAGGTCCCGGTAGCTCTTGAGGCCATGCTTGAAGATCTGCACGTGACCCGGGCAGTTCATGGGCTTCAGCGCGAAGATCCGCTGGTCGGCCTCGGGATCGTTGGGATGCGTGAAGGCATGGGCCGACTTCACCGCGAACATGTTCTCCTGGTACCAGCCCCAGTGGCCCGAGGTTTCCCACAGGCTCTTGTCGAGCACCTGGGGCGCATTCACCTCGTTGTAGTCGCGCGCGAGCCGTCGGCGCATGTAGGCGATCATGGTCTGGAACAGGGTCCAGCCCTTCGGGTGCCAGAACACCGTGCCCGGCCCCTCCTCCTGGAAGTGGAAGAGGTCCATCTCGCGCCCGATCCTGCGATGGTCCCGCTTCTCGGCCTCCTCGAGCTGGTGGAGATAGGCCTCGAGGTCCTCCTTCTTCGCCCATGCGGTGGCGTAGATGCGGGTCAGCATGGGCTTGGACGAGTCGCCGCGCCAATAGGCGCCGGCCACCTTCATCAGCTTGAAGGCGTCCCCGATCTTCCCGGTGGAGGTCATGTGAGGGCCACGGCACAGGTCGAACCAGTCGCCCTGCCTGTAGATGCGAAGATCCTCGCCCGCCGGGATCGCGTCGACGAGCTCGACCTTGAACATCTCGCCCTTCGAGGCGAACACCTCGCGTGCCCTGTCGCGACTCCAAACCTCCTTCGCGAACGGCCGGTCGCGCGCGATGATGGCGCGCATCTCCGCCTCGATGGCGGGAAAGTCCTCGGGCGTGAAGGGCTCGTTGCGCGCGAAATCGTAATAGAAGCCGTTCTCGATCACCGGCCCGATCGTCACCTGCGTGCCGGGCCAGAGGTTCTGCACGGCCTCGGCGAGCACGTGAGCGGCGTCGTGGCGGATCAGCTCCAGAGCCCGTGGGTCATCCCGCGAGACGAACTCGATGCGCGCGTCGCGCTCGATGGGATCGGCGAGGTCCGCGAGACGGCCGTCGAGCGCCATGGCGACGGTCCGCTTGGCGAGGGAGGGCGAGATGCCCTTCGCGATGTCGAGGCCGGTCGTGCCGGGCTGGAACTCGCGCACGGCGCCATCGGGAAAAGTGAGGTGAATCATGGTCGTGCTCCGGCTCACTCCTGCAGACCCTGCAGGTAAGCAGATGGGATGATGCGGGCGGCGTCAGGCGGCGTGGCCCGAGGCGTCCTGGCCCGGCATCGGCGGGACGGGCTCGCAGCGAAACGGGTCGACGCAGGTCGACCGCCAGAGCCCGTAGCGCCACGGTCTATACCACGACCCACCCTCGGGCAATCGCGCGGGGACGAAGTCGAGCCCCTCGGTCCCCCAAGGCTGGCAGCGGCAGATCCGGGCGAGGCCCATCCAGCCGCCGGCCCAAAAACCGTGCCGGCGAATGGCTTCGTCCGTGTAGTCGGAGCAGGACGGCAGATGGCGGCAATGCCGCCCGATGAGCCCCGACAGGGTGACCTGATAACCACGGATCAACCCATGCGCGAGAGCCACACCCGGGCGGAAACCGCGCCCCCTCCCCACCTCCCCGGGCGCCATGCCTTGCCGGCGGGCGTCCGGCACGCCACATTGAGGCTTGGTTTCGGGCGCAGGGTCCGGAGGGTGCGACATCGGCTCACCTCCTGGCTCGAGGGGTTGCGTTGGGATCGTGCGGTCGCTTATGCAGCGGGCGAATTGTTTCGCACTGCAGCGAGCCGACAACGGAGCGTCATACTTGAGAATGGTCACCGTGTCCCGACTTTGCCAGTTCCCCCAGCGCTCGCGTCTCGTTCTCGCCGCTTCCACGGCGGCCGCGGTGGCGCTGGGCATGCTGGCTGCGGGCGCAGGCGACGCCGCGGCGGCCACCAAGAAGAAGAAGGCCGCCCAGCCGCAGCCGGCGCAAGAGCCGGTCGCACCGCAGAAGCAGCCCCCGCTGGGCGAAAACGCCTATAGCTGGCTGCTGACCATCAACGGCACGGTCCTGGTCTCGCCCGTTTTCCCGGGCGCCAAGACTTACGGTTTCATCGCGTTCCCATCCCTGAGCCTGCGACGCACCGACAGCGCGGACAAGTGGCAGGCCCCCGACGACGGCATCAGCATAGCCTTGTGGGGCGACAGTCAGTGGGCCCTCGGCATAACCGGACGCTACCAGCCGGGCCGCTACTACTCGCAGGATCGGGCAGGCCTCTACGGTGTAACGGACGCCAAGTGGGCGGTCGAGCCGGGCATTTTCGGCGAGTACTGGGCCGTTCCCGAGACGATCCGCCTTCGCGCAGAGGTGCGCTACGGCATCAACGGCTATAACGGCTTCGTCGGGACCCTGGCCGCCGACTATGTGAAGCGCGTCGGCAGGTTCACGCTGTCGGTGGGTCCGCGCGTCCAGATTTCCGGCTCCGAGTACATGGACACCTATTTCGGCGTAACCCAGCAGGACGCCGCCTTCAACGGCAAGCTGACCGCCTATGCTCCCGACCCGGGGATCAAGTCCGTCGGCGTCGCCGCGGCCGCCACCTACAAGTGGAACGACCAATGGTCCACGACGGTGCGCGGCGGCTATGACCGCCTCGTCGGCTCGGCCGCCGACAGCCCCATCGTCAAGCAACTCGGCTCGCCCAACCAGTTCAGCGTGGGCGCGACCGCCAGCTACACGTTCGACATCGGGCGCTTCGGTCTGCTCAACCGATAGCCGAAGTAACCGGCCCCGGCCGGGCGAGGCCGTGGCATTGAGCCTCGTCCCGTCCAGCCTCGCAGCACAAACGGGTTAGCGCCTCTCGAGGGACGCTGCGCTCCGCACGCGTGGTCACGATCCACGTTAGGGTCGGGAACGACTCTCCTCCGGAGCCGACCCTTTCGCCTCTATTCGGCGGCGACGGCCTTCGCGGCGCGGGCGGCCTCGATCTTTCCGATGGCGTCGACGACGGCCTCGAAAGTCAGCATCGTCGAGGCGTGGCGCGCCTTGTAGTCGCGCACGGGCTCCAGAACGGCGATGTCCTCCCACTTCCCCGTGGGCGGGGCGCCGTTCTCCTTCAGCATGCGGCGGACGATATCCTTCAGCTCACGCAACTCGGCGGCGGTCGATCCGACGACATGGTGCGCCATGATGGAGGACGAGGCCTGCCCCAGCGCGCAGGCCTTCACGTCATGCGCGAAGTCCGTGACGACGTCCCCGTCCATCGCGAGGTCTACCGTCACCGTGGAGCCGCATAGCTTCGAATGCGCCATGGCGCTCGCATCGGGATGCTCGAGCCGCCCCAGCCTGGGGATGTCGGCGGCGAGGTCGAGGATCCGCTTGTTGTAGATGTCGTTCAGCATGGCCGCCTCGAAAAGCGCTTCGTCGCTCAATATAGGGGATGCGGGCCGTGAAAACGAGGCTCGGGGCGAGGCGAGGACGGCAGGGCCAAAATGTCGCTGTCCCTCGTCTCTATTCCGTGGTCCAGATCACGCCCGGGACCGTAAACGAGCGGTCCTACATACGACAAGTCGGGAGGCTCCACATGGATGCCGTGGTTAAGTCCTTGGCCGTGCGACAGGTTCAGCCGCAAGCCGAGAAGGCCCTACTTCCTCGCCCAAGCCGGGAGGAAGCCGAAGCCGCCGTGCGGACCCTGATCGCCTGGGCCGGGGACGACCCCGCCCGCGAGGGCCTTCTCGAGACCCCCAAGCGCGTCGTCAAGGCCTACGAGGAACTCTTCAAGGGCTACCGGCAGGACGCGCCGGAGATCCTCAGCAAGGTTTTCGAGGAGGTCGGCGGCTACGACGACATGGTCCTCGTGCGCGACATTCCCTTCCACTCGCACTGCGAGCACCACATGGTGCCCTTCGTCGGGAAGGCGCATGTCGGCTATTATCCGGCCGAGGGTGTGGTGGGACTCTCGAAGCTCGCGCGCGTGGTGGACGTCTTCGCCCGTCGCCTGCAGACGCAAGAGACCATGACGGCGCAGATCGTCGAGGCCATCGACGAGGCGCTCAAGCCGCGCGGCGTCGCCGTGCTGATCGAGGCGGAGCACATGTGCATGTCAATGCGCGGCGTGCAGAAGTCCGGCGCTTCGACCATCACCACCCAGTTCACGGGAATCTTCCGCGACGATCCCGCAGAGCAGGTTCGCTTCATGAGCATGATCCGCGGCTTCGGCACGCGGTGAGGCGGACGACACGTCTTCCCCGACCATGCTAGGAGAGCGGCCGGATACATCATCCGGCCGCTCGTCCTTTGCGGCCCGCCAGGAGGCCGCCGATGACCGGGTCATCTCCCCTCTTCGCTCCCCGAGGCGACCGCCAGGCCGTCGAGGAGGGTGACAGGCTCATGCCCCGGTTCGACGCCGCGGGCCTGGTCACGGCCGTCGCCGTCGACGCCGGAGACGGGGCGGTCCTCATGGTCGCGCACATGAACGAGGACGCCCTGCGGCGAACGCTGGAAACCGGGACCGCGTGGTACTGGTCGCGTTCGCGCGGCGAACTCTGGCACAAGGGCGCGACGTCCGGGCAGATCCAGACGGTGCGCGAGATCCGCGTCGATTGCGACCAGGATTGCCTGCTCCTGGTGGTCGAAGTCGCCGGTGACGGTGGCTGCTGTCACACGGGTCGGCGAAGCTGCTTCTACCGGAGGGTCGAACTCGGCGCCGAGGGGGCCGTGCTGCGGGCGTCCGGATAACCTTTCCGCTTCACCGCACCGGGAGGGAATGCTTGCCAAGCCTCACGCCTGCGCTCAGCCTCGCGCCAGACCGTCAAGCCCCCGCACCACGTTGTCGGCAGCAAGGGCATGGCCCACGGACGCCACGCCATGTCAGAGGATAAGGGCATGTGGCCGGAATGGCTGGGACTGAAGCCGGCCAGGACCGCGGATGCGCCGGAGCGGCCGGGAGGCGCCATTCCGTCGGCGGAGTCGTCATCGGGCAGACCGGAGCAGGCACGCCGGCCTCGCCTCGGAGTGGCGCTCGGCGGCGGCGCGGCGCGCGGCTGGGCGCATATCGGCGTCCTGCGGGCGCTGGCGCGGGCGGGCTACAAGCCGGATATCGTGGTCGGCACATCGATCGGCGCGGTGGTCGGCGGCTGCTTCGCCGCCGGCAAGCTCGACGAGCTCGAGGCCTTCGCGCGCTCGCTCACCAAGAGCCGCGTGCTCTGGCTTATGGACTTCCATCTGGGCTCCGGCCTGATCTCCGGCGACCGGCTGAAGCGGCTGCTGGAGCGCGACCTCGAGGGCCTGACGATCGAGGGACTTGCGCCCCGCTTCGCGGCCGTGGCGACCGAGTTGCGGACCGGGCACGAGATCTGGCTGACGCGCGGTCCCCTGGTGGAGGCCCTGCGCGCCTCCTACGCCCTGCCGGGAATCTTCGATCCCGTGCGGCTCGGCGGGCGCTGGCTGTTCGACGGCGCACTGGTGAACCCGATTCCCGTCACCACGACGCGCGCCCTCTCCGCCGAGCTCGTGGTGGCGGTGAACCTCAATGCCGACATGTTCGGCCGCGGCACGGTGATCCCGGACCACGGCGGGGCCACGCCCGCCGAACCGCCGCAGGAGGAGATCGCCGAAACCATCGCCGAGGGCCTGTTCTCCCCGATGCTGGGCGCGGCCCGCAGCTTCGGCCAGAAGCTGGGCCGCCGCAGCGAGACCGGCCCGGGCATCGCCACCGTGATGGTGGACGCCTTCAACATCACGCAGGACCGCATCGCACGGTCGCGCATGGCGGGCGATCCGCCGGACGTGCACGTCAAGCCGAAGCTCGGTCGCATCGGCCTGTTCGACTTCCACCGGGCGGAGGACGCCATCGCGCTGGGCGAGCAGGCCATGGGCCACGCCCTCGCCGAACTCGACGCCGCGGCGCAGATGCTGGCGGGGGACGCGTGAGGCAGGACGGCCTCAGGCCGTCGTGATGTATTCGCGTAGGGCCTGGGTCTCGTTCTGGATCTCGGCCAGCCGGTGTTTCACCACGTCTCCGATGGAGATGATGCCCGCCAGGCGACCGTCCTCGACGACGGGCAGGTGGCGGAAACGACCGTCCGACATCTCCTCCATGGCGTCGACCACGAGTGTGTCGCGCGTGCAGGTGATGACCTTCGCCGTCATGTAGCGGGAGAGCGGATCGTCCAGCGCCTTCGATCCCGCGGCCAGTGCCCGCACGATGTCGCGCTCCGACAGGATTCCGAGCACCTGCCCGTCTGCCCCCGTCACCACGACGGCGCCGATGCGCCGTTCGGCCAGCAGCGCGACGGCGTCGCTCAGCCGCCGGTGGGGCTGGATGGTGACGACGTCACGGCCCTTGGTCTCGAGAATGCGGGAGATGGTCATGCATCCCTCCTTGCGTGTCCGCCCGGTTCTCCTCCGGGCAGCCTCAGCCGACCGGGGGCCGGTCACGGAGGAACGCGCATCGCGGAGCCACCGCGCCGACAGCGCGAAGTCTGCGCCCGAGATTGGGCGGATGCAACCTTTCAGCCGCGCTGGGCGGCTCCCGAGCCGGGGTCGAAGGCGGGAAAGCCGAAGAGGCCGGCCAGGAATCCCCCCACATGCGCTTCCCAGGCGATCGTCGCGTCGGTGATTCCGAGGCCCGACCCTGCCAGCCCCGTGGCGAGGTTCATCACGAACCAGACGACGAGGAAGCTCATCACGCGCCTGTCGCGCACCACCTCGCCGAGCGGCAGGGCCGGAAGGCAATAGGCGTGCTCCTCTCCCAGCCGGAACACTCCGAGCGGGGCGCCAGGCTGGAACACGAAGCGGATCGCCGCCGCCATGCAGCCGGACACGGCAGCCGACGCCCCGACCATGGGAATGACGTCGTCCATATGGGTGAGGACGTGCGCGACGCCGCCCGCGAGCGCCGTGACGGCGAAGAAGACCAGGAAGCGAAAGGTCCCGAACCGCCGGGCCACCGCGCTGCCGAAGGCGAGCAGCCAGATCGAGTTGAGGATCAGGTGCATCCAGCTGCCATGCAGGCCGGCATAGGTCAGCAGAGTCCAGGGCTTGGTCTCGTTGTCCAGCATGAGCTCGCGCGCGAGCGCGAGGCGCTGCAGCAGCATCGTGTTCTCGGGATCGGCCGCCACGCGCTCCGACAGCGCCCGCAGCGGGTCGCTCCCGAGCAGGTGGGAGAACCGGGCCGGGATGAGGGCGAAGTCCCACAGGAGACCCGCCTCCCCCAGGACCCACTCGCGCAGGCCCTGCACCACGGCCAGTCCCAGGATCAACGCGAGGATCACGCCCGGCACGTTGAAGATCGGCTCGGACGTCTTCGCCACGCAGGTCTCCTGGTTCCCGGTTCGGAAGGGCCTAGAGCAATTCCGCCGGGCGGTCGAGCCCCCACCGCGTCGCGGCGTCGATGGTTTCAAGTCGATCGATCCGGGCAGGGTTGCGTTCACCGTCCGGGTCCTGGCTGGCACGGCCGGTGCAGTTATCCCCACCAACCCGGCAGGGGGTCCCGTTTCGGGCCGCAAACCGGGGAGTAGCGTTCCGGCCCGAGACGTTCGGTGCGGATTCGGTGGAGCGGCCACGCCCAGGACAATGACGATGAAGCATCCCGCCACCCGCACGCTTTTCGCCTACTGGAACAGGCTGAGGGGCGAACGGACTGCACCCGAACGCTCAGAGATCGATCCCGTCGAGATCCGCGACGTGCTGGCCGACACCTTCGTCTGCGAGGTGGACGCGCAGAACGGGCATCCCTTCCGCCTGGCTGGCACGCGGCTCTGCGGCCTCTTCGGACGCGAACTCAAGGGACGCAGCTTCGCCTCGCTGTGGGATCCCGGCAGGATGCCGGTCGGCGCGCGCGAGGCGGCGCGCCTCGTCGACGCCGTGCTGGCGGAAAGCCGCGGCGTGGTGGCGGGGCTCCGGGGCACGACGCGCGGGCTGAAGGTGCTCGACCTCGAGTTGCTCATCCTGCCCCTCCGCCACGGCGGCAAGACACATTCGCGGCTGCTCGGATGCCTGTCGCCGTCGCAGCCGGCCCCCTGGGCGGGCCTCGATCCCGTCATCCAGCTGGACCTCGCCTCCGTGCGGGTGATCCGCAATCTCGACGCTCTTGCGGCGGGGCCGGACCTCGCGCCGGAGACCCCTCCTCCGCCGGCGCCGCCGCCCGAACGGCGGGGTCTGTTCACGATCTACCGGGGCGGGCGGGACGGCGTCGATCGCGTCGCGGGCCCATCAAGCTAAACGCCACATTAACTTGCGGCTGCCATTCTGGACGCGAGACGATTGAATCTCGTCAATCCCTTGCGTCCGGACCGCGATGACCCCAGCGCCGAAGATTCGCCCCACAGCTCTCGAGCGGCGCCGCCACCAGCGCGTCAAGGTCGTCCTGCTGGGCCGCTTCATGCTCGAGAACCGCGAGGAATATCCCTGCCAGACGCTCAACATGTCGCCCGGCGGCGTGGCCGTGCTGGCGCCTGTCAAGGGCAAGCCGGGCGAGCGGATCGTCATGTATCTCGAACATCTGGGACGCCTTGAAGGTCAGGTGGCGCGCCAGTTCGACCTCGGCTTCGCCGTCCAGCTTTCAGCCACGCGCCGCAAGCAGGACAAGCTCGCCGACCAGCTGACCTGGCTCGCCAACCGTCACGAGCTCGGCCTGCCGGAAGACCGTCGCCACGAGCGCATCGTGCCCCGCCAGACCGGGTCCATCCTTCGCCTGCCCGATGGACGCGAGCTCGGCGTGCGGATCATCGACATCTCGATCTCCGGCGCGGCCGTGAACAGCGCCGTACAGCCGCCGCTCGGCACGCCCGTCACCATCGGGCGACAGCAGGCCAAGGTCGTCCGGCACTTCCAGGGCGGCATCGCGCTGGAGTTCCTGCGGCCTCTCAATGTCGCAGAGTTCGACGAGAGCATCAGGCTCTGACCTGTCCCGGCCCACCCGCGCGGGGGCCGGTCCGAGATCCCTAAAATGCAATCTATGAGCGCAAGCGGCCTGCAAGCGGGCCGTGTCATGATGACTGCACTGGCGTAGGCAGTCCCCGACCCCGACCACCGCGCCGGTCCACCCGGTCTCATCCCCGCACTCACCCGACCGGGACCAGGAGCCGGCCTCTCCCCGGGGGCCGGCTCCCCCTCGCCTCCCGGGCGAACGTCGTCAGGCGAACTCCTTAAGGACTTGAACCAATGTGACGCCAGGTCGCGCCGGACACGGCCCGATCGCATTAACCTTTTCTTCACCAATTCGTTGCGACAAGCCCCCGATCTCGATTAACCTCTCGTTAACCTTCAGGGGCAGGGGTTCGAGATGGTGGGTAAGCGGGGCGTCCTGGCCGGTCTGGCCGCAGTCATGATCATGGCCGGCATGGGCCATGCGCTGGCGGGCTCCAAGGCCATCCCCGTCTCCTCCGAGATCCCCACCCTCGACGACGTGCGCGCCCCCATCGGCTGGACCGGTTTCTGCCAGCAGGGCCACGCCGATGACTGCAACGTGGCGTCCCTGGCCCCGCAGAACCTGCAGCTCACCCAGGCGACCTGGGACCTTCTCTCCCGTGTGAACCGCACCGTGAACGCCAATGTCGAGCAGGTCGAGGACATCGCCCTCTACGGCGTCCAGGAGAAGTGGACCTATCCCGACGAGGGCAAGGGCGACTGCGAGGATCTCGCCCTCCTCAAGCGCCGGATGCTGATGCGTGAGGGCGTGCCGCGCCAGGCCCTGCTCATGACCGTCGTGCGCGACGAGACGGGCGCGGGCCACGCTGTCCTGACGGTTGCGACCGACCGCGGCGACTACGTGCTCGACAGCAAGACCTCACGCATCCTGCCCTGGAAGGCGACGGGCTACGGCTTCGTCAAGCGCCAGTCGCAGGTCAACCCCAACATGTGGGTCAAGCTCGGCGAGCCCGCCGCCCCGGCCCTCACGGCCGCCGCCCACTGAGACGCCGCCGGGAGCGGACCCCGCGGCCTTTCGCTCAGGCGATCCGCACGAGCCCTTTGGCGTAGCGCCGCCACTTCTCGACATAGCCGGCGGCCGAGCCCATGAGCCGCTCCTCGATGTCGGGACCGAGCGTGCGGACGGCCTTGGCCGGCGAGCCAACGATCAGCGAGTAGTCGGGAAACTCCTTCCCCTCGGTGACGAGCGCGTTCGCGCCGACGAGGCAGAAGCGGCCGATCCGCGCGCCGTTCAGCACCGTCGCTCCCATGCCGATCAGCGAGCAGTCGCCCACCGTGCAGCCGTGAAGGATGGCCTGGTGCCCGATCGTGCAGTCCGCTCCCACCGTGAGCGGAAAGCCCATGTCGGTGTGCAGCGTCGAACCTTCCTGGATGTTGCTGCGCGCGCCGATGGCGATGCGCTCATTGTCGCCGCGCAGCACCGCGCCGAACCAGATGCCGACATCCTCGGCCAGGCTCACCGAGCCGATCACGTGGGCGTCGGGCGCGATCCAGTACCGGTCGTGGGCCGGCACCTCGGGCGTGCGGTCTTCGAGCGTGTAGAGAGGCATCGCGGGCTCCTGGAGGCAGGGCGACCAGAAGCCCCTGCCCCGGCCCGGCCGTCAACCCCCGACGAGGCCCAAGAGGTCGAGCATCACGCGCCCGCAGGCCAGCGCCCAGAGGCAGGCGACGATGGTCGCGAGCGCGACGAAGGCGACGGGCCGCCGTTCGAAGCGTCGGCCACGCACCGTGTTGCGCAGGATGATGAAGGGCGCGCAGAGCACGACCAGCGGGACGGATGCCACCGCCTTGGGACCGCCCGTCTCCAGCAGGTGGAAACTGGCGCGCTGCTGGGTCAGCGCTTCGAAGCCCGTCGCGAGCAGCCCGGCCGCGGCGATGCCGAAGAGCAGGGTCTTGAAGGACTCGAGGGCGGCGGGATCGACGGACAACATCATACGCTCCGGCTGACATCGGCCGAAGCCGCGCCGGCACTATCCATGCCCTTAACGCGAGGTTAAAGAATATCCTTCAGCAATGGTAAACGCCTCAAGCGCGGACCATGCGATGACAGCCTCGACAACGGCGGCGACCGATTTCGACGCTCACCTCCAAGACGACGTCTTCCATTCCACTGAAGCGGTTGCTGGCGCGGGCGACGGCCCGCCGCAGGTGCGCGAGGAGGCCCGGAACGGCTGGATCGCCGTCGCGGTGGTCCTGGGGGGCATCGTCGCGGGCAGTTCCGCCTTCGCGGTCGGCGCCCTGCGCCCGGAGGCCGTGACGCAGCGCAACGTCAGCGTGGGCGGCGCGGCGCTGACGGTCCCGACCGCCATGCTGCGCACGCCCGAGATCGTCGGCGACGGCCCGCAGGCGCGCATCGACCTCACGCTCTCCTGGCCGGACCTCGGCCCGCTGGAGCCGCACCTCGCCGCCGCCCGGGCGTCATGGTCCGCCTCCGGGCAATCCTCGCCCGATCTCGCGCAGGTCACGCTGCTGCCGGCCGACGACAGCCCGGCGCCCGAGACGCGCGTGGCTTCGCTCTATGCACGCTTCCTGGAGCCGCATGTGATGCAGGGCCCGGGCGATCTGGTCACCCGGCATTTCCGCAGGAATTCGCCCTATGCCGGCGAGGTGCTGGTCTTCTCGCCGCCAGACGGGCGGCGTGTCGTGGCGCGCTGCGAGTCGGAGCCCACGCATGCCACCCCGACCGACCCCGGCACGCCGCCTGCGCTTTGCCTAGCCGAATTTCGCCGCCGCGGGCTCGACGTCCAGCTCCGCTTCGAGCCCCGCCTCGCGGCCGGGCTGGAGGTGGCCCGCCAGCGCCTCGCCGCCCTGATCGACCGTCTCGCCCGCTGAGGCGGCTAGAAAAGTCCTGGTCCGCAAGTCCTGTCCCGCAAGCCCCGGCTCCCAAGCGCCGGCGGCCTGCGCGGACCAGGGGCCCGAAAAGCCCAGAACCGGGCCGCTGCCCGGTCGCGCGCCCCTATTCACAATTGCCGATTTTTGCAACCGAGGCTTCGTGGACCGCGGGCCGCGCCCGCGCAACAGTCCCGCCCGAAACTGATCGTTCCTTTCGTGACAAGACCATTTCAGTTCAGGGATTTGCACCGTGTCCGTCACCACCGTTAATCTCCCCACCGCATTCAGGAAGCGGCCTGCCGCCGCTCAGCCTGGCGCGGCCACGGCGACACCGACCCTCCCCAAGGTCGGCAGTGCGACCTTGGTCGACGCCACGGCCACTCCGAACCAGGCCTACAAGACGGACCTCTTCCTGTCCTGGGATGCGACGAAGGCCTGGAGCTTCGGCACGCGCGCCTATGTGGCAGGGGCCAAGCCGGTCTACGGGATCACGGGTGAACAGGGCCCCCTCCTGGTCAAGGGTTCCGCGGCGGCGGGCGAGCGCCTCATCGTTGCCGAAGCGGGCCGGAAGTATCGCGGCGGGCAGACCCTCAGGAGCGGCATCTCCTTTGCCGATGGAACCGGAGACTTCAAGGCCGCGGACCTGACGTCGGCGGGCATCGACGGGCCGGTTCTAAAGGTCAGTATCGACGGCAAGATCACGTATCTCAGCCAGGTCGACCTGCTCTATTTCACGGACCCCGGCGACGGAAAGGGCGCCATCCAGTTCGCCATCGGCACGGGCACGAACGGGAACGACGTGCTGGACGGAGCGACGATCCGGCAACGTGAGGCGGCGGCAGCCCAGGCAGGCGGCCAGTCCGCCAGCGGCGACGGCTACGGCGTCATCCTGCTGGGCGGCGCAGGGAACGATGTGCTCGAGGCCCTCGCGAGTTCGAACACCCTGCACGGCGGAGACGGCGACGACGTCCTGTCGGCGACGAACGTCGTGACCACTGCGAACGTCGTCCTCGATGGCGGCGACGGCGCGGACACGCTCACGGCCAACAGCGCCAGCAGCACGCTGTTAGGCGGCGCCGGCAACGACGTCCTCTGGTCCGGGCAAAGCTTCTCGTCCCTGGATGCGGGCGACGGCGCAGACACCCTGGTTGCATATGGCGCCTTCAACAAATTGTCGGCCGGCGCTGGGAACGACTCGATCACTGTCAGCGGATTCCGAAACGTGATCGATGGCGGCGCGGACCACGACACGATCGTCGTCACGGGCGATCACAACACGATCACGGGCGGCGCGGGGAACGACACGATCACCGTCAGCGGTCCCAAAAACGTGATCCAGGGCGGCGCGGGCGACGACACGATCATCGTCACGGGAGACAACAACCAGGTCGCGGGCGGCGCGGGGGCGGACCACTTCAAGATCGTCGGCCTCCAGAACGTGGTCTATGGCAGCGCCGCGAATGACTACGCCGACATGGAACAGGACGCGTTCTATCTCGGAGCGCCGGGCTCGACGAACGCGGGGACGGACGGATCGAATTCGGTGTGCGGCAACCGGGGAGAGGACGCGTTCTTCGTCTACAGCGCCAGGAACCAGCTCGACCTCGGCGGATATTACGAGGGGCGGACGTGGCGGACCGACGGCGATAGGGACACGGTCTACATCGCGGAGGGCGTGGCCAAGGTTACGAAGTTCATGAATGTCGGTGCGGAAGATTACGTCTACGTCGCCACGACCGATCAGTCGCACATCAGCGGCCAGGCCCTGTCCGCCCAGGAAATCGCTGATCTATTCGGCAGCAATTTCGGCACGTCGCACGTGATCTGGACGACACCTGCCACGATGGACACCGCCGCCAAGGCCGCGGGCTTCTGAGCGCACGCGAGGCCGGCAGCGCCGCGGCCGGCTGGGGAGAGTACGAGAGGGGGCGTCCCGTCGGGGCGCCCCTTCGTCATCAGGACGCCGGACCCGGACTGCCCACAGGCCGGAGAGACGCGCCGGACCGGTCGCGGTGGCGCGGCCGCCCCTCGCCTCCGTCCCCGTCCTCAATCCTCGAGGTCGACGTCCAGGATCGACATGTTGAAGGCGTAGGAGCGGTCGCCGTCCTCGTCGTCCAGCGAGATGATGCCGACGAACTCGTCCCCGATCATCACTTCAGCCGAATCCGTCTTCTTGGGCCGCGCCACGACCTTGATGGCCGTGTTGTTGAACAGCCGCCGCAGATAGTTCTGGAGCTTCAGGAGTTCGGTCTTGTCCATGTCGTCCCGCCTCGCGCGGCTTCCGTGGGGCGCCGCTTCCGAGGGGGGACTTGCCACGATGCGAGCCCGGCCGCAAGCGCCGCCGGGCTGCGGCAGGCTCAGATGCCCATGCCGTCGAAGACCATGCTGTCCTTGAGCACCTGGTCCATCGTGCGGGCCGGATCAGAGCAGCCCGCCTCGCCCACGACGCGGGCCGGGACGCCGGCCACGGTGGTGTTGCGCGGCACGGGCTTGAGCACGACGGACCCCGCCGCCACGCGCGCGCACTGGCCGATCTCGATATTGCCGAGGATCTTCGCGCCCGCGCCGATCAGCACGCCCTGGCGCACCTTGGGGTGCCTGTCGCCCTGCTCCTTGCCGGTGCCGCCGAGCGTTACGTCCTGCAGGATCGAGACGTTGTCCTCGACCACCGCCGTCGAGCCCACCACGAGGCCCGTGGCGTGGTCGAGGAAGATGCCGCGGCCCAGGCGCGCCTGCGGGTGGATGTCCGTCTGGAACACCTCCGACGAGCGGCTCTGCAGGTAGAGCGCGAGGTCGTGCCGCCCCGCCTGCCACATGGCGTGGGCGATGCGGTGGGTCTGAATGGCGTGGAAGCCCTTGAAATACAGGATCGGCTCGATGAAGCGCTCGCAGGCGGGGTCGCGGTCGGTCACCGCGACGATGTCGGCGCGCATGGCCTGGCCGATCTCCGGATCGCGGTCGATCGCCTCCATGAAGCTCTGGCCCACGAGGTCGCTGGGCAGAGCGCCATGGTCCAGACGCGCCGCGATGCGGTGCACCACCGCCGATTCCAGCGTGTCGTGGTTGAGCACGGTGGAGATGACGAAGCTCGTCAGCGCCATGTCGCGGCGCGCGATGTCCTCGGCCTCGGCCCGCACGCGGTCCCACACGGGGTCGCAGCGGTCGAGCCTCGGGCGCGACGGGCTGTAGACGTAGCTGTGGACCGACATGAACGCCTCCGGGGTGACGCTGGGGACGAAGTCTCTAGCACAGATAGGGCCGGGAGGATATTCCGCCAGAGGAACCCTGTTTGTCCGGACGCCTCTTCCCCGGTGGCGGATCGGGCCCCGATCGGACCGGCCATGATCACTCTCGACAGCCCGACCCCCCGCCTCCGCGTCGAGATCGACGGCCCGGTCGCCAGCCTCCTCATCGACAATCCGGCCAGGCGCAACGCGCTCGACCTCGCGATGTGGCAGGCCCTGCCGCCGCTCATGGCGGCGATCGCGGCCCATGACGGGGCCCGCGTGATCGTCATCCGCGGGGCGGGCGACCTCGCCTTCGCCTCGGGCGCCGACATCGCGGAGTTCGAGACCGTGCGGGCCACGGCGGAGGGCGGAAGGGCCTATGAGGAGGCGAACGAGCGCGCCTTCCAGGCCGTCTCGCAGAGCCCGCTCCCTGTCCTGGCGATGATCCGGGGCTTCTGCCTGGGCGGCGGCCTCGGCCTCGCCGTCTCGTGCGACCTGCGGATCGCCGCCGAGGGCGCGCAGTTCGGAATCCCGGCCGGCCGCCTCGGTGTCGGCTATCCCCCCGCCGCCATGGCGAGCGTGGTCGCCGCGGTCGGCCCCATGGCCGCGAAGGACCTCTTCTTCACCGCCCGGCGCATCGACGCCGCGGAGGCGTCCCGCCTGGGCCTGCTGAGCCGCCTCGTGCCGGACTCGGCGCTGGACGAGGACACCTACGCCCTCGCCCGCACCATCGCCGCGAACGCACCCCTCACGCTGCGGGCGGCCAAGCGCGCCATCGACGCCGCTTCCGGCCTGCCCGGCGCTCCGGACCGCGCGGAACTCGTCCGGCTGGCCGGCGCATGCTTCGACAGCGAGGATTACCGGGAAGGCCGCACGGCGTTCCTCGCGAAAAGGGCCCCGCTATTCAAGGGACGCTAGGCTGCGGACCCCGGAACGCCGCGACCCGGAAGGTCTTCTCTTTCCGCAACTCGTCTCTCTGCAACTCGTCCCTCTGCAACTCTTGCCGCCGCAACTCTTGCCGACAACCGATTCCGCCGGCCTGCTTTTCCCCCGCCTCTTCAACCCCCCTGTGAAGCGCCGGGGACCGGCGGGAAGCGCCGTTCCATGAAATCCAGGATCGCCGCGCTGAAGGCATCGTTGCGGTCGCCGGCGACCATGTGGCGCGCCCCGGCGATGTCGACATAGTCGGCCGCTGGAGCGAGCGCCCGGAACTCGTCGGCATGGACCTCGCTCACGAGTTCGCTCGACCGTCCGCGCACCAGCAGCGTGGGAACCACGAGGCCGCGCGCGGCCGCCATGAGCTCACGTTCCACTGCCTCGCGCTCGCGATCCACGGAGCGCGGCCCGTCGAGGAAGCGGGGGTCCCAGTGCCAGCGCCAGCGCCCGTCCGGGTCCTGCCGCAGGTTCTTGCGCAGCCCGGCCAGCGACGACGGCCGGGGCCGATGCGGCAGGTAGGCGGCGATGGCGTCGGCCGCCTCCTCGATCGTCGCGAAGCCCTCGCGGGCCCTCGCGCGCATGAAGCCTTGCACATGGTCGACGCCCGCCGGATCCATCCGCGGCGTCACATCGACCAGCACGAGGCCCGAAAAGACATGCGGGTCGCGGCCCAGCGCCATCAGGGCGGCGATGCCCCCGAGCGAGGCCCCAACGGCCACGGGACGCACGCCCGCCTCCCGCGACGCCGCGTCCGACACCGCCGCGGCGTCCGCAGCGAAATCCGCGAAGGCATAGTGCCCGTCCTCGGGCCACTCGCTGCCGCCATGCCCTCGCTGGTCGAGGGCGAGGGCCGCGAAGCCGGCGGCGGCGAGCCGGCGGGCCGTCCCCTCGAAAGCATGGCGGGTCTGGCCGCCGCCATGCAGCAGGAGCACCGGCGGCCGTCCGGGCGCGGCATGGCCGTGCCAGGTGCCCACGAGCCGCGCCCCCGCCCCCGCGAATGTCGCGACCCGTCCGCTCATGCGCGGGCTTCTAGGAAAGCGAGCACGGCGTCCTTGTGGCTGCGATCGCCCACCGCCAGGTTGTGGTCCCGGCCGGGAATGTCGAATGCCACGGCGCCCGGGATGAGCGCGGCCAGCGCGTGCGGGTCGCCGGCGATGGGGTCGTTGGTGCCCACGCTGACCAAGGTCGGCGCCCGGATTTCGCCAACGCGTTCCTTCGTGAGCGTCTGGCGCGAGCCGCGGATGCAGGCGGCGAGCGCGCGCAGGTCGCTCCTGGTCTGCTCGGCGAACGCGCGGAACATGCGCTGCATGGGGTCGGTGAGGCTCTCCAGCGCCGGGGCCTCCATGGCGTCGGCGATGCCCATGGGCAGTCCGACGCCCTCGACGAGATGGATGCCGAGCCCGCCGAGGAGCGCCGAGCGGACCTTGTCCGGCCGGGCCAGCGCGAGGTGGGCGGTGATGCGGGCGCCCATGGAATAGCCCATCACGTCGGCCCTCGCGAGGCCGAGGTGGTCCATGAGGTTCGCCACGTCCGCCGCCATGAGGTCGGAATCGTACGCGGCGGGATCGTAGAGCTTCTCGCTGCGGCCATGGCCGCGATTGTCGAGCATGACGACGCGGCGTCCCGCGCGGGCGAGGACGCGCGCCCACTGCGTGTTCACCCAGTTGACGACGTGGTTCGACGCGAAGCCGTGCACCAGCACGACGGGCTCGTCGCTGCGATCGGGAACGCCCTCGGGCCGGTCCGCACCCGGCAGGTGGTCGACATAGGCGATCCTGACGCCATCGGAGGAGAAGGACTGCATGGGCACCTCGCCGCCGGATCCCCGGCGCGCCGGACGCTAGACCAGGTGCCGGCCCCATGGGAAGCCGCGCCGGCCCCCGCCATGGCCCTCCCCTCCCGCCAAGGGTTGCACTGGCCTTGCCAGACGCGAGCCATTATGGTGCCGCGCGATTTCGCGAGCCTGTCCGGAGAGAACCATGGCCGACCACGCCGTCCCGCATTTCGCCAACGATGTCGGCGCGCCGTCGATTCGCATCGGCGTGCGGGAGTTCATGTGCGTGGGCGCGCGCCCGCCCTTCGATCATCCCCACATCTTCCTCGACATGGGCGACGACGAGGAGATCATCTGCGGCTATTGCTCGACGCTCTACCGCTTCGATCCCACGCTGCATGGATCCGAGACGATTCCCCCGGGCTGCGCCTTCGACACCTCCGATCTCGCCGGCCAGGCCGCCTGACCGGAGCGGGCCGAAAGGCTGGAGCAAGACCCACCCGGCGCCCGCGCGCCGGCAAGGAGTCCGGGCGATGCCGGAGGGGCAATCAGGACAGACGCGCGACCCGATCCTGGTCGCCGGGGCCGGCATTGGCGGGCTGACGACGGCGCTCGCTCTCGCCAAGGCGGGCCATGACGTCGTGGTCCTGGAGAAGCGGACCAAGGTCGAGGAGGTCGGCGCGGGCCTGCAGCTTTCGCCCAACGCCTCGCGCATCCTGATCGAGCTCGGCCTCGGCCTTGCGCTGGCCCGGGTCGCCGGCGAGCCGGACCGCCTCATGGTGCGCCACGGCCCGGCCGGCGGGCGCATCATCGACATGGCCCTCGGCGGCGCGGTCAAGGAGCGCTTCGGGGCGCCGTGGTGGGTGGTCCACCGCGCCGACCTGCAGACGGTGCTGCTCGACGCCGTGCGCTCGCACCCCTCCATTCGCCTGGTCTTCGGCCGCGGCGTGAAGGGCGTCGAGGACGAGGGCGACGGGGTCGCCGTGCAGACCGAGTCGGCCGGGGGAGCCGAGACCTTCCGTGGCCGGCTGCTCATCGGGGCCGACGGAGTCTGGTCCCGCGTCGCCCATGCGATCGGCGATGCGACGGAGGCCGATTTCAGCGGCTACGTGGCCTGGCGCGGGCTGATGGCGACGGAGGACGCGCCTCCGCCTTTCCGCCGGCGCGAGACAGGCCTGTGGATGGGCCCCGGCGCCCACGTGGTCCACTACCCGCTTCGGGCCGGCAAGGCCGTGAACGTCGTGGCCGTGATCGGCGACCGCAATTCCGAACCCGGCTGGTCGCGCCCGGGCGATCCCGCCGTGTTCCGCAGGCGCTTCCGCGACTGGTCGCGCGAACTGCACGTGCTGTTCGACGCCGTTCCCGAGTGGCAGGTCTGGTCGCTCTTCGACCGCGCCCCGCGACGGCGCTGGACCAGGGGCCGCGTGGCCCTGCTTGGCGACGCCGCCCATCCGGTGCTGCCCTTCCTCGCCCAGGGCGCGGCCTTGGCCATCGAGGACGCGGCCGTCCTCGCGCGTTCACTGGCCAGCAGGCCGGGCGACGCACCTGGCGCGCTGGTCCTCTACGAATCGCTGCGGCGCGACCGCGCTGCGCGCGTCCAGGACGCCGCGCGCACCAACGGGCGGCGCTACCACATGGCCGCCCCTCTCTCCATGGCCAGGGATTTCGTGCTGCGCCAGATGGGAGGCGAAGGCCTCCTGCGCCGCTACGGGTGGATCTACGAGTGGAAGCCGTGAGCGTTCGGCGTCCCGATCCCGCAGCCGGCTCTGGACAGACACCCCCCTCCCGTGATGGGTGAAGCCCGGGGCCCCGTAGTCCAACGGCAGAGACAGGCGACTTAAAATCGCTCCAGTGTCGGTTCGAGTCCGACCGGGGCCACCACCCGCGGGCCGCGCCGCGCGGCCGCTGGTCCTGGACAGCCCGCGCCCTGGACGGGCTTGCCCGTCAAGATTGCGTTCCGGAAATCTTCACTCTTCGGCCCCAGGATCGTCGGCATCGGTGATTCGGCCAGTCGGGCCACGTTCTCGCCGGAGCGCTTGCATGGCCACCCTGCTCCTCAGCCTGTCCGTCGCCTTGCTGCTGGCGACCTATTTCGAATATCGGGCCAGCCCCGAGGCCGACGACGACCGCTTCGCGCAACACTGAGCGCGCCGCGCGGCGCTTCCGCGTTCCCCTGTGAACCACGCCACAACCATCGCTGGCAGCCTGAGCCATGGTGCGTCCGACCCATGGAGGGGAGGACGCCATGCGACGCAAGACCATCCAGTTCACGGCAGGCCTCGCAACCCTCGCCATCGCAGTGACCCTCGCCGACCACGTCGCTGATCCGCTGGCCGGCTGCCCCGGCGCCGGCGATCGCCTCGCGCGGCTCGATCAGAACATGAAGAGCTTCTCCGCCGTCCGCTCAGACCCGCAGGGCGTCTGCCGGCTCCTGCGGGAGCGTCTGGCGCTCGAGGAGCAAGGCGAGGCCTGCCCCGCGCTCGCCCCGCCTCACCGGCGCAACGACTTCGCCGTCCCCTTCCTGCGCCGCGCCATCACCGAGCGCTGCGCCTGAACCGCAGCGCGCCGGCCGGGGCGGGGGCTCCCGTCCTCACAGCATCGGGCGCATGGTGCGGGCGAGTTCCTGCGTGGCCGGGTAGTCGATCTTGCCCGAGCCCAGCACGGGGATGGCGGCCGTGACCAGGACTGCGCGCGGCACCCAGAGCTCGGGATAGCCCTGGGCCTGGGCGTGGGCCAGCAATGCCGCGCGGTCGGCGTCGGCCTTGTCGGTGACGAGCACCACCTGCTCGCCCTTGCGGGCGTCCGGCAGGCTCACGGCCACGACGCTGCAATCGGGCCAGAGCTGGTGGGCGAAGGATTCGATGGCGGCCAGCGACACCATCTCCCCGCCGATCTTGGCGAAGCGCTTGGCCCGCCCCCGGATGCGGACGAACCCCTCGGCGTCGATCGTGACGATGTCGCCCGTGTCGTGCCAGCCGTCCGGCGCGGGCACGAGCTCGCCCGGCCGGTCGGCGAGCAGGTAGCCCGCCATGACGTTGGGTCCGCGCAGCGCCAGCCGGCCGCCTTCCGCCAGGCCCTCGATCGGATCGAGGCGGTGCTCCATTCCGGGGAGGATCTTGCCCACGCTTCCCGGGCAATTGTCGAAGGTCTGGTTCACGGCGATCACGGGCGAGCACTCCGTGGCCCCGTAGCCCTCCAGGATGACGGCGCCGAAGCCGGCCCAGACCTCGCGCGTCTGGTCGCGCACCCGCTCGGCGCCCGCCACCACGACCCGCACCGTGTCGAGGTCGCCCGGATCGGCCGCCCGCGCCCATCCCTGCAGGAACGTATCGGTCCCGAACAGCACCGTCGTGCCGGTCGCCCGGGCGAGCTTGGGGATCTGCCGGTAGTGCAGCGGGCTCGGGTAGAGCACCAGCCGGATGCCGAGGATGAGCGGAAGCAGCAGTCCGCCGGTGAGGCCCAGGCTGTGGAAGACGGGCAGCGGATTCAGCATGACCTGGCTGTCGTCCAGCGGCGGCACCCCGATATGGGCCTCGACCTGGCGGACGTTGGACAGAAGGTTCGCATGCGTGAGCACGACGCCCTTGGGCTTTCCCTCCGAGCCCGAGGTGAACAGGATGACGGCGGGATCGTCGGGCCGGGGCTCGTGCAGCCGGTAGGCCAGCCGCGGCGCGGCGGCCTTCATCACCCCGACGAGCTTCTCGAGGGAGGTGATCGCCTTGCGGACATCCTCCAGATAGAGGACGGAGACGCCGGGCGAGCCGTCATCGGCCCGTTCCAGGCCGGCGACGACCTCGTCGAGCTTGCCCTGCTCGATGAAGCGGCGGGACGTCACCACCGTCCGGACCTGCGCGGTCGCGACGGCGGAACGCAGGTTGGCGAGCCCCGCGGTGAAGTTGAGCATGGCCGCGACGCGCCCATGCGCGGCCAGTCCCGCCACCACGATGGCGGCGGCGTTGACGTTGGGCAGCAGGACGCCGACGGCGTCCCCCGGGCGCGTCCCCCGGACCAGCCGGGCGCCGAGGACGAAGGCGGCGAGGATCAGCCGCGCATAGGTGAGCGGCGCGCGCTCGGGATCCTCGAGGATCGGCCTGTTGCGGCCGAACCGCCTGCTGGCCGCGATAAGCGCGGCGAAGATCGTGCTGCGGCCGGAGGCAGGATCGAAGCGGCCGGGTTTCGCAGGGATGTCCATCGCATGGCGGGCAGGAGGCTCCTGCGCGACGTCTTTCATGCCGCCCTCCCCTGCCGCGCGCGGCGGCGTCAGCCCTTGTGGCCCTCGGCGATGGGCGCCTGGTAGGCCAGGCCCATGTCCCACGGGAAGTAGATCCACGTGTCCTGCGACACCTCGGTGACGAAGGTGTCCACCAGCGGGCGGCCGAGCGGCTTCGCATAGACCGTGGCGACGTGCGCCGCCGGCAGCATGTCGCGCACGATCCGGGCCGTCTTGCCGGTATCCACGAGGTCGTCGACCACCAGCACACCCTTGCCGCCCTCGCCGCCCAGGTCGAGGATCGCGGGAGCCACCGTCTTCAGCACCTGCAGTTCGCCCTGCGACGTGTAGTCATGGTAGCTCGCGATGCAGACGGTCTCGATGACCCGCGTCCCGAGCTCGCGCGCCACGATGGCGGCGGGAACGAGACCCCCGCGGGTGATGCAGACGATGGCCTCGAACGGCCCTGCCCCGGCGAGCCGCCAGGCAAGCGCCCGGGCGTCGCGATGGAACTGGTCCCAGGACACGGGGAAGGCTTTCGGCTGGGGCTGGGACATCGGTGCGTGCGTCCTTGGTGCTGGGGATCAGGATTGGCCGGGACCCGGCGACGAAACCGGTCGCGCGAGGCCGTCGAGCATCGCGTCCACGGCCACCGCGGCGGCGTCGAGCACCGCGGCGTCGCGCGAGCGGAGCACGATCTGGTTGGTGAAGCGCTGACCGTCGAAAGAGGGATAGGAGCCGATCACGACGCCGGGATGCTCCTTCTGCACGCTCGCCAGCGGCGTGGCGTAGACGCCCTCGGGCAGGCCTCGGCCGTCCAGCGAGCGCGACAGCATCGTCCGGCCCCTGGCGAGCGTGGGGGCGACACCGTCGAGCATGGCCTGCATGATGGCCGGCACGCCCGCCATGACGATCACGTTCCCGATGCGGAACCCCGGCGCCTTGGAGATCGGGTTCTCGATGAGGTCCGCGCCGTGCGGGATGCGGGCCATGCGCAGGCGCGCCTCGTTGAGATCCTCGGGATTGGCGTAGCGCGAGCGCAGCATGGCGACGGCCCGCTCGTCATGCGAGATGCCGACGCCCATGGCCTTGGCAACGCAGTCGGCGGTGATGTCGTCATGGGTCGGGCCGATGCCGCCCGTGGTGAAGAGATAGCTGTAGCGCGTGCGCAGGGCGTTGATCGCCGCCACGATCTCGGCCTCCACGTCCGGCACCACGCGCACCTCGCGCAGGTCGATGCCGATGGCGGTGAGATACTCGGCGAGATAGCCGATGTTCTTGTCCTTGGTCCGACCGGAGAGGATCTCGTCGCCGATGACGAGGAGGGCAGCAGTGACGGGGGCGTCGTCGGGCAGTGACATGGGAACACTCCGCTGGCCCCGCGATGTAGCCCGCTCCGGGCCCGCGCTCAAGGGCGGGGGCTTCGCCGGGCGGCGACGCGGACCTCTCCGGCCGATTCAACCGGTGAATAGTGGCGAGACGGGACCCATCTCCCATAGCGTCCTGCCGATGGAGGGCATCCAAGGGACAAGTGATGCTTGCTCGGCGAACGCCCCAGCCGGACAAGGCGCGCCCGGGTCCGCAGCAGGTCCTGCCCGGCGGGACGACACGGCCCGCACGACGCCCCAGGGTCTCCCCGAGAGCGGCCGCCGGCCTGGTGGCCGCCCTGGTGGCCGCAGCAGCCGCCGCCTTGGCCCTGTCGCGGGGAAGTCGTCCCGGCCTGATCGAGGCGACGCGGCAGGGCGTGCGGAGCGATCCCCCGCCCGTTCCGTTTCTCGCCGCCGACCCGCAGCTCGCCTGGTCCTGCCCTGCGGAGGCTTGTGCTCCAGACTGGAAGGCGACCGGCCGCGACGGCGTCGCGTACCGGCTGGTCCGGATCGAGGTCGAGAACCGCGAGGCGCCGCGCGTCCTGGCGATCCCCGAGGCGCTGCTCGACCGCTTTCCCTTCCCCGAGTGCGACGTCGTCGCGACCTCCGCGACCGGCAAGCCCGGACAGCCGGCGAAGTCGGTGGGATGCCCCGCCGGCGCGCTCTCGCGCATCGCACTCGTCGCCACGCTGCCCGCCTTCCGCCCGGCCGGACGCGCCAAACTCCTGGAGCAGGACAGCCGGACCGACGTGATCACCATGGCGCTCGACGCGGCGCGTGAGCAGTCAGGCTTTCGACGCGGATCGACGGCCGACCGCGCCAATCGGATGGACACCTGGCTCACGGCGTGGTCCGCCGCCCTGGCCCGCAGGGGCTTCATGATCGAGCGCAAGCCGTCGCTGCACGGATTGCAGCGCGTGGGACCGGCGCACGGGCTCCTCGGCCGCGATGCGGCCACCCTCTCCGACGTGCTCTTCCCAGGCGAGGGGCTGGCCGGCGCGTCCGACGTGCTGATGTGCACCGTCGAGGAGGCGCTCAAGGACGACAGACAACTGGCGGTGGTCTTGATGCCCCCGCGCGCCTCCTGCTGGCACTGGTTCAGCATCCCCGACCTGGGCCTCGACGTCCGGCTGTCCTACGACCGGACCCACCTGCCCGAATGGCGCCAGACGCACGAAAAGGCGCTGGCGCTCGTCAACCGCTTCGCGCTGTCCGGCGAACCACGGCCATAGGCGTGTGTTCACCCGGGAGCGTGGAGAACGGCTTCACGCGGTCACGCCCGGGACCGTGACCGGGCGGGCGATTGCGCCGTCACGAAACCGAGGCGCGGCTCGCGGGCGCGGCCGGGCGCTCGAAGATCAGGTTCACGCGCGTCTTCTTGACGAGCCGCCACCCCTTCTGGCCGAGCAGTCCCACGAGGTCGACCTGCCAGCGACCAGCGCCGTTCTCGATCACCAGCAAGGGTGGCCACAGGCTCTCGGGCGCATCACGCAGGAACGGCTCGAGGATCAGGTCCTCCGCGCCCTCGACGTCGATCTTCATGGCGTCGACATGGTCGAAGCCCTCGTCCTGAAGCAACTGCATCAGGGTCTTGGCGGGAACGCGGATGGCCTTACCCTCGACCGCGCCCATGATCTTGACGCTCGATTCGCCGGCATTGCCGGGATCGACGAACAGCGTGACCTCGCCGGTCTTGTCGGCCACCGCGCAATCCAGCGCCTTCACCGTTCCGCTGGCGTTCTGGCGGATATTGTAGACCAGTCGCTCGAAGATGTGGGGCTGCGGCTCAACCGAGAGCACGCGACCGCCCCCGCCCGCCAGCCTCGCCACGAAGAGCGAGTAGCCTCCCACGTTGGCGCCGACGTCGACGAAGACGAAGCCGGGCTTCACCCGCGTCTCCAGGAACGCGAGTTCCTCCGGATCGAAGAACTGTGGCGTGAAGAGCAGCCGCTTCTCGCACACATTGTTGTAGGGATAGAGGCGCATCCGCGCGCCGAGCGCCTCGACGTCCACGGGCTGGCCGCGCAGCGACCAGATCGCGATCTGGCGCAGGGCGTAGGCCACGCGGCGGCCGACCCAGGTATAGGGCATCCGGCGGGTGACCGGCAGCACCTTGCGGGTGATGCCGGCGGTGGCGTGCGTGCCGAAGGCGCTGGTGTCTGCGCTGGCCAAGAGAAAAGTCATCCCGTCCTTCATCCGGGGCGGCAGGGTCCGCCCGCGCAGTTCCGTTACAGAATCCGAGGGCTCTTGACCAGCCTTGCCGGGCCCCGTCGCCAGTGCGGGGCCTCGCGACCGGAAGCGGGCGAGACCCTGCCCTGACCGTCCGGGCCTTGCATCGGGGCCCCAATTGGCCCATGTGGAGAAGGCGACGCGCGCCGGTGTGGGGCGATTGGCGAAGCGGCGCGCCAGACCCAGCCCAGGACCCGGGGCGACCCGGCCGAGACATGACCTTCGTCGAAGCAGCACAGGCCCACCAACGCCGCAGCGGCGAGATCAAGCTGCACGGCCCCGAAGGCTTCGAGGGGATGCGCCGGGCCGGCCGCCTGACGGCCGAGGCCCTCGATCTGCTGGTGCCCATGGTCCAGCCCGGCGTGACCACCGAGGCGCTGGACCGGCTCATCTTCGAGTTCGCGATGGATCACGGAGCCTATCCCGCTCCGCTGATGTATCGCGGCTACCGCAAGGGCATTTGCACCTCGATCAACCACGTGGTCTGCCACGGGATTCCCGAGGACAAGCCGCTGCGCGAAGGCGACATCGTCAATATCGACGTGACGCTCGTGCTCGATGGCTGGCACGGCGATTCGAGCCGCATGTACCTCGTGGGCGAGGTGCCGCGCCGCGCCATGCGGCTGGTCGAGGTCACCTACGAGGCCATGATGCGCGGCATCGCCGCGATCCGGCCGGGGGCCACGACCGGCGACATCGGCCATGCGATCCAAACCTATGCCGAGGCCGAGCGGTGCTCGGTGGTGCGCGACTTCTGCGGCCACGGCCTGGGGCGGCTGTTCCACGACGAGCCGAACATCCTGCACTATGGCCGTCGGGGCGAGGGCGCACCGCTCAAGCCCGGCATGTTCTTCACGGTCGAGCCGATGATCAACCTGGGCCGGCCGCACGTGAAGGTGCTGGGCGACGGCTGGACCGCGGTGACGCGCGACCGGTCGCTGTCCGCGCAGTTCGAGCACACCGTCGCGGTGACGCAGACGGGCGTGGAGATCTTCACGCTCTCGCCTAAGGGCTTCGACCAGCCGCCCTACACGGAGCGCGCGCCCCTCTCGCCCACCCTGACCTGACGCCATGGCGCCCCGCGATCCTCCCCCCGAGACGGAAGACGGGGAGGATCATCGGCAGGGCCACCGCCAGAGGTTGAAGGATCGCTTCCTGCGCGGCGGGCGTGCCGCGGTGCAGGATTATGAACTCCTTGAGCTCCTGCTCTTCCGCACCATTCCCCGTCGCGACGTGAAGCCGCTGGCCAAGTCGCTGCTCGCGCGCTTCGGCTCGCCCGCGGAGGTGCTCGGGGCGCCCTACGCCCACCTGGTGGCCGTGAAGGGCATCGGCGAGGCTACGGCCTTCGACCTCAAGCTGGTGGAAGCCGCGGCGCGCGATCTCGCCCGGGGCGAGGTCTCCCAGCGCAAGGTGCTCGCCTCCTGGTCGGCCGTGATCGACTATTGCCGGGTCAGCATGGCCTTCTCCGAAAAGGAGCTCCTGCGCATCCTGTTCCTCGACAAGCGCAACGGTCTGATCGCCGACGAGCTGCAGCAGAGCGGCACGGTGGACCACACCCCGGTCTATCCGCGCGAGGTCGTGAAGCGCGCGCTCGAGCTCTCCGCCTCGGCCCTGATCCTCGTCCATAACCATCCGAGCGGTGATCCCACGCCGTCGCAGGCGGACATCCGGATGACCCGGGAGATCGCCGACATCGCCAGGCCGCTCGGCATCCTCGTGCATGACCACATCATCGTCGGGCGGCTCGGCCATGCGAGCCTGAAGGGGCTGGGCCTGATCTGAGGCGCTGGCGCAACAGCCCGCCCGGCGCCATATGGGGGGCGTCACGATCCAACCCGACGCGGATTGCTCCCATGCGCATGCTGTCGACGACCGTCTCCCTCCTCCTCGCCGCCTGTGCGCTCGCCGGCGCCATGGCTCTCGCCAACGCCCAGATGTCCCACGGCACGATGCAGCACGGGGGCATGCATGGAGCGGCGACGGCGCAGGACACGCCGGCAAGCAAGGCCTTCAAGGAGGCGGCGGCGCGCATGCACCGCGACATGGCGATCGCCTATACCGGCGACGCCGACGTCGATTTCGTGAAGGGCATGATCCCGCACCACCAGGCGGCCATCGACATGGCGAAGATCGAGCTGCAATACGGCAAGGACGAGCAGACACGGAAACTCGCCGAGGCCATCATCAAGGCCCAGGAAGCCGAGATCGCCGACATGAAGGCCTGGCTGAAGGCCCGCGGGCAATAGGCGAAGCCTAGGCTCGCCGGACGGGGCCGGTCCCCGTCCCGGGCAGCCGTGATGCGCCCCCTTGCGACTGGCGCCTCAGATCCCCGATCCCGACGTCTCGATGTCGCGGGCTCCTCGGCGCAGGCGCGGCAGCGGCGAGGGAAGGGCCATCCAGCCCTCCAGGTCAGACTCGGCGTAGACGATGGCGCAGCCCTGGTCGGAATCCGAGGAGATCCAGCACGCGTCGTGGTGCCGGTCGGGCTTGGTCCAGCGGGCGACGTCGACCTCGGCGGGTCCCTGCTCGCTGGCTCGGATGAGCACGAGCACGCGTGTCCCGTCCCGGGGCGCGGTCTCGAGCTCCTGCCAGTCGCCGTAAGACGCCTCGTCCATGCTCGTCTCCCGTCACCCGCTCCCGGACTTCGCCGCCCCAAAAGGATGGACCCGCAACCTTGCGGGAGCAAGTCCGCATACGGTTCTCCTTGGGGTGTGTCCTGCCCGCCTGCTAGCGTAGCTGCAGCTCTGGCGGGACCTGTGATGCGGTACTTTCGACTGCGGCGAGCACCAGGCGCAGCTCTGGCACTCGCAGCGATCCTCACGGCGGGCATGGCGGCGGCTGCGGAACTGCCCGCCGGAAAGGCGCGCGCGCCGCGGCTCCTGGGCGCCTGCAGGATCGAGGATTCCGACGGCTACTGGCAGATCCCCGGCACCAATTCCTGCCTGGCCGTCGGCGGAGAGATCGAGGTCGACGCGGTCATGGCTGGCCCGGTCCCGCAGATCGTGCCGGGCTACCAGTCCACCGTCATCCCCCGGTTCGCGATCGACGGCATCACGGACACGGAGTGGGGCCTGTTGCGGGCCTTCGCCCGCGTCACCTTCACCGAGACCGGGCGCTCCACCAGCGGCCCGAATTCCAGCGCTGACTACATGTTCGTCTCGCTCGGGACGGTCGACACCGGCATGGCTCTCGCCGGCCTCGGCGACTCGGTGTTCGACTTCTACAACAACGCCGTCAACGTGCTGACGCTGCGCGGGCCCGGCATCAGCAGCACCATGCTGAAGTACCAGTACACGCCTGACGAAGGGTTCGGCTGGGCGATCTCGCTGGAAAGCGACCCGACCAACCTGCGCCAGTCCAGGCTCGACCCCGCCTTCCAGACGATCCTCGCGCCCGGCTCCCAGGCTCCCGCGCGCTACCCCAACCTCAGCGGCGCCGTGCAATACGCGGCGGAGTGGGGCACCGTGAAGTTCGCCGCGACCACCGGCAATGCGCGGCTGACCAACCCCGACGCGAGCCTGCCCACCTTCGCCGCTCTCGCAGGCGTCGAGTTCGACCTGAAGGGCGGCTTCTTCGACGGGGATACCATCTGGCTCCAGGCGGTGGGCGCCAGCGCCGACACGGCCTATCTCGGCTTCGGCTCGGCCGTGCTCAACCGGCGCATCGCGGTTTCCGTCGTCGACGCCGTGATCACGCCGTCGGGGCAGGCGAAAGCCACCCTGGGCGCCGCGTTCACCGCCGCATGGCAGCACGACCTGAACGACGACTGGACCCTCGGCGTCTTCGGCTCCTGGGCGGACGTGCAGCCCGCCAAGACGGCCGGGTTGCGGCCCTTCGTGCAGCCCTTCCAGGAGCTGCGCCTGGGTACGAACGTGCAATGGGCGCCCGTCGACAACCTCACGATGACCGCCGAGGTGCAGTGGGTCTCCCTCGCCTCGCGCTCGACCACCGCGCTGACGCTCCAGTCGGACCCGCCCACCCGCCGCTCCTCCTCGGTGCTGGTGGGCCTGCAGGCCATCCGGACCTTCTGACGAGGAGCAAGCCGTCGGCGGAAGGCGGCGCTGCGCTCGGGTGCGCTCAACGTCCCCGGATCAGCGACGGCAACGTCGCGGCGAGGGCCTCGGCGGGGAAGGGTTTCGCCCAGCACGGGACGTGATGAAGGTTTTGCGGCACGCCGGGCCGGTTGACGTGGCCGGTGGCGAAAACGAAGGGAATCCCACGCTCGCGCAGGGCCTGGGCGACCGGGAAGACGGTTTCACCCGCCAGATCGATGTCGAGTACCGCGCCGTCGCAGCGCACGCCGCTCTCGATGCAGGCAAGCGCCCCCGCCACGGTGTCGAAGGGCCCGTGGACGCAGGCCCCGGCCTCGCGAAGGGCATCGGCGAGGTCGCCGGCCACCCACGCGTCATCCTCCGCCACGAGGATGTGGCGGCCTTCCAGCGGTGGCGGGGCGGTCCTGTCCATGGCGGCCTCCTGGACCTGTCGGCAAGCTCGGGCGCAAAGCCGCACCTATCCCGGATCTTGCGCGCCGTTGGTGACAGGGATCACAGTGCGCCGCAATCCCCGGCCCACCGGCCCCCAGCCGCGCAGGACGAACGCCGTGCCGACCCCGCTTTCCGTGCTCGGCTTCGATGCCGACGACACGCTCTGGCACAACGAACGATATTACCGGCTGACCGAGGAGCGGTTCGGCGGACTTCTGCGCGAGTACGTCGAGGGCGATCACGTCTCCGAGAGGCTGCTGGCGGCCGAGCGGCGCAACCTCGTGCTCTACGGCTTCGGGATCAAGGGCTTCACGCTGTCGATGATCGAGACGGCCATCGAGGTGACGGACGGCAAGGCGCCGGCCTCCGTCATCGCCGAGATCCTCGCCGCCGGCCGCGAACTCCTCGCCCATCCCGTCGACCCGCTGCCCCATGCTCGCGACACGCTGGAGCGGCTTGCGGCCACCCACCGGCTCGTCCTGATCACGAAGGGCGACCTGTTCGACCAGGAGCGCAAGCTCGCCCAGTCGGGCCTGGGCGAATTCTTCCACGCCGTCGAGATCGTCAGCGACAAGACGCGCGAGACCTACCAGCGCTGCTTCGCCCGCCACGGGACCGGCGCCGCGAACGCCCTGATGGTGGGCAACTCGCTGAAATCGGACGTGCTGCCGGCCATCGAGGCGGGCGCGCACGGGGTCCACGTGCCCTATGCCATCACCTGGGCCCTGGAGCGGGCCGAGCCGCCTCAGCGTGAGCCCCGTTTCCACGCCATCGCGACGCTCGCGGACTTGCCGTCGCTGGTCGAAGTCATCGAACGGCGCTGACCGCCGAGGCGCGGGCTCGGCGGCTCAAGGTGCCGCATTGACCGGCAGGCGCGGTCGTCCACCGGACTGACAGGCCCGCAAGCGTCATCGAGCGGCTGACCGCCCCCTTTGCCAAGACACGCGTGTGCGGCTAAGCAGGCGGCTCGTGACACGATCGAGCCATGTCCATGACCGACCAGCCGCCGGACCGCCTTTCCGTGAACCCCGCGAGCCCCTGGCACGACGCCGCGGCGCTGGAGCGGGGCGTGGGCATCCGCTTCAAGGGCGTCGAGAAGACGAACGTCGAGGAATATTGCGTCAGCGAGGGCTGGATCCGCGTCGTCGCCGGCACGGCGAAGGACCGCAAGGGCAATCCCATGACGATCCTGCTCAAGGGGTCGGTCGAGCCCTACTTCCAGAATCCGGCCGAGCAGCCCGAGAATTCCGGCTCCTAGTCGACTTTTCGCCTCTCGGCCTGCCGCGTCCTCAAGCCCCGGAGAACCGATCCGTGGCAAGGCGGGCCGCAGGTCGCGACGCGTCGGGATCGGCCGAGTATCCGCCCATCGGGCCCGATCCGCCCACGACGCGTCCTCGATGGCGGTTTTCTGTGCAACGAGGTTGGGCGGGCCTTAGGCCATCTCTCCCATTTCGCTGGCACGAGCTTTGCGCATAAGCTGGCGTCGGAGCGCCTGAATGGCGCCCGCAGGTGAGATGGGGGACTGAATGGCGTCGGCCTTCGACGAGATGCAGGGCCATGGCGGCGAAATTCGCGACGCCTACGTGGCGTTGAAGCGCTGGCTGGACACAGTCCCTCCCGAACATATCGCGCTGCGGCGCAGCCAGGCGGAGCTCTTCTTCCGCCGCATCGGGATCACCTTCGCCGTGTATGGCGACGCGGAGGCCACCGAGCGCTTGATCCCCTTCGACATCATTCCCCGCGTGCTCACCAAGCCGGAATGGCTGAAGCTGCAGGCCGGGCTGGAACAGCGCGTCAAGGCGCTCAACATGTTCCTGGGCGACATCTACGGCGCGCGGGAATGCCTGCGGGCCGGCGTGATCCCGGACGACCTCGTCTATCGCAACAGCTGCTTCCGCCCGGAAATGGCGGGGCGCAAGGTGCCGCACGACATCTACGTGCACATCGCCGGCATCGACATCGTGCGGGTCGACCCCGACACGTTCTACGTGCTCGAGGACAATGCCCGCACGCCGTCCGGGGTCTCCTACATGCTGGAGAACCGGGAGGTGATGCTGCGGCTGTTCCCCGAGCTCTTCGCCGAGCATCGGGTCGCGCCGGTCGACAATTATCCCGACAGCCTGCTCGCCACGCTGCGCTCGGTGGCGCCGCCCGGCGGGTCGCGCGACCCCGTCTGCGTCCTGCTGACACCCGGGCAGTTCAATTCGGCCTTCTACGAGCACTCCTTCCTCGCCGACAAGCTCGGCATCGAGCTCGTCGAGGGCTCCGACCTCTTCGTGCGCGACGACATCGTCTTCATGCGCACCACCGAGGGCCCCAAGCGCGTCGACGTGATCTATCGCCGGCTGGACGACGACTTCCTGGATCCCCTCGCCTTCCGGCCGGACTCGATCCTGGGCGTGCCGGGGCTGATGAGCGCCTACCAGGCCGGCACGGTGACGCTCGCCAACGCCGTCGGCACGGGCGTCGCCGACGACAAGGCGGTCTACAGCTACATGCCGGAGATCATCCGCTTCTTCACCGGCGAGGAACCCATCCTGAACAACGTGCCGACCTGGCGCTGCCGCGAGAAGGACGCGCTCTCCTATGTCATGGAGCATCTCAACGAGCTCGTCGTGAAGGAGGTGAACGGCTCGGGCGGCTACGGCATGCTGGTGGGCCCGCACGCGACGCGCCAGCAGGTCGAGGAGTTCCGCCGCAAGCTGAAGCAGGCGCCGGACGGCTTCATCGCCCAGCCGACGCTGGCACTCTCCACCTGCCCCACCTTCGTCGCGTCCGGCGTCGCGCCGCGCCACGTGGACCTCAGGCCCTTCGTGCTCTCGGGCTCCGACAAGGTGCGCATCGTCCCCGGCGGCCTGACGCGCGTGGCGCTCAAGGAGGGGTCGCTGGTCGTCAATTCAAGCCAGGGTGGCGGAACCAAGGATACCTGGGTGCTCGATGCTTAGCCGGACCGCCGACAACCTCTACTGGGTCTCACGCTACGTGGAGCGCGCGGAATTCCTCGCCCGCATCCTCGACGCCACGGCCCGACTGTCCACCTTGCCGGCCGCCTATGGCGGTGCGGGCAACGAGTGGCAGAGCGCGCTCCTGACGGCCGGGGCGGCCGAGGCCTTCCAGGCCCATTACGGGGCGGCGAACGAACGCACGGTGACGGAGTTCCTGGCCTTCAGCCCGGACAACCCCTCTTCCATCCGCAGTTGCTTCGAGAAGGCCCGCTCCAACGCACGCGCCGTGCGCACCGCGCTCACCGGCGAGATGTGGGAGGCGATCAACGGCGCCTATCTCGAGCTGCGCCGCTACGACCCGAAGACGATGAGCCGCGAGGAGTTCAGCCGCTTCCTCGACTGGGTGAAGAACGTCTCCCTCGCGTTCGACGGCTCGGCCTACCGGACGATGTTGAGGAACGACGCCTACTGGTTCAGCCGGCTGGGCGTCTATCTCGAGCGGGCGGACAACACCGCCCGCATCCTTGACGTGAAATACCACGTGCTCCTGCCGGAATCGGAGAGGGTGGGCGGCAGCCTCGACTATTTCCAGTGGTCGACCATCCTGCGCGAGGTCTCGGCGCTGACGGCCTATCACTGGGTCTATCGCGAGAGCCTCAAGCCCTGGCTGGTCGCCGACCTGCTGATCCTCAACCGGCAGATGCCGCGCTCGCTGGCCTCCTCGCACGAGAACATCGTCCGTTTTCTGGACGACATCAGCCGCGCCTACGGGCGGCAGGGGCCGGCGCAGAGGCTGTCGCGCAACATCCTGGCGCGGCTCGAGAACACCACGATCGAGGATGTTTTCGCGACGGGGTTGCACGAGTTCATTTCGGGCTTCATCGTGGACAACAACAAGCTCGGCCATGCGGTGACCGAGCAATATCTGGTCTGAGAGGAACATGCGGATCAGGGTTTCCCAGCAGACGTCGTGCGAGTACGCACCCCCGGCGAAGTCGCTGATCCAGACCCTGCGCATGACGCCGCGCAACCACGAGGGCCAGTTCGTCGTGCGCTGGCGCATCGACGTGGATGTCGAGGGCCGGCTGCGCCAGGGCGAGGACGCCTTCGGAAACATCACCCACTCTCTCTCGGCCGCCGGGCCCATCGAGACGCTGGTCATCACCGTCGACGGCGAGGTCGAGACGCACGACACGGCAGGCGTGATGCGAGGCACCGTGGAGCGCTTCCCGGAACAGCTCTACCTGCGCGAATCCAACCTCGCCGCGGCCGACGAGGCCATCCGCGCGTTCGCCGACAGGGCCGCGAAGGCCGCGGGCCCCGACACCCTCGCCCGGCTGCATGCGCTGATGGACGGCTTGAACGGGCGGATCGGCCCCGCCCCCGCCGGAGAGGAGCCCGACACTGCGGCCGCCGCCTTCGCGAAGGGCGCCGGCTCGGCGCAGGACGCCGCCCACGCCTTCATCGCCGCGGCGCGCCATCTCGAGATTCCCTCCCGCTTCGTCAGCGGCTTCGTGCTGCGGGACGGGCCGGGACCGCAGGACCAGGGCCATGCCTGGGCCGAGAGCTTCGTGCCGGGCCTCGGCTGGGTCGCCTTCGACCCGCTGCTCAATATCTGTCCGGCCGGCGGCCACGTGCGCGTGGCCATCGGCATCGATGCGCTCGGCGCATCGCCCCTGCGCGGCTCCGGCCTCGGTGGCGCGGAGACCCGGGCCGACCGCGTGCGCGTGGTAGCGCGCGAGACCCCGTTCCACGCCCAATCGCAGTCCCAGACGCAGTCGTGATCCCTTTACGCATCCACAAGGACGCGGGCGGCCGCGCCTCGCGGCGCGACACTGCGGCGTATAGACTGTCCGTCCTGCATCGGGGCGTCCCATGACCTATTGTGCCGGTATTCTCGTCCGCGAAGGCCTCGTGATGATCGCCGACACCCGCACCAATGCGGGCCTCGACAACATCTCGACCTTCCGCAAGCTCCACCTCTTCGAGCGCAAGGGCGAGCGGGCGATCGCCATCGCGACTGCGGGCAACCTCTCGATCTCGCAGTCGGTCGTGAGCCTCCTCCACGAGGGCCTTGAAAATCCCGATACCGGGGAGATGGAGACCCTGCTGGGCACGACCTCCATGTTCCGCGCCGCCCAGCTCGTCGGCCGCGCGGTCCACAAGGTCCGCGCCGTCGATGGCCGCAGCCTGGACGAGGCCGGCGTGAAGTTCGACGTGTCGATCCTGATCGGCGGCCAGATCAAGGGCTCGGCGCCGAGGCTCTTCATGCTCTACGCCGCCGGGAACTTCATCGAGTGCGGGGTGGAAACCCCCTATCTCCAGATCGGCGAGCACAAGTATGGCAAGCCCATCCTCGACCGCGCCGTCACCTGGAACACCTCCCTCTCCGACGCGCTCAAGCTCGGCCTGATCTCGATGGATTCGACCATGCGCTCGAACCTCGGCGTCGGCCTGCCCATCGACATCGTCACCTTGCGTCGCGACGCGCTGGAGCCCGATCTCGTCCACCGCATCGAGGCCGGCGAGCCCTATTTCCATGACCTGCGCGAGCGCTGGTCGGCCGCCCTGCGCGCCGCCCACATCGCCATCCCCCAGCCGCCCTACAAGCCGCTGCCGAAGGACTGACGGGCCCACGGGGGCGCCGAGCGACCCGCCAGGCCTATAAATCTGGATTGCCGTGCGCTTCCGCCATGACGCATGGGGCGCGCAGAGACTGCGATCCCTACCGATGATTCGAATCGTTTCGAAAACAGATGGTAAGGACTTGATGTCAGGTTCGGCGGGATGCAGTGCGCGCGCCGGACGACGGAATGACCGCAGGGTCCATTCGCCTGAACCAGTTTTCTGTGACCGTACGGATCCTCTGGCCCGTCGCGTTCATCCTGCTGACGGTGCTGGCCATCATCGTCGGCGCCACCGCCTGGAACGGCAGGCGCGCCAACGAAGCGGCCCTCGAACGCCAGAAGGCCGAGCTCCTGGCCGCCCTGGAGCATGAGCGGGCCCAGGCGCTGATCCGGCTTGCGAAGGTCATGACCTCCGAGGAGGTCATCGCCTCCCTTCGCCACCCGATGGACCCTGCCCTTGCCAAGATGCAGGTCGGGGAAGCCCTGAAATCCTCCTTCAAGTTCGACAGCGCCTTTGTCGTGACGCCCGAAGGGCTCGTCGTGACGGGGACGGCGCCCGGCGTGGCGGCCGACCAGGCCGCCTATGACCGGAACCTGCGCATCTTCGGCCCGGTGGTCCAGGCCGTGCGCGACAGGGTGGCGCAGCTCGCGCTACGGCGCGACGACCGCGTGTCCTCGGCCGGCGCGGACGCCTCCCTGGTGGCGCGCGGGGGGCAGGCCCGGATCCTGATGGACGGCGACAGTCCAGCCATCGTCGCCGCGCTCGCGCTGCCCGGGACGGCCGGCGACGACGGCGTGTTCGGCGGCATGGTGGCCGTGGCGCGCCGCCCGCTTTCCTCCCTGGCCCTCGCCGATCTCGGCCTCGACCGGCGCTTCGCCAACCTGAACTTCCAGCCCGGCTCATCCGTCGCGAGCCCGGCCGCCCTGCCCGTGTTCGAGCCGGGCGGAGCGATCGGTGGATGGCTGGTCTGGCAGCCCGAACAGCCTGCGGCGAGCCTTCTCTCGCTGCTGCTGCCCAGCGCGGCGCTGGGGCTCGGCGCGATCATGGTCTTCTGCGCCTTCCTCTTCGCCCATGTGCGGCGCATCACGATCGACCTGATGGCCCGCGAGGCGGAGGCGACGCACCAGTCGCTTCATGACGACCTCTCGGGCCTGCCAAACCGCGTGTATTTCACCGAGCGGCTCGATGCCGAGTTGCAGAACCTGAATGCCGGGGGCGAAGGCCTGGCCGTGTTCTTCCTCGATCTCGACCGGTTCAAGGAGATCAACGACCAGCACGGCCACGACACCGGCGACGAGCTCATCGTCACCGTGGCCAAGCGCCTGTCGGCGGCCTTGCGCGGCACGGATACGCTGGCACGCTTCGGCGGCGACGAGTTCGCGGTCATCCAGACGGGCGTCCAGGGCCCGCATGACTGCGCCAGCCTCGCCCATCGCCTGCTAGACGCCATGCGCGCGCCCTGCGAGATCGGCGAACGTCAGCTCTATGTCGGGATCTCCATCGGCATCGCCATGGCGCCCGAGAACGCCACGGACCGCGCCACGCTCATGAAGCTGGCGGACGTCGCGCTGTACCGGGCGAAGCACGCGGGGCGAAACCGGTATGCCTTCTTCGAGGTCGGCATGGACGCGACGCTGCGCCTGCGCAAGCTCGTCGAGGAGGAGTTGCGGGAAGCGATCGCGGCGGACCGGCTCAAGGTCGTCTACCAGCCGCAATTCTCCGCCGATGGCCGCAAGATCACAGGGGTCGAGGCCCTGGTGCGCTGGGAGCACCCTACGCAGGGCTTCATCTCGCCGGCCGACTTCATCCCCATCGCCGAGGAGCGCGGCCTCATCTCGCTGCTCGGCGAATGGGTGCTCCGCCGCGCCTGCCGCGACGGCCGCCGCTGGGCAGGCATCAACGTCGCGGTCAACGTCTCGCCCATCCAGTTCCGCCAGAAGACCTTCGTGGCGAGCATCACGCGCATCGTCGAGGAAGAGGGCATGGACCCCTCCCGCGTCGAGCTGGAGCTGACGGAAGGGGTCATCGTGGAGGACGCCGACGCGGCCGAGAACGCCATGATGGACCTGCGCGCCCAGGGCTTCCGCTTCGCCCTGGACGACTTCGGCACCGGTTATTCCTCGCTGATCTACCTGCGGCGTTTCGCCTTCGACAAGATCAAGATCGACAGGTCCTTCCTGGAGTCGATGGAGACGACCGGTGAAAGCGCGATCCTCGTCCACTCCGTCGTGCATCTCGGCCGCGCTCTGGGGCTCACCGTGACGGCCGAAGGCGTGGAGACCACGGAACAGCAGCGCTTCCTGCAGGCCGTCGGGTGCCACCAGCTGCAGGGTTACCTGTTCTGCAAGCCCGTGCCCGCCGAGAAGATCGACGAGCTGCTGGGCCTCGTCGGCGAGTCCCGGGAGATCGCCGCGGAAGTGGCCTGAGCGGCTCAGACACGCCCGTCCCGTATCGGCTCGCGACCGGATCGAAACCCCGGTCCTCGGTCAGTGCCGCCCGCCGTCGCGGGCACGTTCCTACATGATCGCCGTGGCGCTCGCGAAGATCGCGAGGAGGAAGCCCAGGCTCAGGCTCGTGCCGATGGCGCCGACGACCAGGCCGGCGATGACCACGTAGCCGTCCCGCTCCACGATGCCCAGGCCCACGAGGCAGACGGCCAGCCCGAGCGGAATCTGGCCGATGACCGGCGCGGCGAAGACGAGCGCCAGCGAGAACACCAGGAGGACGCAGCCGATCAACCGCAGCGCCAGCGCGTGGCTGAAGGCGACAAGCCGGGGACGCGCGCCTCGCTCAAGCCACTGCAGCCAGGGAACGGCCCGGTTGGCCGCCTTGACGAGGTCGTCGTGCGAAATGGTGCGGTCGAGCAGCCGCTTGGGCAGCCAGGGCGACGGCCAGCCGACGACGATCTGCGCCGCGACGAAAAGCAGCAGCAAGCCGCAGAGCAGCGGAATCGGCGGCGGCATGGGCAGGCAGTTCGGCAGGCCCAGCACCACGATGAGGAGCGCATAGGCGCGCTCCCCCAGCGCCTCCACGATCTCGCGCACGCTGATGCGGGCGGTGTCGCGGCCGGCGGCGAGGCGGATCAGGATGTCGGACGTTCGGGAGGGGCCGGGCGGCATGGATCCGTACGCAGGGGAGGCCGCTCATGGCCGCGCGCCGTCATATCCCATCCAGGCAATGGGGCCAAGCGATGACCCCGCATGGATCGTCCCCGCGAGCGCATTCGCCGGCTCGCGGCCCAGCGGCCGGGAGCGGCCCTCCCGCGACCGGATCGGGGACTTCTCCCGCGTCAGTGCAACCTGAACTCGCCCGAGGCCATCTTCAGTTCCGCCGGCCGGATGAGCTTGGAATGCGCCACTTTCACGGAATGCAGCGGCCCCTCGAGCTTTTTCTGCCAGAACGACAGGAACCCGTTCAAGACCGGGAAGCGTGGGGCCACGTCATAGTCCTGCCAGACATAGGTCTGCAGCAGGTGGGGGTGGTCGGGCATGCGGTAGAGGATTTCCGCGGTGGTCAGGCCATAGCCTTCGAGCTGCTTGATGAACGCGGGGGAAACCATGGGTCCTCCTTCATCGGGAGCCGGCCCGTGGCCCCTCGCCACGGGCCCGTCTCGCATGCGGACGTCAATGTCCGGACGGGACGATGGTTCATGATGCTCGGCAATTTGTAAATATCCTTTTATTTCAGGATGTTAGCAGCAATCGCCCGAGAGTGCTGACAAGAACCCTCCCTCAGCCGCGGGTGCGCAGAGCAGACCGGCCGCCATCCACGCCGATGATCTGTCCGGTGATCCAGCCGGCCTCCGGCGAGAGTAGCAACGCGGCGAGCGGCGCGATGTCGGCGGGCTCACCCAGCCTCGGCAGCGCATGCATCTGGGCGATGGCCTGGGCCATCGATTCGTTGGCGGTGAGTCCCGCCGCCAGAGCGGTGCGCGTGAGCGACGGCGCGATGGCGTTCACGCGGATCTTGGGAGCGAGTTCCGCCGCAAGCGCCAGGGTGAGCCCCTCGACGGCTCCCTTGGCCATGGCCACGGAGGCATGGGCGGCGAAGCCCTGGGCGACGGCCACCGTCGAGAAGAACAGCACGGAGGCCGAGCCCTCCGCCTGCTTGAGCGCCGGCAACGCGGCCTGCACGGCGCGGGCCGCCCCAAGGGCGTTGACGCGGAAGTCGCGCTCGAAATCGGCCTCGCCGAGGCGCGCGAGCGGCTTGAGGTTGATCGTGCCGACCGCGTAGCACAGCCCCTGGAGACGCCCTCCCGCGAGATCGGCCGCATCGTCCACGGCGCGCGCCAGGGCGTCGGAATCCTCGACGTCGGCGACGGAGATCGTCGCCCCCAGCGGCTCCGCGACCGCCGCGAGCCCGCGCTCGTCGCGCCCCACGAGGTGCACCCTTTGGCCTTTCGCGGCGAGGGCCGCCGCCACGGCCGACCCGATGCCGCCATTGCCGCCGAAGATGATCACGGGCGCCACCATGCCGAGTTGCTCCTGTTGGACGACGGTCGGCCGGACGGCGGACCAGCGCGTGAGCTAGGGCCGGCCCCGCGGCGGTCAACCGGGATGCGTCGTCGCGGTCCCGGGCGCCCTCAGCGATCGCGCAAAGCCGCCAGCGCGTCCGGCGTGTCGATGTCGAGGGCGACGGCGTCGTCCTCCACCGGGCACGCGACGACACGGTCGCGTTCGCCCTGCAGGAGCTTGCGGGCGCCCGCGTCGCCCGAAAGGCCTGCGATGCGGGGAAACAAGGCGGCCCGCAGCAGCACGGGGTTGCCCCACTCCGCGTTGCGGACAGGCACCGCGGCGAGCGCGTCCGGGCGACCGTCGAGGGCGTGCGCGAGGTGCTGGAGCAGGCCGGCGTTGACAAGGGGCATGTCGCCCAGCATCACCGCAACGGCCTGCATGGCATCCGGCAGCGCCGCGACGCCCGCCTTCAGCGACGTCGCGAGCCCCTCGGCGAAAAGCGGATTGTGGACCAGGGCGACCGGCAGCCCCCCGAGCGCCGTGGCGACGGCCTCGGCCTGGTGCCCTGTCACGACCAGCACGGGAGCAGCCCCGGAGGCCACGGCGCTTTCGACCGCATGGCGGACGAGCGGCTTGCCGCGCCAGTCCTGCAGCAGCTTGTTGGGACCGCCCATGCGCGTCGAGCGCCCGGCGGCGAGGACGAGCGCCGCGAAGGGGGCGGCCTCGCTCATTCCTCCCCCTCCGGCGAGGCCTCGCGGAGCTGGCCGCGCTGCACGATCTCCATCAGCAGCCCGCCGACGCCGAGCGCGGCAATGTCGGCGCGGCGGACGGGGACCTGGGCCAGCAGCCGCTGCAGGATCCAGTCGAAGCCGTTTTCCTTGGGCGAGCGCGCGCAGCCCGGCGCCCCGAGGACCGGCCGGCCCGCGATCTCGCCGATAAGCAGCAGGTTGCCGGGATCCACCGGCATGCCGAAATGTTCGACGCGCCCGCCGGCGGCCTCGATGGCGGCCGGAATCACGTCGCGGCGGTCGGTGATGGCGGACGCCCCGAACACGACCAGGAGTTCGCTCTCGCCGGCCGCGAGATCCTGCAGGGCCTTCGCCAGCGGTTCGGTCTCGTGCGGCGTCTGGAAGTCGGCGAGCACCCGTGCGCCGGCCGGGTCGAGCCGCTGCTGCAGCACCGAGACCGTCTTGCGGACCACGGAGGGTTTCAGCCCGGGCAGGATCGTGGAGACGACGCCGACCTTGCGCAGGCGGAAGGGCGCGACGCGGATGAGCGCCGTCCCGCCGGTCGCGGCGAGCGCCTTGTCCAGCGTGCCCCCGGGAACGGCGAAGGGGATGATCTTCACCGTGCCGATCATCTCCCCGGTGACCACGGCCTTGTGGGCCGGCAGGGTCGCAAAGGTCACGGCCTCGTCCACGCCGTTCACGGCGACGATGGCCGCCTCGTCGAGGAGCAGCACGCCGTCCGCCTCCGCATAGAGGTTGGCGCGGCCCGTGAAGGCCTTCTCGACCCGCACCGCCGGTCCGGCGACGGCGGCCGCCAGGCGCGCCGCCGCCTCGTCCTCGCCGATGTCCCCCGGCTCCAGCCGCGCCGCGACGACCACCTCGATCCCCGCGGCGCGCAACCGGCCGATCTCGGCTTCGCCGAGCAGCGTGCCCTTCCTGACCAAACCGTCGGGAAGGCGGACGGAATGCACGCAGACCGCGCCGAGCGCCCCGTCGAGCGCCATTCTGCCGAACTGCAAATCGGCCTCCCCTGCCCGCGGCTCAGTCCGCCGTCAGCCCGCGCCGGCCGGCGTGCGTTCGCCCTTGCCGGGCGCCCGCGTCTCGCCGGGAGCCAGGCGCAGCGCGGCCGTGATCTCGCCCATGATCGACAGCGCGATCTCCGCCGGGCTGATCGCGCCGATGGGCAGGCCGATCGGCGCCTTGATGCGTGCGATCGTCGCGTCGTCGAAGCCGCGCGCCCTGAGCCGCTCCACCCGCCCGCCATGCGTCTTCCGGCTTCCCAGCGCTCCGATATAGAAGCACTCGGACCTGAGCGCGATGTCGAGCGCGGGGTCGTCGATCTTGGGGTCGTGCGTCAGGGCCACGAAGGCCGTGTAGCGGTCCACGCCAAGCTTCGGCAGCACCACGTCGGGCCAATCCGCATGGAGTTCCACGTCCGGGAAACGCTCGGAGGTGGCGAAGGCCGTGCGGGGGTCCACCACGATCACGTCGTGCCCGAGCAGCCTCGCCATGGGCGCAAGCGCCTGGCTGATATGCACCGCGCCCGTCACGAGGATGCGCACCGGCGGCGACTGCACGGTCAGGAAGACCTGGCCGTCAGGCGTGTCGGCCGTGCCGCTCTTGCCGGCCCGAAGCCGGTCGCCCAGCAGGGCGGCGAGAGGATCGGCGGCCATGTCGGCCTCCTTCACCAGCCGCTGCCGGCCGCTGGCGAGTTCGGTGACGAGGATCGCGGCGCGGCGCGCGGCGCGCTCGGCGTTCATCTGGGCAAGCAGGGCGAGGTCCATGGGCGAGTCCTCAGGTGCGGTCGAAGGCGAGGCGGGCGCCGAGCCCGATCAGCGTGGCGCCGCCGAACCAGCGCGCCGCCTTCTGCAGGCGCTCCGCGCGGCGCAGCTTGCCGACCACGGCGGACGTGAACACCACGGTGATCACGTCGGCGCTGGAGAAGCAGATGTTCACGACGACGCCGAGCACTAGCATCTGCAGCCAGACCGGCAGGCTGCCCGCGGGATCGACGAATTGCGGGAGGAAGGCGATGAAGAACAGGGCCACCTTTGGGTTGAGGAGCTCGACGACCACGCTCTCGACGAGCGCGCGGCGCACGCTCTTGTCCGCCACTTCCGGCATCGAGCCCAGGCCCCTGCTGCGAAACATGCCGATCCCCAGCCAGACGAGGTAGAGCGCGCCGGCGACCTTCACGGCCAAGAAGAGCTCCGGCACGTGCCTGAAGAGGGCCGAGAGGCCGAACACGGCGGCCAGCACGTGCGCGTAGCAGCCCAGGTGGATGCCGAGCGCCGCGAGGAAGCCGCCCCGCCGACCCCGCGCCATGGTCTGCGCCGCGGTGTAGAGCAGCGCCGGGCCGGGGAAGGCCGCGAAGACGAAGGTCGCCAGCGCAAAGGCGAGAAGAACATCCCATGAGGCCATCGACCCACCCTATCATCATGCGCGGGCGCAGGCCTGGCCTCGGGATGGGGCAAGGCGTACGCCGGCTGGCCCGCCCTCAGGCCAGCTTCTCGACGTAGACCTTGATCCGCCCGCCGCAGGACAGGCCCACGCGCCAGGCGGTCTCGTCGGCCACGCCGAATTCGAGCATGCGCGGCGCGCCGCTCTCGATCACGTCCACCGCCTCGGTCACCACGGCGCCTTCCACGCAGCCCCCGGAGACGGAGCCGAGGAAGTTGCCGTCCTCGTCGATGACGAGGTGGCTGCCCACGGGGCGGGGAGCCGAGCCCCAGGTCTCCACCACGGTGGCGATGGCCACGCCCTTGCCCTCGCGGCGCCAGGTCTCGGCCTTGTTGAGGATGTCGTCGTCGGTCGACAGCATGGTTCGATCCTGTGGTTCGTGGGGATGGAGGCTGTAGCCGACAGGCGGTAGGCAATTGCAGGCTGACGTCACGAGAGTCCAACGGGCGTCAGGCCCGCTTCGCTTCAGCCGTCAGGGCCAGCGAGCGCCTCCATCCTCCGCCCGCGTCCATCCCTGCTGCCTAATGCCTCCTGCCTCCTGCCTCCTGAACTGCTTCCTGCCTAGCCAGCCTTCCTCAGCCAACGCCGCGGGTCTGCGTCCGCGCTGCCCTCCTCCGAGAGTGCCTCGACCAGCCCCGCCATGGAAGCGAGGTTGTGGATGGGGCGGAACTCGTCGACATGGGGCAGCATCATGCGGATGCCCTGGGCCCGCGCCTCGAAGGCGTCGAAGCGCAGCAGCGGGTTCAGCCAGACCAGCCGGCGGCAGGAGCGGTGCAGCCGGTCCATCTCGCGCGGCAGGTCGTCGCCTCCTTCCCGCTCCAGGCCGTCGGTGAAGAGCAGCACCACGGCGCCCTGCCCCAGCACGCGGCGCGACCAGTGGCGGTTGAAGCCATGCAGACATGTGGCGATGCGCGTGCCGCCAGACCAGTCCTGCACCTGCTGCGAGCAGCGCATGAGAGCCTCGTCCGGGTCGCGGCTCTTCAGCGAGCGCGTCACGTTGGTGAGGCGCGTGCCGAACAGGAAGGTCTGCACGCGCCGGCGCGCATCGGTGAGAGCGTGCAGGAAGTGCAGGAACAGCCGCGTGTAGTCCGCCATCGAACCGGAAATGTCGCACAGCGCCACGATCGGCGGGTGCTTCATCGCCTGCTCGCGCCGGGCGAGCTCGATCACCGCGCCGCCCGCCCTCAGGCTGCGCCGGAAGGAGCGCCGCGGGTCGATCCGCGCGCCCCGCGCCGCCGCCACCATCCGCCGGGTCAGCACGCGGTCGTCCGGCAGCCGCATCTGCGCGATGGCGCGCTCGGCCCGGGAGATCTCCTCCGCCGTCATCTGGGCGAAGTCCTTGGCTTGGAGGATCTCGCGCTCGGACACGGTGAGTCGGGCGGAGAATTCCTTCTGCTCCTCCTCCGGCTCCTCCTCGCGCTGCGTCTGCTTCAGCAGCGCCTCCGCGACGCGCAGCGCGCCCGCCTCCGGCTTCTTCTCCTCCTCCTTCGCGCCCGGCGAGCGCGGCGACATGGTGGCGATGATCTTCTCGACCAGTGCCTTGCGCCGCCAGAACAGGCGGAAAGCCTGCTCGAACACGTCGGAATGCTCGTGCTTCTTCACGAACACCGCGTGCAGCGTCCAAAAGAAGTCGGCCCGCGTGCCCACCTTCGCCGCCTCGACCGCCGCGACCGCGTCGAGCACCGAGCCCGGCCCGACTGGCAGCCCCGCCTCGCGCAGCGCGCGGGCGAAATAGGCGATGTTCTCGGCCAGCCGGCCGGTCTCGGCAGGAGTGGGACGCTCGAGGGTGTCGGTCATGGCGAGACGCCGAAGGCTCCCTAGATCGCCTTCACCTTGTTGATCGCTTCCTGCCGGATGTCGTCCAGCAGCGCCTTGGCCCGGGAGCCCTGCATCTTCTGGATGTCGTCCTGGTACTTCAGCAGCACGCCCAGCGTGTCGGAGACGATGGCGGGGTCGAGCGCCACCGCGTCGAGCTCGACGAGGGCGGAGGCCCAGTCGAGCGTCTCGGCGACGCCGGGCACCTTGAACAGGTCCTGCGCTCGGATCGCCTGCACGAAGGCGACGATCTCGCGCGTCAGCCGCGCCGGGGCCTTGGGCGCCTTGGTGCGCAGGATGGCAAGCTCGCGCTCCGCGTCGGGATAGCCGACCCAATGGTAGAGGCAGCGCCGCTTCAGCGCGTCGTGGATCTCGCGCGTGCGGTTGGAGGTCACGATCACGATGGGCGGGTGCGCGGCCTTGATGGTGCCGAGCTCGGGGATCGTCACCTGGAAGTCGCCGAGCACCTCGAGCAGGAAGGCCTCGAACGCCTCGTCCGTGCGATCGAGCTCGTCGATCAGCAGGATCGGCGGGCCCGCCGGATCGGGGGCCAGCGCCTGCAGCAGGGGGCGCTTGACGAGGTAGCGCTCGGAGAACACGTCCTCTTCCAGCCGGCCGCGGTCCACCACGCCCTCGGCCTCGGACAGGCGGATGGCCATCATCTGGCCGGCATAGTTCCACTCGTAGACGGCGGAGGAGACGTCGAGGCCCTCGTAGCACTGCAGGCGGATCAGCGTGCGGCCCAGCGTCTGTGCCAGCACCTTGGCGATCTCCGTCTTGCCCACGCCCGCCTCGCCTTCCAGCAGGATGGGCCGGCCCATGCGAAGCGCCAGGAACACGACGGTGGCGAGCGCCCGGTCGGCCACGTAGTTGCCGGACGAGAGGAGCTTCAGCGTCTCGTCGATGCTGCTGGGGATCGTGACGGCCATGGGATGAGTGCTCGCGTGAGATGGGGGGCCGCCCGAACGCTACCGCCGCGCCCGGCCCGACCGCTACAGACATAAAGAACGAAAGGGCCGGGACAAGCCCGGCCCTGCTTGGCTGTCATGCAGGCGCGGCGGCGCAGGCCGGGCCTGTCGGCGACGCCCGACCGCGGGACCCCGGCCGTCGGGCGTCGCCCGCCCTACTTCCCGATCGCCGCCGTCACCGCCCGCTTTGCCATGACGGTGATGAGGTGTGCTCGGTATTCTGGGGAGGCGTGGATGTCGCCGTTGAGGCCTGTTGCGGGGAGCGAGAGGCCGTCGAGGGACTTGGGGGAGAAGCGCTTCTTGAGGGCGTCCTCGAGGGCCGTTGCGCGGAACACGCCGTTGGAGCCTGCGCCCGTGACGGCGACGCGCACCTCCGATCCGCGCTTGGCGACGAAGACGCCGACGAGGGCGTAGCGCGAGGCGGGGTTGCGGAACTTGGCGTAGGCGGCGCGCGAGGGGATGGGGAAGGAGACCTTGACCACCACCTCTCCGGGCTCCAGCGCGGTGTCGAACAGGCCGGCGAAGAACTGGTCGGCGGGCAGCTTGCGCTTGTTGGTGACGATGGTGGCGCCCAGCGCCAGGCAGGCGGCGGGGTAGTCTGCGGCGGGGTCGTTGTTGGCGATGGAGCCGCCGATCGTGCCGCGGTTGCGCACGGCGGGGTCGCCGATATGGCCGGCGAGCTCGGCCAGCCCCGGGATCGCCTCGCGCACGATCGCCGAGGTGGCGACGTCGGCGTGCTTCGTCATCGCGCCGATGACCAGCGAGCGGCCCTTGAGCTCGATGGCGGCGAGGTCCTCGACCTTGCCGAGGTCGACCAGGGCGGAGGGCGAGGCGAGGCGCTGCTTCATGGTGGGCAGCAGCGTCTGCCCGCCGGCGAGCAGCTTGGCGTCGTCCGACTTGGCGAGCAGCGAGGCCGCCTGCCGGACCGTCTTGGGAGCGTGGTAGCTGAAGGCGTACATGGTGGGGTCTCCAGTGGGAGAGATGAGGCAGTAGGAAAGAGGCAGGAGGCAGGAGGCAGGAGGCAGGAGGCGGGAGGCGGGAGGCGGGCAGGCAGGGCGTGCAGTCTGGCGAGGCGGAGGGCGGTTCGTCCTGGCGCCTGTCATCCCCGGCCGCAGCGGCGAAGCCGCGGAGGGGAAGGGGATCCAGGCCTTGCGGGGGCGGCCCCTGGATCCCCGTCCCGCGCCTGCGGCGCGCCGGGGATGACAGGGAGCCTTCCCCTCACCCTACTGCCTCCTGCCTCCCTTGCCCCCCTCTCACTCCGCCGCGGCCCTCTGCACGGCCTTCTGGGCGGCCTTCCAGACCGCCTGGGGGGTGGCGGGCATGGCGACGTCCTCGTGGCCGAGCGCGTCGGTGATGGCGTTGATCACGGCGGGCGGCGCGGCGATGGCCCCGGCCTCCCCGCAGCCCTTGATGCCCAGCGGGTTGGACGGGCACGGCGTCACCGTGGTGCCCACCGCGAAGGAGGGCAGGTCGTCGGCCCGCGGCATCGTGTAGTCCATGTAGGAGGCCGTCACCAATTGGCCGGAGGCGTCGTAGCGCGCCCCCTCCAGCAGCGCCTGGCCGACGCCCTGCGCGATGCCGCCATGCACCTGGCCTTCCACGATCATCGGGTTGATCACGTTGCCGAAGTCGTCCACCGCGGTCCACCGCTCGATGCTCGTGACCCCCGTCTCCGGGTCCACCTCCACCTCGCAGATGTGCACGCCCGAGGGGAAGGTGAAGTTGGTCGGGTCGTAGAACGCCCCCTCCTTCAGCCCCGGCTCCAGCTCCTGGCCGGAGAACTTGTGCGCGATGTAGGCCTGCAGCGCCACCTCCCCGAAGGCCAGCGACTTGTCCGTCCCCGCCACCTGGAAGCGGCCGTCCTTGAACTCGATGTCGCCCTCCGAGGCCTCCAGCGCGTAGGCCGCCACCTTCTTGCCCTTGGCGATCACCTTGTCGAGCGCCTTGGAGATGGCCGACATGCCCACCGCCCCCGAGCGCGAGCCGTAGGTGCCCATGCCGAACTGCACCTTGTCGGTGTCGCCGTGCACCACCGCCACCTGGTCGATCGGGATGCCCAGGCGGTGCGACACGAGCTGCGCGAAGGTCGTCTCGTGGCCCTGGCCGTGGCTGTGCGAGCCCGTCAGCACCTCCACCGTGCCCACCGGGTTGACCCGCACCTCCGCCGATTCCCACAGACCCACGCCCGCCCCCAGCGAGCCCACCGCCGCCGACGGCGCGATGCCGCACGCCTCGATATAGGCGGAATAGCCCAGCCCGCGCAGCTTGCCGGCCCGCGCGCTCTCGCGCCGGCGCTTGCCGAAGCCCTTCACGTCGGCCATCTCCATCGCCTTGTCGAGCGAGGCCGCGTAGTCGCCGGTGTCGTACATCATGATCACCGGCGTCTGGTGCGGGAACTTCTTCACGAAGTTGCGCTTGCGGAACGCCGCCGGGTCCTGACCCAGCTGGCGCGCAGCCACCTCCACCAGCCGCTCCACCACGAAGGTCGCCTCCGGCCGTCCCGCCCCGCGATAGGCGTCCACCGGCGCGGTGTTGGTGTAGACCCCCTCCACCTCGCAATGGATGGCGGGGATGTCGTACTGGCCCGACAGCAGCGGCGCGTACAGATAGGTCGGCACGCAGGACGAGAAGGTCGACAGATAGGCCCCCAGGTTGGCCTTGGTCTTCGCCCGCAGCGCCAGGATGCGACCCTTCTCGTCCAGCGCCAGCTCGGCGTCCGTGACGTGGTCGCGCCCATGCGCGTCCGACAGGAAGGCCTCGGTGCGGTCCGACGTCCACTTCACGGGCCGGCCCACCTTCTTGGCCGCCCACACGCACACCGTCTCCTCGGCGTAGATGAAGATCTTGGAGCCGAAGCCCCCGCCCACGTCCGGCGCGATCACCCGCAGCTTGTGCTCGGGCGCGATGCCGATGAAGGCCGACAGCACGAGCCGCGCCACGTGCGGGTTCTGCGAGGTCGTGTAGAGCGTGAACGCGTCCTGCCCGGCGTCCCAGTCGCCCACCGCCGCGCGCGGCTCCATCGGGTTGGGGATCAGCCGGTTGTTGACCAGGTGCAGCTTCGTCACGTGGTGCGCCCGCGCGAAGGCCGCGTCGGTGGCCGCCTTGTCCCCCAGCTGCCAGTCATAGACCCGGTTGTCGGGCGCCACGTCGTGGAGGGCCGGGCCCTTCGCCGCCCCCGCCATGTCCACCACCGCCGGCAGCACGCCGTAATCCACCACGATCGCCTCCGCCGCGTCGCGCGCGGTGGCGTAGTCCTCGGCGATCACCACGGCCACGTGGTCGCCCACGTAGCGCACCTTGCCCTGCGCCAGCGCAGGATGCGCCCCCGCCTTCATCGGCGAGCCGTCCTTGGAATGGATCATCCAGCCGCAGATCAGGCCGCCCACCTTGTCGGCCGCCAGGTCCTCGCCCGTCAGCACCGCCAGCACCCCCGGCCTCGCCTTCGCCGCCGACGCGTCGATGCGGTTGATCGTCGCGTGGGCGTGCGGCGAGCGCAGGAAATAGGCATGCGCCTGGCCCGCCCGGTTGATGTCGTCCGTGTACTGGCCCTTGCCGGTGATGAACCGGAAGTCCTCCTTGCGCCGAACGGGCGCCCCGATGCCGGTCGATGTCATGGTTCCCTCCAGGTGGGCCGCGTCGAGGCGGCCGAGATTGGAATGAGGCAGTAGGCAGTCGCCAATAGGCAGTAGGGGTAGGCGGCAGGGGTAGGCGGCAGGGCGGGAGCGGGCCGGCGGCCCAAGGCCTCGCCGGCAGGCGCGGCCGACGGGCAGGCCTGCTGCCTGCTGCCTGGCTGCCGACGGCCTGCCTCCCCCTACTCCGCCGCCAGCTTCGCCCCTGCCCCGCCCATCGCGGCGGCGCCGGCCTCCACGGCCTTGACGATGTTGTGGTAGCCCGTGCAGCGGCAGATGTTGCCCTCGAGCTCCTCGCGGATCGTCTTCTCGTCCAGCGAGGACCCCTTGCGGTTCACCATGTCCACCGCCGTCATGATCATGCCCGGCGTGCAGAAGCCGCATTGCAGGCCGTGATGCTCCCGGAACGCCGCCTGCATCGGGTGCAGCTCCGAGCCATGCGCCAGGCCCTCGATCGTCACAACCGACGACCCGTCCGCCTGCGCCGCAAGCATCGTGCAGCTCTTCACCGCGCGACCGTCCACATGCACGACGCACGCCCCGCACTGCGACGTGTCGCACCCAACGTGCGTCCCCGTCAGCCGAAGGTGATCCCGCAGGAACGAAACCAGCAACGTCCGCGAATCCACAACGCCGCTCACAGCCGTCCCATTCACGCTCAGGTTGATCGTGGGCATCCGCATTTCCTCCACTGCTGGCTCCGGCCCCCGGTCCGGGGTGCCGTGCCTTGGCCGCACGTCGCGGCGGACTGAACCATGATGGCGAGCCTGGACCGAGGCGGGGAGCCACGGATGAAGGGGGCAGGCTCGCGGTGACAGAATCGAGTGTGGTACGCCCCGAAATCGCGGTCAAGCGCGATGCTCGCCAAAAAAGGGGCGAAAACCGGGCCGTTTTCGCTGATTTGTCACGTTTTTATTGGCCGAGCTTGCGCCCGCCCCGAGCGTGCGTCGCAACATGGCGACGCTGCGGCGCGAGACACGCCGCCCGGACGCGGACGCCAGGCGCGCCCGCCCCTGGCCACCCCGGGGCGATCAGAGGCTGCGGAACGCGCGGTGCAACCAGACCAGCGACGATAGGTCGCCGCCCGTGCGCACCCTGACGACCTCGCCGAACAGCACGTGATGGGTGGCGACGTCCTTCACCTCCGTGAGGCGACAGTCGAAGGCGACGGTCGCCGCCTCCAGCCAGGGCGCTCCGGTCGCGAGCGTCCCCCACTGGCCCCACCCGAACCGCTCGTCGAGGTGCACCCCGGTGCGGCCCGCGAAGACGTTGGCGAGGTCCTCGCAGCCGGCCGGCAGCGTGTTCACGCAGAACACCCCGTTCGCGATGAGCCGGTCCCGCGACTGGGCTGACCGGTTCAGGCAGACGAGCATGGTCGGCGGGTGGTCGGAGACCGAGGCCACGGCCGTCGCGGTGAAGCCGGCGAGGCCCGCCGGGCCGTCGGTCGTGACGATGTTCACCGCCGATGCGACCCGGCTCATGCCTTCGCGAAAGGCGATGCCGGCCGGGTCCGTGGCCGCGTCCGCGGACGGGGCCGCCCTGCCGTCGGTCGCGGCCGGCGGCCGCGCGATGGTCGACATGAAAAAGAACTCCTGTGGGCCCCGTTATGGGGCCGCGGAGAGAACGAGGCAACCGTCCGGCCCCGCCACGGGCGGGCGTCCGGCTGCGTGAGACCGTCGCGGACCCCGCAGGCAGGACCCCGTGGGCAGACATGCGCGGGACACGAATCCTCCAAGGCAGGAATCCCCCGAGGCAGGATCGCCGCGGCTGCAGGGCCAGCCTTCGCTCACCGAGGGTTCACCTCGCGGCCGCCCCGTGCCAGAAGACGCTCGGACGAATGGCACGCGGGTGCTCCTGACATGAAGATCGCCGTCGTCGGCGCGGGGCTCGTCGGCCTCGCCTCGGCGCATGCCCTGGCCGACGAAGGCCACGCCGTCACCGTGCTGGATCGCGAGGGCCCCGCCGCCGGGGCCTCGCGCGGCAATGCCGGCTGGCTGGCCCACACCGACATCGACCCCATCGCCTCCCCCAAGATGCTGCGCCAGGTGCCGCGCTTCCTGATGGACCCGCTGGGACCGCTCGCGATCCGGCCGTCCTACCTCCTCCCGATCATGCCCTGGCTCGTCCGCCTCGTCCTGGCCGCCCGCCCGGCCCAGCTCGAGCGTTCTGTCGAGAGCCTCGCCGCCCTGCAGGCCCTTGCCATGCCCGCCTGGGAGCAGCTGGCGGGCCAGCTCGGGATCAAGGACTTCATCCATCGCCGCGGCGGGCTCTTCGTGTTCGAGAGCGCCCGCGACTTCGCGGCGGCCCGGCCGCATTTCGACAAGCAGCGCGCCTTCGGCATCGCCTGCGACGACCTCGGCGAGGACGAGCTCCGGCAGATGGAGCCCGGCCTTGCGGATACGGTGAAGGCGGCGGCCTACTTCCCGGACGCCGCCCATGTGCGCGACCCGCGGCTGCTCACGGAAGCGCTCTTCGAGGCGGCGCTGGGCCGCGGCGTCCTGTTCCGTCAGGCAGCCGTCGAGGCGGTCGAGGGCGGCGACCGGCCGGCGATCCGTCTGGCCGAGGGATCTGCGGAGGCGTGGGACGGCGTCGTGGTGGCGGCCGGCGCGTGGTCGAAGCCCCTCGCCGCCGGGCTCGGCGACAGCGTTCCGCTGGAGACCGAGCGCGGCTACAACGTCAGCTTCCCCGGCGTCTCGCGCCTGTTGCGCCCGGTCTCGTTCCAGGGCCACGGCTTCGTCGCGACGCCGATGGAGACGGGGCTGCGCATCGGCGGCGCCGTCGAGCTCGCCGGCCTGAAGCTGCCGCCCAATCACGAGCGCTCGCGGGCCTTGCACGCCAAGGCCCGCCGCTTCATCCGCGATCTCCCCGCCTACGACACCGGGACGCAGTGGATGGGCTTCCGCCCTTCCCTGCCCGACAGCCTGCCGGTGATCGACCGCTCGCGCGCCTCCGCGAAGGTGGTCTACGCCTTCGGACACGGGCATTATGGGCTGACGCAATCGGCCGCGACGGCCCGGATCGTGGCCGACCTGATGGCCGGCCGGGAGCCGCCCGTCGACCTCGCCCGCTTCTCGGCCCGGCGCTTCTGAGCAGGGCGCCTGTTGAATCGGAATCTCAACTGCAGCATGAGGCGCTAACGCCATGGCCACTCACACCTTCTTCTGCGTCGACGGGCATACCTGCGGCAATCCCGTGCGGCTCGTGGCCGGCGGCGGCCCGGCCCTGAGGGGTGCGACCATGGTGGAGAAGCGGGCGCATTTCCTGGACGAGTTCGACTGGATCCGCACCGGCCTGATGTTCGAGCCGCGCGGCCACGACATGATGTCGGGCGCGATCCTCTATCCCCCCACCCGTCCCGACTGCGACATCGCCTTCCTCTTCATCGAGACCTCCGGCTGCCTGCCCATGTGCGGCCATGGCACGATCGGCACGGTGACGATGGCGCTGGAGCGCGGCCTCGTGACGCCGCGCGAACCGGGCGTGCTGCGCATCGACACGCCGGCCGGCCTCGTGGAGGCCCGCTACGTGCGCGACGGGCAGTTCGTCGAGAGCGTGCGCATCACCAACGTCGCCTCCTATCTTCACGCAACCGATCTCACGGCGGAGGTCGAGGGGCTGGGGGAAATCACGGCCGATGTCGCCTATGGCGGGAATTTCTACGCCATCATCGAGCCCCAGAAGAATTTCCCCGGGCTCGAGCACGTCGACCCCTCGGACATCCTGCGCTGGAGCCCCAAGGTCCGCGCCGCCTTCCGGCGCAAGTACGATGTCGTCCATCCCGAGAATCCTGCCATCAGCGGCCTGTCCCACGTGCTGTGGACGGGAAATCCGACGAAGCCCGAGGCGCACGCGCGCAATGCGGTTTTCTACGGCGACAAGGCCATCGACCGGTCTCCCTGCGGCACCGGCACCTCCGCGCGCATGGCGCAATGGGCCGCGCGGGGCCGCCTGAAGCCGGGCGACGACTTCGTGCACGAATCCATCATCGGCACCCTGTTCCGCGGCCGGGTCGAGGCCGCCACGACGCTCGCCGGGCGCGACGCGATCATCCCGTCCATCGAGGGCTGGGCGCGGATGACCGGCTACAACACGATCTTTATCGACGACCGCGACCCCCTCGCCCGTGGTTTCCAGGTCCGGGACCGCGCCTGAGGGGATGGCGGCGGGCCGCGCCGGGACCCCGGCCGTCCCGACCTGCACGAATGGGTGACCCGCGGGCAGAACATGAGGCGGGACGGCGCGCGTGGATTGCGTCTTCCCCGCTTCCAGGCCGGGAATGTGCACGATTCCGCGGTCGGCGCGCCGCCTGGCGGTGGATTCCTCTTTTTGTCTGAAATGTGACTGGTGAAGATTGTGAGGCGTGAGGCGGCTTGCTAAGACTTTGGTAACAGCACCGGCCGGCGTGGGCATGGGCCTTGCTTTGGATCGCTCCGCGCGGCCCTTATGCCGCGCCAGTGGGGTCCGAAACTGCTGAAAGGAGCGCCGCAGCGCTCCCAAGAACGCGCCGAAGGCGCGATGCGGTGCAGAGGGGAGTACGAGTACTCATGGAGATTTTCCTCCAGCAGCTCATCAACGGGCTGACGCTGGGGTCCATCTATGGGCTGATCGCGATCGGCTACACGATGGTCTTCGGCATCATCGGCATGGTGAACTTCGCCCATGGCGACGTCTTCATGGTCGGCGGCTTCATCGCCCTGATCCTCTTCATGGTGGTCACGTCGGTGCTCGGGCTCACCGTGGTGCCCGCCCTGCTGATCGTCCTGGTCGCGGGCATGGCGCTGACGGGCCTGTGGAACTGGACGATCGAACGGGTGGCCTACCGGCCGCTGCGAGGCTCCTTCCGCCTCGCGCCGCTGATTTCCGCCATCGGCATGTCGATCTTCCTGGCCAACCTCGTGCAGGTCCTGCAGGGCCCCCGCAACAAGCCGCTTCCGCCGATGGTGCAAGGCAGCTTCGTCCTGATGGGCGAAGGCTCCACCACCGTCGTGCTCTCCTACAAGCAGATCATCATCATGATCGTGACGGTCGTGCTGCTGGCGATCTTCTGGTACCTCGTGCAGAAGACCTCGCTGGGCCGCGCGCAGCGCGCCTGCGAGCAGGATCGCAAGATGGCGGCCCTTCTCGGCATCGACGTCGACCGGACGATCTCGCTGACCTTCGTCATCGGCGCCGCCCTCGCCGCGGTCGCCGGCGTCATGTACCTCATGTACTATGGCGTGGTGAACTTCGCCGACGGTTTCGTGCCTGGCGTGAAAGCCTTCACGGCGGCGGTGCTGGGGGGCATCGGCTCCCTGCCCGGAGCCGTGCTCGGCGGCCTTCTGATCGGCCTGATCGAGACCATGTGGTCGGCCTATTTCACCATCGACTACAAGGACGTGGCGGCCTTCTCCATCCTCGCCATCACCCTGATCTTCCTGCCCACCGGCATTCTGGGCCGGCCGGAAGTCGAGAAGGTCTGAGCCGATGGCCGCTCCTCCCAAGTCGGGCGAGATCGCGCAGGAGCGCGATCCCGTCACCCTCGGCTCGGCCATCAAGGCCGCCGCCTTCGCCGCTCTCGTCACTCTCGGCCTGTGCTACCCCATCGTGGCGCTGCGCACCGAGCAGAACATGGCGAACGAGCTCGTCCTGTCGCAGCGCTGGTCCTGGGTGTTCGTCGCCTGCGCCGGCGTCTTCCTGGCGCGGCTGGTGCTCTCGCTCGTCGCCAACCCGCTGGCCCGCGGCGCCCTCATCCTGGGCGGCTTTACGCTGCTGGGGGGCGTGGCCCGGGGCTTCCAGTCGGCGCTCGACGGCTTCTCGCTGGGCGTCTTGATCGTCGGCGTCGCGCTGATCGTCCTCGGCCTCGTCTGGCAGCGCCAAGCCGACGCCCGCGCCCTGCTGCCGGTCGTCGAGAAGGAGCCCTCCGCGCTTCGCCGCTTCCTCTCGACCTGGGGCGGGCCGCTGTGCCTCGGTTTCATCGCCGTCTACCCGATGGTGATGCTGGCCGCGACGGGACCGGGCGGGTCGATCAAGTGGATCGACAATTTCGGCATCCAGATCCTCATCTACATCATGCTCGGCTGGGGCCTGAACATCGTGGTCGGCCTCGCCGGCCTGCTCGATCTCGGCTACGTCGCCTTCTACGCGGTCGGCGCCTATTCCTACGCGCTGATCGCAACGAAGGTCATTCCCGACGTCTTTCCCGCGCTGGGCGTGTGGTCCTTCTGGATCTGCCTGCCCGTGGCGGGCCTGCTCGCCGCCTTCTGGGGCATCCTGCTGGGCTTTCCGGTCCTGCGCCTGCGCGGCGACTACCTCGCCATCGTCACGCTGGCCTTCGGCGAGATCATCCGGCTCGTGCTGATCAACTGGGTGGACTTCTCCAACGGCTATGCGGGCCTCTCGTCGATCCCGCGGCCGAGTTTCTTCGGGATTCCCTTCAACGCCAGCGACGAGGGCTTCGCCGCGGTGTTCGGGCTTCCGTTCAGTCCGATCTACCGCACGATCTTCCTCTACTACGTCATCCTCTGCCTCGCCCTCCTCACGGCCTATGTCTCGGTGAGGCTGCGACGCCTGCCGGTGGGCCGCGCCTGGGAAGCGCTGCGCGAGGACGAGATCGCCTGCCGCTCGCTCGGCATCAACACCACCAACACCAAGCTGACGGCCTTCGCGCTGGGCGCCATGTTCGGCGGCTTCGCCGGGTGCTTCTTCGCCGCCCGGCAGGGATTCATCTCCCCGGAGAGCTTCACCTTCATCGAATCCGCGCAGGTGCTCGCCATCGTCGTGCTCGGCGGCGCCGGCAGCCTGATCGGCGTCGTCATCGCCTCGATCGCGCTCGTGGGCGGCTTCGAGATCCTGCGCGAGCTCGACTTCCTGAAGCAGATCTTCGGTGAGAGCTTCGACCCGACGCAGTACCGCACCCTGCTCTTCGGCCTCGCCATGGTGCTGATCATGCTGTGGAAGCCCCGCGGCCTCGTTTCGACGCGCGCCCCTACCGCCTTCCTCAAGGAGCGCCGGGCCGTCTCCGCGAGCCTCGTGAAGGAGGGCCACGGCTGATGTCCGCCTCCAGCGCCCTTCTCCGCGTCGACCACCTGACCATGCGCTTCGGCGGCCTGGTCGCCATCAACGACCTCTCCTTCGAGGCGCGCCGCGGCGACATCACGGCCCTGATCGGCCCCAACGGCGCCGGCAAGACGACGGTGTTCAACTGCATCACCGGCTTCTACAAGCCGACGGAGGGGATGATCACCCTCACCCATCCCGACGGGGCCAGCTTCCTGCTGGAGCGCCTGCCGGACTTCAAGATCAATGCCAGCGCGAAGGTGGCCCGCACCTTCCAGAACATCCGCCTGTTCCAGGGCATGACTCTGCTCGAGAACCTGCTGGTGGCGCAGCACAATCCGCTGATGATCGCCTCCGGCATGACCTTCCTCGGCGTGCTCGGCATCGGCGGCTACCGCACGCGAGAGAAGGAGGCGATCGAGCTGGCCAAGTACTGGCTGGACAAGATCGGCCTCACCGACCGCGCCGACGACGCGGCGGGCGAGCTGCCCTACGGCGCGCAGCGCCGGCTCGAGATCGCCCGGGCCATGTGCACCAACCCCGTCCTGCTCTGCCTCGACGAGCCGGCGGCCGGGCTCAACCCGCGCGAGAGCCTCGAGCTCAACACGCTGCTGCGCTCGATCCGCCAGGACCACGGCACCTCGATCCTGCTGATCGAGCACGACATGTCCGTGGTGATGCAGATCTCCGACCACGTGGTCGTGCTCGACTACGGCACCAAGATCGCGGACGGCACGCCCAAGGAGATCCAGAGTGATCCGCGCGTCATCGCCGCCTATCTGGGCGTCGAGGACGAGGAGGAGGTGAAGGAGGTCGAGGCGGAGGTCGAGAAGGTGGCCGAGGAAGTCCAGTCGGAGGTGCGGCCATGAGTTCCGCGGCGACCAGCACCACGACCCCGGCCGCCAAGCCGGCCGGCGCCCCCATGCTCGCGATCCGCGGCGTGAAGACCTATTACGGCAACATCATCGCGCTGAAGGGCGTCGATCTCGACGTGCGCGAGGGCGAGATCGTGACCCTCATCGGGGCCAACGGCGCCGGCAAGTCGACGCTGATGATGACCATCTTCGGCTCCCCCCGCGCGCGCGAGGGGCAGATCCTCTACGAGGGCACGGACATCTCGAAGATGCCGACCCACGAGATCGCGCGCCTGCGCATCTCGCAGTCGCCTGAGGGCCGACGCGTCTTCCCGCGCATGACCGTCTACGAGAACCTCCAGATGGGCGCGGCCATCAACGGCTTCGCCCATTTCGACGAGGACCTGAAGCGGGTCTACACGCTGTTCCCGCGGCTGAAGGAGCGCATCGGCCAGCGCGGGGGCACGCTGTCGGGCGGCGAGCAGCAGATGCTCGCCATCGCCCGCGCGCTGATGGCGCGCCCGCGCCTGCTGCTGCTCGACGAGCCCTCGCTCGGCCTCGCCCCGCTCATCGTGAAGCAGATCTTCGACGCCATCCGGGAGCTCAACCGGACGGAGGGGCTGACCGTGTTCCTGGTGGAGCAGAACGCCTTTCACGCCCTCAAGCTGGCCCATCGCGGCTACGTGATGGTCAACGGGCTCATCACCATGTCGGGCACGGGGCGCGAGCTCCTGGCCGACCCGCAGGTGCGCGCAGCCTACCTCGAAGGCGGTCATCACTAGTCTCGGATCCCGCCCTCTCGCGCAGGACGACCGACGAAACCCAGGACAGGACGGCGATGGATACGGCCGCAGACGCCCCGGTGGGCAACTTCCTCTTCGAGGACCAGTCGATCTGGATCTTCCTCCTCGTGTCCGTGGTGATGGGCGGCGCGGCGGCCTGGACGTCGGGCAAGTCGCTCGCGCAGACGTGGCGCCCGGCCTGGCAGATCGTGCCCGCCATGATGGTGCTCGGCCTCGGCATCCGCTTCATCCATTTCGCGCTGTTCGAGGGCACGTTGCTCTCGCTGCACTACTACGTCATCGACGTTGTGATCCTGCTCGTCGCCGCTGTGCTGGGCTATCGCCACAAGCGCACCCTGCAGATGACGACGCAGTATCGCTGGCTCTACGAGAAGACGGGGCCCTTCTCCTGGAGGGAGAAGGCGGGCGGAACCGCCTGACGCGGCTAAACGGCCCTATAGCCTCAGCTTTTCGGGTGACTCCCGCCGCAAAAGGCGTAATGATCCGCCGCACCGGTGGGGAAACTCGTCTAACCGGGTCTCCACGGAGATCCATCGACCAGAGGGGACTACCAATGAAGAAACTGCTGTTGACCGGCATTGCGCTCGGGGCCGTGCTCGCCCTGTCGGGCGTCGCCCAGGCGCAGATCAAGCTCGGCGTGGCCGGGCCGATCACCGGTCCGAACGCCGCTTTCGGCGCGCAGCTCAAGAACGGCGCCGAGCAGGCGGTCGAGGACATCAACGCCAAGGGCGGCGTGCTCGGCCAGAAGATCGAATTGCTGGTCGGCGACGACGTGTCCGACCCCAAGCAGGGCGTGTCGGTCGCCAACAAGTTCGTCGGCGACGGCGTGAAGTGGGTCGTCGGTCACTTCAACTCGGGCGTGACCAACCCGGCTTCGGACGTCTACCAGGAGAACGGGATCATCATGATCACGCCCTCCGCGACGAACCCGAAGATCACGGAAAAGGGCATGTGGAACGTGTTCCGCACCTGCGGCCGGGACGACCAACAGGGCGAGGTGGCCGCCAGCTACATCGCCAAGAACCTGAAGGGCAAGAAGATCGCCGTCGTCCATGACAAGACGACCTATGGCCAGGGCCTCGCCGACGAGACCAAGAAGGCCATGAACAAGCTCGGCGTGAAGGAAGTCCTCTACGAGGGCGTCAACACGGGCGAGAAGGACTATTCGGCCCTCGTCTCCAAGATCAAGTCCTCGGGCGCCGACTTCGTGTATTGGGGCGGCCTGCACACCGAGGGCGGCCTGATCGTGCGCCAGATGCGCGACCAGGGCGTCAAGGCGGTCATGATCTCCGGCGACGGCATCACGTCCGACGAGTTCGCCACGATCGGCGGCCCCGGCGTCGAAGGCACGCTGATGACGTTCCCGCCGGACCCGCGCAAGCGCCCGGAGGCCAAGGAGATCGTGAAGAAGTTCGAGGCCAAGAAGTTCAACCCCGAGGCCTACACGCTCTACAGCTACGCCGCCGTGCAGATCCTGGCTGAGGCCGCCGAGCGCGCCAAGTCGACGGACTCCAAGAAGATGGCCGAGGCCATTCACTCGGGCAAGCCGTTCAAGACCGTCATCGGCGACATCGCCTACGACAAGAAGGGCGACATCACCCGTCCCGACTACACGGTCTATACGTGGAAGAAGGTCGGCGACAAGATCACCTACGTCGAGAACTGAGACGTCTCGCACGTCTGGAGAAGGGCGCCTTCGGGCGCCCTTCTTTTTTCGTGGGACCCTTCCCGCGGCCACGAACGACTGACGACGACGGAGGATATGTCATGCCCAAGGCCTACCTGATCTCGGCCTACCGTGCCGTGCACGACCCCGAGAAGCTCGCGGCCTACGCCAAGATTGCAGGCCCCGCCATCGCCGCGGCAGGGGGGCGCTTCCTCGCCAGGGGGCCGTCCGCCGAGGTCTACGAGGCCGGAATCGCCCAGCGCACCGTGATCATCGAGTTCGACAGCCTGGAGGCCGCCCGGGCGCTCTATGGCAGCGAAGGCTACCGCGCCGCCCTCGCAGCGCTCGACGGCGCGGCCGAGCGCGACATGCGGGTGGTGGAAGGCGTCGGCTGAAGGCTGACGGGCCCGCTCCCGGGACCGCGTTTCGCCCGGACCTGGCCGACCTCGTTTCGTTTGTCATTCCGGTCTTGCCGTCCTTTTTGACAAACGAACCGACAATGCTACACAGGCCGCCGGAGGCCCCGACGAGCCGGGCGCCTGACGAGGATGGCTGGGGTGACGGACAAACTGACGACGCTGCTTGCGAAGCGCGGCATTCTGATCGCGGACGGAGCCACCGGCACCAATTATTTCGACATGGGGCTCGCCTCCGGAGAGCCGCCAGAAGCGTGGCTCCTGGAAGCGCCCGAGAAAGTCGCGGACCTGCATCGCCGGTTCGTCGAGGCGGGCTCGGACATCATCCTGACAAACAGCTTCGGCGCCACGCGCTACAGGCTGAAGCTGCACAACCTGCAGGACCGGACGCTCGAGTTGAACCGCCTCGCGGCGACCATCGCGCGCAAGGTGGCTGACGAAAGCGGCCGCGAGGTCATCGTGGCGGGATCCATGGGCCCGACCGGCGAGCTCTTCGAACCGCTCGGCGCGCTGACGATGGACAAGGCGGTCGAGGCCTTCACCGAGCAGGCCAGGGGCCTTGCGGAGGGCGGCGCCGACGTGGCCTGGATCGAGACGATGTCGGCGGCCGAGGAACTCGAGGCGGCCGCCCGCGGCGCCATCGCGGCAGGCCTGCCCTACGTGTTCACGGCGAGCTTCGACACGGCCGGGCGCACGATGATGGGCCTGACGCCGGAATCGCTCGGCGAGATCGCCGCCCGGCTTCCCGTCGCCCCCCTCGCCTACGGCGCGAATTGCGGCATCGGCCCCGGCGACCTCGTGGCTTCCGTCCTCGCGATGAGCGAGGCGGCGCCCGGCGACGTGCTGGTCGCCAAGGGCAATTGCGGCATCCCCACGCTGGTCGGCGACAAGGTGCATTATGGGGGCACGCCGGAATTGATGGCCCACTATGTGCAACTGGCCCGCGACGCGGGTGCACGGATCATCGGAGGCTGCTGCGGCACCTCGCCCGGGCACATCCACGCCATGCGGCTCGCCATCGACCGGACGCCGCCGCGCGCCCGTCCGACGATCGAGGCCGTGGAAGCGACGCTGGGTCCCATCAGCCGCCCCAAGGCAGGCGGCGGCCGCGTGCGCGGCGGGCGCCGGGGTCGCGAGGCGAGCTGAGGACGGACGCCGCCGACATTAATGATAAAAGACTGTCAATCCAAAAACAGACTTTGGAAACTTGATTTATAGGCAATCATCAGTAGACTGGTGATGTTTCGGTAACCATTTTCATCATGCCTTTGGAGTTTGGGACATGAAGCGGTTCGTTGCACCCGTCGCCATGATCCTGTGGGCCGTCGCTGTCCCGGTCGCGGCGCAGCAATCCGCCCCCGCGCAGGACGTGACAGTCACCAACGCCATCCGGCCGGCCGATCCCCTTCCCTGCCGGCTTGACGCAGACAAGATCTCGAAAGTCGGCGCCAACCTGTCCGTCGCGGACGTGACGAAGCTGACGGGTTGCACGGCGCAGAAGGTGTCGAGTTTCGAGATGCTGGGTCAGACCACCGAGATCTTCGAATTCCGCGACAGCGTGAATCGCCTCCAGCTCACGTTGCGCAACAACAAGCTCGTGTCACAGACCTTTCGCAAGTTGTGAGCCGGGAGATCCCCGTGGCAGGCCCTCGGGCCGGGCCGGGGACCTTCCGTAGCGGTCGTGTCCACCGCCGTCCGGCCGGACACACCGCGACGAGCGGGGCGAGTCTCAGCCGAGCCGCCCCAGCGCGGGGAAGGTTTCGAGCAGCCAGAACGAGAGCTGCGTGAAGGATCCCGTGAGGAAAGCGATGCCGGTCACCACCAGCAGCGCGCCCATCGCCTTCTCGACATACCCCATTTTCGCCCGGAAGCGCTTCATGACGGCCGTGAAGGGCTCCAGCGCCACGGCCGCGAGCAGGAACGGCACCCCCAGGCCCGCGGAATAGACGGCCAGCAGCAGGGCCCCGCGCGACACGGTGTCCTCCGAGCCCGCGACCGCGAGGATGGCCGCGAGGATGGGGCCGATGCAAGGCGTCCAGCCGAAGGCGAAGGCGAGCCCCATGACATAGGCGCCCCATAGCCCCATGGGCTTTTCGACCCGCAGCCGCGCCTCGCGATAGAGAAAGGCAAGGCGGAACACGCCCAGGAAGTGGAGGCCCATCAGGACGATCGCCAGTCCCGCGAGCAGCGAGAGGACGTCGAGATACTGGCGGATGACCTGCCCCAGCACCGAGGCGGTGGCGCCAAGGAGGACGAAGACGGTCGAAAACCCCGCCACGAACAGGACCCCGGCCAGGAGCACGTCCTTGCGGGCCTTCCGCTCACCCTCCTCCGCGAGGTCCTCGATGGTCGTGCCGGCGAGAAAGCAGAGATAGGGCGGAACCAGCGGCAGGACGCAGGGGCTGAGGAAGCTCAGGATCCCGGCGAGGCCGGCGGCAGGCAAAGAGACGTCGGTCATCGACAACCACCAGGACGAAAGCGACTCGCCGGGAGAACGCGGGACCGGACTTGCCCCCCGGCCGATCGAGGCCCCGAAACGGGCCCGACCGACCCGCCTGCTGTAGCCTCTCCAGGGCCCGCGGCCAAGACACGCCGGCGTGAGAGCGGCGAACTCCAGCAGGAGCGGCTGGCCGCCTCCCGCCGGGAAGGCAGTGCGTCGAATTTGAGTCGAACTCGAATGGTCAGACGCACCAATGCTTAGCTGCGACACAGCAAAGCGCTTACCAGCACACGCAATTTGCGCAATATAACGCGTGTAACGACGTTATTTCATCTCGCAGATTGATATTTGAAGTCTCATTTCAGAGAGTATTGAGCATGACCCAGAGCATTACGAATGGCGCGGTTGGGTTCTGGAGCGTCCTGTGGTCGATGGCCGGCTTTTCGCTGGCCATATCCCCAGGGGCTCCGGGCCCCTTCCGCTTCGCCACGGGCCTCTCCCTCCCCGCGATGGAAGCATACCTTCAGGCCAATGGCATCGACCCGCACTTCGCGCCGGGCGTCCTCGCCGGGCTCGGCGTGCTCTTCATGGCGGTCGGCGCGGGCTTCGCGCTCAGCCTCTACGCCGCGCGCACCGACGCCTTCGAGGCGGTCGCGTTCCGCGCCTGCATCTTCGGCGCCCTCCTGCTCGTGCCCTCGGCGGCGGTGGGGGCAGCCTACCATCCCTCGACCCTGATGACGCATCTCTTCCTGTTCGTCGGGCTTGCCGTCACGGTGATCCTCGTCAAGATGGACGCCCACGCGGACATGCCGCTGATGCCCGTCGAGGCCGACCGCTTCGAGGAGGCGCTTCGCCAGCGCATGGCCGAGGACAAGGCGTTCGAGCGGTACTCCGAATCGTGCAGAACCTCATCAGCGACGTCGCCGGCCTCTCCGTCGGACAAGCTCATGCGGAGCGTCACGCGACAGGTGTGACGGTCGTCGTCTTCGACGAGCCCGCCATCGCCTCGGCGGCCACGCTGGGCGGCGGGCCCGGCCTGCGGGACACGAGCCTGCTCGATCCGGAAATGACGGTCCAGACCGTCGACGCCTTCGTCCTCAGCGGCGGCTCGGCCTTCGGGCTCGACGCCGCCGGCGGCGTCATGGCGGCCCTCGCCGAGAAGGGCCGGGGGTTCAAGGCGGGGACGGCCCGCGTGCCCATCGTGCCCCAGGCCATCCTGTTCGACCTGATGAACGGCGGCGACAAGGCCTGGGGGCGCTCCCCGCCCTATTTCGACCTCGGCCTCATGGCCTTCGAGCAGGTCTCGCGTCACATCGCGCTGGGCACGGCCGGGGCCGGCTACGGGGCGACGACGGCGAACCTGAAGGGCGGGCTCGGCTCCGCCAGCGCCGTCACGCAGAGCGGCCACACCGTGGGCGCCATCGTCGCCGTCAACGCGGTGGGGTCGGTCACCATCGGGGACGGACCGCATTTCTGGGCCGCCCCCTACGAGACCCATTGCGAGTTCGGCGGGCTCGGCTGGCCACAATCCTTTCCGCCGACAGCGCTCGCACCCCGGCTCAAGGGAGGACCTGCGGAGAGCACGACCATCGCCGTCCTCGCGACCGACGCCGTCCTCACCAAGCCCCAGGCCCGTCGCCTGGCCCTGGCGGGCCATAATGGCCTCTCGCGGGCCATCCGGCCGGCCCATACCCCGCTCGACGGCGACACGGTCTTCGCCGCCTCGACGGGCCGCCGCCCTCTCGCCGACCCTGTCTACGATTTCACCGCGTTGCTGGTGGCGGGCGCGGACTGCCTCGCCCGCGCCATCGCGCGCGCCGTCTTCGAGGCGACGCGCCTGCCCTTCGAAGGGGCTCAGCCCGCCTGGCGCGAGCGGTTCGGCCGCATCATGGTCTCGCCCTGAGGCGAGGCCACGCGGAGCGACGGCTCAGGCGAAGCGGTGGGCGGCGTAGGGCGCGGGATCCGTGAAGGGACGCCGTCCCGTCACCAGTTCCGTGAGCAGCCGGCCCGTCACGGCGGACAGGGTCAGCCCGTGGTGGGCGTGTCCGAAGGCGAACCACAGGCCCTTGTGGCGCGGCGCAGGCCCGATCACGGGCAGCATGTCCGGAGTGCAGGGGCGGTTGCCCACCCACGGCTTGGCGTCGACGGGCGCCTCGAGCGGGAAGAGCTTGCGGGCGTGCGGCTCCGTGCGGGCGAGCTGAACGGGCGTAGGCGCGGCGTCGCGGTCGGCGAACTCGGCGCCCGTCGTAAGGCGGATGCCCCTCGCCATCGGCGCGAGCACGTAGCCGTTATCCGCGTCCAGCACCGTATGGTTCAGCACCGCGTTGCCCGCGGGCTTGAAATGCATGTGGTAGCCGCGCTTCACCGCGAGCGGGAAGTCGTAGCCCAGGGCACGGGTCACGAGGTCCGACCACGGTCCCATGGCCACGACGATCTCCCGGGCGTGCAGCACCCCGGTCTCCACCTTCACCGACCAGCCGTCGCCGCTCTGCGACAGCGAGCGGGCGTCCCCGGCCAGGAAGGCCCCGCCCCGCTCCCGGAAGAGCTGGAGATAGGCCTTCGACAAGGCGCCGGGATCGTTGATGCAGACGGGATCGCGGTAGTGGATCGCGCCGAGAATGTCGTTGGAGAGGTGCGGTTCGCGCTCGCGCACGCCGGCGGCGTCGAGGATCTCGCAGGTCAGGCCGAAGGGCTTCAGCTTCTCAACCTCGGCCAGCGCCTTGCCGAACTTCGCCTCGCCGCGGAACAGCTTGATCCAGCCCGACTTGCGCACGAGGTGCTCGGCGCCGGCGGCCGCGATCAGCGGCTCGTGCTCGCTGACGGAGAGCTCGATGAGCGGCACCGCGGCGCGCATGGCGGCCTCGTGGCCCTTCTTGGACGAGTTCCACCAGTAGCGGGCCAGCCACGGCGCCAGCTTGGGCAGAGTGCTCAGGTGGTAATAGGCCTCCGGCGTGCCGTTCAGGGCGTAGCGGATGAGGTCCTTGATCTCGCGGGGGAAGGCATAGGGGTAGATCGAGGCCCGCTCGATGATCCCCGCATTGCCGAAGCTCGTTCCCTCGCCCGCCGCGTTGCGGTCGACGAGCGCGACGGAGCGCCCGGCCTCCTGCAGCTTGAGGGCCGTCGCCAGCCCGATGATCCCAGCACCCAACACCACGACGTCGCGCTGCATGGCCGTCCACCCAGAATGTGAGAATAAGGACGTTATACACGCAACAATGAACGACCACGAGCAAATTAGTTCGCATAATATGCGTTCTTTTGCAGGATACCCCAATGATTATGCGAATCAAGCGGTGGCCCGCATGGTCTCCGGGCCTCACCGCCGTCACTGCGCGCGAAGCGAAGCAATCCAGGCCGACGTCCGAAGCGCTTCGTCGCTGCGTTCCTCGCCATGACGGAGCCCGCGGGAGCGGGTTCATTCCTCCGGCCGAGTGCTCTAGGATCCCGGGCCTCGCACCGCCCGCCGCTTTGCACGAACCGGACCAGCTCCACCGCATGACCGCTCCCCGCGCGGCCGCCCTTCCCTGGCCCCTGCGCATCCTCGCCCTCGTCGGCAGGCACGGGCCCGTGGGCTTCGCCGCCTCGATCTTCCTCGGGCTGGCGCTGCCGGGCCTGGCGAACACGCTGCGTCCGATGCTGCCGGTGACGATCTTCTGCTTCGTCACCCTGGCCTTCGCGCGCGCCAACTTCGCCGGCGTGCGCCGGGTCATGTCGCGGCCCCTGTCCTTCCTGGGCGCGCTGGTCTGGATCACCTTCGGCCTTCCGCTCCTCATCGAGGCCGTGCTCGCCGGAGTCGGGCGCGACGCCGTGGGACCCGGCCTGCTCCTGGGGCTTGCACTCGTCGGCGCCGCTCCGCCGCTGATGGGCTTCCCCGTCTATGCGGCGCTGCTCGGGCTCGACAACAGCCTGGGCATGGCGTTGCTCGTCGTCACGATGACGGCCACGCCCGTCCTGGCCCCGCCCATGGCCGCGTTCATCGCCGGCGAGGCCGTGCCGCTGGACCCGGTGACGCTGGGCCTGCGGCTTCTCGTCCTGCTGGGCGGAAGCCTGGTCGCCTGCCTTGCCGTACGCCGGGCCGTGGGCGTCGAGCGCCTCGCCGCGAACAAGGCGCTGTTCGACGGCGTCAACGTCCTCCTCTATTTCATCTTCGCCATCGCCGCGATGGACGGGGTGATCGACGCCGCGAAGGCCCACCCCGGCAAGGTCGCGGGCTTCCTCGCGCTCGCCTTCGCGCTCGCGGCGGGCGGGTTCCTGGCCGCCCAGATCGCGATGCGCTGGCTCGGCCGGTCCGAGGCCTTCGTGCTGGGGCTGGGCACGGGCATGCGCAATTCCGGGCTGCTCGTCGCCGCCATGGGGTCCGCCTGCCCGCCCGACACCTACCTCTTCTTCTCCCTGCTGCAGATCCCGATCTACTGCGCGCCCCTTCTCGTCTCGCCGCTGGCGCGCGTCATGGTGCCGGCCTCCGCCCGTGCCCCGGCCTGAGCGGCCCGCCGCTGGCCTCGTTCTTGCGACACCCGTCGGCAAGGGCGGCCATCAGGCCCGGCCGCCCTCTCGCGTTTTGGTGTGGAAAGGCCGGAACATGGTCCCAGCGCTCGGAATTGCAGCCTCTTTGCTCAGCGATATCGGCTTCAAGGCCATCAAGGGCCTCGCTTCGGGCCAGAAGAGCCAGTCCACCACCCAGGAAGGAATTACCGACCAGTCCGCCGCGACCGGGCAGAATGTGCCGGCCAAGAGCACGCGGCCGGACATCAGCCAGCTCTTCTCGAAGATCGACGCGGATGGCAACGGCACGATCAGCAAGGAGGAGTTCCTCGCCTTCAAGGCGAAGATCGACAGCGCCATGTCGGCCCTGCTGAAGACGCAGGAAGACGCGACGAAGACCTCGGCGAGCTCCGACGCATCGTCGACCGACCAGACCTCGCTCGCCGACCAGCTCTTCTCGAAGCTCGACGCGAACAATGACGGCACGCTGTCCCAGGACGAGCTCAACAGCGTGATGAGCCACGGCCGCCGCCACGGCCACCACGGCGGGGTGGGCAACTTCATGAACGCTCTGCTCGAACTGCAGAGCCAGTCCTCCTCCTCGACGAGCGCCACGACTTCCGCGGCCGCGTCCTCCGTGACCTCCACGTCGGGCACGTCCGGCGGCGCCACGGCCTGATCGGGAGCGCCCGTGTTGCGCCTCGTGCCGCAGGGTGATAACCGCGCGGCATGAGCCGCCCCATCCTGATCGCCCCGTCCATCCTCGCCGCCGATTTCGCCTGCCTCGGCGAGGAGGTCCGCGCCGTCGACGCCGCCGGCGCCGACTGGATTCACCTCGACGTGATGGATGGCCACTTCGTGCCGAACATCACCTTCGGCCCGGACGTGGTGAAGGCCCTGCGCCCGCACAGCCGCAAGCTCTTCGACGTCCACCTCATGATCGCGCCGGTGGACCCCTATCTCGAAGCCTTCGCCAAGGCGGGCTCCGACCTCATCTCCATCCACGCCGAAGCCGGCCCCCACCTGCACCGCTCCCTGCAGGCGATCCGCGCGCTGGGCAAGAAATCAGGCGTCGTGCTGAACCCCGCGACGCCGGTCTCCGCCATCGAGCATGTCATCGACGATGTCGACCTGATCCTGCTCATGACGGTGAATCCCGGCTTCGGGGGCCAGGCCTTCATCCGCTCCGTCGTGCCGAAGGTGCGCCAGGCCGCCGCCCTCATCGCCGGCCGGCCGGTCGCCCTGGAGATCGACGGCGGCGTGACGCCCGAGACCGCGCCGGAACTCGCCGCCGCCGGAGCCACCGTGCTGGTCGCCGGCTCCGCCGTGTTCAAGGGCGGCGCGGCCGGCTATGGCCAGCGCATCTCGGCGATCCGTTCCGCCGCCGAGCGCGCCGTCGGCACGATCGTCTGACATCCGGGGAAAGGACCCGCCATGATCCCGCGCTACAGCCGCCCCGAGATGGTCGCCATCTGGTCGCCGGAGACGAAGTTCCGCATCTGGTTCGAGATCGAGGCCCATGCCTGCGACGCACTGGCCGAGATCGGCGTCATCCCGAAGGAGGCGGCCCGGACCATCTGGGAGAAGGGCGGCGCGGCAACGTTCGACGTGGAGCGCATCGACGCCATCGAGCGCGAGGTGAAGCACGACGTCATCGCCTTCCTCACCCACCTCGCCGAGTTCGTCGGCCCGGACGCCCGCTTCATCCACCAGGGCATGACATCGTCCGACGTGCTCGATACCTGCTTCAACGTGCAGTTGGTCAGGGCCACCGACCTCCTGCTGAAGGATGTCGACGCGCTGCTGGCCGCCCTGAAACGCCGCGCCTTCGAGCACAAGATGACGCCGACCATCGGGCGCTCGCACGGCATCCATGCGGAGCCAACCACCTTCGGCGTCAAGCTCGCGCTCGCCTATGGCGAGTTCGACCGCTGCCGGCAGCGCCTGCAGGCCGCGCGCGCTGAGGTCGCGACCTGCGCCGTGTCCGGCGCGATCGGCACCTTCGCCAACATCGATCCCCGCGTGGAAGAGCACGTGGCGAAGGCCATGGGCCTCACGCCCGAGCCCGTCTCCACCCAGGTGATCCCCCGCGACCGCCACGCCATGTATTTCGCGACGCTCGGCGTCGTCGCATCCTCCATCGAGCGGCTCGCCACCGAGGTCCGCCACCTGCAGCGCTCCGAGGTGCTGGAGGCCGAGGAGTTCTTCTCTGAGGGTCAGAAGGGCTCCTCGGCCATGCCGCACAAGCGCAACCCCGTCCTGACCGAGAACCTCACCGGACTCGCCCGCATGGTGCGCGCCTACGCCATGCCCGCCATGGAGAACGTGGCGCTCTGGCACGAGCGCGACATCTCACACTCCTCCGTCGAGCGCATGATCGGCCCGGACGCGACGGTGACGCTCGACTTCGCGCTGGCCCGACTCACGGGCGTCGTGGACAAGCTGCTGGTCTATCCGCAAAACATGCAAAAGAACCTCGACCGCCTCGGCGGCCTCGTCCATTCCCAGCGCGTGCTGCTGGCGCTGACCCAGAAGGGCGTGTCGCGCGAGGACGCCTACCGCCTCGTGCAGCGCAACGCCATGCCCGTCTGGCGCGGCGAGGGCGACTTCCTTACCCTGCTGAAGGCCGATCCGGAGGTTTCCAGGGCGCTGACGCCAGCCGAACTCGAGGAGAAGTTCGACCTGGGCTACCACCTGAAGCACGTCGACACGATCTTCCGCCGGGTGTTCGGAGCCGCGTGAAGGGACGGCTTGGGATGCCCGGAGGCACGCTCAGAAGAACGTTCCGCAGGTGAGACGGCGCGCGATCACCAGCAGCAGCAGCCAGAAGCCTGCGATCGACGCCGCGAAGAGAAGGCTCAGCGGCCAGAGATTTGCGCCGCTCAGCATGAGCACGACGCCGTAGCCGGCGAGGCCCGCCGGCGGCGCAGCCGCACAGAGCCACCAGCCGCCGGCATATTGCGCCAGCGTGCGCCGTTGCAGCGGCACATAGGCGAGAAGACAGCCGAGGCCCGCCATCATCAGGACAAGGGTCACCATGGCCCGAGGCTGCAGCGAAAACCTTGCTATCGCGTTGGCGGCCGCCGGTCCGCGATGCTGCAGGAGCCTCTCCGGCCCTGTCATTCACCTGTCATGGAAGCGTCATAGGCACTGCGCAGGCGGCGGCCAAGGTGGGCCCGTCGCCAGGCCCGGCCGGGGTGGTCCTCGTCAGGATCGACGCCGGGCAGCCATAACAGGGAGTTTACCCGTGAAGCTCAGCACGTTGTTCCTGGCCGGCGGTCTCGCGGTCGCATCCGCGGCCGCGCCTTCTTTCGCCGCCGACATCACCGGCGCAGGCGCGACCTTCCCCTACCCGATCTATGCGAAGTGGGCCGACGCCTACAAGAAGGAGACCGGCGTGGGCCTGAACTACCAGGCCATCGGGTCCGGCGGCGGCGTGAAGCAGATCCAGGCCAAGACCGTCACCTTCGGCGCCACCGACGCCCCGCTCAAGGGCGCGGACCTCGACAAGAACGCGCTGGTGCAGTTCCCCGCCGTGATGGGCGGCATCGTCCCCGTCGTGAACATCGATGGCGTCGCCCCCGGCCAGCTCGTGCTCGACGGCCCGACGCTCGCCAACATCTTCCTCGGCACGGTGAAGACCTGGGACGACCCGGCCATCGCCAAGCTGAACCCGTCGGTCAAGCTGCCCTCCGCCAACATCCTCGTGGTGCGCCGCGCGGACGGGTCGGGCACGACCTTCAACTTCACCGACTATCTCTCCAAGGTCAGCGCGGACTGGAAGTCGAAGGTCGGCTCCGCCACGGCCGTCGAGTGGCCGGTCGGCGTCGGCGCCAAGGGCAATGACGGCGTGGCCAACAACGTCATGCAGTCCAAGGGCGCCATCGGCTATGTCGAGTACGCCTATGCGAAGCAGAACAAGCTCTCGCACGCCAACATGATCAACGCCGACGGCAAGACCGTCGCGCCCGAGATGAAGTCCTTCTCGGCCGCCGCTGCCAACGCCGACTGGGGCAGCGTGCCCGGCTTCGGCGTGATCCTGTCGAACCAGAAGGGTCCGGACAGCTGGCCCATGACGGCGGCGACCTTCATCCTGGTTCCCAAGCAGCCCCAGGACGCCGCTGCCGCGAGCGACGCGCTGAAGTTCTTCGCCTGGGCCTTCGCCAAGGGTGACAAGATGGCCGAGGAGCTTGACTACATCCCCATGCCGCAGAGCACGGTGGAAAAGGTCGAGTCGGCCTGGGGCGACATCAAGGACGCCTCTGGCAAGCCGATCGCCTGGAAGTAAACCTGGCAAGCCGCCGCGCCGGGACGCACGCTCCGGCACGGCGGACCCCGCGAGGGGAAATCCCGGGTCGTCGCGGCGCAGCCGCGGCGTTTCAATCGTCGTCAGGATCCTCGGATGCCGGAGACCCCCATGGTCGACCTCGCCCTCGGCGGGACGGACACCGGAAGACACGTCGCGGACGGGCGCGCCAAGGCCCTGTCCCGCTTCACGCTCTCGGACCACGTCTTCCGCCTCCTCACCCAGGGGAGCGCGCTCGCGGTGCTCCTGATCATGGGCGGCGTCATCGTCTCCCTGATCGTCGGGTCCCTGCAGACCTGGCACGAGCTGGGCTTCAGCTTCCTGACGGGCCAGTCCTGGAACCCGCCGCTCGACAAGTTCGGCGCGGCCCCCTCCATCTACGGCACGGTCGTGACGTCGGTCATCGCCATGGTGATCGCGGTCCCCGTCGGCATCGGGGTCGCGATCTTCCTGACCGAGCTTTGCCCAGCCCCGCTGCGCCGACCCATCGGCATCGCCATCGAGCTCCTGGCGGGCATTCCGTCCATCATCTACGGCATGTGGGGCTTCTTCGTCCTGAACCCCTTCCTGCAGTCGGTTCTGGGCTCGGGCCTCTCGCTGTTCACGGCCGGCATCGTGCTGGCGATCATGGTGCTGCCCTTCATCACGTCGATCACGCGCGATGTCTTCGACACCGTTCCGCCCATGCTGAAAGAATCGGCCTACGGCCTCGGCTGCACGCGCTGGGAGGTGATCAAGAACATCGTCATCCCGTTCACGCGCGTGGGCATCATCGGCGGCGTCATGCTGGCGCTCGGGCGCGCGCTGGGCGAGACCATGGCCGTGACCTTCGTGGTGGGCAACGCCAACCGCATTTCCGGGAGCCTGCTCGCTCCGGGCACGACGATCTCGGCCACCATCGCCAACCAGTTCGGCGAGGCAGATCCCGGCCTCTACACCTCCGCCCTGATCTCGCTGGGCCTGCTGCTGTTCCTGGTGACCTTCCTGGTCCTTGCCGCGGCGCGCCTCATGCTCATGCGCCTCGAACGGAAGGCGGGAGGCTGAACCATGACGATGGACATCGGCCGCTACAACCGGCGCTCCAGGACCAGCACGGTCTGGATGGCTCTCTCGATCGCCGCCACGGCGCTCGGCCTCGGCATGCTCGTGCTGATCCTGGGCTCGCTGCTGATCAAGGGCTTCGGCAGCCTCTCCCTCGCCGTCTTCACCCAGATGACGCCGCCCCCCGGCAGTGCGGGCGGGCTTCTGAACGCCATCGTCGGCTCGCTCCTGATGACCGGGCTCGGCGTGCTGATCGGCGCTCCGCTCGGCATTCTCGCGGGCACGTATCTCGCGGAATACAGCAACGACTCGAAGCTCGCGAGCGTGGTGCGCTTCATCAACGACATCCTGCTGAGCGCGCCCTCGATCGTCATCGGCCTGTTCATCTACCAGATCGCCGTCTACCCCTTCGGCAACTTCTCCGGCATTGCGGGCGGCCTTGCCCTGGCGATCATCGTCGTGCCGGTGGTGCTGCGCACGACGGAGGACATGCTCCGGCTCGTTCCCACCCCGCTGCGCGAGGCGGCCTTCGCGCTGGGCATGCCGCGCTCGCTGGTCGTCCGCCGGGTCGTCTACTCCGCCGCCAGGGCAGGCATGATCACGGGCGTCCTGCTTGCGGTCGCGCGCATCAGCGGCGAGACGGCCCCGCTGCTCTTCACAGCGCTGAACAACCAGTTCTTCTCGGTGGACATGACCAAGCCCATCGCGAACCTGCCCTACGTCATCTTCCAGTTCGCCTCGAGCCCCTACAAGGACTCGCAGAGCCTCGCCTGGGCGGGCGCCATCCTCATCACCATGACCGTCCTGGTGCTCAGCGTCATCGCCCGGGCCCTGTCTTCGAGGAGCTCCTCATGACCGCTCACGTCAACCTGCCTGAGAAGGTCTCGGTCAGGGACCTCAAGTTCTTCTACGGCACGCATCAGGCGCTGAAGACGATCAACCTGCCGCTCTACGACAAGAAGGTCACGGCCTTCATCGGCCCGTCGGGCTGCGGCAAGTCCACGCTGCTGCGGGTGCTCAACCGCATGTACGACCTCTACCCGAAGCAGCGGGCGGAGGGCGCCATCCTGCTGGACGGCGAGAACATCCTCGACCCCAGGCAGGACGTGAACCTGCTGCGTGCGCGCATCGGCATGGTGTTCCAGAAGCCGACGCCCTTCCCCATGTCGATCTACGACAACATCGCCTTCGGCATCCGCCTGTACGAGAGCCTGCCCAAGAGCGAAATGGACGGGAGGGTCGAGGCCGCGCTTCGCGGAGCCGCCCTCTGGGACGAGGTGAAGAACAAGCTCAACGCCTCCGGCCTGAGCCTGTCGGGCGGGCAGCAGCAGCGCCTGTGCATCGCCCGGTCGGTGGCCGTGAAGCCCGAGGTGATCCTGTTCGACGAGCCCTGCTCGGCGCTCGACCCGATCTCGACGGCGAAGATCGAGGAGCTCATCGACGAGCTCAAGGCCCACTACACGATCGCGATCGTGACCCACAACATGCAGCAGGCCGCGCGCGTGTCGGACTATACGGCCTTCATGTATCTCGGAGAGCTCATCGAGTTCGACGAGACGTCGAAGATCTTCACCACGCCCACGCAGAAGGCCACGCAGGACTATATCACGGGCCGCTTCGGCTGACGCCCTGCCGCCGCGCGCCACGGAGACATCCCCATGACCGACCACACCGTCGCCAGCTTCGACACCGAGCTGAAGGACCTGAAGCGCCTCATCGCGGAAATGGGCGGCATCGCCGAGAAGATGCAGAGCGACGTCGTCGACGCCCTGCAGCGCCAGGACATGCGCATCGCCCAGGCGATCATCACGTCCGACCTCCGGCTCGACCAGCTGCAGCGTGAGGTGGAGGAAAAGGCGATCACCACGATCGCGCGCCGCCAGCCCATGGCGGTCGACCTGCGGGACATCGTGGCGACGATCCGCATCGCCAACGACCTCGAACGCGTCGGCGACCTCGTCAAGAACGTGGCCAAGCGCATCCTGGCGATGGAGGGGCATTTCCCGCCGCAGAAGCTGCTCACGGGCCTCAACCACATGAGCCTTGCGGCCCTGCAGCAGTTCAAGCGCGTGATCGACGCCTATACCCAGCGTGACGAGGCGGCCGCGCTCGACGTCTGGCAGCGTGACGGCGAGATCGACAACCTCTACAACTCGCTCTTCCGCGAGCTCCTGACCTACATGATGGAAGATCCGCGCAACATCGGCTTCTGCACGCATCTCCTGTTCAGCGCCAAGAACTTCGAGCGCATCGGCGACCACGCCACGAACATCGCCGAGACCATCTACTACCTGGTGACCGGCAAGAGCCTGGCCACCGAGCGTCCCAAGGGCGACGAGGAACCCTCCATCCTGCCGAAGGGGCCCTGACCTCCCGCGCGCGCCGGGGGCGATCCGGCGCCGCCGGTGCTGCGTGGCGAGAGGCTCCATGGCGCCTGTTCCGACTTGGCAGACCCGATCTCTCGCCGTCCTTGCAAGCCCGAGGCAAAGCCACCCGCCCTCGGCCGTGCGTTCTCCGCATGGCGTCGCCGTGCTCCTTGCAGGGACGTCTCAGCCCGGTCGAAGGTGGCGCTTCAGGTCGCCTGGGCGAGCGACGGGCTGGCCTTGGCGGCGGGCGCGCCGGCGAAATCCATCCGCACCACGAGGCCTGGGCCGTGATCGGCAAGCGTCAGCCGCACCCCGTGCAGGTCGGCGACGGCGGCCACGAGGCTGAGGCCGAGCCCGTTGCCGGCCGAGGTGCGGTTGCGCTCCAGGCGGTAGAAGCGGCGGAACACCTTGTCGCGCTCGCCGATGGGGATGCCCGGGCCACGGTCCCGGACCTCCCCCACCGGCCCTTTCGGCCCCGGGGCGAGCACCACGTCGATGTCACCCGACTGGGCGTGCTTGATCGCGTTCTCCACGAGGTTGGCCAGCATCTGCGTCAGGAGTTCGCGGTCCCCCCGCACGCTGAGGCCCGGGGCGATCTCGGCTCGCAGGCGCAGGCCCGCGTCCTCGGCGACGGGCGCATAGGCCTCGGTGATCGTGTCGAACACCCTGGAGAGGTCGACCTGCGCGAAGCCGCCTGCCCGGCTCCCCGCCTCGACCTGCGCGATGCGCAGCAGCGCCGAGAAGGTGGCGAGGATGCCGTCGATCTCCAGGATCGCCTCGCCGACCTCGGCCTCGTAGTCGTCCATCGAGCGGGCGCGGGCCTGCACCCGCTCCAGCCGCTGGCGCAGGCGGGCGAGCGGGGTGCGCAGGTCGTGGGCGACGTCGTTGGAGACCTGCTTCGTGGTCTCCATCAGGGTCTGGATGCGGTCGAGCATCCGGTTGAGATTGCCGGCCAACCGGTCCAGTTCGTCATCGGCCCCCACCAGCGGGACGCGCTGGGAGAGGTTGCCCTCGATGATGCGTGCCGTCGTGTGGTTGATCGCCTCGATGCGCCGCAGGAAGCCGTATCCGAGCACGACGCCGCCGGCGGCGGCCAGGATGGCTGAAAGCCCAAGCGCGACGCTGATGGCGCGGTTCAGCATGCGGCCCAGGTCCTCGACGTCGTCGAGGTCACGTCCGATCGCGAGGTAGGCGCCGTCCTTCAGCTTGAGGCCGTGGAAAAGCGCCGGCAGGTCGACAACCCGCTCGCGCCGGGGAGGCGTGGGCCGCTCGACGACGCGGCGAAACTCGCCCTCGATGGGCGGAAGCTTGGGAATGTTGCCCGCGAGCCTCTCGCCGTCCGCTCCCTGCAGGAGATAGTAGCTGGAGGCGCTGTCCGCCGCGTTGGCGCGCGCATCGACGAGCGCCGCCAGGTCCGAAACGCCCTTGAGCGCGCCTTCCTTGGCGAGGAACGAGATCTCCCCGTCCACGGCGATGCGGATCTGGTCGACCATGTAGTCGGTCAACCGCCAGTGCAGGAAGGTGAGGAGAGCGAGGCTCGAGAGACCGAAGATCAGCGCGTAGAGCAGCGCGAGGCGGAACACCGCCGTCCGCGCCATGCGGCGGAAGCCGGAGACGGGCGGGGAGCTAGCCGGGATCACGCAGGCAATACCCGGCGCCCCGCACGGTGTGGATGAGCGTCTGCGGGAAGTCGCGGTCGACCTTGCCCCGCAGCCGGCTGATATGGGTCTCCACGATGTTCGTCTGCGGGTCGAAGTGAAAATCCCAGACGTTCTCGAGCAGCATCGTGCGCGTGACGATCTGCCCGGCATTGCGCATCAGGTATTCGAGCAGTTGAAACTCGCGCGGCTGCACGTCGATCTTCTGGCCGGCCCGCACCACCGTGCGCCTCACGAGGTCCATCTCGAGGTCGGCCACCTTGAGCTGCGTGGTGCTCGCCATGGGCGGACGACGGGCCAGCGCCGAGACGCGGGCCGCGAGTTCCGCGAAGGCGAAGGGCTTGACCAGGTAGTCATCCCCGCCGGCTTCCAGTCCCGCCACGCGGTCGTCAATGCCGCTCATCGTGGTGAGGAAGAGGACGGGAGAGGCGACGCCCGACCGACGGAGGTCGCTGACGAGCTGCAGGCCGTCCAGCCCCGGCAGCATCCTGTCGACGATGAGCACGTCATACTGGCCCTCGCCCGCCTTGGCGCGCCCGCGATCCCCTCGCCCCTCGACGTCGACCACATGACCGATGTCGCGAAGACCGTTGGCCACGAAGTCGGCCATGGTCGCGTCGTCTTCGATCAGCAGGCACTTCATCGGCGCTCTCCGGTCGCGTCGCGGCTCGGCCCTGTCCTTTGCCAAGCCATGGGATTCCCGAGCCGAATGCCTAGCATCGCCGGCAGGGCCCGTGGATCACCTTTTCCCAACCTCGCGTCCAGTTGAGCTCAATTGGTGACGAGCGCAACCCCCGCCAGCCGGCGCGCCTCGTCGTAGATGCGCTCCTCCTGGGCGTTGTAGGACTGAAAATCCCTGACGGTCTGCTCCAGCCCCTGCTGGTCGAAGGGCTCGCACGCCGCCTCGACGAGGTCGTGGTAGAGGGATGCGATCCGCGCGCGCTGCTCGCGCAGGTCGCGAATGGCGAGACCATAGCGCCGGACGCTGCGCAGCACCTGCTCCTCCGAGCGCCGGCCGACCGGGCCGAGATCGCGCTGCATCGCGGCGAGGTCGCCGGCCGCGGTTCTGTACTTCGCGTTGGCCGCCCGCATCGCCACGACCTGATCCGAGCATCCGTCCGCGCGCGCAGGGAGCGCCAGGACGACCAAGGCGAGGGCAGCCAGGGCAGTACGCATCGTCACCTCCGATGCGCGAACCCTAGTTTTCCCGCGTTAAGGCGAGGCGTCGGAGCCCGACCGCATTGAGCGAAAAAATTCCGACAAATCCCGAGGAATTCGGGCAATCGCCTGCTCACGACGTGACCTGACGGGCGTCGGCTGCTCCGCCGGCATCGGTCATTCGGGCGCGAGAGCCCGCCGTCCGGAGACAGGGTTCCCGCAAACGAAAAGGGCCGCCCCGAGGGCGGCCCTTGCGACGCAGGCTGGCGGGAAGGCTCAGCGCGAATAGAACTCGATCACGAGGTTCGGTTCCATCTGCACGGCGTACGGCACCTCGGCGAGGCCGGGTACGCGGGCCACCTTGGCCGTCATCTTGGAGTGGTCGACTTCGAGGTAGTCCGGCACGTCGCGCTCGGCGAGCTGGCTCGACTCGAGCACGAAGGCGAGCTGCTTGGACGACTCCTTGACCTCGATGACGTCGCCCACCTTCACCTGGAAGGAAGCGATGTTCACGCGCCGGCCATTGACCTTGACGTGCCCGTGATTGACGAACTGCCGGGCGGCGAAGGGCGTGGCCACGAACTTCGCGCGATAGACCACGGCGTCGAGGCGACGCTCCAGGAGGCCGATCAGGTTCTCGCCGCTATCGCCCTTCAGGCGGATCGCCTCGGCATAGTACTTGCGGAACTGCTTCTCGGAGATGTTGCCGTAATAGCCCTTGAGCTTCTGCTTGGCGCGCAGCTGCGTGCCGAAGTCGGAGAGCTTGCCCTTGCGGCGCTGGCCATGCTGGCCGGGGCCGTATTCGCGGCGGTTGACCGGGCTCTTCGGGCGGCCCCAGATGTTCTGGCCGAGGCGGCGGTCGATCTTGTACTTGGCTTCTGCGCGCTTGGTCATCGCGGTTCCTCTCGGAAACGAGTGTGAGGAACGCGCCCTCCTCTTCCGGTCTCCCGGCCGACAGGCGCCTTGCGAGCGTTCGCGCGGCGCCACGGGTGCGTTAAATGAAGCGCGGGCCGTGAGGCCCGCGCGGGGAGGCTGTTACAGGAGCCGGCCGGCCCTGTCAACGCAGCGGCATCGGGTCCACGTCGATCCTGGCGAGTCCGCGGCTCGCGAGCGCCGCCCGCAGGGCGGGCGTGAGCCCGGCGCCGGAGGTGAACAGGGCCGTCGCCTCCTCGTCGCCCTCGTGCAGCAGCATCGGCCCGCCCGCCAGCTGCAGCACGCGCCGCGCGATGGCGGGGGCCGGGTCGATCCAGGTCACGGGCCAGGGCGCCAAGCTCTTCAAGAGGTCCTGCAGGAGCGGGTAGTGCGTGCAGCCCAGCACAACGGCGTCGGTGCGCGGTCCCTCCGCGGGAAAGCAGGGCGCGATCTCGCGGGCCACCTCGCCCTGGTCCACCGGCTCGCCTCGCAGGTGCGCCTCGGCGAGGCCGGCGAGCCGGGTCGAACCGACCAGGGTTACCCGGCAATCGCCCGCGAAGCTGCGGATCAACTCCTGCGTGTAGTCGCGCCGCACGGTGCCCGGCGTCGCCAGCACGGCCACATGGCGCGTCAGCGAGCGCTCGGCAGCCGGCTTGATGGCCGGCACGGTGCCCACGAAGGGGATGGCGAAGCGTGCCCTCAGCGCCGGCAGCACGAGGGTCGAGGCCGTGTTGCAGGCGATGACGACCATGTCGGGCGAGAAGCGCGCCACGAGCCGGTCCATCACCGAAACCACGCGGGCGACGAGGGCGTCCTCCTCCAGCCGGCCATAAGGGAAGCCGGCGTCGTCGGCCGCATAGACGAAGCGCGCGTCGGGCCGGACCCTGGCGATTTCGGAGAACACGGTGAGCCCGCCCAGCCCGCTGTCGAAGACGAGCAGCGTGGGCGCGCGCTGGAGGGAGGGCATCGCGGCGAGGGTTCCCGGATGGGGAGCGGCGGCTCCGCTCCCGTCATAGACCGTTCCCGCGAGAAGATCGACACGCATGAGGCAGAGGCCGGACGACGCTGCATCCGACCTTGCGCCCGGCCGGTTAATCGCCGGTAACCTCGTCCGGCCCCGGGAGCGCGGACCGCCCCCCCTGCCCGACCGGCCGCGTCCCCTTGGGCGTCTGCTTGGGACCCTTGCGCTTCTTGGTCTGCGGCTCGCGCGGCCCTTCGACGAGCCGCACCACCATGCCGCGCCACGTGCGCACGTCCTGCTCGTTGAGCTGCATGCGGTGGAACATGTTGCGCAGGTTCCGGCTCATCACCGGCTTCTTGTGCGGCGGCCGGAAAAAGCCGCGCCGTTCCAGCTCGCCTTCCAGGTACTCGAAGAACGAGAGCACCATGTCGCGCGTCGCCGGTCCCCAGCGCGTCTTGGCCTCGAAGGGCAGCGCCGTCTCGCCGCGCGCGGTCATCAGCGCATAGCCCATCAGCAACACGGCCTGGGACAGGTTCAGCGAGGCATAGGCGGGGTTGACCGGAAAGGTGACGATCACGTCGGCGAGCGCGATGTCGTCGTTCTCCAGCCCCGTGCGCTCGCGGCCGAACAGGATTCCCGCCTTCTGGCCCGCGGCCTCCCGGCGAACCGCCTCGGCCGAGGCCTCCGAGGGACCCAGCACCGGCTTGCCCTGCCCCCGCTCCCGCGCAGTCGTGGCCATGAGCCAGTGCAGGTCGGCGACGGCGGAGGGCAGGTCCGGAAAGACCTTGGCCTCGTCGAGAATGAAGGTGGCCCCCGCTGCGGCCGCCCGCGTCTTCTGATGCAGCCAGTTGCCGCGCGGGCGCACGAGCCGCATCTCGGTCAGCCCGAAATTGGCCATGGCCCGGGCGGCCATGCCGATGTTCTCGCCGAGCTGCGGCTCGACGAGGATGACGGCCGGCCCACCGCTCAGGCTGGGACGCGTGTGGTCGGTTCCTGCTCCCGGCATCGGCGATCCCGCTGGGTGGCGCGGCGCGATCGCCGCTTCGCGCGGTGGTCTAGCCGAAGGGCAGCCGCAAGGAAATGCGGCGGGCACGCGGCTGGCCGGCGCAGCCGGAGCATCGTCGAGCGAAGGGGGACCCGCCGGCGCTCGGAGCAGCGTCGGCTCAGGCCGATTGCGCCCGGCGCCGCGGGTCCTTGGCATGCGCCTCCTTGCCCAGGACGAGGAGCGTCGCGCGGGTGATGTCGGGCCGGTCCAAAGCCAGGAAATCGATGCCGGCCACGTGGAGATCGACATAGAACGAGGGGTCGCGCGCCAGCGGACCGACCTTCGGGATCACCAGCATCGCCTCGGAGGACTTGCACAAGGCCAGCGCCCGCTTCCACTGCGGGCGCGCGGCGCGGCTGCCATTCTCGTAGTCGACGCATTCCTCGACGATCCGCAGGCCCTGGGCGGCGGCATGCGCGCGCATCACCTGGCGCTGCCCCTCGAGCTCGGCGCGCATCAGGGCCCCCGCCTGGCCCGAAATCCGGAAATACCCGATCGTCTTGCGTTCCGACATGGTCGTCCCTCGCTCGGAAGCTGATCGGCGTCGGCTCCTGCGCCGGCCGGACGCCGGGGGACGGGCGCCTGGGGCCGAAGGCGCGAGGGTCTCTCGACCGGCCTTCCCGACGGGCGCGTCGCGACCGCCCGTTCGGCCGGAGCTTGGCCGAGACTCTTTAAGATCGCGTTCACCTCACGGCCGGCCCTGCCTCTCCGTGGCACGGCCGATGCAGGTGTTGCGTGCCGCTCTTCACCGAAGGGCGTGCTTTGCCCCCTTCCGGGCCGATGCTATACGGGCGCCGGACCCCTCCACCCTTCGCGCGACGGGCCGCTGCACGCCGCGAAGATGCGCCTCCGGCTGACGAAAGGCTCCACCATGGCGAAGATCAAGGTCGCAAACCCCGTCGTCGAACTCGACGGCGACGAGATGACGCGGATCATCTGGCAGTACATCAAGGACAAGCTGATCCACCCCTATCTCGACGTCGACCTGCAGTATTTCGACCTCTCGGTGGAGCACCGCGACGCCACGAACGACAAGGTGACGGTTGACGCCGCAGAAGCGATCAAGAAGGTCGGCGTCGGCGTGAAGTGCGCCACCATCACGCCCGACGAGGCGCGCGTGACGGAGTTCAACCTGAAGGAGATGTGGAAGTCGCCGAACGGCACGATCCGCAACATCCTGGGCGGCGTGATCTTCCGCGAGCCGATCATCTGCAAGAACGTGCCGCGGCTCGTGCCCGGCTGGACGCAGCCGATCGTGGTCGGCCGCCACGCCTTCGGCGACCAGTACCGCGCTACCGACTTCAAGGTTCCAGGCAAGGGCCGCCTGACCATCAAGTTCGAGGGCGACGACGGCACGGTGATCGAGAAGGAAGTCTTCAAGTTTCCGGACGCCGGCGTGGCGATGGCGATGTACAACCTCGACGAGTCGATCCGCGACTTCGCCCGCGCCTCGTTCAACTACGGGCTGAACCGCAAGTATCCGGTCTACCTCTCCACGAAGAACACGATCCTCAAGGCCTATGACGGGCGCTTCAAGGACCTCTTCCAGGAGATCTTCGACGCCGAGTTCAAGGGCAAGTTCGACGCGGCCGGCATCACCTACGAGCACCGCCTGATCGACGACATGGTCGCCTCGGCCCTCAAGTGGTCCGGCGGCTACGTGTGGGCCTGCAAGAACTATGACGGCGACGTGCAGTCCGACATCGTGGCCCAGGGCTTCGGCTCGCTCGGCCTGATGACCTCGGTGCTGATGACGCCCGACGGCAAGATCGTGGAGTCCGAGGCTGCGCACGGCACCGTGACCCGCCACTACCGCGAGCACCAGAAGGGCAAGGAGACCTCGACCAACTCGATCGCCTCCATCTTCGCCTGGACCCGCGGGCTCGCGCACCGCGCCAAGCTCGACGACAATGCCGAGCTCGCCCGCTTCGCGAATACGCTGGAGAAGGTCTGCGTCGACACGGTCGAGGCGGGCTTCATGACCAAGGACCTCGCCTTGCTCGTCGGCGCCGACCAGAAGTGGCTCTCGACCACCGGCTTCCTCGACAAGATCGACGAGAACCTGCGCAAGGCCATGGCCTGACAGTAGACCGGCCGCTCGGGGGCGGACGCCCGCGACACCCGGGGCGATCATCGGAGGTCCCTCGGGGCCTCCGTTTTCGTTTGGGGCGTCGCGAGGAGCGCCGCGGCGGCCCGGTCGCGGGACGATCGCCGAAAGGAAGGCTTCAGCGCCGGCGCCGTGGGGTCTCGTGTCCGGGATGGGGCGGCGCTGGCCCGTCCACCTCTTCCTCATCGGGATCGGGCGCGGGGAGGTCCAGGCCGGGAAAGGCGTCGGGGTGGCCGGGCGCGTCCGGCTCCAGGATCGGGCCGCCATGGCCCTCCTGGGCCTCGCCGACGGTGCCGCCGGGCTCGCCCATGGTGGCGGCCGCCTCCTCCGAGGCCTCCGCCTGCGTCCCGTCCCCCGGGGCAGGCGCGTGGCCGGCGACGGCGGCGCGCCTGAGCTCCTCGGCGCGGGCATGGGCAACCTCGTGGATCCGCTTGCCGATGTCCGGCCGCGACGCCATGAGCATGCGCAGGTCCCGCGCATCGAGCACCAGGAGTTGCGTGCGCTGCAGCGCGCGCACGGTCGCGGAGCGGCGCGCGCTCTTCAGTACGGCCATCTCGCCGAAGAACTGGCCGTCGGCCAAATAGGCGTGCCGCCCGTCCGACAGCTCGATCTCCACGCGGCCCGACGCGATCAGGTACATGGAGTGGCCGACATCGCCACGGCGGACGATGACCTCCCCGCCCTCCACCATCTGCGAGCGCAGGAGCCGCATGATCTGCGCGACCTCCTCCGCGCCGAGGTCGGCGAAGAGCGGCACGCGCGCGATCATGCCCCAGGTGACCACGAAGTCGCGGCGGTGAATGACCTCCGAGAAGGCGGTGGCGACGATGCCGACGGGCAGCGCGATCATCACGAGGCCCATCAGCGCCGTGACGGAGGCCACGACCTTGCCGAGAGGCGTGATGGGCACGACGTCGCCATAGCCCACCGTCGCGAGCGTGACCACGGCCCACCACATGGCGTCCGGGATGGTGCCGAATTTGTCGGGCTGCGCGTGGCGCTCGACGAGGTACATGACCGAGGCCGAAGCGATGACGAGGCCGCTCAGGATCACCAGGCAGGCGGCGAGCGCCCGCCGCTCCTCGTAGACCGCTTCGTAGAGCGAGCGCACGCCGGGCGAGTAGCGCGCCAACTTCAGGAAACGCAGCAGGCGGAAGACGATGAAGACGCGAAGGTCGCCCTCGACGAAGACGGACAGGTAGAAGGGCAGGATGGTGAGGAGGTCGACGATGGCGCCGCCCGTCGCCGCGAAGCGCAGCCGCGCCTGCCAGGCCGGCATGTGGCGGAACGGCGGGTAGTCGACCGCCGCCCAGACGCGCAGCGCGTATTCCACCGTGAAGATCATGATCGTCAGGATCTCGACGGCGAGGAACTCGGGCTCGAAGGCCTCCTCCAGCGAGGGCACGGATTCGAGCACCACCGCCGTCACGCTGGCGACGATCACGATCATCAGGAAGGCATGGACGAACTGGGCCAGCCGGTCGCCCGGCATGGCCTGCTCGAGAACCTCGTAAGTGCGGTGGCGCAGGCGCCGGACGCGCTTGCGTCCCGGAGCCTCGCGCCCGCCGGTCATGCCCCGGCGATCGCCGCTTCGATGGCCGCCAGGGCCGCCGCCGCCTGGGCCCCGTCGGGCCCGCCGGCCTGCGCCATATCGGGCCTGCCGCCGCCGCCCTTTCCGCCCAGCCGCTCCGAGCCGGCCCTCACCAGGTCGACTGCGCTGAAGCGGCCGGTGAGGTCGCTCGTGACGCCCACGACGACGCCGGCCTTGCCGTCCTCGCCGACCCCGACGATCGCGACGATCCCGGAGCCGATCTGCTTCTTGCCCTCGTCTGCGAGGCTCTTGAGGTCGCGCATGTCGATGCCCGTGACGGCGCGAGACAGCAGCTTGACGCCGCCGACCTCGCGGACGCCCGCGGCCTCGGCGCCGCCGCCCCCACCCCCGCCCATGGCGATCTTGCGGCGCGCCTCCGCGAGCTCGCGCTCGAGCTTGCGGCGATCCTCGATCAGCGCGGCCACGCGCTCGGACGCCTCGGCCTGCCCGGTCTTCAGCAGGCCCAGGATCTCCTTGAGCTTGGCGCTCTCGCCGGTGAGTTGCAGCCGCGCGCCCTCGCCGGAGGCCGCCTCGATGCGGCGGACGCCGGCGGCGACAGCGCCCTCGCCGACGATGCTGACCAGCCCGATGTCGCCGGTGCGCGCGACATGCGTGCCGCCGCAGAGTTCGACGGAATAGACCGACTGCGCCGGCTCGGGATTGCGGCCCATGGAGACGACGCGGACCTCCTCTCCGTATTTCTCGCCGAACAGCGCCCGCGCCCCGCTCTCGATCGCCTCCTGCACGCCCATGAGGCGCGTGACGACCGGCTCGTTCTGCCGAACGACCCGGTTGACGATGGTCTCGACCTCGGCGAGCTCGGCGGCGCTGATCGGCTTGGGATGCGAGAAGTCGAAGCGCAGGCGGTCGGGGGCGACGAGAGATCCCTTCTGCGCGACATGGTCGCCCAGAACCTGGCGCAGGGCCTCGTGCAGCAGGTGGGTCGCCGAGTGGTTGGCGCGAATGGCAGAGCGCCGGCCGTTGTCGACCTCCAGCGCGAGGGCGTCGCCGACGCGCAGCGCGCCGCTCTCGACATGGACGATATGGGCGAAGAGGTCGCCGAGCTTCTTCTGCGTGTCGGTGACGCGCAGCACGACGTCGGCGCCCGCCATGCGGCCGGTATCGCCGACCTGGCCGCCGGATTCGCCGTAGAACGGCGTCTGGTTGACGACGACGATGCCGTCCTGCCCCGCCTCCAGACGCTCGACCGGCTGTCCCTCGCGCAACAACGCGGTCACCACGCCCTCGGCCTTCTCGGTGTCGTAGCCCAGGAACTCGGTGGCCCCGACCTTCTCCTTGACCGAGAACCAGACCGTCTCAGTGGCCGCCTCGCCGGACCCGGACCAGGCCGCACGCGCCATCTCGCGCTGGCGCTCCATGGCCGCGTTGAACGCGTCGGTGTCGACCCCGATCCCGCGCGAGCGCAGCGCGTCCTGCGTGAGGTCCAGCGGGAAGCCGTAGGTGTCGTAGAGCGTGAAAGCCACTTCCCCCGCGAGGTTCTGGCCGGAACCGAGCTTGCGGGCCTCCTCCTCGAGGATGCCGAGGCCACGCTCGAGCGTCTTGCGGAAGCGCCTCTCCTCGAGCCGCAGCGTCTCGGTGATCAGCGCCTCCGCGCGCACCAGCTCGGGATAGGCGTGGCCCATCTCCCGCACCAGCGCCGGTACGAGCCGCCACATGACGGGCTCGCGCGCCCCAAGCAGCTCGGCATGGCGCATGGCGCGCCGCATGATGCGGCGCAGAACGTAGCCGCGGCCCTCGTTGGAGGGCAGCACGCCGTCAGCTACCAGGAACGAGGAGGCGCGCAGGTGATCGGCGATGACGCGGTGGCTCGCCTTGCGCGGCCCGTCAGGCTCGACCCCCGTGACCTCGGCGACGGCGCGGATCAGCGCGCGCATCAGGTCGGTCTCGTAATTGTCGTGCGTGCCCTGCAGCACGGCGGAGATGCGCTCCAGGCCCATCCCGGTGTCGATGGAGGGGCGCGGCAGCAGCAGGCGTTCGCCCGGGGCGACCTGCTCGAACTGCATGAACACGAGGTTCCAGATCTCGATGAAGCGGTCGCCGTCCGCGTCGTCGGAACCGGGCGGGCCGCCGGGAATGTGGTCGCCGTGGTCGTAGAAGATCTCGGAGCACGGGCCGCACGGGCCCGTATCCCCCATCGCCCAGAAATTGTCCGAGGTGGGGATGCGCACGATTTTGCTGTCGGACAGGCCGGCGATCTTCTTCCACAGGCCGAAGGCCTCGTCGTCCTCGTGGTACACCGTGACCATCAGGCGGTCGACCGGCAGGCCGAACTCGCGGGTGATCAGCGTCCAGGCGAGTTCGATCGCGCGCTCCTTGAAATAGTCCCCGAAGGAGAAATTCCCGAGCATCTCGAAGAAGGTGTGATGGCGCGCCGTATAGCCGACATTGTCGAGGTCGTTGTGCTTGCCGCCCGCCCGCACGCATTTCTGGGCCGTCACGGCGCGCTGGTAGGGCCTCTTCTCCGCGCCGGTAAAGACGTTCTTGAACTGCACCATCCCGGCATTGGTGAACATCAGCGTGGGATCGTTGCGCGGCACAAGCGGGCTCGACGGCACGATCTCGTGGCCGTTCTTGCCGAAATAGTCCAGGAAGGTGGACCGGATCTCATTCACGCCGCTCATCAACCGGCACTCGCTCGCAAGGGCGGCCAAGGGCCGCTCGGAAGGGAAACTGCGGGCTTTTTAGTGGCGTGGCCGGGCCGTGTCGAGACAAACCGCCGGCCGGACCTGCGCGGGACGCAGGATCAGGCGAGGCCCCTTACGGCAAGAGCGGGCCTCGGGCCCGCTCTCCGGATGAGGATGACGATCATGAGCGCCCGGGAGTGCAGGCCCCCGGCCCGCACCGCACGCAGGATCAGGCCTCGCCCTCGTCGAGGTCTTCGGCCGTGGGGCTCGCATTCTCCAGGATCCGCTCGGCCAGCAGGCCCGCGTTCTGGCGGATCTGCAGCTCGATCCGGTTCGCCACGTCCGCGTTCTGCTTGAGGAAGGCCTTGGCGTTCTCGCGGCCCTGGCCCAGGCGCTGGCTGTCATAGGAGAACCAGGCGCCGGACTTCTCCACGATGCCGGCCTTGACGCCGAGGTCGATCAGCTCGCCGACCTTCGACACGCCCTCGCCATACATGATGTCGAACTCGACCTGCTTGAAAGGCGGGGCGACCTTGTTCTTCACCACCTTCACGCGGGTCGTGTTGCCGACCACCTCCTCGCGGTCCTTGATCGCGCCGATGCGGCGGATGTCGAGGCGAACCGAGGCATAGAACTTCAGGGCGTTGCCACCCGTGGTGGTCTCGGGCGAGCCGTACATGACGCCGATCTTCATGCGGATCTGGTTGATGAAGACGACCATCGTGTTGGAGCGCGAGATGGAGGCCGTGAGCTTGCGCAGCGCCTGGCTCATCAGGCGCGCCTGCAGGCCCGGCTGCACCTCGCCCATCTCGCCCTCGATCTCGGCGCGCGGCACCAGCGCCGCCACCGAATCGACGACCAGCACGTCGATGGCGCCGGAGCGCACCAACGTGTCGCAGATCTCGAGCGCCTGCTCGCCCGTGTCGGGCTGCGAGATCAGCAGGTCCTCGAGGTTGACGCCGAGCTTGCGGGCATAGACGGGGTCGAGCGCGTGTTCGGCGTCGATGAAGCCGCAGACGCCACCGCGCTTCTGCGCCTCGGCGACCGTGTGCAGGGCCAGCGTGGTCTTGCCCGAGGATTCCGGACCGTAGATTTCCACGATGCGGCCCTTGGGCAGGCCGCCCACGCCGAGCGCGATGTCGAGGCCAAGGGAGCCGCTCGAGATCGTCTCGATCTCCACCGCCTTCTCGTTCTTGCCGAGACGCATGATGGAGCCCTTGCCGAAGGCCCGCTCGATCTGCGAGAGCGCGGCGTCCAGTGCCTTGGCCTTGTCCATGGTTTGACCTTCGACGAGTCGGAGAGACGGTTGCGACATGCTGAGCGGTCCTTATGGCACGAGCCGGGAAAGAGTCTCAATGGAGGTCCGAGAACGATCTTGATCACGCTTCGTTCTCACTCGCAAGTTCTTTTTTTGTTCCTATCCACCGCAACCAAGCCTTTGCGATTCTGTAACTTTTCCGTGCGGCTGCGGCCGGCAACACGTGGAACATGCAGCACTGGGGTGACAACCCGTGTCACCCCTCTCGGCAGCCGTCGAACGGCCTCAGTCGATGGCGGTCTTCACCGCCTCCACGAGCTGCTTGAGGGTGAAGGGCTTGGGCAGGAAGGCGAAGTCCTCGCCCTCCGGCAGGTTCCGGCTGAAGGCCTCTTCCGCGTAGCCCGAGACGAAGATGATGCGCGCCTTCACGCCGCGCTTGCGCAGTTCGCCCAGCAGGCTCGGGCCGTCCATCTCAGGCATCACCACGTCGGAGACGATGAGGTCGAGCCGGCCGCCATGCTCCTCGACCACCGCGAGGGCCTCCACGCCTGAGGCGGCCTCGAGCACGGTGTAGCCGCGCTGCGCCAGGGCGCGGGCGCCGAAGGCGCGCACGGCCTCCTCGTCCTCCACTAGCAGCACCGTGCCGCTGCCCGTGAGGTCGGAGGAGACAGGCGGCTGGACGGGGCCGGGCTTGACGCCCGGCTTCTCGGTCTCGGCCTTCACGGGCTCCTCCGCCTCGCCGCCCGCGTAGCGGGGCAGGAAGATGCGGAAGGTCGTTCCCTTGCCGACCTGGCTGTCGCAGAAGATGAAGCCGCCGGATTGCTTCACGAAGCCGTAGACCATGGAGAGGCCCAGGCCCGTGCCCTTGCCCACCTCCTTGGTGGTGAAGAAGGGCTGGAAGATCTTGTCGATGATCTCCTGGGGGATGCCCGTGCCGCTGTCCTCCACCTCGATCAGCACGTATTCGCCCGCGCCCATGCCGGGCAGGCCCATGCCGCCGCTTTCGGCCTCGTCCACGTTGCGCGTTCGCATCGTGAGCTTGCCGCCTTCCGGCATGGCGTCGCGGGCGTTGACCGCGAGGTTCACGATCACCTGCTCGAACTGCGTGAGGTCGGCCTTCACCGGCCACAGGTCGCGGCCGTGGCGCACGTCGAGCGCGATGCGCTCCCCGAGCAGGCGCTTCAGCAGCATGGAGAGGTCGGAGAGCACGTCCCCGAAATGCATCACCTGCGGCCGCAGTGTCTGCCGGCGCGAGAAGGCGAGCAACTGGCGCACGAGCCCGGCCGCGCGGCTCGCGTTCTGCTTGATCTGCATGATGTCCTGGAAGGACGGGTCGGTCGGCCGGTGGTTCACGAGCAGCAGGTCGGCATAGCCCATGATGCCCTGCAGCACGTTGTTGAAGTCGTGCGCCACGCCGCCGGCCAGTTCGCCGACGGCCTGCATCTTCTGAGCCTGGGCGAACTGCGCCTCAAGGGCCCGCTGCTCCGTGGTGTCGAGCGCGTAGACGATCGCCACCTCTCCGTCGTCGCCCTCGTTCTCGACGGCCGACACGAACACGCGGGCGGAGCGGTTGGTCTCGCCGGACAGCGCGATCTCCACGGGCGCGATGTCCCCCCGGCCCTGCCTCGCCGCCTCGAGCGGCAGCGTCAGCGCCTCGCGGTCCCGCTCGGCGGCCAGCGCCAGCACAGAGCGCGGCTCGGAGGCGTCCATGCCCTTGAAGATGTCCCCGAAGAGCCTGGCGAAGGGCCCGTTGCTGCGCACGATCCGGCCGGCCCGGTTGATCGTGGCGATGGCCAGCGGGGTGTTGTTGAAGAAGCGGGCGAAGCGCACCTCAGCCGCGCGCTGGCCTTCCGCCACGTCCTCGCCGGCCGAACGGTTGAGCACGAGCGTGCGCGAGGCCCCGGGCGTCCCGTCATAGCCGAAGGCCACGCGGTGGAAGACGCGCACGGGAAGGGACTGGCCGCCGCGCCGGCGCAGGTCGATGTCGTGGATCTCGGTGCGCACCTCCCCTGCCCCGCCCGAGACGGCGGAGAGCAGCGCCGCCCCGTCGCCGGGCACGAGGTCGCCGAGCTTGAGCCCGCCGGAGCCGAACTGGGCGAGGTCATAGTCGAGCCAGGTCGCCAGGGTGGCGTTCATGTAGACTACTTCGCCGCCGGCATCGATGGACAGGAAGCCCGCCGGGGCATGGTCGAGATAGTCGATCGCGTGCTGCAGTTCCTGGAACACGTTCTCCTGGCGCTCGCGCTCGCGCGTCACGTCCGTCACGGTCCAGAGGCTGGCCCGCCGCCCGCCGGGACGGTCCACGGGACGCACCTTCACGCGATACCAGGCCGCCCCCTCGAGCCCGCGCAACGGCGGGCTCATGCGGATCTCCTCGGTCGCGGTCTTCGCCTCGCGCGAGGCCTGGGCGAGCCGGTAGATCGCCTCCGACACGTCGGGCGAACCGGTGAAGAGCCGTTCCACGGGAACGAGATCCTCGGCGCCCCGCGCGCCCGACAACTTCAGATAGGCCTCGTTGGCATAGGCGACGGCGCCGTCCTGTTCGATCACAAGCATGCCGTCGCGCGCGGTGTCGGCCACGATCTTCGTCAGGTCGTTGCGCACCGCCCGGCCGGCGAACTCGATGATGCCCACCGCGCCGGCGAAGAGAGCGAAAACCCCGATCACCGCCAGCAGGGCGAGGAGGCCGATGATGAGAGGCTGGGCCTTTTCGTTGGCCAGCAGCGAGAGGGCGATGGCGGCCCCCACGAGCACCCCGGCCAGGACCAGGAGCAACCCTGCGCTGCCCGAGCGTTGCGAGCGGTCGATGGTCCTCGCGGCCCCGTGGGTGCTCATCCCGTCCTGTCCCCGGCGCAACGCCGTTCCTGCCTCGGCCGACATCATGCTCTCCGGCGCAGACGCATGACGTAGCCGACCACTTCGGCCACGGCCTTGTAGTGCTCGACCGGGATTTCCTGATCGAGTTCGACCGCCTTGTAAAGCGCGCGGGCCAGCGGCGGGTTCTCCACCACCGGCACCTCGTTCTCGCGCGCCACCTCGCGGATGCGCAGCGCCAGATGATCGAGGCCCTTGGCCACGCAGACCGGCGCCGGCATCCCCTTCTCGTAGTGGAGCGCCACGGCGAAGTGGGTCGGGTTCATGACGACGACGGTGGCCTGCGGCACCTTGGCCATCATCCTCTTGCGCGAGGCGCGGGCCCTGAGCTGGCGCAGCTTCGCCTTGATCTCGGGATTGCCTTCCGTCTCCTTGAACTCTTCCTTGAGCTCCTGCTTCGTCATCTTCTGGCGATTGTACCAGGTGACGCGCTGGTAGACGTAGTCCGCGCCCGCCATGAAGGCGTAGATCACGAGCACGGCCGTCATCAGCTTCAGCGCTTCGTCGCGCGTGGCCGGCAGCAGGGCCGCGACGTCCATGGCCGCGAAGGATTCGAGGCGGGCGCGGTCCGGCCACAGCGCCATCCCCATCGCGACGCCGACGAGCGCGATCTTCCCGAGCCCCTTGAGGAACTGGACGATCGCTTCCTTGCCGAACATCCGCTTGACGCCGGCCATCGGCGAGATGCGCCCGAGCTGCGGCATCAGCGTCTCGGTCGTGATGATGGGCCGGTGCTGGACCAGCCCCCCCGCGAGCGCCGAGAGGATCATCAGGATGAAGGGCATGGCCAGCGCGGCCAGCACCGCGACGGCGGCGCTCATGCCGAAGTTTCGCAGCGCGGCTGCGTCGGCGGGGAAGCGATGCGCGTTGGCCAGGATGGAGCGCAGCGCCGCGGAGAGGTCCGACGCCGCGGCGTTGCCCGCCATCAGCAGGGCGAGCGTGCCTCCGGCCAGCACGAACCAGGTGTTGACCTCCATGCTCTTGGCGACGTCGCCACGCTCGATCGCCTGTTCGAGCCGTCGGAGGGATGGGTCTTCTGTGCGGTCTTCCTGGTCGTCCGTGTCGGCCATCGCCTCACCTTCCCGCGAAGGGGCGAAGGACGGCGGCGACCTCCGTCAGGAAGCCCGTCATCATCAGGCCTATGGCGGCGAAGAGAATCATGAAGCCCAGGATCACCGTGCCGGGCACGCCGAGGAAGAAGACCTGCAGGGCCGGCATCAGGCGCGAGAGCACGCCGAGCCCGAGATTGGCGATGATGCCGAACACGATGAAGGGCGCTGCGATCTGCACCGCGACGGAGAACCCCTTGGCCAGGGTGTCGATGGCGAGCCGGGCCGCGTCGCCCGTCGGCGGGGCCTCCCCCGGAGGAAGAGCGGAATAGCTGCCGCGAATCGCCGCGATGACGAGGTGGTGCGCGTCGGTCGCGAAGAGCAGCGCCACGCCCGTGATCATCAGGAAGTTGCCGATGGCGGCCGCCTGGCCGCCCTGGGTCGGGTCGACGGTCTCGGCGAAGGACAGGCCGATCGCCTGCGACACGAAGTTCCCGGCCGTCTGCAGGCTCGCCATCAGCAGCCGGCCCATCAGACCGATCATGAGGCCGACCATGAGCTCGAAGAGCATCAGGCCCAGAGCCGCCTGCAAGGCACCGGCGCCCTGGGGAAGCAGCGGCCGCACGATGGGCATCATCGTCAGCGTCAGGAACACGGCGAGCGCGAGGCGGACGCGACCCGGTACGAAGCGCTCGCCGAGCGCCGGCAACAGCATCACGAGCGTGCCGACGCGCGCGAAGACCAGCATGAAGAGGGCAGCGAGTTCGGGTCCGACGGTGATCTGCATGGAGCCAGCGCGCCGGCGGTCCCGACGCCCCAGGCGCCCGCTCGGGCAGGCGAACGTCGCTGCGGCGAAGGCCGGCGTCGCCATGCTAGCCGCCAACGGCGATTCGCGCCGCGATTCTCGTCATGTAGGCGGCGAGCGCGTCGCCCATGAAGGGCAGCAGCAGGATCATCGCGAGGCCCATGATGATGATCTTGGGCACCGAGACGATCGTCTGCTCCTGGATCTGGGTCAGCGCCTGCACGAGGGAGATCACCAGGCCCACGACGAGCGCGACCAGCATCAGCGGGCTCGCGACCTTCAGGAAGGTGACGATGCCGTCGCGCGCGATATCAAGGATCTCGGGGCCGTTCATGCTACGCTTTCCGACTGGAGAAACAGGAGGTTCGGCCCGGATCCGACGACGGCGCGTCAGATCGACATGCGCATGATTTCCTCGTAGGCGGCGATCACGCGGTCGCGCACCGCCACCAGGGTTTCGATCGCCGTCTGCGATTCGGCCACGGCGGTCACGACGTCGACCATGTCGGCCTTGCCCTGCACGGCGGCCGCGGACTGCCGGTCGGCCTGCTTCCCGGCCTCGGCGACGGCGCCGAGCACCTGTCCCAGGGCGTCTCCGAAGCTCGTTCCCCCGGCGGTCCCGGCGGCCAGGCCGAGCCCGGCCCCGGCGCTGGGCGTCGCCAGGCGCTGCGTGGCGGCGTAGGCGCCGGCTGCGATGGTGGGGCTCGCCATGGAATGAGGCTCCTTCCGTCAGACGGGCTCAGGCGCGCAGGATGTCGAGCGTCCGGCTGATCATGCGCCGGGTCGCGGAGACGACGTTGAGGTTGGCCTCGTAGCTGCGCTGGGCCTCGCGCATGTCCATCTGCTCGACGAGAGGGTTCACGTTGGGCAGCTTGACGTTCCCGGACGTGTCGGCCGCGGGATTGCCGGGGTCGTACTTCGTCTGGAACGCGGTCTGGTCGCGCGCCACCTTGCCGAGGGACACCGTCTGGGCCTCGAGCTCCCGGTCGAAGCGCTTGTCGAAGCTCACGATCTTGCGGCGGTAGGGCTCCGCGCCGGGCTTGGTCCCCGTCGAATCCGCGTTGGCCAGGTTCTCGGAGATGATGCGCATCCGCCCGGCCTGGGCCTTGAGGCCCGAGGCGGCGATGGCGAGGGAACGCATGAGGTCCATGGCGCGTTCTCAAGCCTTGCCGATGGCGGTCTTCAGCAGCGACAGGCTTTTCATGTAGAGGCCCGTCACCGTCTGGTAGTCCATCTGCGTGTCGGCGAGCTTGGTCATCTCGTCCTCGAGGGAGACCGCGTTGCCGGAGGGCACGGTCTCGAAGCGCTTGGCGTCGTGCGCGCTCGTCATGTTCGCCCCGTCGAGGGACGCGATGTGCGCGGGCGAGGTCTGCTCCACCGCGATGCCGAGCTGGCCCGTCGGGTTCATCGGACGCAGGTCCTTGGGCTTGAACTTCGGCAGGTCGGAGTTCGAGACGTTCTCGGCGAGCACCTTCTGGCGTGAATGCAGCCACTGCATCCGCATCTTCATCTGGTCGAGGATCGACAATCCGATTCCGCTCATGCGGCCCTCCCGGGCTCCGTGGCTCCCGGCAAAAAATGCCGCCCGCATGGTTAATGCTGGGTAAACAGCCCGTTTTCCGGCGCGGATGGACTGTTAAGGTTGACAAAAGGAGCTAAAGAAGATCAGGCCCATGCGCGTTCTGGTGCGTGCCTTCGCGACGTGCCCGGACGTTGCGGGTGCACGGCCGGTTTTTTGATCGTAAGTTCGGGCGCTTGCGCGACATCTCGGAGAGCGTGACTTGCAATCACCCTTGTCGTCCCTGCCCCAGCCGCTCGTCTGGGCCGCCGCCTTCATCATCATCTTCGTGCTGCTGGGGCTGTTCGCCCTGGTGCTGCGCAAGATCTCCAGCGGGAAGCTGAGCTCCATCGCGGGATCCTCGCGGAGCCGGCAGCCGCGCCTGGGCATCGTCGACGCATTCGACCTCGACCGGCAGAGGCAGCTGGTCATCGTGCGGCGCGACCATGTCGAGCACCTCGTCCTGATCGGCGGGCCCAACGACGTGGTGGTCGAGACCAACATCGTGAGGAGCGGCGCCGCCCGGGACGCGGTCCCGCCAGCCGGAGCGCGGATCGAGCCGCGCGAGGAGCCCCTGCCGCCGCCGACGATCCCGGCCGTGCCTGCGCCCCTGAGGGCGGAGCCGGCGGACGAGCCGCCCCGCGGGGAGCGCCCCGTGCCCGTTCGCCGGGAGCCCGAGGCGCCCATGCGCGCCGCGCCACCGCCGCCGCCACCGCGGCCTCCGGAACCGCCCGCGCGCGCCGAGCCGCCCGCGCGCCCGCCGTCCGCCCGTCCGGAGCCTCCGCGCCAGGAAGCGCCGCGCCAGGAACCGCCGTTGCGCCAGGAACCGCCGCCGCGCCCGGATCCGGTGCGACAGGACCCACCCCGTGGCGAGCCCCGTCGTCCCGACGCCGTGGTTCGCCAGGACGTCCCCGTACGACCGGAACCGCCCATCCGACCCGAGGGCGGGCCGCGCCCCGGGCCCCTGCCCACCGACGCCGAGGCGCTGAGGCAGGCTCTCGCCGGGCCGATCGAGCGTCTGCGAAACGACCTGCGCGGCAACGACGTCCGCCAGCCCGACGCCCCCGCCGCACGTCCTCCCGAGCCGCCCCGGATGGCGCCGCCGCCGCCACCTCCTCCCCCTCCGCCACCACCACCACCTCCTCCCCCTCCGCCGCCGCCTCCCGCGCCGCCGCGCGAGCCGGTGCGAGCGGAGCCGCCGCCCTCGCCTCCGCGGCCTGCGCCGCGCCCGGCGGACGACTTTCCGCCACCGCCGGTGCAGGTTCCCGTGACGCCGCCGCGGCCCGCGCCGCCGCCGCTCGCAGCCGCGGAGCCGGAGAAACCTGCCGTCGCCGCCGCCGCGCAGGCCGAGCTCTCGAGCATGGCCCGCAAGCTGGAGGAGGCGCTGACGCGGCCCTTCGCAGGCATGGGTCAGCCCACGTCGCCACCGCCGGCCGCGCCGCCGCCGCCACCGCCGGCCCCGCCCGCGGCCCCGATGCCGCCCGTGCCGCCGCCGCGGCCTGTCGCAGCCCCGCCCCCGCCCCCACCGCCGCCGCCGCCACCACCGGTCCCGCCGCGGCCGGAACCGCCGCCCGCGGGTCCCGCCGCTGCCCCCCGCCTCCTTCGCCACCGCCTCCGCCGGCGCGCGAACCGGTGCGCGCGGAGCCACCGCCCCCGCCGCCGCCCGAGCCGGCGCGCGCCGCCGATCCCATCGACTTCGACTCGCTCGAGGCCGAGATGTCGCGGCTGCTCGGCCGCGAGCCGCCCAAGCCGAACTGACGTCCTGGCGAGGGCCCACGGGCCGGCGCCGGCTCACCTTGTCCACAGCGGCGGCGTCGGGCGGCTCGGCCCGGCGGCCTGCCGCAGGTGACCGCATGGGGGCGAGCGCCTAGGCTCCCGCCATGCGAGCCGCGATTCGCCTGCCCCGCCGAGCCGTCCGCCGCGCCGGTCTCATGGCTCTGGGCGTCGGCCTGCTGCTTGCCGGCCTCGACGTCGCCTTCGCGCAGACTTTGACGCTCGACCTCGGCCAGGGACCGACGGTCACCGAGCGCGCGCTGCAGCTGGTCGCGCTGGTCACCCTGCTCTCGCTTGCCCCGACGGCGCTGGTGATGGTGACGTCCTTCACCCGCATCGTGGTGGTGCTGTCGCTGCTGCGCTCGGCCATCGGCGCGCCGACCGCGCCCCCCAACGCTGTGATCGTCAGCCTGTCGCTGTTCCTGACGCTCTTCGTGATGGCCCCGACGTTGCGCACCGTCTACGACACGGCGGTCACCCCCCTGCTGGCGGGCCAGATCCAGCCGCAGCAGGCCTTCGAGCGGGGCGTCGTGCCGCTGCGCACCTTCATGCTCCGCCACGTGCGCGAGAAGGACCTCGCTCTCTTCATCGACATGTCGCGCGAGCCGCGCCCCGCCACGCCGGAGGCGACGCCCCTCACCAGCCTGATCCCGGCCTTCATGATCTCGGAGCTCCGCCGCGCCTTCGAGATCGGCTTCATGCTCTACATCCCCTTCCTCATCATCGACCTCGTGGTCGCCTCGATCCTCATGTCGATGGGCATGATGATGCTGCCGCCGGTCACCGTGGCGCTGCCCTTCAAGCTGATCTTCTTCGTGCTGGTGGACGGCTGGAACCTGGTGACGGGCAGCCTGGTGCAGAGCTACGGGGGATAGGCCCTGCGCCGGTGGGTCCGGTCAGCCGTGGCCGGCCGCGGGCTTGGGATCGGCCGAGGCGGCGGGTTTCTCCGCGTCCTGCGTCTCGGCGGGGGCCTTGTCGGCCGCGGGCTTCTCGGCGCCCGCTGGGGGCTGGCCCTCCGCCGGCGGCGTGGCGGGCTTCGGCGCCTTGGGCGGCGCGGCTGGGGTGTCGGGATAGCGCTTGCGATACTCGCTCAGGAACTCACCCAGAGTATCCGCGCCGGCGATGGCGCGGGCCAGTTCCCGGTATTGCGAGGCGCGCGCGCCCGAGGGCGACGTGATCACCGCGAAGGACTGGGCGTCCGCGCTGTCGGCCATCTTGGCCGCGTATTTCGCCCTGAGCCGCTCCAGCGACAGCGATTCGTCGCCGAGGCCGTAGGCGATGGCCGCGCGCAGGACATCGGCGCGCGTCCGATCGTCGAGAGGCTCAGCGGCGCGCCAGCGATCTCCCGCGATGCGCTCGAACTGCTCGCCCGCCTCCCGCCAACGCCGGCTCTGCCACAGGATGTCGGCCTTGAGGCGCTCCACGTCCGCGCCCTGCTCGTCGGCCAGCATCTCCAGCGCGAGGTCGGTGCGCGACAGGTCCGAGAGCGCGCGGGCCTCGATGAGGCTTCGGCTGCGGCGCAGCTCCGACGGCATGTCGGACTGCCGGCTGTCGCGTAGCGCCTGGTAGGCCTTGGCCGGCTGGTGGTTCATGAGCTGGATGATGGCGAGCCGCGTCGCGACGTTGGCCTTGGCCACCCCGCTGAGGCGATTGTCGACCTGGTATTGCAGCAGGTCCGCCGCCTCGCCCAGGAGGTCGAGCTGCACCAGCCGCTCGGCGAGCCGGCGGATCATCTCGTCGCCGCGACGGCCGGGCGGGGTGAAGTCCTTGAAGTCGAAGTAGAGCGCGATCGCGTCGAGCCGGGGAATCGTGTCGGCCTTGTTGTCGAGGAAAAGCGCCTCGAAGCGGCTGCCGGTTTCCTCGTAGAGCGAACGCGTCACCTCGCTGTCGGGGAACAGCTCGTTGGCCTTGTGGGCCATCGCGAAGGCGTCGCGCCAGCGTTCCTCTTCGGCGTAGAGCCGGCCGAGCAGGCCGAGGGTCTGGACCTCGACGTCATCGCCGCGCCAGCTCACCGAGAGCCCTTCCAGCGCCGCGACGGCGGCCTTGCGGTCGATGCTGCGGTCCTTCAGGGCCAGCGCGATGCCGCGCAGCCGCGCCTCCGCCTCCACGGGCCGGGTGGCGGTGCGCGCGAGCTTGTCGTAGCCGGCGATCGCCTCCTCGATCCGGCCCTGCCCCTCCGCCACGCGGGCCTGCAGCAAGGCCACGCGGCCCTTGTCCACATTCTCGCTGTCGAGCTGGTCGAGGCCGTCGATCGCCCGCTGCGCGAGGCCGTAGTCGCGCCCTTCCACGGCCGCCTGGGCATAGGACAGGCCGAGCAGGCCCTGCAGGTCCTCGGGATAGGCGTTCAACAGCGAGGCGCTCCGCCGAAATCCGGTGAGCGACTGCGGCCAGCGCCCCAGCATGCCATCGGCGTGGGCACGCCACAGCACCGCCTCGGGATCGTCCTTCAAGGCGTCCGCGCCGAGCGTCTTGACCGCCTCGGCCGGCCGGTTCGCCAGCACCTCCGCGATGCCCGTGAGAATGACGACGGAGCGGTCCTTGGCGAGTTCGGGATCGTCGGAGCTCACGACGTCCAGCGTGCCCATGGCCTCCACGCCGAGGCCGTTGGCGATCTCGAACCGGGCCACGGCGAGCCGCGCCTCCGCGCGGGCCCGGCGGGGGGCGTCGGCGGCGGCCCGCATCAGCTCGCGCCCGCGTTCGCGCACCGCGCCGGCACGCGCCTTGGCCCAGGCCTCCGCATTGACGGCGAGCTGCGGACCCTCTCCGCTCTTCGCCATCGGGGTCGCGAGCTGGGCCATCGTCAGGGCGAGGCCGCCGTCGCGCGTGATGCGGACGTCGTCGATGCCCGCCTTCACCGCCACGTCGTCCGAGAGCGGCTGGATCACGAGGCCCTGGGCGGAGGGCAGCGCCCTGAAATCCACGAAGCCCTGCGGCTTGACCACGCCGCGCGCCGAGATGGATCCCGTCACGAGGGCCAGCCTGTCGCCGACCTCGGGATCGTCGATCCAGTGCACGCTGCCCACGTTGGGGAAGGCGGCTTTCACCGCGGTGCGGCCATCGTCGTCCGCGTCGCGGCCGAGGGTCAGCGTGTCGGACGAGCCGGCCACCTCGTCGCCCAGCGTCACGACCCATCCGGCGTCGGTGGCCGCGACCCGCACGAGCGGCTGGCGGTTCAGTCCGAGGCGCAGGATGGACAGGCGGCCCTGCCGCCGCACGTCGACATCCTTGACGAGCCCCGGGGCCACCAGGCCGATCTGCGAGGGGTCGAAGGCGGCGCCCGTCTCGGCCGCGATCCACAGCGTGCCCGCGCGTTCGAACACGGCGACCGGCACCTTGGTCGGCACGTGCAGGCCCAGCTTCACGGTGCCGCGCTCGGCGGCCACCTCGATCTTCAGGTCCGAGGGCTGGTTGTCCTGGACGGGGCGGGCCTTCTCGTAGGGGGCGAGCGGCACGGTGACGGGCGTGGCCGAGGTCGGGGCAGACGGAGGGCCGGCGGGGCCCTTCGCCTCGTCGACGGGATGGGCAGGGCCTTCGAGCGACGGCCCGTCGGGCGCCGTGCGGGCGGGCGCGCCGGCCTCGCCCTTCAGATCGAGCTTCGCCTCGCTCTTCTCGGGCTTGCCGTCGGCCTTCGCGGGCTTCCCGTCCTTTCCCTTGCCCTTCTCGGCCACCTTGGGCGGCGGCTTGGGGACGGGCAGGTCGATCGTGTAGGCCTCGTCCTCGCGAAACCCCCTGACGTCCTGCGCCTGGGGAAGGTCGATGCCGACGCGCAGCACGCCGCCCTCGGCCTGGACGTCGACTCCGGTGACGAACGGCGGCAGGGCGGCCTTCAGCTTGGCTGCGTCGAGGCGCAGGTTCGAGTCGAAGAGAAGCTCCACGCGCCCGTCCTGCTTCGAGAGCTCGACCGGCGCCACGACGGGCATGTCGAACACGACGCGTGTGAAGGTCGGTGTCGTGCCGATGCGGAACGGCAGCTCCTTCGTTTCCTCCGCGGCCTTCTTGCGCAGGAGGCGGCGGGCCGTCTCCTCCGCCTCGCGGGCGCGCCGGCTCAGGTCCTCGACCACGTCGGGCGGGAGGCTGGGCGTGATGCCCTTCCAGTTGTCCGGCAGCAGGTCGACGAAGAGCTTTTCGCCGGCCTCCATGAGGTTCGGCTTGATGCCCTTCACCAAGGCGAGGCGCATCGCCTTGCCGTCGGGGTCCAGGCGCACCGCCGAAACATAGTTCGGCAGCTCCATGGCGAGCTTTTCGGAGGTCAGGGTGACAGGCTGGTCGAAGCTGATGATGAGGATGCCGCTGCTGACGCGGGCAGACGCCTTGGGCAACTCGTCGAATGTGAAGACGGCGCGCCCAAAGCCCGCCATCTCTGCGGCGCGCACGGTGCCCTTGGCGGCGAGCGCGGGCGCGCTCCAGGCCAGGCTCAGCGCCACTCCGGCCAGCAACGCAAGCCGCCGCGCCCGGCCGGCACCGAAGCGCCCCGCCGCGCCGCACGCACCCGAGAACCCGGACCGCCGCACACGCATGGTCGAACCAAACCCGCCCGGCCACACGCGCCGGGAACACAGCGGAAACCCTAGGCCCGAAAGGGTGAATGCGAGCTAAAGATCAAGCGGCCAGTTGTTGAAGGATTGCGCGCGCCGCCGGGGACGACGGAGCCTGCAGGCCTCAGGGCTTCTTCGGGTCGATGGCCGGAAGTTCCCCGGCCGGCAGCGCGCCGCCGTTTCCGGCCGCGGCCGCCTTGGCGCGCTGGGCGCCGCCCGCGAGCTCCACGGTCAGCTTCTCGGCCGACTCGGGGGACATGGCGGCCAGTATCTCGGACATCTTGCGCGGGTTCATGGCGTTGACCACCGGCACGAGCACCGGGAGGCTGAGGCGATCGAAGACGCGCGCCGCCTCCTTGGGTTTCATGGCCTCGTACATCGTCACGAGGTTCTTGAGCTGCTGCTGCTCGGTGACGTCCTTCTTGGGCTGGCCTTCGGGTCCGGCGGCCTTGGCCTCGAGCGCCTTCAGCTCGTTGATGCGTTCCTCGAGCTTCTTGTCGGCGGCCTTCAGCAGGTTCTCGCGCGTGTCGAGCTCGCGCTGGCGCTCGTCGAGCTGCTCGCGGCGCTCGCCCAGCTTCTGCAGCAGGCCCCGCTCGGCGGGCGAGACGGCGGGCTCGTCGAGCTTCACGGGCGTGCCGACCGGAGCGGGCGGCGGGTCGGCCTTCTTCTCCTCCTTGGGCGGAGCCGCGGTCGAGCCGGTGGTCTCGGGATCGAACACCCGCCGCTCGCGCATGCGCAGGATGCTCTCGGTGAAGGGCGAGTTGGCGGGGTTCTCGGCGCGGATCGTCTGCGCGACGTAGGTCTCCTGCCGCCACAGGTCGATGCCCTTGAGCAGCAGCAGCGCGGCGGCGCCGCCCGCGACGGCGGGGAGCAGGCGCAGCTTCATGGTCAGGCCGCCTTGCCGTCGACCCGTCGGCGCGCCCGCTCGGCGAAGGCCTGGGCGGCGGCGAGCGTCGCGGCGAGCCGCTCCTGCGGGGTCTGCTCGGCCGGCGGAGGCGGCGGCGCAGCCGCGGCGCGCGCGGGCGCCGTGGCGGCCCGCGTCCTGGCGGGCGCCTCGGCCTCCCCGCCCCGCGCGCCGTCGACGATGCGCGCGATGCGGGCGATCACGTCGTCGCCGGTGCGGATCTGCTCGGCGAGGTCCTGGGCCTGGCGCTCGGCCTCGCGCAGGTGGCCTGCGATGGACTGGTCGCATTCGCTGACAACGTTGCGCAGGCCCGCCACGGCGCGCTCGGCCTTTTCAGTGGCGCTGACGAGGTCGGTGATGGTGCGCCGCATTGCCTGCTCGTCGGCCTTGAGGCGCTTCAGCTTGCCGTCGAGCCGCACGCAATAGGCGATGGTCGCGGCGAGCAGCACGCAGACCAGGACCTCGATCAGCATGTTGATCATGGCTTGCCGTCCCTCTTGGCCGTGGCGCTGGCCTCGTAGGCCGCGAAGGTGGTCTTGGAGCGCCGCAGCGGACGCGAGACTCGGATCGCGATCTTGTCGCCCATCCGTCCCATCCGCCCCTCGGTGATCATCACCTCCCCGCACTTGATGCGGACCGGCGATTCCGGCTCGGCGTCGAACATCAGCGTATCGCCGACCTTGAGCTCCAGCATCCGGCGCAAGGGCAGCTTGGTCTCGTAGAGGATGGCGTCGAGGTCGGCATGGGCTTGCCAGATCTCGGTCGCGAGGTGGTCCTCCCAGATGGGGTCCCGGCCGAACTTCTCGCCCATGAAGCTCTGGAGCAGGAGCTCGCGGATGGGCTCGATCGTGGCATAGGGCAGCAGGATCTCGATCGACCCGCCGCGCCCTTCCATGTCGATGCGCAACTGGACGAGGATGGCCGCGTTGGCCGGGCGCGAGATCGAGGCGAAGCGCGGGTTCGTCTCGATCCGGTCGATGTTGAAGTGGACGGGCGAGAGCGGCTTGAAGGCGTGCTCCGTGTCGACCAGCACGAGGTCCAGCATGCGCCGGACGAGGCTTGTCTCGATCGAGGAATAGGGCCGCCCGTCGAGCCGCGCCGTGGAGGAGGCGCGCCGCCCGCCCAGCAGCACGTCGATCACCGAATAGGCCAGCGTGCTGTCGACGGTGATCAGGCCGAAATTGTCCCACTCCTCCGCGCGGAACACGGCCAGGATGGTCGGCAGCGGGATGGAGTTGATGTAGTCGCCGAAGCGCACCGAGGTGATGTCGGAAAGCGAGACCTCGACGTTGTCGGAGAAGAAGTTGCGCAGGCTCGTCGTCAGCAGCCGCACGAGGCGGTCGAAGACGATTTCGAGCATGGGCAGGCGCTCGTAGGAGACCATCGCCGAATCGACGATGGCGCGCAGGCCCGTGCGGTTGGAGAGGATGGCCTCCTCGTTGGAGAAGCCGAGGAGATTGTCGATCTCGTCCTGGTTGAGGAGGCGGTCGACGCCGGCGTCGGGGACGTTGGCCGTCGCCGCCGCCTCGATCATCGCGGTCCATTCGGCGGCGATGGCGTCGCCTTCGGCGGTCGAGTCCCCGGGGCCGTCGGCCATCTTCTCGAAGTCGATGTTGGACACGACCCCGCCCCGCTACTGGATCAGGATTTCTTTGAAGAGCACGGCATCCACCTTGGAGGGGTAGATCGCCACGTTGACGCGGCGCAGCAGCTCTTCCTTGAGGCGGTAGACGCCGGCCGAGCCCTCGAGGTCGGAGGGCCTCAGCTCGCGCGTGTAGACCTGGAACGTGTCCTCGATGCGCGGCAGGAGCGGCTGGACCTCGGCCACGATCTTGGGGTCGGAGACTTCCAGCGTGATCTTCATCTTGAGGTAGCGCGGCCGCTCGCTGATCTGCTGGAGGTTCTGGCCGGAGAGGTTGACCATCATCTCCTTGAGCTCGAGGAAGGCCGTCTTCTTCGGCGCCGCCGCGGTCTCGTGGCCGCCGCCATGGCTCTCGCCGCCGGCGGCCGCCTCGGCCGCATGCTTCTTGGACATGTAGAACCAGGCGCCGCCGCCACCGCCCGCGAGCACGAGCGCCGCAGCCGCGCCGATGATGATGAGCTTTTTCTTCTTCTTGGAGCCGCCCGCCGGGGCCTCGCCTTCGGCGGCGGCCGCGGGAGCGGCGGCCTCGGCGGCCTCTGTCTTGGGCTTCTTCGCCATGGTGCTCGCAACCGTCCTCTTAGCCCTGCGCGCGCTCGCGAAGGCCACGGTCCAGAGCTTTGGGACCGCACGGTTAACGGAGGCTTAAGGTCCCGGTCCCGCAGGCATTTTTTGCCGGGTCGAAAGCGCCGTCCGGCCCTTACCGCCGCCTGAATCGGAATCGCCGGTCTTGGCGGCAACGCATTGCAGGAGAACGGTTTTCCCGTGATTCGCCTGCACTGGCACAGGCCTTGCGGAAGACGAGGGGCCGGGACCGCGCTGGGGAGCGTCGAGGTCGCGGCGGGGACGGCGCCCCGGGAGACCGGGGCGGTTGCGGGAGTACCACGATGGAGAATGCTCTTCTCGTCAGCCTGTCGCGCCAGGTCGCGCTGCAGCGCGAGCTTGAGGTGATCGCGAACAACGTCGCGAACATCAACACGAACGGCTTCAAGGGCCGCGCGCTGCGGTTCTCCGAATATCTCATGCCCCAGGCAAGCGCGGACGCCTTCCCGGCGACCGACCGGCCGGTATCCTTCACGATCGACGCCGGGAGCGGCCTCGACTTCTCCAACGGCCCGCTCGAGCAGACCGGCCGCAACCTCGACATCGCCGTGTCCGGCAACGCCGTCATCGCCGTGCAGACCGCGAATGGCGAGCGATACACCCGCAACGGCTCGCTGCAGATCGACAGCAAGGGCGTGCTGGTGACGAGCGACGGCTATCCCGTCATCGGCGCCAGCGGCCCCATCCTCTTCAGCCCCCAGGAAACCGAGGTCCAGATCGGCAAGGACGGCACGATCACGACCAACCAGGGCGAGAAGGGCAAGATCAAGCTGATGACCTTCGCCAACGCCGCGCAGCTCAACAATGACGGCGCCAACATCTATTCCGCGACCACCGCGCTTCGCCCCGCGACCGCGGAGGTGAAGGTCGAGGCGGGCTACATCGAGCGCTCCAACGTGCGCCCGGTCTACGAGATGAGCCGGCTGATCGAGGTGAACCGCACCTACGCGACCGTCGCGTCGATCATCAGCCAGACCGACGCCCTGCGCCGCACCGCCATCGATCGGCTGTCCGACGTCGGCCAGACGGGGGCCTAAGCCATGCGCTCGCTCTACACCGCCGCGACCGGCATGGCCGCCCAGGAGCTGAACGTCCAGGTCATCTCCAACAACATCGCCAACCTGCGGACCACCGGCTACAAGCGCCAGCGCGCCCAGTTCCAGGACCTGCTCTACGAGACCCTGCGCCGCGCCGGCACCGCTACGTCCGACCAGAACACGATGGTGCCCTCGGGCGTGCAGCTCGGCTCGGGCGTGAAGACCGCGTCGACCGCCCGCGTCATGTCCCAGGGCACGCTGACCCCCACCGAGAAGCAGTACGACGTCGCCATCCGCGGCGAGGGCTTCCTGCAGGTGCTGCTGCCCGACGGCCGCACGGCCTACACGCGCGACGGCTCCATGGAGCTCGACGGCACGGGCCAGCTCGTCACCCATGACGGCTACCAGATCCAGCCGCAGATCGTGGTGCCCACCACCGCCACGAGCGTGACGATCAGCGCCAGCGGCCAGGTGCAGGCGACGTTGACCGGGCAGACCGCGCCCCAGACCCTGGGCCAGCTCCAGCTCGCCCATTTCGTCAACAAGGAAGGCCTGGAATCGATCGGCGACAACCTCTTCGTCGAGACGACGGCGTCGGGCGCGCCGCTCACCGGCAATCCCGGCGCGGACGGCCTCGGGAACCTGCAGCAGGGCTATCTCGAGGAGGCGAACGTCAACGCCGTCACCGAGATCTCCTCGCTCATCGCCGCCCAGCGCGCCTACGAGATGAACGCCAAGGTGGTCACGGCCTCGGACCAGATGCTGTCCACCACCAGCCAGATGTTCAGGGGGTAGCGCATGAACGCCACCACCCGAACGATCACCCTGCTCCTCACCGCCGTGGCCCTCGGCTTCTGCGCCACGGCGACCTTCGTGGTGCCGGTGCTGGCGCAGCCGCAGGCTCCGGCCCCGCAGCCGCAGGCGGCCCCCGCCCCCGTCCTCGCGCGTCCGCTCATGAAGCAGAGCATCGTCGTCTCGCGCGACATCATCGCGCTCGGCGATGTCGTGGAGAATGCCGGCGCCGCCGCGGAGACGCCCGCCTTCCGCGCTCCCGCCCTGGGGCGCACGGGCACCATCCAGGCGAGCCGGGTCGCGGACGCGGTGCGCCAGGCCGGACTGCGGGAACTCGACACCGGCTTCGTCGGCCAGGTCGTCGTGACCCGCGCCGCGCGGAAGATCGCCAGGGCCGAGATCGAGGAGGCGGTGCGCAAGGCGCTCGCCGGCCGCTACGGGCTCGAACAGGCGGATGTCTCCCTCACGCTGGAAGGCAACGAGAGCGCCGTCTTCGTGGAGCCCGAGGCGGTCGGGGACGTCCGCGTGCAGGACCTCGTGCTCGATGGCAAGACGCAGCGCCTCGAGGCGGTGATCGCCGTCCAGGGCAGCCGGGCCCTGACCCTGAAGCCGCTGCGCGTCGCCGGTCAGATCGTCGACAGCGTCGAGGTGCCCGTCCTCGCGCGCGGCGTCGCACGCGGCGAAGCCGTGCGACCCAGCGACGTCAGGCTGGAGCGCCGGCCGCGCGCCGAGGTCAACCAGGTCGCCGTCGCCGACGTCGGCCAGCTCGCGGGACGCACGGCCAGGCAGCAATTGCAGGCCGGCGCTGTGCTGCGCGAGGGAGACCTCGCCAAGCAGGACATCGTGGAGAAAAACAGCGTCGTCACCATGGTCTACGAGACCCCGGGCCTGCAGCTCTCGCTGCGCGGCAAGGCTATGGAAGGCGGCGGGATGGGGGACGTGATCCTCGTCCAGAACCTCCAGTCCAAGCGCTCCGTGCAGGGCGTCGTCTCCGGCCCCGGCCGCGTGAACGTCACCTTCGCCACGCCCGGCCCCGTCGCCGCCGCCTCCCCGCCGCCTGGCGCGCCCGCGGAGGCCGTGCGGTGAGCAGCCGCAGCGGCCCCCGTGTCCTCCTCGCCGCGCCGTCCCGGCGCCGGCTCTGCCGTCATTCCGTCGCGAGTTCCGCCATGTCCCGTCCCGTTGCGTTCCCTGTCAGCCCGCCCGGCCGCGTCCTCGCCGCCGCGGCGGTCACCCTGGCGCTTGCCGGCTGCGGCGCGGCCGACCGGCTGTCGCAGGTCGGCAAGGCTCCGTCCCTCTCGGCCATCGAGGACCCGACCTCGCAGCCCGGCTACAAGCCCGTGCAGATGCCGATGCCCACGCCCGAGCCGGTCAGCTATGCGTCGAACTCATTGTGGCGGCAGGGTTCCCGCGCCTTCTTCAAGGACCAGCGTGCCCGCACGATCGGCGACCTCGTCACCGTGCGCGTGAAGTTCTCAGACAAGGCCAACATCGCCAACGAGACCAAGCGCTCGCGCGCCGGTGCGGAGACCTTCTCCAACAAGAACACCTTCGGCCTCGAATCCGAGTACAACAAGGTGTTCCCGGACGCCGTCGACCCCGCAAACCTCTTCAACACCACGACGACCGGCTCCTCGGCGGGCAAGGGCTCGGTGCAGCGCTCGGAGGAGCTCGCCACCAACGTGGCCGCAGTAGTCACGCAGAAGCTGCCCAACGGCAACCTTGTGATCGAGGGCAAGCAGGAGATCCGCGTCAATTTCGAGATGCGGGAGCTCATCGTGGCCGGCGTCATCCGGCCCGAGGACATCGAATCCGACAACACCATCGATTCGGCCAAGATCGCCCAGGCCCGCATCGCCTATGGCGGCAAGGGACAGATCACCGACGTGCAGCAGCCGCGCTATGGCCAGCAGGTCATGGACATCCTGCTGCCCTTCTGACCCCCCCTTTCCGGACGCCGGGCACGCTCCCCAACTTGCCCGCCGCCCGGATGCGCCGTCCCTCCCGCGGACGGCGCACCCCTTTCGCGGCGCTCCCGCCCCGGCGATCCACTCTGCGTGGCCGCGACCGGAACGGGGAGCCGAATCAAAAGCGGCGGCGTCCGCTGGACGCCGCCGCTTTTCTGTCCGTTGGGCCAGCGGCCCGGTTCAGTCGTCGCGGTAGACGCGCTCGTTGCGCTCGTGCCGCTCCTGGGCCTCGATCGACAGCGTGGCGATCGGGCGAGCCTCGAGGCGCTTCAGCGAGATGGGCTCGCCGGTCTCCTCGCAATAGCCGTAGGTACCGTCATCGATGCGCGAGAGCGCCGCGTCGATCTTGGCGATGAGCTTGCGCTGCCGGTCGCGGGCCCGCAGCTCGATGGCGCGGTCCGTCTCCGAGGAGGCACGGTCGGCCAGGTCCGGATGATTCTCGCTTTCGTTCTGCAGCGCAGCGAGCGTCTCGCGGCTCTCCTTGAGGATCTCCTCCTTCCACGCGTTGAGCTTGCGGCGGAAGTACTCCCGCTGCCGCTCGTTCATGAAAGGCTCGTCGTCGGTCGGCCGATACGCGGCCTCCAGAATATCGGTTGCCATCGTTGCCTTTTCAGCTTCCGCAGTCGCGGTGACGTGTGACTGGGCCCCTCCGGGCGGCGCGGACTATAGCGACGAGCCTCACCCCGGGCAACGGCCATCATGGTCACCAAATCATCAAAATCGGCCTGTTTTGCAGGGGATTGAGCCTTATCGGCGCTCAATTCCGCTTGATCTTGGCGATGAGCGGGCTGCAAGCGCCCCCGCGGGCGCCGCTGGGCGGTCCAGCGCCGGCGCGGCTGGGATGGCATCGTCGCGGCGTTCTCCCCGCGACCGGGGGGAAGTCCGTCGTCAGAACTGGAAGTAGATGAACTCGTAGCTCGCGTCGTCGCCGATCTTCAGAAGGACCACCACCAGCAGCAGGGCGGCGGCGACCGCGATCCAGCGGCGCGGCTGCGCCGCCTGGACGAGGCTCCAGGCCGTGGGCCCGACCATGGCCACGAGCGCGGCGACGACGAGCATGCGCCACTTGAACCCCGATCCGACGGGGGCGAAGCCGGCCATGGCGGCATAGATCCGCTCGGCCGCCTCGAAGGTCTGGGCGCGGAAGAGGACCCAGGTCAGCGTCACGAAGAGGAAGGTCAGGGCCACGCCGAGCGCCCGCGGCATCGACAGGCCGGCCTTGCGCCAGCCGAGCCCGACGGCAAGCCCCACGCCGTGCGCCAGGCCCCAGGCGACGAAGGTGAAGCCGGCGCCGTGCCACAGGCCGCCAAGGCCCATCGTGGCGGCGAGCGCCGCCATCTGGCGGGCCAGGCCGTGCCGGTTGCCCCCCATGGGAATGTACAGGTAGTCGCGCAGGAAGCGCGACAGCGTCATGTGCCAGCGCCGCCAGAAATCCTGCAGGGAGGCGGCGCGATAGGGCACGTCGAAATTCTGCGGCAGGACGATGCCGATCATCAGCGCGAGGCCGAGCGCCATGTCCGTGTAGCCGGAAAAGTCGAAGTAGATCTGGAAGGTGAAGGCGAGCACACCCTGCCAGGCCTCCACCACCGTGAGCGCGCCGCCGCTGGCCGCCGCCTTGAAGACCGGTTCTGCATAATCGGCCAGCGGATCGCCGATCAGCACCTTCTTCGCGAGTCCGAGGACGAGCAGCAGCAGCCCCCGCCCCATCCGCTCCTCCCAGCCGGGCCGGAAGGGTTTCTCCTCGAACTGGTGCATCACCTCGCTCCAGCGCACGAGCGGGCCGGCGAGCACCTGCGGGAAAAAGGCGATGTAGAGGCCGTAGCGGACGAGGTCGTAGCGCGGCGCGCGCCCGGCCCTCAGGTCCGTCAGGTACATGATGTGGTGGAAGGTGAAGAAGCTGATGCCGAGCGGCAAAGGCCAGCTGAGCACGGGCACCGTGACGCCCGGGATGGCCCCCGCGAGCCCGGCGAGGAAGGCCTCGTACTTGAACAGCGCCAGCACCGCGAGGTTGGCGGCGATCGCGGCGGTCACGATCCAGCCGCGCGGGCGCGCCCGGAAAAGCCCGGCCACGACCCAGTTGACGAGGATCGAGACCATCATCAGCGGCAGGAAGCGCCAGTCCCACCAGGCGTAGAACACGAGCGACAGCGCGAGCAGGACCGCCAGACGCCACGCGGGCGCGAATCGCGCCGCAGCGGCGTAGATCGCCAGCGCGGCAGGCAGGAAGCCCAGCAGAAACACGAAGGAATTGAAGAGCATCGGGCGGACCGGTCCGGACGCCGCCCGGTGGGGCGCTAGGGTTTCAATGCCCGCAACGCCACCGCCTCGTCAACCACGGCGTGGCGGCCCTCAGCGGCCGAGCTTGGCGAGCTCCACCTCGGCCCTGAGCTCGATATGGGCGAGAACGTCCTCGAGCTGGGGATCGTCCGACAATCCCGGCCGCTGCCGCAGCAGGGTGCGCAGGCGCAGGAGGTCGCTGCCCGACACGCGACCGGCAAGCATCGCGGCCTTGAGGCCGTCGAGAGCGTCGAGCAGCGAGCGGCCGTGCCGCGCCGACCGGCGCTTGCGCTCGGCCGGGTCGCCCTCGCCCTGCAGGACTAGAAGGGCGTCGATGCCGGCGATGCCGGCGCTCGCTCCGGTGGAGGCGGCCGCGCGCGTCTCAGGCGCGTCGTCAAGCCGGAACGTGCTCGGGCCGGCGCGCCGCGGAGCGGCGCCGGCCGTGGCGATGCTGGTCTTGGGATCCACGCGCATGGCTTTGCGAGCCTCCTGTGCAAGACCCTGCGGGCCCATGGTTAAAGGAGGGTAAAGGGGCCGGCATTTCTTGCCGGTCCGGCCGGGCTACGGGGGACAAGGTTACCGCAAGCTTTCCGCCGCCTTTCCGATTTCTCATTGATCATCAATTGCTTATCTGGTTGCACCGAGTGGCACGCCTCTGGCAACGGGAGGGCGTCGATACCCCCGCGTGCAGGACCATGATGTTGCGTTCCAAGAGGCTCCGTTCCTTCGGAAAGTCGCTTCTCGCCGCCGCCGCCTTGGCCGGCGCGCTGCTGGCGGCCGTGCCGGCCTGGTCCGCCCCGTCCCGCATCAAGGACCTCGCGAGCGTGGAGGGCGTGCGCCAGAACCAACTCGTCGGCTACGGCCTCGTGGTCGGTCTCAACGGAACGGGCGACACGCTCAACAACTCGCCCTTCACCCGCCAGAGCCTCATGGCCATGCTCGAGCGGCTCGGCGTGAACACCAAGGGCCAGAACCTGCGCACCGCCAACGTGGCGGCCGTGATGGTTACGGCGAACTTCCCCGCCTTCGGCGCGCAGGGCACGCGGGTCGACGTCACGGTCTCTGCGCTGGGCGACTCCAAGAGCCTGCAGGGCGGCACGTTGCTCGTGACGCCGCTGCTCGGCGCCGACGGCGAGGTCTACGCGGTGGCCCAGGGCGCCGTCGCCATCTCCGGCTTCACGGCCGGCGGCGACGCCGCGACGGTGACGCGGGGCGTGCCCACGGTGGGGCGCATCGCCAACGGGGCGCTGGTGGAGCGCGAGATCGAGTTCCCCTTCAAGAACCTTCGCACGCTGCGCCTCGCGCTGCGCAACCCCGACCTCACGACCTCCCGGCGGATCGCCGCCGCCATCAACGACTTCATGGGCGCGGACACGGCGGAGCCGACCGATCCGTCCACCGTCTCGCTGCAGATTCCCGCCCGCTACCAGGGCAACATGGTGCAATTGCTCACCGACATCGAGCAGCTGCGCGTCGAGCCCGACCAGGCGGCCCGCGTCGTCATCGACGAGCGTTCCGGAATCATCGTCATGGGCAAGGACGTGCGCGTCTCCACCGTCGCGGTGGCCCAGGGTAACCTCACGGTCACCGTCACCGAGGATCCTCTCGTCAGCCAGCCCAATGCGCTCAGCAACGGGCGGACCACGGTCGTGCCGCGCACCGGGGTCGCGGTCGACACGGGCAGCGGCAACAAGCTCGCCTACATGAGGGAGGGCGTGACGCTGAAGGAACTGGTGGACGGGCTCAATGCGCTCGGCATCGGGCCACGCGACATGATCACGATCCTGCAGGCCATCAAGTCGGCGGGCGCGCTGCAGGCCGACATCGAGGTGATGTGATGACGCCGGATCTCGCCTTTCCCACCTCCCCTGCCGTCTACCCCTCCACCAGCCGGGTTCCGGACGCGGCCCAGAGCGGCCCGCGCGACGGCAAGGCCTGGAAGCAGGCCCAGGATTTCGAGCAGATGTTCGTGGAGCAGATGCTGGGCCACCTCACCTCCGGCCTGAGCGGCGCCGGCCCGCTCGGCGACGAGGGAGACGGCGCCGACGTATGGCGCGGCATGCTGACCCAGGAATACGCCAAGAACGTCACCAAGGCCGGCGGCTTCGGGATCGCGCCCGCCGTCTACAACGAGTTGATGCGTCTGCAGGAGAAGTCCCATGGCAACGGCTGATCGCCCCCACCAGCCCGTCGTCGCCAACCAGCGCGAGGCGGACCAGTTCGTGGACGCCATTATCGCGGTGATGCAGCGCCTCGACGGCGTCGTGTCCCAGGAGACGAACCTGCTGAAGGCCTACCGGCTGCGCGACGCCGCCGGCCTCGGCGAGGCCAAGTCGGAAGCGGCCCGCAACTACGTCCACGCCCTCGACCGGCTGAAGGCCAACGCCATCGCGCTCGCCCGCTGGGCGCCGGCCTCCGTGCAGCGGCTGAAAGGCGCGCAGCGCCGTCTCGCCGAGACCCTCGACGTGAACATGGCCGTGCTCGCCACTGCGCGCTCGGTGTCGGAGGGCATCATCCGCAACCTCGCAACCGAGGTGGCCGCGCCGCGCACGCTGACGACCTACGGCGCCGCCGGCCGTGCCGCCGCGCCGCCGCGCGGGGCGCCCGCGACCCCCCTGATGGTGTCGAAGAGCCTCTGACCCCCCGGCCCCCGGGGGCCGCCGCCGCGACCTCCGCCGACCCATCGGCCCGCCCTGTCCCGGACAGGGCGGGCCCTTTTGTTTGGTTGCGACCGACGACGAAACATCTTTAGGTAGAATCGACGACATCGATAAAAGTTGAACGAAATTATTGAGCCGACTTTTGATGAATGAGCGGAGCATCTCCTGCATTCATTCATGAATTTTGCAGGATACGACAATGGTCGCCGCTCTCTCTACTTCGATGTCTCGGTCACTTACTGCGCTTATGGATATTGCCAAGCAGATGGAATACACACAAAAACACATAAATACAGGAAAAACGATCAGCGATCCCTCTGACAATATCGCCATCTACTTCAAGGCCCTGAGCTATACGAGCAAAGCCGACAACTACACCGACACGAACGCGGGAATCACCCAGGCGATCGCCAATCTCGACTATGTCGACAAGGCGCTCTCCAATATGGCGGACAACGTGCAGGGCGCCCGCCAGATGCTGAACGACGCCAAGGCCAAGGCGGTGAACGCCGCGACAGCCGTCAACGTGACCGGCGCCAAGGCCTATGCCCAGTCCACCGTCACGGTGGGCGGCGTGACCCGAACCATCAAGGGCCAGATCGTCGATCCCGGCACGGGCGCGAGCGCCAGCGCCAACGTGGCCGACGGCGGCTTCTTCCAGGCTGGCGACGTCTTCCAGGTCACCTTCCGCGACGCCTCGAACAACAGCACCGCGACACGCTACTTCAAGGCCGTGGCCCCGGACGACGCCAACCTTCCCGACCAGACCAAGAAGGGCGACACCGCCGCCAACGCCATCGAGTTCAATGACGTCTCGAGCCTTGCCATGGCCATGAACCTCGGCTTCGGCGTCGCCAATGCGAGCTTCGGCGCGGTGGCCACGACGGCCAACGGCGCAACCACCTACAGGCTGTCGATGCAGCTCAACACCAGCACCCAGTCCATCACCTTCGGCCAGGTGGCCGACGCCAACGTCACCGTCGCCGGCGCGGCGACCAAGGGCTCCACCTTCGACTTCACGCGCCTCCTGCAGCCCGCGGGCCAGGCCGGCGCGACCGTGACGACCGGCAATGCGCTCGATGCGACCAACGCCCCCAACGCCGCGAGCTGGACCTACTCCGCCGTGGGAGGCACCCAGACGGACCAGACCGCCGTCGACGCCCGCAAGCAGGCGGCCGACTTCTTCCGCCAGACCGTCTACGGCCTCGTCTCCACAGTGCGCGACGCAGCCCTGCCCGGATTCGCCAACATCCTGAAAGGCGAATCCATGACGGTGCAGCTCAACGACACCAACACGGTGAGCCAGACCGTCAAGCTCGCCACGCCGATCGACTTCACCGCCAATTACGGCGCCGCGACGTATGGCGTCGGCTTCGCCATCAACGGAACGGGCGCGATCACGACGAACTACACCGACACCGCCTCCGCGGCGACCAGCAACTTCCTCGACGACGCCCAGATCACGGGCGCGATCACCAAGCTCTCCACCATCGTCACCTCGCTCAGCCAGCAGCGCACGCTGGTGGCCGCGGCCAAGACCGCGATGGCCAGCCGCCTCGACCTCAACAAGACCCTGGTGAGCTCGCTGAAGGACACGGCCAACGGCATGACCGCCGCCGACATGGCGGAGGAGAGCGCCAGCCTCGCCGCCCTCCAGAACCGGCAGAACTTCGCGGCCACCAACCTCACCATCACCCGGCAGGCCGAGCAGTACCTGCTCAACCTGCTGCGCTGAGGCGGGGCCGCGCCGCGAGCGATCCAACGCGCGTCACCCCCCTCACGCCTCTCCTGCGTCCGGACCGGAGGGACTCGATTGAATACTACTTTTGATTGAATAACTCAGAATTCTCTCCAAAATATCGCAGACACCAAATGTATAAATGCGTGCATAGTGTGAATATGCACGTTCACGTTGTATATTGTTTCAAATTTCGTGCTTGAGATCTTGGATATGATAACCACTTGTTCAAGAACTTGCTGGACGATCAGGGCATTCGGACGTTGGTCCGCGTGTTTTGTTCAATGGAGTTTTTCATGACCAGCGCAATTTCGTCCAGCTACCTGTCCGGACTCGTCAATCTCGCGGACATCAACTCGGGCATCGAGACCTCGCAGGGTCGACTGGCCAGCGGCCTCGCCGTCGCGAAGGCCTCCGACAATCCGGCCACCTATTTCCGCGCCAAGAGCTACAGCGACAAGGCCGATGACTACGCCAACGTGAACAAGAACATCACCGCGGCGATGGGCAACATGGACGTTGTCGACAAGGCGCTCGGCAACATGCAGGACGCGCTCAAGGCCTCCCTGAGCCTCATGACCGACGCGCGGGCCAAGGCCATTCCCCAGTCGCTCACGGCGCAGACGAACGGCGACACGGTCTACGGGTCGCGGGCCGCGGTCGCTGCCGGCCAGAATACCGCGGCTGTCCTCGCCCTCAAGGGTATGATCGTTTCAACCAAGAGCGTGCCCGTCGCCTCCGCCGCCGCCGCGCCGGCCGACATCAACGACGGCTCGGTCTTCCAGCAGGGCGACGTCTTCGCGATCACGATCACCGACACCGCGAATCCCGGCGCAGGCGGCACCCAGACGCGCTACTTCCGCGCGACGAGCACGGAAGCGGCTGTTTCCGACAGCGCGCAGGTGCTGAACGCCCAGGGACAGTTCGTCAACGCCACAGCGGCTGGTGCCGTCGCGGCCGCGGGTGTGGCCGCCGTTGCCGCGACCGGAGCGACCGCCGCCCTGGCATTCAACTTCAACGACATGGCCTCTCTTCAGACAGCCATCCAGAAGGCCTTCGGTACGAGCCAGATCACCGTCAACATGAACGAGATCGGTGGCGCTGGTACCGGCAATTTCACGATGGGGTTCGCCCTCGCCAACAACACGTCCAGCATCAGCTTCCAGCAGACGAACGACCAGGGACAGTCGGCCGGTGCTGCGAATAACGCCAACAACCCCGTCGATGCTGGCGTAGCCTTCAACTTCTCCGCACTGTTCGGCAACCAGCAGGGCTACGTCTACAATGCCCCGGGCGTCCAGCAGTTTGCAGCGAACGGTAACGCGCAGCTCGCCTACAACACCACGGCCACTCAGGGCAAAAAGACGGTCGGCGGAGTCACCGGCAACTCGTTCACATATTCGTCGATCGGCGCCACCAAGGCTCAGCTCGACGACGTGCTTCTGGCACGCAAGAGCGCCGCGGACTACGTCCGTCAGACGTTGACCAATCTGAAGAACCTGACGGGCGATGCCTCGATGCCGGGCTTCAACAACATCCTGAAGGGCGAGACCATGACGGTCCAGCTCAACGACACCAACACGTCGAGTCAAAACGTGAAGCTGGCCTACGCCACGGATGCGCTCAGTCTTGGCTTCGTCGGCTACGCCGAAGCCAACGGCGTCGGCAACACGGCCGCCACCCAGAACGATTTCAACACGGACGCCGACATCAACACGACAATTGCGCAGGTGAACGGAGCCCTGGCCAGACTCAAGCAGAACCAGTCGTTTCTCGCGGCGGCCCGGACTCAGATCAGTTCGCGTCTCGACTACAACAAATCCATGGCCGTCGCGCTCCAGGCAGGCGCGACGTCGCTGACCGCGGCGGACACGAACGAAGAGGCGACCAGCCTCGCCTCGCTGCAGACGCGGCAGTCCTTCGCGGTCAACAACCTCGCTGCGACCAAGCAGGCCGAACAGTCCCTCATCCAGCTCCTGCGCTGAAGACGAAGCGGATCGGGGACGCGGAGCGGGGCCTTCGGGCCCCGCTTTCCGTTGGGCGGGCGATCGGCGACGCCGGCGGGCGGAGGCGCCGGCGGGTTTGAGCGGCGACGGTCGAATGCCCACACCGCGAGCCGGGGCCGACACCTTCACCTCCTCCTACGATTTGAAAGGTCGCAGCGGGTTGAAAGGTCGCAGCGGGGCGCGATCCGGGTGAGTGATGGCGCGGCCCCGCGTTCCCTCCGGGGCGCTTACCCGGGTCCAGAGGTTACCCCGCGGCGACCCTGCCCCTCGACAAAAGGACACGCCGCACCGTCCGCGGGACGTGTCGCTCGCGCCCCGGGTGTCGGAAGCAACGGTTGTAATACTGGTAAACACATCCTTAACGCGTTCAGTCGTTTTTTACCCCGTCCGGCTAGGATGCTCGCAGGTCCGGCCCGGCAGGGCGGGACCGCACCTCACCTCTCCGCGCCCGTGCACGGCGCCGGCGCAAGGTCGTCGGCCGCCCGCGGTCGCATGCCGCCGGACCTCACCATGAACTCTGCCATTCGCGCCTATTCCGCCACCGCCCAGACCGGCCTCTCCGGCCGTTACCTCGAAGCGGCCGTTCTCAGTCGCTGCGCCAACGACCTCCAGCGCGCCGTCGCGTCGCTGCCCCAGGGCCATGTCGGCCTCATCGAGGCCCTGGAGCGCAACCGGAAGGCCTGGCGCCTCATCGCCATGGAGGCGGGCGCCGAGGACACCCATCTCCCGCCCGAGATCGGCCGAAACATGCTCAAGATCGCCATCTTCGTCTTCGCCCGCACGGCCGAGATCTGCGAGACCAACGACGTGTCGCTCCTCCCGGGACTCGTGGAGCCGCTGGTGACCTTCAACCGTCACCTGGCCGCGGGGCTCGAGGCCCGGACGTGAGCAGGGCCGCACCTCGGCCGAGCCGCCCTGCGGGCCGAGGATCGAGGCGGGCCTTGGCGGAGAGCAATTTGGTTGTGAACATAGAAGAATACACGTAATCGGATTTTAAACTCGCAGCGCTACACCTGTCCCGTGCCGCGAAGGTCCAGCCAATGCGACCGACGGCAGAGGGAAGCGCATGCAAAACGCCGCCAATGCCTATGCTTCGGTCGCCAAGGCCGGTTTGTCCGGACGCGATCTCGAGGCCTCGCTCCTCATCCGCGCCGCCGCGCAACTGCAGGCCGTCGTGGACGACTGGGAGGTGCGACAGGACCAGCTCGACGAGGCGCTGACCTATAACCGGCGCCTCTGGTCCATCCTGGCGACGGCCGCGACGGACGAAAGCAACCCGCTGCCGCAGAAGGTGAAGGAAGACTTCTCGCTGCTCGCCGTGTTCGTCTTCAAGCGCACGACGGACTTGCTGGTGGAGCCGCAATCCGAGAAGGTCGGATCGCTCATCAACATCAACCTCAACATCGCCGCCGGCCTGCGCGAGCCCGCCCGGGCGGCGTAAGGCCTGACCTGCCCGCATCGCAGCCTGCGCGGCGGAGCGCCACGGCGGGACGCCGAGGCGCGCCGCGCGACAGGCGCTGACCCGCGCGCCAGGCGGCCGCAGGCCCTGCCGCGAACACCCCTCGGATCAGCCGAGGTAGTTCACCAGCGACATCTTCGAGAGCATCGAGGTCGTGGAATAGCTCGCCTGCAGGCGCGTCTGCAGGTCGGAGAGCTCGACGGCGACCTTCGTGGAATCGGCGTCCTCGATGCCGGAAAGCGCATCCTTGAGGGTGGCCGCATTGGCCGTGTTGCGCGACTTCGCCGTATTGAGCGTGGCGAGCGCCACGCCGAGGGAGACCTGCACGTCGCTCACGCGCTGCGTGGTGCTGGCTCCCGTGCCGGTGTCGGGCGCCGCACGCTGCGCCATGGCATCGTAGCGCGCGCTGTCATTCGGGTTCGACGCGCTGAACGTCTCCACGGAGAGCACGCCAAGCTGGGCCATGAACTTGACGAAGGCGGGCTCGTTGGCCTGCGCCCCCACCGCGACGGTCTGGTTCTTGTCGACTTGCGCGATCGCGGTCGACCGCGGGTCCGTCGAGGTCGTGTCGCCGCGATACCATTGCACCGTCCCGGCAGGCGTCGCCGCGGACAGCCTCACATAGGGGCTCGCCGGTGTGGCCGAGAAGAAATCCGTCGCCGCCTTCATGGCCGAGGCCGAGGCGAGGTCCGTCGCCGCCTCGGTCTGCATCAGGCCGGTGATCGTGGCGCCCAGGGCGTTCGCGGTGGCCGTGGTGTCCGCGCCGACCTGGAACTCGCCCTTGGTCGGGTCGGCCGTGCCGGTGCGCGCGGTCAGCGTCAGGACCTTGGTGGTGCCGTCGGGAAAGCTGATGCCCAGTTGCACCACCGCGCCGTCCGCCGGTTGGCTCGCAACGACGAAGCTCGCCGAAGGCGGCGTGCCGGCGGTCGACACCGTGATGGCGGCGGTCTGGGAGCTCGGGGCGCCCACAGTGATGCCGAGCGGGGACGCCGCGTTGCCCACCGTCACCGTGCCGGCCGTCGTGGCGCTGTCGACTGTGACGCGGCCTTTTCCGTCGGGATTGTCGGCCGCCTTGCGTTCCCCGATGATCTGCGCCAGCCCGGCCTCGGTGGGAGTGCCGTTGATGATGGTGGCGTAGTCCAGCACGGGCTCGGTGTCGGTCGCGCGGCCGGAGAAGAGATAGCGGCCCGCCGCATCCGTGTTCAGCATGCCGATGACGGACTTCATGCTGTTCTGGGCGGTCTGCTGCGCGAGAGACTGGCCGTTGCTCTGCAGCGTGCTCATGCCCGAGGCGACGAGGCCCTTCTTGATCGTCTGCTGTTCGCCCGCAATGCCCGTGAGCGTAGCGTCCATCAGCTTGAGGCGGGTGGTCGCGTCCGTGATCGTCGACGCGAAGTCGTCGTAGCGCGCCAGCGTCTCGCGCAGGTCGAGCGACTTCAGCGCGCCGGTCCCGAGCCCGGCATAGGTGCTCGACAGCTTCCCGGTGGCGAGCTGGCGCTGCAGGTCGGTCATCTGGTCGCGCAGCGACAGCAGGTTGGTCGCGTTCTGCCGCGACTTGGTGCTGTCGGAGGAGAGCGGGACGAAGTTCGAGAGGCCGATGGTCATGGCGCGTCTCCTCAGATCCGCATCAGGAGATCCATCATCTCCTTCACCGCGCTGACGATCCGGGCATTGGCCGCGTAGGCGTTCTGCACCTGGATCAGGTTGGAGAGCTCCTCGTCGACGCTGACGCCGGAGGAGGCCGAGAAGCGGCTTTCGATGGAGGCCTGCACCACCTTCTGGCCGTCGTCGAGCCGCTGGGCGGAACCGGCGTTGCCGGCCTGGACGGCGACGACCTGGTTGGCATAGTCGGACACGGTGCTCGTATAGGGCGCGGACGCCGTGCCCAGCCCCGCCTGCGGGGCGAACGTGACCTGCGTCTTGCTGAGCCGGTCGAGCAGGAGCTGCGGGCGGGCCGGGTCGCCCGCGAGCGTGCCGCTCTGCCAGTCGACCAGGAGGCTCGGCTGGTTCGAGACCGCCTTGTTGAGCGCGATGCGGCCGGCGAAGCCGAGCTTCTGGGAGCTGCCGTCCGTGTAGTTCGTGAAGACGCCCGGGCTCGCGGCCCCGTCGACGAAGAGCGGCAGCTCCGGGGTCGCCACGGGGCTGTTGTCCTTGGTCCCCGTGCTGGTGATGCGTCCGGTGAGGCCGGTGATCACCTCGGGACCGGCCGAGAACACGTTGAGCGAGGTCGGCGTGCCCGCGGGCGTGGCCGTGGCTTGCACGTTGCCGCCGATCGTCGTCTGGATCAGGGCGGCCAGGCCGGCGAGGCCGCCGGACACGTCATAGGCAACGACCGTATCGTTGGGGTCGGGCGTCGCGGCGTTGGTGACGGTGTTGGAGCCCTGCACCATCACGAAGGAATAGGTCTGAGGCGCACCGCCCGCCGTGGGCTTGTAGGTGACGCTGATCACGTTGCCGCGCTGCAGCCCGGCCGCGTTGATGGTCAGCCCCGTCTGCGTGCCCGAAGCGGGGAACGGCGTCGCCGTGGGATTGCGGTCGGAAAGCGCGCTCGCCAGGTTCGCCGCGAGTTCGTCGACCTGACCCTGCGCCTCGACCAGCGTCTTGTCGCGCAGCTCGATGAGGCCGTAGAGCTCGCCCGAGCGCAGGGAGCCGCTGGCGATCACGTCGGTCGTCGTGCCGCCCGGCACGCTCAGCGTGATCGTTCCCACGCCCCCCGTCGTCCCGGCGCTCCACAGGGACTGCGGCGTCAACTGGCCTCGCCCGTCGAAGGAGAAGGTCGAGGGCACGCCGGAATCGTAGAGCCGCAGTCCGCCCTGGGTCGTCAGCGAGATCGAGCCGTTGGCGTTGTCTGTGACCCGGACGTCGACATACTTGGACAGCTCGTTGATCAGGCTGTCGCGCTGGTCCTGCAGCGCCGGCACGTCGTCGCCCTTGCCGGCGATCTTCACGTCGGCCTGGGCGATGCCCTGCAGGATCTGGTTCACGCGCTGGACGTCTTGCCCGATCTGGCTCTCGGCGTTCGAGCGCAGGCCCTGGATGCCGTCCGAGATCCGGTTCAGGCCGGATGCCAGCGAGGTCGCGCTGCTCAGGACGGTGGCGCGCGCCGTGCTGGAGCCGGGATCGGTCTTCAGGCTCTGCAGGGACGACGTGAAGGCGTTCAGCAAGGTGGAGAGCGAGCCGTCCGAGCCCGGCTGGCCGAACAGGGAGCCGAGCTGCGACGTGAAGTCCGAGCGAACGGAAGTGTAGCCCGAGCCGGACGTCTCCGTGCGCAGCTCGCGCTGCAGGATGGCGTCCAGCTTGCGCTGCACGCCGGCGACGGTGACGCCGTTGACGTCGCCGTTGCCGACCGTCTCCTGAAGGTTGGCGATCCGCTTGGAATAGCCGACGGTCCCGGAATTGGCGACGTTGCCCGAGATGACGTCCAGCTGCTGCTGCGTGGCGCGCAGGCCGGACGTGGCGGACGACAGGGCTGAACCGAGACTCATGGCCTACTCTTTCCGCTCGCGGCGCCTGCCGCGAACTCAGCGGAGAAATGGAACGATCAGCGGATGATGTTGATGGCGTCCTGAAGCATCTGCTGCGACGTCGTGATGACCCGGGTATTAGCCGAATAAGCCTGTTGTGTGACGATCATCTTCGAAAACTCGGACGCGATGTCGGTATTCGAGCCTTCCAGTGAACCAGAGATTAAGCTCGATCCATTGTAGCTCAGGAGCGGCTGCCCGGACTCGAGGGTCTCCTCGAAGACGCCGCCGGAATCCCGCTTGAGCGCGTTCACCGCGTTGAACTGCGCGATCGCGACCTGGCCGATGGCCTTGGTCTGGCCGTTCGTGTAGGTGGCCATGATGCGTCCGTCGTCGCCGATGGCGACGCTGTCGAGCTTGCCGGCCGTGTAGCCGTTCTGGACGATCTGGTTGGCCTTCACCTGGCCGCTGCCGTCGGCGAACTGCGTGAGCTGGCTGAAGTCGATCGCCACGGCCCCCACCGTCTGGCCGCCGACCGCGATGGTCGGCGTCGCGGAGGTGGCAGAGGTCAGCTTGCCCGTGGAGTTGAACGTGAAGGCGCCGCCGACATTCGTCCAGGTGGAGGTGGCCGCCGTCGTGCCGGGCGTCGAGTTGTAGTAGAGCGCCCAGGTGTCCGTGCCGCCGTTGGAGACCGAGTTGATCTTGGCCCAGCGGAACTCGACGTTCACTTGGTTGCCCAGCGAATCGTACATGGTCACCGTCTGTCCGGCGATGGAATTGGCGGCGAAGGTGGCGCTGTTGGCGGGCGCCGCGCCGCCCGTCGTGATCGTGGCCGGCGGCGCCGCGAGCGTCCCGCCTCCCCACAATTCGGAGTTGGCGACCGTCGTGTCGGCGTTCTGCGTCAGCGGATAGGACGGAACGTTGGCCGAGTAGGTCAGCGTCGACGTGGCGCTGGCGTCGACGGGCGCGAAGCTTACCTTGACGATGTCCGGCGTGCCGGTCGAGATCTGGCCCGTCGCGCTCGCGCTGTAGCCCACGAGGTATTTGCCCGCGCCGTTGACCAGGTAGCCGTTCTTGTCGAGCTCGAAGTCGCCGCGGCGGGTGTAGAGGTTGCGGGCCGAGAAGGTCGGCGTGCCGCCGGAGAGGTCGCTGGCGTCGCGCACCACGGCGAAGCCCTGACCGTTGATGGCGAAGTTCGTGCCCACGCCGGAAGAAGTGATGTTGCCGGTCAGGCCGTTCGTGCCTTGGGAGAAGGCGATCACGGAGCCGCCCACCTGCGTCCGCAGGGGATAGTCGGGCACCATGTCCTCGAAGCTCGTGTCGACGCGCTTGTAGCCGGTCGTCTGCGAGTTCGCGATGTTGTCCGAGATGTTCTCGAGCGCGTAGGACTGGGCGTTGAGCCCTGTCACGGCCGTGATCATCGCCCCGAAGATACTCATGCGGCTACCCTTTCCCGGTCTGGCGGCCGTCCTCGGGGGAGGAGCAGGCCGCGCGAAATCTCGGGAAGACACCCGCAAGGCGTGTGCCAGCCAAATTCGTGAGCGATTCCAACGGCTAAACGAAGGATTCATCATGCTTCTCGGGTAGATTCGGCCCTGACTCCGGAGCAGCCCGGCAAGATTTGCCCGGCGGGCGGGGAGAGAGCCTGCGGGACCGCGCGTTGGACGGCGCGTTCAGCGGATCACGTTGATGATCTCCTTCAGCATGTCCTGGGAGGCCGAGACCACTCGGGTGTTCGCCGAATAGGCCTGCTGGGTCACGATCATCTTGGAGAACTCGTCCGCGATGTCCGTGTTGGAGCCCTCGACCGAGCCGGCCATCAGCGTCGTCGTCGAGCCGTTGAAGAGCGGGGCGCCGGATTCCAGCGTTTCCTCGAACATGCCGCCGCTCGTGCGCTTCAGCATCCCCGGCGCGTTGAACTGCGCGATGGTGATCTGCGCGAGGCTCTGCGTCTGTCCGTTGGTGAAGTTGGCGATCACGCGGCCCGTGTCGGAGATGGTGAGGCTGGAGAACGCGCCAGCCCCGTAGCCGTCCTGGGTGGCCCTGACCTGGGCCTGGCCCGAATTGTCGGCATATTGCGTCATCTTGCCGTTGCCGAGGTCGAAGTTCACCGTGCCGAGACCCCGGCTGGTGAGGTCGACGGCGGCGGTGAGCGCGGCGGGCGTCAACTGGCCCGCGCTGTCGAAGGTTGCGGTGGTGGCGAGCGACCAGGTCGACGTCTCGGGCGTCGTCCCCTGGGTGGTGCAGGCGTAGAGGCCCCACGTGGACCCGTTGGCGCCGGTGGAGAGCTTGGCCCAGCGCATGTCGACGTCGACCGGCAGGCCCACCGCATCGTAGAAGCGGACCGACTGGCCCGAGATCGAGTTGTCGACGAGGGACTTCGCACTGGGGGTCGAGGCCTGGGTCACCTGCGCCGGCGCCGCGGCGCCCGCGGCCCACAGCTCCGACCCGGCGACATTGGGGTCATAGGCGTTGGTCTTGGGCGTCGCGGGCAGGTTGGCCGCGTAGGTGAGCGTGGTGGAGGCCCGGGCCGGGATCGTGGAGGCCGCGACGCGGATGACGTCCGGCGCCGCGCCCGTCTGCTGGCCGGTAAGGGGATTGAGCGCCGACCCCACGAGGTAGCTGCCGGAGCCGTTCACGAGGTAGCCGTCCTTGTCGAGGGTGAAGTCGCCCCGCCGGGTAAAGGCGTTCGTGGCCGAGAAGATGGCCTGGCCCCCGGCCGTGTTCAGCCGGTCGCGCACCGCCACGAAGCCGGGGCCACTGAGCGCGAAGTTGGTGGCGACGCCGCTGCTGCGCACGGAACCGGCGACGTCGGCGAAGGATCGGGATGTCGCCGCGACGGAGCCGCCCATCTGCTGCGAGACCGGGCCTTCCAGCACCATGTCCTCGAAGCTGGCGTCCGCCCTTTTGTATCCCAGGGTCTGGGCGTTGGCGATGTTGTCGGAAATGGCCTCGAGGGCGAAGGACTGCGCCCTGAGGCCGGACATCGAGGTGGTGAGGGCTGAAAAGATACTCATGGAAACATCCCCGTCGCTCCCGCCAAACACTCTGGGCGGTCGGATGCGGGGAGACGTGGCAAGGGCTGCGCCAGCCCTGCTGCCGTTGGAAAATAACAAGTATCGCCAATGGGTTGCGGAAGAAAAGTTTGGTTGCAGAAACCTAGCGGGAAGACTTTGCCGCGTCGCCCTCGAACAGGAAGCCTGCGACGTCCTTGACCCCGGGGGCCGGGAGCGCCGCGAAAGGCAGCGGCCGGCACACCGCAATGGCGGACAGGCCGATCCGCGCCGTGAGCAGGCCGTTGAACACGCCCTCCCCCAGCCGCGCCGAGAGGCGGGCTGCCAGCCCAGCCCCCAGCACCTGCTGGACGAGGCTGTCGCCCATCGCCATGCCGCCGGTGATCACGAGGTGTCCCGAGACCGCCCTGAGCAGCCGCATGAAGCCGAAGAAGCCCGGCCGTCCCCCGTAGACGGCCGAGATGGTGCGCACGAGCCGCAGCGCCTGCCCGGCGACGAAGAGCACGTCGACCAGCGCCCGCGGAGAGATGGCGGTCACCACCGACACCCGCTTCGCCGCCCGGGCGACGGCGATCCGCGCCTCGCGGTCGAGCGGGGCCATCAGCTCGCGCTCCGCCAGCCGCACGAGGTCCGCGCCGTCGATGATGTCGGTCTCCGTCTCCCGCAGGCGGGCCCGCGGACGCGCCGTCTCCGGCCGGGCGGCATAGATGGAGACCAGTTCGGAGAGCACCGCCCGGCCGGCCTTCGGGTCGTCGGAGGTGAGAACGTCCTCGGCCCGCGCCTTGAGGGCCGCGATGGCCTTTCCGCGCAGGATGGCCGCGATCTCCCGACCGGCCAGGACCAGAAGCGCGAGGACCGCGAGGCCCGCGAGCGCCAGCGCGACATAGCCCAGCACGGGGTTGCGCGACAGCAGGTCCGCGATGAACTGCTCCAACGACGTCACGAGCCACAGCGTGACGAGCCCGCCGACGGCGCTGATCAGCAGGCCGCCCCAGCCGAAGACGCGCTTGCCCAGCGCCAGCTCAGCCCGGCGCTCCTCCTCGGCCGGAGGCGGCAGCAGGTCCTGGTCGATCGGCTCGTCGCCGCCGATGTCGGCGAGCGGCTCTTCCTCCACCACCACGCGCCCGCGCCCCGGAGGCGGGGGCCCGGCGTCGCCGCCGCGCGGCAGCGAGATGTCCACGCTGGGATCGTCGAGCCGGAAGGCCCGAGGCTCCTTGCCCGACGCCGCCTTGCTCATGCCAGTCGGTCTCCCATCAGGAATTCCAGCGCGCGGTCCAGGCGGATATGCGGCAGCACGCCCGGCGCTCCGTCGGCCCCCGCCGAGGAGACGGGCGGGCGGAACCGCACGAAGCGCAGGCCCACGTCCTTCTCCCCGGCCTGCGCGAGAGCGCGCGCGGGGTCCTCCGGCAAGTCGCCGGGAAACACGGCCGCCTCGGCCAGGCCGTCGAAGGTCTCGCCGGCGATCACCTCGCCGGCCAGGGGCGTGCCGACGATGGCGTCGAGCTGCTGGCGGCCCTGCCGCACCCGCGCCTCGCGCGTGGCCCTCACCGACGCGACCGCCGCCACGTCGACGCGCGCCCCGAGCCCCACGGCCCGCTTCCTGGCGCGCTCGACGAGCAGCGCCAGCACGGCCTCCAGCCTGTCGTGCTGGGTGTGGTGGAGGTGGTCCGCCTTGGTGGCGGCGAAGAGCACGCGGTCGATGCGCGGGCTGAACCAGCTTGTCAGCATCGAGTTGCGGCCGGTGCGGAAGGCGGAGAGCACGTCCTCCAGAGCCTTTTGCAGGTCGGCCACGGCAGCCGGCCCGGCATTCAGCGCGGCCATCGTGTCGACCAGCACGATCTGCCGGTCGAGCCGTGAGAAATGGTCGCGGAAGAACGGCTTGACCACATGCGAGCGATAGGCCTCGTAGCGACGCTCCATGGTCGCCGCCAGCGAGCCCGGCCGGAAGGCGACGCCGTCGGGAACGTCGAGCGGCGCGAAGGTCAGCGCGGGCGAGCCCTCGAGGTCGCCTGGCATGAGGAAGCGCCCCGGCGGCAGGGCCGAGAAAGAGAGCGGCTCGCGCCGCGCGGCGATGAGCGAGGCCCGGAACAGCTCCGCCGCCTGCCGCGCGGGCCCTTCCTCGAAGGGCGCGGCATGGTCGAGCGTGGCGAGTTGGGCGAGGAACGGCGCGGCAACCTCCGCGCGCCCCGGCGAGCGGCAGGCGGCCAGGGAGTCCCGCGACCATGCGGAATAGCTCTTGTCGAGGAGCCCGAGGTCGAGGAGCCACTCGCCTGGATAGTCGACGATGTCGAGCGTCAGCGTGTGCGGGCCGGACGTCCAGGCCTCCCGGCTCTCGTAGGTGATGGTGAGCCTCAGCTCCGCGATGCGGCGCGTCGAATCCGGCCAGTGCCGGTCGGTGCCCGTCAGCGCCGCCAGGTGGTCCTCGTAGGCGAAGCGCGGCACCGCGTCGTCCGGCTGGTGCGCCAGCTCCGCCTTGATGATCCGCCCCTCGGCCATGGCCCGGAACACCGGCAGCCGGGCCTGTCGCATCAGCGCATGGACGAGCGCCGTGATGAACACGGTCTTGCCCGAGCGCGAGAGGCCGGTGACGCCGACCCGCAAGGTCGGGCTGGCCAGCCCCGCGATCCCTTCCGCGAGCGAGCGGGCGGCGATGCGGGCGTCGAAGACGATGTCGGAGAAGGAAGCCAAGAGGACGGGACCTCAGGAGACGGAGCGCGGACCTCCCGGCCCGCACGACGAAGCCCGAAGGGCAGGCCGCGAGGCCAGCGCTCCGAAGACAGGCGCCCCGGTGGATGGCGCCCGGGGGTGAACATAGGCACGGGGACGCGGTTCCGCATCCCCCATGGCCCGGCTGTTCAATCGTCGGTCGCGGTGGGCGTCACGAAGCGGTCGAGCCGGCCGCCGCCGGGCGCGACGTCGGCCCAGCGCTCGGCATGGAAGTCGATCACCGCCACGCCCGCGGTCACGAACTTCGCCTTCATGCGCGCGAAGGCGTAGCGGTCGCCATGGCCGACGAGTTGCCGGGCGAGGTCCGACATGCCGGGATTGTGTCCGACAAGGACGAGCGTCCTCACCGTGTCGGGCGTGCCATTGACGAGCGCCAGCAGCGTCCCCGCGCTGGCCTCGTAGACCCGCTTGTCGAAGGCCGTCGTCACGCCCGGCAGCGCCGGCGCGGCCTGCTCCCAGGTCTGCGTCGTGCGCAAGGCCGGCGAGACCAGCGCGAGGTCGGGGATGATGTGCTCGGCGGCCAGCATGCGCCCCATCTCCGCCGCGGCCGCGAGCCCGCGCGGCGCGAGCGCCCTGTCGAAATCCGGCGCGGCCCCGTGCGGGACGGCCTTGGCGTGACGGAAGATGACCAGGCGAAGCATGGATGCTCTCCTAGCGATCCCGCCGCGCCATGAAGGCGATGCGCTCGAACAGGTGCACGTCCTGCTCGTTCTTCAGGAGCGCCCCGTAGAGAGGCGGAATGAGCTTCTTGGGGTCGCGCTCCAGCAGCACCTCGGGGCCGATGTCCTCGGACATCAGCAGCTTCAGCCAGTCGAGCAGCTCCGAGGTCGAGGGCCTTTTCCTGAGGCCGGGCGTCTCGCGCACCTCGAAGAACACGCGCAGCGCCTCCGCCACCAGCCTCTGCTTGATGCCGGGGAAGTGCACCTCGACGATCCGCGCCATCGTCTCGGCGTCGGGAAACCTGATGTAGTGGAAGAAGCAGCGCCGCAGGAAGGCGTCCGGCAGGTCCTTCTCGTTGTTGGAGGTGATCACGACGATGGGCCGGTTCACCGCCCTCACGGTCTCGCCCGTCTCGTAGACGTGGAACTCCATGCGGTCGAGCTCGAGCAGGAGGTCGTTGGGGAACTCGATGTCGGCCTTGTCGATCTCGTCGATCAGCAGCACGGCGCGCCCGGAGCTTTCGAAGGCCTCCCACAACTTGCCCTTGCGGATGTAGTTGGCAATGTCGGAGACGCGGGGATCGCCGAGCTGGCTGTCGCGCAGGCGCGATACGGCGTCGTACTCGTAGAGCCCCTGCGCTGCCTTGGTGGTGGACTTGACGTGCCAGGTGATCAGCGGCGCGCCGACGGCCCGCGCAATCTCCTCGGCCAGCACGGTCTTGCCCGTCCCGGGCTCCCCCTTCACCAGCAGCGGCCGCTGCAGCACGATGGCCGCGTTGACGGCGATGGTGAGGTCGTCGGTGGCGACGTAGCTGTCGGTGCCCTGGAAGCGCATGCCGTGTCCCGCAATGGCGATGAGGTGAAGCTAGGGGCGGAGGCGGGAGGCGGCAAGCCGCGTCCATCCGCGCGAGCGAAGCGAAGCAATTCAATCCTTCGCCGGGCTTCGCCAGGGATTGCTTCGTCGCAGCGCTCCCTGGAACTTCGGACTAGATCGCGGCGTGGCTCTTCAGCCAGCCCGCCATGCCCCTCCCCGCCGCCGCCCCTGTGGCGAAGCAGGCCTGCAGCAGGTAGCCGCCGGTGGGCGCCTCCCAGTCCAGCATTTCGCCGGCAAGGAAGAGGCCGGGCCGGCGCTTCAGCATGAGAGCGTCGTCCACCTCCTCCCAGGCGACCCCGCCGGCGGTGGAGATGGCGCGGTCGAGCCCCGTCGTGCCGGACAGGCGCAGTGGCACGGCCTTGGCGGCCGCAGCCAGGCCACCGGGGTCGCGCGGCAGCGCCGCGCCGTAGGCCTCCCGCAGCAGGCCGGCCGCAGCCGGCGACAGGCCGAGCGCCTTGCGCAGCACGCTCGACAGCGACTGGCCAGGTTTTGCCCCGGCGATGCGGGCCGCGAGCCCTTCGGCGGGCGCGTCCGGTCGCAGGTCGACGAGCAAGGTGGCCGAGCCCTCGCGCGCAAGGGCCTCGCGCAGGTCGCGCGACAGCGCATAGACCGCCCCGCCCTCGATCCCCCGCGCGGTCGCCACGGCCTCCCCCTTCAGCCGTCGCCCGCCGGCAGCATAGGCCGCGCCCTTGATCGGCTGGCCGGCGAAGCGCGAACGGAAATGCTCCGACCAGTCGACCGTGAAGCCGCTATTGGCCGGCTCCAGCGGCGAGATCCGGACGCCGAGCCCCGCCAGGATCGCCGCCCAACCGCCGTCCGAGCCGAGCCTCGGCCAGCTTCCGCCTCCAAGGGCGAGCAGCGTGGCGTCCGCCGCCACCGCCTCGACGCCGTCAGGTCCCGCGAAGAGCAGCCGGCCCTCGCCGTCCCAGCCGGTCCAGCGGCGTCGCAGGGCCGTCCGCACGCCTAGCTGCTCCAGCCGCCGGAGCCACGCGCGCAACAGCGGCGAGGCCTTCATGGCGCGGGGAAAGACCCGCCCGCTCGTGCCGACGAATGTCTCCTGCCCCAGCCCCTCCGCCCAGGCCCGCAGGGTCTCCGGCGCAAAGGCCTCGACGAGGGGCGCAAGGCGCGCGCGGGCTTCCCCGTAGCGCCCGAGAAACGCCTCCAGCGGCTCCGCATGCGTGAGGTTGAGGCCTCCCCGCCCGGCCATCAGCAGCTTGCGGCCGAGCGAGGGCATGTGATCGTAGACGGTGATCGCCGCGTCGGGACGCAGCGTCGCCAGCGTCTGCGCCGCCATGAGCCCGGCCGGCCCGCCGCCGATGATGGCGACACGGTGGTGCGGAGGGAGATGGGAGGCACGAGCGGACATGGCCCCGTCCCTAGCCCCCCGCCGCCCCGCACGGCAAGGGCCGTGGGGCACTCCGCCTCCCGCCTCGCCTTGAATCGGCCGCGGGGCGGGCCCATCTTGCGGGCATTGCCCTGCGGGGCAGATCGAGAGGACCCATGATCCGCGCCGTCATCAGCGACCGTTCCGGCACCCGCGTCACCACTGTCCCGACATGGGCCGTGGGGCTGGGCGCGTTCGGCCTTGCCGTGCTGGGCGTGATCCTCTTCATCATCGGCGCCGGCCTTGCGCTGGTTCTGGCGCCCGTCGCCATCGGCGCGGTCCTGGTGGCGCGCTGGCGCCTCAAGTCGATGCTGCGCGATCTCGCCGCGCGCGCCGAGATGGTGCAGGCGCGGCAGGGCTCCGCGGGGAACGGGCGTGCCGCCGGGCCGTCGGACCCCTCGGTCATCGAGGGCGACTTCCGCGTCATCGATCCCGGCAAGACCTGACGCAGGCGTCCCTCTTCCCATGCGCGGCGAGGCGGGTCAGGATCGGCCCATGCTGCTCGCCTTCTTCACCGGCCTGCGCGAGGCCCGCATTCCCGTGTCGCTGCGGGAATATCTGACGTTGCTGGAAGCGCTGGAGGCCGACCTGGCCGGCCAGACGCTGGACGGCTTCTACTACCTCGCGCGCACCAGCCTGGTGAAGGACGAGCGCAACCTCGACAAGTTCGACCGCGTCTTCGCCGCCATCTTCAAGGGCGTCATCGCCCCGCCCCGGGGCGAGGACGAGGCGGCCGCGATCCCGCGCGACTGGCTGGAGGCCATGGCGCGCCGCCTGCTCTCCGACGACGAGCGGGCGAAGATCGAGAAGCTCGGCTGGGACAAGCTCTGGGAGACGCTGCGCGAGCGGCTCAGGGAGCAGAAGGGCCGTCACCAGGGCGGCAGCAAGTGGATCGGCACGGGCGGCACCTCCCCCTTCGGCGCCTATGGCAGCCATCCCGAGGGCATCCGCATCGGGCAGGACGGCAACCGCAACTTCTCCGCCGTGAAGGTGTGGGACCGGCGCGACTTCAAGGATTTCGACGACACGGTCGAGCTCGGCACCCGCACGATGAAGGTGGCCCTGCGCCGCCTGCGCCGTTTCGCCCGCACCGGCGCGGCAGAGGAACTCGACCTCGACGGCACGATCCGCGAGACGGCGAGCCACGGCTATCTCGACGTGCAGATGCGCCCGGAACGGCGCAACGCCGTGAAGGTGCTGCTCTTCCTCGACGTCGGCGGCTCGATGGACTGGCATATCGAGCAGGTGGAGGAGCTCTTCTCCGCCGCCCGCGCCGAGTTCAAGCACCTCCGGCACTTCTATTTCCACAATTGCGTCTACGAGGGCGTCTGGACCGAAAACCGCCGCCGCCACGAGGCGCGCACGCCGACCTGGGAGGTCATCCGCACCTACGGGGCGGACTACAGGCTCGTCTTCGTGGGCGACGCCTCGATGAGCCCCTACGAGATCGCCGTGCCCGGCGGATCGGTGGAGCACTGGAACGAGGAGAGCGGCGAGGCGTGGATGCGCCGCCTGCTCGCGCACTTCCCGCGCTCCGCCTGGATCAACCCGGTCAAGAAGAGCCACTGGGGCTACACGCACTCCATCCAGGTCATGCAGGGCCTGATGGAAGGCCGCATGTTCCCCCTCACGCTGGAGGGGCTGGAAGGCGCGATGAAGCTGCTCGCGCGGTAGTCGAGCGCCGGTGGCAGCCGGCCCCGCGCTCGATTGCCGCGCCGGGCAGCCCGCAGCGTGAGCGCGGCTACGCCGCGTCGCTCCTCGCCGCACCGGCCGCCAGTTCAGCTTCGATAACCTCGCAGACTCTCGCGATCTCGTCTTCGCGCAGCCCTGGATAACAGGGGAGCGAGAGCACGCTCGCGCACCAGGCTTCGGCCATCGGGAAGATCCCCGAGCGGTCCCAGGCGCCCGGCACCCGGTGCAGCGGCAACGACCAGTGCACCTTCACTCCGACCCCGCGGGCCACCATGCGTTCGGCCACGGCATCGCGATCCGGGACCCGGACGACGTACAGGTGATGGAAGCTGGGTCCCTCCAGCGTGATTCCAAGCGGGGCCAGCCTCCGCTGGTAGGCTGCACCGATCGCCTGGCGTTCCTCCAGCCAACGCGGCAAATGCCGCAACTTGACGCGAAGAACCGCCGCCTGGATCTCATCCATTCTGGACGTGATCTGCCGCCCGTCGAGCAGACGATCGTCGCGGCCGCAGAGCATGCGCATCTCGCGCGCGAGATTTTCATCGTCGGTGGTCACCGCGCCACCGTCACCGAGCGCGCCCAGCGTTTTCGTCGGGTAGAAGCTCCAGGCCGCTACGGCGCCGCGCGGGACCTGCCACCCATGGGCGTGCGCTGCATCGAAGAGCCGCGCGCCGGCTTCGATCGCATTCGGCGGCCGACCGTAGAACAGCACAGGAACCGAATCCGGACCTGCTTCGGCGAGCCGTCCATCCTCGCCGACGTCTTTCAGGACGACGTCCGCTCCGCTTCGCTGCAGCCCGAGCGCCGTGAGCGGCAGCGTCGCGGCCGGGACGTCCACGCGTTGCAGGGCCATCGCGGTCGCCGCGATGGTCAAGGCGTCGGTCCCGCTGTTGCAGCAGACGGCGTGCGCTTGGCCGCAGAACGCAGCCCACTCGCGCTCGAACGCGTCGACTTCCGGCCCGCGAAGGAACCATTGGCTGTCCATCACGCGAGCGATTGCCGCGTCGAAATCTGCGCGCAGCGAGCCGTAGGAGCGCGCGAGGTCGAGGAACGGCACCTGCGGCGGCCGCACGTCCCGCACGACCGCCACACCCGGCGCGTCGTCCTCGTGCACCGTCACCGACCAGTCCCCCCCAAGCGTGCCGAGCCAATCGGCAACGCCGTCCTCCTCTTGCCATTCGGCCATGTGGTGAAGACGGGCATTGTTGACCAGAGCAATCCCGCCGGGCGAAAGCCTGTCGAGCAGGAGAGGTCCGAGCACGGCCCAGACCTCCCGGGAATTGCCGTGGAGGTCGACCACGATCGCATCGAAGCGCTCCGCGGTCGCCGTCAGGAAGTCGACCCCATCGGCGACGACGACGTCGACATCGAGGCCCGCGAGGTTCGTGGCTGCGCCCCTGTCATGGCGATCGACCGTGACGACCCTGCAACCCAAGGACGCCAGGATGGCCGCCGTCCCGCCCCGTGACGTGCCGATCTCCAGGACTCGCCGGCCGGCGAAGGCCGCCAGTTCCGCCTGGATCAGGTCGAGGAACGCGAATGACGCTCCCCAGGCCGGGACGCCCCATTGGCCCGATCCCCCGAGCCAGGCGAAGCGCTCGCGCAGCGCAGGCTCGCCCGGACGCGAGAACACCACGCCCACCTCGGTCAACCGCTCGAAATGCTTGTTGGGCCCCCGGAAAGCATGCCCGAAATGGTAGCCCCAGGCTCGGCCCTGGTTTCCGTTGAGGCCATAGTCCAGGTGGTCTTCAAATCCCCGGCCGAATGGAAAGTCATACAGGGGGAGCGGGGTGGCACGATCCTGGAACGCCGCGGCCACGACGCCCTGCTCGCACATGTCGCGGCGCCCGTCATGGGGCTGGGCCAGAGGCTGGATGGAGAGGACCCGGGCGATGGCGTCCATGTAGCGTTGCCCGGGCTGCAGCGACACGAGACCCGAATAGAGCCGTTTGGTGAGGTCCACATGCGGCACGTAGTTCCCGTACAGCCCCTCGACGGGCCAGCGGTCGTCCTGGCTCACGCGGCACGTGTCTTCGCCCCGCAACCACTCGGGCAACCATTCCGGCCGCCCCACGATCACCATGTCGCCGTCGAGGATCCATTCCGGCGCATCGGGCCGAACGCGTTCGGGAAACCACTTCCACCAGTACCCGAAGGCTTCCGCAGGACACTCGGCCTTGTCGAGAAGGTCGGCCAGGACGGGATTGTCGGCGGGTGACAATGGCCACCACTCGACGGGGCAGACGGCCCAAGCCAGGATTTCGCGGACACGTCCGGCATCCAACCCGGCCGTGCACAGACAGTAATCAACAGAGTTCCCAAGCAGACGGGTAGCCTGACCTATCGCTGCTCGCGTGACGACATCGTCCTGACCATCCCCCTTGATCCAGCGGATCACAGGCCGCTGCCCCTCGGAAAAGCGGCGCTGGCCGCGCTCGAAGGCCGCGTCGTCATCGCGAGCGATGAGTTCCGCATGGGACGGCGGCGGAGCCCGACCTGAAAGAGAGCAGTCCTCGATCCGGTCTTCGAGATCAGGCGTCAGGGCAACAGGCAACGAAACAGAACGTGTTTCCATGAGACTCAGAAAAATCGAGGTCGAATTGGAACGTCGCAACCCAGAACTGCAAAAAAGAAGCAAAACAATTCAAGTTATATTGGTAGCTTTGCATGCGTTGGCCGGCTTTGCAAGGTAGCGCCGGCGCTTACAGGGCTGACGCGCCGCCCCTTGACGCAGCCCTCGCGGGAGGGCTTGTCGCGCGCATGACCGAGCCCCTCTCCTACGCCCACCGCCCCCGGCCCTTCGGCCACGAGGTCGCCTATCGCCTCGATCCCGATGGCCTCTACGTGGATAGCGGGCGCCGGCAGGAGACGATCCCCTATCGCGACATCCTCGCCGTGCGCCTCGCCTACCAACCCACCAACGTCGGTGCGGCCGGGTTCCGGGCGCGGCTGCGGCTGGCGGGACGGCGCACGCTGACGCTGTCCAACCTGTCCTGGAAGAGCTGGGTGGACGTCGAGCGCCGGGACGTCGCCTACCGGCGTTTCGTGACCGCGCTCGTCGAGCGCGCGGCGGCGGCCAATCCCGTGCTCCTCTGCCGTGCGGGCCAGCCCGCGCCGCTCTGGGCCGGCGTCGTGATCGTCGGCCTCGTCACGGCCGTCGCCCTGCTCTGGGCGGCGGCGGCGGCGCTGCAGCGCGGCTCGTGGCCCATCGCGGCGTTGGCCGCCATGGTGCTGCTGGCCTTCGGCTGGCAGGCGCGCGAGATGGCCACCCGCAACCGGCCGGCGGCCTTCTCGCCGGGACGCTGGCCGGAGGCGGTGCTGCCCCCGGCCTGACCAGGCCGCTCAGGCCTTGGGCGAGTCCGGCGAGCGCACGACGAGCACCGAGCATTGCGCATGGCGCACGATCGTCGAGGCGTTGGACCCCAGCAGGTAGGTGGCCATCCCCGGTCGGTGCGAGCCGACCACGAGCAGGTCCGCCCCCGTCTTCTCGGCTTCGGCCAGAACCTCGTTATAGACCGAGCCCATCCGCACGGCCGTGCCGACGCGCCCGGGCGCGAGCTTCAGGCTGTCGGCGAGCTCCTTGATCTGCTTCTCGCAATCGGCCTGCTGCTCCTCGTCGAAGGAGGGCGGCACGTATTCCATGAAGGTCACCGGCAGGATGGAGCGGACATAGACGAGCCCCAGCTTGGCGTCCGTGATGCCGGCCAGAGCCACCGCCTTGTCGAGGGCGGGGCGAGCCACGTCGACCTCGGAGAGATCGACGGGGACGAGGATCATCTTGAACATGGGGGGACCTCCTGTCCTTGGGGGGATGCGCAGCATGCTAGGCCGAGGCGACTCGGGCAACGTTGAGACAGGTCAACGGACGGTTGCACGAGCAGCGCAGGTCGCGGCTCGCGCATGAAAAAGGCCCCGGTCTCCCGGGGCCTTTCCGACATCCGTCGCAGGACGGGCCTATTCGAACCGGCCGCTCGCGTGGGCGAGGATGGTGTAGACCTTGCCCTCGTCCGAGGTGAGGATCGACTTCGTGATGGCGGAACCCCGGTCGTTCGGGGCCACCTCGCGCAGCAATTCCTCGAACTTCTCGACGTAAGCATCGACCGTGGCGCGGAAATCCGCGTCGCGGCGATAGCGCCGGCGGAACTCGTCGAAGCGCTCCTGCCCCTGGGGCGTGTAGAGCACGCGGGAGAACACGTTGCGCTCGCCCCGGGTGTAGCGGTCCCACAGGTCCACCGCGGCGTCGTGGTCGATCATGCGGGCGATGTCCGTGGAGAGCGAGCCCAGGCTGTCGGCCGCGCTCTGCTGGGCGGGCGTGGGCTTCGCGCCGGGCTCCGCGCCGGCGGCCGGCTCGAGGGCTGGGGCCGGCGTGGCGGCCCCGGCTTCCGGCTCGTCGCGGGAGGCGCGGGCCAGCAGCTCGGACAGCCAGCCCGTCCGGGCCGTTCCGCCCTTGGCCGGGCGCGCCGAAGCCGGGGTTTCGGCCGAAGCCGGCGCGGGCGCGGGGCGCGGCCGCGGCTTCTCGGCCTGGGGCGGCGGCGGCGCGGCGGCAGGCTCCTCGCGCGGCGGCGGGGTCACGAGCACGCTCGGGCGGGCCGGGGGCGGGACTTGCGGGGCCGGCGGCTGCTCCTGCACGAAGCGCACCGGAGGGGCCGGTGGCGTGCGTGGCGCCTCAGCGGGCCGCTGCCTCGCGGGCGCGGCCGGCTCCGGCGCATGCGCCGGCTCCGCCGCGTCGTTGGCCGCGCGGGCGAGGTCGAGCCCCCGATCGGACCGCGACACGAGCGCGGTGAGCTCGTTCAGGGCCTTGATCTGGTCGGCCACGACGCGGCGCATGGCGGCGGTCGATTCCTGCGTCTCGCGCGGCAGGTCCAGGATGCCGCGGCGCAGCTCGGCGCGAGTGGCGTCGAGCTCCTGCTGCACCTGGCCCGTCAGGCCGCCAAGCTCGCCCGCGACGTCGCGGAAGCGACCGATCGCGGCCTCCAGCGCCACCCCCATGTCCGTGATGGCCTGCTCGTAGGTCTGGCGCAGGGACGCCGACAGACGCTCGCGCTCCTTGCCCGTGGCGTTGCGGATCTGCGCGAACTGCTCGTCGATCGCGGAGGCCGATGTCTCCGCATTCTCGGCGATCAGCGCGCTGATCTGGCGGGTGCGGCCCTCCGCCGCCTTCAGCGCGTCCTCGACGAGGCGGGTGAAGGAGCGCGTGACGGAGTCGAGGTCCTCGGTCTTGGCGGTGATCGTGGAGGCGAGCTGCTCCAGCCCCTCCCCGCGCTCGGCCACGGCCTGGGCCAGCCGCTCCTCGAGCTTTTCGAGCCCTTCCGCCGCCTGGGCCATAGAGCCGACATGGGCCTGCGTCGCCGCGGCGACGGCGCGGCTCTGCTGCTCGAGCCGGTTGAAGAGGCCCGCGGCGTCGCGGAGCGTGCCCGTGGAGATCAGGCGCAAGGCCTCCGACTGCTCGGCCACCCGCTGGGCGAGCGCGTTGGTCTCGTCCTGAATGGAGGCGAGCGCCGCCTGCAGGTCGCCGAGGCGGCCCCCGAGCGCCGTCTCGACCGATCCGAGGTTGTCGCCCGCATGGGCGATCAGCACCGCGAGGCGGCCATTGGCGTCGTTGATCCGGTCCAAGGTGCCGTCGAAGCCGTTGCGCAGCTTCTCGCTGGCGTCCAGGAGGCCCGTCGTGAAGTGGCTGGCGTTCTCGTCGATCCGCTGCAGGGTGGCGGAAAGATCGCTCTGCAGCTTCTCCCCAACCCGGCTCAGCCGCATCACGGACCCGGCCGCGCCCGCCTCGAGCTGCTGCAGCGAGTTGCCGAGCTCGGCCTTCAGCCGGTTCGCCACCTCGGCGATGCGGCCGGCCGAACCGGTCGCGCCCGCGTCGAACTCGCCGAGCGCCTTGGCGAGCTCGTCCTTGAGCTGGTCGCTGACGGAGACGAGCCGCCCGACCGAGCGGGTCGAGCCCTCGTCCAGCACGGTGTGCAGCCGGTCAGCCGACTGGTCGAGCGCGCCGGCCAGGGTCTCGGTTCCCTTGCGCAGCATCTCCATGATGCCGGCGGTGCGGCCCTGCAGCGTGCGGACGACGGTCTCGCTGACGCCGGTGATCTCCCGCGTGGCCTGCTCGCCGACGCTGGACAGGCGTTCCGCCGCCGCCGCGCCGTGGGAGTCGATGCGGTCGACGAGCTGCCGGCCGCCCTCTTCGTAGAGCGAGGCGAGCGTGCCCGTCTGGGCTTCGAGCGCCGAGCGATGGTCCTGCAGCTGGCGCAGCACGTCCGCGCCGCGCTCGTCGAACAGCGAGGCCAGGGCGGAGGTCTGCTCCCCGAACGCGGCCGACAGGTCGCGGGCGCCGGTGGTGAGCTGCTCCGCGGAGGCCTGGCCCTGGTCGGCGAGATCCTTCACGAGGCGTGCGCCACGCTCCTCGAAGAGCTGCGAGAGCGCGCCGGCCTGCTGGCCGAACACGGCCGTGACGGCCTGCGTGCCGGCCGAAAGCGTCTGCGCGAGGCGGCGGCTGGAGCTTTCCAGCAATCCGGACAATTCGCCGGTGCGCTGCGCCAGCGCGTCGGCCACCGACCCTGCGCCGTCCGACAGCATCTCCGACAGCGCTCGGGCGCGCTCGTCCAGCGTCGCGCTCACCGTATCGAGGCGGTTGACCACACGCTCCTCGAAGCGGCTGACGCGACCGTCCAGCGTCTCGGCAATCGCAGTCGCCTGGCGGCCGAGCACGGCGTTGATCTCGCCGGCCTTGCCGGACAAGGTGTCGGCCACGACCTGGGCGCGTTCCGCGAGAACGGTCTCCGCCTCGGCCACGCGGCCGAGCACCATGTCGGCGTGGCGGCCCAGCTTGTCCTCCAGCTCCATGCCTTTGGCGCCCAGCGTCTGCGCGAGCGCGTCGGTCCGAGCGGCGAGGGTCGTCTCCACGTGGTCGGCGGCGCCGGCGATCGTGAGCGCGTGCCGGCCGATGGCCGAGTCGATCGCGCCGGCCTTGGCGCCGATGGCGTCCGCGACCTCCCCGGCCCTGGCGGCGAGGTCGTCCCTCACCTCCGTGGCGCGGGCGACGATGGTCTCGGCATGCTTGCCGAGCGCGGCGTCGAGTTCACCGGCCTTCGAGGCGAGGGTTTCCGCGACCTGCTCGGCCCTTGCGGCGAGCGTGATTTCCACGTCGGCGGCCCGGCTGACGATCGTCTCCGCGTGCCGGCCGAGGGCCGCATCGAGCTCGCCCGCCTTCGCGGCCAGGGACTGCGCGACCCGCTCGGCCCTTGCGGCGAGCGTGGTCTCCACGTCGGCGGCCCGGCTGACGATCGTATCCGCATGGCGGCCGAGGGCCGCATCGAGCTCACCCGCCTTGCCGCCGATGGTCTCGACCATCTTGTCGGTGCGCGCGGCAAGCGTGGTCTCGACTTCCGCGACCTTCGTATCGAGGGCCGCGGTGATGTCCTTTCCTCCGGAGGACAACAGCTTGGCGATGTCGAGCGTATGGCTTGCCAGCGTCTGCGTCAGCGCCTTGGCGCGCTGGTCCAGGCCCTGGTCGATGCGCACGAAGATGCCGTCGAGCGTGCCGGCGACCTGTTCGCCCGCCTTCACGGAGCGGGTCTCGAAGCCTGAGATCTGCTCTTCCATCTGGCTGGCGGCGGACCGGGCGCGCTCGGCGATCTTCTCGGCGAGGTCCTCGCCCTTTTCGCCCAGCAGCGACTGGATTTCGCCCAGCCGGCTCTCCACCGCGTTGGTGAAGGTCCGGGTGTCGACGCCGATGCGGTCGACCAGCGCCCCGCCGCGCTCCAGCACCGCCTCCTCGAACGCGTCGAGCCGGCCGGTCAGGGACAGCGTGAGCTCCGCCCCGCGGCCCAGCACCTTGCTCTCGAAGCTCTCGATGGTCCCCGACAGGGTCTCCTCGAGTTCCTTGGCCCGGTTGCCCAGCGAGGCCTCGAAGGCCTGCGTCTTGGCCGCGATGGTGGCGCCCGCGGACTCCGCGACGGTGCTCACCACCTGGGCGAGCAGGTTCGTCCGCTCGCCGATCGTCTCCTCGAGACGGGCCGCGCCCGCGTCGATGTTGGCCGCAAGCTGGCGCGCGCGCTCGGCAAGCGTCGAGTCGATACGATTCGCGCCATGGTCGAGATGGTTGGACAGCACCCGCGCATGCTCGCCGAAGGTCGCGTCGATCCGGCTCGCGCCGCTGTCGAGCGCGGCGCCGAGCAGGGCCAGGCGATCCCCGAGCCCCGCCTCGATGCGGGTCGCGCCGGCGTCGAGATGACCGGCGATGTGGGCGGCGCGCTCCTCGAAGAGCGCTTGCAGCCGCCCTGCCCCACCCGACAGCGCCTCGTCGAAGCGGGAGGCGTGGCCGGACAGAAGGTCCTGGAGAAGGCCGGACCGCGTGTCGAAAACGCTCTCGAAGGCTGCGAAGCGCTGCAGGAGCCCCTCCTCCAGCTTGCCGCCGCGCTCGAGGACGCGCTCCTCGAAGGCGGCGATCTTCTCGCCGAGGGCCCTGTCGAGCCCGCCGCCGCGCTCCCCGAGCACCTGCTCGAAGGCAGCCAGCGTGGCCTGCAGCGCGTGATGCACCGACTGGCCGCGCTGCTGGATCGCCTCGCCCAGCGTCTCCGCCGTGCCGGCGATGGCGGTCTTGGTTTCCTCGGACTGACGCGCCAGCGCCGCCACGGCCTCGCGGGCGGCCTCCAGGATGCCGCCCTGGATGTCGCGCGTCTTCTCGACGAAGGAGGCGTGCGCCTGTTCCGCGCTCGCGGAAAGAGCCTCGCCGGCCGCCCTGGCGCTGGTCTCGAAGGCCTCGCGGGTGGCCGCGAGCCTCCGGTCCAGAGCCGAGGTCGCCTGGCCTGCGCTCTCGTCAAAGGCGGAGCGGGTCGCCGCGACGCGCTCGTCGATGAGCGCGGCGATGCGCTCGCCCGTGCCCGTGAGCCCGGTCTCCAGCGCGCGCGAATGCTCGCTGACGGTCGCCTGCAACTTCTCGCCGGTGGAGGCGATGCGGCTCGCCACGCCGTCGCCATGCGTGGTGATCGTCTCGGCGATGCGGCTGCCGGTCTCCTCCATCAGACGGGCGACGTGGTCCCCGCGCTGACCGAGTTCGGCGGCGAGCTGTTCGCCCGTGGTGCGCAGCTGGGTGTTCACCTCGAGCGCGCGGCCTGCAATGGTCTCGGCCACGCCGGAGCCCGTCTCGGCGATGACGCGGGTGACGCGCTCGGAGCCCTCGGTGAGCGTGCGCGTGAGCACCTCGCTCGTCTCCTGCAGGGTCCTGCCCACCACTTCGCCGCGGCTGGCGAGCTCCAAGGTGAGCTTCTCGCCCGTGCCCGAGAGGAGCGCGGCGATCTCTTCGGCCTTGACGCCGAGCCTGCCTGTCACGTCCTCGCTGGCGGTGGAGAGCCGCTTGCTGACATCCTCCGACGTGGCGGTGAGGCGCTGGATGAGGTCCGTTCCGCGGTTGCTCAGCTCGCCGATCATGCCGTCGCCGGTGCGCGAAAGGGCCCCGGTGATCTCCTCGGCCTTGGCGCCGAGCGTCTGCGTGACGCGCGTGCCGGCGTCGCCGACCGCTCCCGCGATGCGCGCGGCCGCGGCGTTCAGGTCGTCCCGCAGGCTGTCATGCGAGGCGGTGATGGACGTGCGCACGCGCTCGGCATTGGTGAGGATTGCCTCACGTTGCGCGATAAGTTCGTCGATCAAGCCCCGGATTCGAATCTCGTTTTCGCCATAGGCCCGCTCGAGCGTCGCGATCTCGGAATGGACGAGCGTCTCGAGTTCGCCCGCGCGCGCCACCGCACGTTCGATGCCGTCGCCCATCGCCGCGACCTCGCGCCGGATGGCGTGAGACAGGCTCACCATGCTCTCGGTGCCCAGTCCCTCGGGCTCGGCGAGGCGCAGGGCGACCTGCGTCATGGAGCGTGCGACGTTGCGCATCTCCTGCGCGCGGTTGACCAGCGCGGCGAGCACGAACATCACGACGACCGGAATCAGGCCGCCCAGCGCCAGCAGCAGGACCTCCGGCCGGGCCAGGACCTGCACCGGGGCTTCCGCGCCGGCGATCTCCCCGCCCCAGCGGGTCCAGGCATAGGCGGCCAGCAGGCCGAGCCAGACCAGTGAGCCCAGGAACGCCAGCATCTGCGGCTTGCGGGAGGGCTTGGTCTGCAGCGCCTGCAGAATCTCCCCGACGGCGCGGCGGTCGTCATTGGCCGGACGGCCGGGCGCGGGACGCCGCGGCTCGGGGCCAGGGGTCTGCGCCAGGCGTCCGGTCCTGTTGCGCAATCCGGCCTTGTTCTCCGTCTCGCCCAGGACCGGGAGCTCGCTCGCCTCCGGCAGCCGCGGCAAGGGTTCCTCGTCGACGGCGGGGGGTTCCGCCATGGGGGCTTCGCGCGTGGCCTGCGGCGCGCGAGCCGCGTCCTGGGTCGCCTCGTGGCCCGGCGAGGACGGCTTCTCGGCGGGCGCCGCGGGTTTGGAGGCGTTCAGGTTCAGGGCTTCCTCGATCGCCGACAGCGCCGCTTCGGTCGGGTCGGTGATCTTCGTCTGGGTCGCCATTTCTACCTCGTATCCCCACGCACGACATTGCGGCGCCGCTTGGCGTCGCCAAACTGAGCGCCAGCGCCCGCAAGCGCGACGAGGCCCCCTGCCGCCCGAAGGCGACGGAGAGCCCTGTCCCGGGGCCGATCCCGGTCGGGAAACGGCGTCGGAGCATCCTGACTCCGCCCGGTTAACCAAAAATCAGTGTAGTCGGGGCCCCCCGCCATGGAAACCCGGACTTCATCAGGTTCGTCAAACGTCGTTAACGGCTCGTTCACCATGCGGGCACGCCGGACGCGGGTCCGGAGCCTGATCACCCGAAAGTGGGGTGTGGAATATGACGGTCCGGCCGCCTTTATGCCCCATTCGCTCTTTCCGATGGCAAAGTGAAACGGTTTCTTGGCCCAACTCGTGCATCATCCCTGAGCAGAGGCGGCCCAACGACCCGCTGTCGCCCATCACGGCGGCAGACACCCAAGGAGAGCGCATGAACGGCAGCACGGCGCGTCGCACCTCCCCCGAATATGTTTCGCCAGGCGCGCTCGGCGAGGTCCTCGACCTCGACCACCTCGCGCGACAGACGCTTCACGACCCGGAACTCGAGCGCCAGATCGTCGCCATGTTCTTCGAGCAGTCGGCGGAGGTGCTGCGGCAGATCTGGGACGCGGCCGAGCATCGCCAGCGCATGGAGGCCGCCCATCGCCTCAAGGGCTCGGCGCGGGCCGTCGGCGCGTGGCGCGTGGCGGAGGCCTCGGGCAGGGTCGAGGCGCTGCCTGCCCATGCGCCGGACGACCATGTGCTCGAAGCCGTGGCAGGCCTGCACGCCAAAGTGGCGGAGGCGCGGGCTGTCATTGCGGGCCTGCTGGACGGGGACGGCGCCGTAGCGGGCCTGTGAGCCGCACGCGACCACACTCGCCAACCCGCCTGTGCTGCCTTACATAGGGCTCGGCCGAGGCCCTGCGGGCGCGGCGCCCTCCACGATCCCGCTTGATCGAGCGCTCCATGACCAAGATTACCTATGTCGACGTCCAGGGCACGGCCCGGACGGTCGAGGCGGAAGACGGCTCCACGGTGATGGAGAACGCCGTCAAGAACGGCATTCCCGGCATCGACGCGGAATGCGGCGGGGCCTGCGCCTGCGCGACCTGCCACGTCTATGTCGACGAGGCCTGGGCCGAGAAGCTCGGCACGCCCTCCGCCATGGAGGAAGACATGCTGGACTTCGCCTTCGACGTCCGGCCCACCTCCCGGTTGTCCTGCCAGCTCAAGGTCAAGCCGGAATGGGACGGGCTCGTGGTGCGCACGCCGGAACGCCAGGCCTAGGATTTACCACGAATGAATGTGGAAATTCCGCTTCCACATTCCATTGCGTACAATTAGTGAGAAGCCACGCACCCGGCGATCGTCCCGGCGCCGCCTGGCCCCGACCGGCTGACCCATTGGACTGACCATGACCGAGACCATTCACACCGACGTCGTCATCATCGGGGCTGGGCCCGTGGGCCTCTTCGCCGTGTTCGAGCTGGGCCTGCTCGACATCAAGTCGCACCTGATCGACATCCTGCCCAAGGTGGGCGGGCAATGCGCCGAGCTCTATCCGGAGAAGCCGATCTACGACATCCCCGGCTTCCCGGTCGTCACGGGCATGGGGCTGGTCGACAACCTGATGCAGCAGATCGAGCCCTTCGGGCCGACCTTCCACCTCAACCAGATGGTCACGGCGCTGGAGCCGCTGGGCACGCCGGAGGCGCCCCGCTTTCGCGTGACGACCGACGCCGACACCGTCTTCGAGTGCAAGGCCGTGCTGATCGCCGCGGGCGGCGGGTCGTTCCAGCCCAAGAAGCCTCCCATCGCCGGGATAGAGGGCTACGAGGAGCACAGCGTCTTCTACGCCGTGCGCAAAATGGAGACCCTGCGCGACCGCACGATCCTGATCGTCGGCGGGGGCGACAGCGCGCTCGACTGGACCTTGAACCTGCAGCCCATCGGCCGGCGCGTGACGCTGATGCACCGGCGCGACGACTTCCGCGCCGCGCCCCACAGCGTCGAGCAGATGCGGGCGCTCGTGGCCGCCGACAAGATGGACCTGCGGATCGGCCAGGTCACGGGGCTCAAGGGAGAGGCCGGCCGGCTCTCCGCGGCGCAGTGCCGGGGCAACGACAACGCGACCTTCGAGGTCGCCTGCGACACGATGCTCCCCTTCTTCGGGCTGACCATGAAGCTCGGTCCGATCGCGGACTGGGGCCTCCAGCTCCACGAGAACCTCATCCCGGTCGACACCGAGAAGTTCGAGACGTCGACGCCGGGCATTTTCGCCGTCGGCGACATCAACACCTATCCCGGCAAGCTCAAGCTGATCCTGTCCGGCTTCCACGAAGGCGCGCTCGCGGCGCAGAAGGTGCACCGCTACGTCTATCCCGAGAAGAAGCTGCTCTTCCAGTACACGACGTCCTCGACGAGCCTGCAGAAGAAGCTCGGCGTCGCCTGAGGCCGCGCCTCTTCCCTCAACCCTGGCTGGGGGACGGATCGGCCGGGGCCGCGACAGGCTTCGGCGCGGCGCGGGACGCGCCGCCCGCCCAGCGCACGATATCCTGCAGCACGCGGACCGTGACGCCGTCCAGGGCCTGGGCGGCGGCCTTGCCGTTCAGCGCGCCCACGGGCTGGGCGCCGCGGAAGACGCGGGCCGAGAGGATCCGGCCCGAGCTGCCGTCCACGAGCTTGGCCGAGATCTCGACCACGGCCTGCGAGCCTTCGACCGTGCTGATCCCGAAGAAGCGGATGTCCGATTGCAGGACGAGGTCCGCGGCCACCCCGTTGCCGGCCCGGCCCACCGCCCGGCCGTCATTCTCGAAGGTCTGCACGAGCCGGGACTGCAGGAGCCGCGGCAGCCGGTCGGCCCATTGCACGCCCGGCAGGTAGCTGACGCTGCCGTCCCCCGCCTTGACCATGATGCGGTCGGCCTCGAGCGGCTGCAGGGCCACGGGCTCGGCCACCACCAATTGGCGCCCGCCCGGCGAGGACGTCCGCGAGCGCGGCGGGACCGAGAGGTCGAACGTCTCCAGCGGCGAGGAGCCGCTGCAGGCGGCGAGCGCAAGGCCTGCGGCGGCCACGGCCACGGCGCGCAGCGCGCCGCGCCGGCTCTGGCCCGGCCCGGTTGAGGAATGGAAGCCGGGAGGCGGCGACGGAGACCGGTGGGTCATGGACGGCCCTGATACTCGGGAATGTTCGACTTCTGCCCGAAGATGAGCTGCTGGGGATTGGACTGAAAGCTGCGGAGCGTGCGGTTGATCTCGCCGAGCGTCTTGCGGCCCTCCGTGGCGAAGGCCTCGAAGTCCCGCACGCCCGGCCCGGTCAGCCGGTTCACGCCGGCGGTGATCTCGGCGGTCCGCTTGTCGAGGTTGTCGGCCAGCCGGCGGATCGACTTGGCCGCCTCGGCAACGTCGTTCAGCGCCCCCTGCCCTTCGCCCGAGCCCAGGAAGCGCTGCGCGCTCTTGAGCACGTCGTCGACCTGGTCGGCCGAGCGGTTGAGCTTGGCGGTGAGTTCGCGTGCGTTCTGCAGGGTGGCCTGGATGTCGCCGGCATTGCCGCCGATGGCCTGGGCCACCTTGTCGATGTTGTCGATGGTGCGCGCGACCTTGGCGGGGTCGATGCCCTTCATCGTCGCGTCGATCCCCTTCAGCGCGCCGCTGGCGTCCGCCAGCACGCTGTCGATGCGGTCGGACGCCTTGTTGAGCTTGCCGCTGATCTCGTCGACGTTCTTCAGCACCTCGTCCACCCGGCCGCTGTTCTGCGCCAGCACGCCGCTGAACCTGTCGATATTGTCGACGGTGCGCGCGATCTTGGCGCCGTCGACGCCCTTCACCGCGTTGTCGATGCTCTTGAGCGCGCTGTCGGCGTTGGCGAGGACGCCGTCGAAGCGGTCGGAGGCCTTGTTCAGTTTGCCCGACAGCTCGCCCACGTTCTTCAGCACCTCGTCGACGCGCTGGGTGTTGTCGGCCAGGGTGCCGGTGAAGCGGTCGATGTTGTCGAGCGTCCGCGCCACCTTGCTGCCGTCCACGCCCTTCACCACGCCGTCGATGCCCTTGAGCGCGTTGTCGGCGCTGGTCAGCACCGAATCGAGCTTGGTGGAGGACTGGTTGAGACGGTTGGCGAGCTGGGAGGCGTCGTCCAGGATGGCCGTGATCTTCGCGCGGTCCTGCGCCACCGTGTCGGTGACCTGCTTGAGGTCGCCGATGATGGCGGCAATGTCGCCGGGATTGACGCCGTTCAGGATCTTCTCGGCGGAGTCGGAGAGCGTCTGGAGCTTCTGGCTCAAAGTCTTGATCTCGTCGGCCGCGCCCCCGGCCGAGGACAGGAACTTGCCCACGCCGCCCGAGTTCTGCGCCAGCGCGTCGGTGAACTGCTCGATGTTCCGGACGGTCTTGCTGATCGAGCCCTCGTTGTCGGCGAAGAGCTGGTCGGCGCGCGTGAGCACGTCGTCCGCCTTGCGCGCCAGGCGTTGGGCCGTCTCCAGCAGGTCCTGGAAGTCCGAGCGGTCGGCGTAGATGATGGGCGGCTTGGACGGATCCTTGATCTCCAGCGGCTGGCTGCCGGGCTTGCCCCCGGAGAGCTGGACGGCCGCAACGCCGGTGAGGCCGGAATATTCGAGCCGCGCACGGGTATCCACGTTCATCGGCGTCGTCGCGTCGATGTCGACGCGCGCCACCACGCGGTTCGGGTCGTTGGTGGCGAAGGAGAGCGAGGAGACCTCGCCGACCTTCAGGCCGTTGTAGAGCACGTTGGCGCCGCGGGAGAGGCCCGACACCGAGCCCGTGAAGATGATGCGGTAGCTGACGATCTTCGCCCCCGCATCCTTGCCCGAGAACCAGAAGACGAAGAAGAACCCGGCCGCGAGCACGGCCAGCGTGAACAATCCGATGAGCGCGTAGTTGGCCCGGGTTTCCATTGCTACCTCACCGGCTCCGCTCCTACGAGCGACTGGGCCCGCTTGCCATGGAAATACGCCCGGAGCCAGGGATCGTCCGACGCCAGCATCGTCTCGATCGTGCCCTGCGCGATGACGCGGCCATTGCCCAGGGCCGCGATGCGATCGCAGATCGAATAGAGACTGCCGAGGTCGTGCGTTACCATGAAAACCGTGAGGCCCAAAGTCTTCTGCAAGGTGGCGATCAGCTCGTCGAAATCCTGCGCGCCGATGGGATCGAGCCCCGACGTGGGCTCGTCGAGAAAGACGATCTCGGGGTCGAGCGACAGCGCGCGGGCCAGCGCGACGCGCTTGATCATGCCGCCCGAGAGCTCCGAGGGGTTCTTGTCCCCCACGTCGGGCTTGAGGCCCACGAGCTCCAGCTTCAGCATCGCCAGTTCGTCCATCAGCCCCTGCGAGAGCTTGAGGTATTCCCGCATCGGCACCTGGACGTTCTGCTTCACCGTCAGCGAGGAGAACAGCGCCCCCTGCTGGAAGAGCACCCCCCAGCGTCGCTCGACGGCCGAGCGGTCCTTCGGCGAGAGCGTGTCGAGGTCCTGGCCGAACACCTCGATGCTGCCCGATCGCTTTTTCACGAGGCCGAGGATCGTGCGCGTGAGCACGGACTTGCCGGCGCCGGACGCGCCGACGAAGCCCAGCACCTCGCCCCGGTAGACGTCGAGGTCGAGCCCGTTCATCACCATCCGCTCGCCGAAGCCGACCTTGAGGTCGCGCACGCGGATGATCGCGTCCGGCTCGTTGCGGCCGTGCTGGGGCTGGGTGGGAGGCGGCGCGCTCATGGTCAGTACTTGATCGCCGCGAAGAACATGGCGAACAGCCCGTCCACCACGATGACCATGAAGATCGACTTCACCACCGACGAGGTCACCTGGCGGCCGAGCGATTCCGCCGACCCCTCGACGGCGAGGCCCTCGATGGAGGCGATCAGGCCGATCACCAGCGCCATGAACGGCGCCTTGATGATGCCCACCATGAAGGTGTTGAAGCCGATGGCCGATTGCAGGCGGCTCAGGAACACGTCCTGGCTGATGCCGCCATAGAGCCACGCCACCACCCCTCCCCCGAAGAGCGCCGCCATGTCCGCGATGAAGGTAAGGAGCGGCATGGAGATCATCAGGGCGAGCACGCGCGGCACGACGAGGACGTCGATGGGATCGAGCCCCATCACGCGCAGCGCGTCGATCTCCTCGCGCATCTTCATCGAGCCGATCTCGGCCGTGAAGGCCGAGCCCGAGCGGCCCGCCACCATGATGGCGGTCAGCAGCAAGCCCAGTTCGCGCAGGGTCAGGATGCCCGTGAGGTCCACCACGAAGGCGGTGGCGCCGAACTTGTTGAGCTGGAAGATGCCCTGCTGGGCGACGATGCAGCCCACCAGGAAGGAGATCAGCGCGATGATCGGGACGCTGCGCAGCCCGATCTGCTCCAGGTGGAAGACGAGCGAGGTGAAGCGAAAGCGCGCCCGCAGGCTGAAGACGCGGCCGAGCCCGGCAATGATGGCGCCGAGGAAGCCCACGCCCCCGACCACGTCGCTGCCCGCCCCCGCCACCGTCTTTCCGATGTCGGACAGGAGGGTGACCATGAGGGTCGGGCGCCTGGCGGCTCCGGTCTCGAAGCTGCGGTAGGCCACCTCGTGCAGCAGGATGCCCTGCGCCTCGCTCACTCCTCCGAATTCCGCCCTGGTGCCGGTGGCGCCGAGTTCGTGCCGCGCGCGGTCGAGCACCCAAGCGCCGAGCGTGTCGATCCGGTGGACGCGCGTGAGGTCCAGCACGAGGTCGCCGATTCCCTTGGCCTCGGCGAGCAGGCGCGCGCCGGCCGCCTCCACGGCTTCCGCCGCGGCGGACGTCCAGTCCCCGGTGAGCACCGCAGTCGCGCGAGACCCGGATCGCTCGAGGGCGTACGCAGGCACGGAGTCCATTCGCTGCTCGGGCACCCGTCTGGAAAAGGCCTGTTCAAGGCCGTTAACTTCTTGTTCATCGTGCGGCCCGGGGACGAGTCGAGCAAGACCACCGGGCCGATTCCCGGCGATTCGGACCGGGCTGTGGCGCTTGGGTGTCGGCTCCGGCCGGACGCCCTGGCAACAACGCCTGTCCGGCTGGGACGTGGCCGCGACGGAGGGACGCATGGGACGCACGCTTGAGGTCAGGACGGAGCGCTTCGCCATCGCGGGCGCGTTCACCATCGCCCGGGGCAGCCGCACCGAGGCCGTGGTGGTCGCCGTCATCCTGCGCGAGGGCGCGGCGCGCGGCTGGGGCGAGTGCGTCCCCTATGCCCGCTACGGGGAGACGCCCGAGAGCGTGGTCGCCCAGATCGAGGTCGCGCGGAGCTTCATCGAGGCGGGCGGAGGCCGGCAGGACCTCCTGGAGGCCCTGCCCGCGGGCTCAGCCCGCAATGCGCTGGATTGCGCCCTGTGGGACCTCGAGGCGAAGCTGACGGGCGTGCCGGCCTATGTCGCGGCCGGGCTGGCCCGCCTCGCGCCGGCCACGACATGCTTCACGATCAGTCTCGGCGAGCCCGACGCCATGGCTGCCGCCGCGTCCAGGGCGGCGGAGCGCCCGATCCTGAAGATCAAGCTCGGCGGCGGCGAAGGCGACGCCGCGCGGATCGCGGCGGTCCGACGGGCCGCGCCCGACGCCGTGCTGGTCGTCGACGCCAACGAGGGCTGGCGCGAGGCCGACTACGCCGCGCAGGTGGAAGCCTGCGCCGCCGCCGGCGTGGCCCTCATCGAGCAGCCCTTGCCGGCAGGCGAGGACGACGTCCTCGCAAGGTTTCCCCGTCCCATCCCGCTCTGCGCCGACGAGAGCGCGCACGGAGTGGAGAGCCTCGGCCGGGTGGCCGGCCTCTACGACGCGCTCAACGTCAAGCTCGACAAGACGGGCGGCCTCACGGCGGCCCTGGACCTCGCGGAGGCCGCGGCCGCGCGGGGGCTCGGCCTCATGGTCGGCTGCATGGTGGGCACCTCCCTCGCCATGGCCCCCGCCATGCTGCTGGCGCCCCGCGCCCGGTTCGTCGACCTCGACGGGCCGCTCCTGTTGCAGCGCGACCGGGAGCCGGGCCTCGTCTACGAGGGCAGCACGGTCTTCCCCCCTTCGCCGTCCCTCTGGGGCTGAGGCGGTTAAGTCCGCTGTTTTGCACGCGAAAGTCGCCCGGCCGTCATGCACGGCCTTGAACCGCCAAGCCGGCAATGATGCTCTCAGAAGGCTGTGGCTGCGATTCGCGCCCGGGACGGGACCTGATGCACCATCCTCCGCCGACCCTCTCGCGAGAGGACTACGACGCGATCGAGGCCGCGGTCATGGAGACGGCGCGCGGACGCTGGTTCCTGTCCGAATATGCAAGGCGCAATCGGCAGGCCGATACGGACGTGCTGCTCCAGGCCATCCAGCGGCTGGAGCGCAGCATCGCGCCCGGCGCCGAGGCCAAGCCCTCGGTGACGCTGAGGCGGGAAATCTCCGGCATGGCGGAGGCGCTGCTGAAGACGAAGCTCGACCTGGCCAAGAGCATCGCCGACGCCACAGGCCTCACCACCCCGCCCGAGCCCGAGCGCGTCTACGACGACGTCGTGAAGGCCGCGGAGAAGGCCGACGACCTCGTGGCGAGCGCCGCCGAGCACGTGCAGGAGATCTCCTGGTCGATCCGCGAGGGCGCCGACGGCGCACAGGCGGTCGCCGACCTCGACAGGCAGGCGCTGGGGATCTACCGGGCCTCCAGCCAGCACGCGATGACCACCACGCGGATCCGCCAGATCGTCTCCGTGCTACGGGAGATGGAGAGCCGCATCCAGGCGATCATGGCGCGCTGGGCGGACGACGTGACGCTCGTCGACCCGCTCCCGGAGGTCACGCTGAGGCGGCACACGGCGCGCGACGACGGGCCGGACACGGTGCTCGCCACCGCCCCGCCCCGCATCAAGGACGACATCGTCTTCATCGAGCCCCGCATCGACGATCGCCGCCGCGCCGAGGCCATTCCGCCAGAGCCCGCCAACCTCGACCTCAAGCCCGTCTCGGTCGCACCGCGCGACGCCCCCGGCCCGGATGCGCCGGCCCGGCTTGCGGCGCTCGCCCCGCGGCCCCGCGGCCCCTTCGACGAGATCGACGCCTGGCCCGACGTCAAGAAGCTCGCCGTCTTCATCTGAGGCGTGATCTCGGGCGCGGCGCGCTCAGGAAACTCCGAGCCATGCGTGGCCCGGGACGCCGCCGCGCGATATTCTGGTTTGGCGGGGCAAGCCGATCATGGGATGGCTGGAGTGCTTCCGCCGCGCCCCGACCTGCCGTGAACATCCTCCTTGGCATCGGACTCAAAGTCACCTCGGCCCTCGCCTTCACGGTGATGTCGACGCTGGTGAAGCTCGTCAGCGCGCGCTTCCCCATCGGGGAAATCGTCTTCTACCGCTCGTTCTTCGCGCTCGTGCCGCTGATGGTCTGGCTCGCCGCGCGCGGCGAGATCATCGACGCCGTGCGCACGCCCAACCTCGTCGGCCACCTACGCCGTTCCCTCGCCGGCTCCTGCGCGATGTTCTCGGGGTTCGCGGCCCTGAGCTTCCTGCCCCTGCCCGAGGCCACCGCGCTCGGCTACGCCACGCCGATCCTCGCGACCACGCTCGCCGCGCTGCTGCTGGGGGAGCGCGTTCACTCCTACCGGTGGATCGCGCTGGGGGTCGGCTTCCTCGGCATGGTCGTCATGCTGGCCCCCTATTTCCAGATCGGCCCGGCCGCGCTGGCGACGGCCGGGGATCGCTCCGTCGGCGCAGCCTTCGGCCTGCTCGGGGCCGCCTTCGGGGCAGTGGCGAGCGTGGAGGTACGACGCCTGGCCCAGAGCGAGAAGACGGGCGCGATCGTGTTCTACTTCTCGGCCGCCGCCGCCGTGTTCGGCTTCCTGGCGGGCCAGTGGTTCGGCTGGGTGAGCCCGGCGCCCCGCGAGACGCTGGTCCTGGTCTCCGCGGGCATCATGGGCGGGATCGGGCAGATCCTGCTCACGTCGAGCTATCGCTTCGCCCCCGTCTCGATCATCGCGCCCTTCGACTACACGACCCTGCTCTGGTCTCTCCTGCTCGGCTTCGCCGTGTTCGGCGAACTGCCCGAGCCGCTCGTGCTCGCCGGCGCCAGCCTCGTCGTCGTGGCCGGCCTGTTCGTCATCTGGCATGAAAGGCGGCTCTCCGCGGGGGCCCGCCGGGCCGGTCCATCAAGCTCTTCGCCTGTACCGCCCAAACGAACGCCCTGAGCACGCCAGGACAGGCCCCGCGCCCGCTTCCTCTGATCTTTGCGGGATTTGATCCGGTCCCGACTTGCCTGACGGGCGGAGGCGGGCGAGAATATCGTTCGTTCTAACAAACAGCGTCTTGCCCTTCGGGCGGGCGATCCCCCGCTGATCGGAGCTGCCATGGGCATCGAGGGCCGCGAGAAATCAAAGACCATGGACATGGGCGTGCATGCGCTGTCCGGCCAGCTCGGCAAGACGATCCAGCGCCTGCGCAAGGCCTACAACCTCTCGCTCTCCGAGCTCGCCGAACAATCGGGCGTTGCGAAGTCGATCATCAGCCAGATCGAGCGCAACGAAACCAACCCCACGCTGGCCACCATCTGGCGCCTCTCGCAGGCCCTCGACGTGTCCATCGAGCGCGTGCTCTCGGCCGGCGAGGAGGAGCCCTTCATCGAGAAGACGACGAAGGGCGACACGCCCGTTCTCTTCTCAGACGACGGCAAGGTCCGCCTCGGGATCTTCGGGTGGATCAAGACCGTCGAGTGGCTGCAATGGTACGACGTGCACGCCGAGCCGGGCGGCGTGCTGGAATCCGACCCCCACCAGCGCGGTTCCATCGAAAGCCTCTCGGTGATCGACGGCGAGTTCGAGGTGGAGGTCGCCGGCGTCGTCAGCAAGGCCAAGGCGGGCGAGACGCTGCGCTACCGCTGCGACCGCCCGCACATCGTCCGCAACGTCTCCACCAAGCCCGCCCACGCCACCATGGTCTGCATCCTCAAGGCGGCGGTGATGGACTGACGCAGGAGCAGCGAAACGCGCCTGCGCGCTCGGCCTATTCGGCCGCCTTCTTCTTCTCGCTGGCCACCGGCGGCACGGACTTCAGATATTCCGCCATCGCCGCCCGGTCGGCGTCCGTGAGGTGGGCGGTATTCTTCACGACGGGCGCCATCGAGCCGCCGACGGCGTCGTATTCGGGCGTGAAGCCGCTCTTCAGCAATTCCGCGATGTCATTGGCCGACCAGCCGCCGATCCCGGTCGGGTCGGGCGTGATGTTGGGCACGGTGCCCTTGCCCTCGGGGTTCGGCCCGCCGCCGAAGCGGGTCCCGGCGATGACGTTGCCGGCGAACCCGCGACGCGAGTGACACTCCGCGCAATGGGCCGGGCCCTCGACGAGATAGCGTCCTCGGTTCCAGGCGGGACTCTTGCCCTCCTGCGGGCGGATCGGCTCGCCCGAGAGGAAGGCGAGCTTCCACAGCCCCACGCCGCGACGCAGGTTGAAGGGGAAGGGCAGGTCGTGATCGGGGGCCCTGCCCTGCACGGCGGGCAGCGTCTGCATGAAGGCGAACATGTCGGCGAGGTCGCTCGCCGTCATGTGCTGGTAGGACGTGTAGGGGAAGGCCGGGTAGTAGTTGCGCCCGTCCGGCGACACGCCCTCCCGCATCGCGCGGATGAAGTCCGCCTGCGACCAGGCACCGATGCCGTCCTTCGGATCGGACGAGATGTTCGGCGGATAGAAGGTGCCGAACGGCGAGGGCAGCGGCGTACCGCCGCCGAGCCTCGTCCGGTCGTCCTGGCCGGGCGAGAGATGGCAGGCCGGGCAACCGCCGGCCCAGAACAGCTCCTCGCCGTTGGTGAGGTTGCGGACGCCGCGCGAGGGCTCGTCGGTGCCGTGCACGCGCACGGCGCGCCAGACGGTCGGCTCCGTGAGGAACCAGAAGCCCGCCCCGCCGGCCACCGCCAGCACCACCAGGAAGATCAGGAACCGCCTCACGTCACGCACCTCCCAGCCGGCGCATCAGGAGCCCGCCACCTCCCGATAAGCGCGCCACGCTACCGTCACTGCGAGCCCAAGGCGAAGAAATCCGGCCTCCGGCACGCCCGGATGGATTCGTCGCAAAGCTCCCCGCCGTGACGAAGGAGCGGACACGCGCACAGAGGCCCGGGACGTCGCCCGGGCCTCGCGGCAGATCGGCGTGAAGGGGCGCGCGCGGCAAGCCGCCGGCTCAGTTCTTCTGCACCCGGTAGGTCTCGTGGCACCCGCCGCAATTCTTCAGCACGCCGGGGAAGCTGGCCTTGAACGTGGCCGCGTCCTTGATCTCGGCCGAAGCCTTGGCGGCGTCCGCGTCGAACTTGGCGAAGGCGGCCTTGAAGCCGTCCATGTCGCTCCAGATCTTCGGCGAGGCGGTGGTGTCGCCGCCGGTCTTGGAGTTCTCGGGGAACAGGCCCGGCATCTTCTTGGCGGCGGCCTGGTAGGTGGCGAGCGCCTTCTGGACCTTCTCCAGGTCGAAGGGCGCCTCGCCCTTCAGCATGGCGCCGGTCTCCTTGGTGGCCCCGCCGACAGCCTTCATGGTCTGCTGACGGTCCTTGATCGCGTCGGCTTGGGCGAGGGCCGCGGTCGCGAGCCCCGTCACCATCACGGCGGCGAGCAGATTGCGGATCATTGAAATTTTCTCCCCTGCGCAACTCGTGTTGCGTCGGCTAAGCCATGACCTATCGGGGAGATATGGGGAAGTCTAATCGGTTGCAAAGCCGACCTTGCATTACTGCACGTTCACGTTTGCGTCAGCGCCTTCATTTGCAGGGAGCGATGCGGCGAAGCAATCCACGCCCGTGACAGGGCTGGATTGCCTCGCTTCGCTCGCTATGACGGGAGGCTGTCGCCCCGTCACGCCGCCTTGGCGCTGGCGGCGCGGATTGCCGAGAAGACCCGGTCCGGCGTCGCGGGCATGTCGATGGTCCGGATGCCGTAGGCGCGGTCGAGCGCGTCGACGACGGCGTTGATCACGGCCGGGCAGGAGCCGATGGAGCCCGCCTCGCCCGCGCCCTTGATGCCGAGGGGATTGGTCGTCGAGGGCACGTTCTTCGTCTCGAAGTGGAAGAACGGCAGGTTGTCCGCCCGCGGCATGCAATAGTCCATGAAGCTCGCGGTCACGAGCTGCCCGTCACTATCGTAGACGGTCTTTTCCAGGAGCGCCTGGCCCACGCCCTGCGCCACGCCGCCATGCACCTGGCCCGCCAGCAGCATCGGGTTCACCGCCACGCCGAAATCGTCGCAGATCGAGTAGCGCACGATGCTGGTCACGCCCGTGTCGGGGTCGATCTCGACTTCGGCGATATGCGTGCCGTTGGGATAGGTGGCGTTGGGCGGCACGAAGTCGCCCTCCCCGGTCCGCAGCTCCTCCGTCGCCTGCGGCAGCTCCGCGAGCTTGGCGTAGGAGATCCTCTTGTCCGTGCCCACCACGCGGATGCCGCCATCGGCGATCTCGAGGTCGGCCACCGAGGCCTCCAGCACCTCCGAGGCGAGCTGTTTCAGCTTGCCCGCCAGGTTGCGGGAGGCCGCATAGACTGAAATGCCGCCCACCGGGATGGAGCGCGAGCCGCCGGTCCCGTTGCCCGTCGCCACGAGGTCCGTGTCGCCCTGCACGACGCGGATCTTGTCGAGCGGCAGGTCGAGCTGCTGGGAGGCGAACTGCGCATAGGCCGTCGCATGGCCCTGCCCGTTCGACTGCGTGCCCGAATAGACGGTGGCCGTGCCGTCCGTCTCCAGCCGCACCACCACGTCCTCGCCCGCGCCCCAGGCCGTGCACTCGATATAGGAGGCGATGCCGATGCCGCGGATCTTGCCCTCCTTGCGGGAGGCCTTGAGGCGGTCCTTGAAGCCGTCCCAGTCCGCTGCGGCCATGGCGCCGCCGAGGTGCTGCTCGAAGTTGCCGGTATCGTACGTGCGCCCGCCGATCGGCGTGGAATAGGGCATGGCGGCCGCGGGGATGAAGTTCTTCTTGCGCAGCACGTCCGGCTCGATGCCCGTCTCGCGCGACGTGTAGTCGACGAGGCGCTCCAGCAGGTAGGCCGCCTCCGGGCGGCCCGCGCCGCGATAGGCGTCGACCGGCACGGTGTTCGTATAGACCCCGCGCACCCGCACGAAGATGTCTGGCGTCTTGTACACGCCCGTCATCATCGTCGCCCCGAGATAGGGGATGTAGGGGCCGAACTGCGAGCAATAGGCCCCGAGATTGCCCAGGATGTCGAAGCGCATGGCGAGGAAGCGGCCGCTTCGGTCCAGCGCCACCTCGGCCACCGCGTAGTTGTCGCGGCCCTGCGCGTCGCCGGTGAAGTGGTCGGAGCGGTCCGCCACCCACTTGACGGGCTTCTTCAGCACCCGCGCGGCCTCAGCCGTCAGCGGATACTCGCGATACATGAAGGTCTTGGTGCCGAAGCCGCCGCCCACGTCGCCGGTGATGACATGCACCTTGCCGGGCTTCACCTTGAGGATGCTCTTGGCCAGCGTGTCGCGCAGGCCGTGCACGCCCTGGCTGGAGACGTGGATCTTCCAGCTCTTCGCCTTCGCCTCGTACTCGGCGACGCAGCCGCGCGTCTCCATGTAGTTCGTGATGAGGCGGTTGTTCTCCACCTCGAGCTTCACGGTCCGGTCGGCCTTGGCGAAGATCGCGTCGACCTTGGCCTTGTCGCCCATCGTGGTGTCGTAGGCCACGTTGTCCTTCTGCTCGGGCCACACGGCCGGGGCGCCCTTGCCGAGCGCGGCGCGCATCTCGACGGCGGCGGGCAGCGCCTTCCAGTCGATGCCGATGGCCTCGGCCGCATCGCGGGCCTTCTGCACGCTCTCGGCCACCACGAAGGCGACGGCGTCGCCGACATGCTTGGCGACGCCCTTGGCCAGCACGGGGATGTGGGCCACGTGGTTCTGCGTGCCGTCGTCGTTCGGCAGGGCCGCCTGGCACGGCACGTCGCCCAGATGGGCGACCTCGGCATGCGTGAGGATGAGCTTCACGCCCTTCATCGCGCGGGCCGTCTCGAGGTCCGTGAAGCTGAACGAGGCGTGCGCGTAGGGGCTGCGCAGCACCACGGCGTGGAGGCACTTGTCCGGCATGTAGTCGTCGAGATAGTGGCCGCCGCCCGTGAGCAGGCGGGCGTCCTCGACGCGACGGACCGGCTGTCCGATCCCGAACTTCTTCACTGACATGGCAGACCTCGGCGGCGTCTTGCGGGAGATGGTGGCGGTGGTGTCGGCCTGGAACGCGGCCGTTCGAAACTAGGGCGTCGGGAGGGGTCGGCGAGGCCCCGGGCTGGCGCGGGGCTGCGACCGATTGCGCCTAGGGGCCCGTCTCGACGGGACCGCCCTGCGCGACCCAGTCGAGGAAGCCTCCGGCATAGTGGGCGTCGATCGGCACGCCGCCCGCCCGGGCGATCGCGGCGGCCTTGAGGGAGCGGTTGCCCGAGCGGCAGGAGAGTACGATCCGCCGGCCCTGCGGGTCGGGGATGGCGTCGGCGTCGAACACGGAGAGCGGCAGCAGCACGGAACCGGGAATGTGCCCGGCCTCCCATTCGTTCGGCTCGCGCACGTCGACGAGGATAATCGAATTGTCCGACAGACCCTTGCGGATGTCGTCGATGGAGAGGTTGTCCACCTGGCCCGTCATGGAACCCTTCGTCAGCAGCGACTTGAGAATGGAGCCGAACATCACGTCTTCCCGGTCTGTCCTGCGCCGTCGGGCCGAAACTCTATCCCATTCGACTGCGAAGGCCAGACCCTCCCTGCCCTCTGCGTGTGCATGTCGCGCATGCTCCGGGCGCGAGGGCCCGGGCCGGCCGGCGCGCGCTCGCTGCTTGGGGTTGTTCCGTTCCGGCATGGGCGGTTAACGACGGGAGCTTCGCCGGCCCCCTGATGCCCCGCCCGTGGCACGCCGCACGCCGAGGCGGCGCCTCACTCCGCGCCGATTCGGACACGCTGCGTTCCCCCTCCCGTCCAGAGGTTAACGCACCGAGCTCGATCTCGCGGGCGAGCAGCCCGGGCGGGGACGCGAGGGCCGGGCCGGCCGGCGCGCGTTGGCCACTCAAGGCTGTGCCGTTCCGGCATGGGCGGTTAACGACGGGAGCTTGGCCGGCCCCCTCGAGGCCCGCCTGCGGCACGCTGCGCGCCGAGGCGGCGCCTCGCTCCGCGCTGATTCGGACACGCTGCGTTCCCGCTCCCGTCCAGAGGTTAATGCGCAGGGCTTCGTCTCGCGGGCGAGCAGCCTCGGCGAGGTCGCGCAGGCGACGTCCTGCTTCGGGACAGAGCTTAACGGACCGATCGCAAGACCTGCACGGCGCACGCCGGCAGACGCGGCGCGCCACGGGCCGCCGCAAGGCCGCCGCCTGATTCGGCCATGGTGCGTTCACGCTTCGGTTGAGTGGTTAACGGCGGCCCGCCGGGGAGCCACGCAGCGCCCCTCTCGTCGTTGCGAGGCGCGCGGCGACGAAGCAATCCAGGGCGGGGCGAAAGACTGGATTGCTTCGCTTCGCTCGCAATGACGGATGAAACCCGCCTTACAGTGGCGGGATGCGCAGCACCTGGCCAGGATAGATCTTGTCGGGGTGGCTGAGCATGGGCCGGTTGGCTTCGAAGATCTTGTTGTAGTCCTTGCCATGACCCTTGCCGTAGGACTTCTCGGCGATGGCCCACAGCGTGTCGCCCTTCGCCACCGTCACGAAGGTGGAGGGCTTCACCTCGCTGGTGACGATGAGGTCGCTCTCGATATGGTCCACGCCCAGCGTATTGCCCATGGCGAGGATGATCTTCTCGGCCTCTTCGGTCGAGACGGCCTTGCCCGAGACCTTCACCGCGGTGCCGTCGACCTTGACCTCGACGCCGCTCGTGTCGAGGCCGTGCTTGGCGGCTTCCGCCTTCAGCGTGTCGGCCGGCGCCGCCTGCGCCTCGCTGGCGCCGAACAGCTTCTCCCCGGCAGACTTGATGAACTTGAACAGACCCATGGACGACCTCCGTGCTCCCGCGAGGTTGCGGGTTCGCCGAAGGTTAACGTGAACTTAACGCAATGACACCCCCCGGGCATGACGCAGCGGCGCCATCCCGGCCCTTCCCGGCCGCGGACTCGCGGCGGCGGCGGGAGCGGCGATCGGGCTACAGGGCCGCGTTTTCGCGCCGGACGGCGTCGAGCAGGGTCCACACATAGGGTGAAAAGGAGCGCCAGACTTCGAGGTGGAAGCTCTCCGGGCCGGTGCGCCAGAGCACGATCTCGGCCTTCTCGAAGATCGTGCGCGTGGCCATGCCCACCGGGAAGGCCGCTTCGCTCAGATCCAGCGGCACGGCGGCGTTGAGCGCGTCCGCGCAGCCGGGGCCGGAGAGCAGGATCGCCGTCTGGCGGTGGGAGACGTCGACGAGGGCGTGCGGCACGGAGGCCAGCGCCTGCTCCAGGCTGGCGAAGAGCGTCGCCGTCTCGGCTTCGGGGGCCAGGATGAGCCACTCGTCCGGGCCCAACCAAAGCGCAGCCCGCTCGCCCGCCGCGGCTGCGCGGTTGGGCTTGCGCGGGATCTCCAGCCCGAGCACCGCGCCGGCCGCCCCCGTGGAGGCCTCGCCGCGCAGGATCAGGCGGGTGCGCGGGGGGCACGCCGTCAGGCTTACCCCGTCGATGGCGGCTTCGCCGGAGCGGTTCTCGAGAGGGGAGCGGCGCGGGGCCGTCATGGTCGCGTCAGACATCGAGGCGCTCCCCCTTGGGGTCGTAGAACATCGGCTCGGTCACCGTCACGGCGATGGCGCCGGTGGGCATGGGCACGTAGAGCGTCTCGCCCTTGCGGGCGCGCCCATTGGCCACGAGCGCCATGGCGATGGTCCGCCCCGCCGCCGAGCTGCGGTAGGACGAGGTGACGTGCCCGAGCGCCGACGTGCCGCGAACGGGCGAGGCCTCGGACGTGATCTGGGCCCCCTCCTCCAGCAGCACGTTCGGATCGTCCGTGAACAGGCCGACGAGTTGCTTGCGCCCCGGCGCCACGAGGTCGGGCCTTGTCAGCGAGCGCTTGCCGACGAAGTCGGGCTTGGCCTTGCCGATGGCCCAGTCGAGCCCGAGGTCGCTCGGGGTGACGGTGCCGTCCGTCTCCTGCCCGACGATGATGAAGCCCTTCTCGGCGCGCAGCACGTGCATGGTTTCCGTGCCATAGGCCACCATGCCGTGCGCCTGGCCCTGGGCCCACACGGCCTCCCAGACCGCCCGGCCGTAGTCGGCCGGCACGTTCACCTCGAAGCCGAGTTCGCCGGAGAAGCTGACGCGGAAGAGGCGCGTCGGCACGCCGCAGATCCTGCCCTCCCGCACGCTCATGTGCGGCATGGCCTCGCGGGAGAGGTCGATGCCTTCCACCAGCGGCTCCAGCACCCTGCGGGCGTTCGGCCCCTGTACGGCGATCACCGCCCATTGCTCCGTGGTCGAGGTCAGCCACACCTTGAGGTCGGTGAACTCGGTCTGGAGGTAGTCCTCCATGTGGGCCAGCACGCGCGGCGCGCCGCCCGTCGTGGTCGTCACGTGGAAACGGTCCGCCGCCATGCGACCCACGACGCCGTCGTCGATCACGAAGCCCGCCTCGTTGAGCATCAGGCCGTAGCGGCAGCGCCCCACCTCGAGCTTCGTCCACGGGTTGGTGTAGAGCCGGTTCATGAACTCGGCCGCGTCCGGGCCGACCACCTCGATCTTGCCGAGCGTCGAGGCGTCGAACAGGCCCACGGCAGAACGCACCGCCTTGCACTCGCGGTCGACCGCGGCGTGCATGTCCTCCCCACTCTTCGGGAAGTACCAGGCGCGCTTCCACATGCCGACGTCCTCGAACACCGCCCCCTGGGCCGTGGCCCAGTCATGCGTCGCGGTGCGGCGGACGGGGTCGAATTCCTGTCCGCGCGAGTGGCCGGCGAAGGCCCCGAAGGTCACGGGCGTGTAGGGCGCGCGGAACGTCGTCAGCCCCACCTGCGGGATGGGTTTTCCGAGGGCATCCGCCGCGATGGCGAGGCCCTGCATGTTCGACGTCTTGCCCTGGTCCGTCGCCATGCCGTTCGTCGTGTAGCGCTTGACGTGCTCGATGGAGCGCATGCCCTCGCGCACCGCGAGCGTGATGTCCTTGGCCGTGACGTCGTTCTGAAAATCGACGAAGGCCTTCACCTTCTGCACGTTGCGGTGGTGCGGCACGGCCCCGTGGAAGCCGCCCGCCGGCACGATCTCGCCCGCGACGGCGGGAGCGGCCGGGGCCGCGCCGGCATGGCCCGCCCTGGCGGCGGCATCCGCGCCCGCGGAAAAGCCCTCGGCGAGGCTAGCGGCGATGCCGAAGGTGCCCCTGCAGGACCCCGCCGAGCGCTCGGCCTGGGCCGACGTGCCCGGCAGGTAGATCTGCCGGGCCTCGTCAAAGGCGAGCTTGCCGCGCGACTGGGAGAAGAGGTGCACGGCCGGCGTCCAGCCGCCCGCCATCAGTACGAGGTCGCATGCGACGGTCTGGCCGGGCGTCACGAGCCCGTTGGCCGCAATCGTGCCGAGTGTCACGCCGGTGGCGCGCAGCCGCCCGGAGACGCCCGTCACGACGGTGGAGGTGCGCACCGAGAGCCCAGCCGCCCGCGCGGCCTGCGGGCCCGGCCCGTCGGCCTCGGCGCGGATATCGGCGATGGCGACGATGGTGACGCCCGCCGCGGCAAGGTCGAGCGCCGCGGCGTAGCCGCTGTCGTCGGCCGTGAAGAGCACGGCGCGCGAGCCCGGCCGCACGCCGTAGCGATTGGCAAAGGTGCGCGCGGCCGAGGCCAGCATCACGCCCGGCCGGTCGTTCTCGGGGAAGCAGAGCGGCCGCTCGATCGCGCCCGTCGCCAGCACCACCTCCCTGGCCCTCACCTTCCACATCCGCTCGCGCGGCGCGTCCTTGGGGATGACAGCAAGGTGGTCCGTGAGGCGTTGCACGAGCCCCAGGAAGTTCTGGGCGTAGTAGCCGAAGGCCTGCGTGCGCGTGAGCAGCGTCACGTTGGCCATGCCGGCGAGCTCGGCCACGGCCGCCTCGGCCCAATCGGCCGCGGGCTTCCCGTCGATGGTGGCCTCGCGCTCGCCGAGCAGCCCGCCCCCCATCTCCGCCTGCTCGTCGCAGAGCATGACGCGCGCCCCGGCCCGGGCGGCGGCGAGCGCCGCGGCGAGGCCGGCCGCGCCAGCGCCCACCACCAGCACGTCGCAGAACGCGTAGCGATGCGTGTAGTGGTCGGGGTCCGGCTCCTTCGGCGCGACGCCCAGGCCCGCCGCCTTGCGGATGATCGGCTCGTAGAGATCCTTCCAGGCCGAGGCCGGGGCCATGAAGGTCTTGTAGTAGAAGCCCGCCGAGAAGAGGCCGGCCGGCACGAGGTCGTTGACCTCGCCCACGTCCATGGCGAGCGAGGGCCAGCGGTTCTGGCTTTCCGCCACGAGCCCGTCACAGAGCTCCACCTGCGTCGCGCGCAGGTTCGGCGTGTAGCGCCCGCCCTTGCCGACGCCCACCAGCGCGTTCGGCTCCTCGGCCCCCGCCGAGAGCAGCCCGCGCGGGCGGTGGTACTTGAAGGAGCGGCCCATCAGGTGCACGCCGTTGGCCAGCAGCGCCGAGGCCAGCGTGTCGCCCGCGCAGCCCGTATAGGACTGCCCGTCGAAGCTGAAGCGGACGGCGCGCGACCGGTCGATGCGCCCGCCCGACGCGGTGCGGAACGAGGTGCTCATCGGGCGGTCTCCACATCTGCGGAGCACGGGGTGCTCCAGTCGACCTCATCCTGAGGAGCGGGCATCGCCCGCGTCTCGAAGGACGAGGTCGGTCCACGGCTGCCCTGCCCTAGCGTCGTGCGTGGTTCGAGACAGCCGGCTACGCCGGCTTCCTCACCATGAGGGGCTTGGTGCATGGCGCGACTGGCAGTGACCGTGGCCATTACCGCCCCCCCTCCAGCTCGCGCGCCACGGCCGCGAGGTCGGGCCGCGGCTCGCCGGCCTTGTAGGTGCGCACGAACTTGTCGGTCACCGTGTGACGGATGGCGTTGAAGAAGCGCCCGCAGCCGGACGTGTGCCGCCAGCGCTCCACGTGCAGGCCCTTGGGGTTGGTGCGGAAGTAGAGGTAGTCCGCCCAGTCCTCGTCGGAGACCTTGGAGGGATCCAGCGGGCGGGCGATGTGCGCCTCGCCGCCATAGCGGAACTCGAGCTCGGGGCGGTCCATCTCGCAGACCGGGCAACGGATGAGCAGCATGGGAGGTGTCCGTTAGTGCGCGACAGCCGCGGCCGCGGCCTCGTCGATGAGGCGGCCGGTGCGGAAGCGGTCGAGCGTGAAGCCGGCATTGATCGGGTGCGGCTCGCCGCGCGCCACCGTATGCGCGAAGACGTGGCCCGAGCCCGGCGTCGCCTTGAAGCCGCCCGTGCCCCAACCGCAATTGACGAACAGCCCCGGCACCGGCGTCTTGCCGATGATGGGCGAGCGGTCAGGCGTGACGTCGACGATGCCGCCCCAGTTGCGCAGCATCCGCATGCGCCTGACGACCGGGAACAGCTCGCAGATGGCGTCCAGCGTGTGCGAGGAAATGTGCAGCCCGCCGGTCTGCGAGTAGGACGTGTAGGCGTCCGTGCCTGCGCCGATGACGAGCTCGCCCTTGTCGGACTGGCTCATGTAGGCGTGGATCGTGTTGGACATCACCACGCAGGGCATGATCGGCTTGATCGGCTCGGAGACGAGCGCCTGCAGCGGGTAGCTCTCCAGCGGCATGCGCACGCCCGCCATGGCCATTACGACGGAGGTGTGCCCCGCCGCGACGACGCCGATCTTCTTCGTCCTGATCGCCCCGCGCGAGGTCTGCAGGCCCGACACCGCACCGGTATGGTCACGGTCGATGCCCGTCACCTCGCAGTTCTGGATGATGTCGACGCCGAGCGCCGAGGCCGCCCGCGCATAGCCCCAGGCGACCGCGTCGTGGCGCGCCGTGCCGCCGCGCCGCTGCAGGGCCGCCCCGACAATCGGATAGCGCAGCGTCGGGGAAATATCGAGGATCGGGCAGAACGCCTTGGCCTGCTCAGGCGTCAGCCACTCGTTGTCGATGCCGGCGAGCCGGTTGGCATGGACGTGCCGCTTGAAGACCTGCACGTCGTGCACGTTGTGAGCGAGCATCATGACGCCGCGGGCGGAGTACATGACGTTGTAGTTGAGCTCCTGCGAGAGCCCCTCCCACAGCTTCACCGCGTGCTCGTAGAGCCCCTCGCTCTCCTCCCACAGGTAGTTGGAGCGGATGATCGTGGTGTTGCGCCCCGTGTTGCCGCCGCCGAGCCAGCCGCGCTCGACCACGGCGATGTTCCGCATGCCGTGTTCCTTGGCCATGTAGTAGGCGGTCGCCAGCCCGTGCCCGCCGCCGCCGACGATGACGGCGTCATAGGCGCCCTTGGGCTCCGGGGAACGCCATTGCTCGGGCCAGTGGATGTTGCCCGACAAGGCCTGGCGGAGGAGGTTCGGGAAGGAAAATCGCACGGTCGGTCTCCGGCAGGGCGAGCCTCGGCGGGGTGGCGCGGCGCGCCCGAGAGTCACGGAAGCGGCGGCACTCTGGTCCCGATTGCATAGGCCCGTTCCACCGCCCGCGCAGCTTTTTTGTCCGAAAGCGGCATCCTGTCGCGCCTCGGCTGGCTGTCGATTTCGGCCGCAAATGGAGGGATTTCGGCGGAGGCTGCCGGCCCCCGGCATGGCGGCCGGGGGCGCTAAGGCCGCAATTCGGGATGTCTGGCGAACAGGGCAGCGTCGAGCTCCGCCTTGCGGGCGGCGAGGCTGCGGTACCAGGCCTCGCGGCGGGCGACTTGGTGGACCTGGAGATGGCGCTCGCGCACCGTCTCCCAGGCGGACTGGGCCATGCGACGCCGACCGGCGTCGTCGGCCACCACGCGGCGCATCAGCGCCGTCCAGTCGTCCTGCGAGCGGGCGAGCCAGCCCGTCTCGCCGTGGCGGATCGTGTCCTCGTAGATGTCGGGCGAGGCGATGCAGACGGCCCCCCGCGAGGCGCTTTCGATGAACTTGAGCGGGCTCTTCGTGAGTTCGGCGGGCGCGCCCCGCAGCGGCAGCAGGTTCACGTCGACGGTCGCCAGAACGTCCAGGTAGGCGGCGTAGTCCTGCAGGGGCAGGTAGCGCTTGCGCCGCGCGCGGGTGGAGGCGAAGACCTTCTCGTCGCCGAGCACGAGGATCTCGACCCGCGGGTCCTCGGCCACGGCGTCGAGCCCCGGCGAGATCAGCCGGGCCACGCCGGGCCGGCTCACGGCGGCGTAGAGCACGCGGACGACGCCGGGATCGCGGGGCCGCAGGGGCGGAAGGTCGAGGACGGCGTTCTCGAAGACTTCGGTCTCGGGATTGTGCCGCCGGAATACCTCCGCGAGCCGCGGGGTCGAGACCTGGCAGGCGTGCACGCTGGTCATGGGCCGCCAGGGATGGCGCTGCCAGTTTTCCTGCGCGGGGCTCGGCAGCAGGTCGGGATGGTCGTCCCACTCGGCCACCAGCAGCCAGCCATCGGCGACGAGCCGGCGCATGAATTGCGTCCACGGCCCGAGGTCGCCCACCAGCTGGCGCTGGATCACCATCACTCGGGGCGCGCCTTGCAGGGGCGTCGGGCGCAGGACCTGGCGCTCGCTCGCCGTGGCGTGGACGCCCGGCATCGTCGCCAGGGCCTGCCAGGGCGGATCCACCCGCGCCTCCAGGAGCTGGCGCACCATGACGAGCTGGTGCAGCTCCAGCACGGGGGTCACCGGCGGCTTCTGCGCGACGAGCACATATTGCAGGGCCTTGAGCCGCGCCTCCGCTGCCTCGGCCTGCCCCCCGAGCAGGCCGGGCGAGGCGCGCAGGGCCTCCATGAAGGCCTTCTGGCCCGGTGCATCGAGGGGGATGTCCCGCGAGGAGGAGCGCCGCACCTCGAGCCCGGCCCCGCGCAGCAGGGCCACCGCGCTGTCGAGCGTGAAGAAGCGCAGGTGGGTGCGGTCGAGCAGGCCGCTATCGGCGTAGGTCCAGCGCCCGGCCAGCAGGTCCCGCACGACGCTCCAGTGCCCAATATTGGGGATGCAGGCGACGACGGCGCCTCCAGGGGCGAGGCGATCGACCAGCCGGGCCAGCGCGGCTTCCGGTTCGCGCAGGTGTTCCAGCACGTCGCCGAAGACGAGCACGTCAGGCGTGCGCCCGGCCAGGAAAGCGTCCAGCTCGGCCTCGCCGAGCCTTTCCACGTCGGCATGGAGCACGTCGTCGAGCACGCCGGCCGCCGTGCGCGCGGCGTTCGCGTCGACCTCGATGGCGAGCCACTGGGTCTGCGGGTTCCGCATCTTGAAGCGTCGCCCCAGCGCCCCGTCGCCGGAGCCGACCTCGAGCACGCAATCCGCGGTGAGCGGCACCCGCCTGAGCAGGTCCGGGTTCACGGACGAGAAATAGCCAGGAACGCCCCGGGTCATGCGACACCCACTTCAGCAACATCCCGATTGATGAATGCCAAATATGGGGAAAGGGTAAAGGCGCTCGGCGGGCCCCGCCAGCGCCATTCGCCGTCCGCTCAGCCGAGCGAGGCGATGTAGGCCCTCCATCCGCCGAAACCCGAGACGTCCTGCGCGCCCTTCAGCGCCTCGGGCTCCGCCAGGAAGCCCTTGGGACGTGTCCCGTCGGCCAGGCGCAGCGTGCCGATTCCCAGCGGCACGGGTATCGCGGCGACGAAGCGGCCGAACCCCTCTGCGCTCAGCGCATAGACCTCGGTCAGGATGGCGGCGCCCTCCCCCTCGGCCACCCGCAGCAGGCCCGGCTTGCGGGGCGGTCCCCCGGGCAGGGCGTAGAGGCGGTAGCACGGCTCCGTCGCGACCGCCCGGAGGAAGCGGGCGTTCAGGGTGCGGAGCTCGTGGTTCAGCGGCATGCCGGAAAGGTGCGCGCCCACCACGACGAGTTCGATCTCGTCCGGCTGGGCGAGCGGCTTCGCCTCGCCGGCCTCCGGCAGGCTGCGGCCGGTCGCGCCGAGCGGCAGGCCGGCGGCCCGGTGCAGGGCGGCCCCGAGGTCTGCCAGGGCGCCGTCGCGGCCGGACGGCGCGATCAGCGTGAGGCCGGACGGGAAACCGTCCCCGCGGAACGGACCCGGCACGGCGAGCGCGCAGAGGTCCAGCAGGTTCACGAAGTTCGTGTAGGTGCCGAGCTTTGAATTCGGCCCGATCGGGTCGGCTGCGAGTTCCGCCACGCCATAGGGCCGCGGCAGGGTGGGCACGGCGAGGGCGTCGATCCCCGTCCACGCCGACGCCGTCGCTCGCTTCAGCGCGGCGAGCCTGTAGCCGGTGGCGTAGGCGTCCGCGGCCGAGAAGCGCGTGGCCCCGCCGATGATCCTCAGGGTGGTGGGATGCAGGCTGTCCGGCTTCGCCTCGATGAATGACCGGATGGCGGCGTAGCGCTCGGCCACATAGGCGCCCTCGTAGAGCAGGGCCGCCGTCTCGTAGAAGGGCCGGAGATCGACGGGCACGAAGGTAGCCCCCTGCGCCGCGAGCACCGCCAGCGCCGCCTCCCAGGCCTGGGCGGACAGGGCGTCCCCGTCGAAGACCAGGTCTTCCGCACGCGGCACGCCGATCCGCAAGGCCGGCGGCGCGGCCGCCTCGGCCGCCACGGGAATGCGCCTCGAAAACGGGTCCGCGGGATCGTAGGCGGCGGCGACGGCCAGGATCGACCGCGCGTCGGGGACCGTGAGCGCGAAGATGGAGACGCAGTCCAGCGTCCGGCAGGCCGGCAGCACGCCGGCCGTGGAGACGGCTCCCACCGAGGGCTTCAGCCCCACCACGTTGTTGAGCCCGGCGGGCACCCGGCCCGATCCGGCCGTGTCGGTGCCCAGCGCGAAGCTGACCAGCCCCTGCGCCACGGCCACGCCGGAGCCCGACGAGGAGCCGCCCGGCACGATGGCGGGGTCGAAGGCGTTGCGCGGGATCGGATAGGGCGAGCGGACGCCCACGAGGCCCGTGGCGAACTGGTCGAGGTTCGTCTTGCCGATCACGATCGCGCCGGCCGCCTTCAGCCGGGCGACGACGGTCGAGTCCGTCGTGGCGAGGCAGCCGAAGTCCGGGCAGGCCGCCGTCGTGGGCAGCCCGGCCGCGTCGATATTGTCCTTCACCGCGAACGGCACGCCCCAGAGCGGGTGGGCGGCGGGATCGTAGGCGGGCAGCGCCGCCGCGGCTGCCTTGGCCTCGGCCTCCGGGACGAGCGTGATGAAGATGCCGGGATCGCCGAGCGCTTCGATGCGACGATAGACCTCGCCGATGACGGCCCCGGGGGTTACGCCCGAGGCATAGGCCTCCCGCAGTCGGGTGAGGTCGAGCGAGAGGTCGGCGAGCGAAGTGGGCATGACGGGGTCCTGGACTCGGTGCCGCCGCAGGATGCAACCGGCGGACCAGCGGGGAAAGGCGTGGACGTCGCCCTCACCCCCGGCTGGGGCGCGGGCGGCTTGGCACGCCCCGTGCCCTCCCACCCGGCGACGCGGAAGAGGTGACCATGATCCCCATCATCGACGTGACCGGACTGGAGAGCGGCTCCCCCGGGGCGCTGCAGCGCGTGGCGCGCGAGATCGGCGAGGCCGCGCGCGGGATCGGCTTCTTCGCGCTGACTGGCCATGGCGTCGCTGCCGACGACCAGGCCGCCATCTTCGCGCAGGCGCGCCGGCTCTTCGCGCTGCCGGTTGCGGCCAAGGAGGCGCTCTCCATCGAGAGGGCCGGGAACAACCGCGGCTGGGTGCGGCTGGGCGGCGAGGCGCTCGACCCCACGAGGCCGGCCGATCTCAAGGAGGCCTTCAATGTCGGCCTCGAACTGGCCCCGCAGGATCGCGAGATCGTGGAGGGAAGACCCTTTCGCGGCCTGAACGCGTGGCCCGACCTGCCGGGCTTCCGGGAGGCCGTGCTGGGCTATTACGACCGGGCTTGGGCGCTCGGCATGCACCTGCACCGCGCCATCGCGACGGACCTCGGCGAAGCGGAGGATTTCTTCGCCGCCAAGTTCGACCGCCCGCTCGCCACGCTGCGCCTGCTGCGCTACCCGCCTGCGCCCGGCCAGGCCCCCGCCGGCGCGCTCGGCGCGGGCGAGCATACCGACTACGGCAACCTCACCCTGCTCCTCACGGACGACGCGGGCGGCCTCGAGGTGCGCACGCGGGACGGGCAGTGGATCGCGCCGCCCGCCTCGCCCGGGGCCTACGTGGTCAATATCGGCGACTGCCTGATGCGCTGGACGAACGACGTCTACGTCTCGACCCCGCACCGCGTCGTTCACCGCGCGCCGCGCGAGCGGCTTTCGATCGCCTTCTTTCTCGATCCCAATCCCGACGCCGTCGTGGAGGCGCTGCCGGGCTGCGTGTCCGCCGGGCGCCCGGCCCGCTATCCGCCGATCAGCGGGGCCGACTACCTCGCCGAGCGGCTCGACGCGACCTATGCGCATCGACGCAAGGGATAGGGGCGTTTTCGACCTGTCTGACCCGTCATGACGAGGAGCGCAGCGGGTTCTGTCGGACCGGGACAGGCGTTAGCCGGCCGGGTCCAGGCGATCGGTTGCACAAGTTCTATCCCGGCGCACTCATGCTGCCTCTTTATTGAGCATCGCTGCCCCGGTCGCTCGGAGCCGTCGCAGGGTCGCTCCGCCGACCGAAGGCGCAGCGATCGCGTCTTCCGCCCGGGGACGATGGATTGCGCGTCGCTTCGCTCCTGGCGATGGGGTTTCGGCCGCTTGGCACAGCGGTTGCCTCGCACTCCCCGCAAACGCTGCGAACGGGGCAGGAGGGGTCCGGTCCATGTCTCTTGATTTCGTCTCTCGCCGCTCCCTGCTGAAGGGCGCCGCCGCCGGCGCGCTGGGCCTCGGCATGGCAGGCAGGCCGTTCGCCGCGCGCGCGGCGGGCACGACCATCGGGATCGTCTATGTCGGGCCGCGCGACGATTTCGGCTGGAACCAGGCGCACGCCGTCGCGGCCGCCCAGCTCAAGTCCGTCCCGGGCGTGAAGGTCGTCGAGGAGGAGAACGTCCCCGAGACGATCGCAGTCCAGAAGTCGATGGAGTCGATGATCAACCTCGACGGCGCGGATCTCATCCTCGCGACGTCCTTCGGCTATTTCGACCCGCATATGCTGGAAATGGCGAAGAAATACCCCAAGGTCGAGTTCCGCCACGCCTCGCCGCTCTGGAACAAGGACAAGCACCCCGCCAATACCGGCGGCTATTTCTGCTATCTCGACCAGGGTCACTACGTCGACGGTGTCGCGGCCGGGCTGAGCACGAAGACGAACAAGCTCGGCTTCGTCGCCGCCAAGCCCATCGGCCTGGTGCTGCGCAACATCAACTCCTTCACGCTCGGCGCGCGCAAGGTGAACCCGAACGCCACCGTGCAGGTGATCTTCACGGGCGACTGGTCGCTGCCCGTGCGCGAGGCGGAGGCGACGAACGCGCTGGCCGACGCGGGCTGCGACGTCATCACTTGCCATGTCGACGGGCCGAAGGTCGTGATCGAGACCGCCGAGCGCCGCGGCCTGAAGAGCTGCGGGCACAACACGTCCCAGGCGCCGCTCGCGCCCAAGGGCTTCATCACCGGCGCCGAATACAAGTGGGCGACGATCTACAAGATCTACGCGGACGCCCTCTCCAAGGGCGAGAAGGTCCCCAGTCTCGTCTTCGGCGGCTACGACACGGACCTCGTGCAGAACACGCCCTACGGGGCCGGCGCGACGCCCGAGGCGATCAAGGCCGCCGACGCCGCCAAGGCCGACCTGAAGGCCAAGGCGCCGATCTTCGACGGACCGAAGAAGGACAACAAGGGCAAGGTCGTCGTCGACAAGGCCTATGGCAACTACGACCCCTTCCTCGAGAACACCGACTACCTGATCGAGGGCGTAATCGGCTCCGTGACCTGAGCCGGCGGGGAAGCGGGAGCCCTTCCGGTTCCCCTTCCCCTGCCCGGCTCCGGCGCCCCGGCCGGGGATGGGTCCGGGCCGAAGCGTGTCTCCCCGGCGACGCCGCAGGCGCGGGACGGGGATCCAGGGACCGGGCGCGACCGACGTCCGGGCCCGTTCTGTGAGACCTCGACTGCGCATGACCTGGAGGAACGGCCCGCCGATGACAGACGCCACGACGCCAGCACCGGCCGCCGCCCCTGTGCTCCCCCCGACCGCGCCCGTCTGGCGCTCGGACCTCGCGACGCGGCTGCGCGCCTCGGCGGAGCAGATCGTCATCCCCGTCGGCGCGGTGCTGATCGCGCTGCTGCTCTTCTCGATCTTCCTGCTCGTGCTCGGCAAGTCGCCGGTCGAGTTCTTCTCGCTGGTCTGGCGAGGCGGGTTCGGCACGGCGTTCTCCTGGCAGAACACGCTGCAGCGCGCCGCCCCGCTCATCCTCACTGCCCTCTGTGTGGCGCTGCCGGCGCGCACCGGCCTGATCATCATCGGCGGCGAGGGCGCGCTGGTGCTGGGCGGCTTCGTGGCGGCGGCGGTGTCGATCCCCATCGCGGGCTCCTGGCCCAACTATCTCGTGATGCCGCTCATGGCGCTGTGCGCCATGGCCACCGGCGCGATCTGGATCGGCATCGCCGGCTGGCTTCGCCATGCGCGCGGGGTCAACGAGACCATCTCCTCGCTGCTGCTCACCTATATCGCCATCGCCATCATGAACTTCTTCGTGGAAGGCGCGCTGCGCGATCCGGGCTCGCCCAACAAGCCCTCCACCAAGCCCATCGGCGCGGAGAACATGGTGGGCAAGATCCCGGGCTTCGACGTCCACTGGGGCCTGCTGGCGGGCGTGCTGCTCTGCGTGCTGCTCTACATCCTGCTGAACCGCACCACCTTCGGCTTCGCCGCCCGGGTCACCGGCGGCAACGTGCGCGCGGCCCGCGCACAGGGCCTGCCGGTGGGCTGGCTCATCGTCTCCACCTGCATGATCGCCGGCGGCTGCGCCGGCCTCGCCGGCTACTTCGAGGTCGCTGCGGTGCACGGCAAGGTCAACGGCTCGATCGTGGCCGGCTACGGCTTCACCGGCATCCTCGTGGCCTTCCTGGCCCGGCACAATCCGCTCGCCATCATGGTCGTGGCCGTGCTCTTCGGCGGCATCGCCGCCGCGGGCGGCCTGATCCAGCGCCGCATGGACATGCCGGACGCCACCGTCCTCGTGCTGCAGGGCACCATCTTCCTCGTCATCCTGCTCTCCGAGACGCTCTACGGGCGGCTGCCCTTCTTCAAGCCCAGGTCGGAGGCCCAGCGCATATGAACACCGTAGACAGCGGGCTCCTGACCGTCCTGATCGCCATCCTCGGCGGCGCCATCCGGGTTTCCACGCCCTTCCTTTTCGTTTCCCTCGGCGAATGCCTCACGGAGAAATCCGGCCGCATCAACCTGGGGCTGGAAGGCACGCTCGTGCTGGGCGCGATGGCGGGCTACGCGATCTCATACCTCTCGGGCTCGCCCTGGCTGGGCGTGCTGGTGGCCGGGCTCTGCGGATCGGTGATGGGCGCGATCCACGGCTATGTCTGCAAGCTGCCGAAGGTGAATGACGTCGCCATCGGCATCGCGCTGATGATGTTCGGCACCGGCCTCGCCTTCTTCCTCGGCAAGCCCTTCATCCAGCCCTCGGCGCCGCGCCTGCCCTCGATCCATCTGGGGGACTGGACGGGCATTCCCACGCTGGCCATCGCGCTGCAGGTGAACCCGCTCTTCTTCGTGGGCCTCGCGCTCGCCGTCGCCATGTGGTGGGGCTTCAACAACACGCGCGTCGGCCTGATCGTCCGCACCACCGGCGACAGCGCGGCGGCGGCGCGCGCCATGGGCGTGTCGGTCGACAACGTGCGCTTCTTCGCCACGATGGTCGGCGGGTTCTTCGCCGGCGTCGGCGGTTCCTTCCTGTCGCTCTACTATCCCGGCAGCTGGAACGAGGGCCTGTCCTCGGGCCAGGGCCTGATGGCCGTGGCACTGGTCATCTTCGCGCGCTGGAACCCGATCCGCTGCTTCCTTGCGGCGCTCCTCTTCGGCGGCGCCGGCGCCATCGGCCCGGCGCTCCAGTCGGTTGGCATCACGCAGGGCTACTACTTCTTCAACGCGGCCCCCTACATCCTGACCCTTTTCATCATGATCGCCTCGTCCTCGACCAAGGCGTCCATCGCGGACGCGCCCGGCGAGCTGACGATCGCGCGATAGTGCCGGAGCCAACGCATGAGCGGACTGAGCGCATGAGCGGACTTGGAGGACTGAACAAGACGCCGAACGGCGTGGTGATCGGCCTGGTGCAGCTGCAATTGCCGGTCGTCGTCACGCCCGACGACCTCGCCGCCCAGACCGGGACGATCGTCTCCATGGTCGGCAAGGCCCGGCGCAACATGCCCGGCATGGATTTGGTCGTGTTCCCCGAATATGCCCTGCACGGGCTGTCGATGGACACCAATCCCGCCATCATGTGCCGGCTCGACGGGCCCGAGGTGGCCGCCTTCCGGAAGGCCTGCGTCGACAACCGGATCTGGGGCTGCTTCTCCATCATGGAGTTCAACCCCGGCGGCTACCCCTATAATTCGGGGATCGTCATCGACGATCAGGGCGAGATCAAGCTCTACTACCGCAAGCTGCACCCCTGGGTGCCCGTCGAGCCCTGGGAGCCCGGCGACCTCGGCATCCCCGTGATCGACGGCCCGAAGGGCTGCAAGCTCGCCCTGATCATCTGCCACGACGGCATGTTCCCCGAGATGGCGCGCGAATGCGCCTACAAGGGCGCGGAGATCATGATCCGCACCGCCGGCTACACGGCCCCGATCCGCGAGGCCTGGCGCTTTACCAACCAGTCCAACAGCTTCTGCAACCTCATGGTGACGGCGAACGTCTGCATGTGCGGGTCGGACGGCACGTTCGACAGCATGGGCGAGGGCATGATCGTCAATTTCGACGGCACGATCATGGCCCATGGCGTCACCGGGCGGCCGAACGAGATCATCACCGCCGAGGTGCGGCCCGACCTGGTGCGCGAGGCGCGCCGCGAATGGGGCGTGGAGAACAACATCTACCAGTTCGGCCACCGCGCCTTCACCGCCGTGAAGGGCGGCGCGCAGGACTGCCCCTACACCTACATGCAGGATATGGTCGCCGGCCGCTACCGGCTGCCCTGGGAGGACGAGGTGAAGGTCACCGACGGCACGTCCTGCGGCTTCCCCGCGCCGACGCGCCGCTACGGCGAAAAGCTCTCGGAGGCGGCGGAGTGACATGACGCGAGTCGCGGCAGATCCCTATCCCTGGCCCTGGGACGGCAAGCTCCGTCCCGAAAACACCGCCCTGATCGTCATCGACATGCAGACCGACTTCTGCGGCCGGGGCGGCTATGTCGACGCGATGGGCTACGACCTCTCGCTCACGCGCGCGCCCATCGAGCCCATAGGCCGCGTGCTCGCCTCCATGCGCGACAAGGGCTACACGATCATCCACACCCGCGAGGGCCACCGGCCCGACCTGTCGGACCTGCCCCCCAACAAGCGCTGGCGCTCCCAGCGCATCGGCGCGGGGATCGGCGATCCCGGCCCCTGCGGCAAGATCCTGGTGCGCGGCGAACCGGGCTGGGAAATCATCCCCGAGCTCGCGCCCTTGACCGGCGAGATCGTGATCGACAAGCCCGGAAAGGGCTCCTTCTGCGCCACCGACCTGGAGCTGATCCTGCGCCAGCGCGGGATCGCCAACATCGTGCTGACGGGCATCACGACGGACGTCTGCGTCCACACCACGATGCGCGAGGCCAATGACCGCGGCTTCGAGTGCCTTCTGCTGGAGGATTGCTGCGGGGCGACCGACTACGGCAACCACCTCGCGGCCATCAAGATGGTCAAGATGCAGGGCGGCGTCTTCGGCGCGGTGGCCGACAGCGATGCGCTGCTCGCCTCCCTGCCCATCGCGGACGGCGTCGCGGCATGAGCAGGCTCGGCTGACCTCATGTCCCACGAGCGCGCCCGCGAAACCCGCCTGCACCGCATCCCCGCCGCCTCGCCGGACGATGTCTCGGGGCTGGAGGAGGCCGTGGCGAGCGGCGCGCTCGATCCCCGCGGGATCGTCGCCGTGATCGGCAAGACCGAAGGCAATGGCTGCGTGAACGACTTTTCGCGCGGCTTCGCCACCGCGAGCCTGCAGCGCTGGCTGGCCCGGCACGCGCCGGACGTGGCCGACGCCGTCTGCCTGGTGATGTCGGGCGGGACCGAGGGAGGCCTTTCGCCGCACTTCGCCGTCTTCGAGGTGCGCGCGGCGTCGCAGCCCTCCGCGGGGGGTGCCCTCGCCGTCGGCCGCGCACGCACGGCTCCCCTCCCGCCGGAACACCTGGGCCGCGCCGCGCAGGTGAGGCTCGTCGCCGAGGGCGTCCTCGCGGCGATGCGGGACGCCGGCATCGGGAGCCCGGCGGACGTCCACTTCGTGCAGATCAAGTGCCCGCTCCTCACCGCCGCCCGCATCGCGGAGGCGCAAGCGCGGGGCGGGGCCACGGCGACCCGCGACACGCTGAAGTCGATGGGCCTGTCCCGCGGCGCCTCCGCGCTGGGCGTCGCGCTGGCGCTCGGCGAATGCCGGCCGGACCTCGATTTCGACGCGATCATCGGCCGCGACGTCTCGGTCTGGTCCGAGAAGGCCTCCACCTCGGCCGGCGTGGAGCTTGAAGACCACGAGATCGTCGTGCTCGGCATGGCCGAGGGCTGGGCCGGGCCGCTCGCCATCGACCACGCCGTGATGGCCGACGCGATCGACGTCGAACCGGTCCGCGACGCGCTGCGCCGCCTCGGCCTCGAGGCCTCGCGGCAGCTCACGGCGTCCGAGCAGGTCCGCCTCGCGGCCCTTCTCGCGAAGGCCGAGCCGGGCTCGACCGGCCTGCTGCGCGGCCGCCGCCACACCATGCTGGACGACAGCGACATCTCCGCCACCCGCCATGCCCGCGGCTTCGTCGCCGGCGTGCTGGCGGGTCTCGTCGGCCACGCCGAGATCTACGTCTCGGGCGGCGGCGAGCACCAGGGGCCGGACGGCGGCGGGCCCGTCGCCGTCATCGTCGACAGGGGAGCGCGCCCGCCCGGCCATTCCCCGCAGGAAGGACCACACCCATGAGCGCCGCAGCAGACATCACCCCCGCTCCCCTGCGCGCGATCGGCCTGGAGACGATCGGCATCCGCAAGATCTTCGGCCCTCTCGTCGCCCTCGACGACGTCTCGATCAAGGTGCCCGCCGGCAGCTTCCACGCCCTGCTCGGGGAGAACGGCGCGGGCAAGTCGACGCTGGTGAAGTGCATCATGGGCTTCTACCAGCCCGATGGCGGCCAGGTGCTGGTCAATGGCCGCGAGATACAGGTTCGCAACCCCCGCGAGGCCCGCGCCGCCGGCATCGGCATGGTCTACCAGCACTTCACGCTGGTGCCCTCCCTGACCGGAGCCGAGAACCTCGTCATCTCGCGCCTCGACGTGCCCGCCGTGATCGACTGGACCGCCGAGAAGAAGCGGCTCTCTCAGTTCCTCGACACGATGCCGTTCCGCGTGCCGCTCGACGTGCCTGTCCATGCGCTGGCCGCGGGCGAGAAGCAGAAGCTGGAGATCCTCAAGCAGCTCTACCTCGACCAGAAGTTCCTCATCCTCGACGAGCCGACCTCCGTGCTCACGCCTGGCGAGGCGGACGAGATGCTCGGCCTCGTGCGCGGCATGACCTCGCGCGGCGAGATCACCGTGCTGATGATCACCCACAAGTTCCGCGAGGTGACGGCCTTCGCCGACGACGTCACGGTGCTGCGCCGCGGACGGCAGGCGGGCGCGGGAAGCGTCAAGGACCTCACCACCGACCAGATGGCCGGCATGATGATCGGCGACACCGCCATCCGCGCCCGCGCCGAGCGCAAGGTGCAGGGCCAGAAGCCGGTCGTGCTCGAGCTCGCCGGCCTCTTCGCGCAGGATGACGAGGGCCTGCCCGCCATCGAATCCGTCAACCTCAAGATCCACTCCGGCGAGATCGTCGGCATCGCAGGCGTCTCCGGCAATGGCCAGTCCGAGCTCGTCGAGGTGATCTCCGGCCAGCGCGAGCCGACGAGCGGCCGCATCTTCGTGCACGACCAGCCTTTCGAGCCGACGCGGCAATACATGGACCGCTTCAAGGTCTTCGGCCTGCCCGAGGAGCCCCTGAAGAACGCGACGGTGCCGATCATGTCGGTCGCCGAGAACCTCGCCTTCCGCTCCTTCGACAAGCCGCCGATCGCCAGCCTCGGCTGGTGGCTGAAGCCGGGCCCGATGCGCGAGAAGGCGCGCGACCTCATCGCCCGCTACCGCATCAAGACGCCCTCCACGGAGACGCCCATCGCCAATCTCTCAGGCGGCAACGTGCAGCGCGCCGTGCTCGCCCGCGAGCTGTCCGGCGACGTCGACGTGCTGGTCGTGGCGAACCCCTGCTTCGGCCTCGACTTCGCCTCGGTGGCGGAGATCCGCGCCCAGATCATGGAGCAACGGAACCGCGGGGCCGCCGTGCTGCTCGTCTCGGAGGACCTCGACGAGATCCTGGAGCTGTCCGACCGCGTGGCGGTGATGTCGGGCGGCACCACTACCTATGTGGCGCCGGCGGCCGAGACCGACCGCACCACGATCGGCCACTACATGGCGGGGCATTGACATGGTGATCAGCGTCCCGGCCACCCCCTATCCCTACCCGCTCGTGCCCGGCAGGACGGCGCTCATCGTCATCGACATGCAGCGCGACTTCATCGAGCCCGGCGGCTTCGGCGCGGCGCTCGGCAACGACGTGTCGCGGCTGGAGGCCATCGTGCCGACCGTGGCCGGCCTCATCGACCTGTTCCGAAGAAATGGCTGGCTGGTGATCCACACGCGGGAAGCGCATCTGCCGGACCTCTCGGACTGCCCGCCCGCCAAGAGGCTGCGCGGCGACGCGCCCCAGCGCATCGGCGATCCCGGGCCCATGGGACGGCTCCTCGTCCGCGGCGAGCCCGGCAACCAGATCATCGACAGCCTTGCGCCCGTCGACGGCGAGATCGTGATCGACAAGCCCGGCAAGGGCGCGTTCTACGCGACCGACCTCGGGCCGATCCTCGAGCGCCACGGCGTCACCCACCTCGTCGTCGCCGGCGTGACCACCGAGGTCTGCGTGCAGACCACGATGCGCGAGGCGAACGACCGCGGCTACGAGTGCCTGCTGGTCGAGGACGCCACCGAGAGCTACTTCCCCGAGTTCAAGGCCGCCACCCTCGCCATGGTTGCGGCCCAGGGCGCCATCGTCGGCTGGACGACCCCGCTGGCCACGCTCAAGGAGGCCGTGGATGGCTGAGGTCGACACACCCGTCCCTGCGAGCGCAGCGATGCAATCCGGCGGTCCGGCCGGGACCGGGGTCCATGCCCATGACTGAACAACCCGCCCCCGATCTCGAGGCCTGGATGGACGCGGCGCTGCCCGTCCTCGGCATCGCCGCCGACCCGGCCTTCAGGCCCGGCATCCTCCTGAACCTGCAGGTGACCTTGCGCATGGCGAGCCTGGTCCTCTCCTTCCCGCTCGACGAGCGGGAGGAGCCGGCGCCGGTCTATGAGCCGTGAGGGCGGGCGCATGATCGATCCCGTCCGCGCGGACGCCGCAGCCATCGCCGCCGCCGTCGCCTCCGGCGAGACATCGGCCGTCGCCGTGGCGCGCGCCCATCTCGACCGCATCGCCGCGCTCGATCCGGCGCTGGGAGCCTTCACCGCCGTCACCGCCGAGCGCGCCCTCGCAAAAGCCGCCGCCGTCGACGCGGACCGCGCGGCCGGCCGGCCCCTCGGGCCCCTGGCCGGCGTGCCTTTCGCCGTGAAGAACCTCTTCGACCTCGCGGGCGTCGTCACGCTCGCCGGCTCCAGGATCAACGAAGAGAACCCGCCCGCCGCGCAAGATGCCACGCTGGTCGAGCGCCTGGAGGCGGCCGGCGCGGTCTGCCTCGGCGCGCTCAACATGGGCGAGTACGCCTACGACTTCACCGGCGAGAACGCCCACCACGGGCCCTCGCGCAACCCGCATGATCCCGCCCATATGTCCGGCGGCTCCTCTGGCGGGTCGGGGACCGCGGTCGCGGCGGGCTTCGTGCCGATCGCGTTGGGCTCGGACACGAACGGCTCAATCCGCGTGCCATCCTCGCTCTGCGGCCTCTTCGGCATCAAGCCCACCTATGGCCGCCTGTCGCGCGCCCGCACCTTCCCGTTCGTGGCGAGCCTCGACCATCTCGGCCCGCTGGCCCGCTCGCCCCGCGACCTCGCCCTGTCCTACGACGCCATGCAGGGAGCCGACCCCGGCGATCCCGCCTGCCGGAACGGGCCGGTGGAGCCCGCCACGCCCTCGCTGGACGAAGGCGTCGGCGGCCTGCGCGTCGCCGTGGCCGGCGGCTACTTCGCCCAGGGCGCCCTGCCCGAGGCCTTCGCCGCGGTCGGGGAGGTCGCCCGCGCGCTGGGCGCGAGCCGCACCGTCGAGATCCCCGAGGCCGCGCGGGCCCGCGCCGCCGCCTACGTGATCACGACCAGCGAAGGCGCCGCGCTGCACCTCCGGCGGCTGCAGAGCCGCCCCGGCGACTTCGACCCCGACGTGCGCGACCGCCTCATCGCCGGCGCGATGGCGCCGGCTGCCTGGGTCGCCCAGGCGCAGAAGTTCCGCCGCTGGTATCGCGAGCGAGTGCTGCGCCTGTTCGAGGAGGTGGACCTCATCCTCGCCCCGGCGACCCCTTGCCGCGCGCCCCGCATCGGGCAGAAGACCATGGCGCTGGGAGGGACCGAGATGCCGGTGCGGCCCAATCTCGGCCTGTTTACGCAGCCGATCTCCTTCATCGGCCTGCCGGTCGTCGCGGCGCCCGTCTGGACGGCCGGGGAGCGCCTGCCCATCGCCGTCCAGGTCGTCGCGCCGCCCTGGCGCGAGGACCTCGCCCTGCGTGCCGCGCAGGTCCTGGCCAAGGCCGGCGTCTGCCGCGCGCCCGTGGCGGGTTGAGGCGCGTCTCTTCGGGGCGCGGGAAGGGCCTCGCCCTCAGCCCGCCCGCCGGTAGCGCTCCTGGATCCTGCGCAGGAAGGGGATCGTCTCGAACTGGTCGGGCTGGACCGCCTCCCAGGCCACGCCGCGAGGCTGGGGATAGGGCGTGTGCGTGCGGATGAGCTCGCCATCCGTGGCGATCCAGTCCAGCGGGGAATCATGGCCCTGCATCACCACCGCATCGTCGGGCACGACCTGGGCCGCGTGCACCGTGGTGCAGATCGGCGTGGCGTCCGTCACGACGCCGACCTCGCGGAAGATGCCGAGTTCGAGGTCCGCGAAGCCCGCGCCCTTGCCCGTGCGGCCGCCCTTGCGCGTCACGGCCACGCAGCCGACGACGCAGATGTCGATCCGCTCCATCTCCTCGAAGTTCACGCGCTCGCCGTAGAGCATCGACCCGTCGGACGTGGCGGCCAGTTCGAAGCCGACGCCCTTGGCGGACAGCTTCGCCGGGTCGAGCAGCAGGAACGGGAAGTCCTGCACCAGCTCCGGCACGGGCGTATAGACGAGCTTGCCCTCATGGAGCGCGCGCAGGCGGACGGGGATCTGGGGCGGGTCCGGATTGCACTTCACGATGCGCGCTGCCTTCCAGGCAGGCATCTGCGCCAATCGCCACGCCGCGCGGTCGGCGCCGACGAAGTTGGGGATGCGGTCATGAACCGGCCCGATGTTGAGGTCTTTGGCGACCAGGTCGTCCCACACGGCCTTGCGGAGCCGGTCCTTCTCAGCGTGGCGCCCCGTCCAGCGGCCCTCGTGTCCCGTCCCCATCGCGACGCCTCCCCTTCCCTTGCGCCCGCGCCCATGCAACGCGCAAGCCAGCGGCGATCTTGCCGCGGCACGCCGCTTGCTGTCCCCTGCCTCGCCCGCCAGAGCCCCAGGAGCACAGCGTGTCCGCCGACGATCAGGTCAATATCCCCGAAGTCCACGCCGAGGTCGCCGCCATCTTCGCCGTCTACGAGACGGCGCTCGTGGAGAACGACGTCGACAGGCTTGACGACCTCTTCTGGGTCTCGCCGCACACCTTGCGCTATGGCGGGGGCGAGAACCTCTACGGCTACGACGAGATCGCCGCCTTCCGCGCGGGACGCTCCCCGGCGGGCCTGGCCCGCACGCTGGAGCGCACCGTCATCACGACCTATGGCCGGGATTTCGCGACCGCCAACACCCTCTTCCGCCGCGCGACCGCGCCCGGCAAGGTCGGCCGCCAGAGCCAGACCTGGTGGCGCACGCCCCGGGGCTGGAAGGTGGTCGCCGCCCATGTGAGCGTCATCCCTGATCCCGCGACGCCGGCAGGCTGACGCCACCGCAGCCCCGCCGACCCCTTCGCCCCTCGGAACGCGACCCGGCACAAGTCAGCCGACCGGCGGCGGCCCCGGCGACTGGCGCTGCGTCGCCTCAAGCAGCGCGCGGCGCTGCTCGCGCAGGTGCTCGCGCTGGCGCACGGCCCAGGGCTCGTCTGAGTCCTCGGGCATGACGATGGGCACGGAGAGGCAGACGCTCTGCGCGGGCAAGACGGCCTTCCAGTCGGCGATGAGCTTTCGATAGGCCTCGCCCACGGGCCGGATCGTGCGGTCGAGGCGGAACAGGCCCAGCGGGTTCACCTCGCCATTGTCCTCGCGCAAGGCCGTGTCCCAGTCCACCTGGTCGGTCAGGGAATACCAGGTGAAGCCGACGATCGGCACACCGGAATTGCGGACGCGCAGCACGTTGGCCCATTGCTTCCACAGCCAGTTCACGGCCTCGTCGCCGCGCGGCCCCTCCATGAGGTTGGTCTCGGTGTGCATCACCGGAAGCCGGTAGCGGTCGTAGTATTGCCGGGTGATCTCGTTGTAGCCGAAGATCTCGTAGGCCGCCCGGCTGTGCCCGTCGTCTGACACGCGGTGTTCGTTGGTGATGTAGTAGTCGTTCCCCATGATGCAGTGATGCTTCAGGGTGTTGTTCATGAAGAACATGTACTCGTCCCGGGTCATGCCATTGTCCAGCAGGTACTGGTACATGTCGGAATTGACGCGCAGACCGTAGTTCAGGTCCAGCGACAGGAAGCGGCGCGCGTTCAGGGACTCCGCCGCCGCGATCGCCCGGGGATCCTCCGCGTGGAAATATTCCGAGGACTCGCTCTGCACGAAGATCGCGTCCGGCCTCGCGTCCAGGATGGCGTGCATCGCCAGCACGTTCGCCTTCACGATGTGCTTGAGCGCGGTCACGAAGGCCCGGTCCGAGCGCAGTTGCTCGTTCCACCAGCCAAAGCTCGCCGAGAACGTGGCGCAGATGAACATCTCGTTGACGGGCGTGTAGAGTTGCACCCACGGGTAGCGCTCGGCGAAGGCGCCGGCATAGCCGCGAAACAGCGCCGGGAAATCCGGGTTCTGGAAGTCGCCGATCCAGTCGGGCACCCCGAAATGGCAGAGATCGACGATGGGGATCAGCCCGATCCTGCGGATCTCCGCCAGCACGTCGTCGGCGAAGCCCCAGTCGAAGCGTCCGTCGCCGAGCCACGTGCGGTGGATCGGCGGTCCCCAGCGCAGGGTGCTCGCCCCGATCGACCGGGCGAGCGCGAGGTCCTCGCGCCAATGGGCGTAGTGGCCGCACTTCTCCATCTCGTCGACGCGCGTCCTGCCGCCGTGAATCGTCGGATTGCTGTTCTCGATTCCCGTCGCGAAGTGGAAGAAGGGTGCGCTCATCAGGGTCCGCCGGTCGTCTCCCCTCTCACTCCGCCGCCTGGGCGCCGCCCATCGGCTCGCCCGGCGCGGCGCGCCGGGCGCGGGCCATGCGCACGAGCTCGTGGATCAGCATGGTGGCGGTCGGGTCGGCGCCGGGCGGGTCGCGGAACAGGCGGAAGGTCGAGGCCACGAAGCGGCCCTCGCCATAGGCCCGCTCCACCAGATAGGCCGCGGGCTTGTGGATCCAGCCGATCACGACTCCGGCATGAACGCGGCCCTGGAAATCCAGGAGGTTGCTGCCGCGGATGACATGGGTCGGGATCACGCGGTCGAAGGTCTCGTCGATCAGCGGACCGCCGGGGAAGCGGGCGAAGGGCCCGCTGCGCACCAGCCAGGCAAAGGTTGAGGCCCAGTCCCCCGCCCACAGCGTGCCGGCCCGGGGCACCACTTCCACGTTCTGCCAGTGCGGGAAGAACGGATAGAGCGCCACCTTGGCGCTGGGCAGGTAGACGAGGCTGCCGCCCTCGCGCACGAAGTTCACGATGGGCTTGTCGACGCTCTCGGCCACCACGGTATCGGCCTGCCCGAGCGCCTCGACGACGGGATAGCCGAGCTCCGCCAGATAGGCGCGGATCGCGGAATCGGGGGCATGGATGCGCGCCGTCGGCCGCTCCCCGTCGACCGGAGGCGAGTGCAGCGCCACATCCAGGTGGTTGGAGGCCAGCAGCACGCCGCTGGCGTCCTTGAAGGCGAACTCGACCCGGGCGAGGCGAGGCTCCGCGGTGGGCGGCAGCGGGATGGCGACGACGCCGAGGTCCGCGATGCCGCCGCTCTCCACGGCCCCCACCGCGTGGGTCGCCACCACCTCACCGTCGATGCGGGTCTCGACGCGCCCGCTCGCGATGTCCGCGCCCGCGCCGTGCGCGACGGAGAGGTCGAGCTTCATCGCCTCGCCGGACCAGTAGGACAGGCGCTCCCAGCGCGGCACGATCACGATATCGGCGTTGACCTTGTGGAACACCGAATGGAACACGCGCGGATTGCGCTTCATGTCGAGGAGGCCGTTGGCCTCCCAGTGCACGTCCGTGAACTCGGTGATGACGTAGCCGGCGAGGTTGGGCCGGCGGCGCATTGTCTCGATCTCGTACTTCAGCGCGCGATATTGCTGCCACTGGGCGTGCGCGACGAACTTGTCCAGGCTCCCGAAGACGCGGTCGAGGCTCCAGTCGATGAAGCGGTTCTCCACGCCGTGGGCGTACATGACGCCCTCGCCCCAATCGTGGCCCGTCTCGAACCACCACGGCTCGCGCCCGTCGGCGTCGGCGAGGTCGCGCGGGTTGGGCAGCCCCCAATTGCCGAATTCCGAGCACATCACGGGCTCGTCGCCCTTGACCACCGCGTCGCCTTCCGGGCTGAACAGCCAGGAGGCGCGGCTGCCGAGTTCGTCGACGAAGGCGTCCCAGGAGCGCCGGTTGTCCGGGAACGCGGCGTAGAAATGATAGTCCGCGATGTCCGTCTCGACGTGGAAGCTCGGCGACAGCGGGGAATTGTCGACCACGAGGCGGGTGGGGTCATAGGCCTTGAGCCAATGATAGGTCTGCTTCAGCCAGGCGCGGTGTCCCGCGTCGTGGACGAGGTCGACGCCCCAGTTCTCGTTGATGATGGTCCAGATGATGATCGAGGGGTGGTTGCCGTCGCGGTCGACGATGCCCTTGAGCAGGCGCTGCTTGCGCGCGCGCGAGCGCTCGGTGGAGAGCCCGCCATTGGGCAGCTCGGTCCAGACCAGGAGGCCGTAGCGGTCGGCCACCTCGTAGTAGCGGGGGTCGGCCGCCTTGATGTGGCAGCGCAGGCAGTTGAGCCCCAGCTCCTTGGCCTTGCGCGCCTGGTCCTCGAGGAAGGCGAGCGAGGGAACCGTGCAGATCGTCTCGGGATAATAGTCCTGGTCGAGCGCCGCGCGCAGGTAGATTGGCGCGCCGTTCAGGTAGAGGCGGCCGTTGCGCGTCTCGATGGTGCGGAAGCCGAAGCGGTCTTCCGTCGTGTCCATGGCCGCGCCGTCGCGCTCCATGGTGGCCACAACGGTGTAGAGGTTCGGCTTTTCCGGCGACCAGGCCTGCGGGTCTTCCACGACCAGCGCGACATGCGCCTCGTCGTCGCCGGGAACCACGGTGTCGAGGGCCTGCGCCACGACGCGTCCGTCCGGCCCCCGGATCTCGATGCGGATCTGTCCGGCGTCGACGATCGGCGCGAAGAAGAAGGCCGTCACGCCGACCCGCCCCGTGGCGAGCTCCGGGCCGATCTTGAGCCGCTCGACGAGGTCCTTGGCCCGGCGTTCCAGCACCACCGGCTGCCAGACCCCGGAGAGCGGTCCGTACCAGCTCTGCTTGCCGAAGGGGATCTCCGCCAAGGGGGCGTCCGGATAGGCGAGCGGGTTGTCGGTGGGGCTTTCGACGCGCAGCTTGATCTCGTTGCGTCCCTCGACGAGGTATTCGCTGACGTCGAAGACGAAGGGCAGGAAGCCGCCCTCGTGCTGGCCCACCGGCACGCCGTTGACCCAGACGCGGGTATGGTGGAACACCGCCCCGAAGCGCAGCAGGGTGCGCCCCGCCTTCCAGCCTTCCGGCACCTCCACCTCGCGCCGGTAGATGCCGATGCCCGCGCGCATGCGCAGGTCGTGGAACTGCGCCTGCCAGGGGGCGGGAACCTTGATGCTGCGCACCTGGATGGGCTCGACCTGCCGGTCGTCGGCCACGTACATGAACTCCCACGCGCCATCGAGGCTGATCTGGTCGAACATCGCTCACGTCTTTCTTGGGCGGAGGGGTGGCCGCGCGCGGCGGCCGGATCGACGCAACTGCGGGCCGTGCGGCACGCGCGATGGAGCTTAAGTGCGGCCTCTTTCCGGACGGTTAGTCATCGGGCACGAGCTTCGCGTAATAGGTGCGCAGTTTTTGCAACCACGCCTCGCACTCGCAGCGCGGCCCCTCGACATAGATCGGAGCGTCCCGCACGCACCGGCCTGACACGCTAAGGCGGACCGTGTCGCCCTCGTCCCGCAGGGCGGTGCAGGGCACCAGCCGCGCGTCGTCGCCGATGCGCGCCACGCTGCCGAGATGGATGATGAAAAAGGCCAGCCTCTCCCCGTCCGACAGCTCGATGCGGCCATAGAGCGCGCCGAGCCGTTCGCCGTCGGAGGCGAGGACGGGCTTGCCGCAGCAGGGATGCCGGCAATGCTCGGACGCGAGCACGTCTTTCGTCAGAAGCGCTGGCACGACCGCCCTCCCGGTTCCGCCGCCGGTCCGACCACCGCCACGCCAACGCCCCCGGAGCGCGCGGGTTCCCTTCGCGGGCGCCGGACCTCCGGCCTGGTCAATGCGGGCGACGGCGACCCTCCGGCGGCCGGGGCGGTCCGTCTTCGTCGTCCTCCGCGTCATCCGCCCCCGTCCCGGTCGAGCCCATGCGGATCAGCTCTTCGGCCAGGTCCTCCACGTCCTCGGGCTCCGGGTCCGTGGCCTCGAAATCGTCGGCGATGCTGCGCAGCCAGACCGCGAAGTCCCGCCCCCTCAGGTTGAGGAGCATGCGCGTCAGCGCAATCAGCATGGCGGCGCATTCGGCCTGCCGCACCATCTCGCGCTCCGCGCGCGCCATGCCGGACGGCTCCGGCGAGCCCGCTTCCGCCTTGTCCTGAGCCGGCCGCCGCGGGGCGGGCTTCCCGGTCCGCTTCTGTCTCGCCATAGGTCCCTTTCCACCGATTTCGGCCCGATTCCGGGCTTTAACGAAGCACTCGGAGCCGAACGTACGCAAACGGGCGAGGTTCCCGGCCGAATCCTCCGATCCGGGAACCAAGTCGGAGCCGCAGACGTTCTGACCGCAAGCCGGATGCCCGGCCCCCCACACATCCCGTTCCCCGTGCCACCCGCCGGACCGGCGGGTGCCCTCGCGCCTCCTCGGGCGCGAGTCGTTGCGATGCGGCGCCTGTTTCACGGCGCGACGGCCCGACGATCCCGGATCTCCGGGCGATCGGCGCGGCTGTGCCCCTCAACCGTTGCTGAAGGATTGCCCTGGGTCATGCCGAAAGCCCCCCTCGTCGCCGTCACCTCGCCGCTGGCCCTCCCGTCAGGCCCGGCGTCCAGGCCCCTCCTGCTCTGCTTCTCGCACCTGCGCTGGGATTTCGTGTTCCAGCGGCCGCAGCACCTGCTGACGCGCGCCGCGCGACACTACCAGGTGGTCTTCTTCGAGGAGCCCGTCTTCGAGGACGGCGTCGAGCCCGAGCTCGCCGTGAGCCCGCGCGACGGCGGCGTCACGGTCGCCCAGCCGCGGCTCCCCTCCGGCATGAGCGAGGCGATGCAGATCGCGGCGCAGCGCCGCATGGTCGACAGCCTCGTCGCCGTGAACGGCCGGCCGGCCGTGCTGTGGTACTACGCCCCCCTGGCCATGGCCTTCAGCAGCCACGTCCTGGCCGAGACCTGCGTCTATGACTGCATGGACGAGCTCTCCGCCTTCAGGAACGCCCCGCCTTTGCTGCCCGCCATGGAGCGCCGCCTGTTCGGCCGCGCGGACCTCGTCTTCACCGGCGGCATGAGCCTCTACGAGGCCAAGCGGAGCCAGCATCCCCGGGTGCACGGTTTCCCCAGCAGCATCGACGTCGGGCATTTCGCCCGCGCCCGCTCGCCCGGGCGCCGGGACCCCGCCGACCAGGCCGCGATCGCAGGACCGCGGCTGGGATTCTTCGGCGTCGTCGACGAGCGCATGGACGTGGACCTCGTCGCGGCCGCCGCCGCGCTGCGCCCCGACTGGCAGTTCGTGATGATCGGTCCGGTGGTGAAGATCGATCCCGACACCCTGCCCCGCCTGCCCAACCTGCACTGGCTCGGCGGCAAGGCCTATGCCGACCTGCCCGACTATCTCGGCGGCTGGGACCTCGGCTTCATGCCCTTCGCCCGCAACGAGGCGACGCGCTTCATCAGCCCCACCAAGACCCCGGAATTCCTGGCCGCCGGCCTTCCCGTCGTCTCCACGCCGATCACCGACGTGGTGCGGCCCTATGGCGAGAAGAAGCTGGTCGAGATCGCCGAGACGGCGGAGGAGGTCGTCGCCAAGGCCGAGCTCCTGCTGGCCCGGCCCCGGGAGGCCTGGCTCGCGCGCGTCGACAGGCATCTGTCGCGCGGTTCGTGGGACCGCACGTGGGACACGATGCACGACCTGATCCGCAGCGCGGCCGCCTCGCGGTCTGCCCAGCGGGACCGCCGCGAGAGGGCCGGCGGCTCCTCGGCGGCCGCCTCCGCGGCCGTGCTGGGAGGTCCCTCGCATGTTTGATTGGCTCATCGTCGGCGCCGGCTTCGCCGGCAGCGTCCTCGCCGAGCGCCTGGCCAGCCAGCGCGGCGACAAGGTCCTCGTCATCGACAAGCGCAACCATGTCGGCGGCAACGCCTATGACCGCTTCGACGAGGCGGGGCTGCTGATCCACCAGTACGGCCCGCACATCTTCCACACGAACGCGCGGGCGATCTTCGATCATCTGTCGCAGTTCACGGAATGGCGGCCCTACGAGCACCGGGTCCTGGCCTCGGTGGACGGCCAGCTGCTCCCCATCCCGATCAACCTCGACACCGTGAACAGGCTCTACGGGCTCTCGCTGACCTCCGACGAGGTCGAGGCGTTCTTCGCCTCGAAGGCCGAGACGGTCGAGGAAATCCGCACCTCCGAGGACGTCGTGGTCTCGCGGGTCGGCCGGGACCTCTACGAAAAATTTTTTCGCGGCTACACCCGCAAGCAGTGGGGCGTCGACCCTTCCGAGCTCGACAAGTCCGTGACGGCCCGCGTGCCCACGCGCACGAACAAGGACGACCGCTATTTCGGCGACACGTTCCAGTTCATGCCGCTGCACGGCTACACGCGAATGTTCGAGCGCATGCTCGACCACCCCAACATCAAGGTCCTGACGCAGGCGAGCTACCAGGAGGTGCGCGACGTGATCCCGCACCGTCGCGTCGTCTATACGGGCCCGGTCGACGAGTATTTCGACTACCGCTACGGGCGGCTGCCCTACCGTTCGCTCGAATTAAGACACGTGACGCTGGACAAGGAATGGGCGCAGCCCGTCGCCGTGGTCAACTACCCGCAGGACCAGGCCTATACCCGCATCACCGAGTACAAGCACCTGACCGGCCAGGAGCACCCGAGGACCAGCCTCACCTACGAATATCCCAGCGCTGTCGGCGACCCCTACTACCCGATCCCGCGCGAGGAGAACGCGGAGCTCTACCGACGATACGAGGCGCTGGCCAGGGCGACGCCGGACGTCTGGTTCGTCGGCCGGCTGGCCACCTACCGCTACTACAACATGGACCAGGTGGTCGGGCAGGCTCTCGCCACGTTCCAGCGCATCCAGTCGAGCGTGACGCCCGACGGGACACGCGCGCCTCGCCGGGGGGCGGCGGGGAGCATGGAGGCGCTCGTCTCGGCATGAGCGACGGAAGGACGACCGCCGGCGGGCCGGCGGGCCCGGCTACGGGGGCCCCCGCCGCTTCGGAGCGGCCTGTCGAGCTCTGGGGCGGGCTCGAATGCACCGTCGTGCGCATCGGCGACACGTTTCGCGACCAGAGCCGCGAGACCGGCCACCGGACGCGCGCGGGCGACCTCGCGGCCGTCGCGGCCCTCGGGATCAAGACCGTCCGCTATCCCGTGCTCTGGGAGACCGTGGCGCCCGACGATCCCGACGCCTGCGACTGGTCGTTCCACGACGAGCGGCTGGCCGAGTGCCGCGACCTCGGGCTCGATCCGATCGCCGGCCTCGTCCACCACGGGAGCGGGCCGCGCTACACGGACCTCACCGATCCTCTCTTTCCGGAAAAGCTCGCCGTCCACGCCGGAAAGGTCGCCGAGCGCTATCCGTGGCTGCGCCGGTTCACGCCCGTCAACGAGCCCCTGACGACGGCGCGCTTCAGCGGCCTCTACGGCCACTGGTATCCGCATGGGCGAGACGAGCGGACCTTCCTGACCGCGCTGGTGAACCAGGTTCGTGGCGTCGCCCTCGCCATGAAGGCGATCCGCGCGGTCATCCCCGACGCCCGGCTCGTGCAGACGGAAGACCTCGGCAAGACGTTCTCCACGCCGGAGCTCGCCCACCAGGCCGCCTACGAGAACGAGCGGCGCTGGCTCGGCTTCGACCTGCTCTGCGGGCGGGTGGGGAGGGACCACCCGTTCCGTCCCGCCCTGCTGCACGCCGGCCTTGCCGAGGGCCTGCTGGAGGCCCTGGAGGGCGAGCCCTGCCCTCCCGACATCATCGGCGTCAACCACTACCTGACCAGCGAGCGCTATCTGGACCACCGGGTGGATCTCTTCCCGGCGACGCCGGTGGGCGGCAACGGCCGGCAGCGTTACGTCGACGTCGAGGCGGTCCGGGCGCCACTTCCGGCCGAGCACCGCGGTCCCGCCGCCCGATTGCGCGAGGCCTGGGCGCGCTACGGGCTGCCGCTCGCCGTCACGGAGGCCCACCTGGGATGCACCCGGGAGGAACAGCTGCGCTGGCTCGCCCGGGTCTGGGACGCCGCCGTTACGGTTCGGGCGGAAGGGGCGGACATCCGCGCCGTCACCGTCTGGACGCTGTTCGGCGCCGTCGACTGGAACTCGCTTCTCACCCGCCGCGACGGCCACTACGAGCCCGGCGCCTTCGACATCCGCGGCGCCCGGCCGCGCCGGACCGCCCTCGCCCGCGCTGCGGCGTCGCTCGCTTCGTCCGGGCGCATCGAGCACCCCGCATTGGACGGCGACGGGTGGTGGGAGCGTCCGGGCCGCTATTTCCCCGCACTCGCCACGCCCGGCGAGCAAGCCCGTCGGCCCGCCCGGCCACCCAGGCCGCTGGCCATCGTGGGTGACGGCCGGCTGGGGCGGGCGGTCGCGGAGGCGTGCGACCTGCGCGGCCTCTCCTTCGTCCTGCTGGGGCGCGCCGCCCTCGACCCGGCCGATGCCGGGCAGGTCCAGTCCCGGCTCGCGGCGCTCCGGCCCTGGGCCGTGGTGAATTGCTGCGGCTTTCCGGCCGCCGGGAACGCCGAGGCCGAGCCCGACCGCTGCGTCAGGGACAACGTAGTGAGCGCCCGGGCGCTGGCGGCGTCCGCCGCTTCCGTCGGGGCGGCCTATGCCGTCCTGTCGAGCGACCGGGTGTTCGACGGCGCGGCCGGCGCTGTCTATCGCGAAGGCGACCGGACGAGCCCGCTCTGCCTCTTCGGCCGCACCAAGGAAAGCTCGGAAATGGGCGTGCTCACGGCGCACCCCTCGGCCCTCGTGGTGCGCACGGGTCCGCTCTTCGGCGCGGGCCGGCCCGGCCTCCTGGCCGACGCCCTGGCGCGCGCCGCGGACGCCGCCGGGGTAGCGCGCTGGCGCGACCTCGTCGTGACCCCCACCTACATCCCCGACCTCGTCGACACCATGCTCGACCTGCTGATCGACCAGGCCGACGGCCTGTGGCACCTCGCTCATGACGGCGAGATCGATGCCGCCGAACTGGCTCGCCGCCTCGTGCCGGAACACGCCGCGCGGCTCGCCTCCCTGCAGGCCCGCCGCGCGCTGGCGGGATCGCAGCGCCGCCTGAGCCTGGCGAGTGCCCGCGCCGGCCTCCTGCCGAGCCTGTCCCAGGCGCTGGACCGCCACCACCGGTCGGGCATGCTGGCCGCGGCGGAATAGCGTGCGGCAGCCGGGGCCCGCGCAGCCCGGTCGTCCGGCAGGGACGCCGGGAGCAGGTCCGGACATGAAAAAGGCGGGCCAGAGGCCCGCCAGGTCAGGATCCCGTCAGGAAGCCTGGACTCGTCAGCGATTATCGTCGCGGCGGCTGGAATGCGAGGCTTCGCCGCCCTTCCGGCCAGCTTCAGCGGCAAGCTTGGGGTCACGGGAGAAGCTGCGGGCCTCCGGCGCGACGCTACGGCCGCCCTTGCGGCCGGCTTCGGCTGCGAGCTGCGGATTGCGCGAGAAGCTGCGCTTCTCGTTGGGCACGCTCTCGCCGCCCTTGCGGGCGATGTCACGCTGCTTGGCCGCATCCATCGACGCGAAACCACGGTTGGATCTTGGTTTATCCGGCAATGTCTTGCCCTCCTGCTCGCGACCTCGACCCTGACAACGGCGGAACGGCCGGATGGTTCCGTCCGCGCTCGGGCGAAGCGGAGGCGGGGGCGTTGCGTACGCAAGCGCGCGCTTGGCTTCGGCCGAGCCATACAGGGCCGCAACCATCACCTGCGCGGGACGTTCCATCCCCGAGCCGTGCAAGGCGCGCGGATCTGGATTTCGCAGAGGAGACGTCGATGAAGAAGGTGCTGATGACGGCCGCAATGGCCCTGTCGCTGGGGGCTTGCGCGTCCACGGAGGCGAATAACAGGGCCGCCACCGGCGCCGTGGTCGGTGGCGCGACGGGCGCCGTGATCGGCGGCGTGGCGACCGGCCGGCCCGGCGGCGCGCTCGCGGGCGCGGCCATCGGCGCGGCCGGCGGCGCGGTGGTCGGCGCGGCGACCACGCCGCAGCGCAATTGCTATTACGACGTCTATAACCGCCGGGTCTGCGAATATTATTGAGCCTTACGCAGGACGGGATACCGGGGCCGGCCGGCGCGCCGGCCCTTTCCCGTGCCGCGCGAGAGGGGCGCCGAAGGCGAACGGCGAACGCGAAGAAGCCGGCCCGAGGGCCGGCTTCTCCTTGAACTCTCCGGGATCGCCGACGCCGGGGGCCTATTCGGCCTCCTCGTTGACGTCGCCCTCGGCGATCTCGGTGAGGAGCTGGTCGGCGTTCTTCTCCTCCTCGAGGTTCTGCTCCAGAAGGTCGATCGCATCGTCCAGCTCGAGCTGGTCGGCCCAGGCGATCAGCGTGCCGTAGCGCGAGATCTCGTAGTGCTCGACGGCCTGCGCGGCGGCGAGCATGCCGGCGTCGCGGACGTTCTCGTCGTCGATCTCCGACATCAGGCTGTCGGCCTCCTTGATGATGCCCTCGATCGCATCGCACTTCTCGCCCTTGGCAGGCTGCTTCAGCATCTGGAATACCTGCTCCAGGCGCTGCACCTGGCCGCGCGTCTCCTCGAGATGCTGCTGGAAGGCCTCCTTCAGGTCGCTGGAATGAGCCTGCTCGGCCATCTTGGGCAGCGCCTTCAGGATCTGGTTCTCGGCATAGTAAATGTCGCCCAGCGTGTGGACGAAAAGGTCGTGCAGCGTGCTCAGGGCCATGGTGCGCTCCTCGTAGGTGACGGTTTGTGGGGAAAGACCTTGCGTCCGGAGCCTGGCTCCCGACGTCGGCCAAGGAACGTCCCGGCCCGCCCGATTGTTCCTCCACCTGACGAGAGCGAGGCAGGAGACGCAGCCATGCACGACGACGCGACGCAGGACAGGATGCTGGCCGTCCCGCCGCAGCCCCGAGACCCGCCGGGCGGCCTCCCCCGCGAGGACGGCCCCCCGCGCGAGCCCGCCGCGGACGAGGCGCCCGAGGTCCCGCCCGGCTACGGGCCCGACCCCGACTACGCCCCCGCCAGCGTGGAGCCGGAGCCGACCCCGGCCCTCCCCGAGCCGCCGCAGGGAGACGCCTGAGCCAACCCGGGCGGGCCGGCTGGACCTCGGCGGGAACCCCTCGCGAATTGGGGCGTTTTATCCCCCGAATCCCGCGTTTCGGCGTACCCAACCCTGGAGACCAGCATGAAAACGGCTCTTCTGCCGACGGTCGCCCTTGGCGCCGCCATGTCGACCTTCTTCCTGCCGCCCGTGCTGGCGCTGACCGGCGCGGCCCCCACGCCGGCCAAGCCCGTGCCGATGCTGGTGGTCCAGGCCGAGGACGGCCCCGCCTTGGCGAAGCACAGGGCCCCGGCCGGCCAGCTCTCCACCTCGGCGAAAGGCGCGCCCGCCGGCCCGGCGTCGACGCCCGTCTCGATGCCCGTGTCGCTCACGCGCGTCGCGTCGCGCTGAGCCAGGGCGCGGAACCATCCGGTCCCCGGCGACGTTGCCCCGTCGCAATGGCACGGTCTGGGTGTCTGTGCCCCTCCCGCCCGATCGGATCGTGCCCGGGGGATCTGCGGTCGTCATGACCGCGGATCCCTTGCCGGGCGGCCCGCATGACCGGCCGCGCCATCAGCAGGCGGCGCGGCGAACCACGAGGAAGCTTCCGTGTCCGACATCTCCCAGACGTCCCACGCATCCCGGCCCAACGGCAACGGCGCCGATCACGAGAGCGCGGGGGTGGCCGCCGACCTCGCGGCTTTGCGCGACGACGTCGGGAAGCTCGCCGATTCCATCGCCCAGTTGATCACCGGGCAGGCCGGCTCGGCCGGCGGACAGTTGCGCGACACGATGAACGAGACCTACACCACGGCGACCGAAGCCGCAGGGATCTTCCAGCGCGCCGGCAGCGGCCTCTACGAGGACGCCAGTTCGCGCCTCGACACGTTGGCGAAGGAGCTGGAACAGACGGTGCGGCGCGCGCCCCTGACCACCGTGGCGCTCGCCGCCCTGGTCGGCGTCGTCTACGGAATGATCCGCCGCTGAGCGGAGCGGGCCGAGGCCGCGCCCTGCCGCACGCGCCATCGCGTGGCGTCGCTCGCAACCAGCCGAGGCTGAACGGGGACGACCCGGCCCTAGGCCGGTTCGGTGGCGGTGCTGCCGCGGCGCGCCTTGCGCTGGAAGAACAAGGCCTGGCTCGTCACCGCCTTCACGGTGTCGCTGAGGAACGGCTTTGTGATCAGGAAGGCCGGCTCCGGACGCGTGCCCGTCAGGAAGCGCTCGGGATAGGCCGTGATGAAGACCACCGGCACCTCGAGCGATCCCAGGATCTCGTTGACCGCCTCGAGCCCGGAACTGCCGTCGGCGAGCTGGATGTCCGCCAGGATCAGTCCCGGCTTGAATTTCTGGATGGAGGCGATGGCCTCCTTGTGGGTGCGCGCCACGTCCACGACTCGGTGGCCCAGCTCTTCCACCACCGCCTGGAGGTCGAGCGCGATCAGCGGCTCGTCCTCGATGATCAGGACGTCCGTGCTGAGCTGGCCGGCGATCTCGTGCCCAGCGGCCTCGATGAGCGAGGCGGCTTCCGATGGCGGGCAATTCAGGACCTGCGCCACTTCGTCCAGGCTCATGCCTTCGAGAGAGCGCAGCAGGAAGGCGAGGCGCGGCCTCGGCGTCAGCGCCTCGAGGTTGTGCAGGGCGCCGCGCTCTGCGGGCGGCAGCGCCGGGTCGACCTGCGCGTTGATCGGAACGGATCGCCAGACCTCGAGCAGGAGCCGGTACAGGCCCAGGCGCGGATCGCTTCCCTGCGCGATGCGTCCCGGTTCCGCGACGAGCGCCTCCAGCGTCGCCTGCACATAGACGTCCCCGATGCGCTGATTGCCCGTCAGCGCCCGGGCCAGTCGCCTCAGGAAAGGCAACTGCGCCTCGATGGCCTTTGAATTCATCGACGATCCCCCGTTTGAGCGCCGGACGGGCTCCAGCGCCACGCTGCCTCAACGTGGCTCGGAAAAAAAGGTTCCCCGCGGGAACCGATGGCACGACCGCGCGTTGACCAGCCGGCGAACCGCGACCGCAGGCGGACCCGCTCCGGAGGGGTGCATGAAACAGCACGAGCAGGCAGAAAAGAAATTGGAGGCGAACACGCTCGGCGTGTCCGCCGATTCCCCGGGACATGCGCAGAGCCCCGCCGAGCGCCGCGCCGCGGCCCGGCTGAAGCCGCAGGTGCAGGACCACATCGGGCGCCAGCTTCGTGCCGTTTACGACGACGTCCTGAAGCAGCCCCTCCCGGACCGCTTTCGCGAGCTGATGGAGAAGCTGGACCGGAGCACGGGAGAGCCCGAATGACGAACCCCTCCCCGGCCATGAAGGCGGAGTTGCTGGGCGCGATCCCCAGCCTGCGCGCCTTCGCGATGTCGCTGTCGGGCAACATGGACCGCGCCGACGACCTCGTGCAGGAAACGCTCGTCAAGGCCTGGAGCAACCTCGGCTCGTTCACCGAGGGGACCAACATGTCGGCCTGGCTGTTCACCATCCTGCGCAACCTGTTCTACTCCGAGTACCGCAAGCGCCGTCGCGAGGTGGCCGACCCGGACGGGCAGTTCGCGGCCAAGCTCGCCTCGAGCCCCACGCAGAACAGCCACATGGATTTCCTGGACTTCAACGGCGCGCTGCAGCAGCTCTCCGCCGACCAGCGCGAGGCGCTGATCCTCGTGGGCGCGTCGGGAATGTCCTACGAGGAAGCGGCCGAGATCTGCGGCTGCGCCGTGGGAACCATGAAGAGCCGCGTCAACCGGGCCCGCAACCGGCTGGCGTCACTCCTGTCCGTGCGCGGCGACGAGGAATTCGGCCCCGAGCCGCAATGGCAGGCCGGCATCGACTTCCGGGCACGCATGGCCGTCGGGGAATAGCCGCGCCGCTCCCCCCGCGTCGCATCCGTCGACCGTCGTGGCCGAATGGCCGGGCCCAGCCCGGCCATTCGTGCGAGAGGGGCCGGTCAGGTGCCGACCGAGAAGTACAGGATCACCCCGGCGATGAACGCCAGGCCGAGGCCGCTGAACAGCACGACCCTGACATTGTGACCGGACACGCCCTGACGGGCCTCCGTCACGCTCAGCTCTGTGCGACCGTCTCGGGAATCGATGCGTGCCATGAACGACCTCCTGGGCTCGCCGGAAACGTCGCCGCGCCGGACGGGTTCCGGCGCGGGGGCGGGGAACCGCTGCGCCGCCGGCGCGTTTGCAGCGAAACCTCCACCCATGGGATACGCCGATGCCGACGGACGCCCGCGCTGCGACCGCCCTGCCCTTCCCCGATCTCTTCCGCATGACCCGGTTCCCTGCTGAACCGCCCGTCCTGGGCGAGCAGGACCGCTTCGTGCTCGATCTCTTTCGCCTCCTCAGGCTGTTCCGCGAGCGCTACGACGAGGCCTGGCTGGCCCGGGCGGAAGCCCTCGCGCAGCGGCGCCTCGGACCCGAGGCGGACGACCTGATGGGCGCCGCCGTGATGCTCGACAACGAGCTGCGCTGCCGCGGCGTGACGGCCTACGCGTCCGGCCGCCCCGGCGACCACAGGGCGGAGGGCGCGGAAGTCCTGTTTCTAGCCTTCCTCGATGCGGCCGTGGAGCGGGCGGACGCCGCCGCGGCCCGGGCGGCTTCGGCCCTGGGCGTCGACGACTCCCGCGCCCTCGCCGCGCTGGCCTGCCGCTTCGCCGATCTCTGCGCGCGTGGCGACGACGGGCTGTCTCCTGCAGCGATCCCGCGCATAACCGCGAAAGCAAAGCTCCCGGTAAGGAATGTGTTCGAATAGTGTTTAGCCCAATAAGAACGTATTGCTTTCACAATTGCGCCAAATTGATGGTTTTCAAGACTGTTGCAATCCTGTTACATCGAAAACAACAGCATCTTTGCTCGCATCGTAAACTGTCGAGTTGAGTTGAATACACGATGATGCAGCGGTAGCGTCTGCCTCGACGTTCACGAATGTCATGACCAACAAGGAAAGTGACGATGACGCGTAAGTTCCTGCTTGCCTCGGCCGCGCTGGCCGTTCTCTCGGCCCCGGCCTTCGCGGCCGACCTGCCCAGCCGCAGCGTCGAGCCGGCCACGCCCGCCGTCTATGCACCGGTGTTCACCTGGACCGGCCTCTATCTGGGTCTGAACGCCGGCGTCGGCTTCAACCAGAGCAACAATATCTCCGTGACCGGCCCCTTCGGCGGCACCACGGTCTACAGCCAGGGCAGCAATAACGGCTTCGTCGGCGGCGGCCAGGTCGGCTACAACTGGCAGTCGGGCGCGCTGGTGTTCGGCGTCGAGACCGACATCCAGTACGCCGACCTCGGCCGGCGGCACGAGATCGCCGGGTTCAACTACGGCGGCAGCTCCAGCAACTATTTCGGCACGGTGCGCGGCCGCGTCGGCTACGCGATGGATCGCACGCTGCTCTACGTCACGGGCGGCCTCGCCTACGGGGACATTGGCAGCTCGTTCCGCAACGACACCAATGCAGGCTGGACGGTCGGCGGCGGCGTGGAATACGCCTTCACCAACAACTGGACGGCCAAGCTGGAAGGCCTCTACGTGAGGATCAACCAGGGTTCCAACTACTACTACGACGCCGCCACCCTATCGACGCTGCGCGCCGACAAGAACAGCGACTTCGGCGTGGTCCGCGTGGGCCTGAACTACAAGTTCTGATCGCCCGGGACAGCTTTCCGTCCCTCCATGTCAGACCCGGCGGCCACGGCTGCCGGGTTTCTGCGTCCTGCCCCACCGATCCCGCGGGAACGAACTCCGGCGTTCATGCGTTGTGGGCGGACGTGGACACAGAAAGCTACCCGACGCAGGGGCGGGGGCGCGTGGGGCATACCCTTTTCATGGACAGCGGGCAGCGATTTCACGAGCTTGCCGACGCCGCTCCCGTGCTGATCTGGCGGGCCGGACCGGACAGGGCCTTCAACTATTTCAATATTCCCTGGCTTCGATTCACCGGCCGCACCATGGCGCAGGAGGCCGGCGAAGGCTGGCTCGAGGGCGTCCATCCCGAGGACCGGCAGCGCTGCCAGGAGACGTTGAGCGGCGCCTTCGCGGCCGGCCAGGAATTCTCGCTCGACTTCCGCCTGCGCCGGCACGACGGCGCCTGGCGCTGGGTGCTCGACACCGGGCGCCCCTTCTACCTGGAGGACGGCGCCTTCGGGGGGTTCCTGGGCTCCTGCGTGGACATCACGGATCGCAAGGAGGCCGAGGTCAACGCCGCGCGCGCCCTCGCGGACGCCCGCCGGGCAATCCGGCAGCGCGACGTGCTGCTCGCCGAGGTCCACCACCGTGTCAAGAACAACCTGCAGGTCATTCTCAGCCTGCTGGCCCTGCGCGGCCGGCACCTCGACAATGACAGCTGCCGCCAGGAGCTCGACAAGATCGGGCGGCGGATCCAGGCCATCGCCATCGTCCAGCAGGAACTCCACGAGGACCAGGACGTCTCCAAGATCGGCCTGAAGGACTATCTCGGGCGCGTCGCCAAGCCCCTCACCGTGCTGCACCGGGCGGACCGGGTCCAGACCGAGGTCACCGGGGACGACCTGCCCATCGATCTCACGACGGCCGGGATCGTGGGCATGATGGCGGCGGAGATCCTCTCCAACGCCTATGGCCACGCCTTTCCCGAAGGAACGGGACGCATCGCGATCCACGTGTCGCTGGATCCCGAGACCGGGCGCCCGCGCGTCACCTTCTGCGACGACGGCCCCGGCTTTGCGGGCCATCCTTCCGAGTCGGCCCAGGGCATTGGCATGCTCCTGATCCGCAACCTCGCGCGGCAGGGCTCGATCGCCCTGACCATCGAGCCCGGCCCCGGCGCACGCCACGACCTCCTGCTCCCCCGCCGCGCCATCGTGGGCGAGACAGCGGGCGCGCCCTAGGGCCGGTCGCCGCAGACCGGCGACGCGAGGCGTCGGCGCTGATGGACAGTCTCCAGACTTTCAGACGCGCTGGGCGAGCAAGCGGCTGATGGCGTCCTGCAGCTCGTTCATCAGGAACGGCTTGGACAGCTGGGCCATCGGCGGCTCGAGCGGATCGTCGCCCTGCAGCCCGTCGACGGAGCGCCCGGTGGCGAACAGCACAGGGAGGGCGGGAGACAGCGCCCGCAGCCGGCGGGCGAGGTCCAGTCCGGAGATATCGGGAAGCCCCACGTCGGTCACGAGCAGGTCGACCCGGCCGGCCTCCGCGAAAAGACGCTCGGCTAGGGCGCCCGAACCCGCCTCCAGCACGTCGTAACCGCATTCGTCGAGGATCTCTGCGATCGTCAGCGCGATGAGCGGTTCGTCCTCCACGAGCAAAACGGTAAGGCGGTCCGAACCGCCGCCGGAGTCAGTCATCTGTCAGTCGCATCCACGTCACCCTGACCGCCCTTATACGCGGCGGGCGGCGCAGGGTCACGCCTGAATGCGAGCCGGGCCGACGCGCGGTCAGCCCTGCTGGCCCCGGATCTGGGCCAGCACGTAGGTCTGGCGCAGGCTCTCAACCAGTTCCTCCTTGGTCATCGCGGACCACCCATGCAGGCCGAGGTCGCGGGCGAAGGAACGCAGGTCCTCCACGATCGAGGCGTTCTGGACGGGGTCGAGCGGGTGGAAAGCGGGGATCTTGCGGGTCGGAAGAGGAAACGCAGGACGCGACATGGATGAAGAGCCCTCCTCGTCATCAGTGGACCACGCGAGGGGACAAGTAAGATCGGGGCCGCTTTGCTGCCCCCCTGCCCCCGTCGTTGCCGCGAGAACGTCGGACCGCGCGACCGGTTCCCCTGGGACGGAACGAGGTGCGCTGGCGGACGTTGGGGTCGTCGATGAACGGATCGAACGCTCCGGGGCGGCGCGGTTGCTGCGGCCGGCCACGCCTTCTGGCGCGGCCGGTTTTCGTCGTGGTCCTCGCCATCGCCTGCCTCGCAGCCGCCGTCAGCCGCCCGCTCGCGGCCTCCTCCGGCTCCCCTCTGCCGGCTCTGGCCGCGCCCGCATTCGGCGCCGCCACCTCCGGCGCGACGCCGAAGCCGCCCTCCGACCCCGGCCAGGCCGCGGAGTTCGTCGGGCGCCTCGACGACCGGCAGGCCCGCGCCGTGCTCCTGGAGACGCTGCAGCAGCACGCCGCCCAGTCCGGCGGTCCCGACAAGGAAGGACTTGGCGAAGTCTTCGGCGAAGCCTCGCGGCAATTGCAGGACGCGGGCGCCCGGCTGGGCCTTCTCGTCACGGCCACGACGGAGTTCAGGCAGGTGCCGCGCCTCCTCGGCGAGCACCTGTCGCTGGGCCAGACGGGGGTCCTCAACTTCTCCGTCAGGCTGCTCTGCGTCGCGGCGGGATCGCTGCTCGCCGAATTCGTCCTGATGGCGCTGCTCGCCTGGATGATGCGCCGTCCCCGCCCGCGCGGGGCCGCACGGGCCGTGGCCTGGGCGGTGCGGGTGAGCGGCTTCGTCGCCTTCAGCGCCATGGCGGCCGTCCTCGCGGTCACGCTGGCCGAGAGCCTGCCGGGCCAGCAGCAGCGTTTCCTCCTGCGGCTTTCCGTCGCCTTCTGGGTGGTGCGCGGCGCGGAGCTTCTCGCCCAGGCGGGCATCGCGGGCTTCGCGGCCCCGTCGCGACGCGGTCGGCTCGCGCCCTCGGCGCCCGTCGCCGTCAGCGGCGCCATCGCCACGCTCGCCTTCGGGGCGGTCGGGCTCGGGGTGATGCGCGAGGCCGGCGTCGACCACGACGTGCGCCTGCTGATCGGGCTGGGGCTGTGGACCCTCTCCGCCGCCCTTCTGCTGGCGGGCCTGGCCCGGCTCGCACGACGCCTGCAGCCGCCCGCCCCGGACCAGGCATCGCCGGCCGCCTGGCTGGCCGAGCACTGGTTCGGCCTGGCCACGGCAACGGTCACCTTCATCTGGCTGTCGACGCTCCTCGTCGCCGTGGGGGCCGGCATCCGCGCGCTCAGGGCAGGCGCGCTGACGATGCTCCTGGTCGGCTACGCGCCGGCGCTGATGCATGGAGTCTCTGAGGCCCTGCGCCACCTCATGACCAGCCGCCGCGGCGAGCGCCGGCCCGGCGGCAGCGTCTGGGCCACGGCGCTGGTGCGCTGCTCGCGCATCCTCGTGCTTCTCGGCATCGGCCTCGTGCTGCTCGACATCTGGGACATCGACCCGATCGGGCTGGCCAGCGACCGCCTCGGCGAGGCGACCGTGCGGGCCGCCGTCAACGTGCTCTTCGTCATCCTCAGCGCCTATGTCGTCTGGGAGCTGGTCAAGGCGATGGTGCGCGGCAGCGCCGCCTCGCAGGAGCGCGCCGAGCAGGAGGCGAGCGAGGAGATCGGCGCGCCGCAGCCGGCGAGCCGCATGCAGACCTTCCTGCCGCTGCTCGAGAAGTTCCTGCTGGTGGTGGTGGTCGTGGTGGCCGGGCTCGCCGCGATGAAGGCGCTCGGCGTGGACACGGGCCCGCTGCTCGCCGGCGCCGGCATCGCAGGCATCGCCATCGGCTTCGGCGCTCAGACGCTCGTGCGCGACATCGTGTCGGGCATCTTCTTCCTGCTCGACGACGCCTTCCGGCTGGGCGAATACGTGGAGATCGACCAGACGCGCGGCACGGTGGAGGGCATCTCCATCCGCAGCCTGCGGATCCGCCATCACCGCGGCGCGATCCACACGGTCCCGTTCGGCACCATCCAGCGGCTCACCAACTACAGCCGCGACTGGATCATCCTGAAGCTGGAGTTCCTGCTCGCCTTCGAGACCGACCTGAAGAAGGTCAAGACGATCGTCAAGCGGATCGGCGAGGAGATGATGCAGGACCCCGAATACGGCCAGCACTTCCTCGAGCCCGTCAAATCCCAGGGCGTGCGTCGCATGGAGCAGATCGGCATGGTCGTGGGCGTGAAGTTCATGGCCAAGCCGGGCGAGCAGTTCATCCTGCGCCGGGAAGTCTACCAGCGCGTGCGCGACGCCTTCGAGGCCAACGGCATCCGCTTCGCCCGCCCGCAGGTGGTGGTGCAGATGCCCTCCGGCGACACCCGCACGCTCGACCCCGAGGAGGCCGACGCCATCGCCGGCGCCGCCACCGAAGCCGCCCTCCCGCCCCCGCCTCCCCCCGAGGACATCCGCAGGGCCCGCAGCCGCCGCTAGCACCTCCCCCGTCATGGCGAGGCCCCCGCGGTCAAGGGCCGGCCTCGTTCCTGCGGTCGTAGCAAGCGAAGCGGAGCAATCCACTCTCGCGCCGAGCCTTCTCCGGGGGGCTTCGTCTGTGCGCTGCTCGCAGTGACGATGCGAGCGTCTCGCCCGGCAAGTGTCCTTCCACCTGAGCCTCGGTCCCGAGGTCGGCGCCAGGGTTGGTCCGTTCTGGCATTGGCCGGCCACGAAAAAGGGCCCCGGCGGGGCCCCTTTTGCTGTCCGATCCTGCGCTATCGCCTCACACGGCGACGCGGGTCCGCCTGTGGCTGCGCTGGTCGAAGAACAAGGCCTGGCTGATCACGGCCTTGATCGTCTCCGCCCGGAAGGGCTTCGTGATCAGGAAGGCTGGCTCGGGCCGCTCGCCGGTGAGGAAGCGCTCGGGATAGGCGGTGACGAAGATCACCGGCACCTCGAAGCTGGAGAGGATGTCGTTCACGGCGTCGACGCCCGAGCTGCCGTCGGCCAGCTGGATGTCGGCGAGCACGAGGCCCGGCGCCTGGCGGCTCACGGCCTCCCCGGCCTCGCGGCGCGTCCGGGCCACGCCCACGACGTTATGGCCCAGGCTCGTCACCAGGGACTCGAGGTCCATGGCGATGATCGGCTCGTCCTCGATGATCAGGACGTCCGTCGTGATCTGCTGGGCGATCTCGCGGCCGGCGTCATGCACCAGGGCATGCACCTCGTCGGGCGTCCGGTCCATGGCCGCGGCGATCTGCTCCGTGTCCAGGCCCTCTACGGAGCTGAGCAGGAAGGCGACGCGGGCGGGCGGCGTCAGGGCGGCGAGATTGCGACGGGCGCTGCCCAGCTGCGACAGGCTCTGGGGCGTGTCGACCGCCTGGTTCAGGCTGACCGAGTTCCACACCTTGAGGAAGGCGCGATAGAGCGCGACGCGCGGCTCCAGCTGCTGGTCGAAACCGCTGGGATCGGCGATCAGGGCTTCGAGGGTCGCCATGGCATAGGCATCGCCGCCCTGCTGCGTTCCCGCGAGAGCACGGGCGAAACGCCGGAGATATGGCAGATGCGGTGCAATGGCCTGAGCAATGGACACGGGCGCCCTCCTTGGAACCGCGACGGAGTTGTGGGATTCATTCCGGCCGATAACGCGCCGGTCCGGGTTGGGTTCCGTCCGCATCGGAACCGACCTCCGCCCGGCGCGTTGAGCAGCGGACATCCACGAACGTGTAACCGCTCGATGAAATAGCAAGCCGGACACGGACGTGGAGATGTGCATGTCGAAGGGGAAAGATGGACAAGGCTCAGGTGAAGAAGAAAAAAATGTGCCCCCGTCAAATGCTGATCTTCGTTCCGGCGAAAGCCAGACGGGCGAAGCGTTGAACGCTTTGTCCAGGCCAGATCCGTCGCATTCCTCTCCGGTGATCGCTGAGGGAGGCGCGGCGACGCCGATCGAGGGAGCCCAGGACGGCGCGCAGGTCCTTCCGTTCGAATCCATGGTCCAGGGCCATATCGGCCGGCAGCTCAGGGCGCTCTACGACGACGTCCTGTCCCAACCCATCCCCGACCGCTTCCTGGACCTGCTCAGGAGGCTGGACGAGGGCAGCGAACCGGGCGACGATCCCGGCGAAGAGGGCTAGATGGACGAGACCGCCGTCGACAACTCGGCCCAGATGAAACAGGACCTGCTGAAGGCCGTCCCGGCTTTGCGCGCCTTCGCGATGTCCCTGTCCGGCAATCCGGACCGTGCGGACGACCTCGTCCAGGAGACGCTGCTGAAGGCCTGGGCGGGACGCGCCTCGTTCACGCCCGGCACCAACGTGTCGGCCTGGCTCTTCACGATCCTGCGCAACGTCTTCTATTCCGACCATCGCAAGCGCCGCCGGGAAGTGGAGGACGCCGAGGGCCAGCTCGCCAGCCGCCTGGCGACCCACCCCGCCCAGGAAGGCCACATGGACCTCGTGGATTTCCGCGAGGCGCTGCAGCACCTGCTCCCCGACCAGCGCGAGGCCCTCATCCTGATCGGCGGCTCGGGGCTCTCCTACGAGGAGGCGGCCGAGATCTGCGGCTGCGCCGTCGGCACCATCAAGAGCCGCGTGAACCGCGCCCGCAACCGGCTCGCCGAACTCCTGTCCGTGACGTCGTCGGCGGAGTTCGGGCCGGAAGCCGCCTGGCGCCCCGCGCTCACCGCCCAGGGGCGCGGCAGCGACGATTGACGTCGCGGTGCGCGAGGAAGAGCGGCCCGCCCGGCGCGCGGCCCCCTTCGCTAGAGCATCCCGGCGCCAGGTGCCCCGCAGCTCGAGCCCACCGGCGAATGGACGGGCCCATGGGCCCGCCCCCGGCCGGCCGGCCTATTCGCAGACCTCCCGGCGCACCACCCGCCAGCCATAGCCGTCCACCCAGACCCGCTGTCGGGTGACCATGCACTCCTCGTCCGACACGACCGGACCCCGCTCCTCGTAGATCATACCGCCCGGCGAGGTGACGGTGCGTGGCTGGCTCGCGGCTGCGCCGAGGGCCGCCCCGAGCGCGAGGCCCCCCACGGCGCCTGCGGCGGCCGCCGCGTTGCGTCCCTGGGCAGCCTGGGCCGGCAAGGGGGCCGTCGCCACCATCGCGGCAAGCGCCGCCATGGTGAACGAGGCGTTCAGCATCCTGATCGGTCGCATGATGTAGCTCCTGTCGCACGTGCGGCGTCGCCGGAAAGGACCGGCGCTGGCCGCGGGCGGGATGGGAGGATGAACGTGCGAGCCCGCGACACCGTTCCTGGCCAATTATACGTATAGAAATGTGGAAAAGAATATTCCACAGTTCATGGTGTTGCTTTTTCCAAAAAAACAATCCACGATGGGGTTCATCGAGGGAGACCCCCATGCCGACCATCATCCAGCTCCGGAAAGCCCGCGACCTCGCGCTGTTCGCCGGCTCCGTCCTGCTGATCCTGTTCGTCACCGTGGCCGCCCACGCCCAGACGACGATCCTCAACGTGTCCTATGATCCGACGCGCGAGCTCTACAAGGCCATCAACCAGGCCTTCGCCGCCGACTGGAAGGCCAAGACGGGCGAGGCCGTGACCATTCGCCAGTCGCATGGCGGCTCCGGCGCGCAGGCGCGCACCGTGATCGACGGCATCGACGCCGCCGTGGTCACCCTGGCGCTCGCCGCCGACATCGACCAGATCGCCGCCCGCACCGGAAAGATCCCTGCCGACTGGCAGAAGCGCCTGCCCAACAATTCATCGCCCTACACCTCGACGATCGTATTCGTCGTCCGCAAGGGAAACCCCAAGGCGATCAAGGACTGGGACGACCTGGTGAAGCCCGGCGTCGCCGTGATCACGCCCAACCCGAAGACCTCCGGCGGCGCGCGCTGGAACTACCTCGCCGCCTGGGGCTACGCGCTGGAGAAGAACAAGGGCGACGAGAAGGCGGCGCAGGATTTCGTCACCGCCTTGTTCAAGAACGTGCCCGTCCTCGACACCGGGGCGCGCGGCTCGACCGTCACCTTCTCGCAGCGCGCCCAGGGCGACGTGCTGATCGCCTGGGAGAACGAGGCCTTCCTGACGCTGCAGGAATTCGGCGCCGACAAGTTCGAGATCGTCGTGCCCTCCGTCTCGATCCTGGCCGAGCCGCCGGTGGCCCTCGTGGACGGCAACGTCGACGCCAAGGGCGTGCGCAAGGTCGCCGAGGCCTACCTCAACTACCTCTACACGCCGGCGGCGCAGGCGATCATCGCCAAGAACTTCTATCGCCCCAGCAATCCGGAGGCCGCCGCCAAGGAGGATCTGGAGCGCCTTCCCAAGCTGCGGCTGTTCACCATCGATCAGGTTTTCGGTGGCTGGGCCAAGGTGCAGAAGGCTCACTTCGACGATGGCGGCGTGTTCGACGCGATCCAGAAGGCAGTAATTAAATAAATGCGTGCCAGAAACGGTCGCCTGTCCAGTCCATCCGAGCCCTTCGCGGATATCCCGCGCCCTAGAGAAGGTATCAGCGAGAGCCCATGACGGACATCGCCGCCCCCCGGCTCGCACCGGCCCGCCCCAGGCGGGCCGCTTGGCGTCTGCGCGCGCCCAGCGTGATGCCGGGGTTCGGCCTGTCCTTCGGCCTGACGCTGGCCTGGCTGGGCCTCATCGTCCTCATTCCCCTGGCCGCCCTGATGCTCAAGGCGTCGGCCCTGGGGCTGGACGGCCTCTGGGCCATCGCCACGCAGTCGCGCGTCCTCGCCGCCCTGCGCGTGACCTTCGGCATTTCCTTCGCCGCGGCGGTGATCGACGCCGTCTTCGGCGTGCTCGTGGCCTGGGTCCTGTCGCGCTACGACTTTCCCGGCCGCAAGCTGCTGGACGCGATGGTCGACCTGCCTTTCGCGCTGCCCACCGCCGTGGCCGGCATCGCGCTCGCCGCGCTCTACGCCCCGAACGGCTGGATCGGCGCGTGGCTGGCCCAGGTCGGCGTGAAGGTCGCCTTCACGCCGCTCGGCATCCTCGTGGCGCTGGTCTTCGTCGGCCTGCCCTTCGTGGTGCGCACGGTGGAGCCCCTGATCTCCGAGATCGACCGCGAGCAGGAAGAAGCCTCCGCCACGCTGGGCGCCTCGCGCCGGCAGACGGTGTCGCGCGTGATCCTGCCGGCGCTGCTGCCCGCCATCCTCACCGGCTTCGCCCTCTCCTTCGCCCGCTGCATCGGCGAGTACGGCTCGGTGATCTTCATCGCCGGCAACATGCCCTATGTCAGCGAGATCGTGCCGCTGCTGATCGTCGTGAAGCTCGAGGAATACGACTATGTCGGCGCCACCGGCATCGCCACCATCATGCTCGCGGCGAGCTTCGCGCTGCTGCTGGTGATCAACCTCCTCCAGGCCTGGACGCGCAGGAGGCTCGGCCATGCGTAGCGGTTCGGCGGACATGGCCGCCCCGTCCCCGAGGGCCGGAGGCGAAGAAGCGATCCATCCCCTCGCCGGGCTTCCCCTGGATGGCGTGGCCGCCGCGCGCCTCGCAGCGACCGCGCCCGGCCCGGAGCGCCGCCCATGAGCGCCATCCCGCAGACGCCGCTGCGCAAGGTCAGGCGTGTGGAGCCGGTCAGCGAGGGGCCCCTCGCCAAGGGCCTGCTCATCGCGTCCGCCGTGGCCTTCCTGGGGCTGTTCCTCCTGATGCCGCTCGCCGTGGTCTTCACCGAGGCGATGAAGCAGGGCGTGGGAGCCTATTGGGCGACCTTCCAGGACCCGGACGCCCAGGCCGCCATCTGGCTCACGCTCACCGTCGCCGCCATCGCCGTGCCGCTCAACGCGGCCTTCGGCGTCGCCGCGGCCTGGGCCATCGCCAAGTTCGACTTTCGCGGCAAGAGCCTGCTGGTCACGCTGATCGACCTGCCCTTCTCGGTCTCGCCGGTCGTCTCCGGCCTCGTCTATGTCCTGCTCTTCGGCGCGCAGGGGCTGCTGGGGCCCTACCTCAAGTCCACCGGCGTCCAGATCATCTTCGCGGTGCCCGGCATCGTGCTGGCCACGGTGTTCGTCACCTTCCCCTTCGTCGCGCGCGAGCTGATCCCGCTGATGCAGGAGCAGGGCACGGCGGACGAGGAGGCGGCCATGACGCTCGGCGCCTCGGGCTTCCGCACCTTCCTCACCATCACGCTCCCCAACATCCGCTGGGGCCTGCTCTACGGCGTCCTGCTCTGCAATGCCCGTGCGATGGGCGAGTTCGGGGCCGTCTCCGTCGTTTCCGGCCACATCCGCGGCCTCACCAACACGATGCCGCTGCACGTGGAGATCCTGTACAATGAATACAACTTCGTCGCCGCCTTCGCCGTCGCCTCGCTCCTCGCCCTCCTTGCCCTCGTCACCCTCGCGGCCAAGGCACTCCTCGAGTGGCGCTACGGTGACGGCCTTTCCGGAGCACGGCGCCATTGACGCCGAGCGCGCCGCTCGGCTCGACCGGAGGGGGCGCTTGGACATCAGGATCGCCGGCATCGGCAAGCGCTTCGGGACCCAGGCCGCGCTCGAGGGCGTCGAGCTCGACATCGGGCACGGCGAGCTCCTGGCCCTGCTCGGCCCGTCTGGTTCAGGCAAGACGACGCTGCTGCGCATCATCGCCGGGCTCGAGCAGCAGGACGACGGCGTCGTGCTGCTGGGCGGCGAGGACGCGAGCCACGTGCGCGTGCAGGATCGCGGCGTCGGCTTCGTCTTCCAGCACTATGCGCTGTTCCGGCACATGACGATCTTCGAGAACGTGGCCTATGGCCTGCGCGTGCGCCCGCGCGGCAAGCGCCCGCCGGAGGCCGAGATCGGCCGCCGCGTCCGCGAACTGCTCGACCTCGTGCAGCTCCAGGGCTTGGAGAAGCGCTATCCCCGCCAGCTCTCCGGCGGCCAGCGCCAGCGCGTCGCGCTCGCCCGCGCGCTCGCCATCGAACCGCGCGTGCTCCTGCTCGACGAGCCCTTCGGCGCGCTGGACGCCAAGGTGCGCAAGGAGCTGCGCCGCTGGCTGCGAGACATCCATCACCGCACCGGCCAGACCACCGTCTTCGTCACCCACGACCAGGACGAGGCGCTGGAGCTGGCCGACCGCGTCGCCATCCTGAACCGCGGCCGCATCGAACAGGTCGGCACGCCCGACGAGATCTACGACCACCCCGCCTCGGCCTTCGTCACCGCCTTCGTCGGCGAATCCGCCTCGGTGCCCGTCGAGGTCGTAGGGCGCGAGGTCCGCCTGGGACTGGCCAGGCTGTCCATCGCCGCGGGCGACGTCCCGGCCGGCCCGGCGCTCCTCTATCTGCGCCCCTCGGAGACTCGGATCGTCTCCGCCGACGACGGCGCCCTGCCCGGGCGGATCGTCGGCATTCGCCGTACCCCGTCGGGCCGCCGCGCCGAGATCGCGGTGGAGGGCACCTCCGCCTTGGTCGAGGTGGACGGCGTACCCCAGGCGGCGGCGGTGGGCACGCTCATCGGCCTGTCGCTGGACCGCGCCCGCCTCTTCCCCACCCCGCGCGCCTAACCGGCCGCGTTCGCCTCGACTGGACTGCACCATGAAGCTGATCGTCACCGACCATGCCGGCGTCACCCACGAACTCGAGGCCCTGGAGGGCTGGCGGGTCATGGAGGTCATCCGCGACTGGGGCGTCGGGATCAAGGGCGAGTGCGGCGGCGCGTGCGCCTGCGCCACCTGCCACGTCTATGTGGATCCCGCCTGGACCGGCCGCCTCGCGCCCCCGACCGACGAGGAGATCGACCGTCTCGACGAGGCCATGCTGGTGGACGACACGAGCCGCCTGTCGTGCCAGATCCTCATGTCCGATGCTCTGGACGGCCTGCAGGTGACCCTCGCGCCCGGCTCCGAGCCGGAGGCGAGCGCCGCGGGACGGCCGCGTGAGGGGGAGGTTCGATCAAACGCGCGTGATCCCTCCCCGGTCTAGGCCGAATGCGCCGTCGTTCTGCACAGGGATGTTAACCCTGCACGCGTGCCATGCGGGAGCGGACGCCGCGGCGGCTTTCCAAAACATCGCGCATCGTGTAATGTGAAATAGAATATTATACTGCAGATGAATGTGAAATGAGCAGGTTGAACTACTTCCCCATCACCTATGCGGTGGCCGGCAGGACGATCGTCCTCGCGGGCGGGGGAGAAGCTGCCCTGAACAAGCTGCGCCTTCTGCTGCGCAGCGAGGCGACGATCCGCGTCGTCTCTCCCGAGCTCGAGCCCCCGATCGCCGCGCTCGTCGCCGAGCACGGCCTCGAGCACGTCGCGCGCGAGCTGCAGCCCTGCGACCTCTTCGGCGCGGCGCTGCTCTTCGCGGGAACGGGGGACGAGGCGCTCGACGCCGAATATTCGCGCATGGCGCGGGCGGCCGGCGTCCCCGTCAACGTGGTGGACCGCCCCCACCTGTCCGACTTCGCCATGCCGGCCCTCGTGGACCGTGCGCCCATCGCGGTGGCCATCTCCAGCGACGGCCTCGCCCCGGTGCTCGCCCAACGCGTGCGCGCGCAGGTCGAGGCGCTGCTGGCGCCCGAGTTCGGTCGCCTGGGCGAGCTTGCCCGCGCCATCCGCGACGGCGTGATGGAGAAGCTCGACGGTCCCTCCCCGCGCCGCCGGTTCTGGTCCCGCCTGTTCGACGGCCCGCATGCCCGCCGCGCCCTCGCGGGCGACGTGCAGGGCGCGGCAGCCGCGGCCATGGCCGAGCTCGACGGCGATGCCCCGCCCTCCCACGGCGAGGTCTGGCTGATCGGCGCCGGGCCGGGGTCCGCCGACCTCCTCACGCTGCGCGCCCAGAGGCTGCTGCAGGCCTGCGATGTCGTGGTGCACGACCAGCTCGTGCCGCGCGAGGTGATCGACATGGCCCGCCGCGACGCCGAGCGCATCTGCGTGGGCAAGGCCAAGGGCGACCATTCCGTCCAGCAGGCCGAGATCGACGCACTGCTCGTGCGCCTCGCCCGCGAGGGCAGGCGCGTGGCGCGTCTGAAGTCCGGCGACCCCATGATCTTCGGCCGCATCGGCGAGGAGCTTGCCGCGCTGCGCGCCGCCGGCGTCGCCCACGAGATCGTGCCCGGCATCACCGCCGCCCTCGCCGCCGCCGCCGACGCCAGGGTTCCCCTCACCCTGCGGGGCGTGGCCCCGAGCCTCGCCATCGCGACCGCGCACGGCGCCAACGGATCCGATCCGATGGGCTGGACCGAGGTGGCGCGCAGCGGCGGCACGATCGCCGTCTACATGGGCAAGAGCGCCGGGACCCTGATCCGCGACCGCCTCGTGGAGGCCGGTCTCGCCGAGACGACCCCCGTCATCGCGGTCGAGAACGCCGGACGCCCGACGCGCCGCGTCCTCTCCGGGACGGTCGCCGATCTGCCGGCGCTGAGCGAGCGGCCGGACCTGCCCGGCCCCGTCATGATCCTGGCCGGCCCCGCCATGCACGCCGCCGACCTCGACCTCGCCGAAGTGATCGCGCGCGCCCTCTCGGCCGCCGCCTGAGGACCCCATGAGCAAGAAGCCGAAGATCTTCGTTCCCCAGGCCGTCACGGCCAACGACGCCGCCAACGGCCTCGTCGTGTTCCGAGCCGCGAACGGCGCCTGGGTGGGCGACCTGTCGAGCGCCTTCGTGGCGGAGACCGAGGACTCCGCCGAGACGCTGCTCGCCATGGCCCAGCTCGACGCCACCGAGAACAAGGTGGTCGAACCCTACCTGATCGACGTGGCCCGCGAGGGCGAGCGGCTGCGGGCCCTGAAGCTGCGCGAGGCGATCCGCGCGGAGGGCCCCACCGTCGGCTTCGGCCTCGTCGCCTTGTCGTCCTGACCCCATTGCCCGAGAGCCGCCAGGGATCCCCCCATGTACCGCTACGATGAGTTCGACCGGCAGTTCGTCCTGGAGCGGACCGCCGAGTTCAAGGACCAGGTGGAGCGACGCCTCTCGGGCGGGCTCACGGAGGACCAGTTCAAGCCGCTTCGGCTGATGAACGGCGTCTACCTGCAGCTGCACGCCTACATGCTGCGCATCGCCATCCCCTACGGCACGCTCTCCTCGCGCCAGATGCGCAAGCTCGCCTTCATCGCGCGCACCTATGATCGCAACTACGGCCACTTCACCACGCGCCAGAACCTGCAGTTCAACTGGATCGCGCTGAAGGACGTGCCGGACATCCTCGCCCACCTCGCGGAGGTGGAGATGCACGCGCTGCAGACGTCGGGCAATTGCATCCGCAACGTCACGGCCGACCATTTCGCCGGCGCGGCGGCGGACGAGGTCGCCGATCCCCGGCCCTATGCCGAGATCCTTCGGCAATGGTCCTCTATCCATCCCGAGTTCACCTACCTGCCGCGCAAGTTCAAGCTCGCCGTCACCGGCGCGCCCCAGGACCGCGCAGCCATCCAGGTCCACGACATCGGCCTGGAGGTGAAGAAGGACGCGGCGGGCGCCATCGGCTTCGGCGTCTGGGTGGGCGGCGGCCAGGGCCGCACGCCGCTGGTGGCCAAGAAGGTGCGCGACTTCCTGCCCGAGAGCGAGCTTCTGGCCTATTGCACGGCCATTCTCCGCGTCTACAACCTGCACGGGCGGCGCGACAATAAGTACAAGGCGCGCATCAAGATCCTCGTCCACGAGACCGGCATCGAGGAGATCGCGCGCGAGATCGAGGCGGAGTACGAGGCGATCACGGCCTCCGGCGTGCCGCTGGCGCTGCCCAGGGAGGAGATCGACAGAATCGCCGCCTATTTCGCTCCGCCGGCCCTCGGCGTCCTGCCGGCCCGCTCGGACGTCCTGGAGCGCGCGATGGCGACGGACCCCGCTTTGGCGGCCTTCGTCGAGCGCAACGTCACGCCCCACAAGCAGCCGGGCCATGGCGTCGTGACCGTCTCGCTGAAGCCGGTCGGGCTGCCCCCGGGCGACGCCACGGCCGAGCAGATGGAGGTGGTCGCCGACCTCGCCGAGCGCTATTCCGACGACGAGCTGCGCGTGAGCCACGAACAGAACCTCGTGCTGCCGCACGTGAAGCTCGACGACATCCCCGTCGTCTTCGCCGCCTTGCAAAAGGCCGGACTCGCGACGGCGAATGCCGGCCTCATCACCGACATCATCGCCTGTCCCGGCCTCGACTATTGCGCGCTGGCGAACGCCCGCTCGATCCCGGTCGCGCAGCGCCTTTCGGAACGCTTCGCGGACATGGCCCGCCAGCGCGACATCGGCGACCTCAAGATCAAGATTTCCGGCTGCATCAACGCCTGCGGCCACCACCACGTGGGCCACATCGGCATCCTCGGCGTCGACCGCAAGGGCGAGGAATTCTACCAGATCACGCTGGGCGGCTCGGGCGACGAGACCTGCTCCATCGGCGAGATCGTGGGCAAGGGCTTCTCCTCGGAGGACGTGGTCGACGCGGTGGAAAAGGTGGTCGACACCTATCTCCGCCTGCGCAGGGACCCGTCCGAGACCTTCCTCGCCGCCTTCCGCCGGCTCGGCGAGGCCCCGTTCCGGGAGGCGCTCTATGCCGTCGCTGCATGACGCCGCGGCGGCGCCCGCCGTCGCCTCCCCTCTCGTGGCCGAGGCGGCGCGCCTGAGCGCCGTCCATGCCGGCCTCGGCGCCGCCGAACTCATCGCCGTCGCCGCCCGCGACGTCGCGCCGGGCCGCGCCGCGCTCGTGACGAGCTTCGGGGCCGAATCCGCCATCCTGCTCCACCTCGTGGCCGGGGTGGACCCCGCCTTGCCCGTCGTCTTCGTCGACACGCTGCGCCTCTTCCCGGAGACGCTGGCCTACCGGGACGACCTCGTCGCCCGCCTGGGCCTCAGGGACGTGCGCACCGTCTCCCCCTCCCGGGAGGACGAGGACCGGCTCGACCCGCTGGGCGCGCTCTTCGTCACCGACGCCGACGCCTGCTGCGGCTTCCGAAAGGTGGAGCCGCTGGCCCGCGCGCTGGAGCCCTTCGACCTCTGGATCAGCGGCCGCAAGCGCTTCCAGGCCGCGACCCGCTCCGCGCTGCAGCCCTTCGAGGCGGACGGCGAGCGCCTCAAGCTGAACCCCCTGGCCGACTGGTCGGCCAGCGACTGCGTGGCCTATCTCCGCGCCCACGACATCCCGCCCCACCCGATGGTGGCGCTTGGCTACCCCTCGATCGGCTGTTCTCCCTGCACGACGCCGGTCGCCGAGGGCGAGGACCCGCGCGCCGGCCGCTGGCGCGGACAGGGCAAGACGGAGTGCGGCATCCATCTCGGCGCTCAGGCGCCCATCGCGCGAGGCGCCTGATGACCTTGTGGAAGAACGGCGCCTTCGTCGCCGAGACCTGGCGCTTCCCCGCCGCCGACGAGCCCGTCGGCGACGGCCCCGCCGCCGTGGGCCGGGATCGCTTCCTGGCCGAGCGCGAGGCTCTGGTCGCCCGCAACGGCGACCTCGGCCTCGTGCTGCAGTCGGGCGAGGGGCTGGACGGGCTGGAGGACGACATCCATCGCTTCCGCCTGATCGTGCTCGTCATTCCCCGCTACACGGACGGCCGGAACTACTCCACGGCGGCCATTTTGCGCGAGCGCTTCGGCTATGCGGGCGAGATCCGCGCGACGGGCGACGTGCTGCGCGACCAGATCCCCCTCATGCTGCGCTGCGGCATCGATGCGCTGGAGGTCGTCAACGAGCCGACTCGCCGGGCGCTCGAAGAGGGCAAGGTGCTCGGCGTGACCGTCCATCTCCAGCCGACGATCGTGGACGCCGCCCGGCGACCGCCGGCCGGCACCCGCCCGTGGCTGCGCGTCGGCGGAGGATCCCGCTCATGAGCATCGCTCCCGTGCTCGATACCCGGCTGTCCTCGGCCGAAACCCTGCGCCCCGGCCTGAGCCCGCACCTGCGGCGGCTCGAGGCGGAGTCGATCCACATCATCCGCGAGGTGGCGGCCGAGTTCGCCAACCCGGTGATGCTCTATTCGATCGGCAAGGACAGCGCGGTGATGCTCCACATCGCCATGAAGGCCTTCTGGCCGGCCAAGCCGCCCTTCCCGCTGCTTCACGTCGACACGACCTGGAAGTTCCGCGAGATGATCGCCTTCCGGGACGAGACGGCGCGCCGCCTCGGCCTCGACCTGATCGTCCACATCAACCAGGACGGCGTCGCGGCCGGCATCAATCCCTTCGCATCGGGCTCGGCCGTCCACACCCAGGTGATGAAGACGGAGGCCCTGCGCCAGGCGCTCGACAGCCACGGCTTCGACGCGGCCTTCGGCGGCGCGCGCCGCGACGAGGAGAAGAGCCGCGCCAAGGAGCGCATCTTCTCCCACCGCACGGCCGGCCATGCCTGGGAGCCGCGCAACCAGCGCCCCGAGCTCTGGCGGCTCTACAACACGCGCCTGCACAAGGGCGAGTCGATGCGCGTCTTCCCGCTCTCCAACTGGACCGAGGCGGACGTCTGGGCCTACATCCTGGCCGAGGCCATTCCCGTCGTGCCGCTCTACTTCGCAAAGCCGCGGCCCGTCGTGGAGCGCGACGGCGCGCTGATCATGGTCGATGACGAGCGCATGCCGCTGGCGCCCGGCGAGACGCCGCGGATGGAGCTGGTCCGCTTCAGGACGCTCGGCTGCTACCCCCTGACCGGCGCGGTCCATTCGACGGCCGACACGCTGGAGGCCGTGGTCGCGGAGGTGCTGGGCTCGCGCGTGTCGGAGCGCCAGGGCCGCATGATCGACAAGGACGAGCAGGCCTCCATGGAGCGCAAGAAGCGCGAGGGATACTTCTGATGACAGCCCTCTCCCCGCGCCACGTCCCCGCCGCCCTGCAGCCCGCCCCCGCTGGACAGGGCCTGCTCCGCTTCCTGACGTGCGGCTCCGTCGACGACGGCAAGTCCACCTTGATCGGCCGCCTGCTCGTCGAGGCCAAGGCCGTGTTCGAGGACCAGGTCTCGGCGCTGGAAAAGGATTCCCGCCGGCACGGCACGACCGGCGAGGACATGGACCTCGCCCTCCTCGTCGACGGGCTCGAGGCGGAGCGCGAGCAGGGCATCACCATCGACGTGGCCTACCGCTTCTTCGCCACGCCGCGCCGCTCCTTCATCGTGGCCGACACTCCCGGCCACGAGCAGTACACGCGCAACATGGCCACGGGCGCGTCCACCGCGGACCTCGCCGTCCTGCTCATCGACGCGCGCAAGGGCGTGCTCACCCAGACGCGCCGCCACGCCATCATCGCCTCACTGCTCGGCATCCGCCATGTCGTGCTGGCCGTGAACAAGATCGACCTCGTCGGCTTCGACGAGCAGGCCTTCCGCTCCATCGTCGGGGATTTCGCGGAGTTCTCCCGCACGCTCGGCTTCGCATCCGTCGCGGCCGTGCCCGTCTCCGCCCGCTTCGGCGACAACGTGGCGCTGCGCAGCGCGGCCATGCCTTGGTACGACGGCCCGACGCTGCTCGAGCACCTCGAGACCATCGACGTCAGCGACGAGACGGATCGCCCCTTCCGCTTCCCCGTGCAATGGGTGAACCGGCCCAACCTGGATTTCCGCGGCTTCTCCGGCACCGTGTCCAGCGGCTCGGTAGCCGTCGGCGATGCCGTCGTCGTCACCTCCTCCGGCCGCACCTCCGTGATCCGGCGCATCGCCACTGCGGACGGCGACCTCGCGCGCGCCGAGGCGGGCGACGCCGTGACGCTCGTGCTCGCCGACGAGATCGACGCCCCTCGCGGCGAGGTCTTCGCCGATCCGCGTCGCCGGCCGCTCGTCTCCTCCCGCTTCGCCGCGCGCGTGGTCTGGATGGCCGAGGAGCCCCTTCGCCTCGGCCGCTCCTACCTGCTGAAGATCGGCGCGCGCACCGTGCCGGCGACGGTGCGGCGCCTGCCCCACCGGCTCGACGTCAACTCGCTCGCCGAGTTGCCGGCCTCCACCCTCGCCCTCAACGAGATCGGCCTCGCCGAGGTGGAGACCACCACCGCCATCGCCTTCGATCCCTACGAGGAGAACCGCGAGACCGGCGCCTTCATCCTGATCGACCGCATCGGCAACACGACGGTCGCGGCCGGCATGATCGCGCACGGGCTCGACGCCGCCGCGGTCTACCGTCACGGCCACGACCTCGACGGCACCCAGCGCGCCCGCATCAAGGGGCAGCGTCCCCTCGTCGTCTGGCTCACCGGCCTGTCGGGCTCCGGCAAGTCGACCATCGCGAACCTCGCCGAGCAGCGCCTGCATGCGCTGGGCCTGCACACGATGCTGATCGACGGCGACAACCTGCGCCAGGACCTCAACCGCGACCTCGGCTTCGACGCGGCGTCCCGCGCCGAGAACGTGCGCCGCACCGGCGCGGTGGCCCAGCTGATGGCGGATGCCGGCCTCATCGTGCTCTGCGCGCTGGTGTCTCCCTTCCGCGCCGACCGCGACGCCGTGCGCGCCCGCTTCCCCGTGGGGACCTTCGTCGAGGTCCACGTCGACACGCCCCTCGAGGTCTGCCGCGAGCGTGACACCAAGGGCCTCTATGCCCGCGCGGAGGCCGGCAAGGTCGTGAATCTCACCGGCGTCGGCCAGTCCTACGAGACTCCCCTCGAGCCCGAGCTCGTGCTGCATGCGGGAGCGGAGACGGCGGACGCCCTGGCTGAGATCCTCGTCCAGGACATCCGCGAGCGCATCCTGCAGGTGCCCGGCACGGCCTTCGACAGCGCGGGCCTCTGACGGGAGGCCCGCCCCCGACGTCACGGACAGCGTCGCCCAACCGCGCGCCGGCGGGGCGTGGCGTCTGCCGCACTTGACAACGATAAGAAAATATGCCTATTTTCCGCCACTCCCGCCCTCGAAGGGGCGTCCGCGGCGTCGGCTGACGCGGGCGGGAGGCGATGGCCTCGACCCCCCGGCGTGACGGCCGGGCGACGGGGCAGTCGATCCGCAGGGGCGAAAGCACCCACGGGGGAGGAACGCCCCCCGGCGCCTGCGGACGCGGCTTCCACCATCGCGCGCGGATCGGCGGGGGCCGAAGGTCCCGGCATCCTCCACAGACCCCCACAGATCCGCTGTGGGCCCGAAGCCTTCGTCGATCCGCGCCCCTTCGGCCCGCGAGTCGTTTCTCCTCGCGCCCGCTTGCAACCTTAAGTTGGTATCCGCCGTCATCCCTCCCCGTCATTGCGAGGAGCGAAGCGGCGAAGCGATCCACGCCGGGCGTCGGGCGAAGCGATGCAAGACTGTCCCGCGCCGCCCGCCATGACGGCCGGGAGGGCCGTCGCCCCACTCACATGAAGGGCGGTTTCACGGTGCTCGGACGCTCCAGCCAGTCCGGCACCGGCAAGGCCTTGGAGCGCAGGAACTCGGGGTTGAACAGCTTGGACTGGTAGCGCGTGCCGTAGTCGCACAGGATCGTCACGATCGTGTGCCCCGGCCCGAGTTGGCGCGCCAGGCGGATGGCGCCGGCCACGTTGATGCCGGACGAACCGCCCAGGCAGAGGCCCTCGTGCTCCAGGAGGTCGAAGCACAGCGGGATCGCCTCCTCGTCGGGGATCTGGTAGGCGACGTCGATCGGCGCGTCGACGAGGTTCGCCGTGATGCGCCCCTGCCCGATGCCTTCCGTGATGGACGATCCGGAGGATTTCAGCGTCCCCGTCGTGTAGTAGCTGTAGAGCGCCGCGCCCAGGGGGTCGGCGAGGCCGATGGTGACGGACGGCTTGGCCGCCTTGAGGGCCATGCCGACGCCCGCCAGCGTGCCGCCGGTGCCGACGGCGCAGACGAAGCCGTCGACCGCCCCGTCCGTCTGGGCCATGATCTCCGGGCCGGTCGTCTCGATATGCGCCTGTCGGTTGGCGACATTGTCGAACTGGTTGGCCCACACGGCCCCGTTGGGCTCGGTCCGGGCGAGCTCCTCGGCAATGCGGCCGGAGATCTTCACGTAGTTGTTGGGGTTGGCGTAGGGCACGGCCGGCACCTCGACCAGCTCCGCCCCCGCGAGCCGCAGCATGTCCTTCTTTTCCTGCGACTGCGTGTCGGGGATCACGATCACCGTGCGGAAGCCCATGGCGTTGGCGACCAAAGCCAGCCCGATCCCGGTATTCCCGGCCGTCCCTTCCACGATCACGCCGCCCGGCTTCAGGGCCCCGCGCGCCACCGCGTCGCGGATGATGAACAGGGCCGCGCGGTCCTTGACCGACTGGCCGGGATTCATGAACTCGGCCTTGCCCAGGATGCGGCAGCCCGTCAGCTCGGAGGCGCGCTTCAGCTGGATGAGGGGCGTGTTGCCGATCGCCTCGACGATGCCGTTGCGGATTGCCATGGGTCCACCCTGTTGCCGCCGCGCGAGAGGGGCCGCGGCGTTGGCCCACCATTACCAGCCGCCCCGAGCCGACCGCAAGGCGGCGGCGGGGACCCTGGGCTGCGTCACGGCGAGGCCGGGGCGCCCGCGGATTTGAGGGTCGGCACGTACGAGAAACTGGTCTGCCGCAGCTCGGCCGCGTTCGGCCCGGTCATCACCTCGATCACGCCCCCCTCGGGCGGCGCGAAGCGGCCGTCCGGCTGCCAGAAGGCGAGGTCCTGCTCGGTGAGCGTCATGTGGACGGTGCCGACCTCCTTGGGGCCGAGCGTCACGCGGGCGAAGCCGCGCAGCTCCTTGGACGGCCGCGAGATGCGCGCCACCTTGTGGTGGATGTAGAGCTGCACCAGCGCGCTGCCCTCGCGGGCGCCCGTGTTCATGACGTCGACCGAGACGGCGACGGGCTCCCCCTGCCCCATGCGGCTGCGGTCGAGCCGGGGCGGGCCATACACGAAGTCGGTGTAGGAGAGCCCGTAGCCGAAGGGGTAGAGGGGGCTCGGCTCCTTGTCGATGTAGCTGCTCGTATAGGGCTTCGGCGTGTCGCCGGCCGGCCGGCCGGTGGGGCGGCCGTCGTGATAGATCGGGATCTGGCCGACCGAGCGCGGGAACGTCATGGCGAGCCGGCCATGCGGCTCGGCCTTGCCGGTGAGCAGGCGCGCCGCCGCGAGCCCGCCCATGCTGCCCGGGAACCAGGCCTCCAGGATCGCCGGGGCCTCCTTGTGCAGGTCCTCGATGGCGAGCGGGCGGCCGTTGAAGAGCACGACGGCCGTCGGCTTGCCGAGGGCGAGGACGGCGCGGGCCAGGGCCATCTGGTCGCCCGGCAGGTCGATGCTGGAGCGGCTCGCCGCCTCCCCGCTCTGGGTGGAGCGCTCGCCCAGGGCGAGCACCACCGCGTCCGCCTGCTTCGCCACCTTCAGGGCCGCGGCGATCTCGCCCGGCGGAGAACCGAAGATGGTCCCGCCGGGATGGGCGAGCACCTCGGTGCCCGGCCCCGCCACCTGCCTGAGCCCCTCGACCAGCGTGATCGCGTCGTCGGGCGAGCCGTCCGCAGCCCAGGGGCCGAGCGTGTCGGCGCCGCTGTCGCCCAGCGGGCCGATCACCGCGATGCGAGCGAGACCCTGCGGCAGGGGGAGCGTGCCCTTGTCGTTCTTCAGCAGCACCATGGACTTCTCCGCCAGCCGGAGGCTGGCCTCCCGGTTGGCTTGCTTGAAGATCTCCACCTTCTCCCGCGACGGGTCGGAGCGGGCATAGGGGTCGTCGAACAGGCCCATCTGCTCCTTCAGCGTCAGGATGCGCCGCACGGCGTCGTCCAGCTCGGCCATGGGCACGAGGCCGTCCTTCACCAGCCCGGGCAGACCGTTCACGTAGTTGCGGCTCTCCATGTCCATGTCGGTGCCGGCCCGGAAGGCCTGGCGCGCGGCGTCCCGCGGGTCCTCGGCGACGCCGTGGACCGTGAGCTCCTCCACCGCGCCGAAGTCGCTGACCACGACGCCGTTGAAACCCCAGTCGCGCCGAAGCACCCCGCGCAGCAGCCGCTCGTTGGCCACGCCGGGCACGCCGTCCACCGCGTTGAAGGCGGACATCACGCATTTCGCCCCCGCCGCCACGGCGGCCTGGAAGGGCGGCAGCTGCGTCTCCCGCAGCGCACGCTCGGAGAGGTCGGAGGCGCTGTAGTCCCGCCCGGCCTCGGTCGCCCCGTTCCCGGCGAAGTGCTTCACGCAGCCCGCCACGCTGTCACGGGCGGAGAGCGACTTGCCCTGGAGCCCCTCCACGCGGGCGGCCGCGATCCTGGCCCCGAGCCAGGCGGATTCGCCCGCGCCCTCCGCCACGCGGCCCCAGCGCGGGTCGCGCGAGACGTCGACCATGGGCGCGAAGATCCAGTTGACGCCCGCCGCGGCCGCCTCGCGCGCCGTGATGCGGTCGGCCTCGCGGATGGCGTCGAGGTCCCAGGAGGCGGCCTGGCCGAGCGGGATCGGGAAGATCGTGCGGTAGCCGTGCAGCGCGTCGAATCCCAGCAGCAGGGGGATGCCGAGCCGCGTCCGCGTCGTGGCCAGCGCCTGCAGGCCCCGCGTGTATTCCGCGCCATAGACGTTGAACAGGCCGCCCGCCTCCCCGGCCAGGATCGCCTGCTGGACGTCGGAGCGGGCATAGGGCCCGGTCACGGCATGGTGGCCGGAGACGACGTTGAGCTGGCCGATCTTCTCGGCCAGCGTCATCCTGGCGACGAGGCCCTCCACCCGTTCGCTGGCGGCCTGCGCCGGTCCCGCCAGGGCGAGCGCGGCGCACAGGAGCATCGGGAGCAGGCGGGCAGGCGACGTCATGGGCGGGAACCGTCGGGCGCGGGGCGAGGCACGGACCGAGCGGGCCTTGCCCGCGGACCAGCGTGAACTCGGGTGATAACCCGCCGAGCCCAGGCTCGCAATGCGGGGCGGATCAGCGCCCGGGAAGCACCAGGATCTCGGGCGCGGGGGGCAGGGTCTGGCGCGACACCACGAGCTCGGGGCTGCCGGCCCGCTTCACGGGGAAGGTCTGCCCCACACGGGCCAGGAAGCGCTGCAACGTCCCCTCGCCGAAGATGTGCATGGGAATCATCAGGGGAGCGTGGATCGCCTGCATCACCTCCACCATCCCTTCGACGTCCATCGTGTAGCTGCCGTCGACGGGGACCAGCAGCACGTCGATGCGGCCGAGCTGCTTCAGGTGCGCCGGCAGCAGGGTGTGGTGCAGGTGGCCGAGATGGGCCACGCACAGCCCGCCCACCTCGAACACGAAGATGGAATTGCCGAACTCCTCGTCCCCGCCGCCCCAGTTGCGGATGTTGGTGGGCACGTTGCGGATGCGCACGTCGCCCACGCTGAGGTCGTGGCGCGCCGCGACCCCGGGACGGTCCCAGCCCTTCAGCACGAACTTGATGCGCGGGTCCGGCTGGTTGGTGAAGTGGGTGCTGTGGGCGTGGTTCATCGTCACCACGTCCGGCACCGCCGGGAGCGGATAGACGTCGTTATAGTCGGTCGCGATCTTCACCCCGCCCGGGCTCTCGATGAAGAAGGTCGCATGCCCGATGAAGGTGATCCCCACCTCGCCCGCCTGCACCGCCGCCGCCGGCTGGATGAGGGCGTCGCGGCGCGAGACCAGCCCCGTGCAGGGCTCCGTATCGGCAGACTGGGCCAGCACGGAGCCCGGCAGGAGGACCGCGAGCACCAGGAGCCCGAGCCTCCACCCGGCCCGTCGGGGCCGGCCGGGCGACCTCGCGCGACCGTCCGCCGCTGCAGGGGACGCATGCGCCATGAACGCCTCCATCATGAACGCCTCCATCGCTTGTCGACCGTGAAGAGGCTATCGTCCGCCGCCGCGACGCGCATCCGCCGCAGAGTCGCAGCCTTGGTCACGAATCCGGGAGGACGACCTGCCGACCCTGACGCTGGAGAGGAGCATCCCCTGAATCCCCCGCCTCCCCTCGACGCCGCCAGCCTGCGCCAGGCGCGCCTCGGCACGGCCGTCATCTTCCTTCTGATCGGGCTCGGCACCGGGCTCTGGGTGGTCCACATCCCCGTCGTCCAGAAGCACCTCGCCCTCTCAGACGGGGTGCTGGGCATCGCGCTGTTCTCGCCCGTGGTGGGAGCGCTCGCGGCCATGCCGGTAGCGGGCTACGCCTCCACCGCGCGCGGCAGCCGCTTCGCCACGCGGGTCATGATGGCCATCTTCTGCGCCGGGCTCGGCCTTCCGCTGCTGGCGCCGGACCTGCCCGTGCTCCTCGTCGCGGGCTTCGTCCTGGGCTTCGGCATGGGCGGGGCCGACGTCAGCATGAACGCGCAGGCGGTGCTGATCGAACGCGCGATGGGCCGGCCCATCATGTCGTCGCAGCACGCCTTCTACAGCCTCGGCGGCCTCATCGGAGCCGTTCTCGGCGGCGTCCTGCTCGGCTTGCCCTGGGACGGCAGCGTCAACATGGTCGCGGCGGGCCTGGTCATGTTCGGCGTGGCGGCATGGGCGGGGCAGTTCCTGCTGCGCGAAGCGGGGCACGAGCGGGAGGCGACCGCGCGGCTCGGCGCGCAGGACGTGCTGCGTCCCCGGCTGCTGGCCATCGGCTTCCTCGCCTTCGCCTCGTTCTTCTCGGAGGGTGCGGTGGGCGACTGGAGCTCGATCTTCCTGACCCGCCACACCGGCGCGAGCCCCGCGATGGCGGCCCTCGGCTTCGCGGGCTTTTCCGTGACCATGACGCTCGCCCGTTTCGCCGGCGACCGCGTGGTCGCCCGGCTGGGGCCGCGCAGGTCGCTCGTGGGCGGCGGCCTGTTGGCGGCCGCCGGCATGGCCCTCGCGTTGGCCCTGCCCTCTCTGTGGACCGGCGTGCTGGGCTTCGCCCTGATCGGCCTCGGCTTCGCCAACATCGTGCCGGTGCTGTTCAGCGCCGCCGGGCGGGTGGGCGCCACCCCCGGGGCGGGGATCGCGGTGGTCACGATGATCGCCTATGGCGGCCTTCTGGTCGGGCCGCCCTTGATTGGCGGCCTGTCCGAATGGGTCGGCCTCTCCGGCGCGCTCCTAGTGGTCGCCCTGCTCGGGCTGATCGTGGCCGCGGGAGCACGGGTCGTCCCGGAGCGCTAGCGCGGCCCAGCCCGAGCATGACTTGCGCGCAAAAACCATGCAAAATGCAACCTGCGATATCGAGACAGGTCCGGTTCATGCGGTTGCGCACGTCGCTCCTCTCCGTTCTCCTGGCCGTCGGGCCCGTGGCCGCCTGGGCGCAGTCCGGCCCCATGGTGCTGCCTGTTCCCGGCGCGGCGCCGGGCGTGCAGGGCGGAACGCCGGCGCGCCCCAAGCCCGGCGCGATGCTGCCCCAGGGGGCCCTGTCTACCACGACCCTGCCGCAGGGCGCGCTCGGCAAGCCGACCTTGCCGCAGGGCGTGCTGTCCTCGAAGCAGATGCCGAACATGGGCGCTGCGCCCGTGATTCCCGTGGTCGCGCCGGTTCTCCCGGCCGATCCGGCCGCCGCCGGGCTCCCCGGAGCCCCTGTGAAGCCGCCCAAGGCGAAGAAGCCGGGCCCGGCCGAGCAGCCGCCCGCGGTCGCCGCGCCCGCGCAGCCTGCCTCCCCGCCCCCCGCGGAAACCCAGACCGCCGCCGTCCCTCCCGAACCGGCCGCGCCCGACAAGCCGCGCGGCCCGGTTCGCGTCATTCCGGGCGTCGCGACCGTGGGGTCGTCGTCCCCGTCCGTGGGCGCGGGCCTGCCCACCGCCACCCCGTCGGTTCCGGCCGCCGCGCCGCCCCAGCCTGCCGCCGCTCCCGCCCCGGTCGAGACGGCCAAGCTGCCGCCGCCCGCGACCCCGGCGCCGGCAGAGCCGTCGAAGCCCGCGCCGGCGGTGGCCGCCAAGCCCGTCGAGGCCCCGAAGCCTGTCGTCCCCGCCAGGGCGCCGGAACCCGCCAAGCCGGCGGCCCCGATCGAGGTCGCGAAAACGCCTGAACCGGCCAAGACGCCCGCCGCTCCGGCCGCCCCCGCCGCTCCGCAGGTCGCCAAGGCTCAGCCCGCTGCGCCCGCGCAGCCCTCCGCGGGCGTGGCCCCCGTCTTCACGTCCCTGCCGATGATGCCGCCGGGATCCATCGCGGCGGCGCCCGTGACGCTGCCGGCCCCCGGCGCAGCCGCCCCGGCCAAGCCCGCGGCGGCCACCGCGGCGGTCGAACCCGCGCCGGCGACGCCCAAGCCCGCCCCGGCCGCCGCGCCTGCGCAGCCCACCGTCGCGGCCGTGCCGCCCCGGCCCGCCACGCCTGTCGCTGCCCCTGCGGCTCCTCCGGCCGCGGTCGCGGCCACGCCGGCCCCCGCCCCCGTCGCGGCGAAGCCCGCCCCGGCGCCCGCGATCGCTGCGGCCCCCGCCGCAGCGCCACAGCCCGCCCCCGCGCCCACGGTCGCTGCGGCCCCCCGCCGCAGCGCCTCAACCCGTCACCGCTCCGTCGGTCGCAGCTGCGCCCGCCCCGGCTCGGCCGCCGCCACCGTCGCCGCGACGGCCGGCCCGGCCGAGCCGGCGGCGCCGCGCCTGGCCGGAAAGGCGCCGGCAGGCCGCGCCGTGGCCGCCCAGGCGGCCGGCGACATGCCTGTCGCCCCGGCCAAGCCCGCGGCACGGGCCCGCACGCCCAATTGGGCCGCGGGCATCTGCGCGACGCCGACCTGCATGTGACATGTGAAAGCGGAAGGATCAGGCGGCGCGCCTCGGCGCACCGCTAGAGGGTGGGATCACCAGATCCAGGTGATGATCTGGGCCACGACCCATCCCAGGCCCCAGCCCAGGAAGGCGACCCACAACAGGCTGGCCAAAGCACCGACGCCCACAGCGACGACGCCATAGACAGAGGATTCGGGAGATTTTGCCTCGTCCAACTGCGGTACGTTGTCCAACGTGCTCATGGTCCGTGCCGTCTGTGCGGATACTCAATTCCCAAACTCTATCCGCGGATGCCAGTCTACGATGTGTTCGAGATCACACCAATAGCGCGTAGATGCCACAAATCGCAGATTTGATCGACGGTGGCGGTCTCGTCCTTGCCCGACTCACCGTGAGTCGTCGATCACAGAATCGGCACCACCCCATGGAGGTTCCATGACACGTCTCATCGCTCTCGTCGTCCTGGCCGCGCTGTTGCCCGGTTGCGTCCCCACCACCGCGACCCGCGCGCCGGCTCCGACTGCGAGCGTTTCGGCGCCCGACAACATCCTGTGGGCGCGCAAGGACGGGCGGCGCATGGCCACCGATCCGGAACTCTACCAGCAGGGCCTCGTCGACAAGGAGTACTGCGCGCAGCAGGCCAGCATGTCCGGCGAGCTCGATTTCCCCGCCTTCGCGAAGTGCATGGACCGGTCGGGCTACGTCCAGATGAGGGCCCAGGGCTGACGCCGCGACCACTGCCGGATCCCCCGCGGCAGGCCCGGCCGACGAAAACCTTTCTCTTGGCGCAACGCGCCCTCTAGACTTGTGCGAGGGCGGCCTCACGGCCCGGCCGGCCTTGTCAGCACAGACGAAGGGGTTCGCGTCCGCCCATGTCGCTGGGTCGTATCGTCGGCATCATGGGGTTGGCAGGCTGCCTGCTGATCGGCCTTGCGCTCGCCCTGATCGGTCTCGACCAGCGCACGCAGATGCGCCGCGAGGCGCAGCAGCAGATCCAGAGCACGACCTACCTGCTCGCCGACCATGCCGGCCGGCTGTTCGAAGTCTCCGACGTCGCTCTCCAGAACGCCGGAGCCATGGTGAAGGGCCGGAACTGGTCCGACGTCACCGCCTCGGAAGACATCTTCAAGCAGCTCACGATCGCCTCGCGCTCGCTTCCCTACATCGAGGACGTCTGGCTGAACGACGAGACGGGCGCGCTGCGCCAGACGAGCTTCCGCTTTCCGGCGCCCTTCTCCGACGCGTCGGATCGCGACAGCTTTCTGGCGGTGCGCGAGCCCATGAGCTCGATGTTCGTCGGGGAACGGATCATCGGGCGCGTCACCAAGCGGCCCACCTTCCTCGTGGCGCGCCGCCTTGAGGCGGAGGACGGCGCCTTCCGGGGCATGGTCTCCGTGACGGCCGACCTCGCCTATTTCAACGACTACTGGCGGCGCGTAAGGCTGCCCTTCGACACGCGCGTCAGCCTCGTGCGCGCCCCCAGGCTCGACGTCCTGGCCCAGCATCCCGCCCCGGCGACCGAGGACGCCTTCGTTCCCCTGCCCGACGACCTCGTGCGACGGGCCATGGCCGACCCGGCGGTGGCCCTGTCGTTCCGGATCGAGGAGCCGTCCGGCCCGCGGCTCGCCAGCCTCGAACGCGTCGGGACGCTTCCCCTCTATGTCGTGCTCAGCGCGTCGGAGGCGGCCATCGACGCCGCCTGGCTCGACCGCATGGGGCTCTATTCCGCCTTCGCGGCGGCCGCGCTCGCGGCGCTCGTGCTCCTGACCCTGCTCGCCTTCCGCCAGGCGCGCCGCGAGCGCGCCGCGTCCCGGGCGCTCGACGCGGCGCGCCAGGCCCTCGCGAACGCCAATTCGGGCCTCGAGGCAACGGTGGCGGAGCGCACCTCCGACCTGCGGGCGAGCGAGGCGCGCTTCCGCCTCATCCTCGAGAGCGCGACAGACTACGCGATCATCACCACCGACCCCTCCGGCGCCGTGACGGAATGGAACGAGGGCGCCCGCAACCTCCTGGGATGGGAGCGCAGCGAGGCCCTCGGCCAGCATGTGCGCATCATCTTCACGCCCGAGGACCGCGTCGCCGGCGTGCCCGAGGCGGAGTTCGTGCAGGCCCTTCAGCAAGGCCGCAGCCTCGACGAGCGCTGGCACCAGCGCGCCGACGGCAGCCGCTTCTTCGCCACGGGCACCCTGCTGCCCATGGGGTCGGACGGCGGCGGGCCCATCGGGTTCCTCAAGATCCTGCGCGACCGGACCGAGCAGTTCGCGGTCGAGGAAGCCCGCCGCACCATGAACGAGACGCTGGAGCGTCTTGTGGGCGAGCGCACGGCGGAGCTCGCCGCCGCCAACGAACGGCTCGTCGCGGAGGCCGCGCAGCGCGAGCGGGCGGAGGAGCAGCTGCGGCAGTCACAGAAGATGGAGGCCGTCGGGCGGCTCACGGGCGGCGTAGCGCACGACTTCAACAACCTGCTCACCGTGGTCACGGGCAACCTCGACATGCTGCGCCGCCGGCTCGGGACGCAGGCCGAGCCGCGCATCCTCAGGCTGATCGACCATGCCCTGGAGGGCGCGACGCGCGCGGCCGCCCTGACGTACCGGCTCCTCGCCTTCTCGCGGCAGCAGCCGCTCGCTCCCGTCGCCATCGACTGCAACAAGCTCGTGTCGGGCATTTCCGACCTGCTGCAGCGCACGCTGGGCGAGAACATCCAGGTCGAGACGACGCTCGCCGAGGGGCTCTGGCTCACCCACGCCGATCCCAACCAGCTCGAGAACGCCATCCTCAACCTCGCGGTGAACGCGCGGGACGCCATGCCCGAGGGCGGGCGGCTCACGATCGAGACCTCCAACGCGACGCTCGCGGAAGCCGAGGCCGGCAGCGCCGAGAAGGCCCGTCCGGGCCCCTACGTGATGATCGGCGTGCGGGACACGGGCTCCGGCATGTCCGCCGACACGATCGCCAAGGCGTTCGAGCCCTTCTTCACCACCAAGCCCGTCGGCAAGGGCACGGGCCTGGGCCTCTCCCAGGTCTACGGCTTCGCGAGGCAATCGAACGGCTTCGCGGAAATCTGCTCCGCCCTCGGCGAGGGGACCACCGTGAGGATCTACCTGCCGCGGCTGGACGAGGCGGAGGCGGACGCCTTGCATCCGGTCGAGCAGGCCGCGCCCGCGAGTGCCAGCCGCGGCCGGCAGGAGAGCATCCTCGTCGTCGAGGACGAGCAGATGGTGCGTGAGTTCTCCAGCACGGTGCTGGAGGACGAGGGCTACCGCGTGATCGCCGCCGAGGACGGGCCCTCCGGGCTGGCGGCGCTTGACGCGCACCCGGAGATCAGGCTGCTCTTCACGGACGTCGTGCTCACCGGGCCGCTCAACGGCCGCAAGGTGGCGGAGGAGGCCTTGTCCCGCCGCCCCGGCCTCAAGGTGCTCTTCACGACGGGCTACACGCCGGACGCGATCGTCCACCACGGCAAGCTGGACGACGACGTGGAGTTCATCGGCAAGCCCTTTACCGCGCAGGACCTCGCGGCGCGGGTGCGCCGCATCCTCGATTCGTGAGGCTCAGCCCGCCCCGGCCCGCACCGCCCGGTCGAGCCCACGCATGAGCGGCAGGATGACGTCGATCGCCGGCACGGGGACGCCGTGCTCCCGCGCGAAGGCCTGCACCTGACCCAGGATCGACTCCACCTCGGTGGGACGGCCCGCGATCACGTCCTGCAGCATCGAGGGCCGCCCGGCCCCCCTCCCCTGGCCCGGAGGCTTGCGGAATTCGGCAAGGTCGACCTCCCCGGCGAGGTCGGCGCCTTCCGCCCGGGCGACCGCCAGCACCTCCTGCACGATCCGCACGGAGAGCTCGGTCAGCTCGGGATCGGCGGCGCGCTCGCCTGCGCTCAGGCGGGTCAGCGCCGAGAGCGGGTTTCCCGGTGCGTTCATCAGCAGCTTGCGCCAGACTTCCCGGCGAATGTCGGGCGAGACCCGCGCCTCGATCCCGGCTTGGGCGAAGAGGCCGGCCACCGCCTCGCTGCGCGCCGCATCGCCCACGGGCGCCCCGAGATAGTAGAGGTTGCGGGCGGTATGCTCCACGATGCCCGGCTCGACGATTTCGTTCGGCGAGTAGATGACGCCGCCCACGGACCGGGCCGGCCCCACGAGCGACCAGAGCTCCCCCGCGGGATCGAGCAGCGGCAGCGTGGCGCCGCCGTCGCGGGTCGCGCGCCACCACCAGGGAATCCCGTTGGCGAGGAACACCACGGTGCCCTGCGGCCCCGCGAGCCGGGCCAGACGGGCCGCCTGCCCCGGCCAGGCGACGGTCTTCAGCGTCACCAGCACCACGTCCTGGACCGGCAACGTGCCGGGATCGTCGGTGGCGAGCGGCGTCGGGACGGTGAAGCTCTCCTTCTCGCCACGGAACGTCAGGCCGCGCTCCCGCATGGCCGCAAGGTGCGGGCCGCGCGCCACGATCGCGGGTTCCAGCCCGGCGCGCAGGAACTTGGCCGCGATGTGGCTCCCGACCGCGCCGGCGCCGTAGATGCAGATCCGCATGGGGTCTCTCCTGTGCGTCGCCATCTTGGACGACGGCGCGGCCGTGACCAGTGACGATCCCGCAAGCCTCGGTTGATCGCGCCGTCCCGATCTGCTTCGCTCGCGCCCGCCACCATCGGGCCGGGGATCCTCCATGTCGCGTCGCCTTCTCTGGATTTTGCCTTTCGCCGTCCTCGCCAGCGCCGCCGCCGTCGCCGCGCCCAAGGGCATGAGGCTGTGGAACCTCACCGGGGAAACCCTCGACCGGGTCGAACTTGCCCCCGCCGGCACGCAGAAATGGGGCCGAAACCAGTGCTCCAACGACGATGACGGCACCGTCGACTTCGACGAGGAACTCCCCATCAAGGGGGTCAAGCCGGGACGCTACGACGTCCGGGTCCGCGACGTGCACGGCAAGACCTGTATCGCCAGGAACGTGGAGGTGAAGGCCAACGCGTCCTTCGCCGTGCACGAGAAGGATCTGGCCGACTGCACTCCCTAGCGGGCGATGCGTCAGAAGCGATGCGGGCATGCAATTTGGGAATGCCGGATTTATTCTGGCCGCCCACGAGTCGAGCGCACGCGCCGCGCGTATACTTCGACGACACTGCCGTGACCCTTGGTACGCCGCGAAGACGGCGCCGAGATCGCAGCGCTTAGCGCGCCGGAAGACCCGGCCCAAGGCTGAAAGACATCACGGAGGCCGGACTACTCTTGCCCATTTCGTCGTCCTTGCTGCGCCGCCACATCTATCATCGACGAAAGACTTCACCCCGGCAGTGCTGCGCCGTGATGGACCGCCTTAATTTTACGCAGTCCGAGCGTTGATTGACACGCACTCGACGAAAGGTTCAAGCTTGAAACGGCGGCCGGAGAGCCGCGGATGTCCAAGGATCGGGGGACACGCGCATGGCAAGTCTGAAGCATCACCTTCTTGCGGCGGCGACGGTCGTCGCCACCGCCGGGTTCCTCGCCGGAACGGCGCAGGCCCAAGAGGTGAAGGCCGCCACGAAGTGGGGCGACATGAACACGGTGACGCAGGACCTGCTGAACCGGGCCGCCGGCGACGGCAACAATTTCCTGCACACGAACGGGAACTACGGGCAGACCCGGTTCTATCCGAACCGCCAGATCAACGTCGCCAACGTCTCCAAGCTGCGGCCCGCCTGGATCTTCCAGACCGAGGTCCGTGAATCGCTCGAGACCAGCCCGATCGTGGTCAACGGCGTCATGTACGTGACGACGTCCTTCAACCACATCTACGCGCTCGACGCCCGGACGGGCGAGGAGCTCTGGCACTACAAGCACAAGATGGGGCCGATCACGGTCTATTGCTGCGGCCCGAACAACCGCGGCGTCGCCGTCTTCGGCGACATGGTCTACATGGCCACGCTCGACGCCAAGCTGCTGGGTCTCGACGCCAAGACCGGCAAGGTCGTCTGGGAGTCCCAGATCGCCGATCCCGAACTCGGCTACAGCGAGACGATGGCCCCGACGGCCGTCGACGGGAAGATCCTGATCGGCACGAATGGCGGCGAGTACGGCATCCGCGGCTTCGTCAAGGCCTTCGACGCCAAGACCGGCAAGCTGGTCTGGACCTTCAACACGATCCCGGAAAACTCCGTGGGCGTGTGGGCGACGACCGACGCCACCGGCCGCGACATGCACCGCAACATCGACGCGGAGAAGGCCCAGCTCGCCAAGACCGGCGACCCCTTCAAGACGCTGGGCGGCGGCGTGTGGCAGAACCCGGCGGTCGACCTGGAAACCCGGCGCATCTACTTCGTGGTCGGCAACCCCTCGCCGGACCTCGACGGTTCGCTGCGCCCCGGCGACAACCTCTACACGGACTCGCTGGTCTCGGTGGATCTCGACACGGGCAAGTACGTCTGCCACCTGCAGTACATCGCTCATGACGTGTGGGACCTCGACGCCGTGTCGCCCCCGGTCATCACGACGGTCGCGGGCAAGGACGGCAAGCCGACCAAGGGCGTGCTCCACGCCGGCAAGACCGGCCACGTCTACGTGCACGACGCCAAGGACTGCAGCCTGATCCGCTTCTCCGAGGCCATGGTGCCGCAGGAGAACATGTGGGTGCTGCCGACCAAGGACGGCGCGCGCATGCTCCCCGGCGCCAATGGCGGCGTGGAATGGTCGCCGATCGCCGTGAACCCGAACCTCGGGCTCAGCTACGCGGTGAACCTGCACCAGCCCATGACCTACCACGTCGAGAGCTCCCCCTATCCGGCGGGCAAGCTCTGGCTTGGCGGCGCCTTCAAGGTCATCCCGACCGAGGAGCAGTGGGGCAACGTGACGGCGGTGGACTACAACACCGGCGCCATCCGCTGGCAGGTCAAGACCCAGCAGCCGATGATGGGCGGCGCGCTCGCCACCGCGGGCGGGCTCGTCTTCACCGGCGAGGCGAACGGCTTCTTCAAGGCCTATGACGCCGAGACGGGCTCGGTGCTCTGGAAGTTCCAGGCCGGCGCCGGCGTGAACGCCCCGCCCTCCTCCTACTCGGTGGACGGCAAGCAGTACGTCGTGGTCGGCGCGGGCGGCAACACCCAGATCGACTACAAGCGCGGCAACAACATCATCGCCTTCACGGTCGATTGATCCGCCGCGCCAGCGCATCCGGCGAGCATTGACGGAACGGGGCCCTCGCGGCCCCGTTCATCGTCAGGCGTCCCCCTCCTTGACGGCGCAGCCTGGTGCGTCAGGCTACGCGTTCCCGTCCCCCGTGCAGGCCTCCACGATGCTGAAATCTCTCTCCCTCGCCGCCCTCCTCCTCGCCTGCGCCGTGACAGCGCCCGTCCGCGCCGAATCCGTCGAGGACAAGGCGCAGGTCTGCATGTCCTGCCACGGCGAAAAGGGCGTCCCGATCGACAAGCTCGTGCCGGTGATCTGGGGCCAGCACCAGGGCTACCTCTATCTCCAGCTCCGCGACTACAAGCTGGGCAACCGCACGAACGAGCAGATGACGGCCATCGTGGGCGACCTCGAGAAGGCCGACCTGATGGCCCTCGCGGAGTATTTTTCGCAGAAGCAGTGGCCCAATCTCGGCCAGCCCAGCGCCAGCCCCGAGGACACCAAGCGCGCCGAGACGGCGATCGTCTCCGGCCAATGTGGCGCCTGCCATGGCGAGACGGGGCTCGGCTCGGGCACCCAGCCGCGCATCAACGGCCAGACCCACGACTACCTGCTGCGCACCCTGACCGAGTTCCGGACCCGGGAGCGCAAGAACAATCCCTGGATGAGCGACATCATGAACGCGCTCACGGAGCAGGACGTCGCCTCGCTCGCGGCCTACATGGCCGGCCGGTAGCGCGCCTCGCGGGCGTCAGCTCCCCAGCGCCGACCTGACGTCCTGCGACTGCGCGAGGTCCCGCGCGGTCTTGCCCTCCTTGTCGGCGACGGACGCGTCCGCGCCGGCGGCGAGGAGCTGCTTGACGATGGCGGCGTGGCCGAGTTCGGCGGCGATCATCAGCGGCGTGCGACCGCGATTGTCCTTCGCGTTGACCTTGGCGCCGCGCTCGATGAGCAGCGCCACCGTGGCGACGCCCTCGGGTTCCGGGGCGTCGTTGGCATGGCCGGCCGCCCACATCAGCACGGTGAGGTCGTTGCCATAGGCGGCGTTCACGTCGATTCCGGCGTCGAGGAGCCGGCGCACGATCGGCTCGAAGCCGCGCGCGGCGGCGTAGACGATGGGAGCCTTGCCCGTGGCGTCCCCGCCCTTGGCGTCCGCGCCCCTGGCGATCAGCCACTCGACGAGCTTGTCGTTGCCATTATAGGCCGCCGCGCTCAAGGGCGAGACCCCGGACCGGCCCGGCGACTCGATGTTCGCGCCGGCCTCGGCGAGCTGCTGGACGATCCGCGTGCGATTGGCCTGCGCCGCGACGAAGAGCGGCGTCCCGCCCTGGAGGTTGCGCTGCTCGAGGTCCGACCCCTTGGCGATGAGCAGGGCGACCGTCGACGCCTTGCCGGCCGCGGCCGCGCGGGCCAGGGCACTATTGCCGTCGCGGTCGCGGGCGAGCGGCGACACCCCCGCGGAGAACAGCCGCTCCAGCAGTGCGTCGCAGCCGTTCTCGGCCGCCGTGAAGCTCTGCGAGACGAGCTCGATCAGCACGGGCGAGGGCCCGGACAGGTCGGTCTTGCGCTCCAGGTCGCCGCACGGGATCACGTCCGCGCGAGCCGGACTCGCCGCGGCCACCCCCGCGCTGTAGATCCCCAGGACCAGGAACCCGGCTTGCCAGGCGCGATGCATGTGACGTCCTCCCCCCATTCCACATTTTGCGGACGAGTCTTGCGCAGCGCGGCGCGGTTGCCAACCCTTCTCGCTGCGCTTCTGGGCCTTGCGACCGCGCCCGCCCCGCTGCGTGCCGCCGAGGCGTTCCAGCCCCCGGGCAGAATCGTCGAGGCGGGCCCGGAACACCTGCACCTGCTGTGCCTCGGCACAGGCGAGCCGACGGTCCTCTTCGAATCCGGCCTGGGCGGAACCTATCTCGACTGGACCTACGTCCAGCCCCTCGTGGCGGCGACGGTGCGGGCCTGCGCCTATGACCGGGCCGGCATGGGCTTCAGCGAGGCGGCGAGCCGGCCGCGCACCCTGCAGAACCTGAACGCCGACACGGAGGCGCTGCTCGCGGCCGCGGGCGTGACCGGTCCGGTCGTCGTCGTGGGCCACTCGCTGGGGGGCATGCTGTCGCTCCACTTCGCTCGCCTGCACCCCGACAGGGTGGTCGGCCTCGTCCTGGTGGACAGCATGCATCCCGACCAGTTCGCCCGCTTCGAGGATGCCGGGGCGCAGGTGAGCCAGGATCCAAACCTCGTCCTCGGCCGCACCCACCCTGCCGCGGCCGCCTACGGGCTTCCCGACGCGCTGCAGGGACGCGCGATCTGGCTGGCGACCGAGACCAAGGCGCGCAAGGCCGTGATCGGCGAGATGAAGGCGATGCCCGACAACCTGGGCCGCGTCACCTCGGACGGCTTCCCCCACATCCCCGCCCGCGTCCTGGTGCACGGCAACGGCGAATGGAACAATGTCTATGGCGACGGCAGGATGGAACGCGAGTGGCTCGCCATGCAGCAGGACCTGGCCTCCCGCCTCGGCGCGCCGCCGCCCGTCGTCGTGGACGGCGCCAGCCACCAGATCCCGCTCGATGCGCCGCGCGTGGTCGCATCCGCGATTGCGGATTTGATCGTTGCCAAAGCCCCCTGATCTGGTGACCATGCGCCGGGGAGGCGCAGACCTCCACGCGGGAGGGCGCATGGACAGGGGTTGGATTGGAAGGCTCGGCGCGGTCGGGCTCGCCGCCGTTTTTTCCCAGGCGGTTCAGGCGGCCGGCACAGGTCTCGTCTTCGTTTCCCACGAACGCACGGACAACATCGTCATCCTCGACAAGGCGGACAACGTGGTGGGCGAGATCAAGACCTGCTCGCGCCCGCGCGGCATGAAGTTCACGCCCGACAAGACGGCCATCATCGTCGCCTGCGGCAACGACGACACGATCGGCGTCTACGACGTCGCCTCGCGCAAGCTCGTCAAGCGCTTCCGGGACATTCCCGATCCCGAGACCTTCGACCTCGCACCCAATGGCCGCGACCTCTACATCTCCAACGAGGACGACAGCGAGGCGACGCTGCTCGACATCCAGACCGGCAAGGTCAAGGGGCACTATCCCACCGGGGGGGAGCCGGAAGGCGTGCTGGTCACGCCTGACGGCAAGCGCGTATTCGTGGCGTCGGAGGCTGCCAACGTCGTCCACGTCATCGACGTCGAGAAGAACGCCGTGGCCAAGGACATCCTGGTCGGCACACGCCCTCGCCGCTTCGCGCTGTCGCCCGACGGCAAGGAGCTCTGGGTCTCCGCCGAGCTCGCGGGGATCGTCGACATCATCGACACGCAATCCCTGAAGGCCGTGGCCAAGATCGAGTTCCTGCCCAAGGGCATGCGGCGCGAGCAGGTGACGCCCGTCGACCTGCTGATGACCAAAGACGGCAAGACGGCCTATGTCGCGCTGGGGCGCGCCAACCACGTCGCGGTGGTGGATGTGCCGACCCGGACCGTGAAGGACATGATCCTCGTCGGCCGACGGCCCTGGGGGCTGCGGCTCAGCTCCGACGAAAGCACACTCTACGTCGCCAACGGGCTGTCCGATGATCTGAGCATCATCGATACGGCTACGGGCAAGGTTCGCAAGACCGTACCGGTCGGCATGGTGCCTTATGGAATTCTGGTCGACGACTGAGGCGGGCTGCGAAAAGGTGGCGTACGGCGTTTTGGGAACGGCAAGCGGGCCTCGGGACCCTCATCGCAGGCCGCTCCTGCACCGACGTGCGCCGCGCGTCGGAATGGTCCTGGTCGCGCTGCTCGCCTGGTGGGGAGGCGCCACGCTCGTTGCGGCGCAGGATGAGCCGGCCCCGCGTCCCCTCCGGATCGCCTATCTCGATCGCGAGGAGGATCCCTGGTACGCCGTCGTCAACGGGCGCGACGGCGTGTTCCGGCCCACCCGCAAGCCGGCGAGGCCCGGCGCCGAACTGGGCATCAAGGACGTCGCCGTCCAGGGCCGCGCGCTGGGCATCGCGTTCAAGCTGGAGCCGAGGACGCTCGGTCCTGACGAGCCGATCGGTCCCGTCCTGCGCGAACTCGCCGCGAGCGGAACCGCCGCGGCCATCCTCGATCTGCCGGAAGCGGACCTTCGCGCGGCGGCCGAGAGCGGGCTCCCCGATCTCCCGCTATTCGACATTCGCAGCCGCAGTGACGGCCTGCGGGCCGCCACCTGCGCCGCCCCCCTGTTCCACATGCTGCCGAGCCGCGGGGCGGAGGCTGACGCGATCGTCCAGTTCCTCGTCAAGCGCAACTGGAAGCGCATCCTCGTGCTCTACGGCCCCGAGCCGGAGGACAAGCAGACCGCCGAGGACGTTCAGGCCTCCGCCAAGAAGTTCGGCGCGAAGATCGTCGACGCCAAGGCCTTCGCCATCAGCAACGACCCGCGCCGGCGCGAGGAGACGAACCTCACGCTGCTCTCCGGCGGCACCGGCGAGTACGACGTCGTTTTCGTCGCCGACAGCCAAGGGGATGTCGGCCGGTCGATCCCCTTCCGCATCGCCCTGCCCCGCCCCGTGGTCGGCAGCGAGGGGCTGTCCGCATCGGCCTGGCATCCCTTCTACGAGCGCAACGGAGCGCCCCAGCTCAACCGGCGTTTCGAGCGCCTCGCCGGGTCCCCGATGACCGACGAGGCCTGGGCGGCGTGGGTGGTCGTGCGCGCGATCGCGGAGGCCAGCGCCGGCGGGGCAGGAGAGCCCTTGGCCCGCCGCCTGATGCGGCCTGACCTGACACTCGAGCTCTACAAGGCCTATCCCGGTTCGTTCCGGCCCTGGGACCGTACGCTGCGCCAGGCCGTGCTGCTCGGCACCCACAACGCCGTCATCGACCTCGCGCCCATCGAGGGGTTCCTGCACGAGACCAACGTGCTCGACACACTGGGCCTGCTGCCCAGCCAGACGCCCTGCGGAAAGCGCCCGTGAACGCACTCCCTGCTCCTGAGACGGCCGGCTCCCAGGCGCGCGAGCCCGCCATCGCGGTCAGCGGGCTGTCCAAGAGCTATGGCCGCAACAAGGCCCTGGACGCCGTCTCCTTCTCGCTCCAGCCCGGCATCTTCACCGCCCTGCTCGGGCCCAACGGTGCGGGCAAGAGCACGCTGTTCCAGATCCTGACGGGGCTGTTCGCGGCCGATGGAGGGGATGTCCGCATCGCCGGGATCGACATCGCCCGCCACCCGGCTGCGGCCTTGGCCGAGCAGGGCATCGTGTTCCAGCAGCCCTCGCTCGACCTCGACCTCACCGTGGAGCAGAACCTCGCCTACCATGCCGGCCTGCACGGGCTCACGGGCGGCCGACGGTTCGCCGCCATCGAGAAGGCCCTCGCCATGTTCGATCAGGCCGGGGTCCGCAAGGAGGCGGCGCGGAAGCTCTCCGGCGGCAACCGCCGCAAGGTGGAGCTCGCCCGCGCCCTGATGACGGACCCCTCGATCCTGCTGCTGGACGAGGCGACGACGGGTCTCGATCCCGCCGGTCGGCGCGACCTCGTCGGACACGTGGCGGGGCTGGCGCGCGACAGGGCGCTGGCCATCCTGTGGGCGACCCACATCGTCTCCGAGGTGGTGGAGGCCGACCGCGTCATCCTGCTCCACAAGGGCCGTATCCTGGCCGACGGTCCGCCGGCGGCCATCATCGCCATGGCCGGGACGTCGGACCTGGAAAGCGCTTTCCTCGCGCTGACCCGGCAGCCGGGGGCCGTACGATGAGCCTCGCCGCGACACCCCGCCGCGCCGGAGGCACGGCGCCGCATGCGCTCGCGGCCCTGTCGGCCATCGTCAGGCGGGAGGTGCTGCGGTTCGTCAAGCAGACGGGACGGCTGATCTCGGCCGTGGTTCGGCCCTCCCTCTGGCTCGTCGTCTTCGCCGCCGGCTTCCACGACGTGCTGGGCGTCTCCATCGTGCCGCCCTACGAGAGCTACATCACCTACGACGTCTACATCCTGCCGGGGCTGATCGGCATGGTTCTGCTGTTCCAGGGCATGCAGTCCTCCCTCGCGCTGGTCTTCGACCGCGAGGTCGGCACCCTGAGGCTGCTGCTCACCGCGCCCCTGCCCCGCTGGTGGCTGCTGTTCTCCAAGCTGGTGGCGGGCACGCTGCTGGCCGTGCTCCAGGCCTACGTCTTTCTCGCCGTCGCCTGGCTTTTCGACGTGGACTTTCCTCACCGGGGCGCCTTCACGGTGCTGCCCGCCCTCGTGCTCGGCGGCTTCACGCTGGCGGCTATCGGCCTGCTTCTCTCGGTCTCGGTCCGGCGACTGGAGAACTTCGCGGGAACCATGAACTTCGTGATCTTCCCCGCCTTCTTCTTCTCCTCCGCGCTCTACCCGCTCTGGCGCATCCGCGAGAGCGGCGCAGAATGGATCGCCACGGTGGCGCAGATCAACCCGTTCACGCACGTGGTCGAACTCGTCCGCTTCGCGCTCTACGGGCAGTTCGCGCCGGTCGCCTTCGCGGCGACGCTCGGCTATGGCGCGCTTGCCTTCGCGCTGGCGGTCCGCGGCTATGACCCGCAGCGCGGCATCCTCGGGCGCGCCCCGCGCGACGAGGGCTGAGCGATGCCGCGGTGGCTGGCGAGCCTCGCCTCGGTCGTCGTGCTGTTCGTCGCCTGGGCGGCGCTTGCGGCCCTCCTCCAGTCGCGGCTCCTGCCCGGTCCCGCCGCCGTCCTGGCCGGCATCGCGGAAGCGACGGGCACGGGTGCGCTGCCCGCCAATCTCGGCGTCACCCTTTGGCGCACCGCGGCGGCCTTCGTGCTGGCGATGGGGCTCGGCAGCGCGGTCGGCTACGCCATGGGCCGCGCCGCGGCGCTCGACAGGCTTCTCGATCCCTGGGTCGTGCTACTTCTCAACCTGCCGGCTCTGGTCGTCATCATCCTCGCCTATGTCTGGTTCGGCCTGAACGAGGCCGCCGCCATCGGCGCCGTCGCCATCAACAAGCTTCCGAACACCGTCGTGGTCGTCCGCGAGGGCGCGCGATCGCTCGATCCGCTTCTCGACGAGGTGGCCGCGGCCTATCGCTTCGGCCCCTGGCGGCGGCTGCGCCACGTCGTCCTGCCGCAGCTCGCGCCCTCCCTCATGGCGGCCGCCCGGTCGGGCCTCTCGCTGGTCTGGAAGATCGTTCTCGTCGTCGAACTCCTGGGGCGCCCCAACGGGGTCGGCTTCGAGCTCGGCACCTATTTCCAATTGTTCGACGTGCGGATGCTGCTGGCCTATGCACTGTCCTTCGTCATCCTGATGCTCGTCATCGAGAACCTCCTGGTCCAGCCTCTTGAACGCCGCGCCACCCGCTGGCGGCTCCGCCCGGCTTGAGGTGCGGATCGCCGAGAAGACCTACCCGGGCGCCGACGGCGTCCCGGTGGCGGCTTTGCGCGACCTGACGTTCTCGCTTGGCGCCGGGCGCATCGGCGCCCTGCTCGGCCCCTCGGGCGGCGGCAAGACCACGACGCTGCGGATCATCGCGGGGCTCGACCCGCATTTCTCGGGCTCGGTGACCCGGCCCGGCCAGGGCCGGCTCGGAATCGTCTTCCAGGAACCCCGCCTGCTGCCCTGGCGAACCGTCGAGCAGAACGTGACGCTCGCCGTGGAGGCCGCGGGCCTCGAGGGCGGGGGGGAAGCCGCCCTCTATCCCCTGCTGGGCCTGGAGAACCACCGCTCCCGGTTTCCCGGCGAATTGTCCCTGGGGCTCGCCCGCCGGGCGGCGATCGCCCGGGCCTTCGCGGTCGATCCCGACCTGCTGCTGCTGGACGAGCCCTTCGTGTCGCTCGATTCGGACACGGCGCGTCGCCTGCGCCGGGAATTGATCGCCCTTCAGGCGCGGACATGTCCGACCACGATCCTCGTGACGCACGACCGGGATGAGGCCCTGGCGCTGGCGGACGACGTCTTCGTGCTGGGCGGACAGCCGGGGCGGATCGTGGCGGCGATGTCCATTCCGAGTCCGCGCGAGGAACGCCGGCCGGACGACATCCAGGACCTGCGACGAGACCTCGACAGCCTGATGATCGCGGAACGGCCTGCGGCCGGCCCGGAATGACCACGGACCCGCGGCCGGCTCAGAGCGCAAGGCCCGCGTGATCGAACAAGCTCGGCCCGCCTCCGACATGGACGCCCTCGAGCGCGAGCAGCCGTCGCTTCGTCTCGATGCCGCCGGGCGCGGAGAAGCCGTGCAGCCGCCCGTCGGCGGCAAGCACCCGGTGGCAGGGCACGAGCAGGGGCACGGGATTCTGCCCCAGCGCCTGGCCCACGCCGCGCGCGGCGCCGGGCTCTCCGATCAGCCGGGCCACCTCGCCATAGCTGAGGGTCCGTCCCGCCGGGACGCCGCACGTCACGGCATAGACCCGGCGGTTGAAGGCGCTGACGCCGGAGAGGTCCACGCGAAACCTCGCGAGGTCCTGCAGGTCGCCGGCGAGGTGGCGCCGGATCGCGTCCGCCGCTGCCGCGATATCCGCCGGCATGGGTTGCCGCTCCACGGCGCCGAGCCGGTTCAGCGCCGCCTCGAGTCCCGGCCCAGGCAGGCGCATCCGCACGATGCCCGCTTCCCCCCAGGCGAGGGCGCACACGCCGAACGCCGTCTGAACGAGCGCGCAAGAGGTCGCGGAACCTGCCATGGCTGTCCCCCTGATGGCGGAACGCAGAATGCCCCGCACCGGCGGACCGGTCCAGCCGGACAGGTGGCAGGGCGAAACTGGGGAAAGGCCAAGCTGGGCAAGGCGAAGTTGACCCGCGGCGTTCGGACGCCATAATGCGCCCGTGCTTCATTCCGAGGCCTGCCGCGTGCCGGCGGTCCCCATGTCCAGACGACAGATCCTGCGCATGGTTGCGGGATCCGCGTGCGCGTGGACCCTGACGCAGTCCGCGCAGGCGCGAGAGGCGTCCCCCGCCGACTTCCAGCTCCGGCCCGGTCAGGCAAGCCTCGCCTTGTCTGATGTCGCGCTGCTCGATCTGTCAGGCCGCCCGGCTGCGCTGCGCGACCAGGCCGGCCGCGTCGTCCTGCTCCATGTCTTCGCCACGTGGTGCGAGCCCTGCAGGGAGGAATTGCCCCTCCTCTCCGCGCTCGCGACCAAGCCGGACGGACCCGACCTCTACGCGGTGTCGCTGGCCGAGCCGCCACAGCGGGTGGAACGCTTCCTGGAACGCCTGGACCTTCCGATCCGGGCCATGCTCGACATGGACCGCGCCCTGTCGCGCAGGATCGGCGTCGGCGTACTGCCCAGCACGCTCGTCCTGGCCCCCGGCCTCTCCCCGGTCGGATTTGCCGAAGGTGACGTGGACTGGACCCGGCCTGACATCCGTGACTGGCTCATCGCCCTCTCGAAGTCTGTCCCCGATCCCGAAGTCATCTCGAATGGAGTTGCGCCATGACCGGCCTCAGCCGCAGAACCCTCTTGCGCACCGGCGCGGCCGGTCTCGCCATCGCAGCCCTGCCCGGCAGCGGCAGGGCATCCCCCGGCCCTGGCTGGAGAAGCTTCATCGTCACGATGCGCACCGAGGTGAAGGCGCCCAAGGGCGAGACACGCCTGTGGCTTCCCGTGCCCTCCTCGATCGACGCGGACTGGGTCCGCGCCGATGAGCCGAAGATCTCGACATCGGGCCAGGCGGCCATCGAACCCATCGGCGGCCAGGCCGAACGCTTGCTGTCGGTCACCTTTCCGGCCTCCGCCCAGAGTGCGGTCGCTGAGGTCGTCACCGTCGTCGAAACCCGCGACCGGCAGGTCGACTTCGCGACGCCCGCCGGAGCCGCCGGCCTCGCACCCGACCAGGCCGCCTTCTATACGCGCGGCACCGAACTCATTCCGGTCGACGGTATCGTCAAGGATACGGCCGCCACGATCACCGCCGGCGCGACCACGGATCTCGAGAAAGCCCGCGCCATCTACGAGTGGGTCGTCGACAACACCTTCCGCAATCCCAAGACGCGGGGCTGCGGCACGGGCGACGTGGCGGGCATGCTGAAATCGGGCAACCTCGGCGGCAAGTGCGCCGACATCAACGCCCTCTATGTCGGGCTCGCGCGCGCCTCCGGCCTGCCGGCCCGCGACGTCTACGGCATTCGCGTGGCGCCCTCCCGCCGAGGGTTCAAGAGCCTGGGGGCCAGCAGCGAGGTGATCTCGAAGTCGCAGCATTGCCGCGCCGAGGTGTGGCTGGCCGGCTTCGGCTGGGTGCCGATCGATCCAGCCGACGTGCGCAAGGTGGCGCTGGAGGAACCGCCCGGAAACCTCCCCCTGACCTCCGAGCCCGTCCGCCGCGCCCGCGAACTCCTCTTCGGGGCCTGGGAGATGAACTGGGTCCCCTACAACACCGCGCATGACCTGAAGCTGCAGGGCGCGTCGGGCACCCTGCCCTTCCTGATGTACCCCACGGGACAGACCGGGGACGCCACGCTCGACAGCCTGGACCCCGACGCGTTCAGCTACACGATAACCAGCCGGGAAATCGTGAGCTGAAGGGACCGGCCGCCGTCTTCACCCGCGACGGCCGGTCCTCTTTTTCGACATGAGCGAGAGTTCAGCGGCGCAGGCTCGGTTCGCCAATCCTCGCGCTGGCCGTCCTCCGGGGCGTGCTCGCGGCCGACCTCACGTCCGCAGGCGAACACGTCCATCCCTTGCCGTCAGGTGCCGCAGAAGGTGACATAGTCGCGCCCGCCATCGGGGGCGGGCTCCGCATAGGCCGCGTGCTCGGGCTGGTCCTCGAACGGACGCTGCAGCACCGCCCGAAGGCTGTGGAAGGGCGCCAGGTTCCCCTCCTCGACCGCCGCGCCGAGCGCCTCCTCGACGCGGTGGTTGCGAGGGATGAACAAGGGGTTCGCCCGGCGCATGCGGGCGGCGCGCTCTGCCGGAGACGCGGCATCGTCCGCGAGACGCTCCCGCCAGCGGCGATCCCAGCCGTCGAACAGGTCGGAGCCGCCGAGAGCCGAGCGGACCCATCCGTCACGCGCCGGATCCTCGGCGGCGTCACAGAGCCGGCGGAACGTGAGCGTGAAGTCCGCTCCGTGGGCGGCCATCAGGTCCAGCAGGTCCTGCATCAGCTGCAGATCGTCCGGGCGCGGCGACGCAAGTCCGAGCTTGGCGGCCGCCCCCTCGCCATAGGCGGCCTGAAACAGCTCGGGAAACCGCTCGATGGCCGCTTTGGCCTCGTCCAGTCCAGCCTCCTTGCTGTCGCCCAGCAGCGGAATGAAGCACTCGGCAAGCCTCGCAAGGTTCCAATGCGCGATGGTCGGCTGGTTGGCATAGGCGTAGCGACCGAACTGGTCGATGGAGCTGAACACCATGCGCGGGTCGTAGGCCTCCATGAAAGCGCATGGCCCGTAGTCGATCGTCTCGCCCGACAGCGCCATGTTGTCGGTGTTCATGACGCCGTGGATGAAGCCGACCAGAAGCCATCTCGCCACCAAGGCGGCCTGCCGCGCCACCACGCGGTCGAGGAAGGCCCGATAGCGGCCGGGGCGATCCGCAAGGTCGGGGTCCAGCCGCGCGATCGCATAGTCCGCCAGTTGCCTCAGGCCCTCCACGTTGCCGCGCGCCGCGAAGAACTGGAACGTCCCGACCCTCACGTGGCTCAGCGCGACGCGCGTGAGCACGGCCCCGGGGAGGATCGCCTCCCGCATCACCCGGTCCCCGGTCGTCACCGCCGCCAGGGAGCGGGTGGTGGGAATGCCCAGCGCGTGCATGGCCTCGCTGATCAGGAATTCCCGCAAGACCGGCCCGAGGGCCGCCTTGCCGTCGCCGCCCCGTGAAAAGGGGGTGCGGCCCGCACCCTTGAGCTGGATGTCGTAGCGGTGACCGCGAACATCCGTCACCTCCCCGAGCAGGATGGCGCGGCCATCGCCAAGCTGTGGCACGAATTGGCCGAACTGGTGCCCGGCATAGGCCATGGCGAGCGGCTCCGCTCCCTCGGGAACGGCCCGGCCCGCAAGCACGTCGACGCCCTCCGGCGAGGCGAGCGCTGCGGGGTCGAGGCCGAGGTCGCGGGCGAGGCTCTCGTTCAGCGCCACGAGGCGCGGCGCGCTGGAGGGCGTCGGCTCGACGCGCGCGAAGAAGAACGACGGCAACCGTGCATAGGTGTTGTCGAAGCGCCAGGCGGGGGTCATCGGCATCCTCCCAAGGGTGGGAGACTAGCGCTCGCGGCCGGCTGTTCCACCCCTTGGCCCAGCAGGATCAAGCGTTTCCATCATTAATGCACCCTTCACGCCTCGGTCGTAGGCTCCCCGCGACGATGGAGGTTGACGATGCGGCTGATCGAGATCGAGGAAGGCGTGACCATCCGCTTTCCCACCCGCTCCGACGATTTCGCGGAAGGCTTCGAGGCCGGGATGGCCGCGGCGGCCCTGTCGAGCCTCCCCCTGCGGCACAATGCCCGCGTGGCGGCGGGAGCTGTGCCCGCCATCGCCAAGCTCGCGCGCTGCTACGGCTACCGCGTCGTGCAGGGTCCCGAGGAGGACGGCATGGTCTGCGTGACGCTGCTGCGGGCCGACACCAGGCCTCGGCTGACCCTCGTCCACGCCGCCGAACCCGCCGCCGCATCGAGCTGAAGACGCACCACGACGAAGCAAGCGGGCGTCGCCAGGCGACGCCCGCTCTGCGATGCGTCACGCGAACCAGGCGCGCTCGGCGATCCGGCCGTTCACCAGGTCGAAGCCGGCATGCGGCACGTGGCCGGCAACCTTCTTCGACGAGCCGTTGAGATAGTCGGAGATGGCGAAGCAGATCATGCCGCCGTCATCCGAGATCATTTCCTGGCACTTGCCATAGAGCTCGAGGCGCTTGGCCTCGTCGAGCTCGACGCGGGCCGCGAGCACGAGCTTGTCGAACTCCTCGCGCTTCCAGTTGCTGTCGTTCCACGCGGAATCCGACTTGTAGACCGTCGAGAAGGTCAGGTCCGCCGTGGGCCGCCGACCCCAGTAGACCGCGCAGAACGGCTGCTTGAGCCAGATATTGTCCCAGTAGCCGTCGGCCGCGACCTTCTTCACCGAAAGGTCGACGCCCGCCTTCTTCAGGGCTTCCTGGTAGAGCGCCGCGCAGTCCACGGCCGTGCCCCAGGCGCCTTCGGAAGTCTGCAGCTCGACGGGACCCGTGATGCCGGCCTTCTTGAAGTGGAAGGCCGCCTTGTCGGGATCGTAGGGCCGCTGGGGCATGGCCTTGTTGTAATAGGGGTTGCCCGCGTCGAGCGTGTGGTCGTTGCCGAGCTGCGCATAGCCGCCGAACACCGTGTCGATGATCTTCTTGCGATCGATGCCGTATTTCAGGGCCAGGCGCAGGTCCTTGTTGTCGAACGGCGAATCCGTCACGCGCGCCACGAAGCAGTAGCGGTTGCCGGTGCCGATCGAGCGCACGATGTCGAGCTTCGGATCCTTGGCGAGCAGGTTCACCGTCCGCGGATCGAGCCGGTTGGCGACGTCGATCTTGCCGGATTGCAGAGCAGCGGTGCGGGCGGCCTTGTCGGTGATGTAGAGGATCTCGACCGTGTCGACGAAGCCGCGGTCCTCCTTCCAGTAGTCCTCCTTGCGCTTGAGCGAGACGCGCACGCCCGGCTCGAACTTCTCCAGCGTGAAGCAGCCGGTGCCGTCCGGCTTCGACCAATCCGTGAAGCCGTTCGGCACCACGAGGAGGTGGTAGTCGGTGAGCACGTAGGGCAGGTCCGCGTTGCCGCTGCTGAGGGTGATCTGCACCTGCGTGGGAGAAAGCTTCTTCATCTCCTTGATCTGCTTGAGCAACGCCTTGGCCGGCGACTTCGTTTCGCCGAGGTGCAGGTTGATCGAGTAGATCACGTCGTCGGCGTCGAGCGCCTTGCCGGAGGAGAACTTGATGCCCTTGCGGACGTTGAACACCCACTCCTCCGCGCCGGGCTTCGCTTCCCAGCTCTCGAGCAGTTCGCCCTTGGCCTTGCCGTCGTCGGTGAGCTCGACGAGGCCGTTCCAGATGGCCCAGCCATAATTGATCGGAATGGAATCCGCATAGGTGCGCGGGTCGAGCGAGTCGCTGGCGCCGCCGCCCTCCATGCCGATGCGCAGGTTGCCGCCCTTCTTGGGCGTCGCGGCCCTCGCCTCCCGTCCGAGCATGGCAGCGCCGGCCGCGGTCGCCGCAGCGCCCGCCAGGAAGTCACGGCGCGACAGGGCGCCTTTCTCGAAAAGGGTCTTCAGGGTCTCGAATTCACTCACGTCCATCCCTCCGTTCCGGTCCGGGCCGACGGCCCCCGGGGGCGATCTCGGTCGCCATGTTGCAGTTCCCCGTACGCCCCGGGCCGTTCGGCCTCCGGGCGGCGCTGGGCGTGACGTTAACCAGAAGCAAACGGGAGAGGAAGGCGGGCGTGGCGCTTTGTCGGCCGGCGGCATGCGGAAAACTGGCGCAGCCCGGAAAGGGCTTGGGAAAGCATGATCGTAAGCCGGGGGCCGAGCGGTCCAAACACGTCCGGACCTGCCGGGCGTTGGTCGCAAACGCAGGCATTCCCTTAAGCGGCCTTAAGTTTTTTGAGCCCAGACCTTGATGCGTCATTGTCCGGACACCGCATGAGTACCGTTTCATCAAGCTATCGCCAGCCTCGACGCAAGCTGAACATTGCCCGCATGGTCGTCCTGGCGGTTGCCATCGTCGCCGGCACGGGCGCGGCCTGGCTCGCCGCGACATCCACAACTCCGGTTCCCACCATCATCAGGGTCGAGGCGCCGCCCAGCATCAAGACGACGGAAGTGCTGGTTCTGAAGTCCGAACTCAAGCTCGGCTCCGCGATCAAGGCGGCCGACCTGCGCTGGCAGATCTGGCCGGTGGACGGCGTGACGCCCGGCCTCGTCACGCGCGAGGCGACGCCAGAGGCCATGAAGGAGATCGAGGGCTCGGTGGTGCTGAGCAACTTCGCGGCCGGCGAGCCCGTGAGGCCCGAGCGCATCGTGCGCAGTTCGTCGGGCGGCCTCATGGCCGCCATGCTGCCCCCCGGTCTGCGTGCCTTGGCGATCAACATCGACGGCCGGGGCTCCACGTCGGCGGGCGGCTTCATCCTGCCCAATGACAGGGTCGACGTGATCAAGGTGACGCGCGACGAGGTGGCGAGCCGCGCGGCCGGCGCCGAGGTGATGGCGAGCGAAACCATCCTGCGCAACGTTCGCGTGCTCGCCATCGGCAAGAGCATCCAGGACCAGAACGGCGAAAAAGTCTCCGTGGGCGAGACCGCCACGCTCGAACTCGATCCCAGGCAGGTCGAGACGGTCTTCCTGGCCCAGCGGACGGGCCAACTGACCCTCTCCCTGCGCAGCCTGCAGGACGCCTCGCGCCCCGAGCCTGAACCGGAGTTCGCGTCACAGCCCGTCAGCGTGCGCTACAACGGCTCCTCCACGAGACGCTTCACCTGCACGGGAAAAACCTGCGACGAGGGGCGGTGAACGCCGGACGCTGCTAGTGGGGAGCGCCTTCGACCGGCCTGTTTTGCGAGTTACGGCGTCCCAGCCAGGGATAGGCGAGTTGACCGATCAGGTTCCGGGGCACGTCCCGGTCATCGGTCCCGAACCGGTCCGGCCGCTGGCCGTCGGGCATGTAGAACGTGCCGAAGGCCAGATCGAGGAATGGGAAGGTCGGCGCAAAGTTCTTGTTACCCCCTCGATCCGAGGTGGTGTGGTGCCAACGATGGAAGATCGGGCTGGCGAACACATATCGGAAGGGCCCGAAGGTCCAGTCGAGATTGGCGTGCACCATGGCGCCGGTGAGCACGTTGAACGGGGCGACCGCGACGAGAACCTCTGGCGCAATGCCAAGGAAGAGGGCGCACAGGTCGGCGAATGTGTTCCCCAGCAGCAAATTGCCGGGGTGAAAGCGCGTGGCCGAGGTCCAGTCCAAATGCTCGGATGAGTGATGGATCGCGTGATAGCGCCAAAACTTGGCGCTGTGGAACAGGCGATGCGTCCAGTAGAGAATGAAATCGATCAGCAGCAGGTAAGTCGGAATTTGCAGCCAGAATGGCAGGGGCGCGAGGAGGCCGTGTCCGTCGCGCAGGAAGACGGATGCGCTCTCCACCTCTCCATGGAAGATCATGTAGACGAAGCCGGTCAACAACAGCACGGAGATCCACGAGGCGACGACCGGCCCCAGGAACCAGTAGCAGAGGTCAAGCGCGAGATCGGGCTTTCGCCACCAGCGGGGCCCTGGGTTGCAGGGCGTTGCAACCAGGCTGACCAGCGTGAACAAGACAGCCGCCAGGCCCAGAATAGGCAAAAAATTCAGGATCGACTGGCCCATGCCGACGAGGATAGCTCCAAGGGCACTCATGCGGCCGCCCCGCTCGATCGAAAGTGATGGGGTCTGACGGCACCCCTGGATCGGAAGGAAACGGTCATTGACTGTCCCTCGTCTCGCGAATTTGGGCCAATGCCGCGCGGACCTTGATTGCCAGGAGATCCTTGCCAAGACCGGCCGTGGCGCGCGTGGGATCGCCGCTGCCGCCGGAGGGCTCGCGCCTGGGAAGCCTGGAGATCAATGCGGTGCTTACGCCCTCAGGATGCACGAACAGAAGCTCGGACGTGTCCTGGATTCCGGCGTGGCTTCCGATGGACTGGTCCGTTTCGCCTCGCGTCAGGAGAAAGCGTCGCTGGTCGTCGTCCGCATAGTACCGGTCGAGAGAAACCACTTTGGTCCCGTCTGCTTTCCACGCCTGGGAGAGCCGATCGGCAACCCGTTGCTGGGGAGCTATGCTCTGCCCATGATCGGCGATCAGGAAGATCGACCGAAATCCCGTCCGCTTGAGGCTACGCAGGACATCCTCGAGGACCGCCTCGAAGGTTGAATCTCGTAGGCCCAGAGTGCCGGGATAGGCCATGTTTCCATCGGGCGGATCGAATTGGCCTTCGGGAACGAAGGACAGGACAGGCGCAATCAGCGTCCGTCCTGCACCCGCCGCGATCTCCCGTGCGGCCGCAGCGACGATATAGTCGTGCTTGGCCAACACCATGTGCTCGCCGTTCTGCTCAATGCCACCGCTCGGCAGGATGATGGAGTCGAAACCCGCGTCGATCGCAGAGCGGACCTGGACCCAGGTCATGTCCTTGATCTCAAGTGTGTCTGTAAGGGGTGCAGTGCGCGGCCGGCTGACCACGAGAAGACTTCCAGCCGCGAGCGCGGCCAGGACGATCAGAGCCCTTACCGGCGTGACGCTAGCCAGGAGCCTCATGGCCTACTCCCCTGCTGCAGCGAGGGTCCTCGGTTCCCCACGGGAGCCGAAGCAGACGTCTCAACCCGGCGATGGATCACGCAGGAGCCGCCCCCAAAAACTCTCTGCCAACCCGGCAACTGATCGAGCAACCGCACGACAGGCAATTGCGGATCGAGAAGCGTCCAAACTATCCCGTGAAGGTCAAGGTACGAGCGCGTGTCAGCACCGCGCACGAGCTGGAAGTCGTTGAAGGCGCGTATCCTGTCCGGTCCAAAGAGCTCGGCTCGACCGTCGATGAAGGTGGGAACGCCCTGCGTAATGAGATAGCCACCGAACTCGTACCCATTCAACAGGCGGTCTCCGACGATTCCACTCTCGCGAGCAAAGCGTAGGCAGTCCTCGGGAAGGGCCTCTGGAAAGGGAGCCAAGTCTTTGCGCCAGATGGCGCTGACGCCCACGGACAACAAGAAGGCAATGCTGGCCACAAGGGCCGGCGTCACCATGGACCGGAAGGGCACGCGCTCCTCATGCCGACCTGCTGCTGCAGGGATCACGAAGGGCAGGACAAAGCCTAGGACCTCACCATTCCGGGCAGCCGTCAGGAAAAGATACACAATGAGGAGGACCAGGCCGATGCGGGGAAGCGAGAACGGCGAGGCGCGCCTCAGCAAAAGACTGACCCAGCCCAACAAGACCAAAAGGCTGACCTTGTCGGCCTTCAGGTCGGGCGGCCGCCATTCCACGATGATGGAAAGGGCGCTACCGAAGCTCATGAGCCTAGGCGTCACCAGCAAGGATTCAAATCCGTAGGGCGTCAGTCCGCTCGCGAAGATGGCGAGGACGAGGAAAACACCCCAGGCTCTCGCGAGCGCTGAGCGCGGCCCCTTACTCTCCCACACAGCTGTTGCGGCAAACCCAACAGCAAGAACCAACCCAAGGCTGAACCCGCCGTGCATGTTCGCCCACAGCACGAGCACGACGAGCAGCCAGCGAGACGGCGCCCTCGCCTCGTCGCAGGCCCGCGCCAAACCCGAAACCCAGATGGCCATAAGGGGATAGGCGAGGACGTGTGGTCGGGCGAGGAAGTGCTGGACGGAAAGACAAAACGCTGCACCGACGCAGAAGATAACGAGGGCGGGCGGTAGCCGACGCAGCCATGCGCAGGTGAGCACGCCGAACGCCAGTGCGATCGCGGAAGCAGCGAGCCCCACTACGCCATTATAGCCGGCGAGTTGATAGGCCCCGGCATAAAGCAACTGGGACAGCCATTCCTTGGTGATCCAGCGCTCGCCCGCGGCCGTTGCAGACCACTCGTCGACCACGGGGAAGGTCATCGTCCTCGCGATGTACTGCCCGAAGTGAACATGCCAGAGCGTGTCAGGGTCGCCGAGCATGGCACGCGGGGCGAAGACGAAGAGGACGAAAAAGACAATGCACGCAGCCAGGAAAGCGGCACGAACCGGCGCGTCTCTGGCCCCCGCAGCCACCGCGTCCTCGCGCATTCGTGTCTCGGCCAGAACGCCACCGAACAAGCACACACCTCGCCGCCCGTGAAGGTTGAACGATTACTATTCCTTTTTTAAATGTTTCTTCTGGAATATCACTAAGGATGTCATATGCAGGCGTAGGCCGTCTGCCCGGCCCCGAAGAATGTGGACAAACGCATGAGCGCGGGCGGCTCGCTCCGCGTGGCAGAAACAAATAGTGGAACGAAAGTGCCGGCTTCGCCATTCGAAATCACTGATATACTTACTCTTGTGATGCCGAGTCTTGCCCTGTTGGCAGCGCTTTCGGATCTCCTGTCGTACCGCATCCCGAATGGCCTCACGGGGGCAATCGCTGCAACATCTCTGCCGGTCGCTCTGCTCTCGGGAGTGCCCATAGCGCAGATCGCATTCGCCCTCGGTTCAGGCGCTGTGGTGCTCGCGATCGCGTTTCTCCTGTTCAACATCGGCTGGTTTGGCGGGGGCGACGCCAAGCTCGCGGCCGGACTGGCATGTTGGTTCGGACCGGGCGCGCTGGCCGATTTTCTTGTCGTCACGGCTCTCCTGGGCGGGGTTCTTGCCCTGGTGCTCCTCGCCTTTCGCGCCCTTCCAGCGATTCCTGTCCAGCGCACAGTCCCCTGGATTGCGTCACTGCGTGACAAGAGCAAGGGTGTTCCCTATGGCATTGCGCTTGGCGCTGCAGCCATCATTCTCAATTCCGAAACCCTGGTTTGGCAGAGCCTTCATGCAAGTCAGCTGTCCTAGTGGGCTGCACGTCCCGCCTGGCAGGCCGCAGCCAGCCCACGGGGCCGTCCTGCCGTATCGGATAGGGCCATCCGGATGAAGAGCGAAGAGCAGTGGAGCGAGGAATACAGACTTGCGGTCGATGTCTTCCGGACCTTCGGTGTCGACCCCGTCGGGATGACGATCGAAGAGCTTCGCCACGCTCGCCGTGTGATCGCTCGGCATAGTCACCCGGACCTCGGGGGTGACATGCGTGCGATGACAAACGTCAACGTGGCCTATGACACGCTGACCCGGCGGGCCAACTCCTATGCCGCAGACGAGGTGGTTGAGGATCCTTCGCCGCCCCCTGCGAGAGAGCCTGAAAGACCCGCGCGCACCGCGGCCTACTCGCCTCCCAAGACCAGTCGGTCAGATCGGGCCAGCGGGCCACGAGGTCCAGCCTGGGCCCAGGCTGGAGGCGATGTCCGCTTCCGCCCGCTGCAGGCAGACATCAAGCGCTTTGATCACTCCGACCGCAACTACATCCGCAAGCACTTCTGGGACAGTGCGCGCCCGCCCCGTACCGCATTTCATGTGAGAGCGTTCGACGGCCGGTCCTTTACCGGCCTTCGGCTCGAGAGCTCGCCGCTGCTCAAGATCAAGATGGCCGAGGCCATCGCTGAACTTCATATGGCCGAGCGCAAGCAGCCGGCGCGCGCGGTGATTGTGTCGGACCTCACAGCCGACGCGGACGGCCTGTCGGAATTCTGGCTCGTCGAGAAGGAGGGCCTGAGAAAGCTCACATTCGTGCTCGCCACGGCGAGCCTCAACGAGCCGAGCACGATCAATCGGATCAACGAGATCCTTGACGGGATGGCTCGAAGTTCATGATCCTGACATCACGGATGCCACGACCATTTCGCAGATCATGGGCCATCCTCTTGGCCACGCTAGCCAGTGTCACCGCGTCAACGGCAATAGCGCAGGAACAGGTTACTCTTCTTGCCGGAGAAAGCGGTTGGATCGCGGACAATGCGGGCGGACTCGTGACCCTGCGCACGTCCTTGCGGCAGCGCGGGACTCCCGAGGCAGAGGCCGGACGCCTGCTGTTTTTCTGTACCACTACCGAGGATCGGGTTCTCTTCGATCCCGTGACGGCCGGCGGCATCCGGTCGACCGAACCGGCCATGACCGGCACGGCGACGATGGTGCGCCTCGCGGACAAAGGCGGGATCACGGAGGGTCGCCCGATCCTGTCCTCATTGCGCGTTTTTCCCAACAGGTCCTTCGAGTTGTCGGATTTGCCAACCGGCGAACAGCACGTCGCACGCGCCCTCGTGGGAGAAGCCGCAGAGGGCGCAAAGCGCGTTCGCCTGGTGCTGAACGGCGTGCCGAAGAACCAGAGCTTCGAGCGAGCACGCAGTGTCATCGTCGAGATTCGCATGACGAAGGCTGACCGCCCGAGTCTCGAGATGTTCGAGCAGAGCTGCCGCCTCCTGTCCGTTCGGCGCTAGGGGCAACTTCTCCTAATTTCCAACCAATTCATCGAAGACGGCCTCCTCCATAGGCCGTGAAGGCGCGGCAGGTCGTCGGACCGGCGAAACCGGCGTCGTCAGCCCGGAAAGATGACCGGCGCCGTTCCCTGGAAGTATCCTTGACCTGAATCCAGGACGGCGAGATTGTTGAGGATGACGGGATTGTCAGGCGCTAGACGGAGTGCGCGGTTGAAGAGCCGCCGAGCCTCGCGCGTATTGCCACGCAGCATCTGGGAGTAGCCCTCGTTATTCAGCAGAGCATAGGTCTCGCCCAGGTGACGGCGGGCCTGCCTGTAGGCCCGGTCAGCGAGATCGAATCGGCCAAGCCGATCGTAAGACGCGGCGAGGCCCAGCCACGCCGCTCCATTCTGAGGACTGACCTCGACAGCGCGCTGATAAGCCTGCTCGGCAAGCCCGAAATTTCCCTGAATGTATTGGGCCTGGCCAAGACGAGTGTTCTCGTCGCCGGGGAACAGCCTGTTTGCGTAACCGGGCTCGATATACGGCATAGGCTCACGGGACAGATCCGTGAAACTGGCGCACCCCGTGACAGCGAAGAGGAGGCCCAAAGCGCCTATCCGGCGGGCAAGATCGTGAAGACGCATATTATCCCCCAGAGAAGTTTTTCAATGTATCCATGATGCGAATGATCGAGGGATACATGATGACGATCAAAATGACGGGAAAGATGAGCACTCCAAGCGGAATAACCATAAGGACAGGCAAGCGATTTGCCTTCTCCTCGGCTGCCGCGACGCGCTTGTCGCGCATCTCCGCTCCGTAGACTTGCAGTGCGCCCGCGACATCGGAGCCCAGCTCGAGCGACTGCTTGAGCAGCGTCGCGAGCGTCTTCGCCTCCTCGAGGCCAAGCCGAGCCGCCAGTGCGTCAAGCGCGTCAGGGGTCGAGCGCCCTGCGCGCAACTCGCTGCTCATGGCCTGAAGGATGTGCCCCATTCGCTTGGAGCGCAGACCGAAGTCCTGGGCAAGGCGTTGCAGCGACGCCTCGAATGCAAGTCCTGCCTCCATGCACACGACAAGCATGTCGAGCAAGTCCGGAAAAATCTGGCGGTTCTCGACGACCGCATTGGCCTTGAGCCGGTCGAGCACTGCACGCGGCAGCATGAACCCGATCACAATCAGGATCACGGCTGCCAGTAAGAGTTGAATTGGCGTCGCGTTTGGAAGAAAGATCAACGCTAGGATGATGCCGATAACTGGAACACTCAAGAGCGAGATCAGGCGAAGTCCAGAAAAGACCTGAATCGCATTCTCCTGGTAGAAGCCCGCCACTTGAAGGTCCAGCTTCAAGTCAGACGTGTCCGCCGAGCGGCCGCGGAAGAGGCCATCATTGAGGCCGGCGAGCTTCGTGAGGCGGACCGACGAGGATGCGACGCCGAGCATCATCGCCGTGAGCATGCCATCTCGGGCCCGACTACGGATCTGGGCACGTGCCATGTACGTCTGGATTGCCAAGAAGCTGATCACAGCGATCGAGACGAACACGGCAGTGGAGAAGAGGAGGATCGGCAAGCCATCCATGTCCGTCCCCCTCAGACCTTGATGTTCGCCATGCGACGCATGATCACGTTACCCAGCGTGAGCATGCCGATGCACAGTAGCAGGATGCGCTTGAAGCCTTCTGCCCTCCAAGCATCCTCGTAGTAACGCGGTGCAAGAACGAGGACGATGCCGAACAAGACGACCGGGAAGAGCGACAACGCAATTGCGGACATGCGTGCTTCCGAAGTCAAAGCACGCACTTTGCGGCCAAGCCGGTAGCGGTCGCGGATGAGCTTTGCCAGCCTCGCCAGAAGTTCCGCAAGGTTGCCGCCCGTCTGAGCCTGAATCGTCACGGCGGTCACCACGTAGGCCAGGTCGGGATCACCCACGCGATACGACAAGTTGGCCATAGCGGCGGGCACGCTGAGCCCGAACTGGATCTCGTCAGACACAATCCCGAACTCTGTGCCCGCGGGATCCTGCATTTCCCGTGCAGCCAACGCGAACGCAGCAGGCAGCGGGTGACCCACCCGCAAGCTCCGCACGATCAGTTCCAGGACTTCCGGAAGTTGCTCCTTGAACTTGGTGATGCGCTTCTCGCGGGAGTAGCGCACGTAACCGACGGCCACCAGAACCGTCACGAGCAATCCGACCAATGCCGAGGTAAGGCTTACACCCATCACGAACATCGTGATGATCAAGCTACCCACCAGGATAAGGCCAAGCCTTGTCCCCAGTTCCCTGGGATCGAGCGGGATCCCCGACTGGACCATGGTGCGTCGGATCACCTCGACGCTCGCGCCATAGGTCTCTTCGAGAAGCCACCTCTCCCGCCGCAGCAGCGACAAGGCCTCGGCGCCGGAAATGCCCTGCTGGAGCAGAACTGCTCGCCGGTTCACCTTCCGGCGCTTCGCCGCTGGAGCGATGAAGGACGAGTTGATGCTGACGACGATCAAGACCGTCGCCAAGAAGACCAACACGTAGAATATCGTTTGCTCGTCCACCCTAGCCCTCATAGATCTCTCGAAGGATCGAAGACGGCGGGATCCACGTGGAAGCCCATCGGTCCGATCACATCGACGAAGGCGGGCCTGACGCCCGTTGGCCTGAACACGCCAACCTGCCGCCCGGTCTGGTCCACTCCCGTCCTGACAAAATGGAAGAGTTCCTGCGTCTGGATGCCGTCACCTTTCATGCCCGTGACTTCGGTGACGCTCGTGAGGCGCCTTGTTCCGTCCGCGAACCGTTGCAACTGAAGGATCAATTGGATCGCAGATGCGATCTGCTGGCGGATGCTGGACTGGCTCATGGCCAATCCAGACATTCCAACCATTTGTTCGAGGCGACGGACGGCGTCCTTCGGATTGTTGGCATGGATGGTCGTCATCGACCCTTCGTGGCCTGTATTCATGGCCTGAAGCATGTCGAATGCTTCGTCGCCGCGGCATTCGCCGATGATGATGCGATCCGGCCGCATGCGGAGCGCATTCTTCACAAGGTCACGTTGCCTGATCTCGCCCTTCCCCTCCGCATTGGGGGGCCTTGTCTCCATGCGCGCCACGTGCCCCTGCTGGATCTGCAGTTCTGCGGAATCTTCGATGGTGACGATCCGTTCGCGTGGGGAGATGTAGCCGGACAGCGCGTTCAGCATGGTGGTCTTGCCGCTGCCGGTCCCCCCCGAAACGATCAGGGAGACCCTGCCGCCAACGGCCGCCTTGAGCACATGGGCCACCGCGTCCGGCAACGCGCCCACATCGACGAGCCTGTCCATCGAATAGGGCTGTTTGGAAAACTTCCGTATCGAGACCAGGGGGCCATCCAGCGCGACCGGTCGGACGGCCACATTGACGCGCGAACCATCGGGAAGCCGCGCGTCCATCATCGGCGATGATTCGTCGATCCTGCGGCCGATATCCGCGACGATCTTGTTGACGATCCGCAGAAGGTGGGCCTCGTCCTTGAAACGGATCGTGGACGGCTCGATGACGCCAAATCGCTCCACGTAGACGATGTAGGGGCCGTTGATGAGAATGTCGCTGACGGTGGGATCCTTGAGAAGGGGCTCGAGAGGCCCCAGGCCCACCATTTCGTCAATGACCTCATCCGTGAACTGCTCGAGCTCGCGCTTGTTCAGCGGAACGCGCTCGGCACGAACGAAGTCGCTCACGTAGTCGCTGACCTGCTCGAACAGCTCAGCCCGCGTGAGCCGGTCAAGCGCGGCCAAATTGAATTCGTCGATGATCCGTCCGTGCAACCTCACGCGGGCATCAATGACGGGATCGAAGGGTGTCGACGCCTCTGCCCTGAACTCGGAAAACTCCTCGGGATCGGCAGCAGGGCGGACGCGATCGTCAACCCTAAGCTTGGTTCCGTACCTGACGGGGAGATTGAAGCGACCGGACACGTCCTGCCTCCCCTCCCTAAGAGGGCCTGCGCTCAACCGAAAGCACGGCTTCGGCCAGCTTGCGGATGTCGCGGGAGAGAGATGAGCGGGGAGCGCCCTGGATGATGGATTCGCCGGTATCGTTGCAATCGGTCGCAACATCATGGTCAGCGACGATCAGAACCGGTTCGGACGGCGCGAATAGCGGATCGATCTCCTTGCGGCGGGCTGGGCGTCCAAAGATGTCACTCTTGCAGAAGTTGATCACCGGCACGATCGTCTTGCGCTCGATGCCCACGCTAGCAAGCCCCGCAAGCTTGGTGATCGCCTTCTTGGCCGACGGAATCGTGTACCGTGAGATCAGGAAGACGCGATCAGAATTGGCGAGGATCCCGTCAGTCCACGGGGCCCACCGCGCACCGGCGTCAACAAGGACGGTCTCATACTTTTCCACAAGGCGGTTGAGTAACGTGTAGACCGCAACGGGATCGACCGACGCGAGATCGAGTTTCTCGCGCTCGCAGGCGAAGAGGTGAAGGCCGGAGGGATGGCGCGTGGTGAAAATGTCGAGGAGATAATCGTCGAGCCGCTCAGGGTCTCGTGCGATCTCACTCAGTTTGACGCGCGGAGTAAGGTCCACATAGTCGCAGAGCAGACTATCAAACGGGTCAAGATCGACGACCGCGACGCTACGCGCCGACTTGCCTTTTTGCTGCGCGATGAAGATGCCGGTTTCGAGCGCGAGCGTCGAGGATCCGACGCCCCCGCAGGCGCCGAGGAACGACACCACCACATGCGGACGCGACCGGCGATGCTCGGTCACCTCGACCTGCAACGCACGCCTTCGCATTGAGATGTCGCGCAATTCTGCGAGCGCCGACGACCACTTGACCCAATCAGCTGCACCCGTGCGCACGAGAGCCTTGTAGTCGTCGGGATCGATGGCATCGGCGAGGTAGATGATCATCGTGCCGCCGCGCGTCGCGGCTACGAGGTCGACGACCTCCTGAACCGGAACGGTTGGCACGGCACTGTCGGGGATCACAATGAGATTGTGGCCCGGTTCCCTCAACTTGGAGGACCGCGCAAGCTCAGGAATTCCGTCAAAGCGGGCCACGACATAACCCAGCCGATCCAGTAGCTGCGCGACCAGATCGACCTTTTCGTCCCTTGCCGGATCCGCAATGAAGGCAAACATGTCGCTCCAGAACTCTACACGGGATCACGATCCCAGACGGAAACACGATTGACCATTCACACGACGTTGGCGGCTGCCATCCAGTATTGAGCAAGTGCAAGCACAGCGAACGTCTCCGACAGGGTGGGCGGCGCCCATTGCCGATTGACCGCGCTTTAGCCCCCCAATCACGGCTGCGGGGTCAGCGACGTACCGCCGCCTCCGGCCTGCGCCCCTGCAGTTCCGGGCCCGGGAACCGTTGCCGGAGTGGCATTCGACTGGTAACGCTGCATCACGCGCTGAAGGCGCGCCCCATTGCTTGGAATCGTCGTGTTGCGCGACCCAGCCGGCCAGGGATCGCTGATCTGGACGGCCGCATTTGACGCCACAGCGTCCCCGCTCGAGACGAGAACGGTATCCTTGCGCTCCCAGTATTGGTTGCAGCCTGACAGGCCAAGTCCCATCGCGAGCGCAAGCAAGATCTTTCCGGTGCTCATCACAAGCCTCACTTCAGCAGCCGCGTCTCGTTGGGCGCGGGAGCGCCGGCAGCGATACCTCCCGCCGCACCCGCATCGACGCCATTGGCCGTCGTCAGGCCGTTGTTCGTCTTCTTGATCTCCGCGCGACCGTTGAGGAAGTAGTCGAGATCATTGCCCGGAAGGGTCGTATCGAGCGGTGTCTTGAGCTGACGTCCCGGGGCGACCGGCCTCACCAGATAGGGGGTCACGATGACGACGAGTTCCGTCTCCTTCTGCTGGAAGGAGGGGCTGCGGAAGAGCGCGCCGAGGACCGGGACGGTGCCGAGCCACGGCACCTGCTCAAGGGCCCGCGCAGACTGCGCCTGAATGAGGCCTGCGATCGCGAAGCTCTGCCCGTCCCTCAGCTCGATGGTCGTCTTGGCGCGGCGCTTGACCAGTCCCGGGATCTCGACACCCTGGAGACGAACCGCGTTCGTATAGTCGAGTTCGCTGACGGTCGGCTCGAGCCGCAAGTTGATGACCTTGTCAGCCAGAACCGTCGGCGTGAAGGACAGACCGACGCCGAATTCCTTGAATTCGATCGTGGTGGTCGGGAAGCCGTTCGTGGTCGAGGCCGACACGGGCACCGGGAACTCGCCGCCCGCCAGGAAGTCCGCGGACTGCCCGGAAATGGCCACGAGATTGGGTTCGGCCAGGCGACGGACATAGCCCTGCTCCTCGAGGGCCGAGAGAGCGACATCGAGCGTGCCGTTATTGTTGCTGATCAGGCGTCCGATAACGGAGGCAAATGGAGGTGCGCCAGACGCCGACGAAATCGCGTCCGCAATGGCCGCGCCGGCAAACGTGTTCTTCGTCGAAGCGGCAATGCTGCCGATGCTTCCGGCCGCCTTGCCCGGCGCGAGGAAGTCCCACCGGATGCCCAGAGCGCGGGCGGCGTCCCTCGACGCCTCCACGAAGCGCACCTTCAGCATGACCTGCTGGGAGCTGTTGACGTTCAGCGCGTTGACCACGCCCGCCGGGGCGAGCCCCGCCGCCACGTTCATGGCCCGGTCGACGGCCTGGGCGTCGTCGGCCGTGCCGCTCAACACCAGTTTGCCATCGACGGAACCAACCCGGATGTTGCGGCTTCCGGACGAACTCCTGATCTTGCTCTCGACGTTCGTCGTGTCCATGCGCACATCGACGTCGATAACGTTCAGGAGGCGCTTGTTGCGATCGTAGAGCGTGACGTTCGTCGTGCCGATCTTCTTGCCGAGAACGTAGATCTGGCGATCGCTGAGCGGGATGACGTCCGCGATGTCGGATGAGCCCACGAGGACGTCCGCGAAAGGCGCGTCCAGCCGATAGCTTTCAGACTTGTTGACGACGAGCGTGATACGACTGGCTCGCCCCTCGCTTGCGATGACGCGCTGCTGGGCATCGGCAGCCGTCGACAGCGTCACAGTCGCTATCAAGCCTCCAAGGGCTGCTCCGCCCAGAAGAACAGCGCCTGCGACGCAGGCAAGCAGGCCTCTCGCCCACCGCCCCCAGGAGCCGCGGAGCGAGACCTGCAACCGGTTTGGTATTGGGAAGATTGAAAGCTGAAGTCGAACCTGTTGATCATCACGCGCCGCATCCGTCACTCGTCAAGGTCCGCTCCGGACGAGTGTTCCGGAACCCTCCTTTGCCACGTTGTATTCTTCTGCCTTACCGCCGCGAGTGACACGAACAGTTGACAGGTTGTTATTGATTACAGGTACAACCGACGCTTCTTTTTCACCTGGCCGCTGTGAAGAGCGCCTTAATTCGTCGGACATTCTTGATTCGAGCTGAGCAAGACGGTTAAGGAACTCCTGTCTTTCAGCGTCCTTGGCATGCTCTGCTTTGCTGCGCATATCGGCGATCTGGTTTTCAAGCGCTGATACCTTGTCGCGCTGCTCGCGCAGGAAAGGATCTTCCTGGCTCGTGCCACCCAGATCGGCGACTGTCACACGCCGCTTGGCATCCCAAGCTTCTTGACCCGGCTGGCGCAAGACCAGGGAAAGTGAGCCAACTCCCTGCGCCAGAACGAGTTTCTGAGCTTGTTCGGTGTTGACTTCGAGCGTCACGGCCTTGGCGATAACAGGGTTCTCTTGTCGCTCGTTTGCGATCTGGTCCACGGCGAGGACCTTCACGTTCTGCAAGAGAACATCGGCAACCGCACTGCTGTTGATTGTCTGCGTAAGGAGCACATCGACACGGTCACTGGGGTGGACGAAGCCCGCCACCCCACGCACGTCATCCACACGGACCGTGATGGCCCGCATTCCCGGCTCCAGCAAGGATGCCAGCGAGGCCTTCTGACCCGATCCCGTGATCTTTGTGACCAGGATCGGCTCATTGCGCTGGACGGGATTGAGAACGACGCGCCGCCCGTCCTTGAGGAGTTCAGCCTTCGACGTAAACGTGCCATCCGGCACGGCGCCCGATGGCCATGGGACTTCGATCAGGTTCTGTTCGGACAGTTCCGTCCCAAACGTCATGGGAACGGCCGCGGCAACGACCGTCACGGCCGGCTGGGAGGGTCCACGAGCGGCGGCTCGCTCAACCATGGCGCGCCCCAAATAGGTCGCAAAACCCGCAAGGACGAGCGCCACCGCAAGCACAGCCAGGCTTACCGGCTTCATGGTTGCCTCCATCGCCCGACTGGGCACACACACAAACCACCGAAATGCAACAAGATCGTCGACCGCTTCGAAGGGCCCGCGCAGCAGCGTGATCTCATTGTCTAGGAGACGCGCGCACCGGGGCGCGCGCGTCAGGCTCCAGTACTCGATAGACATCCCGATACAGATCGAAGATCAGTCTATCGGGATTACCTCGTATCCTCGCAGCAGCATCACCAGACGCCGCACGAGATCGACCTTACTTCGCAGGAGGCGTCACAGCATTGGCGAGCGACGAACTGATGCTCGTGAAGGCCGTATTGACCTGAGTGCCAATGTTCGTGACCGCCACGATCGACACGAGAGCGATCAGGGCGACAAGAAGGGCGTATTCGATCAGGGACGCGCCGTCCTGATCCTTTCGGAATCTGCGAAAGTACTTCATGGATCACCTTTGGGTTGTACGCGACTGTAGCCAGCGGTGGTTTCAAACTGGAGGATTGAGATCGCGGTACGAGATCACGTCGGCCTGGTTGGCCTCCGCATTCACGCAAACTGAACCAAAAGCGATGCCTGAGGACACGTACGCGAGCCTTCACACTTCGCTCATGAGCACGCCGCGTGCATCGATCAGCAATACCCCCCGTTCTGGACGGCGCCACCAACACGCAGAGCAAGGAACCGCTCGCCTCAGCCGCAAGTTGACGAATTTCGGTTACCCTTCCCTAACCAATAAGAAGACGGCAACTGTGCCGCGAGTCAATCTCGCTTTTGCCACGATTGAATGTGGACAAAGTAATGGTTAAATTGATCACACAATTGATCTAAGTTCTATCGTGTCACTTCGTTTTATACGTGTGGACAAATCATTGACTACAGTATCGTGAATTGTCTGATGTCTTTGAGTTTGCAGTGAAAGCGCCTGCCGACACGAATAGGTGATGCGCCCCACACATCTGCTTGACCTGCAATGCTCTGATGGTGCGAACACCAGGCCTGAGGCCGGCCGAAACGTTGGATCGGGCGGCGCGTCTCAGCTTCGTTCGGTAACCGGCTGTTAGGGATCGCACGCAACCATAGGGCATGTTGACCCTTTTCCGATTCCAAGCGTGGGCTTGCGGTGCAATCTTGGCAGCCCTGCTGGGTGCCGAGGTCACAGCACATCTGCTGTCTCTCTGGCCGACGTCCACGATACTCTGGTATTTGAATATCGAGGTGTTTCGGCCCTTCCAGCAAATTTCCTACATGGTCTCTCCGCTCAGCCTCATGCTCGTGCCTGCGACGGGCGTCATCGCGCTCGCCGGAATTTGGGCCGCGATCCACTTCGCGCGCCATGGCCGGCAATTCTCCATGGCCGTACTCAGCCATGTCTGCCTGCTACTCTCGGTTGGCATTGGCCGAGGCTGGCTGCACATGCGGTCCCACCATGCCGAAACCGCGTCCCTGGACCCGGGAATTGGCCTTCGCGTATCAACGGTGTCTCAGGCTGATATCGTGGTTCTGATCCTGCTGGGAGCGGCGATCGCCACGACCCTGGTCAGCCACTGGTCGTACTTGTGGGACCGCCTCGGACCCTTGTGGAAGCGCGCCAAAAACTTCACCGCACTGGCCAATCCTCCAGGAGGAGTTGGGGCATAGCTCTTCACGCCTCGTGTTGCACTACGAGGCGCAAGGCCCAGCCTTGAGGGCGGCCGCATTGCCCCGACCATGCGACAGCGAACCATCGTCTCCTCTGGCTGTCTCACGGGGACGTCCACGCCGCTTAGGCCGAAGTCGGCGCCCTGGCCAGCAACATGGCGAGGCTCATGAGCGCTGCAGCTCCGCCCTACCCCACGTGCCAAGAGCTAAAGGCGATCCAGACGACCGCAACGACAATGCGCCTGCTCATTCTCCGCGCACGTTCACAGGCAGCAGGCTATCAGACTCGCAACAGCCGACATGGGCGTAAGCCGCAGGGCCGGCTCCCATGCGGTTACGCCTATCGTTCTGGACACACCCGCCCTCCGACAGTAGCGGCGCCTTTCTGACTTGTGGACAAAGTATTGGGCCAACCTATGAGCGCCCATATACCATCTCACGAGGCACTTCACACCAAATCGATCGCAGCCGATTGAAATCTTCAGCGTTCCACATATGATGAATATTCGGTAAAGCCGATGCAAAGCTAGGGGGACCCCCTGTGGGCGGTCATTTCGGGCGAGATGTCCAAAAGCAGGATCTGTAGTTCACAATGCACGCAGCCCAAGAGCAATGCAGCGCATTCGGCGTGCGCTCTCCGCGAAGGGTATCGTCAGCGATTCAACGTCTGGCGCTTGATGCGATCATCCGACGCCGCCGCAATGGTGGAATTCGCAGCGGTTCTGCCGGTTTTTGCTCTCCTCATTATCGGAGGCATGCAACTCACGCTGATGCTGGAAAACTACACTGTCCTTTCCGACGCCGCACGGGCAGGCGCAAGGCAATTCTCGGTGAGCCGGATTTCAACAACGCCTTACACCGATACGATCACTCAAATTACAACGACCGCATCGACTCTCAACCCAACCAATATATCGACGACTCTGACGGTCAATGGCGTGGTTTGTACGAATAATCTGAGCTGTCAGTCAGCCTTGGCTCCGGCGCGCGGCCTGCCGCTGAAGGTCAGCTTGAGCTACCCATGCCTGAAGATCGTTTATCTGATCAAAGTGACAACGCCCTGTAGTATGTCAGCCGCGATCTCGGAGCGCGTCGAATGAAGCGACCCTGGGCTCAGAACATACTGTGCTTCGTCGACAGCACATCTGGCGGCTTCATGGTACTCTCTGCCATCGTGATGATGGCAGTGATTGGCTTTGCCGCATTGGCAGCAGACGTAGCAAACGTGTACGTCATCAAGAGCAAGCTTCAGGCCACAACGGATGCCGCCGCGCAGGCCGGCGCCTTGGACATCAACTGCAACAGCTGCACAGCCGGACAAGCGAAGACCACGGCGCTCGCCTATAGCGCGCGTGCAACAGGTGCAAACGCAATCACAAGTGCGATGGTAAGCGTGCCAAGCGGCTACCCGAAGCTCAAGTGCGTGCCGAAGAGCGTCACATCCAACATGACGCTCCCGGATTGCCCGGCGCCCGACAACGCCAACACGCTCATCATGCAACAGCAAGCTGTTGTTCCGCTCAAATTCGCAAAGCTATTTGGGTTCCCCAGCATCACGCTCACCTCGACAGCGACAGCGCTGGGCCCAGGCGGCGGCGCACCGTCGATGAACATCTATCTGATCCTCGATATATCGGGATCCATGGGGCAGAACGATCCTAACTGTTCGATCAAAAACACCACGAAGCTGAACTGTGCATTAGCGGGCATCAAGACGATGCTTCTTCAGTTCCTCCCGACAATGCACAAATTGGGCGTGATGATGTTTCCGCCCATCACACAGACAAGCCAAGCTCAATACAGCTACGATTGCGAGAAGACAACACAGACAAACTCTACCGCAGCACAGTACAACCAGACGAACCCTGGAGCACCCATCTACAACATCCTGTCGCCGCTTGGTGACTATCGCACGTCTGACGCGGCAACGACCCTCAGCAACAACTCAGCTCTTGTACGCCTCATCGGCGCCGCAACAAACTGTTCAACTTCGAGGCTTCGACCCGTAGGAGGCTTTGGCTTCCGAACGTATTTTGCAGATGCACTGGCTGCAGCCCAGGCGGAGCTGACAAAAAGCAGTAAGCCGGGAACAAAAAACGTTATTGTTTTTCTGAGTGACGGCGATGCCAATGCACAATCTGGCACGAACATCGCCCCCGGTAAGTATGCCAACCAGTGTCAGCAAGCGATCGATATAGCGAAGGCAGCAGCCAATAATGGAACCTGGATCTATTCAATCGCTTATTATGCTTCTACGTCAAAAACTCAGACGTGTACTACGGATGGCGGAAAGCTTTCAGGTTGCGACACGATGCGACAGATTGCATCCGATCCGACTAAATTCTATTCGAGTTCGTCTGGAACAGGTTCATCTGGCTGCAATTCGGCGGCGAACATGAGCAACGACCTCGTCCAGGTGTTTCAGTACGTGGCAAAGGCCATGCTCTATACTGCGCTGATTCCGGACAAGGTCGCGGCACCATATTAGGTTCGCTGTGTCTCTCCATTCTGCGCTGCAGGCGATCGACAGATGTTCGCGCGTCCGGTTAGCCCTTCGTACCGGGCCCTAGGAGGCATTGCCGGGATCGACAGCAAGCCCTCGTCGAGACGAAGCCCTAGGCGACCGGCGATGGGTTTCAGAGAGCCGTTTCTCGAGGCCGCACGCATTGACGCCGTCTTCGCTGCCCGATGACGCTTGACTAGGCGTCCGCGCCGCCGCCAACATCACGGTTTGAACTCAGAGCGCGAGGCGGGACCTTCTTCTCCGAGGGCCAAGTTTTTGCGGCTCCGATCCGCATCAGGGCTTACGTCGTGTGGGCCAAGTTTCGATCTGATTCACGCAGATGGCGACGGCGGTCGTCTGTTGAGCCATCAGCGCTAGTTTGCCGAGGGCGGCTCCGAGCTGCCGAGAACCATTCTAGCAACGACCGAACAAAGCACTGGCCGGCGCCGGGACAAGGTGTCGAGCAACTTGGTGCTTCTGCCTCAGATCCGTCCGTCCCTGGCTTCAATCGCTCTTGGTAACTGTGGCAAGGTCCAAGAGACGCATCCTGCAGCACGATGTCTCAGGCCAAGATCATGGATTCAAATAGTGGACGGCTCACGGCGCCGATCGGACATCTCGGCGCTCACGAGTCGCACGATCGATCGTTGCGACGACCCACCAAAGAGGGCGTCCGGGGATCAATCTTCCTTGAAAGCGCGCGACATCTGCTCGGTGAGCGGCTTGAGCATGTAGGACAGGGCGGAGCGCTCGCCCGTCTGCAGGTGAACCTCGGCCGGCATGCCGGGCAACAGCTTCAGCTGGGACAATCGCTTTAGATCCTCCGCGCTCGGCTTGATCCGAGCAAGGTAATAGGGAGGAAGCTGAGGCTGCGGATCCTTGGAGATGTCGGCGGAGACGAAGATCACCTCGCCTGAAATCTCGGGCGTCGTGCGCGTATTGAAGGCGCTCAGGCGAATGATCGCGGATTGACCCACATGCACGTGGTCGATGTCCTGCGGCGTGATCTTCGCCTCGAGCACAAGGACATCCCCCTCGGGGACCACCAGCATGATGGGCTCGCCCGGGGCGACCACACCCCCCACGGTATGCACGCTCAACTGATGCACGACCCCCGTCTGGGGGCTTCGGATCTCGACCCGTCGCAGCGCGTCCTCCGCCGCGACGCGCCGCTCGACGAGCTCGGCCTGCTTGGCCTGCTGCTCGCGCAAGTCCTTGCCAACCTCCGTCCTCAGATCCTGGTCGATCTGCAGGATCTGGAGCCTGATCTCGGAGATCTTGCCCCGCGTCTGAGCGACGGAGGCCTGCAACTGACCTTGCTCTCCCTCAATGCGCGTTGCATCGCGCTCGAGGGCATTGACTCTCGTGATCGGCACAAGGTTCTTGCGGTAGAGGTCTCGAACGGCCTTGAGCTCCTCTCGGATGAAGCTCGTCTCCTTCTCCTTTGCCGACAATTGGGCCTGCAGCCCGGTAACCTCGTCATTGAGCTGCTGGATCCGTTCGGCGAGCTGCGCGCGCAGGCCCTCGCGCGCGGCGCGCCGGCTGTCGAAGAGCCGCTGCTCGTCGCCGATCATGCTCGCGATCTCCGGATCGGAGAGGCGGGCCTGAAGCGTGGCGGGGATGATGAGATGGTCGACGCCGTCGCGCTCGGCGACAAGGCGGGACTCGCGTGCTGCAAACTGATCGAGCTGCTTGGCGGCGATCTGCAGGTTGGCCCGGGTCACCGTCTCGTCCAGGCGCATCACGACGTCTCCAGCGTAAACCCGGTCGCCGTCCTTCACGCGGATTTCGCCGACGATACCGCCGGTCTGGTGCTGAACCTTCTTGACGCTGCTGTCGACAACCACGGTGGCGGGCGCGACGGCCGCGCCAGCGAGCGGCGTCACGGCCGCCCATCCTCCCAGACCGAAGACCAGCGCAGCCGATCCCAGGAAGGTGGCGACGAGGGAGGATCGGATGCCATCCTCGCCGGAGCGCGTCCAGGCCATCAGGCGATCAACGTGAACCCGGCCCTCGCGAGCGCGGGCGGCGAGAAAGTCATCGAAGCGGTAGAACAGGTCCTGCGCGCGCATGGCTTAATCTCGCTCGGGGCTGTGAGCGGCCTCGGACCGCGTGCGGGGCATGGCGAAGGGATTTCCCGCGCCCATCCAGACGGGCGTTCCGGCCGATCTCGGCGTGGGAGCAGGACTCGCAGCGGGAACCGGGACCGGCGCAGGGCGCAGGGTCTGGCGCAGCACGTCCTCCCGGGGCCCGAACGCGACCTGCTGGCCGTTGGCCATCACCAAGAGTTTGTCGAGAGCGTTGAGCGCACTCGGACGATGGGCCACGACGATGGCGATGCCGCCCCGCTCGCGGACGTTGCGGATGGCGCGGGTGAGCGCCTCCTCGCCCTCGCTGTCGAGGTTGGAGTTGGGCTCGTCCAGCACGACGAGAAAAGGCTCGCCATAGAGCGCCCGCGCCAGGCCGATCCGCTGGCGCTGGCCGGCTGACAGCGCCGCCCCGCCCTCCCCGATCCGCGTGCCGAACCCGTCCGGAAGACGGGCGATCATGTCCTGGACACCTGCCGTCAGCGCCGCGCGCATGATGGCCTCCGGCGTCGCCTTGGGATCGAAGCGGGCGATGTTCTCCGCCACTGTCCCGTCGAAGAGCTCGACATCCTGCGGCAGGTAGCCGATCGCCGCTCCCAGGTCATCGGCCTCCCACTGGTCGATGGTGAAGCCGTCGAGCCGCACGGATCCCCGCAGCGGCTGCCAGAGTCCCACGATCGCCCGCACGAGCGTGGATTTCCCGGACGCGCTGGGACCGATGACGCCAAGGCCGTCGCCGGCCTTGAGCGACAGGTCGATATTCTGGATGAGAGCCTTCTGCTCTCCGGGTGCGCCAACGAAGAGATGCTCGACGGCGAGCGCCTGCTTGGGCCGCGGAAGCGCCACGGACGGCACCGTCGCAGGGGCCGCCTTCAGGAGGGCGCCAAGGCGCTCGTAGCTCTGCCGGGCCATCAGGAAGCCCTTCCAGTTCGCGATGGCGATCTCGACCGGGGCCAGCGCGCGCGACGTGGTGATCGACGCGGCGATGATGACGCCGGAGGACGCCTCGCCCTTGATCACCAGCCAGGCGCCAAGGCCCAGAACGGCGGACTGGAGGAAGAGCCGGCTCACCTTGGCGGTCGTGCCCGCAAGGCCCGACAGCCGCGACCCCTCCATCTGCACTGCGAAGAGCTCTTGGCTCAGCTCGAGCCAGCGCGCCCTTACCCTGCCCTGCATCCCGAGCGCGCGCACCGCCTCGGCATTTCGACGGCTCGCCTCGGCGAAAACGTGCCGTCTGGCCGCGGCCTGCGTCATGGCCTGCACATTGGTGCGCCCGCTGCGATCGGCCAGAAGTGTCAGGCCGACGACCAGCAGGGCGCCCGCGCTCGCGAGCACGCCCAGCAGCGGATGCAGCAGGAAGACGATGCCCATGAAGAACGGCATCCAGGGCAGATCGAACAGCGCAAGGGGTCCGGGACCCGAGACGAAGCCACGGATCTGGTCCATGTCCCGCAGGGGCTGGTTCGACTCGCGCCCGCGCGCCGAGCGCAGAGGCAGGAGCAGATGGAGGTCGAACACGCGGTCGCGGATCAGGCGCTCGAACCGCGCCCCGACGCGCTTCAGCAGCTGGGCGCGCAGCGCATCGAAGAAGCCATAGGCCGCGTAGAGGCCCACCAGCACGATGGTGAGGCCGACCAGCGTGGCTCCGTTATGCGAGGGAATCACACGGTCGTAGACCTGCAGCATGTAGATGGAGCCGGCCAGCGTGAGGACGTTGACCATCGCGCTGGCGACGCCAATGCCGACGAACCCGGGCCGGCACGCGCGAAACGCGCTGCGCAACGGGTCGTAGTCGGCTCCTGCAGAAGCCGTGTGCGGGGTGGGGCGCGAAACGGGTGCCACGCGATCCATGTCCTCTGAAGGCGGAAGGGCTCTCGTTCACAAAACATCCACCATTCCGCGAGCATGGAAAAGTCGTAAGTTTCAGGATCGCGATTAAAGATAAATTCTAACGAATCACGGATCGCCAGTGCAGACACCGGACATCGAAAGACACGCGCGCGTGGACAAAGTGTATTTGTCCACGGAAGGTCATAGCAAATACGCTTCGCTTGAGAGATATAGGCCTATTTGTCCACAAGTGCTGTCACAAGAACGCGACAGACATTAACAATACGTAAAAATTGCCATAGTCCGTTTGCTCAACTTGTGGCAGAAATGAGTCCGCGCCACACGTGTGACGGACAGCAACACGCACCCATCATCGTCCTTCGCACGCACCGGAAACCAGGAGCGCGACGTGCATGTGAGACTGAGCGAGTTCACGTTTGCCCGCCCACCAGGATCACGCCCGGGACGGACATGGCTGGGCTCGCCTGATGGTGCCGGGCAAAACGCTTGTCGCGAACAGGGGCGTCATCGGCTCTGGGGGGCTGGCCTGCCACGAGCCCCATTAGGGCATCGGCCAAGGACGGCCTACATGCCGAAGTCTCAAAGCACGGGACCCTGGGAAACTGCGGCGATGCGGTCCCCGAAGGCTTTTTCACCCGTAAGGCAAAAGCACCTGATCCTAACTTGACCTTCGAGGCGCTTATCCACGTTACCGCCAAGCCCTCTCCCGAGCAGTCTTGCCTTTCCGAAAGGTACCTGTGATGTCGACGATCAACGCCAACGACGCAAGCACCCCCGTGGCGGCAGCCTTCGCGATGCCTGCGATCGAAGCATGCGAGAGGCCAGCGCGGCGTGAAATCGCCTTTATCGATCCAGCTGTCGACCAGGTTGATGTCCTCGTGAACGGCATGAGGGAGGGGGTCGAGGCGATCGTGCTCCGTGCCGACCGGCCGGCCCTGGAGCAGATGGCGGTGCATCTCGAAGGCGAGCGCGGCATCGCGGCCGTCCACGTCTTCGCCCATGGCCGTCCCGGCGAGATTGCCTTCAGCCAGGGCGCGCTGACGGAAGCCAGCATCGACGCAAACCGGACCACGCTCACGCGCCTCGGTGATGCGCTAAGCGAGGGATCGATCGCGCTGTGGAGCTGCCGAGCCGGGGAGGGCGCGCGTGGCGAGGGACTGGTGAATGCGCTGGCGCAGGCGACGGGAGCGTCCGTCCATGCCTCCGACCGGGTGATCGGCTCGGCGAACCTCGGCGGTAGTTGGGTTCTCTTCGATCCGGAATTTAAATCTCCGTTGAGCGATGAGGCCGTGAATAACTATCAGGGGATTCTTGCCACAATCGATTTGAACGGCAGTGCAAGTAATGTAAACGTAACAGTCAATTACACGGAGAATGCGTCCGCAGTTTTCATAGCCCCCAGTGCAACATTGACGTTTAGTGTTAGCACAAGAACAAACAACGACGTGCTTACAGTTTCGGGTCTTCAGGCTGGAGATTTGGTATCAATTTCGTCTGGATCTGTAACGATAGGAGCAAGTTCGTACACCGTTTCAGCTTCTGGTGGGACTGTTACAGTAGTGTCCGGCAGCACCACATACACGGCGACGTATTTAGGTGGAAGTGCCTCTGATTTTATCATAACATTTACCGGAAATAGTGGGGGTGGGAACCCGCCCAATTGGCCGCAAGACGCTATATCGGCGTTGATTGAGAGAATTACGTACTCGTCTTCAAGTAATAATCCAACGAGCCATGCTCTTACATTTTCTTATGAGGACGGTTTTGGGCCATCAACTGCGCTAGCAAATCTCTCGATCACGGCGGTCAATGACGCGCCGACGCTGACGACGACGAGCACGCTGGCCTATACGGAGAATGGTTCTGCCACGGCGATCAACACCGCGCTGACGGTTGCCGATCCAGACAACACGACGCTGACGTCAGCGACGGTCTCGATCACCGGCGGCTTTGCGTCGGGCCAGGACGTCTTGGGCTTCACCAACGTACCTGCGACGATGGGCAACATCGCTGGGACCTACAACGCCAGCACTGGCGTGCTGACACTGACATCGTCGGGAGGCACGGCCGCGCTTGCGCAGTGGCAAACGGCTCTTCGGGCAGTCACCTATTTCAACAGCAGCGATAACCCGAACACGTCGGCGGACGGTCAGCTATGTCGTCAATGACGGTTCGGCCAACAACGCAACCCTGACGAGCACGGTGAACGTCACGGCGGTCAATGACGCGCCGACGCTGACGACGACGAGTACGCTGGCCTATACGGAGAATGGACCTGCCACGGCGATCAACACCGCGCTGACGGTTGCCGATCCGAACGACACGACGCTGACGTCAGCGACGGTCTCGATCACCGGCGGCTTTGCGTCAGGCCAGGACGTCTTGGGCTTCACCAACGTACCTGCGACGATGGGCAACATCGCTGGGACCTACAACGCCAGCACTGGCGTGCTGACGCTGACATCGTCAGGAGGGCACGGCCACGCTTGCGCAGTGGCAAACGGCTCTTCGGGCAGTCACCTATTTCAACAGCAGCGATAACCCGAACACGTCAGCCCGGACGGTCAGCTATGTCGTCAATGACGAGTTCGGCCAACAGCACAACCCTGACGAGCACGGTGAACGTCACGGCGGTCAATGACGCGCCGACGCTGACGACGACGAGTACGCTGGCCTATACGGAGAATGGTTCTGCCACGGCGATCAACACCGCGCTGACGGTTGCCGATCCAGACAACACGACGCTGACGTCAGCGACGGTCTCGATCACCGGCAACGGCTTTGCGTCGGGCCAGGACGTCTTGGGCTTCACCAACGTACCTGCGACGATGAGCAACATCGCTGGGACCTACAACGCCAGCACTGGCGTGCTGACACTGACATCGTCAGGAGGTGCAGCCACGCTTGCGCAGTGGCAAACGGCTCTTCGGGCAGTCACCTATTTCAACAGCAGCGATAACCCGAACACGTCAGCCCAGGACGGTCAGCTATGTCGTCAATGACGGTTCGGCCAACGGCGCAACCCTGACGAGCACGGTGAACGTCACGGCGGTCAATGACGCGCCGGTGAACACGATCTCGTCGTTCACGACGAATGAGGACACCAACGTCCAGTTGACGGGCCTGTCGGCATCGGACGTTGACGCCGGCTCGGGCACGATCACGGTTACCCTTGGGGTCAATTCGGGCTCCCTGTCGGCCACGACGGTTGGGAGTGTGACCGTTTCCGGTTCGGGGACGGGAACGCTGACGCTGACCGGCACCCTTGCGAACATCAACGCGTTCCTGGGCGGAGCGTCTGCCCCGGTCTTCACGCCTGCGGCGAACGCCAATGGCGCCGTCATCCTGACGATGACGACGAACGACGGCGGCAATACCGGCGGGAGGTGGCGCAGACGGACACGGACACGGCCACGATCACCGTCAATGCGGTGAACGACGCGCCGACGAGGACCACGGCCAGCCTGGCCGCCGGCACCGAGGACACCGCCTACACGGTTTTGGCCACCGCCCTCCTGCAGGGCTTCTCGGACGTCGACTTCGACACCCTCAGCGTCGCCAACCTTGCGGCCAACCATGGCACCGTCGTCGACAACGGCAACGGCAGCTACGTCGATCACCCCGGACGCCAACTACAACGGCGCCGTTGCGCTCACCTACGACGTGGTCGACGGCAAGGGCGAGCACCGGCCGCCGCTACCCAGAGCTTCTCGCTCGCCGCCGTCAACGACGCCCCGTCCTCACCAGCGCGGCCCTGACGCTCTCCGAAGGCGCCACCGTGGTCCTCGCGGCCGCCGACATCGGCATCACCGATCCCGACAGCACCGCCTTCACCTACACGGTCTCCGGCGTCACGCACGGCTCCTTCGAGACCCTCGTCGGCGCCACCTGGGGAGCCGCCACGAGCTTCACCTCGGCGCAGCTCGCCGCCGGCGAGGTCCGCTTCGTCCATGACGGCAGCGAGATCGCCCCGACCTTCTCCCTCACCGCCAATGACGGGCACCGCCGACAGCAACACGCTCGCCGCCACCGTCACCTTCAGCAACACCAACGACGCCCCCGTCCTCACCAGCGCAGCCCTGACGCTCTCCGAAGGCGCCACCGTGGTCCTCGCGGCCGCCGACATCGGCATCACCGATCCCGACAGCACCGCCTTCACCTACACGGTCTCCGGCGTCACGCACGACTCCTTCGAGACCCTCGTCGGCGCCACCTGGGAGCCGCCACGAGCTTCACCTCGGCGCAGCTCGCCGCCGGCGAGGTCCGCTTCGTCCATGACGGCAGCGAGATCGCCCCGACCTTCTCCCTCACCGCCAATGACGGCACCGCCGACAGCAACACGCTCGCCGCCACCGTCACCTTCAGCAACACCAACGACGCCCCCGTCCTCACCAGCGCGGCCCTGACGCTCTCCGAGCGCCACCGTGGTCCTCGCGGCCGCCGACATCGGCATCACCGATCCCGACAGCACCGCCTTCACCTACACGGTCTCCGGCGTCACGCACGGCTCCTTCGAGACCCTCGTCGGCGCCACCTGGGAAACCGCCACGAGCTTCACCTCGGCGCAGCTCGCCGCCGGCGAGGTCCGCTTCGTCCATGACGGCAGCGAGATCGCCCGACCTTCTCCCTCACCGCCGGCCTGACGGCACCGCCGACGGCAACACGCGCCCGCCACCGTCACCTTCAGCAACACCAACGACGCCCCCGTCCTCACCAGCGCGGCCCTGACGCTCTCCGAAGGCGCCACCGTGGTCCTCGCGGCCGCCGACGTCGGCATCACCGATCCCGACAGCACCGCCTTCACCTACACGGTCTCGGCGTCACGCACGGCTCCTTCGAGACCCTCGTCGGCGCCACCTGAGGCCGCCACGAAGCTTCACCTCGGCGCAGCTCGCCGCCGGCGAGGTCCGCTTCGTCCATGACGGCAGCGAGATCGCCCCGACCTTCTCCCTCACCGCCAATGACGGCACCGCCGACAGCAACACGCTCGCCGCCACCGTCACCTTCAGCAACACCAACGACGCCCCCGTCCTCACCAGCGCGGCCCTGACGCTCTCCGAAGGCGCCACCGTGGTCCTCGCGGCCGCCGACATCGGCATCACCGATCCCGACAGCACCGCCTTCACCTACACGGTCTCCGGCGTCACGCACGGCTCCTTCGAGACCCTCGTCAGCGCCACCTGGGGAGCCGCCACGAGCTTCCTCGGCGCAGCTCGCCGCCGGCGAGGTCCGCTTCGTCCATGACGGCGGCGAGATCGCCCCGACCTTCTCCCTCACCGCCAATGACGGCACCGCCGACAGCAACGCTCGCCGCCACCGTCACCTTCAACACCAACGACGCCCCCGTCCTCACCAGCGCAGCCTGACGCTCTCCGAAAGGCGCCACCGTGGTCCTCGCGGCCGCCGACATCGGCATCACCGATCCCGACAGCACCGCCTTCACCTACACGGTCTCCGGCGTCACGCACGGCTCCTTCGAGACCCTCGTCGGCGCCACCTGGGGAGCCGCCACGAGCTTCACCTCGGCGCAGCTCGCCGCCGGCGGAGTCCGCTTCGTCCATGACGGCAGCGAGATCGCCCCGACCTTCTCCCCTCACCGCCAATGACGGCACCGCCGACAGCAACACGCTCGCCGCCACCGTCACCTTCAGCAACACCAACGACGCCCCCGTCCTCACCAGCGCGGCCCTGACGCTCTCCGAAGGCGCCACCGTGGTCCTCGCGGCCGCCGACATCGGCATCACCGATCCCGACAGCACCGCCTTCACCTACACGGTCTCCGGCGTCACGCACGGCTCCTTCGAGACCCTCGTCGGCGCCACCTGGGGAGCCGCCACGAGCTTCACCTCGGCGCAGCTCGCCGCCGGCGAGTCCGCTTCGTCCATGACGGCAGCGAGATCGCCCCGACCTTCTCCTCACCGCCAATGACGGCACGCCGACAGCAACACGCTCGCCGCCACCGTCACCTTCAGCAACACCAACGACGCCCCCGTCCTCACCAGCGCGAGCCCTGACGCTCTCCGAAGGCGCCGTGGTCCTCGCGGCCGCCGACATCGGCATCACCGATCCCGACAGCACCGCCTTCACCTACACGGTCTCCGGCGTCACGCACGGCTCCTTCGAGACCCTCGTCGGCGCCACCTGGGGAGCCGCCACGAGCTTCACCTCGGCGCAGCTCGCCGCCGGCGAGGTCCGCTTCGTCCATGACGGCAGCGAGATCGCCCCGACCTTCTCCCTCACCGCCAATGACGGCACCGCCGACAGCAACACGCTCGCCGCCACCGTCACCTTCAGCAACACCAACGACGCCCCCGTCCTCACCAGCGCGGCCTGACGCTCTCCGAAGGCGCCACCGTGGTCCTCGCGGCCGCCGACATCGGCATCACCGATCCCGACAGCACCGCCTTCACCTACACGGTCTCCGGCGTCACGCACGGCTCCTTCGAGACCCTCGTCGGCGCCACCTGGGAGGCCGCCACGAGCTTCCTCGGCGCAGCTCGCCGCCGGCGAGGTCCGCTTCGTCCATGACGGCAGCGAGATCGCCCCGACCTTCTCCCTCACCGCCAATGACGGCACCGCCGACAGCAACACGCTCGCCGCCACCGTCACCTTCAGCAACACCAACGACGCCCCCGTCCTCACCAGCGCGGCCCTGACGCTCTCGAAGGCGCCACCGTGGTCCTCGCGGCCGCCGACATCAACACCGATCCCGACAGCACCGCCGCCTTCACCTACACGGTCTCCAGCGTCACGCACGGCTCCTTCGAGACCCTCGTCGGCGCCACCTGGGGAGCGCCACGAGCTTCACCTCGGCGCAGCTCGCCGCCGGCGAGGTCACTTCGTCCATGACGGCAACGAGATCGCTGACCTTCTCCTGCGCCAATGACGGCACCGCCGGCAACGGCCACGCTCGCGCGCCACCGTCACCTTCAGCAACACCAACGACGCCCCGTCCTCACCAGCGCAGCCCTGACGCTCTCCGAGAACGCCACCGTGAACCTCGCGGCCGCCGACATCGGCATCACCGATCCCGACAGCACCGCCTTCACCTACACGATGCTCGGCGTCACCTGGCCTTCGAGACCCTCGTCGGCGCCACCGCGAGGGCGCCACGAGCGCCTCGGCGCAGCTCGCCGCCGGCGCCTTCGTCCATGACGACGGCGAGATCGCCCCGACCTTCCTCACCGCCAATGACGGCACCGCCGACAGCAACACGCTCACCGCCACCGTCACCTTCAGCAACACCAACGACGCCCCCGTCCTCACCAGCGCGGCCCTGACGCTCTCGAAGGCGCCACCGTGGTCCTCGCGGCCGCCGACATCGGCATCACCGATCCCGACAGCACCGCCTTCACCTACACGGTCTCCGGCGTCACGCACGGCTCCTTCGAGAACCCTCGTCGGCGCCACCTGGGGGCCGCCACGAGCTTCACCTCGGCGCAGCTCGCCGCCGGCGAGTCCGCTTTCGTCCATGACGGCAGCGAGATCGCCCCGACCTTCTCCCTCACCGCCAATGACGGCACCGCCGACAGCAACACGCTCGCCGCCACCGTCACCTTCAGCAACACCAACGACGCCCCCGTCCTCACCAGCGCGGCCCTGACGCTCTCCGAAGGCGCCACCGTGGTCTACGCGTGCCGGCATCGGCATCACCGATCCCGACAGCACCGCCTTCACCTACACGGTCTCCGGCGTCACGCACGGCTTCCTTCGAGACCCTCGTCGGCGCCACCTGGGGAGCCGCCACGAGCTTCACCTCAGCGCAGCTCGCCGCCGGCGAGTCCGCTTCGTCCATGACGGCAGCGAGATCGCCCCGACCTTCTCCTCGCCGCCAATGACGGCACCGCCGGCAACACGCTCGCCGCCACCGTCACCTTCAGCAACACCAGCAGCGCCCCGTCACCAGCGCGGCCCTGACGCTCTCCGAAGGCGCCACCGTGGTCCTCGCGGCCGCCGACATCGGCATCACCACGATCCCGACAGCACCGCCTTCACCTACACGGTCTCCGGCGTCACGCACGGCTCTTCGAGACCCTCGTCGGCGCCACCTGGGGAGCCGCCACGAGCTTCACCTCGGCGCAGCTCGCCGCCGGCGAAGGTCCGCTTCGTCCATGACGGCAGCGAGATCGCCCCGACCTTCTCCCTCACCTTGGCCAGCGGCACCGCCGACAGCAACACGCTCGCCGCCACCGTCACCTTCAACCAACACCAACGACGCCCCCGTCCTCACCAGCGCGGCCCTGACGCTCTCCGAAGGCGCCACCGTGGTCCTCGCGGCCGCCGACATCGGCATCACCGATCCCGACAGCACCGCCTTCACCACCACGGTCTCCGGCGTCACGCACGGCTCCTTCGAGACCCTCGTCGGCGCCACCTGGGGAGCCGCCACGAGCTTCACCTCGGCGCAGCTCGCCGCCGGCGGGGTCGCTTTCGTCCATGACGGCAGCGAGATCGCCCCGACCTTCTCCACCACGCCATCGGCACGGCACCGCCGACAGCAACGCCTCGCCGCCACCGTCACCTTCAGCAACACCAACGACGCCCCCGTCCTCACCAGCACGGCCCTGACGCTCTCCGAAGGCGCCACCGTGGTCCTCGCGGCCGCCGACATCGGCATCACCGATCCCGACAGCACCGCCTTCACCTACACGGTCTCGGCACATCCGCGCACGGCTCCTTCGAGACCCTCGTCGGCGCCACCTGGGGAGCCGCCACGAGCTTCACCCTCGGCGCAGCTCGCCGCCGGCGAGGTCCGCTTCGTCCATGACGGCAGCGAGATCGCCCCGACCTTCTCCCTCACCGCCAACGGCACCGCCGACAGCAACACGCTCGCCGCCACCGTCACCTTCAGCAACACCAACGACGCCCGTCCTCACCAGCGCGGCCTGACGCTCTCGAAGAGCGCCACCGTGGTCCTCGCGGCCGCCGACATCGGCATCACCGATCCCGACAGCACCGCCTTCACCTACACGGTCTCCGGCACGTCACGCACGGCTCCTTCGAGACCCTCGTCCCGGCTCGCCACCTGGGGAGCCGCCACGAAGGCTTCACCTCAGCGCAGCTCGCCGCCGGCGGTCCGCTTCGTCCATGACGGCAGCGAGATCGCCCCGACCTTCTCCCTCACCGCCAATGACGGCACCGCCGACAGCAACACGCTCGCCGCCACCGTCACCTTCAGCAACACCAACGACGCGCCGACCCTGACTGCATTCTCCGCCCCCGTGGCCTCCACCAACGAGGACACCCAGGCCACCATCAGCTTCGCCGACCTGCAGGCTCAGGGCGACGAGGCCGATGTCGACGGCACCGTCACCGCCTTCGTGGTCAAGGCCGTGACCTCCGGCACCCTGAAGATCGGCGCCGACGCCGGCACCGCCCAGGACTGGGCCGCCGGCACCAACGACGTCATCGACGCCACCCACCAGGCCTTCTGGACCCCCGCCAGCAACGCCAACGGCACCCTCGACGCCTTCACCGTCGTCGCACAGGACAATGACGGGGCAGTCTCAGCCACCGCCATCGGCACCAAGGTCACCGTCGCCCCGGTTGCCGATCCGCCGAACGCACTCGGTCCGGCCGACCTTACCGACGCGTCAGACAGTGGCATCAGCAAGACGGATGATCTCACGAACGTCGCCACTCCGACATTCAGCGGCAGCGGAGCCATTGCCGGCGCGACAGTGACGCTCCTCGAGGGCGCAACTGTACTGGGCTTCACTCAAGCCAATCCCTCGGGCAATTGGCAAATCACCAGTTCGACCCTGTCGCAGGGCCCTCACTTCATTAGCGTCACACAGACGACGGCCGATGGAACGAGCCAGGCATCCGCACCGCTGACCGTAACAATCGACACGACGGCCCTTGCGCCAAGCGCACCCGATCTCACGAATGTTTCCGACAGCGGAACGCTCGCCACGGACAACATCACGAACGTGACGCTGCCGACGTTGACGGGCTCCGGAGCTGAAGCGGGCGCTACCGTCACGCTCTATGACGATAATGGAACAACGGTCCTGGGCTCGGCAGTCGCCAATGCTGGCGGTGGCTGGAGCATCACGCCCACTAATCCTCTCGGCAATGGCGATCACGTCCTGACCGTGAAACAGACCGATATTGCCGGGAACGTTAGCGGAGCCTCCGCAAGCCTGACCGTGACGATCGACACGAGCAGCCAAGCCCCCAGCGGCCTGGACCTCGCCGCGGTCGACGACACCGGCGCAAGCAACACGGACAACATCACCTCCCTGAGCTCGGGCCTGACTATTTCTGGCTTGGGAGAGACGGGCGCGACCGTAACGCTCTTCGACGACGTCAATGCGAGCGGTACGCTTGATCTTGGCGAGGCGATCCTGGCAACAGCGCTTGTCAACGGTGGAGCCTTCTCCACAGACATTGCCTTGACTGTCGGCACCCACCACGTGGCCGCATACCAGACTGACGTAGCCGGCAACAAGAGCGCGGCCTCGACCCTCGATATCACGGTCACCTCTGCTGCGCCGGCGGCGCCCACTGGACTGAACCTGTTGGCGGCCGATGACAAGGGAACCAGCAACAGCGACGACATTACCAACCAGACGACAGCCCTCACCATTCGCGGCAATGGTCAAAGTGGCGCCACGGTCCAGGTGTTTGAGGACGTCAACACCAATGGACTGTTCGACGCCGCAGATGCTCTCCTCGGCACCACGACCGTGGCCAGCAACGGCATCTTCTCAACGGATGTCGCCCTTAGCCAGGGCACGCACGCCATCCGCGCCGTCCAGACCGTCAGCGGAAGTGATCCCAGCAGCGCCTCGTCGGCTCTCGTGATCAAGGTGGACACCACCGCGCCCACCGTCACGTCAGTTAGCTACGGCTTCAACGACGGGACGCTTAGGGCGGGCGAGTCCGTGACACTTCTCGTAGCCTTCAGCGAAGTGGTGAACCTGTCAGGTGGAACGCCTACCCTCACCCTGACGGGCGGGGGCACGGCTACCTACGCTGGCGGCACGGGAACCGACACGCTCTCGTTCATTTATACGGTGGCTGCGGGCCAAAATACTGTCGATCTCGCGGTCACAGGTTTCAACCTGAATGGCGCGTCTCTTATCGACACGGCCGGAAACACGGCCATCGTGACTGGCGCCCTGACCAACCCGGCAGGGCTCCTCGCAGTGGACACCACCAATCCCAACGCACCGGGCAGCCTTGACCTCGCCACCGAGGACGACACGGGTCCCAACACAAGCGACAACATCACCACGCAGTCCACGGGCCTCACCATCACCGGAGTGGCCGAGACGGGCGCAACCGTCACGCTTTTTGACGACGCCAACAATAATGGCGTCCTCAACAACAACGAGGCTGTCCTAGCTACAACCGTGGCCAGCGGCGGATCCTTCTCAACGGACATCGCCCTCTCCCTCGGCACGCACAACGTCAGAGCCTTCCAGACGGATGTGGCCGGCAACAGAGGGGCCGTCTCGAGCGCACTTGCCATCACGGTCACCGCCGCGGCGCCCAATGCCCCGACAGGTCTGGATCTCGCAACCGCGGACGACACGGGCCCCAATACGGCCGATAACGTCACGAGAAATACGTCGGCACTGACCATCACGGGATCAGGCGTGACCGGCGCCACGGTTCAGATCTTCGATGACACCAACAACAATGGTGTCCGCAATGCAGGGGAAACGCTGCTCGCCACCACGACGGTGATTGGAGGAACCTTCTCGGCCGACGTGGCGCTCGGAGCAGGTGCACACAATGTGCGCGCCATCCAGACCGTAGCCGGTCTCTCGAGTGTGAGTTCGGATGCACTGGTCATCACAGTCGACACGACGGCTCCGACAGTGACCTCCGTCACCTACGGCAGCAATGATGGAACATTGAAGGCGGGAGAAAGCGTCACGCTTTATGTGGCCTTTAGCGAGCCCGTGACCGTGGTCGGCGGTGTCCCGTCTCTCACTCTTAACTCTGGTGGATTGGCAACGTACGCCAGCGGCTCTGGTACGAACACCTTGGCCTTTACCTATACGGTGGGAGCCAATCAAAACACCGCTGACCTCGGCGTCACGGGTTTCAGTCTCAATGGTGCAGGCCTGACCGACTTTGCTGGGAACGCCGCAGTCACCGCTGGGATCATCACCAATCCCGCGGGAACACTAATCGTGGACACCATCGCGCCAACCGCACCGGGAGGCCTTGATCTCGCGGCAGCGGACGATAACGGCGCCAGCTCCACCGACAATATCACCTCCCTCACAACAGGCCTCACGATCAGCGGAACTGGTCAGAACGGCGCGACTGTCACGCTTTTCGACGATGCCAACAACAACGCCGTCCTCGACGGCAGCGAAACAGTCTTGGGTAGCAAGCTCGTGAGCGGGGGAGCATTCTCCACCGACATCGCGCTCAGCCTTGGAACTCACAATATTCGTGCCTTCCAGACGGATGTGGCAGGTAACGTCAGCCCCGTCTCGGGCCCCCTGGCGATCACGATCATTCAGTCCGGTCCGCCTGCTCCCACCGGACTAAATCTTGCCGCGTCGGACGACACGGGTGTCAGCAACAGCGATGATGTGACATCGAAAGTGTCTGCCCTCACGATTACCGGCTCAGCGCCGAACGCCAGTTCGATCAGACTTTTCGACGATGCCAACAACAATGGTCTCTTTGATCAGGGTGAAGCGCTCCTGGGAACGGCCACTGTGAATGGCGGCACCTTCACAAGGGACATCAGCCTCGCGGATGGTCTGCACCACGTGCGTGCCATCGCGCTGGATGCGAGCGCCGCAGCCGGACCTGCCTCAGCGGCGCTGGACATCACCATCGACACGACTGCACCACAAACTCTCGTGTCCTCCGCAAGTCTGAGCGCGAGCAAGATCACGCTCAGTGGGACATCGAACGAGGGGTTGGTCGCCGTCTATGACAATGGTGCTTATAGCGGCACGGCAACCGTAACAGCAGGATCGTGGAGCTTTACGACCGGGACTCTCTCAAACAGCGTCCACACCTTTACCTTCACCGACATCGCCGGAAACGCGAATTCGGGCACAAGTTCTATGATTTACGGTTCCACTGGAGCCAATGCCATCACCGGAACATCCGGAAACGACGTGATCTACGGTGGAAGCGGCGATGACAACATCAATTCGGGAGCTGGCTCCGACGTGATGACCGGCGGGCCCGGCAATGATCACTTTGTGTTCCGCAATTTCCCGTCGGGAGGAAGCCTCGACCACGTCACAGACTTTAGCTCTGGCGACATTCTGGATATGGCGCGGTCGGTCTTCGGAAACGGTTTGGCGCTGTCGGGGAACACTGGAACCCTGGCCGCCTCACACTTTGCCGCCGGCACGGCCGCCACGGCAGCCACAGCGCAGTTCATTTACGACGCGGCATCAGGCACCCTTTACTTCGACCCCGACGGCACTGGGGCAGCCGCAAAGACGGCCGTCGTAACCCTGGATAATCATTACGCACTGAAGAATACCGACATTCACATGGTTTGATAGTATAAGGCCACGGGACAAAGGCTTAGCCCTGTCCCATGACCTCTCTCTTGGGGCCTACGATCGGCAGCAACCCACACACTTGCACAAATAGAAAAAGAAAAACGTCAGCCAGAACTATCGAACGTGAAGGAAATTCGGAGTTTCAGCTCACGACGCAATAGAGTTCTATTTGCAAGGTGGAGGCGATCATGCTGGTTGATGCGTTCACGCTCCCCTGGCCCGTCTGGGTCATGCTGGGCTGTTCGTTCGCAACCGCAGTTCTGATCGCATTTGCTGTTCTGGCGGCGAATAGTGAGGAAATCTGAGACGGACCGCTGACCTCTCCAGGCCAGAAAACCAAGCGTGGAAATCCACTCACCTGGGGAGGATCGGGTCTTCATCGTCCATCTGATGACGCTCGGAAGCGCGATCTACGAGTCGCGACATGTGCGGGGCGTGGTTCCACCCTCCCATCCATCCGCTTTCGCCATCTGGAGCGTTTGCTTCCTGGTATGGTCCTGCGCGGCCTTGTTGCGCCGACGTGTCGAGCGCGGAGGCGCTTGGCTTTGCTGAGAACCGGCCGGTCGTGTTGGGTGGTCTTGCTCCCATGACAGGCTGGACAGAGCACCTGCAGATTATCCGGTTGGTGATGCCCACCCAGGGAGAGCGGTACGATGTGGTCCACCTCCCAGCGTTGGCCTGGCGTGAGCCTCCAGCCGCACGCCTGGCACTCGCCCTTTGCTGCGAGAAACAAGGCCAGACGCTGCGTCGTCGAGAGTGAGCGCCTCATGGGGCACCGGTCCGAACGAGATCGGCGATCCGGGCGTGATGGCGCAAACGGATACGGTCGGCCTCGCCGCGATGCTCTCGGGACAGGCGGGCCAGGCGGGCGGCGAACTCGTCTTCGATCTCGGACAAGCTCGCGTCATCTTGGGCGCAGGCGAGGGCATCATCGTAGAGGGCCAGGGCTTCGGCCGGCGTGCTCATCGCGGCCGTGTCGCGCAATCGATCAGCGTGTAGCATTCCAGCATGCTGCCCTAACGCGTCCGCGGCGCTGTCCAGGCTCTCGTATTCGGGGGGTGGCGGCGCGCGCAGCCGAATGGCCTCACGCGGGGGCTTCAGCCGCACCCAGGTGCTGGAACCCCGCAGGCGCCGGGCGAGCGAGCGCGGCGATCGCGCAGGCGCCTCGCCTACGGCGTCCGGGCGCGCCTGTTGGGCCTCTGCGCGTGTCCCTCCGTTGAGCTTTGTTCGCGTTGGCTCGTCAGCCGTCCCACGCAGTTTGGGTGCGTCAGCTTGCTCCGCATCTGCAACGGCCCGTCCATTCTGGCGCGCTGGGTGATGAGCGACCCGTGGCGCTGCGACAGCGTGATCTGGCTCCGCGATGCGCTCGCAAGCCTCGCGACCGAGCCCATCTTCGATCTCCTCACGCAGGTAGAGCCCGCCCAGCACATCCGCGAAGACGTCGCGCAAGGCAAAGGCCCGCGCCCGCATCTGCAGCATGCGGCGGGGATAGCTGCTCCACGGCCCCGGCTTGCCCCACAACCCGGCCCGGCGGGCATCGGCCACCGAGAAGCAGGTCGTGACCGGTTCGCACTCGCCTTTGCGCAGCACCTCGCACTGGGCCTGCCAGGTGTCGGGCGTGTCGCCCTCCACCCATTCCCGTAGCGAGCGGGCCAGACCGGAGGCGCGCACCAGAGCCATCGCGCCCTCGCCCCAGATGGTGGGTCGCCCCTCAATGACGGCAATGCGCTGCAAAGCCATAAGGGGCGTCAAGCCCACCTCGAGCCCGTGAAGAATGGCGACCAGGCAGGCTTCGGGTGTCTCCATCCCGCGTGGCGCCATGCGAGCCGCTACCACGGCTTTGGCGAGCGTGAGCGCTTCCTCCATGCTACGGGGAATGAAGGGAAGCGGTCGTGAGCCGGCCCCAAGCAGCATGGGCTGGGGTTGCGGCAGAGGAAGGGTCTTTCTCATGGGAGGCTCTCCTGAGGGTTACGCGGCCACGTGGCTGTCAATGAGTTCAGCACCGGGGACCTGGCGCCCGGCCTTGAGGTCGGCGTCGGCGAGTTCAAGCAGCACGGCTGCGACGCCCTCATGCTCCCAGAAGCGGGGTTCGCGGCGGTAGTGGCGGATCAGGGCGTCACGGTCGCGTAAGACCACCCGGCGCTGCTGGCGCAGTCCAATGCGCCGGCCCTGCGTGCCGGCCCGTGGCGGGCTGGACTGGGCCGCGATATCGCCTGTCTCTTGCAGCGTCAGAAGCCGCTCCCGTTCGGCCTTCAAGAAGGGCTCGAGAGCCCGCTTCATGAGGCTTTTGCCCGAGGCGGCCTGGTCCACGACCGGCTTCCAGGTGGCGTCGATGGCACGGCCCGCCTCCAGGATGGGCGCCTTCGCCGCAACCCGGGCGGCCTCGGCCTGCTTTTCCAGGTTGGAAAAGCGCTCGGCGAAGTTGGCGGCCCGGTCGGCTTCAATTTGCTCGGTGAGCGGACTCGCCACGGCCAGCCAATCGGAGGCGGTCTCACGCAGCGCCAGGATCTCGGCCAGCAGCAGGCCGGCAGGATCCGCCGCAAGACTGTTATGGCCAAGCCCTGCGACGCCGCCCTCCTGCGCGACGATCAGGCCGGGGACGAACGGGAGACGTCTCTGCGCGGGATCGTGCTCCCCGACCTCCTGCCTCTCCTGTGCTGTTGCGCCTGCGGCAGGCTGGAGTGCAAGGCTTTGCAGGGGTGCGGGAGCGTGCTCGCTGGATCCCGCCTCTGCCAGCGAAAGCTGCGCTTGAGCTAGAGCTGGTCGCGCCAAAGGCTCCACGTCCTCCGGCCAGGGCTGGCGGTCCTCGGCTACGGCGCGATAGGCCTCGTAGGAGACAGGGTGGCGGCAGCACCAGGTCCACAGATCCTGGGGATCGGCAGGTTCGCCGTCGCGCAGGGCCTGCAGCTCGCCATCGGGCTCACGCCAGATGGCGACAGGGAGCCAGGCGCCGTCGCGGCGCTGGCGCAGGCGCCAAAAGCCTTCCTGCGGATCGTTTTCGTGCAAGGGGATGGGCTGGCCGGCAAGCGCCTTGCGCCAGGCGGAGAGATCGGGCATGGCAGGACTCCGTTGCTGTGGAAAGTAGTATACGAGCAAATTTTGCTCGTTCTTCCGCAACGATCCAGTCCAATCTGCACGCCAGAGCAGAGACTTACCGGAATATCGGAGCTGCCGCGATGTCACGTCCTGCATCGTCCGCCCCACCGCTCACAGGCGCCCAGATCCGCGCCGCCCGGGCTCTGCTGGATTGGTCAGCGGCCGACCTGTCACACGCGTCCCGCGTCAGTCCTGCCACCATCCAGCGGCTGGAGCGCGTGCAGGGCGCCTCCCCACTGGCGCAGCAACGCACGCTCGAGGATCTGCGCCGGGCGCTGGAGAGCGCCGGCGTGTTGTTCATAGGCTCACCGCGGGATCGGCCCGGCGTTCGTCTGAGCGCGCCAGCGCGACGGCAGGGCCAAACTCCAGCTCAGACGGGTCAGTCTGAATCCTAGGCGACGGCTAACCAAGGGGCTCGCATCCAGGCCGCGCCGCACATCCGTCGTGTGCTGCGCGTCGGGCAAGGCCGCGCGAACCACACTATCGAGAGGTCTCCGGCTCCATCAGCGCGGAGCCGAAACTCGTTCGCATCGAGCCCGGCCGGCGCCGGCCGCTGGGGCGACCATTGTTGTCCCAGCGATCCATGCGCGCCTCAGCCTCGCGCGTGCCGGACCATTCCAGAAACTGGATCATGCTGTCGACCTGGTCGTCATGGCGCGCATTGGGAAAGCCGATGCATTCGTGTCGGAACGCATCGAGCCACGGCGCCTCACGCGGGACCGCGACAAGACCGCGTGCGATCTTGTCGGTCTGGGTGGCCACCCGGATCTCCTTGGACTGACGAGGCGTGCAGCCGAAGACCCGAAAGCCCAGCTCGTGGTGCAGCAGATCTTGGAACAACGAAATCCCGGCTCCCGCCTTCTCGATCAAGACAAGATCGGCCTGCCAGGCGCGTTGATGCGCGATGACCTTGTCCTTGAGGTCGGGGTAGTCGAGACGAGCCCGCTGCACGTCGAGCAACAGCCAGCGGCCATCCAGAAAGCCCCAGGTGGTGCACACGCTGAAGTCGCTGGTGGGTTCGCTCGAATGGGCGGTGTCCCAGCTCTGCACGCAGTAGCGTACCTGTGCACGGCTGACGGGCGGATCGTAGAGGCCGAACTGGTCCCAGCGCAGCACGTTTCCGCCGGGCGGGATGGGCTCCTGCAGATACTGGCTGTTGAATGCGAAGTTGCCGATCTCGCGACGCGTTTGCTCCAGCACGTCGAGCGGCTCGCGCTGCGGAAACAGGGCCTCTCCCTGGCGGCGGACATGCTGGCGACCCCAATAGAGCGGGATCACCTCGTCGCGCTGCGCGATGGCGGGCAGGTTGAGATGCCGGCCCTGCTGGCGAGCAATAAGATGGCCGGCCAGATCATCCTCGTGCAGGCGCTGCTGCACGAGGATGATCTGGCCGTTCGCTTTGTCCTCGAGCCGGCTGTAGAGGGTCTGCTCGTAGTAGTGGCGCACCCTCTCGCGTTCGACCGGAGACTGGGCGTCGGCCGCCTTCATGGGATCATCGATGATGATCACGTGCGCTCCGAAACCCGTGACCGCCCCACCCACCGACACGGCCCTGCGGGACCCGCGCTGGGTCGTGACGACCTCCAAGTCGGTCGCCCGATCAATCTGCAGCGCGGGAAAGATGGCCCGATAGAGCGGGCTCTCGACCAGGCGGCGAAAGTCGCGAGCATGCTTGAGAGCGAGCTCATTGCCGTAGCTGGCGACAAGGACCTTCAGGGCGGGGTTGCGCCCCATGAGCCATGCCGAATAGGCCACGGAGGTGGTGATCGACTTGAGATGGCGCGGCGGGACGGTGATCACGAGCTGGCGGGCCACGCCCCGGTTGACCTCTTCCAGTCCCTGACACATCGCCTCGACATGCCAGGCGGGGATAAAAGACTCCCCGGGATGCAGAACCTCGAAGGCCAGCCAGACGAAGGCGTAGAGGGAGCGTCGGGCCAGGGCCAGCTCGAGGTCCGATGGGTTGAACGGTGCGCTCACGGCTCGTCTCCGTTCTCGTCGGCCGCGGACGGGTCGAGGCCCAGCTGTTCACGCACGACCTGCGGGTCGGCTTCGCGCGCCATGGCGAGAAAGGTCTCGATCAAGGCCGAAGGCGGGCTGGCAGACGCGGAGGCGATGCCAAAGCCACCGTGCGGAACCGCCGGTTCAATGACACCCCGACGTGCTCCTCGCACGGGTTCGTCCATGAAGCGGAAGAGGCTGTCCACGGCTCGAGGCTCGCCCTGGACAGCGCGGTTCACAAGCTGTGCCGCCACGATCTCCCCCTTGCTGCGTTTGCGCGTGCGGCCTTCTTCGCGCACGCGAACGGTCTTTTTGAGCTCGGCCTCCAGCAGCGTTCGCATGTTCTGGCTGCCCTTGGCCCGCCCGCGCGGGTTGCCGGATTGGCCCGGCTTGAACTGGGAGTGCTTGGGTGGCCTGCCATAGCCGATCGGCTCGGCAGCAGGCCTTGCCTGTCCCGGCGTCACCTGGCCTTCCGCCGCTCTGGCGGATGCGGCGGAAGGCCCAGGTTGGGTGGCGGCAGGACGAGACTGCGGCTGCGGAGCGGGCGCCTGCGAGGGCGCCTCGCTCTCGTCGGCAGCTGCGACGGCCTGCTTGGGAGGCAGCGAAGGAATGCGGCGGCGCTCAACCATGCTGCGCCTCCTTGTCGTCTGCCATCGTCGCGTCAGACCTCGAGGGCGTCACCCGCTCGACCTCCACCTGCGCAAAGCTCTGACCCGTGTCGGCCAGCACCGCCGCCTCGCCGGTGAGCTGCTGCCAGCGCCGGATCGCGACGTCCACGTAGAGCGGGTCCAGCTCGATGCCATAGCCCACCCGGCGGCTCTTCTGCGCCGCGATGATCGTCGTCCCCGACCCGCAGAAACAATCCAGCACGCTGTCGCCCTGGTGGGTGCAGTCCTTGAGGACATCCGCCACCATGGTCCAGGGCTTCACGGTCGGATGCGCCTTGAGGTCGTCCGCGCGGCCCTTGCGGAAGGTGTTCACGCCGGCATAGGTCCACAACGTTGTGCGCGACCGGCCATACTTGCCGAGCTGGATGTTGTTGACGTGCGCCACTTCGTCGCCGCCATGCTTGAAGACATGCACGAACTCGGTCTGCTGGCGGTACAAGCTCCCCATGCCGGCGTTCGTCTTGGCCCAGGTGCAGGTCACCTTGAAGGAGAGCTCGGCCTGACGGGCCGCCGTCAGCAGCTCCAGCGCGTGCGGGCCATCCATGCAGACATAATGCAAGGCTCCGGCCTTGGAGTGGTGACGGGCCAGCGAGAGATAGGTCGACAGGAAGGCCGTGAACTCGGCCTCGCTCATCTCGCCACTCGCCATGGCGAACTCGCGATGCTGGGTCTGACCCAGACCGCAAACATGCCCGCCGATCGGCACGTTGTAGGGCGGGTCCGACCAAACCGCCTGCACGCGCTCGCCCTGCAACAGACGGTCGTAGCTCGCCGCCTCCAGCGCCGAGCCACACAGCAGTCGATGCTTGCCCATGAGCCACAGGTCGCCGGGGCGGCTCACCACGCGATTGGGATCCACCTCGGGCAGCTGGTCGGCCTTGTCCGGCGAGGGTTCGACAACCTCCAAAGCGCTGAGATGGACGTCGATCTCCGCCGTCTCGAAGGCGGTGAGGTCGAGGATGTGGTCGTCGATCTCGATGGCAGCGAGGTCCTTCAGCTCGAGCGCCAGGGCGCCCTTATCCCAGGACGACAACTCACCGAGGCGATTGTCGGCCAGGCGAAAGGCCTTGACCTGCGCGCTCGTCAGGTGCGCGGCGCGGATCACCGGGACCGTCTGAAGGCCGAGCTGCTGGGCCGCCGCCCAGCGACCATGACCGGCAATGATCACGTTGCCCTGATCCACGATGATGGGCACCAGGAAGCCGGCATCGCGCATGATGCCCGCGAGCTTGGTGATCTGGCGGTCGTTGTGCTCGCGCGCATTGCGCTCGTAGGCCTTGAGCGCGCCGATCGGCAGGTGCTCAATGGCGGTCACAAGGTGCGGCGAGGAGGTGGAGCCGGCGCAGGCGAGGCTGGCGGCCGGCTTGTTGCGCGGGTGAGCGCGGGGAGGCTTGGTCTTCGACATCAATGATCCTTTGCCCGGACAGAGCCGGAGCGCGGTTGAAGGATCTCGTTGTCAAAGGGTGAGATGGCGCAGTCACCGCCATGGCGACAGGCAACAGCATCCCGCTCTCCGACAGTGGAGACCCGGTTGGGATGTCTGCTGCTCCATCGAGCAACCCCGGAACCGCGGTTCGACCGCGCGAAGGTCACTCTGGTGCTGCTATCAATCTACGCTTGGAGCGATAATGCTCACCTGCTTTACGGTCAAGCAAAAGGTCGCTGAGGTCTGGCGGCGTTTGGTTTGCGTCCTCGAACGTCTTGCCGGATGGTCACAGGCAATGTTCGGCCTCAACGCGTCTTTCCTTGCTCGGTTTTGCCCCAGTCCCTGCTCGGGCGCGAAAAATTCCCTGCTACGAGGCTGGGTTGATTGTTCACTCTCACCAAAATCATTGCGTTTGCATGACGTTGCCCCGCGACCATAGGAGGCGCGTTGCCGTCGTTTTCCCTGCAGATTGCCTGTTTGCAGGGAAGCCAGACTCAAAATTCGGCCAAGGCCTTGTCGACGCCTGGACGCAGGTTCGCGGCGCAGGCCAAGACCCGATGCGCCCGCCTTGCGGTCTTGCTGCGCGCCTTCGCCCCGCCCTCGACATCCGGCCCGTCGGCGCGGGACGGGCTGTCATCCTGTGCCGATTTGGCCCACGCGATGGCCTCGTCGATGGGATCGGGAGCCCGTGAACCGCGACGAAGGCTTGACCGTCGCACCGGACGGCCCGAACGTTCGCGGGCCCCACGCGTCCGCACATCATGGAGGGGCTCGTGTCGACTGCTCCCGTGGCGGAGGCCTCCGGCCCCGCCTCCACCGTGTCCCAGCCGACAGGCGTTCCCGACGCCCTGCAGCAGACGCTTGCTCGTCTCGACGCCACCACGAAGGGCCTCACGGGCGCCGAGGCCGCGGCGCGGCTGCAGAAGGTCGGGCCGAACGCGCTCACCGAGAAGACGCAGAGCCGATGGAGCCGCCTGCTCACCTATTTCTGGGGGCCCCTGCCCTTCATGATCGAGGCCGCCGCTGTCATCTCGCTGCTGCGCAGGGACTGGCCGGATTTTCTCGTCGTCGCGGGCTTGCTTCTCTACAACGCCGTCGTCGGCTTCTGGCAGGACAACAAGGCCGCCAACGCGCTGGCGGCGCTGAAGAAGGGTCTGGCCCCGACCGCCCGCGTCATGCGGGACGGACAATGGAAGACGATCGCCTCGGCGGACCTCGTCCCGGGCGACGTCGTCGACGTGACCGCGGGGCAGATCGTCCCGGCCGATCTCGTGCTCACCGGCGGTGACTATCTGAGCTGCGACCAGGCCGCCCTCACGGGCGAATCCGTGCCCGTGTCCAAGAAAGTGGGCGACACCGCCTATTCCGGCAGCATCGCCAAGCAGGGCTCGATGTCGGGCGTGGTCACGGCCACCGGCGGCCGGACCTTCTTCGGTCGCACCGCGAAGCTCGTCGGGGCGGCCGGCGCCACCTCGCATTCGCAGAAAGCCGTCTCCCAGGTGGGAGACTTCCTGCTGCTGCTGGCCTCCGTGCTCGCGCTGGTGCTCGTCGGCGTCGAGGTCTACCGCACCTTCGTCGTCACCGCCTCGGGAACCTGGGCCGACGCGGGCCGGATCCTCCAATACGTGCTCGTCCTGCTCATCGCCTCGATCCCGGTGGCCCTGCCGGCCGTGATGTCGGTGACCATGGCGATCGGGGCCTACAGGCTGTCGCAGGAGAAGGCCATCGTCTCCCGCCTCTCGGCCATCGAGGAACTGGCCGGCGTCGACGTTCTGTGCAGCGACAAGACCGGCACGCTCACTATGAACCGGCTCACCGTCGAGGAGCCGATCCCGTTCGGGACTGCCAGGCCCGACGACGTGCTGAAGGCCGCCGCGCTCGCCACGCAGACGAGCAGCGAGGATCCCATCGACGTGGCGGTGCTGAGCGCGCTGCCGTCGCCAGCCGCCCTCGCGGGCATGACGCAGACGGCCTTCGTTCCCTTCGACCCCGTGAGCAAGCGCACGATCGCCACGGTCAGCGACGGCGAGGGCCATGTCCGCCGCTTCGCGAAGGGCGCTCCCCAAGCCATCTCGGACCTCGCCAAGCCTGATCCGGCGGTTCTCGCACGCTACCAGTCCGAGGTGTCCGGGCTTGCGGCCAAGGGCTACCGTGCCCTCGGCGTCGCGCGATCCCAGGACGGCGCGACGTGGGAGCTGGTCGGGCTGATCTCGCTGATGGACCCGCCCCGGCCGGACGCGAAATCGACCATCGCGGAGGCCGAGAAGCTCGGCCTGAACGTGAAGATGGTGACGGGCGACGATGTCGCCATCGGGGACCAGATCGCCGCGCAACTCGGCATGGGCGACCATCTCCTCGTGGCCTCCGACGTGTTCAGCCCCGGCGCGGAGAACGCTCCCATCCCGGCCTCGGTGGCGCAGGCCGTCGAGCGCGCCGACGGCTTCGGCCGGGTCTTTCCCGAGCACAAATACGCGATCGTCAAGGCCCTCCAGTCGGCCGGCCATATCGTGGGCATGACAGGCGACGGGGTGAACGACGCGCCCGCGCTGAAACAGGCCGATTGCGGCGTCGCCGTGAGCGGCGCGACGGACGCGGCGCGAAGCGCCGCCGCCCTGATCCTGACGGCGCCGGGGCTGTCGACGATCGTCAACGCCATCCAGGTCGCGCGGCAGATCTTCCAGCGCATCGAGAACTACGTCTATTACCGGGTCGCCATGACGCTCGCCATCATGGTCCTCGTGGTCGCCTCGATCGTCATCTTCGACTTCCAGCCGCTGACCGCGATCATGATCGTCGGGCTCGCGCTGCTGGACGACATCCCCATCATGACCATCGCCTACGACAATGTTCCGATCGCGGAGCGGCCGGTGCGCTGGCAGATGCCGCGCATCCTCGCCTTCGCCTCCTTCATGGGCGTCCTGGCGACCGCCGAGACGATGGGCATGCTGCTGACCGGCCTGCGCTGGCTGGCGGACCCGGCCCTCCAGGCCGTGATGCCGCTCGACGCGGCGCAGCTGCAGACGCTGTTGTTCCTGCAACTCGCCGTGGGCGGCCACCTGCTCCTCTTCGTGGTCCGCACCTCGGGCTCCCTGTTCAGGCCGCCTTATCCCAGCGCCAGGCTTTTCTGGGCGATCGTGGCCACCCAGGTCCTGGCCGGCGTCGTGGCGTTCCTTGGCGTCCTCGTCGCGCCCCTGCCCGGTCTCGCCGTGCTGGGCGTGTGGATCTACTGCCTGGCCTGGACCGTGCTCCTCGACATCCTCAAGCTCGGCTACCGGCACATGGCCGAGCGGTGGGACGAGAGCGCCGCCCGCCACCGCGCCACCCTTGCGGCCTGACGAGTTCCCGGAACGGAGATCCACGATGAGTCTGACACGACGGCTGCGTATCGAGCCCGGATCGTCCGTGAAGCTCGCGGACATCGATCCGGGCGACCATGGCAAGTACGGCTCCGAGGCCGACGCGGCGGCAGACCTCGCCCGGCATCTCGACCGCATCACGGACCTGCAGCGCAAGCTCTACGCCGACAGGCGCCACTCCCTGCTGGTCGTCCTCCAGGGCATCGACGGTGCGGGCAAGGACGGCACATGCTGGCACGTCATCGCCGCGATGGACCCGCAAGGCGTCGAGGTGACGGGCTTCAAGCAGCCCACGGCGGAGGAACGCGACCACGATTTCCTCTGGCGGATCCACCCCCACGCCCCTGCCAGGGGGCGCGTCGCCGTGTTCAACCGGTCTCACTACGAGGACGTGCTCGTGGTGCGCGTGCACGGCCTGGCCCCCAAGCACGTCTGGAAGGCGCGCTACGACCAGATCAACGAGTGGGAACGCCTGCTCGCCACCCAGAACGACACGACGATTCTGAAGTTCTTCCTCTACATCTCGAAGGAGGAGCAACTCGCCCGCTTCAAGGAGCGTCTCGACGATCCGCATCGCCAATGGAAGATCAGCGCGACCGACTATTCCGAACGCGACCTCTGGGACGACTACATCGAGGCCTTCGAGGCCGCGCTGTCGCGCTGCTCGACGAAGCACGCTCCGTGGTACGTCATTCCCTCCAACCACAAGTGGTTCAGGAACCTCGCCGTTTCCAGGATCATCGCGGACACGCTGGAGGACATGAACCTGAAGCTGCCAGAGCCGACCGTGGACCTCGCCAAGATCCGGCGCGAGTATCATGCGCAGGCCGGGCAGGATGATGGCCCGGCAAAGGCGCACGGGGGCAAGAGGCGAGCCAGGGCCCGCGTGGCCGGGAGCCGGTGAGGCCCGGGGTGGACGCCGCAGCCGAAGAGGCAGCATCCCCCGCATCCAGGGACGGCATCTTTGCCGCGCTCGACGCGGCGCCCATGACCGCGCCACGCTATGTCGCCTGGTTCTTCGCGGCGGGCGGCACCTTCCTGGACGGCTATTCCGTCGTGGCGCTGGGCATCGGGCTGCCGCTGCTCAAGCGCGAGTTCACGATGGGACCGCTCGTCATCGGGTTGATCGGCGCGGGGCTGGTGCTGGGCGCGGCTTTCGGCTCCTGGCTGGGAGGCCTGTCGGCCGATCGCTGGGGCCGCAGGCCCGTGTTCCTGGCCGACATGGCCGTGCTGGCGGCGGGAGCCTTCCTGTGCGCCTGGGCGCCGGCAGCCTGGGTGCTCGTCGCCGGCCAATTCGTGCTCGGCCTGGGCATCGGCATGGATTTCCCGACGAGCGGCTCCTACGTCTCCGAGATGATGCCGCGAGCGGTGCGAAACCGCATGGTGGTCGCGACCATCGCGCTGCAATCCGTGGGCATGGTCGCCGCCGCTCTGGTGAGCCTCGCGATCCTCGGTCTTCATCCCGGCCCCGGCGACTGGCGGCTGCTCATCACGGTCAGCGGCGTGCTCGCCCTCGTGGTTCTGCTCGGCCGGACGCGCCTGCCGGAGAGCCCCCGCTGGCTGGCCGGGCGGGGCCGGTTCGACGAGGCGGTCGCCGTCCTCCGGCGCATGGGGGACGCGCCGCCCTCCGCGACGCCGGGCGGCGCGCCTCGGCCTTCGGGATCGGTTTCTGGGGCGGGGACTCCCTCACCGGGATTCGCCGTGCTCCTGACCCCGCGCTTCCGGGCGCGCACGCTGCTGGTCTGCGTGCCCTGGATGCTGATGGACGTCGCAACCTATGGCGTTGGCCTGTTCACGCCCGTCATCCTCGCAGCCATCCATTTCGGCGGACCATCCGCCGGCAGCCTGCTGGCCGCGGACATCGTCGACGCGGAGGGAAGCGCAGTCGTCGACCTTTTCCTCCTCGTCGGTTTCGTGGTGGGAATCCTGCTGGTGCCGCGCATCGGCCGCATCCCGATGCAGGTGGCGGGCTTTGGCGGCATGACGCTCGGGATGCTGGTGCTGCTCTTCGCATCCCTGACGCACGATTCCGCCGCGATGAACACGGGGCTGGTCATTGCAGGCTTCGTGCTGTTCAACTTGGCGATGAATGCCGGCCCGAACGCCACGACCTTCGCGCTGGCCCCCACCCTTTTCCCCACGGCGCTGCGCGGTTCCGCCAGCGGGCTCGCCGCAGCCAGCGCCAAGGTCGGCGCGACATTCGGCACGTTCGCGGTGCCACAGCTTCACGCGACGCTGGGCATCGCCGGCGTCCTGGGCCTGATGGCCGCAGTGAGCGCCGGCGGACTGATCGTCACCGCCTCCCTCGCCCATGTCGTCAACGAGGAGGGAGCGATCGAGGAGGGCGAGGCGGGCTTGGGGTGACGCACGGGGCCGGCCTGACGTCACGCCAGGCCGCCGAAACCCGCCGGAGGCGGCCGGCCGGTCCGGCCGAATGGCAGCCCGCCGAAGGTCGGGAATAAATCGCCTTTCGGCAGCGTCCATCCCTGACAGGACGCATTTCGGAGGCTGCCATGTCCCATGCATCTCGTGAAACCGTTCCCGTTCTCCGTTCGGGGCCCGGGCTCCTCGGCCTCGCGGCGGCCATAGGCCTGCTCTGTCTCGTGACGGCCCTGCCCGCCAACGCCGCCGGGGGCGGCGGCGGGAACGCCGGCGCCGGAGGTGGCGGAGGCACCGGAGCGGGCGGAGGCGGGGGAAATGCCGGGGCGGGCGGAGGCGGCGGGAATGCCGGCGGCGGCGGTGGCGGACGCGGCGGCGAGGTCTCCGACGGCCTGTTCGGCCTGTTCGGCCTGTTCAAGTCAACCCCGCCGGCCGCGGGCCAAGGCCGCACGGGGCAGAAGGCTGTACCCACCTGCCCTCCCGGGACGGTTCTGAAAGACGGGTCCTGCTTCAAGGTGAAGGCGGGCATCATGCCCGACCGGGATCTCTACAGGCAGGGCCGCGCGCTGGCGCTGGCCGGCGCCTATGCCGAGGCCCTGCCGATCCTCGACGCCATCGAGACGACCGACGACTCCATGGTGTGGACGATGCGGGGCTACGCCACGCGCAAGCTCGGCCGCTACGAGGACGGCATGGCGCTCTACGACAAGGCGCTCGCCATCGATCCCGACAACGTGAACACGCACGAATACAGGGGCGAAGCCTTCATGACCCGCGGCGACCTCGAACGGGCCCGCGCGGAACTCGCGCTTGTCGAACGGCTATGCGGACGGGATTGCGAGCAGTTCGAAGACCTCGACGAGGCGATCAGGACGGGAGTGCCAGAGTGAGCCGCGTTCCTGTCCTGGCGACCCCGCGGCGCTCCGCCGAGCAGAACGCAGCGGGTTTGGCGTCTGTCATCGACACGGTCGGACGCATGCTGATCGCGGGCCTCTTCGTCTATAGCGGATGGTTCGACATGGCCACGCACTGGCCCGACGCGGTCGACGTGGTCGCGGGGCGCGGCCTTCCTCTCCCCTCCGTGGTCGCCGGGGCGGCGATGACCTTCGAGATCGCGGCGCCCATCCTGCTCTTCGTGCCCCGCACGCGGGCCTTTGCGACGGCGGCCCTGGCGGCCTATTGCGTCGCGACGGCCCTCCTGTTCCACACAGACTGGTTGCTCAACGGCGTCGACGTGACCGATGCTGGGTTCCACTTCTTCAAGAACCTAGCGCTGGCGGGAGCCCTTCTGACAAGCCTTGCCGGCGAGCTCGCGAGCCAAGGGAGATCGGGATGACACAGGACGAGGAGGATCTCATCGAAGCCGAGATCCCCTCGCTTCGCCGCTATGCCCGGGCCCTCGTCCGGGATCCCGCCGAGGCGGACGATCTTGTACAGGATTGCCTCGAGCGCGTTCTCTCGCGTTGGCGCCAACGGCGATCCTCAGAGCCCGTGCGCCCCTGGCTCTTCAGCATCATGCACAACCAGTTCGTGGATCAGACGCGCCGGCGCTCGCGCCGCGGGACGATGGTGGCTCTCGACGAAGCCGTGCTTCCCCTTCAGGCCCGGCAGGAAGACGACCTGGCCTGCCGCGACATGCTGCGGCTGCTGCAGGACCTTCCGCCTGACTACCGGTCCGTCCTTCTGCTGGTCGGGGTCGAAGGGTTCTCCTATGGCGAGGCCGCCCGCATCCTCGGCTGTCCCGAGGGCACGGTGATGTCGAGGCTTCATCGAGGGCGCGTGATGTTTCGCCGGCTCCTGGACGTCCCCGGCCGGCCTGCGCTGCGGAGAGTGAAATGACGGCCCGCGACGATGCCCCGCGCGAGGTCGAGTGGCAAAAGCTCCTCGATGGCGAACTCAACGAGGCCGAAGCCGCCGAGTTGAAGGCGAGGCTCGCCGCCTCGCCGGAGCGGCAGGCATGGCTCTCCCAGGTCGCCCGCGACCGGGACCTGCTTCGGGCGCGCCTCGAGGCGGTGCTGTTCGAACCGGTCCCCCAGCGGCTCTCCTTCGCCGAGATCCGCCGGTCCGTCGAGGCGCGACGCCGGACGCGGCTTCGGCTGGCCGCCGCCGCCTGCCTTGTCCTGGGGCTGGGTTTCGCCTCGGGTTGGGGTGGGCATAGCCTGCGCACGCTCCTCGACGCACGCAGCCATCCGGCGCGGCTGCAGGCCATCGTGAGCGATGCGGTGACGAGCTATCGGACCTTCAGCGCCGATCCGCGCTTCCCGGTCGAGATCGCCGCGGACCGCCCTCGCGATCTCGCGGCGCTGATGTCGCGGGGCCTCGGCAGGAAGGCGCCGCCGCCCGACCTCGCCGCGCTCGGCTTCAGCCTGGTCGGCGGCCGCATCGTGCCGTCAGCACAGGGGCGGGCTGTCGTGATCCTCTATACGTCGGCGCGCGGCGAATGGGCGGCCCTCTACGTAAAGGCCGGGGAACCGGGGGACAGGCCGCTCGAAAAGGCGGGTTCGGGCGGGCTCGCGGCCTACCTGTGGACGGATGACGACTGCGCCTACGTGATGGCGGGGGACCTGCCGCAGGACACGCTGCGAGGCCTCGCCGAAGCCGCCTTCGAGCATTTCGAACACGGGCCCGGCGCCGGCTAGGCCAGACCCCTGAAGAGCAGCGTCGGGTACTGGCGATCCCGTCCGGGCTGGCCGTCCACGATGGCCGGACGTCCGCCGGGTTGCGATCAGGTGGTGCTGGCTCGCCGTTGAGCGGCCGGTCCTGGCTGGTTGGGCGCGACGGGAGATCCGGCCATCCGGGCCATTGACCAGCCGGCCACGGCGAAACGCCCCGCAAGCAGCCGACCTGAGAGCTGCCCAAGGCTCATGCAGCAAGCGCAATATCGAGCCACAATAGATAAGCTTTGATGGACTGCCCCTATCGATCATTGACCATGATTTGTCATCTTTTTACTCAACTCTAGGTTGTGCGTCGCAGCAATATTCCGTTTAAGACGTGATTCAGGATTGCCGCCTCTCTTTGCCGGTACGGGCAAAAAGGAGCGGAAATGGGCAAGAAGGGCTATGCCATCGCAGCGTGGACCGTATCGTCCCTGCTTTTCTTGACGCTTTTGGCGCTTCCTGTCTCGGTCGAGGCGCAAACGGCGATCGGTGCCTCGCTCGTCGCGGTGATGATGGTCATCCGGTTCTTCGACCTGAAAGGGACGTGGCGCACCGTCTTCTTCGCGCTCGGGAGCGCCATCATCGGGCGCTACATCTACTGGCGGCTGAGCAGCACCATTCCGCCCGCCGACGACCTGATGAACTTCATCCCGGCCGTGATCCTGATGGCGGCCGAACTCTATTGCGTGGCCATGCTGGCCCTCAGCCTCTTCGTCGTCCTGGACCCCCTCGACCGCGAGGACGCGCCGCGCGTCGAGGGCGACGACGCGCCCACCGTGGATGTCTTCGTCCCGACCTATAACGAGGATGCCGACCTTCTCGGCGTGACCCTTTCCGCGGCGCTGCAGATGGATTACCCGGCTGCGCGCTTTCGCGTCTATCTGCTGGACGACGGGGGAACGGACGAGAAGTGCGAGCAGCAGGATGCGGTCAAGGCTCACGCCGCTCGCCGGCGCCGGGACGAACTCCAGGCGCTCTGCGCCGAACTCGGAGCTACCTACCTCACGCGAGCCCGGAACGGGCATGCCAAGGCGGGCAACCTGAACGCGGCGCTCGCCCGGACGGACGGCGACCTCGTCGTCGTGTTCGATGCCGACCACGCTCCCGCGCGGGAGTTCCTGCAGCAGACGGTCGGGCACTTCCTGCGCGACAAGCGGCTCTTTCTCGTCCAGACACCGCACTTCTTCCTCAACCCGGACCCCATCGAGCGCAACCTCGGCACTTTCGAGTCGATGCCGTCCGAGAACGAGATGTTCTACGGCACGATCCAGCGCGGGCTCGACAAGTGGAACTCGGCCTTCTTCTGCGGTTCGGCGGCCGTGCTGCGACGGGCTGCTCTCGCCGAGGTCGGGGGGTTCAGCGGGGAGTCCATCACCGAGGACGCCGAGACGGCCCTGGAACTGCACGCCAGGGGCTGGCACAGCCTGTATGTCGATCGGCCGATGATCGCCGGCCTGCAACCGGAGACACTTGAATCCTTCATCGGCCAGCGGTCCCGCTGGTGCACAGGAATGATGCAGATCCTTCTGCTGAAGACACCGCTGGTCAAGCCGGGCCTGAGTTTCGCGCAGCGCCTCTGCTATGGCTCGAGCACCCTGTTCTGGCTGTTCCCGGTGAACAGGCTGATCTTCCTGTTCGCGCCGCTTCTCTACATCTTCTTCGATATGCGAATATTCATCGCAGATCAGCAGGAATTCATCGCCTTCACGATGATCTACATGATTTCGGCGATCCTGACACAGAGCTACCTCTACAATCGCGTCCGCTGGCCCTGGATCTCGGAGCTCTACGAGTACGTCCAGTCGATCTACCTCATCCGCTCCATCGCAGGCGTCATCGTCAACCCGCGTGCGCCGCAGTTCAACGTGACCAAGAAGGGCGTCACGCTGCTGGAGGATCACCTCTCCCCGCTCGCATGGCCCTACGTGGCGGTATTCACCGTGCTCGCTGCCGCCATGGCGGTGATCGTTCAGCGATACATCCACGAGCCCGCGTCGCGAGACCTGCTGCTCGTGATCGCCATCTGGAACGGCTTCAATCTGGTCCTGGCCGGGGCCGGGCTGGGGGTCGTGTCGGAAAAGCGGGAGCGCCGCGGCAACCAGCGCGTGCCAGCGCAGCGCGAGGCCTGGCTTTACATCGACGAGGGGCACATACCCGTGCTGATCGACGACGTCTCATTCTCGGGCACCGGGCTGCGCAGCGTTCCCGGCGAAGCGCCCATCCCGGACGTGCGGCGATCCGCCCTGCTCCGGCTTCCCCGTCACGGCGACGGAGCGCTGATCGACGTCCCGATCCAGCTCACGGGCTCGCGCCAGGACGCGCAGGGCACGCTCCACGGGACGGCGTTCAACGACCACTCCGCGGCGCGCTACAGGCTCGTGGCCGACCTCATGTTCTTTGACATGTCCGGCCTGCGCGAGGCCCGCCTGAAGCGTCGCGAACGCCCGCAGGGCGTGTTGCAGGCCAGTTTTCGGTTTCTCGCCTGGGGCGCAAGCCATGCCCTGCGAGGAGCCCGGTTCGCCTTGTTCCGGCGCGTGCGCGAGCGAAAGCCGGCGCCCGCCTCGCTCGCCCGCCCCGTCCCCTCTTCCGATTGACACCCACCCGAGACCGGACATGGCCACCAAGCTGAACACCTGGTCGCGCGTCAGCGTCCTGGCTGCCATCCTCGCGGCCCTCCAGGTCGCTCCCACTGCGGCCCAGATGGCCCAGGGGCAGGCTTTCTCGCAGCACGAGCCACGGCCCGCGCTGGCCCCGACGGCCGGGCCGGCGGCGGCCACGCCCGCGGCCAGGCTCCGTCCCCTTCCCGCCGGACCTTCCGACCTCACGTTCGAGGGCGAGTACGTCGCCCGCGATTGGCCGGTCTTCTTCACCCAGGCCGAGCTTGCCCGTCCCGTCACGTTGCGGCTGACGCTGGAAAACGCCGTCTCGGTGTTGCCGCGCCGGTCCCAAATCACCGTCTCGGTGAACGGCCGCGACATCGCGACGGCGCCCCTCGACTCGCCCGGCCGCAGCAAGGCGATCTCCGTTGCGGTGCCGCCAGGGCTCCTGTCGCCGGGTCTCAACGCGGTGCGGATCGTGGTCAACCAGCGCCACCGCGTCGATTGCGGCATCGACGCGACCTACGAGTTGTGGACGCGGATCTCGGGCGCGGAGAGCGGCTTCGTGGTGCCCGGCGCGAGCGGCTCGGCCATCCGGCGCATCGCCGACCTCCCTGCGCTGCCCGTCGACTCCGACGGCGCCACCCGGATCCGCCTGCGGCTTGGGGAGGGCAGCGACCCCGATACGGTCAAGGGCGGCATCGACCTCGTGCAGGCGGTCGTCCGCGGCGCAGGCCTCGTGCGGCCCTTGGTCGATCTGTCGAGCGAGGAAGGCAGCGGACCGGGCCTCGACATCGCGTTTGCCGACGGACCAGGCGCAGCTGGCGAGCTTCCGGGCCTGGAACTCGACCGCCGAGCCGGCGAGAGGGTGGTCCTTCTGGTGAAGGGCCGGGGAACGAGCGACCTTCGTGCCCAGGCCGCCCAGCTCGAGGCTTATCTCCGCCGCGCGCTGGAGAAGGGGTCGCAGGAGGGCCTGCGCAGCCTGGCCAACGTGAACGGCGCATCCGTTCCGCGGGGCGGACGCCTCAGCCTCGCCGATCTCGGGCAAAGCGACGTCGCCTTTGACGGCCGGCTCTTCCGCCAGTCCCTGCGCCTCAGGCTGCCCGGGAACTTCCTGGTGGGCGACTATGGTGCGGCCTATTTCACCCTCGATGCGTCGACCGCCGGTGGGCTGCTGCCTGGCAGCGAGGTCTCGATCCGGGTCAATTCGTCACCGTCCATCTCGCTGCCCCTGCCGGAAGGCGGCGGCGAGAACAGGCGCCAGCCCGTGCGCCTCCCGCTTCGGCTCTTCCACCCGGGCGCCAACGATGTGCTGATCGAGGCGCGGCTGCAGTCTCAGGCGGACACCCAGTGCGACACGCTTGTGTCCCGCGGCGCTCGCCTGGTGCTGAAGGCGTCGAGCGACATCGCCTTCGACACGCTGGCGGAGCTCCCGACCGTTCCGGAGATCGCAGGGCCGCTCGCGGGAGGCTTCCCCTTCGGAGCCGGCGGCCATCGACCCTCCGTCTATGTGGCGGAAGGTTCGTCGCCATGGCTCGGCGCGGCGGCGACATTGGTGGCCAACATGGCCCGGCAAGCCAAGGCGCCGCTCGATTTCAACCTGCGGATCGGGTCCCCGGCGGCCGGCGAGGGGGCTGGCATCATCATCGCCGATATCGGCGCCCTGCCGCATCAGGCGCAGCGGCAGTTGCAGACGCGCTTCGTGCGGGCCGATGCGCCGGCCGCCGGCCTGGGCGCCCCGGGCGAAGGCACCGCCCTCGCCCCGCCGCAGGCCCCCGGGGCGCAGACGGCAAAGCAAGGCTGGATGACGGACCTGCGCGCCCGCGCCACGGGTCTCGTCCGCACGATGGTCTCCCTGCCGTTCGGAGCCGAACGGGAGCCGCAGCGGCCCATCGCTTGGTCCGCGGGCGACCTCCTCGCCACGCAGCTTCGCGGCGACTCCTCTGGCGACCTCGGCGGTCCCTGGATGATCGTGACGGGCGACGACGCCGGCTCGGTGCTGACGGGCCTCGACGGGCTGGTGCGCAGTTCCTCGTTCGACCGTCTGCACGGCGAGGCGGCGGCGTTCACGCCCGAGAGCGGCGCCATGACCGTGGTGTCGCCGGACCATCGCCGGTTCGTCATCACGCAGAGCCCTTCCCTCTCCCAGGCGCGCTACGTGGCGGCGGCGATGTTCTCCAACAGCCCCTTCTCCTACGTCGCCCTCATCCTTGCCGCGTGCTTCCTTCTCGGTCTCTCGACGCACATCATCGTCCGCCGCCTCGGGGTGAGGACATGAGGGCAGCCCTCGCTGTCTTGAGCCTTCTGGCCGCCGACCCCGTCCTGGCGGGGCCGCCTGCCGCGCCGACCAGGGCCGGCGAGGTTTCGTCGCAGCGCCCGCCCGCCCTGCGTCCGCCCGGCATCGCCCGCGCCGCGCTCTGGACGACCTACCGGGATCGGTTCGTGACCTCCTCGGGTCGCGTGATCGACGACGCCAACGGGTTCATATCCCACAGCGAAGGGCAAGGATACGCCATGCTCCTCGCGGCGTCCTTCGACGACCGGGCGACGTTCGAGCGGATCTGGACCTGGACCCGCCGCGAGCTCTGCATCCGTCCTGATGGCCTCGCCGCCTGGCGGTGGCGGCCCTCGCACGAGCCGCACGTGGACGACCTTAACAACGCCACCGACGGTGACCTCCTGATCGCCTGGGCGCTGGCCGAGGCCGGACGCCGCTGGAACGACGAGGGCTACACGCAGGCGGCCCAGGGCATGGCGCGAACCATCGCCACCACGATGACGGCGCAGACCGTCCTCGGCACGGTGCTGCTGCCTGGTGGCGCGGGGTTCTCGGCACAGGATCGGCCGGACGGTCCCGTCGTGAACCCGTCCTACTGGGTCTTCCCCGCCTTCGACGCGCTGCGTCCGCTCGTGCCCGAGGTCGACTGGTCCGGCCTCAGGGCGTCCGGGTTGGCCCTGCTGAGGGAAGCGCGCTTCGGGCCGCTCCGGTTGCCCACGGACTGGGTGTCGCTCCGCAACACGCCGGCACGGCCGGCCGACGGATTTCCGGCCGAGTTTTCCTACAACGCTATCCGCATCCCTCTCTACCTGGCCTGGGCCGAGGGCGTGACGGCGGCCTCGATCGCCCCGTTCGCACGCCTCTGGAGCGAGGAAGGCGACGTCGGCCCCTTCGTCATCGAGGTCAGGACCGGCAGCGCCCAGAGCACGTTCGGCGGGCGGGGCTTCAAGACCGTGGCCGCGCTCGCACGATGTGTGAAGGAGGGCCGCAAGATCCCCGCCCAGCTCGTCGAGCCGGCGCCGAAGGACCCGTACTACCCCTCAACCCTACAGCTTCTGGCTGTCGTCTTGGCCGATGAGAGGTACCCGTCATGCGTCTAGCCCCTCGAGCACGTCTCTGGACCACCCTCTGCCTCGGCACCGCGCTGGCGGCAGCGCCCCTGGCCGCCCAGGAGATGCCGCTCTCGCTCTCGTCAAAGCCCGGGCGCTCGGGAGCATCCTCTCCTCCCGCGTTCCAGCTTCGGACGGAGGCGCCGACGGCGACCATCGTCCCGCAGGGTGGGGCCGCGGCCTTGAAGGCGCCGCCAGCGAAGGCCGCGACCAAGGCGGTTGCCCCGGACTCCGCCGACCTCTCCGCGCTGCGCTACTACGCCTCGCAGGGCGACACAGCCCGGCTATCCGCCGAGATCCGAAACCTGCGCCTCCTCTATCCGAACTGGGAGCCCCCGGAGGATCTCTACGAGACGGGCGGCTCGACGCGCGACGAGCAGCCCCTGTGGGACCTGTTCGCGGCCGGCCGCCTCGACGAGGTCCAGGACAGCATCGCGGCCGCACAGGCGGAGCAGCCCGACTGGCGTCCCTCCGCCGAATTCCAGCGCAAATATGCCGCCGCCCTCGCCCGCCGGGACCTCGTACGCGCCTCGGACGCCGGCCAGTGGGGCGTGGTCCTGTCCGTGGCTGAGGCTCGCGGAGACCTTCTTGTCTGCGGCGACGTCGACGTGCTGTGGCGGGTTGCGGAGGCTCTCGCCCGGAGCGACGATGCGGAACGTGCCCTCGACGCGTATCGTTACATCCTGACCACCTGCAAGCTTGGACCCGAGCGCCTTGCGACGGTCCAGAAGGCGGCGACGCTGCTGCCCTCACCCATGGTCGCCACCCTGATCTCCCTCGGGCGTCGCAAGGCCGACGGAACGGGCGAGTTCGACGACGTCCGCTATGACGCCCTGCGCCGCAAGGTCGGCGAGGCCGCCCGCGGCGACGCCGGCAACCTCTCGCCGGCGGAGGTCGAGACGCTCGAGAAGCGCGCGGCGCAGACACGGTCGCCCGACGATCTGCAACTGCTCGGCTGGTACCACTACGCGCGAAAGGACTTCGACGCCGCACGCGACCGCTTCGCGCAAGCGCTGGCCGCCCGCAAGGACGCCAAGAGCGCCGAAGGACTGACGCTGAGCCTCAAGGCGGCCGGGCGGTTCGCGGAAGCCGAGGAGGTGGGCTACGCCAACCGCCAGAGCGACGCCCTCGTGCGCAAGGCCTATATCGAGACCGTCTCGGCGGCCATCACCGCGACGCCGCCGGCCCCGTTGTCGCCCGAGCGCCGCGCCCGTTTCGCCGAGATCGTCGCAGCCGAGAAATCCGCCCTCGGCGCGCAATCCCTTGGCTGGTCCCTCTACGGCGAGAAGGATCTCAAGGCTGCGCTCGGCTGGTTCAAGTCCTCCGTGGAGTGGCAAGCGACGGAGGAAGGCGTGATCGGCCTCGTGCTGACGGCCCGCCGTCTCGGCGACCCCGCCGGCGAAGCCGCGATGAAGGCCTACAAGGCCGCCTATCCCAGGCTCGCGAGCCTGGACCGAATCGGTTCCGACGCGCCCCGCGCCCAGCGGTCGGCGGCGCGCAAGACCGGGCCGGCGGACCAGCTCGCGGTGAGGGCCGTGGCGGAGTACAAGGCGAACAACTACGCGGGAGCCATCGCCTTGCTGGACCAGCGCCGGGCCGTCGCGGCCGAGCCGCGCGATCTCGCGCTGCTGCGAGGATGGGCCTACTACAATTCGGGCGATCTCACGCGCGCCAAGACGGTCTTCCGGGACCTCGACGCCGTCTCCAGGACGAAGGAGAGCCAGGAAGGGCTCGGGGTCGTCAGCACGATGGAGCTCAATCCCCGCATGCGGTGACGCGTGGCCACCTGGATGGTGTGGCAGGGTTCATCCGCCGGGTTCAGGCGAGCGCAGGCGGAATCAGCACGAGCTTGCCGGGATGGATCTTGGCCGCGAAATCGAGCTGGGCCTGCGCGATGTCGCGCAGCGGGTAGACCCTGGACACCAGGGGCCTGATGGCGCCTGCGTTCAGGAAACCGACGAGCCTCTCGAACACCTCTCGCGGCGTGTAGGTGCAGCCATAAATCGTGATGTCGTTCAGATAGATGATGCGAAGATCCGCCTCGACGACGGGCCCGGCGATCGCGCCTGAGACGGCATAGCGGCCCCCCGGCGCGAGGGCCCTCAGGCCCTCGGCGAATCCCGGCCCTCCCACCACGTCGATGACGGCCGTGACGCTGCGGGGCGCGGGACTGGCTTCGCGGTCGAGCACATGGGCGGCTCCGGCCGCCAGAACGGCGTCGTGCTTGCCCCGCGCGGCCTTGGCCGTGACCTCCGCCCCCAGAAGGCTCGCCAGTTCGACTGCGGCAAGGCCGACGCCGCCCGACGCTCCGGTCACCAGGACCTTGTCGCCTGCGCCCACGCCGGCCCGGGTCAGGAGATTGAGCGCCGTTCCATGCGCGCAAGGGGCCGCGGCGATCTCCACGTCCGTGAGGGGCGACGGGCCGACATCGTGGAGCTGCGCGGCCGGGATCAGGCAGAACTGGGCGAAGGCGCCGTCGCGGTCCGAGCCGAGCGCAACGACGCGCAAGGGATCGCCTGCGGTCGGCATGGGCTGGTTGAGAGGACATGTGACGCGCATGCCGACCCGCAGCGCGTCGACTCCCTCACCCAGCGCGACGACTTCGCCACACAGGTCGCCCCCCTGGATGAGCGGGAACCGCAGCGCGCCCGACCAGCCGCCCGCCGTGATCGCCGCGCCGGGATCCATGGCGAGCGTCCCGACCGTCACCTCACGCGAGTACCAACCTACGCGAGTATTAAGGTCCGTGTTGTTCACTCCGGCCGCGAGAACCCTGACCAGCGCCTCGCCGGGGCCGGGGACGGGCGTTGCGATCTCGTCGCTCCACACGAGCCGGTCCAGCCCGCCATGACCGATGAGCTGAACGCCCTTCATGTGCTTCGGGATGACCATGTCGTCGCCTCGCGGGATCACCGAACCCGTGCGGGGATGGGGGGCACCCCGGCTTGCCCGATGCACGCCATGGGCGTCCGGGATCTCGACCCGTCAGGCAGCGCGCGCCTTCCTGCGGACCCGCTTCGGCAACGTGGCGGCAATATCCCTTGCGAGGGCGTCGACGGTGGCGAGCTGTTGCGCCAGCAGCTCTTGCTCCGCCCTGAGCCAGAATTCGAGGTCGCGCCCTTGCGGCCGTCCCTCTGCATCCCAGAGCGCATAGGCTCGCCTGCGGATGTCGTCCTCGACCTCTTGCGACATGGGCTTGTCTCCTCTCCCTTGGGCGCGGCGAAGGATGAACTTGCGTCCATCGCGAGCAGCAAGGCGGCTCAGGACCACCTTGCCGCTTGGTGCGCCGTTCGACTTTAGACTAGCTTCCTGCACCGGGTTGTGTTGATTCGAGAAGTCGGGCCCCAACGCCGACCGGGCTCAGGGTGATGACGGACAGCAGGGACAGACGTCCAGCGACAGGCGTCCCGGAATGAACGCCGGTTTCTTTGCACTCTTGGCCAAACACGGAGACGCTCGACATGCGCGTCATCTCGTTCGTGAGCCACAAGGGCGGCACGGGAAAGAGCACCCTGGCGGTTAATCTTGCCGTCATCGCATCCGCCTTCGGCGAAAACGTCGTGGTCATCGACCTCGATTCGCAGGAGACGACGGCGAGCTGGTTCTGGTCGCGGCGCTCCGAGACGCCGTGCCTGGCGCCCTGCCGCACGGCCGATGGCCTGCCGGATCAGTTGCAATCGCTTTCGTCCTCCGGCGTGTCCCTCGTGGTGATCGATACGCCCGGATCCAACCCGGGCGTCGCCGAGACCGCCGCGCGCGCGTCGGACCTCTGCCTGGTGCCGTTGCGACCCAGCGAGGCCGACGTCAGGGCCGTCATGCCGACATTGCGCAGTCTGGCCGCCATCCGCCGCCCGTTCGCCCTGGTCCTCAACCAGGTGCCGCCCAGGCTCGCGCCCGGCGGGTCGCCCCGGATCGGCGATCCGGGCGCGGTGCTTCCCGTCGCGATCGGAGCACGCATCGACCACCAGCATTCCTACGCGCTGGGGCTCGGCGTGGCGGAGCTCTCCCCGGCGGGGAAGGCCGCCGCCGAGCTCCGGGCGCTCTGGCAGGAGGTCAGGACAAGGCTTCCGCCTGGCCCACCGCAGCGTGCCTGCGTTTCCGTCGGTCGTGGATGCGACGACGACGGCCCCTGGCCTCACGCGCAGCGCCCGGGCAGGTCCCTCGCCGTGAATGCGAGGCCCGACACCTAAGGCGTGGTCACTGCGTCAGACGCGCCACGAGGATGGCCTGCCGGAACAAGGCCGTCATCGCCGCCGAAATGCCGCCCGACGGCGACACCTCGAAATAGAGCCCAGGCGTGGCGCACGACAGCATGTTGACCGGGATCGTGGCCTGGAAGGGCTTGAGCCACGTGTTGTACCAGGCGTTCGTCGGGAGCGGGAGGTAGGTCGTATAGAGGACCGCGATCTTCACGCCCCGGTTGCGGAGCTTCAGGCACAGGTTCGGATCGAGCGGCTCCTGGCAGCGGATGCCCGACGAGAGAGGTCGCGAGCAGCCCGTGGGCTTGTTCTGGTCGGCCACGCCATCGGAGACGAGGAAGACGATCTTCTGCCGGCTCTGCGGCGTGCCCCCGTCGCCGGGCTGGGGGATCTCCTTGTCGATGGCCGCCAGGACGGCGTCCATCGGCGTGTCCATGTCGTTGTTGTAGGTGGAGTTGGGGACGGTCATCAGATCGATGCCGCTCGCCGAGGTCTTCGCCGCCGTGAGGTCCCCGGTGAGAGGAACGACGTTCGTCAGCCCCATCGCCGTGGCGGCGGGGCCGAACGTGTACACGGCCATGTGGAACTGGTCGGCCACCTCCGCCGTCGTCTTGGCCGTGTCCATGAGTTGCTGGGTGGCCGTGCGAAGCACGTCGATGCGCATGGTCACGCCGAGCTTCTTGGCAAGGTTGTAGTAGCTGTTCTTATTGGACGTGTCGTGGCAGGCGAAGGCGCATTTGTCGGACGTGTTCCCCACCATCGTGGCGATGTCCGCGTCGGTGGCGCCCACGCCCATCGAGGGAGAATTGTCCAGCAGGACATAGAAGTCGATGTACGGGGCCTTCGAGAACGTCGCGGCCGAGGATCCGGACACTGTGTAGGCATTGATGCCGATGATGTTCAGCAGCGAGGTGTCGACCTTTGCGCTGTAGGACACGGACGCGGTGCGCGCGAGACCCTCATCCACGACGCTCACCGTGCGCGTCGTCACCATCACGCGCTTCAGCGGCGCCGAGAGCGTATCGAAGGTGGCCTGGGCCGCGCCCTGGGCGGACGTGGTGGTGCTGTTGATCGTGGAGCGACCCACGCCGGCCAATGCGGCGGCGTCGGCCGCGGCCGTCAGCGCAATCTGAACCCTCGACGCGAAGGCATAGTCGATGGCGCCTCCGACCGCGATCGTGAGGGGCACGGCCGCGATGGCGAGGTGGATGGAGAAGACGCCCTGAACGTCACGCCAGAACGCCTGGCCGCCTCGCCGGCCCCGCCACAGCCCTCCTCCACCGGTCATCGTCGTCTCACGGTCGCAGCCTCAGCCTCTCGGGCCTCTCGCCACGCTACCTTGCTCCCCCCGCCTTAAGGCTCTCGAAGAATACGGGATGCAAATCGACCGCTTGTTTTCCGTAAATTTCAGTCTTGGCGGCTCCAGGCCGGCGCCACTGCGTTGACCCGCCCCTGCGTCGGACGGCCTCGCGCACCCCCACTTTGGCCGGGGGCCAGGGATCCCTATACCGAAAAATCAACCTTTGGCTGGCACTATAGGTGACCATCCCCCCAGGAATTAGCCAATGATTCCGCGCCTGAGCCGACAGAAGGTCCTCAAAGAAGCGAAGATCATGATCGGCGAGACCAAGATCACCTGCCTGATCGAGAATCTGAGCGAAACGGGAGCTGCCCTTATTCTTGCCGAGCACTTCAGCCCGGCGAGCAGCTTCGTCCTCTCCACCCAGGGGTTTCCCGAGCGCAAGTGCGAGGTGGTTTGGCATCGCGCGCGGTTGGTGGGCGTCAAGTTCGTTTAATGCCCACAGGCGGCGTTTCCGTCCCGCCTCTCAGGCCGGGCATGGCGCGACAGGCCCCTGCAGATGCTTTGCTGCAGGTTTTTGCCGGGCCGGCCCTCGCCTGACGGCCGAAGCCATCCCCCGCATTTCCGGGCGCCTCGCCGGCCCCGAAGGATGGGATGGACGGCTTGGCGCCCGCAGTTCGCTCGACGGGCGCCGCCCGGCGCGACGGGCAGTAATGTGCGGTAGGGTCGCAGAAGGCGCGTCGCCGGCCGCGGGGTGATGGAACCTCTCGGGTCTCGACCCGCGCTGCGCGTTCAGCCGACGTCCATGAGCCGATGCTGGTGTCCGGCGGCAGGCTGAGCGGCCAGGCCACTCACGCGCCTGAGGGAGACGACGCAGAACGCCACGACGTCGTCGGTGCAGTGGGTCTCGTCGACAGCGATGATGCCGGCTTCCACGAGGTGCCTGATGGCCGGCGCGCCGGCGACGAGGCGAGGCACCGAAAGCGTCCCTCCGCACCGGCGCGTGTATTCCAGCAGGTCGTGTACTTCCGTGGTCATCATGAGCCGTGCCAGCCATTGCGCTCGCGATCGGCGCAGGACATGCCAAGGGAACGCCTTGGATGGGCTCAATCTTCACGTTCATTGTGTGATTTTTGCCTTAGCGGAATGATCGTCCTGCTGGCCTAGTCTTGTCGTTCATATGGCCTAGGCCATTCAGAACCATCGTCGACTACCGAAAAGAAACAATAGCGCTATAATCCTTCAGGTCAGATCAAGCTGGAACCTGAGAAACTTCGGGACTCACCAGCGCAAGACTGTCCGAACGAGCGAGACGAGCATTGATCACGGCGACACAATGTTATCAGGCGCGCAGGCTGCTCGGCTGGTCGCTCGACGAGTTGGGCCTCTTCGTCTGCATCCGCGCGGTTCACATCAGCCGCTTCGAAGCGGGCAAGCTGGAGCTTGACGCCGAACAGCGCTCGGCCCTGCGCCGGATGTTCGAGGCGGCGGGCCTGGTCTTCGCGGAGGGACATCCGAGCGGCCGCGGCGTGTGCGTCCGGCCGCCTGCGCCGCGCGCCAGCCTTGATGTCCCCGGAGCCGGCGCAGCGCAGGCGTGAACCGAGCGGCCCCGCCGCGCTGAGCGCCCGCCGGCGGGACCGGCTCAGGCCGCCAGAGCCAGTTCCAGAATGCCGAGGCCCTCGTCCAGCACCGCATCGTCGACCGTGAGCGGCACGAGGATGCGGACCGTGTTGGCGTGGGTCCCGCAGGAGAGCAGGATCAGGCCGCTCTCGTGCGCCTTGCGGATCACCTCCTTGGTTCCCGCGGCGTCGGGCTCACGCCCGCCGCGATCCTTGACGACGTCGAACGCCACCATGGCGCCGGGGCCGCGGATATCGGCGATCGCCCGCAGGTCGTTGCGGCCCTGAGCCTTCTCCAGCCAGGCGCGCAGGCGCTGTCCGATCGCCTCGGCGCGGGCCAGAAGCTTCTCCTCCTCGAACACGTCGAGAACGGCGAGCGCCGCCGCGCAGGCGAGCGGATTGCCCGCATAGGTGCCGCCCAGCCCGCCGGGCTCCGCCGCATCCATGATCGGCGCCTTGCCGATCACGCCCGACAGGGGGAAGCCGCCGGCGAGGCTCTTGGCCACGCAGATCAGATCCGGCGTGACGTCGTAGTGCTCCATCGCGAACATCTTACCGGTGCGCCCGAACCCCGTCTGGACTTCGTCGGCCACCAGCACGATCCCGTGCTCGTCGCAGATCCGGCGCAGCGCGCGCATGAGGGTGGCGGGAACGGCATGGAATCCGCCCTCGCCCTGCACGGGCTCGATGATGATGGCCGCGACCCGCGACGGGTCGACATCGGCCTTGAAGATGAAGTCGAGGTATTTCAGCGCGTCCTCGACGGAGACGCCGTTCTGCGCCGTCGGGAACGGCACGTGCCACACCTCCGGCATGGCCGGGCCGAGACCCTTCTTGTAGGGCACCACCTTGCCGGTCAGGGACGAGGCCATGATCGTGCGCCCGTGGAAGGCGCCGGTGAAGGCGATCACGCCCGAGCGGCCCGTAGCCGCGCGGGCGATCTTCACGGCGTTCTCGGTCGCCTCGGCGCCCGTGGTGAAGAAGACCGACTTGGCCGGCCCTGAGATGGGAGCCAGCGCGTTGAGCCGCTCGGCGAGTTCGATGTAGGGCTCGTACATCACCACCTGGAAGCAGGTATGGGTGAACCGCGTCATCTGCTCCTGGACGGCGGCGATCACCTTCGGATGGCAATGGCCGGTGTTGAGCACCGCGATCCCGCCGGCGAAGTCGACGTAGCGCTTGCCCTCCACGTCCCACAATTCGGCATTGGCGGCGCGCGACGCGGAAATCGGCGTGACATGGCCCACGCCACGAATGACAGCGGCGTTGCGGCGGGCGAGAAGGTGGGCGTTCGTGCTCATCGCGGAGGGCTCCAGGGTGCTGGGGTCACCCTCGTCCCGACGGCCTCCAGGGGACAATCAGTTCTTCGGTGCGACTGTTGCCTTTTCTGCACGGGTCGCGGCCGGCCGGAGGGCTCCCTTGAGCCAGCCCCGCAGGGTCGTCACGGCCGGATCGCGCCAGTGGGACGCGGGACCGACGAGAAAATAGCCGCCCAGCACGACGTCCGAAGGCAGGAGCTCGACCAGGCGACCCGCAGCGAGATCCTCCTCGACCAGGAGGCTGTTGGCCAGCGCGACGCCCTGGCCGAGACGCGCCGCCTCGATGGCGAGATGCGCGTGCCAGAGCCGCGGCCCCCGCAGGGCCGGGATCTCCGCGACGCCCTGTGCCCGGAACCAGGCTTCCCACTGCGCGGTCGACTCCTCGTGCAGCAGCGGCATGGCGAGCAGATCCTGCACGCAGCCGACCGCGTAGCGTGCCCTGAAGGCCGGGCTTGCGACAGCATGCACGCGGGGGCTCGCCAGCAATTCCGCTCGCTGGTGGGCGGTCGGCTCGAACGCGGCAAGGTAGACGATTTCGACATCGGCCTCCTGGCGGTCGAAGTCGGGCCGGGCCAGGGTCGGCTGCAGGATCACGTCCAGGGGCTCCAGCCTCTGCTCGAGGTCCGGCAGAAGGGGCAGCAGCCGCCGGTTGGCGACGCCGGGAGTGCACCAGATGACGAGGCTGTCGCGCCGATGCGGCCGCGCCTCATGGACGGCGCGTCGCAAGAGGTCGAAGGCCTGGCCGACGGTCCGGTGCAGGGACCGGCCTTTGGCCGTCAGCACCAGGCCCCGGCCGCGCGGCTCCACGAGATCGAGCCCGAGGTCGAGTTCCAGGTTCTGCACATGACGCGAGACGACGGTTGGGCTCACCGCCAGCTCCTGCGCCGCGGCCCGCACGCTCCCGGTGCGTCCGAGCGCCTCGAAGGCCCTCAGCGCATTCAGGGATGGAAGCCTCGTCATGGTCATCCTCGCGATGGATCTCGCCTGATCGGCCTCGCGACGCGGCGCTTCTCGCGCCGGGCGGCATGAGGGATGATGGCGGCTCCCTCTCGCCCGATCGAGGCTCAACTTTCGGAGCAGTCTCGCATCAACCCCGCCGGCCCGCCACGTTTGAGGTCGCATGGAGCCTGGGAACGCCTTGATCCGAAGGACTGCAGGGTCCCTCTCCCCTAGCCGAGCCCGCTTCGTCTGTCGTCGTCGCGCGACCGCGGTCCGGCGACGGCCGGGCTGACGTGATGCGGCCGCCCGTCCTGCTCCTCGCCATCGCCGCAGGCTATGTCCTGGCGGCCCTGGGCGGTCTCGCGGCGGTCGCCATCAATGGGTGGATGACGCCGGCAGAGGCCTCCCGGCAATCGGGCGGCATGGTCGCATTCGGCGATCTGGTTCTCTTCGTAGGGGTCGCCGGACTGGCAAGCCTCGCACCGACGTGGTTTCTGCTCGCGCTCATGTCCCGCACGGCGCCCCGGTTGACGCTTGGCCTGTTCCTCCTGGCCGCGGCGCTGGGGCCGGTGTGCTGGGGCCTTCTCGCCTTGCCCGCCCCGGGAGCGTCCTCGTCGGGCGCGTGGTCACGATCCGACGAGGCCTTCAGCTGGTTCGTCGGCTACGTCGCGCTTCCCAGGATCGCAGCAGGCCCGATCCTGGTGGCTCTCGAGGCTGCGGCGCTCCTGGTCTTCAAGACGCCGTCCGCGCGCGCTGCGCTCGTGCTGGCCATGCTGATGGATGTCGTCCCCTGGCTCATCCTCGCCGCCCATCTTGTGGAGCCCTCCCGCACCTGACGGACCGGACCGTCGATCGCGGGCGCAGCCGCCGGCAATCTCCGCTTGCCATTCTCTGCGTGCATTGTCGGGATTGTGCACGATACTGAGATCCCAGCAGGAAACCGGGAGGGCCTGCCTTGCGCGTGATCGTGATTGGAGCTGGCGCCATGGGCGCGATCTTCGGCTCGGCGCTTGCGCGCGCGGGTTGCGACGTCGCGTTCTGCGAGAGACGGCCGGAGGTCGTGGCGGCTATCCGGGACCCTGGCCTGCAGCTTACGGGAGTCATGGGGGACACGACCTGTCCCTATCCCGCCAGCACCAATGTCGCGGATTTGGGCAGAGCCGACATGGTGCTCGTGCAGGTGGATTCCTCGGCGACGCCCGACGCCGCTCGCAGAGCGAGGGACTGCCTGACGCCACAGGGCTTCGCCCTGACCCTGCAGAACGGAATCGGCAACTGGGAAGCCCTGGCGCACGTGCTCGGGAACGACCGCGTGGCGGCCGGGTCGACCTACAACAGCGGCGCCGCCCTGGGCCCGGGCCGCGTGCTCCATTCGAACCTCGGGCCGACGGAACTCGGCGAGATCGACGGAACCATCAGCGAGCGGTGCAGGACCATCGCCGGGCTGTTGTCGAAGGCTGGCCTTCCCACACAGGTGTCGTCCAACGCCGTCGGGGTCGTCTGGAGCAAGTTCGTCCATAATTGCGCGATCAACCCCGTGAGCGCCCTCACGGGCCTGCGGCCCGGAGACATCGCCCGCGATCCCGCCGCCGCGCACCTTCTCGACCTCGTGCTGGACGAGGTCCTCGCCGTGGTGGCGGCCGCCGGGGTTCGCCTGCCGGAGGAGGACCCGCGCCACCACATCCGCGACCATTGCTGGGAGCGCTACAACCGCCCATCGATGCTGCAGCACCTCGAGGGCGGGCGGCGGACGGAGATCGACGCGCTGAACGGAGCGCTTGTCGAAAGGGCCCGGCAGCTTGCCGTCCCGGCCCCCGTCAACGAGGCCATCGTGCTGGCCATCAGGGCGCGCGAGGCGCGGGCGGCCTCCCCGCGCCCGGAGGCCGAGAGCGAGACTGTGGCGCGCTCCGATCCCCGGGGCGACCGTTGGGGTTGAGATGGCCCACGAGAGTCCGTGATGAGCGCTAGTCGATCCACAGCCGCAATCGCCTTCGTCGATCTGGCCGGTTTCAGCGCAGCCACGGACGTCTATGGGGACGAACTCGCCCTGAAGATGCTGGGAGTCTTCGAGCAGATCGTCCGGGACGCCCTGGGCGGCGAAGCCCCGCTCAAGTGGATCGGTGACGAGGTGATGCTCGCCTTCGACGACGGCGCCGGCGCGCTCGCCGTTCTGGGCGAACTTCTCAACCGCTGCCGCGAGGAGCCCCGCATCCCGCTGACGAGAACCGGCCTCCATGCCGGCCCGGTTCTGCGTCGGGGCGACGACATGTTCGGGTCGACCGTGAACATCGCCGCCCAGCTGACGGCGATGGCCCGCCCCGGCGAGTTGCTCACGACGCGCCCCTGCGCCGACCTGGCGAGGACATCCGGCATCGACGTCGAAGACAGGGGCGAACAGCAGGTCCGCTCGGTGGCCGAGCCGATCCACGTCTACGCCATCGCGCTGGCGAGGGCCGCCGACCCGCAATGGATCGACCCCGTCTGCAAGATGCACGCCCCGCTTCAGGCCTATCGGAGGGCGCCCGGGCAGAGGTGGTTCTGCTCACCCGTCTGCGCCGAGGCCTATGCCCGCAACCCCGAGGCCTATCCCGACTGAGCGCCCGGAAGCTGCGGTTCGCAGCGAGGCCTCATGCATCCGATGCAGACATCGCAGGCTTGCCCAAGTCCACGATCAGCCTGAACATCATGCGCCGGCGAACCGAGGGGAACGCTGCGAGCATCCCCCGAAAGAGCGCATCGCGAAGAGCGGAGGGCGCCATGAGGCGCGTGCTGATCGCCTTGGCCATGGCCGGTGGAATGGTCCTCCTCGCCATCCTGACGCATGTCCTGCTGACCGGCGTGGCAGCCGGTTCAGGATGGGCGTCCGACGAGGCCCGCAAGACGTGCGGCGCCTGCCATCGGTAGGAGTCGGGCTGCAGGACACGATGAGCTCGTCCCGCCGGGCGGCCGTGACGTCCGGTCGGGTCGGTACGGCCCTTCAGGGCGCGGGGCTGGCCGTCACCACCGCGCGCAACGAGTCCCGAAGAGAGGCAAGGCCGGCGGGAAGGAGGCCGGCCTGGCTCAACTCGTCATAGATCGCCAGGGCGCTCGCGTAGGATTTGCCCGGCTCGCCCCCGGCCTCCGCCAGAGCGAGATAGCTCGCGGCGAGGTCGAGCCGGGCGGTCGGCGCGTCGGAGCGCGCGGCAAGCGCGCCGGCGATGGAGACGCTCTCGTTCGCGGCCTGGAGGGCGGCGTCGGGATGGCCTGCGGCGCGCTCGACGCCGGACAGCTTGTTGAGCGCAATGGTGAGGTCGCGTTGCGTTTCGGGGATCGGGTTCCTGGCGGCGGCCTCGCGCGCCAGCGTGGCCGCCTCCCGGTAGGCCTCGGCTGCGTCCCCGGCGCGCCCGGCCTTCGCAAGCTGGATTCCGAGCATGTTGAGACCGCGAACGAGCATCGTCGGAAGATCGCGCCGGGTCGGATCCTGCGCGACCAGCGCACGCCGCTCCGCCACGCTCTCCTCCAGGGCCGCGACCGCGCCGGCCGGATCTCCAGCGAGGTCCCGGGCCAGGGCCTGCTTCTCCAGGGCCGCGACGAGGTTGATGCGTCGCCCGACATGACCCTTGTCGTTGTCCTGGAGCCGGCGGGAGATCGTGACCTCCTCGTCGGCCGCCATCAGGGCCTCCGGCCCCTGCCGGCGCGCCAGGGCGAGCTTCGCAACCCGGTCCAGGGACAAGGCGAGATCCTCGCGCGCCTGCACGTCATCGGGGCTCGCCGCGACGAGCGATCGCCTCACCGCAAGGGCCTCCTCGTAGGATCGAGCGGCAGCCGACAGATTGCCCTCGGCCATGCGGATGTCCGCGAGCCCGATGGATGTCACCGCGCGGTTGCGGGCATAGATCGGATCGCCGGGGAAGGCGTCATGCAGCGCCTTCGCTGCCTGCTCGGCGCGTTCGGCGAAGTACGCCGCCTTCGCAAGGTCCCCCTCGGACTGCGCGACATGGCTGGCACTCGTCAGGCAAAGGCCGAGCACGTGAGCCTCCGCCACGGAGCGCTTCTCGGGCGGGACGCCGATGACGGCGTCGAGGCAGCGCTGCGAGGCGACCTGCGCCTCCCGGTTCCGGCCGAGCTGGAGGAAATTGTCCGCGAGGATCGTTGCCGCCTTGCCCTCGACCATGCGGATATAGGGATCATCGGGATCGATCTTGGCGATCTCGGTCAACTGCCGGTCGGCCTCCGCGAGGAGCGCCCCCACCGCCTCTCCGGTCACGCCCGGCCGGTTCTTGAGCGACTGGATGGTGTTGAGGACAAAGACCTCCGTCTGGTCGGCCATCTGGTGCAGCCGCTTAACCGCCTGCTCCCTGTTGGCGTCCGCCTCGCGCGCCTTCAGATCGGCCAGCACGGCATTGTTGTCCGCCGCACGCTGGGCCCGCACCGCCAGCACGGCGGCGGCCCCGGCCAGGACGGCCGTCGCGGCGAAGATGGCCACGGCGAGTGTCATCAGCCTGGCCCTGCGGCGCGCCTTGAGACCCGACCTGCGCACGTAGTCCTGCAGATCCGGAGGCAGTTCGCCGCCTTCGGCCAAGAGCGCCTCGGCCTCGGCCAGCGGCACGCCGGGCTGCAACAACGCCGCATCGGCGTCGCGAGGGTTCTGGGCCTTGAGGCGCGACCAATGCGCCAGCGCCGCTTCCACGTCCGAGCGGATTCGGAAGAAGCGCTGGTCGGCCTCCAGCAGGCCGGCCGCGCGGGGCCAGTTCGACAGCACCGCGGCGTGGGCGAAGCGCAGCGTCTCTCGCCCGTTCGGCGCCGCGCCGACAACGAGGATCCGCGCGTCGACCAGGGCGTCGACCAGGACATGAAGGGCGGGCGGCAGGGCCTCGCGCCGGATCTCCGCGTCCCGGAGCACGAAAGCCGGGCCCGCCTGCGGGGCGCTGGCCGTGACCAGCCGGCGCAGCAACTCCCGCAAGGCCCCCTGCGCGTCGCTGGGGAGGCCGCCCACCGCCGCTTCGGCCGCAGCGCCGATCGCGCCCTTCACGCCGCCAAGCGCCGCGTAGTCGGCAAGGCGAAGGACGAGGAGATCGGCCGGAGCGTCGTGCAGCGAAGCCCCGCTCTCCGCGATTCGCCGCATCATGGAGTCGAACAGCTGGGACAGCACGAACTCGAGCAAGGGAAGCGCGCTGCCTCCCTCCACCTCGGAGAGGATCACCTCGTCGAGCGAACGGCCCGTCGCTGCGTCCCGCTCGAAGACGAGGCCTGCCAGTTCGGCCGGCCGGCGAACGATCTCCGCGATGTCGCCGGGACCGGGAGACAGCAGGTCCAGCGTCTCGCTGGCCTCCTTGAGAGCGACGAGTTCCGGGATACGCGCGAGCGCGCCATAGGCGTCAGAGCGCATGGTCGAGACGATCACCACCCTCCGGCCCTGGACCAGCGCGAGAAGCAGCGCCGAAAAGGCCGCCGCTGCCGAGGACCGGCCGCTCTCGCTGACCAGTTCCTCGAACTGGTCGATCACCAGCAGCAGGCGGACATCCCCTCCCCCCTCCGAGGCGAGCCGATCGCGGGCCCGGTCGAGGGCCCGATCGATGGGCCGGACGGCCGCGGAACCGCCCTGCGCGAGCAGGCTCGCGAGATCCGCCGGGGTCGGAAAGTCGCTTTCCGCCAGTTCCGGCAGGGCGCCGGTCCCGAACAGGGCCGCGGCGAGGTTGTGGAACGGGTCTGCCCCCGGCCTCATCTCGGCATAGCGCCACGTCGAGACGCCTTGCCCCAGCCCCCCGCGCAGGATGCGCGGCGCGAGCCCCGCCCGCGCGAAGGAGGACTTTCCGCTGCCGCTCTCTCCGATGAGCATGAGGGCCGTGGGGCCTGCCGCAAACCGGCGGCCCAGCCGCAGCAGCGCCCTCTGGACGTCCCGTTCCCGTCCGAACAGCAACTCCTCGTCCTCGGGCGCAAAGGCCTCCAGACCCCGGAACGGAGAGCCGTACACGGCGACCGGCCGGCGGACCTGGGTCGTGAGGTAGTTCCTGTCCGACAGCCACTGGCGCAGGTGCGCCTCGAGCCGGCCATCGAAGTCGTCAGTCGACTCGAACGTGTTGTAGGCGGCCTTGAACTGGCCCGCCGGGGTGAGAAACCACTCGTCCCAAAACGTGAGGAACAGCTCGCGCTGCTCGTGGGCCAGGCGATACCGTTCGCGGTCGGTGATGCTCACCGCCGCGTCGGCGACCTTGCGGTAGACGAGCACGTCGGGAAGACCGTCCGGGTTGCGCCGGCAGGCCTCGACGGCCTTGACCATCTCGTAGATGGTCCCCGACGGGTAGGGCCTACCATCGGGCATCGTCTCGAAGCCCGGTGGAAGCGGCGTCCCAAGCCGCTGCCAGAAGATGGCGACGACGATCTGGCAGCTCGCCGGATCCACGATCTGGGCCTGGAAGGTCGAGTCGGCGCGGTAGTAGCCCTGTTCCCAGCGGACAGTCTCCAGGACGACCGAGCCGCGAAGCGAGGCGTTGAGCCGGGCCACGACATGATCGACGCGCTCGCGCTCCGCCATCACGTCGGACGGGGACGAGACGAAGATCGAGACCTTGCGGCCCTGCGCCATCGACGTCACGTCAAGGCCCCCGGCTGGCTCAGCGAACCTTCCGCCAGATGAAGCCGTCAGGACTGACGAAGGCCATCCCGTTCAGCCGGCCGACCCAGCTGAAGCAGGCACTCTGCCGAATCATGTCCGTGAACTTGACCATGATGTAGATGGATCCGTCGGCCTGCGGCACGCCGGCCCATTGCCCGTGGCCATAGTTCTGGGAACACGAGATCGAGCTGCAGGTGCGATCCTGGTATTCGAAGCCGCCATTCGCATCGAGCGTCCGGTACTGGTAGTTGATCATGCCCAGTTGAGGGGCCGGAATCTCCGCATAGTAGGTACCGGCGTGATGGGCCATCGCGGCACCGTCGGCGAGTTGCACCGCTCGCATCCAGTTTCGCGTCAGGGCCTCGTCATAATACGCGGCCGAGTTGTGCCCGAACGGTCTGTCCCCATCCCGGGTGACCCAGCATCCCTGCTGCGTCTGGGCGGCGGCGGCTCCGCCGGTTGCGGACACCACGAGGGCGGCAAGGACGGCCTTGCGAGCGCGTCCGGCGCGGAGGCGGGTCAACGAGGCTTGCACGGCACGATGTCTCCGTTTCAGTGTCCGAGAGGACGCCAGCTAAGCCGCACCGCGAAAGTAAAGCGCACCGCGCCGCTGCGGACAATGGGACGGAACGGCCCTCGTCCCGATATCCCGACGATCGGGGGCAGGAGCCCTCGGACGTTTGACGTTACCCCGAGAGGGCCTCGCCCGGGGTCCTGCCGCACGCCCCGAAGGCCGCCGCAGACCCTCCGCTTGCGCAACGTAATCAGGACCAACTTTCATTGACAGTACTAGTAAATAGAACTTAACCTTCAGCGGCGTGGATGCGGCCAACTCGAGGAGCCGTTGATGTTCAAGCCTGCGCTGTTCGGTGCCGCTTTGCTTGCAATCGCTTCCACGCAGGCCCTGGCCTGCAAGGGGCCCAATCTCCAGTTCAGCGACGATTTCACAGAGATCGACGAAGCTTGGTCTCCCGTCAATGCCGATATGATGAAGATCGACGGCGGCAAGCTCAACCTGTCGTCGGATGTCAACAAGCTCAACTATGTGACCTATGAGGGCGCGTTTTTCCCTGTCGGCGATGCATGCGTGGACATTACGTTCCCGGGCGCCTCGTCCCGGGACGCGATGCAGACCGCCGGCGGACTCATCTTCGGCAATACGAGCTGGCAGGACTTCTACATCCTGATGATCCGTCCCGACGGTTACGCGTGGGTGTCCCGCCTGTCGAAGAACAGCTGGCTGCGCCCGATCCCCACGAAGAAATTCGACGCGATCAAGACCGGCCCGAACGCCGTGAACCAGCTCCGTGTGAAGTTCACCAAGACGACTGCGCAGGCCTACATCAACGACAAGTTGTTCGCGAACCTGAAGATCATGTCGGATGAGAACGCCAAGGTAGGCTTCTACGTCGAGTCTGAAGGGTCCACGTGGCTGTTCGACAACCTCAAGATCACGGACTAGCCGGGGGTTCTGCGAGGGCCGGAGAAGGGAGGGGACGCATGTCCGCATCTCACGCCTGGATGTCCCTGATCCTTCTTCCGCTCGTCGTGTCCGGCCCGGCTCACGCCCGGAATGCCCTGCCCTATCCGGCGGTCACCCGAGGTCCGGCCACCGCGTCCGCATCGGCTGCGGCCGTGCAGGCGGGACAGGCGGCCGCGCTCGCGAAGCAGCCTGGCCTCGCCTCGGCCGCGCAGACGTCGCCGGCCCGCGCGAACGTTCCGGCCACTCAGGCCAGCGCGATGCCTGCCGCGGCGACGTTGTCTGCGGCGCTGCGCCCCGCCTCGACCCTGGCCCCGAGGCCGTCCGCGCCTCTCGCCCGGGCGTCCCTGTCAGGGCCCTCGCCGGAGGCACGGCGCGATCTTCCCGCCGCGATCCAGGGCGGGAGCGCCAGCGGCGGCAACATGCCGTCGCACGTGCTCGGCGGCATGGATCGACCCTCCGTTCAGGCCGCCCTGGCTGCCCCGGCCCGTGGGCCGGTGACAACAGCGGAGGCCAGCACCACTGCGCAGGGCCCGCAGAGGGTGACGGCCGCACTGCCGGAGTCGTCGCGACCCAGGGGCCCGACCACTCTGGCGCGAAGCATTCCCGGGACGCCCTCGTTGGTGCGCCCCCCGTCCAACAAGGGTTCCGGCAAGCGCTAGCTGCCGCGCTCAGACCAGGGAGATGACGGTGCGCTGGGCGAGAGGTTTCGGGATCGTCTCGCTCTGCCTGGCCACCCTGACGGCTGCCGCCCCGATGGCGCGGGCCGACAATCTCCTCGAAAACTCGATGATCGACCTGGAGTACATCCCGCCGGACAACCCGAACTATGCGGTCGACTATGCGATCGTCCAGAGACTGAGGGTTCTCGACCAGCTGAAGGCCTTCCTCGCGCCGCTCAGGCTGCCACGCAAGCTGAAGGTGGTCACGACCCAGTGCGGAATGACCAACGCATTCTATGAGCCCTACCAGTCGCGGCTCGTGATTTGCTACGAGTGGGTCAGCTGGATCCGCCGCATCGCGCCTCTCTATACGTCGGACGACGGGATCACGCGCGACACGGCCATCGTGGGCGCCTTCGTGCAGGTGACGCTGCACGAACTCGGCCACGCCGTCATCCACATGCTGAAAGTCCCGGTCTTCGGCCGCGAGGAGGATGCGGCCGACCAGATCGCGGCATTCCTGATGCTGCAGTTCGGACGCGAGAACGCCAAGCGCACGCTGAGTGGGGCAGCCTATTTCTGGGGCGCCCTGATCGAGCAGTCCTCCTTCACGACGCAAACGGCTTTTTCCGACGTCCACGGGACCGAGGCGCAGCGGTTCTACAACCACCTTTGCATCGCCTATGGCGGCGATCCCGAGGATTTTCAAATCTATGTGGACCGCGGCATCTTGCCGGCTTACCGTGCAAGGCAATGCTCGGCCGAGTATAATCAGATTTATTATGCCTTCAGTCAGACGATTGCCAAGCACATCGACTTCCAGCTGGCGCGAGAGGTGCAGTCCCGTGAATGGCTTCCGCCTCCGCCCAATTGACAGGCGTGGGGAATGTCGACGCCTGTGATCTTCATCAGCCACTCCTCGCGGGACCGCGAGGTGGCGGAGCATCTGTGCCGCGCGCTGGAGCGACGGAACCAGGCCTGCTGGATTTCCAGCCGCGACATTGGCCCGGGCGCCAACTACCAGGAAGAGATCGTGCGCGCCATCAAGCGGGCGCGGGCCATGGTGCTGGTCTTCTCGGCCAACGCCAATAACTCCAACGAGATCAAGAAGGAGCTTGCGCTCGCCGGCCAGACGGGCGTCCCCGTCATCCCCGTGCGGGTGGAGGACGTCGTGCCGAGCGATGCCTTCAGCTACGAACTCGCCACCCGGCAGTGGATCGACTTCTTCGACGATTGGGACAGAGCCCTGAAAAGGCTCTCCGGCACGCTGGACGCCCTGACGCCCGCGCCTCGACCGCTGGTCCAACCCGGAGGCGACGCAGGCGCGACGCCCGTCGAACCGCGGCCACCCCTGCGTCCTTCGCCGCGATCCAACGCGCCCGCCCTCATCGCAGCCGTCCTGGCCATCCTTGCCCTGGCCGGCGGCGCCTATGCCTTTCTCGGGCGGGGCGGCGGTTCGGCCGGAGACGCCAAGCTCGCCGCGTCCGGCCCCGTCGCCACGCCGCAGCCGCCGTCCACAGCGCCAGTTTCCGCGCCGAGCCCCGTGGAAGCCAAGGCCCAGCAGGCCGTGCCCCCGACCGTTCCAGCCCCCGGCGCCATGCCTCGGCAGACGGTCGCGGAGGCCGCTCCCGTGGCGCAGAAGCCGCCCGAGGCGAGCCAGGCGGCGGCGCTCTCCGGTCCCGCCTCCCCGGGTGCGGCCTCCGGCAGCGCGACTCCGCCGAAGACTCCTGATGCGCCGCGCGCCGTGGCGGAGGTCAAGCCTGAGGCGCCGCTGGCGGCGAAGGATACGCCCGCTCCTCCAAGCGGCGAACCGGCACGAACGGCCGCAGCGAGCATCGGTTTGCCGCCGGGCCGGAACGAGCCAGCCGCGCCCCCCGCATCCCCGACCAGCGCGCCGAACCCGCCGCCCGCGGACGCGGTTGCAGGAACGCAGGCACCGCAGCAGCCGTCCACGCCCCTATCGCCGGCGTCGGAGACACCCGCTGCCGTTGCGGCGGCGGCTGCGGCGGCCCCCGTCGCCGTCACGCCGTCGACCCCCGCCCAGGTTCAACCGCCTCCCTCCGCACCGCCGCCCCAGGCGGATCGGCCCGTTGCAAAGGTCGCGGCAGAGGCTCCGCCACCCGCGGACAAGGGAATGTCCGACCCGGCCCCCGCGAAACCTCCCGTCGAAGCGAAGGCCGAAGCTGCCGAACCGCCCGTCCTTGTCACTGCTGGAGGTTCGCCCCAACCGCCGCTGCCGGCAACGCCACCCTCCACTCCCGCGCCAGCCGCCTCGGCGCCGGTCGCCTCGGTCCCGGTCGCCACAGCGCCGGTCGCTACGGCGCCTGTCGCCATAGCGCCGGCAGCCTCCGCGCCGGCTGATGCAGCCGCGCCGCCCGTGGCCCGCCCCACGGGCGACGTCAAGGTGGCCGCGCTGGCTCCGACGGTCGTTCCGATCGACAAGTCTCCCCCGCCGCCGCCCGGCGCCCCGCCGGCGGACGCTCCCGTCGCCAAGTCTCCGCCCCCCGTCGACGCCGTCGGCGACGGAGGCCAGCGCTTCCAGGACTGCAGCACCTGCCCGGAGATGGTGGTGGTGCCCAAGGGGACGACGATGGTCGGCTCGCCGGCCCAGGAGGCGTCGCGCCAGCCGACCGAGTGGGCGCCGCGGGACGTCGCCATCGCCGCACCCTTCGCGGTCAGCCGCTACCAGGTCACCTTCGAGGAATGGGATGCCTGCGTGGCGGACGGCGCCTGCAACAACTGGCGGCCCGGCGACTTCGGATGGGGCCGCGGACGCCGCCCGGTCATCTTCGTCTCGTGGAATGACGCCCAGGCCTATGTCACGTGGCTGAGCGCCAAGACGGGCGCGCACTACCGCCTGCTGAGCGAGGGCGAGTGGGAATATGCGGCGAAAGGCTGCCGCACGACGCGCTGCGCGCCGGGGCCCTTCTGGTTCGGAGCCTCGATCAAGCCCGAGCTCGCCAACTACGACGCCCGCTTCTCCTATGCCGGCAGCCCCAAGGCGCAGGCCAGGCGACGGACCGTCCCGGTGGATGACGGGCAAGCCAACCCGTTCGGTCTCGTTCATATGGTCGGCAACGTGCGCGTCTGGACGCAGGATTGCTGGAACGCGAACGCGCCTCCCCTGCCCGACGGCGCGGCTCGGCTGTCCGGCGACTGCAACGCCCGCGTCGTCCGCGGCGGCGGTTGGTCCGACGAACCCAAGGACCTTCGGACGGCGGCCCGATCCTGGCAGCCGATCGACGAGCGGCTTCCGCAGCTCGGCATTCGAATAGCGCGAGACCTGACGCCATGACGCTGATCCGCGGACGTGCAGAGGCCCTTGGCCTGCTCCTGCTTCGCTGGACGGGCCGTGCGACACTTCTGCTCGTCGTCGCAGCCTGCGCGACGGCCTTTGCCGGATCTGCCGGAGCCCAGACCCGCAAGGCGTTCGTCGTCGGCGTCGAGCGCTACTCCGACGCCAACATTCCCCGCCTGAGCCGGGCCGTCGACGACGCCAACGACATCGCCGCCGATCTGGTTCAGGTCGGCTTCGACAAGAAGGACATCACGGTCGCCAACGACCTCAAGACGAAAGCGGACTTCAACAAGAAGTTCGACGACTTTCTCAAGACCGTGAAGGAAGGCGATATCGTCTTCTTCTATTTTTCCGGCCACGGGCTCGGCGTCCAGCTGGCGAACACGAACTACATCCTGTTCGGCGAGACGAAGAGCCTCTTCAGCTTCACGAAGGGCAAGCTGAGCGACGACGACCGCAAGAATCCCGACGTGATCAGGCTGCGGATGCAAAGCTTCGCGGACGCCTATGAGACGGACGAGATCGCCGCCAACGGAGTGTCCGCCAACGAGATCATCCAGAAGATCGCGGACAAGAAGCCGAGGACGGCCTTCCTGATCCTCGACGCCTGCCGCAGCCTCGTCGCAGCCGATCCGCTCGACGGCAAGCGGGTCAAGCGTGGTCCGGATTCGGGCAGCCGTCTGTTCCCGAACACCGACCTTCCGGTCGGGTTCATGGTGCTCTACTCCGCCTCGTTCGGCGAACAGGCGGTCGAGCGCTTCGATGCCTCCGACCGACGCCGCAACTCGCTGTTCACCGAGGTGGTCCGCTCGGAAATGCCGCGCCCAGGGCAGACTCTGGTCGATTTCGCCGATCGCGTCCGGCTCATGGTGCGGGCCATCGCGAATAATGGCGGGCAGCAGCAGGAGCCCGAATATGTCGAGAACCTGAAGGGCTCCCTCGACTTCATGTTCGTGGACTCCGTGGGCGCGGAGCGGTTCCGCGTGCAGGTCACCGACTGCGAGGGGGCAAAGGCGGATTGGGACAACCTCGTCCAGCTTCCGAAGAGAGACCTCGTCGAGCGCCATCGCCGCCGCTTCGAGTCCTGTCCGACGGCGGAGCAGGCCCGCCGCCTGCTGGTAACCCTCTCTGAGACGGCCGATGAACCCCTCGCCCTCCCAGCCGTGGGGGCGAACCGGCAGATCGACGATTGCGACCGGTTCGCCGCGTCGGAGAACGACAGGGCGAGACCGCCGGAAATCCCCGGCGTTCCTTTCGACAAGATCGACTCGGACGAGGCGCGCAAGGCGTGCCGCATCGCTGTCGAGCGCAATCCCCGCATCGTCCGCTTCCTCTTCAATCTCGGGCGCGCCGAACATGCCGCCGCCAATCGCATGCGGGCGGACGATCCGGACCGGCCGGAAACGCTGCGCCGGGCGCGCATCGCGCTCGATGACGCGGCCAAGCGAGGCTATGTGGCCGCCCTCCACAATCTCGCGATCCTCTACGACTACGGCGACGGCCCCGAGGGCGACCAAAGCAAGGCCAACGATCTGCTGAAGCGGGCGGCGCAGCAGGGCTTTCCGCTGGCCATGTACAACCTCGGATTGCGCTACCAATCGGGTGAGCGCGGGATCCAGAGGGACGTGTTCCAGGCCTATGAATGGCTCGCGAAGGCGGCCGAGAGCGGCTTTATCGCGGCCATGGTGGAGGTGGGCGATGCGCTCTGGCTCGGCATGGGCGTCAATCGCAACCCGCGCCGCGCCATCGAATGGTACCAGCGCGCCGCCGAGACGGGGTCCAACCGCGCCAAGCTCATGCTGGGGATGCGCTACTACCTCGGCTATGTCATCCGCGACGCCACGGGCGAACCCACGCCCAACAGCGTCCCGCGGGACTACTCCCTCGCTTTGCTGTGGTTCGGGCGCGCGGCGGAAAGCGGCGACCCGGCGGCGCAGCATTTCCTCGCCTACATCATGGAGAACGGGCTGGGGCTGCCGAACCCCCAGCCGGAAATCGCGGAGCGCTATTACCGCCTGTCCGCCTACGGCGGCAACGAGGACGCGGAGGTGGAGTTCGCCGAAAAGCTCCGGGTCGGCAAGGTCCTGGTCAAGCCCGAGAACGGGGCCAAGGAGGGGATCGCCCTGCTTCAGCGGGCGCTGAGCCAGGGCTCGACCCGCGCAGCCCTCATGCTGGCCCAGATCTACCGGCGCGGCGACTTCGACGAGCAGAAGTCGCCGATCGAGGCGATGCGCTACGCCTTCCGCACCATCAGGTTGTCGACGGAGGCCGATCCGACGACGCCCGACGGCAACCCGTTCTACGAGATCGCCGCAGGAATCATGCTGGCGGAGATGGCTCGGTCGGGCGAGGCGGTGGACGCCGGTGGGCAGCCTCTGCTCTCCAAGGACGAGACCGAGCGCCTGGAGCGCTTCTACGGAAAGATCGATCCCGTCGCCAAGCAGGTGAAGGTCCGTCGCCTCAGCGTGCCGCTGGGCTGCGGCGGCTACCAGACCTACCGCTTCATCTGGGTATGGGACTGGGGCCGCCTGGAGTCGCCGACCGAGGCGCAGTTCCGCAGCCTTGAGCGCGAGACGCGCTGCTCCGACAATGCGCTACTGCGCGAGACGCTCGTGGCGAGCTTCCTCACGGCGCGCAAGAACAGCGTGCCCTTCGCCGACCTGATCGACCAGCAGATCCGCTCGGCCAAGGCGACGACGGTCTCCGTCGAAACGCGAAAGAAGAAGAGATGATCGGCGCACCTGTCCCAAGCACCCAACTTGGCAGGGCATCCTCCGGCGATGCCGGAGCCGTTTTCGACCTTGCCGAGCGTCATTGCGAGGAACACGGCGAGGCAGCAATCCACCCTTCGCCCGGCACAGGACCGGATTGCTTCGCTTCGCTCGCAATGACGGCGAGAGAGCAGTTCTGCCCGCTCGGAAAAGACGCTAGCCTTCGCCTCCTTAAGTCGAGGTCGCGCTCGACGCTCGTCGCCTCGGGAGAGGATCCATGACCCATCTCGCGCGCATCGCATGCAGCTTCGGCATGGTCTCGCTGTTGGGCCTCGGCTCGGCCGAACCCGTCCAGGCCGGCAATGCCGGTCGGGTTCTCGGCGGAGCTATAGGAGGCTTCATCGGGGTCATGGGCGGTCTCGCCACGGTGGGCCCGGCCAGACCCTACCGGGACGGGACCCGGCAGCGCCGCAACACGGCCAAGCCGGCCGCCGATCCGAACGCCGTGACGGAGAAGAACGCCCAGGCCGTGACCGAACGCAACAGCGCCGTGCTCGCCCGCCTCGCGCCGTCCACGCAGGTTCAGGTCGCGGTCCTGAAGGGCGTGATCGCCAGCGCGTCGCTGGGCGCGGTGGGTTCGACCGACGATCTCAACGTCGTCGGCGAGACTGCGAGCGGCGAGCGGGATCGCGACTATACGGCGAAGATCCAGGACCTCATCGACCGGTTCAAGCGCCAGCAATCGGCCCAGAAGTCCTACAAGGAAGGCGACATCACCGAACACGCCATCCAGCAATCCGTCACCGCAGTCTACAAGACGGCGAACCTGCAGCGCTTCGAGACGTTCCTCGGCGAGAACTGGTCGGCGGAGCGCCTGCGCGGAATGATCGTCGACCGCGCCGCAACGGACGTCGGTGGCCTTTTCGACGGAACGAACAAGGGCCTCGTCTCGATGGCGGACCTGGATTCGATCATCCAGAAGGCGGGCCGCAGCGTCTATCTCCGGCTGTTCGAGACGTCGGAACTGCTGGCGGCCAACCGCAGTTCCGCCCTGTTCATCCAGAGGCTCTACCAGACCCACGGGGATCTGGTCAGCGGGGACCTGCGCGAGGGGGCCGAGCGGCTTCTCCTGCGGGCGTCGACGTCGGGCAGCGCGCAGTTCGACGGGATCGTGCGGCGGGACGACAACGCATTCGCGCTGCGATACCGCATCCAGCGGATCATCTTCGACTGCCTGTCCGAGAATGTCGAAGCCGTGACGTCCAGCGACACGGGCGTGGCGACGGTCGTCGAGATCGAGCAGCGCGTGTTCGACGTCACCACGGACCGCTGCGTCCTGTGGGTCTCCAACCAGATCAGGACGGACGACGGCAAGCTGAAGGCGCAGGAGCCCATGCCGCTCCGCGTCATCTGGTCCGAAGCCGGCCCGAAGGATGATCCGTCGATGTATGGTCGCGCGTCCGGCCTTTTGTGATGCCGATCGACCAGGCGAATGGCGCATGAGATCGCGCCGATCATGACATCTCCCGGTTCGCCAGGGTCTGGCACGCTGAACGGCACATCGGACAAGGCCCCCTTGCCGGCCCTGCACGTCCGCGTCGGCGTGACGGGCCACAGGCCCAACAAGCTGCCGGACGGGGTCGAGAGTGCGCTGCGCGAGACGATCGGGCGCATTCTCGCGGCCGTCGGCGGGGAGGCCCGCGCCCTCTCCTCTGCCGTCCCGGCGGGACGGGAGGCATCGGGACCCGAACTCGTGCTGATCTCGTCCCTTGCCGAAGGGACGGACCGCATTGCCGCTCGCGCGGCGCTCGATCTCGGCTGGTCGCTGCAATGTCCCCTGCCGTTCTCCGCCGACGAATACGAAAAGGACTTCGACGGCCCTGTCTCGCGCGCGGATTTCCGGGACCTGCTGGGCAAGGCGCGATCCGTCTTCGTCCTGGACGCGGCCCGGGGCGGTCGGGAGGGGCTAGCGCAGGGCCGGCCTTACGAGGCCGCGGGCTTGGTGATGGAACAGGCCTGCGACCTGATGATCGCGGTGTGGGACGGCGGCGGGGCGGCGGGGGTCGGGGGAACGGCGCTGGTCATCGAGCGCGCCCTCGCCGACATGGTTCCGGTGCTCGCCATCGACCCGGTTCGACCGGGGGAGGTGCGGCTGATGTGGCCCGGCCTGTCGCGCCTGGCGCCGGGCACCGTCCGCCCCGAGGAGGTCCTGCGCCATAGCCCCGACGCCTTCTCCGCCTTGCCCAAGGTGATGGCCACGCTGCTCGCACCTCCGGAGTCCCGCAGGCAAGCCGGACTGCTGGAGGCGTTCCTAGGGGAGACGGACATCCGGTGGACGCCGTGGTGCTGGTATCCGCTGCTTCTCGGGGCTCTCGGCATTCGCCGTCCCGGATGGGGCGATGTTCGCGTCGGCGGACGCGCCTCGGACGAGGTCCGCCGCCTGTCGGACCAATGGGGCGTTGGCGAGGGCGCCCTCGCGGACGCTACCCGCTCCATGCTGATCCCGGCCTTCGTTCTCTCCGACCGCCTGGCGGTGGTCTATGCCGGCCTCTATCGCAGCGCGTTCGTGTTCAACTACCTCGCGGCCGCGGCGGCGGTCGGCATCGCCTTGTCCGGGCTCGTCTTCGAGGAGCACAAGGGCTGGCTGGTCAGCATTGAGCTCATCCTCATCATCTGCATCTTCGTGAACACCTACCTGGGCTGGCGGCAGAACTGGCACCGGCGCTGGATGGACTACAGGCGCCTCGCCGAGACGCTCCGCCACATGCGCTTCACGTCGCTGGTCGGCTCGGGCGGCCGCCTCCCCCGGCCCGCCGTGGTCATGCATGAGGGCGAGCGGGACTGGGTCGGCTGGTACGCACGCAGCCTGCGCCGTGCATTGCCTTTGCCCAACGCGACCGTGGACGAGGCCTATCTTTCCTCCCTTACCCGGCATCTGCGAGCAGACGAACTCGCTCCCCAGATCGCCTATCACCAGTCGAACTGGCGCAAGATGAATGCGGTCGGGCATCGCCTGCACGTGTCGGGACTGGCTTGCTTCGTGGCGAGCATCGCGACCTGCGCCGTCTTTCTGCTGTTGAAGCTGCGGGATTCCGCCACCGGGTTGCACTGGATCGGCGAGGGCACGAAGCTCACCGTTACGATCGCGACCGCCTTCTTCCCGACCCTCGGCGCTTCGCTCAACGCCATCCGCTTCCAGGGGGATTTCGAGAAGACCGCGGATCGCTCGCTGGAGACGCTGCGCACCCTGAAGGCCATCGACGCCGCACTCGAACGGGAAGAGGAAGCGGTCGAGCTCACCCTCGCGCTGGTGTCCGACCGGATCGACAAGATCGGCGTCGCGCTCATGTCGGATCTGGAAGAGTGGCACATGTTCACGGAAACGCGTCCGCTGAGCCTTCCGGCATGACGAGGCTCGCACCCATCGCGCGCGCCCGGAGGCAGGTGCGGGAACGCCGCTGCGCCCGAGGACTGTCCTGATGTCGGGCTTCATGAACGTCCTGGGCTGGTTCCGGCGCAACCCGCTCGGCCTTTCCGGGCGCTGGATGGCGGCGATGGCGCTCGTCGCCATCGTCGGGGGCTGGACAGGCCATTTCATCCAGAACCTGTCGGCCGCGCAGAGTGTGACGCCGTCGACTGTCCTGAAGCTCGTCTTCGACAGCTTCGTCCAGACCCTCCAGCTCTTCACGCTCGGCGCGTCCGTGCCCGCCGGCGGCTCGAACTGGCCGCTCACCGTGGGCCGCACGATGGGCGCCGTGGTGGCGGGTGCGACGGTCCTCGCCCTGCTGGGCGCCGCCTTCCGCCGTGACGTGACGGCCTGGATGGTGCGCCGGATGACGGGCCACACCATCCTGTGCGGCTTCGGCGATCGCAACCGCGCGCTCGCCCTGGATATCGCAACCCGCAAGGCCGGGGGCCTCGTGGCCGTGGATGCCGAGCCCGGCCGCTCGACGACCGACTTCTGCCGGGCTCACGATATCCGGCTCCTGTCCGGCAATGCCAAGGAGAAGGAGACGCTGCGCCTCGCCAATCCCGGGCGTGCAGCGCGCGCTTTCGTGGTCACGGGCGATGACGAGCGCAATCTCGCAGTCGTTCGCCTCCTGGTTGAACTTGCGGAAGGGGCCGCAGGACGCGAGCCGCTCGCGATTGGCGTCGCGGTCGACAATCTCCTGCTGGCTGACCGGATCGCCACCGATCCGGCCTTCACGCGTCCCGCCTCGACCCGCCCCATCGAGATCACGCTCTTCAACATGGCGCGCCTGGCCGGGCGGGAGGTGCTTGGCGAGGGCCGCTTTGCGGAACAGGCCTACCGGCAGGGTTTCCCGCGCATCGGGCTCGTCATGCTCGGCATGTCCGACACGCAGGAGGAAACGCTCCTGCAGTTCCTTCGGCTCTCGCCCCTCCCTGGACTTGCGCGGCCGCGGATCGACCTCTTCGTTCCCGACGTGGAGGACGCGCTGGCAAGGCTTCGCCGTCGTTCGCCGCGCCTTGCCGGCCTCGCCCGGATCATGGGAGGGCCGGACAGGCCGGAACAGGCGGAGTGGATGGCCGACATCGTCCTTCACACCCTGCCCCCTCAGGCGCTCGTGCCGGACGACGCGATGCTCGAGGCGGCGGTCCACGATGCGGGAGGCGCGGGCTGGTCCGGTTGCGTGGTGGCCTTTCCCCGCCAGGACGACACGTTTCTGGCTGCGACGCAGTTGCGCGAAAGCTTCGCGCGGCGGCGGTGGTCCGTGCCGATCCACGCGCACCTGCCGCGGGAGAACAGCCTCGATCCGGTGCTCGGCGAGCAGGGACTGCCGGGCTATCCCGCCATCACGCCGTTTGGCCGGCTCGGCCGCCTCTGCTGCCTCGAGACATTCGCGGGCGAGCGCGAACAACGGGCCAAGGCGTTGCACGCCTTCTACCGCACCCGCCTCGACAAGGACGCCGCTGCGGCGTCCGACTGGGAGAGCTTGCCGGAATCCTTTCGCCAGTCGAGCCGCAGGGCGATCGACCATCTCGCCCTGAAGGAGATCGCCGCCCGCCATTTCACGGGCGAAGCTCGCCTTGATCTCGCCTGCCGCAGGCAGCCCGGGCTCGTCGAGATGCTCGCCGCGAGCGAGCATCAGTCATGGCGGGTGGAGCGCGAGCTTGACGGATGGCGCGCCGGTCCCCGTCGTGATGATCTCGCCCGATTGCACCCCGATCTGGCGCCCTACGACGACTTGCCGGAGGCGGTGAAGGACGCCAACCGGGACCTCGTCAGGAGGCTGGCGAGCTTCAGGGCGGAAAGCCCCGCTTCGCCCGAACAGTCGGGCGACAGGGCGGATCGCGAGCGAACACAGGCCTCCGAAAGGGTCTGAGCGCGGGAGATCACGGGGAGCACCATGGCCGATCCATCCCCGAGGGACAAACACCTCTTCGGCGCGGGACCGAAGCGCATCCTGGCGCTCGACGGCGGCGGCGTCAGGGGCGCCCTGTCGCTCGCATTCCTCGAGCGGCTGGAAGAGACGATCAGCGAGATCGAAGGACGACCGACGCGCCTGTGCGACTGGTTCGATCTGATAGGCGGGACGTCGACCGGAGCGATCATCGCCACGGCCCTCGCGCTCGGCTATTCCGCCGCGGAGATCAGGGCGTTCTACTTCCAGCTCGCGCCCAAGGTGTTTCGCCGGTCCTATTTCCGGATCCTTGGCCTTCAGTCGAAGTTCGACGCGAACCGGCTCGCCGCCGAGCTTCGATCGGTGTTCGCCGAGAGGACCCTAGACAGCGACGACCTCCAGACGGGACTCTGCCTCACCCTCAAGCGCATGGATACCGGGAGTTCCTGGATCCTGATGAACAATCCGCGCTCGGCCTTCTGGGAGACGCCGGCCGATGGCAGCTTCGCGGGCAATCGGCATCTCCCCCTCGTGAACCTGGTGCGGGCAAGCGCGGCCGCGCCGCATTTCTTCGATCCCGAACTGATCTCGATCGTCGAGGGTCAGCCGCCGGGGCTCTTCGTGGACGGAGGACTGACGCCCCACAACAACCCGTCCCTGATCCTCGCGCTCGTGGCCGTCCTGCCAGCCTACGGGCTCGAATGGGCGCTGGGCACCGGCCAGCTCACGATCGTCTCCGTGGGAACAGGGAGCTTTCGGCCGACCCTGGATCCCCGGTCCGTGTCACGTATCCGGCCCATCGGCGTCGCGCTGAAGGCCTTGACCGCGCAGATCTCCGAGGCGCAACAACTCGTCCTCACGCTGATGAGCTGGCTGGGCTCCTCGCCAACGCCGTGGGTCATCAACAGCGAGATCGGCGACCTCGGACCGGTCTCACCGCCTTTCGGTCCCCAGTTCCGCTTCCTGCGCTACGACGTTCGCCTCGAGAAGGCCTGGCTCTCCAGGGAGCTCGACGTCCTTCTCGACGAGCGTGACATCGTGCGCCTGCGGCACATGGATGATCCGGCCAATGTGCGACCCTGCTACGATCTCGGGGCAAAGGCGGCAGCACGGCAGATCAAAAAGCCCGATCTCGTCGGCCCGTAGCCCCGACGCCGGAGGCGGCGGGGCTCCGTCCTGCAGCCGCCGTGGCCGCCTGCTAAGCGCTCGCCTCGCAGCCTTCGCGCTCCCCGGCCACGGCGCGCCCCAGCCGGACGACGCCTGCCACCAGGCGGTCGATGTCGGCCAGGCGCGTCCTGTGGCTCACCACGGCGGCGCGTAGGCCATGCCGGCCCTTGACGGTCGTATCGGAGAGCGTCGCCTCCCCGCCCTCCTGCAGACGCATCAGGATCTCGAGGTTGAGCGCCTTGGTCGCGACCTCGTCGAACCCCGGCTTCCGATAGCGGAAGCAGACGATGTTGAGGGGTACGGGGGCGATGCGCTCGAGGTCGGGATGCTCGTCCACCAGCGTGGCCAGATGGCGGGCCTGGTCCATCCCCTGGTCGATCAGGCGGCCGAACGCCTCGATGCCCTGCTCCTTCAGCATCATCCAGAGCTTGAGAGCCCGGAATCCGCGGGACGTCTGCAGGCCCCATTCGTGCAGCCACTCTCCCGATGCCAGCCCTCGGGGCGCCTGGACGAGATATTCGGGCGTCACCGCGAAGGTCCTGCGATGGGCCGTCGCATCCCGCACGAGCACGCAGCCGGCCTCGAAGGGCGCATGCAGCCACTTGTGGGGGTCGAGGGCAACAGAATCCGCCCGGTCCAGCCCGGCCACAAGGCGACGGTGGTTCGGGGAGATCGCGAGGAGCGCCCCGATGCAACCATCAACGTGGAACCAAAGTCGCTCGTCACGCGCCACGTCGGCCAAGGCCTCGAGGTCGTCCACGGAACCGGTGTTCACCGTCCCGGCTGTGCCGATGAGGCAGGCCGGTTGCAGGCCGGCCCGCCGATCCTCGACGATGGCCTCGCGCAGCGCCAGACCATCGATGCGCAGGTCCTTTCCCGTCGGGACGCGCCGCAGCGCCTCGTCCCCGAGCCCAAGGCACTCCAGGGCCTTGCGATGGCAGCTATGCACCTGGTCGGAGGCGTAGAAGCGCAGGGGACGGCTGATCGCCGCGACGCCGTGGCGGCGCACGTCCACGTCGGCCTTGGCGTTGCGGGCCACGTTGAGCGCGATCAGGTTCGCCATGGAGCCGCCGCTGACCAGCGCTCCGCTCGCCTCGGCCGGAAAGCCGACGGCCTCCTTGAGCCAGCCGACGACCTGCTGGTCCATGAGGGCTGCGGCGTGCCGGCCGCCGGCCAGGTTGGAGCCCTGCACGGCGGCCAGAAAATCGCCCAGCGCACCGGTGAACGAACTCGCGCCCATGTACCAGGCGAAGAACCGCGGGTGGATGTTTCCCATCGCGTAGGGCAGGAGCTGGCGCGTAAGGGCGTCGTAGACATCGGGAAGGGGCGAGCCTTTCCGGGGCAGCGGCTCGCGAAAGGCCGCCGCCACCGGTGCGGGATCCTGCCAGCACGGCCTTTCCCCGAGGCCCTGGAGGTAGGCGACGGCGTCGTCCACCATGCGATGCGCCACCGCGCGCGCCTCGCTCCAGTCCACGGGGTCGAGCCCGGCTTCCGGCCTGCCCGCGTTCCGATCCGGCGCGTCCATTACGCGGCGAACCGGCAAGACGGGGTCGAGCGGGACAGCTCCTGCTCCTCCGCGGTCATGTCCGGTTCGATCCCCTCGAAGAGCGGCGTGGACATGTAGCGCTCGCCGGTGTCGGGAAGCATGGCGAGAACCACGCTGCCTGCGGGCATCGCCGCGGCTGCGCGGCAGGCCACGGCGACGCTGGCTCCCCCGGAAATGCCGGTGAGGATGCCCTCGCGCCGCGCCAGGTCGCGCGCCATGGCGATCCCCTCCGCCCCGGTTACCGTCGCGACCTCGTCGACATAGGCGCGGTCGACCGCCTCTTGCAGGACGAGGGGAATGAAATCCGGCGTCCAGCCCTGGATCGGATGGGGTTCGAAGGCCGCATGGCCCTGGGAGGGCATGCCGTCCGGCGTCCGCTCCTGCGGCTTGCCGCTCGTGAGCAGCGCGGCGTTGGCGGGCTCGGCGAGGATGATGCGCGTCTGCGGCCGTTCGACACGCAGCACCCGTCCGATGCCGGTCACCGTGCCCCCCGTACCGTAGCCCGTCACCACGGCGTCGAGGCGCTGCCCGGCGAAGTCGTTGACGATCTCGCGCGCCGTCGTGGTCTCGTGGATCTCGGCGTTGGCCGGCGTCTCGAACTGGTGGGCGAGGAACCAGCCATTGGCCTGCGCCAGTTCGATGGCCTTGCGCAGCATGCCCGTGCCCTTCTCGGCGCGCGGCGTCAGCACGACCTTGGCGCCCAGCATGCGCATCAGCTTGCGGCGTTCCACCGAGAAGCTGTCCGCCATCGTCACGACGAGCGGATAGCCCTTCTGCGCGCAGACCATGGCGAGCCCGATGCCCGTATTGCCGCTGGTGGCCTCGACGACGGTCTGGCCCGGCCGGATGGCCCCCGCACGCTCGGCCGCCTCGATGATGTTTAGGGCGAGCCGGTCCTTCACCGAGGCGGCCGGGTTGAAGAACTCCGCCTTCGCGTAGACGGTCGCATGCCCCGGCGCGACATGATTGAGCCGGACGACCGGCGTGTCGCCGACCGTGTCGAGAATGGACTCGAAAAGCCGCCCGCGGCCCGTCGTGCGCCGGAGGGCGGGGTGCATGGGATCGCGATCCATCGTGGCATCTCCTTGACGTTGCGCTGTGCCCCGGCGAGGCCGGATCAGGCCGGTTCCCCGGGGACGATGCTGGACAGGCATCAGACCCACTGACCGTGGGAGGCCTCGTGGCAGGCAGCGTGGAAAGGACGGCGGTCTCTCGCCGTGCTAAAGAAGCCGAGACCTCACAACCTTGGGGGGTCTCGTGGAACGGGCCGTGGAAAGAGAGTTCCCCGCGCGGACCGATCGGGCCGCAGCCCTGCGCGTGGGGCTGCTGGGTTCTCCCCTGGTCCTGCGCGGCGGCAAGCCCGTGGATCGTCCCGCCTCCCGCAAGGTGCTGATGCTGCTCGGGTACCTGGCGCTCGCGACGAGGCCGGTCAGCCGCAGCCATCTGTGCGACCTGCTCTGGGACGGCCCCAACGACCCGCGCGGCGAGTTGCGCTGGTGTCTCTCGAAGCTGCGCCGCCTGCTGCAGGAAGAGGGCGAAGTCCGGATCGAGGCGCACGGGGACCAGGTCTCCCTCTCGCTCGCGCCGGATGAAGCCGACGTGCTTGCGGTGCAGGAGGCCACCAACGCGGGGCTCGACACGCTGGGCGAGGCCGAATTGACCGCGCTGGCCGGCCGGTTCGCCGGGCCCTTCCTGGACGGGCTTGCGCCGGAGCGGTCGCCGGTTTTCGAAGCCTGGCTGGCGAGCCGCCGGCGGCATTTCCGCACGATCCACCTGACGGTGCTGGAGCGCCTGTGCGCCCTGCCTACAGTGGGCTCGGAGGCGCGGCTCGCCGCGCTCGAGCAGCGCGCCGCCCTGTGCCCGGACGACGTTCCCGCGCAGGTCGCGCTGCTCGCGGAGCTGGCGTCGCGCAGGAGCTTCGCGGCCGCCGAAGCGCATCTGGCGGCGACGATCCGGATCTTCGACGCGGACGGCCTCGACCCGGCTCCGCTACGCGCGGCGTGGCGCGACCTGCGCGAGAAAGCCCGGAGCGAGGAGCGCACGCCGACCGAAGCCGACGCTGCGCCGGCCTGGGCCTCGCCGGCCGGCGTCGAGCCTCCCCGCGCGTCCCCTCCCTCGCCGGAGGCGCGCCGGCGACCACGCGTCGCCTTTCTTCCGCCCGCGGCGGACGACGCGGGCGCCTCGGGGCTGGCCGACGCCCTCACCCACGACGTGATCGCGCGGCTGGCGCGTCTTCGCTCCCTGGCTGTCATCGCCTGGGGGTCCGTCCAGGCCCTGGCCCGCAAGGCGCTCTCGCCCGAGGAGGCCGCCGCCGCGCTGCGGGCCGACTATCTCGCGAGCGGCACCCTTCGCACATGGGGCGAACGGCAGCGCCTCACGATCGAGGTGATGGACGTCTCGAGCCAGGCCGTACTCTGGAGCGAGGCCTACGATGTCTCGCGCGGGGACGGACTCCTTCTCAACGAGGAGATCGGGCGGGCCATCGTGGCGTCGCTGACGCACGCCGTCGAACTCGCCGAGCGCGACCGCGCGCTCGTGAAGCCGCCGGGTTCGCTCAATGCGTGGGAAACCTACCACCGCGGCCTTTGGCACATGTATCAGTTCACCCGGTCCGAGAACCGCCTGGCGCAGGACCACTTCCGGGACGCCTCGCTGCTCGACCCCACCTTCGCGCGCGCCTTCGCCGGATTGTCCTTCACCCATTGGCAGAACGCCTTCCAGCGCTGGGGCGACCGCGACGAGGAGACGGTGGCCTCCCACGCGGCGGCGTCCCGCAGCGTCCTGGTGGACGACCTCGACCCGACGGCCCATTGGGCGATGGGGCGCGCCCTCTGGCTGCGCGGCAGCGTGGACGAGAGCCTGGCCGAACTGCGCAGGGCTGTCGACCTCAGCCCCAGCTTCGCGCTGGGCCACTACGCCATCGCCTTCGTTCAATCCCAATCGGGCGATCCCGCGGAGGCGATCGGCGCAGCCGAGCAGGCGCGCGACCTGAGCCCGTTCGATCCCATGCTGTTCGGCACCTATGGTGCGTTGGCCATGGCCCACGCCCGGAAGGAGGCGTTCCAGGATGCGGCGCGCTGGGGGCTGCTGGCTGCAGCCCAGCCCAATGCGCACAAGATCATCCTCGCCATCGCCGCGCATTGCCTGGTGCTTGCCGGGCGGACGGAGGAAGCAAGAGGCTTTGCCGCCAGGTTGCGGTCCGTCGACCCCGGCTACACGACCGAGACGTTCGTGTCCGCCTTCCAGTTCTCGCCGGACGCGAGACGGTTGTTCCTCCTGGCCGGGCGTCGCCTGGGGCTGGACTGACGCTGCGCGCCGCCCCTCGGGCGGGAAAGCACTCCGCCTTGAACTCCGGGGCCGGCGCTGCGCGACTGCCGTCGCTCAAGGCTGCGGAGCCGTTCGGCACCTTCCATCGCCATGACGTCGCGTAGTCGATGCGCAGGGTTTCACGGACCAGCGAGAGACCCAGCGGGCCGGACCTTGTCCCGGTTGCGGGCACGTCTTGTTCCGGCCAAGAATCTGCAGCCGAATTTATCCACAAGAGGGGGCGCAACCGAAGATTGGGCATGTGATCGCCGAGCAGCGGACGATCGATAAAATTGTATCTATTATTCCTAATTGAGGAGTCGACTAGATTAATCTCAACTTTTACGGGAAAAGTCTCATGCAGGCGTGGAATGGTTCAGTCGCGCCGCATACAGGCTGTCACCGTGCGTTACAAGTCGCTCTCCATGACGGGGAAGGCGCCTCTGCCTTCGCCCAAGTCTCCGCAGCCCGATCACCTCTGGTTGACCGACGCCGAATGGTCGTTCCTCGCGCCGTTCCTTCTGGAAGGGCGCGTCAGGTCCGGGTGACCACCCTCGGATCACAGGCGGGTCATGAACGCGATTTTCTGGATCGCGCGGCAGGGCTTGCCCTGGCGCGAATTGCCCCCGGACATGGGCAACTGGAACTCGGCCTTTCGCCAGTATCGCCGCTGGCACCAGCACGGCGTCTGGAATGCGATCGAGCGTAAGCTCGAGGAGATCGTCCGGGACCTGGACAGCCGCGTCGGGGCCGACCCCGCGCCGCCTCCGCTGCCTGGCCTGGACGCCCGCCATCTTCTCGCGGCGGTCAGGCTCGCCCAGGCGATCCAGACACGCCCGAAGTTCCTGCCGGAACGGATGGGACGGCGTCGCGCGCCAAGGGACGGTGCGGTCGAAGCCTGAGCCTCCGGTTCGCGCTTGCTGCCCGGGTCGGAGCTGAGCTGAGCCCGACCCTCGATCCAGGTCGCCTGGCCTGACATTCCATTCCCGATCACCCGCCTTCGCCAGCCGACATTTGTCCGGCGGGGCGACGTCTTGCGTTCCGACGCCCGCGCGCGCGCAGCGCCCCGAGCTTCGCGCTTCGGTTCACCGTCGTGGCCGTCGTCGTGCTTGGTGTGGTCGCGCCGCCCGGAGCGATCGCGGGCCAGCCCCTCGACGCGAGGAGCAGCCCGTCCCAGGTCCAGGGGTCGGCGCTCCCGGGCACTGTACCGGCCGGGGACATGGATCCCGCCGCAATGGCCCCGGACATTCCAGCGACGACAGCACCGGCGATCCGGCGCGGGGATCCCTCACCATGCGCCCCTCTCGCCATGATGAGGAGGCGATGCCGCGATTGAGCACATGGCAGCCACGGCCTTGCGCAACGCGGCCACGCGCGCCTTGACCATCGGGGCGCCCGACCGGGACCGATCGGGCAGCTTCGTCAGCAGGGAAGCGCAAGCGCCAACAAAAAATGGCCCGCCGGACGGCGGGCCACGAAACGTGCTGCTTGGATGCGAACGCTGGGACTACTTGGTCTGGCCTTGATGGCCACCCTGGCCCTGGTTTCCGCCCTGGCCCTGATTTCCACCCTGACCCTGGCTGCCGCCCTTGCCCTGGCTGCCACCCTGGCCCTGGCTGCCGCCCTGGCCCTGGCTACCGCCCTGGCCTTCGCTGCCGCCCTTGCCCTGGCTGCCGCCCTGGCCTTCGCCGCCGCCCTTGCCCTGGCTGCCGCCCTGGCCAGGATTGCCGCCCTGCTTGCCCTCAGGTCCCTTACCCTCGGGACCCTTGCCCTCACCTCCGAAGCCTGCTGCACCCGGGCCGGAACGTCCGTCCTGCCTGGACTCGCCCCGCTGCTCGCGCTGTCCTGCGTCGGAGCGCCCATCGCGGACGACCCCGCCACGCTCCTCGTGTCCGCCGTCATGGGGGCGCCCGCCTTGGCCGCCGAACATCTGTCCCAGCCAGCCACCAAGTTCCCGATCCCGAGGAGCGCCCTGCCGGCCATCCTGGCCAGGGCCGCGGTCGTCGCCGAAGCCGCCCTGCGGGCGATCATGGCCGGGCCTGCCGCGGTCATCGCGGTCTCGGCCCCCGACGGTGTCGCGTGAGGGGCGTTCCCCCTTTCCACCCGACTGATCCTTCCAGCCGTCATGGCCTCGCTGCGGCCCGTGGCCGTCGCGGCCGAAGGCGTCCCGATCCTTGTCACGTCCCTCGTGGCCGCGACCATCCTTTCCGTGACCGTCCTTGCCGTGACCGTCCTTGCCGGGACGGCTGTCTCCGGAATGGCCCTTGTGGCCATCCCGTCCGTGGCGCTCCGTCTCCTTGCCCGCGTGGTCCTTCCGGCCGTGATCCTTGCGTCCCTTGCCGTCGCCGGGCTTTCCCGGCTCCCCGGCGGGGGGCGCATCGTCAAAAGGCTGCTCGAGTTCGGAGGTCGCCGCAGGCTTCGCCGCCGGCGGCGCGAAGGTGTTCGCCGGGAAGGGACGCACCCCGCCGACCTCGTCATCCCCGGTCGGCACGAAGCGCTGAACGGGAAGCCCGCAATTGCCGGTGTTGAAGAACGACTCGGCACGGCAACCCTCGGAGGCCGCGAGGGCGGCGGAGGTTCCCAGCGCCGTGGTGGCGGCAAGCGCAAGGGCGAAAGCTGCGAGTGACTTCATGACGAGTTCCTCCGTTCGGCGGAACGGCAGTTCCGCGCGGGTGGCGTGGCGATGGCTTGGAACCGGTGGGGAGCGTCGCGCCGTCAGTGACGTGAGCGTTTAGCCGCCTCGGTTATTGCAACTTTGAGTAGCATTTGATGCAAAAACACGAAACGCAAACAATATATTAACGAAAATAGACTTGTTTTTACGATAATTTTATTCAAAAACAGGTTGTGTAATCTAGAATTACGCAAGAACCGGAATCCGGCAAGCGGGTGCAGGACGCTTCCGTTTGGCGTCCGATCGCCGGCGGGACCTGCCAACACGTGGGAAAACCGCGATTTTTCGGGGTGCAGGGCGGGACTGCCGATTTCGGCGTCAACCCTAACGCTGCGGGCGCTCCGCCACGGAAGGGGGCGCTCGCGCCGTCGCCTCGAGGCGCGCGCCTTCATCCGGAACCGGCGGAACCTGACCGAGACCGTCGCCGCGGAGGCGGCGACGACGCCCCGTCCCCGGTGGCGCGACAGGAGACGTGCCGGGTCGCCATGCGCCACCCGCTGACGCACAATCCAGGCGGGAGACCGCCCTCGGCCGTCAGTCTTCCTTGAAGGCGCGGGACATCTGCTCGGTCAGCGGCTTGAGCAGGTAGGACAGGGCTGAGCGTTCGCCCGTCTGCAGATGCACCTCGGCCGGCATGCCCGGCAGGAGCTTGAGCGGCGAGAGCCGCCGCAGGTCCTCCGCGCTCGGCTTGATGCGGGCGAGATAGTAGGGTGTCGACTGGGGTTGCGCATCCCGCGAGATGTCGGCGGAGACGAACACCACCTCGCCGGAAATTTCAGGTGTCGTCCGGGTATTGAAGGCCGTGAGGCGGACCACGGCGCTCTGGCCGATATGGACATGGTCGATGTCCTGCGGTGCGATCTTCGCCTCCAGCACGAGGACGTCGCCGTCCGGCACCACGAGCATCACGGCCTCGCCGGGCGAGATCACGCCGCCCACGGTATGCACGCTGAGCTGGTGGACGACGCCCGCCTGGGGACTGCGGATCTCGACACGGCGGAGCTGGTCCTCGGCTGCCACGCGCCGCTCCACCAATTCGGCCTGCTTGGCCTGCTGTTCGCGCAGGTCCTTGCCGACTTCCGTCCGGAGATCCTGGTCGATCTGCAGGATCTGCAGCTTGACCTCCGAGATCTTGCCCCGCGCCTGCGCGACCGAGGCCTGGAGCTGGCCCTGCTCGCCCTCGATGCGCGTGGCGTCCCTCTCCAGCGCATTGACGCGCGTGAGGGGAACGAGGGTCTTGCGGTAGAGCTCGCGCACGCCCCTCAGCTCGTCCCGGATGAAGGCCGTCTCCTTCTCCTTCGCGGCGAGCTGGGCCTGAAGCCCCACGACCTCGTCGTTCAATTGCTGGATGCGCTCCGTGAGCTGCGCCCGCAGGCCTTCGCGCGCCGCCCTGCGGCTGTCGAAGAGCCGCTGCTCGTCCGACATCATCCCGGCGATCTCGGGCTCGGCGAGCCGCGGCTGCAGCGAGGCGGGGATGAGCAGGTGGTCGACCCCGTCGCGCTCGGCCAGCAGGCGAGCCTCCCGCGCCGAGAACTGGTCGAGCTGCTTGGTCGTGATCTGCAGGTTGGCGCGGGTCACCGTCTCGTCGAGGCGCAGCAGCACGTCGCCGGCCTGCACACGGTCGCCGTCCTTGACGCGGATCTCCCCGACGATGCCGCCGGCCTGGTGCTGCACCTTCTTGACGCTGCTGTCGACCACGAGGGTTGCCGGGGCCACTGCGGCGCCGGCCAGCGGCGTCATGGCCGCCCAGCCGAAGACGCCGACCACCATCACGGCGGTCCCCGCGAGGGTGGCCGCGAGGGAGGAGCGGATGCCGTCTTCCCCCGTTTCGGCCCAGGCCGTGGCGCGTCGCCAGAGCGCCCGCCCCTCTTCGATCCGGGCGGACAGGAAGCCGTCGACGCGGTAGAGGACGCCCTGCATGGCCATGGCTCAGCCGCGCTCCGGGGAGCGCGCCGCCTCCGTCCGCGCAAGCGGAGCGGCGGAGAAGGGGTTGCCGGCCCCGATCCAGCCGGGCGTTCCCGCGAACCGCGGGCCAGCGGGGACCGCGGCGGCGGGAGCGGGCAAGGGTCCGTGGGCGGGGCGCATCGTCTGGCGCAGCACCTCTTCGCGTGGGCCGAAGGCCATCTGCTGGCCATTGGCCATCACGAGAAGCTTGTCGAGGGCATTGAGCGCGCTCGGCCGGTGCGCCACGACGACGACGATGCCCCCACGCTTTCGGACGGCCTGGATGGCGCGCGTGAGCGCGTCCTCGCCTTCGCTGTCGAGGTTCGAGTTCGGTTCGTCGAGCACCACGAGAAAGGGCTCGCCATAGAGCGCGCGGGCGAGGCCGATGCGCTGGCGCTGCCCCGCCGAGAGCGCCGAACCGCCCTCCCCGATCCTGGTGCCGTAGCCCTGCGGCAGGCGCGCGATCATCTCATGCACGCCGGCCGTCGTAGCGGCCTCGATGATCACATCAGGATCGGCGTCGGCCTCGAAGCGGGCGATGTTCTCGGCGATCGTGCCGTCGAACAGCTCCACGTCCTGCGGCAGGTAGCCGATCGCGGAGCCTAGGTCGTCCGGATCCCACTGGTCGAGCGTGAAGCCGTCCAGCCGGACGGAACCCCGCAGCGGCCGCCACAGCCCCACCATGGCCCGCACCAGCGTGGACTTGCCGGAAGCGCTCGGGCCGATGATGCCGAGGCCGTCCCCCGCCTCGAGCTGGAGGCCGATGTTCTGGATCAGGGCGCGCTGCTCCCCGGGCGCACCGACGAATAGCTGCTCGACGGCCAGTCCGTCCTTGGGCCGCGGAAGGCGGAGCGCCGGCGCCTCGGCGGGATGGGCCGCGAGCAAGGTCTCCAGCCGCGCGTAGCTCTGCCGCGCCTGCAGAAAACCCTTCCAGTGCGCAATCGCGATTTCCACCGGAGCGAGCGCCCGCGACGTGGTGATCGACGCCGCGATGATGACGCCGGACGACGCCTCGCCCTTGATCACCAGCCAGGCGCCGAGGCCGAGCACGGCGGATTGCAGGAAGAGCCGAAACACCTTGGCGATCGTGGCGAGGGCGCCGGCGAGGCGGGACTCGCGCAGTTGCACGTCGAACAAGTCCCGGCTGAGGCCCAGCCAGCGCTGCCGCACCCGCCCGTGCATGCCGAGCGCCCGGACTGCCTCGGCGTTGCGCAGGCTCGCCTCCGCGAAGGCGTGCCGGCGTGCCGCCGCCTTCGTGGTCTCCAGCGTCGAGCGCCGGCCGCGATGCTCGGCCATGAGCGTCAGCGCCACGACGACGAGTGCGCCGCCCATGGCGAGCACGCCGAGGAGGGGATGGAGCAAAAAGACGATGCCGATGAAAAAGGGCATCCACGGCAGGTCGAAGATCGCGAGAGGACCCGGGCCGGACAGGAAGCCGCGGATCTGGTCCATATCGCGCAAGGGGTTCGCCGAGTCCTGCCCCCGCGCAGTACGCAGCGGCATCGTCAGGTAGAGCGAGAAGACACGCTCGCGGATCAGCCGTTCGAACCGGGCGCCGACGCGCTTGAGGAGCTGCGCCCGGATCGCGTCGAAGAAGCCATAGGCCGTGTAGAGCAGCACGAGCACGACCGTGAGGCCGACGAGCGTGGCGGCGCTGTGAGAGGGAATGACCCTGTCATACACCTGCAGCATGTAGATCGAACCGGCCAGCGTCAGAACGTTGACCATGGCGCTGGCGATGGCGATTCCCACGAAGCCAGCGCGGCAGGCGCGCAGGGCTTTCCCAAGGCCAGGGGTCCTCGCTTCACAGGCGGGGCCGATGTCGGGGGCCTGCGCAGGCACGGCAGGACTCTTCGGCGGTGGGGCCATCACGCCTCTCGCATCCTCTTCGCTGACATTGGGAATTGATTAACCAATCATCTCCCATTCGTGGCCCGTTGAAAAGGGCGTCTTGCACTGCGCAGAATCAGATGGGGAGCGCGATCTGAGCAGGAGCCGAAAGACGTTTCGGCAGGCCGCCGAGCAGAATTGTGGAGAAATTCTGGCTGTTTTTTGGCAGATTTTTTCATTGCTGTGAGATGCTTTGTTGTCCTGCGTGATTTTACTCAAACGAAGCCCGAAACGACCATACGTGTATGATGGCTCAACAGGCTTTGGGCGCTGGGATGCGGAACTCCTTGACCCCCTAACCAACTCAGGTGCGCCATCCTCCAGGGACCCGGCGGCCTCGCGAAAGCCTTCAACTGCAGGCCTGCGCCTTCGGCAGCGAATCAGCGGAACTCAGGACAACCGCCCGCTGTCGCCGGAAGCGCTTCCCTTGCCGCGCGCAATTTGACTTGCCCGCCCGCCCTGCCGGTGGTTCGGTTCAACCCTCTGAACCTGCAACCCGAGGACGCATCGTCCACCTCCCCGCAGGTCACGAAAGGCGGCCGGATCCGCTCGTCCGACCGTCTCATTCCCGACCGGCAGGATGGATCCGAAGCGATGATGGCGTGCGGCAGGAGTGAGGACAGGGCCGGCATCCGGTCCGGGGGTACGGCAGGCCGGACGAGGGTCATTTCAGTCATTCTCGCCCTTTTTGCCGTCTCTGGTGCGGCCCTCGCGCAGCCGAAGCCCGGCGAACCCGCCAACGCCGACCTTGCCTGGACGCCCCCGGACCCGGGCGCCCTCCCCGCAGACCCGTCCGGCGATCTGGTCCGGCGGGGACGCGACATCTTCACCGCGACCTACGCGTCTCTCGGCCCGCATGCCGTCGACCCCGCACGCCGCTATGCGGGCAATGACCTCGCCTGCCAGAACTGCCACTTGCAGGGCGGCACGAAGCGCTTCGGTCTCCCCGTCTACGGGCTGGCGAAGGATTTTCCGCAATACAGCGCGCGGTCGGGAGCGGAGATCACGCTGGCGGACCGTATCAATTCCTGCATGACGCGCAGCATGAACGGACGCGCCATGCCCGCAGGCTCGCCCGAACTCGGCGCGCTCGTGGCCTACCTGACATTCCTCTCATCGGGGCTGCCGCCCGGACGAAACCCGGACTACGGGGCCGGCCGCATGGCGGAACTCGATCGCGCGGCGGATCCCGACCGCGGCGCACCCTTGTTTCGGCAGCATTGCGTGATGTGCCACGGCGAAGAGGGCCAGGGGCTCCTGCGCACGGCCCACGTTCCGGCTCTCGGATACATGGTTCCGCCGGTCTGGGGAACGGACAGCTTCAACGCCGGTGCGGGGATGAACAGGCTGATCACCCTGGCCAACTATCTTCACGACAACATGCCCCACGGGACCGACTACGAGACTCCCCGGCTGTCCGCCGAAGAGGCCTGGGACATCGCGGCCTACGTGCTGGCGCAGCCTCGTCCGCGCAAGGCGGGTGAATCCGCCGACTTCCCCAACCTGCTCGACAAGCCGGTCGACACGCCCTATGGGCCCTATGCCGACGCCTTTGCGGAAAGCCAGCACAGGTTCGGCCCCTTCGCGCCCATCCGGGCCGCCATCCGGGCCTTGCGCGAGACGGGCGCCAGCGCGCCCAATCCGAACCGCTGAGGCGCAGAAAACGGCCCGACGGCAGGCGGAACGCGCAATTCCACTTCTCGAATCAACTCAACCTCACGACATTCAGGCTCAGAAGACTTGATTTCCGCCCCGGGCGTCTTGAACCGGCCGCGGCGCACTGGGGTCTGCTGCATCCGGCCATGACCCCTCATTCTGGACCTTCCCACCCGACACTTGAGGAGTGATCCATGAGCCACGAACTCGAAGCGCGAATCCGAGAGAAGGCCTACGAGCTCTGGGAGAGCGAGGGCCGTCCGGCCGGCCGCGACCAGGACTTCTGGCTGCGCGCGGAGCGTGAAATCATCGAGCAGCCCATCTCGGCCGCCAAGGCGCTGGCCCGGACAGTCGCTTCGGCGGTCACGAAGCGCAGCCGCAAGAAGAGCCAGGCGGCCTAGCCGCCGCTTCGTCTGCGGAAAAAGGCGATCCGCGGATGCGGATCGCCGGTCTTGATGTTCGGCGGTGGCTTTCAGCCGGCCAGCGAGTCGAGCTTCCCGTAATGCTCGGCAAGCAGGTAGTAGAAGGTAAGACGGGACTTGGTACGATCCGCCTTCATCTTCTCGCACGTGGCGACGATGGCTGCATCGAGATCCGTCGAAGTCAGGCCGAGCTTCTTCTTCAGGAAGTTTTCGCGGATCCGGTCACGCTCTGCGGCGTCGCTGCAGGCGACGTAGCGCGCATCCGCCTTGCTGAGCACCAGGCGATAGGACTTCTCGAGCTTAGCCACGGCAGCCTCGTTGACCGGCTGCTTGGCATATTTCTTCACGTCCGCCAGATGATCCATGTCGTTCCCCTCGATACGGAATGGCCGAGGGGACGCTACCTCATTCTATCCCAGGTTGAAACGACCGTGGACAGCTTGGAGGACTGACCCGCCGGCTTTCGCACAGGGATGTCACTGCGCTCGTCAGCCGGCCAAGGCGACGCCGGCTCCCGCCGCGGCGCGATGGGCCACGACACTGGCGCCGAAGAGGGCTGAGCGGTTGGCCATGGCGGCGACTTTTGACCGCGGGCCGGCTCTAAACGTCGCTGTCGACGATCTCGGTGCTCGCCGTCCAGTTCGTCGTCACCGGGTGGATGCGGACAAGTTGGACGCAATAGGCGAGCATGAAGGCGATGATGGCGCTGGCCAGGATGTTCGCGGCGGACATGGCGGGCTCCTCAGGGGCAGGTTGCATCCCTTGATGGCCCGGCGCGCCTCCGCTCCGCAGTGAAGCGCGCCACAGGGCCTCGCAGCGCCCCACGCGCACTCACCGGCCGTCGCGGATCTTTACCTTTCCGCTTAACCTGAACGACAACCAGTCCTCGCAATACAATTCAAAGTATTTCTATCCTGGCAGCACGTTTCAGGAGTTGAAAAACGTGCCCCTTGCTTCGATTGGTGTGGCCCTCGAAGCCGCGCTGCGGGCCGCGCGCGGCCGGCTCGACTTCGTGGTGACAGACGCACCCGCTGACGAGGCCTCTCTCTTCAGGATCCTGGACGAGGCCATCGCGATGGCGAGCCGGCACAGGCTGCCGCTCCGGGCCATCAGCCTCGACATGGAGCATTATCCCACGATCGGCCCCACCTACTGGCATGTCGAGGTGCGCGGCAACGGCGCCCCCGGCCTCGTGCGGCTCTCGTTCGAGACGGCTGCTGAGGAGGCCGCATAGACCCGACGGCGACACGCTGGCGAAGGAGCCGAGGCAGGTCGTCATCGAGGCAGGTGGTCATGATGTCCAGTCGCGACCGCGCGGCGAACGCCGCCTGTGCAGGGATGGCGTCGCCAAGAAACATCGCGGGCAGAACGGACATCGTCCCGATCCGTTTAGGATGGCCAACGTCCCACACCCCGGGGACAGGAGCGCTGGGGGTGGCTCCCACTGTCGGGCCCGGCTCAGGTCAAGTCATTCCCGATGCAAGGCTATTGGATCCAGTTCGCGGTTGTTCACGAATAGTACTCTTTGTCCACAACCTCGAACAAAAGAGAGACAAATCACAGCGAAGGTGGAGCTCGACTAAAAGAATTCCCGGGCGGGAGGTATGCAGGCATCTACTCAGGACGATGAACACCAGTTTACTTTCGGGTCGATCAATATCGACCCGAAACAACGACGGTAAAGCTGAATCACCGCTCTTATGCATGCCCGCGACATGGAGCCGCAGGCGTTCCGGCCCGGCGCTCGCGTCGCGGGGCCAGACGGTTCATCCGTCGCCGTTCAGCGACGGCGCTGACGGGGTTGCAGCTTGACCTCGTCGTTGCCGTCGGTCCGCCGGATCAAGGTGGCGTTGCGGAAGTCGCGATCGACCAGCACGACATTGTCGCGGGCGCCGGGCTGGCGCACGGACTCGATCCGCAGCGACCGCGCATGGGTGGCGAGAGCGTCCGCGAGATCCGCGGCTTCGCCAGGGTCCATCAGTACGAACAAGGCGCGGCCCGGCATGTCCAGGCGTAGACGCAGGGCGGGCCCGTCGTCCTCCAGGATCACGCGTTCGATCTGCCAGGAAGCTTCGGACATCCGTTCACCGTGCTAGTCACGCCCTCGACGAGAGCGGTTGCGACGTATGCTCCACGTACCATAAGAGCAGAGTCCGGGTCGGTCTGTGAGAAACGTGTCACACTGCGTTTGCAACTTTACGGCGAAAACCGGGCGGGCCGGGCTTGATCGCGCCTCGCCCACCCCCGAAGCTGCAACCTCGCATCGCGTGCGCCCGCATTCCATTCACGAACCGTAAAGTCCGTCATCGGCGAGGGTCACGCTCGCCCCTTGGGTCACCGTTCGAGGCGTCATGTCCGAAGTTCGCTCTACCGGCCAGGGTCCGGGCGCCGTCCGAGAGGGGCCGCCGCAGCGCTTCGAGATCCTGGATATCGCCAAGGGGTTATGCATCATCCTCGTTGTCTACGGCCACATCGCGCGGGGAATGATCAACCCGGACACGCCCTGGCTGCAATTCGTGGACGTGCTGATCTACACGTTCCACATGCCCGTCTTCTTTCTGATCTCGGGGTTCCTCGCCGCACGCCCCGTGCCGAGTGAGAAGACGCTCCTCAAGCTGTGGTCCCTGGCCTATCTCTACGTCGTCTGGTCGCTCATCACCGTGCTGGCCAAGGTCCTCCTGTCGATGGTGGGGACCGTCAACACGCCGTCGACCTTCCAGGACCTGATACGCATCGGCTACGCGCCCATCGGAACCCTGTGGTTCCTCTACGCGCTCATCATCGTTCAGGCCCTGGCCCCCCTGGCTCGGCACACGCCCATGCTGGCTCTCGCGCTGTCGCTGCTGGTGGACGGGCTGGCGACGGCGTTGCGCAACCCTGGCATTCGAATTCTCGCCGACACGGCCTTCCATGCGCCCTACTTCTTCGCGGGCCTTGCGATGGGCGCGGGAGCGTTGCCGTGGCCGTGGCAGCCCCGGTGGGCGCGCCCGACCATGGCCGCGGCTGCGGGAGCGCTTCTCGTCGGCGGAAGCCTCGTCGTCACGGCGACGGGCGGCCGACCGGTCTCTTTCGTCACCGTGCCGCTATCGATGCTGGGGATCGGGCTCGTGTTCCGGGCGTCGCGCCCCCTGGTTGGGCGCGCCGCGGGCGATCACTTCGCCTGGCTGGGCCGCAACTCCCTGTCGATCTACCTCATCCATGTCCTGGTGCTGCCCGTCATCCCGCGCCTGGCAGGCCTCCTCGGGCTGCGCGATTCCGCCGCCTTCCAGCTTCCCCTGGGAACGCTGCTCGGGGTCTACGGCTCGCTGGCCTGCGCCCTCGCCCTATCGCGACTGGGCCTCTCGGACATGCTCGGCCTGGATGGCCGTCTGCCAGAGCCGCTCCTGCGACGGTTCCGGGCCTTCCAGACTGCAGCGGGCGGGGAACGCCCCACGAGCCCGCGCTGACGCCGCCCTGCACGCCGGAGGACATGGCGGCTACGACCTTCCGCAGCCGAACGGCTCGGCCGGCTCCTTCGCCGAGGGTCCGCCCGGCTATTTCTTGCAGCGCTTCCCGTTGGGGAGCTTGCCGTTCGGTCCGCACTTGACTGCCGGGGCGGGGGCGGGCGCGATGGCGTTCGTGGTCTCTCGCAGTCCCGGCGTCACGGCCAGGACGTCCGGGAAGGCGTCGCCCACCCTGACGCGCTGACCTTTCTCGGTCGAGAGATCCTCGCAACTGGCGGATCGTCCCGAAAGGCGGCATCGGCCGAGCGGATGGCCTTTCACGTCGTAGTCCGTGACAGTCCAGTCGCCTCCCACCTCGTCACGCTCGAGCATGGCGAAGCCGAACGTGTTGGGCTTGGCGAAGCCGGACTTCACGGTCACGCCGCCGACCGTCAGGCCCGCCGGATCCCGAGGCGCGGAGGAGGAGAGCGTGTCCCCGCCATGGCCTGCCACGATCTGCAACGGGAGATCCTGCACATAGGCGTCGACTTCGAACTTGTGCTGATGGCCGGAGATGATGGCCTGCACATTGGCCGGGATCGCTCCCAGGGCCGCGGCCTGCAGGGTCGGGCTGTCCCCTCCCGAGCGCTCCCGATTGACCGAGCCGTCGGTCGACCAGAGGGGGCGGTGCGTCGCAATCCAGACGGGTCCCGCGGGCGCCAGCCGGGACAGCGACGAGAACTGATCGCGGAAGAACGCGATCTGCTTGTCATTGGGCTGGCTCTCGTCGACCGTCGACGTGTCGACCACGACGATGCTGAGGCCGGCCAGGCGCACGACGAAGGGCTTAGCCGGGCCCATGCACCCCGCCCTGCCGGTCATCGGATAGGGGTCGATGGTCCGCGCCCAGCCCGTGCCGCCCTTGTCGCATTCCTCATGGTGGCCACGGACGAAGATCCAGGGCGCGGCATTGAGCAGAAGCTCCGCCGGGGCGAAGAAATCCGCGCGCCAGGCGCTCCAGGTGTCGCCATGGGGCGATCCGGTGCAACCTGCAGCATCAGAGGGGCACGGCGTTTCGCGATAGTGGAAATCGCCGACATGCAGCACGAGGTCGGGCTTCAGCGTGGCGCTGACGTCGGCGCCCACCCTGAAGGGCCATTGCGAGACATCGTTGCAGGCCTGCGCCTTCTCGCCCTTCACTTCGCAGCCCGTATCGCCGATCAGCAGGATTTTCTTCGGCTCGAGCGCCGGCAGGGCGAGAGGCACGCCGTCCAGGAACGCGCGGTGCGTCCCGAGCGGCACCCGGGCCGCGCAGACGGTGACCGGGTAGGCCTCGCTCGGCGGCGAGCGTACGGACATCGGCATCGGCGCCCCGTCCAGCGTGAGAGACGGGCAGGCCACCTTGTCGGTGATCGCGCGAACCTCGAGTCCGCCCGGAACGTACTGGACCCAGCGATAATCCTCGCCCGCCAGGGCCCCCGCGCATGCCGAGAACCCCGCCGCCAGGGCGACGAGTACGCGCACCACGCCTTGCCGCATCACCATTCCCGTTTTCGCTCCTCACGCTCGGTGTGATGCCTCGATGGCGATTTCATGGCCATCGATCTCATCCGCTCGGCAGACCGCAGGATGGCTCGCGCCGGAGACCTCACACCGGGTAGATCCAGTCTGCGCCGGAAGCGCAATTCCCGCGAGCTAAGGAGCCAAGCAATTGATCCCATGGTTAACGGGACGGTCGCATTTTGCAGTGCACAAGGGAACCCCGTTCCTGCCTCGATCCGTCGCGGTCATCATTTGAAATCTCAAGGACCACCTCCAACCCTCGGCCAGAGCACGGGACTCTCGATCGGCAGGACAGATCAGCCTCCAGGGGATCGAGCGTCGCGGGCGCGGGCGGCGGTGCGCGACGAGTGTCCGGTCACGCGCAAAGGGCTGATTTCACTTTCCCATACCGTTGCGTGCTATGGTTCGAGCCAGTTGGCGCCAGGGCGAGCAACGGAGCACCGATGGGGCTTTTCTCGCGTTTCTCCTCGAAAGGTTCCGCCAAGGCGGACCCGAAGGCAGGCGGCGAGTCGCTCGAAGCTCCCGAGATCGCACGCACCCTCCTCGGGCAGGCCGTCGGGCGCTACGTGAACAGCGCCTTCCAGGGACCGGCCGATCGGCTCATCGCGGAGTTGCGGCACGGGATCGAGACGGCCGGAGAGCAATCGGCCATGCCGCCGCTGCAGAGGGCGCGGGCGCTGGACGCCGAGTTCGTGAAGCGGACGCACCAATTGCGCGCGGACGTGAAGGCCAAGGCCCTGCAGGACACGCAGAAGCTTCATGCCTTCAGCGTCGAAAACGGGCTCGGAGCGGCATTTGCCCAGTTCCTCGACCAGCACATCGAGGAGCGCACGAAGGACCTGGTCATGGCGGGCCTCGAGCTCCTGGTGGATGCCGCCCACGATCTCAAGGTCGCCGACAATTACTGGCGCACCGAGCACCCTGAACTGGCCGCCCGTTTCCCGGTCGTGACCTGACGCTCGCCTTCCGGGCTTTATCCTGTTTTAGGGATTCCGGAAGCGGACAGAAGGGTGACGCAACCCTAGACTTTGAAATGAGTGTGTTTTTCAAAGTCCACAAAGACCATGGGAGAGTTGTCCTCTCCATGGTTCTTTGTACCTCAATCGTCATTCTACCTGACAACGGCGTTCAGCGTCCTGTCAGGTTGGCGCCCTGATCTCGACATCACTCGCAAAAATCCCGCAAACGCAGGCGTTGCCGCAAAGTCGCCACGATCGTTTCACGCTTGCGCCACATCAGACCAAGACCGTCGAATTAACCAAACTTATTAACCATGATCTTTATGCAATCAGGAGGTGCTACCTTGCCGCGCGGACGTCACTTCAAGACCAGCACCGGAACGGGCACGACGACGACCACCGACACGAGCACGCCTACGGCTCCCGTCACCACAACGACGACGACCACGACGACGACCGCGGCGGCAACGACGGGCCACATGAAGATCGGCGTCAACATTGCGGGCGGCGAATTCGGGCAGCTGGGACAGGCGTACGGGTACGGCTACATCTATCCCAGCCATGCGGAGATCGACTACTACGCCGCCAAGGGCATGGACGTGATCCGCGTTCCCTTCCTCTGGGAGCGCGTGCAGAAAGCCCAGAAGGGCGCGCTCGATTCCACGGAACTCGCGCGTCTCGACGATGTGGTGAACTACGCCACCAGCAAGGGCATGCTCGTCGACCTCGACATGCACAATTATGGCTACGGGTTCGGGGCGCAGGTCGGCTCGGCCCAGACGCCCACCTCCTCCTTCTCGGACTTCTGGGGCAAGTTCGCCGGCCACTATGCCGGCAACAGCAAGGTCATGTTCGGTCTGATGAACGAGCCCCATGACCAGACGGCGACGGCCTGGCTGCCGAGCGTGAACGACGCCATCGCCAACATCCGCGGCGCGGGGGCGACGAGCCAGACGATCCTCGTACCTGGCACCTACTGGGACGGCGCGTGGACCTGGGTTTCGTCGGACAACGACACGGTGATCGGCCAGGGCGTGAAGGACCCCAACAAGAACTTCGCCTTCGAGGTACATCAATACCTCGACGGGGACGGTTCGGGAACGTCGACGGCCGTCGCCTCCACCACGATCGGCGCGGACCGTCTGAAGGCCATCACAGACTGGGCGACCACGACCCATAACAAGCTGTTCCTGGGCGAGTTCGGCGTCGGGTCGGACAGCACCAGCATCGCCGCCCTGGACAACATGCTGAACTACATGACCCAGCACCAGGATGTCTGGCAGGGCGCGACCTATTGGGCCGGCGGCCCTTGGTGGGGCAACTACATGTTCTCCATCGAGCCGCAGAACGGACATGACGCAGCGCAGATGGGCGTGGTGGCTCACTACGCCGACATCCTGGTCTGACGGCGGCCCGGCGCGAACGCCGGGTCCTTCCCTTGGCCAGGCGGGGACGCGGGGCAGTCCGGCCGCCCGGATCGTCCGTTCGGCGCGGCACCCCCGGCGACGGCTGTCTTCGGGCCTCTTTCGGGCCTTGCCCGCCTCCTTGCGGAACGCGGGTCCGCTTCCCGCTGCGCCGCCCTTCCTCCCCTGCCCCGGCGTGCTAGCCTTCCCTCCAATCGGCCGCAGGGCCGGACAGGGGAGGACGGCAGGATGGGTAGGCTCGCAGGCAAGGTGGCTCTGGTTACGGGCGGCACGAGCGGCATCGGGCGCAGGATCGTCGAATTCTACGTTCGTGAGGGCGCGCAGGTCGTGTTCAGCGGCCGCCGCGAGAGCGAGGGCCGCGCGGTCGCCGAGGCGACGTCCGCGCGCTTCGTGCGGGCGGACGTGACGCGCGAGGACGACTGCCGGGCCTCCGTCCAGGCCGCGCTCGATGCGCATGGGCGCCTCGACATCCTCGTGAACAACGCGGGGGGCCCCGCCCTCTCATCGCGCCTCGAGGCGATCGACCTCGCCGACTTCCGGGGCATGCTCGATCTTCACATCCTCGGCGCGCTCGCCCACATCAAGCACGCAGCGCCGGCCATGCGTGCGCAACGCAGCGGCAGCATTGTCAATGTCGGCTCGGTGGCCGGGCACCGCGCGGGCTATTCCGCGACCATCGCCTACAGCGTGGCCAAGGCCGGCGTGATCCACATGACGCGCTGCGCGGCCATGGAGCTCGGCGAGGACGGCATCCGCGTGAACTGCATTTCCCCGGGCGCGATCGCGACAGGCATCTTCGCCAAGAGCCTCGGCATGTCCTCGGACAAGGCGGACGCCACGGCCGAGAAGGTAAAGGATCGCATCGCCACCTTGCAGGCGATCCCGCGAGCAGGACTGACCGACGACATCGCCTCCGCCGCGCTGTTCCTGGCCAGCGACGAATCCGGCTTCATCAACGGCGAAGACATGGTCATCGACGGCGGCATGATCTGGGGACGCCGCTATTCCGAAGCGAATGCCGGGGGTTCGACCTGGAAGCGTCTGTTCGACTGAGCAGGCGCGCCCGGCCGCGGAGAGCGGGCCTCTCGCAAACGTGAGGCCGGCCGCGTGTTACGCGTTGACAGGCTCGCTTCGATTCAGCTGACTTATCAGACGGCTTAAGCGGAGGCGTCACATGATCCGTCCCAACCGCTGGTGGCCCGGGCTCATCCCTGTTGGCTTGGTCTGGCTCGCCGTCATCGTCACGCGCACCGGTCATGTGGAGCGCGACGTCGCCGCGCGCAGCGCCCAGGCGCTCGCGGGCATCACGCTCGACGCTCCCGCGACGGCCACGGCCGGGCGCGACGTGACGCTCTCCGGCCGCACCTTCGAGCCCGAGGCCCGTGGCGCGGCCCGCTCCGCGGTCGATGCCGTGAGCGGCGTCCGCCTCGTGTCGGACCAGCTCGCGTCGGTGCCGACCGCGAAGCCCTATTTATGGTCGGCGACGCGCGACGGCGCGAAGCTGACCCTCGAGGGGTCCGTCCCCTCCCCTCAGGCAAGGGCGACGCTCGCCGGCGCGGCGTCCGCCATTCCGGGCGCCGAAGTGCAGGATGCCACCGTCTACGCTGTCGGAGCGCCACCCGGTTTCGCCGGCGCCGCGGGCTTCGCAATCGCCCAGTTGAAGAACCTGCGCAAGGGCAAGGCGCAACTGGCCGATGGCACGCTCTCGCTCTCCGGAGAGGCTCCCAGCTCCGAGGCATTCGCGGCGGTCGCGTCGGCTTTCGACGCCTTGCCGACCGGACTGAAGAGCGGCACCGTCGCCGTCCTCCCGCCCGTGGCGAAGCCCTACGATCTTGCGATCGAGCGGCGCGGGCAGGCTTTCACGGTGACCGGCCACCTGCCGACGCCGCAGGCCAAGGCGAGCCTGTTCGCCCTGCTGCGCAAGGCTGCGCCTGACGCCACGGTGGCGGACCGGACGACCTATGCGCGCGGCTCCGCCGACGCGTTCGGGCCTGCGGTCCAGCTCGCGGCCGGAATCCTCACGCAACTGGCGCAGGGTTCGGCGACGCTGTCCGACGCGCGTCTCCAGATCGTGGGGGAAGCGCCGACGTCGCAAGCCTACGTGGCGGCCATGGGCGCCCTCGAAACGCCTCCCGCCGGACTGACCGTGGCGGCGGAGATTGCCCCTCCCCTCGCCCGGCCCTTCCTCTGGCAGGCCGCCCGCACGGCGGATGGCGTCGTGATCAGCGGGAGCGTCCCCTCGGCCACGGCCAGGAAAGCGCTCGGCGAGGCTCTGGCGACGGCGCTGCCGGGCATCAAGCTGCGCGACGACACGACCTTTGCCCGCGGCGCGCCCGCGGCCTTTTCGGCGGCGACCGCTGCGGGCCTGAAGGCCCTGGCGGATCTCTCCTCGGGCAGCGTCGCGCTGTCCGGGTCACGCCTGGCGATCCAGGGCCAGGCCGCCAGCTCCGAAGGCTTCGCCCGCCTCGCCGAGAAGCCGCTGTCGCTGCCCGCCGGCGTGGCCGTCGCGTCCCTGGACGTCCGGCCCCCGACGGTTACGCCCTACGGCTTCTCCGCCGACCGAGACGGACCCACCCTGACGCTCGCCGGAGCCGTGCCGTCGCCCAAGCTCAAGTCATCCGTGCTCGCCCGGGTGGCGCAGCTGTTCCCGGGAGCCACGCTGGTGGACAAGCTCGCCTATGGCAGCGGCGCTCCGATGGGCTACGACGCCGCCCTTGCGAAGGCGCTGGCAGGGCTCGCGCACCTGACCAAGGGAACGGCCACGGTCGCCGACGGCGTCATCACGCTGCAAGGCCAGGCCGCGACAGCATCGGACTACGAGCAGGCACTGGCCTCGCTTCCCGATCCGCCCGGCGGAATGACGGCGCGCGACGCAGGCCTCGTCGCGCCCCTCGCGACGCCCTGGCGCTGGTCAGCCGAGCGCGCCGCGGACCGGCTGATCCTGGAGGGTTCGGTCCCCTCCCCGCAGGCCCGGGCCGCCCTGATCGCAGCCGCATCCGGCGCAGCGCCCGGATTGCCCGTCGAGGACCGCCTGGCCTATGCCTCCGGGGCTCCCGCCGGGTTCGAGACGTCCGCGCCGACGCTGGTCCGGCACGCCGTCCGCCTGCAGCAGGGCCGCATCGTCGTGAACGACGCCAGCGTGCAGGCGGAGGGACGCGCGGCCACCGAGGCGGACAAGGCCGCGATCGAGGCCGCGCTGGCCGCCCTGCCGAAGGGGTTCGCCGTGCAGTCCACTTTGACCGCGCCGCCGCCCGCCTTCCGTTTCCAGGCCGAGAAAAACCCTGACGCCGGTCGGCTCGTCCTGTCCGGATCGGTGCCGGACGATGCGACGCGCCAGGCGATCGTCGAGACGGCGAAGCGGCGCTTCTTCGCCGACGCCGTGGTGGACGACCTGAAGCCCGGCCCCGGCGCGCCGCCGGACTTCGGCGCGCTGGCCTCGCTGGCGCTCTCCCAGCTCGCGCGCATGGGCGCCGGGACCCTGGCCATCACGCCGCAGGGCCTGCAACTGCAGGGCGAGGCACTCTATGCCAGGGCGGCAGACGAGATCAGGGCCGCTCTCGCGTCGCTTCCCGGCGGCCTCACCGCGACGCTTGCCGTCGGCGTGCGCGCCGCGACGGGCCGCTACGACCCCAAGGCCTGCCAGGAGCAGCTCGCCGGCACACTCGCGCGCGGCACCATCCTCTTCGAGACCTCCCAGGCGACTCTCGACCCCGCATCCACACCCGTCCTCGATGCGCTCGCCTTCACCGTTCTGCAGTGTCCCGGCCAGCGCATCCGGATCGAAGGCCATACCGACTCGACCGGCACCGCCGAAGGCAACGCGGACCTTTCGCGCCGGCGCGCAGCTGCCGTTCGGGACTACCTGGCCGGGGCCGGCATCGCGCCGGATGGGCTGACCGCCGAAGGCTTCGGCGCGAGCCGGCCGGTCGCCTCCAACGAGACCGACGAGGGGCGGGCGAAGAACCGGCGCATCGAGTTCATCGTGGTCGACGGGCCATGACCGGCCGAGCGACCCCCTGACATCCCGCCGCAGAGGAATCGGGAGAGACAAGCGATGGGATACCTCTTGGGCGAACATTGGCTGGCCGTCCTGATCGTGCTGGCGATCGGCGGGCTTGTGGGGATGCTCACCTCCGCCCCGGGCGACGGGCATGGCCGCTTCAGCGGGTGGACGCCGTGGGGAGCGGGCGCCTACGTGATCGCCCTGCTCCTCGTCCTGACCAAGCTGCTGCCAGGCCGCCTCGGCTATTGGCTGGATACGGCCGTGCTCCTGGCGAGCGCCTACGTCGTCGGGTGTCTCTTGAGCGGGCTCTGGGCCAGCCTGGACGCAGGCATCTTTCCCCGCGCGCTCCTCACGGGCGCGCCGGGCTGGCGACCGGCCCTCGCGGGCGGTTCTGGTGAGCTCGTTGGCTTCTCCCGCGAAGCTTTGAGCGCCTGGGACCTGGCCGCGCCGGCCCCCGCGCCCGTCCGGGCTCAGCCCGTTCCTGTCCCGCCCCCGCCAGCCGCGCCAGCGGCGGAGGAACCCGCGCCGGCCCGCGAGCCCGAGCCGGAGCCGCATCCCGTGACGCCGGCGGCGGTGTCGGCCGACGAGGGAGCGCTTCCCGGCGAGCGCCCGGAGAGCCTGCCGGAGCCTGCGCAGGGCGGCATCGACGACCTCAAGCGGATCAGCGGCATCGGCAAGCAGAACGAGGCGCGGCTGCACGGGCTGGGCATCTGGCATTTCTCTCAGGTCGCCGCCTGGACGGAGGACAACGTCCGCTGGGTGTCCGGTTACCTCGCCTTCCCGGGCCGGATCGAGCGGGAGAAGTGGGTGGAGCAGGCCAGGGTCCTGGCGGGCGGCGGCGAGACCGAGTTCTCACGCCGCGCCGACCGCGGCGAGGTCCCGACCTCGCGCGACGACGGCAGCCACGGCAGCGCGAACATCGAGGAGGCGCCCTCGCGGACGTCGTCCTGAAAGCCGGGCCGGTCGGGCGCCGAACGTCCTGTCGAGCCGGCGGGCAAGGCGGCGTCGGACGATGGTCCGGGCGGCGACAGGTGTTGAGCCGGCCGCCTGTCGGACGCTAAAGTCCGGCGGCGCGACCTCGGGACGATGACGGCGCAGGGAGAGGATGGATGGCCCTGCGCCACGGCGCGATGATCGCCTTCGCCGCCGTCATGCTGGCTCACGGCGCGGGCCGCGCGCAGGAGATCGGCAGCCCCCACCCCGGTGAGATCGCCGATCCCGCGGCGTGGCCCGCCTCCGCCATCGGTTCGATCAACGTCACGCTCGGCACCTCCCGCCGCAAGAGCTGCACCGGCGCGCTCGTCGCGCCGAAGCTGGTCCTTACTGCCGCTCATTGCCTGTTCGACGCCGGGCGTGCCGTCCCCATCCGCGCCGTCCACATCCAGTTCGGCCTGCGTCGAGGCGAAGCGAAGACCGTGGCCCGGGCCGTGCGCATGGAGACGTCGCGGCGCTACGACCCTGGCGAGAACGAGGACGCCGCCGGGGCCCGCGACGATTGGGGCCTCGTTCATCTCGACCGGGCCCTCGCCATCCGGCCTCTCCCCGTGCGCCCCATGGATCCCATTCGCGTCGCCCAGGCCTCGCAATCCGGCGCGGTCCTCCAGATCGGCTACGGGCGGGACCGGCCGTACCTGCCTTCGATCGTGCGGCAGTGCCGCGTCGTTCCCTCCCGGACGGACGCCATCCTGCAGTTCCACTGCCTGAACAATTACGGCTATTCCGGCGCGCCGATCATCGTCGCGGGCCAGCAGGGTCCCGCCATCGTCGCCATCGGCTCGCGCATGACCCTCTCGGGCGAGATCGGCTGGGCCTGCGCCGCCTCCCAGTTCGCCGACGCGGTCAGGCGGGCGGCCTCCGCGCCGAAGTGAGGAGCGCGGCTCAGATATGGGCCGCGGACAGGTCCACGGACGACCTGCGCCCCACCGTGTCGCGATGAGCCGCGAGCCAGGATTCCATCCGCGCGCGCCCCAGGCTGTGCAGCCCCTGGATCATCGCGGGACTGGTGTCGAACTTGCTGCGAACGCTGAGCCCTCGCATCACGTCCTCGGCCTCGACCACGTGGACGTTCAGGCGCTTGAAGCGTGCTGCGTCCAGAGCGCCGTCCTCCACGAGGCGCGAGATGAAGTGGATGGCGCGCAGCTCGCGCTGGAGGCTCGAATTGAAGCTCAAGGTGGCGATGCGGTCGCTGATCTCCTGCGGCGAGGTGGGCAGGCGATCGATGCCGATGGGATTGATCTGGACAATCATCACGTCGGTGCAGTCGGTGTTGTAGATGACGGGGAAGATCGGCGGGTTGCCCATGAAGCCGCCGTCCCAGAACATCTCGTCGCCGATGCGAACGGCCTGGAACAGGGTGGGCAGGCAGGCCGAGGCAAGCATGTGCGCGACCTCGATCTCCGAATGGTCGAAGATGCGCAGCTTGCCGGTCATCACGTTCGTTGCGCACAGGAAGAGCTTCGGCTCGCCCGCGCGCAGGACGGAGAAATCGACGAGCCCGCGCAGCAGGTCCCGCAGCGGGTTGAAGTCGAGCGGATTGAACTGGTAGGGCGACAGCACGCGCGCCCAGGTCTCCGCAACCATCCAGCCGAAGCCGCGCCAGTCCGGCCAGCCCGGCAGGCCGGACGCTGCCCAGGCGGGAAAGCCCGGGGGCGGCTCGGACAACCGGGTCCAGAAGGCCCGCAGCAGATCCTTGGCGCCGGCCGGCCCGCCCCCGGCGAGGCCAGCGGCCAGCAGGACGGCGTTGATCGCGCCCGCGCTCGTGCCCACGATCGCGGGCACCACCAGGTCGGGTTCCTCCAGCAACCGGTCCAGGACGCCCCAGGCGAAGGCCCCGTGCGAGCCTCCGCCCTGCAGGGCAATATTGCTGCGCAAAGGTCCGGGCCCGCCGCCTGCCGTCTTTGCTCTTGATCGCGAACGGGGCGCCATGGGCGGGACCGAAGCCAAGCAGGGTTCACAGACGCTCCGCGTCCTGAGGGCCACGGAGACGGGCCTCGGGGGCGACGACTGCGGCGGGCAAGCGTGCCCGCCGCGGTAGGTCAGTTCTGGCTGGCCTCGGGGACGAGAGTCTGGAACTGGTCGGGCGTGAGATAGCCGGTCACCGCCGCGCCCCTGCTGCGCTGGTAGCCCATGATCGCTTCCCGCGTGAGCGGCCCCATGATGGAGTCGATCGGTCCGGTGTAGAGGCTCATGTCGCGCAGCCGCTCCTGGATGCGCTGGCGCTGGCGCTGGCCGAGCACCTTCTCGTCGATCGGCGGGGCGGCGGCGCTGGCCGCCGCGGTCCGGGCGGCCTCCGCCCGCGCCTTTTCGGCCTCGGCCTGAGCCTTCGCCGCGTCGGCCTGGGCCTGCGCGCGCGCAGCCTCCGCCTGGGCGCGCTGGGCGTCGGCCTGCGCCTTGGCCTTCTCGGCCTCGGCCAGCGCGCGCGCGGCGTCGGCCTGAGCCCTCTGGGCGTCGGCCTGCGCCTTGGCCTTCTCGGCTTCCGCCTGCGCCCGTGCAGCGTCCGACTGCGCCTTCTGCGCCTTCAGCAGCTCCGTCTGGGCCGCGTCGGCGCGGGCCTGCTCCTCCCGGGCGCGCTTGTCCGCGTCGGCGCGCACCTTCTCCTCCTGGGCCTTGACGTCGGCTGCCGGGGCGGCGGGGGCCGCCGGCGCGGCCGCGACCGGCGCCGGAGGCGGCGGCGGAACGGGCTTGCCGAGGGAGATGTCGGGTGGCGTGCCGAAGACGACCCCCGCCTCGGAAGCCGCCGCCTTCACCAGCTCCGCGAGGGCGGGCGAGGGCTGCTGCAAGGCCTTGGCAAGGCTTTCGGCCGCCTGTTCGCTGATATTGTCGACACGCGACACCGGCACCTTCGCCGAGGAGGAGAAGGCCACGACGGCGTTCTTGGGGACGTCGCCGGCGAATTCCGGCCGCGCGTCCAGCCCGGTGACAGGCTGGCTGAAGTTGGGAGCGGTCATCAGCACGAACACGGCCCCGGCCTTGGCGCGCGCCACGATCTGCGCCACGGAGCTCACGGAGATGCCCCGCGAGAAGAGGTCCGTCGCCATGCCGAGTTCGGTGTTCACCGGCAGGAAATAGCTCTGCCCGCCCGTCGCCGTGCTGTGGCCGATAAGGACAGCGACGGCCACGTCGGCGGATGCCGTCCGGTTTGAGAAGTCGAGCAAGACCGCGCGGGCCTTCGAGTTGGCGGGGTTGGCGACCTGGATCACCTCGAACCCGCGCGCCTGCAGGCCCTCGATGATGTCGGCGGCACGCTTCGCGCCGATGCTCGACTTCTGCAGCTTCTGATACTCCTCGCCCAGCATGACGAGGGCGACCCGCCCCGTCCCTTCCGCCCGCGCAGGCTGCAGCCCGAGGAGCGGCGACAGGCCCAGGAGCACCACCAGGCCGAGCAGCCCGCTCCAAGCGTGATGTGCTCGAAACGCGGTTCCCAGCTTAACCCTTGCCACCCACAACCACGCGAATTCGAACGAATTCATGGCACCGGCCTCTAATCTGGTTTACCCTTGATTAAGTCGCTTGAGATCGTGAGACGTGCGGCGTGTGAGGCGCTCCGATGGGACTGGGACTACGGTTCAATATCATCCTGGCCCTCTGCTACGTTTTGGGCCTCGGGCTATCTCTCTGGCCGTTCTACCAGCTTTCCCGACGAGAGGCCACGGAGCAGCTTCAGTCGCAGATCGATGTGCTGCGTGCCCAGGCCCTCTCCGTAAGAAAATATACCTCGGACGAAATACAACCCCTGCTGGCCGACCAGTCAACCATTCAGTTCTTGCCGCAGACCATCCCGTCCTTCTCGGCTCAGACGGCGTTCCGCAATTTCCGAGAGTATTATCCCCAGTTCTTCTACAAGGAGGCGGCGCTCAACCCGACCAATCCGGCCGACCTCGCCAAGGACTGGGAGAAGGACCTGATTGAGCAGCTCCGCTCCACGGCAAGCCAGGACAAGCTGATCACGATCCGGTCGACCGACACGGGCCCGCAATACACCGCCGTCTATCCCCTGGTGATCAAGAGCGAGAGCTGCCTGATCTGCCATTCCGTGCCGGAGCGCGCGCCGCCGTCGCTGGTGGCCCTCTACGGCAACAAGAACGGCTTCGGCTGGAAGCTGAACGAGACCATCGGGGCGCAGATCATCTCCGTGCCGATGTCCATCGCCGACGAGAAGGTGTGGCGCAATCTGCTGCTCTTCGTCGGAATATCCAGCGGCATCTTCCTGATCCTGCTGATCCTGCTCAACATCCTGCTCAACTACTACGTCATCTCGCCCGTGAAGCGCATGGCGAAGACCGCCGAGGCGGTGAGCATGGGCGATTCCAGCGTGCCGGAATTCGATCATCCCGGTTCGGACGAAGTGTCATCTCTTTCACGCTCGTTCACGCGGATGCGTCGTAGCTTGGAGGCGGCGATGAAGATGCTGGACAAGTGACGGACCGGCCCGGGCCTTGCAAAGGCGGGGCCGGGCCCAAGGATTGGTTCAATGGGCGTAAGCGGGCAGGACCATCACGGAGCGCAGGGGGACGCCGTTCCCAAGCGCATCGGAAAGTACCGCATCGATCACGTGATCGGACGCGGGGCGATCGGTATTGTCTACAAGGGCTATGACGAGCAGATCGACCGGCCGCTGGCCATCAAGACGCTCCGACCGGAAATCCTGCACGACGTCGACGACCGCTCGGATTTCCTGCGCCGCTTCACCACCGAGGCGCGGTCCGCCGGGCGCTGCGTGCATCCCAACATCGTCACGATCTTCGACCTCGTCGAGGAGGAGCAGGCCCCCTACATCGTGATGGAATACGTGAACGCCGGCACGCTCGAAAACGTGATCCGCGCGGGCACGCTGATCCCGATCCGACAGGTCGGCGAGATCATGGCGCAACTCCTGCTCGCGCTCGATCACGCGCATTCGAAGGGCGTCATCCACCGCGACATCAAGCCGGCGAACATCCTCTGCCCCTCGGCGGCGTCCATCAAGGTCGCCGACTTCGGCGTCGCGAGGCTCGACGCGCTGGACGTCACTCGGGCCAGCAGCCAGGGAGCGCTCGGCACCCCCAATTATATGGCGCCGGAACGCTTCCTGCAGCGCCCCGCCGACGCGCGGGCGGACCTCTGGTCGGCCGGGGTCATCCTGTTCCAGTTGCTCACCGGCTCGCGTCCCTTCGTCGCCAAGGACCTGCCGGAGCTGATGAACAAGCTCCTCAACGAAGTTCCGCCGCCGGTCCATTCCCTGCGGCCGGAGCTCTGGTACGAGATCGACTCGGTCGTGCAGAAGTCGCTCGCGCGCAATCCGGAGGACCGGTTCCAGACCGCCCAGCATTTCGTGGAGGCGCTCAACCTCGCCATCGCCGCGCGCCCGGCCGACAACCAGCCGCCGCTCGATCTCACGAAGCTCTCCCGCCCCCAGCCCAAGGCGGCGCCCTCGCCGGAGACCCGCACGCTCAACTTCACGCTCGTCGAGACCTTGTCGGTCGACACCGTGAACCGCCTCAGCCGGTCGCTCGCCGAGCTCATCGGGCCGATCGCGAAGATGGTGATCGAGCGGGCGCTGCGTGAAAGCGGCGACGTCGATTCGCTGCTGGCCTCGCTCACCCGCCAGATCGCGGCCGACCGGGACATCGCGACCTTCCGTCGGAACGCCGAGAAAATCCTGCGCGACGATCTGGGGCTGGCCTCCGCGCAGGTGCTGGAGACGATTTCCCAGACTGAGATCCGTGCCGCGGCGGAGGCGCTGATGCCGGCGCTTGGTCCGCTCGCCCCCATCATCGTCAAGAAGGAAGCCGAGATCGCCGTCGGCCGGGACGACTTCTACCGCCGGCTGGCCGCCCGCCTGAACGACGACAGGGACAAGGCCGCCTTCCTGGGCCGGTTCAACCGGCGCACTGATCGGACGACCCATTGAGGCCGCGCGCAGTCGAACCATGAGCGAGAGGGACGATCCAGTTCCCGGATCGCCCGGGGCAGGCGGGCAGCGGGATACGATGCGCCTGCGCGCCGCCTTTGCGGCCGACATCGCCAACTACACCGCGCTCGTGTCGGTCGAGGAGACGCGCACGATCGACGCTCTCTCCATCGTGCGAAAGGTCGCCCGCGAGGAGCTGGAGATCCACGGGGGCTGGCTGTTCGGCCTGCCGGGAGACGGCATCTTCGCCCTGTTCGAGAGCGCGGTCGATGCCGTGCGCTGCGGCCTCCAGGTGCAGCAGCGGCTCGCCGCCATGCCCATCGTCAGCCAGCTCAAGATGCGGATCGGCATTCATCTCGGCGATGTCCGCTTCCGCGACGGCCTGCCGTTCGGCGAGACGCTCGTGATCGCCGCTCGCCTGGAGAGCCTGGCGGAGCCCGGCACCATCCTGATTTCGGCGTCGGTCATGGATGCCGTCGCCGCGCGCATCTCCGCGACCTTCGAGGAGAAGGGCGTGCGAAGCCTGAAGCACAGCCCGAAGCTCATCGCCACCTTCGCCGTGTCGCCCCCGCCGCGCCCCGCGCCGGTCGAGGAGGAGCCGCAGGAAGACCCTCTGGACCACACGGTCCTGAACAACGCCCCGGAGCTGCCGCACAGCCCGCTCCGCCGCCCCCTGCTGCTCGACGCGACCGTCATCGCCCCCCTGCCCCGCGCCGTTCCCTTCGCCATGCCGGACGCCAGGGCCGTGCCGCCCCCTGCCCCGCCGGCTCCGCCGCCCGTCGACCTCTCCGACGTCGATCTGCGACGGCAGGCGTCGTCCCCGCCCCTTGCGACGCCGCCCGAGCCCGGTCCGGCGGCTCCGCCGCCCGATCCGCTCCCGGACGAGCGGCCGGCCGCAGCGGAGGCGCCGGCGCCGTCCATCCACCCGCCGTCCCTGTCGTTTCTCGATCCCGATCCCTTCGCGGAACTGAGGGCGCTCGTCGAGCCGCCGGACGCGGGCATGCCTGCGCGCCCCGACCCGGCAGTTGGAGAAGAAGTTCCGCCCGAGCCGATCCGACCGCCCAAGGTCGAGGTTTTCGAGGCCCGGCCTCCGGCCGGGGAGTTCGAGGCGCTGCCCCCGACTCGTGAGCCCGAACCTCGACCCTACGCCCCGCAGCCTGCGGCTGCCCCTTTGCCCGCGCCGCCGCCGCTCGTTCTTGAAGACAGCCCCGCGCTGCGCGCGGCCGAGCCTGTCGAACCCGTGTGGAGCGCTCCGCCCGTCGCGCCGGAGCCGCCTCCGGTCGCAGTTCCGCCGTCCCCCTCCCCGCCGCCTCCCTCCGCGCCGGCCCCGTCCAGGCTGCTGGACGAGACCCGGCTCAACCGGCTCGCCATGCTGCTCACGACCCATCTCGGCCCCGTCGCGAAGGTGATCGTACGGCGCAGGGCGGAGGAGATCGGCGATCCCGAGCGCCTGCTGCGGTCGCTGGCGCAGGACATCCCCCGGGAATCCGAGCGTCCCGACTTCATGCAGCACGCCCGGGACATCCTCCTCGGGCGGGGGTGAGGCAGGGGCGTCGCGGGAAAGGACGGGGGACGCCCGACTCGCGCGTTGCGCGGGTAGGATGGTCCCCCTCCCTCGCAGGTCGGAGGCGGTTCCCGGTCCGACGGCCTATTCGGACCGACGGCCTATTCGGAGAACTCCTCGAGGTCCTCGAGGTCCTGCGGCTTGCGGACGGTCAGGACACCCTTGTCCTGGGCGATGATGCCGTCGTCGATCCAGCGGTTGAGGAGCTTGTTGAGGCTCTCGCGGGACATCGCCGTCCATTGCGCGAGTTCGCCCTGCGTGAGCTTGATCGAGATCTCCAGGCCCTTCGGCGTCTTGCGGCTGTGATCGCGCGCCAGATGGCCCAGCAGGCGCGCCAGGCGCTGAGGGGCCTGGCGAAGTGCGGCGTCCTCCATGCGTGCGCTCGTCCAGCGCAACCGCTGGCACAGCAGCGCAATGACGTTGCGGGCGAGTTGCGGGTCACGGTCCATCGCGTCGAAGAAGGTCTTCCGGGAGATCGCGATGAGTTCGGTCGGCATCATGGCCGAGGCGCCCGCCGTCCGTGTGCTGCCGTCGAGCATGCCGATCTCGCCGAACACCGCGCCGGGCGTCTGCACGTTGAGCGTGACTTCGGCGCCGGCCGCCGAGACGGCCCAGATGCGGATCCGGCCCTTGGTGATGACGTACAGCGCATCGGAATCGTCGCTCACGTTGAAGAGCAACTCGCCCTTGCCCAACGTGCGGCGCTGCGCGCGCTTGCCGATCTGGTCCATCACCTCGGGCGAAACGCCCTTGAAGATCGTCAGGGACTCCAGCGTGACGGGCGCGTCGGGTGCGGTGGAGCGCGGCTCGGACATGGCGGCTCTCTCGGGGGGTGCCGGGTTTCTCGGAGCAGACTAGGTGCATTTTGAAATGAGGCAAAGGCGCAACACACGCCAAGGCTGTGGGCTGGATCACAGCCCCGCGAGAGCCCCGGGCGTAGGAGAATTCTGAACCGCCCGTCATCCGGGCCGCAGAGTGGCCCCGAGGACTTCGCCAGGAGACCGTCATGTCCGCCTCCCCGCAGATCCAGACACCGTCCGTGCGGGACGACATCCGCGCGATCCACGATCCCTATGGCGGCATTTCCGAGTCGCCGAGCCATTCCACGTTCGGCCACGCCCCGGCCCCCCACTTCCAGCCGCATGGCCTCTCCGGCCATGACGGACCTGCCCATCACGGCCTCGACCACGGCCATGGCGGCCATGACCACGGACTGGGCCCGGGCTGGGGGGCGGAAGACTGGGCGAGGGCCGGCGGCTTCGAGCACATCCTCGGCGGGCATCTCGGCGATCTCGCCCATGGCGGTCCCGTGGTCGTCGTGCCGATCGATCATCTCGTCATCAACAACAACACACTCATCCAGAACGACGTCACGCAGGTGACAAACCTGCTCCTCGACACGGGGCCCGGCGGCAGCATCGATATCGGCGGCGACGTCGAAGCGGTGTCGCACCAGACGACGGCCATCTTCTCCGACCAGTCGCACGGCTTCGGCAACGGCACCACGACCGACTTCGGCCTGGGCCAGGCGCTGTTCGGGGACGGCACGGGCGAGCACGGGCTGACGGGCGTGGGTCTCGGCGGCGTCGGCGGGCTCGATGCGGTCTTCTTCGGCCACCTGCCGTCCGCGGATGGAAGCGCCTCGCCGCTCGTGATCATCCCGATCGAGAACCTCGAGATCAACAACAACACCGTCCTGCAGAACCAGGCGACCGAGGTGACCAACGTCGTGCTGAACGCGGGAGCGGGCGGCAACATCCACATTGGCGGCGACGTCGAGGCTCTGTCCGACCAGCAGACGCTGATCGCCGCGCAGGACCATGCGGCAGGGCTGCTGCCCCACGCCTGATCCGGCGAAGCCGCGCGACGGTCGACGCCGACGCGGTGGCGCGTGCGTCCGGCCGCGCCCCTGCCGACTGGCCGACGCCCGGAGCGGGGCGCAGCGGCCTAGGGCGGCCGTGCCCGCACCGACCCCGACGGATGGCGCATGTCCCAGGCCGGCCCGCCTCGCGCGCCCGGCCTGCGGCGCGCTGCCCACTCGCGCGGGGACAATTGGCGCGTGGCGCCGCCGGACACACCGTGTCCCGAGCCCTGTGGCTCACCTCACAGCGCCGAGTCGTCCGCGGGCCCATTCTCGCCTCATGACAGGGGCCTCCCGCCCCGCCGCGAGACCGAGGACCACCGCCATGACGACCAAGACCCCCAAGAGCGCCGACCAGCAGCTGATCAGCGCGGTGCGCGGACTTCGCGGCCCCTTCATCGGCGTGAGCGGCATCAGCTGCCTGGGCAACATCCTGATGCTCACGGCGCCCCTCTTCATGATGCTGGTGTACAACAAGGTGCTGTCGAGCAAGAGCATCCCCACCCTGGTGGCGCTCAGCCTTCTCGCCGTGGTGCTCTACGCCTTCTACGGCTTCCTCGAGGGCCTGCGCGGCAAGCTGATGGCCCGGGTCGGCATCACCTTCGACCACAAGCTGGCCCCGGTCCTGTTCAACGCCACGCTGCGGCTGCCCCTGCACTTCGGCCCGCACGCCCGCAACCACGACCCCCTCCAGGACCTCGCGCAGATCCGCAACTTCCTGATGGGAGCCGGCCCCGGCGCCCTGCTCGACCTGCCGTGGATCCCGATCTACTTCGCGATCCTCTACATCGTGCATCCGCTGCTGGCCGCCACCGCCTTCGCGGGAGCTCTCTTCCTGGTCGTGCTGTCCATCGTCAACCAGGCCGTGACCAAGCCCGCCACCCAGAACGTCGCGAGGTCCCAGGCCTCGACCATGTCGCTGCTGCTTGACGCCAAACGCAATTCCGAGGCCGCCGCTGCGATGAGCATGGGTGACGACCTGTGCAAGCGCTGGGGCACCGGCTACGTCACCGCCATCTCCCAGGCCCGGGACCTTGCCGACCACGCGAGCCTCTTCGGCGCCATCTCCAAGTCCGTCCGCCTGATGCTGCAGTCCGGCATGCTGGCGCTCGGAGCCTACCTCGTGATCGACGCCGACATGTCGCCCGGCGGCATGATGGCCTGCTCGATCATCCTGGCGAAGGCGCTGGGCCCGATCGACGGCGTGATCGCCTATTCCCGCTCCACCGCCGCGGCGTGGCAGGCTTTCAAGCGGCTGCGCGCCCTCACCGCCCAGCTCCCCAAGGCGGCCGACGCCCAGCACGGCATGGCCCGCCCGCAGAAGTCCCTCTCGGTGCGTGACATCTCCATCGTGCCCCCCGGCTGCGCCAACGCCACGGTGGCCGGCGTCTCCTTCGAGATCGAGGCCGGCGACGCACTCGGCATCATCGGCCCGAGCGGCTGCGGCAAGTCCACCCTCGTCCGCGCCTTGGTCGGCGCCTGGCCGACCGCCCGCGGCGAGATCCGCTTCGACCAGGCCCTGCTCGCCCAGTATTCGCCGGAGACGCTTGCGGACGCCATCGGCCACCTGCCCCAGACCATCGAGCTCTTCGACGGCACGATCGCCGAGAACATCGCCCGCTTCCGCAAGGACGCGACCACCGAGCAGGTCGTCGAGGCTGCCCGCCTGGCAGGCGTTCACGAGATGATCCTGGCCTTCCCGAAGGGCTACGACACGCCGGTCGGCGAGGCGGGCATGACGCTCTCGGGCGGTCAGCGCCAGCGCATCGGGCTTGCCCGCGCCGTGTTCGGCAACCCCTTCCTGGTCGTGCTCGACGAGCCGAACTCCAACCTGGACCCGCTCGGCGAGGCCGGCCTGAACGAGGCGATCATGCGGATGAAGCAGAAGGGCCAGATCGTGGTGATCGTCGCCCATCGCCCGAGCGCCATCTTCGCGGCCAACAAGATCCTGTCGCTGCGCAGCGGCCGCGCCGAGATGTTCGGCCCGAAGAACATCGTCCTCTCTGCGCTCTTCCCCCGCCTGGGCCAGCCCCACAAGCAGGGCGAGCAGGCGACGACGCCGGCCGCGGCCGCCCCCGCCGCCTCCGTCGCGGTGCAGGCTCCCGCCGCTGCCGCTCCGGCCCCCGCCCAGGTGCAGATCCATGCCCCGGCCGCCCAGGGCGGCGAGGCCACCCTGCCCCGCTGGATGCAGGCGACCCCCGCCAACACGGAAAGCGCCCCGGCCCTGGCCGACGAGCAGCCCCTGCTGTCGGCGACGATCACCAGCCTCGACCTGACCCGCGCCCGTCGGCAGGCCGACACCCAGCGCGAGCTCGCGCAGCCCCCGCAAGCCCGGGCCCTGTGAACGCCCTCACAGCGCGGAGACACGAACTCTGGGAGGCTGCCCTCACATCGCGGGCAGCCTCTGCCCGTTTCAGAGACAGGAGGGCTCCATGACCGAATTCGACGCCGACCTCGTGGCCACCGACAACTCCATCCGCAACCTGCTCCGCGCCTTCCTGGCGAGCGTCGTCCTGGTGGGCGGCACCGTGGGGGGTTGGGCGGTGACCACCAAGATCGACAGCGCGGTCGTGGCCGGCGGCACCTTCGTGGTGAAGTCCAACGCCCAGGCGGTGCAGCACCTCGAAGGCGGCGTCGTGGGCGCCATCACGGCCCGCGAGGGGCAACTCGTGCAGGAGGGCCAGGTGCTCGTCAGGCTCGACGCCGCCAAGGTGACGAGCGACCTCGCCATCGTCGAGCGCCGGCTCATCGACCTCGTGGCGGAACAGGCCCGCCTCGAGGCCGAGCGCCAGGACCTCGACAAGGTCGCCTTGCCGCCCTCGCCTCTCGCCGGCCCGAAAGCCGCCGAGACCCTCCGGGCGGCCGTCGCGGCCCAGCAGAGCCTGCTCACCGAAAAGCGCAGCGCCAAGGCCAGCCAGCTCGCCCAGCTCTCCGAGAAGAAGACCCAGATCGAGAACCAGCTCCTCGGCCTCGGCGAGCAGCTCAAGGCCACCAGGGGCGAGCTCGACCAGGCGAGCGCCGACCTCGAGGACCAGCGCATGCTGGACAAGAAGGGACTGATCCGCCGCCCCATCCTGCGCCAGACAGAGCGCGAAGTGAGCCGGCTGCAAGGCCAGATCGGCGACACCGAGGCGCGCATGGCGAGCGCCCGTTCGCAGCTCGCCGAGACCGAGTTCAAGATGGCCGAGGTCCGCAAGAGCGGCCAGTCCGACGTCCTGAGCCAGCTCCAGGCTGCGGCCGAGAAGATCGCCCAGACCGAACAGGAGCGCGCCACGGCGCTCGACCGCATGGAGCGCCTGGAAATCCGCGCGCCGCGCACCGGCTACGTCCACGAACTCGCGATCCATACCGTGGGCGGGATCATCGGGGCCGGGCAGACCGTGATGTCGATCATCCCCAACACGGATCCCCTGATCGTGACCGCCAGGATCCGTCCCGACGAGATCGACCAGGTCCATGTCGGCCAGCCGGCCACGATTCGTCTGAGCTCCTTCAAGCTCGCCACCCCGCCCGAGCTCGACGGAACCGTCACGGGCGTCTCGCCCGACCAGGTGAAGGACGACCGCTCTGGCCAGGCCTTCTTCTCGGTCAAGATCGAGGTTCCGCGCGAGGAGGAGAGCAAGCTCCAGGGCAAGGAGCTGACCCCCGGCCTGCCGGCCGAGGTGCTCATCCGCGGCGAGCCGCGCCGCGTCATCGCGTACTTGACCCAGCCCTTGACCGACAAGCTCGGCCTTGCCTTCCGCGAGAAGTGAGAGCCCCGAATCCCCGGTGGCGGCGCGGGCCGGGAACCCGCGCCGCCTCGTCCCGGTCAAGGCGAGCTCTCCCAGGCCCGGCTCTCCACTTGACATTAATCTTAGCGAAGGACTCGATCGCTAAACTGATGCCTGTCGCATTTTGAGACAGCGGGAATGACGTGGGGAAACAAGAGCAGACCTTCGGGGTCTGACTCATCGGCCGGAGCGCGCGCGTGAGCCGCGGCTTCTCCTGGCGTGACCTCCTGACCTCCCGCCACGAGCGCATTGCCGTCGTCGGGCTCGTCTGCGCGATTGCGATCTTCCTGGCGGCGATCGGCGTCATCCTGCACCAGCTCGATGGTCGGGAAGCCAAGCAGCTGAGGGAGAGCAGACGCACCTCGATCTGGTCCGCCCACCAGCTCACCCAGGAGCTGGGCAAGATCGAGCATGCGGCGGTCCACTGGCTGCATCAGCCTACGAAGGAGCGCCTCGATCAACTGCTGCGCGCGAACGACATCCTCGTCAGCCGCCTCAAGCTGATGCGGACCGCCGACGAGAACAACCAGGAGGCGCCCGACTCCGACATCGCCCGGCTGAAGGCCCGCATCTCTGTCCTCTCGAACCGGATCGACCTGTCGCTGTCGTCCCTGCGGGAAGGAGCAGATCCGGCGTCGGTCATCGCGACCATCCATGCCCCGGCCGAGGAGGCCGGCCGCCTGGCGGAAGACCTAGCGAGCACCATCTGGAGCGCCATGGCGATCCGCAGGGCTGCGGACCGGGACGAGACGCAGACGCTTTATCGCGTGATCCTCGTCGGAGTGCTGGTGATCGCGGCCGCCTTTTCGGTCCTCCTGATCTTCACCATCCAGCGCGCCGTCCGCTCCGTCCGCTACGAGCGGGAGCTCGAGCGCTCCGGCGCCCTTCTCCAGGAGAAGGAGACGGTGCTCGCCGTCCAGGCCCGTCACGAGGCGGTTCTGGAAAAGGAGTTGCAGGTCTCCCGAGACATCGGGGAGTTCGTCGAGGCGATCAATCCCTCCATCCGTGCGCTCGGCGCCTCCTCCGACACCATCGCGCAGTCGAGCTCGCTCATGCTCTCGGCGACGCAGGACGTGCAGGACCGCACGCGCGAGATGATGTCCGCGACCACCCAGGCCTTCGCCCAGTTTGAGGACATCCTCGCCACGACGGACGAACTTGTCGGTTCGACAAACCTCGTCGAGGCCAGCGTCGTGGAATCGGACCGCCTGATACGCACAACCGTCGACAAGACCGGCGACGGCTATCGGTCCGTGAAGGCCTTCGTCGCGGCCGCCAGCCAGATTGAAGCCGTGGCCGCCGACATCGGCACCATCGCCAGCCAGACCAACCTCCTGGCGCTCAACGCCACGATCGAGGCCGCCCGGGCCGGCGAGGCGGGACGCGGCTTCGCCGTCGTGGCGTCCGAGGTGAAAAACCTCGCGCTGCAGACCGCCGGGGCAACTCGCAAGATCGCCGAGCTCGTCGCCGACGTGCGCAGCGGCGGCGAGGATTCCCTGCACCTGCTGGCCGCCATCGAGCGGCAGATGGAAGAGCTTTCCAGCCTCAGCCGCCAGGTGGACTTCGCCGCCAAGGACCAGGCCAGGTCCGTGCAGGACATCGATGGCCGGCTGAAACAGACCCGACCGACCATCGAGCACCACCGCCAGCTCGCCGACGGCCTGAACGCCGCGGTGGAGCGGGCGCGCGACGTGGTCGGCTCGGCGGCGCGCTTGCTCGACGATGTGGACCGCCCGGTGCAGTTCATCCTGCAGCGCGCGAGGACCGTGAAGTCGCGGGTCGGCCAGGACGAGGGTCCAGCGCCCAGGGCCTGACGTCCCGCTCAGGCCTTGGCAGGCCGCCGGGTCGCGGCCGACTGGCGACGCCACAGCTTCGCATAGGCGCCGTCCAGGGCCAGCAGCTCGTCATGCGTGCCCACCTCCTTCACGCGGCCCTGGTCCATCACCACGATCCGGTCGTAGTGCGTGATGGTCGAGAGGCGGTGGGAGATGGAGATGACCGTGCGCGACGCCGTCACCGTCTCGATCGTCTCCTGGAGAGACGCCTCGGTCGCCGGGTCCAGCGCGCTCGTCGCCTCGTCGAGCAGGATGACGGGAGCGTCGCGCAGGAGCGCCCGCGCGATGGCGATGCGCTGGCGCTGCCCCCCCGAGAGGCCTGCTCCGCGTTCGCCGACGACGGTGTCGTAGCCCTCGGGCAAGGCGACGATGAAGTCGTGGATTTCGGCTGCGCGCGCGGCGACCTCGATTTCGTCGCGGCTCGCGTCGGGACGACCGAGCGCGATGTTCTCCCCGATGCTGAAATGGAACAGGAACGTGTCCTGAAAGACCGGGCCGATCATGGCGCGCAGGCTCTCGATCGTGCCGTCGCGGATGTCCCGGCCGTCGAAGAGGATGCCGCCGGTCTCCGGCTCCTGGAAGCGGAGTAGCAGGCTCGCGAGGCTCGACTTGCCGCTGCCGCTGCGCCCGACGAGAGCCGTGCGCTTGCCGGCCTCGATCTCGAGGTCGACCGGCCCGAACCGGAACCGGCCGCCGGGATAGGTGAAGGAGACCCCCGACAGCACGATCCTGTCCCGCAGCGGCGGGAGCGGCGTCGCGCCGGGGCGGTCCTGCGCTCCCTCGGGCATGGCCAGGAAGTCCCGCACGTGCTGTGCGCCGCCCAGGGCCTGGGCCAGCAGCGGAACGGAGTCCGTGACACGGGAAATGGCGTCGCCCATGGTCAGGAACATGGCCATGAAGGCGACGAGTGTGCCGACGCTGATCACGCCCTCGAACGCCCAGTATGCGCCGGCGCCCAGGACCAGGGCGTGGACGAGATAGACGCCCGAATAGGTCGCCCGCTCCACCAGCGCGGAGGAGAGATCAAACCGGTAGGCTGTGCTTCGCCAGGCCTCGTTGAGGTCGCGGAAGCGGCCCTGGAAGCGGGCGACGAGGCCGTAGGCCCGCAGCAGGGGCTGGGCGGCCACCGTCTCGGCCACCGACGACAGAAGCCGCGCCTCGCGCTGCCGCTTCTCGTAGCCCAGGCGGAAGGCCCGGCTGGCGAAAATGCGCGGCGCGAACAAGTTGATCGGGAAGACCAGCAGCCCGATGAGACCCAACCGCACGTTGAAGACGAACATGAGGATCGTCGAGTAGAGCACCTCGAGCAGCGGCAGCACCAGCCACGGCACGATGGCGAGCAGCCCCGTCTCGACCGCCATCACGTCCCCCGAGAACCGGGAGAGCACCTGGCCCGTCTCCGTGCGCCCGAAATAGGCGAGCGGCGCCCGCTTCAGCCGCTCCGTCATGGCTTCCCGCAGGTCGGCGGTAAGGCCCGCGCAGATCCGCGCGTTCAGCACGTCCGTCGCCACGCCGAGGACCGTCACGCCGATCGCGGCCACCAGGATGAACAGCACGACCGCCACGACGACCGAGCCGTTGCGCCCGATGAGGCCATCGTCGATGAGCCTCTGCTCGAGCAACGGAAACGCCAGGTTCAGCGCCGTGCAGGCGGCGATGGCGAGGCCGAGCCAGAGGAGGCTGCGGCGATACGGCGTCAGCAGCGGCAGCAGCAGGTCCCGCGCGGCCTTGGCCTCCTGGGGGTCGATGCGCTGCGCGTCCGGCTGGATCGGCTCCTGCGACGAAGCTGCCTCGACCTTCTCCCTGCCGACCATCGATCCTCCCGGGCCCTTGCGAGGGGGACCAGTCCCCTCACGTCCGGCGGGTTGAGCTTAACCGGCGGAGCGGGAGCCTCAAGCCTGCCGAACCGCTGGAGGCTTCGTCCCGGCCTGGCGGACGCGCGCCGGGCGCGGGCCATGCATCAAGCGCGGACGAGGGCCTGATGTCGCGTCGACGGTCCGCGTCGCGCACGACGCCGACCCGAGCGCCGGAGAGGACGGTCTTGGCTCAAAAGTCCCGCTGGATGCGGATCTGGCCCTGCAGGCCGCCAGCCTGGTTGCCAACGGCCTTGACGCCGCCGAGATAGTCGGTGGGCAGCGTCTCCGCATAGACCTGGTACCAGTTCGCGGCGGCTGAGATCTTCAAGCCCGCTGCAGGCACCCAGTTGGCCTGTGCGCCCACCTGCAGCACGCCGAAATCGCGGGCGCTGAAGGCGGCGCCGGTGAGCACGCCCGAGGGATAGTTGACCTGCGTGTAGCCCGCCCAGGCGGCCGTGTCGAAGGTCGGCGTCCAAAAATGGTCAAGCGCCGTCAGGACGTTATAGCCCGAGGCCAGCTTCACGGATCCCGTTGGGCCGACGGCGATCGCGTCATAGTACTGCACCAGCGGAACGGTGGTGCCGAAGCCTCCGGCATTGTTGGCCGCCCCGATATAGGAGAGCGCGCCCTGGGCGTAGGCGCCCTGGACGTAAAGGCCGTCGCCCGCGCCGAGCATGGGCAGGTTCACCTTGACGCCGGCCTGTGCAGCCCAACCGTAGCGCGTGGTTTGCTGGGCATCGAGGAGGTCGTTCACCACCCGGAGTTGGTGGACCGCCGCGGAGAGCTGGGCCGACCCCCAACCCTCGGCCCCGCCGTCATAGAGGAACTGCGCGACCGCATCGGGCATCCGGTAGCCGCCGGGCGTGAGGCCTCCGATCGACGAGGCGAGGCCCACGCCGTCGGCGGTGGGGGCGCCGATGCCGCCCGGCGCCGCGAAGGAGTTGCTCGGCGAGAGCGCGTTCGCCCTGTCCTCGATGGCCAGCGTCAGAAACAGCGTGTCGCTGAACTTGAACGAGTAAGCGGCGCCCGTGACGGTGTTGTCCGAACCAAGCCCCGTGATGTTGGAGTAGGCGTCGGCATAGAAGTCGAAGAAGGACTGGAACTTGCCGAAGGACCAGGGGCCGAACTGAATGTAGGCCTTGTCGATCTGGGCGGCGCCGGACGAGTCCACGCGGACGTCGGCGAAGGAGCGGAGCAGGCCGTATTCGGTTCTGACGCGTGCGTCGAACTGGGCGGACGCCACGGCGGTCTGTCCGCCGGTCGACACGTTGAAGCCGTTCACCCCCCCATATCCGCCTGCGCCCGACTTGTAGTAGAACGTATGGACGGGCTGAACGTAAGTATATTGATACCTGACGAAGCCGCCGATCTTCAGGCAGACATCGGTCCCGGGGATCACGAATCCGGTGAAGGACCCCAGCGAACACTGGCGGACATAGTCGACTGGATTGGCCTTGCGCGCTGGCAGGTCCGCAGCGAGGACGCCACCGGACAGGAAAGACAGAAAGCCAGCGCCGAGAAGTACGGTCGTCCGCATCGAGTGCCCCCACTTGCCACTGCGTCGCTCTCCAAAGCGACGTTATGTTATAACATTACGTTGAGTTGATAGGCTACCCGTCGTTGCATCTGTCCCTGCTGATCCAGGCCGAGCCAAGCACGACGCAGCTTTGGAGATCGACGCGACCCGGCAGTCCCATCGACGGCCCCACGGACCGCAAGGGATGGTCGGACTGCTTCAACGAACGCTTCACGCAAAGCGACCACGCGCCCGCATCACGCCAGCATGAATTCGGAACGACCAACACAAGGATCGGACTGTTTGGAATCTATGCTCCAAAGCTCTTGCCGTCACGATTAAGCAGTCACGAGCTCATTCCGAATCCCTCTTCCCAACAACAAACATTACGATTTCTTATATTTTCCAATGCCCGCAGCGTCAATGTTGATTTTGTAACATTAGAATGTCTGTAATTTGCTCAAGACTTCGTCAGCCGGGAGAGGCTGTCGGATTATTCCTTGGGCAAAGCGATCAGGTTCATGCCAATGAGACCCATGGCTTGCACAACCGGGACGCACGGCCTGCCGCGCCGGACATCGCGCCGCCGAAGGGCAACCGGCCCCTGTTCCACCGGCGCGGGTGGTCACTTACTGTGATGAACGACACCGTGGCGCAGGTCGCCCGGCTCTTTCAAACGCGAGTTCGACAAGCCCATGACGCCCCATTGCCTTTCCTGGACGGACCTGCCCCAGACCGCGGCGCCTTCGGGGGTCGCCAAGCGCGTAATCGCCGGGGCCGGCGCTTCGCTCGTTATGGTTCGCGTGCCCGCAGGGACGGTCGCGGGGAGGCACAGCCACCCCCACGAGCAGTTCGTCCAGGTTCTGGAGGGAAGCGGGACGCTCGAGACCGAGCAGGGGGAACGGCCCTTCGGTCCCGGCAGCCTGTTCCACTTCCCGGCCGACACGTGGCATGCGGCCCGTTTCGAGAGCGACACAGTCCTCGTCGAGACCAATCTCGGGGCGTGACGCCCTCCTCCGGAGAAGGTGCACTCGCGGCGACAAGAGCCCGATACGTTTGCGTGGAAACGCTGCCAGCCTCAGTCGTGGTGGAACACCTCCTCCATCGCGGCCCACCACTCGCCTTCCTTGCGTGTGGGAAACGGGATCTGCATCGGGTCTGTCACCGTCCACCAGCGACGGGTCTCCGGGTCGGCGGCGATTCCGGCGACGTCCGCCGCGAAGTCCGTGCCGTGGTACTCCCAGGTGGCGAAGAGGATGTTTTCCGGCTCACGCAGGAAGATCGTGTAGTTGCGGATATTGGCGCGGCTGATCGCGGCGAGCACGCCGGGCCAGACCTCGCGGTGGATGCGCTTGTACTCGTCGATGACCTCGGCCTTCAGGCCGATGCAGAAACCCATGCGCTGCATGGCGTCGTCTCCTCTCAGTTCGCTCCGATGACCCGCGTGCAGCCATGCACGCGCCTCTTGTCGATGGCGTCCCAGTCCCACGCAATGCCGAGTCCGGGCTCCTCGCTCGGCACGGCATAGCCGTCGCGGATGGTCATGCCATGGGTCGTGAGTTCGTCGAGTTGCGGGATGTACTCGACCCAGCGCGCATTGGGCACCGCGCAGCACAGCGCGACGTGCAACTCCATGAGGAAATGCGGGCAAACGGCGACGTTGAAGGTCTCGGCGAGATGGGCCGTCTTGAGCCAGGGCGTGATACCGCCGATGCGCGCCACGTCGACCTGCACCACGGAGCACGCTTCGCGCTGCAGGTATTCGCGGAAGTGCATCGGCGAGTAGAGGCTCTCGCCCACCGCGATGGGGACGCTGGTCGAGGCGCAGAGCCGGACATGGCCGCCGAGGTCTTCGGCCGTGATGGGCTCCTCCAGCCAGCCGATGTCGATGGCCTCGTAGTGCCGGGCGCGGCGGATGGCGTCGTCGACCGCAAAGGCCTGGTTGGCGTCCGTGAAGATCTCGAACCCCGGCCCCACCGCCTCGCGCACCGCCGAGAGCCGGGCCACGTCCTCCGCGATGGGGCGGCCGACCTTGAGCTTGCAGCCGCCGAAGCCGGCGGCCCTGGCCCTCAAGGCGTCATCCACCAGCGTTTCCGGGGGGAGATGCAGCCAGCCGCCTTCCGTCGTGTAGAGGCGCACCTTCTCCTGCGCGCCGCCCGCCATGCGGTGCAGCGGCAGCGCAGCGCGTCTGCAGCGCAGGTCCCACAGGGCCGTGTCCACCGCCGCGAGCGCCAGCGACGTGATCGCCCCCACCGAGGTGGCGTGGGTCAGGAACAGCAGGTCACGCCAGGTCTTCTCGATCATGTCGGCGTCCCGTCCGATCAGGGCGGGACCGAGGGTGCGGGCCAGGAGTTCGATCACCGAATGCCCGCCGGTGCCGATCGTGTAGCTGTATCCGGCGCCGACGACCCCGTCCGCGTCGGTGATGCGGACGATGGGCGTCTCCTGGCTGACGAAGGACTGGATGGCGTCCGTCCGCTTCACCTTGGGCACGAGGTCCACCATGAGGATCTCGACGCGCACGATCGTCGCCATGAACAGTCCTCCCTCTCGCCGCCGGCTTGGCGCCGGTCGGATTCCAGCCGGTCGTACCGGCGCTCATTCCACGAAGTAGCGCTGGTTGCGCCCGATGAGCATGTCGAGCAGCGCCAGGATACGGTCGAGATGATATTCGAGGCGGGCCACGGCCTCGTCCGCGCTCCCCTCGTCCAGGGCCTCGATGACGGCGCGGTGTTCCTTCACGACGACAGGCAGCCGGCCCTCGACGGCGGCGAGCCGGTGCACCCGGTCCACCCGCGCCTTGGCGCCCTGGATGGTGTCCCACACGCCCGCGAGGTCGGCCGAGACCGCGAGGTTGCGATGGAACGCTTCGTCGAGCACGTGGAAGCGTTCCTCGTCCTGGGACGCCAGAGAATCGTCCTGCGCCGCGAGAAGGTCATGGGCGCGCCGCGAGAGCTCCGGATTCCAGCAGGCGGCGGCCTGGCGCAGAACGGCGAGTTCGAGCGCCTTGCGGATGAAGTGGCTCTCCCGGATCGTGCCCAGCTTGATGGGCGCCACGAAACTGCCCTGCTGGGGAAACACCTCGATCAGGTCGTCCTCGGCGAGACGGATGATGGCCTCCCGCACGGGCGTGCGCGAGACGCCAACATGCCTGCAGATTCGATTCTCGCTGATGGCCGTGCCGGGCGGCAGCCGCAGCGAGACGATGGCCTGGCGAAGGGCCTGGTAGATCTGCTCGCTGACGGGCTTGCGGCGGTCCAGGACGACGTCGAGCGCCAGCGTCTCCGATGCGGGTCCCGCCTCGGCGGCCATCTCGGCCACAGCGTCCGCGCTCGCCCGGGCCATCCCCCGCTCCCTCTGCACAAATGCTTGGACGCTGTTGCGCGCCCAAGACTTGTATACTAGCGTGGAAGCCGGTCACGCAAGACTGCCCGCAAGTGGGAGCCGTGGCCCAAGGCAAGGCGGATGCGCCGCGCCATCGAGGAAACCCACCAGGAGGATGAACATGCTCCGCAGATCCACCGTGCTCGGCGCCCTCGCGGCGGCCGGCCTCGCCTACTCCGCCGGCGCCGCCGCGGCGGCGGACAGCACCCGCGTCGCCCTCGTCCCCGGCGGCCCCCACCCCTATTTCTCGGCCTGGGAACAGGCCGGCAAGGACGCCGTGCGGGACTTCAAGCTCGGGGCGGCCGACTACCGTGTGCCCCAGAAATGGGAATTGTCGCAGCAGAACCAGTTGCTGGAGAGCCTGCTGAGCCAGAACTACAACGCCTTCCTGATCTTCCCCGGCGATCCCGTCGGCTCCAACAGCACGGTCGCCGAGCTGACCGACAACGGCGCGCCCGTCATCGCGCTCGCAGGCTGCCTGAAGGAGCCGACCAAGGCCTTGTTCTGCTTCGGCACGGACACCGGCAACTCCGCCTATCTCGGCACCAAGGAACTGATCAAGGCGATGGGCGGCAAGGGCCGGATCGCCCACTTCACGGGATTCCTCGTCGATCCCAACACGCAGTTGCGCATCGACGCCGTGAACAAGGCGGCCAAGGAGGCCGGCGACGGCGTGAAGGTGGTCCAGGTGATCGCCGACATCGACGCCCCCGAGCCCGCCGAGGAAAAGATCAACGCCTATCTCGCGGCCCACGCCGGCGAGGTGGACGGCATCGTCACCACCGCCTGGGTGCCGGCCATGGTCGCCTCCAACGCGCTGCGCAAGATCGGCGACAAGCGCATCAAGATGGTGGGCATCGACCACGACGAGGTCGTGCTGAAGGCGATTTCGGACGGCTTCGTGCATGGCACGATGCTGCAGAACCCCTATGGCCAGGGCTATATCGGCTCCTACGTCGCCGATCGCCTGAAGAACGGCTGCACCGTGAAGGCGGACGCGCCCTTCAAGACCATCGCGCTCACCAACCGCTTCATCGACAGCGGAACGGTGTTCGCCGGGAAGGACGACGTCGCCAACTACGTCGGCTCGATGCAGAAGATCACCAAGGACATCTTCGCCACCTTCGAGAAGACCTACCTCACCTGCAAATAGCCGCTCCGGGGTCCGCCGCGACGCGGCGGGCCCCTCCCCCCGCAGCGCGCGCAATCTCCTCCCCGATGGAACGCATGGCATGACGCCCGACGAGGCCCCGGTCGCCGTCTCGCCCAGGCCCTCCCCCCGGTCCGGCGCCGTAAAGACCTTCCTGCTCGGCAACGAGTTCGGACTCATCGTGCTGATCGCCCTCTTCGCGGGCCTGTTCAGCGCCTTCACCCCCGGCTTCTCCTCGCCATTCAATCTCTTCACCCTCGGCCGCACCATGGCCATCGAGATCATGATCGGGTTCTCGATGATGGTCGTGATCGTCACCGGCGGACTGAACCTGGCCGTCGGCGCGATCGGGGTCTGCGCGGCCATGGCCGGGGGCTGGCTGATGGAGAAGGCGGGCCTCCCCTGGCTGCCCGGTATGCTCGGCGGCCTGGCCGTCGGGGCGGCCCTCGGGGCGCTCAACGGCGTGCTGATCGTGCGCTCGGGCCTCCATTCCTTCATCATCACGCTCGCCACGATGAGCATCTACTTCGGGGCTGTCGTGTTCCTCACGCGCGCCGAGGCCTTTCGCGGCATCCCTCCCGAAGTCTCCGCCTTCGGCAAGCAGAGGCTGTTCTTCTATCTCTCGCCGCTGCTACTGGTGAGCGCGGGCGTCGGATTGCTGCTGGCGGCGCTCTACCGCCTCACGCCGCTCGGCCGGGCCATGCTGGCGGCCGGTGCCAAGCCCGCCGCCGCCGAGCTGTCCGGCATCCGTGTGGATCGCACCATCATCGCCTGCCACGCCCTCTCGGGCCTCCTGGCCGGCGTCGCCGCGATGATGGTCGTCGCGCGCAACGGGGCCGCCATCCCCTCCATGGCTGGCCATCTCGGGCAGGACTGGCTGCTGACGGCATTCCTGGGGCCCGTGCTCGGCGGCACGCTGCTTAGCGGCGGCCGCGTCTCGGTGCTCGGCACCTTCCTGGGCTCCGCGCTCGTGACGATGCTGACCAACGGCCTGCTCCAGCTGCGCATCGGCGAGTTCTGGGTGCAGGCCTGCCTGGGTCTCCTTCTGCTCGCCGCCGTGCTGCTGGACCTCGCCCGGCGCTCCGTGCTCGCGCAAAGGAGGGCGCCGGCATGAACGCCCTCTCCCGCGCCGTCCGAACCGACTGGTTCGGCCCCCTCGCCGTCGTCGTGCTGGCCGTCGTGGTCATCGGGACGCTGCGGCCGGCCTTCCTGTCAGCCTTCAATATCCAGGTCCTGCTCGCCGCCATCGCCGTGAACGCCGTCATCGCCATGGCGCAGATGGTCATCATCGCGGTCGGCCAGATGAACCTCTCGGTCGGCGCGATCGGCGGACTGGCCGCCATTTCCTTTGCGGGCATGATGCAGGTGTGGGGCCTGCCGCCCGCGCCGGCTGCGCTCCTGGCGCTCCTCGTCGGCCTGCTCTGCGGCCTCGCCAACGGACTCCTGATCGCCGTGACGGGCATCACGGCCTTCGTGATCACGCTCGCGAGCCTTTCCGTCTTCAAGGGCCTGAACCTCGGCATCACCCGCGCCCAGCCCTTCTACAACGTGCCGGAGGTCGTGAAGACCCTCGGCAACACGACGGTGCTGGGGCCGATACCCTGGCTCATCGTGCCGGCGGCGCTCGTCGTGGCGGGGATCTGGTATCTCCTCAACCGATTGCCGCTGGGCCGCTTCATCCTCGCCGTGGGCGGCAACGCCAGCGCGGCCGACCTTTCGGGCATCTCGGTGGGCCGCACCGTGGTGCAGGCCCACGCTCTCTCCGGCCTCCTGGCGGCGCTGGCGGGCGTGATGCTGGTCGGACGCCTGCAGATCGGCCAGCCCTCCATCGGAGACGACTGGCTCATCCTCTCCTTCGCCGCGCCGGTGATCGGCGGGGCCGTGCTGACGGGCGGCCATGTCAGCGTGGCGGGCACGGTGCTCGGGGTGGTGATCGTGGCCATCATCACCCAGGCGCTCGTGCTGTTCCAGATCGATCCCTTCGTTGTGCAGATCGTGCTCGGCGGCCTGATCCTCTGGGCCGTCGGCATCAACCGCCTGCGCGAGGTGAGGCTCGCCGCCGTCGGCCGGAGCGCGCCATGAGCGCCGCCCGACCGGACGACGCCCCCGTGGTTCTCGAGGCAAGGGGCGTCGGCAAGACGTTTCCGGGCGTCGTGGCGCTCGCCGACGTATCGCTGGAGCTCCGCCGTGGCTCCATCCACGCGCTGCTGGGGGAGAACGGGGCCGGCAAGTCGACGCTGATCAAGGTGATGACGGGCGTGCATCGGCCCGACAGCGGCGAGCTGCTGCTGGACAGCAGGCCGCAGCGTTTCGCCGGTCCGCGCGACGCGCTCGCCGCCGGGATCGGCGTGGTCCACCAGGAACGCAACCTCATCCCGCGCTTCTCCGTGGGCGAGAACATCATGCTCGAGCGCATGGCGACCCGCCTGCTTCGGCCCATCGACTACGACGCCATGCATGCCGAGGCGCGGCGCTGGCTCGACATGCTGGGCCTCGATCTCGACCCGCGCACGCCCGTCTCGGCGCTCAGCGTCGCCAAGATGCAGCAGGTCGAGATCGCCAAGGCGCTCTCCCTGCGCTCGCGCGTGCTGCTGCTTGACGAACCCACGGCGTCGCTCACCCCGCACGAGACGGTGACGCTCTTCGCGCTGCTGAAGCGCCTCTCGGCGGAGGGCGTCTCCATGCTCTTCGTCAGCCACAAGCTCGAGGAGGTGCAGGAGATCTGCGACGCAGTGACCGTGCTGCGCGACGGCCGCAATGCCTGCAGCAGCCGGCCCATGGCGGGGCTCGGCCGGCAGGATCTCGTCCGCTTGATGATCGGCCGCAGCGAGCAGATCCCCCACTGGGAGAGCCGCGACCGCGCGGGCGAGCCGGTTGCGCTGGCGCTCTCGGGCGTGGCCACGGAGCTCGGCCATCGCGACATCGACCTCGACGTCCGCAAGGGCGAGATCGTCGGCCTCTATGGCCTCGTCGGCGCCGGCCGCACCGAGCTCGCCAAGTGCATCATCGGCCTGCATCGTGTGACCGGTGGCGCGGTCTCCATCGACGCGGATCCCGTGCGGATCGGCAGCGTGGCGGAGGCTCTGCACCGGCACGGCATCGGCTATGTGAGCGAGGATCGCAAGCAGGAGGGCCTGATCCTCATGCACTCGGTGCTCGAGAACGCCGGTATCACCGTCTGGAAGCGCCTCGCCCGCCACCTGCCCTGGCTGACAGACGCCACGGTCCGCGCGACCGTCGAGCCCTATATCCGGCAGCTCGAGGTGCGCACGCCCTCTCTCGGCCAATTGGTCGGCAACCTCTCGGGCGGCAACCAGCAGAAGATCAGCGTGGCGAAGTGGCTCGCGGCGCAGGTGCGGATCCTGATCATCGACGAGCCTTCCGTCGGCATCGACATCAAGACCAAGGCCTATCTGCACGAGCTCATCCGCGCCCTCGCCGAGCAGGGGACGGCCATTCTGCTGATCACCAGCGACATGCCGGAAATGATCACGCTCGCCGACCGCATCGTCGTGATGGACGGCTACCGCATGCGCGGCTGGATCCGGAACACCCGCGACTATGACGCCATGAGCGCCGCCATCATGGCGCGCATCCACGGCACGGATGCAGCATGACGGGTGACCTGCCCGGGGAGGCGCCGCAGGCCCTCGGCGCGGTCTCTAGGCAGCCGGGGAGCGGGCGGCCGGCGCAAGGCAGCTCCAGAGCATGTCTTCCGCTGCCTCTCCGGTGGAGATGGCTTGACCGGACCATCTGTCCGGCGAAGGGCTCCGATGAATTCCGCGAGGGTCATTGCGGCTGCAGCGTTGCCAATCGATCTTGCGGCGTGCCAGCGCGTTCCCTCGGGACCCACGGCCGAGCAGGCGGCTCGTTTTCAAGACGCCACGCAAACGGCGCTGGCAGCCAGGAACGGAGGCGATGATGGATCTGACGCACTGGCTTTGGCTGGCGACGGCAGCCTATGCGATCCACATGCTTGAGGAGTTCGTTCTGAACTGGCGGGACTGGGCGCGCGCAGTCATCAAGCTCCCGGTGGATTGGTCGGATTTCTACGTCACCAACGGCATCGTGGTTGTGCTCGGCATCACCGCCGCCAACCTTGCGGTTGCAGCACCCGCAATCGCTCTGGCGTTTCCAGCCCTGATGGTCATCAACGCGCTTGTTTTTCACATCGCGCAGGTGGTTCGGACGCGGGGGCGCTTCTCGCCGGGAGTGATGACGGCGGTCATCCTCTTCCTCCCGGTTGCCTTCGGTTGCTACCGAGCGGCGGCGGAGGAAGGTGTCTTGAACGCAGAGAGCCTCATCGTCTCGACGATAACTGGGGCGCTTCTGATGGCGTCGCCCATCGTGCTCCTTCACATCAGGAACCTGCCGTACTTCATTCAAAAGCCGTGACAGCGACCATTTGGCCGCGCCTGATCCCCGAGGCCAGGCGCAGAGTGGGGCCAGGTGCAGAGTGGTCGGTCACCGCTCGGCGGCGGTCCCGCCCCGCAACCTTCCGTCAAGGCTGAACGACCCTGGCCCGGCGGCGGCGAGATAGAGGAACACGAAGCAGTAGAGCACTGCTGCATCCCCGCCGTTCAGCATCGGGAAAAACGAACGCGGCGCGTGGGCCAGAAAGTAGGCCGCAGCCATCTCGCCAGCCAGCAGGAACGCGACCGGCCGGGTGAACAGGCCAAGAGTGATGAGCAACCCCCCGACCAATTCAAGGAAGCCGCTCCACCAGATCAGCGAGAAGAGCGCTGGCCCGTGCCCTGAAGCTGGAAAACCGAGCAGCTTGCTTGTGCCGTGTTCCAGGAACAGCAGACCCGCCATGATGCGCAAGACAGCTCGCGCATGCGCACTGGCTGCAGACGCGTGTCGCTCGAAACGGTGCATTGGGGTTCCCGGAATGTTGGGTGCGGCCGGCCTCAACCGAGGCCCTGCGACCCATGCGCTTCCCAAACAGCCCTTTTGGCAAGCGATGCCGGAGAGGATGGATACCTCCGAGGTGGCATCATCTTGTTGTCGCTTGGGCTTTGATGGTGGGCGCACAAGGGCTCGAACCTTGGACCCGCTGATTAAGAGTCAGCTGCTCTACCAACTGAGCTATGCGCCCATCAAAGCAAAGCGCGGGGCATTGCCCCGCGGCGAGCGGGTGATTAGCAAACCCCCGCTGGCCTGTCCAGACCCTTCGCGCACTTTCTGCAACCGAATGTCGCCCATGCCGCCAAGGTATTGACCAGTCTCGGCATTTCAGCGCGCTACAAGATGCCGCCGAACACCGGAAGGACCACCGTCCTTGCGTAAGAAGCGGAGCGGTCCGGGGTGGCTTGCGCCGTCGCGCTGCTCCCCGCCATGACGGCGGGCAGCAGCGCTGTCGTGGAGATGGACGCCCTGTCCTCAGACGCTGCCCATGGCCTCCGGCCGGCTCTTCAGACGCTTGACCATCAGCTTGTTCAGCGCCCCGAGATAGGCGCGCCCCGAGGCGACGAGCGTGTCGGGATCGGCCGACTTGGCGGTCACCGAGCGACCGTCCTCGGAGAGGCGGACCGAGACCTCGGCCTGGGCGTCAGTGCCCTCGGTCACCGCATGGACCTGGTAGAGGTCGAGCCGTGCGTGATGAGGCACGATGGCCTTGATGGCGTTGAACGTGGCGTCCACCGGGCCGTTCCCGGAGGCCTGGACCGTCTGGTGGCGGCCGTCGACGTCCAGCGTCAGCGTGGCGAGCTGGGGACCCTGCGTGCCGGCGATCACGGTCAGCGCCACGACCTTGATGCGGTCGTGCGACGTCACGATCTCGTCGTCCACCAGCGCCTCGATGTCCTCGTCATAGACATGCTTCTTGCGGTCGGCGAGGTCCTTGAAGCGCTTGAAGGCGTCCTCCATGGCGTTCTCGCCGAGCTCGTAGCCCAGCTCCTTCAGCTTCTCGCGGAAGGCGTGGCGGCCGGAATGCTTGCCCATGACCAGCGACGTCTTGGAGACGCCCACCGATTCCGGCGTCATGATCTCGTAGGTCTCGGTGTTCTTCAGCATGCCGTCCTGGTGGATGCCGCTCTCGTGCGCGAACGCGTTCCGGCCGACGATGGCCTTGTTGTACTGCACGGGGAAGGACGTCACGGCGGAGACGAGCTTGGAGGCGCGCGTCAGGAGCGTCGTCTCGACGCCCGTCGTGACCGGCATCACGTCGTGACGGGTGCGGATGGCCATCACGACCTCTTCCAGGGCCGCGTTGCCGGCGCGTTCGCCCAGGCCGTTGATCGTGCATTCGATCTGCCGCGCGCCGCCTGCGACCCCCGCCAGCGAGTTGGCCACGGCCAGGCCCAGGTCGTCATGGCAATGCACCGAGAACACGGCCTTGTCGCTGTCGGCCACCCGCTCCCGGACGGTGCGGAACATGGCCTCGTACTCGGCGGGCACGGCGTAGCCGACAGTGTCCGGCAGGTTGATCGTCGTCGCGCCCGCGCGGATCGCGGCGTCGACGCACCGGATCAGGTATTCAAGCGGCGTGCGCGTGGCGTCCATGGCCGACCACTCGACGTCCTCGACCAGCTTGCGCGCCTGCGTGACGGTGGCGCGGATGATTTCCAGCACCTCCTCCTCGGTCTTGCGCATCTGGTGCTGCAGGTGGATCGGCGACGTCGAGACGAAGGTGTGGATGCGCGGGCGCTTCGCCGCGCGGACGGCCTCGGCGCAGCGATTGATGTCGGCCGGGATGGCGCGCGCGAGGCCGGCGATCACCGAGGTGCTGGAGCGGCGCGCGATCTCCTGCACGCTCTCGAAATCGCCCTGGCTCGCAATGGGAAAGCCCGCCTCGATGATGTCGACGCCCATGCTCTCGAGGAGATCGGCGACGTCGAGCTTCTCCTCGAAGGTCATCGAGGCGCCGGGCGATTGCTCGCCGTCGCGCAGGGTGGTGTCGAAGATGACGACGCGGTCGCGGGTGGCTGGGGTGGCGGAGGCGGTCATGACAGGATCCTCGTCGGTCTGCCCGGGGCGCGGTCCTGGCCGGCGCGGGGCGAAAATCGGGTCTTGGGGGCGGCTTCGTCCGTCTTCGTTCCCCTGAGCGCCCAGGCGCGTGCGCCCGGCCGGCCCTCAGGGGCGGCTAAGGAGCAGAAGCGGAAGAAGCGCCGACGCGGCCGCGCCCGGACGGACCGTAAAGGTCTCCGTCATCAGGCTGTCGATGGTGGCCATCTGCGCCACGGCCGTTCCCCTGGATGCGCATCTGCGCGAGCCGATCCTGCCGCGGACCGGTGAAAAGTTCATAAAGGAGACCGCCGCCCGCTGGCAAGCCGGGGCGGCGGGAAAAGTGGCGCTTGCGACGCCTCCGGCGCCGCCCTGCCCGTCCGGCAGGGCCGGCGGGAGCGCAGACGCCGGTCAGTTTGCGGCGAAGCAGTAGAACAGGCCCGCGCCGCCGGTGCTCTTGAGTGCCGCCGTGCTGCAGCCGCCCCGGGACGCATGGGACGTGTTCCACGACTTCGCGGCCACGGATTCGTCGAGGCCGGTCCGGTCGGAATGGCCGAGCATCGCGGCGCCCTCGGTCCCGCTCTTGGTCCAGTTGCCGCAGGTCATGTCGTCGGCACCGGCATAGGCGGTTCCATCGGCCTGCGTGCCCGTGAGCACGTCATGGGTGTTGGGATTGTCGCCGCGCCCATTCACCACGTCGCCCTTCTCGGTGAGCGCAGTGGCCTTGGTGAGGTTGTTGCCGGCGCTGTGCAGGTCCGCGACATCCTTGGCGATGACGACGCCCTTGGCGTTCTGCCATGGGCCCTTGCCGATGCGATCCTTGGCGTTCACAGCGCCCGACCCCTGTGTCGACAGATAGGCCCGCCAGGTCTTGCCGCCCGCCCCTGCAGCGGCGGCGAGCGTCTGGCAGATCTTGTCGGCGCCGTCGAGCCCGCCGAGGTTCGCCCCATCCCCCGAGCCGGCGCTGGTCACGAAGAAGGTCATCTGCGCCTGCTGCGCCATGGCGGCTGGTGCGAGGCAGCAGCAGGCAGCGATGGCCGACGTTGCGGCCAGAAAAGTCCGAAGCATATGTTTCCTCCCGATCCGTTTCGGATGCGATTGCATCGTCAAGGTCGCGGTTGCGCGCCTTCGAGTCCATCGCGACCGGCAACCGGCGGATGCACGATCCCGTGAGTGACGCTGTGGCTTGTCGCTCCTTGACGTGCCGCGCCCAAGGCCGAAAGTCGGGTCCCCTGCCGTCCGCGATTCCGGAGCCTTTCGATGCGCCGCCTCTCCCTCGCCCTCTGCGCCACCGGCCTGTCGCTGCTACTGGCGGCCTGCAACAGCACGGGGAGCGGCGCGCCTGCTCCGGCGGCCAGCACGGCCCCGCCCGCGGGCGCCTATGCGGGCCTGCCGGCCGGCGTCTCGCCGCCGGGCTTCAAGCTGCCCAGCGGCACCGGTTGCTCGGCCTCGGTCGCCCGCTGGCAGGCCATCCAGGACAACGACCTCAATTCCGGCCATGTCGGCCAGTCCGTCTACAACCAGATCCAGAAGGAGATCGACCAGGCCTCCGCGGCCTGCCAGGCCGGCAAGGAAGCCGAGGCCGAGGCGCTGGTGCGCGCATCGCGCGCTCGTCACGGCTATCCCGCGGGCTGAACAGCGCTGGAGAGGCTCGCTCCACGACGCGTCGGGGGAGCGAGCCTCGAGGCCAGGCGCGACCTGCTCGCGGCGACCTTGGGCGGGACCACGGGTCAGGGCGACGAGAATTCTCGGCGCAAATAGCCGATCATGAAGTCCGGCATCATCGCGAGGTCGAGATCGGGCTCGCCGCGGACGATGTGGATCCCCGCAAGCTCGGGCTCGGCTTGCTCCGCCAGGTTTCTCTCGATCATGGCCTTGGCCTCCTCCGCCGGCAGGTCGATGACCACCTTGCGCATCAGGGCGATGCGGGGCCCGAGGCTCACGACGGTCCAGTCATCCGCGAAGGTCAATTCCTCCGGGGCGAGCCCCGTCTCCTCCAGGATCTCGCGCGCGACGCTGCCGGAGAGGTCCACGACCCCGTCCACGACGTCGGACATGTCGGGCGTGCCCGCGGCGAAGTAGATCTTGCCGGGATTGGCCGTGTGAACGCCCATGACGCCGAGCAGGAAGGCCCCGTCCCGGCTGCGCAGGGCGCCCATGGAGAACGCGTTGCGGGTCGTGCCGTCCGGGAATCCGAAGTCGCGGGCCGTGAGGAAGGCCGCATAGCGCGTCCGGCGATAGGCGCCGCGAAAAACGCCGCCCTCGATGCCGCCGGCGCGCAGCACCAGCACCTCCCCGTCGAAGAGCGCAGGCTGGCGCTCCTTCAGTCCAGCCCAATGGCTGGCGACCAGATCCGCGTTCTGCTGCTCCCAGTCCCATCGGCCGGGTTCGAGGATGCACTCGGTCCGGGTGGCATGCGCGAAGCGGATCGACTGCGTCACAGGCGCAACGACCCTTCGCTCACCACCACCGCCGAGCCGGAGATCGTGGCCCGCGTCAGGGCGCCGTCCTGCACGGTGAGACCAAGCGTGATCCTCGAGGGCCGGCCCATCTCGTAGCCCTGTTCGACGACGAGGCTGTGCTCCCCGTCCTCCGGCTTGTCGAAGGCCATGATCAGCCCCGCCATGGCCGCCACGGCAGAGCCCGTCGCGGGATCCTCGGGGATGCCGTAGAGCGGCGAGAAAAGCCGGGCGTGGAAGGCCGAGCCGACGTCCGTGACATCCCGCGTGTAGAGATAGGCCGCGCCGCGTTCGCGCGGCCAGATCCCAGCTTCCCACCTGTCGAGCTGCGGGCGGGCCTGGGCGATGGCGGGCCCGTCGATCACAGGCACGAAGCAGACCGCGTTCCCCGCCGTGTAGATGGTCGGCACATGGTTCTCGAAACCGATCTGACGCGGCGACAGCCCCAGAGCCGCGGCGACCGCCTCGCGCGGCGCGGCGGGCTGCACCTCCTCGGGCAGGCGCGGCAGGGTGAAGGTCGCCGTCCCCCGTCCGTCGCCCGACACCTCGACGGCGCAGGGAACCAGCCCGACCTTCTCCTCGAGCCCGAAAGCGGTCACGCCGTGATGCTTGCCATGATCCAGGCAGCCCAGCAGGACCGCCGTCCCGACAGTCGGGTGACCCGCGAAGGGCAGCTCGCGCGCAGGCGTGAAGATCCGCAGGCTCGCCCGCTGGTGCGGATCGGCCGGCGGCAGCACGAAGACCGTCTCCGACAGATTGAACTCGCGGGCGATGGCCTGCATCGCCACGTCCGTGAGCCCCTGCGCGTCCAGCACGACGGCCAGCGGATTGCCGGCGAGCGCGCGGTCGGTGAAGACGTCGAGCGTGTAGAAGTGGCGCGGCATGGGCAGCCCTCCTGTGGGCCCGAGACCCTAGACCAAGTCGCGGGCAGGCGGAATGCTCTGCCTCAAGCGCGCAGGGCGGAGCCGACCCGCAGCGGACGCCTCACCCACGCGGCAGCTCGAACTCCACGACGACCGGGCAATGGTCGCTCGCCTTGGGCCGATCCCAGCCGATGCGCGGATAGCGGTCGGCCGTGGTGGCCAGCCGGGCGATGGAGCGGTCTGGCGCCCGGGGGTCGAGCGGCACGCGGTAGGGCAGCCCGCGCCTGATCACGGTGCTCGCGAGCTCGCCCCTGGCCAGCGCTGGCGACAGAAGCACGTAGTCAAGCTGCACGTGCTCCTCCACGATGCGGCCCCGCTCCTCGGACCAGTCCCGGTGGAAGTGGGTCCAGCGCTCCTCCGGCGGCAGCGCGGCCAAGGGATTGATCGCGAAGTGCTGGAGCAGCGGCGACAGCGCGTCGCCCTGCCGCCGCGTCACCTCGCCGAGGGGCCCGACGCTCTCGACGAAGTCGTTGAGGTCCCCAGCCACCAACCAGGACGCGTCCCGCCAGTCTGGGCCGAACCGCCGCTCGACGAGCCGGCGAACGCCAAGCGCCTCCGCGAAACGCACCGGCCGCGTGCCCTCGCGTCCACCGGCCTTGCCGTTGTCCATGGACTTGAGGTGGACGATGAACAAAGTGAGCGGACGGCCTTGGATGTGCAGCGAAACTTCGAGGCAGTCGCGCACGAAGACACGGCCGGTCGCGGGAATGCCGAGATCCGCGAGTTCGCGGCTGTACACGCCGAGGTCGTCGAACGTGGCGTCGCGGTGCGACACGACCTTCACGTCCTCCTTGGCCAGGAGGTCCTTGCGCGCACCGAAGGCGACGTCGATGCCGCGCTGGTCGTTGCCCGGCAGGAGCCGGAAATGGCCGTAGCGGATGTCGCTCACGCGGTGAACGTAGTTGGCGAAGAAGGCCTCCATGGCTCGCAGGCTGTCCACCTCCTGCAGGCAGAGCAGGTCAGCGCCCGTCTCGGCGATGGCGAGGCCGGTCATCTGCCGCTTGTCGTCCTCGAGCGTGATGCTGACGGAACGCTCCGCCGCCTCGCGCTGCTCGGGATGGGCGAATTCCGAGAGAGACAGGGCTGCCGCCGTGTCGCCCCGCACGGCCTGCCCGAAGCGGAACCGGACGGAGAGGTTCTCCACGTTGAACGAGGCGACGCGCAGGCGCATGGAGGTGTTCTCCCTCGGGACGATCGCCCGGCCCGCCCCGCGGGTGGGCGCGGCGCGAGGCGTTCCGGACGTCTCAGGCTCGATCCTTGGCGCCTAGGCTCCTCGCGAGGACGGCCCGCCGTCAATGGCGTCCCCCGCGCGCGGGACTTGGCTCGAATGCCACCGAATTCCGCAACCCCGCGGCAAGCTCTTGCCGGCATCCTGCACGTCGGCCCGCTTTATGTCGCGGGCAGCGCGGAGGGATGCGCATGCGCGTCGCCAACGTCTCCTCGGTAGCGCCGACCACGACCGGCATTCCCCTGGACGAGCGGGCCTCGCTCGACCGCGACCGCGCACGCCAGCAGCAGCAGGTCGAGCAGGAGCGCCGACAGGTGCAGCCGGCCAACGCGCCGGGAACGGGCGCGCGACTGGACCGGCGGGCATAGTCGTCAGAGCGGTTCGGGGTCGAAGAGCCGGGTCGGCGCGACGAACTCGTCCTGCGCCGCGACGATGAGGATTTCCCGGGAACCCGCTTCGGCCGTGCGCTCGAGGAGCCCGTGGATCGAGGATGCAGCCATCCGGAGCGCGTACGCGGCGTCGCACTGACGCAGCATGTGGAAGAAGAACAGCGCGGCGATGGCGTCCCCTGCCCCGTTCACCGAGAGCGAAAGCAGCGGCGTCCGCACGCGCCAGGCCCTTGCTTGCCCCCCGCGCGCATCGGACACCACCAGGTCGAGCGCGTCCGCCGGGGTGTCCGCGCCCAGGACAGAGGTCACGAGGATCACGCGCGGCCCCATGCCATGGAGGGTGGCAAGCGCCGAGCGAAGCTCGGACACGGTCCCGCAGGGCTGGCCCGCCAAAAATTCCAGCTCGAACTGGTTGGGCGTGATGATGTCGGCGGCCGGAACGGCCTTCTCGCGCATGAACTCGGGCACCCCCGGCCGCACGAACACGCCACGCCCGACGTCGCCGATCACGGGATCGCAGCACCAGAGCGCCTTCGGATTGGCGTCCTTGACGCGCCGCACGGCGCCGATGATGGCCTCCCCGATCTCGGCCGAGCCCATGTAGCCGGACAGCACGCCGTCGCAGTCGCCCAGCACGCCGCGCTGGGCGATGCCGTCCACGAGTTCGCCGATCAACGCCCCGTCGAAGACCCGCCCCGTCCACGCGCCGTAGCCCGTATGGTTCGAGAACTGCACGGTATGAATGGCCCAGACCTCGCAGCCCAGGCGCTGCAGGGGGAACGTGGCGGAGGCGTTGCCGACATGGCCATAGGCCACGTGCGACTGGATCGAGAGAATGTTCATGCGGCCGGTCCCGGTGAGGCGCGGCAGGATGGCCTCCCACCCGCCGTGCCGCAAGCATGGCGAAGCGGCGCTTGGGGCGGGATTCGCCCCGATACACCCCAAAGTCGAACAATTCGTAGGAAGCTCGTTAACGCGCCTGTGGCACAACGCGGATGCCGCACGGCACGCGGCCACGTCCGGATCGCATCATGTCCGTCAAGGGACCCGTCCTCGTCGTCGACGCCAACCTCGTGATGACGGCCATCGTCGCCGAGCGGCTGGGCCAGATCGGCCTGACCGACGTGCACCAGTCCGCCAACCTGCGGACCACCATCACCCTGCTCGAGACGCACAAGTTCGGCCTGATCATCGCCGAATACGAGTTGCACCCCATTACGGGCTTCGACCTCTGGCGCGTGCTGACGGGCCGCGACGAATGGAGCAGCGTGCCGTTCATCCTGATGGCCACGGACGAGCGCAAGCGCGCGAACATCGTGCGCTTCGAGGAAGCAGGCCTCCCCATGGTCCTCGTGAAGCCCTTTTCCGCCGAGCAGCTCAAGGCCAGCATCGACCTCGTGGCCAGCGCCAATCCCTTCGAGGTGGCCATCTAGGGCCATTTCCGACGCGACGGACCCGATGTCTCGGCGTCCTTGCGAGCTGAAGGCGACACAATCCTGTCCTCTGCCGAGCGTCTCCCGGGTCGAAAGCGGCTCGCGGGCCGGCCGCGGCGACGGCTATCGCCGCGAGCGGCGCGGCAATCCCTAGAGGCCGGGCGCAGGCCAGGCTCGCCTCGCCGCCTGCACGAGGAGGTAGCGACGCCCCCGGGCCCTATTTCACCTGCTCGGCGGCCGCCTTCGCGAACCTCGGCTCGAAGGTTTTTGCCAGGTCGACGCTCGTGCCCTTCAACTCCTCGTCGAACTTCACCAGCATGTCGTTGGTGCTCTTCATGCCTGCGGGGCTGATCTGGCCCGTGACGGAATAGGTCGGCTTGGAGTTCTTCACGGCGGCGATGTAGAGCGCCTTGTCGCCCAGCAGGTACTCTTCCGGCACCGCTGCGGCGATGTCCTCCGGGCTCGCCTGCTGGATCCACTTCAGCGCCTTGTAGAGCGCGTTGGTGAGGGCCTGCGTGGTGTTCGGGTTCTTCTCCATGAAGTCGCGCTTCATGTAGAGCACCGCCGCCGGGTTGGAGCCGCCGAACAGCGCCACGGTGCCCTCCTCCGTGCGCGTGTCGACCACGATCTTGATGTCGCCGGACTGCTCCAGCATCGTCAGCACCGGCTCGAGGTGGCTGATGGCGTCGAGTTCGCCCTTCCTGATGGCTGCCACGGCGGAGGCAGCGCTGCCCACGCCGATGAACGAGGCGTCCTGCGGCGTGAGCCCGGCCTGGGCGAGCAGGAAGTTGACGAGCATGTTGGTCGAGGACCCCGGCGCGGTGACGCCGATCTTCATGCCCTTCAGGTCGGCCGGCGACTTGTAGGCGGCGACCTTGTCCTTGCGGATGCCCACGGCGATGCCCGGGAAACGGCCGAGCTCCAGGACGGCGCGGATGTCCTGGCCCTTGGCCTGCATGCGGATCGTGTGCTCGTAGGCGCCCGTCACCACGTCGACGGATCCGCCCACGAGCGCCTGCAGCGACTTGGCGCCGCCGGCGAAGTCGTTGATCTCGACGTTGAGCCCCTGCTCCGTGAAGTAGCCCTTCCGCTCCGCGACGGTCAGCGGCAGGTAGTAGAGCAGCGCCTTGCCGCCCACGCCGAGCTTGACGTCCTTCTTCTCGAGCCCCTCGGCCCAGGCTGGCGCGCAGGTCGCCGCCGCGGCTCCCGCGATGAGGCCCAGGGTGGCGCGGCGGGTGAGGGTCAGCAGGGTCATTGCGGGGTCCTCGTGGCTTTTCTGGTTTGGATCGAGAGGGAGACGACGGGTCAGGCCGGTGCGGGGCGGGGTCGCCAGACCAGCAGCCGGCCTTCGACGAGGGTGACCACCGCGTCGATGGCCAGCACGAACACCGCGAGGATCACCATGCCCGCGAAGACGCCGGTGACGTCGAAGACGCCCTCCGCCTCGTGGATGAGGTAGCCAAGCCCGGCCGCCGAGCCGAGATACTCGCCCACCACCGCCCCGACGAGCGCGAACCCCACCGACGTGTGCAGGGAGGAGAACATCCAGGAGAGCGCCGAGGGCCAGTACACGTGGCGGAAGAGCTGGCGCTCGTTCATTCCGATCATCCTGGCGTTGGCGAGGATGACCGGGCTCACCTCCTTCACGCCCTGGTAGACGTTGAAGAACACGATGAAGAAAACGAGCGTTACCCCCAGCGCCACCTTCGACCAGATGCCAAGCCCCAGCCACAGCATGAAGATCGGGGCGAGCACGACGCGGGGAAGGGCATTGGCCATCTTGACGTAGGGGTCGAACACGGCCGCCACCATGGGCTTCCTGGCGAACCAGAAGCCGAACACGATGCCTGCCACGGACCCGATGACGAAGGCCAGCACCGTCTCGGTCAGGGTGATCCAGAGGTGCTTCCAGACCTGGCCGGTGGCGAACAGCTTCCAGATGCGGGCGACCACGTCGACGGGCGTGGAGAAGAAGAACTTCGGCAGCAGGTACTCCCCGCCGATGGGCACTGTTGAGCCCACATGCCAGATCCCCAGCACCGCGAGGGCGACGACGATCTGCCAGAGGATGAGCCGGCTGCGGGAGGAGGTCATGCCTGTCGCCCCGCCCGGACGTCGCGGCTCTCCGTGGGAGCCGGCCGACGCCCCGCAGTCCCGGCCGCGGGATGCGCCATCGGGCGAGGGCCGGCCCTCACCCGTGGCTCCCGTAGGCCTTCACCACCTCGGCCTTGAGCTCGTTCCAGATCATGCGGTGGAGCGCGTGGAACCGCGGATCGAGCCGCACCTCCGAGGCGTCGCGCGGACGCGGCAGGTCGATCGCGTGGTTGCCGATGATCCTGGCGCGTGGTCCTGCCGACATGATCACCACGCGGTCGGCGAGCGCGATCGCCTCCTCGAGGTCGTGCGTGACAAAGAGCACCGCCTTGCGGTCGGCTGCCCAGAGCTCCAGAAGCAGGTTGCCCATGATCTGACGGGTCTGCGCGTCGAGCGGACCGAAGGGCTCGTCCATGAGCAGGATCTTGGGCGAGCGGATCAGCACCTGGGCGAGGCCGACGCGCTTGCGCTGTCCGCCCGAAAGCTCATGCGGGTAGCGTTCCGCGAAGGCCGAAAGGCCGACCTTGCCCAGCCAGCGCCGCGCCCTGTCGAGCGCGTCGCGCCGCGCCGTGCCGCCCACCTCGAGCGCGATGGCGACGTTGTCGAGCGCCGTCTTCCAGGGCATCAGCGCATCCTGCTGGAAGAGGTAGCCGGCCTGGGCGTTGAGGCCCGTGAGATCCTCCCCGAAGATCTCGACGGAGCCGCCGGCGGGCTTCACGAGGCCCGCAGCGGCGTTGAGAAGGGTGGATTTGCCGCAGCCCGTCGGGCCGACGATGGCGACGAACTCGTTCTCGCCCACGCGAAGCTGGACGGGAGCCACCGCCTCGTAGGGCGGCCGGCCGGACACCTGGTAGGAGATCGACGTGCCTTCGAGCGCGACCGCGGGCGGCCTTTCCCGCACGCCGGTATTCGCGACCACCCGCAGCACCACCATCGGCGCCTCTCCCTTATCCCCGCGGTCGTCCGGCCGGTGAACGGCCGCCGCCGCGGGACTTTCGGGCGAAACCCTAGAGTCGAGCGCCGATCAGGGCAAGATGCCGGGCAGGCATGGGAGCGATGCCCCGCCGTCCGTGGACATCGCCATGACGTCGAACCACGAGGTCGAGGAACGGGAAGCAATCCAGCCGTCCCGGCATGGATTGCTTCGCCGTTGCGCTGCCCGCCCTGACGGCGGGCGAATGACCGCTCAGTTCTTGCTCTTGTCCACCAGCGCCTTGGCCTTGATCCAGGGCATCATGGCGCGCAGCTTCTCGCCGACTTCCTCGATCTGGTGGGCGTTGTGGCGGGCGCGGGTGGCCTTGAACGAGGTCTGGTTGACCTTGTTCTCCAGCATCCAGTCGCGCGTGAACTTGCCGCTCTGGATGTCGTGCAGCACCCGCTTCATCTCGGCCTTGGTGTCGGCGGTGATGATGCGCGGGCCGGTGACGTACTCGCCGTACTCGGCCGTGTTGGAGATCGAGTAGTTCATGGTGGCGATGCCGCCCTCGTAGATGAGGTCGACGATGAGCTTCACCTCGTGCAGGCACTCGAAATAGGCCATCTCGGGGGCGTAGCCCGCCTCGACCAACGTCTCGAAGCCGGCGCGGATGAGCTCCACGAGGCCGCCGCAGAGCACGACCTGCTCGCCGAAGAGATCGGTCTCGCACTCTTCCTTGAACGTCGTCTCGATGATGCCGGCGCGGCCGCCGCCATTGGCCGACGCATAGGAGAGGCCGAGGTCATGGGCGTTGCCCGAGGCGTCCTGGTGGATGGCGATCAGCGTCGGCACGCCGCCGCCGCGCTGGTATTCGGAGCGCACCGTATGGCCGGGGCCCTTGGGGGCGACCATCAATACGTCGAGGTCCTTGCGGGGCTCGATGAGGTTGAAATGCACGTTGAGGCCGTGCGCGAACATCAGCGCCGCGCCCTGCTTCATGTTGGGGGCGAGCTCGTCGCGGTAGATGTCGGCCTGCAGCTCGTCGGGCGTGAGCATCATCACCACGTCGGCCCACTTGGCGGCTTCCGGCACGGTCATGACCTTGAGGCCCTCGGCCTCGGCCTTCTTGGCCGTGGGCGAGCCCGCGCGCAGCGCCACCACGATGTTTTTCACGCCGCTGTCGCGCAGGTTCAGCGCATGCGCATGACCCTGGGAGCCATAGCCCACGATGGCGACGTTCTTGCCCTTGATCAGATTGATGTCGGCGTCGCGGTCATAATAAACGCGCATGGGGTGATGCTCCTTGGGGACGCGTTGTCGGTTGGCGCTGCGCTTAAGCGCCGCAGCGCGAGGGGTCAAGCGAAGATCGGGCCTTCAGGCCGGCATCGGAAAATTGTCGCGCGCCGCCACCGCCTGCACGGCCGGACGGGCGGCCACCTTGCGGGCGTGGGCCGTCCAGTGCGGGAAGTCCTCTTCCATGGCGTAGCCCAGCACCTGGCCCTTGCCCCAGGTCCAGAAGATGAAGGCGTAGAGGTCGGCGACGCTGAAGCTCTGCCCCGCCGCCCAGGGGGTACCGAGCGCGGCGAAGCGGTCGTCGACAAGCTGCCAGGTCTGGCGGGCGGTCTCCCTGCCCTTGGCCACGACCTCCGACAGCCCGGCCTCCGTCGTGGCGTAGCGCTCCGGCCGCCGCACATGGGCATAGGCGACGTGGACGCCGGAGCCGATCCAGGCCAGCCACTCGGCGCAGCGCCCGTCCTCGCGCGGATCCTGCGGCCAGAGGGACTTGTCCGGCGCGAGCCGCGAGATGTAGCGCAGGATGGCCGCGACCTCGGTGATCACGTACGTGCCGTCAACCAGCACGGGCACGCGGCCCTTGGGGTTCATCTTCAGGTAGCTTGCTGCCCGCTGCTCGCCCGCGGCGAGGTTCACCCTCGCGACTTCATAGGGAAGCCCGGATTCCTCCAGGGCCAAGTGCGCCGCGCCGGAGCAGGCTCCGGGGGAGTGATGAAGCGTGAGCATGGACATGTCCTTTCACGGTTGAGACGCACCATCGATCAAGGCGTATCTGGCGGTCCCGGTGCGATGCCGAGAAGCAACCTGAGAATGTGCCGCACGGTTCTCATCTGAGGCGCAGGCAGAGCCGCGGTGAAATCGTGCAACCGGGTTGCTCGGTCCGAGGTCCTGAGGTGGTCGGTCAGGATCACGCCGGCCGAAGCGACGTCCGGCGTTCAGCAAAGACTGCATCTCCATCGTCGATACAGTCCGTTCCGTGGCCAGACCGGGGGTCAGGCCGGCTCCGCGCCCCGCGACATCGCCGCGATGCCGGTGCGCGCCACCTCGGCGAGGCCGACGTCGGACATGATGCGAAGGAAGCGTTCGACTTCCTCCGTCGTTCCCGTGAACTCGAAGACGAAGGAGGTCAGCGTCGCGTCGAGTGTGCGGGCCCCAAAGGCCGCGGCGAGGCGCAGGGCCTCGACCCGCTGGTCGCCCTTGCCCACAACCTTCACCAGCGCGAGCTCGCGCTCCAGCGCCTCGCCCTGCACGGTGAGGTCTTTGACGGTGTGGACAGGAACCAGCCGCTCGAGCTGGTGCTTGATCTGCTCGATGACATCGGCGGTGCCGGCCGTCACGATGGTGATGCGGGAGACGTGCTTCTCGTGTTCCGTCTCAGAGACGGTGAGGCTCTCGATGTTGTAGCCGCGGCCCGAGAACAGGCCGGCGATGCGGGCGAGCACGCCGGGCTCGTTGTCGACGATGACCGAGAGCGTGTGCCGCGCGACGGGCTGGGCCTTCGGGGCGTCCGAATAGTGGGACTTCATGTCGTTGCTCTTGGGCTGGCTGGAGGGACCGGAGGCGAAGCGGCGCAGCTGCGTGATGGCGTTCATGGCAAAGCTCGGCGTGGAAGGGAAGCGGGATCAGGACCGGAAGGCGCCGATGACGGGCTCGTCGACCTCGTCATGCGCCACCACCCAGGGTTCGCGCATGCCCGCCTCCTGCCACTCGACGAAGGCGGGCAGGTCGAGCACCGCGTCCATGTAGGCGCGCATCGGCGCCTCGACCGGGATCGAGTAGGTCTGGAAGCGCGTCACCACGGGCGCAAACATGGCGTCGGCCGCCGAGAAATCCCCGAACAGGAACGGGCCGCCCGCGGCCTTGCCATGCTGGTTGCGCGCTATCGACCAGAGGTGGACGATGCGTGACACGTCCCTGGCGACGATCTCGCCGCGGTCCTTGAAGGCGTAGCGCTTGCGGACGTTCATGGGACAGGCGGCGCGCAGGCCGCGGAAGCCGGCATGCATCTCCGCCGCGACGGTGCGCGCGAAGGCGCGCGCCCTGCGCTCCTGCGGCCAGACAGGCTTGTCGGGAAACCGGTCGGCCAGGTAGTCCATGATGGCGAGGGACTCCCACACGGTCACGTCGCCGTCGATGAGGATCGGCACGGTGCTCCCGGCCCGGTAGGCCGAGACCCTCGGCCTGAATTCGGGCGTATCGAGCGGGATGATGTCCTCCTCGAAGGGGATGCCGAGCACCCGCATCAGGATCCACGGCCTGAGCGACCAGGACGAGTAAGCCTTGTTGGCGATCACGAGCTTCATGGTCGGTCCTCAGGAAGGAGCACGGGACAAGGCGAACTCCACCGCCGCCCGGGCGTGCAGCTTCGCCGTGTCGTAGACGGGGCAGTCGAGATCGTCCGGGGAGAGCAGCAGGCCGATCTCGGTGCAGGCGAAGACCACGCTGTCCGCGCCCGCATCCCGGCCGCGCCGTACCACCGCGAGGTAGGCGTCCCGCGAGGCCGGGTTCAGCACGCCCCGGACGAGTTCCTCGAACACGATGCGGTTCACCTCGGCCCGGTCCTCTGCCCCGGGCACCAGCGCCTCGATGCCGAAGCCTTCGGCGAGGCGGTCGCGATAGAAGCGCTCCTCCATCACGGGACGGGTCGCGAGCAGCAGCGGGCGGCGTGAACCGCCTTTGCGCAGCGCGACGCCGAGCGTGTCCGCGATGTGGATCAGCGGCACGCGCGTCGCCGCCTGCACGGCGGGAGCGACGCGGTGCATCAGGTTGGCGCAGATCAGCAGGCATTCCGCCCCCGACCCCTGCAGCGCGCGCCCGGCCGCGGCCAGGCGTTCGCCGGCCTCGTGCCAGCCGGCCTCGTTCTGCAGCGCCTGGATCTCCGCGAAGTCGAAGGAGTGCAGCAGGAGCCTTGCCGAGTGAAGGCCCCCGAGCACGTCCCGGACGCCGCGGTTGATCTCGGCATAGTAGGTCGCCGTGGACTCCCAGGAGAGCCCCCCGATCAGCCCGATCATACGCAGCCTGTCGCTCATCGCGCCCTGCCCCTGACGACAATCGCTTTGCTTTTGGCCCCGCGACGCGCCCTGCCCTCCGCGGACGGCGAGGCGCACGCTCGGCCGGAGGCGCCGGAGCTCACACGAGCTCGCGGCCCTTGGCATCGATGATCGTCCCGATGTCGGATGCGGCGTCGCCGAGGATCATCTCGTTGTGAGCCTTGCCCGACGGGATCATCGGGAAGCAATTCTCTTCCTTCGAGACCAGGCAGTCGAAGATCACCGGCCGCGGCGTGTCGATCATCTGCAGGATCGCGGCGTCGAGCTCCTTGGGGTCGGAGCAGCGGATGCCCACTCCGCCATAGGCCTCGGCGAGCTTCACGAAGTCCGGAAGGGAGTGCGAGTAGCTCTCCGAGTAGCGCCCGCCATGCAGCAGTTCCTGCCACTGGCGAACCATTCCCATGTATTCGTTGTTGAGGATGAAGATCTTCACCGGCAGCCTGTATTGCAGCGCCGTGGACATTTCCTGCATGTTCATCAGGATCGACGCCTCGCCGGCGATGTCGATGACGAGCGCGCCGGGATGAGCCATCTGCGTGCCGATGGCGGCAGGCAGGCCATAGCCCATCGTGCCCAGGCCACCGGACGTCATCCAGCGGTTGGGCTCCTGGAAATGGAAGTACTGCGCCGCCCACATCTGGTGCTGGCCGACTTCCGTCGTCACGTAGACGTCGCGATCCCTGGTCAGTTCGTAGAGGCGCTGGATGGCGTATTGCGGCTTGATGATCGCGTCGGACGCCCGGTAGGCGAGCGAGTTGCGCGCCCGCCAGTGGTTGATCTCCTTCCACCAGCCCGCCAGTGCCTCCCTGTCGACCTGCGGCGAGGACGAGCGCCACAGGCGCACCATGTCCTCAAGAACATGCGCGCAGTCGCCCACGATGGGAACGTCGACCTTCACGTTCTTGTTGATCGAGGACGGGTCGATATCGATGTGGATCTTCTTCGACTTCGGCGAGAACGCGTTGAGCCGGCCCGTGATGCGATCGTCGAAGCGCGCGCCGACGCAGATCATGACGTCGCAGTCATGCATCGTCATGTTCGCCTCGTAGGTGCCGTGCATGCCCAGCATGCCCAGCCATTGCGGGTCGGCGGCGGGGTAGGCGCCGAGGCCCATCAGGGTCGAGGTGATCGGATAGCCGGTGAGGCGGACGAGTTCGCGCAACAATTCGGAGGCCTGCGGCCCGGAATTGATCACGCCGCCGCCCGTGTAGAAGACGGGCTTCTTCGCCGTCGCCATCAGCTCGATGGCGGCCTTGATGGCGCCGAGGTCGCCTTTCACCGTGGGGCGGTAGGTCTTGTGCTGATTGCTGGTGGGACGCGCATAGGAGCCCTTGGCGAACTGCACGTCCTTGGGGATGTCGATCACGACGGGCCCCGGCCGGCCGTTCGAGGCGACGTAGAAGGCCTCGTGCAGGATGCGCGGCAGATCCTCGACGCTGCGGACCAGGTAATTGTGCTTGGTGCAGTGCCGGGTGATGCCGACCGTGTCGCATTCCTGGAAGGCGTCGGAGCCGATCAGGTGAGTGGGCACCTGCCCGGTGATGCAGACCAGGGGGATGGAGTCGAGCAGCGCGTCGGTCAGCCCCGTCACGGCGTTGGTCGCGCCGGGGCCGGACGTCACCAGCACCACGCCGACCTTGCCGGACGAGCGGGCATAGCCCTCGGCCGCATGGACCGCGCCCTGCTCGTGCCGGACGAGCACGTGCTTCACCTTCTCCTGATGGAAGAGGGCATCGTAGATCGGGAGCACGGCGCCGCCGGGATAGCCGAAGATATGCTCGACGCCCTGGTCCTGCATCGCCTGGACGACCATTTCGGCGCCGGTCATGGTGCGGGTCATCTGGGAGCTCCCTGTCTGTCTCGTCTGGCCTGGTGGGTGGGGTTTGGGTCGGTCTGCGTGGGCTCGGGCAACAAAAAAGGCCCTCTGAGGGGCCTTCGGTCATGCGCCAGTCGTGGGATGTCGGCCTAGGGCCGTCCCTCCTCTGGCGCAGCGGTTACGATAAGGATGTTGCGCAACAGAGCGCTCCCACGTCTCGAATGGGGCGGGACCGTAGTCTCAGGCGGAGCCCGCGTCAAGCGGCCTGGCCTTCGGCGCGGACGCCGGCGCCCGCACTTCAAGAATGACAATCAACGGCGCTACACTCTCACGATGTCCAGCCCGCTCACGACGACCTCTGCGACGCAAGCGCCTTCATCCGCGCCCGCCCAGCGCCTGCGCATCCGCGCCATCCTGCTGGGTGACCGCATCGACACGAACGGGCTGGAGCGGTCCGACATGATCGCCTCCGCTCCCTTCGCGTTCCGCATCGGCGAGACTGGTTTCGCCGCGCTGTTCCGCTACGGCGTGGCCGTGCTGGCGGGCCTCTCCCCGATCGAGGAAGACGACATCCTCAGGAAGCTCGCGCCCCGCGTCGCCGGTCCCGTCGCACGGCTGGACGACGAGGTGGCGCTGATGGAGGTGACGCCCGACAAGGAGGACCAGGTGCCGCCGGGCGGCCCCATCCAGGTGCGCGACCTGTCCCCCGAGCGCTTCCTCGTGGTGGCCGACGCCCTCGCCAAGAGCGTGGCCATGGCCCATAACGAGCGACAGGTAAGCGCGGTCTTCGACGTCATCGATCCCCTCGCCCGCGACCTCGCGCGGGACGGGCGCGTGCCGGTGGACCGCAAGAGCATCCTCAAGCTCATCGGCGAGGCACTGCTGGTCGACCACCGCATGTCCGGCCGCGTCGCCGTCGAGGACAAGCCCGACGTGCTGTGGGACCGCTCGGACCTCGAGCGGCTCTATGCCCGCCTGGAGGACGAGTACGAGCTCACCGAACGCGCCCGCACGCTGGCCCGCAAGATCGGCGTCATCCAGGACACGGCCCGCGCGCTGACCGACCTCATCGACGCCCAGCGCAGCGTGCGGTTGGAGGCCACGATCGTGCTGTTGATCGTGGTCGAGGTGATCGTGACCTTCTACCAGCTCTTCATGGGGCTGAAGCACTGAAGCGCCGCGCCGGGCCCGCCGCCGAGGGGCCGGCGGCCGCGCGACCTGCCGGCCATGCAGAAAAAGCCCCCTTGGACTCATTGCGAGGAGCGCCGCGACCAATCCAGGACACGGGCGGTCGAGTTCACCCCGCCTGCCGGCGCACCGCCCAGATGATGGCGACCCCGACGGCTGCGGAAACGATACCCACCGTCCGCATCTTGCCCTCCCCGAGCGACAGCGCCTCCGTCATGCGGCTGCGCACGAAGCCGGGGAAGGCCGCAAAGAGCAGGCCCTCGATGGCGAAGACGAGGCCGACGCCACCCAGGAAGTCCAGCATGGCCCCGTCCCCCGGCTTAGGGCTGGGGGGCTGGAGCCGGCTGGGGCTGCGGCGCCAGCCGCTCCTGGTCCTTGGGCTTGGAGCCCGGGTTCAGGAAATAGCTGAAGAAATTGCTGTCGGGGCTAAGCACCAGCTTCGTGTCGTTGCGCATCGACTGCTCGTAGGCCTGCATCGACCGGTAGAAGGAGAAGAACTCCGGGTCCCGGTTGAAGGCCTCGGCCATGATGCGGTTGCGTTCCGCGTCGCCTGCGCCGCGCACCTCCTCGGACTTGCGGGTCGCGTCCGCCCGCAGCACCGTGACGTCCCTGTCGGCCTTGGCCTTGATGGTCTGGGACAGTTGCGAGCCGTTGGCGCGGATGTCCGCCGCCTCGCGCTGGCGCTCGGTCTGCATGCGCTGGAACACCGCCTGGCTGTTCTGCTCCGGCAGGTCCGCACGGCGCAGCCTGACGTCGACGACCTCGATGCCGAGGCCGTTGGACTGCCGGTTCACGTCCTCGCGGATCTTGTGCATCAGGCCGGCGCGGTCGGAGCGCACCACCGTGGTGAAGCTGGCGTCCGCGAGCACGGTGCGCACGGCGGAGTTGACGATCGAGGTGAGGCGCAGGTTGGCCCCCGTCACGCTGCCGACCGTTTGGTAGAACTTCAGCGCGTCGGTGATGCGGTAGCGCGTGAAGGCGTCGACCACGAGCCGCTTCTGGTCGGAGGCGATGACCTCCTGCGAGGGCAATTCGAGGTCGAGGATGCGCTTGTCGACGTCGACGACGTTCTCGATGACCGGCCACTTGAAGTAGAGGCCGGGCTGGGTGATGGGCGGGCGCGCGATCTTGCCGAACTGGAAGACGAGCGCCTGGGACGTCTGCTGCACGACGAATGTCGCGCTGTACAGGATGACCGCCAGGGCCGCGAGCGCGATGACCGCGCCGAAACGCAGGGTGCTGCTCATTTCGCGGCTCCCTGCTGGGCCGGGCGGCGCTGCAACTCGTTGAGCGGCAGGTAGGGCACGACGCCCTGCGTGGAGCCGCCCTTCTGGTCGATGATGACCTTGTCGGTGCCGCTCAGCACCTTTTCCATCGTTTCGAGATACATGCGTTCGCGTGTGGCGTCGGGCGCCTTCTTGTACTGCTCGTAGACCTGCGTGAAGCGGCTCGCCTGGCCGGTCGCCTCGGCGACGCTGCGCTCGCGATAGGCCTCCGCCTCCTGGATGATCCTGGCCGCCTCGCCGCGCGCCTCGGGCACCACCTTCGAGGCGTAGGTTTCGGCCTCGTTGCGCATGCGGTCCTGGTCCTGCCGGGCCGCCTGCACGTCGCGGAAGGCGTCGATGACCTGCTGCGGCGGGTCCACCTTCTGCAACTGCACCTGGCGGATGGCGACGCCCGCCCCGTAGCTGTTCAGCACGTCCTGCATGAGCTGGCGGACTTCCGTCTCCACCGCTCCGCGATCCGTGGTGAGGATCTGCTGGATGTTGCGCCGGCCGACGACCTCTCGCATCGCGCTCTCGGCCACCGCCTTCACGGAGGCCTCGGGAGCCTGGATGTTGAACACGAAGTCGGCCGCCTTGGTGGGATCGATCTGCCACTGCACGGCGAAGTCGATGTCGACGATGTTCTCGTCGCCCGTGAGCATCAGGCTTTCCTCGAGCACGTCCCGGGCTGAGGCGCGGCGCAGCGCGTCGTTGCTGCTGCTGCCGCGGTAGCCCACCTCCGTGGTGTTCACCACGGTGACGCGCGGGCGCACCACGCTGCCGATGGGATAGGGCCAGTTGTAGTTGAGGCCGGGCTGGGTGACGCCCGTGAACCGCCCGAACACCATGTTCAGGCCGACCTCGTCGGGACGCACCGTGTAGAAGCCCGTGGCCAGCCAGAGCAGGGCCGCGCCCGCGGCCAGGGCCAGGACGCCGCGTCCACCCATCGCGCCGCCGGGCATCACCTGCCTCAGACGATCCTGGCTCCGCCGGAGCAAGTCCTCGAGATCCGGGGGACTTCCGCTCGGTCCGCCACCTTGCGGGCCGGATCCCCACGGTCCGGGACGCCGCGGACCCCAGGGGCCCCCGCCGCCGCCGCTCTGATTGCTCCAGGGCATTCTTGGTCCTTCTGTCCGAGTGTCGATCGGTCGCGCATCCCGGGCGGGCGCGCAGGAGGGTTATGGCACGGAAGTGGGGTTTCGTCCCCGTTTCGTCAACGGAGCGTGGCCGGAATGGTTAGGAAGCCGCAGCTGCGGCCGGCGCCCGCCGGACATAGTCCACGAAGCTGAAGGCATGCTCGTCATCCGGTCCCGTCGGATGGTCCTCGCGGGAGGTCTCGCGAAACAAAGTGCGATCGACCGACGGGAAGAGCGCGTCGCCCTGCGGGCTGACATGGACCTCGGTGAGATGGATGCGGTCGGTCACCGGCAGAGCCTGCCGGTAGACCTGGTCCCCTCCCCCGATGACGACGCTGTCCGCCCCGAGCCGGGCCGCGATCTCCTGCCCCAGCGCCAGCGCCGCGGGCAGGTCATGCGCCACGGCGGCGCCCTGCGGGCGGAAGGACGGATCGCGCGTCAGCACGATGGTCTCGCGCCCGGGCAGCGGCTTGCCGATGGACTCGAACGTCTTGCGCCCCATGACCAGCGGCCGGCCCAGCGTGAGGCCGCGAAAATGCCTGAGGTCGGTCTTGAGGCGCCAGATCAGTCCGTTGTCGCGGCCGATCACGCCGTTATCGGCGGCGGCGACGACGATGACGACGGGGACAGGCACCTACCGCCCCTGGTCCGCCAGCCGCCACAGCGCGGCATCCGTGACGCGGCAGGTGATCCAGTCGTCCAGCAGCACCGCCCCCTGCTGCCTGTAGAAGGCGATGGAGGGCTCGTTCCAGTCGAGAACCGACCATTCGAGCCGCGCGAGGTTCTCCGCGATGCAGCGCTTTGCGAGGTTGCCGAGCAGCGCCTTGCCGAGCCCGTGCCCGCGCGCGGACGGCCTCACGTAGAGGTCTTCCAGGTAGATGCCGTGCCGGCCACGGAACGTGGAGAAGTTGTAGAACCACAGCGCGAAGCCTACGGGCTCGCCGCGCCATTCCGCGATGTCGCAGAAGACGCGCGGGTCGTCCCCGAACAAGGCACCGGCGATCATCTCCTGCGTGGCGTCGACCTCTTGGGTGAGCCGCTCATATTCGGCGAGCTCGCGCACGAGCGTGAAGACGAGCGCGGCGTCGTCCGGGCGGGCGGGACGGATGTGCGGGTTCATGATCGAGGGTGTTCCGGCCGGCGGCGATGTCGGACAAGCTGGGGAGCCGCCCCAAAGCGGCCCGTTCGGTCGAACCTCATACCGCCACCGGTGCCCGGATGGCAGGATGAGGGTCGTAGCCTTCGATGGCCACGTCGTCGAAGTGGAAATCGAACAAGGATTTCACGGAGGGGTTGAGCTTCAACCGCGGAAGCGGGCGAGGCTCGCGCGTAAGTTGCAGACGCGCCTGCTCGACGTGGTTGGAATAGAGATGCACGTCGCCGAAGGAGTGCACGAAGTCGCCGGGCGCGTAGCCCGTCACCTGCGCCACCATCTGCGTCAGCAGCGCGTAGCTCGCGATGTTGAAGGGCACGCCGAGGAACACGTCCGCGGAGCGCTGGTAGAGCTGGCAGGAGAGCCGGCCGTCGGCCACATAGAACTGGAACAGGCAATGGCAGGGCGCGAGCGCCATCTGGTCGAGCTCGGCCGGGTTCCAGGCGCTCACGACGAGGCGGCGGCTGTCGGGATTGCGGCGGATCTCGTCGAGCACCCACTTGATCTGGTCGACGGCGCCGCCGTCCGGCTTCGCCCAGGAGCGCCATTGCTTGCCGTAGACGGGGCCGAGCTCGCCGGTCTCGTCCGCCCACTCGTCCCAGATCGTGACACCGTTGGCCCGCAGGTAGGCGACGTTCGTGTCGCCCGCCAGGAACCAGAGGAGCTCGTGCACGATGGACTTCAGGTGCAGCTTCTTCGTCGTGACGAGGGGAAAGCCCTCGGCCAGGTCGAAGCGCATCTGGTGCCCGAACACGGAGAGCGTGCCGGTCCCGGTCCGGTCGGACTTCGCCGTTCCCTCCGCGAGGATCCGGCGCAGCAGGTCGTGATAAGCATGCATGGCGATTCCCTTCGCGCTGCAATCTAGGGCAATCGCCCGCTGCTGGGCAGGCCCGCGCGGCTTGCATCCACGGCCAATACGCGGGTTTCTGGGCTTCGGGCGCGAGGGTCGAGGACCGAACATCCCGCTCCGGGGCTTTCGCCCACGCGCGTGAAGCCCTATATTCGGGATGCCGGCGCAAGCCGGCTATGGCGATAAACGCGCATCGGAATAAGCCTTTCGGACCCGGGGGCGGTACCCGGCGCCTCCACCCGAACCCACCTGGCCCGTCCGGCTGGGCTCCGGCGGGGGCGAAACAGGATCGACGAGGGTGTAAAGGGTGGGCTTTTGCCCGGCATGGTTCCGCCGTTATCGGGCCGAACATATAGTTGCCAACGACAACTATGCTCCGGTGGCTGTCGCCGCGTAAGCGGTGCCGGTACCGAAATCAAAGCCCTTGCGGGTAGCACCGTAAGGCGGGGTTCGGAGGTACCTGGCAACAGAAACCTCCACTTCCTTTCCCCAGCTCGCGAACCCGGAATGCCGCAGGATCTCATTCGCTACGACCTCATCGTCCAGGATGCGCTGAAGGGCGTGGTCCGCAAGGTGCTGACGGATGCGGCGTCGCAGGGCATGCCGGGCGAGCATCACTTTTACATCTCGTTCCGCACGCAGGATCCGGGAGTCCGCATCTCCCAGCGGCTGCGCGACAAGTATCCCGACGAGATGACGATCGTGCTCCAGCACCAGTTCTGGGACCTCGTCGTCACCGACCACGCCTTCGAGGTGGGGCTTTCCTTCTCTGGGATCCCAGAGCGCCTCCTGGTCCCCTTCGACTCGCTGACCGGCTTCTTCGATCCCTCCGTGCAGTTCGGCCTGAAGTTCGAGGTCAGCGCGACGGATCCGGCCGACAATGACGAGGGCGGTCCCGAAGGCGCCGAGGACGAGGAAGAGCCTGCCGCTCCCATCCCGCTGGCGACGCCCCAGCGCAAACCGTCCGAGCCGACCCGCAAGACGACGGCCGTCGAGGCCGCCCCCAAGGCCCGCTCAGCGGAAACAGCCAAGGCCGACAAGCCGGAAGGTGAGAGCCGCAAGGGCGGCAAGGCCAAGGCTGAAGCCGCGAAGGCCGAAGCCGCGAAGGCAGAGGCCGAAGCAGCCGGCAAGGCTGAGCCACGCAGCGACGGCGCCGAGGTCGTCAGCCTCGATGCCTTCCGCAAGAAGACCTGACGGAACCTCCGTGACAGGCGAGATCGTCAACCTCCGCAAGGCCCGCAAGGCGAGGGCCCGGGCGGCCGACGAAGCGCGCGCCGCCGAGAACCGCATCCGCTTCGGACGCACCAAGGCCGAGAGGGCGGCGGCGGAGGCCGAGACGGGCCTGGTGTTGCGCAGGCTCGAAGGCCATCTCCTGCCGGGTGACCAGGGCGAGGACGAGGATCCGCGCGCATGAGCGCGGACGCTCTCGAAGCCAGGATCGTCAAGCGCTCGGTCGTGCTCGCCGGCCACGCCACAAGCGTCTCGGTGGAGGAGCCGTTCTGGACGAGCCTCAAGGAAATCGCGCGGGAACGGGGCCAGAGCCTCAACGGGCTCATCGCAGCCATCGACGCCGAGCGACGCAGCGCGAACCTCTCCTCCGCGATCCGCCTGGCCGTCCTCGGCCACTACAAGGGCAAGGCTCAGGGCGACGGCGGCTGAGCGGCCGGCGCGGCGAGTGGCTGCGGCCGGCGCGGGGGCGGCACCCCCAGGATCTTGGCGGCCTCCTCGGCGGCGTCCTGATCCGCGAGGGACGGCTCCGGCGCGGAGGCCGCGGCGGCTGCGGCGGCCGCCTTGGCCGCGGCAGCGGCCTGCTCGCGCGCCAGTTCGGCCTTCCGGGCTTCCTCCGCCTTCCGGGCTTCATCCGCCTTCCGGGCTTCCTCCGCCTTGCGCGCTTCTTCCGCCTTGCGCGCTTCTTCGGCCTTGCGGGCGGCCTCGGCCTGGCGCGCTTCTTCTGCGAGCCGCGCCTCCTCGGCCTTCCGCGCCTCCTCGAGGCGGCGGGCCTCTTCGACCTTGCGGGCTTCCTCCGCCTTGCGCGCTTCCTCGGCGCGCCGCGCCTCCTCGGCCTTGCGCGCCTCTTCGGCTTGCCGGGCCTCTTCGGCAAGCCGGGCCTCCTCCGCCGCCTGACGCTCGCGCTCGTCGAGTTCGCGTCCCACCTTCACGCGGCGATTGAAGAAACTCCGCTCCCGCAGGTCCGCTTCCATCGCCTCGATGCGCTCCAGTTCGCGCGCCACCGCGCGTGTCGTCAGCACGTTGGTCAGGGAGGAGACGTCGAGCTCGCGCTCGACGCCGTTGCGACCGCTTCGCCAGCCGATATTCGCCTGCGGAAGCGGGCCCGACCAGCCGTCGGGCGCGGGCGTCACCACGAGCGCCGCCCGCGCCTCGAAGCGGCCATTGCGCAGGTCCAGAGCTGTCGATCCGTTGACGTCGAGGCCCGGCAGCCGCACGGCGAGCGGACCGAGGCGCGCCTGCCCTCCCGAAAGCGTCAAGGGCGCCTCGAGGGAGGGGACTGGCAGGGGAGACTTGTCGAGCGCCTGGGCCAGGGCGTCCTGCACGGTCCTGAGGTCCGGCGGGTCCTGCTGGGCGTCGAAGCGGGCGGTGACGGCGCCGAGCGCTCCGGGCGCCAGCCGCGGCACGGCGACATCGCGCAGCTTGACCTGCCCTCCGCCCGACAGCGCTCCCACGAGCGCGGTCGCGGTGTCACCGGCCGAACTCGCATCGAGATCGGCCTCGACCACCCCCGACACGCCGCTCTGGGGCACGACGACGGCCACGGGCACGCCCTTGAGGCCGAGGCGCGCGCTGAACGACGCCTGCCCGCCCTGCCGGCGCAAGGTCATGCCGCCAGCGATCTTTCCCCCGCCGAAATCGCCCTCGCCCCGGCTGAACTCCACCGCGTCGGGGGCCCAGCGCAAGGATCCCGAAACGTTCGACGCGGGCGGTCCGTAACCGAGGTCAAGCGTCTTCGCCGTCAGCGCAAGCGTCGTCTCGTAGGGCGGCGCCATGACTGAAGCGAACTTTCCGCCCGGCCACAGGCTGCCCGGCAATGGCGGCTGGAGGGTTCCCAGCACGAGCGAGCCGAGCCCGCCGAGGGAGAGCCTTTCGAAGGCGAGCGCGCCTGCGAGCTTTCCTGCAGCGGCGTCGAGCTTCAGCGCGCCTGAAAAGGCGCGGCCCTGGAAGCTGCCGGTCAGCCCGTCGAGGCTGAGCGTCGGATCCGCCAGGGTTGCCGTCGCCCGCAGGCTCGCCGGAACGCGGCCCAGGCCGTCGGGGCCCGGCAGCGCCAGGATCTGCAGGATCGGACCGAGGTCGGCGCTGTCCAGCGCGACGCTTCCGACATAGTCGGGCGTGCCATAGCTGCCGCTGATGCGGCCCTCGCCGGACAGGGCGGTGCCCGCCGCCTCGCCCGCGATCTTCACCGTCGCTCCGGAGCCGAAGCGTCCATCCACGTCGGCGGTCAGGCGTCCGCGGCCAAAGCCCGGCAAAGGCAAAGCCTCGAAGCCGAGCTGCGAGAGGAAGGCCGAGGCGTCCGGCGCGTCGACCTTCAAGGCGGCGACGACGCGGTCGATGCCCTGCTGGCCGCCCACGCGGGCGGAGGCGTCGAGCTTCGAGGCACCGGCCGTGCCCTCCAGGGCAAAGCGCGTCTCGTCCTGAGACGAGGCTCCGCGCTCCGCGGTGATCTTCAGGCGCAGCGGCCCGAGGGCCGGGGCGCGCGCGGCCAGCAAGGCCGGCAGCTTGCCTGGCACGACCTTGCGCAGCAACTCGGCGAGCGGCTCGACCTTCCGGGCGTCGATCGACGCCTCGACCCGTCCGCCCTTGTCTCCGACCCGCCCGCTGGCCTTGACCGAAGCGCCCCCGACGTCGGCAATGTCGAGCGTGTCGATCTGGACGCCGTCGGCCTTCACCGCGAGCCGCAGGCCGACCCGACCGGCGCCGACGTTCGGGCCGGCGGCCTGGCCGACGCGCACGTTCTTCGCATCCAGCACCAGCGACACGTCCAGTCCGCGCCCGGCGGCGGTCAGGGTGGACAGGTCGGGGACCTGCTCGATCGACAGCCCGTCCGACGTGAGCTGCGCCTCGAAGCGGCCGCGGACGGCGTCCTCGGGCGCCGTGTAGCGCACGGTGCCCTGGACGCCCGAGCGGTCCACGGTGACCTTCAGGTTGCGCGCGCCGAACACGCCGGGCGAGATCGCCACGTCGCCGGAGGCAAAGAAGTCCCTGGCGTCGCTGACGCGGGTCGAGCGGCCGCCCGGCTCGCCCTCCAGCCAGCCCATCAGGCGCCCGATATCCTTCGCGCGGACCTGCACATGCCCGCTGAATTGCCCTCCCCCGACGAGCCGCGCATCGCCGCCGGCCTCCGCGGACGCGCCGCCCGGCAGGCCGGCGCTCAGCCGCTCGACCCGGAGCTTGCCGTCCTCGGCGGGCGCAAGGTTCATCGCCAGGTTCGAGATCGTGTCGCCGCCCAGGATGACGTTGCCGATCTTGACCGAGGCCGTCATGGGCCAGGGGAAAGGCAGGCCCGGGTCGGATTGCGAAAACGCCGTAAGCCAGCCGTTGACGACCGTCGGCAGCGGCAGGAAGGCCGGGCCCTGGACGGTGTAGGGCCGGTCGAGATCGATCTGCTTGGCCTCCAGCGCCAGCGCGAGCACGGCGCCGCGGGCGAGCGAGAACTCGCCGCTGCCGCCCAGCTTGACCGCGCTCTCGTCGCTGCCCGCGTCGAGCTCGACATTCTCGAGCTGGCCGGCCCGCCCGGCGACGCGAAGCGTGGAGGCCAGCGTCCAGGGCCGCATCGTGTAGCCGTCCCGGTCCGGCCAGCGCAGGCGGCCGCTGACGACGGCTCGTCCCTCGAAGCGGCTTCCGCCGTCGCCCTGCGTCGACAGGCGTCCGTCGAGTTCGCCGCGCTGGTGACCGTTCACGGTCTGCGCCACGGCCTTGATGCGCACGCCGGACGGCTCGGGTCCGCCGGTGGCGAACCTCAGCTCGACCGGCGTCTCGGCCACCAGCGCCCGGCCATTGGCGCGCCAGGGCCCGAGCAGCGTCTGGGCGTCCGCCTCCGCATCGACGTCGGAGAGTTCGTTGCGCTGGCCCGTGGACCGGTCGAAGACCGAGACGACGCCGTCGGTCAGCAGGAGCCGCTCGATCGAGACGGCGTCGGCAGAGCCGAGCCGGCCGAGGAGCCGATCCAGCCCCTCGATGCCGCCTGCCTCCGTCAGGGCGAGGTCCAGGCGGGGCGCGCGGAGCCGGGCGTCGGTGACCCGGATGTCGCCGCGCAGCAGCGGCATCACGGACACCTCGACGTCCAGTTCCTCGGCCGAGAGGCGCGGTCCGCCCGCCTCGTCGCCGACGGTGACCTTGCCAAGCTTGATGTAGGGCGCGGGAAGCAGCGTCACCGCGATGGGACCGTCGATGCGCACGGGGGCGCCAAGCAGCGCGCCCAGGTGCTCCTCGAAGAGAGGTCGGCGCTGGCTCCAGTCGATGAAATAGGGTCCCGCCAGCGCCGTCGTCAGGACGACGATGAGCAGCAGCGCGAGGCCGGTGAGAATATCACGCAAGGCGGTGGCACCCGCAGGGATCGAAACGTCGCGACAGCTTAGCGGACTTCATGGCCGCAGGGTGACGCGGGCGTGGTGTGGGAGCGCGATGCTGGGGCAAAGTGTTCAAATCGCCACGATCTTCCCGGGATTCATGATGTCCAGCGGATCGATGCTGCGCTTGATCGTGCGCATCAGCGCCAGCGTCGCCGGCGAATGCTCCTGCAGGAGATAGGCCATCTTCTCCTGGCCCACGCCGTGCTCGCCGGTGCAGGTGCCCTCCATGGCGAGCGCACGCTCGACGAGGCGGTGGAGCAGCCCCTTCAGGCGCGCCACCTCGTCCGCGTCGGCCAGGTCGACGAGCGGGGTGAGGTGGAAGTTGCCGTCCCCGACATGTCCCAGAATGGGAGCGATGATCCCGGTTTCGCTGAGGTCGCGCTGCGTCTCTTCGACACACTCGGCCAGCCTGGAGATCGGCACGCAGACATCCGTGGCGAGCGTCGCGGAGCCGGGCCGCAGCGCGGACGTCGCCCAGAACGCGTCGTGCCGGGCCTGCCAGAGGCGGCTGCGCTCCTCGGGCCGTGTGGCCCATTCGAAGGGGCCGCCGTCGAACTCGGCGGCGATGAGGGCGAAGCGCTCGGCCTGCTCCGCAACGCCTGTCTCCGTGCCGTGGAACTCGACGAAGAGCATCGGCGTCTCGCGCAGGCCAAGGTTCGAATGCAGGTTCGAGGCGCGCACGAGCAACTCGTCGACCAGTTCGATCCGGGCCACCGGCAGCCCCGACTGGATGCACATGATCGTGGCGTCGCACGCCGACCGGATCGAGGGAAACGGACAGACGCCGCCGGCGATCGCCTCGGGGATGCCGTAGAGCCGCAGCGTCAGCTCCGTCACGACGCCGAGCGTGCCTTCCGACCCCACGAGCAGCCGCGTCAGGTCGTAGCCCGCCGAGCTCTTGCGGGCGCGCCGCGCGGTCTTGACCACCTCGCCGTCCGGCATCACCGCCGTCAGCGAGAGCACGTTGTCCTTCATCGTTCCGTAGCGCACGGCGTTCGTGCCGGAAGCCCTGGTGGCCGCCATGCCGCCGAGCGAGGCGTCCGCTCCCGGGTCGATCGGGAAGAAGAGGCCCGTGTCGCGCAACTGCTCGTTGAGCGCCTTGCGCGTGATCCCCGGCTGGATCACGCAATCCAGATCCTCGGCATGGACGGCGAGGAGACGGTTCATCCGGCTGAGATCGATGGAGACGCCGCCGCGCGGGGCGTTGAGATGCCCTTCGAAGGACGTCCCCGCGCCGAAGGGGATCACGGGCACCCGGTGGGCCGCGCACAGGCGCACGATCTCCTGGACCTCCTCCGTCGTCTCCGGCCAGACCACGGCGTCCGGCGCCTGCGTGGGAGCCCAGGCCAAGGTGTTGGCGTGCTGGCGGCGGACGGCCTCGCTCGTCACGACACGGTTGCCGAACGCCGCCAGCAGCGCGGCGCGAACCGCCTCGATCGCGTCCGGGGCCGGCCGGCCGGCTCCGGTTCCTGGCAATGACGTCATCGCCGATGTCCCATGCAGCTTGTCATGCGCCCGACAATCGTCGAAGCTCTAAGCCCCTTACTGGAAATCCAGGGACGAGGCCAACAGGTTCGGTGCCAGGGCGGAGACGGCGGCGCGAGACCCGCCTGACGCCCGGGCAGGACCCGGCGTCCCGATGCGGCGACCATGAGCACGACGGCAGAGCCCACCGCCTTCTTCTTTGCGCCCTTCGTGTCCTCGCCTATGAGGATCGAGCCGGAGTGGATCGACTATAACGGCCATCTGAACATGGCCTATTACGCGGTGCTGGCCGACCGCGCCGTCGAGGAGGCCTTCCAGGTGATCGGGCTGGGAGCCGATTATGCCGCGGAGCGCCGGGCCTCGGTCTTCACGGCCGAGGCCCACGTGAACTACCGGCGCGAACTGACCGTCGGCGATCCCGTGCGCGCCACCGTCCAGCTGATCGACTTCGACGACAAGCGCATCCACGTCTATGTGGAATTACGGCACGCCGAAGAGACCTGGCTGTCTGCGACGGTCGAGACGATGAACCTTCACGTCTCCATGGAGGACAGGCTGGTGACACCCTTCCCGCCGGACATCCTGGCCAACGTCGCCATCATGAAGGCCGCCCATTCCGGCCTGCCGCGGCCCGAGGCGCTGGGGCGCGTGATCGGGTTGCCGCCCCGTGCGCGGCCCGGCAAGCCGGGACTGCACTGAACATTACGCGCGGTCGGCGATGCTGCGCCCGGCATCCGCCATCGACTTCATGCCGAACAGGATGAAAGTGACGCCCACGATGCGCCCGACAAGGCGTCCGTGGGTGAGGAAGAAGCGCCGGACGGCCGGCAGTCCGGCCCAGAACAGGATCACCACGTAGCCGGCGAGGAAGCCCACGATGGCCGCCCCCATCAGCCCCGGCGCCGTGTCCCATCCGATCGAGCCGGCATAGCGCACCGTCAAGGCCGTGAAGACCGCCAGAGACACGGGATAGGCCTTGGGATTGGTGAGCCCGAAGGCCAGACCCGCCCGGATCGGCCGGAGACTGCCGACCGGGGCGGCCGCGTCCTTGCCGCGGGCAAGAACGGCCTTGCCGCCGAGATAGACCAGGTAAAGCCCGCACCCGATGCCGAGAGCGTCGAACAGGGCGGGGCCGAGCTGGTTGACGCCCACGATCGCCGCCAGCGCAAGGCCGCCCCAGACCACGTCTCCCGCAAGGTGGCCGAACAGGAAGCGCGCTCCGGCTTCACGCCCGTGCTGCGCGGCCAGCGCGAAGACCGCCAGGAAGGCGGGGCCCGGCGTGACGGCGTAGATGAAGCCGGCCAGCACGGTGGCCAGGAACAAGGCTGTGGACACGAGGCTCCCCGGAATCGCTCAAATGCAACGGAAACGCCCGCACATTACTTCATGAAACTGCGCCATTCTCCAGGCTTAGTTTGCCGCCCCGGCTTGGGGGCGGAAGTTCTTTTGGCTCAAATCATTGCGGCAGGACATCATGACGGGAAGCCTGGAGCAGGCGCTCAACGACTTGCTGAGTTGGAACCCCATCCTGTGCCTCGCCGGCGCCCTCGTCGCCGGAGAAATCCTCAGCCGCGCCGCCGCGAGGCTCACCCGCGGCTCGCCCGTCGCGAGCAGGAAGCCGGGGCCGAACTGTCCCCATTGCGTCGCCTGCGGCAACAAGGCCTGCGCGAGACAATCCGCCGCCTCGTGATCCGGCGGCGCACCGGGTCGACTCGTCCTCGCTTTCGCTGCATTCTCCGGCGAGAACGAATCGCGACCGGACAGGGTGCTTGACGATCCTCCGGCGCGACCCGAAAACGGGACCACCGAAGATCGAGCGCGAGTTGTGCGCAGCTCTTCGCACCTCCCGGCCGGCCTGCCGCGTTGAGCGGGCCCGCGACGAACGAGCGACGCAGCGTGACCGATCCCTTCCGTCTCGACGACGAGTATGTTCCGCGCCCCGGCGGCATGGCCGCGCGCGCCCGCGCCGCGGCCGCCCCGACCGCCAGCTACCTCGATGGCCTCAATCCCGAGCAGCGTCGGGCCGTGGAGGCGACCGACGGTCCCGTCCTCGTGCTCGCGGGAGCCGGCACCGGCAAGACGCGGGTGTTGACGACGCGCATCGCCCACCTCATCGCCTCGGGCCTCGCCTTCCCCTCGCAGGTCCTGGCCGTCACCTTCACCAACAAGGCGGCGCGCGAGATGAAGGAGCGCATCGGCGTGCTGCTCGGGGGCGTCGCCGAAGGCATGCCCTGGCTCGGAACCTTCCATGCGATCGGCACCAAGATCCTGCGCCGCCATGCCGAGCTGGTGGACCTGCGCTCCGACTTCACCATCCTCGATACGGACGATCAGATCCGCCTGCTGCGCCAGGTGATCCAGGCCGAGGACATCGACGAGAAGCGCTGGCCCGCCCGTGCGCTGGCCGCCTTTGTCGACGGCTGGAAGAATCGGGGCCTCACGCCCGACAAGGTGCCGGCCGGAGAAGCCGCCGCCTTCGCGGGCGGGCGCGGCGGGAAGCTCTACGCCGCCTACCAGGCGCGGCTGAAGACGCTCAACGCCGCCGATTTCGGCGACCTGCTGCTGGAGAACCTGCGCCTGTTCCGCGAGCATCCCGACGTGCTCCAGGGCTACCAGGAGCGCTTCAGGTACATCCTCGTCGACGAGTACCAGGACACCAACGTCGCGCAATATCTCTGGCTTCGCCTGCTCGCCCAGGGCCGGCGCAATGTGGCCTGCGTGGGCGACGACGACCAGTCCATCTACGGCTGGCGCGGCGCGGAGGTCGACAACATCCTGCGCTTCGAGCACGACTTCCCGGGCGCGACCGTCGTGCGCCTGGAGCGCAACTACCGCTCGACGGGCCATATCCTCGCGGCGGCCTCCCACCTCATTGCCCATAACGAGGGCCGGCTCGGCAAGACGCTCTTCACCGACGACGACCTGGGCGAGAAGGTGACGCTGACCGGCGCCTGGGACAGCGAGGAAGAGGCCAGGCTGATCGGCGAGGAGATCGAGGCCCTGCAGCACAAGGGCCACTCGCCCGCCGACATGGCCGTGCTGGTCCGCATCTCCGCCCAGATGCGCGAGATCGAGGAGCGCTTCATCACGCTCGGCCTGCCCTACCGCGTCATCGGCGGCCCGCGCTTCTACGAGCGCGCCGAGATCCGCGATGCGCTGGCCTACCTGCGCTGCGTCGCCAACCCGACCGACGAGCTTGCCTTCGAGCGGATCCTCAACGTGCCCAAGCGCGGCCTGGGCGACGCTACGCTGGAGGTCATGCACCGGCACGCGCGCAGCCAGCGCGTCCCGCTCATGCAGGCAGCGCGCCTTCTCGTGGAAACCGACGAGCTGAAGCCCAAGCCCCGCGCCTCCCTGCGCGACCTCGTCGTCTCCTTCGCGCGCTGGGCCGGGCAGGTCGAGGCGCTCAAGCACGGCGAGCTCGCCGAACTCGTGCTCGAGGAGAGCGGCTACACGGAGATGTGGCAGAAGGAACGCACGGCCGAGAGCGCCGGGCGTCTGGAGAACCTGAAGGAGCTCGTCCGCTCCATGGAGGAATTCCCCGACCTCGGGGGCTTCCTTGAGCACGTCTCGCTGGTGATGGAGGCGACCGACAATGACAGCTCCGAGCGCGTCTCGATCATGACCCTGCACGGAGCCAAGGGGCTCGAGTTCGACACCGTCTTCCTTCCCGGATGGGAGGAAGCCCTGTTCCCCAACCAGCGCGCCCTCGACGAAAGCGGCCGCGCCGGGCTGGAGGAGGAACGCCGCCTCGCCTATGTCGGGCTCACCCGCGCCCGCCGCCGGGCCAAGATCTACTTCGCCTCCAACCGCCGCATCCACGGCCTGTGGCAATCCACCATTCCCTCGCGCTTCATCGACGAGCTGCCCGAGGCTCACGTGACGGTGACGGAGGCCCCCGCCCAGTTCGGCGGCTATGGCGGCGGCAGCCGCTTCGACCGGGTCGCTCCGTTCGGCTCCACCTACGATACGCCCGGCTGGCGTCGCGCGCAGGGGCGGACGCAGGGCGGCGGCGGCTTCTCCGAGTCCGGTCCCGGCTACGACGCCGGCCCCGGCGCGCGGCGCAAGGGCGGCCCGATGCTCATCGAGGGCGAGCTCGTCGCCAAGTCCACGGGAACCGACAGCACCTTCGCAGCGGGCTCGCGCGTGTTCCACGTCAAGTTCGGGAACGGAACGGTCGCCGCGGTGGACGGCAACAAGCTGACGATCGATTTCGACAAGGCCGGCCGCAAGATGGTGCTGGACAGCTTCGTGAAGAGCACCTGAGGGCGGCGTCCGCGCAGGCAGCGCCTTGACCGTCGCGTCACCTCCCCCGGCAGGTGACCGCCTCGGGCACGCATGCGATCCCCGGCGTCGAGCAGGCCCAGCCGCCGTCCGGCTGGCGGCGGCAGACCTGGCAGCCATTGCTCCATTCCAGGCAGGTCACGTCGGCCTCGCCGTAGGCCTCGACTTCGCGCGGGGACGCGGGATCGGACGCCGGGCCGACCGGAGCGGGGGCGGCCGGCGGCTCGTCCGCCAAGGCGGGTCCGAGCACCATGAGGACGACGAGGCAGAGGGAGCGAAGGCGTGCGGACATGGTCCGGTCTTCCTCGCACGCCCCTCGCCTTCCGACAACGCTCCCATCGACAGCCGCCCTCCCCTCGGCTAGGACACCGGCATGCTCGAAGGCCTGCCGCCCCATCGCCCCACGCGCCTCATGCGCCTCGTCGCGGACGAGATGACCGCGCGACGCGTCGCCGACTTCATCATGGAGAACTTCGACCCGGCCGAGACCGCCGCGGCCGCCTTCGAGAACGAGGCCACGGGCCGTTGGGAGGTCGAGGTCTATTTTTCCGACCCGCCGGACGAAGACAGCGTGCGCGAGCTCGTCGGGATTGCGGCCGGGCCCGAGGCGGCCGGGGCCCTCGCCTTCGAGAGCATCGGCGAGCGCGACTGGGTCAAGGCGTCGCTGGAGGGCCTCAGCGTGGTCGAGGCGGGCCGCTTCGCCGTGCATGGCTCGCACGACCGCGGGCGCATTCCCGTCAATCGCATCGGCATCGAGATCGAGGCGGCCCTCGCGTTCGGCACGGGCCACCACGGCACGACCCGCGGCTGCCTGCTCATGCTTGACGCCGTGCTGAAGCGCCGTCGCCCCCGCCGGGTGCTCGACGTGGGGACGGGGACGGGCGTGCTCGCCATCGCCGCGGCGCGGGCCCTGCGGCGGGCCGTGGCGAGCGGCGACATCGATCCCGTGGCGGTCGAGGCGGCTCGCGCCAACGCGCTGCACAACAAGGCCGGCCTCTACGTGCGACCGGTCGTGGCCAAGGGGGTGGCGCACCCCGTGCTGGCGGCCGGCCGGCCCTACGACCTCGTCTTCGCGAACATCCTCGCGCGACCGCTGATGCGTCTCGCGCCGTCCATCGCCTCGATCGCGGCGGTGGACGGGGACATCGTCCTGTCCGGCCTGCAGCTGCGCGACGTGCCCGGCGTGCTGTCGGCCTATCGGGCCCAGGGGCTCTGGCTCAGGGATCGCCTCGAGATCGAGGGCTGGGCCACCTTGCGCCTGCGCGCGCGCTGACCCAGCCCTCCTGCATCTCCCGAGCCCGCCAGCCTCCGCAAGGGGGACCCCGGAGGCCTGGCGGACGCGCTCAGAAGGGCAGCAGCTCGTCGCGCGTCAAGCCGATGTGCTTGATCGAGATGAGCGGGCCGAAGGCTTGGTGGCGCCGCAGGTCGCGGATCGCCTTGCGGCGACGACTATCCACGATGGCCTCGACGATGCGGCGGAACAGCCCCGGGCCGGGGGCAGGTACGGTGCGCGGGCGGGCCGTGAGGACGGCGGGGCCGCGCAAGGCGCTGGCGACAGTCATTTCAGGTCTCTCTCACTGGGGGTTGAGAGCCACCTGGACGTTTCCCTACGATGGCGGGAGCCTGATCCTTTTCGCAGTTGCGAGATAGAGCATTCGGCACATGCCGCCCCTGCCTCGATTGCAGAGCTCGTGCAAGAGCTTAATAAGTCTTACTGCGCTGCACAAAAATCAGGCGGACGGCGCCCCTGCTTGACGCCGCGCGCCTGAAGTGCATCGCTCGTCGCCCGGCCGCCCCGCGGGTCGGATCGTCGTCGAGGTGCTCATGTCCGCTGCCCAAAAGGCCCGCTTCCAGTCCTTCCAGGAGACCGCCAACCCCGCCCAGGGCGCCGGCAGGCTCGCGGCGCTGCGCCGGGAACTTGACCGCCGCGGACTCGACGGTTTCATCGTGCCGCGGACGGACGAGTACCAGGGCGAATACGTGCCCCCCTCGTCGGAACGACTGGCCTGGCTGACGGGCTTCACAGGCTCGTGGGGGGCAGCCATCGTGCTGCGCGACGCGGCCGCCATCTTCGTGGACGGCCGCTACACCGTGCAGGTCCGCGAACAGGTCGACGCCGCCGCCTTCGCGCCGGAGCACCTCATCGAGAACCCGCCGGAAACCTGGCTGGAGAAGCATCTCCGGGCCGGCCAGAAGCTCGGCTACGATCCGGCCCTCCTGACGCCGGACGCCGTGAAGCGCTACGAGAAGGCCGTGGCCCGCGCCAAGGCGGAGCTCGTTCCCGTCGACGGGAATCCGGTGGACGCCATCTGGACCGACCGCCCCGCCCCCCCCTGTGCGCAGGTCGTGCTGCATCCTCTCGAGCTCGCCGGGGAATCCACGGGGAGCAAGCTCGGCCGCATCCGCGGCAAGCTCGGCGAGCTGGGCGACGCCGCGCTCGTCGTTACCGACCCCCACGCCGTGGCATGGATCTTCAACATCCGAGGCGGCGACGTCTCGCACACGCCTCTGCCGCTCGGCGCCGCGCTGGTGCCGGCCGATGGCCGGCCCACCCTCTTCATGGACGGCCGCAAGCTGTCCAACGCGATCCGCGATGCGCTGGCCGACATCGCCGACATCCAGGAGCCCAAGGCGCTCGACAAGGCGCTGCACGCGCTCGGAAGTGCCAAGGCCCGCGTGCGCTTCGACCAGTCCACGGCCTCGCAGCGCCATGTCGGCCTGCTCCAGGACGCCGGCGGCGCGGCGGACGTGGGCGCAGACCCCGTGGCCCTGATGAAGGCGGTGAAGAACCCCGCCGAGATCGCCGGCAGCCGCGCGGCGCATGCGCGCGACGGCGCGGCTGTCTCCCGCTATCTCGCCTGGCTCTCGCGCGAGGCGCCGACGGGTCACCTCACCGAGATCGACGCGGCGGTGAAGCTCGAGGCGTTCCGCAGCGAGACCGGCCTGCTGATGGACGTCTCCTTCCCGTCCATCGCGGGCGCGGGGCCGAACGCGGCGATCCCCCACTACCGGGTGACCGAGGCATCCAACCGGCGGCTCGAGCCGGGCATCTTCCTGATCGATTCCGGCGCCCAATACCGCGACGGCACGACGGACATCACGCGGACCATCGCGGTGGGCGCCCCCGATTCCGAGATGCGCGACCGCTTCACCCGCGTGCTGAAGGGCCATATCGCCATCGCCACCGCCGTCTTCCCCAAGGGGACGTCCGGCGCACAGCTCGACAGCTTCGCCCGCCGTCCGCTGTGGGAGGCGGGGCTCGATTTCGACCATGGCACTGGCCACGGGATCGGCAGCTACCTTTCCGTGCACGAGGGGCCGCAGCGCATCGCCAAGCTCGGCACCACGGCGCTGGAGGTCGGGATGATGCTGTCCAACGAGCCCGGCTACTACAAGGCCGGCGCCTGGGGCATCCGCATCGAGAACCTCATCCTCGTGGAGAAGAGGGAGATCGCAGGCGCGGAGCGCGAGATGTTCGGCTTCGAGACGCTGACCTTCGCCCCGATCGACCTCACGCTGGTGGAACCGGCCCTGCTCACCGAAGGCGAGCGCTCTTGGCTCAACGCCTATCACGCGAAGGTGCGAGAACTCATCGGTCCCCACCTGGAGGGCGAGGACGCGCGCTGGCTGGCGCAGGCGACGCGAGCGGTCTGAAGCGTCAGTACGAGGTCGGCAATTCCCGCAGCATCAGCGCGATGAGCAGCGGCACGTAGGTGAGCGTGGCCACCACGCGCGCCTTGCGCGGCGCGGCGAAGGCGATGCCTGCGAGCAGAGCCAGGGCGACGTTCTCGCCTGCGTTCTGCGTCAGGATCGACTCTCTCCAGAAGGCCCAGTTCGCCAGGATCGCGAAGAGATTGAACCCGGCCAGGGCCAGCAGGGCATATCGGCCGTCCTCTTCGAAGAAGTCCGAGAGCCTGTCGTCCCCGTGGATCTCCGTCGAGGGCAGGATCAGGGCGGCCGAGAGAAAGAGCGCCAGGACCAGCCCGACGAGCAGCAGGAACCCGGCCAGCGTCCACTTGGGCACCAGCGAGGACAGTTCCTCGAGGCTCCACCAGAAGCCGATATGCTGGGCGAAAACCGCGACCGCCCAGGCCACCGGCACCCAGTCGAGCTTCGCGCGCTTGCGGGAGTGGAAGAGCAGGACCGCGCTGGTCAGGAGCCTGGCGATGCCAAGGCCCAGGATGGTCGACACAACCACCGTGATCCAGCGAAACGTGTCCATCGGCCCTCCGCCACGCGCCGTGCGTGTCCGCAACCCTTGAGCGTGTCTATGGCGTGAGCAGGGCAGTGTCGATGAGGCGAAGGTCGGGCGCTCCGGAACCCTGCGGGAGCTCGGCCGCGGTCGCTGCGCGCCACGGGGGTCGCGCAGGCGACCCGGCCTCAGCCCGCGACGCCCCGCAGCAGCACGACGGCGATCACCCCGACCGCGACCGTCCCGAGGAGCGGCAGGCGGAAGGCCACGAGCATGGTGAGGAGCGCCGCCACGGTCTCCGGCCAGCCCGTGGCCAGCACCGTGGGCGCGATCACGGCCGTCAGCACCGCGGCGGGGATCTCGTCGAAGGCCACCTTCAGACGTCCCGTCAGGGCCAGTCGGTGCGCGATGAGAAGGCCCGCGGCCCGCGTCGCATAGGTCACGGCGGACATGGCGGCGATGGCCAGGAGCGTTTGCGGATCGATGCTCACGGCGCGATCTCCTCGGGCTGCCTCCGGGGCTGAGGCGATGGGTCTGCCTCGTCGCCTTCGACCTCGCCTCCCCCTCCAGCCGCGGCGGCCGCGGCGATCCCCGCCACTGCGCCCGCCGCCACATGCCAGGGAGGGCCGGCGAGCTTGTAGGCGAGCGCTGCGGCGAGGCCGCTTGCGAGGACCGTGACGCCCGTCGAACCGCCGCGCCAGAAGCCGGCGATGCGAGCGACCAGCCGCGTGGCCGATCCCGGTCTCACCGCCCGGGGTCGCAGCGCCGTCCGGCTCTTCCAGAAGCCCGCAATGAGCCCGATGAACAGCGCGCTGAAGGCGAAATCGGCGCCCCAGGCCTTCGGGTCGCCCATGAAGGAGCCGGCGAAGGCCCCGACCGTCGACCAGAGCACCCAGTTGCCCCAGAAGAAGGCGATGGTCGCGAAATAATAGGCGGGCGTGAGGCGAGTCAGCGCCGCGCGGCGCTCGGCCATGGCCCAGTTCTCGTCGGCCAGGAGGTAGAAGCCGGCGAAGCGCTGCCAGGGCCTGAACAGGCCTGTCTTCGGCGCGAGCGATGCGCCCATGAGGACGTGGCGCAGGTTGATGAGCAGCGTCGAGAAGGCGAGCACCGCGATGGGCGCGGGCGTCCGCCAGATCTCCATGGCCGCGAACTGCGCGCCCCCCGCGAAGACGCAGGCCGACATCAGCGTGACCTCGGCCGGAGACAGGCCCTTGCTCACGGCGAGCGCGCCGAACAGGCCGCCGATCGGAATGGCGGCGACGGCCGCGGGCAAAATGTCCCGGATGCCCTCGCGGGCCTCGGTCCAAGGGGAAGGCATGGGGCAGGTCCTAGCTCAGGAAGGCCGCGCGATAGGCGCCCGGCGTCACGCCGAACCGGGCCTTGAAGGCCCGCGTGAGATGGCTCTGGTCGAAGAACCCGACCGCCAGCGCCGCGTCGCTGGGCGTTGCTCCCTTCCGCAGGAGCGCACGGGCGGCGAGCGCCCGGCGATTGACGAGGTAGGAGTGCGGCGTCGCCCCCGTCTCCCTCCGGAAGGCACGGATGAGCAGGTGCCGCGGCAGGCCGGCCGCATGGGCGATCACGTCGAGGCTCAGGTCCTCGCCGAAACGCTGGTCGATCAGGGCGGTGGCCTTGCGGATGGCGCCGGACTCCCGGCCCAGCGCGAGGGGCCGCAGACCGGCATGCCGCGTCACCAGCAGGCCGAGGCAGCGCAGCAGCGCCTCGTCGGCCGCGAGCGGATCGCTCCCCTCCTCGATCAGCCGGTGGGCCCGCCCGAACAGCGCAGCCGCCTCAGGATCGTCCACGCACGGCGCCGGGAAGAACGGCGCGGCGGACACTCCCGTGACCTCGCGCGTGATCTTTTCCATGAGCGCCATCGACGGATAGCTCATGCGGTACGTGTAGCCGTCGGTGAACGGCTCGCCGTCATGCACGTCGAGGGGGTTCACGAAGGTGAACTGTCCGGCTCCGATGTAGTGGCGCGCCCCGCGGCACAGGAATGTCTCGCAACCTTCCACCACCATCCCCACCACGTAGGTCTCGTGGGCGTGCGGCGCATAGACATGGGTGAGGAACGTCGCGCTCAGGCATTCGAGCGAATCGTGCGGCGCCGACACGAAGAACCGCGCCCGCTCGCGTCCGGCGAGCGGCTCGGCATCCAGCATGTCGCGTTGGCTGACGATCTCCATGCCGCCGAACCTAACGCAGCGCTCGACGCTGTCTTGGAAAAAAGTAACGCGGGCGCCACCCGGCCGTCGACCTTCCCGCAGGGCCGGCCTTGCCGCCGGCCAGGCCCTATCCCCCCGCCTCTCCCACCAGCGCCAGCCAACCCTCCTCGTCGAGGGTCTGGATGCCGAGCTCCGCGGCAGCCCTCAGCTTGGAGCCTGCCCCCGGCCCCGCAACGACGAGATCCGTCTTCTTCGACACGGAGCTGGCCACCTTCGCGCCCAGCCGCTCCGCCATCGCCTTGGCCTCTTCCCGCGTCATGCGCTCCAGGGAGCCGGTGAAGACCACCGTCTTTCCCGCCACGGGGCTCTCGCTGGCCACGGCCTCCAGCGGCTCGGGCGTCACGTGCTCGAGCAGCGCGTCGACCACCTCCAGATTGTGCGCTTCGCCGAAAAAGTCGGCGATGGCCTCGGCGACGACGGGCCCGACACCGTCGATGGCGTCGAACTCGGCCAGCGCGCCGGCGTCCTGCGCGCCGGCGCCGACGCCCGCCCGGCGCAGGTCCTCGATCGTGTGGAAATGGCGCGCCAGCACCTTGGCGTTTGTCTCGCCCACGTGGCGGATGCCGAGCGCGAAGATGAAGCGGTTGAGCGGGACGCGCCGGCGGGCCTCGATCGCGGCGAAGAGGTTGCGCACCGAGGTCTCGCCGTAGCCTTCGCGATCGCGCAGCTTCTTCACCGATCGCGCGTCTCTGGCCTCCAGGGTGAAGATGTCCTGCGGCCGGGTGATCAGCCCCTCGCGGTAGAACGCCTCGATCTGCTTGTCGCCCAAACCCTCGATGTCGAAGGCGTTGCGCGAGGCGAAGTGTTTCAGCCTCTCCACGGCCTGCGCGGGGCAGACGAGCCCGCCGGTGCAGCGGCGCACCACGTCCTCCCGGCCGGTCTTGGGATCGACCTCGCGCACGGCATGGCTGCCGCAGGCCGGGCAGACATGCGGGAACTCGTAGGGTTTCGCACCGAGGGGGCGCTTCTCCTCGATGATGCCGAGCACCTGCGGAATCACGTCGCCGGCCCGCTGGATGCGCACCGTGTCGCCGATGCGCACGTCCTTGCGGGCGATCTCGTCCTCGTTGTGCAGCGTCGCGTTGGTCACGACCACGCCGCCCACCGTCACGGGCTTCAGCCTGGCGACCGGCGTGAGCGCGCCGGTGCGGCCGACCTGGATGTCGATGCCGATGAGCTCCGTCGTCGCCTGCTCGGCGGGGAACTTGTGCGCGGTCGCCCAGCGCGGCGAGCGGGACACGAAGCCGAGACGGCGCTGCAATGCGAGGTCGTCCACCTTGTAGACGACGCCGTCGATGTCGTAGGGCAGCGAGGCCCGCTGCTCCTCGATGGCGCGGAACTGCTCCAGCATCTCGTCCACCCCGGCGCACAGGCGCATCAGCGGGTTGGTGGGAAGGCCCTTGCGGGCGAACAGGGCCACCATGCCCGACTGGGTATCCGCCGGCATGGCGCCGACGACCTCGCCCCAGGCATAGGCGAAGAAGCGAAGCGGCCGGGCTGCCGTGATGCGGGGATCGAGCTGGCGCAGGGAGCCCGCGGCGGCGTTGCGCGGATTGGCGAAGAGCGGCTTGCCCTCCGCCTCCTGGCGCGCGTTCATGGCCGCGAAGTCGGGCTTGGTCATGTAGACCTCGCCGCGCACCTCCAGCACCTCCGGCAGGTCGTCGCCGGGCAGGCGCTGGGGGATTTCGCCGATGGTGCGCACGTTGGCCGTGACATCCTCGCCTTCCTCGCCGTCGCCACGCGTGGCGGCCACGACCAGCCGGCCTTCCTCGTAGCGCAGCGAGCAGGACAGCCCGTCGATCTTGGGCTCGGCGGTGAAGGCGAGCGGCCGGGCGGCGGGCCAGTCCAGGAAGCGCCGCACGCGATCCACGAACTCGTGGACCTCCTCCTCGGCGAAGACGTTGCCGAGCGAGAGCATGGGCACGCGATGGCGCACCTTGGCGAACTTCTCCGACGGCTTCGCGCCCACCGTCGCGGCGGTCGCTTCCGACGCCGTCAGGTCCGGGAAGCGTGCGAGGATCGCGTCATGCCGCTGGCGCAGAGCGTCATATGCGGCGTCCGAGATGACCGGCGCGTCCTCCTGGTGGTAGCGCCGGTCGTGCTCCGCAATCTCGCGCACCAGCGCGCGCAGTTCCGCGCGGGCTTCCGGCAGGCCCAGGGCCCCGACCTCGAGACCGCGCAGCGCGCTGGTCCTTGCCCGCCCGCCCCCGCCGGCGGCGTCCGTCCTGGGAGCCTTGCTCATGCCCGCCTCAGTCCGCTGCCTCGAGCAGGCGCTGGGCGGCGGCCCGCGCCTCGTCGGTGATGGTCGCGCCCGCCAGCATGCGGGCGATCTCCTCGCGTCGCACGCCGTCGGAAATCGGCGCCACGCGCGTCGCCATGCGGTCCGCCTCTCCGGCCCTGCGCCTGCCGCCCTCGCGCCCGACCGCGTCCTTGGCGATGAGGAAGTGCCGGCCGGCGCGCGCCGCGACCTGGGGGGCATGGGTGACGGCCATCACCTGCACGCGCCGGGCGAGCCGCGCGAGCCGCAGGCCGATCGCGTCGGCCACGGCTCCGCCGGCCCCGCTGTCGATCTCGTCGAAGACCAGCGTCGGAGCGGAGCCCCGATCCGCCAGCGTCACCTTGAGCGCCAGCATGAAGCGCGAGAGCTCGCCGCCCGAGGCGACCTTCATCAGGGGACCCGGGCGCGTGCCGGGATTGGTCTGCACCCAGAACTCCACGCGGTCCTGGCCCTCCGGCGCGCGGACCGCCTCGTCCGTATCGATCTGGACGATGAAGCGGGCACGCTCCAGCTTCAGGGGCGGCAACTCGGCGTTGACGGCCTTCTCCAGCGCGGCTCCCGCCTTGCGACGATGGGCGCTGAGCAGGCGCGCGGCGGCGAGATAGCGCTCCTCTGCCTGCCGCTCCTCGGCCTCGAGCCTGGCCAGCCTCTCCTCACCCTCGCCGATGGCGGCGAGGTCGGCGGCCATGCGCTCGCGCAGGGCGGCGAGGTCGTCGACGAGGACGTTGTACTTGCGGCCGGCTGCGCGCAGCGCAAACAGTCGCTCCTCCGTCGTCTCCAGCTCGCGGGGATCGAAGGCCGCGGCGCGCTGGGCCTCCTCGATCACGCGGCGCGCCTCGTCCATGGCGTCGAGGGCCGCGCTGAGCGCGGTCACGCTCGGCCCGACGAGCTCCGGGGCCTGCGCCCCGCGCCGTTCCAGCCGGCGCAAAGCCGCCGACAGCGCGGGGCCGGGCGAGCCGGAGCCGGCCACGACCTCCCACGCCTCGTTGATCTCCCCGACGACCTTCTCGGCCTGGATCATCTGCTGGCGGCGCGCCGCCAGCGTCTCCTCCTCGCCAGCCTCCGGTGCAAGCCTGCCAAGCTCGTCCACCGCGTGGGCCAGGAAATCCGCCTCCTTCTGCGCGGAGGCGATGCGCTCGCGGTGTTCGGACAAGGCGTCCCGGGCCTGCCGCCAGGCGCGGTTCAGCCGGGCGACGCCCGCCGAATCGCAGCCGCCGAACGCATCAAGAAGCGCACGGTGCGTGGCGGCGTCGACAAGGGCCCGGTCGTCGTGCTGGCCGTGGATCTCGACCAGCAGGCCGCCGAGGGCGCGCAGCACCTGCACGCTCACGGGCTGGTCGTTGACGAAGGCGCGCGTCCGTCCATCGGCCATCTGGATGCGCCGCAGGATCAGGTCGCCGTCGTCGGCGATCTCGTGCTCGCGGGCGAGTGCGCGCGCCGGATGGGACGCCGCCACGTCGAAGACGGCGGTGACCTGCCCCTTCTCCTCGCCGTGCCGCACGAGCGAGCCGTCACCGCGCCCGCCAAGCGCCAGCGAAAAGGCATCCAGCAGGATGGACTTGCCCGCGCCCGTTTCACCGGTCAGCACGCTCAGGCCCGCCGCGAATCCGATGTCGAGGCGGTCGATCAGGACGATGTCGCGGATCGCGAGCTGGACGAGCATGCCCTATTCCTCAGGGCTCGCCGCGCAAAGGTCAACCGGCCCGATGTCGCCCTCCGAGCCGGCTCGAGGCCGGCCGTCTGGAGGGCGGAATCGGACGGGCCAATGACCGGGCCTCAGCCCAGGCCGACCGTCTTGAAAGCCTTGCTGATCCAGGAACTCGTGTCCTCGCGCGGCTCCAGTCCCTTGGACTGCAGCAACGAGTAGGTGTCCTTATACCAGCGACTGTCGGGGAAGTTGTGCCCAAGCACGGCGCCCGCGGTCTGCGCCTCGCTGACCACCCCGAGTGCGAGATAGGCCTCGGCCGTCCGGGCGAGCGCCTCCTCGATCTGGTTGGTGGTCTGGTACTGGCTGATGACGTTGCGGAACCGGTTGATCGCGGCCGTGTAGTTGCGCTTCTGGAGATAGAAGCGGCCGACGATCATCTCGCGGCCCGCAAGCTGGTCGCGCACCACCTGGATCTTGAACTTGCAGTCCTGCGCGTATTCCGAGTTGGGCCAGCGCTGCACGACCTCCTGGAGCGCGACCAGCGCCTTCTCGGCGCGGTCCTGGTCGCGCGTCACGTCGGGAATCAGGGCGTAGTAGGACTGCGCCACCATGTAGGCGGCATAGGCGGCCTGCGGGTCGCTGGGATGCAGCGCCATGTAGCGCTTGCCCGATCCAATGGCGTCGTCATACATGCGCCCCTCGTATTGGGCGTAGGTCTGCATGATCAGCGCCTTCTTGGACCATTCCGAGAAGGGGTACTGCTTGTCGAGGTCGCCGAACTTTTTGGCCGACGCCTCGTACTCGTGCTTCTCGAGCAGCGCCAAGCCCTGGTTGTAGAGCTTGTCAGCGGGAACGTCGGGAACGATCTCGGGCTTGTACTTCTCCTGCTTGTCGAACGGATTGAAGTTCGAAATCGTGTCACAGGCCGTCAGCGGCGCAAGCAGGCCGATCACCAGCAGCGAGCGGGAGAGTCGCACGACGGGGGACGAACGCACGAAGGATCGCATGAGTCGAATGGCCCTCGATTCGATCCCTGCGGGATCTCGGACGCCGCGAAGCAGCGGGCCGGGTTCTTTAGCCCAATGCGCCCCACGCCGCTAGTGCGCGGCCGGTACAGGGGACGGCGATCAGCCCCGGTCGGGGGCGAATGCGACAGCCTGCTGCAGGGCGCCGGCCTCTGCACGGCCATATTCGCGGCGGGGCGCCTCGACGATCGCGTAGGCGGAGCGATCCGCGAAGAGCGCCTGCAGCACGGCCACGTTCATGCGGTGGCCGCCGCAATAGGAACGGTAATGGGCCAGCAGCGGCAGGCCGGCCAGCGCGAGGTCGCCCACGGCGTCGAGCGTCTTGTGCCGGGAGAACTCGTCGGGATAGCGCAGGCCCTCGGCGTTGATCACGCCCTCCTCGCCCAGCGCCACGGTATTGTCGAGGGACGCGCCGAGCGCGAAGCCGGCCTTCCAGAGCCGCTCGACATCGCGCATGAAGCCGAAGGTGCGGGCCCGGGAGATCTCCTTGCGGAACGTGGAGGGATCGAGGTCGATCAGCTTCTTCTGGCGGCCGATCACGGGCGTGTCGAAATCGATCTCGACCTCCAGCCGGAAGCCGCGCGAGAAGGGCCGCAACTCGGCAAAGGCCTTGCCCTGCTCGATGCGGACGGGCTTCAACACTTTCAGGAAGCGACGCCCTGCGGACTGGCGGACCAGGCCGACCTCGTCGATGGCCGCCACGAAGGGCGCGGCGCTGCCGTCGAGGATCGGAACTTCGGGACCGTCGATCTCGACGAGGACGTTGTCCACGCCCAGGCCGCACAGGGCGGCCAGCAGGTGCTCGATCGTCGCGACCGAACCGGTCGCGGTGTCTCCGATGATCGTGCAGAGTTCGGTCGCGCTGACGCGATCGTGACGGGCTTCGATGAGCCTCTCGCGCCCGCCTTCGAGCCGCGTGCGGAGGAACATGATTCCGGTATTGCTGTCGGCGGGATGAAGGACGATGCGGACCGGTGCTCCGGAATGCACCCCGATGCCGGTCAGTTCCACGCGATCGCGCAGGGTCGTCTGCTTTTGTACAGCCATCACACCGTTCCACACATCCTTCCGCGCCAAAGGCTGCCGCCTTCTGTCCCGCGGACGTCCGTGCTCTGTCTTGCTCGCCCCCTCGAAACGGCATTGGAGTGTCGCCACCCAGCGGCTCTGCCGCCCCGTTCCAATTGCGATCCGGACCATAGCCGCGCGATCCGGGCACGCCAAATCACGGTTTTTTACCGTTTGTAACACGCGCTAAGGTTGCACAATTATGCGTGTTTACAACTCGTTAAGGGTGGTTGTTCACGTGCGCCGCGATTCGCACGAAATGAGCCCGGTTCTGCGGGGAACCGGGCTCCTGATCGTGCCAGGTCGGCGGCGGCGAGGCCGAAACGCGGCGATCAGTTGGATTGCCGGCGCAGAAAGGCCGGAATCTCCAGGTGGTCGTCCTCGGACGGGCGCTGCGCCTGGAGCGGGCGTCCGTGCACATCCAGGCCGGCCTGCGGGGCACGCGGCTGGGGAGCCGGCGCGGGCCGCTTGGCATATTCCTGGTGCACGGGCGAGGCCGCCTGCGGCGCGTAGGCCTGCGGCTGGGGAGCCGGCGGGGGAGCGGTGCGCTGCACCGGCTGCTGCTGGTGGGCGGCTTCGTCACCGCGGCGGCCGAAGCCTGCCTGGGCGAGACGTTCCATCAGGGTGACGCGCTTCTTCTCGGCGGGCGGGGCCGGCGGCACCGACTGCTGGGCCCGCTGCTCCATCTGGCGCTGGACCGGCAGGGGCAACTCGTCGGGGCGAGGCATCCGGGTCGGACGGATGACCTCTTCGGCCCGCGGCGGGATGAAGGCCTCGGGCAGGGGCTGCGGCTCCGGCGCAGGAGCCCGCTCGAGCACGGGCTCGGGAGCGAGCTTGGGCGCCACGGCGCGAATCGCCACGTCGTTCACGGCGCGGCGCATCACGGGCTCCGGATGGGGATCGTGATAGGCCATCGTCTGCGGCGCCTCGTAGGACGGCGCGGCGGAAGGCGTCGGCTGGTAGGCGTGCGTCTCGACCGGCGTCTCGATCCGCGGCATGCGCGGCGTGATCGGCTGGGCCTCCTGATGGCGCTGGCGCGCATCGTTGCGCAGGCGCTCGGCGAGCTCGGCGACGCGCGGCTCGATGGCGGGGGTCGCGCGGTCGAACTCCTGGTCGATGCCCGTGGCCACGACCGACACGCGCACGATGCCTTCCAGCGAATCGTCGCGCGTGGCGCCGAAGATCACGTTGGCGTCCTGGTCGACCTCCTCGCGGATGCGGGTGGCGGCCTCGTCGACTTCATACAGGGTGAGGTCGGAGCCGCCGGTGATCGAGATCAGCAGGCCCTTGGCGCCCTTCATGCAGACGTCGTCGAGCAGCGGGTTGGCGATGGCGGCCTCCGCGGCGCGGATGGCGCGCTTCTCGCCGGTCGCCTCGCCCGTGCCCATCATGGCCTTGCCCATCTCGCGCATCACGGCGCGGACGTCGGCGAAGTCGAGGTTGATCAGACCTTCCTTGACCATCAGGTCGGTGATGCAGGACACGCCGGAATAGAGCACCCGGTCGGCCAGCGCGAAGGCGTCGGCGAAGGTCGTCTGCTCGTTGGCGACCCTGAACAGGTTCTGGTTGGGCAGCACGATCAGCGTGTCGACCGCCTTCTGCAGCTCCGAGATGCCTGCCTCGGCGAGGCGCATGCGGCGCTGTCCCTCGAACTGGAAGGGCTTGGTCACCACGCCCACCGTCAGGATGCCCATGTCGCGCGCCGCGCGGGCCACGACCGGCGCGGAGCCCGTGCCGGTGCCGCCGCCCATGCCGGCGGTGACGAAGACCATGTGGGCGCCCGCGAGGTGGTCGCGGATCTCGTCGATCACCTCCTCGGCCGCGGCGCGGCCCACCTCGGGCTGCGAGCCGGCGCCGAGGCCCTCGGTCACCTGCACGCCCATCTGGATCACGCGGTCCGCCTTCGAGGAGGTCAGCGCCTGTGCATCCGTGTTGCCGACCACGAACTCGCAACCCTGCAAGCCCAGCTCGATCATGTTGTTGACCGCATTGCCGCCGGCGCCGCCGACGCCGAACACCGTGATCCGGGGCTTGAGCTCGCGGATGTCCGGCACCTTCAGGTTGATCGTCATGGTCTTGGCCTCTCGTTATGGGCGCCCCGCAGCGCCGCGATGTCGTTGACGTGACCCCGGGTGACGGCCGCCGCGCCGCCGCCCCGGACTCGAGTTCAGAAACTGTCCTTGATCCAACGCCCCATCCGCGACAGGTAGCCGTCCGTCCCCGTTCCCAGGGAGAGACCGCTCTGGCGCGGCACAAAGTGCTCCAGCCCGGCTACCTGGGGGTAGACGAGCAGGCCGACGGGCGCCGCGAAGGAAGGTCCCTTCGCCGCCTCCGGCAGCCCCTGGACGCCGAGGGGACGTCCGATCCTGACCTGCTTTGAGAGCAGGTTGCGCGCCAGCTCGGGCAAGCCCGTCAGCTGGGCGGCGCCACCGGTCAGCACGACCCTGCGGCCGCTCTCGGCCGAGAATCCTGCCGCCTTCAGGCGGTCGCGCACGAGCTCAAGGGTTTCCTCCACGCGCGGACGGATGATCCGCACGAGGTGGGACTTGGGCACGTGGTTGACGTGGTCGCGCTCGTCCTCGTCGACCGAGGCGACGGCGATCGTCTCGCGGTCGTCCGAGGCCGTGGCGATGGTCGAGCCGTAGAGCGTCTTGAGCCGTTCGGCATGCGCGACGCTGGTCGACAGGCCGCGCGCAATGTCCATGGTGACGTGGTTGCCGCCCACGGCGAAGCTGTCGGTGTGGACGACGTGGCCGCCGGCGAAGACGCCGACGCTCGTCGTGCCGCCGCCGAGATCGACCACCGCGACGCCCATCTCCGCCTCGTCGTCGACGAGGGCGGCCAGGCCGGCCGCGTAGGGCGTCGCGACCACGGCCTCGACCTCGAGATGGCAGCGCTCGACGGCCAGCATGAGGTTGCGCACGGCGTTCTGGTCGCTGGAGACGACGTGCATGTTCACGCCGAGCGTCTCGCCCACCATGGCGTGGGGGTCATTGATGCCGCGCGTGCCGTCGAGCTCGAAACCCGTCGGCAGCGAGTGAAGCACGGTGCGGCCGGGGCGCGCGCCGGTCATGCTGGCGGCCTCCAGCACGCGATGGATGTCGTTGTCGGACACGGTGTTCCCGCGCAGGCCCACCTGTGCGTGGTAGGACTGCGACCCGAGCCGCCCGCCGGTCATGTTGAGGATAGCGGCGTGCACCTCCACCTTCGCCATGCGTTCGGCCGCGTCGACGGCGAGGCGGATCGCCTGCTCTGCGCCCTCCAGGTCGACGATGGCCCCGCCCTTGAGGCCCCGCGAGCGCTGGTGTCCGATGCCCACGATGCGGGCGCGGTGGGTGCGGCCGCGAAGCAGGTCGCTTTCCACCACGGGGTCGAGCCGCGCGATCAGGCAGACGACCTTCGACGTGCCGACGTCGAGCACCGAGAGCACGGTGCTGCGCCGGGGAGAGATGGGCTTCAGGCGCGGTGTGAGGCTGGGATGACGGGAGCTCAAATCGCGCTCCCCTTGCCCTTGGGCTTGGCCTTGTTGGCCTCGGCCCTCGCGCCCGCGGCCTCCTGCGTCAGGCGCAGCACAACCCGGTCGGGGTAGCGCATGTCGACCGACAGGATGTCGCGTTCGAGAACCTTCTGCTCGCGCACCAGCGCGGCGAAACGGGAGAGCGCCTGGGCGGCCCCTTCCTCCGGCAAGCGCACCTCCATGCCGTTCATCAGCTTCAACGTCCAGCGCCGCTGGCCCACCAGCATGCCGGCGCGCACGTGCGGCTTCAGTTCGGGAACCGTGTCCATCAGCTTGGCGAAGGCCTTTGCCTTGAGCGCCGCCCCCTCCCCCACCACCAGGGGCAGGCCGGCGAAGCGGTCGTCCGACAGGCGGTCGATCACCGTGCCGTCGGCCGAGACCACGAAGACGTCGCCATGGCTCTGCCAGAGCGCATAGGGCTCGCGCTCGGTCAGCGAGATCTCGAGTTCGTCCGGATAGAGCTTGCGCACCGTCGCCGTCTTGACCAGCGGCACCGCGAGAAGCCTGTCGCGGGCGCCGGACGCGTCGAAGAAGGGCAGCGCGCCGCGGCTGTCGACGCCGGCGACCTGGAGCACCTCGGTCTGGTCGAGCTCCGTGATGCCGGCGATGGTCACCTTGCGGATGCCGAAGCCCAGCATGCGGGCGACGAGATCCCGCGGATCGCCGTTGAGCGCGACGAAATCCTCGTACTGGCCGCCCCTGACGCCGCCATAGACGCCGACGGCGGCCATGAAGCCGAAGAACAGCAGGGCCCCGGTGAAGCGCGGGAGCCGCGCGACGGTCCGCTCGGCGGCGCGCAGGACGCGGCGGCGGGCCGGGGCGCGCCAGAGCCGCAGGGACGCGTGGGAGGGGGCGAAGACGCTGGAGCCGCCGGCCAGAAAGGCAGGCGCAAGGGCAAACCGCGCGGGCGCGGTCACCTGTCCAACGATGCGTCCTCCACCATCCATTTGACCAGCTCACCGAACGTTAGCCCGTCATGGGCCGCCAATTCAGGCACCAGCGAGGTCTCGGTCATTCCGGGCTGCGTGTTGACCTCGAGGCAGACGAGCTGCCCGGTGCCCCCGGGCGTGTCGTCGTACCTGAAGTCTGCGCGGCTGACGCCTCGGCATCCAAGAGCTTGATGGGCCGTTAACGCCAACTCTTGAACCTGATGGTAAATATTCGGTTTAATTTCTGCGGGGAGCACGTGGATCGATCCGCCTTTCGCATACTTCGCGTCATAGTCGTAGAACTCCCCGACGGCCGGGCGGATGTCGATCACGCCGAGCGGCCGGTCGCCCATCACGGCGCAAGTAAGCTCCCGTCCTGCAACGAAATTTTCGACCAACATGATCTCGCCATAGGCCCAGTCCTCGCGCCCGAGTTCCTGCGGCGGATGGCTGCGGCCCTCCCGCACGATGATGACGCCGACGCTCGATCCCTCGTTAACGGGCTTGACGACGTAGGGCGGCTGCAACACATGCCGGCGTGCCGCTTCGAGACGGTGCACCGTCACGCCGGTGGGGACCGGCACGCCCGCTGCGGCCATCACGGCCTTCGCGCGATCCTTCTGCATGGCGAGGGAGGAGGCGAGCACGCCGGAATGCGTGTAGGGGATGCGCATCAGCTCGAGCACACCCTGGACGATGCCATCCTCGCCGAATCGCCCGTGCAGGGCGTTGAACACGACGTCGGGCCTGACCTCGGCGAGCTGCATCGGCAGGTCGCGGCCCGCGTCGATCCGGGTCACCCGGTAGCCCTCGCCTTCCAGCGCCGCAGCGCAGGCCTTGCCCGAACTCAGCGAGACCTCCCTCTCGGCCGACAGGCCGCCCATCAGGACCGCCACGTGCTTCGTCATCGTCCTACCCCTTTGCAGCTTGGCCCGAGGGCTCGCCCACCCGCTTGATTTCCCATTCGAGGATCACCCCGCTGGTCTCGCGCACACGCCGGCGGACCTCCTCGCCGAGCGTCTCGACGTCGGCGGCGGTCGCGCCGGGATGGGCGATCAGGAAGTTGCAGTGCAGCTCCGACACCTGCGCGCCGCCGACCCGCAGGCCGCGGCAGCCCGCCTTGTCCACGAGCTCCCAGGCCCTTGCCCCTGGCGGGTTCTTGAAGGTCGACCCGCCCGTGCGGGTGTTGACCGGCTGGCTGGCCTGGCGCGCCTCGGTGATCGCGTTCATCTCGGCGAGGATGGCGGCAGGCTCGCCGGGGCGGCCCTGGAGGAGGGCCTCCGTGAAGATCACGTCCTCCGGCGCCCCGCTGTGCCGATAGGTGAAGCCCATGGCGGCGAGGTCGAAAAGCCGAAGGGTCCCGCGCCGGTCGACGCCGCGGCACGAGACCAGCACGTCCCGGGTTTCTCCGCCATAGGCCCCGCCGTTCATGCGTAGCGCGCCGCCGATCGTGCCGGGAATGCCGCGCAGGAAGCTGAGCCCCGCGATGCCCGCCTCGGCGGCCACGCGGGCCACCTTGACGTCGGCCGCGCCGGCGCCGGCCCTCACGCGCTGGCCGTCCTCGACCGCAATGCCCTGAAAGCCCTTTCCCAGGCGGATGACCACGCCCCGCACGCCGCCGTCGCGCACCAGGAGGTTGGAGCCAAGCCCCACGACCAGCACCGGAACGCCGCCGGGGCAGGCCGCGAGGAAGGTCGCGAGATCCTCCTCGTCGGCCGGCTCGAACAGCACCTCGGCCGGCCCGCCGGTGCGAAACCACGAGAGCGGCGCCATCGACGCGGCGGCCGTCAGGGTTCCGCGCAGGCCCGGGCAGGCGGAGCGGAGCTTGTCCGCGAGAGGCTCCGTGGTCATGGCGCGCCCCTCGCCATGGCGAGGAGCCAGGCGTCGACGCGCGCCAGGCGACGCCCCCAGCCCGCCTGGATGGCGTCGCGGCGCGCGCGAGGACGACGAAGAGCCCCGGACCACATCACCCCCGCGCCCCGCCCGACGACGCCAGCTCGCCGGGCAAGGCGTAGGCCCAGTTGGTGATCGTGCCGGCCCCGAGGAAGACGACGTAGTCTCCGGGCTTGGCGAGTTCTCGCACCATCCCCGCGATGTCCTGCGGGCTGCCGAGCGGCAGCACGTGCCGGTGGCCGTGGGCCTTGAGGCCCAGGACGAGCGAGTCGCGATCGGCGCCGGGGATGGGCTGCTCGCCGGCCGCATAGGTGTCGGCGACGATCACCACGTCCGCGTCGTTGAAGCAGGTGGCGAACTGGTCGAAGAGCGAGGCCAGCCGCGTGTAGCGGTGCGGCTGGACGATGGCGATCACTTGCCCGTTCGTCGAGGCCCGCGCCGCCCGCAGCACGGCGGCGATCTCGACGGGATGGTGTCCATAGTCGTCGAACACGGCGACGCCGTTCCACTCGCCCGTGCGCGTGAACCGCCGCTTCACCCCGCCGAAGCCCTTCAGCCCCTCGCGGATCGTGTCGAGCGGGATGCCCAGGTGATAGGCCACCGCGATGGCCGCCGTCGCGTTGAGCGCGTTGTGGTGGCCGGGCATGGGCAGGGTGAGGCCCTCGATGCCCGAGAGATGGCCGGTCTTGCGGTCGCGGATGACCACCCGGAAGCGTGAGCGCCCGCCGGAGAGGTCGACGTCCATCAGCCGCACGTCGGCCTGCGGGTTCTCGCCATAGGTGATGACGCGCCGGTCCTCGATCTTGCCGACGAGCTCCTGCACCGTGGGATGGTCCAGGCACATTACCGCGAAGCCGTAGAAGGGCAGGTTCTCGACGAAGGCGCGGAAGGCGTCCTTGATCGCGTCGAAGGTCTTGAAGTGGTCGAGGTGCTCGGGGTCGATGTTGGTGATGATGGCCACGTCGGCCGGCAGCTTGAGGAACGTGCCGTCGGATTCGTCGGCCTCCACCACCATCCAGTCGCCCGCGCCGAGGCGTGCATTGGTGCCATAGGCGTTGATGATGCCGCCGTTGATCACGGTGGGATCGAAGCCGCCGGCGTCGAGCAGGGTCGCCACGAGCGAGGTCGTCGTCGTCTTGCCGTGCGTTCCGGCGATCGCCACGCACTGCTTGAGGCGCATCAGCTCGGCCAGCATCTCGGCGCGGCGAACGACCGGCAGGCGCTTCTCGCGCGCCGCCATCAGCTCGGGATTGTCGCGGCGGATGGCCGTCGACACCACCACGACAGCGGCCTCGCCGAGATTCTCGGCGGCGTGCCCCACGAAGCAGGCGATCCCCTTGTCGCGCAGGCGCTTGACGTTCGCGCTGTCGGAGGCGTCCGAGCCCTGCACAGTGTAGCCCTGGTTGTGGAGCACCTCCGCGATGCCGGACATGCCGATGCCGCCGATGCCGACGAAGTGGATGGGGCCGAGTTCGGCAGGCAGCTTCATGGGGTCGTCTCCACGATGGGCGGGGCGGCGCGGCGGCGGGAGCGTCGTGCTCCTCAGGCGCGCGCCGGACCCGCGATGTCCAGCACCAGGGCGGCGAGGCGATCGGCCGCGTCGGCCACGCCGGCGCTTTTGGCCGCTTCGGCCGCCCGGGTCAAACCCGGGGGATCGTTCAAGCGGCGCGCGAGTTCATCGGCGAGCCGCTCGGGGGAGAAGGCGGACTGGGGGATCACGGTGGCCGCGCCGATCGATTCGAGCGTCACGGCGTTCGCCGCCTGGTCGCCGTCGAGCGAGCCCGGCAGGGGGACGAGGATCGCCGGCCGCCCGATCACGCCGAGTTCCGCCACGGTGGACGCGCCGGAGCGGGCGACGACGAGATGGCCGGCGGCGATGCGCGCGGGCATGTCTCCGAAGAAGGGCGACACCTCCGCAGGCACGCCGAGCCGGGCATAGGTGTCGCGGACGCGCGCGAGGTCCTCCTCGCGGGCCTGCTGAACGATGGACAGGCGGACGCGCAGCGCTGCCGGCAGTCGCTCGACGGCGGGCGGCACGACGTCGCTCATCACGCGCGCGCCCTGGCTGCCGCCGAATACCACGACACGCAGGGCCCCGCCCTCGGACAGCGGCTCGAACGGCCGCGACGCCGCCTCCAGCACCGCGGGCCGCACGGGATTGCCGGTGAGCCGCAGCTTCGCCTTCCAGGCCGGCGCGACGCCGCGCACGTCCGGAAAGCCGGTGGCGATGATGCGCACCCGCGGAGCGAGCATCCGGTTGGCCCGCCCGATCACGCCGTTCTGCTCGTGGATGACGGTCGGTATGCCCCGCAGGGCGGCCGCCAGGACCGGCGGCACCGTGGGATAGCCGCCGAATCCGACCACTGCCGCCGGGCGGACCGTCCCGAGCAGGCTCCACGAGGCCAGCACCCCGCGCGCGAGCTTCACCCCGACGCCGAGGAGCGCGGCCGGCGAACGCCCGCTCGGCGTCGCCGAGGGGATCTCGTGGATGGCTTCGGCGGGAAAGGCCTTCCCGTAGCGGGTGGCCCGCTCGTCCGTGGCGAGATGCACGGTCCGCCCGCGCGCGATCAGCGCATTGGCGAGGGCCTCCGCCGGGAAGAGATGCCCGCCGGTGCCGCCCGCCGCGAGCAGGATGGGCCGTGGATCGGTCATGCCGAAGCGCCCGCTCCGCGCTCGCGGGTGACGATGCGGTCGAAATATTCCGAGCGCGGGCGGCGGCGCGTCACGGCGAGCAGGAAACCCATGGCGAGCGCCAGCGAGATGAGCGACGAGCCGCCATAGGAGATGAAGGGCAGCGTCATGCCCTTCGCCGGCATGAGGTGCACGTTCACAGCCATGTTGATGACGCTCTGCAGCCCGAAAAGCATGACGAGGCCCGCGGCCGCGAGGCGGCAGAAGGGCTCCTCGTTGCGGCGCGACAGCACCATTCCCCTCAGCACCACGAGCATGAAGATGAACAGCAGCGCCAGGCAGACGACGATGCCGAACTCTTCCGCCGTGACGGCGAAGATGAAGTCCGTATGGCTGTCGGGCAGGATCCGCTTCACCGTGCCCTCGCCGGGGCCCTTGCCGAGCCAGCCGCCCTGCACGAAGGACTCGATGGCGTTGTCGACCTGGAACGTGTCGCCCGACTGGGGGTCGAGGAAGCGGTTGATGCGCGCGGCCACGTGCGGCAGCAGCGTGTAGGCTGCGAAGAGGCCGAGCGCGCCGAGGCCGCCGAGGCCGAGCACCCAGAAGAGGTGCAGGCCGGAGAGGAAGACCAGGCCGCACCACACGATGGTGATCAGCATCGTCTGGCCGATATCGGGCTGCAGCACCAGGGGCACGATGGTGACGACCAGCAGCAGGAGGCCGACGAGATTGCCCGGCACGTCCTTCCGCCGGCCGCCCTCCGCGAAGGCCCAGGCGGCCAGGATCACGAAGGCCGGCTTCACGAACTCGGACGGCTGGATGGCGATGCCGGCCAGCGAGATCCAGCGACGGGCGCCCTTCACCTCGGCCCCGAACAGCAGCGCGGCGATGACGAGCGCCATCCCGAGCGCGTAGCAGATGAGGGCGGCGCGCCGCACATGGCGGGGCGAGAAGAAGCTCACCACCATCATCACGACGAAGGCAGGGGCGAGGTACATCACCTGGCGGTTGACGAAGTGGAAGGTGGGCAGGCCCAGCCGCTCGGCCACGGGCGGGCTGCCGGCCATGCCGAGCACGATGCCGGCAACCATCAGGACCATGAGAGCCGCGAGCAGCAGGCGGTCGACCGTCCACCACCAGTCGGCGAAGGGGCTGCGTTCGACGCGCGAGACCATGGCTCAAGCCTCCTGGGTGGACGGGGCCCCAACGGGCGCGAGGCCCGGAAGGGCGCGGACGAGATCGCGGAACCGTGCGCCGCGAACCTCGAAATTGGCGAACTGGTCGTAGGAGGCGCAGGCCGGCGAGAGCAGCACCACGGGCTCGTCCGCGCCGTCGGCGGCGGCGAGGCGCGCCGCGCGCGGCACCGCCTCCTCGAGCGTGCCGCAGAGCTCCACGGGCACGGTCCCGGCCAGCGTGCGGGCGAAGCTCTCGCTGGCCTCGCCGATGCAATAGGCGCGGCTCACACGGTCGAACCAGGGAGCCAGCGGTTCGATGCCGCCCTCCTTGGCCTTGCCACCGATGATCCAGTGAATGCCGCGGGGAAAGGCCGCGAGCGCCTTCTCGGCGGCGTCCGCGTTGGTCGCCTTGCTGTCGTTCACGAAGAGAACGCGGCCAAGACGCCCAACTTGCTCCATGCGATGGGCGAGGCCCGGGAAGTTGCGCAGGCCCGCCCGGATCCGGTCCGCCGGGACATCGAGCGCACGGGCCGCGGCGATGGCGCAGGCCGCGTTCTGGGCGTTGTGCAGGCCGCGCAGCGAGCCGATGCCGGCCAGCGAATAGATGGTGCTCACGCCGTCGCGCAGCTCGACGACACCACCCTCGCCGGCGAAAAGGCCGTTCTCCAGCCTGCGCTCGACCGACACCCCCCGCATCGCCCGCCCGGCCTGCTCTCGCCGGCCGGCAATGGCGCGGCACCTCTCGTCGTCGAGGCCGATGACGGCGAGCTCCGCCGCCGCGACCAGCCGCTCCTTGATCGCGGCGTAGTTCTCCATCGTGCCGTGGCGGTCGAGATGGTCCGGCGTGACGTTCAGGAGAATGCCGACGGTCGGCGCCAGCGACGGCGCGAGGTCGATCTGGAAGGAGGAGCACTCGATCACGTGGACCCGATCGCGTGACGGGGGCTCCAGAAGCAGCACGGCGGTGCCGATATTGCCGCCCATCTGCACGTCGCGCCCGGCCTCGCGCAGCAGGTGCGAGACGAGAGCCGTCGTGGTGGACTTCCCGTTCGTCCCGGTGATCGCGACCAGCGGCGAATCCGGCGCGCGTACCGCGCGTTCCCGCGCGAAGAGCTCGATGTCGCCGATCACCGGAATGCCGGCCGTCCTCGCCCTCTCGACGGTCCAGTGCGGCTGCGGATGGGTCAGCGGCACGCCTGGCGACAGGATGAGCGCCGAGAAGCCGGACCAGTCGGCCGTTGCCAGGTCCACGACGGGGATGCCGGCCGCGGCCGCCTTGTCGCGCGAGGCTTCCTTGTCGTCCCACGCGGCCACCAGCGCACCGCCCGCGGCCAGCGCCTGGGCGGTCGCCAGACCGGAGCCGCCGAGCCCGAACAGGGCGACCGACCGACCCGCGAAGGACGTGACCGGCGTCATGCGCCCCTACCTCAGCTTCAGCGACGAAAGGCCGATCAGGGCCAGGACGACGGCGATGATCCAGAACCGCACGACCACCTGCGGCTCGGACCAGCCGAGCTGCTCGAAATGATGATGGATCGGCGCCATCCGGAAGACGCGCTTGCCCGTCAGCTTGAAGGAGGCGACCTGGATGATCACCGAGAGCGCCTCGAGCACGAAGAGGCCGCCCACGATGGCGAGCACGATCTCGTGCTTGGTGGCCACCGCGATCGAGCCGAGCATCCCGCCCAGGGCCAGCGAGCCGGTGTCGCCCATGAAGATCTGGGCCGGGGGCGCGTTGAACCAGAGGAAGCCCAGTCCCGCCCCGATCATCGCGCCGCAGAGCACCGCGAGTTCGCCGGTGCCCGGGACGAAGTGGATCTGCAGATAGTTTGCGAAGACCGCGTTGCCCGCGAGGTAGGCGACGAAGCCGAAGGTCGCCGCGGCGATCATCACGGGCACGATGGCCAGCCCGTCCAGGCCGTCCGTCAGGTTCACCGCGTTGCCCGCGCCGACGATCACGAGGGCGCCGAAGACGGGGAAGAAGAGGCCGAGGTCGATCAGCACTTCCTTCAGGAAGGGCACGGTGACCGACGTCGCCAGCCTGCCGAGGCCGATCCTGGCCAGGAGCCAGCAGGCGACAACGGCGATCAGCACCTCCAGCAGAAGGCGCGACTTGCCGCCGAACCCGGCATGGGTCTGCTTCGTCACCTTCAGGTAGTCGTCGTAGAAGCCGATGAGCCCGAAGCCGAGGGTGACGGCCATGACGACCCAGACATAGGGGTTCGCCAGGTTCGCCCAGACCAGGGTCGAGAAGACGAGGCCCGACAGGATCATGAGGCCGCCCATGGTGGGCGTGCCCTTCTTCGACAGATGGCTCTGCGGCCCGTCAGACCGGATGGGCTGGCCCTTGCCCTGCTTGATCCGCAGCCCCGCGATGATGCGCGGGCCGAAGAAGAAGACGAAGAACAAGGCCGTGGCCGTCGCCCCGCCGGTGCGGAAGGTGATGTAGCGGAAGACGTTCAGCAGGCTGAACGAGGTCGAGTATTCCGAGAGCCAGGCCAGCATCGGGTCGGGATCCTGCTCCGCTCAGTCGGCGGCGTGGGCGGGGGGCGCGTAACGGGCCTTCAGGGCCGCCACGATGGCGCCGGTCCTGCTGCCGTTGGAGCCCTTCACCGTCACGACGTCGCCGGCCCTCAGCGCCCCAAGCACATGGGGCTCGAGCTCGGCGGCGCTGGCTGCGTAGGCGCCCCGCTTGGCCAGGGGGATGGCCTGCCACAGGTTCTTCATCAGGGGACCGGCGGCGAAGACAAGGTCGATTCCGTTGTCGTCCACAGCCTTGGCCACCTCCGCGTGCATGCGGGCCCCCTCGGGGCCCAGCTCCAGCATGTCGCCGAGCACCGCGATGCGCCGGCCCCGCAGGCCGACAGGGGCCTGGCCGAGCACGCCGAGCGCGGCGCGCATCGAGGCGGGGTTGGCGTTGTAGCTCTCGTCGAAGAGCGTGATCTCGCCGCCCGGGGCCTGCAGGCGGATCTGCTGGCCGCGGCCTGTCGGGGGCGTCACCTCGGCCATGGCCAGGCAGGTGAGCGCGAGGTCTGCCCCCAGGGCGACGGCGCTCGCGATCACGCCGAGGCTGTTCATGGCGACATGCCGGCCTGGGCTTCCCAGCCGGTAGGTCACGGGCTCGCCGTGGACGACCGCCTCGACGATCGAGAGGTCCGGCAGGCCCACGAAGCGGGTCATCCTCACCTCCGCATCCGGATGCTCGCCGAAACTGACGACGCGGCCGGCAGCCGACGCCCTCGCATGGCGCAGCAGCCGCTGGAAGTGCGGGTTGTCGCGGTTGACGACCGCCGTGCCGCCCGGGTGCAGGCCCGCGAAGATCTCCGCCTTGGCGTCGGCGATGGCCTCGACCGAGCCGAGGTTTTCCAGGTGGACGGGCTCGACCGTCGTGACCAGCGCGACGTGGGGCTCGACCATGCGCGAGAGCGGCGTGATCTCGCCCGCGTGGTTCATGCCGATCTCGAATACGCCGAAGGCCGAGGAGGCCGGCATGCGAGCGAGGGTCAGCGGCACGCCCAGGTGGTTGTTGTATGAGGCGGCGGAGGCATGCGTCGCGCCTTGCCCGGAGAGCACCGTGCGCAGCGCCTCCTTGGTGCCGGTCTTGCCCACTGACCCCGTCACCGCGACGATGCGCGCGTGGCTGCGGGCCCGCGAGGCCAGGCCGAGGCGTTCCAGCGCGCCCAGCGTATCGGGAACCCCGAGCAAAGGCCCCTGACCCGCGACGTCGGCCATCCGCGCCTGCTCCACGACGGCCGCCGCCGCGCCCGCCGCAAGCGCCCGGGGCACGAAGTCATGGCCGTCGCGTTCGCCGCGGATGGCGAAGAAGAGGTCGCCGGGCTTCAGCGTCCGGGTGTCGATCGAGATGCCAGTGACGCCGGGGGGCGGGTGTCCCTCGACAAGGGGGTCGAGAGCGGCGACGAGCGCCTCCCCGGTCCACAGCAGGCTGTCGGCCTCTGCCGTCTTGATCGGCGCGCTCATCGTCATCCCGTCCGTCCCAGTCCTGTCCCCTGCCCCGCCTCGACGGCGGCGATGGCGGCCTTCACGGCCTCGTGGTCGGAGAAAGGCAACACCTTGTCCCCCACGATCTGGCCCGTCTCGTGTCCCTTGCCGGCCACCACGACGACGTCGCCCGGCTCCGCCATCGTGATCGCCGTGCGGATCGCCTTGCCGCGGTCGCCGATGTCGCGCGCGCCCGGCGCGGCCGCCAGGATGGCGGCGCGGATGGCGGCGGGCTCCTCCGAGCGGGGGTTGTCGTCGGTGACGATGACGATGTCCGCCTTCTCCGCGGCGATCGCCCCCATCAACGGGCGCTTGCCGCGGTCGCGGTCGCCCCCGCAGCCGAAGACGCAGATCAGGCGTCCGGTCGCGTAGGGGCGCAGCGTCTCGAGCACCTGGGCGAGCGCATCGGGCTTGTGGGCGTAGTCGACGACGGCGAGCGCCCCGTTCACCTCCCCCACCCGCTCCAGCCGGCCCTTGACGCCTGCGAGCTTGGGGATGGACGCGAGCACGCGCGAGACGTCCTCCCCGCAGGCGATGGCGAGGCCCGCGGCGACCAGCGCATTGGAGGCCTGGAAGTCGCCGGCGAGCGGCAGGGTGACGTCGAAGCGGCGACCATCCGCCTCCACGATCATCACCTGGCCGAAGCCCTCGCGCGCCACGGAGGCGAGCCGAAGCTGCCGCCCCGCGCGACCCACCGTGAAGGTGCGGATGCCCCGCCCCTTGGCGGCCATGATGACGTCGTTGGCGTGCTCGGTGTCGGCGTTGACGACCGCGACGCCGTCTGTCGGGAGCAGCGTGTCGAACAGGCGGAGCTTCGCCGCGAGGTAGGCCTGGACGGTGGGGTGATAGTCGAGATGGTCCCGCCCGAGATTGGTGAAACCCGCCGCTGCCAGCCGTACGCCGTCGAGGCGGCGCTGGTCGAGGCCATGCGAGGAGGCCTCCATGGCGAGATGCGTGACGCCCTGCTCGGCGAGGTGGTCCAGCGTCTCGTGGAGGGTCACCGGGTCGGGCGTCGTCAGCGAGCCGTAGACTGCCCCGGCGGGCGTCACGACGCCGATCGTGCCCAGGCTGGCCGCCTGGCGCCCGCAGGCCGCGAAGAGCTGGCGGGTGAACTCGGCCACCGAGGTCTTGCCGCTGGTGCCCGTGACGGCGGCGATCGTCGCCGGCTGGCCCGGGTGGATGCGCGCGGCCGAGCGGGCGAGCGCCTGGCGCACGTCCGTGGTCCGCAGATAAGCGACGGTGTCGGGCAGGTCGGCCGGCGCCACCCCCTCGCCGACGACCGCGAGGGCCCCTGCCGCGACCGCGGGGCCGATGAAGCTCATGCCGTCCGCCTTGCTGCCGGGCACGGCGAAGAACACGAAGCCGGGCCTCACCCGCCGGCTGTCGGCCGTGATTCCGGCTACCTCCGCGCAGCCGGCCGGCGTGTCGGCGAAGACGGAGAAGAATTCGGCCAGCGTCATCGTGTCCCCCAGGCGCCCAGTCGCGCCATCACAGGGAACGGCAATTGTGGCGGATCGAAGCGCGGCGGCAGCCCCAGGAGCGGCGTGACGCGCTCGATGATCTTGCCGGTCGTGGCGCCGGCGTTCCAGGCCGCCGTCGCGAAGCCGAACGTCTCGGGCAGCGGCTGGGGCTCGTCGTAGAGCGTGACGAAAAGGTACTTGGGCTTGTCGGCCGGGGCGATGGCCATGAAGGTCGTGAAGAGGCGGTTCTTGGAATAGCGCCCGCCGATGACCTTCTCGGCCGTTCCCGTCTTGCCGCCGACATAATAGCCGGGAACCGCGGCCTTGCCGGCGGAGCCCTTCTCGGCGTTGAGGCGCATGACGTAGCGCAGCGCCTCGGAGGTCTCGGGCTTGATGACCCGCGGGGCGTTGGCGAGCGCCTCGTCGACGGTGCGGGTGAGGAAGGTCGGCGTGATCCAGCGCCCGCCATTGACGAGCGCGCCGACGGCGGCCGCGGCCTGCATCGGGGCGACCGCCACGCCGTGGCCGAAGGCGATGGTGATGGTGTTGAGCTCGCCCCACTTGGCCGGGACGATGGGTTCGGCGCTCTCGGGCAGCTCCGTGCGCATGCGGTCGAGCTGGCCCATCTTCTTCAGGAAGGCCTTGTGCCCCTCCACCCCCACGGCCAGCGCCATGCGCGCCGAGCCGATGTTCGAGGAGTGGATGAAGATTTCCGGTACGGTCAGCACGCGTCCGGTCGCGTGGTAGTCATGGATCTGGAAGCGGCCGAAGCGCAGCACGCCGCGCGTGTCGAAGCTCGAATTGATGTTGACCTTGCCGGAATCGAGCGCCATCGCGGTCGTCAGCGCCTTGAAGGTCGAGCCCATCTCGTAGACGCCGACCGCCAGCCGGTTGATGCGCCGCTCGTCGCGCGGATCGCCGGGATTGTTGGGATCGAAGTCGGGCAGCGACTCCAGCGCGATCACCTCGCCCGTCGTCACGTCGAGGATCAGGCCGGCGGCGGCCTTGGCCTTGTACTTCTCCATGCCCTTGATGAGCTCGTCGCGCATGGCGAACTGCACGCGCAGGTCGATGGAGAGCTTCACCGGCTTGAGGTCCGCCGAGTCGGTCGTCAGGCCCGCGAGGTTGAGCGCCGCGAGGCCCTGGTCGTCGACGTATTTCTCCATGCCGGCGATTCCCTGGTTGTCCAGGTTGGTGAAGCCGAGCACGTGGGAGAGGATCGCCCCGTTGGGGTAGACGCGCTTGTTCTCCGGCGTGAAGCCGACGCCAGGGAGGCCGAGGCGGTAGACTTCCTGCTGCTGGCGCGGCGTGATCTCGCGCTTGATCCACACGAAGCCTTTCTTGGAGCCGAGCTTGTCGCGCAGCTCGCGGGCGTCGAGGTCGGGCAGGACGGCGGTGAGAAGCTCGACCGCCTCGTCCTTGTCGATGATGCGCCGGGGTTCGGCGAAGACGGAGACCGTCTTCACGTCGGTCGCCAGAACGGTCCCGTTGCGGTCGACGATGTCCGGCCGCGCGCCGGAGACCTCCGCCGCCGCGCGCCGGTAGACGGTGGGAGGATCGGGCTGCAGGCCGAGCTGCACGAGGCGCCCGGCAATGGCGAGATAGATGGCGGTGAACCCCGCCGCGACCATGAAGACGCGATGCCCGCTCTTGTCGAGCCGCATGCGGAAGAGATCGCCGACGGCGCGCCAGACGACGTTGCGCTGGGCAGGCCCGGCCTTCTCCGGGGCAGGCGCGTCCGGGCCGGGCTGGCTCTCGGGGCCGAAGGGGGGATCGTCGCGGCGGCCGTTCATGGATGTCTCACGGCTTGCGGCTGGAGGGCGTGCGGGCGTCGCTGATCGAGCCCGTCGTGGTGGGGGTGTTCGTCGGCGCGGCCAGGCCCAGCGCCTCGAGCTTCTCGCCGATGCTGTCGACGGGGGCGGCGCGCATCGGCACGTCCTGCCAGCGCACGATCTGCTGCACAGTGCCCGGCTGCAGGTCGCCCACCTTGTCGGACAGCGCCTGGATGCGGTCCGGCCGGTTCGCGAGTTGCCACTCGGCCTTCAGGACGGCGATGGCCTCGCGCTCCCGCGCGATCTGGTGGCGCCGCTTGGCGAGCTGTTCGCCCAGGTAGATGGTGTCGTACTTGATCCGGTAGGCGTAGAGCGCCGAGCCGATCAGGGCGAGGATGGCGACGATGTGGAGGAAGCGCTTCACCCGCGCCTCCCCTTGCCGCCGGTCGGGGCGGCCGCCGGCTCGCCGGTGCGGATCGCCGCCCGCAGCTTCGCGGAGCGGGCTCGCGGGTTGGTACGCAGCTCGTCCTCGCCGGCCGTGATGGCCTTGCGACCGAGGAGGTCGAACGTCGCGGCGTTGCTTACGCCGGCAGGCGCGTGGCGGGACGGGCGGGCCTCGCGGCCGCTGCGCTCCTGCAGGAACTGCTTGACGATACGGTCCTCCAGCGAATGGAAGGTGACGACGACGAGGCGACCGCCAGGCCGCAGCACCCGCTCGGCCGCCTCGAGCGCCCGCTCGAGCTCGCCCAGCTCGTCGTTCACGGCGATGCGCAGCGCCTGGAAGGTGCGCGTGGCCGGATGGATCTCGTCCTTGCCGGCCCAAACCACGGAGGCAACGATCTCGGCGAGCCGCTTCGTGGTTGCGATGCGCTCCTGCCGGCGCGCCGACACGATGGCGCGGGCCACGGCGCGCGAGCGGCGCTCCTCGCCATAGCGGTAGATGAGGTCGGCGAGAGGGCCTTCCTCAAGGCCGTTGACGAGGTCCTCGGCGCTCGTCCCATGCCGTCCCATGCGCATGTCGAGCGGGCCGTCCGCGCGGAAGGAGAAGCCGCGCGCGGGGTCGTCGATCTGCATGGAGGACACGCCGATGTCGAGCACGACGCCGTCCACGACCGAGAGGCCGAGGGAGGCGAGCACATCCTCCATCCCGGAAAAGCGGCTCTCCACGAGCGTCAGCCGGCCGCCCGCCTGCTCCACGAGGGCATAGCCGCCGGCGATGGCCGTCGGGTCGCGGTCGAGTGCGATCACGCGACCGTCCGAGGTGGCGTCGAGGATGGCCCGGGTGTAGCCGCCGGCCCCGAAGGTGCCGTCGAGGATCACGCCGCCGGGCTGGGGGGCGAGCGCCGACACGACTTCCCGGAGCAGGACGGGAACGTGACGGGCCGGTCCGCCAGCGGCGTCGGTCGCCCGATCGCCGCGGCCCGTCATCGTTCCCGTGCTCCTGGTTCGGACCCCGACGGCCGGACGCCGCCGAGCTCCTTCTTGAGGTCCCTCACCTTGCGCCGGGCCTCGTCGAGATGGCGCTGGAAGCGGGAGGGCTCCCAGATCTGGAACTTGTGACCGAGGCCGACGAACACCACCGCATCCGTGATGCCCGCATGGGCCTTCAGGGCTTCCGTGAGCGACACGCGTCCCTCCGGATCGACCTTCAGCACTTCGCTGTTGCCGTACAGCGCCATCGAGAACTGATCCCGCTCGTCCGAGAACGGCGGAAACCGCTCGATCAGGCTGTCGATCTCCGCCAGGAGCCCGTTCCCGCCCGCATCGAGCGCGTCGGCCTCCAGGGAGAGATGGACATAGAGCCCCTCGAACCCGTCCCTCGCCAACACCCCCCGGAACGACGCGGGGATCGACACGCGACCCTTGGCGTCCAGCCGGTTGGCGAAGCTCGAAACGAAGCGGTCCATCGAGCTCCTGATCCGCCCCTGCGATCACATACGCCGCAACGCGACACCCTTGATCCGCCGCCGGGCCGAGGCCCTGGACGAACGCGGAGCACCGCTCCGCTCCCCCGCCGGCCGCGCCCCGCAGCGCCGCCGAACCGTCGAGGCGTTGCCTCGCCGCGGACCCGCAAGACCGGCCGCGCACGCGGGAGTACCCGCGAACGCACCGGCCGCCCACGCACCCCGAGGCCTTGGCCTCGCCCCGGGCGCCGGTCGATCCGCAACTCGCCTCTCCGAACGGGATGATTTGGGATAGCATGGGACCATATGGTCGTCAATGGACGGACACGGGCGCAGCCGGCCCGCGACGCACCCGCGCCGGGGCCTGAGGTCATCAGAGCTTGTTAACCTTAACGAAGCGTTAGGAGGGGGCATCCCGGGGACGGTCCGCGCCTCGGCGACGCAGGCCGGGGCGCCAACCGCAGGATCGGGAGGCAACGCGCGAAAAGACTCGTACGTCCGCCGCTTGGAGACTGTCCTTGAATCGGGATCTGAGGCGCACCCTGCCAAGCGGGCTGGAGAGCCCCCTGCAAGGAGTCCGCCCAAGCCCCTGAAACGACTCCCGATTGCCGATCGGAGGCATTGTGAGGGCAGATAGTGCCAGTCGGCCTGTAAGCCGGGTTCTGTATGGCGCGGGTCGCCCCGCACGTGACGGCCATTCCTCTGGGACGGCCGTTGCCGGCCGCCTCGAGCAACCAACCCGGGCGACAGGGGCCGGAAACGCCCCCGCAGCGGTCGCCCGCTGCCGCCGCCCCTATTTGGTTTTGCTCCCGGTGGGGTTTTCCATGCCGCTCCCGTTGCCGGTCGCGCGGTGCGCTCTTACCGCACCCTTTCACCCTTGCCGCAGCGGGGTCCCGGGGGACCGCCGCGCCGGCGGTTTGCTTTCTGTGGCACTGTCCCTGGGGTCACCCCCGCCGGACGTTATCCGGCACCGTGTTTCCGTGGAGCCCGGACTTTCCTCGACGCTTGCGCGCCGCGGCCGTCCGGCCGACTGGCGTCGCTCCCGTAGGGGCAATGCCCGGCGGGGTCAAGCGCCCGAGAAGCCGCCCTCCCCGTCCGGGCGAGCGAAGCGAAGCAATCGGGGATGCCTCTCCCCGCGTGGATTGCTTCGCTGCTGCGCCCCTGGCGACGGCGAGAAAGGACCGGCTCAGTTGCTCGCCATGATAGTGCGCGCCTTCGAGCAATAGCTGCGGTTCGCGCCGCTCATGCGCGTGGCAAAGTGGCCGCTCTGGTAGCGCATCACGGTCGCGCAGGTATTCCCGCCCGACATCCGATAGGCCTGGGCCAGGTACATCATGCCGTAGCGCAGGTTCGTGTCGGGGTTGGTCAGTCCCGCCGCCCCGCCGGAATAGCCCAGCCCGCGCGCGGTCTGCGGCTTGATCTGCATGAGGCCGACCGCGCCGCCGTTGCGGGCATGCGGGTTGTAGCGGCTCTCGATGCGGATCACCGCGTCGGCGAGGGAATAGGGGATGCCGTTCGCCGCCGCGTGGCGGGCGATGAGGTCGCGGTAGCGGCCCCTGGCCTCGGGCGAAGCGGAAAGCGGACGACCGACGCTGCGGCCCTCGAGGGTCTTCGCCGCGGACGCGGGAGCCACGGCCGCCTGGGGCGCTCCCTGGACCGCCGCCTTGGCGGGGGTGGGAATGCCGTCGCGCACGATGGCGCCTTCGCTGGCTTCGGCTCGGGCACGGACGGGGGCCGCGAGGATGGCGGCGAGAGCGGCGGCGATGAGGCCGAGAGTCAGGATCGAGGTCTTCATCATGGTCTCCCAGGGGAGGGTTGGTGCCGGCGCCGGGATCACGGATCCGGAGCGCCGGTGGATGCCCGCATGGCATCCGGTCGCGTGCTCCCGTCCGGCGCGGCCGGTGGAAGGACAAAGCCGTCCCGTTCGCCGTCCGGCCGTTCGGCCGGGGCGCTGTGGGGGCACGCGGTGGGTCGATCGCGGCACGAAAACGCCAAGGCGTTCGCGCGCGGCCTCAAGGCTGCGATCGGCCCGATCTCAGGTCATGGGGTGACGGCAAGACTCCACTGTTCGTGCAGGCCTGCCGCATGGGCCCGCAGGACGGACGGCGACGGAGGCCACGAGGGCGCTCCTGCCGAGGACAGACGGGGGCCGCAGACCTCTGCGGCAGGACCCGTCAGCGAAACTGCGCCGCCAGCTGCTGCACCTGGGCGCAGTATTTGCGGGCGGCGGACGTCATGGTCAGGGCGCGATGGCCACCCTGGAATTTCAGGATTGTCCGGCACGTGTCCCCGTCGGCGAGGCGATAGGCCTGCGCGAGGTAGCGGACTCCGTAGGTGAGGTTGGTGTCTGCATCGGCGAGGCCGGCCGCGCTGCCGCCATAGCCCAGCGAGCGCGCCGTGGGCAGGCTGATCTGCATGAGGCCGATATTGGCGCCGTTGCGCGCATGCGGGTTGTAGCGGCTCTCGACCCGCACCACGGCGTCGGCCAGGGTGACAGGGATGCCATTGGCCTGGGCGTGGCGGGCGATCAGGCCCTTGATCCCGGCAGGACCGGAAGCAAAGACGGGCAAGGCGGCATCCGCGCCCGTGCGCGGCGCAGGCGTCTCGGCCTCGTCGATGGACAGCGCTTCGGACAGGGTCGGCCGCACGCGCGGCAGGGGAACCGAGGCCGGGAGCAACGCCTCGGGCGCGCGCTCCTCCGCCGGGCTCTCGTCGTCGGCCGGACGGATGCGGGGCAGCGGCACGCGGGCCGTTGGTCCGACGGAAGGCGGCAGGTCGAGGATGGCCGGCAGGGCGCCGCCCAGCGGCGGCTCGGGAGCCTGGAGCGCCATGACGCCGCTCATGAGGACTCGCGCGCCGCCCTCCCCGCTCTCCGCCTTGACGGCGGTCGAAGCGAGGCCGAGCCCCAGGACGGCGACAAGCCGACCGTATGTCCTGAGTGGCCGAGCCACGCAAGCCATGCATTGATCCTTCGTTGAACGTCTCGGAGCCAAGGCGCCGCTCGATGAGCGCGAGAGTAGGTCCGAATGGGGCCAAGATGTGGCAGATGAAGACTGCCCCTGTCAATCCGCCTACCGTCGCGTTCATGCACGAAGACTAGGAACGACTATCTATTCTTGGCTGAGATGACGCTCTTCTTGATTCAGCAATTGCCTGGAAGTATCGGGATGTAACGATTGGGTAACAGACTCAACCCACGCGTGTGGCTTTTTCGCCACGCCAAAGCGTCCTTGCGCCACCTCGGCCTTTCAGTACGATGCGCGCCGCCCTCCCGGACCTGGGCGGGAGCCTGCCGTGGAGGCCCCATGATGAGATCGATCCTCGCCGTTTCCTTGCTCGCGCTTGCGCTGGCCGGCTGCGGATCCACGCAGGGGGACAGGGCTCTCGTGGGCGGCGCGCTCGGCGGCACGGCAGGCGCGGTGATCGGCGGCGTGGCGTCGGGCACGGCGGGCGGCGCGGTGGCCGGCGGCCTGATCGGCGCGGCCGGCGGCGCCATTATCGGGGCCGCGACGGCGCCCCAGGAGCGCTGCTACTACAGCACCTATTACGGTCGCACGGTCTGCAAGCGGGTCTCCTGACCCCGTCGCTCCGCCGCCGCATCACAGCACGGGACGTTACGTGGCAAGCATCTGGGGCAAGCTGGGCGGAGCGGGCATCGGGTTCGCCGTGGGCGGCCCGATCGGCGCGCTCATCGGCGCCCTGGCCGGCCACTACGTGATGGACCAGGAAGGCGGCCTGTTCACGCCGGACAAGCAGACCGTCTTCACCACGGGCCTGGTGGCGCTCTCGGCGAAGATGGCCAAGGCCGACGGGGTGGTCACGCGAGACGAGACGCGGGCCTTCTTCGAGGTCGTCCAGGTCCAAGAGGCCGACCGCTCCCGCATCCTCAAGCTCTTCGAACTCGCCAACCAGACGACGGCCGGCTACCAGGCCTATGCGCGCCAGATCGCCGAACTCTTCGCCGACGACGCGCAACTGCGCGAGGACGTGGTCGACGGCCTCTTTCACATCGCCAAGGCCGATGGCGCCGTGCACGAGGCGGAGCTCGCCTACCTGCACGACATTGCGCTCATCCTCGGCTTCGGCGAGCCCGACTGGCTGCGCCTGAAGGCGCGGCACGTGCGCGAGCCCGACGATCCCTACGTCGTGCTCGGAGCCCAGCGTGACTGGGATGAGGCGGCGCTGCGCCGCCTCTATCGCAGGCTCGTGCAGGAGTACCACCCGGACCGTCAGATCGCGCGGGGACTGCCCGAAGAGGCTGTCGCCATCGCGACGTCGAAGCTCGCCGCGATCAACGAGGCGTGGGAGCGCATCAGGCGCGAGCGCGGCTGGTCCTGACGCCATGGCCGACGTCCTGGTTCCCGACACGCCGCTCGTCACGAAGGTGTTCCCCTCACCCAACCTCGGCGAACGCAAGGACGGGCGCAGGCCGGATTTGTTGCTGCTCCACTACACGGGCATGCGGGATGCAGCCTCGGCCCTGCAATGGCTGTGCAACCCGCTGGCCCAGGTCTCCTGCCACTACGTGGTCGTGGAGGACGGCCGCATTTTCCAGCTGGCGCCGGAGGCTGCCCGGGCCTGGCACGCCGGCGTCGGGTCCTGGGGGGGCGACACGGACATCAATTCCTGCTCCATCGGGATCGAGGTGGTGAACCGCGGGCATGACTTCGACTATCCGGACTTCCCCGACGAGCAGGTCGAGGCGACCATCGCGCTGTGCCGGGACATCCTGGCCCGCCATCCCATTCCGCCGGACAGGGTGCTCGCCCACTCCGACATCGCGCCGCGCCGCAAGGCGGACCCAGGCGAAAAGTTTCCGTGGGGCCGGCTGCATGCGGCCGGGGTCGGCCATTGGGTCGAGCCTGCCCCGATATCCGAGGGCCGGCGCTTCGCGGCGGGCGAGGAGGGGCAGCCGGTTCGCGCCCTGCAGGCCATGCTCGCCCACTACGGCTACGGCCTGGACCTGACCGGGGTCTATGACGAGCAGACGGAGGCCGTGGTGCGCGCTTTCCAGCGGCATTTCCGCCCGGCTTTGGTCGACGGCATCCTCGATCCCTCGACGCTGCAGACGCTCGCCGCGCTGTCGCGCAGCCGTCCGGCGCCGCCGACGAGCTGATCGCCGCCGGCCCTTGTGCCGACCCTTGCCGGTCCCCATGTGCGGGCCGCAGCCGCGATGCCGACACGAACCTGCGATACGCAAAGGTGAAGGACGCGCGGCGCAAGGAGGCTTCAGTGAGCGATCTCGGAAACTCGAACAACTGGAACGGCGCGTCCTATGGCTGGCGCTGGAAGCCCGTCGACCTCGCGGTGCTCGCCATCGCCTTCGTCGCGTGGTGGCCGCTCGGCATTGCCGTGCTGGCCTGGAAGCTGTGGAACGATCGCCAGCCCGTCCCGCAGGATCTCGGACAATGGATCCAGACAGGCGCGACGAAGCTCCAGCAGGGCTTTGACAGCCTGGTGTCGGGTTTCGGCTCGGGCTCCTTCGCGACGGGCCCGGAAATGACCGGAAACGCCGCGTTCGACGCCCATGTACGCGAGGAATGGGCGCGCATCGAAGCCGACCGCCGCAAGCTTCAGGACGAGATCGCCGCCTTCAAGAGCTTCCTCGCCAGCGAACGCTCCGGCGACCACGACGCCTATGAGCGCTTCCGCCGCCGGCGCGGATGAGTCTTGGCCGCGGCCGGCCCGCAAGATCGCCGGCCGGTTGAGCATGTTGTTCCCCTTCGCCTCGCGCCACCTGCGGGATGACGCCCCGTGCGTCAGGCCGCCTCGCGGTGCTGCTGCTCGGGGCGCAGGCCCAGCAGATGGCAGATCGCGTAGACGAGGTCGGCGCGGTTCATCGTGTAGAAATGGAAGTCCCGCACGCCGCGGTCGAGGAGGTCGATGACCTGCTCCGCCGCGACCGCCGCCGCGATGAGCCGGCGGGTCGCCGGATCCTCGTCGAGGTGCTCGAAGCGGTCCGCAAGCCACTTTGGCACGCTCGCGCCACAGCGCGCCGCGAAGGCCGCGGTCTGGCGGAAGTTCTGCACCGGCACGATGCCGGGAATGACGGGGATCTCGATGCCGCGCCGCCGCACACGGTCCAGGTAGCGGAAATACACGTCGTTATCGAAGAAGAACTGCGTGATGGCGCGCGTCGCGCCGGCGTCCACCTTGGCCTGCAGCACGTCCAGGTCGGTTTCCGCGGACGAGCTCTCCGGATGCTTCTCGGGATAGGCCGAGACGGAGACCTCGAAATCCCCCTTGTCACGCACCGCGCGGACCAGATCGGCCGTCGAGCGGAAGCCTTCAGGGTGCGGCTCGTAGGGCGCGCCCACGCCGCCGGGCGGGTCGCCCCGCAGGGCGACGACATGGCGCACGCCCGCATCGGCGAAGCCGTCCAGCACGGACCCGATCTGCGCCTTGCTCGCCCCCACGCAGGTGAGGTGGGCGGCAGGCTTCAGCGACGTCTCTCGCACGAGCCGGGCCACCGTCGCCTGCGTGCGCTCGCGCGTCGAGCCGCCCGCCCCGTAGGTCACCGAGACGAAGGTGGGCTGCAGCGGCGCGAGCCGGCCGATCGACTCCCACAGGGAGGCCTCGGCCTCGTCAGTCTTGGGCGGAAAGAACTCGAAGGACACGCGCACGGGCGCCCGCCCGCCGTAGCGGCTCATGCGGATGGGGGGGAGCGGCATCAGGCGACCTCCTGCTGGCCCTCGGCCCCCCCGCCGGCCACCGCGATGCGGCGGTCCCGGCCGAGCCAAAGGGAGACTGTCAGTTGATCCGGCGAACCGTCCGGGGCCGGAAGCTGAAGATGACGGGTGGTGTGGACGCCGGCCTCGTTCAGCCACGCGACCATCTGGTCGCGCTCGAAGCCGAGCCGGCGGTGGGCGTGGGCCTCGCGCAGGAACTCGAGCCCGTGCGGGGCGAAGTCGACGACCAGCAGGCGTCCCCCTGGCGCGAGGACGGAGGCCGCCTCGCGCAGCGCACGGGCGGGATCGTCCAGGAAGTGCAGCACCTGGTGGATGATCACCAGGTCGAAGGCGTTGCGCTCCACCGGGAGGGCGTAGATGTCGCCCTGGCGCAATTCCGCCTGACGCAGGCCGGCGCGCTCGAGATTGGCGCGGGCGACGGCCAGCATGGCGTGGTTGGCGTCGACGCCGACGAGCCGCGACGCCCGGGAGGCCAGCAGCGAGAGGATGCGCCCGGTGCCGGTGCCGAGGTCGAGCACGGCGCGGAAGGGCCCCGGCCCGACCATGTCGAGAATGGCCGCCTCGACGGCCTCGTCGGAGGCGTGCAGCGAGCGGATGCGGTCCCACTCCGCGGCGTGCTTGTCGAAATAGGCCTTGGCCGCCTCCGCCCGTGCGGCGCGCACCGCCTGCAGGCGCGCCCGGTCGGCCGCGATGATCCCGTCGCGCGGGTCGAGCCGTTCGACCAGGGCGCGGGCGAGCGCGCCGGCGGGGTGGCGCTCGGCGATGCGGAAGAAGGCCCAGGCGCCCTCGCGGTTGCGCTCGATGAGGCCGGCCTCCGCCATCAGCTTGAGATGGCGGGAGATGCGCGGCTGGGACTGGCCCAGGATGTCCGTCAGGTCGGTCACGTTGAGCTCGCCCTCGGCGATCAGGGCGAGAAGCCGCAGGCGCGTCTCCTCCCCCGCTGCGCGGAGCTGCCCGACAAGGGGATCGAGACCGACTTTGGGCTGCTCGGGGGATGAGGACACAGGCACCTCGATTGATCACATAAAGATATGTTTATGTTAGAGGTCACGCGCTGGCAAGCGTAAATGTCGCAACCGGATCAGGAATGGTCGCGCTGGATCCCGGTGAGGCCAAAATGGGATCTGGAGCCTCGCGGTTCAGCGCGGGGGCTGCAGCCTCGCGGGCATTGCCGCCGCGTGACGGGCGACGCTCAGCCGGGCCGGCTGACCCTCGCCCGGCGGCCGATCATCACGACCACGACGACCGCGACCGCTGACAGCCAGGTGACGATGTCGACCTGCTCGCCTTGCAGCAGGGCCGCCACGGCGAGGGTGACGAATGTCTGCAGGAGCTGCACCTGCGACACTCGCGCAACGCCGCCCATCGCCAGACCCGCGTTCCAGGCGAAGAACCCGAGGTACTGGCTCATCAGGCCGAGATAGGCGAAGGACAGCCAGGCCTTGCCCGGCACGTCCAGGGGGTGGGACGGCGCGGTCAGCAACGTCACGGGCAAGGTCACCGGCAGGGCGATCACGACGACCCAGGAGATCACCTCCCAGCCGGGCCGCTGCCGCGCGAGCTGCGCGGAGACGACGTAGCCGAAGGCCGCGCTGAGGACGGCGCCCGCCAGCAGCATGTCCCCGGCATCCACCCGCCCGCCCCCGTCGCGCAGCGCAAAGGCCACGACGATGGCAGCGCCGAGCACTGCGCAGATCCAGAACTGCAGGGAGGGCCTCTCCCGCGTGACCAGGGCCCCGACCGCCGCCGTCGCCAGCGGCAGGATGCCGAGCACGACGCCGCCATGCGAGGCGGGGACCAGCCGCATCGCGAACCCGGTGAAACCGGGAAAACCGCCCGCGAGAAGCAGCGCGACCAGCGCGTAGCGACCGAGTTCCTCGCGCGTCGGGACTGGCCGGCGCAGCAGCGCGAGCAGGACGACCGCCACCAGGCCGGCCAGCGCGGCGCGGCCCGCCGTGACGAACCAGGGATCGAGCCAACCCACGGCGATACGCGTGAAGGGCAGGGTCGCCCCGAAGATCAGGACGCCGACAAGCCCCAGGAGAAGACCCAGCGTGTCGTTGGAGCGGCGCATAGGGGATGGGGCCGGGGCACGGGAAGCGGGACGGCACCCTAGCGACGCCGCACCTCCGGCGCCAACGCAACCTGGTGATGCAGCCCATCGCGCAAGGTGATGGCCAGGGCTAGACCTCGAGCCGCGGCCGGGCGGCCGACGCCACGCCGATCCGCACCTGCCCTCCACAGAAGCGCCCCAGCAGGCCCGCGAGGTCCTCGGCCGCCCCTTGCGCGTCCCCCGCCCCGTTGGCCTGCAGGGTGACGATGGCGCGCCGCGTGCCGGGCGTGATGATGCTCCGCGCGTCCTGCCGCCAGTTCCAGCGGCGGCACAGCACGTGGCGGGCATCGGCATAGACGACCTCGCCGGCCTTGGGCGGGTCGTTCGGGTCCTCGCCGGTCTCGGCGGCCATGTCGAGGAACGTGTCGTCCGGCCGCGAGTAGCGGAAGGCGAAGGGTCCCTCCGTCTTGTCGAGGTCATCGGCGCCCACGCAGAGCACGTGCGCCAGCGACACCGCGTTGTAAGCATCGACGAAAGCGTTGATCCGCGGCAGCTCGCGCTCCGCGAGCACGTTCTTGACCAGACGCTCCACCGAGCAGCGGTAGCTCGTCTTCTTGATGCCGAAGGCGCGATAGGCCGCCCGCCACGCCGCGACGCCCGGGATAGCCGAGAGCTCCGTCCCGCCCCACTGCGCCCGGCAGGCCGCCTCGCGCTCGCGGACGAGCGCGTCGAGCTCCGCCGGCCGCTCGGCGGGGATCGCGAGGTCCTCCGCCACGAGCACGGCGACAGCGAAGGCCGGGAAGGCGGAGGCGAGTTCGTCGATGGCGAGGGTGACAGGCATGGCGGGGTCCGGGGCAGGGTCTGGCCGGCTGCGTCGCCAATCGCCGGGGTGCTGTCAAGATGGAGGAGGCACCGAACGCGCGCGCCGCCCCCCCCTCGGCTTGGCGAAGCTCAGCGGAACGGCGGCTCGTCGAAGCTCCTGAGCTTGCGCGAATGCAGCCCCTCGCGGTCCGACCGCAGCAGCTCCAGGGCGGCGAGGCCGATGCGCAGGTGCTCGCCGACGGCGCGCTCGTAAAAGGCGTTGGCAGCCCCCGGCAGCTTGATCTCGCCATGCAGAGGCTTGTCGGAGACGCAAAGCAAGGTGCCGTACGGCACGCGCAGGCGGAACCCCTGGGCGGCGATGGTGCCGCTCTCCATGTCCACCGCGATGGCGCGCGAGAGGTTGATGCGCTTGCGCTCCTGGGTCCAGCGCAGCTCCCAGTTGCGGTCGTCATTGGTGACGACGGTGCCGGTCCGCAGCCGCCGCTTCAGCGCCTCGCCCCGCTCGCCCGTCACCTGCGCCGCAGCCTCCTGCAGCGCCACCTGCACCTCGGCGAGGGCGGGGATGGGCACGTCCGTCGGCACGAGGCTGTCGAGGATGCGGTCCTGCCGCAGGTAGCCGTGCGCCAGCACATAGTCGCCGATCGTCTGCGACTGCCGCAGCCCGCCGCAATGGCCCACCATGAGCCAGGCATGCGGGCGCAGGACGGCGAGGTGGTCGGTGATGTTTTTCGCGTTCGAGGGTCCGACGCCGATATTGACCAGCGTCACGCCGTGGCCCTGGCCGCCGACGAGGCTGTAGGCCGGCATCTGGAAGCGGTGCCAGGGCGCGGCCGCCACGAGCGCGTCGGCGGAGGCGGCCGGCAGGTCGCGCGTGATCGAACCGCCACCCGGCAGGTGCAGCGCCTCGTAGACGCCGCTCGCGACCTGCTCGAGTCCCCAGCGCACGAACTGGTCCACGTAGCGATGGTAATTGGTGAGGAGGATCCAGGGCTGCAGGCGCCGCCAGTCGGTCCCGGTGTAGTGGACGAGCCGGCGCAACGAATAGTCGACGCGCACGGCGTCGAAGAGCGCCAGCGGTCGCGGCTCGCCCTCCGCGAGGTCATAGGTGCCGTCGGCGATCTCGTCACCCACGGCCGACAGCAGCGGCGTCGGGAAGTGCACCGCCAGCTCCGCCGCCGTGACCGAGCCCCGGCCCAGTTCGTCGCCCCGTTCGAAGACGTAGGGGTAAGGGATCTCCTGCGCGCCGATGCCCACCTCGATCGTCGCGCCGAACTCGCTCGCCAGGGGCCGAAGCTGCTCGAGAAGGTAGGTCCGGAAGGCCCGCGGCTGCGTGACGGTGGTGCGGTAGACACCCGGCGCGGAAAACTTGGCGTAGGCCCGCCTGTTGGTGGGCAGCACGCCCTCCGGCTGATAGGTGAGCACGAGTTCAGGATACCGGAAGCCCGCCCGCTCCTGCGGGGTCGGCGGGACGCCCATCTCCATGAAGCGGTCAACCGCCGCCCGCAGCGCGCCGGTCGCGGCCGTGTAGAGAGCGTCCAGCCGCTCGACCGCCTCCTCGGCGGTGGCCACGGGGCCGGTCAGGGCGGCGAGGTCGGCAGGGGTCGGGCTTGTCACGGCAACCTCCGGATCTGCTGCTTCTTTGATCACGGCGGCCGCGGGCCCACAACCCCGGGCCCACCTTGTCCCATCGAGGGGCTTCGCCCGAACGATGAGTGGACCGAATGAATACCGGACGAATGGCGCAGATCGAATACCGATCCCGTTCGTATTGAATTATACAATTCACCAATGTATGAATATAAACAACATAAGATCTCTGTCATTCCATCGTCTAATCTGCAATCTGCACGGCCCGTTCTTGACCGACCGCAAGGCGTTCCCACATCCGCTGGCGGCCCTCGCTGGAGGGTCGTGGCAACCGGCCGCAGGCGTCTTGTCACTGAAGGGCCGCAGAGCCCTCGCCGACCGACGCGGGCCTTGGAGGGGAACGCAATGACGATGGAGGCGACGGCCGGCGTGGCCGAACGCAAGCGGCCGATGACGCGCGAGGAGAAGCGCGTGATCCTGGCCTCGTCCGCAGGGACGATCTTCGAGTGGTACGATTTCTATCTTTATGGCTCGCTCGCCGCGATCATCGGCGCGCAGTTCTTTTCGAGCTTTCCGGAGGCGACCCGCAACGTGTTCGCCCTCCTCGCCTTCGCGGCGGGCTTCCTGGTCCGCCCGTTCGGCGCCCTTGTCTTCGGCCGCCTGGGCGACCTCGTGGGCCGCAAGTACACCTTCCTCATGACCATCCTGATCATGGGCGTCTCGACCTTCGTCGTCGGCCTGCTGCCGGGATACGAGACGATCGGCTGGCTCGCGCCCGTCATCCTCATCGCGCTGCGCATGCTCCAGGGCCTCGCGCTGGGCGGCGAATATGGCGGTGCGGTGGTCTACGTGGCCGAGCACGCCCCGCAGAACCGGCGCGGCTTCTTCACCTCGTGGATCCAGACGACGGCGACCCTCGGCCTGCTGCTCTCGCTGATGGTCATCCTGGCGGTGCGCAGCTGGACGGGCGAGCAGGCCTTCGCGGCCTGGGGCTGGCGCATCCCCTTCCTGCTCTCCATCTTCCTGCTCGGCATCTCCGTCTGGATCCGCCTGCAGATGGAGGAGAGCCCCGCCTTCAAGAAGATGAAGGCGGAGGGTACGATGTCGAAGGCGCCGCTGTCCGAGGCCTTCGGCCAATGGAAGAACGCGCGCTTCGCGGTCATCGCGCTGCTCGGCCTCGTCGCCGGCCAGGCGGTGGTCTGGTACACGGGCCAGTTCTACGCCCTGTTCTTCCTGCAGAGCATCCTGCGCGTCGACATGTTCACCGCCAACGTGCTGATCGCCTGGTCGCTCATCCTCGGCACCGCGGGCTTCGTGATCTTCGGCTCGCTGTCGGACCGCATCGGCCGCAAGCCGATCATCCTGGCGGGCTGCCTGCTGGCCGCCCTCACCTACTTCCCGGTCTTCAAGTTCCTCACGGCGACCGCCAACCCGATGCTCGCCAAGGCGCAGGCCTCGACGGAAGTGGTCGTGGTGGCAGACAAGGACCAGTGCTCGTTCCAGTTCAACCCGACGGGCACGTCCAAGTTCACGAGCTCATGCGACATCGCGAAGGCGCTGCTCGCCCGCAGCTCGGTGAACTACCGGGTCGAGCCGGCCCCCGCCGGCGCCTTGACCAAGGTGGTGATCGCCGGCCAGGAGATCCCCGCTTACGACGCCTCGACCCTGTCGGGCGACGCGGCCAAGGCGGTGCCGGCGGCCTTCACCAAGGCGGTCAACGAGGCGCTGGGGAAGGCTGGCTATCCCATGGCGGGCCAGCCCAACCCGGAGATCGTGAAGATGTCGGGCTTCTTCGACATCTTCCGCGCGCAGACCTTCACGCTGGTCCTCGTGCTCACCTACCTCGTGGTCCTGGTGACCATGGTCTACGGCCCGATCGCGGCGGCGCTGGTGGAGCTCTTCCCGACGCGCATCCGCTACACCGGCATGTCCCTGCCCTACCACATCGGCAACGGGTGGTTCGGCGGCCTGATGCCGGCCACGGCCTTCGCCATGATCGCCCAGACCGGGGACATCTTCTTCGGCCTCTGGTACCCGATCGTCATCGCACTGATGACCTTCGTGATCGGCATGCTCTTCGTGCCGGAGAACAAGGACAAGGACATCTTCGCGGCCGACTCCCGGTAAGGCGGCCTACCGAAACGAAGAAGGCCGGGCGCGACGAGCGCCCGGCCTTCCATCATTGGACATTCGGATCCGGGCGACGCCTCAGCGCGTGAGCTTCTTATACTTGATGCGCTTGGGGATCGTGCTGTCGATGCCGAGCCGGCGCTTCTTGTCTTCCTCATAGTCCTGGAAGTTGCCCTCGAACCATTCGACATGGCTGTCGCCCTCGAAGGCGAGCATGTGCGTGGCGATGCGGTCGAGGAAAAAGCGATCGTGGCTGATGATGACGGCGCAGCCCGCGAAATCCTCCAGCGCCTCCTCCAGCGCCCGCAGCGTGTCGACGTCGAGGTCGTTGGTCGGCTCGTCGAGCAGCAGCACGTTGGCCCCGCTCTTCAGCATCTTGGCAAGGTGGACGCGGTTGCGCTCGCCGCCCGAGAGCATCCCGACCTTCTTCTGCTGGTCGCCGCCCTTGAAGTTGAAGGCGGCGCAATAGGCGCGGGAGTTGAACTCGCGCTTGCCCAGATAGATCACGTCGTTCCCGTCCGAGATCTCCTGCCAGACCGTCTTGTTCGGGTCGAGCGCGTCGCGGGACTGGTCGACATAGCCAAGCTTGACCGAGTCGCCGATGGTGATCGTGCCCGCGTCCGGCTTGTCCTGGCCGGTGATCATGCGGAACAGCGTCGTCTTGCCGGCGCCGTTCGGCCCGATCACGCCGACGATGCCGCCGGGCGGCAGCTTGAAGCTGAGGTCGTCGATCAGGAGGCGGTCGCCATAGCCCTTGGACAGGCCCTGGAAGTCGATCACGTTGTTGCCCAGCCGCTCCGCGACGGGAATGATGATCTGGGCGGTCGTGGGCGCCTTGTCGTTCTGCTTCTGCACCAGCTCCTCGTAGCGCTGGATGCGCGCCTTCGACTTGGCCTGCCGCGCCTTGGGCGAGGCCGCCATCCACTCGCTCTCCCGCTCCAGCGCCCGCTGGCGGGCCTCCTCCTCGCGCCCCTCCTGCTGCAGGCGCTTCTGCTTCTGCTGCAACCAGGAGGAATAGTTGCCCTCATAGGGAATGCCGCGGCCGCGGTCGAGCTCGAGGATCCAGCCCGTGACGTTGTCGAGGAAGTAGCGGTCGTGGGTGACGATCAGGATCGCGCCGGGATAGGTGCGCAGGTGCCCCTCGAGCCAGGCCACCGTCTCGGCGTCGAGATGGTTGGTGGGCTCGTCGAGCAGCAGCATCTCGGGCTGTGAGAGCAGGAGCTGGCAGAGCGCCACGCGACGGCGCTCGCCGCCCGACAGCTTCGTCACGTCCGCGTCGTCCGGCGGGCAGCGCAGGGCATCCATCGCCTGGTCGACCTTGCTGTCGAGGTCCCACAGGCCCTTGGCGTCGATCTCGTCCTGCAGCCGCGTCATCTCGTCGGCCGTCTCGTCCGAGTAGTTCATGGCGAGCTCGTTGTAGCGGTCGAGGATCGCCTGCTGGGGCGCGACGCCGATCATGACGTTCTCGCGCACCGTCTTGTCGGGATCGAGCTGCGGCTCCTGTGGCAGGTAGCCCACCCGCGCGCCCTCGGCCACCCAGCCGTCGCCGACGAACTCCTTGTCGATCCCCGCCATGATCCGCAGCAGCGTCGACTTGCCCGACCCGTTGACGCCGAGCACGCCGATCTTGGCGTCCGGGTAGAAGGACAGGTGGATGTTGTCGAGGACCTTCTTGCCGCCCGGATAGGTCTTGGACAGGCCCTGCATGTGATAGACGTACTGGTAGGAGGCCATGGCCGCCCGTCCTCCGCATGGATCTTTCGGGAAATCTCGCCGCTATGTAACGGCCGCCCGGCGGCCCGGCAAGGGCAGGACGGCAAGGGCGGCCCCGCCGTCGTTGCGAGGGGCGAAGCGATGAAGCCATCCGTCGCCGGGCCAATGCTGGATCGCCTTGCTTCGCTCGCAAGGACGGGGAAGCGCCCCGGTCGGTTGCATTTTAAACACTTGATTCACCACGATCCCTCAGGATGGCGGCTTGCCCATGGATGGCCCGGGCGGGTCCGAATTGCTGCCGCATTCGGACCCGACCTTGCCCCGGTCAACGCGATCCCGGAGGTGCCCGATATGTTCGATGTCGTCGAAATCCTGCTCGAGATGATCGGCGAGATCGTGCATGCGCTCGTGGCCCCGCTGGCCCGCAGGGGCCAGCAGGAGGCGGCCGAATAGGGCCGCCGGCGGGGGCCCGAAGGCCTCCTACTGCACCGTGGCGGCGAGCTTGTCCGCGTAGAGCGCGATAGTCTTGGCGTAGACCTGCGCCTTGTTCCACTGCTTGATGACCTGGAAGTTGGGCGTGCCCTCGTCCCAGGGCTGGCCGCGCTGCCAGCCATAGCCGGCGAGATAGGCGGCCGTCGAGGCCAGCACGTCGACAGGGCTGCGCATCAGGTCGCGCCGGCCGTCGCCGTCGAAGTCGACGGCGTACTTCATGTAGGAGGACGGCATGAACTGCGTCTGGCCGAGCTCGCCCGCCCAGGCGCCCTTCATCTGGCTGGGCTGCAGGTCGCCGCGGTCGACGATGCGCATGGCGTCGATGAGCTCGGCCTGGAACATCTCGGTGCGGCGGCAGTCATAGGCGAGCGAGGCGACGGAGCGGATCGTCGCGAAGTTGCCGGCATAGGCGCCGAAATCGGTCTCGAGCCCCCAGAGCGCGACCAGCACGGGTCCCGGGACGCCGTACTGCGTCTCGATGCGCGCGAGCGGCCCGGCATATTGCTTGAGGAGGCTCGCGCCCTTGGTGAGCCGATACTTCGAGATCATGCGGCCGGAAAATTCCTCGAAGGTCTGCTTGAACACCCGCTGGCCGCGGTCCCGGTTGACGATGGACTGATCGAACGTCACCCCGTCGAGAGACGCCGCGATGGCCCGTTGCGACACGCCCTTCGCGGCCGCCTCCTTCCGGATGTCGTCCAGGAACTTGTCGAACCCGGCGGGGTCCTTGCAGGTGGCGGCGCTGGCCCCGCCGGCTCCCAGGATCGACGCGGCCAGGGCGGCGGCGGCGAGGGGCAGGGTCAGGGCGCGCGGTAGCGTCGTCATTCGGGAGGCCTCTCGGGCAGTTGAGCCGGGATCATGCCCGAAGCCGCGTGGCCGGAGCAAGGCGGGCCGCCCTCCCCCGCCATCGCGTGCGAAGCGAAGCGATCCGGCTCGTACCCGGGGTGGACCGCTCCGTGGCTGCGCTCCTCGCACTGACGGCGCGGACTACTCCGCGGCGGCAGCCTGCCGGGCCAGGGTCCTGGCCTCGGCGCTGGCCTGGGCGAGCGCAAGCTGGCGACGGCGCTGCAACTGCTGGTCCGCGAGCACGCCGACCAGGATCACCGCACCCATCACGGCGAAGTTGAGCGAACTCGGAATGCCCAGGATGTTGACGAGGTTCTGCAGCACCTGCAGCAGCACCGTGCCGAGCACGATCCCGACGATCGAGCCCTGACCGCCCCTGAGGGAGCAGCCGCCGAGCACCGCCGCCGCGATCGCGTAGAGCTCGTAGAAGTTGCCGTGCGCCGAAGGCGAGATGGACTGCGTGTAGAACACCAGGAACACCGAGGAGAGACCGGCGAGCAGGCCGCAGATCATGTAGGCCGCGCAGATGATCTTGTCCGTCGGGATGCCCGAAAAGCGGGCCGCCTCCTCGTTCTTGCCGACCGCGAAGAGGTAGCGGCCGAACACCGAGCGGTGCAGCACGAAGCCCATGATGGCGGCGACGATGATGAGGAAGATGAACGTGTGCGGCACGTTGTAGGTGCGCCCGGACATCAGCCATTCCAGCGTGTCGTAGCCGCTGCCATAGCCGAAGCCCTGGGTGCTGTCCGCCGTGTACCAGCGCGCGATGCCACGGTAGAGCAGCAGGCCGCACAGGGTCACCACGAAGGGCTGCATCTTGAGCCGCGTGATGAGCAGGCCGTGGATCGTGCCGAGCACGAGGCCGCCGCACAGCGTGATGACGAAGGCGATGGGCCAGGCGATCTCGTGGTTGATCAGCAGGTCGAGGAAGATGATGCCGAGGAGGGCGAACATCGACCCCACCGAGAGCTCGATGCCTCCGGTGATGATGACCAGGCCTTCGCCGATCGCGAACAGGCCGAACAGCCCGATCTGGTTGGCGAGGTTCATCAGGTTCACCTGGGAGGCGAACTGCGGGTTGATGGCCGCCGTGATGCCGCCGATCACCAGGATCAGCACGAAGAGGCCGAGCTCTTTCTTAAACATGGGACGCGTGGCCCTCCTTCCCCGCCCCGCCGACGGCGAGTGTCAGGACATTGTGCTCTGAGAAGTCCGGCCGGTCGAGGAAGCCGCTGATCTCCCCCTCGTGCATCACCGCGATCCGGTCGCTGACGCCGATGACCTCCTCCATGTCGCTGGAGATCATGAGGATCGCGACGCCCTGGTCGGCGAGTCCGCGCATCAGCGTGTAGATCTCGCTCTTGGCGCCGACATCGATGCCGCGGGTCGGCTCGTCGAAGATGAGCAGCCGCGGCCGCATGGAGAGCCACTTGCCGAGCACGACCTTCTGCTGGTTGCCGCCGGAGAGCGTCACCGCGAGGGTGTCCACGTCCGGCGTCTTGATGGCGAGCTTGCGCCGCTGCTCCTCCGCCACCTGGCGTTCCCGGAACGCGTCGACGATGGAGAAGCTTGCGAAGCGTGGCAGGTCGGCCAGCGAGATATTCTCGAGGATCGAGAGGTCGAGCAACAGTCCGGACTTCTTCCGGTCCTCCGGCACGAGATAGATGCCGTTGGCGATGGCGCCCTGGGTCGAGTTGAGCGGCACGGCCTTACCGTCCAGCATCACCTTGCCCCTGAGCGCCGGCTGCACCCCGAATACGGTCTGGGCCAGGGAGGTCCTGCCCGAGCCCACGAGACCCGCGAGCCCCAGGATCTCGCCGCGCTTCACGTTCAGCGAGACCGACTTTTCGGGGAAGGCCGTGGTCACCAGTCCCTCGATCGCCGCTCCGCCGTCCTGCGGCGGGCGCGCCGGGGGAATGTAGATCGACTTGAGGTCGCGCCCGATCATCAGCCGGATCATCGCGCCATGCGTGATCTCGTCCTTGGCGAGTTCGCCCACCCGCTTCCCGTCGCGCAGCACCACCACGCGGTCGGCGCAGGTCTTCACCTCCGCGAGGCGGTGCGAGATGTAGATCACGCTGACGCCGTGAGCCCTCAGGTCGGCGATGACCTCGAGCAGGCGGTCGGTCTCGGTCAGCGTGAGGCTCGAGGTCGGCTCGTCCATGATGATGACGCGCGCGTCGAGGGAGAGCGCCTTGGCGATCTCAACCATCTGGCGCTGCGCGATGGAGAGATTCTCGACGAGGTCGTCGGGCGCGAAGTCGACGCCGAGGCGCTTGAGGAGCGGCTTCACCCGCTCGTGCAGCGCCGTCTGGTCGATGATGTTGAGGAAACCGCCCTTGCGCGGCTCCCGCCCGATGAAGACGTTGGCCGCCACGTCGAGATTGTCGAAGAGGTTGAGTTCCTGGTGGACGAAGGCGATGCCGACGCGCGTCGCCTCCTTCACCGTCAGCGTGGCATATTCCGCACTGTCGACGACGATGCTGCCCGAGCTTGGCGAGGAGACGCCGCCGAGGATCTTCATCAGCGACGACTTGCCCGCGCCGTTCTCGCCGATCAGCCCCAGCACCTCGCCGCGGCCGACCGACAGGCTCACATTGTCCAGCGCGGTCACGCCCGGATAGGTCTTGGTGATCGAGCGCAGGTCGAGCAGCGGTTCGGGCATCAGGAGACTCGGTCGCCGGGCAGTCTCGCCATCGCGGGCGGCGCGAAGCAATCCAGGGGTCCGGGAGAGGGGGGCCGGGACCTGGATTGCTTCGTCGCTCCGCTCCTCGCTCTGGCGGCAGGATCGGGCGAAGACGCCCGGCCGGGGCCGGGCGCCGGGGAGAGCTTACTTCTTCAGGAGGTCCCGGATCTTGTCGGAGAACTCCTTCACGTTGGACTTGTCGACGATCTGGGTCGGGACGATGTCCAGCTTGTTGGCCGGCACCACCGACTTGTCGCCCTCGATATACTTGGCGAGCTTGATCATCGACTGGTAGCCGAACTCGAAGGGTTGCTGCACGACGGTGCCGTCGATCACGCCCTCGGAGATGCCGCGCAGCGTCTGCTGGTCCTCGTCGAAGCCGACGATCTTCACCTTGCCCGTCTTACCCGCGGCCTTGGCGGCGTTGTAGATCTGGGGCGTGTTGTACGCCCACAGGCCGACCAGGAGGTCGATGTTCGGGTACTTGGTCAGCGTGTCCTCGACGTTGGCCTTGGCCTTGGCCTGGTCGCCGCCATCCGTGCGGATGTCGATGATCTCGATCTTCGTGCCGGCGATGGCCTCCTTGATGCCCTGGGTGCGCTCGCGGGCGTTGGCGGCGTCCATCGTGCCGACGAAGAGCATGGCCTTGCCGCCGTTGGGCAGAGCCTTCTTCATCAGTTCGCCCGCCTGGCGGCCGGCGGCCACGTTGTCCGTGCCGATGTACATCACGCGGTTGGACTTGGGGGCGTCGGCGTCCTGCGTGAACAGCACGGCCTTCTCCGCCACGCGGTTCAGGATTTCGTTGGAGTTGTCGGGGTCGACCGGCGAGATCGAGACGCCCGCGACGTTCTTGGCGAGCAGGTCCTCGAGGATGCGCTTCTGCTCCGCGGCGGACATCTGGCCGGGGATGTACATCTCGATGTTGTAGTTCGGCAGTTCCTTCTGCGCCTTCTCGGTGCCGCGGCGGGCGATGGTCCAGAAGTCCGCGGGCACGTTGACGACGAAGGCCAGCGTCTTCTTGGCCTGCGGATAGGCGGCGGGAGCGAAGGCCACGCCGGCCATCATGGCGGCGGCGAGCCCGACGAGAGTGCGCTTGGAGAGCAGGGTCATCGCGTTTCCTCTTTCAGCGTGGGGGCTTGTGTCTCGACTTCCCCGGCTCGGCCGGGCATCTGCGGCCCCACTGCCGCAATGGTCGTTGCAGGACCGGCCGAGGCCGGGACGTGCGGCGCGCCGGGGGCGGCGCCGGTTCTCAGACCCAGCCGCCGTCGACGACGTAGGACTGGTTGGTGACCGCGGACGCCTCGTCCGACGACAGGAAGATCGCCACCCGCGCCACGTCGTCGGGGACCAGCTTGCGCTCGATCGACTGCGCCTTGCGGCGCATCTCGTCGGCCTCGGGCGTCAGCCACAGCGAGAGCTGGCGCTCCGTCATGATCCAGCCCGGGGCGATCGAGTTCACCCGGATGTTGTAGGGCCCGTAGTCTCGCGCCAGCGACCGGACGAGGCCGAGCACGGCCGACTTGCAGGCCGTGTAGACCGCCATGCCGCCCATGCTCGCCATCCAAGAGATCGAGCCGAAGCAGATGATCGAGCCCCCGCCCGCCGCCTTCATGTCGGGCAGCACGGCCTGGGAGGCGAAGAACTGATGCTTGAGGTTCACCGCCACCCGGTCGTCGAAGTAGTCGGGCGTCACCGTCTCGGTCGCGTGGCGCTCGTCATGGGCGGCGTTGTTGACGAGCACCGTGACCGGGCCGTGAGCGGCCCGGATCGACTCGATGGCGCGGCGCAGCGCCTCGATGTCGCGCAGGTCCGCATGCTCGAAATGGACGGTCGCGCCGGAACCGCGCAGCTCCTCGACCAGCGCCCGGGACGGGCCGTCCGCGATATCGATGAAGCCGACCTTGGAGCCCTGGCGCGCGAAGGCGCGCACGATCGCCGCACCGATGCCGCTGCCCCCGCCCGTCACGAGGACGGACTTGCCCTTCAAGTCCGGATAGATGGCTCCGGCCATGCGTCTCGCTCCCTTGCCGCAACGGTCTGAGGTTCGCCCCTCATCCGCTGACGTTCGTTCCAGTCAAAATGCAGGGGTTGCGGTCCGATGGCAAGTAGTGATGCGCGCAGGCATGCCACGCTCTACGTGCAGCCCCGGTCACGCCTGCGTGCGACCGCGCCCGGAAACGTCAGGGCGTGAGGACGGCGGCGCCCTGCAGGCGGCCGGCCCGCAGGTCGTCCAGCGCCGCGTTGGCGGCCGCGAACGGATAGGTCCGGGTCGTCGTGCGAATGCCGATCTCCGCGGCCACGCGGAGAAAGTCGCGCCCGTCCTGCCGAGTCAGGTTGGCCACCGAGAGGATCTCGCGCTCGCCCCAGAGCAGCTTGTAGGGGAAGGACGGAATGTCGCTCATGTGGATCCCGCCGCAGACGAGCCGCCCGCCCTTGCGCAGATGGGAGAGAGCCGCGGGCACGAGGCCGCCGATCGGGGCGAAGATGATCGCGGTGTCCATCGGCTCCGGCGGGGCCTCGTCCGAGCCGCCGGCCCAGGCGGCGCCGAGGGCGCGCGCGAAATCCTGGGCCTCCCCGTCGCCTGGCCGCGTGAAGGCGTAGATCGTCCTGCCCTGCGCGCGGCAGACCTGCGCGATGATGTGCGCGGCGGCCCCGAACCCGTAGAGGCCGATGCGTTGTCCGGATCCGGCCTTCACGAGCGAGCGCCAGCCGATCAGACCCGCGCACATCAGCGGCGCGGCCGCGACGGGATCGTGCATGCCGCCCAGGGGAAAGACGAACCCCGCGTCGGCCACCACGTGGGTCGCGAAGCCGCCGTCGCGCGTGTAGCCCGTGAAGCGCGGATCGTCGCAGAGGTTCTCGCGACCCTGCGCGCAATAGGCGCAATGGCCGCAGACATGGCCGAGCCACGGCACGCCGACCCGGTCTCCCCGTTGCAGCCCGCCCACCCCGGGCCCGAGGGCTGCGACGCGGCCGACGATCTCGTGCCCCGGCACGAGCGGCAATGCGGGGTCGGGCAGGTCTCCGTCGACCACGTGAAGGTCCGTGCGGCAGACGGCGCAGGCCTCGACGGCGATCAGCACCTCGCCGCCGCCGGGCGCGGGTACGGGCCGGGTCTCGAGGCGCAGCGCGGCGCCGGGCCGGTCAAGCACCATGGCCGTCATGGTTTCCCCGCCTGCCATAGCCCGCCTCCGTCGCGGATGTTTCCCCCGCCATTTCGACAGTCCCGCCCGGGCCGCGCAATCCGGTGTTTCGCGAACGCGTGTCCCCTCCCCCGCCTGCCTGATGGCCGCGTGCACCTCGCGACGGGCGTGGCCCGGGAGGAACGGCCCACAGGCCATGACGAAGTCGGCAACGGCCCGGGCGTCCACGTCCCGGAGGTGCGCACCCGAGGCTGGCGTGACGGACCGCGGGGAAGCGCGGATGCGAAGCTGCGGCCGCCCGGACAGGTGGCGCACGCCCGACACCAGGCGTTCGGCGCGGGTTTCGCTGTCGCGCCCGCCGGTCTAGGGTGCCGCCCCGACTTCCGATCGACTGGCGGACCGCCTGCCATGACACTCCACATCCGCGCCGCCCAGGCTGACGACGAGGACGCCCTCTGGGAGATTCTCGAGCCGGTTCTGCGGGCGGGGGAAACCTATGCCCTCCCGAGGGACTGGACCCGCGACGAGGCCCTCGCCTTCTGGCTCGGCGGCGACCACGGTGTTTACGTGGCCGAAGACGGGGGACGGGTGATCGGCACCTACTACCTTCATCCCAACCAGCGGGGCGGCGGGTCCCACGTGGCGAATTGCGGCTATGTCACCCGCGCAGGAGAGACCGGTCGCGGCGTCGCGAGGGCGATGGCCTTCCATTCCCTCGATCTCGCCCGGAAACAGGGCTTCCGGGCCATGCAGTTCAACTTCGTCGTCAGCACGAACGAGCGCGCGGTCGCCCTCTGGGCGTCCATGGGGTTCGAGGTCGTGGGCAGGTTGCCGGAGGCCTTCCGGCACCCGAAGCTCGGCCTTGTCGACGCCCTCGTGATGCTGAGGCGCTTGTAAAGCCCGGAGCCCCGAGCCAAAGCTTGGCGGGTGGCGCGGACCATGATCCCTGAGCGTCACCCCGCCCTCGCCGGCCCAGGAGCCCGTCCTCCGTGCTGTCTCTCGCCCGCCTTGTCCTCGATTTCGCGATCGTCGTGACCGCTCTCGCCTCGGCCTTCCTCTGGTGGAAGGCGAGCGGCCAGCGCTTGCGCCGCATGGACACGCGCGAGGAGCTCGATGCGCATGACATCAACCGCATCGTGACGGCGCTCAACCGCACGCAGATCCTCAACTCCCGGGCGGCTCTCGCCACTGCGGTCGCCGCGGTCCTCGCCGGAATGCGTCTCGTCCTGTCGCCGTGAACGCGTCCGCCCTTGTGGCGGCCGCAGCGAGGCGGGTCCGCGCCGTCAGGCCGTCGGCGAAGCGTGGGGCTCGTGGACGTCGTCGGCGGCGATGGTGAGCACCAGGGGCGGGCGCGCCACGATGCGCCGCACCGCCGCGCCGTCCAGGGTCTCGCGCTCGAGCAGCGCGCCCGCGAGGCGATCGAGCGCCGCGCGATGCTCGTCCATGAGCGCCCGGGCGCCGGCATAGGCCTCCTCGACGATGCCCGCCACGTCGTCCTGATCCCTGGCCGGCAGCGAGCCGTCCCGAAGGTCGACGCGGATCATGCGCCGGTTCGGCCCCATGCCCCATTCGGCCACCATGCGACGGGCGAGATCGGTGGCGAAGGCGATGTCGGCGGCCGCGCCCGTCGTCACCCGGGCCGGCCCGAAGACCGCCTCCTCCGCGGCCCTGCCCCCCATCGCGACGACCAGGTCGGCGCGCAACTTGTCCAGTGGCACGCAGAGCCTGTCCTTCTCCGGCAGGCGCATGACCATGCCGAGCGCGCCGCCATGCGGGATGATCGTGGCGAGATGCACGGGGTCGGCAGCCGGGACGAGGCTCGCGCACAGCGCGTGCCCTGCCTCATGGACGGCGACCAGCCGGCGCTCCTGCTCGTCGAGCACGAGACTGCGGCGCTCCAGGCCGATCAGCATCTTGGTCCGGGCGCGCTCGAAGTGACGCTCGCCGATGTCCGCCGCCCCCTCGCGCGCCGCGAAGACGGCGGCCTCGTTGACGAGGTTGGCGAGCTCCGCGCCCGAGAAGCCCGGCGTGCCGCGCGCGACGGTGAGCAGGTCGACCCCAGCGCCGAGCTTCACCTTGGCCGCGTGCACGGCCAGAATCGCGGCGCGGCCCTGGACGTCGGGCAGCGCGACGTGGACCTGCCGGTCGAAGCGCCCGGGGCGCAGCAGCGCCTGGTCGAGCACGTCGACGCGGTTCGTCGCGCCCACCACGATGACCCCGCTGCGGGCGTCGAATCCGTCCATCTCCACGAGAAGCTGGTTCAGCGTCGTGTCGTATTCGCGATCCGCGGCCGATGCGCCGGCCCCGCGCTTCTTGCCGAGCGAATCGATCTCGTCGATGAAGAGGATGCAGGGCGCCCGCTTGCGTGCCTCGCGGAACAGGCGCGCCACGCGTCCCTTGGAGACGCCCACGAAGGCGGCCGAGAACTCGCTGCCCGCCACCGCCATGAAGGCGACGCCCGCTTCCCCCGCCAGCGCCTTGGCGAGCAGGGTCTTGCCGGTGCCCGGCGGCCCGACCATCAGGACGCCGCGCGGAGCCCTGGCGCCGACCCTGTCGAAGGATTCCGGGTTCTTCAGGAAGGTCACGATCTCCGCGAGTTCGGCCTTGGGCTCCTGCAGCCCGGCCACGTCATCGAAGCGCTCGGCCACGGGCCCCGCGACCGCCGGCCAGGAGAGCCGTCCCGTCAGGTCGAACTGGAGCGCCACCACGCAGCCGACGATCCCCAGAACGAGCAGCGATGCGAGCGTGCCTGCGAGCCCGACCACGTCCCAGTCCTGCCCGCCCGTCTTCACGTCGATGCCGGCCGCGGCGAGCTTGTCGAGGAACGCCGTGTCGAGCCAGCCCGAGGGCAGCCGAACGACGGCCGCGCCGCCATCCTTGCGGTCGATGGAGAGCCCGTGGTCTCCGACGGTGACGCTCCCCACCTCCCCGGCCGCCACGGCCCGATTGAAGGCCGAATAGGACATCTCGGCCGGGCGTCCGTGCGACACCCATAGCGTCACCGCCAGGGCGACGACGGCCGACAGCGCGAAAAGAACGAAGAGTTGAGGCCGGCCCATTCGGCCACGCCAGCGTGTGAGCACCCGGTTCAAGACCTGTCCCATCGAGGGTTGGGGAAGCCTGAGCTTCGCTTGTCCATGGCGGGCGCGGCCCGCACTGCACGGCGGGCGTATAGGCCATGAGCCCCCCGCGAGCCAAGTCCGCCCCACTACGGAGCTTCGCCCTGCGTCAGTTGGGCCCAGCGCCGAAGGGGCGCGGCGAGGACATCAGCGCGCCAGCAGCGGGAACGTCACCGCGATGGCCCAGGCGAAGATCACCGCGTTGGCGAGACCGCCGACCAGCGGCGAGTTCGTGCGCCTGTAGGTCCACCGGCTGATCAGCCCAAAGGCGAGGAAGAAGGGAACCATCACCGGGACGATGAGGATGAGGAAGAAGAGGCGGCCCGGGTCCAGCGCCACCGCGAGCCCGAGCGAGGCCAGGAAGGCCGCCTTGGACGCAAAGGCGAGGCCGCGGGCCGCGTGCTCGCCACGGGTCAGCCACTCGTCCGCCAGGAAATAGGGCAGCGTCCCCACCAGCATGGCCGCCAGCAGGAAGAGCCTGTGCCGCCCCGGGACGTACGACGCCACGGTGGCGTCAAGCGGCCAGAACAGGGCGATGGCGACGTAGGCCAGCACGGCGGCCGTCGCGCCCGCGAGCGCCCCCACGGAGACGGCCGGGCCTCGGAACGGATGGAGGGAGCGCCGCGCGGCCAGCAGCGCGAACATCGAGACGATCCCGTAAAGGAAGAAATGCGCCGCCAGGTAGTCGCCCACCAGCACGGGTAGGATCTCGGTCGGCAGGACGCGCAGGACGAGAGGGGTGACGACCAGCGGCAGCGCCAGCACCCAGGCCTGCCGCCACGCCAGCGAGGCTCCCGCCGGTCGCGGCGAGACGACGGGCAGGAGGCTCGCCGCGGGCCAGGCGAGAAGGACGGCGCCCCCGAGCAGGGCCAGGACCCACGGCCCCAGCACCGGGATCGACGGCGGCCGGGTGCGGGGGATCGCGAAGGACTGGTCCAGCCAGTCCACCGCTTCGCGCAGGCTGTGCCGGCTGTAGAGCACGCCGACATGCTCGACGTGCGGGCTGAAGGTGACGCGCCGCGCGGCGCCGGAGCCGGGATCGCCGAGCGTCACCTCGGGTCGGGGCCCGGCGGGGCCGGACGCAAGGCCCAGCACCCGCAGAGCCTCGCGCTTCAAGGGTCCCTCCCAGTCGCCGACGATGACCAGCAGGTTGCGCGGGCTCTGTGCAGTCACGGCGGGAGAGAACATGGACACGGCGATCGTGGCGCCAACCTCCGGGTGCGTCTCGGCGAACCGCACGACGATGTCGGACGCCATCGAATGCCCGAGGACGGCGAGCCGGCCGTCGCCGAAGGACCGCGCGAAGGCCGCGACCTCGGCGACGTCGTCGACGAGCCGCCGCGTCGCGCCGTCGGTTTCGGTGATGCTGCCCGTGAGCGCCCGCGGGTTCCGGCCATGGCCCGAAAAGTCGAAGGTGGCGGCGGCATAGCCGTTGCGCGCGAAGGCGAGCGCGAAGGAGCGCATCAGCGGTCGCGAGCCGGAGAAGCCGTGCGCGACGACGACGAGCGGCCCGGGCGGTCCCTGCTCCGGCAGAAACAGGGTCACCGGCGTGCCGTCGGCGAGGACATGCTCCGCCTCGCCGACGCCCTCCCCCGCGAGCCTCAGTTGCGCGAGGGCGATCCCGATCATGACGAGCGCGGCGAGCGCGGCCGCGACTCTGGCGAGCGGGCGACGTCTCGTCATCGCGGCGGGATTCTCCTGCACGTTGTACCAGCCGCTCTCCGCCAACCGCGCCGCCTTGCCGTCCGCGCCCCGGGCACCTGCGCGCAGACCGGCCGAGCCTGCGCTCCAGAGGCGGCCTACGGCCAAGCCTCCAGATTTTCAACCCGGATTCACCCACGATTAACCAAGCAAGCGGCTAATTGATGCCGTCAGACGTTGAGACGTCCGTTCCCCTGACGACCTCGCTTCAAGGCTGGTCGGCCGGCGCCCATGTGTAAGGCGCAGGTCCGCCTTCCCTTTGGCTCGCGTCCACCGGGGGACGGGACCTGAGTTGGTGAGTTCACGCGTATGAGACATTCGACGAGACTGTCCGCCCGGCGCTACGTTCCCCCGCGGCCACGTCGACGGCGCGCTCCCGTCGCGCTGATCCTGCTCCCCGCCCTGGCTCTCGCCGGGGGATCATGGGCCTTCCGCGCCACGCAGTTGCTGCCGCAGTCGGAACGGGCGGATACCGCCATCGCCCACATCGTCACGCACGCGGCTCAGCCGTCGCAGGCGGCGCCGTCCGCCGTCCCGCCGGCCCGTCCGGTGAGCGAACCCGTTCAGGCCACCGAGGTTCCGCCCTCGCACGCCACCGGCGACTGGGCCAGCCTGCTGGCACCCGCGCCGCTCACGGGGGCTGCCCCGCTCCTGCTGGGCTCGCATGTACCCCTTGCGGCAGACCTGCAGCGCACGCCCTCCGTCGTGGCGGTCGCGCCCGACCTGCTGCAGGAGGATGCCGAGGACCAGGACGAGCCGACCGGGGCGCTGCCGCGCCTGGCAGACGTCGCGCCGCTCCCCCTCCCCCGCCCGTTCGAACTGCGCAGCCTGCCCGTCCCGGACAGGCCGCGCCTGGCCCAGCCCTCCGCCCCGCGCCGCGCCAGGCTGGCGCTGAACCCGGCGGCGCCGCCTCCGGACGCTCCGAGCTTCTTCGAGAAGCTCTTCGGCATGAAGAAGGAGCCGTCCGGGCCCGCGCTCGCCTATGCGACGCCGCAGGACACGATGCTGGACGTCGCGCGCAATAATCGTCTGGGCCTGCCGATCCCGCCTGCCGCCACCGCGCCGTCCCAGGCTCCGACGGCGGGAACCGCGGTCTACAACATCGCCGCGCGCACGGTGACCTTGCCGAGCGGCGAGAGGCTGGAAGCCCATTCGGGGCTCGGCGAGCATCGCGACGACCCGCGCTCGGTGCATATCCGCATGAAGGGCGCCACGCCGCCGCACACCTACGACCTGGCCATGCGAGAGGCGCCTTTCCATGGCGTGCGCGCCATCAGGCTCAACCCGGTCGGCGGCAGCGAGGCCATCCACGGCCGCGCGGGCCTTCTCGCCCATACCTTCATGCTGGGACCGAACGGCGACTCCAACGGCTGCATTTCCTTCCGCAACTACGACCGGTTCCTCCAGGCCTACGTGAACGGAGAGGTCCGCCGGCTGGTGGTCGTGTCGGGGACCTGAGGCGACCGCCGCAACCCTCCGCGCATTGTGCGATGATGAGGGCCGGCCGGGCCCGTCGAGGCCCGGCGCAATCGGAGGACGAACCATGGCGGGCGGCTACCACAAGGACAGGCTCGGCGAGCGCAAGCTCGCCCCCGAAACCCTGATGCTGGGCTACGGCTACGATCCCGCCCTGTCGGAGGGGGCCGTCAAGCAACCGATCTTCCTCACCTCGACCTTCGTCTTCGAATCCGCCGAGCACGGCAAGGCGTTCTTCGACTATGTCTCCGGCCGCAAGCAGCTCCCGGCCGGGGAGAAGGCGGGCCTCGTCTATTCGCGCTTCAACCACCCCAATGCGGAGATCGTCGAGGACCGGCTTGCCGTCTTCGAAGGGGCGGAGCGCGCCCTTACCTTTTCGTCCGGCATGGCGGCCATCGCCACCAGCATCCTCGCCCATGCCCGGCCGGGCGACGTGATCCTGCACTCCCAGCCCCTCTATGGCGGAACGGAGACGCTGATCACCAAGACGCTCGCCAATCTCGGCATGAAGGCGCACCCCCTCGGCGACGGCACGGACGAGGCCGGGATGTCGCAGGCCGCCGAAGCGGCGATGCTGGACGGTCCCGTGGCGCTGATCATGGTGGAGACGCCCTCCAATCCCATGAACACGCTGGTCGACCTCGCCGCCGTCCGCCGGATCTCCGAGGCAATCGGCCGGAAGCAGGGCCGCCGGCCCCTGGTTCTCTGCGACAACACGCTGCTGGGGCCCGTCTTCCAGCGCCCCCTCGCGCAGGGAGCGGACCTCTCGTTGTACTCGCTCACGAAATATGTGGGCGGGCATTCGGATCTCATCGCCGGGGCCGCCCTGGGGTCCGAGGACCATGTGCGGCCCATCCGGCTCCTGCGCTCCGCCATCGGCACGCAGCTCGACCCTCACTCCTGCTGGATGCTGGCCCGCTCGCTGGAGACCCTCGTGCTGCGCATCGAGGCCGCAAACCGCAATGCGGCAGGCGTGGCCCGCTTCCTGGCCGCGCATCCCAAGGTTGCACGGGTCTACTATCTGGGTTTCCTCGACGCGGGCAGTCCCGCGGGGAAGACCTACGCGGCGCAATGCTCCGCGCCCGGCTCGACCTTCTCCTTCGACGTGCGCGGCGGCGAGGCGGAGGCGTTCCGGGTGCTCAACAACCTGCGCGTCGTCAAACTTGCCGTGAGCCTGGGCGGCACGGAGACACTGGCCTGCCACCCGGCCTCGACCACCCATTCCGGCGTGCCCAAGGAGGTTCGCGACAGGCTGGGCGTGAGCGATGCCACGATCCGCATTTCGATCGGCATCGAGAACGAGGGCGACCTGATCGCCGACCTGCAGGCGGCCCTGGACGCGGCCTGAGCGGGCCCGGTCGCGCTTGCTGGAGGATCACGCGGGGCCAAGGCCCCGCGTGACGGGCGTCCATTCAGGCGATGCGGGCGCCGCCCGGATCAGGGACAGGGGGCCTGGTAGGTCCGGCCATAGACGTCGCGGTAGAGGCAGGCGTTCGGCGTGGTGGCCCGGCCGATGAGCGCGCCGGCCGCGCCGCCCGCGAGGGCGCCGATGCCCGCGCCCTGCCAGCCGCCCGCGATGCCGCCGATGGCCGCGCCTGCGCCCGCGCCCAGCGCTGCGCCGCCGATCGTGCGGTCAGTGGCCGAGTTCGTGTTGCAGGCTGTGAGGGCCAGCGCGATGGCGGGCACGATCAGAAAGCGCATGCTACTCCTCCATGTTGGACGCGCGGGACCCCATGCCCCGCCCTCCGGGATGAACGGACCTCAGGCAGCGTCGGCGCGACGCGCCGGGTCGCCGCCCCGGCCATCCTCCGGCCGGCGCACGGCCGTGCTGGAGCATAACGGCAGACCTCTCGCTAAAGATGCAGCGTCGATTGGCATAATCGCACACGTCCACACCGAAAGGTTGATAGCCTCCAAACGAAACTGGGTTCATTGCTTGCGACGCGTGCATCGACAGGGCGCGCATGGCAGGCAACGTTGGCGCAGTCAGTGCGCGGGACCTTTGCCGGGAGAGCGGGACGACTGATGGCGCCGACCGTCTTACGCTGGACCAGGCGGCTGCTCGCCGCAGTGGCGCTCGTGCTTCTGACCGTATTTGTGGTGCGGGCCTGGCAGTCCCAGAGAGGACCCGACCTCAGCGCGTGGCACCTCGTCGTGCCGAAGGAAATGTCCATCGCGGAACTCGACGAGGCTGACTGGGCGGCCTACGTCGCGCGCGAGGCGCAACTCTTCCGGGAGGTCGAGGAGAAGGTCTCGGCCCTTCTGCCCGAGGAGGAGCGCGTCCCGGCCAACCGCTATTTCCCCGGCAGCCCGCTCTATCCGCCCAGGCTGGCGCATGACTGGAACCGCTCCTTCGTCCTGGAGCCCGCCGGGACGCCGCGCGGCGCAGTGGTGCTGTTGCATGGCCTCACCGACGCGCCCTACAGCCTCCGCCACGTCGCGCAGTTCTATCGCGACAGCGGGTTCCTCGCGCTGGGCATCCGCCTGCCCGGGCACGGCACCGTGCCGGCGGGCCTCACCGACGTCACCTGGCCGGACTGGCTGGCAGCGGTGCGCCTCGCGGTGCGCGAGGCTCGCCGCCGCGCGCCGGGCGGGCCACTGCACATCGTCGGCTATTCGAACGGCGGCGCGCTCGCCATGAAGTACACGCTGGACGCGCTGGGCAACGGGGCGCTGCCCCGCCCGGACCGGGTCGTGCTGTTCTCGCCGATGATCGGGGTCACCGGCTTCGCTCGCTTCGCCGGGATCGCGGGCTGGCCGGCCTACATCCCGCGCTTCGCCAAGGCGGCTTGGCTGGGCATTGTTCCCGAGTTCAACCCATTCAAATACAACTCTTTTCCCGTAAACGCGGCCACCCAGTCGCACCGCCTGACGCAGGCCGTGCAAGAGGCGGTCCGCGAGCGCGCGCGCAGCGGCATCCTCCAGGGCGCGCCCCCCGTCCTGACCTTTCAGTCGGTGATGGACTTCACCGTGAGCACGCCCGCCATCCTCACGGCTCTCTATGCCCACCTGCCCGAGAACGGCTCTGAAATCGTGCTGTTCGATCTCAACCGGGCGGCAAAGTTCGGTCCCCTGCTCCGACCCGGCGCGCAGGCCCTGCTCGGCCGCCTCCTGCCGGCAGGGCCGCTGCCCTACCGCGCGACAATCGTCGCCAACCGTTCCCCGGAGGATCTCGCCATGGAGGCGCAGGTCCGCGAGGCGGGCTCGGCCGACACCGTGGCGACCCCCCTGCCGCTCGCCTATCCCCCAGGCGTCTATTCGCTCTCCCATGTCGCCCTGCCGTTCCCGCTGCAGGACGGTCTCTATGGGCTGGAGCCCGATCCCGCCGATGACCAGGGCGTGAGACTCGGCGCCCTCGCCCTGCGCGGCGAGACGGGCGTGCTGACGGTGGGTGCAGACACCCTGCAGCGGATGACATCCAACCCCTTCTTCCCGCTGGTGAAGGAGAGGCTCGCCACGCTGATCGGTCCGTAAGCCCGGACGAAGGCTCATCCACCTGCGTCCGCGCCTCTCGCCGGCGCCGAGCTGACCCGCGTCAGGACGGCTGGTTCAGTTGCAGATCAGGTCGCACATGAGGTCGGCGATCGGACGGCCAGACAGCATCATGGCGATCGCATTCTCGGCGGCCTCGCGGATGCCCTTCTCGTCTTGGTCCGAGAAGCCGGCGAACTCGCTTTCCTCGAGCAGCGAGAGAACCGACCTGTGCATCGGACGCATCCATTGGTTGCCGCCCGTAAGCATGTCCAACTCGTCCGACATTGACTGCACCAGGTGAATGAGAGCCATGCAGGCGCCGAGAATCTGAGGAGACATGCTAAGTCGCGTCAACCACTGCGTTACGTTGCAATGTTAATCAACACGCTGCCTTAGGTCAATTCAAGGCCTATGGACGTTTAAGGGCGCCAGGCGGCTTCGACGCACGGTCGCGCAAACGACCAAGGCCCCTTGCACCAGACGATGGAGGTGCAACCCCGCTCCGAGAGTGCTCTTCACCAACTCACAAAAATGATAGTTTATAATTGTTTGATTGATCGAACGTAACAAAATGTTCAGCCGAAATGGACTCAAGATATGATGCGTTACGGTAGGCTTCCCTTCTCAAAGGAGGACCCGGTCCGAGCGCATGTGTCTCTCGCGAGTCGGATCAGATGGTTCAGATCGGCATCCCTGAAGAACAGAATGCGGTGACGTCGGGCCGTTTGCGGGTCTCCAGGCCCGGTGCGGGAGAGATCCATTTCGTTCACCTCCGGGCGGGCGACTCGGTGGCGTTCGATTTCGACCTCGCCAAGGCCAAGATCGTCGTGAAGGGGGTCGACATCCACCTCGTCTTCGACGACGGCGCGATGATCGTCATGCCCGGACTGGGCGTCGAACTGGCGGCCGCGAACGCGCCGAAACTCTATTTCGGCGACGAGCAGGTCAGCGCGGCCGATTTTTTCGCGCGAATTGGCCCTGTCGACGTGGCGACGGAATACTCGCAGGAAACCCTGCAGACGACGGCGACTGTGGCGAAGGCGGGGGACGCGGACGCCTCGTCCGAGGCCATGGCGCCCAGCCAGTCGATCCCGGGTTCGTCATCCGCGACGTCGTCCGCGAGATCGTCCGGAGCAGGCAATACGGAAGGCTCGGACGCCGAGGGCGCGACAGCACGCTTCTATCGCATCGAAGCGGCTCCTGACATGGAGCTCCAGCCTTCGCGCCAACAACTCCTTCCCATCCCCGGCAGCGGCGGAGGGAGCGGCGACGGAGAGGGACAGGGAAACGGAACCGGCAATGGCCAATACACGGACCCGCCCTTCACCGGCGTCGCGCTCAAGGACATCGGCATTCGTCTCTACGGCTACAATGCCTCGCAGGTCACTGAGCGGAGCGACAGCCTCGGAGAGACGACGCGCACCACGGTGACCGGGTTCAGCGGCGCCGGCGCCGCGGCTCCCGCGCCTTCCGGCGGGCTCGGCCCGGGGGCGAATCTCTCGGCGCTCAGGGCGCCCGACACGGTCTACGGAAGCGGCATCGCCGACGCGATCTACGCCGACGACCCTGCAGCCGGCGTGGGGCGCATCATCGCCAATCCCCGCCTGTCGCTCTCGCTGACCGGCAATACGGCGTCCCACGGAACGCTCGAGATCACGTTGCCCGAGGGCTACGTCCTCGTGGGGGACAGCGGCTTCACCCTGAAGGGAAGCACCTGGACACGGACCGTCACCGATGCGAGCAACGTGCTTCAGTTCGACCTGACGCTCGCCTACACGGCCCCTACCGAGGCGACGCTGAAGAACGCCGACGGCTTCTACGGGCCGTCCGCAACGGACACCAACCTGTCGATCGCCACGGTCGTCTTCCGGCCGTTGATCAACGGGCGAACCACCGGCGGCTATACCGGCATGTTCGAACTGGGCGTCCGTGACGTCTCGTCGGACGGCGACCTCACTTTCATTCACGACAAGCAGCCGGTGCTGGTCCTGCCGGCGACGTTGGGCGGGAATCTCATCGACGCCGCTGGCGGCGACGACACCATCGTCTCGGGGCATGCGGCCGACACGATCGACGGTGGAACGGGCCAGGACACGGTCGCCTACATCATGTCGTCGTCGGGCGTCTCGGTCAGCCTCCGCAACGGCTCCGCCGAGGCTGTGGTCGGAACGACGGGCTACGCCAGGGGCGACGTGATCCGCAACGTCGAGAACCTCGTCGGCTCCAACTACGCCGACACGCTGAGCGGCAATGACGGCCCCAACAGCCTCTCGGGCGGCGGCAAGGACGACACCGGGAACGTCAAGATCATCGAGACCGGCGGCGGCGTGGACACGCTGACCATCCAGGCCTCCGCCGGCTGGACGTTCAACTCGTCCCAGAATGACAGCGCCAACCGGATCGAGGTCATCAACGTTCAGGCCACCAACGGCGCGGCCATGTCGGTCTATGGCGACGGCGGCGACAACGCCATCACCCTCACCAACGCCGGCGCTGTCGCCGGCGGCCACACGCTCGACGGCGGAACGGGCTCCGACACCCTGAAAGGCTCCACCGGCAGCGACATCCTGGTCCTCGACATCGGCGATCTGAGCTTCGGCGTGAACGCGGGCAAGGCCACGGCCAGCGATTCCATCGCCGGCGGCGCCGGGACCGACACCGGGCTGTTGCGGGCGAGTTCGGCGACGGTCCTGACCGCGACGGGCGCCCAGTTGGACGCGATCTTCGACACCACGGAAGTGCTCGACTTCCGCGGCGCCAACGTGCAGGTGGGACAGAGCGGCGCGGTCACGAGCTTCACCGCCGCGGACATCCAGGGCATTGTGGGGAACGGTGCGGCCTCGTCGCTGACCATCCGCTTCGACGCGGCGAGCAGCGGCGCCTCCCTGCACGATTTCATCGGCGTGATGGCCGGCGGCGGAACGACCGTTACAGACGGGCAGGGCAGCGCCGTCACCGCCAATACGGCTTTGGCCGCCGGCACCTATACGTTCAAGAGCGGAGCAACCATCGTCGCCCAGCTCGTGCTGCAGGCCAGCTAGGCCATGCTGCGAAGCGGCAGGATCGAGAGCCGGGCGACTCGGTCCCGCCCCTGCCGCGTGCGAATGCCCAGAGTCGCTTTCGCCCGGCCCGCGCCGTCCTTGCGAGGCGCGCAGCGACGATGCAGGCCGGCTGCGCCGGACGCAGGAGCGGATTGCTTCGACTTCGGCTTGCAATGATGGCGAGCGCGGTTTCCTCAGGTCGGAACGGCGCTCGTTGCGGCTTTTCCCGCGCGGCCACGCGGGGCAGGCGGAGGACAGCGTCAGCTCGCTTGTAGCACGAGCTGGGCGACGATGTTCGCTCCGTTCCTGAAGGTGTACGTGCCCGCGGCCAGCGCCGTATTGGAGGTGACGACGCTGCCCTGCCCGTCTGTAACGGTCGTTCCGCCGCCGGCCATCACGCCGATGAAATCGTGCAGGGAGGCGCCGCTGCTCGCCGCGTCGAAGCGGATGGTCAGCGACGAGGCCGCACCGTTCCCCACAATGCCCTGGATGTCCGCGGCGGTGAAGCTCGTGACCGCGCCGCTCTGTCCCACCTGCACGTTGGCGCCGCGGAAGTCGAGCACTTCCGTGGTGTCGAAGATCGCGTCCAGCTGGGCGCCCGTCGCGGTCAGGACCGTCGCCGAACTCGCCCGCAACAGCCCGGTGTCGGTCCCGGCGCCGCCGGCGATGGAATCGCTGGCCGTGGCCTTGCCCGCGTTCACGCCGAAGCTCAGATCGCCGATGTCGAGGACCAGGATGTCGCTGCCGGTGGAGCCTTTCAGGGTGTCGGAGCCCGTTCCGCCGTCGAGCGTGTGGCCGCCGGCGACAGCGCCGGCGTTGGTGAGGGTGATGGCGTTGTCGCCGCCGTCGCCATAGACCGACATGGCCGCGCCGTTAGTGGCCTGAACGTTGATGACCTCGATCCGGTTGGCGCTGTCATTCTGGGACGAGTTGAACGTCCAGCCGGCGGAGGCCTGGATGGTCAGCGTGTCCACGCCGCCGCCGGTCTCGATGATCTTGACGTTGTCGCCGCCGCCTTCCAGCCGGTCATTGCCCTGCCCCCCGTCCAGGGTATCGTTTCCGCCTGCGCCGCTGAACGTCTCCGCCTGGTCGTTGCCGGCCATGGAATTGGCCAGCGCGTTGCCCCGCGCGAACAGCGCCGAGGTTCCTGCGTCGACCAGATCCTCCACCCACGCGGCGAGCGTGACGCTGGTGGCCCCCGTCACGCGCACGAGGTCGTGGTCACCGCCGCCTTCGCGTTCGACGATCACGTCGTCGTTGGAGGAGACGAGATAGACGTCGTTGTCGGCCCCGCCGTCGAGCGTATTGGCGCCGCTGCCGCCGCTGAGCGTGTCCGCGCCGGCATTGCCGGACAGAAGGTCGTCGCCGGCCCCGCCCGAGAGGCTGTTGGCGCCTGCGTTGCCGGACAGGGTGTCGGCGAATTTCGAGCCCGTGAGGTGCTCCACATGCACGAGCCTGTCGCCCTTGGCGTAGCCGCCCTCGCCGGCCACGGAAACATCGTCGCCGTCCGCCAGCCTGACCCGCACGCCGGAATTCGACGTGGAGTAGCTGACCAGATCCGCGCCGGTTCCGCCGTCGATCGTGTCGCCGGCGGCGCTGGCCTGGATCGTGTCGTCGCCGCCGCCGGCGTCCACGGAGTTCGCCCCCAGCACGGAGGGCAGCACGAGCGCCTTCTTGCCGGTGGACGTCGTGAAGGTGAGGTCGGATTCCTGGCCGATGTCCTTCACGCCGACGTCCAGCGAGCCCGTGTATTTGTGGGTCGTCTTCCCCGACGTCGTGGCGAAGACGATGGTGATCTGCGACAGGTTGCTGCCGGTGGTCGAGGCGCCGTAGAAGCCGTTCTTGTCCTTGGCGTCGCCATCGGCGGGCGGCGTGTAGGCGAGGTTGAGGTCGAACTGGAGCGAACTCCCCGCCTTGTCATAGGTGCGCGTAAAGGTGTTCGTGCCCGGATTGCGCGTGAAGTCGGAGCCGATCAGGCTGTAGCCCGTCGGCAGCGTGATCTCCAGGACGCCGCCAGAACTGTTTCCGGCGAGGTCGATCGTCAGCCGCGGCGCGACGGCGATACGGCCGGTCTGGGAGCTGGTATCGGTCGCGCGGCTGGAGTCGAGGTTGACCAGGTCGTTCTGGTCGGAGGTCTTGAACCGGTCCGGGGACGACAGCGCCTGGTAGGTGGCCCCGGGGAGGCTGGAACTCGTCGCAGGCGGCTTGGCGGCCACTCCGCTGAAGCCAGATTCGTAGACGTTGGGCGCTCCGCCCGAGCCTGCCTCCTCGCTGTAGCCGGGGTCCCCCTCCAGATAACCGTACAGGCGGAACGTCACGTCATTGAGCAGTTCGCCTCCCTCTCCCGTCCCGGAATTGTTGTTGTTGCTGGTGTTGGCGTTGTCGTTGCCGGGTACCGAGGTCGTTTCGATCCTCAGCGGATTGTTCGACAGGCCGCTTCCGGCCGCGATCTCCTGCGGCTCGGACGGCAGGGGCTGCGTGACTGCCTCGCTCGTGCGGGGTTCGCCTTCGCCGGTATCCGGGTTCACGCCGGCCGACGGTGTGGCGCCGCCTTTCCCCAGTTCTCCGTTTGGCGTTTCCGGATCGGGCGAGACGGCGTTGGTGGCGAGGACCGTCTGCACGCGGTCCGGCGTGAACTCGGTGGCGACCTCGACCTGGCCCACCAGCGCGAAGAAATCCGGCTGGGACAGCACCGCCTCGCCGAAATAGAGGTGGGGGTGCTCCTCCGTCGCCATGTCCAGGGCGAGGCCGGGCAGGATGATCCGCGATCCGTCTTCGAAGACGAGGTGGACGTCGACGCCGTCAACGACCAGACGGACGCTGTCGCGGGCGAAGTCGAAGCCCACGACTTCGCCGGGCTGGACCCGGACCACGACCGTCATCCCCGCCGGAGGCTTGGAGATCTTGTTTACAGGGGCGTCGGAATTCGCGCGGGGCGCGTCCACCACGTCTTGAGCCATCAAGCCGACTCGCAATCAGCGTCGCCGCGTCGTCGCAGCAAAAAAACAATTAAGAATTCCGACCTGTTAGCACGCGTGCGGGCATGGAGTCCACGCGCCGCCCGGCGTTGTTTGCACTTTTTCAACCTTTGCTTAACGCCGTTGGGAAAGTGCGTGCAAAAAACGAGTGATTACAACTCACGCGCGAAAGCACTGCTGCGCAGGGTCGCGGCGGGCGGAGCGGGTCCAACTCGCGCTGGAAAGTCGCGCCGGCGCGCGCGGCCTGGGATCTCGCCCGGCGGTTCCGGGCTCGCGGGCTCCAGCGGAGCGCCGGTAGCGGCGCTCCGCAGGGTCAGGGCGTGTCGCCGCCCGGTCAGCGCGCGCGCAGGCCGCCCGCCGTCCGCATCGTGCCGCGACGGTCCCACTCGGACATGCGGTACTCGAGGTCGTAGATGTCAGCAGCCTCGGAGAGATAGGCGTTCTGCAACTCGGAGTCGCTGGGGAAGAAGCGGCGGCGGAGTTGTGCGAGCATGCCGGCCGGCGCGCGCGCGGGCGAGGCGTCATCGCGCGGCCAACCGAAGGCGGAGAGCACCGCGAGGGCGCGAATTGCCTCGCGGGGGATCTGGATATCGTCCAGCGTGCGGTCGGTATGCTGGGTGAGTTCGTCGACGGTCTTCCACGCGGAGACCTGCGCCGAGACGAACCAGGCCAGCGTCGGATGGGCGGGGATCGTCTTGCGCCGGGTCGTGCGGCCGTAGCGCTGGGCGAGGCTGTCGTAGCGCGAGAGTTCCGCCGACGCGCGCTGCACGCGCGCCGAGACGAACGCGTAGAGCGCACGCTCCAGGAGAGAACCAGTCTGGGAGACGGACACGCCGCGCAGCGGCAAGGATGCAATGGGGTGGGCCATGGGGCGCTCCTGAATCAACATCAGTGGCCTTGGCGTTTCCTCGGGGCCTTCATATCGCACATGCGAGATGGAGCCAACGCGTCATATTGCGTCGCAACATGAACCGCAGTGGTTACTGGATCGTGAACGCTCATCAATTGCACAGTCATTGCGCAAAAGAGGGCAGAAACGACCATATGAGCATCATTTTTTGCATCGATAGATCGCATTTTTCCGTAAGTTATGCAATCAACGCATGTCTCCCATGGGAGCAGGAAGGCCTTGGACGGCACACCGGGGCACCCGCGCGGTTCTCTGCGCTCTGGACCGCACGCTCAGCATTCCGTAAGGAGTGCGCGGGGGCCTGTAGCTCAATGGTTAGAGCCGACGGCTCATAACCGTCTTGTTGCAGGTTCGAGTCCTGCCGGGCCCACCACCCTCCCCCGCCGAACTGCCATTTTCCGCGACGCACGGAAAAAGGGCCGTAACTCCGAGACTTAAGGTCGGGCACTTTGACGGACCCAGTCTCTAGTTCGCTTTGGGCACACCCCTCGGCGGCTCACTGGGGCCCAGTCTCTGCGGGTTCAATTCCGTTTCCTGGTCTCGAATGCGCACCACCAGCGGAGACGGGTTGGAAGATTCGGGGAGACCCGTTGCCAACGGGAAGTTCTCGGGAGCCTTTTGTTTTCGGTCGCTAAACAGTGCCTGCCGCCGCTCGGAATACTCATCGCAACACCGGTCTGCCGAGATGATAAATCACGCGGACCGCGCAGCCGAGTTCTCATGGCTCACAACAAAAAACGCGACCACTTCATCGGAGCAATTGAGCCAGTCGAGCTCGATCAGCCCTGCCTCATAGAGCTGAAGGATGTCCGGCTCCTGCACCAAAAAACGAGGCACCATAAAGTTGCCTCCGTTGGCGCGCGCGTGTTCGAGCAAGTGGTCTGCACCGGAGGTCATGTGTCAGGTCCGACTCACATTGATATCGTCACGTCAGATTTACCGTCTGATGATTGCTAATCTTAGATCACGAAATTGCTCGGCACAGAGAAGGCGCGCGTCAGATTGACGCATCGCACTCGTAGACCGTCGCTGGTTCTAAAGTGTGAGGACTGGGCAAACCCAGCATCTCAGCTTGCCTGGACCACTCCGCTGGCGGGTCGACGAGGCGGCTAAAGCCGATTCCTCGCGGGAGTCGGCCATCGATCGCGGCCCTGACCAGTTCGGGCGCTACGAAGGCCAGTGAGATCATCATGGTCACGCGGCGCGGACTGCAGCCCTCCCGGCTGGCGATGACCTGCGGGCTTTCGACGCGACCGGCGACGATCTCGGCGAGCCAGCGACGGCCCAAGGCAATCGACCTGACCAGGGTCGCTCGGGTGGAGGCGTCGATCGGCTGAACGGGTTTTCGGCCCGCCTCTTTGGGGAGGATGATGTCACGTGCGCGCCGGGTCGGAGCGCGCGTCCACGCAATGGTGATCTTCACCGGTGTGGGCTCGTCCTGGTCCGCATCTCCGTTTGCTGCCTGAAGGCTGGACTTTGCTTCGTGCGGGAGCAGGTCCAACACGATCGAGGCGGAGGACAGCCGCGCCCGAACGAGATGTCGCTCGATCAGTTCGTCGACGCTAAGCGCGGCGGCGTCAGGGCAATGCTCTCGCACCGCACGGACTATGACGGCTTCAAAGTCGGGTGCGGAGACGCGGGGAACGGATCCCACCTCCTCCCGCCGCCCCTGATGCAACGCGGAGGAGATGTAGTAGCGGTAGGTCCGTCCCGCCTTGCGAGCGTGGGACGGCGACATTCGGTTGCCCTTGTCGTCAAACAGCTTGCCCGTCAGCAGTGCCTGCGATCCGTGCCGCTCCCGGGTCCGCCCTTGCTGTTGGCCAGTGAGCTTGTTCTGGACCGTCTCGAACAGGGAGCGATCGAGTATGGGTTCGTGCTCGGCCGGGCAGATCGAGCCGCGGTAGACGACCTCGCCAATGTAGAAGCGATTGCGCAGCAGATAGGCGAGAGATCCCCGGGTGAAGGGAATGCCGCCGCGAGTCTGACCGGTGGAGAGCATCCGAAGTTTGGTGACAATGCCCCTGTCGCGCAGCTCCCGCAGCAGCTTATCGAGGCTCCCGAGATCCAGGTAGCGGCGGAAGATCAAGCGAACGCGCTCGGCCTCTTCCTCGACGACGACGAGCTTCTTGTCCTGGCTCGCGTAACCCAGCGGCACCATGCCACCCACCCACAGCCCCCGCTTCTTGGAGGCGCCGATCTTGTCGCGGATGCGCTCGGAGGTGACCTCCCGCTCGAACTGGGCGAAGGAGAGCAACACGTTGAGCGTCAGCCGGCCCATGGACGTCGTGGTGTTGAAGGACTGGGTCACGGAGACGAACGACACCTGGTGGGCGTCGAAGAGCTCCACTAGCTTGGCGAAGTCGGCCAGGGACCGCGTCAATCGATCGACCTTGTAGACGACGATGACGTCGATCTTTCCCGAGCGGATGTCCGCCAGCAGTCGCTGCAGCGCGGGTCGCTCCGTGGAGCCACCGGAAAAACCACCATCGTCGAAGGCCGCCCGGATCAGGGTCCAGCCTTCTTGGGCCTGGCTCTTGATGTAGGCCTCTGCCGCCTCGCGCTGCGCGTCGAGGGAGTTGAAGTCCTGCTCGAGCCCGTGGTCGGTCGACACCCTCGTGTAGATGGCGCAGCGCAGCCGCTTGGCGGGGCCCTTGGTCATGGCGCGACCTCCCGCCCGCCGGCCTTGCCGGTGCCGAAGAAGCGCGGTCCGCTCCAGCGGGTGCCAGTGATGGCGCGCGCCACCTGCGAGAGGCTGCGGTAGGTGGTGCCGTTCCAGGCAAAGCCCTCGTCGAGCGCCATAACGCGATGTTGGACGCCTTGCCATTCCCGCATCAGCAACGTGCCGGGCCGGAGGGTTCCTTCGCTCGGGAGGGCCAGGGGCTCGCTGGTGCCCCTAGCCGATCCCCCTCCCCCGCCGAGCTTGTCGAGGACACGGACGGTCGCCTTGTCGAGATCACCGAGCGCATCTGCTTGCACCCGATACGCAAGGATTCGGAACAGCAGATGCTTGGGCACGTGCGACGGGGCGTTGCGCCCCGTGACGCTGCGCCAGCGGGCGCGAAGGCCGGCGAGGTCGAGACCACGCAGATGCGCGATCTCGGCCTCCAGTGACGTGCCCGCGGCGCGGGAAACGGCCATCATGCGGCCCTCTCGGGAGCGTCGGCCACGATGCGGTAGATCGACGGCCCCTCGTCCGGGCGCGAGCGCTCCACACGGTGGCCTTTGTGGCGCAGGCCCGTCAGCGCCGCGCGGGTCGTGTGCGCGAGCCAGCCTGTGGCGGCCATGAGGTCCGCGATCGTGGCGCCTTCCTCACGGCCCAGCATCGCAATGATCAAGGCGCGCTTGGTGGTCGGATTCTGGCGAAGGGAGTCTTCCGAGGGCGGGGTCATCACCAGTTGACCATCCACGATCCAGTCGACCGTTTCGTCAGACGAGGATGTGGGTTCCGGCTCGATGCCGATCGCCGCCAGACCGGCGGACGTAGCCGCGTAGATTTCGGTGCTGGGTTCGTCGTCCCTGCTTTGCAGCGCCTCGGCCAGCCCCGCCTTCAGGAGCCCGTTCAGGGCCCGTGTGAAGGCGCGCGCGGTCATGGTCTCGCCCTGTGCGAGGACACGATCCTGCCGCTGCGCGGCGGCCGAAAGGAGGATGAGCTGCGCGTCGGTGAGGGTGGGAGTGAGGGTCGAAGAGGTCTTGCGGGGCATAGTGTTCTCCGGCATCAGGCGACGGCACCATCGCCGTCACTGACGCAACCCCGCGGTTGGCCTCACGACCTGCGGGGTGGAGAAGCGCCGGCAAAGCTTGCCCTGGCGCCGAGACCCAGCAACGCTCTCTTGCCCGCGACAGTCCAGTCCATTCTCGCGAAGGCGCTTAGATCGCCAAGGCGCCCCTCTCACCACAGATAGCTGGGCATCGAGATGGGCCCGCGTCGCCGCGATTCCTCCTTGGCCCAGAGCAGGAACTGAGAGGTGCTGTCGACCTGGTCGTCGTGACGGCCCTGCGGGAAGGCGAGGAGTTCGGCGACGTAGTCGTCGCGCCAGGGTTTGTCGCGCGGCAAGAAGACCTGGCCGGCCTCGAACGTCGAGCTGTGCAACGCCATACGAGTTTGCTTGTCGCCTTTGGGTGTGATGCCAATGGCGCGCACTTGGCCGCGCCGATCCTTCAAGAGCTGGATGAGGGCAGTGCCCGAACCCGTGTCTTCCATCAGCACCACGTGCGTGCCGAACCGCCGCGCTTGCTCAAGCACGTGCCGCTCCAAGTCGGGAAAGTCGCAGCGCACCCGCAGGACGTCGAGGAGGTAGTAGTTCGTCCCCTTCTTGAGCCAGGTCGTACACACCGAAAAATCATTATCGATGCCCGGCTTGGAGGCGGTGTCCCAGCTCTGCACGACCTGCCCGTCGGAATCATGCGCGGGCGGGTGGTCAAAGGTCCGCAGCCATTCGACCTTGATCAGGTTTCCCTCGAGCGGAACCGGGCTCTGCTGATACTGGGCCGAGAACGTGAAGCTGCCCAATTCCGCCTTGAGCCCCTCCAGCACCTCGAGACCCTCACGCTCGGGCTGCAAGGGATCACCGGCTTCGCGAATATGGACCCGGTCGCCTCCGATCGGCACGACTTCGCGCTCCGGCGCGATGGCAGGAAGGCACAGGTGGTCCCACCCACCATCATCAAGAAGAGCACCCGTGAGGTCCTCTTCATGAAGGCGCTGCATCACCACGAGGATCGCACCCTTGGTCTTGTCGTTGAGGCGCGAGACGAGGCTGCCGCGGTAGGTCTTGATGACGCTCTCGCGGGCGGCCTTGGACGTCGCCTGGTCGGCGTTCATGGGATCGTCGAGGATGATGAGGTCGGCGCCTCGGCCCGTGATGGATCCCCCCATGGACAGGGCAAGGCGCCCGCCGCCTTTCGTCGTCACAAACTCGTGCGTGGTATCCTTCGCCGCGCGCGTTTCGGGGAAGATGCGTCGGTACCAATCCGACGTCACAACGGCCCGGAACTGCCGGACGAGTTCGCCGGCGAGCTGCTCCGAATAGCTCACGACCCAAATCTTGAGGCTGGGGTCGTGGCCGAGCAGGAAGGCTGCGTAAGCCACCGAGATCGTCAGAGATTTCAAGCTGCGCGGGGGCTGGTTGATGATGAGACGCCGCGTTTCCCCGCGCCTCACCCGCTCGAGCTGGTGCACGATGGCGTCGATGTGCCAGCTGTCGATGAACGGGGTGCCCGGGTTCACCGTTTGAAACACACGCGCAGTGAAAGCGAAAGGATCTTCGCGAAGCAGGCGGTCCAAGAGGGCATGATCATTCATGGTCCTCTCCCCCGTTGCGCTCTCCACCTTCCGCAGCCAATCGTGTGGCCCGGGCCGTAAGTAGATCGAGCAAATCGGCTTCGTCGGGCAGCATATCCTGGCCCACAACCGCCTTGACCTCCTCTGGGGCGAGTTGCCTGGCGAACTCGAGCAGCTTGAGCCCGGCACGCACGTCTCCTCCGAAGGCTTTTTCCAGCAGTCGACGCATCAGCGCGGTGAGGCGAGGCACTTTTCGGCGCCGGCCATTTTCCACGACCGTGATCGACCCGAGGAGTTCCTCACGCAGGATCGTCTCGACGTTCCGCGCACCCTTGGGTCGTCCACGCGGGTTGCCGGAGTGGCCGGGCTTGAAGCGGGTGTCCTTCGGCGGCTTGCCGTAGCCCACCTCATAGTCGGTAGACGCTTGGACCTAGCCGGTGGCCTCGTCACACGTGGAAAAGGTGGTTTCGCTAAGACTGAGATCGGACTTGCGTCTGCGGGTCATGGCGTGGCCTCCCCTGCCTCTTCCGAGCCAAAGGGACGGCCGGTGTCGGCGAGTCGAGCCTTCTGCCCCGTGGCGCGCTCCCAGCGCCGCACGGCAGCGTCGACGTAGAGCGGATCGAGCTCCATGCAGCGGGCGACACGCCCGGTCTTCTCCGCCGCAATCAGCGTTGTGCCGCTGCCGCAGAAGGGGTCGAGGATCAGGTCGCCGTGGTTCGAGCAGTCGCGGATGGCGTCGGCCACAAGTGGCGCCGGCTTCACCGTCGGATGAAGAGCCAGAGCACGATCGCGACCTGCCACTGGAGCATTGAGGCCGGCATAGTCCCACACGTTCGTGCGGTTGCGGCCATGGCGTCCCAGGGCGACGTTGTTGATGTGCGGCGCCTTGCCCACCTTGAAGACGGCGATCAGCTCGTGCTTCGAGCGGTAGAGGCTGCCCATCCCGCCATTCGACTTATTCCAGACGCACAGGTTCAAGAGCTCGGAGAAGTGGGCGGCGCCCACCGTCAGCAGCGCGAGGAGATGGCGCCAATCCATGCAAACGAAGCTCACCGCTCCATCGGCGCAGGAGGCGACCAGGGGCTCGATGAAACCTGCGAGAAAGGCTGAGAACTCCGCCTCGCTCATCTCGCCAGACGCCATTGCGAACTCGCGATGCTGGTGCTGGCCCTTGCCCGTCACGTGGCCGGCAATCGGCACGTTGTAGGGTGGATCAGTAAACACCATCTGCGCCCGCTCGCCGTCCATCAGGCGCTCGTAGGCCGAGCGTTCCCGGGCATCGCCGCACAACAGGCGATGCGCCCCGAGGCACCAGAGATCGCCCGGCTTCGAGACCGGCCGAGTGGGGTCCGGCAGTACGAGGTCGTTGATCGAGTCCTGCTCGTCTGCACCGGACAGGATCTGCAGCGAGCTATCGATCTCTCCCGTCTCAAATCCAGTGATGGTCAGCTCGAACTCCGCCTCGAGCTCGATGATCGATTGCAACTCCAGTGCGAGCTTCGTCTGGTCCCAGGTGGCGTTCTCGGCGATCTTGTTTTCAGCGAGGATCAGAGCGCGCTTCTGGGCCTCGGTGAGGTCCGAAACCCGGATCACTGGCAGCTCCGTCATGCCGAGCAGTAGCGCCGCCTCCAGGCGACCGTGCCCGGAGATAATGGTGCCCTCGTGATCGATCAGCAGCGGCACGTTGAAGCCAAACATTCGAATGCTGTCTGCGATCTGGCGGATCTGCTTTTTGGAGTGACGCCGGGCGTTCCCGGCATAGGGCTTCAGTACACCCACCGGCAGGCGCTCGACCCGATCGTTGAGCCTCACTGGGAGGACCGTCGATTGCATGAGGCCGGTCCTCATTTTGAGTACCGTATCAGGTTTTCTTTTCGATGCGACGCCACGCACGGGACTGTCCTCCAGGCTTATGCGCGACGGCCACGCGAGATGCGGGGAGATTTTTGAAGTGCATCGGAGATCCACGCTGCCGTGTGCGCGATCTCCACGACATAGGCCTGACGGCGCTGGCTCATGCCGAACGCCTTGAAGTGCTTGGCCAGAGCGGCGCGCCCTCCGTGGAAGGACGGCTCCATCAACTTGCTGTCTCCCTGCTCGATCATCTTCGTCGTTTCAATGCGCTCCTGGACCATGAAGATCGACAGGTCGGCGAACTGAGGGTTGTCCGGATCGAAGGGCTTAAGCGGATAGTGTTTGTGCAGCACTGGCTGGCGCGAAGCGGGGACAACCAGCGCTTCGTCGAACCGCCCCTGAAGCGTTCCTCGAATATGGCGAAACAGGAAGACGACCTCCGACTGCTTGAACCCGAAGGCGAGCATGTCAGAGGCGAGAGCCAAGCAGAACGTGTCGAAGGCCGTCAGCTCCAGGTCCCTACCGGTTCCCCCGGGCGCATGCTCGAGAAATGCGTAGCGCGACACAGCCTCCTGACTTGCCAGGCTTTCGTCACGTCGATCGAGCTCGAGCAGCTTGTTGATGCGAGCCTTCATCAGCGCGGGCATGCTGTCGGACCCAGGACGACCAGCAAGGGTCCAGCTCCAGATCGCCGACTCGGCCTGTCCGCGCTTGAAGGTGAAAGTGCTCAAGGATCACGCTCCATTGAGAGCCTATATAGGCCTACAATTTAGCGTTTGCAAGGGCGGTAACGCCTCCCCCTCAGCGCAGGTCAGGATGGCGTTGGATCGCTGATCGACTTGTCTCGCCGCTCCAAGGAAGCGATGACAAGGCATGTCGAAGCGCGTGACGATTTCGGAACAACAGAGAAAGCAGCTCATCGGCTTGGCCGCGTTCCTATCGATCTTGACCGCTCCAGACTTCTCCTTCGGCACCTGGCAAGACAGCGTTCAGCTCGCCCATGGCAATTGGATGCTCCCGTATTTTGCGTTCAGCGCGGAGGCAAAGCGCTTCTTCGACGCGACCTACGATCTCGATTGGGTTGATCTCGACTTCGACTGGATGGCGTGGAGCAAGACCGAAGAGGCTCGAAGCCTCCTGGCCGACTATCGGCTGATCGAGACGGCGACGGTGGAGCAACTCCGAAAGCTGCTCACGATGCGTGTCCGGATGGACCGCTATTGCGAGGGGTCGCTCGCGGGGGATTTCGAGAGTGGGCTTTTGCTAGCCATTGTGAAGCGCGCTTCGGCTTTGGCACTCTGAGTGGCGGCAGGATTGCGCCACAAGCGGAATCCGGCTTCAGGTCCGGGAGCGGACATCGACGCACGCGCTAGACCTTGGATGCGCTCGGCGGGCGAAAGAGGCTGCTTTCGATGCGGCCGAATTGTCCGTCCTCGGGAACGCATTGTCGCAGGATGGCCGCCATGGCCTCGAGATCTGGAACTCCGCGAGCCTGTCGGTCAGTGTTCTGCGCTTCCTCAGCCTCCGCGATTGTCCCGGAGAGTCTCGCAGGGGCCGGCAGCTCGCTCGACCCGTCCGGCGCAAGCGTCACGACACGGTCGTGAAGCGGCACGAGGCTCGGCCGGTGACCGATGCTCAGGATCGCACAGGCTGGCTTGGCGCGCCGCAGCTCTGTCATCAACCGAGCCTGTGAGATCTCGTCGAGTGCCGACGTCGCCTCGTCGAGGAGGATCAGGTCGAGGTCGCGCAAGAGCAGGTTCGCGAAGGCGAGGCGCTGCCGCTCCCCCATGGACAGGCTCCGGTCCCACGGCTGCTCGGTGTCAAGCTTGTCACGAAGGGCACCCAGCCCGCAGCGTGCAAGGGCATCGGCCACTTCCGCTGCCGCGCAGCGGTCAACGCGCGGAAAGCAGACCAGGTCCCGAAGGACCCCCACGGGCAGGTATGGCTTCTGCGGCACGACGGCCATGCGGACGCCGGGAGCCACCGCGCAGGCTCCGCGAGCAGGCTCGACCAGTCCGGCAACGGCCCGGAGCATGGACGTCTTTCCAATCCCGCTCGGGCCGGTCACGAGGATGCTTTCTCCGGCGCGAAGGCTGAAGGTGAGTGGCCCGCAGCCGTGCCCGGACTGGCCCGTGGCCGGCTGGAACCCCGAGACAGCGAGGACGACGTCCTCTGACGGATCGATCCGCATCGGGCGGGATGCGCCAGAACCGGGAGCGGCCCGGTCTAGCGCGAGAACCAGCGTTCCGACCCGCGCGGCCGCGGCCCGGCAATCCGCGAGCTTCACGAAGTTGTCGACCACCCAGAGCAGCGCTCCCTGAACGGCCGTGAAGGCTGCCACGAGTTGGGCGATGTCCCCGATCGTGAGCGCGCCCGCCAGCGCCTTGGGGGCAGCGAAGATCAAGGGAACGGCAGCAAAGAGCGCTCCATTCAGGTTGAGCGTCAGGCCAAGCAGGCCGTTCTGGCCGATCACTGCGTACCAGGCCGTCCCGAGACGACCGAGGGCACCTTCGGCACGCAAAGCCTCGGACTCCGCGCCCCCTGCCAGCGCGACACTCTCGGCATTGTCGCGCACCCGCCCTAGCGTCGCCCGCAGTCGGGCCTCCGCGTCGTTGCGCCACCGAGCGAGCGGCATCAGGCGATGGCCTGTGATCCAAGTGATACCGCTGATGATCGCCGCATAAGCGAGGGTGACGACGAGCATATAGACCGGGATCGTGACGGTGCGGCCTGCGATCTCCAGGACGAGACCCCCGCCGACGCTGGCGAGGACGACGGAAAAAGCTGCCGCCGACGTCAGGTTCGAGACGAGCCCTATGCCGAGCTCGGCGAGCGGCTCGACGGACGCGCGCACGTCGTCGACGATCCTGGACTCCGCGGCGGCCAGCGGCGCGGCCGCTGTTTCGACCCGCAGGAACCCGTTGTCCCTGAACCACCGGTCCAGGAGCGAACGCGTGACATGGCGTCGCCAGTGCCACTGGATGAGCAGTCGGCTGACGACCATTCCGGTAACCGCCACGACATAGGCTGCGGCAAGTGGCAGGAGCGCAGCAGGCAAGCCCGCGAGGTCCGCAGCCGAACGGGCCGCGAGCGCATCGAAGAAGCGGCGGCTCCAGTCCGTCAACGCAACCTGCGCATGGGTCTGCCATGCCACGAAAAGCCCGGTAACAGCGAGGCTGCCCCAGCTGCTCCAACTTCTCCTGCCGGTCCAGAACGAGCGGGCCAGGCCGAGGAAGGCCCCGATGTCGTCTGCCGCCCCGAGCGGACGTTTATGCTGGGTCACAGCCCGCTGAACCAGTTGTAGCCGAGCGTCTCCCAGGTGCCGCCCTGGAAGTCGTTGCCCACCTCGATCTCGCCTATGTGCTTGGGGTTCTTGAACCCGAGCTTCGTGGGAACGCGCAGCTTCATGGGGAAGCCGTGTCTTCGTGGCAGCACCGCGTTGTCCATCCAGAACGTGAGCAGCGTCTGTGGGTGCAGGGCGGTCGGCATGTCGATGGAGGTGACGTAGCTGTCGTCGCATCGGAAGGTGACGTAGCGGGCGGTGGTGTCGGCTCCCACGCGGCGCAGGAACTCGGAAAAGCGCACCCCGCTCCAGTGCCCGATAGCGCTCCAGCCTTCGATGCAGACGTGGCGGGTGATCTGGCTCGCGCGCGGGAGGGCGTAGAGCTGATCGAGGGTCCAGTCCTCGCCGCGCTCGACGAGCCCGGTGACGTTGAGGCGGTACGTGGCCGGGTCGATGACAGGCGCCTTGTCCGGCGAGTTGGGCGTGTAGAAGGAGTTGAACGGGAAAGGCCGCGTGATGGCGCTCGCCGGATATTCCTTCGCGAGCCGGCCCGGGTCGAAGAGCCAGGCCTGCACGCGGTCGTTGAAGTCGGAGAACCGGCTGAGCACGTCCTCGCCGCCGAAGCCGTCGACGACGTCGCACCCGGTCAGCAAGGTCAGGGTGCCGAGCCCCACCGCCTTGCGCAGGAAGAGGCGGCGGGTCGGCTGGTCGAGACGCAGGGCGACGTCGCGCAGGACCGGTCCGGAATCGGGATGGAAAGCCTTGGAAGCGGGATCCATGGCACGGCTCCTGTCAATGGCCGCGCAGCATGGCCCGCAGGCTCGCAGGGACGAGCAGGGCCATAGCGACGTGGACGACGAGAAAGAGGACGATGGCGGTCATGGCGGCGAAATGGACGATCCGCGCCATGCCGAAGTCGCCGAGCGCCTGGGTGAGCGGAGCGAACTGAACGGGCTTCCAGATCGCAAGCCCACTCACGACAGCCAGCATGCCGGCTCCGATGACGCCGGCATAGAGCAGCTTCTGAACGGCGTTGTAGGTCGAGAGGTCCGCGTGGGCGAGGCGACCGCCGAGCGCCGCCCGGACATCCGCCAGCACCTCGGCGGGGGTGATCGGCAGCAGCTTGCGCCGGAGGCGGCCGGACGCGATCCCATAGGCGACATACAGGGTCCCGTTGATAGCCAGCACCCACATCGCCGCGAAGTGCCAGCGCAGGGCCTCTGCGAGCCCTTCCCCGAGCGTCATTCGGGCAGGAAAGCCAACTGGCAAGATGGGGTGGGCGTTGTGTATCTCCCAGCCGCTGCCGATCATCACGATCATGGCGCCGGCGTTGATCCAGTGGGAGACGCGGACGAAGACGGGATGGATGGGTTTGGTAGCCCGGATCCGGCCGCTTGCCTGACCGGACCCGGTGCCCTGCGCAAGAACGGACATGGTCGAGTCCTTCGGGAAGGGATCGCGCCCAGGCTGAGCGCGATCCTGACAGGGTGTGGGGGGACTTGGGTTGTGGTCCGGCTTACTTGGGCAGGAGCACCGTATCGACGACGTGGATCACGCCGTTGCTCTGGAACACGTCGGGGATCGTGACGAAGGACTTGTCACCCTTCTGGTCGATGATCTCGAGACGCCGGCCGGCCTCCACCACAGTCAGGGTCTCGCCCTGAACCGTCTTGAGCGTAGCCTTGCCGCCGCCGGCCTTGACCTCGCTCATCAGCTCCTGGGCGGACAGCTTGCCGGGCACCACGTGGTAGGTCAGCACCGCCGTCAGCGTGCCCTTGTTCTCCGGCTTGAGAAGCGTCTGCACCGTGCCGGAGGGGAGCTTGTCGAAGGCCTTGTTGACGGGCGCAAAGACCGTGAAGGGGCCTGCGCCCATCAGCGTGTCGACAAGGCCCGCCGCCTTCACCGCGGCGACAAGGGTGGTGTGGTCCTTCGAGTTGACGGCGTTCTCCACGATGTTCTTGGACGGATACATCGGGGCGCCGCCGACCTCGACGGTCTTCTCGGCGTAGGCGGCGGGGGCGAAGGACAGGCTGCCGAGCACGGCGAGGCCCATGGCGGCGCCGAGCGCCGCAATGCGAGTGCGGTTCATGGTGGTCTCCTAGGGGTTTTCGGCCCGACCGGGCCGGTGCGACGGGCCTGGCTTCGGGATGTCCGATCAGGCGCCGTTGTCTCCAATACGGGACTTCGCCCCGCAAAGTTTCAGCCGCGGGTTCAGCATTTCCGATCACACCGGCGTGAGCGGGAACCGCTTGACAGCTCCGTCGCTATGATGTCAGTACATATGACATCAAGTGTGAATTTGGTACGCCATTTCCGTCCTTGCCGAGTATCCTCGGCAAGGACGGATTGCGCTGACCTGAAACGGATGGAGGGGCAAATGCCGCGTCGTATTTATGTTTCTAATCAATTACTTGTAGATCTACTCGCGGCGACGGCCCGACAGGATCGGGTCGCTTTTCGTGCTCTCTATGACGCGACGTCATCCATCTTGTACCGCGTCGCGGTTCTGGTCACGAGGCGGCGCGATGCGGCAGAGGACTCGCTTCAGGACGCATACATCCGGATATGGCGGAGCGCTGGCACCTTTGACGGACGGCCCGACAAGGCCCTGTCGTGGCTGACGATGATCGCGCGCCATTCGGCGATCGACACCATCCGAGCCGACACGTTCCGGGATGCGGTTCCTGACGCCGATCTAGAACAATTGCCCGACCCGCACGACGCGCTCGCTCTCCTGCTCGACGAGGAGCGACGCGACCAATTGCTCCGGGCTCTGGGCGCTATGCCGCCGCGCAAGAGGGACCTGATCGTCGCCGCCTACCTGAATGGGGAGACGCGGGACGCCATGGCTACGCGGCTCGGCAGTTCGCCCAACACCGTGAAGACATGGCTTCGTAGAGCCTGCGGCGAACTGCGCGCCGCCATGCTGGCGGCACCCGAGGCGGACAAGGCATCAGCCTGACGGCCGCTCAGTCCTCACGGGCCTCACCGGATCGCGGGTTAGCCGAACGCCGTGCGGCTTCCAGAATTCGCTCGACGGTGAGGGCTGCCGCCTCGCCGGCCTGCCGGCCCGAAAACCCGCAATTGTCCCGCATGAACATCCAGGACTGAACGCTGCTGACCGAGACGATGCCCGCCGCCGTCTGCCGGCACTCCCTTTCGGGAAGTCCCGGAGCGAACTGCTTCAGGAAGGCGATCATATGAGCGAAGCGACGCTCGTTCGTCTCGCGCCGGATCTCCACACTCTCAGGCGCCGTCATCAGCGCCCGCACGAAGGCCTCGTCCCGGTCCAGCGCGGCAAAGAGTCGGATGATGTTGGACCGCAAGTCGGCCGGAGTCTGGGGGTCGACCACACGGGCGCCGCCACGCCTCTCCAGCTCCCGCCTCCAGAAGGCAGTTAGGAGCCCCTCACGCGTCTCGAAATGGCGATAGACCGTGCGCTCGGTGACCTCAGCCACCTTCGCCGCTTCCGCGATCGTCACCACCTCCGTTCCACCGCGTTGAATGAGGTTGCCAACCGCGTCGAGAATAATCCCGGTGGTCTGCTCCTTCTGGCGAGCGCGCAGGGGCGAGACGTAGGCTGAAGTCTTTTGGTTATCGCTCATGTCAGTCAATATGACATCAACTGCCCGAAATGTCATCAGGGCTTGCGCCATCGCGCGAACTGAAGATGCAGCGCGCCGTCCGGATAGGCCGTCCATTCGAGGTCGGCGGATGAAGCCTGGATCATGGCCGGGAACATGACGAACAGCATCGGCGCATCACCTGCGACAACGGTTTCCACACGGCGGTAGAGCTGCGCGCGGCGCCCTTGGTCGAGCTCCTGCCGCGCCTGTTCTAGAAGCTCTGTCACCTCTTGGGACCTGTAGCCCGCGAAGTTGTTCGGCCCTGAGGCCGTGAAGTACGTGAACAGGTTGCCGTCCGGATCGGACCGGCCGGACCAGGGCGACGATGCCAGATCGAAATCGCGCTGACGCAGCACCGATATGAGGCTGGAAAAGTCGATGCGCCGGATCTCCACCCTGAATCCGACCTGGCCCACCTGGGCCTGCAGAATCTCGGCAATCCGGACCAGCACGGGCGAGTTTGGAATCGTGACCGCCACTGGAATCGGCAGCGCCATCCCGGTCTCGCCGATCATGCGTCGCGCCGCGTCTGCATCCGGTTGCATCGGCCTGAACTGGGGATCATAGGCCCATGCTGCCAGGGGCGGAATGCCGCCGAAGGCCACGGTTCCCGTATTGGCGTAGGCGACGCGCCGGATGACGTCGCGGTCGACGGCGAGCGTGAAGGCCCTGCGCAAGCGGCCATCCGAAAAGGGCGGACGTGTCGTATTGAACGAGAAGGCCATGAACCCCAGCCCCGGGCCGTTCTTCACGACGAAGCCTGGCTGCCGGGAGACCTCTTCCACGGACTGGGGTGGAAGCGAATCGATCAACTGGACGGAATTGGCGCGTAGATTGGTCAGGCGCACCGTGTCGTCGGGAAACGGGCGGAACACGACGCGAGGAATGGCCGCCGGCCCCCTCCAGTAGCCATCGAACCGCTCCAGCTCGAGTTCGGCATTCTTCGTCCAGCGAACGATCTTGTAGGGCCCGGCCCCGACCGGTCGGCTGGCGAAGGCAGCGCCCTCGCGGCGGACGGCGCTCGGCGACACCAGGAGGCCGGCTCTCAAGGCCATGAGCTGCAGGAAGGGCGCGAACGGCCTCTTCAGCGTGACCGTGAAAGTGCGGGCGCCCGTCACGTCGATCCGCTCGACGGGCTCGAGTTCGGCTCGGCGCGGAGATCCGGTTGCCGGGTCGAGCAGCCGCTCCAAACTGAAGCGGGCAGCCTCCGCGTCGACCGGCGTGCCGTCGTGGAAGGTCAGTCCTTCCCTGAGCGTGAAGTCATAGTGCAACGGGTCACGGACATCGACGGATGCGAGGCCAGGCTCGATCGATAGGTCAGGGCGCTGGTGGAGCAGGGGTTCGAACAAGTCGTACTGGATGGTCGTCTCGAAGAACGACGCCATGAGAGCGGGATCGAGGGTCACGGGGTCGGACGACACACCCACTGACAGCGTGGAGCGGTCGGCAGCCTCCGCCGGCACGGGAGCCAGACCTTGAAGCGCCGCCGCGAGCAGGCCTGCCAGCAATCTAAGTCCGGGTCGCATCGCTCTCACGGCTCCAGAATCTGCAACCGGTCCTGCAGCGCATCGCCGGCCAGGTTGAAGCTGAGGACGGCGAGGATAGTGGCCCCGGTGGTGATGACCGCCAGCCATGGCGCCGTGTCGAGATACGCGAGGGCCTCGTGCAGCATGCCGCCGAAAGTGGGGGTCGGGGGCTGCACGCCCAGGCCCAGGAACGAGAGGTAGGATTCCGTGACGATCGAGCCTCCGAGCAACAGCGACGCCTGGACCACCAGGGGGGCCGTCACGTGGGGCAGGACCGTCCCAAGAAGAATCTGGCCTGGTGGAAAGCCCAGCGCGACCTCCGCCTCAACAAGCGGATGATTTTTCAGGACCTTCGTTCGGGCTCTGGCTAGGCGCGCCATCTGCGGCGTGTTGATGAGGGCTATGGCCGCCGTCACAACCCCTTCCTTCGCACCGAAAATTGCGGCCAAGCTTAAGGCGAGCAGCACGCCCGGGAAAGAGAGAATGACATCCATGGCCCGCATGGCCAGTCGGTCAGGCCACCCTCCTAAGGCGCCAGCCAGGAGACCCAGCCCGCCTCCCGCCAGCGAAGCCCCGCCAATGCCTAGGAGCGCGATCACGAGCGAGGTCCATGCCGCACCCAGCACGCGCGACTGGACGTCACGCCCCAGTTCGTCCGTGCCCAGGAGATGCGCCAGCGTCGGTGGGGACAGGATCGCGTCGAAGTTCGGCATGTCCGGCGCATCGTGGCGCTGCAGCGCTCCCGCCATTGCGGCAAGGACGAAGCCAGCGCACAGCAGGACGGCCAGGATGTCGCGAAGGGCGTGGGGCGAACCGCCGATCGGGGCGTCGGTCCTCACGATGATCGTTTCCGGGGGTCGATCCAGTCGCAGACCACGTCCGTCGAGAGGTTGAGAGCCTGGATCGTCAAGGCGCTCAGGAGAACCGCGCCGAGCACGAGCGGATAGTCACGCGCGAAGATCGCATCCACAGTCAGCTTTCCAAGGCCTGGCCACGCAAAGACTGTTTCCGCGACGACAACGCCGCCGATCAGATGGCCCCACTGCAGACCGAGGATCGTGACCAGAACCACGCATGCGTGTGGAAAGACGTGCCGTCGGAACAGGGCGGAGCTTCGCATTCCTCGTGCGCGCGCGGCACGCACGAAGTCGGCGTCGAGCACGGCCCGGAAGGCGGAGCGCATCTGCCGCATCGTGCCTCCGGCGAGACCCGCGGCCACGGTGAGGGTCGGCAGCAGAAGATGGCTTAGGCGCTCGACCACGGAGGCATCTGGACCTCCGGAGCCGGAGGCCGGGAGGATGGGCACCGCTATGGCGAAGCCCAGCACGAGCAAGGTTCCCAGGCAGAAGCTCGGGATCGACTGGAGCAGGAGCCCCGTGGCGGAAAGTACGCCTGCAGAGGTCGAGCGGGGGCTGCTGGCGGACAGGAAAGCCGCGGGTACGGCGATCGTCGTGGAAACCAGGAGAGCCATCGTGGCAAGTTCCAGGGTGGCTGCAAGGGATGGAAGGAGCAGGTTCAAGACGGGCTCACCTGTCGAGGTCGACCGGCCCCAGTCTCCGTGCAGGATGTTGCCGAGCCAGGCGACGTATTGGACCGGCAGCGGCGCGTCCAGGCGCCACCGCGCGCGAAGGGCGTCGAGGGCTTGCTGATCGGCCTCGAACCCGAGCAGGGTTTGCGCGGGGTCCCCGGGAATGAGGTGAAGCAGCGCAAACGAGATCGCCGAGACCCCCAGCAGGACGAGGAGGTACGGCAGAACTCTTGTCACCACCCAGCTTGGCATAGTCAGATATCGCACCCCTCGCGGCCAGATCGGCGCATCTCACAGGATAGTCGTCTAGCATGGCAAGCGATCCAACGCCGGACGACACGCAACACTGGGCGCCACCTCCCTTGCTGAGCGTTCGGGGCCTCACCATCAACTTCGGCCAGCGCGCTCCAATCGTGGCAGGCGTGGACCTCGATCTCTCCGCTGGGCGGCTCTGTGCGCTAGTGGGGGAGACTGGCGCCGGGAAAAGCCTGGTGGCCATGGCCCTGGCGGGTCTCCTGCCGCGAGGTTCCGCCACGTCCACCACACGCTTCCAGCTAAGGGGGAGAGACCTGTCAGTCTTGGACGAGGATGGCTGGTCTCACGTCAGGGGGCGCCAGATTGGCGTAGTGTTCCAGGATCCGTTCACGGCCCTCGATCCGCTCATGCGCATTGGAGACCATTTCGCCGAAGCGATCCACGCCCATGTCTCCGCGGGCAGACAGGAAATCGTCCGAAGGACTGTCGAGTCTCTGGTGCGGGTTGGCCTGCCGGGCACCGAGCGCATAGTGCGCGCGTTGCCCGGCGAGCTCTCGGGTGGAATGAGGCAGAGAATTCAGATTGCGCTTGCCTTGGTGCACGACCCGCCTGTGCTGATTGCCGACGAGCCCACGGCGTCACTTGATGTGGAGGCGAGAGACGGCATCATAGACCTCATCGCCGGACTTTGCAGGCTGCGCAGGACATCTGCCTTGCTGGTGTCCCACGACCTCCAGTCGGTCCGGTCAAGGGCGGATGACGTCCTGGTCATGGTGCAGGGGCGCGTTGTCGAGGCCGGCTCCGCTACCGACATCTTCGAACGCCCCCGTCATCCCTTCACCTCCGCCCTGCTCGCGGCCGAAAACGTCCTGGGGCAGTCGTCACGAGTTGCCGTCATCTGCAGGCCTGACGCTCCCGCCGGCTGCCGCTACTACGGCCGATGCCCCGCCGCCGAGGCGGTCTGTGCCCGCGAAGAGCCCCGCCTCCAATCCCTGTCTGCCAGTCATGCTGTAGCCTGCCATGTCATGCTGGGGCACGCATTGTGATTGAGGCGCCGCCGCTTCTCGAGTCTCGCGGCCTGTCCAAGAGCTTCCCCGACAAGTCGGGAATATTCCGGCAGAGCCGGCCCTTCGAGGCCGTTCGTGGTGCGTGGCTCTCCGTTTCTGCCGGTCAGGTCGTGGGGATCGCGGGGGCCAGCGGCTCCGGCAAATCCACTCTTGCGCGCCTGTTGGTCCGGCTGATCGAACCAGACCAGGGCCGCCTCTTACACTGGGGACGCGACGTGCTCGAGATGGAACGTCGCGAGCTTCTGGCATGGCGGCGCCAAGCGCAGCTTGTGCCGCAGAATGCCTATGCGTCACTGGACCCCGGAAAATCGGCGGCGCAGGCCATCGCCGCGGTGGCGCGACTCCATCAGCCGACCAAAGATGCGCGCCAGGTCGTCGAGGAGTGCCTCGACAAGGTCGGCCTGTCGACGAACTTCGCTGAGCGCCTGCCGAGAACATTGTCCGGCGGGCAGAGACAGCGCCTGGCGCTGGCGCGGACCCTTGCCGTCGGCGCGGAGCTTCTGATCTGCGATGAACCCACCTCGGCCCTCGATGCCATTGCCCGATCCGAAATCGCCACGCTGCTGCAAGAGTTGAACCAAAGAAACGGCACCACGCTCATCATTGTCTCTCATGACGAACAACTCTTAGGACGTCTTGCAACGCGAATGCTCAGAATGGCGGACGGCGAGCTGAGTGAGCGATCATGATCACGCCCGCATCAAGTTGATGTTCGTTCCCGGAGGTCGCCGAATAGGCGGAAAAACTAAAAAGGAGACTTTGCAGAACTCAGGTGGCTCGTGGCGCTCGCCCGTGAGCGGACATGTCGAAAGTCCGCCTTGGATCAACTGTTCACTTCGCCTGTGCGCCATGAACCGACGTTCGCCACCTCGCTGGAAGCGGACATCTCATGGCTCGCGCCAACGTTGAGAATACCCGATCGCCAATAGTCTGATTGCTGTCGGAGCCAATAACATCTGCGAGCACCTCTCCAATCCAAGCACGCCAAGACTCCGACTGCTCAATGCCGCTCACGAACGCTGCGTCCGCCCAAAATGGGCAGGTCGTGGCTGGCAAGTCGGCCTCCGTCGGAGGGAGAGTGGGTCCCCGTCCTTCGGAGGAAATCGGAGATGGTGGATCTTTACATGAACCGCCGGACGATGCTGAAGGGGGTAGCCGCGACGCTCGCGGCGACGTCGCTCTCCGCCCTCGGCTTCGGCGGTTGCGAGGACGCGCTTGCTCAGCAGGTCAGGCCGCTCAAGATCGCACGGGCAAAGGTGACGCGAAGCAACTGCCCGTATTGCTCCGTGTCCTGCGGCCTGCTGATCTACTCGGAAGGCGACGGCGCCAAGAACGTCCGCGCCTCCGTCATCCACGTGGAGGGCGATCCCGACCATCCTGTGAACCGGGGGACCTTGTGTCCCAAGGGCGCCGCGCTACTCGACTTCGTGCACTCGGAGAGCCGCACAAAGGTCCCCCTGTACCGCGCGCCGGGCTCGCGGACATGGGAACGTAAGTCGTGGGACTGGACCCTCGACCGCATCGCCCGCCTCCTGAAGGACGACCGCGACAGGAACTTCGTGGCCCGCACGGCGGAAGGGGCCACGGTGAACCGATGGATCACCACCGGCTTCCTCGCGGCCTCGGCCGCCACCAACGAGACCGGCTACGTCACCAACAAGGTCGTCCGGAGCATGGGGTCCCTGGTCTTCGACAACCAGGCGAGGATCTGACACGCGCCTTCGGTGGCCAGTCTGGCCCCGTCCTTCGGTCACGGCGCGATGACCAACACGTGGATGGACATCAAGAACGCGGATGTCGTCCTTGTGATGGGAGGGAACCCCGCCGAGGCGCATCCCTGCGGCTTCAAGTGGGTCGTGGAAGCCAAGGCGAAGAACCGGGCGAGGCTGATCGTCGTCGACCCGCGCTTCTCCCGCACCGCCGCCGTCGCCGACCTCTACTGCCCGATCCGGCCCGGCACGGACATCGCTTTCCTGAACGGCATGGCGCGCTACCTCCTCGAGACAGGCAAGCTCCAGGAGGCGTACCTCCGCGCCTATACCAATGCCGGCTATCTCGTGCGGGAGGGCTTCGCCTTCCACGAGGGCCTCTTCACCGGCTACGACCCCGCCCGGCGGTCCTACGACACCGACACCTGGGAGTACGAGACCGGGCCCGACGGCTTCGCCGTCGTGGACGAAACGCTCCGCCATCCCCGCTGCGTTCTTCAGCTTCTGCGGGCCCATGTCGAGGCGTACACGCCGGACATGGTCGAGCGGATCTGTGGTTCGCCTAAGGACAGGTTCCTCAAGGTCTGCGCGTTGGTTGCGGAGACTGCCAAGCCCGACACGGTGATGACGTCGCTCTACGCGCTCGGGTGGACGCAGCACAGCAGCGGCTCGCAGACCATCCGGAGCATGTGCGTCGTCCAGACGCTGCTCGGCAACATGGGCATGGCGGGCGGCGGCATCAACGCGCTGCGGGGGCACTCCAACATCCAGGGCCTCACGGACCTGGGGCTTCTCAGCGAGTACCTGCCCGGCTATCTCGACCTGCCGATGGACTCCGACCGGGACCTCGAGGTCTACCTCGCCCGCCATCGCTACGAGCCGCTGAGGCCCGGCCAGGTCAGCCCCATGCAGGGCTATCGGAATTACTTCGTCAGCTTCCTCAAGGCGACCTACGGCGACGCGGCGACGGCGGAAAACGACTTCGCCTATGACTACCTGCCGAAGCGGGACGCGCCGGTCTACGACATCATGATGGCCATGGAACTCGCCAGCCAGGGCAAGATGACGGGCTACGTCGCGCAGGGCTTCAACGCTCTGATGTCGTTCCCCGACCAGGCGAAGGTGCGGAAGGCCCTGTCGAAGCTGAAATTCCTTGTGGTGATGGACCCGCTGCAGACCGAGACCGCGCGCTTCTGGGAGGATCATGGCGTGTACGGAGCGGCCGATCCGCCGACAATCCAGACAGAGGTCTTCGAGCTTCCCACGACCTGCTTCGCCGAGGACGAGGGCTCGCTCACCAATTCCTGCCGGTGGCTGCAGTGGCACTGGCCGGCGCAGGATCCGCCGGCTGAGGCGAAGTGGGACATCGACATCATGTCCGGCATCTTCCTGCGGCTACGCGAACTCTACCGCAAGGAAGGCGGCGCCTTCCCGGAACCGATCCTCGACCTGACATGGGACTACGACGACCCCGCCTCTCCCAGGCCCGAAGAGATCGCACGCGAAATCAACGGGCATGCGCTGCGCGACTTCGTGGACCCGGCGACGGGCGTCCTGATCGGCGCAGGGCAGCAGCTGAGTTCCTTCGGGCAACTGACGGGCGACGGCTCGACGGCCTGCGGCTGCTGGCTCTACGTCGGGTGCTTCACCGAGCAGGGCAACATGATGGCCCGGCGCGACGCGAGCGACCCGAACAACCGCGGCATCGCCCCGAACTGGGCCTGGGCGTGGCCTGCCAACCGGCGCATTCTCTACAACCGGGCCTCGGCGGATCCACAAGGCAAACCCTGGGGCGAGCGGAACAAGCTCGTCTGGTGGAACGGCCGAAAGTGGACCGGCTACGACGCGCCGGACTATCCCGTGAACGCACCCCCCGAGGCTGGCATCGGCCCCTTCATCATGAACGAGGAAGGCAGCGCGCGGCTCTTTGTGCGAGGGCTAATGCGGGACGGCCCGTTCCCGGTGCACTACGAGCCCTTCGAGACGCCCTGCGACAACCCGATGTCGCCGGCCATCAAGGGAAATCCGGTCGCGCGGATCTTCGCGGACGACCTCGCGCGCCTCGGTACGTCAGCGGCGTTTCCTTTCGTGGCGACGACCTACCGGACGACGGAGCATTTCCACTTCTGGACGATGCATTCGCATATCAATGCGATTCTGCAGCCTGAGCAGTACGTCGAAATCGGTGAGAAGCTCGCGCTCGAAAAGGGCATCCGCAACGGCAGCTGGGTGCGCGTCTGGAGCAAGCGCGGCGAGATGAAGGCGAAGGCCGTCGTCACGAAGCGGATCCGCCCGCTGACCTGCGACGGCAGGCCGGTCCACGTCGTGGGCCTGCTTTACCACTGGGGCTTCATGGGTCTGACCAAGAAGGGCTGGAGCCCCAACGCGCTCACGCCCGCCGTCGGCGACGCAGATACGCAGACGCCCGCCTACAAGTCCTGGCTGGTGAACATCGAACCGACGTCTCCTCCTCCCGCCCAGGGTTCGGCCTGATGCCCTCCTACCCATCGCTTGCGGTCATCCGCCGCTCCGCGTCAGACCACCTCGAACCCGAGGCCCGGGCGGGGCAGGAGCCCGTTCTGGCGAAGCTCATCGACATCTCCAAGTGCGTCGGCTGCAAAGCCTGCCAGTCGGCCTGCGAGGAATGGAACGACCTGCGCGGTCCCATAGGCGTCAACACCGGCACTTTGCAGAATCCCCCGGATCTCGGGCCGGAGACGTGGACGCTCATCACCTTCGACGAATACGAGGATCCCGCGACGGGCGACGTGGAGTGGCTGTTCCGCAAGGACGGCTGCATGCACTGCGCCGACCCCGGATGCCTCAAGGCCTGCCCCGCGCCGGGAGCCATCGTGCAATATGCGAACGGCATCGTCGATTTCGACGAGGCCAACTGCATCGGCTGCGGCTACTGCATCAAGGGCTGCCCCTTCAACATCCCGCGCTATGGCAAGAAGGACCGCAAGGCCTACAAGTGCACCCTCTGCTCGGACCGGGTCTCCGTCGGCCTGGAGCCGGCCTGCGTCAAGACCTGCCCCACCGGCGCGATCAGCTTCGGCGCCAAGCCGTCGATGGTGGCGCACGCGGCGGAGCGGGTCGAGGACCTCAAGTGGCGCGGCTTCCAGAACGCCGGCCTCTACGATCCGCCCGGGGTCGGCGGCACGCACGTCATGTACGTGCTGCCCCATGCGGACAGGCCCGAGCGCTATGGCGGGCTCCCGGCCAATCCGTCCATTAGCCCCTTCGTCGCGTGGTGGAAGGGCGGCGCAAAAATCGCCGGGCTCGCGGCGATGGGCGCCGCAGTGCTCGCCAGCGCCTTCCATTACCTGATGGTGGGCCGCGACGTCGTGCCGCCTGAGGCGGAGCGCGAGGCGAGCGCCCTCCGGTCGCAGGCGGACTCCGACGCCCGGCGGGACAGCGGCGCATGAGCGACGGCGGACCGAACACTGCTCCGATCACCGTCCGTCGCTTCGGGCGGTTCAAGCGGCTCAATCACTGGATCACTGCAGTCCTGTTCCTGCTGCTCGCGCTCAGCGGCCTCGCCCTGTACCACCCCGGCTTCTTCTTCCTCTCTGCGCTTTTCGGGGGCGGAACCAGCGCGCGCGCTGTCCATCCGTGGCTGGGCGTCGCTCTCTGCGCGTCCTTCTTCGTGCTTGCCTGTTCCACGCTTCTTTCCAACCTCTGGACCCTCGACGACGTCAGGTGGATGCTCAGGTTCGGGCGCGTCATCGCGAACAGGCACGACGGCTTGCCCGAGCTCGGCAAATTCAACGCCGGCCAGAAGGGCGTCTACTGGACCCAGCTCCTGCTGATCCCCGCGCTGCTGCTCAGCGGGCTCGGCGTTTGGGAGGACTATTTCGGGACCTGGACCACCATCGCCATGCAACGCAAGGCGATGCTGGTCCATTCCGTCGCCGGCGTCGCCGCCATTACGGTGATCATCATGCATGTCTATGCCGGCTTCTGGATCAAGGGCACGATGCGGGGCATGCTGCAGGGCTCCGTGACGGGAGGCTGGGCCTGGACCCACCACCGGAAGTGGCTGCGCCGCATGGCGGCCCGCGACGCCGCCATCGCGGCGATGTCGGCGCGCGTGACCCGTCCTCCGGGCTCGTGACGTCCCCGGCGTGCCGGCCAAGCGATCGGCCGCGTTCCTCGAGCTTAGCCGGTCTTGTTCGGGGGCCATCCTTCGGCGAGACTGGCCAGTGGTCCGGAGATCATGATGATGCTGACCGACGATGCGAAGCACCTGATCGAGACGGAGCTGCGGGAGATGATCCAGCGCGTCAACCGCGGCATCCATCCGCAGGACGAGACAGCTCTCCTGAAGGCGATGGAGCAGTCGGGTCACGTCGACGCCCTGAAGCAAGCCATGGCGGAGGGCGTGACGGACATGTTGCGCAGGCAACAATCCCAGGGCGACTGGGCTTGAAGCGTCCGTCGCGGGGCCGGTGTCCGTTGGGCCGTGCCCACGATGGGCAGGTCTCGTCTTGCCCGGACTGCGCCGCATGACCACGCTCGGCGCGGATGAGACGCGTGGACAGGTGCGGCGGAAGCCGGGAGCAGCGATGAGCGAGAGACGCACCGGCGCGGCACGGCTCTCCGGCCCGGCCGCCCTTGCGGGAGCCTTGGCCAGCCTAGGGGCGCTCTGCGCGGATGCCGGCGCGCTCGCCGCAGATCCGCAGAGCGTGGCGCGCGGCGAGTATCTCGCCCGGGTCGGAGACTGCGTGAGCTGCCACTCCTCGGCCGCTGGCGGCTCCTTCGGAGGCGGGCTGAAGCTCGCGACGCCGTTCGGCTTCCTCCTCTCCCCGAACATCACCTTCGACAAGGCTACGGGCATCGGGACCTGGACGAAGGACGACTTCTGGGCCGCGCTCCACGAGGGCCGGCGCAAGAACGGCGAGTATCTTTATCCCGCCATGCCGTACACCTTCACCACGGAGGCGACGCGGGAGGACGTCGACGCCATCTATGACTATCTCTCGACGGTGCCCCAACAGGTCTACCCCGTCGACGTCAACCACCTCGACTTCCCGTTCAGCATCCGCTTCACGATGCTGGCCTGGAACGAGCTCTACTTCCGCCCCGGCAGCTACGTCGCGGACCCCACCAAGAGCCCGGCGTGGAACCGCGGCGCCTACCTCGTAGAGGGGCTGGGCCATTGCGGTGCCTGCCACGAGCCGCGCAACTTCATGGGCGCGGTGGAGCGCAGCGCCGGGCTCACTGGCAGCAAGATCGGCGACTGGTTCGCCACCAATCTCACGGCCAATCCGCAGACCGGGCTGGGCATGTGGTCGCTTGACGAGGTCGTGGCCTTCCTCAAGGCAGGCCAGAACAAGCGCATGGTGGCCGAGGGCCCAATGGCGGAGGTCGTCCACAACAGCCTGAAGTACCTCACGGACGAGGACCTCAAGGCGATCGCCGAGTACCTGAAGAGCCGTCTGGCGGCGCGCTCCGGGGTCGAGGAACCGCCGGCCGTCAGCCTCGACAGGGCACAGGCCGCCACGCTCTTCGTAAACAATTGCGCCGCCTGCCACGGTCCGCAGGGGGCCGGACTTGCGGCCTCGCTGGGCGGTGGCCCTCCGCTGCGTGGCAATGCGCTAGTTGTTGCACCCGATCCCGCCAACCTGGTCCGCGCGACGGTCGGAGGACTACCCGCGCATTTCGGCCGCGCCGCAATGGCCTCCCAGCTGAACGGCGTCACCGCACAGCAGTTGGCCGATATCCTGAACTACGTGCGCACGAGCTGGGGCAACAAGGCATCGCCGGACGTGACCCCGGCGATGCTGATGTCCATGCAAGCGCAAACCGCTCCACAGTGAACGCGGCCGGACGGGCGATCCCGCTCCGGCATTGCTGCTGGGTGCCCGTTGCGCGCCGGAACCCGCGAAGCAGGACTTTAGCATGCACGAGCATGACCTCGAGAACGAGCGGCTCCGGTTTCCTTCACTGTGGACGGTGGCCGTCGGCGCTGGCCTCGTGGGCCTGGGCCTGGCGTGTTTCTGGCGCCTCCTGGCCGGCTCGGGCGACAACCATATCCTGACCGGGGTCCTTCTCATCGTCGCCGGCCTGGCCGAGGGACTCCATGCGATTTTTCGGAGAAGCATGGCCGGCATCGCCGCCGAACTCGGGCCCTCCATGCTGTTCCTTCTGGGAGGGATCGTGATCGTGGCCGACCCGCTCGCTGGATCCTTCGGGCTCTCCGTGGCCCTGGTCCTGCTCGTCGCCTGCGGAGCTGCGATGCGCTTTCTAGCAGGCGCCAATCTCCGCCAACTCTCCGCCCGTCGCGTGCTCATCGCGACGGCAATCGTCGCCGCCTTCGTGGTCCTCGTGATGGTTCTGACATGGCCGAAGTCAGGGGTCGTCGTGCTGGACAGCGTCGCTGCAGCCGGCCTCATCCTGGCCGGCGTTTCGTGGATCGTAACGGCGTTCGCCAGGGTGTCGCGGCGACCGGAAGCACAGGAGCTTTGACACGCGTCGCTGCGCTGTCGATCAGGTGGTCTTCGACGTGTAGAGCTGGCTGAACAGCGAGACGAGGATCGCTGTCGACCACCCGAGGCAGAACACGCCGGACAATGAGATGAGCGGCGCCAGAGTGCGCCAGGTCTCGTCCACCTGCACTCGCGTCAGGCCGAGCGAGGTATAGTTCTCCAGCGCGTAGAAGAGTGCATTCCTGAAGGTCGGCACGACGCCCATCACGGCGATGAAACTGCCCCACAGGAGGTTCGTCACGAGGTTGATGCCGAACAGCACCACGACGACCTGAACCACGAACGCGATTTCGCGGAGCAGCGTCGCCTGCAACAGCGATCCAATCGGCCGTTTTCGGACAAGCGCCGCCATGACGTGCAGCAGGACGACATGGACGCTGACGATCACCATGAAGGCTGCGATCGAGGAGAGGAAGGCACGGATCTGGGCATCCCCCAGCATGAGTTCACTCCGCCTCTTGAGCCGCAGGGTGGACCAATTTTCCTGATGCCCGACGGCGCCACCGCAAGCCATGGGTCGGGTGCTCAAACCGGGCAAGCTGGGTGGGTGTAGCCCGCGATGTCGCACGGAACTCCACCCTGCGCTCGTGTCAGTGTGGAAGGTGCAGGTTCGACAGGGTGAGCCCGACGAGGCCCGCCACGCTGAGTTGCGCCCCCAATGCGACAAGGACGATGCCAGACGCGCGAGTGATGGCGTCCATGGCGCCCTCTCCGAGGCGGCTCGTCACCGGCCCGGCCAGGCGGAAGGTCAGATAGACGGCAAGCGACAAGGACAGGCAGATGGTGGCGAGGACTGCGAGATCCGGCAGGGTCGGATAGCGACCGCTCGCGCTGACCGCTACCGCGATCGTGCCACCCCCGATCGTAATCGGGAACGTGAGGGGCACCGCGGAGATCTGGTCCCAATTCCGGTCGAGGGCGTCGCCGCCTGCGGCCGAACGGTCGGCGGCCTTGTCGCCGCGGGTCATCAGCGGCCAGCCCTGGTGCACGAGGGCAGCCCCGCCTGTGAGAGTGAGCGCTGCCGTGGTGATCCCGAGCAGCCTGAGGAGCGCGTGGCCGAGCAGCAGCGCCACGACCAGGATCAGTGCGTAGTTGCGGGCGACCAGGAATGCGACGCGCTTCTGGGCCTTCGCGGGAGCGCCCGCCAAGATCGATGCCGCGGGCCCGAGCGTCGCAGGCGGGCTGAAAAGAGCCAGCAGGCTGATCGCGAAGAGGGCCATGTCTACGGGTGTCATCGTCATGGCGGGGCTGGCGTGTCGCGAATTCGGGGGATCGGCGCCTCTCTGGCTCGGCCAGCCTCAGTCCGGCGGCTTTCGGGCGACGCCTGCATTTTGGCCAAGACCGATCACGATCAGAAGGACGACAGTCAGTCCGAGGCCCACGAGGTGGATCCAACCAGACCCGCTTCCGCTTGATGCGAAGGCGAGTATGAAGGTGATGCCGATGAGTATTGCTAGAACGAAGATTACCGCCTTGTGCGTCATAACTGCTCCTGACTGAGGATGGACTTTGGGGCGGGGGAAATAGGGAACTCAGAAGGCGATCACGTCTGTCGGACAAGAGGAACGAAGTTCGCTACGAAGCGCGACACCTTCCGAATTGCGGCATCCTCCAATTCGCGCAAGTCAAGTCGCGCAGGGGTCTCGTTGTCTACCACGGCGATCGACCAGCTTGCATCCGGATGCTGTTGGACCCAGCCGCGCTTCGCCATCGCGTCGAGCTTCCGGCGTATCGTCTCGCGAGGGATGCCAGTGACGTCAGCGATGCGCGATGCATTGATCGAGCGCTGTGGCGCTTCCGTGCCTGTCTCCTGCGGGGCGTTGGCACTGGCCAAATGCGGCTGGCCGACCACTGCGAGGATCAGCATCATCTGGAGGTCGCCGTCGAAGGCTCGCGAACAGTCCGAGAGCCATTCCGTCGTGAACTGGACCCAGTGGTACTGGGCTTTCGTGTAATGCGCTCGGAAGGCCCTGTAGCAGGCTTCGGCGGACATTTCGGGCTCTGGGAGCATGGTGTTTCTCACGCTCGGGTCAGGCCGCCATGTCCTGGCATGCCTGAACGTCAGCACGGGTGGCACATCGTTCACGGGCAGTTTTCCTGCAGGCGCTGCATCGCGCCGACTGCAAGGCTCGATTGCGCGGCTAGGGGACCGACACGCGCCTTCATGGCGCGGCACAGCGAAAGGGCCTCGGGGGCAAGATGTTTGTTCTCGCTCCAGAACCGCCTCTCGGGGCGCCAGAAGCCGGCTTCGTCCAGGAAGGCGATGGCGAAGTAGTAGGCTGCGGCTTCCGTCTCGTAGTAGTCAGGGTCGAACACGACCGACCCGTCGGGCCTCACGTCAGATGCCATGATCGCCTGAAGCATCGACGCGATCTCGCGCGAAGCGGTCTCCTTCTGGCCGGGGCTCGCGTGGTCCCAGCCATGCGCCAGAAGCTTCACCACGTCATAGGCATTGTGCGTGGTGATGCGGCCGTCATGCATCCAGCCGAAGGGGTAGCTCAGCTCCTTGATCGCCAGGAGCGTCTCGATCAGCTCCGACCAGCGTTCGATGCATCCTCGCCGGTAGGAGACGATGTGGAACGTCATGCTGAGGTCGGGCAGCGCAAGGATCTCGCCGTCCACCGACAGGGAAGGCCCCCAGAAGCCGGTGAACGGGTTCTGTACCGAGTCGAGCAGCCGCGCGTGCCGCCGTATGAACTCTCGTTCGATGAAGGCCGCGCCGTTGTTCCGGGCGATGGTGGCGATCGTTGGCTTGAAGAGAAATTGGGGGAGAGATTCCGTGAGCGAGGCTATCTCCTCGCGGCCATAGATGCCGCTGGCGCCCATGGCGGAGACCAGCCGCGAGAAGATCAGCCGGCTGACGTCGGCGGGCGTGCCGACCGCTTGGAGGAAGTTCAGCGGGTAGCGGAGCTGCGGCACGGGATCGGGATTAAGTCCGTTCAGGGCGTCGACGGTGCTATCCACCCTGAAGACAAATTCGTCCCGGCAGCCTCCCCAAGAGCCGTCGGCCGCCTGGCGCGAGGCGTCCTGCTGGTCAGCGCGCGACAGGCTGTCTTCTAGCGCGTTGAGACCCGCCGTCACGCGCGGCCACAAGGCGGTGTATTCGACCAGCCACTCCGCGTCGTTGTAGAGCTGCTGCGAGCAGTAGAGCCAGTGACCGGGCCCCTGCGCCGCGTCGAGCCTGACCTTGAGTGCGTCCAGCCTAGATCGATGGCGGGCCTTAGTGGTGAGGTAGTCTGGATCGAACCGGGCGAACTCGCGATCAAGGAGGCGGGCCACCTCCACGTGGCCAACCTTGCCGCCGCTCTCGGCGAGCGCGAGGGGCGCATGGCGGTCCCGGGTGACGTGCGCCCGCCTTGCGTGTCGGGCCTCGTTGGGGTCAAGGCCAGTCGCGCCCGTGCGGGCTTCCTCGGAGATCACCGCAGCGACGTCGCAGGAGGCTGCTCCGGCAAGCACGGTGAGGGGCCCCGAGAGCATCGTGCCGACCGCGAGAAGCAGCCCGCGCAGCACGCTCATGGCGCGCTCCGTCCGCGTTGCAGGACGGCCTGCACCGCGATGCTGCCGCCGACGAAAAGGACGATCAGCAGCATGGCGACCGGCTGGCTCTGCCAGACGCTCACCATGAAGCTGGCGAAGACCACGGCCATCGCCACGAAGCCGAGCGCAATAGGGAATCCGCCGGCTCCCGTCTGCCCGCGAAGCCGCCAGTGGGCGACGAAGACCGCGAGGTAAGAGATCAGGAACGTCGCGCTCGCGATGTTCGCGATGGCGCTGAGGTCGAGCAGGTTGGTGATCAGCAGGATGCCGGCCACCGACCAGATCAGTCCCTTTGTGCCCTGACCCCAGACCGGCTCGGCGAATAGCGCCGGCAGTTGCTTTTTCTCCGCGAGCCCCCTGGCGATGTTGAGGCCACTGAACAGGGTCGCGTTGATGGCGGAAGAGGTGGCCAACAGCGCGCCGATGGAGACGATGGTGAAGCCGAAGCGCCCGAGAACCGGACGCGCCGCCTCGGCCACAGCTGTGTCGGCCTGCGCGGCGAGCGTTGTTGGAGAGACGTTGCCGAGCACGACGACCGCGAGACCGACATAGAGGCCGCCTGCCACGAGGATCGCCAGCATGATGGCCCTCGGAATGGTCTGAACGGGATCGGCCACCTCGTCGGACGCATTGGCCATCATGCCGTAGCCCGCATAGGCAAAGAACGTCAGCCCGACGCTCGCCAGCAGCGAGGAGGGCGGAACATGCCCATGCCCGGCCATGAGGTCTGGCCGGATCGTGACCGCGCCCGCGATCATCAGGAGGCAGAGGATGACGAGCTTGATCCCGACGAGCACGATCTCCGCACGCCCGACGGCGCCTGCTCCCACGAGGTTGAGGATCGTGAGCAGGACGATGATGCCCGATGCGAACATGTCCACGAGAAGCCGGTTGTGGCCGCCGGTCAGAAGGGCTGAGGCATAGGCGCCGAAGGTACGTGCGACCATGGCGATCGTGACGGCGAGCGTCACGAGGTACAGAAGCGACAGCGCGCCCGAGAGCACGCGGGAGGGGAAGCCGAGATAGAAGTAGTCCATAATCCCGCCATTGGACGGGAACCGCGCCGCCAACTTGCCGTAGCTGTGGCCCGAGAGCAGGGCAACGACTCCCCCCAGCGCGAAACTGATCCAGGTGTCCTGGTGAGCCACCAGCGCCGCCTGGCCAAGTAGCGCGAAGATGCCGGCTCCCACCATGGAGCCGATGCCGAGCGCCGCGACTGACCACAAGCTCATGGCCTGCTTCTTACGGGTCGGAGCCGCCCCGGTCGCCGCGGACGCCGGTGTGGGGGTCACTGGGGGACCTCTCGATAGAGGTTCAAACCGAGGTCGCGGGCAACGCTGGCGACCGCCGCCTGACCCCGGACACTGTTCCCTGCATCGTCGAGGGGAGGAGAGAACGCCGCGATGGCGAGGCGGCCGGGCGCGACGGCCAGGATCCCTCCGCCGACGCCGCTCTTGCCGGGCAGGCCCACCTGGTAGGCCCAATCGCCCGAGGCCGTGTAGAGGCCCTCCATCGCCATTTCCGCGAGGATGTATGGCACGTTCCCGGCCGAAATGACTTGCTGCTTCGAGCGGGGGTTGACCCCTCCCGCGGCCAGCGTGGCGCCCATGACGGCGAGGTCCTCGGCCGTGATCAGCGTGGAGCACTGGCGGGTATAGACGTCCACCGCGCGCATGGGGTCGCAGTAACAGGCGTTCGCGCTGGTGAGCAGCCAGGCGATCGCCCGGTTGTGGAAGTTGGTGGTCTGCTCAGAGGTGTTCACCTCGGGACTCAGCGCGATGGCGCGTCCGGCAAAGCGGCTCTGAGCGTCGAGGATCTTGGCCCACATGTCGTCGGCGGTCGCGCCCTGCACGAGGCTCGCGGTCGCGATCGCGCCGGCATTGACCAGCGGCGAGAGCGGCTTTCCGCCGTGGAGCTCGAGCGCCATCACGGAGTTGAACGGCAAGCCCGTCGGGTCAGCCCCGACCTTGCTCCGGACGGCGGCCGGACCGATCGCTTCCATCACCAGGGCCAGGGTGAAAACCTTCGAGATGGACTCGATGGCGAAGCCGTGGTGCGCGTCTCCCGCCGAATAGACCGCTCCGTCGGCCGTGGCCACCACCACGCCGAACAGCGAGGACGGCACCGACGCGAGGAACGGGATGTAGCTGGCGTTCGCTCCGCCGGGAAGGTCACGACAGCTCTCGTGCGCCTTCTGCACGGCGCTGCGGATCTGGTCGGGAGCAATCGTCATGGGGCTTCCCTGTCCTTGAGGAGGGCACGTCGAGGCCGGGCTCCGCTGGTCAGGCGACTGCCTTCGGCTTCGCGAGGACCGGCGCGCCGACCGGGACAGCCGAGGCTGTGGGGATGCCGGGGTGCCCGTTCTCGGCCTCCCAGGTGAAGGGCGCGAAGTCCGACTCCGGATCGCGCCAGTGTGGCTTGCGGACCGCGTAGATCACGAAGGGGATCGCGACGAAGAACACCGTCAGGCCGATGAGCAGCGAGACATAGGTGGTGGGGCTGCCGACCGAGATCTGCCCGGGCGGGATGAAGGAAAGCACGAAGGCCAGAAGCGAGCCCAGGAAGCCCATGCCGCCGATGAGCCACATGCCCGCGTCGCCCCCGGGGATGCTGTAGGGCCGCGGCCGGTTGGGCTGGCTGTAGCGCAGGTAGATGCCGGCCGCGAACATCAGCAGGTACATCACGAGGTAGAGCACGACCGTGAGCTGGCTGAGGATCTGGTAGGCCGCCTGCACCGAGGGCAGCACCACGAACATGATGGAGAGCGCGGTGACCATGAGGGCCTGCACGAGAAGGATGTGCGTCGCCATGCCGTGGGCATTGGTCTTCTGCCAGAAGCGCGGCATGTAGCCCGCCTTAGCGACGACCAGCAGACCCGAGGACGGCCCCGCGACCCACGTCACAACGCCCGCCAGCACGCCGACCGCGAGGGCGATCGCCATCACCGGCGCAAGCCAGCCGATCCCAGCCCAGCGGAACATGTCGCCATAGGCGACGAGGAGGCTCTGCGTCAGGTTGATCTGGGAGTTCGGGATGACGAAGGCGATCGCCAGGGTGCCGAGCACGAAGATGGCAACCGTCCCGAGCGCCGCCATGATGATGGCGATGGGGTAGTTGCGCGACGGGTTCTCCACGTCCTTCACGTGGATCGCGTTCATCTCCATGCCCGCGTAGAAGAGGAAGATGCCGGCCGCGAGCACGACGTTGTTGAAGTTCGTGAAGTCGGGGAGGACGTCCTTCCAGGCGAGATCGATCTGCGGCTTGCCCCCCTTCAGGAGATAGGCGAAACCCAGCACGATCAGGATGGCCGCTGGAATGATCGTCCCGATCATGCCGCCGTACTTCGACACCTTGGCGAAGGCGTCGACACCCCGGAATGCGATGAAGGTCGCAAGCCAGTAGATCGCCAGCACGATGGCCAGCACGAACATATTGTTGGCCGAAAGCGCAGCGTCCCATTTCTGGTCCGGGCCGATGAAGGCCAGCGACACGGCGCCGAAGGTCAGGCCGGTGGGGAACCAGACGGTGACCTCGATCCAGAGCATGAACATGGCCACGAAGGCCCACCGCGGTCCGAAGGCCTCGCCCACCCAGCGGAAAACGCCGCCCTTCTCTGGCCAGCCGGTCGCCAGTTCGGCGGCCACGAGCGAGACAGGGATGAGGAACACGACCGCGGCGAAAAGATAGTAGAAGATCGAGCTCAGGCCATACTCGGCTTCGGCCGGGAGCCCGCGCAGGCTCACCACCGCCGTGACGTTCATCACCGCGAGCGTCAGGATTCCGATCTTGCCGGCCGCTGCCGGCTTGCTGGCGCTGTCGGCCATGGTTGCCCCCGTGAAGATGTGCGGTCGCGCCGCCCGCGTTGTGATCGCGTCAGGTGTGGTGGAAGCTCGTGGCCTCGGCGGCCGTGAGCTGGTGCGCCTTGTGTCGCCCGAAGAACGCGAGCGCGGCCTTGAAGTCGCGCACCAGCAGCGCCGCGAGGTCGAGGTCGAAGCCCCGCCGGCACATCACGCGCATCACGGACACGTCCGAGGCTCCTCCCGCGAGGGCGAAGGCCGGAACCTGCCAGCCCGTCATGCGGAGCCGGTCGGAAATGTCGTAGAGCGTGTAGCCTGGGTCCTCGCCGGGCTTGATGCGGAAGCAGATCGCGGGGATGCCCGTCTTCTCGTCGCCCGTGCAGATGAACTCGTAGGGACCCAGCGCCCCCAGCTCCTTCGCGAGGTACTGGGCGACCCCGTAGCTGGTCATGTGAACCTTGCGGTAGCCCTCGCGCCCAAGCCTGAGGAACTCGTAGTACTGCGAGATGACCTGGCCGGCGGGGCGCGAGAAGTTGATCGCGAAGGTGCCGACCTTGCCGCCGAGATAGTCGACGTTGAAGACGAGGTCGTCGGGTAGCGAAGCCCTGTCACGCCAGATCACCCAGCCGCACCCGAGCGGCGCGAGGCCGAACTTGTGCCCCGAGGAGGAGATCGACTTCACCCGCGGCAAACGGAAATCCCAGACGATCTCCGGCGCGCAGAAGGGCGCCAGGAAGCCGCCGCTCGCAGCATCGACGTGGATGTCGATGTCGAGGCCCTTCTGGGCGTGCAGCTTGTCGAGCGCATCGTTGAGCGGGCCCGGCATCTCGTAGTTGCCGGTGTAGGTGACGCCGAAGGTCGGCACGACGCCGATCGTGTTCTCGTCGACGGCCGCGAGCATGCGCTCGGGATCCATGAAGTAGCGGTCGTGCTCCATGGGGATCTCGCGCAGCTCGACATCCCAGTAGCGCGCGAACTTGTGCCAGCACACCTGCACGGGGCCGCACACCATGTTGGGCTTGTCCGTGGACTTGCCCTGCGCCTTGCGCTTCGCGCGCCAGCGCCACTTCATGGCCATGCCGCCGAGCATGCAGGCCTCGCTGGATCCGATCGTGTTGGTCCCTGTCGGGCCCGCCGGATCGGCCGGCGCGTTCCAGAGGTCGGCCATCATCGACACGCACTTCTGGTCGATGGCGGCGGACTGTGGGTATTCCTCCTTGTCGATCCAGTTCTTGTCGATCGACAGGTCCATCAGCTTGCGGACGTTCCCGTCGTCCCAGGTCTGGCAGAATGTCGCCAGGTTGAGGCGGGCCATGCCGTCGGCCATCAGCTCGTCGCTGACGAGCTGGAAGGCGACGTCCGGCCTCATCTCCGAGGTGGGGAAGGCCTTGTCGGCTGCAGCGGATGACAAGGCAGCCGAGCCGAAGACCGAGTCCTCGGCGCGGTGGGGAATGGAAATCGCGCTCACGGCGGCCTCCCGAATACGGTGATGGGACGTGTTGACGAGGGCCCTGGTCAGCCAGCCTTCGACGTGTCGGACGCAGCCGCCACGTGGGCGGCGAGCGCGTCGCGCAGGGCCTGTTCCTTGGTGTGGTCGAGCGACGTGCGCAGGACGGTTCCGCCCGTTCCCTTGAGATCGTCGAGCACCTTGTCGGCGGTCATCTTCTTCACGAGGACGAAAAGCGCCGCGTTGCCCGGCTGCAGGCTTCCCGCGAGATCCTTCATGAACGCGTCGTTGATGCCGAAATCGGTGAGCGCTCCACCGAGCGCGCCCGCCGCCGCACCCGCGGCAACGCCGAGGATGGGCGCCATGAACAGGATGCCGACGAGCAGGCCCCAGAACGAGCCGGAGGCAGCGCCCGCCGCCGTCGTGCTCACCATTTGGTTGAGCTTGACCTTGCCGTCCGCCTGTTTAACCGCCACGACGGCATCGCCGATGTCGATCAGATAGTTCTTCTGCATGTCGTAGAGGCGCGCCCGCACGGCCTCGGCGGCGGCCTCGTCCTTGTAGGAAATCACGATGAGGTCGGACAATGTAGCGCTCCGTTACTTCAAGATAACTCGACAGAAGAGAGGGCGCACAAGCATAATCTCTGCCCGTCTGTCCAACGAACGGCAGATCCCCGCGAATTCGACGAGTTTAATTGTTAGCTCGGACGAGAGCTTAACTTTGAATGGATCGCCAACAAGGCCTTTACTGCCCAAAATGGGCGTAATCTACTGCCCATTTTGGGCACATCGCCGCTCGTCACCGCGGTCGCTCAGTCTTAGGTTGCGCATGTCGCTGCCGCGTGCATGCCTGCGCCGGTGGTTCTTTCATCTTCGAGCCTGGGTACATCTTGGCCATGCGCGTGATCCCAATTCTGTTCGCGTGTCTTGCGATGACGTGCGCTTCCCGCCCAGCGGCGGCGGTGACCGACTGGGGAGTGGCCGCGGTGGCCTGGAAGGACCAGCTGGCGGCGCTCTATGTCGCGGACACGGCGCGGCGCCTCTGCGGCGTGTCCGTCGCCAAGCCCGTGCGGGTTTCTCTCCTCACGACGATCCGGGGCTTGGAGCAGGCCCTCGGCGTCAGCGAGCGGGCCCGCGCCGCGAGCGAGAAGGGCGTCGTCGCGCAGGCTGGCGGCCGCAAGGCCTTCTGCGGAAACGCGGCGAGCATGGCGCAGGCGCGCCAGACGCTGGCGGCGGTGCAGGCCCGTGCCGAAGCGGCCGGGAACATGACCACACCCTCGGCCCCGGCGCAGCCAGTTACGACCGTGAACAGGTCAATGCCCACTCCAGTCGTGGATCCCGACATTGCGCTCATCCGGGGGTGCCGCTCCGCTGCGGTCGCCCGCACCAGCAGCAAGCGCGTGGACAGCGGCCGCTTCTGGACGCAGTACGAGCGTTGTGTCGCCGACCAGGGCGCGGGCTGGTACTGACCGCTCAGGCTTGAGGTCTTGTTAGTCCGTTCCGGGGCCGGCTCCGAGCTGCGCCAGACGGGCAAATTCGGCCACCATCCGGGCGACCCGCTTCATCTGGCGTTGGTCAAGTTCGCTCAGCGCCTCGCGCGCCGTCATCCTGCCGCCCTGCATCGCGAGCTGGTAGCCGGACTTTTCGTCCTTTTCGATCCACCCCGCGGTCCGCAGATCCTCCAGCTTCCGCCTCACGGTCTCCCGCGGGATGCCGAGGATGTCGGACAGGGAACTCGCGTTAATTGAGGTTCCCGCGAGGACTGGAAGCGGCACCTCGTCCTCCGGGGGCCGTTCACCCACTTCCTGGAGGTGTCGGTAAAGGTAGCTCTGCCCGATCACCGCGAGGACCAGCATCGCTTGGAGATCGCCCCGAAAGACCCTGCTGCAATCGGCGAGGTGCTCGGCCAGCATGTGGACCCAAGTATATTGCGCCCTGATGTAAAAATGGGCGTAGGCAGACTCGACGTCCTGGGGCGTGATGCGCGCCACGGTCTTTCCTTCACGATCCCGGCCGGTCGGGGCTGGCCGACGTGATGAGATATGGGGAGAGCGCAATAAATCAAGTCATGATTGATTCACGAGCACCAGCGCTTAAAACCGTTGACGCTCCTCTCTCTAAAACTGGCGATGTGACGTAGACGCATAGTCGTCGCATCCGTCCCATCAGCTTGCTGCTCGTTTTGAGCACCCAGACTCTTGAACTCGTTGAGAGGACGAGGACGCTGGCGCGAGGAGGCGCGCCATGTACGATCCCAAGGTCTTCCGCCTGGACGGCGATATCGCGTTGATCACGGGCGCCGGCGCCGGGATCGGCCGACAGATCGCTCTGACATTCGCAGCCGCCGGCGCCAGCGTGGTGGTCACGGACCGCAGCGAAGACACGGCCCGTGCCGTCGCCGACGCGATCGAGGCGGCCGGCGGACGTTCGCTTGCCCGGGCCTGCGACGTGACCCAGGAGGAGCATCTCGAAGCGGCCGTACAAGGCACCGTCGAGACGTTCGGCGGACTGACGATCCTCGTCAACAATGCAGGCGGCGGCGGCCCGAAGCCCTTCGACATGTCCATGGAGGACTTCCGCTGGGCCTACGAGTTGAACGTCTTCTCCCTGTTCCGCCTGACGCAGCTTGCCGTGCCACCCATGGAGGCCGCCGGCGGGGGCGCCGTCCTGAACATCTCCTCAATGGCCGGCGAGAACCGGAACCAGCGCATGGCCTCCTACGGATCCTCGAAGGCCGCCGTCAGCCATCTGACCCGCAACGTGGCCTTCGACCTCGGGCCGAAGAACATCCGCGTCAACGCCATCGCTCCGGGCGCGATCCGAACGGCCGCGCTGGCCTCCGTGCTGACGCCCGACGTCGAGCGGGGCATGCTGCGGAACACTCCGCTCGGCCGCCTCGGCGAACCTGACGACATAGCCAATGCCGCGCTTTTCCTCTGCTCGCGCGCCGCGGGTTGGATCAGCGGCCAGGTGCTGACCGTCAGCGGAGGCGGCGTCCAGGAACTCGACTGATCCCTCCCCGCGCCTCCTGCCTCAGGACGATACCCATGAGCTTCGATCCGTTCGCCGAGTTTCGCATGGCCGGGCACGCGGCCCTCGTCACCGGAGGGGCCCAGAACATCGGCGCGGGGATCGCGAGAAGCCTCGCGGGCGCCGGCGCGAAGGTGATGATCGCCGACCTGGACGGTGAGAAGGCGGCCGCCACTGCCGCATCGATCGCCTCCGAGACGGGCGCGGACTGCCGGGGCGTCGCCTGCGACGTGACGAAGCCGGACCAGGTCGATGGCGCGGTGGCGGCGACGGCAGCCGCCTTCGGCGGCATCTCGACGCTGGTCAATAGTGTCGGCTGGGGTGGCCGGTACGAGGATCCCGCGGCGATCTCCGAGGAGGACTTCCTGGCCTCCTACCGCCTCAACGCGATCAGCGCCTACCGCGTGAGCACGGCCTGCCTGCCGCACCTGCTGCAGGCGACGAATGCCAGCATCACCAATTCGGGGTCGTTCTCCTCGGCCTTGCCGGCCTACGACATCCTGCCCTATGCCACCGCCAAGGCGGCGCTCACGCAGATGATGGTGTCGCTGGCCCACCTCCTCGCCCGCAAGGTGAGGGTCAACTCGGTCCTCATCGGCACCGTGCTGACGGAAGGCTATGCCGATGCCGGGATCGACGAGGCCATGCAGCAGCGCATGCTGCAGCCCGACACTTTGACCGGTCGCCCCGGGAGACCGGAAGACGTGGCCAACGCCGTGCTCTGGCTCGCCTCACCCGCGGGAGGATGGGTGAGCGGGCAGACGATCAACGTCCATGGCGGCGGCGGCGTCGTGCGCCTCTTCGGCAGGTGAGGAAAGCCGTGGCCTGGTGACCCGATGGCACCGCGAACCCGGGAATGATGGCGCAGAGGAGCAGCACTGAAGATGAAGAAGCGCCTCCCCGTTCTGCTGACAATCGTCGCCCTTGCCTTCGTCGCCCTAACCTTACCTGGCGGGGCTCGCGCCCAAAGCCAGGACACGGCGAAGCCCGTCACCGACCGGCAGGTCGCCGTCATGATGTTCGTCGATTACGGGCGATCATTCGGCTACCAAACCATGCTGGCGTCCATCCAGGTCGACGTGGTCAAGGCGCAGATCCAGCGCGACGCGGCCCTCCTCCAGCAGAAGGAGGAGCTCTACCTCAAGAAGGCTATCCCGCTCATCGAAGTCGAGATCGCTCGGCTCAAGGACCTCTGGAACCGCAAGCAACTGATCGTCGCCGAGAAAGGCCTGCAGACGGTCTCCGCCCAGTACGAAGCCATGCGCGAGATGGCGAGGCATTTCGGCGGCGTCGACGTGCCGACCAAGACGCTCTACGCCATGTTCCGGCGCGCCTGGGATGCCGGCTGCGACAAGGGTCCTGACGAGGTTGAGGCCATGAAGGCCTGGGCGGAGTTCGCGACGAAGTCCGTCGAGCGCGCCCGCCAATTGCGCCGGCGCGGCAGCGAATCCCTGGCGTCCCTCCTTGAAAAGGAGATGCAGCAGGAGATCGCCCGGTCCAACTACGAGCAGCGTCAGAGCCGGCTCGACCGGTGCAGGGCCGTCCTGTTTCCCGATTTCAAGCAGATCCAGTCCGTGGGACGCTGACCAGCCATGGGCGAGGGTGCGCTGCCATGGGGCACCCTGTTCGGGCTGCTGTTCATGACCATGGGACCGATCCGCGCCGTGGCCGTCTTCGGCAGCTTCGGTGAAAGCGATACCGCTGCTGGCGTCCGCCCTCTCGCCCTGCGCGTGGCGGCGCTCGTGGCGGTCGCGTACGCGGTCGCCGTCGTCTTCGGCGACCAGGTCTTGTCCCGCTGGGGCGTGGGCCTGCCGGCCCTGATCGCGGCGGCAGGACTCATCCTCGTCGTCGTCTCTCTCCGGTCGATGATCGTGCCGCCGCCGGCGACAAAGCCGCAGGCGGATGTCGCGCTCGTCCCCGCGGCGCGTGTCGCTTTCCCGGACATCTTCCCTCCGGTCGCTGTCTCGATCCCCATCATCTTTGCGGCCGCCGCGCCTGGCCTCGGCAACAAGCTCGCGATCCTCGGGCTGGGGCTGGCTGTCGTGGCCCTAAACTGGATCGCGATGCGGCATGCCAAGGCCATTCTGGGCGCCATCGGGCCAACGCCCCTCCAGCTCGTGGGCGCGGTGTTTGGCGTCCTTCAGGTCGCGCTCGGGATCGAGTTCCTGCTGGATGCTTGGCGCATGGCCTGATCGCCAAGGAATGCACCACTCCAGACGCGAAACCTGTGAAAGGAACCTGCAACGCGGCCGACGTATGGTAGCAAGAGCGTCTTGGACGTCCCCCCCAAAGCGGACCCTCTCAATGACCGCCTTGGGTCAACATCGCGCGCTTGGTCTCAAAAATTCCCGCATTTGGCTAACCCCTCGCGTCCAATTCGGTGGCCACCCTCATGAGGAGGCACCTACGAGTTCCCCGGATCAATGAATGCGCAAAACGTCGTCAGAGATGGGCGGACAATTGGATCGGACCGATAGCTGAGCGCTCCGCACCAGTGAACGGTACCCCCTGGTATGGCCAGCCACGTAATATTGGCAGCCGGCACGTCCACGGACAGATGAAAGCGCTTCGAGAAAAGTGAGACAGAGCCGTCTGGATGCACTTCATAGGTCTCGATCGCTTCGCAGTCGTCACCTCCGCAGCAAAGTCGGCCCATCGGATCCCGCAATCCCGAATAGGGGTCGTGAGCCAGTGCGGGAGGCAAGCCGGCAAGCGAGAGGGTCGCAATGAGCGGGAAAGCAGGAAGCCGCAGGAAAGCTGCCATGTGTGAAGTATCTCACATTGCAGGTCAGATAGACTTCTACCGTCTTTCGTTAACGACCAATTTTCAAGTCTAAATGGAGCGTTTGCGCCGCTAATGCGTCCGTTACTAGACGCAAATCGGTTCATGCTTGCGGCGCCCCAGCACGACGCCGCCCTGCCATCTGGTACGACCCCGGAAAAGAAAAAGGCCGCTTGTGGCGCGGCCCAAGTCTACGGAGGAGACGCCCAGGCAGGGCATGTCGGCTCGCGCCCATAGCGTCGAGCACGGAACGGGCCGGCGCTTGGCAAAGCCAGCTGCGCCCAAGGGCCCTGCCCGGTGGAGTTCATCGCACTTTGCGGGAGCTTTACCGGCTGGGCTCCCCTCCTGCAGTGTTCCGGTCAGAACTGCTGCCAGTCCTGCCCGACGGCCTTGGCGGGAACGTCAACCGCGCGACGAGATGCGACCTTGGGCGTGAACGCGGCGCTCCCCATGGCCCGCAGGCGCGATGGCTCGCTCGCCTTCCTGTCAACACCACGCCGGTCATCGACCACGAACTGAGCAACCAGCCCGTTCAGCGTCTCGATCTGCTTCGCCAGGGACGATGACGAGGCCGAGCTCTGTTCCGCCAGGGCTGCGTTCTGCTGGGTCATGTTGTCCATGTGGGCGATGGCCTGGCTCATCTCGTCGATGCCATTGGCCTGCTCGGTGGACGCCGCCGAGATCTCGTTGACCGTGTCTGACACCTTGGCCGAGGCGTCGACGATCCGGCCCAGCGTCTGCCCGGCCTCGCGCACCAGGGTCACGCCCTGGCTCACCTCCTGCGTGGAGCGGACGATCAGCCCTCCGATATCCTTGGCTGCCTCGGAGGAGCGCTGGGCGAGCGTGCGGACCTCGGCGGCGACGACCGCGAAGCCCTTGCCCGCATCGCCCGCCCTGGCCGCTTCCACCGCGGCGTTGAGGGCCAGAAGGTTGGTCTGGAAGGCGATCTCCTCGATCACCGACGTGATCTCGGTGATCCTGGTCGAAGCCTGCTCGATGCGCGTCATCGCATCGACGGCCCGGCCCACCGTCTCGCCACCCTCGGTGGCGACGGAGCGGGCCTCCTGGGCGTAGGCCACGGCCTGGCGCGACGAGGACGCCGTCGACTTCACGGAGGCCGCGAGCTCCTCCGTGGTGGCGGCGGTCTCCTCCAGCGAGGACGCCTGCTGCTCGGTTCGGCGGGCGAGATCATTGGCGCCCGTGTTGATCTCGACGGAGGCGTTGGCGGCTTCGATCGCCGTCTCCTGGATCGTGGTCACGATCGTGCCGAGCCGGCGGACCGTCTCGTTGACGGCGTCCGACAATTCGCGGAGGCGGCCGTCATAATCGCTCTGGACGGTGCGGGTGAGGTCGCCCTCGGCGACCGCGCCGAGCACCTGGCGCAGCTCGGCAGTGGCCCGGTCGACGACGTCGTTGATCTGGTTGATGCCGTCGACCAGCTGGCGCAGCTCGGGTTCGCCGGGCTTGACCGCGACGCGCGTCGTGAAGTCGCCTGCCGCCGCGCGCTGCACGACGCGCCCGACCTCGGCGACCACCTCGCTCATGACCTGCGCCTTGGCGGCCTTTTCGCCGGCGGCCCTGCGCTCCTCCTCCTCCAGCTTGCGCACGCGAAGGGCGTTGTCCTTGAAGACTTGCACGGCCTTGGCCATTTCGCCGATCTCGTCGGCATTGGCGAGGTGCGGGATCTCCGTGGCGAGATCGCCTTCCGCGAGGGTGGCCATCGCGCCGGTGATGTTGCGCATCGGCCTGACCACCCGGCGGAGCACGAATAGGCTGGAACCGACGCCAGCCAGAAGCCCGAGTGCCAGCAGGACGGCCGCGATCAGCGTGCCACGATGGGCGGTGTCCTCGCCGGTCTGCGCCGACTTCTCGGAGCCACGGTAGTTGAAGTCGACGTCAGCCTGGACGGCGGTCGCATACTTGTCGAACAGCACGCCAGCCGTCTGGTTGAAGTAAGCCAGCGCGCCCGCTGCGTCGCCGGCCTCAGCCATGGACTGGGCTTTCTTGTCGGCGTCGAGATAGGCGGCCCACGCCTCCTTGGCCTTGTTCCAAAGCGCCTGTTCCTCCGGGCCGGTGATCGTCGGCTCGTACTGCGCGGCGCCGTTCGTGACCTCCCGCAGGTTGCCGGTGGCTTCCTCGTGCAGTTCGGATCGCCTCTTGGCGTCCGTCGCGGTGATCAGCTCATAGACCGTCGCACGATAGGTCGCGGCATTGTAGCGGCCGTCCGAGAGGCCCTTGATGGCCGGGAGCCAGTTCGTCGTGGTGTCCCGCAGCTCGAACAGGAGCGCGCGCTGATTGTAGAGCGCGGTGCCTCCCATGACCGCAATGGCGAGGGTCAGGCAGGTCAGCGCCGAGAGGAGCAGGCTACGCAGGGACATGGTGGACATCGAGTTTGAGCTTTGCTGGAGAGGAAGCGATCAATGGGCGGAGAGAGACGACCGGCTCGAGACGAAGCCGGGATTCATAAGCGAGATGACGCTCTCGTTCTTGACGATCAGCGTCGAAACGAGCTCGCGCTCGCCGGTGGCCACGGGCGACGGCCGGAACTCGTCCTGGCCCACGTCGAGAATGTCGGACACGTCATCGGCGACGATCCCGTGCGGCTGCCCTTCGACGTCCAGCACAACGACAACCTTGCCGGCGCTGCTGTCCACCTGATCCAAGCCAATCAGAAGCCGTAGGTCGTAGACGGGCACGATCTGACCGCGGAGATTGATCACGCCAAGGACATGCGCCTCAGTGTCAGGCAGCGAAGTCGTGGGCTGCCAGCTCTTGATCTCCCTGACGACACTCACGTCCACTCCGAAGAGCCGGTCTGCGACGCGGAAGGTGACCACCTGGGCTGGGTAGCGCTGCAGCTCCGATGTCCGGACATGACGATCGAGGCGGGCTTGCTCTGACATGGAAATCTGCCTTGGGAGAAGATCGAGCCGCCCCTTAACTGAACGCCCTCAAAATGTGCAACACAATGTCCTGACAATAGGTAATCGATTATCCGTTTCAAATTCGCGAGAATCTTTCTGGCCATTAGCACAAGGCCGTTTCGCCTCGGGATTGCCGGTGACTAATAGAATGTCTGGGCCTAAACCTTTCGGGCGAGCGGCGGTGAGTCACGGGCTTGCGGAATGCGCCATTTCCAGACTCTCGATTATCCGCGGAAACCGGATGACGTTGCCCCCTAAAATATCCCCGCTCAGAAGCAGGGATCCGTCAAGAGGAGACGGACGATGCGCAAGAGTCGGTTCACTGAGGATCAGATCATAGGGATCCTGAAGGAAAACCAGGCCGGGATCTCGGTTTTGGACCTCTGCCCGACGCACGTGTTGATGCCGGAGTGATTCTACCCAGAACCGCCGATCCAATTTTTCCCACTTTGGCGTAAGCCGCCGTGTTCCCGGGCCGCGCCCCGGAAACACGGCGGTGCCGTTTTGCTGCTGCTTTCCCGATGGGCGGGAGGGTGCAGTCGGTGATCAAGCTGGGAGAGTTGATGATTATCGTGGAGCTCCATCGCCAGGACCTGTCGGTGTCAGCCATCGCCTGGCGGTGCAATCTCGATCGCAAGACCGTACTCCGCGACATTGCGCGGGCTGGAGCCGCCGGCCTTCGGGCCACGCCAACCACGGCCAGTGTTGCTGGATCCATTCACGGTATATCTGCGCGAGAGGATGACCGCCTATCCGGTATTGAGTGGCGCCCGGCTCTGGAGGGAGCTGAAGGATCTTGGCTATCAGAGTGGCTATAACGGGATGACCGATTTTCTATGGGACGTGCGCCCCGCGCCTGAACGGCCGTTTGTCAGGCCGTGTCCCTCACGGCGACGTGGAAGCAGTCGGCGATGAAGTGACTTCCGTCATGGAAAGCTCACATCGGCCTCTTCGGGAAGTCCGGCCAGGCGAAGGCCTTCGAGATACATGTCCATCTGCCATTTGTGCCGAAAGCTCGACTCGGCTGACCTTGCAAGGCTTGAATCGGGTGCTAAGCGCCGCAACTCTGTCATGACGGTCCGCGCCTCCTCGACGTGTCCAGCAAGTGCCAGTGCAGCGCTCAGGAAACGCCGGGTAATCACCACCGTGGGATTTTCCTCGATGATGCGCCTGGCCTGCCGAATGCTTTCGTCGAACCGGCGGGCAAAGAAGTGGGCTGCGACCAATCCCATGGTGGCCCTGAAGACGTAGGGGTCGAGCGGGCTCTGGCGGATGGCCGCCTCGTAGTGGATGATCGCGTCCTCGCTGCGACCGCCGTACATGAAGGCCACTGCGCAATTGATCCGAACATGAGCGCCGTTAGGAGCAATCCGAAGTGCCTCGGAGCAATATACATCCGAAGCCTCATACGAGCCGCCGTAAAGCGCCTCGCTTGAGGCGGCTATGGCAAGCACGCTTGGGTTCTGGCGGTCCAGACGTACGGCCTCGCGCGCCAGTCTGAGGGCCTCCGACCGGTCGGCGTAATCCGTCCAGCCTTGAAGGCTCGCCTGTCCGAGCGTGACCGCGAGCAACGCCATGGCATCGGCATATTGGGGGTCAAGCGCCAAGGCATCGCGAAGTAGGACCATTGCCTCCATGTGGCTGGCCTTGTCGACAGAGCCCAGCCTAAAGAGAGCCCGGAGATAGAGGTCGTAGGCGTTGAGGTCGCGCGGGAGCTTGGTCTTAGTCCTCGCGAACTCAGCAGCCTGCAGGTTCGGCTCGACCGCCTGGGCGATGGACCCGGTGACCTTGTCCTGAAAGTCGAAGATTTCGACAACGTCACCATCGAATCGATCGGCCCAGATGTGTGTTCTCGTCTCCGCCTCGACCAACTGTGCGCTGATGCGCAGTCGCGGACCACTCCTCCGCACCGTCCCCTCGATGACGTAGCGGACTCCAAGCTCCCGACCGATCTGCCTGATATCGACCGAGCGCCCTTTGAAGCTGAACGCCGAATTCCGAGCGATCACCAGAAACTGCCGTTGGGTGCTGAGCGCCGTGATCAGATCCTCGGTGATACCGTCGGCGAAGTATTCCTGATCCGGGTCTCCACTGAGGTTCTGGAATGCCAGAACCGCGATGGACGGCTTCTCAGGCCGTGCCGGCGGTGTTCCCTTGTCCTGGTGCGTATCGGTTCGATCTGATCCGTCCTCTGCAGGATCACTCCCGACGCTGAACACTCGAACGGGTCGGGCGATGTTCTTCAACACCCTCTCGCCAAGGTCGACAAACGACACGTCGATCCGGCCCCGGACGTGCTCATGCGCCGCACCGGAGATCGCGATTCCGCCCGGCGCGCAGATCCCCTCCAGCCTCGCAGCGATATTCACGCCCTCTCCCAGGATATCGTCTCCGTCGACAATTACGTCCCCGAGATGGACGCCGATGCGGTAGACAAGCTGCTTGCCGTCTCCGGCCTGGCTATTGCGCTCGCGGACCACCTGCTGGATCTCAATAGCGCAGCCGAGCGCCTCGACGACGGATGAGAACTCCAGCAGCAGACCGTCGCCCATCGTCTTGACGATGCGACCGCCTCTCTGCCGGATGAGCGGGACCATCGCGTTCCGCTGCTCCCGGACGGCCCGTGCCGTCCCCAGTTCGTCTTGCCCCATCAGCGCGGAATAGCCGACGACATCGACGGCCATGATCGCGGCGAGCCGGCGTGCATCTGTCATGACGCGGTCACCCGCGGGCCTCGCGCCAACGAGGTTGCAGGAGCTAGCCGCTCGCCCTCGATCTTGCCGGCCGGCCTAGGCACGGGATGCACCGGCAGATGCAGGCTTCGCCAGGGGAAGCGGCTGGTCGCCCAGCAGGGCGTCGACCACCGTCGCACGCACGACATCGGGTGCGAGCGCGTGCTGCCGGATCAGATCGCTGCAGTCGGCGACGATCAAATCTGCGTCCTGGGTGAGTTTCAGTTCCTTGTATCGATCAGCCCTGTGTATCCCCATGCTGTCGCCGATGATCTCCAGAATGTTCAGGATGCGGAAGGGCCAGTCCCGCTCATGGGCACAGAGTTCCCGGTGGTCGGAGTGATAGACGGCGACCAGAGCGTCGATGCCTTCATCGCGCGCGGCTTCCAGCTCCATGAGTTGCAAGTCGCGCTTGAACCCTGGAAGCACGCCGACAGTCACGCTTTGCAACCCCACACTAGGCTGGTGCAGATCAACAAGTTCGAGCCCGGGAATGGCCATGAGAAGCTCCGTGGCCGCCTCCACGACGCCAGACACACCAGGATGCTTGTGAAGGGCGACCCGCCTATCGACCCTGTTCCGCAGCAGGGGCCTCAGCTCCGCGATCCGCCCGGCGAGAAAACGCATGAACGGGATCATCGAGAACGGGGCCGAGCCCCGCTGTCGCTCGACCGCCGGGAGCACAGTTTCAGAGTATTGGACGAAGCACGAAGGGCACCACGAAATGACCTGGCCCGAGTTCGAACGCGCCAGCTTGTCCATCGTGCTGGAGCCCATGCGACCGGCCGTCTCGACATCGCCTGTACGAAGTTGCGCAATCCCGCAACAATGGCTCGGCCCGCCCATCACCTGGTAGCTGACGCCCAGCGCATCCAAGATGTCGATGGCGAGCAGGGCGATGTGGGGCGTCTTGAGCACGTTGCACCCTGTATAGAACACGAAGTCGGGCGGGCTGGCGGACTTGGTGGTCGACGCCGGGTTCTGACCCAGTCTTTCGAGCAGCTCTGCCTCAAGCTGCAGGCGCGAAAGCACCGTCACGTCACGACTTGTGTTCCGGTATCGCTCAACGCCCAGACGACGCCGGTCCGCAAGCGCATGTTCCGACTTCGCGATTGCGACCCGCGCCATGGTCAAGACAAAGCGTGGATTGACGCCGTAGTCGCACGCCGTGATGCACTCGCCGCTCTGCATGCAGGACTGCGCCCAAAGCCGGGATGCTTGGGGGCTATCTTCGCCTCGGATAACATCCAGTACCCCGGCGATCACCGCCTTGGGGTCCGTGCTTGCAAGGCCAGCCGGTATCACACCCGGACAGACTTCGACACATTTGCCGCACATTGTGCAGGCGTCGAGCATCTGACTGACATGCTCGGAGAGAGCCGCCTCGAAGGACATGGCATCGGGAGGCATCGCTCACTCCAAGCACTGTGATCAGCTTTGGACGGCTCACCGTAGCATGAGGTTCTCGGACGTGCGCGAGCGGTCGCCAAGATCCAAACCTGGACGAAAGGCTGGAACGGGGAGTGGGCGATCACCATGCAGGTTTCGAAAGGGCGCATAGGCTGTCCAGCGCGACCTTTGCTGATAGGGTCAGAATCTGGATTCCCGGACAAGACAGGCAAGTTGAGATCGTGACATCGGGCGCCAGCGACGAGGCCGCTAACGACGGCCTACACGAGGAACTCGCTGAGGCGCGGGCGGAGCAGTCCGCCACCGCAGCCATCGTTGCCGCTATTGGGAACCCTGGCGTTTCGCTGGAACACACGCTCCTGCTGCTCATTCGCTCCGCTGTTGACTTGTGCGGCGCCGAGCGCGGCGTGATCTGGATCCGCCAAAACGATCGCTTCGTCCTGGGCACGAACGTTGGCCATCCTGCGGAATGGGTGGATGACGCGCGCTCGCGTCCCCTCGCACCCGAGGAGACCGCCCCGACCGTGACGGGGCGGGTCGCGTTCACCGGCGAAGTCTCGAACGTTGCGGATCTGCAGAATGATCCGCGGTTTATGTCCTATGGCCCCCATCACCTGGGTGACGATCGCGGCAGCCTGTCAGCTCCCCTCATGCGGAGCGGGTCGGTCGTGGGCGTGATCGGGGTGACGCGTTCGCAGCCGGGCTTGTTCTCGGACCGGCAGGTTGGACTAATCCGCCGCTTCGCCGACCAGGCCGTCATCGCCATCGAGAATGCCCGCCTCGTCTCTCAGTTGGAGGCCCGGGCCTTCGACCTCGAGCAGGCGCTTGACCAGCAGACAGCCACCGCCGACGTGCTTCAGGTCATTGGCCGGTCCGCCTTCGACCTCGATGCCGTGCTGAAGACCTTGATCGACACCGCTGTGCGCCTTTGCCGAGGGAACCGAGGCACGATTTTCCTCAAGCGCGGGTCGATGATCGAGGCGCGGGCGTTCCATAGCAACGTGCCTCCGGCGCTGCGCGAATACATCCTCGCCCATCCGCGTCCGATCGAGTCGGATCACTTCCTGTCCGAGACCGTGCGCGACGGGAAGGTCATTCACTTGCGAAACCTTGTTGCCGAACCGTCTCCGATCCCACAGACAGAGCGTGCGCTCGCCGCCTTCGGTTCGCTCGTTTGCGTGCCCTTGCTGCGCGACGGTCAGGCCATCGGCTGCTTTGCCGTCCCACGAGACCAACCGGATCCGTTCACGGAACGGGAGATCAACCTGGTGAAGTCGTTCGCAGACCAGGCCATGATCGCGCTCGAGAATGCGCGCCTGTTCAACGAAGTGGCGGCCCGGACAAGTGACCTGCAGGAAGCCCTCGACCGGCAGACAGCCACTGCCGACGTCCTGCGCGTCATTAGCCGGTCAACCTTCGACCTCAGGTCGGTTCTCACGTCGCTAACAAAGACTGCGCAGAGGTTGTGCCGCGCCGAGCAGGCCGGCTTCTTCCTGCGTGAGGGCGAGGTTTACCGGTCCCATGCGGGCTTTTTCGAGAACCCCGCGTTCCGAGAAATCGAGGAGCGTTCCGAGCTGCGCCCCGGCCGGGGATCGATCGTCGGCAGGGCTGCGCTGGAACTCCGGACGATCCGGATGGACGATGCGTGGACCGATCCCGAATATGAGCTGAAGGACGAAGCCAAGATCGGCGGCCTTCGATCGATGATGGCGATCCCCCTTTTGCGAAGCGGCGAATGCATCGGCGTCTTCACGCTCGGTCGAAGCCGCGTTGAACCCTTCCTGGATCGCGACGTCGAGATCTCGAGCGTCTATGCCGACCAAGCGGTGATCGCCCTCGAGAACGCCAGGCTCTTCGACCAGGTCCAGGCAAAAACGCACGCTCTGACCGAAGCCTTGGAGCAGCAGACCGCGACGAGCAACGTGCTCGGCGTCATCAGCCGTTCGCCTTCCGATCTGAGGCCCGTCCTGGACGCCATCGCCGAGACCGCGGCCCAACTATGTGGGTCCGAGCAGACGATGTTTTTCCGCTACGACGGTGAGGTCTTCCGCATCTTGGCGAGCTGGAACTTTCCGCCAGATGTCCAGGCAATGCTGGAGCAGCGGCCGCTTTCGCCCGGCCATCCGTCCGCCATCGGGCGCGCCGGTGCAACGCTAGAGCCGGTTTGCATCCCGGACGTGCTCGCCGATCCGGAATACGGCCTCGGCCGTGAGCAGTCCCGCGCACGCTATCGCGCCACCCTGGCCGTCCCGATGTTGCGCGAAGGGCGGCTCGTCGGTGCTCTCTCTCTCAATCGCAGCGAGCCCGGCTCCTTCACAGACAAGCAGATTGCTCTCGTGAGCACGTTTGCGGACCAGGCGGTCATCGCGATCGAGAATGTCCGTCTCTTCGAGGAGGTGCAGGCGCGAACCAGGGATCTGCAGGAATCGCTCGAGATCCAGACCGCTTTGTCCGACGTTCTCGGCGTAATTTCGCGCTCCCCGAGCGATCTGAAACCGGTGCTCGATTCAATCGCCAAGACGGCCGGCCGGATCTGCATGGCCAGTCATGCCCACATCTACATGCTCGAGGACGGCGCTTATCGATTGACGAGTTCGACCAGTTCGCTGGACGACCCCTGGCATTCCTTTATCAGCGGGATCACGATCTCGCCCGACATGCTGGGATCGGCGACGGCGCGGGCGGCGCGTCTGCTGCAAACTATTCACGTGCCCGACACGTCGAGCGATCCCGAGCACGACCAGGGCATGTTCAAGGACCAGACCCCGCGCACCGTGATCTCCGTCCCGTTGGTGAGGGATGGAAGCGCGGTCGGCGTCATCACGCTCAACCGGGAGACGATCGACCCGTTTCGGCCCCGGCAAATCGAGCTGTTGACATCATTTGCCGACCAGGCGGTCATCGCGATCCGCAATGCGCAACTCTTCGACGAGGTGCAAGCGCGCACGGCCCAGCTCTCGGCCTCGCTCGACGACTTGCGGGAGGCGCAGGACAGGCTCGTGCAGACCGAGAAGCTGGCGTCGCTTGGGCAACTCACTGCCGGCATTGCGCATGAAATCAAGAACCCTCTGAACTTCGTCAACAACTTCTCCGTGCTCTCCCTCGAACTGGTCGACGAGCTCAGAGAAGTCCTCGGGCCGGTGCCGCTCGAGGGGGGTGTGCGCACGGAGGTTGAGGAGATCTCGGGCATGCTCAAGGGCAACCTCGAGAAGGTCACCAGTCATGGGAAGCGGGCGGACTCCATTGTCCGAAACATGCTGCTCCATTCGCGTAGCGGCTCCGGCGAGCGCCGGTACGTGGACGTCAACTCGCTCGTGGAGGAGAGCCTCAATCTCGCCTATCACGGCGCGCGGGCCGAGACGCCCGGCTTCAATGTCACGCTCCAGCGTGACTACGATGCTGCCGTGGGTGAAGCTGATCTCTTGCCCCAGGAGATCACGCGCGTGCTCCTCAATTTGATGAGCAATGGAATCTATGCTGTGCGCAAGCGCGCCGAACGGGCCGAGGTCGGCTACGAGCCCAGCCTTACCGTAGTCACCAGCAGCGCGGGCGAGACGATCGAGATCCGCGTCCGCGACAACGGCACGGGGATCCCCGACGACGTGAAGCAGAAGATGTTCGATCCCTTCTTCACGACCAAGCCGGCTGGCGAAGGTACCGGCCTCGGTCTGTCGCTGAGCCACGATATCATCGTGAAGCAGCACGAGGGCCGCATCGACGTCGCGACCGAGCCGAACGCCTTCACAGAGTTCACGATCCGGCTGCCGCGCGCCAGCGGGTCGGGCCGGCACGTGAGCCAGAAATGAGTGTTCTGATCCTCGTCGTCGACGACGAGCCCGACGTCGCGGAGCTCTTCCGCCAGCAGTTCCGCCGTGAGCTGCGAGCGGGCAATTTCACGCTCGACTTTGCCTCGTCGGGCGAGAGCGCTATCGAGCGCATCGGGCGGCGTGACGACGCCGAGCTCATCCTCGTCTTCTCAGACATCAACATGCCAGGCATGACCGGCCTCGAGCTCTTGCCCCGTATCAGGGAAGCCCGTCCCGACGTTCCCGTCATCATGATCACAGCCTATGGCGACGCCGAGACTCGACAGCTTGCCCTCAAAGGCGGCGCGGCCGGCCTCGTCGTCAAGCCGATCGACTTCGAGCTGCTACGCCAGGAAATCGAGCGCAGGCTCGCATCGTGACGTCGATGTCTGGCTCGACGATAACCAGGACCTCGAAGCTTCCCACCCCTCTACCGCTGTGAGGTGATATTCTGAACGCTTGAGCTGGGGCATCTCTTCGCGGTAGCTCTTGTTCTCTTACGGGCATTCGGCGGCCCAGCACCCTTTGCCGAAGGGCGGAACTTACCGACACGTTTCAAAAGTCGAATGCCCAAGCACCTAACACACTAATTGTCAGCCGGCCCATTACCTGTCGAACGCTGCCTCGCTGAATGCCATGATCAACGCGCCGATTGTGGCAGCCAGCACACTCTTATTCCGGACAGATTAAGTTCGCAGCCCGGTCGGTGGGGAGCAGCTAAATACCCCCTGGAAGAGCCCAGCCGGGCGATCCAAGGATGGGGAGCAGCTCAAGTTCTGGCAAGGCTCGACGACCGGTTAATTGCGGTCGAGGGGGCAAGTTCTCCTTAATCCCAGATCAAACCAGCCGGATCCCAGCTCCCCACAAAATTTCCCTGCTCCTCCAAACAAATTTCCCTGTTCAAGATTGCAGGGAATATCGCAAAAACAAAGGGAGAATGAATGGGTTGCACTAGTGAAAACGCACGAAAGCCACTGAATTTCTGTCGAAATCCCTGTATTTTCCCGCAGAACAGGGAAGCGGGGCACTGAGACCGGTTCGCGCTGACTGCCTCCACCACCACCCTCCCCCGCCGAACTGCCATTTTCCGCGACGCACGGAAAAAGGGCCGTAAATCCGAGGCTTAAGGTCGGGCAATTTGACGGACCCAGTCTCTAGTTCGCTTTGGGCGCACCCCTCGGCGGCTCACTGGGGCCCAGTCTCTGCGGGTTCAATTCCGTTTCCTGGTCTCGAATGCGCACCACCAGCGGAGACGGGTTGGAAGATTCGGGGAGACCCGTTGCCAACGGGAAGTTCTCGGGAGCCTTGTGTTTTCGGTCGCTAAACAGTGCCGGCCGCCGCTCGGAATACTCATCGCAACACCGGTCTGCCGAGATGATAAATCACGCGGACCGCGCCGCGGAGTTCTCATGGCTCACAACGAAAAACGCGACCACATCATCGGAGCAATTGAGCCAGTCGAGCTCGATCAGCCCTGCCTCATAGAGCTGAAGGATGTCCGGCTCCTGCCCCAAAAAACGAGGCACCATAAGGTTGCCTCCGTTGGCACGCGCGTGTTCTAGCAAGTGATCTGCACCGGAGGTCATGTGTCAGGTCCGACTCACATTGATATCGTCACGTCAGATTTACCGTCTGATGATTGCTAATCTTAGATCACGAAATTGCTCGGCACAGAGAAGGCGCGCGTCAGATTGACGCATCGCACTCGTAGACCGTCGCTGGTTTTAAAGTGTGAGGACTGGGCAAACCTAGCATCTCAGCTTGCCTGGACCACTCCGCTGGCGGATCGACGAGGCGGCTAAAGCCGATTCCTCGCGGGAGTCGGCCATCGATCGCGGCCCTGACCAGTTCGGGCGCTACGAAGGCTAGTGAGATCATCATGGTCACGCGGCGCGGACTGCAGCCCTCCCGGCTGGCGATGACCTGCGGGCTTTCGACGCGACCGGCGACGATCTCGGCGAGCCAGCGACGGCCCAAGGCAATCGACCTGACCAGGGTCGCTCGGGTGGAGGCGTCGATCGGCTGAACGGGTTTTAGGCCCGCCTCTTTGGGGAGGATGATGTCACGTGCGCGCCGGGTAGGAGCGCGCGTCCACGCAATGGTGATCTTCTCCGGTGTGGGCTCGTCCTGGTCCGCATCTCCGTTTGCTGCCTGAAGGCTGGACTTTGCGTCGTGCGGGAGCAGGTCCAACACGATCGAGGCGGAGGACAGCCTCGCTCGAACGAGATGTCGCTCGATCAGTTCGTCGGCGCTGAGCGCGGCGGCGACAGGGCAATGCTCTCGGACCGCACGGACTATGACAGCTTCAATGTCGGGTGCGGAGACGCGGGGAACGGATCCCAACTCCTCCCGCCGCCCCTGATGCAACGCGGAGGAGATGTAGTAGCGGTAGGTCCGTCCCGCCTTGCGGGCGTGGGACGGCGACATTCGGTTGCCCTTGTCGTCAAACAGCTTGCCCGTCAGCAGTGCCTGCGATCCGTGCCGCTCTCGGGCCCGCCCTTGCTGTTGGCCAGTGAGCTTGTGCTGGACCGCCTCGAACAGGGAGCGATCCAGAATGGGTTCGTGTTCGGCCGGGCAGATCGAGCCGCGGTAGACGACCTCGCCGATGTAGAAGCGATTGCGCAGCAGATAGGCGAGAGATCCCCGGGTGAAGCGAATGCCGCCGCGAGTCCGACCGGTGGAGAGCATCCGAAGTTTGGTGACAATGCCCCTGTCGCGCAGCTCTCGCAGCAGCCTATTGAGGCTTCCTAGTTCGAGGTAACGGCGGAAGATCAAGCGAACCCGCTCGGCCTCCTCCTCGACGACGACGAGCTTCTTTTCCTGGCTCGCATAGCCCAGTGGCACCATGCCCCCGACCCAAAGACCTCGCTTTTTCGAGGCTCCAATCTTGTCGCGGATGCGCTCGGAGGTGACCTCCCGCTCGAACTGGGCGAAGGAGAGCAACACGTTGAGCGTCAGCCGGCCCATGGACGTCGTGGTGTTGAAGGACTGGGTCACGGAGACAAACGACACCTGATTGGCGTCGAAGAGCTCCACTAGCTTGGCGAAGTCGGCCAGGGACCGCGTCAATCGATCGACCTTGTAGACGACGATGACGTCGATTTTTCCTGAGCGGATGTCCGCCAGCAGTCGCTGCAACGCGGGTCGCTCCATGGAACCACCGGAAAAGCCGCCATCGTCGAAGGCCGTCCGGATCAGGGTCCAGCCCTCGTGGGCCTGGCTCTTGATGTAGGCCTCGGCCGCGTCGCGTTGGGCGTCAAGGGAGTTGAAGTCCTGCTCGAGCCCGTGGTCCGTCGACACCCGCGTGTAGATGGCGCAGCGCAACCGCTTGGTGGGGCCCTTGGTCATGGCGCGACCTCCCGCACGCTGGCCTTGCCGGTGCCGAAGAAGCGCGGTCCGCTCCAGCGGGTGCCAGTGATGGCGCGCGCGACTTGCGAGAGGCTGCGGTAGGTGGTGCCGTTCCAGGCAAAACCCTCGTCGAGCACCATGACGCGATGTTGGACGCCTTGCCATTCCCGCATCAGCAACGTGCCGGGCCGGAGGGCTCCCTCGCCCGGCAAGGGCAAGCGCTCGCTGGTCCCCCGATGCGATCCCCCTCCCCCGCCGAGCTCTTCGAGATACCGGAGCGTGGCCTTGTCGAGATCGCCAAGCGCATCGGCCTGCACGCGATACGCAAGGATTCGGAACAGCAGATGCTTGGGCACGTGCGACGGGGCGTTGCGCCCCGTAACGCTGCGCCAGCGGGCCCGAAGCCCGGCGAGGTCGAGACCACGCAGATGCGCGATCTCGGCCTCCAGGGACGTGTCCGCGGCCCGCGAAACGGCCATTACGCGGCCCTCTCGGGAGCATCGGTCACGATGCGGTAGATCGACGGCCCCTCGTCCAGGCGCGAGCGCTCCACACGGTGGCCCTTGTGGCGCAGGCCCGTCAGCGCCGCGCGGGTCGTGTGCGCGAGCCAGCCCGTGGCGGCCATGAGCTCCGCGATCGTCGCGCCTTCCTCGCGGCCTAGCATCGCAATGATCAAGGCGCGCTTGGTGGTCGGGTTCTGGCGAAGGGTATCCTCCGAGGGCGGGGTCAACACCATTTGACCATCCACGATCCAGTCGACCGTTTCGTCGGACGAGGGTGTGGGTTCGGCCTCGATGCCGATCGCCGCCAGACCGGCGGACGTAGCCGCGTAGATTTCGGCGCTGGGTTCGTCGTCCCTGCTTTGCAGCGCCTCGACCAGCCCCGCCTTCAGGAGCCCGTTCAGGGCCCGGGTGAAGGCGCGCGCGGTCATGGTCTCGCCCTGCTCAAGGACGCGATCCTGCCGCTGCGCGGCGGCCGAGAGGAGGACGAGCTGCGTGTCAGTGAGGGTGGGAGTGAGGGTCGAAGGGGTCTTGCGGGGCATCGTGTTCTCCAGCATCAGGCGACGGCACCATCGCCGTCACTGACGCAACCCCGCGGTCGGCCTTGCGGCCTGCGGGGTGGAGAAGCGCCGGCAAACCTTGCCCTGGCGCCGAGACCCAGCAACGCTCTCTTGCCCGCGACAGTCCAGTCCATTTTTGCGCGAGAGCGAGGGTCGAAGTGCGCATTCTTCAATAGAGGTTGCTAGGGACCGAGATGGGGCCCCGACGGCGCGACTGGTCCTTCGCCCATTGCAGGAACTGCGATGTGCTATCGACCTGATCGTCGTAACGGCCCCCCGGAAAGGCGAGGAGTTCGGTGATGTAATCCTCGCGCCACGAGGCAGTCCGCGGCAGGTACACCTGGCCAGACTCGAACATCGGACTGTGCACAGACAAGCGGGTTTCCTTGTCGACCCTCGGCGTGACCCCGATGGGCCGCACGCGGCTCCGCTTGTCGTTCAGAAGTTGGATAAGAGCTGTCCCGGATCCCGTCTCTTCGATCAGCACGACATGGGTGCCGAACCGCTGCGCCTGGTTGAGTACATGTTGCTGAAGGGTCGGAAAGTCGCAGCGCACCCGCAGAACGTCGAGGAGGTAGTAGTCCGTGCCCTTCTTGAGCCAGGTCGTGCACACCGAAAAATCATTGTCAATGCCAGGCTTGGACGCGGTGTCCCAGCTCTGCACGATCCGCCCGTCGGAATCGTGCGCGGGTGGGTGGTCATAGGTCCGCAGCCATTCGGCCTTGATCAGATTGCCCTCGAGTGGAACCGGGCTTTGCTGATACTGGGCCGAGAACGTGAAGCTGCCCAATTCAGCCTTGAGCCCATCGAGGACCTCGAGACCTTCGCGCTCGGGCTGCAAGGGATCACCGGCTTCGCGAATATGGACCCGGCCGCCTCCGATCGGCACGACTTCGCGCTCCGGCGCGATGGCAGGAAGGCACAGGTGGTCCCACCCACCATCATCAAGAAGAGCACCCGTGAGGTCCTCTTCATGAAGGCGCTGCATCACCACGAGGATCGCACCCTTGGTCTTGTCGTTGAGGCGCGAGACGAGGCTGCCGCGATAGGTCTTGATGACGCTCTCGCGGGCGGCCTTGGACGTTGCCTGGTCGGCGTTCATGGGATCGTCGAGGATGATGAGGTCGGCGCCTCGGCCTGTGATGGATCCCCCCATGGACAGGGCAAGGCGCCCGCCGCCCTTCGTCGTCACAAACTCGTGCGTGGTATCCTTCGCCGCGCGCGTTTCGGGGAAGATGCGTCGGTACCACTGCGACGTCACCACGGCCCGGAACTGCCGGGCAAGTTCGCCGGCGAGCTGCTCCGAATAGCTCACGACCCAGATCTTGAGGCCGGGGTCGTGGCCGAGCAGGAAGGCTGCGTAGGCCACCGAGATCGTCAAGGACTTCAGGCTGCGCGGGGGCTGGTTGATGATGAGACGCCGCGTTTCCCCGCGCCTCACCCGCTCAAGCTGGTGCACGATGGCGTCGATGTGCCAGCTGTCGATGAACGGGGTGCCCGGGTTCACCGTTTGGAAGACACGCGCCGTGAAGGCGAAGGGATCTTCCCGAAGCAGACGGTGGAGGAGAACGTGGTCATTCATGATCCCCTCCCCCGTTGCGCTCTCCACCTTCCGCAGCCAATCGCGTGGCCCGCGCAGTCAGGAGGTCGAGCAAATCGGATTCGTCGGGCAGCATGTCACGGCCCACTGCGGCCTTTATCTCCTCGGGAGCCAGCCTCGTAGCGAACTCGAGCAGCCTGATGCCGGCACGGACGTCGCCCCCGAAGGCTTTCTCCATCAGCCGCCGGATCAACGCGACGAGGCGAGGCACTTTCCGGCGCCGCCCATCTTCCACGACCGTGATCGGCCCCAGTAGTTCCTTACGCAGGATCGTCTCGACGTTCTGCGCACCCTTGGGTCGTCCACGCGGGTTGCCGGACTGACCGGGCTTGAAGCGGGTCTCCTTTGGCGGCTTGCCATATCCCACCTGATAGTCGGATGACGTTTGGACCTCGCCACCGGTGGACAAGGCCGTTTCGCCACGAGCGGTATCTGACATGCGTCTGCGGGTCATGGCGTGGCCTCCTCCGACCCATCCGCGCCGAAGAGTCGGTCGGTGTCGGCGTGTCGCGCCTTAAGTCCCGTGGCGCGCTCCCAGCGCCGCACGGCGGCGTCAACGTAAAGCGGATCGACCTCCATGCAGCGGGCGGCACGCCCGGTCTTCTCCGCCGCGATCAGCGTTGTGCCGCTTCCACAGAACGGGTCGAGGATCAGGTCGCCGTGGTTCGAGCAGTCCCTGATGGCGTCGGCCACAAGCGGCGCCGGCTTCACCGTCGGGTGGAGGGCAAGAGCGCGGTCGCGACCCGCGACTGGAGCATTGAGGCCGGCATAGTCCCACACATTCGTACGGTTGCGTCCATGGCGTCCCAGAGCGATGTTGTTGATGTGCGGACCCTTGCCCACCTTGAAGACGGCGATGAGCTCGTGCTTCGAGCGGTAGAGGCTACCCATCCCGCCATTCGACTTGTTCCAGACGCATAGGTTGAGGAGTTCCGAGAAGTGCGCGGCGCCCACCGTCAGCAGCGCAAGCAAGTGGCGCCAATCCATGCAGACGAAGCTCACCGCGCCATCGGCGCAGGAGGCGACCAGGGGCTCGATGAAGCCCGCGAGAAAGGCTGAAAACTCAGCCTCGCTCATTTCGCCAGACGCCATCGCAAACTCGCGATGCTGGTGCTGGCCCTTGCCCGTCACGTGGCCGGCAATCGGCACGTTGTAGGGTGGATCGGTGAACACCATCTGCGCACGCTCGCCGGCCATCAGTCGCTCATAGGACGAGCGCTCTCGCGCATCGCCGCACAACAAACGATGCGACCCGAGATGCCAGAGATCGCCAAGCTTGGAGACTGCCCGCGCGGGATCCGGCAGAACGAGGTCGTTGATCGAGTCCTGCTCGTCGGCGCCCGAGAGGATCTGCAACGTGCTGTCGATCTCGCCCGTCTCAAAGCCTGTGATGGTCAGCTCGAAATCCGCATCGAGCTCGATGATCGACTGCAACTCCAGCGCGAGCTTGGTTTGGTCCCAGCTGGCGTTCTCGGCGATCTTGTTTTCAGCCAGGATTAGCGCCCGCTTCTGGGCCTCGGAGAGATCCGACACCCGGATCACCGGCAGCTCGATCATGCCAAGCAGCAGCGCTGCCTCCAGGCGGCCGTGCCCGGAGAGAATGGTGCCCTCACGATCGATCAGCAGCGGCACGTTGAAGCCGAACGCGCGAATGCTGTCCGCGATCTGGCGGATCTGCTTTTTGGAGTGGCGCCGGGCGTTCCCGGCATAGGGCTTCAGAGCAGCCACGGGCAGGCGCTCGACCCGGTCGTTGAGCCGTACCGGGAGGACGGTCGATTCCATGAGGCCGGCCCCCGTTTTGAGTGCCGTATCCGGTTTTCTTTTCGACGCAGTGCGACGCACGGGACGACCTCCAGACTTATGCGCGACGGCCGCGCGTGATGCGTGGGGCTTTTTGAAGGGCGCTGGAGATCCACGCCGCCGCGTTGGCGATCTCCACGACGTAGGCCTGGCGGCGCTGGCTCATGCCGAATGTTGCAAAATGCCCCGCCAATTTCGTGCGCCCCTCGTAGAAAGCAGGCTCCATCAGGAGAGGCGTCCCCTGCTCCACCATGTCCGTCGTCTCAATCCGCTCTTGGACCATGAAGATCGCCAGATCGGCAGTTCCTGGCCTGTCAGGATCTTCGGGCTTATCTGGATAGTGTTTGAGGAAAGCGCGCTGCCCCAAGGCCGGGTAAGCCAGGGCCTCCTCGAACCAACCCTGGAGCGTCCCCCGAATGTGACGGAACAGGAAGACGACCTCCGACTGCTTGAACCCGAAGGCGAGCATGTCAGAGGCGAGCGCCAAGCAGAACGTATCGAACGTGGTCAGCTCCAGATCCTTGCCGGTCCCGGCAGGGGCGTGTTCGAGGAAGGCAAAGCGCGACATCGACTGCTCGCTTGTCAGGCTTGCGTCCCGCCGATCGAGTTCGAGCAGCTTGTTGATGCGGGCCTTCATCAGCACGGGCATGCTGTCGGGACCTGGACGACCCGCCAGGGTCCAGTTCCAGATCGCCCACTCGGCCTGTCCGCGCTTGAAGGTGATATTGCTCAACGACCGCACTCCATTGAACGCCTATATAGGCCTTCTAATGTGCCTTTGCAAGGCGCATCGCGACCTCATGCTGCGCAGGTCAGGATGGCGTCGGACCGCTGATCGACTTGTCTCACCGCTCGAAGGAAGCGATGACGAGGCATGGCTCAGCGCGTGACGATTTCTAAGAAAGAGAGAAAGCAACTCATCAGCTTGGCCACGTTCCTGCCGATCTTGACCGCTCCAGATTTCTCCTTCGGCGCCTGGAAAGACTGCGTTCAGCTCGCGAATGGCACTTGGATGCTCACGCATTTCGAGTTCAGCGCGGAGGCAAAGCGCTTCTTCGACGCGACCTACGATCTCGGTTGTGTTGATCTCGAATTTGATTGGATCGCGTGGAGCACGACCGAAGAGGCTCGAAGCCACTTGGACGACCACAGGCTGATAGGGACGGCGACGCCGGAGCAGCTCCGAAAGCTTCTCACGATGAGTGTCCGGATGGACCGCTATTGCGAGGGGTCGCTCGCGGGAGATTTCGAGAGCGGGCTGTTGCTGGCTCTCATGAGGCGAGCAGCGGCTTTGGCGTCGTGAATCGGGCGGCCGGAACGCGCGCCATGAGCGGTATTTGAGCAGTCGGCCCGTAGCGGAAGTTACGGATCCGCAACACAGGACCGCCCCGGAAGCAGAATTGTCGAAATTCTCGCAGGCCAGCTTACAGGTCGGACGTCAGGATCAATGCTATAGACCCTGCTCCCGCTCACGGAGCAAAGCGCCACTCACGCTGGCAGGCTGCTTGCTTGCCTTCCTTTGCAGCCGCGAGAGCGGATGGACGGCGTCGACGACCGGCGCTGGTCAGGCAGGACAGTGCGCGATCTCGATGGAGCGGAAGACCAGGATCGTCATCATCGATCAGAACCCGGTGCGCCGCGCGATCCTTGAGGAGGGACTTCGCGAGGCCGGCCACGACGACATCGTGCATCTCTCGGACACGGAGAACCTGCTTCAGCGCGTCGTCGCCATCGACCCCGACGTGATCGTGGTCGACCTGGAAAGCCCCAGCCGCGACGTGCTGGAGCAGATGTTCCAGATGAGCCGCGCAGTCCCCCGTCCCGTCGCCATGTTCGTCGACCAGTCCGACACGGCCATGATCAACGCGGCGATCGACGCCGGGGTCTCCGCCTATGTCGTCGACGGCCTGCGCAAGGAGCGGGTGAAGCCCATTCTCGACATGTGCGTGAGCCGCTTCAACGCCTTCGCGCGGCTGAAGGACGAGCTGGAGCAGGCCAAGTCGCAGCTCGCCGAGCGCAAGGTCATCGACCGCGCCAAGGCCATCCTCATGAAGGCCAAGTCGATCGGCGAGGACGAAGCCTATGGCCTGCTGCGCAAGGCGGCGATGAACGAGAAGAAGAAACTGTCCGAGATCGCCCAGGCGGTCGTCACCGCCGCGGAGCTCCTGCGATGACGCGCATCGTCCGGGTCGGATTCATTCCTCTGATGGACGCTGCGCTACTCCTCGTCGCGGCGCGCGAGGGTTTCGCCGAGGAGGAGGGGCTAGCCCTCGACCTCCTGCGCGACGTGTCCTGGGCCAACCTGCGCGACAAGCTGGCGCTCGGCTTCATCGACGCCGCCCACATGCTTGCACCAGCGGCGGTCGCCGCCAGCCTGGGCATCGGCCAGATCAGGGTTCCGCTCCTGGCCCCCATGGCGCTCAACCTCAACGGCAACGCCATCACGGTCTCGCTGGCTCTGCACGACGTTCTCGCCGCGGAGGCGACGGGCGATCTGGCCGATCCGGTGGCAAGCGCAACGGCGCTGCGCCGCGTCGTGGGGACGCGACGGGCGGGGGGAGCCCCGCCGCCGACCTTCGGCCATGTCTTTCCCTTTTCCTCCCACCATTACCAGTTGCGGGCCTGGATGCGGGCCGGTGGGGTGGATCCGGACCGGGACGTGAACCTGGTGGTCCTACCGCCGCCCTACATGGCGCGCAGCCTCGCGAGCGGGCTCATCGACGGCTTCTGCGTCGGCGCGCCCTGGAACAGCCTCGCGGTCGCGGAAGGCCACGGACGGATTCTGCATACCGGGACCGACATCGTGGAGCCCTGCGTCGAGAAGGTGCTGGCGGTTCGCGCCGGGCTCGACGCGGAGGCGCCCGACACCGTGGAGCGGCTCGTGAGGGCCGTGGCCGCCGCCGCCAGTTGGGCTGCCGAGCCCGGGAATCTCGACCGTCTCGCCGCCGTCCTCGCCGGGCAGGACGCCGTGGGGGTTCCCCAGCCAATGGCGCGCGCCATCCTCACTGGCGAGTTCAGGACGGGAACCGGCCTGCGGGTAGGCCCCCAATACCTGCGCCTCACGCCCGACGCCTTGCCGCCGTGGCCCGACCATGCGGACTGGATCCTGCGCCACATGATCCAGGCCGGGCAGTTGCCCGGCGGCGCCGACGGCTGCGCCGAGGCGCGCGCCGTCTTCGGGCTAGAGCGCTATCGCCGGGCGACGGGGGAGCCGCTGCAGGTGGACCCGACGCCACCTGGCGGGATCGGCGCCTAGCCGGGGCGGCCGCTGCCGTTCTTTTGCGCTGCACACCAAATGCTCATGTCGCCTTGCAGTGCAGCGCAAGCCCACTTCGTGGGCAAGAGCCCGGCAGGCTGAGGATCTGGCCAACCTCTTGATCTCACATGCCGGGCGACCCTTCCGCGCTGTTGGCACGAGCCTTGTATGAAGTGTTTCGCCGGACAACGACGCCCGGCATCGATCGGCCCCCGGGCCGCAGCAGCGCCGCTGACAAGCTCCCACGCAGGTGGGGCCTCGTCAGCGGCGTTTTTCGTTCTGGAGCGGAGCCGAGCCATGAGCCCGAAGTCACCCGAGCGCGGTGCATCGTCCATCCCGGCTTTGAGCCGCCGCACCCTGCTGAAGGCGGGCGGCGCCAGCGCGCTGCTGGGCGCGGCAAGGGCGCTGTCCCCCTCCGGCGTCTTCGCCCAGGCGGCGGGCCCGGAAACGACCAAGGCCGTGCTCGGCTACATCGCCCTCACGGATGCGGCCGCCCTCGTCATAGCCAAGGAGAAGGGCCTCTTCGCCAAGCACGGCATGCCCGATGTCGAGGTCGCCAAGCAGGCGTCCTGGGGCGCGACGCGCGACAACATCGTTCTCGGCTCCGAGAAGAACGGAATCGACGGCGCCCACATCCTGACGCCGATGCCCTACCTCATCAGCACGGGGAAGGTGACACAGAACAACGTGCCCACGCCCATCGCGATCCTGGCTCGGCTGAACACGGACAGCCAGGGCATCTCCGTCTCCAACGACTACAAGGACCTCCCTGTCGGCCTCGACGCCTCGCCGCTCAAGGCCGCCTTCGAGAAGCGCAAGGCGGATGGCAAGGAGGTGAAGGTCGCGATGACCTTCCCCGGCGGCACGCACGATTTGTGGATCCGCTACTGGCTCGCCGCGGGCGGCATCGACCCCGACAAGGATGTCGCCACCATCGTGGTGCCGCCGCCCCAGATGGTCGCCAACATGAAGGTCGGCACCATGGACGCCTTCTGCGTGGGCGAGCCGTGGAACGAGCAACTCGTCAACCAGGGCATCGGATTCACCGCCTGCACCACGGGCGAGCTCTGGAAGGGCCATCCCGAGAAGGCCCTGGGCATGCGCGCCGAGTGGGTCGAGAAGAACCCGAAGGCGGCCCGCGCCCTCCTCATGGCCGTGATGGAGGCCCAGATCTGGTGTGACCAGATGGCCAACAAGGAGGAGATGGCGCAGATCCTCGGCCGCCGGCAATGGTTCAACGTGCCGCCCGCCGACGTGCTGGGCCGTCTCAAGGGCGACATCAACTATGGCCGCGGCAAGGTGGTGACGGGCACCGGCCTGCAGATGAAGTTCTGGCAGGGCGAGGCCTCTTATCCCTTCAAGAGCCACGACGCCTGGTTCATCGCGGAGAACATCCGCTGGGGCAAGTTCGATCCGACGACCGACATCAAGGCGCTCGTCGACAAGGTGAACCGCGAGGACATCTGGCGCGAGGCTGCGAAGTCCCTCGGCGTCGCGGCGGGCGACATCCCCGCGAGCACCTCGCGCGGCAAGGATACCTTCTTCGACGGCAAGGTCTTCGATCCCGAGAACCCCTCCGCCTACCTCGCCAGCCTCGGCATCAAGCGCGTCGCCTGACCCCCGGACACCACGCCCGGGACCACGGGTTCCGGACAGCCTCGAGGAGGATCGCATGGCACTGGCCATCCTGAAGAGTGAGGGTCCAGCTACGGCGGGCCAACCGCCCGTTCCTGCGCAGGCCGCGTCGGCGACCGTGCTCGCCCTGCCGAAGGCGCGGGTGGATTGGACGGGCCGGGCCCGCCGCGTCGGCGCCTGGATCGCCACCGTCGTCGCGCCTCCGGCCGTGATGCTCGCGCTCCTGCTCCTGGTCTGGCAGATCCTCTGCGACCGGCCGGGTGCGACCTTGCCTGCTCCCTCGGTGATCTGGGCGGAGGCGCGCGACCTCATCGTGGCGCCCTTCTTCGACTATGGAAGCCAGGACATCGGGCTGGGCTGGCGCGTGCTGGTCTCGCTGCAGCGCGTCGCCGTGGGCTTCGGGCTGGCCGCCGTCGTCGGCGTGCTCCTGGGCTGCCTCGTTGGCCAGTCGCAATGGGCGATGCGCGGGCTCGACCCGATCTTCCAGGTGCTGCGCACCGTGCCGCCTCTCGCCTGGCTGCCGATCGCCCTCGCGGCGTTCCGCGACACCCGACCTTCCGCGATCTTCGTGATCTTCATCACGGCCGTGTGGCCGATCATCATCAACACGGCCGTCGGCATCCGGAACATCCCGCAGGACTACCGCAACGTCGCGGCCGTGCTGCGCCTCAACGCCTTCGAGTTCTTCTGGACGATCATGCTGCCGTCCGCGGCCCCCTACATCTTCACGGGACTGCGCATCGGCATCGGGCTCTCCTGGCTCGCCATCGTGGCGGCGGAGATGCTGACGGGCGGCGTGGGCATCGGCTTCTTCATCTGGGACGCCTGGAACTCCTCGCGCCTGCCCGACATCATCGTAGCCCTCGCCTATATCGGCCTCGTCGGCTTCGCCCTCGACCGTCTCGTGGGGGCCATCGGCGCCCTCGTCACCCGCGGAACCAGCGCGTCCTGAGGAGGGCCCCATGACCATCTCCCAACCGTCAGCCCGCGCCTATCTTCGGCTCGACCACGTCGGCAAGAGCTTCAGCCGTGGCGGCCTCTCCACCGAGGTCCTGCGCGACGTGAGCCTCACGATCGATGCCGGCGATTTCGTCTCCATCATCGGGCATTCGGGCTGCGGCAAGTCCACGCTGCTGAACCTCATCGCGGGCCTCACACAGGTCACGACCGGCGCCGTGCTGCTGGAGGACCGCGAGGTCAACAGCCCCGGGCCGGACCGCGCCGTCGTCTTCCAGAACCACAGCCTGCTGCCCTGGCTCACCGTCTACGCCAATGTCCGGCTGGCGGTTGACAAGGTGCTGAAGGGCAAGACCAAGGCCGAGCGCCATGCCTGGACGATGCATAATCTTGAACTGGTGCAGATGGCGCACGCCGTCGACAAGCGCCCCTCCGAGATCTCCGGCGGCATGAAGCAGCGCGTGGGCATCGCCCGTGCGCTCGCCATGGAGCCGAAGGTGCTGCTGCTGGACGAGCCCTTCGGCGCGCTCGATGCGCTGACCCGGGCGCACCTGCAGGACTCGCTGATGCAGATCCACGCGACATTGGGCAACACGGTCATCATGATCACGCACGACGTCGACGAGGCCGTGCTGCTCTCTGACCGCATCGTGATGATGACGAATGGCCCGGCGGCGCGGATCGGCGAGGTGCAGGAGGTCGATCTCTCCCGCCCGCGCAAGCGGCTCGAGATAGTCAACCACCCCGCCTATCTCAAGGCCCGCGAGGGCGTGCTCCGCTTCCTCTACGAGCGCCACCACTATGTCGAGGCCGCCTGACATGGCGGCCCGTTTCTCGCCCGGTCGTGAGCGTCTCCTGGTGATCGGCAATGGCATGGTCGCCACCCGCTTCCTCGAGCGTCTCCTGGCGCTCGCGCCCGACCGGTTCGCGGTCACGGTGGTCGGTGCCGAGGCGTGGCCGGCCTATAACCGCGTGTTGCTCTCCTCGCTGCTGGCCGGCGAGGTCGCGGATGGCGACCTGACCTTGCGACCCGAGGGTTGGGCCGAGGCGCAAGGCATCTCCATGCGCCTCGGCCGCCGCGTGGCGATGCTCGACGCGCCCGGACGCACCGCGACGCTGGACGACGGCGAGGTGCTCGGCTTCGATCTCGCCGTCCTCGCCACGGGATCGGACGCCATCCGGCTGCCGCTTCCAGGCATGGACCTGCCGGGAGCGATGACCTTCCGGGACCGGACGGACGTTGAGGCGATGTCGAATCTCTCCCCGGGGTCCCGTGCCGTCGTGATCGGGGGCGGGCTGCTCGGGATCGAGGCGGCGACAGGCCTCGCCAAGGCCGGGCATAAGGTGACGCTCGTGCACCTCATGGACCGGCTGATGGAGCGCCAGCTCGACGCGGCGGCGGCCCGCATGCTGCTCGAGGCCGTGGAGGAGAAGGGCGTCCGCGTCCTGCTGCAGGCCGACAGCGCGGCCGTGCTCGGGGAGGAACGGGTCGAGGCTCTGGCGCTGAAGGACGGGCGCGTGCTGCCCGCAGACCTCGTCGTCTGCGCGGTTGGCGTGAAGCCCGCCATCGACGTCGCGCGTCGGGCGGGCGTCGTGGTGGGGCGCGGCGTGCAGGTCGACGACGGGCTCGCCACCTCGGCGGCCGATATCTTCGCGATCGGCGAATGCGCCGAGCACCGCGGCCTCTGCTACGGGTTGGTCGAGCCCGGCTACGAACAGGCGCGCGTGCTCGCCGAGCGGCTGGCGGGCGGGGACGCGGCCTATGCCGGCTCCGTCGTCGCCACGAACCTCAAGGTGTCGGGGGTCGGGGTCTTCTCGGCGGGCCGCATCGAGGCGCAGCCGGGCGACGAGGACCTCGTCTTCGTCGATCGCGCGCGGCGTCACTATCGCCGCCTGGTGCTCAACGGGAACCGGCTCGCCGGCGTGGTGCTGCACGGCGAGACGGGCGACGCGCTCTGGTACCTCGGCCTGCTGCGCTCCGGCGCGGACGTGTCCGGCTTGCGCGGATCGCTCGTGTTCGGCCGGGCGATCGCCGACCTCCAGGCGGCGTGAGGGCGCGATGAGCCAGGATTTCTCCCCCGACCAAAAGCGCTACCTCGAAGGCTTCGTCTCCGGAGTGCAGGCCGGCCGCGGCGCACGGGGGCTGCCGGGCCTCGGCGCCGGACAGGCGGCCGCCCCGGCTATTCCAGTCTCCCGGCCGACAGGCCCTGACGCCATCCACATCGAGGCGCAGGACCGCGTTGCAGCGGCAGGCGGGAAGCTCGTCGACCAGGAGAAGTGGAAGCGCGAGGAGCACCCCTTCGACGCCTATCCCCGTCTGCGCGCCCAGGCAACGACCGGGCAATATCCCAAGCCCGCCGACAATTTCCGCTGGCGCTATTACGGGCTCTTCTACGTCGCGCCGGCTCAAGACAGCTACATGTGCCGCCTGCGCATCCCCAACGGGATCCTCAGGGCGCAGCAATTCGCCGGGCTCGCAGACATCGCCGACCGGCTCGGCGGCGGCTACGCGCACGCCACCACCCGCGCGAATCTCCAGGTGCGGGAGATCAAGGCGCAGGATGCCGTGGCCTTCGTCGAGGGGCTGCAGGACCTGGGGCTCTGCTCCCGCGGGTCGGGGGCGGACAACATCCGCAACGTGACGGGCGACGCGACGGCGGGCATCGACCCTCAGGCGCTCATCGACACCCGCCCCTTGGCCCGCGAGTGGCACTTCCACGTGCTCAATGACCGCTCGCTGACCGGCCTGCCCCGGAAATTCAACGTGGCCTTCGACGGTGGCGGTCGCATCCCGACGCTGGAGGACACCAACGACATCGGCTTCCAGGCCGTCGAGGTGACGGAGGGCGCACCTGTCGCGCCGGGCGTGTGGTTCCGCCTCGCGCTCGGCGGCATCACGGGCCACCGGGATCTCGCGCGAGACACGGGCGTGGTGCTGCCTCCCGCCGACGCGACCCGTGTGGCCGACGCCATCCTGCGCGTCTTCATCCGCGAGGGCGACCGCACCAACCGGGCCAAGGCGCGCCTGAAATACGTGCTCGACGCCTGGGGTTTCGAGAAGTTTCTTGCGGCGGTGGAGGCCGAGCTCAGCGCGCCGCTTGCGCGCATCGATGCCGCCTTCGTCAAGCCGCGGCCGGAGCAGGACAGGCAGGCCCATGTCGGCGTACATCCGCAGAGGCAGAAGGGCCTGAACTATGTCGGCGTGGTGCTGCCCGTTGGCCGCTTGAGCACCGACCAGATGCGCGGCCTCGCGACCCTCTCCCATGATCTCGGCGACGGCGAGATCCGCCTCACCGTCTGGCAGAACCTGCTGGTCTCTGGCATCCCCGACGACCATGTGGCTGAGGCCAAGGCCCGGATCGAGGCGATGGGTCTCGACTGGCGCGCCAGCGCCATCCGCGCCGGGCTCGTCGCCTGCACGGGCAGCCGCGGCTGCCGCTTCGCCGGCGCCGACACCAAGGGCGCGGCCGAGGCCATCGCCGCCTGGTGCGAGGCCCGCATGAGCCTCGACTCGCCGGTGAACATCCATGTGACGGGCTGCCACAACAGCTGCGCCCAACATTACATCGGCGACATCGGGCTCATCGGAGCGCGCGTTCCCGTCAGTGACGATGGAGACACCGTCGACGGCTTCCACGTGGTGGTCGGCGGCGGCTTCGGCGCCGAGGCCGCCATCGCCCGGGAATTATGGCGCGATGTCAGGGCGGAGGACACGCCCGCCACCGTCGAGCGCCTGCTTCGCGCCTACCTCGACCACCGCTCCGGCCCCGCCGAGAGCTTCCACGCCTTCACCACGCGCTGCGGGGCAGAGGACCTCCGCCGCCTGGCCGAGGATCGAGCCCGATGACCATGCTGCCCGGCGTCCCTCGCATCGCCCCCATTCTGCCCGACAACGCGCCGTTCAGCCCCGAGCAGCGCTCCTGGCTCAACGGCTTCTTCGCCGGCCTCCTGTCCCTCGACGCGGCGTCCGCCACGCCGATCAGCGGAGCGGAAGGCGTGGCTCTCCTGGCGCCGGCCTCGTCCGCTCTGGCGGAGGAGGACGACGGCGCGCCGTGGCACGACCAGACTCTGCCGCTCGACGAGCGGATGACGCTCGCGCAGGGACGGCCGCTCGCCCGCCGCATGATGGCGGCGATGGCCCAGCAGGATTGCGGCCAGTGCGGCTACCTCTGCGAGACCTATTCCGTGGCCATCGCGAGCGGCGCAGAGAAGCGGCTGAACCTGTGCGCGCCCGGCGGCAAGGACACCGCGCGGATGCTGAAGAAGCTGGCCGAGGAGCTTGGTGAAGCGCCTGCTGCCCCGGCTGTCGTCAGTACGGCAACGGTCACGCCGGAGGTGCCCCCGGAGAGCCGCGGCTATTCGAGGGACACGCCGGTTCCGGCGCTCTTCCACTCCCGCCGCCGCCTGACCGGGGACGGCTCGGCCAAGGAGACCCATCACATCGAGTTCGACCTCGCCCGAAGCGGGATCGGCTACAAGCCGGGCGATGCCTTCGGCGTGTTCCCCAACAACCCGGTCGCTCTCGTCAAGGCGATCGGCAGGCATCTCGGCATCCCGCTCGCGGAGCCGATCACGGCGGAAGGGCAGACGCGCAGCCTGGGCGACTGGCTCGCGCACGCCAAGGCGCTGTCGCCTGCCCCCGACGCCCTCTTCACGCTTCTCGCCGCCTGCACGCCGGACGCCAAGGAGCGCGCGCGGCTTGAGCGCATGGCCGAGGGGGACGGGGCCGAGGGTCTCGACGTGCTCGCAGCCCTGCAGAAATTCCCCCACCTCGCGCCCGACGCCTACCGCTTCGTCGAGGCGCTTGAGCCGCTGCAGCCCCGCCTCTACTCGATCTCGTCCTCGCCCCACGCCAATCCCGGCCGCGTCAGCCTGACCGTCGACGTCGTGCGCTACAGGATGGAGGACCGGCTGCGGCTGGGCGTGGCCTCCACCTTCCTCGCCGACCGGGTGCAGCCCGGCGACCCGACACGCGTGTACGTGCAGAAGGCCCATGCCTTCGGCCTGCCGCAGGACCCGAGCCGGCCCGTCATCATGATCGGCCCGGGCACCGGCATCGCTCCGTTCCGTGCCTTCCTGCAGGAGCGGATGGCCATTCAGGCACCGGGGCCCTCCTGGCTCTTCTTCGGGCACCAGCACGAGGCGACGGACTTCTTCTACCGCGACGAGATTGAGGCGTTCCAGGCCCGCGGCACCCTCGCGCGGCTCTCCACCGCATGGTCGCGCGATGGAGCCGGCAAGGTCTACGTGCAGGATCGCATGCGTCAGGAGGGCGAGGAACTGGCCCGTTGGATCGCGGACGGCGCGCATGTCTATGTCTGCGGAGACGCCAGCCGCATGGCCAAGGACGTCGAGGCGGCGCTGTCCGACGTCCTCGCCGCCCAAGGCGCGGGCTCCACGGAGGAGGGCCGCGCCCGGCTCGCCGCGCTCAAGGCCGAGGGCCGCTACCAGGCGGACGTCTACTGATGAACGCGCCCGCGCCCCGGCCCGCCATCCGCACGACCTGCCCCTATTGCGGCGTGGGATGCGGCGTGCTCGCGACGCCCGATGGCCAGGGCGGGGCGGAGATCGCCGGGGATCCCCAGCACCCCGCCAACAAGGGCCGCCTGTGCTCCAAGGGGTCCGCGCTGGGCGAGACCCTGGGACTGTCCACCCGGCTGCTGCACCCCATGGTGCGCGAGGGCGGGGCGCTGCGCCGCGCCGGTTGGGACGAGGCCCTCGACCGCGTGGCGGACGGCCTGCGCCGCATCGTCGACGCGCACGGACCGGACGCCGTCGCCTTCTACCTCTCGGGCCAACTGCTGACCGAGGACTACTATGTCGCCAACAAGCTGATGAAGGGCTTCATCGGCTCAGCCAACGTCGACACTAATTCTCGCCTCTGCATGGCTTCGTCCGTGGCTGGGCATCGGCGCGCCTTCGGTTCGGATACCGTGCCCGGCTGCTACGAGGACCTGGACGAAGCCGATATCCTGGTGCTTGTCGGCTCGAACGCGGCGTGGTGCCATCCCGTTTTGTTCCAGCGCATGCAGGCCAACCGCGCCGCCCGCGGCGCACGGCTCGTCGTGATCGATCCCCGCGCCTCCGCAACCGCGGAGGAGGCGGACCTCCACCTGCCTGTGGCGCCGGGTACGGACGCCATCCTCTTCGCCGGCCTGCTGGTCCATCTCGCCGATTCCCGCGCCGTCGACGATGGCTTCGTCCGCGACCATACCCGGGGCTTCGCAGAGGCCGTCGCACAGGCTCGCGTCCTCGCGCCGACCCCGAACAGGGTCGCGGAGCGAACGGGTCTCCCCGCTGGGAAGGTCGCCGCCTTCTACGCCCTCTTCGCGGACACGCCGCGAGCGGTCACGCTCTTCTCGCAGGGTGTGAACCAGTCGGCGGGGGGCACCGACAAGGTCAACGCCATCCTCAACGTTCACCTCGCCACGGGCCGCATCGGGCGTCCCGGCATGGGGCCCTTCTCGCTGACCGGCCAGCCTAACGCCATGGGCGGGCGCGAGGTGGGCGGACTCGCCAACCAACTTGCCGCCCATATGGACTTCTCGCCCGAGGCGCGCGACCGGGTCGGCCGCTTCTGGGGCGCGCAGCGGGTTCCCGAGCGCGAGGGCCTCAAGGCCGTCGCGCTGTTCGACGCGATCGCACGCGGGGAGATCAAGGCGCTCTGGGTGATGGGGACCAACCCGGCCGTGAGCCTGCCGCGCGCCGACGGCGTCTGCGAAGCGCTCGCCGGACTGGATCTGCTCGTCGTTTCCGAGAACGTGGCGGGAAACGACACGCTGGGCTGCAAGCCCCACGTGCTGCTGACCGCGGCCGCCTGGGGCGAGAAGGATGGCACCGTCACCAACTCCGAGCGGCGCATCAGCCGGCAGCGCGCCTTCTTGCCGCTGCCGGGCGAGGCGCGGCCGGACTGGTGGATCGTCCAGCAGGTCGCGCGCAGGCTCGGCCACGGCGCAGCGTTCTCGTTCGATGGACCCGCCTCCATCTTTGCCGAGCACGCGGCTCTGTCCGCCTTCGAGAATGATGGCCGCCGCAACTTCGACATCGGGGGATTGGCGGACCTCGCCGAAGCGGACTACGACCGGCTGGAGCCGGCGCAATGGCCCCTGCGGGCAGCCGGGTCAGGCGCCACCCGCATGTTCGGAGAGGGCGGCTTCTTCACGCCCGATCGCCGCGCCTGCTTCGTCGCAGTCGCCGACCCTGCCTCGCCGGCGCGGCCGACTGCATTCCCGCTGCTGCTCAGCACGGGCCGGGTACGCGACCAGTGGCATACGATGACCCGGACGGGCTTGTCGCCGCGGCTCGCCGGCCACAGCCCGGCCCCCAGGCTCGACATGCATCCCTCCGACGCCGCAGCAGCCGGTCTCACGGAGGGCGGACTTGCGCTCGTGTCGTCCCTCCACGGAAGCGCCGTCCTGCGCGTCCACGTGACCGCCAGCCAACGTCAGGGCGAGGTCTTCGCCCCCATCCATTGGAGCGACGAGACGGCCGGCGGCGCGCGCATCGGGGCGCTGGTGAACGACCGCGTGGACCCCATCTCCGGCCAGCCGGACCTCAAGGCGACTGCCGTGACCGTCGCTCCCGCCGAGGTGCGCGCCAGCGGCGTCGTGCTCGCCGCGCAGCGCTTCCCCCTGCCGGCCTGCCTCGCCTGGGCGTGGAAGGCGGTCGAGGCTGGCTTCCTCGCGACCTTCGCGTCGGACCGGCCCGCCCCCGAGGTCGCGGACGCGCTGGCGGCGCTTCTGCCCAGTGGAGAGCGGATCGACTATGCAGACGCCGCGCGCGGCCAGCGCCGCATGGCGGCCTTCGCGGGCGACCGTCTCGCGACCGTCGCCTTTGTCTACCCCGGGGAGGCAGATGAGTTGCCTAGCTGGCCGACGCTGCGGCGCTTCTGGACGGCCCCCTCCCTCACGGCCTTTGACCGCCTGATCCTGCTTGCTGGACGCGACGCCGGATCGGCATCGACCCCGGACCGGCAGGTCTGCGCGTGCTTTGGCGTGTCGCAGGCGACAATCGAGACATCCATTGCGGCGGGGGCTCACTCCCTGGACGCGCTCACGGCGGCTTCGAAAGCTGGAAGCAATTGCGGGTCCTGCATACCCGAACTCAAGCAACTGCTCAGAACCAAGGGGACAACCGGCGCACGCGACCGGAATTCTCCGCAGCCAACGTTCTCACAAGCGGACCTCTAGGACGTTCGCCTTGGGTCTTGGTCGTGTCAAAATCGCGCGGTGTTCGACGGCAGGCACAGAGCCAGGACCACTTGACAGAGATTGCCATGCAGGGAGCGTACCGGGGTAGTAGCTGCGTGGTGGAACGCGGTGTGAGGCAGACTGACCAGCCTCTTCGGCGAAACGACCCATTGGATCCTCCCGCACATCGGCCTGAGAACCCTACCTTACCAGTTAGTTTTCACACAGCCAGAGGCAGGTCTAGCCGGGCGCGCCATCCAATTTCCAGGTCCGAGTTGGATCATAGCCGCGTACTAGTATTCAATGCAGATTAAACGATACATTATTACATTAAAATTTGTAAAAATTAAGTTTTAATAATACGATTTTTAATCGTTAAATCCAATAACTTTATAATTTTTATTCAGCTGCGCCCACCATTTGCAAAGCCTCTTCTAAAATAAGCACGTGCGGCTAGGATTAGCCTAAGTTCAGAAATCGCAACTTCGGCGAGTTGCTTCAGAACAGCCCTGCCCGAGGTATCGAGTGTACGCGGCCTTCGATCTACAATGCACACAGCTCCGAGCCGTATGCCGGGAGAGAGCATAATAGGAGCACCGGCGTAAAACCGAATCCATGGCTCTCCTGTCACAATTGGACTCGATGCGAAACGAGGATCAGCCAGCGCATCTCTTACAACCAAAATTTCATCGGCCATAATTGTATGCGCACAGAACGCTGCGGACCGTGTACTCCCGGTAAGTTCGGTGCCGATTTTTGCTTTGAACCATTGGCGATCGGTGTCGACAAATGAAACCATCGCTGCGCTGACCTTGAAAAATTCCTGAGCGAGCGTGCAGACACGGTCGAACCCTGGGCTCGGCTCGGTATCGAGAATATCCAATGCGGTCAGCTGCTCCAGCCGACGCCGCTCGTTCGATGGAATTGGTGTATCCAAGGCCTCTTCCTCCGAGCTAACTTACAATGCTGAAATCATAAATTCGATATTATTATTCGTTTGAGTATTTTGATGCATGCATCAACCATTGAATTTTATGGTACTCTATGATGTAGTTCCATTGGACTTCTTTTGAATTTTTCCATGCTTGGCTAGAAACTCGGCAATTGAGTCAAGAAATAATTCAAGTTCGAGACTTGCCACCTTTTCGTCAGAAAGACTGGGTGGGACGAACAGCATACGAGGAAGGTTCAAGCGAGCCACGCCAGTTGCATATACAAATTCCAGAAATATTCGCTCTTCTGTAGACCGCCCTAGAAGGATGCGCATGCTCATCGTGAAGCTCGCTTTTTGGATTCGGGCGGTCAATCTGATAAAATATGGCGCTTTCTGATATCATTTTTAACAATATATTGCGTCTGATGAATTTTATACCGCTTCGATTTCAGAGTGAATTACTGTCGACCCAGTCCGAAACAGTAGATGAAGCGGCTTCACGTTCGACCGCAATTCCACCACAGAATGCGCGGAATGCTGCAAGATTGCGCTGAGGAACTCCGACAAGAACAGGTATTCCTCGCTCGATGGACGTTGCCATCGAATTCCGGAACCCGCGTCCTTCCGCCTCTTCCTTGCCGAACTTGTTGAGCACCAAGAGGTCAACAGAAGTTTCGAGCGCCTGTTCGACCAGAGCCACGGCTTCAGCCATCGCAGAAAGATCGAGCCGACAACCATGGGCCCCGCTGCCCCTGTCTTCCGAGATCTTGAGCCTGTGGCCCGACGAAAGCTCTTCCACCATCATGTCGCACCGGACACGCCCCTCGCGCGGCAAATTGGTCTGAGAGATCCCTGCAAGCCTCAACCCACGCTGCTTCAACTCGCGGACGATATCGGCTATCGCGAGATCGAACGTGGGACCGTGGTCGTAGACGAGAGCGAGAACGGCAGCCGTGTCGACGACCGTGCCTGAACTCGCGTACTGAACGTTCGTCATCCGCAGTGACCTCCGCCACATCCGCAGGCCTGGGTCTGAGCCGCCTGCTGGCCGTCCTTCGACAGGGACCAATTGACCATCGCGGTGAGACAGGTCTGCGCCGGTTCTCCCGTCCGCTCCAGGGCGTTCATGACTGCGAGCCAGTCCTCGTCTGACGCTCCATTGGCGAAGCGTCGCACGGCACCTGCGACGTATTCGCCAAGGGATTCGTCATAACGATGGGCCATGTCGGTCACAGCCGCCACGAGCCCGAGGTCGGCGGACCTGGCGAGGGCATCTGGCGCCGCCACTTCATCGTCCAGGAGCCGAATGATGTCGCCGAGGTTCATCGCGGCTCTCCTACTGCACGAGGTTGCCAGTTGGCGCTTGGAATTCGATCCCGACGACGTCGGCGCGGCCGGCGAGGATAGCGACATATTGCGCGAGGGCGCGCCTCGTGACGGCCTCGGAGAGATAGCGCGCGATTCGCTCGCGAACGGCTTCGAAGGGCAACTCGCGCCCTGCGATCTTCCTCTCGAGGCGAATGACGTGCAGGCCGTACCGGGACTGCACGGGCGCCGCGGTAATTTCGCCCTCCTGCATGCTCGCCAGTGCCTGGTCGAACTCCGGCGTGGTCTGACCGCGGCCTAGCTGTCCGAGGTTTCCGCCTTGGGCAGCGCTTGGGCAGGCCGACGTTGAGCGCGCGAGATCCTCGAAGCGATCAGGGTCTTCGAGCAGGGCAGCAATGATGCCCTCTGCCGCGAGCCTGGCCTTGGCAAGCGATGTGGGGTCGCCCGGCGCTGCAGGCAGCAGGATGTGGGCCGCCTCGTACAGGTCTGATGTCCGGAACCGCTGCCTGTTGCGGTCGTAGTATCGGCGGCAGGTCTCGTCGTCGGGAAGAGGCGTGTGCACCTCCTTCTCGAGGAGCAGCCGCACACGGGCTTCCTCCGACGTCTCCCTGCGACCAGCGTCGTCCGTGATCGGCTCCCCGTCGACTTGCAGCCGCTCCGCTTCCTGGAGGAGCAACTCGCGAATGACGAGGGCCCTGGCCGCGTGCTGCCAAGCCTCGGCCGGTCGCGGGGATGGATGGTGCTGCGTCTCCCGCGCAATCGCATCGCGCGGGATGACCTTGCCATTGACGCTGACGATCTTGCGCGACGGGGCAACCGACTGAACGCCGCAGCTCATGACGATCACTCCGCAGGTTGGACGGGACGAGAGCCAGTCGGGGGAAGGGACCGGCTGGTGCGGACGACCTGATAGCCCTTGCGCCCGAGATACCAGACCGGTGCGCTCCACACGTGAACCAGACGCGTGAAGGGGAACACGAGGAAAATGGTCATGCCCAGGAGCAGGTGCAGCTTGAAGAGCGGGTTGACGTCCGCCACGTAGTTCGATGCGCCGGGCTGAAGCGTCAGGATGCCCTGCGCCCAGCTCATGAACTTCGTCATCTCGTGCCCGTCGAGATGGCCGAGGGAGACGAAGATGGTGAGCAGCCCGAGCACGAGCTGTGCATAGAGCATCAGCAGGATCGCCGTATCCGAGAAGGACGACGTCGCCCGGATGCGCGGGTCGTAGAGCCGGCGGTGGGCCAGCAGCGTGATGCCCACGAGGCACATGATTCCGGCGAGGCCGCCGATGACGATGGCCATGCCCTGCTTGAAGCCGTGCGAGATGCCGAACGCGTCGAAGACTTGGATCGGCGTCAGCAGGCCCACGAAATGGCCGGCAAAGATGATCAGGATGCCGACGTGAAAGAGGTTCGAGCCCCACATCAGCTGCTTGCGGCGCAGCAGCTGGCTCGAGCCCGACCGCCATGTGTACTGCTCGCGCTCGTAGCGGAGCAGGCTGCCGAGGAGGAATACGGTCAGGCAGAGATAGGGGTACCAGCCGAACAGGATGGAATTGAGGGTCTGCATCACTGGCCTCCACGGGTGGCGGCGGTCTCGTTCTGGACGGCGCGGCGGGCGTGGCGCATGCGCGCGATCAGTCCGTCGCCGGAGCAGGACCCGGTGGCAGATTGTGCGCCGGGGCCGAAGCGGACCTCCTCCTCCTCCCAGGCGGCATCCAGGGCCACGAGGTCCATGGGGTCGGGGTCAGGTCCCTGCATGAGCGCGTCGACGTCCGCCCTGTCCGGCTCGGCTTGCGCCAAGGCGCAGAGGGCGTCGAAGATAGCGGCGTAGGAGGAACGACGCTTCCGCAGCCGCTCGCCGATAGCCTCGAGGATGTGCGCTGTCTGTGCGAGATGCGAACGAGCCGCGTCCAACGGCTGCGTCGACAGGAACTCCAGAAAGAGTGGCAGGAAGTCAGGCAGTTCGCCCGCATGAGGCGAGAGCCCCGCCTTCTGGTACATGGAGAGCAGATCGACCATGGCCTGGCCACGGTCGCGGCTCTCCCCGTGGATATGCTCGAAGAGGTGCAGCGACAGCGCGCGGCTGCGGTCGAACAGGAGCCCGTAAGCCTCCTGAAGGTCGTAGATGTCGCCGACCTCAATCTCATCGAGCAGCGGCCCCAGACCAACGCGCTCGGCCGCAGGCACCAGCCCGTCGGCGTCGAGAGCCGCGCGGAGCTCCGGGATCGCGGCGATTAGGTCGACCGAGGGATAAACGAGCAGCGCCGACAATGCGCGGAAAGTCATCGACGACATCACGCGACCTCCATCGGGGTCTTGCCCTTGCGCGGCATGCCGAAAAGGTTCGTCGGCGTCTCGCCGTCGGAGCATCCATTCCCGAACGAGAAGCCGCACGAACCCCGCAGATCGTAGGCGTCCGCGCCGAGCTCCCGGTGCGCGGTCGGAATAACGAAGCGATCCTCGTAATTGGCGATGGCCATGACGTGGTACATCTCCTCGATCTGCGCGGTGGTGAGGCCGACTTTCCGTGCGACAGGCTCGTCGATCACGCCATCAACGGTCTTGGCCCGCATGTAGGCGCGCATGGCCAACATGCGCTCCAACGCCTTGGCGACGGGCTCCTCGTCGCCGGCCGTGAGCATGTTGGCGAGGTAGCGCAGGGGTATGCGCAGCGAGCGCACGTCGGGCATCTCGCCATCCATGCCGATGGAGCCGGCCTCCGCGGCCGACTGGATCGGCGAGAGTGGCGGCACGTACCAGACCATCGGGAGGGTGCGGTATTCAGGATGGAGCGGGAAAGCCACGCCCCATTCCATCGCCATCTTCCAGACGGGTGATTTGCGGGCTGCCTCGAGCCAAGCATGAGGAATGCCCTGCTCGTGCGCCTTGCGCAGGACGACTGGATCGTTCGGATCGAGGAACACGTCCAGCTGCGCCTGATAGAGCCGCTTCTCGTCTGGTGTAGAGGCAGCAGACTCGATCCGGTCGGCGTCGTAGAGCACCACTCCGAGATAGCGAATTCGCCCGACACAGGTTTCCGAACACACGGTCGGCTGCCCCGCCTCGATACGAGGATAGCAGAAGATGCACTTCTCCGACTTTCCGGACGACCAGTTGTAGTAGATCTTCTTGTAGGGGCAGCCAGAGACGCACATCCGCCATCCCCGGCACTTATCCTGATCGATCAGGACGATGCCGTCCTCCTCACGCTTGTAGATGGCGCCCGACGGGCAGGACGCGACGCAGGCCGGGTTGAGGCAATGCTCGCAAAGCCTGGGCAGGTACATCATGAACGTGTTTTCGAACTGGCCGTAGATCTCCTTCTGGACGCCTTCGAAGTTCGCGTCCTTGGACCGCTTGGCGAATTCTCCGCCAAGAATTTCTTCCCAGTTCGGTCCCCACTCGATCTTCTCCATGCGCTCGCCTGAGACAAGTGAGCGCGGCCGGGCAGTCGGAAAGGTCTCCATCTCCGGAGCTTTCTGGAGGTGTTCGTAGTCGAAGGTGAAGGGCTCGTAGTAGTCGTCGATCTCCGGAAGGTCAGGATTTGCGAAGATCTTCGAGAGCACCCGCCACTTGCCACCGATGCGCGGCTGGATCGACCCATCCTTGTTGCGAACCCAGCCGCCCTTCCAGCGCTTCTGGTTTTCCCATTCCTTGGGATAGCCGACGCCGGGTTTCGTCTCCACGTTGTTGAACCACGCGTATTCCATGCCTTCCCGGCTGGTCCATACATTCTTGCAGGTGACGCTGCAGGTGTGACACCCGATGCACTTGTCGAGGTTCAGCACCATGGCGATCTGGGCGCGGATCTTCATTCTGCTGCCTCCTGGCGGGGAGTGGAGTTCGGGGCGGGGGACGTGTCGGAGAGCGGCCGGTCGAGCCAGTCGACGTTCGACAACTTGCGGATAATCACGAATTCGTCGCGGTTTGAGCCGACAGTTCCATAGTAATTGAAGCCATAGGACTGTTGCGCGTAGCCCCCGATCATGTGTGTCGGCTTAAGGACCGCACGGGTGACCGAGTTGTGGATGCCGCCCCGCTTGCCGGTAATCTGCGAGCCCGGAACATTCACGATCTTCTCCTGTGCATGATACATCATGCACATGCCTTCCTTGACGCGCTGCGAGACGACGGCACGGGCCACGAGGGCGCCGTTCACGTTGTAGGCCTCGATCCAGTCGTTATCGACGATGCCGGCCTTCCGGGCGTCGACCTCGCTCATCCAGACGATCGGCCCGCCGCGTGAGAGCGTCAGCATCAGCAAATTGTCCGTATAAGTGGAGTGGATGCCCCACTTCTGGTGCGGCGTGATAAAGTTGAGGACGATCTGCTTTTCTCCATTGGGCTTGCTGTCGATTACCGGCTTCACCGCGCGGGTATCGATGGGCGGCCGGTAGACGCAGAAGCCCTCGCCGAACGCTCGCATCCAAAGGTGGTCCTGGTAGAGCTGCTGGCGGCCGGTCAGCGTGCGCCACGGGATCAACTCGTGGACGTTCGTGTAGCCGGCGTTGTAGCAGACCTTCTCGGATTCCAGCCCCGACCAGATGGGCGACGAGATGATCTTGCGTGGCTGGGCGACGACGTCCCGGTAGCGGATCTTCTCGTCTTCCTTGTGCACTGCGAGGTGCGTGTGGTCCCGGCCGGTGAACTTGCCGAGCGACTCCCAAGCCTTCACGGCGACTTCGCCGTTTGTCTCAGGCGCGAGCGAAAGGATGACCTCACAGGCATCGATGTCGGAGTCAATGCGGGCGAGGCCCTTGGTCGGGCCCTCCTCGGTCACGACGCCGTTGAGGTCGCGCAGCGCGTCCACTTCGTGCTGGGTGTTCCACGACATGCCCTTGCCGCCATTGCCGACCTTCTCCATCAGCGGCCCGAGCGAGGTGAAGCGCTTGTAGAGGTTGGGGTAGTCGCGCTCGACCACCGTGATACTCGGCATGGTCCGCCCGGGCACCGGGTCGCATTCGCCGCGCCTCCAGTCCTTCACGTCGAGTGCCTGGGCGATCTCGGCGGGCGTGTCGTGCAGAATGGGGGTCAGCACGACGTCTGTCTCGACCCCCAGGACTTCTGGCGCAATGGCCGAAAAAGCCTTGGCCAGTCCCTTGTAGATCTCCCAGTCGGAACGGGCCTCCCAAACGGGATCCACTGCTGCGGAGAGCGGGTGGATGAAGGGGTGCATGTCCGAGGTGTTGAGGTCGTTCTTCTCGTACCAGGTGGCGGTAGGCAGGACGACGTCCGAGTAGACGCAAGTCGTCGACATCCGGAAGTCCAGCGTTACGAGCAGGTCAAGTTTTCCTTCCGGTGCCTCTTCATGCCAGGCGACGTCCTGCGGCTTCCGCGTGCCCGCCTCCCCGAGGTCCTTTCCGAGCACGCCGTTCTGCGTGCCGAGCAGGTGCTTGAGGAAATATTCGTGCCCCTTGCCCGATGAGCCAAGCAAGTTGGAGCGCCACACGAAGAGATTGCGCGGCCAGTTCTCGGGTGCGTCCGGATCCTCGCAGGACATTTGGAGTTCGCCGGACTTCACCGCCTTGGCGACATAGTCCTTCGGCTCCATCCCCGCGGCTGCGGCTTTGGCCGCGATGGTGAGCGGGTTCTGCTTCAGCTGCGGTGCAGAGGGCAACCAGCCCATCCGCTCGGCGCGGACGTTGTAGTCGATCAGCGCGCCGTCCCACGGCCCGGAGGGAGCGGTGGGCGAGAGGATCTCCTTCACGTCCAGCGTCTCGTAGCGCCACTGGTCTGTGTGGGCGTAGAACGCCGACGTGGAGTTCTGCTGGCGCGGCGGGCGGCCCCAGTCGAGGCCGAAAGCGAGAGGCAACCATCCTGATTGGGGGCGCAGTTTTTCCTGGCCCACATAGTGCGACCAGCCGCCGCCGGACTGGCCGATGCAGCCGCACATCACCAGCATGTTGATGATGCCGCGGTAGTTCATGTCCATATGGAACCAATGATTCATCGCCGCCCCGACGATGATCATTGAACGACCGTTGGTCTTCTCGGCGTTGCGCGCGAATTCGCGCGCAACCGTCTCGACCTGCGCCCGCGGTACGCCGGAAATCCGCTCGCACCAAGCTGGTGTGTAAGGCACGTTTTCCGCGTAGCTCTTTGCGACATCACCGCCGCCAAAGCCGCGGTCGACGCCGTAATTGGCGAGGAAGAGGTCGTAGACCGTTGCCACCCTGGTTTCGCCGTCGGCGAGTTTCAGGGTCTTCACTGGCACGTTGCGGACCAGAACGTCCGGATGATCCGTGCCCTTGAAGTGATCGTGCTCGCGGTTCCCAAAATAGGGAAACGCGACCGCTGCCATACCGTCGCTGTGCTCGGCGAGACTGAGTCTCAGCTTCGTGTCTGAGCCGGAGGCCCTCTCCTCGAGGTTCCACTTGCCCTGTTCGCCCCAGCGAAATCCCACCGAGCCGTTGGGCACCACAAGGGACCCAGAGGCGTCGTCGTAGGCCACGGACTTCCAGTCGGGGTTGTTCGCCTGTTCGAGCTTGCCGTCGAAATCGGACGCCCGCAGGAAACGCTCGGGAACGAGGCGCCCGTCTTGCTCGGCAAGCCGCACGAGCATGGGCATGTCGGTATAGCGCCGCGCGTAGTCGACGAAGTAGGGCACCTGCCGATCGACGTAGCACTCCTTGAGAATGACGTGACCCATGGCCATCGCCACCGCGGCGTCAGTCCCCTGCTTCACGGAAATCCACATGTCCGCGAACTTGGAGGCTTCCGAGTAGTCCGGGCAGATCACGACGCTCTTGGCGCCCTTGTAGCGGACCTCGGTGTAGAAATGCGCGTCGGGCGTGCGCGTCTGCGGGACGTTGGATCCCCACAGGATAAGAAAGCCGGAATTGTACCAGTCCGCGCTTTCCGGTACGTCCGTTTGCTCGCCCCACGTCATCGGCGACGCGGGCGGCAGATCGCAGTACCAGTCGTAAAACGACATGCAGACCCCACCCAACAGGGAGAGGTAGCGCGAGCCTGCAGCGTAGCTGACCATCGACATGGCCGGGATCGGCGAGAAGCCGAAGATTCGATCGGGTCCATAGGTCTTGGCCGTATAGGCATTTGCGGCGGCGACGAGTTCGAAGACCTCGTCCCAAGCGCCACGAACGAAGCCGCCCTGGCCGCGCTTCGTGACGTAGGAGGCCCGCTTCTCTGGGTCTCCGACGATCGATGCCCAGGCAGCCACTGGCGGCAGCGTCTTGCGTGCCTCGCGCCACAGCTTCAGCAGCCGCGAGCGCACGAGCGGGTATTTCACCCTGTTTCCCGAGTAGAGATACCAGGAATAACTGGCGCCTCGGGCGCAGCCGCGGGGCTCGTGGTTCGGCAAGTCGGGCCGGGTGCGCGGATAGTCCGTCTGCTGGGTTTCCCAGGTGACGATTCCGCCCTTGACGTAGACCTTCCACGAGCAGGAGCCGGTGCAGTTCACGCCATGTGTCGAGCGCGCGATCTTATCGTGCTGCCAGCGCTTGCGGTAACCGTCCTCCCAGTCGCGGCTCTCTGTCGTGACGATGCCGTGACCTTCGGCGAACTCCTCCTGCGCACGCGAGAAGAAGGTCAGCCGGTCGAGAAAGTGGCTCATGGAGGGCTCCCTATACGGCGGGCTGCGGCGCGGCGCGGTTGGGACCGGTCGGGCCGCCGCGGCGCTCGATGTCATGGAGAAGGCCGCCCTTGCGGGTGTAGACGGCCCAGGTAATCACGAGGCAGGTCACGTAGAAGGCGAGGAAGCCGTAAAGGGCCGTCTCGACCCCGCCCGTCATGGCGAGCGACGTGCCGTAGGACTTCGGGATGAAGAACGCGCCGTAGGCGGCGATCGCCGACGTGAAACCAGTAATCGCAGCGGATTCCTTCTCGGCCTGCCGGAGGCGCGTCGCCGCATCGGCACCCGGCATCAGTCGCTCCATCTCCTTGCGCATGATCGCCGGTATCATCTGGAAAGTGGAGGCATTGCCCACGCCGGTGGCGAAGAACAGCACCAGGAACATGCCGAAGAAGCCATAGAACGCGAGGGGCTGGTCCTTGATGCCGACGAAGTAGAGGACGCCGAGAACACCAGCCATCATCAGCAAGAACACCCAGAAGGTGACCCTGCCGCCGCCCCACCGATCCGCGACCCACCCCGTCAAGGAGCGTGAAAGCGCGCCAACCAGTGGCCCGATGAAGGCTAACTGCAGCGCATTGACCTCCGGGAAGAGGATCTTCGTCAGGAGTGGGAAGCCGGCGGAATAGCCGATGAAGGAGCCGAACGTCCCGGTGTAGAGCCAGCACATGATCCAGTTGTGCTTGCGCTGGAAGATGACCGACTGCTCGGCAAACGACGCCTTCGCGGATGCGATATCGTTCATGCCGAACCAGGCGGCGAAGGCGGAGGCTGCGATGAAGGGCACCCAGATGAAGCCTGCGTTCTGCAGCCAGAGGTGGTACTCCTTCGCTCCCTCCTTTACGGCGGCAGGATCGCCACCGAGCCAGCCAAACACGCCGGCGGTGATAACGATCGGAACCAGGAACTGGACGACACTCACGCCGAGATTGCCGAGCCCTGCGTTCAAAGCGAGCGCGTTGCCCTTCTCGGCCTTCGGGAAGAAGAACGAGATGTTGGACATCGAGGACGCGAAGTTGCCGCCGCCGAAGCCGCAGAGTAGGGCGAGGAGAAGCAGGACGATGTAGGGCGTATCAGGGTTTTGGACGGCATACCCGATGCCGACCGCGGGGATCATCAGCGACCACGTGGCCAGCGTCGTCCACAACCGTCCCCCGAAGATCGGGACCATGAAAGAGTAGAAGATCCGCAGCGTCGCCCCCGAGATACCGGGAAGTGCGGCGAGCCAGAAAAGCTGATCCGTCGTGAATTTGAAGCCCACAAGCGGTAGCTTTGCGACGACGACCGACCAAACCTGCCAGATTGCGAAGGAGAGGAGCAGGGCGGGGATCGAGATCCACAAATTGCGTCGTGCGATCGCCCGGCCTTGAGTTTCCCAGAAAGACTTTTCCTCCGGCCTCCAGTCGACGAGCACCGCGCCGCCAGCCAGGGCGCCGGCGTGCTCGGGCCCATGGAGTTCTTCCATCTCGGGAAGCTGGGGAAGCGTGTCGAGCGCGCGGCCGCCGGCCTCCTTCTCCATCTGACGGATGGCGAAGTGCATCCACAGCAGTGAGACCGAGACTATGAGGAAGAGCAGCATGAAGCAGCTCGTCCATAGTCCCGTCAGGTCATTCAGCACGCCGAAGACGATGGGGAGGATGAATCCACCGAGACCACCGATCATCCCCACAAGGCCGCCAACGGCGCCCACATGGCCGGGATAGTAAACCGGGATGTGCTTGAACACGGCTGCCTTGCCAAGAGCCATGAAGAAGCCGAGGACGAAGACAAGGGCAATGAAGAGGCCGGGTCCGGTCTCCAGGTGGAACCTGATGGGGCCGTTGACGCCCTGCACGATGTATTCGGTCGGGGGATAGGACAGGACGAACGTACAGGCGACCGAGACGAGGAAAGTCCAGTACATTACCCGCCTGGCGCCATACCGATCAGACAAATGTCCGCCGTAGGCACGAAGTAGGCTCGCCGGAACCGAAAAGAAGGCTGCCAGCATTCCGGCCGACTTGATGTCGAAGCCGTACACATTGATGAGGTACTGGGGAAGCCAGAGGGACAGGGCAACGAACGCGCCGAACACAAAGAAGTAATAGAGTGAAAATCGCCAAACTTGTACATTCATCAATGGAGCGAACTGCTTCCACATGCTTTCAGGCTGTACACCCTTGGCACGCCGTTCCAATGTGACAGGGTCTTCGGATGTCATCAGCCAGAAGATGGCGGCCATCAGCAACAGTCCCGCCGCCCACACTTGGGCGACCGTCTGCCAGCCATAGGCGACAAGTACAAATGGAGCGCAGAATTTGGTGACAGCGGCACCGACGTTGCCGGCCCCAAAGATGCCCAGCGCGGTGCCTTGTTTTGCGGGCGGGTACCACTTGGAGACATAAGCCACACCGACTGCGAAAGATCCTCCGGCGATGCCCACCCCAAGGGCCGCGAGCAACATCTGTGGATATGTCTGGGCCCAGGACAGCAGGAACGTCGCTACAGCTCCGGCGACCATCACCAAGGTATAAATCCGCCGGCCGCCATACTGGTCGGTCCAAACGCCCAACAGAATGCGTATCAGCGATCCCGTGAGGATCGGTGTGCCCACCAGCAGGCCAAACTGGGTTTCGGTCAGGCCCAGTTGCTTTTTGATCTGGATCCCGATGATCGAGAAAATCGTCCAGACCGCGAAGCAGACCGTGAAGGCAATGGTCGATGTCCAAAGCGCACGACCCGACGCTGCATCCCGCTGCATATCTCGGCTCCTCTCAGGCTGGCCAATGTTTGTCAGCCATGCGGGGGTGGTCTTTGAGCGGGATCAAAGCTGATGGCGTTTTTTTATGATCTACATCAATACATAAGAGCAAAAGCAGAACGGAGGATCGCATGCGCGGCAGCGACCAACACCTCATTCGAGGCTTTCCACTCTTTCGGGGCGTGCCGGACGGAACGTTCGATTCAGTCACGATACGGGCGAGGATCGTTGACCTGCCGAGTTCATCCACATTCCTTCGAGAAGGTGAAAAGCCAGAATTCCTTTACGTTCTGCTCAATGGGCTCGTGGAGACGTTCACGGAGAAGGCAGGCGCTTTGACGACGCTTGCATTCGTGAGGCCCCCCACGGCCTTCATCGTAGCAGCAGTATGGCTGGACCAAGTGCAGCTGACCTCCGCACGCACCATTGCGCCATCACGTATCTTGTTCGTTCCGGCAGCCGACGTTCGCGCTGCAATGACTCAGGACCCGACCTTCTGTCAGGCCCTAGGTTCTGAACTAGCGGCTCGCTACCGCGACGTCATGAAGGAACTAAAGAACCAACGAACGCGATCAGCCGCAGAGCGGCTCGCCAATTGGTTGCTCACCGAAGCGCAAGCAGAAGGATCAGCGGAATTCGAAATGCCTGTAAGCAGGGGCGTTCTAGCAAGCAGACTAGGAGTGACTGCAGAGCACCTTTCGCGAACATTCGTTGCGCTGCGCGATCATGGGGTTTTGAGCGACGGGAGGGTAATCCGTCTCGATCTTCCGCGATTGACAAAGTTTGCGCGGCCGAGTGTGACCTTTGATCAAAATGATCTATAGTATGTTATATAGCAATTTTGGAGATTTATTGATTGGCAATCGAGTAAAACTATTCTTACATAATGAGTAATTTAATGATCTATGTGTTATCTATCATTTGGCGCAGGATCGCTGCGGCTCCACATGTTGCGATCTTCAGGCTGCCCCTGCGGGCCGCCAGGCCCGTGACGAACCCGGAATGGACGAGACTCTGCGCCACTTGGATCAGCTGATGCCGCAAGATGGTCTAGCGCAAGGCCAGGTCGTCGATTGCCATCGGGCGCTCATTATCCACCGCGCGGATAGCTAGCGGATCGGTGCTCGAAATCGCAAAGATCCTTGTTCCAGCGCAAGGAAAACCCGTCAGTAGTGAGCTCTAATTTCCATTTGATGATGGAGGGTTCGATGCCCAGCATCACAGAAGACCTGCTCGTGGACGATGTCATGAGGCTGTGGCCGGAGACAATCCGGGTCTTTCTAAACTATCGTTTCGGATGCATCGGTTGTCCGATCGGGAGCTTCCATACCGTCAGGGAGGCTTGCCATGAACATCAGGTCGAAGTGGGCGGTTTCCTTTCAGCACTAAGAAATGCTGCTGGTCATCACGAAGGAGAAGCAGACAACGTGGCAGGTTCTGCATCAGCAATAACAAGCCGCAGCCCGTAGGCGAGTTTGACGAGAGAAAGCCTGGAGATTTTTGAGTAGGGCGCGAGCAGCTGCGTCGAAAAGCTGGCACAATTGCCGCACTTCTTCGATCCACGTGAGAAGTGGGTCGTTCTTGCGGACGGCGGCGCCGCAGCGGGCGTGTTCGTTGCCGTGTGGGCCGCCTAAAGATGCTCGCCGTCCGTGCGGCGCCACGCCTCGCCAGCCGGCAAAAGCTCGAACTAGATGCCGCGCTATTTCACCTGCGGCCAGCGACGGGAGCGCGAGAGGCCATGACTGACGCAAGTATCGGCCCTCTGCACCCCAAGGTGGAGATCCCGCTCGAATGGGTCGCGCACCTTCTCGGCCTCACACCCGATGCCGCGCAGGCGGCACTCCGCGCGGGCACCTTGACCAGCGTTCTTGAAAAGGGCGAAGGCAGTGACGCAGGACGAATGCGCCTTTCGTTCTTCCACGGCACGCGGCGCGCCCGCATCATCCTCGATGCAGACGGAAACCCTGTGCAACGGAGCGCCATAGACTTCGGCCTCGCCGCCGCTGGTATGCGTCGGGGCTAGCTCAGATTCGCCGGGCCCGTGGGCGTCCAGCCAGGCATGCCGTCTCGATTATGAACGCGCGCATGCCTGACCTTATCTGGATCTGGAATCGTCGCCGCTCCTGCGAGCCCAAGTAGGATTTGGCGGTGGCCTCGCGGATGGTGCCAAAGAGCGCACAGGGTCCGATTGGCCACCGCACGGCTTTGCAACCTAGGGGACGACGGCCCCCCCCTCGTTGGGGATCTCGCCGAATGCCAACGGCGCTGTTGCGAATAGACCAGCAAGGGACGTCCTGACGTCAGCCGTGTTTGTCGTCTGACAAAGAGAAGGGCGGCGGTGGGGGGCAGAGTGCCTTTATGAGCGACATTGCGACCGTACTCGATCCCAAGATCCTTCAGGCCCTCGCCGGCGTTCAGGATCCTGAGCTTGGTGTCGGCATTGTCGAGCTCGGACTCGTGTACCGGGCGGAGCGGACGTCAGCCGGCATAAACGTCGAGGTGACCCTAACCACCCGCAATTGCCCGCTGGGCGACTTCATCCTCGACCAGATCAAGGACGCGATCCGCGACCGTTTCGGCACTGAACCCGCGGCCGCGACGCTGGTATGGGAGCCCCGCTGGCGCCCCGAGATGGCGGCGGCGGCCAAGAGCAAGTTAGAAGCATAGGAGAGTGCGAAATATGTGCACCTGCAACGTCCTCGAAACCATGATCGACGTCCGCCAAGTGATCCCGAAAATGCGCCATCCGCTCTTGTTCGGGATCTTCGACATGCTGCAGCCGGGTGAGGGATTCATCCTCGTCAACGATCACGACCCACGTCCGCTGCACTACCAGTTCGAAGCGCTCCGAGGCGACCTCTTCGACTGGGAGTACCAGGAAGCTGGACCCGATCTATGGCGCATTCGGATAGGCAAGACGGCCTAAGACCATGACTTTGCCGGCGGGCCGCATCCTTGCCCTTACGGTCGCTGGAGCAACGGCGGCCGCAGGCTTGATGGCCGGTTTGTGGCGGCTCGGTTGGTCGATCCCGGTAGGCCGCATCCTAGCCGAACTGCATGCGCCGCTGATGGTTTGCGGGGCCCTCGGAGCCCTTATTGGAATCGAGCGCGCCGTCGCGTGGCGAAAGGGCGTCTTCTGGCTCACACCGGCCCTGGGCGCTGTGGGCACCGTGCTGGCACTTGCGGGTTGGCAGTCCGCGGCTGCGCTGACCTACGGGGCCGGAGCATTCTTGTTCACGGTCGGTTGCCTCATCCAGGTGAAGGCGGAACCGGGCGCGCCTTCTTTCGGAGCTGCGGCGGCCGCGGCCTCATGGACGGCGGGGTGTTTCGTTTGGCTGACGACGGGATGGGTGGTCGCCGCCGGTCCCTGGTGGCTCGTCTTCCTGGTGCTCACGATTTTATCGGAACGTCTGGAGATGAGCCGGATCCTCGCGCCGGCAGCTTCCGATCGGCTCTTTGTCGCCGGCACGGCGCTGACGCTCGGATCGTGCTGGAGCGGCTGGCAAGGCGCCGGTGAGACACTCGCCGCCGTCGGCCTCGCAGTTTTGACCGCCGCGACGCTGCGCGGCGATGTCGCCTGCCTTAACATCCGTCGTGAGGGCGCGGTCCGGTTCTATGCAGCTTGCATGCTGACCGGCTACGCATGGCTCGCCCTTGCCTCTTGCATCCTCGCCTTCGGGCTTTCCCTCGACGCGGCGGTTCACGCCATAACCCTCGGCTTCGTGCTCTCGATGATATTCGGGCATGCTCCCATTATCCTTCCCGCTGTCCTGCGTGTTCGCGTCCGCCATGAGCGTGCACTCTATTCACCCTTGGTGCTTCTTCAGGCAGGTGTCGCGGCCCGGGTGATCGGCTCCGTTGCGGGACTCCAGGATCTCCGGCTCGCTAGCGGCGCCATCGTCGTCACCGGCATCGCCTGCTATGCGGCTTGCTTGACCTGGGCATCGAATGCCCGGCCCCGCATCGTTCACGGAGAGACGCAAGCATGACCGACGCATACGCCTCCTCAAAGCTGATCGACCGGATCTCGACAGTCATCCAGGACATCGATCTCGATTGCGAGTGCCGCGCGCGGGTCCGCGACGCGTTGACCCGCTTCGACCTCATGGAGCGTGGGCGTCGCTCACGCCGGGCACTCACGACCGCTCGGGACCAACGCGATTGCATCGCCGGGTTGATGGCGTTGCTAACCGATCTTGAAGAGATCGGCTGGGACGAGAAGGACGGCACCATTTACGGTGAAATCGCGGACCTCTTTGATGATATTGCAGTGGCAGCCAGATCCGGAGGCGAAGCCATCCGTATGCTCTCAACCGCAAAAAGATCGAACCGTTCGGGAACTGAGCTTTTCCGACATGACGCGGATACCTAAGCCTGAGTGACGCAAACTTCCCACTTACTGTCCGATGGATCGCCGTGAGAAATAGATATCCCAGCCAGTCGAGCTTCAATAACACAATTGAAAATTATATTCAGCGTATACTCACGCCGCGGAATGATAAAATCGAGAGTATCCATCTCAGCACGAACTATATAATGTGTTTGATCAGCTCAAAACACCTCGGCTACATGGTACAACATCAATGAAAGAGCCAATTCGTCATTTCTAAGTAGTAACTGCGAACTTTTTTACAGCTTGTGGATGTTTTGATCCGAGCAAGTTATTGCTGGGTACTCGGCACTGTCGCACGATCCGACAACTGCAATTCCCAAGTTTATTCCGAAAGATACGTGCATCCTCACGCCCATCGTCGAGAAATGCTGCGGCCAGAATTGCCATGCTTGCCCCCTCCCGCAATATTTTGTGGACGTCGCCCCCTGTGCGCCAGCCAGGCGCATTGATCTGGATCAGCGAAACGGAGGAGAGCCGCATACCCGGCTCGGACATCGCCACCCTTGGGAGTACATCTGGGTCATGTCATAACCCGCCGTGTGTCCGGTCTAACGGGGTCAACTCCACGGAGGGGTAATGCCGGGAAAAGTGTGAGGGGCTCAATCTCTTGCGCTCACGCGCTCCTCAGAAGCCGCCCGCGCTAAGAGCAAGCGCGAAGCCGAGGACTGCGATCCCCCCGCCAAGTGAAAGGACCAGCGGCAGCCCGTAGTAGAGGCAGGCGATCCCTGCCGCCGCAGTCCCTACGGCGAATGCGAGCACGAGCCTGACGAGATCGCGGAGGAGGCTACGGCCAAGGTCACTCAACATGGACTTTATCATCGGTCCCTTCTCGCCATTTCGATCGGTGACCTTACCAATTACGGGTGAATGATCGGTTCGCCAGTCGCCGGTTACGGAGGTCGAAGAGACTTGGAAAGGGCGGCGGACATTGCCGCCGCCCCACGCCAGATTAGTTGCCGTGCTTGGACAGCCAATCCTTCATCTGCGCGATTTCGGCTTCCTGCGCCTTGATGATGTCCTCGGCCATCTTCTTGATGTCGGCATCCTTCCCGAAGGCGATCTCCGTCTTGGCCATGTCGATGGCACCTTGATGATGGGGGATCATGCCCCGCACGAAGTCCACATCGGCATTGCCGGTGTAGGTAATCTCCATGTCCTTGTGCATCTTCATGTTCACACCATAGAAGGCTTGGCTAGAAGGGCCGGTATCGCCTTGCGGTCCCATCGCCATGCCGCCCTTCGTTCCTTGCATGCCCTGCATCATGTGGCCTTGCCCGTGCTGCATCATCTGTCCCTGCCCCTTGGGCATCATGTTTTGCTGCGCATAAGCAATGGCTCCAAAGCCAATGAGGGCGAAGGCCGCCAAGAGGGTCACGTTCTTCATCGAAATCTCCACGAGTGGCATCGCGCACGGCTCAATGTCCGTCCGGTCGGATGCGGATTGATGGTGAGGATTCGGACTCAGATCAGCGTTCGAGGAGGAGGCACGGCGGGATCAGGGTTCAGCCCAATCTCACGCTCGTCAACAAATCTGACTGGAGCAAAATCGTAGCTGTCGGGGGAAACTATTGATGGCCAGCAGGCCATATCGCTCATGGTGCCGCACTGGATGGCGCACCATTTCGCGCATGCGATGTCAGCCGCCGAACGACGTTCTTGCTTGGCGGTCATTCCGTCATGGTGCTGGTGTTCCGCCATGGCGGCGTGATGCGATGCCTCAACGGTCTGCATCCCCACAAGCCCTGCTCGCTCAGGCGTCATCGCGACGGCCAAGATGAGGAGCAGGATGCGTAGGACACGTCCAATGAACGCCATGAGAACCGAGTGCTCCTCGTTCTTGGCGAAACGATGGACCTCAAAGCGAATGTGCCGCCAAACCCACCCACCCCAAGTAGCCTGTGTAGAGCCCCACAAGCACGATCAACGCGCTTGAGAAGTAAGGGGCTCGCCGTGTGATCTCGGTGAAGCCGCTCCACCGGGCAGAGACGTGCTTGACACTTATGGCCGCCGCCGCGCCGACCGACACCATGGTCAGCGCAAGCCCGATGGAGAAGCACAGCACCAGCGTTGCTCCGAGCGTGAACTGCTTGAGTTGCAGGCACAGGAGCAAGACGGTGATCGACGCGGGGCAAGGGATCAGCCCCCCTGTCAGTCCGAACATCACGATCTGGCCGGTCGTGACCGTCCGGTTCGCGAAGCGCCGCTTGATCTCATCGGCGTGCGCTCGTTCGTGCGCGTCGGCGCTGTCATCCAACCCTAGATCGAGCCCCTCGTCTTCGGCGTGGGCGTGCTCGGAGAACCGCGTGCGGAACGTGTGACCGTGCCCGCCATGCGAGAGCCTGATGGCGACCTCGAACTCATGCGGTTCGGGAATCTCGTGGACGGACTCCAAGAAGCCGTCCCGCTGCTGGAACGCGAACTGCTGCTCCGAGCCGTCTGGCCGCATGGTCGTGACCGTCACCTCGTCTGCCTGAAAGGGCTCGCCATCGAGGAACTCAACCCACCAGCGTGGCGGCACTCCGTCCTCGAACACGCTTAGGGCGAGCCGCCCGTGCCCCGTGTCGATCACGCGGCGTTCGTCGTGATGGTGGTCGTGAGCGTGACCGTGGTGGTGGTTGGGGCCGTGGTCGTGATGATGGCTCTGACGGTAGTTCTGCTCCAGCCACGTCCGCCACGCCATCCATGCAGCAACGCCGATGATCAACACCGCCGACACGAGTTGAAGATAGGGCTCAGTCGCCTCGGTATTGAACTGCGAGCCGAAGCGCAGACCGGCAAGCGCGATGAGCCACACGATGGCGGTGTGTGAAACTGTCGCCGCAAGTCCAAGGAGCACGGCCTGCCCGAGGGTGCCCCGCACGGCGATGATGAAGGCGGCCATCATCGTCTTGGAGTGACCCGGCTCAAGTCCGTGTAGGGCACCGAGCAGAATGGCGGTCGGGATGAACAGCCAGAGGTTTGCCGACCCCTGCTGGATGAGCGAAGCAATGTCGGGCATGGCAGTTACAGAAACTTGGAAATCTGCTTGAACTCGCGGAGCGCGGCCTTGGGCTCCATCCCTTCCTCATCGAGGCAGTGCTCGATGTGGTCGTGAATGAGTTCGCGCTTGGCTTTGGTGATCGCCGCTTCGACCGCGTGAAGCTGCGTCGCCAAATCGAGGCAAGGGCGACCCTGCTCGATCATCGCGATAACGGAACGAAGATGCCCTTCGGCCCTCTTCAGGCGAGCAATGATGTCTGGATGCGACTGGTGCATCGCGTCCCCATATCCCCTCCGGGGGGATAGGACAACTCACATCGAGGCAACGTGCCGGTCACCTGCGATAGCGCCCGGTGTGTGACGCGCAGTGTTTCCAGAAGGCACCCGCTACGGCCACCGTCCGATCACGCGCGTGCTTCAGACCGCGTCTGCCGCATGGAATGCGATGACGATCTGGCCGAGCACTTCGAGCGCATCGTGAGTGCCATCCGCCTCACCTTTCTCAAAATCTCCTTCGACCTGCCCCATCGTGTTCGTCACATGAGCTAGGCAAAGAACCGAGGCACCGCGAGCACGCGCAAACGCATAGAGCGCCGCTGCTTCCATCTCGACGGCAAGAATGCCCTGATCACGGGCACTCTGGACTGCCTCCTCGGTTTCACGAAACGGCGCATCGGTCGTCCAAGACGCTCCCACATATGAGCGGATCGGCAGGCGTTCGACGGCATGGGCGGCTGCGGCCACCAAGTGCGGGTCGGCCTCCGCGAACTCGGCGGGAGCAGCGCAATGGTAGCTTGTGCCTTCATCTCGAAGGGTGGCCTGCTGCCGGTTCTGTGGACACGCAGTTAAGCTAACCCAGCCTCCCTTTCGAACTCGATGGGGCTGAGGTAGCCCAGCGTCGAGTGCCTGCGGACGCCGTTGTAGAAGCGCTCGACGTAGTCGAACACGTCGGCTCTCGCCTCGTCGCGCGTGCGATAGGTCTTACGGGCCGTCCGTTCGATCTTGAGCGAGGAGAAGAAGCTCTCCATCGCGGCATTGTCCCACACATTCCCCGACCGGCTCATCGAGCAGTCCACGCCATTGTCGGCCATCAGCCGCTGGAACTGCTCGCTCGCGTATTGGCTGCCCTGGTCCGAGTGATGCAGCAGGGCATCCGGCCTGCCGCGGCGCCAGATCGCCATGACCAGGGCATCGGTCACGAGCTGCGCCGTCATCTCGGCCTTCATCGACCAGCCGACAACGCGCCTGGAGAACAGGTCAATCACCGCGGCCACGTAGAGCCAGCCCTCGGCCGTCCAGACATAGGTGAAGTCTGCGATCCATCGCTGGTTTGGCCGCTCCGCTCGGAACTCTCGATCGAGCGTGTTGGGAGCGATGGTGGAGCGCTGGCCGTCATCCTTGGGCAGGGCGCGGCGGCGGGGCCTCGCTCGGAGCGCCTGCGCCCGCATCAGACGCTCGATGCGATGAAGACCGCAGTCGATGCCTTCCGCCAGCACGTCGCGCCAAACGCGACGAGCGCCGTAGGTCCGATCCGAGCGAACGAAGCTGGCCCGCACCTTGGCGCCGACCTCTTCGTCGCTCCGGGAGCGTTCACTCGGCCGCCTGGTCAGCCAGGCATGGAAGCCCGACCGAGACACGTCCAGCGCTTCGCACAGCCATGCCACCGGCCAGATGCTCCGGTGCTTCGCAATGAACGCAAACCTCATGTCACGTCCTTCGCGAAGTAGGCTGCGGCCTTTTTTAGGATGTCACGCTCCGCCTTCAGCTTGGCGACCTCCCGGCGCAGACGCTCGATCTCGAGCTGTTCGGGCTTCATTTGCCCATGGCCGGGGAAGGCCTGTGCGGGATCGGACACAAACTCCCTCACCCATTTCCGCAGCACGTTCTCGTGCACGTCCAGGTCACGTGCCGCCTGCGCCACGCTGACCCCGCGCTCCTTGATCAGCCGCACGGACTCGATCTTGAATTCCCGTCCAAACCTGCGTCGTCCCATCGCCCACCTCCGGCTTCATGAAACACCCAATCTCGGTGTCCACGAAACCGGCAGCAGGCCAGAGCCCTGAAACTTCGTTGGCGCTCATCCGTGCCACTGGTGTGGCCAAGGACGCGGGGATCATCGACATAGGCGGCGGCAGTTCGCGACTCGTCGATAGCCTCGTTGAGGAAGGTTACAACGACATCTCAATCCTCGATCTCTCCGAGCGCGCGCTGTCGGTCGCCAAGGCCCGGCTGGGTGAGCGCGCGGAAGCCGTCCAGTGGATCGTCGCCGATGTCACGACTTGGCGTCCGACCCGCACCTACGACCTCTGGCACGACCGGGCTGCCTTCCACTTTCTCACCGAGCCGAATGACCGGCGGGTCTATGTGCAGACGCTCACCCGAGCACTGCGACCCGGCGGCCATGTGATCATTGGCACCTTCGCACTCGATGGGCCTGAACGATGCAGCGGCCTGCCCATCGTTCGGTATAGTCCCGACTCGCTCGGTCAGGAGCTTGGCGCTCTTTTCAGTCTGGTGGACACCCGTGACTACGAGCACCGCACGCCTGCCGGGCGGGTCCAGCGGTTCCAGTTCAGCCGGTTCATTCGCGCATGATGGATGCAGCAGTGTGATACCGAGAGATGCCGACGCGATCACCGACGCCGTTTTGCCATTTCTCGGTACAGCGCCTCCGGGCTCACTCCGATTTCAGCGGCAAGTGAGACCCAACTGCCCTTCGTTGGCATCGAGCCATGCCAATTGAGCCAAGCGTCCAGACGGGCGGCGACGGTCTTGATGGACACAATCTCGGCCTGCAAACGAGCCTTCTGAACTTCGTGGGCCAGTTTTCGTGACCACGCCAGCGCGAAGGCTCCGTCACCCTTCACCCGGTCGAGAACCTCGTCGCGTGAGACAGCGACCGTTCGAGCCGCCGTGATAGCGCGAGCGTCGCAGTGGTAGGCGTCGGAGAACATGGACGGCTCGGCGAGGATTGAGCCTTCCCCGGCTCGCTGAAGCACGAGGGCCGCGCCATGCTGCTGATGGCGAACGAGGTGGATTACGCCCGCCGTGACGAAGTGAATGAGCCTCACCCGATCTCCAAGATGAAACACGGCTTCGCCCGCTTCGTAAGCGAAGTCCCGTCGAGTGACACTCGGCATCAATGAAAGAATGTCGTCCAGCATGATTGCGATCATGTCGGCAAGAGAGCGCGGTGTGGCAAGTGGGGACGAACAGGAGATGTCCCATGCTTCGGATTGCCACCGCGATTTTTCTGATCGGCTCGACCGCCGCCCTCGCCCAGATGAACGGGACGACGCATCAACACAGCCAAGGCCAGATGATGAACCACCCGGAGATGATGCAGCATGGGATGATGCAGCACGGGATGGGAATGACACCCACCCAACCGGGGCAGGCAGCTTTCGCGACCATCCAAGAGATCGTGCAACTCCTCGAAGCTGATCCGGCGACGGACTGGTCGAAGGTGGACATTGAAGCTCTGCGGCAGCACCTCATCGACATGGACAACGTGACGCTCCGGGCCGTCGTGCAGAGCACCCCCGTCGATGGCGGAATCCAGTTCACGGTCACCGGGACGGGAGATGTCCGCGATTCCATTCGCCGGATGGTTGCGGCTCATGCAGTCACGATGAACGGTGTCGGAGGCTGGAAATATGCGTCAGCCGAAGTTGGCGACGGCGCGTCGCTCACGGTCACGGCTCCCGCGCAGGACATGCCGAAGCTCAAGGCACTTGGCTTCATCGGCGTGATGACGGTCGGGATGCACCATCAGGAACATCACCTGATGATCGCGCGGGGGATGCACCCGCATGGGTGATGCCGGGAAAGTCACGCTGACGCGCGGTCGATCCCAAGCGGACGTTTTTCCAACGCCTCTTTCCTCTCGCTGTAACGGCTCGTCAGGTAGGGCAAGAGGTCACGGGTCAGAAGGGTGAACTTCACCAACTCCTCCATCACGTCCACGACCCGCTCGTAGTAGGATGAGGGCTTCATCCGACCAGCCTCGTCGAACTGCTCGTAGGCTTTGGCGACGCTGCTCTGGTTGGGGATCGTCAGCATCCGCATCCAGCGACCCAAGACGCGCATCTGGTTCACGGCGTTGAAAGACTGCGACCCTCCGCTGACCTGCATCACGGCAAGCGTGCGGCCCTGCGTGGGCCTGACCGCGCCGATGGACAGCGGTATCCAGTCGATCTGCGCTTTCATGATGCCGGTCATCGCGCCATGGCGTTCAGGCGAGCACCAGACTTGCCCCTCTGACCACTCCGAGAATGCACGCAACTCCTGCACCTTGGGATGGCTGGCGGGGGCGTCGTCGGGAAAGAGGCAGACCTGATGGGTCGAAGACGCGCGTCTCGCAGCCAAACTGCCGAAGAAGCCTCTCGGCCTCGTGGGTCAGGAACCGGCTGTAGGATCGCTGACGCACGGAGCCATAGAGCAGCAGAATGCGTGGCGGGTGCGTGCTACGAGGCTGGCCGAGCTTGTCGAGGGTCGGCAGGTCGAGGGCCTCGATCATCACGTTGGGAAGGTCGTCGATCACCGCTTCACCACTTCCCCGTACTCCTTCTCGAAGGAGCCGATGTTCGCGTTGGGCAGGATGTCGAGGACAACCTCGGAGGGGCGGCACAGCCGCACGCCGTTGGGCGTGACGACGATGGGCCGATTGATGAGGATGGGGTGCTTCATCATGAAGTCGAGCAGGTCGTCGTCGCTCCACTTCGGGTCGGCGAGGCCAAGCTCGTCGTAAGGCGTGCCCTTCTCGCGCAGAAGAGCCCGCACCGGCATCCCCATCGCGGCGATGAGTTCCTTCAGGCGCTCGCGAGTCGGCGGCGTCTTTAGATACTCGATGACCTCGGGCTCCTCGCCGCTCTGGCGGATCATGGCGAGGGTGTTGCGGGACGTGCCGCAAGCCGGGTTGTGGTAGATCGTGACGGTCACAGTTTCGCCTCCGCATCCATGGGAGTTGCATCCGGGGACGGCTTCAGCAGCCACGCCATGAAGGCCGACGCGCAGAGCGCGCCAACGAACTGCGCAATCACGAAGCCGGGGAGATCGGTTGGCCTGATCCCGCTGAACGTGTTGGTCAGGGATCGCGCAATAGCGACTGCCGGGTTGGCGAACGAGGTCGAGGCGGTGAACCAGTAGGCCGCCGTGATGTAGGCCCCTACGAGCACCGGCACCGAGCGATGCGCAAACCTGATGCCCCCGAGGATCGTGACCAGAAGTCCGAACGTCGCAACCCACTCGGAGAACCACTGCGGGCCGCCCGTTCGGGCCTTGAGCGACATGGCGACCGTAGGCAGGTCGAACATGAGGTGAGCGACGATGGTGCCCACGATCCCGCCCGCGATCTGAGCACCGATGTAGGCCGCCGCCTCGCCGGGCGTGAGTTCCCCCCGCGCCGTGAAGACGGCTGTCACAGCAGGGTTGAAGTGCGCCCCGGAGATCGGCCCGAGGACGGTAATCAGCACGATCAGGATCGCGCCAGTTGGCAACGTGTTCGCCAGAAGTGCCAGCGCCACGTCCTTCGTCAGGCTCTCGGCCATGATGCCTGACCCGACGACAGTGGCGACAAGAAGCGCCGTTCCGAGCGTTTCGGCGGCCAGCCTGCGGGGCAGGTCGAAGGCGCGCATCAACCCGCCTTCGAGGTTGGAGAGGTCGAACCCTCCATGCTGCCGATGTCGCGCAGTTTCGTGCCGAGCGCGAGCCTGTCGATGCTGCCAAGCGGCAGCGAAACGAAGGCGTCGATACGACGCTTGAGGTAGCGGAAGGCGGTAACGAAGGCGCGCTCCCGCTCGAACTCCGGGCCTTCAGCCGCCGCTGGGTCTTCAATCCCCCAATGCGCCGTCATCGGCTGACCGGGCCAGATTGGGCAGGTCTCGCCAGCCGCGTTGTCACAGACGGTGAAGACGAAATCGATCACCGGTGTGCCGGGCTGGGCGAACTCGTCCCAACTCTTCGAGCGCAGGTTGTCAGTTGGGTAGTCCTCGGCGGCGAGCACCTTGAGCGCCAATGGGTTCACAACGCCTTTCGGCTGGCTCCCCGCCGAGAAGGCCCGAAAGTGCGCCGCCCCGTCCTTACGCAGGATCGACTCGGCGAGGATCGAGCGGGCGGTATTTCCGGTGCAGAGGAACAGGACGTTGTAGATGCGGTTAGGCGTGGCGCGGCTCCTTGGGCGGGCAGCACGGAGTGAGGTCAGCGATGATGGGTGCGCAGACCTCGGGTCGGCCTTGACAGCAATCCTTGAGAAGGAACCCGACGAGGTCTTGCACCCTGCGCAGATCGGCTCGGTAGATGATCGACCGGCTGCGGCGCTCAGACGAGATCAGCCCCGCGTGTTCCAGCACCCCAAGGTGCGTCGAGAGCGTGTTGTGCGGCACGCCGAGGCTACGCGCCACGTCACCAGCGGGCAGTCCCTCGGGCTCGTGCGCGATCAGGAGGCGGAAAGCATCCAGCCGTGTTGACTGCGCGAGGGCTGCGAGAGCGGAGATGGCGATGGTCGATTCCATATATCGAGACTAATCGACATTTTCGGCTTGGCAAGGGCGGTTTCTGGTTCCTTCAAGCCACCCGTTGCATCACGAGCGTCTGCTGTGTGCATCCCGCAGGGTTCTCGGCCAGCCAGCGTTCCATCAGCGTTTTGAAATTGTCCTCGCCATCCTTCCCCGCCTCGGAGAGAGCCGGGGTGACAGATGGGCTGGCGAGACCGACATTTGGCATAAGCTCTACGAGGAGGTGTCTCCCACTCTTGTTCGCGGCCATGGTGCAAAAACACGGAGGGCGTGCGACGCGGGGTCGGCAGTTTCCCTTGCCGATGGACGCCCGCGCCGCTGTCCATGGGGGTTCCTACGGCGCGGGCTCCACCTGTGGCCAATCGGGAAGGGGAGCCGATAGGCAACTTCACCGTAGTCTTGGGACCATTGCCGAATTGTTTAGCTTACGCTCGGAGCCCAATTCAGCACGCAAATCCCCATGTCAATGTATCGGGACGCGAACAGTCGCCCATTGCCGCCGACCCTCGTCAGTCAGTTCAAAGGCAACCGTTTCATCAGGGCTGTGTGCAGGAACAGGCGCAATCAGGTTGGTCGCTACAAGTTCGCGGATTGTCTCGTCGTCGCTGAGGAACCAAGGGACGATGAGCCGTCCCCCATGGAACTGCATTTCGTGAAGAATGGTCTGCTGCTGAGAGATCATCGGGGGCGTCCCTGCGCTGTCTATCAGAGCAGGATAGCCTATCTACATTTTTTGAACGTTAAATATATGTCGTCACGGCGTACAACCTTTGGTGAAGCCCCATAGGCCCGGTCGGAACCACAGGAAGGTGCAGCGAAAGGCGGGCGGAAACTCTAACTGCCGGTTACCGGTGCGACAGAGGTTTGACCTCGTCTAACGCTGGAGGCATTTTCCGACAGACGATCAAACAAAAAAAGCCAGCATTGCTGGCCCATAGCTCTTGCCGACTTATGCGGCTCACCCTAAATGTTGCAGTGCAGCACTTGCTGTATGCCCTCCTTGGGCGTTTCCTCCCTAGACTTGGGCCACTCGAAAGGGCGGCCCTTTTTCTTTGGTGCGCCCTTAGACCACGCGGAAACTGTTCGGGCAACCGTTTGTGGGGGTGTTCTGAAAAGAGCAAGGGCTGCTTTTCGGCGGCGCAATTGTCTTCGGTGTGGCTCGCGGCGACGGCGCGGCTTGCGCCGGGATCGCGACAGCCAACGGCGTCAGCGATTGCTGCTACCGAAAGCGTCCTCATGGTGGCTGCGAACCCGGCGCGAAGTGGGATTTTGAACGTGCATTCGAGGAATCAACCGGCTTCGCTCCCCACGCATTTCAGCGCACGCTGCGACTGAACTTGGCTAAGACCGTGCTTGAACCCGCATCGGTTTTTTGGCTGGGGCTGATCACGCGGCCCGATAGGAAAGCTGCTCCGTTCAGCGGCGTGCGGTCACGCTGTGTTCTCGCGGCGATTCAAGCTATCGACAATCGTGCGGATCTCGTCCTCGAGGTGCTGGCCGCGGTAGACGAATGACGTCTCGTGCCGGGCGTATTGACCCTGCCGGTCGGCGCTGAGCCAGTTGTAGGACCCGATGCACAGCAGGTCGCTATCGGTCGCCACGATCTTGCTGTGCAACTTCGGTAGCTTGTGGAGGCGGACCCCGATTGTTGCAAAGACCTTCTCGACCGCTTCCATCTGGGTCAAGCTACCGGAGTCCGGACGCTGGTTTAGCAATGGATCGGCGAAGACATCGATTTCGGCACCACGGCGGATGGCCGCTTCGAAAGCAGCGATAAGCCCAACGCGTTCCATTGTCCCCGCGATCACCCAAGGACTGACGATCGTATAGCGGCGCCCACCCGCAGAAAGAGTGTCCAGCAAGAACGCGTCGTGCGCGGCGGCATCCCGCAGCATCTGAATCTGGCCGCCTCCTTGCTTCAGGTCCGTTCGCGGTTCGGCTGCAAACTCAAGTGCATTCAAATCTGAGGCAAACAGGAAGTCAGCCAGGACCGAACGTGGCGATCCCGTTTGAGCCGCCGCCATGACATCCATATCCCCGAAGACAAGACAGCTATCCTTGGCCCTCGAGACCGTGACATTCAACATGCTGGGCGACGCATCGATGAAGCCGCCGTCTGCATGCTTGGAGTAGACGGGAGAAAAGATGACGACCGGCCGTTCGGCGCCCTGGAGGGCGTGGACCGTTCCGATGGTCATGCCCTCCTTTCCGTCAACGGATATCTTCCGGCGTGCGCAGGAATCGCGGATTTCGCGCACCTGTCGACCAAAGGGCGTCACGATCCCAACGATCTGTTCCAACGGCCTGCAGTAGCGGGCTTCCAGCCTAGCGCGGTTTTCATCAAGCCACGCGGCGATTGTCTGGGCTTCAAGAAGATTGGCTCGGCTGCTGCCCGACGTCACCGCCCGGCCATCGATATGGAGATAACCAAGCGCAGGGAGACCTGCGTCCGCAGGGGCCTTCCCCCTAAGTGGCCGGAGTTTCCCATTATAGCACATGGCATTGTTGAAACTGATGATCTCGTCGTAGCATCGCCGATGCTCGAAGAGATAGAGACCCTTCTCAAGATCAGGAAAGGGCGACACACGGCATGCCTCTTGCGCGAGGCGCATGGCACTGCCGCCGGTACTGCAAATTCCCCGAGCGGCAAGCGCATCGATGTCAGCTTCGCCGCCGAGAAGCCCGCAGTTTCTAAGATTGCCAACGTCAACGGGTCGCGGCACAGAAGAGATCGGTTCGAGCTGCTTCGTATCGCCTATGAAAAGGGCGCGTTTCGCGAGGGATAACGATGCTCCGACGACTTCGGGCAGAACCTGACCGGCTTCATCGACGATCAGAAGGTCAATGAAGCCGAAGAGGTATTCGGTTGCCCACTTGCCGCCTTCGCGCCGAGTGTAGGTCATCTTTCCAGGCAAACTTGCGAAAGTGGCAACGGCACAGGGCGTCAGCATCATCCGCCGCTGCCACCGAGGAATGACGGTGGCCCTGCCGTTCTTGCCTTTCGACGCTACGATGCCCGCAAGATCGGCCTCCATCGCCTGAAGCCAACGCCCTTCCCAATAGTGCGTCGCCAGAAGGAACAGCGGGAAGCGGGTTTCGAGGTCGGCCCGGCGCTCTAATTCGGCAAGATCGTCACCACCACCAAAGGCTAATGCCGCGTCTTCCCAGCTTCTTTCCGCATCAAGGAAGTCGCGACGCACGGCCCTCGCCCCGACGAGCGCCTGCTCCGCTGACTTCAACGCGTCCTCGGCCGACTTGAGTTCAGTTCTGACGCTATCCTCGATGTCGCTGACGCGCTTAGCGGTCTCCAGCCCAGGAAGAAAGTCGCCAATCGCTAGTCGGGCACGTATGGCGCGCTTTGCCTTGACCCATGGAAGAAAGCTCATGACCGCCGTCAGCGAAGACTCAGAAGCTAGATGCTGGTCGAGAGCCGCACGGGCGGTCCGCAGCTTCTCGAGCGTAGCGGTTCGCTTTACGACCTCCAGATTCCGTTGAGCCTCAGTGGCTTCCGGGTCTGGGCCAAGTTGCGCATTGAGGGCGCTAAGTGCGGCATCACGTGCGATGGCCGCACCATCGATACGCGTTAGCTTCTCAACCTCAGAAGCCATTCGCCTTTGCAGGGCCGAAATGACTGATGCCAAGTCTGGGTTCAATAGTTCGGGAAAAGCCTTCCTGGCGGCGAGGAGGTACGTGTCCTTCGCGCACTGGACGTAAGCCACCGTTTCACGCTCGACCTGAAACTCTTCGGTCTGGTAGCGACGTGCCGCTTCCAGACGCCGTGAATGCGACACAAGGAAAATCCCGAAGCTCTCGATCTCGGGGAGCCAGCGCCCGGCAAAAGGCCCCTCCCCTTTTCCGAAGTCCTTCCCGAAGGCATCGATGATGTTTGTCACGGCCTGGTTGTTCGACGATGCGGCAACGATGACCGGCGGATCGTCGCCGCACAGCGCTGCACGCACCCAGAGCCCAGCGACGGCCGACAGCAACATGGTAGTCTTGCCAGTACCCGGCGGGCCGTTGACGGCAATTACCTCACCAGGCGAAAGATCCCCAAGCCAAGCCAAGACCTGCCTCTGGTGTTCGGCGAGCGCGAAGGTCGCGTTTGAATGGCCAAGGCGACGCGCGAAATCTCGCTCAATCCGATGTTCTGGACTCGCCGTGGTTTTTCGCGGATGGGCGATCTGCCCAAGTAGCCTTGCATTGGGCCTTTCTGCGAGGAGCGTATCGTAAAGATCAAGAATGCCGCGCACTTTTGCACTGGCATCGTCGGCGAGTTCAAGAAACCCTACCCCGAGCGGATGGTAATGTTCATCACCCTCTGGCCACCCCTGCGAAATTGCATCGATCATCTTGCGGCAATGGCCCAGGTATTCCTGCCAGGCACCCTCACCTGTCATTTCCAGCAGGGGACTTTGCGTCAGAAACGAGTCCAGCGCGTCAACAGACCCGATGGCAAATTCGCCGGATGCCATGGGCGTCAATAGATCGCGCGCAACAACATTTCGGGTTGGGGTAATCCGCCCTGCTCGGTCAACGGTCGCCCCGGTCACAACGGGCGCGATGATTTCTGGCAAACCGCCAGCCCTTGCGGCCCCATGCGACAACTTGCGCGCCATTACCAGGGGCCAGAACCGGACTTTCAACGCTTTGACCTGAGCTTGACCGCGGAACACGCGCTCCACAGCCTCGCCTGGCAGCACGCCTGTCTTCAGCGCCTCGCTCGGCACCTCGACGAACCGTCTGCGGTCAGCTCGCGTGAACTTTCCCTCGCCGAGCGCACCATCGGCAAGCGATGTGCGCCAGTAGCGAAGCGTCCTGGTCAGAGCGTCGTCCACGTCCGTTTACACCCGAAGCACCTCTTGCACCTCATTCCCGAAGTGTTTGACCACTTTAACAGGGATCACCCTGTTATTCGGTATAGGGAACGCTATCGATACCGGCGAGTGCAAATCACCCATGCCACTTCGTCGCTCTGGGCCGGGCACTCGGCCGCCTGGGGTCAAGTGCGGTCGAGGGGGCAAATCTCCTTGTTCCCAGATCAAACCAGCCGGATCCCAGCTCCTCCCCGAAATTCCCTGCTCCTCCAAACAACTATCCCTGTTCACAATGCAGGGATTATCGCGAAAATAGATGAAAAATGAATGGGTTACACTAGTGCAAACGCACGAGAGCCGCTGCATTTCTGCGGAAATCCCTGTATTTTCCCGCAGAACAGGGAAGCCTAGCGCGGAGACTGGTTCGCGCTGACTGCCTCCACCACCACCCCCAGTTTGTTCAATGATTTCAATGGCTTTTCTCGTTAACGCCCTCGGACTAGACCCAGCCGAAAGCCGAGCCGTATCAAGGACTTACGCCCCAACGTGGGTCCAGGGTGATGATTCGGTTTTGCGGTAGGAGGTCCGGTATCGCGGCTGCGTACCGTGACGGATCGAGACTCGAACTGAAATCTTAGATCTCACCAACCACTTGGAATCATTGTTGATTTTTGTGTTGCGCGGTCCGAGTTCGAATCCTGAGTCGGACACGAGGCTGCAACCGCACCGTATTTGGTGAGCGAGGGCGGTGCGGACTTGACATGACGCGGAAACGTCAGTAGCGGCGTCTCGCATGAAACGAATTCGCTTCCTCCATCGAATGTATCGATTCACCAGCCAACGCTGGTGAAGCCGTCGCATGGCTTCACTGCACGATGCAGTGTAGCTCAGAGGTAGAGCGCGGCGCTCATAACGCCAAGGTCGCTGGTTCGATCCCAGCCACTGCAACCACGCCGAAGTAGTTCAGTAGGTAGAGCATCCGGTTGAAGCCCGGTGGTCAGCGGTTCGATGCCGTTCTTCGGCACGTTTTTGTCCGGTCGTATAGCAGGTAGGATACGTGGTTCCGGTCCGCGCAACCCAGGTTCGACACCTGGACGGACATTCGCATCAGCGAGCGTGTGGACGCGGCACGGACTCCAAACCCGATGTCAGCCGGTTCGGCTTCGGCCGTTGGTGCCAACGCTGCCGTGGCGTAGTCGCTCTGATGACCACCGTCTTCGTCATCGCTTGCTACCTGCTGCTCGACTGCTTGTTCAGCTACAGCCGCAGCGTCGACATAGCCAATGCTTGCAGCGTGGCTGGGCGTCACCGTCGACCAGTTGCCGCCGACCATGCGCGCTCACACCTGCCGCGACACGATGCTGCGCTGGAGCGCGTAGGCGAGGCTGCGCAACAGTTCAGTCGAAAGCAGCCTTCATAAGCAAAGGTATACCGCTCATAAAGTGATGCGGTATGATTAAAGAGAGGACTTTCTATGGGATGGGATATTTTCAGCGTGGCCATTGACGCGGCTGGCGAGCCCATTCTTGGCGGTCGGTGGGCTGACGGCAAAACTGCCAACTCAGACGAACATTGGCGTTCCGACGAGGGCAAACCTTTTGGTTGTCGCGACTATAACGTCTTCGCCTTCCTGACCGGTGTGATGAACTACTCCGGAATCACCCCGATCAGTGAACCGCGCGGCCTGCCCGACGACTTCAGCAGGCGTGAAGCGATGGATGAGGAGCCGCGATGGTCGCAAGACGAGGATGAATGCCAAGACGAGGATGAGTGCTACGTCGGTGAGCACTCCTACTCGTGGCTGTCAGTCGCCGAGTTGGAGGCGTTCGACTATGACGCGGAGATGGAAGATCGGCGCGTCACAGGCACGCTGCCGAACGGCATACGATGGGGCGCTTGCACAGCGCCGGTCGGCGAAGGTAGGCGTATGACGTGGCGGGAGTTCCTCGGCAAAAACTCCTTCAAGGACATCGCGGAACTCAAGCGCATCGGTGCCCACCGCATTGTCTTCGGGTTCGGCAACTGACAGCCGAGCGGCACAAACTACGACCCGGTCAGGTACCGGAGTGAATCGTAGGCACGTCAGGCGGCGCAGGCGTTCTCTGATCGTAGACCACGACCGGTAAAGCAATCTCGCCGCGGAGCAACCTTGCCGCCTGATCGCGGAAGGAGCGATTGACCTGCTCGTCGTCGGCCCAGCCCTGCGGTGCGTAGGCGCCCTTCAGGATCGGTCGTCTTCGTCTCCACGTTCTCGTTCAGCCGAGCGCGCGCGTCCCTGACACCACCGTGCCGATGGAGAGCCAATTGCGCGGCAGGCCGGCCAGCGGCCTGCGGGTGAACAAGATTCCGCCTGATACCTGGCCCGCGGACAGGGTCCCGAGCTTTGTGACGACGGTTGCGCCAGGATCTGGCAGCGGCCAAGGTAGGCGTCGGGTGCCGCAGCGGAATCGACGTTTCAGTGTCGACGCGGCATGCCCTGTCATGGATCGATGCGCGCACGACAGCTCGAAGTATTCTGCGCCTTGATGCGCTGCGGCACCGTGACGAAGGCCGCCGCCATGCTCAACATCTCGCAGCCAGCGCTCAGCCAGATCCTGCTTCACGCCGAGGACCAGCTGGGCTTCAGGCTGTTCGACCGCATCCGCGGTCGCCTCGTGCCCACGCAGGAGGCGCGGGACATCTATCCGCAGGCGGAGCGCATATTCGCCCAGCTCGACGCGCTGAGCCGCCGCACACTCGACATGCGCCTGGGGCGCACCGGCCTCGTCCGGCTGGCCGCCTCGGCGCCCCCCTCCATGGCCATCGTGCCGCGGGCGCTGAGTGCCTTTCGCGCCGCGCATCCCGACATCGTGGTGCGCTCGATGATCGCCCCTGTCGGCCAAATCGTCGGGATGCTGCGCAGCGGGGAAGTGTCCCTCGGAATCGCGATGAACGACGAGCCGCATCATGACATCGGCGTGGAAACGATCGGCCGGGCCGAACTGGCGTGCGTCATGCCCGCGGACCATGCCCTCGCCGCGCGCGAGGCGGTCGGTTTCGAAGACCTTGCCGGGGAAACGCTGATCTCCTACCGGGCAGGCACGCTGCCGGCGCGCCTCCTCGCTGCGGTGGCGGCCGCGCAAGGCCTGCCCTACCTCCCCGCGATCGAGATCGACCTCTCCATCACGGCCTTCCCGTTCGTGCGCGACCGGCTCGGCGTCGCCGTCGTGGACGGCCTGATCCCCTGGGACCAGTTTCCCGGGATCGTGAAGCGCCGCTTCGTTCCACCTACCATCGTGCCGATCACGTTGATGACTCGCCAGGACCACCCGCTCTCCGCCCTCGACAACGTGATGCGAGACCACCTGCGTGGCGCGTGCGCAGCGCTGGGCTGGAGCGAGCCCCCGGATCCGGCCGGCGATCCCACGGCCTGACCGTCACCGGCTACGACGAAGCCCCCTCTGCGAGCCGCGGCTCCTAAGGATGCGGCGCGGCGGACAGCGCGCCGACCGGGGCCGGCCGCACAGGCGCCTGGCTGCGCAGCCGCCCCGCCTCGGCGGGAGAGGCGAGGCCGCCCGCCGCCGCGATGATCTCGGCGCCCCCGATCTGGCAGTAGCGGCCCTGGCAGCGGCCCATGCCGACGCGTGCCAGCGACTTGGCCCGATTGGCCTCGGCGCCGCCCCGGATGGTGGCCGCGCGCAGCGCGCCAGCGGTGACGCCCTCGCAGCGGCAGATGATCGTGTCGTCGCCGGCGCCGCGAACCATTCCCTCCGGCCAGGGGAACGCGCGGGCGAGGCCCTGTGCGAAGCGGGCCATCCGCGCCAGCGCCACGAGGTCCGACCGGATATCGGGCGCGGGCAGGCCCAGGTCGGCCAGGCAGGCCGCCGCGGCGAGGCGACCGGACACCTCCGCGCCATCGGCCCCGAGCAGGCGAAAGCCGTCCCCCGCCAGGTAAACCCCTTCGGCGGCACGCCCCATCGCATCGCCGCGCGGGAGCCATTGCCGCCACGAGGCGTCGTAGTCGAAGGCGCACCCCGCGAGATCGGCGAGGTGCGTTTCCGCTCGCAGGTGCCAGCCCAGGCCGACGGCATCGCAGGCCGAATGGCGGGCCCGGCCGCCCGCATCGCGCCAGCGCAGCGCCACGGGTCCGCGCTCATCCGTCTCGATGGAGCCCAGCGTGACCCCGGCATGGTACAGCCGGCCGAGTTGAGCCCGCATGAGAATCCCCCGCGCCGCGAGCCCGGGACGCGCCGCCAGGCCCGGCAGGGCCCTCGCCTGGCTCGCCAGGCTGGCAGTATCGAGGACCGCCTCGATCGTGGCACCCGCCTTCAGGAGTTGCGTCGCGACCAGCGTGAGCAGCGGTCCGGAACCGGCGAGCACGATCCGGCGTCCGAGGGCGACCGCCTGCGCCTTCAGCGCTATCTGCATGGCGCCCAGGCTGAAGACTCCTGGGCTCTCCCAGCCCGGCACCGGCGCGAGCCTGTCGGCGGCTCCGGTTGCGAGGATGAGCCTATCGAAGGGCACCGCCCGGCCGCCATCGGGGCCGAGCACCTGTAGCGTCCGGCCTGAGACGGACAGCGCCGAATGACGTGCCCAGTGCAGGATCCGCCCCGCGGCGGCCAGCCGGTCGAAAGCGGCGTGCAGCGCCAAGGCCTTGGCCGCCTCGGTTCCGTAGAGGAGCGCGGGCGGCCGCTCGAGGGGAGCGGGGGGACGTCGGTAGATCTGCCCGCCGGCCCGTTCGCCCTCGTCGATCACGGTAGGAACCAGCCCTGCGGCGGCGAGAGCTTCCGCGGCGCGGATCCCGGCGGGACCCGCCCCGACCACCGCGATACGGGCAGACGAGCTCACGGCCAGTCTCCGGGCGGACGGGTGAGGAGGCGCAGTCCGGCGGAGAGTGGCATTGAGCAGGCCTGGAAGCGCGGGCCGTTCTCCTGCCACATCCAGCAATCCTGGCAGGCCCCCATGAGGCAGAAGCCAGCCCGGGCTCCGTCCCCCCGATCGCCGAGGCGAAGGGCCGGCGCGACCGCAAGCACCGCCGTGAGAACCGTGTCACCGGCGAGCCCCTCGCACGTCTCGCCGTCGAGCACGAAGCGGACAGGCGCGCGTCCCGTCGCGGCGAGCCGGACGACGCGGCCCTGTGTCCGGCCGGCAGGCCCGCTCATTCGGCCGCCTCGCCAAGCGCGGGCGCGGGCATGGTGGGGAACCGGACCTGCACCTCCTTGAAGGCGCGCGCCACGCCGTCGGGTCCGGATCGCCCCGTCATGCGGCGGAAGATCTCCGTCTTCGCGAAGAACCGCCAGTGGATGGGAAGGCCCGCGAGAAGGCGGGTCAGCAGGTCATAGGCCTCGGGCGTCCACTGCGCCTCGTATCCGTCGCGCTCCGGACCGAAATGGAAGGGCGCGCGGGCGGCGGGCCGGGCGGCCCGCAAGGCCGCTGTCGCCGCCTCGTCCACCCCGCCCGAGCGGACCACGACGCCATAATCGCGTTCCGCCGCCTCGGACGAGACGTAGCCGCGCTCCACGTCCCGGGCCACGCGCCAGGGCTCGCGCCCGGCGGGATCCCCGCGGCCGCCGCCGCCGGCCGAGCGGATGGCCAGCACGTCGCCGGGCTGCAGAACGGCGGTGTCGACGTTTCCGAGCCGCCGCTCCTCGGGGCTACCAGGATTGACGGTCATGTCGGACAGGCCGGCAGCCCGCCCGCCGAGCACCCCCCACGGGCGGAAGAAGCTGCGGTCCCGGTTGCGCACGGTGACCTTCGTATCGGGCGCGAACACGCGGAACGCCATCTCCGTGGCGAGGCCGCCCCGCCAGCGGCCTGCGCCCCCGCTGTCCCTGGCGAGCCCGTAGCGCACGAATTCCACCGGCGTCTCCGTCTCGGTGATCTCGATGGGGGTGTTCCTGAGGTAGGCGGCGTCTGCGCCCGAACCGTTGGTGCCGTCGCGATGGGGCATGCCGCCGCCGCCGCCGACCACCGGGTTCACCGCGGCGATCACCGTGCGGCGCGTCCGCTCGTCCGTCGTCATCACGTTGACGATGCAGTTATTGCCGGCCGGCGCGGCGGGAAGCCTTTCCGGCATCACCTGCGAGAATGCTCCGAAGATCACCGAGCGCAACCGCGCGCAGGTGAGCGAGCGCATGCCGACTGCGGCAGGGAACACCGGATTGAGCACCGTCCCCTGCGGCGCGATGCAGGTGAAAGGGCGCGTAAGCCCCGTGTTCAGCAGGATCTTCGGGTTGAGCGTGTAGAGGACGTAGTAGATCCCGACGAGCAGGATCGTGTGGCGCGGGTCACCTCCCGAGGGCACGTTCAGCGAAGAGCCGAGCTGCGGGTCGGAGCCTGTGAAGTCGAGCACCGCCTCGTCGCCCCGGATCGTCAGGGTGAGGTGAAGGCGGCAGGGATTGGCTTCCACCGAATCCTCGTCCGCATAGTCGGAGAACACCCAGGTGCCGTCCGGCATCGCGCGCAGCATGGCGCGCGCCTCGGCCTCGGCATGGTCGAGCAGCGCCTCGACCCCGTCCAGAAAGGCGTCTCGGCCGAACCTGTCGATCATCGCCAGCACCTTGCGCTCGCCGGTGGCCAGCGCGCCCACGAGCGCCTTGATGTCGCCGACGTTGAGGTCGGGCTTGCGGACGTTGGCGACCATGATCCGCAGGATCTGCTCGTCGAAGACGCCCTCGTTGACGAGCTTCATCGGCGGAAAGCGGATGCCCTCCTGTTGGATCTCCGTCAGGGCGCGCGAGAGCGAGGCCGGCACAGCGCCGCCCATGTCGGTGTTGTGGATGTGGCCGCCCGTCCAGGCGACGATCTCGCCCTGGTGGAAGACCGGCTTCCACAGGTGCGTGTCGGGCACGTGCGTCGCAACGTAACAGGCATAGGGATCGTTGGTGAAGGCGACGTCGCCGGGCCTGTAGTCGTCGACCATCGCGATTGCGCGCCCGTAGGTGAGGCCGGGAAACCAGGTCGCTCCCAGTTCCATCGGCACGCCGAAGGTCTCACCTCTGCGGTTCATGAGCATGACGGTGAAGTCCTCCGTCTCCTTCACGAAGGCGGAGTGGGCGGTGCGCTGCAGCGTATGGGCCATTGTCTCGGCCGCGGCGCGGACGTGGTTGGCGAGCACCCGCAGGGTCACGCGGTCGAACATCGTGGGTCACTCCGCGAAGGTCAGCTGCAGGTTGAGGTACGGGTCGACGCGCACGTGCGTGTCCGGGGGAACCGCCAGGGTCGTGTCCTCCTGGGCGACGATGGCAGGGCCCGCAAAACGCTCGCCGGCCCTGAGATGCGACCGGCGGTAGAGCCCGACTGGCGTCGCCACTCCCCCGAGCTGAACTTCGGTCATACGATCTGGACGGGCCACTCCCTCCCTCTCTTCGTCGACCGCGAAGGCAAGCGACGGACCCGCGCCGATCGCGGAGAGCCGCAGGTTGACGATCTCGATGGCTCCGTCTTCGTCACAGAAGTCGTAGAGCCGGGCATGGGTGTCGTGGAACTGCCGGGCGATGGCCGTGACGTCGCCGGCCTCGAGCCAGGCCGGCTGCAGCAGCGTCTCGATCTCGTAGCTCTGACCGGCATAGCGCATGTCGGCGTGGAGCAGGAGGCTGACATGCCCGGAATGCCCCTGCGCTGCCAGCCAGGCCTTGCCCTCCGCGGTCATGGCCGCGAAGGCCTCTCGCAGGACGGGCAGCACCGCCGTGTCGAGCCCGGCGAACAGCGTCCTGATGAAATCGCCCCGCAGGTCCGCGACCAGGCCGCCAAGGGCAGAGACCACGCCGGGCCGGCGCGGCGCGATAAGGCGTCGCAGTCCAAGCTCGCGGGCAAGGAAGGCGCCGAGCATCGGCCCGCCGCCGCCGAACGGCATGAGGGCGAAGTCGCGCAGGTCGATCCCGGCTCGCGAGGCCATTTTCCCGACCTCGACGAAGAGTTCCGACACGGCGACGTCGAGGATCGCCTGGGCGGTTGCCTCCACGCTGCGGCCCGTCCGTCCGGCCAGCCGGCCCACGGCGGCATGGGCGAGCAAGGGATCCATCCGCAGCTGCCCGTAGGCGATCTCGCTGTGCCCCAGCCAGCCGCAAACGACCATGGCGTCGGTGACGGTGGGCCGTTCGCCTCCGCGACCGTAGCAGGCCGGGCCCGGTGTGGAGCCGGCGGATTCGGGGCCGACCCGCAGGATGCCCTGGGCGTCGACTTCGGCGATGGAGCCGCCGCCGATGCCGACGGAGCTGACCGAGACAGAGGGGATGTGGAGCGGAAATTCGCCGATCATCTCGCCGGCGCCGAACTGCGCCTGCCCGTCGACGATGAGCGCGAAGTCGGCCGAGGTGCCACCGATGTCGAGCGTCAGGATCCGACCCTCGCCGGCCTGACGCGCCAGCCAGGCCGCCCCGATCACGCCCGAGGCGGCGCCGGACAACAGCATCTTCACGCAGGAGCGCTTGCCGTCCTCCGCATTCATCACCCCGCCATTGGACTTGGTGAGCAGCGGGCCCGCGGATACGCCGCGCCGGGCGAGCCGTTCCTCCAGCGCAGTGAGGTAGCCTGCGACGCGCGGATGGACATAGCCGTTGAGGATCGCCGTTGTGGTGCGCTCATACTCGCGGATGACCGGCCAGACCTCGCTCGAGGTGAACACGAAGAGGTCCGGCGCGAGGCGGCCGATGGCGTCCTTCACCAGCGTCTCGTGCACGTCGTTGCGCCAGGCATGCAGGAACGAGACGATGATGCCGGCAACGCCCTTCGCGCGGGCGGCCGCGACGGCATCGGCCACCCGCGCGAGATCGGGCGGCGTCGTCTCGCTGCCATCCGCCCTGAGCCGTGCGGGGATGCCGAAGATACGGTCTCGCGGGATGAGTTGTTCCGGCCGCGAGCAGAACAGCGAATAGGTCTCGGGCATGCGCAGGCGCGCCAGCTCGATCACGTCCTCGAAGCCCGCATTGGTGAAGAGCGCAAGGGGGGCGCCCTTGCGCTGGATGACCGTGTTCATCCCCACCGTCGTGCCATGGACGAAGCGGGACACGGCGGCGGGATCGAGGCCCTCGCGCTGTTCGAGCAGGGACAACCCGGTCATCAGCTCGGCGCCCGGATCGTCCGGCGTCGTCAGCACCTTGAGGGACGCCATGCGGCCCGACCGCGTCTCCAGCGCGCAGAAATCGATGAACGTGCCGCCGATGTCGACGCCGATGGTCCAGTCCGCGGGAGCAGGCTCCCGTCCGGTGTCGCTCATGCCGTGATCCTCGTTCATGCGCGCAGGCTCGCACGGTCGGCGCGGCGAATTCCAATAGCCATGCGGGGCAGGGCCATAACCGCGGCTTATGGGCGTCCTGTGCCTGCGTCTTTGACCGCCTCTCCGGTTCGCGCGACCGTGCACCAGGCGGGCCCGCGAGGACCGGCTTGCGACGGGGACCTTGGATGGACGTGATCGTGGTCGGCGGCGGCCTAATGGGGACGGCGGCGAGCTATTTTCTCGCCCGGCGGGGCGTGCGCGTCACGCTGCTGGAACGAAACAAGGTCGGCGCCGGCGCCACCGTGGCCTCCTTCGGAAACGTGCGGCGCACGGGCAGGCACCTCGGCCAGCTCCCGCTCGCTCACCGGTCGCTGGCCCTGTGGAACGAGGCCGAGGCGATGCTTGGCCGCGACGTCGAGTTCCGCGTCACCGGCCACCTGCGCCTGATCTTCGAGGACGACGCGCTGGAGGACATGCGTGCCTATGCCGAGGCGGCCCGCCCGTGGGGGCTCGACCTCGAGGAACTCGGCGCCAACGAGGTCAGGGCCCGCTTCCCGGGGCTCGGCCCTGACGCGATCGGGGCCTCCTTCTCGCCCCGCGACGGCTGCGGCAATCCCCGGCTGATCGCCCCCGCCTTTGCAGACGCCGCGCGCCGGCTGGGCGCCGGGATCGTCGAGGACTGCGTCGTACAGGCGATCGACAGGACCCCGGCCGGTTTCCGCGTCGAGACGTCCAAGGGACGCGTGGAGGCCGAGGCCCTCCTCAACACGGCCGGGGCCTGGGGCGGGCGGATCGCCGCCCGCTTCGGCGAGGAAGTGCCGATCGCTGCGCGCGGGCCGCAGATGGGAGTGACCGAGCCGCTGCCCCACCGTATCCTTCCCGTCGTGGGAATCTGGTCCCGTGTGCCCGGGGCGGACGGTTACCTGCGCCAGGTGGAGCGCGGAAACGTCGTCTTCGGCGGCGGGGCCGAGCGTGTCGCCGTGGACCTCGACCCGGGTCACGCCAGGGCCGATCCGGCGCGACTGCCGCAGCAGTTGCGCGCCATCCTGCGCCTCGTGCCGGCCCTGGCCCATGTCTGCGTCATCCGCACCTGGTCGGGCTGCGAGGGCTATGTCGAGGACATGCTGCCGGTGATGGGTCCCTCGGCCACGACGCCCGGCCTCTTCCATGCCTTCGGCTTCTGCGGACACGGCTTCCAGCTGGGGCCTGCGGTCGGCGAGACGATGGCGGACCTCATCGCGACGGGGCGGACCGCGATTCCGGTCCAGGAGTTCCGCATCGACCGTTTCGCGCGACCATCGGAGCGGGCTGCCGTCAGCTGAGCGCCTGGCTCGCCAGGGTATAGGTCCGCGGGCCGCCCTCCCCCGCGTTCAGAGGGAGCCAGGGCCTCGATCCCAGCGACATGGTGGTGACCGTGTCGTGAAAAGCCAGGCCCGAAGCGAGGACCAGTTCGGTGAACGGCCCGCCCTCCAGGCGGGTGTCGAGCCGCAGGAAGCCGCCCGCATGGTGCGCGACGTGGGGCCGCAGGAGCGCGAGCGCGTCATCGTCGCTTTCGGCGACGATCGGGCCCAGCACGTGCCCGCGGCCGAAGGGCCGGCACATCGAGAACCCGACGATGACCTCGTTGCGCACCAAGACGAGGCCTTCCGAGTGTTCCTCCAGCAGGCAGAGCAGGCGGTGGCGGTCCGCGCCGAAGGCCCTTCGGTCCAGGGCCGCGACCTCGCCGAGATCAGCGGGCGCCAGCGGCCGGAGAAGTCCGGCCGCCACCCCCTCCGGCGGCCGCTTCGCCTCGCCCTGGCACTGGTAGACGGTCGCCTCCGCCCTGAAACCCATGGACTTGTAGAGCGGACGCGCGGCCCGGGTCGCGTTGAGGCCGAGGAGGCGGGCCCCCGTCCTGGCGATGACGTGCTGCATCAGCCATCGGCCGGCGCCGTGGGTCTGCAGCCGGGGCGAAGTGATGAGCATGCCGACCGTTGCGAAATCCTCGCCGTGGTTGAACCACATGGCCGTGCTCATCACCCGGCCAATGTCGTCGCAGGCGGCGACGCCCTGCCCGAACTCGCGCAGCATCTCCCAGTCATCGGCGCGGTGCGGCCAGCGCACGGCCATCGAGAGTGCGTGCAACTGCTCGAGTTCGACGTCCCGGATGTCGGCGATCCGCATCCGGTAGGATTCGAGCGTCCGCTCGGCCAGTACGTGCGTCACTGATGGCGACCCTGTCGCAATGTTTCCCCCATAATGTAGCGCGAAGCGCGCCGCATCTTGCGCTGAGGACGGCCATTCCCTCCGCACTTTCCACCGATTTGGGCCGCGGCAGGACAGCGCAACCGCGCCCGCTGCAAATCCAGCCCAATTCGACGCGATCTGCCGCCAGGCGGCGGGGCTTCGGAGCTTTATGCCGCCCCGCCCACGCCAAGCTGTCGATGCCCGGACCGACGTCCGGACCGACGCCAGCGAACGGTAGGATCCACGGATGGCCTTCCTCTTCCAGTCCGATGCGGCGCGCGGCGAGGCCTTCCGGGACGCTTTCGCGCGCGAGCGTCCGGACGTGGACTTCCACACCGATGCGGGCGGAGTGGACCCCGACGACGTGCGCTACCTGCTGACCTGGACGTTGCCGGAGGACATCGCCCGCTACCGCAACCTCGAGGTGCTGTTCTCCATCGGCGCAGGCGTCGACCAGTTGCGGCTTGGGGATGTGCCTGCCGGCATCGCCGTGGTGAGGATGGTGGAGGACGGCATCGTCCGCATGATGCAGGAATACGCGACGCTCGCCGTCCTCGCCCTCCATCGCGATCTCCCCGGCTACATCGACCAGCAGCGGCGCAGGGAATGGCGGTCCCGTGCCGTAGCGCAGGCGCCGCAGCGGCGAGTAGGCCTCCTGGGCCTTGGACTGCTGGGGCAGGCCGTGCTGGAACGCCTCGCCCCCTTCGGCTTTCCTCTCGCCGGTTGGAGCCGTTCGCCGCGGTCGATCCCGGGCGTCGCGTGCCACCATGGCGAGGACGCGCTTCCCGGCTTCCTCGCGGCGACCGACATCCTCGTCTGCCTGCTGCCGCTGACGGACGGCACGCGCGGGTTCCTGAACGCAGGGCTCTTCGCGCGGCTGCCGCGCGGCGCAGGGCTGGCCCACATCGGACGCGGCCCGCAGCTCGACCAGGACGCGCTCCTCGCCGCTCTCGACGAGGGACGACTCTCGGGCGCGGTCCTCGACGTCACCGATCCCGAGCCGCTGCCGCCGGGCCATCCGCTCTGGCGCCACCCGCGCGTCGTCATCACGCCGCACATCGCCAGCGTCACCCAGCCGGCGACGGCGGCTCGCGCCGTGCTCGACAATCTCCGCCGCCACGAAGAAGGCCTGCCGATGATCGGCCTCGTCGACCGGACGCGCGGCTACTGACCATTCACCAGCGAGGACGCACCGTGAGCCTGCTCAAGACCATCGACCGCAACCCCACCACCGAGCCGGCCGTGTCGAAGGCCGCTGCCGAGCGCCATCTCGCGGGCGACCCCACCTTCCGCACATGGGCGCAGGACAGCGTACGCGACGGCGCGATCCGCACCGGCGTGTGGGAGGCGACGCCCGGCGAGACCGTGTCGATGAAAGGCGAGACCTTCGAGTTCTGCCACATCCTGGAGGGTGTGATCGAGATCACCGAGGAGGGTGGAACGCCGATCACCTATCGCGGTGGGGACAGCTTCGTCATGAAGCCGGGCTTCCGCGGCGTGTGGAAGACGATCGAGACCGTGCGCAAGATCTACGTCGTGGTCGGCTGAGCCATGGCGACTTTCGCCCCGGACCAGGTCGTCTTCCCCTGCGCTCACTTCATCGGCGGGCGCCGCATCGAGGTCCGTGACGGCCTCGACCTGCGGCGGCCCTCTGACGGGAGAGGCTTCGCGTGCTGCCCCATCGCCGACGCCGACCTTGTCGACCAGGCCGTCGCGGCGGCGCGCCGTGCGCTCGCGTCGAGCGGCTGGGGCGGCTGGCGACCCCGCGAGCGCACGCAGGCGATGCACCGCTGGGCGGACCTGATCGAGGCCGAGGCCGAACCTCTGGCACGGCTGGAAGCCGTGGCCTCGACGCGCCCGATCAGCGCGCTCCTGTCCGGGGACCTGCCCGTCTCCGTGGAGCAGATCCGCTTCTTCGCCGAGTTCGCCGACAAGGAGTGCGGCGACCTCGCGCCCACCGCCGACGACGCGATGGGCTTCATCGCCACCGAGCCCTATGGCGTGGTCGGCGCGATCACGCCGTGGAACTTTCCCCTGTCCATGGCGGCGTGGAAGCTCGGCCCCGCGCTCGCGGCCGGCAACGCCGTCGTGCTCAAGCCGTCGGAACTGACCCCCTTCGCGACGCTGCGCATGGCGGAGCTCTCCGTGCGCGCCGGCCTGCCCGAGGGACTGGTCAACGTGGTGCTCGGGGACGGGCCCGTGACCGGGACCGCGCTCGTCACCCACCCCGACATAGCCAAGGTGAGCTTCACCGGCTCGACCGCCGCGGGCTCGGCCATCATGGGCAACATCGCGCGCACGGGTGTGAAGCCGATGACGCTGGAGCTCGGCGGCAAGAGCCCGCAGCTGGTCTTCGCCGACGCAGACCTCGAACTGGCGGCCGGCTGCATCGCCGGCAGCGTCCTCGCCAATGCCGGCCAGGCCTGCGTCGCCGGCACGCGGCTCGTGGTCGAAGCCGGGATCGCCGACGCCCTTGTCGGGCGGATCATCGCAAGGCTCCGCGACGCCCGGCCGGGACCGACCTGGGAGGCGGGGACACGCTACTCCCCCCTTATCTCCGAGCGGCAGCTCGGCCGCGTGGACGGAATTGTCCGTCGCGCGGTCGAGACCGGGGCCGAGGTGCTGGCGGGCGGCGCCCCGCTCGAGCGGGAGGGGTACTTCTACGCGCCCACGGTGCTGGCAGGTGTGGGGCAGGACTCTCCGGCCGTGACGGACGAGATCTTCGGTCCCGTCCTCACCGTGCAAACCTTCGCCGACGAAGACGAGGCAGTCAGGCTCGCCGACCATCCGACCTATGGCCTCGCCGCTGGCGTCTTCACGCGCGACCTGTCGCGGGCGCTGCGCCTGACCCGGCGGCTGCAGGCGGGCACCGTCTGGGTGAACCGCTATGGCCGTTCGCGCGACCACATCCTGCCGACGGGCGGCTTCAAGGGCTCGGGGATTGGCAAGGATCTCGGCCGCGAGGCCTTTCAGGCCAACCGGCGCGGCAAGAGCGTCCTCATCGCGCTGCAGTGAACGCAAGCCCGCGTGTCCGGCGCGCGCCGGGCCGCCTCCCGACCAAGGAGAGATCCGACATGCCGAGCCACACCGACCTGCTGCGCCAGCATTGCCTGATCGCGGGCCGATGGCGCGATGCGCGCAGCGGCTCCACACTGGACGTCACGAACCCCGCCACGGGCGCAGTGATCGGGACCGTGCCGGACGCCGGCGCCGAGGACACGCGCGAGGCGATCGAGGCCGCCGCTGTCGCCTTCGCCTCGTGGCGGGCCACGACCGCGGCCTACCGAGCCACGCTCCTGGAGCGCTGGCATGCGCTGATGCTCGAGAACCTCGAGGCGCTCGCGCTCCTGCTCACCGCGGAACAGGGCAAGCCGCTTGCCGAGGCCGAGGGCGAGATCCGCTACGGCGCGTCCTTCGTGAAGTGGTTCGCCGAGGAGGCGCGCCGGATCGGTGGATCGACGATCCCCTCGCCAACCCCGGACCGCCGCATCCTCGTGCTCAAGGAGCCCGTCGGCGTCTGCGGTGTCATCACGCCCTGGAACTTCCCCAACGCGATGATCACCCGCAAGGTCGCGCCCGCGTTGGCGGCGGGGTGCACGGTCGTGGTCAAGCCGTCGGACCTCACGCCCTTCTCCGCCCTGGCGCTCGGCGTGCTCGCCGAGCGGGCGGGCATCCCGCCGGGCGTCGTGAACATCGTCACGGGCCTGCCGTCCGGCATAGGGGCGGAGATCACCGGCAACCCGATGGTCCGCAAGATCTCCTTCACGGGCTCGACACGCGTCGGCGCGCTGCTGATGCGCCAGGCGGCCGACAGCATCAAGCGCGTGAGCCTGGAGCTCGGCGGCAACGCGCCCTTCATCGTGTTCGACGACGCCGACCTGGACCTCGCGATCGAGGGCGTGATCGCCTCGAAATTCCGCAATGGCGGCCAGACCTGCGTCTGCGCCAACCGCATCCTGGTGCAAGCCGGCATCTACGACGCCTTCGCGCACCAGCTCTCGGCCCGCGTCTCCCGGATGCGGGTCGGCCCCGGCACGGAAGCCGGCGTCGATATCGGCCCCATGATCAACGCGGCCGCGCGCGAGAAGATCGAGCGGCATGTCTCCGACGCGCTCGCCAAGGGTGCCCGGACGCTTTCGACGCGGCCCCAGACCCCGGCCGGCGACCTCTATGTCGCGCCGGTGGTGCTCGGGGAGGCGACGACCGACATGGTGCTGGCGGCGGAGGAAACCTTCGGCCCCGTCGCGCCCCTGTTCCGCTTCGAGACGGAGGAGGAGGCCATCCGCGTCGCCAATGGCACGCCCTACGGCCTCGCGGCCTATTTCTACACGCAGGGCTTGAAGCGGGCCTGGCGCGTCGGCGAGGCGCTCGAGTTCGGCATGGTCGGCCTCAACACCGGCGCGATCTCCACGGAAGTCGCGCCGTTCGGCGGCGTGAAGCAATCGGGCCTGGGGCGCGAGGGCGCCCAGGCGGGCATCGAGGAATATCTCGAGACGAAGAGCTTCCACATCGGCGGGCTGGACTGAATGGGCAGGGCGCTCGCCTCGCCCCCGACCTCTACCGGAAGCGGTCGAGGGTCTTGTAGTAGAGCCCCACCAGCGGCAGGAACCAGGGCTGGCCGAGATGGCCGGGCACAGCCGGCCAGGCCAGTCCCTTGACCGGGTTCCGGTCCTCGCCGCCCAGGATGGCCTGCGCGAGCGTCGCACCCATGTAGCTCGACATCTGCGCCCCGTGGCCGGAATAGCCCATGGCGTACCACAGGCCCTCCTCGTTGCGGCCGGCGCGCGGATAGCGATCCTTCGTCATGTCGACGAGCCCGCCCCAGCAATAGTCGATCTCCACCCGCGCAAGTTGCGGAAACAGGGCGGCGAGGCTCTGGCGCAAGATGGCGCCGCTGCGCGCGTCGGATTGCTGGTTCGAGACGGCGGAGAAGCGGGCCCGCCCTCCGAAGATGAGGCGGCGGTCGGGAGAGAGGCGGAAGTAGTTGCCGATGTTCATCGACGTGACGAAGGTCCGCTCGCGCGGTAGCGCGCTGGCGACCTCAGCCTCGGTGAGCGGCCGCGTCGCCACGATGAAACTGCCCACCGGCACGATGCGCCGTCGGAACCAGCCGAAGGCGCTCGTCGTGTAGGCCCCGGTGGCGAGGATGACCTCACGGGCCCGCAGCGAGCCGCGCGGCGTCTCCAGAACGAAGCCGCCGGGCTGATTGCGGACGGTCGTGACCGGTGCGCCCTCGAACAGTGTCGCGCCGCGCCGCGCAGCCGCCTCCGCGAGACCGGTTGCGTAGCGGCCCATGTGCATCACGGCGCTCTTCCTGGAGAGCATCGCGCCGTGGAAGGCCTCGGAGCGCACCTCGTCCCGCAGGTCGGCGCGGCTGAGCAGCGCGGTATCGGGATCGACCTCGCCGTGCACGGCCTCGAAGTTGCGCGCGATGGCCTCGAAGTGGGCCGGCTTGGAGGCAAGTTTCAGCTTGCCGACCCTCTTGAAGTCGCAGGCGATGCCTTCCTCGGCCACGATCTGCTCGATGAGGTCCACCGAGTCGTCGAGCGCACGGTAGAGCGCGATCGCGCGCTCCCGGCCAAGATGCGCCTTGGCCGACAGGAAGGAATGGGCGAGCCCGTTGTTGAGGTGGCCGCCATTGCGGCCCGAGGCGCCCGATCCCACCGTCCCCGCCTCGAGCACGACCACTTTCGCGCCGCCCATCGCGAGCGTGCGGGCGGCCGACAGGCCCGTGAAGCCGCCGCCCACGACCGCGACGTCCCACGTGCCGTCGACGGGCCCCGCCGTGGCGCCCGTGAAGGCCGGAGCCGTGTCGTGCCAGTAGGAGGCGTAGCGCATGGTCGGATCCTCAGAGGCCCAGCACGCCGGGGAGGCCCGAAATGTCCTTGACCTCCACGTAGTCGTAGAACGGGTTCGGCGGCTCGTGCCCGCGATTGACCCAGACCTTGTGCTTGATGCCCAGGTCGTAGGCCGACATCAGGTCGTAGCGGAACGAGGACGAGCAGTGCATCACGTCCTCCGGATTGCAGCCCAGCATGTCGAACATGTACTCGAAGGCCTGGAAGCGCGGCTTGTAGGCGTTGGCTTGCTGCGCCGTATAGACGGCGTGGAAGGGCGCTCCCAGCTTCGCGACATTGTGCATGATCTGGTCGTTGGAGGCGTTGGAGAGGATCACCAGCGGAATCTCCTTCGCGACCCTCGCCAGTCCGGCCGGCACGTCTGCGTGGGGCCCCCAGCTGGGCACGCGCTCGTAGATCGACCGCGCGTCCTCGGGCCTGAACGCGACGCCGGTCTTGCGACAGGTGCGCTCGACGGCGTTGTGAATAACCTCGGCATAGGGCTTCCAGGCTCCCAGGATCTCGTCGAGCCGGTAAGCCGCGAAGGCTTTGATGAAGGCCAGCATGCGGGGCTCGTCGAGCTCCGCCCCGTAGATGTCGCGCGCCGCCTCGGCCATCTGGAACCTGGTCAGCGTGCCGTAGCAGTCGAACGTGATGTACTTGGGCCGGAAGGGGGGCATGACAGGCGTCCTTGGCTCGTCCGTGGTGCTCCGACAGTAGGACGCGCGGGACAGAGGCTTCGCCGGAATCCCGTCGCGACCGGAGCACATCCTGCTTAATCGCGGAAGCCCGGCGGCAGAGAGTTGCAGCCGGCCGCGCCGGTCGACCGGGAATTCGCCTTCGCCGGACGGGAGGCCGGGTTTCGTCCCGGCATAAGATGCGGCGCGGGCGGTACGGATCGGCGGATGCTGCCGCCGCGCAAGCCGAACTGAGCGAAACCGCCTCGCTCGAAGGCGCTACCGTTTCGGCATGACGATGAGCCGCCCCGCCGTCCAGGATCCCCTCTCCTCCCGCGTGCGGATCGGCGCGCTCGAGCCCGGCCGCCTCGACGAGGCGGCCGGGCTGTCGCGGCAGGCCGGCTGGCCGCATCGCCGCGAGGACTGGGCGCTCGTCCTCTCCCTGAGCCAAGGCTTTGCGGCGCTCGACGACGACGGGCGGCTGGTGGGCACGGCGATGGCGACATGCTTCGGCGTCGACGCCGCCACGATCAACATGGTGCTGGTCGACGAGGGCCTGCGCGGGCGCGGCGTCGGGCGCCGGCTGATGGATGCCGCGCTCGCGGCCTGCGAGGGCCGGGAGCAGCGCCTCATCGCCACCCGGGAGGGCCTGCCGCTCTACGAGAAGCTCGGTTTTCGCGGGGTGGGCGAGATCGCGCAGCACCAGGGCGCGACACCCGCGCGGGGCGCGCTCCGGCGCGAGATCGACTGGACGCGGGCCGGCGACGACCTGTCCTGCGTCGCGGCGCTCGACCGCGAGGCCACGGGCATCGACCGCGGTGCCTTGCTGGCCGCGCTCGCGCGGGCCGGAGAGATCGGCGTGCTGCGCGAAGCCGGACGGATCACGGGCTACGTCGTGTTGCGCTCCTTCGGGCGCGGCGAGGTGGCGGGCCCGGTCGTGGCCGCCTCCCAGGCCGACGCGAGATCGCTTCTCGACGCGGCCTTTGCCCGCTCCACGAGCGACTTCGTTCGGGTCGACACGCCAGACCCCGGACTCGGCGCCTGGCTCGCCGAGCGCGGCCTGGCCGCCGTGGGTGGCGGGCTGGCGATGAGCCGAGGGCCCGGGCACAGCCCAACGTCCACCGCCCGCACCTACGCGCTCGCCAGCCAGGCCCTCGGCTGACACCGGAGACTCCCATGTCCAGCAACTCGCTCGTCGAGCTCGATCGCCGGCACCTGATCCATCCCGTGGCGTCCTATCGCGGGCACGAGCGTGCCGGCGTCCGCGTGCTCAAGTCGGCCAGGGGCGCCACCGTGACCGACTCGTCCGGGCACACGATGGTGGACGGCTTCGCCGGCCTGTGGTGCGTCAACGTCGGCTACGGCGTCGACAGCATCGTGGAGGCGGCGGCCCGGCAGATGCGTGAGCTGCCTTACGCGACGGGCTATTTCGGCCTCGGATCCGAGCCGGCCATCCGGCTCGCTTCCGAACTGGCCGAACGCGCGCCGGGCGACCTCAACCACGTCTACTTCACGCTCGGCGGCTCGGACGCCGTGGACAGCACGGTCCGCTTCGTCCGCTACTACCAGATCGCCCGCGGCCGCCCCGAGAAGGACCAGTTCATCTCGGTTGAGCAGGGCTACCACGGTTCCTCGACGGTCGGCGCAGGCCTCACCGCACTGCCCGTCTTCCACCAGGGCTTCGGGGTGCCCTTCCACTGGCAGCACAAAATTCCGTCGCACTACGCCTACCGCAACCCCGCGGGCACAGACCCCGCCGCCATCATCGCGGCCTCGACGGCGGCGCTGCGGGCCAAGGTCGCAGAGCTCGGTCAGGAGCGGGTCGCGGCCTTCTATGTCGAGCCCATCCAGGGCTCGGGAGGCGTGCTCGTTCCTCCGCCCGGCTGGGTCAAGGCCATGCGCGACCTCTGCCGTGAACTCGACATCCTCTTCGTCGCCGACGAGGTGATCACCGGCTTCGGCCGCACCGGCCCCCTCTTTGCCTGCGCCGACGAGGACATCGTTCCCGATCTCATGACGACGGCCAAGGGGCTGACCTCCGGCTACGTCCCGATGGGCGCGCTGTTCATGTCGGACCACGTCTACGCAACGATCGCCGACGCGGCCGGTGCTTCGGTGATCGGCCACGGCTACACCTATTCCGCCCATCCCGTCAGCGCGGCCGTCGGCCTGGAGGTGCTGCGCCTCTACGAGGCGGGCCTGCTCGAGAATGGCCGCAAGGCCGGCGCCCGCCTGATGGCGGGGCTGCGCGCCCTGGCCGACCATCCGCTGGTCGGCGACGTGCGCGGGCGCGGCATGCTGGCAGCCATCGAGCTCGTCACCGACAAGGCCAGAAAAACGCCGCTGCCCGCGGCCGCGGAGCCGGCGAAGCGCATCTTCGACCGCGCCTGGGACAACGGCCTCGTGATCCGCGCCTTCGGCAACGGAGTGCTTGGCTACGCCCCGCCTCTGTGCTGCACGGACGCCGACATTGACGCCATCCTCGAGCGCACCCGGATGACCCTCGACCAGACCCTCGAGGATCCCGACGTGCGCGCCGCGATGGCGTGAGCAACGCGCAGCGCGCGCCGCCCTCATGCCGGCCCGCGCGCGAATTCAGAATTTTGTGCTGCGGGGCCGCACGGTTTCAGCGACTCCCGCAGCGCCATGCTGAGACACTGAGCCGAACGTCGCATGCCGGACGGTGCGGGCCGCCGCGCCGGCGACGAGCCAGGCGCCATCGGGGACCGTTCGGATCCGGGCGCTCGATCAGGATGAGGACGGCGCGGGAGACCCGCACGCATCGAAGAGGACACGACGTGGCCAAGAGCCTGCGCGATTTCCGGTACATGACCTTCGACGTGGTCGGGACGTTGATCGACTTCGAGGGCGGCATCAAGGAGTGCCTGGCGGGCATCGGGGCCGAATCCGGCGTCGCGGTCGACGGCGAGGCGGCGCTCACGCTCTATCGCAACGCACGCTACACGCCGCAGGCGCTGCGCTTTCCCGACGATTTGCTGCGCGTCTATCTCGCGATCGCCCCGGAGCTCGGCCTGCCGGCCGAGCAGCGCCTGGGCGAGCGACTGCGGGATTCCGCCGCCGCCTGGAAGGGCTTCCCAGACAGCAGGGATGCCCTCGCGCGGCTTGCCCGGCGCTACCGGCTGATCGCCATGACGAACGCCCGGAGATGGGCCTACGACCACTTCGCCGATGCGCTCGGCCGCCCCTTCCACGCCGCGTTCACCACCGACGACACCGGCACCGAGAAGCCGGATCCCGCCTTTTTCGAGCAGGTCTTCTCGTTCGTGGCCAGCGAGGGCGCGAGCAAGGACGACATCCTTCACGTCGCCCAGAGCCAGTACCACGACATCGGCGTTTCCCGCCGGCTGGGCATGAGGAACTGCTGGATCCAGCGCCGCCATGCTCAGCCCGGTTATGGCGGCACGATCGAGCCCGAGCGCTTTACGGAGCCGGACTACCACTTCACCTCGATGGCGGAGCTCGCCGACGCGGTGGAGCAAGAGCAACGGGCCTGAAGGCCGCGCAAGAGGTCCCGCTGGCCGGTGCCGCGGGGCAGCGAAGTCCATGACAGAAGGAAGGGGAACCCCGTGACGCATTCCATCGACAACTGGACGAAGGCCGACCATGCCATGGTCGAGAACGCCATCCGCCGCGGGGCCACGCGACGCGAGCTGATGCAGATGCTGCTGGCAGGCGGCATGGCCGCGACGGCGGGCGGCTCGTTGCTCGCCAGCGCCACGGCGGCGGTCGCGCAGACGCCGACCTCCGGCGGCAACCTCAAGGCGGCCGGCTGGTCCTCCTCGACGGCCGACACGCTCGATCCCGCCAAGGCCTCGCTCTCGACCGACTACGTGCGCATCTGCGCCTTCTACAACCGGCTCACCTTCCTCGATAAGGGCGGCACGCCGCAGATGGAGCTCGCCGAGAGCATCGACAGCAAGGACGCCAAGGTCTGGACGGTCAAGCTGCGCAAGGGCGTGACGTTCCACGACGGAAAACCGCTGTCCTCCGCCGACGTCGTGTACTCGCTGAAGCGCCACCTCGATCCCGCGGTGGGCTCGAAGGTGAACTCGATCGCCAAGCAGATCACCGACGTGAAGGCCGTCGACCCGCTCACCGTCGAGATCACGCTGGCTGATCCCAACGGCGACCTGCCGACCATCCTCGGCATGCACCACTTCATGATCGTCGCGGACGGAACCACCGACTTCTCGAAGGCGAACGGAACGGGCGCCTTCGTCTGCCAGACCTTCGAGCCGGGCGTGCGCTCGGTCGGCGTCAGGAACAAGAACTACTGGAAGCAGCCCGCGCACCTGGACTCTTTCGAGTTCTTCGCGATCCCGGACGACACGGCGCGCGTCAACGCCCTGCTTTCCGGCGACATCCAGCTCGCCGCCTCGATCAACCCGCGATCCAAGCGGCTCGTCGAAAGCCAGCCCGGCGTCGTGCTGTCGAAGACCACATCGGGCAACTACACCAACCTCAACATGCGCCTCGACATGTCTCCGGGCGACAAGGCGGGGTTTGTCGAGGGCGTCAAGTTCCTGCTCAACCGGGAGCAGATCCAGAAGTCGGCCCTGCGCGGCCTCGCCGAGATCGCCAACGACCAACCGGTTCCCCCGTCGAGCCCCTACTTCAACAGCGAGCTGAAGCCGAAGCCCTACGATCCGGAAAAGGCCAAGGCCCTGTTCCAGAAGTCGGGCCTGCTCGGCCAGGCCGTGCCCCTCGTCGCGTCCGACGCCGCGTCATCCTCCGTCGACATGGCTGTCGTGCTGCAGCAGGCCGGCGCCACGATCGGCATGAATTTCGACGTCAAGCGCGTGCCCTCGGACGGCTACTGGTCCAACTACTGGCTGAAGGCGCCCTTCCACTTCGGCAACATCAACCCGCGCCCGACCCCGGACATCCTGTTCTCGCTGCTCTACACGAGCACGGCCCCGTGGAACGAGAGCCAGTACAAGTCGGAGAAGTTCGACCGCATGCTGGTCGAGGCGCGCGGCTCGCTCGACCAGGCCAAGCGCAAGCAGATCTACGGCGAGATGCAGGCGATGATCGCCAACGAAGCCGGAACGGCCATTCCCGTGTGGATCTCCAACGTCGACGCGCTATCGTCGAAGCTGAAGGGCTTGGAGCCCAACCCGCTCGGCGGCATGATGGGCTATGCCTTCGCCGAGTATGTCTGGCTGACGGCCTGAGGCCCGGTTCTTGCTACCACCGGGGAGCGGCGCATCCGCTCCCCACCTCATGTCCCCCCGGGCGCCAGGAGCCAGGCTGGCAACGCCATGAACCGCTTCGTCTGGTCCCTCGTCGGCGGTCGGCTGCTCAGCGCCTTGCTCACGCTTGTGATCGTGTCGTTCACGGTCTTCTGCGCGACCGCGATCCTGCCAGGCGACGTGGCCGAGGTACTGCTCGGACAGGCCGCGACACCCGAGGCCGTGGCGGGCCTCAGGACGGCGATGCACCTCGACGAACCCGCCCTCCTGCGGTTCGTGCGGTGGCTCGCGGGCCTCACCGTCGGCGACCTCGGCGTGTCCTACGCCAACAAGATGCCGGTGGCCCAGCTCATCGGCCCCCGGCTCCTCAACTCCCTGAAGCTCGCCGGCGTGACGACGCTCTTTGCGGTGCCGATCGCGCTCACGCTCGGCATCTGCGCCGCCATCCTGCGCGGCAGCCTGTTCGACCGGCTGCTCACCTTCGGCGTCATCGCCGTGATCTCCGTGCCCGAGTTCATGGTGGCGACCTCGGCCGTGCTGATCTTCGCCGTCCACCTGCGCTGGCTGCCGGCCCTGTCGGTTGCGCGGGAGGCGACGTCCTTCTTGGATCTCCTGCGCGTCTTCGCCATGCCGGTGATCACGCTGGCCTTCGTCATCTCGGCGCAGATGATCCGCATGACCCGCGCTGCGATGATCGAGACCCTGCGAACGCCCTATGTCGAGATGGCCAGGCTGAAGGGCGCCTCGCCCAGCCGCATCGTCTTGCGCCACGCGCTGCCGAACGCGCTGGGGCCGATCGTCAACGCCGTCGCGCTGTCGCTCTCCTACCTGCTGGGCGGGGTCATCATCGTGGAGACCATCTTCAACTATCCCGGCATCGCCAAGCTCATGGTCGACGCCGTCTCCACGCGCGACCTGCCGCTCATCCAGAGCTGCGCGATGGTCTTCTGCGTGGTCTACCTCGCCCTGATCACGATGGCGGACATCGTGGCGATCCTGTCCAACCCGCGGCTGCGATGACCATGGTCGGCGCGATCCCCCTCCCCTTCCACTTCCGGATCAACCTCGTCGGGCTGCTCGCCTTCTGCGTCATCCTGTTCTGGATGCTGGTCGCGATCTTCGCTCCGCTGCTCGCGCCGCACGGCATCGGCGAGATCGTCGACAACGACTATTTCGGGCCGATGTCGGCGCAGTTCCCCTTCGGGACCGACTATCTCGGCAGGGACATGCTCTCCCGCATCCTGCTGGGCACGCGCTACACGGTCGGCATCTCGCTCGCGGCCGTGCTCCTGGCCTGCGTCACGGGCGTCACGCTCGGCATGAGCGCGGCGGTCGCAGGGGGCTGGGTCGACTCCGCGATGAGCCGCTTCCTGGACGCGCTGAACTCCATCCCGAGCAAGCTCTTCGGTCTGGTCGTCGTGGCCGGCGTCGGCTCCTCGATCCCGGTCCTCATCCTGACGCTCGCCGTGATCTATACGCCCGGCGCCTACCGTTTCGCCCGGGCGCTCGCCGTCAACGTCAACACGATGGACTTCATCACCGTGGCCCGCGCGCGCGGAGAAAGGGTGCCCTACATCATCGGGTCTGAAATCCTGCCCAACATCATCGGACCGGTCTTCGCCGACATTGGCCTGCGCTTCGTCTTCATCGTCCTGCTCCTCTCCGGGCTCTCCTTCCTCGGGCTCGGCGTGCAGCCGCCCAATGCGGACTGGGGCGCGCTGGTGCGCGAGAACATCAGCGGCCTGCCCTTCGGCGCGCCCGCGGTGATGTTCCCCTCCGTGGCCATCGCCAGCCTGACGATCAGCGTCAACCTGCTGATCGACAACCTGCCGCGCAAGATCAGGGACCGGAGCTCATGACGGGCAACCTCGTCGAGATCCGAGACCTCAGGATCGGCGCCACGACCGACGCCGGCCGCCGGGTCGAGATCATCAAGGGCGTCGGCTTCGACATCGGCCCGGGCGAGATCGTCGCGCTCATCGGCGAAAGCGGGTCCGGCAAGACCACCATCGCCTTGTCCCTGATGGGCTATGCCCGCGAGGGCTGCACGATCGAGGGTGGCCGCGTGACGGTCGGCGGCCACGATATGGTGAAGCTCGACGAGCGGCAGCGGGCAAGGGTGCGCGGCACCGAGGTCGCCTATGTCCCGCAGAGCGCCGCGGCGGCCTTCGACCCGTCGATGCGCATCATCGATCAGGTGGTGGAGGTCTCGCGCATCCACAAGCTGATGCCCGACGCGAAGGCCCGCGTCCGCGCCGTGGAGCTGTTCCGCGCGCTCTCGCTGCCCAACCCGGACACGATCGGCGAGCGCTATCCTCACCAGGTCTCGGGCGGCCAGTTGCAGCGGCTCTCGGCGGCCATGGCCCTGATCGGCGATCCCAAGCTCGTCATCTTCGACGAGCCGACCACGGCCCTCGACGTCACCACGCAGATCGAGGTTCTGCGGGCATTCAAGTCCGTGATGAGGGAGCGGCGCATCGCCGGCGTCTACGTCTCGCACGACCTCGCCGTCGTGGCGCAGATCGCGGACCGCATCGTGGTGCTGAAGGGCGGCGAAGTGCAGGAGATCGGCGCCACGGCCGATATCCTGGCCCGGCCGCAGCATTCCTACACGCGCGCTCTGCTGGCAGCCTTCCGGCCCGGTGGCGAGCCGCAGGCGGCGCCGCCGCCCGTCGCCCGCCCCATGCTGGAGCTCAGGGATGTCGTGGCCGGCTATGGCACACTCACGTCCGACGGCTCGCCGACGGTGACCGTCGTGAAGGCCGTGAGCCTGACGCTGGAGGCTGGCCGCAATCTCGGCGTGATCGGCGAATCGGGCTGCGGGAAGTCCACCCTGGCGCGCGCGATCGCGGGCATCCTGCCGCCGGCTTCGGGCGAGATCCTGCTCGAGGGAAAGCCGCTGCCCCGCGCCGCTAAGGATCGCACGCGCGAACAGCTGCGGCAGATCCAGATCGTGTTCCAGTCCGCCGACACGGCGCTGAACCCCGCCAAGTCGATCGCCGAGATCCTGGCCCGGCCGCTCGCCTTCTATCACCGGCTGAAGGGCGCAGAGGCACATGCCCGCGTCGACCGCCTGCTCGAGATGGTCCACCTGCCCCGCGCCCTCAGGAACCGTCGCCCTCCCGAGCTGTCAGGCGGCCAGAAGCAGCGCGTCAACCTTGCCCGGGCACTGGCCGCCGACCCACGGATCATCCTGTGCGACGAGATCACCTCGGCGCTCGACACCGTCGTCGCTGCCGCCATCATCGACCTGTTGAAGGAGCTGCAGCGCGAACTCGGCCTCTGCTACGTCTTCATCAGCCATGACCTGCCCACCGTGCAAGCGGTGTGCGACGAGATCGCCGTGATGTATGCCGGCGAGAAGATCGAGCAGATGCCGCGCGACCGCGTCGGCTCGCACGACCACCACGCCTATACCAGGCTCCTGTTCGCATCCGTGCCCAAGCTCGATCCGCACTGGCTGGAATCGATCGAGAAGGACCCGGAGGTTGTCGCAGCCCTGGCGAAGCGGTAACCCGTTGCAGCCGGTCCGCGACGAATGGCGCTGGAAGAAGACGGGGCGCGCATGAAGCTCGACCAGATCGACATCAAGATTCTTTCCGAGCTGCAGAAGAACGGCCGCATCACCAACGTCGAGCTGGCCGGCCTCGTGAACCTGTCGCCGAGCCCCTGTCTCATCCGCGTGCGGAAGCTCCAGGACGAGGGCTACATCACGGGCTACTCCGCCCTCGTCAACGTCGCGAAGCTCGGGCAGGCCCTGACGGTCTTCACCGAGGTCACGCTGAAGAACCACCGCCAGATCGACTTCGCCCGGTTCATCGCCACCGTCGAGAAGCTCGATTCGGTCATGGAGTGCCACCTCATCTCCGGCGGCTACGACTATCTCGTGAAGTTCGTCACCGGCAGCATCGCCGAGTACCAGTCCATCATGGAACGGCTGATCGACCAGGACGTCGGCATCGACAAGTATTTCAGCTTCGTCGTGCTGAAGTCGCCCGTCGTGAAGAACCACGTGCCGCTGTCCAAGCTGTTCAACCGCTGAGCGGGATAGCGGCCGCCACGATCCTGCGCGGCAGAAAATTCGGATTCCGGCCGAGATCCAGCATCCGCCGCTGGCGCGTGGCGGCTAGGTTACGCCAGGTCGGAGATCCCCAATGCGCGTACCCCTGAAGAGGATCGAGTCGAGCCCCGTGCTGCCCGCGGAAGCCGATGTCGTGGTGATCGGCGGGGGGGTGGCCGGCGCCTTCGCGGCCTATTATCTCGCGCGACGCGGCGTCCGCGTGGCGCTCGTCGAGAAGGGCCTCGTCGGCGCGGAGCAGTCGAGCCGGAACTGGGGCTGGTGCCGGCAGCAGAACCGGGACGCGCGCGAACTTCCGCTGGCCACCAAGAGCCTCGCTCTGTGGGACACGCTTGCAGCCGAGATCGGCGAGGACGTGGGCTTCAGCCGCTGCGGCCTGCTCTACCTCAGCAATGACGACGCGGAGCTGGAGGGATGGGCACGCTGGGGTCGGTTCGCCCGCAATGTCGGCGTGACGACCGTCATGCTGGACGCTCGGGAGGCAACCCGCCGCGCCGCCGCCACGGGCCAGACCTGGAAGGGCGGCGTGTTCTCGCCCACGGACGGAATCGCGGACCCCAGCCGCGCAGTGCCCGTGGTCGCCCTGGGGATCATGAAGTATGGCGGAACCGTGCACCAGCACTGCGCCGCGCGCGGCGTGGAACTGTCCGGCGGGCGCGTCAGCGCGGTCGTGACCGAGGCCGGGACGATCCGCACCCGCACGGCCGTCATGGCGGGCGGCGCCTGGGCCTCCTCCTTCTGCAACCAGATCGGCGTGCGGTTCCCGCAGGCCTCGGTGCGCTCGTCGATCGCGCTGGCGGCGCCCGGCGCGCAGGGGCTCCCCGACGCCTTGCACACGAAGGACATCTCGGTGACGCGCCGCGGCAGCGGCGGTTATGCGCTCGCGATCAGCGGCGGCGCCCGGGTCGATCCGACGCCACAGCAGATGCGGTTCATCCGCGAGTTCGCCCCGATGTTCGCCAAGCGCTGGCGCAGCACCGCGCCAGGCGGGCTGCAGGCCTGGAAGGCCGGTCATGAAACGCTCTCCCGCTGGCGGCTCGACGAGCCGACGCCGATGGAGGCCTGCCGCATCCTCGACCCGGTTCCCGATGGACGGCAGATCCGCATCATGCATCGCCGCGCGATCCAGCTCCTGCCGGCGCTCGCCGAGGTCCCCCTGACGGCGACGTGGGCTGGCTACATCGACAGCACGCCAGACGGAGTGCTGGCGCTCGGCGAGGTCGACGAGGTTCCGGGCTTCATCCTCGCTGCGGGGTTCAGCGGCCATGGCTTCGGCATCGGCCCGGGAGCCGGGCACCTCATCGCCGATCTCATCGTGGGCGCAGACCCACTCGTCGATCCGGCCCACTATCATCCCCGCCGCTTCGCGGCTTCGGCCTGGGGCAAGGTGGCGGAGTTCTGACGACGACCCGGGCGCAACGCAGCGCCGCTCAGGCGTTGAACCGTCCGGCAAGGTCGAGGATCATCCGCTCGCTGGCGACGAGTTCGCCCCGCTCGATATACTCGTCGGCCTTGTGCGCGCGGCCGATCTCCCCGGGCCCGCACACGATCGCGTCGATCTCGGCGGCCTGGTAGAGCCCTGCCTCCGTGCCGTAGCTGACGGCCGGCAACGGCTCCTTCCCGGTGACCTCGGCGACGAGGCCAGCGATCGGAGCGGTCCTCGGAAGGGCCAGGGCCGGATAGTCCGACAGGGGCTCCCAGCTCGTCTCGAACCCCTCGCGCTCCAGTCCAGCCAAGGCGTCTCGCACCGGCTCGAGCAGCGCGACGGGTGACTGGCCGGAAATCGCACGCGCCTCGATCTCGGCCATGCAGAGCGCAGGGATGATGTTGAGCGCGTCCCCGCCCGCGAGAGTGCCGACCTGGAGGGTGGAATAGGGAGGCTCGAAGGACGGATCCTGCGGGCCCTGTCGCGCGGCCGCCGCGGCGGCGACCACCGCTCCGAGCACCCCCGTCATGGCATGGATGGCATTGAGCCCGAGATCCGGCCGGGACGAGTGTCCTGATCGTCCGCGGATGGCGATGCGGGCGGCCGCCTTCCCCTTGTGGGCCAGAATGGCGCGCAATCCGCTCGGCTCTCCGATGACGGCGCAGGCGGGTTTCGCAGAGAGCTCGGGAAGCCGCGCGATCAGGTGAGGCACGCCGCGGCAGCCGGCCTCCTCGTCGTAGGAAAAGGCGAGGTGGATCGGCCTTGACGGGCGCAGGGCTACAAGTTGCGGCACGGCCGCGAGGACCGCCGCCAGAAAGCCCTTCATGTCGCTCGTCCCTCGCCCGTACAGGCGATGGCCGTCCCTCCGGAGGCGGAAGGGATCGCCGGTCCAGTCGGGCTCCTCCGCGGGCACGACGTCCATGTGTCCGGACAGCACGAGTCCCGCATCCTCGCTTCGGCCGATCGTGGCGAAGAGATTGGACCTGTCGCCTTCCGGGCCCATAAGGACCCGCGCATGGATGCCGTGAGCCGCGAGATAGCTCACGATCCACCCCACGATATCGCCATTCGGTCTCCCGACGACCGAGGGAAAGGCGACGAGCCGCGCTAGAATATCGTCCGATGTCATGGGACCTCCCTGGAGCCGCACCATGCTAGGCCGATCCGCGACACAGAAGATTCCGTGATCGCTGGCAAGGCAGCGCCAAGATTCCGAAACAGGGCCGTCCCGGGTCGACCTTCGGACACGTCCCGGCTTTCGACGCGACCCGCGGTTTCGCTTTCTCCCTCGTGGCGCTCCGGCCTGGGGTGCGAACGGAGTGGCCGTCGACCACTCCCCATCCGGGGCGTTTGCGGTCATTCTGACGGGATCGAAGCCCCTCCCCTCTGCCTGCCCGCGGGTCCCTTGTCGAACACCTCTCCCCCTGCAGCGCCGCTGCCGCCCCTGTCCGTGCAGTCGCGCCTCACGATCGTGACAACCTGCCTCGGGTTTTTCGCGGGGTCCGTCGACGCCAGCATCGTCCAGCTCGGCCTGCCCGCGCTCGAGAAGATCTTCGACGCCCGGCCGCACAATGTGGGATGGGTCGCCATTGCCTATAGCGTGGCCTTCGCCGCCGCCTTGCCGGTCTTCTCGAAACTCGCGGAGTTGGGCTGGCGGAAGGCCATGTACCTCGCAGGCTTTGGCCTGTTCGGGTTCTTCTCTGCGCTGTGCGGCTTCGCCGACAGTTTGGCGGAGCTGATCGCCCTGCGGGCGCTGCAGGGCGCGAGCGGCGCGCTGCTGGGCGCAAACAGCCTGGTCATCCTCGTGGCAGCCTTCGGACCCGAACGCCGGGGCCGGGCCATGGGGCTCTTCGCCGCTGCGCAGGCGGTCGGCATCAGCTCCGGGCCGGTCCTCGGAGGCATCTTGCTGGAACGGCTCTCCTGGCACTGGATGTTCTGGATGACCGTCCCGGTGGCGATCTGCGCCACCTTGCTCGGGCTCGTCGTCGTGCCGTCCTCCAAGCGCACCGGTGCCCGTCCATCCCTGGACTGGCCGGGCGCACTGGCGCTCGTTCCGGCGCTCGCCTTGCTGCAGCTCGGGATCACGAAGCTGAAGGAATGGGGGCCTCTTTCGCCCCTGGCCCTGGGCTGCGCCGCTGCCGTCTGCGTCCTGCTCGTCTTCTTCGTTCGGCGCGAGAATCGCACCGATGATCCCTTGCTGGACCTGCGCGTTTTCCGCTCCCCCGCCTTTTCGGGCGGCGTCATCGGGGTCTTCCTGTCCTACGGGATCCTCTACGGCCTGTTCTTCGCCATGTCCTTCGCCCTCGTGCGGGGCTACGACCTTGGGCCGCTTGCAGCCGGCCTGCGGCTCGCCGCGGTCCCGGTCGCGCTGGGAATCGTCGCTCCTGTGGCCGGACGGTTGGCCGAGAAGGGCTCCCGGACGCTTCTGCTCGCAGGGGCGGGGGTCACGGTGGCGGCGCTCGTGGCGCTGTCCCGTATCCTGCCACTGGGCCCCGGGAGCGAGCCGATGGTTCTCGCCGCCCTCGCCGTCGTGGGGGCAGGCCTCGGCCTCTTCATCGCCCCCAACAACAGCGCCACGCTGGCCGCCGCTCCGCCCGATCATGCCAGCCAGGCGGGCGGGCTCCTCAACCTGATCCGCGCCATGGGGACGGCGAGTGGGGTCTCGGCGGCCTCGGCGGTGCTGTCGTGGCGCCTCGCCTCGGCAGACGGTGCCGTGCAGCGAAGTGACGCGGTGCCGGGACTTCTCGTGCTCGACGCCGCCGCGGACGTGATGCTGCTCCTCGCGCTCTGCGCCGCGGTCGCCGCCGTCGCGTCGCGACTGCGTGTCGCCGCCAAGGTCGCCGATGGCCCTTGAGCCCGGTGAACCGTTCGCCGGTCGCGCATCGGTCCGTCCTGACCGGCCGGCCGTCGCGAAACCTGTTTCCGCATTTCTCCAGCCTGGAGAACGTGTCGATCGGCCCGAGGCGGGTGCTCAAGCGGCGCAAGCAAGAGGCGGCGGCGCGCGCAGAGACCGCGCTGCGGACCGTCTACCTCTCCGGTCACGCCCTCAAGACGCGCTCGGAACTCTCGGGCGGGCAGCAGCAGCGGGTGGCCGTCGCGCGGTCGCTGGCCTTGCGGCCCAAGGTCATCCTGTTCCCACCGCCGCCCTCCCCCGTCTCGGTCAGGCTGCCGGCTTCCGGGCCGCGAAGCGCGCGCCTCCGAGGCCGCCGGCCCCCACGAGGTCGACCAGGCGGACATAGGAGCGATAGAAGGCGTCGTGGCCGGACGGCGCGCCGGCCGCCCGCGTCTCGTCCCGCAGCCGGCGATACATCTCCAGCCGCTTGCGCAGGATCTCGGCCCATGCGGCCGTCAGGTCGGCCGCGCCCTCGAGCGCGAACCCGGCTTGCGTGATGAGGTCCCGATAGGATCCGATGGACTGGAGGTTGCGCACCGCCTGGCCCTGCCAGAACAGCTCGGCGTCTTCGGCGTTCAAGGGCTGGTGGGCGACCCAGTCCGTGAACGCAAGGCGCCCGCCCGGACGCAGCACGCGGAAGGCTTCGCGGATCGCCTGCGCCTTGTCGGGAACGTGCAGGAAGGCCTCCTGGCTGATCACGGCGTCGAACCCACCGTCGGGGAGCGGGGCTCTCGTCACGTCGCCCTCCACGACCCGGACGTGATCGGCCAGGCCCACCAGGGCCGTCAGTTCCGCGGCCCCCGCGACGCGCGCCGGTGTCAGGTCGACCCCCGTGACGTCGGCGCCATACCTGAAGGCCAGGTAGCGGGCGGGTCCCCCAAGTCCTGCGCAAAAGTCCGCGACGCGCGAGCCTCTTGCGATCCCCGCCGCGGCCGCCAGAACGTCATTCGCGTCGAGGGCGCCATAGTGATCCTGGTCGTAGGGAAAGAGGTCGGGCGGGCAGAGGCCCTCCAGCGATCCCCTCTCTGCGCGCACCTTGTGCAGGATCATGGCGGACGAGATGGGATGACGGCTGTAGAAGCCGACTGCGCCAAGATCCACCTCGTCCATCTGGTCCTCCGGGGCCTTCGGCGTCCGACGCGCGCCAGGCCCCAGAGAAGGCCCTCGACGCACCGAAGGCAAGCGGGGCGGGCCTCAGCGGTCCGATGAGGCGACCTGGAACGCCGCGATGCGATTGTCCGCGCGGCAGAGGCGTCGACACAACTCTCGGTTGATGTTCTGCAGGACCATGACATAGGCCTGCACGTCGGCCTTGTAGAAGGCGTAGAGGTTCCGCGCCGACAGTTCGTAGAGATGCACCGCCGTGTCCGCGGTCACCGTCGCGGAGCGGTTCTGCATGGCGATCAGCGTCATCTCGCCGAAGAAATCGCCAGGCTCCAGGCCCGCCAGGCGCATGGAACGCCCCGCCTCGATCGTCCTGCTCACGGTCAGCGATCCCGACTGGACGATGAACATGGAGCGGCCGGGCTCGCCCTCCGCGAAGACGACGTCGTGGGCCTCGAAGCGGCGCTCGACCAGCATCGAGACGAGGACGTCGAGGCTCGCGCTGGACAGGCCGCCGAAGAAGGGCGTGTCGAGCAGGAACGCCTTCAGGTCAGGCAAGGGGGCCGCCATCCGGCCATCGTACTCCAGCCGTCCCGGCGAGCAAAGCCGCTGCCGCTCGCCCGCACGGGCGGCGTGCAGGCCTGATGGCGTGACGGGCCATGTTGCTCTAAGCGTCTTGGACGATCCGCGGGGACGGATCGGCACGGGATGTCCAGGGAGCATCGCCCATGTTCGAGACCACGATCGCGGGAAGCCTGCCCAAGCCGTTCTGGCTATCCGAGACGAACAAGCTCTGGCCGCAATGGCGGGTGTCCGGAGATGCGCTCGACATCGCCAAGCGCGACGCCACGCTTTTCTGGCTCAAGGTGCAGGAGGACGCCGGCATCGACATCGTCACCGACGGCGAGCAGTCCCGGCAGCATTTCGTGCACGGGTTCCTCGAATTCGTCGAGGGGATCGACTTCGAGCACAAGGTCAAGATGGGCATCCGCAACAACCGATACGATGCGATGGTGCCCAAAGTGGTGGACAGGCTGCGCATGAAGGGCCGGGCCCATGGCGAGGAGGCCCGCCTCGCCCGCGCCCACACCACGCGAAAGCTCAAGTTCACCCTGCCGGGTCCCATGACGATCATCGACACGATCGCCGACGCTTATTACGGAGACCGCGTCAAGATGGCGATGGCCTTCGCCGACCTCCTCAACGAGGAGGCCAGGGCTCTGGAGGCGGAGGGCGTGGATGTCATCCAGTTCGACGAACCCGCCTTCAACGCCTTCACCCGGGAGGCGGCCGAGTGGGGGATCGAGGGTCTCCACCGCGCCATCGACGGCCTGTCGTGCACGACGGCCGTGCATATCTGCTACGGCTACGGCATCAAGGCGAACATCGACTGGAAGCGAGGCCTGGGCGACGAGTGGCGCGAATACGAGGCCTTCTTCCCGGCCCTCGCGCGCAGCCGGATCAACCAGGTCTCGCTCGAATGCGTCAACTCGCGGGTACCGCCGCACCTGATGGCGTTGCTGGGGGGCAAGGACGTGCTGGTCGGTGTCATCGACGTCGCGTCCGACGTGGTGGAGACGCCCGAGCAGGTCGCCGAGACGATTGAGCTCGCGTTGAAGTACGTCCCGAAGGACCGGCTCTATCCCTGCACGAATTGCGGCCTGGCGCCCATGGACCGCGAGATCGCCATGCGGAAGCTCGAGGCGCTGGGACGGGGAGCGGCGCTTGCGCGCCAGCGCCATGCCTGACCCTTGCGGAGGCCGCTCCCGGGGCCCGGCAGGCGGGGTGGCGGCTCCCGCGCCGTTCACACTCTCGAAAGGCTGTTCGGCACAAGCTTGTCAACCAAACCTCGCGGCGGCTATGTCTGCCGCAGACGAACATGTGCAGCGGGTTCATGCCGGACCATGTCCGGCCATGCAGCAAGACTGGGATAGTCCACGATCATGATGACGGATGAAGCGATGGCCAGCGCCGGCCGGAAGGGCGAGATCACTCCTGTTGAGCGGCAGTCGGGACGTCTCGACCGGCGCTCCTTCCTGTTCGGCTCGGCGGCCAGCCTGGGGGCGATGGGGCTCGCCGGCTGCGTCACGCAGGACGGCATGAGCCGCAGCGAAGCGGCGCTCATGTACGGGCCCCTGCCGGAAGAGAAGTTCCCCGTGCCGGCGGTCGACATCTCCAAGGTCGATCCGAAGTACTGGCGCCGGACGGTCAAGTACGACAGCGACGAGAAGCCCGGCACCATCATCGTCGATCCCGGCAACTACTACGTCTACCGGATCGAGGGCGACGGAAACGCGACGCGCTACGGCGCCAATGTCGGCCGCGACGGCTTCAAGTGGAGCGGGGACGCCTATATCGGCCGCAAGGCCGAGTGGCCTGTCTGGACGCCTCCGAAGGAGATGATCAAGCGCCAGCCCGAGGCGGCCAAATATGCCGGCGGCATGCCCCCCGGGCTCGACAACCCGCTGGGCGCTCGGACGCTCTATCTCTACCAGAACGGCGTCTACACGCTCTACACGATCTACAGCACCAGCGACCCCGAGACGATCGGCAACGGCATCACCAGCGGCTGCACGGGCCTCCTGACGCAGGACATGCTGGACCTCTACAACAAGACCCCGGTCAAGACGAAGGTAGTCGTGCTGCCGGCCTGAGGCCTCACGGCGAAGCCGGCCGGACGTCGCAGGCGAGCCGCGCGGCGTCCAGGCCCGCGCGGCAATCCGGCTCCGGATAGCCGTCCAGCGCGGCTGAGAGCACGTCCCGGCCCTTGGCCCGGAGACCCTTCTCCGCAAGCAGTCGGGCGCCGGCGGGGCGCGCGAGGCCGATCTCGTCGAGCGAGGTCTTCAGGGTCACCGGCCCGTCTTCCCGAGCGGCGCGAGCAGCACCTCGATCGCCTGGTCCGGCGTCGCCAGCCCGTCGATCTCCGCCGCCACGCGCCTCGCGCCCTCCCGGAAGGCCGGCTGATCGAGAACCGCCTGGAGGGCGTTGCGCAGGTCCCCGGGGGTGATCTCGGGCACGGCGAGGCCCGCGCCGGCCGCCATGACCGAACGCGCATTGGTCGGCTGGTCGGCGAAGAGCGGTGCGACCACCACCGGGACGCCGCGGGCGAGCGCGCCCAGCAGGGTGCCCGACCCCCCATGGCACAGGACAGTCGTGGCGAAGGGCAGCACCTCGTCCTGCGGGACGAAGGCCTCCACCGTCACGTTGGTCGGCACGGCTCCGAGCGCTTCCGGATCCATGACCGGGCCGGTCGTGAGCAAGGCGCGGACGGGAAGGCTTCCCACCGCCTCGACGGCCGCCCGATAGGCCGCCCGCGCCTTGTCGGAACGGCCGGAGACCGTCCCGAGGGTGACATAGACGAAGTCCTCCCCCGCCTCCGGCGCCCATCCCGGCCGAGCCTTGCCGGCCGATGGAGGAGAAGGCCGATCCCACGAGCGAAAGGGATCCTGCCAGCCTGCTTCGGCCCCCGAGCCGTCGAGCGACGCCGGAAAAGACGTGAAGGTCCTCTCCCGCCGCATGGCCTCGCCGCCGTCCCTGGCGAGACCGTGAGCCTCGCGCAGGTCGTCGAGCGGGCCGATGACATGGCGGCTCATGCCGGCCTCGTGCCGGGTCGAGTGGACCGTCACCCGCGCGCAGGGCAGGCCGGCGGCCTCGGCCGCGACGAGGGCGCCGAACTCGAAGCTGTCGCGCAGGACGATGTCGGGATTCCACTCCCGCATCGTCGCCACGAGCCCCGGCGCGGCATGGCGCGCGAGACCATCGACGAAGGCGTCGCGCGCGATGACGGCCGGCACGGCGTCACCCTGGGCCTCGTCGATCCGGGCCATCACCGCCGCCATCGCCTCGGGGCTCGGAAAGCCGGCAGCGACATGCGCGAAGCCGGCCTCGATCACCGCCGCCCGGCCGGGCTCGGGCGTCGAAACCAGCACGTCATGCCCCATTCGCCGCAGGGCCCGCGCATAAGGCAGCAGCGGCCTCACATGTCCCGCATAGGGGGTCGACGAGATGAGGACACGCAACACCGTTTCCTTCCCTGCGACAGCCAATCTCAAGCTGCCGCGCCACGTTATTGCATGTTCGGGCCCGAGGGGAACCGGGTCACGCCTGGATCCTCCGGCACCGGAGCGGTGCCTCTGGGGCAAACATTACGCACAAGAAATCAGCAAAGAATGCGCCTGGTCACGCTTTCGAAAGGGAAGCGCGCAAGTCTACACCCAAAGGTAGCAGATTTGAGGATTGCTCAATGTTGGGTTTCAGCTTCGGCGGTGGCCGGCATGACAAGGACGTCCTGGCGGCGATCGACCGTTCGCTCGCCGTGATCGAGTTCGCCCCGGACGGCACGGTCATCACGGCCAATCCCAACTTCCTCGCGGCGATGGGCTACACCCTGGCCGAAATCGCGCAGAAGCCGCACAGCCTGTTCGTGGACCCCGCGGAGGCCCGCGGCGCCGAGTACAGGGCCTTCTGGGACACCCTGCGTCGCGGCGAGTTCGTCCGCGGCCAGTTTCGCCGCATCCGCAAGGACGGCGCGCCGATCTGGCTCGAAGCCACCTATAACCCTGTCCTGGACAACTCCGGAAAGGTCTACAAGGTCATCAAGTTCGCGTCCGACGTCACCGAGCGCGCCAACCGCCTCGCAGAGATGACGGGCCAGATCCAGGCCATCAACGCCTCGCAGGCCGTCATCCAGTTCGGCCTCGACGGCACGATCATCGACGCCAACGAGAACTTCCTGAAGACGATGGGCTACTCGCTCGCCGAGGTGAAGGGCAAGCACCACTCGATCTTCGTCGATCCCGGCGAGCGCGACGCCCCGGCCTACAAGGCCTTCTGGGAGAAGCTGCGCAGCGGACAGTTCGACGCCGCCCAGTACCGTCGCCTCGGCAAGGGCGGCCGGGAGGTCTGGATCCAGGCGAGCTACAACCCGATCCTCGACGCCGAGGGCAAGCCCTATAAGGTCGTGAAGTTCGCCACCGACGTCACCGAGCAGGTGAAGGCGATGCGGATCGAGGAGATCGTGCGCCAGATCACCGCGGTGGTAAACGCGGCGCGGGCCAAGGACCTCACCGTCCGCGTCAACGCCGAGGAGGATGCGAGCCGCGAGGTGAAGCAGCTCAGCGAGGGCGTCAACGCGCTCATCGCCACGCTCGTCGAGGTCGTCGAGACCGTGTCGTCGGCATCCTCCGAGGCCGAGGCGGCCTCCGCCGAAATCACGCAGGGCAGCAGCAACCTGGCGACCCGCACCGAGCAGCAGGCCTCCGCGCTGGAGGAAACCGCGGCCACGACGGAAGAACTCGCTGCCTCCGTGAAGTCCAGCGCGCAGTCCTCCCGCAACGCCGTCGCCTTCGCCGACGAGGCGCGCCAGGTCGCGCAAGAGGGCGGCAAGATCGTCGGCAACGCGGTCGACGCGATGACCCGCATCGAGCAGGCCTCCGCCAAGATCACGGAGATCACCTCGGTCATCGAGGAGATCGCCTTCCAGACCAATCTGCTCGCCCTCAACGCCGCCGTCGAGGCCGCGCGGGCCGGCGACGCCGGCAAGGGGTTCGCCGTGGTCGCCGCGGAGGTCCGCACCCTCGCCCAGCGCTCTTCCGAGGCCGCCAAGGACATCGGGGGCCTCATCGGTTCCTCGACCGTGGAGATCGGCCACGGCGTGAAGCTGGTGCGCGAGGCCGGCGAGACGCTGGGCCGCATCGTCGACGCCTCCGCGAAGGTGGCCGACATCGTCAACGAGATTTCCGATGCGACGGGCGAACAGGCCAACGGCATCGACGAGATGAGCCAGGCCGTCGCCCACATGGACGAGATGACGCAGCAGAACGCCGCGCTCGCCGAGCAGAGTTCGGCGTCCGCGCACGCGCTGTCGCAGCAGATCGCGGGGCTTGCGACCCTGGTCAACCAGTTCCGCACCGGCGCTTCCGGCTCCGGCCGCCAGGCCCTCTCCCCCGCCAGCCCGGAGCGCCTGCGCGAACTCGCGGCGAAGGCTTTCCAGGACAAGCCGAGGGCTCCCGCCAAGGCGGCCCATGGCGCCAAGGCCGCGCAGCCGGTGCCGGCGCGACGGCCCAAGGCCGCCGCCGGAGGCTGGGACGAGTTCTAGTTTCGGATGGGGCCCGGCCGCCGGGCCGCCGCCTCGGCCGGTGCGCTGACGGACATGACGCGCCCTCGGGAAGCCCTCCCGCGGGTTTCCGTTGCGTTCGCCGCCGCGGCCTGGCGAAAGGATCAGCGGCGATGCACCCGGCAGGTCGTCGCCTTGCCGCCCTGCGTGAGGGTGGCTCCCTGCCCCTTGGTCCAGAACTCCGCCGCACCCGCCTGGTAGCGGCCGCCATCGGCGGACGGGACCTGGGGAAGCGTGAGCATCCGCCCGCCGGCGAAGCGGAGCACGACGGATCCGGGGCTCTCAGCGCCGCCCGAGAAGGAGGCGGTCAGGCGCGTGCCGTCGTCGCAGCGGAACCGGGCCTGCGTGGCGAAAGCGAGCGTGGCGGCCGACAGGGCCAGCGCCGCGGTGAGCAGGGCAAGGGCGGCGGATTGGACGCGGCGTGCCATGGCTCACACCCTCTCCAGCACCAGCGCGATGCCCTGCCCCACGCCGATGCACATCGTGCACAGCGCATAGCGCCCGCCGCGTCGGGCGAGCTCATAGGTGGCCGTGGTCACGAGCCGCGCGCCGCTCATGCCCAGGGGATGCCCGATCGCGATGGCCCCGCCATTGGGGTTCACGTGCTCGGCGTCGTCGGGCAGCCCCAGTTCGCGGAGCACGGCCAGGCCTTGCGCCGCGAAGGCCTCGTTGAGTTCGACGATGTCCATCTGATCGAGAGTCAGCCCCGCCCGCTCGAGCACCCGGCGCACAGCCGGCACGGGGCCGACGCCCATGATGCGGGGCTCGACGCCGGCGGCCGCCATCGCCACGACACGCGCCCTGGGCTCGAGGCCCTGCGCGCGCGCCGCCTTCTCGGTGGCGACGATCATCGCCGCCGCCCCGTCATTCACCCCCGAGGCGTTGCCCGCGGTGACGCTGAGCTCCGGCCCGTTCAAGCCCTTGAGTCGGGCGAGCTGATCCGCCGTCGTCTCCGGGCGCGGATGCTCGTCCGTGTCGAAGAGCGTCGTCTCACCCTTCTTCTGCGGGATGGAGACCGGCACGATCTCGTCGCGGAACCGGCCCGCGGCCTGCGCGGCCGCCCAGCGCTGCTGGCTGCGCAGGGCGAAGGCGTCCTGGTCGGACCGGGCGATGCCGAACTGCGCGGCCACCTCGTCCGCCGTCTCGGGCATGGAATGGGTTCCGTAGGCCGCCTTGGTCCTGGGATTCACGAAGCGCCAGCCGATCGTCGTGTCGTGGATGGCGGCTGCCCGCGAGAAGGCGGCCTCGGCCTTGGGCATCACGAAGGGAGCGCGCGTCATGCTCTCCACCCCGCCGGCGATCACCATGTCGCAATCTCCTGCCCTGATGGCCCGCGCCGCCATGCCGACGGCGTCCATGCCGGAGCCGCAGAGGCGGTTGACCGTGGTGCCGGGGACGCAGATCGGCAGGCCGGACAGCAGCACGGCCATGCGGCCGACGTTGCGGTTGTCCTCGCCCGCCTGGTTCGTGCAGCCATAGATCAGGTCGTCCACCCTGTTCCAATCCACGGAGGGGTTGCGCGCCATCAGGCCCGCAAGCGGCACGGCCGCGAGGTCGTCGGTCCTGATGCCGGAGAGCGCGCCGCCATAGCGCCCGATGGGCGTGCGCACCGCGTCGCAGATGAAGGCTTCGGCCATGATCGATTCCGTCGGATGATGGGCAGGCTGGGTAGGCATTGGACCGCGCCGGTGCGCCCGCGTCCAGCGCGGGCATCGGCGCGGCCGCGCAGACCCCGCGAGGCATGGCCGGAGATATGCATGTCATCGGGGTCTGGTGGGACTGGCGCAAGCGTCCCCGGCGCGGCAGGCCGGGTCGGACGAGGGGGGAAGGGCGTGGCGAAGAATGCATCGCGCGTGGGGCCGCGCTACCCGCAGGTCGTCGTGCTCTTCGGCGCGACGGGAGATCTCTCCAGGCGCAAGCTGCTCCCCGGCCTGTTCCACCTCGTCAGTGCCGGCTTCATTCCGGACTGCCGCATCGTGGGCGTGTCGCTCGACGACATCGACGCCGAGCGCTTCCGCAGCCTCGCGCGCGAGGCGATCGACCAGTTCTTCGCCCGCAAGGGCCAGCCGAACGACTGGCCGTCCTTCGCCGAGAACCTCGACTACGTGCCGCTAGGGTCGGGCCCGGCGGCGCTGAGGGAGGCGGTCGAGAAGGCGGAGGCGTCCATCGGCAGCGAATGCCGCCGCGTCCACTACCTCAGCGTGCCGCCGAGCGCGGCGCTCTCCGCCGTTCGGATGCTGGGCGAGGCCGACCTCGTCAAACGCAGCCGCATCATCATGGAAAAACCGTTCGGAACCGACCTGGATAGCGCCGTCGCCCTCAACGCACGCCTCCACGAGGTCTTCTCGGAAGACCAGATCTTCCGCATCGACCACTTCCTGGGCAAGGAGGCGGCGCAGAACATCCTGGCCTTCCGCTTCGCCAACGGCCTCTTCGAGCCCATCTGGAACCGCAACTTCATCGACCACGTGCAGATCGACGTGCCCGAGACGCTGGCCATCGGCAAGCGCTCGGCGTTCTACGAGCAGACCGGCGCCTATCGTGACATGGTGGTGACCCACCTCTTCCAGATCCTCGGCTTCATGGCCATGGAGCCGCCGACCTCCCTCGAGCCCGGGCCGATCAACGAGGAGAAGAACAAGGTCTTCCGCAGCATGCTGCCGATCGATCCGCGCGACGTCGTGCGCGGGCAATATGTCGGCTTCCGCTCGGAGGAGGGCGTGGATCCGGAATCCGACACCGAGACCTTCATCGCCCTGAAATGCGCCATCGACAACTGGCGCTGGGCCGGCGTGCCCTTCTTCCTGCGCACGGGAAAGCGCATGGCGGAGGGCCAGCGCATCATCTCCATCGCGTTCCGCGAGCCTCCCAAGAGCATGTTCCCCGTGGGCTCCGGCGTGGGGGCGCAGGGTCCGGACCACCTGACCTTCGACCTCGCCGACAGCTCGCGCATGTCGCTGTCCTTCTACGGCAAGCGGCCCGGCCCCGGCATGCGCCTCGACAAGCTCAGCATGCAGTTCGCGATGCACGACACCGGCATGATCGGCGAGGTGCTTGAGGCCTACGAGCGGCTGATCCTCGACGCGATGCGCGGCGACCGCACGCTCTTCACCAGCGCCGAGGGCATCGAACGGCTCTGGGAGGTCTCCATGCCACTCCTGGAGACGCCCCCGCCGGTGCGACTCTACGAGCCCAGTTCGTGGGGACCCAAGACCATCCACCAGCTCATCGCGCCCCATGCCTGGCGCCTGCCCTTCGAGCGCGCCTGGCGCAGTCCCAATCCCGCCGGCGGATAGGTCGACGCGACTTGGCCCGCGCCTTGCTAACCGGGCAGGCGACGCTCAATGCTGCAGGCGGGCCAGGGAGGACGCATGGACGAGGTCTTCGGTCGCAGGGACATGGTCACGCCCGCGCAATTGCGCGACCTGTCCGCGAAGTCGGACCTGGCCGGCTTCGCGCAATTGGGAAGTCACGTCGGCGCGATCCTCGGCTCCGGCATGCTGCTCGGCGTGACCTGGGGGACCTGGGCGGCGGTTCCGGTCTTCCTCGTGCACGGCGTGCTCATCAACTTCCTCTATGCCGGCCAGCACGAGATGAGCCACTGGACCGTGTTCCGCACGCGCAGGCTGAACGAGGTGTTCGGCCGGGCGATCGGCTTCGTGCTGCTCTACCCCCGCGACTTCGACCAGATCCAGCACTTCGCCCACCACCGCTACACCCAGCAATGGGAGCGGGACGGCGAGCTGGAGCGCCCGCCCTTCGCGCTGGCCTCCTACATCCTCTGGGTGCTCGGCCCCACCTACTGGAAGTCCCGCATCAGCAGGATCTTTCGCTTCGCGCGCGGCGTCGTGCGCGAGGGCTATGTGCCGCAGGGCCGCAAGGCGGACGTGATCCGCGAGGCGCGGCTCCACCTCGCCGGCTATGGCGCCATCGCCGCCGCCTCCCTCGCGACGGGAAGCTGGCTCGCCGTGACACATTGGCTTGCGCCCATGCTGCTCACGAAATCCGTGCACCAGCTGCAGAACACGATCGAGCACCTGGGCATGCCGCACGTGGAAGAGATCACGCTCAACACGCGCTCAACCCGCACCAACGCCCTGATGCGCTGGCTGTGCTGGAACATGCAGTACCACACGGCGCATCACGCCTTCCCGGGCGTGCCGTTCAACCGCCTGGCCCAGTTGCACCGCACCATGTTCACCGCGCGCGGCCGAAAGCCGGAGGAGATGACGTACCTGGGCTTCCAGGCGGCGGTGATCCGCGCCTTCCGGGGCGGGCGGACGGAGAAGGACTATCCAGACGACAGGCTCTGGATCAGCGACGACACGGACCTGTCGCCCTCCGCCCCCGCCGCGCCGGACGACCCGACCGGCCTCAAGCTGGAGGCGTGAGCGTGCCGCAGCAGCTTCACGTCTACCAGAGCCTCTGGGCCACCGAGATGCGTCGCCCCGGCCGGCCTGAGCTCCCGCTCGCCGAACGCTTCGACGCAGTGCTGGAGGACGGCTATGACGGCATGGGCCTCGACCTCGGCTCGACCAGCATCGAACAGCTCCGCCTCGCCGTTCCCCACTTCCGGCGGACCGGCCTGCGCGGGCTCGTGACCGCCTTCCCGAAATCGATCGAGGACCTCGTCCCCGCCCTCGATCTGGCGAAGGACATCGACGCGCCCTTCGTCGTGGTGATCGGCCAGGTCATGCCGCTGTCGGTGGAGGGGATGATTCCCGTCATCCGCGAATGGCTCGCCGTCTCCCGCCGCGAGGGCATGCCGATCCAGTTCGAGACCCACCGCGACTGCATCACCAACGATCTCTTCACGACGGTTCAGCTGCTCGATGCCATCCCCGAGATGCGCATGGCGGGGGACCTGTCGCACTACGTCGTGGACCGGGAGATGCTGCACCCGATCCGCCCGCTCTACCGCTCGCTGGTCTCGCGCGTGCTGGAGCGCTGCGACAGCTTCCAGGGCCGCGTCGCATCCCGCAACCAGGTGCAGATCCCCATCGACTTTCCCCAGCACCGCAAGTGGGTCGACACGTTCCTCGACTGGTGGGCGGAGGGCCTCTCCGGTTGGCGCCGCCGCGCCGGTCCGGACGACACGGCCGTCTTCCTCTGCGAACTCGGTCCGCCGGAATACGCCATCACCGACGCCAGGGGCGACGAGCTCTCCGATCGTCGCCAGGAGGCCCTGAAGATCCGCGCCATGGTGCGCGAGCGCTGGGACGCGATGGCAATGTAGGGTGTGGCCAGGCCCCCGCGGCCCCAGAGCGCCGCGGCCCGACGGTCAGTCGCCCGTGCCGGGCGCTCAGTGGCAGAGTTCGTCCCAGAGCGTCTGGGCGAAGGTGCGACCCACGAGGATCTCGTAGGCGTCCTCTCCCACCCGGGTCAGGTGGACGCCGACATGCCCGAAAAGCGTCTCCGTCGCCGCGCCCACCGGGAACATGGCGTCGGAGAGGTCCACCGCGGTCCCGGTCGCCAGCAGGCGCCGGCAGCCCGGCCCGGACAGCCCGATGCGCACCCGGCCGTGGCTCTGGTCGACGAGCGCGGCGCTCTCGCCGAGCGCAGCCCCCGCCTCGTCCAGCCTGGAGCGGCTCCAGGGAGCCTCGCCCACGAGGTACCATCCGTCCGGGCCGGCCTTGCGCAGCGCGTGGGACGTCCCGTCGGCGAGGACCGACACTCTCTGCCGCAGGTCGCCGCTGCCTGAGGCCGCCAGCACCTGGATGACGTGCCCGGCGGGCAATGCAGAGATCCGCACGCCGGGACGCTCGACGGGAGCCGCCGGCAGCGCGGCGCGCATCAGGGTAGGTGCCTCAGCCATGCAACCTTCCGTTCGTGGGGTCGACGAAGACGGGCGGCACGAGCCGGGCCGGCACGAACTCGCCGTTGAGCGCATTCCACACCACGACCTCCTCGCCATGTCGCTCGGGTCCGCGGGTGACGAGCGCAAGGCCGATGGACGAGCCCAGATGGGGCGAGTAGCAGCCGGAGGTGACGTATCCCTGGTCGTTCTCCAGCGTGGCGGCGTCGCCCTTGCGCAGGATGTGGGAGCCCGCCCGCAGAGGGTCCGACGGAGCGAGCGTCATGATGCCGACGAGGGCTGGCCGCGCGGGATCGACGAGGCCTTCCCGGTCCAGCATGCGCCGGCCGATGAAGTCGGCCTTGGTGCGCGAGACCATGCGCCCGAATCCGAGATCGGCGGCCGTGACCGTGCCGTTGATCTCGTTGTGGGTGACGTGCCCCTTCTCGATGCGCAGCACGCCCATCGCCTCGAGCCCGTAGGGCACGATCCCGAAGGGCGCCCCCGCTGCCATCAGCGCGTCCGCGACGGCCTCGCCGAACCCCGCCGGCACGGCGATCTCGTAGGCAAGTTCGCCCGAGAAGGAGAGCCGGAACAGCCGGCCTTCGACCTGCCCCCCGAGCAGCGTCACCTCTGCGGCGGCCAGATGCGGGAAGGCGTCGTTCGAGACGTCCTGGTCGACGACGTGCCGCAAGACCTCGCGCGAGCGCGGGCCGGCGAGCGCCATCTGCGCCCACTGGTCGGTCACGGAGGTCAGCCTGACGTCGAGATCGGGCCAGATCGCCTGGGAGCAGAATTCGAGGTGGCGCATCACCTGGGCGGCGGCCGCCGTCGTGGTCGTCATGAAGTAGCGCTGCTCGCCGAGGCGGCTCGTCGTGCCGTCGTCATAGATGAAGCCGTCCTCGCGCAGCATCAGGCCGTAGCGTGCCTTGCCCAGGGGCAGCTTGGCGAACGGGTTGCAATAGATGCGGTCGAGGAAGGTGGCGGCGTCGCGCCCGACGATCTCGATCTTGCCGAGCGTGGACACGTCGCACAGGCCCACGGACGCGCGCACGGCCAGAGCCTCGCGGTCCACCGTCTGGCGCCAGTGCGTCTCGCCCTCGATCGGGAAATGCGAGGAGCGGAACCACAGCCCCGTCTCGACGAATTCGGCCCCGTGCCTGGCGGCCCATCCGTGCAGCGGCGAGTTGCGGACGGGCTGGAAGTGTGGCCCGCGCGAGTGGCCGGCCAGCGCGCCAAAGGAGACCGGCGTGTAGAACGGCCGGAACGTGGTCGTGCCCACCTCGGCCGGCGTCACACCGCGCGCTTGCGCCAGGATGCCGATCGCGTTGACGTTGGAGAGCTTGCCCTGGTCGGTGGCCATGCCGGTGGTCGTATAGCGCTTGGCGAGCTCGACATGGTCGTAGCCCTCGCGGGCGGCGAGGCCGAGATCTCCCTCGTGCACGTCGTTCTGGAAGTCGACGAACGCCTTGCCGCGGCTTTTCTCCACCCGCCACAGGATCCTGGCGGGACTGTCCTCCCAGTCGCCCTCGATGGCGCCGAACGACGCGGGCTGCGCGTTGCGGCCCAGGTCGGAAAGGATGGCCGCCGCCTGGCCCGCACCGTCGGCGAGGCACTGCGCGAGGGTGCGCGCGCCCGCCGCGGATCCGGCGAGCGGCAGGCAGCCGGACCCCTCCGGCGCCAGGAACGCACCATGCGCCTCGCTCCAGCGCGGCTTGCCGCCGCGATGGCAGGCGAGGTGGATGCGCGGGCTGTGGCCCCCCGACATCAGCAGCGCGTCGACGGAGACCTCGCGCGCCGTCCCGCCCCTGGCGATCGTCACGCCCGACAGGCCCCGGCCGCCACTCGTCGCCACCACGGCGGCGTCCTGCCGGGCGTCGGCCACGGCCGCCACGTGGACGCCGGCGGCCTCGAGGCCCTTCGCCACGTGAAGGCCGGCGGCCCCTGTCGTGAACACGGCGACGCTGCGCCCTACGCCGACGCCCTGCCGCAGCGCGTAGGCGAGGCCGGCCTCGGCCATCATGACCCCCGGTCGGTCATTGCCGCCGAACACGATGGGCCTTTCCTCGGCGCCCGTGCAAAGCAGCGCGCGGCGCGCGATGATGCGCCAGAGCCGCTCCACCGGCGTGGCCGGACCCGGCTCGCCGACGTGCTTCTGCACCCGCTCGAGTGCACCGAACACCATCTCGTCGTACCAGCCGAACGCGGTGGTCCGCGGCATCATCCGCACGTTGGGCAGGGAGCGCAGTTCGTCAAGCATGGCCCCGAGCGCGTCGCCGGCCCGATGTCCGCCGACCATAGCCGTCTCGTGCAGCAGCGTGCCGCCGGGCTCCGCGCCCTCGTCCAGCAGCACCACCTGCGCTCCGGCGCGCCCGGCGGTGAGCGCCGCGGCGAGGCCCGCCGGCCCGCCCCCGACCACGAGCAGGTCGCAATGCGCCCAGCTCTTCTCGTAGCCGTCGGGGTCGGGGTCGAAACCGGCGCGGCCGAGGCCTGCGGCCTTGCGGATGATCGGCTCGTAAAGGCGTTCCCAGAACGCGGCCGGCCACATGAAGGTCTTGTAGTAGAAGCCCGCCGACAGGAAGGGGCCCAACAGCCCGTTCACCGCCCCCACGTCGAAGCCGAGCGAGGGCCAGCGGTTCTGGCTTTCGGCGACGAGCCCCTCGTGCAACTCCAGCATCGTGGCGCGGACATTCGGCTCGCGGCGGCCGCCGCGTCCCACCGTGACGAGCGCGTTGGGCTCCGCCGACCCGGCCGTCACGATGCCGCGCGGCCGGTGATACTTGAAGGAGCGCCCGACGAGCCGCCGGCCATTGGCGAGCAGAGCGGACGCCAGCGTATCGCCGGGATGGCCCGCGAACGGCTGGCCGTCGAAGGTGAAGGACAGCGTTGCGGCCCTGTCGATCCGCCCGCCCGAGGGAAGCCGGTAGGAGGTCACGCGCCGGCCTCCCCGCCCGCGCGCACGTCGCGCACGGCGATCTGCTCGTGGGTCAGCGTGTCGCGCGTCACGACCAGCCAGCGATGGCAGCCATTCGTGTGATGCCAGTGCTCCTCGTAGGGGCCGCGCGGGTTGTCGCGCAGATAGACGTAGCGGAACCACGCGGCGTCGTCGGCGTCCGCCGCCGGGCGCGCGAGGGCCGCGCCGCGGATGGTGAACTCCTCCTTGGGGCGCGGGCCGCAATGGGGACAGCGGATCAGGCTCGCCACGCTCGCTCCTAGTGCAGGTTCGGCTGGGCCCCGAGGCCCTTCTCGTCGATCAGGTAGCCGCGCTCGAAACGGTCGAGCCGCATGGCCGCGGCGGTGGGGTGGGGCTCGTCCTTGGCCAGCAGGTGGGCGAAGCAATAGCCCGAGGCCGGCGTCGCCTTGAACCCGCCATAGCACCAGCCGCTGTTCAGGTAGAGGTTGGGGACCGGCGTCCTGTCGATGATGGGCGAGCCGTCCATGGACATGTCCATCACGCCGCCCCAGGCGCGCAGGACCTTCAGGCGCGAGAGGGCCGGGATCATCGAGACGCCCGCCTCGGCGACATGCTCCACCGTCGCGAGATTGCCGCGCTGCGCATAGGAGTTGTAGCCGTCGATGTCGCCCCCGAAGACGAGTCCGCCCTTGTCGGACTGCGACACGTAGAAGTGCCCGACGCCGAAGGTGACCACGGTGTCGATGAAGGGCTTGATGCCCTCCGACACGAAGGCCTGCAGCACGTGGCTCTCGATGGGCAGGGTGAGCCCGGCCATCCGGGCCGTTTCGGAGGAGTGCCCCGCGGTCGCGAGCGCCAGCTTGCCCGCGCCGATGAAGCCGCGCGTGGTCTCCACGCCGTCGACGCTCCCGTCGGGCCGGCGGCGGATGCCCTTGACCTCGCAATGCTGGATGACGTCGACGCCCCGCTCGTCGGCGCCGCGGGCATAGCCCCAGGCCACGGCGTCGTGCCGCACTGTTCCGCCGCGCGGCTGGAACAGGCCGCCGCGGATCGGGAAGCGCGCATTGTCGAAGTCGAGGAAGGGCGTCATGGCCCGAACCTGCTCGCGGTCGAGCAGCTCGGCGTCGACGCCGTGCAGCCGCATCGCGTTGCCCCGCCGGCGATAGGCGTCGCGCTGGCCGTCCGAGTGAAAGAGGTTCAGCACGCCGCGCTGCGACACCATCGCATTGTAGTTGAAGTCCTGCTCCAACCCTTCCCAGAGCTTCATGGACAGCTCGTAGAACGGGTTGTTACCCGGCAGCAGGTAGTTCGAGCGGATGATCGTGGTGTTGCGCCCGATGTTCCCCGACCCGAGCCAGCCCTTCTCGAGGACGGCGACATTGCGCACCCCGAAGGTGCGCGCGAGGTAATAGGCCGTCGACAGGCCGTGCCCCCCGCCGCCGACGATCACCACGTCGTAGCGCGGCTTGGGGTCCGGCGCACGCCAGGCGCGGGACCAGTGCGCGTTTCCGCGCAGGCCCTGGAGAAACACGGAAAGTGCGGAATAGCGCATGGAAGACCAGGACGGGATTCGTTAGCCTGACCATGCCAGCGCCTGCGGCCGTCCGGCTTGCGGCGGAGAGACGCATTCTCGCGTCTTTAGGACAACCCGTCGCCAAGGGTTTCCCGCGCGGCGATCAGGCGGCATGATCGCACGGCCACGCCGGGCCCACCCGCCAGGATGGCAGCCGGACCGCACGCATGAGCCTCACCGACTTCGCCACCCGGGTCTACAACCACGGATTCCGGCTCGATCCCGTGGTGCGCACGCTGCTCGACACGGATTTCTACAAGCTCCTGATGCTGCAGATGATCTGGAAGCGGCATCGTGACGTCCCCGTCACCTTCGGCATCCACAACCGTACCACGTCGGTCCGCCTCGCCGAGGTCGTGGACGAGGGCGCCCTGCGCGCGCAGCTCGACCATGCGCGCACCCTGCGCTTCACGACCAAGGAACTGATCTGGCTGGCCGGCAACACCTTCTACGGCGTCAAGCAGATCTTCCAGCCGGACTTCCTCGAATGGCTGGCCGGCTTCTCCCTGCCCGACTACGAGCTGCACAGGCAGGACGGCCAGTACGAGCTGCGCTTCGCCGGCCCCTGGGCCTACACCACGATGTGGGAGATCCCTGCCCTTTCCATCGTCAACGAATTGCGCGCCCGCCACGCCATGCAGGACATGGGTCGCTTCGAGCTCGACGTGCTCTATGCGCGCGCCAAGGCGAAGCTGTGGGAGAAGATCGAGCGGCTGCAGGCGCTCGCCAGCGAGGGACCTCTCAAGATCGGCGACTTCGGCACCCGCCGCCGTCACGGCTACCTGTGGCAGCGCTGGTGCTGCGAGGCGCTGCGCGAGGGCATCGGCGAGGCCTTCGTCGGCACCAGCAACGTCCACATCGCCATGGAGATCGGCGCGGAGGCGATCGGCACCAACGCGCACGAACTGCCCATGGTCTACGCCGCGCTGGCCCGGGACGATCCCGACGCGCTGCGGGCCGCGCGCTATACGGTCCTGGCGGACTGGGCGCGCATCTATGGCGGCAACCTCCTGATCATGCTGCCCGACACCTATGGCACCACCGCGTTCCTGCGCGACGCGCCGGACTGGGTGGCGCGCTGGACCGGGGCGCGGCCGGACTCCAAGCCGCCCGTGGAAGCCGGCGAGGAACTCGTCGCCTGGTGGGCGTTGCGCGGCATGGACCCGCGCGAGAAGCTCATCGTGTTCTCCGACGGCATGGACATCGGCACGATCGAGGAGACGTTCCGGCACTTCCAGGGCCGCGTCCGCGTGAGCTATGGCTGGGGCACCAACCTGACCAACGACTTCCGCGGCTGCGTGCCGCGCGGCGGCCATGCGCTCGATCCGATCTCGCTGGTCTGCAAGGTGGCCTCGGCGGCCGGCCGTCCTGCCGTGAAACTCTCGGACAACCCCGTCAAGGCGAGCGGCCCCAGGGCCGAGGTGGAGCGCTACCAGGCCGTCTTCGGCTCCGTCGGCATGTTGTCCCATCCCGTCCTGGTCTGACGAGATTGGCGAACGGTAAGTTGGCGCGGCCGAGCTTCGGTCGATCATCCCCCCCCGACGCGACACAGGGAGTTACCGCATGTCTGGCCTCTTCGACCTCGTGAAGTCCGCACTCGGCAGCGCCATGGGCCAGGCCGAGGCGCAGATGCTGCCGCAGATCCTCGACAAGGTCCTCGCCTCCACCGACATGGGCAACCTGCAGGGGCTGCTCGCCAAACTGCAGCAGGCCGGACTCGGTCCGCAGGTGTCCTCATGGCTCGGCAACGGGCCGAACGCGCCCATCACCGCGCAGCAGCTCGAAGCGGCGCTCGGCGACACCCTCGTCGAGAAGATCTCGGGCCTGCTGAACATGCCGCCCGACGACATCTTCGGCCCGCTCGCGGCGCAATTGCCGGCGCTCATCGATCGCCTGAGCCCCAACGGCCACTTGCCGGCCTGACCCGGCGCGACAAGGCCGCATTGCCCGCGACACAATCGGCTTCTAGCCTGCACCTCGTACAACTGCAGGATGAGTCGGCATGAGTTCCGGTCCCCCCGCCGCCCCGGCCGACCTGTCGCCGTCCCCCTCGCGACGGACGGTCGTCGGCGGTTTGGGGGTGGCGCTGGCGGCCGGTCTCGTGCCCGGGACGCAGCCCCGCGCCCAGACGGGGCTCGACCTCGACCGCTTCCTTGACCTGTCCTCGAGCCTCACGGGCGCGCCGCTCGATGCGCTCGATCGCGACGCGGCCGCATCGCTGCTCGCGGCGTTCCAGGCCGCGGGTCGGGCCAGGGACCTCGTGACGCTGGCCGCCGATCCCGCGGGCGACCCGGCGCTGGCGACGGAGCTCGTCGCCGCCTGGTATTCCGGCCTCTACGACACGAGGGCCGGCACGGCCGTGGCCACCTATAACGGCGCGCTGGTCTGGCGCGCGCTGGCCTTCACCAAGCCCCTCGGCAATTGCGGCGGCGAGACCGGGTACTGGTCTCAGCCGCCGGGGACCTGACATGGCGGACGACATCGTCGCCGACGTCGTGGTGATCGGGTCCGGCGTGGCAGGCGCACTGATGGCGGCGCGTCTCGCCAGGACCAACGTTGCCGTGGCGATCCTGGAGGCCGGAGGCGAGGTCGACCGCGGGAACGCCGTCCAGGCCTTCTGGGACGCAGCCGACAAGGTTCCGGAATGCCCCTATCCGCCCACCCCCCAGGCGATGCATCCCGTGACGGGACGGCTGAAGGACTGGTACCGCCAAGACGGGCCCGACCTCTTCGCCAGCACCTACCTGAAGGTGGTCGGCGGAACGACCTGGCACTGGCTCGGCACGGCCTTGCGGTTCCTGCCCTCGGACTTCCGCCTCGCCAGCCTGCACGGGCACGGCGTGGACTGGCCGATCGCCTATGACGAGCTCGAGGCCTATTACGGCTATGCCGAGCACGAGCTCGGCGTCTCCGGGGAGAGCGACGTCGACCTGGGCTCGCCCCGCCATGTGCCCTACCCGATGCCGCCGATCCCCCAGACCTTCCTGGACCGGACCTTCGCCTCGGCGCTGGAGGGCACGCCCTACGAGGTTCGCTCGACCCCGCAGGCGCGAAACTCGGTGTGGCGTCACGACAGGATCCCCTGCTGCGGCAATGCGAGCTGCATTCCGGTCTGCCCGGTCCAGGCCAAGTACGACGCCACCGTCCACCTCGGCGAGGCGGTCGCGGCCGGCGCGCGGCTCATCGACAAGTCCACGGTGGTGCAGATCGAACTCGGCCCTGACCGGCGCGTCTCCGGCGTGCGCTTCCGCCGCTGGGACGGCAGCGAGGGGCGGGCCCGGGGCAAGGTCGTCGTCCTGGCGGCCCACGCCATCGAGGGCCCACGACTGCTGCTCGCCTCCCGCAGCGAAGCCGCGCCCAACGGCGTCGCCAACGGATCGGACCAGGTAGGCCGCAACCTGATGGACCATCCCACCCAGCTTTCCTGGGCGCTCTCGGCGCTGCCGGTCTATCCCTATCGCGGACCCATCTCCACGTCCGGCATCGAGAACCTGCGCGAGGGCGAATTCCGCAGGGAGCGCGGCGCCTTCCGCATCGAGATCGGCAATGACGGCTGGTCCTGGCCGACGGGAGCCCCTATCGCGCTGGCCCGCGAACTCGCGCGGCAGGGCAGGCGCGGCGCGGAGCTCGACGACGCCCTGCGCAGCCAATCCGCCCGCCACATTCGCCTGGCCTCGCTCGTGGAGCAGCTGCCCGACCCCGGCAACCGCCTGACGCTCGACCCGACCGACCGCGACGTGTACGGCGTCCCGGTCCCGCGCATCGCCTATCGGATCGACGACTACACCCGTGCGGGGATGCAGGCCGCCCGGACGGCCCACGCCGCGATCTTCGCCAGGCTCGACGCGACCGCCATCCACCACAGCCCGGAGGCCCAGGGCGCCGGCCACATCATCGGCACCGCGCGGATGGGCAAGGACGCGAGGACGTCGGTGGTGGACCGCGACCTGCGCAGCCACGAGCATCCGAACCTCTTCGTGCTGGGCTCGGCCGTCTTCCCGACCTCGGCGACCGCCAATCCCACGCTGACCATCGCGGCGCTCAGCCTGCGGGCGGTCGCGGCGGTGCGGGAGCAACTGGCGCGGTGAGCCTGGCCGGCGACGACGCGTCAGCGCTCGACGAAGGCCCGCTCGATCACGTAGGAGCCGGGCGCATTGCCGCTGCCCTCGCGAAAACCCCTGGCGTCGAGCATGACGCGCAGGTCCGCCAGCATGCCGGGGCTGCCGCACAGCATCACGCGGTCATCGGCCGGATCGAGCGGCGAGGCCCCGAGATCCTCGAAGAGCTTGCCGGTCTCGATCAGGTCGGTGATGCGTCCCTGATGCGTGAAGGGCTCGCGCGTCGTGGTGGGATAGTGGACCAGCTTGTCGCGGACCACCTCGCCGAAATACTCGTTCTCCGGCAGGCTGCGGACCAGCCGGCGGCCATAGGCGAGCTCATCGACCGTCCGGCAGCCATGCACGCAGACGATCCTGTCGTAGGCTTCGTAGACCGCGGGGTCCTGCAGGATGCTCGCGAAGGGCGCGAGCCCGGTGCCGGTGGCCAGCAGGAACAGCCTGCGACCCGGAAGCAGGTTGCCCTGGATCAGCGTGCCCGTCGGCTTGTGCCCGACGAGGACGGAGTCGCCTTCCTTGATGTGCTGCAGACGCGAGGTCAGCGGGCCGTCCGGCACCTTGATGCTGTAGAACTCGAGGAACTCCTCGTAGTTCGCGCTTGCGAAGCTGTAGGCCCGCAGCAGCGGACGACCGTCGACCTCCAGCCCGATCATCGTGAACTGGCCGTTCTCGAAGCGCAGGCTGGGGTTGCGCGTGGTCCGAAAGCTGAAGAGCCTGTCCGTCCAATGCTCGACGAGCAGCACGCGCTCGGTATCGAAGGCCGCCATCGGGTCTCCTGCCGGGTCTAGCGGGGGCAGGTCGACAGGCCGACCAGCCGGTACAGGCCGCAACGGCCTGCGACCGCGCTGAGCAGCGGCACGATACCGAGCCAGCCGAGCCAATTCCACCCCGTCTGCGGGACCCAGTAAGGCAGGGCGCAGCCGATCATGAACAAGCCGAGATAGAAGCGCAGAAGCCTGTCCAGGCCACCAATGTTGCGAGTCATCGTTCAATCTCCCAAGGACGTCACAGGCGAGCGCCGAGGCCAGGGGGGATGGCTGCACCGATCGGGCTCCGGCTCCGATCTAGCACTCGTTTCGCAGTTGCGAAATAGCTTATCGCGGTGCAATAGGCTATAAGGTAGATCACGTATCAAACTTTATGCCGAGGAGGAGCCCGTGCGGCTGACCGCCTTCACCAACTACGCGCTGCGCACGCTGATGTTCGCCGCCCTGCGCGGCGGGGCGCTCAGCCAGGCGGACGAGGTCGCCCAGGCGCACCGCATCCCGCGCACCCATGTCGTGAAGTGCGTCCACCAGCTCGGCCGCTGGGGATTGCTGGACAACGTGCGGGGACGCGGCGGCGGTTTCAGGCTCGCCCGGCCCGCCGCGGAGATCACCGTGGGCGAAGTGGTTCGTCTCACCGAGGACAGCCTCGTCCTCGTCGAGTGCTTCGATCCCGCCACCAATACCTGCCCGCTGTGCGGCGCCTGCGACCTGTCGCGCGGCATCCAGTCTGCCTTCGCCGCCTTCATGGCCGTGCTCGACGGGATGACGATCGCCGACATCACGCGCGAGCGGTCGCCGTTGCTGCAGCGGCTCGGCCTCGACGAGAACGCGCGGCCGGTCCGGCGGGTGCTGGCTGCGTGACAACGTCGCGTCCTGACAGCTTGCGCGCCGCCGCAAAACCAACGTCAAATTGTCCCGTCCGACGCCTGCCCACGTGAGCCCATGCCGAGCGACCCGCCACACGACCAGGACGGCCCGCGCACGCCCTACGAGGCGTGCGGCGGGGAAGCCGGCATCCGCCGTCTCGTGGACCGCTTCTACGACCTGATGGAGAGCCGGCCCGACGCCGCCGCCGCGCTCGCGATCCATCCCAACGGCCTGGACGACGCGCGTCAGAAGCTCTTCGAGTACCTGACGGGCTGGCTCGGCGGCCCGCCGATCTTCGTGGAGCGGCACGGTCCGCCGATGCTGCGCGCCCGTCACCTTCACGCGCCCATCGGCGAGGAGGAGGTCGAAGCCTGGCTCGTCTGTTTCCGGCAGGCCTGGGCGGAGACGATCTCCGACCCCGACGTGACCGCCTTTGTCGTCCCCCGCATCGAAGCCCTGGCGCGCCACATGCGCAACAGGGAGCCCCGCTTCGAAAGGACTAGCCCATGACAGGGTTTGACGCCCTCTTCCTCGCCCGCCTGCAATTCGCCTTCACCGTCAGCTTCCACATCATCTTCCCCGCCATCTCGATCGGGCTGGCGAGCTATCTCGCCGTGCTGAACGGGCTGTGGCTGGCGACGGGCCGGCACGTCTTCCACGACTTGTTCAACTACTGGAAGAAGATCTTCGCGGTCGCGTTCGGCATGGGCGTCGTGTCGGGCATCGTGATGAGCTACCAGTTCGGCACCAACTGGAGCGTCTTCTCCGACAAGGCGGGGCCGGTACTCGGTCCGCTGATGGGCTACGAGGTTCTCTCCGCCTTCTTCCTCGAGGCGGGCTTCCTCGGCGTCATGCTCTTCGGGCTCGACCGCGTGGGGCGCGGCCTGCACATGTTCGCGACGGCGATGGTTGCGGCGGGCACCGCCATGTCGGCCTTCTGGATCCTCTCCGTCAACAGCTGGATGCAGACGCCGCAGGGCTTCGCCATGAACGCGGCCGGCCAGTTCGTGGTGACGGACTGGTGGGCTGTGATCTTCAACCCGTCCTTCCCCTATCGCCTCGTGCACATGGTGCTCGCCGCCTATCTCTCGACGGCCTTCATCGTCGGCGCGGTCGGCGCCGTGCACCTCCTGCGCGACCGTCGCAACGAGGCAGCGCGAACCATGTTCTCCATGGCCATGTGGATGGCGGCGCTGGTAGCCCCCGTCCAGATCGTGGCGGGCGACTTCCACGGCCTCAACACGCTGGAGCACCAGCCCGCCAAGATCGCCGCGATGGAGGGCCACTTCGAGACCCAGAAGGGCGCGCCGCTCATCCTCTTCGGCCTGCCCAACATGAAGGAGGAGCGAACCGAGTACGCCATCGAGATTCCCCGGCTCGGCAGTATCATCCTCACGCATTCGCTGGACGGCGAGATCAAGGGCCTCAAGGCCTGGCCTCCCGCGGAGCGGCCCTACGCGCCACTGATCTTCTGGACCTTCCGGGTGATGGTCGGCATCGGCTTCCTCATGCTCGGACTGGGCCTTTGGAGCCTTTGGCTGCGCTGGAGGGACGAGCTCTACGACGCACCCTGGATGCACCGGGCGGCCGTGCTGATGGGACCCTCGGGCCTCGTCGCCGTGCTGGCCGGCTGGATCACGACGGAGGTCGGCCGCCAGCCCTGGACGGTCTACGGCCATCTCTCGACGGCCGACTCCGTCTCCGCCATCGCGAGCCAGGCCGTCGGCGCCTCGCTGATCGCCTTCATCGTCGTTTATTTCACGCTGTTCGGAGCCGGGACCTTCTACATCCTGCGCCTCATGAACAAGCCGCCCGTGCCGGGCGAGCCCGGCCTGCCGGCCGAGGAACCGCTGCGGGCCAGCGGCATCATGCCCGCGCCCGCCATGGACGCGCACGACGCGATCCCGGCGCGCTGAGGAGGAGGCGACGATGATCGACATGCAGCATCTCGACCTCCCCTTCATCTGGGCCGGCCTCATCGCCTTCGCGGTCCTGGCCTATGTCGTGCTCGACGGCTTCGACCTCGGCGTGGGGATCCTCTTCCCCTATGTGCGGGGAGAGGCGGAGCGCGACGAGATGATGAACTCCGTCGCCCCCGTCTGGGACGGCAACGAGACCTGGCTGGTGCTGGGCGGCGGCGGCCTGCTCGCCGTCTTCCCCCTCGCCTATGCCATCATCCTGCCGGCGCTCTACGCGCCGATCATCGCGATGCTGCTGGGCCTCATCTTCCGCGGCGTCGCCTTCGAGTTCCGCTGGCGCACCAAACGCGGCCAGTTCCTCTGGGACTGGGCCTTCGCCGGGGGCTCGACGCTCGCCGCCTTCGCACAGGGCATCGCGCTCGGCGCGCTGGTGCAGGGCATCCCGGTGCAGGGCCGCGCCTATGCCGGAGGCTGGTGGGACTGGCTGACGCCGTTCAGCCTGCTCACCGGCCTGGCGCTCGTCTTCGGCTATGCGCTGCTGGGCGCGACCTGGCTCGTCTACAAGGCCGAGGGCCGGGTGCAGGACGAGGCCTATCGCTTCGCCGCGGTCACGGCCGTCGCGACGCTCCTCGCCATCGGCACGGTGAGCCTGTGGACGCCTTTCCTCAGCCCCGTCTTCATGGGCCGCTGGTTCGCGACGCCGCAGATCTTCTACACGGCGCCGGTCCCGCTGCTCGTGCTGATCGCCGCCGTCGTGCTGTTCCGCGGACTGGCGCGCCGGCAGGAGCTGGCGCCCTTCCTGGCGGCGCTCTCCCTCTTCGTCCTGTCCTATGTGGGGCTCGGTATCAGCTTCTATCCCTACATCGTGCCGACCTCGGTCACGATCTGGGAGGCGGCGGCGCCCGACAACAGCCTGGGCTTCCTGCTCGTAGGCGCGAGCGTGCTCGTGCCGCTGATCCTGCTCTACACCGCCTATTCCTACTGGGTGTTCCGCGGCAAGGTGAACGCCGCCGGCGGCTACCATTGAGCGCCCGCGGCGACGCGCCGTCGGGCTGGAGCCGGCGGATCGCCTGGTTCCTCGCCCTCTGGCTCGGGGGGGTCGCCGCGGTCTCGGCCGTGGCGTTTCTCATCCGGGCCGTGCTCAGGCCCTGACCGGCCTCAAGCCCCCTTGGCGTCGAGCAGGTGCGCCACCCTGCGCAGGGCGAGCGTGTAGCCCTGCGGGCCGAAGCCGGCCAGCACGCCATCGGCGCGCAGCGACACGTAGGAGTGGTGCCGGAAGCTCTCGCGCTTGTGGACGTTGGACAGGTGGACCTCGATCACCGCGCCCTCGAAGGCGTTGAGCGCGTCGAGGATGGCGATCGACGTGTGCGTGAACGCGCCGGGATTGATCACGATCGCGCCCGCCGTTCCGCGGGCCTCGTGGATCCAGTCGATCAGCTCGTATTCACGGTTGCTCTGGTGGAACCGGACATCGAGCCGGAGTTCCTTGGCCACGTCGCGGCAGGCGCCCTCGACGTCGGCCAGGGTCTCCGCGCCGTAGATGTGCGGCTCCCGCTTGCCCAGCAGGTTCAGGTTGGGTCCGTTGAGGATCATGACGAGCCGGCTCATGGGCGCTCCGAAGCTGGGTGACGCGCGGAGCTATAGCAAGCCGGCGGCACAGCCGGAACCCGGCCTGGCGTCCCTCAGGGCGTCACGCGCACGTGCATCGCCTGCATGTCGGCAAGCGTGAGCCAGGAGATCTTCGGGGCGGCGGTCGCCTTCATCTTGGCAATGACGGTCTGCGGCGCCCCGCAGCGCAGCGCCAGGTCGACCATGGCCGCGGTACCCTCGGCGCTGGGCCCGTCCGGGGTGAAGGCCATGTGGACCCCGATGCTGGCCTCCCGCGAGGCGAGCCGGTTGGCCCCGGCGGCGAAGACGTTGAAGCAGCTGCTGGCGCACATCCCCGCGACATAGGTGTCGATCCGGCGCAGCCGGACGAGTTCCGCGATGGCCAGTCCCTCCACGACGTAACCGCCCGGCGAGTTGAGCGCGACGAGCGCCACGGGCGTGTTTTCGCGCCGCAGGCGCTCCAGCAGGGTCTCGAAGCGGCGGCTGTCATGAGGATTGAGCCGCCCGTCGATGAGAACGTGCGCTGCCCCCTCCCCCGCCGGCCGGACTACGCGGAAACGGGCGGCGAGCGACGGCGACACCGCCGCGGCAAGCATGACGGCGGCGAGGACGAAGGGGGACAGGCGCATGGGGGACCTGTGGGCTGGCCGGACGGGAACGACACGTCGCGCGCGGGCCTCGCGGCGGCGTCCGTCTCTCTCGCGGTATCGAGGACAGTGCCCGGTGGAGCTTCGATGACCGGGCGATCAGACGAGAGGAATCCGATGGAAGCTCAGGATCGATGCCCCCTCCCGTATGACAGGCGCACCATAGCCCGGCCCGCGACAGCGGCCTATCCGAAGTTCTTCGTAGATGGCGGTCCGCGCAGTTCACGCTTGCGCGTCTGCCGGTTTCGGGGAGGATCAGCCCGCCGCGCTTCCGGCGGCGTTCCGACCCCCGCAACCATGCCTGGACCCGCCATGCTGAAGCCCGAGACCCGCGACCGCCTGAAGACCGTCAGCACGGCGACGCTCTGCACCGCCCTGTTCAAGCGCGGGTTGCGCAACCAGTTCATCCAGGACGTGCATCCGCTCAATCCCCGGAGCGGGCCCATGGTCGGCGAGGCCTTCACGCTTCGCTACATCCCGGCGCGCGAGGACCTGAACCCGATCACGGTCTTCCAGGACCGGTCTCACCCGCAGCGCAAGGCCGTCGAGGAATGCCCGGTCGGCGCGGTGATGGTGATCGACAGCCGCAAGGACCCCCGCGCCGCCTCCGCCGGCTCGATCCTGGTCTCGCGCCTGATGACGCGGGGCGTGGCGGGCGTGGTGACGGATGGCGGCTTCCGCGACTCGCCCGAGATCGCCCAGCTCGCCATCCCCGCCTACCACAATCGCCCCTCCGCCCCGACCAACCTGACCCTGCACCAGGCGCTCGACATCAACGTGCCCATCGGCTGCGGCGACGTCGCCGTCTGGCCGGGCGACGTGATGGTAGGGGACGCGGAAGGGGTCGTCGTCATTCCGGCCCATCTCGCCGACGACATCGCGGCGGAGGCGGTGGAGATGACGGCCTTCGAGGACTTCGTGACCGAGCGCGTGCTGGCCGGCCAGTCCATCCTCGGCCTCTATCCTCCGACCGACGAGGCCAACAAGGCCGCCTTCGAGGCCTGGCGCAAGGACAAGGGCCGATAGGGCGACCGGGCGTCCCGCGCGGCAGGACTGGACGCCGCCAGACGAAAAAACCGCCGCAGCCAGGGGCCACGGCGGTGCTTTCGCGTTCGGAAAAGGGACGGGAAGATCGCCTTAGTTGGCGTTCTTCACGGCCGTGCCGATCGTGTTGTAGGTCGTCTGAAGGTTGGTCTTCAGCGACGTCAGGGCGGTGATGAGGCCGACCGACACGATCGCGGCGATCAGGCCGTACTCGATCGCGGTGGCGCCGCTGTCGTCGGCGATGAAGGACTTCAGAAGCTTACGCATGGTTTGATCCCTCGTTGTTGCTGGGAACGAGGCTAGGCCGGATGTGTTAGGAAGACCTGTCGGGCCACGCGGGAAACTGGCTCGGCCGCGTTAACCTTCGCGACGTGGTGAACGGTCCGTCTCTGCGCGACACGACGGCGCGACGGCCGCGGTGCGGCGCCGACGGAGACTCCAGGCGATGGGCGACAGGTTCGACGTCTTCTTCGGGTCCGACGAGTGGCAGACCGTCCGCCGCCTTCGCGAGCATGCGTGGGAGGACACCCCGCTCGGAGCGCGCGAGCTCTGGCCGGACGAAATCCGCATGGCCGCCGACATCGCCATCGAGAGCCGCCAGCCGGCCATGGTCTGGGTCGGTCCGGACTTCCTGCAGATCCACAACGCGGCGGCCGGGCGCCTTCTGGGCCAAGACCGCATGGCCGAGCTCCTCGGCAGGCCTGCCCGTGAGAGCTGGCCCGAGACGTGGTCGGTGGTCGGTCCGCTGGCTCGCGCGGTGCTCGACGGGCACGGCGGCGTCTGGCGCGAGGACCAGCCTTTCGCGATGAGACGCCGGGACGGCCAATCCCGCACGGACTGGTGGACCTATTCCCTGACCCCCCTGCGCGGGCGCCAGGGCGTGACGGGCGTTTTCGTCTCGTGCTGCGACGTCAGCGACCTGCACCGCGCGAGCCAGAACGTGCGGGACCGTAATGTGCGCCTCACGGCCGAGAGCGAGCGCCAGTGGCAGATGTTCGACAGGGTGCCCAGTTTCATTTGCGTGCTGCAGGGCCAGGGCCTCGTCGTCCAGCTCGCCAACAGGGCGTGCCATGCGCTGATCGGGTCCGGCCGCGAAGTGTTGGGGCTGCCGCTGCGCGAGGCCATTCCCGAACTCGCCGAGCAGAACGTGCTCGCGATCCTCGAACGCGCCCACGCCACCGCGGAGCCCTACGAGGCCCGCGAGGCGAGCGTCCTGTTCCGGCGTGAGCCCGACGGTCCTGTCGAGGAGCGGGTCGTCGACATCGTCGTGCAGCCCTTCCACGCAGCGCTCGACGGCGAGCGAGGGCTGTTCCTCGCGGGAAACGACGTGACGGAACACGTGCTCTCCCAGCGCAGGCAATCGCTGCTGATCCGCGAACTGCATCACCGCGTCCGCAACACCCTGGCCACCGTTCAGGGCATTCTGGGCGCCACATCCCGGTCCACCGGTGAAATCGGCGAGTTCAGGGACGCCTTCGCCGGCCGCATCGCGGCGATGGCGAAGACGCATGCGTTGGTGACAGAGCACCAGTGGCAGCGGGCCTCGTTGCGGGACCTGCTGCAGCAGGAACTGAAACCCTTCACCGACCGGCCCGGGCGGATCGCGCTGATCGGCCCTGACGTCGAGCTGCCCTCCGAAGTCGCGGTTCCTATCGGCATGGCGATCCACGAGCTGACGACCAACGCCGTGAAGCACGGAGCCCTGTCGGACCCCGCCGGCAGCATCGACGTGCGCTGGACCGTCACCCCCCTTCCCGCTGGCGACCAGCTGACCTGGCTCTGGCGGGAGCTCGGCGGCCCTCGCGTCAGCGCGCCGGGCCGTGAAGGGTTTGGCACGCGGCTCCTGCAACGCGTGCTCGCCGCGCAGACCAAGGCCGACGTTCGCATTGACTACGAAGAGGGCGGATTGCAGGTTGTGGTCATCCTTCTCGTCCCGGGCCCGGACGTGGCCCCGGTCGAATGAGCGTCATGATGATCCGATCGTTGTGCCTCGCCGTCCTGGCCTGCGCGAGCCCCGCCCTGGCGGGGAACGCGCTTCCTCCTGCAAAGTCGACCGTCACGGCCAAGAGCGGCGCGACCACGGCCTCGGCGCCCGCCGCGCGCAGCTGCACCATCGGATCGTTCACCGGGACGTTGATCCCCGGCACGACCATCTGCGCGAAGGTCGGCGGATTCGTGCGCGCCCAGGGCAACGCCAATGCCGGCCGGGGCACCTGGCAGCCCTGACGCCGGGAGTTCAGACGACGTGCTCGGGCGCGAGCGGGCAGTGGGCGCCGTCGCGCTCCACCTGCAAGGTGACATGGCCGATATCGTGCTCGCGCGCGAGGGCGCGTGACGCCTCGAGCAGGAAAGCGTCGTCCGGACAGCCGCTCGGCATCACGAGATGCGCCGTCAGCGCGGTCTCGGTGGTGCTGACGGGCCAGACGTGCAGGTCATGGATCGACTCGACCCCCGGGAGGCGCGCCAGGAGGGTCCGGACGCCCGCGAGGTCGACCTCTCGCGGCGCCGCGTTGATGGCGAGGTCGAAGCTCGTCCGCAAGAGGTCCCAGGTGCCCCAGACGATCACCGCGGCGATGATCAGGCTCACCGCCGGGTCCAGCCAGAGCCAGCCTGTCACCGCGATGCCGAGGGCCGCGATCACCACGCCGAGCGAGACGCCGGCATCGGCCGCCATGTGCAGGTATGCCCCGCGGATATTGACGTCCCGCCGGCTCCCGGAGGCGAAGAGCCAGGCGGTCGCCGCGTTGACGAGGATGCCGATGCCGGCGACGACCATCACGGTCCCTGTCGCCACGGGATGCGGATCGAAGAGGCGCTGCACAGCCTCCCAGCCGATCGCCCCGACGGCGATCAGGAGGAAGACGGCGTTGAACAGGGCGGCGAGAATCGACGTTCCCCGCAGCCCGTAGGTGTAGCGTCCCGAGGGTGGCCGCTGCGCCAGGTGGTGGCCGACCCAGGCCACGACCAGGCCGAAAACGTCCGACAGGTTGTGCCCGGCATCGGCCACGAGGGCCATCGACTGGCTGAGAAAGCCGAACATCGCCTCGATGACGACGAACCCCGCGTTCAGCGCAATGCCGATCGCGAAGGCCTTGCCGAAGCTGGCCGGGGCATGCCCGTGGGCCCCGTGGCCGCCGTGCGAACCATGCGCGCCATGCGATCCGTGCCGGCCATGCGATCCATGGGAGCCGTGAGATCCATGCGACCCGTGGGAGCCGTACCCGCCAAGACCGTCTTGGGACCGTGACGGGGCAGCCGGGCCGGGGGAGCTCACGTCGGTTCCCGCGTGCTGGGAGGGGTCGCTCATGGCGTGCTCCTGGAAGGGACGCGGAACGCGTGACACGTTCGGGCCGCCGTGAAAAGCCCGATCCCGATCGGCGGCGATGCGCTCTCGTCAGGGCTGCCGACCCCGGATCCGGCCTGGTCTCGTCTCCGGCCCGGCGGAAAAGGGAACATTTTGTTCCATTGACGATTTTCAACATTCGGCCGCCGAAACGCGGCCTCTAACCTTCCCAGGCCGGTCAACTATACTCGTTGCGCACACAGTGATTGATTATTGTCAGGCCGAATAGCTCGGGGTGTCGCTGGACCGCGCTTAAGGGTTCGCCGCTAGGCTCGATATCAGGCCAGTTCCCTCGTGGAGGTTTTCATGTCGAGCGACCCGCGTCTGAGGATCCTCGTCGTCGACGACTATGCTGCGATGCGCCGCATCATGCGCAGCCTTCTCACGCGGCTCGGCTTCGACGACGTCGACGAGGCGGCGGACGTGCACCAGGCCCTGGCGCAGATGCAGAGGCAGACCTATGGCCTCGTCATCTCCGACTGGAACATGGAGCCGCTCAACGGGCTCGAGTTCCTGAAGATGGTGCGCGCGGAGAAGCGCTACGCCGACCTTCCCTTCATCCTGGTGACGGCGAGCGAACAGGCCGACTATGCGGCCCAGGCCACCGCCGCGGGGGTGAGCGACTATCTCGTCAAGCCCTTCAGCGAGCAGGTGCTGCGCCAGCGCATTCTCTCGGCCTGCCGGACGGTCCGCGCCGCCTGAGCAGCACGCGGACGGCCGGGACCGCACGCCACCGGCGCCACGCGCGCGGGCGCCCCGACGCAGGCGCCAGCATTTTCTGCGTGCCCTCGCAGGCGCGACGGTGAAGAATGCGGGCGACCGACGCGCCGCACGACACCGCATGACCAGCCAGATTCCGACGAGCCAAGATCCGACCGGGCAGGACCTCGCGGGGCGAGAGCCCGCTCTCATGCCTGGTCCCGCTTCGCTGCCCCAGCCTCGGGCGGTGCTGGAGCTGCTCAAGCCCGTCACATGGTTTCCGCCCATGTGGGCCTTCGGCTGCGGCGTGGTCTCCTCCGGCGTCCCGGTGACCGAGAACTGGCGCATCGCGCTCACGGGCGTCGTTCTCGCCGGTCCCCTCGTCTGCGCCATGAGCCAGGCCATCAACGACTGGTACGACCGTGACGTCGACGCCATCAACGAACCGCACCGCCCCATCCCCTCCGGCCGCATTCCCGGCCGCTGGGGCTTCTACATCGCGGTGATCTGGACGGTTCTCTCGCTGCTGGTGGCCTCCACCCTCGGAGCCTGGGTGCTGGCCGCGACCGTGCTCGGCCTCGTCCTCGCATGGGCCTACAGCGCCCCTCCGGTCCGGCTCAAGCAGAACGGCTGGTGGGGCAATGCGGCCTGCGGGCTCGCCTACGAGGGTCTCGCCTGGGTCACCGGCGCGGCCGCCATGCTCGGCGGTGCGCTGCCCCCGTGGCCATCCCTGCTTCTCGCCGGCCTCTACAGCCTGGGCGCGCATGGGATCATGACGCTCAACGACTTCAAGTCGATCAAGGGCGACGCCCAGATGGGCATCCGCTCCCTCCCCGTCCAGCTCGGCGCAGACCGCGCCGCGTTGGTGGCGTGCCTCGTGATGGCGTTGCCGCAGGTTGTCGTGATCGCGCTCCTCGCTGGCTGGGGCCACGTGATCTCCGCCGCGGTGATTGGCGCGCTTCTGGCAGGCCAGATCGTGCTGATGCAGCGGTTCCTGCGCGCCCCGGTTGCACAGGCGCTGTTCTACAGCGGGTTCGGCGTGCCGCTTTTCGTGCTGGGCATGCTGGTCAGCGCTTTCGCCATCCGCGGCTGAGCACGGGCAGGACACAACGCCATGCAATTCGGCGTCTACACTTTTGGCGAGACGACGACCGATCCCCTGACCGGCCTTCGCGTAGGGCCCGCGCAGAGGCTTCGCGATCTCGTCGAAGAGATCGCCTTCGCCGACCAGGTCGGGCTCGACGTGTTCGGCGTCGGCGAGCATCACCGCCCCGACTATGCCGTCTCCGCGCCGGCCATCGTCCTGGCCGCCGCCGCGGAACGAACGCGCCGCATCCGGCTGACGAGCGCGGTGACGGTGCTCAGCTCGGAAGATCCCGTTCGCGTCTTCCAGCACTTCGCGACCCTGGACCTGATCTCGGGCGGGCGCGCCGAGATCATGGCGGGCCGCGGCTCGTTCATCGAGTCCTTCCCGCTCTTCGGGCAGAGCCTCGACGACTATGACGAGCTCTTCTCCGAGAACCTCGAACTGCTGCTCGCCCTGCGCGAGTCCGAGCTCGTGGACTGGCGCGGCGGCCATCGTCCTGCAATCCGGCGCCGCGGCGTGTACCCGAGGCCCGAGGGCGAGCTCCCGGTCTGGATCGCGGTGGGCGGCACGCCCCAGTCGGTGGCGCGGGCCGGCTCGCTCGGCCTGCCGCTGGCCGTGGCGATCATCGGCGGCGAACCGGCCCGTTTCGCGCCGCTCGTGGATCTCTACCGCGAGGCGGGGCGCCGCGCGGGACAGGATCCCGCGCGGCTCAAGGTCGGCATCAACGCCCACGGCTTCATCGCCGACACGTCCCAGGCGGCCCGGGAGGCGTTCTGGCCGCCCTACGAGGAGGTCATGAGTCGCATCGGACGCGAGCGTGGCTGGCCGCCCCTCTCCGTCGCCCAGTTCGACCGAGGCATCGCGGCCGACGGACACCTGCTGGTAGGCAGCCCGCAGCAGGTCATCGACAAGATCCTGGCCCACCATGAGCACTTCCGGCACGACCGTTTCCTCATGCAGATGAGCCTCGGCCCGCTGCCGCGATCCGCGCTCATGCGGTCCATGGAGCTTCTTGGCCAAGTCGTCGCGCCCGCGGTGCGCAAGGCGATCGGCGCCGGTCACGCCCCCGGGGCAAATCCCGCGACCCCATGAGCGCCGTGGCCCAGAAACTTGACATGACGATTAGTCGTTTGAAGGGTTAAATCTCGTTGACCAAGTCGTTCGTCGCGTTATTTTTTCGTTTCTACTGATGTCCGCACGCAGTCCTGGAATGGACCAGCAACTCGCAGCCATGGGGACCGGGCGTTTTTCACTCGTGGTTTACCGTATTTTCGCAGTCCAGCGAAATTGTACAATTGAGTGCTGTTATAAACTTTGGAATCAGAAGTTACGGCTACGTTGCTTTCTGCTGGTTCACAGAAGGAAGCCCGCCATGTCTCTCATCAAGAAGTTCTTCAAGGACGAGTCCGGCGCCACCGCGATCGAGTACGGCCTGATCGCCGCGATCGTGTCGGTCGGCCTCATCACCGCCCTGACGTCGCTGAAGACCAACCTTCAGACGACCTACAACACGATCGGCGACGCGGTGAAGAACGCCAACTGACCGGAACTGCGCCGGCTTTCCTCGGGAAAGCCGGCACATTCCCCGACGCGCCCGTCCGCGCGCCTCACGCGGCTCCATCGGTCGGGAAGCTCTTCGCCTCGAAATCCACTGGTTGCACCGGCCTTTTCCGCCCTGCGGCGCCTTGCGCCTCGGGGTCTTTTTCGTGCTCGGCGGCCAGCACCGGCAGGAAGTGCGACGCCTCCGCTCCGATGAAATCCATGAGCACGCCGTGCGGCGGCAGCATCGCCTTGTCCAGGCGGCGCACCACGAACCATTGCCGCATCAATGGCAGGCCCTTCACGGGTAGAACCGCCAGCCGGCCGTCCTGCAATTCGCTCGCGACCGTGTGGCCGGAGATGAAGGCGACGCCAAGCCCCGCCATCACGGCCTGCTTGATCGTCTCGTTGCTGCTGATCTCCATGCCGATATTGGGCGTGAAGCCTGCGTCAGCGAACAGGCTTTCCATCAGCGCGCGCGTCCCGGACCCGGGCTCGCGGATGATGAAGGTCTCCCCCGCCAGATCCTTCACCGTCAGCCCCTCCCGTGTGAGCAGCGGGTGGTCGGCCGGGCCGATGATCACGTGGGGGTGGGGTCCGATCAGCCGGCGCTCCAGGGCGATGTCCTCCGGGGGACGGCCGGTGATGGCGAGGTCCAGCGCATAGTCACGCAGGCCCTGCAACACGTCTTCCCGGTTGCCGATGGTGAGCTTGAGGTCGATCGCGGGGTGCCGACGGCTGAACGCCGCGATGACGAAGGGCGCGAAGTATTTCGCCGTGCTGACGGCCCCGATCGCGACCCGCCCGCCCGTGAGGCCCTTCAGCATGTCGAGCGCGGTCGAGCATTCGTCCACGGCCGCGTCGACCCGATCGTGCAGTTGAAGGATCGCCTCGCCCGCCTCCGTCAGCACCATGCCCTCGGGCGTCCGCTGCAGGATAGGCAACCCCGCCAGGTCCTCGAGGTTGTTGAGCTGGAGTGTCACCGCGGGTTGCGTCAGGTTGAGCTTCTTCGCGGCGTCCGTGACGCTGCGGCTGCGGGCCACCGCGGCGAGCGCCCGCAATTGCCGCATGGAGATCTGCCGGATGCCTGTGGCCATAGTTTTTCTTTCGCGGCACCGAAGAAATCCGAATTTTTGTTATCGGCGAAGCTGCGTCAAGATGCCCCTGTCTCGAACGGCGGCCCATCGGCCGAAACGGACGCCAAGATCCACCGGCGAGGCACGAGGACGCGACCATGTCGGGCCACCAGGCTTTCCACCACTATTGCGCCGCCCTGATCGAGGCGGAGCCCGAGAAGGCCCCGCTCGTGCAGGTTCTCAGCGCCATCGCTGACGCCGCCATCGCCATTTCCGAGCGCGTGTCCCACGGCCTTCTGGAAGGCCGGATGGACGAGGCCACGGGGACGAACAGCGACGGCGACGTCCAGAAGGCGCTCGACCTGTTCTGCGACCAGGCCCTCCAGGCGGCCCTGGCCTCCGCGCCCGTCGCGCACTACGCCTCCGAGGAATCGGAGGACATCGTCACGCTCGATCCCGATGCACCGCTCTCGGTGGCGGTCGACCCGCTGGACGGATCCAACAACATCGACACCAACCTGACGATCGGCACCATCTTTTCCGTCGTGCCATCGGGCCCGGTGGGCCCTGCCGGCCTCGGCCCGTTCGGCGGCCCCGGCACCCGCCAGCGCGCCGCCGGCTTCGCCGTCTACGGCCCGCAGACCAGCCTCGTGCTGAGCCACGGCCAGGGCGTCGACATTTTCACGCTGGACCGGCGCGACAGCGTGTTCCGGCTGGTGAAGTCCAACCTCCGCATGCCCGAGGGGGTGCGCGAATACGCGATCAACGCCTCCAACTACCGCCATTGGGACGATCCCGTTCGGACCTATGTGGATGACTGCATCCAGGGGTCCTCCGGCGTGCGGGGCACGGACTTCAACATGCGCTGGCTCGGCTGCCTCGTCGCCGACGCGGTCCGCATCCTCAACCGGGGCGGCATCTACCTTTACCCCTCCGACCAGCGCACGGCCTACCGCAATGGCCGCCTGCGCCTCGTCTACGAGGGGCATCCCATGGCGTTCCTGGTCGAGCAGGCCGGCGGCAAGGCCTCCACCGGGCGCGAGCGGGTGCTCGACGTCTGCGCCACGACCTTGCACCAGCGCGTGCCGCTGATCTTCGGCTCGCGCGACAAGGTGGAGCGCGTCGAGGGGCTGTACCGCAGCCCGGTCACGGGCAACGAGGCCTCGCCGCTCTTCGCACGGCGCGGCCTGTTTCGCTCCTGAACGCCGGCACGTCCGAGCTAGCCAAGACTACCGAGCGAGAAGAGAGCGCCGGCCATGTCCGTCAAGCATCCCATCATCTCGATCACCGGTTCGTCCGGCGCGGGCACGACCTCGGTGAAGAACACCTTCGCCCAGATCTTCCGCCGCGAGAACATCGAGGCCGCCTATATCGAGGGCGACGCCTTCCATCGCTATGACCGCGCCGAGATGCGCCAGATGATGGCCGAGGAGGCGAAGCGCGGGAACAAGCACTTCAGCCACTTCAGCCCGGAGACCAACCTCTTCGAAGAGTTGGAGGAAACCTTCCGGACCTATTCCGAGCGTGGACGTGGGCGCACCCGCCACTACATCCATGACGCCCAGGAGGCGGAGCTGCACGGCTCGCCCCCCGGCACCTTCACGGCCTGGGCGGATCTGCCGGCCAATACGGACCTGCTCTTCTACGAGGGTCTGCACGGGGCGGTGAAGACGGACAAGGTGGACGTGGCGCGCTGGGCGGACCTCAAGATCGGCGTCGTTCCCGTCATCAACCTCGAATGGATCCAGAAGCTGCATCGCGACAAAAGCGCCCGCGGCTACTCCACCGAGGCGGTGACCGACACGATCCTGCGGCGGATGCCCGACTACATCCACTACATCTGCCCGCAATTCACCGAGACCGACATCAACTTCCAGAGGGTGCCGACGGTCGACACGTCGAATCCCTTCATCGCCCGCTGGATCCCGACCCCCGACGAATCGATGGTCGTGATCCGCTTCCGCAGCCCCCGCGGCATCGACTTCCCGTATCTGCTGTCGATGCTGCACAACAGCTTCATGTCGCGGGCCAATTCCATCGTGATCCCGGGCGGCAAGCTCGACCTCGCGATGCAATTGATCCTCACCCCCATCATCCTGCAGCTGATCGACCGCAAGCGTCGCGCCTGAAGCGTGCTGCGAAAGGTGGAACCCGGCCTTTCGAGACCACCACAACCTTAGGCGCATCCCGCCGGCCTAGCCGGCAACCCCGACCCAAGACGTCCAGGACGGCGCCACAGGCGCCGTCGACAGGGACGTCATGCCTGGAGCCTACCCATGAGCGCAGCCCTCGACGGCCATGCCGACGACGTTCCGGCCATCCCGCTGGTCCCGCACAAGGACATGGCCAACGCCATCCGCTTCCTCGCCGTCGACGCGGTCGAGGCCGCCAAGTCGGGCCATCCCGGCATGCCCATGGGCATGGCCGACGTGGCGACCATCCTCTTCACCCGCTTCCTCAAGTTCGACGCCGCCGATCCGGCCTGGCCCGATCGCGACCGCTTCGTCCTCTCGGCCGGGCACGGCTCCATGCTGCTTTACGCCCTGCTCCACCTGACCGGCACGGGAAACCTCGCCATCGACGACCTCAAAGCGTTCCGGCAATGGGGCTCGCGCACGCCGGGCCACCCCGAATTCGGCCACACCCCGGGCGTCGAGACGACGACCGGCCCGCTCGGCCAGGGCATTGCCACCGCCGTCGGCATGGCGCTCGCCGAACGGCTCGCCGCGGCGCGCTTCGGCGAGGACCTCGTCGACCACCACACCTACGTGATCGCCGGCGACGGCTGCCTGATGGAGGGCATCAGCCACGAGGCGGTCTCGCTGGCCGGCCATCTCGGCCTCTCCAAGCTCATCGTGCTCTTCGACGACAATGCGATCTCCATCGACGGCGCCACCTCGCTGTCCTGCTCGGACGACCAGCTCGCCCGCTTCGAGGCAAGCGGCTGGTCGGTCCGCCGGGTCGACGGCCATGACCCCGCCGCCGTCGAGGAGGCGATCGCCATCGAGCGCGAGACGAACCGCCCCTCCCTCATCGCCTGCCGCACCGTGATCGGCTACGGCGCCCCCCACCGCCAGGGCACCGAGAAGGTGCATGGCGCGCCGCTGGGGGCCGAGGAGGCCGAGGCTGCCCGCCAGGCGCTGGGCTGGCCCCATCCCGCCTTCCACGTTCCCGAGAGCGTGCTCGCCGCCTGGCGGGCCGCCGGCACCCGGGGCTGGCGCCAGCACGCCGCCTGGAAGGCGCGTCTCTCGCAAGCTTCCCCCGCCGCGCGCGAGGCGCTCGGCCGCCAGCGGCCCGTCGTCCCCGCGGCCTGCCGCACGGCGCTCGAGCGCCTCGTCGCGGAGTTCGCCGCGGAGAAGCCGAAGATCGCCACCCGCCAGGCCTCCCAGCGCGTGGTCGACGCCATCGTGCCCGCCTTCCCGGCCCTCGTCGGCGGCTCGGCCGACCTGACCCATTCGAACCTGACCAAGGCCAAGTCCCACAAGCCGGTCACGCCCGGCGACTTCTCCGGCGGCTACGTCCATTACGGCATTCGCGAGCACGGCATGGCCGCGGCCATGAACGGCCTCGCCTTGCACGGCGGCTTCGTGCCCTATGGCGGCACATTCCTCGCCTTCGCCGACTATAACCGCCCGGCCATCCGCCTCGCCGCGCTGATGGGCCAGCGCGTCATCCACGTCATGACGCACGACTCGATCGGCCTCGGCGAGGACGGCCCGACGCACCAGCCCGTCGAGCACGTCGCCTCCTTGCGGGCGATTCCGAACCTCCTCGTCTTCCGCCCGGCCGACGCCGTGGAAACGGCCGAGGCCTGGGCCTGCGCTCTCGCCGAGGAGAACCGCCCCTCCGTGCTCTGCCTCAGCCGCCAGGCGTTGCCGGCCTTCCGGACGCAGGACAGCGAGAATCGCACCGCGCGCGGCGCCTATGTCGTCGTCGAGCCCGAAGGCGGGCGCGACGTGACGCTCGTGGCCACGGGCTCGGAAGTCTCCCTCGCGCTCGAAGCTTCCTGCCGGCTCGCCGGCGAGGGCATCCGCGCCGCCGTGGTCTCCGCGCCCTGCCTCGATCTGTTCCGCGAGCAGGACGCGGCCTACCGCGCGGCCGTGCTCGGCACGGCGCCCCGCGTCGGGGTCGAGGCCGGCCTCGACACGGACTGGGCCCGCTGGCTCGGCCCGGACGGGATCTTCATCGGCATGACCGGCTTCGGCGCCTCGGCGCCGGCCGAGGTGCTGTTCCGCGAATTCGGCATCACCAGCGATGCCGTCGCCGAGGCGGCCCGCCGCCTCGCGCGTCCCCGCAACGCCTGACCGCCAACCCCTTCACTGCTTTCACCAGGAGAACGCCATGACTGCCACGATCAAGCCGGTGTCCGGCAAGGAGCGCTACCGCTCGGGCGTGATGGAATACAAGAAGATGGGCTACTGGGAGCCCGACTACGAGCCCAAGGACACCGACATCATCGCGCTCTTCCGCGTCACGCCGCAGGATGGCGTCGACCCGATCGAGGCCTCCGCGGCGGTCGCGGGCGAAAGCTCGACCGCCACTTGGACGGTGGTGTGGACGGACCGCCTCACCGCTTGCGAGAAGTACCGCGCCAAGTGCTACCGCGTGGACCCCGTGCCGAACGCGCCCGGCCAGTACTTCGCCTATATCGCCTATGACCTCGACCTGTTCGAGCCGGGCTCCATCGCCAACCTCTCGGCCTCCATCATCGGCAACGTCTTCGGCTTCAAGCCGCTCAAGGCGTTGCGCCTGGAGGACATGCGGCTGCCCGTCGCCTACGTGAAGACGTTCCAGGGTCCCGCCACCGGCATCGTCGTGGAGCGCGAGCGCCTCGACAAGTTCGGCCGCCCTCTGCTCGGCGCGACCGTGAAGCCGAAGCTCGGACTCTCCGGCCGCAACTATGGCCGCGTGGTCTACGAGGCGCTGAAGGGCGGGCTCGACTTCACCAAGGACGACGAGAACATCAACTCGCAGCCCTTCATGCACTGGCGTGACCGCTTCCTCTACTGCATGGAGGCCGTCAACAAGGCCCAGGCCGAGACCGGCGAGATCAAGGGTACCTACCTCAACGTCACCGCCGGAACGATGGAGGACATGTACGAGCGCGCCGAGTTCGCCAAGGAACTCGGGTCCTGCATCATCATGATCGACCTCGTGATCGGCTACACGGCCATCCAGTCCATGGCCAAGTGGGCGCGCAAGAACGACACGGTGCTGCACCTGCACCGCGCAGGCCACTCCACCTACACGCGCCAGAAGTCACACGGTGTCTCCTTCCGCGTCATCGCCAAGTGGATGCGCCTCGCCGGCGTCGACCATATCCATGCCGGCACCGTCGTCGGCAAGCTCGAGGGCGACCCGAACACGACCCGCGGCTACTACGACATCTGCCGCGAGGACCATAACCCGATGCGGCTCGAGCACGGCGTGTTCTTCGACCAGCACTGGGCGAGCCTGAACAAGATGATGCCCGTTGCATCCGGCGGCATCCATGCCGGCCAGATGCACCAGTTGCTCGACCTGCTCGGCGAGGACACGGTGCTGCAGTTCGGCGGCGGCACGATCGGCCATCCCATGGGCATCGCAGCCGGCGCCACCGCCAACCGCGTCGCCCTGGAGGCCATGGTTCTCGCCCGCAACGAGGGGCGCGACTACGTCAACGAGGGCCCGCAGATCCTCGACGAAGCCGCCAGGCATTGCCTGCCGCTTCGCCAGGCGCTCGAGGTGTGGAAGGACGTCACCTTCAACTACGCCTCCACGGACACGCCCGACTTCGTTCCCACCGCCACCGCGGCCGAGTGAGCCGCCCCGCCCTTGCGAGCCAGGCGAAGCCATCCAGCCTTGGGGCCTGCTCCCGGATTGCTTCGCTCCTCGCAGGGACGGCCGCGCGACCACGCCACCCTCTCGAACGCCAAGGACCCACCACCATGCGCATTACCCAGGGAACCTTCTCCTTCCTCCCCGAACTCACCGACGAGCAGATCACCAAGCAGGTGCAGTATTGCCTCGACAAGGGCTGGTCCGTGAACATCGAGTTCACCGACGACCCGCATCCCCGCAACACCTATTGGGAGATGTGGGGCCTGCCCATGTTCGACATCCCCGATGCGGCCGGGGTGATGGCCGAGCTTGCGGCCTGCCGGAAGGTGCACAAGGGCACGAACTACATCCGCATGTCCGCCTTCGATGCCAGCCACGGCTGGGAGTCGATCCGGCTGTCCTTCATCACGGATCGGCCGGCCGACGAGCCCGGCTTCCGCCTGGAGCGCCAGGAACTGGGCGGCCGCAACATCCGCTACACGACGCGCGCATACGCCTCCGACAAGCCCGCCGGATCGCGCTATGCGTGACCTCTGCCGGCCCGAGGCGATTGACCCGCGTAGCCTCGGGCCGGGCTCCGGCCCGGGACCCTCCGTCCCTGGGCCGCATCGCCGGCTCGGCCCCTCGCAGGCCCGCAGCCGCGCGTTGCGCAGAGCGTTCCACTGGCTCGCGGCCCTCCAGGGCGAGGGTATCGCGAGCAGCATGATCCCCACGTCCCCGCACAGGAGCTGAGGCATGACCGCGCTCGCCGCCGTCGAGACGCCCCCCCAAAGCGTCGACCTGCACCGCGAATTCGAGGAGGCGGGCGTCCGCGAGGTGCTCGAGGAGCTCGACCGCGACTTCGTCGGCCTCAGGCCCGTCAAGCAGCGCATCCGCGAGATCGCCGCCCTCTTGCTCGTCGAGCGCGCTCGGCGTCGGCTGGGCCTCGCCCACGAGGCGCCGAGCCTGCACATGTGCTTCACCGGCAATCCCGGGACGGGCAAGACGACGGTCGCCCTGCGCATGGCGGGCCTGCTGCACCGTCTCGGCTATACGCGCCGCAACAACCTCGTGAGCGTCACCCGCGACGATCTCGTGGGCCAGTACATCGGCCACACCGCGCCCAAGACCAAGGAGATCCTCAAGAAGGCCATGGGCGGAGTGCTGTTCATCGACGAAGCCTATTACCTCTACCGACCCGAGAACGAGCGGGACTACGGCCAGGAGGCGATCGAGATCCTGCTGCAGGTCATGGAGAACCAGCGCGACGACCTCGTCGTCATCCTCGCCGGCTATGCCGACCGCATGGACCGCTTCTTCCAGAGCAATCCAGGCTTCCGCTCGCGCGTCGCGCACCACATCGACTTCATCGACTACGGGGACACGGAGCTGCTCTCCATCGCCGAGCTGCTGCTCGCCAGGCAGAACTACGCCCTCTCCCCCTCCGCCCGCGAGGCGCTCACCGCCTATATCGCGCGGCGCAAGACACAGCCCCATTTCGCCAATGCCCGCTCGATCCGCAACGCGCTCGACCGGGCGCGGCTGCGCCAGGCCAATCGCCTGTTCGAGACGGCCTCGGGGCCCCTCACGGCCGAACAGCTGTCGCTGATCGAGGCGGAAGACATCATGGCGAGCCGCGTCTTCGCCATGCCCGAACCCGACACCCGGGAGACCCGCTGATGACCACCCCGCACCGCCCCGGCGAAAGGCCCCTGCTGATCGCGCCGTCCATGCTGTCCAGCGACTTCGCGCGGCTCGCCGACGAGCTCCAGGCCATCGAGGCGGCCGGCGCGGACTGGATCCATCTCGACGTGATGGACGGGCACTTCGTCCCCAACCTCACCTTCGGCCCGCCGGTCGTGAAGGCCATGCGTCCGCACAGCGCGCGGATTTTCGACGTTCACCTGATGATCGCGCCGGCCGACCCCTATCTCCAGGCCTTCGCGGAAGCGGGCGCGGACGTCATCACGGTCCATGCCGAGGCCGGTCCCCATCTCGACCGTTCTCTGCAGGCGATCCGGGGGCTGGGCCGCAAGGCAGGCGTGGCGCTCAATCCCTCCACGCCGCCGGACACGATCCGCTACGTGCTGGATCGCGTGGACCTCGTGCTGCTGATGACGGTGAACCCCGGCTTTGGCGGGCAGGCCTTCATCCCCGCCGTGGTCGACAAAATCCGCCGCGTCCGCGCGCTGGTCGGCGACCGGCCGATCGACATCGAGGTGGATGGCGGCGTCACGCCGGAGACCGCCGTGGCCGTGGCGGAGGCCGGCGCAAACGTGCTCGTGGCCGGCTCGGCCGTGTTCGGCGGCGGACCGGCCGCCTATGCCGAGCGGATCGGAGCCATCCGCGGCGCCGCGGCGGCCGCGCGCGGGCACTACAGTACGGTGGCGGCCGCATAGAATCCGGAACGCTAAGCCCCGGCTCGGGGTTGATGTCCCGCCCGCCGAGCCTGCATCCCCTCCCGAGGGTGCTGGCCCAGGGCCGGGGCCCGATGCCAAGACCTCACGTCGGGCCCCGCTCGTCTCTCTCCCCGGCCCAGGTGCGGGTCGCCGCACGGGGAGGCTCTGCTATGCTCCGCCCTCCAGCGGAGCCGGCGCATGTGCAATCTCTATTCAGTCACCAAGGGGCAGCAGGCCATCCTGCAGCTCACGCGGGCGCTCATCGACCGTACCGGCAACCTTCCGCCGCTGCCTGGCATCTTCCCCGACGACGCCGCACCTGTCGTGCGAGAGACGCCGGAGGGCCGCGAGCTCCTGATGATGCGCTGGGGCATGCCCGGTCCCAAGGCCTTCGGCGAGAAACCCTGCACGAACATCCGCAACGTCGCCTCGCCGCACTGGCGGGCCTGGCTGAAGCCCGACCATCGCTGCCTCGTGCCGGCGACAAGCTTCTGCGAATACGAGGACACCCAGCCGCGCAAGACGCCCGTCTGGTTCGCGACGGGGCAAGACCGGCCGCTTTTCGCTTTCGCGGGCCTGTGGCGGCGCTGGTACGGCCAGCGTCGCAAGGCTGAGGAGCCGCAGGAGCACCTGCTGTTCTCCTTCCTGACCACGGACGCCAACGCGGAGGTCGGCGCCATCCACCCCAAGGCCATGCCTGTCATCCTGCGCACGCCGGAGGAGATGGAGGCCTGGCTCGCGGCCCCTGCGCAGGAGGTTGCGGCGCTGCAGAAGCCGCTGCCGGACGGCAGCCTCGCGGTCGTCGCCCGCGGCGAACGGCAGGACGGCCTGGCCGCCTGACGGTCCGCCTGGCGTCTCGCCATCGACGCACCGACAGGCCCCATCCGTGTGAGCTGGCGCCCGCTTGGGCCTGCGTCTCGAAGGACAAGGGGTTTTTGGCTCGTGCCTTGTTCGCCCCGGCCGAACCGCTCCCTCGCCGTCATTGCAGGCGAAGCGAAGCAAGCCAGTCCTGTGCCGGGCGAAGGATGGATTGCTTCGCCGCTGGGCTCCTCGCAAGGATGGTCAGACAGGTCGAGAACGGCTTGACGGGTCATCCCCATCCCATGGCCACGCTCACGCCTGCATCACGCGCAGGTCCCCGTGCGCATTTGCGCGCTGGACGACGCAGGTCCGGTGACGGAAACTTCGCGGCAACGACGACCGGGCCCACCCGGCGTGAGCAACGGAGGAAACGACATGGACATTGCATCGCCCACCGGGCGCGTCTCCACGTGGCTGTCGCGGTTTGGCGACGCCCTCGAAGCGCAGAACATCGAGGCGGCCGCCGACCTTTTCCAGGACGATTGCTACTGGCGCGATCTCGTCAGTTTCACTTGGAACATCAAGACTATGGAGGGCAAGGACGCGATCCGGGACATGCTGCGCGCCACCCTCCCCACCGTGAAGCCCACCACCTGGGCGATCGAGGGCGACGCCACGGCGTCGGACGGCCTCACCGAGGCGTGGATCACCTTCGAAACCGCCGTCGCGCGCGGGCGCGGCCACATCCGCCTCAAGGGCGAGAAATGCTGGACGCTGCTCACCACCATGGTCGAGCTCAAGGGCCACGAGGAGCCCAAGGGCGCCAACCGGCCGAAGGGGGTCGAGCACGGCGTCCACAAGGACCGGCTCAACTGGGCGGAGAAGCGGGCCAAGGAGGATGCCGAGCTCGGCGTCACGACGCAGCCCTATGTGGTGATCTGCGGCGGCGGCCAGGGCGGGATCGCGCTCGGCGCGCGCCTAAAGCGGCTCGGCGTGCCCTTCGTGATTCTCGAGAAGAACGAGCGCCCCGGCGACAGCTGGCGCAAGCGCTACAAGTCGCTCTGCCTGCACGACCCCGTCTGGTACGACCACCTGCCCTACCTGCCCTTCCCCGATCACTGGCCGATCTTCTCGCCCAAGGACAAGATCGGCGACTGGCTCGAAATGTACACGAAGGTCATGGAGCTCAATTACTGGGCCTCGACCGAGTGCAAGAGCGCCCGCTACGACGAGGCGAAGAAGGAATGGGTCGTCGAGATCGTGCGCAACGGCAAGCCCATGACCCTGCGGCCGAAGCAGTTCGTCATCGCGATGGGGATGTCCGCCGTCCCCAACATGCCGAGCTATCCGGGCATGGAGAGCTTCAAGGGCGTGCAGGTGCATTCCAGCCAGCACAAGGGAAGCGACGGCTGGACCGGCAAGAAGGTCGTCGTGATCGGCTCGAACAACTCGGCCCATGACATCTGCGCCGACCTCTACGAGCACGGCGCCGACGTCACCATGATCCAGCGAACGTCAACGCACATCGTGCGTTCGGACACGCTGATGAAGGAAGCGCTTGGCGGGCTCTATTCGGAGGAAGCGGTCGCCAACGGGATCGACCACCACAAGGCGGACCTGATCTTCGCCTCGGTGCCCTACAAGATCATGCACGAGTTCCAGATCCCCGTTTACAAGAAGATCGAGGAGATCGACCACGACCTCTACGACCGCCTGAAAAAGGCCGGCTTCATGCTGGACTGGGGCGACGACGGATCGGGTCTGTTCATGAAGTACCTGCGCCGCGGCTCGGGATACTACATCGACGTCGGCGCGTCGGACCTGATCGCCGACGGCAAGATCAAGCTGAAGTCGGGCGTGACCGTGAAGGAGATCAAGGAGCACTCCGTGCTCTTCTCCGATGGCAGCGAGTTGCCGGCGGACCTCATCGTCTACGCCACCGGCTACAGCTCGATGAACGGCTGGGCGGCGAAGCTGATCAGCCAGGAGGTCGCGGACAAGGTCGGCAAGTGCTGGGGCCTCGGGTCGGGCACGACCAAGGATCCCGGCCCCTGGGAAGGGGAGTTGCGCAACATGTGGAAGCCGACCCAGCAGGAGGCCCTGTGGTTCCACGGCGGCAACCTGCACCAGTCGCGCCACTATTCCCAGTTCCTCTCCCTGCAGCTCAAGGCCCGCAAGGAAGGCATTCCGACTCCGGTCTACGGGCTGGCGCCGAGCCACCACAAGGGATGAGACCGGCCCGCCGGGGGCTCCCCCGGGCGGGCGACAGGCGCAGCCGCGAGGCAATCCAGGCCGCGAAGGCCGGATTGCTTCGCTTCGCCCGCGCCTGACGGCGGCGAGGGAGCGGGAGCGAGCGGCGTGCGGGCTTCGGCTTGCGAAGCCCGCGCGCGTCACTCCGGCTGCGGCACGATGCGGATATAGGGCCGCGGGGACTGCCAGCCCTGAGGGTATTTCTGCCTCGCCTCCTCGTCCGGGACGGAGGCGAGGATGATGACGTCGTCGCCCTGCTGCCAGTCGACCGGCGTCGCCACCTTGTGGCGCGCGGTGAGCTGCATGGAGTCGATGACGCGCAGGATCTCGTCGAAGTTGCGACCCGTGCTCATCGGATAGGCGAGCGCCAGCTTCACACGCTTGTCCGGGCCGATGATGAACACGGTACGCACGGTCGCGTTGTCGGCGGCGGTGCGGCCTTCCGCCGTGGCGCCCGCATCGGCCGGCAGCATGCCGTAGAGCTTGGACACGGCGAGGTCGGTATCGCCGATCATCGGGAAGTTCGGCGCGGCGCCCTGCGTCTCCGCAATGTCCTGCGACCACGTCGCGTGCTTCTCGACGGGATCGACGCTCAGGCCGATCACCTTGACGCCCCGCTTGTCGAACTCGGGCTTCAGATGGGCAACGCGGCCGAGTTCCGTGGTGCAGACAGGAGTGAAGTTCTTGGGATGCGAGAACAGCACGCCCCAGCCGTCGCCCAGCCACTCGTGGAATCGCAGCTTGCCTTCGGTGGTCTCGGCCTCGAAGTCCGGGGCCACGGAGTTGATCTGAAGCATGGTGTGATCTCCGGTGTTCGCGGGGGCGTGTCAGGCCTCGACGGGGCCGCCGGCGTTCTTCCAGGCGGCGATGCCGCCATGGATATGCACGGCGGATGACAGTCCGGCGTCGCGCGCGGCCATCACCGCCATCGCGGAGCGCTCGCCATAGGCGCAAAAGAACACGATCCTGCGTCCCCGGCCAAGCGCGTGCAGCAAGCCGTCGGACGCGAGCTCTCCCGCAAGCGCCGGATAGGGAGAGTGGATCGCGCCGGGAATGCGGCCATGGCGTTCGCGCTCGCGCTTCTCGCGCAGGTCGACGAGGGTGACGTCGGGATCGTGCAGCGCGGCCATCGCCTCCTCCGGCGAGAGTGCCCAGCCCCTCGACGCGACCTCCTCCTGGTGCAGGCCAATATGCATGTTGGCGGGCACCGCCACGTCCATCATCTTCGGGTTCGGCAGGTTGAGGCTGTTCATGAGCTGGACATACTCGTCCATGCTCCTCACCTGCAGGCGTGGGTTGCTTCGCCTTTCCTCGCCGATCGTGCTCACCGTATCGCCCTTGTAGTCATGGGCGGGGAAGACGAGCATCTCGTCCGGCAGCTTCATCAACCGGCCGAAGATGCTCTCGTATTGCATGCGGGGATCGCCGTTCTGGAAGTCGGTCCGGCCCGTGCCGCGGATGAGCAGCGTGTCGCCGGTGAAGACGCGGTCCTCCATAGCGAAGGAGTAGCTGTCATCGGTGTGGCCGGGCGTGTAGATCACGTCGAGCCCGATGCCCTCGATCTCCAGGCGCTCGCCGTCGGACAGCCGCATGGACACCACGTCGGCCTTGCTCTGCTCGCCCATCACGGTGATGCAGCGCGTCCGGTCGCGCAGTTCTCCGAGGCCGGTGATGTGGTCGGCATGCAGATGCGTGTCGACCGCCTTGACGAGGCGCAGGTCCAGCTCCTGCAGCAGCTTGACGTAGCGGTCGACCTTCTCGAGCACGGGGTCGATGATGAGTGCCTCCGCTCCCCGCCGGCTGGCGATGAGATAGCTGTAGGTCCCGGACGCCTGGTCGAACATCTGGCGGAAGATCATGCGCGTGCCCCCGCGGGGGACGTGCGACCCCATTCTGCGCTGGCGAACCCGTCGGGCCGCCGCAGTCGCATTCCTGTCCCCCGGTGGGCGCAGATTGCTCCCGCGGCGGCTGTTGATCAAGCTGGCCCCGCGACTGCTCGGCCGCACCCCTCGATTGCCCGACCCGACCCGTGGAGACCTCGATGACCCCTTACCGCTATCTCGGCCGCAGCGGCCTCAAGGTTCCACGCTTGTGCCTGGGCGCGATGATGTTCGGCGGACCGACCGATGAGGCGGCGTCGCGGCGCATCATCGACAGCGCGCGCGAGCGCGGGCTCACCTTCATCGACACGGCCGACGTCTACAACAAGGGCGTCTCGGAGGAGATCGTCGGGCGCGCCATCGCAGCCGACCGCGACCGCTGGGTGCTCGCGACCAAGTTCACGAACCCCATGGGCGACGGCCCCAACGAGGGAGGCGCCTCCCGCAAGTGGGTGATCCAGGCGGTCGAAGCCAGCCTCAGGCGGCTCGGCACCGACTACGTCGACCTCGTCTACCTGCACCGCGCCGTTTTCGACGCCCCGCTCGGCGAGACCGTGCGCGCCCTCGCCGACCTGATCCGGCAGGGCAAGCTGCGCTATTTCGGCGTGTCGAACTTCCGCGGCTGGCGCATCGCCGAGATCTGCCATCTCGCGGACCAGGCCGGCATCGACCGTCCGGTCGCGAGCCAGCCGCTCTACAACCTCGTCAATCGCACCGCAGAGAGCGAGCAACTGCCGGCGGCGGCCCATTGCGGCCTCGGCGTGGTGTCCTACAGCCCCCTCGCCCGTGGCGTGCTGACCGCCAAATACGATCCCGGCGCGCCGCCCCCGCCCGATACCCGCGCCGGACGCAACGACAAGCGCATCCACGAGACGGAGTGGCGGCCGGAGAGCCTCGCCATCGCCCGCCAGGTCGCCCTCCATTGCGGGCGCCGCGGCATCTCGCCCGTCGCCTTCGCCATGGGATGGGTGCTCAACAACCGCACGGTCTCAGCCGCCATCGCCGGTCCGCGGACCATGGAGCAATGGGAGACCTATTGCGCCGCGCTCGACGTGCCCTTCACCGCCGAGGACGAGGCCTTCGCCGCCACGCTCGTTCCGCCCGGACACGCTTCCACGCCCGGCTTCAACGATCCCGCGCATCCGGTAGAGGGGCGCGTCACCTGGACGGCGTGACGCGGCCGGCGGGCTCACGCGATCCCGCGCATTTCCTCGCGCGCCATGCGGTCGATGCCGCGCAGGCCGTCGAAGACGCGCCGCTTGGCGCGGTGGAAGGCCTGCAGGCGCCGGTCGCCCGTGGGCGTGACGGAGCCCGCCAGCCGGGACATGGCCGGCATCGCCTCCGCGAGGCTGGCATGCCGGCCCGCGGCGACGGCGGCCAGCATGGCCGAGCCGAGCAGCACCGGTTCCGGCGTCTCCGGCACGGCGACCGTCAGCCCCGTGCAGTCCGCCATGATCTGCCGGACGAGGGGCGAGCGGGCCGCGCCGCCGCTCGCCACCATCGTCTGGGTCGGCATCCCGTGGGCGGACAGGGCCTCCACCACTTCCGCCGTGGCGTAGCCGAGGCCGCACAGGGCCGCGACGTAAAGCCTCTCCAGGCTCTCGACGCTTCCGTCGAGGTCGAGCCCCAGCACCGCACCGCGCGTGTCGGGATCGGCGAAGGGAGAGCGGTTGCCCAGGAAGTCCGGCAGGACGTGCAGCCCGCGTGCCGCGAACGCCGTCTCGCCGAGCGCCGGGGCGCGCGCCGCCACGCGCGCCTCGAGGAACTCGAGGAGCGATTTGCCGGCCTCGTTGGCCTCGGACGAGGCTTCCGCAAAGGCCTGATGACTGCGCACGAGATGATCGATGGCGGCCCCGGCGGCCGACTGGCCACCCTCGTTGAGCCATTGACCCGGCAGCAGCGCCGCATGGTAGGGGCCCCAGATGCCCGGCACGAAGTGCGCGGAGGCGCTCATCGCCATCAGGCAGGCCGAGGTGCCCATGATGTTGGCGAGCCGCGTCGCGGGGTCGCGTGGCGTGCCGTCAGGGTCGAGCGAGCCCATCGTGCCGAGCGCACCGGCATGGGCGTCGATGAGCGAAGCGCCGACCGCGGCGCCAGGGCGCAGGCCAAGCTGGGCGGCGGCCTCCGCCGTCAGACCGGACGCCACCGGCGTGCCCGGCGCGACGATCTCCGTCCCCAGGCGCGCGAAGCCTTCGTCGACGATCTCGCCGAGCCCGATGGCGCGGAAGAACGAGGTGTCCCACCGCTGCTCGTGGGCCAGGTAGGTCCACTTGCAGACGACAGTGCAGACGGAGCGCGCCGTGCTGCCGGTAGCGCGGAAGGTGAGATAGTCCGAGAGGTCGAAGAAATGGCCCGCGGCCCTGAAGGTGGCGGGCTGATGCGTCTTCAGCCAGAGCAGCTTGGGCGGCTGCATCTCGGGCGAGAGGCCGCCGCCCACATAGCGCAGGACGTCATGGCCGCCCGCGTTGATGGCGTGCGTCTGCTGCACGGCGCGGTGGTCCATCCAGACGATTACGTTGCGGGCCGGATCGCCGCTCGGTCCCACCGGCAGGGGTCGTCCCGCCGGGTCGATGACGGCCATGGAGCAGGTCGCATCGAAGGCGATGCCCGCCACGTCGCCGGCCCCGGCTTCCGCCCGGGCCAGAGCTCCTCTGACGGCCTCGCAGCAGGCGTGCCAGATGTCCTCGGTCGACTGCTCGACGATGCCTCCGCCCCCGTGCCAGAGGCGGAGCGGGTGGCGGGCGACGCCCTTGAGGCCGCCGCGCGCGTCGAAGACGCCCGCGCGTGCGCTCCCCGTCCCCACGTCGACGCCGACGAACAGACCGCCCATGCCATCCTCCCGACCTTCCCGCCGCCCTTCGCCTGGCGCGGGTAGGTCACGGGGCGTCGAGCCCCTTGTCATCAGGCATAGCATGAGGTTGCCGCGCCCTTCCACAGCAGCCCGTCGGCCACCGTCGCAGGGCCGGCGCCGGAACCCGGTTCAGCTCATCCAGTTGCCGCCGTCGACGTTGAGCGTCTGCGCCACCACATAGTCGGCGTCCGCGGAGGCGAGGAACACGGCCGCTCCCGTGTGGTCCTCCGGCAGGCCCATGCGGCCGAAGGGAACGGCCTCGCCGACCAGGCGCTTTTTCTCGCCGAGCGGGCGGTTCTCGTACCGGGCGAAAAGCGCATCCACGTGGTCCCACATCGGGGTGTCGACCACGCCCGGCGCGATCCCGTTGACGTTGATGCGATGCTTGATGAGGTCGAGCCCCGCGGACTGGGTGATCGAGATCACCGCCGCCTTGCTCGCGCAGTAGACGGAGACCAGCGCCTCGCCCCGCCGCCCGGCCTGGCTCGCCATGTTGATGATTTTGCCGCCGCGGCCCTGCGCGACCATCTGCTTCGCCACGGCCTGGAGCGTGAAGAACAGGCCCTTGGTGTTGATGGCGAACTGCTTGTCCCAGCTCTCCTCGGTCACGTCCATGACGGGCGCCATGTCGAAGATCGCGGCGTTGTTCACGAGAATGTCGACGCCCCCCGCCTTCTGCACCGCCGCCTTCACGAGCGCATCGATGCTGGCGCGCCGGGTGACGTCGAGCGCGATCCCGAAGCTCTGGCCCCCGATGCCCGCGGCCACGGCCTCGGCCTCGTCGCCCAGGATGTCCGCGACGACGACCGTGGCGCCTTCCACGGCATAGCGCTCGGCGATGGCGCGGCCGATGCCCCGCGCTCCTCCGGTGACGATGGCGACCTTGCCCTGCAGCTTCATCGAATAGCCTTCCCGTTCTCGTCGAAGCGATGGATGCGGGCGGGGTCCGGCGTCAGGCCGACCGTGTCGCCCATCTTGCCGCGCACCTCGCCGACGGCACGCGCGGTGATCGACCCTGCGCCGGGCACGTCGACATAGAGCAGCGTGTCGCTGCCGAGGTGCTCGGCGGCGTTGACGGTGCCGTTCCAGGTCGCGCCCTCGGCCGCGCCGACGCGGATGTGCTCCGGGCGAATGCCCATCGTAGCGGCGTTGTAGGGCGCCGCCGCCGGGCCGCTGATGAGGTTCATCCGCGGCGAGCCGATGAACCCCGCGACGAAGAGGTTTTCCGGCCTGTCATAGAGTTCCAGCGGCGAACCCGTCTGCTCCACCCTGCCGGCGTTCAGCACCACGATCATGTCGGCCATCGTCATGGCCTCGACCTGATCGTGGGTGACGTAGATGGTGGTCGTGCCCAGCCCCTTCTGCAGGCGCGCGATCTCGAGCCGCATCTGCACGCGGAGCGAGGCGTCGAGGTTGGACAGAGGCTCGTCGAACAGGAAGGCCTTGGGCTCGCGCACGATGGCGCGGCCAATGGCGACGCGCTGTCGCTGGCCGCCGGAAAGCTGTCCCGGCCGCCGGTCGAGATAGGGCGTGAGGTTCAGCTTCTCCGCGGCGCCCTTCACGCGCCGTACGATCTCGTCCTTCGGTAAGCCCGCCATGCGCAGGCCGAAGCCGATGTTGTTGCGCACGCTCATGTGCGGATAGAGCGCATAGCTCTGGAACACCATGGAGAGCCCGCGCTTTGAGGCCGGCACCGTGGTCATGTCCGCGCCGTCGATGAGGATTCGCCCGCCCGTCACGTCCTCCAGGCCGGCGATGAGCCGCAGCAACGTGGACTTGCCGCAGCCCGAGGGCCCGACAAAGACCACGAAGCTGCCGTCCTTCACCTGCAGGTCGACGTGCGGGATGACCGACACGGGACCGAAGGTCTTGTTGACGCCTTCGAGTGTGATGCTGCCCATGGAAGGTGTCCCGCTTACGAGTTCACTTGACCGCGCCGAAGGTGAGGCCGCGGACGAGCTGGCGCTGGCTGAGCCAGCCGAGGATGAGGATCGGCATGATGGCCATCGTCGAGGCGGCCGAGAGCTTGGCCCAGAACAGACCCTCCGGGCTCGAATAGGACGCGATGAAGGCGGTGAGCGGCGCGGCCTGCGTGGTCGTCAGGTTCAGCGTCCAGAAGGCCTCGTTCCAGGCGAGGATCACGTTCAGGAGCAGCGTGGAGGCGATGCCGGGCACCGCCATCGGCAGCAGCACGAAGACGATTTCCTTGCCGGTGGTCGCCCCGTCCATGCGGGCGGCCTCGAGGATGTCCTTCGGGATCTCCTTGAAGTAGGTGAAGAGCATCCACACGACGATGGGCAGGTTCGCCATCGCCAGCAGGAAGACCAGCCCGAAATGGCTGTCGAGCAGGCCGAAGTTCTTGTAGAGCAGGTAGATCGGCACGAGCACGCCGACCGGCGGCATCATCTTCGTCGAGAGCATCCACAGCAGCGTCGAGCGCGTGCGCTTGGTCGGCGCGAAGGCCATGGCCCAGGCCGCGGGGATGGCGAGCAGCAGCGCGAACAGCGTCGAGCCGAAGGAGATGATCACCGAGTTCGTGGCGTGGCGCAGGTAGTCCGAGCGCTCCTGCACGATGCCGTAGTTCTCGAGCGTCCAGTGGAAATTGATGAACTTCGGCGGCAGCGAGAAGGCCTCAAGCTCCGTCTTGAAGCTGGTGATCACCATCCACAGGATGGGGAAGAACACGAGGAATCCGAAGCCCCACCCTACGATGGTTCCGACGGCGTAGCGGGTGGCGGTGATGCGGCGCGCCATGGCTCAGATCTCCAGCGTGCGGCCGATGATCCGCACCAGGAAGGCCGCGACGATGTTGGCGAGGACGACGGCCACGATGCCGCCGGCCGAGGCGCCGCCCACGTCGTACTGCAGCAGCGCCTGGGCGTAGACGAGAAAAGCGATGTTCGTGGTCTGCAGGCCCGGGCCGCCTCCCGTCGTCACGAAGATCTCGGCGAAGACCGTGAGCAGGAAGATCGTCTCCATGAGGATGACGACCGTGATGGGCCGCGCGAGATGCGGCAGGACGATGAAGAAGAAGAAGGAGAACGGCCCCGCCCCGTCCATCTCCGCGGCTTCCTTCTGCTCCTCGTCGAGCGATTGCAGGGCGGTCAGCAGAATGAGGGTGGCGAAGGGCAGCCATTGCCAGGCCACGATCAGGATGATCGAGAAGAGCGGAACCTGCGCGAACCAGTCCACGGGCGTCACGCCGATCAGCTGCGCGAGCCACGCGAAGAGGCCGGTGACGGGGTGCATCAGGAGGTTCTTCCAGATCAGCGCGCTGACCGTCGGCATGACGAAGAAGGGCGCGATGATCATGAGCCGCACCACCGGCCGGCCGAACATCGGCTGGTCCATCAGCAGCGCGAGCAGCGTCCCGCCCACCACGGTGATCAGCAGCACCGAGCCGATCAGCACCAGCGTGTTGCGCAGGGCGGTGAAGAAGGCGGGATCGGTGAGGAAGTAGTAGTAATTCTCCAGCCCCGCGAATCTCTCCGTGCCGGGATTCAGCAGGTTGTAGCGGAGCAGCGAGAAATAGATCGTCATCGCGAGCGGGACGATCATCCACAGGAAGAGCAGCACGACGGAGGGAGCCACCAGCACCCGTCCGACTCCGCGCGTTTCCATGGTGGACATTGGATGACCCCGGCGATGGCTTCGGTAGCGGTGGTGGTCGACGCAGACGGACAGTGGCGGTCCGGCCCACTCCCTACCCTCTCCACGGGAGGAAGGGGGCGGGACCATCGGGGCTCACGTCGAGCGCGGTGAGCAAGGATCAATAAAGCAGGGCGCGACTTGAAACAGGCGCGGCTCTCGCCGCCCCCTCCCCCCTGTGGGGAGGGGTATGGGGCGGGGGTCGCCGCTACCCTGCGACACCCCCGCCCCGGTTCCGTCACTTGATGTAGCCGGCCTTGGTCATCTCGCGGGTGGCCGCCTGCTGGGCGGCTGCCAGCGCGGCGTCGACCGTCATCTGGCCGGCGAGCGCGGCCGAGAACTGCTGACCGACGACGGTTCCCAGGCCCTGGAACTCGGGGATCGCGACGAACTGGACGCCGGTATAGGGCACCGGCTTCACGGTGGGCTTCGTCGGGTCGGCCGAGTTGATGGAGTCCAGCGTCATCTGCGCGAAGGGCGCCGCCTTCTGGTAGTCAGGGTTGGCGTAGAGCGACTTGCGGGTGCCCGGAGGCACGTTGGCCCAGCCCTCCTTGGAGGCGACGAGGTTGGCGTAGTCCTTGCCGGTTGCCCAGGCGATGAACTTCTGCGCCGCATCGACCTTCTTGGAGCCGGCGGGGACGGCCAGCGACCACGCCCAGAGCCAGTTGCCGCGCTTGCCGAGGCCGTTGTCGGGGGCCAGCGCGAAGCCGACCTTGTCGGCGACCTTCGAGTCCTTCGGGTTGGTCACGAAGGAGGCAGCGACCGTGGCGTCGATCCACATGCCGCACTTGCCGGCGTTGAAGAGAGCGAGGTTCTCGTTGAAGCCGTTGGAGGAGGCGCCGGGAGGACCCGCGTCCTTCATCAGCTTGACGTAGAAGTCGAGCGTCTTCTTCCACTCGGGCTGGTCGAACTGGGGCTGCCACTTCTCATCGAACCAGCGCGCGCCGAACGAATTGGCGGTGGCCGTCAGGAAGGCCATGTTCTCGCCCCAGCCGGCCTTGCCGCGCAGGCAGATGCCGTAGGTCTCGGTGTTCTTGTCCGCGATCTTGCGGGCGGCCTCGGCGATGAAATCCCAGGTCGGGGCGTCGGGCATCTTGAGCCCGGCCTTTTCGAACAGGTCCTTGCGGTACATGACCATCGAGCTCTCGCCGTAGAACGGCGCGGCGTAGAGCTTGCCGTCATAGGACAGGCCGGCCCGGATGGCGGGGAGCAGGTCGTCGACGTCGTAGCCGGCGCCGAGATCGAGCGGAACGAGCCAGTTCTGCTTGGCCCAGATCGGAACCTCGTAGGTGCCGATGGTCAGCACGTCGAACTGCCCGCCCTTGGTGGCGATGTCCGTCGTGACGCGCTGGCGCAGCACGTTCTCCTCCAGCGTCACCCATTCCACGGTGATGCCGGGGTTCTTGGCGGTGAAGTCCGACGTCAGACCCTGCATGCGGATCATGTCGCCGTTGTTCACGGTGGCGATGGTGAGTTTCGTCTGGGCCATCGCCTGGCCGGCGACCGCCAGCGAGACCGCGCCCAGCAGAGCGGCTGTCACATGCTTCATCATATCCTCCCTATCTGAGAGCATATGCCCTCAGTTAGGGCATATACTCGGACGATGACGGAATCTGTCAATGGCCTTTCGTCGCTGCATCGCACAACGGAGCTAGGCCAGGAGCGCCGCCGCCGTGGTTTCGTTCGTGATCAGACCGGTGATGAGCTCGCCGGCCAGCGCCGCCCGGATGGCCTTCACCTTCTCCTCGCCCATCGCGACGGCGACGACCGGACGCGGCGGCTTGTGGCGCAGCGGAACGCTCGTCGTCCGGCGGTTCGTGGCGATGTCGAGCACTTGCCCGTCTGCGTCGAAGCACCAGCTCGCGATCTCGCCGACCGCGCCGTGGCGCATGAGAAGGAACAGCTCCTCGCTGGAGATGAACCCGTCCTGGTGCAAGGGTGCGCTGCGGCTGACCTGGCCGAGACCGACCATCAGCAGGTCGGCCTGCTCGGCGAGGTGATGCACCTTGCGCACCGGCTCGAGCGCGAGGAGTTGCGCCCGCTCCGCCTCTGAGGCGCAGAAGACAGGCAGCGGCATCGGATAGTGCCGGGCTTGCGTGAGGTCGGCGAGCTTCGACAACACGTCGAAGAAGGTCGCGGAACCGTCGGGCGCGATGTTTCCGACCAGCGAAACCAACTGGTGGTTGGGACAGGACATGCGCGGCATCTGGTCAACCGCCGCCCGCATCGCACGTCCCGTGCCGAGACCCACGATCATGTGCTGCCCGTTGCGCAGGCGCGATTCGAGGAAGGCCGCCGCGAGTTCGGCGATTCCCAGCACCGAGCTCGTCGCCTGGACGTCGGCGGGCGCGACTTCGCAATGGGTTAGGCCGAAGCGCTCAGCCAACCTTTGCGCGAGTTCCATGCACGCCGCGATCGGGTGTTGCAGGCGAAACGTGACGAGCTTTTCCGTCACGGCAAGCGAAACCAACCTCTGAGCGGTCTGCCGCGAGACGTTCAGTTTACGGGCAATTTCATCCTGCGTGTTGCCCGCGATGAAGTAGAGCCAGCCGGCACGGGCGGCGTCGTCGAGGCGGGAGGCGTCCTGGTCGGAAGCCATGTCAGCCCCACCCCGTCGCAGCGAAGTCGCCCATGCTGGAAAGGATCCTGTCGGCGCCGGCGCGCTGCAGCGCGACGACCCCGTCGAACTGGGCATGATGCCCGCCGCCGGTGAAGCCCCAGACCGTCATGCCCGCGGCCTTCCCGGCCGTCACGCCTGCGGGGCTGTCCTCGATGACCAGGGCTTGCGCGGGGGAAACGCCCATCGCCTCGGCCACGTGGAGGAACAGGTCCGGGGCCGGCTTCCCTCGCCGGACCATGGAGGCGGAGAAGATCCGGCCCTCGAAGAACGGCGCGAGGCCCGTGATCTCGAGGGAATGCCCGATGCGCTGGAGGGAGCTCGACGACGCCAGGGCGAAGGGATGCCCCCTCTCCTGCAGCATCGCCAGCACGTCCCTGATGCCGGCGATCGGCTTGAGCTCGGCCCGGAAGGCCTCCGCCAGCGCCTTTTTCTCGGCGGTTTCGAAGGCGGCGGGAAGGGGAGATCCCGTTCGCGCGAGGTAGTCGTCCTGCACGGCCTTGAAGGACTTCCCGAGGAACCGCGTCAGCACCTCGCCGGGATCGGAGGGCTGGCCATGGGCCGTCAGCATGCGGGACAGGACATCGGCAGCGATGATCTCGCTGTCCACCAGCACGCCATCGCAATCGAAGATCACAAGGCCGAAGGGAAAGGGCCTTACCCCCGGCTCGACCGGCTGCTCCATCCTGGGCTCCCGCTCGGGCAATTGCCCAAGCTTATTCTAATTGCTCTGATTGTTAGGCCGGCACCAGGCGCTTGGCAAGTTCGCTCTCGGACGCGGAGCATCCGGAGACCCGAGCGCCCGCCCCGCCACGGCGCGAGGCGCGAGATGGAGGCCCAGGTCGGTAGGCCGGTGGAGAATTCAACAGATGTGACGATATCATCGTTGTGTTTGCCCAATCCCCCATGGTCCAGTCCGGGCCGCGCACGCCCTGAACCACGCCCGCCTGCGCTCGCTCGTGGAGAATCGGCTCATGAAGCAGCATGCCCGTGCCGTCATCATCGGGGGAGGCGTGGTCGGCTGCTCCGTCCTCTACCATCTCGCGAAGATCGGCTGGAAGGACATCGTCCTGCTCGACAAGAACGAGCTCACCTCCGGCTCGACGTGGCATGCCGCGGGCGGCGTCACCACGCTGAACTCGGACGCCAACGTCTCCCGCCTTCAGAAATACACGTTCGATCTCTACCGCGAGCTGGAGGAGGTCACGGGCCAGTCCTGCGGCATGCACCACAATGGCGGCATCTACCTCGCCGCCAGCGACAGCCAGATGGACTTCCTGAAGCTCATCCACTCGCGCGCCCGCTACCTGCGCATGGACACGCAGATGATCTCCGTCGCCGAGGCCAAGAGGCGCAACGTCCTCATCGACGAGGCCTCCTTCAAGGGCGCGCTCTGGCGCGAGGACGGGGGCCACGTCGATCCCTGGATGGTGACGCAGGCCTATGTCGCCGGCGCGCGCGCCAAGGGCGCCGAGGTCCACCGCTTCACCAAGGTCACGGCGCTCAGCCAGCGCAGCGACGGGACGTGGGACGTGGTGACGGACAAGGGCTCCATCCACGCCGAGCACGTCGTGAACGCCGGCGGGCTCTGGGCGCGCGAGGTCGGCCGTCTCGTCGGCCTCTCCGTGCCGATCATGGCAATGGAGCATCACTACGTCGTCACCGAAGCCGTGCCCGAGCTCGCGGGGCTGGAGCGCGAGATCATCAACACCTCGGACTTCACCGGCGAGATCTACCTGCGCCAGGAAGGTGCGGGCGTGCTGCTCGGCACCTACGAGCAGAACTGCCGGGCCTGGGCGGTCGATGGCACGCCGGACGGCTTCCACAGCCAGCTCCTGCCGGAAGACCTGGAGCGCATCGCGCCCGAGCTGGCCGCGGGGTTCCGCCACTTTCCGGCGCTCGAAAGGATCGGCATCAAGAAGATCGTCAACGGCCCCTTCTCCTTCGCGCCGGACGGCAATCCCCTGGTCGGCCCGGTCAAGGGGCTGCGCAACTTCTGGCTCGCCTGCGGCGTGATGGCGGGGTTCAGCCAGGGAGGCGGCATTGGGCTCGTCCTGTCGCGCTGGATGAACGACAACGATCCCGGCCAGGACGTGCTGGCCATGGATGCCGCCCGCTACGGGCTCTTCGCCACGCCTCGCTATACGCTGGTGAAGGTGGAGGAGAACTATAGGCGTCGCTTCCGCTTCGCATTGCCCAACGAGGAGCTGCCGGACGCCCGCCCGTTCCGCCGCTCGCCGATCTACCATCGCCTGAAGGCACGCAACGCCGTCTTCGGCGCCAATTTCGGCCTCGAGAGCCCCCTCTGGTTTGCCCCGCAGGGCATGGAGCCCGTGGAGACGCCGACCTATCGCCGCTCCAACGCCTTCGAGCACGTGAGGGCCGAGTGCCACGCCGTGCGCACCGCCGTGGGGATCTACGAGACGACCAACTACGGCAAGTACGAGGTAAGCGGCCGGGGCGCCCGCGCCTGGCTCGACCGGGTCTTCGCCTGCAGGCTTCCCAGGCCCGGCCGCATGGCGCTCGCCCCGATGCTCAACGCCCGCGGACGCATCATCGGCGACCTGTCCATCGCCTGCCTGGCCGAGGACCGCTATCTCATCGTCGGCTCCGGCTTCGCCGAGGCCTTCCATATGCGCTGGTTCTGGCAGCAGGAGCCGCCGGACGACGTTTTCGTGCGCAGCGCCTGCTCCACCCTGGCCGGGTTTGCGCTGTCCGGCCCGAACGCCCGCACCCTGCTTCAGCGCCTCGTCGACTTCGACGCCTCGAACCAGGCGTTTCGCTTCTTCGCCGTGCGCGAGGCCGCCGTCGGCACGTCCCCTGCCATAATCCAGCGCTGCGGCTTCACCGGGGAGCTCGGTTACGAGATCTGGGTGACGCCCGATTTCCACGAGCAGCTCTACGAGGACATCCTTGCCGCCGGCGAGGACCTCGGGCTCGCTCATTATGGCGGACGCGCCATCTCATCGCTCCGGCTGGAGAAGAACTACGGCTCGTTCAACAAGGACTTCCGGCCGGACTACACGCCCGCCGAGACGGGGCTCGACGCCTTCATCGACTTCGACAAGACCGTCGACTTCACAGGCCGCGCCGCAGTGCTCGCGGAGCGCGAGACGGGCCCGCGGAAGCGCTTCGTGACCTTCGTCGTCGATGCTCCCCATGCCGACGTGATCGGCTATGAGGTGGTGCTGAAGAACGGGGAGCCCGTGGGACACGTCACCTCCGGCGGCTTTGGCCACTGGGTGGGCAGGAGCGTCGCCGTGGGCTATGTGCCGCCCGAGCTCGCCGGCGACGGCGAGGTCCTGGCGATCGACATCCTCGGTGAGGAATGCCGCGCAGTGGTCACGGCGCACGCGCTTCACGACCCCCATGGCGAGAGGCTGCGCTCGTGAAGATTGGTCATCCGGGCCGTCGCAGCGGGCGAAGCGAGGCGATCCGGCCCGTCGTCCTCCCCCTGGCTTGCGTGGTCGCAGCGCTTGCCGTCACGACGCGGGTCACGCAGCCATGACCGAGGCCCCCGAAGCCCCTCCCGCGCGCCGGCGTGCCTCGCCCCGTGGCGTACGCTCCGCCGGCGGCCCCATCCTCCGGCCCCTCACCCGGCTGGACGTGCCGTGGGATCCCGTCGAGGTGCTCTCGCCGGACCAGGTGGAGCGGGTGCTCGACGCAGCCTTCCGCATCCTGGAGGAGGCGGGACTCGAGATCCGGGGCGCGGAGGCCCGAGCCCTGTTCGGGCGCCATGGCGCGCTGGTGGATCGCGAGACGGGCCTGGTCCGCATCGGCCGCGACATCGTCGAGGCCCACCTCGCCCATGCGCCCGAAAGCTTCGTGCTGCGCGCGCGCAACCCGGCGCGGGACCTCCACGTGGGCGGCCGCGTGGTCAATTTCGGGCCGGTGAACGGCGCGCCCAACGTCAGCGACCTCGCAAACGGACGGCGCTACGGGGACATCGCCGCCTTCCGCGACATTCTCAAGGTCACCCACCAGCTGGGCGTGCTGCACTGGCAGGGCGGCGTGGTCGTCGAGCCGGTGGACATACCCGTGCCCACCCGGCACCTCGACATGTACCTCGCCCATATCGAGTGCTCGGACATCGTCTGGGCGGCGCGCGGCGTGGGCGGGGTACAGGCCGCAGACGCCATCGCCATGTCGGCCATCGAGCATGGCTGCTCCGTGGAGGAGCTCGCCGCCCGGCCGACGCTGCTTTCCGTGACCAACGTCAATTCGCCCCGCCGCGTGGACGAGGAGATCCTCGCCAACATCATGACCATGGCGGCGGCTGGCCAGTGCGTGGTCATCACGCCGTTCACGCTGATGGGAGCCATGGCCCCCGTCACCATGGCCGGCGCTCTCGCGCAGGGCACGGCGGAAGCGCTGGCGATCGTCACGCTCTGCCAGATGATCAGGCCCGGCGCGCCCTGCGTGTTCGGGGGCTTCACCTCCAACGTCGACATGCGCACCGGCGCCCCGACCTTCGGGACGCCCGAATACGTCCAGGCGACCCTCGCGATCGCCCAGTTGGCCCGGCGGCTGAAGTTGCCGGTGCGCTCCTCCGCGCCCAACGCGTCGAACTGCGTCGACGCCCAGGCGGCCTACGAGACCGCGGCCTCGCTCTGGGCCTGCGTGATGAGCCATTCCAACCTCACGATGCATGCCTGCGGCTGGCTGGAAGGCGGCCTCGTCGCGTCCATGGAGAAACTCATTGTCGACGCCGAGATGCTGCGCGGCTGGGCGGCGGCGATGAGGCCCATAGACGTCAGCGACGACGCCCTGGCGGTCGACGCCGTCAAGGCCGTGCCGCCCGGCGGCCACTTCTTCGGAGAGGCGCACACGCTCGCCCGCTTCGAGACGGCCTTCCACGAGCCGCTCCTGTCCGATTGGTCGAGCCACGAGCGATGGATCGAGAACGGCTCGAAGGACGCCGCCACCCGCGCCTCGGAGATCTGGCGAAGGCTTCGCGACGCCTGGACCCCGCCGCCGCTCGACCCCGCCATCCGCGAGGAACTCGAGGCCTATGCAGCCCGCCGCCGCCGGGAGATCGCGGAGGCCGACGCGTGATCATGAACGCCCGCATGTATGCGGTGACGCCGGAGGCCGAATCGGCCTGGCAGGCCTTGCTCGGCCATGTCGCGCGCGAGGCGGAAGTCCCGCTCGACTACGTGCCCTACCCCGCCCCTCGCCCGCTCGAGGACCTCTGGGCGCGTCCAGATCTCGGCTGCGTCTTCATGTGCGGCTATCCCATCGCGCTGCGACTGGCCGACGTGGAGCCCCTTGCGGCACCCATTCCCGACGCCTCCTGGGCAGGCGGGCGCCCCGTCTATCGCAGCGACTTGATCGTCCGGAAGGACGCGCCCTTCCGCACCCTGGAGGACACGTTCGGCGGCGTGGCGGGCTGGACCGTGGCGCATTCCCATTCCGGGTTCAACGCCTTCCGGCATCACCTCCTGCCCTATCGCACGCCCGAGAGGCCGAAGCTCTACCGGGAGGTGAAGAGCAACCTGGTCACCGCCCGCAGGATCCTCGACAGCGTGCTGGACGGCAGCATCGACGTCGGCCCGCTGGACGCGTGGTGGCATCGTCTCATTGCGCGCCACAACCAGGACCTCACCCCGGGGATCCGCGTGCTGGCCTCCACCGCGCTCGCGCCGATCCCCGCCTTCGTGGCGAGCCCCGCCCTGCCCGAGGCGTCACGCACCCGTCTGAGGCAGGCCTTCGCCGCCGCGTCGTCGCGACCCTGGTTCCAGGCCCTTGCGGAACCCCTCTGCCTGACGGGCTTCGCGCCCGTGGCCCGGGAGACCTACGCGCCGACCCTGGCCTGGCACGTGGACGCGCTCGCCGCCGGCTATCCGGAGCCGGCATGAGCCCCGCCCTGAGGGCCGAGGACGTCCGACGCCGGGTAGCCGAGGTCATCGAGCGCAGCGGCCTCTCCTATTCGGATTTCGCGCGCAAGGCAGGCCTTGACCGTTCCACGCTCTCCCAACTCCTCACCGCTCCCAAGCCACGCCTGCCTCGCGCCGACACGCTCGCCGGGATCGCGCGCGCAGCGCACGTCTCGGCCGACTGGCTGCTCGGGCTCAGCCAGCGCCAGGAGATCGGCGCGGAGATCATCGAGGCGGTGATGCGGATCGAGCCGGGCGGCGTGACCCCGGCCGACGACAGCTTTCTCGCCTGGTGGCGCGAGGCGCGGGACACCCGCATCTGCACGGTCCCCGTCGGCATTCCCGACCTGCTCAAGACGGAGGAAGCGCTGGCGGTGGACTACGCCGCCGCGGAAAGCGGTCGCATGAGCCCGCTCGAGGCCGTCCGATACCGCCTCGACCTGTTGCGTGAGCCCCACCGCCGCCTCGAGCTCGCGACCTCCGAGCAGAGCTTCCGCCGCTTCGCCGCGGGAGAGGGCCGCTGGGCCCGCTTGTCGCCCGCGCAGCGGGTCGCGCAGCTCGATCACGCCGCTGCGCTCGTCGAGGACCTCTATCCCGCCGCGCGGTTCTACCTCTTCGACGCGGACGCCACCTATTCCGTGCCGTTCACGGTGTTCGGCGCGCAGCGCGTCGCCATCTTCCTCGGCGCGAGCTATCTCGTCTTCAACGCCGCCGCCCACATCGCCGGATTCGCGGAGCGGTTCGACGGTTTCATCCGCCAGGCCACCATCCAGCCGCACGAGGCGGCGGCATACCTGCGGGACCTGCGCCGGGAGGTCGTTCCCTAGGCACGCAGGCCCGAGGTCGTTCCGCTGAGGCTGCTTCGCCGTCAGGTTTCGCGCGCGAGCGCCGCATGGGCCACGGCTGTCTGCGCAGCGACGCGGGCATTGTTGCGGACGAGGGCGATGTTCGCCGTCAGGCTGCGGCCCCTGGTGATCTCGTTGATCCGCGCCAGCAGGAACGGCGTCACCGCCTTGCCGGCGACGCCCTTGCGGGCCGCCTCCGACACAGCCTCTGCGATGGCCGCGTCGATGGCCTCGCCGTCGATGGCGTCGGCGACAGGGATGGGGTTGGCGACGAGCAGTCCCGTGCCAGAGCCCAGGGACCGGTGCAGCCGGATCACGCGGGCAAGGTCCGCGGGCGTGTCCACCCTCTGGTCGACGGCCTCCCCGCTCCGCCGCGAGAAGAAGGCCGGGAAGTCGTCGGTCCCGAAGCCGATCACCGGCACCCGCTGGGTCTCCAGCACCTCGAGCGTCTTGGGAATGTCGAGGATCGACTTGACGCCCGCGCAGACCACCGCCGTTGGCGTGCGGCCGAGCTCGATCAGGTCGGCCGAAACGTCGAAGGTGCTTTCCGCGCCCCTGTGCACCCCGCCGACGCCGCCCGTGGCGAAGATCGCGATGCCCGCAAGTTCCGCCATGCGCATGGTCGCCGAGACGGTGGTGCCCGCCGTCTGGCGGCGGACCATGCAGGTCGCGAGGTCGCGAGACGAGGCCTTCACGGCGTCGGCGGTACCCCCGAGACGTTCCAGCTCCGCGCCCGAGAGCCCGGCCCGCAGCTCGCCGTCCAGGATGGCGATGGTGGCGGGGACGGCGCCGGCCTCCCGGATGACGGCCTCGACCCCGCGCGCCATCGCGAGGTTGTCGGGGTAGGGCATGCCGTGCGTGATGATGGTGCTTTCCAGCGCCACGACGGGGCGGCCTGCGGCGAGCGCGTCGGCGACCTCTTCGCCCAGGGCCGGCTTGATAGTTCGTTCGGTCATGGCTGCGCTCCGGCAGGCTCCGGCCGCGCAAGGCGCGCGGCCAGCAGGGTGGACGAGAGGTCCGGGTGAACGCTGAAGGGGCTTTCCGTCGCAAGCGCGGCCGCGACCACGCCGGCGCGGACCGCCTCAACGAGCGTCTCGCCGGCATGCAGGCGCGACAGAGCGCCCGCGACGAGCGCGTCCCCCGCCCCGGTGACGTCGATCGTGGCCGCCGGTGCGGCCGGAACATGCGTGAGGCCGGCGGCCGTCGCGACCAGCGCGCCTTCCCGGCCCTGCGTCATCACGACGGCGCCGGCGCCGCGCCGGAGCAGCGCCTCGATGGCGGCGGGCGGCCCGGCCCCTGGAAGCGCGGCGAGCGCACGAGCCTCGTCGAGGTTCAGGAACAGGACATCCAGCCCAGACAGGTCGGGGGGCAGCCGGACGATCTTGGGCGTCGACACGCCGTCGACGGCCAGGCGGTAGCGGGCGGAGGTCCGGCGGGACGCCAGCAGGGCCAGAATCTGCGGAGAGAGGTTGCAGTCCGCAAAGACCCACTCAGCCGCGGCGACGTGCGGCCAGGCTCGCTCGACCACGTCGGGCGTGAGAAGGTCGAGGATACCCATGTCGGCGAGGCCCAGCGCCAGGTCTCCCCCGGGCTCGAGCACGGCGACGTACTCCGCGGTGGGCCGGTCGGGGGCGCGCAGGCTGCGCGACAGGTCGACCCCCAGGGCCGCGAGATGGCGGGCAACCGATTCGCCAGCCTCGTCCTCGCCGAGCGCGGTGACCAGCGCGACCTCGAGCCCCAGCCGGGCCAGGTTCTCGGCCACGTTGCGGGCGACCCCGCCAAAGCCGCGGCGGCCATCGACGGGGTTGGAGGTCTCGGGCACCAGGGCGGCGCGGGCGTGGTAGGTCCGGTCCACCGTCGCGCCGCCGATGCAGACGACGTGGCGGGCCTTGGGCAGCACGTATCCCCGGCCGAGGATATGGCCCTTCTGCACGAGCGACACGATGTGCGCCGCGACGGTCGATCGCGCGAGGCCCAGCGCGTCCGCCACCTCCTGCTGGCCCACGAAGGGATTGGCGGAGATGGCGTTCAGCACCGCCCGCTCCTGCGGGGCGAGATCGTCGGGTGAGCCGGCCATGCGTCATTTCACAACACGTGTCGCGCTTGTCAACTTCAGTTGTCACCCCTAGCCTCGCCGCAGGAGGACGTGCCGTGCCGCAAAAGATCGTGATCGACACCGACCCGGGGCAGGACGACGCGGTCGCCATCCTGCTCGCACTCGCCTCGCCGGAGCTCGAGGTTCTGGGCATCGTCACCTCGGCCGGGAACGTCCCGCTGCACCGCACCTCGAAGAACGCGCTCAAGGTGCTGGAGTTGGCCGGCCGCCAGGACGTCGGAGTCCATGCGGGCTGCCCGCGGCCCCTGTCTCGCGACCTCGTCACCGCCGAGCACGTGCATGGACCGACCGGGCTCGACGGCCCTTCGATGCCGGAGCCGAGCGTGGGTCTGCGCGACGCCCACGGCGTCGACTTCCTGCTCGAGACCCTGCGGCGCGAGGAGGCGGGCAGCGTCACCGTCTGCATTCTCGGCCCAATGACCAACGTGGCGATGGCGCTCGTGAAGGCGCCCGACGTCGCGCGCCGAATCGGCCAGGTCGTCGCCATGGGCGGGGCCTATTTCGAGGTGGGCAACATCACGCCCGCCGCCGAGTTCAACATCTATGTCGATCCCGAGGCGGCCGACATCGTGCTGAAGAGCGGCATCCCCGTCACGCTGCTGCCGCTCGACGTCACCCATCAGGCGCTGATCACGGCGGAGCGCAAGGCCAGGCTGCTGGGCCAGGGCAACCGCACCAGTCGCGCCGTCGCAGAGATGGTCGCCTTCTCCGAGCAGTTCGACCTGCAGAAATACGGCTGGGACGGTGCGCCGCTGCATGACCCCGCGGTCATCGCCTACCTCCTGCGGCCGGATCTTTACCAAGGCCGGCACATCAACGTCTCCGTCGAAACCCAGAGCGCGCTGACGCGCGGCATGACGGTCGCGGATTGGTGGCGGGTCACCGACCGGCCGGCCAATTGCACCTACCTGCGCCACGTCGACAGCGGCGGGTTCTTCGACTTGCTGGCGGAACGCCTCGCACGCCTGCCCTGACGAAGTGGTTTTCCAAGCAATGCCGGGATGGTCAACGGCGAAGAAAGGTCTTCCTGCAGTTTAGTCGCGAGCGATGATCCCGAATTTCAGGGATCCGCTCAACGGACCATGAAGAATTGTCCGCCTATAGCTGGTCGTCCGAGCGAGGTGCGCGATGTCGACCGCGATGGTACGTAAACTCGATCCCTGCATTGGAGACGTGTGGGACTATTGCGAGGGTGGCCGCTACATGGTGGTCGGCTTCGTCAGGGAATTCGGCGGGGAACGCGACTACGTGCTTTGCGAGGGCGAGAACGGCCAGCGGATCTGGCCCAGGGACCGCTGGCTTCACCTCGTGCCGTATCGCGGCGCAGATGCGCCATCAGGTGCCATGGTGCGGCCCTTCACGCTCGTGCGCCGTGCCCTGTCGGCGAACCCGGCCGAGCCGGCCGAGACACCGACGGAGGCACCGGCCCGGGAGACGGCCTTCCGCACGCGCCCGGGCGGGCTCAGCCATCCCTGACGGATCCACGCCCGACGGATCCAAGAGGGCGGCCCGCGCGTAATAAAGTCCTGCGAGGGCTCCGATGACGATGACGACCTTGTTCGACAGCTTGATCGCCGGCCGCCACGCGCCCTGGCCCATGGCGATGCTCTCCGTCCTGGCGGGAGCGGCGGGCGCCCTTCTTTTCGGCATCTCGGACTGAGCGCCGGCATGTCCTTCCGCCAGATCCTGATTCTGTACGGCTGCACCGCGCTGGTCATGCTGCCGCTCGACATCGCCTGGCTCGGCACGATGGGCCGGACCTTTTACAAGGCGCAACTCGGGGACCTGCTGCTCGAGAAGCCAGCCATGCTCCCGGCGCTGGCGTTCTACCTGCTCTATGCGGCGGGCGTCGTCTTCTTCGCCGTCATCCCCGCGGTCCGCGACCAGAGCCTTGCAACCGCGCTTGTGAACGGAGCGGTGCTGGGCCTGGTGGCCTATGGCACATACGACCTTTCGAACATGGCCACGTTGAAGGGCTTCACCGCGCAAGTCGGCCTGGTGGACCTCGCCTGGGGCGGCGTGCTCACGGCGGCGACCGCGACCGGCGCGAGCGTGCTCGGCCGCTGGTTCGGAGCCGCCTGACGGGCGGTCAGTCGCCGTCGCGGGGAATGACCCTCGGCTTGCCCAGGTCGTCGATCGCGACGAAGGTGAAGGTCGCGTCGGTCACCTTTTCGCGGACGGGCTGCTGGAAGCGCCGTGCCCAGGCCTCGATGTGGATGCGCAGCGAGGTGCGACCCACCTTCTCGACCTCGGTGTACACGCATAGCACGTCGCCCACCCTGACGGGCCGGATGAAGCTCATGGCTTCGACCGCGACCGTGACCACGCGTCCCCCCGTCCGCTCCACGCCGGCGATGCCTCCGGCCTGGTCCATGCGCGACATGACCCAGCCGCCGAAAATGTCGCCATTGGCGTTGGTGTCGGCCGGCATGGCGATGGTGCGGACCGTGAGTTCACCGCGCGGCTCCTCCACCGGAGCATGGCCTGTCTCTGCTGCACTCACCCCTCGACCTCCTGCGTCTCGTCCGCCAGCATGACAGAGCCGGAGCCGGCGCGCACCGGGCCGCGTGCAGCGCGCGCCGTCGGTTGCAGTCTCTCCTCCGTCCCGGTGGGAGGCGAGTTCCCGCTCGCGGGGTCAAGATGCAGGGTATCGGAGACCAGGAGCCCTCGATCTGATCCAGTCGGATCGCAAGGAGCTTCAACCAACCACACCGCCGTCCGGAGATTCGCGATGCCCGCCCCTGCCCCGACCCACCTCACCGTTCTCGTGACCGGGGCCTCCTCGGGCATCGGCCGCGCCGTCGCCCTGAGACTGGCCAGCGACGGTCACCGCGTCATCGGCCTCGCCCGCAATGCGAACTCGCTGCGCGAACTGGAGGCCAAGGCGGGAATCGTCCCGCTGGCGGCGGACGTGACGGACCTCGCCGGGGTCGCCGACACGCTGCGCAGCCACGAGCCCGACGTCGTCATCCACAATGCCGGGCTGCTTTCGACACGCGGGCCCTTCCAGGCGATCGAGCCCGCGGCCATCGATACCCATCTCGACGTGAACCTGCGCGCCCCCCTCCACCTCACGCGGCTCGTTCTGCCCGGCATGATCGAGCGCCGGCGGGGGCACGTCGTCTTCGTCACGTCGATCGCGGCGCGTGCCGCTCATCCCGACATCGCGCTCTATGCCACGACCAAGGCCGCGCTGGCCCACTTCAGCGATTCCCTGCGGCTGGATCTGCAAGGCACGGGCATCCGCGTCACCGATCTGGCCCCCGGCCGCGTCAGGACGGACCTCTATCGCGACGCGCTGACCGAGACGGGACGCAAGCAGCTCTACGAGGGCTTCCGGTCGTTGGAGCCCGAGGACGTGGCCGCCGCGGTGTCGTACGTCCTCTCGCTGCCACCCCACGTCGACGTGGCCCGCCTCGAGCTCTATCCCACCGAGCAGGCCCACGGGGGCTCGCGCATGGTCTCGCCCGGCTGACGGTCAGCTCTGCGACGGGGTGAAGCGCGCGACCAGGGCGTGGGCCGTGCCGGGATAGCTGAGCCTCACCTGCGTGATCGGCCGATCCGCGCTCCAGGTGCGCCTTTCAACGACGAGGCAGGCGGTGCCGGAAGGCAGGTCCAGCCGTTCCGCAACGTCCGGTTTCGCGGCTTCGGCGGCGATGCGATGTTCGGCCGCCGTCCAGGGCACCTGGCGCACCAGCCAGGTGCCCGGCGGCGCCGCCTCGAAGGCCTCGCCCGCCGCCTCGGGCACGGCCGCGAGGTTGATGCGCCGCTCTTCCAGGCAGAAGGGCCGCTCGCCCGCAAAATGCAGGCAGGTCAGCGCCAGCACCGGCGCGGGTGCGTCGAGGCCGAGCGCCTCCCGGTCGGCGAGGGAGCTTCGTCTGCGGCTGCGCGCGAGGACCGTGAAGCGATAGGGCAGGCCCAGCGCCTGCACCTCGGCGGGAAGATCCGCGATCTCCAGAACGGCCGATTGCGACTGGGGCCTGCGCACGAAGCTGCCGGCCTTTCGGCGGCGTTCGAGCAGCCCGGACGCCGCGAGCTGCGTGAGCACCTTGTTCACGGTCATGCGCGAGCAGCCATAGTGCTCGGTGAGCTCGTGCTCGAACGGTATCCGGTGGCCCGGCGGCCAGGCGCCGGACAGGATCTTGTCTTCGATATCGGCGAGGATGGTCTGGTGCAGCGAGCCACGCGCCCCGGCCACGTCCTCGCGGTCCTTCAGCCCGCTCATCGCGCCACCATCCGCGCCATGGCCTCGCGGAAGCGACGTCCGATCCGCTCGGCATCGACGTGCCGTCCTGCGTCCACCCGCTTCACGCCATGGACCCAGACGCGGTCCACGGCGCCGTTGCCGGCGGAGAAGATCCAGGAATCGAGCAGCGCGTCGCCACGCCGGCCCGCGAGCATGGGATGGTTCGCGTCGAGCGCCACGAGGTCGGCCGGCGCGCCCTCGGCCAGGGCCGGGGCCGGCGCGCCGAGCGCGGCGGCCCCGCCGGCCAGGGCGGCGTCGAACAGCCGGCGTCCCGTCGAGCCGCCGGGCTCGGCCAAGACGTTCCGGGCGCGATGGATCAGGCGCTGCGAGTATTCGAGCTGGCGAAGTTCGTCGCCTGCCCCGATCTGCACGTTCGAGTCGGACCCGACCCCGAAGCGGCCCCCGGCCTCCATGAAGTCCGGGCCACGGAAGACGCCGTCGCCGAGGTTCGCCTCCGTCACCGGACACAGCCCGGCAACGGCTCCGGACCGGGCCATGGCGTCCGTCTCGTCCTCCGTCATGTGCGTGGCGTGGATCAGGCACCAGCGGCCGTCCACGGGGGCATGCCCCATGAGGTACTCCACCGGACGCTGGCCGCTCCAGGCGATGCAGTCCTCCACCTCCTTCACCTGTTCTGCGATGTGGATATGGACGGGCCCCTCCGCTTCGAGCCTCAGCACCTCCGCCAGTTCCTCCGGCGTCACGGCGCGCAGGCTGTGCGGCGCGATGCCGACGACTGCGCCTGGCAGGCCCGCCACGGCCGCCCGGCTCTCGTCGAGCAGCCGGGCGAAGCGCCGCACGTCATTGGCGAAGCGCCGTTGCCCGTCGCCGGTCGGCGCGCCGCCGAAACCCGAGCGATTGTAGAGAACGGGAAGCAGCGTCAGCGCGAGGCCCGTCTCCGAGGCCGCCGCAGCGATGCGCTCCGCCATCTCGGCGAGACGCGCATAGGGCTGGCCGTCCACGCCGTGGTGAAGGTAGTGGAACTCGCCCACCCGGCCGAAGCCGGCTTCCAGCATCTCGCAATAGAGCTGGGCCGCGACGGCCTCGACGTCGTCAGGCGTCATGCTCAAGGCGAACCGGTACATGGTCTCGCGCCAGCTCCAGAAGCTGTCCGCACCGGGCCCCCGCCGCTCGGCGAGACCCGCCATGCCGCGCTGAAAGGCGTGGCTGTGCAGATTGGGCATGGCCGGGACCAGGGCGGCCACGCGCTCGTCGCCGGGCCGCGCGGGCGCGCCTGCCGACATCGAGGCGATGCGGCCGGCCGCGATCTCGAGCCTGACGTCATCCTGCCACCCCAGCGGCGTAAGGGCCGTTCCTGTGTGAAGGACTGGCATGGGCGAGGTTCCCCGTGGCGCTTGCATTCGTCGCTAATATGTCTATACATGTTGGGAGCAAATGCAATGGCCTTGCCGGCCACGACGCCACCGGGAGCGATCCTTGAACGCCTCCACCCATACACCCTCCCCCGCCCCGCCGCCTTGCGTGTGGCGCAATGCGCGGCTCGCCACGATGGCGGCCGGACAGCCGGGACTGGGCATCGTGGACAAGGGCGCCGTCGCCGTGCGGGACGGGCGCATTGTCTTCGCCGGTCCCGAGGCCGATCTTCCCGCCGCGGCGCTCGCGGGCGCGGAAGCGATCGATTGCGAAGGCCGCTGGATCACGCCCGGCCTCGTTGACTGCCACACCCACCTGGTCTGGGCCGGCGACCGCGCGCATGAATTCGAGTTGCGCCTCGCCGGCGCGTCCTACGAGGAGGTGGCGCGCGCGGGCGGCGGCATCGTCTCCTCCGTTGCCGCCTTGCGCGCCGCGACGGAAGACAGGCTGGTCGAAGAGACGTTGCCCCGGCTCGACACGCTGATCGCCGAGGGCGCGACCACCGTCGAGGTGAAGTCCGGCTACGGGCTGGACCTCGCCAGCGAGGCCAAGGCCCTGCGCGCCGCGCGCAGGCTCGGCAGTGCGCGCCCGGTCGACATCGTCACCACCTTCCTCGGCGCCCATGCCCTGCCGGCCGAGGCGCAAGGCGACAAGGACGCATACATCGCGTCCGTCGCGGACATCATGCTCCCGGCCATCGCCGCCGAAGGCCTGGCCGATGCGGTGGACGCCTTCTGCGAGGGCATCGCTTTCTCCCCCACCCAGGTCGAGCGCGTTTTCGCCAGGGCGCGCAAGCTGGGCCTGCCCGTGAAGCTCCACGCCGACCAGCTCTCGAACCTCGGCGGCGCCGCACTCGCCGCCCGGTACGCAGCACTCTCCGCCGATCACCTCGAGCACACGGACGCAGCGGGCGCAGCCGCCATGGCGAAGGCCGGGACCGTGGCGGTGATCCTGCCGGGCGCCTACTATTTCATCCGGGAGACAAGGCAGCCTCCGGTCGCCCTGTTCCGCGAACACGCCGTGCCGATGGCCCTGGCCACGGACTGCAACCCCGGCACCTCTCCGCTCACCTCGCTCCTGCTGACCATGAACATGGCGGCCACGCTGTTCCGCATGACGGTGGACGAGTGCCTGCTGGGCGTCACCCGCCATGCCGCCCAGGCCCTGGGCCGGCTGGGCGAGACGGGTACGCTCGAACCCGGCAAGGCCGCGAACCTCGCCATCTGGTCCATCGAGCGGCCGGCCGAGCTTGTCTACCGCATGGGCTTCAACCCGCTTCACGCCCGCATCTGGAGAGGCCGATGACATCCCCCGCCCACGAGCCCGTCATCCTGCACCCCGGCCAGGTGCCACTCGCCACCTGGCGCGCGATCTACCGGGGCGCGCCAAGCCGGCTCGATCCGGCCTGCTGGCCGGCCGTCGCGGCGAGCGCCGAGGCGATCCAGCGCATCCTCGCCAAGGGCGAGCCGGTCTACGGGATCAATACCGGCTTCGGGAAGCTCGCGTCGGTGAGGATCGAGGCCGGCGATCTCGCCACGCTCCAGCGCAATATCGTGCTCTCACACGCCGCCGGCGTGGGCGAGCCGGCTCCGGCTGCAGTGGTGCGGCTGATGATGGCGCTCAAGCTCGCAAGCCTCGCCCAGGGCGCGTCGGGGGTGCGGCCCGAGACATTGGCGCTCCTCGAAGCCATGGTGCTGCGAGGCGTCGTCCCGGTCGTGCCTTCCCAGGGATCGGTCGGAGCGTCGGGCGACCTCGCTCCGCTCTCCCACATGACCGCGGTGATGATCGGCGTCGGGGAGGCCTTCACGCCGCACGGCCGCAAGACCGCCTCTGAGGCCCTCGCCGCGGCCGGGCTGCAGCCGGCCGTGCTCGGCCCCAAGGAAGGGCTCGCCTTGCTCAACGGCACGCAGTTTTCCACCGCCAACGCGCTCGCCGGCCTTTTCGAGGCGGAGGTGCTGATGCAGTCGGCGCTCGTGACGGGAGCGCTGTCGACCGACGCCGCCCGCGGCTCCGACGCGCCCTTCGATCCGCGCATCCATCGGCTGCGCCGCCACCGCGGCCAGATCGAAACGGCCGACGCGCTGCGCGCGCTGATGGCCGGCAGCGCCATTCGCGCATCCCACCTCGTCGGCGACGAACGCGTGCAGGACCCCTATTGCCTGCGCTGCCAGCCCCAGGTCATGGGCGCCTGCCTCGACGTCCTCCGCAAGGCGGCGGACTTGCTCGAGACCGAGGCCGACGGGGTCTCCGACAACCCGCTGATCTTCCCGGAGGACGACCAGGCTTTGTCCGGCGGCAACTTCCATGCGGAGCCCGTCGCCTTCGCGGCCGACATGATCGCCCTGGCGATCTGCGAGATCGGCTCGCTCGCCGAACGGCGGATCGCCATGCTGGTCGACCCCGCCCTTTCGGGCCTGCCGGCCTTCCTCACGCCGAAGCCGGGGCTGAATTCCGGCTTCATGATCCCGCAGGTCACCGCCGCCGCTCTCGTGTCCGAGAACAAGCAGCGCGCCTATCCCGCGAGCGTCGACTCCATCCCGACCTCCGCGAACCAGGAGGACCACGTGTCCATGGCCGCCCACGGGGCGCGCCGCCTGCCCGGGATGGCGGAGAACGCCATGGCCGTGATCGGCATCGAGCTGCTGGCCGCTGCGCAGGGCTGCGACTTCCACGCCCCGCTGGCGTCGAGCGCGGCGCTCGAGGCTGTCCGCGGCCTGCTCCGCCGCGCGGTGCCCCATCTCGACGACGACCGCCACATGCACCCCGACATGCAGGCCGCCATCGCCATGGTCCGCTCCGGCGCGCTGGCGGATGCGGCGACCTCGGCCGGCATCACGCTCCCCGCGCTTGCAGGCGGAGCGGCGGCATGAGCGGGCACCCCCCCTGGCTCGAGCTGCGCCGCGGCGCCGCGCCGCTCGTCGTGAGCATCCCGCATACGGGCCTCGACCTGGCGGGCCTCGAGCCGCGCCTCGTCTCGCCCTGGCTCGCCCGGAAGGATGCGGACTGGTGGATCGAGACGCTCTACGCCTTCGCGGCCGATCTGGACGCCACCGTGATCCGCACGACGATCTCGCGCACCGTGATCGACGTGAACCGTGATCCCTCCGGCGCCTCGCTCTATCCCGGCCAGGCGACCACCGGGCTGTGCCCCGTCACCACCTTTGACGGCGAGCCTCTGTACCGGCTCGGCGAGGAGCCAAGCGCGGCCGAGATCGCCGAGCGGCGGACGGCCTGGTTCGATCCCTACCACGATACCCTCGCCGCCGAGATCGGGAGGCTGCGCGCCAGCCACGACACGGTCGTGCTCTACGACTGCCACTCGATCCGCTCGGCGATCCCACGGCTCTTCGAGGGAGAACTCCCGGTCTTCAATCTCGGCACGAATAGCGGCGCGAGCGCATCGCCCGCTCTCGTCGCAGAGGTCGAGGGGCTCGTGGCGGCCTCCGGACTGAGCCACGTCACCAATGGTCGCTTCAAGGGCGGCTGGATCACCCGCCACAACGGCGCTCCGACGCATGGCGTCCACGCCCTCCAGATGGAACTCGCCTGCCGCGGCTACATGCGCGAGCGGCCGGGACCCGTCATGGACGCGGATTGGCCCGCGCCCTGGGACGCCGCCTTCGCCGCCCCCATCCAGGCGACCCTCCGTCGCGTGCTCGAAGCCTGCCTCGCCTTCGCGAGCCGGCCATGACCGCGCGCGATTGCCCTCTCCACCGCTAGCTCCCTCCCCCTGAGGACCCCACCATGACCCGCATCGACAATGCCCGCGTCATCCGCGCAGCCCATGGCCCCGCCATCTCGGCCAAGAGCTGGCTCACCGAGGCGCCGCTGCGCATGCTCATGAACAACCTCGACCCGGACGTCGCCGAGAAGCCGGGCGAACTCGTGGTCTATGGCGGCATCGGCCGCGCGGCGCGGGACTGGGAAAGCTTCGATCGTATCGTCGCCTCGCTGAAGCGGCTCGAGGCCGATCAGACCCTGCTGGTGCAGTCCGGCAAGCCCGTCGGCGTGTTTCGCACCCATGCCGACGCCCCACGCGTGCTCATCGCGAACTCCAACCTGGTCCCGCACTGGGCGACCTGGGACCATTTCCACGAGCTCGACCGCAAGGGCCTCATGATGTACGGCCAGATGACGGCCGGCTCCTGGATCTACATCGGCTCCCAGGGCATCGTGCAGGGCACCTACGAGACCTTCGTGGAAGTGGGCCGCCGGCACTATGGCGGCGATCTCTCGGGCAAATGGATCCTGACCGCCGGCCTGGGCGGCATGGGGGGTGCGCAGCCGCTCGCCGCGACAATGGCCGGCGCCTCCTGCCTCGCGGTGGAGTGCCAGCCGAGCCGCATCGAGATGCGCCTGCGCACAGGCTATGTAGACCGCAAGGCTGAGACGCTGGACGAGGCGCTCGCCATCATCGACCAGGCTTGCAAGGCGAAGAAGGCCGTCTCGGTCGGCCTGCTCGGCAACGCGGCCGACATCTTCCCGGAGCTCGTGCGCCGCGGCGTTCGCCCGGACGTCGTCACCGACCAGACCTCCGCCCATGATCCCGTCAACGGATACCTGCCGAAGGGCTGGAGCGTGGCCCAGTGGGAAGAGCGGCGCGAGAGGGACCCCAAGGGCGTCGAGAAGGCCGCCCGCTCCTCCATGGCCGAGCACGTCCGCGCCATGCTCGACTTCCACCGCATGGGGGTGCCGACGCTCGACTACGGCAACAACATCCGCCAGATGGCCAAGGAGGAGGGCGTCGAGCACGCCTTCGACTTCCCGGGATTCGTGCCCGCCTATATCCGCCCGCTCTTCTGCCGGGGCGTCGGACCGTTCCGCTGGTGCGCGCTCTCGGGCGACCCCGAGGACATCTACCGCACCGACGAAAAGGTGAAGGAGTTGCTGCCAGACAATGCGCATCTCCACAACTGGCTCGACATGGCGAGGAAGCGGATCCACTTCCAGGGGCTTCCCGCGCGGATCTGCTGGGTCGGGCTGGGCGATCGCCACCGCCTGGGCCTCGCCTTCAACGAGATGGTCGCCAAGGGCGAGCTCAAGGCGCCCATCGTCATCGGCCGCGACCACCTCGACTCGGGCTCCGTCTCCTCGCCAAACCGCGAGACGGAGGCCATGATGGACGGTTCGGACGCGGTGTCCGACTGGCCGCTGCTCAACGCACTGCTGAACTGCGCCTCCGGCGCCACCTGGGTGTCGCTGCACCATGGCGGCGGCGTCGGCATGGGCTTCTCGCAGCATTCGGGAATGGTGATCGTCTGCGACGGCACGCCCGAGGCGTCGGCGCGGGTCGGCCGCGTGCTGTGGAACGACCCGGCCACGGGCGTGATGCGCCATGCGGACGCGGGCTATGAGATCGCCCGCGACTGCGCACGACAGCACCAGCTGGATCTGCCGGGCATCCTGGGATGAGCGGGGGGACCGGCGGCGGCTTTCCGCATGTGGCGCTGTTGCGCTTCGCCGACTGCCGGACCATGCGGTGGAAGAACGGCGGCGGCGCGACGACGGAGATCGCCGTCTTCCCCGAAGAGGCCGGGCTCGACGCGTTCGACTGGCGGATCAGCATGGCGCGCGTGGAGGCGGACGGCCCGTTCTCCGCGTTCCCGGGCATCGACCGCACTCTGGCCATCGTCGACGGCGACGGCCTCGCGCTGTCCGTGGGCGGCCGGGAGCCATGCCTCGTGACGCAGCTGGGCAGCCCGCTGCCCTTTCCGGCGGATGAACCCGCTTCCGCCCGCCTGCTCGGCGGCGCAATCCTCGATCTCAACGTCATGAGCCGCAGGGGCGCGTGGCGGCACCGTCTGGCCGTTCTCGAGATGGTCGACGGGGCGGTCGTCAGGTCGGCCGCTCCGGTGGCTTTCCTCGTGGCGCGAGACGGTCCGCTGGCCTTCCGGCTGGGCGGCCGCACGCTCGCGCTCGGCGCCCGTGATGCCCTCCGCATCGATGCCGATAGCGCCTGGACTGCCACCGTCGTCGGCGCCGGCGCGATTTTCCTGGTGGAGCTTTCGCCGGCCTGAGCCATCACGGTTCTTCACCGGACCGAAACGCCATCGTGCAAGAGATGCCTGCGGATGGCGCTCGGCGCGCTCTGGACCTGGGGCCGGGCGGGCGTTAAACCGAATCAAACGGCTTGGCTCACGCCAGCCCGAAGACGAGGCCAGACGCCGGATCAAGGGGGGCGAGCGAGGGACCGGGCCGGCATTGCCCAGGGATGCGGGCCATTGGCCAATGTCCCCCTGATCGAGCGCCGTTGAGAGATCCATGCCCGTCCTGACGCGCCGCTCCGTGGTCCAGACGCTCGCGGCAGCCTTTGCAGGAGCCGGCCTGCCGGCTTCGTCATTCGCGCGCGACGCCACCCAGCCTTTCGGGCCGGACACGGTGATCGACCGCGCACGCGAGCTCGCCGCCAGTCCCTTCGACAGCTCCACCCCGCAGCTGCCGGAATCGATCCGCAAGCTCAGCTTCGATTCCTGGCGCAACATCCGCTTCCGTGCCGACCGCTCCTTGCTGCGCGGGCAGGCGGACCGCTTCCGCCTCCAGGCCTTTCACCTCGGTCACCTGTTCCTGCGGCCCATCGCGCTCAACGCGGTTCACGACGGGATCAGCGTGCCCCTGCATTATTCTGCCAGCCAGTTCGACTATGGCGGCAACCAGTTCCCGACCCCGTTGCCCGACGACCTCGGCTTCGCGGGCTTCCGCATCAACAGCCCGCTCAACAAGCCCAAGGTCTTCGACGAACTCATCTCGTTCGTCGGGGCCAGCTATTTCCGGCTGCTGGGCAAGGGGCAGAGCTACGGCCTGTCCGCCCGCGCCCTGTCGATCGGCAGCGGCCGCTTGGACGACAAGGAGGAATTCCCGTTCTTCCGTGAATTCTGGTTCGAGCTGCCCGCGCCCGGAGCCGATTCCATCGTCTTCCACGCGCTGCTCGACAGCCCCTCCGTCTCCGGCGCCTACCGGTTCGACCTCAAGCCCGGGGAGATCACCACCGCCGATATCACGGCGAACCTGTTTCCGCGCGTCGCCGTGCCGGACTTCGGCATCGCACCGCTGACGTCGATGTACTTCATCGGCGAGAATGACCGGCACTACAACGACCGCAACAAGTACGACGACTATCGCCCGGAAATGCACGACAGCGACGGACTGCTGATCCACACCGAGAAGGACGAGTGGATCTGGCGGCCCCTGCGAAACCCCTTCATCCAGGAGGTGAGCCAGTTCCAGACGCCGTCGCTGCGCGGCTTCGGGCTGATGCAACGAGACCGGGACTTCAGCCACTACCAGGACCTGGAGCTCGCCTACCAGGTTCGGCCGAGCTACTGGATCGAACCGATCGGCGACTGGGGCCAGGGCCGTGTCGAGCTGATCGAGCTCGCCACCAAGGACGAGACGGCCGACAACATCGTCTGCGCCTTCATCCCCGGCCTGCCCGCCGAGCCAGGCCAGCAACTGACCTATCGCTACAGGCTGTCGTCGGGCCTGAGCTTCGCATGGCTGAACGGCCTGGCGCAGACCGTGAACACATTCCACGCGCCGGTCGGGGCCCTGGGTTCGAGCGAGCGCCGCACGCCGGGCTCGCGACGCTTCCTGGTGGACTTCGCCGGCGGCTCCCTGGACGGCTCCACGGAGGGGATCGAGCTCGTCACCAAGGCCGCCGCGGGCGAGGTCCTGCGCGCCTTCATCGCGCCCAACCCGGACATCAAGGGCGTACGCGCCTTCATCGACGTCCGAGGCGAGCCTGGCCGCTCGCTGTACCTCAAGGCCTCGCTGCGACGGGGCAACGAGCGGGTCTCCGAGACCTGGTCCTACCGCTGGGTGGCGGAATAGCGCCGTTCGCGCTTCTCACGAAGTGTTGTCCCGGCGTGTGAGGAGTTGCATCGCACCTTGGGGCAAGCGGCGGTTTCATGGTGGCGACCCGGAGGTCACCATGCTCATCGACCGCTATCAGCGCCGCCACACCACCGCGAGCCACGCGGCCGTCCAGGCCTTCGAGAGCGCCGTCCAGGCCGTCGCCGCGCATCGTCCCTCGGCTGCGGACGCGCTCGGACGGGCGCTGGAGCACGACCCCCATCTGGTCTCGGGCTGGGCGCTGAAGGGCTTCGCAGCGCTCATCCTGGGCCGCGCCGAACTCCTCGCTCCCGCCCGGGACGCGCATGCCCGCGCGTCCGATGCGCTCGGCCGGCACGGCGCCGCCACGGAGTCCGAGACCGTCCTGGTTCGCGCCCTCGCGATGGCGCTGGGCAACCGTTTCAAGGTGGCCGCCGACCTGCTCGAGGATCACCTCGACCGGCATCCGGCAGACCTCCTCGCCGTCAAGCTGTCCCAATCGCTCCGCTTCATGGGCGGGGACGGGACGGGCATGCTCGCCGCCACCACCCGTCTCGTGCCCCGCTGGTCGCCGGACATGGCCGGCGCCGGCTTCGTGCTGGGATGCCACGCCTTCGCCCTGGAGGAAGTCGGTCGATATCGCGAGGCGGAGATCTACGGGCACCGCGCCCTGAAGCTCGAACCCCACGACGCCTGGGGGCTCCATGCCGTCTCGCATGTCCATGAGATGGAGAACCGGACGCTTGACGGGATCGAGTGTCTGGAGCGCACGCGATCGGTTTGGTCCGGCTGCAACAATTTCCGCTTCCACATGGCCTGGCACCTCGCGCTCTTCCACCTCGAGGAGGGCAGGGCCGACAAGGCGCTGGCGCTCTACGACTCCGAGGTGCGCCCCGAGCCCACCGACGACTACCGGGACGTCGCCAATGCGGCGTCGCTCCTCTGGCGTCTTCGCCAGGAAGGGCTCGAGGGCGGCTACCGCTGGAACGAACTGGCGGAGATCGGGCGGCGGCGCGCCAGGGAGACGACGGTCATCTTCGCGACGTTGCACAACCTCCTGTCGCTCGTCGGAGCGGGAGACCGGCAAGGCGCCCACGCGGTCGTGGAGGCGCTGCGGGCGCGAGCCGATGCGGGGACAGGCGATCAGGCCGAGGTTGCCGCCAGCGTCGGGCTCGATCTCGCCCGGATCATCGTCGGCGTGGGAGGCGTCCGCCGCACGGACCTCTCCCGGCTCGCGCGCGAACTGCCGCGCCTCGGCGGCAGCAACGCCCAGCGGGACGTCTTCATGCGGACCCTCATGGCCATGGCGCCTGAGACCGCTGCTCCGGTTCTCCTGGAGATGCGCCGCCGTCTGAAGCGCGAGGACCGCTTCGCGGAGCGCCTGCGCCGCCGCATGGACAGGCCCAGCCGCCTTCAGGAGCGCCGCCACAGGCACCTGTCCTTCGCCGCCATGTGAGCCGCGCCAACGCCCCGCGCCTTGACAATTATAGGATCTTATGCCTATGTTTGGGTACTCCCGCCCACGAAGGGGCGTCCGCGGCGTCGGCTGATGCGGGCGGGAGGCGATGGCCTCAACAACCCGGCGTGACGTCCGGGGGACAGGGGCAGCCGGCCAGGGCGACTGCGCAACCACGGGGGAGGACAAGCGCCCCCGGTCGCCACGATCCGGCTTCCACCATCGCGCGCGGATCGGCGGGGGCCGAGGGTCCCCGGCATCATCCACAGACCCCCACAGTTCCGCTGTGGGCCCAAAGCCTCCGCCGGTCCGCGCCCCTTCGGCTCGCGAGCGCTCGGCTCATGCCCCAAACCACAACCCAGAGTTGATTATCCCGACGGGCCCGTGCGCCGCTCCTGGCCTTCGCCATCGGGCCGGCTGGCCCGCCACGGTCCCCTGACCACCCGCCTCTCGAAGACTGCCCTCCTCTCGAACGCCAAATCACCTTGCAAAGGGCGCCGCCACTCTCTATGACTGACTAGTCAGTCAGAATTGAGCGCACAATGCCCTCGCCCTCCGCGCGCCAGAAAATGAGCCCCGAATTGCGACGGGCTGCAATCCTCGATGCTGCGCTGGATGTCTTTTCCTCGCGTGGCTACGCGGAGGCGCGGCTCGACGACATCGCGGCGGCCGCCGCCATCGGCAAGGGGACGATCTACCTCCACTTCCGTGACAAGCAGGACCTCTTCGAACAATTGCTGAAGAGCGCCGCGCTCCCCGTCCTCGACCTGGCGTCCAGCCTTGCGACGAGGCCCGACACCCCTACCAGGACGATCTTGACCGCCGTCGTGGAACTCTTCCGGCGGGAGGTGCTCGGGACGCGGCGGCGCGAGGTCTTGCGCCTGATCATCGCGGAAGGCGGCCGCTTCCCCGAGCTTGCGGCCTTCTACCACCGGGAAGTCGTCTCACGGGGCCTCTCCTTGCTCACCACCGTTCTGGACCGCGGCGTCGCACGAGGCGAGGTGGACGCCGCCTATGCCCGCCACCCGCAACTCGTCATGGCGCCGCTCATCATGGCGTTGCTGTGGGACGCGCTGTTCTCCCCCGTCGATCCCCTGCCGGTGGAAGACCTGCTCCGCGAGCACGTCCGCCTCGTGGCGAGCGGTGGGCCTTTGTCAGGAGACGGGCCATGAGCACCCGCGTGCACGCCCTGATCGCCCTCGCGACCGGAGCCTCCCTCCTCCTTGCCTCTTGTCAGCGAACCGAGCCGCAGGGCTGGCAGGGCTGGATGGAGGCCGACATGATCTTCGTCGGCCCGGAGGATACCGGCCGCCTCGTCTCCCTGTCCGTCGCCGAGGGCGACGACGTCACGGCGGGAGCGGTGCTTTTCGGGCTCGATCCGGCAACCCAGCAGGCCGACGTCGAAGCGGCGAAGGCGCTGCTCGGACAGGCTCAATCCAAGCTCGCCCGGCTGGAGGCCGCCCAGCAGCGGCCCGAGGAGATCGCCGTCCTGGAGGCATCGGAGCGCCAGGCGCAGGCGGCGGTCGAGCTCTCGACCATGACGCTGGAACGGACGAGGAGCCTGATCGACAAGGGCTTCGCCTCGCGCGCGCAGCTCGACCAGGCGCAGGCCACCGCAGACCGGGACAAGGCGGCGCTGGATGCTGTCCGCCGCCAGATCGAGGTGGCGCGTCTTGGGGGTCGCACCGAGGATATCGAGGCCGCCCGTTCAGCCAGCGAGCAGGCCAAGGCGCAGGAGATTGCCGCCGAGGCGCGGCTGAAGCGCCTCGTCGTTCCCGCACCCGTGTCGGGCCGCGTGCAGGAGGTCTATTTCAGGACGGGCGAGGTGGTGAATGCCGGCCGTCCCGTCGTGTCCATTTTGCCGCCGGAGAACCTCAAGGTGCGCTTCTTCGTGCCGCAGGATGTCCTTCCGACGCTGCGCATCGGCGACGGGCTGTCCGTGAGTTGCGACGGCTGCAAGCCTGGCCTCACGGCGCGGATCACGTCCATTGCCGGCCAGGCGGAATTCACCCCGCCCGTGATCTACAGCCTGGAAGAGCGCCGGAAACTCGTCTTCCGGGTCGAGGCGCGGCCGGAGCAGCCGGACTCGCTGCGCGTCGGGCAGCCCGTCACGGTGCGCCGCACGGGGGTCGCCACCGTCGCGGGAGGGGCCGGTGGCGGCTGAGCCCCGCCCTCAGCCAGGCCCCGACATCGTCATCGACGTGAAGGGTCTGACCAAGCGCTTCGGCGAGCGCACGGTGGTGCGCGACCTCTCCATGCAGGTGCGGCGCGGCCAGATCTATGGATTCCTGGGGCCGAACGGCTCGGGCAAGACGACGACGATCCGCATGCTCTGCGGGCTGCTCACGCCCGACAGCGGTCGGGGCACCTGCCTGGGCTACGACATCGTCACCCAGAGCGCCGCCATCAAGCGGCGTGTCGGCTACATGACGCAGCGCTTCTCGCTCTACCAGGACCTGTCGATCCGCCAGAACCTGGAATTCGTAGCCCGCGTCTACGGCGTGCGCGACGCCAGGGGAGCAGCGCGCCGGGCCATCGCGCGGCTGGGTCTCGACGGCCGCGAGGACCAGCTCGCCGGCGAGCTCTCAGGCGGCTGGAAGCAACGCCTGGCGCTGGGCGCCTGCATCCTGCCCGAACCCGATCTCCTGCTGCTCGACGAACCGACCGCGGGCGTCGACCCCAAGGCCCGGCGTGAGTTCTGGACCGAGATTCACGACCTCGCCGCCGAGGGGCTGACAGTGCTCGTGAGCACCCACTACATGGACGAGGCTGAACGGTGCCATGAGATCGCTTACATCGCCTATGGCGAATTGCTCGCCCGCGGAACGGTGCCGGAGGTGATCGCCCAGGCAGGCCTGACGACCTACACCATCACCGGGAACGACCTGCACGACCTGCAGCAGGCGCTGCTGGGCACCCCCGGCATCGATCTCGTGGCCCCGTTCGGCGCAAGCCTCCATGTCGGCGGCAGGGACAAGGCCGCCCTCGACGCCGCCCTGGCGCGCTTCAAGGACCACGGGACCCTGCGGATCGAGCCCGCCGAGGCGACGCTGGAAGATGTCTTCATCGACCTGATGTCGCGCGCCACGGACAATTTCTCATGAGCGCCGGGCCTGCCGCCGCGCGCCAAGTCCGCTGGGGCTCCTTCGGCCGCTTCCGCGCCATGCTGGTCAAGGAGTTCATCCAGCTCCTGCGGGACCGCGTGACGCTCGTCACGATGATCACCGTGCCGCTGATGCAGTTGCTGCTCTTCGGCTTCGCCATCAATACGACGCCCCGCCACCTGCCTACCGCCGTGCTCCTGCAGGAGGAGAGCGACGTGGGGCGTTCGATCCTCGCGGCGCTCACCAACACCTCCTATTTCGACGTGCAGGTCGTGGCCCGCTCCGAGGAGGAGGTGGACGCAATGATGCGTTCGGGCCGGGTCCTGTTCATCGTGGAGATCCCCGCCGGCTTCGAGCGGGCCCTGCGCCGGGGCGAGACGCCGGCCTTGCTCGTGGCCGCAGACGCGACGGACCCGGTTGCGTCCGCATCTGCGCTCGGCGCGCTCGAGGGCATCGTGCAGACGGCCCTGCGCGGCGACCGGGCCGTGGCGGCCACGCCGACCGGCGGCACGATGATCGGCATGACCAATACGGGCCAGCCCGCCTTCGAGATCCGCCAGCATCGACGTTACAACCCGGCAGGCAGCTCGCAGCTCAACATCGTACCGGGGCTGCTCGGCACAATCCTCACCATGACGCTTCTGATCTTCACCGCGCTTTCGGTCACGCGCGAGGTCGAGCGCGGCACCATGGAGAGTCTGCTCGCCATGCCGATCCGTCCCCTCGAAATCATGCTGGGCAAGATCGCGCCCTACGTGCTCGTGGGTTTCCTGCAGGCCGCCATGATCGTGGGGGCCGGCATCTTCGTCTTCGGGGTCCCGGTCACCGGCAACCTGCTGCTCCTGGCGACCCTCGGCATGCTCTTCATCGCGACGAACCTGTCGATCGGCTACACCTTCTCCACGCTCGCACAGAACCAGCTTCAGGCCGTCCAGATGGCCATGATGTTCTTTCTCCCGAACATCCTGCTGTCAGGCTTCATGTTCCCCTTCGCGGGCATGCCGACCTGGGCGCAATGGGTGGGCGAATGCCTGCCGCTGACCCACTTCCTCCGTATCGTCCGCGGCATCATGCTGAAGGCGTCGGATCTCGCCGATCTTCGCCGCGAGGCGCTCTGGCTCGCCGGACTCATGCTCGTCGCGATGACGGTGGCCGTGCGCCGGTTCCGGCAGACGCTGGATTGATCAGGGCCTGCCCAGGCCGGCTCAACCCTTCACGTGCGGGATCGCCTCGACGACCAGCTGGTGCAACTGCCCGCGGCGTTCTTCGGCCGCCGCCAGGAAGCGGCGGCGCATGCGGGGGTCCCAAAACTGGTTGATGTGGGCCGCAACCCCCCGCACCGCCTCATCATGCGAAAACGAGGTGAAAAACTGCGCGATCTGGTTGGCCATCATCACCAGCCGATCAAGGTTGTCGGCCGGGTGCTGCGTCTCGGTGGAATGCGAAGTCATAACGATCCTGGACTTGCCGGACGGACTATTCGGCCGCCGCTGGATGATCGATGCGCGTGAGATCGCGGTCGTCCTGCAGGAAGCGCTCCTGCCAGGGCGACATGTGGTTCGTCCGGCGCACCTGCACCGCGGTCACCTTGTATTCCGGGCAATTGGTCGCCCAGTCGGAATAGTCCGTCGTCACCACGTTGGCTCCCGTCAAGGCATGGTGGAATGTCGTGTAGACCACGCCCGGCTGCATGCGGTCGGAAATCACGGCGTGAAGGGTCGTGTCGCCGGACCGGCTCGCCAGGGACACGAGGTCGCCGTCGCGGATGCCGCGGCTTTCCGCGTCGAAGGGATGGATCTCCAGCACGTCCTCGTGATGCCAGGTCGTGTTGTCCGTGCGCCGGGTCTGCGCGCCGACATTGTACTGGGACAGGATGCGCCCCGTCGTCAGGATCAGCGGGAAGCGCGGTCCCGTGCGCTCCTCCGTCGGCACGAACTCCGTGATCATGAACATGCCCTTGCCGCGCACGAAGCGATCGACATGCATGATAGGCGTTCCCTGCGGCGCCGCCTCGTTGCATGGCCACTGGATGGACCCCATTTCCTCGATCTTCTCGTAGGAGACGCCTGCGAAGCTCGGCGTGAGCCGGGCGATCTCGTCCATGATCTCGGAGGGACGCTGGTAGCGCATGGGGTAGCCGAGCGCCGCCGAGAAGGCGAGCGTCACCTCCCAGTCAGCCTTGCCGGCCAGCGGCGACATCACCTTGCGCACGCGGCTGATGCGCCGCTCGGCATTCGTGAAGGTGCCGTCCTTCTCCAGGAACGAGGAGCCGGGCAGGAAGACATGGGCGTACTTGGCTGTCTCGTTCAGGAAGAGGTCCTGCACGACAACGCATTCCATGGCCTCGAGCCCGGCCTGGACGTGCTGGGTGTCGGGATCCGACTGGGCGATGTCCTCGCCCTGGACATAGAGCGCCTTGAAGGTCCCGCCAACGGCCTCGTCCAGCATGTTCGGAATGCGCAACCCCGGCTCGCTGGAGAGCGTGCTGCCCCAAAGCGTCTCGAACATCTGCCGCGTGGCGTCGTCAGAGACGTGCCGGTAGCCGGAGAACTCGTGCGGAAAAGACCCCATGTCGCAGGCCCCCTGCACATTGTTCTGTCCCCGCAGCGGATTCACGCCCACGCCGTCCCGGCCGATATTGCCCGTGGCCATGGCGAGGTTCGCCATTCCCATCACCATGGTCGAGCCTTGCGAATGCTCGGTCACGCCGAGCCCGTAGTAGATCGCCCCGTTGCCTCCCGTCGCGAAAAGCCGCGCGGCGGCGCGAACCTCGCCGGCCGGAACGCCGGTCAGCGTCTCCGTCGCCTCCGGAGAGTTGCGCTCCTCGGCGATGAAGCGAGCCCACGACTCGAAGGCTTCGAGGTCGCAGCGCTCGCGAACATAGTCCTCTGCGACCAGCCCCTCCGTCACCACGACATGGGCGATGGCGTTGATCAGCGCGACGTTGGTGCCCGGCTTCAGCTGGAGGTGATGCGCGGCGCGGACATGGGGCGACTTCACGAGCTCGATCCGGCGGGGATCCGCCACGATGAGCTTCGCGCCCTCGCGCAGCCGCTTCTTCAGGCGAGAGCCGAAGACCGGATGGGCGTCGGTGGGATTCGCGCCGATCACCAGGATCACATCGGACTTGGCGACCGACTTGAAGTCCTGTGTCCCGGCGGAGGTACCCAGCGTGGTCTTGAGGCCGTAGCCGGTCGGCGAATGGCAGACGCGGGCGCAGGTATCGACGTTGTTGTTGCCGAAGCCCGCGCGGATCAGCTTCTGCACGAGGAAGGTCTCCTCGTTCGTGCAGCGCGACGAGGTGATGCCGCCGATCGAGTCCTTCCCGTAGGTCGCCTGGATGCGCTTGAACTCCGAGGCGGCGTGGCCGATCGCCTCGTCCCAGCTCACCTCCCGCCAGGGGTCGGTGATCTTTGCGCGGATCATCGGTTTGGTGATCCGGTCCTTGTGCGTCGCGTAGCCCCAGGCGAAGCGTCCCTTCACGCAGGAATGGCCCTCGTTGGCCTGGCCCCCCTTGTAGGGCACCATGCGCACCACGCGTTCTCCCTGCATCTCAGCCTTGAACGAGCAGCCCACCCCGCAATAGGCGCAGGTGGTGACCGCGGAGTGCTCGGGCTGGCCCATCTCCACCACGCTCTTCTCGATCAGGGTGGCGGTGGGACAGGCCTGCACGCAGGCGCCACAGGAGACGCATTCCGAACCCAGGAAGTCCGTACCGCCCGGCGAGACCACACTGCCGAACCCACGCCCGGCAATGGTAAGGGCGAAGGTGCCCTGCACCTCCTCGCAGGCCCTGACGCACCGCGAGCACACGATGCACTTGGCTGGATCGAAGGCGAAATAGGGGTTGGAAAGGTCCTTCTCCGATGTGAGGTGGTTCTCGCCGTCGTAGCCGTACCGCACCTCCCGGAGGCCGACCGCGCCGGCCATGTCCTGCAGCTCGCAATCGCCGTTGGCCGAGCAGGTCAAGCAGTCCAGCGGGTGGTCGGAGATGTAGAGCTCCATCACCCCCTTGCGCAGCTTGGCGAGCCGGTCGGTCTGCGTGTGCACCACCATGCCGTTCTCGGCAGGCGTCGTGCAGGACGCCGGGGTGCCGCGGCGACCCTCGATCTCGACGAGGCAGAGCCGGCAGGACCCGAAAGGCTCCAGCATGTCGGTGGCGCAGAGCTTGGGGATCTTGGTGCCGGCTTGCATGGCCGCGGCCATGACCGACGTGCCCAGCGGCACCGTGACGGGAAAGCCGTCGATGGTCAGGGTCACCGTGGCCTCGGAGACCCGGATGGGGGTGCCGGCGTCGATTTCCTTGATGAGGGACATCGGGGGCTCCTTGGTTACTCGGCCGCGCGCGACAGCGCAGGCCGTTCGAAATCCTCGGGAAAATGAGTCAGTGCGCTTACGACCGGCAGCGGCGTCAGGCCGCCCAGCGCACAGAGCGAGGCGTCCGTCATCAGCGTACAGAGGTCATTGAGCACCGTCAGGTTCTTCTCTCGCTCAATACCCGCGATGATGCGGTCGATCGTTTCCACGCCGCGCGTCGACCCGATGCGGCAGGGCGTGCATTTGCCGCAGCTCTCGATGGCGCAGAACTCCATGGCGAAGCGGGCCTGGCGCGCCATGTCGACGCTATCGTCGAAGACAACCAAGCCGCCATGACCGAGCATGCCCTTCACCACGGCGAAGGCCTCGTAGTCAAGTTGCGTGTCCATGAGGCTCTCCGGCAGGTAGGCGCCGAGCGGCCCGCCGACCTGAACGGCGCGGACGGGACGACCGGAGCGCGTGCCACCGGCAAGGTCCTCGACGACCTCGCGCAACGTCAGTCCGAAGGCCGTCTCGAAAAGCCCGCCTCGCTTCACGTTGCCGGCGATCTGCACGGGCAGCGTGCCGCGCGAGCGGCCGACGCCGTACTCGCTATAGGCTTTCCCGCCGCGCTCGAGGATCCAAGGCACGGCAGCCAGCGACAGCACGTTGTTGACGACCGTCGGCTTGCCGAACAGGCCCTCGATCGCAGGCAACGGCGGCTTGGCCCTCACGACGCCGCGCTTGCCCTCGAGGCTGTTCAGGAGCGACGTCTCCTCGCCGCAGATATAGGCGCCGGCGCCGAGCCGGATTTCCATGTCGAAGGCCTTTCCGGACCCTGCGACCGACGCCCCGAGCCACCCCGAGGCACGAGCCCGTTCGACAGCCTCGGTCATCGTGCGGAAGGCGCGGGGATACTCGGAGCGGATGTAGACGAACCCCTTCGTTGCGCCCACGCCGAGGCCGGCGATCGTCATCCCCTCGATCAGGGTGAAGGGGTCGCCTTCCATCAGGATGCGATCGGCGAAGGTGCCGCTGTCCCCTTCATCCGCGTTGCAGACCACGTATTTCTGGTCCGCCTTGGCGTTGGCGACGGTCCCCCACTTGATGCCGCAGGGGAAGCCCGCGCCGCCACGCCCACGCAGGCCGGAGGTCTTCACGTCGTCGACGATCGCCTCGGGGGCCAGGTGGATGGCGGCGAGAAGGCCACGGAAGCCGCCATGGGCGATGTAGTCCTCGACGCTGAGCGGATCGACCACGCCGCAGCGGCCGAACGTGAGCCGCTGCTGGCGCACCATCCAGTCGAGCTCCTCGACCGGGCCGAGCGCCAGCGGATGCGAGCCCGCCTCACCGAAGCCCGTTTCCAAGAGGCCCGGGACGTCCCCCACCGTCACCGGGCCGAAGCCGAGCCGCCGGCCGTCCCGCATCACCTCGACGAGAGGCTCCAGCCAGAGCATGCCGCGCGTTCCGGTGCGCACGAGTTCGAGAGCGAGGCCGCGGCGGGCCGCCTCGTCCCTCAAGGCGAGCGCGACGGCGTCAGCCCCCACCGACAGGGCGGCAGCGTCGCACGGCACATAGAGACGAAGTGGAGAGGCGGTCACGACAGGGCTCCCTTGGCGCGGGCGACGATGGCGTCGAGCCGGTCGCCATCGACCCGGCCAATCAGCTCGCCATCCAGCATCGCCGCCGGCCCGAGCGCGCAATTGCCGAGGCAATAGGTATTCTCGACGGTCAGGGCGTCACCCGCCGACGTAGACCCCGGAGCGAGGCCATGGCGGTGGGCGAGGTGGTCGGCCAGCGCGTCGCAGCCAACCGACTGGCAAGCCTCGGCCCGGCAGAGCTTCAGCACATGCCGGCCGGCAGGAGCCTCGCGGAAGTCATGGTAGAAGGTGACGACGCCGTGCACCTCGGCACGGGAGACGTTCAGCGCGTCGGCGATCATGGACAGGGCCTCGCCGTCGATGTAACCGAACTCCTCCTGCAGGGCGTGCAGGATGGGCAAAATGGGCCCGTCGACATGCCGGTGAGATTGGATCAACGCTGTCGCGATCCCCGGGTCCCAGCTCCTCATCGCCGCGTTTCCCTCTCCGTGGCCGGCATGCGCCGGTGTCTTGCGTATCCCTGCATGCCCCAGCCCGGGCGTTTGCGCTGTCCTCGCATCGGCGGACCGTTTCTCCCGAGCGTCATCACCCGGGCCCGCCCGGGGTGCCCGCACCTAGTCGATGCCTCGCTAACGACCCCGCCCCGGACACGAGATCTCGGCGACGAGTTTGCGCTGCCGCATTGACCATCTTCCCGCCCGCGCCCTAAATCGCCCTGTGTCAGCGATCCGCCCCTTCTTCAGGACATGTTCCCGCCTTCGCGCGGGCCTTGCGACGGCGCTCGCCTATCTGTTCGTGCTGCAGGGTCTGCTGGCCCCGGGAGCAGCGCTCGCCAGCCACCACCTGACCGAGCCTTCAGCTCAGATCCTGTGCCAGAACGAGGGGAACTCGGTCCCTACGGCTGCAGGCCTCCCGCGGGGGCAGTCCGACAGACACGACCTGTGCTGCGAGGTGGGTTGCCCGCCCAGCGCGACCTCGGGCGCCTGGATGGCCTTGTCGCTGTCGACGGTTCCTGCCTGGGTCGCGTTGGTCGCACTCGCCGCCGACCCACGTCCGGATGTCACCGCGACCGCCCCAGCGCGAGGGTGGCGACCGCGCTCCGCAGGACCTCGCGCCCCGCCATCCCAGATCTCCTGATCCGCTCACGTGGCGCTTTCATGCGCCCTCCTGCTTTCGATCACGGACGATACGACATGACCATCCCGTTCCTTGCCCGCGCCGCCCTCTTGGCGCCCCTCCTCACATTCGCGGCCATTCCGTCCCAGGCCCACGAGTACAAGGCCGGCTCGCTTGAAATTGTTCATCCATGGGCCCGCGCCACACCCGGCGGAGCAAAAGTCGGCGGGGGCTATGTCAAAGTGACCAACCACGGCGCTGAGGCCGACCGTCTCGTCGGTGGCAGTTTCGACCGGTCGGAACGGGTCGAGATCCACGAGATGGGCATGAAGGACGGGATCATGACCATGCGCCCCGTGGCGGGTGGCCTGGAGATCAAGCCCGGCGAAACGGTCGAGCTAAAGCCTGGCGGTTACCACATCATGTTTCTGAACCTGTCGTCACCGCTCAAGCAGGGCGACAAGGTGCCCGCCACCTTGCAGTTCGAAAAGGCCGGTGCGGTGAAGGTCGAGTTTTCAGTGGCCCCGCTGGGTGCGACCAGCGATAGCGACGCAAGCCACGGCCACACCGCGCCCAAGACGAACTGAAACCTCGAGGCCCGGGTCAGCCCGCGACGAGGCGGGCGCCAAGCCACAGCCCGATGCCAAAGACGAAGTGGGACAGCAGGTTCAGGCCTCGGATGGTCCACCGGTTGTCCCGCTTCGACGAGGCGATCCCCGCACCCATGCCGGGCTGCAGCACGAACCAGCCCGCGCCGACAAGGATGAGGCTGAGCACGATCGGAAGGCCGGGCGAGGGATCTGCGCGCCACCCCGGTGACGCGATCAGATACAGCAGCAGGCCATAGGCGATGCCGACGGCATAGTGGGCGGTCCAGCCGATGGCGAGTTCATGTTCGAACGGCTCGGCCGTCGTGATGTCGTCGTGCACGATCGTGCCGCGGGTGAGATGCGCGAACCAGCGGCCGACCAGCGCCCAGTTGGGCTTGGGCCTCTTGAAGACGGGCACGAGGACGAGGGCCCACAGCAGATCCATGAGGGCCGTCGCGACGACACCAGAGACGATCGAGCCGATAATCAGGTTCGGCATGGCCTGCAGGCTCTCCCAGGAGCGGTCCGCCCTCCAACGCGGGCCAAGCATGGTGCGGACCTGATGCGAAGGCTCAGCCGCCCAGCACCTTGCCGAGCCAACCCTTCTTCTTCGCGTCAGGCTGAGCGCCTTCGGCAGGGGGAGCGACAACGGCTCCGAATTTCTCGAAGAAGTCGCCGGCGAGCTTCTTTGCGGTGCTGTCGATTAAGCGGCCGCCCAGCTGGGCGAGCTTGCCCCCGATCTGGGCCTGGACGGTGTAGTTTAGCAGAGTGGCCCCCTCGCCTTCCGGTGTCAGCGACACCTTGGCGCCGCCCTTCGCGAAACCAGCCGCGCCGCCGGACCCTTCGCCGGAAATGGTGTAGCCATTCGGCGGGTCGAGGTCGGACAGCGTCACCTTTCCCGTGAAAGACGCCTTCACGGGACCGATCTTCAACGTAACCTTCGCGTTCATCTCGGTGTCGGACGTCTTCTCGATCGTCTCGCAACCCGGGATGCACTGGCGCAGGACCTCCACGTCGTTGAGCGCCGCATAGACCACTTCGCGGGGCGCCTCGATCCGCTGGGAGCCGTTCATGTCCATGGGAGATCCTCCGAAACCGATCGATGCCGGATCCACGCGTCGTGCGATGCGTCCGCCCGGCTTCCTGGCCTAGATGTCCACGATGGCGGGCGCGCTGTCGAGCCTCCTAACGTACAAGGGAGCATCCCGCGCCCCGCAACCCGAGCGCGGCCTACTCGGCCGCGACCCGGTGCGGCTTGTCGCCATGCGGCGCGGGTAGCGGAACCGGCTTTGCCGGCGCTGAACCGCCAGATGTTTTTCCGGGCGGCTCGTCCACCTCTCCCACGAAGCGGCCAAACATCCAGGCCAGGCCGCGGTGGACGTCGTCCATCACAAGAAACATGGCCGGCACGAAGACCAGCGAGAGGACCGTCGAGACGATCAGGCCACCGATGACGGCGATGGCCATGGGCGAGCGGAACTCCCCACCGTCCCCCAACGCGAGCGCGCTCGGGATCATGCCTGCAGCCATGGCGATGGTGGTCATCACGATGGGTCGTGCGCGCTTGCGTCCGGCGTCGATGATGGCTTCCCGTCGGTCGACGCCATGAGCCATCTGCTCTATGGCGAAGTCCACGAGCATGATGGCGTTCTTGGTCACGATGCCCATCAGCATGAGCAGTCCGATCACTACGGGCATGCTGATCGGCTTGTGGGTGATCAGCAGCGCAAGCACCACACCGCCGAACGAAAGCGGCAGGGAGAAGAGGATCGTGATCGGCTGGAGGAAGCCCCGGAACAACAGGACCAGCACCCCGAACACCATCATCAGGCCCGCGCCCATCGCGAGCGCAAAGCCTTCGAACACCTCCTGCATGACCTCAGCGTCGCCGGACGTCTTGATCGATACGCCGGCGGGCAGGTGCTGGGCGGTCGGCAGCTTCATGACCTGGTCGATGACCTCGCCCAGCGCATCGGTGCCATAGAGGTCGGCCTCGAGCGCCACGCGGCGCACCCGGTCATAGCGGTCGATCGCGACCGGCCCCTGCCCGAAGCTGATGTCAGCCACGGCGGCGAGGGGAACCGCAGCACCCTTGGACGTCGGCAGCTTGAGCGCCTCGATCACCCCCCGGTCGCCGCGATAGCGATCCTCGATCTGCACACGGATCGGGATTTGCCGGTCGCCGAGGGTAAACTTCGCGAGGTTGGCGCCCATGTCGCCCAGCGTCGCCACGCGGATCGTCTCGGCGATCGTGTCGGTGGACACGCCGAGGTCTGCCGCCTGGTCTGTCTTCGGCTTGATCCTGATCTCCGGTCGGTCCAGGGCCGCCGTGGAGACGACGCCCTGCAGGAAGGGCAGCTGGCGCATTTCGCTCTGCATGCGCGCCGCCACGTCGGTGACGGTCTTGACGTCGTCGCCGGTCACCAGCAGTGCGAGCCCGCGCTGGCCGTTCTCATTCAGAAGCCAATAGCGAATGTCAGGGACCTGGGCGAGGCTCTGCAGAACCTCACGCTCGATGGCCTTCTGGTTCAGCTTGCGCTCGCCCTTGGGCACGTAGTTGACGTAGAGCGTGGCCTTGCGCACCTCGGCCGTGCCCGTCGGCAGGCGCCCGCCATCAACGAACACGCTCCGGACATCGTCGCGCCGGCGCAACATGGCCGCCACGCCATCCGTGACCTTCTGCGTGTCCTCGAGGCGAGAGCCTGGCGGCAACTCGACGACAAAAAGCGACCGAGCCGTATCCTCGCCCGGCAGGAAGCCGGACGGCAGCAGCCGGGTCGAATAGATCGACCCCGCAAAGAACACGATCCCGATGAAAACGGTCAGGAAGCGGTGGCGCGTCGACCAGGAAACGAGCCCGGTATAGGCGCGCAGGATCAGGCCCTCGCGCTCCACGGCATGCGGCTTCGCCCTCAGGAAATAGGCGGCCATCATCGGCGTGATCAGGCGCGCGACGAGCAGAGAGATGAGAACCGCGACGGCGACTGTCAGGCCAAACTGCTTGAAGTACTGCCCCGCGATGCCGCCCATGAAGCTGACCGGCGCAAAGACCGCGACGATCGTGAAGGTGATCGCGATCACAGCCAGGCCAATTTCGTCGGCCGCTTCCAGCGCCGCGCGATAGGCGGATTTCCCCATCCGCATGTGCCTGACGATGTTCTCGATCTCAACGATGGCATCGTCGACGAGAATGCCGGTCACGAGCGTGATGGCGAGCAGCGACACGAGGTTGAGCGAGAACCCCATCGCGTCCATCGCCCAGAAGGTCGGGATGACCGACAGCGGCAAGGCAACGGCGGCCACGATGGTCGCCCGGAGGTCCCTCAGGAACACGAGCACCACGATCACGGCCAGAATGGCGCCCTCGATCAGACCTTCCATCGCAGAGTGGTAGTTGCCGATCGTGTAGCGGACATAGGTGTCGATCAGCGACAGCTTGACGTCCGGCCTCTTCTCCTGGAGCGCGCGAACCTTCTGGTCGACGACCTCGGCGACCGTGGCGTCGCTAGCTCCCCGTGAGCGCGAAACGGCGAAGGCAACGACCGGCTGGCCGTCGAGCCGAGCGAACGTGCGGGTCTCGGCAGGCCCGTCGGAAATCGTGCCGAGTTCGTCCAGCCGCACCTTGCGGCCGCCGGACAGCGAGATCGACGTGGCCGCGAGTTCCTCGATGGATTGCGTTCCCGCGAGCGTGCGGATGGACTGTTCCCGGGCGCCCACCTCTCCCCGCCCCCCGGCGAGATCGACATGCGTCGCGCGCAGCTGCTTGTTGATGTCCGCCGCTGTGATGCCGAGAGAGAGCAGCGCGTCGGGGTTGAGCGCGATGCGGATCTCGCGATCAACCCCGCCGATACGCGTCACCTTTGAGACGCCCTTCACGCCCTGAAGCTCTCGCGCGACGGAATCGTCGACATACCAGGACAGATCTTCGGGCGAGAGACCGGGCGCGGATGCCGCATAGGTCACGATCGGCAGACCGGCAATGTCGACGCGCTGCACGATCGGCTCGTCGATACTGCGCGGAAGATCGGCCCTGATGCGGGCGATGGCGTCCTTGACGTCATTGAGAGCGCGATCGGAATTAGTCTCCAGACGCAGTTCGACAGTCGTGACCGACGAGCCGTCGGTCACGTTCGATATGATGTGCTTGACGCCGGAGACGCCCGCGACGGCGTCTTCCACCTTCTTGGTGACCTGCGTCTCCAGTTCGGCCGGCGCAGCCCCGGACTGCGTCACCGTCACCGAGACGATGGGGATGTCGATGTTCGGGAACCGCGTAATCGGCAAATTGCGGAAGCTGACGATGCCGAGCAACGTCAGGACCAGAAACAGGACGATGGCGGGGATCGGCTTTCGAATGGACCAGGCAGAAACATTGAGGGCCATTACTGCGTCCTCGCACTCGGCGCCGGCACCATCGGCCGGACCACGTCGCCGTCGCGTAAGAAGGCCATGGCCTTCGCCACGACAGTCTCGCCAGCCGCAAGACCTTCCGTCACCTCCGTGAAACCACCGGCGCTGATGCCAACCTTCACCGGACGAAGCTCGACCTTGTCGTCCCTGACGACCTGGACGCTCGTTCCACTCTCCGAAAAGGCGACAGCCGAACTCGGCACGGACACGCCATTGTGTCGGGCAAGCTCAACGGTCGCGCGGGCGAAAGCGCCGATCCGCAGTCCCGGATCGACGGGCAGCGCAATCCTCACCTTCCCAACGCGCGTCGTGCGGTCGACTTCGGCCGGAAGCAGCCTCACCGTGCCGGAGACGTGGCGGCCGTCGGGCAGGATAACGGTGGCAGGAGAGCCCACGCTCATGCGAGGGAGGTGGGTGTCGAGCGCCTCGGCCTCGAGCTCGACCTTGCCGTCCTTGACGATGCGAAAGAGCGGATCACCCACGAGGGAACTCACTGAGCCGACCTTGGCTGTGCGACGGCTCACGATGCCGGCGGCAGGAGCCTTGATCTCCGTGCGGGCGGCTCGAACCAGCAGCTCGCGCCGCTGCGCCTCTGCGGCGGCCTTGTCGGCCTGCGCCACGACCAGGCCGTCGCGCGCGGCAGCGAGGCGAGCGGTAGCGGTGCGTGCGGCAGCGAGGCGCTGATCGTACAACTCCTGGGTGGCGTTGCCGGATTGCCGCAGCGCCTCGGTCCGCTGCAGGGCGGCCTGTGCCTCCGTGAGAGCCGCCTCGGCCTGCGGGATCTGGTTCTGCGTCTGCGCAATGGCGGCTTCCGCGCGCCTGATCGAGGCGTCGTTCTGCGCCAGCTGAGCGTCCAATGTGTCGCGCGACAGGCGGGCAAGAACCTGGCCCTGGGTCACGCTGTCACCCTCGTCCACGAGAAGCTCGGTCACGCGCAGCCCCTCGATTTCAGCGGGAACAAGCAGTTCGTCGCGTGGGATCAGCGTGCCGGATACGGTCAGCGTCTCCACGAGTTCGCGCGGCTCGGCTGTAGCCACGCTCACGGCGGGAACGGCCAGCACGTTTATTGCGCCAGCCGGCGCCGCCTCGGCGGCGTAGGCTGGGGCCACAGCGGCAAGCGAAAGGAGGACGGGCAAGAAGGTCAGAAGGCGGTTCATGGCGTATTGTCCGGACGGGGGAGCGCCGAGGCAGGCCGGAGCACGCTTCGCATGAATGCGGAGAGCATGCCGATGGCTGCCTCACCGTCGAAGGCGGGCTCCAGCGCCCGACGCTTCAGGAGGCCCTCGGCGAGGGTGTAGAGCATCTGCACGGCTTGGGGCACGTCGACCCCGTCTGCGATCAGCCCCTCTGCCTGAGCCTTGTCGAGCATGGCGGAGAGGTGCTGACGAACGGAGTCGTCGATGGCGCCGCAGAGTTGGAAAATCTCGGGATTGCGGGTCGCCTCCGACCAAATTTCAAGGACGAGGACAGCCTTCTCGCGCGGCTCCTCGGCGAGATGTCGACGGCCGATCGCCTCGATCGCGCCGAGGATGTCGGGATCGCCAGCGGCAGATTCGAAGTCTGCGATTACAAGTTCACGGTCCCGCTCGGTGAGACCGCGGACGATCGCTTCCTTGCTCCCGAAGTACCGATAGAGATTGCCCGCGCTCATGCCTGCTTCGGCGGCCACGTCGTTCATGGTCGACCGATGAAAGCCATTCCGCACGAAGCAGCGCTCCGCTGCATCGAGGATGCGGCGGCGACGCTCGTCGGCAGTTAGGCGCGCAGAGGCAACGGAAACTGACACATCGGCCTCTTTGAGAATGAATGCTCATTCTCATATGGGTGAAGAGTGTTGGGAGTCAACCCGCTCGAAGGCTACGATCCCGGCGTCGATACGGCGCGCGGACCTGTCTACGGTCGTTGGTTTGTGGTGGACCGGCATTCCGGTACTGGATCAGGCGATCGTGTCGTGATCACGCTTAGGAAAGCGCAGATAGGGGCTGGTGTCCGGACGTACGGTCAGAAGAACGACGTCCGCGGCTTCACGCTCCTTCGGCACTGCCACATTGGCCAGCCAACCTGAAAACCAGCATCGTCAATGGCCCGTTCTCCCGCAACATTGCACGTCGACCCGCGAGATCCCGCCTTCGTCCAGGACCCGTACCCGACCTATGGCGGCCTGCGGGATGGCTTGCTGTTCTGGTGGGACGCGTATGGGTACTGGTGCAGTGCCCGTCACGACGTCGTCTCGGCCATCCTGAGGGATCGCCGCTTTGGGAGACAAGTGCTTCACGTCGCGACACGGGACCAATTGGGTTGGCCGGAACCCGATCCGTGCCTGGAGCCGTTCTGGGCGGTCGAACGCCACTCGCTTTTGGAACTGGAGCCGCCCGCCCATGGTCGCCTTCGTGGTCTGGTGAACCGCGCGTTCGTGTCGCGACAAATTGAGCGGCTGCGTCCAAGGATCGAACATCTGGCTGACGAACGGATCGACAGCTTCGAGCATGACGGTCATGTCGAGCTCATCGAACATTTTGCGACCCCAATCCCCGTCGTGATCATCGCAGAACTGCTTGGGGTCGATCCCTCGCACGCCCCGCTGCTCCTCGATTGGTCGCACCGAATGGTCGCCATGTACCAGTTCCGGCGCGATCCGGACGTCGAATGCTCAGCAGTGTCAGCAACCCAGGAATTCGTTCGCTTCCTGAAAGACGAGGTCGCAGCCAGGCGACGTGCTCCTCGCGAGGACCTGATCAGCCTTCTCGTCGCGGTCGAACAGGCCGGCGATCGTTTGAGCGAGGACGAACTGATCGCCACATGCATCCTGCTGCTCAACGCGGGGCATGAGGCGACCGTGCATGCGATCGGAAACGGCGTGAAGGCCATGCTAGAGGCGGGCGCCGAAGGCCAGGCACTCCTCGGTCCCGATGCGGTTCAAGCTCTCGTCGAGGAGGTGCTGCGATACGACACCCCGCTGCATCTTTTCACCCGCTACGCGTTAGAGCCGCTGGAAATCGGCGGAGTGAAGTTTGAGGTCGGCGACAAGATAGGCCTGCTCCTCGGTGCGGCCAATCGAGACCCCGCTCGTTTCCAGCAGCCTGATCGCTTCGACGCGACACGGCCCGAAAACCCGAATGTGTCCTTCGGCGCCGGCCTTCATTTCTGCATTGGAGCACCGCTCGCCCGCCTAGAGCTTGCGGCCGTCTTGCCACGACTGATAGCGAGACTTCCGCGCCTCCGGGTCGCGGAGCCGCCGCGCTATCGCGACACGTATCACTTTCGTGGTCTGGAGCGCCTCGACCTCACCTGGTCAACTCGGCGCCCGATCATAGTCCTCTAGCCGCCCGGTGCGTGGCGGCTCGACCGCCCGCAATTTCCGGCCGATCCGTTCGACGGTCCTGAACACTCGAAGAAAGTTGCCGGAGGCCAGCCCCGCCAGCGCGTCCTCAGACCAACCCCTCTGGATCAGCTCCGCCAGGAGGTAGGGAAATCGTCCCACGTGCTCCAGGCCGAGCGGCGTGTTGCCACCGAAATAGTCTGACCCGATGCCGACATGGGCGAGGCCTGCTCGGTTGGCCAGATACTCGATGTGGTCGCACACCTGTTCGAGCGTGGCCTTTGGCCGGTCGCGGATCTGCGCGGGCGGCCGCGCTCCCTCCGTAAAGAGCGTCAACGGCGCCTTGCCCCATTCGTCGCAATAGGGACGATACCAGTCCCGCAATTCCTGCGACGCGAAGGTGGGCACGAAGGTCGCCATCACGATTCCACCGTTTCCTTTGACCCTATCCAACACATCGTCGGGAACATTGCGGGGGTGGTCGCAGAGGGTGAAGGCGTTGGAGTGCGAAAACACAACAGGCGCACGAGTCAGATCCAGCACCTGTCTCATGACGGTGTGCGCGACGTGGGCGAGATCCACCATCATTCCCAGACGGTTCAACTCGAGAACCACTGCCCGGCCGAACGCAGTCAGTCCACCATGGCGGGGTGCGTCGGTCGCACTGTCGACCCAGTCGAGTGTCTCGTTGTGGCACAGCGTCATCAGCCGCGCACCAGCCGAATGCCACACCCTCAAGGGCGCGAGGCTGTTCTCCAGGCCCACTCCACCCTCGATGGCCAGGAACGAGGCAATTTTCCCCGCGCGTTTCGCACGGTGAACGTCGGACGCGGCGCGGGCGGAAAGCAATTGCTCGGGATAGGCTTCGGCCAGCTGGTGGATGATATCGATCAGTTCCAGCGTCGTCCGCGAAGGAGCTGGCGCGTTGGTGGGCTGGAACGCCGCCCAGAACTGCGCATCGACCCCTCCCTCGGCCAGCCTTGGAAGGTCCGTGTCATGGTCCTGGTGAACCCTCGAGGGATCGAATTGACGCACGTTCCCGCGCGCACTGCTGGACCAGATGACGTAGGGCAGGTCGTTGTGACCGTCGACCAGCGGCACTTTGCGCAGCAGATCCTTGGCCTTGTCGAGGGCACTGGCGGTGATTGGCATGATGGGGCGTTTGAATGGGTGAGGAGGAGGCGCAAGGTGGCCGATCTCCGCAGCCGCGTCCATGCCCTTCCTGTCGCGGCTGCCACCCGTCCTGACCTCGGGGAACCTTTAGGCAGGGTCCCGCGTTATAGAGCGCGATGACCTTGCTTTCCGGGTTCCGTATCCTCGTCGTCGAAGATGAACTCCTCATCGCTCTCGCGCTTGAGGACATATTGCTGTCTCTGGACTGCCAGGTCATCGGGCCTATCGGCAACGTGGCCGAGGCTCTGCAACTTGCGCAGACCGAACCCTTCGACGGCGCGCTGCTTGACGTGAACGTTCGAGGCCAGCTCGTCTATCCTGTTGCAGAAGCACTGATGGAGCGAAAGGTTCCGGTCATCTTCTGCAGCGGCTATTCCGACACGGCCATCATGCCTTCGCGGTTTCGCAGCCTCGCCCAGGTCCCCAAGCCATATGACGATCAGGTCTTGATGGTCGCGATGGAGAGGGTGTTCCAGGTTTCAAACCCGACTGCCGCCCATCCGGGTTGAGGCTCGCGGCGGGAGTTGCAAAGGCCGCGTTGAGACGCGGGAGCCGGGAGCGGGACAGTTGTGACTTAACCCAAACCTGAATCCCCAAGATCCGGCCGAACTTCCCGCCTTTCCATCGCAGCGTCTGTCAGCGGAAGATCGAGGCGGCATGTAACGCCGGCAGGCGCGAAGTTGAGCGTGACGTCGCCGCCCATTTCAAAGCCCGCGCTTCGACGAATAAGGGTCGTTCCAAATCCGACATTGCGCTCCTCCGCCACGGTAGGACCGTCGCTCTCTCGCCAGTTCAGGATGAGGCGACTGCCTTGCTTGTCGAAAGCCCAGTCAATCGAAACCCGGCCCTTTTCGACGCTGAGAGAACCGTACTTCGCAGCGTTGGTGGCAAGTTCGTGCAGAATGAGATTGAGAGTGAGCGCGATACGGGGCGGCAGCAGGACCGCCGGCCCGGTCACGACCACATTGCTCCCGTCGCGCCGGCGGAAAGGCTTCAGGGCTTCCGCAACAAGTTCGGCCAGATCCATGTCGTCCCAGTTGCTCCGAAGCAGAAGCGCGTGGGCGGACGCAAGCGCCTGCAGGCGGCCCATGAACGCCTGCTCGAAGGTCTGGAGCGACGAACTGCGCCGCAACGTTTGGCGGGCCAAGGAGACCACGGTCATCAGGGTGTTCTTGACGCGGTGACTCAGCTCCGCCACGAGCAACCGCGTCCGAAGCTCGACCTTGTGGCGTTGCTCGCGCTCACTTGCCTCCTTGAGGGCGCGATCCACCGCAGCCGGAAGCCGCCCAAGGCGAGGCTTGAGGACATAGTCGGTCGCACCTTTCTTGAGGCAATCAATGGCGATCTCCTCGCCAAGGACGCCCGAGACGAAGATGAACGGGATCTCCGGAGCCTTGTCCCTGGCGATCTCAAACGCCATCAGGCCGTCAAAGCCCGGAAGCGAGTAGTCGGAGAGGATCAGCCTATAGCCGCCGCGCTCGACTGCGGCCAGGTATTCGGCACCGTTCACCACTCGGTCCACGAGAAGCGGCGCCGAGCTCTGCCGCAAGTATTCGGTGATGAGGTCCGCGTCGATGGTGCTGTCCTCGAGGAGCAGAACACGGACTTCGGATTCCAGGTGCTGGAGAGCGCTGTACGGCATGGGAGTACCGCTTGGGCTTATCAGGCGAAGCCGCGTCCGCCAGGCGGCGGGGGTTCGTTGAGGATGGCCCAAAACATGCCGAGGTCCTGCACTGCCCGGAAGAATTCGTTGAAGTCGACGGGCTTCACAACGAAGGCGTTGACGCCGAGTTGGTAGCTCAGCACCAAGTCCTTCTCCTCCCGGGATGACGTCAGCATGACCACCGGGATCTGCCGCAGGGCCGGGTCGCACTTAATCGCCTCGAGCACCTCCAGTCCGTCAACCTTTGGCAGCTTCAAGTCGAGCAAGACGACGGCGGGATCGCCTGGCGGGCGATGCTCCTGGGCTCCAACCCCCTGGAGCCACTCGAGCGCTTCCGCGCCGTCCCGCATGACGATGACCTCGTTGGCGAGCTGGCATCGGGAAAGCGCAGCAAGCGTCAGTTCGAGATCTCGCAAGCTGTCCTCGACGAGGAGGATCGGACGAAGCGACGTCATGCGGCAGAAGCCTCGGATCGAGGGAGCGCAAAGGTAAAGGTCGCCCCCGCCCCGAGACGGCCTTCGGCAGAGACGCGTCCGCCATGACGCTCTACGATGCGCCTGACATTAGCGAGGCCGATTCCAGTACCCTCGAATTCCTCGACCCGGTGCAGACGCTGGAATACGCCGAAAAGCTTGCCGACATAGGCTTGGTCAAAGCCGACACCGTTGTCGGTGACGGTGAATACGATCTCCTCGGCTTCGCAGCGCGCCGCGACCGAGATCCGTGCAGGAGCACGTCCCCGCGTATATTTCACGGCGTTGGAGACGAGGTTGTGGAACACCTGCCGGAGAAGGGTGGGATCGCCTTGGACCGCAGGAAGCTCTCCCACATGGAAGGTCACTGGACGGTTGCCGATGTCCGGCTGCACGGAACGGATAACCTCCTCGACGAGCTTCGCGGTACTCACGGGAACACGCTCGATGGTCATGCGGCCCATCTGCGAAAACCGCAGCAGGTCATCGACGAGCTTTCCGGCCGAGAAGGCGCTGTCGATGATCGTCTCGACGTAATGCTGGGATTTCTCATCCATGCGCGCAAAGTCACGCTCACGCAGCAACTCGGCATAGCCCACAATATGCCGGAACGGTGCGCGCAGGTCGTGGGAGATCGAATAGGAGAAGGCTTCCAGCTCCTTGTTACTGCGTTCCAACTCGCGCGAGATGTCGGCCATCTGCTCCGCGCGACGCAAAACGATATTGACGATGGCGCCCCGCAGGCCTCGGGCCGTATCCACATCGACTTTGCTCCAGGGGCGAGATCGGCCACGCACCGTCTCTGTCCACGTCTGGAAGGAGTGGCGTGGGCCGATCCGTTGCCCGGCGGCGGGATGGTCGCCGTCATCGTTGGCGCCGGGATTCCCGGCCCAGTCGATTGAACGGACCCATTCGGCCCTAAACCAAAGCAGATAGCTCGGATGGATCTGGGAAATCGAGATCGCGAGCAATCCCGCGGCGCCATCGGCCGCTCCGTCCAATCCCGACATCGTGGCGGCGAGGTTGTCCGTTGCGAAGAGATCGTCCTGGCCGCTCTGGCCGAGCCAGGTGGTTATACGTCGGATGACCGCTTCCGGTGGAGTCGCTCCAATCCGCACACAGGATCCGTCAGCCAGAACCGCCGCACCGTCCGCATTCGCGAGGGCGAGCACATTGTTGCCATCGACCAGCAGCCCCTCTGTGAACCGGGACCGCGACGCCATCGCAGCGAGGAGGAGCGCCTGGGTTCGCTGCCGCTCGACACGTTCTGCGGCTTCGGCATATCGGATGTGTCCGCCGATGCCGAGGGCGACGAGTTGACCGACGAAGGTGCAGGCTGAACGGGCTGCCGCTGAGACGCGGCGAGGCTCCACATTGTGGCAGGAGATCAGGCCCCAGAGTTGATCCTCGACTACGATGGAGATCGACATCGATGCTGCCGTCCCCATGTTGCGCATGTATTGGAGGTGAACGGGCGAGACGCTGCGCAGCGCCGAAAGGCTCAGATCAAGCGGACCATGACGCCGTCCCATGATCGGCACGGGCTGGTAGCCGACATCCGGGATTTGACGGAAACGATTGATCTTGTAGAGCGCCCGGGCCTGCGCGGGGATGTCGTGGGACGGAAAGCGAAGCCCCCTGTAGCTTGGTAGCTTGTCGTTCACGACCTCCGAGATGACGACGCCGTCCCAATTGGTCTCGAAGCGGTAGACAAGAACCCGGTCGAACCCGACAAGTCTGGAGACCGAGCGAGCGGCGGCAAGGCAGATGTCCTCGACGCTATCGAGGCCGTGGATCGCCTCCGTCAGCAAACGAACTTCACTATAGAGGTCAGCAGAACTCGCAGACTCACAACGTGTGGGCTCCTCGAGCTCGAGGATCCATTCGTCACCACTTGCGTACATGGTGACAGCGAAGACGACATCGCGAACACAGACTGCCCCGAGATCTTCTGGCAAACGCGAGCGGATGGACCGTACGCGATCCAACACTTCACGAAGCGCGGGTCCTGCCACCTCGTCGAGAGACCGGTCGAGCGCCATCCGCGGAGTGCAGGACAGAACTGGCCCGGCATTCGCGCTCGCGCGAACCAGCCTCTGCCGCGGTCCGTCCAGAGCCAGGAGGATGCCAAAGGGCATGATCGCGCCTGGGACATGGATGAGTTCGTTCGCGCAATCAGCGAATGGATCGGCTACCGGTGCGGTCATGCCACCGCCTGGCGGAGTGGCACGCCCGACCCGCCGAGGACACGCCCCAGGCACAAAAAGGTCTGCCGGGCGGACGCCACGGCAGCCGCATCGGTCGTCGGCGACGAGGATTCGGCCAGCAACTGGCGGAATGCAACCCAGCGCTTCCCGACCGCAGCGCCGTAGCTTTCGAAGAAGCTCGTCCCTTCGCCGCGGGGCAGTGCCAAGAGGCTGCGCGCGTGGCGCGCGATCAGTTGGCCGCCAAGTGTGGAACCCTCGATGACGTAGAGGGAGCCGAGTGCTTGCGCCCGAGTTCCGAGGATGGGCACGTCGTCGCAACCGCCTTCGATGGCTGCGAGCCCAAGCGCCTGAAGATCGCGCTCCAGGAAGGCGAGCTTTCGACGGGGATTGAAGAACGAGTCGTCGGACAAGAGACGCGCCACGACAGGCTCCCATGTTCGCAGGAACCAGTGGAAGCGCGTCAGGACCGCTCCATAGCGCTCCAGGGTCAACCCGTCCGAGAGAAGGTCGAGTTCAGCCTCAAGGCGATGATGAGCCGGTCTCGTCTCCTCTCTCAGGCGAAGCAGAAGCATTGGAACCCTTGGAAAGCGCGCATGACAACCCTCCGGCGGGCGCCGGAGCGTGACGTCAACGCGCCTTCAGCAGAACGGTTCCACTCACGCGAGGTTCAGCGGTTCCCGCCAGCCCCAGCCCCGCGCGAGGGAAAGGGCTTCCTCCGCGCGCGGTATCGAACCGACCGTCGAAAGGGAGCGCAGGCTTGCGGCAGCACTGGCATGGCCAAGCGTAAGCATCTCCTCGAGACCCCAGCCTTCCAGGAGCCCGTACAGAATGCCCGCAGCGAATGCGTCCCCTGCCCCATTGCTTCCCTTGACGGCCTCCGGAGGGACGCGGACGGATGGCTTCATCACGACGCGACCATCACGCGTAGCGGCAACGCAGCCTTGGGGAAAGTGCACCACCACCAATGAAAACGGGCCGCGTTGCAGCACGTCCCTGGTCGCCTCCACAACGAGAGCAAGCTGCGTATGGCCGTCGACCACGGTTGTGACCCCGGCGAGGCCACCAATCTCTACATCGTTCACGACGAGGAGATCCAGGTGCGGCAGCAGTGGCCGCCCCACCGCAGCGATCGCCTCGGGTTCGATGGACACCAGTTCGACGTTGGTCATGAGACCGGCCTTGCGTGCCCGTCGCAGAACATCGACCCAGCCGCTCTCCCCGTTGCTTCCAACAGGGTCAAGGCGGCGATGCACCCCGGGCATGCCCAGATGCACGACCTTCGCGTTGACCCCGGCAAAGTCGAAATGCTCGGGACCCAAAGCATGGTTGGTCCCGGGGCAGTAAAAGAATGTGCGTTTGCCAGATTGGCTGTCGGACATCACCTCAGTGTACGAACTAGGCACGTCGCTCGTCCGCTGTACGCGGCTCGTGTCCACGCCGTTGGCTTGGCAGGCCTCGATGATGAAATCGCCGTCCCCATCGGCACCCAGCAGGCCCATCACCGCGACGGGCCAAGTCGCGCCGAGGCGACGCAGGTCGACGGCCATGTTGAACGTCGAAGCCCCGCCCTCGCGGTCTTGCCCAACGATCGTGGCCAAACCCTCGGGCGCCGGCCAATGGTCGATCTGGCGGATGTAGTCTACGCACATGGCGCCGGCGCAGAGCACGCCGGCGCGTCCAACCCCCGCCGTCATGTCAGCCCGCCTTGAGCACCGCTTCGGTGATCTCGCCGTCCTTCTCAAGAGCGAGGTTGGGCGTCAGGCCATGCTTGTGGAGCTTGTCGTGATAAGCTCTGACCGCCTCGGCCGGGCTCACACCGCCCTCGATCACCTGGCGCATCAGCGCGACGAGTTCGATCGGCGATTCCGCCAAGTTGATCTTGCGACCGAACAAAGCCACCCGCGCGCCGTATTTCGCAGCCTGGGAGACGAGTTCGAACGTGTCGCGGGTCGTACCCTTGGCGCCGCCGAGGATGCCTACGATCAGGTTACCCGGATCATAGGATGCGAGTTCCTCCATCGCGCGAGCCCCATTATAGGCCATCTTGAGGAAGAGCGGTTGCTCGGAGGATACGAGGCCGGCGAGTGACCGCACGATGGCATCGTTGATGAAGCCCGCGAGTTCATCGCCCTTGAGCCCGATGTCGACGTTCGGATTGAAGATCTCCAGGAAGTGGCGCATCCGGTGAGCCGCGGCGTCCTCGCGGAATGCGTGATACGCCTCCACGTTCGCAAGGTCCCGCTCGACATCGTTCGAGAACGTCATGGAATAGAGGCCCAGGTCGGAAAAAGGCCTGACCTTGGCGATCTGCGCAGACCGAAAGGGACGGGACGGCACCTCCTTGTAGCGCTGACCACGCATCGTCCAGATGTCGGTCGTATCGTTCAGGCGCACCGCAGGCGTCACCCCTGTCCGGGCGAAAAGGCCCGTGGCGGCGAGGGCCTCTGCCGAGGAGGCCGACATCAGCATGATGTCGACCAAGCCGCTCTCGGTCATCTCGGTCATCGCTGCGAGGTATTGCGGCTTGGTCTTCCAGCGACCGGGTTGGCCGGCGACCGGCCCCGGAGCCGTGAGGCCGAACCCCATGTCGCCGTCCTTGGCGTCGGCGATGATGAAGTCGGCCGGGCGGTAGCCCTTGCGCAGACGGGCGAGTTTTTCGTCGAGGATCTTCATGGGTTGCTCGGGGGCTCCAGGAAATGGACGCGGGGTTGTGGCACCGTCCAGCCTCGCGGGCGGCACGCTACCAAGGTTCAAGGGTCGGGGCCAAGCTCATTCGTGGCGGGTCGCGGGAGCAGTCCAAGCGCTTCCCGACGCAACCAGCGCGCAACCATCAGCACCGCGACCACCGTAAGACCGGCGGCAAGTCCGATCCACAGGCCCACACCCTGCCAGCCTCCCCAAAACGCGAGCAGGATGCCAATGGGTAGCCCGAGTCCCCAGTAGCCGATCGCGGCATAGATCATGGGGATCCGCGTATCGTGCAGGCCGCGCAGCATGCCGGCGCCCATCACCTGCGCGCCGTCTGCAACCTGGAACAAGGCGGCGAGCGCCAGGAAGACGACGGCAAACTCGATGACCGGCGCGCTCGCCGGAGCGGAAAGATCGATGAAGGCTCCGATCAGGATGCGGGGCACGGCCAGCATCATGATGGCCGTCACCGCCATGAAGCCGACACCAAGCGCGAAGGCCGTCCAGCCTGCCCGAGATATCGCGGGAATATCGCGTGCGCCGAAAGCTCGTCCCACCCTCACCGTCACAGCCTGGGAGAAACCAAGTGGAACCATGAAGGTCAGCGAGGCGATCTGAATGGCGATTGAATGGGCCGCAAGCGCCGCAGCGCCGAACAATCCCATGAGAAACACCGCCGCGTTGAAGATCGTGACCTCGAACGCGAGAGTCAGGCCGATGGGAAGCCCAAGTCGCCAAAACTCCATGAAGCGGGGCCAGTCCGCCCGCCACCAACGCCCGAACAGGTGATAGCGGCGAAAACGCCGGTCGCGCAGGATGACGGCGACGAGGGCAAGGACCATCAGGCAGGTCGCGAGAAACGTCGCCAGGCCGGATCCAGGCAGCCCCATGGCCGGCGAGCCGAGATGCCCGAAGATGAGCACCCAGTTCAAGAAGACGTTGCTCACAAGGCCGAGCACCACGGCCACGAGCGCCCACATCGGCCTTTCCATCGCGGCAAGGAAGGAGCGCAGCACGAGGTAGGCCTGGAAGGGCAAGAAGCTCCAGAGCAGCGTGCGCAGATAGCCTCCGGCTGCGGCAGCCAACGAGGGCTCCTGGTGCATAAGCAGCAGAATAGCCTCTCCATGCCACAAGACGACCCAGGCAGGGATGGACACCGAAACTGCAGCCCAGAGGCCCTGGCGGACGGTGCGACGCACCTCGCGCACAGCGAACCGATTTCGTCCACGCTCGGACGCCACCAGGGGCGCGGTCGCGCTCATCACCCCGATTCCGAAGATGAGCAGTGCGAAGTACAGGTTTGCGCCAAGCGCGCCGGCAGCAACCGCCGATGGTCCGAGATGCCCCATCATCAGCACGTCCGTCGTGGTCATCCCGGTCTGCGCAACGTTAGTCAGCACGAGCGGCATGGCAAGCGCCAGCGTGGAGCGAACTTCCTCGCCGGGGGTCGGAACGTGGGAATGGGATAGGGTCGATGCGGGGGCGGACATGGCCCGCCGTCTCATAGCCTTGAAGGACCCTTCAGGCCATACGTCCGCTCACACCGCTGCCGCGCGGCCCGGGCATGGAGCGTGCGGCAGCGATTGAAGGGGAGCTAACCGTTTTTGGGCAGGATGCCTGTGACCGTCGAAACCGGGATAGGGTGCGCTCTCACGGTCGTTGCTCCGGCGCCGACGCTCCACCGCACGCAGTAGGCAACGCTGGGAGACACCCCCTTCTGCACGGTACCGGCGGGCGGTGGGCGGATGCACGCGTGGGGGCTAGATGCGTCGCTTGGAAGCACCCGCTGACGCCTACTCCAAGCGCGGCCAGCCTCTGGAGCCCGATCGGGTGGCGCGTCGCCCTGACGCGCCACCACACGGGCGTACGCCGTCGGGCGCCCGCGGAGTCCGGCAGCATAACGCCGCCGGGTCCAATGCTCAGTTGTCCAGAAAGCTCCGCAGCTTGCGGCTACGGCTCGGGTGCTTGAGCTTGCGGAGCGCCTTGGCCTCGATCTGACGGATGCGCTCGCGCGTCACCGAAAACTGCTGGCCCACTTCTTCCAGCGTGTGGTCGGTGTTCATGCCGATGCCAAAGCGCATGCGCAGCACCCGCTCCTCGCGGGGCGTAAGCGAGGCGAGCACGCGGGTCGTCGTCTCGCGAAGGTTGGACTGGATCGCCGCGTCGATCGGAAGGATCGCATTCTTGTCCTCGATGAAGTCACCGAGATGCGAGTCCTCCTCGTCGCCGATGGGTGTCTCGAGCGAAATGGGCTCCTTGGCGATCTTGAGGACCTTGCGCACTTTCTCCAGCGGCATGGCCAGCTTCTCCGCCAGTTCCTCCGGGGTCGGCTCGCGGCCGATCTCGTGGAGCATCTGCCGGCTCGTGCGAACGATCTTGTTGATCGTTTCGATCATGTGGACAGGGATGCGGATCGTGCGCGCCTGATCCGCAATCGACCGGGTTATGGCCTGCCGGATCCACCACGTGGCGTACGTGGAGAACTTGTAGCCACGCCGATACTCAAACTTGTCGACGGCCTTCATGAGGCCGATGTTGCCCTCCTGGATCAGATCCAGGAACTGCAGGCCGCGGTTCGTGTATTTCTTGGCGATGGAAATCACGAGGCGCAGATTGGCCTCGACCATCTCCTTCTTGGCCTGACGGGCTTCGCGCTCGCCCTTCTGGACCATGTGGACGATCTTGCGGAACTCCTGGATCTCCAGCCCGGTCTCCGACGCGAGGTTGTGGATCTCCTGGCGGATGTCCTTGATCTGGTCCTTGTCGTTGGCCACGAACTCCTTCCATCCGCGGCTGCCGAGCTTGGACACGCGAAGCAACCACTTGGGGTCGAGCTCAGACCCCTGATAATTCTTCAGGAAGTCGTCGCGAGAGACGCGATAGCTCTCGGCGAGGCGCATCAGGCGCCCCTCGTTGCTCATCAGACGCTTGTTGATGTCGTAGAGTTGCTCGACCAGCGCATCGATGCGGTTCTGGTTGAGCGACAGCGACTTGACGTCGACGACAATCTCTTCCTTCAGTTTCTTGTACTTGCGCTCCTGCGCAGGCGAGAGCGTGGTGTTCTGAAGCTTGGACTCGACGTTCTGGTCCTGCAGTCGGCGCAGCTTCTTGTAGGCGTCAGCGATCCGGTCGAACGTCTCGAGCACCTTGGGCTTGAGCTCAGCCTCCATGGCCGACAGGGAGACGTTGTTCTCCATGTCGTCCTCGTCGAGATCGCCTTCAGGAATAGGAGGCTCGCCGCCCTCCCCAACCTCTGCCGGCTCGGCCTCGGCCGCTTCCTCTTCCCCTTCCGCGACCTTGGGCGCGCCCTTGCCCTCAGGACCTGCATAGGTGGCCTCGAGGTCAATGATGTCACGCAACAGCACCTTGCCGTCGTTCAGTTCGTCACGCCAGATGATGATGGCCTGGAACGTGAGCGGGCTCTCGCAGAGCCCGGCGATCATCGCCTCGCGCCCCGCCTCGATCCGCTTAGCGATGGCGATCTCACCCTCGCGGGACAGGAGTTCGACCGAGCCCATCTCGCGCAGGTACATCCGCACGGGGTCGTCGGTCCGGTCGGCGGGCTCGGCCCGCTCAGCCTTGGCGACGACGGCGCGCGGAGCGGCCTCGACGAGGTCGCCCCCCTCTTCATCGTCGGCTTCGTCGGCCGCGGGAGCGTCCGTGCGGTCGCCGTCAGCCTCTTCGGACTCGATGACGTTGATGCCCATTTCGTTGAGCATCGCGAGAATGTCCTCGATCTGCTCGGAGGTCACTTCCTCCGAGGGCAGGACTTCGTTCAACTCTTCATAGGTGACGAACCCTCGCTTCTTGGCGAGTTTGATCATGCGCTTGACGGCCTGGTCGGTCAGGTCGAGAAGCGGGCTATCCGTCTGCGGCGCATCCGCTACGTCGCCCTCGGCCTTCTCGTTCGTCTTCGTCGCCATGCCTGGTCGCTCCACGCCTGCCGTCGGATGAGCCTTTGCAGGTCACGTCCGCCGACCTTTCAACGTTCGAAGGGGCGGCGCAGGCCGTGCCCGTCCACCCCGTCCATTCCAATTTGCGCAGGAAACGCCGCGAAGTTTCAAGACACCGTTAACCGCCACCGACTCGGCCGTCCGCACGACTGAATTGGGGGTGGGCGATGCTTGGTCCCGCTCTGTGTCCCTGCCTACATTCTCAAGGTCCCGCGGAACGGCGACCTGCTACGCTCGCAACTGATGGCGCCTGAATGGCCGCCCGTTCGAAGGAGACGCCCCTACACGGCGCTCTGATCGCCTGCAACACGCTCCAACTCGGCCTCGGTTCCCTCCAGCGTGGAAATCTGCGACCGTAAATCGCGAATCCAGGCCAAGTTCGCCTCGCTGGCCTCCTGGGCGAAGGCCGAGCGCGCCAACGCGAGCTCGTTATGTAGCGTCGAGGCCCGCCGATGCAAGGTGATGGCTTGCCGGACGCTTTCCTTCACTTCCAAAGGATTGGCCGCTGAGTCAAGACACCATCGGTCGCCAAACCGCACGGCGAGCTCCAGCCGCGCCAGTTCCTGTGCGAGCCCGGCGCGCTCCAGCGCCTCGCGCGCGCCGCCGCCGGTGGCGCTGGCCCAATCCGCGTCAAAGTCCACCAGAGCCTGGCGGATTTTCCGGCTCTCGACACGGTCGAGGTCAAGGCCGGCCAGCATTTCGGCGTGCTCGGCCAATAGCTCGGGATGAGCGACGAGCGCCATCAATATGAGCGCCTCACGCGGAGAAATGGCCGACGCGCCGGTGAAAAGCGGGCTGCGCGCCAAGCTTTCGCTCGCACGCAACACCTCCGGCATGCCGGACGGGCGACGGTCGTCCCTGCCCCGTCCGGACCGCGCGCCGCGCTGGTCGCCCCCCCGGCTCCGGCGAGGCTCACCGGCGGCGTTGGCTCCCAGCAACTCGCGAAGCCGGCGCTCCAACTCCATCCTGTAGTGCCGACGCAAGTCCTCGTTCGCGACGACCGCCAGTTTTTCCCGGAGCCTTTTTTCCAGGGCCGCACGCCGCTCGGGCGTGTCGAGAGGTGTGGCCTCGACTTCCCTGGACCACAGCAGGCTGACGAGCGGCAAGGCTGCGTCGAGCACCCGCGCAAGGCTGTCGGCCCCGCCCGAGCGGGCGAGGTCATCGGGATCCTGCCCCTCAGGAAGCAGGGCGAAACGCACGGACTTGCCGGGCTCGATCAGAGGCAGCGCCGTCTCGACAGCCCGATAGGCCGCCCTGCGGCCGGCCGCATCGCCGTCGAAGCACAGCACCGGCTCGTCGGCCATGCGCCACATGAGCTTCAGCTGGTCAGGCGTCAGCGCGGTCCCGAGCGGCGCCACGCTATTGGGAAAGCCCGCCATATGCATCGCGATCACGTCGACATAGCCCTCGACCGCGATGACGGTCCCACGATCATGCGCCGCCTTGCGGGCCAAGTGGTGGTTGTAGAGCACATGCCCCTTTTGGAAGAGCGGAGTGTCCGGCGAGTTGAGGTACTTGGCCGGCACATCCTTCTCCATGGCGCGACCGCCAAAGGCGATCACGCGACCCCTCGAATCGGCGATGGGGAACATCACCCTGTCGCGAAATCGATCATAGGCGACGGGAATGTCGTCTCCTGCCACGAGCAGGCCCGCCTCGACCATGGCCTCCACGCCCACCCCCTTCCCGGCAAGATGGTCGCGCAGCGCATGCCGGCTCGCTGGCGCATAGCCCAGGCCGAACTGCTCCCAGACCGGAGCGAACAAGCCCCGTCCCTCGAGATAGGCCCTGGCCTTGGCGCCTTCTCGGTCGGCGAGCTTTCCCCGGAAGAAGGCCGCGGCGAGCTCCATGACCTCATGCAGGCCCTTCTGACGTCTTTCCTGCGCCTCGGCTTCGTCCGACTGTTTGGGCAACGAGACGCCAGCCAGCCCGGCAAGCCGCTCGACCGTCTCGGGAAAGGACAGTCCCTCGATCTCCATCAGGAAACTGAAGATGTCGCCGTGCTTGCCGGACGAGAAGTCGTGATAGAAGCCCTTCTGGTCGTTGACGTAGAAGGACGGTGTCTTCTCGGAGTTGAAGGGCGAAAGCGCCTTCCACTCCCTTCCCGCCTTGATCAGCCTGACGCGCTTGCCAACCACCTCCGACACGGGGAGGCGGGCACGAATCTCGTCGAGCAGGCCGGGCGGGTAACGCATCGAGGGACATATAGGGCAACGCCGCCCCGGCCGGAACGATCGTGACGTTACGCCCGCTATTCACAGGGGGACGATGGCCAGGACCAGATCCCCGACACGGCGTCCTCGACCACGAACGGCCTGACGGCGCCAATGGGCAGGACCGCGATCGCGCTCCGGTCTAGCTCGCCAGCCTCGCCTTGATCGCCGCACTCGCCTTGCCGAAGTCCATGCGGCCCGAATAGCGTTCCTTGAGCGCGGCCATCACCTTGCCCATGTCCTTCATGCCGGCCGCTCCGGTTTCAGCGACGACGGCATCGATCGCGGCCGCGACTTCGGCCTCGCTCATCTGCTGGGGCATGAAGCCCATGATGATCGCGATCTCCTCGCGCTCCTGCTCGGCCAGTTCTGGGCGCGCATTCTCCTCGTAGATCTTCAGGCTCTCCTGGCGCTGTTTCACCATCTTCTGGAGCAAGCCGAGAATCTCGTCGTCCCCGAGCGGGCCTTTCCCGACGCCACGCGCTTCGATATCCCGGTCCTTGAGCGCGGCGGTGATGAGGCGGATCGTGGAGATCCGGCGCTTGTCGCCGGCCTTCATGGCGTCCTTCAGGGCCGTGGTGAATGCATCGCGCATAGCGACAAGTCCTCTCGTGTGGCAGTGGCCGGACCCACAGATTCGGCAGTACAGCCGAGCGGCGCCGCTAAGCTGCTGTGAAATCCAACGTTTCCGGCGGCCGCACGACGTTGACGCGCGCTTTCGCCGGCCTTAGGTTCCGCGCCGCCGCCCAATCCCGCCGGGCGCACCCACTGGCATGACAGCGTTCGACCGAAACCGCCCGGGCCAGCCGGACGAGGGTCTCGCCAGGACAACGACGGCGGCTGGACTTAGGACGAAAATGGCAACGCTTCAAGATCAGCAAGCCGGCGCGCCCGGATGGGCGGAGCCCACGGCGACCGCGCTGCTCGTGCTCGCGGACGGCACCGTCCTCGAGGGCTTCGGCATCGGCGCAGAAGGCACGACGACGGGCGAAGTCTGCTTCAACACCGCCATGACGGGTTATGAGGAGATCCTTACCGACCCCTCCTACGCCGGGCAGATCGTCACGTTCACGTTCCCCCACATCGGAAATGTCGGGACGAACGAGGAGGATGTCGAGACGGTCAACATGGCCGCCGCCTCCGGGGTGAGGGGCGTGGTCGTGCATACCGCGGTGACGGAACCCTCGAATTGGCGCGCCACGCGCCATTTCGATCTCTGGCTGAAGTCGCGGGGCATCGTCGGCCTCGCAGGGATCGACACGCGGGCGCTTACCGCCTGGATCCGCGAAAACGGCATGCCCAATGCGGTGATCGCCCACGATCCCGCGGGGAACTTCGACATCGAGGCGCTGAAGGCTGAGGCCGCAGCCCTGCCGCCCATGGATGGGCTCGACCTCGTTCCGATGGTCACGTCCGCCCAGCGCTACGGTTGGGAGGAAGGCTCCTGGAGGCTGGGGGAAGGCTACGTTCCTGCACCCGAGCCTGTCCGCCATGTCGTTGCCATCGACTACGGCGTCAAGCGCAACATCCTTCGACTGCTTGCCGAGCGCGGCTGCAAGGTAACGGTGGTTCCCGCCGCGACCTCCGCCGAAGACATCCTGGCGCTGAACCCGGACGGCGTGTTCCTGTCCAATGGCCCCGGTGATCCCGCGGCCACGGGCGAGTACTCCGTGCCGGCGATCCGCACCATCCTCGACCGCAAGATCCCGACCTTCGGCATCTGCCTGGGCCACCAGATGATGGCGCTCGCCGTAGGCGCGACGACCCGCAAGATGCACCAGGGCCATCACGGCGCCAATCATCCGGTGAAGGACTTCACGACCGACAAGGTCGAGATCGTCTCCATGAACCATGGTTTCGCCGTGGACCGGGACAGCTTGCCCGAGAACGCGGTCGAGACGCACGTGTCCCTGTTCGACGGTTCCAATTGCGGGATCGCGCTGAAGGATCGGCCGGCCTTCTCGGTGCAGCACCATCCCGAGGCGTCCCCTGGTCCGCAGGACAGCCACTACCTGTTCGATCGCTTCGTGGCGATGATCGACGAGCACAAAGCCCGTTGACGGCTTCGACGAGGGCCGCGCTGACGCTTGCGGCCCTGCTTCCGGCAAGTGAGCATGGGGCTCCCCCCGATTCGCGCCGCCCGCCGGAGAGGCCCATGCCGCACCCCATTCTCCGGGCCGCCGTCTTAGCGACCGCGGCCATCGCCATGGCCCAGACCGCGCTCGCGGCTGGCAACGTCCAGCGCGGCAAGCTGATCGCGGAGACAAATTGCGCGGGGTGTCACGCGATCGGGCCGACCGGCGAGAGTCCAAACCCGAAATCTCCTCCATTCCGCACCCTCTCCAAGCGGTTCAAGCTCGAAAACCTCGAAGAGGCCCTGGCCGAGGGCATTTCCGTGGGCCACAAGGGCCAGGACATGCCGGAATTCCAGTTTGATCCCCCGCAGATCGAGGATTTCCTGGCTTACCTGAAGAGCGTCAACCAGCCCTGACGGGCCCGCGCCGCGCGCCCGTTGCCAGGGACGCCTCGTCTCCCTTGACGGTGGCGGGCCCGCTCCCACACCCTCGGCGAGGCCGGCAGCGGGACCCGGCCCCCTGCGACCGCTGGATCCGGATGAGCACCTGGCGCGACTTCTTCAACGGCGAACACTCGATCTACGTGAACGACCGGCATCGCACGCTGCACGACCAGCGCGTGGCGCGGGACGTGGCGTCGCTCGTCAGGGAGCTGAGCCGCGGGCCAAGGCCAGTGGTGCTCGACTATGGCTGCGGCGAGGCGACGGAGGCTCCCGTCGTCGCCGCCGCCGCCGAAACCCTGCTTCTGAGCGACGCCGCGCCTGCCATTCGCGAACGCCTTCGCGCCCGCTTCGCCACGGACCCGCGCATCCAGGTCCTCTCGCCGGAGGAGGTCGCCGCCCAGCCCCACGGCTCGGTCGACATCGTCGTCGTCAATTCCCTCCTCCAGTACCTGACGCATACCGAATTCACGGGGCTCTGCGACACGGCGTTCGACCTCCTGCGGCCGGGCGGCTGGATCGTGCTGGGCGACGTGATCCCCCCGGACGTGAGCCCGGTGACGGACGCGTCGGCCCTGCTGAGGTTCGGCTGGGAAGGCGGCTTCCTGCTCGCCTCCCTCGGGGGCCTGGTGCGAACCGCCCTGTCGGACTACCGCAAGCTGCGCCAGGAATTGGGCCTGACGACATATGGAGAGGAGGACATGATCGCCCTGCTCCAAGCCTGCGGTTTCGAGGCGCATCGCAGGATCCCGAACATCGGCCACAATCAGGCGAGGATGACGTTCCTAGCGCGCAAACCGGCCTGAGGTGACAGCCTTTCGCCGCGCGAGGCGCCGGGCCTGCCTCCGCTTCCAGACCGTCAGCAGGATCACGGCGAGGCATCCGCCGGTGTTCACGAGCGAGACCAGGGCGAGCCATGCGTCCTGAAGCTTCACGACCGCATAGGCCGCAGTGGACAGGTTGGCGAGGGTCCACATGGCCCAGGGGCCGTAGGAAAAGGGCGTCGCGCCGGACCTGTCGCGCGCCACGCGCAGGATCTGCGGCAGATACGAGACGATCCTCAGGGCGTTGAAGAAGCTGAAGGCCGTCAGGGCCAGGCTGGCCAGGGTGAGTTGGCCTAGCGCCGCATCGGCGACGCTGAGTCCGGCAAGCGTCATGAAGGATGCCTCTGCCGAGGTCCGGCCGCAGCCGGAATGGTCAGGTGTCCGGCAGAGGGTGCACGCCCGGCGCGCGCGGGGATGTGACGGCGCTCACAGGGGAGGGGCGGAAAAGGTCCACAGCCGGTTGGCGACGAAGCTCCAGATCAGGACGACGCCTGTCGTCATCACCTGCGCCACCAGGTAGGGAATGCCCAGCGTCCCGTTGAACAGGGCCATGAAGAGCCCGGTCAGAACGAATCCCACGAAGGCCACCAGCGCGAAGCGCCACGTCGCCTCGCGATGTGGCCTGTCGCTGCGAAACGCGTAGCGCCGGTTCAGCACGTAGGAGACGACGCCGCCGAGCACATAGCCCACGAGCGTCGCACCGACCGGCGCCAGGCCGGCGCCTTCCACAAGGCCGACCAGCGTGCCGTAATGCACGACGGCGGCAAGGACGCCGACGCCCGCGAAGGCGGAAAACTGGCGGGCGAGGGGGTGGCTGGGCGACATCGCCGCCTTGTGACCCGCCCCGGCGGCATCGGTCAATGGCGGGGACGAGCCGAACCCCGGCGGTATCGGCCCCTTCCCTCCCCGGCGATTCTCGTCTAGGTACTCCCGACTTCAGCGGGAAGTCGTCGTGCGCAGGCCCGCCTGAACCACTCCCAGGTCTGCCAGCGTGAATGTTCTGCGGCCCCAGCGGCCGGAGACGCAGCTTTGTGCGCCGAACGGCGCGAGCCCGGCCCTCGCGGCCCAGGGCGAAGGACTTTCGAAGGGCGACATGCCGAAGCGGACTGACATTGCGACCATCCTCATCATCGGGGCCGGGCCCATCGTGATCGGCCAGGCCTGCGAGTTCGACTATTCGGGCACGCAGGCGGTGAAGGCGCTGAAGGAGGAGGGCTACCGAATCGTCCTCGTCAATTCCAATCCGGCCACGATCATGACCGACCCGGACATGGCCCACCGGACCTATGTCGAGCCGATCACGCCCGAGATCGTCGCGAAGATCATCGAGGCCGAGCGCCACGTCATCCCCGGCGGCTTCGCCCTACTGCCGACCATGGGCGGCCAGACCGCGCTGAACTGCGCGCTGTCGCTCAAGCGGCTCGGGGTGCTCGAGAGGTTCGACGTCGAGATGATCGGCGCCACGGCCGAGGCGATCGACAAGGCCGAGGACCGCGAGCTCTTCCGCAATGCGATGACCAAGATCGGGCTGGAGACGCCACGCTCCCACCAGATCAAGACGCTCGCCCAGGCGCTCGAGGCGCTGGCCGACATCGGCCTGCCCGCCATCATCCGCCCCTCCTTCACGATGGGCGGCACCGGCGGGGGCATCGCCTACAACAAGGCGGAGTTCATCGAGATCATCGAGCGCGGCATCGACGCCTCCCCCACCAACGAGGTGCTGGTCGAGGAAAGCGTGCTGGGCTGGAAGGAGTACGAGATGGAGGTGGTCCGCGACAAGGCGGACAACTGCATCATCGTCTGCTCCATCGAGAACATCGACCCGATGGGCGTGCACACGGGCGACAGCATCACCGTCGCTCCGGCGCTCACGCTCACCGACAAGGAATACCAGATCATGCGCGACGCCTCGCTGGCGGTCTTGCGCGAGATCGGCGTCGAGACGGGCGGCTCCAACGTGCAGTTCGCGGTCAATCCCGAGAACGGCCGCATGATCGTCATCGAGATGAACCCGCGCGTGTCGCGCTCCTCGGCGCTCGCCTCCAAGGCGACGGGCTTCCCGATCGCCAAGGTCGCGGCCAAGCTCGCCGTCGGCTACACGCTCGACGAGATCGCCAACGACATCACGGGCGGTGCCACGCCGGCCTCCTTCGAGCCGACCATCGACTACGTCGTCACCAAGATCCCGCGCTTCGCCTTCGAGAAATTCCCCGGCGCCGAGAACACGCTGACCACCTCGATGAAGTCGGTCGGCGAGGCCATGGCCATCGGCCGCACCCTGCAGGAATCCCTGCAGAAGGCGCTGCGCTCGCTGGAGACGGGCCTCACGGGCCTCGACGAGATCGAGATCGAGGGCCTCGGCCTCGGGGACGACAAGAACGCGGTCCGCGCCGCGCTCGGCACCCCCACGCCCGACCGGTTGCTCAAGGTGGCCCAGGCCCTGCGCCTCGGCTTCTCCATCGACGAGGTGCATCGCTCCTGCAAGATCGACCCGTGGTTCCTGGAGCAGATCCAGGGGATCGTCGCAGTGGAGGAGAAGGTGCGCCGCCACGGCCTGCCCGTCACGCCCGGCGCCTTCCTGCAGGTCAAGGCGATGGGCTTCTCGGACGCGCGGCTCGGCGTGCTCGCCAGGCTCAGCGAGGCCGAGGTGACGCGCCGGCGCCGCGCGCTCGACGTGCGCCCGGTCTTCAAGCGCATCGACACCTGCGCGGCGGAGTTCGCCTCGCCGACCGCCTACATGTACTCGACCTACGCGCCCCCCTTCGCGGGCCAGCCGGCCGACGAGGCCCGCCCCTCCGACCGGCGCAAGATCGTCATCCTCGGCGGCGGGCCGAACCGCATCGGGCAGGGCATCGAGTTCGACTATTGCTGCTGCCACGCCTGCTTCGCGCTGTCGGACGCGGGCTTCGAGACGATCATGGTCAACTGCAACCCGGAGACGGTCTCGACCGACTACGACACCTCCGACCGGCTCTATTTCGAGCCGCTGACCATCGAGGACGTCCTGGAGATCCTCGCCAAGGAGCAGGAGAACGGCACGCTCGTCGGCGTCGTCGTGCAGTTCGGCGGCCAGACGCCGCTGAAGCTCGCCAAGGGACTGGAGGCGGCGGGCATCCCGATCCTCGGCACCTCGCCCGACGCCATCGACCTCGCCGAGGACCGCGACCGCTTCAAGCGCCTGCTCGACAAGCTGGGCCTCAAGCAGCCGGAGAACGGCATCGCCTACTCGGTCGAGCAGAGCCGGCTGGTGATGCAGGACCTCGGCCTGCCGCTCGTCGTGCGACCCTCCTACGTTCTGGGCGGCCGGGCCATGGAGATCATCCACGACGAGGCCACCTTCGACCGCTACCTGCTGGGCACGCTCCCCGAGCTCGTGCCCAACGACGTCAAGGCCCGCTATCCCAACGACAAGACGGGCCAGATCAACATGGTTCTGGGCAAGAACCCGCTGCTCTTCGACCGCTACCTCTCCGACGCGATCGAGGTGGACGTGGACTGCCTGTGCGACGGCAAGGACGTCGTCATCGCCGGCATCATGGAGCACATCGAGGAGGCCGGCATCCATTCCGGCGACAGCGCCTGTGCCCTGCCGCCCCACTCGCTGAAGCCCGGCACCATCGCCGAACTCGAGCGCCAGACGCGGGAACTCGCCCTCGCCCTCAACGTTGGCGGCCTGATGAACGTGCAGTACGCCCTCAAGGACGGCGAGATCTACGTGCTCGAGGTGAACCCGCGCGCCTCCCGCACGGTCCCCTTCGTGGCCAAGGTGATCGGCGAGCCGATCGCCAAGATCGCCTCCCGCATCATGGCCGGCGAGAGCCTGGCGAGCTTCGGCCTGGCCCCGAAGACGCTCGAGCATATCGGCGTGAAGGAAGCCGTGTTCCCCTTCGCCCGCTTCCCCGGCGTCGACGTGCTGCTCGGGCCGGAGATGCGCTCGACGGGCGAGGTGATCGGCCTCGACCGCTCCTTCGGCGTCGCCTTTGCCAAGAGCCAGCTCGGCGGCGGCACCAAGGTGCCGAAGAGCGGCACGGTGTTCGTCTCCATGCGCGACAGCGACAAGGCGCGGGTGCTGCCCAGCGTGAAGCTGCTCAGCGACCTCGGCTTCCAGGTGGTGGCGACCACGGGCACCCAGCGCTTCCTGGTGGAGAACGGCATCAAGGCCTCGCCGGTCAACAAGGTCCTGGAGGGCCGGCCGCACGTGGTCGACGCCATCAAGAACGGCGAGATCCAGCTCGTCTTCAACACCACGGAGGGCAAGCAGGCGCTGACCGACAGCCGGTCCCTGCGCCGAGCGGCCCTCTTGCATAAAGTGCCCTATTACACCACGCTAGCCGGCGCGGTCGCAGCGGCGCAGGGCATCAAGGCCTATCTTGACGGGGATCTCGAAGTCCGCGCGCTGCAGGATTACTTCAAGGCCAAGGCGTGAGGACGGGCCTCCGGGCCCGGCCCTGACAGGTTCGTGGCACGCCGCAGGATCCGGGCGCTCGGGCGGTCCGGCCCGCGGCGTCCTATCCGTTTTTTGACTGGATGAGACGATGGACAAGATTCCGATGACGCCGGGAGGGTTCAAGGCCCTCGAGCTGGAGCTCCGGCACCGCCAGCAGGAGGAGCGGCCGCGCATCATCGCGGCGATCGCGGAAGCCCGCTCCCATGGCGACCTCTCGGAAAACGCGGAATATCACGCCGCCAAGGAGCAGCAATCTCTCAACGAGGGCCGCATCGCGGAGCTCGAGGACAAGCTGTCGCGGGCCGAGATCATCGACGTCTCCAAATTGTCGGGATCGACGATCAAGTTCGGCGCCACGGTCAAGCTGATCGACGAGGACACCGAGGAGGAGAAGACCTACCAGATCGTCGGCGAATCCGAGGCCGACGTGAAATCGGGCAAGGTCTCCATCACCTCTCCGATCGCGCGCGCGCTGATCGGCAAGAAGACCGGGGATTCGGTTGAAGTGAACACCCCCGGCGGAGGAAAGAGCTATGAAATCGTGGACGTCGCCTTCGTCTGAGGACGGCTTCGTTTCGCGCGAGACGTCGCTGCTCCCGGCGAGCGAGGCGGCCGCGTTTCGTCCGCACGAGGCCGGCTGCGGCGCCGGCGCGCCGGGCTTCGGCCGCCGCGCCGTGCTGGTCGGCCTCGCCGCGGCGGCCCTCGCGGCGGCGCTGCCGGCCCTCCCCGCCTTCGCGCAGCAGGCTTCGGCGCAGCAGCCGCGCTTCAGCCGGGTGGTGATCGACACGAGCCCGCTGGCCGCCTCCGGCGCGAGCCAGCTCGGCGAGAACATCAAGCCCATGCTCTATGCCGGCGTGGTGCGCGCCATGGCGCCCTATCTCGCGCCCAAGGACCGCTCGGCCCCGGTGCTCGTGGTGACGATCAAGTCGCTGCAACTGCCCTCCTACGGGGGCAACGACGACAATCTGCGCTTCGGCTTCGGCGGCGGCGGGCCGCGCGACTATCTCGACACGACGGTGACGGTCGTCTCCGGCCGCAAGGTCGTGAGCACGATCCCGCTCCTCATCAACCAGCCCTCCTCCTCCGGCGGCCCTTGGTTCGTGCAGCCCAACGAGGACCGCCGCGTCGCCCAGCTCGGCGTGACGCTCGGCGAATGGGTGCGCCGGAAGGTCGTAGGGAGCTGAGGCTCCCCCACCCCATGCCATGTCGCGGGCAAGCCGGGGCGCGAAGCTCGTGCGCTGGTGCGACGCGCGTCCGATGACGGGGCTCACGCCCGGCCCGGCTTCAAGCAGCCATGACCGGCCGCGGCCCGCCGCGCGCGGCGGGGCGTTGGGCTGGGGGCGCGGAGCGCCGGGTCGCCAAGTCCGTAGTGCATCGGAAATCCGGGCGACCCGGCGCTCCGCGTGCGGCGACTTTTCGCCAGGGCCCCCGCTCTCCGGCGGCGGGCCCGCTCCCCCTTCCGGGCGGGAGCGGAGGCCGCCTGGTGAGGCGAACTCACGGCCTCCTCGTAATGGGAGGCGGGCGGTGGCCGGCCGGGTCCCTCGTGCCCTCCCGCGAGGGAGGATCCGCCGCCGGTCCTCTCGGACCGAGGGACAGACCGAGCCGGTGGGCTCCCGGCGTCCCGGGACGGCAGGGCCGGTCACCCCGCCGGCGCAGGCGCCGCACCCTCGCCACACGACGGACCGCTCCGGACGCGCTCCCCCTTGGCCAGGGCGGGAGGAAGCTGGCATGGGGCGGGTGCGAAGTCAAGGATTATTTTCCTTTCTCTTCCCCCCGCCGGTGTCATCCCCGGCGCGCCGCAGGCGCGTGGACCGCCAGCCTCACGCCCCGCCCCTCGTCCTTCGAGACGCGGCCTTTGGCCGCTCCTCAGGATGAGGGGCTATGGTGCGGCTGTGGCCAGACGGTCTGCCGGCGTAAGCACCGAGGCTTCATCAGACTCGTCAAAAACCACGCCCGCGCAATCACTGAGGACTCATAAGTGCTCGTGAAAAACCACGCCATCGCAGCCAACGAGGCTTCATCGGAGCCCGTCAAAAAAGCGCGCCCGCGCAACCACCAAGGCCTCATCCTGAGGAGGCCGGGCCTGCCCGGCCGTCTCGAAGGACGAGGCCGCGCCGGGCGTTTGCTCCTGTCGCATCACGCGCATCGCAGCGCCTGGACCGCCAGCCTCACGCCGCCGCCCCTCGTCCTTCGAGACGCGGCCTCCGGCCGCTCCTCAGGATGAGGGGCTAGGGTGCGGCTGCGGCCAGACGGTCTGCCGGCGTAAGCACTGAGGCCTCATCGGGGCTCGTCAAAAACCACGCCATCGCACCCACTGAGGCCTCATTGGAGCCCGTCAAAAGGCACCCCCGCGCAACCACCAAGGCCTCATCCTGAGGAGGCCGGGCCTGCCCGGCCATCTCGAAGGACGAGGCCGCGCCGGGCGTTGGCTTCTGTCGCATGACGTGCGCCGCGGCGCGTGGACCGCCAGCCTCACGCCCCAGCCCCTCGTCCTTCGAGACGCGGCCTTTGGCCGCTCCTCAGGATGAGGGGCTGTGGGGTGGCTGCGGCCAGACCATCTGCCATCGCAACCACTGAGGCTTCATCGGAGCTCGTCAAAAGCATGCCCGAGCAATCACCAAGGCCTCATCGAGGCTCGCCGAAAGCACGACCGAGCAACCCACCAAGGCCTCATCCTGAGGAGGCCGGGCCTGCCCGGCCGTCTCGAAGGACGAGGCCGCGCAGGGCGTTGGCTCCTGGCGCATGAGGTGCGTCGCGGCGCGTGGACCGCCAGCCTCACGCCCCCGCCCCTCGTCCTTCGAGACGCGGCCTCCGGCCGCTCCTCAGGATGAGGGGCTATGGTGCAGCTGCGGCCAGACGGTCCGCCAGCGCAAGCACCGAGGCCTCATCGAGGTTCGTCAAAAACCACCCTCGCGCAACCACCAAGGCCTCATCCTGAGGAGGCCGGGCTTGCCCGGCCGTCTCGAAGGACGAGGCCGCGCAGGGCGTTGGTTCACTTCGCCGCCGCGACACGCCCTTCAGGGCGCGGGCTTCGCCGCCGCGCCTCGTCCCGTGGCCGGGCACTTCCCTGCGGGGGTGGGATAGGTGCGAGACGGGCCGCTTTCGGTCGCAAATGCTTCGCGCGCAAGCTTCGCCCGCATCAATTGACACGAGCAAACGCCTGGCGTCGCCACCGATGACGGCGGAAGCCCGTCTTTCTACCCCTTCCGTCCCCCCCTGAACGCCCGCGTCCCGCCCCGGCCCGCCTTGCTGCGCCCGGCCGCCTCGGCCCCCAGCGGGCGGCCCGTCCCGCCGCCGAGGTTGTGCGGGCCCATCTCGTCGAGCGTGGGCTTCCTCGCCCGCGTGGCCGGCAGGGTGGATTTCGGCACGTCCGCCCGCAGGTTCGCCGCCTCGCCGTACTTGCGCGGGCCGCGATAGCCGCCGGTCCTGTCGTCGACTTCGCTCTGGGTGGTGAGCGGGTCCTCGGCGAGGACGAGTTCGGTGGCCTTGAGGCGCTTGATCTCGTCGCGCAGGCGCGCGGCGGTCTCGAAGTCGAGGTCGGCGGCGGCCTCGCGCATGCGCTTCTCGAGGTCGCCGATCGTGGCCTTCATGTTGTGGCCGACCAGCGCGCCCTCCTTCGCCACGCCCGTGTCGACGCGGACGTGGTCGCGCTCGTAGACGCTCTCCAGGATGTCGCCGATGGAGCGCTTCACGCTCTCGGGCGTGATGCCGTTCTCCTCGTTCCAGCGCTGCTGCTTCTCGCGCCGGCGGTTGGTCTCGGCAATGGCGCGCTCCATGGAGCCGGTCATCTGGTCGGCATAGAGGATGACCTTGCCGTCCACGTTGCGCGCGGCGCGGCCGATGGTCTGGATCAGCGAGGTCTCCGAGCGCAGAAAACCCTCCTTGTCGGCGTCGAGGATGGCGACGAGCGCGCATTCGGGGATGTCGAGGCCCTCGCGCAGGAGGTTGATGCCGACCAGCACGTCGAAGGCGCCGAGCCTGAGGTCGCGCAGGATCTCGATGCGCTCGATCGTGTCGATGTCGGAATGCATGTAGCGCACCCGCACGCCGTTCTCGTGCAGGTATTCGGTGAGATCCTCGGCCATGCGCTTGGTGAGCACGGTGACGAGCGTGCGATAGCCGCGCGCGGCGACCTCGCGCACCTCGCCGAGGAGGTCGTCCACCTGGGCGCGGGCCGGACGCACGTCGACCACGGGGTCGATGAGGCCGGTGGGCCGGATCACCTGCTCGACGAAGACGCCGCCCGTGCGCTCCATCTCCCAGCCGCCCGGCGTCGCCGAGACGTGGATGGATTGCGGGCGCATCGCGTCCCACTCCTCGAAGCGCAGCGGCCGGTTGTCCATGCAGGAGGGCAGCCGGAAGCCGTATTCGGCGAGGGTCGCCTTGCGGCGGAAGTCGCCGCGATACATGCCGCCGATCTGCGGCACGGTGACGTGGCTCTCGTCGGTGAAGACGAGCGCGTCGTCGGGCAGGTATTCGAACAGCGTGGGCGGCGGTTCGCCCGGCTTGCGGCCGGTGAGGTAGCGCGAATAATTCTCGATGCCGGCGCAGGAACCCGTCGCCTCCAGCATCTCCAGGTCGAAGGTGGTGCGCTGCTCCAGGCGCTGCGCCTCCAGCAGGCGGCCCATGCGGTGCAGTTCCTCGAGGCGCTGCCTGAGCTCGGCCTTGATGCTCTTCGTGGCCTGCTGCAGCGTCGGCTTGGGCGTCACGTAATGCGAGTTGGCGTAGATCTTCACGAATTCCAGGTCGGCCGTCTTGCCGCCGGTGAGGGGGTCGATCTCGACGATCGACTCCACCTCGTCGCCGAACAGGCTGACGCGCCAGGCGCGGTCCTCGTAATGCGCGGGGAAGATCTCCACGACGTCGCCGCGCACGCGGAACGTGCCGCGCTGGAAATCCCCCATCGAACGCTTGTATTGCAGCGCCGTGAGGTCGGCCAGGAGCTGGCGCTGGTCCAGCCGCTCGCCCACCTTGATGGCGAAGGTCATGGCCGTGTAGGTCTCGACCGACCCGATGCCGTAGATGCAGGAGACCGAGGCCACGATGATCACGTCGTCGCGCTCCAGCAGGGCTCGCGTGGCGGCGTGGCGCATGCGGTCGATCTGCTCGTTGATCGAGCTCTCCTTCTCGATGTAGGTGTCCGTGCGCGGGACGTAGGCTTCCGGCTGGTAGTAGTCGTAGTAGGAGACGAAGTATTCGACCGCGTTGTCGGGGAAGAAGCTCTTGAACTCGCCGTAGAGCTGTGCGGCCAGCGTCTTGTTCGGCGCGAGGACGAGGGCCGGGCGGCCGGTGCGGGCGATCACCTGCGCCATGGTGAAGGTCTTGCCGGAGCCGGTGACCCCGAGCAGCACCTGGTCGCGCTCGTGGCGGTTGACGCCCTCCACGAGTTCCGCGATGGCGGCGGGCTGGTCGCCGCGCGGCTCGAACTCCGAGACGAGCTTGAAGGCGATGCCGCCCTCCGACTTCTCCGGCCGAGGCGGGCGGTGCGGCGTCCACACCGCGGCCTGCCGCAGGTTCGGGTCGCCCTGCTCCAGCAGGCTCTTCAGGCTCTCCATGGTGGCGGAGACGGCGTCGAGCCCGTTGCGGACGTCGGCCTGCTCCTCGTCGGCGTCGCGCAGCACGTTGCCCTGGCGCACCCGCTTGGGCGCGGCCTTCAGGATGTCCTCGCGCGAGAGGCCGACGTCGCGGGTGCGCGAGCCCGGGCGCGGCCCCTCCTCGGCCGGCGCTGGCCCGGCCTTGCCCAGGCCGAGCGTGCGGGCGAGGCGGGGGTCGGCCGGCTGCGCGGCGCCGGCGTCGTAGCCCGCCTGGGGCGCCTCGCCGAATCCGCCGCCGTCCCGCCCGCGGTTGAGGGCGGGGTTCAGCAGGGCGGCGAGATGCTCGTCGAGCGGCTTCAGCTCGGGCTTGGAGGCCTTCGCGCGCGTCTCGCGGGCGGAGGACTTGGTGGAGGGTCTGGACGCGCTCTTGGGGGTCTTGGCCATGAGAACAAAGATGGGCCGAGTCCGCCCCCGCGGCAAGGCGCGACGGCGCGCGGCGGACCACCGGGGGCGGCGGGACGGCGAATTCCGACAGATGTTTAAGCCATTCGTTCAGCCGTTGTCCGCTTTTGGCTGCTTTATTGCCGGAATCGGCCAGTCAGATTGCACAGGTTGGACATGCACAGCCGCATGGAGTCGCCATGAGCCCGGACCCCTCCGCCGTCCTCATCGCCCTGCAGCGCTTCGGCCTGGGAGCCCGGCCGGGAGACCCCGCGCGGATCGCCGGCGACCCGCGCGGCTTCGTGCGGGCCCAGGTCCAGGCGCGCGACGCCGCGATGCTGGCCTCCGACGCGCTGGAGCCCGGCGACCGGGCCTATCGCCTGACCCGCATGAGCGAAATGCAACGGGAGCGCGAGCGCAGCCGCACGGCCATGCTCGGCGCCTCCGACGCGGCGGGGATGGCGGGCGGCATGGCGGGAGGGACGGCCGGCGCGACCATGGCGTCCCCCGCCCCGTCCTCCGCGGACACGAAGCCCGCCGCCGCGCCGGGCAAGCCGGACGCCAAGCCCGAGCCGCCCGTCGAGCAGAAGCTGTTCCGCGCCGAGGCGACGGCCCGCTTCGAGCGCTTCGCGCGCACGGAGAGCGGACTGCCCGAGCGGCTCGTGGCCTTCTGGTCGAACCATTTCGCCGTATCCGTCGCCAAAGGCAACAATGTCCGGGTGCTGGCCGGGCCCTTCGAGCGGGAGGCCATCCGCCCGCACGTCCTGGGCCGCTTCGCCGACATGCTGCACGCGGCGGAGAGCCACCCCGCGATGCTGTTCTACCTCGACAACAACCAGTCGATCGGCCCCACCTCGCGCAACGGGATCAACAGCAAGCGCGGGCTGAACGAGAACCTCGCCCGCGAGATCCTGGAACTGCACACGCTCGGGGTCGACGGCGGCTACAGCCAGTCCGACGTGACGAGCTTCGCGCGCGTGATCACCGGCTGGACGGTGACCTCCCCGGACGAGGACTTCCTCTATGGCGGCCGCTTCACCTTCGGCCCCGCCCGCCACGAGCCCGGCGACCACGCCGTGCTCACCAAGATCTACGCGGAGGGGGGCGTGGAGCAGGGCCGCTCGGTGCTCGACGACCTCGCGCGCCACCCCGCGACCGCCCGTCACGTCGCGCGCAAGCTCGCCACGCATTTCGTGGCCGACGATCCGCCGCCCGCCCTCGTCGACCGGCTCGCCAGGCGCTTCGCCGACACCCAGGGCGACCTGCGCGAGGTGACGCTGGCGCTGGTCGATTCGCCGGAGGCCTGGGACGCGCCGGCCACCAAGCTGCGCACGCCGCAGGACTTCGTCTGCGCCGCCCTGCGCGCCACGGGCCGCATGCCGGACATCGGCGCGATCCTGGGCGCGCTCAACGCGCTGGGCCAGCCGCTCTGGCAGCCGCCGGGCCCGAACGGCTTCAGCGACTCCTCGGCCGCCTGGGCCTCCCCCGAGGGCATGAACACGCGCCTGGACCTCGCGGCGCAGTGGGGCCGGCAGAACGGCGCGCTCAACCCGAAGGAGTTGCTGGACGCCGTGCTCGGCCCGGCCGCCTCGCCCGAGACGCGGCAGGCCGTGGCGCGCGCCGAGAGCCGCCAGCAGGGCCTCGCCCTGCTCTTCATGTCGCCCGACTTCCAGCGCCGCTGAGCGCAGCTTCCGTGCAGGAGATCGCCATGACGGACCTCTGCGAGACACCGGACCCGACCCGCCGCCGCCTGCTCGTCACGGGCGGGGCGCTGTTCGGCTGGGCCTTCATGCCCCGCTTCGCCCGCGCCGCCGGCGGGCGGGACCCGCGCTTCGTCACCGTCATCCTGCGCGGGGCCATGGACGGGCTCTCGGCCGTGGCCCCGGTGGGCGATCCCGACTACGTGGCGCTGCGCGAGAGCATCGCGCTGTCCGCCGGGGGCGACCGGCCGGCCCTTCCGCTGGACGGGTTCTTCGCCCTGCACCCGGCCATGCCGAACTTCGCCCGGCTCTACAAGCAGAACCAGGCCCTGGTGGTCCACGCCGTCGCCTCGCCCTATCGCGAGCGCTCGCACTTCGACGGGCAGGACGTGCTCGAAAGCGGCCTGCCGGGCGTCGGGCGCGTCGACAGCGGCTGGATGAACCGGCTGCTGCAGGTGCTGCCGAAGGGAGAGAAGGTGGCGGCCCCGGGCAGGACCGGGCTGGGCGTCGGCACGATCACGCCGCTGATCATGCGCGGCGGCGCGCCAGTGCTGGGCTGGGCGCCCCAGTCCCTGCCCAAGGCGGACGAGGACACGGCCGCGCGCGTGCTGGACCTCTACAGGCACCGCGACCCCGTGCTGGCGGACGCGCTGTCGCGCGGCCTCGACACGGAGGCCATGGCGATGCGCTCCGGCCTCACCGGCGACGCCGCCCGGCCGCGCGGCGGCTCGGACAGCCCGGACGGCATGCGCCAGGCGGCGGCGGGCGCGGCGCGCCTGCTGGCGCAGGACACGGGCCCGCGCCTCGCCGCGCTCGCCTTCGACGGCTGGGACACCCACGCCAACGAAGGCGGCGCGACGGGCCGCCTCGCCCAGCTGCTGGGCGGCCTCGACGGGGCGCTGGCGGAATTCGAGACGGCGATGGGGCCGGCCTGGAAGGACACGGTGCTCCTCGTCGTCACCGAGTTCGGCCGCACCGCCCGGGTCAACGGCACCGTGGGCACCGACCACGGCACGGCCACCGTCGCCTTCCTCGCCGGCGGCGCGGTGAAGGGCGGGCGCGTGCTGGCGGACTGGCCGGGCCTGAAGATCCCGCAGTTGCACGAGCAGCGCGACCTCAGGCCGACGACGGACCTGCGGGCCGTGGCCAAGGGCGTCCTCGCCGATCACCTGGGCATGCCCGCGGGGCTGCTGGGCGAGAAGGTGTTTCCGGGCACGACGGGCGTGAAGCCCGTGCAGAACCTGATCGCCTAGCCCCGCCGAGGCGGGCGCGGGGATCAGTCCGTGGGGACGGAGGCGACGCCGCGGGCGGCCTCGCGCAGGGCTGGATCGCCGAGCCAGCGGCGCAGGCGGGCGAGGTTGGTGCCCATGTCGCCCATGCCCACGAGGCTGCGCGAATACAGCGCCAGGGTGGAGCGGTCCGGCCCCAGCGGCACGACCATCAGGTCCACCGTGTCGGGGAAGCGCAGCAGCGGCGTGCGCACGACGAAGCGGTCGCTGCGGCTGACGCCGCCCTCCGCCACCTGCACGGCGTCGCTGTCGGCCAGCACGATCGTGATGACGCGCTTGCGCAGGTCCTCCGCCGGAAGGGCATAGAGCGGCGCGGCGATGTCGGGCGTCGCCTGGCAGAGCCATGACGGGCAGACGAGCGCGTCGTTGGGCGTGCGGCGGCGCACGAGCGTGGCGAAGTCGACGGGACCCTGGTCGGCCGCGCCGAACAGCCCCCAGAAGCGGCCGATCCCGCCCGGCCGGTCGCGCAAGGCCACCGAGGCCGCAACGGCGACGGCGCCGGCGGCCACGACCAGGGTGAAAGCGTTGAGCCGCATGGGCGCTCCGAAGGGACAGGGCGGGCGGGCCACGCCGCCTCCCCCATGCACTACGCCGTCGCGCCGCGTGTAGTTCACCCCTGGCGCGCGATCCCCCGGAGGTCAGCGGATGGCGGTCGTCCGCGGCCCTGTCGCCGTGGCGGCCATGGCGAGCGGGGCGGGCAGCTTGAGGACCAGCGCCTTGTCGGTCACCCGGAAGGCTTCGGGCTGCGGGGCGGGACGGGCGGCGAAGGCGATGGCCAGGCCGACGCCCATCACCAGCACGAGCCAGAGGCTGGCGCGCAGATGGCGACCGGCCTCGATGCGGATGTCCGGACGCCGCGTCTCAAGCGCAGGCTGGCGCAGCGGCGCGTCGGCGGCGGGCGAAGCGACGAGTGGGCGGCGGGCAGGAGCGGTCATGGCGCGGTCCGGATGAGAATCTGTGTTGCAACCACCATGACGCGAGCGTCGCGCATCCGATGTGATTTAGCACACACAGCGAGCGGGGCCGCCGGCCGGCGTCGCCGGGCTATCCCTGCGCCGAGGCCTCGGACAGCCGCCGCGCCAGCAGGCCGGCGAGCGCCAGCAGGACCAGGAAGCCGAGCGGAACATGTGTCGCCTCGGCCATCGTCCGGGCCACCAGGGGCATGGCCCAGGCCGCGGCGAGGGCCGAGATCTCCCAGGGGCGGAAGCCCCGCTCCAGGCCCAGCGACACCCAGAACGCCCCGGCGACGGCGAGCAGCACGAGGTCGTAGTCGAAGAGGTAGGGCGTGGCGAGCAGCGAGGCGACGATCAGGATCGCGCCCTTCAGGCGCGGGTCCAGCGGCCGCCGCCACGCCGCCCAGACGAAGGCGGCCATGGCCAGGGTCACGGCGGCCTGCGCCAGCGAGGCGAGCGCGACCGAGCCTCCCGGCAGCCGCACGGCGGCGAAGGCGCTCTGCAGGCGGTGGAAGCCGACCCCGCCTTCCTCCAGCACCACCTTCCGCGTGAAGGCGAGGCCGTCGACGAAGGCCTGCCAGGGCGCCCAGCCGAACAGCGCGACGCTCGCCGCCGCCAGGAGGAGGGTGGACGCCGCCGCCGACGCCAGCGTCCGCCACGACCCGGCGGCCAGAAGGGCGAGCGGCAGGAGGATGCCGAATTGCGGCTTGTAGGACACGAGGCCGAAGAGAAGGCCCGCCAGCACGGGTCGGCGCGGCAGCAGCACCAGCCCGCCCCCGATCAGCGCCGTCGTGAGGAAGGCGTTGTTGCCGTGCCCCGCATTGATGAAGACGGCGGGGAACGCGAGGGCGACCAGCAGCGCCTCGCGCCCGGGCAGGATGGACCTGACCGTGGCGGCGTAGAGGGCCAGCGTCGCGGCGAGCCAGACCAGCAGCGAGGGCCAGTAGGGCAGCAAAGCCAGGGCCGCCGAGGGCAGCAGGAAGGTGGGTGGATAGTACCAGCCGTAGAACTCGGCCTCGGGCCCGAACGCCTCTTTCTGCCGGGCCCAGTGCAGGGCGTGGTCGTAGGGCCCCGCCGGATCCCCCGCCAGGGCGGCGCGGCCGGCCACCCAGCCCTGCGAATAGTCGGTGCCGAGCGGCCGCCCGAATCCGTCCAGCAGCCCGCGGGCCGTGGCGTGGAGGCCGAACAGGAGCAGGGCGGAGGCCAGCAGGACGAGCCAGCAGACCAGCCGCCGGCGCTCCGTGGTGAGCCAGGACCCGTCGCGTAGCGCGGCGAGGGCCGCGGCGAGCGACCTCGCTCGCGGCGCGAGAGGTTCAGCCTTGCCTGCCGACGGATCCACCTGCGCCCTCCGGTTGGGCGCCATCCTGCACGGCGCGCGTTAAGGCGTGGTATGGCGGGACGGCGCGCCGCGTGGATTTTCCGCGTTTGCAGGCTTGCCCCGGCCGGGGGGCGGGACTACGGTCCCGGCCCGGCTGGGCGGACGGTCCCCCGGCCTTTCGCGACTTCTCCCCTTCGGAGCCCCGCCATGGCCTTTCTCGCCGACGCCCTTTCCCGCGTGAAGCCCTCCGCGACCATCGCGGTGACGCAGAAGGCGCGCGACCTGAAAGCGCAGGGCCGCGAGGTCATCAGCCTCTCCGTGGGAGAGCCCGACTTCGACACCCCCGAGAACGTCAAGCAGGCCGCCATCGACGCGATCCGCCGCGGCGAGACGAAGTACACGCCCGTCTCCGGCATCATGCCCCTGCGCGAGGCCATCGCGGCCAAGTTCAAGCGCGAGAACGGGCTCGACTACAAGGCGAGCCAGACCATCGTCTGCACCGGCGGCAAGCAAGTGCTGTACAATGCCTTCCTGGTGACGCTGAACCCCGGCGACGAGGTCATCATCCCCGCGCCCTACTGGGTCAGCTATCCCGACATGGTGCTGCTGTGCGGCGGCACGCCCGTCTTCGTCGACTGCCCGCTCGAGAGCAGCTTCAAGCTCAAGGCGGCCGACCTGGAGCGGGCGATCACGCCGCGGACCAAGTGGCTGGTGCTGAACTCGCCGTCCAACCCCTCCGGCGCGGCCTATACCCGCGCGGAGCTGAAGGCGATCACCGAGGTGCTGCTGAAGCACCCCCACGTCTGGGTGCTCACCGACGACATGTACGAGCACCTGACCTTCGGCGACTTCGTCTTCACCACGCCGGCCCAGGTCGAGCCGAACCTGATGGACCGCACGCTCACCATGAACGGGGTCAGCAAGGCCTACGCCATGACGGGCTGGCGCATCGGCTACGCCGCAGGGCCGGACAAGCTGATGAAGGCCATGGACATGGTGCAGGGCCAGCAGACCTCGGGCGCCTGCTCGGTCGCGCAATGGGCGGCCGTGGAGGCGCTCAACGGGCCGCAGGACTTCATCCCGATGAGCCGCAAGGTCTTCGAGGAGCGCCGCGACCTCGTCGTGTCCATGCTCAACCAGGCCAAGGGGCTGAAGACCCCGACGCCGGAGGGCGCCTTCTACGTCTACCCCTCCTGCGCCGAGCTGATCGGCCGGACAGCCCCGTCGGGCAAGGTGATCGCGACCGACGAGGACTTCGTCTCCGAGCTCCTCGAGGCGGAGGGCGTCGCGGCGGTGCACGGCTCGGCCTTCGGCCTCGGCCCCAACTTCCGCATCAGCTACGCCACCTCGAACAAGCTGCTCGAGGAGGCCTGCCACAAGATCCAGCGCTTCTGCGCCAGCCTGCGCTGACGCGCTGAACGGCCGACCCCCGCGGCGGACAGGGCCGACCACCCCCCGGCAAGGGGGGGCGGCCGGCACGCGGCGCCTGACGGGGTTCCTCCTTCGCATCGCAGCGCGGGAGCCTCTCGCCAGACGCATTCCCGAACCCGGCCTGCGGCCGACACCTCCCCTGCCGGGGCGGAACGAGGCCGCGGCCCGAGGGCGGGCTTGCAGCATGGCGGGGAAGGAACCTTGGCCTTCTCCGTTGGTTGTCCCGGGCCCCCCGGCCTGACCTTCGTCACCACAGGAGAGGACCAATGACGCGCTCCAGCCTGCCGCTCGGCCTTGCGGCCGCCACCCTCGCGCTGCTCGCCGCGGCGCCGGCCGAGGCCCAGTCGGCCCGCCCGCCCAGCAAGCTCGGCATGCTCGAATGCAATGTCGGCGGCGGGGTCGGCTTCATCATCACCTCCAGCAAGGCGCTGGCCTGCACCTTCCGCTCCGCTCGCCGCGGCGGGCCGCGCGAGACCTATGTCGGCACGATCAGGAAGTTCGGCCTCGACGTCGGGGCCACGGGCAAGGGCCGCCTCGTCTGGGCCGTCTCCGCGCCCCCCACGAGCTGGCGCGCCGGCGCGCTGGCGGGCTCCTATGCCGGGGCCTCGGCCGAGGCGACGGCGGGCGCGGGCCTGGGCGCCAACGTGCTGGTGGGCGGCAACGACCGCACGATCAGCCTGCAGCCCCTCTCGGTGCAGGCCCAGACGGGCATCAACCTCGCCGTCGGCGTGACCGACATGGAGCTCGAGCGCGCCCGGCGCTGAGCCCCGCGCGCGAGGCTGCGCCGGACGCAGGGCCGGCGCGCCTTTCTTTCCCCTTGCGCGGGCCCGCGGCCGGGTGGACCATCATCCTCCGGCGGCGGCGCAAGGCCAGCCGCCATCAGCGACGTGGGGTCGGACGACCGACCCGCGCAGGTCGGTCGAGGCCCCACCTCCCAGGGAGGTTCGGGCATGTCCGGGACGGAGCAGGCTGCCAAGGGCAGGGAACCCGCGGGCCCTCGATGCATCGCCATCGTCGGGCCCTTCCAGAGCGGCAAGACCACGCTGCTCGAGGCGATCCTCGAGCGAACCGGCGTGCTGCAGCGGGCCGGCCGGGTTCCCGACGGCACCGCGGTCGGCGATAACAGCGCGGAGAGCCGCGCGCACGGCCACGGGGTGGAGCTGAACAGCGCGGCCGCGAGCTTCCTCGGCGAGCGCTTCACCTTCGTCGACTGCCCCGGTTCGGTGGAATTCCTGCACGAGATGCGCCCGGTCGTCCCGGTCTGCGACGCGGCCGTCATCGTCTGCGAGACCGACGAGAAGAAGATCCCCGCCCTCCAGCTCATCCTGCGCGAGCTCGAGGATGCCGGCATTCCCCGCTTCCTGTTCCTCAACAAGATCGACGCCGCCTCGCGCCGCGTGGGCGAGTCGCTCGCCATGCTGCAGACGGCCTCGCGCACCCCGCTGCTGCTTCGCCAGATCCCCATCTGGAAGGCCGGCATCGCCATCGGCTTCATCGACCTCGCGCTGGAGCGCGCCTTCATCTACCGCGAGCATGCGCCGAGCGAGATCGTCGCGATCCCCCCCGACGAGCTCGGGCCGGAGCGCGAGGCCCGCTTTTCCATGCTCGAGCGCCTCGCCGACTATGACGACGCGCTGATGGAGGAGCTCATCGACGAGATCGAGCCGCCGCGCGACCAGGTCTTCGACGACCTGCGCAAGGAATTGCGCCAGGGCCAGGCGGTGCCGGTGCTGTTCGGCTCGGCCGAGCGCGGCAACGGCATCACGCGGCTGCTCAAGGCCTTGCGCCACGAATGCCCCGGCCTCGGCGAGACCCGGGCGCGCCTCGGCGTCGCGGCGGACGGCCCACCCCTCGCCCACGTGATGAAGACGATCCACACCTCCCATGGCGGCAAGCTCTCGCTGGCCCGCGTGATGCGCGGCAGCTTCCGCGAGGGCGAGAGCGTGCTGGGGGCCCGCGGCGGGGAGGCGCGCATCGGCGGCCTGCAGAGGCTCGTCGGCAGCGCCGGCGTGCGCGAGGGCGAGGCGCGCGAGGGCGACGTGCTCGCCTTCGGCCGGCTGGAGGGCCTGCGCACCGGCGAGAGCTTCGGCGCGGGCAAGTCGCCGCCCGCCGCCGTCGCCGGGGTCGAGGCGCCAGCCCCCGTCTACGCCGTCGCCATCGCGACGAGGGACCGCAAGGACGACGTGCGCCTCAACACCGCGCTCGGCAAGCTCGGCGACGAGGATCCCGGCCTGCTCATCGAGCAGGGCGGGGACGGCGGGGAGCTGCGCGTCTCGGGCCAGGGCGAGGTGCACCTGCGCGTCGCGCTCGAGCGGCTCGCCGGCCGCTTCGGCGTGGAGGTCGTGCGGCGCGACTGCGCGGTCGGCTACAAGGAGACCGTGCGCGACAAGGTGAGCGTGCGCGGCCGGCACAAGAAGCAGACCGGCGGCCACGGGCAGTTCGGCGACGTGGTGATCGAGATCGAGCCCCTGCCCCGCGGCTCCGGCTTCAAGTTCGTCGACCGCATCGTCGGCGGCGTCGTGCCGCGGCAATACGTCTCCTCCGTGGAGCACGGCATTCGCGACGCGCTCAACCAGGGCGAGCTCGGCTTCCCCGTCGTCGACCTGCAGGTGACGCTGACGGACGGCTCCTACCATTCGGTGGATTCCTCCGACATGGCCTTCCGCCAGGCGGCGCGCATCGCCATGGCCGAGGCCCTGCCCAAGGCGCGCCCCGTGCTGCTGGAGCCGATCCTCTCCGTCGAGATCGCCGTGCCGAGCGACGCCATCTCGCGGGCGAGCGCCATCGTCTCGGGCCGGCGCGGCCAGATCCTCGGCTTCGACGCGCGGCCGGGATGGCCGGGATGGGACGTGCTGAAGGCGCTCGTGCCGGAGGCGGAGATGGGCGACATCATCATCGAGCTGCGCTCCGCGAGCGCAGGCGTCGGCACCTACACCGCCACGCTGGACCACCTCGCCGAGCTCGCCGGCAAGCCCGCCGACGCGGCCGTGAAGAAGGCGCAGGCCCGCGCGTGAGAGGGGGCCGGCCCCTCGCCCCGGGGGGCCCGGCCGACTCTGCGCTCCACGCCCCATCCCGAGAGCCATGCGCGGCATGGCGTCTCGAAGGACGAGGGGCCGGAGTCCCTGCGAGCCGAAGGCGAAGCTTTCCAGGGCCGTGCAGAGCGGCTCCCGGATGGCCTCGTCCCCGCCCTCCTCGCCCTGACGGAGGTCCAGTTCGAACGGCGCCCCGCGTCCGGTCGGGCAAAAAAAGAGCCCGGGTGCAGGGCACCCGGGCTGATTGGAGTCGTTCCGGATCGAAACCCGAAAACCGTCCAGAGGGGAACGGTCCAACGCAGTCTCAACACCGGGAGGGGAAGGCGGAGACCACGACCGGAACCGCTGTGGTTATGCCTGCGGCTTGCTCTGCGCACAACGCATATGGCGTCATATCAGGCATGCGATGCTTGCACGGGGTGCATGATGCCCGACCGTCGGGCAGCCTCCCGCGCGCCCGGAGGCGTTCGGTGTCCCGCCTGCGCCGCGCAGACTCGACCCGGGACGATCGACAGGGCCGGGCGCCCCCGCCCTCAGTACTCCCACTCCGCCGCCGCGCCGGCGGCGGCGCTGCCATTGGCGCCGACCTGCCCGCGCAGCTTGATGTGCTTCGTCAGGTCGTAGTCGACGCCGAGGCCCGTGTCGCTCGCCGTCGCGCCGGCCCGCACGTTGAGGCGCATCTTGGGCCCGAGATAGCGGGTGAGGCCCACCGTGGGGCCGCCGGACGAGCCGGAGGAAATGTCGAGGCTGTCGAGCCCCAGCGACTTGCGAAGCTGGTCGAGGCCCCCTCCCCCGCCGCCGGAAAGCTGGGCGAGCGTCTGGGCGAGCTGCAGGGCCTGGAAGCCGGTCAGCCCGCCGGCGGCGCGCTGGAACAGGATGCGCGAGAGGATCTCGTCCTGCGGCAGCGAGGGCTGCGACGTAATCGCGAAGCTCGGCTCCGTGGCGCGGCCGGAAATTGCGACCTGCGCCGTGATCTCGGCCGCCTGCGTCTGCGCCACGAAGTCGAGCGTCGGCGTCAGGTCGCCCTGGAAGGTGACGATGCCGCGCACCAGCTCGATGCGCTGGCCGGCGAGGTCGATGCCGCCGTTGCGCAGCTGGAACGCGCCGATCGCGACGGGATCGGCCGTGGTGCCGGTCAGGCGCAGCGAGCCGCCGAGTTCGGCCTGCAGGCCGCGTCCCCGCACGAAGATGCGGTTGAGGGCCTCGATCGACAGGTCGAGCGTGGCGACGAAGGCCGGTCCGCGCCGGCCATTCGCCTGCGCGGCGCGCATCAGCGCCAGCCGGGCGCGGGCCGTCGGCCCCGGCTTGACGTGCCGCGTGCCCGGCAGCGGGGCCAGCGTATCGGGCAGCCGCTCTGGGATCTGGATGTCCATGGAGAGGATGCCGATGCGCCCCCCGATCCGCGGCGCGCGCGCCACGGGTCCCTGGATCGTCAGGTCGAGGTCGGCGGTGGCCGACACCACGTCACTGTCGACGAGCTGGGCCTTGCGCCCGGTGATGCGCAGGTCGGCCGGGAAGCCGGCCTCCGGATCGATGGAGATGGAGCCGCTGGCGGCGAGCGTGCCGCCGTTCGGCGTCGCCGCCGAGAAGCGCTCGATCGTGACGCGGTCGCCCTGGGCCACGAAGCGTCCCTCGACGGCCTTGAGGGAGATGCCGTTCAGCACGTCCTCGAAGGTGCCGCCTGAGAGCTGCGCTGAGCCGGACAGGCGAGGCTTGGCCGGCGGCCCGCCGACGGCGATGTCGAGCACGACGCGGCCGGTGAGCCGCTGGCCCGAGGCGGCCAGCACGCTGTTGGCCGCGGCGGCGTCGATGGGGCCGCGCAGCTTGAGGTCGAGGTCGCCCGGCCCGAGCGGCGCGCTGCCGCTGACCTGCAGCGTTCCCACGCCCGCCGCCGTCGCGCTGGCGTCGACGCTGACGCGCCCGTCGGCCAGCGCGCCCTTGGCCTTGACGTCGACGGGGGGCACCCCGGCCTGCCGGGCCTGGGCATTGCTCACCCTGGCGAGCTGCAGGGCGTAGCTGCCCTTCGGCTTCGCCGCGGGGCCGGAGAGATCGACCCGCCCGTCCAGCGTGCCCTCCAGGCCGAGGCCGGGCGAGACGATGTCGGCGACGGAGAGCGGCACGGCCGTGGCCTGAGCCTGCAGGTCCAGCGTCTGGCCCGCCTTGCCGGTGACGGTGAGCCGGCCCTTGCCCGCCGCCACGGCGAGCTTGTGGATGGTCACGACGCCGGCGTCCACGCTGAAGCGCGCCGGCTCCGCGAGGGCGAGGCGGTTGGCGCCGCGCCGGGCCTCGAGCGCGTCGAGCTCCAGCCCCAGCGGCGGGCCGGGCAGCAGGCGGCCCTTGCTGGAGAGATCGAGCCCGTAGCCCTTGGCGGCCAGGTTGAAGGCGCTGGCGGCGGGCGAGCCCTGGCTCGTGAAGCGGATCGTGTCGAAGCGCGTGCCGCCGACGGCAACCTCGTCGGCCGAGACCCTGGCGTCGAGCACGGGGCGGGCGCGCACGTCGCTCGCCTGCACCGATGCGTCGAGGCGGCGCAGCGAGAAGCCGGCGACGTCGAGGCGACGCGAACTCGCCTGCAGCGTCCCGTCCTGCCGTCCCCCGGAGGCCGTGAGGCCGATTTCGGCGGCGAGGTCGCCCTTCAGAGGCACGAGCAGCAGCGGGCTGATGTCGTCGAGCTCGCCGGCCGCAAGCGTCAGGCGGCCCTGGCCGACCATGTCCGCGTCGAGGGCGAGGGCGCCGGTGAGCTTCACCGAGCCGGCGGTCACGTCGACGTCGTCCAGCGCCCAGCCGCCGCCCCTGCGTGCGAGGCGGAGGCGGCCGTCGAGCGGCTTCCTGTCGAGCTCGCCGGCCAGCGTGGCGCGGGCGTCGAGCGCGCCCAGAACGTCCGTGGCGTCGACGTTGAGCGTCAGGCTCGGGATCGGCCGGCCGAGGCTCCTCGCGTCGGTGAGCTTCAGGTCGGCCGCGACGTCCGGCCGCTCCAGCGTGCCCGTGACCTTGGCGTGGCCCATGGCCCGCCCGGACAGGCGGTCGTCGGCCTTCTTGAGCTCAGGCACGAGCAGCGTCAGGCGCAGGTCGGCGTGATCCTCCGTGGCCGGCCCGTCCAGGGTGGCCTTGAGCGAGGGCCCGTCGATCTCGAGGCCCGAAAAGCCGAAGCCGCCGGGCAGCCGCTCGGCATTGCCGTGGATCGTCACGGTCCCCGCCAGCAGCCGGTCGACGGCGGCGACGCCGATGGCGCCGTCCTTGAGCTGGCCGTCGAGCGCCGCGCGGATCGTGTAGCGGCGGGGATTGCCGTCGAGGTCCGCCGTCAGCGCGGCGCTGCCGCCGAGCGGCCGGCCGGCGAGGCCCGAGAAGGCCGCGAGGTCGGGCAGCCTGGCCTGGGCGCGGCCACGCAGCACGCGGCGCCCGACCTTGCCGGTGAAGGTCGTGTCCAGCGTCGCGAGCGCGAGCCGGGCGTTCGTCACGTCGAAGGTGAAGTCGGAGAGCGCGACGCCGCGCGCCGCAAGGTCGACATGGTCGCCCGTGGCGCGCGCCAGCGCGGGGTCGGCGGGCGCGAGACCCGTGATCTTCAGGTCCGTCGCGAGGGTAGACAGGGCGGCCGCCACGCCGGCGGAGGCGCCGGGCTGCGCGGCCGGCGGCTCGATGGAAAGGCGTCCGTCGATGGCGCCGATCCGTCCCGCGGGACCCACGATGTCGGCCCCCGACAGCGTGCCGGAGACCCGTGGCGCATCGGCTGGCCCCTTGGCGGCGATGTCGAGCACGAGCCTGCCGATGCTCGCCGCGCCGGCCTTGGTGGCAGCGCCGTCGGTCGGCACGGCGCGGATGGCCAGCGCGAGGTCGAGGTTGCGGGCCGCGTCGACGCCGCCGCCGAGGGTGAGGCGGGCCATGCGCGAGGCAATCTCGAAGCGGCGGAAGGCGAAGCCGCCATCGTCCTGCACGAGGACGTCGCCCGCGGCGGTGGTGGTGCCCGCGAAGGCCGGGCCCAGCGCGCCGGGCAGCAGGCCCTCGATCCGGGCCTTGAGGTCGAGCGCGAGGCGGCGCGCCGCGCCCTCGCGGCTCACCGCCATCTGGCCTTCCGCGCCCACCGTGGGACCGGAGACGAAGCTGAGCCGGGCCTGCCAGTTGTCGATGGGGCCGCTGCCGCGCAGGTCGAGGTCGATGGGCGGGGAGCCCGGCAATCCGCCGGCCGTGGCCAGCAGGCCGCCCTGCGGCTCCTTGAGCAGCACGGCGAGGTCGAGCTGGCCGCTCGTGGGGACATAGGCGAGGTTGATGCTGGCGAGGCCCTCCGCGTCGAGGCGCCTGGCCTCCAGCTTCAGCGTCAGGCCCTCGTTGGGCCGGCCGAGCACGGCCTGCCCCGTCGCCGAGACGCGCGCCGCCGAGCCCAGCACGGGCTGTCCGAGGTTGAGCTCGCGCAGATTGAAATCGCGCAGGATCAGCTTGACCGGCAATTCGGGCAGGCTGGGCGCGTCCGCCGCCTGCGCCGCATCGCTCTCGTCGCCGACGGGGCGGCGGGCGATGGTCATCCGGTCGATCTCGAGCTTGTCGACGTCGAGCCGGCGCGAGAGCAGCGCGATGCGCGACCAGGCGAGCCGCGCGCGGTCCACGCTGAGCCAGACGCCGTCCTTGTCGGCGATCCGCAGGTCCCGGACCTCCACGTCGGAGGACAGCGCGCCGGAGACCGAGCCCACCGTCACCTTGCTGGTCGGCGTCGAGAGCGCCCAGGAGAGCAGGCTGGCCACCGTGCCCTGGTCGTCGTCGGCGCCCAGCGCCTCGTCGGTCAGCGCGGGCGCGAGCCAGGTCGCGGCCAGGGCCGCCACGAAGGCCAGCGGCAGGATGATGCGCAGGAGGAGCGAGGCGCGCCGTCTCATCAGAAACTCTGCCCGATGCCGAGATAGAGACTGACGGGCTTGTCGCCGCGCCGCGGATTGAGGGGGCTCGCCACGTCGAGCCGGATGGGGCCGATGGGCGTATAATAGCGCAGGCCGAGGCCGGCCGCCGCCCTCAGCTCGTTCAGCGGCCCCGGCCAGGTGTCGTAATAGGCCATGCCGGCATCGAGGAAGGGCACGATGCCGATGGTCTCGGTGACCCTGATGCGCGCCTCCAGCGAGGCGTCGAGCAGGCTTCGACCGCCGATCGGGAAGTTGCCGATGCGCGGGCTCAGCGACTGGTATTTGTAGCCGCGCACGCTGTCGCCGCCGCCGGCGAAGAAGCGGTAATTGGCGGGGATGTCCGCCAGGTTCGCCCCGGTGATGCTGCCGAAGCCCACCCGCCCGGCGAGAATGATGCGGGAGTCCTCGTCGAGCGAATAATAGCCCGAGAGCCGCGCCTTGGTGACGTTGAGCCCCTCCGTGGAGCCGAGGAACTTGGGATAGGGCGTCATCGAGCCGACGAAGCGGATGCCCTGCGTGGGGTCGAGGGGGCGGTCCGTGTCGTCGTAGCTCACCTGCAGCGGGATGCCGATGAGCGTGTAGTCGAGATTGCCCAGCACGTCGCTCGACGTGCCCTTGTCGAAGCGCAGCCCCGCCTGGGCGAAGAACGTGTCGGAGAAGCGATGGCGCAGGCCGATGTCGCCATAGGCGTGGCGCACCGTGTAGTCGGCCGCCTTCTCGCGGGCATAGTAGGAGCTGATCAGCAGGTCGTTGGGCGTGCCCCAGAGGCCGGGCTTCATGAAGGAGAAGCCGAAGCGCCAGCTCACATTGGCGATGTCGAACGTGTCGTTCGAGCCGGTGACGTTGGTCTGGTAGAAGGTCTTGGCCTCCAGCCGCAGCGTCTCGGCCCCGCCGAACAGGTTGCGGTCGACCCAGTAGACGTTCGCCTCCGGACCGTCGAGCGTCGAGTAGAGGAAGGAGCCGCCCACGGCGTGGCGCTTGCGCTCGTCGAGCTCCACGAAGATCGGCAGGTTTCCGTTGGCGTCGAGGGCGGAGCCCTCCTTGATGCGGGCCGCCGAGAGGATCTCCAGCCGCAGCAGCGAGCGCCGCATGGCGGCGATCTCCAGCGGCGTGTAGGGCTGGCCCGGCTTCGTATAGATGAAGGTGCGCACGACGGCGGGGTCGACGCTCTCGAGCCCGCTGACCGTGATGTCGCCGAAGCCGGCGGTGGGACCGGGCGTGGCCGCCAGGGTGACGTCCATGGCGTCGGCCGGGTGGTCCACCACGGGGCTGATGCGGTCGATCCTGGCGAAGGGATGCCCGGTCTCGCGGAAATGGTCGACGATGCGCCCGCCGGCCGCCGTGATCGCGTTGGAGGAGGCGGGATCGCCGGGCTTGAGGCCGACCACCTTGGGCGGCAGCTGGCCGGCCGGGAAGAAGCGCGTGGTGCGCGCGTCGAGCACCTCGATCCGGCGCAGGCCGAAAAGCGGCCCGGGTTGCGCCCGGATCACGATCGGGACCGGCGCCTTGTTGCGATAGGCCGCGGCGGCGCGGATCGCGGCCTGCGCGGGCGAGGCCAGCAGCGACAGGGACTGGCCGGCGACCTCGATCGTCACCGCGGCATTGTAGTAGCCAACGCCCCACATGGCGTCGACGAGGCGCGGCAGGTCGGATTCGGCGACGCGCACCAGCGTCTCCGCGCCGGGCACGCTCTGGCCGCGCAGACGCCAGAGGTTGGAGGCGTCGCGCAGCGGCTGCTTGAGCTCGGACACGCCGCCGGGATCGACCTCGACCGTGAAGGTGAGGGCGTCCGGGCTGGGCGGGGGCGGCTTCACCTGGCCGATGCCGAACCAGCCGAGCACGTCGAAATCCAAGGCAAGCGCGGGCGGCGCGGCGAAAGCCACGACGGCCAGCACGCAACAGACCCACATGCGCCGGAGAAGATCCCTGCGGATCATTCCCCCTCCATCCCCACGGCCCGCTCCTCGGCCACGCACCCTCCTCGGGGAGCCCGCCCCGGCTGTCAACGACGCAGCACGCGCCCTTCGGCGCCCGCTCCCGCGATGCGGTCGGTCCGGTCATCCCGCCGGACCCACGCGCTGCGCACCCCGCCTCGCCCTCGCGCGGCCGGCGGGCTGCCTTCGCCCGATCCTGGACGATGAGGCGGAAAGAGTGTGCTGATTTCTGGGCGGATGGGGAAGGTCCGCGCCGCCATTAACGCAAATTGGTTAATGGCAGCGAGGACTTGGCCGGGATGTGCGCAATCAGCGCTCAGTCGCAGGACGACTTGTGCTTCGTCACGCTGTTGCCCATCCCGTCTTCCTTCTTGACGGTGACGTGCTTGCAGTCGGAGGGCTCGACGGTGCGGCGCTTCACGACGACGCCGGTCGTTGTGGGCTCGCCTTGACGGTGGATGACGGTGGTCTTCTCTCCCATCGGGCCGCGCTTCTTCACGACCGTGGTGCTGCCGGCATCCATGTCCTGCACCTTCACGGTAAGGCCCGCGAGGTCCGGACGCTCGGGCGGCAGGGGCACGGCATGGGCCTGCGCGACGGTGAAGCCGAGCGCCGCACAGGCGAGGAACAGGTTCGTCTTCAGCATGATCACGTCCTCCGCGAAGCCCCCTGCACGAAGCAACGTCGTTCGGCCGCGGCTGTTCCGCCGCGGGCCGGGAGATCGGCAGCGGGGCGCTCGCGCGCCCCGGCCGGGTCAGTCGTCCGAGGGCACGACGCGCACCGCGCCCTTGGCGGCGCTGGTGGTGAGCGCGGCATAGGCGCGCAGCGCCGTCGTGATCTTGCGCTTGCGCGGGGCGGCCGGCTTCCAGGCGGCCTTGCCCTTCGCCTCCATGGCGGCGCGGCGCCGGGCGAGTTCGTCCTGCGAGACCATCAGCTCGATGCGGCGGTTCGGGATGTCGATCTCGATCCGGTCGCCCTCCTCGACGAGGCCGATCGTGCCGCCCTCGGCCGCCTCGGGCGAGCAATGGCCGATGGAGAGGCCCGAGGTGCCGCCGGAGAAGCGCCCGTCCGTGACGAGCGCGCAGGCCTTTCCGAGGCCCTTCGACTTCAGGTAGCTCGTGGGATAGAGCATTTCCTGCATGCCCGGGCCGCCGCGCGGGCCCTCGTAGCGGATCAGCACGACGTCCCCGGCCTTGACCTTGCCGTTGAGGATGCCGTCGACCGCCGCGTCCTGGCTCTCGAAGATGCGCGCAGGGCCGGAGAATTGCAGGATCGAGGCGTCGACGCCCGCGGTCTTCACGATGCAGCCGTCCTCGGCGAGGTTGCCGAACAGCACCGCGAGGCCGCCATCCTTGGAATAGGCGTGCTCGAGGTCGCGGATCACGCCCTTCTCGCGGTCGAGGTCGAGCTCGTCGTAGCGGCGGTCCTGGCTGAAGGCGACCTGCGTGGGCACGCCGCCCGGGGCGGCGCGGTAGAAGGTCCGAACCTTCTCGCTGTCGGTGCGCCGGATGTCCCAGCGCTCCAGCGCCTGCTTCAGCGAGGGGCTGTGGACCGTGGGCCGGTCGGAATGCAGCAGCCCGGCGCGGTCGAGCTCGCCCAGGATGGCCATGATGCCGCCGGCGCGGTGGACGTCCTCCATGTGGACGTTGGCGACGGAGGGGGCGACCTTGCAGAGCACCGGCACGCGGCGCGACAGCCGGTCGATGTCCTGCATGGTGAAGGGGATCTCGCCCTCGTAGGCGGCGGCCAGCAGGTGCAGCACGGTATTGGTCGAGCCGCCCATGGCGATGTCGAGCGTCATCGCGTTCTCGAAGGCCTGCACGTTGGCGACGGAGCGCGGCAGCACGCTGGCGTCGTCCTGCTCGTAGTAGCGCCGGGCGAGGTCGACGATCAGGTGCCCCGCCTCGACGAAGAGCCGCTCGCGGTCGGCATGGGTGGCCAGCGTCGAGCCGTTGCCCGGCAGCGCGAGGCCCAGCGCCTCGGTCAGGCAGTTCATCGAGTTGGCCGTGAACATGCCCGAGCAGGAGCCGCAGGTGGGACAGGCCGAGCGCTCGATGACCTTGACCTCCTCGTCGGAGACCCGGTCGTCCGCCGCGGCCACCATCGCGTCGATCAGATCGACCTTCTTGGTGACCTTCTCGGCGACGTACTTGCCGGCCTCCATCGGACCGCCGGAGACGAAGACCGCGGGAATGTTGAGCCGCATCGCGGCCATCAGCATGCCCGGCGTGATCTTGTCGCAGTTTGAGATGCAGACGACGGCGTCGGCGCAATGCGCGTTGACCATGTACTCCACCGCGTCGGCGATCACCTCGCGCGAGGGCAGGCTGTAGAGCATGCCGTCATGGCCCATGGCGATGCCGTCGTCGACGGCGATGGTGTTGAACTCCTTGGCCACGCCGCCGGCCGTCTCGATCTCGCGGGCGACGAGCTGGCCGAGGTCCTTCAGGTGGACGTGGCCCGGCACGAACTGGGTGAAGGAATTGGCCACGGCGATGATCGGCTTGCCGAAATCGCCGTCCTTCATGCCGGTGGCGCGCCACAGGCCGCGGGCGCCGGCCATGTTGCGGCCGTGGGTGGTGGTGCGTGAGCGGTAGGCGGGCATGATGGAATCCTCTCTGCCTTCCCTTCGGCCGCCATCGCGCTCCGGCGCGTCCGGTCGATACGGCGTTTCCTGCCTGTTCCGTTAGCGGAGCAGCCGCGGCAAGGCAATCGTGCCGACCGCCAGGGCATGGCGGCCCTGCGCGAATTGCGACACGGTGGCGCGGGAACATCCATGCCGCGCAAGGGCTTTGCGGTGATCCAACCGCGCCGCTGCTGCGGAATGAAGCGCGGGGGCCAGCCACGGAGACCGTCATGACACAGCCTCGGACCTTGGCCGACACCCCCGGCGCCTCTCGCCCCGGGGAGCCGCGGCGCCTCGGGATGGGGGGCACGGGGGCGGATTGGCGGACAGGGTTCCGCGCCGGGGCGGCCCTGCTGGGCGCGCTCGTGCTGGCGGGCGGCGCGGCGCTGGCCGAGGAGGCCGGCCGCCTGTCCGGCGCCGAGGCCATGGGGGAGTGGCGCAGCGACAAGCCGGGCCTGTGGCGTCTCATCCGCCCGCAGGACCTGCCCGCCCCCTACGCCACGCCCGCCGTGGCCAACATGGCGGGCGTCGTGCCGCGGCCGGAAGGGCGCGTCCCCACGGCCCCGCCGGGCTACAAGGTGACCCTCTGGGCCAGCGGGCTGCAGAAGCCGCGCACGCTGCGCACGGCCCCCAACGGTGACATCTTCGTCGCCGAGACCTCGGCCAACCGCATCAGCGTGCTGCGCCCCGATCCCAAGGGCGGCCAGCCGGAGGTCACCGTCTTCGCGGAGGGGCTGAACAAGCCCTACGGCCTGGCCTTCTACCCGCCGGGTCCCGACCCCCGCTGGATCTATGTCGGGAACACCGACGGCGTCGTCCGCTTCTCCTACCGCCCCGGCGAGCGTCGTCCCGCCGGCGCAGCCGAGACGGTGGTGAAGTCGCTGCCGACCGGCGGCCACGGCACGCGCGACATCGCCTTCTCGAAGGACGGCAAGCGGATGTTCGTGGCCGTGGGCTCGCGCAGCAACGTGGCGGAAGGCGAGACGGCGAAGGGTCCGGCCGGCGTGCTGGGCGCGAGCGGCGGCGACGAGACGGAGCGCGCCGCCGTGCTCGCCTTCGATCCCGAGGGCGGCCACAGGCGGATCTTCGCCACCGGCATCCGCAACTGCTCGGGCCTGGCGACGAACCCGCGCACCGGCGACCTGTGGTGCTCCACCAACGAGCGCGACGGCCTCGGCGACGACCTCGTGCCCGACTACCTCACCCGCGTGAGGGAGGGCCAGTTCTACGGCTGGCCCTGGTACTATGTCGGCGACCACGAGGACCCCCGTCACAAGGGGGCGCGACCGGACCTGAAGGGCAAGGTGAGCGTGCCCGACGTGCTGCTGCAGGCCCACTCCGCCTCGCTCGGCATGACGTTCTACGAGGCCGACGCCTTTCCCGCCGACGTCAGGGGCGACGCCTTCGCCGCCGAGCACGGCTCCTGGAACCGCGCCAAGCGCACGGGCTACAAGGTGATCCGGGCCAGGCTGAAGGACGGCGTGCCGACGGGCGAGTACCAGGACTTCCTCACCGGCTTCGTGGTCGACGACAAGTCCGTTTGGGGCCGCCCCGTGGGCGTGACGGTCGACGCCCAAGGCGGCCTGCTGGTCAGCGAGGACGCCGGCGGGACGATCTGGCGGGTGACGTGGGAGGGCGGCAAGGCCGGCCCGTGAGGCCGCCGCCGCGGCCTATCCCGCCTGCCTGATCACGGCGAGGAAGGCCTCGCCGTAGCGCGCGAGCTTGGCGCCGCCGACGCCGGAGACGGCGCCCAGCTCGTCCAGCGTCCCCGGGCGCAGCCGCGCCATCTCGCGCAGCGTCGTGTCGTGGAAGACGACGTAGGGCGGCACGCCCTGGGCGCGCGCGAGGCGCATCCGCTCCGCGCGCAAGGCGTCGAAGAGCGCGTCGGCGCCTTCCGGCAGGGCCCTTGCGGCCTCCGCCCGGAGAGCCTTGCGGGTGGCGGCGCGCTGCAGGGGATCCTCCCGCAGCCGGATGCGCTCCTCGCCGCGCAGCACGGCCCTCGCCCCCTCCCCCAGCACGAGGGCGCCGTGCTCCTCCTGGTCGACGACGATCAGGCCCCGCGCCGTGAGCTGGCGGATGACGGAGCGCCACGACCGCTCGTCACGGTCACGGCCCACGCCGAAGGTCGGCAGCCTGTCGTGCCCCGCCCGCACGGCCTTCTCGGTCTCGTTGCCGAGCAGGACGTCGATGACGTGCCCCGCCCCGAAGCGCTGGCCGGTGCGGTAGATGGCGGAGAGCGCCTTCTGGGCGGCCTCCGTGCCGTCGAAGGTGCCTACGGGCGTCAGGCAGGTGTCGCAGTTGCCGCACTGGCCGGGATGCGCCTCGCCGAAATGGGCCAGCAGCACCTTGCGGCGGCATTCGGGCGTCTCGCAGACCCCGATCAGCGCATCGAGCTTGGCGCGTTCCACGCGCTTGACCGCATCGGGCGCCTCGCCCTCGTCGATCATGCGCCGGCGCTGCACGACGTCGGAGAGGCCGTAGGCCATCCAGGCCTGCGACGGCAGGCCGTCGCGGCCGGCGCGGCCGGTCTCCTGGTAATAGGCCTCGATGCTGGAGGGGATGTCGAGATGGGCGACGTAGCGGACGTCCGGCTTGTCGATGCCCATGCCAAAGGCGATGGTGGCGACGAGGCAGAGCCCCTCCTCCTTGAGGAAGGCGTCCTGGTTGGCCGCGCGCAGGTCGCGGTCGAGCCCGGCATGGTAGGGCAGCGCGCGCACGCCATGCGCGTTCAGCCAATCCGCCGTCTCCTCCACCTTGCGGCGGCTGAGGCAGTAGACGATGCCGCTGTCGCCGCGATGGCCGGAAAGGAAGGCCAGCAGCTGCTTGCGCGGGTTGTCCTTGGGAACGATCGCGTAGCGGATGTTGGGCCGGTCGGAGCTGGTGGCGAAGACCGCCGCGTCCTGCATGGCGAGCCGGACCTTGAGGTCGTCGCGCGTCTGCGGGTCGGCCGTGGCGGTGAGCGCCACGCGCGGCACGCCGGGGAAGCGCTCCCGCAGGAGGGCGAGCTGCAGGTACTCGGGCCGGAAGTCGTGGCCCCACTGGCTCACGCAATGTGCCTCGTCGATGGCGAAGAGAGCGATGCGGGCGCGGTCCAGCTCGTCGAGGAAGCCGTCCGAGACCATGCGCTCAGGCGTCACGTAGAGCAGGTCCAGCGTTCCCGCGCGCAGCGCCCGGCGCACCGCGAGCCCCTCGTCGAGCGTCTGGCCGGAATGGATGGCGGCGGCGCTGACGCCCGCCTGGCGCAGAGCCTCGACCTGGTCGCGCATCAGCGCGATGAGCGGGGAGACCACGATCCCGGTCCCGGGGCGGCAGAGGGCGGGCACCTGGTAGCAGACGGATTTTCCCGCGCCGGTCGGGAACAGCACGATGGCGTCCCCGCCCGCCGCGACATGCTCCACCACGTCTGCCTGCCGGCCGCGGAACCCGTGGTGTCCGAAGACGTCGTGGAGGACTTTGCGCGGGTCCGCCCTCGCCTCGATCGCCGCCGCCGCCCCGTCGCCTGCCACGCCAAACTCCCGCCGGGCGACTCGCGGCCGCCGTGATCCCGCAGACCGGGCTAGCGGAGCCGGGCGGCCGGAGCAAGGCCGGCCCGGCGCCGATCTCAGCGCAGCAGGCCGGCCGTGCGCAACGCGGACTGGATCGTGTCGGCGATGGAGCCCTGGGGCTCGCGCTCCTCGGCCCGGGCCTGCGCGCCCGCCGGGGACGACGGCGGCCCGGCGGGCTCGGGGTCCTGCGCCACGGCCGTCACCACCTCGCGGCCCGTCAGGCCCCAGCCTTGGGCGATCTGGAGGGTCGAGGAGACGCCGTGGTCGGGGAAGAAGCGCCCCACACGGCCGATCTCGCCGCTCACCGGCGCGCCATGGCCCATGCCGTCGATCAGCACCTCCTCCACCCGGACCTTGCCGCCGGCGTCGCGCCAGACCCTCCGGCGCAGGCCGGACCTGGCGTGCTCGGCGGGCGGGGAGCCGGCGAGGCCATGGACCTGCAGCCACTGGCGCACGCTCGCCTCGGCGTTGACGGGGGAAACCGTCCGGTCCGCCGTGCCGTGCCAGACGGACACGCTCGGCCACTCGGACGGCGTCGGCGCCGCCTCGCGCACCAGCGCGCCCCAGGCCTTGGCGTCGAGCTCGCGGCCGTTGAACATGGCGTGGAAGGCCTCGGAGACGGAGCCGGCCGCACCGAAGGGCAGCCCGGCGATCAGCGCCCCCCCGGCGAAGAGCTCGGGATAGGTGGCGAGCAGCGCGCCGGCCATGGCCGCCCCGGCCGAGAGGCCCGTGACGTAGATCCGGCGCGGATCGATGCCGCGCTCGGCCACGAGATGGCGGATCATCTCGCGGATCGAGGCGACCTCGCCGGCATCGCGGCTCGTGTGGCCGGGCTCGAACCAGTTGAAGCAGACGTGGGAATTGTTCTCCTTGCGCTGCTCGGGCAGCAGCACCGCGAAGCCGTGGCGCTCGGCGAGCGTGGACCATCCCGTGCCGCGGTCATAGTCATGCGCCGTCTGCGTGCAGCCATGCAGGGCGACCACGAGGGGCGCGCGCCTGGGCAGGGTGGCCGGCGCATAAGCGAGGCAGCGCAGCCGCCCCGGATTGGGCCCGAAGGCCCGGATCTCGCGCAGGCGGCGCGACCGCGAGGCTCCCTCGTCCCGCGGCGCGGACGGGCGCACGCGCGCCGCCTTCCGCGTCGGTGCGCCCTGCTCCATCAAGGTCGGTACGGCCTGCTCCATCAGCGCCTGCCAGCGTCGGCGACCGGCGGCGAGTTCGGCCGTCGTCCGGCCCAGGCCCCAGAGGCCGCCGGGTGCAGTCCAGCGTCGTCTCGACATGTGAGTTCCTTTCAGCCGCGCAGGAGCCGCGGGAGACGTCAACGATGATCCGGAGCGTTGGTTGCTGCGCTGCGGGATGATCCGACCCGCTTATGTTGCACCGCACAATCGTGGCCTGAACGAGGCCGCGGAGCAAGTCCCTTCTTGCGACGCGCGGGCGAAGGGAACCGCGACGCCCGTGCGCCAGTTCTCACGGCGACGCCACACCTGCGCGAGTCCGGCTGTACGGATTCGCGCCACAGGAGGGACCCATGCAGGACCACATCGAACAGCGCCGGCGCGACGTCACGGCCTTCTTCGCCACGCAGGCGGCGGCCGACCGGGCCGCCAAGGCCCTGAAGGACGCCGGCTTCGCTGCCGACCGCGTGCGCATCAGCAACGGCCAGCAGGGCGGCGGCGGCGGCCACGGCTACGTCGTGACCGTCAGCGCGGGCGAGCACGAGGTCGACCGCGCCTCCGAGATCCTCGACGACGAGGACACGCTGCGCTTCGACGAGCGCGAGGCCGGCGGCGCCGAGGGCATGGCCAGCCGCGCCGGTCAGTCCGCCCGCGAGGTCGCCGACAGCGTCTCTCAGCGGGCCGCCGAGATGAAGAACAAGGCCAGCGAGACCGCCGAGACCGTCGGCCGCAAGGTGTCCGACACCGTGAACCAGATCCGCGACGGCGTGAACAAGGCGCCGGACGTGGCGCAGGACGTGAAGGAGCGCGCCTCCGCCGGAGCCCAGGCGCTGACCGGCTACGTCCAGGCCAACCCGCTGATGTCCATCGGCCTCGCCTTCGGGGTGGGCATGCTCTACGGCATGATGCGCCGCCGCTGAGCGACTTGACGCTGGCCGCGCCTCCGCCGCACGCTTGGGGCTCTCCACGCGAGCGGCGAGGTCCCCCCGATGCCGGCCTATGTCATCCTGGACGTGAACGTCAGGGACGTCCCGCGCTACCACGACTACATCGCGGGCGTGAAGCCCGTGCTGGAGGCGGCGGGCGGCCGCTATCTCGCGCGTGGCGGCGTCCACACCGTCCACGAGGGAGACTGGACGCCCCGCCGCCTCGTGGTGATGGAGTTCCCCTCCGTCGAGGCGTGGGAGCGCTTCTACGGCAGCGAGGCCTTCCAGTCCCTCAAGGCCCTGCGCATGGAATGCAGCGACGCCCGCCTCGTCGCCGTGGAGGGCCTGGAGGACTGACGCGATCGGGGCTGGCCGTCATCGACACTCGCCGTCATCGACACTTGCCGGCCTGGCGAGGAGCATAGCGACGAAGCAATCCATCGACGCCGGGCGCAGACCCGGATTGCTTCGCTTCGCTCGCGATGACGGACCATGCCGCGGCCGCATGACGCGCGTGCCCCGCGACCGCAAGGCGGGTCGGGACTAGAGCGGCTTCAGGCCGGCCTCGATCTGGGCGCGCTTCGCCTCCAGGAAAGGCGGGAGCGAGAGGCTCTCGCCCAGGCTCTCCAGGGGCTCGTCGGCGGTGAAGCCCGGCTCGTCCGTGGCGATCTCGAAGAGGATGCCGCTGGGCTCCCGGAAGTAGAGGCTGCGGAAGTAGAAGCGGTCCACCTCGCCGCTCGAGGGGATGCGGAACTCGCGCAGCCGCGCCGTCCAGGCATGGTAGTCGGCGAAGGTGGGCGTGCGGAAGGCGACGTGATGGACGCCGCCGGCGCCCTGGGACGCCTCCGGCAGGTCAGGCCGCTCGGCCACGTGCAGCTCCGCGGCCGCTCCGCCCTGTCCCATCCGGTAGACATGGACGCGGTGGTCGGGCGAGGTCGGGTCCGCATAGTCGCGCACCAGCGTCATGTTCATCACGAGCGTGAGCACGGCGTCGGTGCCGCGGCGGTCGGCGACCGTCAGCGTGATCGGCCCGAGCCCACGGATCTGGTGAGCGGCCGGCACGGTGCTGCGGTCCCACGGATGGGCCGGGCCCTGCCCGCCGTCATCGACCAGCGAGAGACGCTGGCCCTCAGGATCTTCGAAGTCGAGCGTCAGGCGGCCGTCGCGCTCGACGATCCCGCCATGGCGGATCGCGGCCTGGGTCAGGCGCGTCTCCCACCAGGCGAGGCTCGCCTCGCCGGCGACGCGCAGCGCGGTGCGGCTGATGCTGTCGGAGCCGCGGCGCTCGCGCGGGGCGGGCCAGTCGAAGAAGGTCAGGTCGCTGCCGGGGCTGGCGAGGCCGTCGGCGTAGAACAGGTGATAGGCGCTCGTGTCGTCCTGGTTCACGGTCTTCTTCACGAGCCGCATGCCGAGCGTGCGCGTGTAGAAGGCGTGGTTGGCGGAGGCCTGGGCGGTGATCGCCGTCAGGTGATGGATGCCGGTGAGCTGCATGGCGGGGTCCTCGGGGGCGAAGGCTCGTGAACGTGGCTCGCAGATAGGCCCGGCGGCGCGGAACGCGAAGCCCCCGCGCCGCCGATCGTCCCTTGCAATCCTGCAAACCCGCCGCGTGCGCGGCCGAAAACCCGCTCAGCGACGGCCGCCGATGCGGTCGGCCATCAGGCAGAGGATCTCGAACATCAGGCTCGCCGCCACCAGGGCGGTGTTGCCGGAAGGATCGAAGGGCGGCGAGACCTCGACCACGTCGGCCCCCACGAGGTTCAGGCCGCGCAGGCCGCGCAGCATGCGCTGCGCCTCGGCCGGGGTGTAGCCGCCGATTTCCGGCGTGCCGGTGCCCGGCGCGAAGGCGGGGTCGATCCCGTCAATGTCGAAGGAGAGATAGGTCGGCCCCTCGCCCACCACGCGCCGCGCCTCGGCGACGGCCGCGTCGGGGCCCATCTCGAAATAGTCCTCGATGTAGATGATGCGCACGCCCTGCTGCTCGGCCCAGTCATTGTCCGCGAGGTCGTAGAGCCCGCCGCGGATGCCGATCTGGATGGTGCGCCGGGGGTCCAGCACGCCCTCCTCGATCGCCCGGCGGAACGGCGTGCCGTGCGTGTACCTGTAGCCGCCGAAATAGGCGTCCCACGTGTCGGAATGGCTGTCGAAATGCACCATGCCGAGGGGCCTGTCCCTGCCGAGCGCCCGCAGCAGCGGAAGCGAGACGAGATGGTCGCCCCCGGCGGCCAGCGTCAGGATGCCCTTGGCGCGCATCTGCGCCGCGAAGGCCTCGATCCGGTCGAGCGAGTCCATGAGGTCGGCCGGGTTGACGGGCGCGTCGCCGAGGTCGGCGCAGCGGGCGAGCTCGAAGGGATAGAGCTGCAGCGCGCGATGGGCCCGGCGCATCAGCGAGGACATCTCGCGGATCTGGCGCGGCGCGTGGCGCGGGCCGGTGCGATTGGTGGTGCCGAGGTCGAAGGGAATGCCGAAGAGGCCGATGTCGAGCCCGCCCGCAGGCAGGTCCTCCAGGCTCCGGTGCGGCAGCCGCATGAACGTCGCGATCTGCGAGAAGCGCGGCCAGATGTCGGAGGGCAGGGGCTGGAAGGCGTCGGACATGGAACTCCTGCAAGGGTTTCGGGCGGGGAGCCCGGCGAGCCGGCCACGGCGTCGCCGGCCTGTCAAGGAGCGTCCGATTCCGCCGTGGTCCAGGGCTTGCCTGACGCCTAAGCTCGCGCCTCCCGCGGGAATCTGGCCGAAACTCCGCGTGAACCTGCTCGATCCCCTCCTCCGAGGAGCGCCTCCGTCTTGTCCGACCTGTCCTATCTCGCCCGCCGCCCCCTCCCCCGCTCCCTCTATGCCGAGACGGCCCGGCCGGCGCCCCCCGAGGACCGGCTCGACGGGGATGCGCAGGTCTCCGTCGCCATCGTCGGCGGCGGCTTGACGGGCCTCTCCGCGGCCTTGCACCTCGCCGAGGCCGGACGGGACGTGCTCCTGCTCGACACCCACGAGCCCGGCTGGGGCGCTTCCGGCCGCAATGGCGGGCAGGTCAATCCCGGGCTCAAGCACGAGCCCGACGCGATCGAGGCGCAATACGGGAAGGACCTCGGCGGGCGCATGATCCGCATGTCCGGCGAGGCGCCGGGGCTGGTCTTCTCGCTGATCGAGCGGCACGGCATCGACTGCGAGGCCTGGCGGGGCGGCACGATCCGCGCCGCCGTGACTCCCGGCAGCCAGCCGGAGGTGCGTGCCTCGGCCGAGCAATGGATCGCCCGCGGCGCGCCCCTGGAGATCCTGGAGGCCGGGCGCTGCCAGGAACTGACCGGCACCGCCTATTACCGCTTCGCCTATCACGACCGGCGCGGCGGGATGGTGAACCCGCTGGGCTATGCGCGCGGGCTCGCCGAGGCCGCGCAGAAGGCCGGGGCACGGGTCTGCTCGGGCTCGCCGGCGCTGGCGCTCACGCGGGACGGGTCGGGCTGGACCATCGACACGCCGCGCGGGCGCGTCAGGGCCGGCCAGGTGCTCGTCGGCACCAACGGCTACACGGGGCCGCTGGTGCCCCGCCTGCAGCAGACCGTCGTGCCCGTGTTCAGCGCGATCACGGCCACGCAGCCGCTCTCCGCGGAGCTGCGCGCCGCGATCATGCCGCAGCGCCCCGTGCTCTACGAGATCTCGCACCGCTACGCCTATTACCGCATCGACGCGGGCGGCCGCTTTCTGATGGGCGGGCGCAGCATCATGCACGAGAGCGACCAGCCGGAGGACTACGCGGTCCTCCGCGAGCACGCGGTCCGGCTGTTCCCGGCGCTCGGGCATGTCGCGTGGACGCATTGCTGGAACGGCCAGGTGGCGATCACCACCGACCAGTATCCCCACGTCCACGAGCCCGCGCCGGGCCTCACCATCGGGCTCGGCTACAACGGCCGGGGCATCGCCATGGCGACCGCGATGGGCCGGCTGCTCGCGGAGAGGGCGCTGGGCAAGCCGCTCGGCGAGCTCGACCTTCCGGTGACGCCGATCGCGCCCATGCCCTTCCACCGCTTCTGGAAGGTCGGCGTGACCGCGCGCATGCTGGCGGGCGACCTGCGCCAGCGGCTCGCGGGCGGCTGAGGCCCCGCCGGTCTGCCTCCTCGGGTCGACCTGCGCCGGTCCGGCCCATTCCTGCCCAGCTCGAGCCCTATTCAGGCCAGAATGCCGCAGGAGCTTGCGTCATCACCGCAACAGGGGCGCATCCATGACCGACAGGTCCCAGACCGACATCGCCGCACGTCTGCTGACGTCGCTGGGCTCGCTTGCCCATTCGGTGGCCATCCAGGCGGTGGCGACCGTGGCGGTCACCGTGGCGCTGGCGACCGTGCCCTGGCTGCCGCACGCATCCACCCCGGCGGCCCAGGACGCGGCGTCCGGCGTGGCCGCCACCCCGGCCGCGGCTCCGCAGCTCCCGCCGCTCGATCCCTTCACGGTCTCGGGCATTCCGCCGCTGGGAGCCTTCCCCATGGAGGCCGAGGCGCATTTCACCACCTCGCTCAGCCGGCCCTTCGTCGCCCTCGCCGGCGCCGAGTGGCGCGACGACGGGCCCGCCGCCCTGGCCCAGCAGGCCGCGCCTGCCGGCAAGCGCAAAAAGGCGACGGCGGGCTGCGAGGACTGCGAGGAGCCTGCGCTGTTGCAGCAGGCGGCCTTCGTGCTGCCCCCGCCGCGCCCCGCCGACCTTGCCGACGGCGCCCTCCTGCGGCGCGCGCCCGCCGTTCCGGCGCAGGCCGCCGCGAATCAGCCCTCCGCCACGCAGCCGGCCGTCCCCGCGCCGGCGGCCCGTCTCGCCGACATCGGCTGGCCGTCGCTCCCCGCCATGCCGAGCCTGCCGTCGCTGCCCAATGTCGGCCAGTTGTCGTCGAACATCACCCAGGCCCGCGACGTTCTCGGTCGCAGCGTCTCGGTCGCAACGGACAGCGTGACGGGAATCTTCAAGGCGTTCTGAGCGGCGGACGCTTCGTCATTGCCGGCGAAGCGGGCCAATCCGGTCGTCTGGCCCGGCGTCCGGATCGCTTCGTCGCTTCGCTCCCGCTGTGACGGTGAGGTCCGACGGCCGACGGGCCTCATTCCTCCCAGGCCTCATTCCTCCGAGTAGCGTTCCTCCAGCCACGGGTCGGCGTGGTTGTTGTAGCCGCGGACCTCCCAGAAGCCGGGACGGTCCTCGGCGACGATCTCGATGCGCTTGATCCACTTGGCGCTCTTCCAGAAATAGAGCTTGGGGATGACGAGGCGCACCGGGCCGCCGTGCTCCCGGCTGATCGGCTTGCCCTCCCATGTCGTGGCGAGCAGCGCGTCCGCCGAGCCGAAATCCTCCAGCGACACGTTGGTCGTGTAGCCGTCATGGCTGTGCATCACCACGAAGCGGGCCTCGTCGCGCGGCTCGACCATGGCCAGGAGGTCGCGCGTGGCGACGCCCTCCCAGGCATTGTCGTAGCGCGACCAGGTGGTGACGCAGTGGATGTCGGAAACGAAGCGGCTCTGCGGCAGGGCCTGGAAGGTCTCCCAGGTCCAGTGCATGGGGCTGTCGACCAGGCCGTCCACGTCGAGCGTCCAGCGCTCCTTCAGGATCTGCGGCTGCAGGCCGAGGTCGAGCACGGGCCAGTCATGCGTCAGGTGCTGGCCGGGCGGCAGGCGCTCGCCCTCGGGGCGCACCACCGCGCCCGTGATGAACTTGCCCTGGCGCGCCCAGGCCTGCTTGGTGCGCGTCAGCTTGCTGTCGGGAGGGGTGGCGGCGGGGGATTCGGTGTCGGACATGGGGGCTCTCGGGTGGCGGCGGCTCAGGCGGCCCTGTTGAGGGCGAGGCGGGGGGCGAGGCCGGCCAGGAGCTCGTAGGAGCGCAGCCGGGCGCGATGGTCGTGGATGGCGGCGGCGACGATGATCTCGTCGGCGCCGGTCTTCTCCAGAAAGGCCCGCAGCTGCGGGGCGACGCTGTCGGGCGTCCCGACGAAGGAACAGGCCAGCATGGCGGAGGCCCGCGCCTTCTCCATCGGCGACCAGAAGGCCTCGATGTCGTCGATGGGCGGTGGCAGAAGCCCGCGCGCGCCGCGGAAGATGCGCGCGAAGCTCTGCTGCGGCGAGGTGAAGAGCCGGCGGGCCTCGGCCTCGGTCTCCGCCAGGATCACGTTGGCGCCGACCATGGCATACGGCCGGTCGAGCTGTTCGGACGGCCTGAAGCGCTCCCGGTAGACCGCCAGCGCGTCGATGAGCGAGTCCGGCGCGAAGTGCGAGGCGAAGGCGTAGGGCAGGCCCAGCATCGCCGCGAGCTGGGCGCCGAACAGGCTCGAGCCCAGGATCCACAGCGGCACCTGCTGCCCGGCCCCCGGCACGGCCTGGATGGCCTGCCCCGGCTCGGCCGGCGCGAAGAAGGACTGCAACTCCAGGACGTCCTGCGGGAACCGGTCCGCCGCCTCGGGATCGCGGCGCAGCGCCTGCCAGGTCCGCATGTCCGTGCCGGGGGCGCGGCCGAGGCCGAGGTCGATGCGGCCGGGAAAGAGCGCCGCCAGGGTGCCGAACTGCTCGGCGATCACCAGGGGCGAATGGTTCGGCAGCATGATGCCGCCGGCGCCGACGCGGATCGAGGTCGTCCCGCCCGCGAGGTGGCCGATGACCACCGAGGTCGCGGCGCTCGCGATGCCCACCATGTTGTGGTGCTCCGCCACCCAGTAGCGCCGGTATCCCCAGGCCTCGGCGTGGCGCGCGAGGTCGAGGGCGTTGGCGAGCGCGACGGAGGGCGTCGCGCCTTCGGGCACCGGGACGAGGTCGAGAACCGACAAGTCGGCCATCTGCAAGGCTCCTGCTGCGCATCGAACGCGCCGCGACTGAGAATGTCACCGAGATCGTGGCTTCCAGGCCCTTCTGCAAGGCGAGGGTCCCGTTCTTGTGATCCTGCGTGAGCGTGGGGAACAGCCCCGATCATGCACGTCAGGCTTGCGCCAGCCATGGTTTCGCCACGCGCGTTCGTTTGAAGCGATGTCGCACCCATGTCCGTCCTCGATCCCCCGAGCCCGTTCCTGCCCGCGCAGGCGCATCCCGCGTCGGCCATGCCGACGACGGCCCCGGCCGCGCGCGTCCCCGCGCCGGCCTCCGAGCCCCGCCCCCGCCCCGAGCCCTTCGGCACGCTGCCGCCGCTCTCCTTCATCGACACGCGCATCCCGCTCACCTGGAGCAACCTTCCGGTCCGCTCGCTGCTCTCCATCCTGGTGGCCGCGACGATGGGATCGGGGCTGATCCTGACCGCCCTGACCGCCTCGATCAGGGACAGGCTGCGCGGGGCGGAGAGCCCGGTCCTGGCCTCGCAGCCCTCCACCGTCCGCGAACGGGACGGGCGCGGCGATTCGCTGCGGCCGCGCAGCCTCGCCCCCGAGCAGGAGCGCCGCAGCTTCGCCGCGCCCCTCAGCCAGCTCGTCGGCGGCCAGGAGGTCATCCGCACCGCCAAGTTCGAGCGACTCAGCGTGCGCCTGGCCACGATCGCGGAAAGCGGGGAGCCGGCACCGCCCACGCTGCTCGACGACGCCCTGCGCCCGGGCGGCGTCGCTCCCGTCGGCGAGGAGGCCTTCGCGGCCGCCGCGCCGGGCGAGGACGCGGACGTGGTGGTGACGCGCCGAGCGCTCGATCCCGACGCGGTGACGGACGACCCGCCCACGGCCGGGTCCGGCGACGACGACGCTGCGGGCGGGGCCGACACCCTGTCGGCGCAGGTCGCGGCCGAGGAGGTGCGGGCCTTCGAGAACGGCGAGGTGATGCGCTTCGCCTGGCTCGCCCGGCGCAGCGTCGGCCTCGGCGGCGGGGTCGCCGACGACGGCGCCGGCCCCGCGGCCGAGGACGCCTTCTCGCAGCTCAGCATCCGCTTCATTCCGGAAAACGTGACGGCGATCGACCGGCGTCCGCGCCAGGCCCCCCTCGTGTCGCGCGTGCTGCTGGACGGCAGCCGGCCCGTGCCGGACCTGCTGGCCGAGCGCGGGCTCTCGCGCGAGGAGGCCGACAGGGTCGCCGCACTGCTCGCCCGGCGCGGCGTCCAGCAGGGCCGCACGCTGGCGCTCGAGGCGGTGGCGGTGGCCCCCGGCTCGAGCGTGCACCAGATCCAGCGCGTCGCCGCCGACGTGGGAGGCGAGATGCTGCCCTTCGTGGTGCGCAACGACGCGGGAGCCTTCGTGGGCGTCGACGTCCCCGCCCCCGCCGCCCCGCCCGCCGCCGGGGCCGAGGACGACGAGGCCGACATCGACGGCGTGCCGCTCTACCTCACGCTGTTCCGCACGGCGCGGGAGGCCGGGCTGTCGCACGAGGCGAGCCTGGAGCTCGTCCGCCTCTTCGCCTCGGACTACGACCTGGAACAGGCCACCGGGCCGCGCGACAGGCTCGACATCCTCGCCCTCGAGCCGGACCGCGAGGCGGGGGACCGGCCGCTCTCGGCCGTGCTGACGCTTCAGCTCGAGGCGGGCGGCAAGGTCCGGCGCTTCTATCGCGCGCCGGAAAGCCGCGCCGGGGACCTCGCCTTCGTCGACGGCGAGGGCCGCTCCTTCCACGCCGCGCTCGACACGAAGCCGGTGCTGCACGCCCGCCTCACCTCGCGCTTCGGCGGGCGCTTCCACCCGATCCTGCACTACACGCGCCCCCACAACGGCATCGACTGGGCGGCGCGCATCGGCACGCCCGTGCTGGCGGCGGGCGACGGCGAGGTGATCGAGGCCGGCGTGCATTCAGGCTATGGCCGCCACGTCGAGATCCGCCATGCCGACGGCTACGTGACGACCTATTCCCACCTCGACCGCATCGGGCGGGACATCACGGTGGGGACCACGGTGTCGCGCGGCGACGTGATCGGCACGCTGGGCCAGTCGGGCCTCGCGACGGGCCCGCACCTGCATTTCGAGTACAAGCTCAACGGGGTCTTCGTCGACCCGCTCACGGTGAAGGTGCCGCGCGCCCGCCTCGCCGCCCGCGAGCTCGGCCCGCGCTTCGAGGCCTGGACGAAGCAGCTCGACCGCCTGGCCTCCTGCGAGGCCTGCGACGCCTCCCACTGAGCGGCCCGCTCAGGCGCGCGCTGTCCGCGGCGCCTCGATGGAGGGGAGGAAGGCCGTGAGCAGGCCGATGAGCGGCAGGAACGAGCAGATCTTGTAGACGGTGACGATTCCGTACCAGTCGGCCAGCTCGCCGAGCACGGCCGCGCCGATGCCCCCGAGCCCGAACGCCGCGCCGAAGAACAGGCCGGCGATCATGCCCACCTTCCCGGGCACGAGCTCCTGCGCATAGACGATGATGGCCGAGAAGGCCGAGGCCAGGATGGCCCCGATGATGGCCGAGAGGATCATCGTGGCGGTGAGCCCGACATAGGGCAGCGCCAGCGTGAAGGGCGCGACGCCGAGGATGGAGATCCAGATCACCACCTTGCGGCCGACGCGGTCGCCGATGGGCCCGCCCGCGATGGTGCCGACCGCGACGGCCGCGAGGAAGACGAAGAGGTAGAGCTGCGCCGTCTGCACCGGCAAGTCGAAACGCTCAATGAGATAGAACGTGTAGTAGCTGCTGAAGGACGTCATGTAGAAGAACTTGGAGAACATCAGCAGGCCCAGCACCGCGATCGAGGCGACGATGCGGGCGCGGGACACGTCGGGGCGCGCGCGGACCTTCGCCGCGCCGGCCGGGGTCGCGCGGCGGCGCGCGGCGTACCAGCGGCCGACCTGGAACAGGATCACCATGCCCAGGAGGGCGATGACCGAGAACCAGGACAGGCTGCCCTGCCCGTGCGGGATGACGATGAAGGCCGCCAGAAGCGGTCCGATCGCGGAGCCGGCGTTGCCGCCGACCTGGAAGAGCGACTGGGCGAGGCCGTGCCGCCCGCCCGAGGCCATGCGCGCCACGCGCGAGGATTCGGGGTGGAAGATCGAGGAGCCCACGCCCACAAGCGCCGAAGCCAGCAGGATCGTGCCGAAGCTGCCCGCGAGCGAGAGCGCGAGCAGCCCGCACAGGGTGCAGCCCATGCCGACGGCCAGCGAATAGGGCTGCGGCCGGTGGTCCGTGTAAAGGCCGACCAGCGGTTGCAGGATGGAGGCGGTGAGCTGGAACGCGAGCGTGATCAGGCCGATCTGGCCGAAATCCAGCGCGTAGTTCTCCTTCAGGATCGGGTAGATCGCCGGGATGAGCGACTGGATGACGTCGTTCAGCATGTGCGACACGCTGATGGCGATCAGGATCGGGAACACCGTGGTCGTGGCCACGGGGGCCGCGGGCGCGGGCCTCGCGGCCTGCGACGCGGCGGCCTGGGAGGCGGCGGGAGCCGCAAGGGCGGTCGGTCCGGCGGCCCGGATCTCTGTCGGGTTGGCGCTCACGGGGGAGGCTCCTGGCTGCGGCCGGCGAGCCGCACGGGCCGATCTTGTCGCAGACTTGCTGACGTTTCGTCACCCGGCAGGGCACATGCCTGCCTTGCCCAAGGGACAGGCATGCCTGCGATCCCCGCGTCCGTCGGGAGCCCGTCCGGAGGGGCCGCCGGCGCAGGCCCCCGCGCTGCGGGATATGGCGGACCGCGCCACCGCCAGCGCAGGCTTGCACCGCCGCCATGGCGCTTGCCGCGCAGGCGTGTATGGTCCGGCGCCCCAGCATCTCCCCGGAGCGCCTGCGTGGATCCCATCATCGATATCCAGGGCCTGTCCAAGACCTACAAGGGCGGGTTCCAGGCCCTCAAGGCCGTCGACCTGCAGATCCGCCGCGGCGAGATCTTCGCCCTTCTGGGTCCCAACGGGGCAGGCAAGACGACGCTGATCAGCATCGTCTGCGGCATCGTGACCCCGACGGCCGGCCGCGTCCTGGCGGCCGGGCACGACGTCGTGGCGGACTATCGCAAGGCGCGCTCCGCCATCGGGCTGGTGCCGCAGGAGATCGCCACCGACATGTTCGAGACCGTGACCGGCACGGTGCGCTTCAGCCGCGGCCTGTTCGGCAAGCCGCCCAACGCCGCCCATATCGAGAAGGTGCTGCGCGACCTCGCGCTGTGGGACAAGCGCGACAACAAGATCATGACGCTGTCCGGCGGCATGAAGCGGCGCGTGATGATCGCCAAGGCGCTGTCGCACGAGCCCGACATCCTGTTCCTCGACGAGCCCACGGCCGGGGTGGACGTCGAGCTACGGCGCAGCATGTGGGACATGGTGCGCCGCCTGCGCGAGACGGGCGTCACCATCATCCTCACCACGCACTACATCGAGGAGGCCGAGGAGATGGCCGACCGCATCGGCATCATCACCCGCGGCGAGCTCGTGCTGGTGGACGACAAGGCCGCCCTGATGCAGAAGCTCGGCCGCCGGCAGCTGACGCTGCAGCTCGCCCGGCCGCTGGCCGGCCTGCCCGCCTCGCTCGCCGGCCTGCCGCTCGAGCTCGCGGCGGACGGCGCCGAGCTGGTCTACACCTTCGACAAGACGGCGCGCGAGAGCGGCATCGCCGAGCTGCTGCAGCGGCTCTCCGCCGAAGGCGTCCGCGTGCAGGACCTGCGCACCTCCGAGAGCTCGCTCGAGGAGATCTTCGTCAGCCTGGTGCGGGGGCGCGCATGAACCTCCACGCCGTCAAGGCCATCTACACCTTCGAGATGGCGCGCACCTTCCGCACGCTCACCCAGAGCATCGCCTCGCCGGTGCTGTCGACATCGCTCTACTTCGTGGTGTTCGGCTCCGCCATCGGCTCGCGCATGGCCGACATCGACGGCGTGAGCTACGGCGCCTTCATCGTGCCGGGCCTGATCATGCTGTCCATCCTCACGGAGAGCCTGAGCAACGCCTCCTTCGGCATCTACATGCCCCGCTTCTCCGGCACGATCTACGAGGTGCTCTCCGCCCCCGTATCGCCCGTGGAGATCGTGCTGGGCTATGTCGGGGCGGCGGCCACGAAGTCCGTCATGCTCGGGCTGATCATCCTGGTCACCGCGCGGATCTTCGTGCCCTACGAGATCCAGCATCCCCTGTGGATGGCCACCTTCCTCGTGCTCACGGCCGTGACCTTCTGCCTGTTCGGCTTCGCCATCGGCATCTGGGCGGACGGCTGGGAGAAGCTGCAGATCATCCCGCTGCTGGTGGTCACGCCGCTGGCCTTCCTGGGCGGCAGCTTCTACTCGATCACGATGCTGCCGCCCTTCTGGCAGACGGTGACGCTCTTCAACCCCATCGTCTACCTCGTCTCGGGCTTCCGCTGGAGCTTCTTCGGCACTTCGGACGTGGGCGTCGAGGTGAGCCTCGCCATGACGTTCCTCTTCATGGCGATCTGCCTCGGGGTGATCACCTGGATCTTCCGGACCGGCTACAAGCTGAAGAGCTGAGAGCCCGTCGAGACCGTTCCGCCCCCGGCTTCAAGGCCGTCGTCGCGAGCCGAAGGCGAAGCGATCCGGCCCGTCCCGGCATGGGTCGCGTCCTCGCTGCGCTCATCGCGACGACGAGCCGGCGCGATCAGGCAGGCAAGTCGCTTCGGCGCAGGGAGGTCACTTCAACTCGCCGCGGATCTCGCCGTCGGGGAACTTGGCCGTGTGCAGGTTGACGTAGACGCCGCGCTTCAGCGCGTCGGCCTGCTCGGTGGTGAGGATGGCCTCGCCCTTGATAGGGTTCGCCGTGACGTTGGCGATGGGAACCATGGCCGGGGCCGTCTTGCCGGGCAAGGCGGGGCCGTGGAAATGGGCCGCCGTCACCGGACCCGAGAGGCCGGAATAGGTGATCGTCCAGCTGAGCTTCTTGCTTTCGGTGTCGTAGCTCGCCTCGACCTCGCCCTTGCCGGCGCTGTCGGTGGGCGGCGTCTCCTGGCCGCCAGAGAGCTGGGCCTTCCACGGCACGACCTCGGCGCGGGCCGGGGCCGATGCCGCGCAGGCCGCGAGGGCGAGGGCGAGGAGGGACGTCGTCAGCCTGGGAATCATCTCGCGTGTCTCCGTGTCGATGGCACGACGGGACAAACGACCGGAGGGGCCGGATCGTTGCCGGCCGCGGCGAAGCGCCCCGAGTCGGGGCGGGCGAAGCGAAGCCGTGCAGTCTCCTGCGCCGCATCGATTGCGTCGTCGCTTCGCCGCTCGCGAGGACGTCAGCCCGTGGCCCTCGCGAGATCCCGGATCACCTGTCCCGCCAGCCGGACGTCCTCGCGGGTCGTCTCGGTCTGGCCGACCTGGAAGCGGATCACGAAGCGGCCCTCGTGCGTGGTCTGGGTGAGGTAGATGCGCCCGTCGTCGTTGATCGCCTTCACGAGCGCCGCGTTGTGGGCGTCGAGCGCCTCGGGACCGAGGCCCGCGGGTGCGTGGCGGAAGGTGAAGAGGGAGAGGACCGGCTCCGTGACGATCTCGAAGCCGGGCTCCTCCGCCAGCTCGCGCGCGAGCTCCTGGGACCACGCGACATGGTCTCGGATCATCCCGCGCAGGCGCTCGGCGCCATAGGCCCGCAGCACGAACCAGAGCTTCAGGGCGCGGAAGCGACGGCCGAGCGGCACCGACCACTCATTGTAGTCCACGACGCCGGGCACGGCCTCCTCGCCCCCGAGCGTCGCGAGATAGGCCGGCTTGAGCCCCAGCGTCGCGGTAAGCGCGCGGGGATCGCGGACGAAGTGGGCGGTGCAGTCGAAATGGGTGAAGAGCCACTTGTGGGGATTGAAGACGACGCTGTCGGCCTGTTCCACGCCCTCCATCAGGCTGCGGAACTCGGGGCAGATCATCGCCGCCCCCGCCCAGGCTGCGTCGACATGCAGGTAAAGCTCGTGCTTGCGCGCGATGGCCGCCAGCGCCGCGATGTCGTCGCAGGCCCCGATGGAGGTGCCGCCCATGCAGGCCACGATGGCCGCCGGCAGGCGGCCGGCGGCCTTGTCCTCCAGGATGGCCTGCTCCAGCGCGCCCACGTCCATCCCGTGCAGGGGGCCCCGCGTCGGCACCTTCACGAGGTTGTCGCTGCCGATGCCCGCCATGCGCACGGCCTTGTCGATGGAGGAATGGTTCTGGGCCGAGGCGTAGACCCGCAGGGGCGGCTGCCCCGACAGGCCCGCCCGGTTCGTCGCGAAGCCGAGCGCCCGCTCCCGGGCCGTGAGGATGGCGGCGAAGGTGGCCGAGGTCGCGCTGTCCTGGATCACGCCCGAGAACGAGGTCGGAAGGCCGATGAGGCCGCGCAGCCACTCCATCACGCGGGTCTCGAGCTCGGAGGCGGCAGGCGAGGTCTGCCACAGCATGCACTGCGCGGCGAGCGCGGCGGTCACGACCTCCGCCACCAGCGAGGGCGGGCTCGCATTGGCGGGGAAATAGGCGAAGAAGCGCGGGTGCTGCCAATGCGTCATGCCCGGCAGGATCAGCCGGTCGAGGTCGGCGAAGAGCGCCTCCATGGCTTCCGGCTGCTCGGGCGCGACGGGGGGCAGCGCGGCATAGATGGAGCCCGGCGCCGTCTGGGCCCTGACCGGCCGGTCGCGCACGCCGGCCCGGTAGTCGGCCGCCCAGTCGGCCGCCCGCCTCGCCCAGTGACGCAGCCACGCAACGTCCATGCCGTTCCTCCCCTGTCGGTGTTCCCCGGTCGAGCGGGTTCTGCTGCTGATCTGGCCCGCGGACAAGGAAAAAGTCTCGCGCGGAGCGAGGCCGCCGCTGGGCCGCGCGCCGGCCGGGGAGACCGGGACGCCCGCTATCCGGGTTGCGCCGTCGAGGCGTTCCCGGCCATGACGGCGGGCCGCCGCCCGCCAGGACCCGCTCCCGCATGCCGTCCTCCCTGCCCGACTTCCACGCCCCGGCCCCCGTCCTCGCCCGCGCCCTCGTCGGATGGAACCTGCTTGTGGACGGCGCCGGCGGCGTGGTCGTCGAGACGGAGGCCTATACGCGGGAGGACCCGGCCTCGCACAGTTTCGCGGGCGAGACCCGGCGCAACGCCGCCATGTTCGGGCCGCCGGGCCGCGCCTATGTCTATCGCAGCTACGGCATGCACTGGTGCTTCAACGTGGTCTGCGGGCCGGCGGGGTCCGGCCAGGCGGTGCTGTTGCGGGCGCTGGAGCCCACGGCCGGCCTGGGCCTGATGCAGGAGCGCCGCCGGCTGCACGACCCGCGCCTGCTCTGCGCCGGGCCCGGCCGGCTCTGTCAGGCGCTCGGCATCACCGCCGCGCTGGACGGCGCGGACCTGTCCGGCCCGCCCTTCGCCTGGACGCCGGGGAAACCCCCCGCCGTCGCCGCCGGCCCGCGCATCGGCATCAGCAAGGCCGCGGACCGGCCCTGGCGCTTCTGCGCCAGCGGCTCGCGGTTCCTCAGCCGGAAGGCCTGACCGACCTCGCGTGGGCCTCAGCCCTCCAGCCGGCCGAAGGCCGCGTCGAAGGCGGGCAGGTGGAGCCGGCCGCCCGCGATCCGGCCGCCGAAGCCGTGGCCCTGGAGCGCGGTGGCCGCGAGGCCCGGCGGAAGGGTGACCTCGGCCGCCTCCGGGGAGAGGTTGAAGGCGCAGAGCAGCCGCTCCCCCTCGTGCTCCCGCGTGAAGAGCAGCACGTGCTCGGGCGCGTCGAGGAAGCGGATGCTCCCCTTGGCGAGGGCGGGATGCGCGCGCCGCCACAGCAGGAAGCGGCGGGTGCGGCTGAGGGCCGAGGCGGGGTCGGCCTGCAGCAGGTCGACCGCGCGCGAGCGATGCGGCTCGGCGACCGGCAGCCAGCCGACGCGCTCCGAGAAGCCCGAATGCGGCTCGGCCGCGGACCAGGGCATGGGCGTGCGGCAGCCGTCGCGGCCCTTGAACTGCGGCCAGAAGCGCTTGCCGTACGGGTCCTGCAGCAACTCGAAGGGCACGTCGGCCTCGTCGAGGCCGAGCTCCTCGCCCTGGTAGAGGCAGGGCGTGCCGCGCAGGCTGGTCAGCATGGCGGTGGCGAGCGGGGCGACCTGATCGACGCGCTCGCCCATGCGCCAGCGGGAGGCCACCCGCATCACGTCGTGGTTGGAGAGCGCCCAGCTGGGCCAGCCCGTGCCGATGCCGGCCTCCATGGCCTCGATCGAGCGGCGGACATGGCCGGCGTCGAGCCCGTGCTGCAGCAGGTCGAAGCTGTAGGCCATGTGCAGGCGCTTGCCCCCCTCCGTATAGGCGGCGGTGATCTCCTGCACCTCGTAGTCCGTGCCGAGCTCGCCGACGGCGGTGACGTCGCGGTATTCGTCCATCAGCGCGCGCAGGCGCTCCAGGAAGGCGAGGTTCTCCGGCCGGTCCTTGTCGTAGAGGTGAAGCTGGCGCGCGTAGGGATTGGCCATGGTCACGCTGACGCTGCGCAGACCCTCGGGCGCGGGCGGGTTGTCGCGCAGCTCACGGTCATGGAAGTAGTAGTTCACGGTGTCGAGCCGGAACCCCGCGACGCCGCGCTCGAGCCAGAAGCGGGCGACGTCCAGCATGGCGTCCTGCACGTCCGGATTGTGGAAGTTCAGGTCCGGCTGCGTCGCCAGGAAGTTGTGCAGGTAATATTGCCCGCGCCGGGCCTCCCAGTCCCAGGCCGGTCCGCCGAACACGGAGAGCCAGTTGTTGGGCGGCGTGCCGTCGGGCTTCGGGTCCGCCCAGACATACCAGTCGGCGCGCGGGTTGGCGCGCGAGGCGCGGCTTTCGCCGAACCAGGGGTGCCGGTCGGAGGTGTGGGAGATGACGAGGTCGATCATCACCCTGAGCCCGACGCGCGTCGCCTCGGCGACGAGGTCGTCGAAGTCGGCCAGCGTGCCGAACATCGGGTCGACGTCGCGGTAATCGGCGACGTCGTAGCCGAAATCGTCCATGGGCGAGGTGAAGAAGGGCGAGATCCAGATGGCGTCCGCTCCCAGCGAGGCGACATAGGCGAGCCGCCTCGTGATGCCCGGCAGGTCGCCGACACCGTCGCCGTTCGTGTCCTGGAAGCTGCGCGGATAGATCTGGTAGATCACCGCGCCGCGCCACCAGTCGGGATCGGGCGCCAGCACGCTCGGGGCGGAGGGCGCGGCGGCGTTCGGCATGGGCGCTATCCTTTCACGGCGCCGGCGGTGAGGCCGGCCACGATCTTGCGCTGGAAGATCAGCACCAGCACGACGAGCGGCACGGTGACGATGACCGAGGCCGCCATGATGTTCCCCCAGGGCAGCTCGTGCTGGCTCGCCCCCGTGATGAGCGCGATGGCGACCGGCACGGTCCGCATGTCGTTGGACAGGGTGAAGGTGAGCGCGAAGAGGAACTCGTTCCACGCCGCGATGAAGGCGAGCAGCCCGGTCGTCACCATGGCAGGCCCCATCAGCGGCAGGAAGATCTTGTAGACGACGGTGAAGGGCGACGCCCCGTCCATGAAGGCCGCTTCCTCCAGCTCGTTGGGGAGCTGCTTCATGAACGTCGTCAGCACCCAGACGGTGAAGGGCAGGGTCAGCATGAGGTCGGCCAGCACGAGGCCGGGCAGCGAGTTGTAGAGCCCCAGCCCCCGCATCAGCTCGAACATGCCGGAGAGCACGGCGACCTGCGGGAACATCGACACGCCGAGGATGGCGAGGAGCAGCGCGGTGCGCCCGCGAAAGGCGACGCGGCCGAGCGCGTAGGCCGCCGTGACGCCGAGCGCCAGCGAGATGCCGACCACCGCGACCGCGACCACGATGGAATTGAGGATGTTGCGGCCGAAGGGCTGCTCGCGGAACACCGCGACATAGTTCGACCAGTCGACGCCCGTCGGCCAGAGGGAGACCTGGAACAGGGCCGAGCCCGAGCGAAAGGAGGTGACGATCGCGTAGTAGAAGGGGAAGACCGAGAACAGCACGATCGCGACGACGAGCAGGAAGAAGCCCGCCTTGCGCACGCCGTCCCAGGGGCTCTTGCGGCGGGCCATCATCACGCGGCCTCCCCGCCCGGGCGCACGCGCCCGATCGTGATGGCGAGCACCGTGACGACGGCGATCACGAGGAAGAGCATGGTGGCCGCGGCGGAGCCGAGCCCGACCTCCTGGAAGTCGACGAGTTGCTGGCGGGCATAGACCGACATGGACATGGTGCCGCGGCTGTTGGAGGTGAGGACGTAGATCAGGTCGAAGATCCTGAGCGCGTCGAGCGCCCGGAAGATGACGGCCACCATCACGGCGGGCCAGACGAGCGGCAGGGTGATCTTGAAGAAGGTCTGGACGGGGCCGACCCCGTCGATGGCGGCGGCCTCGTAGATCTCGCCGGGCAGCATCTGCAGCCCCGCCAAAATCAGCAGCGCCATGAAGGGCGTGGTCTTCCACACGTCGACCATGATGACCGCCCACATGGCCGTGCCGGCGTCCGCCGTCCAGGCGACGGGGGCGGAGACGACGTGCAGTCCCATCAGCGCCGCGTTGATGACGCCGAACTGGTCGTGCAGCATCCAGGCCCACATCTTGGCCGAGACGATCGTCGGGATCGCCCAGGGTATCAGCACCGCCGCCCGCACGAGGCCCCGGCCCGGGAAGGCCTGGTTCAGCACGAGGGCGACGACGAAGCCCAGCACCGTCTCCAGCACGATGGAGATGACGGAGAAGCGCAGCGTGTTCCAGACCGACTGCCACCACACGGGGTCGGCGAGGATGCCGACCCACTCGCCCTCGTAATTGGCGAGGTAGTTGTCGAGGCCGATGAACTTCGTCCGGGAGAGGTCGGAGAGATTGGCGTCCGTGAAGGAGAACAGGATGGTGCGCAGCAGCGGCCATCCCGCCGCGAGCAGCAGCACCGCGATCATCGGCGCGAGGAAGACCCACGCGGCCCTGACACGGCGGCGGGCAAGGGCGCTATCGCGGTCCATGACTCGACCTCCCCTGCCCGCCCCGGGCTCACCAGCCCGACCGCTTGATCTTCTTGAGGTCGCTCTCCAGCGTCGCCAGCGCCTCCGGCGCCTTGGCCTGGCCGGACAGCACGGCGTGCGTGGCGTTCCAGAAGGCGTTGGAGACCTTGTTGTAGTTGGCGCCCGTCACCTTGGAGGGCCGCGCCACGGCGTTGGTGAAGGTGGAGTAGAGGTCGCCGAAGAAGGGCACGGCGGCGAGCACCTCCTTGTCCTCGTAGAGGGCGGGGATGGTGGGGTTGTAGCTGCCGTTGACGGCGCGGCGCTTCTGCTCGTCGCGGCTCGTCAGGAAGGCGACGAGGTCGGCCGCGACCTGCGCGTTCTTGGAATACTTGGAGACGGCGAGCTGCCAGCCGCCGAGCGTGCCGGTGTTCTTGCCCTCGGCGCCGCCCTTGGGAAGGGCGACGACGCCGATCTTGCCCTTGATGGGGCTGTCCGCGCCGTTGCCGAGCGCCCAGGCATAGGGCCAGTTGCGCATGAAGGCGGCGTTGCCGGACTGGAACACGCCGCGGGCGTCTTCCTCGCCGTAGTTCAGCACGCCCTGCGGGGCGACGGCGTTGATCCAGGAGGCGGCGGCAGCCAGCGCCTGCGCCGCCTTGGGGTTGTTGACGGTGATCGCGCCCGCGCCGTCGACGATGGCGCCGCCACCATAGCTGTCGATCCATTCCAGCGCGTTGCAGGTCAGGCCCTCGTAGGCCCGGCCCTGGAAGACGAAGCCCCAGAACTTGTCGTTGCCGGCCTTGCGCTCGCCCTCCTGCACCGTCCTGGCGGCGGCGGAGAGCTCGTCCCAGGTCGCCGGCGGCTTCACGCCGTACTTCTCCAGAAGGTCCTTGCGGTAGTAGAGCACGCCCGCGTCGGTGAACCAGGGCATGGCGACGAGCTTGCCGCCCACCGTGTTGTTCTCGACGATGGCGGGGAAGTGCTCCTTCTCCGCGCCCTTGGTGTAGGGCTTCAGGTCGATGAAGTGGCTGCCGAGGATGCCCGGCCAGATCACGTCGATCTGGAACACGTCGATGTCGGCGGCGCCTGCCGCCAGGAGCTGCTGGTAGAGCGACAGGCGCTCGTTGGTGTCGTTGGGGGTGGAAACCACCTTCACCGTGTTGCCGGTCTTCTTCGACCAGGCCTCGACGCCCTGCTTGCAGAAGTCGAGCTCCTGCCCGACGGCGCCGCAGGAGATGGCGATCTCGGCGGCCGAGGCCGCACGGGTGAGGGCGAGGGCGGTGAGGGCCGCGAAGGCCAGGCGCGCAAGCATCGATATCCTCCCATGTGACGGGCCAGAGGCCCCGAGCGGTCCCGCGGTCGACCAAGGCCGCCGCAATGTTCCAAAGCGCTTTGGAACAGAGAAGATGATCGCAGGGTCTTTGTCAATGGGGATCGAGCGGCGCCACGTCCGTCGCGCGCGAATGAGCGCTTCAACTCATTGACATTGAGAGCTTTTCGTCACACGCTGGCAATCATGGGCCAAGCCTCGCCCGCAGCATCAGAAACCGAAGCGCTTTGAACAAGGCCGTGAACCTCAAGGAGCTCTCCCGCCGGCTCGGTCTCTCCCAGACCACCGTGAGCCGCGCCCTGAACGGCTATTCGGACGTCGGCGAGGAGACCCGCCGGCGCGTCGAGGAGGCGGCGCGCGCGCTCGACTACCGGCCGAGCAGCACGGCGCGCCGGCTGGCCCTGGGCCGGACCGGGACGATCGGCATCCTCTTCCCCTTCGTGGGCGGGCTCTCCATCGACCCGCATTTCGCGGAGTTCCTGTCCGGCGTCGCCGAGCGCGTTGCGGAGACGGACAGCGACGTCAGCATCATCCCCACGCGCGCGCAGCCCGGGCGCGAGCTCATGCGCCCGTCGCGCCTGCGCTCGGTCGACGCGGTCATCATCTCCGGCCCGGCGCTGGACGACGAGCGCATGGCGGCGCTGCAGCGCGCCCGGGTGCCCTTCGTGGTGCACGGGCGGCTGCGGGCGGACGAGGGCTACGCCTTCCTCGACATCGACAACGAGGGCGCCTTCCGCCGCGCCACCGAGCTCCTGCTCGACCTCGGCCACCGCCGCATCGCCTTGCTCAACGGCGACATCGCGCTGGCCTTCGCAAGCCGCCGCAAGGAGGGCTGGGAGGCGGCGCTCGCGGCCCGCGGCCTCGCGGCGGACCCGCGGCTGCATCGCGAGGGCACGATGAGCGAGGAGCACGGGCACGCCTGGACCGCGGCCCTGCTCGCCGCCGAGCCGCGGCCCACCGCCCTTCTCTGCTCGAGCATGATCCTGGCGCTCGGCTGCTGCCGGGCGCTGCGCGAGGCGGGCCTCGCCATCGGGCGTGACGTCTCGGTGATCGCGCACGATGACGGGATGCCCTTCATCAAGCCGCAGACGATGAACCCCGCGCTGACGACGACCTCCTCCTCGATCCGGCTCGCCGGCGCCCGCATCGCCGAGATCGCCCTGGCGCTGGCCGACGGGGGGGACCCGCAGGGCTTCCGCGAGGTCTGGCCGGCCGAGATCACCTTCCGCGACAGCGCGGGGCCCGCGCCGGAAGGGGCGTGAACGCCGGCCGAACGCCGCCCCGTCCCGCCGTCTTTCGAGATGTCCCGCGCACGGGCCCGCGGCTCCTCGGGATGAGGGAGGTCGTGGCGGCTCAGCCCGCGGCCAGCACCTTGCGGCCGAGCAGCTCCGCGAGCAGCGGGTTGGGAAAGCGCCGCTCCTGCACGATGGCGTAGAAGGCCTCGCGCACGTCGGGCAGGCGGGCGCGCTCCACCAGCAGCCCCGCCTGCAGCTCGTCGCGCACCACGACGGGCGGCACCAAAGCGAGCGCGCCGCTCTCGCGGGCGAGCAGGCGGAGCATGGCCATGTCGTCCACCTCCGCGACGATGACCGGGCGCGCCCCGGCCAGCGCGAGCTGCCGGTCGAAGGCGCGGCGGAAGTCGCTGTCGCCGCCCGGGAGCACCAGCCGGACGCCGTCGAGGTCCTCCGGGACGCGCAGCGGCGTCGCGCCGGGGGCCGGGGGCCCGACGAGACTCACCGGCTGCTCGCCCACGAGGTGGCTGTGCAGGTCCGTCCCGGTCTCCTGGCGGGGGATGGCGTTGGCCAGCACCAGGTCGAGCGCGTGCGCCTCGAGCTGGGCGAGCAGGTCCCGCATCGCGCCCGAGCGGATCTCCAGCTCCACGTCGGCCCTGTGCAGCAGGGGGCGCAGGTATTCGAGCTGGAAGTTGCGGGAGAGCGTGGTGAGCGCGCCCACGCGCAGCCGATGCCGGTCCCTGCGCGGGCGGCCGGCCAGGGTCTGGACGAGGTCCTCCCCCGCCTGGAACACGGTGTCCGCGTGGTCCAGCGCGATGCGCCCCGCCTCGGTGAGCAGCAGCCGCCGCCCGACGCGGTCGAAGAGCGGCTGGCCGAGCTGCTGCTCCAGGGTCCTGACCTGCACCGACAGCGCGGAGGGGGACAGGTTGAGCCGCTCGGCGGCGCGGGCGATGGAGCCGTCACGGGCGACGGCCTGGAAGAGGCGGAGGTGGTGATAGTTCAGGGCGGCCATGGTTCATTCTATAAAACAGAACAATTTCTGAAAATCATTGAATTTTACGAGAGGTCGGTGCGTGCATAGAAGGGGGGTCGCCTCTCACGGAGACGACCCATGCCCTTCCTGCTCGCCTGGCTCCCCGCCCTCGCGCCGCTCCTGCTCGCCGCCGCCGGCCTCCTGGCCCACGGCACGACCCGCGCCGCCGCGCGACGCGCCAGCCTGGCCGCCCAGGCGGGGGCCGCGGGAGCCCTCGCGGCGATGCTGGCGAGTGCCGCGCTGCTCGCGGCGGCGGGCGGATGGCAGGCCAACCTGACCCAGGCGGCCTGGTCGGCCGGCGTCAGGCTGGACGCCCTCACGGGCCTCGTGGGGACCCTGGTCGCCTTCATCGGCGCGGTGGTGACGCGCTTCAGCGTCAACTACCTCGACGGCAATCCCGGCCAGGCGCGCTTCATGCGCTGGCTCTGCCTCACGCTCGCCGCCGTGCTGGCCATGATCCTCGCGCCGAACCTGCTGCAATTCGCGGCAGGCTGGATCGCGACGAGCCTCGCGCTGCACCGGCTCCTGCTCTTCTACCCCGGCAGGCCCGGCGCGCAGCGGGCGGCGCGCTTCAAGTTCGCCGTCAGCCGGCTGGGCGACGCCTGCCTGGTGGGCGCCGTGGTCCTGCTCTGGGCCGCCTTCGGCACGCCCGACTTCGCGTCGCTCGCGGCGAAGGCCGAAGCGCTGCGGGGCCGCGACGTCCCCGCCGGGGTGGCGCTGGCGGGCCTGCTCGTGGTCGGCGCGGCGCTCATGAAGTCCGCGCAAGTCCCGCTGCACGGCTGGCTGCCCGAGGTCGTGGAGACGCCGACCCCGGTCTCCGCCCTGCTTCATGCCGGGCTCATCAACGCCGGCGGCTTCCTGGTCGTGCGGCTCGCCGACGTGATGCTGCTGGCCCCGGTCTCGCTCCACCTGCTGGCGCTGGTGGGCGGCTTCACCGCGCTCTTCGCCTCGACGGTGATGCTCACGAAGACGAGCATCAAGGTCTCGCTGGCCTGGTCCACCATCGCCCAGATGGGCTTCATGCTGATGCAGTGCGGGCTCGGAGCCTTCTCCTCCGCCGTGCTGCACATCGTCGCCCACGCGCTCTACAAGGCCTATGCCTTCCTCTCCTCCGGCAGCATCGTCGACGAGGCGATGCGCACGCCCGGCGCGCTCCGGCCGCAGGCCGGCGCGGCCGCGACCGGCGCGCTGGTGGCGCTGGCCGTGGGCGGGGCCGCAGCCATCGGCGGGGCCATGGGCTTCACGCCCCTCGGCCAGCCAGGGCCCGTCGCGCTCGGCGCGATCCTGGGCATCGGCCTCGCCCAGCTCGTCGCGGCGGCCGCCGCGGCCGGCGGCCCGGCTCTGGCGCTGCGCGGCGCGGCCCTCGCGGCCGGGATCGGCGTGGCCTACTTCGCCCTGCAGGCGGGAGCGGCCCGCCTGCTCGCCGGCGCCGTTCCCGCGGCCGGCCCGCAGGGCGGCGGCACCGTCGACCTCGCCGTCGCGACGCTGGCGGTGCTCTCCTTCGCGGGCCTCGCCGTCCTGCAGGCCGCCCTGCCCGCCCTCACCGCCGACCCGCGCTGGCGCGCGCTCTACTGGCACGTCGCCAACGGCTTCCACGTCACCGCCTTCGTCCACCGCAGGGCTGCCTCCCTGCTCGCCCCGTCCCGGTCCGCCACCCTGCCCGGAGCCTCCTCATGAACGCGCCCACCGCCCTCTCCGCCCTGACCCGGGCGATCCCGCTCCCGGCCTCCAACGCGCAGGCCGTCGGCAGGGCCTGCCGGCTCGTCGCGCCGGTCTGGCCCCTGCGCTCCTACGTGGCGGTCAACCCCTTCCTCGGCTTCACCGGCCTTCCCTTCGCGGAGGCGGTCGGCCGGATCCAGCAGGAGCGCGGCGCGCGGATGCTGATGCCGCGGGCCTGGTTCAAGGACCAGGTGGCGAGCGGCCGGATCGCCCGGCGGGACCTCGCGGACGCCGCGGCCGCCGTGGCGGCCCGGACCGGCCTGCACCTCACGGTCGCTGCGGTCGAGGCCGCCCTCGACGCGCCGGAGCCGCAGCCCCCGCGGGCCGTCGCCACCGTGGCGGAGGTGCTCGACGCCCTCGAAGGCGGCGGCTGGGCCGACGTGGCCGTGCGGGAGATCGGCCGCTTCTGCGCCGCCCACTGGGACGAGGGCCAGGCCGCCTGGGCCTCCCCGCTCGCGGGCATGCCGCTCTTCGCGGCCTGGCGCGAGGCCATGGCGAACGACTTCAGCGCCGACGTGCTCGGCCTCGCCGACATCGGGGCCTTCGTCGCGGACCTGCCCGAGGACGCCGCCGCCTGCGCGCTGCGCCTGCTCGACGACCTCGGCCTCGCCGAACCGGCGACGGAGCCCTACCTCCACCGGCTCCTCTCCGGGGTCGGCGGCTGGGCGGCCTATGCCCGCTACCGGGGCTGGGAGTCCGAACTCGACGGCGAGCAGGACGACACGGTCCTGGAGCTGCTGGCGATCCGGCTCGCCTGGGAGGTGGCGCTGCTGCGCCACGGAGGCGACAGGCTCGCGGCGGCCTGGCGGTCGGCGGTCGACGGCATGGGCCAGGCGGCCGCGCGGCAGGAGGACGCCGTCGGCCTCGTGCTGCAGGAGGCCGGCGAGCGGGCGTTCCAGCGCGCCTTCGCGGCCGCGCTCGCGCCGTCCCGCCCCGCGGCGAAGCCGGCCGGCTCCCGGCCCGCCGTGCAGGCGGCCTTCTGCATCGACGTGCGCTCGGAATTCTACCGGCGGGCGCTGGAGAGCCTCGCGCCCGACATGGAGACGCTGGGCTTCGCCGGCTTCTTCGGCTTCGCCTTCGAGCTCGTGCCCTTCGGCCGGACGCGGGGCCGGGCCCAGGCCCCGGTGCTGCTGAAGCCGACGAGCATCGTCTGCGAGGAGGTGGCCGAGGCCGGCGGACAGGGCGCTTCGGCGCTGCTCGCCGGCCAGCGCCGGCGCGCGGGCGTAGCGGGCGCGGTGCAGGCCTTCAAGACGTCGGCCGTGTCGTCGTTCGGCTTCGTCGAGTCCCTGGGCCTCGGCTTCGGCGCGAAGCTCCTGGCGGCCGTCGCCGGCCGGTCAGGGCCCGCGGCGGACGGCCTGCCGAAGGAGATCGCCGACAGCGTCGCGCCGCGCCTCGTTCCGTCGATGCTGGACGGGCGGCCGACCGGCCTGGAGCCGGCCCGGCGCGTCGCGCAGGCGGAAGGGTTGCTGCGGGGCCTCTCGCTGACCGGCGACTTCGCCCGCCTCGTCGTCGTGGTCGGCCACGGGGCGAGCGCCGCCAACAATCCGCACCTGGCGGGGCTGCACTGCGGCGCCTGCGGCGGCCACACGGGCGAGGCCAATGCGCGGGTGGCAGCGGACGTGCTGAACGATCCCGCCGTGCGCGGCGCCCTGGCGGACAGGGGCATCGCAATCCCGGCGGACACGTGGTTCCTCGGCGCGCTGCACGACACGACGACGGACGAGGTCACGCTGTTCGACCGCGACGCCCCCGACGGCCACGCCGCGGACCTGCGCAGGCTGCGCGGCGCGCTGGCCGGCGCCTCCTCCCTCGTCCGCCAGGAGCGCGCGCCCGGCCTCGCGCTCGTTCCCGGCGGCCGGGACCTCGGCAGCATCCTCGGCCGGCGCAGCCGGGACTGGTCGCAGGTGCGGCCCGAATGGGGCCTCGCCGGCAACGCCGCCTTCGTGGTCGCGCCGCGCGCGCGTACGCGGGGCGCCTCGCTGCAGGGCCGCGCCTTCCTGCACAGCTACGACTGGCAGGCCGACAAGGATTTCGCGGTCCTGACCCAGATCCTCACCGCGCCGCTCGTCGTCGCGAGCTGGATCAACCTGCAATATTATGGCTCGTCGGTCGACAACCGGGCCTTCGGCGCCGGGGACAAGACGCTGCACAACGTCGTCGGCCGCTTCGGCGTGCTGGAGGGCGCGGGCGGCGACTTGCGGACGGGATTGCCCTGGCAGTCCGTCCACGACGGGGAAAGGCTGCGCCACGAGCCCCTGCGGCTCAGCGCCTATGTCGAGGCCCCGGCCGCCGCCATCGACGGCGTCCTGGCCAGGCACGCCGCGGTGCGCGACCTCGTGCAGAACGGCTGGATCCACCTGTTCCGCATCGCGGAGGACGGCGGGCTCGAGCGGCGCACGCCGTCCGGCTGGTCGCCCGAGAGGAACTGACCCGCGGAGCGGCCGTCAGCCGGCGAGCGCCGCGGCGGCCGCCTCCGCCATGGCGCGGCCCAGCGCCTGGTGCTGGTCGGCGTCGAGGTGGATGCCGTCGATGTCGCTCGAGCGGATGTGCTCGCCGAGGTCGACGAAGGCCGCGCCGGACTGGCGCGCCACCTCGCGGTAGAGCGGGGCGAGCCGGCGCGACGTCTCCGGCGCGCCGGCGAACATCTCGGAGAAGAGCGTGAGCCGCGCCACCGGCGCGGGGCAGGCCAGCAGCACCCTGGGCGGTTCTCCGCCCGGGCCGACCTCCCAGCGCCGCGCCAGCCGCGCCAGCCGGCCCGCCCCGAGCGCGATGTCGCCCGGCGGCAGCCCGAAGCGGGCCTTCAGGTCGTTGGTGCCGAGCATGAGGATGACGAGGTCGAGCGGCTGGTGCGTCTCAAGCGCCACCGGGAGGAAGGCCTCGCCGTTCTTGTGGCGGCCTTCGATGGGATCGTCATGGCAGGTGGTGCGCCCGTTGAGCCCCTCCTCCACGACGACGTGGCCCGGCCCGAGCAGCGAGCGCATGACGCCCGGCCAGCGGATGTCCGGCCCGAAGCGGTCCGGGACGCCCCAGCCCGTCATGGGCGCGCAGCCCCAGGTGTTGCTGTCGCCGTAGCACAGGATCGTCGCCATCGCCGCCCTCCAGGCAATCGGTGTCCGCAGCGGGAGGACCGAAGGCCGGCGCCGCGTCAGCGGGCGCCCTGCCAGGCCACGAAGTCCTGCGGCGGCAGAGGCCGGCTCATGTAGAAGCCCTGGCCCTGGTCGCAGCCCCACGCAGCGAGGAGGTCGTACACGCCCTGCGTCTCGATTCCTTCCGCCACGACACGATAGCTGAGATCGTGCGCCATGGTGATGATGGAGCGGACGAGCCGGGAGTGCTTGCTCTCCCCTTCTAGCGGCTGGACGAAGGAGCGGTCGATCTTCAGCACCTTCGCCGGGAGCTTGGCGAGGTTGCCCATGTTGCTGTAGCCGGTGCCGAAATCGTCGATCGCGAGGTCCACGCCCATGGCGACGAGCGTGGCGATGCAGGCGGAGGTCGGCTCGTCGTCGGCGGTCATCGCGCCCTCTGTCACTTCCAGCTCGATGCGGGAGGGCGGCACGGCGTGGCGTTCGAGGAGGTGGGCGACCTTCTGGTCGAAGCCGCGGCTGCGCAGGTTGAGCGCGGACACGTTGACCGAGAGCACGACGTCGAGCCTGTCTCGGGCCCAGCGCGCCGACTGCCTGAGCGCGGCCTCCAGCACCCAGTCCGTCACCGGCTCGATGAGGGCCGTGGCCTCGGCGAGCGGGATGAACTCCGCCGGCGAGATGGGCCCGAGCGAGGGATGGCGCCAGCGCAGCAGCACCTCGGCGCAGCCGCAGCTCCCATCGGCCAGCTCGACGCGGGGCTGGAACTGGATGTGGAGCTGGTCGTCGCTCTTCAGCGCGACGCCGAGGTCGCGCACCAGCATGAAGGAGCGCAGGTGCGCCTCGTCGCTGACGCGGTCGTAGCGCGCCCATCCGGCGGCCTTGCCGCGGCTGTCCTGCGCGGCGGTGAGGGCCGAGCGAAGCGCCGAGGACGCGTCGAAGGCGGTGGCGGGAAGGTCGAGCAGTCCGACGCCGACCCGCGTGGGGATGGCGATGCCCTCGCATGTCAGCGGCTCGCGGAAAGCCGCGGCCAGCTCCGCGGCGCAGGCCTCCGCCGCGTCGGCCTCCAGGAGGAAGGCGAAGCTCAGCACGCTGACGTGATGGATGCCGGTCCCCGGGGGCAGCAGCGTGACCAGGGATCGCGCGCCGGCGCGCACGAAGTCGTCGCCGAAGCCCTGGCCCAGCGCGCGCAGCAGCTCGTTGTAGTGCTTCGCGTCGGCGAGGGTGAGCAGCACCAAAGTGCGGCCCGCGACATCTCGCCCCGCCGCGAGGTGGCGCAGGAAGCGCAGGCGGTTGGGCAGCAGCGTGACATGGTCGAGCTCGCCGAGGTCGCCGAGCGCCCGGGCATAGCCGCCCGAAAGGGCCGCGAGATCGGCCAGGGCCGCGCCGTCGCCCTCCAGGCGCCTCGACAACCGGCCGATGGCGCCGAGCACGTCGCCGTGTCGCTCGGGGGCGGTCTGTCCGGCGGAGGCGGGGGTCGCTGCGGTGTCGCGGGAACGACGGGCTCTGGCCATCGGTGATCCAGGCATGCGGAAAGCTGCGTAACCCGGCAACCATGGAGCGAATCCACTAAACTTTGGATAAAGCTCGACCCATCCCGCCTGCCCCGGACCCGCGAATGCCCGCCTTCCCCGAGCTGCCGTCCCGCCGCACCCTCCTCGCGGCCGCGTTGTGCGCCCCTGCCCTGTCGGCCTGCTCGGCCGTGGGGGCCTTCAACGCCGTCGTGAAGTCCGAGGACGGGGCGAGGACCCTGGCGACGGACCTCGCCTACGGGCCCGATCCGCGCCAGACGCTCGACATCTACGGCCCCCCGGGCGCGGGGGGACGCAAGCCGGTGGTGATCTTCATCTATGGCGGCTCCTGGAATTCCGGGCGGCGGCAGGACTATGCCTTCGTCGGCAAGGCGCTCGCCGCGCAGGGCGTCGTGGCCGTGGTGATCGACTACCGCCTCGTGCCTCAGGTGCGCTTTCCCGGCTTCGTCGAGGATGCGGCGCGCGCCACCGCGTGGGTGAAGGCCAACATCGCCGCGCATGGCGGTGATCCCGACCGCGTCTTCGTGATGGGCCACTCGGCCGGCGCCTACAACGCGGCCATGGTGAGCGTCACGCCGACCTACCTGCGGGCCGCTGGCCTGCGCGGCCGCGCCTTTCGCGGCTTCATCGGGCTCGCCGGGCCCTACGACTTCCTGCCTTTGGACGTCAGCGCCACCAGGGAAGCCTTCGGGCAGGCCCCGGACCTCCGGGCCACGCAGCCCGTGCTCGTCGCGCAGTCCTCGGCCCCGCCGTCGCTGCTGCTGCACGGGCGCGACGACGACACGGTGTACCCGCGCAACAGCGAGGCGCTGGCGCGCGTGCTCTCGGGCAAGGGCGTGCCGGCCACGCTGAAGCTCTATGACGGCGTGGGCCATGCCGGCATCCTCGTCGCGCTCGCCAACGGCTTCCGCGACAAGGCGCCGGTGCTCGCCGACACGATGGCCTTCATCCGCAGCCATTGAGGCCCACCGGCCGCGCTTGCCGCCCGGGCCGAGGCGGGCGACACTCCCGCCCCATCAAGAGGGGGGACAACGCCATGGCGCACGACGCCTCGATCGACGCCTTCCGCGAGGCCTGGGTCGCGGCCTTCAACAGCCACGACCTCGACCGGCACATGGCGCTCTACCGGCCGGAGGCGGTGCTCTTCGGCAGCATCGCGGAACTGGTCGTCGGCCGCGAGGCCATCCGGGGCTATTTCGGGAAACGGCCGCGCAGCGTCCATGTCAGGCGCTACGGCGAGCTCGAGGTCCGTCCCATCGGCCCGGACGCCGTCTGCACCGCCGCCCATGTCGACTTCGCGGACGGCGACACGCCGATGCCCTACCGGATGACCTGGGTGCTCCTGCGCGCGGCCGGTGGCTGGCAGATCCTGCAGCACCACGGCTCGCCGCGGGTATGAGGCCGGCGTCCCTCGCCCGCGATGGATTGAAGGCGAGCAGTCCAGGCGACGGAATTTTTAATTTGAAGAACTAACATGGCTCAATGGTCCGAGCCTCGCTCCCCCCAGCCGCCGCGCGATCCCCGCTGATCGACGCGTTGCGGGGCGTGGCGATCCTGCTGGTGATCCTGTTCCACTACGGTCTCCTGACCGAGGCGCTGGCGCTGCTCGGGGCGCCCGCGCCGGTGCGCTGGATCGCGGCGAGCGGCTGGCAGGGGGTCACGCTGTTCTTCGTGCTGTCGGCCTTTCTGCTCGGCGGACAATTGCTGGAGCGGACGGCCGGGGCCACGCCGGGGGAGGCGATCGTCAGGCCCTACCTGATGCGCCGCCTGTTTCGCACGGCCCCTCTCTTCCTCGTCGTGTTCGTCGCCGCGCTCGCCGCGCGACGCCTGCTCCCCGGCGAGCATCCGCTCGTCGCCTGGTCCCTCGGCGGGGCGCATCCGCTCTGGGCCTATGCCGGGCTGCAGAACTGGGTGATCGGCGTGACCGGGACCTGGGGAGGTTCGTGGCTGTCCACCACCTGGTCGCTCGCGACGGAGGAGCAGTTCTACCTGCTGCTGCCGCTCCTCGTCCTGGCCGGGCCGCGCGCGACGGTGCTGGCCGCGCTCGCCTTCATCCCCCTCGCCTTCTGCGCGCGCGTCGCCACCTGGGCGCTGCAGGGCGACCTGGCGGCCTATGTCTGGACGCCCGGCCACCTCGACTCGTTCGGCGCCGGGCTGATCCTGGCCGTCGCCGTGCGCCGGGGCTGGCGGCCCGGTCCCCGCCAGGCGGCGGCGCTGCTCGCTGCGGCGCTGGCCGTGCTTCTGGCGCTGTTCTCGCGCGAGTGGACCGAGTTTCACATGCGCACGATGCTCTACGGCCACCCCGTGGCCGTGCTGGCCATGGCGGCCGGACTCTGGTCGCTGCTGGCGCTCGAGGCGTCCTGGACGGCCGGCCGGGCCGGCGCCGTGCTGCGCTGGTGCGGCACGCGCTGCTATGCGCTCTACCTGGTGCACCAGCCCGTGCTCGCCCTGGTGCTCGCCGCGGCGGGGCTGCGCTACTACGTGCTGGAACGGCCGGGGCAGGCGGTCTGGATCGCGCTGGCGCTGGGGGTGACGCTCGTCCTCTCCGAGATCCTGCACAGGAGCGTCGAGCAACCCTGCATCGCCTGGGGCAAGCGGCTTGCCGCCCGCACGCGGGCCGAGCCCTCGCGCCCCGTGCCCGCGGCCCCAGCCTGAAGCCTCAGCGGATCCAGGTCGGGTCTCGCTCCTCGCACTTGTAGCCGATGGCGCAGGCCGGGCTGTCGCGCGTGCGCTCGACCTGCGGAACCGCCCATTCCGTCCACAGGCAGGTGGTTCTCGGCGCGAAGGGGAAGACCGGCATGATCGGGACGATGCCGAAGCTCGTGCGCTTGTAGTAGCGGTGCGAGACGGCCGCGGACCGCACGGCCTGCGCGCACGTCATCTGGTCCACCGTCGTCTGGGCGGCGGCGTAGCCCGGGGCCGCCGCGGACGCGACGGCGACGAGCGCGGCGAGGAGGAGAACTCTGGTCATGGTCGTTTCCTGGCGCGCGATCGTGGCGGCAGCGCGTCGCGCGAGACAAGCGCCGCGTGGAGAACGGGCGGGGCCCTCCCCGGTTTCGTCGATTGCCCCGGCCCGCGTCAATCAGTCGGTCATCTTCCCGGCCTAGTCTCGGGCGACGCGGGGGGACCCATCCATGCTTGCGAAGCCTTGGCGCAGCCGCTTCACGGCGCGGCTGGTGAAATCCGTGACCAAGCCCGCGGCCGAGCGGGCGAGGGAGCACCCCCGGCTGTTTCCCTATTTCCTGACGGACCAGATCCGGCCGGAGCCCAAGGCGGTCCCGAAGCCGAAGCCGAAGCCCGTCCTCGTCCCCGAGACGAAGAAGAAGGCACCCTGGCGGCCGCAGACCGTCTGGCACTTCATCAAGCCCAACTGAGGGCCCGACGAGGTCTGCGCGAAGGCCCTGCCGGCAGCGCGGGGTTGCCGTCCGCCGCCGGTGGGCTATGCCGGTGGCAGGATCCCCGCAGCGAGTCGCGCCCTGGAAACCTCGCTCTACAAGCCCGTGAAGGCCTTCCTCGAAGGGCTCGGCTTCGCCGTCAAGGGCGAGGTGGGCGGCTGCGACGTGGTCGGCGTCCGGCCGGGCGAGGAGCCTATCCTGGTCATCGCCGAGCTCAAGCAGAGCTTCACGCTGGAACTCGTGTTGCAGGCCGTCGACCGCGCCCCGGCCGCCGACGAGGTCTGGCTCGCCGCCCGCCTCTCGGCGCGCGGACGAGGGCGCGAGGCCGACGCGCGCTTCCGCAACCTCTGCCGGCGCCTGGGCTTCGGCCTGCTGGGCGTCACGGCGTCCGGCAAGGTGGAGGTCCTGGTCGACCCCTCGGCCTGGACGCCGCGGCGCGACCGCAAGCGCCGCTCGCGGCTCGTGGCGGAGCACGAGCGCCGCCGCGGCGACCCCAGCGAGGGCGGCTCGACCAGGCAGCCCATCATGACCGCCTACCGGCAGCGGGCGCTGCTCTGCGCCGCCCAGATGAGGGGCGGCCCGCAGCGGCCGCGCGACCTCAGGCCCCGGGCGGAGGATGCGCCGCAGATCCTGCAGCGCAACGTCTATGGCTGGTTCGAGCGGGTCGGGCGCGGCCTCTACGGCCTCACCGCCGCCGGACATGCGGCAATCGCGCGCTGGGGGAGCGAGGCCGACGCCGCCGCGCCCCCTGCGGCGGAATGACCGAGGGTCTGCCCGCGACGCATGGAACGCCCGCACCCGTCCGCGCGTTCGCGCCGGATGGGAAGGCCTGCCACGCGCCGTCCCGGCGCGCGCGGCCTGCCCCAGGCAAGGACACGTACATGACCGTTCAACTGTCCCGCCGCGGCTTCCTCGCGGGAGCCGGGGCCGGCGTGGCGGCGGCGAGCACGATCGGGGCCATGGGCTTCGCGGCGCTGGAGACCGCCTACGCCGCCGCCATCCGCCCCTTCAAGCTCGCCAGCACCACCGAGACGCGCAACACCTGCCCCTATTGCTCGGTGGCGTGTGGCGTCATCCTCTATTCGAAGGGTGACCTGAGGAAGGGCGAAACCGCCGTGATCACCCATGTCGAGGGCGACGCGGACCACCCCACCAACCTCGGCACGCTCTGCCCCAAGGGCGCGGCTCTGCTCGACTTCGTGCATGCCCCGACGCGCCTCACCGAGCCGCGCCACCGCAAGCCCGGCTCGAACAGCTTCGAGCCGATCAGCTGGAACGACGCGCTGGACCGCATCGCGCGGCTCATGAAGGACGACCGTGACGCGAACTTCGTCGCGCAGAACAAGGATGGCACGCCCGTCAACCGCTGGACGACCACCGCTTTCCTGGCGGCCTCGGCCTCGACCAACGAGACGGCGTGGCTGACCTACAAGGTGGTGCGCAGCGCAGGGATCGTCGGCTTCGACAACCAGGCGCGCGTCTGACACGGCCCCACGGTGTCCAGTCTGGGCCCGACCTTCGGCCGTGGTGCGATGACCAACTCCTGGACGGACATCCGCAACACCGACCTCGTCGTCATCATGGGCGGCAACGCCGCCGAGGCGCATCCCTGCGGCTTCAAGTGGGTCACGGAGGCCAAGGCCAGCCGCGGCGCGAAGCTCATCGTCGTCGACCCGCGCTTCACGCGCTCGGCCTCGGTGGCGGACCTCTACGCGCCCATCCGCCAGGGCACCGACATCGCCTTCCTGAACGGCGTGATCAACTGGTGCATCCAGAACGACAAGGTGCAGTGGGAGTACACCAAGGCCTACACGAACGCGTCCTACATCGTGAAGGACGGCTACGCCTACCAGGACGGCCTCTTCGTCGGCTACGACGCGGAGAAGCGCGACTATGACCGCACGGACTGGGAGTACGAGCTCGGCGAGGACGGCTTCGTCAAGGTCGACGACACCCTGCAGCACCCGCGCTGCGTCTGGAACCTGCTGAAGAACCACGTCGCGCAGTACACGCCCGAATTCGTCGAGCGCATCTGCGGCACGCCGAAGGACAAGTTCCTGAAGGTCGCAGCCATGATGGGAGAGACCTCGGCGCGCGACAAGGTGATGACGTCCATGTACGCGCTGGGATGGACGCAGCATTCGCACGGATCGCAGAACATCCGCGCCATGGCGATGCTGCAGCTCATCCTCGGCAATATCGGCCTGCGCGGCGGCGGCATGAACGCGCTGCGCGGACATTCCAACATCCAGGGGCTCACCGACATCGGGCTGATGTCGAACCTGATCCCCGGCTACCTCAACATCCCCGTGGAGAAGGAGACGGATTTCGCTACCTACATGGCCAGCCGGCAGTTCAAGCCGATGCGGCCAGGCCAGACGAGCTACTGGCAGAACTACAAGAAGTTCTTCGTGAGCTTCCAGAAGGCCATGTGGGGCGACGCCGCGACGGCGGAGAAGGACTGGGCCTATGCGTTCCTGCCCAAGCTCGACGTGCCCGCCTACGACGTGCTGCGCGTCTTCGAAATGATGGATGAGGGCCAGGTCAACGGCTACCTCTTCCAGGGCTTCAATCCGCTCTTGGCCTTCCCCAACCGGGCCAAGATCACCCGCGGCCTGTCGCGCCTGAAGTGGCTCGTCACCATGGACCCGCTGGACACCGAGACCTCCCGCTTCTGGGAGAACCATGGCGTCTACAACGACGTCGATCCCGCCGGAATCCAGACCGAGGTGTTCCAGCTCCCCACGACCTGCTTCGCCGAGGAGAACGGCTCGCTGGTCAATTCCGGGCGCTGGCTGCAATGGCACTGGGCCGGCGGCACGCCGCCGGGCGAGGCAAGGCACGACACCTGGATCATGGCGCAACTCCATCTCCGGCTGCGCGCCCTCTACGAGAAAGAAGGCGGAGCCTTCCCCGACCCGATCCTCAACCTTGCCTGGGACTACGCGGACAGGAACGAGCCCACGCCGGAGGAACTTGCCAAGGAGCTCAACGGCTACGCGCTGCGGGACGTGCCGGACCCCGCGGACGCCTCGAGGACGCTGCTGCAGAAGGGCAAGCTGCTGGTGAACTTCTCCGCGCTGCGGGACGACGGCTCCACCTCGTCGGGCTGCTGGATCTATTCCGGCTGCTTCAACGAGAACGGCAACGCCATGGCCCGGCGGGACACGACGGACCCCGACGCCACGGGCGCCTATCCCGGCTGGGCCTTCTCCTGGCCGCTGAACCGCCGGATCCTCTACAACCGCGCCTCCGCGGACGTACAGGGCCGGCCCTGGGATCCCGCGCGCAAGCTGTTGGAATGGGACGGCAAGGCATGGTCGGGCTACGACGTGCCCGACATCGCGCCCAACGCCAGGCCCGGCGACGTTCAGCCCTTCATCATGAACCAGGAGGGCACGGCCAGGCTCTTCGCGCGGGCGCTGATGCGGGAGGGCCCCTTCCCCGTCCACTACGAGCCCTTCGAGAGCCCGATCGCGAACCCGGTGAACCCCAAGATCCGCGGCAACCCGGTCTCGCGCGTGTTCCAGAGGGACGTGCCGACCTTCGGCACGAGCGAGGAGTTCCCCTACGCGGCGACCTCCTACCGCCTGACGGAGCACTTCCACTACTGGACGAAGCACAACCGGGTGAACGCGGCGCTGCAGCCGGAATTCTTCGTCGAGATCTCGGAAGACCTCGCCCGCGAGAAGGGCATCGAGAAGGGCGGCTGGGTCCGCGTCTGGTCGAAGCGCGGCTCGGTCTTCGCCAAGGCCGTGGTGACCCGGCGCATCCGGCCGCTCGTCTGCGACGGCAAGACGGTCCACGTCGTCGGCATTCCCCTGCACTGGGGTTTCATGGGGGCCGCCCGCAAGGGCTTCGGGCCGAACTCGCTGACCCCCTTCGTGGGGGACGCGAACATCGAGACGCCCGAATACAAGGCCTTCCTCGTCAACATCGAGCCCTCCGGCGGGCCACCGGCCGCGACGGCCTGAGGAGAGCGCGATGGACAGCCCCACCACCGCCACGGCGAACCCGCCCACCCGGGACATCCGGGTGGGTTTCGACCAGCGCGACCTGATCCGCCGGTCGGCCTCCTCGGTACGGCCGCCCGAGCGCCGCCTCACCGAGGTGGCCAAGCTGATCGACGTGTCGAAATGCATCGGCTGCAAGGCCTGCCAGTCGGCCTGCCTGGAGTGGAACGACACGCGGCCGGACGTCGAGACGAATGTCGGGATCTACGAGAACCCGCACGACCTGACGCCGAGCATGTTCACGCTGATGCGCTTCAGCGAGTACGACAACCCGGAGACCGGCGACTTCGAGTGGCTGATCCGCAAGGACGGCTGCATGCACTGCTCCGAGCCCGGCTGCCTCGCCGCCTGCCCGGCGCCCGGCGCCATCGTGCAGTACTCGAACGGCATCGTGGACTTCGTGCACGAGAACTGCATCGGCTGCGGCTATTGCGTGAAGGGCTGCCCCTTCAACATTCCCCGCATCTCCAAGACCGACAGCACCGCCTACAAGTGCACCTTGTGCTCGGACCGCGTCGCGGTGGGCCAGGGGCCGGCCTGCGCCAAGGCCTGCCCGACCCAGGCGATCGTCTTCGGCACCAAGGAGGCCATGACCAGGCACGCGCAGGAGCGCATCGCGGACCTCAAGTCGCGCGGCTTCCGGAACGCGGGCCTCTACGACCCGCCCGGCGTGAACGGCACGCACGTGATGTACGTGCTGCACCACGCCGACAAGCCTCGCCTCTATGCGGACCTGCCGGAGAACCCGACCATTCCGCCGGTGGTGCAGGCCTGGAAGGGCGTCTCGAAAGTCGTGGGCTTCGCGGCCATGGGCCTCGTCGCCGCCGCAAGCCTGCTCCACGCCGCCGTCGCCGGCGCGAACCGCGTCTCGCCCGACGACGAGGCCAGGGCCGAGGACCTGACCCGCAGCCGGGGACGCGAGGAGCGACGGCCATGACCGGCATCGTGCGCAGGCCCAGACGGGGAGAACCGGACCGGGCGTCGTCGTCCGGGGCAGGCAGCGTCATCGCGCCGGAGGACGTCGTGCATCCCGGCCGCCCGGTCACAGTGGGGCGCTACAGCGGCGGGGCGCGGGCCAACCACTGGCTCACGGCGACCTGCCTGATCCTGCTCGCGATCTCGGGACTGGCGCTGTTCCACCCCGTGCTCTACGGCCTGACGGCCCTGTTCGGCGGAGGGCAGAACACGCGCGCCATCCATCCCTGGATCGGCGTGGTGCTGTTCTTCAGCTTCTTCGGGCTCGTGCTGCGCTTCTGGCGGGCGAACCTCTTCACCCGCGACGACGCGCGCTGGATCAGCCAGGCCGGCGACGTGCTCGCCGGCCACGAGGAGCGGCTGCCCGAGGTGTCCCGCTACAATGCCGGGCAGAAATTCATCTTCTGGTCGATGACGCTGCTCGTCGTCACGCTCATCGCCACGGGACTGATGATCTGGGAACGCTACTTCGACATCTACCTGTCGATCCCCGCCAAGCGCTGGGCCGTCTTCGTGCATTCCATGGCCGGCGTGCTGATCATCTCCGTCTGGATCCTGCACGTCTACGCCTCGATCTGGATCCGCGGCACGATGCGCGCGATGACCCGGGGCACGGTGACGGGCGGCTGGGCCTGGCGGCACCACCGCCGCTGGCTGCGCGAGCTGGTGGCGCGCGGCCGCATCGACGACGGGCGCCCCAAGGCGCCGGCGGAATGAAGGGGCGCCGCGCGTGAGCGACACCGAGATCCGGCCCGACCCCTCGACGATCGGACGCGCCCTGCCTCCGCCCTTCGTGCGCCTGCCCGACCCGGGCGCGCTCTTCGCCCGCCGGGCCGCGCGGTTCGCCGAGCTGGCCGGGGCCCATCCGCTGGGGCCCTACCTGACGCTGATGGAAGGCGTCGCGCGGGCGCAGGACGCGCTCCTGCCCCTGCTCCCCGCCCTGTCATCCCCCATGCAGGGCGAGCCGGGGATCGCGACGCCTCCCGAGGTCCCGCAGGACGCCCCCCGCGGCTCGCCCGGCCTCCCCGCTGCGGCCGGGGACGACGCCGAGGGGGCGAGCGAGCGCCCCGGCGACGCGGATGACCACGGGCCGCCGCCGCTGAGCCGGCTGGCCTGGCCGCGCGACCCTGTCGTCCTGCACACGCTGCGCGGCCTGTTCGATGCGCTCGGCGCGGTGTCCATGCCCGGCGAGGCGGCCGAGGCCCTCGGCGGGTTGCGGTCGGCCGGCGACGAGGCGCTCGCCGGCCCCGTCGCCGCCGTCCTGGCCGAGGCCATCCCGGCGGAGCGCCTCGCCGAGCACGCCTTCGTGGCGGCGGGGCTGCAGGTCCATGCGGCCCGCTCGGCCGCGGCGCTGCCGGCGGCCAGGCCGAGGCGCGTCGCCCATGGCCTGTGCCCCGCCTGCCAGGGCGCGCCCGTGGCGAGCCTCGTGGTGGGCTGGCCCGGTGCGGAGAACGCGCGCTACGCCGCCTGCTCGCTGTGCGGCACGCTGTGGAACGCGGTGCGCGTGAAGTGCCTCGTCTGCGAGGCCACGGGAGGCATCTCATACCGCGAAGTGGCGGAAAGCGGCGGAGCCGTGAAGGCCGAGTGCTGCGACACCTGCCGCAGTTACGTGAAGGTGCTGCACCAGGCCGGCCATCCTCGCCTCGATCCGCTCGCCGACGACATCGGCAGCGTCGGGCTGGACCTGCTGTTGCGGGACGAGCCCTACCGGCGGGCGGGTTTCAACCCGTTCCTGCTGGGCGTCTGACGGGTCCGGCCCCCGCGTGTCCCGCGCGGCGCCGGCGCGAGCTTCAGCACGCCGCCTGGCGCTTCGACACGGAGGTCATGGGGTCGAGCCCCGTGGCCGTCTCGGGGTGCGGGGTGGGCGAGGCCGGGTTCGGCCCGGCATGCGTGGTGCCTATGTAGGAGCCGCCGAGGCCGCCGGTCCAGCCGGTCGAGCCGGAATCACCGGGCCGGGTTCCTTCCCGTCCGCCCGCGCCGGGCGGCGTGGCGGCGTCGGCGCTCGCGGCCTTGGACGGACAAGGCTGCGCCGGCGCGGGCGTCCCGGCCTGCTGCTGCGCCTGTGCCAGGGCCGGGCCCGTGGCCAGCAGGGCGACGAGAGCGAGACGGCGGATGACGGCCATGGCGAACCTCCGGGGCTGGCCGTCAACGTCGCCGGCCGCGGCGCGTTCCTGATGCGCTTTCAGGTTGTATTCTTCCCATTTCAACTATCGGGGATTACAAGAGCCTCTGAGCACAACTCAGAGAAGCTGAGCCAGAACCTTGCGCGCGACGGGCTCGACCACGCGGACGACCATGGCCCTCACCGTGCTGACGGCGGTGGCGGCCGGCGTGCTCGCGGGCTCGCTCAATCCCTGGCGTAGCGAGTTGCTGCGCCTGCCCCAGCTGGTGCGCGACCGCGTGGCCCTGCAGGAGAGCGCGACGCCCCTGCCGCGCGTCGTCAAGGCGGGCCATCCCGTCACGCAGCCCTCTCCCCCGCCCGCGGCCGAGCCCACGCCCCCGGCGCGCGAGGCCCAGGCCGCCACCGCCCCCACGCCGCCCGGCGGCCTGTCGGGTCCCGCCAAGGTCGTCGACGGCGACACGCTCGTGGTGAAGGGCATCCCGGTGCGCCTCGCCGGGATCGACGCGCCGGAGACGGATCAGACCTGCCTCGACGCCGCCGGCCGCGCCTTTGCCTGCGGCGTGGCGGCGCGACAGCACCTTTCGGAGCTGGTGGGATCCTCGCCGGTGGACTGCGCCGTGAGCGGCGGCGACGCCTATGGGCGCGCGCTGGCGACCTGCCGGGCCGGCGATCGCGACCTGCAGCGCCGCATGGTGGCGGACGGCTATGCGCTCGCCTTCGTGCAGTATTCCCGGGCCTTCGTCGGCGACGAAGCCCAGGCGCGACAGGCCGGGGCCGGCCTTTGGTCAGGCGCATTCGTCGCGCCCTGGGACTGGCGGCACCGCAACGAGAAGACCGTGATCCTGGGCGCGCGGAGCATCCCCGTCGCGGCCCAGGCCAGGCTCCTGGCCCCGGTCTCAGCGACCGGCGCCCCGGACGCGGCCTGCCTGATCAAGGGTAACGTGACGAAGGCGGGGGAGCGGATCTACCACCTTCCGGGCCAGCATTATTATGCGGCGACGCGCATGAACAAGGGCCTGGGCGAGCGCTGGTTCTGCAGCGAGGACGAGGCGCGCGCGGCCGGCTGGCGGAAGGCCCAGCGCTGAGGCGGGCGGCAGCCCGGAGGTGAAGCATGTCGGCGATCCTCGGCTTCTACCGCGGCGACGGGCGCGACGGGACCGGCCGCACGATCGAGGAGGTCTGGGCCTTCGGGCGGGGCGCGCTGGAGACGCGCCACGACTTCATCCAGTGGCTGTTCCCGCTGCGGGAGGCGAGCCGCTACAACCCCGCCGCGCCGCTGCTGACCGACAAGGACGAGGCCGCCTTCCGCGACGAGCCCGGCCTGCGGGCGCGGCTGCTGCGCTCCCTCGACCTGATGCTCGGCTTCTATGGCCTGGCGCGGCGGGACGGCGCGGTCGTGCCGGTCTCCGACGAGGCCCTCGCCCGCGCCCCGTGGCTTGCGCCGGGCGACCATAACCACCTGCGCCTGTCGCGCATCGTGCAGTCCCTCGCCCTGCTCGGCGAGGAGGACTGGGCCATGGCCCTGCGGGCGCGGCTCATGGCCATCGCCGCCGCCCACCCGGACCGCGTGGCCCCGCAAACGGCAGCGATCTGGGCGCGCCTGCTCGACCGCCTCGGCTGAGGCTCAGGCGTGCCCGCCGGCCGGCTTGGCGACGGGCTCGGACTTCGGCGCCATCATCTTGACCACGAAATAGGGCACCGACACGCCCGCGAAGGTCGGAATCAGCGTGCCGAAGAGCATGGCGGCGTCGTGGTTGGCGCCGAACAGCGCGTAGATGAGCTTGAAAAGCACGACGAAGACCACAGCCGCGCCGATCATGCTGATGCCGATGCGCTGGCCGTCGGGCCCGGCGATCTCGGAAAACGGAAACATGCAACCTCCCTTTGTCGCGCTTTGCGCGGATGGCCTGGTTCGCGCTTCGCGCGTATGCCGGTGCAGCGGGGGAGGACTGCTCCGCTCATGGTGGCAGGGTTCGGCCGACGGTTCCATACGGGTCAATCCGGAGGCGGGGGAAGCGCCTGCGTTCTTCGTCTGTTCCATTCGCCACGCCACGCTGCTAGTCTGCGGCCGTGTGACCGAGGGAACGAGGATGGCGCAGCGCGCGGGACGGGCCGATCTGCCGCTTCATGGCGGGCGCGTCCCGGCCTGGCTCGGCGAGCGCATGACGAAGCTGGGCGCGGTGATCACCGAGGCCATCGTCATCCACTATGGCCGGGACGAGTTCCTGCGCCGGCTGGCGCATCCCTTCTGGTTCCAGTCCTTCGGCGCCGTCATGGGCATGGACTGGCACTCGTCCGGCATCACGACGAGCGTCATCGGGGCGCTGAAGCGCGGGCTCGCCCCGCGTGCCCGCGAACTCGGCCTGCATGTCTGCGGCGGGCGCGGCGCCCATTCGCGCAGGACGCCGGGCGAGCTCGTCGCCCTCGGCGAGGCGACGGGCTTCGACGGCGCGGCGCTGGCCCGGGCCAGCCGCCTCGTCGCCAAGGTCGACAGCGCCGCCGTGCAGGACGGCTTCCAGCTCTACCTCCACGGCTTCGTCGTCGCCGATGACGGACGCTGGGTCGTGGTGCAGCAGGGCATGAACGACGAGCGTCGCCAGGCCCGGCGCTACCATTGGCTGTCGGAGGGCCTGGACAGCTTCGTCGACGAGCCGCACGCCGCCATCGAGGGCCGCGGCGGCGGCGCCATCGTCAACCTCGCCGACCGGCGTGCGGCCGCCTCGCGGCGGGCCCAACTCGACCTCCTGGCGAGCGCCGGGCCCGAACGGATCGCCCGGCAGGCCGCGACGCTGAGGCCGGAGGCCATCCCGGCGGCAGAGCCGCAGGCCGAGGCCGTCGCGCAGCCCACCTTGCCCCACCTCGTCATGCCCGCCCGCCACGACGTCCGCGCGGAGGATGTCGTCGAGCGCCGGCTGCATGGCGCGCTCGCCGCGGCCGCCGAACGCGGCCCGGCCGATTTCGAGGAACTGCTGCTGGTGCCGGGGGTCGGCGCGCGGACGGTGCAGGCGCTGGCTTTGGTGGCCGAGGTGGTGCACGGCGCCCCCTGCCGCTTCTCGGACCCTGCCCGCTTCTCCCTCGCCCATGGCGGCAAGGACGGCCATCCCTTCCCGGTGCCGTTGAAGGTCTTCGACGAGACGATCCGGGTGATGAAGAGCGCGGTGACCCAGGCGCGGCTGGAGCGATCCGAGGCGCTGGACGCGATCCGCCGCCTCGACGACCAGGCGCGTCGGCTCGAGCGCGTCGCGGATGGGCCGGGCTTCGACGGCTTCGTCGCCCGCGAGCGGGCGGCGTCCGAGGCCTATGGCGGCCGCACCGCATGACCGACCTTCGTGTCAGGGAGGAGCGGCCGGCGGATGTCGCCGCCATCCGGACGCTCGTCGCCGCCGCCTTCCGGGACCACCCTCACAGCCGGCAGACCGAGCACCGGGTGATCGAGGCGCTGCGCAGCAGGCACGCCTTGGTGGTGGGCCTCGTCGCGGAGAGCGATGGGGAGGTGGTGGGACACGTCGCCTTCACCCGTGTGGGGCTGCCGCACGCGCGCGGCGAGTGGTACGGCCTCGGCCCCCTCGCGGTCACGCCCGGCCGGCAGCGGTCGGGCATCGGCAGGGCGCTGGTGGCGCAGGGCCTGGCGGAACTGCGCCGCCTCGGAGCGGCCGGTTGCGTGGTGTTGGGCGAGCCCGCCTATTACGGGCGCTTCGGCTTCACGCCCTGGCCCGGCCTGTCCCTGGAGGAGGCTCCGCCGGCCTATATCCTGGGCCTGCCCTTCGGCCGGGACAAGCCCGCCGGACCGATCGAATTCCACTCCGCCTTCTTCGAGGCGGAGTGAGCCGAAAGCTCAGCGGCAGACTGTCGGCAGGCGGCGCTTCCAGCGCTCGCCGCGGGCCAGCCCGTCCTTGCGGCGGCCGGCGATGCGCCCGCCCGCGCGCCGCGGCGCATCGGCCACGACGTCGTCCTCGACGGCGAGGTCGTCCTCGACGGGCGGCGGAAGCGGGTCGGGAACCGGCGTCTCCAGCATGCTGGGCGGCTGGGCCTCGAGCGGCACGGCCTTCGGCCGCCCCCGCGGCCGGCGCACGCGGACGGGCTGCTCCAGGGCCGGCTCCTCGAAGACGGGCTCCTCGAATGCGGGGGTTGCCAAGACGGTCTCGGCGACCGCCTCGGCCGCGACGGGATCGGGCGCGAACCAGACCCGCCGGGCGGGCGGGGAGTCGACTGCGACGGGGAAGGACGGCTCGTCGGCCGGGGCGACGGCCGGTTCAGGCTGTCTCGCCACCGCGCCGAACAGCCGCTCGGCGGCCTGCCGCGCCGCGCTGGCGCTCTCGCCGGAGCGCGGCGGCGTGTCGAAGAGGCTGACCTTGGGGCGCGGCGCCTCGGCTTGCTCGGCGGAGGCTGCGGGGGATTTCTTGGAACGCTTGATCTCGACGACGAAAGGACGGGACTGAGGGCGCATGATGAATGGGGCCAGAGGACAGTTAAAACCGATGACGGCCAAGCCCACGCGAGTCGTCAACCGATTTGATCGATGACGACCTGCCGGATTTCACGGCGGGACAGGCCGCAGGATTGCGGCTTCCAGTTTCTCAGGCGGTCGGACGCGTCGTGGCGCCTGGCCTGGACCTGCTGGAGGCCGCGGGTCTTGTGGGTCTGGAGGGTGGGTGCGAAAGATTGATTTTTCATTGTTCTTCCTTGAAGCCGCGCCTGTGCGCGGCACGGTTGATCGCGCTCTTGGGCTGCGATGCGACCGCATCCTGCGGTCGTCTGGCGGACCGTGTCCGGCGGCCTCGGCCGCCCGGAGCATCCACCGGGCCTGAGCCCGGGATCCACGGTGCGCAGTCTACACATGGTGTTGTGTCCGGCTCGTGACAAGGGCGCGGCGCCACGGAGCCGGTGCGCTGCCGCCCGGAGCGCTCAGCGCCGGGTCACGCGCATGGGCATCCCTTCCCGGGGCCGCAGGGTGATGCGCTGCTGCGGCGTCGGGGGCTGGTCGCCCGCATACTGGAACCGCAGGGACCGCAGCATCGCGGCCAGCGCGATCACGGCCTCGGTCATCGCGAAAAGCTGGCCGATGCAGATGCGAGGGCCGGCGCCGAAGGGCAAATAGGCGTAACGGTCGATCGCCTCCCGCGCGCCCGGCAGGAAGCGCTCCGGCCGGAACAGCGCCGGGTCCTCCCAGAGCCTCTCGTGGCGATGCAGCACGTAGGGCGCCACCACCACCAGCGCTCCCTTGGGCACCACGGCGCCGGCGACGACGTCCTGCTCCCGCGCCGCGCGGGTGAGGGACGCCACGGGCGGATAAAGCCGCATGGCTTCCTCCAGCACCGCGCGCGTCCAGGGCAGGCGCTCGTCCCGCGCGGCCTGCGCCAGGTCGCCGGCGGCGTCGGCCTCCGCCTCGACCATGCGGCGCGCCTCGGGATGGGTCGCCAGCAGGTAGAGCGTCCACGTGAGGGCGTTGGCCGTGGTCTCGTGCCCCGCTCCGATGAAGGTGACGATGTTGGCGCCGACCTCCTCGTCGCTCAGCCCCGCCCCGGTCTCCGGGTCGCGCGCCTGCAGCAGGGCGGACAGCAGGTCCGGCGGCTCGTCGGGCCGCCCCTGCCCGGCCGCCAGCTCGCTTTGGCGCTGCGCGATGATGGACGTCACCTGCTCTTCGAAGAAACGCAGGGCCGGGCGCGCGCGCAGGCGCCCGATGCGCGGCAGCCAGGCCGGCGCGCCGAGGATGTCGAGCGGATCGATGCGGCCCTGCGTGTCGAAGTAGCGCGTCAGGGCGGCCCCGAACGCGGCGGCGCCGCCGGCGATCGTGTTGGAGAACAGGGTCTCGGCCAGCACGTCGTAGGTGAGGCGCGTCATGTCCTCGGCAACGTCGACGACGCGGCCCTCGCGCCGAGCCGCCATGCGCGCCACCTGCGCCTCGATGGGCGGCGTCATCCTGCGCGCGAGCGCGTCGACCCTGCGGGGCGTGAAGAGGGGCGCGAGCGTGCGGCGGGCGCGCTTCCACGCCTCGCCCTCCGCCGTGAGGAGCCCCTGCCCGAGCCCCGGCGCGAGGACGGCGCGCTGCAGGTCGTCCTTGCGGTAATTGGCCCCGTTCTCGACCAGCACCCGGCGGATGCCGGCGGGGTCCGAGATGACGACGCCGTAGCCGAGCACGCCCTTGCCCGCCACCACAGGTTCGCGGAAATGGCGCTTCGTCCAGAGCGTGAGCGGGTTGCGGCGCAGGCGCGCCAGCACCTCGAGCCGCGACAGCGGCCTGTCGGGCGGCTCCGGCGCCGGGGGCGGAGGGCGGCGCGCCGGGCTGTAGGGAAGCGACGGGGCAGTGTCGATGGCGGTCATCACGCGTCCTCGCGGCGGGCGGGAGGGCCCGTCCGGGACAGACTCGTCCCGAAAGATGGACGCATCAAGATGGCGAAGCGACGCCTCGCACGTGCGACGTGCAGCGTCTCAGCCGCCGGACGGCGCGGTCGCCAGTCTTTCGCGCCCGTGCGGCGCGCCGAGATCGAGCACGGGGCCGAGCGGCACGATGCCCGTCGGGTTGATGGTGGCGTGGCTCTCGTAATAGTGGCCCTTGATATGGCGGAAATCGACCGTCTCCGCCACGCCCGGCTGCTGATAAAGGTCGCGCAGGTAGGCGGAGAGGGACGCATAGTCGGCGATCCGCCGCAGATTGCACTTGAAGTGACCGACATAGACCGCGTCGAAACGCACGAGCGTGGTGAAGAGCCGCCAATCAGCCTCCGTCAGCCTGTCGCCGAACAGGTAGCGCTGCCCGGAGAGCCGGGCGTCCAGCCGCTCCAGTTCCGCGAAGAGAGGCCGCACGGCGTCCTCGTAGGCCTCCTGCGTGGTCGCGAAGCCGGCCTTGTAGACGCCGTTGTTGACGCGGTCGTAGATCTCGGCGTTGAGTTCGTCGATCCCGGCGCGCAGGTCCGCGGGATAGAAGTCGCCCGGCGCGGCGCCGACCCCGTCAAAGGCGGAGTTGAACATGCGGATGATCTCGGCGGATTCGTTGCTGACGATCCGGCCCGTCGCCTTGTCCCACAGGACCGGGACGGTGACCCGGCCGGAATAGCGGGGATCCGCCGCCGTGTAGACCTCATGCAGGACCTTCGCGTTCACGAGCGGGTCCGGGATCACGCCGGGGCCGGGCTCGAACGTCCAGCCATGCTCGCGCATGCGCCAGTGCACCACCGAGAGCGAGATCATCTCCTCGAGCCCCTTCAGCCGCCGGAGGATCAGCGTGCGGTGGGCCCAGGGACAGGCGAGCGACACGTAGAGGTGGTAGCGCCCGGGCTCGGCCTTGAAGCCGCCCTCCCCCGTCGGCCCCGGCGCGCCGTCGCGCGTCACCCAGTTCCGGAACTGCGACTGGCTGCGCACGAAGCGCCCGCCCGTGCTGCCCGTGTCGTACCAGCGGTCCTGCCAGGCGCCGTCCACCAGAAGTCCCATCGCGCGCTCCTTCGTCGGCCCCGGCCGTCCTGCCCGGCAAAGGTGGGCAGGGCGGACGGCGGGTCAACGCGCGGCGCTGCAAGGGCGATCCTGCGCGGGGGCAAGCGGCGGGAGGCTGCCGCCCGGCCCCGGGCCTTCAGGCGCGGTCGATGCGGCCGGAATAGCAGCCGCGCCGGGCGTTGTGCGCGTGCAGGTACGCCACGGCCGGATCGGCGAAGAAGCGCGCGACGACCGCCTCCAGGCCGACGCCCTCGACGACGTCGGCGTCCCGCATCATGCCGCCGGCGTCATAGGCGCGCACCGACAGGAGGCGGCTCCGCATCACCTCCGGCACCTCGTCGACGCGGTCATAGGCCTCCGCGGCGCCCTCGCGCACGTAGATGGCGTGCGTGGCGCGGTAGGGCGTGTCCGCGGGCTGGCAGCAATGGTTGAGCAGCAGCACCGTCTCGCCCGGTGCGGCCTCGCGCATCTCGATGCGGTCGGGATAGCCGCCCGGCGCGTCGACCCTTACGCGCAGGACGCCGCGGGCGGCCAGATCGGCGTCGGGCAGGCCGAAAAGCGGGACGAAGGGCTCGGGCGAGAGGCCGGTGATTCGGAAGGCCATGACGGTTCTCCGGTCGTGACGGGAGCCGCAGCCTTGCTCCCCCGCGACGGGCCCGCCACCCGATTCCTGCGGGCGATCAGGGCTCAAGACGCCGGCGCTTAAGCTTGTTTGCGAAGTGTCGGGAGCTGCGCCTTGAGAGAGCGGCCCGCGGATTGCATGATGGCGACATGGCCCCCCCGTCTCGCCGCCTCCCAGCCCCATGGACGGTCACGCCGTTCGACGGCGGCTATGCCGTGGAGGATTCCAGCGGCGTCCGGCTGGCCTATGTCTATTTTGCACCCGAATCCGGAAGCCGGCCCGACCTGCTGTCGCAGGAGGACGCGCGGCTGGTCGCGACCGGGATCGCCCACCTGCCGGACCTGATGCGCGCCGCCGGGACCCCGTCCCCGGTCCCCCCGCCGGCCGAGCGGATAGCTGCGGCGGACACGCCACGTCCCGAGCCGGATGCGGCGCCGGCCTCGCCCCGCCCCGCCAGGCCGCGCCTGACGACGACGATCGAGCATCGCGGGCCGGAGCCGGCTGCGCCCGTCCGGTCGCGGTCCACCTGGCGGGCCGCCCTGCTGCCCTGGGTGCTGCCGGGCAGCCTCATGGCTCTGGGGCTGGTGCTGCTGCTGCTCGCCTTCGACGACCCCGCGACCGGGCGCTCCCGCGAATTCACCGGCCTGCGCAAGTTCCTGTCGCTGAGCCGCTGACCGGCCGCGACGCGCCCGCGGCGATCAGAAGTCGCCGCCGAGTTGATCCGCATCGACGGCGAACATGGCCATCACGAGGAAGGCCAGCAGGCAGGACGAGCCCGCCAGAAGCACCCACCCCCACCACGGCACCGAACCCAGCAGGTCGATCATCGTGTCGCCCATGGCTGTACAGGCCCTGGCCTGCAGCGCTGGACAACAAGGTTAACGCACCGGACGCGCGGACGCTCGCCCTTTCTCGCGCCCCGCTGCGGGTGGCGGCACGGCGGCGCGGCCGGTCGCTCAGTCCTGCCCGGCCTTGAGCAGACCCTTGTCGCGATAGGCCTCCGCCGCCTCGCGGATATAGGCCCCGGTCTCCGGCGCGTCGTAGCGCGCGGCGATCTCCTGGCTCAGCGCCAGGAGTTCGACATAGCTGGCCCGGTAGGGGCGCAGCTTGTCGTAGGCGGCGAGCAGCACGTCGTTGGGCACCGCGGTGAGCTCGGCCGCGCGGCGGAAATTGCGGGCGAGCTGGGGGTAGCCCTCCGCCTGCGCGCGCGCGGCCTGCTGCAGCAGCGTGTCGCGGCGGATCGTCAGGTCCTCCGGCGAGAGCCTGCCGAGGCGCAGGTTATCGAGCGTCACCTCGTCCGGGCTGACCATGGGCTGGCTGCGCCGGACGTCGGGGCCGTCGTCGAAGGGGTCACGCGTCATGGTTCACCTGCATCTCGCTCGCGGGCTTGCCCGGCACGACGCTCGCCACCTCGCGCTTGTGCATCAGCATGGCGTGCACGATGAGCCGCAGCCGGGCCATGTTGTCCACCTTGACCGGCACCGGCGATGGCGGCCGCCGCAACGCATGGCTGGCGGCGTTGGCGCCGATCTGGCGATAGGCCTCCCGCGACAGGAGCGGCGCCTGCGCGAAGAGCTCGAGGTTGTTGAGCGGGGCGAGCCCCTGCCGCTGGATGACCGCCGTTCCCTTGGACTGCAGGCCGATGGCGACGCCGGACCCCGACAGCTTCGCGCCCTCGAAGCCCAGCATGCCGCAATCGGCGGTGTGGAACACCTTGACCACGCGCGGCCTCAGGCCCTGGCTCTCGACGCCCTCGGCGAGCGCCTTGAGCACCTCGCCGTGGCGCAGGCCGCACAGCGTCGTGTCGAGCTCCGAGGCGAAGGCGGGCCCCACCGCGATCACCACGTCGCGCTCGCCGGCGGGTTCGGGCCTGGCGACCGGGCGCAGCGTGACGCCTGCCTTCCCGCCCGAAAGCGGCACCATCTCGGCCGCCGACAGGGCCTGGGGGATGGCGGACAGCCGGGCGAGGTGGTCGCCCTGCAGGCGGAAGCCGGTGCCCGGTCCCTGGTAGTCGTTGCGGTCGGTGAAGGCGCTCTGCGCCTCGAATCCCTTGTCGAGCACGGCGGCAGGCTGCAGGTAGTCGCCGGTGATGCGCACCCGCTGCATGCCGAGCACGTTGGCGGCGATGTCGGAGAAGCCAGCGCGGTCGAGCGCCGCCACCACGTCGAGCGCGCCGAGCGGACCGTCGAGGAAGGCGTCGGCCGCCGCCAGGTCCTGCACGAGGTCGCGCTCGGGCATGTCGTCGGAATCGTAGGCGGTGACCGCCGCCTCGATCTCGTCGTCGGCGATGGGCGGAAAGCCCAGCTCGCGAAACACGGCCTGGATGGCCCTGCCGGCCTTGCGGCGCACGGCCAGGACCTCGGCCTCGGTGACCGGCTCCATGCCGGCGTCCACCTGCATGTCGCGCTGGATGACCAGCCAGTCGTCCATGTCGTCGGCGTCGAAATTGCCGCCGCCGAACATGTTGTCGCGCCGGGGCATGGAGCTGTAGCCGCTGGTGATGAAGTCCGTCCCCGGCAGGAACTGCAGCATAAGCTTGGCGGCCTTGCGCATGTCCGAGTGCGAGGACATCGCGTCGTTGCCGGAGGCCACTTCCAGCCCCAGCGAGGCGGCGATGAGGTTCTCGGCGAGCACGGCCCGCACGCCGCCCGGCAGCGCCGAGGGCAAGGCGATGCAACTGATCGACCCGTTTTGCACGCCCTGCGCGCCCGCTCCCTTCACGAGCAGGAGGCAGCGCGCCTCGAGGTAGAGCATGGACTTGCCCTCCTCGTAGCCCATGAGCGTCTCGGCGCCCGTGCCCGACGTGAAGCGGATCTTGATGCCGCGCGAGGCGTAGGCGGAGGCCAGCAGCCCCTTGGACCAGGGCGTGTCGTCGCCGTCGCGCAGCGCGTCGTCGGTGCCGTAGACCGAGAGCGTCTCGGCGTAGGAGGTCAGCCCCTTCAGCCCGAGGCGCAGGTTGAGCCCCTCCTCCACCGCGCATTGCGTCAGCACGCCGCCATGCGGGGTCTGCGAGCCGACGAGCAGCGCCAGCGCGTTGAAGGGCGCCATGCGCGCCACGCGGCAGGTGGTCTCGAGCTCGTCGAAGCCGCGCAGGGCCGCCTCGGCGGCGTCGGCCGCCATCAGCACGGGGTTCTCGCGCCAGTTGGTGACGTGGGCCTGGTTCCCGGGCGAGCGGCGGGCGCGCATCTTCTGCATCGCCATCATCATCTCCACCACGTTGAGGTGGGAGACGATGCTGCACAGCTTGGCCGGCGTGCAGCCGGCCATCAGCCGCATCAGCCGCTGGCGCGGCACGTTGATGTCGACGAGCATGCGGGCGATCTGCAGGGAGTCCGTCGCCATGGCTTCGGCCGCCGCCTCGACGTCGATGGCGTGCCGGGCGATGTACTTGTCGATGGCGTCGAATGCGTCCGCCCGACGGCCGTCGAGCTCGACGATGCGGCCATTCTCGATGGCGATGCTCGGCCTGGGATCGTTGGGGCTGTCCATGACGACGAGGCCAAGGCTCGGATCCTGCTGGACGTAGGTGTCCTTGTTGACGGCCCGCTCGGCCCGCTTCTGGAAGCGCTTCGATCCTGCCATCGTCTCGGTCTCCCGCCCCGCTCGGCGTCCGCCCCTGCGTGCGGGCCGTCGCCGCCCGCTCTTTGCTCTTTCATGGACCAATCGCCGGGCGCGGCAAAGTCCCTGCCGGGCGACCATGCCCCGCGCCGGACGCACGCCGGCCCCGCGGGCCCGAGCGCGCGCAGGCCCTTTTGTCCGCGGGTCGGCCTGCCCTAGGCTGCGACCGCACCGACCGCGGCCCGGACGCCGCGGCGGCGGGGGACACGACAAGGAGCCAGCATGCACGCAGCGCCCGAGACCTTCCTGATCCCGCCGGGCCTGCGGGTCCTCGTCACGGCCGGCGCCTCCGGCATCGGTCGCGCCATCAGCGACCTGCTGATCGCCCATGGCGCGCGCGTCCACATCTGCGACGTGTCGGACGAGTTCCTGGAGGCGTTCCGCGCCGCCCACCCCGCGGCCGGCGCGACTAGGGCCGACGTCTCCTCGGACGAGGACGTGGCCCGCCTCTTCGCCGACGCCCGCCGCCACCTCGGCGGCCTGGACGCGCTGGTGAACAACGCCGGCATCGCCGGGCCGACGGGCGGGGTGGACGAGATCTCGGCCGCCGACTGGCGGCGCACCATCGACGTGTGCCTGACCGGCCAGTTCCTCTGCGCCCACCACGCCGTGCCGCTGATCAAGGCGGCGGGCGGCGGCGCCATCGTCAACCTGTCCTCCGCGGCCGGCCGCTTCGGATATGCCTTCCGCAGCCCCTACGCCGCGGCCAAGTGGGGGGTGATCGGTTTCACCCAGAGCCTCGCCAAGGAGCTTGGCCCCTCCAATATCCGCGTCAACGCCATCCTGCCGGGCATCGTCGAGGGCCCGCGCATGACCGGCGTCATCGAGGCCCGCGCCCGGCAGGTGGGCGTCTCCTACGCGGAGATGGAGAAGACCTATCTCGACCGCGTCTCGCTGCGGCGCATGGTGACGGCGGGCGACGTCGCGGCCATGGTGGCGTTCCTCGTCTCGGCAGGCGGGCGCAACATTTCCGGCCAGTCGCTGGGCGTCGACGGCAACGTCGAGGCCCTGTGAGCGCGGCCGCGGGGAGGACAGCATGAGCAAGGTCGCCATCGTCGGCTCGGGCTTCATCGGCCGCGCCTGGGCCATCACCTTCGCCCGGGCGGGCTGCGAGGTGGCGCTGTGGGACGCCCGCCACGACGCCCCCGCCGGCGCGCTCGACTACATCGCCTCCCTGCTGCCCGACCTCGCGCGGCACGACCTGCTGGGCGGCGTCGCGCCGGACCGGATCATGGGGCGGCTGCAGGGCGTCGCCTCCCTGGAGGAGGCGCTGGCCAACGCCGTCCACGTGCAGGAGAACACGACCGAGGACGCGGCCGTGAAGCGGGAGGTCTTCGCGAGGCTCGACGCCGCAGCCGACCCCGGCGCCGTGCTGGCGAGTTCCACTTCCGCTATCCTGCCCTCGACTTTCACCGAGGGGCTGGCGGGCCGGGCGCGCTGCCTCGTCGTCCACCCCATCAACCCTCCCTATCTCATCCCGGCCGCCGAGGTCGTCCCGGCGCCCTGGACGGACCCGGCGGTGGTGGAGCGCACGGCGGCCTTCATGCGCGCCTGCGGCCAGGCTCCCATCGTCATGAAGCGCGAGCTCGACGGCTTCGTGATGAACCGGATGCAGGGCGCGCTGCTGGAGGAGGCGTTCCGGCTGGTCGAGCAGGGCTATGCCAGCGTGGAGGATATCGACATCGGCCTGCGCGAGGGCCTCGCGCTGCGCTGGTCCTTCATGGGCCCCTTCGAGACGATCGAGCTGAACGCGCCCGGCGGGGTGCGCGACTACGCGCAGCGCTACCAGCAGATCTACGAGCGCATCTTCCCCACCGTGCAATGGCGGGCGGACTGGACCGGGCCCGTGCTCGACCGCATCGAGGCGGAGCGCCGCGCCCGCCTGCCGGCCGAAGGCCTCGCCGAGCGCCAGGCCTGGCGCGACCGCCGCCTGATGGCGCTCGCCGCCCACAAGAAGCAGGCCGACAAGGACATCGGGCGCTGACGCGCCCCAGCGACGGGACGAAAGCCATGGCGAGGAACAAGGTCATCATCACCTGCGCGGTGACGGGAGCGATCCACACGCCCAGCATGTCGCCGCACCTGCCGGTGACGGCCGACGAGATCGCCGAGGCGGCGATCGGGGCGGCGGAGGCGGGGGCGGCCATCATCCACCTGCACGCGCGCGACGAGGAGACGGGGCGGCCGGACCAGTCTCCCGAGGCCTTCGCGAAATTCCTGCCCCGCATCAAGCAGGCCACCAGGGCGGTCGTGAACCTGACGACGGGCGGCGCGCCCTACATGACGATCCAGGAGCGAATCAGGCCCGCCGAGGTGTTCAAGCCCGAGGTCGCCTCGCTCAACATGGGCTCGATGAATTTCGGCCTCTTCCCCATGCTGAACCGCTTCAAGACCTTCAGGCACGAGTGGGAGGCCCAGGCGCTGGAGAATTCCCGCGATCTCGTCTTCCGCAACACCTACAAAGACATCGAGTTCGTGCTGCGGACCCTCGGCGACCAGGGGACGCGCTTCGAGTTCGAGTGCTACGACACGTCCCACCTCTACAACCTCGCCCACTTCCTCGACCGGGGCCTCGTGAAGCCGCCCCTCTTCGTGCAGACGGTGTTCGGCATCCTCGGCGGCATCGGCGCGCACCCGGAGGACGTGCTGCACCTGAAGCGGACGGCCGACCGGCTGTTCGGCGGCCAGTACAAGTGGTCGGTGCTCGGCGCCGGGCGCAACCAGCTCGCCGTGGCCGCCCAGGCGGCCGCGATGGGCGGCAACGTCCGCGTGGGCCTGGAGGATTCGCTCTGGGCCGGCCCCGGCCGGCTCGCCGAATCCAACGCCCAGCAGGTGGCCAGCGCCCGGCAGATCATCGAAGGCCTCGGCCTGGAGGTCGCCAGCCCGGACGAGGCGCGCGAGATCCTGGAGCTCAAGGGTGGGGACCGGGTGGCCTTCTAGAGCCCGGCCCCTCCCGGGCGGCCGCCGGCGCGAGGGAGGGGCCACGATGCCCCTCGCGGCGAAGGAGGCCGCCCCGGCCGTGTCCCGTCGCCTCCAAGAGCGTCGCGACAGGGCGCGCGGACCGTGGTCGTCGTCACGGTGTCCCCACATCCTCGTGCTCTGGTGAGCACGGCCCCAGAGTCCCGAACCCCCATGGCGGACGAACGATGATGCACCCTGTCACGCGACGCGACGTCCTCGGCCTCGCGGCGGCGGGGGCCGCAACGCTGCTCGCCGGCCGGGCCCGCGCCGACGACGTGGACTGCGTGATCGTCGGGGCCGGGGCGGCCGGCATCGCCGCGGCCCGGGAGCTGCAGCGATCGGGCAGGACCTTTCGCCTCCTCGAGGCGCGCGACAGGGTCGGCGGCCGCATGTTCACCGCCGAGGTGGCGGGCATCCCCTTCGACGCGGGCGCCTCCTACATCCATTTCGCGGAGCGCAATCCCTGGCGCGACATCGCCGGCGAGGCCGGCGTCGGGACGGAGCCAGACCGCGCCAACGGGCTCCGGTTCTACGAGGGAGGCCGGCCCGTCCCGGAGGAGCGCCGCCGGGCGGCCCGTGGCGCCTTCTCGGCCCTGTCGGCCGCGCTCGACGCGTTGCCGGAGACGGCGCCGGACATCGCGATGTCGGACTTCGCGGCCTCGCTCGGTCCCGACTATGCCGAGCCGGCCCGCCGCATCGCCCGCATGTCGCTCGGGGAGGAGCCCGAGCGCGTCTCGTTGCGCGACTATGCCCGCCTCTGGAACGGCGACGACCTGCTCGTGCCGACGGGCTATGGCCGCCTCGCCGAGCGCTGGGCCGCGGGCCTGCCCGTCTCGCTCGCCACGCCGGCGAGCCGCATCGCCTGGGACCGCGGCATCGCCGTCGACACGCCGCGGGGAAGCGTGAGGGCGCGGACCTGCATCGTCACGGCGTCGACGGGGGTGCTCGGCGAGGGAGCGATCCGCTTCGACCCACCGCTGCCGGCGCTGACGCAGCAGGCGATCGCCGGCCTGGGCATGGGTGCGCTCACCAAGATCGCGCTCGCGGTGGACGGGGTGCGCGGCGACTGGCCCGACACCGGCGACCTCATCGACACCGCCTATGGCGGCCTCGACATCGAACTCTGGCCCTTCGACCGCCCCCTGCTCGTGGCCACGCTCGGCGGGGACGCCGCCCGCGCGCTCGTGGCGCAGGGCGAACCCGCGGCGGCCGCGGCGATCACGGACGCCCTGGCCGCGATGCTGGGCGGTGCGGCGCGCAGCCGCGTCAGGGCGGCGCGACTCGCGGGCTGGGCCGCCGATCCCTGGTCGCGGGGGGCCTATTCCGTCGCCGCGCCCGGAGAGGCCGGCGCACGGGCCGCCCTGGCGGAGCCCGTCGGCGGCCGCCTGTTCTTCGCGGGAGAGGCCACCGGCGGCCCGGGAGAGGCCGTCGCCGCCGCGATGACCGCCGGCGGCGCGGTGCTGGCCGGCCGGGCGGCCGCCCGGGACGTCGTGCGGCGTCTCCTGTCCTCCCCCGACTAGCCGCCGGCGATCCGGCGCGACGCAACCGACGGCCGCCATGCTACGGGTCGTCAAGACCAGCAGGAGAACGACCATGGCGCGCGACGGCCTCGAACTTCGCACCCTGATCACGCAGGACGGCCAGCTTCGGATCAGCCTCGAGCCCGTGACCGTCGGCGAGCCCGGGCCCGGCGAGATCGTGGTCCGGATGGAAGCGTCGCCCATCAATCCCTCCGACCTGGCGCTGCTCCTGGGCCCGGCCGATCCGGCTACGCTGGCCGCCGGCGGCGCGACCGGGGCTCCCGTCTTGCTGGGGCAGGTCGCGCCGCCCCAACTCGGCGCGGTCCGCGGGCGCATCGGGCAGTCCCTGCCGGCCGGCAACGAGGGCGCGGGCGCCGTGATCGAGGCCGGCCCCGACGTCGCTCACCTCGTCGGCCGCAAGGTCGGCATGTGGGGCGGAGGCATGTACGCGACCTTGCGCAAGATCGCCGCGCGCGACTGCATCGTCCTCCCCGAGGGGACGCAGGCCCGCGACGGGGCCTCGCTCTTCGTCAACCCCCTCACGGCGCTCGGCTTCGTGGAGACGATGCGCATGAAGGGCCACGCCGCGCTCGTCCACACCGCCGCGGCCTCCAACCTCGGCCAGATGCTGGTGCGCATCTGCAAGGCCGACTGCGTCCCGCTGGTCAACGTGGTGCGCAGCCAGGCCCAGGCGGAGCTGCTGCGCGGCCTCGGCGCCGAGCATGTCGTCGACAGCGGCAGGCCCGACTTCGACGCCCGGCTCGAAGAGGCCGTCGCGGCCACCGGCGCGATGCTGGGCTTCGACGCCGTGGGCGGCGGCGACCTGGCGAGCCGCATCCTCAACGCGATGGAGCGGGTCGCCGTCCGGGCCATGCCCACGTACAACCGATACGGGTCGGCCGTGGCCAAGCAGGTCTACATCTACGGCGTGCTGGACCCGGGGCCCGTCGTCCTGCATCGCGGCTTCGGCTTCGCCTGGGACGTCGGCGGCTGGCTGCTTCCCAACTTCCTGAAGGCGGCCGGACCGGAGGTCGCCGCGCGCATGCGGCAGCGGGTCGTCGACGAGATGCGCACGACCTTCGCCAGCCACTACACCCGCACCGTCGGCCTCGCCGACATGCTGGACCCCCGCGTGATGGCGGCCGCGCAGAGGAAAAGCACGGGCGAGAAGATCCTGGTCGATCCGCGCCTGTAGGCGCCGCCCTGGCGCCCTGCCGCCGGCCGGCGCTCACGGGCGCGGGGGTGGCGTGCGGCTGAGCGGCCGTACGCGGCTTGACGGGACCGGCGATCCGGCTTGTGATCGGGCCATGGGGGCTGCGATCCCCTCACGAGGCTCCGGCCGAAGCATCGCGTCCCGATCTGCCATCTGAGCCGAGGACGCGCCATGCCTTCCATCACCAGCATCGCCATCGACAAGCTCGCCCGCCTCGTCGGCACGCCCGCCTGCCCTGCCATCGTGGATGTCAGGACCGAGGAGGACCATGCCGCCGATCCCTTCCTCGTTCCGGGATCGGCGCGTCGCTCCCACGCGACCGTCGCGGACTGGGCCGACGACTATGCCGGCCGGGCCGTGGTCGTGGTCTGCCGGCAGGGTCTCAAGCTCAGCCACGGCGTGGCCGCCTGGCTGCGCCACGCGGGCGCGGCCTCGGCCGAGAGCCTGGAGGGCGGGGCGGAGGCCTGGGCGCGGAGCGGGCAGCCCCGGGTCCCCGTCGCGAAGCTGCCGCCGCGCGACGCGCAGGGCCGCACGGTCTGGGTCACCCGCGAACGGCCGAAGATCGACCGGATCGCCTGCCCCTGGCTCATCCGCCGCTTCGTCGACCCCGGGGCCGTGTTCCTGTTCGTGAAGCCCTCGGAGGTCGCCGGGGTGGCGAGCCGGTTCGATGCGACGCCCTTCGACGTGGAGGACGTCGCCTGGAGCCACCGCGGCGAAAACTGCACCTTCGACGTCATGGTCGAGGAACTGGGCCTCGCGACGCCCGCCTTGTCGCATCTCGCCACGATCGTCCGCGCCGCCGATACCGGGCGGCTCGACCTGGCGCCGCAGGCCGCAGGCCTGCTCGCCGCCTCGCTCGGCCTGTCGCGCCTGCACGGCGACGACCTCCGGCAACTGGATGCGGGCATGACGCTCTACGACGCCTTCTACCGCTGGTGCCGCGACGCGACCGGGGAGACGCATGGCTGGCCGGCGAACCGGCCGGGGGCATGAGCATGGACGTCCCCGTCGAGCGGGTCGCGGCCGCCGCCTCGGCTCCGGCCCATCCCAGCTTCGGCGAGGCCGCGGCCATCTGGGCCAGGGTCGCGGCCCTGTCCTTCGGAGGGCCGGCCAGCCAGATCGCCGTGATGCACCGCATCCTCGTCGAGGAGAAGCGCTGGATCTCCGAGAACCGGTTCCTGCACGCGCTGAACTACTGCATGCTCCTGCCGGGCCCCGAGGCCCAGCAACTGGCCACCTATGTCGGCTGGCTGCTGCACGGAACCCGCGGCGGCGTGCTCGCCGGGGGGCTGTTCATCCTGCCCGGCATGCTCGCCATCATGGTCCTGAGCTGGATCTACGCCGCGTTCGGGGCGGTGGGCGTGGTCAGCGCCCTTTTCTTCGGCCTCAAGGCCGCCGTCCTCGCCGTGGTGCTGCAGGCCGTGCTGCGGGTCGGGGCGAGGGCGCTGAGGAACCGGCTGATGGTCGCGCTCGCGGCGGCGGCCTTCGTGGCGATCTTCTTCTTCGCGGCGCCCTTCCCGGCCATCATCCTCGCGGCCGGCCTGGCCGGCTTCGCGGGCGGGCGCGCCGGGCTCCCGCAATTCGCCGTCGGGGGCGGCCACCGGCCCGCCGGGAGCAGGGCCGGCGCGCCGGTGGCCTACCTCCTCTCCGACGACGGGTCCGGCCCCCTCGCCCCGCGCCGCGCCGACGCGTTGCGGGCGGCCGGCGTGGCGGCGGGCCTCTGGCTGGTTCCCGTCGGAGCGCTGGTGCTGGCGCTCGGGCCCGCGGCGACCTTCAGCCAGATCGCCCTGTTCTTCTCCAAGATGGCGATGGTGACCTTCGGCGGTGCCTATGCCGCCCTCGCCTACGTCGCGCAGCAGGCCGTGGACACGCTGGGCTGGCTCCGGCCGGGCGAGATGCTGGACGGCCTGGGCATGGCCGAGACGACCCCCGGCCCCCTGATCATGGTGCTGCAATTCGTGGGGTTCATGGCCGCGTTCCGCGATCCCGGCGCGCTGCCGCCGATGCTGGCGGGAACGCTCGGCGGGCTGATCGCGACCTGGGTCACCTTCGCGCCCTGCTTCCTGTGGATCTTCCTCGGCGCGCCGTCCATCGAGATCCTGCGCGGCAACAAGGCGCTGGCCGGCGCGCTCTCGGCCATCACGGCGGCCGTGGTCGGCGTCATCCTGAACCTCGCGCTCTGGTTCGCCATCCACGCGCTGTTCCGCCGGACCGAACCCGTGAAGGGATGGGGGCTGGACTTCGACAGGCCCGTCCTCGCCAGCGTCGACCCCTGGGCGCTGGCCCTGGCCGCGGCCGCCGTGATCGCCATGTTCCGGTTCAAGGCCGGCATGATCCCGACGCTGGCGGCCTGCGCGAGCGCCGGCCTCCTGCTGCACGTGGCAGGCGCGATCCCCTGACCGCATCCCGCCTCTCCCAAGCAAGCCGCCTCCACAGCCGCCCCGCCGGCTGACCGGCGCAGAGCCTGGCTGGGGCGGGAGGATTCGAACCTCCGCATGGCGGAATCAAAATCCGCTGCCTTACCACTTGGCGACGCCCCATCGTGCGACGCGGCGGGCCGGTCGCGGCGCGGAAAATAGAGGGGTCGGGTGGGGGACGCAACTGCGGCGTGGGCGCGGGGTCGGGCGGCCCCGGCCCCGGGCGCCGGCGGGGCCGGGGGCCGCGGCGCAGGAGAACGCGATCGCGACTGTCCCCGCTTGCGGTCGCCGCGCGCGGCGTCTATAACCCGCCCCGTCGGGTGGCGGCGGAGCGTAGCGCAGCCTGGTAGCGCACCTCGTTCGGGACGAGGGGGTCGAAGGTTCGAATCCTTTCGCTCCGACCACTGACCGACCAAGTACTTAGGGGCACCCTTTGAGGTGCCCCTTGTCGTTTGCGCCAACGGTTCCGCCAACGAAACGTCTGCGAAAGGTCGGGCATCGCTCGGCCACCTCGGTCTAATCTCACCGCTCCTAGGGCTAAATCCGAAAATAACCCGGTTCGTCATCGCGATCGCCAAGTAGCATCTTCGCAAGCATCTCCCGATTGAATGGCTTACAGAGGATGGTCGGCAGTTCCGAACCCGAGTGAACGAGATGATGGCGATAGTCGAGCGTGGCCAGCAGCAGGAAAAGACAGTCGTCGTGTCGTGGCTCTTTTCTTATCAATCGCCAGAGATCCATGCCCGTAATGGGGATCATGTCGTGCTCTGAGACGATTAAATTGAACGTACCTTCCGCAAGGCACTTCAGCGCCTCCCGACCTGTCTTAACGGATTGGACGCTGTAGCCCTCCTCGCCAACCATTTTCGATACGACCGCGAGGGAGGCGGCTTGGCAGTCGACAACCAGTGCCGTCTTGCTCGCGCTCATGGGGGATTCTCGTGTGGCGAGTGGTTGGCATATTACCGCCTAGCAATCGTGTATGCTTGTCACATCGTGCCACGCCGAGAAAATTGAGCGCTTCCCTCCCCCTGTTTGCCGAAGTGAGGAGCTGCAGATCATGCCTGGCGAAAAACGAAGGGGATTTGCCGCGGTGTCACGGGAGCGGATCCGCACAATCGCGGCAATGGGCGGAAAATCAGTTCCTGACGAAAAGCGCGTGTTCGCAAGATCTCCTGAGACGGCGTCCCGAGCTGGCCAAAAAGGAGGCCGAGCTGTGGCTCCTGAGAAACGGGCGTTTTCGATGAACCGAACGTTGGCACAAGAGGCAGGACGGAAGGGCGGGTTGGCGGCAGCAAGGCGAAAGGCGGAAGCTGAAGAGCTCGGCAGCGAGTGATCACGTCCGCTCAGTGTGTCACCGCCCGCGCCGTTCTCCTTTGGACCCAGGAGGACTTGGCCCGCGAGGCCCGTGTATCGGAGCAAAGCGTGAAGCATTTTGAAACGAAAATAGACGTGCGTGGCTATCGACCTGAGATCGAACGAAGGATTGTCGCCGCATTCCAGAAAGCAGGTTTAGTCTTTTACGCAGAGCATGAGGCCGCTCCGCTGGTATTGCTTAGGGCCCGACAGAGCTCAAAGATCGACGAACAGAACTAGCTGCTTATTTTGTGGCTTCAACGCACTTCGGTCTTGCTCAATTCTCGACCCGATCATCTTGACGCTGAGGATTGTAAAGTCGTCCGAAGGCCGCACGTGAACATTGCGATACGTGAACTGGCAAGCGCGCATTCGGACCAGCAGGTATCGTCACAGATCCGCGGTCTTCGGCCGACTGGTCATGCCCATCTACACGGTCACCGTTATCGGCCCAACAGGCCCGGTTGCGACAGAGCAGATTGAGGCCCCGGACGCGGGGCGTGCGGGACAGCTCGCGCTCGAATTGGCCGAGCAAATCTTGAACTTCGGACACGGCGTTGCACGTCGCGTGCGCTGGCGAGTGCAGGTGTCAGATGCACTCGGTGAGCTATTGGCCGAGCTGCCGATCGGGCGATGATCGTGCATTGTCTCAGGCAGCCCCGCCGATCTGCAAGTCGTGACTGACGAGTCCGGCCGAAGAAATCACCCCGGCGAAGGCTATCTTGCGACCGGCCAAGCGTTCGATGCTGAGGCTCAGAACGAAGTTTTAAGTCCGGCGGCGCAGGATGCATTGTCGGCTTCACTTCCCCGATCCGATCGACTGTGAACCAGAGCCCCGCGCAACCAGCTGCGCGGGGCATTTCGTTCGTGCAGCCTCCATACCTGCAACGTGACCTTGGAGAATGAAAAAGGCATAGTTGGCGCAGCACTGGAGCTTCGCCATGCGTTACGCTCTTGGAAGCATCCTTCTTCTGCTAGCGTCGCAGCCTGCCTGGTCGCACGATCCCTACACCGGTCTGAAGAGTCCATCTGGGCAGTTGTGCTGCGGCATCGACGACTGTGAGGTGATCGAAGACTTTGCCGTCCGCGCGGACGGGGGAGCAACGTTCTTCTCCCGTCGGTACCAGAAGTGGGTCACCGCTGACCCGTATCAGATCGTGTGGATCTCGGTACCTGGCGGCGCTGCGCATTGGTGCGGCCGACCGTACACCGCCGGTGAGAACTACATTGCCGGACTGCTCACGTACTGTGCCTTCATCAATCCGGGATCGATCTAAGCACGTCCAGCTTCCGCCGGATCAGTTCCACGAGGTCCACGGACGTCATCGGCAGGCCGCCCGCTTCCGATCCGGATTCGCCGGTTGCTCCAGAGAGTGGCACTCTGGGCAGCAAGGACGGAGGGACAGATGAAACCGCGGCAGCGGACTGCGACGCTCGACGATTTCTCACTTGACCGCCTGTTCGAGGCGGCTGCGAAGATGGATCCGGCAATGTTCGCGGAGATCATGTTCAGCGTTGCTGCTGAGATGGCGGAGGAGGGCGTCCCGTCAGCCGACATCGCCGTCGCCTGTGGGCGGCTATGCGCTCGCCTGGGCATCGATCCCAAGCGCAATCTGAATTGACCCGGACGGATGGAGCTGAACAGCCCCGCTTTTCGCTCCGGTGCGGCTTACTGAACAGGCGCCTAGGCTTCAGGAGAGCTCTGGTACGCTTCAACGAGGCGCCGGCAACGCGATGTGACGCAGTACGTCACTGTCGCAGAAAACTCCTCGGCGTCCTCAATCGGCATGAGATAGCCCGTCACGATCAGACCCTGGATCACCGGGCTGTCGGCCGACACGTCGGTCAGTACCAGTCGCCCATTGCGGGCCACAGCGTGGGCGAGGAGGTTGAGCTCTTCATTGGTCATCAACGTCATGGTGAGCTCAATCCGCTTACGGATCCGTGCGCCTCACTCGGAAGGCCCGCGCTTGGCAGTGATCACGGCCGCTGCGCCAGATGCAGCAAGCCGGCAGTCGCGACGAGGTAGAGCAACAAGAGGCCGAGGCCGTGCCAGTCCATGGAGCCCTCCTACGCGAGAAATGGGCCGGGGCGCGGGTAGGGGGTTAGAGATGCCCCGGCCAAGTGGGGCTTGCCTTTGGATATGATACCACGGAATCCGGGGCGCGAGGTCCATTTCAGACGGCCTCGCCGGCCGTGGGTCATGGTCGGCGAGGCCTGGCCGGTAAAGGCCGTGCCAGCAGAGGCCTCAGGCTGGCTATCAAAGCGTGACAGAGATTCGGATTCTCGGCCTGCGCGATTTTGATGCAGGCGGGAGGCTGCGCAGCGCTGCAGGTCATGAGGCGCAAAAGGTCCCCGCCGAGCCCGTAGGCAGAGCGGAGCGATTGTCCGTCAGCCGCGGCGCCAGGTCGCACTGCTCCAGAGCGCGTGCTGCCCGATAGCGTTCCGGTCGGGAGGCTCACGGGTCTTCTGATCAGTGATAGCTCTGACCATCCGAGCGGAGGTAGGCCTGACCTGCAGAAGTTAACCTCAGTACAGCAACGTGCTCCCCGAAGTCGTGCCGCATCTCGACGAGGAGCCTGCGTTGCAGGAGCGAGACGAGCACCGGGTTGTCAAGTGCGTTGCGTGCTATCCGCATTTCGGTGCTACCCGACAGAAATGCAGCAAGGACGAGCATCTCATCATCCGTCATGCGCGGCTCCAGGCCGAAAATGACGGCCGCCAACTTAAACGCAAGCGTAGCGAAATCAGTTCCCTGACGGCAAAATAAAAGTCGGGCTAGCCCTACGATTGGCGCAAAATGGCAATCGTCGCGATGGACATGCCAAGAAACACAAACAGCCCCCATCTTCATGAAGGGGGCAGTGGCCGGTACTATTCGTCGGTCGAGAGGAAGACCCGTCCCTGCGAAGCTACGGATATTCTGTTCATTGGGCGCTTTAGACTTCGCATCTCAAGGCACGAAAATCGTCAATTGGCGCAGAAATGACAACATATCGCGAGTTGAATGCCGCCTGGTGGGCCTGGGCGTGGGCCTTGGAGTTCACCATCAAGCGTTCGACGCCGAGGCAAGTTGTGGAAGCGACTGGCTCAATCCCATTCGCCTATGGCGGAACCACTTGGACCGTTCAGGCCGTCCCCCAGATGTCGAGGAACGGCCGGGTTCGAGCCTACATATACCTCTATGTCTCCGCAGATGGCCGCGTGCTTGATCCACCTAACTGAAAGAATGAAAGCGCCAACAGGGCCGTGCGCCCTTTTGGGACTCGCCTTCGCTGCCAGCTACTTCGCTTCGCTCGCCGGCCCCCGAACTCGTAGGCACCTCGCCGTCAGCTGCACCAAAAGATCGGGCAGGGTCTCCGGCTCCACGGCAACGGCGCCCTTCCACCACGTAGCGCTGTCCGGCAGATTGTAAGCGAGCCAATCGCGGGCGCGCTCTGTCATTGGGTGGAGCATGAAGACGGTGAAATTATCCTCGATGATGATGTCAACGTCGTCCACAGCGGATGCCCCCGGGGATCGTATACAATCCCTGACGCGGCATATGGTTCCGTTACCGCTAGGTTGTGGTCAATGCCGCCCTGCTACCGGGCCCAGTACGGAAGGGGCTCGCAGGCGATTCCGTCCCCATCGCGATCGAGGTGGGGCGCATAGCCGGGAGCCCCACGGGGAATGTTGCTATAGCCGGCAGCCCGCGCAGCGGCACAAGTGGGGAAGTAAGGACCGGGCGAAGCGTCCGCCTCCTCGATCGTCCCAGCTGCCGTGGACTTCGTCGCAGCTGACGGAACAGCTTGGTATGGGTTGACCGACGGCGCCCAGACAGTCTGATCCTCCGCCCCCTTATTCAGGATCGACACCGCCACCAACCCCACCGTGAATGCAATGACCGCAGCGGCTTTGATCGTGTAGGTCGCCATGATGACCTCGCTGATGCTGGGCAGCCATCGGCGCCCGCGCCGTCCCTTGGCCCACGGCGACGAGCAAGCGAACCGACGGCGAAGCTCGTCGGCCCTCACGTCCGGTTCGTTGGGATCCTTGAGCGGCATGAAAGGCTCCAGCGGAGGATTGCCTGGTCGGTACATCCGCGACATCGGCATTACGGCTGAGGAGAGCCGTGCATGCTAAGACCATAGCACAGCCGAAGATGAGATCAGCGACATTCAATTCAAACCTTAACTAGATTTGCGGATCGGCAAATGGTCGTGCCAAAATAATCTTAGAGGGTGCAGAACGAGCAGGTGCGCCCCCGGCCGAGAGACCGAGGGCGCTGCGCGCCCGGAGGGGTGCGCAGGGTCGAGAATGCTGGTTCACAGACCCGGGGGATCAACCGTCGCGCTTGCGGTCGGTTCCGAACTTGCGGCTGCCAGTAGCCTCAGAGCCAGCCTGACTGATGAGCAAGCACACTGAGCATGCTTATGAAGGCGAAGCCGACGACGGCGCCAGCGAGCGCCCAGTCCAACCAGTTGGCCTTCTGAGTAGCCTGGGAAATGAAATGCTCCATGGGGAAGCCTCCTCCCCAGCACCATGACCATCAGAAATTGAAGCAATGTCCTCGCGATCGCAGAGAGAGCGCTGACGCCGGTTTACCCTTCTGGAGGGTCGGCTCGGCGGTCGGTCGCTTCGGAACGCCGCGAGCCTAAGACTTGCCCGGCAAGCAGTCCCTGCTATGGTCCGGCCGACCCCGGTCCGGGGCGCTCTGACCCGCTCGGGTGCAGGATGACTACAATTCTCGGCGCTGTCTTCATTGCAGCCCGCCGCCTACATATCTCCGCTCGCAGTCTCGTCGGGCCTCCAGGTCCAATTACCCGGCTCGGTGCCGGCTTGGTCCTGCTGGCTGGTGCGTCGTTGGCTCTCGGGATCGCCCGAGGGGCGCTCACGGTTGCTGAGAAATGCAATCGGCTGTCGAAGGCGTGCGATCGCGGACGACGGGCTCTAAGCGACCTCTGAACCTGTGACGGGCGCGGAAACGGACCGTTCCTGAAATTCTCAGGTACTGGGATCGATCGCGAGATCGAGCTCTTGCTACAAGTTCAGCAGACACGAGGCGACGCGCAAAGCCGCCAACTTCGGCCGCCGACTTCTGGAGCTCTGCGGTCCCTCAGACGGAGGAAGGGCCCGCCCAGCCCAGAGGCTGAACGGGGTCGTCGGGCGGTCTCGCGGTAGCATTCAGGATTGAGTTGCCCGCCACGCGCTTGGGGTCACGCCTGCCCACCGGTGGAACGCTGCGTTGAATGCGCCGTGAGTGGCGTAGGCCAGCGCCGAACTGATTTCTCCAATTGGCAAGTCAGTAAGAGCCAGCAGTTCGCAAGCGAACGCAAACCGAACCTGATCTCTGATTTTCTCGAATGACGTGCCTTCCTTCAGGAGATGTCGCCGAAGCGTCCTTGAATTTAAATTCATAGTCCGGGCCGCGAATTCAATCTTCGGAAGCCCACGATGAAGAAGCGGTTTGATTTTATGCGCCATCTGCAAAGCGAGACTAGGCATAAGCTTCGACGACAGTGCTTTCAATTCTGATAGAGATTCGTTGTGAACTGCGAGGTCACGACCTGGTAGAGGCGTACTGAGAGCCACTTCATCGAGGATCACACAGGATTGCGGCTGGTCGAAGCGAACCTTACCCGACAGATATTGCAGGTAAGGTTTCACATTGGCAGGACGGCGGTGGCTTAAGAGGACCTCTACCGGGCGGACCTTCCCTTTTGTGAGGTCAGCGACCATCCTGCAAGCAACTGCAGTCACTGCATCGTACAAGTAAAATGCCCCCGGATGCGACCGGACAAATGAGCCATATCCAAAGGCAGAACCTCCTGAAATCTTATTCAAATAGACGACCGCTCCGGTCGAATAACCTTGCTGCCACGTCACGAAATCAAGAATAGCCTCCTCCAAGGTCGCGGCAGACATCATCAGTCGACCAATCACCCCGTGGACCTTGAAAGAAAAACGCTGACCGACAATTAGGCCAAGATGAGGACAGTCTAATGCGTGAGCTGCCTTCTCATAGCACTCAAGCATTGTTAGAAGAGGGATTCTGCTATCGTACGTCAGGGAAGCGGTGTCGGTGCCGAGTGCATCAAGTACGTTGCGTGGATCGACGCCTCCGGAAACAAGGATAGCAGGCAACTCCGCGAACACGCCTGCGCGCTGAACCGCGTCCGCACTTAAGCGCCTCTCTACCAAGGTCTGGCCTCTGCTCGGATCTAATTTGGCCCAAGACAAATTATGGCCAAGTCGATGCTTGGCCGAAGATTGGGCTATGAACAACCCTTAAAAGAGATCGTAGGTATGACCTACGGGCGCAGCTGCGGCTCGCGATCAAGCTTGGACTCGATCCGCGTCAACGATCGCCCGAAGCTCTCAAGAAGCGTCTCGACCCGTACGAGCCGGTCGCGGTCGCGGTAGAGCACGTCGAACTTGTCGTCGGTCGCCTTGCGCCTGATATCGCGCTCGGCCGTCAGCCGGATGTCGGTCGTCTCAAGCGCAAAGAGCCGCGCATCGACTTTCGCCGAGTACCAGCCGCCGGCCGCGAGCAAGGCGGCCATCTGTAGGATCAGCGCCATGACGGTGCCGATGTTGATGGTCCAATCCACGGCCCAGTGCTTCGGGGCGTCGGGAGGCTTCGCTGCCATGCTGGTCATTTCCGGTCGCTTTCGAGGGATGTCCAGAACGCCCGGTCGTTGTCGAGCCGGGCGTTCGCTTCAAGCAACGCGGCCTTGAGCCGCGCGGCATAGACGATGGCGAAAGTCTGGGCGGTCGCCTGGGGGACCGGGACCGGAGTGCCGAAGTCAGCGGGTGCGGCCGGTAGGGGCTCCTTGAGCACCGCCGGCGCCGATGGCGTCAAGGTATTGCAGCCCGTCAGGACCGATGAGGCAGCGCCCAATATCAGGCCGGCTACGACGCGCGCCTGGGGCCGGCGCAGGGCCGGCCCGGCCATCGGGGCTTGCGGGGGCAGGACGGCCGTCCTGGCCAGGCTGTGGTCCGCCCGGGCCGGATTCGCAGGCGGCGGGCTGGTCGGGGTCTGGCGCGGCGGTGGCAAGGGCGGCCTCCAAGGTTTCGATCTTCGCGGCGTTGGCGGCGGCGTCCGCATGCGCGGCCGTCGCCCGGTCGTTGGCGTCTTGGGTTGCCTTCCTGGCGGCGCGGGCGCGCGCTTGGAGCTCGTCCACGACAAGGTCGCGGTCGTGGACGGCTTGCTCGAGTTGGGCGATGCGGGCGTTGTCGGTGCCGTCGGCATGGCCCTTGAGGTAGCCGGCGCCGAAGCCCAGGCAGGCCACGAGCGCGGCGACACCCCACCAACGCGGATCGATGAGCCAGAGCCACATCGTCAGCGCCCCTCACGCAGCATGCGGACGCGCTCGAAGACGATGTAGGAGGCGAGCGCGAGGATCACGACGAGCACCACGACGCGCGGATGCTGGTCGATCGCCGACATAACGGTCTCGGCCGGGTCATCCACGACCTGGTGCGCGATGTCCTTCATGCTGGACCATGCCTGCGCGAACGACAGACCGCCGATACCAGCGCCGGACCAGGCGATCTTGGATTGCCACCACGTCTTGACGGGCTCGAGCGCTATGGGCGCGTCCGGCACTTCCTCGGTGCTCAGAAGGCCCACGGGCGCCTCGTCGCCGGCCAGGACGGCCTTGGCCTGCGCGAGGTAGCGCATGCGGTCGCTGAGGCCGTTCTGGCCACCGTTGATGCGCCGGGTGATCTCGCGCACGTCGTCGCGGTCCGCCCAGGCGTTGAGGCCCCTCGCCTTCCAGTACTCGCACGCGACCCGGACGGAGTTCTCGGGGATGGCCGCAAGGTCGGGATCGTCCACCAGCGGGAGCTTCAAGCGGGCCCCATAGGCGGCGTAGTTCGCCCGTCCTGTGAGCTGGAAGATCCCGCGGCCCTTGTAGCGAAGCCCGTCGCCCGGCTGGGTGTTGCCGAGGCGCTTGCCGGTGACCGTACACGGGTCGTACCGCTTGAAGTAGGCCGGCCGGCCGAGCTCCTCGAGAGTCGTGAAGCCGGCCGTCTCATGAGCTGCCTGCGCGATGAAGTGCGCCTGGCGCTCGGGCGTGGTGATCTCGTACTTGAGCCAGTGCTTCTCGAAGGCGTCGCAGAGCTGCACGACGATCGAGCTTCGCGCCGTCGGCACAATCCGGCGCAGCTCCGCGGGGCTAATCATGGGGCATCCTCAACAGAGAGATGAGCCGCGAGCCGGGAGGACCACTCCTCCTGGCTCTCGGGCAGCGACAGAGCGACATGCGCCAGAGCTCGCCGGGCGCGCTCCTGGCGCGCCTGGTCGGCGTCGAGGTCCTCGAGGAGGCCGCGCCAGTCCATATGCGGGGATCTCTGCGCGCAGCTCTGGATGGCCAGGATCAGCAGGACCACCGCAGTGCCGACGCACGTCAGGAACGCGAGGCGGAACGCCTCGTAGAGCCAGCCAGGCATGAGGGAGCCTCCTTCAGGCGAAGGCGATAGCGAGGAGCAGCGCGAGCCCGGTCCAGAGAAGCGTGTGCCCGACCCACAGCATGGCGTCGGGGCGGCGCGTCATGGGTAGGGCCAGTAGAGGAAGCGGTTGCCGAGCTTCTGGCGGGGATTGAAGATCGCCGCCGCCGTGTGGGGATAGAGCACGATGTAGTTCTGGCCGGCGATTACGTCCCAGACGATGTCGCCAGCGTTGTAATCCGCGCCCGGCTGCCATGTCGGGCCAAGCTGTGAGCCGGGCGGCGATGGGACGAATTCGCGCCCGCCGGCGAAGATGATCCCCGATTTCAGGTCGACCGAGAACGACCACTTCGCGTCGTCGGCACCTGTCCAAGAGGCGAAGTAGGAGCCAAGCGGGAACGACGTTTGCTGGCCATAGCTGAAGAACGCCGACGGCACGATGTATGGGTTCCCGCTATAGGGCGGCAGGGGCGGGTCGCCCCATGATCCCGTGAAGTAGTCCGGATTCCAAATCTCAAGGAAGTCGCCGATCCGATAGAAGTCGGCGGAAGTGTCCATTGTGAAGTCATGCAACGAGTATCGGTCGATGCCTGGGAAATAATAGAAGACCGGGCTCTTGGCGATATAGTCGACCCACCCCGCGCCTTCCACGTAGTCGTAAGGCGCTTCATTCGGCGGAACCGCTTGCAAGACAAGGCCGGGCGCACTGGCGCGCTTGAAGTTGCTGACCATGCCCTTGGCGACGCCGGTGATGTGGACGCCGTAGAGGAAACCGCTCTCGACCCCGGCGCCGTGGATAGTGAAGTTGAGGCTGCTCGCGCCCGCCTCGCCGGGGCTCGGCAGCTTGATGACGATGTAGGCATCGTCGATGGAGCCGGTCGCGTCCGATTGTTTCGGCCCCTCGGTCGGCGAGCGCCAAGCCTTGAGGTCCGACATATCGGCGAGCGTGTCCGAGAAGGGCCGCGGCGTCGCTGTCGCCGGCCATACCTGATAGGGGGTGCCGCCGGCACTCGACCAGAGCGCGGTGCCGATGGGGATGCCGATGTCGGTGGTGACGTCGTCGAGATAGACCGTCCCGGTGGTTTCGCCGCGCTGCACGAAGAAATAGAGCACCAGATAGCCGCCGATGTAGCCGCCGCTTGTGTTCACGATGATCTGGAACGGGTCGAGCCATGTCAGGACGTCGTCCGACGTCTCGACGATGTTCGTGAGCGGATTGAGCGCCTCGGTGTGCTTGATCGTCGCGTAGCCGCCCTGGCCCTGGACGTCGTCCTCGACGCTCCTCTTGATGCCGAAGCGGCGGGGGATCGCCGTCAGGACGTAGTTGCTCTCGTCGATGCCGTCGCTGGCGATGGCGTCCTCAAGGGCCGCCTTGTACGTCTCCCAGGGGATCGGCGAGGTCGGGTCGATGTCGGACGGCAAAGTCACCGCATTGACGCGAACCGGCGTCACCGAGCGGGCGCCGTTCAGGGCGGGGTTGTTGGTGAAGTGCCATTGCGCGGCTTGGCCGGAATTCCCGACCACCATGTTCTTGATCGCCGGGACCGTGACTTTGACGTTGCCGTCCTGATCGTAGATCTCGATCGGCTCCATGCCGCGGCGGGGGTTGGTGCTTGCGCCGGTGCCGTCGGCCGCGTCGTCCATCCAGTTGAGCCGATAGGCTTCAACCTGCCCGCCGCCATTGCGGGCGGCCGGCATATAGTCGAGCCGCAGGACGTCGACCCATTGCGTCTCGTCGTCGGGGTTCTTGATGCGAACGACGTGCGCCTGCCGGGGATAAGCGACCATCAGAGCGTCAAGTCGGTCCAGGCGATGACGAGCTTGCCGCCCGTCGTGTCTGTGCCGCCGGTGTTGTCGATCTCGTCGTCGGCGCTGATCGTGAATTCCGCCGTCAGGTCCGCGACGTCGGTCACCGCCGTGCCGGCGCCGGCATAGAAGATCACGCTGTCGATGCGGTCGTCGGCCGTGATGCCGGTGATCACGAGCGGGCCCGGCACGTCGCCGACGACGACCGCCATCAGCGGTCGGCCCGAAACCCACTTGTTGGTCGCGCCGGCGACATAGACCAGCCGGTCGCCGTCGGTGACGCTGCCCGAGACGGCGACGTCGCCAAGGTTCAAGCGCAGGAAGACCTTGCCCCACACGTAGTCGAAGTCGGTGCCCGATGCCTTCTGCAACACGTCGTAGGTCGAGCCGCCATCGGGCGTGAGGCCGTCCACCCACTCGGCGTCAAAGTCGGTGCCCGATGCCTTGGCGAGCGCCTGCCGCGTGCTGCCGCCCGGCGGCAGCGGGTCGACCCATTCGAGGTCGTAGGACACGCCCGACGCCTTACCGAGCAATTGCTTTTCGGCCCCGCCCGAAGGGTACGGCGCCTGAAAGATCAGCCGGTAGTAGGAATGGCCCAGCCCGTCATTCGCGCCAGGGTCGAAGCTCGATGCCGACGTGTGGTTGTAGATGACCGCATAGAGCCCTTGCGCCGCCTGGACGATCTTGCCGACGGTGTAGCTCGTCGTCGGCGCCCAGGCGCCCAGGAAGTCGAACGGGATCGTCGGCAGGATGAAGGGGCCCTGGGTCGTCAAGTCCGTCAGGTGGACCGTGATCTGCGCGCCCGACTGCGTGATGGACGCAATCGACACCGCCTCGGGCGGATTGTCTTGCAAGTCCTCGATGGCCGTCTTGAACGACCACATCATCAGGTCGATGGCGACGGCCGGGAGCGTGCCGCCGTAGCCGTCGCCCCAGCGTGTCGGGTCGTCGGTGCGGAAGACGATGTCAGAGAGGGCCATGGATGCTCATGCTCGCTTTTCGACGACGTGCTGGTCGCAATAGAAGGTCTTCCGGAGCGACGCCGTGCCCGCGATCGTCTTGCCGGCGCCTGCCCGCCCGAAGGCGAGCAGGACGCGCTTCACCTCCTGCTGGCCGGGCACGATGTAGCGAACCGGCGGATTGGCGCTGTCGTCGCGCCCCGGCTGCTTCATGAGGTCGAGCGCGGTGGTCACGCGGCCTCCAAGTCGATGGTCTTCGCAATCGCGACGGGGGTGGTGTTGACGAAGTAGTCCGACTGAAAGGGCCCGCCCGTCAGGTTCACCAATTCGAGCTCGAGCCAGATCGGGACGGCCTTGAGCGCGTCGCGCACAAGCTGGTCGGCCGACGTCTCGTTCTGCTTCTGGATCGTGTTGTTGACGAGATAGTCCTGCGTGTAGCCCAGGCCGCCGGCGGCCGTGCTGGCGTCGGCGATGGCGGTCGTGACGGCCGCCGCCTGCGTGGCTTCATCGCCATGCACGACGGCGAGCTTGACGGCGTTGGCGGCCGTCAGCGGGAACTGAATGTCGTCGGGCCCAGTGCCCGGCACAGGCGGCGTGAAGCCGACGTCCGACACCGGCACGATGGTGCCGCCCGTGTACTGATAGCCCGACGCCACATATTCGCTCGCGACATAGTCGGGCGTGCCGTCGGTGGTCGTGATTTCGCCGCCGACGCCAATCGAGCAGCCGATGGTGACGGTCGACTTGAAGACCCCGGAATCCCCGTCGCCCTCCATGGTGTAGGCGATGATCTTCCCGGCCGCGGTGCCGCCGGGCAGGCGCGGGTCTTCGATGGTCGCGTTCATGCGACAGGACAGAGCCAGGACGCGCTCGAAGTCGCACTCAAAGGTCACCTGCACCGCGCGCGCCGACAGGCGCAATTCCGCGCGGCCCAGGCAGACGAGGTAGCCGATGGACAGGATGCCGCGATCCGACGGGAAGTAAGCCCCCCTGGCCGTGTTGCCGGGATTGCCGCCGACCGGCACTTCCGCGCCGCCCAGGCTCGTCCAGACGACCGAGCCGTCCGTCGTCGTCGCCCCGAGCGTCGTATTGAAGGCCGGCGTGGTGGCGCCCGACACGCCGCCGCCCGTCGCGATGAAGTAGGTCTTGCCGTCGGGCAGGACCGCGCCCAGCGACGTCCAGACGGCGGTGCCGTCGGCCGTCGTCGTGCCGGCACCCGTGCTCCATGCCGGGGACGTCGGGTCGGTCGTGCCCGACGTCGAGCAGATGAAGTAGGCGCCGGCGGCCGAGACGATCGTGCCGAGCGTGACGTTGGTCCCGGTCTGCGGCAGGTCAATCAAGCCCTGCGCGACGAGCCAATCGTAGGGGATCGTTGAAGGCGCCCGCGGCAGGACTATCGTCCCAAGCGGGGTGTTGGCGTTCGCGCGCCAATCGGGCGCCGAGGTGATCGCTGTCGTCGTTCCAAGCGAGGCCCAGATCACCGACCCGTCGGCCGTCGTCGCGCCGGCGACGTCGGAGAAGGACGGGGGCACGGTGCCGGCCGTGCCGGCCGTCGTGGCGACCTGCGCCGTCTGGCCGGTCGTGCTCGCGTCTGGGAAAATGATCTGCCCCAGGCCGACCGCTTGGCCGGCAAGCGACGACCAGTTGAGCACGTTGATGATGGGCTGGCTGACGTCGCCGCCCGAGACGCTGATCGTCTTGACGTCGCCCGAATTGCCGTCGTCGGTGACGATGGCCTGGGTGTCGGCGGTGACGGTCACATGGCACTTCTCGACCATCTGCCGGTCGGCCTTGTAGGCCGCGACGAGCGACGTGTTGATGAGCCATCTCGGGACGTAGATGCTTTGGACCGTCGCCGTCTCGGGGATGTTGAGGGGCGCGGGGTCACCGGCGGAATCAGTCGCGAAGGGATCGATGACGCCGTTCTGCCCACTCGCCGTGACGATGCCGGAAAGCCCGCCATAGGGCATGTTCGGCTCCGACGACGAGTAGCTGATCGACATCACGTCGCCATTGCTGTGCGAGCGCGCCGAATTCGACCATTCGTAGGACCGCGAGGCCGACGTGGTGTTGTTGATCCGGTAGACGTCGTGCGCGACGGAATAGGCCGCCGACCACCCCCCGCCGAGGTCGGCGAGCGCCTTCGGCCAATCGCCAACGATGCCGTCGCCGGAATAGGTCGAGAAGGACCACGTCCCTACATTCACGAAGCCCGAATACGCCTGGGTCCATGTAACGTCCGCGTCAATGCGGACCTGCGAGAGCGGCGGCTGGCCGATCTGCATCGAGACGCTGTCGTAGGGCACTTCGTCGGCCGTGAAGACCTCGGTCCCGTCCTCGCCCTCTATGGCGTCGGAAATCGTCACCGCCCCGCTGATGCGGTCGACATGCCAGAAAGCCGCGCGCGCCTGGATGATCGTGTCCGGATCGTCGCGCTTGTCGGCGGCGATGAAGAGCGGGTCGTAGTAGGGGAAGTCCTTGAGCGTCTCGGCGACCCTTTGCTTCTCGGAGCGATAGTTGAGGGGCCGATAGATGAAGGTGAGCGTGATGTCTTCACCGAGGATGTTGTCGGGGAAACCGACAAGCCGGCCGAAGGCGATCGGATAGACGCCGCCCGGCGCCCCATAGCGGCCCTCGTCGTCGCGCCAGGACAGCCAAGCCCAGGTGCTTCGGCCCGGCCCCAGGAGCCCGACGCGGGGGTTCGGGATGTCGACCGACCATGTCGGAAGCTCGCCCTCCTTGTGCTCGAAGCGGAAGGCGAAGACGTCCTCGTCCACGCGCTGATGCGAGCCGTCGAAGGTCGTCTCGCTGGACGCCACCCAGGCGAAGTAGAAGCCGCTCACGCCGGGGCCTCCACTTCCTCCAATTCGAGCTTCCAGCCGTTGCGCGCGCCGTTGACGTCGAAGGTGTTCGACGGCGAGCCGGGCATGACCATCATCGACAGGCGCGGCCGATAGAAGGTGAAGGCCTCGTAGGTGTAGCTGTCGACGACGGGGCGCGACGGCGACCCGCCGCCGGTCGGGTAGGACAGCCAGAAGCCGCACTCGACCGTCAGGATGACGCCGGGATAGATGCCCTCGAAGGCCGGCGCCATGACATCCGTGCCGGCGATCGTGGTCTTGAAGAGGCGGAATTGCTCGACCGAGCGGTCGCGCAGGGTGCCGTTGATTGTGCGCCTGACGACGCCGGCGGCCGGGATCATCTCGTAGGTGTGCGACAGGCCGCGCGCGCTATAGGGCTGAACGCCCGGCCCGTCCCACGAGACTTCGGTCGGATATTCGAGCGGCATCCTATGCCTTCCTCACGTTGCGCCGGGCCAGGAAGGCCCGGTGCGCGGCTTCGTAGTCGTCGGGGGTCATGCGCGCCTGGACCTTCGTGTCGCCGATGACGAACGTCACCGGGTGAAGCGCCTGGGCGACGGACGGCACTGCCGGGGCCTGGGCGGCCACCAGCCCGCCGTCGGCGAAGCGCGGCAGGGCCAGGGTCGGCAGGGCCCCCACAAGGCCGCCCTGGGCGAAGCGGGCCCCGCCCAGGCCCAGCAGCGCGCGCAGGGCGTCGGCAGGCACCGCCATGCGGTTGAGCGCGTAGAAGATGTCGGCGCCGTAGTGCCGCACCGCCTTTGCGCGGGTGATGAATTCGTCGGTCGACACCTTGGCGAGGATGCTGTCGCTCGTCGGCGTGCCCGGCCCGCGCAGGAGGCCGCCCGGCATGCCGCCGTCGGCGAAGGTCTGCGGCTCGCCGCCGCTCGGCGCGGCCGGCGTCGGCGCCAGGGTCGGCGCCTTGATCTGCTGCAACATCGCGACGAGCTTCGTGATCTCGTTCTCGATGGCGAACAGGCTTTCGAGCGCGCGGCCGGCGGCCTCGCCGAAGGCGTCGGCGAATAGCTGGGGGATCAGGCTGATCGTGCCGCCGATCCGCAGCACCGCCCCGTCGAAGGCGTCGGCAATCTGCCCCGCGATCTGGTCCGCGATCTGCTGGACCGTCGCAAGCGCCTGGGTCGCCTCTTCCTGGGCGGCAATCGTCTGCGTGCGCGTCTCGGGCCGGCGGTCTTCGATGTTGGTCGACGGCCGAAGTCCATCGGCGCCGAACGCGCCTTTGTCGGGGATCGCCTTGCTGAGATCCTGGGATGCCGCGTCCTTGAGGGTGCGGTCGATGTCGTCGAGCACCGGCTTGAGGCGTTCAAGCCGCGCTTGCGTGTCGCCGATGGCGGTGTCCGCCTTGGCGCGCAGGTCGCCGAATGCCTGGGTGACGTCCCCGATGCGCCCGGTCGCGTCCGACGCCGCGGTGGGGGCCGGCGCGGCCTGCCCGGCCTGGGGGGCGAGCGCGTCGCGAAGCTGCCCGGCCTTCTCGATCATGCGGTCGACAAGGCCCTCGGCCGCGGCAAGGCCCGTCTCAAGGCTGCGCGCCGCGCCGTCGAATGCCAGGGAAAGCGAGCCGCTCACCTTGTCGATCAGCGAGTCGACCTCGTCGGACGCCTTCGCCACTTGCGACTTGGCGATCGTTGCGCTCTCGCCGGCGCCGGCGGTGAGGTCGAAGCCCTCGAAGCCGCCGGTGCCGGCGTCCTTCTGCTGCGGCAGGGTGATGCGCTTGGCGCCGCCGCCCGTGCGGCCGGCGCCGGTCTTGGTCGTAAAGAGGTCGTCGAGCGCCTTGCCGGCGTTCGACGCGGTTCCCTTGAGTTCTTCGAGATAGTCCTTGGCGTCGTCGCTTGCGCTCCGCATGGCGTCGGCGCCGGCGTCCACCGCCGACTTCGTCGAGCCCGAGAAGTCGCGGACCTGCCCCTGGAACGTCTTGAGCGCCGCGTCGAAGCCGTCGCCTCCAAAGAGCGCCTTGACGAAGTCGCTGAAGGTGCCGCCGACCTTCTCCTTCTGGCCGTCGGCCGCCTTGGCAAGCTCGCTGAGGTTCTTCTCGGTGTAGACCTTGACGTTGTCGACGGCGCCCTCGACGGCGTCGTTCACCGTCTTCGCCGTCTCGACGACCTTCTCAAGCCCCTTCGACGCCTTGGTGCCGGTTTCCTGGGCGGCCGTGCCGAAGTCGGGAAGCGCGCGGTTCGTCACCTCGCGGAAGGCCTCGCCGGCCCGGTCGAAGAGGTCTTTGAGGACGATGGCCTCGGTATCGACCTCGCGGCTGGTGAAGTCGGTCGCGGCGCCCGCAGCGGCGGCCTTCGCCTTGTCGGACTGCCGCTGGGCGGCCGCGTCATCCTGCTGCTGCTGCGGCGTGCGATTGCGCCGCTTGCCCTCTTGGATCAGGTCATTGATCGCCTGCTCCTGGGTGAGCTTCGGGCCCAGGCCCAGGGCCTTGAGCTTCTCGGCGATGAGCGCGGTGAGTTCGAAGGTGAGCGCGGCAATCAGCGCGCCGCGGAAGAGCAGGCCCACCGCCTTGCCGGCCGCGCTCGCGGCCGCGCCGGCTTCGGCCCCGCCCAGGGCCAACCCCAGGCCCGCCGGGATGATCTTGCGGAGCGTCGCCAGCACCAGCACGACGGCGGCGATGACTTCCACCCAGGTCTTGCCATCGGCGCCGAGCGCCTCGCGGATCGCGAATTGGATGGCGCCGATCATCTGGCGCAGGCCACCCAGGATGTCGCCCGAGAACTGCTTCCTGATCCCGTCGGCGACAAGCGCGACCGTCGTCAGGATGTTGATGAAGCCCCGGCGGATCAGGTCGATGACGAGCGGCACGGCCAGGAGGCCGAAGAATGCCCCGCCGGCCGAGATGCCGACGATCCCGGTGATCGAGCGGATGACCGACAGGAGCCCGAGCGCGCCGGCGCCGATGACGAGCCAGGTATGGACGCCCCCGTCGGCCACGTTTTTCCAGAATTCCGCCCAGGCGGCACGGAGCTTTTCGAGCGCCTTCGGCATGTCGTCGGTGAAGAGCGCCTGAAAGGCCCCGGCGATGCCTTCGATCACCCTTTCGATGCCGAGGTTCTTGAGGGCCCCCAGGCCGAAGAGGAGCGCCGACAGGGGCAAGCCGATGGCGCGGATCGCCGCGGCCGCCAGGACGCCGACGGCGGCAAGCGACGACAGCGAGTTCGTGAAGTAGAGCACCGCGACGGTCGCCGCGAGCGACTTGTCGGTGAAGTTGGTCCCGAAGAGCGCGTTGATGTAGGTCGCGGCCCCCGACAGGATGTCGCGGAGCGTGCCGAAGGCTCCCAGGAAGGACTCGCGAAGCTCCTTGAACGTCTCCCTGACCGTCTTGATCGCGGTGGCGACGCCGGGCACCCGCTTGATGACTTCGTCCAGGGCCGACGATGCGGCGACCTTGAGCGTCTCGAAGGCGCCGCGGAAATCGCCCTCCCCGATCTGGCGCAGGGCGACACGGACCTCGTCGGTATGCTCGAGGATGACGTCGAGCGCCTTGCCGGCCGCGTCCGAGATGTCATCCCAGAAGGCGACGACGGCAAGGCCGGCGATGGCAGCGACCGGCCCAAGGCCCGCAATGGCGGCGACGATGGTCGTCAGCACGCCGACGACAGGGGCCGTGAGCGTGGTGAAGAGGCCGAGCGCCGAGCCCAGGCGCAGGACAGCCGCGGCGGCTACCACGAGGCTCGCGGAGACGTCCTGGCCGGCCAACTGCGACAGGCCACGCGCGGCGGCAAGCACGGCGCTCTCGACCAGCCGGAAGGCGGGCGCGACCACCGCGAGCGCAATGCGGCCCATGTTGGCGAGCGTCTCGCCGATGAAGCGCAGGCCATCGAGGAAGCGCTGGCGCACCTCGGGGTTGCCGGTGAAGGCGCGCGTGAAGGCGACGCCGGCGGCGGCGAATTGCAGGATGGGCGCGCGGATGCCGTCCACGATCGAGGCGAAGAAATTCGCGGCCGCCGTGCGGCCCGGCACGAAGAGCAGGCCAAGCTGGTCGCGGGTCGCCTTGAGCGACCCTTGAAGGTTCGCCTGGGCGGCCGTGTAGGCCCGCACGTTGGCGACGTCGTCCTCGGTGAGCCCGCGGCCCGTCGCATCGAATTCCGCCCGGTAGGCCTCAAGCTGCTTCGACGTCAGCGTGAGGATCGGCGCGAGGTCTTTCGCCGCCGAGCCGAAGAGGAGCGTCTCGAGCCGGGCCTTTTTCGTGCTCTCGGGCATGTCGCGCAGGCGCGCGATGACGTCGCGGAAGACCTGCTCCTTCTCGCGGGCCTGCCGGGTTGCGACGGCGTCGGATTCGGCCTCGTCGTCCTCCGCGTTGGAGGCGTCTTCGGTCGCCTGGGTGAAGGCGAAGAGGTCGATGTTCAACTCGCGGAAGGCCGCGCGAAGCTCGTTCGCCTTGGCGGCCTGATCCTTGAGGTTCAATTCCGGCGGCTTCGCCGCGGCCGACGCGGCCTGTGCCTTGGCGAAGTCCGCGTACTTGGCGCGGGCATCGTCGACGGCCTCGGCGGCCTCGCGGAAGCGCACGTTGAGGCGGTCCTGCGCGATGTCGGCCCGGCTCGCGCCGTTGGCCGCGGCCTCCTGCTGGCGCACGAGGTCGGCATAGCGCTCCTCGGCATTCTGGACGGCCGCGGCGAGCTCGCGCTTGCGCGCGGCGCTCTCGCGGTCGGCGTCCGCGGTGTCGGCGCCGGCCGAGAAGCCGAGCACGCCCACGCCGGTCGCGAAGCGGTCGAAGCCCTGCTGGCCCGAGAAGGTGCCGAACTTGTTGGCCGATTGCAGCACCGTGTCGATGGCGTCCGACAGCGTGCCGAAGCCCTTGACCAGCGCGTCATTCGACACCCCGACCTTGTCGGCGGTGAAGGCAAGCTGCTGGTAGGCGCGGACAGACAAGCCGAGCGCCTCGGCGTTCTTGCCGATGGCGTCGGTCGACTCGACGGCGCCTGAGACGAGCGACTGCGTGATGGCCGCAGCCGCCGCGCCGATAGCGCCGATGGCGAGGCCCGCCTTGACGGAGACTTCCCCCAGGCGGCGCAGCAGGCCGTCAAGGCCCGTCGCGGCATTGTCGGCCCCGGCGCGGGCTTCGGCGAAGCCCTGCCCCGCCTGGGCGCCGAAGACCTGCGCTTGCTTGCCGGCCTGCTCGAAGGCCCGGCCGACCGCCTCGGTCTGGCGCTGCGTCTGGTCAAGCCCCGTCTGGCGGCCGCCGGCCTGTATCTTCTGGACGAGCGATTGCCACGCCTGGGCGATCCGGTCGAGCGACGATTGGACGTCGCCGGCGCCTTCGAGCGTGATCCGGTTGCGGATTTCAGCCATCGGCTCGCATGGCCTCTTCGTAGAATTGCGGGAGCCGCGCCGAGGCTTCGGCGCAGATTTGGTTCAGGTGGAGGCGCTTCTGGATCGTCACGGTCTTGCGGCCATGGAAGACGACCTCGCGGGCCACCCCCTTGCCGCCGACGACGACCAGCAAGGGCGGGTGCCCTGGCCGGTTGACGCTGCGCAGGCGATAGCCGGCGCGGATGAAGCGCTGCGGCGTCGGCAGGGTGCCGCGCGGCAGATAGCGGTAGGCGGCCTTCGTCGGGAGCCAGAGCAGGCCCTTGCCGGTGACGTCGCCGCCGTCTTCGAAGACCGACGAGAAGGGAATGCGATGGACGACGACGCACGCCGGGTCGATGGCCGTGCCGCGCTGGGGATAGACGCGCACCGACAGCGCGCTCTGCCACCGCTTGCCGAACCCGGCGGCCTTGATGTCGGCGACGCCGCGGGCCTTGACGTCATCGCCGACCGCACGCATGGCGCGGGTCGCGCCCCTGGCGATGCGGCTGCCGGCATCCTTGAAGGCGATCAGGAAGGCGCGGTCGTCGAGCCCCAGGCGAAACTCGGCCATCACAACCCCATCAGGTCTTCCATGATCCGCTGCGCGTCGTCTTTCTCGGCGTGGTAGGCGGCGCGCGTGACGTAGAGCAGGAGGGCCGCCTTGCGGCGGTCCTCAAGGTCGAAGGCTTCCGCCCAGGCCCATATTTCGCGGGGGGTCATTTTCCAGGCTTGAGAGGCCGGGATTCCCCCGCGCGAGCCTTGGACGACGCGAGAAATTCCTTGCGCGCATCGCCTGAGAGCTTCGTCGGGTCGATCTTCGGCGCCGTCGGCTTTTTCCCAACGGCGGGCTTCGTCTGACCATTCGGCGACGGCGCCGTGGTGGGCGAGGTGATCGAGTCGCTCGCCTTCGCGAGCGCCATAATCCTCTCCACGAAAGGGCCGACACCCGACGGCAGCGTTGCCTTGATGATGGCTTCGAGGAAGTCGGCCTGAATTTCGAGCGGTAGCGTGCCCGCCTTTGCTTCCTGCTTCGCGTCGTCTGGGTAGCCGACGCCGGCGGCGATCACCGCCTTGATGGCCTGGGGGGTGAGCGCCAGGATGTCGCGCGCGCCGAAGCCGGCCGCGGTCGCGCCGCCCAGGAGGCGCTCCAATTCGGGGAACCGCTTCACAATCGACACCAGCCCTTCGGCCGAGATGCCGGTGACGGCAACGCCGTGAACCTTCGTCTTCGAAGGCGCAAGATCGAGAAGTCCTACCATGTGTGCTCTCTCTGGTTTCCTGCTGGGTGGGGGCGGCCGGGCGCAGGCCCGACCGCCGGGGCTGGCTAGGCGACGGCAGTGATCGTCCCGAAGCCGTCGACGGGGTCGGACAGGATCGACCCCGAGATCGGGATCACGGCGATGTTGTTGCCGCTGATGAGTTCCATCGTGCCCTTCGGGCGAAGCTGCACGACGTTGAGGGCCCAGATGAAGGCGTTGCCCTGATCGTTGGTCCCAGTGATCGTGAAGTCGCCCTCGATCACGGAGTCCTTGAGGATCGTGACGGCGCCGGTCGTGTAGCCGTCATGCAGCGCATAGAGCGCGAGATTGAACAGGGTCGCCTCTTCGAGCGAGATGTCGATCGTGCCGGTCTTCTTCGTGGTGAAGGTGAAGTCGACCTCGGGCGACGGCGTGCGGCTCGACAGGTGCTCGGTGTAGTCGACCTGCAACGTGATCGACACCTTCGGCGCATTGCCGATGTCGGTGGCCCCGAACTCAACGATGGCCTGGAAGAGCGAATAGTTCGCGACGGATGCAGCCATTGGATTGGCCCTTTCAATGAAAAAGGCCCGCGCTGGGCGGGCCTTGGTGGGACGATGGGGAAGGCTTTCGCGGCCTAGAGTTCGTCAGGCCGCAGGGGGTAGGTGACAGCGACGATGAGCGCGCATTCGCCCAGGCCGGTGCGGCCATAGCCAAGCGCGGTCGAGGCGCCCATGGGGTGGACATGCCCGGCGGGGGTGTGGAGCCCCGCCAGGGTCGCGTCCGTCTTGACGGCCTTGAGGATCATGGCGCGGGCCGCGTTGAGCGCGGTTCCGCAGGACTCGGGATTGAGGCCAACCTTGATGACGATTTCGGGCAGCATCGTCATGCGGGTGAAGCGGGTATTGGGCTGGCCCGCCGTCGGGATGTCGGCCTCGAAGGCTTGCTCGTCGCCGTCCAGAAGGACAATCGCCGGCAAGTCGAGATCGTCGAGGGCCACGACGTTGCGCGCGACCGTCGCAACCCCCAGCCCCTGGAGGATTTCCAGAAGCCGCACAAGGATCGCTTCCCGCCGGTCCATCAGAGAACCCTTTCATTGAGCACGAGCAGGACTTCGCCGTCGGCCTCGCCGTTGGGGGTCGGCCGCGGCTGGGTCGTCTCGACCCGATAGTCGCGCTCATTGAGGAAGATGAGCGCGCCCTTGCAATCGGCCCTCGTCAGCCCGGCCGCCGCCAGGGCGGCCGCGCGGACAATCGCGACGGGGCGAACCGTCGCGATGTCGAGCGGGGTTCGCCCCGGCACTTCGATGCCGGATGTGGCGTCGATGACGTCGAGCACGTAGGGGTCGCCCCCTCCCGCCTTCGTCAAGACCGCCGTCACACCGAAGACCGAATGCAGCGGGCCATAGAGCAACGCGTCGAAGTCCATGACCCGCCGCCCCTATCAGTCGAGTTGCAGGGTGTAGAGCGCGCCCGGCATCAGGCAGACAAAGAGCGGGTAGGAATAGACCTCGAGCGAAACGTACCGATTGCGGTCGTTGTCGAGGATCATATTCGACAACCACTGCTGGCCAAGCTGGTTGACCTGATCGAAGGACTCGCCGGGGCCCATGATCTGCTGGAAGATGCCGGCGCCGGTCGGGAAGAGATACGCCTTCTCGTCGCCGACGGCGACCGTGCTGTTGTCGTCGGTGCCGCGGTAGTTCGTCCAGCGGATGCCGCCGAAGTCGAACCACTCGACGCCGCCGTAGTTCCAGGCGGAATCGCCGCGGAGCGCATCGGCGAAGGGCGTTCCGAGGTAGCTGTCGCGCACCTCCTGGCACTTCACCATGGCGTCCCAGAAGGCATCGCCGCAGAGCGCGACGATCTGGCCGGCCTGACGGCCCTTGAGGCCGCGCACGATCGCCCGCTTGATGCCAGCGCACTTCTCGCGCCACTCGCCGGCGGTGTAGGCCGTGAAGTCGATGGCGCTGTCGCTGCCGGGCGCCTGCGAGAACTCGGTCGACCAGTCGTAGACGTTGCCCCCCGACGGGTCCGCGAAGACGCCCTGCACGGCGCCCATGCGGAAGAACTCCATCGTAAGTTCCAGATCGGTGATGAGCTTGAACTGGCGGCGGGCGAGCTCGTCGGAGAGCGACTTGAGGTCCGTCTCCGATCCGAACTGGCGGATGTTCTGAAGCTCGTCTGCCATGATCGTGCTGGCCGCGCCGATGCGGCGGGTGCGGAAGTTCCGCCCCTTGCGCGCGTCGCCACCGACCTGGGTCGGTGCACCGCCGCGCGGCGTGATCGGGACGAGCGACGGGGTGAAGTCGCGCTCCTCGATCCAGACGTCGGTGGTGCGAACGGGGGTCGGCGAGAAGATGCCGAGGCCGCCCAGGAAGCCGGGCGTGTAGCTGATCTTGTCGACTGCGGCGGACAGCGAGGTCGCGCTGAACAGGTCGCTCTTGAAGACGTCAAAGGGAGACATGGTTGGTGCCTTTCACCAATGAAAAAGGCCGCCTCGAAGGGCGGCCTCGTTGAAGGGGATGGGGCTCGAAGGGGGCGGCGCGATCAGCGCTGGACGATCGGCGGCGACAGGGCCAGCAACCCCGACTTCTGGGCCGCGTCGTTCGAGCCGTCGTTGTAGTAGAGGTCCGTGGCGCGCACCTCGGCCGGCCCGCGCGCGAGGTAGACGGTGTCGTAGGTCTCGCCGCTGGCGGTGGTGACGGCCTCCATCATCAGGCCGACGATGGTGCCCGAGCCGGCCCAGGCGACGAGATTCCCGCCCGACACCTTGACGGCCTGCCCGGCGACGAGCGTCTGGGACGCCGCGACCGTGCCCTTCTCGAAGCAGTAGAATCCGTCGTCCTCGTAGCTGACGAGGAAGGCGGCGCGGTGCTTGCCCTCGGTCTTCATGGTCATGTTGGTTCTCCGGTGAAGTGATGGCCGTCGGGATTAGCGGCGGCCGGGCTTGAATGCGGCGTTCAGACGGGCGACCGCCTGGGCCATGAGAGAGGCGGGCTCTTGAGCCGCGCCGGCTGGCGGTGCCTGGGGGACGATGTCCTCCTGGGCCGCAATCTGGGGTGCGAGGATCGCGCGGACTTGCTCGACGGAAAGGTCGCGCGCGACGGCCTCGTCCGCAGTCATCGTCACCGCGGGGTTCGCGCGCTTGGCGGCGGCGACGATCCCGCGGATTTCGGTGATCTCTTCGGCGCGGGCGCGGGCCGCTTCGGGCCCGCCCTTCCACGCCATGATCTGCTGGGCCGACATTCCGGCCGCGCCGAGAAGCGCGGCGGTGGTTGCCATGTCGGCCGGATCGGGGTCGTCCTCGGCCGTCGCTTCGGGATCGTCGTCTTCGGCCTTGGCGTCGGGGTCGGGCTCGTCGTCGCCGGCCGTAGCCGCGGCGCTGGCGGCCGCCTCGTCGTCCTCAGCCGCGTCGGCCTTGGCTTCATCGTCTTCGCCGTCCTCGGCCGTCTGTGCGGCCGCGGCGGCCATGGCAAGGGCCCGCGGGTACCACCCCTTTGCCTGCGCCATGGCGACGAGGCGCCCTGGCGCGTGCCGATAGGCCATGTAGGGCCATTCGGCGACGGCCGGCTCGGCATTGTCGTTGGCGGCAGGAACGGCCGCGTCCGCAAAGCCGTCTCCGACGGCCGCCTCGGCGGTGAACCACGTTTCGGCGCGCATGATCGCGCGGCATTCCTCGAGCGACTTGCCAGAGCGCTCGGAATAGATCGCGGCATAGGCGTCCGCGAGCGCATTGAGCGCGACGATGGACTGCTCGTGCGTGGCGATGTCGCCGTAGGTCGCGGCGGCCGGATCGTGGATCATCATCACCGAGCCGGGCGACATGGTGAGCGTGTCGGCGGCCATGGCGATGAGGCTTGCCGCGCTCGCGGCGATGCCTTCCACGATGATCTGCACGGTGCCCTTGTGCATCGAGAGCGCCGAATGGATCGCCGAGCCTTCGGTGGCAATGCCGCCGCCGGAATTCAGGCGCACGGTGATGTTGGCTTCGCGGCCCACCTCGGCGAGCGCGCGGATCACGTCCTCGGAATTGAAACCGGGCGGGTCCCACCAAGAGTCGCCGGAAGCCGAGCCCCCGACCATGCCGGAAAGCACGATTTCCGTGCCGTCGATGATGATCGCCATGGATCGTCCTTTCTGGAAAGCAAAGGGCCGCCTCGGCGGGCGGCCCTTGGGTGGTCAAAGCAGGGGTGGAGGGATCAGGAGACGGTGACGGTGAGCGCCTTGGTGGTGGTGTTCGTGCCGTCGCTGACGGCGACCGTGACCGCCTTGCTGCCGGCGGTGGACGCCGACTTGAACGACAGCACGCCGGTCGAGGCGTCGATCTGGAAGAGCGCGGCCTGGGCCCCGCCCGAGATCGACCACGTCTTCGTCGCGCCCGCGTCGGGGTCGGTCGAAGTCATGGTGCCGACGGCGGTCGCCGGCGCCGTCACCGACCATGTCGCCGACGACGTGATGACAGGCGCTTCGTTGGCGTTGGTGACCGTGACGCGGATCGTCACCTCGTTCGTCTTGCCGACGCCGAGTTGGGAGCCCGCGCCGACGCGCACTTCGTAGATGTTGTCGCCGTCAGCGTCGCCGGGGCTCTCGAAGTTGGGAGCGGACGCGAAAGTCAGGTCGCCGCTCTCGGGGTCGATCTGGAAGGCTGCGGCGTCGGCCCCGCCGACGATCTCATAGCCGATCGGGCCGAACCCGATAGCCTCGATCGTCTGCACGGCGGTCTGGTTCTCAGGCACCGACAAGTCGGAGTCGACGCCGGTGAAGACCGCCGGCCGTCCCATTGGATAGCGGCGCGAATTGAGCGTGATCATCTCGGCGTCAAGGTCAGCCACAGTGAAGATGCCCTTGAGCGCCAGGGCGGCAGACGGGCGCGGTGCGTTTCGCATGTGATGGTGTCCTCAGTCGAACCCAAAGAGAAGGCCGGGGAATGAAAGGTTCATTTGCAGGAACAGTCCCGCCCCGACAGTACCGAGAAGGATCGGGTCGGCGTAGGAGATGAACGGGTAGTTGAACGCCGTTACGTTGCTGCCGCTGTATTCGCAAGTGAGAAAAGTCTTCACGCCGTTCTCGGCCGATTCCAAAAGGGGGACGGTATCCATGGCCTGTGTCGGATCGCCAAGGCGTGCATACGTGGATTCGAGCGGATCGGTCCCGTCGTGGATGCCGAAGATCAGCCGCAAGATAGGCGCCGCAGTGAAGCTGCGATACGGCGCGTCGGCGCGCAGAAGACCCGCGTTGTTGGTCGGTATCTGGAACTCGGTCACCATGGGCCAGCCGTAGGCGCCGGCGAGAGAATGTCCGGCCGAGAACAGATAGCCATTCGCCGACGACCCGGCGGCGGTGAAGACAATCGGTGACACCGCGAACGCCGATTCCGCAGGCAGGCCGTAGATATAGTACCAAGCGCCGAAGACTTGAACGAAGTTGGTCCCGTCGTTGTATTCATAGACGACTTGGAAATCTGTTGTGTATTCGCCGCTGACCCCGAATACGACATTCATCGGCGGCGTGTACTCGCTGCCGACTAGGCCCATCCCGACGAAATATAGAATGTACCCGTTAAACAGGCTACCCGGCGTGAACGTGACATCGTTCCCCGAAAACTCTGGCGACTGAGGCTGTACATTCACACCGGGGGCGTAGCTAAAGAGAGCGGACCTAAGCGGGTCTGCGATGAACGCCAAGAGCCCCCCGAACGGCAAACACTTCGTTTCGCCCGCCGTACCGACGACCGGGAAAATGCTGCCGTTGTCGATCTCTTCGAGACTATCAATGAACGGAAGTTCGCTGATCTTCGCGTCGGCCATGGTCAGATTCCTCTTTCAAGCTTGATGCGCCCGCCGTTTTCCAGCAGCAGGCGGCCGCCGTTCTCGAGCAACAGGAAGCCGCCGCTCTTTCGGCCGAGAGGGTCTGCGCGCGACGTGTCGGCCGTGCCGTTGCCGTCGAAGTCCGTGAAGATGCCCTTGAGCGACAAGGCGGCGGAAGCAGTCGGGGCCTTGCGCATGACCTAAAGCCCCGACGAGATTTTCAGGGTTCCGCTGTCATTCCAGATGGCGTTGGGGATGCCGGGGTCGACGATGGGCAGGTTGACGACGACGAGCTGCATGCCGCCGGCGAGGACAAGGCCGATGCCAGTGCTCGCGCCGTCGCCAAGCGCAGAAAAAAGCACGATCTCGGACCCCCAACCGTCTGCGTCCCAATCGTAGCCGCCGCGAATACGTACGCGCGCAGCACCGCCGCCCGTCGACGTCGTGCCGCCGGCGTAAATGTCGACATTGCCGGCGGCCGAACCGCCCGGCGCGTTGCCGCCGTGCATTTCAACGCCGCCGCCGGTGCCGCCCGCTTCACCACCTGTGCCGCCGCTGATGTCGACGTAGCCGCCCGCCCCGGTGCCGTGCGCAATGCCGCCTTCGATAATGGCCGCGCCGCCCGAGCCGTTGCCACTGTCGCCCGCGTGGCCGCCGCGCACATGCGCGTCGCCACCCGAGCCCGACGTCGCGCCCTCCCCGCCAAAAAGCTCGACGTCATCGCCGGCGTCGGAAACGCCCGGCCCGTCGCCGCCCTTGAACGTCGCTTTCGTAGCCTTCGTGCCCGACCCCGAGGTCTGTATCTTCACGTTCTTGCCAGGGGCGGCCACGAAGTCGTCGAGCACTTCCGAGATGATGACGTTGGTCATGGGTCAGCCCTGGATGATGAAGTCGCCGGAATCGGTCGTGATGAAGTCGCCGCCGTCCGTCGTGATGAAGGCGACGCTGGCGGCCGGTTGCAGCGCGCGGTAGCCGGCGGGCGCGTCATAGGCGCGCGTCCTGGGGATGCGGATCACCCCCTGATTGTTGCCCTTGAGGCAGGCCGCGAAGAACCATGTGGTGGCATCCGGTTCCCAGACGCACCACGCGTTAGTGCCTGCCGCCGGGTCGCCATCGCCCAACCATTCGCCGTCGCGACCGATATACGCGGTCCCAAGGGCCGGGTGCAGCGCGAGCATGAAGGTCGTGGGGTCCGTCAGGTCGCCGGGCGGAAAGCCGGTGCCGTCGATGATGCTTGCCGAGCCATAGGCGGAATTCGCGTAGCCCCAGACCATCGCCGACTTTTCCATCGACGATTCGCCCAGGAAGGACGTAGCTGTCGTCAGGTCCAAGTCGCTGTTGCAGAAGCCCACTCCGACGTCTGAGCCCGCGCCGCCCGTCAGGTCTTCGATGATGACCTCAAGATAGATCGGGGCCGACGCGCTGCCGATCGTTGTGCGGACGCAGGCGAATTCTCCGGGGTCCGACAGCGTCGTTGCCAGGAACGATCGGCCGTCGACGCTCAAGGATGCGGCCGGCGAAGACTTGGACCGGTTCCAGGCCAGCGATTGCCCCGAGCGTTGCTTCCGCCGGCTTGCAAGGCTTGCCAGGAATGCCGCCAGCAGCTCGTCAGGTAGTCGGGCCATGCGGCACCCCTATGCGATCAGAAGCAGCAGGACGTCGTTGTCAGCGGCGACGCTGTCGAGATGCCGCGCCGCGCCGCGCGCCTTGGCGCGGGCAGCGCAAGCCCGCCCGGCAATGGACGCGACACCGACCACACCGGTGCCCCTTGCCTTGGCGGGCGCAAGCGCAACCCGCCCCGCTACGATCGTTGGAACCGGGGCCGGCTCGAGCTCTGGGAACTCGGGCGGCTGGGCCTCGCGCTTGCGACGCTCGATCTCTTCTGCCCGCTTGCGCGCGAGCGCCCCGCGCAGGGCGCCCCCGCGGGGCCGCTTGTGCTCGCTGGCCGGGCGGCCATAGACAAGCACCGCGGCCCGGCCGGTGATGGTGAAGGCGGCGGCTGCCGCCACGAGCCGATAGTCGCGCCGGAAGACCGCCACCTGCCCGGCGACGAGGAAGCTGCCGAAGGCCGCGGTGACGTACTTGCTGCCGTTGAGCCCTGCCGACTGCCCGTTGACCGCATAGGCCCCGGCGTCGGCCGCCAGCACGCGCCCCAGGCGCAGGCCGGCATCCTGGCCGGCGACGGAATAGGCCCCATAGCCCGCGGCAAGCACACGGGCCGCCAGGAGGCCCACATCCTGGCCCACAAGGGCGAAGGTGCCGACGGCGGCCGCCAGGATATGGTCGACGCGCAGGGCGGCGTCCTGGCCCGCCACAGCGACGCTGCCATGGGCCGCGGCGATATAGTGGGACTCGTCGAGCGAGGCCGACTGCCCCTGGACGATGAAGGTGCCGTAGCCACACGCCAGAAGGCGCCCGGCCTTGAGGACCGCCGCCTGTCCGTTGACGGCGAAGGCGCCGTAGGCGGCCGTGACTTTTCGGCCCGCATAGAGCCAGGCGCCCTGGCCGTTGACGGCGAAGCTGCCCGCGGCGGCCGTCAGGCGAAGCCCGCGCGAGAATGCCGCCGCCTGCCCGTTGATCGAATAGCTGCCCGCGGCCGCGACAAGGCGGTGGCCGAGCGTCAGGCCGGCGGCCTGCCCCGCGACCGAATAGGAGCAGTAGCCGGCCGACAAGACCCGGCCGGCCTTGAGGGAGGCAGCCTGTCCGCTGACCGTGTAGCTGCCATAGGCCGCGACGATGCCGACGCCGCGATAGAGCGTCGCGGCTTGGCCGTTGATGGTGAAGCTTCCCGCCGCCGCCGAAAGGCGCCGGTCGGCCTTGAGGCTTGCCGCCTGCCCCGACAGGGTGAAGGCGCCATAGGCCGCCGACAGATAGTGCCCGCCATTCAGCCCGGCCGATTGGCCGCTGACGACATAGGAGCCGTTGGCGGCCGTGAGCACATGGCCGTACTTGAAGGACGCGGCTTGGCCCGACAGGACGAAGCTGCCATAGGCGGCGCCGAGATAGCGGCCGCGATAGAGCCCCGCGGCCTGCCCCGACACCGCGAAGGAGCCGGCGGCGCAGGACAGCGAATAGGCGGCGCCGCTGGCCGCGGCCGGAAGGCTTGAGAGCGGGGCGCCCGAAAGCGGCCCGGTGCCAAGCGTCACGCCGAGGGCTCCTCGTCAGAAGGCGCGGGCGGGGGCGCAAATTCGCCGTTCGCCCAGACCCATCCGATCGCTACGTCGTCAGGCGCGGGGACCGCGTCGACCCCCATGGGCGGCGACCATTGCGACGTGTCGCCATTCCAGAGGCAGACGTTGTAGACGGCCCCGTCCTTGATGAGCGCCCAGCGGCGCGGCTCGTCGGTCACCATGAGATCACCCACACCTTTCCTGCCGCGCCAGCGCCACCAGCGCCTCCCGTCGACGTGCCGCCACCTCCGCCGCCACCGCCACCACCTGGGACCGCACCATTGCCCCCGGCGCTGCCGGTGCCTGCGTTGTTGCCTGATCCACCAGCCCCGCCACCCCCGCACTTGGTGCTGTCGCCGGCCGTCCCATCGGCCCCTGCCGTGCCAGTGTTGACGGATGCGGCCGCAGCCCCGCCACCGGCTGCGGTGGCAGAGCCACCTGCAATTCCGCCTGCACCACCTTGTCGTGCAGTACCGGGCGAGGCAGCCTCACCGCCAGATCCACCACCGCCACCTCCTGCCGCTGAGAAGACCGACGACCCGCCGGCCGCCGCCGTGTTCGTTGATGTGGACCCGCCGCCACCTCCGCCGCCGCCGAGGAAGGATGACCCGCCGACGGCCGGCGCGGTGCCGCCCGCCGATCCGCCGCCGCCGACAGCGGTCGCCGTGTTCGCTCCCGCCGATCCGGTGAGGAAGGCCGAGCCCCCTGCGGCCCCCGATGAGGTTGAAGCTAGGTTGCCGACTGCGGTTCCGCCGCCGCCGCCGCCGCCGCCGCCGGCCGTCGAGGCAGTCACGCCGCCGCCCGCCCCTCCGCCCCCGCCCCATCCGGTGAGGAACTTTCCGAAGATGCTGTTCCAGCCTGCTAGGCCACCTGTGCCCGCCGCCGTCGCGCCGCCGGGCCCGCCGGGCGTAGATGCCGCGACCGTGACGCTGACGACGTTCGGCAGGTCGTCAGCGAGGAAGATTTCCTCCGCGCGGAGCCCACCCCCGCCAGCCCCGCCGCCTGCGCGGATCGTGCCTGCCGCGCGGCCTTCGCCGCCACCGCCCGAGCCACCGCCGCCGACGCAAACGGCGCGGACATAGGTCGCCCAATCCGGTTTGACCCATGTTCCATTGGCCGTGAAGACCTGCACGTCCGACGCGATGCCGGGCGCGATGTCGACGGTCCCGGCCCCGTCGACGACGGTCCATCCGTCGGCGTCGGTGAATTGCAGGGTAGAGCCCGGCGCGAGCAGCAGGCCCGCCACGAGGTCGTAGGTCGTGCTGTTGTCGTTGAGCCTGATCGTCGCCGAGATGAAGTCGGTGTCGCCGTTGCAGAGCGACAGGAAATTCACCTTCCGCTGCGCACCCGATGCGGGCGCGGCCAGGATGTCGACGACGGTCGTCCCGTTCGTGGTCGAGAGCGTAAGCCCCGGCGTCGTCGCCGTCGAAGTCATGTCGACGTAGGACACCGTCACCGGTGAATCCGCGGTCGCTTTGGCCGCCGCGAGGACCAATTGAAGCTTCCGGGTCGTCGCGTTGAGGATCATGGATCACCACACATAGACGACGACGCGGCCGGCGCCCGAGGCGCCGCCGGCGCCGCCCGTATTGGTGCCCCCGCCCCCTCCCCCGCCGCCGCCGCCAGGGAAGCCGCCAGCGCCACCGGCCGATCCGGTTCCGTTGTTCCGCGCCGATCCGCCAGCGCCACCCGCGCCGCATTTGCTGCTGTCACCATCCGCGCCGTTCGCGCCGGCCGTGCCCGTGTCGATCGATGCCGCCGACGCGCCGCCGCCGGCCGTTGTCGCCGATCCGCCGGTGATGCCGCCTGCGCCGCCAAGCTGGGATGTGCCTGGATTGGCTGAGTTGATGCCCCCACCGCCCCCGCCGCCGGCCGCCGAGAAAGACGAGGAACCGCCAGCGCCGGCCGTGGCCGTCGAAGTCGTGCCGTTGCCGCCGCCACCACCGCCGCCAAAAGATGAGCCGCCGTTTTGGGTAGCGGTTCCGCCGGTAGAGCCGCCGGCTCCGGCTTCCGTGCTGACGGAGCCTCCGGGTGCGCCGCCGGCCCCGGCCCCGGTGCCGAACGCCCCGCCGCCGCTTGCTCCGGTAGACGTCGTGGATGATCCGCCCACGGCGGTTATCCCCGCACCCCCACCGCCGCCACCGCCGACGTTGGCCGTCTGTCCACCCCCGCCGCCACCACCGCCGCCATAGCCCACGAGCAGCGTTCCGAAGGACGAGCTATTGCCGCCCGACCCGTTCGAACCGTTCGTGTTGGCCCCGCCGCCGCCGCCGCTGACGGCCGCGCCGACGGTGACGGCGACCGACGACGCAAGGTCGGAAAGTGCAAAGGTTGCGAGCGCCCGCTTGGCCCCGCCACCGCCGCCTCCGCCTGCGCGGACGTTGGACACCGCGGCGCCCTTGCCGCCGCCGCCCGAGCCGCCCGAACCGACGCACTCGACGAGCGCCATCGACCCGAAAGCCGGCTTGTTCCATGTGTCGTTCGCCGTGTAGACGCGCACGTCGGAATAGGCCGGGGCCGGCATATTCAGGAAGGCCCCGTTGACGTCGGTCACGTACCAACCGCGCTGATCGGCGAAGTGAAGCGTCGACCCGACCGCGAGCGTCAGGTCCGAGACGACGTCGTAGGTCGTGCCGCCGTCGTAGAGGCGGATCGTCACGGCGATTGCAGCAGTGTCGCGGTTCGCCACGGAAAGCCCGGCGACCTTGCGCTGCGCGCCGGATGACGGCGCGGCCAGGACGTCGACCGGCGCCGTCGAATTCGTGTTGGCGACCTGCGCGCCGGGCGTAGTCGTGGTCGCCGAGAACTCCACGTAGTCGACGACGACCGGGCATTGGTTCGTTGCTACCGCCGCGTCGAGGAGCACCTGCAATTTCTGCGACGTCGAGGTGAGGAACATTCTACCAGCCCCAGACCCTTACGACGCCTTGCTGGCCCTTGCCGCCGGCCCCGCCGACAGGCGTTCCACCGCCCCCTCCCCCGCCGCCGCCGCCAGGGAAGCCACCGTCGCCGCCGGCCCCGCCCGTTCCGGCTCCGCCGACAGCGCCGTTGTTCGATCCGCCGCCGCCGCCGCCCTCGCCGCAGAAGGCGGGTGTCCGCGTGCCGGATTGCGCGTCGCGATAGATCAGGCCGCCGGTTCCGCCGCCAGCCGCCCCAACGGCGAAACCGCCATTCGTGCCGCCGCCGCCGCCAGAACTAGCAACGCCGGGCGACGCCGCCGTTACGCCGGCGCCGCTCCCCCCGCCGCCCGCGGAAAAGGTGGACGATCCGCCGCTCTGGCCGTTGCCGGTTGTGCCGCCGCCACCACCGCCGCCACCGGCCAAATAGCCGCTGCCGCCGCCCGCGTTTCCATTCCCGCCGCCAGCCCCGCCTGAGTCCGCACTTGCCTGCCCGGAGGTCGCCCCCGCAAGCATGGCATTGCCTCCCGACCCCCCGCCCGACGTCGTGGAGTTCGTGCCAACGGACGTTCCGCCGCCGCCTCCCCCGCCACCGCCACCGGTCGAGGCCGTCTGCCCGCCGCCCGCGCCGCCGCCGCCCGCATAGCCGATGACGAGAGAGCCGAAGCTCGAGTTGTTGCCGCCGCTACCGTTGGAGCCATTTGCCGTCGAGCCGCCCGTCGCCGCCGACGTCGCCGCGCCGACCGTGACCGACACGGCGTCGGGGAGGTCTTTCGCGAGAAAGAGCCTGCGCGCCCGAAACCCTCCGCCGCCGCCGGCGCCGCCCGAGCGCGAGGATGGGGCCGCACGGCCTTCGCCGCCGCCACCGCCGCCGCCGCCGCCGACGCATTCGACGAGGTAGAAGCGGCAGCCGCCCTTGAACCATGTGCCGTTGGAGCGGAACTCTTGTGCGAGCCCGGCGCGCGCTTGGCGCACCGCGCCATTGCGCAGCGACACCTTCCATCCGTCGCGGTCGCTATAGGAGAGCGACGCGCCGACCGGCAGGACAAGCGCCTCGATGATGTCGTAGGTGGTCCCGTTGTCGTTGTAGCGGATCGTCGCGGTGATCGACGCCGTGTCCGCGTTCACCAGCGACAGGCCGTTGACCTTGCGTTGCGTCGACGATGCCGGGGCCGCAACGATGTCGACGGCGCTCGTTCCATTGGTCGTCGAGGCCGTCAGGCCCGGCGTGGTGGCCGCCGAGGTCATGTCGACCCAATCGACGACGACCGGGCAGTCGTTGGTCGCCTTCGCGCCCGCCAGGATGACTTGGAGCTTGCGCGTCGTGGCGTCGAGGATCATAGGCGCAGCGCCGCGACCTTGCGCGCCTCGGCGAGCGTCGTCAGCTTGTTGATCGACGTCGCGCCGATCGTGCAGAAGACGTCCTTGGTGCCCGCGCTGAACGACACCGCCGCATTCGAATTCGAGCTCGCGCGGACGGTGTCGCGAACCAGCGTCGTCGAGCCCGACAGGTGGCCCTCTCCGACCTCCCACTCGGTGCCCGACTGCCCCACGATCGCGTAGTCGAAGGACGGCCCCACGCCGAAGGCGGTGTTGAAGCTGATGTGCTGCGACGCCGCCCCCGCAAGGGTGACGTCGCCCGTCCCGGTCGTCGTCGTCGTCTCCTTCACGCGGTCGGCGAAGCTGCGATCCACCATGGCGGCTAGGTGATCTGCAAGACGCCGTTGGTGCCGTCGAGGTCGGCCGTGAACGTCTCGCCGATGGCGAGCGTGATCGACGAGCCGTAGTCCCACCATCCGATGAGCGGGTCGGCCGGCGACGTCGGCGTGTCGTTGTAGAGGATCGCGTAGCGGAAGGGGCCGATGGTGCCGCCGGAAGCGGTCCAGGCCGTCGGGTCCGACAGCACGAGCTTGTAGGTGCCGCCCGACTGCGCGCCCGCCGAGAAGGCCGCGGCGTTGCCGCCCGACGTGTAGCCGTTGCCGCCCGAGATTTCGGAGGAGTCGGCGCGCACCGCATGCGTCGAGGCATTCGGCGCAGTATTCGACAGCATCACCTTCAAGGTGTCGGAATTCAGGTTGTGGACCTTCTTCGCGAGGTCTTCGACGAACTGGTTATACTTCGAGAATGACGCCATGGCGCATCACCTTTTTGCGTTGATCTTTCGCTCCGCCCATATGCGGAGCATGTTATCACGTTGCTTTTTTCTATATTCCGGGTCTGCGTGCATCGGATGCCCGCGCTTTTTCTTTGAAATTATTGCTTTTGCTTCCGCGGACAGCCTGTGACCAAAGGCGTTCTTGTTCCCGATCTTTGCCTTCGCCAACGCCGCGCGATGTGCGGCTGATTTCGGCTTGCCCTTCATGGCGGCTGAAATCCTGGCGCGGTGTGGAGCGCTATGCGGCAAGGTTCAGGGCTCCACGAGGACGAAGTCGTTGACCTTGACGGGGCCGCCCTTGGCGATCCGCACGTCGTTGAGAAGGATGGCCGCGACGTCGCCGGGCCCGCCGACCGTGACGTCGAGCACCCCGCGACCAAGGCCGTCCGAAAGCCGCGCCCAGGCGACATCGCCGGTGGCTTCGGCCATGGGGCATTCCATCGGCCCGCGGAAGACAAGCTCACCGCCCGCAGGAAGCAGCGCGCAGGGCCGCCCCAGGGTGATCGTGGCAAGCCGGGCGCCCTTGGCCGCATCGTCGGGCCGCAGGGGCTTCTCGCCTTCGTACAGGGCGAGCGTGGCCGGCCCCGGCCCGCTATCGAGCAGCGCCAGGACTGCGGCCAGCCGCGCGTTCTGCGCGGCGGCCGAGAAGGTCGCGTCATCCATTGATGAGTTCGTCCTGATGGCCGGTCATCCGACCGGTTGCGGGGTCATAGTCGACAGTGCGCCGAAAGCGCGGGCCGCTGCCCGACACCGGCTCGATCAGCATGGTCAGGATGCGCCCATCGTCGTCCTTCGTCTCGATCACGGCTCGCGTCGCGGGCTGCGCCTTGACGGCGTCGACGACGAGGCGCTCGGGAATCTGCACGATGATCTCGGGCGCCGGGGCCGGCTTGGGCTTGTGGGCCAGGAAGGCCGTGAAGAGGTCAAGCTGGGCGGCCTGCGCGTTGCCGGCCGCCTGCTTCGCCTTCGCCGATTCCGCGGCCGCCTCCTGGGCGGCCTGCGCGGCGGCCGTCTCGACGGTCTGCGTGGGCCCGTTGGTGGGGTTGCGCCCGTCGCTGGTGTAGGACACCCCGGCGGCGTCGGCTCGCTCGTTGTCCGCCGCCTGCTCGGCGTCGACGGTGGCCGCGTCCTCGCCGCGTTCGGAGACAACCGCCGTGCGCGACGTAAAGCCCGCGCGGACCTCCGCCTCACGGGCCTGCACATCCTGCAGAGGGTTGATGTAGGGCCACGCCTGTGGCGTCCACTCGACGCCCGCCAGCTCGGCCGCGCGCGCAACCGATGCGGCGCCCGAAACGATCGCCATGTCGAGCCATCGCGTCATCACCGGCCGGCAGAGCTGGTAGACGAGCAGATGGTGTTGCCAGCCTTCGCACCGCCGCCTGAATTCCGTGACCGCGGCTCGCCAGGTCCGGTCGTTGCCGGTCGAGTAGTCGCCCGTCAGCTGCTCGAACAGGATGCCAATCCCGGCCGCGATGTCCCTCTGGTGCGAGCGGATGAAGGGGTCGTAGCTCGTGCCCACGTCGGGCACGGTGGGGAACTCGACGTCCTCGCCTGGCTTGAGCACCTGGAACGTGCCGGCGCTCGCAGTGACGACGCCCTGCCCGTTCTGGATCTGTGTTGCGATCGGGTCGTTGGGATCTCCCTCCCCGTACATCTGGACGAGGTCGTCGAGCTCGAGGTTTTGCGGCATCGCCCGTCGGATGAATCCAACGAAGAGTGCGGCAAGGCCTTTCCGGGTGAGCTCGGCCTTGGTGTAGGTGTCGAGGTCGTTGAGCTTGTCCAGGACGCGCGCGAGCCACGGTTCTCCACGCACCTGGCCGGGGCGCCCTGGCCAGTAGATGTGGAGGATCTCCGACGCCGGCACACGCACGGGGAACATGTCCACCTGGACGACGCCGGCATCGTTGGGATGCCGCGGATAGACCCAGTAGGCGACCCGCTTGGAGCGCAGCACCGGGTCGAACTCGATGCCCTGCCGGATCTCTCCGCCGCTATCAGCCGCGAGGTTCCACTGGACCGGGATGAACTCGGGCTCCAGCACCTCGATCTGCAACGGGACCGCGAGGCCATCGACCGGAAGCCGGTTTCGGAGACGGACGAAGCATTCGCCGGATTCCACGACCGCGCGCATGATCTGCTGCTGCTGGCCGTAGAAGTCGAGCTGGCCATCCGCCGCGCTCTGGTCCGTCCAGGCGCGCCAAAGCTTCGCCATCGTCTCGTCGGCGATCTTGGGCTTGATGCCGGTTCCCACGACGTTGCTGACGACGCGCTCGACCGCGGAACCGGCCAGCGCATTCTTGCGCACCTGGTCGCGCGACAGGTTGCGCAGGCCAGTGAGCGAATAGTCCAGCGCCGTGTTGGGTCCGTAGGCCGGCGCCCGCAATGCGACTGAGCGCGGCCCGAAGCCGGTCGTCGTGTAAGGCGTGTGGGCCTTGAACACCGACGCGAGGCGGGCGAGGAAGCCGGCCACTAGTAGCCAAGTCCCGGCCGAGCCACGACGATCACCGACCCGACGCTCTTGCTGCTGCTCCTCGTGTCGATTTCCTGGTTTAGCAGAGCGAGCGCCCTCTCCTGCTCTGCCTGGCTCTTGTAGGTCACGATCCGGTCGCCGTGCCGGACGGTGAGCATGCCATTGAGCATGGCCCGGGCCAGACTCGTCCGGAACGCTCGAAGCTCCTCGAGCGTGAAGTCGTCGAACATGGCCATCGGAGGTCTCGCGCTATTTCGGTTTGAACCCAGGCAGCGAGTGCCGCGGGAAAAGTCGTCGTGGCGCCTGTGTCGGCTGCGCAGTGGTCACTGTCGCTGTCGCGGTAGGTACAGGTGCGGCCGGTGCCGGCGGGCTTGCTTGCGCGACTGGCACGGGCTCCGCGTTCGTCACGGCCTCTGCCAGAGGCACGGCCTCGACCTTCACCCGGGGAGCAAACTCGGCCGCCCGCATCTCTCGTCCCCAGTTCACTCCGAGGGACAGAAAGGCCGCATAGGCGTAGACCCTGCAGTCGAGTCCCTCGTTCCTCTGGTTCGACTTCTTCACCCACTCGCGGACGGCGAAGCCCTTCTTGAAGCGGGTCATCACCGTCTCGGCGGTTAGCTGCTTGAAGTAGTCGACGTCCCGGCCGGCGGGGAAATGGCAGTAGCCCGGCCCGGGCTCCTGGATCCTCAGCCGGGCGTAGATGCTCTCCTTCGCGCTGTCGACGCCGACGGCAAAGAGGTTGATCTTGCCCCGGTTCGACCGGCTCGCCTTCTTGGGCCAGATCGGCTTGGACGGCCCGGGCACGCCCTTGATGGCCCAGACTCGATCACGACCGCGCTCCCGGCAGTAGGCATAGACCGCCTGGGTATTCGCTCCTCCTGAGTCGATGCAGACAGCCGCGACACTCAGCTTCCGGCCATCGGCGGTGATCGTCGGGATCGCTCGGTAGGCGTCGAGGTCCTCCCAGAGTTTCTTGCCCTGAGGGTCGCCGTAGATCGTTTTGAAATCGAGCGACCAGGTCTCCTCCCCGACGCCGACGCCCAGGCGTTCGATCTCGAGGCGATCGGGCTGGGTGTCGATCCCCAGCACCACCTTCATCACACCGGGCGGCGCGTGCGGGCCCCAGTCTTCCAGTCGCTCGAGCAGGTCGTGTTCGGAGACGCGCTCTCCTGCGTCTTCCCACGTCTCGCCGAGCACCAGGTTGTTGAAGGTCCGCAGGAGGTGCGGGTCCTTGTAGACGCGCAGCCACTCGGCCACGAGGTTGGGCCACGAAGCGTTCGGGAACAGCGAATAGCCCGCCCAGATGTGGAAGCCGGCGTGGCTGGCGTCCTGTGCGACCGCCGTCGGGATCCACTCCCCGTTGTCGACCATCCAGGGCTTGTGATGTTCCTCGATGATGCAGCCCGAGGCCTCACACACCATGTGCACGGTCTCAGGCAGATGCTCGCCCGTCTCCTCGTCCTGATCCCACTGGAGGCTCGACCACTTGATCGTCTGCCGGTGTCCGCACTGGGGGCACGGCACGAAGTACCGCCGCTGGTCTGACCGGGCGAAGGCCTTCTCGATCCGGCTCACGCCCTTCACCGTCGGTGTGCTCCCGAGGATGATCTTGCGGTTCCAGAACGTCTCGGTTCGCTTGGTGCCGAGTGCAATCTGGTCACCTTCCTCGCCGGCGCCGTCGGGCGGATAGCCATCGACCTCGTCAAACGCCACGACCCGGGCCGTGATGCGGCGGAAGCCACCCGGCGAATTGGCGCCGACGAACGAGATCGAGGATCCGTTCCGGAAGACCCGCTTCAGGATCCGCTGTTGCGAGTCCTTGGCCTTTAGGTCACCCGCGATCTCCGCCAGGACGGGCGTGTCGCGCAGCATCGGCGCGATCTCCGTCCTCGAGTAGTCCTCCGCGTCCTCGACGCGGGGCTGCACGATGAGGACCGGTGACGGATCCTGGTGAATGAAGTAGCCCGCGACGTGGTCGAGGATCTTCGTATATCCGACCCGCGCGCTTTTCATCACCGTGACCTGGCGCACCGCCGGATCGGTGATGGCGTCCATCATGCCGACTTGGTAGCCGAAGGCCCGGTATTTCCCGCCCTTGGCAGAGGTCTCCGGCGACAGGTAGGCGTAGCGCTCGGCCCACTGCGAGAGTGTCAGGATGGGCGGCGGTTTCAGCGCCTCGACGACCGTCGTCGTGACGGCGTCGATGCAGCGCAGCGCGCCCCTACTGTAGCCGTTGCCTGAGCTCGTCTGCGGATGCTGCAAGGTCAATGACAAGAGCCTCGAGGGATTCCGACACAGCCTCTTGCAGGAAGGCCTGGACCTGCGCGGCATCCGCCATCATCGCCGCCCGCGGGGCGACCTCTGCCGGGATCGACAGCAGACGGTTGCGGATGGTGGCGCACTGAGCGGCCAGGACCCGCTGGACGTCTGCCACCTTCACGACCTCGCCGGATTTCAGGTCGAACTCCAGCTGCCTCAGCTTAGCGAGGTAGTTCTCCTTGATACGCTCCGCCTCGGCGAGGCTATGCGGCGCATGACCTTCCTCGACGACGATCCGCTCGGCAGCTCGCTCGGGCGTTTCACCTGGCACCGGCCCATCCGTTGACGCATTCGCGCCCTGCGAACTGCCGTTCGCGGCACTGCGCCGGTTCGACAGCCGCCACCCGGTTCCGACAAGAGCCGGGTCAAGCGATCCATCAGGCAGCGCAACGAGTTCGCCCGATTTGAGCGCCTTGCGAACCAGCATGTCGGAACAGCCGTCGCGCCGTGCAAACTCCCGGATGCTGATGCCCTGTCGCGAACTCATTTTGCAGGTTTGCACCTAGACAAGGATCGAGCCTCCGATTTACCCGCATTATTGCAAACGTGCCAGGGACCCCCGAAATCAGCGGGAAGGTACGAGCATGGCGTCTGCGATGGCCTTGTGCTCTTCGCCCACGTCCTGCGAGCGCACGCCAAAGGCTGCGCCCGGCGGCTCCTTGTCACTCTCCAGAGCGCGGTACTTCCGCTCAGTCAAGCGCATGGTGCGCTCACCCTCGAGCTGCTGGACGCGCTTGGTGAGATCCTGGTTGGAGCGTGACAGGTGTTCGACCGTGGCGAGCAAGCGCTCGAAGCGGGCATCGTCAACCATCAGGCCACCACGAACATGCAGGACCACCACCAGCCCACGACAACGAGGCTTGTGAGCAACAGAGCTAGGATGGGCATTGGGGTGGCCTCGCGAGTGCGGGCACAAAAAATGCCGCCCCGTGGAAACAGAGCGGCACATTGAGAATTTCGACCCGAAAATGCTGGCATCGGGGTGATTTGTCAACGCTTGCGCTTCGGCGCCTTCCACAGCGTGATGAGACGATCCAGCCCGGCGCGCAGCGTCATCTGCTGGACGTAGCCTTCGGCCTGTCTCTGCTGGACGACAATGATGTCCAGCGCCCTCATCTGGAGCGGGGTGAGCGTGGTCTCGATGTCGGCCCACTCCTCCAGCGATCGGCGATGGCGCTTGATTGTGCGCTCATCCTCATGGGTGAGCGCACGTCCACCAGCCGCCGAGATATCCTGCGCCCTGGGCGAGCAGCCTGGCGAGGCAAGCGCCCTCTCGCGCGCCTCGGCCTTGTTCGCGAACTTCACGCCCGCTTGGTACTGCTCCGCCGTAATGCGCTCTTCGATGGCGGCGATGCCGAACCACGAGCCCCAACGGCCATCCATGCGTTCGGCGGCGATCAGCTCGCGGATGAGGCTGACTGGCGTATGAGCTGGTTCCTTCTTGGGCCTGCCACGACCGCGGACTGCGGACGCAAGCTGAGCTTTCTCGATCTTGGACTTTGCGATTTGGATCACAGTGCGCCGCTCCTCTTCGGGAGACGGTCCGCACGGATCGATGGGCCGACATCAGGTCTCGCTGATTTGCGAGATGGGCGTCAAGACCTTGCTCGAGGTGGCCACGGTTGGCGGATTTGCCCCAATAACCCTTAGACCCCCCCAAAAAACATTCCGAAAAATACCCGAAAACACCAAACCCTCAGCCGAACACCGCCAACCGCCAACCGTTGTATATGTGATTGAAATATATAGATTAATGTTGAAAAATGAAGGAGGTGCCAACCGTCGGTTGGCGGCAGCCAAGCGACGAACGGTTGGCGGTAGCCGACCGACGGTTGGCGGAGGCGGTTGGCGGTGGAGAGTCGCCGCTCGGTGCCAGGTTTCCCAGCAGCCACGAGCCAAAATTTTCATTGCATAAGAAAGATACTTCGAGAAAGTATAAGTGACGCCTTTTGCAGGAGCACGTCATGAAGATCGCTTGGATCGTCGGATTATTCGCATTTTTATCTATTCCTGCTTATTAAGCAGACCTACAAGCAAACCCTACACGCTTGAGTCCGAAACTTAGCTTAGTTCTGAAATGTGGATTCAATATTGCATTGGGAACTGATGTTTGTTCTACAGAGCGAATTCAAATAAATGCTGGGACATGGGATTCAATTAGTGATGATTTTTATTTTCACGTGCCAAAAAACTCTGGGTGGATCTTGAGATCTCCGTGCTACCGAGAGTATGGTGGTCAAGAAGTATTTGATGTTCAATGCTTGGCCCAGGATGCCACAACGATTCATTGCCAATGGCACACCGAAGGTAGTAAGCAGATCTTTGGTCCTGGAGGGTATGTTGTCGGCTCTTGTTATGCTCGAGCAAGGAACATGAATGGACCGCAGCGTAAAAAGAGTCAGCACTAAAGTAGAGCTTTTTTTGCTTTGAGCTCTGGGGCATCAGTGTGCAATGAAGCCTTTTGCACTCCGTGCTAGTGTGTTTCCATCGCCGCCGCCACGTACCACCTGCTCGGCGTCCCGCCGCCCGCCGGCACGGTCCGCTCCTCCCGCAGCATCTCCGCCTCGAGCAGGTTCTTGAGAATGTCCGCGAGCTCCCGTGGCTTGATGGCGCCTTTCAGTGATCGCTGCAGGTCGCGGTGGCTAATGCGGCCGCCCTTACGCTCCACGGCCCGCAGAACGCGGTTGGAGAAGCTCTGGGTCTGGTTCTCGGCGATGTAGCCACGCGCGGCCTTCGCCATGCGCCGGGCGGACCAAAGCGCGAGGTCTCTGCCCCACTCCATGTCGCCCTGATCGACGGCCCGCTTGCTCAGGTTTCGGCCGACGGCACGGATCGTTGCCAGCCGGAGCGCCATCTCGACCGTCCTGGCAAAGAAAGGCTCGATCTCGTCATCCGCACAAATCCGCTCTACGTCGGCCTTGAGCAATTCGAAGAGAGGCTCGGCCTTGCCGTCCCGCGACCAGGTCACGCTCCGCGGATCGGCATGGGTGCCGATCGGCTTTTTCAGGTCGCTGGCCGTGATGCGGTTGGTGGTGATGAACAGATCAGTGAGGGCCTTGGCCAGCGCCGGAGGCACATTCAGCGGGTCGGCCTTCGGCGTCACGTCCCGCGTCCGCTTCGAGCTCGTTAGCAGCAGGAAGCGGTTGAGGAAGCCGTTCACGACGTCACCGCCCTCGAGCGCCTCGAAGAACTCCGCCGGGGTCGAGACGCCGAAGATTGAGAGTGCGGGAAACCAGATCTCCTCCATCTGCTTCGACCCCCACTCCGGGGTCGTGATGGTCTTGAAGGACGCGCCCCAGGCCGTGCGGAGCATCTTGGTGACGCTCTTCTCGTACGGGCTCGCACGATGATGGCTCAGACGCTTCAGGAAGGCCCCGATCTCGTCCATGGGGCACACGGAGAGCGGAGAGCGCTTCAGGAACTGGATCACGGCCGGCATGGAGATGAACTCGTCCGGGCCCAGCAGGTGGCCGGCGTTGGCCGCCTTGATGAGCTCCATCACCATGCGCAGGGGATGGTCCTTGCCGGCGCCCGAGGGCGCCAGGGCGACGATGTAGAGGTGCGTGCCTGACAGCGTCGGGCCGGCGGTCCGGCGTCCCATGAGCGTTCCGACAGTTGTGATTGCCGCGCCGAGAGCGAGAGTGCGGTTCGGCCGCCTGGCGCTCGCCTCGATCCAGTCCACAACCTCTCCTAGAAGGCCCGGCACGCGGGTGAGCTCGTCGGGGAGCTCGTCGGAGACGGGGATCACCGATTCGGCGGCCGCTGTGGGCGCAGGAGTCTCGTCCAGGACCTCGCCGGTTTCCGGATCATGGGCGGGCACAGCAGTCGACGGCGCGAATACCACCTGTATGGGTGTCGGATCAGGCGCCTTCATCCAAGCGCGCCTGACCTCCTGCTCGAGGCGGCCGCGATACTTGGCGGCGCAGCCGTTTGGGTAGCGCTCCAGGAATCGCGTGATGGCCTGAGGCGGATGACCGGCGTCCTTGAGCTCGCAAACGACCGCGTAGAAGTTACCCGAGCGGTCTGCGCCCTCGTGCACGTGGGTGACGTGCTCCATGACGGCGTAGCTGACCGTGTCAGGATCGATGTCCTCACCGCGCGAGAAGACCGGCGCGATGTAGGTCGGCACCGACTGGACGTTCGGCGCGAGGCTCAGGAGCTCCAGGAATGGCTTGGAGATGTCGGCACGGTGATCGGCCGTTCCCCGCAACTGCCAGCCCGTCACCGTGACGTACCTGGCCGTGGGACAGGCATAGAGCTCGAACGAACCTCCTTGAGGATGCTGGACGCGCCGCTCGATGCCGTCCGGCACTTCGAGACCAGTCCCAATGATGCGCAGGCCGCTCTCGGACGGCGTCACCTCGGTGTAGCTGGCGCACGTCTCCACGAGTTCGGCCGCCCAAGGCAGCAGCTCGCCAGTCTCCTTGGTGCGCACCTTGTCGAGGTCGATCGCCACCAGGTCGCGCGAGTTCACGCCGGACAGCACGAATCCCACACCACTACCGCCGATGAGAGCCGCCTGCTCGTAGGTCAGCCAGTCCGACTCGAGCCGGGTCGACGCGCCACGGTTGCCACGGGTCTTGGGGACCTTGGTGGTTTTCCCGTTGCGCGTCTCCCAGCGCCACGCCACCCAGCGCCGCAGGGGCGCCAGGTCCGCCAGGGCGGCGGGCAAAGTCGGGATCTCTTCGGCAAGCATCATCCCTGGCCCCAAGGGTGATGCGGTCAGAATGGCGGCGCGAAGCTGGCTGCCAGCCTGCGCAGATGATCTGCCCGGGCGCGAACGAACCGATCCAGGAACTCCCGCCACTCCTCCAGCGTGAGCTCTCCGATGTCCGTCTTGCCGATCTCCTCGAGGTAGGCGCCGGCGGCCTCCCCACCCTTGTCCCGCGCTTCCAGAGCCTGGGCGGTCCGATGTGAAGAGGACATGTCGTAGGCCTTTCTGGCCGAGCCGAGGCAGAGCGGGTCATCGCACAGCCATTTCGGCCGGACTTTGAACTCGTCGGAGGGCGAGAAGCCGAGGCCAGCCCCAGGGTCGCCGCAGATGAAGCAAGTCGAGTAGGATAGGTCTCGGAGAAGCTGGGCGCTCATTGCATCACTGCGTCCGTCGGGCCCGGTTGAGCCCCGCCATCGAATGCGCGTGGGCCGCTCGCGCCACGGCCGCGGTTTCGTCTGCCGACATGCCCCCGCCTTCGACGATCGCGCATTGGATCGCGTGCATGAAGAGCATCTGCACGTAGGTCGATACCAAGTCCTGCCGCGGGGTCAGGGGGTTGTCCTTCAAGAACTGCTGGAAGGTGCTGTACACGTGCTTCGAAAGCCGCGCCTCGCGGTCGGCCTTGATAGGGTTGAGAATGCCGGTCATGGCTTCGTCCGCTTGCCACCGATGGATCCGATCAGGATTGCGAAGAAACCGAGAGCGAGCAGCCCAGCTGCGGTTCCCCACTGGGACCAGGCACCAGCGACGATGCAGACCATGCCGATGAGCTGGATGCTGCCGTTTATGACGGCGTTGGAGTCGGCGTCCTTCACGCTGTTGCTCCGTCGAACTTTGTGGCCTCGTTCCCCCACCCATCCCATCCCGGCCTCGACTGCCGGCTGAACAGGTCCGCGCGGTACACCGCGCCGACCATCCGCTCGGCTTCCCTGTAGGCTTCGTCCGGCTTGCGGGAGTGTTGCCGGATTGGGCCCTCGATGACGGTGCGCACGTCGCGTGCCGTGGTCGGATTCCCGACGACGCCGATGAGGAATGGCTCGGACGCGCAGCGAAGGCGGTAGCCGGTGCCGAAGGCGAGCTTGCCCGACCTGGTGCGCTTCACCCAGACGCCGGAGGTTGCGAAGCGAAAGCCCCACGCGCGCAGGACCTCAATCTGCTGATCGATCATCGGGTGCGTGGCCCAGAGCCACAGGACGCAGTCCCTGCCGGCAAGGTGACCCACCGGCAGTGCCGCGATCTCGTCGATCGGCATCGTGCCGTAGTGGACTTCCGGAGCCTTCTGGAGCTTGCCCTTTTCGGACCAGGCCTCGAAGGCCCAGGGCGGGTCACACATGATCATGCCGTAGCGGAAGAGCGGGAGGTCGATCGTCATGCGACCTCTCCGAAGAGGTCGGTCGCGCGCTCCACGCAGCGCCAGGCCGTGACCCGGTCGAACTCGCCGTCGTTCTCCACACGGACGGCGATGATCTCGCGCAGCTCCCTGGCGTTGAAGCGGCGGATTGCCTCGTCGACGCTGGCTGGAATTGGCAGCTTGCCACCTCGGCCGAGCCACCAGGACGCCGCCTTTCGCGCGCCGTGTCCCTCATGCTCGAAGGCCAACCACTCGCGGTAGGTGCCGACGCCGCAGCCGTACTCGACCCGCATGGTCGGCAGTCCCTCGCCACTGCGCTTCACATGGCGGTAGACGGAGACGTCCGAGACATCCTCCCAGCCGTCATTGACCTTGCCGGACAGGACCGGCGCGGTGTCGGCGCGCGCCTGATGCTTCGGCGTATCCACGAATGGCGTGCCGCACTCGGCGCACTCGCGCGCCTGGATTGGGCTATAGGTCATGCAGTGCAGGCACGGCTTGGCCCGGACGGACTCGATGCCCGTGCTGGCCTCGCCCTCCCCTCGCCCGCCGCCGCTGGACTGCACGCGCACATGGTCGACCGGCCCGTGCCGGCGGACGTTCCCCGAGAAGTCGAGCACCAGGCAGTTCTTCTTGCCCGGCGCGAGGCGTGTGCCGCGGCCGAGCATCTGGACGTAGAGCCCGGTCGAGAGCGTCGGCCGCAGCAGCGCAACCAGGTCGACGGCCGGGGCGTCGAAGCCGGTGGTGAGGACGGAGACGTTGGTGATGCAGCGGATCCGGCCGGCCTTGAAGGCCTCCAGCGTCGCAGCGCGCTCTGCCTTCGGCGTCTTGCCCGTCACGATAGCAACCGAGATTCCGCGCGAGCGGATCTCCTGGGCTACGTGCTCAGCGTGCTCAAGGCCCGAGCAGAAGACGAGCCAGGAACGCCGGTCGGCGCCGTACTGGACGAGCTCGTCGACGGCCGCGCGCGTGACCTCATCGCGATCGGCGGCTTGCTCCAGCGCGCCGGGCACGAACTCGCCTCCGCGCCTGGTCACTGCCGACACATCGATCTCGGTGGCCATGCCCTTCGAAATCAGAGGCGAGAGGAAGCCATCCCGAACACCCTCGCCGATCCCGTAGCTGTAGACAGTCTTGTCGAAGAACCGGTCCTTGCCGCGATCGAGACGCCCCGAGTCGAGCCGATAAGGCGTGGCCGTGCAGCCAAACACCCGCAGGTCCGGGTTGATCGACCGCATGTCCTTGAAGAGGGCCTGGTACATGCCGTCGCCGGCCTTGGGCACCAGGTGCGCCTCGTCGATCAGCACGAGGTCGCGGCGGCCCATCGCGTGGGCGTAGCGATGCACAGACTGGATCGAGGCAAAGAGGATGGGGTGGCGCAGGTCGCGACGGCCGAGGCCCGCCGAGTTGATCCCGGCCGGTGCCGATGGCCATGCCCTGACCAACGCCTGGTAGTCCTGCTGGACGAGCTCGCGGACGTGCACGAGGACAAGCACCCGCATGTGCGGGTAGCGCTCGTAGAGCTCGCGCAGCAGTGTAGCGATCACCACGCTTTTGCCGACGCCGGTCGCGAGGTCAATAAGCGGGCTGCCGCCCTCGGTCGCCCAGTACTCGAAAACGGCGTCGATCGCCGCGCGCTGATAGGGCCTGAGCTCATGCATGGCGCGGCTTCCGGTCCACCGGACGCGTCCGGCGGATCGCGATCGCCGGGTAGCGGCGGCGCAGGTCCTCGAGCGGAACGTCCTGGTACCACTCGCGGCGGAAGTCAGAGCGGCGTTCCAGATGGCGGCGAATTAGAGCTTTCATGTCCTTGCCCCTTTCGCCGACCAGGCATCCGCTTGCTCTGCCGTTGCGACGAAGATCGAGCGCCCGGAAGCAGCGCACATCGGACAGCCGGCGCGCCTCAGCAGTCGACCGCACGCAGCCATCTCCATCGGTAGCCACGCGACAGGCCAGACGTGCCCGCACGGCTTGCAGGCGACAAGGAACGGCTTGCGCTCTTCGCTCATGCCGCCCTCCGGTCCATGAGTTGGGAGAGCTCCTTCTCAAGCAGCTCGATCAGGATCGTCGTGCGCGTCGAGCCTTTCCGCCCAGCGGCGATCGGGCCTGCCTGGTCGTCGAGGCTGCTGATGTCGATCTCCTCGAAAACCTGGAACAGCGCCTCGCCGGCGTCGCGCCAGTCCTTGTGCGCATCCATGACGGCGCACAGAGCCCTGATCACGGGCCCGGACAGGATTCCCGGGACGTTGTTGCCGGTCTGGGTGACGCACTGGAGCGCGGTGATGAGCGTGTCCCGGCCGTACTGGGCGAGTGAGACCGCGCAGGCCTGGATCGACATGGTCTGGCCGGGCTGCTGCTGCGCCTTCTCGATCGGATAGCGGAGCAATTCGACCTCCGCGATCGCACAGGCGTGCTGCAGAAGAGCGGCGGCGGGCTCACCGGCGACAACCGCGGCCGCATGCATCGCCATACGCGACACTTTCGTCACGCTGCCATTGATCGCCTTGAACGCCAGCGCCTGCTCGGCGCGGTCGGCGATGATCACAAGGCATGGCACGCTCGCCACGCCAGCCAGAAGTGCAGCGGTTGTGCGGTGCTGCCCATCGATGATGGCGTACTTTCCACCTTCGATCGGCGCGACGACGACCGGCGCGAAGCATGACCACCGAAACTGCGCGGCGATGCGCTGGACGTTCTTCCGGCCGCTGTCGCGGATGAGGCGCTGATAGGCTGGATCAACGACCAGGTCCTCGACCTTGACCCACTGCAGCATCGGCGCGGGGCCCGGTTCGACAGTGTCGGGAGCCTTGAAGCCCTCGGTGCTGATCGGCCTCATCCCTGCCCCCCATCGTCGATCCAAGTCGCACCGCCCTTCAGGCGGTAGACGACCCTGTCGCCGTCCACGTCGACCTGCTCGCCCGGCACTAGGTTCGGAATGAAGCGGTGCGACGGGCAGCCGGCGCGCTGGTCCTGCTCGGTGAGCAACCAGTCCTGCAGCTCGCAGCGCCACCCGCCGGCGATCGCCGAGACGTTTAGGCAGGTGCGACAGTTGCGGCGTGCGAAGAGCCCGTCGCGGCACACGCCGCGTGCGGGGCAGAAGCCGCACTGATAGTTGTCCTTCGGCAGGCCGCCTGGCGGCCGATCGGCATGGATAATCCGCTCCGCCTTCGCCATGAGCTGGCTGGCCTTCACGGGGTCGTAGGCCACTCGCTCGCTGTAGACCTCGTCGGTGTTCTTGTTCACCGCGAGGTAGAGGGCGCGCTGCACGCCCGTCAGGTGCATGTAGACCTGCATCTGCGAGAAGTGGACCGGCTTGGCCTTCTCCACTCCCTTCGAGACCAGGTCCTTGTAGGACTTTTCGTTGTGCGACTTGCACTCGAGCACGTGTCGCGCGATCGGCGCCTCGGGCAGCCCAGTGACGATGCCGTCCAGGTGGCCGCGGAAGTGGCCGTCGAAGGTCTCGACGGCCCACTGGCGCCCGGTGTCCGGGTCGTGGTCGAAGACCTCGATGCCCGCGGCGCGCAGGTCCTCGATGAGACGCGCTTCTTCGATGTGGCCGGTCTGGAACAGCCGCAGCTTGCGGCCGTCGAACTGCTCGGGCACGAACGCCCAGCGAAACCCGAGCCACAGCTTCAGGTCGCACTCGTCGCCGGTGATCGAGGCGCCGAGGTATGGCCGTTCAGTCCGATCCTCGCGGGCTTCGTAGGCGGCATAGATCGCGCCGGCCGTATGGGCGATCGGTTCAGGAAGCGCCGGCATGGTGAGCTCCTGTCTGGACATGATTCATCGTTCGCGCGCCCCCTGGCGCTCGTCGAAATAGGGCAGCGGTTTGTGGCGGCCGCGCGCGGCGGCCGCCGGCTCAGATCAGGCGGTCTTCTTCCAGGGCATGTTCCCGGCAGCCTTCGCGAGCGGCTTGCTCGCCGGGGCGGCCTGGGCCGGCGCCGGGGACTTCGCAGCAGCTGCAGCGACCGTGGCGTCCTTCGGGATGTAGCGGGTGATGCGGTTCTTCGGGGCGTATCCGGGCTGAGGCTTGTCGAGGCCGACCATGGCCCGGAACGGGATGCGATCGAGCATGTCCGTGTCGCGCTTTGCGTGCTCGTACTCGATCCCGCAGGCGAGGCAGAGCGCCTTGAACTCCGCGATCGCGATGGCCTGAGCCTGAGCGGACTTGTTGCGGATGTTGAAGCTCACGAAGACCTTGCGGTTCTCGAAGTCTCCCTCCACCACGCCGAGCTGCATGTTGAGGCGCACGCCCGTGTTGTCCTTGGTCGGCAGTACCTCCTGCTTCTCGATCTGCAGCAGGTACTCGCCATTTGGGATCGGCGTGCTGTCGAATCCCGTCGAGGGCGCGATGCCGCTGTCGTCGAAGTCGTCGAGCCAGTCGTTGAAGTCGGCCATGGTTCTCTCCTGATCAGGCAGCCTGGTCCTGCTGGACCGCATGGGCCGGCAGGTACTTGGCGATGGCCTCGTAGCCCTTGCCCGGCTGGATCAGCAGGCTGTCGGGCATCCCGAAGCGGTTCTTGGCGATGAATGCGGGTCGGCCGTCAGCAAAGAGCCAGCGCGAGCCGCCGCCCTCCGCGTGGACGTTCTTCTTGTTGAAGCCGGCGTCGGTCTCCTTCACGGACACCTTCGTGTTCATGAAGAGCACGGCGTCCGCCTCGTCCGTGACGATTGCCGAGCCGCGCTTCTGGAGCCGGAGGTCATAACGGTTGTAGGGCTGGGATCCCGGCTGGTCGAAGCGCTCGACGGCCGAATGGGCCAGCCAGATCACCGTCATGCTGCGCTCGCGCCGCAGCGCGTTGCAGCCGTCGATGAACTCGCGCCAGATGGCGTCAGCGGCCAGGTAGCCCTTGCCGTAGCCGGGCTCCTCGATGTTGCGCCAGCTGTTTCGGGCGCATGTCTCGGCCCAGATCAGGGGCTCGAGCGCGTCGAGGCTGTCCAGCACCAGCGTCGAGAAGTCGTGGTCCTCTCCGTACAGCGTCCCGAGCGCCTCGATGACGGCCTGGTATGACGAGAGGTGTCCGAACGTATCGATCTCGATGTTGGACGGTGCGCCCTCTTCCGTCTGCAAGAACACGCAGTTCGGGAAGTCCGCGGCGAGTGACGTCTTTCCGATGCCCGCGACGCCGTAGATCAGGATCCGGGGCGGCAGCGTCGATCGAACACGCTTCAGATCCGCCAGTGAGATGGCCATTGGTCGTTTCTCCTGGTCGTTCTCTCCGGGTTGCGGCGCGGGGAGCCCGCGGGCGGAGAGCGGTGACCAACCGCGCCAGCTATACCGGCGCCCGCGTGGCCCCCGCTTGTTCGAGGAAAGTGGCGGGGGCCGTGGAGCCCCCGCCAGTCGGCCCATCGACCCGTGACGGATCGTCGGAAAGCCATGAGGTGAGCGCGTCGAGCGCCTGATCAAGGTTGCGCACGACAGCCCAGGGAATGCCGCGGAGATGAGCCCACTCGCCGAAGCGCCGTTGTTCGGGCCGCAGCTGGCCCTCCGGGGTCTTCACCTCGAGGAAGGCTGCACGGCCATCCGGAAGAACGAGCGCTAGATCGGGGATCCCTGGGGTCACACCCTCAGCCTTAAGCCGGCCGCCTTCCACGAGCCCCCGACTGCCACCGTTCGGGACGGCGTAGACGAGGACCTGTCGGAACTTCAGTCGGATCGCCTGGACGATCCCGGCCTGCAGCTCATGCTCTGAAACGGAGCGGCGACGGATGCGAGGCATGGTCACGTCCTCAGCGAAGCCCGCGCCTTCTCCAGCGCAGCCTCAGCCTCAAGAATTTCAGTCGAACCAGGGTGAGCGCCGCATTGGCGAGCCACCTGAACCTCATGTTCCAGCCTCAGAATCTCGGTCGTGAGCTCGCGGATGACCGCGGCGCGGATGCGCTCGTCCAGCCATGCCCGAATGCCCTTCGACCTGCCGCGTCTGATGTTCTCCAGCGTTCCAGCCGGAACGCCGAGCCGCCTTGCGAGCGCTTCTCGGGCGGCTGGCATGCCGCGCCCAGACTTCCGCGCCTCTATGCCTTCCAGTCGCCCGACCCATTCACGGGCAAACGCATCGGCGGCCATGGATGTTCTATCCCTGAATTCGGACACTACGGACCTCTTCGACATGGTTGTTTCGCCATGTCGACGGGAGTTGCTACAGATGCCTTGGATGACGCTTCGAACCGCTCTCGGACACGTTCTCACTCTTGCGCGGCAACGCATGCGTGAGCGGCCGAAGGGCGGCGACGTGGGCACGAGCGGCGCGGTCTGTGATGGCGTCACAGCCCTGGCCGGCGCGAACGGCGACGACAATCTCAGGATCGAGAAGGGACCGGCCAGGTCCACCGAAGCCCTGGCCGGCGAAGTTGGTCTTGGGGGACCACAGAGAAGGCCCGCGGAGCGCGCGGGCGGCGCCACCCGGCAGGTGCCGGGAACTCGTGTGGTGACAGGGCCTGTCACCCCCGCGCGTTAACGATTGTGGCGCGGCATTCATGTGACGGAGTACTGCCATGGCCAGGTTCCCGGAGCCCTCGCCCCGGAAGGTCGACCACTGCCGAGCACTCGCCATGTCGTCCGGCGTGATGATGCGGGTGGATGCGGCGCGATACATGCTCACCTCCGCCCAATCGGAAATCTTGGCGTTCCAGCTGCAGCGGGCCGCTGCCGAAGTCGCTCGCGGAAGCGCTCCTCCTCCAGTTCACGACGAGCCTTCTCGGCCCGTGCGCTGACACGAAGCTCACGTTCGAACAGGCCCGCGAGGTAGCGGCCAAGCGCGCGGAGGATCATCACGCGGCTCTCCCGGTCGTGGCCGGCTCGCGTGGCAGGAACGGATCAGGCCCGAGGTCAATCCCGTGCGCGTTCGCGTACTCGAGGAGCAGGCGATGATATTTCTGCGGAATCATTCCGTCGGTGCCGCCGCGGGAGCGGGGATGCTGCCAGCGATATGGCGCCGTGTAGGCAGTGCCCGTGATCATCTTGACCACGGCTTCGCCTCCAAGTTTCGCGATGATCGAACGTGCGGGCTCCATGCGCCAGATATTCGGATTTTCAGAAAGTCTGTCAATCAATTTTTCGGATAATCGAAATGGACCTGTTTTCTGATTTACAGAAATATGGGGACATGGACGTCGTCGACATCGAGTGGATCAAGCGCGGACTGCTGAAGAAGGGCAAAACCCAGTCTGGGCTTGCTCATGCTCTCGGCCGCGCGCCCAGCGCCATCACAGCCTTGCTGAAAGGCGAGCGGCAGCTGAAGGCGAACGAGATTCGAACCATCGCCGATTACCTCGAGGAACCGATCCCGCAACTCGGCCTTGGCAACGTCGTGCGGGTTATGGGCTACATCGGTGCTGGCGCGGAAATCCAACCGGACTTCGAGCAGGTGCCCTCCGAAGGCCTTTTTGAGATCGAGGTCCCCTTCCCTGTCGCCGACGACGCGATCGCCTTTGAGGTCCAGGGCGATTCCATGTGGCCGCGCTACGACGCGGGCGATGTTGTCGTCTGCTGGCGCTTCTCCGATAGCATCGCTGACGTGATCGGCTGGGAAGCGGCTGTCCGCACAGTTGACGGCCGCCGGTACCTGAAACGAGTGATCAAGGGCTCCTCACCGAACACGTTCGACCTGGAGAGCTACAACGCAGCCCCCATTCGTGGGGTTAGGCTTGATTGGGCTGGGAAGGTCAGCGCGGTAGTTCGCGCACAGGACTGGCGCAGGCTTGGCAGTGGCAGCAAGGTCGTCAAGAACGCGCGTCGGTCGCTTAAGTCGTAACACGGAGCGTGGAATGCACCAGACCTGACTTTGTGGACAATATTCTGAACACGAAGATTCGACAGGCCGCTTCATTTAAGCTTTACTATTCAAAACCACTGGTGGGAGCCAATGCCATGACCCCTAAATTTGGGGAAATAGGCAGACTTACTACATTGTTATATTTGGTTGTTTCACCCTGCTCCGCAGGCTCACTTGAAAGCCTGCGAGAGTATCAGACCAAGCTCGGCATCAACGTCGAGAACTGGGCACACGGATACTGGGACCGACGCGGGGAAGCTGCTGACTGGATGAGAAAGCGGTCCGAGGACCTTCTCGCTCGCCTTCCGACTGAAGCCTTCGAGCGCGCTCGAGCCGAACTGGCAACGCTCACTGTCGAGGAACTGCGTCGGCTGAAGCTCCTCGCAGACCATGCGCAGATCTCGATCCTGCAGCTCTGGACGCTGCTTTCCGAGTGGGACGTTGGCTGGATCGAGGACCAGGCTGGAAAGAGCGCCGTCGCTGCCCAGAACGTCGTGATGCTGGCATGGGCTCAGGTTCCTAAGGATGGTCGTTGGTGGACGGACTTCGGCGTGACAACGGCCGTTATCACCACGACCGTCGGCACCGCCACCGCTACATGCATCGTATTGGTCTCTCCAGGCGGTCCGATTGTCATGGGCGCCGCTGGCACGGTCTGCGCAATCGGCGGCCAGTACGGAGGCGGCAGGCTGCTCAGGGCGGGTTACGCGTTTTTCGAGCAGCCGCTCAATCCCGAAGCTTATCGAGCCGGTGAGTTCACGGGCGCCATGCTGGGCGGCGTTATCGGCGCGCTCTCTGCCCGCCAGATCATCTCCTGGAACCAAATTCGGCAGTACGCCGACTACGGCGGATATGCCGCGGAGGCGCGGCGGCTCACGGCTCAGAACCTCCGCCCATTCGCCGATCGAGTCACCGTCTGGCGCAACGGCGGCATGGATCTCGACCACATTGTTCCGGTGAAGTGCGGCTGGCAGCTCGGCTGGACCGCGGCCGAGATTGCCTCGCCGGCGAACATGCAGGGGCTTCCCTCAGCGATCAATCGGTCGATTGGAGCAAAGGGATGCTGAAGCCGAAAGCGCGCCCGAACATCGTCTTACGGGTGCTTCGGGTCCTCGCCCTGCTGTCGATCGGCGTCCTTCTCGCAGCCTGGGACGCTGCGCATTGGGATGCTGCCCACTGGATTGCGACCGGGATGGCAGTAGTGGGCGCGCTGTGGCTGCTCGGTTCGGCTGGTTGAAGGGGAGTGAGATGGGCCGGTGAGCGACGAGATCCTCGCACAACTAGGACGCATTTCGGCCTCCCCCAAGTCGTTCGACGCGAGGGGCAAATGGAAACGCATCGTGAAGCGCGACAGAGTGTCCCTTCAATACGACGCTCCGCTCTCAGTCGACGGACGGCTCGAGGCTGGCACGTCTCTGATGATCTCTGCGTGGGAGGACGCCTGGGAGGAAGACATTTACGCGCAGATCACCGCCAGCCCATTCCGAACCCGGTCCTGCCGTATTGATCCTGTAGAATGGCGGCCTCTCCATGATCATCAGAACTCATTTTCAGGAGGCAGCCCGTACGCCGGCCTGACGCTGTCCGATCGCTGGCATCCCTTTGGCCTTAATGCCCCCTTAGGCATCGCGACATTTCAGCAGCGGGCAAGCGGAATTGCCGTACCATTGCCAGAGCCTATCTCCAACTTCGATGAGATGATGGTACTGTGTAGCCGCTTGTGGCACTTCCCTGATCTGACCACCATAGAGCCACCACCATGGTCGAAGCCCCTGCTGTGAACCGCCAAGACAGTCTGAAAGCCATCGCCGACGAAGTCGCGCGTGCGCTTTCGTATGCGCGGATTCGGGGCAATGGCGTGTTTGTGTCGACCGCTGTCTCCTATCCCAATGGATCGACCGTAGTCGTTCGCTTGGACGAGGATCGAGACGGCTACTTTGTCAGCGATGACGGGCACGCCTCATTTATCGCCGAGACAATGGGAGCGAATTTCACGTTCACTCGTGTCGCTCCCAGCGTAGCTGAGCGAGCTGGCGTGAAGTTCGATCAGAGGTGCTTCTTCATCCTCCATGTTTCGCGGGAGCAGCTCCCCGCTGCTGTCGCTGCCATAGCCAATGTCTCAAGCCGCGCTGTAGAGCGCACAATTTACGCTCTTGAGAAGGAGCGCGTTGGCCGGTCTCGCGACGTGTTCGAAAGCCGCCTCAAAGAGGCATTTGGCAGCAAGGCAACGTTCAATGTTACCGTTCGAGGAGCGCAGCGTGAATGGGAGTTCGAGGGAGCCGTCACCGCGGATCACCACGTCGCCACCCTGTTCGCCTTCGTCGCGCCCGCGTTCGCGGCGATCGCAGCGGCGAACTTGAAGATAGGTGACGTCCGTTCTGCCTCCGACGCACCTCGAGTGGTTGCAACCTTGGCCGATTATCGAAAGACGGATCCTGCGCTTCGAAGCATCTTGTCGACCAGCGCTGACTTGGTCATGGCGGCCAACGATGACGTCGGGCGGTATAGAAGCGCCGCCTGACCGCTCATCAGCTGCCTTCCTCCAGCCCGGCCCAGCGCCGGGCTTTTTCATGAACAGGACAATCTCACAAAATTTCTGATTTTCAAAATTTTTAAAGTTGACGAAATTCTGAAATTCCGAAATTCTTCTCCATCTCACTCGATGGAGGTCGCTCTTGTCATCGCTCCGCTACCACAACCTGTCGAACGAGCAGCTCGCCGACGAGCTCGGCCGCGTCGACAGCGACATCAAGGCTCGCTCTGAGACACTCGATGAACTGAAGGACGAGTTCAAACGCCGCGAGATCACCGCGGCGCGCGGAACCGAATTCGTCGTCACCGCCTCGACGAGCTCGAGCAAGCGCCTCGACACAAAGCGCCTGAAGGATGCCCTCGGGGAGGAGATCGTTGCCGAGTACGAGGTCGAGAGCACGAGCACGCGCATCCTTGTGAAGGCCGCTCCGAAGCTGTCGGAGGTGGCGTGATGAACGAGGTCGCCCTCACCTGCCCATGCTGCACCGGGACGGGCTTCCTCCCGGGGAACGACGATCGCGGGCCGGTACCGTGCGACTGCGCCGTCGGCGATGAAGAGCCGGAGGACGACGCATGAGCCACACACCTGGCCCCTGGACTGTCCCGTACGGTCATCACGTTCTCACCGAGGACGCTCGGTTCACTGTTGCGGACTGCAGCGTGTCCGACATGCTCGCGGAGGAGACGAAGGCTGCCAACGCGCGGCTCTGCGCGGCCGCGCCGGACTTGCTGGCGGCAGCTCGCGTGCTCGACAGCATTGCCGACGGCGCGATCAGGCAAACCTACAGCCGAGCCTTCTGGGCTCTACGCGCCGCTATCGCGAAGGCGGAGAGCACGTCATGAGCGCCCTGAGCATCGACTTCGGGCCGCTCTACCGCGCCGGCCTCCGCGCCAAGATTGAGCAGCGCGAGGAGATCGTCGCTGGACTCCCCGCCGACTCCATCGCCTGGCACCGCGAGCGCGGGCTGATCGACGGCCTTCGGCTGGCCATCGCTGACCTCGACGGCTTGGCCAAGCTCGCCGCGCCCGTCGTCTCCGACATCCAGCGCAAGCGAGACGTCATCGACGAGACCGCCCGCGCCATCGAGCGCGGCTGCGAGGCCATAATCAAGGGAGCAGCGGCATGACCACGTTCCTCGTCATCACCCTGGTGCTGTCGCTGTCCCTGAACGGCGTCCAGGCGCTCGCCCTGCGGGCTCCGCTTTGCGACGAGAACGAGAGGCCGCTCCGACGCGCCAAGCCGCCGGCGTCGGAGCATGTCGCCGAGGCCCCGTTGTGACCAATCGAAACAATGTTGCTGAAGCCGAGGCGCACCTGCGAGCCATTATGGAGGCGATGTACGAAGGCCGCTCCGTCCGCTCGCCAGCGGAGTTCAAGCAAGACCTCGAGGCGCTTCGAGTGGCCTGCGACGTGCTGCGGATAATGGTGGAGCGCGGCGATGCCTGACCTGGTCGACGACCACATGGCCCTGAAGCAAGAGGTCAAGCAGCTGCGCCAGGTTGTCCGCCTCGGGGTGGAGATGCGCGCCGCTCAAGCGCGCTATTTCCGGCGCGATCGGACGCGCGAGGACCTCATTGCCGCCAAGCAGGCCGAGGCGGCGTTCGACTTGGCGGCGAAGGGGGTGCTGGGGTGACCGACGACGATCTCCTGACCCTCCCAGAGGCCTGCGTCACCCTATTGCGTGGTCTGGTCAAGCCAGCCACGCTGAGGGCGGCGATCAGCCGCGAGGAGCTCGAACACGAGCGGCTGGGGAAGAAGATCCTCGTTACCCCCCGCGCAATTCAGGCCTGGAGAGAAGCATGCCGCGTCCCCGCCTCCCCGCGCGGCTCTGGCTCACGCCGGAGCGCGAAGGCCGAAGCCGCCTCTGGGTCATCCTCGACGGCGGCGAACAGTTCAGCACTGGATGCGGCATGGAGGACCGTGCAGGAGCTGAAAGAGCGCTCCAGCGGCACATCGACGCCAAGAGCCGCCCGGCCAAAAGCAACCGTGCTCCCGATGAGGTCTCGGTCGCAGAGGTCCTCAACGTCTACCTGAAGGATTGCGCGGACGAGAACTCCCGGCCGAAGGAGCTGGCCGCCCGCGTTGGGCGGCTTCTCAATTTCTGGGGCACCCGCAGCCTTGCCGATGTCGGCAAGCACACCTGCAAGGCCTACTGGCAGCAGCGCCCGCGCGCGGCGGCGCGGCGCGAACTGGAGGACCTGAGGGCGGCTATCCGACACTTCGCGGCCGAAGGGTACGTCCCCTACACCGTGCCCGTGCACCTGCCGCCCAAGAGCCTGCGGCGCGAGCGGTGGCTGACGCGCAAGGAGCTCGCGGCCATGATCTGGGCTGCCTGGACATATCGCGAGGTGCAGCGAGGCAAGGTGACGGACAGACGCCCGTTGCGGCACGTCGCCCGGTTCATCCTGGTCGCCTACTACACGGGCTCGCGCGCCGGCGCCGTGTGCGCCGCGAGCCTCATGCAGTTCGACCTCGATCGGGGCGTCTTCTACCGCCGCCCTGAGGGCGAGCGCGAGACGAACAAGCGCCGGCCGCCGGTGAAGTTGAACGGCCGAATCGTGGCTCACATTCGCCGCTGGATCGACAAGGGCATCTCGCAACAGCACCTGGTCGAATGGGGCGGCCGCCCGCTCGGCCGGCTCAAGAGGAGCTTCGCGAGTGCGGTCGCGAAGGCCAAGCTGGAGACGGAGGGGCCGTCGAAGGTCACGCCCCACGTCCTACGCCACACGGCCGCGACGCACCTCATGCAGCGCGGGATCTCACTCGAGGACGCGTCCCAGTTCCTAGGGATGTCGGTCGAGACGCTCAGGGAGTTCTACTGGCACCATCACCCCGACTATCAGCGCGAGGCGGCCGAGGCGTTGGCGAGGAAGTAGATGGACGGGGTTTTGTTGGCAGCCAATGAAACTGCCCAAATACCCCTGATCAGAACCAGAACATCGACTTGCATCCGAGAGAAAAATCGTCGAGATATCAATGAGGGAATGGCCGGGACACGTTTTCGGGACGAGGGGGTCGAAGGTTCGAATCCTTTCGCTCCGACCACCGATCCGGCCTTGCGGAAGGGCGCCCCTCGCGGGCGCCCTTCGTCGTTTGGGCCCGGCGCGGGCGGGAGAGGAAGCGGCATGGGCCAGGACGGGGCCGGGCACGGCGCGCTGCGCCGGGGGCAGGAGGCGGTCGCCTGGACGCGCCGCACCCTCGTCGACATGACCCGCCCCGGCGACAAGCACGACCTCGAGCGCATCCTGCGGCACTTCGCCCTGACGCTGGCCAGGCTCAAGGAGGCGCGCGCCGCCCTGCGCGAGGCTGCGCGCGAGGTCGGCGCCGTCACCTGGCTCGACGCCTTCGAGGTCGCCACCCGCGGCGACCCGCTGCTGCGCTACCTGCTGCTGGCTCCCGACCTCCACGGCGACGACACGCTGCTCACCTGGCCGAGGACCATCGAAACCTTCGACATGCGCGTCGTGAACGACCGCGCCATCCGCTTCAACGACCGCTCGGAGCTGATGCACTACGTGTTCCGCTGCACGAGCGACGCGCAGCTCTTCGACAAAGTGGCGCGCGGCGCGATGCCGAGCATCCGCCGCCTGCGCAAGGCCGGCGCGGAACTGCTCGTCGACTATGACGGGCTGGCACTGCGCTCCTACGACATCCGCGGCGTCGCCCGCATCGAGCCGCCGCGCCGCCACCTGAGCATGGCGCTGGGCGGCACGGCGCGCGCCGCTCTGGAGGACGCCGTCCGCTGGTTCGAGGACGAGGCGGGCGTGCTCGCGCGCATCGTGGGCGGCACGCCCTGAGGCTCAGGCGCCGGCGTCGATATAGGCCTGGACGGTTTTTTCGGTCCCATCCCGCCAGAGCGCGGCGAGCGCCGCGGCGAAGCGCTCGCGGAAGACCGGGGAGCGGCCCACCTCGCCGTAGATGTCCTCCATGGCGAGCCAGGCCAGCGGATCGGCGCGCGCGGCACGGGCCTGGGCCTGGAGGCGGTCCCAGGCCGGATCGTTGGGCGCGATCTCCCGGCCGCTCTCGGTGACGCCGAAGCAATAGCGGCACCACAGGGCCGATTCCAGAGCCAGGCCGTCGACCGGCTCGCCTTGCCTGAGCCGGTCGAGCGCGGTCGGGATGATGAACTTGGGCTGGCGGTTCGAGCCGTCCAGGCAGAGCCGGCGGATCGTGTCGCCGATCTTGGGATTCGCGAAGCGCCGCTCGATCAGCCGGCAATAGGCCTCGAGGTCGGTGTCGGGCACCGGCGGGACGGCGGGGATGATCTCGCGCCGCTCCAGCGCCGCCAGGAAGCCGCTCACCAGCGGGTGCTCCATCGCCTCATGGACGAAGTGGATGTCGAGCAGGCCGGCGGGATAGGCGATGGTCGCGTGGCCGCCATTGAGGATGCGCAGCTTCATGAGCTCGTAGGGCGCGACGTCCGGCACGAACTGCGCCCCCACGGCCTCCCAGGCGGGCCGGCCGGCGGGGAAGCGGTCTTCCACGACCCATTGCTTGAAGTCCTCGCAGAAGACCGGCCAGGCATCCTCGATGCCGAACAGCTCGCGGGCGAGGTCGCGCTCGCGGTCGCCGGTGGCGGGCGTGATGCGGTCGACCATCGCGTTGGGAAAGGCCACGCTCTCGCGCACCCAGGCGGCGAAGCCGGGGTCGGAGAGCTCGGCCAGCCCCGCCACCGCGTCGCAGGCCACATGGCCGTTGCCGGGGATGTTGTCGCAGGACATCACGGTGAAGGGCGCGAGGCCCGCGGCCCGGCGCCGCCGCAGTCCGGCCAGGATGAGGCCGAACACGGTCTTCGGCGCGTCCGGGTTGGCGCCGTCATGCACCATGTCGGCATGGGCCGGGTTGAAGTGGCCGGAAGCCGCGTCGATGTAGTAGCCGCCCTCCGTCACCGTCATGGAGACGATGCGGATGGCGGGGTCCGCAAGCCGCGCGACGATGGCGGCCGAGTCCTGCGGCTCGACATAGTCGACCATGGCCCCGGTGATCCGCGCCTCGGACTTATCGGCTTCCTGCTCCACCACCGTGGTGAGGTAGTCCTGCGCGGCGAGGATATCGCGCACCCTGCGGTCGGACGCGAGCACGCCGGCGCCCACGATGGCCCAGTCGCGGTCCCGGCCGGAATTGAACAGATCGTCGCAATAGACGGCGAGATGGGCGCGGTGGAAATTGCCGATGCCGAAGTGCAGGATGCCGGCCGAAAGGTCCGAGCGGGCATAGCGCGGAACCTTCGCGGTCTTGGCGAGGCTCGGCAGGTTGGCGAGGCGCAGGGGCGTGGGCATCGGGCGTTCCGGGCGTTTCTGTCGTGGGGCCACGCGGCGGCGCGGCGCGGCGCGCACCATACATCAGCGGCAGGCGCGCGTCCGCTGCCTTGGCGCCCCGCGGGCGCGCTACCGGGCGGGCGACAGGCGCGGCAGCGCGCCGCGGCCCAGGGAAAAGGCGACCACGCCGCCGGCCAGCAGGAAGGGCACCACGGCATAGGCGACGGCGATGCCGAAGCGGTCGGCCAGCGCGCCCAGCACGAGCGGGGCGGCGACGATGGCGAGGCCGGACCCCAGCGGCGCGCGGGCGGTCGCCGCGGTGGTCGCGTCCCCTGCCGCGCTCACCCCCATGGCCATGGCGATGGCGAAGAGGTTGCCGACGCCCAGGCCGGTCACGAACAGGCCGGCAAGGCCCGTCCACGCCGCACCGCCCTGCCAGAACAGCATGAAGCCGACGAAGCCCAGCCCCAGCGAGGGGAGCGTGAGGGCCGGCGGGGAGAGCCTGTGCAGCAGGACGACCCCGACCGCGCGCGACACGATCATGCCCAGGGGAAAGGCCGCGACGCCGAGCACGGCAGTGTCCCGCGACAGGCCGAGCACGGTCTCGAGATAGGCCGGGCCCCAGACCGACATCGAGAACTCGGTCGAGACCGAGACGACCAGCAGGAACCAGAAGGCCCAGTACGGCAGCGGGAGCCGCCCGTCCCCGCCGCCCGAGGCCCTGCCGCGCGCCTCGGGCAGCCGCACGCGGCCGAACAGCGCGACGCAGAGCAGCACGGTGAGCCAGCCCGCCACGAGCACAATGCGCCATCCCGAGAGCTGCACGATGAGCCAGACGCAGGGCGGCGCGACGAGGGCCCCGAGATAGGCGATCACATTCTGCTCGGCGAAGAGGACCCCGTGCAGCGACGGATCGGTCTCCGCCAGCATGGCCGGCCCGACGACCAGCAGCAGCGTTCCCAACAGCCCCGCCACCGCGCAGCCGAGCACGCTGCCCCACAGCGCCGGCGACAGGCCGACCAGGGTCAGGCCGGCGGCCAGGCCCACGATGCCGAGCCACAAGGTCCTGCGTCGGCCGAGCAGGTTGGACACCCGGTCGCCCACGAAGCCCATGGCGATCATGCCGGCCGCGAAGGCGCTCGTGTGCAGGGCGGCCTGGGCGTAGCCGAGCGACAATTCCTCGCGCAGGTGCGGCAGAAGCGGACCGATCAGGCTGAGGATGAAGGTCAGAACCGTGGGCGCGGCATAGGCAACCCAGATCACGGGCGTGCGGTGCAGGGGAGTCCGGGGGGGCGGCATCGGGATCCGGGCAGTGGGGCTCAGGCAGGCGTCGGGAATCATCCCGGGACGGGCGGGGGCGCAGGCCCCGGTTCACCCTGTCGGGCGAGTGTCTAGCAAAACCCTTGCCGAAAGGCTTCGGCCGTTTCGGCATGGCCGCCCTGCCCCGGCCGGCGGCGCCCTGCGCTGGCCGGAGCCTGCAGCCGGCTGCAGGCTGCTATAAGAGGCGAGGCCAACCCGGTCCGGGAGACGCGATGAGCGACGATGTCCCCTTCGAGCGCGAGATGCATGCCAAGGCCGGCGAGGTCGTCCAGGTGAGCCCGCTGGTGCGCCGCGTCCTGGCCGGCAATGCCGGGCCGTTCACCTATACGGGGACCTGCAGCTACGTCGTCGGGCGAGGCGAGGTCGCGATCATCGATCCCGGCCCCGACGACCCGGCGCACCTGCGGGCGCTGCTGGCGGCCGTCGCCGGCGAGCGGGTGGGCGCGATCGCGGTCACCCACACCCATCGCGACCATTCCCCCGGCGCGCGCGCCCTCCAGGCCGCCACGGGCGCGCCGATCGTGGGCTGCGGCCCGCACAGGGCGGCGCGGCCGCTCGGCGAGGGCGAGGTCCCCGCCCTCGACGCCAGCGCCGACCGCGAACATGCGCCGGACCGCACGCTGGGAGCCGGCGAGCGGGTCGCGGGGCCGGGCTGGACCCTGGAGGCCCTGCCGACCCCCGGGCATACGGCCAACCACCTCGCCTTCGTGCTGCCAGAGGAGAACGCCCTCTTCTCGGGCGACCATGTCATGGCCTGGTCGACCTCCATCGTCGCGCCGCCGGACGGCCGCATGGCGGACTACATGGCCTCGCTGGCGAAGCTGCTGGACCGCGACGAGCAGCGCTACTGGCCCGGCCATGGCGGCCCGGTGAACCAGCCCGCGCGCTTCGTCCGGGCCCTGCTGCAGCATCGCCGGGCGCGGGAAGGCGCCATCCTGGAGCGGCTCGCCGCCGGCGACAGGTTCATCCGCGACATCGTCCCGCGGCTTTATGCCGGCCTGTCCCCCGCCCTGCACGGCGCGGCCGGGCTCTCGGTCTACGCGCACCTGGAGGACCTCGTGGAGCGCGGGCTGGCCCGGACGGAGGGACAGCCCGCGCTGGGCGGCGAATACCGGCCGGCGGGGTCCCTCCGGGGCGCATGAGCGGCCCGCGCAACGTCGCCGCGCCGGGCGCAACAACGGCGGGGCGTGCTCAGTCCTTCGCCTCGGCGAGGTCGAGCAGCGCCTGGGCGTAGTTCTGGACGCGCCGGGCGTTCTCGCCGAAGTCGTGCGACCAGCGGCGGCTGGCGGAGCGCACGTCGACCCTCGCCCCCGTGGCGAGCGGGCGCACGCGCACGGTGACGTCGGAGGGGAAGCGCATCACCAGCGAGCGGTCGATGGCCTCGATGCGGCCGATGCCCGTCCGCCCGCCAGGCTGAGCCGTCTCGATGATCTGCCAGCCACGCTGCTGCGCGGCCTTGAGCGCGAGCGCATAGGTCTCCTGCGGCGTGAAATCGAGCAGGATGGGCGCGACGCCGGGATAGGCCTGCTGCTGCTGCTGGCGCTGCTCCCTGGCCACCTCGGGCGGCGTCGCGCCGCCGCGCGCCTCCAGCGCCTTGCGGGAGCGGGAGAAGCTCGGGGGGTCTACGACGTCCGTGCTGACGTCGCTCAGGCGGGGAAGCCGCAGCGCCTGCACGGCCAGGACGCAGGGCCAGACCATCAAGACCGCCGCGAGCAGCAGTCCGCCCATGGCGCCCGAGAAGCCGGGCCTGCCGTCGGCCCAGATCACGAAGAAGGCGGAGACCGCCAGCGCGACGGCGGCCAGCGCCATGGCGAGTCCGGTGCCGAGGACGGCGAGCGCGGGAGCGAGGTCGATCCGGTCGAGGCGGGCGAGCAGCACCGCGATGGCCACGACGCAGCAGGCGAACAGGGCCAGGCGGCCGCTCCACAGGGCGGCGCGCGAGGGCGGCAGGTCGACGACGAGTCGGCGCATGACCCTGTTCTACAGGGCGCCGGCGCGCCCCGCCACGGGGACGTCGCGGCTCACGCCGTGGGCAGCCTGTAGTCCCGGAACCGCTCCCTGAGCGTGGTCTTCTGGATCTTGCCCGTGGCGGTGTGGGGGATCTCCTCGACGAAGACGACGTCGTCAGGCATCCACCATTTCGCGATCTTGCCCTCCAGGAAGCCGAGCACGTCCTCCTTGCTCGGGCCGGCGCCCGCCTTCGGCACCACGATGAGCAGCGGGCGCTCGTCCCACTTGGGATGGGCGACGCCGATCACGGCGGCCTCGGCCACCTCGGGATGGCCCACGGCGAGGTTCTCCAGGTCGATGGAGGAGATCCACTCCCCGCCGGACTTGATGACGTCCTTGGCGCGGTCCGTGATCTGCATGTAGCCGAGTTCGTCGATCGTCGCGACGTCGCCCGTGTCGAACCAGCCGTTCTCGTCGAGGATATCGCCGCCTTCCCCCTTGAAGTAGGCGCGCGCCACGGCCGGGCCCCTCACCTTGAGCCGGCCGAAGGTCTTGCCGTCATGCGGCAATTCGCGCCCCTCGTCGTCCATGATGGTCATCTCGACCATGAAGGGGGCGTAGCCCTGCTTCACCTTGAGGTCGTAGACGGCGTCTCCCTCGAGATGGGCGACCTCGGGCTTGGGGGCGCAGACCGAGCCGACGGGGCTCATCTCCGTCATGCCCCAGGCGTGGTAGACCTCGACGCCGTAGACCTTCTCGAACTTCTCGGTCACGGCCCGCGGGCAGGCCGAGCCGCCGATGAGCACGCGCTTCAGGGTCGAGATCGAGCCGTTGGTCTGCTCGAGATGGGCCAGCAGCGCCAGCCAGACCGTGGGGACAGCCGCCGTGACCGTCACCTTCTCATCCTCCAGGAGCTGGTGGATCGAGGGGCCGTCGAGCTTGGGCCCGGGCATCACCAGGCTCGCCCCCGCCATGGGCGCCGAGAAGGCGAGAGACCAGCTATTGGCGTGGAACAGCGGAACGACGGGCATGACGATCGAGGTGGGCAGGAGCCCGAAAGCCTCGCCCTGGATCATCATGAGGCCGTGCAGCACGTTCGAGCGATGCGAGTAGACCACGCCCTTGGGATGGCCCGTGGTGCCGGACGTGTAGCAGATGCCGCAGGCCGTGTTCTCGTCGAAGCGCGCCCAGCGGAAGTCTCCGTCCGCCTCCGCCAGCCAGTCCTCGTAGGCCACGGCGTTGGGCAGGCTCGTCTGCGGCATGTGGGCGCCGTCGGTGAGCACGACGTAGCGCTCGACCGTCGGCAGGCGCTCGGCCAGCTTCTCGACCATGGGCACGAAGGTGAGGTCCAGGAAGAGCAGCCGGTCCTCGGCATGGTTGACGATGTAGACGATCTGGTCGGCGAAGAGCCGGGGGTTCACGGTGTGGTAGACCGCGCCGATGCCGGCGATGCCGTACCACGTCTCCAGGTGCCGCCACGTGTTCCAGGCGAGCGTGGCGACGCGGTCGCCGAAGCGGATTCCGTCGCGCTGCAGGCGCTGGGCCACCCTCAGCGAACGGTCGCGCACCTCGCGGTAGGTGGTGCGGTGGATCGGCCCTTCGACCGAGCGCGACACGACGGCCCGGCCGCCGTGCTCGCGTGCGGCGTGATCGATGACCTGGTGGACCAGAAGCGGCCAGTCCTGCATCAAGCCCAGCATGTCGTTCCCCTCGTCTGCAGCGCCCTTTCGGCGTTCTGTTCGCGGCCAGATTAGCGAAGCGAGCGGCTTGCGGAAGGTGGCGGGACGACTTTAGTTAGGTCACGCACTGCTTCCGTGCGGTCCTGTCCCCTCCCGGCCCGCCCATGAGCCCTCCCCCCACCGATCCACAGGTGCTTCGCACCTGGTTCCGCTTTCTCCGACTGCACCAGCGCATCACGGCGAGGGCGGGGCAGGAGTTCCGCCGAATCGGTCTGTCCATTCCGCAGTTCGACCTGCTCTCGACCTTGTCCGAGCGCGAGGGCGTGAGCCAGCAGGAGCTGGCCGAACGGCTCTACGTGACCAAGGGCAACGTCTCCGGGCTGATCGACAGGCTCGAGGCCTCGGGGCTCGTCGAGCGGCGCGCCTTGCCGCAGGACCGTCGCTGCTACGCGCTCCACCTGACCGACGAGGGCCGCCGGCTGGTGCGCGACGGCCTCGCCCTCCAGGCGCGACTGGTGGCGGCGACCCTGGGCCAGCTGCCGGGCCCCGATGTCGCCCAGCTCGACCGCCTGCTCGGTCAATGGCGCGACCTCGTCCGCGAACTCCCGGCGGAAGCCGCGCAGGACCAGACCGCGGCGGCCATGGCGAAGTAAAGGTCGCCCCTTCCCGGACAGGGACAGGCCACGCCCGGGCGTGCCCGGCGACGACGATGGCTAGCCGAGCCCGCGCAGGTAGGCCGGCAGGTCGGCGATCGACCCGACGACGTGGTCGGCATGCGGCTCCAGTTCGTGGCGGGGCGCCGGGCCGGTGAGCACGGCGATGGCGACGGCCCCCGCCGCATGCGCGGCGTCGAGGTCGTGCGTGCTGTCGCCCACCAGGGCGACCTCGGAGGGGCTCGCCCCGATCTTCGCGGCGAAGGCCAGCACCATGCCGGGCTCCGGCTTTCCGCCATGGCCGCTGTCATAGCCGGCCACGAAGTCGAGATGCGGCATGAGGCCGAGTCGGTCCGCCTGCACCAGGGCCGAAGCCTCCGCGTCGTTGGTGGCGATGCCGAGGCGATAGCCTTCGGCCGCCAGCGCCTCCAGCACCGCGAGCGGCTCGCCGATGGGCGACACCATGGCGAGGCCCCAGTGCTTGAACCGGCGGTCCATCTCGGCGTGCAGCTCCGGCCCGTCGGGTCGCCCCAGCGCCTGGGCCCAGAGCGGGCCGTAGCTCGCCGACGTCCCCGCCACCAGCGGAGACGAGCGCAGGAAGCGCTTCTCCGCGACGATGAAGTGGTTGAGCTCCGCCAGCCGGGCGACGACGGCCTCGTCCCCTTGCGCCATTTCCCGCATGACCTCGAAGGCGGCAGGGCCCCAGGTCCTGTCGAAGTCGATGAGCGTGCCGTCCTTGTCGAAGAGCAGGCCTTTCAGGCGGGGCATGGCAGGATTCCATCGCCGCTCATCGCCGCGCGCCTGATCCCGGCGACCGCGCCCCGGTCCGTCCCGGCGAGCCGGTGGCGAGGCGATCCGGCCTGTCGCCCGGCGACCGGATGGCCGCGCCGCTGCGCTCCTCGCGATGAGCCCACCTCACCCCCCGATCCGCGAGAAGTCGGCCACGGCGCGGGTGGCCTCGCGCAGGCCTGCCAGGAGGCGCAGGCGGTTGGCGCGCAGGGCGGGATCTTCGGCGTTGACGGTGACCTTGTCGAAGAAGGCGTCGACGGCGGGGCGCAGGGCCGCGAGCGCCGCCATGGCGCCCTCGTAGTCCTCGCGCTGGACATGCTCGCGGGCATGGCGCTCGGCGGCGTCGAGAACCTCGGCGAGCACCTTCTCCTCGGGCAGGCCCTGGGCGTGCAGAAGCGCCCGGTCGACCGGCTCGGCATGGGAGCGGCCGTCCTTCTTCTCCTCGATGCGCAGGATGTTGCTCGCGCGCTTGGCGCCGGCGAGAAGGTTCGCGCCATCCTCGGTGTCGAGGAAGCGCGCCAGCGCCTCGACCCGGCGAACGATGTCGAGCAGGTCGTCGTTTGCGGCCCCGGCTCCCCGCGCGTCATCCCCGGCGGCCTGCGCAGCAGGCCGGGAAGGGGATCCCGACGGTTGCGAGGTGGCCCCTGGATCCCCTTCCCGCGCCTGCGGCGCGCCGGGGACGACAGCGTTGTTCGCCAGCACGGCGTCGATCAGGTCGTGCCGCGCGCCGCGATCGCGCAGGTAGACCTTCAGGCGGTCGTGGAAGAAGGCGAGCAGGTCGGCCAGCACGCCCTCGCGGGCCGACTCGTCGCCCGTCCGCAGGGCTCGCCCGCCGGCCTGGAGCAGCGGCAGACGCACCTTGTTCTCCAGCAGGATCCGGATGACGCCGAGCGCGGCGCGGCGAAGCGCGTAGGGGTCCTTGCTGCCCGTCGGCTTCTCGTCGATGGCCCAGAAGCCCGCGAGCGTGTCGAGCTTGTCGGCCAGGGCCACGGCGACGCTCACCGGGTCCGTCGGCACGCGGTCGCCCGGACCCTGGGGCTTGTAGTGCTCCTCCAGCGCCGCGGCGACGGAGGCGTCCTCGCCCTGCAGCTCGGCGTAGCGCCGGCCCATCAGGCCCTGCACCTCCGGGAATTCGCCGACCATCTCGGTGACGAGGTCGGCCTTGGCGAGCTCGGCGGCGCGGGCCGCCTTGTCCGGGTCCGCCCCGACGACGGGCGCCAGCGCGCGGGCCAGCGCCACGATGCGGTCGACCCGCTCGCCCTGGGTGCCGAGCTTCTCGTGGAAGACGATGCCGAGCCTGCGCAGCTTGGCGAGGCGCTGGTCGAGCGGCTTTTCGGAGGCGTCCTCGTAGTCCGGCAGCGGGCGCTGGTCGGTGAGCCAGAAATGCCGGGCGTCGGAGAGACGGGCGCGCACGACCCGCTCGTTGCCGGCGACGATCTTGTCTCCGCCGTCGCGCGCCTCGACGTTGGCCACGAGGACGAAGTGGCTGGACAGCCCGCCCGTGCGCGGGTCGCGCAGCACGAAGCACTTCTGGTTGGCGCGGATCGTGGCGCGCACCACCTCCGGCGGGATCTCCAGGAAGGCGGGATCGAAGGAGCCCACCAGCACCACCGGCCACTCGACGAGGCCCGCCACTTCCTCCAGCAGGCCCTCGTCCTCGACGAGTTCGAGCCCGCGGGCGAAGGCGAGGTCGCGCGCGTCGTGCAGGATGATGTCCTTGCGGCGGTCGGCGTCGAGCACCACCTTGGCGCGCTGCAGCGCCGGCTCGTAGTCGTCGAAGCGGCGCACCTGGATCAGCCCCGGCGCCATGAAGCGATGGCCACGGGTGAAGTCGCCGGCGCGCAGGCCGTCGACCTCGAAAGCCACGACGTCCGGCGTCTCGGTCTCCGGCCCGAAGGTGCACAGGATCGACTGCAGCGGACGCACCCAGCGCAGCGCGCCGGGCTGGGCCGAGGCCGCGCCCCAGCGCATCGACTTCGGCCAGGGGAAGGAGCGGATGACGCCGGGCATGATCTCGGCGATGACCTCGGGCGTCGGGCGGCCGGGCTTCTCGACCACCGCCACGTAGAACTCGCCCTTCTTGGGGTCCGACTGGATGGTCGCCTGCCCGATATCGGCGAGGCCGGCGCTCTTGAGGAAGCCCTGGATCGCCCCGTCGGGCGCGCCGACGCGCGGGCCCTTCTTCTCCTCGCGCAGGGCCGGCTGCTCCGCCGGCAGCCCCGCCACCGTGAGCGCCAGCCGGCGCGGGGTGGCGAAGGCGCGCGCGCCCTCGTAGACGCAGCCGCGCTCGACGAGCGCGTTGGTCACCAGCGCCTTCAGGTCCTCCGCCGCCTTGCGCTGCATGCGGGCGGGGATTTCCTCGCAGAAGAGTTCGATGAGCAGGTCGGGCATGGGCAGAGACGGGTCCGGCGGCACGCAGCCGCCGCATAGCGCTTTGTTGCCGCCGGGTCCATTCGTTTCGCCGCGCGCCGGGTCAAGAGCGCGGAGCCAGGCGTGCGGCGGGTCAGGCCGCCTTGGCCATCATCTGCTTGATGAGGCCGATGATCACCATCAGCACGCCGCCGCCCACGCCGCCCGAGGCGACCTGGCCGATGATGGCGCCGATGTCGAGTCCGCCCGCCGCGGCCGGCGCGGCGCCGAGCAGCGACCCCAGGATCTGCCCGCCGACGCCGCCGCCCACGATGCCGGCCAGCGTGTTGCCGAGCACGCCGAGGTTGAACTGCTTGAGCAAGGCTCCGGCGATGTTTCCGCCGGCCGCTCCCGACAGGAGCTGGATGATAAGGGAGAGGATGCTACCAGTCATGCAAGTCCTCCTCATTTGCCCCATCGGCCCGCCATCCGGGATCACGAGGCATGAGTGAAGTCTAGCGCATGAATTAAGATTGCAGGTTTTCGCTTAACTCACTTTTAACCATGTTGGTTAACGGGCAGGTCGATCCTGGCTCTGCGCAGTGGCGCGAGAACCCACTCGCAGTTGGCCGGAACGGGGCCGCGTGCTACAGTCGCGTCGTTTCAGAACACGTATTTGAACATTGTTTCCAGAGATTTAGGTTGTGCAAGCGGTTTTCAGAAGCACCCCGGTTGCGGCAACTCGAACGGGTCGGGCTCGCTGCGTCGCTGGTCATCCTGGCCGGTCTCGCCGCCGGCTTTCCACTCGTGCTGCCCTATCTCGCCGTCAGCATTCTGGCCGCGATCGTCCGGATCGCGGCCTCGCTGCGGGAGGAACCCGGCGACGGGCGCTGAGGACCGACGCGATCAGAGCTTCTTGTGGCTGCCGTCGCAGAGCGGGGAATTGCCGGTCTGCTTGCAGGCGCAAAACCAGACCTTCTTGTCGGCGTCCGCCGTCCAGGCATGCGGCGTGAAGCTGCTGCCCTTGTGGGAGCCGTCGCAGAACGGCTGGTTCTTGGACTGGCCGCAGGCGCACCACCAATAGGTCTGGCCGGCCGTTACGTCCACGGGAAGCGGCGAGGTGCCGGCGATGGCGGGCTTGGTCATGGGCAAATCTCCTGCAGGCCACGCCGCCGTGGCGCAGCCCTGCAAGCTAGAGCCTCGCGGTCCCGGGCGGCAACGGCGCTGACGCAAAGACCCCTTGGCATCCCGGCAAGCGGGCCCCCTCAGGAAATGTCCGCCGCCCTGCAGACGATGGCGAAGCGGTCCGCCAGTTCCGCGAGCGCCGTGCGATGGACGTCGGCGGCCGCGATGACGCCGTCGCCCATCGGGCCGGGCAGGTCGCGCGTGGCGCAGGCATCCGCCGCGATCGTGACGCGCAGGCCGAGGTCGGTCGCGGCCCGTGCGGTCGAGGAAATGCACATGTGCGTCATGAACCCCGCCAGCACGAGGTCCCGCCGTCCGGTCGCCTTCACGAGGCCGGCGAGGTCCGTGTCGGCGAAGGCGTTCGGCAATCCCTTCTCGACCACGGGCTCGCCGCCCGTCGGAGCGGCCTCGTCGGCGATGTCGAAATGCGCCGTGGTCGGGTCGAAGAGCCCGCCCTCGCGGCCACGATGCACCACGTGGAGGATCGGCGTGTCGAGCACGCGCGCCCGGTGCAGCAGGCCCGCGATGACGTGGAGCGCCGGGCCCACGCCCGGGAGCGGCAGCCTCCCGTCCACGTATTCGCGCTGGGCGTCGATGATCACGACTGCGGCCTGGCGCAGGCTGGCCGGCGCGAGCGAGGCGCCGGCGGCCTGCAGGAGCGTCTTGGGAACCGTCACGGGTGTCCTCCTCCCTCCGTCCTCAGCCAGGCGGCGCCACAGGCCTTGGCCAGTTCGCGCACGCGCAGGATGTAGCTCTGGCGCTCGGTGACCGAGATCACGCCACGCGCGTCGAGCAGGTTGAACACGTGGCTCGCCTTGATGCACTGGTCGTAGGCCGGCAGCGCCATGCGGTGGCGGGCGTCGTTCGCGCCCGCGCCGGGATCGCCCTGTTCGAGCAAAGCGCGGCACTCCGCCTCCGCGTCCTTGAAGTGCTGGAACAGCATGGCCGTGTTCGCCGCCTCGAAGTTGTGGCGGGAATATTCCTGCTCGGCCTGGAGGAAGACGTCGCCGTAGGTGACCTTCTCGGCCCCCTCCCCCCCGTTGAAGTTCAGGTCATAGACGTTCTCGACGCCCTGCACGTACATGGCGAGGCGCTCGAGTCCATAGGTCAGTTCACCCGAGACGGGCGAGCATTCGAAGCCGGCGACCTGCTGGAAATAGGTGAACTGGCTGACTTCCATGCCGTCGCACCAGCATTCCCAGCCGAGCCCCCAGGCGCCCAGCGTGGGGCTTTCCCAGTCGTCCTCGACGAAGCGGATGTCGTGCAGCGAGGGGTCGATGCCGATGGCCGCGAGCGAGCGCAGGTAGAGGTCCTGCAGGTCGGGCGGCGAGGGCTTCAGGATCACCTGGTATTGATAATAGTGCTGCAGCCGATTGGGGTTCTCGCCGTAGCGGCCGTCCTTGGGCCGGCGCGAGGGCTGCACATAGGCGGCCTTCCAGGGCTTCGGGCCGAGCGAGCGCAAGGTCGTCGCGGGATGGAACGTGCCGGCGCCGACCTCCATGTCGTAGGGCTGGAGCACGACGCAGCCCTGCTCGGCCCAGAAGCGGTGCAGGGTCAGGATCAGGCCCTGGAACGAGCGTTCCGGCTTGAGGGCATCGGTCATGGCAGGCTTCCGAACGGCTGGAACACGGACTGCACGGGCTCGCGCCCGCCGGCGCGGCGCACCCTAGTGGATGTCGCGGCGCAAGGAAACGCCGCAGGCGCGGGCGGCCGGCGGACATCCGGGGGCCGCTCCGGGCGACTTGCCGGCATAGGGCGACTTGCCGGCATAGGGCGACTTGCCGCAGCGCGCCTGCCGAACCGCCGGCGGCGCGCCCGCGTTGCGTGTTGTCACGACAAGACGCCTTGACGTCGGCCCGAAACGGTCAAGTCATAGCTCTAAGGTACACTCAGACCGTGCGTAAGCGAGGAACTCTCATGGTTGAAGCACATCCCACGAAGCCGTTCGCGCGCCTGCTCGCCCCGCTCTGCCTGGTTCTTGCGGTGCTCGCCGCCGGCCTGGCGCCCCGGCCCGTCGAGGCCGCCAGCGTGCCGGCTGCGGCCGTCCGTTCCGCCGGAAGCCTCGGTCAGGCCGGCCCGTCGCTGCTGCAGGATGCCTACTATTACCGCCGCGGCTATGTGCGCCGGCCCTATTACGGGCGGCCCGCCTATGCCTACCGCCGCCCCTATTACCGGCCCTATGCCCGCCCGCGCGTCGTCTGCACGGTCCGTCGCACCTATTACGGCCCGCGCCGCGTCTGCTACCGGCGCTGGTAGGGCCTGCCGCGTCAGCCGTCCCATGAGCAGCGGGCTTCGCCCTTGTGAAGCGCCGCCGCCAGCGGCGTGAAGTCGCCTGTCGCCTCGTGCAGCACGAGGGGCGGCAGCAGCCTGAAGGGGCCGCGGCTGCCCTTCACCGCGTGGACGAGGATCCGGATCGCCGGAGCCTCCGCGCGCGGCTGGACGGGAAGGACCGATACCCGGCCGAAGCGGCCCTCCAGGGCGCGCAGGATGTCGGGCAGGGCCTCGGCGCGGTGGATCATCACCAGCCGGCCGCGCGGGGAGAGCCGCCGCAGCGCCGCCGTGACCCACGCCTCCAGCCCGCCCTCCGGCATGACGTGGGCCCTCTGCTTGGCCTCGACGCTCCGGGCCCGGCCCGCTGCCAAGTAGGGCGGATTGGTGAGGACGAGGTCTGCTAGCCCGGCGTCGCGGGCGACGGCAAGGGCATCCCCCTCCTCCACCGTGACTCGGTCGCCCAGGGCGTTGAGCGCGATGTTCTCGCGCGCGAAGCCGGCGGCATCCGGGTCGAGCTCGAGCAGCCTCACCTGGGCCGTGCGGTTGTCGGCGGCGTAGCACAGGCCGACGGCCCCCACGCCGGCGCCCAGGTCGACGGCGGTGGAAACGTCCGCGAGCGGCGCTGCGGCGGCGAGCAGGACGGCGTCCGTGCCGGCGCGGTGGCCGGTGCGCGGCTGCAGCAGCCGCACGCGCCCCGCGAAGAGGGGGAGCCCGTCGGGGTCAGCCATGCTCGCCCGCGGGCACCAGCTCGGCCCCCAGCCCCGCCTCGGTCAGCAGCCGCCGCGCCTGCGGGGCTCGATCGCTGGGGACCATGACGCGCCGCGGGAAGGCCCCGATCATGCCCTCGAGCGCGCTGACATGGACGTCTGCGACGAAGACGTCGATCCCGGCCTCCTCCAGCATGGCTTCCAGCAGCGAAATCAGGACGAGGTCGTTGGTCCGCACGATGGTGAGCATGGCGCGAGTGTGCACGGCCTGTGCAATGCGGCAACCTGCTGAGTTGCCGGCGGGGCCCCGCCCGTGGCAGTTTGCGCCAACGCTAACGGTGTGTGGGTGGGGCAGAAGCCCCGGAAAGTGGGACGAAGGTGGGAGTGGTCCTTTCGATCGACGGCAAGCCGTCCGCAGGCCCGAGCATCGATCCGCTGGTTCGCCTGACCGCGGAGGGCATGGACCGGGTGAATCAGATGATCCTGGCCCGCGTCGGCTCGGACGTCGCTCTCATCCCCGAGATCGCCCAGCATCTCATCAATTCCGGCGGCAAGCGCCTGCGGCCGATGCTGACGCTCGCCACCGCGAGCCTGTGCGGCTACCAGGGCGACGGCGACAGCAAGCTCGCGGCCTCCGTCGAGTTCATGCACACGGCCACCTTGCTGCACGACGACGTCGTCGACAGCAGCGAGATGCGCCGCGGCAAGCTCGCCGCGCGCATGCTCTGGGGCAACGAGGCGAGCGTGCTGGTGGGCGATTTCCTGCTCGGCCAGGCCTTCAAGATGATGGTCGAGGTGGGTTCGCTGCACGCCCTCGACGTGCTCTCCACGGCCGCCGCGGTGATCGCCGAGGGGGAGGTGATGCAACTCTCCGCGGCCAAGAACACCTCGACCACCGAGGACGAATATCTGGCCGTGGTGCGCGCCAAGACCGCCGCCCTTTTCGCCGCCGCCTGCGAGGTGGGACCCATCATTGCCGGCTTCGGCAAGGCCGAGCAGGCCGCATGCCGCAGCTATGGCGCGAATCTCGGCATCGCCTTCCAGCTCGTCGACGACGCGCTCGACTATGGCGGGGCGAGCGCCAAGCTCGGCAAGAAGGTCGGCGACGACTTCCGCGAGGGCAAGATCACGCTGCCCGTCGTGCTCTCCTTCCGCCGCGGCACCGAGGCGGAGCGGGCCTTCTGGGCGCGCACGCTGGAGCGCACGGAGATCGAGGAGGGCGACCTCGAGCAGGCGGTCGCCATCATGCGCCGCCACCGCGCGATCGAGGACACGATCGAGCGCGCCCGCCACTACGGCGCCATGGCCCGCGACGCCCTCGCCCTGTTCCGCGACGGCGACATGAAGGCCGCCATGCTGGAAGCCGTGGACTTCTGCATCTCGCGCACGCACTGAGCCGGGAACGCCCGGTCGCGGCGGCCTGGACCCGCTGCGGCCTATCGCAGCGCCGTCGCCTTGACCCACCAGCCGGGATGCTGCGCCGCGATCGCCTTCGCCGCCTTCGCGGCGGCCCGGCATGTCTCGAACAGCCCGAAGCACGTCGCGCCTGACCCCGACATGCGTGCGAGCCGGCAGCCGCGGGCGGCGCCGAGCACCGCCAGCACGTCGCCGATGATCGGAGCGAGCGTGCAGGCGGCCGCCTCCATGTCGTTGCGCCCGCGGCGAAGCACCGCGAGGAGATCGCCGGCCGCCATCCCCGAGGCGACGCCGGAATGCGCGCCGTAGCCGGACGGTTCTCCGGCCTTCAGCCCCATGGCTCGGAACACCGCGGCCGTCTCCACCGCGACGCCGGGATTGACCAGCACCGAGAAGAGAGGCGGCAGCGCCAAGGCCGGGCCCAGCAGGTCGCCGACGCCGCGCATCATGCGGGCCCGGGACTCCAGGCAGACCGGCACGTCGGCGCCTGTCGCCCCGGCCGCGGCGAGCACCGCCTCATCCTCCAGGGAGAGGCCGTTCGCCTGCGCCAGGAGCCGCAGCGCGGCCGCCGCGTCGGCGGAGCCGCCGCCGATCCCGGCCGCGGCCGGAAGGCGCTTCGTCAGCACGAAGTCGCCGAGCACGAGCCCCTTCCGCCGCTCGGCAAGGGCTCGCGCCGCCTTGACGACGAGATTCTCCCCGTCGGGCCCCGCCCCGGCCGCCCGGGGGCCGCTCACCTGCAGCGACAGCCCCGGCCCCGGCGCGAGGGCCAGCGTATCCGAGACACCGGCGAAGCCCACGAGGCTGGCGAGTTCGTGCCAGCCGTCGGGGCGGCGGCCCTCGACGTGCAGCGTCAGGTTGACCTTGGCATGGGCGCGGGTGACGAGCCGGCCCGGGCCGGCCGCGCCCTCAGCCGCCATTCGCCTTCTTCTCGACCTCGGCGGCGGCCGGCGTCTCGTCCTCGATGGCGCCCTTCTCGATCTTCTTCAGGATCACCTTGAGGTCGTCGGGCTCGGGCTTCAGGTCGCGCGCGTGGTTCCACTGGAACGTGGCTTCCAGCTTGCGCCCCACCCTGTAATAGGCGTCGCCGAGATGGTCGTTGATCACGGGATCGGCGGGCTTCAGCTCCACGGCCTTCTCGAGGATGCGGGTGGCCTCGTCATAGCGGCCGAGCCGGTAATAGGCCCAGCCGAGGCTGTCGACGATATAGCCGTCCGTCGGGCGCTGCTCGACGGCCTTCTTGAGCATCTTGAAGGCCTCGTCGAGGTTCATGCCCTGGTCCACCCACGAGTAGCCGAGGTAGTTGAGCACCATTGGCTGGTCGGGATAGAGCTCCAGCGCCTTCTTGAAGTCGGCCTCGGCCTTGGGCCACTGCTTCGTGCGCTCGTAGGCGATGCCGCGGAAATAGTAGATCGACCAGTAGCCGTTGTCGGGCTTCTCGATGGCGTCGAGCGCGCGGGTATAGGTGTCCGCCGCCTTCGCGAAATCCTTGCGGGCCCGATAGACGTTGCCGAGCGCGTTGAGCGCGTCGATGTCCTTGGGCTCGGCGGCGATGATCTTGTCGAGCTTCAGGACGGCCTCGTCCTTGCGGTCGAGCTGTTCCAGGTTCAGGGCCACCTGCAGCTCGGCGCTGCGCTTCAGCGGCGAACCCTCCGGCACCATGTCATAGGTGTCGTTGGCGCGTTCGGGCTGCTTCAGCCGGTCGTAGACATCGGCGAGCGTGATGATGGCGAGCCCGTTCGTGGGGTCCATCCACAGCGACAGGCGCAGGTACAGCATGGCGGCGAGTTCGTCGCCCTGCCGGTTCCCGGCGGCGCCGAGCCCGTACAGCACCTCCGCCACGCCCGCGCTCACGGAGGGAACGGCGGCCTCGATCGGCTTGCCCTCCTCGATCCGCTTCAGCGTGTCGAGGATGATGGGATGGCGCGGCAGCGCCTTGTTGAAGTCCTCGAGCACCTGCTTGGCCTCGGCCGTCTTGCCGTGCCGCGCCAGGAAGCGCGAGTAGACGTCCACCATGCGCAGGGTCTTGTTCTCGACCTTGTAGGCCGCGGCCAGGCGCTTTTCGGCCTCCGCCGTGTCGCCGCCGAGATCGGCGATCAGCCCGGCGTGGAAGTCGCGGAAGGTCGCGACGGCGTCCTCGCCCTTGATGCCGTCCACCGTGGCGAGCGCCTTCTTCAGGTTGCCCGAGCCGAGCCAGGACCAGGCCGTGAGCAACGAGCCCGTGAGGTCCGTCGCGGCGCGGCCCTTGCCGTTGTTGGCCAGGCGCGTGCGCGCCTTCTGGTAGTTCTTGGCGCGCAGGTCGCGCGTCGCCAGGGCGAGCTGGGCGAGGCCATGGTTGGGCTCGCGCTGGACGATCCTGTCGGCGAGCCGCAGCGCCTCAGGATAAGTGCCCTCGGCGAGGAGCGCGACGAAGGCGCGATCGATGAGATCGTTGCTCTTGGGGTCGTCGCGCAGGGCCTCGGAATAGAAGAAGGCTGCGGCGCTCGTGTCGCGCGCATTGCCGGCGACGACGGCCGAGAGGTAGTTCCCGGCGAGCGAGTCGCCGGCATCGATCGTGTCCGTGTAGGAGGGGGCGTTCTTCGCGAAGGCCGGCGCGCCGAGGCTCGCCAGGGCCACGGCCACACAGAGGGTCCGCACCCCGCGCAGGGGCCTCATGATCGTCACCGTCACGCTGTTCCGCTTTCTCGTCGGCGCCGGGCCAGGGCGGCCGGCCGTCGGTTGAATCGTTCCCGGCAAGATGGCGTTTTTGAGTCTCCCGGGCAAGGTCGCGGGACCGCGGCGTGCGGGCCCGGCCCAGTCCCGGAACCGCGCCTACATGTTGGGATAATTGGGCCCGCCGCCACCCTCCGGGGTCACCCAGGTGATGTTCTGGGCGGGGTCCTTGATGTCGCACGTCTTGCAGTGCACGCAGTTCTGCGCGTTGATGACGAAGCGCGGATCGGTCCTGGCCGCAGCGTCGGCGTAGACGACCTCGTAGACGCCCGCCGGGCAGTAGAGCCGCGCCGGCTCGCCGTAGAGCGGCAGGTTGCTGGCGACCGGGACGCACGGGTCCGCCAGCCTGAGGTGGGCCGGCTGGTCCTCCTCGTGGTTGGTCGCCGACAGGAACACCGAGGAGAGCTTGTCGAAGGACACCACGCCGTCCGGCCTGGGATAGGCGATGGGCTTCACCTGGTCGAGGCGCTTGAGGCTCGCATGGTCCGGCTTGCCTTGCTTGAGCGTGCCGAAGAACGAGAAGCCGAAAAGCTGGTTGGTCCACATGTCCAGGCCGCCCAGCGCCACGCCCACCGCGGTGCCGAAGCGCGACCACAGCGGCTTGGCGTTGCGCACGCGGAACAGGTCGCGCCCGATCTCGCTGTCGCGCCAGGCGGTCTCGTAGGTCGCGATCTCGTCGTTGGCGCGGCCCGCGGCGAGCGCGTCGGCGACATGGTCGGCGGCCATCAGGCCCGACAGGATCGCGTTGTGGGAGCCCTTGATGCGCGGCACGTTGACGAAGCCGGCCGAGCAGCCGATCAGCGCCCCGCCCGGGAAGCTGAGCCGGGGCACGGACTGCCAGCCGCCCTCGGTGATGGCGCGCGCGCCATAGCTGATGCGCTTGCCGCCCTCGAACGTGTCGCGCACAAGCGGATGCGTCTTGAAGCGCTGGAACTCGTCGAAGGGCGACAAGGTGGGGTTCTCGTAGTTCAGGTGGACCACGAAGCCCACCGCCACCAGCCCGTCCTCGAGGTGATAGAGGAAGGAGCCGCCGCCCGTGGAATTGCCGAGCGGCCAGCCGAAGCTGTGCTGGACCAGGCCAGGGTGGTGCTTCTCCGGCGCGACCTGCCAGAGCTCCTTGAGGCCGATGCCGAACTTCTGCGGCTCGCGGCCCTCGGCCAGCTTGAAGCGCGCGATGAGCTGCTTGGAGAGGTTGCCGCGCGCGCCCTCGGCGAAGAGCACGTACTTGCCGCGCAGTTCCATGCCGCGGGTGAAGCTGTCCTTCACCTCGCCGCCCTTGGAGATGCCCATGTCCCCCGTGGCGACGCCGACGACCTCGCCGGTCTCGCCGTAGAGCACCTCGGCGGCCGCGAAGCCGGGATAGATCTCGACGCCCAGCGCCTCGGCCCGCGTCGCGAGCCAGCGCGCCACGTTGCCGAGCGACACGATGTAGTTGCCGTGGTTGCTCATCAGCCCAGGCATCAGCGCGTTGGGCAGGCGCAGCGCGCCGGCGGGCCCCAGCACGTAGAAGCGGTCGTCCGTGACAGGCGTCTTGATCGGCGCGCTCTCGTCCTCCCGCCAGTCCGGAATCAGCTTGTCGAGGCCGACCGGGTCGATGACGGCGCCGGACAGGATGTGGGCTCCGACCTCCGAGCCCTTCTCCACCACGACGACGCCGAGGTCGGGATCGCGCTGCTTGAGGCGGATAGCCGCGGCAAGGCCGGCCGGTCCGGCCCCGACGATCACCACGTCGTAGTCCATGCCCTCGCGCGGCTGCGCCTGTGCCTCGGCCAAGTCCATCGTCGTTGCGCTCCTCGATTGGTCCGCCTTCCTATGGACGAGCGGCGTGGGCCCCGCAAGCCGCGGGAACACGGAGATTCGTCGCGCCCCCGTCGGGGACGCGCGACGAGCGAGGCTGGAACGCACCCGCGTCCGGCCCTATGGTCCGGCCATGGACCTCGACGGGCAGGACGACAGGCAGGCGGCGGCGGAGCTGATCCGCTGGTACCTCGACATGGGCGTCGACGCCGTGCTCGACGAGGCCCCGCACGACCGGCTCGCCGGGGCCCGGGCCGCGCTTGCGCCCAAGCCCGGGCCCGCCCCGGCCGAGGCGCGCCCCGCCTTCGCGGCGGCGGCGGCCGACGCCAGCGACGTCGCGGCGCAGGCGCGCCTCCTCGCCCGCTCGGCGCAGTCCCTCGACGAGCTGCGCGGCCTGCTGGACACGTTCCAGGGCTGCGCGCTGCGCACCACGGCGAAGTCGCTCGTCTTCGCCGACGGCAACCCGCAGGCCGCCCTGATGTTCGTAGGGGAGGCCCCGGGGGCCGAGGAGGACCGCATCGGCCTGCCCTTCGTCGGGCGCTCCGGCCAGTTGCTGGACCGCATGCTCGCGGCCATCGGCCTCGACCGGCAGGGCTGCTACATCGCCAACATCATTCCCTGGCGCCCGCCCGGCAACCGCACGCCGACGCCGCAGGAATGGGCCACCTGCCAGCCCTTCATCGAGAGGCAGATCGAGCTCGTGTCGCCGCAGGTGCTCGTCTGCCTGGGCAACGCGTCCGCCCAGGCCCTGCTCGGCTTCAAGGACGGCATCACGCGCTCCCGGGGACGCTGGACCGAGTACGACGCCGGGGGCCGCAAGGTCCGGGCAATCGCCACCCTCCACCCCGCCTACCTGCTCCGCCAGCCCCTGCAGAAGCGGCTCGCCTGGCGGGACTTCAAGGCGATCCGGGCGGCGCTGAAGGGGGCGTAGGCGCCCCGCCACCCACCCTTCCGCCCTTTCCGTCGCTGCAAGGCCCGCAGCGACGAAGCACTCCGCCTTCGCCCGGCGGAAAACCGGACCGCTGCGCTTCGCTCGCCATCGCGGCCCGGCGGACATTCAACCCAATGGTTGACAGTCGCGGCGGCGGCGCTCATATTCAACTGCATGGTTGAATATCTCGACACTCCCCGGCTCGACGACGTCTTCCGCGCCCTCGGCGATTCCACGCGCCGTCGGATGCTGCTGAGCCTCGCGCAGGGCGAGCGGACGGTCGGCCAGCTGGCCGAGCCTTTCGCGATGTCCCTGGCGGCCGCCTCCAAGCACGTGAAGGCGCTGGAGCAGGCCGGCCTGATCCGGCGCGAGGTGCGCGGGCGCAGTCACGTCTGCCGCCTCGCGCCGGGTCCGCTCGCCAGCGCGCACCGCTGGCTGGGCTTCTACGAACGCTTCTGGACCCAGCGCCTCGACGTGCTGGAACAGCTGCTCCGCGACGACGACGCCCGCAACCAACCACCCCCTGAAGAGACCTCAAACAAGGAGACGCCCCATGACGACGACGGAGATGACGGCCCTTGATCCCTATGGCTCGCTCACCGAGCCGGCCACCCTGACGATCAGCCGGCTTCTGCCCGGCCCCATCGAGCGCTGCTGGGCCTACCTGACCGACGGCGACATGCGCCGGAGATGGCTGGCGGCCGGCCGGATGGAGATGCAGGTGGGCTCCCCTTTCGAGCTCGTGTGGCGCAACGACGAGCTCTCCTCCGTCCCGAGCAAGCGGCCGGACGGTTTCGGCGAGGAGCACCGCATGGCCAGCCGCATCACGGAGCTCGATCCGCCCCGGCGCATCAGCTTCACCTGGGAGGGCAGCGGTGACGTGACCTTCGCGCTGGAGCCGCAGGGCAAGGACGTGCTGCTCACCGTGATCCATCGTCGCCTGCCGAGCCGCGGCATGATGCTGAAGGTCAGCGCGGGCTGGCACATGCACCTCGACGTGCTGGCCAAGCGCGCCCGGGGCGAGGAGCCCGGCGCCTTCTGGGACGGCTGGCTGCAGCTCCAGAAGGACTACGACGCGCGCCTGCCGGCCTGACGCGCCGGCCGCGCTCCCGGACGGACATGAAAAAAGGCCGCCCCCGGAGGGGCGGCCTTCGTCGTCGGCGAACGAATTGTCCGCCGCCGGCTCAGTTCAGCTTGGCGCGGACGTCCTGCAGGCCCTTCACCAGCAGGCTCTCGCCCTCGGCCGCGACGCGGCCGCGCAGGATCTGCTCGGAGGCCTTGACGGCGGCGTCGGCCGCGGCGGCGCGCACCTCGGCGGTGGCCTGCGCCTCGGCCTGTGCGATCTTCTGCTCGGCCATCTTGGTGCGGCGGGCAACGAAGTCGGTCAGCTTGGCATGGGCCTCGGCGGCGAGACGCTCGGCCTCGAGCTTGGCGGTGCGCACGATCTCGGCCGCCTCGGCCTCGGCGGCGAGCCGCTTCTTCTGGTAGTCGGCCAGCACGCGCTGGGCCTCTTCGCGGAGGATGCGGGCATCCTCGAGCTCGGCCTTGATCTTGGCGCCGCGCTTGTCGAGCCCGGAGACCAGCGTCGAGAAGCCGCCGACCTTCCAGACGATCGCCACGAAGATCAGGAACGCGACGGCGACCCAGGTTTCGGCTTCAAACATCGTGATTCCTCCAGGAGGATGGCGTCGCAGCCGGGCCGGTCAGCCCAGCTGCTTGGCGACGGCGGCCGAAACCTCGTCGCGGGCGGGCGCCGTGCCGAGCAGGCGCTCCACGATGGCGGAGGCCGCATCGACCGCGATGCCCTGCACGTTCTGCATCGCGGCGGTCTTGCCCGCCACGATCTGCGCCTCGGCCGCCTCGAGCTTGCCGTGGAGGTCGGCTTCCAGCGCCTTGCGCTTGGTCTCCGTCTCCGTGGCCAGCCTCGCGTGAGTCTCGGCCGCGATCTTCTGGGCGTTCGACCGGGCGTCGGCCAGCGCCTTCTCATAGGCGGCGATGGCCTGGTCCGTCTCGGCCTTCAGCTTGGCCGCCTTGTCGAGGTCCGAGGTCACCTTGTCGTGGCGCTCGGCCAGGATGGCGGCGACGCGCGGCAGCGCGACCTTCGACATGAGGTAGTAGAGCGCGCCGAAGGCGATCGCGAACCAGAGGATCTGCGAGCCGAAGGACGAGCTTTCGAAGGGCGGGAAGCCGCCCTTGCCGTGCGCCTCGGCGGGGACTTCCGTTCCCGCGTGGGTCGTTTGGGCCATGGCTGAACCTTGGGTTCGGACCTGGATGGGACGTCGGAACGCGCTGCGCCGCCCGCCTCAGGAGCGGAGCGCGAGGCGCTCCGCCGCCGGCAGGACGAGGGCCGCCGCGATCAGACGGCGAACAGGAGCAGCAGGGCGATCAGCAGCGAGAAGATGCCGAGCGCTTCCGTGAGCGCGAAGCCCAGGAGCAGCGTGCCGCGCTGGCCGTCGGCCGCGGAGGGGTTGCGCAGAGCGCCGGACAGGAACTGCCCGAAGAGGTTGCCCAGGCCGATGCCCGCGCCGGCCATGCCGAGGCAAGCGATACCCGCACCGAGGAGCTTGGCGGCTTCAGGTCCCATAGTCGTCTCCTTTGAGAACTCGTGTTGGGTGGGAAGGGTGACGGGCCGATCAGTGGCCCGGATGGAGGGCGTCGTTGAGGTAGATCGAGGTCAACGTCGCGAACACGTAGGCCTGCAGCACCGCGACCAGCACCTCGAGCGCGGTCAGCGCGACGGTGAGGGCGAGCGGCAGGGGAGAGATGATGCCCCAGGCGCCGGCGCCGAGCAGGATGCCGACGAAGCCGGCGAAGATCTTCAGCGCGATGTGGCCCGCCAGCATGTTGGCGAAGAGGCGCACCGACAGGCTGATCGGGCGGGAGATGAAGGAGATCACCTCGATCACCACGAGCAGCGGCAGCAGCCAGCCGGGCACGCCCGACGGCACGAAGAGCCCGAGGAAGTGGGTGCCGTGCTTCATGAAGCCGTAGACGATGACCACGCCGATCACGAGCAGCGCCATCGCGGCGGTGATGATGATGTGGCTCGTCACGGTGAAGGCGTAGGGGATGAGCCCCACGAGGTTCAGCACCAGCACGAACATGAAGAGCGAGAAGACGAAGGGGAAGAAGCGCATGCCGTCATGTCCGGCGGAGCTCTTCACCGTGTCGGCGACGAACTCGTAGAAGAGCTCGACCATCGACTGCAGGCGGCCCGGAACCAGGCTGCGGCTCGCGGTCCCCGCGAGAATGAAGAGCGTGATCGCGATGACCGCGCCGATCATGTAGATCGCCGAGTTCGTCAGGACGATCTCGGTGTGGCCGATATGGCCCAGGGACACGACGTGCTTCAGCTGGAACTGATGAATGGGATCCATGGCCGGCGCGGCTCTCTCCAGTCTGCGGACCGGGGATGCGCCCCCTGCCCCGCCGCTCTCGCGGCACTCGTCAGTTCGGTCCGGCCGCGTCTCCGCCGCCGGGGCGTCTCTGCGGCTGGACGAAGCCCGCCGCCCTCATCACGTTGTAGATGCCGGCGCCAAAGCCCAACACCGTCAGGATCATCATGCCCCACGGGGACGTGCCGGCGACCTTGTCGATCGCGTAGCCGATGCCCGCCCCTGCGATGATGCCGGCCATGAACTCCGCGGACATGCGGAAGGCCTTGCCCATCCCGGAGGGGTCGGCCTGGCCGGCCCCCGGCGTCCCCTCGCGCTTCGACCCAGTGCCCCGGACTTCACCGAGACGCTGCTCGAGCCGCTGGAGCCGCGCTGAGAGTTCGACGTCCTCGGAAACCTCCGGCTTTTTCCCCAGTCCGTCCCGCGATCCCTCACCCGACATGGCGAAAACCGCTCTGAACCGACCTGGGAAGCCGCCGTCCAGCCCCCTTTGAAGTCGCGCGCACCATAGTTTCCGCCCTCCCGGGTGTCAAGAATATGGCTGGCAGGGATAACACCTTGCAAACACTGTGATTTCAGCGTCTTCGACGAAGGGATGGGAGAGTCGCTGCGATGGCGCGGGCCGTCGCGGTTGAGCTTTTGCAACCTTTGGTTGTCTCTGTGGTCGCGTCTTGGCCCGGCGAGCCTCGGAAGGGGCGCGGACCGGGGGGACTTCGGGCCCACAGCCGATTCTGTGGGTGTCTGTGGAGGCATGGCGGAAGACCTTCGGTCCGCCCCGGCCCGCGCACGGTGTTGCGGACCTTCCGACGTCCCGGGGTCGCATCCCCCGTGGAGCTGCGCAGCGAAGCGCCGGACGCCGTCGGACCCGCGCCCCGTCCGCCCGGCCGTCACGCCGGGCTTTCGGAGCCACCGCCTCCCGCCCACGTCAGCCGACGTCGCGAACGCCCCTTCCCGGGCGGGAGCAGGCCAGATCAAGGCTTATTTTCCTACGATTGTGAAGGGCGCAGGGTCGCCGGCCCGCTCCGCGCCCTGCGACCGGAGAGGCGCTCCTCTCCGTGATCGCCAGCCGCGCGGCACCCTCCGTCCTGCGAGGTGCGCGGCGGCGAAGCAATCCACCTGGGGAAAAGGCGGGATGGCTTCGCTTCGCGCCCCAGGGCGGCGGGATCAGGAGGCCTCGAGGAAGCGCTCAGCCTGGCCGAGGTCCACGGAGACGAGCTGGCTGACGCCGCGCTCGGCCATGGTGACGCCGAACAGGCGGTCCATGCGCGCCATGGTGATGGGGTTGTGGGTGATGACGAGGAAGCGCGTCTCGGTGCTGTCGGCCATGTCGCGCAACAGGTCGCAGTAGCGCTCGACGTTCGAATCGTCGAGCGGCGCGTCGACCTCGTCGAGGACGCAGATGGGGGCGGGGTTCGTGAGGAACACCGCGAAGATCAGGGCGATGGCGGTGAGCGCCTGCTCGCCGCCAGAGAGCAGCGTCATCGTCTGCGGCTTCTTGCCGGGAGGACGGGCGACGATTTCCAGTCCCGCCTCCAGAGGATCCTCCGATTCGATGAGCTCGAGCTGCGCCGTGCCGCCGCCGAAGAGCGAGGTGAAGAGCCGCTCGAAATGGCCCTGCACCTGGGTGAAGGCGGCAAGCAGGCGCTCGCGGCCCTCCTTGTTCAGGTTCGCGATGGCGCCGCGCAGCTTGCGGATGGCCTCGGTCAGCTCGTCGCGCTCGGTGGCGAGCGTGCCGCGCTGGGCCTCGATCGCCTCGAGCTCCTCCTCGGCGCGCAGGTTGACCGCGCCGAGGCGCTCGCGGTCCTGCCGCAGCGCCTCGAGCCGGCGCTCCACGCCCTCCTGGTCCGGCGGCTCCTTGCCGGCCGCGAGGCCGGCCGCCTCGGCGAGGCCGGCGGGCTCCATCTCCAGGCGCTCGGCGATGGCGTGGACGACGGAATCGAGCCGCGCCCGCGCCGCGTCGAGCCGCGCTTCCGAGCGCGCGCCCTCCTCGCGGGCGGCCGAGAGGCGGGCCAGGGCCTCCGCCGCCGCCTTGTCGGCCTCCTGCTGCACGCGCTCGGCCTGGGCGAGGTCGTCGGCCGCGGCGCGGCGCACGGTCTCGGCCTCGGCGATCTCGGCGAGGATGGCGCGGCGCTTCTGCAGGAAGAGGTCCGGCGCCTCGCGCAGGGCCGTCAGCTCGGCCTCGTTCTCGGCCTGGCGGCGCTCGATCTCGCCGATCTGCCCGGCGGAGCGATGGCGGCGCTGCTCCCAGGCGCCCATCTCCTGCGCGATGGCCTGCAGGCGGCGCGTGCGCACCTCCGCCTCGCGCTGGCTGTTCTGCACCAGGAGGCGGGCGTCGTTGGCGGCCTGCCGGTCGCGCTGGGCCGTCGCCTTGGCGCGCTCCAGGGCGGCCTCGAGCTCGCTCGCCTCGGGGAAGGCGGCGAGCTGCCGGGCCAGGGTCTCGCGCCGGGCGGCGGCCTCGTCGCACTCGCCCGCGAGACGCTCGTGCGAGGCGGCCATGGCCGCCCGCCTCGCCTCGATCTCGCCCCGCCGGCGCTCGGCCTGGGCCAGCCGCTCGCGCACGGCGTCGAGCCCGCGGCGCATCATCTGCACCGTGTCGAAGGCGCCCTCTTCCTCCTGCGCCGCGCGGCGCAGGGCGGCTTCCGCCGTCTCGCCCTCGATGCGCAGGTGCTCGGCCGCCTCGCGGGCCGCTTCCGCCTCGCGGCGCAGGTCGTCGAGGCGGTTGCGCTCGGCGAGGCGCCTTGCGGCGGGCGTGGGAGCCTCGGCGGCGGTGGAGAAGCCGTCCCACCGCCACAGGTCGCCCTCGCGCGAGACGAGACGCTGGCCGGGCCGCAGGGCCGCCTGCAGCCGCTGGCCGTCGGCGCGGTCCACCACGCCGATCTGGCGCAGCCGACGGGCAAGCGCCGCCGGGGCCTGCACGTGCTGGGCGAGGCTCTCGAGGCCGAAGGGAAGCGCCGGATCCTCCTCCCCCGCGCCCAGCGCCAGCCACTTCATCGGCGCGGCGGCGTCGGTGGAGGCGTCGAGGTCGTCGCCGAGGGCCGCGCCCAGGGCCGTCTCGAAGCCCTTGGCGGCCGTGACCTGGTCGATCACCCTGGCATGGCCGTGGGCGGCGTCGCCGGCGAGCAGCTTGCGCAGGGTCTGCGCCTCGGTCTCCAGCTTCTGCGCCTTGCGGTCGGCCTCCCGCACGGGCCCGCGCAGCCTCTCCGCCGCCTCGCGGGCCGCGGCATGGTCCTCGCGCGCCTGCCGCGCGCGCTCCTCGGCCTCCTCGAAGGCCAGCGAGACCTGCTCCATCTCGGCGGTCAGGCGCACGAGCTCGCCGTCCGGGCCCAGCCCGGCTTCGAGCGCGGCCAGGTCGCGCGCCACGCCCTCGGCGTCGCGGACGAGGCGGGCGAGGCGCTCCTCCGCCTCCTTGAGCGCGCGCTCGGCGGCCGCGCGGCGCGCATTGCGGTCGGACAGGGCGGACTGCGCCGCCGCGAGCGCGGCCTCGCTGTCGAACAGCACGTCCTCCAGGGTGGCGAGCCGCTCGCGAGCCTCGGCCTCGCGTTCCGCGGCGTTCTCGGTCTCGTCGGCCAGGCCCTCGCGCTCGTGCTCCAGCCGTTCCAGGGCGTGGGCCGCGTCCTCGACGAGGTTCCGTTCGCGCCCGAGGTCGCGGGCGAGCTCGAAGCTGCGGCGCTCCAGCTCCTCCGCGCGGTCGCGGGCGCGCTTCTCCTCGGCATCGAGCCCGTCGCGGGCCACGACGAGGCGCTGCAGGGCGGCGGCGGCGGCGACCTCCCGGTCGCGCAGGCCCGGCAGGGCATGGGCCGCGAGCGCCTGCTCGCGCGCGGCGCCGGCCTGCTCGCCGGTGCGGGCGGCGACGGCCGAGCGGTCCTGCTCCAGCTTGCGCTCGGCCTCGGCCACGGCCTGGCGCGCCTCCCGCCAGCCGATGAGGTAGAGCATGGCCTCGGCCTGCCGGATGTCGGCGGCGAGCGAGCGGTAGCGCGAGGCCTGGCGCGCCTGCCGCTTCAGGCTGTCGACCTGCCCGTCGATTTGCTGCAGCACGTCCTCGAGGCGCTTGAGGTTGTCCTCGGCCGCCTGCAGCCGCAGCTCCGCCTCGTGCCGGCGGGAATGCAGGCCCGCGATGCCCGCGGCGTCTTCCAGGATGCGCCGGCGCGCCTGGGGCTTGGCCGCGATGATCTCGCCGATCTGGCCCTGCCGCACCATGGCGGGCGAGCGCGCGCCCGTGGAGGCGTCCGCGAAGAGGAGCTGCACGTCGCGCGCGCGCACCTCCTTGCTGTTGACACGGTAGGTGGAGCCCGACTCGCGCTCGATCCGCCGGCTCACGTCGAGGAGGTCGTGGTCGTTGAAGGCGGCGGGCGCCGTGCGGTCCTTGTTGTCGACCAGCAGGGCGACCTCGGCCATGTTCCGGGCCGGCCTGTTGCCCGACCCGGAGAAGATGACGTCATCCATGCCGGAGGCGCGCAGGCTCTTGTAGGAGCTCTCGCCCATCACCCAGCGCAGCGCCTCGACGAGGTTGGACTTGCCGCAGCCGTTCGGCCCCACCACGCCGGTGAGGCCGGGCTCGATCACGAAGTCCGTCGGCTCGACGAAGCTCTTGAAGCCGACGAGGCGCAGGCGCGTCAGCTTCACGGGCGCAGGCTCCGGCCGGGATCCGGGCGCAGGCGGACGGCCGCCGTCCGGGACGGACGACGCCCGGGGGCGTCAGCCCCCGACGATCGGCGTGAGGATCTTGTCGAACTCCTCAATCGAGATCTCTCCGCTCTTCTTCTCCCCGTTGATGAAGAAGGTGGGGGTCGCGTCGACCGAGAAATCCCGGGCCGCACGCTCCTTCACCCAGTTCACGCCGTCATAGATCTGCTGGTTTTTCAAGCAGGCCTCGAAGGATTCCTGTGTGAAACCGGCCTGTTTCATGAGCCCGAGCAGCGCGGCGACGGGCTTGTCGGTGAAGGCCCAGTTCTTCTGCTGCGTGAAGAGCAGGTCCACGATCGCGTAGTACTTGTCGTTGCCGGCGCAGCGGGCGAGCATGAAGCCCGCGGTGGCCAGCGGGTCCAGCGGGAATTCCCGCAGGATGAAGCGGATCTTGCCGGTGTCGATGTACTTGGCCTTGAGCTGCGGCCAGACCTTGGCGTGGAAGGCCGCGCAATGGCTGCAGGTCATCGACGCATATTCGATGACGGTGGCCTTGGCGTCCTTGTTGCCGAGCTCGACGTCGCCGAGCGGGCCGGCCACCGCCAGGTCCGCCGCCTTGGCCGCCTGGGCGAAGGCGGGCATGGGCGCGCCCAGCGAGGTCAGGCCCGCTACGAGGCCTGCGGCCGCGAGGCCCTGGTTGACGGTGCGGCGGGTCAGCATGGGTCTTCAACTCCTGGAAGCGGGACGTCGGGCTGGCGCCCGGGCGCGCGAGACTGTGAAACGGCCCGACGAATGTGGCAAGACGCCGGCCGAGGACTGGGGTTCACGAAAACCTCATCGCGCCGCGTCAGCCGGCCTTGCGGGCGATGATGCCGGCCCCGAGCCGGACGAGCGCCTCGCGCAGGGCCTCGTCCTCCACCGGCCCCACCCGCGCCTCGGCCTCGCGGAGGTCGGCGGGCGCGGGCTCGCGGCGCAGCCCGCGCGCCTGCCTGTCGCGGCCGACCGGGCCCTGGCGCAGCGAGAGGCGGCCGACGCAGCGCCAGCCATAGCGGGCGTTCACGCGCTCGACGATGGTCGGCGCCGTGTGCTGCACCTCCAGCGCGAAGGCGCTCTCGACGCGCACCACCAGCGTGGCGGGCTCCTGCGCCTCGCCCGGCACGAGGCCGGCGGGCCTGCGCGGCCATTGCATCTTCACCGGCTCGCAGAAGGCGGCGAGCCGCTCGCCCACGATCTCCGGCCAGGCCACGACGACGTCCGCCGCCGCGAATCCCTGGCGCGCCAGCACCGGCTCGATGCAGGCGTCCACGAGGTCGGCCAGGGGCCGCAGGCCGGGTTTCCTTGTCACGCGGATGACGCCTTTTCGCGGGGCAGCTGCCCGGCTAATGCTGCCGTCATGATAAACTCCCCCTCCCCCGCACGGAAGCCGGACGATCGGACGCCGAACACCGGCGCCTTGCTCGCCTGGTACGACCGCCACCGCCGCGCCCTGCCCTGGCGGTCGCTGCCGGGCGAGACGCCGGACCCCTACCGCGTCTGGCTCTCCGAGATCATGCTGCAGCAGACCACCGTGCGGGCCGTGAAGCCCTATTTCGAGCGTTTCCTGGCGCTCTTCCCGACCGTCGCCGACCTCGCCGCCGCGCCGGCCGACGCGGTGATGCGGGCCTGGGCCGGGCTCGGCTACTATTCCCGCGCGCGCAACCTGCATGCCTGCGCCAAGGCGGTGGTGGAGAGCCACGGCGGACATTTCCCGCCCGACGAGGCGCAGCTGAGGACGCTGCCCGGCATCGGCGCCTACACGGCGGCCGCCATCGCCGCGATCGCGTTCGACCGGCGGGCCGTGGTGGTGGACGGCAATGTCGAGCGCGTGGTGACGCGGCTCCACACGGTCGAGGAGGTGCTGCCTCGCGCCAAGCCGCTCATCCGCGACCTCGCGGACGCGCTGACGCCCGACCGGCGGCCGGGCGACTTCGCGCAGGCGATGATGGACCTCGGGGCCACGATCTGCACGCCGAAGAGCCCGGCCTGCGGGCTCTGCCCCTGGCGCGAGTCGTGCCGGGCGCGGATCGAGGGCACGCAGGAGACCTATCCGCGCAAGGAGAAGAAGAGCGGCGGGGCCCTGCGCCGCGGCTCGGCCTTCGTCGCGGTGCGGGCCGACGGCCACGTCCTGCTGCGCACCCGGCCGCCCAGGGGCCTGCTCGGCGGCATGGCGGAGACGCCGACCACGGAGTGGAACGCCGGCCACGATCCCGCGGCCGCCCTCGCGCAAGCCCCCGTACCGGGCGCGTGGCGCAGGCTGCCGGGGCAGGTGGAGCACGTCTTCACGCACTTCCCCCTCGCCCTCACGGTGTTTCGCGCCGAGGTCGCGCCGGGCACGCAGCCGCCGGAGGGCTGCCGCTGGGTGCCGCTGGGCGAGCTGGACTCCGAGGCCCTTCCCAACCTGATGCGGAAGGTGTTGACCCACGCGCTGGAGCGCTGAGCACCGGCCGCACCGCTCGGTCCGTCGGCGCGAGGAGCGCGGCGGTGGAGGCGCGGCGGGGCGTGGAGGGTCAGGCGGCCTGCATGCGGCCGCGGACGAGCTTGCGGTATTCGTCGATCACCACGAGGCGGCGCTCGTCCTCATGGTGCCAGAAGGTCCAGCCGTTGCAGGCGGGCAGGCCCTGGGCCAGCGCGCCGACCTTGTGGATGGAGCCCACCAGCGTGCCGAGCGCCAAGGCGCCGTCGGCGCGCACGGTCGCCTGGTAGCGGCGGCGCTCGTCGGTGAGGATGGCGCCGGGCTGCAGCAGGCCGGCCTCGACCACGGACATGAAGGGAATGCGCGGCTCCGCCCGCTTCTGCGGCGCGGCCGAGATGGCGGCCGCATCGAGCGGCACGACGGCATCGATGCGCGCGCGGGCCGCCGCGGCATAGGCCTCGTCGCGCTCGATGCCGACGAAGCGGCGGCCGAGCCGCCGGGCCACCGCGCCCGTCGTGCCCGAGCCGAAGAAGGGATCGAGCACCACGTCGCCGGGATTGGACGAGGCCAGCATCACGCGGGCGAGCAGGGCCTCGGGCTTCTGCGTGGGATGCAGCTTGCGACCATCGGCGTCCTTGAGGCGCTCGGCGCCCGTGCACAGCGGCAGGAACCAGTCGGAGCGGACCTGCAGGTCCTCGTTGCCGGCCTTCAGCGCCTCGTAGTGGAAGGTGTAGCCCTTCGCGGCGGGGCCCTTCGAGGCCCAGATCATCGTCTCGTGGGCGTTGGTGAAGCGGCGGCCCCGGAAGTTCGGCATCGGGTTGGCCTTGCGCCAGACGATGTCGTTGAGCAGCCAGAAGCCGAGATCCTGCAGGATCGCGCCGACGCGGAAGATGTTGTGGTAGGAGCCGATGACCCACAGCGTGGCGTTCGGCTTCATGACGCGGCGGCAGGCGAGCAGCCAGGCGCGCGTGAAATGGTCGTAGTCGGCGAAGCTCGCGAACTTGTCCCAGTCGTCGTCGACGGCGTCGACGAGGGACTGGTCGGGACGCGTCAGCGCGCCTTCGAGCTGCAGGTTGTAGGGCGGATCGGCGAAGACCAGGTCGACGCTGGCCTCGGGCAGGCGCTCCAGGCGGGAGACGCAGTCACCGACGAGGATCTCATCGAGGGGAAGGGCGCGCGAGCCCATCCGATGGGCCGGCGAGGGTTTCCCGGTACGCAAAACCTTGATCCGGGTCCCTTCGCCGGCTGCATCGGTACGCTGGACACTCATACTTGCGACACCGATTACGCAACTGAACGAGGCGACGTTAGACGGCCCAGGGTAAAGGTCCGGTTGATTTGCCTAAATTTTTTCGTCCAGAAACAGGACAAAGACCGGCAAAACTTGCCGCGATCTTTTTTACTTTGCGTTAACCGAGGTTAATCGTCCGTCTGCTCGCCTGGCGCGAGCGCCGCAAAGCTCATGCGGTGGAACGGGCAGGGCCCGTGCTCCTGCAGCGCCTGCCTGTGGTGGCGCGTGGCATAGCCGGCATGTCTTTCGAAGCCATAAACCGGATAGTGGAGCGAGAGGCGCGCCATCATGCGGTCGCGCGTCACCTTGGCGACGATCGAGGCCGCCGCGATGGAGGCGACGAGGCTGTCGCCCTTGACCACGGCCTCGCCCTGCCCCTCCCACGGCGGCAGCATGGGGCCGTCGACGAGGATATGGCCGGGGCGGTCGGGCAAGCCGGCCAGCGCGCGGCGCATCGCCTCGAGCGAGGCGCGCAGGATGTTGATCGCGTCGATTCGCGGCGCAGAGACCGAGGCCACCGAGACCTGCGCCGTGGCCATGATCTCCTCGTAGAGCGCCTCGCGGCGCGCCGGCGGCAGCAGCTTCGAATCGTCGAGCCCGCCGGGGACCCGACGGGGATCCAGCACGACGGCCGCCGCCACCACCGGCCCCGCGAGCGGGCCGCGCCCCACCTCGTCGACCCCCGCGACGGGCCGCACGCCCCGCTTGAGGAGCGCCTTCTCGCGGCTGAAGTCGGGAAGCTTGCGGAGCGTGACGCGCAGGGCCGCGTCGCCCGCGGCCTTGCCCGCCGGAGGCTTCGCGGCGGTCTTCGGGCCTGAAGCGATTCGCGCCATGGAGGGATGGTGACCGGACACGGCGCGAGAGCAAGAGGCCGCGCACCGGCTTTCGGTGGAACAGGGGAGCGCGGCGGCAGGGATCCCGCCCGGTCACGCGGGGAGCGCGATCCGCCCTGTCCCGTCGAGAGGCCAGAAGGGGTTCCAGGCCACCTCCCAGAGGTGGCCGTCGGGATCGGCGAAATAGCCGCCATAGCCGCCCGAGGCGAGGTCCTGCGGCTGCTTCACCAGCCTTGCGCCCGCCAAGAGGGCCTCGGCCATCACCCGGTCGACCATCGCCCTGTCGGGCTGGTTGAGGGCGAGCGTCACGCCCCGGAAGCCCGGCCCCTTCGCCGGCACGCCGGCGTCGGCGGCGAGGTCCGCATGGCCGAAGAGCGCGAGCACGACCCCGTCGAGGGCGATGAAGCTGATGGAGGGCATGCTCTCGGAGGACCGCGTCCAGCCCAGGCGCTCGTAGAACTGAGTCGAGGCCTCGACGTCGGCGACGCCGAGCGTGATCAGGGAGATCAGCGACTTGATGGGCATCGCGCGTCCTCCTGCCTCGAGCCTCTCACCTTAGCCTTCGCCGGACGGAATGCCACATGAAGCTGCATTCGGCCGACGCGTGGCACCGCCCTCGCCCCCGCGACGCGTCCCGGCGCGCGGGCTGCCCGGCCCCTGGCCGGACAGGCGCCGCAGTCCCCAATCCTGGGGCCCTGGCCGCCCGGAGGCTCAGAACAGGTCGAGCTGCTGCGCCCCTAAGGGCGGCACGAAGAGGTCGGAGCGAAGCTTCACCCTCTTTTTGTTGAAGCCAAGGCGATCGGCCGCGACCTCGAAGCGGCGGCCGATCATCCAGGCATAGGGCCCGTCCCCGGTCATGCGCTCGCCCCAGCGCGCGTCGTAGTCCTTGCCATGGCGGGCCGAGCGGATGAGCGAGAGCACGTGGCGCAGCTTGTCGGGGTGGTGCTCCAGCAGCCATTCCCGGAAGAGGTCGCGCACCTCCAGCGGCAGCCGCAGCAGGATGTAGCCGGCCTCGCGCGCCCCGGCCTCCCAGGCGGCCTCCAGGATGCGCTCGATCTCGTGGTCGGTGACGACCGGAATGACCGGCGCGACCATGACGGTCGCGGGGATGCCCGCCTCGGCGAGCTGGCGCACGGCCTCCAGCCGCCTGCGCGGCGCGCTGGCCCGCGGCTCCATCGTGCGTGCCGTCCGCGGGTCGAGGCTGGTGACCGAGAGCGCCACCTTGACGAGGCCCTTCTCGGCCATCGGCGCGAGGATGTCGATGTCGCGCGTCACCAGCGCGGACTTGGTGACGACGCCCACGGGATGGTTGGCGCGGGCCAGCACCTCCAGCACCTGCCGCATGACGCGCCGCTCACGCTCGAGGGGCTGGTAGGGATCGGTGTTGGTGCCGATGGCGAGCGTCTTCGCCTGGTAGCCGGGCGCGGAGAGTTCACGCTCCAGGAGTTGTGCCGCGCCCGCCTTCACGAACAGCTTCGATTCGAAGTCGAGCCCCGGCGACAGGCCCATATAGGCGTGGGTCGGCCGGGCGAAGCAGTAGACGCAGCCATGCTCGCAGCCCCGGTAGGGGTTGACCGAGCGGTCGAACGAGATGTCGGGCGACTGGTTGCGCGTGATGATGGAGCGCGCACGCTCCTCCGTGACCTGGGTCCTGACCGGCGGCAGCTCGGCCTCGCTCCCCCAGCCGTCGTCGAAGCTCTCGCGCAGCTCGGTCTCGTAGCGGCCCGTGGCGTTGGTGACCGTGCCGCGTCCGCGCCGGCGCGCGGGCTCGACCCGGCCGGCCGGCTCGCGGCCGTCGCCCACCTGGAAATTCTCCGCCCTGGTGGCGTTGCGCGGCGTCGGCTTGAGCTTGAGCATCAGTCGTTCGTCCCCGGCAATGCGAACATAACACGAACAAACACCGGAACGAAGACGCGTTCAAGGGGGTGTGCGGCGCGCTGCCGAAACTTCGGCCATCCCTGCGGGCGCGAGCCGTGCTATGGCGCGGCCATGCTGTCCGTCGTCATCCCCGTGACACATCCCGAGCCGGCTCTCGTCGACACGCTGGCGGCCCTCGTGCCCGCCGCGGCCGACGGCCTTCTGCGCGACGTGCTCTTGGCCGGGGCCGCCGAGTCCGACTTCCTGCAGCGCGTCGCCGACGCGGCCGGCTGCGGGCTGCTGCCCATCGCCGGCGGCAGGGCCGCGGCCGTGGCGTCGGGCGCGCGGCAGGTCAAGGGGCCCTGGGTCCTCGTCCTCGAGCCGGGACTTGTGCCGGGCGGCGACTGGATGGCGGAGACCGAGGCCTTCATCGAGGAGGCGGGGGACGGCGACGCCGCGGCCTATTCCCTCGCCCCCCGCGGCCCGCTGCGCCAGCAGATCCGCTCGCACGCCATCAACTGGCGCTGCCAGCTCACCGGCCGCGCCCATCCGCTGCAGGGTCTGGTGGCCGGTCGCGACATTCTGGCGCAGGGCCGCCCGGTGAAGGCCGCCCGGCTCGCGAGCCCGGTTCACGACCGCAGGGGGCGGGTCAGGACCCGGTAGCGTGCGCCCGGCCGGGATCGTCAGTGCGAGCGACGCGAGGCGATCCGGATTGCCGCCCGACGACGACGGGATTGCGTCGTCGCCGCGGTCCTCGCAACCACGGTCGCCCGCGGCGCCGGACTAGAGCTGCGCGTTCGCCTGGAACGTGTTGCAGGCGGCGACGGAGCCGTTGCGCAGGCCGTTGGCGAGCCAGCGCACGCGCTGGTCCGACGAGCCGTGGGTGAAGCTGTCGGGCACGACGCGACCCTGGGCCTGGCGCTGCAGCCGGTCGTCGCCGATGGCGCTCGCCGCGGCGACCGCCTGCTTCAGGTCGTTCTCGTCGATGTTGCTGTGGCGCTGGTTCATCTTGTTGGCCCAGACGCCGGCCAGGCAGTCGGCCATCAGCTCCACCCGCACGGAGAGGGCGTTCGCCTCGGCCTTGTCGTAGGCCCGGCGCTGCGCCTGCTGCACCTTGGGCAGGATTCCCAGCAGGTTCTCCACGTGGTGGCCGACCTCGTGGGCGATCACGTAGGCATAGGCGAAGTCCCCGCCGCCGCCGAAACGACGCTGCATGTCCTGGAAGAAGCTCGTATCGAGATAGACCTTCTGGTCGACGGGGCAATAGAAGGGACCCATGGCCGAGCTCGCGCCGCCGCAGGCCGACTGGGTCTGGCCGCTGAACAGCACCAGCTTCGGCGCGACGTACTCGCGATTGGCCTGCTGCGGCAGCACCTGCGACCAGACGTCCTCGGTCTCGCCGAGGATCTTGGCGACGAAGGTGCCCGACTGGTCGGTCGGCGCGCCGGTCTTGCCCTGGGACTGCGTCTGCGCGGGTCGCGAGCCGCTGCCGGCCACCATCTCGGCCCCGCCGATCAGGATGGCGGGATTGATGCCGAGCGCCCAGCCGAGCAGGCCGAGCACCACGACCGTGCCGATGCCCAGCCGTCCCCCGCCAATGCCGAAGCCCGAGCCGCCGCCTCCGCCACCGCCGCCGCGACGGTCCTCGATGTTGTCGGACGTGCGAAGGTCGTCGAGACGCATGATCCCCTCCCGCGGCCCCGCCGCTTCCAGGCGCGCATGATGCACAAACCTTTAACGCGGCGGAAGCGCCTGGTTTCCCGCGGAAGGTGCAGAGCGTCTCACGCGCCGTGCCGCGCGGCGACGGGGGATCGCACGCCTAGGCGTGCCCGGCCTCGCTCGAGAGCATGGCGGGGTCGATGCCGATCTTGCGCAGCGCGCGGTCGTATTTCGTCTCGAAGCCCGCATCGAAGACGAGGTCGAAGTCCGGCTCGCAGTGCAGCCAGCCATTGCCGTGGATTTCGCTTTCGAGCTGGCCCGCCCCCCATCCCGCATAGCCGAGCGCCAGGATGGCGTTGGCGGGACCGCGTCCGGAGGCGATGGCGCGCAGGATGTCGACCGTCGCCGTCAGGCAGATGCCGTTGTTGATGGGCAGCGACGACTTGTCGATCACGAAATCCGAGGAGTGCAGCACGAAGCCGCGGCCCGTCTCGACGGGCCCGCCTTTCAGCACCGGAAAGGTCTCCGCCTGGCGCGGCAGGTGGATGCCGCCGCCCGAGGGGATGATCTCGAGCTGCTCGAGCAGCGAGGGAAAGCGGATGTCGGGGGCCGGCTGGTTGATCACGAGGCCCATCGCGCCCTCGGCCGAATGGGCGCACAAGTAGATCACGGCGCGCGCGAATCGCCCGTCCGGCATGCCGGGCATGGCCACGAGGAGCTGACCATCGAGAAACCCGCGGGACGTCATGTCGCTCATCACGTGTTCGGTCATGGTCCAGGCCGTCAGGATAGCCCTCTTCCCGGGAGATGCCAACGCGCGGCCGGTCCGCGCCGTTCCCGGCGCGGCCTTGCCGGCGGCCCGGCTCGCGCCATGTTCACGCGGTCGTGGCTGGGTTTTCCCGGCCGGCTGGGGCATGACACACGCATGACGAACCTTTCGGCCCGCGCCTGGGCAGGCCCTCTCGCCGTGGTCGGCGCCCTGGTCTGGACGATCGCCCAGGCGACGGCCGGCGGGCTCGTGGGCGGATCCCTGTCCACGGCCCAGGAGCCGGGCGCCTCGCTCTGGTCGGCCGGGATCCACTCCGGGATCCGCCTGCTCGACGGGGGCGCGCGCCCGGAGGATCCCGATCGCCGGCTCGCCGGGCTCGAGATCCGCATGGACCCGCACTTCAAGACCTATTGGCGCACCCCGGGCGACAGCGGCCTGCCGCCGGTCTTCGACTGGTCGGGATCGCAGAACCTGCGCGCGGTCGAGGTGTCCTGGCCGGCGCCCACCCGCTTCGAGGACCAGGCGGGCTCGTCCATCGGGTACAAGTCCCGCGTGGTGTTTCCCCTGCACGTGACGCCCTCCAACCCGGCCGAGCCCGTGGTGCTGGATCTGCGGCTCGACTACGCCGTCTGCGAGAAGGTGTGCATCCCCGCCCATGGCGAGGCCCGCCTGAAGCTCGGCGTCGGCCAGATCTCGACGCCCGCCGCGGTCGTGATCGAGGATTTCCAGTCGCAGGTTCCCCCCGTGCAGGCGCCGTCCGAGACCGCGGCGCCCGGCATCCGGTCCATCGCGCCCGTCGGCGAGGACCGTGGCCTGATGGTCGTGGCCCAGGTGCCGGAGACGACGGGGATCGTGGACATCTTCGTCGAGGGTCCCGACGGCTGGACCTTTTCCGCGCCGCTCGCCGTGTCCACCGTCGCGGGGCCGGACAAGTCGCATGTCGTCACCTATCGCGTGACCGTCGACAGCCGCCCCACGGGCGGCCGGCTGAAGGGCTTGCCGCTGCGGGTGACGATGACGGCGGGCGACGAGGCGATTGAGGTCCCGATCGCGCTCGACGCCGGGGCGGGTCCGAACTAGATCTTGCAGGCAACGCGGGCCCTGTCCGCCCGCGACCGTGTCGAGACCGGAGCCCTTCGATGACCATTGCCGTCGGCGATACCCTTCCCCAGGCCACGTTCCGCGTGATGACCGCTGACGGCCCGGCCACGCGCACCACCGACGAGGTGTTCAAGGGACGCAAGGTCGTCCTCTTCGCCGTGCCCGGCGCCTTCACGCCGACCTGCCACAAGAACCACCTGCCGGGCTACCTGGCGAACTACGAAGCCATCAAGGCCAAGGGCGTCGACGCCGTCGCCGTCACCGGCGTCAACGACGTCTTCGTGATGGACGCCTGGGCGAAGGCCACGGGCGGCGAGGGCAAGATCGACTACCTCGCCGACGGCAACGGCGACTTCGCCAAGGCCCTCGGCCTGGCCCTGGACGGCACCGGCTTCGGCCTCGGCGTCCGCTCCCAGCGCTATTCCATGCTGGTCGACGACGGCGTCGTGCGCATGCTCAACGTGGAGGACACGCCGTCGCGCGCCGACGCCTCCGGCGCCGAGGCGCTGCTCAAGGCGCTCTGAGGCACGTCCTGAGCCCCTCGCCGTCGTTGCGGGCGACGCGAAGCCATCCAGCCCGGCCCCGGCCTTGGATGGCTTCGTCGCTTCGCTCCTCGCGATGACGGGGATGGGCGTCGGCCCGCTGGCCTTCGGGCCCGCGCCTTCTCCGCACGGGACTGCGGGCCCCGGGGCCGGCCGGCGGGCTACGGACCGCGGGGCGTCTTCACCTGCTGGCGCGCCCAGGCGAAGAACACGGCGAGCAGCGCGATGGCCAGGGCGAACCAGGTGATCGCGTATTGCAGGTGGTTGTTGGGGAACGAGATGATCGTCTTCCCACCGGCCGGCAGCCCGCCCGGCACCGGCGTGGCGTCGGCGTCCACGGCGAAGGGAGCGACCCGCTGCAGGCCGGCCGAGGCGGCCATCTTGGCGGGGTCGCGCGTGAACCAGAGGTTCTTCGCGGGCTGGTCGTCAGGCGTGAACCAGCCCTGGCCTTGCGGCGCGCGCATGAGGCCCACGATGGTCTGCGGCCCCTGCACCTGGCCTTCGGCGCGGCTCGCGGGGTCGAGCTTCTCGGGCGGCACGAAGCCCCGGTTGACGATCACCAGCGATCCGTCAGCGAGCTGCGCGGGGGTCAGCACGTAGTAGCCCAGCAGGGTGGCTGGCGGTGCCGTGCGGCTCCCCTCCCCCGTCATGAGCCCCTGCAGGTGGAACTCCTTCTCGTGCAGGAACGTGCCGGTGAGCGTCACCTTGGCGTAGTCGTAGGTCTTGGCGGCGAGCCGGGGCCAGTCGCTCTCGGGCGGCAGCGGCGCGGGCGGCGAGGCGAGGCCATGCTCGATGCGCGCGAGGAGCCGCTGCTTGGAGCCCATCCGCTCGACCTGCCAGAAGCCCAGGCCGACGAGGATGGCGAAGATGACCGCCGTGGCGATGGCGGCGGGCGCGAGGCGGCTGACGGGCCGGCTGCCGGCGCCCGGCAGCAGCGGCGCCTTGTCGTGGCGCGCGGGCGCACCTGGCCCGGACCCGGCGCTCATGGCCGGTCCTCCGGCGGCGCGGGGGGCGCGAGGCGGCCCTCCTCGGCCTTGTGGTGATATTGCAGGGCGATCATCAGCCCCTTCAGCGGACGCAGCAGGCCCAGGCACAGGAGCGCCGTGATCGGCGGCCAGAGCAGCGCGTGGATCCACCAGCGCGGCTCGTAGGCGATCTCAACCCACAGCGCGCCGCCGACCACGAGGAAGCCCGCGATGAACATGATGAAGACGGCCGGCCCGTCGCCGGAATCGGCGAAGCGGTAGTCGAGCCCGCAGGCTTCGCAGGCGGGCCGCAGGGTGAGGAAGCCCTGGAACAGCGGGCCCTGCCCGCAGCGGGGGCAGCGTGCGGACAGGCCCGCCCTCACGGGCGACACGGGAGGCGGCGTCTCCACGGCCATCGGCTCTCTCCTCGCGAGGTCCTCGCCGTCAACGCCCTGCGGCGGCGACGGCTGCGTTGGCGTCTCCGGGCCGGACCGGAAACACGAAGGGGCGGCTTGCGCCGCCCCCCGGGTCACGTTGCGCCGCCGGGGCGCGGACGAGGACTCAGTGCGCCGCGCCCGCGATCACCGCCGCGCCCCACTGCGAGCCCCACAGGTAGATGGAGACGAAGAGGAACAGCCACACCACGTCGACGAAGTGCCAGTACCAGGCGGCGAACTCGAAGCCGAGGTGCTGCGTGGGCGTGAAGTGGCCGCGCATGGCCCGCACGAGGCAGACGATCAGGAAGATCGTGCCGATCAGCACGTGGAAGCCGTGGAAGCCCGTCGCCATGAAGAAGGTGGCGCCGTAGATGTTGCCTTTGAAGGCGAAGGCGGCGTGGCTGTACTCGTAGGCCTGCACGCAGGTGAAGATCGCGCCCAGCACGACCGTGAGGATCAGGCCCCACTTCAGGCCCTGCCGGTCATTGTGCAGGAGCGCATGGTGCGCCCAGGTCACCGTCGTGCCGGAGGTGAGCAGGATCAGCGTGTTCAGGAGGGGGAGGTGGAAGGGATCGAAGACGTGGATGCCCTTGGGCGGCCACTGGGCGCCCAGAACCTCGGCGCGCTGGAAGTTGATGGCCTCGGAGGCGAAGAGGCTGGAATCGAAGAAGGCCCAGAACCACGCCACGAAGAACATCACCTCGGAGGCGATGAACATGATCATGCCGTAGCGGTGGCTGATCTGGACGACGCGCGTGTGGAAGGCGCCGTGCTCGGCCTCGTTGATGACGTCGCCCCACCAGGAGATCATCGTGTAGATGATGCCGATGAAGCCCGCGCCGAAGAGCACGGGCCCGGCATGCAGCCCGCCGAAGGCGAGGCCCTTCATCCACATGATGGCGCCGACCGCCGTCACGAAGGCGCTCACGGAGCCGACCGCCGGCCACGGCGAGGGATCGACGAGGTGGTAGTCGTGGTTCTTGGTGTGCGCCGCCATGGGCTCGCTCTCCGCTCTGTCTTCACGCCCCGGCGAACCGGCGCGCTCCCCCTTAAAGTCGAGGCTTTGCTGCCGGTAGTCCCGTCCCGTCCTTCGCCTCCGCCACGGGCCGCTGCGCGCCCTTGGACGGGAAGAAGGAGTAGGACAGCGTGATCTCGGGCGCGCCCTTGATGTCCGGGTCCGCGTCGATCTTGGGATCGACGTAGAAGACCACGGGCGCGTCGATGGATTGGCCCGGCTCCAGCGTGATGTCGCTGAAGCAGAAGCACTGGATCTTGTTGAAGTAGCCGCCGCTCAGCTCCGGCAGCACGTTGAACGAGGCGATGCCCGTCGTCGTCCGCCGGCCGGTGTTGGTCAGCTTGAAGAAGACCGTCATCGTCTCGCCGAGATGCGCCTGCACCGACGGCGTCTCCGGCTCGAAGCGCCACGCGAGGGCGGGCGACACGTTGGCGTCGAGCCGCACGGTGACGACGCGCGCGGCGGCCTCGGTCGTATTGGCCTCGGCCACGCGCGGCGTGCCGCCATAGCCCGTGACCTTGCAGAACATCTCGTAGAGCGGCACGGCCGCGTAGGAGAGCCCGACCATCACACCGACAGTCCCCACGCAGGCCGCGAGCGTGCGCCGCACGTTGCGCGCGCGCCGGTCGGCGGGTGAATGGGACGTGGGCGCGGGGCTCATCGCGGGCTCACAGCGGGCGGTTCAGCACGTTGCCGCCGAGCTTGGCGATCGTGACGACGAAGAAGAGGATGGCGAGCCCGCCCAGCACGAGCGCCAGCGCCACCGAGCGCGAGCGGCGACGGCGCAGTTCCTCGTCGGTCAGCACGATGCCCGGCGGGCGCTCGACGGGGGTGGGCATCACAGCGTTCCCCCCGAGACGAGGCGCGCCGCGGCCGTGCCGATCCAGGCCATGCGCTCGAGGCCGACGACCTGCTCCACGAGCATCACCGCGAAGAGCAGGAAGAGGTAGAGGATCGAGAACAGGAACAGCCGGATCGACGCCTTGCGGCCGTCCGCCCCCTCGGGCGCCGTCCAGACGCGGGAGGCGAGCACCACCATCATGACGCCCGTCACCGCCGCGACGAGGGCGTAGAGCCCGCCGGCGAAGCCCATCAGGGTCGGCAGCAGCGCGAAGGGCGCGAGCAGCGCCGTGTAGAGCAGGATCTGCAGCCGCGTCGCGCGGTCGCCCGCCACAACCGGCAGCATGGGAACGCCGGCCTTGCGGTAGTCCTCGGCCTTCACCAGCGCCAGAGCCCAGAAGTGGGGCGGCGTCCACAGGAAGATGATGCCGAAGAGGATGAAGGTGTCGAGCGAGACGCCGCCGGTGGCCGCGGCGTAGCCGATCATGGGCGGGAAGGCGCCGGCGGCGCCGCCGATGACGATGTTCTGCGCCGTCCAGCGCTTCAGCCACATCGAGTAGACGACGGCGTAGAAGAAGATGGTGAAGGCGAGGAAGGCGGCCGCGAACCAGTTCGACACCACGCCGAGGAACACCACCGAGCCGACGCCCAGCACGAGGCCGAAGGCCAAGGCCTCGTCGCGCGTGATGCGGCCGGAGGGGATGGGACGCTTGGCCGTGCGCGACATCATCGCGTCGATGTCGGCGTCGTACCACATGTTGAGGCAGCCGGACGCGCCCGCGCCGACCGCGATGGCGAGCAGCGAGGCGAAGCCGATCACGGGATTGACGTGTGGCGCCAGCAGCATGCCCACGAGCGCGGTGAACACCACGAGCGACATGACGCGCGGCTTGAGGAGCCGGAAATAGTCCCCCGCCGAGCCGTTGGAGATGCCCGCACGGCTCTCCTGCGCGAGGTCGGCGGCGAGGTCCTGGGCGATGCTGTCTGTAACGGCTGACATGAAGGCGACGTGAGCTCCGGTCGGATCCTGGCGGCCTGGGCCGCCCGGTCCTCGGCGCCGCCACCCGCGGGGTGGAGGGGCGGAGGATCGGGGAGGACGGGGGCCGGCGTCGCCGCCGGCCCCCGGTCTGTCAGTGGTCGGACCCCGTGATGCGCGGCAGGGTCTCGAACTGGTGGAAGGGCGGAGGCGAGCTTAGCGTCCATTCCAGCGTCGTGGCGCCCTCGCCCCACGGGTTGTCGCCCGCGAGCTGCTTCTTCGAGAAGGCGATCCACACGCCGTAGAAGAAGACGATCAGGCCCAGCGCGAAGATGTAGGAGCCGAACGAGGAGATCCGGTTCCAGCCCGCGAAGGCGTCGGGATAGTCCACGTAGTGGCGCGGCATGCCGGCCAGGCCCGTGAAGTGCATCGGGAAGAACAGCAGGTTCGCGCCGATGAAGGCGATCCAGAAATGCGCGCGGCCGATCCAGTCGGGGATCACGTAGCCGGTCATCTTCGGGAACCAGTAGTACCAGGCCGCGAAGATGCCGAAGACGGCGCCCAGCGACAGCACGTAGTGGAAATGGGCCACCACGTAGTACGTGTTGTGCAGGTTGCGGTCGACGCCGGCATTGGCGAGCACCACGCCCGTCACGCCACCCACGGTGAAGAGGAAGATGAAGCCCACGGCCCAGGTCATGGGCGCGTTGAACTTGATCGAGCCGCCCCACATCGTGGCGATCCACGAGAACACCTTCACGCCCGTCGGCACCGCGATGACCATGGTGGCGAAGACGAAGTAGCGCTGCGTGTCGAGCGACAGGCCGGCCGTGTACATGTGGTGCGCCCACACGACGAAGCCCACCGCGCCGATGGCGACCATGGCGTAGGCCATGCCGAGATAGCCGAAGATCGGCTTCTTGGAGAAGGTCGAGATGATGTGGGAGACGATGCCGAAGGCCGGCAGGATCATGATGTAGACTTCGGGGTGGCCGAAGAACCAGAACAGGTGCTGGTAGAGGATCGGGTCGCCGCCGCCGGCCGGGTCGAAGAACGTGGTGCCGAAATTGCGGTCCGTCAGCAGCATCGTGATGGCGCCCGCGAGCACCGGCAGCGAGAGCAGCAGCAGGAAGGCGGTCACGAGCATCGCCCAGGCGAAGAGCGGCATCTTGTGCAGCGTCATGCCGGGGGCGCGCATGTTGAGGATGGTGGTAATGAAGTTGATGGCGCCCAGGATGGAGGAGGCGCCGGCCAGGTGCAGCGACAGGATGCCGAAGTCGAGCGCCGGGCCGGGATGGCCGGAGGTCGAGAGCGGCGGATAGACCGTCCAGCCACCGCCGAAGCCGTTGGAGCCGGGCGCGCCCTCGACGAAGAGCGAGATCAGCAGCAGCGCCAGCGAGGACGGCAGCAACCAGAACGAGATGTTGTTCATGCGCGGGAAGGCCATGTCCGGCGCGCCGATCATGATCGGCACGAACCAGTTGCCGAACCCGCCGATGAGCGTGGGCATGACCAGGAAGAACACCATGATCAGGCCGTGGCCGGTCACGAACACGTTGTAGGTCTGCGGGTTCGAGAAGAACTGCAGGCCGGGCTCCTGCAGCTCCAGGCGCATCGCGATCGACAGCGCGCCCCCGATCAGGCCCGCGCACAGGCCGAAGATCAGGTACATCGTGCCGATGTCCTTGTGGTTGGTCGAGAGCACCCACCGGCGCCAGCCGGTCGGATGATCCGCATGCGCGTCGTGCGCCGTCACCGCATAAGACATTGTGTCTGTCCCAAGTCCCTGGTCGGAGAGTCCGTCGCCGGACATCACGAAAGTCACGGGCCGGATCCCCCGGCGAGGGCGGCGCGGGCCGGGGCCCGCGGCCGTGCCGTCACGGATTGGCTGCCGCCACCGTCACGCCCGCGGCCGGCTCGGTCGAGGCGTATTTCTGCTTCGCCTGGGTCAGCCAGTCCGCATATTGCTGCTCGCTGACGACGCGGATGGCGATGGGCATGAAGGCGTGGTTCTGGCCGCACAGGCGCGAGCACTGGCCGTAGAAGACGCCTTCCTTCTCGGCCTTGAACCAGGTCTGGTTCAGGCGGCCCGGGATGGCGTCCATGCGGAAGCCCAGCGAGGGCACCGAGAAGGAGTGGATCACGTCGGCGCCGACGACCTGCAGGATCACGGTCTTGCCGACAGGCACCACGGCCTCGTTGTCGACGGCGAGCAGGCCGGGCTGGTTCACCTTGGCCGCCTCCTCGCGCGTCAGCATGTTGCTGTCGAAGCGGAAGCCGCCGCCCTGGTCCTTCGGGTACTCGTAGGACCAGTACCACTGGTTGCCCACCACCTTGATCGTCATGTCCGCCTTGGGCAGCTCGACCTGGAGCTTGAGCAGGCGGAAGGAGGGGATCGCGATGCCGACCAGGATGAGGACCGGGATCAAGGTCCAGGCGATCTCCAGGCCCGTATGATGCGTGGTCCGCGAGGCGACCGGGTTGGCCTTCTCGTTGAACTTGAAGATCACGATCAGCAGCAGGGCGAGCACGAAGAGCGAGATCAGGGAGATGATCCAGACGAGCCCGGTATGGAAATCGCCGATGAAGGACGCCACTTCCGTCGCGGGGGTCTGCATGCCGATCTGCCAGGGCGTGGGTTGACCCATGCCGGCCTCGGCATGACCGGCAAGGCTGAGACCGAGCGCCGATGCAAGGAGCGCTGTCCGGTGCCAGGAACGAGTCATGATTGAGTGGTCTCCCTGATGACGCCGGGGGGCCCGCGGCGCCGTGAGGGCGAGCGTCAGGGGCGCCCGCTCTCGCGAGCCGGCGAACGCAGCCAGATCAGGGCGCCAAACCTCTCGGAGTTTGACACAGCGCAAAAACCACAAACGGCCGGCGACTGCAACGGCGTCCTTGGACGAACTCGTGCGTCACGAGGGCGCGAAGCCCCTGCAGGCCCTACCGGAGCCCCCGCCACGCCGCGCAGGGGCGGCCGGCGCGCACCGGCTTCCCCGGCGCGGAGAGGCGCGTGACCCCGGCCGATTCGGCGGCGCCGGCCTGCCCGGCCCTCTCCCCGGCCCCGGCGGCGAGCGGGGCGATGGGCGGCGGCGGCCTTGACACTGGGTCGGCGTCATGGTCCCAACGCTCCAGCGGCGACGCGACAAGCGTGCGCCGCTTGCGCATGCACGCATGGGGAGCGATGGCCGATGGGTCTCAGCCATGGCAGCAGGATCGTCCGCGGGCTGGCGGGCATCGCCGTGGGGGTGGCCGCGCTTGCCGGCGCCGCCGGTTCCGCCCTCGCCCAGGGCGCCGTGAAGAACACCTTCGGCGAGTGGCAGATGCGCTGCGAGACGCCTCCGGGCGCCAAGTCCGAGCAATGCGCCCTCGTCCAGAGCGTGCAGGCCGAGGACAAGCCCAACGTCACGCTCGTCGTGATCGTGCTGAAGACGGCGGACGGCAAGAGCCGCCTCCTGCGCGTGATCGCGCCGCTCGGCGTGCTTCTGCCCTCCGGCCTCGGCCTCAAGATCGACGCGACGGACGTGGGGCGCGCCGGCTTCGTGCGCTGCATGCCGTCGGGCTGCATCGCCGAGGTCGTGATGGACGACGACCTGCTGAAGAAGCTCGGCTCGGGCCAGCAGGCCACCTTCATCGTGTTCCAGACACCGGAGGAGGGCATCGGCATCCCCGTGTCCCTCAACGGCTTCGGCAAGGGCTACGAGAGCCTGCCCTGAGGGCCGCCCGCCCCCGACCCGCTCTTTCGCTCGCCCCGGGGGCCCCCGGCGTGCTAGTCACGGCGCGCCCGCGTCCGGCAGGACTCGCGGCGTCGAGAATCCCCACGCTCCGGAGTTGTTCCTGATGTCCCGTCTGACTTCCGGTTGGTCCGTCGCCCGCCGCGCCCTCCCGGCGATCGGCCTGGCGCTGGCGCTCGGCGGCTGCAGCATGTTCGGCGACAAGGCCGGCGCCCCGCAGCCCGCGGCGCCGCCTTCCGACAGCACCTTCAGCAATCTCTTCAAGTACGGCAGCCCCAGCGCGCCGCAGATCAACGAGATGCAGATCGTGGACATGGAATTCGAGTGCCCGCAGGTCGAGATCCTCGACGGCGCCGCCTCGATGCGCGTCAATTCCAACGACACGATCAAGAGCCAGATCTCGATCGGCCAGACGGCGCGCGAGTGCACGGTGAGCGGCAACACCGTCACCCTGCGCGTCGGCGTGGAGGGCCGCGCCCTGCTCGGCACCGGCGGCCAGCCGGGCACCTATGTCGCGCCCGTCCGCATCGTCGTGAAGAACGGCGAGAAGGTCCTGGTCTCGCGCCTGCAGCGCAAGTCCGTGACGATCCCGGCCGGCGACACGCAGGCCGCCTTCGTGGTGATCGAGGAAGGCATCGTGGTGCCGAAGGGCGACCTGACGCTGCTCGTCGGCCTCGATCCGGCCGGCCGCGCCGAGGCCCCCGCCCGGCGCAGGAAGAACAGCTGAGCGGGACGCCCGCCCGCGCTTCGCGTCGCCCGAAGGCAGGAAGGGGTCGAATTGACAAGGCTCCGCCCCTCCCCTACCACCAGAAGGCTTCCGATCTCCGCGGAAGAGACCGGCCCCCCCGGGGGCCGGCGCCGAAGGCGCAACCGCCCCGGAAACGCTCAGGCACAAGGGACCGCGGGGAGCTGGCACTCTGGAAAGCAGCGCGGCGCTCGGCGCCGTCGCTCACCGACGGGGGTAACTTTGCGGCCTGCAGGCGGCGGAGGAAATCTCTCAGGTTCTCGGACAGAGGGGGCATGAACCGGGCCGGGCCCGGACCATGCTGTTGTCGAGGACCCGCACCATGTCTGGCTCCGTTTCCGGCCCTACCTCTCCCGCGCCGCCGACCGATGTCCCCGACGCACCGCCCGCCGAACTCCTGAAGACGCCGCTGCACGCCCGCCATGTCGCGCTCGGCGCGCGCATGGTGCCCTTCGCCGGCTACGACATGCCGGTGCAGTTCCCGGCCGGCATCCTCGCCGAGCACCAGTGGGTTCGCGAGAGCGCCGGGCTCTTCGACGTCTCCCACATGGGCCAGTGCTTCCTGGTGGGCCCCGACCACGAGACCACGGCCCGCGCGCTCGAGGCGCTCTGCCCGGCCGACATCGTCGGCCTGCCGGCGGGACGCCAGCGCTACACGCAGTTCCTGGACGGCGACGGCGGCATCCTCGACGACCTCATGGTCACCCGCCCCGACGACCCGGACGAGGACGGCGTGCTCATGCTGGTCGTCAACGCGGCCTGCAAGGAGGCCGATTTCGCCCATCTCGCGGCGGGGCTGCCGGCGGGCATCCGGCTGGTGCGGGCCGAGTCCCGGGCCCTCCTGGCCCTGCAGGGCCCCAAGGCCGCCGAGGTGCTGGCGCGCCTCGCGCCGGCCGTGGCCGACCTGCCCTTCATGGCGGCCACCAGCGTCACCATCCGCCCCCTGTCGGGTCCGCCCGCCCGCTGCCATGTCTCGCGCTCGGGCTACACGGGCGAGGACGGCTTCGAGATCTCGGCCTCGGCCAAGGCCATCGTCTCGGTCGCCGAGACCCTGCTGGTCGCGCCCGAGGTGAAGCCGATCGGCCTGGGCGCCCGCGATTCCCTGCGGCTGGAGGCCGGCCTGTGCCTCTATGGCCACGACATCGACCGCACGACCTCCCCGGTGGAGGCCGGCCTGACCTGGTCCATCGGCAAGCGCCGGCGGGACGAGGGCGGCTTCCCCGGCGCGGAGAGGATCCGCCGCGAACTCTCCGAGGGCCCGCGCCGCAGGCGCGTCGGCCTGAAGCCCGAAGGCAAGGCCCCCGCCCGCGAAGGCGCGGCCATCACCACGCCGGACGGACGACCGCTCGGGACGGTGACGTCCGGCGGCTTCGGCCCGAGCGTCGGCGGCCCCGTCGCCATGGGCTATGTCGAGGCGGAATCCGCGCAGGAGGGGACAGAGGTCGCCCTCGTGGTCCGCGACAGGCCGCTTCCGGCCCGGATCGTGCCTCTTCCCTTCACGCCGCATCGCTACGCCAGGCGATCGGCCTGACCCGTCCCGACCCATCGCCCAGCAGGAGCGCCCATGTCCGAGACCCGCTTCACCAAGGACCACGAGTACATCCGCATCGACGGCGACGTCGGCGTCGTGGGGATCACCGACTACGCCCAGAGCCAGCTCGGCGACGTGGTCTTCGTCGAGCTGCCGCAGGTAGGCAAGGCCATCGCCAAGGGCGGCGAGGCGGCGGTGGTGGAGAGCGTGAAGGCGGCGAGCGAGGTCTACGCCCCCGTCTCCGGCGAGGTGGTGGAGGTCAACGGCGACCTCGAGGGTACGCCCGCGACCGTCAACGAGGACCCCCTCGGCAGGGGCTGGTTCGTGAAGCTGCGCCTCAGCAACCCCGGCGAGCTCGAGGGCCTGATGACGCAGGACCAGTACAACGACTTCGTCGCCAACCTCTGAGGCGCGGGGCCGGCCGGAACGTCCGGCCGGGGGCGCGGAGCGTCGCTGCGGCGACGCGCCCGGGCCGGCCCGGGGGGCAGTGGTTTTCCGGCCCGTTCGCGAGGACATCCGCATGGCTCATCTCTACGGCGCGACGGTGGTGTGGACCCGGGGCGAGCAGCCCTTCGTCGACCGGCTCTACAGCCGCGCCCATCGCTGGCTCTTCGACGGCGGTGCGGACGTGCCCGCCTCCTCCTCGCCCCTCGTCGTGCCGCTGCCGCTGTCCGACGCGTCGGGCGTGGACCCGGAGGAGGCCTTCGTGGCCTCGCTGGCGAGCTGCCACATGCTCTTCTTCCTCGACTTCGCCTCCCGCGCCGGCCTGCTGGTCGACCGCTACGAGGACAAGGCGGAGGGCCGCATGGGCAAGAACGCGCAGGGCCGCACCTGGATCGAGCAGGTGGTCCTGCGGCCCGCCGTCACGCTGTCGCGCCTGGGAGGCGGAGATCCCGCGGGGATCGACGACCTGCATCACCGCTCGCACGACTACTGCTTCATCGCCCATTCCGTGCGCTCGGAGGTGCTGGTGGAGCCTGCCCCGCTGCTTTTCGCCTGAGACGGAGCCTGCCAGCGGGAGCGCCGGACGGCGCTACGCCGCCACGCCCGCGGCCTGCAGCGCCGCCCTGAGTCCCGGCTCGCCGCGGAAGACGTGCGCCGCGAGGCCGGCGCGCCGGGCGCCGTCCACGTTCTCCGGCCTGTCGTCGGTGAAGAACGTTTCCTGCGGGAGGACCTCCATCCTGCGGCAGCAGGCCCGGAAAACCTCGGGATCCGGCTTGGCGCAGCCGAACTGGGAGGAGACGAACACGTTGCCGTCGAACAGCGCCGGCAGGGCCGGGAAGAGCTCGGGCAGCGTCTCGGCCACCAGCGGATCGTTGTTGGTGAGGACCGCGACCTTCGCCGCCTGCTTCAGCCTGGCGACCAAAGCCAGCATGTCGGGGAACGGGACCATGGCGATGCGGCGGGCCTCCACCCAGTCCTGCCGGCTGAACGGATGGCCGATGCGCCGACCGAACTCGGCGAGGGACTGCCCGGCCGTCCAGGCGCCGGTGTCGGACTGCTCGAAATAGTCCGACTCCCAGATGGCCTCGCGGATCGCCTCGGGCCGGCGGCCGGACAGGCGGGCGAGCGCCGCGACGCGGTCCTCGACCCTGTAGTCGCAGAGCACGTCGTCCATGTCGAAGAGGACGAGGCGGATCGGCATCGCGGAGGCTCCCTGCGCCCCGTCCCGGGCGCTCCGGGCCGGCCGGCGGCTTGACCTCTCGTCGCACTGGCCACACAAGAACGCAACGGCGGCGTTCCCGCGGCCGCAGCTCTGGACGACGCCATGACCGCCCACCCCGCCCCGGTCGCCAAGCCGCCGCTCGACGTGCTGCTCTGCGCGCCGCGCGGCTTCTGCGCGGGCGTGGTCCGGGCGATCGACGCGGTGGAGCAGGCGCTGAAGCTCTACGGGCCGCCCGTCTACGTGCGCCACGAGATCGTCCACAACAAGTACGTGGTGGAGGGACTGCGCCGGAAGGGCGCCGTCTTCGTCGACGAACTCGCGGAGATCCCGGACACAGCCGCTCCGGTGATCTTCTCGGCCCATGGCGTGCCGCGGTCGGTGCCCGACGAGGCCGGACGGCGCTCCCTCTTCGCCATCGACGCGACCTGCCCCCTGGTCACCAAGGTCCACCGCGAGGCGGAGCTGCACCACAAGCGTGGCCGGACCGTCGTCCTGGTCGGGCATTCCGGCCATCCGGAGGTGGTGGGCACGATGGGGCAGCTTCCGGACGGAGCGGTGCTCCTCGTCGAGACTGTCGGGGACGTACGGCGCCTCGCGCCGGCTGACCCCGGGGCGCTGGCCTACGTCACCCAGACCACCTTGTCGGTGGACGACACGCGCGAGATCGTCGATGCGCTGCGGGAGCGGTTCCCGGCCATCGTGGCCCCGCACAAGGAGGACATCTGCTACGCCACCACCAACCGCCAGGAGGCGGTGAAGCGCGTGGCGCCCGAGGTCGACGCCCTCATCGTGGTGGGCTCGCCCAATTCCTCCAATTCGCAGCGGCTGAAGGAAGTGGCGGAGCGGGCGGGCTGCCCGGTGTCGCGCCTCATCCTGCGCTCCACCGAGATCGACTGGTCGCTCTTCGGCGACATCCGCCGCCTCGGCGTCACCGCGGGCGCCTCGGCGCCGGAGGTGCTGGTGGAGGAGATCATCGACGCCTTCGCGGAACGCTACGAGGTGCGGGTCGAGACGGTCTCCACCGCCGACGAAAGCGTGTTCTTCCCCCTGCCTCGCGACCTGCGCGGGGAGCCGGGCTCGCCATCCGCCCCCGGCGGCGAACCGCGTTCGCCGTCCACCCCCGGCGGCGCGCGCAGCGCGGCGGAGTAGGCGCGTGGCAGTCTATACGGAAGTCTCCGACGAGGAACTCGCGCAGTTCATCGCCCGCTACGACCTCGGCGCGCTGCTGGCCGCCAAGGGCATCGCCGAGGGCGTGGAGAACTCGAACTACCTGCTCCATACGGAGCGCGGCTTCTACATCCTCACCCTCTACGAGAAGCGCGTGAGGGAGGAGGACCTGCCCTTCTTCATCGGGCTCATGCGCCACCTCGCGCAGCGCGGCCTCAATTGCCCGCAGCCGGTCGCCGACCGGACCGGCGAGGCCCTGGGACGGTTGGCGGGACGCCCGGCCGCGCTCGTCACCTTCCTCGACGGCATGGGCGTGCGCCGTCCCGGCGTCGGCCATTGCGGCGCCGTGGGCGAGGCGCTGGCGCGCCTGCACCTGGCAGGGGCCGACTTCGGCATGCGCCGGACGAACGCGCTGTCGGTGCAGGGCTGGCGGCCCCTCTACGAGCAGGCGGCCGAGCGGGCGGACACGGTGACGCCGGGCCTGCGCGCCGCGACGGAACAGGCCCTCGGCGGGCTGGAGCGCGCGTGGCCCCGCGGGCTGCCGGAGGGCGTCATCCACGCCGACCTCTTCCCCGACAACGTATTCTTCCTCGGCCCGCGACTGTCGGGCCTGATCGATTTCTACTTCGCCTGCACGGACGCGCTCGCCTACGACCTCGCCGTATGCCTGAACGCCTGGTGCTTCGAGCCGGACGGCTCGTACAACCTCACCAAGGGCCGGGCGATGATCATGGGCTACGAGAAGCTTCGTCCGCTCACCGCGCCGGAGGTGGAGGCGCTGCCCGTGCTCGCCAGGGGCGCGGCCCTGCGCTTCATGCTGACGCGGCTCGTCGACTGGCTCGACGTGCCGCCGGGCGCGCTGGTCAAGCCGAAGGACCCGCTGGAATATTACCGCAAGCTCCGCTTCCACGAGCGGGCCGTGGGGATCGCCGACTACGGGCGGCCCTCGTGACGCAAGCCGCAGAACCCGCCCGCAAGGGCCGGGACCGGGTGACGATCTACACGGACGGAGCCTGCTCGGGCAATCCCGGCCCCGGCGGCTGGGGCGCGCTGCTCGTGTACGGCGAGAAGCGCAAGACCATCATGGGCGGCGAGCCGGAGACCACCAACAACCGGATGGAGCTCATGGCGGCCATCATGGCGCTGTCGGCCCTCAAGCGGCCCTGCATCGTCGACCTGTGGACCGACAGCCAGTATGTGCGCCAGGGCATCACGGCCTGGCTCTATGGCTGGAAATCCAATGGCTGGCGCACCGCCGACAAGAAGCCGGTCAAGAACGCCGACCTCTGGCAGCAGCTCGACGAGGCGCGCCTGCGCCACGAGGTCCACTGGCACTGGGTGAAGGGCCATGCGGGCCACGCCGAGAACGAGGAGGTCGACGGCCTCGCCCGCGAGGGCATGGCGCCGTTCCTGAAACGCTAGGGCCGCCTTCGACCCGTCCGAACCGTCCTCGCGGGCAGCAAGGACACGACGCGAGCCGGACAACGCCCGGCATAGAGCGGGAGCGCCTCGCCCCCGGCTCGCGAAGGACGCCGAAGGAGCGCTTCCGTCAGGTCGGACGGGGCGCTCGCGGCACGCCGGGGCGGGCGGGGCGTGTCCCGCGCTTGTCATGACCGGGGCTCGCCCATAACCTCCCGCTCTCGCCGACTGATCGCGGCGGCTGCAAGGACCTTCATCGTGCTGCATGTCTCGACCCGGGGCGAAGCGCCCGCCCTCGGCTTTTCCGACGCCCTCCTGGCCGGCCTCGCCCGCGACGGCGGCCTCTACATGCCGCGCGACTGGCCTGCCATGCCCGCCGAGGCCATCGCCGGCCTCGCCGGCGTGCCCTATGCCGAGGCGGCGCGGCGCGTGATCGGGCCCTTCCTGGCCGGCGAGATCGAGGCCCCCGCCTTCTCGGGCATGGTCGACGCGGCCTACGCCACCTTCCGCCATCCCGCCGTCTGCCCGCTGGTGCAGATCGGCGACAACCTCTTCGTGCTCGAGCTGTTCCACGGCCCCACGCTCGCCTTCAAGGACGTGGCCATGCAGCTGCTGGGACGGCTGATGGACCACGTGCTGGAGGCGCGGGGCCAGCGCGCCACCATCGTGGGCGCGACCTCGGGCGACACGGGCGGGGCCGCCATCGAGGCCTTCCGGGGCCTGAAGCGCGTCGACATCGTGATTCTCTACCCGCACGGCCGGGTCAGCGCCGTGCAGCGCCGGCAGATGACGACGGTGGAGGCCGACAACGTCCATGCCGTCGCCGTCGAGGGCGACTTCGACGACTGCCAGGCGCTGGTCAAGGCGATGTTCAACCACCACGCCTTCCGCGACGAGCTCGGCCTGTCCGGCGTAAACTCGATCAACTGGGCCCGCATCGTGGCCCAGGTCGTCTATTACTTCACGGCGGCGGTGTCGCTGGGCTCGCCGCACCGGCCGGTCTCCTTCTCCGTGCCGACGGGCAATTTCGGCGACATCCTCGCCGGCTGGGTGGCCAAGCGCATGGGCCTGCCGATCGGGCGGCTCAACGTGGCGACCAACGCCAACGACATCCTTGCCCGCGCCATCTCGGGCGGGCGCTACGAGGTGACGGGCGTGGTGCCGACGACCTCGCCCTCCATGGACATCCAGGTCTCCTCGAACTTCGAGCGCCTCCTCTTCGAGGCCTATGGCCGCGACGGGGCGGCGATCCGGCGGCTGATGGCGGCGCTGTCGCAGTCGCGCGCCTTCGCCATCGACGAGGCGCCGCTCGCCGCGATCCGGCGCGAATTCTCCGCCTCGGCGGTGCCGGAGACGACGGTGCGCCAGGAAATGGCCTCCACCTGGCGCGAGGCGGGCTACCTGCTCGACCCTCACACGGCGATCGGCGTGGCCGGCGGCCGGGACCTGCTGCGGGACGACCCGGCGACGCCCGTCGTGGTGCTGGGCACGGCGCACCCCGCCAAGTTCCCTGACGCGGTGAAGGCGGCGACGGGCGTTCACCCTGCCCTGCCGTCGCATCTTGCGGATCTCCACGAGCGGAAGGAACGTTATGCGATCCTGCCCAACGACCTGACGGCGGTGGAGCAGTTCGTCCGGCAGCATGCCCGCGCCGGAAAGAGGGAAGGCAAGGGGGAACGCGTCGCGCCATGACCATCCATCGACCCTCCCGGACGGTGACGGCCGCGCCCCGCGCCGAGGCGCCGCGGCTCAGCGTGCTGCCCAACGGGCTCAGGGTCGTGACCGAGACCATGCCTCAGCTCGCCACCGCCTCGCTCGGCGTGTGGATCGGCGCCGGCAGCCGGCACGAGCGCGACGGCGAGCAGGGCCTCGCCCATCTCCTGGAGCACATGGCCTTCAAGGGCACGAAGCGGCGCGACGCGCTCGCCATCGTGGAGGAGATCGAGCAGGTCGGCGGCGACCTCAACGCCGAGACCAGCGTCGAGCGCACTGCCTATTATGCCCGCGTGCTGGGCGAGAACGTGCCGCTCGCCCTCGACATCCTCTCCGACATCATCACCGAGCCCGCCTTCGCAAAGGACGAACTGAAGCGCGAGAAGGGCGTGGTGCTGCAGGAGATCGGCGCCTGCGAGGACAGCCCGGACGAGGTCGTCTTCGACATGTTTATGGAGACGGCCTATGGCGGCGGCGCCATCGGCCGGCGCATCCTCGGCACCCCGCGGACGGTGCGCGCCCAGACCCCCGACTCCATGCGCGGCTTCCTCTCGCGCCAGTACCGGGCGCAGGAAATGGTGGTGGCCGCCGCGGGAGCCGTGAACCACGACGCGGTCGTGGAGGACGTGGCGCGGCTGTTCGCCGGCCTGCCCGGAGGCGCCTCCCCCGAGCCCTCGGCCGGGCGCTACACGGGCGGCGAGGAGCGCAAGGCCCGCAAGCTGGAGCAGGCCCACCTCGTGCTCGGCTTCGAGGGCGCCTCCTTCCGCTCCCGCGACCACTACAGCCTGCAGGTCTTCTCCAACCTGCTCGGCGGCGGCATGTCCTCCCGCCTGTTCCAGGAGATCCGCGAGCGCAGGGGCCTGTGCTACGAGATCTACTCGTTCCACCAGCCCTTCAGCGACACCGGCACCTTCGCCGTCTATGGCGGGACGGGGGAGGAGCGGCTGGGCGAGTTCATGCCCGTGCTGCTCGATTGCCTGCGCGAAGCCGCGGAGGCGCCCACCGAGCGCGAGGTGGAGCGCGCCAAGGCCCAGATCAAGGTGTCGCTGCTGACGAGCCTCGAATCGCCGGCCCGCCGCGCCGAGCAGATCGCCCGGCACGTGCTGGCCTTCGGCCGGGTGATCCCGCGCCAGGAGATCGTGGCGGCGATCAACTCGATCACCCCGCAGGAGGTGAGCCGGGTTGCCCGCACCATGCTGGACAGCCCGCCGACCGTGACCGCGGTCGGCCCTGTGCGCAAGCTGATGCGCGGCGACGGCATCGCCGCGCGGCTCGGTTCGCGCCCGAGGGCCTGAGGAGCGGAGATGGCCTTCTTCCGCCTCGGGCTCGGACAGGACGAGACGCCCGTCGTGCGCGGGGGCGGCCTGATGCTGCGTCCGCCCCGGCTGGAGGACTACGAGGCGTGGTCGAGCCTGCGCGACCGCAGCCGGGACTTCCTGCGGCCCTGGGAGCCGATCTGGCCCGTCGACGACCTCACACGCAGCGCCTACCGGCGGCGCATCCGGCGCTACCAGCAGGAGATCCAGGACGATTCGGCCTACCCGTTCTTCGTCTTCCGGGAGGCCGACCTCACCCTCGTGGGCGGTCTGACGCTCGGCATGGTGCGCCGGGGCGTCTCGCAGGCGGCGACGCTCGGCTACTGGATGGGGGCGCCCTTCGCCGGACAGGGACTCATGACGCGGGCCGTGCGGAACGCCGCCGCCTATGCCTTCGACAACCTGCGGCTTCGGCGGCTCGAGGCCGCCTGCGTCCCCGGAAACACGCCCTCCAGGCGCCTGCTGGAGCGCGTCGGCTTCCTGCGCGAGGGGTATGCCCGCGAATATCTGTGCATCAACGGGGTCTGGCAGGACCACCTGCTCTACGCGCTGCTGCGCGCGGACGCCCGCCTGGAGAGCCCGTCCGACACACGCTCGCCTTGATCGGCTGCGAGGAGACGGCCGGCCCCCGGGGTTCGCCGCCCGCCGGCCCGGGCGCGCGCCTTGCTCTCGCGTCCCGGCACGGCTACCACTGTCCGGTCTGTCGGACCCGATCGGACGCCCGGACGCGGCGAAACGGGCCCGATCGAAGATGACAGAAGGTCGTCGAGGTTACCCTTCCTTGCGTTTCGCCCGTGTCCTTCTCGCCCTCTTCCTCCTGGCCGTCGCGGCGCTGGCCCGGCCGGGGGAGGCGCTTGCGCTCGACCCGGTCTCCGTGCGCAGCAACAGCGCGGCGGTCGACCTGCTGCCCTTCGTCGAGCGCTCGCGCTCCGACGGCGACCTCATCCAGATCTCCACCGCGCCCGGGGCCGACGGCATCGTCCGGCGCATCGCCATCAAGGCGAAGGAGGCCGGCACACGGCCGGACTGGATCGTCTTCGCGCTCAAGAACGACACGAACGACCAGGTGACCCGCTGGCTGGTGGCCCCGCACTTCCGGCTCGTCGATTCCGGGGTCCTGTCGCCAGACCTCGGCGCGACCCGCATCACCGCGGTGACGGCGAGCCAGGGCGAGAGCCCGGAGCGCGAGGACAATGCCGAGGCCGACATCTTCGAGATCGTCCTCGATCCCGGCGCGACGGTCACCTACATCGCCGAGCTCGCCAACCGGAACCTGCCTCAGCTCACGCTGTGGAACCCCGACGACTACAAGGAGAAGGCCAACGGCCTGACCCTCTACCGGGGGATCGTCATCGGCATCGCCGGCCTGCTGGCGCTGTTCCTCACCATCGTCTTCGTGGTGAAAGGAGCGGTGATCTTCCCCGCCGCGGCCGCCCTCGCCTGGGCGGTGCTCGCCTATATCTGCATCGACTTCGGCTTCTGGCAGAAGATCGTGCCGACCTCGCCCGAGGGCGAGCGCGTCTACCGCTCGGCGGCCGAGGCGGTGCTGGCGGCGACCCTCCTCGTCTTCCTCTTCGCCTACCTGAACCTCAACCGCTGGCACGTGCGCTACAGCCACGTCACCGCGGCGTGGCTGCTGTTTTTGGCGACCCTGATCGGCCTCGCCGTGTTCGACCCCGTGGTGGCGGCGGGCGTGGCGCGGATCTCCATCGCCGCGGTGGCGGCCGTCGGCTTCATCCTCGTCATCTACCTGTCGACGCATGGCTACGACCGGGCGGTGATGGTGACGCCCACCTGGTTCCTGCTGCTTGCCTGGGTGATCGCGGCGGCCTTCGCCGTCACCGGCCAGATCACCAACGACCTCGTCTCCCCCGCCTTGCTCGGCGGCCTCGTGCTGATCGTCATGCTGATCGGCTTCACCGTGATGCAGCATGCCTTCGCCGGCGGGGCGCTGGCCCAGGGCCTCGTCAGCGACAGCGAGCGCAAGGCCCTGGCCTTGGCGGGCTCGGGCGACACGGTGTTCGACTGGGACGTGACCGGCGACCGCGTCTTCGTGGGCCCCGAGCTCGAGCAGCAGCTCGGCCTCAAGCGCGGCACGCTGGAGGGCGCGGCCTCGAGCTGGCTCGAGGTGATGCACCCCTTCGACCGCGACCGCTTCCGCGCCACGCTCGACGCCGTTCTGGAGCAGCGCCGCGGCCGGCTGAACCTCGATTTCCGGCTCAAGACGGCTGACGGCAATTACTACTGGTACGCGCTGAAGGCGCGCCCCGTGGTGGGGTCCGACGGCGAGGTGGTGCGCGTTGTCGGCACGCTCGCCGACATCACGGACATGAAGACGTCGGAGGAGCGCATCCTCCACGACGCCGTCCACGACAACCTCACGGGCCTGCCCAACCGCCGCCTGTTCCTCGACCGGCTGGACACGGCCCTGACGCTCTCCCGCTCGGATGGCGCGGTGCGGCCGACCGTCGTGGCGCTCGACATCGACCGTTTCAAGTCGATCAACGAATCCGTCGGCCTGCCGGCCGGCGACAGCATCCTGCTCGCCATGGCGCGTCGCCTCGGGCGGCTGATGAAGCCGCAGGACACGCTCGCCCGCATCTCCGGCGACCAGTTCGCGGTATTGCTCGTCTCCGAGCGCGACCCCGAGCGCATCACGCTCCTCGCAGACGCCATCCGCCGCGTGGTGGCGACCCCCGTGATGTTCGGCGACCGCGAGATCTTCCTGACGGCCTCGACCGGCATCGCCCTGCCAGACCCGAGCTCGACCTCGCGCGGCGAGGACGTGCTGCGCTCGGCCGAGATCGCGATGATGCACGCGAAGCGCCAGGGCGGCGACCGGATCGAGGTGTTCCGCCCCGCCATGCGGGCCCAGCGCACCGACCGGCTGGCCTTGGAGATGGACCTGCGCCGCGCCGTCGAGCGCGGCGAGATCAAGGTTCTCTTCCAGCCCATCGTCCGCCTGGAGGACCGCACCGTCGCCGGCTTCGAGGCGCTGATGCGCTGGGAGCATCCCAAGCACGGCCGGCTCGGGCCCGGCGAGTTCATCTCCATCGCCGAGGAGAGCGGCATCATCGCCGAGCTCGGGCTCGTCGCGCTGGAGAAGACGGCGGCCGAGCTCGCCGCCTGGCAGAAGGCGCTCGATGTCGACCCGCCGATCTTCGCCAGCGTCAACGTGTCGAGCCGCCAGCTCCTGCGCCACGACCTGCTGCAGGACGTCAAGATGGTGCTTTCGCGCTACCCCATCCAGCGCGGCAGCCTGAAGCTCGAGCTCACCGAGAGCATCGTGATGGACAACCCCGAATATGCGGCGCAGATCCTGATCCGCATCGCCGACCTCGGGGCGGGCCTCGCGCTCGACGATTTCGGCACCGGCTATTCCTCGCTCAGCTACCTGCAGCGCTTCCCCTTCGACAGCATCAAGATCGACCGCTCCTTCGTGCGCCAGGACGCCAAGGGCAGCAGGCCGGTGCTGCTGCGCTCCATGGTCACGATGGCCCACGACCTCGGCATGCAGGTGATCGCCGAGGGCGCGGAGAGCGAATCCGACGCCGTCGAGCTGCAGCAGCTCGGCTGCGAATACGCGCAGGGCTACGTCTTCGGCCAGCCCATGACGGCGCACGAGGCCAGGAAGCTCGTCGGCGCGGCGGTCGAGGCGGCCTGACAGGTTCGCTCCCCGGCGCGCCCGCCAACCGTGCGAGCAGCGCAGGGACGAAGCAATCCATGCGGGGGACGGACCCGACCGCTTCGCTGCGCTCGAAAGGATGGGGACCGCTGCGCCATGCTCGCATGGACGGTCGAAGCGCGTGCGGTCCGGCACTCGCCTCCGGCCGGCCATGGCCCTATGTTCTCCGAGAAGCCCGTTCGCTGTCGAGCCCTTTCCCCGTCGAGTCCGTTCGCCGGCACGTCCCGCACCTTCGTCCAGGAGATCCATGGCTGCCGCCCACGACGCCGGCTTTCTCACGCCGGTCCTGATCTTCTGCGCGGGGGCCGTGGTGGCGGTGCCCGTCTTCAAGCGCCTGGGGCTGGGGGCCGTCATCGGCTACCTCGCGGCGGGCCTCGCGATCGGGCCCTCCGGCTTCCGGCTGTTCACGGACGCGGCCACGGTGAGCGGGGTGGCCGAACTCGGCATCGTGCTGCTGCTCTTCGTGATCGGCCTCGAGCTCAAGTTCTCCACCCTGGTCTCGATGAGGCGCGACATCTTCGGCCTGGGGCTCGCGCAGTTCGCCGTGACGGCGCTGGTCATCGCCGTCGTCGCCAAGCCGCTCGGCCTGACGATGCAGGCCGCGACGGTCGCCGGCATCGCCTTCGCCATGTCGGCCACGGCCATCGCGCTGCAGATCCTCGACGAGCGCGGCTCGCTGCAGAGCGAGTACGGCCAGCGCACCTTCGCCGTGCTGCTGTTCCAGGACATGGCGATCGTGCCCATCCTGGCGATCGTGCCCCTGCTCGCCCCGGGCTCCGGCCAGGCGGGGGGAGCCGACTGGCGGGAATCCCTCGTCGCGACCGGCCAGGCCGTGGGCGCGATCGCCGCGATCGTGGTCGCGGGGCGCTACCTGCTGAACCCGTTCTTCCGCATCCTCGCCATGACGGGGGCCCGCGAGGTGCTGACGGCGGCCGCCCTGCTCGTCGTGCTCGGCAGCGCCTTCGCGATGCAATATGCGGGCATGTCCATGGCGCTGGGGGCCTTCCTGGCCGGCCTGCTGCTCGCCGAATCCCAGTTCCGCCACCAGCTCGAAGCGGATATCGAGCCCTTTCGCGGCCTGCTGCTGGGCCTGTTCTTCATGAGCGTCGGCATGGGTCTCGACGCCACGCTCGTGATGGACAACGCGCTGTTCCTGGCGATCGCCGCCCCCGCGCTCGTCGCGGCGAAGATCGGCGTGGCCTACCTTCTGGAGCGCTGGCTGAAGCCGGACGACACGCCGCGCCCGCGCAGCGACGCGCTGCGCTCCGCCGCGCTGCTGGCCCCGGCGGGCGAATTCTCCTTCGTGCTGCTGCCCATGGCGGGCGCGATGGCCATCTTCACCCCCGCCCAGGCCGCGACGGGCACGGCGCTCGCCGCGCTCACCATGGTGGTCGGGCCGATCGTGGCCAAGCTCGTCGAGATGGCGCTGGAGCGCGCGGAGGCGCGCCGGCCCGCCCCCGCCATCGACCTCGGCAGCTTCGAGGGCGTGCACGGCAGCGTGCTGGTGATCGGCTTCGGCCGTTTCGGCCAGCTGGCGACGCAGGTGCTGATGGCCGACGAGGTGGACGTCACCGTCATCGACAACAACGTCCAGCGCATCCAGGCGGCGGCCCGCTTCGGCTTCAAGATCTACTATGGCGACGGGACGCGGCTGGACGTCCTGCGGGCGGCTGGCGCCGACCGGGCGCGCGTCATCGCGATCTGCGTCGACGATCGGCACGCCGCGCTGACCGCGCTGGAGATCGCCCGCGAGAACTTTCCCCTCGCCCAGGTCCATGTGCGCGCCTTCGACCGCATCCACGCCGTCGACATCCTGAACGCGGGCGCCGACTACCAGATCCGCGAGACCCTGCTCTCGGCCCTGGAATTCGGCCGGGAGACGCTGGCGGCGCTGGGCGTGGACGCGGACCGCGCGGCGGAAGTCCGCGACGCCGTGCGCGAGCGCGACGAGCAGCGGCTCGCGCGCCAGCTCATCGAGGGCAAGGTGGCGCCCGCCGACTATAGCGGCGTGCCGCGCCTCACCCCCGAGCCGCTCTCCACGCCGCGCGGAAAGTCCAAGGCGCTCTCGGCGGAGACCGAGAAGGCCATCGGCCAGGAGAGCGCTCGATGAACGCGCCCCTCAAGGGCGGCGACGCGGTCTTCACCCGCGGCTCGACGTTCCGGCACGTGGCCGTGATGTCGGCGACGGGCACCGTGGGACTGATGGCGATCTTCGTCGTCGACCTGCTGTCGCTGCTCTACATCTCCTGGCTCGGGGACGTGAACGTGACGGCGGGCGTGGGTTTCGCCACGACGGTGTTCTTCTTCTCCACCTCCATCAATGTCGGCCTGATGATCGGCGTGACCGCCGTCGTCTCCCGCGCGCTCGGCGCGCGCGATCCCGTCCATGCGCGCCGGCTCGCCGGCTCCAGCCTCGCCTGGATGACGCTGGCCGCCGCGGCGGTGGGCTTCGGCATGATGGCGACGCTGGATCCCCTGCTCGCCGCGCTCGGCGCGCAGGGCGAAGCGATGCGCGTCGCCCACCGCTTCCTGATGATCACCATGCCCACCAACGCGCTGATGGGGCTGGGCATGGCGCTCGGCGGGCTCCTGCGCGCGGCCGGCGACGCGCGGCGGGCCATGTTCGTGACCTTGGCCGGGGGCCTGGCGACCGCCGTCATCGACCCGCTGCTGATCTTCGGCCTCCGGCTCGGCGCGGACGGCGCGGCCATCGCCATCGTCGCGGCGCGCATCGTGTTCTGCATCGTCGGCTTCCACGGCGCGGTGAAGGTGCACGACATGGTGCCCTGGCCGCGCCTGCTGCACGCCCTGGAGGATTTCCGGCCCCTGGCGGCCATCGCCGTGCCGGCCGTCCTCACCAATGTCGCCACGCCCGTGGCGAACGGCTTCCTCACCGGGCTCGTCGCCCATTACGGGGACGAGGCGGTCGCGGCGAACGCCATCATGACCCGGCTGGTCCCCGTGGCCTTCGGAACCGTCTTCGCGCTGACGGGGGCGGTGGGGCCGATCTTCGGCCAGAACCTCGGCGCGCGCCTCTTCGACCGCGTGCGCAAGACGCTGACGGACGGGCTCGTCTTCACGCTGCTCATCGTGCTGCTGGCCTGGGGCGTGCTCTATGTGGGGCAGGACGTCATCGTGCACGCCTTCGCGGCGCAGGGCCGCACGGCCGAGCTCGTGCGCTTCTTCTGCAACGTGATCGCGGCGAGCTGGATCTTCCACGGCGCGCTGTTCGTGGCGAACTCGGCCTTCAACAATCTCGGCTTCCCGCTGCTCGCGACGGGCTTCAACTGGGGCAAGGCCACGCTGGGCACGCTGCCCTTCTGCTGGGTGGGCGCGCGGCTCGGCGGGGTCGAGGGCATCATGCTGGGCCAGGCCGTGGGGGCGCTGATCTTCGGCGTGGCCGGCGTCTGGGTCGCCTATCGCTGCGTGGACAGGATCGCCCGCGGTCTGGCGCCGGCCTGATCGGGCCGGGCTGGCGTCGTTCCCGGGAGCGGCTAAGCTGGGTCCGGAGAGGGTGACCCATGCTCAACCTGTTCGAGATGATCCAGCAGGCCCAGAACGGGGCGGCCGTGGATGCCATGGCCAAGCAGTTCGACCTGACGCCCAAGCAGGCCGAGAACGCGGTCGACGTGCTGCTGCCCGCCTTCGCGCTCGCGCTGCAGCGCCAGATGCAGAACCCGCAGCTCTGGCCGTCCTTCTTCGCCGCGATGCAGCCGCCCTCCGCCACGCCCGGCCTCGACGCGGGCCGCGCCATGACGGCCGAGGGGATGCGGCAGGGCGCGGAATGGATGGAACGGCTGTTCGGCTCGAGCGACCTGAGCCGGCAGGTCGCCGCGCAGGCCGCGGCGGCCTCGGGGCTGCCGGCCAGCATGCTGCAGCAGATGATGCCGGCCATGGCCACGATGCTGATGAGCGGCATGCTGAAGACCTTCAGCCAGCAGGGGCTCGCAGGCCTCGTCGACGCGATGGGCCGCGCCATGCAGGCGGGCGTGGCTCCTCCCGCGCCGGCGCCCGGGCCGAGCGCCGCCGCCAACCCGTTCACGGCGGGCCTCGAAGCCTGGTCGAAGATCCTCGCCGCGGCGAGCCCGGCCCCGGAGCCTCCCCCTCCCCCTGCGCCGCCGCCGGAGCCCGAGCCTCCACCGGGCGAGCCGGAGGCTGCGCCGAACCCCTTCGATCCCGCGGGTTTCGCGACGATCATGGGGCGCATGTTCGGCCTGCCGGAGCCCTCCGTCGCCGAAACCGCCCCGCAGCCCCAGCCGGAGCAACCGCCGCCCGAGCCCGAGGCCCCGGCCGCGCAGACGCCGACGGAGGACCAGGCGGAGAAGGCCGCCGAGCAGGCTGCGCAGGCGTGGTCGAGCCTCGTCGACACCGGCCGCGAGGTTCAGGAGCAGTACCTGAAGTCCCTGCAGGAGCTGTTCGGCCAGATGCTGGCGCCGCCCGACAAGACGTCCTGAGGCGCGCTCCGGACGCCGCGTCCCGCGCGGCGCGGGAGACAAAAAAAGGTCCCGCCTTGCGGCGGGACCATGGGGCGGGAGGGCCCGAGGGGGAGGGCGTTCCCGCGGGAAACGGGCGTCAGGCGGCGAGGCTCAGGCGGGGGTCGGCCGCTTTGGGGTCCTTCACCAGCGCATCCGGTCGAAGCGAATCCCTGAGCCGGTCGAGCTCGTCGCTGCGGCTGCGGGCGGCCACGCCGGCGAGCCAGGTCGTGGGGTCCGCCTCGCGCAGCACGAGCGCGTCCTGCACGTCCGTGCGTGACAGGCCGATGTCCCGGAGCATGCGGTCGTCCATCTCGAGGAGACGGGACACGCGTTGCCGGTTCGCCCAACGCCGCACGAGCGCTCCCGCGATCGCGACGAACGTGACCTTGGCCGTCTCGACCAGCCCGTGGGCTGCGGCGGGAACGGGGGTCCGGGCGGGGGTCATGGCACTCTCCTGATCTCTGGCGGCCGCGCGGGGCCGGGGGGTCTGCAGCGGCAGGCGACGCGACAACCGCGATCACCTCCGCCGCGACTCATGGATACGCCCGCACCAATCATCAGAAAAACGAATGTTCTGAATGGACGACATCACAAATTGAGATGTAACCTCCACGCTTCGCCGGGGAGGGCGAAGCCATGGCCGCGCTTCTGGACATCGACCAGCTCAAGACCTTCGCGGCCATCGCCGAGGCCGGCTCGTTCACGCGCGCCGCCGAGGTCGTGCACAAGACCCAGTCGGCCGTGTCCATGCAGATGAAGAAGCTGGAAGACCGGGTGGGCCGCCCGCTCTTCGAGCGGGACGGGCGGGCGTCCCGGCTCACGGAGGACGGCGAGCGGCTGCTCGACTATGCGCGGCGCATCCTGCGGCTCAGCAGCGAATGCGTGGCGAGCTTCGCCGACGCCGAACTCGCGGGACGCGTGCGCCTGGGCGTCCCCGACGACTATGCGGACCGCTACCTGCCGGAGATCCTGGCGCGGTTCGCGCGCTCCAACCCCAAGGTCGAAGTGACCGTGGTCTGCGAGCCGACGCCGATGCTGGCCGAGCGGATCGGCACGGCCGACCTCGACCTCGCCATCATCACCCATGTCGAGGGCCGGGGCGTCGCCGAGGTGATCCGCGAGGAGCGGCTGCTGTGGATCGCCTCGACCCGCCACGGCGTCCACGAGGAGAGCGTGGTTCCCCTGGCGCTGGGGCGGCCCACCTGCAACTGGCGGCGCGCGGCCACCGAGCGGCTGGAGCGGGTCGGCCGGCCCTACCGCGTGCTCTATTCGAGCTGGAACTCCAACGCCGTGGGCGCGGCGGTTCTGGCAGGGCTCGCGGTGGCCGTGCTGCCGGAGAGCGCCGTGCGGCCGGGCATGCGCGTCCTGGGACCGGCGGACGGCTTCCCGGCCCTGCCCTCCTGCAAGATCGGCCTGCTGCGCAACCGGCACGACAGTTCGACGCTGGCCGACGCGCTGGCCGGCCACATCGTGTCGAGCCTCGACAACCTGCGCACGGCGCGGGCGGACGGGTCGGTCGCGGCGGAGTGAGGCACGTCAGCCGTTGCTGTTGGCGGCGACGGCGCTCGTGACGGTGGTGAAGACCGCCTGCAGCGCCGAGCGGACGGAGCCGGACGCTCCGATCACCGTGACGGAGAAGATCGCCGCCATCAGGCCGTACTCGATCGCCGTGGCGGCCGACTCGCAGCCGAGGAAGCGGCGGACGAGACCGGCCCGGCCGGGGCAGCAGGCTGGAGCGGTGGAGCGAGCCATGTGAGGTTCCGTCGCTTGACAAGGGTCTAGTCTCGGCCCCAGGTCTTAAGGCCGGCTCACGATTTCGCGCGGCATTGAGGACGAATGCGACGAAAAGCGTCGGTCCCGCCCGCGCAGGCCCGGCGAGGTGAACCGGGCGTAAAGCTAGGCCGCCCGCCGCGGCCCCGGGGCAGCGACGGCACCGGCTCGTTCCCCAGGAGCGCCCGCGGTCACCGCGCGGCGGCCGCGTGCGGCGATAGCCCTCCGCGACCGTCGCGATCAGCAGGGTCAGCACGGGAATCGGCACGGTCGTGAAGCCACCCGCGCCGTTGCGGTCGAGCAGGCGCAGTTGGGCCGCGACGGACACGCCGCGTCGGCGAGGTTCCCCGCCCAGGCGAGCGGGACCGCCGCCGCGAGCAGGCCCGAGCGGCTTGCGGCCCCGCGGCCGGCGTGCCAAGGCGTGGCGGCGAAGCATGACCCGGGACCTGCCATGACCGACGCTGCCACGGCCCCGTCCCGCGACGGGCCCCGCGAGACGAGCCTGCGCGGACGCAGGCTCGTCGTGACCGACGACAAGCCGACCTTCTGGGACAAGGCCGCGGCGGGAGCCTGGGAGCCTGAACTCCTGGCGTTGCTGGAGGCGCAGGTATCGCCCGGCACGGTCTTCCTCGACATCGGCGCCTGGGTGGGTCCGACCGCCCTCTTCGCCGCCCTGCTGGGCGCGGAGGTCGTCGCCGTCGAGGCCGACCCGGCCGCCGCCGACCGGCTGGCCGGGAACCTCGACGCCAATCCCGCCCTCGCCCCGCGGGTCCGGATCCTGCGTCGCGCCGCTTCCCCCCGGCCGGGCCACGTTCGCCTCGGGGCGGCCCGCAAGCCCGGCGACAGCATGAGCAGCGTGCTCCATGCGGGGCGGCAGGGCAGCTGGGAGGTCGAGACGGCGACGCCGGCAGCCCTCGTCGAAGCGGCCCGCGAGGCCGGTTGCGGGCCCTTGGTGGTGAAGGTGGACATCGAGGGGGGCGAATATGCCCTGCTCCCGGCGCTGTTCGCCGCCCTTCCGGCGGCCACGCGCGCGGTGATCGCCGCCTTCCACCCCGGCCTCCTGCGCAAGGCGGGCCAGGACGAGGCGGAGATCGCCCGGGCGACGGGCGCCTGCTTCGCAGGGCTCGCCGGGTGGGATGCCGCGGTGCTCGACGCCGACGGCCGTGCCGGAGCGGAAAAGGCAGCCTTGTCCGGCAATTGCACGATTGTGTTCACGCGGGCAGGATCGACTTGACGAAGGTCGTCCCGGCGCGGGGCCGGCGGCCGGTCGGCGCCCTGCCCTGCGGAATTGTCACCATCCTGTCTTGGCGTTCGGAAAAATTGCTCGTGCGAAAAGGCGGACGACCGGCTAGAGTTTCCCGCGGTGGAGCCCGGTTCCCTGGCCGGGCTGGGGACAGCTACGAGCGGACCGTCCGTTTGCTTTTCAGCCACTTGATCATGCTTTGGCGTTCGGCCGGGGCTTCGGCATCCTGCCCTGCGCAGCTTCGTTGGCGTGTAGGGGAGTCCGGGTGAGATGACGTACGGGAAGCCGGACTTCTCCGGCGCGCTCGGCCCCGTTCCGGGCCGGCGCGCGCCTCGGGTGCTCATCTACAGCCACGACACGTTCGGCCTCGGGCACCTGCGCCGCTCGCGCGCCATCGCCAACGCGCTGGTCCAGTCCAATCCCGACGCGTCCGTCGTCATCATCTCCGGATCGCCGGTCATCGGCTCGTTCGAGTTCGGCAACGGCGTCGACTTCGTGCGCGTGCCGGGCGTCGTGAAGCTGCCCAACGGCGACTACACCAGCCTCAACCTCAACCTTTCCCTGGACGAGGCGGTGGCGCTGCGCGAGACGATCATCCGCAACACCGCCGACGTGCTGAATCCCGACGTGATCATCGTCGACAAGGAGCCCACGGGCTTCCGAGGCGAGATCCTGCCCATGCTGGCCGCAGCCAAGCGCCGTGGCGCGCGGCTCGTGCTGGGCATCCGGGACGTGATGGACGAACCCGCCCTGCTCGTGCCGGAATGGCAACGCAAAGGCGCGGTCGAGGCGCTCGTGGAATTTTACCACGACATCTGGATCTACGGCCTGAAGGAGATGTACCAGCCGCTGGTCGCCCTCGATCTGCCCGAGGACGTTCTGCGCAGAATGGTCTACACGGGCTATCTGCGGCGTGAACTGCCCGACGAGCCCCACCTCGCCCGCTACCCCAAGCTCACCCGCGGCCCCTTCGCCCTGGTGACCACCGGCGGCGGGGGCGACGGCGAGGACCTGCTGGACTGGACGATCTCCGCCTATGAGTCGGACCGCTCGATCCCGCTCCCGGCGCTGCTCGTCTTCGGACCCTTCATCGCGCGCAACACGCGCCGGCATTTCCTGGAGCGCATCGCCCGGCTCGACAATGTCGACGCCATCATGTTCGACTCCAAGCTCGAGCACCTCATGAAGAAGGCGACGGCCATCGTCGCCATGGGCGGCTACAACACGTTCTGCGAGATCCTCTCCCTCGACAAGCCCGCCCTCATCGTGCCGCGCACCGCGCCGCGCATGGAGCAGGCCATCCGGGCCTCCTGCGCCGAGCGGCTGGGGCTGCTGCACCAGCTCTCCGGCCTCGACCAGAGCGGCCGCAAGGGGCATGACCCCGCCGAGATGGCGCAGGCGATCAAGGCTCTCGTCCACCAGAAGCGGCCCTCAGAGGCCTTCGTGCCGGGCCTGCTGGACGGCCTGGAGAAGATCCAGGCCATCACCCGGCCCTGGATGGAGGCGGCCCGCCGCGGCGCGCCGCTCGGCTCCATCGTCGGCGTGGCTGCCGAATGACCGAGGCGGGACCCGGGCCGGTCGGGCCCGTGGCGATCGTGGTGAAGGGCTATCCGCGTCTCTCCGAGACGTTCATCGCGCAGGAGATCCTGGCCCTGCAGCGCGCCGGCCTTGCGCTGGAGATCTGGGCCCTGCGCAAGCCCACCGACAAGGCCGTGCATCCCCTCAACCGGGCCATCGACGCGCCCGTGCGCTACCTGCCGGAATATCTCTACCAGGCCCCCCTGCGCGTGCTGAAGGGCGCCTGGGCGGCCCTGGGCCAGCCGGGCTTCGGCCGGCTGATGGGCACGTTCTGGCGCGACCTCCTGCGCGATCCCACCCCGAACCGCGGCCGCCGGCTGGGCCAGGCCTTCGTGATGGCGCGCGAGCTCTCGCCCGCCATCCGGCACATCCACGTCCATTACCTGCACACGCCCGCCTCGGTGGTGCGCTACGCGGCGATGCTGACGGGCCGGAGCTTCAGCGTCTCGGCGCACGCCAAGGACATCTGGACCACGCCGGCGTGGGAAAAGGCCGAGAAGATCGCGGATGCGGCCTTCGGCGTCACCTGCACGCAGGCGGGCCTGGCGACCTTGCGCGACGTGGCCTCGCCCGGGGACCGCGGCAAGCTCTCGCTCGTCTATCACGGCCTCGACCTGTCGCGCTTCCCGGACCCGCCCGCGCGGCCGGCCCGCGACGGCAGCGATCCGGCGGACCCCGTGGTCATCCTCTCCGTCGGGCGCGCCGTGGCGAAGAAGGGCTACGCCGACCTGCTGCCGGCCTTGGCCCGCCTGCCGGCCGGGCTCCACTGGCGCTTCGTGCATATCGGCTCGGGCGAGCTGCGCGACGCCCTGAAGCGCCAGGCCGCCGGCCTCGGCATCGCGGACCGCATCGACTGGCGCGGCGGGCAGGCGCAGGACGCCGTGATCGCGGCCATGCGCGAGGCCGATCTCTTCGTGCTGCCGTGCCGCGAAGGCGACAAGGGCGACCGCGACGGCCTGCCCAACGTGATCATGGAGGCGGCGACCCAGGCGCTGCCGATCCTCTCGACCCGCTTCGCCGGCGTGCCGGAATTCGTCACCGAGGGGCGGGACGGCCTGCTCGTGGAGCCCGGCGATTCCGACGCCCTGGCCGGCGGGGTCGAGCGCCTGGCCCGCGACCCGGCCCTGCGACGCCGGCTCGGGGCGGCCGCGCTGGAGCGCGTGCGGACGGGCTTCTCGTTCGAGGCCGGGGTCGAGGCGGTCCGGGCGGGGCTGCTGCGGGCGCTCGGCCTCCCCGCCGAGCGACGCCAGCCCGATCGCGAGGCCGCGGAATGAATGTGCTGTTCCTCGCCCCGCTGAAGCCGCCCGACCATCCCGAGCCCTCCGGCGACCGTGAGATGGCCCGGCTCCTGATCCGGGCGCTCGAGGGGGCGGGTTGCGCGGTCAGGCTCGGCTCGCGGCTTCGCATGCTGGACCGCAGGGGCGACACGGCCGTGATGCAGGACCTCGCGGCGCAGGCGCGGCGGGAGGCGGACCGGATCCTGGCCGAGATCGAGGCCGGGCCGGCCCAAGCAAGGCCGGACCTCGTGTTCACCTATCACGTCCACTACAAGGCGCCCGACGTGATCGGCCCGCTCGTCGCCCGCGCGCTCGCCATCCCCCTCGTGGTGGCTGAAGGCTCGCGCGCGCCCAAGCGCGCCCGGGGACCCTGGGCCGAGGGCCACCGGCTGGCCGAGACCGCCCTCGACGCCGCCGACCTCGTGCTCGTGATGAACGAGAGGGACCGGCCGATGCTTGAGGCGGCCCGCGCACCGGGCCAGGCGATCGCCACTCTGCTTCCCTTCGCCGACGCCGCGGCCTGGCCGGACGCGCGCGTCCGCCGACGCGCGCCCTCGCGGCCCTTGCGCCTGCTCGCGGTCGCGATGATGCGGCCCGGCGACAAGCTCGCGAGCTATGCGCTGCTGGCCGACGCCCTGGCCCGGCTCGACCCCGGAGGCTGGACGCTGGACGTGGCCGGCGACGGACCCGCCCAAGATGAGGTGCGCCGCCGCTTCGCCGCGTTCGGGGACGCGGTGCGCTGGTGCGGCCGCGTGGCCGACCGCGCGGTTCTGGCACGCCTTTACGCCGGGGCCGACCTGCTCGCCTGGCCTGCCGTCAACGAGGCCTACGGCATGGTGTTCCTCGAGGCGGGCCTGCAAGGATGCCCCGCCCTCGCCGGCCGCTTCGGAGGCGTTCCGGGCGTGGTGATCGACGGCGACACCGGCCGGCTCGTGCCCGGCGGGGACGCGGTCGCCTTCGCCGACGCGCTGGCCGCCTTCATCGCCGATCCCGCCGCGCTGGATCCGCTCTCCCGCGGCGCCGCCCGCCTGTCGCGTGAGGAGCGCACGCTGGCGCAGGCGTCGGCCAGCCTCGCGGCCCTGCTCGACCCTCTCGTCCGGGACGCTCCGCGGCGCGGCCACGGAGCGGCGGCATGAGCGGACGCGCCGGGCCTGCGCTCAGCCTCGTCAGGCCGGCGCCGGGCCGCATCCTCGTCGTCGTGACACACCTCCTCGGCATCGGCCACCTCTCGCGGGCCGCGCTCCTGGCGCGGGCGCTGGCGCGGGAGGGCCATGCGGTGACGCTGGTGAGCGGGGGAACGCCCTCCCCGCTCACGGCGCTCGAGGGCGTGGCGCTGGTCCAGTTGCCGCCCGTCCGCTGCGTCGGGACGGATTTCCGGAACCTGCTCGACGAGGCCGGCGCGCCGGTGACCGCGGAGCGCCTGGCCAGGCGCCGGGAGCGGCTGCTCGCGGCCTTCGACGAGGTCGGGCCCGACGTCGTGATCACCGAGCTCTTCCCCTTCGGCAGGCGCCAGCTCGCAGAGGAGTTCGACACCCTCCTGGAGCGCGCGCGGACCCGGCGGCCCAGGCCGGCCGTGCTCGCCTCGGTGCGCGACATCCTCAACCCGCCCTCCCGCACCAGCCGCGTGAGCGAGGCGCTGCGCCGGCTCGGCCGGTCCTATGACCGCGTCCTCGTCCACGGCGATCCCGCGGTGTCGCGGCTGTGGGACAGCTGGCCCTGCGCGCCCAGCCTCGCCGCGCGCCTCGTCGATACCGGCCTGGTCGCGGACCGGGACCGCCAGGCCGCCCCGCCCGCCGTGGATCCGGTGGCGAGCGGCGACGTCCTGGTTTCCGGCGGCGGCAGCGCGGCCGCCCTCCCCCTGTTCGAGGCGAGCCTCGGGGCGGCGCGCCTCACGCCCGAGCGCCGCTGGCGCATCCTGGTGGGCCACGGGGTCGCGGAGGCCGCGTTCCAGGCGTTGCGGGAGGATGCGCCGGCCAATGCCGCCGTGGAGCGCGCGCGGGCGGACTTCCCGGCCTTGCTGGCGCGGGCCGCGGTCTCGGTGAGCCAGTGCGGCTACAACACGATGGCGGACGTAGCGCTCGCGCGCGTGCGCTCGGTCGTCGTGCCGTTCGAGGAAGGGGGCGAACGCGAGCAGGGCCTGCGCGCCGGGAGGCTGGAGGCCGCCGGTCTCGTCGACAGGCTGGGCGCGGACAGGCTGACGGGCGAGACGCTCGCCCGCGCCGTGAGAGCCGCCCTGGCGCGACCGCGCCCGCCGCTGGCGGACCCGCGCCGTCCCGCCCTGCAGCGGGTCAGCCTCGACACCGACGGAGCGGCGGCCTCGGCGGCCGCCGTCGCGCAGGCCCTGCAGCGTTCGCGGTCCCGCGAGCGCGCGAGGTCGCGCGCCGAGGCCGCGCTCGACGCCTGCGGTCGTCTCGACGTCTGGTGGCGCGACGACGACGCGGTGGAGGACTCGCCCGCCCTGCAGCGGCTGCTCGCCCTCGCCGCGAGCCACGGCGCGTCGCCTGCGCTGGCCGTGATTCCCGCCACGGCCGAGGCGTCCCTCGCCGAGGCGCTCGCCGGTCATCCGGACGTCGCCGTGCTCCAGCACGGATTCGCCCACGCCAACCACGCTCCCGACGGCCAGAAGAAGATGGAGCTCGTCGTCCAGGCACCGGCCGCCCTGGTGCTCACGGAGCTCGAGACCGGCCTGCGCCGGCTGCGGCGCCTGTTCGGCGCGCGTGCGCTGCCGGTGCTCGTGCCGCCCTGGAACCGTATCGATCCCGCGCTCCTGCCGCTCCTCCCGGAGGTCGGTTTCGAGGGGCTCTCCACCTTCCGCGCCCGGCCCCGCCGCGAGGCGGCTCCTGGCCTCCTCGCCGTGAACACCCACCTCGACCCCATCGCCTGGCGCCAGGGCGGCGGCCTGCGCGAGCCGGCCGACCTGTGGGACGATCTCGCCGACCAGCTCGAGGCCCGGGCCGGGGGGCGCGCCGACGCCGGCGAGCCGCTCGGGCTGCTCACCCACCACCTCGTCCACGACGAATGGGTGTGGGCCTTCCTCGAGGACCTGCTCAGCCTGTTTGCAGCCCATCCGTCTGTGCATTGGCGCACGGCGCAGGTCGTGTTCGCCGGTCAGAATGGAGGCAAGCCCGATGGCTAGCGACGCCGCGGCGGAGGCCGGGATCCGAGGGGGTTCGGACCCGGCATTCAATTTCTGGTTACAGGCGTCGCAAAGCCGCGTTAAACAGGGGCAAAGGGGAAAATAGGAATGGATCTCGGGAGGTCGAAGGCGACAGCGGCCGCTCCCCTCGTCAGCATCCGCGACCTCGCGGTTGAGTTCGACGGGGACGCCGGCGTGGTCCACGCCGTGCGTGGCGTGTCGTTCGACGTCCAGGCCGGACGGACGATCGCCGTGGTCGGCGAGTCCGGCTCAGGCAAGTCGGTGACGGCCAATGCGCTGATGCGGATCCTTCCCAGGCGCGGGCGAATCGTGCGCGGCCAGATGATCTTCAACGATCCGGCCGGCCATGGCCCGATCGACATCGCGCGGCTCGACGCCGAGAGCGAGCAGATGCGCGGCCTGCGCGGCGGGCGCCTGGCGATGATCTTCCAGGAGCCGATGACCTCGCTGTCGCCGCTGCACACGGTGGGCGACCAGATCACCGAGGCGCTGAAGATCCACGCGAACGTCACCCAGGCCGAGGCCGACCAGAAGGCCATGGCCGTGTTCGAGCGGGTGGGCTTCCGCCATCCCGAGCGGATGCTGACGACCTACCCGTTCGAGCTCTCCGGCGGCATGCGCCAGCGCGCCATGATCGCGATGGCGCTGATCTGCCGGCCGGCCCTGCTCATCGCCGACGAGCCGACCACCGCGCTCGACGTCACGACGCAGGCGCAGATCCTGGCGCTCATCAAGGAGCTGCAGGCCGAGACGCAGATGGGCGTGCTGCTCATCACGCACGACCTCGGCGTCGTCGCCAACATGGCCGACGACGTCGTCGTCATGTATCGCGGGGAGCTCATGGAGCGCGGCACGCGGGAGGAGATCTTCCGTCGCCCGCAGCATCCCTATCTCAACGCGCTGATGCGCGCCGTGCCGCGCTTTGACATGGCGCCCGGCGAGCGGCTCACGCCGGTGCGCGAGATCAAGGTCGACGCCAAGGCCGTGGCCGAAGCCTCCGGCGGCACCCAGAAGCGGGGCGCGGCGGGGCGCACCGTCCTCGAGATCACCGACGTCAGCAAGACCTTCACGCTGCGCTCGGGCGCGCTGCTCGGCAAGACGGAGACGGTCGCCGCGCTGAGCGGCATCAACCTGTCCATGACGGCGGGCACGACGCTCGGCCTCGTCGGCGAATCCGGATCGGGCAAGACGACGCTGTCCAAGATCGTCATGCGCGCGCTGAAGCCCACGACCGGCGTCGTGCGCTTCGACGACGGCTCCGGCCCGCGCGACGTCTTCGCGCTCGCCGGCAGCGAACTCAAGGCCTATCGCCGGGCCGTGCAGTTCGTCTTCCAGGATCCGTTCTCCAGCCTCGACCCCCGCATGACGGTGTTCGACATCCTCGCCGAGCCGCTGCGGGTGCACAACGTCGGCACCGAGCCCGAGCGCTTCGGCCGGGTGAAGGCGCTGCTCGACCTCGTCGGGCTCGACCAGCGCTCGATGCGGCGCTACCCGCATTCCTTCTCCGGGGGCCAGCGCCAGCGCATCGGCCTCGCCCGGGCGCTCGCGCTCAACCCCTCGGTGATCCTGTGCGACGAGCCCACCTCGGCGCTCGACGTCTCCGTGCAGGCGCAGATCCTGAACCTGCTCAAGGACCTGCAGGGCGCGCTCGGGCTGTCTTTCCTGTTCGTGTCGCACAACCTCGCCGTGGTGGACTACATGGCCGCCGAGATCGCCGTGATGTGCCGCGGCGTGATCGTGGAGCAGGCGCCGCGCGCGACGCTCTTCCGCAATCCCGTGCATCCCTACACGCAGGCCCTGCTGGCCGCGGTGCCCAGCCCGGACCTCGACCATCCGCTCGACTTCGAGCGGGTCTGCGGCGCGGGCTTCTCCGATCCGGCGGCCTGGCCGGACCCCTTCACCTTCAGGCCCGGAGCGACCCGCCCCCACACGGTCGAGGTCGCGCCGCGCCACTTCGTGTGCATGAGCGACGCCGCCAAGCTTCCGCTGCGGGCGGCGTCATGATGACGTCCCTGATGACCTGACAGGTGCCGCCATGCCGACCATGACCCGCCGCACGGCCCTCCTCGCCGCCCTCGCCGGAACGGTCCTGCCCCGCTCGCTGGCGGCGGCCACGCCGCTCACCTACCAGGAATCTCCGGTCCTCAAGGACCTCGTCGCCTCGGGCAAGCTGCCGCCCGTCGCCCAGCGCCTGCCCGAGACGCCGCTCGTCTCCGACTTCGCCGCCCGCAAGCGCGCCGTGGGGCGCTATGGCGGGAGCCTGCGCACCCTCGTCAGCAAGGCGCGCGACCTGCGCTACCTCTCCGCCAACAGCTACACGCGCCTCGTCGGCTACGACGAGAAGCTCGATCTGCTGCCCGACCTGCTGCTCTCCGTCGACGAGCAGGACCATCGCATCTTCACGTTCACCCTGCGCAAGGGCCACAAGTGGTCGGACGGCCACCCCTTCACGACGGAGGACTTCCGCTACTACTGGGAGGACGTGGCGCTCAACAAGGACCTGAGCCCGTCCGGTCCCTCCGAGCTCTTCGTCGTCGACGGAAAGGTCGCCAAGGTCGAGATCCTCGACGAGCAGACGATCCGCTATTCCTGGCCCGGGCCGAACCCGCGCTTCCTGCCCGCGCTCGCCCAGCCGCGTCCGCTCACCCTGTTCCAGCCGGCGCACTACATGCGCCAGTTCCACAAGAAGTACCGCGACAAGGCCGAGCTGGAGCAACTGGCCGCCAAGGCCAAGCTGAAGTCCTGGGCGACCCTGCACAACCGCATGGACGACGCCTACGACAATTCCAACGTGGCCATCCCTTCGCTGGGGCCCTGGCGGGTGACGACGGAGTCGCCGGCCACCCGCTTCGTGTTCGAGCGCAACCCCTATTTCCACCGCGTCGATCCCGAGGGGCGGCAGCTCCCCTATGTCGACACCGTGCTCGTCGACATCGCCGCGCCCGGCCTCTTCGCGGCCAAGGCCAATGCCGGGGAGGTCGACCTGCTCTCTCGCGGCCTGTCGATGAACGACGCGCCCGTGCTGAAGGAGGGCGAGGCGACGCACGACTACAAGACGCTGCTGTGGACCTATGCCCGCGGCTCCGCCTACGCGTTCTATCCCAACCTGAACTGCAACGATCCGGTCTGGCGCGATCTCAACCGCGACCTGCGCTACCGCAAGGCGCTCTCGGCGGCGATCGACCGGCGCATCCTCAACAACGCCCTGCTCTTCGGCCTCGGGACCGAGGGCAACAACACCGTGATGAAGCAGAGCCCGCTCTACGAGGACAAGTTCCGCACGGAGAACGCGGCCTACGACATCGACCTCGCCAACAGGCTCCTCGACGAGCTCGGCCTCACCGAGCGCGACTCCACCGACATCCGCAAGCTCAAGGACGGGCGCATCCTGGAGATCGTCGTGGAGGTGGACGGCGAGAGCAGCGACATCGTCGACGCGCTGCAACTCGTCACGGAGATGTGGCGCGACGCCGGCATCAAGCTCTTCTTGAAGCCGCAGGACCGCACGATCCTGCGCCAGCGCTCCTATGCCGGGCAGACGATCATGGTCGCCTCGCAGGGTCTCGACAACGCCGTGCCGACCGCGCTGATGCCGCCGACGGAGCTGGCCCCGGTGCGCCAGGAGCATTTCTGCTGGCCCAAGTGGGGCCAGTATTTCGAGACGCAGGGCAAGAACGGCGAAGCGGCCGACATGCCCGAGGCCAAGAAGCTGATGGCGCTCTACGCCGCCTGGCTGCGCACGGCCGACGTCGAGGAGGCGGCGCGCCTCTGGGGCGAGATGCTGCTGGTGCATGCGCAGCAGCAATTCGTCATCGGCACCGTGTCGGGCGAGCTCCAGCCCATCGTCGTCAACTCGAAACTGCGCAACGTGCCGCCCAAGGCGCTCTTCTCCTGGGAGCCGACCTCCCTGATGGGCATCTACCGCGTCGACGAATTCTTCATGGAGTCCTGACGCCCCATGGCCGACCTGTCGCCGACACCTCGCCAACACCTTCATCCCGTGCAGCAGCCCCGCTCGGGGCTGCGCCTCGCGGGGCGAGGGGTGTTGCATGAATCCGCAGCTAGGCACTGACGCGCATGGCGATGATCCTCTACCTCCTGCGCCGCACCGTGACGATGCTGCTGACGCTGCTGGCCATCTCGGCCCTCGTGTTCCTCATCATCAAGCTGCCGCCGGGCGACTTCCTGACCAACCAGATCGCCGAGCTGCAGGCCCAGGGTGATCCGTCCGCCGCCGCCAAGGCCGAGTTCCTGCGCGCGCAATACGGCCTCGACCGGCCGGTCTGGGAGCAATACCTCACCTGGGTCGGGCTGATGCCGGGGCCGAACGGCTGGTCGGGCCTGCTGCAGGGCGACTGGGGCTGGTCCTTCGAGTTCCAGCGCCCCGTCAACGAGGTGGTCGGCAACGCGCTGGGCCTCACCATCCTCGTCAACATCGCCACCGTGATCTTCATCCACGTCATGGCGATCCCGATCGCGATCTACTCGGCGACGAGGCAATACTCGCTGGGCGACTACGCGGCGACGCTGATCGGCTATATCGGCCTGGCGACGCCGAACTTCCTGCTCGCCCTCATCCTGCTCTTCTACCTGAACCGCTGGTTCGGCATATCCATCGGCGGGATGATGGACCCGAAATACGTCAACGAGGGCATGTCCTGGGCCAAGGTGCAGTCGATCGCCTCGCATCTCATCGCGCCCGTCATCGTGATCGGCCTGTCGGGCACCGCCGCGATGATCCGGCGCATGCGCGCCAACCTGCTCGACGAACTGCAGAAACAATACACGGTGACGGCCCGCGCCAAGGGCATGAAGCCGCTGCCGGCCCTTCTCAAGTACCCGTTCCGGATGGCGCTGAACCCCTTCGTCGCCGACATCGGCAACCTGCTGCCGCATCTCGTGTCGGGGTCCGTGCTGGTGTCGCTCGTGCTCAGCCTGCCGACGGTGGGGCCCGTGCTGCTGCAGGCGCTGAAGCAGCAGGACCAGTTCCTGGCGGGCTTCATCCTGATGTTCGTGGCCGTGCTCACCGTGGTGGGGATGCTCATATCGGACCTGATGCTGGCGGTGCTCGACCCGCGCATCCGCTTCGGCTCGCGGGGCTGACATGAGCGCGATCACGCACGACCCGCTGGCGCCGGGCCACTACGTCAACCCCGCCCCCTTCAACCCCGCGGTGGCGGAAGAGCTCACGGCCTCCGAGGAGCGCTTCTACCGCGCCTCGGCGCTGACGCTGATCTGGTGGAAGTTCAAGCGGCACAAGGTGGCGCTGATTTCGGCCATCTTCCTCGGGCTGCTCTATCTCTCGCTGCCCTTCGTCGAGATCATCGCGCCCTACGGGATCAGCCAGCGCAACGGCGATCATCTCTCCGCGCCCCCGCAGGGCGTGCACCTGTTCCACGAGGGCAGTTTCGTCGGGCCCTTCGTCTATCCCTACGCGTTCCGCTTCAACGAGGACAGGTTCCAGCGCGAATACGTGGTCGACCGCTCGAAGCCCCAGCCCCTGCGATTCTTCTGCCAGGGCGCGCAATACGAGTTCTGGGGCATCACCAAGGCCCGCTTCCACCTCGTCTGCCCGCCCGAAGGCGGCACCTTCTTCCTGGTGGGCACGGACAAGCTCGGCCGCGACCTCTTCTCGCGCATCATCTACGGCGCGCGGATCTCCCTCACCGTCGGCATCATGGGCATCGCGGTGTCCTTCGTCATCGGCCTGACGCTCGGTGGCCTGGCGGGCTACATGGGCGGCTGGGTGGACGCCGCCGTGCAGCGCCTCATCGAGGTGCTGCGGTCGCTGCCGGAACTGCCGCTCTGGCTCGCCCTGTCGGCGGCGCTGCCGGCGAACTGGAGCCCCGTGCTCGTGTTCTTCGCGATCACGCTGATCCTCGGCCTGCTCGACTGGCCCGGCCTGGCGCGCGCCGTGCGCTCCAAGCTGCTGTCGCTGCGCGAGGAGGACTTCGTGCGGGCGGCGGAACTCATGGGGGCCTCGCGCGGGCGCATCATCGCCACGCACCTCGTGCCCAACTTCATGAGCCACCTCATCGCCAGCGCGACCCTCTCGATCCCCTCGATGATCCTGGGCGAGACGGCCCTCTCCTTCCTCGGCCTCGGCCTGCGGCCGCCCGTGACGAGCTGGGGCGTGCTGCTCAACGAGGCCCAGAACCTCGCCGCCGTGAACCTCTATCCCTGGCTGCTGGCGCCCATGGTGCCGGTGATCCTGGTCGTGCTCGCCTTCAACTTCATGGGCGACGGCCTGCGCGACGCGGCCGACCCGTATAGCTGAGCCCCGACGGCCGTCATCGACGGCGAGGGGCGACGCGCGAAGCCATCCGCCCGGGCGAAGGGCCTGCTCGCGTCGCTTCGCCTGCGCGGAGCGTGACCGTCAGAGCACGTTGCGTGCGAAGACCGGCTCCACCTGCTTCTCCCAGGCGGTTTGGTAGAGCCCCAGCAGCTCCTCCGCCGCCGTGCGGCCGTGCTGGGCGATGACGTGCAGCGGCGCGAGGTAGCGGGTCTCGTCGCGGCCTTCGGCGTCGAGCAGGCCGCGGCGGCGAAGGCCCTCGTGGGCGAGGTCGAGCACGTCCAGCGCGACCTCGCGGGCGCTGCGGCCGCGGATCGTCGCGGCGAGGCCGAGGCGCGGCACGGCATCGCGCAGGGCCTGCCGGTCCTCCGCGGTCCACTCCGCCACGAGGCGGCAGGCCTGGTCGAGGATGCCGGGCTCGTAGAGCAGCCCCACCCAGAGCGCCGGGAGCGCCTGCAGCATGGCGCGGGGGCCGGCGTCGGCGCCGCGCATTTCGAGGTAGCGCTTCAGGCGCACCTCGGGAAACAGCGTCGAGAGGTGGTTCGCCCAGTCGGAGATCGTGGCGCGCACGCCGGGCAGCTGAGGCAGCTTGCCCGCCAGCAGGTCGCGAAACGAGGCCCCGGTGACGTCATGGTACACGTCGCCGCGCTTGACGAAGTACATCGGCACGTCGAGCGCGTACTCGGTGTAGCGATCGAAGCCCATGCCGGGCTCGAACACGAAGGGGATCATGCCCGAGCGGTTGTTGTCGGTGTCGCGCCAGATTTCCGAGCGCATGGAGAGGAAGCCGTTCGGCCGGCCCTCGGTGAAGGGCGAGTTGGCGAAGAGCGCGGTCGCGATGGGCTGCAGCGCCAGGGAGGCGCGCATCTTGCGCACCATGTCGGCCTCGGACGCGAAGTCGAGGTTCACCTGAACGGTGCAGGTGCGGAACATCATGTCGAGGCCGCGCGTGCCGACCTTCGGCATGTAGCGCGACATGATGGCGTAGCGCTGCTTGGGCATCACCGGCGTCTCGGCCAGGGTCCAGACGGGGCTGTGGCCGAGCCCCAGGAACTGGATGCCGAGCGGCCGCGAGACGGAATTGACGGCGTCGAGGTGCGCGCGGAGCTCCGCCTCCGTGTCGTGCAGCGTCGCGACCGGCGCTCCGGAGAGCTCGAACTGCCCGCCCGGTTCGAGCGAGATCGCCCCGCCGCCCACGGGATCGAACAGGCCGATGATGTGCTCGCCGTCGACGATCGGCTCCCACCCGGTGCGGGCCGCGAGGCCCTCGAGGATGGCCTGGATGCCGCGCAGGCCCTCGTAGGGGACGGGCGCGAGGTCGTGCTCGAAGAAGGGGAACTTCTCGTGCTCGGTGCCGATGAGGCCGGGGGCATCGCCCTTCGAACCCGCCTCGAACCACGCGACCAGTTCGTCCCGGCTTTCGATCGGAGTGGGATCGGACTGGTCACGCGCCATCAATCGGTCCTCGCCTGGGCTTCCCGCCAAAGACCGACGGGACCGATGTCATAGGGCCGGCCATGCACGGTGGCAATCTCCCGGGGTCCTTGCACCTGTGCAAGCGGGCCTCGCTGCAAGGTCGCGTCCGCTTTCCGGATGACCGCGCTCGCCCGCCCGCCGAGCCGAGGCGCGGGCGCCTCACGACCCGCGCCAGTCTCCCAGCACGGCCTGGACGAGCGCGAGCGCGGCCACCGCGGCCGTATCGGCGCGCAGGATCCGCGGCCCCAGCGACAGGCGCGTGACATGGGGCAGGCGCAGGAGGCGCGCGCGCTCCGGAGCGGAAAAGCCGCCCTCCGGCCCGATCAGCACCGCGAGCGGGCCCGGGGGGACCGTCCCGAGGGCGGCCAGCGGGCCGGCGGGCTCGGCCTCCTCGTCGCAGAAGACCAGCCGCCGGCCGGCCTCCCAGCCGTCCAGGAGAGCGTCAAGCCGGACGGGCTCGCGGATCTCCGGCAGGGACAGGATGCCGCACTGCTCGGCCGCCTCGATCGCGTTGGCCTGCATGCGCTCCAGATTGAGGCGGCTCGCCTGGGTGTGCTGGGTGAGCACCGGGCGCAGCACGGCCGCGCCCATCTCCACCGCCTTCTGCACCACATAATCCAGCCGCGCGTGCTTGAGCGGGGCGAAGCAATAATGCAGGTCCGGGACGGATGGCTGCGGCCTGGTCAGGCGCTCCGCCGCGAGCTCCGCCGCCTTGCGCGAGGTGGGGCGGACCCGGGCGAGCCACTCCCCGTCCCGCCCGTTGAAGGCCAGCACGGCCGCGTCCGCGCCGAGCCTGAGTACCGAGAGCAGGTAGTGGGCCTGCTCGCGCGAGAGCGGCGCGACGCCTCCGGCCGCGAGAGGGGCGTCGACGAACAGGCGCGGCGTCCGCCCGTCGGGCTCGGTCATGGTGGGCTCGCTCATGGTCTTCGGGCCCGCCTTCTTTAGTGCGGCGCAGGCCGGATTTCAGCCGCTTTCTCGTGACAGGGTCCGCGCCGACACCGTGGGACCGGATTGCGAAGCAGGGCGTTGACCTGATATGGACGGCCCGCCCAGCACAGGAACGATGGAATGGCTCTTGATTCGCTGAGTTGCCGCCGGAGACTGACGAGGTCCTCCGCAACGGCGGTCGCGTTCATCGCCGTGGGTTTTGTCGCCGGCCTCGCGGGCCCCGCACGGGCGCAATCCGACGAGTGCCAGGCTCTGAGCAAGGTGATCCAGCGCCAGGGCCAGCTCACCCAGGCCGCGCAGAGCTTCGGCAAGAGGAAGATGACGCCGGCGCTCATCTCCCAGGCCTGCTCGACCTTCGGGCAGCTTGCCGCCAATACGAAGGACGCGATCGCCAAGCTCGAGAAGGACGGCGCGTGGTGCCATGCCCCGCCGACCATCGTCGACGCGCTGAAGGCCTCGCAGCCCAACATCGCCAAGGCCCAGACCAACGCCTGCAACGCCTCGGCGAACGTGAAGAAGATGGAGCAGCAGGCGCGCGCCGCGCAGGAGCGCCAGAAGAAGCAGATGCAGGGCGCCGGCCCCATCGGCGGCGGCGGCGACGTGCTCGGCGGCCCGATCAAGGTGCCCCAGGGCGCCTTGTGACGCCCGTGGAACGGCCGACGTGAGCGCCGCCCCGGGCCTCGGCGGCCCGCCTGTCCCCGACGCCAGTCCCGGCAACGCTGTCGACCGCATCGCGCCCCCCGCCTGGCGCCCCTATTTCCGCCTCGCCCGCATCGACCGGCCGATCGGCTGGTGGCTGCTGCTCCTGCCCTGCTGGTGGTCGACCGCGCTGGCCTCCGGGGCCGGCGGCTGGGGATTTCCCTCCCCGATCACGCTCGCGCTCTTCCTCGTCGGCGCCGTGGCCATGCGGGGCGCCGGCTCGACCTACAACGACATCGTCGACCGCGACCTCGACGACAAGGTCGAGCGCACCCGCGCGCGGCCCATCCCGGCCGGCCAGGTCACCGTCAAGGCCGCCTGGCTCTTCGTCCTCGCGCAATGCGTCGTCGGCCTGCTCGTCCTGCTGACGTTCAACCCCTTCGCCATCGTGCTGGGCTTCTGCTCGCTGGTCTTCGTGCTGGCCTACCCCTTCATGAAGCGGATCACGTCCTGGCCGCAGGCCGTGCTGGGCCTCGCCTTCTCCTGGGGCGCGCTGATGGGCTGGGCGGTCCTGTTCGGCAGCCTCGCGCCCGCACCGGTGCTGCTCTACGTGGCCGCCATCGCCTGGACGATGGGCTACGACACGATCTACGCCGTGCAGGACATCGAGGACGACGCCATCGCGGGCATCAAGTCCACGGCGCGGCTCTTCGGCGAGCGCACGCGGACGGCGGTGGCCGGCTTCTACGCGGTGGCCGTGGGCTTCCTGCTGCTTGGCCTGTGGGAGGCGAGGGTCGGGCTGATCGGCTGGCTGGGCGCGGCGGCCTTCGCCGCCCATTGCGCCTGGCAGGTGTCGCAGATCTCGATCCGCGACGGCGCGGGCGCTTTGCGCCTGTTCCGCTCCAACCGCGACGCGGGCCTGCTGCTCTTCGCGGGACTCGCCATCGACGCGCTGCTGCGCGCGGCGTGACGGCGGACGGCCGGCGGAGCCGGGCTCAGCGCCGGAACGGCATCTCCACGCCATGGACCATGACCGGACGATCCGGCAGCCGGGCCGTCTTGCGGCGACGCAGGAAGAGCGGCCGGCGCTTGGTCAGGGCGAGGATGCGGCGGCGCTCGTGCGTCGGACCGCGCAGCACCAGGCCGATCTGGGGCGTGGCCTCCAGCGTCTCGCCGGCCGGCGTCTCGATCAGCAGGGGCTGCCCCAGGTCCGCGGCCGTCCTGCGCCAGAGCGCTACGACCTGCGCCTCGTCGACGTCGGCGAACAGGAGGACGTCCTGCGCGTCATCCCCATAGGCGAGGAGGATGTCGAAGCGCAGCGCGCCCCCCTCCTCCTGCCCGATGCGCAGGAGCAGGCCGTGGCTGCCCGCCGCGAGCGTCTCGGCCGCCGCCCGTGGTCCCTGGACCACGCGGACGTTGGAGAGTCCCGAGATCGCTATTGCCGTCCTGGATCGTTGCACGCGCATGCCCGACTGCCATGTCCCGCTTGCTGGCGGGGGCGTCGGCGCAAGTCTTGCGACCGGAAAACCCCCTCGCCAAGCGCGAGTTTTTGCCCTGTATCTGCAGAAGAACTTGGCGGATGCCTCCTGACGACTGGCTAAACCGGGTGGTTAACGATCTGGATACAGATTGGTAAATGATGGTTTTCCTTGACAGATCGTTGTGGCGTGCGCTCCGCGCCCCGCTTGTCGCAATGCAGCACAAGCGGTAGAAGGCGCCATCGACGCGGAACCATCATGAGCCTGCCAAGCGGCGACATTCCTGCCCGGGTGATCGAGGAAGCCCGGCGTTCCACGCGGGACGCCGGCCAGCTTGCGCTCGGCTATTTCCGCCACGGCTCCGACACGACGGCGGAGGTCTCCTTCAAGGCGGGCGGTTCCCCGGTGACCGAGGCGGATCTCGCGGTGGACGCCCTGCTGAAGGAGCGTTTGACGGCGCTGGCGCCGGATTTCGGCTGGCTTTCGGAGGAAACCGAGGACAATCCGGCCCGCCTGGCGCGCCGGCGCGTCTGGATCGTCGACCCCATCGACGGCACCAGGGCCTTCGCGCGCGGCGACACGGACTGGACCATCGCCGTGGGCATCGTGGAGGACGGCGTGCCGGTGGCCGGCTTCGTCTACGCCCCCGTGCCGGACGAGTTCTTCGAGGCGTCGGCCGGCGCGCCGGCCCTGCGCAACGGCGAGCGCATCAGGGCCACGGACCGCGAGGGCTTGTCGGGGGCCCGGCTCGCCGGTCCCAAGCCGATGCTGGACCGGCTCGCAGGCCGCGCGGCCTTTGATCGCGCGCCCAGGGTTCACTCGCTGGCCTACCGCATCATCCATGTGGCCGACGGCCGCATCGACGGCGGCCTCGCAGGCGGGCGATCTCACGACTGGGACCTCGCGGCCGCCCACGCCGTGCTGCTGGCGGCGGGCGGCGTGCTGGTGGACGGCTTCGGCCGCCCGCCGCGCTACAACCGCGCCTCCACGCTGCAGCCGCCGCTGGCGGCGGCCGGGACGTCCCTTGCCCCGGCCCTCGTCGAGGCCGTCAGGAGCCTCGCCGCATGACCATGCCTCACACGCATCCGCGCCCCCGCCGCGCCGCGCGCGCCCATCCACAGACGGATCCACGATGACCAAGACGCCAGCCAGGAAGCCGCAACTGCCGCACCTCGTGTTCGGCGGCGAACTCGCCAGCCTCGACGGCACGGAGTTCAAGGACCTCTCCGCCATCGACATGGTCGGCATTTATCCGGACTATGCGAGCGCCCATGCGGCGTGGAAAGCCAAGGCCCAAGCGACGGTGGACAATGCGCACATGCGCTACTTCATCGTGCACCTGCACCGCCTCCTCGATCCCGCCCAGGGCCAGTAGCCCCTGCCGGTGGCAGGGGTCGCCGACGAGAGACGCCCGGGTTCCATGCTGAAGACCATCGGCCAGTCCTCATGGGTGCAGACGCTGCTCGGACGTCTGCTCGCGGGGTATCTGCGCCTCGTGAAACGCACGAACCGCTGGTCCACCGACCCGGCGGACCTCTTTGATCGCCTGGATGCGGACAAGCCCTTCATCTGCGCGCTGTGGCACGGACAGCATTTCATGATCCCGCTCGGCAAGCGCCCGCAGGACCGCTACGCCGTGCTGATCTCGCGGCACGGCGACGGCGGCATCAACGCGGCCGCCTGCGACAGCTTCGGCATCCGGCCGATCCGCGGCTCCGGCGGCAAGCCCTCCAAGATGCACAGGCGCGGCGGCGTGACGGGCCTGCGCGAGATGGTGCGCGCCCTGGAGCAGGGGGACAGCGTGACGCTGACGGCCGACATCCCGAAGGTCGCGCGGGTGGCGGGGCTCGGTATCATCACCCTCGCGCGGCTCTCAGGCCGCCCGATCTACCCCGTCGCGGTGGTGACGAGCCGCCGGATCACCTTCGGCAACTGGGACCGCACCAGCATCGGCCTCCCCTTCGGCCGGGGCGTGGTCGCGATCGGCGATCCGGTCCGCGTCGCGCGCGGGGCGGGCGAGGCGGAGCTCGAGTCCGCTCGGCAGGCTTTGCAGCAGGGCCTCGACCGCGTGCACGAACGCGCCTATGCCTTGGTGGGCGGACATGATCCGGGCCGGGACCTGCGCCCGGCGCCGCAACCCTCTGCCGCCGCGGGCAAGGCCTAGGCCATGACGACGCGTCCCCTCGCGCTGCGCACCTACCGGGTGGCGTCGGGCCTGCTCGGCCCCTTCACGCGCCTTCTGCTCGCCGAGCGCGCCCGGCGTGGCAAGGAGGAGCGCACCCGCATCGGCGAGCGCCGGGGCGAGGCCACCCGGCCGCGCCCGCCCGGGCGGCTGGCCTGGCTGCACGGCGCGAGCGTGGGCGAGACCGTCTCCATGCTGCCGCTCATCGAGCGGCTGGTGGCCCGCGGCCTCACGGTGCTCGTCACGTCCGGCACGGTCACCTCGGCCCGGCTGCTGGAATGGCGGCTGCCGCCCGGCGCCATCTACCAGTTCGTGCCGCTGGACGTGCCCTCCTACGTGCGCCGGTTCCTCGACCACTGGAAGCCGGACATCGCGCTGCTGGCCGAGTCCGAGCTCTGGCCCAACCTGATCGTGGAGACGGACGCCCGCGGCATCCCGCTGGTGCTGGTGAACGGACGCATGTCCGAGCGCAGCTTCCGGCGCTGGCAGAAGATGCCCGACATGATCGGCGCCCTGCTCGGGCGCTTCGACCTCTGCCTCGCCCAGTCCCGCGCGGACGCCGACCGGCTGGCCCGCCTCGGCGCGCCCCGCGTCGGCGTGGCGGGCAACCTGAAGTTCGACGTGCCCCCGCCCCCCGCCGACCCGCTGCGCCTCTCGGGCCTGACCGGGCTGGTGGGCGACCGGCCCGTCTGGGTCGCCGCCTCCACCCATGGCGGCGAGGAGGAGCAGGTCGTCGACGCGCACCTCGCCCTGATGCAGCGCTTCCCGCACCTGCTGACCATCATCGCGCCGCGCCACCCCGCCCGGGGCGAGGAGGTCGCCCGCATCGCGGAGGACGCGCGCCTCCACGTGGGCCTTCGCTCGCGCGGCCTTGAGCCGGACGGCGCGACGGACATCTACGTCGCCGACACGATCGGCGAGCTCGGCCTGTTCTATCGCATCGCCCCGCTGGTCTTCATGGGCGGCTCGCTGATCCCGCATGGCGGGCAGAACCCGATCGAGCCGGCCAAGCTCGGCGCCGCCATCCTGCATGGACCGCATGTCCACAACTTCACGGACGTCTACGCGGCGCTCGACAAGAACGGGGGCGCGCTGGCGCTCGCCGACGGGCAGGACCTCGCCGCCTCGCTGGACCGCCTCTTCCACGACGGGGCGGGCGTGCGCGCGATGGCGCGGGCGGCCTCGGAGACGGTGGATGGGCTCGGCGGGGCGGTGGAGCGGACCCTGCAGGCCATCGAGCCCTTCCTGCTCCACATGGCGATCGGGGACCGCTGATGCGGGCTCCCGGTTTCTGGACGAAACCGGGCCACGCGCTCGCCCTGGCGCTCTCTCCGGTCGCCGCGATCTACGGCGCGGTCGCCGCGCGACGTCTGCTCCGGCCCGGCGCGACGGCCCCCGTGCCGGTGCTCTGCATCGGAAACTTCACGGCGGGCGGCGCGGGCAAGACGCCCGTCGCGCTCGCCGTCGCGGACCGGCTGGAGGCGCTCGGCCGACGCCCCGTCTTCCTGACGCGCGGCTATGGCGGCGATCTGCGCGAGCCGACGCTGGTGGACCTCGCCCGCCACGACGCCGCCGCGACCGGTGACGAGCCGCAGCTGCTCGCCCGCAGGGCTCCCACCATCGTCTCGCCCGACCGTGCGGCGGGCGCCCTGCTGGCCGCCCGGCACGGCGACGTGATCGTCATGGACGACGGCCTGCAGAACCCCTCGCTGCGCAAGACCGCCGCCCTCGCCGTGGTCGACGGCGCGACAGGCCTGGGGAACGGGCTGTGCATTCCCGCCGGTCCGCTGCGCGCGCCGATGGCGGCGCAGTGGCCGCTCGTCCAGGCCGTGGCGGTGATGGGCGAGGGCGCGGCCGGCAGGGCGCTCGCGGACGAGGCGCGCCGGCGGGGCTGCGCCGTCTTCGCCGCCCGGCTGCAGCCCGCGGCCGGGGCCGACGCCCTTGCAGGCCGGCGGGTCTTCGCCTTCGCGGGCATCGGGCGGCCGGAGAAGTTCTTCGAGAGCCTCGCGCAGGCCGGCGCCGAGGTGGCGGGGACCAAGTCCTTCGCCGATCACCAGCCCTACGACGCGCGCAGACTGGCGCGGCTGCGGGAGGAGGCAACGAGGCGCAACCTCACGCTGGTGACGACCGCAAAGGACATGGCGCGCCTCCGGGCCGCCCTGCCGGGAGACCCCCTGTCGGACGTCGGCGTGCTGGAGGTGACCGCCTGCTTCGAGGATCCCGCCGCCCTGGACGCCTGGCTGCGGGACCGGCTCAGCGGCCCTTGAGCGAGGCGAGGCGCTGCAGCACCGCCTCGCGGGAGGAATAGGCCTCCTGCAGGTCAACGCTCCAGTAACGGAGCTCCTCCATCGGGATCGGCGCATTCGTCACCGCGCAGCGCACGAAGGCGCCGGGCCTCACCACGCGGAGGTCTCCGTCGAGATATTCGACGACGGCTTCGCCCTGCAGGGGCGTGCGGCGGTCATGCAGGTTCATTCTGGTGTTCCGTCGCCGTCTTACAAATCCGTGAGGACGCTTGCCGACCTGAATATGCCACGATTTGATCGTTCACCCTTCTAGATCATGCCGCGACTCCACGGAAGCGCGGCGTGGTCTGTGGTGTTTGCCTTTCCATCCCTCTTGGGACACCCCACGGCCTCTTTTTGCCCCACGGTCAAGCCCAGCCTCTTGCGTTCCCCTGTCTCCCCTCATCCGAGCCCCAGGTTCCCAATGTCCTCGCCCCGCGGCCCGCTCCTCGTTGCCGGCCTTTTCGCCGCCAGCCTCACCCTTCTCTGGAGCCTGCCCGGCCGGGCCGCCGAGCCGGAACGCGTGCGCGTCACCGGCGGCAGCACGACGCTGCCCGGCCTGATGTACAAGCCGGCCGGAACCGGTCCGTTCCCGGCCGTGGTGGCGCTGCACGGGTGCGGCGGCCTGTTCGACAAGGCCGGCAAGCCGGACGCCCGGACGGAGGACTGGGGAAACCGGCTCGCCGGCCAGGGCTTCGTGGTCCTGTTTCCCGACAGCTTCGGCCCGCGCGGCGTCTCCAACCAGTGCCGCACGCGCGAGCGTGTGGCGCGCTCCTCGCGCGAACGACGGGCCGACGCGCATGCGGCGCGGCGCTGGCTGCAGCACCAGGGCTTCGTGAAGCCCGAGGCGATCAACCTGATGGGCTGGTCCAACGGCGGCTCCAGCGTGCTCTACGCAGTGCGCAAGGAGCGTCTCTCGCGTCCGGGCCGCGGCGTGCGCGTGATCGGGCCCGATTTCGCCCGGGCCGTGGCCTTCTATCCCGGCTGCCGGGTGCCGGCCGACAAGGGCCGCTTCCAGTCCCGCATGCCGCTGATGATCCTGATCGGCGAGGCCGACGACTGGACGCCTGCCCGCTATTGCCAGGCGCTGGCGACGCAGACCAAGGGCTCGCCCTTCCCGGTCACCTTCGTCGGCTATCCCGGCGCCTACCACGACTTCGACTGGCCCGACCGGCCCGTCACGGTGCTGAAGGGGCTCGCCTTCGCGGCCGGCGGCGGGGGCGAAGCCCATTCCGGCACCGACGCCGCCGCGCGGGCGGACGCCATCGAGAAGGCGACGGCCTTCCTGGCGCGATAGGCCGGGCTACCCCTCGAACAGGCTGCCCTGGCCGACCGGGAGCCTGGACGTCTTCCCCGTCCTGGCTCGCGCCTGCGGGCGCTCGTCGCCGCCGGTGACGCGGGCGGGCGCGGAGCCGTCGGCGAACCGCAGCACCAGCGGATCGCCCGCGGCGAGATCGCCGGCGCGCTTGACGAGACCGCCTTCTGCGCGCTCGACGAGGGCGAAGCCGCGCGCGAGCACGCTTTCGTAGGAGATGCTGCGCATGAGCGTGTCCAGCGCGGCGAGCCGGTCGGCGCGGCGATGCAGGTGGGTGCGATGCGCCGTGGCCGCCCGGGTCGCCAGCGCGTCCAGCCGCTCCCGCCGCCGCAGGATGCGCTCGCGCTCCGCCCGCAGGTTGGCCTCGCGCGCGGCCGCAAGCTGTTTCCCCAGGCCCTGGAGTTGCGCCCGCGCCGACGCCAGCCGCGCGCGGGGCGAATGCCTGTCCAGCCGCCGCACGAGCTCGGTCGCGCGGGTCGCGTGGCGGCGCAGGCCCTGCACCAGCGCGGTCTGGAGCTTGCCCGCGGCGAGGTCGAGCTTCTGGCGCGGGCGCTCCACGAGGTCTTCCGCGCGCGGCAAGGCCCGCACCGCCGCCCGATGGTTCTGGCGCTTGAGCTCCAGGTGGCGCCGCAGTGCCATGCGGTGTCGCTGCGCAAGGTCGCCGACCATGCGCATGAGGTCGCTGCGCACGGGCACGGCCATCTCCGCCGCGCCGGTCGGCGTCGGCGCGCGCATGTCGGCGGCATGGTCGATCAGGGTCGTGTCGGTCTCGTGCCCGACCGCCGAGACGAGCGGGATGCCGCTCGCCGCGGCGGCGCGCACGACGATCTCGTCGTTGAAGCCCCAGAGGTCCTCCAGCGAGCCGCCGCCGCGCGCGACGATGAGAAGATCGGGCCTGGGAATGGGCCCGCCCTCGGGCAGCGCGTTGAAGCCGGCGATGGCGGCGGCGACCTCCGCGGCGCTGGTCTCGCCCTGCACGCGCACCGGCCAGACGAGCACGCGGCGGGGGAAGCGGTCGGCGAGGCGGTGCAGGATGTCGCGGATCACCGCTCCCGTCGGCGAAGTGACGACGCCGATCACCTCGGGCAGGAAGGGCAGCGCCTTCTTGCGCGCCGCGTCGAACAGGCCCTCGGCCGCGAGCCGGCGGCGGCGCTCCTCGAGCTGCGCCAGCAGGGCGCCGACGCCGGCCGGCTCGAGCGTGTCGATGATCAGCTGGTACTTGGACTGGCCGGGAAAGGTGGTGATGCGCCCCGTCGCGATCACTTCCATGCCGGTCTCCGGCTGGATGCGCAGCCGCGCGGCGGAGCCGCGCCAGATCACGCCGGCGAGGCTGGCCTTGTCGTCCTTCAGGTCGAGATAGACGTGCCCGGAGCTGTGGCGCTTCACGCCGCCGAGCTCGCCGCGCACGCGGACATGCCCGTAGGCGTCCTCGAGCGTCCGCTTCAGCGCCCCCGAGAGGTCGCTGACGGACCATTCGGGGGTGTTCGAAGGAGGCTGGCCGCTCATGGCCGCGACCATAGAGACGAATCGCGTCCCGCGCCAACGGGCCGGTTGAACCGTCTTGCCGCGATGCTTAAACGGGGGCGGAGACGTCCGTCCCCGCCTGCCGGAGAGCCCGCCCCATGAAGATCCTCCTCGTCGGTTCCGGCGGCCGCGAGCATGCCCTGGCCTGGTCGCTGCGCAGGAGCCCCCTCTGCGAGCGGCTCTACGTGGCCCCCGGCAATCCCGGCACGGCGGAGCTGGGCGAGAACGTCGTGGTCGACGTCGCCGACCACCAGGCGGTGATCGATTTCTGCCGGCTGGCCGGGATCGGCTTCGTCGTGGTCGGGCCCGAGGCGCCCCTCGTCGACGGCCTGGTCGATTCGCTGGCCGCGGCCGGCATCAAGGCCTTCGGCCCGCGCAGGTCCGCGGCGCAGCTCGAGGGCTCCAAGGCCTTCACGAAGGAGCTCTGCCGCGAGGCGAACATCCCCACCGCGAGCTTCGCCAGGTTCACGCAGGCCGCCCCGGCGCGGGCCTATGTGGAGGCTCGGGGCGCGCCCATCGTGGTGAAGGCCGACGGGCTGGCGGCCGGCAAGGGCGTCGTGGTCGCGGCGACCGTCGGGGAGGCCCTGGCGGCCATCGACATGATGTTCGCCGGCGGCCTCGGCGCGGCGGGGGCCGAAGTGGTGATCGAGGAGTGCCTCGTGGGCGAGGAGGCCTCGTTCTTCGCGCTCTGCGACGGGACGCACGTCGTCGCCCTGCCCTCCGCCCAGGATCACAAGCGCGTGGGCGACGGGGACACAGGCCCCAATACCGGGGGCATGGGCGCCTATTCCCCCGCCCCCGTGATCGACGCCGCCATGGCCGAGCGCGTCATGGCCGAGATCATCCGTCCCACGGTGGCCGCCATGGCCGCGCGCGGCACGCCGTTCACGGGCGTCTTCTTCGCCGGCCTGATGATCACGGCCGAGGGTCCCAAGCTCATCGAGTACAATACCCGCTTCGGTGACCCTGAATGCGAGGTGCTGATGCCGCGCCTGCGCTCCGACCTCGTGGACGCCCTGCTCGCCACCTGCGAGGGCCGGGTGGACCGGCTCGCCATGGACTGGACCGACGAGGCTGCGCTCACCGTGGTGATGGCGGCGCGCGGCTATCCCGGCAAGCCCGAGACGGGCACGCCGATCCGCGGCGTGGAGCGCGCGGCGGCGTTGCCGGGCGTCCGGGTGTTCCACGCGGGCACGCGCCGCGAGCCGGACGGCACGCTGGTGGCGGCGGGCGGGCGCGTCCTGGCCGTCACCGGCACGGGCCGGACCATCGCGGAAGCCCGGGAGCGCGCCTATGCCGGCATCGCGGCGATCGACTGGCCGGGCGGCTTCAACCGCAGCGACATTGGCTGGCGCGCCCTCGGGCGCGATTGACGCCGAGCCGGCCCGCAGCCTGTAATGGACCTCCGACGGAGGCGCCGCAGATGCATCGCTCACGCAGAACCCTCGCGGCGTTCGCGTTTCTTCTGGCCGCCCCCGCCGCGCAGGCGGCCGACAGGGTGGTCCAGGTGAAGTTCCCCGAGGGAGCGATCTCGACGACGCTCAAGGGGGCGATCAGGGGAGACGACGGCGTGAGCTACCGCTTCGACGCCGTGGCCGGGCAGACGATGCAGCTCCTCTTCACGCCGAAGAACAGGAGCTGCTACTTCAACGTCTTCGAGCCCGGCGCGGACACCGCCGTCCATATCGGCTCCACGTCCGGCAACGAGTTCGGCAAGGCCCTTGCGGCAAGCGGGACCTACCGCGCCGACGTCTACCTCATGCGCAACGCCGCGCGCCGCAACGAGGCCTGCCGCTACAGCCTCTCGATCGAGATCACCGGCGCGCCGGGCGGGGCCAGCGCCGGGATGTCCGACTCGATGCTGCGCGACGCCTGCAGGAGCGCGGCCGCGCCGATGTACGGCGTGGCGCCGCGCGCCGTGGGCGTGGGCGGCCCCATCCGCAAGGCGGCCGATGGCGGCTTCTTGCTGGACGGCGTCGTCGACAAGGGGCGCGAGGGCCGCAAGACCATGCGCTGCCTCTTCAAGGCGGACCGGCAGCTCGACCGGGTGATGGCGACGACCTCGGACGGCGAGTAGGCCCCCGGGCTCAGGGCCCGATCCCGCATCGCCAGAGTGCGCGGCGCGCGCTATGACTCGGCGTCCCGCCGTCTCCGTGGAGCCTCCGATGTCCGACCTCGCCGATCTCTTCCCCGGCTTCGAGAGCCACTGGATCGAGACGGACGCGGGCAAGATCTTCGCCCGCTCGGGGGGCAGCGGACCCCCGGTCGTGCTGCTGCACGGCTTCCCGGAGACGCACGTGATGTGGCACCGCGTTGCGCCGGACATCGCCAGGCACTTCACCGTCGTGATCCCCGACCTCCGCGGCTATGGCTGGTCGAGCGCCCCCCGGGGCGAGGCGGGGGCCGCGCTCTACACGAAGCGCGCCATGGGCGAGGACGTCGTCGCCGTGATGGAGAAGCTCGGCCATGCCCGCTTCGCCGTCGTGGGGCACGACCGGGGCGCGCGCGTCGCCTATCGCCTCGCCCTCGACCATCCGGGCCGCGTCGAGCGGCTCGCGGTGCTGGACATCGTTCCCACGCTGCTGATGTGGGAGCGCATGGACGCGAAGCGGGCCATGCAGGTCTATCACTGGCTGTTCCTCGCGCAGCCCGAGCCCCTGCCGGAGACGATGATCGGCAAGGATCCGGTCTGGTACCTCGAGTGGACGCTCGCGAGCTGGACGGGCGACAAGTCGCTGCGCTCCTTCGACAGGCGCGCGCTGGACCATTACCGCGCCTTCTTCAACAATCCCGAGCGCATCCACGCCTGCTGCCACGACTACCGGGCCGGCGCGACGCTCGACCTCGCAGCCGACCAGGACGACCGCGACGCCGGCAAGACCATCCTCTGCCCGGTCCTGTCGCTGTGGGGGAACAAGGGCATCCCGGCCGAGGGCGCGAGCCCGCTCGAGGGATGGCGCGGCTCCTTCGCGCCGCGCGCCGAGGGCGGCCCGGTCGCGAGCGGGCACTTCATCCCCGAGGAGAACCCGGCCGACCTCCTGGCCGGTCTGCTGCCCTTCCTGCGGGCCTGAGCCATGCCGAGCCGTCGCCACAAGCCGCCGCCGCATCCTCCGGAAGGCCGCAGCGCGGCCCCGCGCATCGGGCTGGCGCTGGGCGCCGGGGGCGCGCGGGGCATCGCGCACATCCCCATGCTGGAGGTGCTCGACGAGTTCCACATCCGCCCGGCCCGGATCGCCGGCACGTCCATGGGCGCGATCCTCGGCGCGGCCTACGCGGCGGGCATTTCCGGCCGCGAGCTGCGCCAGCACGTCACCGACATGGTGAAGGACCGGCCCCGCGTCATGGCGCGCCTGCTTCAGGCCCGCGTCGGCAAGATCGCCGACCTCTTCTCCAGCCGGTTCGGCAACCCCGTGATGGTGGACGGCGAGAAGCTGCTCGACCTGTTCTGGCCGCAGGCCGTCCCCGATCGCTTCGAGGATCTGCCCATCCCGTTCCAGGCCGTCGCGACGGACTTCGGAGGGCGCTGCTCCACGGTGTTCTCCAGCGGCGCGCTGGTGACGGGCGTCGCGGCCTCCATGGCCATCCCCGGCCTGATCAAGCCGGTGCAGGCGAGTTCGCGCATCTACATCGACGGGGGCACCACCAACCCCCTGCCTTTCGACCTGGCGGCTGCGGACTGCGACCTGGTGATCGCGGTCGACGTCACCGGCGGCCCGCCCGACGGCAAGCCGCCGCCCGAGGCGATGGACGCGATCTTCGGGGCCACGCAGATCATGCAGGGCTCCATCGTGTCGCTGATGCTGGAGAGCCACCGCCCGGACATCCTGGTGCGGCCGGAGGTGAGCGAGTTCCGTGCGCTCGACTTCTTCAAGGTCTCGGCCATCCTGCGGGCCGCCGAGCCGGCGAAGGAACAGTTCCGCCGCGACCTCGCGCAGGCGCTGGCCTATTCCGTCAGCGCCGCTCCGCAAAGAAGCGCCTGAGCAGCGCGCCCGCCTCGCTTTCGCCGATGCCCCCGTAGACCTCGGGCGCGTGGTGGCAGGTGGGCGAGCCATAGAAGCGCACCCCGTTCTCCACTCCGCCGCCCTTCGGGTCCGCCGCGCCGAAATAGAGCCTGCGGATCCGCGCGAAGGACAAGGCGGCCGCGCACATGGCGCAAGGCTCGAGCGTGACATAGAGGTCGCAACCGACGAGCCGCTCCGACCCGATCGCGACGCAGGCCGCGCGCACCGCCAGGATCTCGGCATGGGCGGTCGGATCGTGCTGTTCCAGCGTGCGGTTTCCCGCCGCGGCCAGCACCCGCCCCTCGCGCACGACGACGGCCCCGACCGGGACCTCGCCCCGGGCGGCCGCGTCCCGCGCCTCGGCCAGGGCCATCCCCATGGGATCGAAGCGTCCGTCGCCCGTCTGCGCCATCGATTTCCGGTCCCCGCCAGGTCGCCGCCCTCGCAACCGCGACGGCACTCTGCTATCAGCGCGCCATGAGCGACAAGACGAAAAGACCAGGCGGCGGCAAGGGCCGGCCACCGACGCAGCGCGGCGGCCGCGGGGGCGACGGCGAGAGCCGCCCGCCGCGCCGCGCGCCCGGTGGCGAGAGCCGCCCCTTCAGGCAGAAAGACGGCGAGAGCCGCCCCTTCCAGCGGAAGGACGGCGAGAGCCGCCAGCGCCGCGACGACGAGGCGCCTCGCCGTCCACGCCGCGAGGAGCGACCGGGCGAGGAGCGTCCGGCCCGCAGCCGACCCTTCGCCAAGCGCGAGGGCGGGGACGAGAAGCCCTTCCGCCGCCGCGACGACGAGGCGCCCCGCCGTCCCCGTCGCGAGGAGCGCACGGGCGACGAGCGTCCGGCCCGCAGCCGACCCTTCGCCAAGCGCGAGGGCGGCGAGCGTCCCTTCCGAGGACGCACCGAGGACCGGCAGCGCAGCTATGCCCGCGAGGCGGCGCCGCGCCCGGCGGGAGGTCCCCGCGAGCGCAAGGCGAAGGACTATGCCGAGCGCATCGCCAAGGTGATCGCCCGGGCCGGGCTCTGCTCGCGCCGCGATGCGGAGGCCTGGATCGAGGCCGGCCGCGTCAGCGTCAACGGCGAGGTGCTGAGCAGTCCCGCCCTCGACGTGACCAAGGCGGACAGGATCCTGGTCGACGGCGCGCCGCTGCCCACGCGCGAGCGCACGCGGCTGTTCCTCTACCACAAGCCCCGCGGGCTGGTGACGACGGCCCGCGATCCCGAAGGCCGGTCCACCGTGTTCTCGGCGCTGCCGCCGGGCCTGCCGCGCGTGGTCACGATCGGCCGGCTGGACATCAACACCGAGGGCCTGCTGCTGCTCACGAATGACGGCGGGCTGTCGCGCGTCATCGAGCTGCCGGAGACGGGCTGGCTGCGCCGCTACCGCGTGCGCGCCTATGGCGAGGTGACGCAGCCGCAGCTCGACGCCCTGCGCGCGGGCGTCACGATCGACGGCATGCACTACGGCCCCGTCGAGGCCGAAATCGACCGCGAGCAGGGCGACAACGTCTGGCTCGTCATCGGCCTGCGCGAGGGCAAGAACCGCGAGGTGAAGCGTATTCTCGAGCACCTCGGCCTGCAGGTGAACCGGCTGATCCGCATCTCCTTCGGGCCGTTCCAGCTCGGCGACCTGCCGGAAGGCACGGTGGAGGAGGTGCGCACGCGCGTGCTCGCCGACCAGCTCGGCCACGATCTCGCAGAGGCCGCCCAGGTCGACTTCGAGGCGCCCGTCTTCGTCTATGACGAGGACGACTTCCGCCCCAAGGACAAGCCGGCCCGCACGGCCGAGCCGCGCAGCCGCGAGGGGCGCGAGAGCAGGGGCCGCGACCGCGACGAGCCGCGCCGCGGGCGCGACGAGCGTCCGTCGCGCTTCGCCCGCGACGCGTCGACGGACGAACGCCCGACGCGCCGCGACGAGCGCGAGCCCCCCGCCGAGGAGGCCGCGCCGCGCGCCCGACGCCGCCACCCCACCGAGCTGAAGCGCAGCGTCTGGCGCGCCGGCGACGACGAGGCGGAGGCGCCGCGGTCCAAGCCGCCGCGCCGCGGCACCGATCCGCGCGCCGCCCGCCAGGAGAGCGCCGAGCGCAGCCACGAGCGCGCCGGCAAGGTGCAGGACCGCCGCGGCCGCGCCGTGCTGGTCGAGCGCATCAAGGCCGACCCCGCCGCCCGCGTCCGCGAGGAACCCGACCAGCGCGAGGAGCGGCCGGCGACGCGGCCCGGCAGGCCCCCGCGCGAGCGTGACGACAGGGCGGCCGCGCCGCGCGAGCGGGAGCGTCCGTCGCGCTGGGGCGACCAGCCGCAGGAGGAGCGTCCGCGCCGCGGCTTCGGGAGCGGAGAGCGGCCCTCCCGCGGCGACCGCCAGGATCGGCCGAGAGAAGACCGGCCGCGCGGAGAGCGTCCGGCGGCGGGCGAGAACCGTGCGAAGCGCAGCTTCGGCGACCGGCCCCGCGGCGATGGCGTCCGCGACCGCCGCCCAGAAGGCGGCGAGCGCCCCGGCAAGCCCGGCTTCCACAAGCAGCGCACCGAGGGCGACAGGCCATCGACGGGCCGCAATCCCGAGAAGCGGGCCGGCGGGTTCAAGGGTCCGCGCACGGGCGGCGACCGCCCCGGCGGCGGGCGCCCGGGCGGGGGCGGTCCGCGCGGCGGATCGCGCCCGGGCAAGGGCCCGCGGCGCGACTGAGGCCAGGAGGGCTGGGTGCGGATCGTCGGCGGCCGGTTCAAGGGGCGCGGTCTTGCCGCGCCTCGCACGCAGGCGGTGCGGCCCACGTCCGACCGCCTGCGCGAGACCCTCTTCAACGTGCTCGCCCACGCCTATGACGATCCCGTCGCAGGCGCGCGCGTGCTCGATCTCTTCGCCGGCACCGGCGCGCTCGGCTTCGAGGCGCTGTCGCGCGGCGCTGCCTATGCGCTCTTCGTCGACGACTCGGCCGAGGGGCGCGGGCTGCTGCGCGCCAATATCGATGCGCTGGGCGTCGCGGGCGTCACCAAGGTGTTCCGCCGCGACGCGACCAGGCTCGGCGAGGCGCACCCCAACACGCCCTTCTCCCTCGCCTTCTGCGACCCGCCCTATGGCCGCGGCCTCGCCCCGAAGGCGCTCGCCTCGGCCCGTGCCGGCGGCTGGCTGACGCCCGGCGCGCTCGTGGTCGTGGAGGAGGCGGCCGAGGCGGAGGGCGTTCTGCCCGAGGGCTTCGAGGCCCTGGAGCGCCGCGAATACGGCGACACGCAGGTGGTGTTCGCACGGCTGTCCTGAGTCCGCGGCGCCATCGCGAGCGCAGCGGAGCCAGAACGGCCGAGGCTCGGCAAGGACGGGGAAGGCGAGGTCGGAAAAAGGCGCTAGCGCCGGCCGAAGAGCCGCTCGATATCGGCCAGCTTCAGCTCCACGTAGGTGGGGCGGCCGTGGTTGCACTGGCCGGAGAACGGCGTCGCCTCCATGTCGCGCAGCAGCGCGTTCATCTCCTCCGGGCGCAGGTTGCGGCCGGCGCGCACGGAGTGATGGCAGGCGAAGGTCGCCAGCACGTGGTCGAGCCTGTCCTCCAGCGCGAGCGAACCCCACTCTTCCAGGCTGTCGACGAGGTCGCGCACGAGGCGCGCGGCGTCCGCCCCGGCCAAGGCCGCAGGCACCTCGGTGACCGCGACCGCGCCGGGACCGAAAGCCTCGAGCACGAGGCCGAGCGACGCCAGGACCTCGGCCTTGTCCAGCAGGCGCGCGGCCTCGACGGGGTCGAGCTCGACGACGGCCGGGATGAGGAGCAATTGCCGCGCGATGCCGTGGGCGTTTCGCTCCGCCTTCAGCCGCTCGTAGACGAGCCGCTCGTGGGCGGCGTGCTGGTCGACGATGACGAGGCCGTCCCGCGTCTGGGCGATCACGTAGGTGCCGTGGATCTGCGCCCGCGCCGCGCCGAGCGGATACTCGGCCTCGACCTGGTCGTCGCCCCGGACCGGGGCGGGATCATGTCCGGCGCGGGCGGCGGGCGGCACGTCGAAACGCGCCTGCTCCGGCTCGGCGAAGCCGCGGCCGCCGGCGGTGTCCGGAGCGGCGGGCGAGGCGCGCCAGTCCCAGTCCATGGTCCGGCGCTCGGGGCGCGGCCCGTCCCACCCCTGGAGGGAGCGGCCGGAATGCGGGCGCAGCGCGTCCAGCGTCGCCAGTCCCACCGTGTTGGAGGCGCGATGGCCGGCCTGCGTGAGCGCCTCCTTGAGGGCCCCCACCACGAGCCCGCGGACGAGGCCGGGGTCTCGGAAGCGCACCTCGCTCTTGCCGGGATGGACGTTCACGTCCACCTCCCGGGGCGGGCAGGTGACGAAGAGCGCCAGCGTCGGGTGGCGGCCGCCCGGCACCACGTCCGCATAGGCGGCCTTGACGGCCCCGAGGAGCAGCTTGTCGCGCACCGGGCGGCCATTGACGAAGAGGTGGATGCCGGCAGCCGTGGGCCGGTGCAGCGTCGGCAGGCCGGCATAGCCCTGCACCAGCAGGCCCTCGCGCTCGGCGTCGAGCAGCAGGCTGTTCAGCACCATGTCCCGGCCCAGCACCTGCTCCAGCCGCAGGCGCAGCGGAGCCTCGGCCTCGAGCGCGGGCGCGGGATAGTCCAGGGCCGGCGCCCCCTCCCCCGCCAGCGAGAAGCGCACCAGCGGGTGCGCCATGGCGAGGCGGCGCACCACGTCGCCCACGGCCTGGGCCTCGGCGCGGTCGGTCTTGAGGAACTTGAGCCGCGCCGGCGTGGCGTAGAACAGGTCGGCCACCTCGACGCGCGTGCCCGGGTTCAGCGCCGCCGGGCGCACGGGATGCTTCAGCCCGGCGTCGACGAGGATGGAGACGCCCTCGCCGCCCGCGCGGCGCGTGGCGATGGAGAGCCGCGCCACCGCGCCGATCGAGGGAAGCGCCTCGCCGCGGAAGCCGAGCGTCTCGATGGAGAAGAGGTCGCCGTCCGGCAGCTTGGAGGTGGCGTGGCGCTCGACCGCGAGCGCGAGATCGTCGGCCGACATGCCTGCGCCGTCGTCGACCACGCGGATGAGCCTGCGACCGCCGGCGTCCACGACGATGTCGATGCGCGTGGCGCCGGCGTCGACGGCGTTCTCGACGAGTTCCTTGACCACGGCGGCCGGGCGCTCGATGACCTCGCCGGCGGCGATGCGGTCGACCAGCACGGGGTCGAGGCGTCGCACCCGCTGGGGCGCGGGGATGTCGACGACCCGCGCATCCGTCTGGCCTTCGCGCGCTGCGCTCATGCGGTGGAAGGGCTCCCTGCGACTCGGCAGGGGCAGTCTACATCCCCACGGGCTGGCCGACGACCGCCACCAGGAGTTTTCCCGGCCCGTAGAGCCGGTGGGCCATGGCCCTGGCGTCGTCGAGCGTCACGGCTTCCACCTCGCCGTTGCGGCGATCCATGTAGTCGATGCCGAGGCCCTCGAGCTGGATGCGCACGAGCTGGCCGGCGATCTTCGTGGACGTGTCGAAGTTCAGCGCGTAGGAGCCCGTCAGGTACTTCTTGGCGAGGTCGAGCTCCTCCGGCGTGGGGCCGTCGGTCGCCAGCGCCTTGATCTGCTCCTCGATGATGGCGAGGCTTTCCGCCGCGCGCTCGTTCTTGGTCGAGGTGCCGCCGATGAACAGCGGCGCATGTTCCAGCGGCGAGAGATGGGCGTAGACCGAATAGGCGAGCCCGCGCTTCTCGCGCACCTCCCGGAACAGCCGGGAAGAGAACACGCCGCCGCCCAGGATGTGGTTCACCACCAGGGCGGCGGACCAGGCCGGGTCGCGCCGGCCGATGCCGGGCGCGCCGAAGCGGATGGAGGATTGCGGGATCGCGAGGTCGATGACCTTGCGCTCGCCCAGCCCCGCGGGGGCGACGAGCGGGACCAGGGTCTGCGAAACCGTCGCCGGCAGCGCGCCGAACACACTGTCGAGCTCGGCCGCCAGGCTCGCCGCATCGATGGCGCCGACCACGGCGATCCTGAGCGCGTCGCGGCCGAGCAGAACGTGGCGCGCGGCCCGCAGATCGTCGGGCCCGATCCGCGGCAGGCTCTCCAGCGTGCCGTGCGGCATGCGGCCATAGGGATGGCCCGGGAAGGCCGTCTCGAACCACGCCTTGTTGACCATGGAATCGGGGTCGTTCATCTCGTGGCGGATGCCCGCCTCGACCTGCGCCCTGACGCGCTCCACCGGCTCCTCGTCGAAGCGCGGCTCGTTGAGCGCGAGGCGCAGCATCTCGAAGGCCTCGCCGCGATGCTTCACCAGCGTGCGCAGGTGTCCGGAGAACGTGTCGCGGTCGCAGCCGAAGCGCAGCTCGATGGCGTATTCGTCGAGCCGTTCGTGGAAAGCCTCCGACGAATAGGGTCCCGCGCCTTCGTCAAGCGTGCCCGCGAGGAAGGACCCCAGGCCCTCCTTGCCGGCGGGATCCTGCGCCGCGCCTCCGCGCACCATGAACTCGAGCGCGATCAGCGGGACGGTGTAGTCCTCGACCAGCCAGGCCTCGAGGCCGCCGGGGGAGACGACGCGCTGGATGCGCGAGGCGTGCGAGGCCGGGGGCTGGCGCGTCGGGAGGGGGGCATTCATGGCGATGATCCTGGGGTCTCCTGCGCCGCGGCGCAGGAGCCCGCGTTACGCGGCCGGGCGGGCCGCCTCGTCCTTCAGGAGATAGCCGGACACGGCGCGCCTCGCATCGAGGTAGCGGGCCGCGATGGCCTTCACGTCGGCCGCCGTGACGGCCTCGACGTCGTCCGGCCAGCGCTGCACGTCGGCCACGGTGCCGCCCACGGCCAGCGTCGAGCCATAGATGCGGGCGAGGTGCGACTGGTTGTCCTGCGCGTAGACCGTGTCGGCGATGAGCCGCGTCTTGGAGCGGCGCAGCTCGGCCTCGCCGACGCCCTTCTCCAGCACCTCCTGCACGACGGCCTCGATGTCGCCCTCGAGCTGCTCGAGGCTGACGCCCGGGCGTGGCACGGCGTAGAGCAGCAGGCGCGACTGGTCGACCGCGCTGCCGTGGTACCAGCCGCCGGCCATGACGGCGACCTTCTTCTCGACGACGAGGCGGCGGTGCAGCAGGCCGGTGGAGGGCGCGCCGAGGATGTGGGTGAGCACGTCCAGCGCCTCGCCCTCCCCCTTCTCGCCGGTGAGGTAGCTGGGCACCACGTAGGCGCGCTGCAGGGAGGGCTGCTCGACCTTGGGATCGGCCAGGGTGACGCGGCGCGCGGCCCGGGCCTCGGGCTCGCGGGGGCGGCGGCGCTGCGGGGCCTCGCCGCGGGCCGGGATCTGGCCGTAGGTCTTCTCGGCGAGCGCGCGGACCTCCTCGGGCTCGACGTCGCCGGCCACGACGAGGATCGCGTTCTCGGGCGTGTAGAACCGTGCGTAGTAGTCGAGCGCGTCCTGCCGGCCGAGTTCCTCGATCTCGTGCATCCAGCCGATGATCGGCGTGCCGTAGGGATGGCGGGTGAACAAGGTCGCGTTGACGGCCTCGCCGAGCTGCGCGCCGGGATCGGTGTCGGTGCGCATGCGGCGCTCCTCGATCACAACGTCGCGCTCGGGCACGACCACCTCGTCTGACAGCACGAGGTTGTGCATGCGGTCCGCCTCGAACTCCATGACGGTGCCGAGGTGCTGGCGCGCCACGCGCTGGAAATAGGACGTGTAGTCCATCGAGGTGAAGGCGTTCTCCTGCCCGCCGAGTTCGGCGACGACATTGGAGAACTCGCCCTGCGGGTGCTTGTGCGTCCCCTTGAACATCAGATGTTCGAGGAAATGCGCGATGCCCGACTTGCCCACGGGGTCGTCCGCCGATCCGTTGCGGTACCACACCATGTGGGTCACGACCGGCGCGCGCCGGTCGGGGATGACGACGACCTGCATGCCGTTGGCGAGCCGGAAATCGGCCACCTGGGGTCCCGCCGGCGAGGCCGCGGTGATGGGCTGCTGCACTGTCATGCCGGGACGGATCCTGCGGATGGAGCGACGGAGGAAAGGCTCATGACCGCAATATAGGAGAGGTTGCAGCGCAGGCACAGGCCCGCGTCGTCGCGCCGCCCCTCTCCTCCCGGCTTTGCGGCAGGACCCGATCCGCTATTGTTCCTCGGGCGCGGCCTTCTTGTAGAGCGACAGAGGGCTGGAATCCTCTTCCTTGAACTTCGGGCCGACCTTCGGCGCCTTGTACTCGGCGTTCTGCGAGGGCTTGCGGTAGCCCGATGGCGGGTCCGTGAGGTAGCGGCGGTCGGGCTCGACGCCCGACTTGGTGGCGGCGAGTTCGGTCGCGCGGCTCTCGGCGGCCAGGGTGGCGGGGTTCAGCCAGTCGGCGCGCTTGTTCTTGCTGTCGTCGAAGGTGTTCTGCTCCTCCGGGATGCCGGTCGCCTTGCTCTTGCCGCGGCCGGCCTGCATCTCGCCCAGAGCGGAGCGGTCGCCGTTCTGCCAGCGCTTGGCCTCCTGCGTCATGCCGCCGGGAAGCTTCTTCTGCGCCTCGATCTGCTTGCGGCGCTGCACGTCGGGGTCCTGCGGCCAGTTCGGCGTCTTGTCGACGAGCGACTGCTCGGGCGCGCGCAGGGTCATGGTCGGAGGCACGACCAGCGGCGCGCGCTCGCGATAGTCGATTTCGGGCTTCTCGTCGTCGCCCAGCCCCAGCATGCCCATGACGCTGCCCATCAGCCCGTCCTGGGCCATGGACGGCGTGGGAGCGGCGGCGGCGATCAGGGCGAAGGCGGTAGCGGCCACAAGGGCGCGTGCCGAAGTGAATGCCATGGGAGCTCGACCTCGCTTCAGTGCAATTCCGGTGGCGGATAACCCGTCAACCCGGCCGTTTTGAGGCGCGTCACGCATCCGCGCCCGGTCCTACCGGCCCGCCGACGGCGGCGGACGGTGGACGCCGCCGTCCTTCCAGGACGAGGGAGTCATACAGAAGCAAGCCCACCCCCGCAACGATCGCCGAATCCGCCACGTTGAACACGTAGGGAAAGAACGGGATCCAGTAGAGCAACACGAAATCGGCTACCGCTCCGTAAACGGCGCGGTCCAGCGCGTTGCCCAGGGCGCCGCCGATCAGGAGTCCCAGGGCCAGCCCCAGCAGCCGCCCCTGCGCGCGGCCGAGCCAGACGCCGAGGCCGATGGCAGCCGCCACCGACAGCGCCACGAGCGCCCAGCGCCCCGCGTCCTCGTGCTGCTGGAAGAGCCCGTAGGAGATGCCCCGGTTCCAGACCAGCGTGAGGTCGAAGAACGGCGCGACGCGGATGGGCGGGCGCTCGCCGATCCGCACCACGAAGAGCATGACGAGCTTGCTCGCCTGGTCGGCGACCAGGGTCGCGGCCGCCACGAGGAGTCCCAGCGCGCGCGGGCTCATGCGGGGCCCGGCTCAGGCGGCCTTGTGGGCGGCGTCCCATTCCCGCAGCGCCGCCGCGTCACGTGGCGTCACGTCGGGATAGTCGGGATCGCTGCCCACCAGCGGGCTGATCTTCCACGAGCGGGCGCACTTGCGGCCCTCGGCGAGGCGCGGCGTCACCGCGACGCCGGGCACGTCCTCCAGCCGGAAGGCGTCGGCGGGGGCCGGCGCGTCCGTGAGCGCGACGCCCGAGGTGATGCAGAGCTCGGCGAAGTCCACGCTGCGGGCCAGCGCCAGCAGGTCGGGATCCTCCACATGGACGACGGGCGCCGCCTCCAGCGACGCGCCGATGCGCTTCTGGGCGCGCTCGATCTCGAGCGCTCCCGTGACGACGCGGCGCAGGCGGCGAAGCTTGGCCCACTTTTCGGCAAGCGCGTCGTCGCGCCAGTTCGCCGGCGTCTCCGGGAACTGCTGCAGGTGGACGGAGCCCTCCGCTCCGGCATGGCGGGAAAGCCAGGCCTCCTCGCTCGTGAAGACGAGGATCGGCGCCAGCCAGACGACGAGCCGGTCGAAGATGGCGGCGATCACGTCGAGCGCGGCGAGTCGGACGGGGCTCGAGATCGGATCGCAGTAGAGCACGTCCTTTCGCACGTCGAAGTAGAAGGCCGAGAGATCGCTCGTCATGAAGGAGGAGAGCTGGGCCACCACGCGCTTGTAGTCGAACTCGGCATATGCCTCGCGCACGGCGTCGTCGAGCTCGGCGAGGCGGTGCAGCATCAGGCGCTCCAGCTCCGGCGCGGCGCGCGCGTCGGGGGCCTGCCGGCCATGGTGGTGGGCGAGCGTGCCCAGCATCCAGCGCAACGTGTTGCGCAGCTTGCGGTAGGTCTCCACGAAGGTCTTGAGGATCTCAGGCCCGATGCGCAGGTCGTCGGAATAGTCGGAGGCCGCCACCCAGAGCCGCAGGATGTCGGCGCCGCTGTCGCGGATGACGTCCTGCGGGGCGGTGACGTTGCCCTTGGACTTCGACATCTTCTCGCCCTTCTCGTCGAGGACGAAGCCGTGGGTCAGCACCACGTCGTAGGGCGCGCGGCCGCGCGTGCCGCAGCTCTCCAGCAGCGAGGAGTGGAACCAGCCGCGGTGCTGGTCGGAGCCTTCGAGGTACATCACCGTGTCCGTGCCGCCGTCCACCCTGCGGTGGATGCCGGCGAGGCCCGGAAACTCGGTCGGGTCCTCCAGCGTGAAGGCGTGGGTCGAGCCGGAATCGAACCAGACGTCGAGCACGTCGTCGATCTTCTCGTAGGCCGACGCGTCGTGGTCGTTGCCGAGGAAGCGCGCGCCGTCGCGGTCGGAGAACCAGGCGTCGGCGCCCTCGCGGGCGAAGGCCTCGGCGATGCGCGCGTTGACGCGCTCGTCGCGCAGGATCTCGCCGGTCTCCTTGTTCACGAAAACGGTGATCGGCACGCCCCACGCGCGCTGGCGCGAGATGACCCAGTCGGGCCTGTTCTCGATCATGCCGGTGATCCGGTTCTCTCCGACCGCGGGCACCCAGCGGGTGTTGCGGATGGCCTTCAGGGCGACATCGCGCAGCGTATGGCCGCCCAGCGTCTGCACCGGCCGGTCCATGGCGATGAACCATTGCGGCGTGTTGCGGAAGATGAGGGGGGCCTTGGAGCGCCAGGAATGCGGGTAGCTGTGGTTGAGCCGCCCGCGCGCGACCAGCGCGCCGGCCTCGACCAGCTTCTGAATGACGCGCCGGTTGGCGTCGCCTTCCTTGCCCTTGTCGTCGAAGACGCGCGCGCCCTCGAACATCCTGACGTGCGGGAAGTAGGACCCGTCGGGCTGCACGGTGTGCGGCACCTGCTCGGTGCCGGCCGCCGCGAAGACCGCCCGGTTCGCCACGAACGTGTTGTAGTCGTCCGCGCCGTGGCCGGGCGCGGTGTGTACGAAGCCGGTGCCGGCGTCGTCGGTGACGTAGTCGGCCGCGACGAGCGGCACCTTGAAGTCGTAGTAGCCCTCCGCCCCCGCCATGCCGCGGAACGGGTGGCGGCACGCGGCGATGAACGCGGGATCGAGGTCGCGCAGGCGCTCGTAGCCTTCGACCTTGGCGGCGGCCATCACCTCGCCGGCGAGCTTGTCGGCGATGACGTAGAGGTCGCCGGGCTTGGCCCAGTTGTCAGCGGGGGCCTGCGTGACCTTGTAGAGGCCGTAGGCGATGTCCCTGGAGAAGGCGATGGCGCGGTTGGCCGGGATCGTCCAGGGCGTGGTCGTCCAGATCAGGACCGCGGCGTCGCTGAGGGAGACGTCCGACGTGTCCTCCACCGGGAACTTCACCCAGATCGTCGTCGACTGGTGGTCGTGGTACTCGACCTCCGCCTCGGCGAGCGCGGTCTTCTCCACCACCGACCACATCACGGGCTTGGAGCCGCGATAGAGCTGGCCGGTCATGGCGAAGGTCATCAGTTCCCGCGCGATCTGGGCCTCGGCCGGATAGGCCATCGTCAGGTAGGGATGGGCCCAGTCGCCCTCGACGCCGAGGCGCTTGAACTCCTCGCGCTGCACGTTGAGCCAATGGTCGGCGAAGGCGCGGCACTCCTTGCGGAATTCGACGACGTCGACCTCGTCCTTGTTGCGGCCCTTCTTGCGGTACTCCTCCTCGATCTTCCACTCGATGGGGAGGCCGTGGCAGTCCCAGCCCGGCACGTAGTTGCTGTCGTGCCCGAGCATCTGCTGCGAGCGCGTGACGAGATCCTTCAGGATCTTGTTGAGCGCGTGGCCGATATGGATGTTGCCGTTCGCGTAGGGCGGGCCGTCATGCAGCACGAACTTGGGCCGTCCGGCCGCGCTCTCGCGCAGCCGGCGGTAAAGGTCCATGTCCCGCCAGCGCTGCAGGAGCTGCGGCTCGCGCTGGGGCAGGCCGGCGCGCATGGGAAAGTCGGTCTGCGGCAGGAAGATCGTCTTGGAATAGTCGCGGCCGGCGGCGGCCTTGCCTGCGTCGGGGGCGTCCTTGACGGCGTCGTTCATCGTGTCAACCGGGTTGGGCCGACCGTCGCGGCGGGCGGCGAGAATGCGGAAGGTGGCTGGGTGCGCGGCGCAAGAAACGTCCCGGACCTCCCCGAGCCCCTGCTCAGGCGGAGGCCGGGCCCGTAATTCGTGGCGCAAACCCGATCCGCAGCGTCATCATGGCCCGCCTTCTAGCAGCGAGCGCGACGGGACGGAAGGGCGCAGCCGCTCACGGCAGGGGCAGCAGCGACGGCATGCCCTCCCCCGCCCCGGCCCGCTCGATCGCCGCACGGGCCAGCGCCTCGTCGACGCGCATGCGCTCCACGAGGGCCTGGACGGAGGAGAACTTCTCCTCGCCGCGGATCCAGGAGACGAACTCGACATCGGCGCGCCGGCCATAGAGATCGCCCGAGAAGTCGAAAAGGTAGACCTCGAGCAGCGGCGCGCCGTTGTCGAAGGTCGGGCGGCGGCCGAAGCTCGCCACCCCGCCATGCACCGCGCCGTCGATTGCGATCCGCACGGCGTAGATGCCGTGCTCCAGCTCGCAATCGGCCTCCAGGCGCAGGTTCGCGGTGGGGAAGCCGAGCTCGCGGCCGCGCTTCTCGCCGTGCTGGACGACCGAGCGCACGATCCAGCGATAGCCGAGCAGGCTCGCCGCCAGGCCGACATGGCCCTCCCGCAGCAGGCTCCGGATGGCGCTGGACGACACGGGCTCGCCGCCCTCGGTGAGCGGCCGCACGACCTCCACGGCGAGGCCGGCTGCGAGGCCGGCCTCCGCGATGAAGGCCGGCGAGCCTTCGCGGCCCCGCCCGAAATGGAAGTCATGGCCGACCACGACGCCCCGCAGGGCGAGGTCGCCGGCGAGGCGCCTTGCGACGAATTCGCCCGCGGACGTCGCCGCGAGCTCCCTGTCGAAGGGCAGCACGATGGCGCCGCCAAGCCCGAGCCGGTGCGCCACGGCCAGCTTCAGGTCACCCGGGGTCAGGCGGAACAGCACCGTCTCGGGGCGAAAGAAGAGCCGCGGATGGGGGTCGAAGGTCAAGAGGACCGCGCGGGTCGCCAGTTGTCCCGCCAGCCGCACCGCCTCGGCGAGGACCGCCTGGTGACCCCGGTGGAGCCCGTCGAAGTTGCCGATGGCGGCGACGGCCCCACGCAGCCCGGCAGGCAGCGGCCCTTCGCCCCGGTAGACGGGAAAACCGCCCGTGTCCGATCCCGCCTCGCGGCCCGTCCCCAGCATAGCCGTCCATTCCCCGGCCGCCGCCGACCGGCCGCCATCCCGCGGCGCAAACTGGCGCGCGGCCTCCGGCCGGTCAAGCGGCCCCGGCCGCCGGCGATCCGCCTCGGGCCTCGCGCGACGCTCCCTGCTCCCGGCAAGTCGGGCGCAGTTGCTCGCCGCGGCGCGGCGTCACGCCGCCCGCCCGGCGGGGACCATGACCCAGGCTTCGCCCTCGAGGACGGGCTTGGCGTCCACGAGGCACTTGCAGTCGAGCCGCACGCGACGGCCCTTCTCGACCATCTCCGCCACCTCGACCGTGGCGACCACGACGTCGCCGATCTTCACGGGAGCCAGGAAGCGCAGCGTCTGGGACAGGTAGACCGCGCCGGGCCCCGGCAGCCGCGTGCCGATCACGGCCGAGATCAGGCTCGCCGTGAACATGCCGTGCGCGATGCGCTGGCCGAAGCGGGTGGAGGCCGCATAGTCGTCGGAGAGGTGGATGGGGTTGTTGTCGCCGGAGACATCGGCGAAGGCGTTGACGGTCGAGGCCATGACCGTGCGCATCAGAGTGTCGCGCATGCCGGGCGAAAGCTCGTCATAAGTGTAGGTCTTGAAGGCCATGCTGAGCTCCCGGAACAGGCGGCCGATCGATAGCAAGCCGGAATCCGACGGGGCAACAGGCCTTTCGTCGTGGCCGACGCCGACGTCGCCGCACCACCTTGCGCTGCGTGCGTAAATGAAAATTTACCATCTTTGGTAGAGGCTCCGGCCCTGGAGGCAGGGAATCGTACCGGCATGCGCCGGACCCTGCCCGCGATTGCAACCTGGATTTGCTTTTTCGGTACCTGCCACCATGGCCAATGTCGACGAGCGGCGGCTGAGCGACCTGACCGGACCGGAGCGGGCCGCGATCCTGCTGCTGGTGCTCGGCGAGGAGCACGGCTCGCAGCTCTGGGCGTCGCTCGACGACGACGAGTTGCGCAAGGTCACGCTCGCCATGTCGACCCTCGGCACGGTGACGGCCAAGGTCGTGGAGCAGGTGCTGGCCGAGCTCGCCAACCAGTCGAACCGCATGACGGTGGTGGGCGACTACGAGCGCACGCAGGAGCTCCTCCTGGCGCTGCTCCCCAAGGAGCGCGTCGACCCCATCATGGAGGAGATCCGCGGACCCGCGGGGCGCACGATCTGGCAGCGCCTGTCCAACGTGCAGGACCACCTGCTCGCCAACTACCTCAAGACCGAGCATCCCCAGACGGTGGCGCTGATCCTGTCCAAGATCCGCGCCGAGCACGCCGCCAAGGTGCTGACGCTCCTGCCGGACGAATTCGCCACCGACGTGATGCTGCGCATCCTGCAGCTCGATACGGTGTCCAAGTCGACGCTGGACCAGGTCGAGGAGAACCTGCGCACCAACTTCATCGCCAACCTCTCGCAGGTCTCGCGGCGCGACGCGCACGACCTCCTGGCCGAGATCTTCAACTCCTTCGACCGCGCCAACGAGACGAAGTTCATGGAGGCGCTGGAGGGCACCGCCTTCAAGTCGGCCGAGAAGATCCGCGCGCTGATGTTCACCTTCGAGGACATCACCAAGCTCGACCCGAACTCGGCGCAGGTGCTGATCCGCAGCGTGGACAAGGCGGACCTCGCCAAGGCGCTGAAGGGCACGGCCCTGCCCGTCAAGGAGTTCTTCACGACCAAGATGACGGCCCGCGCCGCCACCGTGTTCAATGACGAGATGGCGAGCCTGGGCCCGATCCGGCTCAAGGAGGTCGACGAGGCCCAGCAGCGCATCATCGCCATCGCCAAGAGCCTCGCCGAGAAGGGCGAGATCGTCATCGCCAAGGGCGGCAAGGAAGACGACATGATCCTGGAGTGAGCCCGGGCCGTCCGGCCGGCGCGGGCGCGGCGGCACAAGAGGCACTTGCGCCTGTCCCGACCTGACGGAACGGGCCTCGCCGTCATCGCGAGCAGAACGCGAAGCAATCCACCCTGGCGACGAGCGTCGTCCGGGTTGCCTTGTCGCCGTGCGCCTCGCGAGGACGACTCTGACAGGTCGAAAAGGGCTTCAGTGGGCGGCGACCGCCCCGTCCCCGGCCCTGTCCATCTGCTCGATCAGCGAGTCCGCCGTGAAGGGCTTCAGGATGATGTGATGCACGTTCGCCCGCTGGAACTTCGAGCGGTCGAAGGTCTCCTCCTTGGTGGTCATCAGGAGGAAGGGGATGGTGGCGGTGTCGGGACGGCGCTCGAGGACCCTCTTCAGGTCGATCCCGTTCATCGGCATCATGAAGTAGTCGCAGATGATGATGCCGTAAGGCCTCTGGCTCAACTTGCGGATGGCCTCCGGCCCGCTGCCGGCGCCCTCGACATCGTTGATTCCCTGTGCGCCGAGGAGAGCCTTCACGATCCTGATGATCGCGAAGTTGTCGTCGATGACGAGTACGGGTTTCGTCCGGTCGAAGGGCACTTCACCATCCCGCTCTGGTCACGCTGAGACGAGGAACAGACGGCCGGGCGCACGATGCGATCGGCAGAACCGCAACCAACACTCGAAATGTCGCATGATCCCGTGAACAGGACGTCAACGCTAAGACGCGGCCTCTGCGGCGTTGCGGCGGCGGTTCTCGGTGACGAGGCGGTTCAATTCCCGCGCGAGTTCCACGGCCACCGCGTTCGCCTCGTCCTTGACGCCCGCACGCACGATCGAGGCGATGGCCTCGACGTAGCGGCCGAGGATCATGGTCGGCACGGGGTTGGAGGCCCGGTTCTGGATGAGGTCGCACAGGCCTGCGGCAATCTGCCCGGCCAGCGGGTAGCCGAATTGCAGGGCCTGCCCCCGCACGTCGTGGGCGACGACGAACAGGGCCTTGTAGGCCTCGTCGTCCTTGGGGCCCGCGTCGAACTGGGAGAAATGCTCGACGAGCCGCCTCACCTCGCTCAGCATCCAGTCGGTGAAGTTGGACGAGAGCGCCGTCAGCGCCTTCTCGGCGCGCGTGATCATCTCAACGATCTCGAGCGGATTGCCGCGCACCTTGGTCAGGGCCTTGGCCCGCAGGGTGTCTGGCGGATGGATCTCGCTGTGGTCGCCGTGCACGACCGTGCGGGGCTCGCCGGGAGTGAGCTTCTTCATCCTAGTTCTCCGTCACGAGGCCTGCGGCCATCTTGCGGGGCGCGATGAGTTCCCCGCTGCCGGACTTGCGGCGCTCGGGGCCGTTATATTCGACGGCCTTGGTGCGGCGTCGGTCCGGCCCGAAGAAGGTGGGCGTGCGGATGAAGGGACGCGGATGCGCGACGACGTTGAGCACGCGCTGGTGGATCGTCTGGGCCGACAGCGGCTTGACCAGGAACTCGGTGACGCCGGCGTCGCGGGCCTCGGTGACGCGATGGCGCTCGGAATGCACCGTCACCATGATGATGGGGACATAGGGGTTCACGCTGTTGTCCGAGCAGCGCATGAGCTTCGTCATGTCGATGCCGTTGATGAGCGGCATCTCCCAATCCGTGAACACGATGTCGGGATAATGCGAGGCGAAGGCGTCGAGCGCCGCCGCGCCGTCCTCCGCCTCGAACACCTCGCGCGCGCCGAAGCCATGCAGCAGCGTCTTCACGATGCGCCGCATATAGGTGTTGTCGTCGACGACCAGGAAGCGGAGGCGATGGTATTCGACGCGGTACATGATCCTGCCCGGACAAGCGGTGCCTGACAGCTTGGGCGTGCAGCGTTAATTTTCCCTTTTTGCGTGTTCTTTCGCGAATTGCCCGCAAAAATCGCAGGACGTGTGGGACAGCTCACACACGTCGTTAACGCGTTCGAAAGTGCCCGATCCTAGTCTCACTCGCCGATGTCCGGCGTTTTGTCCGGTGGGAAGACGACCTTTGGTGTAGCGCTCTTCCGGCGCGATGGAGATTGAGATGGGGCTCGACCTTTCGACGCCGATCCTTGTTGTCGATGATTATCAGACGATGATCCGGATTATCCGGAACTTGCTCAAGCAACTCGGCTTCGATGACGTGGACGACGCGCTGGACGGCACCCAGGCGATCGAAAAGATGCGCAAGCGCAAGTATGGCCTGGTCATCTCCGACTGGAACATGGAGCCCATGACCGGCTACGAGCTGCTCAAGGCGGTGCGCGCCGACGACCAGCTCAAGAACACGCCCTTCATCATGGTCACGGCGGAGTCCAAGACAGACAACGTCATCGCCGCCAAGAAGGCCGGCGTGAACAGCTACATCGTGAAGCCCTTCAACGCGCAGACGCTCCGCGCGAAGATCGAGGCGCTCGAGACCGTCAACGCCTGACCCGGCGGCGCGGTCGCGCGCCGCCTCCTCACCAGACGAGCTTGTCGATCGAGGCCGTTGGGATCAGCGGCTGACCGTGCAGCAGCTTGTGCAGGTCGGCCGGCGCGACCTTGCCGGGGCCCAGTCCCAGATCCCGCGTGTGGATGCCCCGCGCCACGAAGAGCGAGGCGCAGCCCAGTTGCACGGCGCCGGCGATGTCGGTGCGCAGCGCATCCCCGATCGCCACGATCGCGTCATGCGGCACGCTCTCGCGCCGGATGCCCTCGGCGACCTCGATGGCGGCGGCGTAGATCGCCGGGAACGGCTTTCCCGCCATGATCACCTCGCCGCCCAACTCCTCGTAGAGCTCCGCAATCGCCCCCGCGCAATAGACGAGTTCCTCGCCGCGCTCGACGATCAGGTCGGGATTGGCGCAGAGCAGCGGGATCCTGCGTTCGAGCGCGCGGCCCAGCAACTCCCGATAGTCCTCCGGCGTCTCGCGGTCGTCGTGCAGGAGCCCCGTGCAGACGATCACGGCGGCCTCCTCCAGGGGCCGGGCGGGGGCGGCCAGGCCGTCGAACAGCCCGGCGTCCCGATCGGGGCCCAGCCAGAAATAGGGCCGCTCGGGGTGCTCCTCGAGCATGAAGCGCGTGACGTCCCCGGAAGTCACGATCCCGTCCCACGCGGTGCGGGGGATGCCGAAGCGGTCGAGCATCTCGACCACCTGCGTCCCCGGCCTCGGCGCGTTGGACACCAGCACCACGACCCCGCCGCGCTCGCGATAGCGCGTGAGCGCCTCGCCCGCGCCGCGATGCGCGACGAGCCCGTCATGCAGCACGCCCCAGATGTCGCACAGGGCGACCTTGAAGCGCTTCGACCAATCGGCAAAGCCCTCGAGGACGAGGGGAGCGGAGGTTGATGTCATGGGCGTCCCGGACTCGGCTTGCGTCCCTCGACGCGCGACGGCGCCCGGAGGTTCACGCCGCGGCTAAAGAGCCTGCCGCGGGAAGTCAACCCGAGGTGCGCCGCAGGAAGGCGCGCAGCGGCGCGCCGCGGGCCCGTTCGGGCTCCTGCGCGGCCCGGGTGGCCGCGACGGCGGGTCCCTCCCCCGCCGGCGCCGGCCGCAGCGAAACCCCTGGCCCCGACGGGGCCTGGGCCGGCACGGCTTTCGGCTCGACGGATACCGGGGCGCCCGCGTCCGGCGGGGCCGGCGGGGCCGGCGGGGCGCTGTCGTCCAGCACGTCGAGCCGGACGGCGCGCGGCGGGGCGTAGGCGGCCCCGATGCCCAGCGGCACGTCGAACTCGAACACCTCCACCGCCGTCGCCTCGTCCTCGACCTCGGCGGCCACCAGGCTGACCCCGTGGCGCGCCAGGTAGCCCGCGAGATCGGCAGGATGGATCTCGGCCGGCACCTTGCCCTGCCCGGCCGCGATGATCACCGCCGCGCTGATCTTGACGAAGCGCACGCCACGTCGGGCGAGGGAATGCGCCTCCAGCACGAGATCCGGCACCCGGTCCAGCACGAAGCGGACTCCTAGCCCCTCCAGCGCCTCGAGCGCCTCGAGCTCCAGCGCCTCCGCATGGCGGAACGTCGCCAGCGGCACCTCGAACAGGATGTGGTTCGCCAGCCCGGAATCCCGCGCGATCGCGGCGGCGAGCATGCGGAAGAGCGCCGCGTCCAGCAGCGCGGTCGGGCCGACGCGGAACACCACCGGCACGTCGCGCCCGCGGGCGGCGAGGTGGCGCGCGACGCGGATGACATGGGGCAGCACGAAGCGGTCGAGCTCGCGCGCGAGCCCGGCGGCCTGGGCCGCGCGCTCGACGCGCACGCCCTCCAGCGCCTCGCCCGCCGAACGGCGCACGCGCGCCTGGGCCTCGTAGAGGCGGACGCGGCGCTGCGGCAGCGTGACGACGGCCTGCAGCATCACCTCGACAGCGCCCTCGCGCAGGGCGCGCTCCACCGCCTCGCGGTCCTCCGGGGCGACCGCGACCGGCGTGCCGCCCTCCGGCGATGCGGGCCACGACGCGGGGGGGACGTCCTGAGGCAGGCCGCCACGCATCTGCGCAGGGTCGCGCGGCGCGGCGGGCGGGCCTTCGGCATGCTCCTCGCGGCGGGGAGACTCGGGCGGGGGCGACAGGTCGGCCGCGCGGGCGGCGAAGAGCTCGGCGTCGTGCATGGCGACGGTTTCCGCGAGGTCGCGCATCACCGAGCCCACCGTGACGAGTTCCGAGGCGACGGCGCGCGCCGTCGAGCGCCCGATCTCGACGACCCGCTGGTCGACCACGGCGATCTTCGCCTCCAGCTCCTTGATCCGGGCGTTGAGCCGGGCGATCTCGCTCTCGAAGCGGTCCGCGTCAGGCGCCTGCCGCGCACGCCCCCGGCGGCGCAGCCTCCGCACGAGAGGGATGACGGAGACCGTCGCCAGCAGCGCGCCCCCCGCGGCATAGGTCCACGGCACGCCGGCCGCCCACAGCGCCACGCCGACGCAGGCGGCCACCATCGCGACCGCTGCGGTCACGATCGCCGTCTCCGTCCTACCAGCCATCGCAAAGATCCGGCCTCATCATTGACGGATCATAAGGGTCGTCGCTGATTCGGACGATGCCCGCAGGCGCTTACCCACGGGGCGGGAACGCCGCCGCCGCCTTGAACTTCTCGTCGAGGGACAAGGCCACGGCCTCGGAGAAGCCCAGCCGCGACAGAATGGCCGCGGGATCGGCCATTGCGGGGAGCGCGTCGCGCGCCTGCTTCTCCAGGGCCGCGCGATTGGCCTCGGTCGGGCCCGGCTGCGCGAGGAGCCGGATGGAGGCGGCGAGCCGGGAGGCCGGGTGGGCCGTCGCCTCCTCCGCCGGCGCCTGCCGTCGCCGGCCGGAGGAATCCGACAGGGCCAGCGCCACGTTGACGTAGAGGAAGCGCCACGGATCGCCCGCGACACCGGCCGCCGCCACCTCGTCCAGCATGGCGAGCCCGGCCTTGTAGTCGCCGCCCTCGATCAGCCGGAAGGCGTTGGCCTGCAGCACGCCGGGACAATGCGGGTTGAGGTCCAGTGCGCGCTGCGCGGCGGCCTGCGCGCCGTTGAGATCGCCGCGCGCGGCCAGGACGTCGGACAGAACGGCCTGGGCGCGCGCCGATTGCCGGGCCAGCGACACCGCCATCTGCGCCCGCGTGAGCGCGAGGTCCAGGACATCCCGTCCGGCGGCCGTGGTGCGGTAGCGCTCGAGCGCAACGCGGGCGCCGAGCGCCCAGCCCGCCGCGAAGCGGGGATGATCGGCCATGGTGCGCTCGAGGCAGGCCTCGACGGGGCCGATCTGCTCGGCGTCGCTGGTGTTGAGCCAGTGCTCGGCCTCGATGAGGCAGGTCGCCGGCACGACCATGGGGTCGGCGCGTCGCTTCGCGGATCCGGGATCGCCCGCGATCACGCCGCCCGGGGACGCGATGGCGGCCGCGACGCGGCGGACAAAGGTGGATTCCGAGAGTCCCGCCCCATCTCCCACGCTCAGGTTGAACTCCCCGGCCCAGACGATCTGCTGCGAGGCCTCGTGGCGCAGGCGCAACGTCACCTTGCTCGACGCGCCCTGCCGCACAAGCTTGCCGCTGAGCAGGTAGGTGTCGTCGGAAGGCGCAGGCAGGGCTCCCGGCTGGTCCGACGCCACTTCCACCACCGCGATGTCATCGAAGCGGGCGAGGCTGTCGCGCAGGAGATCCGTCACGATCGCGGCGTGCGTGCGGCCGGCCGGCGTGGATTCCACGACCGGCGCCACCAGCACGCTGCCGAAGGTGGTGAGGGAGAGAGCCGGCCGCGTCCTGGTGGGCGCCAGCCCGGGATCGGTGGTGAGGGCGGCCAGCGACGGGGAGCCGGGCGCCGCGCGCATGCGGTCGCCCCACAGCCGCGCGGACAGGCCTCCCATCAGGAGGTCGGCGGCGACCGCCGCGCACAGGACGAGCGAGACGAGCCCGGCGACCAGGACGGTGCGCGAGCCGTGGCCCCGCCCGCCGGACGGCGCGGGCTGCGCCTGCGGTCCCGTCTGCTCGGGCGTCGGAGCCCCGGCCGGACGAGGCGATGGCCCGTCCGCGGGCGACGGGGACGCTGCGGAGCCGAATTGCGGGACATAGGACCCGCGCGGAATCGAGATCGTCATCGCATCGGCGTGTCGGCCGTAATAGCGCTCGAGCGCGCGGCGCAGGCGGGTGGCCTCCACCCTGACGATCGGATCGACCTGGGGGTCGAACGATTCAGGCCGCCCGAGGACCTCCGTGGCGACCGTGTAGGCCTTGATCGTGTCCTCGCGGCCTTCGAGCGTGCGCTCGACGATGAACTTCAGAAAGGCCGTCAGGTTCGGCGACGCCCGGAAATCGTCGCTGGCGACAATGCGTGCGAGCGTCTCTCTGATCTCGGAGGCAGCCGGAACTGGAGCGGACATCACGAAACAAGCCTGAAATTCGCGTGGACTGAAAATCTCGGCCCTGTGATCGGGGCCGCCTGCACAATGAACATTCACAAGTTGTCGTCGTAGCTTTCTCAACCTAGCGTGACAACGTTCAACAATGAACCAACGCTGCGGTTCAAATTCTAGCTATTTCAACCCGAGGTCCCCAAAGGCAATTTTCTGCGCCCTACGGTCGCTTGAGCCCCGCAAAGTCGCAGCAGCTGCGCCCTTGGCCAACTTTTCGCGGGAGCGGCAGGCTGTTAAGCTCTCCCTCTCATGACCACAAGAGGACGCTCCGCCGATGTCACTCGCCCATGATCAGCTGTCGCGAGGCGACGCCGCCCCCAACGATCTCGAGGCTTTCTGGCTTCCTTTCACAGCCAACCGGTCCTTCAAGAAGAATCCCCGCATGATCGCGGGCGCGAAGGATATGCACTATATCACGCCCGAGGGCAGGAAGGTATTCGACGCAGTAGCGGGGTTGTGGTGCTGCAATGCTGGCCACAATCGGTTGCCGATCGTCGAGGCGATCCAGAAGCAGGCGGCTGAACTCGACTTCTCGCCCACTTTCCAGTTCGGCCATCCCAAGGCGTTTCAGCTGGCGTCCCGCATCGCGGCTCTCGCGCCCGGCGACCTCGACCATGTCTTCTTCGCCAATTCCGGCTCCGAGGCCGTCGACACGGCGCTGAAGATCGCGCTCGCCTACTGGAACGTGCGCGGCCAGGGCCAGAAGACGCGCCTCATCGGGCGCGAACGCGGCTATCACGGCGTCGGGTTCGGCGGCATCTCCGTGGGCGGCATCGTCAACAACCGCAAGTTCTTCGGCTCGCTGCTCGCGGGCGTCGACCACCTGCCGCACACCTATAACCGGGCCGAGCAGGCCTTCTCCCGCGGCGAGCCCGAATGGGGCGCGCACCTGGCCGACGAACTCGAGCGCATCGTCACCCTGCACGACGCCTCGACGATCGCCGCCGTGATCGTGGAGCCGATGGCCGGCTCGACCGGCGTGCTTCCGCCCCCCAAGGGCTACCTCAAGCGCCTGCGCGAGATCTGCGACAAGCACGGCATCCTGCTGATCTTCGACGAGGTGATCTCCGGCTTCGGGCGCCTGGGCTATCCCTTCGCCGCCGAGCGCTACGGCGTGGTGCCGGACATGATCACCTTCGCCAAGGCCGTGAATTCGGGCACCGTGCCCATGGGCGGCGTGATTGCCCGCAAGGGCATCTACGACACCTTCATGAAGGGGCCCGAGCACGCCATCGAGTTCTTCCACGGCTACACCTATTCGGGCCACCCGCTGGCGGCCGCGGCGGGCCTCGCCTCGCTCGACCTCTACCGCGAGGAGCAGCTTTTCGAGCGCACCCGCGCCGTCGAGGCCAAGTGGATCGACGCCATGATGACGCTGAAGGGCCTGCCCAACGTGCTCGACATCCGCGCCGTGGGCCTCGTTGGCGCCATCGACCTCGCCTCCAAGCCCGACGCCTTCGGCCAGCGCGCCTTCGAGGCGATGGACCGCGGCTTCCACGACCACGACATCATGGTGCGCATCACCGGCGAGACCATCGCCGTGACCCCGCCCCTGATCATCTCCGACGACCAGATCGGCGAACTGGTCGACAAGCTCGGCAAGGTGATCCGCGCCGTCGCGTGAGGCAGGCGCGTCCCTGCCTTGAGGGTACGAGGCCGGGGCATGTCCCCGGTCTTCGTCGTTCAGGAGACGGTGTCCGCAGCGACAGGGCGCCGCCTTTAGCCGCGAGGCCGCTGCGCAGGTCCTGCCCCGCTGCGACGTCCGGATCGTCGGCGATGTCGCGGAATGCCGCGACGTCGATGCCGGTCGCCGCGGACTGGCGCGCCCCCCCGCGGTCACGCCTGCAAGGTCGAAGGGCAACGAGGCCGGCTGGAAAGCCGAGGCTTCTGGTCTGCCGATCGTGTCCAGGACAGCGACCGCCTGGGCGAGATCGCAGCCTAGCCTGTGACGCCTGCGGTTCAACGTCCCTTGCCGCACCCTCCCCGCCGCGCTAACAGGCGGCGCATCCCTTTGACGAGGCTCCGCCGCCCATGACAGCTCCCGCCGATGACCCGAAGGACAGCACGCCCCGCAAGGTGAAGGCGCACCTTCCGCGCGGCTTCGGCGACCGCGGGCCGGCCGATCTCGCCGCGACGGAGGCCATGCTCGCCGCCATCCGGCGCACCTTCGAGCTCTACGGCTTCGAGGCGGTGGAGACGCCCTTCGTCGAGTTCACCGAGGCGCTCGGCAAGTTCCTCCCGGACCAGGACCGGCCCAACGAGGGCGTTTTCTCCTTCCAGGACGATGACGAGCAGTGGCTCTCGCTGCGCTACGACCTCACGGCGCCGCTCGCCCGCTACGTCGCCGAGCACTTCGACGCGCTGCCCAAGCCCTATCGCAGCTACCGGGTGGGCTGGGTGTTCCGCAACGAGAAGCCCGGCCCGGGCCGCTTCCGCCAGTTCATGCAGTTCGACGCCGACACGGTGGGCGCGCCCTCCGTCGCCGCCGACGCCGAGGCGGCCATGATGATGGCCGACACGCTCGAGGCGGTCGGGATCCCCCGCGGCTCCTATGTGGTGAAGGTCAACAACCGGAAGGTGCTCGACGGCGTGCTCGACGCCATCGGCCTCGCCGGCGACGAGAATGCCGGGCGCCGGCTCACGGTGCTCCGGGCCATCGACAAGCTCGACAAGGTGGGACCGGACGGCGTGAGGGCCCTGCTCGGCCCGGGACGCATGGATCCCTCGGGGGATTTCACGAAGGGCGCGGGGCTCCCGCCCGACGCGATCGACCGGGTGCTTCGCTTCACGGCCGCCCGCGGCGCGACGACGGGCGAGACGGTCGACAACCTGGGCGGCGTCGTCAGCGGCTCAGCGCGGGGCGGCGAAGGGGTGGACGAGCTGCGGACCATCGCGGGACTGGTCGCGGCCGCCGGCTACGAGGGCCGCGTCATGATCGACCCCTCCGTCGTCCGCGGCCTCGAATACTACACCGGACCCGTCTTCGAGGGCGAACTGACCTTCGAGGTGAAGGACGAGGACGGCCAGACCGTACGCTTCGGCTCGGTGGCGGGCGGGGGACGCTATGACGGGCTGGTGGCGCGCTTCCGCGGCGAGCCGGTCCCGGCGACCGGCTTCTCCATCGGCGTCTCGCGCCTGCTGGCGGCGCTCAAGGTTCTGGGCAAGGCGGATACCGCTGCGGTGCGCGGCCCGGTGGTGGTCCTCGTGATGGACAAGGACCAGATGGCCCACTACCAGGGCTTCGTCTCCACCCTGCGCCAGGCGGGCATCCGCGCCGAACTCTATCTCGGCGGCGCCGGCATGAAGCCGCAGATGAAGTATGCCGACCGCCGCGGCAGCGTCTGCGTGGTCATCCAGGGCTCGAACGAGCGCGACCGCGGCACGGTGCAGGTGAAAGACCTCGTGCTCGGCGGCCAGTTGGCCGGAGCGCCCGACCGCGAGACCTACCTGAAGATGCAGGCCGAGGCTCAGCGCGAGGCGCCCGAGGCGGACCTCGTGGCCACCGTCCGCGAGATTCTCGCCCGCCACGGCTGAGCGCGGCGCCAAAGAGGCCCTCGGCGTACCTCGCTGTCGTCCTTGGCGGCGCGCAGTGCCGGGACCGGCACGGTTCGTCCGGTGCTGCCCGGAATCCGCTCGTTCACCCGTTGCCCATCCTTTTCATGCTAGACACCGGGGTCGCGTTCCGGCGGTGGCGTTGCTAAGAGACTGTCTGGAAACGTGCCAAACACCCCTCATCCTGAGGAGCCGTGCGCCTTGCGCATGGCGTCTCGAAGGACGAGGGGCTCCAGGAGGCTGAAAGCATCGTGGAAACTGGAGTCCGTCGTCCTTCGAGACGCAGGCCCGAGCCGGCCTGCTCCTCAGGGAGGGGGGTATCGTGAGGAAAGGGCGACTTTCCAAACGGTCTCCAAGACACGGCTGCGGCTGGACCGGTATCGAAGCGTCGGTGTGGGTGACAAGATGAAGAGCCGAGCGGGATCGCTGGCCGAGGGGCTGGCGGGTTTCCTGGCCGATGCGGGCTATGCCCGCACGGAGCCCGCCGTGCTGCAGCCCGTCGAAGTGTTCCTCGACATGTCCGGGGAGGACATGCGCAGCCGCATGTTCGTGACCGCGGACGCCGACGGCGCGGAATACGCCCTGCGGCCGGAATACACGATCCCCGTGGCGCGGGCCTTCCTCGCGGCAGGCGGCAAGCCCCTTCCCTCGCAGCTCTCCTATTGCGGCCCCGTCTTCCGCCTGCGTGCCGGCGAGCCGGGCGAGTTCGCGCAGGCCGGCATCGAGTCCTTCGGGCGCAGCGACCGGGAGGCGGCGGATGCCGAGGTTCTGGCCATCGCCGTCGAAGCCGTGACCAGCTTCGGGCTGGAGCGGCCCGAGATCCGGCTCGGCGACGTCGGCCTCTTCATGGCGCTTGTCGACGCGCTGAAACTGCCCGCAGCGCGGGTGCGCAAGCTGAAGCGCGCCTTCGCGCAGGGCCGTCTGGACGCCGGCAGCATCGCCGCCCTCTCCACGAGCGAGGCCGCCGCCGGCGAGCATGCCGGGCTGCTCCAGGCGATGCAGGGCCAGGATCCGCGGGCCGCGCGCGCCTTCGTGGAGGACTTGCTCGAGATCGCGGGCATCTCCGCGGTGGGCGGGCGGACGGCGGGTGAGATCGCCGAGCGCTTCCTGGTGCAGGCCGCCGCCGAGGCCGACGGCGGCATTCCCGGGGAGTTGCAGGCCGTGCTGGCCCGCTACGTGACCATCGCCGGCGATCCGGACGCTGCCGCCGCGCAGCTTCGCGTCCTGGCCGCGGAGGCGAGGCTCGACCTCGACGAGGCGCTGGACGGCTTCGAATCCCGCACCGGCTTCATCGCGGCGCGCGGCGTGGACGTGACGACGCTGCGCTTCGCGGCCGCTTTCGGCCGCAACCTCGACTATTATACGGGGGCTGTCTTCGAGATCCGCGACGCGCGCGCGACGGGCGCCCGGCCCATCGTCGGCGGCGGCCGCTACGACGGATTGCTGCAGCGCCTCGGCTCGCCCGCTCCCGTCCCCGCCGTCGGCTGCTCGATCTGGATCGACCGCCTCGCCGCCAGCCTCGCAGGATGACAGGCGTCATGGACCCCTCCTCCCCGACCAAGTCCCCCGCGCGCGGCGCGACGGCCGACCCGCCCCTCTTCCTCGCCGTGCCCTCCAAGGGCAGGCTGCAGGAGAACGCCACGGCCTTTTTCGCCCGCGCCGGCCTGCCGCTCGTGCAGGGCCGCGGCGCCCGCGACTATCGCGGCTCGATCGCCGGGATGGAGGACGTGGAGGTGGTCTACCTCTCGGCCTCCGAGATCGCGCGCGAGCTCGCCCAGGGCGAGGCCCACCTCGGCATCACCGGCGAAGACCTGCTGCGCGAGAGCATTCCGGAGGCGGAGGCGCGCATCGCGCTGCTGACGCCGCTCGGCTTCGGGCATGCCAACGTCGTCGTGGCCGTGCCGCAGGCCTGGATCGACGTGCGGTCCATGGCGGACCTGGAGGACGTGGCGAGCACCTACCGGCTGCGCCACGGCCGCAAGATGCGCGTCGCCACGAAATACCTGAACCTGACGCGCGCCTTCTTCGCCCGCCACGGCATCGCCGACTACCGGCTGGTCGAAAGCCTGGGCGCGACGGAAGGAGCACCCGCGTCCGGCGCCGCCGACCTCATCGTGGACATCACGACGACGGGCGCGACCCTGTCCGCCAACGCGCTCAAGGTGCTGGACGACGGTATCATCCTGCGCAGCGAGGCGAACCTCGTCGCCGGCGTCGGCTCGGCCTGGGGTCCGCGCGCCCGGCGCGCCGCGCGCTCGATGCTGATGCGCATCGCGGCGGAGGAGACCGCCCGGACGACCCGCGAGGTCCGCGCCGTGCTGCCGGCCGATGCGGTGACGCTGCTCGCCGAGATGCCCGCCGACTGGGGCGTCTCTCTGCTCGGCGACGGAGCGGGCGACGAGCGCGGGGCTTTCGTCTGCCCCAAGGCCGCCATCTTCCCGGTGTCGGAATGGCTCGTGGCACGGGGCGCGACCCGCGTCGCGATCAGCCAGCCCGACTACGTCTTCTCCGGGACGAACGTGCTGGCCGAACGCCTCGAGGCGCGCATCGGCGGGGGCTGAAGGCTGCGTTGCAGCCGGCATCCCCTCCGACTATGCTCCGCGCCTTCCCGTGGATGCCGAAAGCCCTGACGATCATGCTGCTTCGATACGTGCCGGCCGTGCTTGCGGCCGTCTGCCTCGCCGCCCCCGCCCTCGCCCAGGGCAAGAAACCCCCAGCGGCGAGCGACATGAACATGCAGCGGGCCGAGCCCAAGAAATTCCCGATCGAGATGCAGTGGACGCTGGTGAGCCTGAGCGGCAAGGCCCCGCCGCGCGACCGGCCAACCGTGATGATCGACAACCAGTTTCGCGCCCGCGGGCATGGCGGCTGCAATGCCTGGTCTGCGACGGCCCTGCCCCAGAACGGCCAGCGCATGGCCGTGGGGCCGATCGCGCAGACCCGCAAGGAATGCGAGAAGAGCATCTCGGACTTCGAGCGCGCCTTCCTCATCGCCTTCCGCACGTCCGTGGTCTGGGACCTCAAGGACGGCTACCTCGTCATGGCGGGCCAGGGCGGCGAACTGAAGTTCGAGCGCGGTCTCTAGGCCCCGCGGCCCGCCCTCGCGAGCCGCATCGCCGTCCCGGCGGACAGCATCGCCGGACCTGCGCGCCGGACTTGCGCGCCGCATCGCCGCCGTGGCGAACGGCATCGTTGCCGTCAGGTCCCTTCCGCTCACCGCCAACCGCCTCCCCGTCATTGCGGGCGAAGCGAAGCAATCCGGCCCTTCCAAGGCCTGGATTGCTTCGTCGCTGCGCTCCTCGCCTTGACGGAAGGGGTCGTGTGCGGAAGGCGTCGTGCGTGACAGGCGGCGCGGGCCGTCACGCCTCCTGCAGCGTCACGTCGACCGGGGCGAAGGTGCCGTCCCCGCGGGGCTTCATCTCGACGCGGCGCTGGTGCAGCGCGTGCAGGGTGGAGCGGTGCCCGATCGAGACGATCGTCGTCGCAGGGAGCTGCTGCGGCATGCTCTCGTAGAGCGCACGCTCGGTCGCCTCGTCGAGGGCGGCCGTGGCCTCGTCGAGGAACAGCCAGTCGGGCTTGGCGAGGAAGGCGCGGGCCAGCGCGACGCGCTGCTGCTCGCCGCCCGAGAGGCGCGCGTTCCAGTTCTCCTCAGCGTCGAGGCGATCGACGAGCGCGGGCAGGTGCGCCGCGACCAGGGCCTCGCGGATCGCCTCGTCCGTGAAGGAGCCGCCCACGGAGGGGTAGGTCACCGCCGAGCGCAAGGTGCCCATGGGGATGTAGGGCCGCTGCGGCAGCAGCATCACGCTCGCCCCCTCCGGCACCTGCACCTTGCCCTCGCCATAGGGCCAGATGCCCGAGAGCGCGCGCAGGAGGGTGGACTTGCCGGATCCCGACGGGCCGGTGACGAGCGTCGTCGCGCCCGCCTTCAGGTCGAGGTCCGCCCCCTCCATGATGGCGCGTCCGTCGGGGAGGTTCAGGGTGAGGCCCTCGATGCGGACGTCGCGGTCCTTGGCCTGCGCGATGTCGATCCGTGGCGGCGTGCGGCCCAGGCCCCGCGCCCGGTGGATGGCGCCGTCAAAGGTCGACAGGCGGTCGACGACGGCGCGGTACTCGGCGAGGCTGACATAGTAGCTGACGAAGAAGTTCAGCGCGCCCTCCACGTTCGAGAAGGCGCCGGCGGTCTGGCTCATCGTGCCGAGCTGAACCTTCCCGGCGAAGTAGAAGGGCGCGACGATGACGTAGGGGATGATGGGGCTGATCTGGCCGTAGGAGGCCGTGAAGGCCATCAGCCGCTTGCGCAGGTTCACGATCTGCCAGAAGTTCCCGATCACCCAGCCGAAGCGGCCCATGACGAGCTGTCGCTCGGCCTTCTCCCCCTCGAGCAGGGCGACCTGCTCGGCATATTCGCGCAGCCGCGCCAGAGAGAAGCGGAAGTCCGCCTCGTAACGCTGCTGCTCGAAGTTGAGCGGCACGAGCCGGCGGCCGATCCAGTGCGTCACCAGCGTGCCGAGGCCGGCATAGACCAGCGCCACCCAGAAGAGCAGGCCCGGCACCACGATGTCCGTGCCCGGGAAGGTGAAGGCCGCCGAGATGGTCCACAGGATGATGGAGAAGGAGACGAGGCTGCTCACCGTCGCCAGCAGGCGGATCGAGAAGCCGTAGGTGCTCTCGATGAAGCTCGCGATGTCCACGGCGATGCGCTGGTCCGGGTTGTCGGCATTGCCGCCGGAGAGCGCCATCCTGTAGTGCGTGCCGTCGCGCAGCCAGTCGCCGACATAGTGGTCGGTGAGCCATTGCCGCCAGCGGATGGTGAGGCCCGACTGGATGACGTACTCGATGATGGCGCTGGCGATGTAGATGGCGGCCCAGAACAGGAAGACCGTGAAGAGCAGCGTCCAGAACTGCTCCTGGTTCTTGTCCTGGATGGCGTTGAACCAGTCGCGGTTGAAGAAGGACAGGCGTACGGAGATTCCGACCTGCGCCTGGTTGATGAGCACGAGCGTGACGACGGCGAGCGTCGCCAGCCGGCTCTCGTGGACCCGCATCGGCCCGAGCGGCCAGATGCGGACCATCCCCACCTCCCGCGTGTCGAAATAGAGGTCCGCGATGCCCATGATGGTGCGGATCACCGGCACGTGGGAAATGGCCCAGACGATGATGCCGAAGACCGCCACGGTGATCGGCAGGCTGGAGGGCGGGCTGAACTCGGCCAGCGCTTCGGGCCAGAGGCCGGCGCGAATGGCCAGCACCATCGCGCCGAAGACGACGTATTCCACCGCGAAGATGCCGGAGAAGATCCGCAGGAAGGTCGAGATCCGCGCCGACATCCAGGCCGCTCCGGCCCAGAGCAGGCCCGCTGCCGCGATGCCCAGCATGGTCTTGTCGCCCTGCGCCGCCCCGAAGACGCCGGCCGCGAGGGCGGAGGCGAGGACGGCGATGGCGAGGGCATGCTGGAGAGTGACGGTTCTGCCGCTGCTCATCGGGGAAAACTCCGGCCCGCGCCGGGGCGGGATCGAGGGGTCTTGATCGGGCCGCACGGCCGCATGGAATCAGCGCGGGGACGGGCCCGCGGCGGTCGCGCACCATAGCGAAGCAAGCTCCGCGCCGGTAGGTGGCGGGGCGTTACAAGTGGTTCAGCCGCCGGAAAGGGCGGGGAAAGGGGCGCGAACGGTCTGCGGGCTGGCGCTGCCCCGTCGCGTCTCCCCCGCCGGCGAGGGCGCGCCCCGCCGGGGAGGAGGCGCCAAAGAAAAAGGGCGCCGGCTTGCGCCGACGCCCTCCAGTCCTTCGATGAGACGAGTCGGACTCAGAAGTCCATGCCGCCGCCCATGCCGCCGCCGCCGGGCATCGCGGGAGCGTCCTTCTTGGGGAGCTCGGCGATGAGGGCCTCGGTGGTGATCAGCAGGCCGGCCACGGAGGCGGCGTCCTGCAGGGCCGTGCGCACGACCTTGGTGGGGTCGATGATGCCGGCCTTGATCAGGTCGGCGTACTCGCCCGTCTGGGCGTTGTAGCCGTAGGAGTAGTCCTTGGCCTCGAGCAGCTTGCCGACCACGACGGCGCCGTCATCACCGGCATTGTCGACGATCTGGCGGGCCGGCGTGGTGAGCGCGCGGCGTACGATGTCGATGCCGGTCTTCTGGTCCTCGTTGGCCGACTTCACCTTGGAGAGGACGGCGACGGCGCGCAGCAGGGCCACGCCACCGCCGGGGAGCACACCCTCTTCCACCGCGGCGCGGGTGGCGTTGAGCGCGTCGTCCACGCGGTCCTTCTTCTCCTTCACCTCGACCTCGGTCGCGCCGCCGACGCGGATCACCGCGACGCCGCCCGCGAGCTTGGCGAGACGCTCCTGGAGCTTCTCGCGGTCGTAGTCGGAGGTGGTCTCCTCGATCTGGGCCTTGATCTGCGCGACGCGGCCCTCGATGTCCTTCTTCTTGCCCACGCCGTCGATGATCGTGGTGTTCTCCTTCTCGATCCGCACCTTCTTGGCGCGGCCGAGCATGTTGAGCGTCACCGACTCGAGCTTGATGCCGAGGTCCTCGGCGATCATCTGGCCGCCCGTGAGGATGGCGATGTCCTCGAGCATGGCCTTGCGGCGGTCACCGAAGCCGGGAGCCTTGACGGCGGCGATCTTCAGGCCGCCACGCAGCTTGTTGACGACGAGCGTGGCGAGCGCCTCGCCCTCGACGTCCTCGGCGATGATGAGGAGCGGCTTGCCCGTCTGGACGACGGCCTCGAGGATCGGCAGCAGCGCCTGCAGCGAGGAGAGCTTCTTCTCGTGGATGAGGATGTAGGGATCCTCGAGCTCGGCGACCATCTTGTCCGCATTCGTGATGAAGTACGGGGAGAGGTAGCCGCGGTCGAACTGCATGCCCTCGACGACGTCGAGCTCGGTCTCGAGGCTCTTGGCCTCCTCGACCGTGATCACGCCCTCGTTGCCGACCTTCTGCATCGCCTCGGCGATCATCTTGCCGACGCTGTTGTCGCCGTTGGCGGAGATCGTGCCGACCTGCGCCACCTCGGCGTTCGAGGTCACCTTCTTGGAGTTCTTCTTGAGGTCGGAGACGACCGCGTCGACGGCGAGGTCGATGCCGCGCTTCAGGTCCATCGGGTTGAGCCCGGCGGCCACGGCCTTGGCGCCCTCGCGGACGATGGAGGCGGCGAGCACGGTCGCCGTCGTGGTGCCGTCACCGGCGGCGTCGTTCTGCTTGGAGGCAACCTCGCGCACCATCTGGGCGCCGAGGTTCTCGAACTTGTCGGCGAGCTCGATCTCCTTGGCGACGGTCACGCCGTCCTTGGTGATGCGGGGCGCGCCGAAGCTCTTCTCGATCACGACGTTGCGGCCCTTGGGGCCCAGCGTGACCTTCACGGCGTTGGCGAGGATGTCGACGCCGCGCAGCAGGCGGTCGCGGGCATCGGTGGAAAACTTGACGTCCTTAGCAGCCATCTGGTTGCTCCTTCAATTCTGGGATCGGATGGGTGACAGGGGGCCGATCAGGCCGCCTTCTTGCCCTTGGCCGTGATGGTGACGATGCCGAGGATGTCGCTCTCCTTCATGATCAGGAGATCCTCGCCGTTGATCTTCACCTCGGTGCCGGACCACTTGCCGAACAGCACGCGGTCGCCCGCCTTGACGTCGAGCGGGACCAGCTTGCCGGCTTCGTCACGGGCGCCGGGACCGACGGCGACCACCTCGCCCTCCTGGGGCTTTTCCTTGGCGGTCTCGGGGATGATGATGCCACCCCGGGTCTTCTCCTCGGCGTCGACGCGACGGACGACGACACGGTCATGCAGCGGACGGAAGCTCATGTCATGTTTCCCCTTGGCTACGCGCTGATGCGCATCAGCTCCTTCGAATGGTGTCCTGTTAGCACTCTCATCAGATGAGTGCCAGCAGGGTGTCCCGGAGATAGGAGGGGCCGCCAAAGCTGTCAAGACGTCGCACGCGTTGCAGCAGGCAGGTTTTCGCCGGAGGCGGCCGCCGACGGGATGTTAAGTGAGGCGTGCCACGCTCAGGCGCAAGAGGGGGCGCGCCGCCGCCCCCAGCCGGAGCCGGGCCGCTCATGCTTGTCCTCGCGAGCTTTCTCGCCAACGCCGCCGCGAACTTCGCGCTCGGGCTGGTCCTGGCGCGCGCCCTCGGGCCGGCCGCCTTCGGCGCCTTCGCCCTCGCTTTGGCCGCGGCGGGCGCGCTCACCGTGCCGGCGGTGGAATGGCTGCGCCACGCCGCGACGCGCTTCACCCGGCGCGAGCCCGGCCCCGAGGCCGAGGCGGTGCGCGCCACCCTGGACGCGGCGATGGCCGGCATGGCTCTGCTGCTTCTCGCGACGGCGCTCGTCGTGGCGTTCGCCTTGCCCGCCACGCTGGCCGCGGCGTCCGCGCGCCTGCTGCTGCCGGCCGCGGTCCTGACCGCCTCGGGCGCGTTCTTCGACGTGCACGCCGCCCTTGCCCGGGCGCTCGGCCGCAGCGGGCTCTACGCCCTGCTGGTCGCCGGGCGCAGCCTGGTCGTCGTCGGCACGATGGCGGTCACCGGCCTGCTCACGGCCGAGCCCGGCATCGTGGTCGACGCCGGCGCGGCGGCGAGCCTCCTGGCCCTCGCCTGCGCCCGCCTCGCCCTGCGCTCCTCGCGCGCCGGCCTGCCCCGGGCTGAGTTCGCGCGCGGGCTTTCCTTCGCGCGCTACGGCCTGCCGCTGGTGGCCGCCGGAGCCGTCGCGCTGCTGCAGGCCTTCCTCAACCGGTCCTCGGTGGCCGGGCATGCCGGCCTCGCGGCCGCCGGCCAGTTCGCGCTGGCCTGGGACCTGATGATCCGCATCCTGGCCGCCATGGGCACCGCGGCCGATGTCCTGCTGCTCCCGGTGGCGGTCCACGCCGCCCACACCGATGGCCCCGACGCCGCGCGCCGCCAGGTGGCGCGCAACGCAGTCCTCGTCTGGGCGGCCCTGCTGCCGGCGGCGGCGGGACTGGCCGCCATCATGCCGGTCGTCGAACCCTGGCTCGTCGGGCCCGATTTCCGCGGCCCGTTCGGGACGCTCAGCCTGGCGCTGCTGCCGGGCATGCTCGCCTGGGCGCTGCTGCAATTCGCCGTCGGACCGGCCTTCCAGATCGCCGGGCGCACCTGGCCGCTCGTCGTGCCCGCGGCGGCGGGCCTCGCCGCGAACCTCGCTTTGGCCGCCGCCGGGGGAGCGGCGGACGGCGCGCTCGGCCAGGCCTGGAGCTTCAGCCTCGCCATGGGGGCCGCCCTCCTGCTCGGCCTCGCCATGGCGTCGCGCACGGCCCTGCTGCGGATCTGCTGGCGGGACGTGCTGGGGGTCGCGGCCGCGGCCGCGGCGATGGCTCTCTATGCCGGCGTGGTGGCGCGCTCGGCGGCCGGGGCGGCGTCCCTGCCCCTCGCCGTGCTGGGCGGGGGAAGCCTCTACCTGTGGTTGCTCATCCTGCTCGACGTCGCCGGGCTCGGCTCCAGGCTGCGGGCCCGCCAGACCCTCGTGACGGCCTGACTCAGCCGAGTTCGCGCTCGAAGCGATATTCCAGCGTCCGCCCCGTGTCGTGCAGCGCCCGCGCGCCGGGCTTTTGCAGGAAGCCGGTGCGGCGGTAGAAGCGATGCCCCTCGACGAAGCGCGTGTCGGACCACAGGCCGACGCGATGCGCGCCCCTCTCCCGCGAGAAGGCGAGCGCGCGCGCCAGAAGCTCCTGCGCTATTCCGCGGCCGCGCCAGGACCGGGCCAGGTAGACCTTGAACAGCTCCGTCTCCCCCGCGCGCCAGGACGGCGTCACGGCCAGCGAGCCGACCACGGCCCCGTCGGCCTCCGCCACCCAGAGCGCGCCGCCGCGGCCGGCGTAATGGGATGCCGGAGCGGCGAGTTCGGGGAACTCCTCGGGCAGGAAGGGGCAGTCCGGGTAGTCCTGGAAGATCCCGGCGATCAGCGCGGCGAGGCCCGGCCCGTCGGCGTCGGCCGCGGTGCGGATCAGGGCTGCGGGCGGTGCGGGGGCGTCGGTCATGCCGTCGTTGAAGCGCCCGCGGGGACGGCGGTCAAGAGACCGGCGTGGCGATGGCCGAAAGGAGCGGCGCCGAGCGCGGCGACGATGGGCCCGGAAGCGGAGAACCCTATTCGAAGATCGCGTCGATCTCGGCCTGGGTGAGGTGCCCGGCATCCGCGGGCAGGCGCGGGCCGTTCTCCAGGCTACCGGCCGGAGCGGGGGCGACGAAGAGATCGTTGGCGGGCGAGGAAGGCGGGCGTTTCTCGGCGATGCCGTTCCACAGGTCGCGCAGGGCCTTCAGCTTGCGGTCGAACTCGTGCAGGACGTCCACCACGTTGGCGATGCGCTGGCCGGTGAGATCCTGGAAGCCGCAGGCCTGGAAGATCAGCAGCGAATGCTCGGCGAGCTCGTCCGCGACGTCGGAGCCGGGGTCGCGGCCCGCCGTGGCGCGCAGGCGCAGCACGAGGTTGTCGATCTCCTCGCTCGAGCCGATGATCGCGTTGGCCGCGCGCGCCGTGTCGTTGACGATGGCCGCAAGCTCGTCGGCAGCGCGGCTGAGGCCGGAACCGGCCGCCAGGGCCTGGCGCAGGGCCAGCATCTCCGCCGCGGTGAAATCACAGCCGGGAGCGCCGGGCACGGGCGCCGCGGCGACCGTCGGCGCAAGCGCCGTCGATGCCTCCGGCAGGATTCCGGCGGCGACCGCAGCCTGCCGCTCGATCCTGAAGGTCTTCAGCCGAGGCCCCATCGCCACCAACGCCCGAGAATTCGCATGACCTTTATCAAACCCGTAAACCCTGAAGCAGTGCTTACCTCCCACGTCCCCAGGCCGGGCGGCTCGTCCGATGGTTAATTGCGCATGTCTGCCCGCATGGTGACGAAGCCTTAACCGACTCGGCACGAGGACCATGCGAGCCCCCCGTCTTACGCCAGGTTAAGCATCCTTCTTGACCGCGTGTTCAACAGCGCCGGTTGGATTCGACGCGTTCCGAGTAGACCTCGTTCAGCACGGTGGATCCATGCGCGCGTCCCTCCTCCTCTCCCTGGCGGCCCTGGCGGGGCTGCTCGCCACCATCGAGCGCGCCGCGGCGCAGGCCTCCAACCTCGGCGGCGGCTTCATCGAGATGCTCATGACGGGGCGCGATCCCACCCCGCGAGCGGCCACGGGCCGCACGCGCGGCGCGCCGGCGGACCTCGGCCCGGCCCAGGCCGACCCTACCCGCCCGGCGCGCGTGGCCTCCCTGCCCATGGCCACGCCCTACCAGCAGATCCAGGCCGAGCCGGACGCCCGCTTCGACCGCCAGACGGTCGCCTATTCGGGCCCGCACGGCCCCGGCACGGTCGTCATCGATACCGAGAACAAGTTCCTCTATCTCGTGCAGTCCGGCGGCACGGCCCTGCGCTACGGCATCGGCGTGGGCCGCCCGGGCTTCGTCTGGTCGGGCGTGAAGGCGATCACCCGCAAGGCGGAGTGGCCGGACTGGACGCCGCCCCCGGAAATGCTGAAGCGCCGGCCGGACCTGCCACGCCACATGGAAGGCGGCGAGGAGAACCCGCTCGGCGCGCGCGCCATGTATCTGGGCTCGACGCTCTACCGCATCCACGGCACTAACGAGCCGAACACGATCGGCACCAACGTCTCGTCGGGCTGCATCCGCCTGCGCAACGAGGACGTCGTGGACCTCTACGAGCGGGTCAAGGTCGGCACCACCGTCATCGTCATGTGAGAACGGCCGGCCCAGGGGCCGGCCGTCAAGCCTTCCGGGCGTCGTCCGACAGCGGGTCAGGCCCAGTCGCCGCCGTCATCCCCGCCGTCGTCGTAGCCGCCATCGTCGTAGCTGTCGTCGCTGGCGTCCATGATGCCGGGATCCTCGTCCGCCGCGCTGGCGTCGTCGCCCTGGACCGCCGCGGGCTGTGCGCCGCCCAGCACCGAGTTTCCGCCGAAGAACTGGTCTCCCAGCGAGCCGGCCTGCGCCGCCGCGTCTCCCGTCAGGCCCTGCGCGTCGGCGAGGAACGAGGAGCCATGGTTGCCGCTGAACAAGGACGACAGGCCCTGGTAGAGGAGCGCGCCGCCGGCCACGCCGGCCGCCGTGGTCATGGCGCCGCGCAGGAACCCGCCGCCGCCACCGCCGCCGCCGAACATGCCGCCCTGCGGCGCGCCCCAGGGACCGGGCGGGGCGCTGCGCCCCCAGGGACCCGCGCCGGGAGCAGCAGCGGGAGGCTCGGCCGCCGCGGGAGGCGGCGCCCCCCAGGGGCTGCCCGCCCGCGGCACGGAGGACGGGCCCGCCGGTCCGGCCTGGGCGGGACGGGGCGGCTCGCCGGAGCCGAAGATGGTCTTGCCCAGACCGCCGAGGAAGCTTCCGCCGGCCGCCTCACGCTCCTTGAGCTGGCCTTCCAGCTCCTGGATGCGGCTGGCGGCGGCCTTGAGGGCCTCCTCCTGGATGATCACGGTCTGCGCGAGCAGGTAGGGCGCGAAGGGCTTGGCGCGCACCTGGTCGTTGATGAGGGCTTCGGCCTCCTTGTCGCGCGGCGCATTGGCTGCTCCGCCGACGCGATCGAAGAGGCCGTCGAGAAGCTGGCGTTCTTCCGGGGTCATGGCGTCAGGATCTCCAAAGGGCCCCTCGGGCCGGGTCGTCCACATCGTCCGCCGCGTGGCGCGGCGTCGGACATGTGGGAACGGCCGGTCGACGCACCAAGCCCCGCACCATGAAATGTCGTTCATGTCGGCCCGATGCCGGGCGTCCGCGAACGCCGGGGCCGCCTCAGCCCAGGATCTTGTAGGCGGGCAGCGTCAGGAACTCCGCGAAGTCCTTGGCGAGGGACATGTCCGAGAACAACTTGATCGCCTCGGGGAAGCGGCCCTTGTCATAGGCCTCCGGGCCGATGGCCTCGCGCACCTTGCCCATCTCGTCGGCGAGCACCTCCCGGAACAGCTCGGGCGTCACCTCCCGGCCGTCATCCAGCCGGGCGCGGTGATAGAGCCACTGCCAGATCTGGGCGCGGGAGATCTCGGCCGTCGCCGCATCCTCCATGAGGTTGTAGAGCGGCACGGCGCCGCGCCCGCGCAGCCAGGCCTCGATGTACTGCACACCGACGCGGATGTTCTCGCGCAGGCCCGCCTCGGTCCGCTTGCCGGGATGCACCTGGATCATGTCGTCGCGGATGATGTCCACGTCGTCGCGCAGCTTGTTGAGCTGGTTCTGCGACGGCATCAGCCGGTCGAACACCTCCATGGCGACGGGGACGAGGTCGGGATGGGCGACCCAGGTGCCGTCATGGCCGTCCGTGGCCTCGCGCTGCTTGTCGTGGCGCACCTTGCCGAAGGCGATCTCGTTGGCGCGGGCGTCGCCCTTGACCGGGATCTGCGCGGCCATGCCGCCCATGGCGAAGGCGCCGCGGCGGTGGCAGGTCTTGATGAGCAGCAGCGAATAGGCGGCGAGGAAGTTGGAGCCCATGACCATGGCCGAGCGGTCGGGCGTCAGGCAGCGCGGGTTTTTCCCCAGACGCTTGATGAAGCTGAAGATGTAGTCCCAGCGGCCGCAATTGAGGCCGACGATGTGGTCGCGCATCACCCACAGGATCTCGTCCATCTCGAAGGCGGCGGGCAGCGTCTCGATGAGGATCGTGGCCTTGAACGTCCCCGTGGGCACGCCGAGCCGCTCCTCGGCATGGGAGAAGACGTCGTTCCACAGCCGCGCCTCGAGATGGCTCTCGAGCTTGGGAAGGTAGAAACCGGGGGTCGAGCCGCAGGCGATGATCGCCTTCGCGTTGTGGAAGACATAGAGGCCGAAGTCGAAGAGCGAGCCGGACATGGCTTCGCCGTCCACCGTCACGTGGTCCTCCGGCAGGTGCCAGCCGCGCGGGCGCACCAGCAGCACGGCCGGCTTCTCGGAGAGCGTGTAGGTCTTGCCGTTGCCGGAATCGACGAAATCGATGCGGCCGAGCCAGCGGTCGCGCAGGTTGGCCTGTCCCTCGAGCATGTTGGCGAAGGTCGGCGAGGAGGCGTCCTCGAAATCCGCCATGAACACCTTCGCGCCGGAATTCAGCGCGTTGATGATCATCTTGCGGTCGACGGGGCCGGTGATCTCGACGCGGCGGTCCAGCAGGTCGGCGGGAATCGGCGCGACCCGCCAGTCGCCCTCGCGCACGTGCTTCGTCTCGGGCAGGAAGTCCGGCAGCTCGCCGGCGTCGAAGCGCTTCTGTCGCTCCTCGCGCAACCGGAGGAGGCGCTTGCGGGTCTCGTTGAACTTGCCGTGGAGCTCGCCGAGGAAGGCCAGCGCCTCCGGCGTCAGGATCTCCTGCGCCTGGGCGGACACGGGCCCGGTGACGCGGACGGACGGGGCTTCAGCGGACATGCTCTTCTCCTCTCGTCTACAGCGGAAGCAACCCTTGCGGGCGCTGGCCGAATGCTCTTGATGGCCGGGACTCATGCCCCGGTCAGGTCTTTTCGAAAAGCGGACATAATGACGAGGAGTGTTTCCAATTCGTCAAAAATCAGCGCGAAACCGGGCGGTAGTCGACGTGTGAAACAGGCCGGAGCGGCACGCCAGACGTGCGCCGGCCGTCGCTCGGCTGGGCTTTGTTAACCCTCTCTGGATAGTTTGGCGGCGTTCGCCGCATGGCGCGGAGCCGGGATTCCCTTGGGTATCGTGCGATTCTTCCGAAAAGAGGCCAAGCCGGCCGCGCCTTTCGCGCGCGTGCCCGAGCCTCCGGTCGAGGACGCGCCGGTCGTCACGCTGGGCCCTGCGCCGGACGCGCCCGACCAGGTGGAACGCGTCATCAAGCAGCTCGAAGACGACGTGCTGCTCACCATGCGGGTGATCACCAACGCCGCCGACGACGTGCAGTCCAAGGTCTCGGAGACCATCGATCTCGTCGACCACATCCGATCGGCGAGCGTCGAGCTGTCCAACCTCTCGGGCACGGCCTTCGAGGTCACGACGGGGCTCGCCGACACCACCCGCCAGCTCGAGAGCACCGGCGAGGTGATCGAGCGGCACGTCGCCGGAACGGACGAGTTCGTGCACGACGCGCAGCGCCTCGCCGGCGACGTCACCCAGCGCATGACCCAGCTCGCCGAGGCGGTGGACAGGATCGCCGGCGTGCTCGCCATCATCGGCGCGATCGCCCGCCAGACGAACCTCCTCGCGCTCAATGCGAGCATCGAGGCCGCCCGCGCCGGCAATGCCGGGCGCGGCTTCGCCGTGGTCGCCACCGAGGTGAAGGAGCTTGCGGGACAGGTGCAGGTCGCCACGGGCGACATCGCCAAGCAGATCGTGACGCTCCAGACGGTGGCCCGCGAGAGCGGCGCGTCCGTCGACAACATCGCCGGCCTGCTGTCGCGCGTGGGGCCGGTGCTCACCTCCGTGCGCGACGCCATGGGCACCCAGATCGAGGGCGCCCGCGAGGTCGCGGCGCGCGCGGTGGAGAGCCTCCAGTTCGTCAGCGTCGTCTCGCAGAAGACGGAGACGATGACGGGAATGACCGCCAAGGCCACCGAGATCTGCCGCGTGGCCGGCGAGGTGGCGGGCAACATGGCCCCGGCGCTGCAGCGGCTCACCCAGCGCAGCACGGCCTTCCTGCGTCATGTCGAGGCGCGCGACCGGCGCGAGCACCCGCGCGTACCCCTGCGCATCACCGGCACCTTCCTGCGCGACGCCGGGACGGGCGCGCGCGAGCTCATCAAGCTGGATTCGCTGGACATCTCCCGCGGCGGGGCGCTGGTCCAGCCGGTCGACGGCCGGCTCGCGGCCGGCGACACGGGCCTCATCGACCTCGAGGGGGTCGGGCCCGTCAAGGCGACCGTGCGCAGCGTCAGCGAGGATGGCTGCCACGTCTGGTTCTCCGACCGCACGCCGGAGGACGACGTGCGCATCGCCGCCGTGATCCGCGCGGCGGAAGAGGCCAACCGCCCCCTGGTGAGGCTCGTCCAGAGCGCCGCCACCGAGATCGCGCTGCTCTTCGAGAAGGGTCTGCAGGGCGGCAAGGTGTCGGTGAACGACCTCATCACCGTCGAGTACCGGCGCATCGCGGGCACCGATCCGATCCAGTACGACACGCCGGCCACCGCCTTCTACGAGGAGGTGCTGCCGGAGATCATCAGCCGCTACCGGTCCCAGGCGCCCGAGTGCCTCTCGATCTTCGCCGCCGACCGCAATTCCTACGTCCCGGTGCACCTGCCGGAATATTCGCTGCCGCAGCGGCCGGGCGAGTACCTGTGGAACGACCTGCACTCGCGCAACAAGCGCATCTTCGAGCGCTCGAAGATGCTGGTGGCGGCGCGCAACCAGCAGCCCTCGTTCTACAGTTCCTTCATGCGGCACATGCCCGACAACAAGTACTACCCCTCCAAGCTGGTGGGGGCCCCGATCTTCGTGCGGGGGCACCTGTGGGGCAATTTCATCGTCGCGCTGGGGATGTGACCGGGCGACGCCGTCCCGGCAGGCCGGCCGGCGGATGGCCCGCACCGGCTCCCGCCGGACGATGGCGCGGGCCGCCGTCCCGGATCGGCGGGCCGGAAGGCGCACGGCCGATGCGCCGGCGGGCGCCGGGGCCTGCCGCAAACGAAAAAGGGGCCTGCCGCAAACGAAAACGGAGCGGGACGAGCCCGCTCCGCCTTCCGATCACGTGAGGCCTCTTCGCAAGATCAGGCGCAGACCACCAGGCTGATGGTCTTGTAGCCGGCGCGCACCTCGAGGCGATCCCAGCTGTCGCGGCTGTCGGCGCCGAACACGCCCTCTTCCTCGGCGGGAATCAGGGTGTTGTTGGCGTCGGCGATATGGATGTGGAAGCCTTCCGGAACCTGGAAGCCGTTGATCGAAGCGGCAACGCCTTCCGGATCCTTCTCGAAGGCCGCGAGCAGGGCCGGATCCTCGTGGATCGCACGGGCGATCTCACGCATCTTGCCGAAGTCCACGCCGGCCAGCTTGGCCGTCTGGGACACGACGACATTACGATGGGACTCAAGAGACATAGGGGCAACTCCCGTTAACGGACGGTTTACCCTTCCAATATCGTTCGAAGTTGAAGTTTCGGCAAGGTGAATCATTAACCCAATTTTTACACTCTTTCATGCGGAGATTCAGAGGCTTGTGGGTAAATCCAAATATACTCCGTCATGACGAATATAGAATATGGTTAATGTTCCAGTATTTCCCGATCCCTGAAGCCTCTTTCCACGAGCTTCTCGGGCAGTGGCCCGCCGGTCGCCCAGTCGAGAAGCTCCACCGTGTGGACAATCGGCAGATCACTGCCTCGCTTGCGCAGACCGTTCTCGATCTGAGTCATGCAGCCGATGTTTCCGGCTGCGATCAGGGCGGGTCGAGTCCTTGAGATATTCTCGATTTTCCGCTGCTGGAGCGCGCCCGCGATCTCCGGCTGCAGCACGTTGTAGACGCCGGCCGAGCCGCAGCAGATGTGTCCTTCCGGCACATCCTTCACGACGAAGCCCATCCGCTTCAGCAAGGTCTTGGGCTCGTCGCGGATCTGCTGGCCGTGTTGCAGCGAACACGCTGAATGATATGCGACGGTCTCGCCCGTCCGGCGCGCCGGCTCGAGCTCGAGGGTGGCCAGGTACTCCGTCACGTCCTTCGCCAGCGCCGAGACCCTGGCGGCCTTGGCCGCATAGGCGGGGACGTCGCGGAACATGAAGCCGTAGTCCTTCACCGTCGTGCCGCAGCCCGAGGCCGTGACGAGGATGGCGTCGAGCCCCTCCCCTTCGATCTCGCGCATCCAGGCGTCGATGTTCCGGGCGGCGAAGGCGTGGCTCCGGTTCTCCTCCCCCATGTGATGGACGAGCGCCCCGCAGCAGCCTTCCCCCTTGGGCAGCACCACCTCGACGCCGTGCCGGTTGAGGATGCGGATCGCGGCCTCGTTGATGCCGGGCGCCAGCACCGTCTGGGCGCAGCCCGAGAGAATGGCGACGCGGCCCTTGCGGGGTCCCGGGGCGGGGAGCACGCGCGGGCCCTCCAGGGGCGAGCGGGACGGCAGGCCCGCCGGGGCGAGGTCGACCATCGCCGCCAGGCGGTGGCCGACGGCGGGAATGGCCTTCAGCAGCGGCTTGAAGGGCTTCCCGATCATCGCGCCGAGCATGGCGAGGCGGAAGCGGTTGGGATGCGGCAGCACGAAGGCGAGCAGGCTGCGCATCGCGCGGTCCGTCCAGGGCCGCCGGTAGGTCTGGTTGATGTAGCTGCGCGCGTGGTCGACGAGGTGCATGTAATGCACGCCCGAGGGGCAGGTCGTCATGCAGGACAAGCAGGACAGGCAGCGGTCGACATGGGTCACCACCTCCCGCGTCGCGGGCTTGCCGCTCTCGAGCATGTCCTTGATGAGGTAGATGCGCCCGCGGGGGCTGTCGAGTTCGTCGCCCAGCAGCAGGTAGGTCGGGCAGGTCGCGGTGCAGAACCCGCAATGCACGCAGGTGCGCAGGATCTTTTCCGAGCTCTTGAGCTGGGGGTCCTCGAGACGGTCGGGGGCGAAGTTGGTCTGCATTGGGGCTCCTCGCGGTCGCGGCGGGGGCCACGACCCGTGTACGTTCAGAGGCCGGCCGTCATCCGCCCGGGATTGAGGATGCCGGCGGGGTCGAAGCTGCGCTTGATCCCGGCGCTGACCGCGGCGAGCGCGGGCGCCAGCGGCTCGAACACGGCGACTGCGGCGCGGACCTCGTCCGGCGCGCGGACCATGGTGGCGTAGCCGCCCGAACCCGCCAGGGCGGCGCGCAGGACCGCGGCGCCCGCGTCGCCGGCTGACGAGGTGGCGATCCAGACCAGGCCGCCGCCCCAGTCGAACAGGTGGCGCTCGACGAAGCCCGCCGGCAGGCGCGCCAGCGCGGCGGCGGCCTTGGACGGCGCGATCGAGACGCGCCAGACCGCGAGGTCGCGCGGCTCCGCGAGGAACGCCGCGTCACGGACGGACCGCCAGAGCTGCGCGGCCAGTTCGCCCTGCATCACGTCGGCCGCCGCGCCGGCGGCCAGCAGGCGGCGCAGTTCGCCCACGCGGTAGGTGACCGAGGCCTCAAAGCCCTCGATGCGAATGAGCGTCTTGGGGACGCGCTCCACGTCGGCGGGCAGGTGCGCCGCGCCCGTGACCTCGAACGGCGATCCGAGCGCCGTCGAGAGCGCCGCGACCGCCGCGGCGTCGTCCAGGCCATGCAGGACGAGCGTCGCCATGGTCTCGGAGCGCGGAAGGACCTTGAAGATCACCTCGCTGAACACGCCCAGCGTGCCGAAGGAGCCGGCGGTGAGCTTGACGAGGTCGAGCCCCGTGACGTTCTTCATCACCCGTCCGCCGGACTTCACGACCTCGCCCTTGCCGTTGACGAAGCGCACGCCGATCAGGCTGTCGCGGCAGGCCCCGGCCATGATGCGGCGCGGCCCGGACACGTTGGCGGCGGCGACGCCGCCCACGGTCGGCTCCCCGCCGGTGCCGAGGAGGGGCCGGTGGTCCATGGGCTCGAAGGTGAGCTCCTGGCCCTTTTCCGCGAGCGCCTCCTCGACGACCCGCAGCGGCGTGCCCGCGCGCGCGCCGATGACGAGTTCGGCCGGCTCGTAGAGGGTGATGCCGGTGAGCCCCCGGGCGGACAGCGTCTTCTCGGTCTGGGCGGGCCGGCCCAGGCCCGCGCGCGTGCCCCCGCCCTCGATGGCGAGCGGCGTCTTCGCCGCATGGGCGTCCGCGACGGCTGCGGCCAGCCCGGCCTCGTCTGTGGGAATGAGGAGCTGGGTCATGCCGGCGGGACGTCCTGCAGGTGAACCAGGCGCAGGCGGCGGCTCACGCCGCCTCGCGCCCGTCGAGGGGGAAGACCTTGGCGGGATTCAGCAGCCAGGCCGGGTCGAAGACGGCGCGCACCCGCAATTGCTGGGCGAGGTCGACCTCGTTGAACTGGTGGCGCATCAGGTCGCGCTTCTCGATCCCCACGCCGTGCTCGCCGGTGAGGCAGCCGCCCACCTCGACGCAGAGCTTGAGGATGTCGCTGCCGGCATCCTCGGCCTTCCTGGCCTCGACGGGATCGTTGACGTTGTAGAGGATGAGAGGGTGCAGGTTGCCGTCCCCGGCATGGAACACGTTGGCCACGCGCAGCCCGTAGCCCGCGACGATCTCCGCCATGCGTCGCAGCACGAAGGGCAGCTGGCCCGTGGGGATGGTCCCGTCCATGCAGATATAGTCGGCGACCCGTCCCGTCGCGCCGAAGGCCGACTTGCGGCCCTTCCAGATCAGCGCAGTCTCGAGCGCGGAGCGCGATTCCCGCACCGTCTTGACGCCGTGGTCCCTGGCGATGGCGACGATCCGCGCGAGCGTCGCCTCCATCTCCGCGTCGGACCCCTCGACCTCGATGATGAGCAGCGCCTCCACGTCGAGCGGATAGCCCGCCTTCGCGAAGGCTTCGCAGATCTCGATGGCCGGCTTGTCCATGAATTCCATCGCCACGGGCACGATGCCCGCTCCGATGATGGCGGCCACGCAGCGCCCCGCCGCCTCGCTGCTGTCGAAGCCGAAGAGGACGGGCCTCGCCCCCTCGGCCGCGCGCAGGATGCGGACCGTCGCCTCGGTGACGACCCCGAGTTGGCCCTCGGAGCCGACGACGAGGCCCAGAAGGTCGTAGCCCGGTGAGTCCAGCGCGTCGCCGCCGATGTCGACGACGGAGCCGTCCAGCATCACCATGCGCACGCCGAGCACGTTGTTGGTGGTGACGCCGTATTTCAGGCAATGGGCCCCGCCCGAGTTCATCGCGATGTTGCCGGCGATCGTGCAGGCGAGCTGGGAGGAGGGGTCTGGCGCGTAGAAGAAGCCCTCGTGCCCCACGGCGCCGGAAATGGCGAGGTTGGTGATGCCGGCCTGGACCCGCATCGTGCGGTCGCCGAAATTGACGTCGAGCACGCGGTTCATCTTGGCGATGCCCAGGATGATCGCGTCCTCCTGCGGGATGGCGCCGCCGGCGAGCGAGGTGCCGGCCCCGCGCGGCACCACCTTGACGCCCTGCTCGTTGCAGTAGCGCAGCACGGCGGAGACCTCCTGCGTCGAGGTCGGCAGCACCACGGCGAGCGGCAGCTTGCGGTAGGCGGTGAGCGCGTCCGTCTCGAAGGCGCGGCGCTCTTCCTCGGACGTGACCAGGGAACCGGACGGGACCAGCCGGGTCAGCCCCTCGATGATGGCGTCGCGGCGCGCCAGGATGGCCTGGTCCGGCACCGGAAAGGCGATCCCCGTCATGTCCCCTCCTCGCTCCCCCCGCGAAGCCGCGCGGGGCCTTCGCCAGAATTCACATTATCCCAGCACCCTGGGGCTTGCAGGTTCGGAAATCCCCTAGGATTGTTTCCTGTACGGAAAAAATCGTCGCACCCCTGTTCGGCTCCCGCATGAACTCCCTCGCCGATCTCGACATCTTCGCCCGCGTGGTCACGGCCGGCTCCATGTCCGCGGCCGGGCGGGAGCTTGGATTCTCCCCCGCGGTCATCTCCAAGCGCATCCGGCGGCTGGAGGAGCGGCTGGGCACCCGCCTGCTGCAGCGCACCACGCGCCAGATCGCGATGACGGAGGCCGGGCAGGGCTTCTACGAGCGCGTGGTGGCGATTCTCGCCTCGGCGGAGGAGGCGGAGGCCTGGGTGGCGCGGCGCTCGTCGGTGGCGCGCGGCATCCTCAGGGTCTCCGCGCCCACCTCCTTCGGCCGGCTGCACATCGCCCCGCACCTGCGCGTCTTCCTGGAGAGCCACCCCGACCTGACCGTGGACCTCGAGCTGTCCGACGCCTTCGTCGACATCGTCGGCGACGGGTTCGACCTCGCGGTCCGAATCGCCGACCTCCAGGATTCGAGCCTCGTGGCGCGCCGGCTGGCCCCCAACCACCGGATCCTCTGCGCTGCGCCGCTCTACCTGAAGGCCCACGGCCACCCGTCGACCCCCGCCGAACTCGCCCGGCACAGGCTGCTGGCGCACAATGCCGACCAGTGGCGGCTCGAGGGGCCGGACGGTCCGGTGACGGTGCGGCTGGAGAGCCCGCTGCGCACCAATTCCAGCGAGGTGGTGCGCGAGGCGGTGATCGCGGGCGTCGGCATCGCCCTGCGCTCGACCTGGGACGTCGGCCCCGAGCTGCGCTCGGGCGCGCTGGTGCAGGTCCTGCCCGGCTACGGAGGCTCGCGCAAGGCGGCCATCCACGCCGTCTATCCCTCCCGACGCCACCTCGCCCAGAAGGTGCGCGTGTTCATCGACCATCTGGCCGAACTCTACGGCCCCACGCCGCCCTGGGACGAGGGCCTGGCCTTCCTCAAGCCGGCCTGAGTTCATCCCCGGTTCAGCCTATGGCAGCCATTGTGCGACCTGCACGTTGGTCCACTGCCGAAGGCCCAAAGATTGTGCTATCGACCCTGCCGGCCGTTTCCTGCACGGCGCTGAAACCGAAGGTGTCTCCATGTCCCGACTGGTCCTGTCTCTCGCTTTCGCGGCTGGCGCCGCATTCGCCCTGCATGCCGGTTCGGCCGCCGCCCAGGACGCAGCGGCCGGCGAGAAGGTCTTCCTGAAGTGCAAGGCCTGCCACCAGGTCGGCGAGGGCGCCAAGAACGCCGTCGGCCCCGTGCTCAACGGCGTCGTGGGCCGCAAGGCCGGCACGGTCGAGGGCTACAGCTATTCCGACGCCAACAAGAACTCGGGCCTGACCTGGGACGAGGCCACCCTCAAGGAATACCTCAAGAACCCCAAGGCCAAGGTGCCCGGCACGAAGATGATCTTCCCCGGCCTGCCCGCCGAGGCCGACATCGACAACGTCATCGCATACCTCAAGCAGTTCGACGCGACCGGCAAGAAGAGCTGATCGCCGGCGACGGCGCCGCGGCAGGCTCCCCCGCTGCCCTCGCGGAAGGGTGGCGGCCGGGCCGGCCTGCCCCCGCCTCAGTCTGAATCCTCGGTGCGGCGGATCCGCCGCACCACCGTCCAGACGCCGAGCAGCGCGAGCGGCACGACCGCGGCCGTGGCCAGGCCCGCATCGACGGGCAGCCAGCCGACGTCCTTGAGCCCCTTCAGCACATAGCTCGCCAGCCCCACCACGTAGTAGGTGATGGCCGCGACAGAGAGGCCCTCGACGGTCTGCTGCAGGCGCAGTTGCAGCCGCGTGCGGTCGTTCATCGCGCTGAGCAGGTCGCGGTTCTGCCGCTCGATCTCCACGTCGACGCGCGTGCGCAGCAGGTTGGAGGCGCGGCTCAGCTTCTCCGACAGGCTGGCCTGGCGATCCTCCAGCATGGCGCAGGTGCGCATGGCCGGTCCCATGCGCCGGGCCAGGAAGTCCTGGAACGTCGGGTAGCCCTCGACATTGTGCTCGCGGATCACCGCGAGGCGCTGCTGCACGATCTGGTCGTAGGCCCGGCTGGCACTGAAGCGGTAGCCGGAGCTCGCCGTGTCGCCCTCGGTCGTCGCGGCGAGGCTGGTGAGCTCGTCGAGCAGCTTGTGGTCGGACTGCAGCCCTTCGCCCTCCGTCATCGCCTTGGCGATGCGCGTCAGGGCGTCCTCCGCGGCCTTGACCCGCGGCGCCATGGCCTGCGCCTCAGGCAGGCCCAGCAGGGCGAGCGTTCGATAGGTCTCCACCTCCAGAAGGCGTTGCACGAGCGCGCCCGCGCGCGCCGGACCGAGCCCGTCGTCGCGCACGAGGATGCGCACGAATCCTGCGGGATCGGCCCGGAAATCGCTGGCGATCAGGGCGCTGTCGCCATCGACCCGCGAGACGGCGAGGCTCGCGGGGTCAAACAGGCCTTCGAAGCTCGGCGTCTTGCCGTCTCCCCGGAGCAGATGCAGGTCCACGGCCGCCAGCAGGGGGCCCGGCTGCGGCAGCGACTTCATGATGACCGCCAGGGCCCCGGACGGCGGCTGGAACGGCTCGTCGCCCGTCGAGCCGACCTCCCACGTGTAGGTCGTGAACTCCGCGTGCAGCTCCCAGCGCAGCGAGCCCTGGGGCAGCGCGATCCGGTGGTGGCGCGCCGTGTCGCCGGGTACGGGCAGTCCGCGCGCCACGCAGAAGGCGGTGAGAGCGGCCCTGTCCGCGCCGGGCCTGGCGCCGGATGTCATGAAGGCGAAGTGGAGCACGCGCTGCGGCGCATCCACCGCGTGGAACGGGCGCGCGTGGACCTCACCCAGCACCGCGTCGCGGGCCGGGTGCGGCTCCAGGGCGAAACTGTCGGGGACTGGAGTGTTCATCGATGCTGCCTCGCTCGCGCTGGGCCAGCATGTCGGGTGAGCGCGGCGATCTTCAATGGCTGGCGGGGGCGAGGCTGCGCGAATCGTCGCGGCGTTGCAGGGAAGCCGCGCCTGCGGCGAAAGGCTGCGCCGCCGGGCCGTCATTGCGGGCCCGCAGGCGCGGCGATATGGTCCGCGCGCCCGAAGGACCAACGGAGACGCCGTGCATGGCGCCGATCGCCGCTTCCACCCGGCCCCAGCGCCCGCGCGTCGGCCTGTTCGTCACCTGCCTCGTCGACCTCATGCGACCCTCGGTCGGCTTCGCGGCGGTCAAGCTCCTCGAGCAGGCGGGCTGCATCGTCGAGGTGCCGCGCCAGACCTGCTGCGGCCAGCCGGCCTTCAACTCGGGCGACCGGACGTCGAGCCGCGCGATCGCCGAGCAGACCATCGCCGCCTTCGCCGGCTTCGACTACGTGGTCGTGCCCTCCGGCTCCTGCGCGGGCATGATCAAGGCGCATTACCCGGAGCTGTTCGCCGACGATCCGAACCTCGCACGCAAGGCCAACGAGCTGGCCGACCGGACCCATGAGCTCGTGAGCTTCCTCGTCGACGTGATGGGGGTGACGGAGGTCGACGCGCACTATGACGGCACGGTCACCTATCACGACAGCTGCTCGGGCCTGCGCGAGCTCGGCGTCAAGCGCCAGCCCCGCCAGCTCCTGGCGACCGTGGAGGGCCTCACCCTCGCCGAGATGAACGAGAACGAGGTGTGCTGCGGCTTCGGCGGCACCTTCGCCGTCAAGTACGGCGAGGTCTCCAACTCGATCGTGGGCAAGAAGGCCGAGAACATCCGCTCCAGCGGCGCCCACACGCTGCTCGCGGGCGACCTCGGCTGCCTGATGAACATGGCGGGCAAGCTCTCCCGCGAGGGGTCCTCGATCGAGGTTCGCCATGTCGCGGAGGTCCTCGCCGGCATGACCGACGACCCGCCGATCGGCGCCAAGGGAGATACTCCATGACCGCGCAGATCACCTCGCCGCAGTTCAAGGAGAACGCCCACCGCGCGCTGGAGGACGACCAGCTCCAGAAGGCCATGGGCAACGTGCGGGTGAATTTCATCCAGCGCCGCGCCGCCGTGGCCGCGAAGCTGCCGGAGTTCGAGGACCTGCGCGACAGCGCGCGCGACATCAAGAACCACGCGCTGGAGCACCTCGACCTCTATCTCGAACGCTACGAGGAGAAGGTGACCGCCGCCGGCGGCAAGGTCCACTGGGCCCGCACGGCCGAGGAGGCCCGGGCCGCGGTGCTCGAGATCTGCCGCTCGGTGGGCGCCAAGACCGTCACCAAGGGCAAGTCGATGATCTCCGAGGAGATCGGCCTCAACGCGGCCATCGAGGCGGCGGGCATGGCGGCGGTCGAGACGGACCTCGGCGAGTACATCATCCAGCTTCGCCACGAGATCCCCTCGCACATCATCGCGCCGGCCGTTCACCTCAACGCCACGCAGGTGGAGAGCGAGTTCCGCCGCGTCCACACGCACCTCGACCCGCAGCGCGACCTCTCCGAGCCCAACCAGCTCCTCACCGAGGCGCGCGGGGTGCTGCGCGACCGGTTCCTCGCAGCCGACGTCGGCATCACCGGCGCGAACTTCCTGATCGCCGAGACGGGCACGTCGGTGATCGTCACCAACGAGGGCAATGGCGATCTGACGCAGACATTGCCGAAGATCCACATCGTCATCGCCTCGATCGAGAAGATCGTGCCGACCCTGGAGGACGCCTCGCAGATCCTGCGCGTGCTCGCCCGCTCGGCCACCGGGCAGGAAATGTCGGTCTACACGACCTTCTCCACCGGCCCGCGCCGGCCGGAGGACCCTGACGGGCCCGAGCAGTACCATGTCGTGATCCTCGACAATGGCCGCTCCTCGATGCTGGGCACCGCCTTCCAGGACATGCTGCGCTGCATCCGCTGCGGCGCCTGCATGAACCATTGCCCCGTCTATCACGCGGTCGGCGGCCACGCCTATGGCTGGGTCTATCCCGGCCCGATGGGCGCCGTGCTCTCGCCCTCGCTGATCGGCGTCGACAAGGCGGGCCACCTCCCCAACGCCTCGACCTTCTGCGGGCGCTGCGAGAGCGTCTGCCCCGTGCGCATTCCCCTTCCGAAGATGATGCGCCACTGGCGCGAGCGGGAATTCGAGCGCCATCTCTCCCCCGCCACGGTGCGCTCGGGCCTCGCCGTCTGGGCCTTCTTCGCCCGGCGCCCCGCCCTCTACCGTCTCGCCACGGGCCTCGCGATGAAGGCCCTCGCCTTCGCCGGGCGCGGCAAGGGCGCCTTCAAATCCCTGCCGCTCGCCGGCGGCTGGACCGACTACCGCGACTTCCCCGTGCCCCAGGGCGGCACGTTCCAGGGCCAGTGGAAGGATCGCAAGCGCACGGGAGCCACGCGATGAGCAGCGCACGCGACGAGATCCTCGGCACCGTCCGCCGTTCGCTGGGCGTGACCGGAAAGGAGCGTCCGCGCATCGCGGAGGTCGAGAACCGCCTCGCGGGCGCGCCCCGCGGCGTGCTGCCGGAGCGCGGGCAGCTTTCGGGCGACGCGCTGCTGGCGCTCTTCAAGGCGCAGGCCGAGGCGACCCTCGCGTCCTATGCCGAGGTCGACAGCGCGGCGGACGTGCCGGAAGCCGTGGCGGACTACCTGCGGCAGGGCAACCTGCCGGCCCGGCTGCGCATGGGCGAGGATCGCCGCCTCGCCGCCATGCCCTGGGGCGACACGGCGCTGGACGTGTCCACCGGCCGCAGCGACGGGCGCGACCTCGTCGCCGTGAACCACGCCTTCGGCGCCGTCGCCGAGACGGGCACGCTGGTCGTCGCCTCCGGGGCGGGCACGCCGACCACGCTCAACTTCCTGCCCGACTACGCCATCGCCATCGTCTCGCGCAAGGATATCGCGGGCGACTACGAGACGGTGTGGCAGCGCCTGCGCGAGCATTACGGCAAGGGCGCGATGCCGCGGACGGTGAACTGGATCACCGGCCCGTCGCGCTCCGCCGACATCGAGCAGACGATGCTGCTCGGCGCGCACGGCCCCCGCAGCCTCCACGTCATCGTCGTGAAGGACTGACGTCGGACGTCCGCGGCCGTCAGTGCGAGGAACGAAGCGGCGAGGCCATCCTTGCCGGGGTAGGCCCGGAGGGCTTCGCTTCGCGCGCCACGTCGGTTGAGGGAGGTTGCGGGCGGCGTCCGCCGGCCGCCGTTCGGCGACGGAAAATCCATCAAGCCGCCACGTTTTCGTTGGGGTGCGTTAACCAATCGCGCCCAGGATGGAAACGTGATGAACGGAATCTCACCATCCTCCCTCCGCTCCCGCGCCCGGCTGGTGCCGGCGCTGCTGGCGGCCTTGTCGGCCGCGGCCCTGCTCGCGCCCGGCCTGCGGGCGGAAGAGGTGCAGCGCGCGGACCTGCCGCCCCTGGCGGCCGCCCCGCCGCCGGCCGATCCCGCGCCGGCCGCGCCGTCGCCCGCCGGCCCGGCATCGCCCGCGCCCCAAACCGCCCCGGCCCCGAAACCGCCGGCCAAGCCGGCCCAGGCGGCCCCCGCGCCCGCCCAGGTCGCCGCGCCCAAGCCCAAGCCCATCCCGCCGCCGGAGCCCACGATCTCGCAGGACCCGCGGCCGAGCTATCATCCCGACAGCGCCGGCATGATCCTGCAGGCGGCCGACCTCTACGGCGCGATCGTCGCGCGCGGGGGTTGGCCGACGATTCCCGAGGGTCCCGCGATCAAGCCCGGCGGGTCCTCGCCGCTGGTTCCGCTGGTGCGCCAGCGCCTCGCCATCGAGGGCGACCTGACCGACATCGCCTCGGACGAGGTGCTGGACCCGGCTTTGGCCGCCGCGATCCGTCGCTTCCAGGCGCGCCATGGCCTGCCAGCGAGCGGCATCCTCGGGCCGGCCACCGTCAAGGCGATGAACGTGCCGGCGGAAGACCGCCAGCGGGCGCTGCTCTTCTCCGCTCAGCGCCTCTCGGCCTCGAATTTCGGCTTCGGTGCGCGCCACCTCGTCGTCAACATCCCCTCCGCGGCCGTCGAGGCCGTCGAGAACGGGGCGGTGGCGCGGCGCTACGTCGCCGTGGTGGGGGATCCCGACCACCCCTCCCCCACCGTGGAGGCCAAGGTCGGCGCGATCAACTTCAACCCGACCTGGACGGTCCCGGTCTCGATCATCAAGAACGAGATCATTCCCAAGATGCGCAAGGACCCCGGCTACCTCGCCAAGTCGCGCATCCGCATGCTCGACGCCCAGGGCCAGGAGGTCGACCCGGCGAAGATCGACTGGTCGACCGAGCGGGCCGTCAACTTCACGCTGCGGCAGGACCCCGGCGCCGGCAACTCGCTGGGCGTGGTGCGGATCGCCATGCCGAACCGGCACGCGGTCTACATGCACGACACGCCGTCGAAGCGCCTCTTCGGCCGCGACATGCGCTTCCTCTCGCATGGCTGCGTGCGCGTGGCGGGCGTGCTCGACCTCGCGGCCTGGCTGCTCGGCCCGCAAGGCTGGGACCGGACGGCGGTCGACGCCGCCGTGGCCTCGAACGAGCGCAAGGACGTGAACCTGCGCGCCGTCGTGCCCGTCGCCTGGGTCTACCTGACCGGCTTCGTGACGCCCGACGGCACGGTGAATTTCCGCGAGGACGTCTACCGGCTGGACCGGCCGGAGCCCGCCGACCTCGTCACCACCGCGACGATCGCGCCCGTAACCCGCTGAGGCGGCGATGCCGCCTCGCCCCTCACCGCTGCCCAACCGCGTCGCGCCCGACGGTTCCCTCGTCGCAACTCGCGCGCGCGGCCTGTTCATGGGCAACCGGGGCGGCCGCTTCCACGATGCGGCGACGGCGGGGCTGGGCCGCCGGCAGCCCTGGAGCGGCAAGGCCTGGATCTGCTGCCGGCTGGACTTCAAGGACCGCACCTCGCCGCCGGGCGGCGTCTGGGGCGGCGCGCGCTACACCGAGCTCTTCTTCTGCGACGAGGTGACGGCGCTCGCCGCCGGCCACCGCCCCTGCATGGAATGCCGCCGGGCGGACGCGCTGGCCTGGCGCGCCGCCGTCGCGCGGGCGGGGCTTGCTGCGCCGGGCGCGCGCTTTCCCACGCTGGACGAGAGGCTGCACGCCGAGCGGCTCGACGGACGGGCGAAACGGTTGCATCGGCTCGCCGCCGAGGGGCTGCCGGACGGCGCCGTGATCCGCGCCGACGACGGAACGGCCGTGGCGCTGCGAGGCGACGCCGCGCTGGTCTGGAGCCCTGCGGGCTATGCCGGACGGCTGGCGAGGCCCCGTGGGCCGGTGAGCGTCTTGACGCCGCCGACGAGCCTCGCCGCCCTGGGCCAGGGATACGAGCCGGCGTGGCATCCGTCTGCGGCGTGACGCATCGTCATCGCGGGCGAAGCGAAGCAATCCAGGCCTGCCACCGGCAAGGTCCGTTTCGTCGCCTTGCTCCCCGCAAGGACGGCAGAGGCCCTCTCACCCCTCCTTCAGCTCGTCCAGCCGTAGCGTGACGTCCTTGACGTCCATGTCGTCAGGATCGGTGGTGACCTTGAAGCCGAGGGCCTCGCACATGGAGAGCATGGTCGTGTTCTCGCGCAGCACCTGGCCCTTCACGCGGGCGAGGCCGTCGGCCTTCGCATATTCGACCATCAGCTTCATCAGCGCCCAGCCGAGGCCCCGGCCCTTGAGGTCCGAGCGCAGCAGGATGGCGTATTCGCCCTCCTCGTGGTTGGCGTCGGCGTGCAGGCGCACGACTCCGAGCAGGTCGCCCGAGGATTCCTCGATGGCGGCGAAGGCGATGGCCCTTGAAAAGTCGAGCTGCGTGAGGCGCGCGATGAAGGCATGGCTGAAGTCCTTCACCTTGGCGAAGAAGCGCAGCCGCAGGTCCTCCGGCGTGACCTTCTTGAAGAAGTCGACATAGAGCGGCTCGTCCTCCGGGCGGACCGGACGCACAAAGACGCGCCAGTCGCCCTTCAGCACCATGCGGCGCTCCCATTCCTTGGGGTAGGGCTTGATGGCGAAGCGCGGATTGCCCGCTTCGCGGCGCTGGCCGGCGGGCAGCGGCTCGACCTTGATGCGGCTGTCGAGCGCGATGACGCCGCGTTCGTCCGCGATCAGCGGGTTGAGGTCGAGCTCGCGGATCTCGGGAATATCGGCGGAGAGCTGAGCGAGCTTGACGAGGGTCAGGGCCACCGCGTCGAGGTCGGCCGGCGGCACGTCGCGATAGCCCTGCAGCAGGCGCCATACGCGGGTGCGCGCCATCAACACCCGCGCGAGGTTCATGTCGAGCGGCGGCAGGGCGAGCGACTTGTCGTTGATCACTTCGACCGCCGTGCCGCCGCGGCCGAACACCACCACGGGCCCGAAGGTCGGATCGTCGGCGAGGCCGGCGATGAGCTCGCGGCCGCGCGGCCGATGGATCATTGGCTGCACCGTGACGCCGTCGATCCGCGCGTCCGGCCGGGCGTCGGCCACCCGCTCCATCACCGCGCGCGCGGCCTCGGTCACCGCCTCGACGCTGGACAGGTTGAGCGCCACGCCGCCCACGTCGGACTTGTGCGCGATGTCCTGCGACAGGATCTTCACGGCCACGGCGTGGCCCTGGGCCAGGAAGTCGCGCGCGAGCCGTCCGGCCTCGGCGGGCGTGGCGGCCGGGCGCACGGGGGCGACGGGGACGCCGTAGGCCTCCAGCACGCCGGTGACCTCGACGGGGTCGAGCCAGCCGCGCCCGGCGGACAGCGCCTGGTGGACGAGGCGACGTGCGGCCGCGGTGTCCGGCGCGAAGTTCTCGGGCAGGCTCGGCGGCATCTCCATCAGGAGTTCCTGCGCCTTGCGGTAGGCCACGAGGTGGCTGATGCCCTTCACCGCGTCGGTCTCCGAGCCGTAGCGCGGGATCCGCGCCTCGTCGAACACCGCGCCGGAGGCGGCGCGATCGCCAAGCCAGACGGCGAAGACGGGCTTGGGCCGGAACGTGCCGGTGCGATAGGACTTCACGGTCCTGGCGACGGCCTCCGCCGAGGCCTGGCTCGAGGTGAGTGCCGTCGGGCAGTTCATCACCAGGACGGCGTCGTTCTCCTCGTCCGCGAGCAGCGCCTCGAGCGCCGCGGCGTAGCGCGCGGCGTCGGCGTCGCCGACGATGTCCACGGGGTTGGCGCGCGACCAGTCGGGCGGAGCGATCGCGTCGAGCGCCTCCCGCGCCGGGGGCGACAGCCCTGCAAGGCGCACGCCGACGTCGACGAGGGAATCCTCGGCGAGCACGCCCAGCCCGCCGCCATTGGTGAGGATGGCGACGCGGTCCCCATGGAAAGGGCCGACGCGCGACAGCGTCTCGACGGCGGAGAAGAGCTCGTCGAGGTCGAGCACCCGCAGCAGTCCCGCCCTGCGGAAGGCGGCGTCGAAGACCTCGTCGGAGCCGGCCAGCGCGCCGGTATGGGAGAACACGGCATGGGAGGCCGCGCGATGGCGCCCGCCCTTGACCACCACGACGGGCTTGGTGCGCGCCGCCGCCCGCGCCGCCGACATGAACTTTCGGGGCGAGCTGATGGTCTCGACATACATGAGGATGGCGCGGGTCGCGCGGTCCTGGGCGAACCAGTCCAGGCAGTCGCCGAAGTCGACGTCGATCTTGTCTCCCAGCGTGACGATGCCGGAAAAGCCGACGCCGTGCTCGTTGGCCCATTCCATGATGGAGCCGGCGATCCCACCGGATTGCGAGAGCACCGCGAGGTCGCCCTTGCGCACGGGTCCCTTGGCGAAGCTGGCGTTGAAGTTCGCGGCCGGGGAGAGCACGCCGAGGCAGTTCGGCCCGATGATCCGCAGCCCCGTCCGGCGCGCGGACTGCGCGATGCGCTCCTGCGGGGAGCCCGGCCCACGGCCGATGCCCGCGGTCACCACGATGGCGGCGGCGACGCCCAGCCGGCCGGCCTCCTCGATCACCTCGAGCACGGCCTCCTTGGGCGTGGTGACGACGATCACGTCCGGCGCGCGCGGCAGCTCCGAGAGCGAGGCGATGCAGGCTTGACCGTCGATCTCGCGATGGCGCGGATTGACCAGGTGGAGTTCGCCCGCGAAGCCTCCGTCGCGCAGGTTGCGGAAGATCGCCGCGCCCATCGAGCCCGGCCGCGTGCTCGCCCCCACGAGGGCGACCGAGCGGGGGGCGAACAAGTGCTCCAGGCGATAGGTGCTCATGCGTGCCTCGTCCAAGACGGCCGCGCCGTCGCGACCCAGCGTGACCTAGACAGAAAGACGCGTCCGCGCCGTGACATACCGCAATGCAGCATCCTCAGGCGGACCGTCCTGCCCGCGCTCCTGGTCAAGCCCGGTTGCGCAGCGTCTCGCGCGCGATGATCATGCGCTGGATCTCCGAGGTGCCCTCGTAGATGCGCGTAATTCGCGCGTCCCTGGCGAAGCGCTCTACGGGATAATCGCGGCAATAGCCGGCGCCACCGTGGAGTTGCAGCGCCGTGTCCGTGCAGCGATGGGCCGCCTCAGAGGCGAAGAGCTTGGCCATGGACGCCTCGCGCGCGAAGGGCTCGCCGCGGTCCTTGCGCGCGGCCGCGCTGAGGATGAGCAGGCGGGCGGCCTCCAGGTCGGTCTCGCGGTCGGCGATCATCCACTGCACGCCTTGGAACTCCGCGACCGCCTGCCCGAACTGCCGGCGCTCGAGCACATAGGCCTTGGCAGCGTCCATGGCGGCGCGGGCGATGCCGAGCGACAGGGCCGCGACGCCGATGCGGCCGCCTGCCAGTTCGGCCACCGCGATGCGGAACCCGTCGTTCTCGCGCCCCATCAGCGCGTCCGCCGGCACGCGGCAATTCTCGAAATGCACGACGTTGGTGGCCGAGCCGTGCTGCCCCATCTTCTCCTCGGCCTTTCCGATGACGAGGCCGGGCGTGCCGGCCTCCACGAGAAAGCAGGAAATCCCCTTCCCCTTGGGCCGCCCGGGATCCGTGACGGCCCAGACCACGAAGAGTCCGGCATATTCGGCCGAGGTGATGTAGATCTTCGCGCCGTCGAGCACCCAGTCCGCACCCTCCCGCCGCGCCCGGAGCGCCATGCCGGCCGGGTCCGACCCCGCCCCGCTCTCGGTGAGGCAGAAGGCGCCCGCCGGATAGGTCCCGTCGGCGAGGCGCGGCAGGTGGCGGGCCTTCTGCTCGGCCGAGCCGACGGCCTGGATCACCTCGCCGACCATGTTGGTGACCGAGGCAGTGACCGCGGTGGAGGCGCAACCATAGGCCAGCGCCTCGATGGCGAGCGCGAAGGCGACCGTGCCGGCCTGGGTGCCGCCGTACTCGGCCGACACGTTGAGCGCCATGAAACCCTGGTCCGCCAGCAGCCTCAGATGGGCCAGGAAGTCGTCCCGGCCCTCGCCGCGATCGAGCCGGTCGGCCAGCGGCCGGAGCCGTTCCGCAGCGATTCGCTCCGCGGCCTCGCGGATCATCCTCTCCTCGTCGGTGAAGGCGAAATCCATGGAATCCTCCCTTCGCGCAGCCTAGCGCATGCCGGGGGAGCGCGGAATCGTGTGAGTGGCCGGGATCAGCCCGTGGAATGCGCCGGCGCCGCCCTCTATCGTGCGCGGAGCGAGCAGGGCCCCATGACGCGAGCGATCCGACCCGTCCTGCATTATGCGCCCGACGGCTTCGAGACGAAGATCGAGCGGCCGATGGGTCGTCAGCACGCCGGCCACGGCGTCCTGCGCGCCTTCGTCGCGGGGCGCGAAGGCCCCGTGACGGGCATGGCGATCGGCGCGGCCCCCCGCGCAGGCTTCGAGGCGGCCGTCCGCGAGGTGGACCCCGCCGCGCCCGTCGACTGGCTGCAGGAGCACGAATGGGCGCGCCTGCCGGCCTGGGACGTGCTGCATTTGCCGGGGCCGGATCTCTCCGCCGCGGCGGCGAAGAGGGACCGGCTCGGGGCGGCCTCGTTCTCCTTGTCCGGCGTTACGCACACCATCGCGAGCGACCGCGTGATGCAGAGCCTCGCCGCGATCCCCGCCAGCCGCGTGATGCCGTGGGACGCCGTGATCTGCACCTCGAGCGTGGTGCGGTCGGCGGTCGAGACCATTCTGGCGCGGCAGGAGGATCTCCTCTCGCGGCGCCTGGGCGCGACGCGGTTTCCCCGGCCCATGCTTCCCGTCGTGCCGCTCGGCGTCCATGCCGTCGACTTCGCCTTCGACGAGCACGACCGGGCGCGGGCGCGCCTGGCCCTGGGCATCGCCGAGGACGAGGTGGTCGCCTGCTACGTGGGCCGCCTCAGCTTCCACGCGAAGGCCCACCCCGCGGCGATGTACGAGGCGCTCGAGGCCGCGGCCGCGCGGACCGGACGCAAGATCACGCTGGTCGAGGCCGGCTGGTTCGCCAATCCCTCCATCGAGAAGGCCTTCGCAGCCGGGCGGCTTGGCCTGGCCCCGTCCATCCGGTCCATCGTCACCGATGGACGCGCCGCCTCGGGGCGCGCGCAGGCCCTGGCGGCCGCCGACATCTTCGTCTCCCTGGCCGACAACATCCAGGAGACGTTCGGCCTTACGCCGCTGGAAGGAATGGCGTCGGGACTGCCCGTCGTCGTCACGGACTGGGACGGCTACCGCGACACGGTGCGCGACGGAGTCGACGGCTTCCGCGTGCCCACGGCGATGCCGGCGTCCGGCGCGGGCGAGGCTTTCGCGGCGCGGTACGAGCGCGGCACGCTGAACTACGACCAATATTGCTGCGTGACCTGCCTGTCGGTGGCGGTCGACCTCGGCGTGCTGGTCGACCGTCTGGCGGCGCTCGTCTCCGACGCAGGCCTGCGTCGCCGGATGGGCGAGGCCGGGCGGGCCCACGTTCGCTCGCTCTACGACTGGACCCGGGTCTACGGACTCTACAAGGAGGTGTGGCGCGAATGCGAGGCGCTTCGGCGGGCGGCGGCCAGCGCCGAAAGCGCGCCGCAGGCTCCGGCCTCCTCGCTCGACCCGTTCGAGCTGTTCGCCTCGTACCCCACGAGGACGATCGGCCACCGGGACCGCCTGAGGCGGCTTCCCGGCGCGGCGGCGTGGCAGGCGCGCCTCGCCGCCCCGCTCTTCGCCTTCGCCGACACGCTCGTTCCCGAGGTCGTCGCCGTCGCCCGCACGCTCATGGAGCAGGGCGATGCGCTGGCGAGCGACACCTTGGGCGAGCACGCGAGGCGTGCGGGCCTGCCGCTCGATAGCGTGCTGCTGGCGGCAGGGCTTCTCGCCAAGCTGGGCGTCGCCGCGATCGAGGGGTGAAGGGCTTGGCGTGCTCCCCGCCCCGAGGAGCCCGCGAGGGAGCCCGGACGCCGATCCGGGGCGTCGCGCCCCGAACGGCCCGGCGGCTTGCCGGCCCTATTCCGCCAGGACGCGCGTCGTCGGGAAGGTGATCTCCACCAGGGTCCCGGCGTCGCGCGCGCTGCGGATGGCGAGCGAGGCGCGGTTGGCCTCGACCAGGGCCTTGGTGAGCGGCAGGCCCAGGCCAGTCCCGCCCGCGCGGCGCGTCGTGGCGACCTGGCGGAACGGCTCGAGCGCGGTCTCGATTTCCTTCTCGGTCATGCCGATGCCGGTGTCGCGGATGCGCACGGCGACCTCGCCCGCGTCGGTGAGCGCCGTGGAGACGATGACCTGGCCGCCGGGATCGGTGAACTTGATGCCGTTGGACAGCAGGTTGAGCACGATCTGGCGCAGCGAGCGCTCGTCGGCGACCACCTTGGGCAATTGGCTGGCGAGGGCGGTACGCACCACGACGCGCCCCGTTCCCGCCTGCGGCTGCATGAGCGCCACGGCGCGTGTGACGATCTCGTTGACGTTGACGCTGGTGAAGGTGAGGTCGAAGCGGCCGGCCTCGATCTTGGAGAGGTCGAGCAGGTCGTTGACGAGGCTGATGACGTGCCCGCCGGAGGCGTGGATGTCGCGCAGGTATTCGAGATAGCGTTCGTTGCCGATGGGGCCGAAGCGTTCCTCGATCATCACCTCCGCGAAGCCGATGATCGCCGACAGCGGCGTGCGGATCTCGTGGCTGATCTTGGCGAGGAAGTCCGACTTCTGCGCGCTCGCCTCCTCGGCGGCACGCTTGGCCTCCGTCAGGTCGATCTCGGCCTTCTTCCAGGAGGTGATGTCGCGCAGCACCGCGCAGAACTTGCGGTCAGGCGCCTCGCCGATGGCGCCCAGCGTCATGAAGAGCGGAATCCGCCCGCCCTGGCGCACCCGGCCCACCACCTCGCGTCCGTCATTGAGCACGCTCGCCACGCCGTTGGCGCGCAGGCCGTCGAGGTAGTCCAGCGCGGTGGCGTGGCTGTCGGGCGCGAAGAGCGTGATGAAGGGCTCGCCCTCTATATCCGGCTGGTCGTAGCCGAAAAGCGCCTCGCAGGAGCGGTTGACCGAGAGGATGCGGCCCTCGCCGTCGAGCACGATCACGCCGTCGGTGGCGGTGTCCATGATGGCGCGCAGCTCGCGGGTCTCGCGCTCGCGGCGGCCCAGCGCGGCCTCCAGTCCCTTGATGCGCTTCTCGCCCTCCGGGTCGAGCGCCCGGCGGAACGAGACCAGCGTGGCCGGCAGCCCGCTCCAGCGCACCGATTGCAGGCGCACGTCGACGGGCAGCATCTCGCCTTCGCGCGTCGTGATGGTGAGCGTGCCGCCCTCCGAATCCGGGCCATGCGCCGCGTGGCGAAACAGGTGGGGCAGACCGCCTTCCGCATGGAATGCGTCGATGTCTTCGTATCCGGTGAGTTCGAGGAGCGTCCGGTTGACCACGATCGGCACGTCGCCGCGGCTGACGAGGATGCCGACCGGCAGGCGGTCGAAGATCGCCTCGGCATTGTCCGCGAGATCGGCATGGAGGGAGGCCGCCGGGCGCGGGGCCGCAGCCTCGTCGGATCCGGCGAGCGGCTCGGCGGAGGGTGCGACGGGCAGGGGCTCCACCCCTGCCTCGTCCGTCGTCACGGGCCGGTCCTTGGTCCTGTCCTGCGTTTCCTCCTGGGTCTCGTCTGCGCGGGCGGGATCGGCGGCCGGCGCGGCATCACCCTGCAGGAGCGGCTCGTCCTCCCGAACCGGCGCGGACCGGTCGGAATCGGCTTCGGCCGCGAGGCCGGAGGCCCCCTCGGCCTCGCCGGCCAGGACGTCGACCGCGGAGAGGGGCGTCGTGTCCGGCAGGTCGTGCTCCTCGGCAGAGGCGGGGCCGGCCTCCTCGACAGTGCCGGGCTCCGGGCCTCGCTGCGCCGGTCCGACCTGCGCCGCGTCGACGGGCGTGGCAGTGGCGGGTTCATCAGGAGCCGACGGCGGGTCGGCCTCCTCGTCCCCCTCGACCCGGGCCCCGAGGGCGCGGGCGATCTCGCGGAAGGCGTGGCGTTCCGAGCGCGACAGGCTTGTCCCCGGCGGCTTGGTGGGAATGGGTCGCGTCGAGGCCTTCAGCGGCACGACGTTGGTGGGGACCAGCTGGGCCTGCGCGGAGCCCTGGACCGGCGCGAAGGGGATCACCTCCCCTGCCGGCTCCCGGGAGGGCGCTGGCGTCGTGGCGTGCGGCACGGCATGCGCCGGAGCGCTTGCGGCGGCGCTTTCGGCCGCGTCCGCGGCGCCCGGAGCCGGGGGCGCGGCGGCGTCGAGCAACGGGGCGAGTTCGACCAGCCGCTCGAGGCGGCACAGGCCGAAGCCGCGAAACCCCTCGAAGCGGCGCGACGGATCGAAGCCGGGCACGCCGGACATGACGACCGGCAGATAGGCCCCGGTTCCCCGCACGGGGCACATGACCACGACGTTGGTGAAGGTCTCCTGCCGCGCCAGCGCCAGGGCGAAGCCGGCCTCCTCGTCGCGCAGGCCGCGCGCGAGCGCGTCCTCGAGCCGTTCTCCCACGGCGGGGGCGGCCCCCGGCCCGAGCAGGTCGTCGAGCTCCGACGTCACCTTGAGGAAGCGCCCCTCCGCGTCGGTGCTCCACAGCACGCGGACGGCCGGACGGCCGGCCTTGGCGCGGAGCGTGTCGATCGTGACCGGCTCGGCGCCCGCAAGGTCGCCCGGCGCGGCCGGATCGTCGGCCGAAGGCGGGGGAGTGAGGAAGGACGGCAGGTCCGCGGCCGGACGCACGGCCGGACCGACGAGGCTCGGCCGGCCGCCCATGGCGACGGCGAGGAGAAGGGGCTCGCCGCCCGACAGGATGACCTTGCGGCAGGCCAGGGTCAGCACGTCGCTGCGGCGACCGACCACGACGCGCACGCGCTCCAGCCGGGTGCCGCCCGGGGCGATCGCGGCGAGGAGCTCGGCATGGCGCTCGGCCGTCCAGAGCGGGGCCCGAAGGCCGTCGCGTCCAAGGGGAGCGCCCTTGCCGAGCAGCGCCGCGCCGGCGGGCGTGGTCCACAGGACGGAGCCGTCCGCGGAGAACAGCAGCGCGGTCTCGCCGCGCTCGGCGAGACCCAGGAGGTCGGCTTGCAGCGCGCGCTCGGCGGCACCGCCCTCGCCCCCCGAACGGTGACCCCTGTCCGCCACGAATGCTCCTTGCTACACTCTGTCCGACGCCCATCGAACCGTGGCGCGTGAGGCGGGCACCAATCTTTTGCCGCCGTCGCGCCCTCAGTCCTAATGATCTCTTAATACAACGGTTCGTGTCGTCCGAGTCCACGCAGCCGCGCATCGGCCGGGGCGGCGTTTGGGGTTAGTGTTAACCGGCTGCCCCCGACTTGACGATTGTGCGTCGCACCATTATGTTGCAACGCACAAAACGTCGCCTGCGTCAGGCCGCCGCCCTCCTGGAACCGCTGGAGGGCAGGATGCATGTGTCCAGCGGTTCGTCCCAAGGAGACTGGCCATGTCCAAGACCCCTCTGAACTACGAGCTTCCCACCGAGGTGCGTGACTTCGCCGAGAAGAGCGTCGAACAGGCCCGCAAGGCCTTCGACGGCTTCCTGGGCGCCGCCAACAAGGCCGTGTCCGCCGCCGAGACGCAGGCGCACACCGTGCAGAGCAATACCAAGGACATGACGACGAAGGCGATGACCTACGCCGAGCAGAACGTCTCGGCCGCCTTCGAGCTCGCTCAGAAGCTCGTCCGCGCCAAGGACATGCAGGAGATCCTGCAGCACCAGTCCGAGTACCTGAAGAGCCAGGCCGCCTCCATCCAGGCGCAGCTCCAGGAGTTCGGCCAGGCGGTGCAGTCGAACCTGCAGAAGGTCGCCTCCGAGGCCCAGAGCACGATGCAGAAGGCCGCCGAGGACACCCAGGAGGCCATCAAGGGCGTGCAAAAGGCCGCCTCCGAGGCCACCAAGCGCAAGTAAGGCGCTGGCTGCGCAGCGCGCCTGACGGTGCCGCCGCGGCCGTGGAGGGGGACGCCCGCGTCCCCCGATTCGCATGCCGGAGCGGCTACCGGGGCCCGCCGCTCGTCACGTGTCAGGCCCCTCGCGCGCAGGCCCGCCGCTGGCCTGCGCGACACTGTTCCTGAGAGGTCGCCATGCCCAGCAAACCCCGCTCGATCCCCTCCGCCACCAAGGTCGCGCCGACGACGGAGGCCAAGCCTGCCTCTGCCAAGCCCGCCACTGCCAAGCCTGCCGCCCCGAAGGCGGTCGCCGCGAGGCCGGCGCCGGCCAAGGCCGTCGCGGCGAAGCCGAAGCCCGTCGCCAAGGTCGCGGCCGCCAAGCCGGCCGTCGCGAAGGCTGCGCCCACCAGGCCTGCCCAGGCCAAGGCAGCTCCTGCCAAGCCGGCCGTGACGGCCGAAGCGCCCAGGCCCGCTGCGGCGAAGCCGGTGCACGCCAAGGCCGAGATCGCCTCCAAGGTCGAGGTCCCCAAGGTCGAGGCCCCCAAGCCTGCGCCCGTCCCGGCTCCTGCTCCCGCGCCGGTCGCCCCGGCCGCGGTTCAGGTGCTCAAGCCGGCCGTCGCGCCGGTGGAGGCCAAGCGCCCGACGCCCGCCCCCAAGGCGGCACCCGAGCTCACCGTGACAACCGTCTCCGCCTCGATCGGCCTGCCCTTCGTCCCGACGGGCGCGTTGCCCAAGGCGATGCAGGACTTCGCCCATAGCGGCCTCGACCAGGCCCGTGAGGCCTACCAGAAGGCGCGCACCTCGGCCGAGACGCTGACGCACGGCGTCGGCTCCAGCGGCGAGGCGGCCGCCAAGGGCGTGCAGGACTTCTCGCGCACGCTGATCGACGCGATCCAGGCCAACACGGATGCCACGCTCGGCTTCCTCAAGGCCATGAGCGGCGTGCGCAGCCTCTCCGAGGCGGTCGAACTGCAGGCTCGGCATGCCCGCACGCAGTTCGAGAGCGTGACGGAGCAGGCCAAGACGCTCGCCGGCATCGCCAACCGCACGGTCACGGAAACGACGCAGCCCGTGCGCCAGGCCTTCGACCAGGCCCTCAAGGCCGGCCGCTGAGCGGCGGGCCGCCCGGCCTCAACGGACTTGAAATTGCGGCGCGATCGGCCTAGAGATCGCGCCGTCCGGCCCTCTCGTGGACCGCGGACGTGCAGCTGTAGCTCAGTTGGTTAGAGCACCAGATTGTGGATCTGGGGGTCCCCCGTTCGAGCCGGGGCAGCTGTACCAATCTTTTCAATGACTTAATTCTGGCCTGGCCCAAGCCTGTTTCCCAGAGTTTGTGATTGGGAAGCGTATGGGAAACATGGAAGCCCGCATCTGCGGCGTCAGTTCGACGACGCAGCTCTCCGCAGCTTGTCGGTGCTGTCCCGGTCGAGTTCGCCATTTTCGTCGATCGCGACCCCGTACACCGACCGCGCGCGGCTCGCGGTGACCCATCCCTCCGCCACGTCGCTCATGACCCGCTCGGGGTCGCGCTCCAGGGGAGAGCCGTAACCCCCTCCCCCGCAGCAGCGCGCCACCAGCGCCTCCCCCGGCTCCAGCACGACACCTCCGCAGGGCGGCACCGCGTGCAGGCTGCCATCCGCCTGCCTCTTCCACTGACCGGACGTCCCTCCGGGCTGGCCGCCTCGCGCGCCCTGGGGGGCGTTCACGGTGCCGTCCGAGGCGAACCAGGCCTCGATGGTCGTTCCAACCGGCTCGTACTCGCAAAAACCCGCCGGTGCGCCGCGGTGCCGTCCGGCGCCCTCGCTGTCCGGCACGATGCCGCGCCCGACGACGCGCAGGGGATAACGCAGTTCGTCCACTTCCACGCTGTCGAGGTAGCACAGGCCGAGATCGCCGATATGGACCGTGGTCAGCCAGGCGTCGGCCCGCGGAGCGCCGGGGCCGCCCGTGTGCATGAGGAAGAGCGAGTTGATGAAGGGCGCGTCACCGTAGCGTGGATCCCGGCCCGAGATGACGGCCATCGAGGCCGGCACGATCGTGCCGGATTCGGCAAGCCCGAAGCCGTCGGCGAGGTCGGCCAGCGCGGTTTGCGTGGCGTTGCCGACCTTCGAGGCCAGGTTCGTCGTGGACAGCGAGCAGGACGCGGGATGCCGGGGGATGCCCACGCAGCAGTTCTCCCGCAGGAGGAGCGTGATGCGCCGATAGCTCCCGGCGTTGCGGGGCACCACTTCCCCCAACGAGGAGAAGATACCGATCAGCGCGGCGGAGCTGGCATTCGCCTGGGTGACGTTCATCCCGTTGGGAAGGCAGTCGGGGTTGTCGCGCAGGTCCACCGTGATGCGGCCGGCCTCGGAGTCGACCTCCACCGTCACGGCGATCTCGATCCCCTCCGGCGGGGTTCCAGGGAATGGATCATGCCGGCTGGTACGCCTCACAGAACCCGAAGGAAGACGCCGGATGGCAGCCTCCATCCGGGCCTCGGAATAGTCGAACCAGCGTTGGGCATGAGTCTCCAGCGTCTGCCAGCCGACCTCAGCCCCCAGGGCCAGGATCTCCCGCTCGCCGATGCGCGCAGCGCCGAGGAGCGCCTGGTAGTCGCCCCACCATTGCTCCGGGACGCGAATGCGCATCCGGCACATCCGGATGATGTCGTCGATGTCGGCATAGTCGCTCTGGACCTTCACCGCAGGGAAGATGAGCGCTCCCTCTGCATAGACGTCGCGCGCCGCGCCCGTGTAGCTCGTCGGCATGGCGTTGCCGATGTCTGCCTGATGCGCCTTGGCGAACATGGTGAAGCGGTGCACGCCGTCATCGTCGATCACCGGCACGAGGATCGTGTGATCGGCCGCATGCGAGTTGCCGTGATAGGGCGAGTTGTGCAGGAAAGCGTCGCCTCGGCGCAGCCGCGGGTGAAATTCCAGCATCGCCCGCGACATCAGGTCCGGGCCCACGAGCACATGGGATGGCAGGCTCTCGGCCTCGGTGACGAGTTCGTGCCCGGCGGTGACGATGCAGCACGAGAGGTCGCGGGCGGTGTTGATCAGCCCCGACCGTCCCGTCCGATGGAGCGTATGCGCCATCTTGCGGGCGATGGCCTCGAGGCGATTGGCCAGGATCGCCATGCCGACTCTGTCCGGGTATCCGGGGCCGGCCGCGCTGGAGGATGTCGCCGCGCTCACGCCGTGCACTCCTGCAGGACGATGCTGCCCGACGGCCGTCGGGCGCCGCGGATCCCTTCCGGCACGACGACGGTCGTATAGGGGGCCTCGAGCAAGCAAGGCCCCACGATCGCGTGATCGTCCTCGATCCCCCCAAAGCCATGGACGGGAACGTCCCTCCACCCCGCGCCAGCGATGAACATGCGCCGGTAGCCACCTGCCCCGCTGACCGGCAAGCATCCCGGTTGCCCCGTGTCAGCGCGGACCGGAAGGCCCACGCGCACCCGCCAAGCGATCACCTCGACCGGAGATCGTGGATCGTTCACCGCATAGAGTGCGGCGTGCGCCGCGTGGAAATCCGCTGCAAGCCGCCCGACGTCGGGTTCGATCTCGAAACCCGTGCTCGGAATGGCGACCGGAATCTCCCAAGTCTGTTGAGGATAGCGCGCCTCCGCCCAGAACTCGACATGGGGCTGCCCCTCGTGAGGGATCTCGTCCGCAAACCGGCGCGCCGCCGCCGACAGTTCCACCAGGGTCCGAGCAACGAGAGCGTCGTCCGGATCGTCGGTGCGGAGATAGCGAACCCTGGATTCTGTGTGAATGAGATCGGACGTCACCGCCCCCACGGCCGAGAGCGCAGCGCCGGGGGCCGGGATGATTGTCATCCTGCATCCGAGCCGGCGCGCCATCGCGACGGCATTGAAGCCTGCGGCGCCCCCGCCGGCGACCAGGACGGCGCGGGCCGGGTCAATGCCCTGGACGACCGTGATCTCCTCGATGGCCGCCACCATCGTCTGCGTGAGGAGATCGAGGACCGCTTGCGCGGCCTCTTCCACCCCAAGGCCCAGCGGTCCGCCGATCTGGTCGGCCACCGCCGCGCAGGCGGCCGCGACGTCCAGAGCCATGCGCCCGCCGAGGAAGTGGACGGGATCGAGGATGCCGAGGACCAAGGCACAGTCCGTGACGGTGACGCGCGTCCCGCCACGGGCATAGCAGACCGGGCCCGGTACGGCGCCGGCGCTCTCCGGCCCGACGCGCAGAAGCCCGAACGCGTCGACCACCGCGATCGATCCGCCGCCCGCGCCGATGCTCTTCACGTCGACCCCCGGAAACCCGGTCATGTCTCCGGTGAAGCGCGGGCCGATCCACGACTCGCTCGTCCATGGCACCCGACCATCGCGGACCAGGCTGACGTCGAACGACGTTCCTCCGGTGTCGGTCACAATGGCCGTCGTGGCGGCCCCGTCGTCCCGGGCGGCACGACCACCGGCGAGGGGCGCCATCGCCGGGCCTGACATCAGCACGTGGATGGGCGCCTCCACGGCGCGCTCGACCTCGACCATCCCGCCCTGGCTGGTGGCCATCAGCAGCCGTCCGGCGAAGCCCTCCGCTCGCAGCCGCACTTCGAGGTCGTGCAGGTAGCCGCTCAGGAGCGGCTTCAGAGACGCGTCGATGCTGGCTGACGACGCCCGACGGTATTCCCGCGCAACCGGGTTGAGCCGGTGCGACAGGGTGACGGGGACGCCCGGCAGCCTGCGGGCCAGTATCTCGCCGATCAGCTGCTCATGGCGAGGATTGACCGTGGACCACAGCAGGCACACCGCGATGGCTTCGACGCGCTCGTCTTCCAGGCGAGCCGCGACCCGTTCCACCGCCTGCTCGTCGAGCGCCAGCACGCACTCGCCGTCGCTGCCTATCCGCTCGGGGATCTCAAAGGTCAGCGAGCGCGGAACGTAGGGCTTAGGAAACTCGACCGAGCTGTCGTAGGGGTTGAGGCGACCGCCCTCCCGCAGGAGCAGGATGTCCCGGTGCCCGGCTGTGACCAGCAAGGCCGTGCGCGCCGTGCGCCCGGTCAGGAGGGCGTTGATGGCCCGTGTGGTGGCGTGGACGAAGGTGCCGGCTCGCGAGAGTACGGCTTTCCGATCAGAGCCCAGCTCGCGGGCCGCCTCCGACACGGCGGCGATGACGCCATCGACAGGGTCGTGCGGCGTGCTGGGAGCCTTGGAGACAAGCAGTCCTCCTGCGTGCTGCAGGACGAGATCGGTGAAGGTTCCTCCGACGTCGCAGGCGAGATGGATTGCCACGGCAGCGACCCCCACCGCGCCCCTACGCAAGGGCGCCCATACCAGTTCCGACGATCATGCGACTAAGGGGTCGGCGTCGCAACCAGACCGTGAGAGGCAACCCCTCTATCCGATGCGCCAGAGCCCTGTCAGGGACAGGTTCAGTGCGGGGACGCGCAACCAGCGTTGTTTGCACCTGCTGCGAGCGCGAGTGCCAAGACTTCACTTTCCAGAGCTCCGCTCGGACCGTCGCTCCCAATTTTCAAACCGCTTGGGCCGCAGTTGACCCAAGGCGGACGGTCAACGTGTCCGCATCGGGGCTGCCAAAGAGCGGCGCCAGCCAACCGACTTCATCCGTCAGCGGTGGGTCGTCAAGGAAAGGCGAGGGTCAGGGTTCGTCTTGATCGGCGATGGAGGCAAGGGCGCACCAATTACCGGCGTTTCCACCTTGCAGCCTCTTTCATGTCTCCTCACTCGCCGAATACAACTGGTGCTTGCCCGGGACACCCCTCAAGATGTGTTCCCCTTGGTCGGTGAATCGAAGACCGGACCCCGACACAAGATCCTTGACCGTCTGTGTGACTAGGACCTGCCCAGGCGTTGCGCTGCTCATGACCCGGGCAGCGGAATGGACCGCGATTCCAGTTACGTCATCTTTGATTAGCTCACATTCACCGACGTTAATTCCGGCACGTACATCAATGCCCAATTGCTTCACACCAGACACGATCGCAAGCGCACACCGCACAGCCCTCGCCGGACCGTCAAACAGGGCAAGAAATCCGTCTCCTGCTACGTTGTACTCCTTCCCACGGTATCGCGTGAGTTCTTTACGAACAACATTGTAGTAGGCGTTCAGCAAGTGGCTCCACGCGCGGTCTCCATCCTTGACCAAGCGGTCTGTGGATGAAGCAACATCGATGAACAGGATTACAGCTAGTTTTCGCTCGGATGTATGGTCGAACACTTCCCCTGTCAGAAATCGTTGCATCTCAGCCAACACCACGTCCATGTCCCCTCGCATGATGTTGTGTGAGACCCCTGGGAAGTTCTTGAACAAAGCATTGGGCAAGCGAGCCGCCATGTCTCGGGCTGCCTCCACATTAGCCACAGGATCGCCATCGCGGATCATTACTAACGTGGGCGTCTCGATGGCCGGGAGGATGCCGCGGACATCAATCTCCTTGTTCATTCGTTCAAAGGCTTCCACTGCACTAGGGCTCGCCGCAGCTTGCATGTAGCGGGCTACGCCATCGACCAGCGATTGATCCACGTCGTAACCAATACCCGCTCCGGGACCTCTGATGTAGAAGTCTGATGGCCAACCATCCCGGATCGACTGGAACATCACCTCAAACTCTGCGTCCGTCATGCCCCACGGATGATCCACGCTTTTGCTCCACCGGGCTTGCGTCCCCCAAAGCATCACCGATCTGACGCGGCTCGGGTACATTGCTGCAAACATCAGAGCCAAGGACCCTCCCTCCGACTGACCGAAGATGCTCGCTCGGTCGATACCCGCGGCATCCATCACGGCTCGAATGTCGTCAGTCCTCTCTTCGAGTGTTGCTGCTCGGGTGGGTCGGTCAGATAGGCCAGTTCCACGCTTGTCAAACTTTGTGACACGACAGAAACTGCCTAGTCTTTCAAAAAACAATGCTCTTAAGGGTATCCCCCAATCCAAGTCCAAGTGAGACATCGTTCCAGGCGCCCAGACGAGCTCTATAGGCCCGTTACCCCACGTCTGATACGCGATGGCAACATCTCCACTTCTGGCGTATTTGGTTCGCGGCGTCATTTCTCAGCGTCCCGGTGCTCCGGTGAGTGGCTGACGGTAGATGCGCCCGGCAACATACACCTATAAAAGGTTCCGACGACAGGCGTATGCAGGGCTAGCGAGCATCCGCGGTCGTACGGGCAATGCGCGCAAAGCGGATTTCGGGAAGGCTTCACCGCTTGCTTGCGGTGACCAAAGAGCCATGTCCGGACGATCTCGCGCAGCTTGGTCAGCCGGGGTCGCCGAGCGACGACGAGGCAGTAGTCGGCACTTCCCCGCATGGAAGGGGCAAACGCGAGGGACAGACGTCCCGCCGCCGGTCCTTGTCGGGAATGGCGAGATGGAGCGCTCTATCCGTCGCCGACGTTTGGTACTGCGTCGATTAGGCAGAGGGCGAAAAGCCCTTAGCCTATATCAGGTGCCCGCAGCCGGATTATCGTTCGCCAGGGCCCAAGGTCTGCCTTTGGGCGGATGCCCAAGGTCTGGATCTGGCGCCAGGCGGACCCGAATAGCTGTCGCCGTCGAGTGCGGCCTTGCACCACCCTAAAGACAGATGCGGCGTTCCAAGTAGGAGTACGCCATGTCTGTCCAACTAGATGCCCGCGCGAGCGGCAAGCCCTGGAATGCGGGTCGTATCGTTGGCGCCAAGCCGCCCCTGAAGCCCCAACACATCTGGGCGCTGCGGACCCGACTTCAGATGGAGAAACGCGTTCGCGACCTGGCCATGTTCAACGTGGCCATCGACAGCAAGCTCCGCGGCTGCGATCTCGTTCGCCTTCGCCTGGGGGACGTCGCCGTTGGTGGAACGGTCAGGACACGTTCGACGGTCATCCAGCAGAAGACCGGGCGGCCCGTGCCCTTCGAGCTGACCGCGACAACGCGGTCCGCCGTTGCCGCGTGGCTCGGTGTTCGTCTCACCGGAGCAAGTGACTGGTTGTGGCCTAGCCGAAGCAGAGCCGGAGGCCATATCACCACGCGGCAGTACGGGCGCCTCGTCGATCGCTGGATGGCTCTGATCGGGCTCGACCCCGCCAGCTATGGTACCCACAGCCTGAGGCGAACGAAGGTGTCCCTTGTCTACAAGCGGACGGGTAACCTGCGTGCGTGTCAGCTTCTGCTAGGTCACACCAAGCTGGAGAGCACGGTTCGCTATCTCGGCATTGAGGTGGATGACGCGCTCCATCTCTCCGAGCAGGAAGAGATCTGAATTGAACCGCCGGCCGGCATATTTGCTCGCCGGCGGTCCTCAGTCGCGCGTATTGGGTCCGCGTCGCGCCATGAGCCGACTCTCGACACGCACGCATTAGCGGACCTTCATGGCCAGGCCAGTCCCTCTCTGGAGCGACTTAGGACAAGCGTTTCGAGGTGAGGCATCCGCCTGTTGCATCACCTAGACCCAAACATTCCACAACACCGCTCGCAACTGGTCGAGCTTCGTGAGATCGTAGCAGCCCGCAAACGCGGAATGAGCGTTGGCAGGTCCCCCGGCAGCCTCCACTGAGCGGAGGCTGATATAGCGCAATCTGGTGCTGCGCCGGGGGAGCACGCATGTGGCGCCGCGTTCTCATGCTGATCGTTTGCCTCGCTGGAGGCACGGCAGCCGTCCTGTTGCAGGCACGCCGACCAGCCCCCGAGGTGACCACGTCCGGGTGGAACGAGGCCTATGTCTGGCAAAGATCCTGGACGCCCAACGTCTCGCGCGCGGTGATCGCATCTGCCCGCGACATCCATGGCTTGCGCGTCCTGGGCATGGAGGTCGGTGCGGACGGACGGCTGGTTCTCGTCGAACCCGACTTCGGCGCTCTCCTGGAAACCCGCCTGCCGGTGACAGCCGTGATCCGTGTCGATGGACGGGCCGAGCGTCTGGACCGGACCCGAATTGTCCGGTCGGTGAGGGACTTGGTCGCGCGCTGGGCCGGCAATGGACTTAGCATTTCGGTCGAGATCGACTTCGATTGCGCGACCTCGCGGCTCGACGCCTACGCCGGGCTTCTGGCCGACGTCCGGACCGCGATCCCGCAAGGCGCCCGGCTCTCTATCACGGCGCTTCCGACCTGGATGAACTCGGCGTCGCTTCCCGGCCTCCTCGGCAGGGTGGACGAGGTTGTCCTGCAGGTTCATGCCGTTCGCGATCCCCGCCTGGGCCTATTCGATCCGGTTTCCGCCGCCGCGTGGGTCAGCGCCTTCGCCGCGCTGTCCCCGAGGCCTCTTCGCGTGGCGCTGCCCACCTACGGAGCACGGGTCACCATGCGCGGCGACGACGTCGCCGCGGTGGAAGGCGAGAGGGACGACCTCTCGGGTGGTGGGGATGCCTTTGAGGTCGTCGCCGACCCCCGTGCGATCGCGCGGTTCGCCCTGGCGCTGCGCGAGAGGGCCGCGGACGGGCTTGCCGGGGTCGTCTGGTTCCGGCTCCCCGTTGCCGGAGACCGTCGGGCGTGGAGCGTCGCAACGTGGCGCTCCGTGATGGCCGGCGCGCCGGAGCCCTACAGAGGCCGGGTAGAGGTCGAGACGCGTGCCAGCGGCATGCGCGTGCTCGTCGTCATCAACGACCGCCCGGTGGATGCTCTTGCTCCCCGCAGGATCGCCTTCCACGGCGAGTGCCCGGCCGACGGCGCCAACGGCTTTGAGCTGGAAGAGGCGCCCGACGGACCCGTGCTCGTCCGCTCACAGGCGTCACTTCTACGCGCCTTCGAGCGCCGGATTGTCGGCTGGACGCGGTGCGCGGTGAACGGAGATGATCTGAATGTGGAGGAGTAGATGGCTCCTTGCGGCGTGGGCTGCGCTCCCGCTCGCCGCCGGCGCCCTTGCCTGCGGCGCGGAGTTTCCCTGGCGCCTGCTGGCGGATAGGGACGTGACGCTGAAGGGTACGCCGGCGAACCTCTTCGCCTTTGATGCGGCCCATTTCGTTCCGCGGCCCGGCGGCATACCGCCCGCCGTGGATCCTCCCCAGACCTTCAACATGGAAGGGGTGGGGGACTATCTGCGGACGCAGCGGCCTGGACAGGATTGGATTCTGCCGGATCAGAACGGCCCTGACGATGGTCCCGCGGTGGCCAGCCCCTCAGACGAAAGCGACGCCGGGTCCGCAGGGCCACAGGACGAGATCAATCTCTATGCCGCAGGCGCAAGCGCCTTCAGGAGGAAGCACTGGGACACAGCCGCGCGGAAGTTTGAGATGGTGCTCGCTCTCCCGGCTGACGACAGGCGGACACGCGGCCTCGACGCAGCCTATTCACTGGGGCGCGCCCGGTTCTCGCAACACGACTTCGACGCGGCCGAGGCCGCATTCGCCCGGGTCCGGGAGATGGCGGTGGCCGGGATCCCGGATCCCGAAGGACTTGCATCCGCAAGCCTGGGCGAGAGCGCGAGAATTCACCTCGAGCGCGCCCGGGCCTCCGCTGCGGACGGTGCGCCCGATGTCGCGGCCGCCGTTCGGCTCTATGCCGAGCAGGCGAGCACGGGGTCCAGAGGCGCTCCTCTCTCGCTGCGCATCGTCGTGCAGAACTGGATCCTCGACCAGCCCGGGATGCTCGAGCGGATCATTGCCGATCCGGTCGTGCAGCGCGTCGTCGTATCCTACGCGCTGACGCGCACGCTGGACGATGTTGAACCGGGCCATGATGCCGGGCTTCGCAGGGCGGGCGGCGATCCCAATCCGACCCTGGTCAGGGTTGTCGAGGCTGCCGCCAAGGCCGGCGTCAGCGAGATTGCCGGATCGGGCCGCCTGGCGGCCGCCGCCTATCGGGCCGGCCGGTATGACGTCGCCGAGCGCGTGGCGTCGCAGGCCGCTACACCGCTCGGCGAGTGGGTGCTCGCCAAGATCGCCATTCAGAACGGCGCGATGACCTCCGCCCTGAAGCACTATGCCGCTGCTACCCGCCTGCTGCGTTCCGCCCCCGACGATGTCGAACCCTGGATGCAGGCGCGCCTTTCCGGAGAGTTCGCGAAGGCGGCCTTGTCAAAGGGCCAGATCGCCGAGGCGTTTGACATGCTGAACCGGCACCCGATGGAGTTCTGGGTCGATGCCGCCTATGTCGCAGACCGCCTGCTTGGTCTCGACGAGTTGAAGCGCTATGTCGACCACAAGGTGCCTGCCCTTCCTGAGGGGACAAGGCGGGGCGCCCGCGACGACAACAACCGCCAAGAGTGGCAACCGTTGAAGCCGCCGGCGACGGCGCTCCGCAACCTCCTCGCTCGCCGGCTCGTCCGCGCCGGTCGGATCCAGGAAGCCATCCCCTATTTCGATCGCCTGGAGGTGCGAGACCGGGCGGCCGCCTACGACCGAGCAATTCGAAAGGCCGCCAAGGCGACCAGCCGCATGGAAAGGGCAGAAGCATGGTACGCGGCCGGCATGCTCGCCCGCCGCTCCGGCATGGAAATGATGGGCACCGAGGACGCACCCGACTTCTTCTTCTACGATGGAAACTTCGTCGAAGATGAAGCGCCGAATGGTCGTCCTGGCCCTTACGTTTCCGGCGTGGAGCGGGCGCTGGCGAAGCGCTCCGCCCCGCGTCCCGAGCGGCGCTACCACTACCGGTTCATCGCCTACGATCACATGATGAGGGCCGTCGACCAGCTTCCGCCCGGCTCGCAGTCGGCGGCAGCGATCCTCTGCCGCGCCGGCGAGTGGATGAGAAAGACGCCGAACGGCGAGAAGTACTTCAAGCAAGCATGGCGTCGTTACCAGAACTCGGGGGCCTCTTACCCCTTTGCGCGGACGTTTGGCTTCCGCTGCCCCGAGCCCGAGGCCTTCGCACAAGACCCACTCTTCGCTCCGCCGCCCAAAGAGGACTTGGAGGGGCCAATCTAGATGTTGCCAAAGCGGATCATTTGATCGTCCGCCTTTGGGTCAATTACTCGCATTCGAGCACCGGTCGGCTGTGCGCCAACAGCGGTAGTGCTATTGCAATACAAAAGCGGAACTAGGCAGCGTCAGGACGGCAAGGCCCAGCCCCGCTCCTTAAGATCGTTGATGCCCATATTGATTTCACCCAATGGATTGCTCTCACGGATTACCTCCAGAACGACGTCCTTGCCCTTGCCTGTCGCTTCGACGGCCCTGCCGAGCGCCTCGAAATCGATCACGCCCGTACCAATAGGGTCATGCCCCCATTCTTCCAGGCCCGTATCGGAAACGTGGACAAGGCCGATTGCGGCGTGGTGGGCCAACAGACCGGCGACGGGATCCTCCCCGATATAGGCGGCGTTGGCGACGTCGTAGACGATGCCCAGGTTCTCGTCGCCGACGTCGTTCACGACACCGGCCATCTCCTCGAGGGTGGGTCTGAAGCAGTAGGGCGTGTTCTCGAGCAGGAGCCTGACGCCGGCCTGCCTGGCGCGCGGCAGGAGGCGTTCGAGACTTTCCGACAGCCAGCCGAGTGTCAGGGGCAGCGAGGGCGAGATCATCGGCCGCCGCGTTCCAGGCGAGATCACGACATCGGTCGCGCCCCACTCGAAGGCGAGGTCCATGACGTCCTTGATGTGATCCGTGCTCTTCCGCCTCATGTTGGCGCCGGGGCTGGCCAGGTTGATGTCATAGCCGCCCGCATTGAGCGACCTCACCACCGCACCACAGTCCTGCAGACGCTTCCGGGCTGCGGTGCGCATCTGAGGCGTCATCTCGTCCGGCCAGCAGTGCGGTGAACTGATGGGAACCTCGAACACGCTGTACCCGTGGCTACTGAGGTCGCACATCACGTCGACGGCGTGCGCCGACCAGAGATACGAGAACGTGTTGATGATCATGGGTCGAGAACTTTCCAACCTTCCGGTGACCCGGCGGCGACACTGACAGGACACCCGATTGACAGGGCAGCCGAGAGAACCCTCTCAGGTTCGCGAACTGGGGCGCCCGGGGATGTGGCTCAGGATCGTCTTCGTGAACCCACCGTCGACGCAGAGGTCCTGGCCGGTCACGAAGCCTGACAAGGGGCTGATCATGAACTCGATCACGTTGGCGACGTCTCTGGGCTCGCCGATCCGGTGGAGCGGGATCAGGGCCTCCCGCGCCTGCTTGATGGCCGGGTCGACATACATCTTCTCGGTCATCGGGGTGCGGGTCATGCCCGGAGACACCACGTTGACGCGGATGCCGTCGTCTGCCCACTCGAGCGCCAGTGTCTGCGCCAGCATCGTCAGCGCGGCCTTGGTCGGGCTGTATGCGCCCGAGCCGGCATGCGGAAGCTGCCCGGACATCGACGAGGTGAAGCACGCGGCTCCACGGCTGGCCTTCAGATGGGGGTAGCAGCTTTTCGCGAGCAGGAAGGCGCTGCGCAGGTTGATGGCGAACAACCGGTCCCAGTCGGCGAGTGACAGATCGCAGATCTTGGCCGGGCTCGCCGCACCCGCATTGGACACCAACGCATCCAGCCCCCCGAATGCCCCGACGGCTTCATCGACAAGCCGCGCGGCCACGTCCGGTTCGCCGAGGTCCCCGGACAAAGCAATCGCCTCGCCTCCTAGGTCGCGAACGGAGCGGGCCACCTGGTCCTGCGGCTCGGACGGTTCCCGGCCGCAGACCGCGATCCTTGGCTTCTCGCCTCGCGCAAGCGCTGCTTCCGCCACACGCACGCAGACTGCCGCTCCAATCCCGCGGCTTCCGCCGCTCACGAGCACTCTCATTGTTCGCTCCCGCCTTCGAGGTTGGGGCCACTTGCATCCGGCCCGACGATCGTCTGCCGCTGTGTTCCAAGACCCGCCACGCCGAGGGTCACCACATCGCCCGGCTTCAGGAACTGCGGCGGCTTCATGCCCAGCCCGACGCCCGGAGGGGTGCCGGTGGTGACGACGTCGCCCGGCATCAGCTTCATGAACTGGGTGATGTAGGAGACGAGATAGGCGATCGGGAATATCATCTTCCGCGTCGTGCCGGTCTGGCGACGCTCGCCGTTCACGTCCAGCCAGAGGTCGAGGTCCTGGACGTCGGCGATCTCGTCGGCCGTCACGAGCCAGGGTCCGAGAGGCCCGAACCCCGGAGCGCTCTTGCCCTTGATCCACTGGCCGCCCCGCTCGATCTGCAGCGCTCGCTCCGACACGTCGTGACACACGGCGTAGCCCGCGACATGGGAGAGCGCGTCGTCGGGGCTGACCAGGAACGCTTCGCGCCCCATCACGAAGGCGATCTCGACCTCCCAGTCGGTCTTCTCCGAGCCCGGCAGAAGCCGGATGGGATCGTCGGGCCCGGACAACGACGTGGTGGCCTTGCTGAACAGGACCGGTTCAGAGGGAACGGGCGTGTTCGTCTCGAGGGCGTGATCGACGTAGTTCAGGCCGACGGCAATGAAGTTCCGGACCTGGCCGACGCAAGGGCCGAGACGGACACCCGCAGGAACGACCGGCAAGGTGCAAGGGTCGAGAGCGGAAAGCTTCGCGATGGACGCGGGGGACAAGGTGTCGCCCGCGATGTCGGGCACGATGCCGGAAAGGTCACGGATCGATCCGTCGGACGCCAGCAAGGCCGGCCTTTCGCGGCCGGGGTCACCATAGCGCAGGAGCTTCATCGTTCTTCGCTTCCGGATTGTCAGGCGGACGGCGTTGCGCCGAGGAGGTCGAACTGGAGCCGGTAGAGACCGCGCTCGGGATTGTCCGGCTGCACGCCCTCCAGCAGGGCCGATCCGAGCGGCCCGCCAAGACAGGCACGCGCGGCCGCCTCCGTCGACGTCTCGACCATGACGACCCAGCGCGGCACCGCGTTCTCCGGCCGCCCCTTCTGTTCAGCCGTCTTCGCGCGGCTGGCCGCCAGGTCGGCGCGACAGATGTGCGCCGCAACGATGCCGGCCTGGTCCAGGAGGCCCTCAAGGACCTGAACCAGACGCCGCATCAGGGAATCGTCGTGGTCCGGCTCGCAGTCGAACCGCAGGGTCGCGATGTACCCTCCCGATCCTGCACCGCGCGACCATTCGGTGGCGCACAAGGATCGAGCCGTGTTGCGGAAGTGTCGGACGGAATCGGTCGTCCACGGCGTCGGCGCGTTCAGCCGGGTGAGGTAGTCGGGGCCGCTCAGAACCTCGGTGCCGGCGACCTCATAGAGCGTGAAGTAGGCCGGTTGCCCGTCACCTGCCTCGGCCTTGTAGCGTCGCCCGCGCAGGAAGCCGCGGACGCCGACACGCTCGGGAATGTGCTCCCGGTTGTGCCACTCGTAGAAGTTGTCCCGCCCCTCGTCGGTGATGTCGTTCCAGATGGCGACCACGCCTGATCCCGCAAGGGCCATGTCTTCTCTCCACGCTTTCGGCCAGAGGCCGCCTGTTCAGGATTGCCGGAACCGGATCGCCACGGTGGCGGCCGGGTTGCCGAAGGTCGCCACGTAGCGCTTCCCGGCGTCCGCGAGTGGGGCGCCTGTGAAGGAACCCGTGATGATCCGCTGCCCGGCCTTCAGCCCGCCGCATCGGTCCTGCTGGTCGTTGGCCCAGGCCAGAAATCCCGCGAGCGGATCGCCGTGGGGGTGCTCGCCCGACGCGATCTCCGCTCCGTCGGCCGACAGCACGGCCCGGGGTGGAAGCGCCGAGCTCTCGGCGAAGGGCGCTCCGACCACGACGCCTGCATTGCCGAGCCCGTCGGCGAGGAAGGCCGTGAAGGGGACCAAGGGCGGCTCGCCGAGCCGACCGCAGACGATCTCGAAGGCGACGTGCACGGAAGCGATCGCGTCGAGAATGTCGGCGCGATTGTAGGGCTTCGAGCGAGGCGGCAGATCACGACCCAGGACGAAGCCGATCTCACTTTCGATCCGCGTCCCGGCTGCATGGCCCAGCACGTCATCCGACGAAAACACGTCGATGTCGGCGATCGGCGCCGCAGCTGCTCGCCCTCCGACGATGGCGACCTTCCATCCCGCGACGGTTGCGCCGCGCTTTGCCAGGACCGCGGCCTGCACGTCGTAGGCGTCCTCGACGCCAAGATCGGGCAACGGTCCTGCAGGGCCGGATCTCGCCGCCAGCAGGATGTCACCTGCCTCCTCGACCAGCCGGGTCATGGCGCAACGTCCTCTACGGCCACCGTTTCGCCGCCCCGTGCGGCCGACCGGTAGCCGGCCTCCACGACGGCGAGGGCTCGAGCCGCTTCGCGCAGGCCCGCCGATGGCGGCCGGCCACTGGCGACGCGCTGCAGCGTGTCCGACAGGAAGATCGGGTAGTAGCGATCCGTCTCGTAGTCGAACTTCTCCGACCGCGGCTCAGTGGCGCCCCGACGCTTCATGGTCAGATGGTCGGCAAATCCCTGGAAATACGCCTCGTCATGCGCGACCGAGAAGCTGAACTCGCGCTGGTCCCCGACGGAGCTCGGATAGAGATAACCGGTGGAGACAGTCGCGAGGTGGCCGGACGCCGTCGTCAGCGTGAACACCGCCAACTCCTCGACGTCCGTGTCCGAGCGGAAGCGTTGCGTGCGACCGCTGACGGCGGCGATCGGCTCACCCGCGAGGACCTGGACGAGGTCGTAGAAGTGCACGCCGACATTGATGGCCGATCCGCCGCCCGAGATCGCCCCGTTCAGCATCCAGGGCGCGCTCGCCTCGTAGCGCGAGAGAGGCCCGGGAATGAACCGGAAGGCCAGGTGGCGATAGCCGGCGGAAGCGAGACGTCCTGCATCGGTCAGCCGCTTCAGGAGATCGCTCGCCCGCAGAATGAACGGCACGGCCACATGGACGCCGGCGGCGGAGGCATCCCGCTCGAGTTTCCGCACGGCGGCACTCGTCACGCCACACGGCTTCTCGATGAGGAATGAGCGGCCTCTCGCGATCAGTTGCGATGCCACGGCCGGCATGTCGGCGTGGCGGCTGAAGACGAGCCCGAAGTCGAAGTCGAGGGCGAGCAGCGCGTCCCGGGACAGGAGGGGGCAGCCATAGCGCCTTGCGACCGCCTCCCCTGCAATGCCCTCTGCATCGCAGCAGCCCACGATCTGGATGCCTGGCTGGCGCAGGGCGGCGTCGTAGAGGGGAAAGTGCCAGTGGCTGACATCGAATAGCGCCAGGCGCATCGCGGGTGCTCCGTGAGGGTCGGATTGCGTCGGCTCAGTCCATGTAGGATCCGCCGTTCACGCTCACTGTTTCGCCCACGATGTAGCTCGCGGCGTCGGAGACCAGGAACAGCGCGACGGAGGCGATTTCGTCGGGATTGCCGAGACGGCCGGCAGGAATGCGAGCCAGGGTCGTCGCGCGCATGGCTTCGCTCATGCCTTCCGTGAGCTCCGTGGCGACGAGGCCTGGGGCCAGAGCATTCACCCGCACGCCGTAGGGTGCGGCGTGCATCGCCAGCGACTTGGTCAGGCCGACGATGCCGGCCTTGGCGGCGGTGTAGTGCGCGTTGCCGATGAAGTCGCCGCGCTTGCCTGCCACGGACGAGATGTTCAGGATGCTTCCAGAACGCCGTTCCTTCATGTGAGGGAACACGGCATGGGAGCAGTTGAAAGCACCCGTGAGGTGGACGTCCAGCATGCGCCGCCATTTCTCGGGCGTGATCAGGTTGAATTCGACGAAGTCACCGATTCCGGCGTTGTTGACGACGATGTCGAGACGGCCGTGGCGTTCAATGATGCCCGCGACGGCAGCATGGACGGTGCCCGAGTCGGAAACGTCGAAGATCGATGCCTCGGCATCGCCGCCGGCGCTGCGCAGGCCCGCGGCGCAGGCTTCTGCCAGACCGAGCGCGACGTCGTTGACGATCGTCTTGGCGCCGGCTGCGGCGATCGCGGCCGCAATGGCTTTCCCCAGCCCCTGTCCCGCTCCCGTGACGAGAGCCACACGGTCCCGCAGGAGATTGGGGGCGAACGATGATGACACGAGGGTTCTCCTCCCCCGGCCAGTCCCTTCATTGCGTTGGGGCGACCGGCCTGCTAATGAAATGCTGTTCCATTTACGAGGCTAGAGCGCACCGATGCGGCTTGTCAAATCTCTTGTCGAGCGCTGCTTCGACCTGATCGTCCTCCTGAGCGAGCGCGCGGAGAACCTTCCTCTGGGGGAAATTGCGCGCCAGTTGGACATGCCGAAGAGTGCGGCGCACCGCCTGCTCGCGACGTTCTGCGAGCTCGGCTGGGCTGAGCAGGATCCGGCGACCGGCTTCTACCGGCTGTCCCTCCGCTTGGCGATTGTGGGGCAGCGACTGCTCGCCGGAACCCGGATCCCGGACATTTGCCAACCGATCCTGGACGAACTCGCGGCCTCAACGGAGAGCCTGGGCCGCTTGGCCATCGTCGGACCGGACGGACTCACCTGGATCGGACAGGCCCAAGGTGCCCGTAACGGTTTGATTTATCAGCCGGAACTTGTCGCACGCGTGCCCTTGCACGTGACGGCCAATGGGAAAGCGTGGCTTGCAACCCTTCCGCGTGACCAGGCTCTCCAGCTGGCGCTGGCGAGTGGATTGGGGCGGCCCGGAATCGGGACGTCCCGGGCGATCAAAACGCGCGAGACGTTTTCGATGGCCCTGGACGAGAGCGCAGAACGCGGCTGGGCCATTTCCCAGGAAGAGGCCGAACCCGGCGTGGGCGCGATCGCGGCGCCCATCGTCCAGAACGGCGTCTGCGTCGGAACAGTCAGCGTTGCCGGACCAATCCACCGGTTCGAAGCGCCTGCCTTAGACGACCTCGCAAACAGGCTCTGCGAGGCGGGCCGGAAGCTGTCCGAGTTGTGGCCGTACCGCATGGCGAGCCTGAACCACAAGGTCGCCAAAGCCAAAGGCAGTTGACCCAACCCTCGCTAATGGAATAACGTTCCACTAACAGGCCGGTTCGACCTGAACGGTCCGGCGTGTGGGATGGCGAGGGAACGCGGGGTGGGCATGGCTGCGACAGCTCCATCGACGGCAGCAGCGACGGCGCCGGCGGTTCGCTCACGCCGGCCGATGCCCGTCCTCTGGTTCATTCCCGTTCTCGCGCTGCTCGCGCTCGTCACCCTCTACCCGACCGGCTTTGTCGTCTGGATGAGCTTCCAAAAGACCAGCTACTTCCAGCTCCAGGGCTTCGTAGGGCTACGCAACTACGCCACGATCCTCGGCTCCGGCTCGTTCTGGGAGATGGCGCGTGTATCGCTCGCCTACCTTGCGGGCTCGCTCGTCCTCTCGCTGATCTTCGGTCTGGCAGCCGCGTTGGTGTTCAACGCAAGCGGACGAACAGGAGCGGCGCTGCGTGTGCTGACCTTGTTCCCATGGACGCTCTCCATGGCGGTCGTGGGCAGCATCTGGCTGTGGATGCTCAACCCCTCCTTCGGACCCATCGCCTACTTCATGGGACAGGCCGGCCTCTCGCCGGGCCTCATGCTGGGCGATCCCGACGTCGCGTTGCCGCTCACGATCCTCGTCACCGCGTGGTGGTCGTTCCCCTACGTCATGGTGATGGTCAGCGCCGCTATCCAGTCGATCCCCGCCGAGCTCTACGAGGCCATCGACATCGACGGCGGAGGCGCGCGGCAGAAGTTCCGCTACGTCACGCTGCCGCACCTCATCCCGACGCTCGGAAGCACAGGGCTGAACCTTTCGATCATCTACCTGACGCTGGTCACCCTGCTCATCGTCCTGACCGGTGGCGGCCCGCTCGGGGCAACGACCACCCTGAGCCTCGAAGTCTTTCGCGGCACTCTGCAGAGCGTCGACATCGGACCCGCCGCCGTGTTGTCGATCACGGTGCTCGTGATCAACATCGCGCTGGGCGCCTTCTATACGCGGCTGACGGGCCGCGTGACGGGATAGGCCAAGGTCATGAGCGACACCGCCATTTCCAAGCCCGCGACCTTTGTCGGCATGCGTCTGATCGCGCTCGTGATCGCCGTGGTCGTTCTCGGCCCGATCGCTTGGGGCGTCGCCACGTCGCTGAAGACCGAGGTGATGGCCGTCAGGCTTCCGCCGACATTCATCCCCTCGCCGCTGACGTTCGAGAACTACGATCACGTTTTGAGATACCAGGGCTTTCTCGGTGAGCTCTGGAACTCGACCTTCTATGCCGTTGGCGCAGTGATCCTCGCCCTGATCGTCGCCATTCCGGCTGGGTACGCCGCATCCCGCTTCGACTTCCCGGCCAAGAAGCCGATCATGCTGGTGATCCTGGCGACCTCCATGGTGCCTGGCGTGGCGGTGCTGGTGCCGACCTACTACGTCCTCGACGCCCTCGGCCTCCTCAACAATCGCTTCGTGATCGTGGTCCTGCTGGCCGCCCGGATCGCCCCGCAGACCGTCTGGTTTCTCCAGAACTTCATCGACGCCGTCCCTGTCGAGATCGAGGAATCCGCTTCGATCGACGGAGCGACGCGCGTGCAGATCCTCCGGCTGCTCGTCCTGCCGCTGATCAAGCCGGGCATCGCAGCCATTGCGGTGATCGGGGTGGTCACGATCTGGAACGACTACATCACCGTCGCCGTGTTCGCCCCGGACGTCACCAAGCGCACGCTCCAGGTGGCGCTCGTGAACCAGGTCTTCGACACCGTCGGCATCTCCTGGTCCTACATGATGGCCTTCGCAATGACGGCGTCCCTGCCGGTCATGATCCTGTTCGCGATCGTTCAGAAGTGGTTCGTCGCCGGGCTCACCGCCGGCGCGGTCAAAGGCTGACGACCAGCTAAATCCCAAAGCAAAACCGGAGGGAACACCATGAAATCTCAGCACGCGCGAGCAACTCTTGCCATGACCATGGCCGGGCTCATCGGAGCGTTTGTTGTGGCGACGAGTGCCACAATGGCCCGGGCCCAGACCGAGGTGGTCTATGCGACCTTCCTCGATCCGGCGAACAAGAACGATCCTCGTTCCGAGGCCCAGACGCGGATCATCGAGGCCTTCGAGAAGGCAAACCCCGGCATCAAGGTGCGGGTGCTGATCGACACCAATCAGCAGACGACCCTGCGGGCCCTGCGGACGAAGTCGAATTCCCCCGACGCCTTCCGTGTCAACAACTTCAACGCGCCTGAATTCGTCGCGACAGGCTCGGTTCTCGCGCTCGATGACCTGATCGCGCGCGACAAGTTCGACATGAAGGATTGGCTGCTGCCGCTCGACGCCGCCAAGATCGGCGGCAAGCTTTACGGCATGCAGCAGGATTTCCGGATCCCGGTGCTGCTCTATCGCAAGGGCATGCTGGAGAAGGCCGGCATCAAGCCGCCCCGGACCTACGACGAGGTCTGCGAAAGCGGCCCCAAGTTGGCGACGCTCGGCAATGTCGTCGGCTATGCGGTGCCGCTCGGCACGTCCGGCGGGCCGGGCGGCGCACAGGCCTTCGCCGAGCTGATGTTCTCGTCCATGGCGACCGAAACGACGGGCAAGTACTTCGCCCCGGACGGTCGTGAGATGGTGATCGACCGGGACCAGCTCCTGAAGACCTTGCAGATGGTCAAGGATCTCTACGGCAAGTGCGGGACCACGTCGAAGGCCAGCATCCAGTTCGGTTACAACGAGGTCCATGACGGCCTGCGGGCCGGCAACGTTGCGATGTCGAACTTCGGCCTCTACCGCTTCCGGGCCGTCCAGTCGGGCGGCGCCGGCGACGATCTCGGCTGGGCCCCTGCGCCTGCCTTCAAGGCAGATGGAAAGCTCGTGACCTACGGCTACACGGCCGCGGTGAATGCAAATGCGGCCCAGAAGGAAGCAGCCTGGCAGTTCATCCGCTTCCTCGGCAGCCCCGAAGCCCAGGCGATCGCGGCGGAGGCAGGCGAAGTGGTGGCCCGCGCTTCCGTCTACGAGACCTCGCCCCACTTCAAGACGCCCGATGGCGAGCGTCAGAAGCAGTGGTCGCAGTTCATCCGCGAGCGTGGACAGTTCGTGTCCTACTCCGTGGCGCTCACGACGTTCCATCAGGTGTTGGGCGAGGCGGCCCAGCGCATGATCCTGCGGAACGGCTCGGCCGAGGACGCCCGCAGCGAGATCGAGAAGGGCTACAAGGAAGCCTTGGCCAAAATCGCGAACTGAAGCTCAGGGAAGCAACAAGGTCACAATATCTGCTCCGCCAACATTTGACCGTCCTGAGCAATTGCTCAGTCGCCGATCGTTGGACTGTTCACGCTCCCAGTAAGAAGCCGTCGGTCGATGACCGACGGCTTTTTTGTTTGCGACATCAAGCCGAAAGCAACTGGACATGTTGCGGTAGGCTTTCGTTTCTTGACCTTTCAGAGGCCCGGGGGACGCAAGTTGCGTCGCCGACCATCCACCTCGGCTGGCCTGACCCTGCTGCCGAGGGGCTTAACCTCGTATCGGTAGCGAAGCCGACGTCCTTGGAACGGCCGTGTCGAACGGGTTTGGGTTCGGCGGTGTCAGCGAGGGCGTGCTATTCGGGCGCTGGGGTTGAAGGTTATCCGGTCTCGGCCCAGTGCTTTCGAGGGGGCATATTCTCCATCTGCTCAAAGCAGACCTTGCAACGGTCAGCAAAGGGTCAAACTTTCGCGTTCGGCGTTTGGGTCCGCCTCGCGCCAGTTGCTGCCGTTGACCTCGTGTCCACGAGCGGACGTTTAGATTGGAAAGACCGTTGTCGATCACTCCCACCGCCACGCATGAGCGGGGGATTGCTGAGGTCCGAGCGGCTTAATCAGAAGCTTGCGATCATCCTAGCTGTGGGCCCGCCGCGATCCATGTCGGCATCGCCCCCCGGCTTTACTGGATCAAGGCTCCCGTGGGCGCCGTGACATTCAGAGCGGCAGCCTACGTTCCGCCAATGCGCGGAGCTTGCAAATCTCCTGATAGAGGGCTGACAAGGGAAACTCGCCGAACGAGTGGCTTATCGAGCGACGGTTGCGATGCCCGGTGATTGCGTGGTGGTATTTCAGCGGAATGCCGGCTTGCCGACATTTGGTTTTGAAGCGATGACGCCAAGCGTGGTTTGGATGAACATCGTCGCCGACTATGCCTATTGAACGGACCCAAACACCGACCTTTTTCGAGAGGTCATGGGTCCCGCCATCTCCCACTTCACTGAACAGCATGCCAGCCGAGCGGGACTTCGCGAACTCTAAGAACCCTTCCTCGATGAGCTGAGGATGGAGATGAGGCCAGACTTTGGTCTTGCATTCGCTCTCGCTGATCAGAAGCGGGACCTACGCGTAGGTCTCAACCGGTCCGGGCAGATCCCGTCGGGCGGATGTTGAACTGGAGTCGGCAGGTGGCCACATGTACCGCGGCGCCGCGTGGCGCTCGTGATAGGGTAAGGGCCGATGCCTGTCGTCAGCGTGCTGTTGAATCTGCTCTGGCTGCTCTTCGGCGGAATCTGGATGTCTGCGGGATGGCTTGTCGCCGCCCTGATCATGGCGATTACGATCGTCGGAATCCCGTGGGCGCGGGTTGCCTTGATGATGGCCTCGTATACCCTCCTGCCGTTCGGGCAGACCGTCCTGCCGCGCAACGTGGTCGAGGGCCGCCCCGCGGTCGGTACGGGGCCCCTCGGAACGCTGGGCAATCTCTTGTGGCTCGTGCTTGCCGGCTGGTGGCTGGCGCTCGGTCACCTGATCACCGCGCTCGGACTCGCCGTGACCATCATCGGCATCCCGTTCGCGTGGGCGCATCTGAAGCTCGCCGGGTTGTCCCTTTGGCCAGTCGGCCGGACGGTGGTGACGATCCAGGAAGCCGACAGGATCCTTTCCGGCCGCGGGGCGCTCGCCGGCAGGGTCTGACCCCGTCATATCGGGCCTTCGCGGCAATAAGGCTTTCGTGCAAAGGTGATAGCTACGCGAGCGGCAGCCCGATCTCCGACGTCTCCGCTTCGACCGGCGCGAAGTTGGTGAGGGTGACGCCCACCAGGCGGATTCCTTTCGGAGGCGGGAAAACGGATCTGACGAGCTCCAGGCTGACCTCATGGAGCCGCGCCCGCGAGGCGACGAGGCCGGCGACAGATTTGCTACGCGTCGACTGCTGGAAGTCCGCCCACTTGACCTTCACGGTCACCGTCCGCGCCCGCCGCCCCGTCTTCTCGCACCATGTCCACACATCTTCGGCCATCGCCAGGACGCCGGCTTCGATCCCCGCCGGATCGACGAGGTCCTCGTCGAACGTGGTCTCCGAGCCGGACGACTTGCGCACCCTGCTGGTGTTCACAGCCCGGTGGTCGATGCCGCGCGCGATCCCATAGAACCACGGTCCCGACTTCCCGAACCGCGCTTGCAGGTCGGCCAGCGACCAGGCTTTCAGGTCGGCGCCGGTAGTGATCCCGAGCGCGTGCATCCTGGCGGCAGTTGCGGGCCCGACGCCGTGGAATTTGGAGACCGGCAGCGTCTCGACGAAAGCCTCGCCTTCATGGGGCTGGATCGCGAACTGCCCATTCGGCTTGCGCCGGCCCGAGGCAATCTTGGCGAGGAACTTGTTGTAGGAGATTCCGGCCGACGCCGTCAGTCCGGTCTCCTCGAGGATCCGCGCCCGGATCGCTTTGGCCGTCAGCCAGGCGGTCTCGATTCCGGCCCGGTTCTCGGTGACGTCGAGATAGGCTTCATCCAGGGCGAGCGGCTCGATTACGTCAGTGAACTCGCGGAACACGGCATGGATCTGCGCCGAGACGGCCCGGTAGACGTCGAACCTGGGCGGCACGAAGATGAGCTCCGGACACTTCCTGAGAGCGGTGACCGATGGGAGGGCCGAGCGCACCCCGAATCCCCTGGCCTCATAGGAGGCGGCCGCCACCACGCCGCGGCGCGCGCCATGGCCCACGGCGACGGGCTTCCCGCGCAACTCGGGATTGTCCCGCTGCTCGACCGACGCATAGAACGCGTCCATGTCGACGTGGATGATCTTGCGGAGATTCGCCGCCATCGGTTGAAGCTACCACCGCGTGAACAGATAGTGAACAAGCCGGACTAGCGCTTCATCTCCTGGCGGCGCATCGGCATCGTGTCGACCAGGGCGAACAGGTCCTCGGCGCGGACCGGGCGTTCGGACCGGAGCTTCACGCCTCCGTCCTTGCCGACCGGAAGCACCTCGAAGCCCCTGCCCGGGGATGGCGGGTTCCGTTTCAGGAAATCGCGGACCTCGGTCGATGCGGGAGCCGGCCCGTGGACAGGCTCGACCTTTCCGTCCGGCAGGGCCACGAAGACCACCATGTCGCGGTCGTCCAGGGCGGCTCCGTGCTTCAGCAGTTCCGCCCGCTGCTCGCGAACCGGCTGAGCGTCGGCGGTCCCGGCCATGATGACGACGATGCGGCGCGTGCCGTCGAACGTTGAAGCGGTCATGCGGCGGCTCCTGTGATCTGCGGGACGGTCAGGGCGCCGGCGAGCAAGGCCGCGGCCATGTGGGCGGGGAACATGGGCATCCTCGCTAACCTGCCTTGTGGCGGAGCTTCTCGATCTCCTCGGGCTCTTCCTCGTCCACGTGGCTGAGGTCCGAATTCATCTCGCCCCGGCTCCGCAGGATCTCGTCGAGCTTGGCGTGGATCGCCTGGGTGTCGCGGTGCTCGGCCCGCTGGATGAACAGCGTCATGGCCCAGGTCGCGATGGTCGCGATCGAGTGCCACTCGAACAGGCTCTCATGAGAGAATACGCCCCACGCGACGATGTAGATGCCGAGCACCACGAACGCCGTCGGCCGGGCGAGCCAGGTGCCGACGTGGGTCATCCAGGAGCGGGGAGAGTTCATGTCGCCCAACCCCCGGATTCCACCGGCGTTCCGGAAGCCTAGTCGATGATCTCGGCCCCGCCGTCCATAAGCCGGGCAACGCCTTCCTTCATGGCGGCGACCTGCTCGGGCGGATGGCCTACCCAACTGAGGACCTCGCCGACGACGCGCAGCGGATCCCGCGACCTGTAGGAGCGCGTCGGGTTGCCGGGAAACTTCTTGTCCGTGAGGTTCGGGTCGTCCTCGAAGGGGCCGGTCGGCTCCACGATGTAGACCCTGCCCTCCCCTTCGCCCCTGGCGAGCTCGGCTCCCCAGATCGCAGCCTCCAGGGTGGCGGCGAAGTAGACCCAAGACAGCTTGCGGGTCACGAAGTTCGAAGCGTACCCGACCTCGATCAGGTCACCGGGCCGCAGGTCGGCGCGGGTGCCGTGGTAGTAGATCGTGCTCTCGTCGGAAGGCATTTGCGTCTCCCCGGTTTCCGAAGGGACGCGTTCATGCACCAGGACCCCCGGCTTGCCGCAAGCCCCCGTCCGGGTTAGACGATGATGGTGGCAAGAGCCGGTGTGCCCGTGGCCCGCTCTGCCCCACCGCCTCCCTTCCATTTCCGTTCTGCCTCGGCGAGCTCGGCTCCCCAGATCGCGGCCACAGGATAGCCCGCGCCGCCTGCCTTCCGAACGATCTCACGTCATCCCCGAAGCTGGGCTTCGAGCGCCGTTTTGTCGATCACTGACCATACCTCGGCAATCTTCCCATCTCGGAATTCGTAGAAGACGTGCTCTGCGAAGCCGACGCGCCGGCCGTTCACGGGCAGCGCCATGAACTCCCCGGCAGGCGTGCAGTCGAACCATAACCGGGCCGCGACACGAGGCTCTACAGCGACGACGAACTCGGCGTTGAAACGAAGGTCCGGGATCTGCCTGAAGTCTCGCTCCAGCATTGCGCGATAGCCCGCTAGCCCGAACGAGCGGCCATTATGGATGACGGCCTCGTCGACGAAGTCGCCGAGCCTCGTCCAGTCCTGGGCGTTCAGACAGTCGAGATAGGACCGATAGATCGAGGAGAGGTCGGACGGCATCGCATCACCTTGCTTCAGCAAGCCAGCGGACGGCAGCCACTGCCGCCTCGTGAGCCTCATCCCGGGAAGAAAACGCTTTCCCCGAGTAAAAGCTCACCACCGTCCGGGCGCCTTGATCCTCGACGTGCTTCGGCAGACCCGCCGACGATTGCTACCGCAGCCCGGGCGAGGCCGCGCTCCTCCAGGGCGCGATCAACGGGCCTCTTCTCGCGCCCCCCTGCGCCACTGGTGCCGACCCCGCGCGCGCTGGGTCTGCGGGACCAGGTGGCTATCTGCTGGCCCGGCGCGGTCGGCTCAGTTTCCGCGCTTAGTGCCAGGCGAAGAACGCGAATTACTGATATTCAGGAGCAGCCGACCTATTGACGGCGGAGCATCCGGGACCGGTCTCAATGCAGAGTCTCCTGGATCCACTGGAACACGGCCGCCGCCCAAACCTGCTGGCCGAGACCAGCGCAGTAGCACGCCTGCGGCGCTCGGCTGGCTGATCTTCACGATCGTCCTGCAGGAGGTCCGCGCGGTGTAGAACGCGTGGGATTGCCCGTTCGGCACGGAGTGTGTGCAATCCCATACCCTCAAAAGCGGGGTTCAGCTCCCGCTCGCCAGGCAAAGAATGGCCGCGCGGTCGGGCTTGCCCTGTTCGGTAAGCGGCACTGCCGCCCTCTCGATGAGCATCGTCTCGTCCGCAACGGCGTTGCCGAGGGTGCTGGCGATGGCGCTTCTGCAAGGGGCAAAGTCGACGACGCCCTTCGCTGGTTGCACCAACGCCACCCAGCGCCGCTCAGAGACATCGCGAACGACACTAGCACAGCGAACCGAGCGTTCGTGGCAAAGCAACTCCTCGATCAGGGTCGGAGAAATCACTTTCTCGCCCTCCTGCACAATGTCCTTTGCACGTCCTAAGACATGTAGCCGTCCGGCCGCGTCAAAGGTCCCAAGATCGCCTGACAGATACCAGCCGTCGGCGAACGCCGCGGCGGTGCGCTCGGGGGCGTTACGGTAGCCACTGGCCGTCGCGCTGGATCTGACCTCGATCGCCCCGGTTCCCCCGGCGCCTGCAATGGCGCCATCGGCTCGGCGCAGTCTCACTTCCACGCCTGGGAGAACCTGGCCGGCACTGCAAAGCGCATCGGAGTCGGCGGCGTACCCGTCCGGCCCCAGTCTGCTCACCAAGCCTGCCTCGCTGGCGCCGTAGGTGTGAACCAAAACCGGCCCGAAACGCTCGAAAGCGCGTCGCCGGAGCGTCGCCGGAGCCGAGGCGCCGATATGCAAAAGGCGCTGCAGGCTCTCGGGCTTTGCGCCCTCCAGCCCGGAATGGTCCATGAGGGCAAAGAGTTGGGGCTCGACCAGGAAGAGATCCGTGATGCGGTGGCGCTCGATCTGGGACAGGGTGTCTGCGGGGTCAAAGTGGTCCCGCAGGACGACAACGCCGCCGCCCGTCAGCGTCTGGTCGACCAGCACCTGCGAAAGGTAGGCGAGTTTGCCGTTTACCAGTTGCCGCCGGCCGGGGTTGCTGTGTGAGAGGGCGAGCGAAGCGTAGGCTGCGAAGTCCCTGCAGCTTCCCTTGGGAACCCCTGTGCTGCCGCCCGAAGAGATAATCACAGCGAGGTCGTGGGGCCGTGCTGTCGAGGCGACGGCTCGGGGCGAGGCCGCGGCGGCTAGATCGTCCAGCCTGGGGAAGTCGCGGCCGGTCTCGCCGACCGACATCACCGCGGCGGTAAGGCTGCTCGGGAGCAGGTGAACCGTCTCGGGGAAGATGACCACGAGATCAGGCGCCATCTGCTGCAGCAACTCGGCCCGCGCCTCCGCCGTCGCTGGGGTTGACAGAAAACACGTCGCTGCCCCGATCAGATTGGCTGCGTAGCGGATCGCCAGCGCCTGCGCCGTGTTCGGAGCCCAGAGCGCGACGAGCGTGCCGGCTCCCAGACCATCCGAACGGAGGGCGCGGGCGTAGCGATGGATGCAGTGAAGGAAATCGTCCGCGCGCCATGGCGCGTCGCGGCTGATCAGCACCACCTCGTCGCGCCGGGCGGCAAGTGTGCCCACTACGGCGTCGATGTAGGGTTCGGCGATCATGACCACGGCGTCTCCTCGCTCTGAAAGACGCCAAGGTGCCGTCGGCTTGGGAACGCTGCGGACGTCATGCGGCATTGTCGCCCATGGCCGGACGCGCCACCTTGGCGAGACACGCCTCGATCGCTGCAAGGTCGTCCGAGGGGGCGACTGCCGCAACGTAGCCGTCGGGTCGGACGAGCCAGGCGCCGGCCGGGTCGGGGGGCTCACGCAGACTTGTCTCGAGGAGCACAGGGTAGCGCTGCAGCAGGCTCAGCGCAGGCGGGGCGGCGGCGGCCACCAGCGCAAAGCGCGGCGCCTCTCCTGTCCCGAAGGACGGACCTGCCAGCATTCTTTGGCCCGGCTTCGGGCCGTCGAGCCCGGCGGAGGAACCGCTGTTCAACGGACTTTCGGGGTAGCCGACGGAGAGCTCCGTCAACGTCTCCGCGAAGGTGTGCTCCACGCCGGGAACGCCGAAGGCGAAATGGGCGACGGTGTTGCGCACGAGCCGAAGGAGCGGGTTCTTTGTCGTGCCGATGACAGTAAGCCGCTCCGCGGCCGCCAGGACCTGGTCACCGACGGCGCTGCGCTCAGAGCTGAAGCTGTCGAGCAGGCCGTCGGAAGCTGCTCCGCGGCTCACCAGCGCGAGCTTCCAGGCGAGATTGAAGGCGTCCTGCATGCCGGTGTTCATGCCTTGGCCGCCGGCGGGGCTGTGGACATGCGCGGCGTCCCCGCAGAGAAACGCCCGCCCCCAGCGATACCGCGACACCTTGCGGCCGTTGATGCGGAAGCCCGCAAGCCACACCGGATCGAACGCTCTCATGCCGGCGGGTCCGCGCCGATCGATAAGGGCTTGGATGTCGTCCAACGTAGGGGTCGGCGGGCGCTCTGCGCCGGAGGCAGGAAGGTCGGCGATGATGCGGTAACGACCGGGCGACATGGGGAAGACGACGAAGACGCCGTCTTCGTGCCAGGAAATGGTGACCTGCGTGTCCGGCACGGGGTAACCGGTCATGTGAGTGTCGGCCAGCACCCAGTCGCTCTCCAGAGTCTTGCCCGCGAAAGTGGCTCCAACCGTGTGGCGAACGATGCTGTGGGCGCCGTCGCAGCCGGCTAGCCAGTCGGCTGACGCCGTCTCCTGCCGGCCATCGGCATGCTGCAGGACTGCGTCGACGCCGTCATCGCGAAACGAAAGCCCAACCACCTCGACCTGCCGATCGACCTTGACGCCAAGCGTCGCCAGACGCTCCTCGAGCAGGCGCTCGGTGTCCGACTGCGGAAGCATCAGCGCATAGGGAAACGGGGTCTGCGCCGAGCTCACGCTGGCATGTGCGACGGGCTTTCCGTGGGCCGTGAACCCTACGGCATCGACCTTGAAGCCTGCTTCGACGAAGGCCGCAGCGCCTCCCGATTGGCGATCGAGCAACTCGAGCGTCCTGCTCCACAAGACGATCGCTTTTGACTTGTCCGTGCGTTCGGCCGCTTTCTCGACAATGCGGACCGGGATGCCGAAGCGGGCCAATTCGATGGCCAGCGTCAGGCCGACGGGGCCGGCGCCGATGATCAGAACGCTCGCTGGCGCTTCCTGGGATTGAGGTGTCACGACGAAAATTCCTGAGTTCGCAGTGGAAGAAGCGGTCAGCGGGCAGAGCCCGCGAGCAAGGAGAGGAGCACGATGGCACCGCCTGCCAGGTCGGAGGCCATCGCTATGGTCTCGTTCGTGGTTCACTCGCTGTTACGGACGTGCTGGAGGCCGGCAAGGGCAATAGTCTCACGCCCACGCCCCAGAAGACGAACCACGTCGCGACACGAGCGGGCCAGCCGCCCCAGTCAGTCCAAGCAGCATGCCCGGCTATCGACGCAAGGGGCGCAAGCAGCATGATCGTCAGAACAAGGGCCAGGTACATGGCACTCTCTTGTGCTGGAGTCGGTGCGGGGGCGGGCGGCTCGCCTTGTTTAGGCCTAGTTCTCGTCCTCGAAGAGCCAGAGCTCGGCCAGCGGCTGCGGCTGGCCGTAGCGGCCTTCGCGCATGCCGAGGAAGGCGGGAATCCGCCTGCGCTGGGCCTCGGACAGAGAAACGACGAGCGGTTTGAGAGCGGCGCTCACCGCCTTGACGTCGGCCACCCGGGCAGCCTCGGCATCGGCGCTGCGGACGAGGATGTCGACGAAATCCTGTGGCTGGGCGGCTCCTTCGCGCTGGAGGCGCCGGTCCGCCGCGTTCCGCGCGACCTGGCGGACCGCTGCGTCAAGCGGCGCCCAGAGCTTCTCCTGCTCGGCGGTCATCCCGATCACGGTCTTCAGCGCGGCCAGTCGCGCATCGAGCACGGCCGCGGCGTCCTGAGCGGTGTGCAACTCGATGATCTGGATCTGCTCGGGTTGCGCGGGAGCGGATGGGGCGGTTTGCGCCTGGGCCTGGCCAAGGCCGAACAGGGCCACCGCGATCGCTGCCGCCGGAAGCGTGGTCTTGAACATGGGGGAACTCCGATGTGGATCAGGTCGAGGATTGTTGCAGATCACTTCCAGGACCCGTCGGGCAGCCGGCCGTGATACGGCGTGTCGCGGCAGTGACCCCAGGGGCCGTGCCAGTAGCCGGGAGGGCAGCCATTGCCGAAGTAGTCGGCTGGCCGCTGCGGTCCGCCGGCCCATCCCCCGCCCGGCAGCGGACCGGAATAGGGCGTGTCCCGACAGTGGCCCCACGGACCGCGCCAGGAGTAGGGGCCGCAGCCGCCGGATACCGTCACGATGGCGCTTGACGCTGCGGCGGCGAAGTTGCCCGGAAAGCTCGCGATCGGCGCCGCGCTGGCCGGCGCCGACAGCGCTGCCGCGAGGCCGAAGCTGGCGACGAGGATGGGGATGGCTTTCATGTTCAGTCTCGGATCAAGGGGGTGAGCACCGGCTTGCACAAGGCGCTGCGGTGGCGCGGCGGGGGCCGCTCCGCAGGTGTTCTCCGCGGATGAGCGGCCTTATGAGCTCACCGTGATGCGTCGTCCTGAATGACGCGCGAAGTGTTTCCGAAAGCGCCTGACAGACCTCTTCGGAAATCGTTCGGACGCCGCCGGGGGTCTGCCGGCACGTGCGCCGCACGAGGCTTGGCTGCCTGAAGCCGTGCCCGTTACGGTCCGCCTCGGGATTGGATCGAACCGCGGAAAACTCACGCGCAGTCGACTACATCGCCCGGACGGCGTTGACCGCTTTCAACATTCTCCGTTCGTCCTCCGGGCGGCGGAAGAACCAGGGCCCTGTTCCCGCATGCGGATCCCATCCGGGCTGCAGGCGCTGCACGTCTCTCCAGGCGCGGACGGCGTCTGGCAGTTGACCGGTTTCGACGAAGGCCATCACCAGGGAATGGTGGCAGGGCGCGTAGTCCGGGAGGCGAGCGGCGCAGAGCTGCAAGTGAGGCAGCGCCTCATCGGGGCGGCCGGCCATCAGAAGGCATCGCCCCAGGACCGAATAGACGGTCGGCGCGCAGAAGGGATCGAGCCTGATCGTCGCCTTCATCAAGTCCACCGATTCGTCTCCAGGCGAGGCGTGGGCCAGCACCTCGCAACAGGTAACGCGAACGTTGATGCCGCCTCGGAAGGGGCCGTTCAGTGCCATGCGCGCCGTGATTTCGGCTTGGCTCCAGAGGCCGTGCAGCATCATGCAATAGGCGAGCCGTGACAGGCACAAGGGTGAATAGGGAGCCAGCGCGACGGCCGCGCGGGCCATTGTCATCGCGGCGTCCCGTGCGGCGACGCCGCGCACCGGCCCCCAGCCCTGCGTGAAACCGCGCTGCGTGGCGTAGGCGAGCCAAGCATGCGCCTGCGGATAGGCAGGGTCGAGGGCAATGGCCTCGCGCAGGAGTTCGAGCGACATGACCGTGTCCTGCTCGGTCGCGCGCTGGTGATGATCGCTCGCCAGCAGACACAGGTCGCGGGCGTTGCGCAGGTCGGTCAGCTTCTCCCGGGCTTTTCGCCGGCTATCGAACGCGATCTGGCGAGCAATTCTGTTGGCAACAATTTCAAAGGCGTTCCCCTCTGCTGCGGTCTCATCGCCGGGTCTGGTGGGATAGTCAGTCCAGACCACGGAGCCGTGGAGGGCGTCCTCGAGAACGACGAGCGGACGGGTAGATCCGTCCGCCAATGTTTCAACGCACCGGATGCGGTAGTCCAGTGGGTCGCTGCCTACTGCCCGCCGGACCCGCAGGTCCTCGTATCGCGCTAGCTCGACCGAAACAGACGCCAGCACGCCAACTTCGGGGCCAGATGAACCGTCGGGCATCTCGACAAGAACGGAGGCGCACCGCGCTTCCTCGGGCGATCGCTTTTCTGTCGTCCGGAGGAATGCCGAGACGGATGGCGCTGGAGCCGCCGACGGGATGGTCCACGCGCGCACCTCGACGTCGACGACGAGCATATAGCCGCGGCGCGGCAGCGTCCTCAGGATAGCATCCGCTGTTGGCCCGAAACATCTGCGAAGTTCACTGACGCACTGGGTGAGGCTGTCGTCGCTCACGACGACGTCCGGCCATATAGCATCCAGGAGCTCTTCCCGGCCGTGCAGCCGGCCCGGGTTCTCGAGGAGATGAACAAGGAGCGCGAATGACTTCGGCCGGATGCGGTGGTCCCGCCCGTCCGGGCCGGTCAGCGTACCGCGAGCCGCCTCCAGCCGAAAGCCTGCGAAATGGAAGTCTCGGGCGTCAACAGTTAGGCCCATTCACGTACCGGGGGAATTTCCGAAAGAACTCCGAAGCCAAGCTTCACACACCTTCGGCAGGAAATCACCCCTTCTTCGGACGCGGGCACGACGCGATCCTATTCAGGCAGCGTCTTACTGAAAGTTGGGATGTGGGAGCCCAGCGACGCACCGGGACTTTCGCTTCGCACGCGGCAGCGTGGATCTCGGTTCCGGAAAGGTCGTCACCTTGCACCAAGCGCCGTCCGCCGATGGCGGGCGCTATGTGGACAGAGCCGTCACATTCTGGACCAAGGGCCGAAGCGCGACTCTCATCCGGGACGGGACAAGCGAAACCTGCGCCACTCGTTGAATGAGAGCGACGCCGACACTCCGGGAGTAGAATGATCTTACCCGGCCGGACCGTTTGCTAGGCGGACGGATCCGGCGCACCCCTCCACATCTAATGTCCGGCGTAGGACGAATGCTCCGCTTCCGCTTATGCCGCAAGGCGGCTCTCCAGATTGGCTATAGGTTGAGCCGTCGTCGCACGGGCTGCACTTCCAGCTACGCCAGGTTGCCGCGATTTTCCGCGGAATCGCTTGCCCTGAGAACCCGTTGAGCGCCCTCGAAAGCTGCGTTCAGATGTTCTTGTGCGGGCGAATTCACCTTCGGAACCTCGACCGAGAGGGCGGCCTCGTCGGGCGCCACCGCGATCAGCTCATGCAACGGTAACGCTCCCGCTCCAGGCAATAAGCGTCCGCCACGGGCCTCCTTGATCAGGTCCTCCTTCGTCGCGGGTCGAGATTTGACGGCGTCGCAGAGCTGCACGCTACGGATCAGGCGCGGGTCGCACCGCGCGAGATCCGCGGGCGAAGCGGCCGAGCGCGAAAGATGAAGGGCGTCGACCAGCAAACCGGCATTTGGACGACCGGCGCGATCGAGAACATCCAGCGCATCGGCGAGACTGCCGACGCTGCGCCACGGCATTACTTCGAGGTCCACAGCGAGCGAGCGCTCTGCGGCGGCGTCGCAGAGCGCCTCAAAGGCTTGCACGAGGCCGTCGCGGTCTGCGCCGTCGCCGCACGTGCTGATCCGCGACGCCCCCAGGTCGGCGGCGCTGTCGAGCATGGCTGCGATCGAGGCGGGGTCGAACCCGGCGGTCACCGTCACGAACTCGATGTCGTAGACCCGCAGCCCGGTATCGGCGAGGCGACGACGCATGTCGCGCATCAACGAGGATCCCGTCGGGATCTCGTAGAAGGGAGCGCCGGGGAAGGCGGGATGCAGCCGCAGGCCAACGGCCGAAAAGCCGGACTCAGCGGCCATCGTCACGAAGGCGAGCGGTTCGTCGTCGATGGCCGTGAAGTGGGCGACGCCCAGCCCAGGGAGACGGTTGGGGTCAAGACGCACGGATTGTCGCTCCAGTCATGGGAGAAGTCGCCCTTCGAGCCGGTCCTGAAGGTTCTTGCCTGTCCGAAGGATGTGCTCGCGCAGGCGGGCGCAGGCGAACTCCGCGTCGCGGGCGACGGCGCCTTGCGCGATTTCGCTGTGCTCCTGGGCTACGTTCCTGTCGCCGCCGGACTGGGCGAGGAAGACGCGACGATAACGGTCGTTGAGGTTGTGCAGCACGCTGCAGAAATCGAGGAGATGTGCCAGGCGGCAACCGGACAGCATCGTCAGGTGGAAATCGCGATGGGCGGCCTCCCAGGCGAGCAGGGTCGCAGTCTCGTCGGCCTTGCGCTCGATCCGGTTCAGCCGGTGCAGGGCGCGGATCACGTCGCCTTCCCACGATACGTCCGCGTGCGCAATCGCCTCCGCCAGGGCCAGGGACTCGAACTCGGCGCGCAGGCGAGTGATCTCAGCGAGGTCTGCTCGTGAGACAGGCGCGACCCGGTAGCCGCGGTTGTCGTGGAACGCGACGAGCCCGACCGCAATCAGCCGGGCCAGCGCCTCGCGCAAGGGGCTCAGGCTGACGCCAAGGGTCTCGCGGAGACGAGCCAAATTGATCTTCGTGCCAGGCTTGAGCTCTCCCGACAGAATGGCCTCTCTCAGGCGGTCCGTGAGCAACGAAGCCTTCGTGCTCGCATCCTCGCTGGGTGCCGTTGTCCGCCCGGCTGAGGCCAGTCGAGGCTCGCCGATGGCGCGCCCTTCGGCAGCTTCGGACCTCATGCAAACCCTTCCGGAGGCTACAGATGCTCGCTTGATAATCGATCAAGTCTCGAAGGGGAAGGCCTATAAGGAGCACGAGTCTGGCATTTTTTAGCAGCAGAATGACATGCTGTCCTGTGCAAACGAAGACTGACTCGTAAGGCGGCACGCCCTCCTTGACAGATAATCGATTATTTTGGAAACCGGGCTCACCACAAAGGAGCGACATGATCCTCGCCAGCGAAACCGACGTGACCGTCGACGCACTCCGCGTGATGGAGGGCACTGAAGATCCTCGCCTGAGAGAGATCATGACCTCCCTCGTTCGGCATCTGCACGCCTTCGTCCGGGAGGTGAGGCTTACCGAGGCCGAGTTCCGCAGCGCGACGGCCGTGCTCAACGAGATCGGCCAGCTCACCACGGACACACACAACGAAGCCGTGCTGATGGCGGGATCGCTCGGCGTCTCCTCGCTCGTGTGCCTGCTGAACAACGGCGACGGGGGCAATACCGAAACCTCGCAGTCCCTGCTCGGGCCGTTCTGGCGCCTGAACTCACCCCGGGTCGAAAACGGCGGCACCATTGTCCGCTCGGACACGCCGGGTGATCCCCTCCTCGTCACCGCCCGCGTGGTGGACGGTTCCGGGCGGCCCGTCACTGGCGCGGAGGTCGACGTGTGGCACGCCTCGCCCGTGGGCTTCTACGAGAACCAGGATCCCGACCAGGCCGACATGAACCTGCGCGGCAAGTTCACCACCGACGCGGACGGACGCTTCTGGTTCAGGACCGTGAAGATGGTAGGGTACCCGATCCCCACGGATGGCGTCGTCGGCCGGCTCCTTCGTGCGCAGGGGCGGCATCCCTACCGACCAGCCCACCTCCACGCTCTCATCGTGAGGCCCGGCTACAAGGTCCTCATCTCGCAGGTCTACGACCCTCGCGATCCCCACATCGACACCGATCCGCAGTTCGGGGTGACGCGGGCGCTGCTGGGGGACTACGTGCGGCACGACGAGGCGCACCCGACCGACCCGTCCGTCACCACGCCTTGGTATGCGTTGGACTACACCTACGTCATGGAGCCCGGCGAAGCCGTGCTGCCGCGCGCACCGATCAAGTGACCTCGGCAGGCTCCGGCGCCGCCCATCAGGAGAGAGTCCGTGCTGAACGAAGACGAGCGGCGCAATGCCGCGATAGCGCTGTTGCAGGCTGAGACGGACCGCAAGCCGATCCCGCAGATCAGCAAGACCTGGCCGGACGTCGAACTCGAAGACGCTTACAAGATCCAGGAACTCTGGGCAAAAGAGCGGATCGGCCGCGGCGCAAGGCTCGTGGGGCACAAGATTGGCCTGACCTCCAGGGCCATGCAGATGGCGTCGAAGATCACCGAGCCGGACTATGGCTGCATCCTCGACGACGCCGTGTTCAATGACGGTGCCCAGATCCGGGCCGACCTCTTCATCAAGCCCCGCCTGGAGGTCGAGCTCGCCTTCATCATGGGGGAAGACCTGGAGGGTCCGGGGAAGCGCATCTACGACGTGATGCGCGCGACAGAGATGGTTGTGCCGGCCCTCGAGATCATCGACTACCGCACGGAAGTGCCGCGCGCGATCACCGATACGATCGCCGACAACGCGGCCTTTGGCGCGATCGTGGTCGGCGGGCGGCCGATCCGACCGATGGACGTCGACATCCGCTGGATCGGGGCGACCTTGTCGAAGAACGGCATCATCGAGGAATCCGGCGTCTCGGCCGCGATCATGGGCCACCCCGCGGCGGGTATCGCCTGGCTGGTGAACAAGCTTCACGCTGTCGGTGGCGGCCTGAAGAGGGGGCAGATCGTCCTTGGCGGCTCGTTCACGAGGCCCGTCGATATCGCACGGGGAGACGTAATCCAGGCCGACTTTGGTCCCCTTGGCGCGATCGGTGTGTCGTTCCTCTAGGCAGCGCGTCACGACAGGTGGGTGGTGCGGCCATAGGACCTCAGCAGCATCGTTGCGCTCGGAGTACCGCTTGCGGGCGCGATGTGAAAGTCAGCTCATGGCGCACAGGCGACCACTGCCCGAATGCGAGAAATTGACCCGGAGCGGACATTAGAAAAAGCTTTGGAAGGCACAGTGCCAGAGCGGCTTTCCAAGCTTTACAAACGAGGAAGAAAGCGGGTACGAGCAGGGAACGACAAATTTCAATTATGGAAACAACGCCTCACGTCCTCGCAGAGCGGTACATACCAGGTGGGTCCGACGTCATCTAAAAACGCTCTGATACAATCTGCTTCGATTACTTCGCGAGATGTTTGAGCTGCGTCACAGCAAGCCTCAGAGTATTTGTGATGATCGAGCATCGGATTTGCTGCAATTATCAGGCCGAAGTCGACCTCATACATCTCTTTTAGCTTACTTCTCACCTTGCCGTTTGCGAAAACCTCCTTCTCAGGAGGAAGGCAGCCCGGCAACTTAAAAATGCCCTTCTTCTTGTCGTCTCCCTGGTCCGCATCGCGGAGTGCAATCGCCCTGATACCAGACTGTTCCAGTACATTTTTGGCATTGACTACCGCTTTTGCATCACCGAACGGTATAACTGTGGTTGATGCCATCAATGATTTGTCGTGACGGCGAAGTATTTCGCGGACCAAGCTCTGGGCAAACACATCCTCCACGCAGATAACTGAATGCCCGGATCTACCTGCGGAGAGGGCGGTACGTATGCGGGACGATGAAACGCGATTATATACCGATACGCCATCGCTATTACGAACCAGCAGCTTGCGACCCTCCGGAGGAAGTGCGCTCATCATGGCGCTAGAGTGGGTCGAAAAGATAATCTGGTGTCCTCGCCTATCGCACACATCAATCAGATATTTCGCAAACTCGTACTGAGCGCTCTCATGGAGTGAAGTTTCCGGTTCCTCCAGTACGATCAGGCTCTGAGCTGGACAATTTTCTAGCAGGCGAACAGTGTAAACTACACGCCCTTCTCCAAAACCCATGTTGTTCTCAGAATATGTAGCGCCTAAGCGTCTCGCAACTCCTAATTCCCCTTCTTTTTTGCTTGCAGTGATTCCCTGAAAATAAATCTCATCGTAAGGCGAGCCAAGTATCGTGCTTACTCGGCTAGCGGCGTTTTCAAGCTCTATCTTATCCGACAAAATCATTTGAGAAGCGCTATAAATGCTGATGTCCCTCCGTTCTACTTTTGGAATATACACAGTAAAACCAATATACTCGGCGTTTCTCTCGGGTTGTCGTTTATAACCAGACCATTCTTTTGCCGCACGAGAAACAGTGAGTTCTTGCAAGACGTCGGGCTTGTCTGTTTGATAACGGTACGTGATGGATGCATCCGCTGTGAACGGGGTTGGATCGACTAGCGAAACGGGGAAGAAATTGACCACATAAAACCGTTTGGCAGTAACGGTAGAGGAAAGTTTCCGATACCCACAAAGTAATAATTGGCCAATTGTGCTCTTTCCGGAGCCGTTGAAGCCAGAAAGAGCAGTAACTGGGTACTCAAACTCGAGATCAACATTTATACCACGAAAGCCAGCGATTTTGGCGGAAACTAGTGCTGCACCGAAATTGGCATATCGGTTCTGCTTGGCAAATTTCTGCTTCAGAGCAGCTTTCGGATCGCTCATGCTTGAGTCTCTGTGGGTTATTTTTGATCAAAATGCATTCAGCTGAAGCTCAGCGCAAGGGTTTTTGTTTCCAAGACTATGGCGCAAGGTGGTCAGTGACCAGAGGGTCCGCTCCTGGCGCAAAGCAGAAGGACTCCGGACCGAAAGCCAGGCTGACCATTCTTGTAGATTGGTACCCACTCAGCTTTAATCGGGGCTTCGGCCTCGTTGCTGCCAACTGGCTTGTGGGTTGGATGGAACTCAAGCCAATCGCACCACGCCCAGACATAACTGGCTTGCGACTCAAATCGAGGCATGGGCAACCTCTGCAGCGAGTGGCAGGGCAGCTTGCCCAATCGCTCTATTCACGCTCTCCCGCGCCGGGAGAGGCTTTGACGTTCTGCTTGCCCGACTGCGCGCCGCACGAGGACAGCAACTCCTAACGGAGCGCTGTTGTGCGTGCCAGGTCACCGAACAGGCAGCTGCCTCAAGCATCAAAACGACTGCATCGCGAAGAGCCGACGCGCACCGTGTCGCCCGCCGCGTCCCCGCACGCGCTCCAGCCACTCGTGCAGCTACTGGCGCGACTAGCCGCTCGGGATGGTGCAGAGAGCGCTGCTCCTGGGAATATAAGAACGTCATCTCCTTTGCTCGATAGCTCTTGAATACATATCCGCTATGAATTTCACCTGCAAATTTACATGGACGTTCCCACTGGATCGCGCTTCAATACCCTCGCAGGAGATCTCCCATGAATGCGCCCAAGACCCTCTTCTCGGCATCGTCCGCCCTGACGCTGGCCGACGTCGCCGCCATTGTCCGGCAGCACACGGAGCTGTCTCCCGCCCGTCGACAGGAGATCGAGATGGCCCTGCAGGACGTGGCCCGGGCGATTGGTGTCCCTGCCGAGACGCTGGAGGCGTCGCCCTGGCAGCTGCGGCTGAAGCTGGAGAAGCTGCATGTCAGCCAGGTCGGCATGTCGGCCACGCGCTGGCGCACGGTGCGGGCCAGTCTCCATGCGGCCCTGAGGCTGGCCGGGCTGGGCTCAATTCCCCGCCGTTCGCTGGTCCAGCTGTCGTCGGCGTGGGGGGATCTGCTGTCCATGGCGGAGGATCGCTACGATCGGACCAAGCTGTCCCGCTTCGCGCGCTATTGCGAGGGAAAGGCCATCGCGCCCGAGGCGGTGGATGACGCCGTGATGGCCGAGTTCGGCCGCGTCCTCGTCGAGGAGAGCCTAGTGCCGCGCGCACCCCAGGTGCACCGGGACGCGGTGCTGACCTGGAACAAGTGCGCCGACGCCATCGGGACCTGGCCCAACGTGCACCTCGTGGTGCCGTGCTACCGCAAGAACCTATCCGTGGCCGCAGCCGACTTGCCGGGCAGCTTCGGTGCCGACCTCGATGCGTACCTCGCCCGGCGCTTCGAGGGTGATCTCCTCGCGGATGACGACGTGCCCTCGGCAAAGCCCATGACTGTTCGCAACGAGCGAACGCTCCTGCTGCAGCTCGCGACGCTGTACCAGGAGGCGGGAGGCGATCTCCAGGCGCTTCTCGACCTGAGAGGGCTCGTGGCGGCGGGCAACGTGCGCAAGGCTCTCAACGTGTCGTTTGCTCGGCACGAGAAGCGCCGGAACGGGCAGACCGACAATCTCGCCCGGTGCGCGCTGCGGGTCGCCCGGCACTGGGTGAAGGCGCCCGCTGCCGAGATCGAGGTCTTACGCAACCTCGCACGCAAGGTGCGCCCCGCGCGCGGGATGACGGACAAGAACAAGCACCGCCTCGGCCAGCTCGCCGATCCGCAGAACGCGGTGCGCATGCTGCAGTTGCCCTATGACCTCGTGGCCTTCGCTCGGGCCATGCCTGCCGGGAAGGATGCGGCCCTGCTGATGCAGAATGCCCTGGCGATCGCCATTCTCATCGTCGCCCCGATGCGCGTGATGAACCTGGCCAACCTGCATCTGGAGCGCCACGTCACGAGGACGCGGGCCGGCTCGAAGGGACCGGTCCACATCGTCATCCCGGCCCACGAGGTGAAGAACGAGGTGGATCTCGAGTTTCCGCTCCCCTCCGACGTCGTGCAGATCCTCGACCTCTACCTGCGCGAGTTTCGCCCGCTCCTGGTCGAAGGCCACACGCCGTGGTTGTTCCCCAACACCTCCGGCGGAGCCAAGACGCCGCGGCAGCTGAGCGCCCAGATCCCGCAGGCCATCCATGACGCCTGCGGTCTGGAGGTGAACTGCCACCTGTTCCGGCACTTCGCCGCCCTGCTCTATCTCAAGCGCCACCCGGGCGACTACGAGACGGTCCGCCTGCTGCTGGGCCACAAGTCGATCCAGACCACGATCCAGTCCTATTGCTGGATCGAGCGCAGCGAGGCCTTCGAGCGCTACGATGCCCTGCTCACGACGCTGCGCCAGGAGTTCGAGCCGTGAGTGCTCCGCAGGCCGCTCCCCTGCGCGCTCTGAAGCCCCACCAATGGCCGGAGAGCCACAGGCGGGCCTGGGTGGCCGCCCTGGCGCCCGGCGACCTTCTGGACGAGGCTGGAGTGGCTTCTGGATGGCGTCCGCGGTCGATCGCCAAGACCGCGACGGGTTACGGCCTTTGGCTGGCCTGGAACCTCGCCCGCGGCGTTGACATCAGCGCTGCTCCCGAAGCGCTGGTGACCCGTGAGGCCGTCGCGACCTGGCTGGCAGAGATCGCCGCACAGAGGTCGTCCTATACCCTTGCCTGCCGCGCCCAGGAGCTCTTCGATGCCGTGCGCGTCATGGTCCCCAACCATGATTGGGCATGGCTGGCCCGGATCTCTATCCGGGCGCGTCGGAAAGCCCGGCCCATCCGCAACAAGATCGAGAGGCTGCGCTCGGCCGCCGAGATCGAGCATCTCGGCTACGCGCTCATGCGCGAGGCCCATGATCCCACGTTCCGCGGCACCGTCCTGCAGCAAGCCCGTCAATTCCGCGATGGCCTGATCCTTACGCTGCTCATCACCCGGCTGTGCCGGCTCAAGAACATCACGCAAATTGAAATCGGGCGGCACCTCGTGCCACGCGGCAAGACCTTCATGCTGGCCTTTGGCGCGGACGAGATGAAGGGCCGCCGGGTCTCGCAGGTCGCTCTCCCCGACCACCTTGTTCCATGGCTGCGGCTCTACCTCGATGGCTACAGGCCGGTGCTTCTCCGGGACCAAGGGGTCGACCACGGCCGGCTGTGGGTGGCGGAGACCGGCGCGCCTCTGGCAGAGGTCTCTCTCCACAACGCCGTGAGGCGCCGCACGACGGCTGCATTTGGCAAACCCATCCCGCCGCACTGGTTCCGGGATGCAGCGGTCACCACGGTCGTCATCCACAATCCCCGCCACGCCAAGGATAGCCGTGAGCTTCTCGATCACGATTCAATTCAGACGTCCGACAAGCACTACAACCATGGGCAGGCGATTGACGGCGCACGGAAGTACCACGACGTTCTGCAGGCGATGCGCCGCTGAGTGAGTAGTCTGCCTCGCGCCACAAGCAGCCCCTGAGGCTTGACATGAAAGCGGACCTTGCCCTGCAATTCTTATTTCGAAGGAAAAATCCTACGCCGCTGACCCGAACGGGTACGTATTAGATGACGCGCCGTACTCGCAGAGCGCAATTTTACACATGAGCTAGTTGTTCCCAGGTGCGCTGCCGTTTCCACGAAGACGCACCATTCCGCGTGGTGTGATTTTGAAAACGGCCACGTGATCATCGAAATCGTGCGAAACCTCAACGAGTAACTCTGACTCAGCAGAGCTTGAACGGTACGGACATCGATTGCGATACGTGCGACTCTTAGTTCACTGCCATTTGCTTCGATCGATCTTAGAAGAAAGAGTGCTTCTTTTTCGATCATTGGGCAAAATTTCCACGTGACTAACCGTGGTCAAAACTGCCCACTTCTTTGATAAAAGTCACATTGATATCTTCAGCAAGAATGTCTTTTGCTATCAGGTCGAGCGCAGCGTCGAACACGTACTCAATATACCTACTTCCGATCTGTGTCTTTATCTTTTCAAACAAGAGCCAAGCATTCTCGCCGAGATCACCACAATCAAATACAATGATTGACGGCGTAGGATCCTGCTGAATCGCCAAGCCGAGGGTGCTAAGGCAGGCCTCTGTCGAAGTCGCATCAACCCATTCGACCTGGATGTTGTGTCGTGACCCTGCAAGGCCCCTGGTCAGTTTGTGCGACTTACATTCCCTGGAGGTGAGGTAATAGATCTGGACCTTCATTCTGGGGACGGCGTGAGGCGGCTTAAAGCTGAACGTCATCGGCAACACCTCAGGACATCGGACTCGGCGCTAAGTCGCAGACTCCTAATGCGCCACATTAAGAGATTGGCCACCCTAATGATGGTCAAAACAAGCATTCCGCAAAAGGGACGGAATGAATAGTCCGGACTATATGTCGCTTCTGTAGGGTAATTCCCTACAAGTCAGGATTTACCGGACGAAGGGTGGTTCAACCATCCTTGGCTGATCGCATAGCGGATCAACTCCACTCGGGACTTCAATCCAAGCTTCTCAAGCCCGCGAGCCTTGTACGTTTCGATCGTCTTCGCTGCCACATCCAGACGTGCGGCGACGGCCTTGGTGCTGTGACCTTCGGACAGGAGTCGCAAGACCTCAATCTCGCGCTTGCTGAGTTCTCCTCCCCTCTCAGGGCGAAGACCGCGATTTTCGGTCTGCTGCTTGGCGAACACCATCCCCGACATCGCAGGATCAATGTAGATCCCACCTGCCGCCACTACGTGTATCGCCCTGACGAGTACCTCCGCGGCAGAACGCTTGAGCAGGTATCCGACGACCCCGTTTTCCAGCATTTGTCGGAGGTAAGCTCGATCCTCGTGGACGGTCAGAGCGATGAGACGACACCGAGGCACTTGGGCCCGCATGCGGTCGGCGAGCGCAGTGCCAAGCAGCCCCGGCATTGAAATGTCGATAACGGCGATATCGGGCTGCAGAGCTTCGGACATCTCGAGAGCCATCAAGCCATTCGAAGCCTCGCCGACAACATCGAAGCCCGCTTCAGCCGTGAGTAGCGCCTTGATGCCGGCTAACACGACCGGGTGATCGTCAGCCAGGAGCACCCTGAGATCGGAAGGCTTCACTTCTCCCTCCATCAGTGCGGCACATGCACGATCAGGGTCGTTCCGACACCCCGTTCGGACTCGATCTCCAGACGTCCTCCCACAAGCGCTAGGCGTTCCCGAATGCCGAGCAACCCCAGCCTCGCGGAGGGAGATCTCGCGGCGTCGGGGTCTTCCCAGTTGAAGCCCTGACCGTTGTCCTCGACGATGAGGCTCACCTCGTCGCCAGTCGCTTCCAGGATGATCCCGACCCGCGAGGCGCGGGCGTGCTTTACAATGTTGGTGACCGCCTCTTGGATGACCCTGTAAAGAGTGGTCTCGATGCTGCTCGGAAAGCGCCGATCATCCATGCGGACATGGAGATCGAAATCGAGTCCGCTTCGTTCGCTCCATTCTTCCGTAAACTGCTGCACCGCCGTCTGAAGGCCGAGATCATCGAGGCTCGTCGGCCTGATCTCCCACGCCAGCCGGTTGACTTCCTGGCCCACGGTGGACGTCAACTCCTTGAGGCGCGAGACGGCGTCGCGCACGCGATCCGCTGACGTCGACCGCCGCGCGATTTCGTCAAGATCAAGCTGCATGATGGTCAGGAACTGGCCCAGTTTGTCGTGCAATTCACGCGCGATCCGCTGGCGTTCGCTTTCCTGTTCGACGACGGTTCGGCGCAACACCTCCGACAACTCGGCTTCCAGCACGGCCCGTCGGTCGCCTTCCCGCTTGAGGTCGCGCGCCGTGGCTTCCCATTGCTGGATCCTCTTGTCGAGTTCTTCCAGGAGCGCTTCCTGTCGCGCGTTCGCCGCCTGCTTCTCCCGCGCGACTTCATCGATCCGCAACAGCACGACTTCAAGCAGCGACACGCGCAGCGTCTGCGCGGTCTGCAGGTCGACGTTGGTCCATGGCGCCGCGTGGAGACGCATCTCGGCCTGCCAGGCGGCGAAACTGCTGCGGGGAGAGAGCTTCGGCCCGTCTTCCGCCTGTGTGACCGCCTTCAGGGGATCGCCGGCCCAAGTGATGGTACGGACCAACTCCGGCCTGAACCAGATCACGTAGTCGCGCGGAGTGCGCGATACAGACAGCGCCAGGATGCCGCTGGCCACATCTTTGAAAGCGATTGACGGGGTATAGACGTAGGGAAGTGTGTCCGTGTGATACACCCCGTCGGTGACGGCGGTGTTCAGCCAGTTCACAAGGTCACTTGTCTGCCTCTCGTTCGGCGTGGCGCCTACCTGAATCATGTTTCCATCCATCCAGACACAGACGCCTCCTGAATGGATGTAGTTCATCAGATTGGATTGGTTGCTTCTCAGGCCCTTTGTCAGGTCCTGCTCCTTTGACAAGGAAGCAATCATCTGGTCGTGAAGATCGACAGCCTTGAGCCGGGCGGCCAATTCTTCCGACGTCAGCTTCGTCTCAAGGATGTACGAAGCCATCTGTGCGAAGGTCTCGAGCGCCATGCGCTGCTCGTGGCCGACGAACTTGGCCGTCTCATGATGGCAGGCGATCAGTCCCCACAAGCGCCCGTTCAAGATGAGAGACAGCGACAGGGATGCCCTCACACCCATGTTGGCGAGATATTCAAGATGAATGGGGGAAACGCTCCGCAATGCGCTCTGGGTCAGATCGAGCTGCCGGCCCGTGACGGGGTTGCGTTCGGGCACGATGGGAAAGGGGCTGTACTTCGCATCGGGTATCGCCCTTATCCAGTTGCGGAGGTACAGCTCGCGGGCCTGCTTGGGAATGTCTGACGCTGGGAACTGGAGGCCGAGGAACGAATCCATTCCTTTCCGGCAGACTTCGGCTTCCACCAAGCCCGAGCTGTCCGGCAGGAACCGGTAGACCACGACCCTGTCGAACCCCGTTGCGGCGGCGACTTGTGAGGCTGCGGCCTGGCACGCCTCCCGGTGAGTGGCGGCAGCTTGGATATGGCGAACCATCCCGTGCACGAGAGCGATCGAATCGTCTCCGGCATCAGTCCCTGTAGGCTCAAGCTCCAGGATCAGGATTCCGTCGCTCACATGAACGACCGCGTTCATATCCGCCTGGACAGGCGGACCGGAAATGACGAACGCGCGCGACGGTCGATCAAGCGAGCCTGACGCGACGAGTTCCCCAATGCGCCGACACTGCTCAGCTGTGAGCCAGTCTGCGATGGGGCGGCCGAGCAGGTCGTCGGCGGGCCGTCCGAGAAGAGTTTCGGAGTCTCCGCCGACCTGAGCAACCCGCATCGAATCCAGAGTCACCGCCACGATCACGCCGTGCGGCTGGATTGAACCGGGAACATGGATCGGCTCGCGGTCGCAGTTCGTGATGTCGACCGCAACCCGGCCCGAGTCGGGACCGCTCATAGGATCGCCTCCTCGCTCGCCGAGCCACAGAGCCAAGTCTCGAAACACATGAACGTGGCTACCGCGCTTCGCTCAATGGCTCGCTCCGCGTGTTGGTCACCTGAATGTAGATCAATGGCGCGCACGAACTCTTGCCACCTGGCGCCTGTCTCCTCGCCATAAGCTGCGAAGAAGCGCCCACCGTTGTCAGACCGGATGCCAAGAGTCTGTAGAATCTGGCGAGAAATCACTCTTGCTCCGAGTGTGGCGCCCTCCAGCACGTAGAAGGCTCCCAAGCCGTCATGCCTCGACGCGAGGTATGGCAAAGAGGGGCAATCTGCTATTGTGGGAATGTCGTCTTCCGAAACACCTAGCTTTGCAAGGTCTGCCGCGATCCAGTGGGACTTGAATCGGGCGCTGGAATCGAAACCGGATCCTGTCCAATCGATCCTGGCAAGGAGACGTTCAAGGGGCCGATGGAGCCCCAGGAGACGCGTGAGCAGCCATGTGTACCGGCCCAACGACGACAGTGAGCCAGTCGTCGTCAGGGTGGAGTCGAGCCGTCGGTGAATGTCGCTCGTGCTCTCCCGCAATCGATGTCGCAGTGATTGGGACACAGGCTGTTGGGGAGCCAAAAGTCTGTTCATGATGCCTTACCATGGGACATGCCGTTCACCGGCGAGAACGACCGACGAGCTCAACTGCAGCGCCTCAGCTTAAGGCGTTTGGCGCGCGCCGGCACTGATGAAGCGCAACGCAGGCATCGGACGCACCACGACCGCGCCGGCGACGGGTAGAAAGGATTAACACGCGAGAGAGAGTGACGCCGCCGGCACGGATTCGCCTGCGATCAACCACCTCTGTGCCGGTACTCCTGGGGACTCCACTCGAATCGCCAATCGCTTGCATTGACTGGTTGACCGCAAGCTCGGCCAAGTTCCGTCCGAACGTTGATCCAGAGCAGGCCGCGTCGCTGGGCCGCTTGAAAAACCTTGAGGTGCGACCGGTGTCTGCCTAGGGGGCCAAGTAGCAGAACCTGCGGAAGCCCGTCTTGGGTCAATCTCGCTCATTAGGCTATCCACGAGGTTTGGTGCGCAGACCCTTCGCATCGCGAAGCCTGGTCGCTAGGCTCGGCGCAGAACTTGGGAGCCCGCCATGCGCGCCGTGATCTATGCCCGGTATTCCAGTGACCAGCAGCGGGACGCCTCGATCGAGGATCAGCTCCGGCTCAGTCGAGATGCCGCACGGATGCGCGGCTGGACGGTGGTGGGTGAGTATACCGATCGGGCGGCGAGCGGCGCCACGCGACTTCGACCCGACTATCAGCGCCTGCTCGAAGACGCCCGCTTTGGCCGGTTCGACATGGTGATGGCCGAGGCTCTCGACCGCTTGTCGCGCGACCAGGAGGACGTCGCCGCGCTCTTCAAACAGCTGCGCTTCGCGGGAGTGACCTTGGTCACCTTGGCGGAGGGTGAGATCTCCGAGCTGCACGTCGGGCTCAAGGGCACGATGAACGCCCTCTTCCTGAAGGATCTCGCGGAGAAGACCCGGCGGGGTCTGTCTGGTCGGGTCGAGGACGGACGTTCGGCCGGCGGCATCAGCTACGGATACCGGGCCAAGCGGGAGCTTGATGCGCGCGGCGAGCCGGTCCGCGGTGGCCGCGTCATCGAAGAGGCTGAGGCAGAGGTCATCCGCCGCATCTTTCATGAGTTTGCCGGCGGGCGCTCGCCTCGGGACATCGCAGTCGCGCTGAACCAGGACGGCACTCTCGGCCCTGATGGCAGGACGTGGGGACCTTCGACCATCTACGGCAACTGGCGGCGCGGCACGGGGCTCCTCAACAACGAGCTCTATGCCGGCGTCCTCGTCTGGAACCGGCAGCGCTTCGTGAAGGATCCGGTCACCGGCAAGCGACAGGCCAAGATGAACCCGCCGGAGCAGTGGGTGCGCCGTCCAGTGCCGGAGTTGCGGATCGTCGTCGAGGACCTCTGGCAGGCCGTCAAGGCTCGCCAGGGCCATATCCGCGAGGCCGTGACCGAGCCCCAAGCCGTGCGCTCCGAGCGCGCCAGGCGGCCGTCTTACCTCTTCTCGCACCTGATCCGCTGCGGCTGCTGTGGGGGAGGCTTTTCGAAGATCAGCCGCGACCATTACGGCTGCTCCAACGCGCGCAACCGCGGCACCTGCGACAACCTGCTCACGATCCGCCGGGACGCGTTGGAGGAGAGTGTTCTCTCGGGGCTTAGGACCCACCTGCTGGCGCCGGACCTTATCGCCACCTTTGCTGAGGAGTACCAGCGCGAGGTCAACCGGCTGGCCGCTGCACGTGACGCCGGGCGCCACCAGAAGGAGGCGGACCTCGCCAAGGTCGGCCGGCAGATCCGGGCCATCATCGAGGCGATCAAGGAAGGCATCCGCACGCCCGGCATGAAGGACGAGCTGACGGCGCTGGAGGAGCGCAAGGCGGCGCTGGAACGCGAGCTGGCCGACGCCCCTGCCAGTGCGCCTATGCTTCATCCGGCCATGGCGGAGGTCTACGGTCGGCAGGTGGCGCAGTTGCACGAGGAGCTGAACCGGCCAGAGGTGCGCGCAGAGGCGACGGAGATCCTACGCGGGCTGATCGAGGAGATCCGTCTCGTGCCGGAGAACGGCCGGCTGGAGATCGAGCTGACGGGCGCGCTGGCGGGCATTCTTGCGCTGGGGTCGAATGCAAAACACCCCGCCATGGTGAATGGCGGGGTGCAAATAACGCTGGTTGCGGGGACACGCAACCACCTTTACCGAACGCGGGTCGCCGCGGAGCCGAGGCGCGTCGTGCGATCTGCAAGGTTCGTTTGAAACGTAAGGGCGAGACTGACCCAAGGCCGACCTTGAGGAGGTCCGCTCTGGGCGCTCTACATCAACAGGCAATGTCGAGCGGCGGTCGGCGCGTGTGCCAGTCCGAGTGAAGCTGATAGGCCGCGCCGACATAAAGCAGGTCGGCTTCCTGGAAGGGGCGTCCGACCAGCTGCATTCCGATCGGCAGCCCGTTGCCGTCGAAGCCGCACGGGAGGGAGAGGGCCGGCAGGCCGAGATAGCTGATGACCTTGGTGTTGCGCGTGAGCGCCACCACCATGTCGAGATAGGCTTGCCCGGTGGCCGAGCTGGTGTCCTCGATCGTGGGAATTCGCGTGGCGAGGGTGGATGTCAGGAGCATATCGCATTGCGCGAATGCGACCTTCAGGAAGTCCCTGAGCAGTCGGCCTCGCACCCGGAGCGCGGCCAGGTAGTCGGAGGCCGGGATGAAGAGGCCCGCCTGAAGACGCGTGCCGACCTGTGGCGTGTAGAGTTCCGGGCAATCGCGCAGGAGAACGGCGTGATGGGCCGCCGCTTCGGCCTTCATGACAAGCGGATGAAGGTCCGCGACGTCCTGGAGAAGCTCGACCGGCATGTTGACTTCTCTGACGTCGAAGCCTCGGCCCAGTAACGTCTCCGCAGCGGCCTCGACTGCAGCGGTCGTATCGGAATGGAGGCCGTCGTCGAAATAGCCGCGGGCCAGTCCGATCCGGAGACGGCGCGGCGGCCCGTCGAGAGCGGCCTCGAAGTCCGTGGACAGGCCGGAGCGGGCGGAGCTGTCCTGCGGGTCGGGACCCGCGATGGCATCCATCATGGCCGCGACGTCCCGGACAGTCCTGGCGATCGGCCCTGCGGCGTCCATGGAGGCGCAGCCCGGCATCATGCCGAACCGGCTCAACCGCCCCTGCGTCGGCAGAAGGCCCACGACGCCGTTGGCCGACGCTGGGCAGCGGACCGACCCTCCCGTGTCACTTCCGAGCGATCCATGGACGAGACCCGCCGCGACCGCCACGCCGGAGCCACTGGACGAGCCGCAGGGAATGAACGAGAGGTTCCAGGGGTTGCGGCAGGGCGGATAGTTCGAATTGAACCCGTGCGGCCCCATGGCGAACTCGACCATCGCCAGCTGCCCGATGTCGATCCCGCCGGCGCGGTCCAGCCTGTCGAGAACGGTCGCCGTTTCTCCGCCGCTTGGAAAGGCCGGCACCCTGGAGCCATATCGCACCGTCCGCCCGCGCCTGCGGAACATGTCCTTGTGGGCGAGGGGAACGCCGTGCAGCCGCCCGAGACGCCGCCCCTGCGCCAGGGCCCGATCGGCGCGGTCCGAAGTCAGGCGATAGCCCTCGGCGTCTACCTCGGTGAAGCATGCCAGCCGCGGGGCCAGACGGTCGATGCGATCGAGAACGGCTTCCGCCAGTTCCCGGGCGCGAACCGCCCCTGATACGAGCGCATCCGCAGTGTCGGTCAACGAGGCCGTGGTCCAGTCCCTCATGACGGGTCTGCCCGTGACCCGCTGCTGAGCGTCACCGCGAAATCCACGGCGGTGTCCCGGCTCGCGTCGCGTCGTCGGACTCGCTCGGCGGCGTGTCGCAGCTGTTCGAGTTCCACCGCGAGCTCCGCCAGTCGCTGCGGCGAGAGCTCCAACCGACAGTGGACCGCATTCCAACTGGCGACATCGTCCGGTCTGATTGTCATGCTTGCACCCGTGAATGGACAGGGACAGACGAACTGGCCGGCCGAGTGCCGACCCGCTTGCACGCGCCGGGTTTCAGGTGAGCGAGCCGGTCAGTCCCTCGACCAGGAAGTTCGTCCCGTCGAGCACGGGATCGTAGAGCGACAAGGTCTTGTCGAAGATCAGCTTGCCGGTGTTGTCCTTGATCGGCGCCACGAAGATGGGCGAGCCGGCCTTGAGGTCGGCGACGGCCTTGGTGGCAGCCGCCACGGCCTCGGGCGATGCGCCCGGACCGAACGCGGAGCTCCGGACATAGTCCTTGTCGTAGCCGCCGAAGGTGACGTTGGGCAGCTTCTGGCCCTTCGCGAGAAGGTCGGCGAACCCCTTGTAGACGGTCTCCCAGTGACATTCGGCCCCCGTGATGAAGCCCTTCGGCGCCAGGTCGGCCTGCGACGTGTTGTGCCCGCACGACTTCAGGCCGCGCTGCTCGGCGTTCTGGAGGATGACCTTGGGATTGTCGACGAAGAAGGCGACCACGTCGCAGCCGCTATCGGCGATCGTGTTGGTGGCCTCCGCCTCGCGGATCGGGTTCGAAAAGTCGCCCGTCACGACCAGCCGGACGGTCGCGTTCGGGTTGACCTTGCGAACACCCAACGCGAAGGAATCGGCGGCCCGGACCATCACCGAGATCGGCTTGGCGATGATGTAGCCGATCTTGTTGGACTTGGTGGACAGGCCGGCGGCGATCCCGTTGACGTAGTGGCCCTGGTCCACATAGGCCGCGTAGCTGCCGAGATTGTCCGGATGGACGCCCTGTTTCCAAAGGCGGACGGGATGCCGGAATTCGACGTCGGGATACTTCTTCGCCAGCGCGATCATGAAAGGATCGAAGTAGCCGAATGAGGTGCCGAAGATGAGCTTCGCGCCGTCGAGCTGGATCATGCTCTCGATGGTCTTCACGACGGCGTCCGTCTCAGGAACGTTTTCTTCCTCAAGAACCTTGACGCCTGGAACCTCCTTCAGCGCGCGGGCGGCGAGGGCATGGGACTGGTTCCACCCGTAGTCATTCTTGGGCCCGACATAGATGAGGCCGACGGTCAGGCCCGGAGCCGCAAAAGCGCGGGAACTGGTAGCCGCAGCCACCAGGCCGGCCGCGCCGGACAGCAGCGCCGATCGGCGTGTCAGCACATAGTTCGACATGTCTATTCTCCTGATGCTGGATGCGTTGTGTTGCTGGGTGGGTGGATAGGCTGATGGCGGGTCAGGCGTCGGCCGGTCTTTGTGTTTCACTCTAGGTTTCGAGACCCGATTGACCCTGGCGGCGTCAGGACGGGTGATGCTCCCCGGTGAAGAGCTTCCAGACGTCGAGCAGGTGCGCGGACAGGCGCTGGAGGTGCCGCTCGTCGTCGCTGAGCGGCACGGTCAGGCGCTCGCGTAGCTCGGCCAGAACGGCCGTCCTGTCGACGCGCGTGAAGCGTCCGTCCCGGTAGATGACCTCGCCGTCACAGATCACGGTGCGGACAGCCGAGGGCTTGGCGCGCCGCAACAGGGCATCCACGACGGGCGTGCGAGGATCGAGATAGGGGCCGCTCACCTCGTCCCAGTCGATGAGCACGAGGTCGGCCGCGGAGCCAACGGCGATCCGGCCGATGCGGTCGCCGAACCCGGTCGTGCGGGCCCCACCTGTCGTGGCCATGCGCAGGATATCGGCCGAGGTCGGCGCGACGCTTCCTGCGCCCTTCACGCGATGGACCGTGAGCGCCATGCGCATCTCCTGCAGCATGTCACGGTCGTCGTTGATGCCAGCCTCGTCGATCCCGATGGCGACGGTGATGCCGCGAGCCAACATCCGGTCGAGCGGAGCCAGGCCGGCGCGCAGCCGGAAGTTGGATGAGCAGTTGTGGCAGACGCATGTTCCGGTCTCGGCGATCCGGTCGAGGTCGGCGTCGCTCAGCCAGACACCGTGGCCGAGCGTCAGGCGGGGTCCGAGCATGCCGAACCGGTCGAGATAGGCCACTGCGCTGCCGCCACCCCGCCTTGCGGCATAGCGGAGCTGCTGCTCCGTCTCGAGCAGGTGCATGTGGAGCGGCACGTCGAACTGTTCAGCCGTCGAGGCGAGGGTCTCCAGCGCCGTGTCGGAGCACCATTGCAGGTTCGCCGGCGCAAGCTGGATCCTGATGCGGTCTTCGTCGCGCCAGGTCGAGAAGAGCGAGCCGAAGAGGTCCGTCTGTTCTGCGAGGGTCATGGGGAACCGGTCGAGCCAGGCCCGCGCATCGCGGGCGAGGTCATCGGGCAGGCATGCGAGGAGCCGCTCGTCGCCGTCGTCGCTGAGCCGGTTCTGATCGAACGTCGCAAAGGCGTAGGAGGCCCGCATGCCCACGTCCCTGTAGGCGCGCAGGATCGCGTTGGCCGACGTCTCGATGGCCCTGGCGTCGCCCGGCGTGCCGATCTGGATGTGCTGGACGGTGGTGACGCCGGAGGCGATCAGTTCGAAGGCCGAGTAGAGCGTATCGAGGTAGGGATCGACGCCTCGTGACCCGATCCGCGCGATGAGCCAGGGCTCGAGTTCCATGTCGGGGATACCGAGCTGCGTCGTGGTCAGACCCACATGGTGATGGGCATTCACCAGGCCTGGCAGGAGCACGTCCCGACCACTGCCGATGACCGCGCTGTCCGGGTGGCGGGCCTGCAAGGCAGCGAACGGGCCGACCTCCCGAATGACCCCGTGCTCGATCAGGGCCGCGCCGCCTTCCAGGCTCGTAGGCTCAGGCTGGCCGTCGAGACACGCCAACGCGTAGAGGCTTCGGACGATCGCTCTGGTCACGCGGTGCTCCGACGGGGCGAGAACCGCGAGCCGATCCCAGCCTCGATCGGGACCAGATGCCGAAGGTCGGATCCTGGCGCACCGTCGCGCCGCAGCGCTCGCGTTAATGTGTCGACACTAATGTCAGCAGTTTTGGAGTCAACAGGCAGATCGTTGGTTTCGCCTCGGGCGCATGCTACGAGACCGCCTCGGAAGCGGGGTGCCCTCTGGGCGCTGAGGCGATTGCAATGGCTCGTCAGAAAGCGAAGTCGCGGCAGGAGACGGACGAAGACCGCGGTTCGGACCGTGGTCCCCTCCCTGTCGAGGATGAGATCTACGCGCTCATCACGCAGGGCATCGTCACCAAACGGATCCGTCCGGGCGCACGGCTGAAGGAAGCGGCTCTCGCCAAGCAGTTCGACGTCAGCCGCATGCGTGTTCGGCGCGTCCTCCAGCGCCTTGCCGACCTGAGTGTGGTCGAGTTTCGGCTGAACTACGGCGCAGTCGTCGCGCGTCCTTCAGCGGTGGAATCCCGAGCCGTGTTCCAGACCCGCAGACTGCTCGAAGCCGAAGCCATCCGGGCGCTCACCGAAGCGCAGTCAAAGGGCGCATTCCAACGATTGCGCGCCGCGATCGCCGAGGAAGAGCGGGCCTTCGCGTCGGGCGCTCCGGATGCCTCGGCCTTGAGCAGCCGCTTCCATCTTTTGCTGGGAGATGCCAGCGGCAATCCAGTGCTCGCCGACATCCTGAACCAGCTCGTCCATCGCTGCGTCCTGATCCAGTCGCTCTACGAGACCAGCTTTGCTCCTGCCCTCTGCTTGCTTGAGGAGCACATCCGAATCCTGGATCTGATGGAGCGGGGACAGGTGGCGGCAGCGCAGCGAGAAATGGCTGACCACCTCAGCCATATCGAGGCCTCCCTGAACTACGATGGCGGGGCCAGGACAGACGACAGGCTCGAAGCCGCACTCGATTAGTGCCGCCTCCGACAAGGACGTTGGCGCATCCGCTCTATTGCAAGGTCCGTGAGGAGCGTAGACCGCCCTTAAGGTCGGTGAGATCCAGGCTGCCTGGTCGACGCAAAGCCGTGCCGCAAAGTCCCTTTGTGGAAACTCCTGAGAACAAATTCGTCCGACAGAGCTTCGAGCCCATATCCGCTCCCGGCCGCGAGCCGAATGTCGCCTGATGGCGCGAGGCAGACACTGGCGAAGTCCGCAAGAATCAGTTTCGATCTTACCGGCGAGCGGACGTGTCCGCCGGCAACATTGTTTAGATCTCTTCCTGCTCCGACAGATGGAGGGCATCGTCAACTTCGATGCCAAGATAGCGCACCGTGCTCTCCAGTTTGGTGTGCCCGAGCAAAAGTTGACACGCACGAAGGTTGCCCGTCCGTTTGTAGACGAGAGAAACCTTTGTTCGCCTCAGACTGTGAGTGCCATAGTTCGCGGGATCGAGGCCGATCATGGCCATCCATCGATCGACGAGGCGGCCGTATTGCCGAGTGGTGAGATGGCCTCCGGCTCTGCTGCGGCTCGGCCATAACCAGTCGCTCTTGCCCGTTAGCCGAACGTCGAGCCACGCCGCGACAGAAGCTCTGGTCGCGGGGCTGAGTTCTAAGGGGACAGGCCGGCCGGTCTTCTGCTGGATGACAGTGGAGCGCGTTCGTACACTTCCACCTGCGGCAACGTCCCCGATCCGCAGGCGAACGATGACGCAGCCCCGAAGCTTGCTGTCGATCGCGAGATTGAACATCGCGAGGTCGCGGATGCGCCTATCGATCTGAAGCCGGGTTCGTAGCGCCCAGATGTGCTGGAGCTTCAAAGGCGGCTTGGCGCCAACGACGCGACCCGCGTTCCAGGGGCGGCGGTTCGAGAGAACCGTTTGCTGAACAGACATGGCGAACTCCTACTTGGAACGCCGCATCTGCTTGCAGGATGGCGTACTGGCACGCTCATAGGCCACAGACCGCGTGTCTGCCTCGCGCCAATTTCGGCCGTACGCGGCTGACCGTCTGAATAGCCGCTCCTGCACAAGAGCGGACGATTTCTTCCGAGGGCCCCTGCCTAGGCGACTGTCTAAGCCTTAATCCTGACCGGCTGCAGTCATTGCCGAGCAATCGGGGATTGTGTTCCGCCCGGGAGCGAATCGAGCCGACGACCGAGACAGGCTCAGCCTACTGGTCGACCGCGAGCGTCGTTCGGATCATCCCGGCTTTGGTCGTCGTCTACCCTCACGATGCACCACCTTTCTCGTAAAGCTGCTGCGTTTCCAGCAGCGCGTCGCCCAGTGCACGACCTTCGGTATAGGCAGACAGGGTCGCCGGGCGGGCGACGCCTTCGGGAAGGTGCGGACTTGGCTGGGCGGGACCGATCACGGTCCGCACCGGGATGACGCCGGCCCAGATCGGCAGTTCAAGGTCGTCTTCGTCGTCTCCTACGCCTTTCGCGCGGATCTTGGCGGAGGCCTCGTCGATATGCATGCCCACCACCGTGGTCGCCTTCAGCTCCTGCACCTTGTTCGGCCGTAAGGCCGATGAGCGATCAGGATAGAAGCGGTCCACGAGCGCCGACACCATGCGGGCTTTCTCGTCCGCGTCCTCGACCAAACGTGCGGTGCCGAAGCACATCGCCGATCGATAGTTGGCGGAATGATTGAACCCGCTGCGCGCCAGCACCAGCCCGTCGAGGTGCGAGACCGTGAGGCAGGCAGGCGTGCCTTTCTTCAGATGGCGCAGCATCCGGCTGGCAGACGATCCGTGCCAGTAGAGCTTGTCGCCTTCGCGCCAGTGAATGGTGGGTGTGCAGAACGGCTGGCCGTCGACGACGTAGGAGACATGGCAGAGGAAGCCGGCATCGAGGATGTCATGCACGGTGTCGCGGTCGTAACTGGCGCGCTCGTGCAGGCGCTTGACGCGATTTCGGGCGCTGACGGGGTAGCTCGCGTCCTCGGGGGCGTTGCTCTGCTCTGACATGACTTGCCTTTCCGATCCTTGCCGATCAGGACTAGGCTCCCGAATTGGACCGATGAAGATCCATTATGGATGAAAAAACTCGAACCAATCGTGCTGATTGGTCCGCCTTGATCCCGGTCCTGCCGGGGGACGGACCCCGGCGGGATATGCTTTACGCAGAGATCCGCCGGCTCATCGAGGCCGGCAGACTGGCGCCGGGCACCAAGCTCCCCACCACGCGCGATCTCGCGACGCGGCTGAACCTGTCTCGGGGCGCGGCGGTCGCTGCCTTCGAGATGCTCCTGGCGGATGGCTTCGCCGTGGCCCGTGTGGGTTCCGGCACGTTCGTGGCCGACCAGGTGCCGCACGTGAGCCGGATGGCCTCGAAGGAGGCCGAACCCGCCGCCTTGTCAGTCGCTGTCGCGCATGCGGTGCTGCCCGGAGAACTGGGCATTGCCCGCGCCGACCCTCGGACCATGCGGATTCTCCGCGGGCTGCTGAACAGGTCCCTGGCGCGACCGACGCCATCTTTCTTTGGTTATGGCGACCCGCGCGGCGGGCACGAGCTCCGCGAAGCGGTGGCGGACTACTTGCGGGTTGCCCGAGGTGTGCGCTGCCACTCCGAGCAGGTGGTCATGACCTCCGGCAGCCAGCAAGCGCTGGATTTGATCATTCGTGCCGCATTGATTCCGGGCGACCACGTGTGGATTGAGGACCCGTGCTACCCCAAGGCGCGCGCGGCCTTCGTTGCGGCAGGAATAGGCTTGGCGCCCGTGCCGGTGGACCGGGAGGGTCTTGACCCGGCGGCCGGCGCCGCGCGGGCGCCACATGCCCGAGCCGTCTACGTGACTCCGTCCCACCAGTTCCCCTTGGGGACAACCCTCTCGATGCGGCGGCGGCTGGACTTGATCGACTGGGCGCGGCGCGCCGACGCCTGGATCATCGAGGACGATTACGACAGCGAGTTCCGCTATTCTGGCCCGCCTTTGACCTCGCTGCAGGGCATCGATGAGGGACAACGGGTCATCTACGTCGGAACCTTGTCGAAGGCGCTGTTCCCCGGATTGCGCGCCGGATACCTCGTCGCGCCCGAAGCGCTGCTCAACGCCATCAAGGCGGTGCGCGACCGGATCGATCGGTTCCCGAGCGCGCTGATCGAGGGCGCGCTGACGGAGTTCTTGCGCGAAGGCCACTTCGCCTCCCACTTGCGCCGCGCCCGCCGTCATGCCCGGGCCAGCCGCGATGCGCTCGTGGAGGGGTTGAGCCATGGTCCGCTCGCGGTGACTGCCCCTGATCAGGGACTGCACCTGATCGCCCAGCTTCCGTTCAACATGGAGGATCGCGAAGCCGTCACCTCCGCCCGCCACGCCGGCCTGGGAGCCCGCGCCCTCTCGCCGATGTACCTCGAGGCGCCGGCCCGCCAAGGCTTGGTGATCGGATTTTCCGGATTTGAGCCCGCCGTCATCGAAACGGTGGCGAGACGCTGGACATCGCGATTGCGCCGACCTCGGTAAGCATCGAGGCGAATTTCGACGCTCGCCGTTGGCTTCCAGGAGGAACGGCGATGGAGCACATGAGCCGTGAGTCACCCTGCCGGCCGGGGCATCTCTCCTCTCAGCACAGAGGTCTGATGCGAGGTGGGGACGGGGATCGGGACCGTCAATGTGTCAATGGAAGGCGCATCGTTGGTGCTCGGCCAAACCGAATTGCGGAGCTGAACCGCGGCTTTCTGCCGTCAGCAGACATCCTTCGGCCACCGAATGATGGTCCGCCTTGGGTCAAATCCAGCCGAGCGCACGATGAAACTCAAAGTCCGAGTCGGGTCGCACTTTCGCGTTCGGCCTTTTGGTCCCCCCTCGCGCCAAACAGCGAAGCGGGATTCAATACTGGAGGCTCGTCCCGCCTGACCCCTCAGGCAGGATCGACGTCCTTCGCCGCGTCGAGGAAGGCCCGGAATTTGGGCGCGAGTTGCGCGCGGCGCACGAAGTACAGAAACAGGCCGTCTTCCTCGATCGCAGTGTCAGGCAGAATCCTCACGAGCCGCCGGCTGAGAAGGTCTCCGCGCACAAGCGGTTCGTAGACGTAGGCGATACCGACATCCGCCAGAGCCAAGTCCCGTGCGAAGGTCGCATCGGTGACAATCGCGGTTCCCTTTGTCGGGAGAGATACGTCACGCTCGCCGTCACGCAATTCCCATTCATAGAGCCCGCCCGAACCAGTCATGCGAAAGCCGATCAGGTTATGGCGAGCGAGGTCGGCGATCGTGTTCGGCCTGCCCCGGGCCTCTAGGTAGGCCGGCGAGGCGACGCAAATCGCCTGGAAGGGACGCGTGATCCGGACTGCTATCATATCTTGCTGAACCGCGGCGCCAAGCCTGACACCGGCATCGAATCCCTCAGCCACGATGTCTACGAAGGCATCGTTCGCATGCGTCTCCACCGTTAAGCCGGGATAATCTCGCGCTGTCCGGGCGAGAATAGCCGTGAGGGCCATCGGGAAGGCGATGCGCGGCGCGTTGATGCGCAGGAGGCCGCTGACTTCGCCCCTTGACGCGCTCAATATCTCGAAGGCGCTGCCGATATCGTCGAGTGCGGGGCCGACCGTCGCAAGGAACCGTTGCCCGGCCTCGGTGAGGCCAACCGACCGCGTGGTGCGTGCGAAGAGCGGTTCACCGATGCGGTCCTCGACTGTGCGGACGGCGTGGCTCACGGCCGAAGCGCTCATGTTTAGCGACGCGGCGGCCGCCGCGAACCCCCGCAGACGTGCGACGGCCATGACCACGGGGAGATGGGGAAGAAGATCCCTGTCCATTCATGCGCCAGTTCGAACAATGCATTCAGCAAAGTCCATCTTATCGTGCAATACCGTCGTTGGCATCTTCCGGCTCATGGCGACGCCTAGAGGGCTCGCAGGCAACCAGGAGATGACAATGTCGAAGACATGGCTGATCACCGGAGCGTCCTCGGGCTTCGGCCTGGCCTTTGCGCACTATGCCCTTGGGCAGGGCTACAACGTCGTGGCCACGGCCCGGACACCCGCGAGGCTGGCGGCGCTCGAAGCGGCTCACACGGATCGGGTGCTCGTGGCCAAGCTGGACGTTACCGTCGACGGCGAGGCCGAGGCAGTGGTTGAGACGGCGATGGCGCGGTTCGGACGCATCGACGTCCTGATCAACAACGCCGGTTACGGGATCGTGGGGGCCGTGGAGGAGACGCCGGACGAGGAGTTCCGCGCGCAGATGGAGACAAACTTCTTCGGCGCCGTCCGCGCCACGAAGGCGGTGCTGCCACACATGCGGGCAGCGATGTCCGGGGCCATCGTGAATATCTCGAGCCTCGGCGGGCAGCTATCTTTTGGGGGCTTCTCGGCCTACTCCGCGTCCAAGTTCGCATTGGAGGGCATGTCGGAAGCGCTCGCCCAGGAAGTTGCTCCGTTCAGCATCAAGGTCCTGATCGTTGAGCCAGGTGCGTTCCGGACGGCCTTCGCGGCAGAAGCTCTCAAGCATATGCCGGTCGATGACGCATACCGCGATATCGTCGGCGGAACGCGCGCCTTCGCAAAGGGCATGAACGGCACACAGGACGGGGACCCAGCCAAGGCCGCTGCAGCTATCGACCACGTCCTTCAAGCGGACGTCACGCCTTTGCGGTTGCAGCTTGGAGCTGATGCCGTGTCATCCGTGAGGGCCCACGCGGAGCAACTGCTGGCGGACCTCGCCACATGGGAAAACGTCAGCATGGCTGTCGGCCACTCACACTGAGCCATTGCCGGTCGGGAAGCGGAACTGATGGAGGTCCGCAACGGGTCAATAGCACGCGGTCGCCCGAGGCGTGCGCCTCACTGTCCGCGAACTCTTGCGCCGTTCAAGCAGCGCCTCGAAACGCTGACCTACTCCGCGCCGTCGCTGAGTTTCAGCCTCATGGAGAAGAGCGCTCCAGCGGGCCGGGGCACGCATGCCAACTCGCCGCCATGCTCACGGACGATCGAGTAGCTGATCCACAGGCCGAGCCCGGTGCCCTCGCCGACCGACTTGGTCGTGAAGAAGGGCTCGAAGACCTTCGAGTGGAGGTCGGCGGGAATGCCTGGCCCGTTGTCGGCCACAGTGAGTTCCGCGTGGCCGTCGCGCGCCGACAGCGCGATGCGGATGCGCGGATCCCGGACGTCCCGGGTCGCGTAGAGCGCGTTCTCGACGAGGTTCACCACGACCTGATGGATCTGCCCCTCGTGAGCGTCCACCATCACGTCGGCGGCGAGGTCGAGCTCGATGACCGCATCGGTCTTCTTGCTGCGGGCCGCCCATTGGGTCGCGGTGGCGACGACCTTATCCAGCGCCACTCTTTGCCGCTCGCCCGGACGGCTGAAGGACAGGCGGCGCAGGTTGCGCACGATGTCGCTGATGCGCATCGCCCCTTCGAGGGTGCCCTCGATGAGCGGGACGAGGTCGTCCATAAGGGGCCCGATCCGCAGGCGCTCGTAGTCGTCGCGGACAGAGGCGGGCAGGCTCTCCCGGTCGAGCCCGCCGATGTACTCCGCCAGTTTCCCGCGGTAGCGCTCCAACGTGTGGATATTCCCATAGACGAAGCTGATGGGGTTGTTCAGCTCGTGCGCGACGCCAGCGACCAGCCGGCCGAGACTCGCCATCTTCTCTTGCTCGACGAGCTTGCGCTGCGCCTGCTGCAGGTCGAGATGGGCGCGATGCAGCGCCTCGTAGGCCCGCCGCAGCTCCCCGATGGGCCGACCCGTCACCACCGTGCCAACCCGGTGGCCCGCATGGTCGAGTCGCACGGAGCAGTTGAGGGACATCAGGTCGGATGGCCCCTGCGGCGTGAGGAAGCGCAGTTCCGCCTGCCATTCCCCTTCAGCCTGCCGCACGGTGAGCATTGAGGCGGGATGGCCGTCCCCGCCCTGGCCTCCCGCGACCAGCGACGCGACGGGCATCCCGCGCAGCTCCGCCTCGTTCCGACCAATGAGGCGCTCCAGAGCGTGGTTGCACTGGAGGATGCATCCTGCCTGATCCAGCACGAGCAGCACGTCGGAGATGGAGGCCAGCACGCTGGTGATGAAGGCCTGCGCCTCTTCCAGCTCGCCGTTCTTGCGCTCGAGGTCCGTTTCGTAGCGCAGGAGGTCCGAGTAGACCTCGTCCATCTTGTGGATCACCTCGATCCACATGGACTCGTCCGAACTGCCGAGCGCGAATTCGCCGCCCTGCTCGACCCGCGCCAGCAGGTCGCCCGCGACCGGCGACGAGGCCTTATCCGGTCTCATCGTCCACGGTCCCGCGGATGCCGTAGCGCTCGATCTTGTTCCGCAGGCCGACGCGCGACAGCCCGAGCTCGGCCGCCGCGCGGCTGATGTTGCCCCCGTGCCGGCCGAGCGACCCCTCGACGAGGCCACGCTCCAGCGCCTCGACCTGGTCCTTCAGGGTTCCCGAAGCAGGCTCCGGCGCGCCCCGCTGGTCGCCGCGCACGCTCGGCGACAGCAGTTCGGGGTGCAGCGGGCGGTCGTGGTCCGACAGGGTCACCATCCTCTGGATCTCGTTCTGCATCTCGCGCACGTTGCCGGGCCAATCATAGCGCATCATCAGGTCGAGCGTGCGGGGCTCGAAGCCGGGAATGCGGCGATGGAAGGCCTGGTTCACGCCGACGAGGATGCGCCCGGCGATCACGGGAATGTCGCAGGCCCGGTCCTTGAGGGCGGGAAGGTGAATGGGGAAGGCGGCGAGCCGGTAGTAGAGGTCGCGACGGAAGCGCCCGGCCCGCACCTCGGCCTCGAGATCGCGGTTGGTGGCGGAGATGACGCGCACGTTGACCTTGCGCGGGCGCTGCGCGCCGAGCGGCCTGATCTCGCCCTCCTGCAGCACGCGCAGGAGCTTCACCTGGAAGGACGGCGAGGTCTCGCCGATCTCGTCGAGGAAGATGGTGCCGCCGTCGGCGACCTCGAAGAGCCCGATGCGGTCCTGGTAGGCCCCTGTGAAGGCGCCCTTCTTGCAGCCGAAGAGCTCGCTTTCCAATAGGTCGTCGGGCAGCGCACCACAATTCTCGACGACGAAGGTGTGGTCGGCCCGCGTGGAGGAATTGTGCAGGGCGCGCGCGAGCAGTTCCTTGCCCGTCCCCGACGAACCGGTGATCAGGACGGAGATGTCGTAGTCCGCGGCGCGCCGGGCGAGCGAGATCACCTCTCCCACCGGGCTCTGCGGCGCATGCACGATGCGGTCGAAGGCGAAGGTCTTGCGGTCCGCGTTGCGCCGGTCCGCCACCACGCTGGTGAGCTGCCGGCGCGTCGCCTTCAGGTCGGCGGCGGCGTCCGTCTGCTTCTGCAGCCGGCAGACCTCGGCGGCTTCCTGCACGGCGGCGACGAGTTCGTCGGGATGCCAGGGCTTGGTGACGTAGCGCCAGATGCCGGCCTCGTTGACGCCGGCGATGATGTCCTCGGCGTCGATGTAGCCGGACAGGATGATGCGCACCGTGTCGGGCCAGAGGTCGCGCACGCGCTTGAGGAAGTCGACGCCCGCCTCGCCCGGCATGCGCTGGTCGCACAGCACGACCTCGACGAGGTCGCCCGCCAGCACGGCCTCGGCCTCCGCGGCGCTCGACGCGCAGATCACCTCGAACTGGTCGGAGAGCACGCGCCGGACGGCCTCCAGGGAGCGCTGCTCGTCGTCCACCACGAGCACGCAGGAGCGGCGCGCGGGCTGCTCGGTGCGGCGGCGCTCGACGATGGCGACGTTCATGGGGCCCTCCGACACTCAGCAGATCCGCGGCAGCTGCTCGCCCGCGAGCCAGTCCACCATGCGCCCTCCCCCGAAGGCCGTCGTCATCTGCACGAAGCTGTGGGGGTCCTCCACCGCCTCGCCGATGAGGGCCGCGTCGGCGCCCAGCGGGTGGGCCCGCATGGCCGCGAGGATCGCGGGAGCGTGGGCGGGGGCGACGAAGGCGACGAGCTTGCCCTCGTTGGCGACGTTGAGCGGATCGAGGCCCAGGAGCTCGCAGGCCGCGGCCACCTCGGCGCGCACGGGCAGGCTGTCCTCGTCGATGCGCAGGCCGACGCGCGACTGGTGGGCAATCTCGTTCAGCGTGGCCGCGAGGCCGCCGCGCGTGGGATCGCGCATGGCCCGCAGGCCCGCGCCGCCAGCCGCCACCATCGCCGCGACGAGACCGTGCAGGGCCGCGCTGTCCGAGCGGATCTCCGTTTCGAATTCCAGGTTCTCGCGCTTCGACATGATGGCCACGCCGTGGTCGCCGATCGTGCCGGAGACGATCACCTGGTCGCCCGGCCGGATGCCGTCCCCCGAGAGGTCGAGGCCCGCGGGAACGACGCCGAGGCCTGCCGTGGAGATGAACACGCCGTCGGCCTTGCCGCGCTCCACCACCTTGGTGTCCCCCGTGACGACGGGCACGCCCGCCGCGCGCGACGCCTCGCCCATGCTGTCGGCGATGCGCTTGAGGTTGCCGAGCGGGAAGCCCTCCTCGATGATGAAGCTGGCCGTGAGGTAGAGCGGCCGCGCCCCGCCCATGGCGAGGTCGTTGATCGTGCCGTGCACCGCGAGCGAGCCGATGTCGCCGCCCGGGAAGAAGAGCGGCGAGACAACATAGCCGTCCGTCGTCATCGCCATGCGCCCGCCCTGCAGGTCGAAAGCCGCCTGGTCGTTGCCCTGGCGCAGCAACGGGTTGTCGAAGGCCGGCGCGAAAATTTCCGCGATGAGCTGGGCCATCGCCCGGCCGCCCGCCCCGTGCGAAAGGTCGACGCGCCCGTTGGCGAGGTCGAGGCGGCGGCGAATGGGCTTGATGGCGTTCATGACGCGCGCCTCGTGATCGTGGCGTCCTGTCCCCTGTTGCGGTCTCGGAAGCGGCCATAGGTCCACTGCGCGGCGCAGGCGCCTTCGGAGGAGACCATGCAGGAGCCCATTGGCGAATCCGGCGTGCAGGCCCCTCCGAACAGCTTGCAGTCGACGGGCTTCTTCACGCCGCGCAGGATGTCGCCGCACTCGCAGGCGGGATTGTCGGCGGCGTCGACGCGCTCCATGCCGAAGCGGATCTCGGCGTCGAATTCCGCCCAGGTCTCACGCAATGTCAACGCGCTGTTGGGGATGGCGCCGAGGCCGCGCCACTCGAAAGACTCACGCAGGGTGAAGACCTCGGCCACCTCCGCCTGGGCGCGCAGATTGCCTTCCGCCGTCACGGCGCGGATGTACTGGTTCTCGACCTCGCAGCGGCCGTCGTTCACCTGGCGCACCAGCATCAGGATCGCCTGCATCACGTCGAGCGGCTCGAAGCCCGTGACCACGACAGGCTTCATCCAATCGCGGGCGAAGACCTCGTAGGGATCGGTGCCGATGACGGTGCTGACATGGGCCGGGCCGACGAAGCCCTCGAGCTGCACGCCCTCGCCGCCCTCGGTCGAGAGGATCGCCTCGATGGCCGACGGCGTCAGCACATGGTTGCAGAACACCGAGAAGTTCCTGAGCCCTTTGCGCCGTGCGAGCTTGAGGGCGAGCGCGGTGGGCGGCGTCGTTGTCTCGAAGCCGATGGCGAAGAAGACGACCTGCCGGTCGGGCTCGCGCTCGGCGATCTGGATCGCATCGAGCGTCGAATAGACCATGCGGATGTCGGCTCCCGCCGCCTTGGCCTTCTGCAGGCTCGCCCCGCGTGAAGCCGGCACCCGCATCAGGTCGCCATAGGTGCACAACGTCACCTCCGGCCGTCGGGCGAGCGCGATGGCCTCGTCGATCCGTCCGACCGGCAGTACGCAGACCGGGCAGCCCGGTCCGTGGATCATCTCGATCGCGGGCGGCAGCAGGTCCTCGAGCCCGTAGCGCGAGATGGCGTGGGTGTGCCCGCCGCAGAACTCCATGAAGTGATAGGTGCGCGCGGGGTCGGCCTCCGCCGCGATGGAACGCGCGATGGCGGCGGCCATGCGGCCGTTGCGATATTCGTCGACGTGCTTCACGACGCGACCTCCCCCTCGGCGATGCGCGCCGCCTCGCCCAGCAGGGCCAGTGTGCGCGTCGCTTCCTCCTCGTCGATCCGGGCCAACGCGTATCCCACGTGCAGAACCACGTAGTCGCCGACCGCGACCTCCGGCACGAGCGCGACAGAGACGACCTTGGTGACGCCGTCGAGCGACACCTTGGCCATGTCGTCGGGCAAGAGGTCGATCACCTTGACGGGTATGGCGAGGCACATGTCACACCTCCAGGGAACGGCGGGCCAGCAGAGCCTGCCCGAGGGACAATCCACCGTCGCCGGCGGGAACGGCGCGCGGCAACAGGGGCAACAGGCCGCGGGCGCGCAACCCCTCGGCCACGGCCTCGGCGAGCACGCGATTGGCGAAACAGCCGCCGCCGAGGCCGACGGGTGCTCCCGCGGGAGCGGCTTCGGCGATCCAGGCGACGAGGCCGGCGGCGAACGTGCCGTGGAAGAGCTCCGACCCATTCTGGGCCTCGCAAGCGGGATCGGCGAGCGCGGCGAGGAGCGGCAGCAGGTCGAGCACGCCGTTTGCCAGCGTCCAGCCATTCTGGATGGCACGGGGATGGCGAACCAGCGCCTCGAGTTCCATGGCGGCCTGACCCTCGTAGGCCTGCTCCAGGCAGGTTCCCAGCAATCCCGCCGCAGCGTCGAACAGCCGCCCGGCGCTCGTGGTCGTGGCCGGCGGACGGCGACGCAACAGATCGGCGAGGGCCGTGGCCTGGGGGACGCCGGGGAAGCGACGCGCGGCCTCGCCGAGCTGCCCCAGCCGGTCCAGCGCCGCGAGCGCCATGCGCCATGGTTCGCGCGCGGCGCGGTCGCCCCCGGGCAGGGCGAGCGGCGCGAGATGGCCCAGGCGAGCGCAAGCCCCGCCTTCGACCTTCAGCAGTTCTCCGCCCCAGGCTTCCCCGTTCGGGCCCGCGCCGTGGCCGTCGAGCACGGCCGCGAGCAGCTGCCCCGTGACGCCGTGCTCGGCCGCCAGCGCCGCCGCATGGGCGGCATGATGCTGGATCGGCAGCACGGGGACGCCGAACTCCTCGCCGAGATCCTGGGCGAGCCGGCTCGTCGCGAAGTCCGGGTGGAGGTCGCAGGCGAGCGCCGCGGGCGCGACGCCGACAAGGCGCAGGAGGTGGCGAATCGTCTCGCCCAAGAAGCGGATCGTCTCGGCGTTGTCGAGGCTGCCGACGTGCTGCGACACGAAGGCATCGCGGCCGCGCGTGAGCGTGACGGCGACCTTGAGGTGGCCGCCCAGAGCCAGCACGGTCGGGCCATCCTCGGGGAGCGCCACGGGATCGGGCACGTAGCCCCGGGCGCGGCGCAGGAAGGCCGGCGCGCCGTCGATTACGCGCAGCACGCTGTCGTCAGCGCGGATCACGATGGGGCGGTCATGCGTTACGACCAGATCCGCGATGCCGCCCAGCCGGCGCTCGGCGTCGGCGTCGTCGATCACCAAAGGCTCGCCGCCGGGATTGGCGGACGTGGCCACCAGCACGAGGTCGGGGCCGGCGGCGTCGAAAATCAGGTGGTGCAGCGGGGCGTAGGGCAGCATCACGCCGATGCTGTCGAGCCGAGGGGCGATGGAGGGCGCGAGGTCGTCCCGCCGCTTCAGGAGCACGACGGGCGCGGCCGGCGACGCGAGCAGGGCCACCTCGGTCTCGCCGATCTCCCCGATGCGCCGGGCGGCCGCGAGGTCGGCGACCATGACGGCGAAGGGCTTGGCGTCCCGAACCTTGCGCCGCCGCAGCCCGGCGACCGCCGCCTCGTTGCGCGCGTCGCACATGAGGTGGAAGCCGCCGATGCCCTTGAGCGCCACGATCCGGCCGTCCCGCAGGGCGGCGGCGATGGCGGCGGGCTCGTGGCTCAGCTGCGGTCCGCAGGCCGGGCAGGCAATGGGCTGAGCGTGAAAGCGCCGGTTCGTCGGATCCGCATAGTCCCGCGCGCAGGGCTCGCAGAGCGGGAAACCCGCCATGGAGGTCTGCGGCCGGTCATAGGGCAGCTGCCGCGTCAGCGTGAAGCGCGGGCCGCAATGGGTGCAGGAGACGAAGGGGTAGCCGTGGAACCGGCTCCCGGGGTCGCGCAGGTCGGCACGGCAATCGTCGCAGACGGCGGCGTCCGGCGGAATGCACGTCGCCGAGGCCCCCCCGGCGCTGGCGAGGTTGGCCACCGCCTCCTCGCCACGGCAGGCCAGCTGCTCCACCTCGATCGCGTCGATGCGCGCCAGACGCGGCGCGCCTGCGGGCAGCGCCTCCGCGAACTCGGCGGCGCGCCGGCCCTCGACCTCCAGCAGCACGCCCTGCCCGTCGTTCAGCACGAAGCCGCCGAGCGTCATGCGCCGGGCGAGGCCGTAGACGTGCGGGCGGAAGCCCACGCCCTGCACGGCCCCGCGAACCCTCAGGCGCAGGCGGACCGGCTCGGGCAGGGGGTGGACGGCGCTCACGGGCTCAGGCCGAGGCGTGCGCGAGGGGGCGGGCCGCACGGGCGGCGCGGACCTCGATCCAGTCCACCAGCGCGGAGATGCCCTCCCCGCTGCGGGCGGAGACGATCAGCACCTCGATGTCAGGATTGACCCGCCGCGCCGCGGCGATGCAGGCCGCGACGTCGAAGTCGAGATGCGGCAGCAGGTCCGCCTTGTTCAGCACCATGAGGTCGCTGGCGGCGAACATGTCGGGATACTTGAGGGGCTTGTCCTCGCCCTCGGTCACCGAGAGCACCGCGAGCTTGTGCGCCTCGCCGAGGTCGAAGGCGGCGGGGCAGACGAGGTTGCCGACATTCTCGATGAAGAGCAGCTGGTTGTCAGCGAGCGGCATCTCGTCGAGCGCTCGCGCCACCATGGAGGCGTCGAGATGGCAGCCCTTGCCGGTGTTGATCTGCAAGGCATGGGCGCCCGTGGCGCGGATGCGGTTGGCGTCGTTCTGCGTCTGCTGGTCGCCCTCGATGACGCCGACCACGTGGCGATCCTGCATCTCGCGGATGAGGCGCACGAGCAGCGTGGTCTTCCCGGAGCCGGGGCTCGAGACGAAGTTCAGCGCGAAGATGCCCATGGCCGCCAGCAGCCGGCGGTTCTTGCCCGCGTGGCTGTCGTTCTTGGAGAGGATGTCGCGCTCGATGCGGACGATGCGGTCCTGGCTCAGGCCGGGAACGTGGACACCGGCGAGGCCGCTGCCATAGTCATGGTGCCGGCCGGGCGTTTCGTGGGTGTGACCATGATGGTGATGATCATGGGGTTTGCCATCGACAGTGGCGGTCCCGCATCCGCAGACGCTGCACATCACTCCACCTCCAGTTCGGACAGGCGCAGCTCGTCGCCGGCCGTCATCTGCACATGATGTTGTCCGCAATCCGGGCAGGCCCCGAAGCGCTCGGAGAGCGGCACGGTACGGGCACAATCGAGGCACCAGCCGGCACCCGGGACGATGTCGATGGCGAGCGTCGCGCCTTCGGCCAAGGTGCCGCGCGAGACGGCGTCGAAGCAGAAGCGGATGGCCTCCGGCTCCACGTGGCCCAGTGCTCCCAGCGAGAGCCGCACGACGGTCACACGCCTCGCCTGTGCCTTGCGGCCCTCTTCCTCGACGAGATCGATCAGGCCTTCGGCGAGCGCCATCTCATGCATGGGCGAGCTCCCGGACATGGACACGCGAGGCGACGCAAGGATCGAAGAGGCCGGCAAGGCGCTCGACGTGGACCGTTGCAGCTGCGCCATCGCCGATGGGCGCGCCCAGCAGGTCGGCGACGAGCGGGCCCGCCGGATGGAAGTTCCATTCCGTCGGCGCCAGGATGGCGTAGTCCACCACGCGTCCCTCCCCGTCGCAGCGCACGAGATGATAGAGGCGGCCGCGCGGGGATTCGACGGCGGAAAAACCCTGACCCGGACCGAGGCTGCCGGAGCTGCCGAGGTCCACCGGAACAGGCGCTCCGTCGGCGATGCGCTCCATGCTTCCGAGCGAGACCGCGAGGTCGTGCAGGCGCGCCGCGAAGCGGGCGGCCATGGCGCCAATTCCGGCGGGAATCTCCTGCCAGCAGCGTGCATAGCACCCCGTCTCGACGACGCGCCCGGGCAGTGCGGGGTGGGCAGCCCAAGCCTCCCTGCCCTCGGCCAGGGCTGCAACCACGGCGCGGTCGTCGGCCGGCGCGAGCGCATCGGGTGAGGGTGCGCCACGGCGATCCGCCCGACCGATCTCGCTGGCGAGAGCGGCCAGCAGACTGCCGGCCCGCGGCCCAGCATGGGCGGGTTCGACGCCGAGCGCAGCCGCGGCGTCGCCGAGTTCCTGGAGCCCATCGCGGGAGGCTTGCCCCTGCATGGCCAGACGCGCAGCGGCGAGGGCCTCGCGCAGGGCGGCCGCAGCCCTGGCGTCGATGGCGACACCAAGCGCGACGCCGCCCAGCACGGAGGAGCGCAGCAGGTCCGAGACCCGCTCCGCAAGGAGCCCTATCGCCCGGCCGGCGCCGAGCGCCGCCGGCTGGCCGCGTGCGGCGGCGGCGGCAAGGTCAGCAGCGGCAGCCTGCGAGACGCCGCACAGGGAAAACAGACGACCTACGAGACCCTGTGCCTCGTCGAGGCTGCGCCCCCGCAGCATGCGCCCGACGCCGAGCGGCCGGCTCGACCCGATCGTGACCGAGCAGACGCAGCCATGCGCGATGGCGACATCGATGTCGATCAGGCCGGGGTCGAGGGCGGCGTTCACGGCGTGGGCCTCCCGGAGTCAACGAGGCGGCCGCGCAGCAGGGCCCGCCGGTCGAGCGCCTTGGGCGCAGGCGCGGGCGGGGTGAGGAGCTCTGGGTCGAACAAGACCGCGATCGCCGCCCCGGCAGCAAGGCGCGCGGTCTCAGGATCGAACTCGTCCATGGGCGAGAAGAGCGAGGCGGTGCCCAGCGGCCCGCAGCCTTCGACCACGTTCGCCACCAGGTCCAGGGCACCGCTGGGCACGGCGAGCGCGACGACGTCGCCCGCCCGTGCGCCGGCGAGAGGGCCGTCGGGCGCGAGCGGGACCGCGACGAGGCTCATCAGCCAGGGTGTGACCAGAACGCCCACGGCATGCCCCTCGTGCTCGCGAAAGCCGACGGTCTCGACGGCCAGCGTCGAGTTGCACAGGGGCAGCCCGCGCATGCTGCGATCCTCGATGGTGCGGAAGGCCGCAGCGACCCGAAGGGCGGCGGCTTCCGCCGGAGCGACCGTGTCAGCCGTCGCCACGATCGAGCCTCATGAACTTGCTCGGCGGCGCGTCGCAGTTGGGGCAGCGCCAGTCCTCGGGCAGTTCGGAGAACGGCGTGCCGGGCTCGACCTGCCAGACGGGATCGCCCTCGGCAGGGTCGTAGACGTGCCAGCAGATGCCGCACTCCATGCGACCATCCGCCTCGACGTCCGTGCGCCGGCCGACATTCTCGAAGGCGCTCATGCGAAATAGGCCTCGCTGATCTCCTTGAGCCGCTCGGCGCTGTCGGCGAAATCCTCGTCCGCCGCGCAGGCGGCGGCGGGCACATCGCCGATCTCTAAGGTGTCGAGGATCACCGTGCCCATGGCGTTGAAGAACTGCACGGACCAGACATGGCGCGCGAGTGTCGAGACGATCCGGCAGCTGCCGTAGCCGCGCGACACGAGCTGGATGGGCCCGTGCCCGAGCCGCTCCTGCAGGTAGTCCATGTCGGCCGGGCTCATGGGGAAGAGCGAGAAGGAGATGATGTGACACTCCTGGCCGGGGCGGTGCGCCAGCATGCGTTCGCGGATCTCGGCGAGCACCGGCATCACGTTCATCGCGCCGGCCGGCGGCTCGCCGGGGTCGAGGTCCGTGCCGGTCAGCAGCACGGCGCGCTTCACCACCTCGGGAATGCCGCCGACCTCGAGATAGTCGCCGATCAGCACGCCCTCCGCGTCGTTGAAGCGGATGCGCCAGAGGCCGGCGAGAACTGATTCCTGGACCTGAGCCACGACGCCCTCGGGCAGCGCGACGACCCCGCTCACCTCGCCCTCGCCCATCGTCTGGCCGATGAGGTCGCGCTCCTCGTCGCTCAGGTCGGTGAGATCGAACAGGATGCCCTGCCCTGCCGCCGTCTGGCGGCGCAGGGCGGCGGTGACTTCCGGCAGCAGCGCGGCGGCGCGCGGGCAGCGCGCGATCAGCTCTTCCGCACCGGCCGTCGCCAGAAACGAGACTGGGCGCTTGCCCAGCGCCGGGCCGAGATCGTCGCCCCCCACGGGCAGGATAGTCATGGTCTCGTCGGCGCCGTCGGGCGCCATCCAGAAGCCGGCCTTCATAGGGGCTGCCCTCCCTGGGCGATCGTGAACGGGACGTTGGCGCGCTTGGGCTGGACCTCCGGAGCGTCTGAGGCGAGCGAGGCGTGGATGCGCTCGACATACTCGGCCCAGTCCAGCACCCTCGGCAGCACCGCGACCGGGATCGTGCCCCGGCAGACAACGAGGCTCGGCAGGACCAGGACGTGGAAGCGGTCCTTCAGCGCCTTCTCGTAGCCCTGCGCCACCAGGCCGCCGCGCAGGCGCTTGCCGAAGCAGGCGATCAACTCGGGCAGGATCACCGCCACGTCGGTCGTCTCGGCGCGCTGGGCGGGGTCTCCTGCGAAGAAGAGGATCGAATGCGCGGCCTCGCCGGCGCCGGGCATGAGGAAAGCGTCTATCGTTGTCTCGTCGACGAGGGGTAGGCCGTGTTTCGACGTGAGCGTGTCGAGCAGGGTCGCCGTCATGGCGTGTCCTCCGGTTCGCGGCTCGGGGGGCCGCCTTGTCGGGAGAACAGCAACGCCTGTGCCAAGCGTCTTGGCAGAATGGAAAGAAAATTATCTTTGTTTTTCAGCGAGAAGGGCGGGCTGCGCCGGCCAAAATGCGAAAGATTGTTTGCAGAGCCGCAAAGAAACTTTCCAGCGAAAGCTCAGCCGCGCGCGAGCCCTTCCGGCAGCGTCGGCTCGCGGTCGACGAGATCGGCGAAGAGGTGCTCGAAGGGCTGGCCATCCAGGGCCGCGGCGAGGCCGTCCAGCGCGTCGTCGATCAGGCGCGCCTCCTCCGCGTCGAGCACGCGGACGGCCGTGTCGACATGGACCAGCACCATTGTGCCGAGGGCCTGTTCGCCCAGCAGAAGCAGGGAAACGGCGCGGGTCTCCCCGCGCCTCTCGCATTGGGCGGTAAAGGCGTCGCCGCCCGTCACCCGCATGGGGACGCCGAGGCACATGGCTCAGGCGCCGAAGGTCATGGCGACGCCGGCCAGCGCGATCGCCGCCCCGGCGAGGCGGGAGAGGAATGGCCGCAGCAAGCCGACCCCCAGGCCTGCCGCGTGCAGCAAAGCGGTGACGGCGATGAAGCCGAGCCCGTAGGCGAGTGGCGAGGCCATGTCCGGCATCTCCGCCCCGTGCGCCTGACCATGGGCCAGCGCGAAGAGTCCGACGAGGGCCGTAGCCGCCGCGACGGGGACCCGAAGCCCGAAAGCGACGGCAAGGCCCAGGCCGACCACCGACGCCGCGATAGCCTGCTCCACGCCCGGCAGCTCCTGACCCGCGATCCCGATGGTGGAGCCCGCCACCATCATGGCGACGAAGGCTGCCGGCACCAGCCAGCGTGCGGAACCGCCAAGGCGGGCGGCCCACAGACCGACGGCGAGCATAGCCAGCATGTGGTCGAGTCCCGTCAGCGGATGCAGGGCCCCGGCGGCGAGGCCGTCGGCGTGCATGCCGACATGGGCCTCGGCGAGGCCGGGCAGCAGGACCAACGCCGCGGCAGCGGCGAGACGCAGCGTCTTCATGGGTGTTCTCCCTCGAGGCGGGGCGCCGGCGCACGGCGCTCGTAGGACCGGAAGTCGATGTCGTGGCCGAGCAGCGGGGCGGCCCCGGATGCCGCGCGCGGACGGCAGGAAATGCCCCAGCCCTCCAGCACGTCGCGGGCGAGCGCCAGCGCACCGGGGATGGCGGCGCGTACCGGCGCGGTGAGCGGCCCGCCCCAGTCCTCGAGGTCGAGCGGCTGGCAGCCGATCAGCGCGAGGCGCTCGGGATAGGAGCCCAGGAGGTCGGCGGCGCTCAGCACCTCCTGGAAGCCCGTCTGGTGCAGGCTCATCTTCTTGGAGCCGGTGAACTTCGGCACCTCGCCGTCGAGGACGAGCTTCAGCGTGCCGGGCTCGAGCCCGTAATCGATGGCGTCGAAGACCAGGAGGCGGTCCGCCTCCTGCACGTAGTGCACGAGGTAGAGGCCCTGCGTGCCGCCGTCGAGCACGGTGACGTGCTCGGGCAACTCGTAGGCGGCATGGAATTCCTCCAGCGCGCGCACGCCGAAGCCCTCGTCGCCCCACAGGATGTTGCCGATGCCCAGCACCAACACGCGCGGAGAGGACGCGGACATCACGGCTCCTCGTCCTTGAACTGCCGCTCGCCGGAGATCATCGTCGAGATGATGCTCTGGCGCGACATGATGTCCTCGCGCACGGCCGCATAGATGTGGACCATCGCGAAGATCACCAGCACCCACATGCCCAGGTGATGCAGGGTGTGCACCGTCTGGCTGGGGAAGAGCAGGAAGACCCAGCCGAACAGCTTGTACTGCCAGCTCTCGATGCCCTGCCCTTCCGCATAGAGCGCGAAGCCGGTGACGATCATGAAGATGATCGCGAGCGTGAACATGAAGAACATGGCCATCTGGGCCAGCGGGTTGTGGCCCACGTATTTCTTCGGCTTCTGCGCCAGGAAGAGGTACCAGCGGATCTCGTGCACCACTTCCTTCCAGAAGCGTCCGCTCCACACCGGCAGCACGAAGATCTGGTGGGCGTGGCTGTTGCCCGCGAAGGCCCAGTAGATCCGCATCAGGAAGCCGACGGCCAGGATCTGCCCCGCGGCAAAATGCGTGAAGCGGATATAGCCCATCAGGAAGTTGGCGCTCGCCTCGCCCGGCACCGAAGGCGGGGGCGAGCCGATGAAGTAGCCGGTGACCGCGAGCACGAGGATGCAGAGCGCGTTGACCCAGTGCCAGATGCGCACCGGCGCCTCGTAGACATAGACCGTCTTGCGCGCGATCACGTGCTCGCCATGGGCGTCCGCCGCACCCGTGACGAGCGCAGCGGGATCGGTGGTGAGGTCGGTCATGGCATGCCCTCCCTCACCGCACCTTCACCGTCGACATTTCCTGTCCGTCCGGGCTCATCACGTGGGTCGAGCAGGCCAGGCAGGGGTCGAAGGAGTGCAGCGTGCGGATGATCTCGAGCGGCTGCGCGGGATCCGCCATGGGCGTGTCCATGAGCGAGGCCTCGAAGGCGCCGATATTGCCCTGTGGGTCCCGTGGCGAGCCGTTCCACGTGGTGGGCACGACGCACTGGTAGTTCTCGATCTTGGTGTCCTTGATCTTGATCCAGTGCGCCAGCGCGCCGCGCGGGGCCTCCGTGAAGCCGTAGCCCTTGGCCTCCTTCGGCCAGCTCTCCGGGCTCCATTTCTCGGTGTTCGCCGTCGCGAGGTCGCCGGCCTTGATGGTGGCGACGAGCTTGTCCTGGAAGTAGCGCATCTGCTGCGCCGCCCATTGGCACTCCAGCGCGCGCGCCGCGGTGCGCCCCAGCGTCGAGAAGAGCGCGGTGAGCGGCAGGCCGAGGTCGGTCAACAGCTTGTCCGTGGGCTCCTTGAACTCGGGTTTGCCCTGGGCGTAGCCGATGACGTAGCGGGCGAGCGGACCCACCTCCACCGCGTTGCCCTTCCAGCGCGGCGACTTGATCCAGGAATACTTGCCGCCCTCGTCGAGGTTCTCGATGTTGGTCTTGGTGCCCTTGGTCTTGGGGCCGAGTTCGTAGTTCGGCTCGGTCACGCCGTCCCAGGGATGCAGGCCCTTGGTCTCGTCCGGGTACTTGTACCAGGAGTGGGTGACGAACTCCTGGATCTGCGCGGGATCGGCATGGTCGATCGGCAGGATCTCCTTGAGATTGCCGTTCAGGATCACGCCGCGCGGCAGCTTGAGATTCCCGGCCGAGTAGTCGTTGGCGTGCTCGGGAATGTCTCCGTAGCTCATCACGCTCTTGGAGGAGAGCCCGCCGCCATAGAGCCAGTCCTTGTAGAAGCTGGCGATGGCCTGCAGGTCCGGCAGGTAGACCTGCTCCACGAAGACGATGCACTGGTCGATGATCGAGGAGACGAGGTTCAGCCGCTCCATGTTGATGGCGCCGACCGCGCCGGTCCCGTCGAGGTTGATGGCGCAGGGCGCGCCGCCGACGAGCCAGTTCGGGTGCGGGTTCTTGCCGCCGTAGATCGTGTGGATCTTCACGATCTCCTTCTGGAAGTCGAGCGCCTCCAGGTAGTGCGCCACGGCCATCAGGTTGGCCTCGGGCGGCAGCTTGTAGGCGGGGTGGCCCCAGTAGCCGTTCTTGAAGGGCCCGAGCTGGCCGGACTCCACGAACTTGGTGAGCCGGACCTGCAGGTCCTTGAAATAGCCCGGCGACGAGAGCGGCCAGGGCGAGATGGATTGCGCCAGCGCCGAGGTCGCCTTGGGATCGGCCTTGAGCGCGGAGACGACGTCCACCCAGTCGAGCGCATGCAGGTGGTAGAAGTGCACAAGGTGGTCGTGCACCTGCAGGCAGAGCTGCATGATGTTGCGGATGGAGTTCGCGTTCTCGGGGATGTTGATCTTGAGCGCGTTCTCCACCGCGCGGACCGAGGTCAGCGCGTGCGTGCCGGTGCAGACGCCGCAGATGCGCTCGGTGAAGGCCCAGGCGTCGCGCGGGTCGCGCCCGCGCAGGATCACCTCGATGCCGCGCCACATCGTGCCGGTGGAGACCGCGTTGCGGATGACGTTGTCCTTGTCGACGTTCACCTCCACCCGGAGATGACCCTCGATCCGGGTGACGGGGTCGACCACGACCCTCTTGCCGGAATTGTCCAGGTTGAAGCCGTTCGGTGTCTGGATGCCCATGGCTTGGTCCTCGTGTCCTCTGGTCAGCCAGCCGTCAGGCGGACTTGTCGTTGCCGGGCTTGTGGACGGCGCGCTTGACCGCGCTCACCGCGGCATGGGTCGCCACGGCCGCGCCCACGACGCCCGCCGCGACGAGGCCGATCTGGTCGGCGTTCTTCTCGACGCCGAACTGCTTGATGGTGCTGAGCCGGTCGTAGAAGGGCCCGTTGTCCCAGAAGGCCTCTTCCGAGCAGCCGATGCAGCCATGGCCCGACTGGATGGGAAAGGAGACGCCGCCGTTCCAGCGCACGGTGGAGCAGGCATTGTAGGTGGTGGGGCCCTTGCAGCCCATCTTGTAGAGGCAGTAGCCCTTGCGGGCTCCCTCGTCGTCCCACTCCTCGACGAACTGGCCGGCGTCGAAATGGGGCCGGCGGTAGCACTTGTCGTGGATCCGCTGGGAATAGAACATCTTCGGGCGGCCCTGCCGGTCAAGCTCGGGCAGGCGGCCGAAGGTGGTGATGTAGGTGACGACGCCCGTCATCACCTCGGCGATGGGCGGGCAGCCCGGCACCTTGATGATCGGCTTGTCCTTGATGACCTTGTCGATCGGCACGGCCTGCGTCGGGTTGGGCTTGGCCGCCTGCACGCAGCCCCAGGAGGCGCAGGCGCCCCAGGCGATCACGGCCTTGGCGTCCTTGGCCATCATCAGCAGCTTCTCGACGAAGGGCTTGCCGCCGTCGATGCAGAACATACCGCCCTCGTTGAGCGGCGGATTGCCCTCGACGGCAAGGATGTACTCGCCCTTGTGCTTTTCCCGGGTCTCATCGAGGATCGCCTCGGCCTGGAAGCCCGCCGCCGCCATGATCGTGTCGTCGTAGTCGAGCGAGATCATCGACAGCACGACGTCCTTCACCAGCGGATGCGCCGAGCGGATGAAGCTCTCCGAGCAGCAGGTGCATTCGAGCCCGTGCATCCAGATCACCGGCACGCGGGGCTTGGTCTCCAGCGCCGCGGCCATGGCCTGCGAGGCGGAGGGGCCGAGGCCCAGGCTCGCGGCGGTGAGCGAGCAGAACTTGGTGAAGCTGCGCCGGGTGATCCCCTGGCGTCGGATGACCTCGTAGAATGTTTCGCGATGCGCCATGCCTGCGTCTCCCGGGATCCCCCCGCGCAAGCCCTCCGCTCGCGCTGTTGTAAGGCAGTTCGGCAAGAAGCAGGCCAGTGTGCAGCCGCGCGTCGCGCCGCGCCGTTCTCTCAAGCTTTACAGGTTGTTGAGCTCAAGCCCGGGTGCGACGGGCCGGAATTGTCGAGCACCCGACAGGAAACTCGGTTTCCAGCGGACGGAAACCCGCTGATCGGTCAGTGTGCCGTGCAGACCATGCAGGGGTCGAAGGAGCGGATGACGTGCTGGATGGCCGCCGCACGCCCCGCGAGCGCGCCCACCTCCGTCCCCGCCAAGGCCTGCTCGGCCGGGCCGGGAATGCCCGCCGCATCGCGGGGCGAAAAGTTCCAGGTCGTCGGCGCGACGATCTGGTAGCCCGCGATCCGGCCGTCCTTGACGGAGAGCCAGTGGCCCAGGCTGCCGCGGGCGGCCTCGACCAGCCCGACGGCGCCGCCCGGCGGAACAGCCCCTGCGGGATCGCTGCAGAAGGGCCCGCGCGGATCGAGGTCACGGACCCATCCGGCCAGGGCCGACGTCACCAGCGCCAGTTCGAGGAGCCGCGCCACGACCCGTGTGCGCACCGACGTCCCTCCGCCGCGGCGGATGAGATCGCGCACCAGCGGGTGGCCTGCAACGGCCTGGCGGGCCACGGCGCCGACCTCGACCGGGCTGCCGTCCAGCCGCGGGGCCTTGGCCCAGGAATAGGCGTCGGGACGCCGGGCGTCGGGGACGGTTTCCGCCGTCGAAGGATGTGCACCCGCCCCCGCCATCCAGGCATGGCCGTGGTCCTCGACGAGTCCGTCGAGCGCAAGGGCTTGCGCGTCATCGCCGGTGGTCACCAGCCCGCGCGGAAACAGGAAGCCGTCCCCGTCCGGATAGGCGCCGTAGCTCATGAGCGGCAACGAGAGCCGGCCAAGCCCTGCGAGGTCGAGGTCGTCGGCGATGCGCAGGAAATGCGCGGCGTCCCCGCCCTTCCCTTCACCCTCCGCAAAGGCTCCCAACGCATCCTCGCCGTCGAGCGCCAGTACGGCGTCGAGCGGCGCGCCGAACAGGGTCTCCTCCAGGAAGCCCGCGAATTCCGCGACGATCGCGGCGAGGCGCATGCGCTCGCCGAGATCGAGCGTGCGCGTGACCCCGCCCGGCTGGAAGGCGAGGCTGTGCGGCCATTTCCCGGCGATCAACCCCATGACGTTAAGGAGCCGCGCCCGGGCCGGCAGCACGTCGCGCGAGGCGCTGCCCTGCATCGCCTTGAACCGCGCCTCAGCGGCGGCGTGCCAGGGGCGCCCGGCATATTCGGCGCGCGCGAAGTCGGGCATGAAGAAGAGGTAGAAGTGCGTGAGGTGGTCGGCGAGGTTCTCCGCGGCATGGGCGATGTTGGTCGCCAGCATGCCGTTGCGCGCGGGCGTCAACCCGTGGGCGGCGCGCAGGGCCGCCGCAGCGGCGAGCGATTGCGAGACGGAACAGATGCCGCAGATGCGCGGCGCGACGACCAGCGAGTCGCCGGGCGCGCGTCCCACCAGGATCTGCTCGAAGCCACGATAGAGCGTGGTCGTCACCCGCGCTGAGGAGACGACGCCGTCCTCGACGTCGAGGGCGACCTCGAGGTCGCCCTCCACCCGGTTGAACGGCCCGACGAGGATGCGGCTCACGCCGGCCCGTCCGTGTCGCGGCGCGGCGGCAACACCACCCGGTCGGCGGTCGCGTTGCGGCGCACGCGGCCCGGCGTCGCGGACTTGGACAAGGCCGCGAGCGCGACGAACCAGGCCTTGGGCATGTCCAGCGGCAGGCCCACGGGGATGCCGGCGACCTTGGGCGTGTGCAGGTAGTCCCTGCCGTCCTGGAAGGCCGGCGAGGTGCAGGCGATGCAGGTCGAGGCCTTGGTGCAGGAGCCCTCGCCGTTCCAGCCGCGCTGGTTGCAGTCCCCCACCGCCTGGGTCGCCTTGCAGCCGCAATGCTCCATCAGGCAGCCGCGGTCGGCCAGCTTCTCGGCGCTCGCCTTGAACTCGTAGAACTCGTTGCGGCTGCAGCCATGATGGGCGAGATGGTCGGCGAAGAACCGGGGCCGGCCCAGCGTGTCGAGGTCCTCGGCATGCAGCATCCCGGATGCGGCCGCCAACAGCGTCTCGACGATCCAGCCGGGATGCGGGGCGCAGCCCGCAACGTTGATCACGGGCAGGCCCGCGCCGCTACGGAAGCCCGCGGGCAAGGCCCCGCCGGGCGCGGCCGCGCGATATTGCAGCCCGGTAGCGTCGACGGGGTTCGGCTGCCCTGCAGGGATCCCACCATACGCCGCACAGCTACCGACCGCCACGCAGTAGCGAGCCTTCTTGGCGACCTCGACGACCACGTCCCGCATCACGCGATCCGTGCCCGGCATGCGGTTGAACAAGCCTGTGCCATCGGGGCCGTGGATGACGCTGCCCTCAAGACAGAGGATGTCGAGGGGCTCTTCCCCGCTCAGCACGCGGTCGAGGATCTCGGAGACCTCTTCGCCCGTCTCTTCGCTCACCGAGGGATGCCACAGCACGCGGATGCCGAACGCCGCGAGGTCGCGGTGCCAGCCGGCGGCGCCATGCTCGAGGATCGACATGGTGCAGCCGCCGCAGCTTCCGGCCTGGAGCCAGAGCATTGACGTCGGTCGGCGCGAGGCGGAGTTCATGTCACGATCCGGGGGCACACGAATGTCTCGAAAGAGTAGCGCGTCCCGCTGCACAGGGACAGATGGACGACAGCCGTTGGCTCACGCGGAGCCGAAGTCCTGGTCCGGATGTCGAACCACGATCTGAAATACCCGTCCGCCCGACCTTTCCGTGCAGTGCTCTAGGTATGGAGGAAGTCGGCTGTGCGCCATAAACCGACCTCAACTCCCGAGCCGGAAGCGGTCGTACGTTCACGCCAACGGGCGGAGCGCTTCGCTGTCCCCGCACCTCCGGGCGCGTTGCGGCAGGCCGACCAAGCAGCGGGACGTGTCGGCTCCATTGCATTGGAGCCGACACGTTGGAACTGACTAGTCCTTGCGGATCGTCAGGACGCGATCCACCATCGTTCCGGCCTGCCCAAGATAGTTCGCTGGATCACATAGGGCCGCCAGCTGCGTGCGGCTCAGGTGACGGGACACCTCGGGTGTGTCCACCAAGAGGTCCAGAAGAGGCCGGCTCTGGCGGACGGCCTCGCGGCACAGGTCATAGACGAGGTCGTGAGCGTACTCGCGGCCGATGTACGGACCCAGGCCCATCATCACCGCTTCCGACATGACAAGCCCATGCGTCACGTCGAGGTTGTCGCGCATCCGTGCGGCGTCGACTTCGAGGCCGTCCACGACGAAGCGGGCCTGCTTGAGCGCTCCGGCAAGCAGGCAGAACGCTTCGGGAAGGACGATCCACTCAATCTCCCACGGTCCGGTCGAGCGCTCGTGGTCGGCCACCATGGCGTCGAGCAGGGCTGCCGCGTGTTGGCGCACGACGGAGATGGCTGCGTGAATGTAGCAGCTCGATATCGGATTGCGCTTTTGCGGCATGGTGCTGCTGGAGCCACGGCCGTGGGCGAACGGCTCGTAGACCTCGCCCACCTCCGTCTGCATCATCAGCTTCACATCCATCGACAGCTTGCCGAGCGTGCCGCCGACCAGCCCCAGGAAGCAGCCAACTTCCGCTATCGTGTCCCGGATGGTGTGCCAGGCGATCACGGGTTGCGCGAGGCTCAGCTCGTCCATGAGCCCGGCTTGCGTTTCCATGGCGCCCTTCTCGATGGAAGCCAGCGTGCCCGCGGCGCCGGCAAACTCGCCCATGAGCACGCGGGGCCGAAGCTGCGCAAGCCGCTCCCGGTGACGTTCGATGGCAGAGAGAAGGCCCGCCATCTTGTAGCCGAAGGTGACAGGCACGGCCTGCTGGAGATTGCTGCGGCCGATCATCGGCGTGTCGCGATGCTCGCGGGCGAGCTTGGCCAGTCCGGCGGAGAGGCCTGCGAGATCCTGCTCGACGATGGCAAGGGCCTCCCGGATCTGCAGCACCGTTGCCGTGTCGGTGATGTCCTGGGTCGTGGCGCCCCAGTGACAATATTCGCCGAGGCCGTCACGGCAGAGCGCGTTGATCTGCGAGACGACGCCGAGGATGGGGTAGCCGATCCGCTCCGTTTGCGCCCGCAGCTTCGCCATGTCGATCTTGTCGAGCACGCAGTTGGCCACGATCTCGTCGGCTGCCTTCTGCGGGATGATGCCCAGCCGCGCCTGGACCCGAGCCAACGCGGCCTCGATGTCGAGATACTTGCGCGTGCGGTTCTCGTCCGACCACACGGCGCGCATCGCCCCGGTGCTGAAGATGTCGCCGAAGATGGCACTGTCGATGATGGTGGAGGGCATGGCCGATCCTTCTAGTTGGTACGATCAGGAGATGCGCGATCGAGGATTGATTGCGCCTTGAGGAGAACCGGGCGGTCGACCATGCGGCCGTCGACCTGGAAGGTGCCGCCGCTGGTCTGTGCGGCCGACAGGACCCGTCGGGCCCACGCTAACTCGTCCTCACTTGGGCCGAGCTGCCGGCGAACGGCCTCAACCTGGCGGGGATGGATGCAAAGCTTGGCCGTGAAGCCCACGGCGCGCGCCCAAGCCACGTCGTTGACGAGGGCATCGTTGTCGTCGAGGGCTGTCGTCACCCCTGCCACTGGGGCGGCGAGGCCAGCGCAGCGCGAGGCCACGCTCAGCGCAAGAGCAGCTGGGGTGAGGCCCCGCTCGTCGCCGGAGAGCTCGAGATCGACCGCGAAGTCCAGCGTTCCGAAGACGAGCCTTTGCACCTTCTGAGCCGAGGCGATGGCATCCACGGCTTTCAGCCCTCGCGCAGACTCGATGAGCGGCAGGATCAGGCCCTCGTTCGGCAAGGCCCGCGCAAGCATGTCGACCTGTGCAGGGTTCTCCGCCTTCGGCAGTACCGCCCCCCACGCTCCCGTTTGAGAGAGCACCTCGAGGTCGGCCGCGAACCAAGGGCTTGTCGCGTCATTGATCCGTACGAGGGCCGGGGGGCCATCCGCTCGCGTGCTCAGCCAGGCGCGAACTGCGGCACGCGCCTCATCCTTCAGAGACGGCTCAACGGCGTCCTCCAGATCCAGGATCACGGCGTCTGCTCCGGCCTGGGCCGCCTTGTCGAAGCGCTCCGGACGATGGCCGGGGACGAAGAGATAGGTGACGGGAAGCGCCATGGCTCAAATCGCTCCCTCGTTTCGGAGCCGGACGAGATCCTCGGGCCCATAGCCCAACCCGCTCAGGATCGCGTCAGTGTGCGCGCCAAGTGCGGGGACAGGATCCAGGCGGGGGTCGCCGTCCGTCCAGGAGCCGGGGGGCAGGAGCGCGGGAACGGGACCGACCGGCGTTTCGACGCTGCGCCAGCGCTCACGCGCCTGCAGTTGCGGGTGCTGCCAGACGGCGCTCATGTCGTTGACCTGAGCGTTGGCTATTCCGGCTTCCTCCAGCCTTGCGACGGCCTCGGCCGCCGTCAGCACGCCGAATGTCTCGGCGATGAGGGCCTGCAGCGCGTCGCGGTTGGCATTTCGACGGGCATTGCCTTGGAAGCGTTCGTCGCTGGCCAAAGCAGGCTGCTTTAGGACCACTTGGCAGAACGATGCCCACTCGCGCTCGTTCTGGAGCCCGAACAGGACGGACTTCCCTTCACGCGTGGGGAAAGTGCCGTAGGGATAAATGGTGGCGTGACTGGCGCCTGTGCGGGCCGGAGCAGGAGCGCCCTCGAAAGCGTAATAGAGCGGATAGCTCATCCACTCGACGAGCGACTCGAGCATGGAGATGTCAATGCGCCGGCCTCGCCCATCCTTCTGGCGCTGCAGCAGAGCCGCGAGGATGTTGGTGAACGCGTACATGCCGGCCGCGATGTCCGCGATCGACGGGCCAGCCTTGGACGGCGTCTCCGGCGTGCCGGTGACGGAGAGGAACCCCGACTCGCCTTGGATCAGCAGATCGTAGGCCTTCTTGTCGCGATAGGGTCCATCCCCGCCGTATCCCGAGATGTCGCAGACAATGATAGCGGGCTTGTTGTCTGCGAGGGCTTCGAATGAAAGCCCAAGCCGCGTGGCCGCTCCGGGAGCGAGGTTCTGCACGACGATGTCGGCCTGCTCGTGGATCAGCCGCTTCAAGATCGCCTGGGCTTCGGGATGCTTGACGTCGAGGGTCAAGCTCTCCTTCGACCGGTTTGTCCAGACGAAGTGAGATGCGACACCGCGCACGCGCTCGTCATATCCGCGAGCAAAATCTCCAACGCCGGGCCGTTCCACCTTGATCACGCGAGCGCCGAGATCGGCGAGTTGGCGCGTGGCGAAGGGACCCGCGATCGCGTGCTCGAGAGTGACAACCGTGATGCCGTCCAGTGGTCTCATGGGTTTGCCCTCAGTTGATCGTCGCCACGGCTTCCATGGCGAGCGCCCCGTCATGGCCTCGCGCCCAGAGACGCACGCTCCTGTCCTCCGCGCCGGGGGCTCCGCACACGGAGAAGGAGTGGATGTCGAACAGAGGACGCACGGCCTTGAAGCGGTAAGTCAGGACCTGGGCTTCCGGCATGTGCCGCCGCAAGAGATCCAGCAGCAAAGTCGCGATCAGCGGTCCATGGACAATCAGGCCGGGGTAGCCCTCGACCTCCGTCACGTAACGCCGGTCGTAGTGAATGCGGTGCCCGTTGAACGTGAGGGCCGAATAGCGAAAGAGGAAGACGTCGTCGGGGTGAATCTCTCTCGTCCAGGCGGCTCCTGTCGGTGCGAGCACCGGAGCAGGCGCGGGATCGTCGGGACGCGGCGCTTCGCGATAAACGATATCGTGGAATTCGGTGAGGGCGGCTTGCTCGCCGGGCCGGCAGATCTCGTGGCGAACCTTGACGAAGACGAGCGGACCCGTGCGACCTGACTTCTCCGTCACACTCTCGATGGTGGACGTCCTCTCGACAGCTTCGCCGACGTGCAAGGGGCGATGGAATTCGAACTGGCTGCCAGCCCACATCCGCCGCGGCAATTCCACGGGAGGCAGGAAGCTGCCTCGCTTGGCATGACCATCAGGCCCGATCTCGGACTGCCGATGCAGAGGAAGAAAGTAGAGCCAATGCCAGAGAGGCGGCAGAGGCGTACCGGGGGCCGGGCGTTCTGCCGGCCAGTCCAGGGTTGCGGCCAGCGCAGCGAACGGGGTTGGGGTCACCACATCCGCCGTCTGCTCCGTGCGGCCTATCCAGTCCTGAAGGTTCATGGGGGAAGGTCCTCGTGGGAGTGTCGTGTTCAATGTGAGAGCTGCGGCGCGGCAGATGGGACGAGCGGCAAGCTCGTCAGGCCACCCTCTTCAAGCTGGCGCTCTGTGTTGGCGTAGTTCTGGTCGAGTTCCCGGGCGAGGACGGCGCGGTCGCAAGCGCCTTCCCAGATGCAGACGACGATGGAGGCCACGCAGTTGCTGATGATGCTGGTCAGGGCCCGCGCTTCGGACATGAAGCGGTCGATGCCAACGATCAGGGCCACACCGGCGACCGGGAGGTCGGGCATGACGGTCAAGGTAGCCACGAGTGCCACGAAGCCGCTGCCCGTGACGCCGGCGGCGCCCTTGGACGTCAGCAGCATCAGCCCCAGCATCGCGGCGATCTGCCCAGCCGAGAGATGGATGTCGCAGGCCTGGGCGATGAACAACGAGGCGAGCGTGAGGTAGATGGCCGTGCCGTCGAGATTGAACGAGTAACCCATCGGCAGCACGAGACCGGAGACACCGCGCTTGCACCCCAGCGCCTCGAGCTTCTGCAGGACACGGGGCAGCACCGGTTCGCTGGACGACGTTCCCAGCACGATCAGCAGCTCTTCCCTGAAGTAGCGCAGGGTCTTCCACAGGCTGAAGCCGTGCAGCCGAGCGAGCGTGCCGATGACAATCACGATGAAGGCGATGCAAGCGACGTAGAACGTGAGGATGAGGAGACCGAGGGAGCTGATCGAAGCAATGCCGTACTTGCCGACGGTGAAGGCCATCGCTCCGAAGGCGCCGAGCGGAGCAACCTTCATCACTAGGCTAAACGTCGCGAACAGAACCTTGGAGAAGGACTCGATCCCCCGCAGTACAGGCTTGCCCGCTTCGCCCGACCGGGTCAGCCCGAAGCCGACCAGCACAGCCAGGAACAGCACCGGGAGCACTTCGCCCTCTGCAAAGGCGCCGAAGAAGGACTGGGGAATGATGTGCAGCAGGAACTCACTCACACCTGTGGGCGCTGCCTGCTTGGCGTAGCGAGAGGCAACCGCCGGATCGAGGCTGCTCGGCGAGATGTGCATGCCAGCGCCAGGCTGGATGAGCAGCACGGCGGCAAGGCCCGCAAGCAGCGCCAGAGCCGTCAGTGCATAGAAGAGCGCCATCGACTTGATCAGGGTGCGCCCGATTTCGCGATTATCGTCGAGGCTGGTGATCCCGCTGACGATGGTGCAGAACACCACCGGAGCGATCATCATTTTGACGAGCTTGACGAAGCCGTCGCCGAGCGGCTTCAGCAAGTCAGCCGCTTGCGGCCAGAAATGTCCGACGGCGATGCCAAGGACGAGGCCGATGATCACCTGCACGTAAAGCGATCGGTAGAATGGCACCGGCTTGTGCTGGGATACCGCGGTGTCCTGGTCCGCCTGGATGTGCATCACGCTTCCTCCTCTCGATTGTTGGTGTTCAGTTCACGGCGTTGGACGAAACAGAAAGAGGGGCGCGCGCGAAGACTGCTCCCTCGAAGAGCCGGCGAGCCGTCCGCACTACGCTGGCCACCGGGGCTGCGCCGGACGGGTTTGGCTCAAGCTGAACAGTCAGGGAGCCGCTAGGGTGCTGGAGGACGACGTCGTGCGGCGCGCGAACCGAACCCGCCACGTCCGCCGCCACGGTGCCCGGAATGGTGCATGCGATTGCGGTCGCGACCGCGCCTGTGATGGCCATGGCCCGGTGGCACTGATGCGGCATGAAATACCGAACCGTCAGCGTGCCCCCTAGGTTGGGGGCGGCGAGGAGGACAGGTTTGGGAATGACGAGGTCGGAGGCATCGTCAAACCCCATGCGCCGCCCGGCGGCCACCCGAATGGCCTCCAACCGAAGCGCGAAGGCCGGGTCTGCCGCGAACTGCTCGGGCGATTCCAGCCCCGTCCATCCGAAAGCGGATGCGCGGACGAGCATGACCGGAATGGCTGCATCAACGCAGCTGACCTCAACGCCGTTGATCGTATCGACCAGCCGGCCGGTCGGCAGAAGCCGTCCCGTCTTGGCGCCAGCTGCATCCGGGAAGCTCAGGTGAACCGGGGCAGCGGTGCCAGGCACGCCGTCAATGGCGACGTCACCCTCGTACGTCACGCGCCGATCGGGCGTCCTGACGCGCAGGAGCATGATCTTGCCTGTGTTGACGTTGTGGACGCGGATTCTCGTTTCGCCGGCAGTCGCGCGGACAAGACCTTCTTCGATGGCGAAAGGCCCGACCCCCGAAAGCAGATTGCCGCAGTTCGGGGTCGTGTCGACAATGCCCTCTCGCACGCGAACCTGCGCAAAGAGATAGTCGACGTCCGCTCCTGGAATGCTCGCAGTGCCGACAATCGCGACCTTGTTTGTCACGGGATTGCCGCCGGCGATTCCGTCCACAGGAAGGTCTGTGCCTGACCCCATGATGGACAGCAGCAGCCTGTCGCGCTCGACAGGAGCGGACGGCAGATCGGCAGCCAGGAAGAACGGCCCGCGTGATGTGCCGCCGCGCATCATCACGCACGGGATGCGGATCTGTTCTGACATCGTGGGCGTCTCCTCGCCCGGCGCATTCCGCACCGGTTGAAGCGACATTCCCGCAAGGCTGTGTAGTTGAGAATTGCAATGATTTGCGGTATTATTGCGTAATATGGAATAGCGGGTCGGAGCTGGAGCGCTTCAGGTGAACTGCGAACTCCTGGACCTGAGAGCCTTCGTGACGGTCGCGGAGCTTGCCAGCTTCAACCGTGCCGCAAAGCTTTTGAACCTTTCGGAGCCGGCCTTGAGCCGCCGCATCCGAAAACTCGAGGAGACTCTAGGCGTGACGCTCCTCGAGCGTTCGACCCGGCATGTTGCGCTCACGATGGTCGGCCGCGACCTCATTCCTCGCGTGCAGAGGTTGCTGGATGAATTTGAGTCATCCCTGCTCGTGAGCACCGACCTCGGACCGAAGAGCGGCGGTCTGATCTCGGTCGCATCCGTTCCCACGGCGGTCTTTTACTTTCTTCCCAACGCCATTCGCGAGTTCAGCGCCTCCTATCCTCGGATCCGCTTCCGCATTCTCGACTTGGGTGCGAATGAGGGGCTGGAGGCTGTGGCCCGCGGGGAGGCCGACTTCGGGATCAACTTCATCGGCTCGTCTCACCCCGACATCGATTTTACGGCCCTTTCCGAGGACCCCTTCGTGATCGCCTGCCGGCGCGATCACCCGCTGGCAAGCCAGGATCGCGTAGACTGGGAAGAACTCGCAAATTACCGCGTTATCACCGTCGGACGATCGAGCGGGAACCGGTCGCTCATCGACCAAGCCCTCGCCCAACATGGACTGAAGATGAATTGGGCTTTCGAGATCTCTCACCTCGCGAGTTCGTTGGGCCTTGTGGAGGCTGGTCTGGGCGTGGCTATCCTTCCCCAGCTGGCAACACCCGGTCACGAACATCCTACGATCCGCACGCTTAGGCTCGAACGCCCGCAAATCACGCGGACGATCGGTGTCGTCCGCCGGCAAGGAAGCTCTCCCTCGCCAATTGCATCTCGGTTTTTGGAAACGTTGTTCGCTACCTGGAAAATCAGAAGCGTAGGTGCGTGAGGAAAAATTCTTGTACAGGCAGATGCTTGGCTGCTGACTGCCCCAAATCGGACCTCGCAATCGTCCGCCTCGGGTCAACAGCTCGCTTCTCCTGTGCGCCATGAGCTGACCAGCGGCCGCGAGCGGCGACCGGACGTTCCACATTCAGGACTGTTCGGTCACACGTCGGCGGAGCAGTCCATCTCCAGGGAGCTCCCGCCTCGGGCGTGAGGGTTCATGGGGCCTTCTCCAATTTCAACCCGCATAGTCATGGCTGCGACAGCGGGGGTTGGTGCGAGGATGGTTTTGGCTCGGTCGCCGCGGCGGCCGGGACAAGCCCGCTGGCGAGTTGCAGTGCCCGCGTATAGGGATGCTCGGCGACGCTATAGAGTCTTTCCGAGGGGACGACGTCCTCGATCCTGCCGCGGCGCATGACGATCATCCGGTCCGCGACATAGCGTGCCACGGCGATGTCATGGGTGATGAAAAGGCAGGCAAAGCCGACGTCGTCACGCAGCTCGCGAATGAGGTTCAGGATCTGTGCTTGGACCGAGACGTCGAGCGCGCTCACGGCCTCGTCGAACACGATCAGGCGCGGCCTGGTTGCGAGAGCCCGCGCGATAGCCACGCGCTGCTGCTGGCCGCCGGAGAGCTCCTGCGGAAACCTGGCGGCGAGACTGTCAGCAACACCGACGCGCTCCAGGAGCGCCATTGCGCGGCCCGGTTCCGACTGCCGGCTGATCCGCATCGGCTCCTCGATGGCGGCCATGATGCGCATGCGCGGATTGAGCGAAGAGGCGGGGTTCTGGAGCACCGCGGCCAGCTGGCCTGCGAGCGCCCGCGATCCAGGCCGCAGCGGGGCGCCCTCGAAGTGCACGGCGCCGCCGGTCGGGCGCAAGAGCCCGAGGCAAAGGTTGGCTAGCGTCGTCTTGCCCGAGCCGGATTCCCCGACGATCGCGACAATCTCGCTCGGACGAACGGCAAGGTCCGTGGGATGGAGCGCGACGGTTGAGCGGCGACGCCACACGGGCCCCGAAACGAAGCGCCGGTATGCCTCGACCAGCTGGATGGTCGGCGGCGTCATTCTGCCGCCTCGCCGATGCGTAGGCAGAGGACGTCGCCGTGCTGTGCCGAGACCTCGGGCCGCTCCGTCCGGCATCGCTCGACAGCGTTGCCGCAGCGAGGGGCGAATGCGCAGAAGGTTTGACGCGCGGTGAGGTGCGGCGGAAGGCCGGGGATCGGGACGAGGCGCTCGCCCTGCCGCTCGCGCCCCACGGCGGCCCGCAGCAGAGCCTTCGTGTAGGGATGCCTAGGCCGGTCGAGGACGTCGCCGGCGGAGCCGCTCTCGACGATGCGCCCGGCATACATGACTGCGGCGCGCTCGGCGAAGGCACGTGCGCTCTGCAGGTCGTGGGTCACGAGCAGCAGCGCCGCACCGAGCCGGCGGCATTCGCCGACAAGGAGCTCGAGCACCTGCGCCCGCACAGGCGCATCGAGGGCCGCCGTCGGTTCATCGGCAATGATGAGCCTGGGCTGCCGTTGGATCACCATGGCGATAGTGACGCGCTGGGCCATGCCGCCGGACACCTGATGCGGATAGCTGTCGAGCACGCGGCCGATGTCGGCGAAGCCGAACCCCTCCAGCGCACGGGCTGCTGCGGCGGCATCGGCGCCCAGCGCCAGCGCGACCTGCCGGCCGAGCTTCATTGTCGGATCGAGTGCCGCGACCGGATTCTGGACGACGTAGCCCAGCGTCGTGCGCCGCAGGCTCCGCAGGGCCGCCGGATCGAGATCGCCAACTTCCGCGTCCCCTATCCGCACGCCGCCCGAGACCCGGAGCAGGCCAGGAACGGGGAGATGCCCGATGGCCGCCGCCAGCGTGGACTTGCCGGAGCCGCTCTCGCCCAGCAAGGCCACGATCTCGCCCGACTGCACGGTCAGACTCGCGCCGTCAAGGGACCGCACGCGTCCCGAAGTGCCGACATAGTCGACGACGAGGTCGTGGACCTGCAGGAGGCTCATTCGGCGCTCCTGTCGAAGCTGGCGCGAAGGCCATCGCCGACGAAGTTGATCGAGAGGATCGTCAGGGCCAGCGCCGTGCCGGGTGCGAAGACGAGCCAGGGCGCCGCTTGCAGATAGGGGCGGCCCTCGAGGATCAGCGAGCCCAGCGACGCGTCGGGAGGCTGCACGCCCAGGCCAAGGAAGCTCACGCCGCTCTCGATGATCATGCCGAAGGAGATCGAGTAGGCAGCCTGGACAATGAGCGCCCCGGTGAGGTTGGGGGCGATATGGGTGCCCAGGATATGCAGCGGGCCCGCACCTGCGATTCTGGATTGCACGACGTAGTTCCGGCCGGCGAGAACCAGCGTTTCCGCGCGCACGACCCTGATCGCGACGGGCAGCGTCACGAGCACGACGGACATGATGGCGCTCCAGGCGCCCGCGCCGAAGAGCGCCGAGACCAGAATCGCGACGATGACCGCTGGGAAGGCGAACATCGCGTCGGCCAGACGGCCAATGATGTCGTCCGCGAGCCCCCTGAAATAGCCCGCGCACATGCCCAGGAGCGCGCCCCCCGCCATCGCGATCAGGACGGCGCTGGAGGCGAGGACCACGGACTGGCCGATGCCTGCGACGGTGCGGGCGAGAACCGACCGGCCGAGATTGTCGCTCCCGAGCGGCAACGCGAGCGACGGCGGGCGCAAAGCCGGGCCGGCGAGCGCAGTGGGCTTGCCGAAGAGATCAGTGGCCATGCCGAGCGCGCCGCACAGGATGAGCACGAAAAGAACCAGCGCGCCCAGCCTGGACAGCGTGTCGCCGGCGAAGGGGAGACGTATCATCGCTCTGTCCGAATTCGCGGGTCGAGCCAGCCGTACAGGAGGTCGACCGACAGGTTCAGCACAACGAAGACGCTTGCTGCCACGAGCGCGCCGGCTTGGACCACGGGATAGTCGCGAAGCTGGACGGCCTGCAGCAGATAGCGGCCCACGCCAGGCACCGTGAAGGTCTGCTCGACAATAGCCGTTCCTCCCAGCAGATAGCCGAAATAGACGCCGAAGACGGTGACGACCGGAATCGCCGCATTGCGGAAGATGTGCCGATGCAGAATGGTCCAGGGCGCTGTCCCGCGCGCCACGGCCGTCATGACCCAAGGACCTTTGCTCGCTGCGACGCTGGAATGACGCGCTGCCGTAACCACGAGCCCCACCCCGAGTGCGGACAGGCTGAGGGCGGGAAGCAAGGTCGTCGACAGGCTTGCAGCCGACGGCGCGAGCTTTGCGACCGTGAACAGCAGGAGCGCCCCGATGACGAAGTCCGGGACGCTGATCGCCAACGAGCCGACGATCCTGGACAGCGCGTGAAGAATGCCCGTCCCCCTGGCGATCCCGCCCAGCATGCCCAGCGGTGCACCGAGGACGATCGCAAGGGCGGCCGCGAGACCGGCGATGGTCGCCGTCACCGGGACGCGAACAGCAAACTCATCCGCGACAGGCTTCTGGGTCACCAGTGAGACGCCGAAATCACCGCGTGCGGCCGAGGCCAGCCATTTCACGTATTGCGTGGGCAGGGGCGCGTTCAGTCCGAATTGCTGCTCGATCCGCGCCTTCGCTTCGGGGGTCGCATAGGCGCCCAGGAAGACGTCGGCGTATCCACCGGGCAAGGCGTGTACGGCCGAGAAGATGATGAGCGAACACAAGACCAACGTGGCGGCGGCGCTCGCGCACCGCCGCATCACGAATCCCAGGCCTTCAACCATCGGTGCCCGCCCGTTCCAGGCTACAGGCGCTCGAACGTCGCGATGCGCCGCAAGGTCGCATTGTATCCTTCCTTGGGCTGGATCGTCGCCTTGATCCGGTCATTGCGATACCCGACCGTGACGGGCTTTGTGACCAGAGGGATCATCCCGGCGCTGCGATCCACGCCGGCGCAGATATCCGCGAACAGAGCCTTGCGCTTTGCGCCCTCGGGGGTCTTGCGCTGCTCCGCGATGAGCGGTCCGAGCTTCGGGTCGGAGACGACGTAGCCGCCGGTGAACTTGGCGATGGCGGGTTCCCAGAGGGGCGGCACCATGCCGGGATCCGCATAGGCCGACCAGAACAGCGGCGCTGCCTGGAACTTGGCGTTGATGAACACCTTGTCCACGAAGACGCCCTCGTCCACGACGGAAAGCTTCACCTTGATCCCAGCTTCAGCGAGGTTCTGCTGGATGACCTGCGCGATGCGCTGGATGGCAGGGCTGCTCTGCACGAGCATTTCGAAATTGAGCCCGCCGGCGGCGCTGACGAGGGCCTTCGCCTTTGCCACGTCGCGCATCGCGGCGGGCGTCGGGCAGCCATTGTCGAAAACCACGGCGGCTGCTCCGGAAACTTCCCCCTGCCCACCGAGTGCGATGTCGCGGATCTGCTGCCTATCAAGGGACAGGAACACCGCTTCTCGCAGCTTCTCGTTCCGGAAAGGAGAATCGGCCCAGACCGAATTGAGTACGAGAGTGTAGAGGTCGGGCGTTTTCTGCGAAATCGTCGTGACCTTGGGCAGGTCCTTGAGCAGCAGCGGTGCGTCCGGATTCTCGAAGTTGGCGATGTCAACAGAGCCCTCCTGGAGGGCCGCGAGCCGGGCGGCGTCGTCGGTGATGATCTTCACCATGACCTCGTCGACCTTGGGGAGGCCGGCCTGCCAGTAGTAGGGGTTCTTGCTCAGGAGCCAGAAGTCGTTCTGCTGGTGCTTGGTGACCATGAAGGGCCCGGTGCCAAGGAGCTCCTTGCTCGGGTCGAAGGTGCCCGCCGCAAGCTCCTTCATCGGGAGGATCGCGGTCATGCTCGCGGCAAGCGACGCCAGCAGCGGCGTAAAGGGCTCGTTGAGCTCAATGGTCACTGTCTTGGCGTCGGTGGCGACGATACTCTTGACCGAGCCCATCTGGAATGCCCACCACGACCCGAACTTGGGATCGATGACCCGATTGAGGCTGCCCGCAACGTCCTCCGACGTCATGGGCCGGCCGTTCGAGAACTTCACCCCCTCGCGCAGCCGGAACACATAGGTCGTCGGGGTCGGCGTTTCCCATGAGGCCGCCAGGCCCGGCATGGGTTCAAAATTGTCCCCCATCTGGACCAGCGTCTCGTAGATCAGGAACTGAAGCTGCCAGGCCGAGCCGACCAGGGCACTGTGCGGGTCGATCATGGTCATCTCAAGCGACTTGCCCCAGACGATCGTCTTTCCCTCTGCGGCCATCACCGCTCTGGGCAAGCCCTGGGCGGCGACGAGCGCCGTCATCGTCTTGAGGAGCACGCGGCGGGAAACGTTCGGCAGGCTGAGCGACTCGATCACGGGAACCCCCTGTTCATGTGACATGATTATAAATCATGAAGCATGCCTTGTGCCAAGCCATCGCTCAAGCCGCACGCGCCTCAATCTCCAGCGCCAGCCGTCTGCAGCTACGATCTTTCCACGTGCTTTGCCGCGGACGAAGCCGCTTTTCCAGGCAAAAATACGCCGAAAAACCGCTCATCTGCTCCGGATTCAAGCGAATAGGCTCGTCGGGGGAACGGCGCATTGAGTTGAGCCGGAAACATGCTAAGTGATGGAGAATCCTGCGAGGAGATATCATGCGTCGCGTTGGCGCTCTCGGCGCTTCCGAAACCGCCACCCTCGTCCGCACGCGCGAACTCAGCGCACGCAGCGTCATCGATGCGTGTCTCGAGGCTATCGCGGCTGCTGACGGCGACCTCAATGCCTTCGTCACCCTGGATGAAGATGGGGCGAGGCGGGCTGCCGACGCGATCGACGCGACCATCCGCGCAGGCCACGAACCCGGTCCCCTCGCGGGTGTCCCGGTCGGGATCAAGGACCTGCTCTTCACTGCCGGCCTGCGCACGACGTTCGGATCCGCCCATTACAGGAACTTCGTCCCCGACCAGGACGACATCGCGGTGGAACGGCTGCGCGCGGCTGGCGCAGTGGTCATCGGGAAGACGAATACCTCGGAGTTCGGCTACGGGCCGACGCCCAGGAACGTGCTTTTCCCTCCGACCCGGAATCCTTGGAACCCGGTCCTGAGCCCGACCGGTTCGAGCGCCGGCTCAGCCGCAGCCGTCGCGGGCGGCCTCGTTCCTCTGGCGCTCGGCAGTGACGGTGGCGGGTCCATCCGCGTGCCAGCCGCCATGACGGGGCTGGTGGGCTTCAAGCCCTCGTTCGGTCGCATCCCCGTCTACCCGGGGTGCCGCGACGACCGGCTTCCCGGTGTGTCGGGCTGGGAGAGCCTCGAACATATCGGCCCGATGGCGCGCACGGTCGCGGATGTTGCGCTTGCCTATGCGGTCATGGCCGGGCCAGACGCCAGAGACCGCCACAGCCTTCCCTCGTCGCCCCAGGGGGCAATGGACACCGCGTCTTGGCGGATCGCCTACAGCCCCGATCTCGGCTTCGCAGCCGTCGACGACGACGTGGCGGCGGTGTGCGCGCGCGCCGTCGAGGATCTTGCCCACGCCCTTGGCGCCACCTTGAGCTGTGCAGCACCCGAGATCGGCGACCTTCAGCCCAGCTTCGAGGCGCTCGTGGCGCTCGACACGGACATGGATGGCCTCCGGCGGATGCGCGAGACGACCGGCGTCCCCTTCGGACCGGCTTTGTCGCGTCTGCTGGAACGAGAGTGGAGCGCGGCGGACTTCGGAGCCGCCCAGTTGGCGCGCAAGCGCACGGCCAATGCGATGGCGGCCTTCATGAGCGACTTCGATCTGCTCGTCACGCCAGCGACCGCCACGGCGGCGTTCCCCCTCGAGCTCGACGCGCCCGCGACGCTCGGCGGGCGGCCCGCCCCGCCCTCTGCCTTCGCGCCCTTCTCGACGTTCTCCAACCTGACCGGCCAGCCTGCCATCTCGTTGCCCGCCGGACTCACGCCCGACGGCAGGCCGGTGGGGCTTCAGGTGGTTGGTCGGCACTTGGCTGACGCGGAGGTTCTGCATGCCGCGTCCCTGTTCGAACGCACGCGTCCGTTTCCCCAACGTCTGGACAAGGATGGTCGATCCGGCCTAGGTCCGATCCGGGTTTAGCGATGGAGCGTCCGAGTGCCTGCCGAAAATCGCAAAAAGGCGACATCCGCGAAGCGCGACGAATTGCAGGTTGGAGCCCGCCTCAAGCACGCGCGCCTGCTCGAAGGCATTCTCATCCGTGAACTCGCCGAGCGCGTGGGATGCGACGAGAGCATGATCTCCAAGATCGAGAACGGGAAGGTGGCGCCCTCCCTTGCCATGCTCCAGAAGCTCGTGACGGCTCTCAATCGCGACCTCTCGTCCTTCTTCGGGGCAGACATTTCCTCGCCGGGCCTTGTTCAAAGAGAGGGTGAGCGCCCGATCTCCGCGACCGATGCGATAAGAGGCGGCAAGGGGGTGACCTATGAGCGCCTCGTCCCCTTCGCGGCAGGAAACCTCCTGGAAGGAAATATCCACCGCATCGAAGCAGGCGGCGAGAAGGTCGACCCGATCACGCATCAGGGAGAAACAATGGGGTATGTCATCGAAGGAGAGATCGAGCTGACGATCGAATCGACCACTTACACTCTGAAAGCCGGGGATTCTTTCTTCTTCAAGAACCACCTGACCAACAAGTATCGCAATGTTTCCGATCGTCTTGTCCGGCTGATCTGGGTGAATACACCCCAGATTCATTGAACTGGCGCGATTCTGAAAATCACCGGGACCGCTGTGCGCGCAGATCCGCGGGCGCCCTTCCGGGAACATGGCCGTCCGCAGACGCGCCATTGGAGAACAGAGGATGGGAATGTGAACGGGACGAACGCCGCATTTGTGGACGGCTGGTTCAGAGTGACCGTCCTCTGACCGGACGCACTGAACTTCCGGTTTGGGTCAACTGTTCACTGCGCCTGTGCGCCAAAAGCCGAATTTGGTGCGAGTGCGGGAAGCGGACCCTAGTCAGTCTTGCCTCGGCGGGAGGCGACACGGGCGATCGGGCAAGAGTGAACTATGCAGGATCCTCCGAGAGCGCCAGGAAGCGTTGGCGATACTCTCCCGGCGACAATCCGACGACACGCTGGAACACCCGTCGAAACGCCGCGGGATCCTCGTAGCCGACGTCCCACGCCACTTGGGCAATCGGCCGGCGACTAAATTCGAGGACCTCCCGAGCCTTGCCGATCCGCAAATGCTGGACATACTCGATCGGCTTCATTCCGGTTGCTGCCTTGAAGCGGCGCAGGAACGTGCGTTCCTCCATGACGACCTGCCTCGCCATGTCGCCGACCGTCACGTCCTTCGCGTCGCGCGCCTGGAGCCAGTGCTGCACCTTCAGGATCGCCTCGTCCCCATGCGTGAGGCGCGGGGAGAAGCGGGAGTAGTGACGCTGCTCCCGCCCGGCCGTATCCACAAGCATGAAGTGCCCTGTATCGGCCATAACAGTCGGTCCAAGCAGACGGTCGACCAGCCGCAGGCCGAGATCGATCCAGGACATCATACCGCCAGCGGTGATGATGTCGCCGTCGTCGATGACCATGCGCTCCGTTGACAGCCGGACATCCGGAAACCGGTCGCGGAAGACGTCGCCGAAATACCAGTGCGTGGTCGCCGCACGTCCGGACAAGAGCCCTGTCGCAGCCAGGGTGAACACGCCGCCGCAGGTGGCCGCGAGCGTGACGCCCTGCGCATGCCGGTCGAGAAGCCACCGGGCATAGGGCTCGGCTTCGCTCGCTGTCATAGGCCCGTTTAGACTGCCGGGAACCACGAGCACCGCCAAGGCGGTTTCGACGTCTTGGTCAGGATGCGTGTCGAGGCTGCGGGTCCAGCGACCGTCCGTGTCCGTCTGCCAGTGGCTGACCCGCAGCGGGGCTCCGCCCCGCTCCACAGAGTAGTAGCCGCCGATGCCGAGCAGATCCGTCATGCCGTGGATCATGGCGGACAGGCACCCGGGATAGAGCACCAGTCCCACTTCAAGCTTGGGCGTGACGGCGGGGGGCCGTGTCATCCCGAAATCCTTTGTCGGTTTTGGCCCGCCGTTTGTCGGCTTCGGCCATTCCGATGATCGTCGATGTCGCCCCATCCTTCAACGGTCGGCCGCCTGCAGCCGGCTTGCGCTTCACCCCCGAAGGAGCACTCCATGGCCACGATCACCACGAAGGACGGCACCTCGATCTTCTACAAGGACTGGGGACCGAAGGAGGGGCAGCCGATCGTCTTCTCGCACGGCTGGCCTCTCACGGCGGACGCGTGGGACGCGCAGATGGTGTTCTTCGCCAACCACGGCTATCGCACGATCGCGCATGACCGGCGCAGCCACGGACGTTCCGACCAGGTCTGGAACAGCAACACCATGGACCAGTACGGCGACGATCTCGCCGATCTCCTGGCGGCGCTCGATCTGAGGCAGGCCATCCTCGTGGGTCACTCCACCGGGGGTGGCGAGGTCACGCGCTATGTCGGCCGGCACGGCACGGCACGGGTCGCCAAGCTCGCCCTCATCGGCGCGGTGCCGCCGCTCATGCTGAAGACGGAGGCCAATCCCGGCGGGCTCCCTCTCGAGGTGTTCGACGGCATCCGTAAGGGGACTTTCGACAATCGATCGCAGTTCTTCTGGGACCTGACGATTCCATTCTACGGCTACAACCGTCCTGGCGCCGCAGCATCGGACGGTGTGCGCAAGAGCTTCTGGCTGCAGGGCATGCTGGGCGGACTCAAGGGCCAGCTCGATTCCGTCCGCGCCTTCTCGGAGAGCGACTTCCACCCCGATCTCAAGCGCTTCGACCGGCCCACGTTGGTGCTGCACGGCGACGACGACCAGATCGTGCCGATCGGCGCGTCGGCGCTGGCCACCGCATCCCTCGTCCCGCATGCGCGGCTGACGGTCTACGAGGGCGCCGACCACGGTCTGACCCAGACGCATCAGGACCGCTTCAACGCCGATCTCCTGCACTTCGTGCAGGACTGAGGCGGGTCCGGTGACACAGGGAGTTGCGGGAATGCAGGACGACACGATCATGGTCACGGGCGCCTCTGACGGCATTGGGGCCGTCTACGCCGACCGTCTGGCGAGGCGTGGACACCGTCTCGTCCTCGTCGCCCGACGAACCGAGCGCCTCGAGCAGGTGGCCGACCGCATCCGGTCCGCATCGAGGGTGGCGGTGGAGGCGCTTGTCGCCGATCTCGGCAGTCCCGCCGACCTTGCGCGGGTCGAGGCGCGGCTGCGGGACGACGAGACGATTGCCGGTCTCGTCAACAATGCCGGAATGGCCGGGGAAGGCCCGATCGTCTCGGCTGAGCCGGCGCTGCTCACCGCGTTGGTGAACCTCAACGTGCTCGCAGTTACGCGCCTGACCGCCGCAATCGCGCCCCGGCTGGCGCGGCAGGGTCGCGGGACGATCATCAACCTGGGGTCGGTCACCTCGCTGATGCCGGGAGCCTTCTCGTCCGTTTATCCCGCGACGAAGGCCTTTGTGCTCGCCTTCACCGAGGCCCTACAGGCGGAACTCAGGCCGAAAGGGGTGAGAGTGCAATGCGTGCTGCCCGGCGTCACCCGGACGGCGATCTGGAGTGACGAGCAGATGTCTCGGCTTCCTCCCGGCATGGTGATGGAGGCGCAGGACATGGTCGATGCCGCGCTCGCAGGCCTCGACCGTGGCGAGAGCGTCACCATACCCTCGCTGCCAGACATCGCCGTCTACCAGGCCTATGTCGCGACACGGGACGAACTGCGACCCGGCCTGTCCCTGTCCACGCCCGCGCCTCGTTACCGCACCTGACGCACCCCCGATGCTAGGAGCGCGACCATGATCCCCGGACTGCCAATCGACGCACTCTTAAAGGCGCATGTCGCGATCAGCCTCGTCGCCATCGCTGCCGGCCTGCTCGCCATGGGCGCTCTGGCCGCGGGACGATGGCTACCGCGGCTGCAAGCTCTCTTCCTGGGAACGACCGCGCTGACGAGTGTGACTGGCTTCTTCTTCCCGTTCGGCGGCATCACGCCGGCCTTTGCGTTCGGAATCTTGTCGCTCGTGGCGCTGCTAGTCGCGTTCCTCGCCCTGCCTCGGCGACCCAAGAGCAGGGGAGCGCAGATCGCGTTCAGTGCTGCCGCGACGTTAGCGCTCTACCTCAACCTCGTCGTGCTGGTTGTCCAGTCGTTCCAGAAGCTGCCTTCGCTGCAACTTCTCGCCCCAACGCAGAGCGAGCCGCCGTTCCTCGCCGTGCAAGGGGCGGTGCTGGTGCTTGCCGTATTGATCGGTGCTTTGGCATCCCGCAGGCCGAGGTTCCTGACAGTCGGGACGACGCCGAGCTAAATTGCCTGAGCAGCTTCAGGCAACGGTCCCAGGCATACATTCCTTTGTCCGGTCTGGGTCAACAGTTCGCGTTGAGCCTGGTCTTCTATGCGCGACGATCAGTCGTTGGCGAGCGCGTCCGTAGGCGCCATTGACAACATCCAATTGACGAAAGATAATCAATCAATAGTCAGACCCTGACTACAGGCGGTTTATTTCCTGCAGCTAGCCTCCAATTCTACGATTTAATCCTCCACCGTTGAGGTGCCCCTATGGGTGCAATGTCGCTTCGCTCTATCCTTTATTTGGTTATTGGTCTTCTTGTCGTGACATCGATTGGGCAGGCGATCACGGCAATCGTCAGCCAGTCTTCAATTGCCTACCACCAGGAGCAGGTTGGCTCGAACTGGCTGCCGGGCGTTCGTGCTCTGGGCGAGGTCAAGTTTCAGGCTGCCGACTATCGAGCCAAAGCCAACCGCGCCGTACTCACCGACGACCCTCCGACGAAGACAATCGCCTTCCAGAGCGCCAAGCAGGCGTTGGCAAATATGCAGACCGCAAAGGCCGCGTACGAACCTGCTCTCATTTCGGGGCCGGATGAACAGGCGCTGTGGGATGCCTTCAAGTCCGCCTGGTCGGACTATCTGGCAGTGGTCGAGACTGCGATCGAAGCCGACAAGGCCGGCGATCGGAAGAAGGCCGAGGAGATCCTGACGGGTCCTGCGCTGAAGGCGGCGAATGCCGTGGCAAAGGCGCTCGATGAGTGTGTCAAGTTCAACGACACGGGCGCGGCTGCCGAGGTGGCGGCAACAAGCAGTTCGGTCAACGTCTCCAAGTGGATTGCGCTCGCGGCCCTTTGCATTTCAGGCTTCATCGGTGTCGCCGCGTTCTTGCTGATCCAGCGCCGGGTGATCGCGCCGCTGTTGCAGATCACGGGATCGATGCAGCAGCTTGCTGGCGGTGCGTTGCAGATTCTCATCCCTCACGTCAATCGCCGGGACGAGGTGGGCCAGATGGCTGCTGCCGTGCAGGTCTTCAAGGAGAATGCTCTGCGCGTCCAAGCGCTGGAAGAGGACGAGAAGAAGGCCGTCGCGGAGCGTGCCCGACGCACGCAGTCCATGGTCGAGGTGGTAGGCGAGGTGGGCGAGGTGGTGCGGCGCGCAGCCGAGGGTGATTTCTCGGCGCGGCTGAGAATAGCAACCGCCGACCCGGAAATGTCGCAGCTCGTCGACGGCATCAACGAGATCAATCGCGTTGTGGATGAAGCCACCGGCGAGTTTGCTCACATGCTTGGCAATCTCGCTCGCGGCGACCTCACCGAAACGATCAGGACCAGCTATCGTGGGCGTTTCGGTGAACTCAAAGACGCTCTCAACGATACTGTCGACCGGCTGGCCGAGACTGTCACCACGATCCAGGCCACCGCCCGCGATGTGGGTGCGGCCGCGCAGGAGATCAACACGGGCGCTAGCGACCTCTCCAGCCGCACTGAGCAGCAGGCATCGTCGCTTGAGGAGACCGCGGCAACGACCGAGGAGCTCGCAGCCTCGGTCAAGGCCTCCGCTCAGTCCTCGCGTCAGGCCGTCGACCTTGCGGACGAGGCAATGTCAGTAGCCAGGACTGGCGGAGAGATCGTCGGTCGTGCCGTCGAGGCGATGGCCCGCATCGAGGGAGCCAGCCAGAAAATCTCCGACATCACCTCGGCCATCGACGAGATCGCCTTCCAGACCAACCTGCTGGCCCTGAATGCCGCAGTGGAGGCGGCTCGCGCAGGGGATGCCGGCAAGGGCTTTGCGGTCGTAGCATCCGAGGTGCGCACACTCGCCCAGCGCTCGTCCGAGGCCGCCAAGGAGATCACCACGCTGATCAACGCCTCGGTGACCGAGGTAGGCCAGGGCGTCGAACTGGTTCGCTCGGCCGGCGACGCGCTCGGGAAGATCGTCGAGGCTTCACAACGTGTGACCAGGACTGTCACCGAGATCTCGACGGCTTCGTCGGAGCAGGCCAATGGGATTGACGAGATGAGCCAGGCCGTCGCCCACATGGACGAGATGACCCAGCAGAACGCGGCGCTCGCCGAGGAGAGTGCCGCATCCGCCTCCTCGCTCAGCGAGCAGATCGGACGATTGAACGAGCTCGTGGCTCAATTCAGGGTCCGCGAGGGGCTCGCCTCAAAAACTGCGAGGCCGCCGGCGCTTCAGCACGCCACGGCCGCTTAGCGGCTGCGGGCAGCTGCCAAACCAGAAAAGATCGGACACCGCGAACCCGGCACAATTAGCGCACGCACAGAGCACAAGTCCCCGAAGGCGCTTGCTTAGGACAGAACACAAGCCGAACCCGAATACGACTTCCCGTGGCCAACGCCCTAAGCGTCGGTCCTGAAAGCGGACAGGTCGAAGGTAGCGTATGGGTCAACCTCGCCCGTTCGGCCTGGTCGGCCGGCCATGCTGTCTCGTCCGGAAGGTGCCTCCGTGCCGGCGCTCATGGCCGTGACACGGCTGCGCCACCCCGACCGGCTCCTCCCACCGCGCTGGTTCCTCGACCAGCCATGCAGTAACATTCAACAGTGACCACCCAACGGGGGCCGATCACGTGGAAGGGTGCCGGTGCTACGGTCGATCAAGGATCATCAGCCGGGGAAATCGACCATGACTGTCTTCGACCCGATTCACGGACTTTTCGGCGGCATCCTCATTGGTTGTGCAGTCGTCTTGCTTATGCTGGGAATCGGCCGGATCGCCGGAGTCTGCGGCATCGCGCTCAACCTTCTGACTGGACGCGATCTCGCCAACATGCCTTGGCGTTCTGCCTTTCTCGTTGGCTTGCCGCTGGGGGCGTTCGCGGTAAGTGCTGCTGGGCTGAAAGACCTCAGTTTACTCGTCATGCCGGCTTCCATTCCCACAACCATCATTGCGGGCGTGCTTGTCGGCATCGGCACAACCTTCGGCTCAGGCTGCACAAGCGGACACGGCATCTGTGGCTTAGCTAGGCTGTCGCCCCGATCGGTTGCCGCGACCCTCACATTCATGGTTACGGCGGTTGCCACCGTTTTCATCATTCGGCACACGATCTAGGGGAGAGACATGCCTGTCATTCTCATCTCTCTCGTGGCCGGCCTCATTTTCGGGGCTGGCCTGGCCATCTCGGACATGGTGAATCCGGCACGAGTACTGAATTTTTTCGACATCGCGGGCACCTGGGATCCAACGCTAATATTCGTGATGGCGGGCGCGCTCGTCACGACAGCGATCGGCTACCGTCTAGCCTTTGCCCGTGGCAGGCCGCTGGTCAGTATGACTTTCAATCTACCGACACTAAAGCAGATTGACCTGCCGCTGATCGGTGGCGCAGCACTTTTCGGGATCGGCTGGGGCATCGCAGGGTTCTGCCCCGGTCCAGCAATTGCGGCGCTGATTTCATTGCAGCCCAGAGTATACGTATTCGTGCTGTCTCTGGTCGTCGGAATGCTGGCGGCAAAATTCCTGCAAAACAGGCGTACTGCGATGACGGCTGCACAGCCTAGATAGGCGGCGAACGCAGTCAGTCCCCGATATGAGTCTTGGTGGAAGCGCCCCAGCATGCGGCAATGAATTGCCCCCGGGAGACCAACCCAGCCGGTGTCAAACGGCGCTTGCTGGCGTTGGTTGAACAGCTCTACTTTCCATAGTTATTCGTCAGGTACTCTTTGATCTGCTGCGCATCGGCGTCGTCAATTGGAGCGCCGAACACCTTGATCATCTTGGTGACCTCGGCGTCCCATCCCTTAGCGTCGAGAAAGGGTGCGTTCGTGACGGGATAGTCCAGGCTATGGCAGGCCGAGCAATTGTTGGCGACGGCCTCCATCCCGGGGCCGGGCTTCAGCTGGATGGAGCTTTCGTCGGCCACCGCGGCAGCGGACACACTGGACACGGCGACGGCGAGGCCGAGCAGAATGCGCATGGTCCTCTCCCTAGGCGACCGTCACGGAGACGGCGTTGTAGACATTGTTGTGATATCCGGCCGGGTTGAAGAGTGCCTTAGGCACCTGCGTCTGGCCGGCGGCGTTGGACGCCCGCGACAGGATGGTCAGGGCGCCCGGTTGCGCCTGCACCGTCGCAGCGAAGGCGCGGAAGGCATAGCGGCCGAGATTCTCGCCGAGGTCGGCCGGCTGCCAGGTTCTCCCACCGTCTGTGGAGATCTCCACCCGGTCGAGGCCATGGCCGCCATCCCAGGCGAGCCCGGTCACCTTCAGTGTCCCCGCCTGGACCTTGGCGTCAGGGGTCGGCGAGGTGATGAGCGAGTTGACCACGATCTCCGTGATCGGCGTGTTCACGGCCGTTTCCTGGCTGACGAACCGGTCGATGGACGGGAACATGCCGATCGGCACACGATAGGCGCTCTTCATCCAGAAGCCGTCGAACGGCTTTTCGGTGAAGCGGATGCCGGTGATGTGCTTCGTCCAGTAGGTGGCGGTCCAGCCGGGCACGACGAGGCGAACGGGCGCGCCGTTGAAGTGCGGCAGGGGCGCGCCGTTCATCTCGTAGGCGAGGAGCGTGTCCTCGTGCATGGCCTTCCAGAGCGGCAGGCTCTTGACGAAGTCGGGCGTCTTGTCGAGGACGGGACCATCCGCGCCGTCCGTGACGATCTCGATGGCCTTGTCAGGGACGCTCGCCTTCGCCAGCACATCCTTGAGCCTGACGCCTTTCCAGCGTGCGCAGCCCATGGCGCCGTAGCCCCATTCCACCCCGGGCACGTGTGGGTCGGAGAGGCCGCGGCGGTTCCCCGAGCACTGGCAGACCGCGGCGATCTCGGTGGACGGCATCTGGCGAAGCGCCGCGAGGTCCAGAGAGACGGGAGACTGGCCGCCCTCGATCTTCAAGGACCACTTCGCCGGATCGACCTGGGGAATGTCGGCCAGGTGGTAGCGAACGAAGAAGTCCTCGTTGGCCGTGATCGGGCCCGTGAAGTAGGAGGTCGGCGTCTCGTAGTTCGGTGGCCGATAGGACAGCTTGATCAAGGGCCTCTTGCCGGGCAGCGCCTCGAGCGTCGCGGCCTCCGCCACGCCCGAAGGTGTGCCAGGCGACACGGGTGCGCCGGCTGCAAGGGCTCGTGTGGCGACCAGCGACGATGCGCCCGCCAGGACCGTACGGCGTGAAAACATGGGCGTCTCTCCCGTCCCCGCACGGCTGGAGCTGCGGCTGAGCTGCGCAGATTTTACGTATTCTTGGTGGAGATTTTTGCCTTCGGTTCCCGCCGTGTCAATGCGCGACCCGCTCCAGCCTTTGTGCGGGCGGCGGCCTCGAGCGGAAAAGTTACCCGTGGGGGGCGGCGATGACACCCCCACACCACCAAGCAAACATTGCAAAGGCCTGCTCAGGGTCAACTGCGGCCCAAGCCAGCATCTTCATGGTGGGCTGATAGTCTGTTTCGGGTATGCTCTTCTTGAATCAGCGTGGTTATGGTTCATAAAGCACGGTTGAGCTGACGTTGCCCCCTGAATGCCCTCGTTCATAACCAGAATCCGTTCTGGTTGTGGTCCTGCCTGGACCGGGTTGCGAACTCGTTCGGGGTGAGGCCGCCGAGGCTTGTGTGAGGCCGGTGGCTATTGTAGTCGATCCGCCAAGCTTCGATGATCCGGCGTGCCATCGGCAAGCCCCGGAACAGGTGCTCGTTCAAACACTCGTCGCGGAAGCGGCCGTTCAGGCTCTCCACGAAGGCATTCTGGATCGGCTTGCCGGGCGCGATGTAGTGCCATTCAACGCCGTTTTCCTGCTGCCAGCGCAGGACGGCGTGCGAGGTCAGCTCGGTGCCGTTGTCGCTGACAACCATGAGCGGCTTGCCACGACGTTGGACGATGGCGTCCAGCTCCCGCACGACCCGATGGCTCGACAGCGACGTGTCGGCCACCAGCGCCAGGCACTCGCGGGTGAAGTCGTCGACGATCACCAGCACGCGGAAGCGGCGTCCATCCGCGAGCACGTCGGAGACGAAGTCGAGGCTCCAGCGCTGGTTGGGGGCCTGCGGCAGGGTCATGGGCGCCCGCGTGCCCAATGCTCGCTTGCGCCCGCCGCGACGACGCACCGACAGGCGCTCCTCGCGGTAGAGCCTGAAGAGCCTCTTGTGGTTGATCACCTGCCCCTCCCGCCTCAGCAGGATGAGCAGACGCCGATAGCCAAACCGCCGACGCAGGCTCGCCAGCTCACGAAGGCGCTGGCGCAGCGCGGCATCGTCTTCGCGTGTCGAAGCATAGCGGTAGGTCTTTGGCACGATGCCGATCAGGCTGCACGCACGTCGCTGCGAGTAGCCCTTCTCCTCGATCGCCCAGGTCACGACCTTCCTCCGGGAGCTGGGCGTCAGACGTTTTTTCCGAGAGCCTCGCGGAGCGTGGCCACGTCGAGCATCGACTCGGCCAAAAGCTTCTTCAGCTTCCGGTTCTCCTCCTCGAGCGCCTTCAGCTTGCGGGCGTCGGAGACCTGCATCCCGCCGTACTTCGTGCGCCACGTGTAGAACGTCGCGTCGCTGATCCCGTGCTTCCGGCAAAAAGGTCCAAGATAGGGATCCCGGCCTGGTGCTCCTTCAGGATCCCGATGAACTGATCCTCGCTGAGCCGGCTCTTGCGCATCGTCCGTCTCCTCTCGACGGATCCTAGCTTCTGAGCGGGGTCAGTTCATGGGGCAACGTCATCCCGTTCAACGAACGGCCGGACACAGGGCGCCAAATTTCGGTTACAGTCTGCAGCTTCAGGCCCGAGCCACCAGCTAGGTGGTTGCATCGTAGACCAACATAGGCTCGGCCGAATGCAGGTGAATGATGAAGGGAAACCGTCTCACGCGTGCGGCGTGCGTTGCCGGATGCCTCGCTATCTCCTCGCCTTTGTCCGCCGATGACGATCCGAGTACAGCTATAACTGCCGCGCTAGAACAATGGCGCATCGAATTCAACGAAGGTCGCCCGGACCATATCTGCGACCTTTTTTCGACAGACCTGCTGTACGATTTTCAGGGTTTGCCAGAGCAGAATTACGAACAGCTTTGCGACAGGCTGCGATTGGCTCTCTCCAGTCCGACGCGAAAGTTCCGCTACGACCTGACGGTCAAAGAGGTCATCGTCTCGGGCGATCTGGCCGTCGCCCGGATCGTTTGGCATTCCACCATGACCGATGGTGCGAAGTCAGAAAAAGAAGACCAGCCAGGGATAGATGTGTTTCGTCGGCAGCGCGACGGAACATGGAAGATCATCCGCTACGTTGCCTACCCCACTCCCCCATAGCCGGTGACGGTCTTCCTGATGAATGAACCTGGCATGCCCGGGCGCCCGAACTATCCCGCAGAGAGACAACAGGGCGGAATATGCATTGCAGCGATCGCCCGGTGGGACAGGATGCCGAGCATCGCATGATCGCGTGACGTCGATCGCCTCGAGCGTGCGCCCGCTCATGCGCTTGGGCGGGCGCTCTTCCCCACGTCTCGGTTCAATGCTTGCCTACGATGGGGTGAACAGCGTTGCGTGTCGGCGCCAGCCGGCTATCCGCGACTGGGGCTGTGTAGGGAGGCGCGAGAGTGCGCATTGTCGTCGTAGCCGAAGCAAAGGGTTCGGCCGAGGTTCTTCTCCCGCTTTGCCTCGAGTGGCGCAACCGAGGCGCGGCAGTGTCAGTCTTCGCCGTCGGAACGGCCTCGGAGGCGGCCGGATTCGCCCAATTGCCTTACGTGCATTCGCAGCACCCATCGCTGGTCGAGCCAGAATTGGTCGGGGCCGATCTGCTGCTGGTCGGGTTGACGGGGAGCGCTAGTCCAGAGCGGGAAGCCATTGCGCTGGCCAGGGCGCGGGACGTTCCCGTCGTCGGCGTGCTCGACAACGTCGACCGCATCACGAAGCGACTGAGCCCCGGCCCCCTGCCGGACTTGGTCCTCCTGTCTGCAGACTCGCTGCCATCCGCGGCGGCGGAGGCCCTGGTTGCCGACCATGGAGCCGAAGGCCGCCGAATGGCGGAAGCCATCCGGGTCGTGGGGAACCTCAGACGGGACCTCGCAGCCCACCGCCGGTCGCAGTTCGATGACAATAGACGACGCGAGGTTCTCGCCGCGGCCCTGGCAGGCACAAGCGACAGTGCTGTGATCGAGCAGACCATCACAGGCCTGCGACAACCTGTCGTGCTCTTTTCACAGACGATCGCGCCCACCGCTCCCTACTGGCGTTCCTATGGCGTCGACGCTGGAGAGCCGCGAATCCTTTATTCTGCGAGCCTGATCGCCTCCGCCAAGACGCTGGGCTCGCTCGTCGGACGCGACGACGTCACGTTGATCATGCGTCCACACCCGGCGGAACTCAGCGAGCCGGCGCGTCACTTGTGTATCGAATTCGGGGCCGCGCTGTCACCGCCGGGCAGTTGCGATTCGCTGGATCTCGCGCTGGCGGCAGGCCGCATCGTCTCGCCTCCGTCCAGCATGTTGGACCAGGGCGCCTTCCTGCGCGTGCGGACGGTCGCGCTTCTCTACGAGACGCCCGGCCCCTTCCACTTCGAGTCGCTTCGTCGCGGCCAGGTCCTCGCCGTGGATCGCATCGAGGATACGCCCGGAGCCCTGGACGACCTTCTCGACACGAGCCCTCGGGGCGAGCAACGGTGGACGGAGAGGCTCGATGCAGGGCACCGTGGAATCCTTGCCCCACAGGTGGTGGATCTCGTCGAGCGCTGGATGGTCCACCCCAAGGGTGAATTGACGATTGCTGACAATTAGCGCTTCCCTTGGGGCAGGAGGCGTCTCATGTCCAAGCTGGTGAACCTGCCTGTCGAGAAAAGGCTGCTCGACCGCCAGGCCGCGGATTTGATCCGCACCAACATCCTCACCGGGCTCCTGCCGCCTGGCCGGAGGCTGCCAGAGGCGCAGCTCGCACTGGAGCTCGCGGTGAGCCGTGGCACCGTACGCGCGGCCCTCGCGCAATTGGCGCACGAGCGATTGGTCCGGCAGGTCGCGTTCACCAAGTGGGAGGTGTCGGGAACCTCGCTGCAGGACGCCTGGGAGGTCTACACCCTCCGTTCGACCCTCGAGGGACTTGCTGCACGGCTCGCCGCCCGGCGCGGCGCCCCGGAAAGCCGCATCCGCCTTCAAGAAGCCGGGCAGTTGCTCGCCAGCGCGATCCGGGAGGCGCGGTTCCAGGACGTCACCGAAGCGGACTTCCGCGTTCACCGGGAGATCGTGGCCATGACGGGCCATGCGCGACTCGTCGACCAGCACCGTCTCGTCCTCCAGCAGGTCCGCTTCCACATGATCCATGCGGGCTTCCTGCCTCGGAACTATCGTGAACTCTCGGATCAGCATCAGGCTCTCATCGCCGCAGTCGTCGAAGGCGACGCGGACCTCGCCGAAAGCCTCGCCCGCAGTCACAACGTCAACGAAATCGCAGCGCTGGAGGACCTCCTTGCGGGGGATATCGCGGACGCTTCGCAAGCCGGGACCGGGGAGAAACCCTGACCGGATTCAGGCGGCAGCCTCGGCGGTGGCGGGACACTCGGCCAGGAAGCGCTGGAAATCCTTGCTGATGCGCTGGGCATCGCGGGCTACGAGAGGCGACATGGGTGGGAGCAGCCTGTTCCACCCGGGGTCGCCATGCAGCGCGGCCATCCAGGCCTTCAGGCACGCCACGAAGGGGCCGCGGGACATGATGGTGTCGGCACGCTGGATGTGCGGAAGCAGCCGCCGGCGCGCGGTGATGTCCGGCGCATCCGCGAAGAGTCGAAGAAGCGGCGCGATGACGTTGCCGAGGCCGCAGATCGTGCCCGCCCCCTGCTGGCGGAGGGACAGGTGGATGTGCATCTCGGAGCCCGTGAAGACCGCGAGCCTTGAGAACCGGCGAATGAGCTCTTCCGTGTAGTCCCAGTCGCCTCCGCTGTCCTTGATGCCGACGATCACGTCCGGATAGCGCTCGATCAGCCGGCGGATCACCGGCGGGCGCAGCGGGACGCCCGAGACGCCGGGGATGTGATAGAGGATCACGCGCAAGTTCGGCTCGGCGACGCGATCAATCAGCGTTGCGTAATAGCGGAACACGCCCTCGTCCCCGATGCCGTCCCGGAAGAGGAAGGGCGGCATGACCAGGACGGGGCATCCGCAACTGCGCGTGGCATGGCGGGCAAGCTCCGCACTCTCCGGCAGGGTGGCCGTGCTGGCCGACACGATGAGCCGTTCGGCCGGAAACCCACGGTCCAGCAGAGCGTCGAGGGTTTGCTGGCGGTCCAGCGTGCCAACGGCCGGCCCTTCGCCTGTCGTCCCGAACAGCGCGACCCCATCGCAGCCTTGTTCGACGAGATCGCGGCAATGGGCCGCGAGGCGCTCGACGTCGCAGGAGAAATCCTCGGCGAACGGCGTCAGGACAGCCGTCCAGAAGCGGCCAGGTACACGCGGCATGACGACGTTGCCCCGATTGAATGCGGGAAACCGTGCCTATCGTCGGACGGAATGGCCGATTGTCAACAATCATTCTTGACGGTCCCGGGCATCGGCGCTTCACTGCGTCTCGAACGGGTGCAACCTGCACCCGCACCCTTGCGATCGATGGGGCGTCGCTCGCCGGACGGACCGAGCGGCCGTTCTGTCGGTCCGGCTGAACCCAAGAGCTGGGCCGCAACGTCGGCCATCAACCCGGTCGCTTGCGTCGGCCGGTCACACGGGAGGGTGGACCATGCACGGGAATTCTCGGGGTATCGGACGGCGCACGTTCCTGGCCGCCGGAGCGGCGGCGCTGACCTCGCCGCTATGGACGGGAGGCGCGCGGGCCGCCGCAAAGGTGCTGCGGATCTCGACGCCGGGTTCTGCGGATGAATGGCAGTCCAAGGGTCTTGAGACGTTCAAGAAGGAGCTGAATGCCATCGCTCCCGGCGTATTCGACGTGCAGATCTACTACAACGGCACCCTGTTTGCCCAGGGCACCGAAATCGAGGCCATGCAACGCGGCAACCTGGAAGTAGCGCTCACCTCTCCGCAGGATATCGCAGCACTCATTCCCGAATATTCGATCTTCACGACCGGATATCTCATGCGCGATGCGAAACACCTGGACGCCGTCTATGACGGCGACATCGGGAAGGAATACAACGCGCGGGTCGAGAAGGACATCGGCATCCACAACGTGCGCAGCCAGTATCTGGGGACGCGGCACGTCATCCTGCGCCAGGCGAAGGACGTGAAGACGCCGGCCGACCTCTCGGGCCTCAAGCTGCGCATGCCCGGTTCGAAGACGTGGCAGTTCCTGGGCAACGCGCTGGGTGCCAACGCCACGCCGCTGGCCTTCGAGGAGGTCTATCTCGCCCTGCAGACCGGCACGATCGACGGACTGGAGAACCCGCTGCCTGACGCGCAGGCGGCGAAATTCTACGAGGTGGCCAAGCAGATCGTGCTGACCGGCCACATGGTGTCCAATCTGTTCTTCTCGATCGCCAAGCCCTACTGGGACAGCCTGTCGCCCGACGAGAAGAAGGCCATCGAGACGGCGGTGGCGAAGGGAAAGCTGGTCAATGACGAGGGCGTGACCAGCACCGAGGCGACAGCCAAGCAGTTTTTCGAGGGAAAGGGCGTGAAGGTCACGACCCCCGACGTGGCGGCCTTTCGCGACCAGGTGCAGAAGAAGTTCCTGGCCTCGGACTTTGCCGCGAACTGGCCGAAAGGCATGCTGGAGAGGATCAACAAGGCAGGGACCTGAGCCCGCTCCGCCATGCCGGCTACACTCCTTCCGAGGCTCAGGCGGGCGGCCGAGATCATCTCGGCCGCCCTCTTCGCCGCCATGTTCTTCGCCTTCGTGCTCCAGGTCGTGTCGCGCTACGTCTTCGACGCGCCGATCTCCTGGACGCTCGAAATCTGCTCGGTCTCCTACATATGGATCGTGTTCTTCGCGGGCGCGACGATCGTCAAGCCTCAGCAGCACATCACGTTCGACATGCTCTATGGCGCGCTGCCGCCAGGCTGGCAACGTGTCTTCGCCATCGTCACCACGTCATCCATCCTGGTTATCTTCCTGGTATGTCTTCCAGGCACGATCGAATACGTACACTTCGTCTCCCGGAAGGCCACACTCATCCTCGATTTGCGGCTGGATCTCGTCTATTCGTGCTTCGTCATCTTCATGATTGGTACGATCCTGTTCAGTGCCTACCGCTTGCGCGTGCTGCTCTCGCGGCGCTGGGGCGACGGCCTGTGACGATGGAGCCGCGCCGATGAGCATCGCCGCCGGGCTGATGCTCGCCGCCTTCTTCGTGTGGAGCGCGATGGGCATGCCCATCGGCTTCGCGATGCTGTGTTCGGCCTTCCTGTATCTGCTCTTCAAGGGCCAGGACGTCGGCCTTGTCGCCTCCCAGTCGCTCAACGGCTTGTTCCGCAGCTTCCTGCTGCTGGCGGTGCCGCTCTTCATCGTCGCCGCGGAAATCATGAACGCCGGCACGATCAGCGAGCGCCTGCTCGGTTTCGCGAAGCTCCTCGTCGGGCGGATCCGCGGCGGGCTGGCTCACGTCACGGTCGTGGCGAGCATGATCTTCTCCGGCATGAGCGGCAGCGCCATCGCCGACGCCGCCGGCCCGGGCAAGCTGATGATCGAGATGATGCTGAAGGAGGGGCGCTACAAGCCCGGCTTCGCCGGGGCGCTGGCGGCGGCCGCCTCCACGATCGGCCCCATCATCCCGCCATCGATCCCCATGGTGCTCTACGCCATGGTGTCCAACACCTCGGTCGGCTACCTCTTCCTGGGAGGCTTCGTGCCGGGGATCCTGATGGGCGTCTCGCTGATGGTGGTCATCGCGATGGTCGCCCGCCGCGACGACCTTCCCGTCGAGCCGGCCGTCCCACTGCGGGAGATCGGCCCGATCATGGGCAGTTCCCTGCCCGCACTTCTGCTGCCGGTCATCCTGCTCGGCGGGATCTACTCGGGCTTGGCGACCCCCACGGAATCCGCCGCGGTCGCGGCCGCCTACGCGCTCGCCCTGGCCTGCGGTCTCTACCGCGCCATCGGATTGCGGGAGGTCACCGAACTCTTCGTGCAGGCGTCCCGCTCCACCGCCGTGGTCGCGCTCGTCGTGGCAGGCGCGCTGCTGGTGAACTACGTGATCGCGGCCGAGCAGATCCCCAACCGCGTGGGCGACTGGATCCAGTCACTCTCGGTGACGAGGCTCGAGTTCCTCATCATCATCAACGTGCTGTTCCTCGTCCTGGGGTGCTTCCTGGACACGCTCCTCATGCTGCTCGTGATCGTGCCGATCGCCATGCCGACCGTGCGGGCGCTCGGCATCGATCCCGTCCATTTCGGCGTCACCACCATCGTGAACCTGATGATCGGCATGGTGACCCCGCCCTACAGCGAGTTGCTCTTCGTGGTCACCGGCATCACCGGGATCAAGCTCACCTCCATGTACCGCTACATCTGGCCGTTCATCCTGGCCCTGGTCGTGGCGCTCGCCATCATGGTCGCCTTCCCGGCGGTCGTGCTCTGGCTGCCGGAGCGCTTCGGCTACCAGCCAGGAGGCTGAGGGAAAGGAATTCGCCATGGCGTCGATGAAGGAGATCGTGGGCGGCATCGACCGCTATCGCCACTACATCGCCGGCGACTGGGTGGCGTCGACTGGGCGCGAGATCATCGCGGTCGAGAATCCGGCGACGGAAGAGGTGATCGCGCACGTGCCCCGCGGCACGCCCGACGATGCCGAACGGGCCCTCGAGGCGGCGAGGACCGCCCAGCCCGCCTGGGAGGCCCTCCCGTCGGTGGAACGCGGCAAGCTCCTGCGCCGCCTTGCCCAGCTCATCCTGGAGAATCGTGAGAGGCTGGCGCGCCTCGTGGTCGCCGAGCAGGGCAAGCCGCTGGCGGAGGCGCGAGGTGAGATCGAGGGCGCGGCGCTCTATCTCACCTACGCGGCGGAAGAAGCTCGCCGCATGACGGGAGACATCCTGCCCTCCGAGGCGCCGGACGAGCAGGTCTGGATCCAGCGCTGCGCCTATGGCGTGGTGGTGGGAATCACCGCGTGGAACTATCCGGCCGCCCTCGTCACGCGCAAGCTCGGTCCGGCCCTGATCGCCGGCAACACGATCGTCATCAAGCCGCACGAGGGAACGCCTCTCGCCGCGCTCGAGATCGCCCAGCTCGCCCACCAGGCCGACTTCCCTCCCGGCGTGGTCAACGTCGTATGCGGAACCGGGCGCGAGGTCGGGGAGGTGCTGGTGCGCCATCCCCTCACCGCCCTCGTGAGCGTCACCGGCAGCGTTCGCGCCGGCCGGGAGATCTACCGGGCCGGAGCGGACGAACTGAAGGTGCTGCGGCTGGAGCTCGGCGGCAAGGCGCCCTTCATCGTGGCGGAGGACGCGGAGATCGGCGCAGCCGTGAAGGCGGCCATCGCCTCGCGCTTCGAAAACTGCGGGCAGATCTGTATCTGCAACGAGCGCATGTACGTCCACGAGAAGATCGCCCAGGAGTTCATGGAGCGCTTCCTCGACGGCGTGCGGGCGCTGCGGGTCGGCAACCCGCTGGAGCTCGTCGATGTCGGGCCAAAGTTCAGCCGCGCCGAACTGGAAAAGGTGGAGGCCATGGTGGCCGGCGCCGTATCGGCGGGAGCCGAGGTGCTGACGGGCGGCCGCCGGCCGGTCGGCGACGATTTCGCTCGCGGCCACTGGTACGAGCCGACGGTGCTGTCGGGTGTCCGCAACGACATGGAAGTCATGCAGAGTGAGCTCTTCGGGCCCGTCATCCCCGTGATGACCGTGACGGATTTCGACGAGGCTTTGATGCACGCCAACGACTCGGCCTACGGGCTTTCCGCCTACGTCTTCACACGGGACCTGAGACGCCTCATGCGCCTGACGCGCGAGCTGCAGTTCGGCGAGATCTACGTGAACCGGCCGGGCGGCGATGCCGTGCACGCGTTCCATTCCGGCTATCGCCACAGCGGGCTTGGCGGCGAGGACGGCAAGTACGGCCTCGAAGGCTATCTTCGGAAGAAGACGATCTACGTGAATTTCAGCTGAGCGCCACGCGAGGAGGGCCCTATGTCGAAGTCCAATCCCTGGCGGGGCGTGTTTCCCGCGGTCACCACCAAGATGCGCCACGATGGCTCGGTGGATCTCGAAGCCACGCAGGCAAGCATCGACCGGCTGATCAAAAACGGCGTATCGGGCGTGATCGTCCTGCCCATGCTCGGCGAGAACGCATCCCTGCGCATGGACGAGCGGACGGCTGTGATCCGCGCTGCGCGCGAGGTCGTCGCAGGCCGCGTTCCGCTCTTGTCGGGCCTTGCCGAAATCTCTCAGGAGGCGGCCAACGAGGCGGCCCGGCACTACGAGGGACTGGGCGCCGAGGGATTGATGGCGTTCCCGAGCATCGCGTACAAGACGGACCCCCGCGAGACGGCCGCCTGGTACAAGGGGCTCGCCGCCGCCTGCGGCATTCCGATCATGATCTACAACAACCCGATCGCCTACGGCGTGGACGTCACGCCGTCCATCCTGGCGGAGCTTGCCGACACGCCCGGCATCGTCTGCATCAAGGAGGAATCGGGCGATATCCGGCGGGTCACCGACATCTACAACGCGCTCGGCGACCGCTTCTCGGTCTTCTGCGGCGTCGACGACTTGCTGCTGGAGAGCGTAGCGCTCGGCGCAACCGGATGGGTGTCGGGAATGACGAACGCCTGGCCAGGCGAATGCGTCAGGCTTTTCGATCTCTGCATGGCAGGTGATCTTGAAGGGGCACGCAAGCTCTACCGGATCCTGACGCCCGCTTTCCACCTCGACACCCATGTGAAGCTCGTCCAGTACATCAAGCTCGCCGAGAGCGTCGTCTACGGCGCGCCCGAATGGACCCGTGCGCCACGCCTGCCGCTCGCGGGCGACGAGCGCGAGAGGGTTCTGGCCGTGCTCAGACGGACGGTCGAAGACCTCCGCGCCCATCCAGCCACCTCCGGCTGAAGCGGTGACGGCTCAAGGCGCGCGCATCGCCGTCGACATCGGTGGCACTTTCACCGATCTCGTGCTCGTCGGGCCCGGCGGCACGCTCCTGACCGGCAAGCTGCGGTCCACGCCGCGGCAGCCCGAGCAGGCGGTGCTGGAGGGGGTGGCCGATTTGCTGCGACGCGCCAGCCTGACGGGCGACGATGTGTTGGAAGTGCGGCACGGAACCACGATCGGCTCGAACACCCTGATCCAGAAGTCCGGCGCACGATGCGGGCTCATCACGACGCGCGGCTTTCGCGATGTCCTGGAAATTGGGAGGCTGCGCACGCCGACCATGTTCGACCTGTCCTGGGACAAGCCCGCTCCGCTCGTTCCGCGCCGGCATCGACTGGAGGTCGACGAGCGCCTCCTCGCCTCGGGGGAGGTCCTGCGTCCTTTGGACGAGGCCGGCCTTCTCGCGGCGGGCCGGGCGCTGGCCGAGGCCGGGATCGAGGCGCTCGCGATCTGCTTCCTGCACGCCCACCGCAACCCCGTCCACGAGCAACGGGCTGCAGAACTCCTGCGCCAAGCGTTTCCCGGTCTCGCATTGTCCGTTTCCAGTGACGTCTGTCCGGAGCCCGGCGAGTACGAGCGGACCTCGACGACCGTCGTCAACGCCTATGTCTTGCCGGCCATGCGGGGCTATCTGGAACGTCTTTCGGCCGGGCTGAAGGAGATGGGGATCGCCGCTCCGCTCTTCGTCGCCGCGTCCAGCGGCGGTCTCGCCGGGGAGGCCTATGCCCGCGAGCGTCCGGTCTATTTCGTCTCGTCCGGCCGCTCGGCCGGGGCCGTCGGTGCGGCACGGCTCGGCACAGAGGCCGGCGAGCCGGGCCTTGTCGTGTTTGACATGGGGGGCACGACGGCCTCCGCGTCGCTGGTGTGCCGCGGAGAGGTGGAGCGCACGCGCGAATATGAGTTCCGCGAGGGAATGTCGACCAACAGCCGCTTCATCAAGGCCGGCGGGACGCTGATGCGCGTCCCCGCCGTCGACGTCGCCGAGGTCGGCAGCGGAGGCGGCTCCATCGCGACGGTCGATCCCGGGGGCGCGCTGCTCGTCGGTCCCCGCTCCGCCGGGTCCGAACCCGGCCCATCCTGCTACGGCCGGGGCGGGACCGACGCCACGGTGACCGACGCGAACCTCGTCCTCGGCTATCTCCCGGAAAGTCTGGCAGGCGGCAGCCTCGTGCTCGACCGGGACGCGGCCTGCCGCGCCGTCGAGCGGCACGTGGCCCGGCCGCTGGGCGTCAGCCTCGAACGCGCGGCACACGGAATCCGTGCCGTCGCCAACGCGACGATGGCGCGCGCGGTGCGAGCCGTCACGGTCGAGCGCGGTCTTGATCCTCGCGACCTGACGCTGATGGCCTTCGGCGGATCCGGCCCGGCCCATGCCTGCGACCTCGCCTTCCTTCTCGGCATGAAGGCCGTGCTCTTCCCGCCCGGACCGGGCGTGTTCACGGCGAGCGGCATGCTGGCGAGCGAGCCGGCCCGCGAGACGGTCCGGCCCTGGCCCGGGCTCCTTCAGGCGTTCGACCTCGTGCAGGCGGAACGAGCGATGCTGGAGATGTCCCGCGACGCGGGGCAAGCCTTGCGGCTGGAGACGGGCGCGGATGTCCCGGTCGACTTCGCTTTCTCGCTCGACCTGCGGTTTCGCCACCAGGACATCGAAGTCCCCGTGCCGCTGCCCCGGCCGCTGGCAGACGGCTCGGTCGTCCGGCTGAGGGAGGAGTTCCTGGCGCAGTACAGGGCCATGTTCGGCTACGCGTCGAGCGACGCCATCGAGACCTCGGCGCTCCGGCTCCAGGCGCGGGTCCGGAGCGGCGGGGGACTGCGCTTTGCTGACCTGCGTCCTCCCGCGCCGCAAGTTGCCCGACAGGCAACCCGTCTCGTCCATTTCGGCGGGCGGTGGATTCCTGCAGCGATCATGGATCTCGCGGACTTCCAGGGAGAGGCGGACGGCCCGCTGGTCCTCGAAGGGGCGGACAGCACGATCGTCGTGCCTCCGGGCGTGCGCGTCGCCGCGGCAGACCACGGCATCGTGCGCGCCACGGTGGTAGCGGAGGGTTTCAATGCCGACCGCTGACCCGACCGAAGCCACCGCGATCGATCCCGTCACATTCAGCGTGGTGAGCGCCGCGCTCGATACCATCGTCGAGGAAATGGCGACGACCGTGATGCGCGTCGCCCGATCACCGATCGTCCGGGACGTCCTGGATTATTCCGTGACGCTGTGCGACCGCGAGGGCCGGATCCTGACGCAGGCCAAGACGGTCGCGCTGCACCTGGGGGCGGTGCCCGACGCGATGGAGGTGGTCCTGGATCGCTTCGCCGGCCGCCTTTCGCCCGGCGACGTCGTGGTGCTCAACGATCCCTATGCCGGCGGCATGCACCTGCCTGACATCTTCATGATCAAGCCGGTCTTTGCGCCCGGAGGGCTGCTCGGCTTCTGCGTGGTCATCGCCCACCATTGCGACATGGGCGGGCGGGTCCCGGGCTCCAACGCCAGCGACTCCACCGAGATCTTCCAGGAGGGCTTGCGCATCCCGCCGATGCTCCTCTTCGCGCAGGGTCGTCCCAATGAGACTCTGTTCGACCTCATCCGTTCCAATGTCAGGCTGCCGGACCTCGTCGTCGGCGACATCGAGGCTCAATACGCCACGTGCAGCGTGGGCGAGGCGCGCTGGCTGGAGCTAGTCGATCGCTATGGACGGGACACCTTCGAGAGTTGCGCCACGCGACTGCTGGACTACGGCGAGACCTTGACGCGCGAGGCTATCGCCTCCTGGCCGGACGGCGAGTATGCCTTCGAGGACGTCATCGACGGGGACGGCTTCTCGGAAGCCGCGATTCCCATCCGTTGCCGCGTCGTCGTCGAAGGCGACAGGCTGCTGGTCGACTTCGAGGGGTCCTCGCCCCAGGTGAAGGGCGCCATCAACAGTACGTTCTCCTTCACGAAGTCCGCGACCTACCTCGCCGTGCGCTGCGCGCTGGACCGCGAGGTGCCAAACAATTCCGGGGTCTATCGGTGTATCGAGGTTCGCGCGCCGGTCGGTTCGATCCTGCGACCCCGCATCCCTGCGCCGGTGGCCGCCAGGGCCCTCACGGGGTATCGCGTGGCCGACACCGTGCTCGGCGCACTGGCGCGCATCGTGCCGGAGCGTCTCATGGCCGCCGGGGAAGGCGGCAACACCGTCGTGTGCATCGGCGGCTATGACGAGGCGAATGGGCAGCCTTTCGTGCTGGTCGACATGATCAACGGGGCCTGGGGCGGGCGGGCCGGAAAGGACGGCATCGAAGGGGTGACGAACCCCTCCCAGAACATGTCGAACCTGCCTGTGGAGACGCTGGAGCAGCGCTACCCCGTGCTGGTGGAGGAATATGCGTTCCGGCCAGATTCGGGCGGCGACGGGGAGTATCGCGGCGGGCTGGGCCTCGTGCGGCAATATCGGCTTCTCGCCCAGCGCGCGACGTTGCAGTTGCGCGCTGACCGCGTCATTCATCCGCCCTACGGCCTCGAAGGCGGCAGGCCGGGGGCCACATCCCGCAATTTCGTCGGTGACGCGACGGGCCTTGCCGAGGTGGCAGGGAAGATCACCCTGGAGATCCAGAGAGGCGCGGTGATCCGGCACGAGCAGGCGGGCGGAGGCGGCTACGGTGACCCGCAACGGCGAAGCCCGGCCGCGCGCCGGATGGACTTGGATGACGGCAAGGTGAGCCCTGCATCGGAATAGCGCTCATGGGGCATTCCACCGGGCCGAAGCAGGACGTCCAATCTAACGCGAAGAACGGGCTCCCGCATAAGATGTGAGCTCCGGCAGCTTTTGCCGCGAGGCAGATACCGGCGAAGCGGGCGGGCTTCAATGCACCCTTACCAGCGCACCCTTACCGGCGAGCGGACTTGCCTGCCGGAAGCTTTTTGCTGTGAGTGCCAATTCGCGGGATCGAGGCCGATCATGGCCATCCATCGATCGACAAGGCGGCCGTATTGCCGAGTGGTGAGATGGCCTCCAGCTCTGCCGCGGCTCGGCCATAGCCAGTCGCTGATGCCCGTCCGTTGGGTCGTATCCCGGCTGGTGGTGTAAGGGCGCCGGTCCCCGGCAGGACGCGCGCTGGTGGGGCAGCCCGGCGTGGCGCTACACTCACAGTCCCATGGACCAGATCGGAATCGCGCTGATCGGCGCAGGCTTCATCGCGGACTACCACCTCGGCGGCCTGTCGGGCCTTCCCGACGTGAAGACCCGGGTGGTCGCAAGCCGACGCCTCGAGAAGGCACGGGAAGTCGCTCACCGATTTGGCGTGCCTGACGCGACCGACGACATGGCTGGCGTGATGCGCCGCCCTGACATCCACGCCGTGATCATCACGACCCCTGACGATACTCACGAGGAGATCGCCGTCGCTTGCCTGCGGGCGGGCAAGGCGGTGTTGCTGCAGAAGCCGATGGCTACGACCTCAGCTGCGGCCAGACGAATCCTCGACGCCGCTCTCCAGACCGGCTGCGACCTGCAGGTGAGCTACATGCACCGGCATTTCGCCGAGGTCGAGGAAGCGGGGAGACTTCTTGCCGAGAAAGCGGTGGGCCAGCCTCTCACGGTTCGGCTGCGGAACGCGACGCCCGGACCGGACTGGAGCGACTGGTTCTTCCGGCCCGACGCAGTCTCCGGAGGTGTGGTTCACCAGCTCGGCATCCATGGCATTGACCTGATCGGTCATCTCTTCGGTCGCATCGACACCGTCTCCGCCCGCACGGCGACCCTGGTCGGAAAGCGGCTGCTGAGGGACGGCAGAACGGTTCCCGTCGAGAACGCGGACACGGCGCTCGCGCTTTACACCCTCGACGGCGGGCCCCTCGTGCATCACGAGATGTCGATGGTCGAGCCTGCCGGCACCGATCGCTTCCGCATGGAGATCTATGGCGAGCGGGCGGCGATCTGGCTTCGGACAGAGCGGGGCCCCCTGTCCGTTGCGCGCAAGGGGGAGCCTGGCTGGATCTCCTTGGAGGTCCCCGGGGAACCGGCCGGAACGCGCCAGCATAGGCGCTGGATCGAAGGACTGGCGGGCCGACGGCCTCCGGACAACACGGCTCTCGACGGCCTTCAGGGGCTGCTCGTCGCCGAGGCGATCATGCGCAGCGCGGCCGCCGGCGGTGCGGCGTTCGCCGTCGAGCCGTTGTGACGATCGCGATGCAGATCCATCCGCGCATCGCCGTACTGAGCTTCGCGCATTACCACGCGAATTTCTGGACCGAGGCGTTCCTGGCCGACGGGTCCGCCACTGTGACCTGCATCTGGGACAGCGATGCCGATCGGGGTGGCGAGGCCGCACGCCGCTTCGGCGTCCCCTTCCAGCCGGACCTTGCTGAAGCCCTCGCGGACTGCGACGCCGTCGCAATCTGCTCCGAGACGATCGACCATCTCGCCCTGACCCTTGCTGCCTGTGCGGCGGGGCGGGCGATCCTGTGCGAGAAGCCGACCGCGCGCAGCGTGGCGGAGGTGGACGCGATCGCCCGCGCCGTGCGCGAGGCCGGCGTTCCCTTCATGCAGAGCTTCCCGAAGCGGTTCGATCCCGCCTCGCTTGCCCTGAAGGCGCTGGTGGACGACGGAAGCCTGGGGCAGGTCCATCTCGTGCGCATCCGACATGGTCACTTCTATGGTTTGGATCCGTCGTTCCGCCAAGGCTGGTACGTTGATGCGGAGAAAAGCGGTGGAGGCGCGCTCCTCGACGAGGGCGTGCACGGGGCGGACCTGCTGAATTGGTTCTTCGGCCTCCCCGCGACCGTGAGCGCCGAACTCGTTTCCCCCGTGGGCGGGCTTGCCTCCGACGAGACGGGGACCGCCCTGTTTCGCTGGCCGACCGGCCTGCTGGCGGAGCTCACCTCCTCCATGCTCCTGCCGGCCGCGGACACGTCGATCGAGATCTACGGCACGAGGGCCACGGCCCTCCTGTCCGGCGTCGACCTCGCGTCGCGCGACATCACCTCGGGCGGCTATCTCCGCGTCTCGCGCGAGGTGGATGGGACCCGGTCGTGGGAGACGATCGACGTCGTGCCCCGCTTCAAGCTGGGCCAGTTCCATCACCAGAACGCCATCGGCTTCCTGCACTGCCTGCGCTCGGGCGAACCGCCGCCCGCAGGCATCGCGGAGGGCCGCGCCACAGTGCTGATGATCGAGGCGGCCATGCGGGCGGCCCGCACCGGCATGCGCCAGCCTGTTGCTGCCGAGACGGAGGAGACGCGCCCATGACCCAGGCGCCCGACGGGTCTTCGGTTATCCGGGCTCCACTTCCCCCGCGTCTCACACCACTTGCGAGCGCACTCGGTCTCGTTCCGCTCTGGGGCGACATTCACAATCACTGCGACCTTAGCTATGGTCACGGGCGGTTCGAGGATGCGCTCGCGCGTGCGGCCCTCCAGCTCGACTTCGTCTCCATCACCGGCCATGCCCATTGGCCGGACATGCCGGTCGACGATCCCAGCGTTGCTCACATCGTCGCCTTCCACGTCGAGGGCTTCGCGCGGCTGCGAGACCGCTGGCCCGGGCATTTCGCGGCCCTTGCCGCCGCCAGCCACGACCGCTTCGCGGTGTTCCCGGGCTACGAGATCCACTCAGCCGCCCATGGCGACCAGACGATCCTGTACCGAGACCTCGACCCGGCTCCAATTCTTCTCGCCGACACGCCGTCAGCGCTGAAGGCCCTCCTGACGGAGCAACTCCCGAGCCGGGCCTTTTCGTTTCCGCACCACATTGGGTACCGGCTGGGCGCACGCGGCATCAACTGGTCTGCCTTCGACCCAGGCCTCTCGCCGTTCGTCGAGATGAACTCGATGCACGGCTGCGCCGAGACGTCCGAGACCGAGCGGCCCTATCTCCACTCCATGGGGCCCCTCGACGGCGGCGGCACGATGCAGCACGGCCTCGCCCTGGGGCATGTCTTCGGCGTGGTCGGCAACACCGACCACCATTCGGCATTTCCGGGATCCTATGGCCATGGACGCATGGGCGTTTATGCGGCTGGCCGGGACCGGGGCGCCATCTGGGACGCAATGCTCGCCCGGCGCACCAACGCGCTCACGGGAGACAACATCCACCTGCTCGGCGCGCTGGATTCTGCGATCCAGGGCTCCATCGTGGCCCCCAGCCGCCAAGCGACGCTCCAGGTCGAAGCCGTCGCAGGCGGCTTCATCGATACGATCGACGTCATCCGCAACGGGCGGCTTGTCCACCGAATCTCGCCAGAGCTCTCGCCTTCGGCCGTCTCGCAGGACAGCGAGACGCTTCTATACCTAGAGCTTGGATGGGGCGCCCGCGGCGGCAGTCACCGCTGGCAAGGCCAGATCGAAGTGGAGGGCGGCACCATCCTTTCGGTCGAGCCGCGCTTCAGGGGCGCGGAAATCGTCTCGCCTCTCGAGGGGCGGGAGCCCGGACATCGACTGCCGAGTCTGGAGATGGACGGCGAGGCCGTTCGCTTCGACATCACGGCCGAATCCAACCCGAACAACGTGACCCCGGCGACCCAGGGCCTGATGATCCGCATGCAACACGAGCCTGGCGCGCAGGTGCGAGCGCAGCTGTCCGGACGGAAGCTGGCGATCCCGGTTGCGCGCCTGTTCGAGGGCGCCAGGAGCGGCAATCTCGGCGCGATCGACACCCCGGCCTGGAGGTTCCACGCCCTTCCCCGGCCTGATCAATGGCAGTGGCATGGCGAGTTAGACCTCGGCCCCCTCTCATCCGGTGAGAACCTCTATCTCCGCCTGCGCCAATCGGGCGGCCAGATGGCTTGGACCTCGCCGTTCTTCTGCCGGTAGCCGCGCCTTCGGCTTGCGAGTGCGCCGGCAAAGCCGGGCGGAAGGCGCGGCCGTCGAGGACCATGCATAAGGCCGCGCCGAGCCTCGGGTGACCCGGACAGGCCGCTTGCGACCGGATCGCCCAAGGCCTACGCCCTCACGTCCAGAACCCTGCTGCCATCGCATTTTTCGCCCGGCATGGCACCATCAGGGCGTGATCACCACCGGCCCTCGCGAGCTTGCATGGATCTTCGTCAATTCAGCTACTTCCGGGCCGTCGCGCGCCATCGCAGCATTTCGGCCGCAGCCTCAGAACTGGGTGTGGCGCAGCCCACGCTGACCAAGAGCATACGCGCCCTTGAGCTGGAGCTCGACGTCGTGCTCTTCCATCGCCTGCCGCGGGGGGTCGAGCTGACGCCCTCCGGGGCAAGCTTCCTCACGCATGTCGAGGCGGTCCAGGTCCAGATCCGAGATGCCCGCAGGGAGATCGAGAGCCTGCGCCAGGGCACGATCGGCTCGGTCAACATCGGGGCGGGCCCTGCTTGGCTCAGGCGGCATCTTCCCCAGGCCGTGGCGCGGAGCATTGCGCGCCACCCCGGACTTCGCGTCGCCGTCCAGAGCGGATTCGACGACGTACTCCTGCGTGACCTGCGGCAGGGAACGCTCGACTTCGTCGTTGCGGAACTGCCCTCGCCCGACAAATCCCAGGATCTCGAACTGACGCTTCTCAGTTCGGACGAACTGCGCGTCTGTTGCAGGGCCCGCCATCCGCTCGCACGCGCCAGGGGTGTCGCCATGTCGGACCTGCTCGCCTATCCCTGGATCATGCCTCCGCACGGCACCCGGGCGCAGACCCGCCTGTCGGCGTTGTTCACCAGCGCCAACCTTCCCGCACCGGAGCCGGCTGTCGAGAGCGAGTCTCTTGCCTTCCTGCTTCAGATCATCCGCGACTCCGACGCGCTGAGCTTCACCGTGTCGACGACGCTGCTTCCACCTGAAGGACGGGGTCTCACGCTCCTCGACGTTCCCGGCCTTTCGGCACTGCGCGAGGCCGGCGTGATCAGGCGACGCGGCGCCTGGCTTTCGCCGGCTGCCGCGGCCGTGATCGGCGAACTTCGTGCCGTGTGCGAACTGATGCCGCGAAACTGACGAGCCATTCCAATCGGGAATGGCAAGCGGACGCGAAGTTAGTGGTGGGAATGGAAGAGCCGTGCCACTCTCGCCCGCAGGGTGCGATCACAGCGCCGCAGGGAGGACGAGATGAGCAAGGTGTCAAGCTTGGCGCTGACGCGGCGTACCGCACTCACGATGATGAGCGCGGCGGCCTTCATGAAGACGACCCGGCTGGGCTTTGCCGCGGCGAAGGTGGCGCCCATCACCATCGTGATCAACCAGTCGCCATGGTTCGACAGCTTCCGCAAGACCGTCGAACTCTACGAGAAGGAGACCGGCAACAAGGTTGAACTCGACGTGAACCCGTTCGCCGGATCGCTGGAGAAACAGCGCAATTCGGTCCGCGCCAGCCAGGGCCAGTATGACCTGCTGATCATGAATTCCGGCTGGTTCGCGGAGATGTATTTCGGCGGGTTCGTCGAGGCCATCACCGACATCGATCCCGGCTTCAAGCTCGACCCCGGCATCTACACGCTCGGCGACACGATCTATTTCGATGCGGCCAAGAAGACGATGACGCCCAGCGGCAAGCTGATGTCGATGCCCATCTCGCCGCTGATCCCGATGCTCTACTACCGCGGCGACCTCTACAAGGAGGCGGGGCTCAAGGCTCCCGAGACCTTCGCCGAACTCGAGGCGAATGCCCGCAAGTTCCATGCGCCGCCCAAGATGTACGGCATCGTGCAGCGCGGCGCGCGAGGTCCCCACACCGTCGCCTACGACTTCTATCCCTACCTCTACGGGTTCGGCGGCGGCATCTTCAAGGACCAGGCCACCGGCGACTACTCCGTCACGCTCAACAGCGAGCAGGGCAAGACCGCGCTCGACTACTACATCCGGCTCGCGCGGGAGGCTGGCCATCCCAAGACCGCGTCGCTCGACCAGGCCGAGGTGATCCAGAACATGGTCACCGGCAAGACCGCGCACATCATGACGGTGATCGCGGCGTGGTCGCAGATGGACGATCCCTCAAAGTCGGTCGTCGTCGACAAGGTGGAGTTCGCCGCCCCGCCCCACGCTCCGGGATTCCCCACGGCTCCGGGGCTCGGGCACTGGCTGGGCGGCATCTCGCGGAACGTCCCGGACGACCGCAAGCGGGCCACGGTGGAATTCCTGCGCTGGTTCCAGACGAAGGATGCCCAGGTCGCCGCCACGAAGGCCGGCGGCATTCCCGTCAACGCCGAGGCCTACAAGGACCCCGTCGCGGACGAGCGGAAGTACCGCTGGATGAAGCCGCTGGCGGCTGCGCTGGAGCATTCCGTGAACATCTACCAGTTCCCGGAGGCCAGCGAAGTCATCGCGGTGCTCGAACTCGGCCTCAACAGGGCCGTGGCAGGCGAGATCACGTCCACTCAGGCTCTCAACGGCATGTCGGACGAGATCTACGCCATCATGGCCAAGTACAACTACAAGACCGGCAAGCTCGATCCGCTGAAATAGGCCAGGCGGCGCTGTCGCACGGCCGTCCATGGCCTGGAACCGACCATGACGTCGCTGGACGTGAAGGGCAGGATGCAACGGGTGCCTGCTCCAGCGGAGGGAGCGTCGCCGCCGAGGTTGGGCGACGAGATCGGCTGGCGATGGGCGACGTTCTCTCCCTCGCTTCTCCTCATGCTCGCCCTCAGCGTCCTGCCGCTCGCCAACCTGTTCTGGCTGAGCTTCAACGACGTGAGCTGGGCAGGGGGCAAGGCGACATGGACGCCGGTCGGGCTCGCGCACTACAGGGCGGTCCCGCATGACCCGCTCTTCCAGGCGGGGCTGGTCAATACGAGCCTCTTCGCGCTCGGGGCGGTCAGCGGACAGATGGTCCTGGGCTTCATCACCGCGCTGCTGTGCAGCCGGGTGACCCGCGGCCGCGTGCTCTACCGGACGATCTTCGTCCTGCCGATCCTCATTCCCGGGATCGTCGTGGGAGCCATCTGGAAGCTGATGTTGAACTACGACTTCGGCCTGGCGAACCAGGCGATCGGGCTCCTCGGAATCGCCCCTCTCGACTGGCTCGGCGACAGCGGCACCGCGTTGCTCTCGGTCATCATGGTCGACATCTGGCACTGGACGCCGTTCTGCTTCCTGCTCTTCCTCGCCGGCCTGGAATCCATGCCGCAGGACGTCTACGAGGCCGCGCACATCGACGGCGCATCGGCCTGGCAGGAGCTTCTCTACGTCACCCTGCCGATGATGATGCCGACCATCCTGGTGACCTTCGCCTTTCGCCTCGTGCTCGCATTCAAGGTCTTCGACGAGGTCTATCTGCTCACGGGCGGAGGTCCGGGGACCTCGACGGAAGTCGTCAGCTTCACCCTCTACCAGCGCTTCTTCACCGAGGATCGCGTGGGATACGGGGCGGCCATGGCGGTGATCGTCATCTTCCTCGTCGCGCTGCTTCTGGTCTTTGCCTTCTCGACGCGGCGTCGCTCGGAGGCCGGCGCATGAGCCAGGGGATCGTGGGATCGCGCAGGATCGGCGCGCACGTCGCGTTGGCGCTCTGCGCCGCCGGCGTCCTCGTTCCCGTCGCCTGGGTGATCGCGGCGGGCTTCCGCACGCAGATCTCGCTGCTCGTCGGGGAGTTCCTGTTCACGCCCAACCTCGACAATTTCCGCGAGGTGCTGTTCTCCAAGACGTCGACGTTCCTCCTCAACTACAGGAACTCGATGGTGATCGGATTGGCGAGCACCATCCTGTGCCTTGCCGCCGCCACGCTCGGCGCCTGGTCCCTGCAGCGCATGCGCTGGGCGCGCTGGGTGCCGGCCGTGTTCTTCGGCTGGGCCATGGTCTTCAACATGATCCCGCCTGTAGCCCTTGCGGGAGCCTGGTTCACCATGGCCCGCAGCGTGGGCCTCGACAACACGTTCACCGGGGTGATCCTGGCTCACACGGCGCTGAACCTTCCCATGGCTCTCTTCCTGATGAGCGTCTTCGTCCGCGAGGTGCCGCGGGAGCTTGAGGAGGCGGCCCGGATCGACGGCGCCTCGACGCCGGTGCTGCTGTGGAAGGTCGTGCTTCCTCTCGTTGCGCCGGGGCTCGCGGCGACGGGCATCCTCGTCTTCGTCTTCAGCTGGAACGAATTCGCCGTCTCCCTCAACCTCACGATGAAGCAGACGGCCACCGTGCCGGTCGCCATTGCGAAGTTCGCGCAGGACTTCGAGATCCAGTACACGCAGATGGCCGCGAGCGCGGCCCTCTCCGTCATTCCCGCTCTCCTGCTGCTGCTCGTCGGCCAGCGCTTCATCGTCAAGGGCCTCACCCAGGGCGCGGTCAAGTGACCCGCGAAGGGCTTGCGCCTGAACTCCGCGTTGGAAGGATCACTCCATGAAGGCCGTATTCGTCCTGTTCGATAGCCTCAACCGCCATATGCTCGGCGCCTATGGCGGCGCCCGGATCCCCACGCCCAACTTTGACCGGCTGGCGAAGCGAGCCCTGACGTTCGATGCGCACTATGTCGGCAGCCTGCCCTGCATGCCCGCGCGCAGGGACATGCTGACCGGGCGCCTCACCTTTCTGCACCGCAGCTGGGGACCGCTCGAGCCCTTCGACAACGCCTTTCCGGAGATCCTGCACAAGGCGGGAGTGTACAGCCACCTCATCACGGACCACTTCCATTATTGGGAAGATGGCGGGGCGACCTACCACAACCGCTACGATTCCTACGAGTTCGTCAGGGGCCAGGAGGGCGATCCCTGGAAGGCCATGGTGAAGCCGCACTGGGATCGGCTGCGCGAGATGTACCACGCGCGCCAGTTCACCACAGCAAGGCGCGAATACTTCTCGCAGAACATCATCAATCGCGAGTTCATCAAGGAGGAAAAGGATTTCCCGTCGGTCCAGTGCTTCGCTCACGGCTTCGACTTCCTGGACCGCAACAGGGATGCCGACGACTGGCTGCTGCAGGTCGAGACTTTCGATCCGCACGAACCCTTCCACGCCCCCGCGCGATTCAAGCAGCCCTTCGACACGGGGTGGCAGGGGCCGATCAGGGACTGGCCGCGCTACGGCCGCGTCGACGAACTGCCGGCGGAATGCGAGGAGCTGCGCGCGAACTACTACGCCATCGTGTCGATGTGCGATTTCCTGATGGGCCAGCTCCTCGACTACTTCGACCGACATGACCTGTGGAAGGATACCGCCCTCGTCGTCACGACGGACCACGGCTTCCTGCTCGGCGAGCACGACTTCTGGGCCAAGAACCGGATGAACATCTACGAGGAGATCGCGCGCATCCCGCTCTTCGTCCACGATCCACGCGCCCCATCCCGCGCGGGCAGGCGTTCGGCCGCGCTCACCCAGTCGACCGACCTTGCGCCGACCTTCCTCGATCTCTTCTCGGCGCCACGCGCGCCGGAGATGGAAGGGCTTTCCCTGTTCGACATCGCCGAAGGCAGGGCCGGGCGCGACGCGGTGCTGTTCGGTTACTTCGGGGGCGCGGTGAACATCGCCGACGGGCGATACACCTACCATCTTTACCCGCCCGACCTGCGGACGCAGGAGATCTACCAGTACACGCTGATGCCCACGCACATCTTCGAGCCGTTCTCCGTCGAGGAGCTCTCGCAGGCCTCCCTGAGCGATTCCTTCCCCTTCACAAAGGGCGCCAAGCTGCTGAAGGTCCCGGTCATCGAGCGGTCTCCGATGTACAACGTCTATGGGCCCGGCGCGCTGCTCGAGGACGACACGCGTCTCTACGATCTCGCGACGGATCCCGGACAGGCGACGCCGGCGAGGGACCCTGCCGTGGAGCAGCGCCTGCGAACCTGGATGGCGCAGCTCATGGCGGCCAACCAGGCCCCGCCGGAGGCTTTTGTGCGGCTCGGCCTGACCCCACCAAAGCCAGGCGACGACGGGCTGCATGCGGCATGAGCGGATGGCGTGACCAGGTCGGCGATCTCCGGCAACTCGCGAGCGTGAGGCGCATCGTCCTCGACGACGGGACGGAGCGCGGCCTGCGCACCCTGGCGTTCTCAACCGGGGGCGGCGTGGACTTCTGGGTCCTTGCCGACCGCTCGTTCGACATCGGTCCCCTCTGGTACATGGGGTGCCCGATGGCATGGCAGAGCCCGTCGGGCTTTGCCCACCCGGCCCAGCTCGAACCGGAATCGGATGGCGGGACGGGGTTCAACCGCGGCTTCTCCGGCCTTCTGGTGACCTGCGGCCTGGACCATGTCCGCCAGCCCCATGGCGGGCAGCCCCTGCACGGGCGCCTGCCCTTTACGCCGGGACGGCTCCTCGCATACGGGGAGAACTGGGAGGGGCCGCAACCTCATCTCTACTGCGAAGGCGAGGTGGTGCAGGCGCGCTATGGCGGCGAAGCCCTGCGGCTGCGACGACGGATCACGGCCCCCGTCGGTGGACGCAGCCTGCGGATCGAGGACACGGTCGAGAACATCGGGCCAGAGCCCTCGGCTTGCGCCGTCCTCTATCATCTCAATCTCGGATTTCCGGCCGTCGGCGCAGGGACCACGGTGTCATTGGCCGGCGAGCCGATCATCGGCCCTTTGGCCTTTCCTGACGCTGGCGCCAGCCTGTTGCCGGAGTGCCGGCCGTCTGGCGAGGGACACGTCGCCACTTGCCTCGTCGAGACTCCAAGCGAAGGGCATGCGGGGCTGACGTTCAGGTTGTCCTACACGTCGGAAAGCCTGCGCTACTTCCAGACGTGGCACGATCTCCGGCCACGGGTCGGTGTTCTGTCTCTCGAGCCTTGCACGAGCGAAAGACAGGAGGGCGGCCGGTCCGGTCGTTCGCCGACCCTCGCGCCGGGTGATCGCCTGTCTCTCGCACTAGAGCTGAGCATCGATGGATTGGCTCCCGCGTGGCAAACTCTGCGATGACCGGCAGGTTGTAGGGCTAAGCGATCCACGACGCAGTCTCCACCGCGAACATGGGAGATGACGACCCGGCCCGTCCACGTTACCCCCGCCGCACTCTGGACGGCCGCGCGCAGGCCGGGATTGCGGCGAGCGTCCAGTATCTGCAGGCTCTCGTCGGCATCGCCGCCGCGGCCATTCTCTTCGGCGATCCGATCGGACCCTTGTTCGTCGGCGGCGTCTGCCTGGTCCTCACTGGCCTGGTCATCGCCGTTATGCCAAGACGACGCGAACAGGACCCGCGGTTGACAATGCGCTCAGGGGAGCGGAGCCATGGACGTCGTCATCCACCACAACCCCCAGTGCGGTACCTCGCGCAACGTGCTGGCCATCATCGAGGCGGCGGGCTACCGGCCGAAGGTCGTCGAGTACCTCAGGACGGGCTGGACGCGCCCGCAGCTCCTCGGCCTCTTTGCCGCCGCCGGCCTGACGCCGCGCACTGCCCTGCGCGAAACGAAGTCGCCCGCGGCGGAGCTCGGCCTGCTCGAACCGTCGGTGCCGGACGACACGCTTCTGGACGCCATGCTGGAGCACCCCGTGCTCGTCAACCGGCCCATCGTCTGCACCGCGAAGGGCGTCCGCCTGTGCCGGCCCAGCGAGATGGTGCTCGACATCCTGGAACGCTGGCCGCCCGGTCCCTTCGCCAAGGAAGACGGCTCGCCGCTGATCGATGCGCAGGGCCGCCGGGTGGCGTAGAGAACGCCCGCCCCTTGCTGCGCTCTGCACCAGCGAACGATGACAGACGACTTGCCCTACCTGCGCGGGGAGCTGCTCCCCGCAACCGATCTCGCCCGGCTCCCGCCGGCCGACGGGGCGACGCATCCGCCCGGCATCGTGCTGCTCTCCGGCCCGCCCCCTCGGCCGGCCCTCCTCGCAGCAGGCCGCGCGCATCCTCCGCCGGTTCGGGCGCGGCATGGATCCACGACCGGCGTCGCGAGGGCGCAGATCGACTGGATCCCGCTTGCCGAGGGTTGGGTATGGGCGCGATCCAAACTCGCGAGCGTGGCGCGGGGAGACCGTGAGCCAGGGCGGGCGTGACCAGAAGCCGCCGACCTTTCGCCGAGCTGCGCAAGCTGAGGCGGGGCTCTTGCCCCAAGGCGCGACGTCTTCAAGAGGTGAATAGCAGGAGCAGGAAGCCCGGCTGGCCTTCGCGTGAAGATCATCGGCTCACGTTCGAGTAGTCCCAAGCCAAAGCCGAAGGCCAAGATTGATGCGCTCGCCGGGTGCAGCCGTGTGGCATGGACAGCGTCCGCTGCGTCTTCACGGAGAGCGGCCTCAAACCCTGCGCCGTACAGGCCCGCATGGCCGAGCGAGCTACGCCCTCCACGATCTGCGCTACTGGATAAGGGACGAGAGTAGCGTTCGGCGGGCTGTGGACAGGTGAGCGCGGCAGGCGGCGTCGATGGCTGCGGCGTCTCTCCCGAACAAGGCCTGCACGATGACGAGATGCTCACGCGCCGCGGCCTCGTTGCGCTCGCGCTCGTCGATCTTGTTCCACTGGTAGTGGTAGTGGAAGATCAGGGAGATGACGTCCTGAAAGTCCGTGAAGAAACGGTTCCGGGATGCGCTGCTGAGAAGGCGGTGAAACCGGTCGTCGAGGTCCGAGAAGTCGCGGAAGCGCTCATCGATTTCGTCCAGCAACTGCTCATGTTCCCTCTTCAGCGCGAGCAGGAGCGTCCACTCCTTGGCTTCGCTGGGCAGAGAAGCGAAAGCCTGCACGGATGTCGTCTCGAACAACTCCCTGACCTGGAAGAGCTCCAGCGCAAAATCTTGCGTGAAGCCCCGGAAGACCCAGCTCGCATTCGGCCTGCGCTCGATCAGCCCGAAACGTGCGAACCGGTTGAGGTATTCGCGGATCGCTCCCGGCGAGGCGCCGAACTGGCGGGCGAGGTCCAGGCCGCTGATCCCGTCGCCGGGTCGCAGGTCGCCATGCAGCATCCATTCGAGGAAGAGACGTTCCACGCGATCGGCGGTCTGCGTCGTCTCCGTCGTCGGGAACGCATCTGACGGCTTCGGCTTGCGCACCAGGCGCAGGTGGTCGGCCCCGTGTTCCACAAACCCTCGCGTGGCGAGTTCTGCAAGGATCTTGCGCACGGTCGTCCGGCTCACTGACAGGCGCTGCGCGAGACCGTTCTCCGACGGCAGCGGCTCGCCCTGGGCCAGCGACTTAAGGACCTCGAGAGCCTCGTTGAAGCTCCGCTTGTAGACCGTGTCGTGCTTCATCCCGAGCGTCCCTGTTCTTTATCTCTGCCACTTTGCCGATAAAAAACAAATTGAAACTCCCTGAACTTGGTTTTTATCTGCAACAGACACCGGCAGCAAATCGTCCAGAACAAGTGCCGGTGCATCGTCCAGGGAGGTGGAATGAGCGTCACCGATTCCGATCGGGGAAACGAACTCGCGTGGCCGCAGGGACCCCGGCAGTCGGCCGAGGCCAGGCTCCGCCTTCTCTCCGTGGCGCTGCGCGTGCTTCGGATCGGGCCGGCGCTGGTTCTCTTGGCGCTCATGGCGGCCATGAGCCTGCTCTCGCCCTATTTCCTCACGCCGCGCAACCTGGGGAACGTGCTGGCACAGACGGCCGTCATCGCGACGCTGTCCCTTGGCCAGCACCTCGTGATCCTCACGCGGGGCATTGACCTGTCGGTCGGCTCGAACCTCGCCCTGTGCTCCGTGGTCGGGGCGCTGCTCTTCCGGGTCGAGCCTTCCTCCGTCCTCGTCATCCTGGCGATGCTCGCTGTCGGGACGCTCGTCGGCTTCGTCAACGGGGCGGTGTACGTCTTCGGCAAGCTGCCCCATCCCTTCATCATCACGCTGGCCACGCTCAGCATCTGCAAGGGCCTTGCCTTCGAGTTGTCTGGAGGACAGGCCGTCTCGGGCATGCCCGCGGCCGTGCGGTTCCTTGGACACGAGACGATCGGCTGGCTTCCGGTTTCGGCGATCCTCGTCGCGACCGTGGCGACGTTGCTCGCCGTCATGGCCCGAAGAATGGTGTGGGGGCGCTGGCTTTACGCGGTGGGCGGGCAGCCCGAGGCGGCGTTGCGCGCCGGCATCCCGGTGCGCTGGGTGCTCGTCTCCGCCTATGTGATCTCAGGCTTCCTGGCCGGCGTCGGAGCGATCATCGTGTCGGGCCGGACCAATGCAGGCTCGGGCCTGTTCGGCGACCTTGCGGAACTCGACTCCATTGCGGCCGTCATCATCGGCGGGGCCAGCTTCCTGGGTGGGCGCGGCCATGTCGGGCATGCGCTCATCGGCGCCATCATGATCGGCGTCCTGCGCAATGCGCTGAATCTTCTCAACGTCGACATCTTCTTCCAGCTCATCGTGATCGGAATCGTCATCGTACTGGCCGTCGAGGCGGACGTGATCCGCGCGCGGCTGGAAGAGCGGTTCCGTGTTCACCAGGCGGCCCTGGCATGAGCGCGCTGGCGACCCACGGGACGGCGGCGTTACCCGCCCTCTCTGTCAGAGGAGCCACGAAGCGGTTCGGCGCGGTGCTCGCGCTCGACGACGTCAGCCTCTCCGTCCACGGCGGCGAAGTCCTCGCGCTCCTGGGGGACAACGGAGCCGGCAAGTCGACCCTCGTGAAATGCCTGAGCGGCGTGCATCGCCTGGATTCGGGAACGATCGCCATCGACGGCGTCGTCGAGCAGTTCCATGCACCAGCGGACGCGCGGCGCACGGGGATCGAGACCGTCTACCAGGACCTGGCTCTCTTCGACAATCTCAACGCGAGCGCCAACTTCTATGCGGGCCGGGAAGAGGCCGCGCCGTCATGGCTTCCCGTCGGTCTCCGGTTCCTGCGCCAGGACCGGATGGACCAGGCCACGCGGGAGGTGCTCGAACGGCTTAAGGTGAGCCTCCCCCGCTTCGACGCGCATGTGGGGCTGATGTCAGGCGGACAGCGCCAGGCCGTGGCGGTGGCCCGGGCGGCTGCTTTCGCGCGGAAGGTCGTCATCCTCGACGAGCCGACGGCGGCTCTCGGGCTGCGCGAGGCGCGTCAGGTGATGAGCCTCGTGGAACGCCTGCGTGACGAAGGGCGGGCGGTGATCCTCATCACCCACAACATGGAACAGGTGATCGACTTCGCCGATCGCGCCGTGGTGATGCGGCGCGGTCGGACGGTCGGAGAGGTCAGGCCGACACCAGCGACGCGGCAAGAGATCGTCTCGCTGATCGTGGGCGGCTGACGCAATGCGGCCGTCGACGGGGGCCGACTGAAAAAGCCGTCGATCAAAACTCAGGGAGGAAGCACATGCGCACGTCTCGTCTTCTCGCATCCCTCGGTGTCGCGGGATGGCTGCTTGGGAGCGTCTTCCACGGACCCGCAAGGGCAGAGGACGTCAAGATCGGCTTCGTCACCAAGTTCCCGGCGGAGTTCTTCGCGGTCCTCGAGAACGGTGGCAAGGCTTACGCCGCCGCCAACCCCGGGATCCAGATCGTCTTCGGCCAGGCCAAGTCGGCCACGGATGCGCAGGGCGAGATCGCGATCATCGAGTCCATGGTGACCCAGGGCGTCAAGGGTATCGCGATCACCCCGATCGACGCCTCCGTCATCCCGGCCCTCGACAAGGCCGTGCAGGCCGGCGTCAAAGTCGTCCTGATGGACAACGACCTGCCGGACTGGAAGGGCAAGACCTCCGTCGTGGCGACCGACAATCTCAAGGGCGGGCAACTCGCGGGCCAGTGGCTGTCCAAGCACCTGAAGCCCGGCGACAAGGTGGCCCTCCTCGAGGGCGTGCCGGGCGTGCCTGCGCTCGACGCGCGGATCAAGGGCATGATGGAGGGCCTGGGAGACACCAAGGTGAAGGTGGCCGGGCGTGTCACCACCAAGTGCCAGCAAGAGCTGGGAACGTCCGGCGCCGAGGATCTCCTCACCGCCAATCCCGATCTCGTCGCCATCTACTCGGCCTGCGGAGCCCCCGCTCTCGGGGCGATCCAGGCTATCGACAACGCGAAGATTCCGGCAGGCAAGATCATCGTGGTCGGCTTCGACGGCCTCGGCGACGAGTTCGCCGCGATCCAGAAGGGAACCCAGGCCGCAACCGTGGTGCAGTTCCCCGCCAAGATCGGCGAGCTCGGGGTGAAGACACTCGTCGACTCGCTGCGGGGCCAGAAGGTGCCGGCTTTCGTTGACACCGGCACCGACGTCGCCACCAAGGACAATCTCTCCAAGTTCAAGTAGGCGCGCCTGTGCGTGGCCGGGCTTCTGCTGCGAGGCGAAGCCTGGCCACGGCGGCTGGCGTGGCCGGTAGCCGACCCACTTGCGACATTCATCCCATACTGCCCGGGAGGGGACAGTGCCCTGCACGATCCCCAACACCATGACGGCCGTCGTGTGCCGCGAGCCCGGCCAGCTCGCCCTGGAGACGCGGCCCGTGCCCGAGCCCGGCCCGGGCGAGGTGCTGGTGCGCATCCGCCGCGTCGGGGTCTGCGGCACGGACATGCACATCTACCAGGGCAAGCACCCCTTCCTCGCCTATCCCCGCGTCATGGGCCACGAGCTCGGCGGCGAGATCGCCTGGGCGCCGGCCGGCAGCGCGCTGAAGGAGGGGGACCGGGTCTATGTGATGCCCTACCTGTCCTGCGGGCATTGCGTCGCCTGCCGCAAGGGCAAGACGAATTGCTGCACCAACATCCAGGTGCTCGGCGTGCACTGCGACGGCGGCATGACCGAGTTCCTGGCCCTGCCCGAGGCGAACGTCTTCAAGGCCGAGGGGCTGAGCCTCGACGAGGCGGCCATGGTGGAGTTCCTCGCCATCGGCGCGCACGCCGTGCGCCGCGGCGCGCCGGGGCCGAAGGACCGCGTGCTGGTGGTGGGCGCCGGCCCGATCGGCATGGGCGTGATGATCTTCGCGGGGCTGACGGGCGCTGACGTCACCGCGCTCGACATGCGCGCCGACCGCCTCGCCTTCTGCCGCGAGCGCCTGGGGGTGCCGCACACGGTCGCCATCGGCCCGCAGGACAAGGACGAGCTCGCCGCCCTCACCGACGGCGAGTTCTTCGACGTGGTGTTCGACGCCACGGGCAACCTGAAGGCCATGGAGCGCGGGCTCGACTTCGTCGCCCATGGCGGAGCCTACGTGCTGGTCTCGATCGTGCGCGACAGGATCGCCTTCTCCGACCCCGAGTTCCACAAGCGCGAGACGACGCTCTACGGCAGCCGCAACGCCACCCCCGAGGACTTCGAGACCGTGCTGAACGCCTTCCGCGCCGGCAAGGTGCCCTCCGCCGCGCTCGCCACCCACGCTGCCCCGCTCGCCGAGCTCCCCGCGGCGCTCGACGGCTGGCTGAAGCCCGACGCCGGCGTGGTGAAGGCGATCCTGTCGGTCTAGTGGGGCCACCAGCGGCCGCGGGGCTTGGCCCCCTATGCGCCGCAGGGCGGCGCTACGGTGGGGTCAGGGCATCAGCGAGGTCGAGCAGGCGGGCATCGCAGAACGGCTTGCCGATCAGCTGGAGGCCGATCGCCTGGCCTTCTGCGGCAGACCCCGCGGGGATCGACAGAGACGGGAGCCCGAGCAGGCTGAAGGGCCGGTTCAATCGCAGGAACTCCAGCCCGATGCGTCCCGCCGTCTCGATATCGTCGTCCGCAAGCATGTCGACCCGCGGGGCGAGGACACGGATGGTCGGGCACAGGAGAACGTCGACCGCGGCGAAAGCCGTCGACAGGACCTGCGCCAGCAAGGCGCCGCGCAGGCGAACCGCGCGCCGGTAATCGTCAAGCGTGACGAGGCTGGCCACCAGCATCCGCCGCCGGCAGGGGTCCGGGTAGCGACCGGGATCGCCGGCGAGCCGGGGCGCATGGATGGCGAAGGCCTCGAAGCCCGTCATCTGGGACGCGGCTGCGTTCAGCACGTCGAGCGAGGGCAGCGGCACGTCCTGAACCGCGTACCCGAGTGACCTGCACCGCTCCGCCGTTGCCGCCAAAGCCGCGGCGACGGCGGGGTTCGATCCCTCGCTCCAAGCCGGGCAAAGGCCCACGCGAGGACGCTCGGCGCGCGGACCTTCGTCGCATGCGGGAGAGGATTTCCGCGAGGCCGGAGCGACCGCTTCGAGGACGACCCGCATCATGCCCACCGACCCCGCCAGGATCCCGGCAGTATCCTGCGAGGGGCAGAGCGGGGCCATGCCGGGATCCGCGAGCAGGCCCTGGCTTGGCTTGAGGCCATAGATCCCGCACAGGGCCGCGGGGATGCGAACAGATCCGCCCGTATCCGTGCCGAGAGCGAAGGGTACCACCCCTGCGGCGACGGCGGCCGCCGATCCGCTGGACGAGCCGCCCACGGCCAGGCGCGGATCGAGCGGGTTCCTGACGCGGCCATCGACGGCGTTGAGTCCGGTCGCGGTGTAGCAGAAGGGATCGAGACGGGTGGCGCCGATGGCCACGGCCCCACCGCCTGCCAGGCGATCCAGGAGAATGCTCGGCGGCCCCGACCATCGGACATGGTCGCCGGCGCCGAGGGTCGGCAGCCGCTCGCGGGACGCGAAGGCATCCTTGTAGGCGAAGGGCACCCCGTGCAGGCTTCGCCCGGCAGGGCCCTGGTCCAGGCGGCGGGCCTCTTCCAACGCCCGATCAGGCCAGAGCTCCACGAAGGCGTTCGAGGAGCGTTGTACGTCCTCGGCACGGACGAGGGCGATGGCGACACGCTCCTCTGCACCCGCATCCGGGCGCTGCGCCATCGCAGGCCCCGACGGTACGCGCCCCCTTCGGGCCTCGGTCCAGAGCTGCTGGAAATCCGCCGCCGCCGGGAAACCCGCGAGGGCGCCCGCGAGCATGTCCCGGGCCTGGTCGAGCCGGGCGGCTTCCTCGGCGAGCGCATCACGCTCGCCCTGCGTCAGGGCTATCCCGATTGCGTCCAGGGCCTGTGCGGGTGCGGTGCTGATCGGTCGTCCTCCCCTGCCCCGTCGCGGGACCGTCGCGCTAGACGTGGCCGAATTTTTCGAGCGCCTCGGACAGCGTCAATCCCGCCGACAATTCCGCGCGGATGGCAACCTCCGTCCGGGTCAGGCGCTCGGCCTCGGCGAGCACCTCGAGCACCCGCGCGGCAGGAATGGAGATCGCACCATCCTCGTCCGCGAGGATGAAGTCGCCGGGCTCGATCCGGACGAAGGAACTCGTCGCCCCGCGCACGAAGACCGGCGCCTGCGACGCATTGACCTTCCAGCGGCCGATCGACTGCACCGGCGTGCGGTAGCGCGCATAGACGGGAAAGCCCTGCTGGCCGATCCAGCGCACATCGCGGATGCCGCCGTCGACCAGCGCCCCCACGCATCCGCGTTCCTTCATGCCGATGGCGATGAGTTCGCCGAAGTAGCAGATGCCCTCGCCGTCGCCGCTCCACACGGTCACCTCGCCCGGGCGGACACCCTGGCAGGCCTTCATCTTGTCCGCATCGCCTCCCATCGCGAACGGGGTCATCTGCCCGCGGATCGTGTAGGCCCAGCCGGCCAGCTTCGGCGCGTTGGCGGGGAAGGGCGCAAAGGAGGCCGACAGGCCCCGATCGAATTCTCCGAGATTGTCGAGGACGTCGGCCACGTTCGACGTGTCGACGGCCTTGAAGCGCTCGCGGATGGCGTCGCGCTCGGCCTGGGACAGCAACGTTGTCATGTGAATGATCCGTCAGATGTTGGAGAGGTAGCCGCCGTCGACGCGGGTCACGGAGCCGGTGATGTAGGAGGCTCGTTCGCTCGCGAGGAAGGCGACCGCGTCGGCATATTCGTCGGGCCGGCCATAGCGCCCCATCGGGATCGAGGCCGTGCTCTCGCGGACGACGTCTGCAATCTCCCGTCCCTCCCGGCGGGCCTTCGCCTCGTCGAGAAACCGGATGCGATCCGTCTCGATCCGTCCCGGAAGGATGATGTTGCAGGTGACGCCGTCCGCAGCGACTTCGCGGGCCAGGGTCTTGGACCACCCCACGAGCGACAGGCGCAGCGCGTTCGAGAGTCCGAGGTTGGGGATCGGCGAGACGACCCCCGAGGATGCGCTCGTCACGATGCGGCCCCAGCGGCGCGCCCGCATGCCGGGCAGCACGCGGTCCGTGATCTTGATGACGCTGAGGACCATCGACTGGAAATGGGCGCTCCACGCTGCGGCGTCCTGGCCGGACGCCGGCCCGGGCGGCGGACCGCCCGTGTTGTTGACGAGGATGTCGACTGGGCCGAGTTTGCGCTCGATGCGCGCGACATGCGTCTCGATCGCCTCCAGGTCCGCGATGTTCCAGGCGAGGGCGATGTGCTCGCCCGCGAGGCCCGTGCGTGTCGCGGCCAGCGCCGCCTCGTCGATGTCGGCCAGGGCGAGCCTGGCGCCTTCGCGGGCGAAGGCGGCCGCAATGGCGCGACCGAGCCCGCCTCCGGCCCCCAGGACGAGGGCCGTCCTGCCGGATAGTCCGAGATCCATGAGCTTATCCTCGATGCGGCCGTCAGGACCCGATGCGCAAGGGCGCGTGCAACTTGCGCAGGTAGGAAATCACCGAGAGAGCGGTGATGCGGCCTGTCTTGGGGTTGTCGGTGGGGACGTTCTCGATCGCCATCGAGAACGTCGCGGAATCCGCCTCGACCTCGATCCGGTGCGTGTTGCGCGAGAGGGCGGGATCGGCCCAGATCTCGAGCGTCGTCCTGTCGGGCCCGATCCCGGCCAGCGCCAGCGCCACGGAGACGTTGAGATTGGCGGGAAAGCCGACTGCCGCCTCGCGCGGCGTTCCTTCGAAGATGCGGATCGGCTGGGTGATGTCCTCGATGCGGATGTCGTTCTCGACGAGGTAGGGAGCGCCGACGAGGCCGCGCACCGGCTTGCGCGTCACCATGCGCACCGACTCGATGGACCCCTCGGCGGCCGCCGTGACGGCATCGAGGCCGATCAGCGCGCCCGTCGGGACCACGATCTGCCCGCCATGCTCGCGGGCGAGATCGACGAGATCCGGTCGCGACAGCAACGCACCAGAGCTCAGCACGATGACCGTCTTGCCCGCCCGCAGGAACGGCGCCGCGATCTCGGCCAGCAGTTCCGCCGGCGCGCACTCCACGACGATGTCGGCCAGGGGCTCGAGCTCGCCGATCGGCACGATCGGAACCGGGTGCCGCAGGTGGGCCAGCCGCTCTCGCGCCCGATCGAGGTCGGCGGCCGAGACAGCGGCCAGCGTGCAGCCGTGCAGGCCCTCGTCGAGCGCCGAGGCGACCTTGAGGCCCACGGCCCCCAGGCCTGCGATCGCCACCCGGTGGCTCCTCACGGGAGCGGGACGTTCGGTCTCGGTCATGTCAGGACTTTCCAGTCTCGAAGGCAGGCGCCGGAAACAGCGAGGCGTAGTGGTCCGCGGCCGCCCCCGCGGTCGTGAACCAGATGTCGTCCTTGAATCGGGCGAGATGATCGAGGACGCGCCGGAACTGCTTGATGCGGAACGGCTGTCCGATGATGAAGGTGTGGATGGTGATGCCGTAGACCAGAGGCTGGCGCCGGGACTGGCGCAGCATCTCGTCGAAGTTGTCGATCGCCATGTCCGCGAAGGCCGTGGCCGTGCCGTCATGCAAGACGACCATCGGCACGTCGTTCACCTCGTGCGGATAGGGCATGCTCAGGAGGGGGCCGGAGCGGGTCTTCATCCAGACGGGCTGGTCGTCGATCGGCCAGTCGAGCGTGTATCGATAGCCCGCTTCAGCCAGCAGGTCCTCCGTGTTGGCGCTGGGGTGCGCGCCAGGGCTCATCCAGCCCCCCGGCGCCTGTCCCTCGGCCTTGCGGATCGCCTCGGTCGCCTCCGCGATGATCGCCCGCTCCTGCTCCTCCGCCATCCCGTTCTGATGTTCGGAATTGGTTCGTCCATGGGCGACGATCTCGTCACCGCGACGCCGATGCGCCGCGACGAGATCGGGGCAATGGTCGTAGCACTCCGTGTTCAGGAGCACCGTGAGGGGCAGGCCGTAGTCCTCGAAGAGCTCGATGAGACGCCAGCCTCCGACCCTGTTGCCGTATTCGCGCCAGCCCCAGTTGTACGAGTTGGGATGGCTGAGACCGGGCGAATAGGCGAGCCCCAGCCCCTGGCCATAGGAGAAGTGCTCGACGCAGAGTGCGACGTAGACGGCCAGGCGCTTGCCGCCGGGCCAGGCGAAGTCCGGCCGCGTGACGATGGGACTGTAGGGAAAGCGATTGGGGGTCGGAAGCATGGCGAACCTCTCGAGCGGCCTGCGTCAGGGCCGGTAATCCGACGGCGCGACGACGGACCCGAGGTCGACCGTCGCCATGTTGTCGCGGGTGACCAGCAGGGCCGGAACCACGACCTCCTTCTGCACCGGCTTCTTGCCGGCCGCATTGAGCGCCTGCTGAACGGCGGCGCGACCCTGGGCGACGACCTTCTGGATCGACGTGCAGGCGAGATCCCCGTCCTTCAGCATCTGCTGGGCGGTGGGGCTGTAGTTTGAGGCCGAGACGCGCACGCCCGGCATCTTGCCCGCCGACTTCAAGGCCGAGACCACGCCGGCAGCCATGTCGTCCGTCGCGGCGTAGACGCCATTGAGGTCGGGGAAACGCTGCGTCCAGTCCTCGGCCGTCGTGAGCGCGGCGTTGCGGTTGTCGCCCAGGCGCGATTCAGCCACGACCTTCACGTCGGGCGACGCCTTCTGCAGCGTGTCCTTGAAGCCCTTGGCGCGGAGATCCGACCAGGCCTGGCCTGCGGGACCCGCCATCATGGCCACGTTGCCCTTCCCGCCCATGGCCTTGGACAGGCATTCGGCCTGCAGCTTGCCCATGTCGTAGTGGTCGGCGCTGACCAGCGCCACCAGCTTGCCCGTGCTCGGGGGCGAGGAAATCCCGACGACGGGGATGCCGGCATCCGCGGCCCGCTCGACCACCGCCTTGACGGCGTCGCCGTTCGTCGCGCCGACGATCATGGCGTCGACCTTGCGCTGCGTGAGGTCCTGGATCTGCGAGATCTGCTGGCTCGAGTTGGAATCTCCGCCGGCGTTGAGCTTCACGAGCTTTGCGCCCGCCTTCTTGGCCTCGTCCTCCATGCCGTACACGGCCGAGATCCAGAAGGAGGAGGCGAGGTTGGGAACCGACACCCCGATCGTGCGCTCCTGGGCCGCGGCGGGTCCAGCCAGCGTGCCGGCGCAGACCGTCGCGAGGAGCATGGCGGCGAAGGAGACGGAGGGACGCGTGGTGCTCATGCGGAGGTTCCTTTCGTGCGGGGTGAGGAAGCGGACTTGAGGAGGAAGGCGAGGAGACCGGACCCGATGATCACGAGGCCGATGGCCGACTGGGCCACGAAGGGAGAGACGCCCATCAGGTTCAGTCCCGTGAGCAGGACCTGGATGAAGGCGGCGCCGAGGACCACCCCGGCCACGCCCGCGGACCCGCCGGTCAGCGGCGTGCCGCCGATCACCGCCGCGGCGATGGACTGGAGCTCCATCCCGGCGCCCTCCGTGGGCAGACCGCTGCCGGCGCGGACGGTCATCAGGACCCCCGCGAGACCCGCGAAGAGGCCGCTCAACTGGTAGGCCAGAAGCTGGGTCCTGGCGGCGTGAATTCCGACGAGCGCGACAGCCTCGGGGTTCGAGCCGAGCATCAGGATGCGCCGCCCGGCGGCGGCGTGGAGAAGCCAGGCGGCGGCCGCGATCGGCGCCATCGCGAGCCAGGCCGAGACAGGCAGGCCCGCGACCCTGTCGAAAGCCAGCCGGGCCGCCTCGTCGGCGGCCACGAGCGGCACCACCTGGCCGTCGCCGCTGACGAGGAGGGCGACGCCCTTCGCGCCGATCAGGACGCCGAGCGTCGCGACCACGGGCTGCAGGCCGAACGAGCCCACGAGGAGACCGTTCACGGTCCCGCACGCCAGACCCACCAGGGCCCCCGCCAGGAGACCGGGGAGACCGATCGCGTTGGCGGACAGGGCAGCCACGGTGCTGGAGAGCGCCGCGACGCTTCCGACGGAGATGTCGAACCCGCGGGAGGCGATCGCGAACATCTGGCCGACAGCCAGGAGCGCGAGCACCCACATCTGCGATCCGACATTGGCGAGGTTCTCCAGGCCGATAAAGGTCGGCGAGAGGAACGCGAAGAACGTGGTCGCCATCAGCAGGCACAGGGGCGCCGCGAGAGACCGTGCTGCAACGGGGCGTGTCACCGGCCAGCCCTCCCCCGAATGACCGCCAGGACATCGGTGAGCACGGGCCCGGCGCGCTGAAGGAGGACGGCGCCGACGATGACCGTGGCGATGAGGACGTATTGCCAGGCGACCGGAAGGTTCGTGAGAACCACGGCGTTGTTCATCATCGCGATGACGAGGACGCCGCAGGCCACCTGGGAAGCGCGCCCCTGCCCGCCTGCGAGCGGAATGCCGCCGATCGCGCAGGCGGCAATGGTCTCGAACGGGAGGTTGGGCGCGAGGTTGGGCTGCCCCGACGCCACGCGGCTCGTCAGGATCAGCGCAGCCAGGGCGCAGAAGCCCGACGCGGCCAGGTAGCCCGAGAAGAGGACCCGGCGCACCGGCAATCCGGCAAGGCGCGCAGCCACGGGATTCGAGCCGCACAGGTACCAGAGCCGGCCGAGATGGGTGTGCGACAGGACCGCGTACAGGGCGAGGAAGGCCAGGAGCGCGGCGACGACGGGGACGGAGATGCCGAAGATCCGGCCGCGCGCAGGCCAGGAGAAGGCCGCGGACGCGGGCGCGTCGATCGGCAGGCCGCCGGCGATGGATGCCGCCAGTCCGCCGCAGACCATGAGCATGCCGAGCGTGACCAGGAAGGGCGCCAGGTCGAACCGGGCCACGAGCAATCCGTTGACGGCGCCCACCGCCAGGCAGGAGCCAGCCCCGACTGCGAAGGCCGCAGGCGTCCCGACGAAAGGCTCGCTGAGCACGATGAGGACGCTCGCCAAGGCTGCCGATGCGCCAAAGGAGAACTCGATTCCACCGAGGATCAGGACGATGGCCTGGCCGCATGCGGCGATCCCGAGGATCGCCGCGACCCTCAGGAGGTTCTCGAGGTTCCCCAGGGTCGCGAAACGCGGCACGCAGAGCGCGAAGACGATGAAGATCGCAAGCGTGATCCACAGGGCGATGGGCGGGCGCAGCCCGCGCAGCCTCGGCAGTCTTTGGTCAATCATGGCGAGGCTCGTCATGCCGCAGCCCTTCCAGCGAGTGCCGGAAGCAGGGCGCCGCGGGAGACCCCGCGCGGGAACTCTTCAGCGACACGCCCGTCGCGCACGACGAGGATGCGGTTCGACAGCGCCAGGATCTCGTCGAGGTCGGTGGAGGCGAGAAGGACGGCCACGCCCCGGCGGGCGGCCTCCACGATCGCATCATGGATGGTCTCGCGGGCGCCGATGTCCACGCCCCGTGTCGGCTCCAGGAGCACGAGCACGCGCAAGCCGGTCATCGACAGGTTGCGCGCCATGACCAGCTTCTGCTGGTTGCCGCCGCTGAACGCCGAGGCGAGGCGATCCGGTTCGTGCGGAAAGAGACGCAGCCGGCGCAGCCACGTGGACATCGCCGTGCGCTCGCGACGCCTGTTCACGACGCCTGCATTGACGAAATCCGCGATGCCGGACGCGGAGCTGTTCTCGGTGGCCGTCAGGTGGGCAAACAACGCCTCGCCGTGCCGATCGCTGGGAACATACCCGATGCCCGCAGAGACCGCGGCGCGACGGTCTCCTGCCGGGACGGATTCGCCGTCGACCGTGAGCGTTCCGAAGCCCTTCGCTGCGCCGGCGCAGGCTTCCGCGAGTTCAAGGGCGCCGGACCCGACGAGCCCGGCCAGACCGACGATCTCGCCGGCGCGAACCTCGAGGGAAGCGTTCCCCGGCCCCCTCGCCGCGGAGGGCTCGAGGCGGAGCACGACCGGTCCGGGTTCGGGCAGGTCCCTTTGCGCCTCGTTCACGCTCGACCCCAGCATGGCGCGCACCAGCTCGGGACGTGACGTCTCCGCCATGGCGACGCCCGACATCACGCTCTGGCCGTCCCGGAGCACGCTCACGTCGTCTGCGAGCGCTTCGATCTCCTCGAACTTGTGGCTGATGAAAAGCGCGGCCGTGCCCTGGGCCGTGAGCCGCCGGACGACGCCGAAGAGCCGTTCCGCCTCGCGCCCGCTGAGGGCGGCGGTCGGCTCGTCCAGAACCAGGACCTTGCAGGACTGGCCGAGGGCGCGGGCGATCTCGACCAGCTGCCGCTCCCCGATCGACAAGGCGCCCACGGGGACGTCCAGCCCGACGCGAAGGTCGACAGCGGCGAGCCAATCGCGGGCCTGCGCCTTCGGCACGAGCGCCCCGCGCCCCGAGAGGGCTCCTGCCCGTCCGAGCCCGAAAGCCGAGAGGTTTTCGAGGACCGTGAGCTCCGGAAAGAGGCTGAGGTGCTGATAGATCGGGATGATGCCCGCCTCGATCGCCTGGCGCACCGAGCGCAGGTTCAGCGGCCGTCCCTGCAGCCGGAGAGATCCGCGGTCCGGCTGAACGGCGCCGACGATGATCTTCACCAGCGTGCTCTTGCCCGCGCCGTTCTCGCCGAGAATGGCATGGACACGATGCTCTTTCAAAGAAACGGAAGCATCACGCAGGGCGCAAGTCGGACCATAACTCTTCGCAATGTTCTGTAATTCGAGCGTAATGGAGGGACCAGACCCCATGTCATGTTCCTCGAACACTTGATCACCCACCAGCCAAGCCTGAGCGCTGCAGTGATGTGGCGTCTTGTGATTTCGAGGATGGGTGTCGGACGGTCACGGGACAAACGAATTGTTCGCCCTCCATGCATGAGCTACAGTCATGCATGGAGGGTCATCGCATGAGAAAGAGGCGACTGCCGCCCCTGAATGCACTTCGGGGCTTCGAGGCCGCGGCACGCCAACTGTCCTTCACCAAGGCGGCGGCCGAGTTGCATGTGACCCAGGGGGCCGTCAGCCGGCAGGTCCGCGAACTCGAGATCTACCTCGGCGTCGACCTCTTTCGCCGCCTGACACGCCGTATCGAACTCACCGACGAAGGCAGCGAGTTTCTGCTCGGCATCGGCGATGCCTTCGACGAGATCGAGCGCGCGTCCGACCACCTGCGGAAGCGGCGCAGCCACGCCACCCTCACGATCTCGGCCCTGCCGACGATCGCATCCCTGTGGCTGATGCCGCGTCTCCACGTCTTCACGCAGCAGCATCCCGGGATCGAGGTCCGGATCGTCTCCAGCATCGAGCCCGCCGACCTCCTGGCCCACGATGCCGACGTCGCGATCCGCGTGGGTCGTCTCCCGGGCCGCCGCTATGAACGGACCCAGCCCCGCATCGAACTCGAGATGGTTTCGAACTGGTCGGGCGTGCATGCCGAGGAGCTCTTTCCCGACGTCCTCGTGCCGGTCTGCCGCCCCGACCTGCTCGTGCTCGAGGACGCGCGGCAGAGCCCCGCCGACCTCGCGCGCCTTCCCCTGATCCACACGACCACGCGGCGCTTCGCATGGCCCGACTGGCTGCGAGCGCACGGGATCCGACTGCCCGCAAGCGGCTCGCCGGCCCTCGAGTTCGGGCACTTCTTCATGTCGCTCGAGGCGGCCCGCAAGGGACGGGGCGTCGCCATCGTTCCAAACTTCCTGCTGGCCTACTACGAGGGCGCCGACGACCTCGCCGTTCCCGTGAAGACCGACATCGCGAGTGCCGGGGAATACTACCTGCTCGTCCACGAAAGCAGGTTGGAGGATCCGAATGTCAGGGCCTTCCGCTCATGGCTCCTGACGGAGGCGGTCGACGCCCGGCTCAAGTCGGCGCGCCACCTTCTTGGCCCGTCCGTCGCAGACGCATGACCTGAGCTCAGGTATCGGCGGCGTAGAATTCGGTTGTCGCCGCCGGTTCCTGCCGTGCTTCTTCTGACCGACCGGCGTGCCGCCGGCGAGGACAGGGGATGCAAGGAGGCGACCGGATGACACCGACGGACCTGGCTGCGGACGACATGCTGTTCGCTCTGGAAACGCGCTCACTGCCCGTCGCCGGAACCGCGCGGCGCTTCCCCATCCGGCGGGTCTTCTGCGTCGGCCGCAATTACTCCGACCATGCGCGCGAAATGGGCCACGACCCCGACCGCGAGCCTCCCTTCTTCTTCATGAAGCCCGCGGAGGCCGTGACAGAACCGGGAACGCGCTTTCGCTATCCCGCGCTATCCAGCGATGTTCATCACGAGATCGAAATGGTCGTCGCCCTGCACGGGGGAGGGAAGGACATCCCCGTCGACGCGGCGCTACAGCACGTCTTCGGCTATGCGGTGGGCCTCGACATGACGCGCCGCGACCTCCAGGCCGAAGCCAAGAGGCTGCAGCGACCCTGGGACAGCGCGAAGGCCTTCGACGGGTCTGCCCCGTGCGGGCCCCTCGTCAGAGCGTCCGAGATCGGTCACCCCACGCGCGGTACCATCACTCTCGCCGTGAACGGCGAGATCCGCCAATCAGGCGGGATCGAGCACATGATCTGGAGCGTTCCCGAAATCATCTCGGTCCTCTCCACTCTGTTCGAACTGAGAGCTGGCGACCTGCTGATGACGGGAACTCCCGCGGGCGTTGGGGCGGTGCGGCGAGGAGATCATTTGCGAGGTGAAATCGCCGGAATCGGACATCTCGCGGTCGACGTCGACTGAGGGCGCAGGCTGGACTGCAAGCGCCTCTCCTACCCGATCGCGGGATTGCGGCACGCCCGGCTCGCCGCACCAGGAGACGGTCCCACCTCTCGCCGGACGCTCCACCTGCCCCACTTGCGCAAGCCGAAAGCCGCGCCGGGAACGAGCAGCGGGATGCCTGCTTGAGCCCGGCCGGGGCTCGCGGCGCGACAGGCGCCCCAGCGCCCTTGGCGAGGCCTCAGCCGAAAGCCTTCTCCCCTGCCAGCCAGGTTTCGCTCACGCGGATGGCCGCGAGCCGCTCGGGGTCGGCGACGAAGGGATCGGTCTCGAGGATCGTGAGGTCGGCCTCCTTGCCGGCCTCGAGCGTGCCGATCGCATCGTCGAGGCCGATATGGCGGGCGGCATGCTTGGTAATGCCCAGCAGAGCCTCCTCCACGCTCATCCGCAGGTCCGGGCCGACCACCGACCCGTCGGTCACGCAGCGCCGGGTCACCACGGTCTGCACGAGGCGGAGCGGGTTGAGGGGAAGGCCCGCGGCCGGATTGTCCGTGTGCATGGAATATCCCATGCCCGCCCTGGCCGCGGCGCCCACGGGCACCATGAAGCTGGCTCTGGGCTCCCCGAAAATCTGGTCGCGATAGGCCGCGCCGTAGAGGTAGACGAAATCCGTCATGTAGCTAGCTTCGCAACCCAGCCGCTTCATCCGATCGATCTGATCGGGCCTCGCCATCGTTGCGTGCTCGATGCGGTTGAGCCCCAGCGACGAATGTGCGCCGTAGGCCGTCTCGATGGCGTCGAGAACCTGGTCGACGGCGGCGTCGCCCTGGCAGTGCACGAGGATCGTCCAGCCGGCGTCGCGCGCCTTGCCGCACAGGTCCGCCGCCTGTTGGGGCGTGTAGCCGAGGGCGCCGCGCGCGCTGGAGCGAAGATAGGGCTGGGTCTGAGCGGCGGTCTCCGCCTGGTTGGAGCCGTCGGCCCAGAACTTCATGCCATAGAGCGAGAAGCGGCTGTCCGGCAGGCGCCGGGCCTTGTGGGAGGGGCCGAGCTTGGCGAAGGCCTTGCTGGCCTCGACCATGTCGGTGCTGAAGCTCGCGCTCAGCCGGACGGGCAGGCTGTTCGAGAGCTTGGCCAGCATCTCGACCCATTCGGGCTTCACCGTTCCCGGCTCATGCAGGGCGGTGAGCCCCGATGCGGAGGCCTGGCGGGCATAGGCCCCGATGGCCCTGGCCAGGCTTTCGGCGTTCGGCCTGGCCACCGCAAGATCGAGGAAGCGGAGCAAGGCCGGCTCGTTGTAGATCATCCCGTTGAGCTTGCCGTCAGCCCCGCGGCCGAAGAAGCCCCCGCCGGGCAGCGTGCCGATGTCCGCCGTGACCTTGGCCCGCGCGAAAGCCAGAGCATTGCCGGCGCCGACATGGCCGTTCACGTACATCAGGAAAACCGGGCTCGTCGACGACACCGCGTCAAGGTCGGCCATGGAGATGTCGCCGCCCTGGAGCAGGTTGTCGTAGAAGCCGAAGGCGATCCAATCGCCGGGCGCCGTCTTCGCGGCGACGGCCTTCATGGCGGCCAGCGCATCCGCCTTGGTCCGGTATGTCGAGAAGCCGACATTGGTCAGCAGCATCTCGACGAGGGCAGACAGAGTGGCGTGATTGTGCGGGTCGATGAAGCCCGGAAGCAGCGTCCGGCCGGACAGGTCGATCGTCTTGGTGGTGGGCCCGGCCAAAGCCATGACATCGGCTGAGGACCCGGCCGCGAGAACGGCGCCTTTTTGGAGCGCGATCGCCTCGACCTTCGCGCCCGGCGCAGTCATCGGATAGATCGGCCCCTTGTGGAAGATCGTGTCCGCGACGCCGGTCGCCGCACGTGCGGCAAGTCCCGGTCCCATGACGGCGAGCGAAGCCGTATAGCCGAGGAACTGCCTCCGGCTGGGCGAAATCCGGGCCGTGAGCCGGTCGGCAATGTCAGAACGGGCGCACCAGCGGCACATCGAAATCTCCCCATCGTCTTCGGCTCGCGACAGATTTCGATGTTTGCCGTGGAAGCCGTTGACATCCATTAAAGATCAGAGATGCGGGGCGGCAGCGACCAGAGCCGTTCTCGACCTGTCCGAAGGTCGTTGCGAGGAGCCCGGCGGCGAGCCAATCCGGGAAACGCCCGACAGACGACTGGACGGCTTCGCCTCCGGCTTGCGATGACGGCGTGAAATCGGGTCCGCCAGGTCGCGAAAGACGCTAGAAAAACCTTGGCTGCTGAAGGCGTGCCGTCCAAGGACATGTGCGGGCGGGGTCGCCTGGTATCGGTCGCCCGGTCCGCCGTCCCACCCCGATACCGGACAGGCCGTTTGCCCGCCCCCGGTCCAAGGCTGACCGTGCGTGGCCTTCCGGGCCGACAGGGCCAGCTTGCCGCGCGTGACTTCGGAGGCGGAACGGAATCGCGGGAGTTCTTACGCGGGCGGCAACTCCCGCGACGGCGTGGCGCGTCGCTCGACGGCGGTCACGGCCCAGCCCGCGGTTGATCGCGCCCCGATGTCTTGACACCATCCTCCGCCGTGGGTCGTGCGCCACGACGACCCGCTTCATCCCCCGCCGTGGCTTGCCGGGAGACCCCATGTCCCTTCGGACGAGACTTGCCATCCTGCTGGCCGGCGTGCTGGTCGCCTCCGCGCAGGCGCCGGCCCGCGCGGCCGATGCCGACGTCGCCGAGCAGATCATCGCGATCATGAACAAGGTGTTCGGGAGCTATCCCGCGACACGGGCGAACCACGCCAAGGGCGTGGTGCTGGAGGGAACGTTCACGCCGGGCCCCGAGGGCGCAGCCCTGAGCAAGGCCTCGCTGTTCAAGGCGGCCAGCATCCCCGTCGTGGTGCGGTTCTCGGATTCGACGGGCATCCCGACCATCCCCGACGGAGACCCGAACGCCAACCCGCACGGCATGTCGGTGAAGTTCCGAATCCCCGGCGGCGACGAGGTCGACATCGTCGCGAACTCGCTGCAGTTCTTTCCCGTGGCGACGGGCGAAGAGTTCCGCGACCTGCTCCAGGCCGTTCTCGACAGCCCTCCCGGAAGCCCGAAGCCGACGAAGATCGAGCAGTTCTTCGCGGCCCATCCGGCCGCAGCCAAGGCTTTCGCGTCCACCAGCACTCCCGCAAGCTTCGCGACAGAGGAGTACAACGGCGTGAATTCCTTCGTCTTCGTCTCGCCCTCCGGCGAGCGGCGCGCCTTCCGCTTCAAGATCACGCCCGACGCCGGCGTCACCCATCTGGAAGCCGCCGAGGCCGCGAAGCTCGGCAAGGACGGGCTCGTGGAGGAGATCAGGACGCGTGTCGGCGCAAAGCCGGTGACCTTCACCTTGCAGGCGCAGCTTGCCGATCCGTCCGATCCGGTCGACGACGCGACGAAGCCGCTTACCGCTGACCGCAAGGTCGTCGAGCTCGGCAAGATCGTGCTGTCCAGGGCGGGGGCCGATCCCAAGGATCTCGGCTACCTTCCGACGAACCTGACCGACGGCATCGAGCCCTCGGGAGACCCGCTCATCGGGGTCAGGACCAGCTCCTACGCCATTTCCTTCAGCCGCCGGGCCCAGTAGCGACGGCCCCCCGATGGGAGCCCGGCCCTGCGCGGGCAGGCGACGTCACCCGTTCGACCCCGGGCCAGACGGCTCATGTGACCTCCCGGGGCGGCCCTTCTGCATGGAGGCGCCGCGGGCAGGACAATCCTGCCACACGCCATCGACCAGAAGCGGCAGGCCGCGGTTGAGGACGGTCCGGGGACGCCCGGTCACGGTCCGTCCCTCGAACGGCGTGAAGTCGACGCGAGACTGCATCGTCGCGGAGTGGATGGCCCATGTGCCGGCCGTGTCCCAGACGACGATGTCGGCATCGAAGCCGGGTGCGATGCTTCCCTTCCGGTGCGCCAGCCCATAGGCGCGGGCCGCGTTCCGGCATGTCAGGTCGAGGTAGCGCTGCAGGCTCAGGCGTCCCTCGAGGAGACCGTCGGAGAACAGCAGCGGAAGGCGGGTCTCCAGGCCGGGAACACCGCTCACCGTGGTGTGGAAGCCCGGCTCGGGAGCCGTGCCCAGCTTGTCCGCCAGAAAATAGGGGGAATGGTCGGAAGACCACAGGTCGATGGCGCCGGTCTCCAGGCCCTGCCAGAGGGCCTCGACGCTCTCGGCGGTCCGCGGCGGCGGCGTGAACATGAAGCGCGCCGCGTCCTGCGCAGGCCGGTCGAGGTCGTCCCGCGTGAGGAAGACGTATTGGGGGCATGTCTCGGCCAGCACGTCGACGCCCCTGTGCCGGGCCCTCTCGATCTCCCCGAGCGAGCCCGACGCCGAGACGTGGACGATCGTCACGGCCGCCCCCGTGAGTTCGGCGAAGGCGAGGACGCGGTGAACCGCCTCCCGCTCGGCCAGCTCCGAATGGGCGACGGCATGGAAGCGCATCTGCGTCTGGCCGCGCTCGATCAGCCGTTCGCGCGCCCAGCGGATCGCGGCGTCGTTCTCGGCATGGACCATCACCCGCATGCCGCAGGCCCGGGCGCTCTCCATCACCGCGAGCAGCAGGTCGTCGTCGACGGCGAAGCCTTCGTAGGTCGTGTAGACCTTCACGGCGGCGACGCCCCGCGCCGCCAGCTCGGCGAGTTGCGCCGCGACGTGAGCGCCAGTCCCCGGGGTCACCACGGCGTGGAGCGCGTAGTCGACGAACGACCTGCCGGCCGCGCAGGCCAGCGCCCTCTCATAGGCCGCGATGCTGGAATGGCCGGGCCCCGGCATGCCGAACGGCACGATGCAGGTCGTCCCCCCGAAGGCGGCGGACATCGAGCCCGACACGAAGTCGTCGGCGTTCGGCGCGCCGCTCCAGACGGGCTGGTCCAGGTGGCAATGCGCATCGATCCCGCCCGGCAGCACCCAATGGCCCGACGCGTCGATGTGGCGGCGGCCCTTCAGCCCGCTCGCCAGCGTCGTGATCCGCTCGCCGTCAATTCCGACGTCGCACTCGGCCCAACCCGACTCGAGTGCGACGCGTCCGGACGAGATGACGAGCTCGTGCACGTCACATCCTCAGCCGCCGCCCGGCGGGATCGAAGGGCGGAGCTTCCAGGAGCACGGCCTTGTGGGGCCGGCCGAGGATCGCGACGGTGAGTTCGTCGCCGGGGCTCGCCATGCCCGCCTTCACGTAGCCCATGGCGAGCGACAGCCCCACGGAATGGCCGTAGGTGCCGGAGGTCACCTGTCCCACCGGGGTGCCATCGGGCAGGAAGATCGGCTCGCCCCCGTTCGCATCCGCGCCCTCCGTCTCGACGCTGATCATGATGAGTTTGTCGCGGACGGGATTGCCGGCGATCCGCGCATAGGCGTCCCGGTTCAGGAAGTCGCCCTTGTCCATCTTCACCAGGCGGTCCATCCCGACCTCCTGCGGCCAGTACTCGGGCGAATATTCCCGGCCCCAGCTGCCATAGCCCTTCTCGACCCGCAGCGACATGAGGGCTCGCGAGCCGACGGGGCCGCCGCCTTCCGCCTTCGCGGCCTCCAGCAGGGCCGCGTAGAGGGCGACCTGGTCCCTCTCCTCGCAGTAGAGCTCCCAGCCGAGGTCGCCCGTGAAGGAGACCCTCAGGGCGACGGCCTCGATCCCCGCCACCGTGATGCGCCGCGATCCCATGAAGGGAAAGCTCTCCGTCGTGAGGTCGGCGTTGGTGAGCCGCTGGAGCGTCTGGCGCGCCCGCGGCCCCGCCACGTTGAATCCGCAGAGCGCCTCCGTGAGGGAGCCGAACGTGGTTCCGTCCGGCAGGGGCACCATGTCGAAGAAGCGCTTGTGGTAGCGCTCCGCCATGCCCGAGCCGAAGATCCTGTACTCGTCCTCGGCGAGCTTGGTGACGGTGAAGTCGCCGGCGATGCCGCCGCGCTTGCCGATCAGCGGCGTGAGGCAGGATCGCCCCACCCTGGAGGGCATGCGGTTGGCGAAGACGGCGTTGAGCCAGGCCTCGGCGTCCGGTCCCTTCACCTCGTACTTGGCGAAGTTCGAGATGTCGATGACGCCCACGGCCTCGCGCAGCATCCGGACCTCGCGGCCCACCGGCCCCCACCAGTTCTGGCGTTCGAAGCCGACCGTCTCCTCCCGCGGCTCCCCCTCGGCGGCGAACCAGAGGGGATGCTCCCAGCCGAAGTTCAGGCCGAACACGGCGCCGCGGTCCTTCTGCAGGTCATAGGCCGGACGGACTCGCACCGGGCGGCCGGCCGCCCGCTCCTCGTTGGGAAAGTGGATCTTGAAGCGATGGCTGTACTGGTCCTGCACGCGGGCCTTGGTGAAGGCCTTGCCGGCCCAAGCGCCGAACCGCGCGAGGTCCCAGGCGAAGAGGTCGAGCGTCGGCTCGCCCTCGATCATCCACTCCGCGGCGAGGCGTCCGAGCCCGCCGGATTGCGAGAATCCGGGGATGATTCCCGCGCAACAGAAGTAGTTGCGCAGCTCGGGGATGGGACCGAACAGCGCCGCGCTGTCGGGAGACCAGATCATCGGCCCGTTGATCACCCGCTTGATGCCGGCCGAGGCGAGGACGGGCACGCGCGCGATGGCGCGCTCCATGTTCTCCTCGATCCGCCCGAGATCGTCGGGGAAAAGCTCGTGCCCGAAGTCCAGCGGAGTGCCCTCCTCCGCCCAGAACTTCATGCCCCGCTCGTAGGCGCCGACGAGGAAGCCCAGACCCTCCTGCCGGAAGTAGTATTCGCCGTCACGGTCCGCGACCGAGGGCAGCCGCCGCCCGGCCGAAGCCACCTCCGGGATCGTCTCCGTCACGAAGTACTGGTGCTCCGTCGGGATCAGCGGCAGCACGAGCCCGGCCATCGCCGCCACTTCGCGCGCCCAGAGGCCGCCGGCATTCACCACCCACCGGGCATGCACGTCGCCCTTCGACGTGCGCACGATCCAGCTGCCGTCCGGCTGCTGCTCCGTGCCGATCACGGGCGTGAAGCGATGGATCTCGGCGCCCCGCTGGCGCGCCCCGGCGGCATAGGCCGCCGTCACGCCGGACGGGTCGACGTTGCCGCCCTGCGGCTCGTACATGATGCAGCGGATGCCGTCGAAATTGACCAGCGGATGGAGCCGCTCGGCCTCGGCGCGGCCGACCTCGAAAAACTCCATCCCGTAGCGGCGCGCCTTGGCCTCCTGCAGGCGGAGCTGGTGCTCGCGCGCCTGGGTCTGGGCGAGGTAGAGGGAGCCGGGCTGGAAGATCCCGCATTCCTGCCCGGTCTCCGTCTCGAGCTCACGGTACAGCGCCATCGTGTAGTGCTGGAGACGGCTGACATTGGTGGAGTCGTGCAGGCCATGGATGTTGGCGGCGGCATGCCACGTCGACCCGGAGGTCAGCTCGTCGCGTTCGAACAGCACCACGTCGGTCCAGCCGTGCTTGGCGAGGTGGTAGAGGATCGAGCATCCGATCAGCCCGCCCCCGATGACGACGGCCTGTGCATGAGTCCGCATGTGCTGTTGGTTCCCGGTGCAAGGTGGCGTCGGCTGGCCGGTGACGAGGTCCGGACCTGGCGGAGGGCCTCGACAAGCCCGCGGGCCCGCAGCCTATGCCCAATGTTTTCGAGCCCTCGCAGTCTAGAAATGGCCCGGACTGGCTGTAAAGCGGGCAACGCGCCATGAAATGCAGCTTTGGCCGTTGAAATGGCCAAAAAAAATGAGGTCATTGCCTCGTCAAACTTCGTTTGTGAGGCAGGGGTCGCAGTGTAGCTTTTTTGTCGGAAGCGAGCGGCTGCGACAACGCGGCGCCGTGTCGGGAGCGGGGGTCGGAAGCATCGGGTCCGCGACGGGGCCGGTGCCCAGGCGTCGCATGATTTCCGGTTGCGGATCCAGGTTGTCACCGCGCTCGCGACTTCGCCGCCGGGCAGCGCCGAACCGGCCGGCGGACACGCACCGCATCATCCCGGCGCCGTTCCGCCAAGCGGCGTGCCCGCCGCCCGTTCCGCGCAAGCTCGGAGGCTCGATTCGTGGATAAGACCCACCCCTACATCCCGACGCTCGTCAGTCAGCTCGACAAAGGCGAGATCAGCCGCAGGGACTTCCTGCGCAAGTCCACGTTGCTCGGCCTCTCGGCCGGAGCCGCCTATGCCATGGCCGGCCTGCCTGCGCCCTCGCGCGCGCTCGCCCAGGACATGCCGAAGGGCGGCAACCTGCGCATCGGCATGCGCTGCATGGAGATCAAGGATCCGCAGGCGATCGACTTTGCGGAGAAGTCGAACGTGATCCGGCAGGTCTGCGAGTATCTCACGCTCACGGACCGCAACAACATCACCCACCCCTACCTGCTCGAGAAGTGGGTGGTGAGCGACGACCTCAAGACCTGGACGCTGCACGTCCGCAAGAACGTGAAGTGGCGCAAGGACGGCCGGCCCCTCACGGCCGACGACGTCGTCTGGAACCTCAAGCGGGTGTGCGACCCGAAGGTCGGCTCGTCCGTGCTCGGCCTGTTCACGGGCTACCTCGTCGTCGAGTACGACACGGGCGAGAAGGATGCGAAGGGCAATCCCAAGAAGGGCAGCAAGCTCTGGGCGGACAACGCGATCGAGAAGGTCGACGACTACACGGTTCGCCTGAACATCAAGACGCCTCAGATCGCCGTGGCGGAGCACCTCTTCCACTACCCGATGTTCATCCTCGACCCCAAGGAGGACGGAACCTTCGGGCCGGGCGCGAACGGCACAGGGCCTTTCGAGCTCACCGAATACACGGTCGGCAAGTCGGCGAAGTACAAGGCCCGCAAGGATTACTGGGGCGAGGGTCCCTATCTGGACTCGCTCGAGTTCGTGGATCTGGGCGACAACCCCGGCGCCGGGATCGCGGCCATGGCCTCCAAGCAGGTGGATGGCCTCTCCGAGGCCGACGCCCTGCAGATCAACTCGATGAAGGCCTTTCCGCACGTCGCGGTGCACAAGGTGGAGACGACCCAGACCATCGTCGCCCGCATGCATCCCGACGTCGAGCAGTTCAAGGACAAGCGGGTGCGCAAGGCGATGCGCCTGGGCATCGACCGCGACAAGATCATCCAGTCGGTCCTGCTCGGGGCCGGCACGCCGGCGGAGGACCACCACGTGGCGCCGTCGCATCCCGAATACTACCCGCTGCCGAAATACTCCAAGGATGTGCCGCAGGCCAAGAAGCTGCTCGCGGAAGCCGGGTTCCCGAACGGCTTCGAGTTCGACGTGGTGACCCGCCCCGACCCGATCTGGGAGCTCAACACGGCGCAGGCCTTCGCCGAGCAGATGAAGGACATCGGCATCAAGCTGAACATCAAGTCGCTGCCGAGCGCCCAGTACTGGGAGGTCTGGACATCGGCCCCGTTCAGCCTGACGGCCTGGGGTCACCGTCCCCTCGCCATCATGACGCTGGGCCTGGCCTATCGCTCCAATGCGCCCTGGAACGAGTCGAACTTCTCCAATGCCGAGTTCGACGCGCTGCTCACCCAGGCCGAGGGCATCCTCGATCCCAAGGAGCGCAGCAAGGTGATGGCGAAGATCGAGACGATCATGCAGGAGGAGGGCCCGATCGTTCAGCCCTTCTGGCGCGTGTTCTCGACGGTCATGGACAAGAAGGTCAAGGGCTTCGAGCTCCATCCGTCGCAATACATCTTCGCGCACAAATACGCGATCTCGACGGCCTCCTGAGCTTCCCGGCGCCGGCCCCTGCCGCTTGGCGAAGCGGCCGGGGCGGCGCCGGCGGCAGGCCAATCCTGCAGGACGGCGGTTGCCTCGCGGGGCGGCGCGTCTCCATCATGGTGACGGCGGCGCGGGCCTGTTCGCGCCGACCCCGGGGAGGAGCCGACGTGGCAGCGGCCAGGGCATGCTGATCTTTCTGGGAAAACGCCTGGCGGCCATGCTGCTGACCATGGTCGCGGCCTCGTTCCTCGTCTTCGCTGTCTGCGAGTTCACGCCGGGCAGCGTCGCGCGCAAGTCGCTCGGCCCCTTCGCCACGAAGGAGCAGGTGGACCTGCTGACCAAGCGGCTGAAGGCGGACGATCCCCTGCTGGTCCGCTACGGCCGCTGGGCTGGCGTGTTCCTCGGCCTGGTGCCCGATCCGCTGCAGGACCCGGCCACGGGCCTCAACTTCAAGGATCCGCGCGGCGCGCAGTACTTCGGCAATCTCGGCTATTCCACGCTCACGAAGCTCCCGGTCAACGACATCATCTGGACGAGGCTCGGCAACACCCTCATCCTGGGCGGCCTCGCCTTCCTCCTCATCGTGCCCCTGTCGATCCTGTTCGGCGTGCTCTCCGGGCTGCGGGAGGGCAGCGCGCTGGACCGCTCGCTGTCGGTCGTGGGCATCACGTTCACCTCGATCCCGGAATTCGCCTCGGGCGTGTTCCTGGTCACGCTCTTCGTCATCCTCTGGCCGGTGCTGCCCGGCACCAGCCCGCTGGAGACCGGAGGCGGCTGGTCCATTCCCTCCCAGCTCGTCCTGCCCGTGGCAGTGCTCGTCATCTACGACTTCGGCTACGTGGCCCGCATGATCCGGGTCTCCATGATCGAAGTGATGGAGAAGCCCTACATCCGCACCGCCATGCTCAAGGGCCTGAGCACACGGCAGGTCGTGCTCGGCCACGCCCTGCGCAACGCCATGATCGCGCCGTTCACGGTCCTCCTGCTGCAGATCAATTTCCTGATCAGCGGAGTGGTGGTGACAGAGCTCGTCTTCGCCTATCCCGGCTTCGGCCGCCTGCTGCTGGAGGCGAGTCTCTTCGGGGATATCGCCACGCTCGAGGCGGCGACGCTGATCACGGTCGCCATCGCCGTCACGACGCAGTTCATCGGCGACATCGGCTACATGATCCTCGATCCGCGGATCAGGCTCGCATGAGCGCGGTGGTCGATCCCGCCATGGTCGTCGCCAAGGCCGCGCCCGCGGGGACGGGGCGGGGGCAGGGCCTGCGGCGGATCCTGCATTCGCGCACGGCCGTGGTCGGCCTCGCCCTCGTGGGCACCTGGATCCTGCTCGCCCTGCTCGCCCCGATCCTGCCGCTCTACTCGCCCACGGAGCAGGACTTCACCGCGCTGGCAGACCCCACGCCCTCGATGAAGCACTGGCTTGGCTGCGACATCCTCGGACGTGACGTGCTGTCCCGCCTCATCTTCGGCGCCCGGACGGTGCTCGTCGTCGCGCCGCTCTCGGTCGCGGCCGCCATGGTGGTCGGCATCAGCATGGGCCTGCTCGCCGGCTATTACGGCGGGTGGATCGACGCCGTCGTCAGCCGCTGTTCCGACGTCATCCTCGCCTTCCCGGTGCTCGTCCTCTACGTGATCCTGATCGCCACGATCGGTCCCTCCGTCATCAATATCGTCATTGCCACGACGATCGCCTCGGCTCCCGGGATCGGGCGCATCACCCGCAGCCTCGTGCTCGGGCTGAAGCAGCAGGACTATGTGGCCGCCGCCAAGATGCGCGGCGAAAGCACGCTCTACATCATGCTCGTGGAGATCCTGCCGAACTGCCGGGGCATGCTGATCGTCGATGCCTGCCTGCGCATCGGCTACACCACGATCACCATCGGCATCCTCGGCTTCCTCGGCCTCGGCCTGCCGCCCCCCAACCCGGACTGGGGCGGCATGGTGAAGGAGAGCACCACCGTCCTCAACGTCTGGCCGTTGATGTCGCTCGCGCCGTCCTTCGCGATCGTCAGTCTCGTGCTGGGCTTCAACCTGCTGGCGGACGGCCTGCGGGAGGCGTGGAAGCCATGAGCGCCGTCCCCACCCCCCTGCCCGATCCGGAGCCGCTCCTCGAGGTGCGCGACCTGCGCATCGAGTTCCGCGGCAAGCTCGAGACCGTGGTCGCCGTGCCCGGCGTGTCCTTCACGGTCCATCCCGGGGAGAGCTACGGACTGGTCGGGGAATCCGGCTGCGGCAAGAGCACGACCGCCATGGCGCTGATGGGCCACCTCGGCCCGACCGGCGTGGTCGCGGGCGGCGGCATCCGCTTCAAGGGCGAGGACCTGGTGCGAGCGGGCCCCGCGCGCTGGCGCGCTCTGCGGGGGCGCGAGATCGCCATGGTCTACCAGGACCCGATGAGCGCCCTGAACCCCGTCAAGACGGTCGGCGCCCAGCTCGCCGAGGTGCCCATGCTCCACCTGGGCGCGAACCGTTCCGAGGCCCTGGACATGGCGGCGGCGATGCTGCGGGACGTCCGCCTGCCCGACGCGGGCGACATGCTGAAGCGCTACCCGCACCAGCTCTCCGGCGGCCAGCAGCAACGCGTCGTCATCGCCATGGCCTTGCTCGGACGGCCATCCCTCCTGCTGCTCGACGAGCCGACCACGGGGCTCGACGTCACCGTCGAGGCGGCGGTCATCGACCTCATCGCCGAGCTCAGGCGGCGCTACCGGACCAGCCTGCTCTTCATCTCGCACAATCTCGGCCTGATCGCCGAAAGCTGCGACCGGGTCGGCATCATGTATTCGGGCGAGTTGGTGGAGGAGGCGCCGACCTCCATTCTGTTCAGCCAGCCTCGCCACCCCTATACGCGCGGCCTGATCGGCTGCATCCCGGACATCGCCTCCGGCAAGCGCTCGCGCAGCCTGGTCCCCATCGCGGGGCATATCCCCGCCCCGTCCGAGCGCCCCGCCGGGTGCCTCTTCGGCCCGCGCTGCGACGGCTTCCGCGCCGGCTCGTGCGACAAGGGCGCGATCGCGCCGGAGCAGGCGGCGGCGCTTCACATGGTGCGCTGCGTGCGGTGGCCGGACGACCCGCAGCCCCGCGCGGCGCGGCTCGGCGCCGCCGAGGCGGCGGAAGTCGGCTCCCCCGTGCTTCATGTGGACGGGCTCGGCAAATCCTTCCCGATCTCGGCCGGACGAACCCTCAAGGCCAATGACGACGTGTCGCTCGAGGCCCGCAGGGCGGAGATCGTCGCCCTCGTCGGCGAATCCGGCTGCGGGAAGTCCACCCTGGCGCGCATCGTGGCCGGGCTCGAGCAGGCCACCGCCGGCCATGTGCGGATGCTGGACCTCGACGTCGCGCGGCTGCCGGCCGCCCGACGGCCGCGGGCCATGCTGCAGGCCGTGCAGATGGTGTTCCAGAACCCGGACTCCACGCTCAACCCGTCGCACTCCGTCGGGTACGCGATCCGGCGCACCCTGCGCAAATTCGGCCTCGGGACCGGCGAGGCCGAGGTGCAGACGGCGCTCGACCGCCTGCTCGAGATGGTGCGCCTCCCGGCCGAGATCGCGCGCAGGAAGCCCGGCCAGCTCTCGGGCGGGCAGAAGCAGCGGATCGCCATCGCCCGGGCCTTCGCGGCGGACCCGACCATCATCGTCGCCGACGAGCCGGTCTCGGCCCTCGACGTCTCCGTCCAGGCCGCCGTGGTCACCCTGCTCCTCGACATCCAGAGGGAGCGCCACGCCACCATGCTGTTCATCAGCCACGACCTCGCGCTGGTGCGGCACGTCGCCGAGTCGGTGGTGGTGATGTATCTCGGCAAGGTGGTGGAGCGGGGCACGGTCGAGGAGATCTTCGGCGGCGCGACGCACCCCTATACGGAAGCGCTGATCTCGGCCGTGCGCAGCGTCGACCCGTCCCGGAGCAAGGCCCCGAAGATCGCGCTCTCGGGCGAGATCCCGAGCCCGATCGACCTGCCGCCCGGGTGCCGCTTCGCGGGCCGATGCCATCGCAAGCTCGGCCCCGTGTGCGACACCCGGGAGCCGCCGCTGCGGCGCGTGTCCGACACGCACGAGATCCTGTGTCACATCCCGGGGGAAGACCTCGCCCGAGGACCCGAGCGCCCGGTCGTGGAGCCATGCACGCCTCCATGATCCTCCTCGGCGAAGGCAGGCGAGGCCTGCACGACAATCAGGCGCGAGCGATCCTGCCCATCCTGGCGCTCGTCGCGCTGATGGGCACAGGCAGCGCGATGCTGACGACGATCGTGTCGCTCGCCCTGAGCGGACCGGAGGTGGCGCCGGTGGCGGTGCAGGCCGTGCTCACGGCCTACCCGGTCGGTTTCCTCGCCGGCTGCCTCGTGGCCAGGCCGCTCGTCGCCCGGATGGGCCACGAGCGCAGCTTCTTGCTGATCACGCTCGTCGCCGCGCTCGCGGCGGTGGGCTTCTCGCTCACGGACGACAAGACCGCGTGGCTCGTTCTGCGCCTGGCCGGCGGCCTCGCCATGGCGGCGATGTTCGTGATCTGCGAGAGCTGGATGAACCTCTACGCCCAGCGGCACAATCGCGGGCGGCTGTTCTCGCTCTACATGCTCGCCACGGCCGTGGCCGTCCTTGCAGGCCAGTTGATCCTCACCGTAATCGGACCATCCTCCCCCGTGGCGGCCCCGATCGCCGCCGCGCTGGTCCTGGGGGCCGTGCTGGGCAAGGCGGCGGGTGGACCCTGGCCTGCCCTGGCCGGAGCGGCGCAGGAGACCCAGGCCAAGGGACGCCAGCGATACGGCATCCTGCAACTCTTCCGGACGGCGCCGCTCACGGTGGTCAGCGTCTTCCAGTCCGGCATCACCAACCTCAACGTCTTCGTGCTGACGCCGCTCTACGCCACGCAGATAGGGCTCAGCCCATCGCAGGCCGTGGCCCTCGTGACGACGATGAGCGTCTCCTGCATGGCGGCGCAGACGCCGGCGGGCTGGCTGTCCGACCGCTTCGACCGGCGGAGCATCCTGCTGGCGCAGGGCGTCCTGGCCGTCCTCATCTGTACCGCCATCGCCGCCCTCGGCGCGCGCTCGCTGCCGCTGCTCTTCGTGCTGTTCTTCCTCTATGGCGGCATCGCCCTCACGGTCTATCCGGTGGCCATCGCCTATGCGAACGCAAAGCTGCCGAGCCGCCACATGGTCGCGGCGTCCGGGTCGCTACTCTTCCTCTATTCGATCGGCAACATCGCGACTCCGGGCATCGCGGCCGGCCTGATGGAGCGCACCGCGCCGCAGGCCATGCTGTTCGTCCTCGGAGCGGGCGGCCTGCTGGTCGCACTCACGGCGGCCGCGAGCCTCGCGATGCGCGAGCGCGGGCCGGCTCAGGACGAGACGGAGTTCCACTCATGAGCGCAGTGGCGGACAGCGCACGGCTCGATGGCAAGGTCGTGCTCATCACGGGCGCGGCGAGCGGCATCGGAAGCGCCATTGCGCGCCGCTGCGTCGCGGAGGGCGCGCAAGTGGCGTGCGCGGAACTCGATGCCGCGGCTGCAGCCTCGCTCTCGGCCTCGCTGGGCCCCGCCACCATCGCGCTCGCCTGCGACGTGACCGATCCCGGGAGCGCCGAAGAGGCCGTGCGGGCCGCCGGGCGGGCCTTCGGCCGTCTCGACGGCCTCGTGCACAACGCCGCCTCGCCCTCCCGGGACGGAACCGTTGCCGATCTTCCCCTTGCCGACTGGCGACGCGAGATCGACGTCAGCCTCACCGGGGCCTTCCTGGTCTCCAGGCACGCGGTGCCGCTCATCGCCGCGTCGGGCGGCGGCTCGGTCGTCCTGATCGGATCTCAGTTCGCGCGCGTCGCGACCGCCAAATCCGTGGCCTATTGCGCCGCCAAGGCCGGCCTCGTCCACCTCGCCAAGGCCATGGCCGTCGATCACGCGGGCGAGCGGATCAGGGTCAACAGCCTCTCGCCGGGGGCGGTGGCGACCGCGCGGCTGCTGCAGCGCTGGCCCGACCTCGCGGCCGCCGATGCCGGGCTGGGGCCCGCGCACCTGCTGGGCCGCATCGCCCAGCCCGACGAGATCGCCGCAGCCGCCGCCTTCCTGCTGTCCGACGATGCGTCCTTCATCACCGGCACGGACATGCTGGTCGATGGGGGCTACGCCACGCGCTGAGAAAGGAACGCGCCATGACCCTCCTTGTCACCGGCGGCACGGGCTTCGTGATGAGCGTGCTGGCCCGCGCCTGGCTCGACCGGGACCCCACGGCCCGGGCCGTGATCCTCGACCGCTCCGGGCTCGACGCCATGGCGCTCCGCCACTTCGCGGGCGTCGCGGACCGGCTCGCCGTCGTGACCGCCGACATCCTCGACCCCGCCAGCTGGACCCCGGTCCTCGACGGCCTGTCGATCACCACGGTCGTGCACGGCGCGACGATCACGCCGATCTCCCGCGGCAGCGCCGCCGAGGCCAAACGGCAGCCCGAAGCCGAGGATCCCGCCCGCATCGTCGACGTGAACCTGATGGGGACGGTCCGGATGCTCGACTGGGCGCGCGCGCAGCCGGGGCTGCGCCGCTTCATCTACGTGAGCTCCGGGTCCGTCTACCGGCACCACGGCCCCGACTGGAGCGACGAGCCCCTGCCGGAGGAGGGCTACGTCGCCCCGCTCACGCTCTACGGCATCTCGAAATTCGCCTCGGAGATGGTCGTCAACCGCTATGCCGACCTCTTCGGCCTGTCCGCCGTCTCGGTGAGGCTCGCCTCGGTCTACGGCCCGATGGACCGCGTGACGGCGAGCCGAAGCTTCCGCCACGTGCCCAACCGCGTGGCCCACATGGCGCTGGCGGGAGAAGAGGTCCGGCCCAACTCGCTCGAAGCGGTGGGCGACTACGTTCTCTCCACCGACGTCGCCGACGCCATCATGGCGCTGCTGGACGCCGAGCGGCTCCGCTACCGGCACTACAACATCGGCAGCGGAACGACGGCGAGCACCGGCGACATCATCGGCTGGGCCAGGGAACGTGCGCCCGATCTGAAGGTCACGGTCGTGAACGACGACACCGCCAACGTGGTGCAGGATCCCGCCCTGCGGGGCGGCATGTGGGGCGCCTACGACACCGCGCGCATCGAGCGCGACACGCCCTGGCGTCCGCGGCCGGGGCGCGAGGCCTTCCACCGCTACATGGACTGGATCGTCGAGGCCGAGATGAAGGGGGCTTCCTGATGCCGCACGCCACGCCCACTCCCCAAACCGGGCAGCCCCGTGACTTCGTGGGCTACGGCCCCAACCCGCCCCGCGTCACCTGGCCGGGCGGGGTGAAGGTCGCCATCAACCTCGTGCTGAACTACGAGGAAGGCTCCGAGTATTCGTGGCAGGAGGACGGCCGCAACGACAATTGGGGCGAGTACAACATTCCCGTCAGCCCGCCCGTTCGCGACCTCGGGACGGAGACTCATTTCGAGTATGGCAGCCGCGCCGGCGTCTGGCGGCTGGCCCGCCTCTTCGACCGCTTTGAAATCCCGGTCACCGTCTCGGCCTGCGCCGTCGCCCTGGAGCGCAACCCGGCCGTCGTCGACTGGATGACCGCCCGGGGGCACGACCTGCTCGGGCACGGTCTTCGCTGGCACGAATATTCGACGGTCAGCCGTGAGCATGAGGAGCGCGACCTGCGCGAGTCCGTCGCGCTCTACCGGAGGCTGACGGGCGAGCGCCCGCTGGGCTGGAACTGCCGGTCCTTCCCCAGCACGAACACGCGGGATCTCCTCGTTCAGGAGGGCGGGTTCCTCTACCACTCCGACCCCTGCAACGACGACCTTCCCTATTTCATCGACCATGCCGGGACGCGCGTGCTCGTTGTGCCCTATTCCAAGACGCTCAACGACAGCCGCTACCTGATTGCGCCGGGCTACAGCAATCCGCGCGACTTCGCAGAGGATTGCCGCTCGGCCGTCGACTACATGCTCGGCGAGGCCGAGGAGACGGGCGGCCGCATGCTCACCATCGGCATCCATTGCCGCTGGACGGGCCAGCCGAACCGGGCCTCCGGCCTGCGCGACTTCATCGACTACGTGAAGCGGACGCCCGGCGCCGGCTTCATGCGCCGGCTCGACATCGCCCGCTTCTGGCTGGAGCACCACGAGAGCCTTCCCCGTGGCTGAGAGGGTCGACCTGCTCGTCACGGGCGGCCGCGTCGTCGACGAGGAAGTCGACAGGCCGGCGGACGTGGCGATCCGGGACGGCAGGATCGTCGCGCTGCTCCGCCCGGGCGAGCCCGTCACGGCAGGCCGAACGCTGGACGCCGCCGGTTGCGTCCTGCTGCCGGGGCTCGTGGACGCGCATGCCCACCTGCGGGAGCCCGGGCTGACCCACAAGGAGGATTTCTCCACGGGCACCCACGCCGCGGCGCTGGGCGGCGTCACGACCGTGCTCGACATGCCCACGGACGAGCCGTGGACCGCCACGGCGGGACAGCTCGCCGAGAAGATGCAGTCGGCGCAGGGCCGCCTTCACGTCGATACCGGCTTCCAGGTCGCCCTGACCGCCGGCCTCGCCGGGCTGGACGACGTCCTCGCCCTCGGCCCCGTCTCGCTCGAGCTGTTCACCGCGGACGTGCCGGAGGCCTTTCTGTTTCCGACCATGGACAGCGTGGCGGAGGCTCTCGCTCGGCTGAAGGGGGCCGACACGCTGGTCGGGATTTCGCCCGGCGACCAGTCGATCCTTGCAGCAGCGGCAACCCGCAACCGCGACGGAACGGTAGGGGATTTCCTGGCGGGCCGGCCTCCCCTCGCCGAGGCGCAGGGCGTGGCCCGGGCCGTTCTGGCCGCGGCGGCCACCCGCGCCAGGATCCATGTGCGGCAGGTGAACTCCGCGCTGGGCGTGGCGACATGGGCGCGCCTGCGCGACCTCTCGGATGCGAGCGTCGAGACGACGCCGCAGAACCTGTTCTTCACCGCGCAGGACTATGCCGGCTCCGAGGCCGCCCGATTGAAGGCTTCGCCGCCGTTCAGGACCGCGGGGGATCGCGCCGCCCTGCGGGCCGCGCTCGCCCAGGGCGTCGTCGACATCGTCGCCACGGACCATGCGCCCCATGCCCCGGCGGAGAAGGCTGCGCCGGCCAGCGCCTTCGCCGACATTCCCGGCGGCATGCCTGGTCTGCAGACCCTCCTCGCCACCATGCTGCGCCTCGTGGACGAGGGCGTGATCGCCCTCCCCGACCTTGCGCGCCTCTGCGCCAGAAACCCGGCCGAGCGCTTCGGCCTGCGGCGGAAGGGGCGGATCGCGCCGGGCTTCGACGCCGACATCCTGGCGCTCGACCCCGCCGCGGACACCCGCATCGCCACCGCCGAACAGGTCTCCAAAGCCGGCTACACGCCTTTCGACGGCTGGACCTGCCGCGGACGGCTGCGGCGGGTGCTGCTGCGCGGCGAGGAGATCGTCCGCGACGGCGCATTGATCAAGCGAGGCTGCGGGTCCGTGGTGACCCGGAACGGGTGAGGCTGCAATGGCGCTTCTGGACGGCAAGGTCGCAATCGTGACGGGGGCGAGTTCCGGAATCGGGCGGGCCATCGCGCGCCGCTTTGCCGCGGAGGGCGCGCAACTGGTCGTCGCCGACGTCCGGCGAGATCCCAAGGAGGGCGGCGAGCCCACGGACGAGCTCATCGTCCGTGACGGCGGATCGGCGATCGTCGTGGAGACCGACATCGCGGACGGAACCGCCGTCCAGCGCATGGTCGCGTCCTGCGTCGACCAGTTCGGGCGGCTCGACGTGCTCGTCAACAACGCCGCGACGTACACCTCGACGACGCTTCTGCAGACGACGCCCGAGGACTGGGCGCGGGTGATCGGCGTCAACCTGACGGGCGTCTTCCTGTGTTGCCAGGCCGCGGTGAGGCAGATGCTGCTGCAGGACCCCGCGGACGGCGTGCGGGGGCGGATCATCAACATCTCGTCGCAGCACGGCATGGTCGCCTGCCCCGGCGACTTTCCCTATTCCGTGAGCAAGGGCGGCGTCGTGCAGATGACCCGTCAGATCGCTGTCGAGCACGCGGACGACCTGATCGTCTGCAACGCCGTCGCTCCGGGCAAGATCATGACCGGAAAGCCCGGCGTGGCCAACGACCCCGCCCTCCTGGCCTATTCGCACAGCCGCACGCCCTGGCCACGCCTGGGCGAGCCCGACGACGTGGCGGGCGCCGCCCTCTTCCTCGCGAGCGGCATGGCGAGCTACGTCACCGGCGTCAACCTGATGGTCGACGGCGGCTGGATGGCGGGCTGAGCTCAGGGCTCGCCCCGGCCGATCTCCTCCTTGCGCCGCGCCACGTAGGCGTCGAGCTCCTCGCGCCGGGCAGGGTCCATGACGGGCTCCTCGTAGTCGCGCAGCGCCTGCTGCCAGAGCTGCGTCGCACGCTCCAGCGCATCGTGGCTGCCGGCCTCGACCCAGCCGCCATAGTTCTGCCAGTTCGAGAGCATGGGTCGGTAGAAGGCCGTCTCGTAGCGGGCGGAGGTGTGCTCCGAGCCGAAGAAGTGCCCGCCCGGCGGGACGTCCCGGATCGCCTCGAATCCCAGGTCGCCCTCGCCGAAGGGAATGGGCCGCAGGAACTCGACCATGTTCTGCAGGATCTCGACGTCGAGGATGACCTTCTCGTAGGAGGCCGTCAGGCCGCCCTCCAGCCAGCCCGCGGCGTGGTAGATCAGGTTCGCGCCGCCCAGCACAGCGCCCCACGTCGCCATGGCCGTCTCGTAGGCCGCCTGCAGGTCGACGGCGTTGGAGGCGTTGCTGTTGGAGGTGCGGTACGGCAGGCCGTAGCGCCGCGCCAATTGGCCGCCGATCACATTGGCCTTGGTGTTCTCCGGCGTGCCGAAGGCCGGCGCGCCGGAGCGCATGTCGACATTCGAGGTGAAGGCCCCGTACATCACGGGCGCGCCGGGGTTCACGAGCTGGGTGAGCGCGACGCCGAACAGCGCCTCGGCGTTCTGCTGGGCGAGCGCGGCCGGCAGCGTCACGGGCGTCATGGCGCCCATCAGCGTGAAGGGCGTGACGGTGACGGGCTGCCCGTGCTCAGCCATCGCCATCAGGCCGTCTGCCATGGCGTCGTCGAAGAGGCGCGGCGAGTTCACGGAGATGATGGTGGTCACGCCCGGCGACGCCTTGACCGCGTCGAGCGGCAGCCCGCGGGCGATGGCCATCATCTTGATCGCGTCGACCGCCCTGCCCCGCCCGATCGCGGAGCAGTGGAAGGCGCGGTCGGACAAGGTGAGGTTGGCGCGGTAGGTGTCGAGGTGGCGCGAATTGGCCGGCAGCTCCATGGGCGCGACCACCTGGTTGCCGAGCATGTGGATGACGTTGAAGTGCTGCGCCAGCCGGACGAAGTTCTCGTAGTCCGGGAGGTTGCCGGGCCGGCGGCCATTGATCCGGTCGTGCACGTTGGGCGGACCGGCGACGAGGCCGAAGACCAGCGACGCGCCGCCGAAATGGACCGCTCGCCCGACATTGCGCGGCGTGAGCGTGAAGTCCGTTGGAGCGGTCTTCAGCGCCTCGCGGATGATGCTCTCGTCGATCCGGACCACGCGCTCGCCGCGATCGACGATGGCGCCCGCCTTGGCGAAGAGCTCGACCGCCTTGTCGCTCATCACCCGCAGGCCGAGTTCCGAGAGGATGCGCAGCGACGTGCGATGGAGTGCGTCCATCTGCTCGTCGTCGAGCAGGCGCATGGGCGGGTACGGATTGACGACCCTTTCCCAAGGCAGCTGGGGAATGCCGCCGCCGCTGCGTCCCGCCTTGGACCTGCGTCCGCCGGCTCGCCTTTCTGGGGTGGACATGGCGTCGTCTCCTCTCAGTAGCCGCGCACGGGATCGACCACGTTGCGCAGGGGCAGGCCCTCGCGGTAGCGCGCGAGGTTCTCGGCGAACATGCGCGCAGACTTCTCCTCCCACCCGTCATAGACGGAGGAGCAATGGGGCGTGACGATCACGGCCTCATGGGCCCAGAGGGCATGGTCGCGCGGGAGCGGCTCGGTGGCGAAGACGTCGAGCGCCGCGCCCTTGATGCGCCCGGAATCGAGCGCCGCAAGCAAGGCTTTCTCCTCGACGACGCCGCCGCGCGACACGTCCACCAGCACGACGCCGGGCTTCATCGCGGAGAAGGCGGCCTGGCCGACGAGCCCCCGCGTCGTGGGCAGGAGCGGCACGCAGCAGACGATCGCGTCGGCGCGCCCCCAGTGGCCGGGCAGCGCCTCGATGCCGTGGACCTCGTCCACATGCGGGGTCGGCCTCGGCCGGGCGCGCACGCCGAGCACGGTCATGCCGAGCGCCTTGGCGCGCGAAGCCAGCGCCTCGCCGGTGTGACCCAGCCCGAGGACGAGAAGCGTCTTGCCTTCCACGGGCTCCACGCGCGCGGCGCTCCAGGCCCGCTCGCGCTGGCGCTGCGCGAACTGGCGCAGGCCCAGGGTGAAGCTGAGGATCGTGCCGAGCGCATACTCGGCCATCATCCCCGCCGCCACCCCGGCCGCGTTGGTGACGGTGACGCGCGTGGCGTCCCAGGGCTGGAGATGGTCCGTGCCGGACCCGCCCACCGACGCCCAGCGGACCGTCGGAGATTCGACCAGCGCCGCCCGCGGAAAGCCCGGCGTCCCCGCGAAGCGCACGGTGTAGACGACCTCGGCTCCGCTGCGGGCGAGGGCCGCCGGAAGGCCCGCATAGTCCGTGCAGGCCTCGAGCCGGAGGTCGGGATGCGCCTCGCCGATCACCGCCAGCACAGCGTCGGGGCGGTCGGAATGAACGAGCACCGCGGGGGAGCGCGTCACGATCGGCCCTCCGTCTCGCGCGGGCCGGCCGCATGCGCCGCGCGCTCGGCCGCGTGGCGGACGGCGCGGACCAAGAACGCCGTCGAGGCGATGTCGAAGAACAGGTCGAAGGCCCGGCCGTCTCGCACCACAACCGCGTCGAGCTGCGCGACCCGCGTCTGGACGACCGCGTCTGCCGCGGCCTTCCCGTCGCGCAGGTCGACCGCGCAGAGCCGCGCCATGGCCTCGCCGGCCAGGGGACCGGCGAGCCGCATCCAGGCCCAGCCCTCCTCCCGCCAGGACCAGTAGCCCTTCGGGCCCTCCGCCGCATGCCAGAGGCCGGCCAGGGCCTCGCAGCCCTCCCCAGCGACGAGGAAGTCCTCGCCACCCAGCCGAAGCAGGCGCGCGCGTGGGAGGTCCGCGACCCGGTTGACGTCCGGCAACACAAGGCCCTGGACGGCCAGCCAGGCCGCGCTTCCGGGACCCTTCAGGCCGAAGCGCGGCGTCGCGGTGAGGTCGACGAGCTCGACAGAGCCGACGGGAGGCACGCATCCTTCGGCCGCGCCGCCGGGCGAGAGGGGAAAGGTGCGGCCGGCCGTCGCGCTCACGCTACATCTCCTGCCTGGCGTTGGCGGGATCGAAGAAGGCGTGCCCCGCGACCCGGCCCTCCACGAGCGCGCCACCCCGATCCTTCACGAGCACCGGTGACCCTTCGCGGGCGTCATCGGGATGGATGAAGGCGAGCGCGATGGGGCTCCCGAGGGTCGGGGAATGGACGAAGGACGTGACGTGGCCGACGGGCGCGCCGTTCCGCATCACGAGGCAACTTTCCCCCACGGCGCCGGCCGTGCCCGGAGCGAAGGTGAGCCCTGCGAGCCTGCGCTTCAAGCCGAGCCGCATGCGCGCCTCGATGGAGCGCTTTCCGACGAAGAAGGGCTTCTTGCGGGAGACCGCCCAGCCCATGCCGAGCTCCTCCGGCGTGGTGAGCGCGTCCGTGTCCTGCCCGATCAGGATATGACCCTTTTCGAGCCTCAGGATTCGCGAGGCCTCCAGGCCGTATGGCCGCAGGCCGAAGTCCCCGCCCGCCGTCATCACCGCGTCCCAGAGCGCCGGCGCGGCGCTGGCGGGGCAGTGGAGCTCGTAGCTCAGTTCCCCCGTGAAGCCGATGCGCATGGCGCGGACCGGAGCGCCCGCGAGCCGGCCTTCCCGGCCGGCGAGATAGGGGAAGGCCTCCCGCGAAAAGTCGATCGTGCCCTCCAGGCGCTGGAGGAGATCGCGGGCTGCCGGCCCCGTCACGTTCAGCCCGGAGAAGGCGGCCGTGAGATTGAGCACGTCCACCTCGAGTCGCCACTGCGCGTTCCAGAACAGCATGTCGGCCTGCACGCGGGCCACCGCGCCCGTGGTGGAGGTGACGTAGAAGCGGTCCTCCGCGAGGCGGTACGCCACGCCGTCGTCGATGACCGTGCCCATCTCGTTGAGCATCAGGCAGTAGCGCACGCGCCCGACCGGCTGGCCGGCATGGGCCATCGTGTAGAGCCTGTCGAGGAACAGGCCGGCATCGCGTCCTCTCACCTCCAGCTTGCCGAGCGTAGAGACGTCGAGCAGGCCGACGCCGTTCCGCACGGCCGCCGTTTCCTCGGCGACCCGGCGAGCCGCCTCGCTGTCCGTGCCGTAAAAGGAAGGCCGCCACCAGGCGCCCACCGGCTTCATGCGCGCACCGAGCGCGAGGTGGCGCGCGTGCAGCGCCGTGCGCCTCTCCGGCGGCTCGTGATGGCCGGCCAGCAAGCCCAGCGGCTCCGGCCCGGTCGGCGGACGGGCCGTGGTGATACCGACCTCGCCCACGCTTCGCCCGGTGGCGGCCGCTACGACCCGCGCCGCGGCGAGCGCGGAATGCCGGCCTTGGCTGGGCCCCATGCCCACGGTGGTGAAGCGCTTCACGAGCTCGATCTCGCGATAGCCCTCGCGGACGGCGTTCCAGAGGTCCTTGACCTGCAGGTCCTCGTCGAAATCGACGAAGTCCCGCCCGTCTGGGTGCGGCAGGACAGGCTGCCGCCAGAAGGGGAGTCCTGCAGAGGGTGAAACCGCGGTTTCGGCCGCATCCGCGAGGCCGAGCCGCTGCAACGCCGCTTGTCCTGCCCGTCGGCCGTCCTCGACCGCCGCCTCGACGCCCCATGCACCGGCTACGGCGCCCGCGAGGTGGACGGAGCCCTCCGCCAGGGACAGTCCGACGCGACCTGCCTCCTCGTCCGCGACGAGGCGTGCGCCGGCCTGGCACGGCAGCTGCCAGGAGGGCATCAGGCCGGCGGCGACCACCAGTCCGTCGCACGCGATCCAGCGCCCGCCCACGTCCACCTGCGCGAGGTGCCGGTTTCCGCTCGTGCCGGCCGCCTGCGCGACCGCCGTGTCCCGCAAGATGGGCACGCCGCGCCCGGCGAGCGTCTCTGCAAGCGGACCTGTCGCGCCTTCAGGCGTGGGCGCCACGACCGCGGCGACCTCGACGCCCGCGTCGAGCAGGTCCAGCGCGACCTCCAGGCCTTCGGCCTGGGCGGACAGGACCACCGCCCTGCGGGCGGGACGCACGCCATAGTGCCGCAAGAGGCGCTGGGCCGCCCCGGCCGTCATGATCCCCGGCAGGTCGTTGTTGCGGAAGATCGCCGGCTGCTCGATCGCGCCTGTCGCCAGCACCACCTGACGGGCGCGCGCCCGGAAGAGCGTTTGTCCCTGCACCAGGGGAAGCCAGTTATCCTCGAACCAGCCGTTGCAGGTCGCCCCCGTCAGGATGCGAAGGCCCCGCGCCGCGCGGGCCCGGCCGGCAAGGTCCGCGAGTCGATCCGCGCCGCCTCGTCCGTAGGTCAGCCAGCCGCCGAGTTCAGGGCTCTCGTCGCAGAGCACGACGTCCGCGCCACCCTCCGCCGCCGCGACGGCGGCGGCGAGGCCGGCCGCTCCCGCGCCCACGACGAGCACGTCGCAATGCAGGTTCACCTGGTCGGCTTCGACCGACCGCGCGGAGAGGTCGACCACGCCCAGCCCCGCCTTGCGGCGGATCAGCGGTTCCCAGAGCTTCAGCCAGGAGTCCCGCGAGGGGCCCATGAAGGTGCGGTAGTAGAACCCGACGGGCAGGAAGCGGCCGAGGCGGTCGAGCACCGCATCCCGGTCCTTGTCCAGCGACCCGTTCACGTTCTGCGCCGTCACGACCATGCCGTCCGACACCGGGGCGAGGTCCGCCGCCACGTTGGGCTCAGACGGGAGCTGGACCAGGGCGTTGGCCTCCGCCCCGGCCAGGCTCATCAGGCCGCGCGGCCGGTGATACTTGAAGGACCGCGACAGCAGCCACTGTCCTGCGCCCGCCAGCGCGCTCGCGATGCAGTCGCCCTCGAAACCCTCGTAGGCGCGCCCCTCGAAGGTGAACCGGACGGGCCGGCTTCTGTCGATGCGGGAGCCGAAGGGGGGCGGCAAGCGGGTCATGGCCTGGCGCCGCCCGAGGGCAGGACGGTGCGCACGACCTCGTCGGTCACGATGTCGCGCTCCGCCAGGAAGAACATGTTGCTCGGCACGTGCCGCCACCATTCCGTGACGACGCCTCGGCGGTTCTCGGCCCTGAACAGGGCACGCGCCCAGTCCCGGTCTTGCGTCGCGTCCGGGTCGGGCATGTCGCGCACCGGGCCCAGGCACTGGAACTCGTCGATGTTGCGCGCGCCATTCACGGGGCAAGTCAGGATCTTCATGCGTTCAATCGCTCGCCATCAATGGCTGGCTGCCGTGGCGCCCATCTCGTTGAGCAGGTCGAAGGTCTCGAAGCGCTCCAGCCGGAAGGGCTCGAGGATGTCGGGGACGCGGCCATTGGCGATGGTCTCGGCCATCCGCTTTCCGGCGACGGCCGTCGCCTTGAACCCCCAGGTGCCCCAGCCGCAGTCGAGCCAGAGGTTGGCGAGCGGGCTCGCGCCCATGATGGGGCTGTAGTCGGGCGTCATGTCGGTGATCCCCGCCCATTGCCGCAGCACCTTCACCCCCTGCAGGAAGGGGAACAGGTGCACGGCCCCGGCCGCCAGGTGCTCCTTCATGTCGAGCGTCGAGCGGGTGGAATAGAGCTGGTAGGGGTCGGAGCCCCCGCCGATGACGATCTCTCCGCGCGAGGACTGCACGAGGTAGGTGTGCAGCGAGACGGAGGAGACGAGCGTGTGGAGCCACGGCTTCAGCGGCTGCGTCACCATGGCCTGCAGCGGAAAGCAGCGGATCGGGAGTTCGACGCCCGCCATCATCGCGACGTCGTAGTTCATGCCGCCGGCCGCGATCAGCACGGCCCCGCAGGCAATGCGCCCGCGGTCGGTGACGACCGCCTCGACACGGTCGCCCGCGATGTCGAAGCCGGTCACCTGCGTGCGCTGGTGGATCTCCGCGCCGCGGCGCGAGGCCTGGGCGGCGAAGCCCCAGGCCACGGCGTCGTGCCGCGCCGTGCCGCCGTCGGCGTGCCAGAGGCCGCCGATGATCTCCCGCGGCCCGCCCTCGTCCATGTTGAGGCCCGGCACGAGGTCGCGCACCAGCCTGGCGTCGATCACCTCCGTCCGCGTGCCCATGTGCTTGCCGACCTCGGCACGCAGGTGGAACGCCCGCAGCGTCGCCTCGGTGTGCGCGAGCGTCAGCTGCCCCCGCTGGGAGAACATGACGTTGAAGTCCAGCTCCTGGGACAGCGTGGCGAAGAGCTCGACGCCCTCCTTGTAGAAGGCGATCCCCTCGGGGGTGATGTAGTTGGAGCGGATGGTGGTCGTGTTGCGCGCGGTGTTTCCGCCGGCGAGATAGCCCTTCTCCAGCACCGCGATGCTGCTGACGCCGTGCACCTTGGACAGGTAGTGGGCGCAGGCCAGGCCGTGTCCGCCGCCGCCGACGATCACCACGTCGTAGGATGGCCTGAGCGCGGGCGTGAGCGGGATGTCGCCGGTGGCGGGGTAGTCTCGCGAAAGCCCGTATTTCAGGAGCCTAAGCGGCATGGCGTCCGCCGCCCGGCGGGTCGTAGAGGAGCGCCGCGAGGTCGGCGAAGCGGCTTCCCGGTTCGGCCAGGCCGAGGATATGCTCGCGGATCGCGGCGGCCCGGGCTTCGCCGAGGACGGGCGCGGCGAACTCCATGTATTTCGAGGCGATGTCCGCCGGCGTGAACGGCGCCTCCGGCCCGCCCGTCGCGTGCACGTCGCCGGAGGCCAGCGTCCGGCCGTCTCGCGTGGTGATCACCACGTCGGCCCAGCGCCCGAGCGGGAAGCGCGCGCTGTGCCGCTCGGCCTCGCGCACCTCGATGCGGTCGAGGACTTGCGCGACGGCCGCGTCGTTCAGCCCCGCGCCGGTGATGTGCTCCACCCCGATCCGGCCATGCACGATCATCGTCGCCACGGCGAAGGGCAGGCTGTACTGGGCCTGCGAGGTCGTCCCCGGCATGCCCGGGAAGAGCGCCGCGGCATGCTGGAAGCTGTTGACGCGCACATGGGCGATGTCGTCCGCGCCGAGGCCATGGGCCGTGCAGAGCATGCGTGTCGCATCGATGGCGGCGTGCGCCCAGCGGCAGACCGGATAGGGCTTGATATACTGGTGCTCGACCTGCCAGAACCGGCCGAGATCGGCCCAGTGCGGCGCGACCTCCGGAGCCTCCAGCGTGATGGCGGGCGCTCCTTCGAAGCCCTGGCCAGCCAGGACAGCGGCGGAAAGGCCGACCAGAGCGCCCATCCCCGAGCCGTCATGCAGCATGGTGGGAGTGGCGATCTCGCGCATCATCTGGCTGCGCGGCCCGTGATACTCGGCGATGCCGACCGCATGGCGAAGCTGCTCGTCGCCGAGCCCCATGAGCCGTGCGCCCATGGCGGCGACGCCGATGCAGTTCCAGGCGCCGGACGTATGGTAGTCGGAGACCGTCGCGTGCAGCGCGATGCCGGCGCGCCCGGCCACCTCGTAGCCCACCACCAGGCTGGCAAGGGCCTCCGGGCCGCTGAGGTCCGGCCTCAGCTCGGCGAGCGCCGCAAGCGCCGGGACGACGGCGACGCCGATGTGCCCTTTCGTGGGACTGTAGCCGTCATGGCCGTCGAGGTTGTCGGTCTGCGACGCGAGGGCGAAGGCGGCCCCGGCGACGCTGACGCGCCGCCCGTCGAACATCATGCGGGCGGCCATGCGGGGATCGGCCGCGCCGTAGAGCATGGCCGCCCCATCCCGCGCGATGCGGCCGACCTCCATGGGAGTCGCAGCGATCGCGATGCCCGTCGTGTCCAGCATCTGCAGCGCGGCGGCGCGCAACGCCGCGGCGGGGACGTCCTCGGGTCGCCGGCGCAGGACAAAGTCCGCGATCTCGACCGGCCGGCGGTGGTCACGCCGGGCTTGGCTCGCGCTCACTCGGCCCCCCTTCGAACTCCTGCATGCGACTAGGAATAATTTGGCCTCAGGGTCGCTTCACCTGAGAAGATCAGGCCCATCGTACAAAAAATCCGAGGTCATGGCTGAGAATGCGTTGCGGCGCCGGCCGGCTTCGCCCTACCCTTGCCGCAAGCTGGACGATCCTGCATGAAGCCCCCGCCTCCGCTCAACCACATCCGCTCCTTCGAGTGCTCCGCCCGCCACCTGAGCTTCACGCTGGCGGCCAACGAACTGGGCTACACGCAGGCCGCGGTGAGCAACCACGTGAGGGCGCTGGAGCACTATCTCGGCCGCAAGCTTTTCATCCGCTATCCGCGCAGCCTCAAGCTGACCGAGATGGGCGAGGCCTTCCTGCCGACATTGCGCCAGGCGCTCGACCAGATCGACCACGCGACCGAAGCCATCGTCGCGTCGTCCCGGCACAAGACCGTCGTGATCTCCTGCCCGATGAGCCTGGCCGAGAACTGGCTGGCCGGGTGCATGGCGGCATTCCGCAAGCGGCACCCCGCGATCGAGGTCGTGCTGCACGGGACGATCTGGGAGGACCTGAGCGAGCAGATCGCCGACATCACGATCTCTACGAGACGCTTCGACGACCGGCCTCCGAGCGGAGTGCCGCTGTGGAACGACCAGTTGATGCTGCTCTGCGCGCCGGAGCTGCTGCCCTCCCTTGTCGAGCCGGCCGATGTGCTCCGCGTCGACCGCATCTTCGTGCACGGACGCCAGGAATATTGGCGCTGCATCGGCGAGAAGCTCGGCGTCGACATCTCAGAAGGCGAGAAGGGCGTCACGACAAACGCCTCCAACATCGCGCTGGAGCTTGCCGCCATCGGCGCAGGCTGCGTGGCGACGCCCTATTCCCTCGCCAAGACATACCTGAATCGCGGGCTGCTCGTGGAGCCATTCCCCGTGCGGGCCCCCAGCCCATGGACGTACTACCTCTTCGAGAGCCAGCTCTCGAAAGGCAGCGTCGTGAACACCGTGAAGAGCTGGATCCTCGCCCAGGCCGAGGCAGACGCGCTCTGAACGCAGGGCTCCGCACCGGGAGCCCGGGCGGGGTCGAGCAGCCGACAATTCTTGTCGCATCTCCACCGCGGCTGGTGGGGAATCCTGCCCACACTCGCATCGCATCGATCGCGCAGACGATCGGAGGACTGGGTGGATACGGTCGCCTTCATTCTGGCGAACCTGCCGCTGATCGGACAGCGGATGGTCGAGCATGTGTCTCTCGTGGGCGTCTCGGTGTTCGTGGCGATCTGCACGGGCGTGCCCATCGGCATCGCCATCACGCAGAACCGGTCCGTCGCCGATCGCGTGCTCTACGTCGCCGCGATCATCATGACGATCCCCTCCATCGCCTTGTTCGGGATGCTGATCCCCGTCCTGTCGCTGATCCACCAGGGCATCGGCTACCTGCCTGCCGTGATCGCCCTGATCCTCTACGCCCAGCTGCCCATCATCCGGAACACCTACACGGCCATCATGAACATCGACCCGTCGCTCCGCGAGGCCGCCAGGGGCATGGGCATGGGCACGCTCGGCCGGCTGCACCGGGTCGAGATCCCGCTGGCGCTGCCGACCATCGTCTCGGGGATCAGGAACGCCGTGGTGCTCAACATCGCCATCGCCGCCATAGCGACCTACATCGGCGCGGGAGGGCTTGGAACCTTCATCTCGCGCGGCATTTCGCAGACCGACATCCGGCAGCTTCTCACAGGCGCGCTCTCGGTGAGCCTCCTCGCCATCGTCGCGGACCTCGCGCTCGTGGCGGCACAGAACTGGCTGACCTCGCCGGGGCTGCGCCGCGAATGATCAGGCTCGAGCAGGTCTCCAAGCAGTTCGGCAACCACATCGCGATCGATCGTGTCGACATGGAGATCCCGCAAGGCGAGGTCTGCGTGCTGCTGGGGCCCTCGGGCTGCGGCAAGACGACGACCATGCGGATGATCAACCGGCTGATCGAGCCGAGCTCGGGCCGCATCCTCGTCGACGGCAAGGACACGGCTGCGCTCGACCCCGTTCAGCTGCGCCGCTCCATCGGCTATGTCATCCAGCAGATCGGACTGTTTCCGAACCTCACCATCGAGGACAATGTCTGCGTCGTGCCCGACCTTCTCGGCTGGCCGCGGGCCAGGGCGCGTGCACGGGCGGCCGAACTCCTCGAACTCGTCAATCTCGACCCCGGGCTGTTCCTCAAGCGCTACCCGCGCGAGCTCTCGGGCGGGCAGCAGCAGCGCGTCGGCGTGGTCCGGGCCCTCGCGGCCGACCCGCCGGTGCTGCTGATGGACGAGCCCTTCGGCGCCATCGATCCCATCAACCGCGAGGTGATCCAGGACGAGTTCATCAAGCTCCAGGCGGAGCTGCGCAAGACCGTGGTGTTCGTGAGCCACGACATCGACGAGGCCGTGAAGATGGCCGACCGCGTCGCCATTTTCCGCGAGGGCCGGCTGATCCAGTATGACCGGCCGGACGCCATTCTCGCACGGCCCGTGGACGCCTTCGTGGCCGGCTTCGTGGGCACGGACCGCACGCTCAAGAGACTGCGCCTCTACAGCGTGGCGGACGCCATGATGGCGGACCCGCCGCGCGTCACGGCCGAAGACAGCCTGGAGACCGCGCTCAAGCGGATGGAGGAGCATGGCCACACGGCCATCGTCATGGTCGGGCCCCGCGGCCGCGCGCGCGGGCTCGTCCGGCTGGATGCGGCGCGGGACGCGAAGGGACTCGTCGGAGATCACAGGGAGCCGCTGCCCGGGGTCGTGAAGGTCACGGACGACCTGCGGACGGCCGTGTCGGACATGTTCACGCACGGGGTCACCTGGCTCGCCTGCGTGGACGAGGATGGCTTCTACAAGGGCTACATCACGCAAAAGGGCATCTCGCAGATGCTCGCCGCCTCCGGGAGCGCCTGAATGGTCGCCGGGGGCCTCACGGCGGCGACGCGGTGGGCCTTCCTGGCTGCCGCCTTCGCGCTCGGCGCCTGGCTTCAGGCGCGCGGCGACCTGCCCGCTTTGCTCTCCCACTGGGGCGACATCGTCTACCTCACCCGCCAGCACGTCGTGCTCGCGGCGGTGTCCGCGGGCCTGGCGCTGGCCGTCGGCCTGCCCCTCGGCATCGCGCTCACCCGACGGGGGGCGGAGCGCTGGGCCGACCTCGTGCTGCAGGTCGTGAACCTCGGCACGACCATCCCGACCCTCGCTCTGCTCGCGCTGGCGATGTCGGTCCTCGGCATCGGCGCGCCGCCCGCGATCTTCGCCCTGTTCGTGCTCACGATCCTGCCGATCGTGCTGAATACGATGTCCGGCCTGCGCTCGGTGCCGCACCACCTGCTCGATGCGGCGCGCGGCATGGGCATGACGCCTCGGCAGATCCTGCTCCGCATCGAGCTGCCCAATGCCGTCTACGTCATCCTGGCCGGCGTCCGCACGGCCCTCGCGCTGTGCATCGGAACGGTTCCACTCGCCTTCCTCATCGGCGGAGGGGGCCTGGGCGAACTCATCTTCACGGGGATCGACGTCAACGAGCCCAGCATGCTGCTGGCCGGCGCGATCCCCACGGCGCTGCTTGTCGTCCTCGCCGACTTCGCCGTCGGCCAGATGCAGGTCTGGCTGGTCCCCAAAGGCGTCAACCCGCTGCGCTGAGCAGCATCCCCGGAGAAGGAGAACAACAATGATGAAACGTCGCCTCTTCGTCACCCTGGGGGCCGCCCTCGGGGCCGCCCTGGGCATCGGCCTGCTCGGCGCGTCGGCGCAGGCCCAGACCCTCGTCGTCGGCGGAAAGAACTTCACCGAGCAGCAGCTGATGGCGGAGATGACGGCCCAGCTCCTGAAGGCGAAGGGCTTCACCGTGGACAAGCGGGCCGGCCTCGGCACGCTGCCGCTGCGGCAGGCCCAGGAGAACGGCCAGGTCGACCTCTACTGGGAGTACACGGGCACCTCGCTGATCACCTTCAACAAGGTCACCGACAAGCTCGACGCCGCGGCGACCTACGCCAAGGTGAAGGAGCTCGACGCCGCCAAGGGCCTCGTCTGGCTGAATCCCTCCAAGGCCAACAACACCTATGCGCTCGCCATGCGCAAGGCCGACGCGGAGCAGAAGGGCGTCAAGACGCTCAGCGACCTCGCCGCAAAAGTGAAGGGCGGCGCGGCGATGAAATTCGGCTGCAATGCGGAGTTCTATGCCCGTCCCGACGGCCTCGGGCCGATGCAGAAGACCTACGACTTCGACTTCGGGCGCGACAACATCGTGCGCATGGACACGGGCCTCGTCTACCAGGCGCTGCGTGACTCCCAGGTCGAGGTCGGTCTCGTCTTCGCGACTGACGGACGCATCCCCGCCTTCGACTTCACCGTCCTGACCGACGACAAGGGCTATTTCCCCACCTATGCGATGACGCCCGTGGTGCGGAAAGATACGCTCGACAAGAACCCCAAGCTCGCCGACATCCTGAATTCGCTCTCGGCGAAGCTCGACGATGCGACGATGGCGAAGCTCAACGCCAGCGTGGACGTCGACAAGAAGACGGTCGAGGAGGTCGCGACGTCGTTCCTGAAGGCCCAGGGACTGATCTGACGAGACATCGCGCGGCCGAGGGACGTGAGATGATCGCTCGATCGTCCCCCGGTCGCGCCCGGGGGGCGACGCCCGCCCGCCGACCGGGCGGGGCATCCTGTTGAACGGAGTGGATCGCGCCGTGGACTACGACATCGTCATCCGCAATGGGCGGATCGTCTCGGGCGGGGCCGATTTCGTCGCCGACGTGGCGATCGCGGGCGAGCACATCGCCGCCATTGGCGCGGGACTGCGGGGTCGCGTCGAGCACGATGCGTCCGGAAAGCTCGTGATCCCCGGCGCGATCGACGGGCACGTGCACATGCGCACGGAGCGGCCGAGCTTCTGCTACGACGAAACCTTCGCGACGGGCTCGGTCGCCGCCGCCTTCGGCGGCACGACGACGATGATCGACCAGATCCAGGTCGAACCCGGCAACAGGCTTGCCGACGCCTTCGCGGAACGCCTCGCCCTGGGCGAAGGCCAGTCCTGCATCGACTTCGCCTTTCACATGAACATTCGCGAAGAGCTCGACGAGCGCCTGCGCGAGGTTCCCGACATCGTGGAGCGGGGGATCACCAGCTTCAAATGGTTCATGGCCATCCCCGGCTGGCAGGTCTCCGACGACTTCCTCATGCGGGGGATGATCACGCTCGGCGACATCGGTGCGCTCTCGATCGTGCATGCCGAGAATGCTGGCGCCATCGCGGCGTTGCGCTGGCGCCAGCCGCGCCGTCCCCTGCGCGCATTCAACAAGCCCTATCCCGCGGCGACCGAGGCGGCGTCGATCTCCCTCGCGCTCGGAATGGCCGAGGTGGCGGGCTGCCGCCTTCTCGTGTTCCACAACACGTGCGAGCGAGGGGTCCAGGAAATCCGCGCCGCCAAGGCGCGCGGCGTTGCGGCCTATGGCGAGGCGTGCCTGGCCTGGCTGACCCACACGGAAGAGGTCTATGCCGGCGATCCGGTGGCGGCACTGCCGTTCCTCCTGACGCCGCCGCTGCGCTCGTCGCGGGACCAGGCATCCCTGTGGGACGGCCTCGCCCGGGGCGACCTCGACATCGTGTCCACGGACCACGCGCTGATGAAGCGCCTGCCGGAAGACAAGGCCCTGGAGCTTGCCGACTATTTCGGCGTGGACCTGGATCTGCCGCCGCCCGACGGGTCGACCGTCTACGACGGCCAGGGCCGCCGCATGTTGCCGATGTTGACGCCGGGCGGCATCGAGACCCGCCTGCCGCTGGTCTATTCGCTCGGCGTGGCCGGCGGCCGCATGAGCCTGTCGCGCTGGGTGGACGTGTGCTGCTCCAACCCGGCGCGGCTCTTCGATCTCGCGACGAAGGGCCAGATCCTGCCGGGCTACGATGCGGACATCGTCGTCTTCGATCCGGAAGCTGAACGGACCTATTCGCTGGCCAACCTGCATTCCAACACGGACCATACGGTCTGGGAGGGCTGGCGGTGCAAAGGCGTCGTCGAGAAGACCTTCAGCCGCGGCCGCCTTCTGGTCGACGGCGATCGGTTCCTCGGCGCGGCGGATCATGGCCGGTTCGTGAAGAGGCGGTTGCCGACCGGAAGCCGTTGAAGGCCCGCCCGAGACGCCGTTGCGACGCGCGCAGCGACGAAACACGCCAGAGGGCGCGCGGCAAAAGCCTGGATCGCCTCGCCTTCGGCTCGCAAGGGCGGCGTGCTCGGTTCTGTCAGGTCCGACAAGACACTTGGTCGCCGTCCCGCGGCCGCCTCACCCTTCCTTGGACGCGACGATCTGCGACCTGAAGCGCGACGCGATGTAGTCACCCGCAGTGACAGGGGGATAGAGCGCTTGGCCACCGGCGAAGACGCAACTCGGCAGGCACTCCACCACGCAGTCGTCGTCGGGCTGGTAGAAGAAGCCGATCGAAAGCCGCTCGGTCCCCGACACCGCATCTCGTGGCGGGTTGACCACCCGGTGGAGCGTGGACACCCATCGGTCATTGGTCCAGCGCGCCAGCATGTCGCCGATATTGATGATGAGGCTGCCCGGCTCCCGGCGGGCGGGGAGCCATTCGCCTGCCGCCGTCATCACCTGCAGGCCGCCAGGCGCGTCGTCGGAGCGCAAGATCGTCAAGGTGCCGAAATCGGTGTGAGCGCCCGCCCTCAACTGACCGTCCGCCGGCGCTTCCGGCTGGTCCGGGTAGTAGATCGCGCTGAGGATGCTCGAATGGCGTCGGAACGCGTTCTCGAAATGGCCGGCGTCGAGATCGAGCGCCATCGCGAACAGGCGCATCATCTCGCGGCCCAGGCGATCCATCTCAGCAAAATAGGCGAGCCACGCGGCCTTGAACGCCGTGTTGCCGGACGGCCAGATGTTGGGAGCGCCGCGGCCGGGCTCGTCCGGTCCCATCGTATAGCTTTCCTTGAGGTCGGGCGGCGTCTCGTCACCGCGGGTCGCCGCGAGCGCACCCTCGGCGAAGCCGATATAGCCCCGCACCAGGTCGCGGCTGGGTTGCCTGACCTTCAGCTTCTCCGCCGGGTTTTGGTGAAAGAACGCCTTGGCTCTCGCGTAGAGCTCCGCCGTGACGGGCTCGGGCACGTTGTGCCCTGTGACGCTGAGGAAGCCGATATCCCGGCAAATCTGGTCGGTCTCGCGAGCCACGGCGCGCTTGTCGTCGAGATCGCCGTCGCGAAACCGAGAAAGGTCGACCACGGGCAGCGTCATTCGTTTCTCCTGCGCATGCGATCCGGAAGACCGGCCTCGCGATCCAGTCGGCAATCAGCTTAGGGCGCATTGCAACCCGTGGCACGCGCGCTCAGGTCCTTGAGGTTGCATTCGATACCAGAGGCTCAACGGCCGGATGGCAGTCGCCGTTTCACCCCGCCGGCGTCGTCCCAAGCCCCGAAGCCGCGGCGGGACGATGACGCCGACAGACCGGCCGGCGCACGGCTCTAAACTCGACCTTAATCTCGATCGGTCATGTCGTTAGGCAAGCAGTGGCTTCGCGGGGGTTCAGCCTGCCGCGGCGCAAGGGTGGCAAACTATGCGGCTGATCGTCGGCACAATCATCGTCTTTGGCTGCGTCCTGGGCAGCTACGCGGCCATGGGTGGCCACCTCGCGGTTCTTTTTCAGCCGTTCGAGTTCGTCATCATCCTCGGCGCGGCGATCGGCGCCTTCATCATCGGCAATCCCGGGCCGGTGCTCAAGGCCGTGCCCTCCATGTTCGGCACGCTCGTAAAGGGGCCCAAGTACAAGCAGGAATGCTATGTCGAACTGCTGGCCATGCAGTTCTCCTTGTACAAGCTCGCAAAGCAGAAGGGCATGACCGCGATCGAGCCGCACATCGAAAACCCGAGCGAGTCGACGCTGTTCAACGCCTTCCCGACTTTTGCCGCGAACCATCACGCGGTCGAATTCGTCTGCGATTACATGCGCATGTTGACGATGGGCGCAGACAATGTCCACGAGATCGACGCCCTCATGGACGAGGAACTTGAGACGCACCACCAGGAGCAGGAGCGCATCGTCGCGGCCATGCAGTCGCTCGCCGACGGCACGCCGGCGCTCGGCATCGTCGCCGCCGTGCTCGGCGTGATCAAGACGATGGGGGCGATCTCCGAGCCGCCGGAAGTGCTGGGACACCTGATCGGCGGCGCGCTCGTCGGCACATTTTTCGGCGTCTTCGTCGCCTACGGCTTCTTCGCGCCCATGGCGGCTTCGCTCAAGAGCACGTTCGAGGCGGAATCCAAGTACTACCTCTCGCTCAAGACGGGCCTTCTCGCCCATATCAGCGGCCAGACGCCGGTGATGTCGGTCGAATTCGCCCGCAAGGCCCTGTTCAGCGAAGTCCGCCCCAGCTTCACCGAAGTGGAAGAGGCGACCGCCGCCCTGCCCGCCGCCGCCTGACCCAATCGCCAGCAGAACCTCGATGGCCAAGGCCAACCAGCCGATCATCATCAAGAAGGTCAAGAAGGCCGCCCATGCCCATCATGGCGGGGCCTGGAAGATCGCCTATGCGGACTTCGTGACCGCGATGATGGCGTTCTTTCTGCTGATGTGGCTGATCAGCATGACGACGAAGGAGCAGAAGATCGGCCTGGCGAACTATTTCTCGCCGCCGAATGTCAGCCCCACCACCAGTGGCTCCGGCGGAGTCCTGATGGGCAAGACCATCGACAAGGCCGGCAGCAAGGCCTCGGATCCCCGCGACACGCCGTGGACTCCGGGCCGCAACAACGACCGCGACGCGCCGAAGGGCAGTTCGGGCCGCACCGGCGAGAGCGAGGCCAGCCGCCCGGCCTCCAGCGGACAGGCCAACCAAAGCGCCGCGGCCAGCATCCGGCAGGCGCTCCAGAGCATGCCCGAATTCGCCGAGCTGTCGCGCAACATCGTGATCGAGGCGACCAAGGATGGGGTGAACGTGTCCCTCACCGACCAGGACGGCCGCTCCATGTTCCCCGAGGGCTCGGTCCTCCCCTACGAGCGCACCCGTCGCGTGGTGGAGGCGCTGGCGCCCACCCTGCGCAAGCTGAACAACCGCGTGTCTGTCACCGGCCACACGGCCGCCGCGCGCCCGGGCTCGGCGTCGACAGCCGATTCCTGGAGCCTCACCGCGGGGCGGGCGATCGCCGTGCACGAGATCCTGGCGGGCGCAGGGTTCCCCAACGACCGCTTCACCTCCGTGGTGGGGCGCGCCGACACCGAGCCTGTCTTCCCCGACAATCCCTACCTCGCGCCGAACCGTCGGGTGACGATCACGCTGATCAACGAGGCGCCGCCGTCGCCCCCCAGCAGCTTCCGCTGACGACCAGGCGCCTTGGGCGTTGAAGAAGCCGCGGCCGAGGCCGGCGACCCGCTGCGTCGCACGTGTCCCGTCCTGGCTCGCTTCTTGTACCCCGCGGGAAGCCGGGGAGCGTGCAGGCTTGAGGAGCAGAGATGCGCGATTTTCACCCCCGTCTCCGTGACCCGCGCCTGCGCTGGCCGAACGGCGCCCGGCTCGCCGTCTCCGTCGTGGTCAATATCGAGGAAGGGGCCGAACTGTCCCTCAGCGCCGGAGACGAACGCAACGAAGCCGTTTACGAGGTCGTCGAGGAGGTGGCCGGCAGCCCCGACCTCTGCATGGAGAGCCACTTCGAATATGGCACGCGGGTCGGCTGGGGCCGCATCCGCGACGCGCTGGCCTCCAGGGCCGTTCGGGCAACGCTCAACGGCTGCGGGCGCGCCGTGGCCTCTTCGCCCTGGCTGGCGCAGGAAGCCGTCGCGCTCGGGCACGAGATCTCCTGCCACGGCTGGCGGTGGGAGCGGCATGCCGGGATGGAGGAGGCCAGGGAGCGCGAGGTGATCGCCCGCAGCGTCGCGGCGATCCGCGCCGCCTGCGGCGTCCGGCCGGTCGGCTGGCACACCCGCTCCGCCACCTCGGTGAACACGCGCAGGCTGCTCGTCGAGGAGGGCGGCTTCCTCTACGATTCCAACGCCTATGACGACGACACGCCCTATGTCGTGGACGTCTCGGGCTCGCCGCACGTCGTCCTTCCCTACGCCTTCGACACCAACGACATGCGCTTCCAGCGGCAGGGCGGATTCGTCTTCGCGGATGACTTCGCGCGCTACTGCATCGACGCCTTCGACCGGCTGCATGCCGAAGGCGCCGGCGTGCCGCGCATGCTTTCGATCGGACTGCACCTCCGCATCATCGGGCGCCCGGCCCGCATCGGCGGCCTCGAGCGCTTCCTGGACCATGCGATGGCCCGCGACGGCGTATGGTTCGCGCGGCGGGACGAGATCGCGACGGCCTGGCGCGAGATGACCGGCCTGCCGCCTTGGTCGGGGCGCGACGGCGCAGGCTAGCGCCGCTTTCGGCCCGCCTGACGCGTCATGGCGGGGGGCACGCCGACGAAGCCATCCGGGGGCCGGGCCCGGGAGCTGATCGCTTCGCCTTCGGCTCGCGATGACGGCGGGAGAATGGTTCGGTCAGGTCGAAAAGGCGCTAGAGGCCGAAGATCCGGCCGAAGGGCAGAAGCGGCCGCGTGTCGATGCCCGCGGCGCGCAGCAGGGCCCAGCCGCCCGCCGCGGCGGAGTCGATCACGGGCAGGCCCGTCTCCGCCTCGAGTTGCGGGACCACCTGCGCGCCGTGCAAATTCGTGCAGAAGAACACCACCGCCTGGGCGTCGCAGCCCGCGATGGCCGAGCGGGCCAGCGCCGCGATCTGCCCGGCCGGCAGTGCGCCATAGGCGAGGTTGTCCGTGATGCCGGCATGGGCTTCGCCGCACACGTCGAGGCCCTTCCGCGCGAACCCCGCGGCCGCCCTCGCGTGGACTGCGGGCACGTAGGGCGTGACGAGCGCGATCTGCGTGAGCGAGAGGCGGCTCAGAAGCTCGAGCGTCGCCAGGGCCGACGTGACGGCCGGCAGGCCGGTCCAGGATGTGATCCGCCGGCACAGGTCCTCGTCCACGTCGAAGCCGTAGTCGCCGCCCTTCGAGCCGTTCCAGCACAGCGCTGCAGGAGCCGCATGCGAGAGCAGGGTGGCCGCCTCCTGCATCACGGGCCAGACATAGGGTCCGTCGGGAGAGGCCTCGGGCGAGGTCGCGCCGTGGACGGGAATTCTCGTGAAGACCGGAACGACCCCGTCGAGCGCGCGACAGAGCTGTTGCATCACCTTCTCGACGGTCCGGTTGCCGGAAGGCGTGATGGTGCCGACGGCGATCTCGTGTTCTGGAGGCAGACCCATCGTCGAAACCTGCCGGCCCGCAGGGTCCCGTTCAAGGCGATTGTGCAGGCGACACCTGTACATTCCAGAGGCAGGCGGCTGACGGAATGCGCATGGCGTCCGCTGTGGCGGGGGCCGCGCCGCGGGTCTGCCGGGCGCGCGCGTGGCACAGCGGTTGCAGCGCCGGCTCCATCACTGCCGGCGCTTCGTCGGAGCCTTGCACGACGCCTGTCACGCCACCGTCCCGGAGACCGCCATGTCCGATACCCCCAGCCTGCGCCTCGACCGCCGCCGCTTCCTAGCGGGCACTGCGGCGCTCTCAGCAGGGCTGGCCGCCCCCGCCGTGCTCCGGGCACAGACGAAGGAGCTGGTGGTCGGCGCGGCGTCGAGCCAGAAGACGTGGTCCGAGGAGATCATGATCCCGGCCTTCGAGAAGAAGTACGGCGTGAAGGTGATCTTCGAGGGCACGCGCTCTCTCGTGAACCTGGAAAAGATGCAGAAAAACAAGGGCAGCCAGTACCTGTCCGTCGTGCAGATGGACGACCCCGTGATGATCATCGCGGTCTCCGAGGGCCTGCTCGATCCCATCACCGCCGCCCGGGTGCCGAACTCCGCCTCGCTGAAGCCGGGCGTGAACCACATGGACGGCATGTGGGTGAACTACCTGCAGCCCTGGGTGGGCATCGCCTACAACAAGGAGAAGATGCCGACGCCGCCCACCAGCTGGACCGAGGTTTTCGACCCCAAGTACAAGGGCCGCATCATCCTTCCCTCGCTGCAGAACACCGAGGGAGTCCTGAACCTCTTCACGGCCGCCTACCTCAAGACCGGCAAGCCGATGGCCGAGGCGCAGCTCGATATCGACGCGGCCTTCGCGAAGATGGCCGAGCTAAAGCCGAACGTCCTGATGTCCTACACGCAGGAAGGGCAGGCCTATAATCTTCTTGAGCAGGGCGAAGCCTACATGGTGATGGGCGCCATCTCGTCGATCGCGCTGGCGCGCAAGGCGAAGGGCGCTCCGATCGAGCTCGCCGCGCCCAAGGAGGGCACCTTCTCGATGCCGTCCGGCATCGCCCTCGTGAAGGGCGGCCCGCAGCCCGAGCTCGCCGCCGCTTACATCGACATGCTGCTGAGCCCGGAGATCCAGCAGAAGGTCACGCAGGCGACCTTCGCCCTGCCGACCAACGCGACCGTCGCCCCGCCGGAGGGCCTGTCGGGCCTCACGATCCACCCGGTGGACTGGGCCAACGTGTCGAAGAACCGGGCGTCCTGGGTCGCGCGCTGGGACCGCGAACTCTCGCTCTGACGCCGGTCGGCCGGGAGCGGGCGATGCCGGGCGACACGATGCTCCTCGAGGTGAAGGGCGCCAGCAAGGCGTTCGCCGGACACACCGTGCTCGACGGCGTCGACCTGGCCGTGCGGAAGGGCGAATTCGTCTCGCTGCTTGGCCCCTCCGGCTGCGGGAAGACGACGCTCCTGCGCATCGTCGCCGGGCTCCTCGCGGCCGAGGCGGGGCAGGTGCTGCTCGACGGCACGGACATCACGCGCACTCCCACGCACAAGCGCGGCGTCGGCGTGGTGTTCCAGAGCTATGCGCTGTTTCCGCATCTGTCCGTCAGCGACAACGTCGCCTTCGGGCTGCGCGCGCAGGGACGCCCTTCCGCCACCATCGCGCCGACGGTCGCCCGCTTCCTCGATCTCGTCCACCTCGCGCCCATGGCCACGCGGCCCGTGAAGGGACTTTCGGGGGGACAGCAGCAGCGGGTCGCGGTGGCCCGTGCGCTCGCCGTTGCGCCGAAGCTGCTCCTGCTCGATGAGCCCTTCTCGGCGCTCGACCGCAAGCTGCGCGAGACGATGCAGATCGAGCTCAAGCACATCCTCCGCGAGATCGGCATCACCACCATCCTGGTCACGCACGACCAGGAGGAGGCCCTCGTGATGTCGGACCGGATCGCGGTCATGAACAAGGGCGCCATCGAGCAGTTCGACGAGCCCGGCGAGATCTATCACCGGCCGCGCACGCCCTTTGCGCTCGGCTTCGTGGGCCATTCGACCCGGCTGCCAGGAACAGCGCGGGACAGCGAGGCCGGAGCGCTGTCCGTCGAGACTCCCGTCGGGATCGTGCGCGCCCCCGGCAAATTCGTGCCGGGCTCCCCCGTTCTGCTGGCCGTGCGTCCCGAAAAGATCGAACTGGGCGAGAGGTCCGCCGGACCCCAGGTCAACACGATCAGGGCCACGTTGTCGGAGATCGTCTTCCAGGGCTCCAGGGTGCACCTGCACCTGGCCGGCGGCGGCGGAACGTCCCTGCTGGCCGAGGCGAGCCGGCTGCCGGCCGGGCTCGCGGTGGGCGACGAGACGCTCCTGAGCTGGCCCGTCGCGGACACGCTGATCTTTCCCGCGGAGACGGCATGACGCGGCGGCGCACGCTGGATCCGGTGCTGCTGCTGGCCGCGCCTGCGCTGGCCTACATGGCCCTGGTCTTCGCGCTGCCCGTCCTGGTGCTGATCGTGAGCAGCTTCAGGGGGCCGTCCGGGCCGAGCCTCGCCTCCTACACGAGCTTCCTCGCCGATGCCTTCAACTGGCGCGTCATCGGCAACACGCTGCGCGTGGCGGCGTTCACCTCGCTCCTCTGCCTCGTTCTCGGCTACCCCACCGCCGTCGCCCTGGCGCGCTCGCGCGGGACCGCGCAGGCCCTCCTGTTGATCGCGATCATCCTGCCCTTGTCGGTCGGGGTCATCGTGAAGGCCTTCGCCTGGCAGATCGTCCTGCGGCGCGACGGCATCGTGGCGGCGATCCTCGTCGCGACGGGGGTCTGGGACAGCCCGCAACTGCTGCTCTTCACCGAGCAGGGCCTCGTGATCGGGGCCGCCAACGTCTTCCTGCCCTTCATGATCCTGCCGATCTACTCGGTGCTGAAGCTGATCGACCCAAACCTGCAGGCCGCGGCCGCGACGCTCGGCGCGCCGCCGCTCTATCGATTCGTCAGGCTGGCTTTGCCGATGGCGATGCCCGGAATCATCTCGGGCACGGCCATCGTCTTTTCGCTCGCCGCGGCGATGTACGTGATCCCCACGCTGCTCATCGGGGACCGCTTCCAGACCTTGGCGACCCTCACGGCGCGGGCCTTCCTGCTGATGCGCAACGAGCAGCTCGGCTCCACGACGGCGACCATCCTCCTGGTGCTCGCCACCAGCATCGTCCTCCTGAGCGCACGCGCGGTGCGTGGCGCGGGGGACTCGCGATGACCCTGACGGAGAGGCTGGCCGGTCTGCTCGTCTGGTGCGTGGCGCTCGCCACCGCAGTCTTCCTGATGACGCCCCTCGTCGTGACGGTGCTGGCCTCGTTCGGGTCGAGCGCCATCTTCACCTTGCCGCCGCCCAGTTGGTCGTTGCGCTGGTACCAGCGCCTCGTCACCATCCGTGACCTGCTGCCGGCGCTGCTCACCTCGGTCGAGATCGCGGCCGTCTCGACAGTGGTGTCCCTCGCCCTGGGGGGCCTCGCCGCGATCGCGCTGGCGCGCACGCGCTTCCCCGGACGGGAGGGCATCGTCGCCTTCCTCACCTCGCCCCTCATGCTGCCCGGCCTCGTGATCGGCATCGCGCTGCTGCAGGGCTTCCGGGCGATCGGGCTCAAGGACGTCTGGGGCAGCCTTGCTCTGGCCCACGTGGTCGTGACCATGCCCTATGCGGTGCGGACCCTCTACTCCGCCCTCACCCTCTTCGACTTCACGCTCATCGACGCCGCCCGCACCCTGGGCTGCTCGCCGGCCAAGGCCGTCCTGCGCGTGCTGCTGCCGAACCTCGCGCCGGCCTTCATCACCTCGGCGATCTTCGCGTTCCTGGCCTCGATGGACAACTACGCCGTGTCCATCTTCTTCACCAATGCCTGGACCAAGACGCTTCCGATCCAGATGCTGAGCCTCGCCGAGGAGCAGCCCGACCCCACCATCGCCGCGATCTCGACGCTCCTGATCGCGCTGGTGCTCGTGCTGCTGGTGGTGCTGGAGCGGGCCATCGGGCTGCGCCGCATCACCGAGGTCTGACGCCCGGGGCCTGCTCTCACGAAAAGCCGGTTCGACCTTTCCCAGAAGACCCTACGCGCAGAGAGAGGGATCCTGTCCGACCGCGGCGGCGATGTGCCGGGGCTGAGTGAACCAGACCCTGTCGCCATGGGCGACCAGATGCTCCAGTGCACGGGTGAGCGCGCGCAGCCGGAAGGGTTGGCCCGACACGAAGGAATGCACGACGACGCTCATCACGAGCGCCTGCTCGCGGGACGCCGCCAGCAACTCGTCGAACTCGTCCACGATCATGTCGGCGAAGTCGCGCGCCGTCGTCTGGCGGCCGATGGCGGTCGTGCTGTCGTTGATCTCGGCCGAATAGGGGATCGCCAGCAGCGGCCCGGCCTGCGTGGGCAGCCACGCGGGCTGATCGTCGAGACGCAGGTCGAGCACGTAGCGGTAGCCTGTCTGCACCAGCGAGGTCAGCGTCGTCGGCGTGTGCGCGAGCCAGGGGCTCGACCAGCCCAGAGGCGCCGAGCCCTCCATGGTCGCGATCCGGTCGGCGACCGAGCGAAGATAGGCCTTCTCGTCCTCGGGGGTGAGGCCGGCGAGCGTGTCGGAATTGCTGCGGCCATGGCCCACCATCTCGGCCCCTGCGGATCGCGCATGCTCCACGAGGGCGCGGGCCGTGTCGTAGACGTCGGTGTTGAGCAGGATGGTCGGGGCGATGCCGAGGCCTTGCAGGCGATCGACGAGCCGGAACCCGCCGACCCGGTTGCCATAGTCCCGCCAGGCGCGGTTCACCCGGTCGGGCTTTGGGGCGCCGGGCAAAATGTCCTCGGTCAGGCCGTCGTCCGGCCGGTACTCCTCGATCCCCACGGCCACATAGACCGCCAGGCCCCTGCCGCCGGGCCAGCGGGAGGCCGGACGGCGGGGCAGCGGGGAATAAGGTGCAAGCATTGCGCGATCCATGCCGGTCCTGCGGGTCGAAGGTGAGACGGTCAGACGCCGACATCCTGCAGGGAGCGCCGGGCCTCCGAGCGCATTCCGGATCCGGCGCGCGCCTCAAGATAGCGCACGAGGCTGCTGAGGAGCACGTTCAAGGCGAGGTAGAGCACGGCGACGACCAGATAGATCTCCAGCGGCGCGAAGGTGATCGACACGGCGATCTGGCCGGAGCGCAGGAGCTCCCCGATGGAGATGGTCGAGATCAGCGAGGTCGACTTCACGAGGCTGATCACCTCGTTCGCCATGGGCGGCAGCACGAGCCCGACCGCCTGCGGGAGCTCGATCCGCAGGAGCGTCTGGCGCGAGCTCATGCCCAGCGAGCGGGCCGCCTGGACATGCTGGCGCGGAACCGCCTCGATCCCCGCGCGGAAGATCTCCGCGAGGTAGGCGCCGGCATTGATGGCGAGGCCGAGGATCCCCGCGACGGGCGCGCTCAGCTTCAGGCCGGCGCCCGGCAGCCCGTAGTAGAGGATGAAGAGCTGCAGGAGCAGCGGGGTGCCGCGGATCGCGTCGACATAGATACGGGAGGCGGCGCGCAGGAGGCTGTAGCGCGAGAGCCCGAGCACCGCCACGAGGAGGCCGATGACCAGACCGGCCGCGAGCGAGCCGACCGTGAACAGGATGGTGACGAGCAGGCCCTGCAGCAGCAGCGGCGCCCATTCCATGATGACGTTCGTGTCGAAGCTGCCCATGGCGCGTGCTCTCAGAGGACCTTGTCGAGGAAGGCGCGCGCCCGCGGATGCTGGGGGGCGGCGAAGAATTGCTTCGGGGGCGCCTGCTCCAGCACCCGGCCCTCGTCCATGAAGACGATGCGGTGGGCGACCTCGCGGGCGAAGGCCATCTCGTGCGTGACGAGGAGCATCGTCATGCCGTCGTGCGAGAGGTCCTTGATGACGTCGAGCACGTCGCGGACGGTCTCGGGGTCGAGCGCAGACGTCACCTCGTCGAGGAGCATGACCTTCGGCTGCATGGCGAGCGAGCGTGCGATCGCGACGCGCTGCTGTTGCCCGCCCGACAGCGTGGAGGGATAGGCGTCCTGCTTGCCGAGCAGGCCGACCCGCTCGAGCAGGGCGCGGGCCGTCGCCACGGCCTGATCCCGGCCGATCCCGCGCACCAGGATGGGAGCCTCGACGATGTTCTCCAGCACGGTCCTGTGCGGCCACAGGTTGAACTGCTGGAACACCATCCCGATCTCAGCGCGCTGCCGGTTGAGCTCGGCCTCCGGCAGGCGCTGCCGCCGGCCGGGCTTGTCGCGGTAGCCCACCAGCATCCCGTCGATGCGGATGTCGCCAGCGGTCGGCGCCTCCAGGAAGTTGAGGCAGCGCAGCACCGTGCTCTTGCCCGACCCGCTGGGGCCGATGATGGCGACAGTCTCCTGGCGGCCGATCTCGAGATCGACGCCCTTGAGAACCTCGTGGCTGCCGAACGTCTTGGTCAGTCCCCTGACGGAGATCATCGCCGGGCCCGTCACTGGCCGGACCAGGTGGCCGGGAGCGGCCCCGTGGGCGCGCCCAGCCACTTGGTCTGCAGCGCTGCGAGCGTGCCGTCGGCCTTGGCCGCCTCGAGCGCCTTGTTGACGGCGTCGAGCAGCGCGGGGTCGTCCTTGCGCACGGCTACCGCGAAGAAGGAGCGGTCGCCCAGGCCGTCGATGATCTTGAACTGGCCCGGCTTCTTGGCGGCGTAGCCGCCGATGATGGGGCGCGGCAGCATCAGGGCGTCGATATTGGCGTTGCCCATGTCGAGCACCATGGCGGGAATGTCGTCATAGGTCTTGATGGTGATGCCCGGCTTGCCCGCGGCCACCAAAGCGGCGCTGTATTTCTTCAGGAACTCGTGCGTGTTGGTGCCCAGGAGAACCCCGACGGCCTTGCCGGGCAGATCCGCCGTGGAGGAGACGGCGGCGTTCCCGGCCAGCGCGGCGGCGACCAGCGACGCGTCGCCGTAGGGGATGGAGAAGTCGACCTTCTCGGCACGGGTCTTGGTGGCCGTCATGCCGCTGAGGATCATGTCGAACCGGCTCGACAGCAGGGCCGGGATGATGCCGGGCCAGGCGGTGGGCACCATTTCCAGTTGGACGCCCAGGGCCTTGGCGACATAGGCGTTAAGCTCGGCGTCGAGGCCGACGATCTTGCCGTCCGGCTCCTGCGAGATGATTGCGCCGGTGCCGCCGGCCTCCACGCCGACGACCAGCTTTCCCCTCGCCTTGACGTCGGCGAGCGTGTCCGCGTGAGCGGCGCAGACCGCCCAGAGCGCCGCGACCGCGGCCGCAGCCATCCGGAGGGACGCGGGAACGAGAGCCCGTCGAATATCGGCCATGTGACACTCCTCGAGGTCAGGTGGGGAAGGAAGGGGTGGATGCGGCCGGCGGAGGGCCGCCGAGCAGGAAGGCGAGTTCGGGAGAGAGCCCGACGCAGGCGGAGAAGCGCGGGACAGGCGCGGCCGGCGCGGGGCCTCGCCGGGCGAGCGCCAGGGCGGCCTCCACCGACGGTCCCGCGCCGTCGAACAGAGGCAGGGGCGAACGGCCGGCGAGCCGGCGGGCCATGCCGACGATCGCGGCGCCGCACAGCGCCACGGCCCCGACGCCCGCCTGGCCGGCCAGCCCCTCGATCGCCGCCAGGGCCTTGTCGTCGAGGGCGCCCTGGGCGAGATAGCCGTCGGCGTCGGCCACGGGGACCGACGCTGTGGCGCGCACGACGTCGCCGAGCGCCCCGCTCGCCACGAGGTCCTCGTAGAGCGGACGGCTCGCCTCGCCGAAGGTGAGAAGCCCCACGCCCCCCGCGGTCGCCGCGGCGGCCACCGCGGCAGCGGTGATGCCGACGACGGGGACGGGCGAGACCTCCCGCAGGGCCGCGAGCGCCGTGTCGAAGGAGATCGCCAGGATGACGGCGTCGAAGCCCCCGGCATGGCACGCGAGGAGGTCGAGGGCCGCGTGGCCGGCGATTGCGTTCTCGGCCCGTCGCACCACGATCCGCGCCCCGAAGCGGCCCGTCACGCCCGAGATCTCGGCCCGCCCGGCGGCGGCGCGGCGCGCTTCGGCCACGAAGCGGTCCGTCACCTCCGAGGAGGTGTTCGGGTTGAGGGCGAGGAGCCTGATGGGTCGGTTCATGCCTGCAATATGAGTTCATATTGTCGACAATCCAAGCCTATATTGTAGATGATAGATGACTTTGATTGGGCACGGACATTGTCTGATAAATAACGATTTTTCGGATCATGTGCCCACTCTTGCAGCGACGAAGGCATGCGATTGGCTGGATTTTCATCGCCAGAATGGCATCCGGTGAGAAAGCACTGTCGCCAATCGAGCCCGTTGTCGTCAGCAGAGAGCGAGGCTAGGATGCCGCATGCCCTCGATCCCACCCGACCCCGAGTCCGGCGCCCCGGAAGACGCCATCTACGGCGAGGTCCGCAAGGCGATCGGCGACCAGAAGCTGCCGCCTGGAACACGCCTGCGCGAAGACGAGATGCGGACGATCTTCGGGGTCAGCCGCGACAGGATGCGCAAGGTCTTCGCCCGGCTGGCCCATGACGGCCTGGTGACGATCGAGCCCAACAAGGGCGCCTCTGTGGCTCGCCCTACCGTGCGCGAGGCCCGCGAGCTCTTCGCCGCGCGGCGCGGCGTGGAGGCCGCCATCATCGGCCTCGTCGCTCCGCGCTTCACCCCTGCCGACCGGCGGCTGCTGGCGGCCCACGTCAACCGCGAGCTCGCGGCCGACAAGGCGCGCGACCACGCGGAGATGGTGCGGCTGTCCGGCGAGTTTCACCTCGTGCTCGCGGGCCTCGCCCGGAACGCGATGCTGGCCAAGTTCCTCGACGAGCTGATCACGCGGGAATCGCTGGTCATCCAGACCTACGAGAAGCCGGGCAGCCCGAGTTGCTCCGGCCATGAACACCTGGGCATCGTCGAGGCGCTGGGGCGGCGGGACGCCGAGGCCGCGTCGAGGCTGATGGCCGAGCATCTGGCGAACGTCGAGGCGAGGCTCGACCTCGACGACACGCCCCCGGCCCCGCCCGATCTGTCCGACGTCTTCGGGGCGAAGGGGAAGGCCCGCGCCGGCCGCGGCCGGCCGCGCAGCGGCGGCTGACGGTCCCGAGCGGCCTGCGACTTGCTAGGTCGGGCGAGACCAGGATGCGGCGGCCGGGACAGCACCGCCGGGCGAGCGAGGAGGGTCTGTTGAGCGAACTGATCGTGGGCGCCGATATCCTTCGCCGGTCCGGCCGGTCCTTCGCCATGGAGCGACTCGACATCCGCGTGGAGGAGAATCGGATCGCGGAGATCGGGCCAGCCCTGCCGCCGCGCCCCGGCGAGACCGTCCGCGACGCCTCCGGCATGCTGGCCATGCCGGGGCTCATCAACGCCCACTTCCATTCCTCCGCCAATTTCCAGAAGGGCACGCTGGACAGTCTGCCCCTGGAGGTCTTCATGCTCTACGAGGTGCCGCCGCTGGCGGGCGCCATAGACCAGACGCGACTGGGGTATCTGCGCACGCTGACCGGCGCCGTCGAGATGGTGAAGCTCGGCGTCACCAGCATCATGGACGACGCCTTCCATGTGCCCACCGCCTCGGTCGAAGGCGTCGACGCCATCTGCTCCGCCTACGCGGACATCGGCATGCGGGCCCGCGTCGCCATCGACCAACCCAACGTCGTCGAATACGAGAAATACCCGTTCCTGGCGCAGATGCTGCCGCCGGCGCTGCGGGCCCGCATGGACGAGGCTCCACGCCAGAGCGCAGAGGAACTGCTTGGCCTCTATGCGCACCTCGTCCGGCGCTGGGACGGCGCCGAGAACGGGCGCATCGGGGCCGCCCTGTCCTGCTCCGCCCCGCAGCGCGTCACCGTGCCCTACCTGCACGCCCTCGCCGAATTGTCGGAGGCCCGGCGCCTGCCCTTCAACATCCACATCCTTGAAACCAAGGTGCAGCGGGTCCTCGGCGACGAGAAATATGGGCGCTCGCTCGTGCGCTATGCCTCCGACGAGGGCGCGCTGGGTCGCCATACCGTCATGATCCACGGAATCTGGATCGACGACGCGGATATGGAGCTGGTCGCCCGCTCGCAGGCCACGCTCGCCCATAATCCCGTCTGCAACCTCAGGCTCGGGAGCGGCATCGCCCCGTTCCGGGCCTGGCGGAACGCGGGGATCCACGTCTGCCTCGGCACGGACGAGCTCATCGCCGACGATAGCGGCAATCTCTGGTCGGCGCTGAAGGCGACGGGCCTCGTGCACACCCTCGCGGACCCGGACTGGCGAACCTGGCCGTCCGCGGCCGAGATCCTCGACGTCATGTGGGCCGGTGGCGCTCGGGCGCTGGGCTGGGAGGGACAGATCGGCACGCTCGAGCCCGGCGCCAAGGCCGACATCGTGCTGGTCGACCTCGACACGATGGCGTTCACCCCGCTGAACGACATCGTCCGCCAGCTCGTCTACTGCGAGAGCGGGTCGTCGGTGCGCGACGTCATGATCGACGGACGCTGGGTCGTCCGGGACGGACGCATCCTGACCCTGGACGAGAAGGCCTTGCGGGCGGAGATCCGCAACTTCCACGCGAGCCTCGCGGACCAGCGCCACGCCGCGGACGCGGCAGCCCGCGAACTCGAGCCCTCCTATCGGGACATGGTCCTGAAGGCGCACAGCCGGGACGTCGGCCTGCGCCGCCGGCTGGACCCGTGACGGACAGGGCACCCTGGGCCGCATGCCCAGGTTGCCCCATGCTCATCGCCGGATGTGGAAAACTCCCGGCCGTGACCGGGAGCCTTCCCCGAGCGTCGGTTGCCCGTCGGCAGGGGGATGCTGATCTCCTCCTTGCCGAGCATCTCGGGGAGCAGCCGCGCATGGCATCTCCCGACCGGCGGTACCGCGCATCTTGGACCTGCCGGAAGCCCAGCCCGGCGCAGCCCTCTTCGAGCGCTCGGCCATGCGTCCCACGGAATTCGGGCAGATCGCGCTGCGCTTGGCAGCGCGCGTCCTCGCCGGCTATGCCGACCTTGAGAGGGAGATGGCGCTGGTGCGCGGACTGGAGGTCGGAGAGTTCACCCGGAAATGGACCAGACCGGCGAGTCGGGCCGTCACTGAGCGGCCTTCGCCTTGTCGACGTCGGCGTTCTGCAGGAAGTCGATGAGGCGCTGCACGGGCCCGACCTGGTCGATGGAGGCGAGCATCTCCTCATAGCTCTCCCGCGCCTTGGGCGGAAGCTTGTGGGCGATGCCCTGGTGGCAGTCGATGCAGGTCTTGCCCTGGGTCAGGGCCGTCTGGTGGATCTTCGAGGCGCGGGGCTCCTGCGAGGCGTAGTCCATGAAGTCGAACTTGTGGCAGTTGCGGCATTCCCGCGAGTCCGTGGTCTTCATGGCGCGCCACACCGACCGCGCGAGGTCGATGCGGTGGGCGTTGAACTTGTCCGGCGTGTCGATCGTGCCGAGCGCCTTGTGCAGCAATTCGTTGGAGGCCTGGATCTTGCGCACCATCTTGTGCCCCCATTCCTTGGGCACGTGGCAATCGGGACAACTCGCCCGCACGCCGGTGCGGTTCGAGTAGTGGACCGTGTTGCGGTACTCGACGAACACGTTCTCCTTCATCTCGTGGCATGAGGTGCAGAACTGCTCGGTGTTCGTGGCCTCCATCCCCCAGTTGAAGCCGCCCCAGAAGATGACGCCGGCGGCGAATCCCACCACCGCGATGATCCCCCAGGCGACGGTCTTGGCCGGCGAGAAGAACCACCGCAGGATGCGCCTCACCCGCCCGGCGGGAGCCTGCTCCTTGTCCTTCATGTCGGCCCCCGTCACTTCGCCTGCGTCGCGTTCTGGAAGAGATTGTTGACGAGCGGCTTCGTGTCGGCCTGCGGCACGTGGCATTGCTGGCAGAAGTAACGGGTCCCCGCGACCTTATCGAGCCGCACGCCTTGCCGGTCGACGTAGTGCGTCTCTGAGATCTTGGGCGCACCGACCTTGGTGTTGCCCGGCCAGTCGTGGCAGGTCATGCAGGCATTGTTCTCGACCGAGATCTGGTAGCCGTCCACCTTGTGGGGGATGAGCGGCGGCTGCTGGCGATAGGCGCGCTCGAAGCCGCCCGCGGGCACCGATTGCTTGGTGATGTCGGGCGGGGCGGCCTCGTCCGTGAGGGGCATGTCGCGCAGGGCCTTGACGGGCTTGTCCTGCGCGCCTCCCGGCGGGGCCACGAGAACGAGGAGCACCAGGCTGGCGGCCGCGAGGGCCGGGATCGATCGGACTGTCATGGGGCGCTCCTTTCGAGGGCGTCCGGCAAGGCGAAGGGGCGGGCGGCAGCGACGGTCAGGCCGTGACGACGCGGCACGCGCATTTCTTGAAGTCGGTCTCCTTCGAGATCGGGCAGGTCGCGTCGAGGGTGAGCTTGTTGACGAGTTGGCTCTCGTCGAAGAAGGGGAAGAAGACGAGGCCGCGCGGCGGCTTGTTGCGCCCCTTCGTCTCGACGCGGCTGATCACCTCGCCCCGGCGGGTCTGAACCTTCACCGCCTGCCCGCGATGGAGGTTGCGCTCGGCGGCGTCCTCGGGATGCATGAACAGGACGGCGGCGGGAACGGCGCGGTGCAGCTCGGGCACGCGCCGCGTCATCGAGCCCGAATGCCAGTGCTCGAGCACGCGGCCGGTGCACAGCCACAGGTCGAACTCCTTGTCCGGCGACTCCGCCGCCGGCTCGACCGGGCAGAAGATGACGCGGGCCTTGTTGTCGGGCTTGCCGTAGAAGGACACGCCCTCGCCCGGCTTCACGTAGGGGTCGTAGCCTTCGCGGAAGCGCCAGAGAGTCTCCTTGCCGCCGACCACCGGCCAGCGCAGGCCGCGCGCCTGGTGGTAGGCCTCGAAATCCGCAAGGTCGTGCCCGTGCCCACGACCGAACTTGGCATATTCCTCGAAGAGCCCCTTCTGCACGTAGAAGCCGAAATGGGCGCTCTCGGAATTGTCGAAGCCCTTCTGGCATTCCGTGACGGGAAAGCGGTTCGCCTCGCCATTGGCGTAGAGCACGTCGAACAGGGTCTTGCCCCTCACCTCCGGCTTTTGCGCGATCAACTCCTCCGGCCAGACCTCCTCGACCTTGAAATACTTGGCGAATTCCATGGTCTGCCAGAGGTCGGAGCGCGCCTCGCCGGGCGCCTTCACCTGCTGCCGCCAGAACTGCGTACGCCGCTCGGCGTTGCCGTAGGCGCCCTCCTTCTCCATCCACATGGCCGTGGGCAGGATCAGGTCCGCCGCCATGGCCGTCACGGTCGGGTAGGGATCCGACACCACGACGAAGGCCGCGGGGTTGCGATAGCCCGGATAGCCCTCCTCGTTCATGTTGGCGGCCGTCTGCATGTTGTTGGTGCACTGGACCCAGTAGGCGTTGAGCTTGCCGTCCTTCAGCATCCGGTTCTGCAACACGGCGTGATAGCCGACCGCGGCCGGGATGGTGCCGGGCGGGACCTGCCAGATCGTCTCCGCCGTCTCGCGATGCTTCGGGTTGGTCACCACCAGGTCGGCCGGCAGGCGGTGAGCGAAGGTGCCGACCTCGCGCGCCGTGCCGCAGGCCGACGGTTGGCCCGTGAGCGAGAACGGCCCGTTGCCGGGCTCGGAGATCTTCCCCACCAGCAGATGCACGTTGTAGATCATGTTGTTGACCCACGTGCCGCGCGTGTGCTGGTTGAAGCCCATCGTCCAGTAGGAGACGACTTTCTTGCGCGGATCGGCATAGAGCTTCGCGAGGCGCTCCAGGTTCTCCTTCGGGACGCCCGAGACCTGGTGGGCGTAGTCGAGCGTGTAGGGCTCGAGCAGCTTGCGGTAGGCCTCGAAGCCGATCTTGTCCTTGAAGCCCGCGGGGTCCTGCGCTCCGTCCTTGCCGGCCTTGTGCGAGGCGTTGACCGCCCTGGCCTCCAGCGGGTTCGCCGGCCGCAGCCCGTAGCCGATGTCCTCCACGGTGTGCGCGAACTCCACGTGGGCGTCCACGAACTCCTTGTTCATGGCGCCGGAATTCACGATGAAGTTCTGGATGTAGTTGAGGATCGCGAGGTCGCTCTGGGGAGTGAAGACCAGCGGGTTGTCGGCAAGCTCGAAGGAGCGATGCTCGTAGGTGGAGAGGACGTGCACCTCGCAGCCGGGGTGAGTGAGGCGGCGATCGGTGATGCGCGACCACAGGATCGGGTGCATCTCCGCCATGTTCGAGCCCCACAGGACGAAGGCGTCGGCGTGCTCGACGTCGTCGTAGCAGCCCATCGGCTCGTCGATGCCGAAGCTGCGCATGAAGCCGGTGACCGCCGAGGCCATGCAATGGCGGGCATTGGGGTCGAGGTTGTTGGAGCGGAAGCCGGCCTTGTAGAGCTTCGATGCGGCGTAGCCTTCCCAGATCGTCCACTGGCCAGAGCCGAACATGCCAACCGTCGTGGGACCGCCGGCCTTCAGCGCGGCCTTCCACTTCTCCGCCATGGTGGAGAAGGCCTCCTCCCACGACACCGGCGTGAACTCGCCGTTCTTGTCGTACTTGCCGTTCTTCTTGCGCAGCAGGGGCTGGGTCAGCCGATCCTCGCCATACATGATCTTGGAGAGGAAATAGCCCTTGATGCAGTTGAGCCCGCGATTGACGGGCGCGTCGGGGTCACCTTGCGTGGCCACCACGCGGCCGTTCTTGGTGCCGACGATCACGCCGCACCCTGTGCCGCAAAAGCGGCAGACCCCCTTGTCCCAGCGGATGCCGTCCGTGCGCCCCGCCTGAGCGGTGGCCTCGCCCGAGAGCGTGACGCCGATGCTGGAGGCCGCGGCCGCGGCTGCGACGAGCTTCAGCGCGTCGCGGCGCGAGGCGTCGAGAAGGGTCTGGTCGGACATGGACAGGCTCCGGTCAGGGGCGGGCGCAGGAGTCGCGGGAGGCGGGATCGCGGGAGGCGGGGTCGCCGCAGCAGGCCGATCCGGAGGCGCAGCCACAGCGCGCAGCCGCCTCGTCGGTTTGGTGATAGACGAGGGATGTCGAGACCACCCCGGGCAGGCGGTTGATCGCCGTCATCTGCTGCAGCGCCTCGGCCTCCGGCGTATCCATGGCCGTGACCACGAGGCGGTCGCCGTCGACCGCGTGGACGTCGACGCCGGGCAGGGCCTTCAGCCGCTCGGAGAAACACGTGGAAGAGCCCGGCACGACGTGAACCACGAGGCCGCAGACATTGAACGCCCTGGTCATGGCTGCCCCATGCTGCCCGTCAGGCTGCGCGCGAGCGTCGCCCGATCCGCATCGACCAGCGTGACCGCGCCTACCGGGCAACTGCCCGCGCAGGTTCCGCAGCCGGTGCACAGGTCGCCGGACACGGTGGGAAGCGCACCGCCGCCGGCGATCGGGCGGAAGCGGATGGCGCGGGTGTCGCACATGTCCGCGCAACTGCGGCAGGCGACCCGGTGCCGCTCGACGCACGTGGGGCCGATCTGCGCCAGCAGCCGCGTCGGCCTGTCGGCTTCGGATCGGTGGGCAACGAGGGCGCGCAGGACAGCGCGGCGGGAAAAGGCAGCATCCATGTCTTGATGAAAGCCGCTCTTTGTCGCCTTTGCGTTGATCTAGATCATTAAGAATTGCCAATGGACGATGATCATCAAGCTTTTCTGCCCTGGCCTTGCCGGGACGCACCTCCGTCCGCGCCCTGCGACCTTGCCCAAGGCGGGATCGCGCCTGTAATCCGGACGACGCGATTTCGGCACCCTCCTGGACCACGATGCGCACGAGCGACCGGCACCTGATCCGTGGCTTCCCGATCTTCCGCGGGGTGTCGGACGCGATGTTCGACCGAATGACCCTTCGCGCGGAGATTTTCGACGTCGATCCAGGCGAGGTTCTACTGAAGGAGGGGGAGGAGCCACGCTTCCTCTTCGTCCTTCTGAACGGCCTGGTGGAGGCCTACGCGGCGCATGGCGGGGTCGACGCCACGTTGTCGTTCATCCGTCCGCCGGGGGCCTTCATCGTCGCCGCGGTCTGGACGGGCCAGGTTCAGTTGACGTCGGTGCGGGTCGTCCGCCGTTCGCGGCTCCTGCGGTTGCCCGCCGGCGAAGTCCGCGACGCGATCGCCGCGGACGCCGCGGTGGCCTCGGCCGTCGGCCTGGAGCTTGCGATCCGCTACCGCGACATCCTGCGCGAACTCAAGAACCAGCGCATGCGCAGCGCGACTGAGCGGCTGGCGAACTGGCTGCTTGTCGAGAGCGAGGTCGCGGGTTCCGCGAGCTTCAGGCTGGAGATCGGCAAGGCGCTGCTCGCAGCGAGGCTGGGCATGGCCAGCGAGCATCTCTCCCGGGCCTTCGCGACGCTGCGCGACCACGGGGTCTCGATGACCGGGAACGACGTCACCATCGACCGCGACGCTCTCGCCCGGTTCGCCAAGCCGAGCGTGTTGATGGACGGCCACGACATCTGAGTCCTCGGAGGCTCGGCCGGCCAGCGGCGGCATCGTCATGCACCATGTTGCGGCTGCTGCGCGCAGGCTCGTCCGACGAGAGTCCGGCAGTCGAAGAGGGATCGATTGCAGCACCCCGGCCAGGAATGAGGCCCGCCAGGGGACTGGCGGGCCCTCCGCCTACTTCAGTTCAAGCACGACCGGCCCCGCCACGGGGTCCGTCAGCCCAAGTCCGCCCCCGAGATCCTCGAGGGTATGACGGAAGCTGTCGAGCGTGGCGATCATGTGCGGCCGGGCATTGGCCAGGGCGTTCATGTCGTCCCACTCGGCGATGATGCAATAGGCCCTTTCGCCCGTCTTGATCATGTTGACATGGCGCAGGCCGGGCCAGGCCTCGCTCACCTTTCGGTGCGCATCGAGGAACTCGTCTTCCATTCCGGGCTTCACGCGAAAGCGTACAGCATTGAACGCGGTCATGCCGTCCTCCCGTCTGGTGCTCGCCTTTTGGGCGCACGGGGGAGCATCGCTCTCCTGCAGCCATTGCGCGAGTCCGGAATCTGCGGGCGGTCTCCCGGCGCCGGTCGCGCAGATCCAGGCGTCTGAGGGATCTCGCGATGCGCCGGCGCGCGCTGTCGAAGCTCCCCGGGGAGCCGACACGTCAGGTCGCCCAACGGCTTGTGCGAATAGGCACGGGAACCCTGGCCTTCTCCCGCTAGCGTGATCGCGGGAGGAAGGCGGATGACGCTCTATGACCTGAAGCCGCGGTTTCAGTCGATGCTGCGCCCGGGCGTCCGGGCACTTGCGGCGTCGGGCGTGACCGCGAACGCCGTCACCCTGCTGGCGGCCGCCGGGTCGCTGGGGGTGGGCGTGGTCGTGGCCTGGGCCGCGGCGCGGGGCGCCTACGCGGCGTTCCTGCTCCTGCCCGCCTGGCTCGTCGTCCGCATGGCGCTCAACGCGACGGACGGGATGCTGGCGCGCGAGCACGGGCAGGCGAGCCCGCTCGGAGCCTACCTGAACGAACTGGCGGACGTCGTCTCCGACGCCGCTCTCTATGCGCCTTTCGCCCTGGTCCCGCCCTTCGGGCCTTTCGGGATCGGTCTGCTCGTGATCCTTTCCACGCTGAGCGAGTATTCCGGCGCATTGGGCCCGATGGTCGGCGCGCCTCGCCAGTACCAGGGTCCGCTCGGGAAGAGCGACCGAGCCCTTCTCTTCGGAGGGTTGGCGGTGCTCGTCGCCCTGCTGGGCCCGCTGCCCCCGGTTCTCGGCTGGCTCGTTCCGATCGCCTGCGCGCTCCTGGTCCTGACCATCGCCCGTCGGATGCGCGCCGGGATCGCGGCGGCCAAGCCAGCCCCCCTCCCCGCGTCCTTCGCCGTCGCGGGCACCGGGACCGACGTCGCGCCTGACGCCGCCGAGCCCGGGTCGCCAGCCGGGCGAAGACCCGTCCGGGAGGAGCGGTTCGTCCTGTCGGACGGCGTGGAGCTGTTCTATCGCCACTGGCCGGCGGATGACCGGAACGGAGCGATCATCCTCCTGCATCGTGGTCACGAGCATTCCGGCCGCGTCGCCCACCTGGCCGACGAGCTGGACCTTCCGGGCTTCGACATCTTCGCCTGGGACGCGCGCGGACACGGCCAGTCGCCGGGGCGGCGCGGCCATTCGCCGAGTTTCGGCCGCTCCGTGCGCGATCTCGACGAGTTCGTCGCACATGTCGCGGCGCGGCACGGCTTCGCGCGCCGCGACATCGCCGTGGTGGCCCAGAGCGTCGGCGCGGCGCTTGCTGCCGCCTGGGCGCACGACTACGCGCCCGACATCCGCGCGCTGGTTCTTGCCTCCCCCGCCTTCAGCGTGCGCCTCTACGTGCCCTTCGCCCGGCCGGGCCTCGCCTTGCTCCACACGCTCCTCGGAGACTTCACGGTCAATTCCTACGTGAAGCCGGGTCTTCTCACGCATGACGAGGAGCGCGCTGCCTCCTTCCGGGCCGACCCGCTGATCACGCGCGCCATTTCCGTCAACGTGCTGCTCGGCCTCTACGCGGCGTCGGAGCGGGTGGTGGCGGATGCGCGGGCGATCACGGCGCCTGTCCAGCTCCTGATCTCCGGAGCCGACTGGGTCGTGCGGCAGGACCCGCAGCACCGCTTTTTCGAGCGGCTGGGATCGTCCTGCAAGGAGCGCCATGTCCTCGACGGCTTCTACCACGACACCCTCGGGGAAAAGGACCGCGCCCGGGCGATCGCGCTGGCCCGCAGCTTCCTGCTCGCGAGGTTCGAAACGGCCACGGGCGAGCAGCCCTCGGCGCTGGATGCGGACCGGCGGGGCTACACCCGGGACGAGGCCGACCGACTTGCCACGCCCTATGCGCCCAACTCCCTGCAGGGCCTGCGCTGGCGGGCCGTCAGGGCCTCCCTCGTCCTGGGGTCCCGCCTGTCGGAGGGCCTGCGGCTCGGCCAGGAGACCGGTTACGACTCCGGCTCGACGCTCGACTACGTCTATCGGAATGAAGCGAGAGGCGTCGGGCCCGTGGGCCGGCTGATCGATCGCCTCTATCTCGACAGCCCCGGCTGGAGCGGCATCCGGATCCGCAAGCGCCATGTGGAAGAGCTGCTCGACGCGGCGGCGGCCCGCCTGCGCGCGAACGACGCGCCTGTCGCGATCGTGGACATCGCCGCGGGACATGGGCGCTACGTGCTCGACGCGCTCGCCGGCTGGCCCATTCCGCCCGACGGCGTCCTGCTGCGCGACTACAGCGACATCAACGTCACTGCCGGGCAGGCCCTGATCCGATCGAGGGACCTCGAACGGCACGTCCGCTTCGAGCAGGGCAACGCCTTCGACCGAGCCTCCCTGGCCGCGATCCACCCCCGGCCGACCCTGGCCGTCGTCTCCGGCCTCTACGAGCTCTTTTCCGACAACGCCCTCGTCCGCGGGTCCCTGGCCGGCCTCGCCGAGGCGGTCCCGCCCGGAGGCTTCCTCGTCTATACGAACCAGCCCTGGCATCCCCAGCTCGAGTTCATAGCCCGGGCCCTGACCAGCCACCGGCAGGGCGAGGCATGGGTGATGCGCCGCCGGACCCAGCAGGAGATGGACGAACTCGTGGCCGCCGCAGGCTTCCGCAAGCTCACCCAGAGGATCGACGAGGCCGGGATCTTCACCGTCTCGCTGGCGGAGCGCGCGCCATGACAAGCCTGGCGGCGCAATGGTCGTCCCGTCGGCCCTGGCGGCGGGCGGCGCTCTGGCTGGCCTGCCTCGCGCCCTTGTTCTATGCGACCTACGGCTTCTCCAACTGGATGGCCTCGCTCAGGCCGGACGTGCCGTCCGTGGTCTTCGACTGGGAGCGCTCGATCCCGTTCATCGGCTGGACCATCCTTCCCTACTGGTCGATCAACGCCTTCTACGGCGCATCGCTCTTCGTCTGCACCGACCGGAAGGAGCTCGACACCCACGGCCGCCGGCTGCTCACGGCCCAGCTCCTGTGCATCGCCTGCTTCCTCCTCGTGCCGCTGCGCTTCAGCTTTCCCAGGCCGGACACGGGCGGGGGCGTGCCGGGCTTCCTTTTCGATGCGCTGCTGAGCTTCGACAAGCCTTACAACCAGGCCCCTTCGCTCCACATCGCCCTGCTGGTCATCCTGTGGGACCTCTATGCGCGCCACACGGGCGGCGTCGCCAGGCGGCTGCTCGACGCCTGGTTCCTGCTGATCGGCGCATCGGTGCTCACCACCTACCAGCATCATTTCATCGACATCCCCACCGGCGCGCTCGCCGGCCTCGTCTGCCTGTGGATCTGGCCCTGGCAAGGACGCAGCCCTCTCGCCGGCTTCCGCCTGCGCCGCGAGAACGCCCCCCTCGCCTCTCTCTACGCCGCCGGCGCGGCGGGCTTCGCCGTCGCCGGATGGGCGACCGGCGGCCTCGGCCTGTGGCTGTTCTGGCCGGCCGTCGCCCTGGCGCTCGTGGCGGGGAACTATGCGCTGTTCGGTGCGCAGGGATTCCAGAAGGACGCGTCCGGCCAGGTCACCCCTGCCTCGATGTGGCTCCTCGCCCCCTCCCGTTGGGGCGCCTGGCTGAACTCGCGCCTGTGGACGCGGCGCGATCCTCGTCCCGTCGCGGTGGCCGACGGCGTCTGGCTGGGGCGAATGCCCGGAAGGCGCACGGCCGCGAACTTCGCCCGGCTCGTCGACCTGTCGGCGGAACTCCGGCCCCCGCGCGCGGCAAGTGTCACCGCGCTGCCGACGCTCGACCTCGTGCCGCCGAGCCCGGACCTGCTTCGCAACGCGGCGCTGGCGATCGAGGCCGCCCGCCGCCACGGACCGGTACTGGTCTGCTGCGCGCTCGGCTATTCCCGCAGCGCGGCCGCCGTCGCAGCGTGGCTCCTGGCCACCGGCCGCGCGCCGCACGCCGGCGAGGCCGCCCGTCTTGTGCGGGCGGCGCGGCCCCGCGTGGTCCTGAAGGCCGCGACGCTCGACGCCGTCGCCCTCAGCCGCGGAGACGCGCCGTGACGCAGGACGACCTCGACCCAGCACGCCTCGCGGTGGCGGCCGCCCTCCTGGCCCAGGGCCGCCATGTCGACGCCCTGTCCCGCATCCTCACGGCCGGCGGCCTGCTCGGCACGCCGGTCCTGGCCACCATCCTGTCGCCGGCGGCGCTCGTCCCCGTGCTGCTGTTCGTCGCCCTCGGGCTCACGCAGGCCTGGCTGGCGCTGCGCGTCGGCTTCGACGCGGCCCTGTTCGAGGCTGTGAGCCGGCCCGGCTGGGAGTCGTGCTCGGCCCTCGATGCGGCCCTGATGGAGCAGGGGCTGCTCCCGCCCGCCAAGGCGGGACGTCCCTTGGCGCCGCGCATCGCCGGCGCGCGTCGTCTCCTGATCTGGCAGGCTGTTCTCCTCGTCCTGCAGGTCGCGCTGGCCCTGGCCGTCAGCCTCCTGCTCGTCTGGATGGGGCGATGATCGAGACCGCGCTCTCCCAGATCATCATCGGCTTCGCCCGGCTCGTGACCGGCGTCAGGGCCGACTGGAACGGATGCGTCCCGGACGCACGGCCCCGCGTCTACTTCTGCAACCATTCGAGCCACGGGGACGCGGTGCTGCTGTGGTCGATCCTGCCGCGGGACCTTCGGAAGCAGACCCGGCCCGTCGCGGGCGCCGACTACTGGAACAAGTCGCCGGTCCGCCGCCTCGTCGCGCACCGCATCTTCCGCGCCGTCCTCATCGACCGCGCGCCGGCGCGGCCGCTCGACCCGGTGCGCCAGATGATCGCCGCACTGGAGGAGGGGGCGTCGCTCATACTCTTTCCCGAGGGGACACGGAACACGGGAAGCGAACCCCTGCTTCCCTTCAAGGCCGGCTTCTATCACGTGGCGCGCCGTTGCCCCGGAGTGGAACTGGTGCCCGTCTGGATCGACAATGCCAGCCGGGTGATGCCGAAGGGGGAGTTCCTGCCCATCCCGCTGCTCTGCACGGCGACTTTCGGCGCGCCGCTCGCCCTGGAGCCCGGGGAACGGAGCGACGCCTTCTTGGCGCGGGCGAGGCAGGCCCTCCTCGCGCTGGCGCCCCGCAGCGGAGACCGCGCCGCATGAGCGCGTCCCAGCAGACCTGGACCCTGTTCGCCGGCATCCTCGGGGTGCTGCTGGTGGCCTCCCTTGTGGGAGCCGGCCTGCACTTGCGGACCGCCGGCCGGGGCCCCGACCCGGTGGTCGAGAATCTCAACGCGCGCATCCGCTCGTGGTGGGTGATGGTCGCGGCCATCGGCGTCGCCTTTCTCGGCGGGCCGACCGGCGTGGTCCTGCTTTTCGGCTTCGCCTCCTTCACGGCCCTGCGCGAGGTGCTGACCCTTGTCGCGACGCGCCGGGCCGACCACTGGGTGCTCCTGATCGCCTTCTACGTCGTGCTGCCCGCGCAATACCTGCTCGTCTGGACGCAGTGGTACGGCCTCTTCTCGATCTTCATCCCCGTCTATGCCTTCCTCGCCTTGCCTGCCGTTGCGACGCTGCGGGGCGACGCAACCCACTTCCTGGAGCGCGTCTCGGAGGTGCAATGGGCCCTGATGATCAGCGTCTTCTGCCTGTCGCACGTCCCGGCGCTGCTGACGCTGGACATTCCCGGCTACGAGGGGCGCCAGCTCCTGCTGATCGCCTTCGTGGTGCTCGTCGTGCAGTCGAGCGACGTGCTGCAATATGTCTGGGGCAAGCTCCTGGGCCGCCGGAAGATCGCGCCCCGGCTGTCGCCGTCCAAGACGCTCGAGGGCCTGGTCGGCGGGCTCGCAAGCGCGACGGCCATCGGAGCGGGGCTCTGGTGGATCACGCCCTTCACGCCGCTCCAGGCCGGCGCCCTGGCCTTCATGGTGGCGGCGGCCGGATTCTTCGGCGGGCTCGTGATGTCCGCCATCAAGCGGGACAGGGGCGTCAAGGACTGGGGGCGCCTCATCGAGGGCCATGGCGGGATGATGGATCGCGTGGACTCGGTCGTCTTCTCGGCGCCGCTCTTCTTCCATGCGGTCCGCTACGGGTGGGCTGGCTAGCGCCTTTCCGACCCGCCAGACCCGGCCTCTCGCCGTCCTTGCGAGCCGAAGGCGAAGCGATCCGGTCTCCTGCCGGGCGCTCTCCGGGTTGCTTCGTCGCGCTGCACCTCGCCATGACGTTCCGGACAGGTCGAAAACGGGCCTCGATCCGGGAGCCGGGCGCGCGACATGAGCCGGGCCTTCGGCGGGCCCGAGCGTGGAACCATTGTTCCGCGTGCCGCGTCTCCAGGGTGACACCCACTGTGAGAGGCGATCGCGATGCTTGGACATGACCTGCGGACCTGGGCGCTCGGAGCGGCCCTGATGCTTGCCGTTGCCCCGGCATCGGCGCAGGGGATCGTCAAGGGAGCGAAGGAAGGCGCCAAGGTCGGCAGCGAGGCCGCAGGCCCCGTGGGCGGCGCGGTGGGCGGAGCCGTGGGAGGCGTCGCGGGCGGCGTCGCCGGCGGCGTGAAAGGCGTGCTCGGGTTGCCCCAGAACACCGCGACAGCCTCCAGTCGCAAGCCGAGGACCACTTCTCTGACCAGGACCTCGCTGCGCGCCGCGCTGATCGGCAAGCCCCTCACCTGGAAAAGTGACGACGGCGCCCGGACTGGCACCACGGTCTACTACACGGACGGCACCGCGGCCTTGTCCGGCTCCAACCTCCCGGCCGGAGCCGACGACAGCGGACAATGGACGATGAAGGGCAACAGGCTCTGCGTGACGTGGGACAAGACCGATCCCGGCCAGGAGACGTGCTCGACCTGGACCAAGACGGGACCCAGGACCTTCCGCAGCTCGGACGGGATCACCGCCGAGAGCCGGGCCTGAGCGCCCGGCCGGCGGCCGAAGTCGGGTTGCGCCGGCTGATCTCGCGGTCAGCCGGCAGCCGCCTGCCTGTCATCGCGCGGCGACCACGGGCTGGAACCGCGCCTTGTATCGCAGGATGCGCTTCTCCAGGAGCGCGTAGGACAGGGCGGCCGCGCCGAAACTGAGAACGAGGGCCAAGGCAACCTGCCAGCCCGTCGCTCCGCGCCCCTCCATCGCCGCCGGATTGAGGCCGAGCAGGAACAGGACGAGGAGATGGTACAGGTAGAGCCCGTAGGACAGGCGGCCCACCCACCGCAGCAGCGGCGCGCACAGCACCGTCTTGACGGCCGCCATGGGCCGGCCCAGCGCCAGATGGGCGACCACGCCGAAGCAGGCCAGGGACGTGCCGACCAGCGCAAGGCACCAGTACCAGCCCCCGGGGGGAATCAGGCCGGCCCCGCGCCCCGCCAGATCGACGACGAGCAGCAGGGCGCCGCCGCCCGCCAGGGCGAGGCAGGCCGCGGGGTGCAAGGGGCGGGCCTCGGCTTCCCGGTAGGCCAGGTAGGCTCCGAGCGACAGCGAGAGCATCTCGGTGGGCAGCGACGTGTAGATATAGGCTGCCGCCAGCGTGGGCTCGAGCGTCGCGGCCAGGGCCACCGCGCTGAGCACGGCCAGGGTCGGGATCACGAGCCCGGTGACCCGCGCCCCAGCGCCCAGCGGGATGAGGGCGAAGAGCAGCGGCCAGAGGAGATAGAACTGGTCCTCCACGTCGAGCGACCAGGAATGCTCCATCGGATAGGGCTGCGGGTCGATCGGGTGATAGTAGTTGAAGCCGTAGACGAGCAGGCTCGCCAGCAGGATGCGCTTGGTCGGGTAGACCAGCGCCACGAAGGCGACGCTCAGGAAATAGATCGGGTAGATGCGCAGTCCGCGCCGGACATAGAAGCGCCATAGCGAAACGCGTCCCGTCGCCCGCCGCTCGGCCAGCATCCCGCGGGTGATCAGGAAGCCGCTCAGCACGAAGAACAGATCGACCCCGAGATAGCCCACGCGCAGCGCCTGCGCGAGGGACCACAGGTCTTTGGACAGCGCGACGCCCTCCACGAACGGGAAGTGGGAGAGCAGGACCAGCAGCACGGCCACGCCGCGCAGCCCGTCCAGGGCGGGCAGGTGCGGGAGGGACCGGCTGACAGGCGCGGCGGCGCCCTCGGCCGCCCTTCCCGCCAGGAGCGCAGGGTGCGCGGCGCTCACCCCCCGCCTCCATCCGTCTGCAGCAGGCCGGCCGCAGGTCGCGCCGCGCCGGTCATGCGCTTTTCCAGCGCCACCTCCTCGATGAGCGCCTTGTAGCGCAGGGCGATCCGGCTCCAGTCATAATCCCCGGCGGTACGCAAAGCCGCCTCGGCCATGCGCGCGCAGAGGGCCGGATCGTCCAGCATCTCGCGCAGGCGCGCGGCGACCACGGCAGGGTCGCGCTCGACGAAGCAGCCGTTCACGCCGTCGACGAGATAGTCCTCGATGCCGCCGACCCTGGTGGAGACCACCGGCAGGCCGCAGGCCATGGCCTCCATGCAGACGAGCGAGAAGGTCTCGTAGGCCGTGGGCAGGACGAAGGCGTTCGCGGCGGAATAGAGCGCCGGCAAGTCTGAGCGCGAGCCCAGGAACACCACCCGCTCCGTGGCAGGGCCGGCCATGCGCTCGTAGGGGGTCGGGTCGTCGGATCCCACGACCAGCAGCCAGACGTCCTGCGGCAGGTCGGGCATGGCTCGCATCACGAATTCCAGCCCCTTGCGGGGGAATTCGTGGCCGACGAAGAGCAGCACGCGGGCCGTTGCGGGAATGTCCAGCGCCTTGCGGATGGCCGCTCCCGCCTCCGGATCGCGGCGATAGCGCGTCGTGTCGATGCCGTTGGGAATGGTCGCGATCCGGTCGGACGGCACGCCGTAATGCGCCTGCAGGTCGTGACGGACCCGCGGCGACAGCGCGACATAGCGGCGGTAGCGCAACCCCCCGATCATGAAGCGGTCGCGCAGCGCGACCCAGAGGTGGATGGGGTTGGCGAGCCAGCGCCAGTCTCTCTCGCGCCGCTTCTCGGCAAGGTTGGCCGCGTTCACCGCATGCACGACGAGGATGTCGCCGGCGAGCACGTCGCCATGGCTGATCACCACCTTGTCCTTGTGCCGTCGAGCGGCGAAGGTGGCCCCTATGGTGAAGCACGGGATCACGAGCAGGCGCCCGAGGTGGCGCATGGCGCCGCGGATGCCGATGCGCGCCATCCAGGGTGCGATGCGCTGGATCCTGCGCTCCTTGTCGAGCCCCTCTCCCACCCGTCCGGCGATCACCGCGTTGGAGAGGCCCATCGCGTCGAAGGCCACGGCGAGTTCGAGGGCGACGGTCTCCGCGCCGCCGGCCCGGCTGAATTCCTGGATGACCTGGATGATCTCAGGCGTCATGGCGCCCTCCATGCGGCGTCGCGGGCGTTCTGCCGCATCGGCTCTTGCGGGTCTCGTCGCGCTCGCCGCCTGCATCGGCCCCGCCCATGCGGGGGAGGCAGGCGTGCAGAGGCCGATCGCCGCGCGGATGGGCGGCGGCAACCTTGTCACCCACCTGGCGGGGACGGCCTCGGAGGGGATGTATGCGGCGCTGCGCGGCGTGGGGGCGCGGCTCGGGCGCATGAACTCCTACGGCTGGCGCGACCTCTCCCACCGGCCGACGCCGCAGGATTTCGACGCCGCCATGCGGCAGGCCTTCGAGCGCGGCGTGCGGCCCGTCGTGCTTCTCGAGTACGAGGGGTCCTACCAGTTCCTCAAGCCGCCGCAGCCCATCGGCAGCTACGCCGAATGGTACGAGGCCGGTCGCGCCTATGCGCGCCGCTTCCGGCCGGGCGGAGAGTGGGCCCGGGAGAACGGCGCGGGCGATTTCGGGGCCGAGATCTTCACCGCGATCAACGAGCCCGACGTGCAGGCCACGATCCCGCGGCGCGCCTATCACGACGCCCTCGCCGGCCTCGCCGACGGCGTCCACAGCATCGACCCGGCGCTGGCGGTGGTTCCCGGCGGCTTCGCCACCTGCAACTCGCACGGCGATCCGACCCTGCGCGGCTACGGGCCCGCCATCGCCGATCTCCTCCAGCAGGGCAAGCTCGCCGGCATCGACCTGCACACCTACTACAACGAGCGCTGGTTCCCTCTGGAGAAGGGCCGCTTCTTCTCCGCCCAGGGCTGCTTCGACAGGGTGAAGGCGGCGCTCGGCATCACCCGCGAGATCGGCTTCTACGCCACCGAATTCAACGTCGCGCGCGACGGCGGCTGGGCGAAGGCGGAGGTGGCGGGGCGGCTGTTCCTCACCGCGGTGTGGGACCACCTCGGAGTCGTGGGGAAGGACGGGGCCTCCGCCACGGTGATCGCGTTTCCCTGGAACCTCGTGGACCACGGCAACCTCGAGGGGCCCGCCTATGCGATGGCCTCCGGCGACAATCCCTGGCGGCCGGAAGTGCGAGCTCAGGTGCTGAAGCGCGTGCTCGACCTCGCGGGAGCGATGCGCTTCGTCGCGCTCGATCCGCGCGAGGCCGGGCGTTTCGAACTGGAGGGCGGCGGCAGGCGCCTTTACGTCTGGCAGGACCTGCCCGGCTGGACCGACACGCCCGGCGCGGCATGGCGACTCGACCTGCCCGAGGGCTCCGCGTCGGCGGAGTTGTGGGGCTGGGACGGCCGGCGGCGCAGGATGGCGGTGAAGCCGGGTCCGCTCGTGCTGGAGGATCTGCCGGGCCATGAGACCTACATGCTGCTCGTGGAGACGGCGAGGCCGTGAGCCGGCTCGGGCGCGGCGGCGCTCGTCCAGGCGTCGGCCAGGATCGAGGCGATGATCGAGGTCGTGAAGCGCGTGGCGGTGTTGCGCCGTCCCGCCACGGCGCGGCGGCGGCGCTCCTCCTCGTCGCCGGCGAGGCGGGTCAGGAGCGCGGCCAGCGCGGCGGGATCGCTCTCAGGGACGATCCAGCCGCCCTCCCCCACCACCTCGGGGATCGCGCCGCAGGTGGTGCCGATCACCGGGACGCCGCAATTCTGCGCCTCGATGATCACGCGGCCGAACTGCTCGCGGACATTGTGCGTGGTGCGCGTGAGCAGCACCAGCGCGTCGAGCCCGCGGGTGAACTCGGCCACGCCCTGCGGGCTCGTCCAGCCCTGGAAGGAGACGCGGTCCTGCAGGCCCAGCGCGGCGGCGCGCTGCCTCAGCGCCGTCTCGTGCGGCCCCTCGCCGAGGATCGCGAGCTCGATGCCGGGACCTGCGAGGCGCAGCGCCTCGAGCGCGTCGTCCAGCCCCTTCTCGACGACGAGACGCCCGACATAGCCGAGGCGCATGGGCGCTCCCGCGGGTCGCTCGCGCGGCGCGAGCGGGGGGTGGAAGACGCTCTCGTTCACGCCGTATCCGATGCGGCGGATGGGGCCCTCGTAGCCGCAGGCGCGCACCACGCGGTCGGCTTCCGCGTCGCGCGACAGGATCATGGCCGTCCGCCGGAGCACGAAGCGGCGGATCGCCTCGAAGGGCGGCGGCAGGCGCTTCAGGATGTTCTGGTCGACCTCCAGCACGAGGCCCGCGCGTCCCTTGAGCAAAGCCGCGTGGAGCGCGACGAGGCTCCAAGGCTCCTCCCACAGATGGATGACGTCCGGCCGGACGGTCCGCAGCAGACGGGGCAGGCCGGGATAGAGGTGGAGGTACCAGCTCATCGGGCCCGCCGCCTGGAAGAGGATGGGCATGACGTGGAGCGTGACGCCGGGATCGCCGGGCGGATCGGCCTCGAGCGTGCGGCCGAACTGCTGCCAGACCCTCGGCACGACGAGATGTACGTCGAGGTCCGCCCGGCGCGCCAGGGGGTGGTAGCGCGTGCGGCCGGCCTCGCGCTTGACGGCGGTGTGGGCGACGGAGACGACGCGCAGGGGACGGCGGTCAGACACGGCCGAGCACCCTCGCCGCAAGACCCGTCGCGCCCGACAGGTGCGCCTCGACCGCCATCATGCTGCGGTGCGCGCCGTTCAGCGTGTTGCGCGGCAGGCGCAGGGGATCGGCCCCGCGCCGGGCGATCCCCTTGCGGGTCGTCGCGGCCGTGGCAAAGCCGAGGCGCTCGGCCAGCGCGAAGTCGCGCGGTCCGCAATCGCCTGCCCGTCCGTAGGGAAAGGCGAAATGGCGCACCGGCGCGCCGAGCACGTCGCGCAGCCGCGCCGCGCTGCCGCCCATCTCGCGGGCGGCGTCCTCCTCGGCCAGCGCCGCGATTCGGGGATGGCTGATCGTGTGGGCGCCGATCTCCACGAAAGGGTCGCGCCGCAACTCCTGCAGCATGTCCCACGTGATCGCGTGACGGGCCTGCAGCGCGTCGGCGTCGGCGCCGTTCTCGGCGCAGAACTCGCGATAGAGCTCGACCTCCTCGGGCCCCTCCCACGCCATGCAGAGCGCCTGGTAGGTGGCGCGGCGGCCTGCCGCGTCGCGCAGCTCGACGCGTTGGCCGTCGGCGACGATCTCCTCGCGGGCGGCGATGAGCGTCTCCAGCCCGGCACGCCACAGCGTCATGCTCCCGTCGGGGATTCCGGTGGTGACGTGCAGGGTCACGGGCACGCCGTGGCGGCGGAAGACGGGCACGAGGAGTTCGTAGGTGTCGCGGTAGCAATCGTCGATGGACAGGTTGACGAGCCGGCGTTCGCCCCGGCCGCCCTCGGCGAGAAAGGCGTGCACCTCGTCCATCGTGGTCACCGTCCAGCCGGTCTCCGCGAGGTGGCCCAGCAGGTGGTCGAGCAGGTCGACCGAGAGATAGAACCCGCGGTCGGGCAAGCTCTCCCAGTCCTGCTCCTTGCAGGCGCGATGGAAGGTGAAGAGGCAGGCCGGGGGCCCGGCAAGGCTGTTGGCCATCGCGTGGAACATGGCGCTCGGCGAGATCGTCATGAGGGCTTGGCTCCGAGGCGGGCGGCGATGCGCAGGCTGAGGTCCTGGCTCGCACGCTTGACGAAAGGACCGACGAGAATGCGCGCCGCGACGCCCGTGGCGACCACCCAGGACGCGAGGCCCAGGGCGAGCTCCGCCGTCCAGGGAAGCGCGAGGCTGCGCAGCGCGAGGCCGGCGGCGGCCATCAGGATCGCGGCGGGAAGCGCCTGCGCGACGAGCCGAAGCACGACGCCGGCGCAGCCGAGCACGAGCGCGCAGCCGAAGAGGAGAACGAGACCCCGCGCGGTCTCGCCGAGCCCGATGAGGAAGGTCCCGTCATGCGTCGCCTGCCAGGGAGAGGTCCCGAGGTTGCAGGCGATGTTGGCGGCGAAGGCGAGGGTGAGCACCGCCGCGGCGTGGCCGTTGCGGCCCGAGCGGTTGAGCAGGCGCAGCAGGATCCAGCCGAGCACCGTAGCCCACAGCCCCGCCGCGATGCCGCTCATCGCGGAGCCCGTCATGGCGATGGCCGACGCGCCGAACGCCCCGCGGCCGAAGACGAGGTGAACGACGTCGTCGGCATAGAGCACGGCGAAGACGGAGGCCGGGACGGTGAGCGCCAGAATGGGCCGGGCGATCCTGTCCACCTGGGCAGCATGGTCGTGCGTCGCGTCCTGCGCCAGCACCGAGAGGCCGAGCGGCTGGCTGATCAGCAGCACCGCCGATTCCGTGAGCGTGCGGGCATAGTCGAGCGAGGCCACGGTGCCGATGGCGAGCCGCGAGGCCAGTGCCCGCTCCACCCAGTGATGCGCCTGCTCCGAGAATGGCTGCAGCATCAGCGGGCGCAATTGCCGGAAGAAGAGCCTGAGTTCCCGCCCCATCGCCCCGGCTCGCAGGCCCGAGGGATCGAGCAGGCCGTCGCGCCCCAGCGTCCACAGGCCGTAGAGCGCGAGCACGTTGAAGGCGATGGCGAAGGCCCAGGCGATGGCCGGCGCATAGCCGGTGGCGGCGAAGACCGCGATGCCCGCGAGCACGGCGAGGTTCTGCAGGCTGGCGCGCACCGAGGTGAGACGCGCTCGGCCCAGCGCCAGCTCGGCGGCGGCGAGGACGTTGATGACGACCGAGGCCGGCATGGCGAGCGCCATGACGCGCAGGAGGTCGCGCGTCAGCGCAAGGCCCTTCTCGTCGAAGCCGCCCACGATGGCCTCGACCCACCATTCCCCCGCGGCAATCACGGCCGCCATGATCACGATCGCCACGAGGCCGAGCGCGAGCGTCATGGCGGCGAGCGCGGGGGCGGCGCGTCCTTCCTGCTGCCATCGCTTGTAGAGCGGCACGAGGACGGCGGGCACGCTCTCGTTCTGCAGGAAGGCGAGCGGAAGCAGCATCGCGGTGAGCGCGCCGCGGAATCCGTCGGCGAGCATCGAGGCGCCGATGACCTGGGCGAAGGCGACCTCGCGGGCGAAGCCGACGACCTTGCCGAGCAGGGCCCCGGCCATGAGGCGGCCGGCGAGCTGGCGAAGCCCGGCCATCAGGCTCCCTCCCCCGGGGTCCGGTCCGCAGGGCCGGGGGCGCGGCAGGCCAGGGCGACGAAGGTCCAGAACAGGAAGCCCAGCTCGCCCGATGCGATGCCGGCGAGCGGAAGTTGCACGAGCGCGCCGCAGGCGAGCGCGCCGAGCGCAGCGGACCTCGTCGTGCGCCGGCGCAGGGCCAGCCCGATGGGGCGAGCGCAGGCCGCCACGAGGGCGGCGACGCAGAAGATGCCGACCACGATGCCCATCGAGATCCAGCAATTCACGAGGGTACCGTCGATCGCCATGGCGCCGGGTGTGCCGGCGTCCGTGATCGTGAAGCCCGAGCCGAGGAGTCCGCTATCGGGCAGGTTCCACAGGGCGGCGAACTGGTCGAGCCGTTCCTGCGCGCTGCCGTCGTCCGTCCCGCTGCCGAAGGAGGCGAGGCGATCCGCGATGGTGTCTGACACGGGAGACTGGAGCACGACCGCGACGACGACGGCGACCAGCACGCCGAACACGGCGAAGGAGCGCTTCCGCGTGCCGGCGAAGAGCGTGCAGAACAGGATGCCCACCGCCAGCGAGATCCAGGCCGTGCGGTACATGGACAGGAGCAGCGCGGCGGCCGCCGGCAACATCGCGAGGAGCGTGAGCGCATTGAGGCGCGTGAAGAGGACGAGCAAAAGCCCGGCCGCCGTGAAGGTGGCGAAGCTCGCTGGTCCGTTCAGCGTCGAGAACGTCCTCACCTCGTAAGGCTCGGGCAGGCCCGCGGAGGTGATGGTCGCGCTGAGCATCCAGTAGCGATCCCAGTCCTGGGGGTCGACGAACTGCCAGACGCCGTAGAGGCCCATGAGCGGCAGCACCCAGGCGAAGGTGAAGACGGAAGCGCGAAACGGGTCGTCGCCCTCGGGATCGCGACCGAGCAGCGCGAGGGCGTAGAGCAGCGGCGCGAGCCACTTCAGGGCGCCGGACGCGGCGTTCATCCAGGCGCCCTGGACCATGGACAGGGCGGTGGCCCACGCCACGCAGAGACCGACCACGATGGCCACCCCGCGCAGAGGCTTCGGGTCCGGCGAGACGAGCACGCGCAGCGCCTCGGGAAGGCCCGCCATAAGCGCCAGGAGCGGACCCACCAGCATCAGGCCGCTGTCGTCGTAGCCGGCGGAGAGGTCCACCAGCCGGCGCGCGAGCGGGGCGAAGCAGAAGAGCACGATGACGAGGCTGAGGTGACGGGCGGCGCCCTGCCGCCAGGTCCAGAGGCCTGCCGCCCCGCAGGCCGCGACGAAGAGGCCCCGAGCCACGATGCCGCCGGCCGGGGCGGCGAGCGCCGGCAGGGCGAGCACGCCGAGCGCCAGCAGTCCGCCCGGCAGGCGCAAGCCTGCCGCGGGTTTCATCCGGTCGGGGATTTCGGCGAGGTCGAAGGCGCTCATGACGGTGCGCCCCGCGCCGTGCGCACGATCAGGTCGGCGGTCGCCTCGAGCATCGGTCCGGTGCCGTAGACCTCGCGCGCGCGGCGCCCGGCCCGTTCGACCATGGCGTGGCACGACACCGGATCGGACAGCACGGTGCGCAGCGCCCGGGCCAGTCCGGCGGGATCCGCGGGCGGCGCGAGCACGCCGCACGCGCCGTCGGCGAGGATTTCCCGAGCGGCCCCAGCATCGGTGGCGACCACGGGCGTGCCGGCCAGCATGGCCTCCACCAGCGTGCGGCCGAAAGGCTCGGGGGCGATCGAAGGATGCACGACCACGTCCATCGCCTGCATCAGCGCCGGCACGTCCGCCCGCTGGCCGAGGGCGACGACGCGACCCCCGAGGCCCCGAGCCTTGACGAGGGCGTCGAGCTCGAGGGCGTAGGCGTCCTCGCCAAAGAGCGGCGCGCCCACCATGACGACCTTTACGTCCGAGGGAAGGTCGGCGAGGGCCTCGAGCAGGACGTGCTGGCCCTTCCAGCGCGCCAGGCGGCTGAACACGCCGACGAGCCTGCCCGGGGGCAGGCCGAGCTCGCTCTGGCGCGTCGCGCGATCCGCATCGCCGGCGGCCGCGTCGATGCCGTTGGGGATGACGGTGACGAGCCCCGCCCGTCCTCCCGCCGCGACGAACGCGTCGGCCGCGGCCCGCGAGGGCACCACGACCCGACTGGCGAAGCGGTTGGCGAGACCGATCTGCAGCAGCCTCTGCGCACGGCCGAAATGGGCGGGGTCGATGATGTCGTGCAGGTGCCAGATGAGCGGCCGGCGCAGCGCCCCGGCGCAGAGGGCGCTGAGCACGAAGGCCTTCTGCGAATTGGCGTAGATCACGTCATGCCGGCGCGCCGCGCCGAGCAGCTCGACCCCAAGGCCCGCGAGCGCGCCCAGCGCCGGCAGCGCGCCCAGGAGATTGCTGTCGCGCCGGATTCCGGCGAGCCTGCGGCCCCAGCGCGAAGCCATCGTCGTCAGGCTTCGCGCGGCGAGCGCAGGCGCCAGGGGCCCGTCCTCGAAGACGAGAGCCGAAGCGCCCGCCCACGGCCGCACCACGTCGAGCAGCACGAGCTCGGCACCCGAGATGGTGCTGCTGTGGTTGACGAAGAGCACGCGGGGCCGGCCGCTCATAGAGTCACGGGCACGGCGCGCGGCGCGGGCGTGCGGGCGCCGTAGAACCGCGCGGCGCGGCGCTCCGCCTTGGTGACCGCGAGCGCCACGACGGTTCCGCCAGCGGCCTGCAAGGCGTCCACGCAATCCGCGGCCTCGGCGGTGGTTGCGGCCCCCCATTCCAGGCAGCACAGGACGCCCGAGACATGGCGCGCGAAAAGCTGCGCGTCGACGGCGGCGCTCTCCGCGGGAGAGTCCACGAGCACGATGTCGTAGCGTCCGTCCCAGTCGAGCATGGCGGCGAGGCGGCTGCCCATCAGGAACTCGGTGGCCATTTTCGAGCCGCGCGACACCGCCAGGAGATCGATGTTGGCGTCCTCCGTCGGCACCACGGCATCGCGCGGCAGGGCCTGGCCCTGCAGCACGGCCGCGAGCCCATCCTTCGGGTCCACGCCAAGCGCGGCGGCGATGGACGGACGGTGCAGGTCTCCGTCGATGACCAGCACGCGCCGCCCCCCGGCGGCGAAGAGCTCCGCGAGGCCGAGCAGCGTGAGCGTCTTGCCCTCGCCGGGGCGGGCCGAGGTCACCAGCAGGGTGCGTCTGTGCGTGCCGAAGCCGATCAGGTGGAGGTGGGCCTGCAGGCGGCGAAGCCCCTCGCGGTAGGGCTTCGAACGGCGCGCCTGGCGCAACGCGGCGAACAGCGAGCCGCGCCGGCCCCCGCGACGGAAGGGCGCGAACCCGCCGAGGCCACGGCCGATGCGCGGCAGCACGGCCGGCACGGGCACGCCCGTCGCGGCGGCGAGTTCGGCCGGCGACCGGACGCGACGGTCCGCGAGGTCGCGCAGCACGGCGGCGCCGAGGCCGAGCACGAGCCCCAGCGACAGTCCCGCCGCGAGGAAAGGGATGGTCTTAGGGAAGGTCGGCGTCGGCGGCAGTTCGGCGAAGCTGACGAGGCGCGTCGAGCCGAGCAGGAGCGTGCGGTCGTCGGCCGCCACCTGCGCCGGCTCCTCGATCGCCGCGCCCTTCTCCACGGCCTCGATGCGGTCGCGGATCGAGGTCGTCACGCCCACGGCCGCCTGGTAGGCCTGCCGTGCGCCGGCCACGATGCCGCCGACCTCGCTGTTGACGCGCGCGGCCAGCTCGTCCCGCTGCTGCCGGAAGGCGCGCACCGAGGGATGGTTGGGTCCGAGCGTCTGCGACAGGTTGGCATACTCGGCCGATACGGTGGCGAGCTGCTGCTTGATGTCGCCCACGGCGCGGCTGTCCTGCGTGGCCTTGGCGCTGCCGCCCTGCCCGCCGCCGGCCGTGACCTCCTGCACCTTGGCATAGGCCTGCGCCTCCGCCGTCTCGGCGGTCGAGAGAAGCTGCGCGAGGCGGGCCAGTTCTCGCCCTTTCGAGGAGATGCGGCGCTGGTCTTCCAGGAAGGCGCTGACGAGCTCGTTGGTCATCGTGCGCGCCACCTCCGGAGAGGGAGACTGGTACGACACCGAGATGACGCGCGAGCGCCCCACCGAGCGCACCGTGTAGCGCTGCTGGGCATAGTCGACGAGCGCGTCCCCGCTCGACTCCAGCTTCTGGCAGGTGGACCCGCGGCCGAGAAGCCGGGACAGGGTGCTCTCGTCCTGCAGCGCGCATTCCTCGCGGATCGCCGCCGCCGCGGCGGGACGGGCCAGCGCGAGGCGGAGCACGCGGGACGAGCGGATGAGCAGGAGCTGGCTCTCGATGTCCGCGGGGTCGCCGACCTTCTGCAGCCAGGCGGCCGAGGCCGTCGCGCCCACCGGCTCCTGGTCCGCCACGATGATCGAGCCCGTTGCGACGTAGGACTTCGGCAGCAGCGCGAGGGCGGCCGCAACGAGGCCCATGACGGCCAGGAACACGAACGCGAAGGTCCCCTTCCGTCGGGCCAGCCTCTGGAGAACGCTCGTCGACGGCGGCGCGCCGCCCGCCAGCATCCTGTATCCGGAGGTCATCATCTGCATAGCGGTACTCGAACTCGACTCACGCTTTGCGGCCGGCCCCTCCCTCGGACCGGCTGCGGCCACGATATCCGCTCCTCGACGGACATCCGCTGCCGCACGGACATCCGCGGACTGCAACCCACGCGCCATCCCGACGTGGGACACGCGTCACACGGCCGCTGAGGCGGGCCGGATCCTGCGACCCGCGGCAGCCCCGCCCGGCCCGGACACCTCCACGGCGACATCGGCCGAGCCCGGCGCGGCGCGCGGCGTGGTCTCCGATCCGGTCTCCAGGGCGGCCTCAACGAAGGCCTTGAAATGGTCCCTGAAGCGCGCCTCCGAGAAGCGGGCGGCGTTCTCGCGGCAATTGCGCTCCGTGATGGAGGCCTCGTTGCGCTCGAACTCGTCGATGGCGGCGATGATGGCCTCGGGCGTCTGCTCGTCGAACAGGATGCCGGTCGGGGCCGGGCTGCGGTTGAGACCGCGCACGGTTTCGAGCGCGCCCCCGCGCCCAAGCGCGATCACGGGCGTGCCGGCGGCCTGCGCCTCCACGAGCGTGATGCCGAAATCTTCGATCCCCGCGAAGAGAACCGCCTTGGCCGTGCTCATGTAGTGGCGCAGGAAATTGGCGTCGACCCACCCCATCACGGCGACGTTGGGCGGCGCCATGCCGGCGATCTTCATCAGGTCCGGACCCGTGCCGATCACGATCAGGCGGCGGTGCGGCATGCGGGCGAAGGCCTCGATCAGGAGGTTGACGCGCTTGTAGGGCACCAGGCGGCATACCGAGACGTACTCGGTGCGGGGGTCCTTGGACGGCGTGTCGAAGCTCGCTACGTCGACCGGCGGATGGATCACCTCGGAGTCACGGCCATAGAACTTGCGGATGCGCCGCTGGACGAAACGCGAATTCGCAGCGAGCGCGTCGGGCCGGTGGGCGGCGCCGCTGTCCCACATCCGCGCGTAGTGGAGCACGCTGCGCGCCATCAGCGACTTGAGGCTGCGCCTGAGACCGGCCTCCTGCAGGTATTCGTGCTGCAGATCCCAGGCGTAGCGCATGGGCGAATGGACATAGGCGACGTGCGTCTGCGCCGGGCTGGTCACCACGCCGTGCGCGACGCTGTGGTGGCTGGAGATGACGAGGTCGTAGCCGCGCACGTCGATCTGCTCGACGGCGAAGGGCCAGAACGGAAAGAGGCCGCGATAGACCTTGTCAACGTAAGGAAGCCTCTGCAGGAACGTCGTCCTGACGCTCCTGCCACCCAGGAAATCGCGCTGGCCGGCGGGCGTCACGTCCACCAGGGAGAAAATGTCCGCGGACGGATAGACCCGCAGAATCTGCTCGATGACCCTCTCGGCGCCGCCGTAGAAGGACATCGTATCGGTAACCAGGGCGACTCGCATGGGGTGGGAGGGGAACTCAGTTGGATGGGTGCCGCATAACATTTTTTAAGCACAATCGTTAACGACTGTGAAGAATAAAACTTAAGCACAACGCAGCACCTAGCCGCGGCAAACGCCACGCGGACGAGCAAATACTTTGTCCACGGAATGGATACTTGTGGTGATTTGACAGTTGTTTATCCACGCGAAGTCGCTTGTCGACCCGGCGCGACGCCGCCCCATTTCGGCTCAGGCGGCAGGGCTTTCCGTCCCGCTCAGGGACAGCAGGAGGATCTCCGGAGGACAGCCCCAGCGCAGCGGCAGCACGGAGCAACCGAGCCCACCGGAGACGACGAGATGCCGCCCGTCCTCTTCGACATGACCGTGCAGGTAACGGCTTCCGTAGCGCGACGGGATCAGCGGAGCGTAGCCGAAGGCCTTCACCTGCCCTCCATGCGTGTGGCCGCTCAGCGTGAGGGACACACGGTCGGGCACGTGCGGAAACACGTCGGGCTCATGGGCGAGGAGGATGACCGAGGCGTTTTCGGGGACCTGGGCCAGCGTGCCCGGCAGGTCGTCCACGCCCCCGAAACGCTCCGCGGGCTCGCTCGACCGGTTGAAGGCCTCCTGGTCGCCGAGGCCGGCGAGCCAGAGCCGCGCTCCCGCGACCGAAAGCCGCACCGCTCGGTTGTGCAGCACCGGGATGCCCGCCTCCTCGAGCGCCCTAGCCGCCTGCGGCAGGCCGCTGCGGGAGCGCTGAACGGCCTCGTCCGCCCACCAGTCGTGGTTGCCGAGCACGGCATGGACGCCGAGCCGCGCCGAGAGCCGGCCCAGCGGGCGCGCCCAAGCCTGCTCGGGAATGCGCGTCATGCCGAGGCCGTGTCCGACCACGTAGTCGCCGAGCAGCACGACGGCGTCGGCTCCCAGCGCGTTCGTCTGCTCGACGATCCCCGTCACCCGCTCCTCGTTCATCCAGGGCTCGCAGGCATGCAGGTCCGCGATGACGGCCAGCGTCAGGGCAAGCTCCGCCGGCCAGTGCGGCAGGGCGAGGTCGTGGCGCGTGACGCGGGCTCGATCCATGGTCTCGGCGGAGGCCGTGAACGTACCCGCGGCCAGGAGTCCTCCGGCCGCCGACGCGCCGAACAGGCCTCGTCTGGTCAGTCTCATCGGGCGTCGTCGTCCGCGCGGCGAGCGGCGGCGTGCCTGCGCCCCGGCAACTTGGTCATGGTCGGATCTCCTGCGATCAGTTCTGCCCTACGCGACGAACATGCCAAGATGACGGCCGTGCCAAACGCAAGGCGGCGCCAAACGCAAGGCGGCGCCAAGCGAAAGCCGGCCCGCGCCGCCACGGGTACGGGCACAGCGGCGCATCCCTGCAGGCGGCGCACCCTTCCTTAGCCTGACGCCGGGCACCGGAATCAAGACGTGCTCACCCGATCCGGGCGCATGATTGATGATTTGTATGCCGTTGGCCCGAGCCGCCTCGCCGGAAAGTCTTGCTGGCCGTGACGCGAGGCTTACGCTGAGCCCGGACGGTAAGGTCCCCCGAGGGCGCCATGACAGAAGCCCGCTACACCCTGCACCACGTGTCTCTCTACGTGCGCGACGTCAATCGCAGCGCCGAGTTCTACGCCCGCGTGCTGGGCCTGCGGGAAATTCCCAACAGAGTGGGGAGGTCGCATATCCGCTGGTTCGACCTCGACGGACTGCGAACGCTGCATCTGATCGGCGGGGACGAGGTCGCGGAACGCCCTCGCCCGTTCTCCACCCACTTCGCGCTCGTCACGTCCCGGCTGGACGACACCTTGGCCAGCTTGGCGGCCGAGGGCGTGACCTACGTGAACATCGCCCGCGAGCCGAACGCGATCCATGTCCGGGGGGACGGGATCCGGCAGATCTACTTCCAGGACCCTGATGGCCACTGGATCGAGATCAACGACGCGACGGAAGGCCCCTGAGGCGCGTACGTCGCCCACCCCACAGCCGTCATGATTGAACCATCTCCTGCGGTCCGGCGTTGCCTGCGTTCGACAATGGAGACGCTGATGGTCGACCAAGAAGAGCAAAACCGTCGTTACGAGTCCGCCAAGCGCGCGGCCAAGACGAAGGCCGACGCTGAGGCGCGAAAGCGCCAGGCCGTCACCGAACGCCTGCGAGCCATTCGCATGGCGCGGGAGAGCCAGGACGCCGACGCCGGTCCGCGCAGCCCCCGCAAGGCCTGAACGTCGATGGGGTGCCGGGCCGCTCCTCGGCGATCGGGGTTCTGGCCCGGGCGCGGAGCCGTTGCGACGTCGAGAGGCCGGGGCCTTCGCCCCAGCCAAGCCTTCGCTTCGATCCGAAAGGTCGGGCTCTGGCGCCCGCGATTCAGAATTGAAATAATTCAAATCTACCGGTCTCCCGTTGACAATGCTGGATCGATCTGTGATCCGTCACCACAAGAGAACTATTTGATCTTCTCGATCTATTCTGTGTAGAAGCACATCAGCGGCAATCGTTGACGTTTTCTCAACAGGCCTCGCCCAGCATGGGCGCGCCATTGGAAACGTGTTCACATGCGATTGCTGGGTTCGGCTACTCAGGTGCGGGTCCTGGATCGATATGGTCGCGCCCCCTCGCGGGAGCCTGGCGCGCGTCCACCTTCCGTCGGCGGTGCGAACGTGGATCTGTCAGCCCTGGAGATTGCGCGAAGGGCGGATCGCGGCCGGCCGTCCCGCGCGGTCCGGCTGACCCTGCACGCGGCGATGGTCGCCACCTCGCTGATTCCTGCGCTGTTCGGCTACTGGCTCTTCATGACGGATATTCCCAATGCGGTTGCACGCATTGCGATCAATCTGCGGCTGATCGCCGATCCCGCGTCGAGCCAGTTCTATACGTTCCGGCCGGTCCCGGTCCCGAACATGGCCTTCGACACCTGGGGCCTGGTGCTGGGGCCATGGGTCGGCCCTGAGACCGCGGCCACCTTGCTCATGGCCGTCGCCGTAATCCTGCTCTATGCGGCGGTGCAGTGGCTCCGGCTTGGCATGGTCGGGCGCACGTCGCTGCTCATGGGCGCCGTCTCCCTGTTCTTCATCCAGTCCGGCGTGTTTCGCTGGGGGCTCATCAACTACGAGATCGGCAGCGCGCTGTCGCTCTTCGCCATCGGCCTTGCCAACCGGCACTTCGCCGATCCCCGGGCCCTGCTGTCCCCCGGCGCCCTCGCGAGCCGCTCGGCCCTCTGCCTGGCGTCGGTCCTGTGCAGCGTCTTTCCTTCCGCGCTCTATACGGCCTATGTCGCGGGCCGGCTCCCGGGCAGGCTCCGGGGCCAGTCGCGCGGCGAGGCCGTCCGCCAGGTGGTCGATGCCGGACTGCCTCTGGTCCTACCGGCGCTGTTCCTGCTCTGCGCCAACGCCAAGCTGCCGGAGGGACCGGACGACACGGTCTGGACGCTCTCGGGGAAGATCTCCGGCCTGGTCGCTTTGTTCTATGTCCGCGCCCCCGCGCTCGAACTCGCGCTGGCCGTCGCCTTCGTGGCGAGTTTCGTGCTGCTCGGCGTGTATTGCCGGTTCACCATCGCGCCGCTCCAACGTCTGCCGATCCTGGCCATGGCCGCGATGATCATGGTGCTGCCGTCACGGCTCGTCGGCGTGGACGCGGTCGACTACCGGCTCGTGCAGATGCTCGCGCTGCTGCTGTGCGGGATGGTGGAGGTCCGGCGCCGCGACTACCGTGAATGGGGCGGCAGCATCCGTTTGGTGGTCGCTGTGCTGATCGCCATGTCACTCGTGCGCCCCTTCGTGGCGATCCGCAGCCTCGAGCCCGTCGCGGCCCTCAAGCGCAACATCGACGACGTTTTCGCGGCGGTCCCGGACGGTGCACGCCTCGCCGTGGTCACCGACCTGCCGGACTTTCGCTATGTCGGCCACCGCATCTGGCACTTGCCGCTGCTCAGCATGGCCGCCTCGGGCAAGGACGTGCGGGTGCCCGTCTTCCTCAACTTCTTCACCCACAGGCGCGAGAAGCTCGGGGCCGAGGAGCCCTGGCTGGACCTCGACAGTCCGGAGTTGGGCCCTGCCCTGTGCAACGCCTCCCATGTCCTCGCCATTGGCAGCCCGGCCGTCGCCGAGCGGGTCGGGACTCCGGTGTTGCGCCGGAACGGCCTGGTCTCGCTGATGGTCGGGCCTGCCTGCCCCAGCGTCCGCGGCGACTTGCGCGGCACCATCCACGCCCGCGGCTAGGGCGGGGCGGCCCGGGCCCCGGCAGGGCCTTGGCGGGCGTCCTGGGCGTCGCGGATGGCCCGGCGCAGCATCTCCCCATTGAACGGCTTTCGCAGCACGACGGGCAGTTCGGGATGAGTGGCGGACAAGTGCGCGTGGCGATCGGGACTTGTGATCAGGATGAAGGGCGTCCGGGCATGCGGAGCTTTCTTCGACGTGCGCAGGAACGTCCAGAAGTCGAGCCCCGTGATGGGAAGCATCTGGTGGTCGGCGGCGATCAGGTCGCAGGCCCGGGTCTTCATCAGGCGCAGCGCCGCGGTGGCGCTGGCCGCGCTCTGCACCTCGAAGCCTTCCTCCTCCAGCATCCGCGCCATCACCACCAAGGTGATCGCGTCGTCGTCCACGACGATCGCGCTGCGTGGTCCGGACATGGGTTCCCTTCCGCGTTCGGCGCCGCCCCGCCGCGCGCCCAGACTAGGCAGCCGGTCCGGCGGCGACCATCCCGCCAGGTGGCCTAGGCCCGTTGGCCGGCCCCCTCCTGGCCCGGCTCAGCCGGGCAGGCCGTCGAGGTGCGGAAGGTCCTCCAGATGGTCGTCCCAGTCCGCCCGGCTTGCGCAGCAGATATGGGCGGTCGGCCGCAGGCCCACATCAGTGTCGAGGCAGCCGGCCGGAACCACGAGGGGTCCGCCGCCGCTCCCCTCGCGCGGCAGGGCCGCGCCGCACGCGGCGCAGAAGGCCCTCTCGTGCCGGGTACCGGGCACGCGGTAGGACCTGACCCTGTCATGGCCGGTGAGCCACTCCACCCGTCCCGTGGCCGAAAAGAGGTTGGCGGCATGGTTCGAGCCCGTATCCTTGCGGCAGCGCGAACAATGGCAGAGGAAGAATCGCTCGAAGCGCCCCTCGATGCGGAAGGTCACGGCCCCGCATTGGCAGGAGCCGCGCATCGGCCCGCTCATCGCCATCTCCCCGCAACGTCGCCGCCCGGAGTCCTGCGGCCCGGCGTCGTCCTCCGCGTCAAGGTCGTTCGCCGCGCAGGTGCGCCAGCATGGTCTCGGCGTCGGACACGGTCAGGCCCACCCCGTCGGGATTGTCACGGACCTCGGGCTCCAGGAAGCTCGCCGTGATCGCCCCGTCCTCGACGAGCATCGAATAGCGCCAGCTGCGCATGCCCATGCCGTGGCGCGTGCGCTCCACCAGCAGGCCCAGGCGCCGGGCGAAGTCGCCGTTGCCGTCGGGCAGCATGAACACGTTCTCGATGTTGCGGCTGCGGGCCCACTGGAACATCACGAAGGCGTCGTTGACCGAGGTGCACACGACCGAGTCTATACCGAGCGCCGCGAAGGCCGCGTGGTTGCGCTCGTAGCCGGGAAGATGGCTGTCCGAGCAGGCCGGCGTGAAAGCCCCGGGCACGCCGAAGAGCACGACCCGCTTGCCGCCGAACACGTCGGCGGTCGTCACGTCCTTCCACTCGAAGGGGTTGTCCCCGCCCAGCGCGGGGTTGCGGACACGGGTGTGAAACACGACGTCGGGAACTCTCGGGGGAATCATGCACGCGCTCCGTCTGGCTCGATGTCGCCCGCAGGCTAGGCGGGCCTGCTGGCCGGCTCAAGCGCCGCCATCCGCGTGCCGGGTGGCGAAGATCGGCCGGGGTGCGTCGCTGGCTGACAGGTTCCCGGCCGGCATCGCCCGCTAGCATCGCCGGCCCGCTCCACCGGGAGACGGGCCGACCGGTCTCCAGCCCTTCCCGCCATGCCTGACCCCGCCCCGAGCCGAGCCGACCAGACCAGCAAGGGCATCGCCCTGATGCTGGCGAGCTACGCCGCCTTCTCGCTCTCCGACGCGACGGTGAAGTGGCTGGTGGCGGACTTCCCCGTGCTGCAGGTCCTGTTTGCGCGCAGCCTGATCGTGTGCAGCCTGGCGGCGGTCTTCGGCGGGCGCGAGAGGCTCGCCGGGCTGGCGCGCAGCCGCAACAAGGGCTGGCTGGTGCTCACCGGCGTCGCCGTCCTGGGCGCGTTCTTCTGCTACTTCTCCGCCGCGCGCGACCTCGGCCTCGCCCAGCTCGTCACGATCTACTTCGCGGCCCCGGTCATCGTGGCCGTGCTCTCCGTCGTGGTGCTGCGCGAGCGCGTCGGGCCGATGCGCTGGATCGCCATCGTCGTGGGCTTCGCGGGGGCCATCGTCGCGGCCAACCCCACGGGAGCTGTCACGCTGGTCCCGGCGGGCTTCGCGTTGGCCTCCGCGCTGCTCTGGGCCATCTCGCAGCTTCTCATCCGCAAGACGAGCACGCTGGAGCCAGCCTTCAACCAGATGGTGGTCAGCAACCTCGTCTTCACGCTGGCGGCCTCGGTCTCGGTCGCCTGGGGTTGGGCGGCGCCCGACCGCTTCAGCCTGATGCTGATGCTGGCGCTGGGAGTCGCCGGGGCGGTGGCGCAGTTCCTCCTCTACGAGGCGTTCCGCTATGCCGCCGCCTCCGTACTGGCTCCCATCGAATACACCGCCCTGCTCTGGGCCTTCACGCTGGGCTACCTGATCTGGCACGACGTGCCCGCCTGGAACGTCGTGGTGGGCGCCGGCCTGATCGTGCTGGGCTGCGCCGGCCTCGTCTGGTCCGAGCGACGCCGCGCACACCAGCCTGTCCTGCCCAACCCCTCGGAATCCGACCCTTTCGCCTGAACGCCGTCTTCCCGCCCGGCTGGTGACGAACATCACAGCGCGGGCGAGGCGGAACGGTCACGGTGGCTCCACGCTTGAAGCCGACGAGGAGACCGCCATGCTTCACCAACCCAGCACCCTTTTCGCCGCCACGGAGCCTGCGACGGCCGAGGGCGTGAGCCTCGCCAGCCAGGACGGCGCGGCCGCCATGCCGCACGACCCGCGCGCGCCGGCCTCGGCCGACGAGCCGGGCGTCGACCAACCCTGGTGCCATCCGGCTCGCCTCGCCGCGCCGCGCGCCGCAGCCGGCCGGCTCTTCATCGACTGCGCGTCGCTTTGAGGCCGCCGGCGCTGCTGCGCCGGGGCCCTGTATCCGACGCGACCGGCCGAACCCCAGGCCATGCTGCCGCGTTGCAGGGACAGCCCATCGGAGCGTCCCCCATGCGAAACCTCATCCTGATGTCCGTCGTCTCGACCGTCCTTCTCGCCGCGCCCACCGCGGCGCTGGCCCTGAACCGCTCGACAGTGGTCGGCGCGGGCGCGGGAGCCGTGGCGGGCGGCGTCGTGGCCGGCCCGGTCGGCGCTGTCGCCGGCGGAGTGGCCGGCGGCTACGTGGGCTCGCGCTACCATTCCCGCCACGTGGTTCATCACCACCGCCGCCATCGCTGAGCGGGTCAGCGCGCCAATACGGTCACCGTGAGTTGCATGGCCGGGTGGATGCCGCAATAGACGCGGTAGGCCCCCGCATGTGCGAAGGGAATTCTCACGGTCTGTCCCGGCTCCTGCGCCCCTGAATCGAACGCCACCCCATCGCCGTCCAGCCGGACGTTGTGGGTTCGCCCGTCGTCATTGACGACGACGAGCTGCTCCCCTTCCCGCAGGGTCGCCGCGCCGGGAAGGAACATCTTGTCCTTCTGGCTGACAATCCGTCCCGTGGCCGTCGCGACGGCCGGGCCCCGGACAGGCGTCTCCGCCGCCAGGGACGCCGGCGCGGGCGGGTCCTCGCTCGACAGCGTGCCCAGGAAGGCGACCAGCGCCTCGCGCTCGTCGGGAGTAAGCGCAAGGCGCGGCAGGTCGGGCGACAGGGAGGGCCGGCTCACCATCCCGCCGGCATAGTGGTCGACCACGGCCTCGAGCGAGGGCAAGGAGCCGTCGTGCATGTAGGGGGCGGTCCAGGCCAGCTCGCGCAGGCCGGGCGTGCGGAAGGCGTGCTCCGTCGCAGGCAACCCGATGATCGCCGCCCGGCCGGGGTCGGTCCCGGGCAGGCCGACATCATGATAGGCCCTGTCCGTGAAGGCCCAGCCGGAATGGCAAGACACGCAGCCCGCCTTGCCGAGGAACAGGCCGAAGCCCGCGCGCTCCCGCACGTCGAGGGCGACCGGGTCACCCTCGGCGAAGCGGTCGAACCGCGTGGGCGGCGAAACGAGCGTGCGCTCCCAGGCCGCCAGGGCGCGCAGGACCTGTCCCGCGGCGGGCCCGCTCTCGCCGGGAAAGGCCTCGGCGAAATGCCTGCGCAAGGCCTCGTCGCCCGCCATCAGCCGAGTGGCGACCTCGAGGTCCTGACCCATCTCGAGCGGGTTTTCGATCGGTCCGCGCGCCTGGGCCTCCAGGCTCCCGGCGCGCCCGTCCCAGAAGAAGGTCTCGCCCCATGCGAGGTTCCACAGGTGCGGCGTGTTGCGCGCGAGCGGCGTCCCGGCGATCCCCTTGCCGCGCGCCACGCCATCGGTGAAGGCCAGAGCCGGATCGTGACACGAGGCGCAGGACCGGCTCCCGTCGCGCGAGAGCCTCGTGTCCCGGAACAGCGCATGGCCGAGCGCGATGCGCGCCGGATTGGGCTGGTCGGCCGCGGGAACGGGGATCGCCGCCGGCCGCCGGAAGGCCTGCGCGGCCGCGAGCAGCGGATCGCTCTCGCCCCCGGCGCAGACCGGAAGCCGGCTCCAGAAGGCCAGGATCGCCGCGCTGACGGCCACGCCGAGCAGGAACGGCTGGAGGACGCGTGTCGCGAAGCCGCGCAGGGTCATGACGTCTACTGCAGGAACGCGCCGGCGTGCAGCTCGATGCGGGCCACGTCGCCGAACACCGCGCTCGGGTCCTTCACGGGCTTGGCGGGGGGCAAGACCGCCGGCCAGGCCTTCTTGAGCTCCGCGAGCTGAGCGCGCATGCCGGCCAGGGCCTTGGCGTCGATGGCCTCCAGCTGGGCCGCCACGGCTTCGATCATGGCATCGGCCTGCCAGACGAAGCCCCGGGAATCCTGATACTCCACCACCTTGGCGAAGCGGCCTCCCGCGATGGATTCCTTGTACTCGCCCGTCGCCGCGCGCAGCGCCTCGAGCGCCGCTTCCACGCTGAAGCGCGGCCAGTCCGTCTCGCGGGCCTTGAGCGAGGCGTCGGCGGCGGCGAGCTGCTCGTCCACGAGACTGGCGGCGCTGTCATAGGCGTCGCGCTTCTTCGCCTTGACCGTCTGCGCGAGCGCCTTGAGGGCGGACTCGAACGGCTTGATGCCGAGCGGCTTCAGGTCGCCGCGCAACCCGCCATAGATCTCCTCGGTCGGGTGCAGCGTGTGCGGCAGCGCGTCGGCCCAGCGCCCCTGCTCGATCAGGTCCCTCGCCACCAGAAGGTGGCCCCGGATCAGCGCCAGCCCCCGCGCCACCGTCAGCGACGGGCTGAGATGCGCGCCGCCCTCGCCACCCTCCCCGCCTTCGCCGCCTTCTCCTCCCTGCATCGCCATGAGGGCCGCCGGCGGGGCGGCGTGGTGACCATGGCCCTGTCCCGCCGCGAGCACCGGCGCCGCAAGGGCGCCGCCCGCCAGCACCACCGTGCCGAGGCCGAGCCACATCGTCCTGTTCTTCTTCATGCGAACCTCTGGGCAGTTCAAGGCTGCCTGTTTGGAATGTCAGTAAACTGAAAGCCATTGCAGCGGCTTCACTTGTGAATTACATCGGGTGAAATCGGACGGTCAAGTTTCATATCGTCATATGGAAATCTTCCAAACTATTCGCCAAGCACGGACACAGACACCATGATGATCTTCATTGGAAACATTCTGAACAGCGGCGAGATCGACGTGGCGCGCGAGATCCTGTCCGCCGCTCCCTTCGAGGATGGCAAGCTCACCGCGGGCTGGGCGGCGCGCACGGTGAAGGACAACGAGCAGGCGGGAGCGAGCCCGGAGGTTGAACGGCTGCGCGCGCTCATTTCCTCGCGCATCCTCGCCAACGAGACCTTCGCCACGGCCGTGCGGCCGAAGCGGCTGACCCCGCTCGTCTTCAGCCGCTACGGCGCCGGCAAGACCTACGGCTCGCATGTCGACGACGCGCTGATGGGCGGCCTGCGGACGGACGTCTCCTTCACGCTCTTCCTCGCCGATCCCGAGAGCTACGCAGGCGGCGAGCTCGTCATGGAGGGGGCGTCGGGCGAGGAGGAGGTGAAGCTGCCCGCCGGCTCGCTGGTCGCCTATCCGTCGACGACCCTGCACCGCGTCGCGCCCGTCACGGCCGGCCTGCGCCTCGCCGCCGTGGGCTGGGCGCGCAGCTACGTGCGGGAGGCGGAACGCCGCGAGATCCTTTTCGACCTGGACCGCGCCCGTAGGGCGCTCTTCCAGGCCCAGGGCAAGACCCAGGAATTCGACCTGCTGTCGAAGAGCGTCGCGAACCTGCTGCGCATGTGGGCGGAGGACTAGCGCCTGTCCCGACCCGACGGAACCGATCGCTCGCCGTCACGGCACGCCGAAGGCGAAGCAGTCCGGTCTTCCGCCGAGGGTTCCCCGGATGGCTTCGACGCCGTGCCCTCCGCAAGGACGTCGGGTCGACAACCGCTCCAATGCCGCCTCGCGTCCGCTTCGCGGGGAGCGCGGCGGCGACACGCCCCGGTCGGGCCTCGTATCGGATGGCTTGCGTTGGGGGCGGCGGCGCAAGCCCGTCAGTCCGCCACCTCGATCAGCCCTTCCTCCACCGTCGCCGGACGCTTCTGGCGCTCGCCGCCGAGCAGCGTGCCCACCGTGAAGAGGTAGACGGGAAGCCCGGACACGAGCGTGAGGACCGCCGCGAAGGGCGCGGCGGCGGCGTAGGCGCGGTCATTGGTGTGGGACCAGAACTCGGTCGCCAGCGTGACCGTGCCCGAGGGAGCCAGCAGCAGGGTCGCCGTGAGCTCGCGCATGAGCTGGAGGCTGACGAGCGAGAGCGCGACGCCGATCCCCGGCAGGATGTTGGGCAGGGTCACCGCCGCGAAGGCCTGCAGCGGGCCGCGGCCGAGCGTGCGGGCCACGCCCTCCCAATGCGCCGGCACAAGCTCCAGCGACGAGCGCACCGCCGACTGGGCGACCGGCAGGAACAGTACGGCATAGGCCAGGAAGACCAGCAGCACGGACTGGTAGACGATGGGCGCGTAGCCGATCGCCAGCGAGACGAAGGCGAGCGCCACGACGATGCCCGGCAGGCCGTGCACGAGGTAGGGAAGCCGGTCCGCGACCCGCGCGACGCGGCCGCGATAGCGGCTCGACAGGATGACGAGGGGCACGGCGAGGAGGGTGGTGAGTCCCGCGCCGAGCAGCGCGTACCAGAGGGAGGTGGTCGTCGCCTCGCCCAGCGTCTCCAGCCCTTCGCCCGCCGAGGACCCCGCGACGAGCCAGCCCACCAGCGTGACGACAGGCACGCCGAACGCCACGGCGGCGCCGAGGACGAACAGCCCGAAGACCGGCCAGCGCAGCCGGCCAAGCCCGATCGTGATGGGCCGCCCGACGCTGCCCACGCCCACCCGCGCCACGCGTCCGCGCGAGCGCAGCCGCAGCTCCATGAGCACCATGGGGATGCAGAACAGCAGCAGGATCCCCGAGAGCATCGCTGCGGCGGCGTTGTCGAACTGCAGCTCGTACTGGTCGAAGATCGCGGTGGTGAAGGTCTCGACCCGCAGGAAGACCAGCGCGCCGAACTCCGCGAACATGTGCGAGGCCACCAGCAGCGCCCCGCCGCCGAGAGCCGGCATGAGCTGCGGCAGCACGGCGTACCAGAAGGCTTCCCAGGGGCCATAGCCCATGGTCCGCGTCACCTGCTCGACATGCGGGTCCGTGCCCTGTAGGGCCGCCATGACCGGCAGCGCCACCAGCGGCAGGCTGGAGACGGTGAGCACCATCACCGCGCCCGCCATGCCCTGGAAGGCCGGGCCGAGCGACGCCCAGGCATAGCTCATGACGAAGGAGGGCAGCGCGAGCGGCAGCGCCACGACCACCTGCCACGCCCGGCGATAGGGCAGGTCGCTGCGGATGATGCACCAGGCCGCGGCAAGGCCGATCAGGCAGGTGAACAGCGTCACGCAGACGACGAGCGTCAGCGTGTTCACCATCAGCTCGAGGGTACGGGGGCGGAAAACCTCGCGCGCGATGCCGGCCGCGCCCGCCTCGAAGGACCGCAGCACGACATAGCAGATCGGCAGAGCCACGAGCCCTGCCGGGATCAACGTCCAGATCGCCAGCCAGACCGGCGGCCGTCTCAGCCGCCAGCCGGTCTCCTCCCTCATCACATCATTCCGGCGTCGCGCTGCATCTCCATGGCGATGGCCGCGGAGCCAATGTCGGCAGGCGTCACCACCGCTCCGATCTCGTCGAGCGGCTTCAGGGGGAAAGGCGACACGATGCCGGGCCGCACCGGATACTCGGCATACGGCGCCACGATGGCCTTCTGTCCCTCCTCGCTCACCATGAAGGCGAGGAATTGCTGCGCGAGCTCCGCCTTCCTCGACGTCTTCAGGACGGCCGCCGGTGAGAGGTTCACCAGCGCGCCCGCATCGCCCTTGGCGAAGTAGTGCAGGGCCGACTTCATCGCCTCGGCGCCGCGCTCCTTGGCGAGGCCGAACCAGTAGTAATTGTTGACCAGCGCGGTGGCGACCTCGCCCTTCTCGACCGCGTTCATCGCCGCGCCGTTGCCGTTGTAGAGAACGCCGTTCTTCTTGAGCCAGTTCAACCAGGCCTGCGCCTTGTCGCGGCCGTGCAGCTTGACGATGGCGACGATCTGCTCCTGGAAGCCGTCGCGCGGCACGTAGGCCACCTTGCCGGCCCAGCGGGGCTGCGTGACGTCCATGATGGAGGACGGCAGGTCCGCCGCGCTCACCATGGCCTTGTTGTAGGCGAGCACGCGGCAGCGCAGGCTGGTGCCAACCCAGGTTCCGTCGGCGGACACGTAGAGCTTCGGCACCTCGCCGAGGGTCGCGGGGGTCGCGGGCATCAGCAGGCCCTTGGCGTCGACGGCGGCCATGGGCGGGCTCTGCTCGGAATAGAACAGGTCCGCCGGGGAACTGGCGCCCTCCTCCATGAGCTGGTTGGCGAGCTGGGCGCTCTCGCCCTGGCGCACCGTCACTTTCACGCCGGTCTTGCGGGTGAAGGCCTGGACGACCGCCTCGGCCGTCTGGCGGTGCTGGCCGTTATAGAGCACCAGCGTCTCGGGGTCCGCTGCGCGCGCGGACCCTGCGCGCGACGCCCCCAAGGCGGCGGCGCCGCCTACCAGGGCAAGGCGAAGTGTCTCGCGGCGGCTCCAGGTCTTCATTGGAACGTCTCCAAACTGCATTTCTCGATCTGGATGACGCCTATTCGGTCCGAGGAGCCTTTGTCAATCAGGTCTTTTCACTAGATCGCACTTTAGAGCCGTTTCAAACTGCGCTTTGACTATATAATTACACGAGATACCGGGGCTCTATTTTAGTATTTCGGCGATAATGCTGAATGACGATTTGGAGAAGACTGCAAGGACTGTAACGTGCGACATTCCGCCAAGGCCCGCTCAGCGGTCCACCGTGAGACGCTTCGTCTGGAACTCGCCGGAGGCGTCCTTCTCGATGGCCGCGTTCACGGCGACGCCCGTCTTGAGGTCTGCCGTCGAGCCGGGCTGCAGCGTGAAGACCCGGGTCTCCGGCGTGATGGCGATCGTCTGCTCCCCGCCCTTATAGGTGACGCGCACCGAGCGCCCGTCCGCGCCGGTCACCTCCTCCGCGACGGTGGCGTTCGTCATCGTGCTCTCCGGCAGGAGATCGAAGGGCCGGTGCCCCTCCCCCGTCCCGCGCATGGCCTCGGGGAAGACGAGGATCTCCACGCCGGCCAGCGCGCCGCCCGTTCCGGGAATGGCGGCGGCCCCGATGAAGACGCCCTTGGTGATGGCCGAAGCGTCGACGCGCACGCGCGCCGAAACGGTCAGCGGCTCCACGAGCTTCACCTTGAGCTCTTGGCCATCCTTGGTGCGCAAGGTGACTCGGTCGCCCTCGACCGCCGAGATGGTGGCCCGGACACGGGTGGCCGTCTGCGCCTGCGACGGCGTCGCCAAGGACAGTGCGAAGGGGAGTGCGAGGCCGAACGCGACGGCTTTACGGCGGCTGGGGGAGATGAAGGGCATGGCGGGGCTCCTGGTCGGCCCAGGAGCCGACCACAGCCGCACCCCGCTGAAAAGGCGCAACGACACTGCGCACGCAGGAGTGATCGCTCCCGCTGCCTCCGTTCGACCGGCGACACGCTCAGGAGACCAGCGGGGTCTCTGCTCCCGACCTGCCGTGGTCGCAACTGCCCTCCGGCTGAAGGCCCGGCATCTCACCCTTGAGGTCGCAATAGCCAGGGCCCACGAAGCGTTCGAGCCCCGCGCGCTTGCGCAGGACGACCAGCCCGCGCGTGGAGCGGATCCAACCCTCGCCCTCCAGCACGTGCATGCTCGTGGTGACGCCAGCGCGCCGCACGCCCAGCAGGCGGCCGAGTTCGGCATGCGTGATGCGGACCCGATCGCCGCAGCGGTCGGCGGCCATCAGGATCCAGCGGCCGAGCCGGCGCGGCAGGTCGAGGGTGGCGTTGACCTGCGCCGTCCAGGCGATCTGCAACATCAGCGAGCGGTGAAAGCGGGCGAACTTCTCCTGCAGGTCCGGCGAGCGGGCCGCCACGGACGCCACGACCTCCATCGGGATGGCGATGGCCTCCGCCTCGGCATGCCAGGCCATGGCCCAGGGCGGCGAGGGCACCGCTGCCGAGAGCGGCGCGGCCACGACGCCTTCCGCACCGATCATGGCGACCTGCGGCCCCGTCGCCGGGGGCTTGCCCAGCGCGAGCGTGCAGAACCCCGCCTCTGGGAACAGGACGTCCCCGGTGCCCGACGGCAGCCGCGGCCGATCGCCTGGCCTGACGAGGCGCGCATGACGGCGCAGGTCCTGGATGTCGCCCGGGGCCAGCGAGCGGAGAAGGGCGTTGCGGCGCGGCCAGGCCGTCCCCTCCACCGCGCCTTCGCCCGCGAAGCGGCTCTTGATGTGCTGGATCAGGTCCTGGCTGCGGTAGGGCTTCTCGACAAGCGGCACGTCCTGGTAGCGCGCCGGAAGCGACGTGCGGGTGTAGCCGGAGGCGAAGATGAAGGGGATGTGCAGCGACGTGAGGGCGTCGGCCACGTCATAGGCCATCTGCCCCCCGAGATTGATGTCGAGGATCGCGAGATCGGGTCGCTCGCGGGTCAGGAGCGCCAGCGCGGACCGGCTGTCCGCGAGGGGGCCAATGACGCCAAGCCCCCGCCGGCTGAGCTCGTTGGAAATGTCCTGCGCGATGAAGAAGTCGTCCTCGACCACCAGGACCTTCGGGGCCGACAGTCCCTTCGGCGAGGCGCCTCCGGGGCTCGACGAACTCAGAGGGGTGGACATCGTTGTCGTTCTCCGCCGAATGCGCGACCGTGGAGGCGGTCTGCGGTCCTTCCTCCAGTGATCTCTCGGCCTGCCGGGCGCCGCCCCCGGACCGGGGAAGGATCACGGCGCAAGGCGGCCAGGGCCGGGCGCTTGGGCCGCGGACGCCTGACGCGGGTACGCCCCAGGACATTGGCCGGCGCGAGACCGCAGGGGTCCCTGTGCGCGCTTCCGCGCAGTGCCCTCCACTGCAATATAGGGGGTGCGTTCACAAACGCGTGTCTATTGTACCAAACAGCACCGTGGCCCGCGCGGGCCGCGAGGGGCCTGCCTGAAGCCTGTCAGGCGGGGCCGACGATCACCTCGAAGGTCATCAGCACCGGATTTTGTCCGCGGACGAGGCGTCCCTCGGCAAGGTCGCCGCCGAAGTCCACCAGGCCAGCGTCGAGCAGCGCCAGAGGCCCTCTCGACGCGGCCTCGAGGCGCGCCCCCGCCAGGAAGACTTCCGTCGCGAAACGCTCCACCAACGTCCCGTCCTCGAACTGGGCGCCGATCGTGCTCCCCACGCCGCCATGCAGGCGCGCGGCGCCCAGGCCCCGAGCGACGCAGAAGGCCTCCAGGGCTCCCGCGAGGTCCTGGTTCGGGCGCAGCCGCAGCGCCCACGCCACCTCCGTGTCGACCTCCGGGCCGGGCCTGGCGCCTGCCGCCGGCTCGAAGAGGGTGAAACCCGTCTCGGCGTCGGGGACGGCCGTGAAGACCCCGCCGGCGAAGCCATAGGCCTCGATCTCGGCGCTCTCCGCGAGTCTCGTCTCCAGCGGCAGGATGTGGCCGCCCGAGCGACGGCCGTCCGCCTCCCGCCACAGCGCATGGGCATGGAAGAAGGGAGCGCCGTCGCGCAGGCCCACGGTCATCGCGCCCCGCTCGATCCGCGTGACGCCGGCCGGGCGAAACGTCTCGCTGTAATAGGCGGCATGGTCCGGCGTCTGCGAGAGCGCCGGCATCACGTAGGCGAAAGGACCAAGCGCCAGTCCGTCGAGCACCACGGCGCCGCCGGGAAAGCCCGCAGCCGCCAGGGCCTCCGCGACGGCGGTGAGCAGCAGGGAGCCTGCAGCAAGGCGGAGGCGCAGCCCCCTGCCGCGCCCCTCCACGGCGACGATGCGCTCGGCCGCCGGCGGGCCGGGCTGCCGGATGCGGCAGGGCCGGCTCACGAGGTCGGTCCGGCGGCGGGCCATTCGCCGCGCGCCAGGAGTTCGTCGCGCACCATGCGCTTGGGGATCTTGCCGTAGCCCGAGCGCGGCAGGGCCTCCCAGAAGACCACCCGGCGAGGAAGCTTGTAGCGGGCGAGCAGCGGCGCAAGGAAGCCGATGATCTCGCCCTCGTCCAGGGCTACGCCTGCCCGCGGGACGCAGACCGCGACGCCCACCTCGCCCCACTTGGGATCGGGCATGCCTAGCACGGCCACCTCGGCCACGCCGGGATGCGTCAGGATTTTCTCCTCGATCTCGCGCGGATAGATGTTCGAGCCGCCGGAAATGTACATGTCCGAGGCGCGGCCCGTGATGTAGAGGAAGCCGTGCTCGTCGCGGTGGCCGAGGTCGCCCGTGCGGAACCAGCCCTTGCGGAACGCCGCAGCATTGGCCTGGGGATTGTCGTAGTAGCCCGCGAAGACGGCGGGCCCGATGACGCAGATCTCGCCGGTCTGGAAGGGCGGGCATTCCGCCCCCGTGTCGTCCTGCACCTCGACCTGCATGCCGGTGCGCGCGAAGCCGCAGGTGCCGATACGGGCCTGCGGACCGTCCTCTCGCTCGTGCAGGGCGGCGGGAAATACGGTGATGTTGCCGGTGACCTCGCCCAATCCGAAATACTGCACGATCACCTGGCCCAGCACGTCCAGCGCCGTCTTCTGGTCCTCCCGGTACATGGGCGCTCCGGCATAGATGACGTGGCGGAGACTGGAATGGTCATGGCGCCCGGCGGCCGGGTGCTCCACCAGCATTTTCAGGATGGTTGGCACCGTGAACATGTTGGTCACGCGATGGCGCGCGACGAGCCGGAAGGCCTCCTCCGGGTCGAACCTGTCGCCCGGAAGCAGGATCGAGGGCGCCCCGCGGGCGACGATGTTGAGCAGGTGGACGCCGGCCCCATGGCTGAGCGGGGCGACGACCAGGGATGCATCGGCCTCGGTTGCACCGGGCAGCAGGTCCGCGAGGTGGTTCGTCACCACGAAGCCCATCTGCCCGTGCGTGAGCACCGCGGCCTTGGAGCGGCCCGTGGTGCCCGAGGTGAAGAAGAACCAGCAGGGGTCGTCATGCTCGACCGGGGCCACGGCCGGCGGCGGGCCAGCCGCCGCCTCCATGGCGCGCCCGACGGACGTCTCCCCGAAGTCGCCCTCCCCGATCCGCCAGGTGAAGGCGAGCCCCGGAGCGGCCTCGGCCACCGCACGGGCATGCTCGGGAAAGGCCGCGTCGCACAGGAAGGCCTTCGCGCCGGAGGATTGCGCGAGCGGGACGACCTCGCCCGGCGTGAGCCGGACGTTGGTCGGCACCCAGACGGCCGCGAGCCGGAAGGTCGCGAACATCGTCCACAGCATCTCCTCGCCGTTGCGGGCGTGAACGAGCACGCGGTCGCCCCGGCCGATGCCGCGCGCCTGCAGCGCGCTCGCGAGGCGCGCCACCGCCATCTCGATCTCCGACCAGGTCCAGCTCCGGTCGCCGCGGACGAGGCCAGGCCGATCCGGCCAGCGCCGCGCGTTCTGGACGAGCATGTGCGCGAGGTTCATCACGCGACGGGACTGCGGCGCCACGCCGCCCTTGGGCGCGACAATGTCGGCTGGCGTCATGTCTCCTCCACGCGCGGACCCGGCAGGCCTTCGGCCGCCGTCCCGTGCTTCCTCATAGACGATGGGCAGGGGGCGGGGGAAGCGCCCGGCGCCGGCCGCGAGCTTGGGCGATGCAACTCCGCGGGCCGTCCTGACGTTGACGGGCGGATTTGCAGGAGGGCCGCACCATGCCGCGCAACGAGATCGCCGCCATCATCGGCGTCATCCTGGCGGTGGCGACGGCGTTCGGCGGCTGGCCCAGGGGCGACAGGCGGCCCGCCGCGCGCGGCGCGCAGATCGCCGCGGGCTTCCTCGTGGGCTTCGCCGCGACGTGGATCGTACTCTTCCTGGCCGGACACTGAGCGCGGCCCCCGCTCCGGAGGGCTGCGGGGATGAGGTCGGCGCACTCCGTCCGGCGGGGGCTCAGCCCTTGGCGTCTTCCGCCTTCGCCTCGTCCACCTTGGCCGGAGTCCCCGCGGGAACGGCCCGCGCCAGCAACTCCTCCTCGTAGGCGATCAGCTCCTTCCCGACCTTGAGGGCCTGGTAGAATTCCTTCTTGGACAGGCAATCGTGGATCCGCATGATATACGGACCCGTACTCGGCGCCGCCTGCATCAATTCGTTGGCGAGAGACACGAAGATGTTCTCCGGATCGCTCGGATCGTCGGACAGATAGACGAATTCCAGCGCGACATAGAGGCGCTTGCAGGGCGTATTGGCGTCTTGCTCGACGATGATGTCGGCCTCGCGCAGGAAGCGCGTGTTGGTCTCGAGGATGAAGCTGGACCGGCGGTCGCCGTTTCGGATGCTGGCGCCCCCGATGATCAATCGCTCGAACGGCTTGAGTTCGATTTTCAGCGGCATGCCGATCCTCGTGCTGCGCGACGTCCGGGCGGCGCGCCGCCGCCAGAATCACGATTGTCGGTCGATTGTCGCACGAAGTGAGGGCTTTCAACAGCGAGCGACGCCGCTCGGGGGAGCCTGAGCGGCATCGCCAGGCTTGCCCGCGCCAAGTGCGCCCGCCTGCGCGATCCCGGTACGACTCTGTCAACCAAGACTCGGAGGACCCCGGCCGCCGGCGGGCTTTTCGCGGGCAAGCGAGCAAAGCTGCGGGTCGGATTTAAGGACCTGGTAAGCCGCGGGCGATCATCTCGGGGGGCAGCCAAAACGGCTGTTTCCAGATCAGAAAGATCTCAGTCATGACCATTACCCTCACCGCCTCTTCTCGCCAGAACCTCCTTGCTCTGCAGGATACGGCGGCCCTCCAGTCGCTGACCCAGACGCACCTTGCGACCGGCAAGAAGGTCGCCTCGGCGCTCGACAACCCCGTCAGCTATTTCACCGCCCAGGGCCTCGACAACCGCGCGAACGACCTGAACAACCTGCTCGACGGCATCTCGAACGGTATCCAGACGATCCAGGCCGCCAACCAGGGCATCACCAGCATCACGAAGCTGGTCGACCAGGCCAAGGGTCTCGCCAACCAGGCGCTCGCCACCCAGCTTGCGACGAGCGGCACGGCCACGTCGGCCTTCACCGCCGCTGCGGGCAACGTCGATTTCTATGTGAACGGCACGGCGGCGACGCAGGTCGCCATCACCACGTCGAGCACCATCGACTCGGTGGTGACCGCGCTGAACTCCTCGGCGGCCACTGCTGCAGGCCTGACCTCGGTCAACTACTTCAGCAAGGACTCGACCGGCACGAAGATCGTCATCAACGCCAATGCCGACGTCGAGTTCAAGGACACGACCAGCGTCAGCAATCTCGGCTTCACGCCCGGTTCCGCCACGGCGAACAAGTACGGCACGAACGGCATCTTCTCCGCGACCGACGTGACGGTGAGCGGCGTGGCCGAGCGCAAGTCGCTGGCTGATCAGTACAACTCCCTCCTCCAGCAGATCACCCAGCTCGCCAACGACGCCAACTACAACGGCGTCAACCTGCTCAACAACTCAGCCACGTCCAACAAGCTGCACATCCAGTTCAACGAGAAGGATACGTCCAACCTGGACGTGGCCGGCGTGGACGTGACTTCGGCGGGCCTGTCGCTGGCCTCGATCACCAGCTCCAACACCACGGGCACGGCCGTGGTCGGCAAGGGCTACTGGCTGCTCGACGGCGACATCAAGACGACGGCGGCCAGCCTGGGCACGGCGTCCTCCACGCTGCGCGCCAAGGCTTCGACCTTCGGTTCGAACCTCTCGGTCGTGCAGAACCGCCAGGACTTCTCGAAGAACCTGATCAACATCCTGCAGGCGGGCTCGGGCAACCTGACGAACGCGGACCTCAACGAGGAAGCTGCCAACTCGCAGGCCCTCCAGACCCGCCAGTCCCTGGGCATCTCGGCCCTCTCGCTGGCCAACACGGCCCAGCAGCAGGTGCTTCAGCTCCTCCGCTGAGGCCTCCTCGCGATCCTTGACGGAGCAGCCGGCGTCCGCGCCGGCTGCTTTGTCGTCGCCGGATTGACCGCGGTCGCCGCGCGCCCTCGCGCGATGCGAGCGCTTGCTGCCGCCTTTTAAACATTCATTAGTCTTAAGATCCTAACGTCGCCTGACACGCCCTCTGATTGCGAGAGGATCTTTGATGTCCGGCGTCACGCTTACTGCCGCTTCGCGGCAAAACCTGCTTGCACTCCAAGATACTGCCGCGCTCCAGGCCACGACCCAGAACCGGCTTTCAACCGGCAAGAAGGTGTCGTCGGCGCTCGACAACCCCGTCAGCTTTTTCACGGCGCAAGGCCTGGACAACCGGGCCAACGACCTGAACACGCTCCTGGACGGGATCTCGAACGGGATCCAGACCATCCAGGCCGCGAACCAGGGCATCACCAACCTGACCAAGCTGGTCGAGCAGGCCAAGGGCCTGGTCAATCAGGCCCTGGCGACCCAGCTGGCCACGTCGGGCACGGCTTCGACCGCCTTCAGCGCCGCGACGGCTGCGGCCTCGAACGGCGGCGTCATCAGCTTCTACCTCAACGGGACGCTCAAGACCTCCGCCGCCATCGCGGCGACGGACACGATCGACCAGGCTATCACCAAGCTCAACACCGCCGCCGGCAACAACATCTTCTCCAAGGATTCGACCGGGACGAAGATCGTCGTGAACGCCAGCGCCGACCTCGAGTTCAAGACGGCCGGCGACCAGGGCGCGCTGGGGTTCGCCGCAGGGTCCGGCACCGGCGTCACCTACGGCGCCGTGACGACGCCGCCCCAGAGCGCGGACCTCACCGTCAGCGGCGTCAGCACCCGCGCCTCGATCGCCTCGCAGTTCAACTCCCTGCTCACGCAGATCGACCAGCTCGCCCGGGACGCCAGCTATAATGGCGTCAACCTCATCAACAACGGCGCTGCGTCCAACAAGCTGCACATCCAGTTCAACGAGAAGGACACGTCCAACCTGGACGTGCAGGGCATCGACCTCACCTCGGCCGGCCTGAGCCTCGTCGCGGTCACCTCGACGAGCGTCTCGACGACGACCCTGGGCCAGGGCAACTTCCTGCTCGACGTCGACATCAAGACGACGCTCAACAGCCTGACCGCGGCGTCGGACAAGCTGCGCAGCAGCGCGTCCACCTTCGGCTCCAACCTGTCCGTCGTGCAGAACCGGCAGGACTTCACGAAGAACCTGATCACCATCCTGAACAACGGCTCTGCAAACCTGACGAGCGCGGACCTCAACGAGGAGGCGGCGAACTCGCAGGCGCTGTCGACCCGTCAGTCTCTCGGCATTTCAGCGCTCTCGCTGGCCAACACGGCCCAGCAGCAGGTGCTGCAGCTCCTGCGCTGACCCGCGGCAGCCTCCCCACGGAATGAGCGACGGCCGGGCGAAAGCCCGGCCGTTTCGCGTGGGGACGGCCCGCCGGCGACCGGCGTCGTCACCCGGGGCGCGTGGGCCCGTAGAGACCGGCGAGGTCGCGGAGCGCGTCCCGACAGGCCGCGATGTCCCCTCGCGTCGTGTACAGCGCCGCCGAGATCCGCAAGGCGCCCAGCGCCACGCCATGCCCCTCGAGCAGCGGATGGGCGCAATGGTAGCCGGATCGCACCATGATCCCGTAGCGATCGCTCAGCTCGACGGCGAGGTGATCGGCGTCGACGGGCCCGGGCTCGACGGCGAGCGTGAGGATCGGCAGGCGGTCGACGCCGCGGCGAGGGGCGAGCGCGCGCAGCGGGAGCCCGACCGTCTCGATCTGCTGCAGGGCCTCGACGAGGCCGGCCTCCGCCGCGGCTACGGCGTCCGCGTCCTGGCTCTCGCGAAACCGCAGCGCCGCGGCGAGTCCGATCGCCCCGCCCACGTTGGGCGTGCCGGCCTCGAGCCTGTAGGGCAGCGCCTTGAGGGCGTAGCGATCCCGCGAGACCCTGTCGACGGTGCCCCCTCCGAGGTTGAGGGGAGCCAGGAGGTCGAGCGCTTCGGCGCGCCCGGCCAGCACGCCGATGCCGTGGCCGGCGAACACCTTGTGGCCGCTGAAGACGGCGAAGTCGCAGCCGGCCTCCGGCATCCGCAGGCTGCGATGGGCCACGGCCTGGGAGGCATCGAGCACGGTGAGCACGCCATGCCGTCGCGCCAAGGCGCAGACCGGGCCGGGCTCCGTCCAGACGCCCGTCACGTTGGAGGCGCAGCTGAAGGCCAGCAGCCGCGGGGCGTGGCGCTCGATCGCGTCCTCGACCTCAGCCAGATCGAGCTCCGACAGCCCGTCATGCTCCAGCCAGGCCACTCGGCAACGGCTCATCCAGGGCAGGATGTTGGAATGGTGCTCGCTGCCGGGCAGCAGAACCGTGTCGCCCGGAGAGAGGCGCAGGCCGTCCGCGACAAGGTTGAGCCCCTGCGTGGCGCCGGACGTGAACACGATGCAGGACGGCGGCGCGCCGAGCACCCGGGCGGTCTCCTCCCGCGCGAGATCGTAGAGCAGCGAGCTTTCCTGCGAGAGCGCGTGGCGGCCGCGATGCACGTTCGCGCCGATCCGCGTGGCGAAGTCGAACTCGGCGTCGATGGAGGACCTGCAGCGCAAGCTGGACGCGGCGGCGTCGAGATAGACGATGGGGCGGCCATCGATGCGGCGCGACAGCACGGGGAAGGCGTCGCGCCAGGCGTCGTCGCTCACGACGGCGTGCCCTCGCACAGGAACGGAAACTTGCGGGAGGGCGCTGGGACGAGGCGGCCGACGACGTCGAGGCGCAACCGCGCCAGCCCGAGCGTCGTCAGAACGTCGGCGGCGACGTCAGCCATGTCCGACTCCGCGTCGGGCGCCGGCACGATCGACAGGCGGCCCTCGTCCTGCGCGACGTCCAGCCTGTAGAAGTCGATTCCCTCGAAGGCGGCCATCACGTCGTCGACCTCGCGCGTGGTCAGCCTCCGCCCGCCGATCCGCGCCGTCTCGCCGGCCCGGCCGTGCAGCTCGATCACCGCCCAGTCGCCGATTCCGCAGGGGCAATCGCGCTGGGCCAGCCGGGCGATGTCGCCCACGTCGTAGCGCAGCAGCGGGAAGGACGGGTTGCCCGTGGTCACGAGCAGGCGGCCCACGCCGGCCGGGAGGCCGCTGCCCGCCTCCTCGACGACCTCCAGGTGGACGTGGTCCTCCCGTACATGCAGGTGGCCGTACTGGCACTGGGCGCCGATCATGCTGCCGGCGAGCTCGGTCGCGGCGTAAAGGTCACGGACGGGAACGCCCAGGCGGCGTTCCAGAAAGCGGCGCTGCAGCGCCGAACAATATTGGTAGCTGGTCAGCACGAGCCGCGGCGAGGGGAAGGCCAGGCCCAGGGCGTCGACCCGGCGCAGTACCCGGTGCAGGTAGACGGGATTGACCAGCAGGATGTCGGGGCGGAACGCGGCGACCTCGTCGCAGATGTTGCGGACGAGATCGTCCGGCGCGCCGAAGAGGTCCTCGGTGGAGTTCAGGTAGAGCGTGCTGCCGAACTGGACGCGCTCCTGTAGGGGAGCGCGGCCGAGGCGGCATTCGGACGGCGAGCAGACGGGGCTCGTGAGGACCGCCGTCCGGGCCGTGGCCAGGTCGATCTCGACGCCCCATACGGCCTCGGGGTCGGGCGGCAGGCGGCTGATCTCCATGTCCGACCAGACCTGCACGCGCTCGCCCCCCGTCCCGCTCGTGCGCGCGATCTGCAGGCTGCCATCGGCCAGGCGACGGGCGAGCGCGCCGGGCTCGGTGAGGAAGTCAGGCCCGTGCAGGCGCAGGTCCTGCCGCGTCAGCACGGGATAGCACGTGAGATCGGCCGCTTCGGCCAGCGCGGGATACGCGTCGGGACGCTGCCGATAATAGGCGGCCGCATCTCGGGCGGTAGCGACGGCCTCCAGGAGTTCTTCGTCCCGGCGGAGCCTGTGCAGTTCGCGCCGAAGGCGGCGCTGGCGCGCCAGCAGCGCGTCGAGCGGCAACTCCTCGAAGAGCCCCAGCGCCAGAAGGCTGTCCCAGAGCTCGCCCTGCGGCGGCTCCGGCCATGCGTCGATCTCGAGATCGAGCCCGGTGCGCAGGTCGCGAAGCCTTACGCCGGGGCCGGCCTCGCGCTCGACCCGCACGGCAGAGTGAAACGGCGATGTCACGGCGTCCTCGATGGCAGGCGGCGGCGTGCGCCTCGCTGGGGACGCCGGCGACCGCGCAGGCCGCCGGCGTCCAGGTGTCGGGCCTCAGCTGATGGCGATGACCGCGACCTTGTTGGCCTTCGCGGACTTCCGGGTGGCACGAATGGACATGACTAATCTCCAAAAGAATGAATAGTTGAAACAACGCCATTAACGATTGGAGTATCGAATGGTAAATACGAACAGTCAAAACAAAACATACCAAATGATAAGATATCGTTAACGGAGCTTGACTAACTTTGGTTAAGGCCGCGTTGGCCCGACCATGGAAGGAGAAGCTCTTGAGCCAAGCCGAAGCCGGCCAGCTGCACCATCTTTGCGAGGAGGCTTTGCTGGAGGCGGCCGAGATGCACGGCTATCTCGGCGGCGAGCTCGCCCGCCTGCATATCTCGGAGGATGCGCGGCAGATCGCGCTGGCGCGCCTGGGAGGCCTTGCAGGCCGCCGCGCGGAGCCCGCCCTCGAGCAGGCCGTGACGGCCCTGCTCGGGGCCATCTTGCGGCGTCGCGCAGCGGCGTGAGCCTGGCGCCCGTTCCTCAGCGCGCCTTGCGCGACGCGATCCAGGCCGCGGCGGCCGAGGCCAGCAGCAGCGGCGCGGCCAGAACCGACAGCGACGTCCAGCTCAGCCGGTCCAACAATCCGCCGCCGCCGAACGACGCCACCGCCATCGTGCCGAAGATCGCGAAGTCGTTCAGCGATTGCAGTCGCGTGCGATCTTGCCCGCGGATCGCGGTGTCGAGAAGCGACGTCGCGCCGACGAAGCTCAGGTTCCACCCCAGGCCCAGCAGCACCATCCCCGACACGAAATGGACGGAGCCGAGCCCTGCGGCGAAGACCCCGGCCGCCGACAGCGACACCACGAAGCCCGCGGCCGCCATGCGCGCCGCCCCGACCCGCGCGGCGAGGGACCCGGCGACGAAGCTCGGCGCGTACATGGCCAGGATGTGCCACTGGACGGCCAGCGCCGCCGCGCTCGGCGTGAAGCCGCAGTCCACCATGGCGAGGGGCGCAGTGGTCATGAGCACGTTCATCACGGCGTAGCTGACGACGCCCAGCAGGATGGGAAGCAGCACGCGGCGCTCGGGCCTCGCGTCCTGGCTCGACCGGGCGGCCTCGACCGGCCCTTCAGCGGCGGGCCGCGGCTGGAAGGCGAGGAGCACGCCCAGCGCCATGAGGGCAAGGCCGGCCTGGACCAGGAAGGCGCCGGCGAAGGGCGATGCGACGGAAGGATCGTAGGTGAGGCGCACCACCTGGGGGCCGATCACGCCGGCTGCGATCCCGCCTCCGAGCACCCAGGCGATGGCGCGCGGCCGCAGAGCCGCGGAAACGCCGTCCGCCGCCGCGAAGCGATAGGTCTGGACCACCGCGCCATAGAGACCGGCCAGGAAGGTGGCGGCGCAGAACAGCGCGAAGGAATCCCGTGCCAGGGCCACCCAGCCCACGAGGCTCGACGCGAGCCCGCACAGGGCGCCCGCGACAAAGCTGGCGCGCCGGCCGAACCGGCCCGCCAGATAGCCGGCCGGCAGGGTTCCGGCGGCGACGCCGGCGATCAGCAGCGAGATCGGAAGCGTCGCGAAGGAAGCGTGGGAGGCGAGGTCCCGGCCGATGAGCGCGCCGGCCGCCATGATCGTCGCGGCGCTGGCTCCGCCGAGCGCGTTGGCGACCGACAGGAGAACCGCGTTGCGCAAGGGCCAGTCCGCGCCGACGCGCTTCATCAGGCGACCGTCCTGCAGTCGCCTGCCACGGCGGGGATGAGAGAGGGCGGGGCGTGCGGCATGTCCGGACCGGCGTGTCGATCGGCCTCGATCGAAGCAGCCGGGGCGGACGCCGGAAACTAACCGGCGGTTGAAAATGCAGGCATCCGGCGTGCTGCATCGCAAACAAGACTTGATCCAGCCGTGTCCATTCGCCGTATTGACTTTGACTTCCCCCGATCCAGGAGACCGCCCCCGTGAAAACGCAGATCGTCGTCGTGGGCGGAGGCGCGGGCGGCCTGGAGCTGATCCGACGGCTGGGCGCCAAGCTGGGGCGCGACCGGTACGACGTGATCCTGATCGAGCGCAACCGGACCCATATCTGGAAGCCGCTTCTGCACGAGGTCGCCGCGGGATCGCTCGACGCCAATCTGGACGAGGTCGGCTACCGCAACCATGGCCACCGCTGGAACTACCGCTATTTCTACGGCAGCCTCGAAGGGATCGACCGCGAGGCCAAGCAGGTCGTCATCGCGCCCATCCTCGACGAGGACGGAAGCGAAGTCATCGGCCGCCACCGCATCCGCTATGATTATCTCGTCATCGCCATCGGCTCCGTCTCGAACGACTTCGGCACGCCGGGCGTGCAGGAGCACTGCCTGTTCCTGGAGGACCGCGAGCAGGCCGACCGCTTCCGCCTGAAGCTGCTCAACCAATGCCTGCGCGTCTCGCGCACGATGTCGGCCGATCCCTCGGCCGAGGCCTTCGTCGACATCGCCATCGTCGGGGGCGGCGCGACGGGCGTCGAGCTCGCGGCGGAGCTCTACAACGCCGCCGCGGGCTTGCGGCACTACGGGCTCGAGGTCTTCGACGAGAGCCGCCTGCGTGTCACCCTGATCGAGGCGGGGCCCCGCATCCTGCCCGCCCTCCCCGAGCCGCTGGCCCAGGCGGCGCATTCGGAACTGGAGGCGCTCGGCGTCCGCGTCCTTGTCGGCACCTCCGTGACCGAGGCGACCGAGACGGGGATGAGGACGAAGGGCGGCGAGGAGATCAAGGCCGACATCAAGGTCTGGGCGGCAGGCGTGCGAGGCCCCGACCTGCTGCGCGACCTGGGCGGCCTTGAGACGACCCGCGGCAACCAGCTCGTCGTGCGGCCCACGCTGCAGACAACGCGGGACGACGTGATCTTCGCGCTGGGCGATTGCTGCTTCTTCAAGCCGGACGGCGCTGAGCGTCCCATCCCGCCGCGTGCCCAGGCCGCCCACCAGATGGCCTGGACGGCCTACAGGAACATCCTGCACCTGATCGCCAAGGAGCCGCTGGAGACCTTCGTCTACAAGGACAAGGGCTCGCTCGTCTCGCTCAGCCGGTTCTCGACGGTGGGTAGCCTGATGGGGAACCTCGTGGGCGGGCGCATGGCCATCGAGGGCCGCCTGGCCCGCATGGTCTACATCTCGCTCTACCGCATGCACCTCATCGGCATCCACGGCTGGCTCAAGGGGCTGGCGATGATCGTCGTCGGCCACGTCAACCAGGTTGTGCGCCCGCGGCTCAAGCTGCACTGAGCCGCGGCCGCGCTCAGGCCGCCAGCGACGCCGCAGCTGGCGAGATCAGGCCGAACAGGTCCTTGGGATCCGCGGCGAGCGGCACCAGGGACAACCGCGAGCCGATGCCGAGCTCCTGCGCCAGCTCGCCCATCACCTGCAGCGCGGCGAAGTCCTCCAGCGCGAAGCCGACGCTGTCGAAGATCGTCACCTCGGCGGGGGACACGCGGCCGGCGGCCTGCCCCGAGAGCACCCGCCACAGTTCGGTGACCGGGAAGTCTGGCGCCATCTGCTGGATGTCCCCCTCGATCCGCGTCTGAGGCTCGTATTCCACGAAGACGCGGCCCTGCTCGAGGACTCCCGGATGCAGCTCCGTCTTGCCGGGGCAATCCCCGCCCACCGCGTTCACATGCAGGCCGGGTACGATCATCTCGGGAGTCAGGATGGCGGCGCGCGCCTTGTCCGCCGTCGCAGTCGTGACGATGTCGCTGCCCGAGACTGCCTCCGCCGCGCTGCGGCACGGCTCCAGCCGCAGCCCCGGCACGCTTCGCAGGTTGCGCATGAGCTTCGCCGTCGCGGCGGCGTCCACGTCGAAGAGGCGCAGGGTGTCGATGCCCAGAAGATGATGGAAGGCCAGCGCTTGGAACTCGCTCTGCGCCCCGTTGCCGATCAGCGCCATGGTCCGGGAGCCGGGCCGCGCGAGGGCTCGGGCGGCGACGGCCGAGGCGGCGGCGGTGCGCATCGCGGTGGTCAGGGTCAGTTCGCTGAACAGCGTCGGCGCGCCCGTCGCCATGTCGGCGACAACGCCGAAGGCCATCACCGTGGGCAGGCCGAGGCGCGTGTTGCCGGGATGGCCGTTGACACACTTGAAGGCGAAGTGGGTGGCGTCCGCCACCGGCATGAGCTCGATCACGCCCTCCTCCGAGTGGCTCGGCACGCGGGCCTTCAGGTCGAAGCTCGGCCAGCGCCGGAACTCGCGCTCGATGCGCTCGGCCATGGCGGTCAGGATGGCGGGCAGGCCCCGCCGGCGCACGATCTCCACGACGTCGGGGGCGCTGAGGTATCGGGTGTCGACATAGGCTGTGGGGGTCATCGGTCATCCTCCTGCTCGAAGCGTGAGGCATGCCGCAGGCAAACACCATGGCGCATGATGGCTGCCATGTCGGCAGGATTTGACGAAATGGCAGCATAAGCTGACACTTCGGCATGGACGACCTCGACCGCAAGCTTCTCTCCATGCTCCGCCGCGATGCGCGCACCAGCGTCGCCGACCTGGCCAAGGCGCTCGCCGTGTCGCGCGGCACGGTGCTGAACCGCATGCGGCGGCTGGAGGCCGAAAGGGTCATCCGGGGCTACACGATCAAGCTCGCATCGGACCACCGGGACACCGGCATCCGCGCCTGGGTCTGCATCCGCATCGAGGGGCCGCAATCACGGCGCGTCATCGACGCCCTGCTGGGCGACCCCGCGGTCTCGACACTGCACGACACGAACGGACGCTGGGACCTTCTCGCCGAGATCGTCGTGCCGGGCATGGCCGAGTTGTCCGCCGCCCTCGATCGCATCCGCATGGTCCGCGGCGTCTCGGGCACGGAGACGAACATCCACCTCACGACGTTCCGCTGACGGCGGGTCGGCATCACGCCCGCCGCAGCCATCCGTGCCAGAACAGGGCCGACACGGCCCGCCTTCCTGTCCCGGCGGGCCACGGCCGAGCCGCGGCGCCCGCCATGGCGAGGGATTGCTGGACTACCCTGCAGCCTTCGCCGCGCGGCGGATCGCGGCGCGGTTGAGCGTGCTCTTGAGCTGCTCGGCTGAGAAGGGCTTGAGCAGATAGCCGTCCGCGCCCGCCGCAAGGGCCTCGCTGACGAGCGTGGTCTGGCGGCTCGCCGTCATCAGCAGGACCGTGGCGTCGGCCAGCGCGGGCTTGCTGCGGATCGCGGCGAGCAGCTTCAGCCCGTCGACGTCGGGCATGTTGATGTCGGCGATCACGAGGTCGACGCGGGTATTGTGCATCAGCGCGAAGGCGCCGGCCGCGGACGCGGCCTCGAAGACCTGCGGCAGGTCGAGCGCCCGCAACATCTTGAAGATGATCATCCGCGTGGAGTTGCTGTCGTCCACCACGAGGATGGAGCGGAACGACAGGTAGGGATCGCGGCCGGTATCGTCGACGAAAATGTCGACCCCGACGATCTCTTCCATGTCAGGCTCCCCCGCCGGACACCGTCTCCCGAGTCGCCCTGTCCCGCGGAGCGGGACAGCGAAGCGAACGGGACTGCACGGATCCTCGCACGTCGACCGGCCTCCGCCCGAATGCGCCGCGGCCGTCGCAGCGGATACTCGGCCAGAACAACTTCCCGTTGGTTACGGCGGGAGAGCCGGTAATATCCGTAAAACTACGTATAGGCAGCGGCCGGAGCGAAAGGCAGAGGTCGCTGCAGAACCCCCACGCGAAGAGGACATCCCGTGAAGACCACCGTCTCCACAGCCGAAGGCCCGCCCGTCACGCTGCGCAGCACGGATCGCGGCAAGGTGCTCGTGGAGGTAGACGGCCATCTCGTCGTGCTCTCGATCGAGGATGCCCGCGCCATGGCGCGCGCGCTGACCGAGGTCGCGGACCACGCCGACCGCGACCGCTGGAAGGCCTGAAGGCCGGCCCGGACCAGGACGTCCGGGCGGGGCCTCCCGCGCGCCGAAGCGGTGCCGGCGCGCAGCACGGCGATGCTCGTCCATGGCGACGAGGCGGACGGCTTGAGACCAGGCGGCGCGGGTTCCCTCGCTTTCCCATGCGCGCCGGAAGGTGCACGCGAGGGCCGGCGGCCAGCCATGGCCGGCGCGAGCCGCTTGCCGGCCGGCGGAGCCGTCATCGGTCCTCCCGCGCGGGGAGGCGCCGGGCTGCCGGACTTGCTGGCAATGGCCCCGCACAACGCCGCGGTGGACCTCGGCCCGAGCGCACACGCCGCGCGAGGCGGCAGGACGGCCCCTGTTGCCCGGCCTACTCACCATGCCGATCCCCTGCTGCGCGGCCTTCCTGCTCGGCGCCTTCAGCCTCGCGGCAGGGCTGGCCACGGACGCGGCCGAGCGACGCAGGCTTGCCCGCCATGCCGAGATAGACGCCGAACGCCTCGATGGACGGCCTTGCGCGGCAGAGCCGCACCGGCTCAGCTACAGCTCTGCAATTATTGGTTTTTCTTGCTGAGGCCGGACGAGCTTGTTAATTCCATCCCAGGTCGGCGCGCCTCATCGGCAGGGCGACGCCGCGCCACGGACACGCCCCCGATGTCTGAATACATCTCCAATTTGTTCGATGCGGGATCCCTCTCGCCCCACGGATTGTGCCTGTTGTGGCGGCCGGAACTCATCTGGCTCCACGTGGTCTCCGACAGCATCATCACCATCGCCTATTACTCCATTCCGCTGGTGCTGATCTTCTTCGTGCGCCGCCGCGCCGACCTCGGCTTCGGCTGGGTGTTCTGGTGCTTCGCCCTCTTCATCACGGCCTGCGGCACGACCCACCTCATGGCGATCTGGACGCTCTGGCGGCCCGACTACGCCGCTGAGGGCCTCATCAAGGCGGCGACCGCCGCCGCCTCCATCGCGACCGCCGGGGCGCTGTGGCCCCTTCTGCCCGTGGCGCTCAAGATCCCCTCGCCCAACCAGCTCAAGGCCATCAATGCCCACCTCGCGCGGAACGTGCGGGAACGCGACGCCGCCCTCGCGGAGCTCGAGCGCGAGATGGCCGACCGGGAGAAGGTGCAGGCCATGCTGCGCCAGTCCCAGAAGATGGAGGCGCTCGGCCAGCTCACGGCGGGCGTCGCGCACGACTTCAACAACCTCCTCTCCATCGTGATGCTCAACATCGAGCGCGTGGCGCGCGAGGTGCCTGCCGACGGGCGCGCCAGCCGCGCGGCGCAGACCTCGCTCGAGGCGGCGAGACGGGCCGCGCAGCTGACCGCCCAGATGCTGACCTATGCGCGCCCCGGCGCGGGTGGCGCGCAGGAACTCGACCTCTCGGCCTTCCTGCGCGGCTTCAGGAGGCTCGCGCAGGACGCCCTCGGCCCGCAGCGCGCCTTCGAGATGACGATCCCCGACCAGTCCTGCCTTGTCCTCGTCGACGGCGCCGAGCTCACCGGGGCCCTGCTCAACCTCGTGGTCAACGCACGGGACGCGACGCGCCGGGGCGACGCGGTGACGATCGCACTCACGTCTCCACGAGGGTCGGACGAGGCGCCGGAATTCACCCTGCGGGTCAGCGACACGGGCCACGGCATGTCGCCGGAAGTGAAGGCGCGCGCCTGCGACCCGTTCTTCACGACGAAGGAGACGGGGAAAGGATCGGGACTGGGACTGAGCCAGGTCCTTGGCTTCGCCCGTGGCGCCGGAGGCCGCGTCGAGATCGACAGCGAGGAGGGCCGCGGCACGACCGTCAGCCTCGTCCTTCCCCGGGCGAGGTCCGCATGATGGAACCGCGGACCATCCTCGTGGTGGAGGACGAGCCCCTGCTGCGCATGACGGTGGTGGAAGAGCTCGTCGACCGCGGCTACGCCGTGCTGGAGGCCGAGGATGCGGAGGCGGCCTTCGGCATCATCGCCGGCGCGCCCTCGCTGGACCTGCTCTTCACGGATATCAGGCTGCCGGGCTCCTATGACGGCTGGCACGTGGCGGAGGCGGCCCGCCGCCGCTTCCCCGACCTGCCGGTCCTCTACACGACGGGCTACGCCCCCGACCCGCAGCGCACGGTTCCGACCGGCGCCATGCTGCGCAAGCCCTACCCGCTCGACCACCTCATCAAGGCGCTGCGCGACGTCGGCATGTGAGGCGGACGCCGCTGCGGCCCGCCGCCTGGATGTCCGGTTACTGCTTCTTCTTTCCGTCGGCGTCGAAGGTGGCGATGAAGGCGATGACGTTGTCGATCTCGACGGGATCGCTCAGGCCGGCGAAGGTCATGTTGGTGCCGGCCACGGTGGCCTTGGGCTGGCGCAGGTAGACCTTCAGCGCGTCCTCCGTCCAGACGATCCCGGACGTCTTCGTCGCCTCGGAATAGGTGTAGCCGGGCACGGTCCCGGCCTTGCGTCCGACGACGCCGTTCAGCACCGGGCCGTAGAAGTTGGTCGCGCCTTCGCCGATGTGGTGGCACTGCCGGCACTTGTTGAACGTCTTGTCGCCCGCCTGGATGTCGGCGGCCGCGGCGCTCCCGGCGCCGAGCGCCAGGGCCACGATCGTTGCGGCGAGTCTCGCCATGATTTCCCCCTCGTGCAGCAGGCCTGACGGCCGATGATGCGGCAGGACAGGGCGAGGGCCCCGGGGGATGTCCCGGCCAGCGGCGCGACCCTAGCACCGCGCCCGGACGGGCGGAGGTGTACTTTGGAAGGACGCGGCGAGCGGGTCAGGAGGAGCGGCGCGTCTTGACGAAGCGGTCGAAAGCCACGGCCAGGATGATGATCAGGCCGATGATGACCTGCTGGATGTAGGAGGACACGTTGTTCAGCACGAGGCCGTTGACCAGCACCCCGATCAGGGTCGCGCCCACGACCGTGCCGGCGATGGAGCCCGCCCCGCCGAACAGGCTCGTGCCGCCGATCACCACCGAGGCGATGACGGTCAGTTCGTAGCCGATGCCCGCCACCGCTTCGGCCGAGTTGAGGCGGGCGTCGAGAACGAAGCCCGCGAGCCCGGCGAAGAAACCGACGATGACATAGACGGAGAGGATGATGCGGTCGACGGGCAGGCCGGCGAGCCGCGCCGCCTCGGGATTGCCGCCGACGGCGTAGACCTGCCGGCCGAAGCGCGTGTGGCGCAGCACGATGTGGCAGACCAGCGCGCAGAGCAGGAAGAGGATGACGGGGACCGGAACCGGGCCGAGCTTCTCCTGGCCCCACCAGCGAAGGTCAGCGTCGAAGCCGGAGATGGGGCCGCCGTCGGAGACCTTCAGCGTGAGGCCGCGGAAGATCGAGAGGCCGCCCAGCGTCACCACGAAGGGCGGCACCTTGAGCCGCGTGATGCCCAGGCCCTGCAAGAGCCCGCAGGCGATGCCCACGGCCATCGCCGTCAGCATCGCGGCGAACCAGCCGTAGCCGGCCACCTCGTCGGGATCGAGCGACAGGGTGTTGCCCGCAGAGCCTTTGGCCACGACGGCCGCGAGCATCCCCGCGAAGGCCAGCACGGACCCCACGGAGAGGTCGATTCCGGCGGTGAGGATCACAAAGGTCATGCCGAGCGCGATGAGGCCCGTGATCGAGATCTGCCGCAGCACGTTGAACAGGTTGGTCTGGTCGAGGAAGCGGGGTTCCAGGACCGCGAAGACCGTCATCATCACCAGGAGGAAGATGAGCGGCGCGAAGCGCCCGACCAGGGACCAGACGACCTTGCCGCCGGCGCGCTCGGCGCTCCCCTTGGTCTCCTGCACCGGGCTCATGGTGTTGCCTCCGCTGCGCGATGTGCCGTTCCCTCGAGCGCCATCAGCGCCATGAGCTGCTCTTGCGTCGCCTCGGTGGGCGAGAGCTCGCCCGTCAGCCGCCCCTCGCGCATGGTGACGATGCGATCGGCGATGGCGAGCACCTCCGGCAATTCGGAGGAGATCGCGACCACGGCGATGCCGCGCGCGGCGAGCTGGTCCAGCAATTCGTGCACCTCGGCCTTGGCGGAGACGTCGATGCCGCGGGTCGGCTCGTCGACGATGAGAACCTTGGGATCGAGCGCCAGCCAGCGTGCCAGGACGATCTTCTGCTGGTTGCCGCCGGAGAGGTTGGCGATCTTCTGCTCCGGCCCCGTCATGCGGACCTTCAGCGAGCCCCGGAAGCGCTCGAGCTCGCGCTTTTCCAGCGCCTCGTCCATGAAGAGGCGCGGGCTGAAGCGATCTAGGGAGGCGATGGAGAAGTTCTGGCGGATGGCCTGCTGCAGGAAGAGCGCCTGCTGCTTGCGGTCCTCCGGCACCAGGCCGATGCCGTGGCGGATGGCGTCGCGCGGCGAGCGGATCGCGACGGGCTTTCCGTCGATCTCGATGCGGTCGATGAGCGCGGGGTCGGCGCCGAAGATGGCGCGCGCGAGTTCGGTCCGCCCGGCGCCCACGAGGCCGGCAATGCCGAGGATCTCGCCGGCGCGCACGTCGAGGTCGATGCCGCGCAGGAGCGTGCCGTGGCCGGCCCTGCGCGGCCCGGTGCTGCGCACGCCGCGCACCGACAGGCGGACCTGGCCGGCCGAATGGCGCACCGCAGGCCGGCGATAGAGATCCGAGGCCGCTCGGCCGACCATGAGTTCGATGATGCCGGAGATCGTGAGCCCCCGGCGCTCGCGCACCGCGGCGAGCCGCCCGTCGCGCAGGACGGTGACGCGGTCGCAGATGGCGACGGCCTCCTCCAGCCGATGGGTGACGAACATGATGGAGACGCCCTGGCTGCGCAGGGTGCGCATGATGTCGAGCAGGCTCGCCACCTCGGTCTCGGACAGCGCGGAGGTGGGCTCGTCCATGATGATCAGGCGCGCCTCGATGGAGAGGGCGCGGGCGATCTCGACCATCTGCTGCTCGGCGACCGACAGGTCGGACACGAGCGCGTCGGGATCGATGTCGAGGCCGATGCGCTGGGTGATGGCGCGGGTGTCGCTGCGCATCTTCGGCCAGTCGATGAAGCGGCCGAAGCGCAGCGGCTCGCGGCCGATATAGACGTTCTCCGCCACGGTGAGCGTGGGGACGAGGTTGAACTCCTGGTAGATCGTGACGATGCCGAGCTTCTGCGCGGCCTGCGGGCTGTCGATCGTCACGGGCACGCCATTCCAGCGGATCTCGCCGGAATCCGGCGTCTGCGCGCCGGAGATGATCTTGAGCAGCGTCGACTTGCCGGCGCCGTTCTCGCCGAGGAGGCCATGCACCTCCCCCGGCTCCACGGTCATGGACACCGAGTCGAGCGCGAGCACCCCGGGAAAGCGGCGGGTGAGGCTGTCGATCTGCAGCAGAGCAGGAGAGGTCATGCAGGCGGGCGTGGATCACCGAGGAGGCCGGCGGGGCCCGCGAAGGGCCCCGCCGCGCCGGCTCAGCCCATTTCCGACAGGCGCTCGGCCTTGTCGAGGTTGTCCTTGGTGATGGCGATCGGCGTGAGCAGCTTCACCTTGGATTCCGGCTCCTTCTTGTCGCGAGCGAAGGCGACCGCGATGCGCATCGCCTGGCGGCTCTGCTCGCCGGGGAACTGCTCGATCGTGGCTTCCATCCGGCCGTCCTTCACGGCCTTGAGCGCCTCGGGCAGCGCGTCGAAGCCGTAGATCTTCACGTTCGAGAGGTTGCGGGCCTTCACGGCCTCCATGGCGCCGAGCGCCATGTCGTCGTTGGCGCAGACGATCACGTCCGGCGTGCCCTTGCCGGCGAGGCCGGCCTCGGTGACCGGCAGCGCCTCGGCGCGCGAGAAGTTCGCGGTCTGCTCGAAGATGATCTGGTACTTGTCCTTGTGCTTATCGAGGACGTTGTGCAGGCCCTTGTTGCGGTCGATCGCCGGGCCGGCGCCGGGCTGGCCCTGCAGGTGGAAGATCTTCGCCCCGTTGGGGAAGGCCTTCATGATCGCCTCGGCCTGCGCCTCGCCGCCCTTCACGTTGTCGGCTCCGACATGGGCGAGGATGCCCGGCACGCCGCGCACCTGGCGGTCGATGGTGACGACCGGCACGCCAGCCTTCACGGCCTGCTCGAGCGCGGGCGCCATGGCGTTGACGTCCAGCGGCGAGATGACGATGGCGTTGACCTTCTGCGTGATCGCGGCCTCGACGTCTGCCGTCTGCTTGGGAACCTTGTTCTCGCCGTCGGTCTCGATCAGCTTGATGCCGCCCAGCGTCTTGGCTTCGGCGGCGAGCTGCTTCTGCATGTGCACGAAGAAGGGGAAGGACAGGCTCGGCAGCGAGGTCGCCACCGTGATCTGCGCCTGCGCGAAGACCTTGGTGCCGCTCAGGCCGGCTGCGGCGACGAGTCCAGTGGAGGCAAGAAAGTGCCTCCGGCTCAGGTGAACCAGCATCGGGCTTCCTCCATGATACGCCGTGGTTCGTCCACGTGCGTGTGATTGATGGTTCTGCGGGTGGGTTTCGTCGGCGTCACCGCTGCGCAGGACGGGCCAACGCTGCGGAGCAGCGTCTTGACTGCGGCGTTGCACGCCAAGAGGACGTGAAACCTTCCGGAACTGGCCGAAAGACGCTCGCAGGACCTGTCCTGTCTTGAGTGATCGCGTTCCGAACCCTGATCCGACGCGACACGGTAGAATTGGGCCTGACCTTTGTCTACTCCTAAAGGCGCAAGCGGAAGCCGGCATGGCGCGCATGTACGGGGTGCAGGGCTCACGCCGCGCACGCTGCGAGCAGCGACGAAAGGCCGGAGGCACGAGGAGGACGGGGATGCGCGGAGCGCTGATCGGCTGCGGGTTTTTCGCGCAGAACCACCTGAACGCCTGGCGGGACATGCGGGCCGAAGGGGTCGAGCTGGTGGCGGTCTGCGACCTGGACGTCGCGCGGGCACAGGCCGCCTCGGCGCAATTCGCGATTCCGCACGCCTATGGCTCGGCGCAGGAGCTTTTCGCTCGCCACAGGCTCGATTTCGTCGACATCGCCACGCGGATGGACACGCACCGGGAGCTCGTCCGGATGGCGGTCGACCACGGCGTCCGCACCATCGTCCAGAAGCCTTTCGCGCCGGACTGGGACACCTGCGTCGACATGGTGGCCCATGCCCGCGAACGCCGCGTGCCGCTGGCCGTGCACGAGAACTTCCGCTTCCAGACGCCCATGCGGCGCGTGCGGGAAGCGCTGCGGAGCGGGGCGATCGGCGAGCCGAGCTGGGCTCGGCTGGCGTTCCGCACCGGCTTCGACGTCTATCGCACGCAGCCCTATTTCCACGAGGAGAAGCGGCTCGCCATCCTCGACGTCGGGATCCATGTGCTCGACCTCGCTCGCGTCTTCCTCGGCGAGGTCCGGCACGTCTCGTGCGAGACGCAGCGGCGCAACGCGAGGAATGTCGGCGAGGACACGGCGACGATGATGATGCGCCATGTCTCGGGCGCGGTGAGCCTCGTCGAGTGCACCTACGAGGCGAAGCAGATCCCCGACCCCTTCCCGCAGACGCTTCTGACCATCGAGGGGCCGCGCGGCTCGCTCAAGTTGCACGAGGATTTCCGGATGGTGGTGACGAGCGACGGTCAGGCGAGCGAGAGCCAGATCGGCTCGCCCCTGTTGTCCTGGACCTCGCAGCCCTGGCACGCCGCGCAGGAGAGCGTGCTCCGAACCCAGCAGGCCATCATCGCCGCCTGGCGCGCCGGCCACGACGCCGAGACGAGCGGCGAGGACAACCTGAAGACCTTCGCGCTGGTTGAAGCCGCCTACGAGGCGGCGGAGACGGGGCGGGCGGTGGCGCCGAAGGTCTGGGGGTGACGCGGGGCCCCTGCCCTTGCGCGCCCGAGGCGAGTTCGTCCGGTCCTTCTCCCGCGTGAGTCGCCGCGTCGTTCCCCGCGACGCGGAACGACCGGCAAGAAGCCGCCCGTCACGGTCTGACCGACGGAGCCTCCATCGGCGCGCCCTTGGAGCGTTCGGCGAGATAGAGTTCCAGCTCCAGGTAGGCTGCATCGCCGGCAGGCCAGGCCTCGGCGCGGACGCCGGCGACGCAGCCGCGCAGGCGGCGCTCCAGGAGCCCGATGTCCTGCCATTCAAGCCTGTAGCTCGGATAGCCGGCAGGCGAGGCCGGGGGAATGGGGCTGCCGCCGAGGCGACCGCCGACATGTCGGTCGTGGCAATCCGCGCAGGCGAGGTCGAGCTGCCCCTGGCGGGCCATGTAGAGCGCCTGGCCGCGGCTGCGCCACGGCGCGAGCCGGGGATCGTCGGGCGGGGCGAGCGGCAGGCCGCGCGACTGGCGCGCGAGCAGCGCCGCGAGGGCCAGCGTCTCGCGGCTGCCGGGCGAAGCCGGCGCGCGCTGGCGGCTTGCGCGGCAAAGATCGACCCGGCCCGCGAGCGTGACGGGCCTCTGGGTCGCCTCGTCGAAGGCCGGGTAGCGCGCGGCCACGCCGCGCATGGACGTCAATGCATCGCCATGGCAGCTCGCGCAGGAGCGACCCTCCGGCCCGGCCGCCTGGCGCCACAGGCTCTCGCCCTCCGCCACCCAGAGCGTGCCTGGATTGGCGGCATCGTCGCGCTGCATCGCCCGGGTCTCGGGCGCCATGAGGTAGAAGCCCGAACGCGGGGCAGGCTCCCCGGCGCTCGCCGCGCGACCGGCGCAGGACAGCGCGACGACGAGGGCCGCCGCCGAGACCAGCCATGTCGCGGCGGCCGGCGGCACCGCGCTCACTCCACCACGATCGCCGCCGTCTCCACCTGGCCGCCGCCCCTGTCGTCGAACCAGCGCAGGGTCAGCGTGCCGCTGCTTGTGGCGCGCATGGTGAAGCTCAGGAAGGGATTGGCGGCGACGGCGGGATGCAGGTCGGCCGAAAAGACCTCCGCGCCCTCGAAGGTGCAGAGGAAGCGGCTGATGATGTGCCGGGGCACCAACTGGCCGTCAGGGCCCGTGCGGAAGCCGGTCTCCATGGGATGCTGCACAAGCGCCTTGATCTCGACGAGGTCGCCGGCGCGAACCTTCGGGGGCACGTTGACGAGGGCGCGGGCCATCTCAGTTCTCCACGCAGGCCGGAAGGGTGACGACGAGTTCGGCGCGAGCCAAGCGGAACGTGCCGTCCGCCATGGCGGCCACGGCCGCGATGGTCTGGCTGTCGCCGAGCCTGATGCGCGTCGAGACCTTCGCGGCCCCGGAAAGCGCGGAGAAGCGGAACGTGGCCACGTCAGGCAGCGGGTTCTTCTCGTTGAACACGGCGACGGCCGTCACGCGATCGTCGCCCTGCATGGCGCTGTCGACGCGGATGCTCAGCGGCACGGCGTTGCCGTTCTCCACGAGCGGCGGCACGTCGAGCGTGATGCCGTCCGAGCCGCAGGCCGCCCCGCCGGTGAAGGCCTGGATGGCGGCCTCCATGGCGGCCGGCGTGGCGCGGGCAGGCCGCACGAGCGCGAGGCCGACAAGCCCGGCCCCGCCCGCCAGGACCGCGCGACGGCTGGGGCCGCGGAGTTCGGTCGCGCCGCTCACTTCAGCGTCTCCAGGAAGGCCACGACGTCCTCGATTTCCTGCGCGCCGAGGATGGGCCTGCCGCGATAGGCCGGCGCGACCCGCTGCAGGCCGGTCGTGACGAAATAGGGCGGCATCAGGCTCGCGCCATTCAGGCGCCGGCTGTCGACGACGCGCAGGCGAAGCTGGGGCGCCGTATAGCGCGCGCCGACATGCGCGAGGTCCGGAGCGAGGTCGCCCTGCTGGCGCGCCTCGGGCAGCGGCGCGGCGTGGCAGAGCAGGCACAAGCCGGACTGGCGGCTCGCCACTATCAGGCGCCCGCGCCCGGCATCGCCCTGGCGGGCGTCCAGCGGCTCCGGAATCCCGTCGCCCACGATGACGGGTTCGCCCGCGCGGGAGGGCGGGGGGCCGCACGGGCCCCAGGCGAAGCCGACCAGCCCGGCGAGTATGGCCGGAAGCGCGCGGCGCTCAGCCATAGACCTCGGCCGTGATGGTGCGGAACCACGCCTCGGCATAGCGCGCCTCCTGTTCCCTCTGCGACCGCGGCGCGTCGAGCGGGCTCGTCCCGCCCGCTCCCTCGACGTCGGCGAGGACGCCATTGGCGGGCCTGTAGACGCCCGCGACGGAGATCCCGTAATCGGGCGCGACGAGGCTGTAGCAGGTATTGATCAGCCTGGGGCTCGCCGGAGCCCCGCCCCGCAGAAGCGCCGCGACGGCGGCGGCGCAGACCTTGGCTTGCGCGTTGGCCGAGAAGGCGGACTTGGGCATGCCGCCCATGATGGCGGCGTCGCCGATGACATGGACACCGGGGAGCAGCTTCGACTCGAAGGTGACGGGATCGACCGGGCACCAGCCGGTCCTGTCGGCGGCGCCGCCGTCGCGCGCGATTCTCGCCGCCTGCTGCGGGGGGATCACGTTGGCGAGCGCCACCCTGTGGGTATCGAATTCGGTGACCAGCGTCCCTTCGCCCGGCCTCACCTCCGTCACCTTGCCGCCGCCGGACAGGCCCACCCACTCGACCAGCCCCGGATAGAGCGCGGCCCAGGCCTGCTGGAACAGCTTCTGCTTGGAGAACGTGTCCTTCGCGTCGAGGATCAGGAGCTTGGCGCGCGGCTTGTTGGCCTTGAGCCACCAGGCGATCAGGCTCGCCCGCTCGTAGGGCCCGGGCGGGCAGCGATAGGGATTCGCCGGGGCTACGATGGCGACCACGCCGCCGTCGTCGAGCGCGCGCAGCCTGTCGCGCAGCAGCGTCGTCTGGGAGCCCGCCTTCCACGCATGGGGCATCAGCTCCACCGCCGCCTCGTCGTAACCCGGCAGGGCCCCGAAGCGCAGGTCGATGCCCGGCGACAGGACGAGCCTGTCATAGGACAGCACGGAGCCGTCCCCGAGGGTGACCCGGCGGGCCGTCGCGTCGAGGGCCGTGGCGCGTTGCGCGACGACCCTGACGCCCTCTCGCGCGAGGGCGTCGAGACCGAAGCGCTGCGCCTCCAGCGGACGCATCCCGGCCAGCACCTCGTTGCTGCCGGGGCAGGCGACATAGGCGGGCTCGGGCTCGACCAGCGTGACCGACAATCCGCCCCGCCGGAGCTCGCGCGCGGCCGTCGCGCCGCCGAAGCCGCCGCCGATCACGACGACCGGCGGTCCCGCCTGCGCCAGCACCGCGGGCGCGGCGAGGGCCGCGAGGCCGGTCGCGCCAAGGCCGGCCAGGACGTGCCGGCGACGCGGTCGCAGGGCGCGCCGTCCCGTCACGGCTGCGCCGCCACCCAGGCCGCGATCGCCTGGATCTCCTCCGGGCTGAAGCCCTTCGCGATCCTGTCCATCACGGTGGCCGGCGTCGTGCCGTCGCGGAAACCGAGCATGGCCGCCGCAAGGTCCTGGGCCGGCCTGCCGCGCAGCACCGGGCCGACGCTGGCCGCGGGCGAGGCGCCGTGGCAGCCGGAACAGGAGGTCGCCCCGGGCGGCGCCATCGCCGCCCGTGCAGGGACGGCCATGGCCGGAACCGCAAGGCAGGCGAGGACCGCGAGCCCGCCCGCGCGACGTCCGCTCATGCGCGCCGCAGCTCCGAGGTCTTGATCGGCATGTTGCGCAGCCTCTTGCCCGTCGCCGCCGCGATGGCGTTGAGCACGGCGGGCGCTGCGACGAAGATCGTCGGCTCGCCCACCCCGCCCCAGAAGCCGCCGGAGGGCATGATGATGCTCTCCACCTTCGGCATCTCGTCCATGCGAATGACGGGATAGGTGTCGAAGTTCTCCTGCTCCACCCGCCCGTTCTTCAGCGTGATCTCCCCGTGCAGCGCGGCGCTGAGGCCGAAGGCGAAGGACCCCTCGATCTGCGCGGCGATCTGCTGCGGGTTGACCGCGTGGCCGCAATCGGTCGCGGCGACGATGCGCAGGACCTTCACCGCGCCGTCCGGCGTCACCTTCACCTCGGCGCAGGCCGCGACGTAGCTGCCATAGCCCATGTGCTGGCAGAGCCCGCGATGGACGCCCTCCGGCGCCGGCTTTCCCCAGCCCGCCTTCTCGGCCACCGCGTCGAGCACGGCGAGGTGTCGCGGGCTCCTGGCCAGCAGCTTGCGCCGGAAGGCCAGGGGGTCCTGTCCGGCCGCCAGCGCGAGCTCGTCCATGAAGGATTCGAGGTAGAGCGCATTCTGGTTGTTGTTCACCCCCCGCCAGAAGCCGGGCGGGACCGGCGGGTTGCGCATGGCGTGGTCGATCAGCAGGTTCGGGATGGCGTAGCCGAAGACGCCCTCAGCCCCGTCGGGGTTGAGTCCCTGGAACGTGGCGGGATCGCGCCCGTTGCGTAGGCCCTGCGGGTTGATGCCCGCCAGGATGGACTGACCGGAGATGCGCATGTGCAGGGCGACGAGGTTGCCCTCCGCGTCGAGCCCTCCGACCATGCGGCACATGGTGATCGGGTGGTAGCGCCCGTGGGCCATGTCCTCCTCGCGCGACCAGACCAGCTTGACCGGCGTTCCCGGCATCTGCCTGGCGATGAGGACCGCCTGCCGCACGTAGTCGTGGCTGGAGGAGCGCCGCCCGAAGCCGCCCCCCAGGTGATGACGGATCACGTCGCATTTCTGGATGGGCAGGCCGGCCGCGTCGGACGCCGTGGCGAGCGCCGCCTCCGCGTTCTGCGTCGCCGTCCAGACCTTGCAGCCGCCCTCGGTCCAGAGCGCCGTGGCGTTCATCGGCTCCATGGTGACGTGGTGCTGGTAGGGAAAGCTGTAGGTCGCCTCCACCACCTTCGCCGCCTTGGCGAGCGCACCCCTGGCGTCGCCGGCCTGGTTGCCCACGAAGGCCTGCTCGGCCGTGAGGCCCTCGACCAGCATCGCGTGGATGTCGGCGCTGGAGAGCTTGGCGTTGGGCCCCTCGTCCCACGTCACCGGCAGGGCGTCGAGCGCGCTCTTGGCCTGCCACCAGGTGTCGGCCACCACGGCGACGCCGGTCTCCCCGACCGCCACGACCTTGCGCACGCCCTTCATGGAGGCGACGGCCGCGGCATCGAAGCTCTTCAGCCTGCCCCCGAAGACCGGGCACTCCCGGATCGCGGCATTGAGCATCCCGGGCATGGCCACGTCGATCGAGTAGACCTGCTTGCCCGTGAGCTTGTCCGCGGTGTCGAGCCGCTTCAGCGGCTGGCCGGCGATCGTCCAGGCCTTGGGGTCCTTGAGGGGCACGTCCTTGGGCGGATCGAGCCTGCCTGCGGCCTCGGCCACCTGGCCGAAGCTGACGCTGCGGCCGGAGCCTGCGTGCGAGATCACGCCCTTGCTGACGCTGCACTCGGCCTCGGGCACGCGCCACTGCGCGGCGGCGGCCTGGACGAGCATCATCCGCGCCGCCGCGCCGCCCTTGCGGACATAGTCCTGCGAATCGCGGATGCCGCGGCTGCCGGCCGTGCCGAAATTGCCCCAGACGCGGTTGCGCGCGAGGTTCTGGCCCGGCGTGGGATACTCGGTCGTCACCTTCGCCCAGTCGCAGCCGAGTTCCTCCGCCACGAGCTGGGCGAGGCCCGTCAGCGTGCCCTGGCCCATCTCGACCCGGGCCACGCGGATGACGACGCTGTCGTCGGGCTTGACGACCACCCAGGCGTTGATCTCGGGCGCGGCCTCGCCCGCGGCCCCGGCGGCGGGAACGTGGAAGCCGACCGTCAGGCCGGCCGCCGCCGCTGCGGCGCCCAGCAGGACACCCCGGCGGGAAAGGCGAACATGCTCGGTCATTTCCGCCCTCCCTCAGCCTGTCTGCCCGGCCGCCTGGTGAATGGCGGCCCGGATGCGGTTGTAGGTGCCGCAGCGGCAGATATTGGTCATCTCCGCCTCGATCTGCGCATCGGTGGGCTTGGGATTGGCGGCAAGCAGCGCCGCCGCGGCCATGATCTGCCCGCACTGGCAATAGCCGCATTGCGGGACGTCGAGGTCCAGCCAGGCCTTCTGCACGGGATGGGAGCCGTCCGGCGAGAGGCCCTCGATCGTGACCACCGCCTGGTCGGGCTTCACTTCCCGAACGGGCAGGCTGCAGGAGCGCACGGCCACGCCGTCGACATGCACGGTGCAGGCGCCGCACTGGGCGATGCCGCAGCCATACTTCGTGCCCGTCAGGCCGAGGTTGTCCCGGATCACCCAGAGGAGGGGCGTGTCGGGATCGACGTCGATGTCGCGCGCGACGCCGTTGACGGTCAGTCGGACCATGAGGATCTCCCCGATCGGCTGTTGTCGGTCAGCCTTCGAGGAGATGAGGACATGCGGGGTTTTTCGTGGCAAGGCCGGGCAGGTCCGCGCTGCGCGCGCGGCGGCGCGTTGCCGCAGCCCGTCAGGCCGGCAGCGTGAAGCGCACGATCTCGCAATTCTGCATCCAGCGTCCGGTCAGGGCGTGGAAGAACGTGCCGTGCCCCACAACGGCGATCCTTTCGGCCTCGTGCTCCAGCAGCCAGTCCCGGAAATGGGCCACCCTGCTCTCGAAGATGTGAGCAGGCTCCGTGGCGTAGGGGCCGCTCACGTCGGGGTCGTGGTGCCACCAGGGATCGGCCAGGTGGTCGAAGGCGAGGTGCGGGTAGTCCTGCTTGAGCAGCGCCGGCGAGCGGCCCACGTCGCAGGTGCTCTCGAGGCGCTCGCGATGCTTGCAGGTGACGTGGATCGGCACGCCGCGCGAGCCGAAGATGATCTCGGCTGTCTGCAGGGCCCGGGTCAGGGGTGAGGCGATCACGAGGTCGACGTGTTCCTGCGCCAGGCGTGCGGCAGCCTCGGCGGCCTGGCGGCGGCCGAGCTCCGTCAGCCGTGCGTCGATGTGTCCGGGATCGCGCCCCGTCTCCTCGTAGTGGAGGTTGAACGTGGACTGGCCGTGACGGATGAGCAGGACGGGCTTCATGCGGGCGGTCTAGCGAAGGCCGGCTCCCGGGGCAACGGGGCGGCGGCGGGACCCTGGGCTGCACACGGCGCGGTAACGTTTACGAACCGTTCAAGTTTGCCGGCGATCTTGACCGAAACCGCCGCGTCCCTGGCGGAACCAGAGGATGAGTTCCATGAAGCGCATCGCGTCGGTCGCCCTCGCGGCCGTGATGCTGGTCGGTGTCGCCGGCCAGGCGGCCCATGCCGCTGACGGCCGCAACGCCGCCCTGTTCGGCGGGCTTGCCGCCGGCGCCGTCATCGGAGGGGCCCTGATGGGCGCCGCCCGTCCCGGCCCCGTCTACGCCGCCCCCCCGCCTCCGCCGCCCGTCGTGGTCTACGAGGAGCCGGAGCCGATCTGCCACCGGGAGCGCCGCCCCCTCTTCGACGAGTATGGCAACGTCGCGGGGTTCCGCACGATCCGCATCTGCGAGTAGCCGAACCGCGTCTCGGGCATCGTCCCGCCGGGCGGACACCGCACGGCGGACCGGCATGATGCTCGCTCGCGTGTGTTCGAAGGAGGCGCCGCCGGCCGAAAGGCCAGGCGGCGTCATCGCTTTTGGGAACCGGGGACGGCGCCCGGGTCAGTTCACCAGCGTGGGCGAGAGCACCTTGGTGGCCAGCACGTCCGCGATCTTGGACACCATCTGCGAGTTTCCGCCGCTCAGCGTGCCGCCGAGATAGAAGCCGGGCCACAGCTTCAGCTGCTTCCAGCCGTCGGCCGTGCCGTCGCGGTCCGTCGAGTTGAGGTCCGGATTGCCGAAGAAGACCAGCATCTTGCGCAGTTGGTCGATGTTCGACCCGCTGTTCCACTTGGCAAGCAGGTCCGTGTAGTTGCGCGGCATCACGGTCGACGCCGGGTAGCTCGGATTCTTGATGCTCACCGAGTAGCTCGGCTTGTGCGCCGCCGCATCCGTCCACACCACGATCAGGGGGTAGATCGCATCGATCGGCTTGGTGCCGCCGGCCGGAATGTCGCCGATCTTCGCCCAGGAGGACGAGATCGCGTTGTTGACGCATTCCAGTCCGGACTCCGGAAGATCGCCGCCCCCCCAGGCCGTCTCGGGGTTCACGAAGGTGCTGAAGTTTGTGCGCTGGGCGGGCAGCGGGAACCAGCCGGACTCGCGGATGGGCGGCAGGTCGCCCACGTAGCTCCAGTAGTTGGGATCCGTGGACTTGATCTGCTTCGTGCTGCACGACCCGTTGGAGCACACGGTCGTGTTGGTCGTCGCGCCCGACAGGTAGTATCCGCCATAGTCGCGGTAGAACACGACGCGCACGCGCATGGCGTCGAAGGCCGGGATGTTGCGCTTCACGAGTTCGGCGTTGAGGTTGGACTCGAAGTTGAGCGCGTTGTTCTTGACCGCGGTGATGGTCGCCGACATCGAGCCCGTGCCGTCGATGCACATCACGACGTCGAGCTGTCGGTTGATGGGCTTGGCCACCGCGGAGACCGCCTTGACGTTCACTTCCAGGGCGTCCTTCGACAGCGCGTGCGGCATGAAGGAGCGGATGTTCGCCTTGACGGTGCCGGTGATGTTGGTCGCCTTGGAGTCCATCGTGAACTGGGCGTCCACGATCTGCGCCTTGAGGTCGGTATCCACCTGGGCGTCGAAGTAGCGTTGCGCGGCGGCGAGCCGCGTGTCGTCGGCGTCATTCAGGCGGGCGGCGGCGAGCACCGCAGTGTCGACGGCGTTCTGCAGCTTCTGCCGCAGCCGGACGGTGTTGTTGTAGTCGATCCCGATGGCGATGGCCATGGCGATGGGAATCGCGAGAACGGCGAAGAGGGGGGCGAAGCTCCCCCTGGAGTCCCTCATGAGCGCAGCGAGGGAGTTGCGCAGCACAGACGTCATGACTGGTCATCCTCGTCGAGCGACGATGACAACCTATAGTAGTCGTCCCAAGACCTCGTTAAACCTGACCTGTCCAGCGTCGAGCGTCATTGCAACACCTTGTTCATCATGCCGGAGGAGGCGCTGCCTGCTCCTCCTCGCCGTCGACGATCTGCCCGCCATCGTACCCGCAGGCGATCCGACCCAGGCGCGCGCGGCCCGCATCCGTGTCCAGCTCCGCCGCGAGCGCGGCGGCGGCCGCCTCGTCGGGGACCGTTCCGCCCCGCCCCAGGAGCGCCAGCCGCGCGACCAGCGAGGGGTCCAGGCGCGGAAGCTCCGCCCACAGGCCGCGGGCAAGGTCCCGCGCCAGGCGGTGCTCGGGATGGCGCGGGTTGTCCGGCGCGCGGCCGATCTCGTACATGTGGACGGCGGAATCCCAAGGCGCCCGCTCGCGGGGGAAGCGCCCCAGGATCTCCGCCTGCTCGGCCGCGACATAGAAGCGGTTCAGGGTGTCGAAGAGCACGAAGCGGTAGTCCGCGGCGAGCAGCAGCGGCTCCCAGGACTCCCAGGCCGGCGCGCCCGAGCCGGGCTCGATCGCCTCGGCCAGGATCACCTTGGGCCGGCGCCGCGCCAGGTCGATCCCGGCGAGCACGTCGCCCTCGGCCCCCTCCACGTCGATCTTGAGGATGTCGATCTCCTGCACGCCCTCGCGCTCGCACAGATCGTCGAGGGTCAGGCAGGGCACGTGGACGGTGCGCACCTGCGTCCCCAGCGCGGCGGCCTGCTTGGCGAAACCCTCGACGGTCGTCGAGAGACCGTGGAAGCGCTCGACCTCGTGAAACGCGACGCTTGCGCTGCGGCGCCCGACGATGCCCTCGAAGACCGCGTCACGGGGCCTGAGCCTGCGGTGCAGGTCCGTGAGCGCGCGCTGGGGCTCCACGGTGACGCCGCGCCAGCCGCGCAGGTAGAACCAGTAGGTCACGTTGTCGGCGACCGGGTGTCCGCCTCCCACATCGATGTAGAAGCCCGTCGGCTGGCCCGCGAAGGCAAGAGTCAGGTGAAAATCCTCAAGGTTCTGCGTGTAGGACAGGTCCATGGCGGGCTCCCGGGGGCGGCCGCCCTCTGTAGCACAGGCCGGCGACAGCACAGCGCGGAACGCGGACGCAGGGGAGCCCGTTTGGGGTGAACCACGCCGCCCCGGATAGACCGATGTCCACGCCCCCATGGTTCCGCCCTGCCCCTCCCCGCGCCCCGGACGGCCGGTCGCGCCCCATCCTCGCGATCCTCGGCGCCGTCGGCGCCGCGGCCTTGGCGGGCGGCGTCGGGTTCGTCGTCGGCGTGGCGCGCGGCGCGGCGCTCGATCCGGGGGATGCCGGGTTCGCGCGCAGCAGCCCGGACGAGACGAATCCCGGCGCCGCTCTGGACCGCTCCCGCGGCCGCATGGCGGATTCGCCGGCCGAGATCCCGGCCAAGGGCTGGAAGGACATCGTGCGGCGCACCTGGGGTGAGATCGGCAAGGACCGGGTCACCTCGATCGCCGCGGGCGTGACCTATTACGCGATCCTGGCCCTCTTCCCAGCGGTGGCCGCCGCCGTGGCGATCTACGGGCTCTTCACCGACCCGATGACGATCACCCGCCACTTCGAGCAGGTGCGTGACATTCTGCCCTACGGCGCGGCGGACATCATCGGCGGCCAGTTGCGCAGCGTCTCGGCCAAGGGCGACGGCACGCTCGGCATCACCTTCGCCATCGGCCTCGTGGCGTCCCTGTGGAGCGCCAATGCCGGCGCCAAGGCGCTGCTCGACGCGCTCAACATCGCCTATGACGAGACGGAGGAGCGCTCCCTCCTCAAGCTCAACGCGGTCGCGCTGGCCTTCACATTGGGCGGCATCCTCTTCGTGATCGCGGCGCTGGCGGCGTTCCTGGGCGTTCCGCTCGCGCTCTCCTATCTGCCGCTGGGCCCGGCAGCCACCTGGGCGATCCTGATCGGCCGCTGGGTGGCGATGGCCGTGCTCGTGGCGCTGGGGCTGGCCGTGCTCTATCGCTACGGTCCCGACCGGCGGGAGCCCCGCTGGCGCTGGATCACGGTAGGCAGCGCGGCCGCCTCCGTGGGCTGGCTCGTCGCCTCGGCGGCCCTCTCCGTCTACGCCACCCGGTTCGCGCATTACGACGCGACCTATGGCTCGCTGGGCGGGATCATCGGGCTGATGGTGTGGATCTGGGTCTCGGCGATCGTGATCCTCGTCGGGGCCGAGCTCAATGCCGAGGTCGAGCACCAGACGGCGCGGGATTCGACGGTCGGCCGCCGCAAGCCCCTGGGCACGCGAAACGCGACGATGGCGGACACGATCGGACAGGCGGCGGAGTGAGGCGCCGCCTGGCCGGACCCTCCTGAACCTTGGCGCGCCGCAAGTTGACTTTCGGCGGGGCCGCGCACAATTTCCCGGCGATTCCGCCAGGAGCGCCTCCTGGCCCCCACGGGGAGAGCGCCATGTCCACGCAGACCATCGACCTGAACGCCATCAAGACGGCGCCGCTCGAGCGCAAGCCCTACTCCTATCTCATGAACTCGAATTTCCTGAAGGCCGAGCAGGTCGACACGCTGCGGCGAGAGTTCCCCGACATCCAGAAGCCCGGCTTCCTCACGGTCGATGACGTCGAGATCAAGGGCACCTTCAAGCAGCTCATCGACGAACTCGAGGGCCCGGAGCTGACCTCGGCGCTGTCGGAGCGGTTCGGCGTCGACCTGAGCCCCTATCCGCGGCTCACCACGATCCGCAAGGTCTCGCAGCTCAAGGACGGACGCATCCACACGGACGGCCCGAGCAAGGTGCTCACGCTGCTGGTCTACATGAACGACGCGTGGCAGGACGACGGGGCCGGGCGCCTGCGCGTGCTCAACGGGCCCGACGACTTCGACGACATGGTGACCGAGGTGCCGCCGACGATGGGCACGGTCTTCGCCTTCCTGCGCGCCGACAATTCCTGGCACGGCCACAAGCCCTTCGCCGGCGAGCGCCGCGTCGTGCAGGTGGCCTGGATCAAGGACGCCGAGGAGCTCGAGCGCAAGAAGAACCGCAACACCGTCGCCAAGTTCTTCAAGGGCATCTTCGGCCGCTGAGGCCGCCGCTCCACCCCGATCACGCAGCCGTGTGGGCCCCGGCGCGACGAAGCGCGCGCCGGGGCTTGTCGTATCCGGCCACGCTCACGACATCGAGGGTCTTGCAACCCTGGGAGGAGGAACGTGGGATGGCTGAGCGGCGATGGCATTCGCTGAGGCATGGCCCGGGCGCCCGGCGGCGCAGGGCCATGCTGATGGGTTTCGCCCTGGCCGGCGCCGCGCCCGGCGCGGCTTGGGCCGAGACGGTCGACCGGATGACCTGCGCCGCGGCCAAGAAGGTGGTGCAGGCGACCGGCGGCTACGAGAAGCGGACCGGCTTCGGCCCGCTTCCCATCCGCCCCGTCATCCCCGAGACTCGCCAGGGCTTCTGCCCCGGCCATTCCATGCCCGTCTTCGCCATCGAGAAGACTCTCGACAACCCCGCCTGCGTGGTGGGCTATACCTGCGAGCGCCGCGACAGGCGGTGACGGCCTCAGGTCCCGGCGAGCCAGGCTTTCGCGAGGTCGATGTCGGGCTGCACCAGGCCGTGTCCCGTCGGCAGCACCTCGTGGCGCACCTCGGCGCCATCGCCGGCCAGGATGGCCGCGAGGCGTGCGGCGTTGGCGGCCGGCACGATCGGGTCGCTCGCCCCGCTCGTGATGAGGACGCGCTTGCCCGCGAGGTCCGCCTCGGGCGCAACCTGCAGCGGTACCATGGCGCGCCAGAGCACCGCGCCGGCCAGCGCGTCCGGGTGGAGCTGGAGGAGCGCCGCGGCCATGTTCGCGCCGTTGGAGAACCCGACGGCGATGGGCGCTGGCAGGCCGTGCGCCTCGCGCGCCGCGGCGATGAAGGCGGCGAGCTCGCGGGCGCGGTGACGCACGTCTGCCTCGTCGAAGACGCCCTCGCGCAGGCGTCGGAAGAAGCGGGGCATACCGCCTTCGAGCACGCGGCCGCGCGGCGACAGCAGCGCCGCGCCGGGCGCCAGCCTGGGCCCGAGCGGAAGCAGGTCGTCCTCGCTGCCGCCGGTGCCGTGCAGCAGGAGCAGCGCCGGCAGGCCCGGCTTCGTGGCGGGAACGTAGCGATGGGTGAAGAGGTCGAGCGACATGGGGGAACTCCACGCCCCGCGCCGGGCGGCGCGGGGCGTTTCATGAGGATGGGGTCGGATCAGGCGAGGTCGGGCAGCGCCGCCTCGATCTGCGGGCGGCGCGGCTCGAGGAAGGCCGGCAGCTTCAGCGCCTGGCCCAGCTCTGCCTTCGCCTCGTCCACCGCGAAGCCCGGGATGTCCGTGGCGATCTCGAACAGCACCCGGCCGGGCTCGCGGAAGTAGACGGAGCGGAAATAGTTGCGGTCGCGCTGCTCGGTCGTGCGGATCCGGTGGTTCTCCGCGAGCTTGCGGACCATGGCCTCCTGCTCTGCATCGTCCTTCGCGCGGAACGCGATGTGGTGCGTCGAGCCGGCGCCCGGCCGCGACGGCGAAGGGCCGGAGGCCACGTCGATGTCGACGATGGCCCCAATGCCGCCCTGCGGCGTGGCGTAGCGCACGAGCGAGCCCTCTCGCCCGGCCTCGGCGAAGCCCAGCACGTCCGTCAGGATCGCGCCGGTGGGCCCCGCGTCGGCCAGCAGCAGCGTCACGCCCTGGAACCCGCGCACCGCATGCTCGGCCGGGACATCGGCCGTCGACCAGGCGGGTTCGGCCTCCGCTCCCCTCACGCCGACGAGCGCCAGCGGCATCCCGTCGGGATCGCGGAAGGTGAGCACGCTCTCCCCGAAGCGGCGCACGGGGCCCTCGCTCGCGACGCCGGCGGCGAGCAGGCGCTGGGTCCAGTAGCCTATGGAGCCTTCCGGCACGCGGAACGCGGTCTCCCGCGTCTCGCCCACGCCGATCCGTCCGGGCGCGACATGCGCCCAGGGAAAGAACGTGAGGATGGTGCCGGGGGAGCCGGCCTCGTCGCCGAAGTAAAAATGGTAGGTGCCGGGGTCGTCGAAGTTGACCGTCTTCTTGACGAGCCGCAGCCCGAGCACCCGCGTGTAGAAGTCGAGGTTGCGCCGCGCGGGGCCGGCGATGGCGGTGACGTGGTGGATGCCGTGGTGGGTCATGGCTGGATCTCCCGGCGGTCGATGCGCCGCCTCATGCCGCCGAGATAAGGCGCACGGCGCGCCATGCCAGAGTAAATTGCTTGCACGCCTGCAAACGCTCATCCGCAGGCTGCGCCTTGCAAAACCTGCAAAGTCCGGCCGCGCTCGCCATCCGGGCACGGGACTTCTTCGCACCAGTGCAAGAACGCGTGAGCGCGATCTTGCCTGATGCGCAGGGGCAGTGTCACTCTTTCCGCGAGAGACGGGCGGTTCCGCGACACGCGGGCGTCATGCTTTCACGTCATCTCCGCTCGCTCCGGCGACGATTGGGCGCCCCTGCCTTCCGTTCCGGCCTCCAAAGGACCACGACCATGGCCCTCCGTGATGTGCTGACCCCGTCGCCGGGTGAGATCGTCCGTCTTCTCGCCCTCGCGGGCGCGCTGGCCTTCGCGGGCAACCACGCACAGGCCCAGCAGGGCGGCCCCACGCCCGTCTCGGTCGCAAAGCCGATCGTGAAGGACATCACGGAATACGACGAATTCACCGGCCGCTTCGAGGCGACGGACTTCGTGGAGGTCCGCTCCCGGGTCACCGGCTACCTCGACAAGGTCTCGTTCAAGGACGGCGGCTTCGTGAAGCAGGGCGACCTCCTCTTCACCATCGACCCGCGTCCCTACGAGGCGGCCTACAACAAGGCGGCGTCGGCGGTCACGGTCGCGCAGTCCCAGTTCGACTTCGCCTCGAACGACCTCGAGCGCGCGGAATCGCTGCGCAAGACCGGCAACATCTCCGACCAGACCGTCGACCAGCGGCGTCAGGCCTTCCTGACGTCGGAGGCCGACCTCGCCGGCGCCAAGGCGGCGCTCGAGAGCGCGCGGCTCGACCTCGACTTCACGCAGATCAAGGCGCCGGTGAGCGGCCGCATCTCGCGCAAGCTGGTCACGGAGGGCAACCTCGTGACGGCCAACTCCACGGTGCTCACCACCATCGTTTCGCTCGACCCGATCCAGTTCTATTTCGACGTCGACGAGCGCAGCTTCGTGGCCTACGCCAAGGCCGGCCTGAACAAGAGCCGCAACCTCGCCACTCCCGTGAGCGAGGTCATGGTGGCGGTGACCGGCGACAAGGAGCCCACGCGCAAGGGCCGCCTCGACTTCATCGACAACCGGCTCGACTCCGCGACCGGCACGATGCGGCTGCGCGCCGTCTTCGACAATCCCGATTTCTTCCTCACGCCCGGCATGTTCGGGCGCATCCGCATCGTGGGCTCCGACGTCTACAAGGGCGTGCTCGTGCCTGACGAGGCGATCGCCAGCGACCAGGACCGCCGGGTGGTCTATGTCGTCGGGGACGATGGCTCGGTGAAGCCGACGCAGGTGCGCCCCGGCCCGAAGCAGGACGGCTACCGGGTGATCCGCGAGGGCCTCAAGGGCGACGAGACCATCGTCGTCAACGGCCTCACGCGGATCCGGCCCGGCGTGAAGATCGAGCCGAAGATGACGACCTTGCCGCCGACGCGCGAGGCCTCGTGACGCCGCCCGAGGCTCCCTGACGCCCGCCCTCGCCCCCGCGCCGGAACGCAGCCGATGAAATTCGCGCACACCTTCGTCGACCGGCCCGTCCTGGCCTCGGTCCTCTCCATCGTCCTGGTCCTTGTGGGCGCGATCGCCTATTTCGCGCTGCCCGTCGCGCAATATCCGGAGATCGCGCCGCCCAACATCGTGGTGCGCGCCACCTATCCCGGCGCCAATGCCGAGACGGTGGCGGCCACCGTCGCCACCCCGCTCGAGCAGGAGATCAACGGGGTGGAGAACATGCTCTACATGTCCTCCTACTCCACGAGCGACGGCAGCATGTCGCTCTCGATCACCTTCAAGCTCGGCACCGACCTCGACACGGCCCAGGTGCTCGTGCAGAACCGCGTCGCCATCGCCACGCCGCGCCTGCCGGAGGAGGTCCGCCGGCTCGGCGTGACGACGCTGAAGTCCTCGCCGGACCTCATGATGGTCGTCCACATGCTGTCGCCCGACGACAGCTACGACCAGCTCTACATTTCCAACTACGCCCGCAACAATGTGCGCGACGTGCTGCTGCGCCTGGATGGCGTCGGCGACCTCACGATCTTCGGCGAGCGGCAATATTCGCTGCGCCTCTGGCTCGACCCCGACAAGCTCGCCGCCTTCGGCCTCACGGCGGGCGACGTCGTCACGGCGGTCCAGCAGCAGAACGTGCAGGTGTCCGGCGGCGCGTTGGGAACTCAGCCCGCCCCCACCGACAACGCCTTCCAGTTCATCGTGACGACGCAGGGTCGCTTCGAGGATCCCCGCCAGTTCCGCGACATCATCGTGAAGGCGACCGAGACGGGCCAGCTCATCCGCGTGCAGGACGTGGCGCGCGTCGAGCTTGGCGCGCAGGACTACGTCACGAACTCCTACCTCGACAACAAGCCCGCCGTGGCGCTCGGCATCTTCCAGCGGCCCGGCACCAACGCGCTGGCGTCCGCCGAGGAGATCATCCGCACCATGGAGCGGCTGAAGCAGGACTTCCCGGCCGGCATCCAGTACCAGATCGTCTACAACCCCACCGAGTTCATCCGCGACAGCGTCGCAGAGGTCTACAAGACGCTGGGCGAGGCGATCATCCTCGTCGTGATCGTCGTGATCGTGTTCCTGCAGAGCTGGCGCACGGCGATCATTCCCATCGTCGCCATCCCGGTCTCGCTGATCGGCACGCTCGCCATCATGCAGCTGATGGGCTTCTCGCTGAACACCCTGACCCTCTTCGGCATGGTGCTCGCCATCGGCATCGTGGTGGACGACGCCATCGTCGTCGTGGAGAACGTCGAGCGGAACATCGCGCGCGGCATGACGCCACGCGACGCCGCGCATGAGACGATGGACGAGGTGGGCGGCGCCGTGGTGGCCATCGCGCTCGTGCTCTGCGCGGTGTTCATCCCGACGGCCTTCATCCCCGGGATTTCCGGGCAGTTCTACAAGCAGTTCGCGCTCACCATCGCGGTGTCGACGGTGATCTCCGCGTTCAACTCGCTGACGCTGTCGCCGGCGCTCGCCGCGCTGCTGCTCAAGCCGCACACGCACGAAAAGCCGACCAACCCGATCGCGAAGCTGGGAGCGGCCTTCGCCGACAGGTTCAACCGCGGCTTCGACAAGACCGCGAATGGCTATGCGGGCGCCGTCCGCTACGTCACGCGCCACCGGCTGGTGATGATGGCGATCTACCTCGGCCTGCTCGGCGGCACCGCCTACATGCTGCGCTCCGTTCCCACCGGCTTCATCCCCACGCTGGACCAGGGCTACGCGATCGTGGTGGTGCAGTTGCCCGACGGCGCATCGCTGTCGCGCACCGACGCCGTGGTGCAGCGGGCGAGCAAGGTGATGCTGGAGACGCCCGGCGTCGAGCACGCGATCGCCTTCAGCGGCTTTTCCGGCGCGACCTTCACCGTCGCCTCCAACGCCGCCGCCATCTTCGCGAAGTTCAAGCCGTTCGACGAACGCATCAAGGACAAGCTGCCGGCGCAAAAGATCATTGGTGACCTGTTCGGCCGCATGCAGGCGATCGAGGAGGCCTTCATCATCGCGGTGCCGCCGCCGCCCGTGCCGGGCATCGGCAATTCCGGCGGCTTCACCATGCAGTTGCAGGAACGCCAGAGCGCGGACGTTCGCCGCGTGCTCGCCACCGCCTACCAGCTCCTCGGCGCCGCGCGCGGGAACAAGGACGTGACGGGCGTGTTCACGACCTTCACGGCGAACTCTCCGCAGGTCTACCTGGAGATCGACCGCACCAAGGCGCGGATGCTGAACGTGCCGATCCCCAACATCTTCGAGACGCTGCAGGTCAACCTCGGCACGGCCTACGTGAACGACTTCAATGCCTTCGGGCGGCTTTACCAGGTGCGCGCGCAGGCCGACCAGAAGTTCAGGCTGGAGGAGAGCGACATCCAGCGCCTCAAGGTGCGCTCCTCCTCGGGCGCGCTCGTGCCGCTGGGCACGCTGGTCGAGGTCAAGTCGGTCAGCGGCCCCGATCTCGTGCAGCGTTTCAACATGTATCCCTCGGTCCCGGTGCAGGGCACGGCCGCACCCGGCATTTCGTCGGGCCAGGCGCTCGATGCGATGGAGGCGCTCGCCAGGCAGGTCTCGCCGCCCGGCATCGGCTTCCAGTGGACGGGCCTGGCCTTCCAGGAGAAGAGCACGGGCAACACGGCGGTCTTCATCTTCGCCCTGTCGGTCCTGTTCGTGCTGCTTGTGCTGGCGGGCCAGTACGAGAGCTGGTCCCTCCCCTTCGCGATCGTCATGATCGTGCCGATGGCCGTCCTGTCCGCCTTGCTCGGCGTGTCCGCGCGCGGCATGGACAACAACATCCTCACCCAGATCGGCCTCGTCGTGCTGGTGGGGCTGGCGGCCAAGAACGCCATCCTCATCGTCGAGTTCGCGCGCGAGGCGGAGGCGAAGGAGGGCATGGACCCGATCTCGGCGGTGGTCGAGGCCTGCCGTCTGCGCCTGCGCCCGATCCTGATGACGGCCTTCGCGTTCATCCTCGGCGTCGTGCCGCTCGTGATCGCCACGGGGCCCGGCGCGGAGATGCGCCAGGCGCTCGGCACCGCCGTGTTCTTCGGCATGACCGGCGTGACGATCTTCGGGCTCCTGCTCACGCCCGTCTTCTACGTGGTGCTGCGCTTCCTGACGATCAGGATCGCGGGCGGCAAGGTCTCCCAACTGGAGAAGATGTCCCAGCACAAGGAGGCCTGAGGACGTCAGGGCTTCTGCTCACCGACGGAACAGGCGTTACGCGCAAACGTTAACCATTCATTAACCACGGGGTCCCAGTCTTTCCTCATTGAGGAGACGTCCCATGCCGTCGGTCGTCCTGATCTACCTGTTTTTCAACGCACTTTGCGTGGTGATCCTGGTCCTGGTCGCGGAGCGCGCGCCGCTGTGCGACGAGAACGAAAATCCGATCCGGACGCCTGAATCGCTCTACGACGACCTTCCCGGGAGGCCTGCCGGCGGCGCTCTGGCCCGCAGCCTCGAAGCCGCCGAGCGCGCGCGCGGCCGGATCGCCGTCTGACCCCGGGGGGCCCGGAGGCGGACCGTCCAGCCGTCAGGCGACCTTGCCGATGGCGCGGGGCTCCTGGGCGATGGCCACGCGCCCGTCACCCAGCGACAGCGAGCACCACGCCGTCTTCTTGACCTCGACGAGGCCCTCCCCGCCGGGGTTCAGGCGGGTCATGTGCCCGTAGAGTTCGCGCGCGGCGACGCGAAGGTCGTTCGCTGCACCGGCGTCCGCGCCGAGGATTACCGTGCGCGGCGCCATCTTGCGAAGATGGTCGGCGCTGACGTTGCCCTTGGGTCGCGTGGTGATGATGATGTCGAGAGGGTGGCGGCCGTCGACGATCAGGCAGTCCGCGGTGATCTCCTCCGCCTGCATGATCTCCAGCCAGTCCGTCCCCTTCGTCATGCCCGCGCAGATGGCGGAACAGGCGTCCTCGCCGCCCCCGTGGGTCACGCGCATCACGACGGGACGCAGCGCACCCTCCGCCGTCTCGTGCGGCGTGCGGGCCGCGAGAAGCCGGATCTGCGTGTCTCCGAACTCCATGATGTCGTCGTGCTCGACCGTCTCGACCTCGCGTTCTCCGCGGAAGTTCAGGTAGGATTGCGGATAGGCGTCGCCCTGCCCCGCCAGTTCGAGGCAACTCTTGACGGGAAAGAACTCGCTGATGTCCTCGGGACCGACGGCGCCCTCGCTGTCCATGCCGGCGGGAACGAAATAGTCGATGGCGCCGTCCTCCAGCACCTCGAAGAGCCGCTGAAGAACGTCGTTCGTCGTGCCGAGCCCGATCTGGTTTCCGAACAGCACGCGCGAGCCGTCGGCGCAGACGACGAGAAGCATGCCGCCGCACGGATCGATGAAATGGATCTGGGTCGCCGCCATGCCTCTATCCGAGATCGGCCAACACAACCTGAGCTGACCACGATCTCACCGTACAACCGTGTTTTTGCGTTTCCGTTAAGGGGGAACAAGGCATTTCCCGAGCCGCCGCGGGCTGGACATGCGTCAGCCGCCGGTTCGCCAAATCATTGCGTTCGCTTGAAATCGATCAATGAAAGTTTGTTGAGAGGTTTGACCTATGTTGTCTGCGACAGCGAGCCGGTAGGGCTCAGGAAGGCGCGGGACGGCATGCGCAGGTGGTTGCGGGCATCCATTGGAAACAGGGCCCTGGTGGTGGTGGCGGCGGCCGGCCTCACGGCGGTGGCCGTCGCCTTCGCCGGCAGCCTGGCGCTCCGCGCGCAGAGCCAGAACGCAGCCCGCGTCGACGCAAGCCGGCAGCAGGCCCAGCTCGCGGAACGGCTCAACGGCACGATCTACCGTGCCGTGATGGAGAGCCGCGGCATCTACGCCGCCGCCTCGGTCGAGGCGGCCAAGCCCTTCGCCAAGGGACTGCTGCAGGCGGTCGGCGAGGCCGAGGAGATCGCGGCCAGGCTCGACGCGCTGCAGAACACGCCCGAAAGCCGCGCGCTCGTCGAGAAGACCCGCGAGTTCGGCACGTTCCGCCGCGACCTTGCGCGCGTGGGGACCGAGGTCTCTCCGAAGACCGCCAACGAACTGGGCAACAACGACGTCAACCGCGCCAACCGCAACGCGCTGAACGATCGCGTCACCTCTCTTCTCAACGCCACGCGTGAACGCGCCGACGCCGACGCGGAGAAGAACGCCGAGCTGACGCAGGTCCTGGAAGTGGGCTTCCTTGCGGGTTCGCTCGTGGCCGCCTTCATCCTGACCATGCTCGCCGTCTGGACCGTGGTCCGCACGATCCGCCGGCCGCTGGCCGAGACCGCCGAGGCGCTGCGCCGGGTAATGGCCCACGAGGCCGTCGAGATTCCCGGCACGGAGCGCAGCGACGAACTCGGCGCGATCGCCAAGATCCTGCGCAACGCGCAGGCCGCCGATCATGCGATCCGGGAGCTGGAGCAGGCCCGCAAGTCGCAGGACAAGGACGCCATCGCCCGCGCCTCGCGCATCGCGAACCTGCAGCAGCGCTTCGCCGAGGTGATCGGCGCAGCCGTGGCCGGCGACCTGTCGCGCCGCGTGGGACGCGCCGACACCGACGCCGACCTCCAGCAACTGGCCGACCAGCTCGACCAGCTGCTCTCCACCTTCGACGCGGGCGTCTCGGAGACGCAGGACGTGCTGCGCCAGTTGGCTGGCGGCCACCTGCAGGCTCGCATCACCGGCGCCTATGTCGGCGCCTTCGCCAGGCTGAAGGACGACACCAACGCGCTGGCCGCCGAGTTCGAGCAGACGCTGGCGCGCCTCACCGAGGCTTCGACGGCGGTGCGGTCCGCGACGGTCGAGATCCTGGCCGGCGTCACCGACCTCGCCTCGCGCACGTCGGATCAGGCCTCCGTGGTGGCGGCCACGACCTCCAAGCTCGGCTCGTTCTCGGAGGCCTTTCAGCAGAACGCCCGGAAGGCGGCCGAGGCGGCCCAGCTCGCGCGCGTCGCGGGCAGCGGCGCCGCCGAGAGCGAGACGGCGATCGGGGCCGCGTCGGACGCGATGGAGCGCATCGCCCAGTCATCGCGCAAGATCTCCGACATCATCGATCTCATCGACGACATCGCCTTCCAGACCAACCTGCTCGCCCTGAACGCCGCCGTCGAGGCGGCGCGCGCGGGCGACAGCGGACGCGGCTTCGCTGTGGTGGCTGCGGAAGTGCGTGGCCTCGCCCAGCGCGCGGCCGGAGCCTCCAACGACGTGAAGCAGCTGATCGTGACCGCCCAGAGCGATGTCGACACGGGCGTCGCACTGGTCGGCCAGACCTCCGAGATCTTCGGGCGCATCGCGCAGTCGGTGAACGACGTGGCGAGCCTGATGGACACGATCTCCAGCGCCTCCGGCGCCCAGAGCCAGGACATCGTCGCGCTCGGCCGCGAGGTGGACAGGATCGACGACATGACGCAGCAGAACGCGGCGCTCGTGGAGGAGACCAACGCCGCGCTCGCTGTCACCGAGCAGCAGACGGCAGGGCTCGAGCAGCTCGTCTCCCGGTTCGAGTTCCGGGCGGACGAGGGCGGCCACCAGGCACGGCGCACGAGATCCCGCGCGGCCTGAGGCGATTCGCCGCGCCGCGCCGATTCCGCGGGACAATCCCCGGCGAACCCGGGCCGGACGCGTGGACCGGACCGACACAGGCCCAAGGGCCGCGACTTGATGGCTCTCCCCTCGGGGTTTTCCGGATTTCACCGGACGCAAGGGCCTGCGCGACGCCCCGGAGCGGCATGCAACTGGCTCCGCCGACGGGACGTTGCCGACCCGGACGAGTGCTCCGAGCGGGGACGCCGTGCGGCGTAGAACGAAGGCCTGAGCCGTGGCTGGCATAGGGCTTGCTACGCTTTGCCCACGGGCAAGAGGTCTTGCCGGACGAGTTGTGGGAGGAAACGCCGAAGCTCTGCTGATGAAGATGGAGATCGAGCGATGAATCGCGGTTTGTTCTCACTTCCAGTGCTTGTGGCGTTCGCGTCTTCTTCGGTTCTTGGGAGCATGGCTCCCGCGGCCGCGCACGACGTCTATACCCAGCTGCGCTCCACGACAGGGCAGTTGTGCTGCGGCGGCGACCCCGTCACCGGCGATTGCGAGGCCATCGGCACCCGCTACAAGATCGAGCCGGACGGCGACGCCATCTTCATGTCGAGCCGTTACCACGCGCAGGTCCGCATCGCGAAGGACAAGATCACCTGGCTGCCCGTTCCCGGCGGCGAGGACAGCGAGGCGCACTGGTGCGGGGTGCCCCGCACCAAGGTCTATCTGGCGCCCGTCAATTCAGAAAATCCGGACCTGGCCTTCTGGACCTACTGCGCCTTCATCGCCCCCGGCGGGGTCTGAGCGCGCCGCACGGCCCCGCCGCGAGCCCGAGGCTTTACGCGGAGGAACGGCTTGGCGAAACTGCGGAGCGAGAGGGCCGGCAGGCCCCGGCTTCCAGAGGATTCGCCCCGATGCGCACGACGCCGCCCTTCCGCGCCGACATGGTCGGCAGCCTGCTGCGCACGCAGCCGCTCAAGACGGCCCGCGAGCACTTCGCCCGCGGCGCCCTCGACGCGGCCGCACTCAAGGCGGTCGAGGACGAGGAGATCCGATCGCTGATCCGCAAGCAGGAAGCCGTGGGCCTGCAGGCCGTCACGGACGGCGAGTTCCGCCGCGCCACCTGGCACTTCGACTTCCTGGAGCGCCTCGACGGCGTGACCGCGGTGAACGCAGACAGCGGCATGAACTTCAAGGGCGGCGTCGGGATCACCAAGGCGATCCGCGTCGTCGACAAGGTCGGCTATTCCGGCCATCCCTTCGTCGAGCATTTCCGCTTCGTGAAGGACAACACGACGCGCGTGCCCAAGATGACCATTCCCAGCCCCAGCATGCTGCACTACCGGGGCGGGCGGAAGATGATCAACATGGGCGTCTACCCGGACATGGAAGGCTTCTACGCGGACCTCGGGGCCGCCTACGCCATGGCGGTCGCCGACTTCGCGCAGGCAGGCTGCCGCTACCTGCAGCTCGACGACGTGAGCTTCGCCTACCTGTGCGACCCCGAGCAACGCCAGATGCTGCGCGACCGCGGGGATGACCCCGAGCACCAGCCCGAGATCTATGCCGGGATGATCAACCGCGCGGTGAAGGGCCGCCCGTCCGACATGGCCATCACCATGCACCTGTGCCGGGGCAATTTCCGCTCGACGTTCATTGCCTCCGGCGGCTACGAGCCCGTGGCGGAGCTGCTCTTCAACGGCATCGACGTGGACGGCTACTTCATGGAGTGGGACACGGACCGCGCCGGCGGCTTCGAGCCCCTGCGCTTCCTGCCCAAGGGCAAGACCGTGGTCCTGGGCCTCGTCACCTCGAAGACCGGCCAGCTCGAGAAGCGCGACGACATCCTGCGCCGGATCGAGGAGGCCGCGAAGTTCGCCCCGCTCGACCAGTTGTGCCTGAGCCCCCAATGCGGCTTCGCCTCGACCGAGGAGGGCAACACCCTCGCCGAGCAGGAACAATGGGACAAGCTCGCCCTCATCGTCGACGTCGCACGCGAGGTGTGGGGCTGAGCGGTCCTGCCTTCAGCGCGTCACGGCCTTGACGATGGCCTCGGCGACGAGCTCGGACATGCAGACCCGGCGATGCGCGGCGTCAGAAGGGAGCTCGGACAGCTTCTGCTGCTCGAGCGTGGCGAGGTACTGCATGGCCGCGTAGCGACGGAACAGGTTGAGGTTGGCCTTGTCGGACACTTCGCTGATCTTGCCGACGATGCGCCAGTAGAGCTCCTCGTGCTGCACCTGCGGCACGAAGGGCGGGTCGATCAGGACGAAGTCGATGCCGCGGCCCTTCAGCCATTCCGCGGCCTGCAGCAGGGTCTCGCCGAAGCGCTCGGGGTCGATCGCGGCGAGCGCGTCGGTCGTGCCGACCTGCCAGAGGACGAGGTCGGGCTCCGTGCGGCCCACCTCGCTGCGGATCCTGCTGAAATCGTCCCAGGCGAAGCCCGACGCCTGACCGTCGTCGACGATGTCGAACTTGACGCTGGGCAGCCGGCGCTCGAGCTCCATGGTGAGCCGCCCGCGCCGCTTCTCGCTCAGCGGCGAGCCGCCGATCGATGGCCCGATCACGAAGATCCGCACGGGGCGGTTCAGGTCCACCAGCCTTTCGGTGCGCTTGAGGTCGCCCGGCAGGGTGAGGAACACGTCGGGGATTCGGCAGCTGGCGCTGACGGTGGCGCGCGCCACGGACGGCAGCAGCACCCCCGCCAAGGCGAGGGCGAGGATCAGAGATCCGATCGCGCCAGCGCGGCGGCCGGCGAGGCCGCGCGCGCCAGGGCTCCGTTGCGGTTCCATTCGAGCGCCCACGCGAGGAGCATCTGCAGCACCAGTCCCGTGGTGATCATTAGCACGTCGAGCGACGCCTCTCCACCGACGGCGATGCGCAGCGTCTGGGCGAGGATGGCGAGGACGGTGCCGAGTCCGAAGACTCCCAGCGAGTGACGGCCGAGCAGCACGAAGGGCTGCAGCGCGCGGGAGCGGGAAATCCATTGCTCGAGAGGCAGGCGGCTCACCACCACGACCAGAGCGAGCACGTGGACGAGCCGGGGCAACGAGAGATTGGTCTTGTCCAGGTCCCACATGAAGCGCGGCAGGCCGTGGCCATGGTCCAGGAAGACGCCGGACCGGACCCAGACGAGGGCGCCGGCCAGGACCGCGACGCTCGCCCAGACAAGCCAGAGGGGCGGTTGCACGGGGCGGCCGGAGCGCAGCCGATCGCCCAGCACGAGACCGATGACGTAGAGAAACTGCCAGGCGAGCGGGTTGAAGAACCAGGCGCCCTCCCCCGGGTAGCTCGGCAGGCGGAGGTCGAAAAGCTGCGTCGCGAGGTAGAGCGCCCCCGAGGCGGCCAGGGTCACGCCCGCATTGACGCGCAGGCCCAGCATCAGCAGGGGCGCCATCAGCAGCAGGACGACGTAAAGCGGCAGGATGTTGAGGTAGTTGGGCTGGTGCCCCAGCGTCACGAAGCCGATCAGCGCCTGCGCGGGCGACGCGAGGAACAGGTCGAACTGCATCGCCTCGGCGATCCGGCTGTCCTCCATCTGCAGCGTCGCGGCGACGACGATCGCGCCGGCCAGGCAGAGGATCGCGATGTGCATGACGTAGACGTGGAAAGCCCGCAGGACCATCTTCAGGGTGGAGAAGACGCCCCGGCCTGCCCAGAAAAGCGGCAGGTACGCGAAGGACGCAGCCATCCCCGCCAGCAGCACGAACAGCTCAGAGGCGTCGGACAGGCCGAAGTTCTTGTGCGTGTAGTTCTCGAGCGCGTTGCCGGGCACGTGGTTCACGAAGATCGTGACCAGGGCAAATCCCCGCCACCAGTCGACACTCGACACGCGCGCGCCGCCGGGCATGGGCCTCTCCCGTCTTAACCGCGATGCATCAATTCTCGGCTTGAGCTGAACGCAAGTCTCATGCCTTTGGTTCATTCATATGGCATTCAGGAACGGCCCTCTATGGACCGGGCTGGTTAACACAAGGTTGTGAAAGTCGAGGGGCAGGGATGAGACGGACCAGCCGGCTGCAGGCCGCAGCATCCTTCGCGCTCGCCTGCCTCGCCGGCCTTGTTCTTTCTCTTGCCGCGCCCGCGGCGCGGGCCGAGGGCTTCGACTGCCCGCGCGCCGGGATCGTGAGCGGCGACCTGCGGGCCGACGCCCTGCGCAAGCGCCTGGCCAAGGCCCAGCCCGCCTACGTGCTCGCCATCGGCTCCTCCTCCACCGAAGGCGTCGGCGCCTCCGGCAAGTCGGCGACCTATCCCGCCCGCCTGGAGGCGGATCTTCGGCACGCCTGGCCGGGCGCCTCCATCACGGTCGAGAACGCCGGCATCGGCGGGGAAAAGGCGGACGCCACGCTGCAGCGGCTCGAGGATCGCCTCGCTGCCGCGCGCTACGACATGGTGATCTGGCAGGTCGGCACCAACGACGCCCTCGGCAAGGCCGATCCGGTCGCGTTCCAGGACATGGTCCGCCGCGGCATCGCGCTCGCCCGCGACGCCCGCGTCGAGATCGTGCTGATGAACCAGCAGTACTTCCCCGGCATCAAGGACATCGCCACATACGAGCGATTCGTCGCGGCGCTCGCGGATGTCGCCCGCGACGCGGGTGTGCCCGTGCTGGACCGCTACAGCCTCATGAAAGGCTGGCGCGACGAGAGCCCCGCGAGGCTGCTCGCCGCGCTCTCGGGCGACCGCTTCCACATGGGCGACGAGGGCTATGCCTGCCTCGCCCAGCTTGTCGCCGGGGATATTGCCGGGGCCGTCGGCCCCGCGCAGGCGCTTCCGGTGGCCGGCGTCGCGCTGCCGCCGCGGAACTAGAATCACCCTGCTTTCACGCGACGTCGCGAACGGCGCCGGCGCCATTCTCGCGGGCCGTGGGCGCCCGCAGCCCGGTTTTGCACACTTCCGAGGCAGCTTCGCGCCGTCCACTTGAAGCTGCGTCGTTTTCGCATGACGGAAATGCCGGTCCCGGCACACGACGTGCTTGTGCAATTTAACTGACATGCCAGACTTGGCTGCACGGAGCTGACGATGGGCCGACGAGACGCCATCGAGCGCCGAAGGAAACCAAGGAGGAATGCATGTCCCAGGATAAAGGGCCGACGTCCCGTCGCGACCTGTTGAAGCTCGCCTCTGTGTCGGCGGGCGCCGCCGCCGGCCTGTTCGGCGGCTTCGGCTTCGATCCGCTCATGAGCGCCGCGATGGCCAAGGAGGCCGGTCGCTCCTCCAAGCCTCTCAAGGCCGCCTTCTCGAATGCCGGCCTTCAGGCCACCTGGTGCGCCCAGGGCAAGCGCGCCGCCGAGTACTGGGGCAAGCTGTTCAACGTCGACGTGACCTGGTTCGACGGCGAGCTCAGCGCCACCAAGCAGCGCGCCGCCATCGACAACATGGCCTCCCAGAAGTGGGACTTCGTTGCGATCCAGGCCTTCGGCATCGGCACGCTGACGCAGCCGGTGAACAAGATGATCGAGGCGGGCATCCCCGTCATCGACATGGACACGCTGATCGCGCCGCTCGACACGATCAACGTCCACTCCTTCCTCGCCCCCGACAACGAGTTCATGGGCGCCGCCGTGACCCAGGCCCTGGTCGACAAGATCGGCGGCGAGGGCAAGGTGGTGATGACCCAGGGCGCGCTCGGCCATACCGGCGCCCAGGGCCGCGCCCGCGGCTTCGAATCGGTGGTGAAGAAGTTCCCGAAGATCGAGGTGCTCGACACGCAGCCCGCCGACTGGGACGTCACCAAGGCGGCCCGCATCTGGGAATCGCTGCTCACCAAGTACCCGAAGATCGACGCGGCCTTCTTCCACAATGACGACATGGCGCTCGCCGCCGCGAACGTCATGAAGGCCAAGGGCCGCACGGAGATCCTCATCGGCGGCGTCGACGCCATGCCCCCGGCCATCGCCGCGGTGCAGGACGGACGCATGTACGCCACGGTGCGCAACCCGTCCTGTCGCATCCATGGCGGCGCGATCATCGCGGGCGTGTCGGCTGTCGTGAACGGCGAAAAGACCGGCCAGGGCGGCATTCCGAAGAGCATCGTCACGGACGGCCCGGTCGTCACGAAGGCGAATGCGCCGGGCATGGCCTGGATGCAGGAACAGTACCTGATCTGATCCTCATCCGCGTGCCATGAAAGAGTCCCCTGCGAGGCTGGTCCTCACCGGCATCTCGAAGAGCTTCGGCGGCGTCGATGCTCTCCGGGATGTCGACTTCACCCTCAAGGCCGGCGAGATCCATGGTCTCGTCGGCGAGAACGGCGCGGGCAAGTCGACGATGATGAAGATCATCGCCGGCGTGCATTCCGGCTATCGCGGGTCCATGACGCTGGACGGGCGGGAGGTTCACTTCCGCTCGGCCAGCGACGCGCTCGCCGCGGGCATCGGCATGGTTCACCAGGAGCTGAGCGTCGTGCCCGACCTCAGCGTCGCCGAGAACGTCTTCCTGGGCGCCCAGCCCGTGACAAAGTTCGGCATAGTCGACTGGCGCGGCATGGCGCGGGCGGCGCGCGAACAGCTCGCCAACCTCGGCATCGACGTCGATCCCTCCACCACGCTGGGCAGCCTGCCCATCGGCGTGCAGCAGCTGGTCGAACTCTCGCGCGTGCTCTTCTCGGGCGCGCAGATCATCATCCTCGACGAGCCGACCTCCGCCCTGTCGCCCCCCGAGATCGAGCGTCTTTTCGCCGTGCTCCGGCGGCTGCGGGAACAGGGCAAGAGCCTGATCTTCATCTCGCACTTCCTGGAGGACGTGCTCTCCATTTCCGACGCGATCACCATCTTCCGCAACGGCCGCAAGGTCGTGACGACCGGCGTGACGCCCGAGGTGACCAAGGCCTGGGTGATCGAGCGCATGATCGGTGCGGGGCACGGCGAACTCGAGGGGACCTATCTCGGCGCCGTCGACCTGCAGAGCCGGCCCGACGCGACGGCCGTGCTCGAGGCCAAGGACCTTTGCTACGGCGCCGCCTTCCGCAACGTCGACCTGACGGTGCGCGCCGGCGAGGTGCTCGGCGTCTACGGCTTCATGGGCTGCGGCCAGCTGGAGCTGGCGCGCGCGCTCTTCGGCAAGATCCGCCCCGACAGGGGCACGCTGCGCATGGGCGGCCGCGACATCGTCTTCGCCAACACGACGCAGGCGGCGGACGCCGGCATCGCCTTCGTGCCCGAGAGCCGGCGCAGCATGCTCTTCCACGAAGAGCCCATCTACAAGAACACCTCCATCGCCATCCTCGGCGAGATCTCGAAGACCTGGGTGAGGCCCGCCGAGGAGCGTCGCATCGCGCAGACCCTGGTCGAGAAGCTGGGCATACGCCCGCCTCTCGTCGACCAGCGGCTCGGCGCGCTCTCGGGCGGCAACCAGCAGAAGGTGGCGCTGGGCAAGTGGCTGACGCACCTCCCCAAGGTGCTGGTCCTGAGCGAGCCCACGCGAGGCATGGACGTCGGCGCCAAGGAGGACGTGCTGCACATCGTGCGCGGCCTCAAGGAGCAGGGCGTCGGCGTCGTCGTGGTCTCCACCGAGCCCGAGACGGTGCTCTCCCTGGCCGACCGCATCGTCGTGATGAAGAAGGGCGAGATCACCGAGGAATTCGCCAGCATGGCCATCAGCAAGGACCGCCTCCTGGCGGCAGCGTAGAGAGACGAACGAGACATGAGCGCACCTGCCAAGAAGGTGGAGACCGGCCTCGGGGAGCGTGGCCTGGGCGCCTGGCTGAAGAGCCAGATGCGCAACATCGCGCCTTTCCTGACCCTGATCTTCCTCGTCGTCTTCTTCAGCCTGGCGAGCCCGTCCTTCGCGACGGTGGGCAACCTGCAGAACATCCTCTCGCAGGTCTCCGTCACCGCCATCATGGCGGTGGGGCTGACCTTCGTGATCCTCACGGCGGAGATCGACCTGTCGGTCGCGAGCGTCGCCAACGCGACGGGCATCGTGGTGGCGTTCTTCACCCTGCAGGACGAGAGCGTCGCCATCGCGAACCTCCCGCTGCCCGGCATCATCGCCATCGTCCTCGCCATCCTGAGCTGCCTCGCCATGGGCGGCATCACGGCGTTCGGCGTGACGAAGATCGGCATCCCGTCCTTCATCATGACGCTCGCCATGCTGCAGATCGCCAACGGCATCTGCGCGCTGCTGGTGCGCGGCCAGATCGCCTATTCGGTGCCGAGCCTGGTGCAGACGCTCGGGGCCGGCAGCATCGGCGGGGTGCCGTGGCTCGTCATCGTGGCGGCACTGGCGCTGCTCGTCGGGCACATCGTGCTCACCTACACCCGCTTCGGGCGCTACGTGTACATGGTCGGCGGCAACCGCGAGGCGGCGGAATATTCCGGCGTCAACGTGCGCAAGATCATCGGCGCGGTGATGATCATCTCGGCCTTCTGCTCGGGCCTCGCCGGCATGCTGGGCGTCGCCCATTTCGGCAGCGCGCAGCAGAACGAGTTCGAGACCTACCTGCTCGACGCGATCTCGGCGGTCGTCGTGGGTGGCACCAGCCTCTTCGGCGGGCGCGGCGGCATCGGCAACACGATCGTCGGCCTCTTCGTGCTGGGCGTGCTGAACAACGGCCTCGACCACGTCAACATCGACAGCTTCCTGAAGATCCTCATCCGCGGCCTGATCCTGCTCGCGGCGCTGATCATCAACGTCTACGCCGAGCGCCTGCGCGCGCAGCAGGTGGCGGCGGGGGGCTGACGGCGTCCTCGGGCCCATCGTCCCTGCGCGCGAAGCCGGGCCATCCGGGCCGTCGCCGGGCGCTTCCTCGATCGCGGCGTCGCGTCGCTTCTCGCCTGGGCAGGGAGGCTGGTCGAGGCCGTGCCACCGCACGGCGCGTGCGCCGTCGCACAGCCGCGGCGGGCGATCGGCGCGATCCTTCCAGCATCGGGAGCCGGACAAGAACAACAGGCCGGCTTCTCCGTCGAACGGGAAGGGCACCGCCATGAGCGAGTATCATCAGATGAGGAGGCAGGCCGCCTTCAGGACGATGCTGCTGGGTCTTGCCGCCGCCTATGTCCTCTTTGGCTGCGTCGTCGCCACGGCCCTGTCATTGTCCAGCATGTAGCCAGGACGGCCCGTCACCGGCAGGAACGGGCCGCTCGAGTCCCACGGCTCCCTCGGGGACGCCACCCCTGCGGGATCAGGCCCGCCGTCTCGCAGGTTCACTCCAGTCCCGCGCGCCGCCCAACGATCCGGCGACCTGTCCCTTCACGCGGAACGTCGCCACGAGCGCATAGAGCTGCTCGATCCGCGCCGCCAGCGCGGCGGCCGAGGCCGCGCTTTGCTCGGCGAGCGCGGCATTCTGCTGCGTCATGTCGTCCATATGGGAGACGGCGTGGCTCATCTCCTCGATCCCTGTGGACTGCTCCGTGGTGGCAGAGGCCACCTCGGACACCGTCGTGGCGACCTTGCTGGAGGCGTCGACGATCTGGCCCAGCACGTCGCCGGCGCCCCGCACCAGCTTGACGCCCTGCGCCACTTCCGATGCGCTCGCCTGGATCAGCGTCGTGATGCCCTTGGCGGCCTCGGACGAGCGCTGCGCGAGCGTCCGCACCTCCGCGGCGACCACCGCGAACCCCTTGCCCGCATCGCCGGCCCGCGCCGCCTCCACGGAGGCGTTGAGCGCCAGGAGGTTTGTCTGGAAGGCGATCTCGTCGATGACGCCGGTAATGTCCGAGATCTTGCGGCTGGCGTCCTCGATGCGCGACATGGCGTCCACCGCATCGCTGACGATGCCGCCGCCGGTCCGGGCGACCTTCATGGCGTCCTGCGCCATTTCGACGGCGCCGCGCGAGGAGATGGAGCTCGACTTCACGGAGGCGGCGAGCTCCTCGGTGGTGGCCGCGGTCTGCTCCAGCGCCGAGGCCTGGTCCTCGGTGCGGCGCGCCAGGTCGTTGGCGCCGCTGTTGATCTCGCTGGCGGCCGAAGCGACCTCCGCCGCCGTCGCCTGGATGGTGGACAGTGTGGTGGCGAGCTTGGCGACGGTGTCGCTGATGCCGTCCTGCAGCTGCCCGAGCAGCCCGGCATAGCGCTTGGAGAAGTCGCGCGTGAGGTCGCCCGCCGCGACGCTCGACATCATATCGCTGAACTCTTCCATGCATTCGCCCATCAGGACGGAGATGCGGTTGAGGCCGTCGGCGACCTCGCGCACGAAGCCCCTCTTGTTGTCGAGCGGGATGCGCGCGGAGAAGTCGCCGCGGGCCGCCGCATCGACCACGGCCGCCACCTCGGCCTGGGCCTGGAGCTCCGCGGTGATGTTGCGCCACATCAGCGTGTGGCCGATCTTCTGGCCCTGCGCATCGAAGATGTAGTTCATCTCAACGTGGATGATGGTGTCGCCCACCGTGAGACGCTGGACGCGCATCTTGCCGTCGTCGCTGATCAGCTTGCGCTGAAGGTTGCCGTTCAGGCTGTAATAGTCCGTGTGCTCGCCGAACATCTTCTCAACGGAGAAGTCGTTGCGCGCCTGACGGAAGATCGGCTCGAGCTGCATGAAGAGCTGAACGAGCGCGCCGCTCATGAAGACGACCTTCTCCTCGGGATCGGTGATCATGAGCAACGTGTCGGAGCCGTCCATGGCCGCCATGGTGAGGGCCTGCTGCGAGCCCAGCGTCTGGAAGCGGCGCAACGCCCGGGCGATGTCGCCCACCTCGTTGGTCGCGTCGGCGTGCGGCACCGCCATGCCGAACTCGCCCAGCTGGAAGCGCCTGAGGACCTCGACGAGCTGCGCGAGCGGCCCCCGGATGGTGCGGACGAAGAACAGCGCGACGAGGAGCGCGAGGACCGTTCCGGCCGCCGCAAACCCGAGACGCCATTCCGCGGCCGTCCAGAAGCCGGCGATCCGGATGTCGAGCAGCCTCTGAAGCTCGGCATGGGTCCCCTGCCAGAACGCCGCGACATCGCCCCGCAGTTGCTCTTCGGCCTTGTCATAGGCTGCCTTCAGGTCCGCCGTCGGCTTGCCCTGCTCGATCCGCTGCTGCAGCGCACCGATCACGTCGGCATAGGCCTTCACGCTGGCCTGCGCGGCGTCCACCTTCCCTTGCATGGCCTTGGCCAGGGATCCGTCGGAATTGCCGCTGAAAGCGGACTTGATCGACGAGAAGGCGGCGTCCGTGGCCGCGTCGAACCGCGTATGCGCCTGAACCAGCTTGCCGTAGGTGAGGTAGGCCTCGGTCTTGCCGCCCCAATACGGCTTCGCCGCGTCCCGGACCGCGACCAGGGAGCCCAGCACCTCCGGACCCCGGTTGGTCACGATGTCCATGGCGTAGTAGCTGTCGAGGTCGGGATCGAGCGTGAGGTTGGAGCCGTCGCTGATGCGCAGGATCGCGGTCTGGCCGGCGGCCACCGCCTCCGCCGTATCCGCGCCGGACGCCAGCGTGTCGAGGAACGCCTTGACTGGAGCCTGCGTCTTCATCGCCTCGTCATAGGCGGGCCCGAGTTCGCGGATCTTCGCGGTCTCCTGCCCGGACGGGCGGCCGCCGACGACAAGCACCAGCGTGTCCCAGACCGGCTTGAGGTAGACGGCCCCGTCCACCTCGGCCTTCGAGAAGGCGACGTCCTTCTGGACCTGCGCGACGAACAGATACGTCATCAGGGCGAGCGGCAGCGTCATGATGGCGATGACGAGGCCGATCTTTGTGGCGAGACGCAAATTGCTGAGCGCGGCGATAAGCTTGGACATGACGGGCTCTTGCTGGGGGCCGTCCGACCGAGGGACGGTTGTAAGGACGACGAAACACACGCAGCATGACAATGATCAACGAACGGCCGGTTAAGGGATGGATCTCGCGTCGGCAAAACTTTGCCCAAAAGTTGTTCATCGTCCTGCCGAACGCCCGCTCTTGAAATCCGGGCGTTTCGTCCCTATGTTCATGATCCGTTCTCATCGCGAGGAGACGACGCGATGCGCTATCTGGTTCAATCCTTTTCCCAAGTCCGCGGCCAGCTCGAGCCTGGCTACGGCCAGTTCCTGAAGGACCGCGGCCAGGCGCTGGCCGCGGCCGAGCGCATCATCCGCACGCGCGACGGCGTGCTGGTGATGGAGCAGCAGGAAAACCTGTTCGGCGAGGGCGAGGGCGAGATGAGCGTCGTGGCCGCTTACGGCCACGTTCCGCATGAGGCCGGATTTCGACGGGCGGCCTGGCCTGCACCCGAGCGCTGGGAAGCCGCGAAGCGCCGGCGAGGGCCAGTCAGACGAGAACGTGCGCCTGAGGGGTGGTGGCCAGGGGCCGGCGCACGGAACATCTGCCTGCCGCTCATTCCAAGCCTCGGTCAGGACCGAGCCTCTCCCGCGACAAGCTGTGCTCAGGACCGAGCCTAGCTCAGGACCGCATTTTGTGCGCTTCGCCTCCCCCGCCTTAAGGCCGGCGTCAGGGAAGATAGTGGATGGGGATCCGCAAAACGTCGTCGTGGCGACCGCGCAGCGCGCGGTCTCCTGTCTCGTAGATCTGCCGCATCACCGGCGATCGATAAGGGCCTGGGCCCCGTGGGGCCAAGACCAGAAGCTCGTACGGCCTCGGCCGGCGGGTGGGCTCAGCCCACCTGGAGATTGACCGCGGACTCCTTGCCCGTGCGACGGTCAGCCTGCAGCTCGTAAGAGATCTTCTGACCTTCCTGCAGGCCCCGCAGGCCCGAGCGCTCCACGGCGCTGATATGCACGAACACGTCCTTCCCGCCGGCGTCCGGCTGAATGAACCCGTAACCCTTTTGGTCGTTGAACCACTTCACAGTACCGGTCGCCATTTCTTCCTCAGCTTAGCTCTAGGTCGTTTGCGCAGCGCGCGGCGGCAGTGTGGCTTTATTGCGCGTCTTTCGCAAGGCATTGTGCTTGGGAAAAATCTTCCGCTACAACTTTAGGCAACTGCTTCCGTCAAGCACTTAAAGGGTAATGAATAGTTGATCAAATTGACTCCGTCAAAAATCATCTTTCATGCCTCCGGGTGTTTTATACAGAATCCGTGTGCGCCCTGACGCGAATGTCCCTGACGCCAAGCTTGCGCCGGCCCTTTCCCCACAGCCGGAGCTGGCCTAGGCGGCATCCGTTGCTGAGAGGGCGTCCGCGGCTTCCTCCTCGCTATTGCGCGAATTCTGCCCGTCGGCCGCAGCCTCACCCGCCAAATGCCGCGCGAACACCACCGACTGGCCGATGCTGGTGGTGACCGCGGCGGCCTCCGTCCCGCGCGCGATGCGCTCGGCGTCGAGTCCGTCGGTTTCCCCCCAGAGGCCGATCACGAAGGACGCCTCGGGCAGCTTGCGGCGGAGCCGCTTTACGGCGTAGCGGACGCTGCCCTCGCTGCGTTGGCCGAGATAGCAGAGGATGACGAGCCGGATGCCGTCGGGCTCGAGCCGGAAGAGCTGGGCCGTGGAGAGCACGTCGGCGCCGGCGCTGCGCGCGCCGATGCCCTCCTGCGCGAGCGCGGCGGCGAGAAGCGCCGCGGCCGCCTCGTCGAGCGGGGTGCGGCCGCCCACGCACAGCACGGCGCCCTCCTCCCGCCAGGATTCTCCGACCGGGATCCGGCCGTCATCCTCGTCGTCGCCGCCGCCGCGCCCTGCGAGCCGTCCGAACCAGTTCAGGCCCTCGTCCGTGCGCAGATGGTCGACCACCTCGAGCACGCAGTCGCGCAGGTTTTGCGCGCGGGCGTGGGACAAGGCCCCGCGCGCCGCGTCGGTCTGGGCGAGGCGCAGCCCCGCCAGCGCCACCGTGTCGCAATAGTCGTCGATGCTGTGCTCGTCGAGGTAGGACTCGGCCTGGTCGGCCGCCTCGAGGGGGTCGCCGGCCAGCATCCGCTGGTAGAAGGTCTCGCCGGGAGACAGGGGGGGCCGGTCGCCGAACATCACGTCGAGGCTCTGCAGGGCGTCGATGTGCCGGCCCAGCACGACCAGGCAGACCGTGAGCGGGGTGGACAGCACGAGGCCGATCGGGCCCCAGAGCCATGTCCAGAACGCCGCCGCGACCACGACGGCGACGGGAGACAGGCCGGTGCTGTGGCCCTGCACCATCGGCTCGATGAGGTGGCCGAGGATGGGCTCGGTGACGAGGAAGAGCAGCGCCGTCCACAGCGCCATGGACCAGCCCGGGTCGACGGCCACGGCGAGCAGCACCGGCATCACCGCCGAAATCAGCGAGCCGATATAGGGCACGAAGCGGAAGATCGCCGCGATGGCGCCCCACAGGAAGGGGCTGGGGACGCCGATCACCATCAGCCCGAGGCCGATGACGACCCCGAAGCCGGCGTTTAGGGCGAGTTGGACCAGATAGAGCCGGCTGAGCCTCCTGCCGGCGTCGTCCATCGCGGCCGTGGTCCGGTGCAGGTCCCGCGAGCCTGCGAGCCGGATGAGCCGGTTCCGCAGGTCCTGCCGCTGCAGCAGGATGAAGATGACGAACACGATGACGAGGCCCGTCGTCGCGAACGGGTGCAGCAAGGGACCCAGCCAGCCGAGCAGCAACTGAACGCCGGATTGTTCGGGCTGATGGACCTCGACGGGGATCGGCCGGCTCTCGGGCGGGGGCTGGGCAGAGCCCTGGCCTGAATCCTGGGGAGCAGGCGCGACGGGGCCGGTCGGCGCCGCCTGAGGCGCTGGCGCCGGGGTCCCCGGAGCCTCCTTGGCGCCTTCGGGCGGCCTGGCGCTGAGCTCGCTGTTGACGTGCCGCAGCATCTGCGCGAGGCGCGTGAGCGAGCCCGCGCCGGAGACCATCTCCTGCGCCTCCTGCACCTTGCGGGTGATGGTGGTCTGGTATTGCGGGAGGTTGCCGGCAAGCTGCGTGAGCTGCGTCGCCATGAAGGCCCCGACGCCGAAGACGAGACCGAAGGCGAACGCGACGACGACGGCGACCGAGACGCCCTTGCTCACGCGCCAGCGCTGCAGCAGGCGCACCAGCGGCGCGAGCACGAAGCTCATCAGGATGGCAAGGGCGAGCGGGACGAGGATTTCGCGCGCGGCGTAGAGTACGCCGGCGATGATGGCCCCGGTCAGCCACCAGTTCCGGGGAGCCTCCGCCGTCCGCTCGTGCGGCAGGATAGGCTCTTGCGCCAGCGTTCGGTCCAGGGGTCAGCTCCACGCTCGTGGGTCCGGCCTCGCGGCCGAGGGAAGAGTTGGCCGGGGGCGGCCCAGGGCCACCCCCGATCACGTCCGTTCGGCCTAGGGCACGGTAGGCGAGCGCCCGCGCATGAAGCCGAAGATGGCGGAGATCAGGAACAGCACGATCGCAGCGAAGAAGATGATCTTCGCGATCCCGACCGCAGTGCCCGCGATCCCGCCGAAGCCGAGGACGGCGGCGATGAGGGCGATGATGAGAAAGGTGATGGCCCAACCGATCATGGGAATTCCTCCTTCAAGGTGCCCGTTCAACGGCAGCGACCCTGCTGGAGTTCCGTCGGTCGGCGCACGGATGTCACAATCCGCGCAGTCTCTCGCCGAGGAGGTCCCACTGCGCGCCGCCCGGCAATCCGAAGCGCAGCCAGCCTGGCCGCTCGGCGAAGGCCCGGACCAGGACCCCGCGCCGCCCGAGACGGTCGAAGATGGCCCGGGCCTGCGCGTGTTCGCCGAGACGGAACAGCGGCGTGCCGCCGACAGCCCGGAGGCCCAGTCCCTCCATGAGCTCCTGCAGCCGCGCCGAATCGTCCACGAGACGTCGCTTCAGGCCGGCGAGCCACGCCGCGTCCGCCAGGGCCCGCCGGCCCACGGCGAGGGCGGGGCCCGAGACGGACCAGGGTCCGAGCGTCTCCCGCAGCGCGGCGGTGACCCGCCTGTCGCCGAGCGCGAAACCGAGCCGCAGGCCGGCAAGGCCGTAGGTCTTGCCGAAGGAGCGCAGCACCAGGAGCCCGGCCCCGTCGCCCACCCGGGAGGCGACGGCGCGGTCGGCCGGGAGAACGTCCATGAAGGCCTCGTCGACGACGAGGACGCCCCCTTGCCCGGCCATGCGGCGGGCCAGGGCCGCGAGCTCCTCCGGCGCGACAAGGCGGCCGTCGGGATTGTTGGGGTTGACCACAACGCCGACATCCGCGGCGGCGAGCTCGTCCGGCGCCTCGACGACGCGAACCTCGGCGCCCGAGCGAGCCCAGCACAGGGCATGTTCCGCATAAGTGAAGCCGAGGATCGCGACGCGCCGGCCCGGAAACAGCCGTGGGAGCACCTGGAGCAGCGTCTGACTGCCCGCTGCAGCGACGACGCAGGCAGGATCAGGGACGCCATAGGCGCGGGCCGCCTCCGCTTCCAGGGCCGCCAGGTCGGAGGCGTCCGGCAGGCGCGTCCAGGATTCGACGGGAATGTCGCCGACGGGATAGGCGACGGGGCAGATGCCGGTGGAAAGGTCGATCCACGGCTCCGGGGCCCGCGCAAAAGCGCGGCGCGCGGCATCCAGCGCGCCGCCGTGATAGAAGAGCGCGCCCGCCGCTTCGTTCTGACCCGCCTCGATGTCCGCCACCGTCCACGCCACCTTGTCGCTCGCCCTCGCCGCGCTCGTGCTCGAGGCGCTGGTGGGCTATCCGCAGCCTCTCTACCGCGCCATCGGCCATCCGGTCACCTGGATCGGGCGGCTGATCGGCTGGCTGGACCGCACCTTCAACAGGGAGGAACAGGACTTCGCCGGGCGCCGCCGTGCGGGCCTCATGGCCTTCGCGATCGTCCTGCTGGTCGCGGGGCTCGCGGGGTTCGGCCTCGACAGGCTGCTCTCGTCGAGCCTGTCCGGCTTCGCCCTGCTGGCGGTGCTGGCGGCGTCGCTGCCGGCCCAGCGCAGCTTGCACGAGCATGTCCTTGCCGTGGAGCAGGCGCTCTCGCGCGACGGGCTGGACGCGGGCCGCAAGGCCGTCGCCATGATCGTCGGCCGCAACGTGGCCGTGCTCGACGAGGCCGGCGTGGCGCGCGCGGCCATCGAGAGCCTGGCCGAGAACTTCGCCGACGGCGTGGTGGCTCCTGCCTTCTGGACGGCTGCGGGCGGGCTGGCCGGTGGCCTGCTTTACAAGGCGACCAATACGGCCGACAGCATGATCGGGCACCGCACCGCCCGCCATGCCGCCTTCGGCTGGGCCGCCGCCCGCTTCGACGATCTGGTGAACCTCCCGGCCTCCCGGCTCGCCGGGCTTTGGCTGACGGGCGCGGCCCTCGTCCTGCCGGATGCCTCCGCGGCAGGAGCCTGGCGCGCCATGCGGCGCGATGCGCCCCGGCACCGCTCGCCCAATGCCGGCTGGCCGGAGGCCGCCATGGCCGGGGCGCTCGGCCTCTCGCTTGCAGGTCCCAGGGTCTACGGCAGCGAGCGCGTGGAGGATGCGTACATGGGCGACGGCCGGCGCGAGGCGCGCGCGTCCGACATCGCGCGGGCCCTGCGCCTTTACCGCGCGGCCTGCGCCCTGCAACTGGCGGTACTGGCCCTGCTGGTGCTCCTTCTCAGCGCGCGAGGCTGAGCAGCCGATCGAGATCGACGTGGCGCGCGAGGTGATCCGCGAAGGCGTCGAGGATCGCCTCCACGCTGGCCTCGTAGCGCAGGTCCGAGCCCTCGGCGCCGATCCAGCCGAGCCACGAGGCGCGCTGGGCGTCATCGCCGAACAGCCCGTGCACATAGACGCCCTGGACGACGCCGTCCGGCGAGGCGGCGCCCTCGTTGCGGCCGTCGGAGAAGCGCAGCACCGGGCGCCCCCGGTCGGGCCCGTCGGTCTCGCCGACATGCATCTCGTAGCCCCGGAAGGGCGCGCCGTCGCGCAGTCCCACGCCGTCCACGCTTTCCAGCGTCTTGCGGGCGGTGAGCACCGTCTCGACATCGAGCAGGCCGAGGCCTTCCCGCTCGCCGGGCGGACCCTCGACGCCCTGCGGATCGGCGATACGCCGGCCCAGCATCTGGTAACCGCCGCACAGGCCCAGCACTTTCCCGCCCCGGCGGACATGAGCCTTGAGGTCGATGTCCCAGCCCTCCCGCCGGAGCGCGTCGAGGTCCGCGATCGTGGCCTTGGAGCCCGGCAGGATCACCAGGGCCGCCTCTGCCGGAAGCGGCTCGCCGCGCCGCACCCAGCGCACCTGCAGCGAGGGCTCGGCCTGCAGGGGGTCGAGGTCGTCGAAGTTGGAGATGTGCGGCAGGAGCGGAACCGCGACCAACGTGCGGCCCTCCCCGGGGCGCGCGCGCTTGCCGAGCACCACCGCGTCCTCGGCCGGAAGCTTCCCCGCATCCGGGAACCAGGGCACGAGGCCGAGGGCGGGCCAGCCCGTATGCCGCTCGATCAGCGCCATGCCGTCCGCGAAGAGGGCGGGATCGCCTCGGAACTTGTTGACCACGAAGCCTGCCACCATCGCGGAGTCCTGCGGATCGATCACGGCCCGCGTCCCCGCGACCTGGGCAATCACGCCTCCCCGGTCGATGTCGCCGACGAGGATCACCGGCACGTCGGCCCTGCGCGCGAAGCCCATGTTGGCGATGTCGTTGGGCCGCAGGTTCACCTCGGCGGCGCTGCCGGCGCCCTCGACGAGGACGATGTCGCAATCCTCCCGAAGCAGGGTGAAGCTCTCCAGCACGGCATCCATCAGGCGCGGCTTCCATGCCTGGAACTCGCGCGCCTTGGCGGAGCCGACGACCCGGCCCTGCACCACGACCTGCGAGCCGACCTCGCTCTGCGGCTTGAGCAGCACGGGGTTCATGTGCACGGACGGCGGCACGCCGCAGGCGCGCGCCTGCAGCGCCTGTGCCCGTCCGATCTCGCCGCCATCCACCGTGACCGCCGCGTTGTTGGACATGTTCTGCGGCTTGAACGGCCTCACCGAGAGCCCGCGCCGCACCAGGGCCCTGCACAGGCCGGCGACGAGCAGCGACTTGCCGACATCCGAGCCGGTGCCCTGCAGCATCAGGCAGCGCGCGGGCATGGCCTCAGAACTCGATGCCCTGCTGGGCCTTCACGCCCGCGGCGAAGTGATGCTTGACCAGCGTCATCTCGGTCACGAGGTCGGCCGCCTCGACCAGTTCCGGCTTGGCGTTGCGGCCCGTGACCACGACGTGCAGGTCCGGCCGGCGGTTGCCGAGCGCCTCGACCACTTCCGCGAGCGGCAGGTAGTCGTAGCGCAGCGCGATGTTCAGCTCGTCCAGGACGACCAGGCGGATGGCGGGGTCGGCCATCAGCTCCTGCGCCTTGGCCCAGGCCGCCCCCGCCGCGGCGACGTCCCGGGCGCGGTCCTGCGTCTCCCAGGTGAAGCCCTCGCCCATGCTGTACCAGCGCACCTGGTCGCCGAAGCGCTCGATGGCGTGGCGCTCGCCGGTGTCCCAGGCCCCCTTGATGAACTGCACGATCCCCACGGGAAAGCCGTGGCCCAGCGCGCGCATCACGAGCCCGAAGGCCGCCGTCGACTTGCCCTTGCCCGGGCCCGTGTTGACGATCAGCAGCCCCTTCTCGGCGATCGTCTTGGAGGCCACTTCGGCATCCTGCACCGCCTTGCGCTTCGCCATTTTCTCCCGGTGCCGGCGCTCGGCTTCGCTCTCGTCCGTCCCGCTCATCGTCTCGCGTCGCCTGTCATTTCACGGCCATGGGCAGGCCGGCGACCATGAAGAGCACGCGGTCGGCCCTCGCCGCAAGCATCTGGTGCAGGTGACCCGCCTCGTCGCGGAAGCGGCGCGCCAGCGCATTGTCGGGCACGATGCCGAGCCCGACCTCGTTGGAGACGAGCACGACGGGCGCCCGGGCCTGCGCGATCGCGCCTGCGAGATCCGCGCCGGCGGCCCGCACGTCGCGCTCGGCCATGAGGAGGTTCGTCACCCACAAGGTGAGGCAATCGACGAGGATCGGAGCCTCGCCGCCGCCGAGGTCGCGGATGGCCTGCGGCAGGGCGAGCGGCGCGTCCGTCGTCCGCCAACCCGTCCCCCGCCGCTCGCGGTGCAGGGCGATCCGCTCCTCCATCTCCGCATCGAAGGCCTGAGCGGTGGCAACGTAGTGCCAGGGCGGCGGCGCCGCCGCTACGAGGCCTTCGGCGTGGCGGCTCTTGCCCGAGCGGGCGCCGCCCAGCACGAGGGTGAGTTTCGGCAGCATGCCCGCGGCGTCTCCAGGGGTCAGGGATCCGTGAGCGCCCTCATTGACTCGCTTGGAGCGCCACGTCTATCACTCGTGCGTCAATGGTCCCCCGGATCCGGGGGTGAAAAGGGAATGCGGCCGGCCGACAGGCCGGGCAAGCCGCAACTGCCCCCGCAACTGTGAGCGGGTAGCTTCGCGCCAGGAAGCCACTGGGTCCGCCGGACCCGGGAAGGCGGCGCGAGGCGCCGATCCGCAAGTCAGGAGACCTGCCATTGCAGCGCTGCATGTCCCGGGCGGGGTGCCCCGGGGCTGTCCGGTCCCGCTCGCCGGGGCCGGTCGCACGGCGTTCGCGCCGGGCTGCATGCACCCCGCCGGAGCATACGGACGGGCATGGGCGAGGCGACCACGATCCATATCTGCGTGACCTGCAAGTCCGCCGACGATCCCTCGGAGGAGCGCGCCGGCGCGCGCCTGCTGCGCGCGGTCCGCGACCTCGCCGCCGAACGCGGAGCCGACGTGCGGATCGTGCCCGTCGAGTGCCTGAGCGTGTGCAAGCGGCCGGTGACCTTCGGCTATGCCGCGCCCGGCAAGTGGACCTATGTCTATGCCGACGCCGCGCCCGAGGCCGCCGCGCCCGTGATCCTGGACGGTGCGGCCCTTTATGCCGAGGCCCCCGACGGCCTCATCCCCTGGCGGCAGCGCCCTGAGCACCTGAAGCGAAACGTGATCGCCCGCACGCCGCCGCTCGCCCCCGTCTCTCCCGATCCCTCCCTCCCGGAAGCCGCCGAATGACCACGCCCTCCCCCGAGACCTCGCTGCGCAAGGTGCCCGTGACCATCGTCACCGGCTTCCTGGGGGCGGGGAAGACGACCCTCATCCGCAACGTGCTGGAGCAGGCCAAGGGCCGCAATCTCGCGCTGATCATCAACGAGTTCGGCGACGAGGGCGTGGACGGGGAGATCCTGCGCTCCTGCGGCATCGAGAGCTGCGCCGAGGAAAACATCGTCGAGCTGGCCAATGGCTGCCTTTGCTGCACCGTGGCGGACGACTTCATCCCCGCCATCGAGGCGCTGCTCGCCCACGAGAAGCGGCCCGAGCACATCATCGTCGAGACCTCGGGCCTCGCGCTGCCCAAGCCGCTGGTGAAGGCCTTCGACTGGCCCCCGATCCGCGCCAGGCTCACGGTGGACGGCGTCGTGGCCGTGGTGGACGGGCCGGCCGTGGCCGCCGGCCGCTTCGCCGACGATCCGCAGGCGCTTGCCTCCCAGCGGGCGCAGGACGAGTCGGTGGACCACGACAACCCGCTGGAGGAGGTCTACGAGGACCAGCTCCTCTGCGCCGACCTCGTCGTGCTCAACAAGGCCGACCTGCTCGACGCCGCATCCCTCTCCGAAGTGTCCCGCTCCATCGGCAGCACGGTGCCGCGCGCCGTGAAGGTGGTGGAGACCCAGGAGGGCCGCATCGGCATCGACGTGCTGCTCGGCCTCGCCGCCGCCGCCGAGGACGACTTCGCCGCCCGTCCCTCTCACCACGACGCGGAGGAGGGCCACGACCATGACGACTTCGACAGCTTCGTCGTGGCGCTGCCGCCCGTGCGTGATCCCGCCGCGCTCGTGGGCCGGCTGGCCGAGGTGGCGGCCGCGCACGACGTGCTGCGCATGAAGGGCTTCGTCGCCGTGGAGGGCAAGCCCATGCGCCTGCTGGTGCAAGGAGTCGGCGCGCGGTTTCGCCACCATTTCGACAGGGCCTGGAAGGCCGGCGAGGAGCGGCGCAGCCGGCTCGTCGTGATCGGCCAGAAGGGGCTCGACCGCACCGCGATCGAGGCCGCGTTGGGGAGCCTCGCGGCCTGAGCCATGCACCTGCTGCGGACGCAGACGCAATCGCTGGACGAGGCGGCCCAGGCGGTCGACCTCGAACAGTCCGCGGCGGATATCGTGTTCCTCTCCTTCACCGACAGCGACCTCGCGCTGGTGGCCGCCGCCTGGGAGCAGGCCGCCGGCGACCCGGCGGCGCGTTTCCCGAGCCTACGGCTCGCCAATCTCGCGCAGTTGCGTCACCCCTACTCGGTGGACCTGCAGGTCGAGCGGCTCGCGGGGCGGGCGAAGGTCGTGCTCGTCCGCCTGCTCGGCGGGCTCGACTACTGGCGCTACGGCGTCGAGGAATGGGCGGCCGCGGCACGCCGGCACGGCTTTGCGCTCGCCGTGGTGCCGGGCGACCACCAGGAGGACCCCCGTCTCGACGCGGCCTCGACCCTGCCGGTGGAAGACCTGCGCCGGCTCTGGGCCTGGTTCCAGCACGGCGGCCCGGCCAACGCCGCCTCCTGCCTCGGCTGGATCGCGGCGCGGGCGGGCCTCGCGCGGGACTGGCGCGAGCCCGAGGCCGTGCCGGCCTTCAGCCGCTTCGCGCCCGGCGAGCACGCGCAGCCCGCGGGCGCGCCCCGGGCGCTGGTCGTGTTTTACCGCTCGGTCCTGATGGCAGCGGACACGGCGCCCCTCGTCGCGCTTGGCGACGCGCTGGCGGGGCGCGGCTTCGCGGTGGCCTGCGCCGCGGTGACGAGCCTCAAGGACCCGGCCGCGGCCGAAGGCCTCGCCGACCTGATCGCCGGACATGCGCCGGACGTGGTGCTCAACACGACGGCCTTCTCGGGGCGGACAGGCGACGGGCCGGGCGTGCTCGACGGGGCGGACTGCCCGGTGCTGCAGGTGATCCTGGCGGGCTCCTCCCGCGAGGCCTGGGCGGGCTCAGACCGCGGGCTCGGCGCAGCCGACCTCGCCATGAACGTCGTGCTGCCGGAGGGCGACGGCAGGCTCGTCACGCGCGCCATCTCCTTCAAGGCGGAAGCGGAACGGCACGCCGAGCTCGAGTTCAGCCGCCACGCGCACGTGCCGGACCTCTCGCGCATCGCCTGGGTCGCCGACCTCGCGGCCGCCTGGGCCCGCTTGCGCCGCACGCCGCGGACCGAGAGGCGGATCGCCTGCGTGCTCTCCGACTACCCGCACAAGGGCGGCCGGGCGGGCTATGCGGTCGGGCTGGACACCGCGGCCAGCGTGGATGCGATGCTCGGCATCCTGCAGGCCGCCGGCTATCGCGTCCCCGCTGGGGTGAGTGCGCAGGGCCTGATGCACGCCTTGACGGGCGGGGGCGCGCCCCCCGCCGCCGACCCCGCCCCGCGAGGGAGAGGGGACAGAGTGGCGTCGGAACCCATGATGACCACCGCGGCGTGGGACGGCGCGGCGCGATCGGCGGCTGGGGCGGCGACGTCTTCCGGGCAGGCCTCTCCCGCTCCGCCCCCCCTCCCCCTTGCGGGGAGGGACGAGGAGCGGGGGTCGGGGAACCTCGACGCAGAGACCGTCTCGATTCCGCTCGCGACGTATCGCGGCTGGCTCGCGAACCTCCCCGCGGCGTTTCAGGCTTCAATAACCACCCAATGGGGCGACCCCGGATCCGATCCGGCCGTCGCGGGGGGCGCCTTCCGCTTCCCCGTCATCCGCCTCGGCTCCCTGGTCGTCGCCCTGCAGCCGGAGCGCGGGCGCGCCGAGGCGCGGAAGGGCGACTACCACGACACGGGCCTGCCGCCCCGCCACGCCTATGTCGCCTTCTACGCCTGGCTGCGGGAGCAGGAGCGCGTCCATGCGGTGGTCCACCTGGGCGCGCACGGCACGTTGGAATGGTTGCCCGGCAAGGCCGTCGCCCTCGACGAAGCCTGCGCGCCGGAGGCGGTGCTGGGGCCCGTGCCCGTGCTCTATCCCTTCATCGTCAACAATCCCGGCGAGGCGGCCCAGGCCAAGCGACGGCTCGCCGCGGTCACGCTCGGCCACCTGACGCCGCCGCTGGCCGAGGCCGGCCAGCATGGCGTCGCGGCGGAGCTGGAGGCTCTGTTCGACGAATATGCGGACGCCCAGGCCCTCGACCCGCGCCGCGCCCGTCTGCTGGCCTCGGCCATCCTGGACAAGGCTCGTGAGTCCGGCCTGCTGGAAGAGGCCGGACTGTCGGCAGCCGGCGACGCCGAGACGGTGCTGCAGGGCCTCGACGCCTGGCTCTGCGACCTCAAGGAGATGCGGATCGGAGACGGGCTGCACGTCTTCGGCCGGCCGGTCGATCCTGCGCGGCGCGACGCCACGGCCGCCGCCATCGCAGGAGCCAGCGGCGCCGACGCCGCGTCCGTGCGGATGCGCCTGGAGGCCTGCGCCCCCGCGGAGGCCGCCGCGCTTCTGGCCGGCCTCGATGGCCGCTTCGTGCCGCCCGGCCCCGCCGGGGCGCCCTCGCGCGGCCGCATCGACGTGCTGCCCACCGGGCGCAACCTGGCGACCGTCGACCCGCGCGCGGTGCCCACCCGCACCGCCTGGGAAATCGGCCGGCGCACGGCCGAGGAGGTGGTGGCCCGCTACGCGCAGGACCACGGCGACTGGCCGCGCGCCATCGTCGTCGACCTGTGGGGCAGCGCGACCATGCGAACCGGCGGCGACGACCTCGCCCAGGCCCTTGCACTGCTGGGCGTGCGGCCGACCTGGGACGCCGGGTCGGCGCGCGTTTCAGGATTCGAGATCCTGCCGCCGGCCCACTGGGGGCGGCCGCGCGTGGACGTGACCCTGCGCATATCCGGCCTGTTCCGCGACGTCTTCCCGACACAGGTCGCGCTGTTCGACGAGGCGGTCCGCGCCGTGGCGGCCCTCGACGAGGACGAGGCGGACAATCCCCTCGCGGCGGCGGCGGGGCGGGGCGAGACGCTCCGCGTCTTCGGAGCTGCGCCCGGCCGCTACGGCATCGGCCTCGGCCATCGGCTGCAGAACGGCGGCTGGGAAAGCCGGGACGACCTCGGCGAGGCCTACCTGGCGGCGGCAGGCTGGGCCTACGGCGCGAAGCACGAGGGCCAGGCCGCGCCCGAGGCGTTCCGGTCCAGGGTCGCGGCGGCCGACGCGTTCGTCCACGTGCAGGACATGGCCGAGCAGGACGTGCTGGACAGCGACGCCTTCGCCGAGCACGAAGGCGGCTTCGCCGCTGCCGCCGCGACGCTCGGCGCCCATCCTGCGCTCTACCATCCCGACACGACGGCCGGCGCTCCGAAGGTGCGCACGCTGTCGGAGACGATCGCCCGCACGTTGCGCGGGCGCGCGGCCAATCCGCGCTGGATCGCCGGCCAGATGCGCCACGGCCACCGCGGCGCCGCGGAGATCGCCGAGAGCGTTGACAACCTCTTCGCCTTCGCCGCCACCACCGATGCGGTGCCGAGCCGGCACTTCGACCTGATGTTCGACGCGACCTGCGGCAACGACGAGGTCCGCCGCTTCCTGATGGACGCCAACCCCCAGGCGGCGGGAGCGGTGGCGCGTCGCTTCGAGGAGGCGGCCCGGCGCGGCTTCTGGACGACGCGCCGCAATTCCTGCGCTGCGACCTTGCGCGACATGCTGGAGACGCTTGGATGAGCCTGGCCCCACGGTCTCTCGTGCGCGGCTGGTGTCCCGGCGCGCTCAGGCCCATGCAGACGGGCGACGGGCTGCTCGTGCGCCTGCGCATCACAGGCGGCATCCTGTCCGCGGAACTGGCGCGCTCGCTCTCCGAGGCGTCCGGCGAATACGGCAACGGCCTGATCGACCTCTCGGCGCGCGGCAACCTGCAAGTGCGCGGCGTGACCGAGACGACGCTGGGCCCGCTGAGCGAACGGCTCACCGCGCTGGGGGTGCTCGACGAGGACCCCGCGGCCGAAGCCGTGCGCAATGTCGTCGCAAGCCCGCTCGCGGGCCTCGATCCCGCGGCTGTCCTCGACATCCGCCCGCTCGTGCAAAGGCTCGAGCAGGTGCTCGTCCGGGACGAGGACCTGCACGCCCTGCCGGGAAAGTTCGGCTTCGCCGTCGATGATGGCGGGCGCATCGGCCTCGACGACGTCAGCGCGGACGTGAGCTTCCGCGCCGTCCACCGGGCCGGGCGGACCCCGGTCTTCCTGATCGCGCTGGCGGGCATGCGCAGGGACGAGCCCGTCGCCGCCTGCGAGGCAGACGCTCTGCCCGAGGCGGCTGCGGCTCTCGCCCGGGCCTTCCTGACCCTGCGGGACGACGCCGCCGGGCAGGCCCGGCGCATGCGGGACCTCGTCGGCCGCGTCGGCGCTCGACGCGTCTTCGCGGCGGCGGGCCTGGAGACCGGCGCTCCGTCGGAGACGCGCTCCGTCCGCCCGGCCTCGGAGGTCTTCGGCCTGCCCGAGACCCTGTCCGGCGTGGCGCTCGGCGTCGCCGCGCCCTTCGGGCGCTGGACGGCCGAGGACCTCTTCGCGCTCGCGGGCGTCGCGGACAGCCTTGGCGTCGGTGACCTGCGGCTGACGCCCTACCGTGCCATTCTCGTGCCCCGGGTCGCGCAGGACAGGGCCGAAGGGCTGAGGCGCGAATGGTCCGCGCGCTTCATCGTCTCCGCCGACGATCCCCGCCTCGCGGTCGCCGCCTGTCCCGGCATGCCCGCCTGCGGCAACGCCACGACGCATACGCACGACGACGCGCTGGCGCTGGCGCCGCTCGCGCGGTCTCTTGCACCGGCCGGCCTCGCCCTGCACGTCTCGGGCTGCCCCAAGGGCTGCGCGCACCCGGGCGCCGCGCCCCTCACGCTGGTCGGGGTGGACGGAGCCTATGATCTCGTGGCACGTGGCTCAGCCGCGGATCCCCCGCTTCGCAGGGGGCTCGCCGTCGGCGACGTGGCCGCGCTCCTGGCGGAGCAGGACCGGACCGGGAAGGAATGCAGCGCGTGATCTCGACCACCGATCGCACCAACTACGTGCGCGACGGCGACGCCATCTATCGCGAGTCCTTCGCGATCATCCGGCGCGAGGCCGACCTTGCGCGCTTCGCGCCCGATGAGGAGCCGGTCGCCGTCCGGATCATCCACGCCTGCGGCATGGTCGAGGCGGCCGCCGACATCGCCTTCGCGCCCGGCGCCTGCCGCGTGGCGCGCGAGGCCCTGCGCGCGGGCGCCCCGATCCTGTGCGACGCCAAGATGGTGGCCAACGGCGTGACGCGCGCCCGATTGCCGGCAGGCAACGAGGTGATCTGCACGCTCGACGACCCGCGGGTGCCCGATCTCGCGAAGAGCATCGGCAACACGCGAACGGCCGCCGCCATGTCGCTGTGGGGCGAGCGTCTCGCAGGGGCGGTCGTGGCTGTCGGCAACGCGCCCACGGCCCTGTTCCGCCTGCTGGACATGATCGACGACGGCGCCCCCCGGCCAGCGGCGGTCATCGGCATGCCCGTCGGATTCGTCGGCGCGGCCGAGTCCAAGGAGGCCCTGGTCGCCGACGGCCGGCTGCCCTGGCTCGTCGTGCGTGGCCGCAAGGGCGGCAGCGCCATGGCGGCCGCCGCAGTCAACGCCTTGGCGAGTGACCGCGAATGAGCACCGTCGCACTCCCCACCGACGAAAGGCCCGCAGCCGTCACGACGGGCTGCCTTCACGGCGTGGGCCTCGGCCCGGGCGATCCCGAATTGCTCACGGTGAAGGCCGTGCGGCTCATCGAGGCCTCCCCCGTCGTCGCCTATTTCGCCAAGGCCGGGCGACGGGGCAACGCGCGCGGAATCGTGGAGCCCTGGCTGAAGCCGCACCACCACGAGCTGCCGCTCTACTACCCCGTGACGACGGAGATCCATTTCCAGGATCCGTCCTACGCTTTGAGGCTCGGCGCCTTCTACGACGAGGCCGCGCAGGCCGTGGCCGCGCGGCTCGAGGCGGGCCAGGACGTCGCCCTGCTCTGCGAGGGCGACCCGCTCTTCTACGGTTCGTTCATGCACCTCTACGTCCGGCTTCGCGGCCGCTACAAGACCAGCGTGTGCCCCGGCGTCACCGGCATGTCGGGCTGCTGGACGGCGGCCGGCGCGCCGATCACCTGGGGCGACGACGTACTCACAGTGCTGCCCGGCACGCTCGCGCGGGAGGCGCTGGCGGAGCGGCTCGCGGGAACGGACGCGGCCGTCTTCATGAAGCTCGGCCAGAACTTTCCGAAGGTCCGCGCGGTCCTCGCCGAGGCCGGCCTCCTGGAGCGCGCGATCTACATCGAGCGGGGCACCATGCCCGGCGAGCTGGTGATGCCGCTCGCCGAGAAGACGGACGACGCGGCGCCCTACTTCTCCATCATCATCGTGCCCGGCCAGGGGCGCCGGCCGTGAGCGGGCAGGCGCCGCCCGGGCGGCTGGTCGTCGTGGGCCTCGGCCCCGGCCATCGGGACTGGATCACGCCCGAGGCGGACCGGGCGCTTGCGGAGGCGACCGACCTCGTCGGCTACGCGCCCTATGTCGCGCGCGTGCCGGAGCGGGCCGGCCTCGTGCGGCACGCCAGCGACAACCGCGTGGAGCTCGACCGGGCGAGGGACGCACTGGCTCTCGCGGCCTCCGGCCGCAAGGTCGCGGTGGTGTCGGGCGGAGATCCTGGCATCTTCGCCATGGCGTCGGCCGTCATGGAGGCGCTGGAGGTCGGCGACCCGGCCTGGCGGGACCTCGACATCGCGGTCCTGCCCGGCGTGTCCGCCATGCAGGCGGCGGCGGCGCGGCTCGGCGCGCCGCTCGGCCACGACTTCTGCGTCATCTCTTTGTCGGACAACCTGAAGCCGTGGTCCGTCGTGGCGCGCCGGCTGGTGGCCGCCAGCGAGGCCGACTTCGTCATCGCGCTCTACAACCCCGCCTCGAAGGCGAGGCCGGGACAGATCCACGAGGCTTTCGCCCTCCTGCGGGCCCATCGCGACGCAACCATCCCCGTCGTCTTCGCCCGGGCCGTCGGCCGGCCGGACGAGCGCATCCTCGTCACCACCCTGGCGCAAGCCGATCCAGGCGTCGCGGACATGAGCACGCTCGTGCTGGTCGGGTCCAGCGAGACGCGTCTCGTGCCGCGGAGCAGGGGCGAGCCCTGGCTTTATACGCCCCGGCACTACGGGGGAGCGCGATGAGCGCCGAGCAGCGTGTCGAGCCAGGCCAGGGCGGCCTGGGGATCGTGCACCTCCGGAGCGCCGGAGGCGGCGGGGCGGCGGATCACGACCACCGGCAGGCCAAGCTCGCGGGCGGCCGCGAGCTTGGCGCCGGTCGCCGCGCCGCCGCTGTTCTTGGTGACGACGACGTCGACCTCCTCCTCCCGCATCAGCGCGCGCTCGGCGGCGAGGTCGAACGGGCCCCGGGCCAGGACCAGCCTGTGGCTGGGAAGCGCGTCGAGCCCCTCCGGCCGGTCGATGCTGCGCACGACGTAGCGGTGCTGGGGCGCGGCGACGAAGGCGGGCAGGCTGAGCCGGCCGACCGTCAGGAATACCGTGCGCGGTTCCGTACCCAGCGCCCTGGCGGCTTCGGCCGCATTGGCCACTTCGGTCCAGCAGTCTCCCGCCCCGGCCTGCCAGGCCGGCCGGCCCAGCACGAGCAGCGGCGTGCCGCTTTCGCGGCAGGCCTGGACCGCATGGGCGCTCATCTGCGTGGCGAAGGGATGGGTTGCGTCCACCAGCGCGTCGATCGCGTTGTCGCGCAGGAAGGCGACGAGGCCCGCCACGCCGCCGAAGCCGCCGATCCGGTACGGCACGGGGGGACGCACGGGAGCCGACGTCCGGCCGGCCAGCGAGAGCATGGTGTCGATGTCCTCGCGATGGGCCAGGAGACCGGCGAGCGTGGCCGCCTCCGTCGTGCCTCCGAGCACCAGCACCCGCATCCGCATGCACTCCATTCGCCGGAGGACGGCCCGTGAGCGCGCCCTCCCCGCTTGCCTCGCCCGCTCCCCCCGGGCGGTGGCTCGCCATCGTCGGCATCGGCGAGGACGGCCTTCGGGGATTGAGCCCTGCCGCCTTCGCGCTCGTCAAGCAGGCGGATTTGCTTGTGGGCGGCGAGCGGCACCTCGCCCTGGCCGGCGACGCCGCCACCGGACGCCGAATGGCCTGGCCCTCCCCGCTCACCGACGCCATCCCGGTCATCGCGGCGGAGCGGGGCCGGTCGGTCTGCGTCCTGGCCTCGGGCGATCCCTTCTTCTACGGGGTCGGGGCGACGCTCATGCGTCATTTCGACCCCGGCGAGATCCTGTGCCTGCCGGCGCCGTCCTCCTTCAGCCTGATGGCCGCGAGGTTGGGCTGGGACCTGCAATCGACGGCCTGCGTCTCCCTCCACGGGCGCGCGCTGGAGCGCATCCGGCCGCACCTGCAGCCCGGCGCACGGGTCCTCGCCCTGTCGTGGGACGGCGAGACGCCCGCCCGCCTCGCTGCGATGCTGCGCACGCTCGGAATGGGACGGTCGCCGATCACGGTCGGCGAGGCGCTGGGCGGGCCGCGCGAGCGCATCGCCGAGCGCCTGGCGGCGAGCCTCCTGGACGAGCGCTTCGACCCGCTGAACATCATCGCCCTCACCGTCGAGGCCGATGCGGGCGCCCCTGTGCTTCCGCTGGCCGCCGGGCTGCCGGACTCGGCCTTCGAGCATGACGGCCAGCTCACCAAGCGCGAGATCCGCGCCATGACGCTCGCCGCCCTGGCGCCGCGCCAGGGCGAGCTCCTGTGGGACATCGGGGCCGGGTCGGGCTCGGTCGGCATCGAGTGGATGCTGCGCCACCCCGCCAACCGGGCCATCGGCGTCGAACCCCGGCCCGACCGGGCGGCGCGGGCCGCGCGCAACGCGGTCGCGCTCGGCGTGCCGGACCTCCGCATCGTCGCAGGCGACGCTCCGGCCGCCCTGCAGGGCCTGCCGACGCCCGACGCGATCTTCGTCGGCGGCGGGGCGACGGATCCTGGCGTCCTCGACGCCGCCTGGGCCGCGCTTCGCCCGGCCGGCCGGCTCGTCGTCAACGCCGTCACCCTGGAGACGCAGGCCGAACTCGTGGCCCGCTACAAGGCGCTGGGGGGCGAACTCGTCACCGTGCAGGTGACAAGGGCCGACCCGGTGGGCGGCTTCCATGGCTGGAGGCCCGCGATGCCGGTCACGCAGTGGGCCGTGGCCAAGCCCTGGACGGGGGGCGGCGCATGAGCCTGCCGCTCCTCGCCGTCGGCGTCGGCTGCCGCTCGGGCTGTCCCGGCGAGACCATCGCCGCCCTCGTGCGGCGGGCACTGGATTCGCTCGGCGACGCGGGCGCCGCGGCGCTCTTCACCAGCGTCGACAAGCAGGGCGAGGCCGGCATCGCCGAGGCCGCGCTGCTGCTCGCGCTGCCTCTCGTCTACCTCCCGCGCGTGGCGCTGGAAGCGGCGGCCCCACGCGCGCAGACACGGTCGGAACGGGTGGTCTCGCTCTTCGGCGTGCCCTCCGTCGCCGAGACGGCGGCTCTGGCCGGAGCCGGCGCCGGCTCCGCCCTCGTCGTGCCACGCATGGCGGCCGAAGGCGCGACCTGCGCCGTCGCCCGCCCGGCCGGAGGGTCCCCGGGATGACCATCCACTTCATCGGCGCCGGCCCCGGCGCGCCAGACCTGATCACCGTACGCGGCCGAGACCTCCTCGCCCGCTGCCCGGTCTGCCTCTATGCGGGCTCGCTCGTGCCGCGCGCCCTGCTCGACCATTGCCCGCCGGGCGCGAAGATCGTCGACACGGCCCCGCTCGACCTCGAGGCCATCGTCGCGCTCTTCGCCGAGGCGGCCGGTGCGGGACAGGACGTCGCGCGCCTCCATTCGGGGGATCTCTCCATCTGGAGTGCCATGGGCGAGCAATTGCGCGCCTGCGAGCGGCTTGGCATTCCCGTCACCGTGACGCCCGGCGTGCCGGCCTTCGCCGCGGCGGCCGCGGCTCTACAGCGCGAGCTCACCCTGCCGGAGGTCGGCCAGTCGCTGGTGCTCACCCGGACTCCCGGCCGCGCCTCCTCGATGCCGCCCCGGGAGACGCTTGCGGCCTTCGCCGCCACGGGAACGACGCTCGCCATCCACCTCTCCATCCACGCGCTGGACGAGGTGGTGCGCGAACTCCTCCCGCACTACGGGCCGGAGGGTCCCGTCGCGATCGTCTTCCGCGCCTCCTGGCCCGAGGAACGGATCATCCGCGGCACGCTCGCCAGCATCGCGGCGGCGGTGGCGGTGGCGCCCATCGAGCGCACGGCGCTGATCCTCGTCGGGCCCGTTCTCGCAGCCGAAGACTTTCGCCCCAGCGCGCTCTACGACTCGGACTACCAGCGTCGCTTCCGCGCCCCGGGCTGGCGGGGGACTGAACCGTGAGGACGCGCTCAGCCGACCGGCCGGAACGGCGTGCGGGCGATGATCTGCCCTGCCCTGTCGACGACCACGACCTCGAGCTCCGACGAGGCGCCGGCCAGCGCCTTCGCCGCCGTGGCCCAGGCCGCCTCGGCGACGAGGCCCGGCAGGTCGAGCCCGGTCGGGCGCACCGCGTGCAGCACCTCGGCGGCGCTCTGCGCCGCGCCGGCCGCCTCGACGGCCGCCGCGTCGCCCCCGGCCTCGCGCACGCGCCGCGCGAGCCAGGCGATGTCGACCTGCCCGCGCCGCGAATGCAGGTCGAGAAGCCCCTGGCCGAGTTTGGTCATCTTGGCGAAGCCGCCGGCTACCGTGACGCGCGGCACGGGGTGCCTGCGCAGGTATTTGAGCATGCCTCCGGCGAAATCGCCCATGTCGATCAGTGCCGCGTCCTCCAGCCCGTGCAGGCTCTGCACGGCGACCTCGGACACGTTGCCGGTGGCCCCCGCGACATGGCCGAGCCCGATGGCCCGCGCCACGTCGACGCCACGATGGATGGTGTGGATCCAGGCCGCGCAGGAATAGGGCACGACAATGCCGGTGGTGCCGAGGATCGACAGGCCTCCCACGATGCCGAGGCGCGGGTTCAGCGTCTGCAGCGCAAGGGCGTCGCCGCCGGGGATCGACACCTCGATCTCCACGTCGCCGGGCGCGCCCAGCGCGGCGCTCGCCTCCGCGATCGCCTCCCGCATCATGGCCCGCGGCACGGGGTTGATGGCGGGCTCGCCCGGCGGGATCGGCAATCCCGGGCGGGTCACCATGCCGACGCCCGGCCCGGCGCGGAAGCTCACGCCGCTGCCGGCCGCCGTGCGCCGCACGGTGGAGAGCACCAGCGCCCCGTGCGTCACGTCGGGATCGTCGCCGGCGTCCTTGACCACGCCGGCTTGCGCCCAGCCCTCGCCCCGCTCGACCGTCGCCAGCGCGAAGCAGGGCCGCTCGCCGCCGGGCAGGCGCACGCCGACAGGGTCGGGAAACACGCCGGTGGCCAGCGCCTCGAACGCCGCCCGCGCAGCCGCGGCGGCGCAGGTCCCCGTCGTCCAGCCGCGCCGAAGCGTCGGAGCGGGACGGTCGGCGGCCTCCGGGGACGGGCTAGGATCGACGCCCTCCGCCTCCTCGCCGCTGATGCCGTTCTCGCCCATGCCTGCTCCTACCGCGTGATGCCGCAGCCGCCTAGCCCTCCGTCTCCGGCGCATCCCGTCGCGAGGGACGCCCGATGAGCGGCCCGCGCGCGCTGCTGCGCAGCCTGCCGGTCTTTCGCCCCGGCACGGTCTGGCTCGTGGGAGCGGGACCGGGCGATCCCGGTCTGCTCACGCTCCATGCCGTCCACGCGCTGCAGAGCGCCGACGTGATCGTCTATGACGCGCTGGTCGATCCCGAGATCCTTGAGCTCGCCGGCGCCGGCGCGGAGCTGGAATTCGCGGGCAAGCGCGGCGGGCGGCCCTCGCCCCGGCAGCGCGACATCACGGACCGGCTGATCGCGCTGGCCCGCCAGGACCGCCGCGTCCTGCGCCTCAAGGGCGGCGACCCCTTCGTGTTCGGCCGCGGCGGCGAGGAGGCGCTGGCGCTGGTGGCCGAAGGCATTCCCTTCCGCGTCGTGCCCGGCGTCACGGCCGGCCTCGCCGGCCTCGCCTATGCCGGCATCCCCGCCACGACGCGCGACACGAACCACGGGGTGATCCTCGCCACCGGCCACTGCGCCCCCGGCGAGCCGGGCCTCGACTGGGCGGCCGTGGCGCGCACGGGGATGCCGGTCGTGCTCTACATGGCGATGTCCCATCTCGGCGAGATCGCGGCTCGGCTCGCGCAAGGAGGCTTGCCGGCCGACACGCCCGTCGCCGTCGTGACGGACGCGACCACCCCTCGCCAGCGTGTGCTGGTGACGACGCTGGCCGAAGCCGTGGCGGACGTCGCCCGCGAGGGTCTGGGCTCGCCGGCCATCATCGCCATCGGATCCATCGTGCGGCTGCGCGAGGCGCTGGCTCCGCTCTCGGTCGTCCTGGAGGCGGCGCAGTGAGCGCCATGGCCGGCCTCGTCGTCGCCGCGCCGCGCTCGTCGAGCGGCAAGACGAGCGTGACGCTCGGCCTGCTGCGCGCTTTCGCGCGGCGAGGGCTTCGCGCCGCCGGAGCCAAGTGCGGTCCGGACTACATCGACCCGGCCTTCCACGAGGCCGCGAGCGGGCGTCCGAGCCTCAACCTCGACGCCTGGGCCATGCCGCCGGGCCTGGTCGCACGGCTGGCGCGCGAAGCCGCGGGCGAGGCCGACCTCACCTTGTGCGAAGGCCTCATGGGCCTGTTCGACGGTGTTCCCGCCCCGATCGGCCGCAGCGGGTCGTCGGCCGACATCGCGGCCGCCACGGGGTGGCCGGTGCTGCTGGTGCTCGACGTCAGCGGCCAGTCGCAGTCGGCCGCCGCGCTCGCGCTGGGTTGCGCCCGCTACGACGAGCGGATCCGCCTCGCCGGCGTCGTCGCCAACAAGGTCGGAAGCCCCCGCCACCGCCGGCTGGTCACCGAGGCCATCGAGGCCGTGGGACTTCCGGTCCTGGGCTGCCTGCCGCGCGAGGAGGGCATCGCGCTGCCCGAGCGCCACCTCGGCCTCGTCCAGGCGCGAGAGACGAACGGCCTCGACGCGCTGCTGGACCGGATGGCGGACTGGGTGGGACGCCATTGCGACCTCGACGCCATCGCGCGGGCCGCGCAGCCGCTCGCACTGCCGGACGGCGAGGCGGGCGGCACGCTGCGGCCGCCGGGCCAGCGCATCGCGCTGGCGCGCGACGACGCCTTCTCCTTCGTCTATCCGCACGTTGTGCAGGGCTGGCGCAGCGCAGGCGCCGAGATCCGGCCCTTCTCGCCCCTCGCCGACGAGGCTCCGCCGGCCGGCTGCGACGTCGCCTGGCTCCCCGGGGGATATCCCGAACTGCATGCGGGCCGGCTGGCGGCGGCGGAGCGGTTCATGTCCGGCTTGCGCCTTTTCGCTGAAACCCGCCCGGTGCATGGCGAGTGCGGCGGCTACATGGTGCTCGGCGGCGCGCTGACGGACGCGTCCGGCGCGGTCCACCCGATGGCCGGCCTGCTCGGCCTCTCCACGAGCTTCGCCCGGCGCAAGATGCAACTCGGCTATCGCGACGCGACGCTGGCGTCGGAGGGCTGCCTGGGCCCGGCCGGGACTCGTTTGAGGGGGCACGAGTTCCACTATGCCAGCGTGCTGGACCAGGGCGGCGACGATCCCTTCGCCATGGTCCGCGACGCCTACGGCTCGGAGCCGGCGCCGACCGGGAGCCGGCGCGGTCGCGTCACGGGATCGTTCTTCCACGCCATCGCGCAAGCCGGGGCATAGCCTTCCCCCGAGACGCGTCCGAGCATCAGGATTTTGCCTTATCTTTGCGCTTGCGCGGCGCGCGAATGTCTGCTGCTTTTTGCGCCCCGGACAAGAAAAAGGCCGCCCATCGGAGCGGCCCAAGTCTAGGGAGGAAACGCCCAAAGAGGGCTGCAGTGCCTCAGCACCGCAGCCCTTACTTTATTTGTGCACCGCACCAAGTGCAAGCTGAATTTGCGTAAGCGTGTTTTTGCCTTCACTTCCGGCAAATCATGCGTGAATTGCTCAAGAGGGCGGCATGGCGAGCGACGTCGCCGCCGGTCCTGCCGCAGAATCGCGCAGAAGCGCTCGAATCCCACGGCGTTCCGGCGAACTGCGCGCTAGCTGTCGTGAACCTCCGGGTCTCATCCTTTGGTCTTAGCCGGCCCGCGGAACGCCGGCTGGCCAGGCGGCCAGCGTTGATGAAGGCTTAATTTTTCCGACGGCATTGTCCGCGCCATGAGACGCGGAGTGGCCCAGTTTCTCGTCGGCTCCGTCGTCCTCGGCTTGCTCGGCGGCTGCGGCCTGTTCCGCTACGAACAACGCGCGCCCTGGCGGGACGAGGCCGAGCAGGCATGCCTTGCCTCGAAGGCCGTGAAGGTGACGCCCTGGATCGAGACCGGCCGCGAGATCGACGGCCCCGGCGCCTGCGGCATGCAGCACCCGTTCAAGGTGTCCGCCTTCGCCGACGGCACCGTCGCCCTGACGAGCCGCGCCACTCTTGCCTGCCCCATCATCCCGCAGATCGACGGCTGGCTCGAAAGCGTCGTGCAGCCCGCCGCGGAGATCTATTTCGGCCAGCGCGTCGTGGAGATGCGGGCCGGGTCCTATTCATGCCGCGGCATGAACAACCAGCGCGGCGCGCCGCACTCCGAGCACTCCTTCGGCAACGCGGTCGACGTGATGTCCTTCCGCTTCTCCGACGGGCGCGAACTGACCGTCGAGCGTGGCTGGCGCGGCGGCGAGGCCGACCAGGCCTTCCTGCGCGAGGTGTTCCTGGGCGCGTGCAGGATGTTCTCCACCGTGCTCGCCCCCGGCTCCGATCCCTTCCACTACAACCACCTGCACCTCGACCTCGCCCGCCACAATGGCGGACGGGTGATCTGCAAGCCCATCATCAAGTTCGCCTCGCGGCTCGCCGACGGCGCCGGCGCGCCGATGTCGCCGCGCCCCTACGGCCAGGCCCCCGGCCTGGCGACGGCGCCGCGCGATACCTATGATTCGCAGGCCCTCGAGGAACTGATCGAGGACAGCGGCGAGCCGGTCTCCGTCCCGCCCGCGCGCAAGTGGTGAGGTGAAGGCGGCGGCAGGCCGAGCGGCACGGCCGCGATCCGCAGAGGCGAGGCCTGACGGCCAAGGCGAGCGCCCGAGGCGCGTCAGCGCTCCCCCGGCTCCCCGTATCCGCCCCCGGTCGGCGTCACCACCGTGACGGCCTCGCCGGGCTCCAGGACGGTCTGGTCGCAACCGTTCAGGTCCTCGATCCGCCCGTCGACCCGGCGCACGAACGTGCGCCCGACCTCGCCCGGTTCGCCGCCGGCGAGGCCGAAGGGGCGGACCTTGCGGTGGGACGAGAGGATGGCGCAGTCCATCCGCGCCAGGAAACGGATGGTGCGGCTGGTTCCGTCGCCAGCGCTCCAGCGGCCACGCCCGCCCGACCCGCGGCGGATGTGGAAGTCCTCCAGGAGGACGGGAAAGCGGTACTCCAGGATCTCGGGGTCGGTGAGCCGGGAATTGGTCATGTGGACGTGCACTCCGGGGGTGCCGCCGAAGCCGGGGCCGGCGGGCGAGCCGGAACAGATCGTCTCGTAATACTGGTAGGTGTCATTGCCGAAGGTGAGGTTGTTCATGGTGCCCTGCGAGGCCGCCATGGCGCCGAGCGCGCCGAACAGCGCGTTGGTGACGGCCTGGGACACCTCGACATTCCCCGCCACGACGGCGGCCGGGTATTCCGGCGACAGCATCGTGCCCGGCGGCACCACGACCCGGATGGGGCGCAGGCAGCCCGCGTTCATCGGAATCTCGTCCTCCACCATGACGCGGAAGACGTAGAGGACGGCCGCCCGCGTCACCGGCGAGGGTGCATTGAAGTTGTCCGGCCGCTGCGGCGAGGTGCCCGTGAAGTCGACAGTCGCCTCGCGCCTGGCCTTGTCGATGCTGATGCGGACGCGGATCTCGCAGCCCTGGTCCATCGGGTAGACGAAGCTCGCGTCGTGCAGGCGGTCGAGCACGCGGCGGACGCTCTCGGCGGCGTTGTCCTGCACGTGGCCCATATAGGCCTCCACGACGGACAGGCCGAACTCCGCCAGCACCTTCCGCAACTCCTGCGCTCCCTTCTCATTGGCCGCTACCTGCGCCTTCAGGTCGTTGACGTTCTGCACGACGTTGCGCACCGGCCAGGCCGCGCCTGTGAGCAGACGCACGGTCTCGGCCTCCAGAAAATGGCCGTCGGCGACGATGCGGAAATTGTCGATATAGACGCCCTCCTCCTCGATCACCGTGGCGCGGGGGCTCATCGAGCCCGGGGCGACGCCGCCGACATCGGCGTGGTGCCCGCGCGAGGCCACCCAGAACAGAATGGCTTCGTTCGCCTCGTCGAAGACCGGCGTGCAGACCGTGATGTCCGGGAGATGGGTCCCGCCATTATAGGGCGCGTTGAGCATGAACACGTCGCCTGGCCGGATGCGGCCCTCGTTCATGCGGATGATCGTCTCCACCGAGCGGTCCATCGAGCCCAGGTGGACCGGCATATGCGGGGCATTGGCGACGAGCCGCCCCTCGCGGTCGAAGACGGCGCAGGAAAAGTCGAGGCGCTCCTTGATGTTCACGGAGTAAGCCGTGTTCTGCAGCGTCACGCCCATCTGCTCCGCGATGGACATGAAGAGGTTGTTGAAGATCTCCAGCATCACCGGGTCGGCCGTGGTGCCGAGCGCCGTGCGGCGCGGCAGCGGGACGACGCGCTTGAGCACGAGGTGGTCGAGGCCGGTGAGTCCGGCGCGCCAGCCTTCTTCCACCACCACGGTCTGGTGCGGCTCGATGAGCAGGGCCGGGCCCGGCAACGACTGCCCGGGCCGCATCGCCTCGCGGAGCACGACCGGGGCGTCGTGCCAGGCGCCCTTCGAGAAGACGCGACGGCGCGCCGCGACGGGCGGTGCGCCCGCGGCCTCCGCCGAGAGACGGTGCGGCTCGGGCCGCGCGCCGCCGCCCACGGCCTCGACCGACACGGCCTCGATGACCAGCGCCTTGCTCTCGTCGATGAACCCGAAGCGGGCCCGATGCGCCCGCTGGAAATGGCCCCGCATGGCCGAGAGAACGGCCTCCTCTGCGCCCGCGCCTCGGCCGGTTCCCTGCCGCGAAGGCAGGAAGACGCCCAGCGCCGCCCCATCGACGGGCACCTCCAGCGAAGTGTCCGTCCCCGCGTAGCGGACGTGGGCGCGCACGTGCAGGTCGATGGCCGCTGGGTCGACGCCCTGGCCCGCCACCTCGTCCCGGCACGTGGCGGCGAGACGGTCCGCCTCGGCGGCGAGGACCGGCAGCGCGGCGCCCCCGAACGCCTGCTCGATGGCCTGCTGGCGGTTGGCGCGGATATCCGCGAGGCCCATGCCATAGGCCGACAGGAGCGAGGAGAAGGGGTGGATCAGCACTGTGGTCATGGCCAACGCGTCGGCCACCAGGCAGGCATGCTGGCCGCTCGCGCCGCCGAAGGCGTTCAGCGCGTAGTGCGTGACGTCATAGCCGCGCGAGACGGAGATCTTCTTGATCGCCTCGGCCATGTTGGCGACGGCGATCTGCACGAACCCGTCCGCCACCTGCTCGGGACTGCGCGTCTCCCCGGTCGCGGCCGAGACCTCGGCGGCGAGCGCGGCGAAACGGGCCTCCACCGCGGCGCGATCGAGAGGCTGGTCCTGGCCCGGCCCGAAGATCGCGGGGAAGAAATCGGGATCGAGCTTGCCCAGCATCACGTTGGCGTCCGTGACCGCGAGCGGTCCGCCGCGCCGGTAGCAGGCCGGCCCCGGCACGGCGCCCGCGCTGTCGGGCCCCACCCGCAGGCGCGCGCCGTCGAAGCGCAGGATCGAGCCGCCGCCGGCCGCCACGGTATGAATCAGCATCATTGGCGCGCGCATGCGCACGCCCGCCACCTCCGTCTCGAAGGCGCGCTCGTAGACCCCGTCGAAATGGGCGACGTCCGTGGAGGTGCCGCCCATGTCGAAGCCGATGACCCGGTCGAAGCCGGCCTCCCGGCCCGTCTCGGCGAGCGCGACCACCCCGCCGGCGGGGCCCGACAGGATGGCGTCCTTGCCGGCGAAGAGTTCGGCGGCGGTGAGCCCGCCCGAGGACATCATGAACATCAGGCGCGCGCCGGAGCGCCCCGCTTGGAGTTCCTCGGCGACCTGCGCGACATAGCGGCCCAGGATCGGCGAGAGATAGGCGTCGACCACCGTGGTGTCGCCCCGCCCCACGAGCTTGATGAGCGGGCTCACCTCGTGGCTCACCGAGACCTGGTCGAAGTCCAGGCTGCGGGCGAGCTCGGCCACGGCCTGCTCGTGCGCCGGATAGCGATAGGCGTGCATGAAAACGATGGCGACGGCGCGCAGGCCGCGCGACGCGGCCGCCTTGAGGCCGGCGCTCAGGACCGTCAGATCCGGCACGCACTCCACGGTCCCGTCCGCGCGCACCCGCTCGTCCACCTCCAGGACCTCGGCATAGAGCTGGTCCGGCTTGACGATGGCCTTGTCGAATAGGCGGGGCCTCGCCTGGTAGCCGATCCGCAGCACATCCCGGAAGCCGCGCGTCGTGACCAATAGGGTCGGCTCGCCCTTGCGTTCGAGGAGCGCGTTGGTGGCGACGGTGGTGCCCATGCGGACGTCGCGGATCGCGCCGGCCGGGATGGGCTCGCCTGCCGCCAGCCCCAGGTGGTCGCGGATGCCCTGAACCGCGGCGTCCCGGTAGGCGCCGGGATTGTCGGACAGGAGCTTTCGCGCGTGCAGCCGCCCCGCGGGGTCGCGGCCGATGACGTCGGTAAAGGTGCCGCCCCGGTCGATCCAGAAGTCCCAGCGGGCGGATGCGACGTGTGCAGACATGTGAAGGCCCCGGCTGCGGAAACGGCAGAACTGGTGGAGATCGCAGGCCTGGTTTTAGGCGCGCCGCCGGGTCCTTGTCGAACGGACAACCCGCCTCGGCCCCGCCGCCGCGCCGGCGCCGAAAGGAATTCGAAGCCCTCCCAGCGATTTCCCGCGTGCGTTGCATGGCTGCACTTGACCGCTGCAACAACTTCGCTCCATCGTCCGGTCGAACCGTTATTCCGCCAGAGGATCACCATGCGCACTGCACTGAGAACGGCCGTCGCGGGTTTCGCCGTGTTGTCGGCCCTGGTCTCCGCGCAGGCCTACGAGCGCCTGCCCGCCGAGCAGTGGACCCTGCCCTATTCGGATCCCCTCTCGGCGATCCCGGCCTGCGAGGCGCCTGAAGTGATCTCCCTGATCCAGTCGCGCTTCGCCGATAACGAGGCAAGCTACTGGAACTCCACCCTGGCGATCAGCTCCATCGAGCGCGTTCACGCCATCGGCTACCGGGCCTGGGGCCTCGATTTCATTCCCCGCCGCTTCTGCACGGGCGTGGCCTTGACGAATGACGGCAAGCATCGCCAGATCGACTACTCGGTCATTCAGGACGCCGGGTTCGCGGGCTACAGCTGGAACGTGCGGTGGTGCGTCTCCGGCACGGACCGGCAGCTTGCCTACGCGCCGGACTGCAGGATGGCCCGTCCCTGACCTGAGGCTTTCGCCGCGGAGCTAGCCGTGATGACCCGTTCCGACCCCCGCCGCCGTTTGGGCCTGGCGGGGGTTTTCTTTTGCCTTTTGCAACTTTGGATCGCATCGACGCCGGTCTTCGCGCAAAACGAGAGGCGCGGCGCCGCGGCGGGCGATTTCGACTTCTATGTCCTGGCGCTCTCCTGGTCTCCCGGCTTCTGCAGCGTGGGCGGCGGGGACGACAAGGGCCTGGACCAATGCCGCAACGGGTCCGGCCTGGGCTTCGTCGTGCATGGCCTCTGGCCGCAATATGACCGCGGCTTTCCCTCCGAGTGCTCGCCCGCCAATCGCACGCCGTCGCGCATCGCGCTGGAGAGCGCGAAGGGCGTCTTCCCCGACGAGGGCCTCGCCCGCTACGAGTGGCGCAAGCACGGGACCTGCTCGGGCAAGAGCCCGACCGACTATTTCGCCGACGTGAGGGCGGCCCGCGACAGCGTGGTCATCCCCAAGGCGCTGGTTTCTCCCCCCGTCGACCAGACCTTCGCACCCCTCGACCTCGAGCGCGCCTTCGCCGCCGCAAATCCCGGCCTGAGGCCGGACATGATGGCGGTGGATTGCAGGTCCTCCACCCTGGAGGAGGTCCGCATCTGCTTCAGCAAGGACCTGCGCAGCTTCCAGACCTGCCCGGAGGTCAACCGCCGCGGCTGCCGCACGCGGGACATGAAGGTCCCGGCGGTGCGGTGACCGGCGGGCCTGCAAGGGCTAGTATAGCCGCCCCCCATTGGGCACGGGCAGGGTCGGGCTGATCAGCACGACCTCGCCGGCGGCGTCTGGCACGCCCAGCGTCAGGACCTGGGACATCAGCGGACCGATCTGGCGCGGGGGGAAGTTGACCACGGCGAGGACCTGCCTGCCGACGAGGTCCTCGGGCCTGTGGTTCACGGTGATCTGCGCGGAAGACTTCTTCTGGCCAATCTCCGGGCCGAAGTCGATCAGCAGCTTCAGCGCGGGCTTGCGCGCCTCGGGGAACGGCTCGGCCGAGACGACCGTCCCGACGCGGATGTCCACCTTCAGGAAATCCGCGAAGGCGATCGTCCCCGCGGGCCCCGATTCCTCAGCCATGTCATGCTCCCGGGCGCTGCGGCGACATCACGCCGGCGCGTAGCCTTCCTCATCGTCGTCGTGCGACGGAGCCGAACGATCGGCCCTCTGGCGCTCACGGAAACGCCGGCCGCCATCCGCCGCGGTCTCGAACAGGGTGCGCAGCGGCATGGCCAGCCGGCAGAGGTCGTTGACGGCGGACACCATGCGCCCGCCGCGCACGAGTTCCTTGTCGAGCTGGGCCATGGTGCGGGCCATGCCCGGGTCGTCGTCGCGGAACCACGTGTCGAGCAGGCGGCCCCACATCAGCACGAGTCCCTGCAGCTTCAGCGCCCCGGCTGGCCCCTCCGTGCCAATGCCGGCGGCAGCCAGCATGTAGCGGTGGGAGTTGAGCGCCAGCTGGTTCAGCGCCGCCAGGGTCACGGGATCGGCGCGCACGTCGCGCGCGATGCGGCGCAATGCCTCCTTGTAGGGGGCCATGGCGTCGAGCCGGCGCATTAGCACGTCGAAGAGCCGCTCCTTCGGGCTCTCGTCCACCAGCTCGGGGCCGGTCCCGTCGAGCACGATCTTGTCGATGCGCTTCGAGAACCCAGCCAGCACCGCGCCCTTGGAGGGGAAGGCGTCGCGCAGCCCGCTCAGGCTCACGCCGGCGCGCTCGGCGATGTCGGTGAGCTCGATATCGTCCCAGGAGCGCTCGGCCGCCAGCGCCATGGTGGCGTCGATGATGGCGTCGCGAGGGCTTGGCGCGGGCTTCGGCTCGGCCGATGCCTCTGTCGTCTCGGTCTTGGGCCGTCGGGCCATCGGGACCTCCTGTGTTGGGCGTCGCCCTGAAGATAGGGCGGCGCAGCCTCGCCGTCCAAGCGCGGCCGGAGCGGCGCCTCGCCGCTACCCAGCGAGCTCGCCCGCGCGCCTGTGGGCGGCGGCGACGGCGTCGGCGATCAGGGGAGCCAAGCCCTCGCGCTGCATCAGCACCTCGAGGGCCGCCGCCGTGGTCCCGGCGGGCGACGTGACGTTCTCGCGCAGCGTGGAGGCCGGCAGGGGCGAGCGGTGCAGCAATTCGCCGGCGCCCTCCACCGTGCCGCGAGCCAGGCGCTCGGCCATGTCGGCCGGCAGCCCCAGCTTCTCGGCCGCCGCCGCGAGGCACTCGACAAGGTGGAAGACATAGGCCGGGCCGGACCCCGAGACCGCCGTGACGGCGTCGATCAGGTCCTCCTTGGGCAACCACTCGACGGTGCCGACGCCCGCGAGGAGCGCGTCGGTGGTCTTGCGCTGCTCCGGCGTCACCTCGGGGCTCGGCGCCGCGCCGGTGACGCCGCGCTGCACGGAGGCCGGCAGGTTCGGCATGCAGCGCACGATGGCCTTCACCATGGGCAGCCGCGCGCGCAGATCCCCGATGGTCTTGCCGGCGAGGATCGAGATCAGCAGCGTCTTGCCGTCGACGATCTGGCCCACGGTCGCCGCGGCGGAATCCAGCATTTGCGGCTTGATGCCGAGGACGGCGACCTCGGCAGGCCCCAGCGACGACAGGCTGGGATTGAGGGCGATGCCGTGCTGCTCGCAGGTCGCCACCAGCACGGGGCTCGCGTTGGGATCGATGACTGTCAGCCGGTCGCCCGGCATGCCGAGGCGGATCCAGCCCTCGAGCAGCGCGCCGCCCATCTTGCCGGCGCCGACGAGGATGAGGGAGGCGGGGAGATCGGGGGACGGCGTGTGGTGCGGCTGAGGCGACATGGCAGACTCCGACGAGGCCGACAGGGCCTCAGCAGGCTCTAGACCAAGCCACCGCCAGCGGGAACCCGGAAAATGGGTGGTGTCGGCTCATGTCGGCACGGCCGCAGGCGAAATCCCGACCCGGCGGCCGGGGAAAAAGGCCGATCAGGCCTCGCCGACGGTCTCGAACATCGCCCCTTCCATCGCCTCGCGCGGCGTCTTGCCTGCCCACAGGACGAACTGGAAGGCCTGGTAGTAGCGGTCGCAAGCCTCGAGCGCGACGGAGAGCAGCGTCTCGCACTGCCGGCCGCTGGGCTCCGCGCCGCCCGCCAGCAGCAGGGAATGGCGGAACATCACCACCTCTTCCGAGGGCCACAGGTCGAAGTGGCCGACCCAGAGCTGCTCGTTGATGAGGGCGACCAGTTCCAGCACGTCGCCACGCTTGCGCGTCGGCACCTTCAGGTCGAACGCGCAGGCGCAATGCAGCGCCTCCATGTCCTCCAGCCAGGTGAAGGCGATGTGGTAGTCCGACCAGCTCCCCGTCACCGAGACCGAGATCTCGTTCTCGTGCGCCCGGTCGAACGACCAGTCACGGACGTGGGCCAGGCGCTCGACCACGTCAAGCGGGTGCTCGGCGCGTTCGGCGACGTCTATTTCCATGGCAGGCATGCCGTTCCCCGGCTCGAGTGGCTGATCGCGCGCGGTCTCCCGAACGCTCCTCCCCGGACACGGGCTTCCGTCCCGGCTACGACCGGCGTGAAGCCGATTGGCCTGTTCAACGTGAAGAGATTCTTGAGGAATCTTCCCTCGCCGCCCAGCGAATCACTTCTCGGTCCGACGATAGCGCGTGCGAGTCAGGGCACACAACGATCGAGTTGGACCGTCGTGCATTCGGTGAGTCGGGACAATCGACGGGCGGCCGATGTCCACAAGCGATCCAGCACCTGAGTCAAACCGCCGCAGCCAAGGCCCTGCGATTCTTGATTCTTTCAAGGCCGGCGAGCGAGCGGCCCGGGCCGGGGGCCTCAGGCGCCGTCGAGCTTGGCCTCGAGCGCCGCGATGCGGGCGGCGAGCTTCTCGTTCTCCTCGCGCGCGAGGATGGCCATCTCGCGCACGGCCTCGAACTCCTCGCGGCTGACCACGTCCATGTCGCGGATCAGCCGCTCGAGCTGCGCCTTCATGACGCCCTCCGCCTCGCGGCGGACCCCCTGCGCCACCCCCGCGGCATCCGTGAAGAGCTTGGCGACGTCGTCGAAGATCCGGTTCTGGGCCATGTCGGGCACTCCTGTGGCGGCCTGCGCCGCGCCTTGCTGCGGCTTGCATAGCACGGCGGGGCCGCGCCTTTCATCAGGCGGATGGCCGCGTGCCGGGCTGGCACAATCCGTTAACGCCGAGACACGCCGAACCGGGGCGTGGCGGCGGGCGAAGCATCGCGCCGGCCCTCGTTTTCAAGGGCGGATGGGGACAACCCGCGGGACAATCCCTGATTCGGACATGCTGCGTTCATGCTCCGCGCCGGGGATGAAGGACGAGGCCGCATTCGTCCGCGCGTGGCGGAAGATTTCGTTCATCCTCGCCGGCCTCGGGAGCCGCCGGATCGCTCTGCCTTGACGGGGCGGGTCGCAGCGCTCATTCAGGCCGCACCCGAGGATCGGACCCGCCCCTGCCCGACGGACCGCTGATGATCGCCTTTCCCACCATGGCCCTCGTCATGCCGGCCATCGACCCGGTCATCGTCCAGGTCGGGCCGCTCGCGATCCGCTGGTATGCGCTGGCCTACGTCGCCGGCCTGCTGCTCGGCTGGCTCTATGCGCGCAGGCTGATCGAGAACGAGGCGCTCTGGTCTCCCGCCCAGCGCCGCCCCACCGCCGTCGAGCTCGACGACCTCCTCGTCTACGCGGCGATCGGCGTGGTGGTTGGAGGGCGCGCCGGCCACGTCCTCGTCTACGGCCTGCCCTACTACCTCCAGAACCCCGCCGAGATCCTGCAGGTCTGGCATGGCGGCATGGCGTTCCATGGCGGCCTCGCCGGCGTGATCCTGGCCGTGCTCGTCTTTGCCCGGCGGCGGGGGCTCAGCGCACTCAGCCTCTTCGACGTCATGGGCGTCGTCGCGCCGCTCGGCCTGTTCTTCGGGCGGCTCGCCAATTTCGTGAACCAGGAATTGTGGGGCCACGTGACCGACATGCCGTGGGGGGTGATCTTCCGCACCGGCGGTCCCTTGCCCCGGCACCCCAGCCAGCTCTACGAAGCGGCGCTGGAGGGGCTCCTCCTGCTCGTCGTCCTCGGCGTCCTCGTGCGGCGCGTCGGCTTCCGCAGGCCGGGGCTCCTCGCCGGTTTCTTCGGCATCGGCTACGCGCTGGCGCGCTCGTTCTGCGAGCTGTTCCGCGAGCCCGACCCCGAGAGCGAACAGCTCGCCTACGGCTTCACCATGGGCATGGCGCTGTCGCTGCCCATGCTGCTCGCCGGCCTGGCGCTCGTCGCCTACGCGCTGCGCAAGCCGGCGCTCGCGGCCGCCGGAACGCGCGCGTGAGCGAGACGCCCCTGCTGGCGGAGCTGCGCGCGCTCATCGCCGCGGAAGGCCCGATCGGGGTGGACCGCTACATGCAGCTCTGCCTGGGGCACCCTCGCTTCGGCTACTACATGACCCGCGATCCCTTCGGACGGTCGGGCGACTTCGTCACCGCGCCGGAGGTAAGCCAGATGTTCGGCGAGCTGATCGGCCTGTGGTGTGCCGACGCCTGGGGCGCGCTCGGGTCGCCGGGCCGCATCCACCTCGTCGAGCTCGGTCCCGGTCGCGGCACGCTGATGGCGGATGCCTGGCGGGCGCTACGCCTCGTGCCGGCGTTTCGCGCGGCGGCGACCCTCCACCTGGTCGAGACGAGCCCCGTGCTGCGGGCCCGCCAGCGCGAGACGCTGGCGGCCATCGGCACGATCCCCGTCTGGCACGGTTCCCTCGCAAGCCTGCCCGGCGACGCCCCGCTGCTCGTCGTCGCCAACGAGTTCTTCGACGCGCTGCCCGTGCGCCAGCTCCAGCGCACGGCGAGGGACTGGCGCGAGCGGCTCGTGGGCCTCGGCGGCGCGGGAGAGCTCGCCTTCGGGCTGGCTCCGGCGCCAGCGGCGGGCGTCGCCGCAGGGGCTCCCGAGGGAAGCGTGCTCGAGCTTCCCGAGGTCGCCGCGCAGGTGATGCGCGACCTCGCCGGCCGGCTCGTCGCCCAGGGCGGCGCAGCCCTCGTCATCGACTATGGCCACCTGGTCAGCGGGTTCGGCGACACGCTGCAGGCGGTCCGCCGGCATGCTGTCGTCGACGTGTTGTCCGATCCAGGCGAAGCGGACCTGACCGTCCACGTCGACTTCGCCGCCCTCGCCCGCAGCGCCGCCGCGGTCGGCGCGCGCGTGTTTCCAGCGCTCGAGCAGGGCGCGTTCCTGCAGGCGCTGGGCATCGGGGCCCGGGCGGAGCGGCTGGCCGGCGCCGGCGACCCTGCCCGCGCCGCCTTGGTCCACGGCGAGCTCGACCGGCTCGTCAGCCGGGAACCGCCCGGCATGGGGGCGCTCTTCAAGGTGCTCGCCGTGGCCTCGCCCGGGCTCGCGGAACTCGCCGCTTTCGGGCAGGCTGTGGACCCGCCCGTCCCCCGTCCCGGAGTCCCCGCATGATCCAGGCCCCCGAGCTCGACCTGCCCGGCGTCGTCCACGCCTTCTTCACCCGCGAGGGCGGCGTCTCGACCGGCATCTACGCGAGCCTCAATGGCGGCCTGGGCTCGGCGGACGACCGGGAGAACGTGCTGCAGAACCGGCGACGAATGGCCGCCGCCTTGGGCGTGGCGGAGACCCACCTCGTCAACGTGCACCAGGTCCATTCGCCGGACGTGGTGATCGCCGACGGGCCCTGGCCGGGCGACGAGCGCCCCCGCGCCGACGGCATGGCCTCGCGCACGCCGGGCGTGGCTCTCGCCGTCGCGTCGGCCGATTGCGGACCGGTCCTCTTCGCCGATCCGCAGGCCCGCGTCGTCGGGGCCTGCCACGCCGGCTGGCGCGGCGCCTTCGAGGGGGTGCTGGAACGCACGGTCGAGGCGATGGAGAGCCTCGGCGCCCGGCGCAAGCGCATCGCCGCCGTGCTGGGGCCGACCATCGGGCCGCACGCCTATGAGGTCGGGCCCGAGTTCGTGACCCGGTTCCTGGAGCGCGACCAGGCCTATGGCCGCTTCTTCACCGACACGAGCGCCGGCCAGCACGCGTTCTTCGACCTGCCGCGCTTCATCGGCGCGCGGCTCGAGGAGACGGGCGTCGGCGCCTTCGCCGACCTCGGCCTGTGCACCTATGCCCACGAGGAGCGCTTCTTCAGCTATCGGCGGGCGACCCATCGCGGCGAGCCCGATTATGGCCGGCTGATATCCGCCATCGCGCTCGCGCCGTGAACATCCGCGCCCTCGTCCTTCGAGACGCCATGCTGCGCACGGCTCCTCGGGACGCGGAGGTGCCGGGGGCTTGCACCCCAAGACAGCACGGCGCAGTTCAGTCCACGATGTCGGGCGTGCGCCAGCCGATATGCTGCCCGCTGTCGACGGCGATCATCTGGCCCGTCACCGCGCGCGCGCCTGCGAGGTAGGCGACGGCGTCGGCGATCTCGTCGAGCCGCACCGCCCGCCCGAGCGGCGTGCCGCCGGCCTCGCGGCGCAGGCCGGCCTCGCCGTCGACCGGGTTGGGCACCGTGGGACCGGGGCCGACGGCGTTGACGCGGATGCGCGGGGCGAGGGCCTGGGCCAGCGTGGTCGTGGCGGTCCACAGGGCGGCCTTGCTGATCGTATAGCTCAAGTGCTGCGGGGTCAGTTTCCACACGCGGTGGTCAACGATGTTGACGATCGACGGGTCATCGCCACCGGCCGCCCTGACGAAGGCCTGGCACAGCAGGAGGGGCGCGCGCAGGTTCACGGCCATCGTGCGGTCGAAGGCTTCGGGTTCGAGCGTCGCGAGATCGTCGGAGGCGAAGAGGGAGGCGTTGTTGACCAGCAGGGAGGGCGTGCCGAGCGCCGCCGCGGCGGCCAGGATGCGGCCCGCACTGTCCGGGTCCGCGAGGTCGCCGGCGACGGCGGCCGCCCGCCCGAGACCGGCGCAGAGGGCCCGGGCCTGCGCGGCGGAGTCGCGATGATGGACGAGGACGGCATAGCCGCTGCGGGCGAGGCGGCCTGCGATGGCCGCGCCGATGCGGCGGGCTCCGCCGGTGACGATGGCGACGCGGGGCGCCTCGCTCACGGCCGCTCGTCTCCCTCGGCCTCGCGGTTGAGCTTGTTCTCGAAATACTTCGCCGCACGCAAGTAGCGGTAGAACGCGAAGTTCATCGCCGTCATGAAACCGTAGACGCCGCGCAGCGCATGGCGGCGGCCGATATAGGCCTTGATGAAATTGGCCGGAAACTCCAGCACCAGCCGCGCCACCGAGATCGTCTCGCCCCGCTTCTCCAGGTCGGCGACCTGAGCGGTCGTGTAGGCGTTGAGCTTGTCCATCTGGTGGCCGAGCGAGCGGACCGAGAAGTGGTGGATCGTGCCCTTGAGGCGGCCGACGCGCGCGCCGGGCTGCAGGTCCACCCTGTCATGCACCGTGGAGGCGGAGTAGCGGCCGCGGTCCTTGCGGTAGAGCCGGACGGGGGCCAGCGCATAGGCGAACCGATGCGGCGCCTTCTCGCCGGGGAAGATCTCGGCGATGCGGATGCCGTAGGCGTCCTGCTCCGGCTCGCCCCGGGCGAAGAGGTTGCGGATTTCCTGCGCCAGGTCGGGCGGGATCACCTCGTCGGCGTCGATGTTCAGGAGCCAGGTGTGGCGGCACTGGTCCTCCGCGAAGCGCTTCTGCGGCCCGTAGCCATGGAAGTCGTTCACGACGACGCGCGCGCCCTCGGCCGCGGCCACCTCCCGCGTGTCGTCCGCCGAATGAGAATCGACCACGACGACGTCGTCGCTCAGCCCCCGCACCGCACGCAGGGTGCGCCCGATGCGGTCGCCCTCGTTGCGGGCGATGATGAAGACGGAGAGTGGCGGCGGGGCGGAGTCGGCCATGGCCCGCCATTGCCACGTCCCGGCAGCCGGGACAAGCAGGCGGGCCGGCGGGCCCGCCTCCCCGGGCGCCGCGAGGGCAGGACTGTCGTCCTTTCGTCACACCCGTAAACGGAAGATGTCATGGGTGCCGACACCTTTAGCGATTGGTTCACCGTGAATAAGGGTTAGGGTTAAAATCCGACGAGAGCTGGACTATCTCCCAGATACAACGGCCGCCTCGGCCGAACGGGAGATTCTCATCATGATCGCGTTGCGTACGATCAGCCTCGCCGTCGTTCTCTCCGCCTGCGCCGCCTCCGGCGCCGCTTTGGCCGGCGACCTGCCCTCGAAGTACGACTACAACAACAACTACCAGCCCGCGCCACAGAAGAACTGGACCGGTCCCTACGTCGGCGCCGTGCTCGGCGGCGGCTTCGGCAAGGCCGGCTCCGTCAGCACCAGCGGCTTCGTCGGAGGCGTGCAGGGCGGCTACAACATGCAGTTCGACAAGTTCGTGGCCGGCGGCGAAGCCGACATCATGGCCTCCGACGTCAACAACAAGAGCTTCACCGAGAAGGTGCGGACGAATTCGCTCGGATCCGTGCGCGCCCGCGGCGGCTATCTCGTCGACCCCAGCGTCCTGGTCTACGCCACCGGAGGCATCGCCTGGGGAAACACCGAGAACCAGAGCGCCTGGGGCACCAGCAAGACCACCAAGGGCGGCTTCGCGCTGGGCGCCGGCGGCGAGTACATGGTCCACCCCAACGTCACCGTGAAGGGCGAGTACCTCTACTACAACCTCGGCAACACGAACTACCCGACCGCGGTGGGCCCCGTGAAGATCGAGACCTCGACGAACGTGCTGCGCGCCGGCGTCAACTACAAGTTCTAGCGTCTGTTCAGACCTGACCGAACCGTTCTCTCGCCGTCATTGCGAGCCGAAGGCGAAACAATCCGGACCTCTGCCGAGCGTTCTCGGGTTGCGTCGTCGCCTTGCTCCTCGCAATGACGGTCCGGACAGATCGAAGACGGCTCTTGGCCCAGGGGACGGTTCGCCTCATCCCCAGCGTCGGGCAGCCTCGTCGTCGGCCTCCTTCGCGTCGACCCAGGCGCCGGTCGAGCCGTCCGCGCGGTGCTCCTTCTTCCAGAACGGCGCGCGGGTCTTGAGGAAGTCCATGATGAAGTCCGCCCCCGCGAAGGCGGCCGCGCGGTGGCTGGACGCCGTGACCACCAGCACGATGTTGCCGCCCGGCGGGATCGCCCCATGGCGGTGGATGATGGTTGCGCCCTGCAGGGGCCAGCGCATGGCGGCCTCCTCGACCACCCGACGGATCTCCTCCTCGGCCATTCCGGGATAGTGCTCGAGCTCCAGGGCCGCCAGCGCGCCGCCCTCGCTGCGGCACAGACCGGTGAAGGTGACGACCGCGCCGATATCCGTCCGGCCGGCGACGAGGCGCGCAGTCTCGGCGGTGGCGTCGAAATCCTCCCGCTGGATGCGCACGTCGATGGGGATCGTCGCCATGGGGCGATCCTAGCCGCCCGTCATGGGCGGGAAGAAGGCGACTTCGCGCGCTCCGGCGAGCAAGGCCTGCGGCTTGACGTGCTTGCGGTCGATGGCGGCGCGCACGACGGCCGGGTTCTCGAAGGCATAGGCATATTCCTCTCCGCGCGTGGCGAGCCACGCGGCGAGCTCCTGCACCGTCGTCACGTCGGCCGGGAGTTCCACCTCCTCCTCGGGGCGGCCGATCCGCTCGCGCACCCAGGCGAAATAGACGAGCTTCATGCGCCGTGATCCACGATGTGATGGATGCCGGCGCGGAAATAGTCATAGCCGGTGTAGAGCGTCAGCAGCGCCGAGATCCAGAGCAGCCACAGCCCGATCATCACGGTTCCCGGCAGGACGTGTTCGCCGGCCGGGCCGACGATGAGGAAGCCGAGGGCGACCAGCTGCAGCGTCGTTTTCCACTTCGCGACCGTGGAAACGGGCACGCTGACGCGCAGCTCGGCGAGATATTCCCGCAGCCCGGACACCAGGATCTCGCGCGACAGGATCACGATCGCCGCCCAGATCGACCAGCTCTGGATCGTCCGGTCGGCGACGAGCATCAGGAGCGCCGCGGCGACCAGCAGCTTGTCCGCGATGGGATCCAGCATGCGGCCGAGCGTCGATTGCTGCGACCACGCGCGCGCGAGATAGCCGTCGAAGAAGTCGGTGATGCCCGCCAGGGTAAAGACCGCGAAGGCCGTCCAGCGCATCCAGAACTCTTCCGGCCAGAACATGCAGACGACCACCACGGGCACGGCGATCACGCGTCCGTAGGTCAGCACATTCGGAAGGTTGAACGGGTTCGCCCGCCGCATCTCGTTCGCCAGCGCCATGGAATGGGGAGAGAACATGCCCGGCGGCGGAGCGTCAACCGCGGCAGCGCCCATTCCCGCTCTGCTCGCGACGCCGTGTCCGCCCGGGTCAGCCGCGCCCGTCGTGGAAGAAGTCGTAGACCGCCTTCGCCGTCGCCGCATTGACGCCCGGGGCCTTGGCGAGGTCCTCCAGCGAGGAGCGGGAGATCGCCTTGGCCGTGCCGAAATGCAGGAGCAGGGCCCGCTTTCGCGCAGGGCCGATGCCAGGAATTTCGTCCAGCGGACTCTTGGTGAACTCGCGCTTGCGCTTGGCCCGGTGCGTGCCGATCGCGAAGCGATGCGCCTCGTCGCGCAACCTCTGGATGAAGTAAAGCGCGGGATCGCGCGGGGCGAGCTTGAACGGCTCACGGCCGGGCACGAAGAAGGTCTCGCGCCCCGCGTCGCGGTCCGGCCCCTTGGCGATGCCCACGAGCGGCACGTCGGTCAGTCCCAGTTCGCCCAGCACCTGCCGCGCCGCATCGAGCTGCCCGCGCCCGCCGTCGATGAGCACGAGGTCCGGCCAGGCCGGCATCTCCGAAGGGTCGGCCGTCGAACGCTGGTCGGCCGCCTCCCCGGCCGCAGCCGCCTGCGCCGCGAAGGCGCTGGACGAGGAGCCGGACGCCTGAGCGGCGGGTCCTGGATCGCCCTCCAGGCCGGCTTCGCCCGCCGGGCGCGGCGCTTCCTTCATCAGGCGCGAGAAGCGGCGCCTCAGCACCTCCTTCATCATGCCGAAGTCGTCGCCCGGCGTAAGCTCCTCCGAACGGATGTTGAAGGTGCGGTAGTGCGGCTTGGAGAAACCGCCCGGGCCCGCGACGACCATGGCCCCGACGGCGTTCGTGCCCATGATGTGGGAGTTGTCGTAGACCTCGACGCGCCGTGGCGCGCAGGTCAGCCCGAAGGCCTGGCCGAGCGCCGCGAGCAGCTTCTGCTGGGACGACGTGTCGGCAAGCCGGCGGGCCAGCGCCTCGCGCGCATTGGTGGCGGCATGCTCGACGAGGTCGCGCTTCTCGCCGCGGCGCGGCGCCTGCACCTCCACCTTGTGGCCCGCATGCAGCGCGAGCGCGTCGGCGAGCAGGGCCTCCTCGTCCACGTCATGGGAGAGCAGCACGAGGCGCGGGGCCGGCTTGTCGTCGTAGAACTGGGCCACGAAGGCGGCGAGCACCTCGGCCGCGGGCGTGGTGCGGTCCGCCTTCGGGAAATAGGCGCGATTGCCCCAGTTCTGGTAGTTCCGGAAGAAGAAGACCTCGATGCAGAACTGGCCGGCCTCCTCGTGCAGGGCGAACACGTCCGCCTCCTCGGTGCCCTGCGGATTGATGCCCTGCGTCGCCTGGATCGCGGACAGCGCCGCCAGCCGGTCGCGGTAGCGCGCGGCGCGCTCGAACTCGAGGTCGTCGGAGGCCCGCTGCATCTCGGCCGCGAGCGCCGCCTTCACCCCCTGGCTCTTGCCGCGCAGGAAATCGCGCGCCTGCGCCGTGAGGCGGGCATATTCGACGTGACCGATCTCGCCCGTGCAGGGCCCGGAGCAGCGCTTGATCTGGTAGAGCAGGCAGGGGCGGGTGCGGTTCTCGTAGTAGCTGTCGGTGCAACTGCGCAGCAGGAAGGCGCGCTGCAGAGCGTTCAGCGTGCGGTTCACCGCCCAGACGCTGGCGAAGGGCCCGAAATAGTCGCCCTGCCGGTTGCGGGCTCCGCGGTGCTTGGTGAGCTGCGGGGAGACGTGGTCGGCCGTGATCAGGATGTAGGGGAAGGACTTGTCGTCCCGCAGCAGCACGTTGAAGCGCGGCTTCAGCTGCTTGATGAGGTTCGCCTCCAGGAGCAGCGCCTCGGTCTCCGTCGCCGTGGTGACGAACTCCATGGAAGCGGTCTCGGCGATCATGCGCGCGATGCGGTTGGAGTGCCCCACGCCACGCGTGTAGGACGCGACCCGCTTCTTCAGGCTGCGCGCCTTGCCGACGTAGAGAACGTCTCCCTTGCCGTCGACCATGCGGTAGACGCCCGGCGCATTCGGCAAGGTCTTGCAGAAGCGCTGGATGACCGCCGTGCCCACACGCAGGCGCGTCGCGCCTTCCTCGCCGAGCGAGAGGTCGATCCCGGTATCCTCCTCGGCGGCTTCCGGCTCGGTGTCCTCGACGTCGTCGTCCTCGAGCGCGAAGTCGTCCGGCGCGTCCGACGGATTGGGTCCGCGCGCGGCGACGTTGGACGAATCGGGTTTTCCGGGCTGGCGGCTCATGCCGCTGATGTAGGCCAGCCGGCGGGGAGCGTGAAGGGGCGGGGCGGAATTGGGGCGGGTCCGGCCGGCCGTGGATCGAACCGCGGCTTGAACCGTCCCCCTCGACATCCGCACCGGGCTCGGTCAGGGTCTGGCCGAACCCCACGAGACGGATGCGACATGGCCCTACACTTCAGCGCGGACGAATTCGCCGGGCGGCTCGCGCGCCTGCAGGCCGGCATGGCCGAGGCGCGGCTCGACGCGATGCTGCTCTTCGCGCAGGAGAGCATGTACTGGCTCACGGGTTACGACACGTTCGGGTTCTGCTTCTACCAGACGCTGCTGGTGACGGCGGACGGGCGCATGGCGCTCCTGACGCGCTCTGCGGACCTGCGCCAGGCGCAGCTCACCTCGATCCTGCGGGATATCCGGGTATGGCGCGACGCGGCCGGCGCGGACCCCACGAAAGACACCGCCGCGCTCGTGCGAGAGTTCGGCCTCGCCGGCAAGCGGATCGGCGTGGAGTACGACAGCTACGGCCTCACCCACTTCAACGGGAAGCGGCTCGAGGCTTCGCTGGAGGGCGTGGCCACGCTTGTCGACGTCTCCTCCCTTGCGCCGCGTCTGCGCGCGGTGAAGTCGCCGGCCGAGATCGCCTATGTCCGCCGGGCCGCGCAGCTCTCCGACGCCGCGGATGCCGCTGCGCTCGCCGCGATCAGGGCCGGCGCGGACGAAGGGCACATCCTCGCCGCGCAGCATGCCGCCATCTTCGAGGGCGGCGGCGACTATCCCGGCAACGAGTTCATCATCGGTTCCGGGCGCGAGGCTCTGCTGTGCCGCTACAAGGCGGGCCGCCGGACGCTCGACCCGCAGGACCAGATCACGCTGGAATTCGCCGGAGCCTACCGCCACTATCACGCCGCCCTGATGCGCACGGTCGTCGTGGGCGAGCCGCGGGCCCTGCACGTCGCCTACCACGCCGCCGCGCGCGAGGCTCTCCTGGCCTGCGAGGCGATGATCCGGCCGGGGGCAACGGCCGGGGACGTGTTCGCCGCCCATGCGCGCGTCTTCGAGGCGCACGGTCTTTCGGAACACCGGCTGAACGCTTGCGGCTATTCGCTCGGGGCCAAGTTCACGCCGTCCTGGATGGACCCGCCCATGTTCTACGCCGACCATGCCTGGGCGATGGAGCCCGGCATGGTGATGTTCGCCCACATGATCCTGATGGATTCGGCGTCCGAGACGGCGATGTGCCTGGCCCGCACGTCCCTGGTCACCGAGACGGGCAGCGAGCCCCTCAACGGCGCCGACCTCGGCCTCATGGTGCGGTAGGCGCACGGTCGCCGCACCTTGACCGCGGCCGGGCTGGACCCCGGCGGCCTCTCCGGTTAATCAGTCGTTAAGGTCGGCACGAGCGGCGCGACGGAACCATCGGAGGGGACATGCCGGAGCTGCCGCGCAGGCTGGACCGACGTCGGCCGCGTCCCTGGCTTCCTGTCATCCTCGGCGCCTGCGCGCTCCTCCTGGCCGCCTGCCAGCAGGGCATGGAAGCCGCCGGCCGCAAGGTCGACGCGCCGGGCGTCCCGGTGGCGCTGGTGGGCGTCGAAGGCGCTCCCGAGGCGCTGCAGGCGCAGGTCAACAGCGCCGTCGTGGCCCAGGCCTCCGCCCGGCGGATCGAGCTCGTCGGGGCCGAGGCGGCCGAGCCCCGCTACAGGCTGAAGGGCTACCTCACGGCCTACTCGACGGAGAACGGCGAGACGGCTCTGGCCTTCGTCTGGGACGTGTTCGACGCCTCCAAGAAGCGGGCGCAGCGGGTCAGCACCACGACGCTGGCTAAGGGGCAGAACGCCGACCCCTGGAGCCAGATCGGCGAGAGCCAGATCGAGAAGGCCACGTCCCAGAGCATGAACCAGGTGGCGGCCTTCCTGGCCGGCGCCGGCCCTGCCAGTCCCTAGGCGCGCGACGGTCAAGGCTCCGGTTCCGGCACCGTCCCCTCACTTCCAGGGGATGTCACGCCCGGGTCATATTGTTTGCAACGCACAAGGCTGCTAAGAGCCCGCCCAGACAGGCGTCCGCCCGGCGGCAGCCTGCCGACCCGAGCGAACCGGAGCCGACCTGATGAAGGCTGAGATCAAGCTGGTTGCAGGCAACTCCAACCGGGCGCTCTCCGAGGCCATCGCCACCTACCTCGAGGTTCCGCTCGCCAAGTGCCAGGTCCGGCGCTTCGCGGACATGGAGGTCTTCGTCGAGATCCAGGAAAACGTGCGCGGGCAGGACGTCTACGTCGTGCAATCGACGTCCTTCCCGGCGAACGACCACCTGATGGAGCTCCTGATCATCATCGACGCGCTGCGCCGCTCCTCGGCCCGGCGCATCACGGCGGTCGTGCCCTATTTCGGCTATGCCCGCCAGGATCGCAAGGCCGGCCCCCGGACACCGATCTCGGCCAAGCTTGTCGCCAACCTGATCACCCAGGCCGGCGCGGACCGCGTGCTCACGATCGACCTGCATGCCGGCCAGATCCAGGGCTTCTTCGACATCCCAACCGACAACCTCTTCGCCGCCCCGCTGATGGCGCGCGACATCAAGGAGCGGATGGACACCTCGAACGTCATGGTCGTCTCGCCGGACGTCGGCGGCGTGGTGCGCGCCCGCGCGCTGGCCAAGCGCATCGACGCCCCGCTCGCCATCGTCGACAAGCGCCGCGAGCGCGCCGGCGAGAGCGAGGTGATGAACATCATCGGCGAGGTGGATGGCCGCACCTGCATCCTCGTCGACGACATCGTCGATTCCGGCGGGACCCTGTGCAACGCGGCCGAGGCTCTGCTCAAGGAAGGCGCGCGCGAGGTCTACGCCTACATCACGCATGGCGTGCTCTCGGGCGGTGCGGTGGCGCGCATCGCAGCCTCCAAGCTCAAGCAGCTCGTGCTGACCGATTCCATCCAGCCGACGGAGGCCGTGAAGGTGGCGCGCAACATCCGCGTCATCTCGGTCGCGTCGCTGATGGGCGAGGCCATCGGGCGGACGGCGCTCGAGGCGAGCGTCTCCAGCCTGTTCGACTGAGCCGGCTGCCGCCACGACGCGGCGAGGCGCTCTGCGAAGGATAGGACCATGAGCGCGTCTTCCCCCGGGACGGTCAGGGTCGCGCTGCCCATGCGCATCATGGGCGTGGTGAACGTCACGCCCGACAGCTTCTCGGATGGCGGCGACTTCATCGATCCCGCAGCCGCGGTCTCCCAGGCCCTGACGCACGAAGCCGAGGGCGCCGACATGATCGACATCGGGGGCGAGTCGACGCGGCCGGGGCATCAGCCCGTGGGCGCGGACGAAGAATGGCGGCGCGTGGCACCCGTGCTGCAGGGCCTCGCGGGACGCCTGACGGTCCCGGTCTCGATCGACACGTGGCGGGCCGACACGGCCGTCCGCGCCGTCGGCCTCGGCGCGCGCATCGTCAACGACGTCTGGGGTTTCCAGGCGGATCCCGCCATGGCGGCGGTGGTGGCCCGGCACGGCGTCGATGCCATCCTGATGCACAACCGCCGCGAGATAGACGGCTCGCTCGACATCATCGAGGACATGAAGCGCTTCTTCGACCGCTCGCTGGCGCTCGCCCGGGCGGCCGGGGTCGAGCCCGGGCGGATCACGCTCGATCCGGGCATCGGCTTCGGCAAGAGCTTCGAGCAGAACCTCGACTGCATTCGACGTCTGCCCGAGCTCAAGGCGCTGGGCTTCCCCGTACTGATCGGTGCCTCGCGCAAGTCGTTCCTGCAGCGCTTCCTGGCGCACCAGACCGTGCCCAAGCAGCGCCTCTCCGGAACGCTGGGCGCGCACGCTGCGGCGGTCGCGCTGGGGGCCGACATCATCCGCGTGCACGACGTCGCCGCGCATCGCGAGATGCTGTCGGTCTACGCCCTGCTGAGAGGCCTCGCCCCATGACCGACCGGATCATCCTCAGCCGTCTGGCCGTCTACGCCCACCACGGCGTGCATGACGAGGAGGCGAAGCTCGGGCAGCGCTTCTACATCTCCGTCACCTGCGCCACGGACCTGTCGCCGGCCGGCCGTTCGGACGACTATGCGCAGGCCCTGTGCTACGGCAGCCTTGCCGACGTGGTGCAGGCCTGCGCCACCGGCCGGCGCTTCAGCCTCATCGAGGCCCTGGCCGAGGCTGTCGCGGCCGAGGTCCTGAAGGCCTTCCCGCCCGTGCAGGCGGTCACGGTGAAGGTGGAGAAGCCCTCGGCCCCGATCGCTCACATGATCGACGGCATCGCCGTCGAGATCGAGCGGCCGCGCCGTGGCTGAGGTCTATGCGAGCCTCGGCAGCAACATCGGCGACAAGGCGGCCAACATCGCGGAGGCCTTGCGCCGCCTTGCACAGGCGGGCGTGGAGGTCGTCGCGTGCTCGCCGCTCTACCGCACGCCACCTTGGGGTCCCGTCGAGCAGGACTGGTTCCTGAACGCCTGCGCCCACCTGCGGACCGACCTTGCGCCGCGCGACCTGATGCGCCTCTGCCTTGAGGTCGAGCGGGCGATGGGCCGGGAGAGGCTGGTGCGCTGGGGTCCGCGGCTGATCGACGTCGATCTCCTCGCCTATGACGACCTGGCGATCGAGGAGCCGGACCTCTCTCTTCCCCACCCTCGCCTCTTCGAGCGTGCCTTCGTGCTCGTGCCGCTGCTCGACGTCGCGCCGGACTTTTCGATCGACGGGAGGAGAGCCGACGTCGCGCTCGAGGGCCTCGACACGGCCGGAATCCTGCGCGTGCCGCCTGGCTGATCCCGCTCTCAGGGCACCAGCGCGAAGAACAGGAAGGCGGCGAAGATGACGATGTGGACGATGCCCTGCAGCACCGTCGTGCGCCCCGTGCCCAGCGTGATGCCGCACAGGAAGAGCGTGAGCGCGAGCAGCACGCTCTCCATGCTGCCGAGCCCGAGCGAAAGCGGCTTGTCGAGGAGGATGGACACGACGGCCACGGCCGGGATGGTCAGGCCGATGCTGGCCAGCGCCGAGCCGAGGGCGAGGTTCATGCTCGTCTGAAGCCGGTTCAGGCGCGCCGCGCGCAGGGCCGAGAGGCTTTCGGGCAGCAGGACGAGCATTGCGATGACGATGCCCACGAAGGCCTTGGGCGCCGACATCTGCTCCAGCACGACCTCCAGCGAGGGGGTGAGGAGCTTGGCCAGCCCGACCACGGCCACCAGCGAGGCGACGAGGAGGCCCAGGCTCACCAGCGCCTTGGCGTTGGAGGGAGCGGGCGCATGCTCGTCCTCAGTGCCGCCGCCCACCGGCAGGAAGTAGTCGCGGTGGCGCACGGTCTGGACGAAGACGAAGCTGCCATAGAGGACGAGCGACGCCACGGCGGCGAAGACGAGCTGGGCCTTGCTGAAGTTGGGCCCCGGCGAGCTCGTCGCGACGTTCGGCAGGACGAGCGAGAGCGTCACCAGCGCCGCGAGGACCGCGAGGGCCGCAAGCGCGCCCTGGAGCTGGAAATCCTGCTCACGGTGGCGCATGCCGCCCACGAGCAGACAGATGCCCACGAGCCCGTTGCAGATGATCATCACCGCGGCGAAGGCCGTGTCGCGGGCGAGCGTCGCCTTCTCGGGACCGCCGGCGACCATGACCGAGACGATCAGCGCGACCTCGATCACCGTCACCGCCACGGCCAGAACCAGCGTTCCGTAGGGCTCGCCGATGCGGTGGGCCACGACTTCCGCGTGATACACGGCCGCGAAGACGCAGGTCATGAGCGCCGCCGTCGCGATCGCGGTCAGCAGGGACGTCAGGCCGAGCGCGGCGCCTGCGGCCAGAACAGCCCAGCCGAGAGCCGGCCAGAGCCAGGCCCACCACGGCATCGTTCCCGAGACGGCCATGCTTCAGCTCCTCCCGTGCGCGAGGCCGCCGTTCACGACCGGGCGCGGGACAGGGTGGGGGCGGACGCGGCGGCGCGGGTGGGGGACAAGGCGGTCTCCTGGTCGGGGGAGGCTGGCGGAACTGCCGATCTCCCGGTATGGCGACGCCGGCCAAGGTTTTCAACCGCCGTCGTCCCGCATGGCCGAGGTTTGCGTCGGCCGGCGTTTTCCGCTATAGCCCCCGCGCGCCCGGCAGACACCCTTGGAGGCACGGGCGCAGCGGGCCGCTCGGATGGGCGGCTTTTTCGATTTCAAGAGGATCAGACATGTCCACCAACGTGAAGCAGCTGAAGGCTGCGGCGCGCCAGCAGGGCGGCAAGGGGGCCGCTCGCTCCGTGCGTCGCGATGGCCGTATCCCGGCCGTGATCTATGGCGGCGGCGAGCCGCCCGTCTCCATTTCTCTCGACGGCAAGGAAGCCACCCAGCTCATCTTCGCGGGGCACTTCCTGACGACCCAGTTCGAGATCGACGTCGACGGAGCCAAGACGCGCGTCATCCCGCGCGACTACCAGCTCGATCCCGTCAAGGACACGCCGCTTCACGTGGACTTCCTGCGCCTGCGCGAGGGCCAGCTTCTGCGCGTCGAGGTGCCCGTGCACTTCGTCAACCACGAGACCTCGCCCGGCCTCAAGCGCGGCGGGACGCTCAACGTCGTGCTGCACTCCGTGGAACTGCTGGTGCCGGCCAACGACATCCCGGAGGCGATCACGATCGACCTCGCGGGATCCGACATTGGCCAGTCGATCCACATCTCCGCGGTGAAGCTGCCCGCCAACGTGCGCCCGGTCGATGCCAGCGACTTCACCGTCGCGACGCTCGTCGCGCCGTCGGGCCTCAAGGAAGAGCCCGCCGCCGCGGCCGCCGAGGCTGCGCCGGCCGCCGCCGCCGCTCCGGCCAAGAAGTAGGGCACGCGCGTCCGGCGCTTCGGCCGGATGCGGCGTCCTTTCGAACGCAGGGCCCTGCGGCGTCGCCGCGGGGCCTTTTTCCTATGGGCCTCCCCGGGAGCCCGGCACAGGACGCGAGGACCCCCGCCATGCTGCTCTTTGCAGGCCTCGGCAATCCCGGTTCCCGCTATCAGGGAAACCGGCACAATATCGGCTTCATGGCCGTCGACCGTATCGCGCGCGACCACAGGGCCGGCCCCTGGCGCCGCCGGTTCCAGGGCGAGGCGACCGAGGCCACCATCGGCGGCGAGCGCGTCGTGCTGCTGAAGCCAGAGACCTACATGAACGAATCCGGCCGCGCGGTCGGCGAGGCGATGCGCTTCTTCAAGATCCCGCTCGCCGACGTGGTCGTCTTCCACGACGAGCTCGATCTCGCGCCCGCCAAGCTGCGGGTGAAGCTCGGCGGCGGCAATGCCGGCCATAACGGCCTGCGCTCGATCACCTCGCTCTGCGGCAACGAATACAGGCGCGTGCGGCTGGGCATCGGTCATCCCGGCCACAAGGACCTCGTCCATGCCTACGTGCTCAGCGACTTCGGCAAGGGCGAGCGCGACTGGGTGGACGACCTCTGCCAGGCCGTCTCCGATCACGCACCCCTGCTGGCCAAGGGAGACGACGCCGCGTTCCAGAGCAAGGTCCACCTGGGCATGGAAGGCCGGGGATGGACCGAGGTGAAGGGGGTGAAGGAGCGGGACTAGCCGGCTGCGGGCCCTCCCCTCGCCTCCTCGCGACGCCGCCCGCGCCGATGCGTGCTTGCATCCCGGCGCATTCCTGAGCACAAAGCGCACGATCACTTGACCGGACCGGACCTCTGATGGGCTTCAAATGCGGAATCGTCGGCCTGCCGAACGTCGGCAAGTCGACCCTCTTCAACGCGCTGACGCAGACGGCGGCGGCGCAGGCGGCCAATTATCCCTTCTGCACCATCGAGCCGAATGTGGGCGACGTGGCGGTGCCGGACCCCCGCCTCGACACGCTGGCGGAGATCGCCGGCTCGGGCCAGATCATCCCGACCCGCATCACCTTCGTCGACATCGCCGGCATCGTGCGCGGCGCCTCGAAGGGAGAGGGCCTGGGCAACCAGTTCCTTGCGAATATCCGAGAGGTCGACGCCATCGCCCATGTCGTGCGCTGCTTCGAGGACGGCGACATCACGCATGTCGAGGGCAAGGTCGACCCTATCGCCGACATCGAGACCATCGAGACCGAGCTGATGCTCGCCGACCTCGAGAGCCTCGAGAAGCGCGTGGTCGCGCTGGAGAAGAAGGCGCGCGGCGGCGACAAGGAGGCCAAGGAGTCGCTCGACCTGGTGCAGCGCTGCCTCAAGCTCCTGCAGGATGGCAAGCCGGCCCGGCTGGTCGAGCGACGCGCGGAGGAGGAGCGCGCCTTCCAGCAGCTCAACCTGCTTACGGCCAAGCCCGTGCTCTATGTCTGCAATGTGGAGGAGGCCGCCGCCCATGACGGCAACGGCTTCTCCGCCAGGGTCTTCCAGCGCGCGAAGGAGGAGGGGGCCGTAGCCGTGGTCGTCTCCGCCAAGATCGAGAGCGAGATCGCCGTCCTCGCGCCGGACGAGCAGAAGGAATACCTGGAAGCCGTCGGCCTCGACGAGCCCGGGTTGAACCGCGTGATCCGCGCCGGCTACGACCTCCTGCACCTCGTGACATACTTCACCGTGGGTCCCAAGGAGGCGCGAGCCTGGACCATCACCAGGGGCACGAAGGCGCCCGCCGCGGCCGGCGTCATCCATACCGACTTCGAAAAGGGCTTCATCCGCGCCGAGACTATCGCCTATCCCGACTATGTCGCCTTCAAGGGCGAAAGCGGCGCGCGCGAGGCTGGCAAGTTCCGGCTCGAAGGCAAGGACTACGTGGTGCAGGACGGCGACTGCCTGCATTTCCGCTTTGCGAATTGAGGGGAATTGGCAGTAGGCCGCAGGGATGAGGCGGTGGGCAGGAAGGCTTGGTGACGAAGGGCCAGCCCTCTTGGACCCGCACAGTCCTTTCCCTATGACCTACTGCCTTACTGCCCACTGCCAGAACCGAGGGCACGACGCGATGCCTCGCAGATACTTCGAGGACTTCCAGGCGGGACAGACGGAGACCTACGGCTCCTATCCCGTGACGCGCGAGGAGATCGTCTCCTTCGCCAGCCAGTACGATCCCCAGCCCATGCATCTCGACGAGGCCGCGGGCGCAGCTTCCATCCTGGGCGGGCTCGGCGCGTCCGGCTGGCATGTCTGCGCCATGCTGATGCGCATGATCGCCGACGGCATGCTCGCCGACAGCGCCGGCATCGGCGCGCCCGGCATCGACGAGGTGAGATGGCTGCGCCCGGTGCGGGCCGGCGACGTGCTCAGCGCCCGCCACACGGTGCTCTCGACCAAGGCGTCCCAGTCGCGGCCGGACCGCGGCTTCGTGCGTTTCAGGTTCGAGGTGCTGGACGCCTCCGGCGCCCCCGTGATGGAGCAAACCAACAGCATCATGTTCGCGCGCCGTCCGCCGCGGCCGGAGGTTGCGGCATGAGCGTCTTCTTCGAGGATCTCGTGATCGGCGAGCGGGAGGACCTGGGCTCCCACCTCTTCACCGCGGAGGAGATCAAGGCCTTCGCCTCGGCCTATGATCCGCAGCCGTTCCACCTCGACGAGGCCGCGGCCGAGGCGTCGCCGTTCGGCGGGCTATGCGCGTCGGGCTGGCACACCGCGGGGGTCTGGATGCGCCTGATGGTGCAGACCCGCCTGCGCAAGGCCGCCGTGCGCCAGGCCGAGGGGCTGCCAGTCGCCAGGATGGGGCCCTCGCCGGGTTTCAAGGACATGCGCTGGATCCTGCCGGTGTTCGCAGGAGACACGATCAGCTTCGACTCCACGCTCGTGGAGAAGCGGTCCTCGGCCTCGCGCCCAGGCTGGGGCCTCGTGACCCATTTGAACACCGGCGCGAACCAGAAGGGTGAGCGCGTCTTCGCCTTCACCAGCACCGCCTTCTGGCAGACCCGCGACGACGGGAAGGCGGGGTGAGGACCAGGCCGTCGTAGCAAGGAGCGCGGCGACGAGGCGATTCAGGCCCAGGCCGGACTGGCGTGCTTCGTCTCCGGCTCGCGATGACTGGCGTCGCGGCCCTCACGGCATCAGCTGCCCGCCATTCACCTCGATGACCTGGCCGATCATGTAGCCGGAGAGCTGGTCCGACGCGAGGAAGAGGAAGGCGCCGGCGCAGTCTTCCGCAGTGCCGAGGCGGCCCATGGGGATGGTCTGGCGCATGCCCTCGCGCTGCGCGTCGTTCGAATAGCGTTCGTGGAACGGAGTGAGGATGCTGCCCGGCGCCACGGCGTTCACGCGGATCTTGTCCTGGTTCCACATGGCCTTGGACAGCCCGCGGGTCAGCGTCGAGACGAAGCCCTTCGAGGCCGCGTAGAGCTCGGCGCCGTTGCCGCCGCCATTGCGGGCCGCGATGGAGGTGACGTTGATGATGGAGCCACCGCCCCGGGCCTTCAGGATCGGCTGAGCCTCGCGCATGAAGGCGAGGACGGACCACGCATTGAGCTCCATCACCTTGTCGTAGTGGTCGTCCGTCATCTCGCCCAGGGACTTGCGGCCCAGCATGCCGCCCGCATTGTTGACGAGGATGTCGAGCCCGCCGAAATGCGCGACGGTCGCGGCGAGGATGGCCGCAGGCTGGCTGCGGTCCATCACGTCGCCTTGCACGAGCGCCGCCTCGCCGCCCTTGGCGGCGATCCGCTGAACGACCGCTTCCGCCTCCGTGCGGCTCGCGTTGTAGTGCACCATCACCCGGCTCCCGTGGGCCGCGAACGCCTCCGCGGCTGCGGCGCCGATCCCCGTGCTGGCCCCGGTGACCAGAACGACCTTGCCCTTGAGATCCTCGATCACGTGCGTCTCCCTGTGGCGGCCTCGACGGTCCGCGGTCCAGTCGGCTGGGTTCAGTGCCCTTCGAAGGCGATGAGCGTGCGCACGGTCACGCCGAGGGCGCGCAGCCGGTCGGCGCCGCCGAGCTCCGGCAGGTCGATGACGAAGACGGCGGCGACGATATCGGCGCCCATCTGCCGCAGCAGCCTGACCGCCGCCTCGGCCGTGCCCCCGGTCGCGATCAGGTCGTCGACCAGGATCACCCGCTCGCCCTTCGCCACGGCGTCCTCGTGCATCTCCATCTCGTCGAGGCCGTATTCGAGCGAATAGGCGATCGAGACGGCCTTGTGGGGCAGCTTGCCCTTCTTGCGGATCGGCACGAAGCCAGCGGAGAGCTGGTGCGCCACGGCTCCGCCCAGGATGAAGCCCCGAGCCTCGATTCCCGCCACCTTGTCCACCTTGGTGCCGGCATAGGGCTGGACCAGCTCGTCCACCGAACGGCGGAAGGCGCGGGCGTCGCCCAGCAGCGTGGTGATGTCGCGGAACACGATGCCGGGCTTGGGATAGCCGGGGATCGAACGGATGGAGGACTTGAGGTCGAAGGACACGGGCAGTCTCCGGCTGGCGGCCCGATCATACCGGCGTAGCGTGCGAGGGGAAGCGGTGCGGTTGACAGGACGCGGGCCGCGTCGCTCATGGCGGCCATGAATTATCGCCACGCGTTCCATGCCGGGAACTTCGCCGACGTGCTCAAGCACGCCGTGCTCGCCCTCGTCCTCCGGCACCTGAACCGCAAGGACAGCGCCTATCGCGTCATCGACACGCATGCGGGCATCGGGCTCTACGACCTCGGCGGCGACCAGGCGAACCGCACGGGGGAATGGCGCGACGGGATCGGCCGGCTCGGCGAGGCCTCGTTCTCTGCCGGTGCGGCCGAGAGACTGGCGCCCTATCTCGACGTCGTGCAGGCCGTGCGGGCCGAGGCCGGGCCGGGCGCCTATCCGGGCTCGCCCGAGATCGTGCGGCGCATGATCCGGCGGCAGGACCGGCTGGTGGCCGTCGAGAAGCATCCGGAGGATTTCGCCCTCCTCTCCGAAGCGCTGGGACGAGACCGCCGGGCCAAGGCCATCGCGCTGGATGGCTGGACGGCGCTCAGGGCCTATGTGCCTCCCGTCGAGAAGCGGGGCCTCGTGCTGGTCGACCCTCCCTTCGAGGAGCCGGGTGAGTTCGAGCGGATGGGCCGCGCCGTCGCCGCAGCCTGGCGGAAATGGCCGACCGGGATCTACATGCTCTGGTATCCCGTGAAGCAGGATGCCGACGGCGATGCCCTCGAGCGGCTGCTGACCGGGGCAGGCGTCGCCAAGCGGCTGCGCGTCGAACTCGCCGTGCGCCCGCCAGGCCCGGAATCCCGCCTGCGCGGCAGCGGCCTTCTCATCGTGAACCCGCCCTGGACGCTCGACGCGGATCTCCGCCTGCTGCTGCCCGAGCTCGGCCGCGTCCTCGTGCAGGACGGGCGCGCGTCATGGCGCTGCGAGACGCCTCCGGATCGGCCGGATGACGCACGGAGTGTTGACTAATGCTTTTTATTCCCACGACAGAAGGTTTTCCTGTTGCATAACTCGCAAAATTCCGGACAATACGGTTTGGAGCTGCCTCTGCATCAGGGGCAGCCCTGCCTTGTCTGAACCGTGGGGGAGCAGACGGAGGCGTGCCGCTCTGCTGAAGTGAACAGCTCCACTCCGGCCGCGGCACCAGGTCTCGGTGGCGGGCCGTTGGCCCGGGGGAGCGGCGGGAATGTCTCAGCAGGGTGTGGTGAAGTTCTTCAACACAGAGAAGGGCTACGGCTTCATCAAGCCGGATGATGGCGGGCGCGACATCTTCGTGCATGTCACGGCTGTCTCCCGCGCGGGTCTCCAGACGCTCGACCAGGGCCAGAAGGTGACCTTCGAGGTGGAGCCCGACAAGAAGGGGAAGGGCCCGAAGGCCGTGAACCTGGTCCTGCTCGGCGACTGACCTGCCCTGCCGTGGGGGCGGAGGGCGACCGCCCCCGTCGTACAGGCGTCAGGCGATCGCACGACAACAGATCGTTTGAGCCTCCAGGAAAGCCTGATAGCTGTGCTCGGCCGTCCCGCTGCGGCTGCACTCTTTCCGTTGTGAGGCTTCCCCGATGATCCTGCGTTCATCTCCCGCCTCGCCCTTCGGGCGCAAGGTGAAGATCGCCGCTTCCGTGCTCGGGCTTCTGGACAGCATCGAGGTCGCGCCGACCGACACGATGAATCCGGAAGATCCCATCCGGCAGCAGAACCCGCTGGGCAAGATCCCGGCCCTCATCCTCGCGGACGGGCGGACGCTCTACGATTCCCGGGTCATCGTCGACTATCTCGACCATCTGGCCCCCGGCGTCCTGTTCCCGGCGACGCAGGACCGCTTCTCCCTCCTCGTGCAGCAGGCGCTCGCCGACGGCTTGCTCGACGCCGCCCTTCTGCAGGTCTACGAGGGGCGCTTTCGCGCGGCCGACCGGCACGAGGCCAAGTGGACCGAGCACCAGGCGAAGAAGGTGGAGCGCGCTCTCGCCGCGCTGGAGGCTTCGCCCCCGGTCTGGTCAGGCGCGCCCCATATCGGCGCGATCGCCACGGCCTGCGCGCTGGGCTACCTTGACCTGCGCTTCGGCGGGGCCTGGCGTCAGGACCATCCGAAGCTGGTCGCGTGGCTGGACGACTTCGCGGCCAAGGTGCCCGCCTTCGAGGCCACGAAGCCGCACTGACGGGGAACGGGTCCGGTCGCGGGGCCTGTCATCCTCGGCCGGGCGCTCATGGCCCTCTCCAAACGAAACGGCGCCCCGGAGGGCGCCGTCGGTCGTCGTTGACACCGGTCGCCTCTCAGGCCGCGTGGGCCTTCGGCGTGACCTCGGACGCGTAATCCTCGACCATCTGGCGGGAGATGGCGGCGGGCGTGAACCGATAGGGCCCCGCCTCCGACACCGGCGTCACTTCCGCGCCCGTGCCGCAGATGAAGCACTCGGAGAAGGCGGAGAGCTCGTCCGGCATGATGCGGCGCTCGATCACCTCGATGCCGCGCCGCTTGGCGATCTCGATCACCGTGCGGCGGGTAATGCCGTCGAGGAAGCAGTCGGCGATGGGGGTGTGCAGCGCGCCGTCCTTGACGAAGAAGACGTTGGCGCCCGTGCACTCGGCCACGCGGCCCTGCCAGTCGAGCATCAGTGCGTCGGCATAGCCCTTCTTCTCCGCGCGGTGCTTGGAGATCGTGCAGATCATGTAGAGGCCCGCCGCCTTGGAATGGCAGGGGGCAGTCTGCGGATCGGGACGGCGATACTCCGCGATGTCGAGGCGGATGCCCTTCATTTTCTGCTCGACGTCGAACATGGACGGCCAGTCCCACGTCGCGATCGCCACGTTGATGGTCGAGTTCTGGGCGGCCACGGCCATCATCTCGCTGCCGCGCCAGGCCACGGGCCGGACGTAGCAGTTCTTGAAGCCGTTCTTGGCGACGACGAGGTCCTTCGCGGCGTCGAGTTCCGCGACCGTGTAGGGAATCGCGAAATCGAGGATGCTCGCGGACTTGTGGAACCGCTCGGAGTGCTCGGTGGACTTGAAGATGCGCCCCCCATAGGCGCGCTCACCCTCGAACACGCAGGAGCCGTAATGCAGGCCATGGGAGAGTACGTGGAGCTTCGCGTCCTTCCACGGCAGGAGCTTGCCGTTGAACCAGATGAAGCCGTCACGCTGATCGAATGGTAGGACGGACATGTCCGTGACTCCCTGGCACGTTCTGTGTTGCTTTGGCCGGCATCGAGGCCTGCCGGTCGGCCGAATGACCCGTCTCGGACAGCATCCTCGGCGGGTCGCGGTACTTTCCTTTCGCCGCGAGGCCTTGACGAGTAACAATCAAGCTGAAATATGTCAACCTTGCTGACATAACCGGAGCCGACCCTGTCCATGCAGACGGCACTCGAGCGCAAGAAGCAGCCGGTGGAGAACGCGGACGCCTCCGCAGCCGGCGGCCAGCCGCTCTACGACCTGATCGAACTCCTCTTCTTCGCCTATCGCGACTTCGTGGGCGATCCCGACCGGATCCTCGAGCGCTACGGCTTCGGCCGCGCCCATCACCGGGTGCTGCACTTCGTGAACCGCAATCCCGGCCTCACGATCGCAGCGCTGCTCGACATCCTCAAGATCACCAAGCAAAGCCTCAACCGCGTGCTCAAGGAGCTCCTGGAACAGGGCTATGTGGAGCAGCGGGCGGGACAGTCGGACCGGCGCCAGCGGCTGCTCTTTCCCACGCCGGCCGGCCAGAAGCTCGCGCTGGAGCTCGCCACCCTGCAGACCAGGCGCATCGCGCGCGCCCTTGACGAGAGCGGTGCGGGGGCGGGCGAGGGCGCGCGGCGGTTCCTCGAGGCCATGATCGAGCCGGGCGGGCGGCCCGGCGACCTCGCCGCCCTGGTGTCTCCGAGCGACCATCCATGAGCCCCAAGCCCCGGTCCGTTCCCGCCGACGACGCGCCCCACATCCTCGTCGTCGACGACGACAGCCGCCTGCGCGACCTGCTGTCCCGCTTCCTCTCCGACAATGGCTACCGCGTCTCGACAGCCAGGGACGGGGCGGAGGCCCGGGCGCGCATCGCGACCATGATCTTCGACGGTTTCGTGCTGGACGTGATGATGCCCGGCGAAAACGGCTTCTCGCTCGCCGCCTGGATCCGCGAGACCTCCATGGTGCCGATCATCATGCTGACGGCCCGCGCCGAGGCGAATGACCGCGTGCGAGGCCTCGAGATCGGCGCGGACGACTACGTGATGAAGCCGTTCGAGCCGCGCGAGCTCGTGCTGCGGCTCAACAACATTTTGCGGCGCACCGCCTCCGCCCCGCCGCCGACGACGAGCGGCCCCGAATTCGTCCGGTTCGGCCCCTATGTCTATCGCTTCGACCGCGGCGAGCTGCGCTGCGGGGAGGAGATCGTGCGCATCACCGATCGGGAGCGTGACATGCTGACCGTGCTCGCCTCGAAGCCCGGGGAGACCGTGCCGCGGGATGCGCTGGCGGGCTCCGTGGAGCTCTCCAACGAGCGCACGATCGACGTGCAGATCAACCGGCTGCGCCGCAAGATCGAGGCCGACCCCGCCAACCCCGTCCACCTGCAGACAGTGCGGGGGATCGGCTACAGGCTCTTCGTCGATTGAGCGCGGAAGGGGCAGCGCCCGCGCCCCGGGCGATGGATCGCCCGACGCTCTGGCGCCGTCCCGCCCAGGCCTATGACCGCGCGGCGCGCTGGCTCGGCAGCCGCATGCCGAAGGGGCTCTTCGCCCGCGCGCTGATCATCATCATCGCGCCGATGATCATCCTGCAGTCGGTCATCGCCTATGCCTTCATGGAGCGGCACTGGCAGACGGTGACGCGCCGGCTCTCGGCGGCGGTGACGCAGGACATCGCGGCCCTCATCGACATCGCCCAGAGCTACCCTCAGGACGAGGACTACGAGACGCTGACGCGCATCGCCGGCGACCGGCTCGGCCTGGACGTGGAGATGCTGCCGGCCGGCGCCCTCCCCCCGCCGGGGCCCAAGCCCTTCTTCTCCATCCTCGACAGCACGCTCTCGCGCGAGATCCGCAAGCAGATCGGCCGGCCCTTCTGGATCGACACGGTGGGGAAGTCGAACATCGTCGAGATCCGGGTGCAACTCGACAACGGCATCCTGCGCGTCCTCACCCGGCGCTCGCAGGCCTATGCCTCCAACTCGCACATCTTCCTGATGTGGATGGTGGGCACGTCCTTCGTGCTGCTCGGGATCGCCGTGCTCTTCCTGCGCAACCAGATCCGTCCCATCCTGCGGCTGGCGGAGGCGGCGGAGAGCTTCGGCAAGGGCCGCGAGATCGAGTTCCGCCCGCGCGGGGCGCGCGAGGTCCGCCAGGCCGGCCACGCCTTCATCGAGATGCGCCGGCGCATCGAGCGCGCCTTCGAGCAGCGCACCGCCATGCTCAACGGCGTGAGCCACGACCTGCGCACCATCTTGACCCGCTTCAAGCTTTCGCTGGCGCTGATGGACGAGGAGTCCAATCCCGAGATCGAGCCCCTGAAGAAGGACGTCGACGAGATGAGCCGCATGCTGGAGGCCTATCTCGCCTTCGCGCGCGGCGACGCCGGCGAGGCCTCGGCGCCCACCGACATGGGACAGATGCTGGAGGAGCTGAAGGCGGATTGCGAGCGGGCCGGCCACGCCACGGAAGTGATCGTCAGCGGCGACCCCGTCGCCACGCTGCGGCCCGCCGCCTTCAAGCGCTGCCTGTCCAACCTCGTCAACAATGCCGTCCGCCACGGCGACCGCATCGCCATCGCCGCGACGCACGATCCGCGCTGGCTGACCGTCACCATCGACGACGACGGGCCGGGCATCCCCGAGGAGCAGCGCGAGGAGGTCTTCAAGCCTTTCGTGCGCCTCGACGAGGCGCGCAACGTCGACGAGGGCGGCACCGGCCTCGGCCTCGCCATCGCCCGCGACATCGCCCGCTCCCATGGCGGCGACGTGACGCTGGGCCAGAGCCCGATGGGGGGCCTCAGGGCGACGGTGCGCGTGCCGGTCTAGAATCGCTTTCGATCGGTCTGAAACGGCATCGCGAGGTGCACGGCGACGAAGCGATCCGCAGAACGCCCGGCAGAAGACTGGAACGCTTCGCCTCGGGTTCGCAATGACGGACGGCTCCGGACGCCTAACCCTTCAGCACCCGCCCCGCCACGGCGTCGAGCTTGGCGAGCACGGCGGGGTCGCGGAAGGCGGGGGCGGTCATGATGGCGTTGTTGAGGGCCCGGTGGGACCCGACGGGGCAATCCTCGCGCTCCGCCGGGAACTCCCGGGCGACGCGCGCGACGATGCGGCGGGCCTTCTCGATGTTGGCGTGCATGACGGCGATCACCGAGGCCACGTCGACGTGGTCGTGCTCGGGGTGCCAGCAATCGAAATCCGTGACCATGGCAAGGGTCGCGTAGGTGATCTCCGCCTCGCGCGCGAGCTTGGCTTCCGGCATCGCCGTCATGCCGATCACGTCGTAGCCGAGCTGCCGGTAGGTCATGGATTCCGCGTAGCTCGAGAATTGCGGGCCCTCCATGCAGACGTAGGTTCCGCCGCGGCGCACGGCGATGCCCTCGGCGTCGGCGGCCGCGGCGAGCCTCCCCGCAAGGCGCGGACCGACGGGATGGGCCATCGAGACATGGGCCACGCACCCCGTGCCGAAGAAGCTCGAGGGGCGGCCATGGGTGCGGTCGACGAACTGGTCGACGAGGACGAAGAGCCCGGGCGGCAGGTCGGGCTTGAACGAGCCGCACGCGGAGAGCGAGACGATGTCCGTCACCCCGCAGCGCTTCAGCGCGTCGATATTGGCGCGGGCGTTGATCTCGGAGGGCGGGATGCGGTGCCCGCGCCCGTGCCGCGGCAGGAACACGACCTCGGTGGAGCCCACACGTCCGAACCGCAGCACGTCGGAGGGCTCGCCGAACGGACTCTCGACGCGGCGCTCGCGGACGTCCTCGAGTCCGGGAAGGTCATAGATGCCCGATCCGCCGATGACGCCCAGGATGGCCTTGGTCATGGTTGTCTCCTTCTCGCCCGGCGAGCGTAGCGGCGCGGACGCGGCAGGCAAGGGCCGCCGGGCACGCGTCACCCTCAAAGCCATCTCCGTCATTGCGTGCGAAGCCAAGCAAACCAGCCGCCCTTGGCCGGGCTTCGCAGGAACAGCTTCGTCGCGCCGCTCCTCGCAGCGACGCACCCGCCCCCGCCCGGCATGAAAAAGGCCCCGGTCTCCCGGGGCCCTCGATCACGTCGGCAGGCTGACCTCTCGGCTCAGGCGTGGCCTTCCACCGTCGACCAGATCTTCTTCTTGGTGAAGTAGAGCAGGCCGGCGAAGACCAGGAGGAAGGCCAGGATCTTGAAGGCCAGCTCCTTGCGGGCCTCCAGGTGCGGCTCGGCCACCCACATCATGAAGGCCGTGACGTCCTTGGCATATTGCGCAACGGTCTCCGGCGCCTGGGGCTTGCCGCTGGCGTCCTTCGGATACTCGATCTGGCCGTCATTCAGCGGAGGCGGCATGGAGATGATGTGGCCGGGGAAGTACTCGTTGTAGTACTTGCCGTCCGGAACCTCCACGCCGTGCTCGGGCTCCTTGTAGCCCTGCAGCAGCGCCGTGATGTAGTCCGGTCCCTGCTCCTGGAACTGCAGCACGATGTCGAACAGGAACCAGGGGAAGCCGCGCTCATAGGTGCGGGCCTTGGCCAGGACCGAGAAGTCGGGCGGGGCGGCGCCGCCATTGGCGGCCGCGGCGGCCTGCTTGTTCGGGAACGGCGCGGGCCAGCGGTCGGCCGGCCGGCCCGGCCGCTCGAACATGTCGCCGCTGTCGTTCGGGCCGTCCTTGACCTTGTATTCCTTGGCAAGCGCGGTGACCTGCGCCTCGCTGAACTGCGGTCCGCCCTCCTCCGACAGGTTGCGGAAGGCCAGCAGGTTGGCCGAGTGGCAGTTCGCGCAGACCTCGCGGAACACCTTGAAGCCGCGCTGCAGCTGCGTGGCGTCGTAGTGCCCGAAGGGGCCGGCGAAGCTCCAGCTGTTGCGGGGCGGAACGACGGCCTCGGCGGCGGAGGCTTGCGGAGCGGCGGTCCCGAGGGCCAGCACGCCCGCGAGCAGGCCGGCCAGGAGGGGCAGCCGGCGCGCCAGGCGCGGCAGGTGGAAAGTGGTCATGGTCATGTCCCCCAGGCTCCGCTCAGCCCTTGGTGTTCGGCGAGGCGGCTGCCCCGGCGGCCATGGCGCTGGCCGAGCCACCGCCCTTGCCGAGCACGGCTTCCGCGATCGAGCCCGGGATGCGGCGCGGCGTCTCGAAGAGGCCGAGCAGCGGCAGGATGATCAGGAAGTGCGCGAAGTAGTAGGCGGTGCAGATCCGCGCCGCGAGCACGTAGCCCCCCTCCGGAGGCTTGGCGCCGAGCCAGCCGAGCAGCACGCAGACGATGGCGAAGATCCAGAAGAACTGCCGGTAGATCGGCCGATAGGCGGCCGACTTGACCTTCGACGTGTCGAGCCAGGGCAGGAAGGCCAGGATCGCGATCGAGCCGAACATCGCGATGACGCCGAGCAGCTTGTTCGGAATGGCGCGCAGGATCGCGTAGAACGGCAGGAAGTACCATTCGGGCACGATGTGCGCGGGCGTGACGGCCGGGTTTGCCTCGATATAGTTGTCGGCGTGGCCGAGATAGTTCGGGATGTAGAAGGCGAACCACACGAACATCATGATGAAGCAGACGAGGGCGAACGCGTCCTTCACCGTGAAGTAGGGGTGGAAGGGCAGCGTGTCCTTCTCGGTCTTCTTCTCCACGCCCGCGGGGTTGTTGGAGCCCGGCACGTGCAACGCCCAGATGTGCAGGATCACGACGCCCGCGATCATGAACGGCAGCAGGTAGTGCAGCGAGAAGAAGCGGTTCAGCGTCGGGTTCGCGACGGAATAGCCGCCCCACAGGAACGTCACGATCGTCTCGCCCACCCAGGGGATGGCCGAGAAGAGGTTCGTGATCACTGTCGCGCCCCAGAAGCTCATCTGGCCCCAGGGGAGCACGTAGCCCATGAAGGCGGTGGCCATCATGAGGAGGAAGATCACGACGCCGAGGATCCACAGCACCTCGCGCGGGGCCTTGTAGGAGCCGTAGTAGAAGCCACGGAAGATGTGGACATAGACGGCGATGAAGAACATCGACGCGCCGTTGGCGTGCAGATAGCGGATCATCCAGCCGTAGTTCACGTCGCGCATGATGTGCTCGACGGAGTTGAAGGCGAAGTCGACGTGAGGCGTGTAGTGCATGGCCAGCACGACGCCCGTCACGATCTGGGCCACCAGCATGAAGGCCAGGATGCCGCCGAAGGTCCACCAGTAGTTCAGGTTCCGCGGGTTGGGGAACGCGACGAACGAGGAGTGGATGAGACCGATGAGGGGAAGGCGGCTCTCGAACCACTTCCCGACAGCGCTCTTCGGCACGTAGGTGGAATGTCCGCTCATGGCGAGGTGTCCTGCGACGAATGGCCCGGACCGGGGGTCCGGCGAATGGCGGCTCAGCCGATGGTGATCTTGGTGTCGCCCGCGAACTTGTAGGGCGGAATGGGCAGGTTCGTCGGGGCCGGGCCCTGGCGGATGCGGCCGGACGTGTCGAAGATCGAACCGTGGCAGGGGCACTGCCAGCCATGATAGGGGCCCTCGTGGCCCAGCGGCACGCAGCCGAGATGCGTGCAATTGCCGTAGACTACCAGCCACTGGGCCTTGCCGGGCTGGACGCGGGCGCTGTCGGCCTGCGGGTCTGGCAGCGTGGCGAGGTTCACGTCCTCGGCTTCCTTGATCTCCTGCGCCGTGCGGTGGCGCACGAAGATCAGCTTGCCGCGCCAGAAGAGCTTGACGATCTGCCCTTCCGCGATCGGTGCGAGGTCGAAATCGACCGGCGCGCCCGCGGCGACGGTCGCCGCGTCGGGCGCCATCTGGTCGATAAAGGGCCACAGCGTGGCTGCAAGACCCACGGCGCCGACGGCGCCCGTTGCGATGAAGAGAAAATCCCGCCTCGTGTAGTCGGCGGGCTTGGAATCGACCGTCGTCGTCGCCACGTCTCTTGTCCTCGAACCTGCGCCCGGCGGCAGGAAGGGCCGCGGACGGATCAACGGTGGGTCTGGCTCTGCCCGGTCATATGCCGCCAATGCATAGCCGCCGCAATGCGACCGGGCGTCGCCGCGCGGCGGTGATTTCGCACGCGCGCCCCGGCTTGTCCATAGTCCGGAGGGCTGAAGCGGGGCCGATTTGAAGCCTCGGTGGCAGGATTGCCGCGCGGCCGCGGCCATGGCACAGCCGGATGCCTGTCTCCCGAGAAGCCGCCGCCAGCCGCCGTGACGCCGAGCATCGCCCTCTTCCAGCCGGACATTCCGCAGAACACCGGCACCATCCTGCGCCTCGCCGCCTGCCTCGGCGTGCCAGCCGAGATCATCGAGCCTGCAGGCTTCCCGGTCTCCGACCGCGCCTTCCGGCGGGCGGGGATGGACTATCTCGACCGGGTCAGGCTCACCCGCCATGTCTCCTGGACCGCCTTCGAGGACGACCGTCGCGCCCGGGGCCGCAGGCTCGTGCTTGCCACGACGCGCGGCGAGGTCCCCTACACCGCGTTCCCCTTCTCCGCCCGCGACACGATCCTGCTCGGCCGCGAATCGGCCGGCGCGCCGGACGAGGTTCACGCGGCGGCGGACGCCCGCATCGTCATACCCTTGCTGCCAGCGCTGCGCTCGCTCAACATCGCGGTGGCGGCCGCGATGATCCTGGGGGAGGCGCTGCGCCAGACCGGGGGTTTCCCTCCCGTCCAGACCTGACAAGAGCCCCCGGAGGAAGCCCGTCGTGTCCCGTTCGCCGCATTCGCCCTATTCCGATCCCTCGCCCCTGCCCGCCCCCGACGTACTCGACGGGCGCAAGGAGCAGGCGGCCGCCTGGTTTCGCAGCCTGCGCGACCGGATCTGCGGCCGGTTCGAGGCGATCGAGCAGGAGGCGACCGGCCCCTTCGACCCCGAGGCCGGCGGCCCCGGGCGCTTCGTCCGCACCCCCTGGCAGCGGACAGAGAACGCCGGCGGACCGGGCGGAGGCGGCGAGATGAGCCTCATGGCGGGCCGCGTCTTCGAGAAGGTCGGCGTGCACATCTCCACCGTGCATGGCGAATTCGCGCCGGAATTCCGGGGCCAGATCCCCGGCGCGGCGCAGGATCCCCGCTTCTGGGCCTCCGGGATCTCGCTCATCGCGCATCCCTGGAACCCCTTCGTGCCTACCGTGCACATGAACACGCGCTTCGTGGTCACGACCCGCGCCTGGTTCGGCGGAGGAGCAGACCTGACGCCGGTGTTGATGCGCCGGCGCACGCAGGAGCATCCGGACAGCCAGGTCTTCCACGCCGCGATGCGGCGCGCCTGCGACGCACACGCCAAGGTCGCGCCCTACGAGCGCTACAAGGCGTGGTGCGAGGAGTATTTCTTCCTGAAGCACCGCAACGAGCCGCGCGGCATCGGCGGCATCTTCTACGACGACCACGACAGCGGCGACTGGGCGGCCGACTTCGCCTTCACGCAGGATGTCGGGCGCGCCTTCCTGGCGGCCTACGACCAGGTGGTCGCCAACAACATCGCCACGCCGTGGACGGCGCAGGACCGCGAGGAACAGCTCGTCCGCCGCGGGCGCTACGTCGAGTTCAACCTGCTCTACGACCGCGGCACCATTTTCGGCCTGCGGACGGGCGGCAACGTGGACAGCATCCTCTCCAGCATGCCGCCGCGGGTGCGCTGGCCGTGAGGGCGGCCCGCGCGACGACGGCCCTGGCCGCGCTGCTGCTTGGGGGCGGAATGGCGGGGTCGGCGCTGGCGTCTTCTCCGGATGCGCTGCGCGCCTCGGGCAACGAACCCGGCTGGGTGCTGACCTTGACCCAGGAGACGCTGACCGTCTCGCTGGCGGACGGACGACGGATCAGCCTGCCGGCGCCGGTCCCCGACCGCCTGGACGACAGGACCCTGCGCTATGCGGGAGAGGCCGAGGGCAAGCCGATTTTCGTCCAGGTGGTCGACAGGCTGTGCCGCGATACCATGACGGGGATGCCGCACCCCAAGACCGTGTTCCTCACCCTTGCCGGCAGGCCCTACGAGGGCTGCGGCGGCGACCCGGCCAGCCTGCTCGCCGGCCGCGACTGGACCTTGGCCTCGCTGGCGGGGACGCCCGTCGCGTCCGATGGCCGACCCGCGAGCCTGGCTTTCACCGCGGATGGCCAGGTCTCCGGTTCCAGCGGCTGCAACCGCTTCACGGGGCGCTTCACCCTCACCGGGGAGACGCTCAGCTTCGGCCCGCTCGCCGCCACCCGGATGGCCTGCCCGGAACCACTGATGCAGCAGGAAAGCCGGCTCTTCGCGATCCTGGCAGCCGTGCGCGGCTTCCAGATCGCCGAATCCGGCGACCTCGTGCTGCTGACGGTGGACGGGCCGCAGCTCGTGGCCCGGCCGGAACACTGACCGGCCCCGCGCGACGGCAGGCCGCCTCGTCGCTGCGGCCGGCCGAGAGGCCGGGATCCTGGCGCGCACGCGCCCGCCCCACCGGCGTGACGGGCGAACCGCTGCTATCCAAGGGCAGAGACGTCGGCGAAGCCGGCGGTTCTCGCGCCTCCTGAAGCGCGAAGCCTCGCCACGCCGCTCTCCCTTGCCTATGTTTGGCTCATGCCTGCGGACGCCGCCCCTCAATCCTCCCTGGACGCCCTGCTCGCCGCCGCGCGCGAGGCGGGAGGACGGGGGCCTGCGCCGGTGCATCTGTGGAACCCCGCCTATTGCGGCGAGATCGACATGCGCATCGCGCGAGACGGCACATGGTTCTATGCGGGAACGCCGATCGGCCGCCCGGCGCTGGTCAAGCTGTTCGCGTCGGTGCTGCGGCGCGACCCCGAGCGCTTCGTGCTGGTGACGCCCGTCGAGAGGGTCGGCATCCGCGTGGAGGACGCGCCTTTCCTGGCCGTCGAGATGGCGGCCGAAGGCGAGGACGACACGCGTCGGCTCACCTTCCGCACCAATGTGGACGACATCGTCACGGCCGACGCCGCACATCCGCTGCGCTTCGCCCGGGAAGCGACTGGCGGCCTTCGCCCGTACCTCCTGGTGCGCGGGGGGCTCGAGGCGCGCCTGACCCGGTCGCTCTTCTATGACCTCGTGGCGCTCGGCGAGGAGCGCGAGCACGAGGGTAGAAGGCTCTTCGGGGTCACCTCCGGCGGAGCCTTCTTCCCCATGGCGGAGGCGGCGGAGATCGCCGGCCTGGCGTGACGAGCTTTGCGCAGGACGATCCCCCGCGCTTCAGCCCCTTCTCGCCGGAAGGGCTCGCCGCGCGGGCGCTGGACAAGCTGAGCCTGGAGGTGCCGCCCGACGCCTTCGCGTCCGCCGTGCGTCCGCCCCACGGCGACCACCAGCTCGCGCCGACCCTGCCGCCGACCCCCGAAGACCTCCTCAGGCCGGCAGCGGTGCTCGTCCCCGTCGTCGCCCATCCCGGCGACGCCGGCGTCCTGCTGACGCGTCGGGCGAGCCACCTGCGCGACCATTCCGGCCAGATCGCCTTTCCCGGCGGCAAGATGGACGAGGCCGACCCCTCGCCGCTCCAGACCGCCCTGCGGGAGGCGGAGGAGGAGATCGGCCTCGACCGCGCCCATGTCCGCCCGCTCGGCTACCTCTCGCCCTACCACAGTTCGACGGGCTTCAGGATCCTCCCCGTCCTCGCCCTCGTCACGCCCGGCGTGCCGCTCGTGCCCAACCCCCAGGAGGTCGACGCCGTCTTCGAGGTGCCCCTCGCCTTCCTGATGGACGAGGCGAACCACCAGCGGCATGCGAGAGAATGGAAAGGAGCGCTCAGGCATTATTATGCGATGCCCTATGGCGAGCACTACGTCTGGGGCGTCACCGCAGGCATCCTGCGCAACATGTTCGAGAGGCTCTACGGGCCATGACGCGCGCCTTCGGGGAGGAGTTGCTGCTCTTCCTCCTGCCTTTCGCCCTCTTCGCGCTGTGGCTCATCCTGCGCCAGAGGACGCCGCTGAAGTGGGTGCACTGGGAAGGGCGCGTGCCCTGGCTGGTGGTGGCGGGCCTGGTCGTGGCGAGCGGCTGGCTGGTATGGACGGGGTATTTCGCGCCGCGGGGCCACGGCGCCTATGTCCCCGCCCACATGGAGAATGGCGTCTTCGTGCCGGGAAAGCTCGAGTGAGCGCGCACCCGCTCCCCGCCCGCATGCCGCCCGGCGGCATTTTGGCGCGGCCGGAGGTCCGGACCGCCTTCGACCTGCTCGACGCGGATGGCGAGGAGGCGCGCCTCGTGGGAGGCGCCGTCCGCAACAGCCTCATCGGCATGCCGCCAGGGGACATCGACATCGCGACGACGGCGCTGCCCCGGGTGGTCATGAAGCGCGCCCGCAAGGCCGGGCTGCGCGCCCTTCCCACGGGCATCGAACACGGCACGGTGACGCTGCTGGTCGAGGGGACGTCGATCGAGGTCACCACGCTGCGGGAGGACATCGACACCGACGGACGCCGCGCCACGGTGACCTTCGGCCGGAGCTTCGCCCATGACGCGCGGCGGCGCGACTTCACGATGAATGCGCTCTATGCGGACCGCGAGGGCCGCGTGATCGACGAGGTGGACGGGCTGCCCGACCTTGCGGCGCGCAGGGTCCGCTTCATCGGCGATCCCGAGACCCGCATCCGGGAAGACTACCTGCGCATCCTCCGCCTGTTCCGCTTCCACGCAGCCTATGGCGAGGGACCGCTCGACCGGGCCGCCTTGACGGCCGCCATCCGGCTGCGCGACGGGCTCGCCCGTCTGTCGTCGGAACGGATCCGGGCGGAGCTGTTGAAGCTGTTGGCAGCCCGCCGGGCGGCGGAGGTCGTGCCGGAGGTCGCCGAGTCCGGGCTCTTCGGGCGCATCCTGCCCGTCGCCCCCGATCCCCGGGCCTTCGCCCGCGTGAAGCTCGGCGGCGAAGCCGAGCCGGTCGGATTGCTGGCAGCCTTGGCGGTGCGGATCACCGAGGACGCCACGCTGCTCAGGGAGCGGTTGCGCCTCTCCAATGCCGAGACGGCGCGCCTCGAGGCGCTGGCGGCCATCATCGAGGCGCTGCATTCCCGGCCCGTCGTGCCAAAGGTCCTGCGTCGCCTCGCGCATCGCCATGGGAGCGAGACGGTGCGGCTCGCCGCCTCCATCGTTCTTGCCCGCCGCGGGGCGGGAGCGGCCGAGGCCGCGGTCGTGACCGCCGCCCTGGCCGAGCCGCTCCCGCCGCTCCCGTTCACCGGCGCGCGGGTCCTCGCGGCGGGCGTGAAGCCGGGCCCGCAGGTTGGCAGGACGCTCGCGGCCGCCGAGAGGCTTTGGCTCGATGCGGGGATGCCCACGGACGACGAGGCCTGCCGCGCGATTCTCACCGCAGCGCTCGCGGAGACGGCGGGGCCCGGCCCGGCCTGACCGCGCGACGAATGCGACTCCCCTTTCCGGGCCGGCCGGTCTACGATCGGCAGGTGTTTCCATGTGAAATTCATTGATGACCCGCGAGCCGCCACGCCCTGCCGACGTCGCCCGGCGACTGGCCCACCGGAAAGCCGCCGAGACCCGGGCGGGCCGCAAGGCCGAAGGCGGCGCGTGGCTGCGCGACACGTTCACCCTTCCCCGGGCGGAGGCACGCGAAAAGGCGCGGGAATTCTTCAGCCGCTTTCCGAAGGCGGCCTACATGACCGAGATCGAGTGGTGGCGGGAACTGGAGGACGGGCGCATCGAGTTCACGATGCGACGCCTGCCGAGCGCCGATTGATCCGCGACGAGACGCGCCGTTCCCCGCCCGCATTGGCCGCGGACCGCCCTGTGCCGGCCTTGAGAAAGCCCGGTTGTGCACGTGATCGTGTGTGGCGTGCCGACGCAGCGCGCGCGAGCACGCTTGCCGAGCATCCTGAAACGGGGCGACACTCCCGTGAGGGAGAGAGGCCAGCGCAGCACGGCCCGAGCCTTGCAAGGGATACGGTTGTCACGACGCCGCTGCCCGGCAAGGTTGTATGAAGGCGGGACGCAAGTCCCGGAAAGGAATGCCATGAGCGCCGACACGAATGCCGCCAGCCTCGACACCATGATCGTGCGGGCCGCCGAAACGGCGGTGGAGCAGATCGGCAAGGCGCGCGAGGCGATCGGGCAGGTCGTGTTCGGCCAGAACGAGGTCGTCGAGAACGCGCTGGTGACCATCCTGGCGGGCGGCCACGGCCTCGTGGTCGGCGTGCCGGGCCTCGCCAAGACGCGCCTCGTGGACGCGCTGGGCACGGTTCTGGGGCTGCAGGCGCGGCGCATCCAGTTCACGCCCGACCTCATGCCCTCAGACATCCTCGGCTCCGAGGTCCTGGAGGAAAGCACGGCCGGCCGGCGCGCCTTCCGGTTCATCAAGGGCCCGATCTTCGGCCAGCTGCTGATGGCCGACGAAATCAACCGCGCCAGCCCGCGCACCCAGTCGGCCCTTCTCCAGGCGATGCAGGAATACCACGTGACCGTGGCCGGCGAGAGCCACGACCTGCCCAAGCCCTTCCACGTGCTGGCGACCCAGAATCCCATCGAGCAGGAGGGCACCTATCCCCTCCCCGAGGCCCAGCTCGACCGCTTCCTGATGCAGATCGACGTCACCTATCCCGACGCGGCGACCGAGCGCCGCATCCTGCTGGAGACGACGTCGGACAACGTCGCCAAGGCCAAGACGGTCATGTCCGCCGAGGACCTTATGGCGGCCCAGCGCCTGATGCGCCGCCTGCCCGTCGGGGAAAGCGTGGTCGAGTCGATCCTTGCCCTGGTGCGTTCCGCACGCCCCGGCGAGGGCGACCCCACGGTCGCCGGCCACCTCGCCTGGGGGCCCGGCCCGCGCGCCGGCCAGGCCTTGATGTTGACCGTGCGCGCCCGCGCGCTGCTGCAGGGCCGGCTCGCGCCGTCGCTCGACGACGTGGCCGCGCTCGCCGAGCCCGTGCTCAAGCACCGCGTGGCGCTGACCTTCGCCGCGCGCGCCGAGGGCGAGACGGTGAGCGGCCTCATCGCCAAGCTCGTCGAGCGGATCGGCTGAGGCCGGCGCGATGGCGAAGGTCCGCGTCCTCGGCGAGGTGGAAAGGCGGCCCGGCGCCGGGCAGGCCACCGACGCGCTGGACCTCGCACGCCGTCTGCCGCGCATCGCCATCGAGGCGCGCCGCATCGCCGCCACCGCCGCCCACGGCATCCACGGGCGGCGGCAGGCCGGTCCCGGCGAGGCGTTCTGGCAATATCGCAGCTTCAGCTTCGGCGAGCCCGCCAACCGGGTCGACTGGAGGCGCTCGGCGCGCGACGATCGATACTATGTGCGCGAGCGCGAATGGGAGGCCGCGCACACGATCTGGCTCTGGATCGATCGCTCGCCTTCCATGGCTTTCACCTCTTCGCTCGCCCAGGCCCCGAAGATCGAACGCGCGCTGGTCCTCGGCCTGGCGCTCGCCGACCTCATGGTGCGCGGCGGCGAGCGCGTCGGCCATATCGGGCTCACGAGCCCGCTCGCCTCACGCTCCATCGTGGACCGCCTCTGCGAGGCGATGGTGACGGATCGCACGGCGCCGCCCGACCTGCCGGATGCCCGCCCCCTGCCCGCGCTGACCGAGGCGGTGCTGATCGGCGACTTCCTGACGCCGGCGGCGCGGGTTCGCGAGGCGATCGAGACGATCAGCGGGCGCGGGGCGCGGGGCCACGTCGTGCTCGTGGCCGACCCCGTCGAGGAGACCTTTCCCTTCGAGGGGCAGGCCGTGCTGGCCGACCTCGAAGGACCGCAGACGCTGCGCGTCGGAGACGCCGGCTCGTTCCGCGAAATGTATCTCGCGCGCATGGCCGAGCATCGCGCCGCATTGCGCGAGGCCTGCGCCCGGCGCGGCTGGAGCTTCGCCATCCACCGCACGGACCGGCCCGCCTCCGAGGCGCTACTGGCGCTGGCCCAGCGCATCAGCGACCGAGGGTCCGGCGCCGCGCCGCCTGCCCGGGCCACGGGAGGCTGAGCCATGCTGGATTTCCTGCCACTCGGCTTCAGCACGCCGGCCGTCCTCCTCGCGGCGGCGGCGCTGCCCGCGCTCTGGCTGCTGCTGAGGGTGACGCCACCCCAGCCCAGGCGCATCGATTTCCCGCCGCTGAAGCTCATTCTCGATCTCGTCCCTCGCCAGGAATCGCCGGCGCGCACGCCCTGGTGGCTGCTGCTGCTGCGCCTCCTGATCGCGGGGCTCGTCATCGTCGCCATGGCGGGTCCTGTCTGGAACCGGGGCAAGGACGCGGCCGACGGCGCCGGGCCGCTCGTGCTTCTGATCGACAATGGCTGGGCGTCGGCCGGCGACTGGGCCGACCGGATGGCGGCCGCGCAGGACCTGATCCGCGGCGCCGGACGCGCCAACCGGCCGGTTGCGGTCGTGCCGACGGGGGAGACCAACCCGGACCTGTCGCTCGCCGATTCCGGCGGCGCGCTGGACCGGCTGCGCGCGCTCGCCCCGACGCCCCACACCCCCGACAGGCTCGCCCAGATCCTGCCGCTGCAGCGTCTCCTGCAGCGCGAACCCTCGGCCGAGGTCGTCTGGATCAGCGACGGCGTGCGCGTGGACCAGAACGCCGCGTTCCCGGACGCCCTCGCGAAGCTGCTCAACGGCAAGCCCGTCACCGTGCTGACCGGACCCGCGCCGCGCGCTGTGGCGCTCGCGGGACTGGAGAACGGCGCGGCCGGCCTGGGCGTGCGCATCATCCGCGCGGCACCGAACGGGCGCGACGCCGGCATGGTCCGGGCCTCGGACAAGCGCGGCCTGGCGCTGGGCGAGGTCGCCTACGCCTTCCCGGAGGGAGGCACCGAGACGCAGGCGCAACTGGCCCTGCCGATCGACCTTCGCAACGAGATCGCCCGCATCGACATCGCCGACGAGCGCACGGCCGGCGCGGTCGCCCTGGTGGACGAGAGCAGTCGCCGTCGCCGTGTCGGCCTCGTCTCGGGCGGCACGGTCGACACCGCGCAGCCCCTGCTGTCGCCGACCTACTTCGTGTCGCGCGCCATGACGCCCTACGCGGATGTCCGGGAGCCGAAGATGGGCCCGGTGGAGGCCATCGGGACGCTGATCGACGAGAAGACGCCGATGCTGGTTCTGGCGGATACCGGTGCCCTGCCCCCGGACCTGCGCGAACGCCTGAATACCTACGTGAACGAGGGCGGCCTTCTGCTGCGTTTCGCCGGCCCGCGCCTCGCGGCGGCCGCCAACGACGACCTCGTCCCCGTGAAGCTGCGCCGGGGCGGCCGGGCGCTCGGGGGCGCGCTCTCCTGGGAGACGCCGCGAAGCCTGGCGCCCTTCGACCGGTCGAGCCCCTTTTTCGGCATCACGCTGCCCAAGGACGTCTCGGTGACACGCCAGCTGCTCGCCGAGCCGGACGCCGAACTCGCCTCGAAGACCTGGGCCTCTCTCGCCGACGGCACGCCGATCGTGACCGCCGAGCGCCGGGGTCAGGGCCTCGTCGTGCTGGTCCACGTCACGGCCGACACGACCTGGTCGAACCTGCCGCTGTCGGGCCTCTTCGTCGAGATGCTGCGCCGGATCACCGCGCTTGCGGGCGCGGGCGACGGCCAGGGGCGCGCCAAGGCGACCGGCAGCCAGGCGGTCGTGGCGCCGCTGCGCACGCTCGACGGCTTCGGGGTGTTCGGCAACCCGCCGGCCACGGCCCGCCCGATCAGGGTCGACGCCATGCCCGTCGCGAGCGCCGACCATCCCCCCGGCTTCTACGGCGCCCCCGACTCACCGCTGGCCGTCAACACCCTCGCGCCGGACGCCGTCCTCACGCCGCTCGACTTTGCCCCTCTCGGGGCCCGCATCGAGCCTCTCGTGCGCGAGGCGCCGATCGACCTCAGACCCTGGCTGATCGCGGCGGCGCTGGCGCTCTTCGCGCTCGACAGCCTCGCCATGCTCTGGCTCGGCGGCCGGCTCGGCTTCGCGCGCCGCCGCGCGGCGGCCACCTCGCTGCTGCTCGCGGCGGGGCTGGGCCTCGGGCTGAGCATCGGTTCTCCCTCCGCCGCGTCGGCACAGTCCCAGCCGGCCCCGTCGGCCACGGCTTCGGAGAAGCCCGCCGCCCAGCGCCCCGCGGCGCCCGTCAGCCCCAAGGAGCTCGACGCGGCGCTCTCGACCCGTTTCGCCTATGTCGTGACGGGTGACGCCGGCGTGGACGAGACCAGCCGCGCGGGGCTCGCCGGCCTGGGCACCTTCCTCTCGGCGCGCACGGCTCTCGACCCGGCAGAGCCGGCCGCAGTCGACCCGGCGGTGGACGAGCTCTCCGTCTATCCGATCATCTACTGGCCCATCGTCGCCGGCCGGCCCGTGCCGAGCGAGGCCGCCATCCGCAGGCTCGACGACTTCATGAAGAGCGGCGGCACGGTGATCTTCGACACGCGCGATGCGCTGAACGCGCGCCCCGGCTCGCCGCCGACCCCCGAGACCAAGATGCTGCGCCAGATCCTGGCCGGAATCGCCGTGCCGGCGCTGGAGCCGGTGCCGCGCGACCACGTCGTCACCAAGGCGTTCTACCTCATCGACAATTTCCCCGGCCGATACGCGGAGGGCCAGACCTGGATCGAGGCGATCCCGCGCGAGGGGCCCGACGCCGACCGGCCGGCCCGGGCAGGCGACGGAGTGTCGCCCCTGATCATCACCTCCAACGACCTCGCCGCCGCCTGGGCGACGGGGCGTCGCGGTGAGCCGCTCTACCCGCTCGTGCCGGGCGGGACGCGCCAGCGCGAGATGGCGTTCCGCGCCGGCGTGAACATCGTGATGTACGCCCTCACGGGCAACTACAAGGCCGACCAGGTGCACGTGCCCGCCCTCCTCGAGAGGCTGGGCCAGTGACGCTGCCGCGGCCGGACAGGTGACATGAACCTCGACTGGAGCCCCCTCGTCCCGCTCTGGCTGATCGTGCTGCTGGCGCTCGCCGCGGGCATCCCGACCGCGATGGCGATCGTGCTGCGGCAGCGCGGCTCCGTGCTGCGCGGACTCGCCGTGTTGGCCTTCCTCGGCGCGCTGCTCAATCCCTCGCTGGTGCGCGAGGAACGGGAGCGGTTGAAGGACGTCGTTGCCGTGGTCACGGACCATTCGGCCTCCCAGGGGCTCTCCATCCGACCGGGCCAGACGGACGCCGTGCTGGCGGACGTCACCAAGCGCCTCGCCGCGCTGCCCGATGTCGAGACACGGCAGATCGACGTGCGCGAGGCAGGCGGCGGCGCCGACGGCACGCGGCTCTTCTCCGCCCTGCAGTCCGGCCTCTCGGACGTGCCGCCGGAGCGCGTGGCCGGCGCCATCCTCATCACGGACGGCGTGGTGCACGACGTGCCCTCCACGCCCGCGCTGCTGGGCTTCAAGGCCCCGGTGCATGGGCTGATCACCGGCTTCGCCGGCGAGCGCGACCGCCGGATCGAGCTGCTCGACACGCCACGCTTCGGCATCGTCGGGCGGGACCAGACCATCCGCATGCGCGTGCTCGACGCCGGCCACGAGGAGCCGGTGCGGGTGACCCTGCGCCGCGACGGGCAGACGGTGCTCGACCGCCAGGCCATGCCGGGCGAGGTGCTGCGCCTGCCCGTGCGCATCGACCATGGCGGCGCCAACGTCGTCGAGATCGAGGCGACCGAAGCGCCCGGCGAGCTCACGGCCATCAACAACAAGGCCGTGATCACCATCGAGGGCATTCGCGAGAAGCTGCGGGTGCTGCTTGTCTCCGGCCAGCCCCATGCCGGCGAGCGGACCTGGCGCAACATCCTGAAGTCCGACGCCAATGTGGACCTCGTCCACTTCACCATCCTGCGCCCGCCGGAGAAGCAGGACGGCACGCCGATCAACGAGCTCTCGCTGATCGCCTTCCCGACGCGCGAGCTCTTCGAGACGAAGATCAGCGAGTTCGACCTGATCATCTTCGATCGCTACGCGAACCAGTCGATTCTGCCGGGCATCTACTTCGCCAACATCGTGCGCTACGTGCGAGACGGCGGAGCGGTGCTCGTCGCGGCCGGGCCGGAATTCGCCGGCCGCGCGGGCCTCGCGGGCACGCCGCTCGCCGCCGCCATCCCCGCCACGCCCGACGGCAAGATCGTGGAGCGGCCATTCACCGCACAGGTCACGGGCATGGGGCAGAAGCACCCGGTGACGCGCGACCTGCCGGGTTCGGAGGTCCAGCCGCCGCAATGGGGCGAGTGGCTGCGCCAGGTCTCCGCCGACGTGCGCTCCGGCAACGCCGTGATGTCCGGCGCCGAGGACAAGCCGCTGCTCGTGCTCGCCCGCGAGGGCAAGGGTCGCGTGGCGCTGCTGCTCTCCGACCAGGCCTGGCTGTGGGCGCGCAACTTCCGTGGCGGCGGCCCGCACCTCGACCTGCTCCGCCGGCTCGGCCACTGGCTGATGAAGGAGCCCGACCTCGAGGAGGAGGCCCTGCGCGCCTCCGCCAAGGGCAATGTGCTCACGGTGGAGCGCCAGACGCTGGCGGACGCCGCGGACCCCGTAACGCTCACCGCGCCCTCCGGCGCAACGCGCGAGGCGGCGCTGACGCAGGACAAGCCAGGCCTGTGGCGCGCCACGGTGGAGACGCCCGAGGCCGGCCTCTGGAAGCTCACGGACGGCAAGCTGACGGCCTTCGTCAATGTCGGACCGCCCAATCCGCGCGAGTATCAGGAGGTCGCCTCGACCCTCGACATCCTCAGGCCCATCGCGGACGCGACCGGCGGCTCCGTTCGCCGCGTCGCGGAGCGTGAGAGCGACAGCCCGCGCGTGCCTACCATCCTGGCGCTCAACTCGGCCACGCGCTTCGCCGGCTCCGACTATATCGGCATCAGGACGACCGACGCCTCGGTGGTCCGGGGCGTCGGCGTGCTGCCGCTCTTCCTGGGCTTCATCGGCCTCGGCCTGCTGGCGCTCAGCCTTCTCGCCACCTGGCTCGGCGAGGCGAGGCTGGGCCGGCGTCCGGGATGAGGCGCTCCCTGGCCATCGCGAGGAGCGCTGGCTGCGACGAAGCCATCCGGAACGCGTCCGGCGAGGGACGGGAGAAGGACGGGACTGCGTCGCTGCGCTCTCTTTGAGGCAACCCGGCAGCCGACGTTCAGGAGCCCGCCGACTTGGTGATCATGCCCCTGGCCGGGCCGAAGGAGCCCTCGACCAACTCCAGGTAGAGCAGCCGCGCCGCATCGACGGGACCGGGCATGGCGAGCGTCCCGTGCGGCACGCGGCGGAAGCCGACCTTGCCGTAGAAGGGCTCGTCGCCCACGAGGATGACCAGCGCGTGGCCGGCGCCGCGCGCGGCCTCGAGCGCACGGGTGACCAGGGCCATGCCGATGCCCCGCTTCTCGAAGGCCGGGTCGACGGTCACCGGTCCCAGGAGGAGCGCCGGCGCCCCGCCAGCCGTGATCCGCGTCATGCGGATCGAGGCCACGACGAGGGTGCCGACGAGGGCCGTGAAGGAGAGCTCGGCCTCGTGGGGCACGCCCTCGCGCAGGCGATAGGCCGTGCGGGCGAAGCGGCCGGGGCCGAAGGCGCGCTCGTGCAGCTTCTCGATCGCGTGGGCGTCGTGCGGAAGTTCTGGCCGGATCGTCAGGGAGAGGTCGGTCATCGGGAGGCTCGCTCGCGGCGCGCCTCGCAAGGCGGCCACGCAGGGTCGGTCGGCAGGGACGGCAGGCGCACGCGACGGGCTGTCAGCCGCGTCGGGTCCAGGCTCGTCGTCGCTGCGTCCCCGGGATCATCCCGTCCTCCATCCGTGCGGGCGGCAGCGCTAGCACGGGCGCGTCGCGGCGTCTACCGGCGCTACCAGTAGGGCGACGGCGGCTGCAAGCCCTGCCATTCGCGCAGGCGGGCGGCGGTCGCGCGGGTCGCGCCCGGCGGCAATGCGTCGAGCGGGAAGAACCCCGTCTCCAGGATTTCCCTGTCGGGCGCCCGCGGCGCCGTCTGGCGAAAGGCCCGGCCGACATAGACGGCCACGTGGTCGCGGCGCGAGACATGCCTGTTGAAGTACAGGCCCTGCAGCGCGAGAGGCCCCGTCAGCTCGATGTTGCCCTCCTCGCGGATCTCCCGGACGAGCGCCTGCTCCGCGGTCTCGCCCGCCTCGACCCCGCCGCCCGGAAAATGCCAGCCTTCGACATAGCCGTGCCGGACGAGGAAGACCCCACGGTCGTCGACGAGGATGGCGCGCGTTCCCAGGGTCATCGGACGTTGCAACCGCCAGTAGAGGTGCATCGTCCGGCGCATGACGCGCTCCCGCCAGGGCAGCGGCGGCCGGTTCGGCTCCCCCGTCATGGGGCGGAGGGGCGGCGCTGGCGCAAGCCTTGCCCCGCGCCTGTCGCAGGCCTCGCCCCTTGAAGTGGCGTCGCTGCTACATTAGAAACTTTCCAAACTGATCGCGCGGAGCCTGCCATGCCGATGAAGTCCCTCGCCGAGCTGACCGAGAAGGAGGTTCTCGCCCTCGCCATCGCCAGCGAGGAGGAGGACAGCCGGATCTACCAGACTTTCGCGGACCAATTGAGGGAGAACTACCCCCATTCCGCCGTCATCTTCGACGAAATGGCGGAGGAGGAGCGCGGCCATCGGCACATGCTCTATGACACGTATCGCGGCAAGTTCGGCGAGCACCTGCCTCCGATCCGCCGCGAGGACGTCAAGGGATTCCTGAAGCGCCGACCCATCTGGCTCACCCAGAATCTCTCTGTCGACAAGATGCGGCAGGAAGCCGAGATCATGGAGTTGCAGGCCGCCAAGTTCTACGAGAAGGCGGCCTCCCAGACGCTCGACATCAACACGCGCGAATTGCTGCTGCGCCTCGCCGAGATCGAGCGCGGCCACGAGCGCAAGGCCGGCGAACTCGAGAAGAAGCTCCTCGCCGGGGACGCCACGCACGAGGAGGAGGCGACCAAGCGCCGCATGTTCGTGCTGCAATACGTGCAGCCCGGCCTCGCTGGCCTCATGGACGGCTCCGTCTCCACCCTGGCTCCGCTCTTCGCCGCCGCCTTCGCCACGCACAGCAACTGGGAGACCTTCCTGGTCGGCCTCGCCGCGTCGATCGGCGCCGGCATCAGCATGGGCTTCGCCGAGGCCCTGTCGGACGACGGCTCGCTCACCGGGCGCGGCTCCCCGCTCCTGCGCGGCGGCGTCACGGGCCTGATGACGACGGTGGGCGGCATCGGCCATACGCTGCCCTACCTGGTGCCGGATTCCGTGCCCAACGCCTTCTGGGTCGCCACGTCCATCGCGGCCTTCGTGGTGCTGATCGAGCTCTGGGCGATCGCCTGGATCCGCGCGAAATACATGGACACGCCCTTCCTCCAGGCGGCCTACCAGGTGGTGCTGGGCGGCGTGCTGGTGTTCCTGGCAGGCATCCTCATCGGCAGCGCCTGATGGCTTGACGCGGACGGACGGGGAGGCGACAGGTGGCGCTTCCGCAAGGACGCGCAATGTTCCGCCTCGCCCACCTGTCCGACCCGCACCTCGGTCCCCTCCCCCAGCCCCGCCTTCGTGAACTCGCCGGCAAGAGGCTGACGGGATACATGAACTGGCGGCGCGGGCGCGACCGCATCCACGACATGGGGCTGCTCGACCGCATTCTCGCGGACATGCGGGCCCAGCAACCGGCGCACATCGCCTGCACGGGCGACCTCATCAACATCGGCCTGCACGGCGAGTTCAAGGTGGCCCGCGCCTTCCTGGAGAAACTGGGCCCGCCCTCCAAGGTGAGCTTCGTGCCCGGCAACCACGACGCGTATCACCGCACCACGGTGGGCGACATCGAGCGCTTCCTCTCGCCCTGGATGACGTCGGAGAACGGCCGCTTCGAAGGCTTCCCCTATGTCCGCCTCGTGGGCCCGCTTGCCCTCGTCGGCCTGTCGTCGGCCGTCGTGACGGGACCTTTCGTCGCCTCCGGCACGCTGGGACGCGAGCAGCGCACGCGCCTCGCCAACGTGCTGGCCTTCCTCGGCCAGCAGCCGCTGTGCCGGGTGATCCTGATCCACCATCCCCCGCACCGTCACAGCGGCTCCGCCGGTCGCGGCCTCACCGACGCCTCCGCCTTCGAGGACATCCTGGAAAAAGCGGGGGCCGAGCTGGTCTTGCATGGCCACAACCACCTCACCTCGATCAATCGCATCCCCGGACCGAAAGGGCCGATCCCGATCGTGGGGGTGCCATCCTGCTCGGCCGTGCGCGGCACGCTGACCCACAGGGCCGGCTACCACATTTTCGACATCGACCTCACGGAGGGGGGAATTACCATCGAGGGCCGCACACGCGGGCTCCTGCCCGGCGGCGAACTCGGCGACCTCGGCAGCCTGCCGCTGTAGGACCGCGGCGACCCCACCCTTGCCATCATCGCGGGCGTAGGTCTGAGGCGCAGGTCTGAAACGTCATGGCGAGGAGCACGGCGATCAAGCGATCCGGAAGATGCCCGGCATCCGACCGGATGGCATCGTCGCTTCGCTCCCGCCCCCGACGTCGATCCGGGCGTCAGGAGCCGCCACCGGGGAAGATGCGGGACAGGGCGGACGGGAGGCTGAAAGGCAGCGCCACGCCGCGGGCCTGCAGCAGGCCCAGCCCGTAGAGCGCGGCGGCGCCCAGGATGAGGCCCAGCAGGAACATGAAGGCGACGTCTCCACCGGAGAAGCGACGCGCGCCCGGCTCTTCGTCCTCCTCCTGCCGCAGGACGCGGGGGGCAGGCTGCCGCGGGGCGGGCATCGCCGCAGGTTCGGACGCGCTCGGCGCAGCGGGCGCCTCGGCCTGAGGCGCTGGCGGCGGCAGGAGATCGGCGGCCAGCGCCTTCTCGCGCTCGGTGAGCCGCCGCCCCAGATAGGCGGCGACGGCGTCCACGACCGCCGATGGATCGCCGGTTTCCAGGAGCAGCATGCGTCCCGTGCGCAGGGTCTGCAGCAGCCGATACGTCTTGCCGTCCCGGCTCATTTCGACATGGGCGACGATGTCGACGAAAAGCCTCGGCTTTTCACCCGGCACCAAGGCGAGATCGAACATGTCCGCGCCGGGCGGCAACTGCTCATAGAGCGGGACAAGCGCCTCGCGCAGCAGATCCAGCCGGGCGAGTTCACCCGCCCGCAGGTCGGCCGACGCGGCGGAGCGCTCCGCCTCCTCGATCCTGGCCCTCCGGATGGCGGCCTTCAGGTCCGGGACCTTGGGCTGGGGGAACGTGAAGGCTGGTTCGTCGGCCAACGCGAAGTCCTCGGCACGAGGCGGTCGTCCGTCCGCCCGCTGACATCCCTCCATAGCCGCACGACGCGGCGAGTCCAAGGCACGGCGCCGACATCGGACTCCAGGGACGGCGAAATGCCGACAGCTTCGCCTCGATCTGTGACGAACCTCACATCAGATCGGTCCCAACTCAAGCTAGTCTGGCGAGGTCGAACGGTTCACCCGTGAGGCAGCCTGACCACTCGACTGGACCCGCCGGGCTTCCGGCGGGTCTTTTTCATGGCTGCCAGATGAAGATGCCGCATCCTGCGGACACGGGCATGTGAGCTTCGTCACATGCGAGCGGAGAAGACGGGTCTACAACCAAAACGTCGAGCGTTGCTCCTGAGCGCTCGCTTGACCTCCCCTCTCACTCCCCCGCCCCGCGACCCCGCGCGGCGGGGTTTTTATTGCGGGAGGCCTGACTGCGACATCAGATGCAGCGCCCGCCGTCCACCTGCAGGACCGTGCCGGTGACCATCTCCGCCTCGTCTGAGCACAGGAAGACGGCCGAGGCGGCGATGTCCTCGGGCGTGGAGAGCCGGCCCCAGGGGATGCTGGCGCGGAAGGCGGCGCGCTTCTCGGGGGTGTCCTCGCCCATGAAGGTGGCCAGCAGCGGCGTCTCGCCCGCCACCGGCGCGATGGCGTTGACGCGGATTCGGTCCGGCGCGAGTTCCACCGCCATGGACTTCGACATCAGGTTCACCGCGCCCTTGGAGGCGTTGTACCAGGTCAGCCCCGGCCTCGGGCGGATGCCGGCGGTCGAGCCGATATTGAGGATCACCCCTCCCCCGCGGCTGCGGAAATGCGGCACGACCGCCTTGGCCATGAGGTAGATGGACTTCACGTTCACCGCGAAGACGCGGTCGAACTCCTCTTCCGGTACGTCCAGCATGGGCTGGTTGCGGTGGGAGATCCCGGCATTGTTGACGACGATGTCGAGGCCCCCGAAGGCCGAGATCGTCTCGCGGACCGCGGCATCGACGTCCACGGCCCGGGACACGTCTGCCCGCAGGGCGAGGGCCGCCGTTCCGATGGCCTGCGCCGCGGCCTCGGCCGTGTCGAGATGGATGTCCAGCACGGCCACCCGTGCCCCCTCGGCCGCGAAACGCTGGGCGATCCCAAGGCCGAAACCCTGGCCCGCGCCCGTGACGAGCGCCGTCTTGCCGGCAAGCCGCATGATGTCCTCCCTCGACGAGTCGTTGGGAGGATCATGTCGCGGAACGGCCTGCGGGTCACCCGCGCCGCTCGCGCATCAGGATCGGCGGATGTCGTCGTCGTCGAGGATACGGGCGGCGGCGCCGTCCAGGTCGTCGTACTGCCCGCTCTTCAGCGACCAGAGAAAGGCCCCGAGTCCCAGCAGGCCGAGGCCCAGCGCGATGGGGAGCAGGTAGACGAGGACGTTCATGCCGCGACCGTTCCACCGGGATAGGGCGGAATCAAGGGCGCCGCCGCGCCGGGCGCGGGGTCGCCCGCGGAGACGGCCCTGGTGTCGCGCCGCCCCGCGCGGACGCGCAGGGCGTTGAGAGTCACGATGATCGAGGAGCCGGACATGGCCGCCGCCGCGATCAGCGGCGTGACCAGCCCGGCGATGGCGAGCGGCACGGCGACCAGGTTGTAGAGGACGGCGATGCCGAGATTCTGCCGCATGATGGCGACGGCCCGGCGCGACACCGCCAGCGCGTCGCCGACCGGCGCGAGACGCTCGCCCAGGAACAGCGCGTCGGCGGACGCCTGGGCGAGGTGGGCCGCTGTGACCGGCGAGACGGACGCGTGCGCGGCTGCGAGGGCGGGCGCGTCGTTCAGGCCGTCGCCGACCATCAGCACCTTGCGGCCTTGCGCGGCAAAGCCTCCGAGCGCCTCGATCTTCTGCGCGGGGTTGAGGCCAGCCTGCCACTCGGAGACGCCGAGCTGGGCCGCTGTGGCGGCGACCGCCGCCTCGCGGTCGCCCGACAGGATCGCCAGCCGGCGTCCGGCGGCCGCGAGGCCGGCGACGACGGCCGCGGCGTCCGGGCGGAGCACCTGTCGCATCAGGAGCACCGCGCGCCGCTCGCCGTGGCGGAGCGCGATGACGGTGGCTTCGGGCTGACGCGCCAAGACGGCCTGCGCGAGCTCGTCGCAGCCGCAGAAGGCGGGGCTGCCGAGCAGCAGATCCTGGCCCTCGACCATCGCCCGCACGCCGCGGCCGGCCTCCTCCGTCACATCGGGAAGCGGCGACACGCCGAGCGCGCCCCGCGCCAGCGCGACAGCCAGCGGGTGGCGGCTGCTGAGCGCCAGACGCGTGCCCAGGGCGAGCAGGCCGGGGTCGATCTCGGCGGCGTTGACGACGCGCGGGTCGGGCGTGGTCAGCGTGCCGGTCTTGTCGAACACCACCATGTCGCATTGCGCCATGCGCTCCAGCGCATCGCCGGACTGCAGCAGCACGCCGGCCTTGAAGAGGGCGCCGGCGGCGACGACCTGCGTCGCGGGCACGGCGAGAGCGAGGGCGCAGGGGCAGGTGATGATCAGCACTGCGATCGCGGTGATGATCGCATCGTGCAGGCTGCTGCCCGCGACGAGCCAGCCGATCGCGGTGGCGAGCGCGGTGACGTGCACGATCGGCGAATAGACGCGCGCCGCCCGGTCGGCGAGTCTCAGGTAGCGCGAGCGAGCCTCCGAGGCGGTCTCGACGAGGCGGTTGACCTGGTCGAGCAAGGTGCCGGCCGCCGCGGCGGTCACGCGCACCCGCAGCGCGCCGTCCACGTTGACGGTGCCTGCATAGACCGGCGAGCCGACGCCGACGGCCTGCCACTCGGTCTCGCCCGTCACGAGGCTGGCGTCCACGCGCGAACGGCCCTCCTCGACCGCGCCGTCGACGGCGATCCGGTCGCCAGGGCGCACCAGGACAAGGTCTCCCGGCTTCACCGCCTTGATCGGCACTTCGTGCGTGCCGCCGTCCTCCCCGAGCCGGATCGCCGTCTCGCCCCGCAGGGCCATCAGGTTGCCCGCGACGGCGCGGGTGCGCCGGCGCATCACCTGGTCGAGCACGCGACCCAGGAGCAGGAAGAAGAGCAGCATCACCGCGCTGTCGAAATAGGCGTGGTGGGCGTGATGGAGCGTCTCGAAGAGCGACATGCCCAGGGCGAGGGTGACGCCGAGCGAGATCGGCACGTCCATCGTCATCGAGCGGTTGCGGATGGCGCGCCACGCGTTGCGGAAGAAGGGCTGCGCGGCGTAGGCCGCCGCCGGCAGCGCGATGAGCGCCGAGATCCAGTGGAAGAGGTCGCGCGTCTCGTCGGTGATGTCGGAGACGTTGCCGGACCAGACAGACACCGAGAGCAGCATGATGTTCATGGCCGCGAAACCGGCCACGGCCAGGCAGCGGATGAGGAAGCGCATCTCGGCTGCGTCGGCCTGCTCCTGCCGCGAGGCCTCGAAGGGATGCGCTCGATAGCCGAGCTGCGCGAGGCGCTTCACCACGCTCACGGGGTCGAAATCGGGGGCGGTCCAGTCCACGCCGAGGCGGCGATGCGTGTAGTTGAGGCGGGCGGAGCCCAGGCCCGGCAGGGTGGCGAGCCCGCGCTCGATGTCGCCGATGCAGGCGGCGCAGGTGATCCCCTCCACCGCGAGGTCCAGATGCCGCGTGCCGTCCTCCCGGGTATCCACGAGAGCCGAATAGTCGAGGCTTCCCGTGGCGGAGGGCGGCAGGAAGGCGGCGTCGGAGGGGGACGGCCCTGACATGGGGGATCTCCGCGCCTAGTTGATCATCAGGCGGTTGCGGGAGAGGAAGAGCTTCTCGCCATTGCGGCGCAGCTCGATCACCACGTCCCATTGTCCGGCCGTCACGGGGCCGAACGCGGCCTCGTAGCGCCCGGCGCCGACGGGGACGAGCTCCACTTCATGGTCGAGCGCGCGGTTGGCGGGCCACTCGAGCCGCATCACGCCCTGCAGCCCCGACAGCGGCGCGGAACCCGAGTCCTTCGCGTCCACGGCGAAGCGCGTCTCGGCCTCGGCGCTGCGGGTGTGGCGGGCCTCGACCTTCCACCCGCGCTCGTTCTGCCGGCGGGCGGCGTCGATGTCAGTATTGTAGGCGAGGCCGTTCTTGTAGGGGCTGTCGTCCTCCATGCCGCTGAAGGTCGACAGCGCGTAGTGCATCATCGTGAAGTTCACGGCGAAGACCACGCCGAAGAACGCCACGAGCCAGATCAGGACGTGCCGGCCGGTGAGCCTGTATCCGCTGTCCTCAGCCATGCGCGCCTCACTCGCTGGAGCCATGGTCCTTCCCCTGTTTTTCGGGTCCCTGGAAGAAGTCGTCGGCGGAGGCGATTGCGCCGCTCACCACGTCGGTCAGCCGGAAGCGGATGGGGCGCGTGCGCCGCTCGCCTTCGGGAAGCGTGACGAAGGCGCGCAGCTCGCGCGTCTGGTCGGGGCCGACCTCCACCAGCACGGACTGGATCGCCGTCTGCTCCACCCCGACGACGTCCAGCCGGGCGTCTGGCAGGCCGATCACCTCGAGGCGATAGGGCCGGGCTTCCAGCGTCTTGTTGGTGAGGCGGATCGTCCAGCCGTTGCGCAGCCCGCCGTCGCCCAGCTGGATGAAGACGGGGTTGCGGTCATGCAGGACGCTGACGCCGAGCGAGGTGCGGTTGACGAAGGTGTAGAGCATCAGCCCGCCCACCAGCGCGATCAGCGCGGCGTAGATCACTGAGCGGGGCCGGATGATCTTGACCACCGGCTCCTCGTGCGCGATGCGCCGCTGCACGTTGACGTCGGTGTCGTAGCCGATGAGGCCGTTGGGCCGGCCGATCTTCGACATCACGTTGTCGCAGGCGTCGATGCAGAGGCCGCACTGGATGCAGCCGAGTTGCATGCCGTCGCGGATATCCACGCCCGTGGGGCACACGTAGACGCATTGGCGGCAGTCGACGCAGTCGCCGGCCGGCTCGCCCTTGGCGCGCAGCGCCTCGGCCTTCTTGACGGAGGCGCGCGGCTCCCCGCGGTCGTAGCGATAGGTGACGTTGAGCGCGTGCTCGTCCGTCAGCGCCGCCTGGATGCGCGGCCAGGGGCACATGTAGAGGCAGACCTGCTCGCGCATGAAGCCGGCGAGCGCGTAGGTCGTGAAAGTGAGGATGCCGATCCACACATAGGCCACCATCGGGCCCTGGAACGTGACGAGGTCGCGCACCAGCGTCGGCGCGTCGGAGAAGTAGAGCACCCAGGCGCCGCCGGTCCACCAGGCGATGAGCAGCCAGATCGAGTGCTTGAGCACCTTCTCGGCGACGCGCTCGAGCGTCCAGGCACCGGCCTCCTTCTTCTTGATCTGCTCCCGCCGGTCGCCTTCGATCAGGCGCTCGACGGCGTAGAACAGGTCGGTCCAGACCGTCTGCGGGCAGAGGTAGCCGCACCAGACCCGTCCGGCCACCGCGTTCATCAGGAACAGGACGAGCGCGGCCAGCACCAGCAGGCCCGTGATGTAGTAGAATTCCTGCGGCCAGATCTCGATGAAGAAGAAGTAGAAGCGCCGGTTGGCCATGTCGAGCAGGACGGCCTGGTCGGGCGCGTTGGGGCCCCGGTCCCAGCGCAGGAACGGCAGGAAGTAATAGATGCCCAGCGTGACGCAGAGAATGATCCACTTGATCGTGCGGAACTTCCCCTTGACCGCGGCCTGGAAGATGTCCTTGCGGGCTTCGTAGAGCGGAACGTCGTCGTCGGTGATGGAGGGTCCGTCGATCACCTGCGGCTGGGCGGCGGTTCGGTCGACGCGTTCGGCCTGACTCATGGTCTCGAGCCTTCGAAGAGGAGCGGGGGACCCGAACCGGCGCTCTTCGACGCAGGCCCGGTATTGCGATGTCCGCGGCCCGTGGGCCGCGGACGAAGACGCGGGCGCGTGCGCCCGGCGGGGCGCAGCCTACTGGCCGCCGCCCAGCGTATGGATGTAGACGGCGACCGCCTTGACGGTAGCCGGGTCGAGGCGCGGGGCCCAGGCCGGCATCACGCCGCCGCGGCCATTGGTGATCGTCTCGATGATCGTCTTCTCGTCGTTGCCGTAGAGCCACTGGCCCTTGGAGGTGAGGTTGGGAGCCCCGACGTCGGGGTTGCCCTTGCCCTCGTCGCCATGGCAGGCGGCGCAGTTCTCGGCGAAGAGCTTCTGCCCCTTGGCGAGGTCGGCACCGGCGTCAGGCTTGTTGCCCGACAGCGTCCGGACATAGGCGGCGACCACAGGGATGTCCGCCTTCGGGATGATGCCATCCTTGCCGAAAGCAGGCATGTTGCCCTGCCGGGCCTCGTCGAGGCCGTTGCGGATGCCGTACTGGATCGTCTGGTAGATCTGCTCCACCGAGCCGCCCCACATCCACTGGTCGTCCTTCAGGTTGGGATAGCCGGCCCCGCCCTGCGCGCCGGTGCCGTGGCAGGGCGCGCAATTGGTGGCGAAGGTGGCGGCTCCCAGCCGCTGGGCGACCGTGAGGAGTTCGGGATTCTTCTCGATCTCCGCGATGGGGGCCGCGGCGAGTTGCGCCATGGCCTGGCCGCGCTGCGCCTGCAGCGCCGCCATCTCCTCCTGAAGACGCTCGCGCGTGCTGTAGCCGAGGAGGCCCTTGGTGTAGCCCGAGACGAGCGGGATGGCAGGGTAGAGGATCACGTAGATGATCCCCCACACGATGCAGGCGTAGAAGAGCCACAGCCACCAGCGCGGCAGGGGCGTGTTCAGTTCGCGGATGCCGTCCCACTCGTGGCCGGTGGTGGAGACGCCTGTCGCCGCGTCCACTTTCACATTGTCGGCAGCCATAGCCTCAGTCCTTCTCAAGCGGAGCGCGGGCGGCGGCGTCGAAGACGTCGCGGTTCCTGGGGTTGAGCGCGTACCAGGCGGCCAGCGCGAACAGGATGACGAAGCCGACGGTGCCCCAGGTCTGGGCGAAGCCGGCGAGGGATTCGTAGCTCATGGCGGTCCCTCCTCAGCGCACGTTGGCCTTGCGGTCGTAGGTCGAGAAATCGACCATCGTCCCGAGCACCTGGAGATAGGCGATCAGCGCGTCGGCCTCGGAGATCATGGCCGGGTTGCCGTCGAAGTCGCGCGCCAGCGCCTTGGGATACCGCTTGGCGAGATCCGCGGCGCCCGGATCGTCGTTGGCGGCCTGGGCGGCGATGTCGCCCTTGGCCTTCTCGATCATCTCGTCGCTGTAGGGCGTGCCGAGCAGCTTCTGAACCTTCATGTTCTCCTGGATATGCGCGTAGTTCAGCTCGGTCTTCGCCAGGAAGGGATAGCCGGGCATGATCGAGGCCGGCACCACCGCGCGGGGATTGGCGAGGTGGGCGCGCTGCCACTCGTCGGAGTATTTGCCGCCGACGCGGGCGAGGTCGGGACCCGTCCGCTTGGAGCCCCACTGGAACGGATGGTCGAACATGCTCTCGGCAGCCAGCGAGTAGTGGCCGTAGCGCTCCACTTCGTCGCGCAGCGGACGGATCATCTGCGAGTGGCAATTGTAGCAGCCCTCGCGGATGTAGATGTCGCGGCCGGCGAGTTCGAGCGGGGTATAGGCCCGCACGCCCTGGACGGTCTCGATCGTGCTCTTCAGGTAGAAGAGCGGCGCCACCTCCACGAGGCCGCCGATGGCCACCACGAGGAGAATGCCGATCAGCAGGATGATCGAGTTCTTTTCGAAGACTTGGTGCTTGGTCCAGACGGACATGGTCGCCCCCTTACTCGGCTGCCACGAGCTGGGGACGAACGGCGGCCTCGGTGGACAATTCGTCCGAGGTGATCGTCTTCCAGACATTGTAGCACATGATCAGCGCGCCGCTCAGGAAGAGCAGGCCACCCAGGGCGCGGATGACGTAGAACGGATGCATCGCCTCGGTCGTCTCGATGAAGGAATATTCGAGGAAGCCGAACGAGGTATAGGCGCGCCACATCAGGCCCTGCAGGATGCCGGACACCCACATCGCCGAGATGTAGAGGACGATGCCGAGCGTCGAGACCCAGAAGTGCCAGTTGACGAGCTTCAGGGAATAGAGCCGGGACTTGTTCCACAGCCACGGCACGAGGCAGTAGATCGCGCCGAAGGAGATGTAGCCGACCCAGCCCAGCGCGCCGCTATGCACGTGGCCGATGGTCCAGTCCGTGTAGTGCGACAGCGAGTTCACGGACTTCACCGACATGAGCGGACCCTCGAAGGTCGACATGCCGTAGAAGGCGACGGACACCACCATCATGCGCAGCACGGGATCGGTGCGCAGCTTGTCCCAGGCGCCCTGCAGCGTCATGAGGCCGTTGATCATGCCGCCCCAGGAGGGCATCCACAGCACGATGGAGAAGACCATGCCCAGCGTCTGCGCCCAGTCGGGCAGCGCCGTGTAGTGCAGGTGATGCGGGCCGGCCCAGATGTAGATGAAGATCAGCGCCCAGAAGTGCACGATCGACAGCCGGTAGGAATAGACCGGGCGGTCGGCCTGCTTGGGCACGAAGTAGTACATGATGGCGAGGAAGCCTGCGGTGAGGAAGAAGCCCACCGCATTGTGCCCGTACCACCACTGCACCATGGCGTCCTGGACGCCGGACCAGGCGATGTAGGACTTGGAAGAGAAGATCGACACCGGCACCGACGGATTGTTGCCGAGGTGCAGCATCGCGACGGTGACGATGAAGGCGAGGTAGAACCAGTTGGCCACGTAGATGTGGGGTTCCTTGCGCTTCCAGATCGTCGCCAGGAAGACGAGCAGGTAGACGACCCACACCACCGTCAGCCAGAGGTCGGAATACCACTCGGGCTCGGCGTATTCCTTGCCCTGGGTGATGCCCAGCAGGTAGCCCGTGCCGGCGATGACGATGAAGAAGTTGTAGCCCAGCACCACGAACCATGGCGCGATGTCGCCGGCGAGGCGGGCATGGCAGGTGCGCTGCACGACGTAGAAGGACGTGGCCAGCAGCACGTTGCCGCCGAAGGCGAAGATCACGGCCGAGGTGTGCAGCGGCCGCAACCGGCCGAAGTTGATGTAGGAGAAGTCCAGGTTCAGGACGGGGTAGGCGAGTTCGAGGGCCGCGTAGAGCCCCACGGTGAAGCCTGCGACGCCCCAGAACAGGGCCGCCACCGTGGCGAACTTGATGGGCCCGTAATTGTAGTTGGGCTTGCCGTCGATCACCTGCGGGACGGGCTCGCCGGACCGGTTGAAGTACCGGTTGAAGATGGCGAACACCGTCGCGACGCTGGCGGCCGCGAACAGGTAGGCGTGGAACGCGAATTCTGGCGTCCAGGCCTTGGCCGCGATGACGATGGCCAGGACCGCGAGGGCCACGAAAGCGATGGCGGCGCCACCCTCTCCGACCGTCATGGTCTTCTTGATCGACGCTGGTTGCGCCATGACTTCCCCCTTCGGAACCCGTGCTCCGGCACGACCGCGCGCCGCCGCAGGGACGCGGCGGGGCGGAATGCGATTTGGACCGAGGCACCATGGCCGCGCCCGGCAGGAGCGACGTTGAGGGAGATCAACAGGCGAGCGCCGATCACCCGAAAAACGACAAGAACGGGGCCGGGTAAGGGTTATGCCGGAGGGCTTCACCGGACTTCGCGGAGCTTGCCGGACATGATGCCGCAGACTTTCGTCTAAGGACCGGCGCGACCCGCCTCCCGGCGAATGCGCCGCGGGCGGGGCGCGGCGGAGGGGAATGTCCCGTCGCATTGGGACTTTTCCCCGTCGTCGCGCGCCAACTCGCCGGACCGCCCGGGCCTATCATCCACGGTCTATCGGGGAGGGCGGGCATGAACCAGGACGTCATCATCTCCTGCGCCGTGACGGGCGCGGGCGACACGGTCGGCAAGCATCCGGCGATCCCGGTGACCCCGCGCCAGATCGCCGACTCCGCCATCGAGGCGGCCCGGGCCGGGGCCGCCATCGCCCACCTCCACGTGCGCGACCCCCGGACGGGCAAGGCCGCGCGCGATCCCGCTCTCTACCGCGAGGCCGTCGACTACATCCGCGGGTCGGGCGTGGACGTCGTGATCAACCTGACGGCAGGCATGGGCGGCGACTTCGTCTTCAACCCGGACGACCCCTCCCGCGGCGGGCCGGGCACGGACATGGCGGACGCCGCCGAGCGCGTCGCCCATGTCGAGGAGTTGCGCCCGGAAATCTGCACGCTCGACTGCGGTTCGCTCAATTTCGGCAACGCCGCCTTCCTGGCCACGGCGGACCTGCTGCGCGAGATGGCCCGGCGCATCCAGGCCGTGGGGGTGAAGCCGGAGATCGAGGCCTTCGAGCTCGGCCACATCTGGCTCGCCAAGCAACTGATGAAGGAAGGGCTCATCGACGACCCCGCCCTCTTCCAGCTCTGCCTCGGCATTCCCTGGGGCGCGGAAGCGACCACGGAGACGATGGTCGCCATGCGCAACCACCTGCCGCCCGGCTGCAACTGGGCGGGCTTCGCGATCGGCCGCATGCAGATGCCATTCGTGGCGCAGGCCGTGCTGCTGGGAGGCAACGTCAGGGTCGGGCTGGAGGACAATATCTGGCTCGACAAGGGTGTGCCCGCCTCCAACGGCGCCCTTGTGGGGCGCGCCAGGGAGATCATCGAGCGCATGGGCGCCCGCGTGCTGACGCCGGCCGAGGCCCGCGCCAAGCTCGGGCTGAAGCAGCAGCGATAACCGTCTCCATGGCGTCATCGCGAGGAGCGCAGCGACGAAGCGATCCATGCCGGTCAAGGGCTGGATGGCTTCGCTTCGCCCGCAACGACGATTGATGCGGCCCGTGCCGGGAGTGCCCATCCGATGACCGCCGCCCTGGAAGGTTTTCCCCTCTCCGACGAGCACCGCATGCTCGTGGAGACCGTACGCGCCTTCGTGGAGAAGGAGCTCTATCCGCACGAGGACCTCGTCGAGGAGCTCGACGACGTGCCGGACGAACTCGCGCGGGAGATCCGGCGCAAGGCCGTCGCGCTGGGCCTCTACGCCGCCAACATGCCGGCCGAGCATGGCGGAGGCGGGCTCGATGCGCTCGGCGTGACCCTGATGGAGCGCGAACTGGGACGCGCCTCCTACGGGCTGCAGATGTGCGTGGGGCGTCCCTCCAACATCCTGCAAGGCTGCCGCGGCGAGCAGGTGGAGCGCTACCTCGTCCCCGCCATCAGGGGCGAGCGGCACGACTGCCTCGCCATGACCGAGCCGGGCGCGGGCTCCGACGTGCGCTCGATGAAGACGCGGGCGGAGAAGCGCGGCGGCGACTGGGTCATCAACGGCGCCAAGCACTTCATCAGCCATGCCGACAAGGCCGACTTCGTCATCCTCTTCGCCGCGACCGACCACGAGGAGACGCCCAGGGGCCGCAAGGCGAAGATCTCGGCCTTCCTCGTCGACATGGGCGCGCCCGGCTTCACCATGCGCCGGGGCCCGAGTTGCGTCTCGCATCGCGGCTACCACCAGTGCGAGCTGTTCTTCGACGATTGCGTGGTGTCCCAGTCCCAGTTGCTGGGCGAGGAGGGCCGCGGGTTCGACCTGATGAACCAGTGGCTCGGCGCCACGCGGCTCACCGTCGCCGCGACCAGCGTCGGCCGCGCGCGGCGCGTCCTTGCCGCGGCGCTCGACTGGGCCTCCCAGAGGACACAGTTCGGGGAGACGATCGGGCGCTTCCAGGGCGTCTCTTTCCAGCTTGCGGACATGCTGACGGAGGTCGAGGCCGCCGACCTCCTCACTCTCTCCGCCGCCTGGAAGCTCGAGCAGGGCGCGGCGACGGACACGGACTTCGCCGTCGCCAAGCTTTTCGCCTCGGAGATGCTGGCGCGGGTCACCGACAGGGCCATCCAGATCTATGGCGGGATGGGCCTGATGGGCTCGCTGCCGCTGGAGCGCTGGTGGCGCGACGCCCGCGTGGAGCGCATCTGGGACGGCACGAGCGAGATCCAGCGGCACATCATCTCCCGCGCGCTGCTGCGGCCGCTGGGGTCCTGACCGCCATGACGCGGCCATGACCTCCTCCCGCACCCCGCTCGCCCGCCTTCTCTCACCGCGCTCCATCGCCGTCGTCGGCGGCCGCGAGGCGGCTGAGGTCGTGCGGCAATGCGAGCGGATCGGCTTCGCCGGGCCGATCTGGGCGGTGAACCCGCGTCGCGACGAGGTGGCCGGCCGCCCGGCGGTCCCGACGGTCGAGGCGCTGCCGGAGGCGCCCGACGTCGCCTTCGTCGCCGTGCCGCGCGAGGCCACAGTCGAGGCCGTCGCGGCCCTCGCCCGCAAGGGCGCCGGCGGCGCCGTCTGCTACGCGTCGGGCTTCGCCGAAGTCGGGCCGGCCGGCGCGGCGCTGCAGGCTCGCCTCGTCGCGGCGGCCGGCGAGATGGCGATGCTCGGCCCCAATTGCTACGGCATGATCAACGCTCTCGACGGCGCGGCGCTCTGGCCCGACCAGCACGGCATGACGCCCGTCGAGCGCGGCGTCGCCATCGTCACGCAGTCCGGCAATATCGGGCTGAACCTGACCATGCAGGCCCGCGCGCTGCCCGTAGCCATCCTGGCCACGGTCGGCAACAAGGCCCGCCACGACATGGGCGACTTCGTCGAGGCGCTCGCGGCGGACCCGCGCGTGAGCGCGATCGGCCTGCACCTCGAAGGGCTCACCGACGTCGCCGGCTTCGCCCGGGCAGCGCGCGCGGCGCTGGAGCGAGGCGTGCCCGTCGTGGTGCTCAAGACCGGCCGTTCCGAGGTGGGAGCGGCGCTGACGCTCTCCCACACGTCGTCCCTGGCTGGAGCCGATGCGCTCTACGACGCGCTTTTCGCCCGGTCGGGCGTGGCGCGCGCGGACGACCTGCCCCTCTTCCTGGAGACGTTGAAGATCCTGCACGTGCACGGCCCGCTCGCGGGCCGGCGGATCTCCTCCATGAGCTGCTCGGGCGGCGAAGCCTCGCTGGTCGCCGACCTCGCCGAGGCACATGGCCTGCAGACGCCTCCCCTGGCGGCCGCCGACCAGGCCAGGCTGGAAGGCCTGCTCGGCCCCAGGGTGCCCGTCGCCAATCCGCTCGACTACCACACCTATATCTGGGCCGACCTGCCGGCCTCCACGGCCTGTTTCGCGGCCATGCTCGGCGCCGGGTTCGACGTGAACCTTCTCGTGCTCGACCTTCCCCGGGCGGATCGCTGCGATGCCTCGACCTGGCTCACGACGCTCGAGGCCTTCGAGGCCGCCGCAGCCGGGACGGGGGCGCCGGCCGCGGTCGTGTCTTCGCTGCCCGAGACCCTGCCGGAAGAGGCCTGCCGCAGGCTCATCGGCAAGGGCATCGTTCCGCTGCAGGGGCTGGGCGACGCCCTCGCCGCCATCGGGCTGGCGGCCGGAATCGGCGAGGCTCGCGCGCGCAAGCGCGAGGCGCTGCTGCCGCCGCTCGCGCCGTCGGGCCCGGCGCGCATGCTGGACGAGCCCTCCGCGAAGGCCGCGCTGGCGGCCTTCGGCCTGCCTGTCCCGCGCGGCGAAGTGGTGAGGCCGGCCCAGGCCGCGGCGGCCGCCGCGCGGATCGGCTACCCCGTCGTGCTCAAGGCCGTCTCCGGGTCCTTGGCTCACAAGACCGAGGCCGGGGCCGTCAGGCTGTCCTTGCACGGGCCCGCTGACGTCGCCGCCGCCGCCCGCGATCTCGCCCTCCTCTCCGACCGCCTGCTCGTCGAAGCGATGCAGGCCGACGTCGTCGCCGAACTCATCGTCGGCGTCACGCGCGACCCCACGTTCGGGCCGACCCTCACCGTCGGGGCGGGCGGGGTGCTCGTCGAGCTCCTCGCCGATGCGCGGACGCTCTTGCTGCCGGCGAGCCGGGACGACGTGGAGGCCGCCCTGCGCTCCCTGAAGGCGTGGAGGCTGCTGCAGGGTTATCGGGGCCGGCCGGCCGGCGACGTCACGGCGGCGGTGGAGGCGGTTCTGGCGGTGGCGCGCTTCGCCGAGGCCCATGCCGGGCGCCTTCTCGAACTCGACGTCAACCCGCTGCTGGTGCTGCCCGAGGGCCGGGGCGCGGTAGCGGTCGACGCCCTGGTGCGGTGGACCGATGCGCCCGCCTGACCTGCGCACGGCCCAGCCCGTCGCCCGCGCCATAGCTGCGTCGCCTCCGGCTGCGCTAAGAGAGACGGAGACGCCGCAGGACGCGGCGCACGGGGGGAGGACGAGGTGAGTCAGACGGCCGCGCATGCCCCGCTCGCGCGCAGCTACTGGGTGGGCGCGACGCTGGCTCTCTTCGCCGGGACCATGTGGAGCTTCGGCGGGATCACCGTGCGCTTCGCACCCAACGCCGATCCCTGGCAATATCTCGTCTGGCGCTCCATCGGCCTGTTCGTCGCGGTGGAAGGGTGGAATGTGCTGCAGGGTCGCGGCCTGCTCATTCGCCACTTCCTCACCGGCGGCCGGCTCGGCTTCGCAGCGGCGGGCTGCCTGTCGCTCGCCGCCATCGCCTTCATCTTCGCGCTGAAGGAGACGAGCATCGCCAACGCGCTCTTCCTCGCCTCCATCAGCCCCCTGCTCAGCATGGTGCTGGCCCGCTTCATCCTCGGCGAGCGGATGACCCCCGCCTCGGTGATCGCGATCGGCCTCGGCGTGGCCGGCCTCGCGGTCATGGTGAGCGGCGTCGGCGACGTCGACCGCAACCGGGCCTCGTGGCTCGGCAATCTCGGCGCGCTCGTCTCCTCGCTCTGCTTCGCCCTCTACTCGATCTGCGTGCGGCTGGCGCCGGGCAAGGACTTCTCGCCCACCCTGCCGGGCCTCGCCCTCGTCAGCTTCGTCGTCTGCGTGGCGGTGACGCTCGCGCAGGGCAAGACGCTCGTGCCGCCGCGCCAGGACATCCTGATGGCGATGCTGCACGGCGCCGTCTTCATCGGCATCGGCGTCGCCTGCTTCAACGCCGCGGCGGCGCAGATCCCCGCCACGGGCCTCACGGTGCTCGCGCAGACGGAAACCCTGCTCTCGCCCGTCTGGGCTTTCCTCATCCTCGGCGAGGTTCCCTCCGGTGCGACGCTGGCCGGCGGCGCGCTGATCCTCACGGGCGTGCTCGTCAGCGCCTTCGCGGGAGCCCGCCAGGCCCGGCCCGCGCGCGAGACCGTCACGACCCCGCCCTCTCCCGTCTGAGCTCACCCAGCATGTGCCAGAGCACGGCGGCGAACACGATGGCACCGCCGACGAGAGCCGCCCGGCTCGGTTCCTCGGCGAAGACGAGCCAGACCCAGATGGGTCCCAGCACGACATCCAGGAGCCCGATGAGGCCGGCCTCTGCGGAGGGCACGTAGCGCGCCCCGATCATGAACAGCAGGAGCGCGAAGAACAGCGTCACGAAGCCGAAGCCGACCAGCAGCGCGGCGTCCTGCAGGCTCAGGCTCGCCGGGCTGGCGAGGGGAAACACGATGGCCGCGCAGATCAGGGCGCCCAGCGTGTTGACGGGCGTCATCGAGAGCGTGGGGTCGCGGCGCGCCATCACGACCATGAAGGCGAAGAACACGACCATGATGAAGCAGAACAGCCCGCCCAGCAGGTGCCCGGGCTCGGTTCCCGACGCCACCATGGTGATGACGCCGACCAGCGCCAGCGCGGATGCCGCGACCGTGCGCCGGGTCACTTTCTCGCCCAGCCAGAGATAGGCCACGAGCGCGCACACGAAGGGCGTGGTCGCCATCACCACCATGACGTTGGCGACGGGGGCAAGGTGCAGCGCGGTGACGTAGCTGAAGATGCCCCCCGCCGACATCAGCGAGACCATGATCCCGACGCGCCCGATGCGCCGGAACGCCTCGGGGGTGCGCACGCCGTGTTCCCAGATGCAATAGGCGAGCATGAAAAGCCCGCCGGACAGGGCGCGGCCGAACTGCATGGTCCACAGGTCCGTCGAGATGCCCCGGGCGAACAGGCCGGCGGAACTCCAGAACACCGCGCCCAGGGCGGTCAGGAGAATGCCGAGCCGGCGTTGCGAAGGGGTGACCCTGAGGCGCGCCTGGGCGGCCCCGCCTCCCCCGCCCTGCTCTGGTGAATCGCGCATCCGCCGCCCCGAATCGACGGATTCTTCTAGCAGCGTCCACCGGTCTGCACCGACGGGATTCCGACATGGTTGCGCCGGATCGCGCGGGTGGCGTCGGGCGCGTCCAAAACCGCGTCGGGCATCGCCAACCGGCGGTGCGCGGCGTAGCCTTCACTGGCGCATCGTCGAGGCCGGGAGAACGCCATGTCCGCCATCCGTACTGTCGCCATCGTCGGGACGGGGGTCATCGGCTCCGGCTGGGCGGCCCGCTGCCTCGGCCGCGGGCTGGAGGTCGTGGCCTGGGACCCGGCCCCTGGAGCGGAGGCCCGGCTGCGCGCTGCGGTCGAGAAGGCCTGGCCCGCCATGGAACGGACCGGGCTGCGCCGGCCATCCGAGGACGCCCTGCGCGTGGTCCCCACCCTCGCGGAGGCGGTGGCCGAGGCGGACTTCGTGCAGGAGAACGCGCCCGAGCGCGAGGACCTGAAGCAGCAGCTCCTCGCCGAGATCGACGTCCATGCCCGCCCCGACGTGGTGATCGCGACCTCCACCTCCGGCCTCCTGCCGACCCGGCTTCAGGAGCGCACCCAGCATCCGCAGCGCGTCGTGGTCGGGCATCCGTTCAACCCGGTCTACCTCCTGCCCCTCGTGGAGGTGGTCGGCGGCAAGGCCACGTCGCCCGAGACGATCGAGCGGGCGAGCGCCTTCTACCGTGCGATCGGCATGCGTCCGCTGCACGTGCGCACGGAGATCGAGGGCTTCGTCGCCGACCGGCTGATGGAAGCTCTGTGGCGCGAGGCCCTCTGGCTGGTGAATGACGGCGTGGCGACCACCGAGGAAATCGACGCCGCCGTCGTCTATGGCTGCGGGCTTCGCTGGTCCCTGATGGGCACCTTCCTCACCTTCCACCTCGCCGGCGGAGAGGGCGGGATGCGCCACATGCTGCACCAGTTCGGCCCGGCCCTGAAGCTGCCCTGGACGAAGCTCGTGGCGCCGGAACTCACCGAGGAGCTGATCGACCGCGTCGCGGACGGGTGCGAGGCCCAGGCGGCCGGCCGCAGCATCGCCCAGCTCGAGACGCGCCGGGACGAGTTCCTGGTCAAGCTGCTCGCCCTCGTCAGGGAGTACTGGCCGGAGGCCGAGGGCCTCGAGGGGCGGATCTGAGGCGGCCATGGGCGGACATGTCTCGCCGCTTCCCGTCGGCCGCTGGACCGTGCAGGCGGACTGGGTCGACTATAACGGCCACCTCAACGACGCCTACTACGCGGTCGTGTTCAGCCGTTCTGTCGACGCCCTCATGGACCGCCTCGGCCTCGACGCGGCCGGCCGCGCCGCCACCGGGCACACGATCTACACCGCAGCGCTGATGATCCGCTACGTCCGGGAGGTAAAGGCAGGCGAACCGCTCGACGTCGACGTGCAGGTCCTGGAGAGCGACGCCAAGCGCCTGCGCGTCTGGCTCACCATGCGCCATGGCCTGGACGGCCATGTGGTGGCGACGAGCGAGCAATTGCTGCTGAGCATCGACGCCTCGGGGCCGCGGACTTCGCCCTGGCCGAAGGACGTGGGAGAGGCCGTGGCGGCGCTCACGTTGTCGCATGCCGGGATTCCGGCTCCGCCGGAGGCCGGGCAGGGCATCTCGCTCAAGCGGCGATAGAGATCTTCTGCGTCGGCGACCGCGTGCGCCGAGCCGCTGGCCTGGCCGAGGCCCTAGACCCCCTCCCTGGGGAAGGTCTGGTCCCACTCCCGGACGGCGACCGTCAGGTCGTTCTCGAAGGCTTCCAGGCGGCCAATCATCCGGAAGGCCTCCGCCGTCGCGGTGAGTTCGGTGACGGTCTCGATGCGGATGTCCCAGCCCTCCCGGCCCATCTCGTAGGTCTGCACGATGCGCGCCTCGGCCGAGAGCGGGTCCTCTGGACGGATGGCGAATTCGCGGGTCAGCGCGTGGGAGAGCACGGTGCCCGTCTCGTCGAAGCGCAGGACGCCCTCGCCGAAAAGGCCACCCTCCCCCTCCGTCCGGTAGCGGCTCACGCCGGCGGCAAGGTCGATCTCGACGGCGCGCGCGCTGCGGCCGGGCGCCAACTTCGTGCGCGGCGCAGGCGGGCCGGAGACAGGCGGCGCGAAGCTCACCGCGGGCTGCCGAGCATCATGCGGCCGGCCCGGCAGGGTGAGGCGGCAGCCGGCGAGGTGAAGGGTCAGCGTGGCCGCATGGGCGGCCGGCCAGACGAGCGGCCAATAGCCCGTCGACAGGGCCAGCCTCAACCGATGTCCGGCCGGGATGCGCTGGCCGCAATCGTTGAGGGTCACCCTCACGGGCTCCGCCCGACCCGGCGCGAGCGGCTCGGGGTGCTCGTGCGAGCGGCGGTGCTGCAGGTTCAGCACGCCATAGCTGATGCGACGGGACGAGCCGTCCGGCGCGACTGAGCAGAGTCGGGCCGCGAGCTGCGCCGTGGGGCTGTCGGAGGCAAGCTCGAGATCCAGCACCGGCGCGCCGAGCAGATCGAGGTCGGCCTCGAGCGGCGCTGAATCGAAGCACAGCGAGAGGCCGTCGTCGATGCGCTGGTCGGCAGGCTGCTCGCCGGACGAGCCGGTGCCCATCCACTCGCCGCAGCCCATGCCCACATGAGCCGGCGAGCGGAAGGAGACCTCCGTCTCGCGCCCCGCCTGCTCGCCGAGCACGCCCGGCGCGAGCGGCAGGACGACCGGCCTGATGGCCGGCGAGGGCCAGCGCCGCTCCGCCACCCAATGGCCTGGAGCCTCGGGACGCCAGGCCCCGGCGGGCGTATCGTGCTCGATGAAGGCGCGCAGCATCGGCTCGTCCATGATGCCGGTGTCGGAGCCCGTCAGCCAATGGTCCCACCAGCGCTTGGCCTCCTGCAGGAAGCCGATGGCCGGCCCCGGCACGCCGTCCTGCGGATAGAGATGGGCCCAGGGCCCGATGATGCCGAGGCGCGGCGCGTGCAGATGCTCCAGGAGGCGCGGGATGGCGTTGGTGTAGGCGTCCGCCCAGCCGCCTACGGCGAGCACCGGGCACTGGATGGCGCTCCAGTCCTCGCAGACCGAGCCGTGCTTCCAGTAGGCGTCGCGCCGCTGGTGCGCGAGCCAGAGCGCGGGCCAGAAGGGCATGTGCGCGAGCCGCGCCTTCCATTGCTCGCGCCAGGCCTCGCCGAGGATCTCCGGGTCGCCCGGCCGCGCCTGGTAGGCGAGCATGATGGCCCCCCACCAATGATTGTCGTTGAGCAGGCAGCCGCCCATGTAGTGGATGTCGTCGGCGTAGCGGTCGTCCGTCGAGCAGACGGTGATGATCGCCTTCAGCGCCGGCGGGCGGCGGGCGGCGACCTGCAGCGCATTGAAGCCGCCCCAGGACTTGCCCATCATCCCGACCGAACCCGAGCACCAGGGCTGCGCGGCGATCCAGGCGATCACCTCCAGCGCGTCGTCCTGCTCCTGCTTCAGATACTCGTCGTCCATGAAGCCGTCCGATTCGCCCGACCCCCGCTGGTCGACGCGGATGGCGGCGAGCCCGTTCGCCGCGAACCAGCCATGCATGGGCTCGTCGCGCCCCCTTGTCCCGTCGCGCTTGCGATAGGGAATGTATTCCAGCACCGCTCCCACCGGCCGGGCATGGGCGCCGGACGGCAGCCAGAGCCGGGCCGCGAGGCGGGTGCCATCCGCGAGCGGGATGAACAGGTTCTCGGTGACTTCGACCTCAGGGGAGGCGGAGGGCTGGGGCATGAGGGGCCTCACGAAACGGACGCGGCGCAAGGCTAGCCTGCCCCGTCGCAGCGAAATTGTCGCCTGACGACCTGCCGCGTCGCCCGCCTGCCCGGGACGGCCGCGAATCGGATAACGCTGGGCCGGAACGGACGAGGAACGGGATGGACTGGTCGCCCCAGCAGGACGACGCCTTGCAGCGGGTCTCCGCCTGGCTCAAGGCGCGCACGCCGCAGGTCTTCCGGCTATTCGGCTTCGCCGGCACCGGCAAGACGACGCTGGCGCGCCATTTCGCAGAGGGGCTGGAGGGCGAGGTCGTGTTCGGCGCCTTCACGGGCAAGGCGGCGCACGTGCTGCGCGCCAAGGGTTGCGAGGGCGCGGCGACGATCCACAGCCTCATCTACCGGCCCAAGGCGACCGACGTGGAGGAGCCCTCCTTCGTCATCAACCGCGACGGGGGGGCGGCCAAGGCCGATCTCATCGTGATCGACGAGTGCTCCATGGTGGACGAGGAGCTCGGCCGCGACCTGCTCTCCTTCGGCGCTCCCGTCCTCGTGCTGGGCGATCCCGCGCAGCTCCCGCCCGTGAAGGGCGGCGGCTTCTTCACCGAGGCCGAGCCCGACGTGATGCTGACCGAGGTGCATCGCCAGGCCCGCGACAACCCCATCATCCGCCTGTCCATGCAGGTGCGCGAGGGCGAGGGCCTGTCGCTCGGCGACTACGGCGAGAGCCGCGTGATCCGCCGCTCCGGCATCGACGCCGGGGCTGTGCTGCAGACCGACCAGGTCCTCGTCGGGATGAACCGCACCCGCCGCCTCTACAACCGGCGCATCCGCGAGCTCAAGGGCTTCCGGGACGCCATGCCGGCCGCCAGCGAGAAGCTCGTCTGCCTGCGCAACGACAAGAAGAAGGGGCTCCTCAATGGCGGGCTCTGGCAGATCCGCCAGATCCGCGAGCCGCGCGGCGGCTACCTGCGTCTCGACGTCGCGCCCGACGAGGACCCGCAGCGCAAGGCCGTGAAGGTCAAGGTGCTGCGCGAGTTCTTCGAAGGCGCGGACGAGGAGATCCCCTTCCTCGTCCGCCGGGACAGCGACGAGTTCACCTATGGCTACGCGCTGACGGTCCACAAGGCCCAGGGCTCGCAATGGGACGACGTCGTCCTCTTCGACGAGAGCGGCGCGTTCCGCGAGCACCGCCAGCGCTGGCTCTACACGGGGCTGACCCGGGCGGCGCGGCGGATCACGGTGGTCGTGTAAGGCGACGGCCGGATCGAGGCGTCCAGACGGGCCGACGCTCATCCTGCGGCCGTCGGGCCTACACGATCTGGTTGCGCAGCTCCGTCTCGCCGCGCCAGAGGCGATTCAGGTTCTCGAGCAGGACGTCGACCACGTTCTCCTCGTAGCGCCGCGTCTCGCCGGCGGTGTGGGGGGTGATCAGGACGTTGGGGAGGCTCCAGAAGGGCGAGTCCGCCGGCAGCGGCTCGTCGTGGAAGCAATCGAGGCCGGCGGCGGCGATTCGCCCCTTCGACAGGGCCGCGAGCAAGGCCGGCTCGTCCACCACCCTGCCGCGGGCCACGTTGATCAGCAGCGCGCCGGGCTTCACCGCCTGCAGCGCCGCCGGGCCGATGAGCCCCGTCGTCTCCGGCGTCAGCGGGCAGGTGAGCGCGACGATGTCGGCCTGCGCCAGGGCCGCAGGCAGGTCGCCGAGGGACACCACCTCGTCCGCCGCACCGGGCTCGGGGCGAGCCGTCCGCCGGATGCCGATGACGCGGAGGTCGAAGGCGCGGGCCAGCCGCGCCAGGCGGGAGCCGATCCGGCCCATCCCCACGATCACCAGCGTCTTGCCGCCGAGTTCGTCCTCGCGCAGCGCGCGGTCGCCAATCATGGGCCGCCAGTGACGGGCGTGCTGGTTGTCGCGCGCCGCGTGGAGCTGTCGCGTCAGCGCCAGGATCAGCGCCATGGCGTGCTCCGCCACCGCCTTCTCGTTGACGCCCTGCGCGCTTGCCAGACGCAGTCCCTGCGCCGCGAAGAGCGCCTTGTCGTACTGGTCCGTGCCGGCGCTCATCGACTGCACGAAGCGCAGGCGAGGGCAGGTCTCGACGAGGTCGTTCCGCCACAGCCCCGACAGCACGAGGACGTCGGCCTCCGGCGCGCGATCGCGCAGCGCGTCGAGGGAGGTCACCTCGAAATGCCGCAGTCCCGTCTTGCGCGCGGAGAAGGCCTCGGCCGTGCGGTAGGCGACGTGCGCGAAGCCGATGACGATGTCGTCCTTCGGCGGAATGGCGATGCTCATGGTCCCTCCCCGGCTGCGGCGGAGGGCGAAGCGAGTTGCCCGCGCCGCGACCCGTGTCACGGCACCACTAGCATCCCGGGTCCGGCCGCGTCTCCCGGGAAGCGCCGGGAGCGGGGACGAGGTGGAGAACGCCGGCCTGGCAGGCGGGGGCCGGCGTCCCCTTTCAATGTACGAGCAGGGCCAGGGCGGGCAACGCCACGATCGCGCAGGCGCCCATCCAGGCGGCGGCGATCAGTCCCGTCCGGGGATTGGCCAGGCGGCGTACGCCGCGGGCCACCTTCGACGACGTCATGCTCCAGCCGTTCATGCAGGAGCACATCAGCTGGTGGGCATCTTCTTCGGTGATCTCGAAGAAGGCCATGCCGTCGCCGAGCCTGTCGCTGACGAGACCCTGCTCGCGCAGGACCGGGTCCTCGAAGGCCACGGTGAGAGGCGAATCCGGCGAGCGCATCAACGCGCGCTCGGCGGGAGCCTTGAGCTCGATTTCACCCAGGGACCGCAGTCGACGCGTCGGGTCGCGCTCGAGCAATTCGGCCCAGCGCTCCAACTTGTCCCGGCGCGTCATCAACGCACGTTCCGCGACGCGGACTTCTGCGACGTCGCGGAGATCCTCGATGGTCTTGTATTCCATGGATCCTCTCCCTTCGAGGTGAGGATCAAGCGGTGTCGGCCACCGCCGACCCTCCTTGGGAAATGCCCCTTCCACCCGCCACCTTTCAGAGTGGCTGCCCATGACGGCAACAAATGGGCGGGTCTCCCGTTCACAGGGGAACGAAATATTTAGCGCTTGACGGGAGGCGAACGGACAAGCCCGTGCCGGCGGCCAGCGCGACTGTCGGGAAAGCGGGAATGACTTGCCCGGAAGGGGGCGGGAGCCGGGGTCGCCTTGGTCCCCGGACGCCGCGCCGACGGGTCAGCCCAGGCCGAAAGCCGACTGCGCGGCGGCCTTGTGCTCGCGCAGAACGACGCCGGCGGGCTCGTCCACTTCGCGCAGCACGACGTCGTAGCCCCACAGGTCCGCAAGGTGCTGCAGCACGCGGGCCGTGTCGCCTTCGTCGAGCAGGACCCGGTTGACGACGTTGTGGTGGACGATGAGCCGCCGATCGCCCGCGAGGTCGACGTCCACGACCTGGATGTCGGGGTCGTTCCAGGCGACGTCATATTGCTTCGCGAGGCTGCGGCGCAGCCGCCGGTAGCCTCTCTCGTCGTGGATCGCCTCGACGCGGAGCTCGGGTTTCGACGCATCGTCGAGAATGTGGAAAAGCCGCCACTCGCGGATCATGCGCGGGCTGAGGAACTGCAGGATGAAGCTCTCGTCGCGGTAATTGGCCCAGACGTCGCGCAAGACGGCGTTAGGGTCGTTGCAGCCGGCGATGTCGGGAAACCACTCGCGATCCTCGGCGGTGGGATCGAGGCAGATGCGCTCGATGTCGCGCATCATGCCGAATCCCAGCGCATAGGGGTTGATGCCGCCATAGCGCGGGTCGTCGTGCCTGGGCTGGAAGGTCACGTTGGTGTGCGAATGGAGGAACTCCATCGCGTCGCCGTCGTCGATTCGGCCCTGCTCGTGCAGGCGATTCATGATCTTGTAGTGGACCCAGGTGGCGCAGCCCTCGTTCATCACCTTGGTCTGGCGCTGGGGATAGAAATACTGCGCGATGAGCCTGACGATCCGCAGCACCTCGCGCTGCCAGGGGAGCAGGCGCGGGGCGGTCTTCTCCAGGAAGTAGAGGATGTTTTCCTGCGGCAGGCGCAGCAACGCGCGGCGCCGCTTCTCGTCGAGGTCCTCGACGGAGCTGCGGTCGCGCGCGCGCGACGGCACGGTGCGCCACAGATCGTTGAACATCTCCTCGTCGTGCTGTCGGCGCTCCTGCTCGCGCCGCTGCTCCGTGGCGAGGTCGGGCTTCGGCCGGGGATAGCGATGCACGGCCTGGTTCATCAGGGCATGCGCGGCGTCGAGCAGGCGCTCGACCTCGTGGTGGCCGTAGCGCTCCTCGCATTGCGCGATGTAGCTCTTGGCGAAGTCGAGATAGTCGAGGATGCCGCTCGCATCGGTCCACTGCTTGAACAGGTAGTTGTTCTTGAAGAAGTGGTTGTGGCCGAAGGAGGCATGCGCGATCACCAGCGCCTGCATCGTGGTGGTGTTTTCCTCCATGATGTAGGTGATGCAGGGATCGGAATTGATGACGATCTCGTAGGCGAGGCTGCCCAGCCCGCGGCGATAGACGGCTTCGTGGTGGGCGAAGTGCTTGCCGAAGGACCAGTGCTTGTAGAAGAGCGGCATGCCCGACGAGGAATAGGCGTCGAGCATCTGCTCGGCCGTGATCACCTCGATCTGGTTGGTGTAGACGCTGAGCCCGAGATCCCCGAGCGCAATTTCCTCGATGGCGTTGTGGACCCGCCGGATCGTCGGGAAGTCCCAGTCTGCGCCGCGATAGAGGAGCCTGCTGTCGGGGTCGATGAGCGTCATGGCATCCCCAGCCTTGCCGTCGCGTCGCGACGCTGGAAGAGATCACGGAACACGGGGAAGATGTCCCGCCGATGGCGAACCTTGCGCATCGCGAAGCTCGGCCCCGGTTCCTTCAACCCCTCATAGGTCCGCCACAGGTCGCTCGGCCGGTTTCCCAGCCCGAAATGGGACGGTTCGTCCTCCTGCCCCACTTCGAGATAGGCGAAGTACTGGCACACCGGCAGCAGGCGGTCATAGAGCAGCGCCGCGGTCTTGGCGTTGTCGTTGGGGGCGTTGTCGCCGTCGGAGGCCTGGGCGGCGTAGATGTTCCAGTCCTCGGGGCGGAAGCGCTCCGCCACGATCCGCGCCATCTCTTCCAGCGCGGTGGAGACCACCGTTCCGCCGGTCTCGGTGGAATGGAAGAAGGCGTCCTCGTCGACCTCCTCGGCCACATGCGTATGGCGGATGAAGACGATCTCGACGTGCCGGTAGCGCCGCTTCAGAAAGATGTAGAGCAACGCATAAAACCGCTTGGCGAGGTCCTTCATGCCCTCGGTCATGGAGCCGGAGACGTCCATCAGGCAGAACATCACGGCCTGCGCGACGGGGCGCGGCGTGGGCTGGTATTGCCGGTATCGCAGGTCGATCGGGTCGACGAACGGGATCCGCTTGCGCCGCTGCTCGAGCAGGGCGAGCGCGGCCTTGGCCACGATCAGGCGGTCGGGGTCGGCGCCGGTGCGCTCGAGCTCGGCGATCTCCGCCTCGAGGGCCAGCATGTCCTCGGACTTCGGCCGCCGCAGCGCGATGCGCCGCGACAGGCTGTGCCGCATGGTGCGGGTCAGCGAGAGATTGGCCGGCGAGCCCGCCACCGAATAGCCGGCGCGCCGCCAGGCCGGGTTTTCGACCTCCGCCACGCTTTCCTTAGCTAAATCGGGCAGCTCGAGGTCATCCAGGAAGAGGTCGAGGAACTCGTCGCGCGAGAGAACGAAGCGGAAGTCGTCCTCGCCGCCGCCGTCGTCGCTTCCCTCGGAGCCGCGCCCGCCTCCCCCGCCGCCACGCGGCCGCGGGAACGTGTCGCCCTCCAGGAAGTCCTTGTTGCCGGGGAGCACATGGTCGCGCACGCCCCCGTCGCCCGCGCGCCTGAGCGTCGGCTCACTGACGCCGCCCGCGGGGATGGCGATCTCGCCGCCGTCCCCCATGTCGCGGATGCCGCGCTCGGCCGATTGCTCGCGGACGGCTCGCCGCACGAGCGCCTGGGCCCTGCGGAGGAAGCGCTGGCGGTTGCCGAGGCTCTTGCCTCCTGGATTCAGGCGACGATCGACGATGAACATGGGCAGTCCGTCCGCCTCCTGGCGCTTCGGGCGGGGCTCGTCACCCCGCCTGCTTCACTCTCATGTACCACTCTACCAGACGCCGCACCTGGCGCTCGGTATAGCCGCGGTCCGTCATGCGGGCCACGAAGTCGGCATGCTTCTTCTCGCTGTCGCTGTCCTTCTTCGAGCCGAAGCTGATCACCGGCAGCAGCTCTTCCACCTGGCTGAACATGCGCTTCTCGATGACTTCGCGGATCTTCTCGTAGCTGGTCCAGGACGGGTTCTTGCCGCCGTGGCTCGCCCGCGAGCGCAGGGCGAACTTGACGACCTCGTTGCGGAAGTCCTTCGGGTTCGCGATACCGGCGGGCTTCTCGATCTTGGTGAGCTCCTGGTTGAGGAGCTCGCGGTTGAGCAGCTGTCCCGTATCGGGGTCCTTGAAGTCCTGATCCTCGATCCAGGCGTCGGCATAGTCCACGTAACGGTCGAACAGGTTCTGACCGTAGTCGTGATAGCTCTCCAGATAGGCCTTCTGGATCTCGTGGCCGATGAACTCGGCGTAGCGCGGCGCGAGTTCGGCCTTGATGAACTCGAGGTAGCGCTTCTCGGTCGCGTCGGGCAGCTGCTCGCGTCGCACCGTCTGTTCGAGAACGTACATCAGGTGGACGGGGTCGGCGGCGATCTCCGTCGTGTCGTGGTTGAAGGTCGCCGCAAGCACCTTGAAGGCGAAGCGGGTCGAGATCCCGTCCATGCCCTCGTCGACGCCGGCCGATTCCTTGTACTCCTGCAGGCTCCTGGCGCGCGGGTCGACCTCGCGCAAGCTCTCCCCGTCATAGACGCGCATCTTGGAGAACACGTTGGAGTTCGGGTGCTCGCGAAGCCGAGAGAGCACCGCGAAGCGCGACAGCATCTCCAGCGTCGCGGGCGCGCAGGGCGCACCGGCCAGCTCCGAACTGCGGATCAGCTTCTCGTAGATGCGCTGCTCCTCGGTGGCGCGCAGGCAGTACGGCACCTTGATGACGTAGATGCGGTCGATGAAGGCCTCGTTGTTCTTGTTCGTCTTGAAGCTCTGCCACTCCGCCTCGTTGGAATGGGCCATCACGATGCCCTGGAAGGGAATCGCGCCGATGTTCTCGGTGCCGACGTAGTTGCCCTCCTGCGTCGCGGTGAGCAGGGGATGCAGCATCTTGATCGGCGCCTTGAACATCTCGACGAACTCGAGGATGCCCTGGTTGGCGCGGTTGAGTCCGCCCGAGTAGCTGTAGGCGTCCGCGTCGTTCTGCGACAGCGTCTCCAGCTTGCGGATGTCGACCTTGCCGACCAGCGAGGAGATGTCCTGGTTGTTCTCGTCGCCCGGCTCGGTCTTGGCGATGCCGACCTGGCGCAGGCGCGAGGGGCGCATGCGCACCACCTTGAACCGCGAGATGTCGCCGCCGAACTCGTCGAGGCGCTTCAGGCACCAGGGGCTCATCAGCCCCGTGAGGCGGCGGCGCGGGATGCCGTAGCGCTCCTCGAGCTTGGCACCCATTGTCTCGGGATCGAACAGGCCCAGCGGGCTCTCGAAGATCGGGCTGATCTCGTTGCCGGCCTTGAGGGCGTAGATCGGATGGACCTCCATCAGCGCCTTCAGCCGCTCGGCCAGCGAGGACTTGCCGCCGCCGACGGGGCCCAGCAGGTAGAGAATCTGCTTGCGTTCCTCCAGGCCCTGCGCGGCGTGGCGGAAATAGCTCACGATCCGCTCGATCGTCTCCTCCATGCCGTAGAACTCGGCGAAGGCGGGATAGACCCTGATCGTGCGGTTCATGAAGATGCGGCCGAGCCGCGTGTCGCGCGACGTGTCGACGAGCTGCGCCTCTCCGATGGCCGCCAGCAGCCGCTCGGGCGCGCTGGCATACATCATCGGGTCGTCGCGGCAGCCTTGGAGATAATCCGCCAGGGTCATCTCCGCTTCGCGGCGGGAATCGTAGGTGCGCGTGAAGCTGGCGAAGAGGTCGTTTTCAGGGAACATGGGAACCCTTCCGGCTGTCGACTCGTCGTTGCCCTAACCCCCGGAACGCTCCGGGAGTTGCGTCCCTTTGCCCCTCAGCAAGATCAGTGCCGCCCACGCGGGGGGACGATCGCTCGGGGAAAGGTCTTGCTTGGGGACGCAGCGGCGAATCGATGGGTGACCCGACCCGATTCCCCCGCTCCCACGCTACATGCTGACACTGCCGGGCCGGCGGGCGATCCGTGACAAGAGATCGCAAACCTCAGCCTGCCGGTACGGCTTCGGCACGAAGGTGGCTCCCGGAACGGCGAGGTCCTTCGGCACGCTGGGCCTCCCCCCGGAGGCATAGACCACGGCGAGACCGGGACACAGGCGTCTCGCCTCGCGGGCAAGGACCAGGCCGGACGGCCCTGGTCCGAGATCGATGTCGGTGAAGAGCACGTCGACGGCGTCGCTCTCCAGGATTCTACGGGCGGCCACGGCGTCTGGAGCAGCGAGCACACGAAAGTGATCGTCCGCCAGGGCCTCGCTGATCACCATCATCACAAGTCGGTCGTCCTCGACGACCAGCACGGTCGGAGCGGCATCCACCGGGATGCCATGCCCCTCGTCCTCAAGGGTCTTCGCGACCATCATCGCCCCGCCTCGGCCTGCGCAAGGGCGCTCTCCGCCCCGTCCGCCAACGCCCGATGGCCTGTGATGTTCGTTCAAATGCGATTCAACGCCGCTTATGGTGAACAAGAGGTTAACGCTTCGATCCGGCCCTAGCGCCGGCGTGAATCGGAGCGACGGGAAAGAGGCATGAGCATGACGGACCGCAGGATCGGGGTGGCCATCATCGGCGCGGGCATGGGCGCAACGCCGCACGCGGCCAGCCTGGCGGATCTCGCGGGCCGCGCGCGGGTCGTGGGCGTCCACAGCCGCTCGCCGGAAGGACGGCGCCGCCTGTGCACGCGCTTCGGCTTTCCCGAGGCGCCGGACCTCGACGCGCTGCTGGCCGAGCCGGCCGTGAGCGGCGTACTGGTGCTCACGCCGTCCAACCTGCATCTCGACATGGCGCGCCGCGCGATCGCCGCGGGCAAGCACGTTCTGGTGGAGAAGCCGCTCGATGTCAGCCTGTCCCGCGCCGAGGAGCTGGTGGGCCTTGCAGAGGCTCATGGCGTCGAATTAGGCATCATGTTGCAGTATCGGGCAAGGCCGAGTTCCCGCCGGATGCGCGAACTGATCGCGAGCGGCGAGCTGGGCCGCCTGGTGACCGCGTCGCTGGCTGTCGACTGGTGGCGGCCGCAGACCTATTACGACGAACCCGGCCGGGGCACGCTCGCGCGCGACGGCGGCGGCGTGCTGATCACCCAGGCGATCCACGCGCTCGACCTGTTCCAGAGCCTCGCCGGCCCCGTCGCGGAGGTGAGCTGCTTCACGGCGACCTCGCCGGCCCACAGGATGGAATGCGAGGATGTCGCGTCCTCGGCCCTGCGCTTCCGCGACGGCGCGGTCGGTTCGTTCCGCGCCTCGACGGCGATCCAGCCGGGCTTTCCCGAGCGCATGACGCTCACTTTCGAGAAGGGCACGCTGGTGCTGGTGGGGCAGGACCTGCGCGTGTTCCGCCCCGACGGCACCGAGGAACACCACACGTCCGGCCCCGCCCATGGCGGCGGGGCGGACCCCATGGCCTTCTCGCACGAGCATCACCGGACGGTGATCTCCGCCTTCCTCGACGCCATCGAGGGCAAGGGCCCCATGGTGGTGACGGGCCGGGACGCGCTCGCCGTGCACCGGCTCATCGACGCGCTCACCCGCTCGGCCGCCGAGCGGCGGATCGTGTCGGTCGAGGCGTGAGGCCGGCTTCGGCGTTCCTCAGTCGTCGCCGTTGAGGATGCGGGCGCGGATCGTGCCCTGCTCGGCGCGGATGTCGGAGAGGATCGCCTGGCCCTGGTCGCCGCTCGCGTCGGCGTCGAGCACCACATAGCCGATCTCGCCGTCGGTCTGGTAGAACTGCGCGGCGATGTTGACGCCCCGCCGCGCGAAGACCTCGTTGAGCCGCCCGAGCATGCCCGGCAGGTTGCGCTGCACCTGGATGAAGCGCATGCCCGTGGGCCGCTGCGGCAATTGCACCTGCGGGAAGTTCACCGCGCCCAGGGTCGAGCCGACGTCGCTGTAGTCGACGAGCTTGCGGGCAACTTCCGACCCGATGCGCTCCTGCGCCTCCTCCGTCGAACCGCCGACGTGGGGCGTGAGGATGACGTTGTCCAGCCCCTGCAGCGGCGAGTGGAACAGCTCGCCGTTCGCGGAAGGCTCAACGGGGAACACGTCCACCGCCGCTCCTCGCAGGTGGCCGGAGCGCAGGGCCTCCGCAAGGGCCTCGAGGTCGACCACGGTGCCCCGGCTGTTGTTGATCAGATAGCCGCCCGGCTTCATGCGGGCGATCTCGGCGCGGCCGATCATCCCCGCCGTCGAGGGCGTTTCCGGCACGTGCAGGCTCACCACGTCCGACAGGGACAGGAGTTCGTCGAGGCTCCCGACGGGCTCCGTATTGCCGTGGCGCAGCTTGTCCGTGAGGTCGAAGAAGATGACGCGCATGCCCATGGCCTCGGCGAGCGTCGAGAGCTGCGAGCCGATATTGCCGTAGCCCACGATGCCCAGGACCTTGCCGCGCACCTCGAGGCTGTCCTTGGCCGACTTGTCCCAGCCGCCCTCGTGGGCCGCGACCGAGCGCGGAAAGACGCGCCGCAGCAGCATCACGATCTCGCCGATCACGAGTTCCGCCACGCTGCGTGTGTTGGAGAACGGCGCGTTGAAGACGGGAATGCCGGCCAGGCGCGTCGCGTTCAGGTCGACCTGGTTGGTGCCCACGCTGAAGCAGCCCACGGCGATCAGCCGGTCGGCGGCCTCGACCATGTCCCGGGTGATCTGCGTGCGCGAGCGGATGCCGAGAATATGCACGCCCTTGAGCGCCGCCTTGAGCTCCTCGCCGTCGAGCGCCTTCGAGAGCCGAGTCAGCGAACCGTAGCCGGCAGCCCGGAAGAGCTCGACCGCACTGTCGTTGACGCCCTCCAGCAGGAGGACACGGATCTTGTCCTTGGGCAGGCTGTGGCGGACGCTCATGGCAATCTTCCGGGAGATGCGGCCGCAGGCGGCCGATACAGGCCGCCCTCGCGGCGGGGCCCTTCCCATAATCCCCCATCCGCCGCGAGCCAAGCCCCGGGGATGTGGCCCCCGGGGAGCGACGCCGCCGGCCCCGGGGCCCGCCTTCCTCCTTCCGGCGTGCCGGTGACGGCCGGCGACCGCGGCGCAGGCGCTTGGTCGCACCCCGGGGATTGCCTATCCTCGCCAACCCTGCTGATTGAGCCCTCGATGGACATCGGATCATTTCAGGTTGCAGGCGACGCGCTGCTGCGGGTCGACGAGGCATGGGACCGGCTGGCCCGGGCCGTGCTCCCGCTCGGACGCGTGGATACCGTTGCGCTGGCGAACGCGGACGGACGCGTCCTCGCCGAGACGGTGACGAGCGCCGTCGCCCTGCCGCGGTTCGACAATTCCGCAATGGACGGATGGGCCGTGCGCCGTCGCGACCTCTCGCCGGCGGGACCGACGCTGCTGCCCCAGGGCGGACGCATCGCTGCCGGCCACTCGTCGGAGGGCGTGAGCGCCGCCGGCAAGGCCGTCCGCATCTTCACCGGCGCGCCCTTGCCGGCGGATGCCGACCTCGTCGTGATGCAGGAGGACGCGACGGTCGAGCCCGACGGCCGGGTGCGGCTGCCGGCCTTGCCCCGCCGCAGCGACAATGTTCGGCGAGCCGGCGAGGACGTGGCGCTCGACGCCGTCGTGCTGTCGCCCGGCCGTCGCCTCAGGCCGCAGGACGTGGCGCTTGCCGCCGCCGCGGGCCGGGCGACGCTGCGGGTCGCGGCGAGGCTGCGGGTCGCCCTGTTCTCGACCGGAGACGAGGTCCGCGAGCCGGGCTCGCCGCTCGGGCCCGCCGCCATCTACGATTCGAACCGGGTCCTGCTGCACGCGCTGCTCCGTCGCGCCGGCGCCGAGGTGACCGACCTCGGCATCCTCGCCGACGATCGGACCGCGCTGACGGCACGCCTGCGGGAGGCGGCCGCCGGTCACGATCTCGTGTTGACCTCGGGCGGCGTCTCGGCCGGCGAGGAGGATCACGTCCGCGCGGCCGTCGCGGCCCAGGGCGCCCTGGCCTTCTGGAAGCTCGCCATCAAGCCGGGCCGGCCCGTGGCGCTGGGCCGGGTCGGCGGGACGCCGTTCCTGGGCCTGCCGGGCAATCCCGTCGCCGCCTTCATCGCCTACGCCCATGTGGGCCGCCCCCTGCTGGCCCGCCTGACCGGCGAGCACCTGTCGTTCCCGGGGGGACGGCCGGTGCGGGCGGGGTTTCGCTACGCAAGTCCCCTCGGGCGGCGCGATTTCCTGCGCGTGCGGCTCGCGACGGGCGCGGACGGCCTCGAGGAGGCCGTGAAGCATCCGCATGACGGGGCCTCGAGCCTGCCGTCGCTCAGCGACACGGCAGGCCTGCTGGTCGTGCGCGAGGACGTGGCGGACCTCGCGCCCGGCGCAGTGGCGCCCTTCGTCTCCTATGCGGAGTTGTGGTAGCGCGCGCCCCTATCGAAGCGGCGGCGCGGCTGCTATCAGGCGCGGGTTCGCTGAAACCGACAGGAACGCCATGTCGACGCAATCAACACGCCGCGGCGCGCTGGGGCTGCTGGCCCTTCCGCTTCTCGCGTCCCTCGCACCCCAGGCGGCCCGCGCGGCCCAAGGAGGCAAGATGATCACCACCTCGTCCGGCCTGCGCTACGAAGACCAGGTCGTCGGCACGGGCGCCGCGCCCAAGCCCGGCCAGTCCGTCACCGTCCACTACACGGGCACGCTCGACAACGGGAAGAAGTTCGACAGCTCGCGCGACCGCAACGAGCCCTTCACCTTCACGATCGGCCGCGGCGAAGTGATCAAGGGGTGGGACGAGGGCGTGATGTCGATGAAGGTCGGCGGCCGGCGCATCCTCACCATCCCCGCCTCGCTCGGCTATGGCGCACGCGGCGCAGCCGGCGTCATCCCGCCCAACGCCACGCTCATCTTCGACGTCGAACTCCTCGACGTGAAGTAGCATTCAGGCCGGGGTCTCCCGGCCGAAGCGAAAGGTCGCGGCGGCGTCCCAGGGCCCGCCGCGATAGCGCCACAGGCTGAGGCCCTCGATCCTCACCGCCGTCGGTTCGAAATCGTCCTCCAGGGAAGCCAGCAACGCGCGGGCCTGGGCCGGATCGGCCTTGTTCTGGATCGTTACGTGCGGCCGGTAGCGCTGCCGGTCCTGCTCCGAGAGCCAGGGCGCGAAGGCCACGGCAAGCTCGTGGCGCAGGGCGACCAGGGCCGGCGCCTCGAGGCCGTAGGCGACGCCCCGGCCGAAATTCAGCAGTCCCGACGTGAACACCGTGAACGGAATGCGGGTGGCGCAGAGCCGGCCTAGCGTCTCCTTGACCGCTGGCTCCCGATCGCCGGGCAATTGGTGAAACAACGTGCAGTGGGCCGGCACATGGTTTCGCCTGGCCGGGAAATAAGCGCGTCGCTGCAGGTCGAAGCGCTGGGCGGAGAGCGGGTCCATCAGGGCCGTCAGGACCAGCGGGTCGACGCGGCTCTCGCGCGGCTGGCGATAGAAGTCCCTCAGGTCGGCCTCCGCTCCGGCAGCTTGAACACAACGCGTTCAGCCCGCGTTCACCTCGTCCCGTAGCAGGTTTTTCAGGGTTTGCCGCCGATCATGGGCGAAATGTGACCTGCCGCGGGACCGCGATGTCGACGATCATTCGATTCTGCTGGGACGAATCCGGCGCCACGGCCATCGAATACGGCCTGATCGCGACGGTCATGGCCGTGGGCCTGATCGCAGCCCTGTCGTCGATGAAGAACGAGATCGGCACCATGTTCGGCACGATCGCGACCGCGACGAAGAACGCGAACTGACGGCGCCCGCTCTCCCGTCACCACTGCCGGGAGCGGCGGCCCACGCCCTCTCCCGGCCGGAACGGCCTTTGCCCGCCGCTCGCGGCGATGCCGGACGGGCTCAGCTCTCGGCCTCGGTGTCGAGCACCGTGATCACGCGGCGGTTCTGCGAGGTGCAGCCGCTCTCGGGGCAATCCTTGACCTTGCGCGAGTTGCCGAAGGTCTTCACGCGCATGCGCTGCTGGGCCACGCCCTGCGAGGCGAGGTAGGCGCGGGCTGCCTCGGCCCGCTTGAGGCCGAGCTGCTTGTTGAACTCCTCGCTGCCCTTCTCGTCGGCGAAGCCCTCGATCTTCACCTTGTAGCCGGTCCACTGGTTGAGCCACTTGGCCTGGTTGTCCAGGGTGACCTTCGCCGTGTCGGTCAGTTCGGCCGAGTTGTCGTTGAAATAGATGCGCCGGCCGACATTGACGATGAAGTCCTCGTTGGTGCCCGGCGGGACGTCGGGTCCGTTGTCGATCGCCGAGGGCGACTCGGTGGTGACGCAGGCGGCGAGGCTAAGCCCCGTCCCCGCGATGACCGCGGCGAGCACGAGGCGACGGACGAATCCCGATGGGGCGAAGACGCGCATGGACTTGAGCCTCGCGAGGACGGCAGGAGGGGAAGGGCGCGGCTCTCGCCGCGCTAGGTGGGGATGCGGATGTGCTCGAGCACCAGCACGTCGGTGCCGGTGGGCGTGCGCTGGTAGAGGTCCACGATGTCCTCGGGGAAGAGGCGGATGCAGCCCGACGACACGTCCCCGCCGATGCTCCAGGGCTCGACCGTGCCGTGCAGGCGATAGCCCAGGTCCTGGCCGTCCCGGTAGAGGTACATCGCGCGCGGCCCGAGCGGGTTGTCGACGCCGCCGGCCATGAACTTGGGCAGGTCGGGCCGGCGCTGCAGCATCTCCGGCGGGGGCACCCAGTCGGGCCAGATGGCCTTGCGCTGCACCTTGGCGCGCCCGAACCACTGGAAGCCTTCCTTGCCCACGCCGCAGCCATAGCGCAAGGCGGTGTTGTTCTCGAAGATCACGTAGAGGAAGTGGTTGTCCGTATCGACCACGACCGTGCCCGGCGGCTCGGTCGAGGGATACTTGACGAGCTGGCGGCGCCACTTCTTGTCGATCTTCTTGAAATTGGTCTTGCGGTAGTACTTCCCGTTGTCGGGCACTTCCCCCGCGAAGTACTGGGCCTCGTTGATGTCGGCGAGGACCGGAGCCGAGGACGCCACCAGGGCTCCCGCGGCCGCGGCCAGGAGGCCGCGTCTCGTCAACAAGGGCTCATGCATGGTCCAGGTCTCCCTCCAGATCACGTGGGACACGCGGGAGACTGACGTCCTTCTGCCGCATGGCCGCCACGACCATGACCGGAACCTTAACCGGAATCAACACTCTAAGTAGAAGAACCTCGATGCTGCGCTGCGTCGGCAACAGCATTCAACCCCGCGGCCGGATGACCTTGCCGGGGTTGAGCAGGCCCTGCGGATCGAAGGCGCGCTTGATCTGCGCCATCATGTCCAGCTCGGCAGCACTCTTGTAGCGAACGAGCTCGCCGACCCTGTACTGGCCGACCCCGTGCTCGGCCGAGATGCTGCCGCCGAAGCGCGCCACCGCGTCGTGGACCGTGCGGTTGAGCGCGGCGCGGTCATGCTCCGGACGGAGGAGCACGTTGAAGTGGATGTTGCCGTCGCCCGCATGGCCGAAGGGGTTGAGCCGCGCGCCGGGAAAGCCCTCGGCCACCGCGCGGCCCGCCTCCGCGAGGAAGGCGGGGATGCGCGAGACCGGAACCGAGACGTCGTGCTTGAGGCTCGGCCCCTCCTTGAGCTCGGCCTCGGTGATGTGTTCGCGCAAAGCCCAGAGCGCGAGGGCCTGCGTCTCGGATTCCGCGATCACGCCGTCCGTCGCCTCGCCCGCCTCAAGCGCTCCCCCGAGCGTCGCCTCCGCGGCGTCGCGCAGGCCCGGGATACTCGCCGAGGCCTCGAGGAGCACGAACCACGGCGCGGGCGCGACCGGCGAGGCGAGCCCGAAATGGCGCTCGACGAGGGCCAGGCACTCGCCGCCGATCAGCTCGAAGGCGTTGACGGTGTCGCCCAGCTCCTCCTGCGCGCGGGCGAGCAGGGCGATGGCGGCCTGCGGATCGGCCACGGCCAGCAGGCTCGTCACGCGCTCGCGTGGGCGCGGCGCGAGCCGCAGCACGGCGGCCGTGATGACGCCCAGGGTGCCTTCCGAACCGATGAAGACATGCTTCCAGTCATAGCCGGCATTGTCCTTGCGCAGGCGGCGCAGGCCGTCGACCACCGTGCCGTCCGCGAGCACAACCTCGAGCCCCAGCGCGAGCTGCCGCGCCATGCCGTAGCGCACCACGTTGATGCCGCCCGCATTGGCTGCGAGCACGCCGCCGATCTGGGCGGATCCCTCCGCCGCGAGGCTGACCGGCAGAAGCCGTCCCGCCGCTGCGGCGGCCTCCTGCGCCGCCTTGAGGACGCAGCCAGCCTCGACCTCCATCGTAAGTCCCACGGGATCGATGTCGCGGATCGCGTTCATCCGGGATAGCGATAGGACGATTTCAGGGCGCGCCCCCGGGGCAGGAGCGACGGTGGGCACGGCGCCGGCCGCGAGGCCGGTATTGCCGCCCTGGGGCACGATCGCCACGCCGGCCGCCGCGGCAGCCACGATCACCGCCGCGACCTCGGCCGTCGCGCCGGGGCGAACGACCGCCAGCGCCTCGCCCCTGTACTGGCCGCGCCAGTCCACCACAAACGGCTCGACATCGTGCTGATCGACCAGGACGTGGCGCTCACCCACAATTCCGGCGATCCTGTCGAGAAGGCCGGTGCGAATCGGATCGGACATCGGGGGGCTCCGGAGAAGAGCATGCCGGACGAGCGGACGATCCCGTCGGGACCGGCATGCACGGGGGTCACGAGGCCTTTACCGATTTCGGCTCCGATCAGGAAGAGCGGAGACGCGCGCCATGATTTGGCCCCGCCGAACCGCGAGTGTGATGACGCGCTGGAAACGGCGGCGCTGAGGGCGCAATGAGGGGCTGGATCTTCGCGATGCTCGTCACGGCGACGTTGGGGCCGACCGCCCTGTCGGCGGCGCCTGCCGGCGCGACCGAGGACAGCTGCATCGCCACCTATGACCGGCAGGGCAACGTGACGGGGCGCTACTGCCCGGACGGCACGGTGAAGCCTCCTCCCGCCGGCCAGAAGCGCGCCGCCCGGGCCCCCGACTCCGTCGATCCCGAGGCGACGGTGCCTGCGGACGCCAAGGGCGACGGCTCCGGCCGCGGCGCCAATGGCCTGCGGGCCGCCCCCAAGGGCGGGCAGATCCAGTGCGGCGCCTGGAAGAACGAGAAGGGCACGGGCTGCCGGGGGATCTTCACGATCCTGAAATAGGCCGGCGCGACTGCGCGCCGAAACGGCGAGGCGCCCGGCTCACCCGCCCTCCCCGCCCTCCCCGCCCTTGCTGCGCCGCGCGACCTCCTCGATCAGTGCGGCCACCTCCGTCCAGTTGAAGCGCAGGGCCGCCTCGCCATCCTCCGTGAGCCCATAGGCCGGCAGCACGAAATCGTCGTTGGCGGCGTCTCGCCTCTGGGCCAGGCCGAGGGAGCGCAGCTTCTCGTAGACGCGAAGGGTGCGAGCATCCTGCGGCCGTGCGCCGCCGGCCGAGAGCGCGACGAGCGCGAGGACCTCCCTGTCCTCGAGCAGTTCCCCCGGAATCAGTTCGAGTGGCATCTGGATCCTCCGCGGACTTGATTTCGGACGGGCTTTGGTGCCCAAGGTGGAACCGGGACCGCTGCAGACGGCCCAACCGTGGGACCATCGGAAACGCCGCCATGACCGACAAGACCGTGCTGCTATCCTGCGGCGACGCCCTCATCGACTTCGTGCCATCGAGGCTCGCCGACGGGCGCGACGGCTACGCGCCCGCCGTCGGCGGCTCCTGCCTCAACGTCGCCGTGGCCATGGCGCGGCTGGGCGCCACGACCGGTTTCGTCGGCGGCGTCTCGACCGACCTGTTCGGCGAGCAGATCGCCGCCCACCTCGCGGCCTCCGGCGTCGTGCCCGACTATACCCGCCGGTCCGACCACGAGACCACCCTGGCTTTCGTGAAGATGGACGGCAAGGACGCGCGCTACGCCTTCTACGACGAGACGACCTCCGCGCGTCTGTGGACCTACCTGGCCTCGGAGGTCCCGCTCGACAAGGTTCTGGCGCTGCATGTCGGGTCGGTCCCCCTGATGAACGACCAGTCCGGCACGGAATACGAGAAGCTGGTCGCGGCCGCACGGGGCCGCTGCATCGTCTCGCTCGATCCGAACTGCCGGCCCACCATCATCAAGGACATCGCGGCCTATCGCGCCCGCATCGGCCGGCTGGCGGCCATGGCCAATATCTTCCGCATGTCGGAGGAGGACTTCGATTACCTCTATCCCGGCGACGTCGTCGAGACGCGTGCGCAGGGCTGGCTCGACGCCGGGGTCTCCCTGGTCATCGTGACCCGCGGCGGCAAGGGCGCGACCGCCTTCGCGCGCAGCGGCCGGAGGGACGTGCCGGCCGGAAAGACGACGGTGGTCGACACGATCGGCGCGGGAGACACGTTCCAGGGCGCGCTGCTCGTGGCGCTGTCCGAGGCCGGGCTGTTGCAGCAGGACAGGCTGACGGCGATCACGGGGGACCAGCTCGCCGCCGCGCTCGACTTCGCGATCCGTGCGGCGGCCGTCACCTGCTCCCGCCCCGGCGCCGACCCGCCCTGGCGGCGCGAACTGGCCTGAGCTCAGCTCGCCTCCGCCGCGGACTCGAAGGCCTCGATGGCCTGGGCCGTGGCGTCGTCGGCGAAGAAGTCCGCGGCGACCTTCGGGTTGAACGTGAACGTGTCGAGCCCGTCGGCGGCCAGGCGGGCCACGTCGGCGGCGCGTCGCAGCGAGGCCACCAGGATGCGCGTCGTCGCCCCGTGCGCCCGGGCCGCCCGGGCCATGGCCGCGATCTCCCCGAAGCCGTCGCGTCCCGCATCGTTCATGCGCCCGAGATAGGGCGCCGCATAGGCCGCCCCAAGCGCCTCGGCGACCAGCGATTGGGCGGCGTTGTAGACGCCGGTCATGGTGATGCGCACGCCGTCCGCGGCCAGGACGGCCGCGGCGGCCGTGCCCTCCACGGTGGTGGGAATCTTCACGACCACGCGCGGGTCGAAGGCTGCGATGGCGCGGCCATGCTCGACATAGAGCGACCGGGTGCGCCCGAAGGTCTGCACCTGCACCTCCGATGCGCCCTGCGCGAAGGCCTGCTGCACGAGCCCCGAAAGGGCCTGCAACCGGCAGGGAATGCCGGCGGCCTGCAGCAGGATGGGATTCGTCGTGACGCCGTGGAAGAGGCCGAGCGGCAGCCACTCGGCCCAGGCCTTGGCATCGGCCGTGTCCAGGAAAAAGCGAAGCCCGGTCTCGGGCGCGGCGGGCGAACGGGGGGGCATGGCGGAACCTCGGCTTGGCGAACCACGCTCTGGATGCTCCGCCTCCCGCGCGATTGCAAGCCGGCGCACCGGACAGGCTGCTGCGGACCTCAGCCCTCGGGGCAGAAGACGCGCAGCCGGTGGCCGTCCGGGTCCAGCGCCGTGAAGGTGAACCCGAAGTCCATCGCCGCGGGCGCCTGCAGGATCCGAACGCCCCTGCCCGCCCACGCGCCATGGAGCGCGCTCACGGCGTCCCGGTCGGGTTGCACGAAGGCGAGTTCGCCGCCGCCGCCGCCAGCCGCCTCGGCTGCAGGCTGGACCGTACGGCGCGACCAGAGGCCGAGCATGACCCCCTCGCGCAAGGGCAGCATGGCGAAGGTGTCGGCCGCCTCGAGGATCGGCGCGCCGAGCAGGCCCGCATAGAAGGCTGCGCTGGCGCGGGGTTGGTCGACGTAGAGGATGACGAAGTGGCTGGGAGGCATCGAGGGCTCCTGTGGTTCGGATGCCCTCTCGTGCCATGACCCTCCTGACAGGTTCCGTCAGGAGCGTGAGGCGGCCCGCGCCTCGGCGATGACGTCGCGCACGAAGCCCATTTTCTGCACCGCGGGAGGCGAGAGCACGAAGGGATAGAGGTCCGGCTGGCCCATGCTCCGGTTCAGGCTGTTCACGGCGAAGGTGAGCGGCAGCCATGCCTTCATCAGCGCCTCGATGTCCGGCGCGCGATAGGGCTCGAACCGGACCTCGGCGGCGAGGTCCTGGCCCTGGCTGATGCGCGGCTGGATCGAGAGGCCGAAGTTTCGGGCCGTCTCCAGCGTGTCCACCACGTGGAAGTAGTGGGCGAAGGTCTCGGCCCAGTCCTCCCAGGGATGCGCCGTGGCGTAGGCCGAGACGAAACCGAGCTGCCAGTCCGGCCGCGGCCCCTGGTTGTAGTACTCCTGAAGCGCCGCCCCGTAGTCGCGCCGCTCGTCTCCGAACAGGCTCCTGAAGGTCTCCAGCCGCTGCGGGCTGTCGCGCACCAGCCGGTCCCAGTAGTAGTGCCCGACCTCGTGGCGGAAATGCCCGAGCACCGTGCGATAGGCCTCACCCATCTGCCCGCGCAGCTTCTCGCGCTCGGCAGGGTCGGCCTCGGCCGTGTTGATGGTGATGAGTCCATGGTCGTGCCCCGTCATGACCGGCTGCACGACCCCGTTGGCATCGGGGACGGGGGAGAGAAAGTCGAAGGCGAGGCCCTCCTGCGGATCCTCGTGGCGATCAGGCTGGGGCAGGCCGAAGCGCAGAATCGAGTAGAACAGGTGGTGCTTGCCGAGCTCCAGCGTGCGCCAGCGCTCCATGTTGACGGTGTCCGAGAGGTCGGGAATCACGCGGTTGTGGCGGCAGGCTTCGCAGAAGGCCGAGCCCGATCCGGCCGGCACCAGCCAGTTGCAGGCTCCCTTCTCCGCGTTGGCGCAGAAGAAGAACCGCCGCCCCGGCGTCCCCAGCGCGACCCAGGCGTCGCCGTCGGGCTCCACGGCCGAGAGCAGCGTGGCATCCGGCACGTAGCCCAGCCTGTGCCCGCAGCTCTCGCAGCGCACATTGGCGAAATACAGGGGCTGGCCGCAGGCCTGGCATTCGAACAGTTTCATCGTGGCCTCCGCCCCGCGATCCGAAGTGAGCCGGGGCAACGAACGGCACAGTACGCGGTTCCATCGCACGGCGCATTCTGGCGAAACCTCCACCGCTCCCCGGATGTTGTGCTGCTCAGGCAGCAGGCGGCGGGAGAGCGGCTTTGGCGCGGGCAGGCCATTCCAGGACGAGCGTGGTGGCGGCGCTCGTCGGCAACATCCTGGTCGCCGCGACAAAGTTCGCGGCGGCCTGGTGGACCGGCAGTTCGGCGATGCTCAGCGAGGCCGTGCACTCCACCGTCGACACGCTCAACGAGGTCCTGCTGCTCTACGGCATGCGCCGGGCCCGCAAGGAGCCGAACGAGCGCCATCCCCTGGGCTATGGGCGCGAGATCTATTTCTGGAGCTTCGTGGTCGCGGTGCTGGTCTTCGCGCTGGGCGCGGGCATCTCGATCTACGAGGGCGTGCAGCACGTGCTGGAGCCGCAGGAGACGACGGACGTGGTCGTCGCCTACGCCGTCTTCGGCCTCTCTCTGCTGTTCGAGGGCGCCTCGCTGGCCGTCGCCGTGCGCAACTTCCGCCGCGACAACCCGCGCGGCGGCCTGCTTTCGGCGGTCCGCCGCAGCAAGGACCCGAGCGGCTTCACCGTCCTGCTGGAGGACGGCGCGGCGGTGATCGGGATCCTGATCGCGCTCGGCTTCACGGCGCTCCAGCAGGAGACGGGGATCGGGAGCCTGGACGGCTGGGCCTCGATCCTGATCGGCTTCGTTCTCGCCGCAACGGCCATGCTGCTGGCCCGCGAGACCAAGGCGCTGCTCATCGGCGAGGCCGCCTCACCCTCGATGGTCGCCCGTATCCGGGAGGCGCTCGCCCGCTTTCCCGCGCTGGACCGGGACGCGATGCTGACGATCCACATCGGCCCCGACGAGATCGTCGTTGCGACGCCGTTGACGTCCCAAGCGGCCATGTCCGCGCGGCAGCTCGAGGCCACGCTGCAGGACGTCGAGCGGGCGGCGAGGGCCGCCGTGCCGGAGGTCCGCTCGGTCTACCTGATGCCCCGCCCGTCGGGCCCGCAGGCTCCCGCGAGCCCGGCCGCCGCGCGCGAGCGCGGAGCCTGAGCCTCCTCAGTCCTCGAACGCGTCCGTCTCCACGCGGCGGCCCAGCAGGAACGCGTCGGCCACCAGTCGGAAGGGATCGTGGTCGACCTCGGACGTGTTGGTGCGCACCAGCTCGGCGAAGCGGTCATAGATGCGCTCGTATTCCTCCGGCTTCTCCTCGATCATGAGGGACCCGTCGACGAGAAGCTTGCTTCCTCCATGTGTCAGCGTGAGGCGCGGCCCGGCCTGGGTCTCGATGTCGATGTCCCAGGTCTGCGGGCCGGTCTGGCGCCAGTCGAAGACGGCGGCGAGCCGGCTGTCCTTGCGGCCATTGGAGAAGCTGAGTTGCGCGGCGATGGGCGCGTCCTTGTTCGCGGGGGTCTCGAGATCCGCCTTCGTCACGAAGATCGGCTCGGGCATGATTTTCGTGACGATGGACAGGGCGTTGATGCCCGGGTCGAACACGCCGAAGCCGCCCGCCTCCCAGATCCAGGCCTGGCCCGGATGCCAGTGCCGGACATCCTCCTTCCAAGTCACCTGAAGCCGCGTCACCACCTGCCCGGACAGGCGCGCCTTCGCCTCGTCGACCGCCTGGTTGTACTGCGAGTGCCACGTCGTGAAGAGGACCTTGCCGGCGCCGCGCGCGATACGCTCGAGGTCGACGAGTTCGCTAGTCGTCGCCGCGGGCGGCTTTTCCAGCATGACGTGCTTGCCGGCGAGCAGTGCCTCCTTGGCGAGCGCGTGGCGAACCTGCGGCGGCGTGCAGATGGCGACGGCGTCGATCTCCGGCTCCCGGTCGTACATGGCCGTCGCCGTCGCGTAGGTGTTCGCGCCGGGCGCGCCGAGGCCGCGCTGGCTCGTCACCGCCACGAGCTTGAATTCCGGGTTCTTGGCGATGACCGGCAGGTGCTGGTCCTGCGCGATCTTTCCGAGCCCGATCACACCGATCCTGATGGCGGCCATGCGACTGTCCTTTTCCTGCACGAAGGCGCGCACGCTACGCCGGGCCGGGCCGGGCGGGAAGTCCCCCGGCCGCGGCGATCAGGTCTCGCGCAGCCGCTCGAGCCAGGCCTGGCGGTAGGCCCCGAGGCCGGGCCAGGCGACGGGGGCGACGGCGGCGGCGGCAGGGGCCGCGTGCGGCCCCTCCCAGCGCGCAAGCATCGCGGCTCCGAGGCTCGTTCCCGTCGCGTCCGTGGAGGCGAGCACGCGCCCGCCGGGGCGCAGCGCCGCCAGCAGCGTCACGTAGGCCCGGTTCGCGGCGAAGCCGCCCTCCACGATGGTGTCTCCTGCTGCGCCCAGCATGTCGAGGCACTGGTCGGTCATCAGCGCGAGGAACAAGGCCGCCAGCGCGGACCTCGCGCCGGGCAGTGCCGGCACGTCTCCCTCGATTCGACCGCGGCTTCGCGGGAAGGGGCCGCAGGGCGCCGAGAAGCAGGGCAGAGCCAGGCAGCCCGAGGCGATGACGGCGGCGATGTCGGCGTCGCTCGCCGGCGCCGATCCCGGGGGCACGAGGATCTCGTGGTCGCGGCCGCCCATGAACCGCGCCGTCGGGACGGGCTCGCCGAGCACGTTGACGTTGGCCAGCGTGTCGCGCGCCTCGTCCAGCTCCGCCGTCGCACCGATGGCCATGATGATCACCCAGGTGCCCGTGGAGACGACGGTGAAGGGCGACGGGCGGGTCAGCAGGTGGGGCGTCAGCGAGGCGTTGGAGTCGTGGATGCCGCAGATCACCTTGCAGCCGGGGTCCAGCCCCGTCGCCGCGGCGACCTCCGCGGTGATCGGGCCCAGAACGGCATGGGCCGGTCGGACAGGCGGGAAGAGGCGGCTCCAGCCGCAGCGCTCGACGAGCCGCGAGAACCGCCCGCCCCGCGGCTCCCAAAGGTCCGAATGGGCGCCGAGCGACGTCGTCTCCGAGGCGGCCACCCCCGAAAGACGCCAGCTCCAGTATTGCGGGTAGGCGAGGATCGACCGCGTCCGCGCGAAGGCCTCCGGGAAGCGCCGGCTCTGCCAATGGATCTGGCGGCCCCAGTTGATCCCGCCCTCGAGGTTGGGCGAGAGGATCTCGGCGAAGGGCGGCCTCACGGCCGCATAGCCGTGGTCCTCGTCGAAGGGCGCGGGATGCTCGTAGTCGAGGATGGGCAGGGCCAGTCCGTCGTCGTGGACGAGGGCGCCAGTCGCCCCGTGGGCCGTCGTGACGATCGCCTCGATGGGGGCGACGGAGCCGGCCTGGCGCAGGCTCTGCAGCGCGAAGGCCCAGATCGCCTCGGTGTCGACATGGGGATAGGGCGGCCCCGGCAGGGCCTTGTTGGGGGCGCGGGAGGTCCAGAGCGTCCGGCCATGCTCGTCCATCACGACGAGCTTCACGTTGCTCTTTCCGATATCGAGGACGGCGGTCGCCATGGCGTGATCCGTCGCGCCGGTCAGGAGAGGTGGAACATGTCGACGAGCGGCTCGGCCACCGGCGCGCCGTCGGGACGGGTCCGCATGATGTCCTTCATGTGGTCCCACCAGCGCCGCATCACCGGGTGCTTCGGCAGGTCGTCCATCGCATGGTCGGGCCGGCGCTCGAGATAGCCGAACAGGGTCAACGTGCGCGGGTCCAGGAAGATGGAATAGTTCGAGATGCCGGCGTCGCGCAGCAGCGCCTGCAGGTCCGGCCAGATCTCGTCGTGGCGGCGGCGATACTCGGCCTCGCAGCCGGGATTGAGGTACATGACGAAGGCATGCCGCTGCAGGGCCATTTCACTCTCCCGCGGGCGCTCGCGCCCCTTTTCTTGGTCCTGGCGCGTCGAGCCTAGGCGGCGGACGAAGCCGGCGCCAGCGGCGAGACGATCTGCACGTCCACGCCTGCCTCCCGGCACATCTCGACGGCCTTGGGATCGATCTCGTCGTCCGTGATGATCGTGTGGATGCGGGCCAGCGGACAGAGGATCAGCCCGCCCCGGCTGCGGAACTTCGAGCTGTCCGCCAGCACCACCAGGCGCTCCGCCCGGTCGATGAGCTTCTGCTCGGCCCGGATCAGCAACGGGTCTCCCTCCATCACACCCAGCGGCACGATGCCCTGCGCGCCGAGGAACATGATGGAGGCGTAGTGGTGGCGCAGCGAATCGTCGTCATAGGGGCTCAGGATGACGCCCTGCTCGCGATAGATCTGGCCGCCCGGCACCAGGATGCGGTTGCGGCTGCCCCGCATCAGCGCGTCGGCCATGGGGAAGGAATTGGTCAGCACCTGCATGCGCCGGGCGGCGAGGTGCTCGACCATCTCGAAGGTCGTGGTGCCGCCATTGATGATGATGCTGTCGCCGTCCACGCACAGGGCCGCCGCCGCCCGGGCGATGGCGCGCTTCTTCGGCAGGTTGAGGGCGAGGCGCACGTCGAACGAGCGCGAGGCGAGGGGCTGGTCGTCCGACACGAGCGCCTCCGCGCCCCCGTGCACCCGCCGCAGGAGGCCCTGCTCGGCGAGCTTGGCCACGTCGCGGCGCGCCGTCGCGGGCGAGCTCTCGGTCAGCTCGGCGATCTCGGCCACGGTCGCCACGGGCTTGGCGCCGAGCGTCTTCAGGATGATCTGCCAGCGCTCGCGTTCGTGCATCGGACTTCGCACCCTCCCGACCTCACCGCCATGAGCAAAAATGCTCATCTGTGTTCATCTCGTCAACATAGAACTCATGTTGCAGGGCACATTTGGCATATCTTGATTGACCGTGAGCGTTCCTGCTCCTAACCTGCCACCCAAACCCAACCCGGGAGGATGCCCCATGACGCGCTCCGCGCCCCTGCCCAACCTGTGGGACGAGGCCCACGCTGCGACGCTCGACGAGCCGGGCCAGCTCCTCTATCGCTCCAACCTGCTGGGCGCGGACAAGCGGATCACCAATTTCGGCGGCGGCAACACCTCGGCCAAGGTGGAGATGGACGACCCGCTCACCCGCAAGGCGGTTCCGGTGCTCTGGGTGAAGGGCTCGGGAGGCGACATCGGCTCCATGAAACGCGACGGCTTCGCCACGCTCTACATGGACAAGCTGGAGCACCTGAAGACGCTCTATCGCGGCCTCGCCCACGAGGACGAGATGGTCGAGCTCTTCAACCACTGCACGTTCAACCTGAACACGCGCGCGGCCTCGATCGACACGCCGCTGCACGGCTTCGTGCCACATCGCCATGTCGACCACGTCCACGCCGATGCCGTGATCGCCATCGCCGCGGCGGCCAACGCCGAGGCGCTGGTCCGGACGGTCTTCGGCGACGAGATCGGGTTCCTGCCCTGGCAGCGGCCCGGATTCGACCTCGGCCTGAAGCTCGGGCAGATGGCCAGGGACAACCCGCACTATGTCGGCGTGGTGCTGGGAGGCCATGGCCTCTTCACGTGGGGCCCGACGGCCAAGGCCAGCTACGAGACGACGCTTCGCATCATCCAGAAGGCGCAGGACTGGCTCGACGAGGTCAACACCGCTCCGGCCTTCGGCGGGGCCGCCGTCCAAGCGCTGGACGAGGCGGGCCGGCGCAGCGTCGCCCGCCGCCTGATGCCGCTCATCCGCGGCAAGGTCGGCAGGGCCGAACGCAAGGTCGGCCACTTCACCGACGCGCCGGAGGTGCTGGACTTCGTCAACGGCAAGCGGCTGCGCGAGCTCGCCGCCATGGGCACCTCCTGCCCTGACCACTTCCTGCGCACCAAGATCCGGCCGCTGGTGCTCGATTTCGACCCCGCGAAAGGGGACGTCGACGCGCTGGCGGCCGGCCTAGACCATGCGATCTCGGCCTACGCGGCGGACTACGCCGCCTATTACGAGCGCTGCAGGCGGCCCGACAGCCCGGCCATGCGCGACCCCAACGCCGTCATCTACCTGGTGCCCGGCGTCGGCATGCTCTCCTTCGCCAAGGACAAGGCGACGGCGCGCATCGCCTCGGAATTCTACGTCAACGCGATCAACGTGATGCGCGGCGCAGCGGGCGTCGACACCTATGTGGGCCTCGCCGAGCAGGAGGCCTTCGACATCGAGTACTGGCTGCTCGAGGAAGCCAAGCTGCAGCGCATGCCGAGGCCCAAGAGCCTCGCCGGGCGCGTCGCGCTGGTCACCGGCGGCGCCGGGGGCATTGGCGGGGCGATCGTCGAACGCTATCTCGCGGAAGGCGCCTGCGCGGTCTTGGCCGACATCGACGCCGCCTCGCTGGAGGAGGCGGTCGCGCGCCACGCGAAGCGCTTCGGCGCGGACGCGGTGCGCGGCGTGCTCGTCGACGTCACGCGCGAGGATGCGGTGGCGAGGGCCTTCGACGACGCGGTGCTGGCCTATGGCGGCCTCGACATCGTCGTCTCCAACGCCGGCATCGCCTCCGCCTCGCCCGTCGAGGACACGTCGCTGGCGCTGTGGCAGAAGAACATCGACGTCCTCGCCACCGGCTACTTCCTCGTGGCGCGCGAGGGGTTCCGCGTTCTGAAGGCGCAGGGTTCCGGGGGATCGATGATCTTCGTCGCCTCGAAGAACGGCCTCGCCGCCTCTCCCGGCGCCTCCGCCTATTGCACCGCCAAGGCGGCGGAGATCCACCTCGCCCGCTGCCTCGCGCTCGAGGGCGCCCCGGCCGGCATTCGCGTCAACGTCGTCAATCCCGACGCCGTGTTGCGCGGCTCCAAGATCTGGCAGGGCGAGTGGAAGCAGCAGCGCGCTGCCTCCAACAAGGTCTCGGAGGACGAGCTGGAGGAGGTCTACCGCCAGCGCAGCCTGATGAAGCTCAGCGTCTATCCCGAGGACATCGCGGAGGCCGCCTACTTCTTCGCCTCCGACATGAGCAGCAAGTCGACGGGCAACATCATCAACGTCGACGCCGGCAACGTGCAGTCCTTCACGCGATAGCGACAACGGGGCGCGGACCCGCCGCCTCGCCGGATGGCGCGGGCCGGCGTCACGTGCTCCAACCAGGGGAGACGACCATGGCGAAGGCCTTCCGTATCGACGACGGCTTCGTGGCCGAGCAGAACCGGCGCGCCGCCGCAGCCCTCGAGGAGGATTACGCCGCGCTGGGCCGGCAACTCGAGCGCAGGGGCCTCGACATCGAAACGCTGGCGCAGCGGGTCGGCGCTTTCGCCGTCGCCGTGCCGACCTGGGGCGTAGGCACGGGGGGCACGCGCTTCGCCCGCTTCCCCGGCGCCGGGGAGCCGCGGGGGATCCACGACAAGCTCGAGGATTGCGCCACCATCAACCAGCTCACCTGCGCCACGCCCGCCGTGTCGCCTCACTTCCCGTGGGACCAGGTGAGCGACTGGGAGGGCCTGCGCGAGGAGGCGGCCGCGCTGGGGCTCGGCTTCGACGCCGTGAACTCCAACACGTTCCAGGACCAGGCGCAGCAGCCGCACTCCTACAAGTTCGGCTCGCTGAGCCATACCGACCCGGCGGTGCGCGACCTCGCCGTCGCGCACAACATCCGCTGCATCGAGATGGGCGTGGCGCTCGGCTCGGGGGCGCTCACCGTCTGGGTGGGGGACGGCTCCAACTTCGCGGGCCAGTCGAACCTCACCGCCGCCTTCGATCGCTATCTCGACAGCATGGCGAAGATCTACGCCGCCCTGCCTGCCGACTGGCAGGTCTTCATCGAGCACAAGCTCTACGAGCCCGCCTTCTACTCGACGGTGATCGCCGACTGGGGCACGAGCCTGATGGCAGCGCAGATCCTCGGGGACAAGGCGAAGTGCCTCGTCGACCTCGGCCACCACGCGCCCAACACGAACATCGAGATGATCGTCGCCCGGCTCATCCGGGCCGGAAAGCTGGCTGGCTTCCACTTCAACGATTCGCGCTACGGCGACGACGACCTGGACGCCGGGTCCGTCGACCCGTTCCGGCTCTTCCTCGTCTTCAACGAACTCGTCGACGCCGCGCACCGGGGAGCGCCCGGTTTCGCGCCAGCCTACATGATCGACCAGTCGCACAACGTGACCGATCCTGTCGAAAGCCTGATGGCGAGCGCCATCGAGCTGCAACGCTCCTACGCGCAGGCGCTGCTCGTCGACAGGGCGGCCCTGGGGGCGATGCAGGACGCCAACGACGCGCTCGGCGCGCACCGTCTGCTCAAGCGGGCCTTCACGACGGATGTCGAGCCGCTGCTCGCCATGGCCAGGGTGCGCCGCGGCGGGGCCGCCGACCCGATCGCCGTCTACCGCGCCGCCGGCTACCGTGCCCGCAAGGCCGGCGAGCGGCCCGTGACCGGCGTGGTCGCGGCGGGAATCGTCTGAGGACGGATCAGGTCCTGCGGGCCGGGGCCGTCCTCGGTGTCGCGGCGAGCGAGGCGACGCCGTCGCCGCCCTTACGGCGTCGGGCCGTCGTCGGCGGCTTCGGGCTTCAGGTGGCCGAGCCGGTGCAACTCCTGGGCGAGGGCGAAGAACTCGTCCCATTCCTCCGTGGAGAGGCCGCCGCTCGTCTGGTTGATGCGCGCGGCGAGCTCGGAACGGCGGGCCAGGGCCTTCTGGAGCGCGGTCTTCCTGTCTTCTGCCATGGTCGTCTCCAACTCGCGTCTTCGATGATCGCGTTTCCGGCGCGGACCCTACCATTCCCGTCGGCACGCGCCAGCCCCGCTGGAGGCAAGCGACCTCTGCGGTTTCGCTGGGCGTTTTCGGTTTTATTTTCGCCTTGCCTGAAACGCGCGCATTTGGTCGAGTGGCAGCAACAGCGGCGATACAACCCATGAACGCTTTGTCGGTCCGCCAGCACGAGATCATCGCCCTCGCCCGGGCGCAGGGGCGCGTGGGCGTGGAGGAATTGGCGCTGCGCTTCGACGTCAGCCCCCAGACGATCCGCAAGGACCTGAACGAACTCTGCGAGCAGCGCGTGCTCTCGCGCGTGCATGGCGGGGCCGTCGTCGCATCGAGCGTCGAAAACCTCTCCTACGAGGCCCGCCGCTTCATTGCGCAGGAGGAGAAGCGCAGCATCGGCCGGGCCGCGGCAGCCCTGATTCCGAACAACGCCTCCCTGTTCATCAACATCGGCACCACGACCGAGGAGGTCGCGCGCGCGCTGCACGACCACGAGGGATTATTGGTCATCACCAACAACTTGCACGTGGCGACGCTGCTTTACCCACACCCGAAGATCGAGGTCATCGTGGCAGGCGGGCCGGTGCGCCGGTCGGACGGGGGCGTGGTCGGGTCGGCCGCGGTCGACCTGATTCGCCAGTTCAAGGTGGACTACGCCGTCATCGGGGCGTCGGCCATCGACGCCGACGGGGTCCTGCTCGATTTCGACTACCGCGAGGTGCGCGTCTCCCAGGCGATCATCGAGAACGCCCGCAAGGTCGTCCTGGTCGCGGACCGCGTGAAGCTCACGCGGACGGCGCCCGTGCGAATCGGTCACCTGCGCGACGTCAACGTCTTCGTGACCGATCGCCTTCCCTCCGAACCGCTGGCGGACCTCTGCCGCCGAGAGGGGATCGACATCATCGAGACCGCGCCGAATGGTTTCGATTCGAACGATTCATTTGACGTCCAGACGCTGTGAGTTTCGTTTCGGCTTTCGTTTTCGGTTGCGCGCGCGCAAAACGTCACATAGCTTCCCTGTAATGATTGCAGCCGGGCAATGTCCGGCGGCGGGGGCGGGACGCAGGGCACGAACGTGGCGAACGGGGATTTTGACCTCGCCATCATCGGAGGCGGCATAAACGGCTGCGGGATCGCCCGCGACGCCGCCGGCCGCGGCGCACGCGTCGTGCTCTTCGAGCAGGCGGACCTCGCCAGCGCCACCTCCTCCGCCTCCACCAAGCTGATCCACGGCGGCCTGCGCTACCTCGAGCACTACGAGTTCCGGCTGGTGCGCGAGGCGCTGATGGAGCGCGAGGTGATGTGGAGGCTTGCGCCCCACATTGTCTGGCCCCTGCGGTTCGTGCTGCCGCATCATCGTGGGCTGAGGCCCTGGTGGCTGCTGCGCCTGGGGCTCTTCCTCTACGACCACCTCGGCGGCCGCAAGCTGCTCCCGCCGACCAGGACCCTGGACCTCACCTCGAACGAGGTGGGGCGGTCGCTGAAGCCGCTGTTCACGCGAGCCTTCGAGTACTCGGACTGCTGGGTCGAGGACAGCCGTCTCGTGGTGCTCAACGCACGCGACGCGGCCGAGCGGGGCGCCCGGATCCTGCCGCGGACCCGGGTCACAGGCGCCCAGCGCGAGCGCGACCACTGGATCATCACGACCCTCGACGCCGAGGGACAGGCCGGGCGCTACAAGGCCAGGACGCTCGTCAACGCGGCGGGGCCCTGGGTCGGCGAGGTGCTAGGCGGCGTGGTGCGCTCGAACACGCGCGCCTCGGTCCGCCTCGTGCAGGGCAGCCACATCGTCGTGCCCAAGCTCTTCGACCACGACCGCTGCTACATTTTTCAGAATGCCGACAACCGCATCATCTTCGCGATCCCCTACGAGCGCGACTTCACGCTGATCGGCACCACCGACAACGACTATCGCGGCGACCCGGCCGCCGTGCGCGCGAGCGAGGCGGAGATCGCCTACCTGTGCGCTGCCGCGAGCGAATATTTCCGCAAGCCGGTCGAGCGCGCGCAGGTGGTGTGGACCTATTCGGGCGTCCGCCCGCTTTATGACGACGGAGCATCGAAGGCGCAGGAGGCGACGCGCGACTACGTGCTGACCCTCGACGCCCCCGCCGGCAGCGCCGCCCTCCTCTCCGTCTTCGGCGGCAAGATCACGACCTATCGCAAGCTCGCCGAGGCTGCTCTCGAGAAGCTGCAGGGCCACCTCGCCGCAGCCTCGCGCCCGGCCTGGACCGCGGCGGCGCCGCTTCCCGGCGGCGACTTCCCGGCCACCGGTTTCGAAGAGGCCGTCGCCACGCTGCGCAGGACCAGGCCCTGGCTCGATGCGGGGCTGGCGCGACGCCTCGTGCGGGCCTACGGCACGCGGACCGGGCGACTGCTGGGCGACGCGGCCTCCATGGCCGATCTCGGCCCGGTCTTCGGGGCCGACCTCACCGGCGCGGAGGTGCTCTATCTCATGCGCGAGGAATGGGCGGCGAGCGCCGCCGACATCCTGTGGCGCCGGTCCAAGCTCGGCCTGCGCCTGACGTCCGGCGAGGTCGACGCGCTGGAACGCTTCATCGATGACCATCAGCGGCAGGGGGACCTCGAGCCCGCCGCCGCGCGACGTAAAGGAACGGCAGGGTGAGCCTCGTCCTCGACAGCATCGGCAAGGACGTCGGCCGCGAGACCCATCTCAGCGACATCTCGCTGACGCTGGAGAAGGGCTCGCTCAACGTGCTGCTGGGCGCCACCCTCGCCGGCAAGACCTCGCTGATGCGCGTGATGGCGGGCCTCGACGCCCCGACGCGCGGCCGCGTGCTGGTCGACGGGCGCGACGTGACCGGCCTGCCCGTCGTCAAGCGCAACGTGGCCATGGTCTACCAGCAGTTCATCAACTACCCCTCGCTCAATGTCTTCGAGAACATTGCCTCGCCGCTGCGGGTGAAGGGGCTGCCGGCCGCGGAGGTCAGGAGCCGTGTCGACGCGGCCGCGCGGCTCCTCAAGCTCGAGCCCTATCTCACGCGCAAGCCGCTCGAGCTTTCGGGCGGGCAGCAGCAGCGCACCGCGATCGCCCGCGCGCTGGTGAAGCGCGCCGAGCTCGTGCTGCTCGACGAGCCGCTCGCCAACCTCGACTACAAGCTGCGCGAGGAACTGCGCGAGGAGCTGCCGCGCATCTTCGCCGAGAGCGGCGCGATCTTCGTCTACGCCACGACGGAACCCTCCGAGGCGCTGCTGCTCGGCGGCAACACCGCGACGCTCCATCACGGGCGCGTCACCCAGTTCGGTCCCACCGCCGCGGTCTATCGCAGGCCGCACGACGTGGTCACCGCGCAGGTGTTCTCCGACCCGCCGCTGAACATCCTCACGGGCGACAAGACCGGGTCGGACGTGGCGCTCTCCACGGGCGGGCGCGTGCGCGCGGCGGGCCCGCTCGCGACCCTGCCGGACGGCCACTACACACTCGGCTTCCGCGCCCACCATCTCGGGTTCGACCCCATGCAAGGCGAGTCCATTCCCTTCGCGGCGGTCGTCTCCGTGTCCGAGATCACGGGATCGGAGAGCTTCGTGCACATGGACGTCGGGCGTCACCGCTTCGTCGCGCTGGTCCCCGGCATTCGCCGGCTCGAGCCGGGAGCGCAGATCGAGGCGCGCCTCGACCCCCGCCATCTCTTCGTCTTCGACCGCGACGGCCGCCTCGCCGCGGCCGACCGCGCCCAGGCCGCGTGAGGAGGACCCGATGGCCCGCATCACGCTCGACAAGCTCGCCCACTCCTACAAGCGCGACCCGCAGGGCCCTGCCGACTACGCGCTGAAGGAGGTTGACCACGTCTGGCGCCAGGGCGGCGCCTATGCGCTGCTCGGTCCCTCCGGCTGCGGCAAGACCACCTTGCTCAACATCATCTCCGGCCTCGTGGTGCCGACGCGCGGGCGCATCCTGTTCGACGAGCGCGACGTCACGCACCTGCCGACGGAGGCGCGCAACATCGCGCAGGTGTTCCAGTTCCCCGTCGTCTACGACACGATGACGGTGCGCGAGAACCTCGCCTTCCCCTTGCGCAACCGGCACGTCGACGCCCGCACGGTGAAGGCGCGCGTCGAGGAGATCGCGGGCCTGCTCGACCTCGCGCGCGTGCTCGACCGCCGGGCGGCGAACCTTACCGCCGATGCCAAGCAGAAGATCTCGCTGGGCCGTGGCCTGGTGCGCCCCGACGTCGCCGCCATCCTGTTCGACGAGCCGCTCACGGTGATCGACCCGCACCTCAAGTGGCAGTTGCGCTCGACGCTCAAGGAGCTGCACCGCAAGCTCGATCTCACCATGATCTACGTGACGCACGACCAGACGGAGGCGCTCACCTTCGCCGACACGGTCGTCGTCATGCATGACGGCGGCGTCGTGCAGACGGGCACGCCCGACGAGTTGTTCGAACGGCCCGCCCACACCTTCGTCGGTCACTTCATCGGCTCCCCCGGCATGAACGTGCTGCCCTGCCGCGTGGAGGGAGCCGAGGCGCATGTGAGCGGCGTGACGATCCCGCTGCGCGAGGCCTATCCGCACCTGCCCGCGGGCGAGCGCATCGAGCTCGGCGTGCGGCCGGAATTCGCGCATCTGGGGCCGGCGGGCGCGGGGCTTCCGGTAACGGTCCGCCGCATCGACGACATCGGGCGCACGCGCATCGCGCGCATCGAGCTCGCAGGCCACCCGATGGCGGCCACGGTGCCGGAGGACGCGACGATCGACGGCGCCGCCGCCTCGCTGCGGCTCGATCCCGCGCAGATCCACATCTACGCCGATGGCCGGCTCGTCACTGCCGGCCATGGGAGGGCTGCGGGATGATCAAGCCGATCAATCAGAGGGCCTGGCTCCTCGTCCTTCCCGTACTCCTCGTCGTGGCCTTCTCGGCGGTGATCCCGCTGATGACGGTGGTCAACTACTCGATGCAGGACACGTTCGGGAACAACCAGTTCTTCTGGAACGGCGTCGGCTGGTTCTCCGAACTGCTTGATCCCGCCAGCGACCTCGGTGGGCGCTTCTTCGCCTCGCTGTGGCGCAACCTCGCCTTCTCCATGATCATCCTGGCGATCGAGGTGCCGCTCGGCATCGTGATCGCGCTGTCCATGCCGCGCGACGGCTGGACCGTGGCGCTCTGCCTCGTCCTGATGGCGCTGCCGCTGCTGATCCCGTGGAACGTGGTGGGCACGATCTGGCAGATCTTCGCGCGCGGCGATATCGGCCTGCTCGGCGCCGCCGTCAACGGCGTCGGCATCCCCTACAATTACGTCGCCGATCCCGTGGCCGCCTGGATCACCATCGTGGTGATGGACGTCTGGCACTGGACCTCGCTCGTCGCCCTGCTCTGCTATGCGGGCCTGAAGTCGATCCCCGACGCCTACTACCAGGCCGCGCGCATCGACGGGGCCTCGCGCTGGGCCGTGTTCCGCACGATCCAACTGCCCAAGATGAACCGCGTGCTGCTGATCGCCGTGCTGCTGCGCTTCATGGACAGCTTCATGATCTACACCGAGCCCTTCGTGGTCACGGGCGGCGGGCCGGGCAACTCGACGACGTTCATCTCGATCGAGCTCGTCAAGCTGGCCCTCGGACAGTTCGACCTCGGCAAGGCCGCGGCGCTCTCCATCGTCTACAACCTGATCATCCTCGCCGTCTGCTGGGTCTTCTACACGGTGATGACCAAGGGCGATTCCAGGGAGCGCGAAGCCTGATGCGCGGCAGCCGGTTCATCATGGCGAGCTACCTCGTCTTCCTCATGTTGCCGATCTACTGGCTCGTCAACATGAGCTTCAAGACGAACACGGAGATCACCAACTCCCTCACCCTGTTCCCGCGAAGCTTCACGACGGCGAACTACACGAAGATCTTCACGGATCCGAGCTGGTACAACGGCTACATCAACTCGCTCGAATACGTGCTGCTCAACATGGTGCTGTCGCTCGCCTTCGCGCTGCCCGCCGCCTACGCGTTCTCCCGCTACCGCTTCCTCGGCGACAAGCACCTCTTCTTCTGGCTGCTCTCCAACCGCATGGCGCCGCCCGCGGTCTTCGCGCTGCCCTTCTTCAACCTCTATTCCGCGATCGGGCTGTTCGACACGCCCTGGGCCGTCGCGCTGGCGCATTGCCTCTTCAACGTGCCGCTCGCGGTGTGGATCCTGGAGGGCTTCATGTCGGGCGTGCCGCGCGAGATCGACGAAACGGCGGCCATCGACGGCTATTCCTTCCCGCGCTTCTTCGTGAAGATCTTCATGCCGCTGATCGCGAGCGGCATCGGCGTCGCCGCCTTCTTCTGCTTCATGTTCTCCTGGGTCGAGCTGCTGCTGGCGCGCACTCTGACGGCCACCAACGCCAAGCCGATCTCCGCCATCATGACGCGAACGGTCTCCGCCGCGGGCATGGACTGGGGCGTGCTGGCCGCCGCGGGCGTGCTGACGCTGATCCCCGGCGCGCTCGTGATCTGGTTCGTGAGAAACTACATCGCCAAGGGCTTCGCCCTGGGGAGGGTGTGACATGCAGACCTCCGCCGCCAACCCTCTGGCCGCCGTCGGCGCCACGGGCTCCCGTTCCCCGCTTAGCCCCGGCCGGGCCGACATCCGGCTGAACGCCTGCGACGAGGTCGCCTGATGGACATCTCCTGGATGGCCTGGACCTGGCAGACGGGCCTTTTCTTCCTCGGCATCTTCTCGGTGCTCGTCGTGATGACCCTGCTCGCGGTCGCCCGCCCGGAGACGGAGCGGGTCGGCGTGCTGACGCTCGCGACGACGCGCGGAGACCGCCTGTTCATCAGCCTGCTCGGGGCTGCCTTCATTCACCTCGCTTGGCTCGGGCTGGTTGGCCCGAACCTGTGGTGGGCCTCCGGCCTGTCGCTCCTCTATGCCGCGGCGGTGTTCCGCTGGGTGTAGGCGACGGCCCACGACAAAGACGACCCGCGGGGCAACCGCGGGCGCATGCAAGAGACCGCGAAAGCGGTCGCGACTTCTGGCAACGCCGCCATAACGACATGGAGGAAGCAATGAAACTGAGCCTGAGGAAAGCCGGACTGACCGCCGGAGCAAGCTGCATCGCACTGGTGCTGGGGGCCGGCGCAGCCTTTGCCGGCATGGACGAGGCGAAGAAGTGGATCGACGAGTTCCAGCCCTCGACCCTCTCCAAGGACGAGCAGCTCAAGGAGCTGGAATGGTTCGTCAACGCGGCGAAGCCCTTCGCCGGCATGGAGATCAACGTCGTCTCCGAGACGATCACCACCCACGAATACGAGTCCAAGACGCTTGCCAAGGCGTTCAGCGAGATCACCGGGATCAAGCTGACGCACGACATCATCCAGGAGGGTGACGTCGTCGAGAAGATCCAGACGCAGATGCAGTCCGGCAAGAACATCTATGACGGCTGGATCAACGACTCCGACCTCATCGGCACCCACTTCCGCTACAAGCAGGCCGTGCCGCTCTCCGACTGGATGGTCGGCGAGGGCAAGGACGTGACGCTGCCGACGCTCGACGTCGACGACTTCATCGGCAAGTCCTTCACCACCGCGCCGGACGGCAAGCTCTACCAGCTGCCCGTCCAGCAGTTCGCCAACCTCTACTGGTTCCGCTACGACTGGTTCCAGCGGCCCGAGTTCAAGGAGAAGTTCAAGGCCAAGTATGGCTACGACCTCGGCGTGCCCGTGAACTGGTCGGCCTACGAGGACATCGCCGAGTTCTTCACCAACGACGTGAAGGAAGTCGACGGCGTCAAGGTCTTCGGCAACATGGACTACGGCAAGAAGGACCCGTCGCTGGGCTGGCGCTTCACGGACGCCTGGCTGTCCATGGCGGGCAACGGCGACAAGGGCATCCCGAACGGCCTGCCGGTGGACGAGTGGGGCATCCGCATGGAGGGCTGCCGCCCGGTCGGCTCCACCGTCGAACGCGGTGGCGACACCAACGGCCCGGCTGCGGTCTACGCCATCACCAAGTATCTTGAGTGGCTGAAGAAGTACGCTCCGCCGCAGGCCCAGGGCATGACCTTCGGCGAGGCCGGTCCGGTCCCCGCCCAGGGCAACATCGCCCAGCAGATGTTCTGGTACACCGCCTTCACGGCCGACATGGTCAAGCCCGGCCTGCCGGTGATGAACGCGGACGGCACGCCCAAGTGGCGCATGGCGCCCTCGCCCAAGGGCTCCTACTGGAAGGACGGAATGAAGCTCGGCTACCAGGACGCCGGCTCCGCCACGCTCCTGAAGTCGACCCCGGTGGACCGCCGCAAGGCGGCCTGGCTGTACCTGCAGTTCATCGTGTCCAAGACGGTGAGCCTGAAGAAGAGCCATGTCGGCCTCACCTTCATCCGTGAGAGCGACATCTGGGACAAGAGCTTCACGGAGCGCGCTCCCAAGCTCGGCGGCCTCATCGAGTTCTACCGCTCGCCGGCGCGCGTGCAGTGGACGCCGACGGGCAACAACGTGCCTGACTACCCGAAGCTGGCTCAGCTCTGGTGGCAGAACATCGGCGACGCCTCCTCGGGCGCGAAGAGCCCGCAGGCGGCCATGGACGCCCTCGCGGCGGCCCAGGACGCCGTCATGGAACGCATCGAGAAGTCCGGCGTCCAGGGCGAATGCGGTCCCAAGCTGAACGAGAAGAAGCCGATGGAGTACTGGGTCGAGCTCGCCAAGAAGAACGGCACCCTCGCCCCGCAGCCCAAGCTCGCCAACGAGAAGCCCAAGGGCGAGACCATCGACTACGACGCGCTCATCAAGAGCTGGCCGGCGACGCCCCCGAAGAAGGGCTGAGCCTGCCACGCAGACGAGGATCGGGACGGGCGACGCAAGTCGCCCGTTTCCTTTTGGACCTCACGCCTTTCCGTCGGACGGAAGCGTGACCCTGAACAGGGCGCCTATCGCGCTGGGCGCCAGGACGATCGAGCCGCCATGGGCTCGGACCAGCTCGTCAGCGATGGCGAGGCCGAGACCCGTGCCGCCGAGGCTCGTCGAGCTCAGGAAGGGCTGGAACAGCCGCGCGCGCGCGTGCTCGGGCACCCCGGGCCCGTCATCGGCGACGTCGATCACCACGCGCCGCGCGTCCCGCCGGGCGGAGACGGTCAGCGTGCCTCCTCCGCCGTTCCTGTCGCGCAGGGCCTGCACGGCGTTGCGGCCGAGGTTCTGCAGCACGCGCCACAGGTGCTCCTCGTCGGCCTCGACCAGGAAATCGTCGGGCACGTCGTTCTGCAACCGCACGCCGTCATCCTCGCCGAGCCCCAGCGCCTCGCGCAGGTCGTCCACCAACGCGCGCAGCCTCACCGCTTGCTTCGCGGGCGCGCGTTCCGCGGCGCGCCCGTAGGCGAGCGTCGACTGGCAGAAGCCGATGGCCCGGTCGAGCGCAGCGATCAGCTTGGGCGCGAAGCGCTGCGCCGTCGGGTCCTGGGTGCCGGAGAGCCGGTCCGAAAAGAGCTGCGCGGTGGCCAGCATGTTGCGCAGGTCGTGATTGATCTTGCTGACGGCCAGGCCGAGCGCGGCGAGATGCTTTTTCTGGCGAAGCTCGTCGGCCAGCGTGTGCTGCATCGCGCCGAGCGCCTCTTCCGCATGGCCGATCTCGTCCGTCCGCCCGGACGGGTTGACGGCGAGCGCGGCCTCCTCCGGCTCCCGCTCGAAGGCGATGATGCTCGAGGTCAGCCGGCGCACCGGGCGCACGATCAGGAAATGCAGGGCGGCATAGACGAGGATCGCGGTGATGCCGGAGATGAACAGCGACAGGAGCAGGATGTTGATCGAGTAACGCAGCATGGCCTCGCGGAGGGGAGCCTCGTCGAGCACGATCTCGACGAACTCGACATTGTCCATGCCGGGGCCGACCACCCGAAGATAGCGCTTTCCACCGGCCAGCAGGGTCTCGAAGGCCTCGGCGATGAGCATGGGCGCCGTCGCGCTGCGCAGGTCGACGTCGTGGTCCACCTCCGGCGGCATGTCGGTGACGGCGAGCAGGCGGCGCGCCCCGCCCGAGCGGATGGCGACCGTCTGGGCCCCCACCTGCATGACCAGCTTGCGCTCGAGCTCGGGAGGCACCGTGCCGGCCGGGGCGGCATCCAGCACGAGGGCTGCGATCTGGGCCGCGCCGATGCGGTCCTGCAGCCAGTTTCGCCGGAAATTGGCGATCGAGGGGACGTAGATCAGCACCTCGGCCAGCATCACGAAGAGAACCGTCAGGGCCAACAGGCGCAGGGAGAGGCCGACGCGCAGCCGTCCGGCGCGGGGAGCCGACGCTGACCCGGCCTGCCGCGCCGCGTCGTCGCGCGGCACCGGTTCCTTGCCCTGGTGCAGCCCGACGGTCATGCGCTCACCCGAACAGACGCAGGACGCGCAGCAGCCGGCCCACCGCGGGCCGGCGGGTCTCCGAGGCATAAAACCCCACGGCGGCCCGCTTCGCGGCCTCCGAGAAGGTGGGATAGGGGATGACCAGGTCGCGGAAGTCCGAGATTGCGAGTCCCTTCCTGATCGCGAGGGCCCAGGGAACGATCAGCTCGCCTGCATGCGGGCCGACGATGGCCGCACCGAGGATGCGGCCCTTGCGTGTGCAGATGAGCTTCACCTCCCCGTCGGTCAAGCGCTCCGTCCGGGCGCGGTCGTTCTCCGAGAAGGGCCAGCGCAGCGTGCGGATGCTGCGGTCTTTCGCGCGCGCCTCATCCTCGGTCAGGCCCACCACCGCGACGGGCGGATCGGTGTAGAGCGTGCGGGGAATGGCGTTGCGCTCCACCTTTGCCCCCGCCCGGAACAAGGCGTTGCGGATGACGATGCTCGCATGGTGGCTGGCGACGTGCGTCAAGCGCTCGCCGGCATGCGGCCCGCCCGCGCAATCGCCGATGGCGAAGACGCGGCGATTGCTCGTGCGAAGCGAAGCGTCGACGACGATCCCGCTCGCGTCGGCCCTGATCCCGGCAGCGTCCAGGCCGAGCCCCTCCGTCACGGGCCGTCGGCCCGCGGCGACGAGCAGGTGGGTGGCCTCGAAGGACCGCCCCGCGGCCGTGACCCGGGTGCCGCCCGCCCAATGCTCGACAGCGCCGACGGCGGCGTGCTCGACGATCTCGACCCCCTCGCGACGCAGGGCCGTCGTGACGTAGGCGGCGATTTCCGGCTCGATCCGCGGCAGGGCTCGGGCGCGCGCCAGCACGGTGACCTGAGAGCCGAGTCGCCGCCAGGCCTGGGCCAGTTCGAGGCCGACCGGGCCCGCGCCGATCACCACGAGGCGCTCGGGCACGGTCTGCAGGTCGAAGACCGTCTCGTTCGTGAGGAAGGGCGCCCCGGGCAGGCCCGGCGTCTCGGGGATCAGGGGGCGCGAGCCCGTCGCCAGCACGAAACGGCGGGCCCGAACGGTCACCTCGCCAACCCTGAGCTCGCGCGGGCCGGAAAAGACGGCCTCGCCGCGCAGCACCTGCACGCCCATGGCCGTGAAGCGCTCGGCCGAGTCGTTCGGCGCGATGGAGGCGATCACCTCCTGCACCTGTCTGTGGATCCGCTCGCCGTCGATGCGCGGCCTGGCGGCGGGAATGCCGAAGAGGGGCGCGCGGCGGAAGGTCTCCGCCACCGCGGCGGTCGCCAGCAGAGCTTTGGACGGGACGCAGCCCGTATTGAGGCACTCCCCGCCCATGGCGCCGCGCTCCACCAGCACGACGGGAACGCCGAACGAGGCGGCGATCGCAGCCACGGACAGGCCCGCCGCACCGGCGCCCACCACGCAAAGATCAGGTTTCAGCACGTCCGCCACGCCGCCTCGCTCCAAGCCTAGTCCTTGCCGTCCGGGGTCCTGGCGCCGAAAAGGCCCAGCCGCTTCGAGAGGACGGGTGTCAGCGCCAGCAGGCCCAGCGCTGCCATGGCGCAGAGCATTCCCGGCGTGAGCAGGCGCGAAAAGGACAGATCGGCGGCGCAAACTTCGCCTCCGGCCGCCTTGCAGGCCGCGATCACGTCCTTTTGCGCCGCCATGACCCCGTCCAGCGCGCTGCCTGCCGCCGCAAGGGCGAAGGCGGCGGGCAGGATTCCGAGATAGGTGCACCAGGCGAAGGTGCGAAGCGGCACGCCGAACAGGGCGGCCGCCACGTTGATCAGGAAGAACGGGATGACCGGCGTGAAGCGCACGAAGAGAAGATAACTCGCCGCATCCGCCTGCAGGCCCTTCGCGATCCGGGCCATGCGCGGCCCCGCGTCGCGCACCAGCAGGGGCCCGATGGCGCTCCGTGCCAGCAGGAACACGCCGATGGCGCCCGTGCCGGCGGCGAAGGCCGCAGCGATGGCGCCGAGCTTCCAGCCGAAGAGCAGGCCGCCGACCGCCGTCATCATCACCGAACCGGGCATCGAGAGGCACACGATCAGGATGTAGACGAGGATGTAGCCGGCGAGCGCGAGCAGCACGTTGCGCTCCACGGCGCCGCGCAGGAGGTCGTAGTGAGCCAGCACGTCGTCGGCCGAGACGTAGCGATGAAAGGCCCAGAACATCGTCCCGGCCAGGATCAGGAGCACGGCCAGCGCAAGCCAGTGGGCGTCCGGGCGCCGCCGCGCCTGGGGAACGGCCGGCTCCCGCATCTCGCTCGACCGTCGATCGGCCATGCCGCTCCTTGCGTGTGTTCGGGGGCCGCTGGGATACGGCCCGGGAGGACCTGCGGATGCGTTGACTTTCAGCCCCCCATCCGTCATAAGCCGGCCAGCTTTCGAGCGCTATCGCACAACCTCGGAAAAGATGCGCCGGTGGATTGACCGCCGGTGTTGTTTTTTCGGGGGACGGAACACGGGCTTCGCGGTCTTTTCCGCGATGCCAGACTGGAGACGAGACCGTGAAACGCACCTATCAACCGAGCAAGCTCGTGCGCAAGCGGCGTCACGGCTTCCGCGCCCGCCTCGCCACCGTTGGTGGTCGCAAGGTCCTTGCTGCCCGTCGGGCGCGCGGCCGCAAGCGCCTGTCCGCCTGAGCAGGGGCCGCCGGCTCCCACCCCATGACCAGCCCGTCGCGGACGCGGACCAGGCTTTCCGGCTCACGGAACGGCAAGCCTGACCGCTTGACCCGGCGGGCCGACTACGTTGCCGCTGCGAAGGGCCGCCGGTTCCACCTGGCGGCCTTTAGCGTGCAGGCGGCCGAGCGCCGCGGCCTGCAGGAGGGCGACCCCGGCTGCGCACGCTTCGGGCTCACGGTCAGCCGCAAGGTCGGCAAGGCCGTGGTGCGAAACCGCGTCAAGCGCCGGTTGCGGGAGGCCCTCGGGGCGCTCGCGACGTCCGGTTGCGCCGACGCCGGGCGTCCCTTGCCGGCCGAGCTTCCCGCTCCCACCTTCGACTACGTGATCGTCGCCCGGACCGAGGCGCTGGCGCGTCCCTTCGCGGGACTGGTCGAGGATCTCGCCGCGGGAATCACGGGTGTCCACCAGCGCCGGGAGCGCCAACCGGGCTCTTCGGGGTCCGGTGCGCACCTCCCGTCCCATCGCAAGCGGGGCCGGAGCCCCTCCCCTTCCGAGACTCGCTGAGCCATGCCGGACCAAAAGAACTTCTTCCTCGCCATCGCGCTGTCGATGATCGTCCTCATCGGCTGGAACGTGTTCTTCGGCCTGCCCAGCGCCGAGAAGCAGCGCAAGGAAGCGCAGGTCCAGAACCAGATCGCCGCCGGCCAGCAGCCCGGCGCCCCGGCCAAGCCCGCGGCCCCCGGCGCACCTCCCGCGCCCGACGCCGGACTGCCCGGCGCGCCCGCGGCCACGCGCGAGGCGGCCGTCGCCGCGAGCCCGCGCGTCACCATCGACAGCCAGCGCGTGCGCGGCTCGATCGCGCTGCGCGGCGGCGACATCGACGACATCGCCCTCAAGGACTATCACGAGACCGTCGACCCCAAGAGCCCGAACATCGTCGTCTTCTCGCCCGCCAACGGGCCGGACGGCTATTTCGCGCGCTTCGGCTGGCTCGGCGGGGCCAACGTGCCGGCCGCCGACCTGCCCGGTCCGCAGACGGTCTGGACCGCGGACGGCACCGTACTGTCCGAGAAGACGCCGGTCACGCTCACCTTCGACAACGGCAAGGGCCTGATCTTCACGCGCAAGATGGCGATCGACGACGGCTACATGCTGAGCGTCACCGACACGGTGGAGAACAAGGGCCAGGCAGCCGCCGACCTCACGCCCTACGGCCTCATCCGGCGCATCGGGACCCCCCATGTCCAGGGCTACTACATCCTGCACGAAGGCCTGATCGGCTGGCTCGGCACGCATCGTCTCGCCGAGCACACCTACGCCAACATGGTCGACAAGGGGAACACGCTCGCGGCGAACGAGAAGGGATTCACCTTCGACCAGACGTCCGGCGGCTGGATGGGCTTCACGGACAAGTACTGGGCCTCCGCGCTCGTGCCGGACCAGAAGACGCCCTACACCGCCTCCTTCACCGTCCGCTCCGACCCAGCTTTGCCTGCCGCCAATCCCGCCGGAAAGACCTTCCAGACGCTGATGACCCTGCCGGGCTCCGCCCTCGCGCCGGGAGCCAGCGCCACGGCCTCCAACCGCCTCTTCGTGGGCGCCAAGGAGGTGAAGACGCTCGACCATTATCGCGCCGAGGGCGTCGAGAACTTCCAGTACCTCATCGACTGGGGATGGTTCTGGTTCCTGACGCAGCCGATGTTCTGGCTGCTCGACGCCATCTACAAGATCGTCGGCAATTTCGGCATCGCCATCCTGGCCGTCACCGTGGTGGTGAAGGCGATCTTCTTCCCCCTCGCCAACAAGAGCTATTCCTCGATGGCGAAGATGAAGGCCGTGCAGCCGCAGATGCAGGCCCTGAAGGAGCTCTACCCCGACGACAAGATGAAGCAGCAGCAGGAGCTCATGGAGCTCTACAAGAAGGAGAAGATCAACCCGCTGGCGGGCTGCCTCCCGGTGCTGCTGCAGATCCCCGTGTTCTTCTCGCTCTACAAGGTGCTCTTCATCACCATCGAGATGCGGCACGCGCCCTTCTTCGGCTGGATCAAGGACCTCGCCGCGCCCGACCCGACCTCGGTCTTCAACCTGTTCGGCCTGCTGCCCTACGACGTTCCCACGGCCATGCATATCGGCGTGTGGCCGCTCATCATGGGCGTGACGATGTTCGTCCAGATGAAGATGAACCCCGAACCGGCCGATCCCGTGCAGAAGACCATGTTCACGTGGATGCCGGTCTTCTTCACCTACCTCCTCGCCTCGTTCCCGGCCGGACTGGTCATCTACTGGTCGTGGAACAACACGCTCTCCGTGGCCCAGCAATATGCGATCATGAAGAAGCAGGGCGTGAAGGTGGAGCTCTGGGACAACCTCCGCAACGTGTTCAAGCCCGCGGCGAAACCCGCCGCCGCGGACCCCGTGAAGGGGGCCAAGTCCAAGGCCGACAAGCCGGCCTGACCGGCGATCCGCCATGGCTGACCCCGCTCCTCCCCCCGTCGGCGACTCCGACCCTGACCTCATCGAGGCCGGGCGGAAGCTCTTCGCGGGCGAGGCGAACTTCATCTGGGCCGGCGTTAGCATTGGCGGCCTGCCGCCGATGAAGGGGATGGAGATCGCCTTCGCCGGGCGCTCCAACGTGGGCAAGTCGAGCCTCGTCAATGCGCTGACCGGCCGCAAGACGCTGGCGCGCACCTCGCACACGCCCGGCCGCACGCAGCAGCTCAATTTCTTCGATGTCGGCGGGCGTTTCACGCTGGTGGACATGCCCGGCTACGGCTACGCCGCCGTGGCCAAGGACAAGGTGAAGGCCTGGACGGGCCTGATCCACGATTACCTGCGCGGACGCGCCAACCTCGCCCGCGTCTTCGTGCTGATCGACGCACGGCACGGCTTCAAGCCGATCGACCTCACCGTCCTCGACACGCTCGACAAGGCGGCGGTCTCCTACCAGATCGTGCTGACCAAGGCCGACGAGCTCAAGCTCTCCGACGTCGCCGGACGCCTCGCCGAGATCCAGGCCGCCATCGGACGCCGGCCGGCGGCCTATCCGGAGGTGGCGCTGACGTCCAGCCGCTCGGGCGCCGGCATTCCCGAATTGCGAGCGGCCGTGGCGCGCCTGCTGGCCGAGCGGGGCGCCTGACATGGCCGACCGGCTGCTCGCGGCGCTCGCGGCGCTGCTCGGGGCGCTGGGCGTGGCCGGCTCCGCGGCCGCCGCGCATCTCGGCGGGCCGACCCTGGCGACCGCCGCCCAATTCGCGCTCTTCCACGCCTCGGGAATTTTCGCCGCCCTGTGGCTCGCCCGCTCGGGTCTCGCCCGCGCCGGCCTGGCACGCGCGGCCGCGTGGCTCCTCGCCCTGGGCGCGGTCCTCTTCAGCGGCGCCGTGGCCTTGGGCAGCTTCGGCCTGCATCCCGTTCCCATGGCTGCGCCGACGGGCGGGACCACGCTGATCGCCGCATGGATCATCTTGGCCGTCTCCGCGCTGGCCGGACCGGGACGGGCCGACTAAGCCATGCGGCGACAAGGCGCAGTCCGGCTTTTCGCGACACGGGCCGGCCACCGGAGCGAAGCCTCGTTTCCATCGAACCGAAGCATGGTCTAGAACGACCCCGCCGATTTGCCGAACGAGGGCCCGCCGCCATGACCGCCGACATCGACCCGCATCTCAAGGCCGAGATCCTCGTCCAGGCCCTGCCGCATATGCTGCGCTACGACGAGGCCACCGTGGTGGTGAAGTATGGCGGCCACGCCATGGGCGACGAGCAGGTGGCCCGCGACTTCGCCCGCGACATGGTCCTGCTCGAGCAGTCCGGCGTGAACCCCGTGGTGGTGCACGGCGGCGGTCCCCAGATCGGCTCCATGCTCAAGCGCCTGGGCATCAAGAGCGAGTTCCAGGCCGGGCTGCGCGTCACCGACAAGGAGACGGTCGAGGTCGTCGAGATGGTCCTGGCCGGCCTCATCAATAAGCAGATCGTCGGCTACATCAATGCCGAGGGCGGCCGCGCCATCGGCCTGTGCGGCAAGGACGGCAACATGGTCACCGCGAGCAAGGTGACCCGCACCATGGTCGATCCCGACAGCAACATCGAGCGCGAGGTGGACCTCGGCTTTGTCGGCGAACCCGAGAAGGTGGACCGCGCCGTTCTCGACGCCCTGCTCGGCCGCGAGGTGATCCCGGTGCTTGCCCCCGTCGCCAACGGCTCGGACGGCCAGACCTACAACGTCAACGCCGACACCTTCGCCGGCGCCATCGCGGGCGCGCTCAAGGCCAAGCGCCTGCTGCTGCTCACCGACGTGCCCGGCGTGCTCGACAAGGACAAGAACCTCATCAAGGAACTCACCGTCGGGCAGATCCGCAGCCTCATCGCGGACGGCACGATCACCGGGGGCATGATCCCCAAGGTGGAGACCTGCATCTACGCGCTGGAGCAGGGCGTCGAGGGCGTCGTCATCCTCGACGGCAAGGTGCCGCACGCCGTATTGCTCGAATTGCTGACCGATCTGGGTGCAGGGACCTTGATCACCCGCTGATTCGACCTCAAGCTTCCCGCGCGGCCATCGAGTTTCAGGGCCGCGCGGCACGTTTTTCTAGAATTTTTCAGAACCATCACTTTGGGTTGCGGAAATGGCCTCGCGGGCCTTGTTTCTCGCCTTCTCGGCGCTCGTCATCCTGACGGCGCATGCTCGCCTTCCGGCGGTGGCCCCGCCTGCCGTGATCTCCTGGTTTCTGGGATGCGGGATCATGGTCGTGGCGACGCATGGTTGCTACCACAAGCTGCTGCACACGCGCCCGACGGGTGCCCTCGCGCCACAGGACCAGGACCGTGCCCTGATCCATGACGGGCCGGGGAGCCGAAGGCATGTCGCGGCGCTCGCGCTCTTCCCCTTGCTCTTCCTAGCGGGCAATCTCGTCACCCTCTATGGACCCTGGTTGCTGCGCTGACGCGAGGCACACGCGGTGTTAATCTCCGAGGCCCGATGCTCCTGGGCTCCGCCATATTGTGGTCGCGCCACCGTGCGATCAGCCTTGGAAACCATGACACAAGTCTTCCCCCCACCCCGGCCGGACACGCCCGGCACGGCCCACGGCTCTCCCGAGATCGAAGCAGCCTTCCGTCACGTGGACACCTGGATCTTCGATCTGGACAACACGCTCTACTCGTCGGAAGCGAGGCTCTGGCCGCAGGTCGACGAGCGCATCACGCTCTTTCTTGCGGATCTCTTCGGGCTAGACGCGCTCTCAGCCCGGGCGCTGCAGAAATATTATTACACGACCTACGGCACGACGCTGAAGGGCCTGATGGACGAACACGCCATCGAGCCGGCCGACTTCCTCGACTTCGCGCACCAGATCGACCTGTCGCTGCTCGATCCCGATCCCAGGCTCGGCAACGCCATCGAGGCGCTGCCCGGACGCAAGCTCATCCTCACCAACGGCTCGCGCCAGCATGCCGACAACGTCTCGCGCAAGCTCGGCATCCGCGACCACTTCGAGGAGATCTTCGACATCGTGGCGGCCGACTTCGTGCCCAAGCCCGAGGCGCGCACCTACGAGAAGTTTCTGGCCCAGCACCAGATCGATCCCGCCCGGGCCGCGATGTTTGAGGACCTCGAGAAGAACCTCCGCGTTCCCCATGCCCTGCGCATGGTGACCGTGCTGGTGCTGCCCGTCTCGCCGGACCCCTACCGCGAGGCGGACGAGCAGATGGCGGTGGAGGCTGCGCACATCGACTACTCCACGCGCCACCTCGCCGGCTTCCTCGAATCCCTCTTGCCGCCCGCCCGCAAGTCGCTGCTCAAGGCCGCGCGCTGAGGCGCGCCGCACCACGGGCTGTGATCGGAACGAGCGGCGGCGAGAAACGGCTCAGTCCAGCGCGCCGTCGAGCCGGGTGCGCGCCTCGCTGCACCAGGCGCGGTACCCGCTGCGCGACGCCGCCTCCATGCGATCCTCGATGGCGGCCTGGATGGCGCGTTCGACGATGGGATCGTCCGCATCGAGTTCACGGGCGGCACGGGTGCGCGCCGTGGTGACCAGCGGCCCGGCCGTGTCGAGCCTGCCGCCCTGGCAGATCACCCAATGCGCGGTGGCGACGGCGACGAGGTCGACAAGCGCGAGGTGGGAGGGCCCCGGCGCGTAGGGCGCAGCGACCGCCACTGCGATGTCCTGCCGCGCCGACGATGGCGACGCCTGCTGCAGCCCGAGCGCGAGCACCGCGACGGGCATTCCCAAGGCCATGAGGCTGGACAACCAGGGCCGGCCGGACACCGAAGACTCCCGAGAGAACGGCGCATTCAGCAGTGAGGCAGGATCATGGCCGACGTCGCTGAAGATCCCGTTTGCATGCGTGGTAAAGCGGACGTCACCGGGATTGCGGAGTCGCGGCCTTCCCCGGTCGTGCTCAGGCGAAGCGCCGGGCGGCCTCCCCGTGCAGCCGGCGCAGTTCGCCGACGTCGAGGCCGAGCGGCAGGCCGTCCGCCACGCGCCATTCGCCGGCCACCATGACCCGGTCGGCGCGGTGCGCGCCGCAAAGCACCAGCGTCGCCAGAGGGTCGTGGCCGCCCGAGAAGCGCAATTCGTCGAGCGTGAACAGCGCGAGGTCCGCCTGCAGGCCGGTCGCGATGCGGCCGATATTGCTGCGCCCGAGGCAGCGCGCCGAACCCTCCGTCGCCCAGCGGAACGCATCCAGATGCGTGACCGCCGAGGAGGACTCGTAGTGCAATCGGTTGACCATGAGGGCGTGGCGCACCCCCTCCATCAGGTTCGAACTGTCGTTGGAGGCCGAGCCGTCGACGCCGAGGCCGACCGGGGAGCCCGCGGCCTCGAGTTCCCGCGTCTTGCAGAAGCCCGAGGCGAGCACCGCGTTCGAGGTGGGGCAATGGCAGACGCCGACGCCGTGCCGGCCGAGCGTCTCGCATTCCTCGCAGGTGAAATGGATGCCGTGGGCGAGCCAGGTGCGCGGCCCGAGCCAGCCCACCTCCTCCAGCAGTTGCAGCGGTCGGCACCCATAGTGCGCCAGGCAGAAGTCGTCCTCGTCCTTGGTCTCGGCGAGGTGCGTATGCAGCCGGCAGTCGAAGCGCCCGGCGAGCGCGGCGCTCTCCCGCATCAGCCGCTTGGTGACCGAGAAGGGCGAGCACGGCGCGAGCGCGACCTGGATGCGTGCGCCCTCCGAGCGGTCATGGTAGCGCGAGAGAAGCCGCTCGCTGTCGGCGAGGATGGCGTCCTCGTCCTGCACGACGCTGTCGGGCGGCAGTCCGCCATCCTTCTGGCTGAGGTTCATGGAACCGCGCGTCACCGTCATGCGCAGGCCCATGGCGCGCGCCTCCTCCACCTCGATGTCGATGGCGTCCTCGAGCCCGCCCGGGAAGAGGTAGTGATGATCGGCGGCCGTGGTGCAGCCGGACATCAGCAGCTCGGCAAGGGCGATGCGCACGCTGAGACGGAAGCTCGCGGGATCCAGCCGGCTCCAGAGCGGGTAGAGCGACGTCAGCCAGGGAAAGAGCTCCTTGTTGATGGCCGCGGGATGGGCCCTGGTAAGCGTCTGGAAGAAGTGGTGGTGCGTGTTGACGAGGCCCGGCAGCACGACGTGTCGCGAGGCCTCGAACGTGGCGTCCACGGGCACGCGGGGCTCCGCGCCGGCCGGCACGAGCTCCGCGATGCGGCCGTCCTGCACCACGAGGCCGCGTCCCGCCCCGTCGGCCAGGATGGCCAGGGGATCCTTGATCCAGGTGCGCGCCGCCTCGGTCATGCCGGTCTCCTCCGTCTGGCCACGGTGGCAGCTTCACGCAAGGCCCATGCCGCGGGCAAGAGCGCCGGCGCAGATGACAAGGCGTCCCGGCATTGCTAAGCAGCGTGCCCGTAAGCCCGCCGCCAGCACGGATCCCGAGCCATGTCCCACGCCGACCTCGCCGCCGCCATCGAGACCGCCTGGGAGCAACGCACCGAGATCGGCCCGTCCACCGGGGGCGCGGCCCGCGAGGCCGTCCAGGACGCCCTCGCCCTGCTCGACGCGGGCAAGCTGCGCGTCGCCGAGAAGGGGGCGGACGGCTGGACCGTCCACCAGTGGCTCAAGAAGGCCGTGCTGCTCTCCTTCCGCCTCAACGACTTCGCGGTCATCGGCAACGGACCCGGCCAGGCCGTCTGGTGGGACAAGGTGCTGTCCAAGTTCGACGGCTGGGGCGAGGCCGAGTTCAAGGCCGCCGGCTTTCGCGCCGTGCCGAACTGCATCGTGCGCCGCAGCGCATATGTCGCGCCCGGCGTCGTGCTGATGCCGTCCTTCGTCAACGTGGGCGCCTATGTCGACAGCGGCACCATGGTCGACACCTGGGCGACGGTCGGCTCCTGCGCGCAGATCGGAAAGAACGTGCACCTCTCCGGCGGCGTCGGCATCGGCGGCGTGCTCGAGCCGCTGCAGGCGGGCCCCACCATCATCGAGGACGATTGCTTCATCGGCGCGCGCTCGGAGGTGGTGGAAGGCGTCGTCGTCGGCCAGGGGTCGGTCATCTCCATGGGCGTCTTCATCGGCGCCTCCACCAAGGTCGTCGACCGCGCGACGGGCGAGGTCCACATGGGCAAGGTGCCGCCCTATTCGGTCGTGGTGTCCGGCAGCCTGCCGGGCAAGCCGCTGCCCAGCGGCGAACCCGGCCCCTCGCTCTATTGCGCCGTGATCGTCAAGAAGGTCGATGCGCAGACGCGCTCGAAGACCAGCATCAACGACCTGCTCAGGGACTGAGGTGACGGCGCGCGTCGCGATCCGTCGCCTCGCGCCCGACGAGGCGGAGGCCTACCGCGCCGTGCGCCTCGCCGCCCTCGCGGATCGGCCGGCCTCCTTCGGCAGCAGCGTGGAGGAAGAGGCGGCAAGGCCGCTGGCGGAGTTCCGCGACCGCATCGCAGTCCCTGCGCCGGCAGGCGTTTTCGGAGCCTTCGCAGGCGCGAGCCTCGCCGGCATGGCCCGCTTCACGCTGGAAGCCGGGGTCAAGAAGCGCCACATCGGCTGGATGACGGGCGTCGCGGTGCTGCCGGAGTACCGGGGCCAGGGGATCGCCAGGGCCCTGGTCGGCCACGTCGTCGCCCATGCCCGTGGCTGTGCGCTCGTGCTGCGGGCCTCGGTGGAGACGACCAATGCCGGGGCGCGGCGGCTCTACGCGAGCGCCGGCTTCCGCTCCATCGGCGTCGAGCCGCGTTCGCTGCGCATCGCCGACCGCTTCTACGACGAGGACCACCTCGTCCTCGACCTCGACACCTGACGGACCAGGACGAACGCCATGGCGGAGACCCTCGACCCCACAGATCCCGTCGCCCTCGGCCAGGCGCTGATCCGGTGCCCGTCCGTGACGCCCGCGGAAGGGGGCGCGCTCGCGCTCCTCGCGGGCGTGCTGGAGGCGGCCGGCTTCGCGGTCCACAGGCCCGTCTTCTCGGAGGCCGGCCTGCCGGACATCGAGAACCTGTTTGCGCGCATCGGCAGCGGCGCGCCCTGCCTGGTCTTTGCCGGCCATACGGACGTCGTCCCGCCGGGCGACGTGGCCGCGTGGAGCCGCGATCCATTCTCGGGGGAGATCGCCGACGGGATGCTGAACGGCCGCGGCGCCTGCGACATGAAGGGCGGCGTCGCCGCGTCGGTCGCTGCGAGCCTGCGCCACCTCGCCTCGCGGGGCCTGCCGCAGGAGGGCTCGATCGCGTTCCTCATCACGGGCGACGAAGAAGGCCCGGCCGTGAACGGCACTGTGAAGCTCCTCGCCTGGGCCAGGGAGCGCGGCGAGCGCTTCGATCATTGCATCCTGCCGGAGCCGACCAACGTCGACATGCTCGGCGACATGATCAAGATCGGCCGGCGCGGCTCGCTCACGGGCCGCCTCACCGTGCACGGCATGCAGGGGCACGTCGCCTATCCCCATCTCGCGGACAACCCCATCCGCGGGATCGTCCGCCTGATGCAGGCACTGCAAAGCGAACCGCTCGACGGCGGAACGGCGCATTTCTCGCCCTCCAACTTCGAGTTCACCACGGTCGATGTCGGCAATCCCGCGACCAACGTGATCCCCGCCTCCGCCAGGGCGACCTTCAACGTCCGCTTCAACGACCAGTGGTCACCGCAGAGCCTGGAAGCGGAAATCCGCCGTCGCATCGAGGCCGCGGCGGGCAACGCCGTCCGCTGGGAGGCCAGCTTCGACCCCACCAACGCCACGGCCTTCCTCACCGCGCCCGGCCCTTTCGTGACGCTCGTCTCGGACGCCGTGCAGCGGGCGACCGGCCGCACGCCGACGCTGTCGACGACAGGCGGCACGTCCGACGCGCGGTTCATCAAGGATTATTGCCCCGTGCTGGAGTTCGGACTGGTCGGCCAGACCATGCACAAGGTGGACGAGCGCGTGCCGACCGCCGACCTGGTCCAGCTCACGGCGATCTTCGAGGACGTGCTGGCGCGCTATTTCGCCGCGGACTGATCCCCGGCCGGGTTGTGAGAGTTCTCACATCTCGGGCAAGGCGCATGTTGCATTCTTGCATATAGACGAAAGGCTAAGCCCGAGTCATCATTTGTGCAGCGCAACATAGCGGAGCGTCCGATGATCCCCACCGCGGACGAGGTCAGCCGGTCTCTGGCGGGCTCGCTGAAGCTGATGAACCGTGATGCCGAGGGGCTGACCGCCTACGAGGTCACCGTCCCTGCCTTCTGGCGCTCGTTCGCCGCCATCCTGCTCACCGCGCCCGCCTTCGTGGTCGGGCTGGCCGAGGACCGGGTCCGGGTGGGATTGCCGGCGGAGGCCGGCCTGTTTTCCTCGCCCTCCCTGCTGATGCACGAACTGGTGCTCGCCGTCGCCTGCTGGATCGCCTTTCCGCTGGCGATGATCGCGATCGTCCGCATGCTCGGTCTCGGGCACCGCTATGTCGGCTACATCATCGCCTGGAACTGGTCGGCGGTCGTCGCGGCCACGGTTCTGGCGGTGCCCCGCGCCCTGCATGTGATCGGCTGGGCCACGCCGGGCCTCGCCATGCTCTTCGCCGGCGCCTTCGGCATCATCCTCCTGCAATATCGCTGGTTCCTCACCAAGGAGGGGCTCGGCGTCTCCGGCGGCCTCGCCGCCCTGCTCGTCGTGGTGGACCTCACGCTCAACGGCGCGGTGGTGGGAGCGCTCTCACGCCTGGTCTGACCCGGCCTCCGCGGGATAGTCGACCCCGACGAGGTAGAGGCCGTCGGGCGGCGCCATGGGCCCGCAACGCGTGCGGTCGCGCGCCGCGAGCGCGGCCCCGAGTTCCGCGACCGTCCAGCGTCCGGACGCGACCATCTGCAGCGAGCCCACCATCGAGCGGACCTGGTGGTGCAGGAAGCTGCGCGCCGAGGCATGGATGCGGATGTCCTGGCCGACACGTTCGACGTCGAGCCGGTCCAGGGTCTTCACGGGACTGTTGGCCTGGCACTCCGCCGCCCGGAAGGTCGTGAAATCGTGCCGGCCCACGAGCACCTGCGCCGCCTCGTGCATCAGGGCCGCGTCGAGCGGCCACTTGACGTGCCAGGCCTTGCCGGCGTCCAGCGCCAGCGGCGAGCGGCGGTTCACGATCCGGTAGATGTAGTGCCGGCCCACAGCGCTGGTGCGCGCGTTGAAGCTGTCCGGCGCCTGTTCGGCGCGCAGGACCGAAACCGGATGCGGGCGCAGGTGGGCGTTGGTGGCGTCCCGCACCGTGTCCGTGGGGAAGGCGCGCGCCAGGTCGACATGCGCCACCTGGTGCGTGGCGTGGACGCCGGTGTCCGTGCGCCCCGCGCCCTGGATGCGCACGCGCTCCCCCGCGAACGCGGCGATGGCGTCTTCCAGCGCCTTCTGCACCGAGGGCGCGTTCTCCTGGTACTGCCAGCCGCAGAAGGGGCCGCCATCATACTCGATGACGAGCTTGTAGCGCGGCATCAGCCGAACCTCGTTCCGGCCGGCACGTCCACGCCGCGCAGGAATTCGGCCGCCGGGAGCGCACGCGAGCCTGCACGCTGCACCTGGAGCACTTGCACAGCTCCCTCGCCGCAGGCGACGGTCAGGGCGTCGTCGAGCGCCGTTCCCGGCGCGCCCGCGCCTGGCGCCGGCTGCGTTCGCAACACCTTGAGGCGCTCGGGCCCCTTGCCGAAATCCACCGTCGTGAAGGCGCCCGGGAAGGGCGAGAGCCCGCGCACGAGGTCGTGGACGCGCTCGTTAGGCTGCGTCCAGTCGATCTTCGCCTCGTCGTTCGTGATCTTGTGGGCGTAGACGACGCCCTCGCCGGGCTGCGGGGTGAAGACGAGGCTGCCGCGCGACAGAGCCGCCAGAGCGCGGCCCATCAGATCCGCGCCCACAAGCGCGAGCCGGTCGTGCAACTCGCCTGCCGTCATGTCCGGACCGATGCGGACGCGCTCGACCATGGCGACAGGGCCGGTGTCGAGCCCCTTTTCCATGCGCATCACGGCGACACCGCTCTCGGCGTCTCCGGCCATCACCGCGCGCTGGATCGGAGCCGCACCCCTCCAGCGCGGCAGCAGCGAGGCATGCAGGTTGAGGCAGCCGAGTTCTGGCGCGTGCAGGATCGGCTCGGGCAGGATCAGGCCATAGGCCACCACGACGGCGACGTCGGCCCCGTGCGCACGGAAGGCCTCGGCCGCCTCCGGCGTGCGCAGGGTGGCGGGCGTGAGCACGGGGGCCCCGAAACGCTCTGCCGCCTGATGCACGGGCGACTGCTTCAGCGCCATGCCCCGGCCGGCCGGGGCAGGCGCCCGCGTATAGACCGCGACGACGTCGTGGCCCGCGCCGACGATTTCGGAAAGGACAGGCACCGCGAAATCCGGCGTGCCCATGAAGACGACCTTGAGCGGCATGGACCCTCGCCTGCCTGTCAGCTGGCCGGCGCGGCCTCAGTCCCTGCCGTCCTGGTCCCGGCGCGCCTGCTTGGTGAACTTCTTGATGACCCGGTCGCGCTTCAGCTTCGAGATGTGGTCGATGAAGAGCCTGCCGTCGAGATGGTCGATTTCATGCTGCAGGCAGGTTGCGAGGATGCCCTCGGCCTCCAGCTCCTTCTCCGCGCCGTCCCGGTCGGTGAAGCGCACCCGAACCTTCGCCGGCCTCTCGACCACTTCGTAGTAGTCGGGGATCGACAGGCAGCCTTCCTCGTAGGAGGACAGCTCGTCCGAGCGCCAGAGGATCTCGGGATTGATCAGCGCGAGCGGCTGCTTGTCCTCGTCCTGCCGGGCCGTGTCGACGGTCACCACCCGCTGGGGCACGCCGACCTGGATCGCGGCGAGCCCGATTCCGGGCGCGTCGTACATCGTGTCGAACATGTCCTCGACGAGCTTCTTCACGTCGCCCGTCACCCTCGCCACGGGCTCGGAGACGAGGCGCAGCTTGTTGTCGGGCAGGATGATGATGGGTCGCAGGGCCATGGCCTGCAGATAATGAGTCAGCCCGGCGAGGTCAAACGGAGCCACCGGATTTCGTTCCATTTTCGTTCCCGGTTAACCCGGAATCGGTCATTCTGCCCGCCATGGACAGGGTGCTTTTCGTCATGGCCGGCCGACCGGTCACCTGGGCCGAGAGTGTGCTCGGCTCGCTCGCCGCACTCGCCGTCGTGCTCTTGCTGGCGCTGCTGCTCGCCCTGCGCGCCTCGCGGGCCCGCACGCGGGAGGCGGCCGCCGCCGAGGAGCGCCAGCGCGAGCTCGACGACAAGATGGCCGAGATCGTCCGTATCCAGGCGGAAATGACCGGACGCGTCCAGACCATGGGGGAGGTCTTCGGGTCTCGTCAGGCCGACCTCGTCCGCCTGCTGGCCGAGCGCCTGGACAGCCTGCAGAACCGGGTCGGCGACCGGCTGCGCGAGAACGTGCAGCAGACGGTGGAGAACATCTCGAGGCTCAACGAGCGTTTGGCGGTGATCGACGCCGCCCAGAAGAACCTGACCGATCTCACGGGCCAGATGCTGAGCCTGAAGGACGTGCTGTCCAACAAGCAGGCCCGCGGTGCCTTCGGTCAGGGGCGCATGGAGGCGATCGTCCGCGATGCGCTGCCCAGCGGCGCCTATGCCTTCCAGGCGACGCTGTCCAACGGCAGCCGTCCCGATTGCGTGATCCGCCTGCCCGGCGACGACCGGCCGCTGGTGATCGACGCGAAATTTCCGCTGGAAGGCTTCACGGCCTTCCGCGAGGCGCGCGGCGAGGAGGAGCGCCGGGCCGCCGCGCAACGGGTTCGCGCCGATGTCGCCGGCCACGTCCGCGACATCGCGCAGAAATACCTGCTCCCCGGCGAGACGCAGGATATCGCCGTCCTCTTCGTCCCCGCGGAATCGCTCTTCGCCGACCTCCAGGAGCATTTCGAGGACGTGGTGCAGCGCGCCCACCGCCTGCGCGTGCTCGTCGTGTCGCCGTCGCTGCTGACCATGGCGATCCAGGTGATGCAGGCCATCGTGCGCGACGCGCGGATGCGCGAGCAGGCCCACCAGATCCAGCACGAGGTGCAGAAGCTCATCGGCGACGTCGTGCGGCTGCGCGACCGCACGGCGAAGCTCGACGCTCACTTCCGGCAGGCGCAGGAGGACGTCGTGCAGATCACCACCTCCGCCGACAAGATCCTGAAGCGCGGCGAACGGATCGAGGCGATGGAGTTCGAAGGACCTGCCCCCGCGCCTGCGGGAGGCGCTCGCACGGACGCGAAGGACGCGGCGGAATAGCGCGCCGTCCACCCCTCCCCCTCAGCGAACGGGATGCCAGCACGATTGGAATTGCGTCGCCGTCGGCTCGCAATGACGGCGAGAGGCCGGTTCTGTCCGGTCGGAAGGCGCGCTACAGCCAGCTCGTCTCGCCCGGCTTCACCGGAAGGCCGAGATGCGTGGCGATGGTCCCGGCGACGTCGGCGAAGGTCGCCCGGCGGCCGATCGGACCCGCCCGCACCTGCGGGCCTGTCGCCAGGATGGGAACCTGCTCGCGCGTATGGTCCGTGCCCGGCCAGGTCGGGTCGTTGCCGTGGTCGGCCGTGAAGATCGCGAGGTCGCCCGGCTGCAACCGCGCCATGAGGTCGGGCACACGGGCGTCGAAGGCCTCCAGGCAGGCTGCGTACCCCGGCACGTCGCGCCGGTGCCCGAACTCGCTGTCGAAATCGACGAAGTTGGCGAAGATCAGCCCACCTTGCCCGAGCCCCGACGCCTCCTGCACCAGCGCGTCGAACAGCGCCATGTTGCCGGCGGCCTTCACCTCCCGGCCTGTGTGGCGATGGGCGAAGATGTCGCCGATCTTGCCGAGCGTGACGATGTCGCGCCCCGCGGCGGCCGCACGGTCGAGGATGGTGCCCTCCGGGGGAGCGATGGCGAAGTCCTTGCGATGCGCGGTCCGCCGGAAGCCGCTCTCCGGCGTGCCGAGGAAGGGCCTGGCGATGACGCGGCCGATCTTCAGCGGCTCGCAAAGGCGGAAAGCGACACGGCAGACCTCGTAGAGCCGCTCCAGCCCGAAGGCGTCCTCGTGCGCCGCGATCTGGAACACGCTATCGACCGAGGTGTAGCAGATCGGCTTGCCCGTACGCAGGTGCTCGGCCCCCAGTGCGTCGACGATGGCCGTGCCCGACGCGTGCCGGTCGCCCAGGATGCCGGGAAGCCCCGCTTCCCGCACCAGCGCGGCTATGAGGCCGGGCGGGAAGCAGGGCGACGTGTCGGGAAATGTTCCCCAGGCGAAGTCCGGCCGCGCGCCGGCGAGCTCCCAGTGGCCAGAGGGCGTATCCTTGCCGACCGCGGTCTCGACGCCGAAGCCCCATTGGCCGGCGGCGCCGCGCCGCGAGGCGAAGCCCGGCAACGCGGCTCCGCCGGACGCCTCGGCGGCCAGCGACAATCCCAGCGCGTCGAGATGGGGCAACCGCAAGGGGCCCGCGCGCAGCCCTTGCCGGTCTGCCCTGCCGTCGGCGCAGGCCTGCGCGATGTGGAGCAGCGTGTTGGCGCCGACGTCGCCATAGGCGCCGGCGTCTTCCGCGCCGCCGCAGCCGACGGAGTCGAGGACGATGAGGAATGCGCGCGCCATCGGGATGAGTGGACCAGCTTTCCGGGGCGAACGCCAGCTACTCGCGAACCACGCCCGCGCCGGCCGTCTCGAGCCTGAACGCGGCGGCGAAGAGCGCGCGGGTATAGTCGGTCTGGGGCCGCTCGAAGACCTGATCGGCCGGCCCCTGCTCGACCACGCGGCCGTTCTGCATGACCACGACGTGGTTGGCGAGGGCGCGGACCACGCGCAGGTCGTGGCTGATGAACAGGTAGGCGAGCGCGCGTCGCCGCTGCAGGTCGCGCAGGAGGTCAACGATCTGCGCCTGCACCGACATGTCCAGCGCCGAGGTCGGCTCGTCCAGGACGACGAACTTGGGTTCGAGCGCCATGGCGCGGGCGATCGCGATGCGCTGGCGCTGTCCGCCGGAAAATTCGTGCGGATAGCGGTCCATCGCCGCAGGATCCAGGCCGACATCGACCAGGGCGCGCGCCACGATCTCGCGCTGCTCCTCATAGGACGGCACGGCGCCGCCGCCCGGCACGGTGAGGCCCTCGGCCACGATCTCGCCGACGGACAGGCGTGGCGAGAGCGAGCCGTAGGGGTCCTGGAACACCACCTGAAGGTCGCGCCGGAAGGGCCGCATGGCCTTGCTGGCGAGCCCGTCCAACGGCTGGCCGAGATAGAGGATGCGGCCGGACGAGGAGATCAGCCTGAGCATGGCGAGGCCCAGGGTCGTCTTGCCGGACCCGCTCTCGCCGACGACGCCGACCGTCTCGCCCTCGCGGACCGCGACGGAGATGCCGTCCACCGCCTTCACGTGGCCGACCGTCTTCTTGAAGAACCCCTTGCGGATGGGGAACCAGACCTTGAGGTCGTCGGCCTGCATGATCACGGGAGCATCCGCGCGCGGCGGGCGAGCCTCGCCCTTCGGCTCGGCGGCGAGCAGCTTTTGCGTGTAGGGATGCTGCGGCCGATCGAAAACCTCCGCGACCGGACCCTGCTCGACGATCTTGCCATGAGTCATCACGCAGACCCGGTCGGCGATCTTGCGCACGATGCCGAGGTCGTGGGTGATGAAGAGCAGCGCCATGCCGCGCCGGTCCTTCAGGTCCTTCAGGAGCTGGAGGATCTGCGCCTGCACGGTCACGTCGAGCGCCGTCGTGGGCTCGTCGGCGATGAGAAGGTCGGGCTCGTTGGCGAGCGCCATGGCGATCATGACGCGCTGGCGCTGCCCGCCCGACAATTCGTGCGGATAGGCCCCGAGCCGCCCCTCTGGATCGCGGATACCCACGAGCGTCAGGAGCTCGACAGTCCGCCGGCGCGCCGCCTCGCCCTTGAGGCCCTTGTGCAGCGCCAGGATCTCCCCGATCTGCCGGTCGATCGTGTGCAGCGGGTTGAGCGACGTCATGGGCTCCTGGAAGACCATGGTGACGGCGTTGCCGCGGATCGCCCGAAGCTCCTCGTCCGAGGCCTGCATGAGGTCCTGGCCCTTGAACAGGATCGAGCCGGAGGGATGGAAGGCCGGGGGATAGGGCAGCAGCTTGAGAACTGAGAGCGCCGTCACCGACTTGCCCGAGCCGGACTCCCCGACGAGCGCCACCGTCTCGCCCGGCCCGACGTCGAAGGAGACCCGGTCCACGGCAAGCGTCTCGCGGCCGCCCTGGCGGAAGGCGACGGACAGGTCGCGGAGGGAAAGGAGGGGCGTGCTCATTCTCACCCGAACGTCTTCCGGGGGTCGAAGGCGTCGCGCACGGCCTCTCCGATGAAGATCAGCAGCGAGAGCATCACTGCGATCACGAGGAAGCCCGTGAGGCCGAGCCAGGGCGCGGCGATGTTGCTCTTGCCCTGGAGAAGCAGTTCGCCCAGCGAGGGCGAGCCGGGCGGCAGGCCGAAGCCGAGGAAGTCGAGCGAGGTCAGGGTGGTGATGGAGCCGTTCAGGATGAACGGAAGAAACGTCATGGTCGCGACCATGGCGTTGGGCAGCACGTGCTTCCACATGATCCGCGCGTCGGAGAGGCCGAGCGCGCGCGCCGCACGCACATAATCGAAGTTTCGCGCGCGCAGGAACTCGGCCCGCACCACGTGGACGAGCGAGACCCAGGAAAACAGCAGCAGGATGCCCAGCAGCGTGAAGAAGGAGGGCTGGAAGAAGTTCGACAGGATGATCAGGAGGTAGAGCGACGGGATTGCCGACCAGATCTCGATGATGCGCTGGAAGTAGAGGTCCACCCGCCCGCCGAAATAGCCCTGCACGGCGCCCGCCGCGATGCCGACCACGGAGGAGATGCCGGCCAGGATCAGGCCGAAGAGCACCGAGATGCGAAACCCGTAGATGATGCGCGCCAGTACGTCGCGCCCGCCATCGTCGGTGCCGAGCCAATTCCACTCGAGGTCGCGGCAGCCGCCGCCCGGCGTCCCCTTCTTCTCGGCGATGGGCCGGCACACCTCGTCCTTCAGGCTCCATGTGGGCGGCGAGGGCGCAGCCGTCGGCAGGTCGAGGTTGATCGTGTTGGAGCCGAAGCGGACGGGCGGCCACACGGCCCAGCCATTGTCAGCGATCTCCTTCATGATCACGGGATCGCGGTAATCCGTCTGCGCCAGGAAACCGCCGAACCTCTCCTCGGGATAGTCGACGAGCACGGGCGACAGCCATTCGCCCTTGTAGTGGACGAGGATGGGCCGGTCGTTGGCGATGAACTCGGCGAACAGGCAGGCGACGAACAGGATCATGAAGATCCAGAAGGACCAGTAGCCGCGCCGGTTGGCCTTGAAGTTGGCGAGCCGGCGGGCGTTGAGGGGGGTCAGGCGGAACAGCCCCTTGCCGGGCATCGGCGGCGCCAGCCGCGCGGCGGGGGCGGCGAGGCTGTCGCGGGCAAGCGCGGTCTCCGTCATCTCACACCTCCCGGGTCTCGAAGTCGATCCGCGGATCGATCCAGGTATAGGTGAGGTCGGAGAGCAGGTTCACCACGAGGCCGAGCAGGGCGAAGATGTAGAGCGTCGCGAAGACTACGGCATAGTCCCGGTTGACCGTGGATTCGAAGGAAAGCAGCCCCAGCCCGTCCAGCGAGAACACGGTCTCGATGAGCAGCGAGCCCGTGAAGAAGGCGTGGATGAAGGCCCCGGGAAAGCCTGCGATGACGATGAGCATCGCGTTGCGGAAGACGTGGCCGTAGAGCACCTGGCGCTCGGTCAGGCCCTTCATGCGCGCCGTCAGGACATATTGCTTGCGGATTTCGTCGAGGAACGAGTTCTTCGTGAGCAGCGTCGAGGTGGCGAAGGCTCCGAGCGCCATGGAGAGGATGGGCAGGAAGATGTGCCGGGCATAGTCCAGCACCTGCCCATACCAGGGCAACTGCGAGAAATTCTCGGAATAGAGGCCGCGCAACGGAAAGAAGGGAAACAGGGACGAGCCCTCGCCGAACAGCACGATGAGCAGGATGGCGAAGAGAAAGCCTGGAATGGCGTAGCCGATGATGACCACGGCCGACGTCCAGGTGTCGAAGCGCGAGCCGTCCTTCACCGCCTTGCGGATGCCCAGCGGGATCGAGATGGCGTAGGAGAGCAGCGTCATCCACAAGCCGAGCGAGATGGAGACGGGCAGTTTCTCCTTGATGAGCTGCACGACGGGAACGTCGCGGAAATAGCTCTTCCCGAAGTCGAAACGCGCGTAGTTCCACAGCATCGTGACGAAGCGCTCGGCCGGCGGCTTGTCGAAGCCGAACTGCGCCTCCAGCTGCTTGATGAAGGCGGGGTCGAGGCCCTGGGCGCCGCGATACTTTGAGGCGACGGCGTCACCCCCGCCCGGCTGCTGCATGTGCTGGCCACCGGTGAAGTCGCCCCCCGCGCCGCCCGCGATACGCGACGTCGCCGAGGTGTCATTGCCCTGCAGCTGCGCCAGCACCTTCTCGACCGGCCCGCCCGGAGCGAACTGGATGATGACGAAGGAGATCAGCATGATCCCGAAGAGCGTCGGGATCATCAGCAGCAGCCGGCGTGCGATATAGGCCATCATGGCCGCAGCGTCGTCCTTCTCATGCGTGGCGCCACGCTCAGCCTTTCCCGATTCGCTTGGCCTTGTCCGCGTCATACCACCAGGTGGCGGGCGCGCCGCGGTCGTATTTCGGCTTGGTCCCGGGATGGCCGAACATGTCCCAGTAGGCGAGCCAATGCGCGGGCTTGTACCACATCGGAATCCAGTAGCGCCCGGCGCGCAGCACCCGGTCCAGCGCGCGACACGCCGTCACGAGCTGGTCGCGGCTCTCGGCGGCGAGAACGGCCTCGACCAGACCGTCCACGGCGGGATCGGCGATGCCCGCGATGTTGAGCGATCCGTTCACCTTGGCCGAGGCCGAGCCGTAGAGCAGCTTGACGCCTTCGCCCGGCGTCGGAGAGCCGGAATTGCGGCGGCTGATGATGTCGAAGTCGTATTCGTCGACCCGGCGCTGGTACTGCGCGGCGTCGACCACGCGGTAGCGTGCCTCGATTCCCACGAGCTTCATGTTCTTGATGAGTGAACTGGTATGGGGCTGCAGCGCGCCGGAGAAGTCGAGGAACTCGATCTCGAAGGGCTGCCCGTCGGGCCGACGCAACACGTTGGCCTCGCGCTTGCAGCCGGCCTCCTTGAGGAGCGCATCCGCCTTGCGCAGCAAGGCCCGGTCCTGGCCGGAGCCGTCGGTGACGGGCGGCACGAAGGGCGCGCCGAACACCTCGTCCGGCGCCTTGCCGCGCAGTGGCTCAAGAAGGGCGAGTTCGGCCGCGGTCGGCGCGCCGACGGCCTTCATCTCCGAGTTCTCGAAGAAGGAGGAGGTACGCTGGTACTGGCCGAACATGATGGTCTGGTTCGTCCACTCGAAATCGAACAGCAGGCCCAGCGCATCGCGGACCCTGCGGTCCTGGAACTGCGGGCGGCGCAGGTTGAAGTACCAGCCCTGGGCGCCGGAGGGGGTCTCGTCGGGGATGGTCTCTCGCTTCACGCGCCCGTCCTTCACGGCCGGGAAGTCGTAGCCCGTCGACCAGTCGCGCGAGGTGAACTCCTCCCGGAAGGTCGTGGTGGCCGCCTTGAACCCCTCGAGCGCCACCTGCCTGTCACGGAAATATTCGTAGCGGAGGCGGTCGAAATTGTTCTGGCCGCGGTTCACCGGCAGGTCACGGCCCCAATAGTCCGCCACGCGCTCGAACTCGATGAAGCGGCCCTGCTCCAGGCGGCCCACCTTGTAGGGTCCGTTGCCGAGCGGCGGCTCGAGCGTCGACTCGTCGAAGGGCCTCGCCGCGTAGTAGGCCTTGCTGAAGATCGGCAGGCTCGCCACGACGAGCGGCAGGTCGCGCGAGCGGCCCGGCTTGTAGCGCACCACCAGGGTCGTGTCGTCGACGGCCTCCGCGCCGTCCAGCATCCGGATCGTCTGCGAGAAGACGGGGTGCCCCTTGTCGCGCAGGAGCAGGAAGGAGAAGGCCGCGTCCTGCGCCGTGACGGGCGAGCCGTCATGGAAGCGTGCCTCCGGCCGCAACCGGTAGCGATGCGCGAGCCCGTCCTGGCTCGCCTCGACGGAGCGGGCGACGAGCCCGTACATCGCGTCGGGCTCGTCCAGGGCGCGGGCCATCAGGCTGTCGAACACCGCGGTCATGCCCGCCGCGCCGTCGCCCTTCAGGATGTAGATGTTCAGCGTGTTGAACGTGTCGAAGGCCTGGTTGCCCGTGGTGGACGAGATCTGCAGGCTCACCGCGCCGCCCTTCGGCGCGTCCGGCGCGACGTACTTGAAGGACGCGAAGTCGGGCGCGTAGCCCAGCTCCCCGAAGGTGCTGAGGCCGTGGCGCTCCGCCTCGAAGGTCTGCGCCAAGGCGCTGCGCGGGAGCACGCCCGCCACGCCGAGAGCCGCGGCCGCTGCGAGAACCTCGCGGCGCGTCGGCCCGGCGAGCGCGTTGCGCCTCACTTGGGCGCTCCCGTCTTGGCGGCCAGCGCCGGGTCCCACCACCAGATGCTCGGGAAGGCCGGCGCGCCATATTGCGGCATCGTCCCGGGCCGGCCGAAGCGGTTCCAGCGCGCGGTGCGCGTGAAGGGATAGCTCCATTGCGGCACGACGAAGTCGTGGGCGAGCAGAACGCGGTCGAGCGCGCGGGTGGCGGCGACGAGGTCCTCGCGCGTCTTGGCGAAGATGACCGTCTCGATCAGCGCGTCGATGCCGGGATCCTTGATGCCCGCGATGTTCTGCGCGCCGGGACGGTCGGCCGCCGCCGAGCCCCAGTACTCCCGCTGCTCGTTGCCCGGCGACAGCGACTCGCCCCAGGTGCGCACGACCGCGTCGAAGTCGAAGTTGCGCATGCGGTTCTCGTATTGCGCATCATCCACCGTGCGCACGGAGACCTGGAGGCCCAGCTTCTCCAGGCCCGGCTTGTAGAAGAGGAACACGCGCTCGAAGGTCGGGTCCTCGGCCAGGAACTCGATGGAGAGCACCTCGCCCTTCGCGTTGGCGCGCTTGCCTCCCTTGATCTCCCAGCCGGCCTCCTTGAGCAGCCGGTCCGCCTCGCGCAGGTTGTCGCGCGTCGCCTGGGGATTGCCGCCCACGGGGTTCGTGTAGGGCGTCGTGAAGACGGACGCCGGCACCTTGTCCTTCACGCCCTGCAGGATCTCGAGCTCGCGGCCCTGCGGCAGGCCGGAGGAGGCAAGTTCGGTGCCCTCGAAATAGCTGTCGATGCGGTGGTAGAGCCCGTAGAAGATCTGCTTGTTCATCTCCTCGAAGTCGAAGGCGAGGTTGAGCGCGCGCCGGACGCGCTGGTCCTTGAACTTGTCGCGCCGGAGGTTGAGCACGAAGGCCTGCATGCGGCCCATCGCGCGCTCGGCGAACTCCTCCTTGATCACGCGGCCGTCCTTCACGGCCGGGAAGTCGTAGCCGGTCACCCAGTTCTTGGCGCTGTTCTCGATGCGGAAGTCGTACTGGTCGCCCTTGAAGGCCTCGAGCAGGACGGTGGAGTCGCGGAAATACTCGAAGCGGATCTGGTCGAAGTTATTCGAGCCCACGCGCGCCGGCACGTCCTTTCCCCAATAGTCGGGCACGCGCTCGTACGTGGTCCCGCGCTGGGGATCGAACGCCTTCAGGCGATAGGGGCCGGAGCCCATGGGCGGCTCGAGCGTCGTCGACTTGATGTCGCGCGGCTTGCCGTCGGGCCCCTTGCCCTCCCACCAGTGCTTGGGAAGCACGGTGAGCTGGCCCACGATGTGGGGAAGCTCCCGGTTGCCCGGCTGGTCGAAGGTGAAGGTGACGTCGCGGTCGCCGGTCTTCTCGGCCTTCGTCACGTGCTGGTAGTAGAAGGCCTGCTGCGGGCTGTTGGCCTTCAGGGCCTCGAAGGAAAAGACGACGTCCTCGGGCGTCACCGGCTGGCCGTCCTGCCAGCGCGCCTGCGCGCGCAGGCGATAGGTCACCGACGAATAGTCCGGCGGGTGGCGCATCGCCTCGGCGAGCAGCCCGTAGGCCGTGGAGACCTCGTCGAGCGCGGATTCCGTGAGCTGCTCGTAGACGAGGCCGACTCCCGCCTCGAGCTGGCCCTTCACGCCGGCCACGACGAGGTTGAAATTGTCGAAGCCGCCCTGCCGCCCGAGCCGCACAGTGCCGCCCTTGGGCGCATCGGGGTTGACGTAGTCGAAATGCTTGAAGCCGGCCTGGTACTTCGGCTCGCCCATCAGGGACAGGCCGATCTTCCACTCGTCCTCCGCACGGACGGGCGCGGGCCCGACCAGCGCGGCCAAAGCCATGGCCGCAGCAGCCAGAAGCGACGCGGCAAGGTTGAACCTGCGACCCTGGCGCTGCCCGATGAGCCTGACCGGCATGGCGTCTCCCGTTCTTGTCCCGGCCGGGCGTGATGCCGGCGGCCGGGCACATGTCGCGGGATTATGTCGCTTTTGCGAGGCTTCGCCAGCACGGCCGGTCACAAAAAAGCCGGGCGCAGGGCCCGGCTTCACTACGCCATGCGGCGGTCCGCCCTACTTGGGCAGATCGGCCGGGGACTCCGAGAGCGTCCGCAGGTAGGCCAGCACGTCGGCGCGCTTGTCCGCCTCCTTCATGCCGGCATAGCCCATGGCGGTGCCGGGCATCGTGCCCTTGGGGTTGTTGATGAAGTGGTCCAGCGTCTCGAAGGTCCACTTGTCGCCCTTGCCCGCGTGCTCCTTCAGGATCGCAGAGTAGTTGAACCCCTCGTGCGAACCGATCACGCGGTTGACGACGCCGTAGAGGTTGGGGCCGATCTTGTTGGGACCGCCCTTCTCGAAGCTGTGGCAGGCCTGGCAGGGCTTGACTGCGGCCTCGCCCTTCTTGGCGTCCGCCTTGGCCAGCAGCATGGGCAGCGGCTCGGCGGCGGCACCGGCCGGAGCGGCCGCCGCGGCAGGCTCCTCGGACTCGCCGGGCAGCGCGTAGCCGGCCACGATCGTCCTGGGCCCGGAGAAGATGCCCTCCGCAAGAACGTTCAGGGCCATCGCAAAGAGCAGCGCACCCAGGACGGCGCCCGCAACCTTGTTGAAGAAAAGGGGATCCGACCCGGCCATCAAACGTGCTCCGACCCATCAAGACCATGAGGTTTCCGCGACGCCGCGAGACGGCATCGGGGCGGAAACCGGAAGGCGGATGCTGATTACCCGCTTTGCCGCGCCTTTGGCAACTCGTATAAGCAGCCTCCGCATAGAACTTTTTGCCGCTGTGGCGGCGCGTCCCACGGCACAGGCCATGTCCGATCCCGTCGTCCTCGTCCCCGCCCGGATGGCCTCGACCCGCCTGCCGGGAAAGCCTCTCGCCGACATCCTCGGCGAGCCGATGATCGTCCATGTCTGGCGACGCGCCATCGAGGCGGGGCTGGGCCCGGTGGTGGTGGCCACGGACGAACCCGCCATCGTCGAGGCCGTGGAAAGGGCCGGCGGCATCGCCGTGATGACCCGCGCCGACCATCCCTCCGGCTCGGACCGCATCTTCGAGGCGGTCGAGACCTTCGATCCCGAGGGCCGGCACGACATCGTCGTCAACGTGCAGGGCGACCTGCCGACCATCGACCCGCGCGCCGTGCAAGCCTCCATCCTGCCGCTCGCCCTGCCCGGCGTGGACATCGCGACCATCGCCGCGGAGATCACGCGGCCCGAGGAGCGGACGGACCCCAACGTGGTGAAGATCGTGGGCAGCCCGACGGGGCCGCGGGCGATGCGCGCGCTCTACTTCACCCGCGCCACCGCGCCGTCCGGCGAAGGCCCGCTCTATCACCACATCGGCCTCTACGCCTATCGCCGCAAGGCGCTGGCGCGGTTCGTCGGCCTGCCGCCCTCCCCGCTGGAGAAGCGGGAGCGCCTGGAGCAACTGCGGGCGCTGGAGGACGGCATGCGCATCGACGTCGCTCTCGTCGACGACGTGCCGCTCGGCGTCGACACGCCGCACGACCTGGAGCGGGCGCGGGCCATCCTGGCCGCGCGCAGCAGAGGACACTGACCATGCCGCAAAGCCCGAGGGTGATCGCCTACCAGGGCGAGCCCGGCGCCAATTCTCATATCGCCTGCAAGGACGTCTATCCCGACTGGACGCCTTTGCCCTGCGCCACCTTCGAGGACGCCTTCGCCGCCATTCGCGACGGGACTGCAGGCCTCGGCATGATCCCCATCGAAAACTCGATCGCGGGACGCGTGGCCGACATCCACCATTTCCTGCCCGCCTCGGGGCTGCACATCATCGGCGAGTACTTCCTGCCCATCCACTTCCAGTTGCTGGCGGTGAAGGGCGCGTCGCTGGCGACCGTCAAGGCCGTTTACAGCCACGTCCATGCGCTGGGGCAGTGCCGCAAGATCATCCGCGCCCTCGGCGCCCGGCCCGTCATCACCGGCGACACCGCGGGTTCCGCCCGCGAGGTCTCGGAGTGGAACGACCCCACCCGCGCCTCGCTCGCAACCAGCCTCGCCGGCGAGATCTACGGCCTGGAGACGCTCGCCCGCGACGTGGAAGACGAGCAGCACAACACGACGCGCTTCGTCGTGCTCTCGCGGACGCCGAGCTGGGCGGCCGCTGGCAACGGCCCGACGGTCACCACCTTCCTGTTCCGCGTGCGCAACGTGCCGGCCGCCCTCTACAAGGCGCTGGGCGGCTTCGCCACGAACGGCGTCAACATGACCAAGCTCGAGAGCTACATGGTCGACGGCGAGTTCTCCGCCACCCAGTTCCTGGCCGACGTCGACGGCCACCCCGACGACCGCTCGCTGAAGCTCGCGCTGGAGGAACTGGCCTTCTTCTCGAAGGAGGTCCGCATTCTCGGCGTGTACCCGGCCCACCCGTACAGGGTGGAGAGCCAGCAGGCGGCGGAGTGACGAAGCGCGGTTTGGCCGTGTAGACGCACGATATTGGCCGTTTGCACGGGGGACCCGCATGGCCGTCCACCTCCGTGACCCCGAGACCGACGCTGTCGTCCGGGAACTGGCCGCCTGGAAGGGCAAGGGGCCGACGGAGGCGATCCGGTATGCGTCCGGGCCCAGCTTCAGCGCGCGCTCGCCAAGGTTCCGGTTCTCGAACGTCTCAGGCCGATCCAGGAGAAGTGCCGCAATCTCCCAGACATCGACAGGCGTAGCGCCAAGGACGTCTCGGCCGCCCTTTGGGACATGCCCGAACGATGGCCGATGCGTCCGCCATCCTCGCCATCATGCTCAGCGAGGGCGTTTCGGGTCCCCTCGCCGAACGGATGGAACACGGTACGCAAGCCTACGGGCCGGATTGGAAAGGGCCGTCACCCCGCCAAGCCCAATCTGGGTGACTGCCTGTCCTGCGGCGCCGCCCGCGCGGCCGGGGTTGGGCTGAGCTACAAGGGCCAGGGGTTCGCCCAGACGGATCTGGCCTAGACCCGACGCCCGTTCACACCCCCTCCCCTTCCAACGCCCAGGCCTTCATCAGGCTGTTGGCGATGGCGATGGGCTGGGGGCAGAGGAGGCCGGCGGGGTGGCGGCCCTCCAGCATGGCGCGCGTTTCCTCGCGGCTGAACCAGCGGGCGTCCTCCAGCTCCTGGTGGTCCACCGTCAGCGCATCGTCGGTCGCCTCTGCGATGCAGCCGATCATGAGCGAGGCCGGAAAGGGCCAGGGCTGCGAGGCGAGGTAACGGACGGGCCCGGTCGCCACGCCCGCCTCCTCGAAGAGCTCTCGCCTGACGGCGTCCTCCAGCGTCTCGCCGGGCTCGATGAAGCCCGCAAGGCACGAATACATGCCGGCCGGAAAGCGCGACTGGCGGCCCAGCAGGCACTTGTCGCCGCTGACCGCGAGCATGATGGCCACGGGGTCGGTGCGCGGGAAATGCTGCGCGCCGCAGGCCGCGCATTCGCGCCGCCAGCCGGCGGCGGTCACCGCGGTGGGCTCGCCGCAATTCGAGCAGAAGCGGTGGCGCTGGTGCCAGTAGAGCAGGCTCTTGGCCTGGGCGAGGCGGCCGAGCCAGGAGGGCGGCAGCAGCGCCTGCACGGCGAGCGTCCGCAGGTCGAGCGTGAGGATGTCGGAATGCCCCTGGTCCTCCGGGGCCCGCTGGTCGAGCAGGGCGGCGAAGAGGGGGGTCTCGCCATCGAGGCCGAGGAAAGCCACCTCGCGCGCCGCGCCCAGCGCCTCCAGGTCGGCGAAACTGAAATCCGCCACGTGGCCGCGCTCGCCCGCGCGAAGCAGGGGAATGTCGCCCGCCAGCACGAGAACCCGCGCCTGCGGCGCGGCGCGATAGCGGGCCATCAGCTCGAGGTCGTCGCGAAACTCCGCGCGGCGGTCGAGCCCGTTCTGGGCGTAGCCGAGCCCGGCGGAGCGTTCTGGGCGGTGGGACATCACGGCGATCCTCGGCCCGTCGCGAGGGCGATGCCGCCGAGGGCGGCGGCAAGCCGGCGAACGAGCGGCCCGGCCTCCGCCTCTTCGTAAGGCACGGGCGGGGCAAAGCCGAAGGTGGGCTTGGGCCAGGCCTCGTCGCGTTCGAAGCGGGCGACGACATGGACGTGCAATTGCGGCACGACGTTGCCGATGGCGGCCACGTTCAGCTTGTCCGGCGCGAAAAGCGTCCGCATCGCCCGCGACGCCGCGGCGATCTCCCCGTGGAGCACGGCCTGCTCGCTATCCGGCAGGTCGATCATCTCCCTCAGCCCCGGCCGACGGGGCACCAGCAGGATCCAGGGGAAGCGGGCATTGTCCATCAGGAGCACGCGCGAGAGCAGGAGATCGCCGACCGGCCGCGTGTCGGCGGCGAGCTGGGGATGGAGTTCGAAGGCGGAATCGGGTCCGGGCATGTCCCGAGCCTAGACCAGCCGCCCGGCGAAGGGGAGCCGCGCAGGACATGGCTGCCCCATGGCAGGCTCTCGCGCGCTTGTTTTCCGGGCGGACATCGCCGATATAGGGCGCGGGAGGTTGGCGGTGGACGTTCCACTCGCCAACCGGGTCAGGTCCGGAAGGAAGCAGCCCTAACGAGATCGGGCGGGTCTCTGTCCAGCCTCCCACCTTTCGCGAGACGCCGCGCCGGCCGGCCACCGCGGCCGGCCTGGGCCGGGCCGCAGCCCGGCAGGATCGGCCAAGTCGAGACCCGACGTCGAGACGACCCAGGCCGATGACGGACGACGCACTGCCCAACCCTGGCGCGACGGAGGCCGAACCCTTGCTGGGCGGCCTGTCGCTCGCCGCTGCGCCGGCGGCGGCGCCTGTCCCGGCTCCCGCCTATCGCGTGCTCGCCCGCAAGTACCGGCCCCAGACCTTCGAGGACCTGATCGGCCAGGACGCCATGGTGCGCACCTTGCGGAACGCCTTCGAGTCCGGCCGCATCCCGCAGGCCTGGATTCTCACCGGCGTCCGCGGCGTCGGCAAGACCACGACCGCGCGCATCCTGGCCCGCGGTCTCAACTTCATGCGCGCCGACGGCTCGGGCGCGCCCACCGTCGACCTCTCGGAGGAAGGCGTGCATTGCCGCGCCATCATGGAGTCCCGGCACGTCGACGTGCTGGAGATGGACGCCGCCTCCCACACGGGCATCGAGGACGTCAAGCAGATCACCGACGGCGTGCGCTACGCCCCGGCCTCCGCCCGCTACAAGGTCTACATCATCGACGAGGTCCACATGCTCTCCGAGAAGGCGTTCAACGCCTTCCTGAAGACGCTGGAGGAGCCGCCGCCCCACGCCAAGTTCGTGTTTGCGACGACCGAGATCCGCAAGGTCCCCGTCACCATCCTGTCGCGCTGCCAGCGCTTCGACCTGCGCCGTATCGACACGGGCCTGCTCGCCAGCCATCTCGGACGCATCTGCGAGCGGGAGGGCGTCACGATCGAGCCCGAGGCGCTCGCCATGATCGCGCGGGCCGCGGAGGGCTCGGCGCGCGACTCGCTGTCGCTGCTCGACCAGGCCATCGCGCATGGCGCCGGGCGCATCGAGGCCGAGTCGGTCCGCACGATGCTCGGCCTCGCCGATCGCGGCCGGGTCATCGACCTCTTCGAGGCCGTGATGTCCGGCGACGTGGCCCGCGCCCTCCGCGAGATGCGCGACCAGTACGATTCCGGCGCCGACCCCGCCGTCATTCTCTCCGACCTCGCGGAGTTCGTGCATTTCGTCACCCGCCTCAAGATCGTGCCCGAGGCCGCGCGCGAGGGGAGCGTGACCGAGGTGGAGCGCACCCGCGGCGAGCAGCTCGCAGTGCTGCCCATGCGTGTCCTCTCCCGCGCCTGGCAGATGCTGCTCAGGGGCATCGGCGAGGTTCAGGCTTCGCCCAAGCCGGTCGCCGCCGCCGAGATGGTGCTGATCCGCCTCGCCTACGCGGCCGACCTGCCTACGCCCGACGACGCGCTGCGCACGCTCGCCGCCCCCCCCGCCTCGCCCTCCGCCGGCGCGCCGCCCGGCGGCGGGAGCGGCGGCCCGCCCGCGCCGCGGGCGCAGATCCGCCCCACCGGGGGCGCGGGACTGAGCGTCGCGAGCCGCGCAGAGCCCGCGCCGGCCGCCGCGCCCGCCGTGGCCGCGACGCCCACGCTGCGCCTCGCCCGCTTCGAGGATCTCGTCGCGCTGGCCGCCGAGAAGCGCGACGTCGCCATGAAGCTCGCGCTGGAGCGTGACGTCCGCCTCGTCCGCTTCGAGGACGGCCAGCTCGAATTCGCGCCCGCCGCCGGGGCCTCGGCCCAGTTGTCGGCCGATATCTCCAGGCGCTTGCAGGAATGGACGGGGCGGCGCTGGGTGGTCGCGGTGTCCTCCGAGGAGGGCCAGCCCACCTTGCGCGAGCGCGCCGAGGCCGAGGCGCGCGACAAGCTCACGGGCGTGCGCGCCGATCCGCTCGTCCGCGCCGTGCTGGAACGCTTTCCCGGTGCGGAAATCACGGCCGTGCGCGACGTCCTGGCCGAGTCTCGCCCCGCCCCCGGGGACTTGTCGGCAGAGGACGATACGGGCTTTTCCGAAGCGCCCTTCGACCTCGACGGCCTCGACGGTTTCGACGACGACCTCTGACCCGGGGCCCGGCCCCGCCACCGACACACAGGAGAGCCGCCATGAAAGACATCATGGGCATGATGAAGAAGGTCCAGGAGATGCAGTCCCGCATGCAGGCACTGCAGGACGAGCTGGACGCCATCGAGGTGCAGGGCGCGGCGGGCGGCGGCATGGTGACGGTGACGATGAGCGCCAAGGGCGCGGTGAAGGGCGTCGCCATCGACGACAGCCTGATGGTGAAGGACGAGAAGGACATCCTGGAGGACCTACTCGTCGCAGCCCTCAACGACGCCCGCGCCAAGGCCGACCGCACCACGCAGGAGAAGATGAGCGCCGTCACCGCCGGCCTGCCCATCCCGCCCGGGCTGAAGCTGTTCTGAGGTCTGCCGCCCTCCTCGCGAGCCCGACCGCCGTCGTGGCCAGCACTTCCCCGTCATTGCGAGCGCAGCGAAGCAGTCCAGCCCCCGCCCATGGATTGCCTCGTCGCCGCGCTCCCCGCAATGACGGCTGAGACATTCGGACCCGCGCAATCGCCATGGCCGCCGTCACCGGACCAGAGATCGAGCGACTGATCCAGCTCCTGGCGCGCCTGCCGGGGCTCGGGCCGCGCTCGGCCCGGCGCGCGGCCCTGCACCTCATCAAGAAGCGCGAGCAGCTCCTCGTGCCGCTGGCCGACGCCATGCGCGTCGCCACGGACCGCATCGTCGTGTGCACGCGCTGCGGCAACGTCGACACGAGCGATCCCTGCACCGTGTGCCGCGACGAGCGGCGCGATCCCGCCATCCTCGTGGTGGTCGAGGATGTCGCCGACCTGTGGGCGCTGGAGCGGGCCCAGGCGCTCAAGGCCCGCTATCACGTGCTCGGCGGCGTGCTCTCGGCGCTGGACGGCGTCGGTCCGGCCGACCTCAATCTCGACAGCCTCGTGGCGCGCCTGCGCGAGGGCGAGGTGAAGGAGGTGATCCTGGCCCTCAACGCGACGGTGGACGGCCAGACCACGGCCCACTACGTCACCGACCTCATCGCGCCGCTCGGCATCCGCGTGACCCGCCTCGCCCACGGCGTCCCCGTCGGCGGGGAACTCGACTACCTCGACGAAGGCACGCTCGCGGCGGCCCTGAGGCAGCGGACGGAGCTGTAGGACGGGGGCGATCCCGGCGGCGCGAAGCAGCGGATCGGGCAGGACGGCGCGGCGTCCCGGGAACGTCCGGCTGCGCGCCATTGACGTTCCCGAAACCTCGGCGGAGGATGATTCGGCCCTAGCAAGGCCCTTTCCGCTCCTTCGCCCGGGTCGCCGGGCCCGATGACCCCCACCGATGACCTCCGAAAACCGGACGACCCATATCCGCCTCACCTCCCATCCGGAGCCGGGGAGCGGATCGCGCATGACGATCCAATGGGGCGCCGCGACGGCGCGCGAGCGGGGGCCGGTGATCGGATCGGTGACCAACCCGGCCGACCGCAACGTCATAGGCGCCCATGGCGGCTCCTACGCGCTCTACCGCGCCCTCGCGGTCTCCTCCGGCGCGCTGAACCCGCTGGCCCGGCCGGACCTCACCAACACGCATCCCGCGACCGAGATCGGCCCGAATCCCCAGTGGAGCGAGCCGGGCCGCATCGTCTCGCTGGACCCGTGGGGCCACCTCGCCGGCGAAACCTTCGCGACGGAGATCGCGCAGGGGCTCGACATCCGCCCCACCATCGCCGTCACCCGGGCCCGGCTCAACATGCCCGAAGTCTCCGCCGGGTTGGCGACGGGCCGGCTGAAGCCGGACGGGTCGATCCTGTTCCCCAACGGGGACGTCTCCGTCACCAAGGTCGCGGTCGATCCGGTCTGGCACCTGCCCGGCGTGGCGGCCCGCTTCGGCGTGAGCGAGACCAAGCTCCGGCGCACGCTCTTCGAGCAGACGGGAGGCATGTTTCCCGAACTCGTCACGCGTCCCGACCTCTCCGTCTTCCTTCCGCCGATCGGCGGGACCACGGTCTACCTGTTCGGCGACGTCGCAGCCCTCGCCGATACGCGTCGGCGTGTGGCCTGCCGGGTGCATGACGAATGCAACGGCTCCGACGTGTTCGGCTCGGACATCTGCACCTGCCGGCCCTATCTCGTGCACGGCGTCGAGGAATGCGTGCGCGAGGCGCAGGAGGGCGGGGCCGGCGTCGTGGCCTATAACCGCAAGGAAGGGCGCGCGTTGGGCGAGGTGACGAAGTTCCTCGTCTACAATGCCCGCAAGCGGCAGGAGGGCGGCGACCAGGCCGCCACCTATTTCGAGCGCACGGAATGCGTGGCCGGCGTGCAGGACGCCCGTTTCCAGCAGTTGATGCCCGATGTCCTGCACTGGCTCGGCGTCCGCCGCATCGACCGGTTGATGTCCATGTCCAACATGAAGTACGACGCGCTCGTGGCCTCCGGCATCGAGGTCGTCGAGCGCGTGCCGATCCCTCCGGAGCTCGTGCCGCCCGACGCCTCCGTGGAGATCGAGGCCAAGAAGGCGGCCGGCTACTACACGCCGGAGGGACGGCCCGACGAGGCGGCCCTGCGCGAGACGGTCGGCCGCTCGTTCGACCACACGTGAGGACCGGCTCCGCCCCGCGGCGCCGGCGGGCCAGATGATGACGACCTCCGAGGCGGATCTCGCCCGCTCCCTGCTCTCCCCACGCGCCGTCCGCGAGCGCGCGCATGCGTTGCTCGACAAGGGCATTCGCGGCGAACTCGTGCATTTCGAGGTCGATTCCGGCCGGCTGGCGCGCTGCGCCGACTACGTTCTGGACGTGATCCGCTCGAACTACCCGACGCTCGACGTGCCGTTCCATGCGCGCTGGCGCCATTTCGCGGCCGGCGGTTTCGACCGCTGGGCGACGCTCGACCGCGACACGACATGGGCGAACTCGGCCGCCAAGGCCCGCGCGGCCTTCGACCTCGCCATCACCAGCGTGCTGCTCGACGCCGGGGCCGGCCCCGACTGGCGCTATCGTGAAACGGCCAGCGGGGAAAGCTTCGCCCGGTCGGAAGGGCTCGCCGTGGCGAGCTTCGACATGTTCGTGGCAGGCCGCTTCTCGGCGGACCCCGCGTCCAGGCTGCGGGCCGACGCGAACCGCCTCGCGGACCTCGATCCTGCCGACCTTGCCGCGGGCTTTCAGGTGGACGCCGACAATCCCATGGTGGGGCTCGAGGGCCGCGCGGCCTTGCTCCGCCGCCTGGGGGAAGCGGTGGCTGCGGAGCCGGGCGTGTTCGGTCGCGCCGATGCGCCGCGCCCCGGCGGTCTGTTCGATTACCTCGCCGCACAGGCCGAGAACGGCGTGCTGCCGGCGGAAGCGATCCTCGCGGCGCTGCTGGAGCACCTGGGCCCGATCTGGCCTGGCCGCATCAGCCTCGGCGGCGTCGACCTGGGGGACACCTGGCGCCACCCCGCGGTCGAGGCGCCCGACGCCACGGCGGGACTGATGCCCTTCCACAAGCTCTCGCAGTGGCTGGCCTATTCCCTCATCGAGCCGCTGCAGGCCGCCGACATCGGGGTGTCCGGCATCGACGGGCTCACGGGGCTCGCCGAGTACCGCAATGGAGGGCTCTTCATCGATGCCGGCGTGCTGCGCCTGCGCGATCCCGCCGCGGCCGCGATCCCGCACGCCGTCGACTCCGAACTCGTGGTGGAGTGGCGCGCCCTGACGGTCGCCCTGCTCGACGACGTGGCGGGTCTCGTCCGTCATCGCCTGCGCCTCACGCCGGAGGCATTTCCCCTCGCCAAGGTGCTGGAGGGCGGCACCTGGGCAGCCGGGCGTCGCATCGCGCGCCAGAAACGCGTGGATGGCGGGCCTCCGCTCACCGTGATCAGCGACGGGACGGTGTTCTGAGCGAAACGGCGCTGCTAGGTTTCGGCCACGAGACCCGTTGCCGAGGAAGCGTCCATGTCGAACGTCACCGTCGTCGCCCACCCCCTTGTCCAGCACAAGCTGACGCTGATGCGGGACAAGAAGCGCTCGACCAAGGGTTTCCGGCAGCTCCTCAACGAGATCGGGATGCTGCTGGCCTACGAGGTGACGCGCGACCTGCCGCTCGAAATGGTGGAGACGGAGACGCCGCTCACCACCACCATGGCCCCGATGATCGCCGGCAAGAAGCTCGTCTTCGCGCCCATCCTGCGCGCCGGCGTGGGCTTCCTCGACGGCATGCTCTCTCTGGTGCCCTCCGCCCGCGTGGCCCATATCGGCCTGTACCGCGATCCCGAGACGCTCACCGCGGTCGAGTACTACTTCAAGGCGCCCTCGGACATCGCGGAGCGCATGGTCGTGGTGATCGACCCCATGCTCGCGACGGCGAATTCCGCCGTGGCCGCCATCGACCGGCTGAAGGAGCGCGGGGCCAAGGACATCCGCTTCGTCTGCCTGCTGGCCGCGCCCGAAGGCATCGCGCGGCTCGAGGGCGCGCATCCCGACGTGAAGATCTGGACGGCGGCCATCGACAGCCACCTCAACGACCACGGCTACATCGTGCCGGGCCTCGGCGACGCCGGCGACCGCATGTACGGAACGCGCTGAGGCCACGGGCCGGACGGCTGTTCACACGGAAGCGGCCTGGTCTAGTCTGGCCGAAACGCCGGAGGTCGCGCCATGAAGACTGTCGTCGCCACACTCGCCGCCCTGCTCGCCGCCACTCCGGCGCTCGCCGTCTCGCCGCCCCCCGCAAAAGGCGAGAAGGCCATGGTGGCCACCTCCCAGCATCTGGCCTCGAAGGTCGGCGCCGAGATCATGCGGCGCGGCGGCAACGCCGTCGATGCGGCCGTGGCGGTCGGCTACGCGCTCGCGGTGACGCATCCCTGCTGCGGCAATATCGGCGGCGGAGGCTTCGCCACCATCCACCTATCCGATGGGCGGCAGACCTTCATCAACTTCCGCGAGAAGGCCCCGCTTGCCGCGACCGAGACGATGTATCTCGACGCCAAGGGAGAGGTCATCCCCAAGGCGAGCCTCGAAGGCTACCTGTCGGTCGGCGTTCCCGGCACGGTGCTCGGCCTCGACACGATGCTCGCCCGCTACGGCACGATGAGCCGGGCCCAGGTCATGGCGCCGGCCATCGCGCTCGCCAGGGACGGCTTCGAGCTCGTCCAGGGCGACGTCGACATCCTCGCGGCCGGCACGAAGTCCTTCGCCACCCAGCCCAACGTCGCGGCGATCTTCCTCCGGGAGGGCCGCCCGCTGCGCGTCGGCGAGAGGCTCGTCCAGACAGACCTCGCCGACACGCTCGAGGCCATCGCCCTCCAGGGGCCGGACGCGTTCTACAAGGGACCGACTGCGGAGAAGGTCGCCGCCGCGAGCGCGGCCAATGGCGGCATCCTCACGCGCGCCGACTTCGCGGCCTACCACGTCACCGAGACCGAGCCGGTGCGCTGCACCTACCGCGGGTTCACCGTGGTTTCCGCCCCGCCGCCGAGCTCGGGCGGGACCACGATCTGCCAGATCCTCAACATCGCCGAGGGCTGGCCGATCGGGCAGCTCGGCTTCAACTCGGCGCAGACGGTCCACCTGCTCACGGAGGCCATGCGGCACGCCTATGTCGACCGCAACTTCCAGTTGGGCGACCCGGACTTCGTGAAGAACCCCCTGGAGAAGCTGCTTTCCAAGGACTACGCCGCCGCCATCCGAGCCAAGATCGATCCGAACAAGGCCTCGACATCCAAGGAGGTGCAGCCGGGCGTCGAGCCGCACGAGGGCACGCAGACCACCCACTACTCGGTGGTGGACGACAAGGGCAACGCGGTGGCGGTGACCTACACGATCAACGCGCTGTTCGGGGCCAAGGTCATCGCCGGGGACACCGGCTTCTTCCTCAATGACGAGATGGACGACTTCACGGTGAAGCCCGGCGTGGCCAACCTGTTCGGACTGGTGCAGGGCAAGACCAACGCCATCGCGCCGGGCAAGCGGCCGCTCTCCTCCATGAGCCCGACCATCGTGACGCGCGGCGGAAAGCCCTTCCTCGTGCTTGGAAGCCCCGGCGGTTCGCGCATCATCACCATCACGCTGGAAACGGCGATGAATGTGATCGACCACGGCATGACAATCCAGGAGGCGGTGGACGCGCCGCGTTTCCACCACCAGTGGCTGCCGGACCAGGTCTATGTGGAGCCCTTCGCCCTGTCCGCGGACACCCGGAAAGCGCTGACCGAGATGGGTTACACGCTGACCCAGCAGGCGCCGTGGGGCGCGGCCGAGGCGATCATGATCGCGCCCGAGATGCCCATTCCCCTGGTCACGCCCGGCCAGCAGGCCTCGACGAGCGACAGCATGGTGGGCGGCGCGCAGGAGCCCGGGCGCCGCTATGGCGCCAACGACAACCGCCGTCCGGCGGGAGCCGCCGTGGGCTATTGAGGCTCGCCCGGAGGCCTCACGTTCCCCGCGGTTTGGCGCGCGCGGTGGGGGCGGCGCTGGCGGGATCGTCGGGCCAGGGATGGCGGGGATAGCGTCCCTTCATCTCCGCCTTCACGGCGCTCCAGGAGCCCTGCCAGAAGCCGGGCAGGTCCCTCGTGATCTGGATCGGCCTGTGCGCCGGCGACAGCAGGTGAAGCACGAGCGGCAGCCGCCCCCCGGCCAAGGCGGGATGCTCCCGCAGGCCGAACAGTTCCTGCACGCGGATGGCGAGCACCGGGCCTTCCTCGGCGTCGTAGTCGATGGCGTGGTGGTTGCCGGTGGGGGCGGCGAAGTGGGTGGGCGCCTCGGCCTCCAGTCTTCGGGAGAGATCCCACGGGAGCAGGGCGGCGAGCGCCTGCCCGAGGTCGTCCGCCGTCAACTGGGCGAGGCCGGTGCGGTGCTCGACGAAGGGACCGAGCCAGTCCGCCGCATGCGCCGCGAGGCCGGCATCGGAGAGGTCCGGCCAGGACGGGTCACCCCGCCGCAGGAACTCCACGCGATGGCGCAGTTGCAGCTGGGCTTTGCTCCAGGGCAGGCGGTGGATGCCGAGGCCCGCGACGCCCTCCGCCAGAAGGCGGCCCGCCTCCGGACCGGGCGCCACCGGCAGCGTCTGCTCGGAGAGCGCGATGGCGCCCAGGCGGCGCGAGCGCCTCGCCCGCAGCGAGGCGGAGGCCTTGTCGAAAACGGTTTCCTCGCGCGAGACGACATGGGCTGCGAAGTCCTCCTCGATCGCATCCTGCGTGAGAGGGGCGGCGAGGAGGATGCGGGCCGAAGCGGCCGTGCCGGACAGCTCGGCGACGGCGAGATAGGGCTCACGGGCGAGCGGATCGGCCGGCTCGACCGACCCGGCCCGCCCGTTCGCCATCAGGAAGGCGCCCCCCGCGCCCCGGGCCTTGGCGACGCGATCGGGATAGGCCAGCGCCAGCACGGGTCCCGCCCGCGCGGTGTCGCCCGGCGGCCCGCCGCCGGCTGCCTCGGCCCAGCCGGCGGCGAGGCGGCGCATCTCCTCCGCGCGACGGCTGCGGTCGCGCCGGAAAGCGTCGACGCGGTGACCGAGATGCGTGTCCCCGCCTCCCAGCCCGCGCTCCGTGATGACGGCGGCGACGTCCGCGGCCAGACGCGCCTCGCCACGCCGCCCCGCGGCGACGACCATGCGCGCGAGCCGCGGCGGCAGGGCCAGGGTGCGGATGGCCCGGCCCTCCCCGGTAAGGCGTCCATCGGCGTCGAGGGCGTCGAGCTCGCGCAGCAGCCGGCGGGCCTCGGCCAGGGCCGGCACCGGCGGCGGATCGAGGAAGGCAAGCCTGGTCGGATCGGCGACGCCCCAGGCGGCGCAGTCGAGCAGCAGGCCCGAGAGATCGGCGGACAGGATCTCGGGGCGGGCGAAGGGGTCCAGGGAGCCTGTCGCGGCCTCCTCCCAGAGCCGCCAGCAGACCCCCGGCTCCGTGCGGCCGGCGCGTCCGCGGCGCTGGTCGGCGGCGGCGCGCGACACCTTGACGGTCTCCAGCCGCGTGAGCCCCAGCGCCGGCTCGAAGCGCGGCACGCGGGCGAGGCCGCTGTCTATGACGACGCGCACGCCCTCGATCGTGAGTGACGTCTCGGCGATCGAGGTCGCCAGCACCACCTTGCGCCGACCCGCCGCGGCGGGCTGCACGGCGAGGTCCTGCGCCTGCTGGTCCATTGCGCCGTAGAGCGGCGCAAGATCCACCGAGGCGTCGGCGATGCGCTCGCGCAGGCGCTCTTCGACGCGGCGGATCTCGCCCTGCCCGGGCAGGAAGACGAGCAGCGAGCCCGGCTCGGCGCGCAGCGCGCGCAGGGCGGCGTCGGCCACCTCGTCCTCGATGCGTCGGAGCGGGTCGCGTCCACGGTAAAGGGTCTCGACGGGGAAGCTGCGTCCCTCGCTTTGCACGAGCGGCGCGTCGCCCAGGAGCCGGCCGACCCGCGCGCCGTCGAGCGTGGCGGACATCACCAGCAGGCGCAGGTCTTCGCGCAGGGCGCCCTGGGCGTCGAGGGCGAAGGCGAGGCCGAGGTCCGCGTCGAGCGAACGCTCGTGGAATTCGTCGAACAGCACGGCGGCGACGCCGCCAAGCTCGGGATCGTCCAGGATCATGCGGGCGAAGACGCCCTCGGTCACCACCTCGATGCGCGTCCGCGGCCCGATGCGCGAGCCGAGCCTGACGCGCAGGCCGACCGTCTCGCCGACGCGCTCCCCCAGCGTGCGCGCCATGCGCTCCGCGGCTGCGCGGGCTGCGAGCCTGCGCGGCTCCAGCAGGACCAGCTTGCGCCCGGCGACCCAGGGCTCGTCGAGAAGCGCGAGCGGCACGCGCGTCGTCTTGCCCGCGCCCGGAGGGGCGACGAGCACGGCCGAGCGATGCGCGCGCAGGGCCGCGGCGAGGGGCTCCAGCACGGCGTCGATCGGCAGGGGCGCATCGAAGGTCCGCATGCCGCCCGTGTGGCCGAGGCCGGCGGGATTGGCAAGGGGCCAAACCGTTCCGCAGGCGCGCCGGCCTTCCCGCTCACGCGCCGCGGCGCCAGCGACGTCGCGCGTGGGCCGTTCAATCCCGCAGCCCCTCTCGCTTGCGCCATTCCGCCAGCAGGATGGCGCGGCGGCGGGGATAGCGATCGGCGGTGCGGCTCACGGAGAAGATGCGGTCGGTGCGGAAGGAACGGTAGTCGTTGCGCAGCTCGCACCAGGCGACCAGCACCTCGCTGCGGGCGAAATAGGCGAGCGTCACCGGCCAGATCCTGCGCGTCGTGCGCTGCCCGGTCTCGTCTCCATACTCGATGAGGAGCTTGGTCTCGCCTCGGATCGCGTCGCGCAGCAGCGCGACGTCCACGCCCGACGAGGTGTCGTCGAAGTGCGGGCCGGCCATCAGCCCGCCCGCCTCCGCGCGCTCGCGCAGGGCCGGCGGCATGACGTCGAGAATGCGGCCCAAGGCCGTCTCTGCCGCGCCCCCCAGAGCCTCGTCGCCGCGCTCGATCACGAGGCTGAGGCCGAGCACCAGCGCTTCCGCCTCGTCCTCCCCGAACATCAAGGGCGGCATCAGGAAGCCGGGGCGTAGAACGTAGCCCACGCCCGCCTCGCCCTCGATGGGAGCGCCCATGCCGACCAGCGTGCCGACGTCCCGGTAGATCGTCCGCACCGTCACGCCGAGCTCCTGCGCGAGCATCGCGGCCGTAACCGGCCGACGCCGCCGGCGCAGGGCGTCGAGGAGGGAGAAGAGGCGGGCGGAGCGGGACATGGGACGCCGGCGGGAGAGCAGGCGAATGGATGCAGTAGGCAGTAGGCAGTAGGCAGTAGGCAGTAGGCAGTAGGCAGTAGGCAATGGACTGCAAGCGAGCGCAAGCGCCGTCGAGCGGGACGGGCGACCCTTTCAGCAGCGGCCCTCTGCCTGCTGCCTGCCTTTCCACCTCAGTTCCAGTTGAAGACCTGCACCACAGCCGGGATCAGGATCACGATGAGCAGCACCGGCAGGAAGAACAGGATCATCGGAACGGTGAGCTTGGGCGGCAGCGCGGCCGCCTTCTTCTCCGCCGCGTTCATGCGTTCGTCGCGCCCTTCCTGCGCCAGCACGCGCAGCGCCTGGCCGACGGGGGTGCCGTATTTCTCGGCCTGCACCAGCGCCGTGCAGACGCTCTTCACGCTGTCCATGCCGGTGCGGGCGGCCAGGTTCTCATAGGCCTGCTTGCGCTGAGGCAGGAAGGAGAGCTCGGCCGTCGTGAGCGAGAACTCCTCGGCCAGCGCCACCGACTGGATGCCGATCTCCTGGGCGACGCGGCGGAAGGCCTGCTCGATGGACATGCCGGATTCCGCGCAGATCAGCAGCAGGTCCAGCGCGTCCGGGAAGGCCAGGCGCATGCTGTTCTGGCGCTTGGTGATGACGTTGCGCAGGAACACCTCCGGCGCCTTGATGCCGGCGAAGGCACCGCCGAGCGCGACCGCGCCCTTCACGAGCGGGGGCTGGTCCGTCTCCCAAAGCAGGAAGGCCCAGAGTCCGGCGCCGATGAACATCACGATCGGCATGACCAGCCGGAAGAACAGGAACGCGATCTCCGCCTGCGGGCCGCGATAGCCCGCCATGGCGAGCTGCTGCTTCGCGTTGTCGGTGCCGAGCCATTTCCCGAGCTGGAACTGGTCGACGATGTTCTTCATGTAGGCCTTCGGCTGCTGGCGCAGCGACGGCTTGGATTCGTTCGAGCGGTTGAGCCGCTCGCGCTCGCGGGCGCGGATCTGGTCGCGCTCGTAGGCCACGGCCTTCATGCGCTTGCCCAGTTGGTCGGACTGCAGCAGCGGCATCGCGATGGTGAGCACCGTCGCCGCGGCGGCGATGGCCGCCATCACCATCATCAGGAACTGCGGGTCCCCGAACTTGACCATGAGGGTGTTCAGCACGAGCGATCCCTCAGATGTCGAAGCTGATCATTTTGCGCATCACGAGCGTGCCGCACAGCATCAGGAACCCGCCGATCGCCATCCAGATGCGGCCGTGGATCGTGGTCCAGAGCAGCTCGATATAGGCGGGGCTCGAGGCGTAGACGAGCGCGCCGACGATGATGGGCAGCGAGCCGATGATGGCCGCGGAGGCCTTGGCCTCCATGCTCATCGCCGAGATCTTGCCGCGCATCTTCTTGCGTTCGCGGATGACCTTGGAGAGGTTCGAGAGCACTTCCGAGAGGTTGCCGCCCGATTTCTGCTGGATGCTGATGACGATGCCGAAGAAGTTCGCCTCCGGCACCGGCACGCGCTCGTAGAGCTTCAGGGCGGCCTCGCCCACCGGCATGCCGAGCGCCTGCGCCTCGACCATGGTGCGGAACTCCGTGCGCACCGGCTCGGCCGCCTCCGAGGCGATCATGCGCAGGCAGTCGCCGAGCGGCAGGCCCGACCTGATGCCGCGCACGATGACGTCCATGGCGTTGGGCAGTTCCTCGATGAACTTCTTCATGCGCCTCTTGCGCAGGAAGCCGAGCACCCAGGTCGGCAGGCCAAGGCCGCCGACGAAGGCGGCCGTGGCAGCGGCGATCGGGTTCAGGGTCGCGAGCATGACCGCGAGCCCGAAGAGCACGCCCGCGAAGGCGCTGACCATCCAGAACTTCTTCTTGTCCCAGTCGAGGCCGGCCTGGGCGAGCTTGCGCTCCAGCGTGAGCTTCTTGACCTCCTGCTGCTTGGTCTCGAGCTCCTTCAGACTGCTTGCGACCTTGTCGCGGCGCTGCTGCGCCTCGTTCTGGCGGGCGCGCGAGGCGGCCTTGCCGGCGGGCGTGGTGATGACGAAGGCCTTCTGGCGCTGTTCGGCGCGCGCCGCCCCGGAAATCCAGGGATAGGCGACCGCGTAGGCCACGCCGCCCGCTGCGAGCGCAGCGAGGATGCCGACCGCGAGCTTGGTCGGATCGATCATGGCGCCAGGCCTCCGCGGCCCGGCCCGGCGGCGATGCTGGCTTCGTCAGGCGATCTTGGCATCATCGCTCACGTCCATGCCGTCGAGCGCTGCGGCGAGCCGCTTCTCCTCGTTGTAGTAGCGGGCGCGTTCCCACATGCGGGGGCGGCCGATGCCGGTCGACTGGTGCTGGCCGATCAGCTTACCGTGCTGGTCTTCCCCGGAAATCTTGTAGACGACGAGGTCCTGCGTGATGATCGTGTCGCCCTCCATCCCCAGCACCTCGGTGATGTGGGTGATGCGGCGCGAGCCGTCGCGCAGGCGGGCGGCCTGGACGATGACGTCGACCGAGGAGACGACCATCTCGCGGATGGTGCGGGACGGCAGCGAAAAGCCGCCCATCGTGATCATCGACTCGATGCGGCTCAGCGCCTCGCGCGGGGAGTTGGCGTGTAGCGTCCCCATCGAGCCGTCATGGCCCGTGTTCATGGCCTGCAGCAGGTCGAAAGCCTCGGGTCCGCGCACCTCGCCCACGATGATCCGTTCCGGACGCATGCGCAGGCAGTTCCTGACGAGGTCGCGCATCGTAATCGCGCCCGTCCCCTCCAGGTTCGGCGGGCGGGTCTCCAGGCGCACGACGTGCGGCTGCTGGAGCTGAAGCTCCGCCGCGTCCTCGCAGGTGATGATGCGCTCGTCGTCGTCGATGAAGCGCGTCAGGCAGTTGAGCAGCGTCGTCTTGCCCGAGCCCGTGCCGCCGGAGACCACCACGTTGCAGCGGACGCGTCCGACGATCTTCAGGATCTCCGCGCCCTCGGCCGAGATCGAGCCGAAGCGCACGAGCTGGTCGAGGGTGAGCTTGTCCTTCTTGAACTTACGAATGGTCAGCGCGGCGCCGTCGATGGCGAGCGGCGGGGCGATGACGTTGACGCGGGAGCCGTCCGGCAGGCGCGCGTCGCAGATCGGCGAGGATTCGTCGACGCGCCGGCCGACCTGGCTGACGATGCGCTGGCAGATGTTCATCAGCTGTGCGGCGTCGCGGAAGCGCGTGTTGGTGAGTTGGATCTTGCCGCTCACCTCGATGAAGGTGCGGTCCGGACCGTTCACCATGATGTCGGCGATGTCGTCGCGCGCCAGCAGGGGCTCCAGGGGACCGTAGCCGAGGACGTCGTTGCAGATGTCGTCGAGCAGTTCCTCCTGCTCGGAGATCGACATCACCACGTTCTTGAGCGCGATGATCTCGTTGACGATGTCGCGGATCTCTTCGCGCGCGGCCTCGCTGTCGAGTTTGGAGAGCTGGCTGAGGTCGATGGCCTCGATCAGCGCGCTGAAGATCGTGCTCTTGGTGTGGTAGTACTCGTCGGACTTGGGTCGCTCGACGGCCATAGTCGGCCGGGAGCTGGCCGACTCCGCCTGTGCGGGAGCAGGGTCGGGCGCGCGCGGCGCCGGGGCAGGCGCCGGCCCCGGCGAGGCGGGACCTCCGAATTGCGCTCTCTTACCGAACATGCTGCTCTCTCATGCCGATGACGCTGTTGTCGCGCTCAACCCTTTGCCAAGTTCCTAACGCGCCGGTTGTCATCACGCCCGCTTGGCCAAGCGGCCCAGCAGGGGGGCGAGGAAGGAACGGCTCTGCTTCTTGGATTCCGACTTGCCGATGAGCTGGCGGGCGAGATCGAGGAAGCTCTCCGCGATCTTCCCGTTGCCCTGGATTTCCGCGATCATCTGCCCGTTATTCGCGGCCGTGCCGAAGAGCTGCGGATCGAACGGGATGATCGCGGAGGGCTCGCATTCCAGCGCCTTTGCGAACTCCGCCGGCGCGATCTCCGGCCGCTTGGGCATGCCCATCATGTTGAGCAGCAGCTTGGGCCGCCGGTCATTGGGCCGCGCCTGCCGCAACAGGTCCATCATCACCTTTGCGTTGCGCAGGTTGGCGAGGTCGGGCGACGCCACGATCAGGATCTCGTCGGCCCCGATCAGCACGCGCCGGGACCAGCCGGTCCAGACATGCGGCACGTCCAGCACGATGCAGGGCGTGGAGGCGCGCAGGATGTCGATGACGGCATCGAAGCTCGTCTCCGGAAAATCGTAGAGGCGGTCGAGCGTCGCCGGCGCGGCGAGCAGGCTGAGAGTCTCCGCGCATTTGGAGAGCAGCCGGTCGAGGAAGTTTGCATCGAGCCGGTCCGGCGCGAAGACGGCTTCCGCGATGCCCTGGGGCGGGTCCTGGTTGAAGTTGAGCCCCGCCGTGCCGAAGCCGAGGTCGAGGTCGGCGATGACCGTCGCGGTCGACAACCCGCGCGAGATCGCCCAGGCGAGGTTGTGGGAGACGGTGGAGGAGCCCACGCCGCCCTTCGATCCCACGACCGCGATGGTGCGGCCCACTGGCTCGGCGCCGGGGGCGTGGTAGAGCTCCGACACGGCGCGGATGAAGGCGAGCGTGTCGATGGGGGCGATCAGGTACTCGCTCACGCCGCGGCGCATCAGGTCGCGGTAGAGCATCACGTCGTTGACGTGGCCGATCACGATCACCTTGGTGCCGGCGTCGCAGCTCTCGGCGAGCTGGTCGAGCGAGGCGAGGAGCTGGGCCCCGTGCCCGGCCGCGAATTCCAGCACGATCAGGTTGGGCGTCGGCGCCGTGCGGTAGACCTCGACGGCGGCGGAGGCGCCGCCCATCTGCACCTTGAGGTGCGCCTTGTCCATGCGCCGGTCGGCGGCAGACGCCTCGATGATCTGGGATACGTCGGGCGTCTCGCAGAAGGCCTGGATGGCGATGCGCGGGACGGGGCCGATGTGGATGCCGGGATGGTCCGGTCCCTCCTGGCCCGGACGGGGGTGGCCGTGCTGCATCTCAGTTTCCTCCGCCGCTGCTGCTGCCGCCGCCGCCGCTCACGCTGGCCGAGCCGGTCTTCCACGCCGTCGACGGGTCGATGGACTTGCGCGCGTCGTCGAACACTTTCATCCGCCGCTGCACGTCGGCGCGCGCCTCGGGGCGCGGCCGCACCAGGTCGATCGGATCGTCGACCTGGTTGGCGATGGCCGTCTGATAGGCGCAGCCGAAATTGTGGTAGGAGCGGTTCTGCCAGCCTTCGAGCGACGCGGCGTTGCCCGCGACGTCGGCCGGCCATTCGCCGCAGCGCGACATGACCTTGGCCTGCAGCTTCGCGAAGGTCAGGCGCACGGGGGCGCCCATCGGGTCGCCCGGCGATTCGTAGGTGGTGACCTGCACCATGCCCCCGCTCACGCCATTGGCGGCGAGTTCCGACCGGATCGCCTGAACGCCGCGATGGTTGGCGACAGGAAGTCCGGGCTTGTGGCTCGGCACCATGACCAGCATCGGCCCGCGGCCATCGCGCCGGAAGTCGAGGGCGAAGCGGCGGATGTCGTCGGCCTGGCGCGGATCCAGGTATCCGGCGTTGCGGCCGACGAAGATGTCGAGGTCCGTCGGAGCGTTCACGAGGCCGATCGGGTGGCGCAGCCGGTAGTCGGCCGGCAACGTGGACGACGTCGTCTCCGGTGCCCCCGTGCTGCAGGCGGCGACGGACATGGCGAGGAGCCCCGCGGCGGCGAGCGGACGCCAGGTGCGGCGCGCGGCGGCGAAGGGGGAGGAATGGCTGAGGTCCCGGACGCGCATCGGAAGGCCTTTCAGGGCTGTCTTGCAGGGGGCCATCGCGCTCACTCGATGATGAAGCCGGCGTTGCCGCGATAGGCTGACGTGGCGGGCGGCCGGGGGCTCGGCTGGCCGTAGATCTTGTTGAAGCGGCCGAGGAGCACGGCCTGGGGATCGCTGGCGTCGACGAAGCCGTCATCGGGCCTGGCCACGGCATTGGGGCTCGAGGGCCGCGCAATGTACGGCGTGACGGTGATCAGCAGTTCCGTCTCGTTGCGCTGGTAGTCGCGCGAGCGGAACAGCGCGCCCAGGATGGGCAGGTTCAAGAGCGCCGGGAAGCCGTTGATGATCTGGCCGCTCTGCTGCTGGATCAGGCCCGCGGAGACGAGGCTCGCGCCCGAGGGCAGCTCCACCGTCGTGTCCATCTTGCGGGTCTTGAAGGCCGGCGCGGTGACGTTGCTGTATTGCAGCTGGTTGTTGCTGTCGATGTCCGTCACCTCGGTGGAGACGTGCAGGCTGATTCGGCCTTCCGACAGCACGATGGGCGTGAAGTTCAGCGCGACGCCGATGTCCTTGTACTCGATGCTGGGCAGGCAGACGCTGGCCCCGAAGGTGCCGCTGGTGCAGCTCACGCCGGAGGGCACCGGCACCTTGCCGCCGGCCGAGAACTTCGCCGCCTCGCCCGAGATCGCCGTGAGGGTCGGCTCTGCGAGCGTGCGCAGCAGACCGTTCCGCTCGGCCGCCTGCAGCGTCATCTTGCTGCTGGTCGAGTTGCCGATGCTCCCGCTGATGGCGGAATTGGAGAGTACCGTGCGCGACAGCGCGAAGGGATTGTCGAACAGCACGTTGCCGGCGATGTCGCCCACCTGCCACGTGCCGTAGGAGTTGATGCCGAGCTGCTTCAGCACGACGCGCTGCACCTCGGACACCGTGACCTTCAGCATCACCTGGTCCTTGCCGCGGACCGTGATGGAGTTGACGACGTTGCCCGTGATGGCGCCCTGGCCCACCGCGCTGGTGCCGACGAAGCCCTTGGCGATGTCCATGGCCTGGAGCGCGTCGCCCGCATTCGCGACGGAGCCGGTCAGCACGATCGTGTCACCCACGGCGACGACGTTGACCTGGCTGTTGGGCATCGCCGCCTTGATGGTCCGGCGCAGCACGTTCAGGTCGCGCCCGATATTGATGTCCAGATTGGCGATCTGCCGTCCCTCGGCGTCCATCACCACGACGTTGGTCTGGCCGTCGGCCTGGCCGATGACGAAGATCTTGCGGGTGGAGCGCACCACCGCATTGGCCACCTTGGGATTGGCGACGAAGACCTCCTTGGCGTCCCGCGGCAGGTCGACGATGACCGATTTCCCGATGCCCAGGTCGATCTTGCGGACCATCCCGGCCTCGCCCGAGGAGATGGCGAGTTGCCCGTTGGCGGACTGGGCGAGGACGGGCGGCGCGGCGAGGCCGGAGACGGCCAGGGCTGCCGCCCCGAGCATCAGGCCCCATCTGCTGGCGTGTCCGCTGATCCGTGAGGTCATGAGCGTGTCCCGTGTTTCCGCTGCGCCCGCGTCGCGCTCAGCGCTGCGCGGCGGTCCCATAGCGAACGATGGTGAGCGTCGTGTCGTCGGCCTTGACGACCTGGTCCTCGGGCTTGCCGGCGTCCTGCAGGCTCCGCAGGGCCAGGGACAGCTGCCCCAGCCGCTGCGCCAGCAGGATGATCTCGACCTGGCGGGGGTCGAGTTCGAGAGTGGCGGTCTCGCCGACCACCACCTTCTCGCCGTTGCGCTCCTGGATGTTCTGGCCGATGGCCAGCACGCGGATGTTGCGCAGCAGCGTCTCGCTGAGCACGACGTCGCTGCCGGCCGTCTTGGAGGCGACCTCGTCGCGGAAGGTGCGGATCACGTCCACCCTGTCATTGGGAAGGATGAATCCGCCGGCCGAGTTCGCGCCGCGATTGTCGATCGTGATGGCGACCGCCCGTGAGCCGGTGGGCAGCAGCGCCGACATCACCCCGCCTTCGCCCGCCTTGATCAGCCTTTCCTTGCGGATCGGCTCGCCGGGAATCATGGAGACGCGGGAAATGGCGCCGTTGTAGTCCTGCAGGGCGTTGGGCTGCTCGGCCTTGGTGATCATGCCCTGGCCCGTCCCGTCGGCCGGCCAGGTCTGCCAGCGCAGCTCGCGCGCCGTGACCGAGCCCCCCATCGGCACCTCGGCGGCCGCGACGAGGACCTCCGTGGTCTTGATCGCCTGGACAGGCGCGGGAGCGGGCGCCGGAGCCGGCTCGGAGGTGTTGGAGGCGAGATAGGCGGCGATGCCGCCTGCCGCGACGGCCACGCCCAGTACGAGAATTCGAGCCGCGTTCATACGCCTGTCCCCATCAGCCGCACACGCGGCGCGAGTGGATCACTGAGGCGATCTTCGTTGCGTTATGGTTAAAGTTTCGTTTGCAAATCTCTTGATGCTCGCACCGAGAGAATTTTGAGCAGCAAGGCTGCAAGGCGCTTTCCCGCACGCTGCGCCCGAGACCCGATGTCCGGCTTCGCGGGGCGGCGCAGGCCCTTCGACGCGCCGGGCGCCCGGGCCTACGCGGCGAAGGCGGCCTTCCAGAGCGCGCTCTCGGGATAGACGGCGAGCCCGGCGGCGGCGAGCGCGATGCCATAGGGCACGCCCGTCTTGGGATGGTGCAACTTCAGAAGCCAGGGCAGCCCGGACGTGAAGCGCGGCAGGGGATAGGAGCGGAACTGGAGCAGGGCCAGCGTCAGCGCGCCGCCGAAGAGGGAGGCGAACAGGCCGTAGTCGAGCAGCCTGTCCCAGCCCAGCCAGAGCGCCGTGACGGCCGCCAGCTTGGCGTCGCCCCCGCCGATCCAGCCGGCGGCGAACATCGTGAAGGTCACCGCGAGGACAAGGGCGCCCGCCCCGACATGCTGCCCCAGCGCGGCGGCCGGCAGGCCCGTCAGAAGGGCGACGGCCGCGAAGGCCGCCAGCAGGAGAAGAGAGACGCGGTTCGAGATCGTCATCGACAGCAGGTCGCTCGCCGCGGCGTAGGCCATCAGCAGCGGGAACAGCAGCAGGACGAGCGGCTCGGTCATGGTTGGCACCCCGGGAATGGCCGGCACGGACCGCCGGGACGTCGCGGGAGGGAGCGGGCCTTGCGCCGACGCGTCCCGGCGAAGCTGAGGCGAACCGCGAATCGACACGGCCCCGGCACGAGGCCGGGGCCGACGACACGTGGTCGGAACGCCTTAGTTGGCGTTCTTAACGGCAGTGCCGATCGTGTTGTAGGTCGTCTGAAGGTTGGTCTTCAGCGAGGTCAGGGCGGTGATCAGGCCGACCGAGACGATCGCGGCGATCAGGCCGTACTCGATGGCGGTCGCGCCGGACTCGTCCTTCACGAAACGGGCGAAAAGGGTCTTCATCATGGGCTCCTGGAACACTGTTCACACCTGGCGCCGGTTTTGTCCTCGGGTTGCTTTCGAGGCGACCCGGGCCGGCGTTGACGCTCGGACCGTAGCCACCCGTGATTGCAGCCGAGTTAATCGATCGGCTGAAAACAATTAATTCGTCGGCGAATGAGACGTGAGTTAACGATGTATTGCGTGAATATTGAATGAAGGATGAACTTCATCTTGTCCGCTGTCCTTCCCACGCGGGTGGAATAGCTTTGGAATTCCTCGGAAGGTGCTTGCGGGCGACCGGGACGCCAATCGTAAAGAGGCGGCGAAAGCGCTGCGGCGCCGGGTCCTCCCATTAGAGGTTCATTCACCATTCCAATCTAATGGTGGTGTTTGTCGAAGCAGGGGATCGCCATCTCGGATCATGCGCCCCTGACCTGAGTCAGCGCACGTTGAGGTTGATCCACATGTCCACGGCACGTCTCATCGCGCTCGCCGCCGGCCTTCTCGCTGGCTATGCGGCGCCTGCTTCCGCACTCGACAGCATCATCGTCCAGACCGACCGCGCCCAGGTGCTCAAGCTCCCGCCCAAGGCGACGACGATCGTCATCGGCAACCCCATGATCGCGGACGTCGCCATCCAGAAGAACGGCTCGATGGTCGTCACGGGCAAGAGCTACGGCACCACCAACCTGATCGCGCAGGACCCGACGGGCGCCGTGATCGGCGAGTCGCTCATCAAGGTCGAGGCGGCCCATGACGGAATGCTGGTGGTGCAGCGCGGCCTCGAGCGCGAAACCTATTCCTGCACGCCGCAGCAGTGCCAGCCCACGCTCAGCCTCGGCGACGTCCAGAAGCAGTTCGAGATGGTCGGCAGCCAGACGAACGCCCGCAACGGCCTCGCCAAGTAAACAACCTGCACGCGAAAGTAACGAAAAGTTAAGGCTCGCGGCAGGTGTCCTTTGGGGCTTCCTACACTTTAGGAGATAGGAGACGGTCCGGGCGCTAACGTGTGGACGCGGGCGTCAGGCGTCCGCCGCATGTCGGGCCAGACCGCCGAGAGGTCGTGAATGCTCAGCCATCGCCGCTTCCGTCGGGCCACGACCCGGTCGGTGTGGAGCGCGCTTCGCCGCGAGAGCAAAGGCTCCGTCGCGGTCGAGTTCGCGCTCCTGGCGATTCCGTTTCTCAGCCTGGTCTACGCGATCTTTGAGACGTCCCTCGTCCACATGACGGGGCAGGTCCTGCAGACCGCAGTCACGGACGCGTCCCGCCTGATCATGACCGGACAGGCCCAGAACAAGGCCCTGACGGGGTCACAGTTCAAGGCCGAGATCTGCAAGAAGGTCACGGTCTTCTTCAACTGCAGCCGCGACCTCCAGGTCGACGTGCAGGTCTACACCTCCTTCACGGGGACCTCGATCTCGACGCCGCCGGTGGACGCGAAGGGCAACCTCGACACCAGCGCCTTCAAGTACGACGCCGGCCAGCCCAACAGCATCGTGGTCGTCCGCGCCGTCGTCGCCTACCCGATCGTGGTGCCCCTGATCGGCAAGACCATGGTCAACCTGTCCGGAAACAAGCTGCTGATCATGGCCTCGGCCGCCTTCAAGAACGAGCCGTTCACGAGCTCGCCATGACCCAGAACGCCCCGGCATCAAGGCCCCTTCTTGCACTGGCGGCGCGCGTAGGACGCGTCCTGCGGCACGACACCCGCGCCGTCGCCGCCGTCGAGTTCGCGCTGCTCCTGCCGCTCATGCTGACGCTCTATATCGGCTCGGTCGAAGTGACGCAGTTGCTGACGGCGGACCGCCGCATCGTGCTGCTCAGCCGCACCATCGGCGACCTCACGACACAATCGGCCAGCCTCGTGGCCGCCGACGTCGACAACATCCTGAACGCGTCCACCGCGGTCCTCGCCCCCATGGCCGCCACCGACGCGCGCCTGCGGGTCAGCAGCATCGCGATCTCGGGTTCGGGCTCGACGGATCCGAAAGTGCCGAACAAGGCGTCGGTCTGCTGGAGCTACCAGCGCAACTGGACGGCCCTGACCAAGGGATCCTTCCTGTCCACGGACGACCTGCCGACGGGGCTGCGCACGGATGTGGGATCCTCGCTGGTCATGGCCGAGGTGCAATATCCCTACAAGCCCGTCATCGGCTACGTGATCACCGGCACGGTGACGCTGTCGGAGAAGATCTTCATGCGCCCCCGCGTGTCGACCTACGTGTCACGCACGGACATGACGAACAACGCCATTCCGAACCCGACCACGGGTCCCTGCACCTGAGCCGGCGCGGGCCGGGCTATTCCTTCAGGAGAAGGGAACCCTTGCTGACCTGCATGGCCGAGAAACGGCGCAGGAAGGACATGCCGAGAAGGCTGACCTTGAGCTTGCCGGCCGGGAGCACGACGGCTTCTACGTCGCGCTGCACGATCCCGCCGAGCCGCACCTCGCGCAGCGTCACCGGGGCCACCGCGAGCACGCCGTTCGCCGTGGCGAGGGACACCTTGTAGTCGCCCGCATTCGGGAAGATCCCGGCGCGCGCCGCATCCTCCAGCGACAGCGCGATCACCGACGCGCCGGTATCCACCACCGTCTGGATCATGATCCCGTTCATGAAGGCGGGGGCCAGGAAATGGCCGCGCCCGTCCTCCGGCAGCACCATCATGCCCCGCGACTCGCCGCTCGCCTCGGCCGGCTTCGCCGGCGCGGGCGTCGCACCCCTGGCCGGCAGGCGCTTGAGCCCTTCCACGGCGGCGACGCTGGCCGCGGCAACACAGACGATCAGAGACAAGTTGCGGAACATGAGCTCGCACGCATGGGTAGGTTATCCCCACGCTAGCAGGCACACATCACTGCATCGTGGAACCGAGGCGGTTCCTTTCCAAGCTCGGCTTAACACTTCAAAAAGGCTTGGGTTTCGCGAGTGCTTGGCCGTCGGACGAGCTTGGCCTCGGGGAGGGCTTGGGCCGGCTCAGGCCTGGAACCCCGCGACCGCCCGCTCGATGTCGGATTGCCGCGGCAGGCTGACCTGCGCGCCGGCCTTGAGACAGGTCAGGCTGCCGGCCACCGCGCCGCGGGCCAGCGCGCTGGTGAAGCCGAAGCCCTGGTCCAGCGCCGCCGCCAGCGCGCCGCAGAAGCTGTCGCCGGCCGCGGTGGTATCGACGGGCGTGACCGCGAGCGCGGGCGCGCTGCGCCGCACCCCGCCCGTCCACCCGATGACCCCCTCCGCGCCCAGCGTGACCACCGTGGTGACGCCATGGCGGGCATCGATCTCGCGGGCGATGTCGTCCGGGGTGCCGGACAGCCCCGCCCCCGCGCCGACCACCGTCACCTCGTGCTCGTTCACGATGAGAATGTCGAGGCACGCGAGCAGGCCCGGGGCGAGCGCACCTGCCGGCGCGGCGTTCAGCATGACGCGCGCGCCTGCCGCCTTCGCCCGGCTCGCCGCCTCCGCGGCCTCGCCTTCCGGCACTTCGCGCTGCAGCAGGAGCGTATCGCGGTCCGACCACGCGTAGTCCGCAAGCTGGCCGGCGGAAGCCAGGCGGTTGGCCCCAGAGGCCACGACGATGGCGTTCTCGCCGCTCTCTTCCACCGAAATGAAAGCCGCCCCGGTGGGACTGTCCACCGCGGCGACGCGGGAGAGGTCGACGCCATCCTCGCGCAGCAGGGACAGCGCGATCCCGGCGAATGGGTCGCGGCCCACCGCCGCGGCCAGGAGCACCTCGGATCCCGCCCGGCGGGCGGCGAGCGCCTGGTTGGCGCCCTTCCCCCCGGGAATCACCGCGTAGTCCGGTCCCAGCACCGTCTCGCCCGGGCGCGGGATGCGGGACACGCGGGTGACGAAGTCCACGTTGACCGAACCGAAGACGACGATCATGGCTGCCCCACTCCGCTTGCGGCGAAGGCCTGCAGGAACGCCCTCGCCTTCTCGCCCACCGTAGCGGCATCGCTCCCCGGCTTGTAGAGGGCCGAGCCGATGCCGAAACCCGCCAGAGGCGTCGCCGCGTAGTCCTTCATGTTGGCGACGCCGACGCCGCCCACGAGCACGAGCCGCGTGCCGCGCGGCAGGATGGCGGCGAAGGCGCGCACCGCGGCCGGGGTGATGATCTCGCCCGGGAAGAGCTTCAGCACGTCGGCGCCCGCGTCGAGCGCCGTCGCCGCCTCCGTGGGCGTCATCACGCCCGGCGCGGAAACGAGCCCCAAGTCCTTGGTGCGGCGGATCACGGCGGGGTTGGCGTTGGGCGACACGATGATCCGCCCGCCGGCGGCGGCGACGTCCTCCGCCTCTCCCGGGTGGTAGACGGTTCCGGCGCCCACCACGGCGCGCGAGCCCAGGACCTCCGCGAGCAGCCGGATGCTCTCCAGCGGCCGTGGCGAATTGAGCGGCACTTCCAGTACCCTGATCCCGGCAGCGACGAGCGCCTCGCCGATGCCGGCGGCCTCGTCCGGCTGGAGGCCGCGCAGGATGGCGATGACCGGGCAGGCCGCGAAGGCGGCGTCGAAGGCGGAGCGATGGGTCACGGGACAGTCCTCGGGTTCAGCCCTGCGGGGGCGCCTTGAGATCGACGAGGCGCAGGAGACCGCGCAGGAACGTCTCTTCCGGCGGCAGGATCCGGCAGCCTCGCTCGTGGGCGGCGAGCGCCTGCTCGTAGCCGCGGCCGACCGTGCCCTCCGCCACCACCGTGACCGGGGCGTCGCGGCCCGCCATGGCGAGCGCGTGGCGAACCTCGGTCCCGATCAGCAGGCCCGACAGGAAGGGGGCGACCTCGCGGCCGGACATCTTGCCGAGCAGGACGAGGGTGCGCGCCGAGAAGGCCTGGTGGGTGAGCCCTCCCGGCCGCCGGCAGGCCGCGAGCCCGCGCGCGAATCCCGCCTCGTCTTCCGGCTGCTCCGCCAGCTTGCCGAGGATCGTGTGGTCTGTCAGCGCGCCGTAGACGTCCCCGGTCATGAAGGTGGCGAACCCCTCGATGCGGCCGCCCCTCACCCGGCTCCACTTGGCGTGCGTGCCGGGCGTGACGACGATGCCGTCCTCCACCCCCGTGCCGACGATCTTGGTCTCCTCGCCGCGCATGACGTCCGGCACCCCGGCCTCGTCCTCGGCCGTGAGGCCGGGAACGATGAGCGCGCGCAAGCCGTCCCCGAGATCGACGGGAGCGAGGGCGCGGGCGATGCCGGCGGCGTCCACCGGGCAGGTGAGATAGGGCACCTCGACCCAGCCGTTGCGGCTGCCCACCATGCCGGCCAGCACCACCGGCAATCCGGGCCAGGCGGAGAGCCAATGGCCCACATGCTTGCGCAGGGTCGCCGGAAAGCCGCCAGGCGGCACGGCCATGATGCCCTCGTCGGCCCCTGCCTTCTCGAGCACGGCGCCGTCCGCGTCGAGCAGGTAGGCCCTGAGCCGGCTCGTCCCCCAGTCGACCGCGATGAGGCGAGGCGTCTTGCTCATGAAAACCTCCGGGGGACTGCGCGGGCCGGCTGGCGTGGCGGCCCGGCCGGTCCATCGGTCCTATAGGACAGCGCGGTGACGCTGCCAATCGGGGCCGTCCCGCCCCCGCGGCGATGGGGGAGCGGCTCTTGACGCGTCGCGCCCGGCCGGGGTCACGCTTGACCGAATCTGCTGCCGGCGCAAAGCGAGTTGCCAGAACGGGGGACGCTCGCATGAAGAGACATCTGTTCGCCACGCTGCTGGCGGGCTGGGCGTTCGCCCAGCTCATGCCGGCAACCGCCGTCGCGCAGTCCGGCGAGATCAACCGGGCCGTCGGCGGATATTCCTTCCAGGACGCCGCCCAGGAGGCCCCCGCCACCCGCAACTTCCGGTCGAAGGACGGCAAGCTCACCTTTGCGATCGTCACGCACACCGCGGGGAACGGGTTTTTCGATCCCGTCTATGTCGGCGCGCAGGTGGCGGCCAAGGCCTTCGGCATCAACCTGATCATGCTGGGCTCGGAGGCGACGGTCGACGACATCCCGCGCGAGATCGCCATCCTGAACCGGATCGTGCAGGACCCGGCGATCGACGGCGTGATCCTGACCACGGCGCAGTCCGGCGCCTTCGATGACATCGTGCGCCAGTTCAGGGCGCGGAACATCCCCGTCGCCACAATGAACTCCTACGATCCGAAGCTGGTCGACCGCAACCAGATTTCCCATACGGGCCAGGATGCGTCGGCCGCCGCGATCGGCGGCGAGGCTCTGGCCAAGTGCCTGCTCTCCCGCAACGTGAAGGGCGGGACCGTGATCTTCCCGAACACCGCGCTGCTCGGGAACGAGGAGGTGAACCGCCGCATCATGGTCGCCTACCAGGCGACGGTGAAGGCGCTGAACGCCGCCGGCCGGCTCAGGGACTTCAAGGTGGACGCAGGCTCCCAGAGCATCGGAATCGACGTGGATCGGGACGACCTCGCGGGCTCCGTGGCGAAGCTCATCGAGACACGCAAGGACGTGGTGGGCGCCTTCGCGGCGAACGGCTTCGTCACGACGGCCCTGGGCGACGCGATCGCCCGCCTCAAGCTCGAGGGACAGGTCTGCTCCTTCGGCTTCGACCTGGGCCCGCGCCAGCGGGACCAGATCCGCAGCGGCGCGCTCACGGGCTCGCTGGGCCAGCAGCCCTTCCTGCAGGGCTTCTGGCCGGTGGTGCAGCTCTACCTGCAGATCGACCGCGGCATCTCCGCCGCCAACCTCGACACCCGCGCCCAGCTCGTGACGCGGGAGACGGTCGACCTGGTGGGCCGGCGCTTCGAGAACTAGCGCCGTTTTCGACCGGCCCGAAACGTCCTTTGCCAGGCTCGGCAGCAGACGGGATCGTTTTGCCTTCGGCTCGCAATGGCGGCGGGAGGTCCTTTCTGTCAGGTCGGACAAGGTGCTTGGTCTTCGCCCCGGCGCCAGCGGCCATTGCCGGCGAAGCGAGGCAATCCTGCCGTTCCCAGCATGGGTTGCGTCGTCGCCACGCTCCTCGCGAAGACGGCGGCGCGGACGCGAACCTGATCACCGTCCCGCCAGGTAGCCCTTCACGACCAGGTCCGCCGTGGACGGGTTGCAGGCCATGGGGATGTCGTAGACCAGCGCGAGGCGCGTGAGCGCCTTGACGTCAACGTCATGGGGATGGGGCGAGAGCGGGTCGACGAAGAAGACGAGGCCATCGAGCTTGCCCTCGGCGATGAGCGCCCCGATCTGCTGGTCGCCGCCGAGCGGACCGCTCTTGAAACGGGTGATGGCGAGTTCCGGGCAGCGCTCCAGGATGCGCCCGCCCGTCGTGCCCGTGGCGCAGAGGTCGCAGCGCGCCAACTGGGCGCGGTGGCGTTCGGCCCACTCCACCATTGCATCCTTCTTCTGGTCGTGGGCGATCAGGGCGAGCCGGAACCGGGCCATGCAGCGTCTCCTCGGGGGAGACCAGCCTAGTCGAGGCCCGCTGCGCCGGGCAATCCGGGGGGATTCCCGGTCAGTTCCCGTTGCCCCAGCGCTGCTGCCACATCTTCTCGCCGAACATGCAGGACACGCGCGGCGTCTCCACCTGCGCGGGAATGACCCTGGCCGGCCAATCGGGCGGCGGGGTGAGGGCCACTTCGAGAAGGATCTTGGTCTTCACGGCGTCGATGAACTGCCCGCGCTCGCGGACCGGCACGACGAAGGCCGCAGGCCCTCCGATGACGCACTGGCTGTAATAGGCGTCGAGCGGCTCGACGTCCGGGTAACCCATGTTGGGCCGGTTCAGCATGATCGGCAGGCCGTTGATGGTGATGCCCTGCGCCAGCGCGTCGTCGCGCGCCTCCGTCACGGGCCGGCCCTGGTTGTTGGAGCCGTCCCCCGACACGTCGATCACCCGCTTGATGCCCCGGAAGTCGTTCTTCTCGAAGAGCGGGACGGCGAAGTCGAGCGCGCCGGAAATGGAGGTGCGGTAGAGCCGGCGCGGCGCCCGGTTCTGCAACGTGTCCGTGAAGGCCCGCGCGCTCTCGGCGCTGTCGATGATCTGCCAGTCGACCACGACGTCCTGGCTCGACGTGCCGGCCCACTCCACATACGTGACCGCGATCTTGCCGTTCAGGCCCTTCTTGATCGCGTCCAGCACCAACGGGGAGTTGAGGGCCTCGACATAGCCCTGGCGTTGCAGGGCCTGTTCCTCGGGGTCCATGGAATAGGAGATGTCGACGGCCAGAACGAGTTCGACATCCACCTCGATCGAGCCGTTGCGCGCGTGGGCGGGCAGCGTCCCTGCCAGCGCCGCGAGCCCCAGCGCCGCTGCGGCGACCCACCCGGCGCGAGGCCGTCCGGTGCGCCGGCCCGGACGCGGGCGCGAGGCGGGGACGGAGACGGGCGACGGGGCGGGGTTCGGCATCACGCGTTTCCTCCGGCGCGGTCCTTTGGACCGTTTCGGCAGTTTGCCACCGATGCGCGAGACGGCCAATGGCGGGCGCTGCGGTGTTTCACCGCTTCACCTGTGCCATGCCCCATGCCATCCTGCGCCGCAACGGAGCCGCCTCGACGCGGCAACGGCAACACGGGAGAGGGTCTCACATGCGTTCCTGGATCATCGGTCTTGCCGCGGCTGTCGGCATGACGGGCGCGGCCGCCGCGCAGGAGGTCAAGCCCGCGATCGTCTATGACATCGGCGGGAAGTTCGACAAATCCTTCAACGAGGGCGTCTTCAACGGCGCCGAGCAGTTCAAGAAGAGCACGGGCGTCGATTTCCGCGACTTCGAGATCAAGACGGACGCCGAGCGCGAGCAGGCCCTGCGCCGCTTCGCCAAGGACGGCTATTCGCCCGTTCTCGCCGTCGGCTTCAGCCAGGCCGTGGCGCTGGAGAAGGTGGCGAAGGAGTTCCCCAACACCAAGTTCGCGATCATCGACATGGTCGTCGACCTCCCCAACGTTCAATCGATCGTGTTCAAGGAGCAGGAGGGCTCGTTCCTCGTCGGCCTGCTCGCGGCCAAGGCCTCGAAGACCGGCAAGGTCGGCTTCGTTGGCGGCATGGACATCCCGCTCATCCGCCGCTTCGCCTGTGGCTACGTGCAGGGCGTCAAGTTCGCCAATCCCTCGGCCGAGGTGTTCCAGAACATGACGGGCACGACGGGCGCGGCCTGGAACGACCCCGTGAAGGGCGGCGAGCTCGCCAAGGCGCAGATCGACCGCGGCGCGGACGTGGTCTACCACGCGGCCGGCGGCACGGGCGTGGGCGTGCTGCGCGCCGCGGCCGACGCCGGCAAGCTCGGCATCGGCGTGGACAGCAACCAGAACGGGCTCTACCCCGGCAAGGTGCTGACCTCGATGCTCAAGCGGGTCGACAACGCCACGATCAAGACCTTTACCGACGCCAAGGCCGGCACCTGGAAGGCTGGCGTCTCCGTTTTGGGCCTCGCCGAGAACGGCGTCGGCTACGCCATGGACGACAACAACAAGGCCCTCGTCACGCCCGACATGAAGGCCGCCGCCGACAAGGCCGCCGCCGACATCGTCTCCGGCTCGATCAAGGTGCACGACTACATGTCCGACCAGAAGTGCCCTGGCTGAGCGAGGGTTCCCGACGTCCCCTGTCGATGGGCCGGTGCCGGGCGCGCTCCCCTGTCCCGTCGCGGGTGACGGCGGCCGGCACGAGGCCGGTCGGATGAGGGGACGCCGGGCATAAGCCTCGGCCGCCAATAGCGGCCGTTACGTCATTGCGAGCGAAGCGAGGCAATCCGGTTCATGCCCGGGCAAAGTCCGGGTCGCCTCCTCGCTTCGCTCCTCGCAATGGCGGGTTGCTCCGTTGCGCACCCCTTCGTCGAGTCCTTTGCGAACCATGCCGCAAGCCGCATCGCCCCCCGCCATCGAACTCGTCGGCATCGACAAGCGCTTCGGCGAGGTGCATGCGAACAAGGCGGTCGACCTCCTCGTGCGCAAGGGCACGATCCACGGCATCGTGGGGGAGAACGGCGCCGGTAAGTCGACGCTGATGTCGATCCTCTACGGCTTCTACGAGGCCGATGCGGGCGAGATCCGCGTCGACGGCCGCAAGGTCGCCATTCGCGCCCCGCGCGAGGCGATCGCGGCGGGCATCGGCATGGTGCACCAGCACTTCATGCTGGTGGAGCCGCTCTCGGTCCTCGACAACGTGATGCTGGGCGCCGAGGGAGCGCCCCTGCTCGCCGCCGGCGCGCGGCGCGTGCGCGCGGAACTGGCGCGGCTCGGGCGCGAGTACGGGCTCGTCATCGATCCCGACGCCGTCGTCGGCGAGCTGCCCGTGGGCCTCCAGCAGCGCGTCGAGATCCTCAAGGCGCTCGTCAGGGGCGCGGAGGTGCTGGTGCTCGACGAGCCCACCGCGGTGCTGACGCCGGAGGAGGCGGACCTGCTCTTCCGCCTGCTGCGCACGCTGGCGGCCGAGGGCAAGACGGTGGTGCTGATCACCCACAAGCTGCGTGAGATCATGGCCGTGACGGACCGCGTTTCCGTGATGCGCCGCGGCGAGATGGTGGCGACGCTCGACACCGCCGCGACCTCCCCGGCCGAACTTGCCGAGCTGATGGTGGGCCGCCGCGTCCTGCTGCGCGTCGACAAGGCCCCGGCGAAGCCCGGCCGCGTGATGCTCGCCTGCGCAGGCCTCACCGTGCGCGACGCCAAGGGCACGGCGCGCGTCGAGGACGTGTCGCTGGAGGTGCGGGCCGGCGAGATCGTCGGCATCGCCGGCATCGCCGGGAACGGCCAGAGCGAGCTGCTGGAGGCGCTCGCGGGGATGCGGCCCATCGCGGGCGGCGTGATCTCCTTCGACGGCACGCCCGTGCCCGAGGCGTCGCGCGATCCGCACGACCTGCGCCGGCGCGGTCTCCTCCACGTGCCGGAGGACCGGTTGCGAATGGGCCTCGTTCCGCCCTTCGAGGCGATGGAAAGCGCCATGCTGGGCTTCCACGACGAGCCCCGCTACGGCACGGGCCTGCTGCTCGACCGCGGCGCGATCGAGAGCGACACCGCGGTCAAGATGGAAGCCTACGACGTCCGCCCGCGAGCGCCGCGCCTGCGCACGTCCAAGTTCTCCGGCGGCAACCAGCAGAAGCTCGTGCTGGCCCGCGAGATCGAGCGCGCCCCCAAGGTGCTGCTGGTCGGCCAGCCGACGCGGGGCGTCGACATCGGCGCCATCGAGTTCATCCACAAGCGTCTTGTCGCCCTGCGCGACCAGGGCGTCGCCATCCTGCTCGTCTCCGTCGAGCTGGAGGAGATCATGGGTCTCGCCGACCGCATCATCGTCATGTGCGGGGGCCGCATCACCGGCGAGCGCGCCGCGGACCGCACGGACGAACGCGACCTCGGCCTCCTCATGGCCGGCGTCACGGAGCAGGCCGCATGAGCGCGCCCGTCCATTATCGTTTGGGCGAGTTTCCGCCGACCAGCATCGATTGGGCAGCCTTGGTCCCGCTGATCGGAAAGGCGAACTCGGCGATTGCCCGATACGATGGACTACTCGCGGCAATTCCTAATCCGGGCGTTTTGCTCGCGCCTCTTACGACCCAGGAAGCCGTTCTCTCTGCTCACCATCGCCGAGGGGAAAACTGTGTTTTGAATCTCACAGGCTCGCGAAACTCCACAATGTGTCTCACGAACGATCGTTTCGTGAGACAAAGCGCGACGTGTGCCTCGTTCGTGAGAACCACGATGGATCGCTGCGCATGAGCGCGCCGCTTGAGCTTCCGCGCTGGGTGGACTTGGTGCTCGTCCCGGCCCTCGCCGTGGTCGCGGCTTTCGTGGTGGCGGGCATCGTGGTGCTCTCCATCGGCGAGAATCCGCTCGTCGCCACCTACCTTCTGCTCCGCGGCGCATTGGGCAGCGGCGAGGGGATCGGCTTCACGCTCTACTACGCGACCAACTTCATCTTCACCGGCCTCGCCGTGGCCGTGGCCTACCATGCCGGGCTCTTCAACATCGGCGCGGAGGGGCAGGCGACGCTGGGCGGGCTCGGCGCGACGCTCGTCTGCCTGCATCTCGACGCCCTTCCGGCCGTGATCCTGATCCCGCTCGCCATCGTGGCCGCGGCCTTGTTCGGCGCCGCCTGGGCCTTCATTCCGGCCTGGTTGCAGGCCCGGCGGGGCAGCCACATCGTCATCACGACGATCATGTTCAACATGCTGGCCTCCGCGCTGCTCGTGTATCTCCTCGTCAACGTCATGGGGAAGCCGGGCTCCATGGCGACGGAGACGCGCAGCTTCGCGCCCAACGCCCACGTGCCGTTCGTGCACAGCGTGCTGGCGCTCGTGGGGATCAGAATCCCGACCTCGCCGCTCAACCTGTCCTTCGTGCTGGCGCTGGCCTGCGCCTTCGGCACATGGGTGCTGATCTGGCGCACGCGGCTCGGCTACGCGATGCGCACGGTGGGCGCCAATCCCGGCGCGGCGCTCTATGCGGGCATCGGCATCCCCTCCATCGTCATCGTCGCCATGCTTGTCTCCGGCGGGCTGTCGGGACTTCTGGCGGTCAACGAGATCATGGGCGTGCAGGAGCGCCTGCTGCTCGAGTTCACGGCCGGCGCCGGCTTCATCGGCATCGCGGTTGCGCTGATGGGGCGCAACCACCCGGTCGGCATCGTGCTCGCGGCCATCCTGTTCGGCATCCTCTACCAGGGCGGGACCGAGCTGGCCTTCGACATGCCCGCCATCACGCGCGACATGATCGTCACCATCTCCGGCCTCGTCATCCTCTTCGCGGGAGCCCTGGACGGCATCTTCCGGCGGCCGCTCGCCGCCTTCTTCACGCGCCTCGCGCGCCGGTCCCGCGCCGGGGCGGCGAGCGAGGCGGCGGGGAGCGCCTGACCATGGACACGCTCGGCACCGCCATCGCCATCTTCGATTCCGGCGTGCGCCTCGCGGTCCCGCTGCTCTTCGCCTGCCTGGCCGGGCTCTGGTCGGAACGCTCGGGCGTGGTCGACATCGGGCTCGAGGGCAAGATGCTGGTGGCGGCCTTCGCCGCCGCCGCGGCCGCGCACGCCGCGGGCAGCGCCTGGGTGGGGTTGCTCGCCGGCATCCTGGCCTCCATCGCCTTCTCGCTGGTGCACGGCTTCGCCGCCATCAGCCAGCGCGGAAACCAGATCGTGTCGGGCGTGGCGATCAACATGCTGGCTGCAGGGCTCACAGCGCTCGTCGGCAACGCCTGGTACGGCCAGGGCGGTCGCACGCCGCCGCTCGACGGGCCGGAGCGCTTCCAGCCAGTCACCCTCCCCCTCGCCGAGCAGCTTCGCGGCGTCCCGGTGCTGGGGCGTCTCTATGCCGACGTGCTGTCCGGCCACACCCTGCTCGTCTACGTGGCGCTGGCCGTCACCTTCATCACCGCCTGGGTGCTGGCGCGCACGCGCTTCGGGCTCAGGGTCCGCGCCGTCGGCGAAAACCCGGCGGCCGTCGACACGGCGGGCATCTCGGTCACGGCGCTGCGCTACGCCGCCGTGGTTCTGGCCGGCGTCCTCTGCGGCTTCGGCGGGGCCTATCTCTCGCTGGCACAGGCCGCCGGCTTCCTGACGCAGATGACCGCAGGCAAGGGCTTCATCGCGCTAGCCGCCCTCATCTTCGCCAAGTGGCGCGCCTGGCCCGCCTTCTGGACCTGCCTGCTCTTCGGCCTGCTCGACGCCGTGTCGATCCGCCTGCAGGGCGTGGAAGTGCCCGGCTTCGGGCAGGTGCCGGTGCAGGCGATCCAGGCCCTGCCCTACGCGTTGACGGTGATCCTGCTCGCCGGCTTCATCGGCCGGGCGATCCCGCCCAAGGCCTCGGGCCTGCCCTACGTGAAGGAACGCTGAGATGACGACCACCGACGGGCAGCCCCCGCAGGACCTGCTGGAGGCCGCCGCCGCCATCCGCGAGAAGGCTTACGCGCCCTATTCCGGCTACCGCGTCGGCGCGGCGGCGCGCGCCAGGTCCGGGCGCATCTATGTCGGGGTCAACGTGGAGAACGCCGCCTACCCCGTCGGCACCTGCGCGGAAGCCGGGGCTCTCGCGGCGATGGTGGCGGGCGGCGACGTCCAGCTCGCCGAGATCGCGGTGGTGGCGGAGGGCGGCGCGCTCGTGACGCCCTGCGGCGGCTGCCGGCAGCGCATCTTCGAGTTCGGCGGCCCGCTCGCGGGCGTGTGGACGGCGGACTTGCACGGCGCGTTGCGCCGCTTTACGGCAGACGAATTGTTGCCCATGGCCTTCGGGCCGGCCTCCATGGCAGAGCGGGACCAGGACGGGAGCTGAAAGACATGGCCGATCACGGCCCGGGCGAATCCGCCGCCGAGGCGGCGGCCGAGGCGCTTCTCGCGCGCATCGGCGGGCCGGTGGACGTCGCCATCGTGCTGGGGACCGGCCTCGGCGCGATCGCGGAGGCGGTCGAGGGCCCTACCGTCGTGCCCTATGCGGAGATCCCCGGTTTTCCGGGCACGGGCGTCTCGGGCCATGCCGGACGGCTCGTGGTGGGCCGGCTCGCCGGGCGGCGCGTCGCCGTGATGCAGGGCCGCGCCCATTATTACGAATCCGGCCGTGCCGGCGTGATGCGGACGCCGATCGAGACCCTGGGCCGTCTCGGCGCAAAAGTCCTCGTCCTCACCAATGCGGCCGGCTCGCTGTCGGCCGAGGTCGGGCCCGGCGAGCTGTCGCTCATCGCCGACCACATCAATCTCTCCGGGGCGAACCCGCTGATCGGCGACCGGGACGACGGCCGCTTCGTCTCGCTGACGGACGCCTATTCGCCCCGCCTGCGGGCTCGCTTCCGCAGGGCGGCGGAGGCGCACGGGATCCGCCTTCACGAGGGCGTCTATGCCTGGTTCTCGGGCCCGAGCTTCGAGACGCCCGCGGAGATCCGCCTCGTGTCGATCGTGGGCGGCAGCCTGGTCGGCATGTCCACGGTGCCAGAGGTCATCCTGGCCCGCCGTTTCGGACTGGAGGTCGCGGCGATCTCCATCGTCACGAACCTTGCGGCAGGGATCGAGCAGGCTTCGCCCTCGCATGCGGAGACCAAGGAGGTCGCGGCCCGCGGCGGCGCGACGCTGCAGCGCCTGCTCCTCGCCGTGCTGGAGGATCTCGACGATGACTGACGACGCGACGCTCGCCGCCCGCCTGCTCGGCCTCCTCGATCTCACCAATCTCGAGCCGCATTGCGGCCTGGCGGACATCAAGTCCCTTTGCGCCAGGGCGCAGGCGCCGGAGGGCAAGGTCGCCGCCGTGTGCATATGGCCGCAATTCATCGGCGAGGCGCACGAGCTGCTGCGCGACAGCGGCGTCAAGGTCGCCACCGTCGTGAACTTTCCAGCCGGCGGCGAGGACCTGGAGCGGGTGCTCGACGACATCGGCGAGGCGCTGCAGGACAAGGCCGACGAGATCGACCTCGTGATGCCCTACAAGGCGTTCTTGCGCGGCGACGAGGCGATCGCCTCGGAGATGATCCGCGAGGCAAAGGACGTGATCGGCCCACACAAGCTGCTCAAGGTGATCCTGGAGACCGGCGCCCTGCCGGATCGCGACGCCGTTACCCGCGCGAGCCGGCTCGCGATCGCCGCCGGCGCGGACTTCATCAAGACGTCGACCGGCAAGATCTCCGTGTCCGCCACGCCCGAGGCCGCGGAGGCCATGCTGGAGGCCATCGGGGAGGCAGGCGGCAAGGTCGGCTTCAAGCCGGCGGGCGGCATCCGCACCCTCGCCGACGCCGCGCTCTACCTGAACCTCGCCGAGCGCATCCTCGGCGCGGGCTGGGCCACCCCGCGCACCTTCCGCATCGGGGCGAGCAGCCTGCACGGCGCGCTCGTCGCCGCCCTCGGCGGCGCGACGCCGGCTCCCTCCGCCAAGCCGGGATACTAAGCCGTGCTGCCGCAGGAAATCATCCGCCGCAAGCGCGACGGGGCCGAGCTCACCGACGAGGAAATCGCCTTCATGGTGGGCGGCCTTGTCGGCGGGCAGGTCACCGAAAGCCAGGCAGCCGCCTTCGCCATGGCCGTGTTCTTCCGGGGCATGACGATGCCCGAGCGCGTGGCGCTGACGCGGGCCATGATGCGGTCCGGCACGGTGCTCGACTGGGACCTGCCGGGCCCCGTTCTCGACAAGCACTCGACGGGAGGCATCGGCGACAATGTCAGCCTGATGCTCGCTCCCGCCATTGCCGCCTGCGGCGGCTTCGTGCCGATGATTTCCGGGCGCGGCCTCGGCCATACCGGCGGCACGCTCGACAAGCTGGATGCCATCCCGGGCTACCGCTCCCAGCCGGACAACGCGCTCTTCGCCCGGGTCGTGGAGGACGTCGGCTGCGCCATCATCGGCCAGACCGATGACCTCGCGCCCGCCGACAAGCGCCTCTACGCCATCCGCGACGTCACGGCGACGGTGGAGTCGATCGCGCTGATCACGGCGTCCATTCTCTCCAAGAAGCTCGCGGCCGGCCTCGAAGGGCTCGTGATGGACGTGAAGACCGGCAGCGGCGCGTTCATGGCGACGCTGGAGGGCAGCATGGAACTCGCCGAGAGCCTCGCGCTGGTGGCGACGGGCGCCGGCCTGCCGACAACGGCGCTGATCACCGACATGAACGAGCCGCTCGCCAGCGCGGCCGGCAATGCCGTGGAGGTGATGAACGCGATCCGCTACCTCGACGGCACGCATCGCGACCCGCGCCTGCACGAGGTCGTGGTGGCGCTGGGCGGCGAGATGCTGCTGCTCGGCGGCCTCGCCGAGTCGGTCGAGGACGGCTGGGCGCAGGTGGACGCCGCCGTCGCGTCGGGACGTGCGGCGGAGACGTTCCAGCGCATGGTCGCAGCCCTCGGCGGACCCGTCGACCTCGTCAAGAACCCCGAGGCCCACCTTCCGGCCGCCCCGGTGATCCGCCCGGTCCATGCCCCCGCCCCGGGCAAGGTGGCGGGGATCGACACGCGCGGCGTGGGCGTGGCCGTGGTCATGCTCGGCGGCGGGCGAACGCGCCCGCAGGACGCCGTCGACCACGCGGTCGGCTTCACCGCGCTCGCCGGGATCGGCGACGAGGTGGGGCCGGACGTGCCGCTGGCTTTGGTCCATGCCCGGACGGACGATGCGGCGGAGGCGGCGGCACGCGCCTTGCTCGCCGCCTACACCCTCGCCTCCGAAGCGCCGGAGCCCGGCCCCACCGTTGTCGCCCGGTTTGCCGCGGCGGAGGAGACCGGCCCGCCAGCGGCGGCCAATGACGGAGACCCGATGTGACCATCCTGCTCGCGGCCACCGGCATGGACATCCCGGTCTGGACGGCGCGCCTGCGCGACGCCCTGCCGGACATTCCCGTCGTGGTGCCCGGCGACATCTTCGACCGGCGGGCCGTGCACTACGCCGTCACCTGGAAGCACCCGGCCGGCGCGCTGGCCGGCCTGCCGCATCTGGAAGCCGTCTTCTCGCTCGGGGCAGGGGTCGACCACCTGTTCACGGATCCCAAGCTGCCGGACGTCCCGATCCTGCGCGTGGTGGACCGGGACCTCACCAACCGGATGAGCGAATACGTGGTGCTGCATTGCCTGCGCATCTTGCGGCAGGCGGACGTCTACCGGGCGCAGCAGGCCGAACGCCTCTGGCGCGACGACGACGTCCAGCCCGCCGCCTGCGACGTGCGCGTGGGCCTGCTCGGCCTTGGCGTGCTCGGCCAGGACGCCGCCCGCAAACTCGCGGTGATGGGCTTCGACGTGGCCGGCTGGAGCCGCACGCCGCGAGCCGTCGAGGGCATCACGACCTTCGCGGGCTCCGAGCAACTGCCGGCCTTTCTGGCGCGCACGGACATTCTCGTCTGCCTGCTTCCGCTGACCGACGAGACCCGCGGCATCATCGACGCCCGGCTGCTCGCCGGCCTCGCCCGGCAGGGCCGCTGGCGTGGACGGCTCAGCGGGCCCCACCTGATCAATGCAGGGCGCGGGCCACTCCAGGTGGAAACCGCCATGCTCGCCGCGCTCGACGCCGGCACGCTCGCCAGCGCGACTCTCGATGTGTTCCAGACGGAGCCCTTGCCGCAGGATTCCCCGCTCTGGACGCATCCGAAGGTGACTGTCACCCCGCACAACGCGGCCGTCTCGGAGCCGCACGCCGTGGTGAACCTGATCGCGCGCCAGGTCCGCCGCCATCTCGCGGGCGAGCCCTTCGAGCATGTGGTGGACCGCAGCCGCGGCTACTGAACGTCAAGGAGACCTGCCGTGACCGCTGCCACCAACCCGGCCCTGACGCCGCGCGAACGTCTCATCGTGGCGCTCGACCTCCCGAGCGTGGGCGAGGCCCAGGCCATGGTGGAACAACTCGGCGACAGCGTCGTCTTCTACAAGGTGGGTCTCGAGCTGGTCTATGCCGGCGGGCTCGATTTCGCACGCCGCCTCGTGGATTCCGGCAAGGAGGTCTTCCTGGACCTCAAGTTCCACGACATCCCCAACACCGTCGCGCGGGCGACCGAGCAGGTGGTGGCGATCGGCGCGACCTTCCTGACGGTGCATGCCTATCCGCAGACCATGAAGGCGGCAGTGGCCGCGGCGGGCGGCTCGGAACTGCAAATCCTGGGCGTGACCGTGATGACGTCCTACGACGATGCCGACCTCGCGGAGGCCGGCTTCGCGCTCGGCGTGAAGGACCTCGTCGCCCGCCGCGCCCGGCAGGCCATCGCGGCCGGCGTCCACGGGCTCATCCTCTCGCCCGAGGAGGTCGGCGCGATGCGCGCCGAACTGGGCGCGGCGGCGACGCTCGTCACCCCGGGCGTGCGCCCGGCGGGATCGGAGCAGGGCGACCAGAAGCGCGTCATGACGCCGGGCGCGGCGATCCGCGCCGGCGCGAGCCGCCTGGTGGTCGGCCGCCCGGTCACCCGCGCGACGGATCCGCGAGCCGCAGCCGAGGCCGTGGTCGCCGAGATCGCCGCGGCCCAGTGAGGCCCCGGCGGGCCGGCGGTCCCCGTCGCGTCTTGACCCCCGCGGGGCGATGGGCTCATCTCCACTCCCTCAGCAGGGAGGACGGCATGGCGAAGGGCTACATCATCGCGCGCGTGACGGTCGACGATCCCGACGCCTATGCGGTCTACGCCAAGGGCGCCTTTGCGGCGATGAAGATCTACGGCGCCAGGATCCTGGCGCGCGGAGGACGCTCGGAGGCGCTGGAAGGACCGGCGCGGCAGCGCAACGTGATCCTCGAATTCGAGAGCTACGACCAGGCGAAGGCCTATTTCAATTCGCCCGAGTACCAGGCCGCCCGCCAGCACCGCGTCAACGGCAGCAGCGGGGAATTCGTGCTGGTCGAGGGCTTCGACGGAGAGCAGCCATGAAGGGCTACTGGATCGCTCATGTCGATGTCCACGACCCCGAGGGCTACAAGGACTACGTGAGCCGCAACGGCGTGGCCTTCGCCAAGTTCGGGGGCCGCTTCGTCGTGCGCGGTGGACAGAGCGAGACGGTCGTCGGCGCGCTCAAGCCGCGCCACGTGGTCATCGAGTTCCCGAGCTACGACGCGGCCATGGCCTGCATGAACTCGCCGGAATACGCTGAGGCCGCGAAGTACCGCGACAAGGCCGCGCACGTGGACGTCGTCGTGGTGCAGGGCTACGAGGGCCCGCAGCCCGGCGATGCGTGAGGTCCGGCTAGGGCTTTCCCCCGGCGGCGGAGCAGGTCTCGGTCCCGCGCCGGCGACGCGGTCGGGACCGCATACGCCCCTCGGCCGGCAGGGCGCTCAGGAGAGCGGGTATTCCGCTTCCACGATATAGGGGCCTCCCCCCGTCGAGGCGCGGGAGGAGAACAGGATGAAGCGGTCCGCCGTGTAACTCTGCGAGGGCACATGGCCCAGCCCCGCGAGAAAGTCGGCGGCGTGCCAGGGCGTCGTGTCGCGCAGCCGCGCCAGCGTCACGTGAGGCGTGAACTTGCGCCGCTCGGGCGGCAGGCCCGCGCGCCGGACGAGCCTCTCGTGCTCGGCCTGGAGCTCGATCAGGCCGGGATTGGGCGCCACGCGCGCCACCAGCGCGCGGGGGCGGTCTCCTCCGAACACCTGCAGGCCGTCGATGGTCAGCTTCACGGGCCTGCGGCGCACATAGCCCAGCATCGCGTCGACGTCGCGGGCATGCCAGTCGTCGATGTCCCCCATGAAGCGCAAGGTAACGTGGTAGTTCTCCATGTCGATCCAGCGCGCACCGACAAGGCCCCCGCGAAGCGAGGCGAGCAGGCTGGCGATGTGGGGAGGGACCGAGAGACCTGTAAAGAGGCGGGGCATGGGGCCTCCCCCTTCCGTTCGGGACGCCGGAGCGGCGGGGCCGCGGGCGTCCTTGGCCAGGACGGGCCGGCGCTGAACAGCGCCGGCATGTGCGCTTGCATCGAAGAATGCTGCGACCGCGAACGATTCTCAACGCCCAAAGGTTGACGCATCCTGTCAGACACGGTTGCCCCCGGGCCTCTCAGGGGCAGGGATTGCAGTGCTGCTGGTGGATCTCGTTGATTTTCGTCTCCAGCTCGGGGGTGATCGACACGTCCAGGGAGCCGAGATTGCTCTCGAGCTGCGCCATGCTCGTCGCCCCGATGATGGTCGAGGTCAGGAAGGGCCGGGAATTCACGAAGGCGAGAGCCATCTGCGCGGGGTCGAGGCCAAACTCCCGGGCGAGCGCCACGTATTTCTCGATCGCAGCGTCCGCGCCCACCGTCTCGTAGCGCTGCCCGCGATTGAACAGCGTGCGGCGCGCGCCCTCCGGCCTCGCCCCGAACAGGTACTTTCCGCTCAGCGCCCCCTGGGCAAGCGGGGAATAGGCGAGAAGGCCCACCTGCTCGCGCATGGCGATCTCGGCCAGCGCGACCTCGAAGGTGCGGTTGAGCAGGCTGTAGGCGTTCTGGATCGAGGCCACCCGCGGCAGGCCGCGCGTCTGCGACGCCTCAACGAAGCGCATCGTGCCCCAGGCGCTCTCGTTGGAGAGGCCGACATGGCGCACCTTGCCGGACTTCACGAAGTCGCCGAGCACGTCGAGGATCTGCTCGATCGGGTGTTCCGGGCCGACATAGTCCGCGGTCCTGAACACCGTGGGGTTGGCGCCCCAGGGCGTCGCCCGGTCGGGCCAATGGAGCTGGTAGAGGTCGATGTAGTCGGTGCGCAGCCGCGACAGGCTCTTGTCGAGGGCTTCCGTCATCTGCGCCCGGTTGAGCTCGCCCGGGATCTTGCCGTCGCGAAACCAGGTCATGGCGGTGCGGCCGACCACCTTGCTGGCGAGGATCACCTTGTCCCGGCTCTTCCGGCTGGCGAACCAGGAGCCGATGATGCGCTCGGTGGATCCCTGGGTGTCCGGGGCCGGCGGGATCGAGTAGAGCTCGGCCGTGTCGAAGAAGTTGACGCCCCTGTCGAGGGCGTAGTCCATCTGCTCGTGGCCTTGCGCCTCGGTGTTCTGCTGGCCCCAGGTCATGGTGCCGAGGCAGATGAGACTGACCTCGAGGCCGGTGCGGCCGAGGGGACGACGCTGCATGGAAGGCTCCAAGAAAGCTCGGGCGGGGGACAGCCGTTCGGCGGGCTGGAGAGCCGTCGGCCGATGATGGAGTTCTGATATCGCCCGCTGACCGCCGTGATCAAGCCCGGCGGCCGCAGGTCAGCCCGTCGGCTTGACCGTGGCCAGGAAGGCCTCGACCGAAGGCTGAATGCGCTTGACGATCTCCGCCACCCCGGCCGCCGAGGGATGCAGCCCGTCCCCGATGTGCAGGCTCGGGTTCCCGACGACGCCGTCCAGGAAGAACGGATAAAGCGGCACGCCGTATTTTTTCGACAGGTCGGGATAGATGGAATCGAAGGCCTTCACGTACTCCGCTCCGAGGTTGCGGGGCGCCACCATGCCCGCGAGCATCACGGCCATGCCCCGTTCCTTGAGCCGGGACACGATGGCGTCGAGATTGGCGCGCGCGCCGGCGGGATCCAGGCCGCGCAGCGCGTCATTGGCGCCGAGCTCGACGATCACGGCGTCCGTCCCCTCCGGAACGGACCAGTCGAGCCGGGCCAGGCCGCCGGCCGTCGTATCGCCGGATACTCCGGCATTGGCCACCTCGACCTTCAACCCCGCCTTGCGCAGTGCCGCCTCGAGCTGGGTGGGGAAGGCGTCCTTGGCGGGCAGCATGTAGCCTGCGGTGAGGCTGTCGCCGAAGGCGACGATCCGCAACGGCCGGTCGGCCCTGGCCTCGGACGGTCCGAACAGCGCGTCGGGCATCAGGCCTCCTGCGACCCCCAGCCCGGCGGCCAGGAGCGTGAGCGTGGCGCGGCGGCTCACCCGCGCGCCGAGCGGTGATTGCTGGACTTTGCGCGGCTCGTCCCCACATGAAGCTGCGGTTCTGGCCGGCGCCGTCGGGGCAAGCGGTGGATGTGTCCGGTCCAAGTCGTGCGTCATGGCCCCAAACATCGGAACGGATCCGGGCATGGTCAAGGCAATCGAGCTCAACGACGTCGATCTCAGCCTGGGACGCGGCGCCGCGCGGGTTCACATCCTCAAGGGCGTGTCCCTCGCCGTCGAGCGGGGCGAAGCCGTCGGCCTCGTCGGTCCCTCGGGGTCCGGCAAGTCGACCTTGCTGATGATCATGGCGGGCCTGGAGCGCCCGGACGGCGGGCAGGTGCGCATCGAGGGCTCGGACCTCGGCCCGATGGACGAGGATGCCCTGGCGCGGTTCCGCGGCCGTCGGGTCGGCATCGTCTTCCAGTCCTTCCACCTCCTGCCCACCATGACCGCTTTGGAGAACGTGGCGGTGCCGCTCGAACTCGCGGGTGCGCCGGATGCGTTCGACCGCGCCCGGGCCGAGCTGCAGGCCGTCGGCCTCGGCGCTCGCCTCGGCCATTATCCTGCCCAGCTCTCCGGCGGCGAGCAGCAGCGCGTGGCGCTGGCCCGCGCGCTGGCCCCCAACCCCGCCATCCTCGTCGCCGACGAGCCGACGGGAAACCTCGACGAGACGACGGGCGCCCAGATCGTCGACCTGCTCTTCGCCATGAAACGCGAGCGCGGCGCCACCCTGGTGCTCGTAACCCACGACAACGGCCTCGCCCTGCGCTGCGATCGTCGCATTGCGCTGCGCTCCGGCAGGATCGAGAGCTCCGCCGCCCGAGAGCCGGAACCCGCGTGAGGGACGCCCCGTGAGCGACGTCGCGACGCGGGACGCGCCCGCCTCCCTTGCCTCCGCCCCGTCTGTGCCGGGCTTCGGCGTCACCTTGCGGCTCGCGGCCCGCAACCTGCGCAGCGGCCTGCGCGGTTTCGGCGTGTTCCTCGGGTGCCTGGCGCTCGGCGTCACGGCGATCGTCGGCGTCGGCTCGACCGCGCGCTCGCTGGCCGACGGGCTTGCCTCCCAGGGCCGCTTGATCCTGGGCGGCGATGTCGCCGCCAGCCTGCTCTCGCGAGAGGCGACGCCGGACGAGTTCGCCTGGCTGCGCGGCAAGGGGTCCGTCGTGACCACGGCCACGATGCGGGCGATGGTGCGCACGCAGGACGGGCGATCCACTCTCGTCGAGCCCAAGGCGGTCGACGCCGCCTATCCCGGGGTGGGTCAACTCGTCACCGAGCCGGCGCTCGACCGCGCCGCCCTGTTCGGCCAGCAGGACGGCGCATGGGGCGTCGCGGCCGATCCCGTGCTTCTGCAGCGCCTCGGGCTCAGGCTCGGCGACACCGTGCTGCTCGGCGAGGCGCGCCTGGCGCTGCGGGCCGAACTCGTGTCCGAGCCGGACAAGCTCGCCGCCGGCATCGCCTTCGGACCCCGCCTCATCCTCTCGCAGGACGCTCTGCGGGCGACGGGCCTGGTGCAGCCGGGCAGCCTGGTTCGCTGGACGTACCGGATCGCGCTGCCGGGCGGGGCGGCGGACGACGCTGCGCTGACCGCCTTCTCCGACGACCTGCAGAAGCGCTTCCCGGAAGCGGGCTTCGAGGTGCGCTCGCGCACCAATGCCGCGCCCCAGTTCGCCCGCAACATCGAGCGGTTCACGCAGTTCCTCACGCTGGTGGGCCTGACGGCGCTCGTCGTGGGCGGGGTCGGTGTCGCCAACGCCGTGGCCGCCTATGTGGAGCGCAGGCGCGCCACGATGGCCGTGCTCAAGGCGGTCGGCGCGACCGGCGGGCGCGTCTTCGCCATCGCGCTCGCCGAGATCCTGGCGCTGGCCTGCATCGGCATCGCGATCGGCCTCGTGGCCGGCGCGCTGCTGCCCTACGCCGTCGCCGCGACCGCCGGCGCGCTTCTCCCGGTCCCGCTCGAGCCGCACGTCTACCCGCACGAGCTTGCCCTGGGCGCGCTGTACGGGCTGCTGACGGCGCTCGCCTTCTCGCTCTGGCCGCTCGGCCGGGCGCACGACGTTCCGGTCTCCGCGCTGTTCCGGGACCAGGTCGAGCCCGGGCTGGGCCGGCCGCGGCTGCGCTATCTCGTCGCGGTGGTGGCGGCCGTCCTGGCCCTGGCGGGCGCGGCCATCCTGCTCTCCTACGACCGGCGCATCGCGGTCTTCGCCGTCATCGGCACGGCGGCGGCGTTCGTGATGCTGCGGCTCGTGGCGGCGGCGATCATGCGGATCGCCGCCCGGCTGCCGCGCCCGCGGCGGACGGAGTTGCGGCTGGCGCTCGCCAACATCCACCGCCCCGGCGCGCTCACGCCGTCCCTCGTCCTCTCGCTTGGCCTGGGCGTGACGCTGCTCGTGACCCTGGCGATGATCGACCAGACGATCCGGGCGCAACTCACCCGCTCGTTGCCCGAGAAGGCCCCGAGCTTCTTTTTCCTGGACGTGCCGGCTGCCGAGGCCTCGCGCTTCGACGCTTTCCTCGCCAGGGAGGCGGCGGGGGCCAAGGTGGAGCGCGTGCCGATGATGCGGGGGCGCGTCGTCGCGCTCAAGGGCGTGCCGGTCGCCGAGGTCAAGGCGGCCGAGAATGCGGCCTGGGTGCTCGAGGGGGACCGCGGCATCACCTATTCCGCCACGCCGCCGGAGGGCTCCGTCATCGTGGACGGCGCCTGGTGGGCGGCCGACTACAAGGGCCCGCCGCTCGTCTCCTTCGATCGCGAGATCGCCCAGGGGCTCGGCCTGAAGATCGGCGACGAGATCACGGTCAACGTGCTCGGCCGAAACCTCGGCGCCAGGATCGCAAACCTGCGGCGCGTCGAATGGCAGTCGCTCGGCATCAACTTCGTGATGGTCTTCTCGCCCTCCGCTTTCGCGGGCGCGCCGCATACCGACCTGGCAACGGTCACCTTTCCTGGCGGGGCAGACCCGGCGCGCGAGGGCGCTATCCTGGCCGCGGCGGGCCGGGACTTTCCCACCGTCACGAGCGTCCGGGTGAAGGACGCGCTGGAGGCCGTCAACGACGTGGTGGGCAAGCTGGCCCTGGCGATCCGGGGAGCAAGCGCAGTGGCGGTGCTCGCCAGCATCCTCGTGCTGGCGGGGGCGCTCGCCGCGGGGCATCGCTCGCGCGTCTACGACGCCGTGGTGCTGAAGACGCTCGGCGCGACGCGCGGCCGGCTGCTGGCGGCCTTCGTGCTTGAATACGGGCTTCTCGGCCTCGCCACGGCCGTGTTCGGGGCGCTCGCGGGAGCGGGGGCGGCCTGGTGGATCCTCACTCACGTGATGCGGCTCGACTTCGACTGGCAAGTCACGGGCGCGCTCGGCGCCGCCGGGCTGGCCATTCTCGTCACGATCGGGCTGGGATTGCTGGGGACCTGGCGCATCCTCGGGCAGAAACCCGCGCCTTATCTGCGGAATTTGTAAGTGAATTACAGAAGGTTCATCTTCGATGTCCGCAGCGTCTTTATAGAGTGTTCAGCGGGGCGGGAGGTTCTCCCACCCGAGCCTTGACCTTTTCAAGCGGCCCTCTTGTATCCGTCACGGCCCCCCCTCATATTGTGCCCAACACCGGTCCAAAACCGGTGGGAGGGAAGCATCGAATCCGCTCTTCAGAGAGGACTCACGTCTATGTCTCAGTATGATCGCAACGCCTACGCGCCGTTCGGCACGTCCGCGGCCCGCAGCGGGGCCGTGTACGACCAGGGCCTCCGGTCCTACATGCTCGGCATCTACAATCACATGACCGTGGCGCTGGCGATCTCGGCGCTGGTGGCGCTCGGCGCGTTCATGATCTCCACGACGACCGGCCCCACCGGCCGCATGGCCCTGACGCCGATCGGGCAGGCGCTCTACGTCAGCCCGCTCAAGTGGGTCATCATGCTGGCGCCGCTGGCCTTCGTGTTCCTCTTCTCGTTCCGCTTCGAGAAGATGAGCTACCAGTCGCTGATGACGACCTTCTACGCCTTCGCGGCGGTGATGGGTCTGTCGCTCGGCACGATCTTCCTCGTCTACACGGCCGCGAGCGTCGTGCAGGTGCTGCTCATCACGGCCGCCTCCTTCGGCGCGCTGTCGCTGTTCGGCTACACGACGAAGCGCAACCTGTCGGCGATGGGCTCCTTCCTGGTGATGGGCCTGTTCGGCCTGATCATCGCGGGTCTGGTGAACATCTTCATGCAGAGCAGCGCGCTGCAGTTCGCCATCAACGTGCTCGGCGTCGGCATCTTCGCAGGCCTGACCGCGTGGGACACGCAGAAGCTCAAGGAGCAGTACGACTACGTGTCGTCCGACAGCGAGCTGATGGCGAAGTCCTCGATCATGGGCGCGCTGACGCTGTACCTGGACTTCATCAACATGTTCCAGTTCCTGCTCTCGCTGCTCGGGAACCGCAACAACAACTGAGCCGGCCGCTCCTGCGGCTGGAAGAGCCCCGGGGGAAACCCCGGGGCTTTTTCGTTGGCCGCCGCTCTCGTCCGACTAGCCCCCATCATGGCGAGCGAAGCGAAGCAATCCAGCCCTCTCCCCATGCGGATTGCTCCGTCGCCGCGCTCCTCGCAATGACGGGACCCGCCGACGGTGTCCTATCCCCGCGCGAGGTCCGCCAGCAGGCTCGCCGCCACGGTCAGCTTCGACAGGGTGAGGCCCGACCCTGCGATGGCCTCGACGGCCATGACGATGCGCTCCGCCTCCGCGCCTCGTTTCTCGCTCCAGGCCGCGACAGGATCCTGCCCGCCGGCGGCCGCCTGCGCCGCCTCGATGGTGAGCGCCCGGTGGGCCGTCTCGATGGTGGCGAGCGCCCGGTCCAGCGCGAGCCGGTCGTAATAGTCGATCAGCGGCACGTCGCGGGCCGCGGCCGCGATGTCGGCGAGCTTGAAGCGCGCGCCGAGCGCGTAGTGGGTGGCCGCGACCGCCTCGACCGGCTGGCCCGTGCGTTGCGCCACGAGCACGATGTCGGGCGCCGCGCCGAGCTGCGGCAGGGTGGCGAAGCGCACGGCGACGGCTTCCGGGACGCCCTCCGCCATCAACGAGGCCGCCCGCCGTCCAGCGGCCTCCACAGCCGCGCGCGGCAGCACCTGGTGCAGCGCAGCCTCGACCTGCGCGATGCCCTGCTGGAAGCGGCCGACCACCGCATCGAGCGTCTCGGCCTGCCAGTCCACGTTGCGAATGAACCAGACGAGGCGCGACAGCAGCAGGTCCTGCACCTGCCTGTAGAGGCGAAGCTGCGCCTTGCCGGGCATCTGGCCGTCCAGCGCGTCGAGGGACCCGTTGAGGGCGATGAGGCCGTAGCTGTCGCGCACCGCCGCATAGGCCGCCGCGATGGTCGGCGCGTCCGCCCCGGTCTGGTCGGTGATGCGGGTGACGACCGTGGGCCCACCGCGGTTGACGATGGCGTTGGCGAGTTGCGTCGCGACGATCTCGCGGCGCAGGCGGTGTCCCTCCACCGCATCGGGAAAGCGCTCGACGAGCGTCGCCGGGAAATAGCGGACGAGCTCGCGCGACAGATAGGGGTCGTCCGGCACGCGGCTGTCGAGCAGAGCGTCGTGCAGGGCAAGCTTGGCGTAGGCGAGCAGCACGGCGAGCTCGGGCCGGGTGAGCCCCTCGCCGCGGCGCTCGCGCTCCGTGAGCGCAGCCTCGTCCGGCAATTGCTCGACCGTGCGGTCGAGCCGGCCCGCGCCCTCCAGGGTCTGCATCAGGCGCCGGGCGAAGCCGAAGTCCTCCTGCCCGCGCGTCTCCGCCAGCGAGAGGGCGAGCGTCTGGAGGTAGTTGTTGCGCAGCACGAGCCGGCCGACGTCGTCCGTCATCTCCGCGAGCAGCGCATTGCGCGCGTCGTAGCTCAGGCGCCCGTCGCGCTCGGGCACGGCGAGAGCGATCTTGATGTTCACCTCGACGTCCGAGGTGTTCACCCCCGCGGAATTGTCGATCGCGTCCGTGTTGAGCCGCACGCCGGCGCGCGCCGCTTCGATGCGGCCGGGCTGCGTGCAGCCCAGATTGGCGCCCTCCCCGATCACGCGGGCCCGCACCTCGCGGCCCGCGATGCGCAGCGCGTCGTTGGCCCGGTCGCCGACCTGCTCGTCGGTCTCGCCGGAGGCCCGCACATAGGTGCCGATGCCGCCGAACCAGAGCAGGTCCACCTTGGCGCGCAGGATCGCCTTCATCACCTCGGCCGGGGTCGCCTCGGGGACGTTGAGCCCCAGCAGGGCCCGCACCTCCGGGGAAAGCGGCACGCTCTTGAGCTGGCGGGAGAACACGCCCCCGCCCTGCGAGATCAGGCCCTTGTCATAGTCCTGCCAGGAGGAGCGCGGCAGGTCGAAGAGCCGGCGGCGCTCCGCGAAGGAGGCCAGTTCGTCGGGGCTGGGGTCGAGGAAAATGTCGCGATGGTCGAAGGCGGCGACGAGCCGCGTCGTCTCCGACAGAAGCATGCCGTTGCCGAACACATCGCCGGACATGTCGCCCACGCCCGCCACCGTGAAGGGCATCGCCTGGATGTCGTGGTCCATCTCCCGGAAGTGCCGCTTCACAGCCTCCCAGGCGCCGCGGGCGGTGATTCCCATCTTCTTGTGGTCGTAGCCCTGCGAGCCGCCCGAGGCGAAGGCGTCCCCCAGCCAGTGGCGATGCTCCAGCGAGAGCGCGTTGGCGATGTCGGAGAAGGTGGCCGTGCCCTTGTCGGCGGCGACGACGAGGTAGGGATCGTCCCCGTCGTGGCGCACCGTGTTGGCGGGCGGCACGATGGCGCTCGCGTCGATGTTGTCGGTCAGGTCGAGCAGCGTGCCGACGAAATCCTGATACGCCGCGACGCCCTCGGCCATGAAGGCCTGCCGGTCGGAGGGCGGAGGGAGGCGCTTGGGCACGAAGCCGCCCTTGGCGCCGACCGGCACGATGACCGCGTTCTTGACCTGCTGCGCCTTCACCAGCCCCAGCACCTCCGTGCGGAAGTCCTGCCGGCGGTCCGACCAGCGGAGCCCGCCGCGCGCCACCTTGCCGAAGCGCAGGTGCACGCCCTCGACGCGCGGGGACGAGACGAAGATCTCGTAGAGGGGGCGTGGCAAAGGCAGGCCGTCGATCCGCCCGCTCTCGAACTTCACGGCGATGGCGGCGCGGGGCCGGCCTTCCGCGTCGAGCTGGTAGAAGCTCGTGCGGACGGCCGCGTCGACGAGGTTCACGAAGTGGCGGAGGATGCGGTCCTCGTCGAGGCTGGTGATGGCGGCGAGCCCTTCCTCGATCGCGCCGCGCATGGTCGCCTGGGCGCGCGCGCGCTCCGCCTCGTCCTGCTGGCGGGGGTCGAAGCGGGCGTGGAACAGCGCCAGCACCTGGGCCGCGAGCCCGGCATGCTTCACCAGCGTCGACCACATGTAGTCCTGGCTGAAGGGGACGCGCGCCTGCTGCAGGAACCGCGACAGCGTGCGCACCAGCGCCACGTCGCGCCAGCCGAGCCCCGCCTCCAGCACCAGCGCGTTGTAGCCGTCGGATTCCGTCTGGCCCTTGAGCAGGGCCATCAGGGTGGCCTCGATCTTGGGCTTCATCGAGGGCACGTCGACCGGGCCGCCGCGCGCGCGCTTCAGCGTCATGTCGTGCAGCCAGACCATCATCTCCTCGCCGGCGTCGGCCGGGCGCACGCGATAGGTGCGCTCGCTGACGACCCGGAAGCCGAGGTTCTCGAGGGCCGGCACGCGGTCGGTGAGCGGCATCGCCCTGCCGAGCGAGAAGACGACGAGGTTCACGCGGCTGACATTGTCCGTGCCCGCCCGCCGCTCGAGGCGGACAGCATGGCGCGAGCCCTTCATCAGCCGCTCGATGACGGCGATGTCGGCGACCGACTGCTCCGGCGTGAAGGCCTCGCGATAGGCGGCGGTGAAGGCCTCGCGGTAGCGCAGGGCCAGCGCGCGGGCCCGGGGCCCGTCCATGCTGTCGGAAAGGGCCTCGACGAGTCCGTCGCGCCAGGTGCGCACGACGCGGTTGACCTCGTCCTCCAGGGTCGCGCGGTCGAGCCGCGGGGTCTCGCCCTCGTCGCGGCCGATGATGTAGTGCGTGCGCGCGAGCGGCCCTTCGGGATAGGCGGGATAGGCCGCCGAGAACCGGCCCTTGTAGAGGCGGGCCAGCAACTCGCCCAGCTTCTGGCGCACCTGGCTGTCGTAGCGGTCCTTCGGCACGTAGACGAGGGCGGAGACGAAACGGTCGAACCGGTCGGCGCGCGCCAGGACCCGGACGCGCGGCCGTTCGTAGAGGCTCAAGATGTCGAGGGAAAAGGCGAGCAGGGTGTCGATGTCGATCTGGAACAGCTCGTCGCGCGGATAGTTCTCGAGCACGTTGCGCAGCGCCCGGCCCGAATGGCTGGCAGGGTCGAACCCCGCGCGGCGCAGCACCTGCGCCACCTTGTGGTTGATGAAGGGGACGTTCTCCGTCGTTTCCGTATAGGCGCTGGCCGTGAACAGCCCGACGATGCGCAACTCCCCGCTGAGCAGCCCGTCCGCGGTGAAGAGCTTCACCCCGACATAGTCGAGATGCACGCGCCGGTGGACGCGCGACTTGACGCTGGCCTTGGTGACGATGAGCGGCACGGGTTCGCTGAGGAAGGCCCGGATCTCCGGCGTGATGGCGACCAGTTCGCGCCCGCGCCGCAACACCTTGACGGAGGGGTCGGCGAGCATGCCGAGCCCGGTGCCCTCGACGGGATCGGCGGCGAGGTTCTCGTCGGGAAAGCGGTATTCGCGGATGCCGAGGAGGGTGAAATTGTCATCGGCCAGCCAGTTGAGAAACGAGATCGCCTCGGCTACCTCCTCCTGGTCGAGCGGCGGCGGATTGACCTTGTAGGCGTGGATCACCTCGGTGAGGCGGCCGCGCATGCGCGCCCAGTCGTTCACGCAGGCCCTGACGTCGGCATAGACGCGGTGCAGGCCCTCGATCACGCCCTGGCGCCGCTGGGGATCGTCGATCCGGTCGAGATGGACGTGGATCAGGCTTTCGCGCCGCGTGCCGGCCTGCGCCCCGGCCGTGGCTTCGCCGGCGAAGCGGACCAGCTTGCCCTGCGCGTCCCGCTCCACCGCGACGATGGGATGGGCGACGAACAGGATCTCCAGCCCCCGCTCGGTGAGTTCCGCCAGGGTGGAGTCGAGCAGGAAGGGCATGTTGTCGTTGATCACCTCGAGCACGGTGATGTCGCGCCGCCGGCCCGAAACCTGGGCCTGCGCGTCCGTCAGGCGGATCTCGTCGTGGCCGGGCAGGCGCGGCTCGGCGAGATGCGCATAGGCCTGGGCCGCGAGGCCGGCCAGGGCCGCGGGATCGTGGCAGGCGAGGTCTTCCTCGGAGACGCGGGCATAGAGCACGTCGGCGAAACCGGGCGGAGCGCCGTCCGGCACGGCGGCGAGTCGCTCTCCGATGCCGGCGATGATCCTGGTCTTCTCCGCTCCTCGCGCGTCGAGGTCCAAGCTCGCCATGATGTCCTCCCTCGGTGGACGCTGCGCCACCGTGCCGCCATGCTATGCACGGCGTCGGTAGCGTTGCCATGACGAAATGCGGGTTCCTGGAGGCCGAAATGACGGAAAAGAAGCGCGAGGTCGGCGAAAAGCCCGGTCCGCAACGCTCGGGAGAGCGGGCCATGGCCCTCGACCTGAAGCCCGCCGAGCTGTCGCCCGCGATGCGCGAGCTCTTCGACAAGTGCCTGGAAAAGATCGGATTCATCCCGCATGTGCTCGCGGCCTATGCCCACGACATGGCCAAGCTCGAAGCCTTCTCGGCGCTCTACAACGACCTGATGCTGGCCCCCTCCGGCCTGTCCAAGCTCGAGCGCGAGATGATCGCGGTGGCCGTCTCCGCCGAGAACCGTTGCTTCTACTGCCTCACCGCCCACGGCGCGGCGGTGCGCCAGCTCTCCGGCGATGCGATTCTCGGCGAGCTCATGGTGATGAACTGGCGCGCGGCCGAGCTGTCCCCGCGCCATCGGGCCATGCTGGGCTTCGCCGTCAAGCTGACCCGCGCCCCGGGCGACGTGGAGGAGGAGGACCGCGCCGGGCTTCGCGCGGCGGGTTTCACCGACCGGGACATCTGGGACATCGCGGCCGTCGCGGCCTTCTACAACATGTCGAACCGCATGGCCTCCGCCGTCGACATGCGCCCCAACGACGCCTATCACGTCCAGGCGCGGTGACGACGTCGCATCCGCGGCCGGCCCCCCCATGCCCGACCAGCATCGCGGGCCGCAGGGGATGAGAATGACCTAGGGCTTCCTGAGCCCCACCTCCACCAGCGCCTCCTGCTGGCGGGCGGACAGGGCCGCGAGGTCGAAGTCACGGATGGCCTCGTCGAACAGGCGGTGAAAGTTCAGCTCCGCCCGAAGGTGGAGGAACACGCCGCCCAGCCCGATCGCCGCGCGGTCCATGAACACGAATTCCTGCGGGACGGTGACCGGGCCCTTCTCCTTCAGCGCCTTGTGCACGGTGAAGGCCTCCCGGCGCCCATACTCGGAGGGCTTCACCTTGTCGGCGATGGTGCGCACCCTGTCGTCCAGCAGGGGCCCGTAGATGAAGCGCGCCCAGATGTTGAGCACCTCGATGAGGTCCCGCCTGAGCCCCTTGAAGCCCCACGTCTCGTAGGCATGGACAACGCGCTCCTCGTCGTTCTCCAGGAGCCCCCTGTAGAGGTCCACCACGCCGCCCACGAAGCGCGGCGGGAAGATGCGGATGCAGCCATAGTCCAGGAGGTTGATTCCGGCCGGGCGGCCCTGTTCGGAGAACACGGTATAGTTGCCGAGGTGGGGATCGCCGTGGATCACGCCGTAGCGGCTGAACGGCCGCCACCAGGCCTGGAACATGGCGGTGGCGATGCGGTTGCGCTCTTCCAGCGGATGCTCCTTGAAGGTCAGCAGGCGCTCGCCGTCGAGCCATTGCAGCGAGAGCAGGCGGGCCGTCGACAGGTCCTCCCGCACGTGCGGCACGCGCACCAGAGGCTCGTCGGCGAGCATCCGCGCATAGAGCCGCGCGTGGCGCGCCTCGCGGCGATAGTCCAGCTCCTCGCGCACGCGCGCCCCGATCTCCTTCGCGATCTCGCGCGTGTCGATGGCCGGGTCCATGCGCCGGTGGACGGCAAAGAGGACCTCGAGCTGGCGCAGGTCCGCTTCCACGGCGGACTGCATGTCCGGGTATTGCAGCTTGCAGGCGAGGTTCTCGCCATCCGGCGCCACGGCGCGGTGAACCTGTCCGAGCGAGGCGGCGGCGGCCGAGCGAAGATCGAACGAGGCGAACTTGCTGGCCCAGTCGGGACCCAGCTCGGCCATCATGCGCCGCTTGACGAAGGCCGGGCCCATGGGCGGGGCATCGCTCTGCAGCTTGGAGAGCTCCTCGGCATATTCCGGCGGCAGGACGTCGGGGATGGTGGCCATGAGCTGGGCCACCTTCATCAGCGGGCCCTTGAGCCCGCCGAGCGCCTGGGTGAGCGCTGCCGCATTGGAGCGGTTCGCACCGTCGAGCCCGAAGAGCCGTGCCCCGGCGATCCGCGCCGCGACCCCGCCCACGTTGGCCCCGACGCGCGCGTAGCGCGACACCCGCGCGCTCATCCGGTTGCGTTCGTCATCCGCCATGACATGTGTCCGCCCTGACTGCCCTGCCCTTCATATAGCGCTTGCGCGCCGGAAAGCAGGATCTCTCAGGCGGCGGCCTGCGCCGCATCGCCGCGCCGGAGCCCCAGCGCCGGCCTCGGCGCGCCGGTCGCCTGCTCACGAAGAATGCGGCGCGCCTTGGCCACCTGGGAGGCCATCATCAGAAGCATCGCGGCCGGCAGGAGCGGGATTCCGGTCACCAGGAAGAGCATCACCCCGAAGCTCGCGAGCGTCAGGACGACGGCGAGGATGAGGAACCGGGGGAACGAGGTGCGCGGATCGAGCAGGTCCGGGAGCAGCAGCGGGAAGAGCAGCACGTGGTCGTAGACGAGGATGTAGGGCAGCCCCGCCACGGTGGCGCAGACGGCCATGGCGGCCTTTTCCCGCCAGGGCAGCCGGCTGGCCGCCGCCCAGAGCGCACAGCCGAACACGGCCGCCGAGACCACGAGCTGAGCCGCCCACGCGGCGCCCTTGGGGACCCACAGGAAGATCAGTTCGGCATAGACGGTGCTGATCAGCGGCTGGACGGGCCGCCAGTTGAACATCACATCCCGCTGCGTGGGCGCGGCGTCCCGCATGAGCCCGATCCAGGGCTCGACGCCGATCATGGCGGTGGTGGCGAGCACCATGGCGAGGCAGGTCGCCACACCCACGAGAATGGGCCGCCACTGGCTGGTGACGAGCAGCAGGAGCCCGGCGAGCAGCGCGAGCTGGGGCTTGACGGAGAGGATGCCGAGGCACAGGCCCGCCAGAAGCGGGCGGGTCGGCGCCAGGACCGTCGCGCAAAACAGCAGAAGCCCGGTGATCGGGCTCAGCTGGCCGAGCCAGAACCAGAAGAACGTCGTGCCGGCGCAGGCGATCACCACGAGAGCGGCGGGCCAGGACCTCCCGGCGCGGCTCGCCATCCACAGGAGGCAGGCGGCCCCCAGGGCCATCCACAGGCTCGCGGCGACCGGGTAGGGCAGCAGCGAGAGGGGCCGGGCGAAGAGCAGCACGTGCAGCGGATAGGACCAGACGTGGCCGCCGTCGAACGGGAAAAAGGCCTGCCGCTCGAAGTTGAACGCGACCTGGTCGAAGAGCACGGCGAGCCGGTCCTCTCCCATCAGCCGTCCGGCCAGCCAGAAGCTCTTGAAGTCCGCGAAGCCGCCGAAGAACCAGCCCTCGACCGGGAACAGCCGATCCCACTGGAAATGAGCATAGACCGCCGAGCTCAGCACGGACAGGCCGAGCAGCAGGACGAGGACCGTCCAGCGGGCAAGGGACAGGCGGGCCATGCGCGCTCCGGCGCGGTTGCAGTCCGGTACCCCTACGCGAACGCGGTGAAGATTGGGCTAAGCGGTCGCCCTGGAGAGGAATATCGCCGCGAGGAGCGCAGCGACGCGTCGATCCGGATGACGCCGGGGAATGACCTTTGCGGCATGGCTGCGCTCGCAGTGAGGGCGCTCGGCGCGCAAGCGCCGGCCTGTCCCCCGTCAGAGCCCCTCCAACTCCACGATCATGCGCTCGATGAGCGACAGGCCGATCTGCCAGAACGCGGGGTCGCGCGCGTCGAGGCCGAAGGGGGCGAGCAGCTCCGTGTGGTGCTTGGTGCCGCCCGCTGCGAGCATCGCGAGGTAGCGATCGGCGAAGCCGTCCGACGCGTTCTCGTAGACGCCGTAGAGCGAATTCACGAGGCAGTCGCCGAAGGCATAGGCGTAGACGTAGAAGGGCGAGTGGATGAAGTGCGGGATGTAGGACCAGTAGGTCTCGTAGCCCGGCCCCAGCCGGATCGCCGGCCCCAGGCTCTCGCGCTGCACCTCGAGCCAGATCTCCCCGAGCTGTTCGGTCGTGAGCTCGCCCGACACGCGCCGCGTGTGGACCTCGCGCTCGAAGCTGTAGAAGGCGATCTGGCGCACGACCGTGTTGATCATGTCCTCGACCTTGGCCGCAAGCATGGCCTTGCGGGCGACGGGATCGTCGGTCGTGGCGAGCAGCGCGCGGAAGGTCAGCATCTCCCCGAAGACTGAGGCCGTCTCGGCCAGGGTCAGGGGCGTCGGGGCCATCAGGGCGCCGTTCGGCGCGGCCAGCACCTGGTGCACGCCATGGCCGAGCTCGTGGGCGAGCGTCATCACGTCGCGCGGCCGGCCCTGATAGTTGAGGAGCACGTAGGGGTGGGCCGACGGCACCGTCGGATGGGCGAAGGCGCCCGGGGCCTTGCCTGGACGCACAGGAGCGTCGATCCAGCGTTCGTCGAAGAAGCGCCGCGCGATGTCGGCCATGCGCGGCGAGAAGCCGGCATAGGCGTCGAGCACGGTGCGACGCGCCTCCGGCCAGCCGATCGTCGCCTGCGGCACCTCAGGGAGCGGCGCGTTGCGGTCCCAATGGTTCAGGGCGGTCACGCCAAACCAGCGCGCCTTCAGGGCGTAATAGCGATGCGAGAGGCGCGGATAGGCTTCGCGCACGGCCGCGACCAGCGCGTCGACCACGTCGCGCTCCACGCGGTTGGCGAGGTGCCGGCTGTCCGCCACGTCCTCGAAGCCGCGCCAGCGATCCGCGATCTCCTTGTCCTTGGCGAGCGTGTTGGTGATGAGCGTGAAGATGCGCCCGTTCGCGCCGAGCGTGGCGGCGAGCGCATCCGAGGCGGCCTTGCGCACGGCCTCGTCGGAATCCTGCAGCTTGTTCAGCGTCGGCTCGAGCGTCAGGTCCTCGCCGCCCACCTTGAACTTGAGCGAGGAGATCGTCTCGTCGAACAGGCGGTTCCAGGCCGCGCGGCTGGTCACCGACTTCTCGTGGAAGAGCTGCTCGATCTTGTCGTCGAGCTGGAAGGGCTTCTCCTTGCGGATGTCCTCCAGCCAGGGACGGTAGTGCGACAGCGGCTCCCGCGCCGCCACCTTGGCGAGCTTGGCGTCGTCCAGCCGGTTGAGCTCGAGCTGGAAGAACAGGAGGTCCGAGGATGCAGCCGTCAGCCGTTCCTGCGCGTCGCCGTAGAACTTGGCGCGCTTGGGGTCCGTGGTGTCGCCGGCATAGACGAGCCCCGCGAAGGAGATGATGCGGCCGAGCCGGTCCTCGAGCATCTCGTAGCGGCGGATCGCGGCGGCGAGCGCCTGCTCCGCATCCTTGCGCTCCAGCAGGGTCTGCAGCGTGCCGCGATAGAGCTCGGCGAAGCTCTTGCACTCCTCCTCGGCCGCTTCGAGGTCGCGCGCGAAGACGGGATCCTCCATCGAGGCATAGAGGTCGGAGAGATCCCATTCCGGCAGCCTGCCGAGGCCCGAGGCCGGGTTCTTCGCCGATTTGCCAGCCAGAGCGGAATGGACGATCGCACGTAAGCGCATGGGGCCACCGCCGTCAGAGGGACACAGGTCTCCAGATATCGGCAGCCATCGGCCGGGATCAATGCCGGAAGAGGCCGAGAGGCGGCCTTTCGTACGAAGGGTCACCCGGAGGCCACGCTTTGCACGCAAGCCGCGCAATTCCACGGATCGGCCCGCCTTTCGACACTGGTGTTAAAGGGGCGTTTACCCGCGGACCCGACCATCGCACCGAAACGGCACAGCCGGTGAGTCGGACCTTTCATGACCAGCACGATTCTTCTCGTCGATGACGATCCCATCCAGCGCCGCCTGCTCGAGAACATGGTGAACCGGCTCGGCTACGCCGCGATCGTCGCGGAAAGCGGGGAAGCCGCCCTCGCCCTGCTGGACGGGCGGGGGGACGAGATCGACCTGATGATCCTTGACCTCGTGATGCCCGACCTCGACGGCATGGGCGTTCTGGGCAAGCTCAAGGGCCGCTCCGATCCGCCGCCCGTGATCGTGCAGACCGCGCACGGCTCCATCGAGACCGTCATCTCGGCCATGCGCGCCGGCGCGGCCGACTTCGTGGTGAAGCCGGTGGGCGCCGAGCGCCTCTCCGTCTCCATCAAGAACGCCTTGCGCGCCGACGCGCTCGAGGACGAGATCCGCCGCTTCAAGCGGCACGCGTCCAACACGCTGGGCTTCAAGGATCTCGTCACCCGCAGCCCCGAGATGGACCGCGTGATCCGCCTGGGCGAGCGCGCGGCGAAGTCGACGATCCCCGTGCTCGTCGAGGGCGAATCCGGCGTCGGCAAGGAACTGCTCGCCCGCGCCATCCAGGGCGCGTCGGACCGACGCGGGCGTCCCTTCGTCACCGTGAATTGCGGCGCCATCCCCGACAACCTCGTGGAATCCATCCTGTTCGGCCACGAGAAGGGTTCGTTCACGGGGGCGACGGAGCGCCACATCGGCAAGTTCGTGGAAGCCCACGGCGGCACGCTCTTCCTCGACGAGGTCGGCGAGTTGCCGCTGGAGGCGCAGGTGAAGCTGCTGCGCGCCATCCAGGAGGGGGAGGTCGATCCCGTCGGCGGGCGCAAGTCCGTCAAGGTCGACATTCGCCTGATCTCGGCCACCAACCAGAACCTCATCGAGGCCGTGAAGCAGGGCCGCTTCCGCGAGGACCTGTACTACCGCCTCAACGTCTTCCCCATCACGATCCCGCCCCTGCGCAACCGGCGCGAGGACATCCCCGACATCGCACGCCGCTTCATCGCGCGTTTCGCGGCCGAGGAGGGAAAGCGCCTGCGCGGCCTTTCGCCCGAGGCTTCCGCGCTGCTGTCGAGCTACAGCTGGCCCGGCAACGTGCGCCAATTGGAGAACGCCGTCTTCCGCGCCGTGGTGCTCGCCGACCGCGACGAACTGGGCGTGGAGGAGTTCCCGCAGATCGCCGCCCACGTCTCGGGCTTCGAGGTGAGGGTGCCCGCTTTGCCGGCGGTCGCGCCGAGCCCCGTGGCCGTCACGTCCGCCTTCGTCGACCCGCAGCCCGAGCATGTGCTGCGGGACCCCCGCAAGCTCGACCTCATCGACGACAAGGGCGACGTGCGGCCCCTCGCGGAGATCGAGGAGCAGGTGATCCGCTTCGCGCTGGACCACTACCGCAACCACATGACCGAAATGGCCCGCAAGCTGGGCATCGGCCGCTCCACCCTCTACCGCAAGCTCAAGGAGATGGGCCTGGGCGAGGGAGAGGAACCTGCGGGGGCGGACGCGGCCTAGGCCTCGCCGGGGGCGTTGCTGATTGGGCACGCCCTGCCGCCCGTCGCCCGGCCTGCCTTGCCTTGGACATCCTGCTCGTGGCCAATAGCAACCCGCATAGTACAAGGTGGATTCGATGCTTGTGACACACCGGCGCGTCTCGCGGGCTGCCTGGCTTGCGGGGGCCTCCCTCGCCCTGCTGGTCCTGGCCGGACCGGTTCCGCGGGCGGGCGCGCAGGAGGCTGCCGCCTCCCTGGCCGTCGACATCCCTCCGCCCGACCTGCCGCCTGTCGAGGTCGTCATCGAGGTCCCGCACGCCGCGCCCGACGTGAAGGTGGTCCTGCCCGAGCTTCCGCCCGAGGTGGGCCCGCCGGTGATCGCCGTCCTTCCGGCCCGCGACCTCGACGCCGAGATCGCCGCCGCCGTCCGGAGCCGCTTCGAGGGAACCCGCGCGACGGCCGGCGTCGGCGCAGACATGTCCAGGCGCGACCGCGAGCTCGTGGCCGCATTCTACCAGGCGCGCGACTACCGGCCGCTTTTCGTCGACGAGACCGGGCTGACCCCGCTGGGCCGCGAGATCGAGAGCCAGGTCGCGACCGCCGACCAGGACGGCCTCGACGCCGCGGCCTATCCCCTGCCCTCCCTGAGGGGCGGCGACCTCGCCAACCTCGCCGACGCCGAGTGGCTTCTCGCCTCCGCCGCCTTTGCCTATGCGCGCGACGCGCGCGGCGGCCGCATCGTGCCGGCGCGTCTGTCCAGCCTGATCACGCCGGACCTCTCCCTCCCCACGCCGGGCGAGGTGCTCGGCCGTCTCGCCGCCAGCGAGGACGGCGCGGCGACGCTGGCCGCCTACCAACCGCAGCATGCCGGCTACAAAGCCCTGCGGGACAAGCTCGCCGAATTGCGCGAGACGACGGGCGCTTTGCAGGCGCGCCCCCTGATCGGCGAGGGCAAGCCTCTCAAGCCAGGCATGAGCGACCCCCGCGTGCCTGCGCTGCGCGCCCGCCTGGGCCTGCCGGCCTCGCCCGACGAGGTCTTCGACGAGCGGCTCTCCGTCGCGCTCGCGGACTGGCAGCGCTCGCAGGGACTGCGTCCCACGGGCCGGCTCGACCGCGGCATGGGCGGCGCGCTGGACGGGCGTACCGCGCGCGGCGTCTCCGCCGCCGACATCGTCGCCAACATGGAGCGCTGGCGCTGGCTGCCGCAGGACCTCGGCGAGCGCCATGTCGAGGTGAATCTGCCGGAATTCACCTTGCGCGTGTTCGACGACCGCAAGGTGATCCACCAGACCCGCGTCGTGGTCGGCAAGCCCGAGACGCCCACGCCGCTCTTCTCCAACGCGGTCCAGTTCGTGGTGGTCAACCCCTACTGGAATATTCCGCCGTCGATCCTGAAGAAGGAGATCCTGCCGAAGCTCGCGCAGGACCCGACCTACGCGACCGCGCACGGCTACGAGGTGATCCAGCGCGGCAACAGCATCGCGGTGCGCCAGCCCCCGGGCGAGCGCAACGCGCTGGGCTTCATCAAGTTTTTGTTCCCCAACCAGCACTCCGTTTACCTGCACGACACGCCCTCCCGCGCCCTCTTCGCGCGCGACAGGCGGGCCTTCAGCCATGGCTGCGTGCGCGTCGACCAGCCGTTCCGCTTCGGCGAGGTGGTGCTGGGAGGCGACGGCTATGACGAGCAGCGCCTGCGGCGCATGGTGGGCAAGGGCGAGCGGACGATCCGGCTGAAGCAGCCCCTTCCGATCCATCTCACCTATTTCACGCTCCGGGTGGACGAGAACGGCCGCCTGCAGCGGCTCGACGACCTCTATGGCTACGACGGGCGCGTGAAGACCGCCCTCGGCATCAATCCCAACGGGCTGCGCTACGCCACGCTGAAGGCCTCGGCCACGCCCTGAGCGCGGCGCGGCCTCGGGGTCGGGCCGAGCCTCGAGCCGGCAGGGCCGCCACGGCGTCCCGTGCCCCTCCCTCTCGCGCTTGACATTGGGCAGGTTCAATCCACCCAGATGGCGTGTACGGATTGCGCGGACCTGTCCGCACTGTTACGGACCGCCAAGGATCGGCCGCAGCCATCCCTTTTTCGCCACCTTTCGGGACTAGCCGGGACCGTGGGGCAGAGCAGTGCGCGACCAGCGCAACGGCGCGGAAGGGGGACTAACGTGCCATTAACTGTTTTCGGCAACGTTTCGTTGAGCTTAAATGCGCGGCAGAGGCCGTGCGTCGTGTCCAAGCTGCAACGAACGAGCTGAGTCTTGTCGCGTATCTTCTCGCTCCGATCCTCCTTGGCGAAGCGCCCTCTCTCGCGGCGCGCCCTTCGCGGCCTCAGCTGCGGGGCCGCCTCGATCGGCGTCGTGGCCCTGACCACGGCCCCGCTCCAGACCGCCATCGCCACGGGCGAGACCCGGACGCTGGAGATCTATCACACGCATACCAAGGAAAGCGCCTCCATCACCTACAAGCGGTACGGCCAGTTCGACCGCGATGGCCTGGAGAAGCTCAACTGGATCCTGCGCGACTGGCGGCGCGACGAGCCGATCAACATGGATCCCCGGCTCTTCGACATCGTCTGGGAGGTGCGCAAGGAGGTCGGCTCCAGCGAGGCGGTCAACATCGTGTCCGCCTACCGCGCGCCCGAGACCAACGCCATGCTGCGCCACCGCTCGCGCGCCGTGGCCAAGCATTCCCAGCACATGCTGGGAAAGGCCATGGACTTCTTCCTGCCCGACGCGTCAATGGCGAAGGTGCGCGAGGTGGGCCTGCGGCTGCAGCGCGGCGGCGTTGGCTATTACCCCACGGCTTACAACCCCTTCGTGCATCTCGACGCCGGAAGCGTCCGCATGTGGCCGCGCATGACGCGTGACCAGCTCGCCCGCGTCTTCCCCGACGGCAAGACGGTCTTCATCCCCACCGACGGCAAGCCCATGCCGGGCTATGACGTCGCCGCCGCCGAGATCCAGGCCAATGGCGGCAGCGTCTCGGCCTACGCGTCGGCCGGCGACGAGGACGGGCCGGGCTTCTTCTCCAACCGCAAGGGCAAGAGCTTCTTCGCGGCCCTGTTCGGCGGGGGCGACGACGAGGACGCCGCCTTCGTGGCGAGTCAGCGCGGCGGCAAGCAGGCCAAGGGCGCCGGCCGCACGAAGATCGCGGCCTATGCCCCGGCCTCCGCCGCGGATGACGGCTCGCGCATCGTGCGCGACACGAGCGACGCCGCCGCCGCCCCGGCGCGGCCGCCCAAGAGCTTCGAGCAGCAGGTGATCCGGCCCACGCCCGAGCCGGAAGCGTCGCCGCCGGCGACCGCCGCGGCCGCGGCCCAGGAGCCCGCGCCTGCCCCCGCGTCACCCGCTCCCGTGCCCGCCGCCGGCCCGCAGGTCGCGGACGTGCCGATTCCCGCTCCCCGTCCCGTCGCGCTCGCCTCGCTGCAGGCCCCGGGCGGCCCCGCCATGGCGTGGCAGCAGGGCCCCGCCGGCCAGGTTTCGCCCGAGCCGGACGCCAAGGTCGTCGCCAACGTCCCGCTGCCGCTCGCCCGTCCCTCGGACATTTCAGCCATCTTCGCCACGGTCCCCCTGCCGCGTGCGCGGCAGGTGCAGGTGGCGTCCACGTCGCCTGTCGTTCCAGCCACCATCGAGCCGTCCCTCCCGCCTGTTCTCGCGGGAACGGCCGTGGTGACGCCGCCCAGCGCCGTCCTGGCCTATGCCGCCGCGCCCGTTCCCCACGCCCGGCCCTCGGCGGTGCCGCTCAAGACGACGGTCGCCCCGCCTGCCGAGTCGATCGACGCCAAGCTCACGACAGGCACGTTCGACAAGGACGGCCTCAACGCCCTGTTCGCCTCGGCCTCGCTGGCGCCCTCCCACGCGCTCGCCCCCACGGTGAGCACGGCCCGCACGCGGGTGGCGGAGCGCCCGATCGCCGGCCTCACGGCCAAGCCCTCGACCGCGATCGCCCAGGGCTTCGGCAACGCGCCGGCCGGCGACCTTCACGCCGACCGTTTCACCGGGCCCGCGGTGCGGCCGCTCCCGGTGGCCAACTTCGCCAAGAACTGAGCCGGGCCGGTCCCACGACCGGCCTGCGCAAGCCGACGTGACGCCGGCCCGGCTTCCCGACGGGCCGCGGCTGCGCCATGTTCCGCTGGACCCCGGCAGGACCATGGAGAGCCGCATGCAAAAGTCGCTCAAGATCGCCACGCAGGACGGAACCTGCGCCGCCACGCTCGTGACGCCGGAGACCGGGGCGAAGGGACGGCGCGGGGTAATCCTCTACATGGACGCGTTCGGCCCGCGCCCGGCGCTCACCGCGATGGCCGGGCGTCTCGCAGGCGAGGGCTACGCCGTCCTCGTGCCCGACCTGTTCTACCGCCAGGCGCCCTACGGGCCCTTCGACGCGAAGACCTCCTTCGGCCACGAGGAGAGCCGCAAGGCGCTGATGGGCCTGATCCAGGGAACGACGCAGGCCATGACAGCGCGCGACACCGGCGCGTTCCTCGACGCCCTTTCGGCCGTGGGCGCGGAGGGCCCGGTCGGCGTCGTGGGCTATTGCATGGGGGGCGGCCGGGCGCTGACGGCGGCGGGGACCTATCCCGACAAGGTGGCGGCGGCGGCGAGCTTCCATGGCGGCGGCCTCGCCAGCGACGCACCGGACAGCCCGCACCGCCTCGCGACGCAGATCAGGGCGCGCGTCTACGTCGGCGTGGCGGGCGTCGACAACAGCTTCCCGCCCGAGCAGTCCGCGCGCCTGGCGCAGGCCCTGCGCGAGGCGGAGGTGGACCACCTCGTCGAGAACTACGTCGGCAAGAGCCACGGCTGGTGCGTGCCTGACCACGGCGTCTACGACGAAGCCGGCGCCGAGCGGCACTGGAAGCGGCTGATCACGGTTTTCGGCGAGACGCTGGTCTAAGCACGCAGGGCGTCGATGCAGCGGCCTCGTCACGGCCGGCGGAGCATGCGCGCGTCTCGGACGACTCGCCGGGAGGCCGCAACGAAAAAGGGCGCCTTGCGGCGCCCTTCGTGTCGGAGTTGCCGAGAGCCTTACGCGGCCTTCGGGGACTCGTCGGCCTTGGCCTCGAGGACCGCTTTGCCACCCGTGGTGATCGGGATCTGGCGCGCCTTCTTGGCCTCGGGGATCTCCCGCACCAGGTCGATGTGGAGCAGGCCGTTCTCCAGCGTCGCGCCGGTCACCTGGACATAGTCCGCAAGCTGGAAGCGGCGCTCGAAGGTTCGCGCGGCGATGCCCTGGTACAGGACGTCGCTCTTGCGCTCCTCGGCGGCCTTCTTCTCGCCGCGCACGGAGAGGACGTTCTCCTTCACCTCGATGGCGATGTCGCGGTCATTGAAGCCGGCGACGGCGACGGAGATGCGGTAGGCGTTGTCGCCGGTCCGCTCGATGTTGTAGGGCGGGTAGGAATTGGCCCCGTCGGGACCGCTCACCTGGTCGAGCATCGAGAACAGGCGATCGAAGCCGATCGTGGAGCGGTAAAGGGGCGAAAGGTCGTACTGACGCATGGTTATCCTCCATCAGAAGCGATAGGTCGGACCCGCCTTCGAGGCCGGGCCCTGCGATGTCGCGCACCCGTTGCGGCCTGCGCTGACCCCGATGTGGGCAGCACGTTTGCGGCTTTCAAGAGGGCCGGTTTCCCGTCCCGAAGGCATGAACGGGTGATGAATGGGCCGCTCCGGTCCCGTTCATCTGGAGGGGCGCATTGAAGCGGCGTCGTCCCTGCTGGACCTTGCCGATGCCGCATGCCCCCTCGCCCTTGCTGTCCTCGCTCAGGCTCGCCGCCGCCGTGCTCGTGGTCGGGGTGGGACTTGCGGTGGGCGCTGCGCGCGCGGGCGACGCGGGGCTTACCGACGACAAGGCCGATGACGTGACGACCCCCCAGAAGGCCGAGGCGATCCTCGCACGCCAGGGCTATGTGGGCGTGGCCGACCTGAGGCGGCGCGGGGGCGTCTGGCTGGCCGACGTCACCGAGCGCAACGGCCGCCGCTGGCGGGCCGTGCTCGATGTGGCCACGGGGGAAGTGGCCGGCCTGCGGCCGCTGCCCTCACCGCCCCCGGCCCGGCCGGTCATCGGAATGCAGACGAGCGAGCGCTAGGCTCACACGTCCATGGGGGCGGCCCCGGCCATCCCGGCCCGCCCTGCAGGGTCCGGCGCAATCGCGGCTTCGACCGGAGCGCAAAGACCTCTAGGATAGTCGCTGAATCGCCCGGAGATCGCCTTGGAACTCGCCTCGACACCGGACGTGCCGGTCCCCAGCAACCCTAGCATCGGCATGGTCGAGAGCTCCGGGGGCATGCAACTGCGCTATGCGCGCTGGCGGCAGACCACCCGGCGCTGCCGCGGCACGGTCTGCCTCATGCACGGCCGCTCGGAGTTCATCGAGAAATATTTCGAGGTGATCACCGACCTGCGCCGCCGCGGCTTCGTGGTGCTGACATTCGACTGGCGTGGGCAAGGCGGGTCGGACAGGCCGTTGGCCAATCCCCGCAAGGGCCACGTCGACGACTTTCAGGACTATGCGGACGATCTCGAGGCCGTCACGACGAAGCTCCTGCCCTCCTGCCCCCGCCCTCATTTCGGGTTGGCCCATTCCATGGGCGGCGCCATCCTGCTGCGCGCCTTGTCCGGCCGGCAGGGCCCCTTCGAGCGTGTGGTGACCACGGCGCCCATGTGCCGCATCGCGCTCGTCCACCATCCCCTGGGCGCGCGGGTGCTGGCCGCGTCGCTGGACGTACTGGGCTTCGGCGGCAATTTCATTCCCGGCGGCGGCGAGACCGCCGTGACGACGAAGCCCTTCGCCGGCAACCCCGTGACGTCCGATCCCGTGCGCTATGCCCGGGCGGCCGACCTCGTCGCCGCGATGCCGTCGATCGGCCTGGGCGATCCCACCGTCGGGTGGGTCCACGCCGCCTTCCGCGCCATGGCGCCCTTCGACGATCCCAACTTTCCGCTCACCATCGAGACCCCGGTGCTCTGCATCGCGGGGACGGCCGACGCGATCACCGACACCGCGACCGCGGAACGCTTCGCGGCGCGGCTCAAGGCCGGACGCGCGCTGATCCTCACCGGGGCGCTGCACGAGATCATGATGGAGCGCGACGAGATCCGCGAACAGTTTTGGGCGGCGTTCGATGCGTTCATTCCCGGCACGCCGGCGAGCATGGCCGCAGCGCCGGATGACGAAACCGCCGAGGAGGAGCAGGGGGAAGCCGCCTGAGCCGGCGGCCGCCCCGCGCCGTCAGCCGTTGAGCAAGGCCAGAGCGGCCTGATGCAAGCGCTTGTCGCCGGCCGCGATGACCGCGCCGCCCGCCGTCGGCGGCCGTCCCTGCCAGTCCGTGACGATTCCACCGGCCCCCTCGATGATCGGGACCAGCGCCACGATGTCGTAGGGCTTCAGCCCGGCCTCGATCACCAGGTCGATCTGGCCGGCCGCGAGCATGCAGTAGGCGTAGCAGTCGCACCCGAAGCGGGTGAGGCGCACGGAGTTCTCCACGCGCAGGAAGCCGTCCAGCGCGGCGCCTTCGAACATGCGGGGCGTCGTGGCCGAGAGCGTGGCGGAGGCGAGGTCGTCGCAGCGGCGGGTCCGCAGGTGGCGCTCCCCGCCCGGACCGCGCCACGACGCGCTGCCTCCGTCGCCGAAGAAGCGCTCCTTCGTGAAGGGCTGGTGCATCATGCCGTAGCAGGGCACCCCGTTGCGCTTCAGGCCGATCAGGGTGCCCCACATGGGCAGGCCGGCGATGAAGGCCTTGGTGCCGTCGATCGGGTCAAGCACCCACACGAATTCCCGCTCGCCGCCCTCGTCGCCGTATTCCTCGCCCTCGATGCCGTGGGAGGGAAAGACGCGCTTGATCATCTGGCGCATCGCCGCCTCGCCGGCGCGGTCCGCCTCGGTCACGGGATCGAAGACGCCGCCCTTGTTCTTGTCCGCGGCCGCGATGGACGTCCGGAAGAAAGGCAGGATGGCCGTACCGGAGACGGTCGCGAGATCGTCCACGAAGGCAGCGAAGTCGACAGCGGACATGTCCCGTTCCCCCAGGCCTCCCAGCGCTATAGGCGAGGCGGATGACGATGGCAACGTGACCGGTGGGACGGCCTTTCCGAAGCCTCGCCGGAAAGCTGACCGTTTGATCATGCGGCACTGCAGCAATACCGAATTTGCATAGCTGCAGCGGGATGATTTATTCCGTCAGCGTTTGCAAGGAGTTATGTGCCCGCCGGGACCCGGCTCCGATACGTCAGCGATCCTTGCCTTTTGTGCAGTGCAATGTCATAGTTCTCTTGCGCCTCGACGTGCCTTGCATGTCGGCGCAGCCCTCCTTGGGCGTTTCCTCCCTAGACTTGGGCCGCTGGCGAAAGCCGGCGGCCTCTTTCTTTGGAGCCGGCCCTCTGCGGCATGGGCCATGGCTCTGGCCGGAAAGCCATGCATTCTCTGCGTGGCGATGCGCGATGGACCTTTATTCGGCCGCGAGCCGTCCCCCGCCAAGGTGAAGCTGCACCACTTCGGCCAGTTCGGCCGCGACCCCCACCACGTCCCGGGCGACCAGCGCGAAGCCCTCCGACCGCACGAAGCGGCGCTCGTCCATGTAGAGAGACCGGCTCACCTCGAGCTGGAGCGCGTGGCAATGGGCGACGGGATTGCCGTAGTGCTCGGTGATGTAGCCGCCGGCATAGGGCTTGTTGCGGGTCACCGTGTAGCCGCGCGAGCGCAGCGCGCCGTCGATCACGTCGGCGAAGACGGCGCTCGCGCTGGTGCCGTAGCGGTCGCCGATGACGAAGTCGGAGCGGCCCGCCTCGTCCCGCTGCGCCTGCGCGGAGGGCATGGAATGGCAGTCGATCAGCACGGCCATGCCGAACTTGCGCTGGGTGCGCTGCAGGAGCCTCTGCAGGGCGCGGTGATAGGGCTTGTAGAGAAGCTCGATCCGCAGCAGCGCGTCCTCGACGGGAAGACGTCGGGCATAGATCTCCTGGGCGTCGCCGACGATGCGCGCGATGGTGCCGAGCCCGCCCGCCACCCGCATGGAACGCGTATTGGCGAAGGCCGGAAGGCGCCCGTCGAACATGCGGGGATCGAGCTCGTAGGGTTCCCGATTGACATCGAGATAGGCCCTTGGGAAATGAGCCTGCATGAGCGGAGCACCGAGCCCCGTGACCCCGGAGAACAGTTCCTCCACGAAACTGTCTTCGGACCGGCGCAGGGTGAGCGGATCCAGTCGGGAGGCCTGCAGGAACGCGCGAGGATAGACCCGGCCCGAGTGCGGCGAGTTGAAGACGAGGGGCGTCGTCTGCTCGTCGGGTTCGACGATCTCGAACGGGGTCTCGAAATCGTCGATGATGGTGCCGCTCATCTTGGGCCGTCACCTCCACGGATTGGTCGACCAGTGTGCCTTTCGCGCGACGCTCTGTCCACGTCGGCGGCGTCGCAGTTTCACGGCTTATTTACGCCACAAGAGTTACATCGCCTGGACCGCCGGAGTTGACGAATGATTCCCGAGACTGCCCCCGCCCGCCGCATCCTCCTGGCCGAGGACGACAACGACATGCGCCGCTTCCTGGTGAAGGCGCTCGAGAATGCGGGATACCAGGTCTCCTCCTACGACAACGGCCTCTCGGCCTATAACAGGCTGCGGGAGGAGCCGTTCGAGCTACTGCTGACGGATATCGTGATGCCCGAAATGGACGGCATCGAGCTCGCGCGGCGCGCGACCGAGCTCGACCCCGACATCAAGGTGATGTTCATCACCGGTTTCGCCGCGGTGGCGCTCAACCCGGATTCTCAGGCCCCGAAGGACGCCAAGGTCCTCTCCAAGCCGTTCCACCTGCGCGACCTCGTGGCCGAGGTCCAGAAGCTGCTCAAGGCGGCCTGAACCGCGGCGCTTGCGGGCTGCCCGGCGCACTCCACGGCGCTTGCCATCGCCCATCGCAGCCGGTATACGACCCGTCACTTCCGGGCGGCCCAGCCGCCCCGAGGGCGCGTAGCTCAGCGGGAGAGCACTACGTTGACATCGTAGGGGTCACAGGTTCGATCCCTGTCGCGCCCACCATTCAGGAGATCGTTTGATTCAGGCCGTCGGCCGTCGAATCAAACGATCTTTTTGTTTGTGGATCGCCGCGCCCCGCCGCGAAAGGCCGGACCAGGCCGGGGCTGCGCCGCTCCAGTGACCGGCGCGAGGCGGCCCGCAAGGCGGGCTCGCGGCGCGGGCCGGTGACGGGTCCTCCGGCGGTCAGAACACCGGCAGCGGGATCATCGGCGCGCCGTTGCGCCACTTCTTGGAGATCGCGTCGAGCTCGCCGCTGTTCTTGATCGAGTAGACGAAGGTGTTCAGCCATTGCAGGAGTTCTGGGTTGCCCCGCCGGATGCCGATTCCGAAATGGGCGGCCCGCAGGGGAAACTTCTGCTCGTATTCCTCTCCCTTGCTTCCCTTGCGCAGGTAGATCTCGCCGTAGTCGCCGCCGCCCATGGCGTCGATCTGCCCCGACAGCAGGGCCTGGACAGTCGAGGGGCCGTCGTCGAAGCGCAGGATCTGCAAGCCCTGCACGGTCATGGCGCTGAGGGCGCCGTCCTCCAGCGCGCCGCGGGTGACGCCCACCCGCAGGTTCTTGAGGTCGTCCGGGCCCTTGATCGCCGTCGTCTTGGGCGCGATCAGCACGGCGGACTGGCCCGCATAGGGGATCGAGAAGGCGACCTGGAGCGCGCGCTCGGCCGTGATGGAGAAGATGGCCACCACCATGTCGACGCGGTTCGACAGCAGCGCCGGGATGCGACCGGGCGAATTCACGGTGACGAACTCCACCGGCACCTTGAGGGCCTTGCCGATGGCGTTGGCGACGTCGACGTCGATGCCGGCGGGATTGTTGCTCGCATCCAGCATCCCGTAGGGCGGGACGGTGGTGTCGATCGCGATGACGACCTTCCCGCGCTTGATGATCTCGTCCGGCGTCTGCGCCGCGGCCGGCGCAGCGCCGAGCGCCAGCCCCAGGAGCGGTACGAGGGAGAACAGAAGTCGCCTCACTGCCATGCGCATGGTCGTCTCCTCCGGATGTGGTCCTCCCGCGGGCCGGGAGGCTTCGTGGTCGGGCCGGTGTCCGGCCGACGGTCTCAGCGGACGCCTAGAGAGCCTGGACTCGCAGTCCTCCGACGTGAAGTTTCGCTTCGAGATGCCGCGCCAGCATGGAAAGCGGCCAGCAGATCGCGAAGTAGATGACCGAGACGGTGGCGAACACCGCGATGGGTTGGAAGGTGATCGTGTTCATCTGGGTCCCGGCCTTGGCGAGCTCGGTGAACCCGATCAGCGCGGCGAGGGAAGTGCCCTTCACGACCTGCACCATGTAGCCGACGGTCGGCGGCAGGGCCATGCGGACGGCCTGCGGAATGACGACCAGGACGAGGGTCCGCGGGAAGTCGAGCGCGAGCGCCTTGGCCCCTTCCCATTGCTCCTTCGGGACGGCCTGCACGCAGCCCCGCCAGATCTCCGCCAGGTAGGCGCTTGTGCCGATCGTGAAGGAGAGGGCCGCCGCCGTCCACGCATCAATGCGCACGCCGAGCATGTTGATGCCGAAATAGAAGAGCAGCAGCAGCATCAGCATGGGCGTCGCCTGGACGAGCTGGATCCAGGCCGACGTCGCGACGCGCAGCCAGCGCCAGGGCGAGATGCGTGCCACGGTGAGCGCCAGCCCCGCCAGTCCGCCCAGCACGAAGGCCGTGAGGGAGAGGGCCACGGTCCAGCGCGCAGCCATCACGAGGAACCAGACTTCGGAGGGCCCAAATTCCCGCAGCATCGCGCCTCATCCTCGCCTGGAGAAGACGAGCTGGTGCACGCCCGCGAAGACGCCGCGGAAGCCGAACGCCATCGCGATGTAGAGCGCCGTCACCACGAGATAGATCTCGAAGCTGCGGAAAGTCTGCGCGTTCAGGGTGTTGGCGAAAGCCGTCAGCTCCTCCGCGGCGATGGCCGAGACGATCGACGAGCCGAGCAGGGTGAGAATGAACTGGCTGCACAGAGCGGGATAGACGGCCCTGATCGCCGGCAGGAGGATGATGAACCGGATGATCTGGAGCCGCGTCAGCCCCAGCGACCGGCCGGCCTCGATCTGCCCCACGGGCACGGAGGCCAGGCCCGCCCGCACGATCTCCGTCGAGTATGCCCCGAGATTGATGCTCATCGCCAGCAGCGCGGCGTTGTTGGGCGCGAGCCGCAGGCCGAAATTGGGCAGGGCGAAGAAGACGAAGTAGAGCTGGATCAGGAACGGCGTGTTGCGGATGAACTCGACATAGCAGGCGGCGGCCCAGGACAGAGCCGGACCCGCGTAGCTGCGGGCCAGCGCGCAGGCGACGCCGACGGCGAGGCCGATCATCATCGCGAGCGCGGAGAGCCGCACCGTCAGCCACGCCCCCTGCAGGAACTGCGGCCAGTAGTCCAGCACCTGCCCGAACTGGAACGTGTAGCTCACGGGCGGCTCCGCGCTCGACGACGCGCAGGCGGATCGGCAGGTCCGTCTCCTGCCGGCTGGCCTCGCCCTGCACGAGCTCGCTCCATGCGATGTCCCTCAGCCTTCTCCCACCACCGCGATGATCTCGCCCATCTTCACGGTGGAGCCCGCCGCATGGAGGATCTCGGCCAGGACGCCGCTCGCCGGGGACTCGATTTCCACGAGCGCCTTGTCTGTCTCGATCTCGGCGACGACCTCCTTTTCGGCGACCCCGTCGCCAGCCTGCTTGAGCCAGCGCACGAGACGCCCTTCGCTGACCGTGAGGTCGCCGAAGGGCATCCGGATGGGCGAGCCGGCGACGCTCGGCTCGGTCGCGGCCCGGCCCTGCCCGGTGGTCGGCGGATTGGGCGCGGGCGTGGCGGTCGCCCGGGGCGCGGCCGGCCGCGCCGGCGGGGCGCGCCTGTCAACGCCGCCAGCCGTCAGGCGCTCGATGGGACGCGCGACCCCGTCGACAAGCGCGCGCGCCGCCTCGACGATCGCCTGCGTATCGACCAGCATGGCGCGCTCGAGCGCCGGGGCGAAGGGATGCGGCATCGGCCGGGTGTGAAGCCGCGCCACCGGCGCATCGAGGTCGTCGAACGCGAGTTCGTGCATGGCCTGCCCCAGCTCGGCCCCCACGCCGAACATGGCGTAGGCCTCGTCCACCACGAGCAGCCGATGCGTCTTGCGGACGCTCGCCGCCACGGCGCCGACGTCCAGCGGCTGGATGGTGCGCAGGTCGATGACCTCGCAGGAGATGCCCTCGCTTGCAAGGGCCTCAGCGGCCTCCAGCGCGCGATGCACGAGCTGCCCCGCCGCGGCGATGGTCAGGTCGTCCCCCTCCCTGGCGATCCTGGCGACGCCGAACGGAACGAGATGCTCGCCCTCCGGCACGGGACCCTTCGAGGCGAAGAGGGCCTTCGTCTCCAGCATCAGCACGGGGTCGCCGGCGCGCAGCGCCGTCTTCATCAGTCCCTTGGCGTCGGCGGGCGTCGAGGGCACGCAGACCACGAGGCCCGGCACATGAGCCCAGACCGGATGGTAAGTGCCCGAATGATGCGGCCCCGCCGAGCGCACGGCGCCCGATCCCACGCGGATCACCAGCGGCGCCGCCATCTGCCCGTTCGACATGTAGCGCAGCTTGGCGGCCTGCAGCACGATCTGGCCGGCCGCCTCGAACAGGAAGTCCGCGAACATCAGGTCGGCCACGCAGCGGACTCCGGTCGCGGAGGCACCGAGCGCCGCGCCCGTGAACCCGAGCTCGGAGATCGGCGTGTCGACCATCCGGCCCGGGCCGAACTCCTGGTAGAGGTTCTTGGTATGGGCGAACGTGCCGCCGCGCTCGCCGGTGCCCTCGCCGAAATAGAGGATATCCGGGTTGCGGCGCATCTCCTCGGCCAGGCCGTCCCGCACCGCGTCGAGCCAGCTGGTCTCCACCTCGCCGGCGCCCTCCGCCGCGGGCGCGAAGGCCTCGGCGGGGTTCAGCGGGTCGGCGTAGACATGCAGGTGGGCCGTGGCCGGATCGGGCTCGGGAGACCGCCGCGCGAACCCGATCGACTGCTCGACGATACGCTCGATCTCGGCCTCGACCTCCTCGACGTCCTGCATCGTGACGGCCGCGAAGTCCTCCACCAGGCGCCGCCGGAAGGTCGTCACGGGGCAACGCTTCACCCAGTCGTCGATCTCCTCCTGCGTGCGGTAGATGCCCACCACCGGATCGCCCTCGTGATGGCCGACGGTGCGGTAGGTCTTGCTCTCGATCAGGGTCGGGCCCTGCCCGCTGCGCGCCCGTTCGGAGGCTTCCCGCATGGCCTCCCAAACGGCCAGGACGTCGTTTCCGTCCACGGCGATTCCGGGAATGCCGTAGGCGGCGGCGCGCGTGGCGATCTCGGGGTTGAGGGTGACCGCCTTCAAGGCCGTCGCGGTCGCGTAGAGATTGTTCTCGCAGACGAACACCACGGGCGCCCTCATCGCGCCCGCGAAGTTCAGCCCCTCGTGGAACGCGGCGTGGTTCGATGCGCCGTCCCCGAAGAAGGCGACGGCCATCCCGTCCGTTCCGCGGTGCCGGGCGGCGATCGCCGCGCCGACGGCGGAGGGAATTCCGCCCCCGACCAGGCCGTTCGTCCCGAACAGGCCGCTCGCCGTGTCGTAGAGGTGCATGGTGCCGCCGCGCCCGCCGCAGCAGCCGTCACGCTTGCCGTAGAGTTCCGCCATCAGCACGTTCGGGCTCATGCCCTTGGCGAGGGCGTGGCCATGGCCGCGATGGGTGGACGTAACCCAGTCGCGCTTGTCGAGATGGGCGCAGATCCCCACGGCCGTGGCTTCCTGCCCGATATAGAGATGCAGGAAGCCCGGCGTCTCCCCGCTGCGGCAGGCGACCTGCGCCGCCTGCTCGAACCGCCGCAGCAGCAGCATCTGCCGGTAGAGCCGAAGAAGCGCGGGCGCGTCGAGCCCCGCCGGCAAGGGAGGCGTGTTGGCCAGGCTCCCGCCGGCTCCCGCGCGTCGCTCGCGCACCACGGGGGCCACGTCAGAAATCCCGGGCGAAGCCGGCGGTCCAGCCGCCGTCGATCGCCAGCACGTGGCCCGTCACGTAGGAACTCTCGGGCGCGGCGAGGAACAGGGCGCCGTGGGCGATCTCCTGCGTGGTGGCGGGCCGGGCGAGAGGGATGTGGGACATCAGGCGGGCATGGGCGTCCTGCGCCTCCTTGGCCTGGTGGATCCACTTCGCCCAGCCCTCGGTCGCCGTCGAGCCCGGCGCGATCCCGTTGACGAGGATGCCGTGGGGCGCGAGTTCGAGAGCCATGGACCGGGTGAGGTTCACGACCCCCGCCTTGGCCGCGACATACGAACTCTGCAGCCTCATCGGCACCAGGCCGAGCACCGAGGCGATGTTGATGATGCGCCCGCCGCCCTGGCGCTTCATGTGGGGGACCGCCGCCCGGCTCATGAGGAACACGCCGGTGAGGTCGATCGCGATCAGCTGGTCCCACGCATCGACCGGGAATTCGTCGACCGGCTTGCGCTGGTCCGGGCCGACGCCGATGCCGGCATTGTTGACCAGGATATCGATGCGGCCTGCCGCATGAACGGCCGCTTCGACGCCCGCGATGATGCTCTGTCGGTCGGCGACGTCGATGGCGAGTGCGTGGTGTCCCGGTCGCCGGTCCAGGTCGTCCAGGGTCCGGTCGCTGAACACGACCGTGGCGCCGTTCTCGACGAACGCTTCGGCGATGGCGCGCCCGATGCCGCGCGCCGCCCCCGTCACGAGCGCCACCTTCCCAGCGAGGTCGACCCGCATGGCAGCTCTCCAGGTGTTTCCTCGTCGCTCTTCGACGCAGCTTGTGCTGACTTGTTATAACATCTTGGCTCATGCGCCCGCGCTGTCAAGCGCGCGGAATGGCGAGGTCTCGATCCGTCAGGCGGCCGGCGGCGCGGGCGGTCGGGCCGTGAGGGAGTAGCTGAGGCTGTAAGTTCCCGCCGGGAAGCGCGTGAAGGCGACCTCCACAGGGGCCGCGCCCGGCGCGGTCCGGTAGACGAGCTGCGTGAGGAGCATGGGACTACCGGGCTGGCAGCCGAGCAGCCGAGCATCGGCCGCCTCCGCCTCGCCCGCCTGCACGGTCATCGTCACGTCGGCGACGACGAGTCCCAGCCGGCTGGCGAGCACGCGGAACACGATGACGTCGTCGAAGTCGCGCCGCACGAGGCGGTCGCCGACGCCCGGCGGAAAATAGATCAGCGACCGGGCATAGGCGCTGGCCTGGCGCTCGAGCACGCTCTCCAGGCACCATAGCCTCGCGGCCGGATCGACGCCCAGCGCCTCGGCCGCCGGCCGCGATGCCCGCCGACGGTAGCCCATCACCTTCAGGGTCGTCGTGCCGGCCGAGGCGATGAGATCGTCGAGGGTATTGATCTGCCAGATGGATTGCCGAGAGGGGTCCTGGGCCACGACCTCGGTCCGCCGCCCATGCTGCTTGCGGACGAGCCCCTCGGCTTCCAGGCGCTGCAGCGCGTGCCGCACGGTGATGCGGCTCGCATCGAACAGCGCGCCGATCTCCTGCTCGGACGGAAGCAGCGCCCCGACATCCCAGCGACCCGACCGGATATCCCGACGAAGAGCATCGAAGATCACCGAATGGAGCGGCTGCCTGCGCCGGGACCGAGGCTGGCTTGTCGACACGGAATCCCCTGGATGCACGTCGTCAGCCTTCATCGTCTCCATCCCGGCCGGGAATTCAACCGGGACGGCGGCGCGCCGCCGCGGCGAACCTGCCTCCTCGGCGAGGGCCGCGGATGGCGCGGCTTCCCGCGCCGGGGCGCATAGCCGGCCCGTAGCTTTGCGGGACTCCCGCCGCTAGGATCGGCAAACGGAGACCCGCATGACCTTCCGCCCCCTCGTGACACTCCTGGCCTGCGCCGCGGCGACGCTGTCCGCCCCTGCCCTCGCCGAGGCCCCAGCAGCCAAGCCGATCTTCACCACGCTCGCCGTCTCGCCGATCTTTCCGCCCCGGCCTTTCAAGGGCGCGGACGGCCTGACGCACCTCGCCTACGAGCTCTCGATCGTGAACATGACCAGCCTGGTCGTGGAGGTCGACACGCTCTCGGTCCTCGACGCGGCCTCGGGCGAGGAGCTCGCGAGCTGGTCGGGCGACCGATTCAAGGCCATGTTCCGCCTGAACGGCCGCGACCCCGCGTCGAACTTCGCGCCGGCGGAGTCGGGCCTCTTCTTCGTCGACGTGGGGTTGCCCGCCGGCAAGGCCCCGCCCCGTGCGCTCGCCCATCGCCTGTCCACCACCCGGAAGATGAAGGCGCCCGGGACCGACCCCCACAAGGGCAGGCCGCTCGAGCCGGCAATCGCCATTCCCGAGAAGATCACCTTCACGACCTCCGCCATGCCGGTGGACCGGCGGCCGGCGATCCGCCTCGCTGCGCCGCTGCGGGGAGCAGGGTGGGTGGTCGGGAATGGCTGCTGCGACAGCGTCACCTCCCATCGCGGGGCGGCCATGGCCTTCAACGGGAAGGTCGAGGTGCCGGAGCGCTTCGCCATCGACTTCGTCCAGATCGGGAGCAACGGCGCGTTCTTCGAGGGGCCGGAGGACAAGCTGGAGAGCTACCGGTACTATGGCGTGCCGGTTCACGCCGCCGCCCCGGGCAAGGTCGTCGGCATCGTCGACGACATGCCGGAAGGCGTTCCCGGCAAGACCCCCGCGGGGGTGACGACCGACAACGCCGCCGGCAACCATGTCGTCGTCGACATGGGCAAGGGCAATTATGCGCTCTACGCCCATCTCAAGACCGGGTCTGTGACGGTGAAGCCCGGCCAGCGTGTCGCGACGGGTCAGGTATTGGGGCTGCTCGGGAACACCGGGAACTCCGACGCCCCCCATCTCCACTTCCACGTCATGAACGGGCCGTCGCCCCTGGGATCGCAGGGCCTGCCCTACGTGTTCGACAGGTTCGCCGGGCAGGGACGGGCCGATCTCGACGACGAAGGCGCCATGCACGGCAAGCCCGTCAAGGTCGACCCCTCCTGGAACGCCGGGCCGAAGGCCGACGCGCTGCCCCTCAACAACGAGGTCGTCGACTTCGGACAATAGGGCGCGCGGGTGGTGCCCGGGTTGTGTGGCCAGACAGCCGGCCGGCTCGGCCTGCCCCGCTCACGCAGGGTCGGCGCGCGCGGCCTTGGTCGCGTAGGCGTGGAGCTGCTTGAGCGCCTTCCGCTCGGCCCGCAAGGAGGTCAGTTCCGCCTTCACGGCCTCGGAACCAATGTCGGAGGCGAGAGCGGCGATGTCTCCGGCGGGACCGCCCAGCCCCTTGATCGCCCTGCGCTTCTTGGCGGCCTCCTTGCGGGCCCTCGCCGCCTCGGCATGCGCCTCGCGCAATCGATGGAATTTCCTCAGCGTCTTCTCGTTCATGATCGCCTCGCGATGGACGCCCGACCATGCCGACGGCGCCTGTCACAATCCAGCGGCCCGATGCAGTTGTGACAGAGGTCATGGGAGTGTCATCGAACGGTCCTAGGGGCTTGGTCTCCAGCACAGGAGACCACCATGTTCCGTACCCTTCTGGTCGCCGGCCTGGCGCTCGCCGCGGCAGGCGCAGCGCAGGCGCAGACGGCGTCGAAGACGTTCGAGTTCGTCGCGCTCGGCGACATGCCCTACAAGCTGCCCGACGACTACGAGAAGTTCGACCGCCTGATCGCGCTGATCAACCAGACGAAGCCGTCCTTCTCGGTCCATGTCGGGGACATCAAGTCCGGTTCCACGCCCTGCACGGACGAGACCTTCAAGAAGGTGTTTGACCAGTTCGCCACCTTCGAGCAGCCGCTCGTCTACACGATCGGCGACAATGAGTGGACCGACTGCCATCGCGAGAAGGCCGGCAGGTTCCAGCCGCTGGAGCGCCTCGCCAAGGTGCGCCAGATGTTCTTCGCCCATCCCGGCCAGTCGCTCGGCAAGAGCCCGATGCCCGTGGAAAGCGAGGGCCTCGTGATGGCCGACAAGTTCGGCACCTACATCGAGAACGCCCGATGGGAGAAGAACGGCGTCGTCTTCGCGACGGTCCACGTGCCCGGCTCCAACAACAACTTCGAGCCCGGCGACCCCAAGACCGCGATGGAGTTCTTCGACCGCGATCCCGCCAACGTCGCGTGGATCGACGCGACCTTCAGGAAGGCGGCCGAAAGCGGCGCGCGCGCCGTGGTGCTGGCCTGGCAGGCCGACGTGCAGGACATCAAGCAGAATGAGCCGGAGGTGCCGCGCGCCTCGGCCTTCGTCAACACGATCAAGGCCGTCGAGCGCGGCGCCAAGGCGTTCGGCAGGCCCGTGCTCGTCATCCACGGCGACAACCACCGCTTCGAGGTGACGAACTTCCTGGACACGTCGCGCAAGCCGATCCCCAACGTCCTGCGCCTGCAGGTCATGGGCGAGACGCAGATCCACGCCGTGCGCGTGACCGTGGATCCAGACAGCCCCGGCGTGTTCGGCTTCACGCCGCTCATCGTTCCCGGCAATGCGCTGAACTGACGGAGCCGGGCCCGCGCCGCGTCGGGCGGTGCGGGCCCTTCCATGCGCGCGAAGCCCCTTCCACTCGCTGACGAACACAGCCGGCCCGGCATCGTGTTCGCCGTCTCGTTCGACGAGGACGGGCGGCCGGCGGACCTGCCCCTCACGGCCATGCCGGATTTCGGCGCGCCGGGCGTCGCCTTCTGGTGGGTGCACGTCAACATCGTGGACAAGCGGGGCCGCGACTGGATCGCGGCCCTGCCGGACCTTCCCCACGAGGCCAAGGAGGTGCTCGTCTCGCCCGAGGCGCACGACCGCATCGACATCGAGGACGACACCCTCTCCGGCGTCTTCGTCGACCTGCGGCTCGATTTCGCGCAGGCCACGGAGGACATGACCCAGCTGCGTTTCGCCCTGAAGCCGCAACTCCTCGTCACGGCGCGCCGCCACTCGCTGCGCTCCATCGAGGCGACCCGGGCCGCCCTGCTGGGCGGCCGGCGCGCCGAAAGCGCCCTCGACCTCCTCGAAACCATCGTCGACCGGGAGGCGGACGTCGTGGCCTCGGCCGCGACCGATCTCGGCCATGCCGTCGATGCGATCGAGGACAAGATCCTCGAGGGCCACGACCGCGACGCGCATGACGGGATCGGCGCCATCCGCCGGCGGGCGGTCCGGCTCAACAGGCAGCTCTCGCGCCTTCTCGGCCTGTTCCGGCGCGTCGAGCTGGCCCCGGCCCTGCGCTTGCCGCAGGACGTGCGCGACGCCGCGGGCCGGATCGCGCAACGACTCGAATCGATCCACCAGGAGATCCACGCCTCGCAGGAGCGCGCCCGCCTGCTGCAGGACGAGGTGGCCGCCCACATGGCCGCGGAGACCAACCGGCAGCTCTACATCCTGTCGATGCTGACCGCGGTCTTCCTCCCGGCCACCCTCGTCACCGGCATCTTCGGCATGAACACCAAGGGCCTGCCCTTCACCGAGGATGACAGCGGCTTCTGGTGGGCCTGCGCGCTCGGCGCCGCCGCGGCCGCGATCGTGTTCCTCGGCCTTCTCCTGGTCCTGCGGGGCCGCTCGGGCGGCCTCTGAGCCCTCGGCTCAGGGTGCCGCCTTGCCGGCCGCACCCAGGGCGAAGACATCCGCAAGCACGCGATAGACGTCGCTCTGCTCCATGTAGCCCCGGAACTGCTCCGCGCCGGGGCCGGAGGCCTGCAGGACCACGTCGTCGACGGCGTGCACGCCGGCGTCCTCGCCGTGCGGCAGGTTGCCTTCCCTGAACATCGCGCCAGGGACCGTCTTGTAGGCCTCGTTCGCCACGGCCTGCTTCTTCTCGTTCTCGACCGCCGGCACGAAGGGCCCGTCCAGCTTGGGACGGAACGTTTCGTAATAGTCGGGGAAGTTGTTGGCGAACATGGCGAGCCGGCGCGAGACGTCGACGCGGTCGGGATAACCGTCCCCGTCGCGGTCCTCGTAATTGGGAAAGCCGGCGCCGACATGAACGCCGACCTTGTCGCGCATCTCGGGGCCGGGCTTCTCGTCGTCCACGGTGCCGATCAGCGACACGCCGTGCGTGTGGTCCGCGGTGGCGACGACGAGCGTGTCGGGATGGGTCCTGGCGAAGTCGAGCGCGAGGCCGACGGCCTTGTCGAACTCGATGGTTTCGAACAGGGCCCGCTCCCAGTCCAGCGGGTGGCTCATCTTGTCGATGGCGTTGCCTTCGACCATGAGAAAGAAGCCGTCAGGGTTGCGCGACAGGCGCTCGAGGGCGACCTGGGTCATCTCCACGAGGCCCGGCTGGTTGGGAAACTTCGCCACGCTGCCCTTGTGCAGGAACTGCCTGTCGAGCGTCACGTCCATGTTGCCGCTGTGGAAGAGCCCGAGGAGACGCTCCTGGTTGGCTGCTCGCGCAGCCGCGAGGCCCTGCTTGTCCGTGACGAGGGCGTAGCCTGCGTCCTCGAAGAGCTTCCCATAATCCTTGTCGTCCTTGCGCTTCGAGCCCGGCGCGCCCTTGGGCCGGAAATAGGCCGAGCCGCCGCCCAGCAGCACGTCGGGCTTCGCGTCGAAGAGCATGCCGACGATCTCGGCCTTGTCGCTGCGCCGGCGCGTATGCGCGACGACGGCCGCGGGCGTGGCGTCCTCGACCTCGGAGCCCGTGACGATGCCGATGGACTTGCGGGTCGTCCGCCTGAGCGCCTCGGCGATGGTCTCGACGCGCGGGTCGTCCAGCGTGTCCCTGGTCCGGTCGGCATAGACGCCCATCGCGTTGATCGCCGTCTTGTGGCCGGTCATGTAGGCCGACATCGAGTTGGCGCTGTCCACCGCGACAGAGTCGGTCGAGGACGTGCCGACGAAGGCCATGAACGGCATGTCGTCCATGGCAAGGCGGCCATTGGCCTTGCCCTCCGTCATGCCCCTGGACATGATCCGCGCGCCCGTGCGGTGCGCCACGGACATGCCGTCGCCGAGCAGGAAGATGATGTTCTTGGCGCGCGGCTTGGCGGCGGTGTCGTAGACATCCCAGGCCACGCTCGTCGTCCTGCCGCCTGCCTTGGCCTCGACCACGTGGCGGCCCGGCTTCGTGATCCTGGCCTTGCGGAGCAGGAGGGCGGAGGCGTCCACGTCCGCCTCGCGCGGGACGAAGGTCGCTTCTCCCCCCAGGACGGTTCGATAATCCTCACCGTCGATCGTGACCGAGACCTGTGCGGGCGCATAGACCGCGTCGAACTCCACCTTGAAGTCGAAGGGCGCGTTCACGAGGATGGTCGCGCGGTCGAGCGGGTAGACCGCGTCGGCGGCGAGGCACGCGCCGCCACCGAGAAAGAAGGCCGCGCCGGCGAGGCGCAGGCGGACGGCAAGGGCCGACGACATGGCGGTTGCTCCAGGCTGCCAAAGCGAAGTCAGCCCGATATGGGGAGCCCGCCGTGACGCGGTTATGACGCGCGCCGGCATGATTGTCGCGGGACGCCGCGCTACCTCGTCACGTCACGGAGGGACGAGGCACCCCACGCCGATCTCGGCCGCCGCGGCGGGCGCGGCGGCTGCAGGCGGCGAGGAGGCGTCCGGTCCCTGCGCCTTCAGCGGCAGGGACTGGCCGCGGTGCTCTTCTGGCCGGTCTTGCAGGGCGACACAGGCTTGGCCTGGCTACCGGACGGCTTGCCTGGCTTGCTGCCGGACTGCGGGCTCGACTGGGCCGGCTGTCCCCGGCCGCCGGCGTTCCCGCCCCCGTCGCCGGATCCAGACTTGGCCTGCACGCCAGTCGTGGAGAATACGGCGATGCAGGCGATCGCCAGCAAGGCTGTCCCAATGCGCATGGTCCCCTCCCGTCGCGTCGGTCTTGGTCTCGTCGAGCGGCCCGGACGCGAAGGCTAGGGCGGCGAGACGACCTGGTAGTAGACGCCGTTGGCGCCGTAGGCGGGCTTCATCCAGGTGGCGCCGCAGACATAATAGGGCTGTCCGTAGACGACGCTTTCGGAGCAGCCGTCGGGCAGGTAGCCCACTGTCGCGCCGATGGCCCACGCCCCGGGCGCCGTCCTGTCCACGGTGACCACGCTGGCCGCCGCGCCGACCGCCGCGGCCCCCACCGCCGCGCCCGTGGCGGCTCCCACGGCGACGCCGGCGCCGGCGCCCCAGGCTCCGACCCCGCAGCCGTAGCAACCGCCGTAGCTGTTGACCACCGCCGGCTGGTGGTAATAGTCGCCATAGGCGGTCGTATGCGCCACGTCGCCGCCGGCCACCGTGGTGCTGTGATAATACCCGCCATAGTCGCTGCCGTGGTACACGCCGTCGGCGTTCGCGGCCGTGCCGTGCCAGGCTCCGCCCGCGTCGCTCTCATGGGCCACGCCGTCGGGGCCGACCTGGGTGCCGTGCGCATAGCCGCCGGCGTCGCTCTGGTGCGCCACGCCGTAGGAATTCGCCTCGGTGCCATGCGCGAAGCCCCCGGCGTCGCTCTGGTGGGCGACCCCGTCTGGTCCCACCTCTGTGGCGTGCTGGAAACCGCCGGCGTCGCTGGTATGCGCGAAGCCGCCGCCCGGCGTCCGCGACCAGTCGCCGCCGCGGAAATCGCCGCCGCCCCGAAACCCTCCGCCGAAGCCCGCGCCGCCCCGCATGAAGGCATCCGCAGGAGCAAGGGCCGCGCCGAGCGCGGCGGCCGCGACGGCCATGGTCCAGATCGTCTTCATCGCGTCCCCCAAGGGCGAGCGCGCCGGCTCGCGTGGTTGTTGCTCGTCGATCATTTCGCAGGCTTGGGCGGAGGACCGCCGCCGGGCGGCGCGAACTCGATGCGCCGCGCGGACGCCGCCTTCTGCGACGCGAACAGACCGGGCTCGACCGCCTGGCCGAGCTTCCATTGCGAATACTCGGTCTGGTAGCGGGCCTTGGCCGGCTCATTCGCGTAGACCGCCCTCACGAGGCGCGGCAGGTGATCGTCCACGCCGATCCAGATTTCCGCGGCGACGTCGGGGCCGGCCACGGCCACCATGTCGGTGGTGACGCCGCCCACGGCGATGGAGCGGCCGACATAGAAGGCCGACTTCATCATCTTCGACAGTTCGGCATAGGGGTCGGACGACAGCACGTCGGAGAAGGGGAAGTAGATCGCGGCCTTCTCGAAGGCGTGGTCGACGAGCTCGTCGAGCGTGGCCGGGGCCTCCGCGACGGCGACGAGTTCCTTGCTCGGGACATAGGCCATCATGGTCTTGCCGTCGAAGTAGAACTCGTCCGGCGTGCCGTCGCCGCGCGTGATCACGCGCAGCTTGTCGGGCCGCTGCAAGGTGACGTCCTGCACCGAGCTGTAATAGAGCGGCTGCCCGTTGGCGGCGCTTTTCTCGTAGGTCGCGATGGCCGTGAAGGACACGGTCTTGGCCTGCCGGAGCGTGTCGCTGGCGGCCTTCAGGATCTCGATCGCCTTCGGCTCGAGCCGGGGAGCGGCTGGCTTCGCGGAGGCGGCGGGAGGAGCGGCGGCGGTCTGGGCCAGGGCGCTGCCCGCCGAGAACAGCGTCATGACGGCGGCGAGGCAGGCCAGGCGAAGGCGGGTCATCGGCAGGACCTCATGTCCGGCGCCTGCGGGGCTCCGCCCCTCCATGGGACAGGACGCAGCCCGAACGCAGGCCATTGTGTGAATCGTAACACGCAAGGGTAGTCGCTTCATTGACACTTTGCGCCGCTTTGCTGCGACGCCTGTCAACCGCCTGCCGCAACCTCGTCCCACGCGACCTGTTCGGCGTCGGCAAGCCTGTTGAGGAAGGCTATCGCACGCCTTGAGCTTGTCCCTCCCAAGTTGCACGATGCCGGAAATTTCAACCTCCCCCGGAGAGACACGATGCCGCGCAGGAACGTACCCGGACTGGTCCGGCTGGCGCTGGCTTGTATCCTTGCACTCGTCCTGGCGTCATTCGGCGCCAGCCCGTCGCAGGCCCAGAACGCGCCTGTCGCCGAGTCCGCGGCGCAAGCTCCCAAGCCAGACGACCTCGACAAGTTCGCCGACACGGTCGAAGAACTCGCCAGTCGCGCGCCCTCGATCTTCTCCTCCGTGCCGAAGCTTCCCGCCGCGACGGCGACCGCCTGGAGCACCTTGGACCGCAGCGCGGAGGGAGGGCGCAGCACCGGGGCCTTCGGCCGGCTGTTGCTGGGATGGCTCATCCTCCTGATCGCTCTGGACGTCGTCCTCGGCGTCGCCAGCAAAGGCGCCGTCCGGCGGCTGATCGGGAAGGGCGAAACACCCGCCCGCCTGGCCTCGACCGTCCTCGCGGCCCTGCTGGAGATCGTGAGGCCTCTCGCGGTGTGGATCGTGAGCCGGGTGGCACTCGGGGCGGTGTTCGGCAGCGCAGGCGGCCAGACGCTCCTCGCAGCCGCGGCGATCGACGCCGTGGTCGCGGTCATCGTGCTGCGCTGCCTCTTCGAGATCTTCCTGCGGCCGACGTGGCCGGCCGCCCGCATCGCGCCCGTCGAGGACGACCAGGCCGCGCGTCTGAAGCGCTCACTCACCATCGTGGCGTCGCTGGCCCGCGTCGGCCTGGTCTGGGCGGCGCTTCTCGCCGGGAGCGACAGCCTGCCCGCTCAGTTGCTCGTCACCGCGGCGGTCGTGCCGCTCCTCTATGCCTGGCTCGTCTGGACCCAGCGTGACGTGTTCGGCACATGGCTCGGGCGGCTCTTCGGCAGCGGATCGCCCGCGGCCGTGAAGCGCGGCACGCAGGCCTGGGTCCTGGTGATGGGCCTGGCCGTGGCGCTGGTCCTGCTGCTGCGCGTGTTCGCGGCGCTGGCCGACCGCCCGGACGTGCCGTTCGGCACCATGGTCACGGTCACGATGATCATCCTCCTGCTCTTCGGCGAGACGCTCGTCCGATGGGTCCAGGGCCACCCCGAGGCCGCCACCGGACGCAGCGACGTCGAGGCGCGCCTGCTGCGCGCCGGCGCCCGCCTGGCCCGCGTACTGATGCTGCTGCTGGCCGCCGGCTACCTCGCCAGGGCGTGGCTGGTGGACGGGCTGGCGATGGTCAGCGCGGCGGACTGGCCCGGCCTCAGCCGGCACTGGTGGTTCGCGGGGCTCACCGCCCTGGCAGGCGTCCTCGCCTGGGAGGTGGTCAACTTCATCTCGCAGGCCTACCTCGCGCCTCCTGCGCAGGACGGGGGGACGGCGACCCCCGCCGCGCCGGGCGCCGGCTCGCGCGCCAGGACCCTCGCCCCGCTGTTGCGGGCCGCCGTGCTCACGCTCGTCGTGCTGCTGTTCACCCTCGCCGTGCTGTCCATCCTCGGGGTGAACATCACGCCGCTCGTCGCCGGCGCATCGATCCTCGGGCTCGCGATTTCCTTCGGCAGCCAGACGCTGGTGCGCGACATCATCACCGGCGTCTTCTATCTGGCCGAGGACGCCTTCCGGGTCGGCGAGTACATCGATTGCGGCAAGGCGAAGGGCACGGTGGAGGGCTTCGCCCTGAGGTCCCTGCGCCTGCGCCACCAGAGCGGGCAGTTGCACACGATCCCCTTCGGCCAGCTCGGCCAGGTGACCAACTTCAGCCGCGACTGGTCGACCATCAAGATCAACCTGCGATTCGCGCGCGACACCAACCTCGAGAAGCTGCGCAAGGCGACCAAGAAGATCGGGCAGCAATTGCTCGACGAGACCGACTACGCCCCCGACTTCATCGAGCCGCTGAAGATGCAGGGCGTGGCCGAGGTGCTCGACGACGCGTTGGTCGTCCGGTTCAAGTTCACCGTTCTGCCGAAGCGCCCGAGCGAGATCCAGCGGGAGGCGATCCGCCGCCTGCTGACCGACCTCCCCGCCGCGGGCGTGAAATTCGCGGCCGCCAGTCCGACCTACATTCACGTCACTGCGCCGGGCGGACCGGAGCCCGCGCCGACCCCGGCGCCAGCGCCGGCACCGACGTCGGCCCCAGTCGCCCCCGGCGTGGTGGCCGAGACCCAGGTGGTGACCGCGCCGGCGGGATAGACCGTCGGGCCTCGCCAGTCGGCGAATGGCATCCGGCACGGCCGCTCCCCTCGCCCGCTGGGCACGCGGCACGCGCATCCGAAGCCGACAGGCGGAGGACGGGCCCGTCAGGCCAGGCCTGACGGGCCGGAGGACATGATCAGTTCGGCTGGACCGTGTTGTCGCGGATTGTGCCGGCCTCGTTCACCTTCACGCCGCGCAGCAGGTCCAGAGCCAGGGTGAGTTGCTTGTCGTCCTTCGTCTCGGCGGGAACATAGGCCGAGGACCCGTTCTGCTCCTCGTCGCCGTTCTTCAGGTGACCCTTGAGGCTCGCCTCGCCCTGCAGGCTGTCCTTGCCCTGCAGCTCCTTGGGCACTTCGTTCTCGACCGGCAGATCCGGCACGATGCCCTTGGCCTGAATGGAGCGGCCCGACGGCGTGTAGTAGCGCGCCGTGGTGAGGCGCAGCGCGCCGTTCTGCCCGCCGAGCGGGATGATCGTCTGCACCGACCCCTTGCCGAAGGAGCGCGTGCCGATCACCGTGGCCCGGCGGTGATCCTGCAGCGCGCCGGCGACGATCTCGCTCGCCGAGGCCGAGCCGCCGTTGATCAGCACCATCAGGGGCTTGTCGCCGGTGAGGTCGGCGGGCTTGGAGCGGGCCGCGTAGCGCTGCATGTCGTCGTCGTTGCGCCCGCGGGTCGATACGATCTCGCCGCGGTCGAGCAGGTCGTCGCACACCGCCACGGCCTGGTCGAGCAGTCCGCCGGGGTTGTTGCGCAGGTCCAGCACGAAGCCCTTCAGCTTCTCGGCGGGGATCGTCTTGCGCAGGTTCTCGATAGCCTCCTTGAGGCCGTCGGCGGTGTTCTCCGTGAACTGGGTGATGCGGATATAGCCGACGTCGTCCTCGGCGCGCGAGCGGACCGACTTCACCTGGATGATGTCGCGGGTGAGTTTCACCTCGAGCGGCTCGTTGCGGCCCTTGCGGCCCACCTGCAGCTTCACGGTGGACTTGATGGGCCCGCGCATCTTGTCGACGGCCTGATTGAGCGTCAGGCCCTTGGCGTCCTCGCCGTCGATCTGCAGGATCGTGTCGCCCGCCATCAGGCCGGCCTTGGCGGCGGGGCTGCCGTCGATCGGGGTCACCACCTTGATGACGCCGTCCTCCTGCGTGACCTCGAGGCCGACTCCGCCGAACTCGCCGCGGGTCTGCACCTGCATGTCGCCGAAGCTCTTGGCGTCCATGTAGCTGGAATGCGGGTCGAGGCCCGAGAGCATGCCCTCGATGGCGGACTGGATGAGCTTGGTCTCGTCGGGCTTTTCGACGTAGTCGGCCCGCACCTTCTCGAACACGTCGCCGAACAGGTTGAGCTGGCGATAGGTGTCGGACGCCGCGGCAACGGCGTCGCGCACCATGGGCGATGGGCCCGACGCGATCATCAGGACAGCGCCGGCGCCGATCACCGCGCCGAGCGGGAGCATGGGAATCTTCAACATAGGATTCGTCCTTTGCCGCGCAGGTTAGGGCTTCGCCGCGCCGCGGGGAACTCACCTTTCCGCAACCCGAATGGCGGGAACAAGGCAGCGGCCGGCGAAAATCAGCGTGTGAGCAGGAGAAAAGTGAGCACGACGGCCGCGATCCATGCGGTCTCCGCGACCATCAGCCCCACGGGCCGCCAGCCCACGGCGAAGACCGCCTTGAAGGAGGTCTTGATCCCGAGCGCCGAGATGGCCGTGACCAGGCACCAGCGCGACACCTCGCCGATGGCGTCGAGGGCAAACGCGGGAAAGGGCGCGAGGCTGTTGGCCACCATCAGCGCCGCGAAGCCGATGAGGAAGCCCGGCAGCCGCACCTTGGCGCTGGAGGTGGTTCCTCCCGAGCGCGCCACGGCCGTCGAAATCGCGAGCACCACCGGCAGCAGCATGGCGACGCGGAGCAGCTTCACATAGGTCGCGATGTCCCCCGTCTCGTTCGAGACCGAGTATCCGGCGCCTACCACCTGCGCGACGTCGTGGATGGTGCCGCCGAGGAAGATGCCGGCGCGCGTATGGTCCAGGCCGAGAGCCGTCACCAGGGTGGGGTAGAGCACCATCGCGACGGTCGAGAGCGCCGTCACCGTGACGACGGTGAGGATCGTGTCGCCGTCGCTCTTGGATTTCTGCGGCAGGACCGAGGCGATGGCGAGCGCGGCCGACGCGCCGCAGATCGCGACGGAGCCGCCCGACAGAACGCCGAACCAGCTGCGCAGCCCGAGCGCACGGGCGAGCAGGAGGCCGACTCCGATCGTGGTGGCCACGCCGAAGGCGACGACCAGGATGGGTCCGAGCCCGAGGCTGGAGATTTCGCTGAGCGTGACGCGGACGCCGAGCAGCGCGACGCCCAGCCGCAGGATCGTGCGCGAGGCGAACTCGATCCCGGGAAGGCAGCGCTGGCTCTCGTGCAGAAAATGGAAGGCCATGCCCAGCAGCAGGGCGAAGAGCATCACGGGGGTCGCGTAGTGCTGCGACAGCCAGGTCGCCGCGATGGCGATGGTGCCGGCCGTAAGCACGCCGGGATAGACAGAGAGCAGCAGGCGAACCTGCGGCAGCAATTCGCGCCGGGGCGCCGCCTTGGGAGCCTTCGGCCGCTCGGCTTCCCAGGCCAGGATGCCTTCCATGCTGTCGAAGGAGGCTTCGGCCGCGAGGCGTGACTTGGCGTCGGTGGTCAGCATGGCCGGACTCGGTGGGGGCGTCGCCTAGCACACCTCATCCGCACGGCGGAGGCAACGTCCCCGGCCCGGCGGCGGGCAGACCCTCAGGCCCGGCGCGGCACGCGGCCGGTCGGGTGCGGCGGGCGATGATGCGACCACAGCAGGAAGCGGCGGGCCACGTCGAGATAGCCGTCATAGACAAGGCCGCCATTTTCGGCGAGCAGCCGGTCCCGGTTCTCGCGGTACCATCCGGGATAGCGGTACCAGGGGATCGTCGGGTTCTCGTGATGCAGCGAGTGGAGGTTGTTGAACAGGAAGAGGGGCCCCAGGATCCAAGAGTTCTCCACGATCGCGGTGCGCTCGCGCGCCTCCGGCAGCGCCTTGTGCTCCGCGAACGAGCGGATCAGCAGGATCCCCGTGCCGGGCATCACGATCGCGGCGAAGTAGAGCCAGATCGGCATCCCGCAGACCAGAACCAGCCAGAGCACCACCGGCACGCACCACAGGAGGTGCTCCGCCCAGATCCGCCGCGCGCCCGGCTCGTCCGCCCCGACGCGGCGGCCCTCCGCCATCAGGAAGCGCGCAATGCTCCAGGGCGGCCCGAGGACGATGCGCCCGAGAAGGGTGGTCTGGGCCTTCACCAGCGCCCGGCCGACCGGGCCCAGTCGCGCCCAGTCCTCCGCGGTCCAGTAGTAGGATTCGGGATCGTCGAGGGGGTCCGTCAGACGCTCGTCGAGGTGGTGCAGCAGGTGGGTCTGCTTGTAGCGCTCGAAGGGCACCCAGAGCGACAGGGGCACGAGGCCGAGCACCCGGTTCACCCGCCTCGATCGGGTGGGATGGCCGTGCAGGATTTCATGCTGCAGCGAGGAATGGAGGGTGATCAGGACGGCGCCGAGCGGGAAGGCTACCCACCAGGGGCACGTCGCGGCGTGGTAGGTGACCAGCAGCCAGCCGGCGTAGGTCCCCAGCGTGAGCGCCATGGTCGGCCATTCCACCGCCTTGCGCCGCAGCCGCGGGAGTCCCCGGCTGCGAAAGTCTTCCACCCCGACGGCCTGGCTCATGGCTGATCTACGAAGTCGCTGATGCGCATGCGGAATCCTCGACGGGCAGAATGGCCGCGCCCGAGGCGGGACGCAACGATTGAATCGTTGCATCGGTGTTCAGATGGAGACAGATTTCCGCTATTGTTCATTTTGGTAAACATTCGCGGTTTGCAGGAAACGATCCTATGTCGCCATCGCGGACCGAGGATTTCCGGACCAGGCTCGAGGGGCTGATCGCGCGCTCCGGCCTCACCGCGTCCACCTTCGCGCGGGGCGCGGGGATCGACCGCTCGACCCTGTCGCAATTGCTCGACGAGCGCTCCGAGCGCCTGCCGCGCGCGGAGACCCTGATGGCGATCGCCCGCCATTCCAGGGTCTCGATCGACTGGTTGCTCGGCCTGAGCGGCAGCGAACAGGTGGGCGCGGACATCATCGAGGCCGTGCTCCAGGTGAGGAGCGACTCACGCACCGAGATGGAGCCCTTCGTCGACTGGATGAAGGAGGCGCGCGGCGTCCGGGTGAAGACGGTTCCCGTCACCTATCCAGACTTCCTGAAGACGAACGACGTGCTGCGCTTCGAATATGCGGCGTCGCTCGCGGTCGACGCCGACAGGAGCATCGAGATCGCGCGCACCCGACTGGCGGTGTGCCGGGAGCCCGACACCGAGCTCGAGGCGGCCTTTCCCGTCCAGAACCTGGAGCTGCTGGCGACCGGGGCCGGCGTTTGGAAGGGCCTGCCCCCGCGGGTCCGGCGCGAGGCGCTGGAATCGCTCAGGGACGTCTACGACCAGCTCTATCCCGGCCTGCGGCTCTACCTCTACGACGAGTTGCGCTCCACCTCTGTCCCGTTCAGCGTCTTCGGCACGCAGCGCGCTGCGGTCTATATCGGCCACCGCTACCTGGTGTTCAACGCGATCGAGCACATCCGGCTCTTCTCGCAGCGCTTCGACGAGATCATCCGCACCGCCGTCGTGCTGCCGCACGCGTTGGGCGACCACATCGAAACCCTGCTGGAGCTCGTCGACCGCGCGCCGCCCTCCTGGCGGCAGCCGGCGGGACGGACCTGACGAGAACCGCACGCGGGCTTGTGCCGGCGCGCCCTTCGCCGCACGATCCGAGCGCGGTCAGCCCGCGTCGTCCCACCCTCCGGAATCCCATCGACCATGCCAAGCCCCAAGCCCGTCACCTCCGCCCGCGAGGCCATCGCCTATGTCCGCGAGCGGGATCTTCCCTTCGTCCGCGTGGGCGTGTTCGACATCGACGGCGTGTTCCGCGGCAAATACATGAACCGGGACAAGTTCGAGAGCGCGGTCGAGAAGGGCTTCGGCTTTTGCGACGTGGTCCTCGGCTGGGACTCCAACGACCAGCTCTACGACAACGTGAAGGTGACGGGCTGGCACACCGCCTATCCCGACGCCTCCGTGCGCCTGCTCCCCGACACGATGAGGCTGATCCCCTTCGAGGACGACCTGCCGCTCTTCCTTGGCGAGTTCGACGGGACGTGGGAGGGCGTCTGCCCCCGCGGCACGCTGCGCCGGGTGCTCGCGAAGGCGAGGGACATGGGCTTCGCCGTGAAGGCTGCGGCCGAGTTCGAGTTCTTCCTCTTCGAGGAGACGCCGCATTCCGTGCGCGAGAAGCGCTACCGCGACCTGCGCAACATCACGCCGGGCTTCTACGGCTATTCGATGCTGCGCTCGTCCGTGCATGCCGATTTCTACCGCGACCTGCTCGACCTCGGCCGCAGGATGGACTTCGAGATCGAGGGCCTGCACACCGAGACCGGTCCCGGCGTGCTGGAGGCGGCCATCGCCGTCGACGACGCGCTGCGCGCCGCCGACAAGGCGGCCCTCTTCAAGACCTACACGAAGGTGCTCGCCCAGAAGCGCGGCTGGATGGCCACTTTCATGGCCAAGTGGTCGCGCGACTGGCCGGGCCAGTCGGGCCACCTGCATTCCTCCCTCGTCGACCTGAAGAAGGGCGCCCCGGTCTTCCATGACGCGAAGAAACCGCACGGCATGTCCGACGTGATGCGCTGGTATGTCGGCGGCCAGCAGCAGCTCATGCCGGAGCTGCTCGCCATGGTGGCCAGCACCGTGAACAGCTATACGCGCCTGATCCCCGGATTCTGGGCGCCGACCGATGCCGCATGGGGCGTGGAGAACCGCACGACGGCCCTGCGCGTGATCCCCGGCTCGCCCAGGTCGCAGCGCGTCGAGTACCGGATCGCCGCCGCCGACATCAACCCCTACATCGCGCTCGCTGCCGCCATCGGGTCCGGCCTGTGGGGCATCGAGAACCGCATCGAGCCGGGCGACCCGATCCAGGGCAACGCCTATGAGGTGAAGATGCCGAAATCCCGCGCCCTGCCCCGCACGCTGTGGGACTCAGCCCAGCGGCTCAAGGCCTCCAAGCCCGCCCGCGCGCTGTTCGGCGACGCCTTCGTGGAGCACTACGCCGCCACGCGCGAATGGGAGGAGCGCGAGTTCCGCAAGGCCATCACGGACTGGGAGATGGACCGCTACTTCGAGATCATCTGAGGCGGGCCGGACAGGGCGAGGGCGAGCGTGCCCCGGAAAAACCGCTTGGAGCCCCGGCCCCCGGCGGGGCATGACGGCGGGACGGCGCGGCCAAAGTCCGCCGCGTCGGCGAGAAGGAACCGAGCATGAGCGACATCGTCTGCATCTCCCCCGTCGACGGCCGCGAGGTCGCGCGCCGCACGCCCGCCACCCCGGCCGAAGTGGAGGCGGCGTTGGCCGAGGCGCGCCTCGCCCAAGTCGCCTGGATGCGGGTGCCGCTCTCCGAGCGCATCGCGAAGATGGAGGCCTTCCTCCAGGCGATGCTGGCGATGAACCAGGAGGTCGTGCCCGAGCTTGCCATCCAGATGGGGCGCCCTGTGCGCTATGGCGGGGAGTTCCGCCCCTTCGAGGAGCGCGTGCGCGGCATGCTCGCCATCGCCGAGGAATCGCTCGCGCCCGTGATCCCGGCTCCCAGGGAAGGCCTCACCCGCCGCATCGAGCGCGTGCCGGTCGGCCTCGTCATGGTCGTGTCGCCCTGGAACTACCCCTACCTCACGGCCGTCAACGGCGTGGTTCCGGCCCTCGTCGCCGGCAATGCGGTGATCCTCAAGGCCGCGGCGCAGACGATCCTCGTCGGCGAGCGCTTCGCGAAGGCCATGGAAGCGGCGGACATCCCCAAGGGGCTCTTCACGAACCTGCACCTCACCCACGAGGACACGGCCCGCATCCTCGCCTCGCACGGCGTGGACCATGTTCAGTTCACCGGGTCCGTGGCGGGCGGACGCGCCATCGAGCGCGCCGCCGCCGGCACGTTCACCTCCATCGGCCTGGAACTCGGCGGCAAGGACCCCGCCTATGTGCGCGAGGACGCCGATTTCGGTCACGCCGTCGAGAACATCGTCGACGGCGCCTTCTTCAATTCCGGCCAGTGCTGCTGCGGCATCGAGCGCATCTACGTCCACGAGCGCCATTATGACCGCTTCGTCGAGGCCGCCGCCGACCTCGCCGGCAAGTACGTCCTCGGCAATCCGCTGGACGAGGCGACGACGCTCGGCCCCATGGCGACGGCCCGGGGCGCGGGCGTGGTACGCCAGCAGGTGCAGGACGCCGTCGCCAAGGGCGCGCGGACGCATCTCGACCCCAAGGCCTTCCCCGCCGACAGGGGCGAGGGCAACTACCTGATGCCGCAGATCCTGACCGGCGTGGACCACTCCATGGCGCTGATGCGCGAGGAGAATTTCGGGCCGGTGGTCGGCATCATGAAGGTCTCGGGCGACGAGGAGGCCATCCGCCTGATGAACGACAGCCCCTATGGCCTCACCGCCGCCATCTGGACGCAGGACGAGGAGGCGGCCTCGCGCATCGGCGAGCATCTGGAGACGGGCACCGTCTTCATGAACCGCTGCGACTATCTCGACCCCGGCCTCGCCTGGACCGGCGTCAAGGACACCGGCCGCGGCGCCTCCCTCTCCCGCCTCGGCTACGAGGCGCTGACGCGCCCGCGCAGCTTCCACCTGCGCCGCCTCTCCTGAGCCCCTTCCCCGCCTTTCCGACCGGACACCATCCATGCCCACCTCAGCCAACTGGAACTATCCGACCTCCGTGCGCTTCGGCGCCGGCCGCATCGCCGAGTTGCCCAAGGCCTGCACCGTCGCAGGCATGAAGCGGCCCTTGCTCGTCACCGATCCCTTCCTGGCCACCCAGCCCATGACGAAGGCTGCGCTGGAAAGCCTCGCCGCCGCGGGCCTGGGCGCGGCCGTGTTCTCGGACGTCAAGCCCAACCCCGTCGACGCGAACGTCGAGGCGGGTCTCGCCGTGCTCCGGGCGGGCAAGCATGACGGCGTGGTCGCGTTCGGCGGCGGCTCGGCGCTCGACGCCGGCAAGGTCATCGCCTTCATGGCAGGCCAGGTCAGGCCCATGTGGGACTTCGAGGATGTCGGGGACTGGTGGACGCGCGCCGACCCCGCGGGCATCGCTCCGGTCGTGGCGGTGCCCACCACCGCCGGCACGGGCTCCGAGGTGGGGCGCGCGGGCGTGATCACCCAGTCCGCCACGCATACCAAGAAGGTGATCTTCCATCCCGGCATGATGCCGAAGGTGACCATCTGCGATCCCGCCCTCACGGTCGGCATGCCTGCCAAGATCACGGCGGGCACCGGCATGGATGCGCTCGCGCATTGCCTGGAGGCCTATTCCTCCACCTTCTACCACCCGATGGGCGACGGCATCGCCGTCGAGGGCATGCGCCTCGTCTTCGAGAACCTGGAGACGGTCTACCGCACCCCCGGCGACATTGACGCGCGCGGCCATATGATGTCCGCCGCCGCCATGGGCGCGACCGCCTTCCAGAAGGGGCTCGGGGCCATCCACGCGCTCTCCCACCCCGTCGGCGCGCTCTACGATACGCATCATGGCCTGACCAACGCGGTCTTCATGCCCTACGTCCTGGTCTTCAACCGCCCCGCGATCGAGGGGAAGATCGAGCGCCTGGCGGCCTATTGCGGCCTGACGCCCAGCTTCACGGCCTTCCTCGACAAGGTCCTGGCGCTGCGCGAGGCGCTCGGCGTGCCCCATACCCTCGCCGGCCTCGCCGTGGACGACGGGAAGTTCGATCTCATGGCGAAGATGGCTCCGGAGGACCCCACCGCCGGCGGCAACCCCCTGCCGCTCGACGAGGCCGCGGCGCGCAGGCTCTTCGAGCAGGCGCTGAGCGGGAAGCTTTGAGGGCGGCCGCCCTTGCAGGGCAGGCCCCGCGAAGCGACCGCGGAGCCGGACCGGGCATGACAGGACGGCGCAGAGAATCCGCGGGGCCCGTCTTGCGTTCGCAGGCATTTCCGGCTACACGCACGGCTTCCCGGCGGGAGGCCTCGTCTGCCCGCAGCCGGACCTTTGTTTTTGGCGAGGTCGTTCCGCGCGGCCGCCTGGATGTGAGACTGGACCGATGAAGATCCGCAACTCCTTGAAGTCGCTGCGCGAACGCCACCGCGACAACCAGATCGTGCGCCGCAAGGGCCGCGTCTACATCATCAACAAGACCCAGAAGCGCTACAAGGCGCGTCAGGGCTGATCCGCCGCGCCCCAGGGCGTCGGCACCGACTTCGGGGCGCCTTGGCGCCCCGTTTTCGTTTTGACTCTGGGCGCCTTGGCGCCCGGTTCTCGTTTCGGACGACAGGTCCGCTCGCGCACCCGTGACGAGCCGTCGCTTTTGACAGACGCCTTGCGCACCTTATCATGACGGCATGCGCGCGACCTCAACGGTTCTCACGGCCGTCGCCGCGGCCGTTTTCGCTCTCGGCACCCTCGTCGCCGGGCCACTTCCGCTCCGCGCCGCTCCGGCGCCGTCGGCGCCCGACCAGCCTCGCCTCCCGCCACGCGCGGCGAGCCTGGACGAACTCTTCGCCCGGCTGTCCGAGACCAGCGACGAGTCGGAGGCCAAGGGCATCGTGTCCTCCATCGAGCGGCGCTGGATGCGCTCCGGCAGCGATACGGCCGACCTCCTGATGAGCCGCGCGCTCGACGCGCTGCAGGCCGAGGACCAGGCCCTCGCGGTGGAACTGCTCGACCGCGTCGTGGTGCTGCGGCCCGAATGGGCCGAGGGCTGGAACAAGCGGGCGACCGTCTTTTTCATGATGGGCGACATGACCCGCTCGATGGCGGACATCCGCGAGGTGCTCGCGCGCGAGCCCCGCCATTTCGGCGCGCTGGCCGGCATGGGCATCATTCTGCAGAATACCGGCGACAAGAAGCACGCCTACGAGGCGTTCAAGAAAGCGCTCGCCGTGAACCCCTTCCTCCCCGACGTGAAGTCCGCGGTGGAGAAGATGGCCCCTGAGATGGACGGAAAGGACATCTGAGCGTCACGGCCGGCAGCGCCGCGCCGTCCCGTCGGCTCGCCGGGGATGGCAGGCGGTCGGCCCTGGCCCCTACCCCGCGTGTTCGGCCCTGATGAAGGCTAGCCGGACCATGTTGGTCGCCCCGGGCGTGCCGAACGGAACGCCCGCCACGATGATCACGCGCTGCCCCACGGAGGCGAAGCCGTCCGAAACGGCGTGACGGCAGGCACGCTCGGCCATGTCGTCAATATCGCGCGCGTCGTGGGTCACGACGGAATGAACGCCCCAGGCGAGGCAGAGGCGGCGCGCCGTGGCGAGGTGCGGCGTCAGCGCCAGCAAGGGGGATTGCGGGCGTTCGCGGGCGATGCGCAGGCCGGTCGAGCCGGACGACGTCCAGGCCACGATGGCGCGCATGTCGAGCGTTTCCGCCACGTCGCGGGTCGCCACGGCGATGGCGTCTGCGCCGGTGGGCTCGGGCGGGGAACGCTGGGCGTTGATGATGGAGCGAAACAGGGGATCGCCCTCCACCTCCTCGGCGATGCGGTTCATCGTGGCCACGGCCTCGACGGGAAACTGACCCGCCGCCGATTCGGCCGAGAGCATCACCGCGTCGGCTCCCTCGAAGACGGCCGTCGCCACGTCCGACACTTCCGCGCGCGTGGGCACCGGCGAGGTGATCATCGATTCCAGCATCTGCGTCGCCACCACGACCGGCTTGCCATGCCGGCGGGCGAGGCGGGTGATCCGCTTCTGCAGGCCTGGCACCTTCTCCAGCGGCATCTCCACGCCGAGGTCGCCACGCGCCACCATGAGGGCGTCGGAAATCTCGATGATCTCCTCCAGGCGCGCGATGGCCTGGGGCTTCTCGATCTTGGAGAGCACCAGCGCGCGGCCGGCGGCGGTCTTGCGCACCTCCGCGACATCCTCAGGTCGCTGCACGAAGGACAAAGCCACCCAGTCGACGCCGGCGTCGAGCGCCGCCTCCAGGTCCGAACGGTCCTTGGCGGTCATGGCGGAGACCGGGATCTCGGTGTCCGGCAGGCTGACCCCCTTGCGGTTGGAGATGGTCCCCGGCACTGCAACGCGCGTGAGCGCGCGCTTCGCGGTGGCTTCCTCCACGACCAGCCTGATCTTGCCGTCGTCGATGAGGACCGTGTGGCCCGGCTCCAGGGCGCGCAGGATCTCGGGATGCGGCAGGTGGACCCGGCTGGCGTCCCCTGGCGTCTTCGACGAGTCGAGCACGAAGGCCGCGCCCTTCTGCAGCACGGCGGAGCCGTCCTTGAAGGTATCCACGCGGAGCTTGGGGCCTTGCAGGTCGGCGAGGATGCCGATGGGCCGCCCGAACTGCTTCTCCACGGCGCGGATCGTCGCGACGCGCTCGCGCAGCATGTCGTGGGTGGAATGGGACATGTTGATGCGGAACACGTCCGCACCCGCCTCGAAGAGGCGCGCGATGGTCGCCTGGTCGGAGGAGGCGGGCCCCAGCGTGGCCAGGATCTTCACGCGGCGCAGGCGTCTCACGGGGAACCTCGCGGCTGGGGGACGACAGGAACAGGGTCTGGGCGGAACGGTCAGGGCGCCTTGGGCGCGGGCCTCGCAGTATCGGTCAGCTGGACGGTCCAGCTCTTTTGCTCGCCGGTGTCGATCTCGAAATAGCCTGCGCGGTCGAAACCGCGGGCCAGGCAATCCTCGGTGCCGCGGATGGTGAACTCCTTGTCGCGCGTGCACATGAAGGTCTTGCCGGCCCACTCGCCGCCGCGGTCGTAGTCCTGCGCGTAGACGTAGTAGTAGCGGGCCGCGAGCGGCCCCTTCAGCATGGTCTCGCACTCATTGGGCTTGAGGTTCCACCACCCCTCGGACTGCCAGCCCTGGGCGTCGCGATAGCCCAGGGCGACGCCGACCCGGCTCTGCGTCATGTTGCACAGCCGCAGGTCGGCACGGGCTTCGAGCGGGGCGACGAGAAGCAGAGCGAGGGCAAGGACGGGTGCAAGGCGGGCCATGGTGGCGGGAGCGGTCTGACAATCGGTTGGTGAAATCAAGCCAGGCCGCGAGAGTGTCGCGAAATCCCGGGCGTTTGGCGAGACGTTTCGGCGGTCAGTTCACGAGGATGCAGCGCAGGTCGTTGACGTTCGTGAAGGTCGGCCCCGGCGCAAGCAGGTCGCCCAGCCGCTCGAAGAAGCCGGTCGAGTCGTTGTCGGCGAGAAAGGCGGCCGGATCGAGGCCGAGCGCCCTGGCGCGGGCGAGCGTCGTCTCGTCCACGAAGGCGCCGGCCGGGTCCGTCGCCGAGCCCCCGCCGCCATCCGTGCCGTCCGTGTCGCCCGCGACGGCGGCGATGCCGGGCTGGCCGCCGAGAGCGAGCGCCAGCGCCAGCGCGTATTCCTGGTTGGGGCCGCCGCGCCCCTGCCCGGTGATCGTCACGGTGAGCTCCCCGCCCGAAAGGATCGCGACCTTCTCGCGCGCTTCCGCTCGCGCCAGCGCGAGCTTGGCCTGCTCGGCCGCCACGACCCGCGCCTCGCCCTCCAGGTCCGCGCCCAGCAGCACCGGCGTGTAGCCGGCCGACCGGGCGGCCTGCGCCGCCGCCGCCAGCGAATCCGCGGGCCGGGCGATGATGGCAAATCGTGCGCGCGCGAAAACGGGGTCGCCCGGCTTCGGCGTCTCGTTGGCGTCGTCCGCCAGCAGCGCCCTGGCGCTGGCCGGCAGGTCCAGCCCGTATGTCCCGACGATGGCGCGAGCCTGGGCGAGCGTGGTCGGGTCCGCCACGGTGGGGCCGGAGGCGATGGTCGAGGGATCGTCGTGCGGCACATCGGAAACCGCGAGGGTGACGACCTCGGCCGGGAAGGCGGCCCGCGCGAGCCGGCCTCCCTTGATGCGCGACAGGCGCTTGCGCAGCGTGTTGATATCGCCGATCGAGGCGCCCGAGCGCAGCAGGGCGCGCGTGATCTGCTGCTTCTCGGCGAGCGTGAGGTCGCCCGCGGGCGCGATCCAGTTGGCGGATCCGCCACCGGAGATCAGCACCAGGACGAGGTCGTCCGGACCCGCGGCGTCCGCAAGCGCGAGCGCCTTGCCGGCGGCGGCGAGCCCCGCCGCATCGGGCACGGGATGGCCGGCCTCGACCATCTCGACGACGCGTGTCGACATGCCGTAGCCGATGCGCGCCACGGCCAGGCCCGCCAGCCGCTCCGCGGGGACGCCCAGCCTGTCGAGGTAGTGGGCTTCCGCAGCGACGGCCATGCTGCCGGCCGCCTTGCCGGCGGCCAGGATCACGATGCGTCCCCGCGCAGGGGGCGGGGGAAGGTGCGACGGCAGGCAGGCCGCGGGATGGGCGGCCGTCACCGCGGCGTCGTAGATCTGCCTCAGCAGCCTGCGCTGCCCGTCCAAGCCCGCCATCGCGTCCGTCCCGCTGCAGTGTCGAGCGGCCTCGGCCGCCTCCGGGACCTTCCTATGGCAGAAGCGCGCCGCGGTCACTATGGTGCGGCCGTCCCGCCCCCGCCGAGTCCCGATGAGCGCTCCCGACCATCATCCGCCCGCCCCCGTCGAGCTGATCGACGGACCCGTCGAGAGCGGGATCCTTCTGATCTGCGACCACGCCTCCAACGCCATTCCGGCCGACTATGCCGACCTCGGCATGCCCGCGGCGGAGCTGCAGCGCCACATCGCCTATGACATCGGGGCCGCGGAGGTGACGCGGACCATGGCCCGCGAGCTCGGCGCCCCGGCCGTCCTCAGCACCTTCTCGCGCCTGCTGATCGACCCCAATCGCGGCCGCGACGACCCTACGCTGGTGATGAAGCTCTCCGACGGCGCGATCGTGCCGGGCAACCGCCGGACGGACGAGGCGGAGGTCCGCCGGCGCATCGACCGCTTCTATGCGCCCTATGACGACGCCGTAGGCGCGGCGATCGCGCGCGCTTTGGCGGCCGGAATCGTACCGGCCGTCATCTCCATGCATTCCTTCACCCCGGCCTGGAAGGGCGTACCCCGGCCCTGGCATGTGACGGCGCTCTGGGACAGCGACCCGCGGCTGCCGAGCCAGCTGCTGGCGGCCCTCGAAGCCGAGGGCGACCTGGTGGTGGGCGACAACGAGCCCTATGACGGGGCGCTCGCGGGCGACACGATCAACCGTCACGCGACCCGGCAAGGGCTCTCCAACGTCCTCATCGAGGTGCGGCAGGATCTGATCGCGGAGCCGGCCGGCGCACGGGCCTGGGGCGAACGGCTCGCCCGCGTGCTGGGACCGATCCTGCGCGATCCCGTTCATCATCGCGCCGAGATCCACCCCACGCGTACGACGACCCGTCGTCGCCTGCCCTCGCGCTGAGCGGGCGGCGTCCCCGTGATCCACAGGGTTGGCTTGCTCGCCCGGCCTGGGCCTTGACCCTGCTCCCGTGATGCCGGAAACCCTCCGCTCCGAATCCTGAAGCGGCGAGGCATTCCCATGGACAGCACCCCGTCCTCCATCGCGGCGGACCAGCTCAAGGCCTTCATCGAGCGAATCGAACGACTCGAGGAGGAGAAGAAGGCGCTGTCCGACGACATCAAGGACGTCTACGGCGAGGCCAAGGGCACCGGCTTCGACACGAAGATCATCCGCAAGATCGTCGCGCTGCGAAAGAAGGATCACGCGGAGCGCAAGGAGGAAGAGGCCATCATGGAGCTCTACCTCGAAGCGCTCGGCATGGCCTGAGCGAAAGCGGCGATCCAGGGCATGCCGGGCACGGAGCCGTATCGCCTCGGCTTCGGCCCGCGCTCACGTCCCGCGCGGGGCTCATACCTTTCGAGCGTCATTCCAGCGTGGCGGGCGGCACGATCTGGATCGGAGCCTTGGCCGCAGGCTGCGCGTCGTCGAGCGGGGTGACCGGCACGCTGACGGGCGGCTTGCCGGTCTTGGGATCGATCAGCGGCTCGGGCGTGCGAGTCGGCAGGGCCTGGCGGACCTCGGCGGACGCGGCGGGAGCCGGCGCAGCCTTGGCCGGAGGCGCGGCGGGCGCCACGGCCGCGGGAGCGTCGGCGGGCGGGGCGATGGCCGAGGGGGCCGGAGAGGCCGGCGGCGCAAGCGGAGCCGATTCCACCGGCGACGGCGGCGCGACGGTCGTCTTCACGTCGGGCGCAGGCTCGGCCGGCTTGTCGGCCGGCTGACGCGCCGCCGTGGCGGGCGCGGCGTCGGGCAGCGACTTCGGCGGTAGCTTGGGTTCCGGCGTCTGCTTCACCCGCGGGCTCGTGGGCGCGGCGCCGGGATCGGGCGTGCGCGCCTGCCTGTTCGCCCTGGGCGGCGCGCCGGGATCCTGCGGCCGGACCCATCCCTCCGACGGCGGAGCGGCGGGACGGGTCGGAAGCCGCGCCGTGGGCTGCTGCGGCGCGGGCACGCCCGGCACCAGGCCCGGCGGAAGCGGCACGGGAGCCTCGTAGGCTCCGCCGCCCATCACGTAGCTTTCCAGCAGCGCGCCGTTATAGGCGTCGATCGTGTAGTGGACCCGGTAGCCGCGCCGGTCGATGGCCTCGGCCTGGAAGACGTCGCCGGTCGGATAGATCCGCATCACCCGCGCCACGCGGAAGCGCGTGTAGAGCAGGTCCGCCACGTCCGGCGGCGTCAGGCCATAGCCGAACATGGCGGCGGCAGCCGGCGGCGGAGAGGCCAGCAGCCCCGTTCCCAGCGCCATCGCGGAGAGCAGGGCCGGAACGACGAGCGCGCGGAAGGCGGGTCGCAGGCCGGGCTGCGCCGGTTCGGCGGAACCGGGACGCGGCGCGAAGGGGTGGGCCATGGAAGGGGGTCCTCTCGGGATCGTCAGGAAGTCAACGCCCAGTGAATCGCCCGATTGCGGCGCCCTTGGGACATCACCCCCGCCCCGCCGCCGCGACGAGCGCTTCTATATGCCCCATCTCCGTCGCGAAGCTCGTGACGATCCGCACGAAGCGCTCATCCGCGCCCAGCGTGAATCCCGGCGGCACGCTGTCGGACGACCATGCGGCGAAACGGAACCCCGCCTGCTCCACCGCCGCCGCCACGCCGGGCGGCAAAACGGCGAAGACCTCGTTGGCCTCTGTCGGCCAGGGCATCCGGACGCCGGGGATGGCGGCGATGCCCTCGGCCAGGCGTCGGGCGGCCGCGTTGGCGTGGCGGGCATTGGCGATCCAGTGGCCATTCTCCAGGTAGGCGACCATCTGGGACCCCAGCAGGCGGCCCTTGGACAGGGTGTGCCCGGCTCGCTTGCGCCGGTACTGGACATCCTGCGCCAGCGCCTTGTCGAAGAAGATGACGGCCTCCGCCGCGAGGCAGCCATTCTTGCTCGCGCCGAAGGACACGACGTCCACCCCCGCCTTCCAGGTCATCTCCGCCGCCGTGCAGCCCAGCGCCACCATGGCGTTGGCGAAGCGGGCGCCGTCGAGATGGACCTTGAGCCCGGCCGCTCTGGCGACCGCGCTCAGGGCGGCGATCTCCTCGAGCGCGTAGAGCGTGCCGGCCTCCGTCACCTGGGAGAGCGACAGGGCGGTGGGCTGCACCGCCTTGACGACGCCGTGGGGATAGCGGCGCAGCGCCGCCTCGACGTCGGCGGGGGCCATCTTGCCGCCCGGACCGGGGACCCCGACGAGCTTGGCCCCGCCCGAGAACATTTCCGGCGCGCCGCACTCGTCGTCGATCACGTGGCTTTCGGCATGGCAGATCAGCGCCCCCCAGGGCGGCGTCAGGGCCGCCACGGCCAGCGCGTTGGCCGCGGTGCCGCTCGCCACCAGGAAGGTCGCCACTTCGTGCTCGAAGACCTCGGCCAGCATCGCCTCGGCCCGCACGCTGTAGGCGTCGACGCCATAGGCAGGCTGCGCGCCGCCATTGGCGGCGATGAGAGCGTCGAGGACGGGACGGCTGGCGCCGACCACGTTGTCGCTGGCGAAGTTCATGGGTGATGCATCCTGGCGGGCAGCCGGCAAGGCTTCGCCGGCGGGAGCGGGATCATCCTCGCGGGAGAGGCGGCGGGCAAGAGCGCCCAGCGCCACCCTGGAGCGCGCAGGGTCATGTTTCCTATGGGCCCGGGGCCGGGACTTTTCAAAGGTTGCGCCAGCCCTTGCCGCAACGAACGTTTCTTGCTCGCGGCCGCCATTTCGCCCCTTGTGTGCCTGCCGGTTTTCTGGCATGGTCCGGGCGCAATAGGACAGTCTTGCTGTCCCATTTGTGATCCACCTTTGACGGACAAGGCCAGTGACCTGCTGGGGCACGACGCAGCTGACGGTGACGGGCGGAGCCTTCGCTCCGAACGACCGTAAACGTGCCAGCCGCAAGACGCGGGCTTGACGGGCGCTGCCCGGTCGCAAGACCGGAACCGCCCGCGGGGTGCGGGCGCAACCGGGGCGCGACCGAACCCTCCGACCTCCTGACGCTCCGGCCGCCGCCATGGCGTGCTCCTTGCAGGTTGCCACGACCGGCCTTGGCCGGCCCGGCGGCTGCGGGGGCCGCGAATGCGGCGGGGACAGACGAGCCGGGCTCGCCCGGCGCCGAACGCTGCGGGCTGCGCCCGCGGCAAGAGGGCCGGTGACGGCCGAACGGAAGGGACGCGAGGGTTCACGATGAGCGAGATGACCGGGAGCATGATCGCCGGACAGCACAGCGTCGCCGGCGAAGGCCGCGCCGCGCAGACCCCTTCCGCCAAGTCGTCGTCCACGCTGCCGCTCACGGTGCGCGACCCCGCTCTGCCGGACGCCGAGGGCCTCTACCATCCCGGCCGCGAGCACGACGCCTGCGGCGTCGGCTTCGTCGCGGACATGAAGAACCGCAAGAGCCACGACATCGTCGAGATGGGGCTGCGGGTGCTGCTGAACCTCGACCACCGCGGCGCGGTCGGCGCGGACCCCAAGGCCGGCGACGGCTGCGGCATGCTCGTGCAGATCCCGCATCGCTTCTTCGCGGAGGAATGCGCGCGGCTGGGCATCGACCTGCCGCCCGCCGGCGGATACGCGGTCGGCCACCTCTTCCTGCCGCGCGATCCCGAGGGGCGCGCCCTGTGCGAGAGCATCGTCGAGAAGGTCGTGGCCGACGAGGGCCAGGTTTTCCTGGGCTGGCGCGACGTGCCCGTCGACAATTCCGGCCTGGGCGAGAGCGTGAAGCCGACGGAGCCCGGCCAGCGGCAGATCTTCATCGCGCCCGGCAAGGGCATCGCGGATGCGGAAGCCTTCGAGCGCCGCCTCTTCATCCTGCGCAAGGTGATCTCCAACACGATCTACGACATGAAGGACCCCCGCACGAAGGGGTTCTATCCCGTGTCGCTGTCCTCGCGGACGGTGACCTACAAGGGGATGCTGCTGGCCGGCCAGCTCGGCGACTATTTCAAGGACCTGCGCGACCCGCGCTTCGAGAGCGCGCTCGCCCTCGTCCACCAGCGCTTCTCGACCAACACCTTCCCCACATGGTCGCTGGCCCACCCCTACCGGATGGTCGCTCATAACGGCGAGATCAACACGTTGCGCGGCAACGTGAACTGGATGGCGGCGCGCCAGGCCTCGGTGGACTCCGAGCTCTTCGGCACCGAGATCTCCAAGCTGTGGCCGATCTCCTACGAGGGGCAGTCCGACACGGCCTGCTTCGATAACGCGCTCGAGTTTCTCGTTCGCGGCGGCTATTCGCTGGCCCATGCGGTGATGATGCTGATCCCCGAGGCCTGGGCGGGCAACCCGCTCATGGACGAGGACCGGCGCGCCTTCTACGAGTACCACGCCGCGCTCATGGAGCCGTGGGACGGGCCTGCGGCCGTCGCCTTCACCGACGGACGGCAGATCGGCGCGACGCTGGACCGCAACGGCCTGCGCCCCGCGCGCTACCTCGTCACCGAGGACGGCCTCGTCGTGATGGCCTCCGAGTTCGGCGTGCTGCCGATTCCGGAAGAGAAGATCGTCACCAAGTGGCGACTGCAGCCGGGCAAGATGCTGCTCATCGACCTCGAGCAGGGCCGCATTGTCTCCGACGACGAGATCAAGAAGTCTCTTTCGCTCGCCAACCCCTATCGCGACTGGCTGAAGCGCGGCCAGATCATCCTGGAGGAGTTGCGCCCGGTGGAGCCGCGCCAGGCTCGCACCGACGTCTCGCTGCTCGATCGCCAGCAGGCCTTCGGCTACACGCAGGAGGACCTCAAGCTGCTCATGGCTCCCATGGCCGTGACCGGCCAGGAGGCCGTCGGCTCCATGGGCACCGACACGCCGATCTCGGCGCTGTCCGACAAGTCCAAGCCGCTCTTCACCTACTTCAAGCAGAACTTCGCGCAGGTCACGAACCCGCCCATCGACCCGATCCGGGAAGAGCTCGTGATGAGCCTCGTCTCGTTCATCGGGCCGCGGCCGAACATCTTCGACCTCGAGGGCTCCTCGCGCCGCAAGCGGCTCGAGGTGCGCCAGCCCATTCTCACCAACCAGGATCTCGAGAAGATCCGCTGCATCAGCCATTTCGAGGACCGTTTCGACACCAAGACGCTCGACATGACCTATCCCGCCGAACAGGGCGCGTCGGGCATGCAGGGCGCGCTGGACCGCCTCTGCGAGCGCGCCGAGGCGGCGGTGCACGGGGGCTACAACATCATCATCCTGTCCGACAGGATGGTGGGGCCCGACCGCATCCCGATCCCTTCGCTCCTCGCCACGGCGGCGGTGCACCACCATCTCATCCGCAAGGGCCTGCGCACCTCCGTCGGCCTCGTTCTCGAGACGGGCGAACCGCGCGAGGTGCACCATTTCTGCTGCCTCGCCGGGTACGGCGCCGAGGCCATCAACCCCTACCTCGCCTTCGATACGCTGGCGGCGATGAAGGCCGAGTTCCCGGAGGAGGTCGACGACGACGAGGTGGTGAAGCGCTACATCAAGTCCGTCGACAAGGGCATCCTGAAGGTCATGTCCAAGATGGGCATCTCGACCTACCAGTCCTATTGCGGCGCGCAGATCTTTGACGCCGTGGGCCTGCAGTCCGCCTTCGTCTCGCAGTATTTCTTCGGCACCTCGACCACCATCGAGGGCGTGGGCCTGGAGGAGATCGCCGAGGAGACGGTGCGCCGCCACCGCGACGCCTTCGGCGATGCGCCGGTCTATCGCAATGCGCTCGACGTGGGCGGCGAGTACGCTTACCGGATCCGCGGCGAGGACCATGTCTGGACGCCGGACACGGTCGCCACCCTGCAGCACGCGGTGCGCCTGAACGCGCGCGAGCGCTACCGGGACTATGCGAGGCTCGTGAACGAGCAGGAGGGGCGCTACACGACCATCCGCGGCCTGTTCCGGATCAAGCGCGCGACCGAGCGCGGCGCCGCGCCGGTGCCGCTTGACGAGGTCGAGCCGGCCGCCGCGATCGTGCGCCGCTTCTCGACGGGCGCCATGTCGTTCGGCTCCATTTCCAAGGAGGCGCACGAGGCCATGGCGGTCGCCATGAACAAGCTCGGCGGCAAGTCCAACACCGGGGAGGGCGGCGAGGAGGCGGAGCGCTTCGTGCCGCTGCCCGACGGGCGTTCCAAGCGCTCGGCGATCAAGCAGGTCGCCTCCGGCCGCTTCGGCGTGACGGCGGAATACCTCGCCAATTCCGACGTCATGCAGATCAAGATCGCGCAGGGCGCCAAGCCCGGCGAGGGCGGGCAATTGCCCGGCCACAAGGTGGACGCCGTCATCGCGAAGGTGCGCCATTCCACGCCCGGCGTCGGCCTGATCTCGCCGCCGCCTCACCATGACATCTATTCCATCGAGGACCTCGCGCAGCTCATCTTCGACCTGAAGAACGTGAACCCTTCGGCGGACGTGTCGGTGAAGCTCGTCTCCGAGGTGGGCGTGGGCACCGTCGCGGCCGGCGTGGCCAAGGCGCGCGCGGACCACATCACGATCTCGGGCTTCGAGGGCGGGACGGGCGCGAGCCCCCTCACCTCGCTCAAGCACGCCGGCTCGCCCTGGGAGATGGGGCTCGCCGAGACGCAGCAGACGCTCGTCATGAACCGGTTGCGCGGACGCGTCGCCCTGCAGGTCGACGGTGGCATCCGCACGGGCCGGGACGTGGTCATCGGCGCGCTGCTCGGGGCGGACGAGTTCGGCTTCTCGACGGCGCCGCTCATCGCGGCGGGCTGCATCATGATGCGCAAGTGCCACCTCAACACCTGCCCCGTCGGCGTCGCCACGCAGGACCCGGTGCTGCGCAAGCGCTTCAAGGGCACGCCCGAGCACATCATCAACTACTTCTTCTTCGTGGCCGAGGAGGTTCGCGAACTGATGGCGGAAATGGGCTTCCGCTCCATCGAGGAGATGGTCGGCCGCTCGGACCTCCTGGACAGGGAGGCCTCCGTCGCGCACTGGAAGGCGCGGGGGCTCGACTTCTCCCGCCTCTTCCACAGGCCCGACCTCGGCCCGAACGTCCCGGTGCGGCATGTCGAGCGCCAGAACCATCCGGTCGACAACGTGCTCGACCGCAAGCTCATCGCCGGCGCGATGAGCGCGATCGAGGGCGGCGAGCCGGTGACCCTCGAGTTCCCGATCCGCAACACGGACCGCACCACCGGAGCCATGCTGTCGGGCGAGATCGCCAAGCGGCACGGCCATGCCGGGCTGCCGGACGACACGATCACCATCAAGCTCGAGGGCACGGCGGGGCAGAGCTTCGGCGCCTTCCTTGCCCAGGGCGTCACGATGGAGCTTGTCGGGCAGGCCAACGACTACGTCGGAAAGGGGCTCTCGGGCGGCATCCTGATCATTCGCCCCTCGGACAAGGCGGTGGCCAAGGCCGAGGAGTCGATCATCGTGGGCAACACCGTGCTCTACGGCGCGATCGCCGGCGAGTGCTACTTCCGCGGCGTCGCCGGCGAGCGTTTCGCCGTGCGCAATTCCGGGGCGGTGGCCGTCGTCGAGGGCACGGGCGACCATGGCTGCGAGTACATGACGGGCGGCGTGGTCGTGGTAATCGGCCAGACCGGGCGCAACTTCGCCGCAGGCATGTCGGGCGGCATCGCCTACGTCCTCGACGAGGACAAGACGTTCGCCAAGCGCTGCAACCTGTCCATGGTCGACCTGGAGCCCGTCGAGGAGGAGGAGGACCTGATGGAGCGCCTCCACCACCATGGCGGGGACCTCGAGACCAAGGGGCGCATCGACCTCGGAGGCGACCTGTCGCGCCATGACGAGGAGCGGCTGCACCAGCTCATCAGCAACCATCTCGCCTGGACGGGGTCGGAGAAGGCCAAGCACATCCTGGACAACTGGGCGGACTACCGCACCCGCTTCGTCAAGGTGATGCCGGTCGAGTACCGCCGGGCCCTGCGCGAGATGGAGAAGCTGAGGACCCTGCAGGCCGCGGAGTGATGCCGGTGATGAAGATCTTCGGCGACCTTTCCTCCGGCAATTGCCTGAAGGTGAAGTACACGGCGGACCACCTGGGGCTCCCCTATGACTGGGTGCCCGTGGACATCATGCAGGGGGAGAGCCGGACGCCGGAGTTCCTCGCCATGAGCGCCATGGGGCAGGTGCCGGTCGTGCTCTTCGACGACGGGCGCGCGCTGGCACAGTCCAACGCGATCATCCGCCACCTGGCGCGCGGCAGCACGCTCCTGCCGGACGACCCCTTCGCCCAGGCGGAGGTCGACCAGTGGCTCTTCTGGGAGCAGAACGGGCACGAGTTCTTCGTGGCCGGCGCGCGCTTCCAGATGGTCTATCTCGGGCGCTCCAGGCAGGAGCGCGAGCCGATGCGGGTCGAGCGCGGAGAGCAGGCGCTCGACCTCATGGACCACGTCCTGTCCGGCCGCGACTGGTTCGCGGCGGGACGCTTCACGGTGGCCGACATCGCGCTCGTCGCCTATACGCGGCTGGCGGGCGAGGGCGGCTTCGATCTTTCTTCACGCACGGCGTTGCGGGCCTGGATCAGGCGCTGCGAGCAGGCCCTCGGCCTGCCGCCGGTTTGACAGGGAACGCGGGACAAGCGGGGCAGTCACATGGGTAAGGTCACGGGTTTCCTCGAGTTCGACCGGCAGGAGCAGAAGTATCAGCTCGCCGGCGACCGCATCCGCCACTTCCGCGAGTTCACCCTGCCCCTCGACGAGAAGGACGTGGGCCGGCAGGCCGCGCGCTGCATGGATTGCGGCGTGCCCTATTGCCATTCCGGCACGGGCTGTCCGGTGAACAACCAGATCCCCGACTGGAACGACCTCGTCTATAACGGCGACTGGCGCGAGGCCGCGCGCAACCTGCACTCCACGAACAACTTCCCCGAGTTCACGGGCCGCATCTGCCCGGCGCCGTGCGAAGAGGCCTGCACCCTCAACCTCGAGGACATGCCGGTCACCATCAAGACGATCGAACAATCCATCGCCGACAAGGCCTGGGCCGAGGGCTGGATCGTCCCCGAACCTCCAGAGTCCAAGACCGGCAAGCGCGTCGCCGTCATCGGCTCCGGCCCGGCCGGTCTCGCCGCCGCCCAGCAACTCGCCCGGGTGGGTCACGAGGTCCACGTCTTCGAGCGCGAGCCCAAGGCCGGCGGATTGCTGCGCTACGGTATCCCGGACTTCAAGATGGAGAAGCGCCACATCGACCGCCGCGTCGAGCAGATGGAGCAGGAGGGCGTCCAGTTCCACTACGGCGTGAACGTCGGCGTCACCAGGTCCTTCGCCGAGCTGGTGGACGGCTTCGACGCCGTGCTCATGGCGGGGGGCGCGGAAGACCCGCGCGACCCGAGGCTGCCGGGCCAGGAGCTGCACGGCGTGCATTTCGCCATGCCCTTCCTCGTACAGCAGAATCGCCGCGTCGGCCTGGAGCCCGCCACGGACGAGGAGCCCATCGTCGCCGGCGGCAAGCACGTGGTGGTGATCGGCGGCGGCGACACCGCGTCGGACTGCGTCGGCACCTCGTTCCGCCAGGGCGCGCTGTCCGTCACCCAACTCGACATCCGCACGAAGCCTCCCGCCAAGGAAGACAAGCTCACCGTGTGGCCCTACTGGCCCACCAAGCTGCGCACCTCCTCCAGCCAGGCGGAGGGCGCCGAGCGCGAGTTCCAGGCGGCGACGCTCGGCATCGAGGGCAAGAACGGCAAGGTGACGGGCGTGAAGTGCGCCCGCGTCGACGAGAAGCGCCAGCCCATTCCGGGAACAGAGTTCATCCTGCGCGCCGACCTCGTCTTTCTCGCCATCGGGTTCGCCGGGAGCCACGTGCCCGGCATGGTCGAGCAGTCGGGCGTCGCGCGCGACCGCCGCAACAACATCGTGGCGGACGAGATGGCCTACGCCACGTCGGTGCCGAAGGTCTTCGCGGCCGGCGACATGCGCCGCGGCCAGTCGCTTGTCGTCTGGGCGATCCGCGAGGGGCGCCAGGCCGCGCACGCCATCGACGTCTTCCTGATGGGGTCCACCACCCTGCCGCGGTGACGGCTAGCCTCTCCAGCCGGGCCTCGCCGTCATGGCGAGGACCGGACCGACGAAGCGATCCATCCCGGGAAGAGGCTGGATTGCCTCGCTTCGCTCCGTGACGGAGGAGGCGAAACGATCCGGTAACCGTCCGGCGAGGCTTCCCCGGCCATCAAGTGCCTCGCCGACCCTTGACAATCCGCTCCACGAGCACGATCTGGGCGGAAAGGTGACCGGGCCCCTCTGGCGGAAGTTCGATCCTTCCGTGATGTCGGCACCGTCGTGAACACGTCAACACGAGGGCGCCGGTATGGAACTACTCACCTCAGGCTTTCTGACGACCATGATCTTGGCCAAGCCGCTCTGGATGTGGCTGGTCTTCGGCGCGGTCGTGCTGGTCCTGCTCGCCTTCGACTTGGGCGTGCTGCATCGGGGATCGAAGGAGATCTCGGTGCGCGAGAGCCTGCTGCTCTCGGCCTTCTACATCAGCATGGGCCTTGCGTTCGGCGGCTGGATCTGGTGGTCGCTCGGCCCGCAGCCGGGCCTCGAATACCTGACGGGATTCGTCATCGAGAAGAGCCTCTCGATGGACAACATCTTCGTCATCGCCATGATTTTCGGCTATTTCGGCATCCCCCGCGCCTACCAATATCGCGTGCTCTTCTGGGGCATCCTGGCGGTGATCCTGCTGCGCGGCCTGATGATCGGCGTCGGCGCGGCCCTTGTCGCCCAGTTCGGCTGGGTGCTCTGGATCTTCGCGGTGTTCCTGATCGTCACCGGCCTCAAGATGCTCTGGGCCGCCGACAAGGAATACGACGTCGCGTCGAACCCGCTGCTCAAGTTCATTCGCCGACACTTCCGCGTGACGGAGAAGCTGCACGGCGAGCGCTTCTTCGTCCGCGAGCGCGATCCGGTGACCGGCAAGCTGGCGACGGCCCTGACCCCGCTCTTCCTGGTGCTGATCCTGGTGAACGTGGCGGACGTCGTCTTCGCCGTGGACTCGGTGCCCGCGATCTTCGCGATCACGACCGACACCTACATCGTGTTCACGTCCAACATCTTCGCGATCCTCGGCCTGCGCGCGCTCTATTTCGCGCTGGCCGCCATGATCGACCGCTTCGCCTACCTCAAATATGCCCTGGCCACCGTGCTGATCTTCATCGGCAGCAAGATCGTCGCGGCGGACATGCTGGGCATCGCCAAGGTGCCGCCGGCGATCTCGCTGGGCGCGACCTTCGCCATCCTGGCGGCGGGCATCTTCTACTCGCTGTGGAAGACGCGCGGCGAGGAGGCGAAGACGCCGGCTGCCGTGGGCGGTCAGCCCTGAGGGGTTCGCCGCTCAGGAGCGGATCGGCTCCAGTTGGATCGCCCGCTTCATGAAGCGGTAGAGGCCGTAGAGCCCGATGGCGCCGAACAGCGCCATCAACGCCCAGCCCACGTGCTGGCCGAGGTTGAACAGGCCCGCGAGGGCCCAGCCCGCGGCCAGCGCGACGCCGATGACCTCGGTGCCCACGAGGATGCCCACGCTGACGACGGTGACGAGGTTGGTGGTGTTGATGCCGCCGGCCATGGCTCCGGTCCCGCTCCGTGAGGGCCGCATGCCCCCTTTTCGAGGGATGGACTATAACGGCCCGGGCCATCGTGCAAGGATGGTGGCCCGCCTGGGGCATCGCCCCTGATCCTGTCCCGCGCTGCAGATCCCCGCCGATGCCCGATACGCCGACCTATTCCAGCGCCGCCGCCGCTGCGCCCCACGCCGCCGCCGCCGAGGCGGGGCGCAACGTGCTCGCCGCCGGCGGCAACGCCGTCGAGGCCATGATCGCCATGGCCGCCACGATCGCGGTGGTCTATCCGCACATGAACGCGGTCGGCGGCGACGGCTTCTGGATCGTGCGGGAACCGCGCGGCAGGGTCTTCGCCATCGAGGGCTGCGGCCCGGCTGGCCGCGGAGCGACGCGCCAGCGCTATCGCGAACGCGGGCACGACGCGATCCCGTCGCGCGGTCCGGAGGCGATCGTCACGGCCCCGGGCGCCATCGGCGGCTGGGACGAGGCGCGACGCCTGGCCGCGGCGCTCGGGCGTGACACGGGCGTCGGCGGCGATCTGCCGCTGGCGGACCTCCTGTCGGACGCCATCCGGCGCGCCCGGGAGGGTTCGCCGGTGTCCCCCTCGGAGGCCCGCACGGCGCACAACGCCAAGGAGGCCCTGTGGGAGGCGCCCGGCTTCGCCGCGACCTACACGGTGGACGGCAAGATCCCCGAGGCCGGGACGCTGCGCCGCCAGCCGAAGCTGGCCGACATGCTGGACCACCTCGCCTCCGCCGGCCTCGACGACTTTTATCGCGGCGACGTGGGCCGCGAGATCGCGACCGATCTCCAGGCGCTGGACGCGCCCGTCACGCGCGAAGACCTGAAAGCCTTCCGCGCCCGCGTGGTCGCGCCGCTGAGCCTCGGGGTGCCCGGGGCGACGCTCTACAACTTCCCGCCCTCCACCCAAGGCCTCGCCTCGCTCATCATCCTCGGCCTCTTCTCGCGGCTCGGCGTGACACGTGGCGAGGGCTACGACCATGTCCACGCCCTGGTCGAGGCCACCAAGCGCGCGTTCCGCGTGCGCGACGCCGTGGTAACCGACCCCGGACGCCTGCCGCGCGACCCCGCGAGCTTCCTCGCCAGGGACTGGCTCGACAAGGAGGCCGCGCTCATCTCCATGACGCGGGCGGACCACTACCCGTTGCCCTGGGGCGAAGGGGACACCGTCTGGATGGGTGCCATCGACCGCGCGGGCGTCGCCGTCAGCTACATCCAGTCGGTCTATTGGGAATACGGCTCCGGCTGCGTGCTGCCGCGGACGGGCGTGCTCATGCAGAACCGCGGCATCTCCTTCTCGCTCGATCCTGCGGCGCTCAACAGCCTGGAGCCTGGCCGGCGACCGTTCCACACGCTCAACCCGGCGCTCGCCGCCTATGACGACGGCCGGGTTCTCGTCTACGGCTCGATGGGCGGCGACGGCCAGCCGCAGTTCCAGGCCGCGCTCTACACGCGCTACGGGTTCGGCATGGACCTCGCCGCCGCGGTGGACGCGCCGCGCTGGCTGCTCGGCCGCACCTGGGGCTCGCACAGCGTGAGCCTGAAGGTCGAGAACCGCTTCGATCCCGATCTCCTGCGGGCGCTCGAACGGGCCGGCCACGAGGTGGAGGTCGTCGACGCGTCCTATTCCGACAGCCTCGGCCATGCCGGCATGGTGCTGCGCCACGCCCGCAACGGGTCCGTGGAAGCCGTGCACGACCCCCGCTCCGACGGCGGCTCCGCCGGACTATGAGCCGCCCGCGCCAACCCTTCACCGACCGCCGACCGGACACCGCGCCATGACCCTCGCCGACGACGCCTTCCATGCCTTCGTGCCCTATCCTCCGGCGCACGTGCCGCATGCCACGAGCGGCCCGCTCGGCGGCCTCACCGTGGCCGTGAAGGACATCTTCGACGTCGCCGGCTATCCAACCGGTTGCGGTCAGCCGACCAAGCTCGCCATGTCCGGCGTCAAGAGCACGACGGCGCCCTTCGTCCGGCGCTTCCTGGATGCGGGGGCCCGGTTCGTCGGCAAGACCCACACGGTCGAACTGGCCTATTCCCTCAACGGCAAGAACAACCATTTCGGCACGCCCATCAATCCCGCCGATCCCGCGCGCGTGCCGGGCGGCTCGTCATCGGGCTCGGCGGCGGCGGTGGCCGGGCGGCTCGCCGACATCGGCATCGGCTCGGATACGGGCGGCTCGGTGCGCGGGCCGGCGAGCTATTGCGGCCTCTTCGGCATCAGGCCGACCCACGGCCGCCTTCCGCTGGAAGCCTGCATGCCGCTCGCCGCGAGCCTCGACACGCCCGGCTGGTTCTGCCGCGACGCCAAGGTCTTCGAGCGCGTGGCCGAGGCCGTGCTGGGCGAGGACGCGGCCCCGCTGCCCGCCAAGCCTCGCCTGCTCAAGGCGACCGACGCCTTCGGCCTCGCCGACAAGCAGCCGCGCAAGGCGCTCGACGCCGTCGTCCAGCGCATCGACCGGATGTTTGCGCCGGTCGAGGAGACGACGGCGGCAGCGCCCGACTTCGACGCGCTTTACTGGGCATTCCGCTACATCCAGGGCGTGGAGTCGTGGGAGTCGCATGGCGAGTTCGTCCGCACGATGAGGCCGGCCTTGGGCCCCGGCATCGGGGAGCGGCTGGACTTCGGCCGGGACGTCACCAAGGCGCAGCTCAAGGAGTCCCTGGCCACCCGCAAGGCGTTCCGCAGCCACTTCGCCAGGCTCTTGGGCGCGGACGGGGTGCTGCTGCTGCCGACCGTGCCGGGCCCCGCGCCGCTGCTGCGCAGCACCGACGAGGAACTGGAGTCGAACCGTGCTCAGTCGCTGCGGCTGCTCTGCATGGGCGGCCTCTCCGGCTTCGCCCAGGTGAACCTGCCCGTCGGATGGCTCGACGGCGCGCCATTCGGCCTGTCCCTGATCGGGCCGGCGGGCTCCGACCTGTCCCTCATCCGGCTGGCGAGCAAGGTGTACAAGGCCGCCAGTGTGAAGATCGCGTAACCGTAAGGACGAATTCAGTCGATTTGCACCGATTGGTTGAACTCCGGTGCAAGCTTCACGGGCGATGCTGCAGGTCTGAGCCGATGTCTCGGGCCCTGGAGCGCGACCATGAAGCCGACGGCCATGCTGACCACCGATCTCGTCCACCGGCTGCGCCGGCTGGAGGCCTATCGCCTCATCGACATCCTGATCATGGCGGGACTGACGGCGCTCGTCGTGCTCCAGGTCGCCTCGGCCGCCACCCACGTGGCCTGAGCCGGGGCCCGCGCGCTTGCGCCGGCCGCCTTGATCCGCGCCCGGCCGGGGCGCAAAATGCCGGCATGAGCAGCGAGCATGCCCACGGCCAGGCCGTCCATCGCCACGACCATCATCATGACCACGACCACGACGAAGGGTCCGCCCTGTCGGAGGTCGCACTGCGCGTGCGCGCCCTCGAATCCGTCCTGTCGGAGAAGGGCCTCGTCGATCCCGCCGCGATCGACGCCATCGTCGAGACCTACGAGACCAAGGTCGGTCCGCGCAACGGTGCGCGCGTGGTGGCGCGGGCCTGGAACGACCCTGCCTACCTCGCCCGGCTGCGCAGCGACGCCACGGCCGCCATCGCCGAGCTCGGCTTCAGCGGCCGGCAGGGCGAGCACATGGTCGTCGTCGAGAACACGCCGGAGAGGCACAACCTTGTCGTCTGTACTTTGTGTTCTTGCTACCCGTGGTCGGTGCTCGGCCTTCCACCCGTCTGGTACAAGTCGGCGCCGTACCGGTCCAAGGCAGTGATCGACCCGAAGGGCGTGCTGGCCGATTTCGGGGTCGCCCTACCGCCCGGCACGCAGATCCGCGTGTGGGATTCGACGGCGGAGCTTCGCTACCTGGTGATTCCCATGCGGCCGGCCGGAACGGACGGCTGGGACGAGGAACGGCTCGCCGACCTGGTCACCCGCGACAGCATGATCGGCACCGGCCTCGCCCTGAGCCCCGCGGGCCTGGAGGCCGCGCGATGAACGGGGCGCAGGACCTCGGCGGCATGATGGGCTTCGGCCCCGTCGTCCCCGAGCAGGACGAGCCCCTCTTCCATGCGCCCTGGGAGCGCCGGGCGCTCGGCCTCACCATCGCCAGCGCGGCGCTGGGCGAATGGAACATCGACCTCATGCGCCACGCGCGCGAGTCGATCCCGCCGCCGCGCTACCTTGCGTCCAGCTACTACGAGATCTGGATCACGGCGCTGGCGGACGTGCTCCAGGCCAAGGGCCTCGTGAAGGCCGACGAGCTCGGCGCGGGACACGCCCTGCATCCCGCCCCTGCGACGCGCCGCCAGCGGCTCGAGGCCTCCGCGGTTCCCGCCATGCTGGCGCGTGGCGGCCCCTGCGACCGCCCCGTCGAAAGGCCGGCCCGCTTCGCCGTCGGCGACCGGGTGCGGGCGAGGAACATCAATCCGACCGGCCATACGCGGCTGCCCCGCTACGTCCGCGGCAAGCTCGGCGTGGTCGAGCGCCTCGCGGGAGGCTTCGTTTATCCGGACAGCAACGCCCACCTCCGGGGCGAGGACCCGCAATGGGTCTACACCGTGCGCTTCGAGGGGCCCGAGCTCTGGGGCGACGGCAGCGACCCCGACGTCAGCGTCTGCGCCGATTGCTGGGAGCCCTACCTGGAGGCCGCGGCGTGAGCTCGGCCTCCACCGCCGCCGCGCTCGCCGCCCTCCCCGCGCTGCCGCGGGACGAGGAGGGTCCGGTGTTCCGCGAGCCCTGGGAGGCACAGGCCTTCGCCATGGCCGTGGCCTTGTACGAGAAGGGGCTCTTCACCTGGCCGGAATGGGCCGAGGCGCTGTCCCGCGCCATCCGGCGCGCGCAGGAGGCCGGCGACCCGGATTGCGGCGACAGCTACTACGAGCACTGGCTGGCGGCGCTCGAAGACGTGGTGGTCGGCAAGGGCGCGGCAAGCCACGATCTCCTGCACGACCGCCGGGACGCCTTCGACCGGGCCGCGCGCGCGACGCCGCACGGCCGGCCGATCCTGCTGGAGAACGATCCTCTGCGGAGAGACGGGTGAGCGCCCCGATCCCGCCCGCCAGGCCCGCGTGGCGGGCCATGCGGGAGCAGGACCTTTCCGGCGTCGTCGCGATCGCGGACGTCGTCCATCCGTCCTTTCCCGAGCGGATCGAGGTCATGGCCGAGAAGCGGGCCTTGTGGCCCGCCGGCTGCTTCGTCCTCGCCGACGCGGAGGCGGGCCTCATCGGTTACGCCATCTCCCATCCCTGGGGCGCGCGCCGCCCCGCCCCGCTCGACACCTTGCTAGGCGCGCTGCCCTCGCCCGAGGGCGCCCGCTGGATCCACGACGTCGCGCTGCTGCCCGCGGCCCGCGGCCATGGATGGGCCCGGGAGCCGGTGCGCCGCATCCTCGCGGACGCCGACGCGGCCGGCGCGCCCGAGGCCGCCCTCGTCGCCGTCTATGGCAGCGACGCGTTCTGGACGCGCTTCGGCTTCCGCGTCCCGCCGGACGCCCCCGCCTCGCTCGTCGCCGAGGTTGCGCGCCACTACGGCCCCCAAGCCCGCTTCATGGTCCGCCCCATCGGCGGGTAGGCGCCCGGCCGGGACGACGGGGGCCGGCCGGAAGAGGCTTCAGCCCGGCGCGCCTCCGGCCCACAGGCCGGCCACGAGGGCCAGGCCGAAAGCCAGCACGAAGGCGGCCGCCAGCACCTCGATGACCCCAAGGGCCGCGGCCCCGCGCTCGCCACGTCCCGCCGCGAGGCGAAGGGCCGCGCCCTTGGCGAGCACCGCAAGCGCGGCGAGCGCGCCGGTGGTCAGCGCCGTGCCGGCGGCCATGGCGAAGGTCGCGGCCACGCCAAGGCCGAAGACGCCCTGCGACAGCGCGAAGACCAGCACGATGATCGCGCCCGAGCAGGGCCGAAGCCCCGCGGCGACCACCGCCGACGCGGCCGAGCGCGCGGATCCCGCCGCGGCCTCGGGCCCGGGAAGGTGCACATGCCCGCAGCCCACGCCGCAGGGTTCACCGGGTGCATGGTCGTGGCGCAGCGCGCCGGGCGTCCACCGGGCGGACAGGACCCAGGCCTTGCGCCACAGGAGGACGGCGCCGACCGCGGCGACCGCGGCGAAGCTCGCCGTTTCCACCGCCGAGACGAGCCCCGTCATCCGCATCGCGGTGACCCGGAGCAGGCCCGCGAGCACGCCCACGACCGCCACCGCCACGCAGGCCTGCAGGAGCGCGGCCGCTCCGGCCATCGCGAGGCCCCGGCGCAGGGCCCGCTCGTTCGCCATGATCCAGGCCGAGATCACGGCCTTGCCATGGCCAGGCCCGGCGGCGTGGAACACGCCGTAGGCGAAGCTGAGCCCGACCAGCGTCCAGGCCCCGGCGGGGGCCGCGGCCGCGGCACGGATCGCCTGGGTGAGGCGGGCATAGAACAGGCTCTGGGTCGCCAGGATCCAGCCGGCGACGCCGCTCGTCGCCCCCCCGCCCTCGCGAACCCCGACACCGAAAGGATTGCGCGGCGGCGGCACGGCCCCCGCGTCGATCCAGCGGGACGCCACGGCGCCCAGCGCCAGAACCAGCAGGAGGGCGGCCAAGGCCACGGCGGCTGTCAGCATCACGTGCCGCCGCTGCAGCGCGGCCGGGCCGTCGGCGACGGGGAGCGCGCGCCCGCTCATCTCACGGGCAGGCCACGATGACCTTGGAAGCGAACTGGAACCCCATGTTCGCATTCGCGAAATAGTCCTCGCTGAGCTTGCCGAGCGTCGCGGTCTCCGGCTTCTTGGGGCGCGACATCTGCACCGCGCAGTTCTTCGGCGCCCCCGCCAGTTTCACCGCGTCGTCGCCGTCGGCATAGGAGAAGTCGACGAAGAAGGTGGGGTCGTACACGTCGAGGATGAGCGTGCGCCTGGCCGCGGCGGCCTCCTTCACGGGCAGGGTGAAGTGGAGCGTCAGCTGCCCCTTGACGTGCTCCAGCCAGGCGTCGCGGGGGGCATCGAAGGCGAGGCGCTTCCCGTCGGCCTTGAGCACCGTGAAGTAGTCGAACTCGGCGAGCGACTCCGTGTTCACCTTGGCGAGCTCGGCGAGTTCCTCCCGCGAGTAGATACCGTCGCCGTTCTTGTCGAGGCCCTGGACCGCGTAGCTCGAATAGGCCTCGTCGAAGACCCAGCGATGGCGCACCTCGCCCACGTGGCCGTCCGGCCTGAACACGATGTCGGCCGTCACCGTCACCCAGACATGGGGATGGGCCGACGCCGGGCCGAAAGCGGCCAGCCACGCGGCCAGGGCGATCACGAGGGGGGCAAGGCGCGTCGTCATCAAGGTCCTGTCGTCGCCCGCGTGAACCCGGGGGTGAGCAGCCCATCCATGGCGCGCGCTCGTGGCCGAAGCGTGGCCTTCAGGTTACTTGATGACAATGCGCTCGCCCGGCTTGATGTCGATCGTCCCCAGCTTGCGGGCATAGGCCATGACGTCGTTCGCCATCATGGCGCCTCCCGTGTCGACCGTGGCGGCCACGGGGCCGGCCAGCGCGGCGTAGCCGTCCCCGCCGCGCAGCATGAAGTCGTTGGTCGCGACGATGTAGGTCCGGTCCGGATCGAGCGGCTGGCCGCCGACGGCCACGCTCAGGACGCGCTGGCCGGCGGGCTTGGTCGGGTCGACCTCGATGCGCAGGTTGGAGACCTGGGGGAAGCGGCCGGCCTTGTTCTCCATCTGGCTGAAGCCGTTCTCGAGGGCCTTGCGCAGGTTCGCGCCCGTGATCCGGGTGGTCACCGTCTTGTTGCCGAAGGGCAGTTCCGAAAGCACGTCGCGCCGGGTGATCTCGCTGCCGACCGAGTAGACCTTGTTCGCACGAATCCCGCCACCATTGGTGATGCCGACCTCGGCATGGGTCGCGGCGCGGATCGCGTCCGCGACGAGGTCGCCGATGACCGTCTCCTGCGAGCGGACCAGGGCCGTCCGGCTGTCGAGCTCGACGGCGAGCTTGGCCACGGCGACGTCGAGCTCGCGCGACAGCTCGGCCTCGTAGGCGGCGACCCGCTTGGCCATGTCCGGGTCCGGCGTCACGGTCGCCGTGTCGATGATCCGGAAATCCGGCCACCACGTCAGCGTGCGCTTCGCGCCGTCCACCTTCAGGCTCATCGAGACGTCGATGGCCGTGACGAACTCCGCGTCCTCCCCCGATTCCGTCATCGCGGCCTTGCCGTCGTAGACCACGCGCAGATCGTGGTCGTGCCCGGTGAGGATGAGGTCCACGAGCTTGGCGTCGAACATGCGGAAATCGGTGGCGCGGTCGGTATGCACGACCGCGACGACGAAGTCCGCACCGGCCTCCCTGAGGGCCTTGGCCTGGTCGCGCACCGTCTCGAAGCTCGGCGCGAAGGCGAGGTCGCCCGGACTGGACAGGACCGGCGTCGTCTCGAGGCAGGATCCCACGATGCCGATGCGCACGCCGCCGAGTTCGACGATGCCCGTCTTGCGGATCGAGGCCGGCAGGCCCTGGCCGGACAGGTTGGCGGCATAGACAGGGAACCGGGCCTCGCCGATGCGCTTCAGGAATGTGTCCTTCCCGAAGTCGAATTCGTGATTGCCCGGCACGAACACGTCCGGCGGGATGTCGTTGAGCAGGTCGACCATGCTCGCGCCCTGGTCGAAGCCCGACATGAGGCTGGGCGAGAAGCTGTCGCCGGCATGGACGAAGAGCACATTGGGGGACTTCGCTTTCTCGCCCTTGACGATGGCCGCCAGCCGGGCCATGCCGCCGCGTCCCTTCTCCTCGGCGATCTCGTAGAGGTCGTTGGTCAGGAGGAAGGTCACCTTGACCGCCGCCTGGGCGCCGGCCGGGCCCGCCGAGAGCGCGACGAACGAGGCTCCGGCCAGTCCCAGGCGAAGCGTGTCTCTGCGAGTCAGGGTCATGGAAATCTCCGACGTGGCTGTGGCCCCGATCATGCGCAAGGGGACGCGACGCCTTCAAGGGGGGCCATGTGCGGCGACGTGGCTGGCCCGGGGTGGACGGCGCGGCGCGACGGCCTAGTTTAGTAGCAGCGAAATCAGGTTCCCACGATGACGATCGACATCCGCCCCGCCGACGCGGCCTTTCGCGCCATCGGCCCCTTGCCGGAGAACCATCCTCCCGTCCGGCCGCGAAAACTCGGCGTCCTGCTTCTCAACCTCGGGACGCCTGACGCGACGGACTACTGGTCGATGCGGCGCTACCTCAAGGAATTCCTCTCCGACCAGCGCGTCATCGAGACGCCGCGCTGGCTCTGGTGGCCGATCCTCAACCTGATCATCCTCACCGTCCGCCCCGGCCCCAAGGGCAAGGACTACGATTCGATCTGGAACAAGGAGCGCAACGAAGGTCCGCTGAAGACGATCACGCGCTCCCAGGCCGAGCAGCTCCAGGCGGCCATGGCCGACTCGGGCGACCGTATCGTGGTGGACTGGGCCATGCGCTACGGCAACCCGACGACGGATTCCCGCATCAGGGCCCTGATGGACCAGGGCTGCGACCGCATCCTGCTCGTGCCGCTCTATCCGCAATCCTGCGCCGCGACGACGGCCACGGCCTGCGACAAGGCCTTCGAGACGCTGATGAAGATGCGCTGGCAGCCGGCCGTGCGCGTCACCCCGCCCTGGCACGACGATCCCGCCTATATCGATGCGCTCGCCGCCACGATCCGCACGAAGTTGGCGGAGATCGACTTCGAGCCGGACATGATCGTGGCCTCCTTCCACGGCGTTCCCCTGGACTATCTCCAGAAGGGCGACCCCTATCATTGCCAGTGCCTGAAGACGGGCCGCCTGCTGCGCGAGACGCTCGGCCTGCCGCGCGAGAAGCTGATGGTGTGCTTCCAGTCGCGCTTCGGCACCGCCGAGTGGCTGAAGCCATACCTCATCGACACCATGGCCGAGCTGCCCAAGCGCGGGATCAAGAAGGTGCTGGTGATCGCCCCCGGCTTCACGGCGGACTGCCTGGAGACCCTCGAGGAGATCGAGGTGGAGAACCAGGAGGCCTTCGTGCACGCCGGCGGCGAGAAGTTCGCCTACGTCCCTTGCCTCAACGATTCCCCCGAGGGCATGGGCGTGATCGAGAAGGTCGTCCGGCGCGAGCTGCAGGGCTGGCTCTGAAGCCTCCGGGCCGGCGCGCGTCGCCACCTCCTCCGGCGACGAGGCGCCCGGGGCCGTCAATGATCGGTTGACCGGCGTTCCAGCCTCGTCTTGTCGCTGGCCGGCGCCCGGAGCAGACTGCGCCGTCTCGGCTTGGGGGCTCAACGATGGTCATTTCCGGTTTCGCGATCTTCGCGATCCTGCTCGTGCTGTTCGTCGTCGCGACCCTGATCGCGGGCGTGAAGCAGGTGCCGCAGGGCTATCACTACACGGTCGAGCGGTTCGGGCGGTACTCGCGCACCCTGCAGCCGGGGCTCGGCCTGATCGTTCCCTATGTCGAGATGATCGGCAAGAAGATCAACATCATGGAGCAGGTGCTCGACGTCCCCAGCCAGGAGGTCATCACCCGCGACAATGCCAGCGTGACGGTGGACGGCGTCGTGTTCTTCACCGTGCTCAACGCGGCGCAGGCAGCCTACGAGGTGGCCAACCTCAACCAGGCCATCCTGACGGTGACCATGACCAACATCCGCACGGTGATGGGCTCGCTGGACCTCGACCAGCTTCTCTCCCACCGCGACGAGATCAACGACCGGCTGCTGCGCACGGTGGACGCGGCGGCCTCGCCCTGGGGCATCAAGATCAACCGCATCGAGATCAAGGACATCGTTCCGCCGAAGAACCTCGTCGACTCCATGAACCGCCAGATGATGGCGGAGCGCGAGAAGCGGGCCCTCGTGCTCGAGGCGGAAGGCCAGCGTCAGGCCGAGGTCCTGCGTGCGGAGGGCCACAAGTCCGCGCAGATTCTCGAGGCCGAGGGCCGCCGCGAGGCCGCGTTCCGCGACGCCGAGGCCCGCGAGCGGTCCGCCGAGGCCGAGGCGCGCGCCACGCAAGTCGTCAGCCAGGCCATTGCCGAGGGCAACATCAGCGCCCTCAACTACTTCGTGGCCCAGCAATATGTGAAGGCGCTGCAGGAACTCGCCAGCGCCCCCAACCAGAAGGTGCTGATGATGCCCGTCGACGCCAGCTCGGTGATCGGCTCGATCGCCGGCATCGCCGAACTCGCGCGCGGAGCCTTCGGCCCGGACGACGGGCCGCCCCGCCCCGCCGGCGGGGGCGGCGGCGGGGCGCAGCCGCGCCCACGCGCCTCCTCCACGGCCGGCATGGGGGTCGGGCCTTCCGTCTCGCCGCTGGCGACTGCGCCGCAGCCTCCCTCCGCCGCCGCCGGCCCCTGGGGCCGGCCCGCGGAGTAGCCGGCCATGCTGGACATGCTCTTTGCCTGGGGGCCCTGGGCCTGGATCGTCGCCGGCGTGATCCTGACCGGACTGGAGCTCGTCGCCCCCGGCGCCTTCCTCATTTGGCTCGGCGTCGCCGCCTTGCTCACCGGGCTCCTTCTCTTCGTCCTCCCCCTCGGCTGGGAAATGACGCTGCTGCTCTTCGCCATGCTGGCCGTGGCGAGCGTCTTCGTCGGGCGATGGGCGACGCGCGACAAGACCCGCAGCGCCGCCGGCGAGCCCTTGCTCAACCGGCGCGGCGACGCGCTGGTGGGACGTGTCGTGGTGCTGGACGGTCCTATCGAGCAGGGCCGCGGGCGCGTACGCATCGACGACACGGTCTGGCGTGTCGAAGGACCGGACCTTCCCGCCGGCGCGCGCGTGAGGGTGGACGGCGTGGACGGAGCGCTGCTGCGGGTGGCCGAGGCGCGCTGAGCGTCGCGGCGGCCACGCCTTCACGCCACGACACGCGGGGGGCGGGCGTCCTACCTCTCGAACAGCAGGGTTGGGTAGCCCTTGTAGTCGATGGCGGCGGCCTCCTCGAAGCCGAGCTTGCGCGCCACGCGGATCGACGCCTCGTTCTCGGGATGGATGAGGGCGACGATGCGGACCGCCCCGAAATGGCCGTCTCCCCACGCCACGGCCGCCCTCGCCGCCTCCGTGGCGAGGCCCAGCCCCTGGGCTTCGGGGGCGAGCACCCAGCCGAGCTCGGGCATGTCGAGCGGGGGCTCCATGTCGCGCTTGAAGTCGGCGAAGCCGGCCTCGCCGATGAAGCGGCCGGTCAGCTTGTCCTCGATGGCCCAGTAGCCGTAGCCGAGCAGCGCCCAGTGGCCGACATAGCGCATCAGCCGTGCCCAGACCTCCTCGCGGGTGAAGGGCCGCCCGCCGACGTGCCGCGTGACGGCCGGATTGCCCCACATCGCAGCCGCGGGCTCGAAATCGTCGAGCCGATGGCGCCGCAGCCGCAGCCTCGCGGTCTGCAGCGTCGGAACGAATGACGAAACGGGCAGGACGGTCGACACGTCGGCCCTCGCAGAGCGTCAGGTCATGATGGACGGGAATTAACTATAAACCGTGAGTTTCGTCTGTCTTGTGAAATCATTCGATCTCGCGCAGATCCGACGTAAATCACCCGGCGCGATAGAAACCTGACGAAAGCGAGGTCAAACTGCACCGATTCTGAGCAGATCGAGCACATGGACGAGGCCGACAGGCCTATCGTCCTCCGTCACCACGAGAGCGCCGATCTTGCGGCTCTCGACGATCTCGAGCGCCTCCGCGACAAGCAGGTGCGGCGGCACGGTGGTCGGGCGGCGCGTCATCACTGTCTCGACCTTCTGGCTCATCAGGTCGGGTCCCATGTGTCGGCGCAGGTCGCCGTCCGTGATGATGCCTGCGAGGTCGCCGGCTTCTCCCACCACGAGCGCGCAGCCGAAGCCGCGATGGCTCATCACGATGAGCGCGTCGGACATGCGCGTGCCTGCGGGCACCAGCGGCAGCCGATCGCCGGTATGCATGATGCTGCGCACCTGCTTGAGCTGCGCGCCGAGCTTCCCGCCCGGGTGGAACACCCGGAAATCCTGGCGGGTGAAGGCGCGGCCCTCGAGCAGGGCCACGGCCAGCGCATCGCCCAGCGCGAGTTGCATCGTGGTCGATGTCGTGGGGGCGACCCCGTTCGGACAGGCCTCCGCCGCCTTGGGGAGGACGAGGCAGACATCCGCCTCGCGTCCAAGCGCGCTGTCCGCGTTCGCGGTGATCGCGACGAGCCCGACCCGGAAGCGGCGGGAATAAGCCACGATGTCCGAGAGCTCGACCGTCTCCCCGGACCAGGACAGCGCAAGGATGACGTCCTCCGCCTGGATCATGCCGAGGTCGCCGTGGCTGGCTTCCGCGGGGTGAACGAAATGCGCGGGGGTGCCGGTCGAGGCGAGCGTGGCGGCCACCTTGCGACCGATGTGCCCGGACTTGCCCATCCCGGTGACGATCACCCGGCCGGCGGCGGCCTGGATCAGCGCCACGGCCCTGGCGAAAGGCTCGCCCATGCCGTCGCGCATGGCGGCGGCGAGCGCGCCGAGCCCGGCGATCTCGGTTTCCAGCGTGCGCAGGGCGGACAGCACCGCCGGCGCAGCAGCCGATTCGGATGTCTCGAGAGGCTGCGACATGGCCGGGGCATAGCACGCGCCCCTGCGCCGGCAAACCCACCTGGGCGAGCGCTTACCGCCCATTAACCGTGATGGTTGTAGATCCGTTAACCATCACGGCCGGTCCGGCCGGGCCCTCGCAGGTCCGTCAGGGGCGTCCGGACGAACCGGAGCGAGCGGGTGCCACCACCGCGGCCAGGACAGAGGCCCCAGATCCGCGACGGCTGGCGCTCCCTGGGGGCGGCGGCGGCGTGCGGACTTGCGCTCGCGTCGGCGGCCCCTCCCCGCGTCCTGGGCCAGGACGCGAGCCTGCCGACCGCCGGTTCGCTGTTGCGGCCCGCTCTTCCGTCCGGCGGCCAGCTTCCGCCATCCGTGAAGGCGCCGCGCAAGCCGATCTTCCCGACCAAGAGCACGCGGCAGAAGCCCGTGGAGGGCGTCGCGCTCGCGCCGACCATCGCCCCGGCGGCGACCCCGCAGGGGCTGGGACTTGTCCCCGTCCAGAAGCGGGCCCCGCCCCTCGCGCCGCCGCCGCCGCCGCCTCGGCGCAAGCCCAAGCCGGAGGACGATCCCTGGGCGCCGATCGGCTTCCGGTCAGGAGGGCTGGTGCTCAAGCCCGCGATCCAGGTCGACGGCGGTTATGACAGCAACCCCAACCAGTTCTCCGGACCGCACAAGGGCTCCTCCGTCGTGGCCCTGGGCGGTGCGGTCGACCTGGCGAGCGACTGGTCGCGACACAGTCTGACCGGCGCCTGGCGCGGCGCCCTCTTCCGCTTTCCGCAGGATTCCTCCGCGAACCGGCCGGATTCCGAGGGGCGCGCGACCTTGCGGCTCGATGTCCTGCGGGACACGTCGGTCGAGATCGGGGCGAGCCACGTCGTCACGAGCCAGCGGCCCGGCAGCATCGAGCAGCCGGAACTGAGCGCCAAGCGCTCGCTCATCTTCACCGAGGGCGGCAGCCTCGGGGTGGAACAGCGGTTCGGACGGTTCGAGCTCAAGCTCAAGGGAGCGCTCGGCCGCACGGACTACCAGGACGTGACGCTCGAGAACGGGACGCTGCTCAGCCAGGCCGACCGCAACTACGACACGCACGGCGTCAGCCTGAGGGCCTCCTACGAGGCCACGCCCGGCGTGAAACCCTTCGTGCAGGGCACCTGGGACGAGCGGATCTACGACCAGCCCATCGACGCCGGCGGCTATGCGCGCTCCTCCAACGGAGCCACGGCCACGCTCGGGACGACGCTCGAATTCTCCCGTCTCCTGACCGGCGACATCGCCGCCGGCTACGGGCAGCGCAACTACCAGGATCCGCGTCTGGCCCCCCTGCGCGGGCCTGTCATCGATGGCTCGCTGATCTGGACGCCGACGCCGCTGACCACGGTCAAGTTCCGCGCCGCGACCTCCCTGGAGGAAACGACGGTGAGCAACGCAACGGGCGCGGTTGCGCAGACCGTGGGCGTCGAGATCGACCACGCGCTGCGGCGCAACCTGACGCTGTCGGCAGCGGTCGTGTTCACACGCACGGAGTACCAGGGAGTCAGCATCCGCGAGGACCAGATGAACCTGGCCGCCCGGCTCGAATACAAGCTCACGCGCTCCGTCGTACTGCGCGCCAGCGCGGTTCACCAGCGGCTGAACAGCACGGTGACGGGCAACGACTACACGGCCAACGTCTTCCTCGTCGGCCTGCGCTTCCAGCACTGACGCTCGCCCGTCGCCGGCGGCCCGACGACGCGGGCCGGCCGCCCTGCCGGCGAAGCAGGACCGCCCGGCCTCAGCGCCCCAGCAGCTTCTCCAGCTCCTTGCGCAGCTCCGGGCCGAGGTCCGGACGCTCGAGGCCGTAGACGACATTGGCGAGCAGGAAGCCGATCTTGGAGCCCGTGTCGTAGGTCTTGCCGTCGTAACGCAGGCCGAAGAAGGGCGACTGGCCCATCAGCTTGATCATCGCGTCGGTGAGCTGGATCTCGCCGCCCGCGCCCTTCTCCTTGGCGGACAGAATGTCGAAGATCTGGGGCTGGAGGATATAGCGGCCGGAGATGATGAGGTTCGACGGAGCCGTGCCCTGCTTGGGCTTCTCCACCATCCCGGTGATCTCGAAGGTCTGGCCGAACTCCTTGCCGGTCGCGACGATGCCATACTGGTGCGTCTCGGCGGGCGGCACCTCCTCCACGGCGATGATGTTGCCGCCGTGGCGCTCGTAGGCCGCCAGCATCTGCTTCATGCAGCCCCTGCTCAGCATGTCCGGCAGCATCACCGCGAAGGGCTCGTCGCCCACGATCTCGCGGGCGCACCATACGGCGTGGCCGAGGCCGAGGGGCTGCTGCTGCCGCGTGAAGCTGGTCTGGCCGGCGGCCGGGAGGTCCCGGGCGAGGGCCTCGAGCTCCTTGGTCTTGCCGCGCTCGGCGAGCGTGCGGTCGAGCTCGTAGTTGAGGTCGAAGTGGTCCTCGATGATCGCCTTGCCGCGGCCCGTCACGAAGACGAAGTGCTCGATGCCGGCCTCGCGAGCCTCGTCCACCACGTGCTGCAGCACGGGCCGATCAACGACCGTCAGCATCTCCTTCGGCACGGCCTTGGTGGCCGGGAGGAACCGGGTGCCGAGCCCCGCCACGGGGAAAACGGCCTTGCGGATGCGCTTCGTCATGGGGTGTCTTCGCAGCTTCTGGTGAGGTGGACGACCATTCGCGGTCAGGGTGGGGCGCGCAAGGTCAGCGTCCTCGCGCGGCGATTCCAAGGCAGGGTCTCAAGACGCGGGCCGCGTCCCGGGTTCCCTTTTCGGCCCGCTTTCTTCATGAAACCTTATTCTGTGTCGAGCAGTTTGCGGCCGGGGTTACAGGAGTGTGACTGATGACGGTGCTGGTGACCGGCGGGGCGGGCTATATCGGCTCCCACATGGTGCTGGAACTTGTGGACCGGGGCGAGCACGTCGTCGTGCTGGACAACCTGTCGACCGGTTTCGCCTCCTCCATTCCCACCACCGTCCCCCTGGTCGTGGGCGACATGGGTGACGAGGCTCTCGTGGCCTCCGTCATCGCCGAGCATCGGGTGGACGCCCTCGCCCATTTCGCGGCCAAGATCGTGGTTCCCGAGTCCGTCGCCGAACCGCTGGACTACTACCTGAACAATACGTCCAAGTCTCGCTCGCTCATCGCAGCCGCGCTCGGCGCAGGGGTGAAGACCATCATCTTTTCGTCGACGGCGGCGGTCTACGGCAATGCCGAGGTTCAGCCCGTCACCGAGGATTCCCCGACCGACCCCGTCTCGCCCTATGGCCGTTCCAAGCTGATGACGGAGTGGATCCTGGAGGATACCGCCCGCGCGACCGACCTGCGCTACGCCGCCCTGCGCTACTTCAACGTCGCGGGCGCCGATCCGAAGGGTCGGGCCGGCCAGTCGACCCCGCGCGCCACTCATCTCATCAAGGTGGCCTGCCAGGCCGCCCTGGGCCAGCGGCCGTTCCTCGAGGTGTTCGGCACGGATTTCCCCACGCCGGACGGCTCGTGCCTGCGCGACTACATCCACGTCACCGATCTCGCCCGCGCGCATGGTCTCGCCCTGGACTACCTTCGGGGCGGAGGAGACAGCGTCACGCTGAACTGTGCCTATGGCCAGGGCTTCTCCGTGCTGGAAGTGGTGTCTGCGGTGAAGCGCGTCTCCGGCGTCGACTTCGAGGTGCGGATCGCCCCCCGCCGCGCCGGCGACCCCGCCTCCATCGTGGCCACCGGGAAGAAGATCCGCTCCACGCTCGGCTGGACCCCGGAGTTGGACGACCTCGAGACCATCATCCGCCATGCGCTAGCCTGGGAAAAGCACCTCGCCCACAAGGGCTGAGGCCGGCGGTCGCACCCCTGGTAAGGGGCTGGAAACCCTAACCGACTGTAATGCCTCCCGGAGGCGCCCTGCGTGCGGCGCCGGCGGGGGCGGGCATGTCGTTTCGCATGGTTGGGTGTCTGGGCGTTGTCTGCGCCCTTGCGGTCGCCTTCTCCGGCCCGATGCCGGTGCATGCGCAGGAGGCGCCGCTCAAGAAGCTGCAGCCGCTGATGCCGGAGAACCCCAATCCCGGCCCGATCGGACCCGCGCTCGGCGCGCCGCCGATCCCGGGCGCGTCCAGCACGGGCCGGTCGCCCTCGGGCAGGCCCCTCTCCGGCAAGGTCATCACGGGCAAGCCGAAGCCCGAGAAGCCCACGCCGACCAAGTACCAGGCCTCCAAGCCCATTCCCAACAAGGACCTGTCGGTCTTTCCCAAGAAGCCGCAGTCGCGTCTCGCGCCGGGCGGCGCGGCGACGTCGGCCGCGCGCGCCGCGGCGGACAACCCCGCGCTCACCACAGGCTCGCTCGCCGGCGGCGAGCCCCGCGCGCCGTCCTTGACCGGGGACGCCGACTTCGCCGCCTTCCTGCGCGGTCTGTGGCCCGTCGCCCGCGCCCACGGGGTGACCCGCGCCACCTTCGACCTCGCCTTCGAGGGCGTGGAGCCCGACCCGAAGATCGCCGAGCTCACCCGTAAGCAGGCGGAGTTCGTGAAGCCGATCTGGACCTATCTCGACGGGGCGGTCTCCGACCAGCGCGTGCAGCGCGGACGCGAGATGGCGGCGCGCTGGGGCGAGACGCTGGCCGCGGTCGAGGCGAAGTACGGCGTCGACCGCCGTGTCGTGCTGGGCGTCTGGGGCCTGGAGACCAATTTCGGGTCCTTCACCGGCGGCAAGGACGTCATCCGCTCGCTCGCGACGCTCGCCGCGATGGGTTACCGCGGCGCCTATTTCAGGGACGAGCTCGTGACGGCGCTCGTCATCCTCCAGCAGAAGCACGTGTCGCGCGACGCCATGAAGGGCTCGTGGGCGGGAGCCATGGGCCAGACGCAGTTCATGCCCTCGAGCTTCATGCGCTTCGCCGTGGACGCCGACGGCGACGGCCACAAGGACATCTGGACCTCGGTGCCGGACGCCCTGGCCTCCACCGCCAACTACCTGTACCGCAACGGTTGGAAGGCCGGGCTGCCCTGGGGCATGGAAGTGCGGCTGCCCGCCCGCTTCGACTGGCGCCAGCACAAGGGGACCTTCTCGCACTGGGCCGCGCTCGGCCTGCGCCGCGCCGACGGAAGCCCCCTCCCCGCCTCCGGCGAGGCGAGCGTCTTCCTGCCGGCGGGCGCGAACGGACCCGTCTTCCTCGTCACCGCCAACTTCGCGGTCATCAAGCGCTACAACGCATCGGACGCCTACGCCCTCGGCGTCGCCCACCTCGGCGACCGTCTGGCCGGGGCCGGCCCGATCGTCGCCGAATGGCCCGTGGACGAGCCGCCGCTCGACCGGGCTCAGCGTGTCGAGTTGCAGCGGCGCCTCGCGGCCCTGGGCTACGACATCGGCGAGGCGGATGGCCGGCTCGGCAGCAAGACCCGCGATGCCCTGCGGGACTTCCAGGCTCGCCGGGGCCAGGTGCCGGACGGCTACCCGGGCCCCGTGGCGCTCGACGCGCTGCGGGCGGTCCGCTGACGTGCTACACTTGCCGTTGACGCAATGACGGCGGCAGGATTCGCGGCATGGATGCAGCAAGGCTGGTCAGGAGCCTCGTCGGGCTCGTGCTGCTTCTGTCCGTCGCTGCCGGCGGTCAGCCGGCGCGGGCCGAAAACGACAACATGCGCTCGACCCTGATCGAGTCGCTGCGCAACCGGCCGCCTGTCCTGCAGCGCCAGCCCGCACCCGCCTACCGCGCGCTGCCGCAGCAGCAGGTCCGCCGGCCTCCCAGCACCTTCGTGGTGCGGGACGCGCCAGGCCACCCGCCCGTGGAGCCGACCACCTTCATCGCGGTGTTCGGCGACACCCTGGCCGAGTTGCTCGCGGGCGGCCTCGCGGACGCCTATGCGGACAACGAGGCCATCGAGGTGACGCGGCGCACGCGCTCCTCCACCGGTCTGGTGCGCTCGGACTTCTATGACTGGAACGCCGCGGTCCGCGACTACCTCGCCACGACGGACAAGCTCACCGTCGCCGTGGTCATGATGGGGTCCAACGATCGCCAGACGCTCAAGGACGCCTCCGGCGCGACCCTCGAGCCCCTGTCGGAGGCCTGGAAGGAGGCCTACGCGGCTCGCGTGACCGAGTTCATGCGCCCCTTCGCCGAAAAGGGAATTCCCGTGATCTGGGTCGGCATGCCCATCATGGAGAGCCCGCGCTTCGCCGCGGACATGCTGATGCTCAACGAGGTCGTGCGGACCGCCGTGCGCAATGCGGGCGGCGCCTATGTCGACCTCTGGGAAGCCTTCGCCGACGAGCAGAACCGCTATTCCGTGTCCGGCCCGGACATGAACGGCGACATCGTCAAGCTGCGCGCGGCGGACGGCGTTCATTTCACCAAGGCAGGCGCGCGCAAGGCGGCCCATTTCGTCGAGGTCGAGATCAAGCGCATCCTCGACAAGCAGCCGCAGCCCGAAGCCACCATCGCCTTGCCGGCCGACATGGCCGCCGACCCCGCCTCGCTCGATCCCGCGCTGCAGCCGGGGGGCGTCGAGCGTCTCATCGACCAGATCGCGCGCAGCGGCATCGACGGCGACCCGTTGCCCAACCTCTCCTTGCCGCAGAAGCCGGCGGCCGGCCCCATCGTGCCCCTCAATGCCTTCGAGATGACGGAAGGCGCCTCGCTCCTGAAGGGCCCCCTGACGCTCGGCCGCAGCGATGCAGGCCTGCTCGTCGAGCGCGTGCTGGTTCAGGGCCAGTCGCCCGACCCCAAGCCTGGCCGTGCCGACGACTTCCGCTGGCCGCCGGCGAACGAGGTCGCACGGCCGTAGGAGCGGGAGCTTTCGCTGCCGGGCGCCGGCGCGGTTAGCCCTCGCAGCGCGGGGATGGCGTCGCCACTGCGCGGCCCGCAAGCCCCGCGCAGCCTCTTTGCTGCAGCGCAGCGTTCACGCTTTATGCAGGGGCTGCAGGGGTATAGTGTCCGCCCCTCCCCCGGGAGCAACCCAGCCATGCTGCCCGACATCCACGACTATGACCGCCTCGTCGCAGCGTTCCGCTGGCGCATACCGGAGCGCTACAACATCGGCGTCGACGTCTGCGACCGATGGGCGAAGGCCGATCCGTCTCGCCTGGCGATCATCGACATAGGGGCCGATGGCCAGGTGACGCCGGTCACGTTCGGCGAGCTGAGGGAGGCAAGCAACCGCTTCGCCAATGCGCTGCGGAGCCGTGGCGTGCGGCGCGGCGACCGGGTTGCAATCCTGCTTGCCCAGTCGAAGGAGGTCGCGATCGCCCATATCGCGCTCTACAAGCTGGGCGCGGTGGCCCTGCCGCTCGCCGCGCTCTTCGGCGCGGATGCGATCGGCTTCCGGCTCGCCAATGCCGACGCCGCGGGCCTCGTCACGAACGCCGCCGGCCTCGCCAAGGTCGCGCCGCTGCGCGGCGAACTGCCCGGGCTGCGCGTGGTCTTCAGCACGGAGGGTCCCGACGGCGACGCGGTCGGCTTCCACGAGGTGCTGGCGGCGGCCTCGCCCGACTTCGCGCCCGTCGACACGGCGGCGGACGATCCCGCCATGATGATCTTCACGTCGGGCACGACCGGCCAGCCCAAGGGGGCTCTGCACGCCCACCGCGTGCTGCTCGGCCACCTGCCGGGCGTGCAGATGCCGCACGAGTTCTTCCCGCAGCCCGGCGACCGGCTCTGGACACCCGCGGACTGGGCCTGGGCCGGGGGCCTGCTCAACGGCCTGCTGCCCGCCCTTCACTTCGGCGTCGCCGTGGTGGCCCGCAAGTTCGAGCGCTTCGACCCGGAGGAGGCCTTCCGCCTGATGGCGGATTTCGGCATCCGCAACACCTTCCTGCCGCCCACGGCCCTGCGCATGCTGCGCGCGGTCGACAATCCGCGGGCTCGCTTCGACCTGTCGTTGCGGACGGTCGGCTCGGGCGGCGAGGCGCTGGGGGCCGAGACCCTCGCCTGGGGACGTGAGGCTTTGGGCCTGACGATCAACGAGTTCTATGGTCAGACCGAGTGCAACCTCGTCCTCGCCTCCTGCGCCGCGATCGGCGTCAGCCGCCCCGGCAGCATCGGCAAGCCGGTGCCGGGCCACACCGTCGCGGTGATCCGGCCGGACGGCGCCCGCTGCGAGCCGGGCGAACTCGGCCAGGTCGCCGTGCTGCGGCCGGACCCCGTGATGTTTCTGGAATACTGGGGCCGACCGGAGGCCACGCGCGACAAGTTCATCGGCGACTGGATGACCACGGGCGACCAGGGCGAGTGCGACTCGGACGGCTATGTGCGCTTCGTCGGCCGCGACGACGACGTGATCACCTCGTCCGGCTACCGCATCGGGCCGACCGAGATCGAGGACTGCCTGCTCCGCCATCCGGCGGTCGCCAACGCCGCGGCGGTGGGCAAGCCGGACCCGCTGCGCACGGAGATCGTCAAGGCCTTCCTCGTCCTGAAGCCGGGATACGACGCCTCGGAGGCGCTCGCGTCCGACATCCAGGCTTTCGTGCGCGGCCGCCTCTCGGCCCACGAATATCCGCGCGAAGTTGCCTTCGTGCCCGAACTGCCGCTCACCACGACCGGTAAGGTCATCCGCAGGCAATTGCGGGCGCTGGGCTAGCGCTCCTTCGCATCCCTCCGCAGCACGCCTCGCACGGACCCCCGGGCGCCTCAGCGGGCCGGCTTCCGGCCCGACTTCACGCGGAGATACAGGGCCTTGGCGGTGCCGTGCAGGCCACGCGCGGCGGCCTCCCGCGCGACGGCGACGCCAACGGTCGCGCGCGACGGACTGGCGGGGATGAACCAGTCCGAGACGGTCATGCGGTCAGGCCACAACGCATTGATCATGGGATGCTCGGCCACCGCGCAACTGTCGGTGAAGGCCACGGCGGGATCGGCGAGCTGGCGGCGCGTGATCTCCATGGTCAGTTGCACGCCGGGCGAATAGGCCGCGAAGCGCTCGTCGAAGGCCGTCTTCCAGTAGACGTTCTGGACGGTCCCTCCCAGCACGATTCCCGCCGCGAGCGGCCGCCCGTCCAGCGTGAGCATGTCGATGCGGCATTCGCCGGTGGCGGCGAGCGAGCGCGTGGCGGCGCGCAGGAAGGATGCGCCGGAGGCCGTATGCAGGAACGCGCCGCCGTCGCGTCCCTTCCAGCCCGCCTCCTCCACCTCCAGGAACGCCTCGGCAGCGACCCGGACGTCCGCCGGCGTCGTGGCGCTGACGAAGGCGAGCGTCCCCTTCTCCTCCAGCCGCCGGCGGAGGCGGCGATGCTCCTTGAGGCGCTTGCCCGGCATGGCGCGGGCGAGCAGCGCGTCGGCCGACTCGCCGCCGCGCAGCACCGCCCGCTCATGCGCGCCGAACGAACGGATCAGTCGCCCCGAGCGCTCGCAGACGTCGCGGATGACGCGCGCCGCAGCCCCGTCCTCCACCTGCATGGGCAGGAGAATGCCGCCGGCGACCGGCGTCGCGCCGGCGAGCCAGCCGAGAAAATGTTCGAACACCTCCGCCGCGCGATCGCGGTCGAGAAGAGGCGTCCCGACGACGGCCTGCTCGTGACGCCAGCCGAACAGCTCGAGCGCGCCGGGTCCGAGCGCCGGCATCGCAACGGGGAATACGCCCAGCAGGGAGCCCGGCTCGCCGCGGACGCGCGCGCTGTCCCAGGCGAACACGAAGATCGGACGGGGCGCCTCCCTCAGGTGCCGCGCCGCGGCCAGCGCGAAATCGGGCTCGTAGAAGACGTTGCGCTCGAGCGCACGGCCGGCGAGATCGCGCCACGCCGCGTGATTGTCGCCCGCCTGCAGCAGGCCGTACACGACGATCTCGACGGATGCGCCCGTCGGCGACGGCGCCGCGTCGCCCGCGGAGCGGCCGAGGCGCAGCGGCGGCACGCCGGAGGACAGGCGCGGCTCGGATGCAGCCTGAAACGGGTAGGACGCGAAACCCGGCCCCATGGTCCGCTCGACGTTCGCCATGCCACCTCCTCAGATTCAGCGGCGGGCAGAGCTCGTTTCGGAACGATCCCGTCCCGATCCGGCACGCCCGGCAGGTCCCGCATCGGCCTGCGCGAGGAAGGCTTCAAGCGCGATGCCAGTTTAGGTTGTGCCGGTTAAAGCCGGATGCGACCGGCTCGCAGGGCGGCCCACATCTCGCCATCAAGTTTGACGAAGCGTTGCTCGCCGGGATGGTCGAAGAAGATCGGGTCGTCGGTCGCCGCGGGATCGGCCCCCTCGCTCACCAGGTCGACCTTGCGCTGCTTGAAGGTGCCGGTCATTTCGAGGTCCGGGCGGATGCGCACGAAGACCGGCCGCGCATAGCCGGGCAGGTTGCGGGCGAGGTGGTCGCGAAAGGCCTGCAGGTCGAGCCGGGCATCTTCGTCGAGGACGAGGGCCGCCATGCCCGCGCGCCCCTCGTAGCCGTCGAGATGGACGCCGTAGACGTTGCATTGCGCGACGCCGGGGAAAACCGAAATGGCCTCGGACACCTCGGAGGTCGCCACGTTCTCGCCTTTCCAGCGGAACGTGTCGCCGATGCGGTCGACGAAGAAGAAGTAGCCGTCCTCGTCACGGCGCATGAGGTCGCCGGAGCGGAACCAGGCGTCCCCCGTCTCAGCGACGTCGCGCAGGATCTTGCGCTCGGTGGCCGCCTTGTCAGCATAGCCCTCGAAGCGGTTGGCGGGCTTGCGGCTGTCGTTGAGGATCTGGCCGATCACTTCCCCCACTTCGCCAGGGGCGCAAGGGATGCAGAGGCCGTCCGGCCCGCGGACGGGCTCCTCCTTCTCGACGTCGAAGCGGACGATCTTCACCACGAAGCGCTTCTCGGCCCATTTCGCGATGCGCCCCACCGCCCCCGGGCGGCTGTCCAGGTTGAAGAGCACCACGTTGCCTTCGGTGGCGGCGTAGAACTCGCGGATCTGCGTGATTCCGAACCGGGAGACGAAGCTCGCCCAGATGTCGGGCCGCAGGCCATTGCCGCAGACGAGCCGGATCGTGTGGGCGCGGTCGAAGGGAGACGGAGGCAGGTTCACCAGGTAGCGGCAGAGCTCGCCGATATAGAAGAACAGGGTGCAGCCGTGCCGGACCACGTCGCCCCAGAATTCGCGCGCCGAGAAGCGCTCCTTGAGCACCACGCGGCCGCCGCGCGAGAGCACGGAGCAGGTGGCGAGCACGCCGCCGTTCGAATGGTACATGGGCAGGCAGTCATACATGACGTCGCTCGAGCGGACGTCCATGAGAGCCGCGAAGCCCTTCGTCATGGCCATGACGCGGTAGTGGTTGATGTTGGCCGCCTTGGGCAGGCCCGTCGTGCCGGACGTGTAGATGAAGAGGCAGCGATCCTCGATGGTGAGCGCGGTGCGCTCCGGCGGGGCGAGCGGCTCGCCGGCGAGCCCCGCCAGTTCCGGTTCGAGACGGCGTGCGCCGGCGACGTCCTCGCCGTGGCTCCACAGGACCGGCTGCCCGGGGAGGAACGGCCGCGCCGAGTCGTAGGCCTCGGCAAAGCCCGGTCCGAGGATCACGGCGCGGGCCTGGACGATCTCCAGCGAGTGGGCCAGGGCCCGGCCGCGCAGGTTCGTGTTGATCAACGCGGTCGCCCCGCCTGCCCGGGCGACGCCGAGCCAGACGCAGAGGTAGTCGGGGCCGTTCGACATCAGCAGCGCGACGGTGTCGCCCTTGCCGTAGCCCTGGGCGCGCGCCCACCGGGCGATGCGGTTGGCGCGCTCGCCATACTCGCGATAGGTCAGCGTTGCGCGCTCCCCGACCAGCGCGACACGGTCCGCGAAGGTCCGGCAGGCCTCCTCCATGACGTCGCAGACTGTGGTGTTCGGGTTCTTGGCGATCGGTCCCACGGCGCCGAGGATCCGCAGGGACCCCCTCAGATAGGCGATCTCCCGAAAGATCCGCCCCGCCAGCGACGCCATGTTTGTCCTCCCGTCCGCCGACAGACGGACCGACCCTCGTTGGCCGGCATCATGCCCCGCGACGCGAGGGTGTGGTAGAGCAAGCATGCCGCGCAGGCGTCTGCTGCGCTCGCCAAGGTGAACGGACGCGTTGCGATGGGCGCAGAGTCGGTCAGGATTGTGAGGTCGCTCGACCTGCGAGGGTTGAAGTGCCCCCTGCCCGCCCTGCGCACCCGCAAGGCGCTGGCAGGGCTCGCGCCCGGCGAGCGCCTTGAGGTCAGCGCGACGGACGCCTTGGCGGCCATCGACATCCCCCATCTGCTGAGGCAGACGGGCGACCACCTGGAGCGCAGCGAGCAGGCGGACGGCGTGCTGCGCTTCCTGATCCGCAAGGCCTGACGGCTCATCGCCCCCGCAGCGAGAGCGGGTTGTCGGTCAGGGCGGCCCTGTCGGGGCGGTCGATGGCAGGCACATTGGCGAAGGCCTCCCAGAGCCCGCGCACATAGCTCTCGTCGAGGTCGCGCACGATGAAGACGAGGCGGGTGCGTCGGTCCGCATCCGGCCAGCGCGACAGCAGGACCGGCGGGTGGAACAGGTGCTGCACGCCATGGACGAGCACCGGGCGCTCGGGCTCTTCCGCGACCCTCACGAGGCCCTTCACGCGCAGCAGCCTCGCCCCGTGGGTGGCAGGCAGCAGCGTCAGGAACATGTCGAGCGCGCCCGCGGGAAGCGCGGCGTCGCTGACGATCGCGAATGAGCGGACGCGGTCGTCGTGCCTGTCCACGTCGTGCGCATCCTGCCCCTCGCCGGCCTTCGCATGGTCGTGGCCGGCATGGCCGGCCGCCTCGGCGATCTCCTCGGCCCGCAGCCAGCGCGCGACGTCGGCGATCTTTCCGGACGGGTCGAACGGCCCGGCATCGAGCAGCGCCGACGCGGTCGCCTCCCCGGCTGCCGCATCCAGGAGCGGCGCGCCGGGATTGAGACGGCGCAACCTGGCGACGAGCCGGGCCAGGCCGGCCTCTCCCTCCGCCCCCACGAGATCGGTCTTGGTGAGCACGATCCGGTCGGCCACCGCCGCCTGCTTCACCGCCTCGGCATGCTCGTCCAGGGTCGCCATGCCGTTGACCGCGTCCACCACGGCCACCACGCCGTCGATGCTCCAGCGCCTGTTGAGCACAGGGTGGCCGAGCACGGCCTGCAGCACGGGCGCGGGGTCCGCGAGCCCCGTCGTCTCGATCATGGCGCGGCGGAAGGGCGGGATCGTCCCGGCGTCGCGCTTGGCGAGCAGGTCCTCGAGCGTGGCCACGAGGTCGCCCCGGACCGTGCAGCACAGGCAGCCGGAGGAAAGCAGCACGAGGTCCTCGCCCGAGGCCTCGATGAAGAGGTGGTCGAGGCCGACCGACCCGAACTCGTTGATGATGAAGACCGTGTCGGCCAGGGCCTCGTCCTGCAGCAACCGGTTGAGGAGCGTCGTCTTCCCGGCCCCGAGGAAGCCGGTGAGGATTCCGAGCGGCAGGGGTCCGGTCACGGTCTCGGCCATGGCGAAGTCCTCAGCCCGTCTGGCGCGTCATGCGCCGGTGCTCAACGGCGACGTTGGCGACGATGGCGCCGATGACGAGCGCGCCTCCGACATATTGCAGGACCGCGAGGCGCTCGCCCAGGAAGAAGGCGGAGGAGAGCGCCGCCATCACCGGTTCCAGGCAGAAGGCAAGGCCCGCGACGACGGCCGAGATCCGCGCCAGCGCGGTGAGTTGCAAGACAAAGCCGACGACGAAGCCGCCGATGGTGAAGGCGACCGCCAGGGGCGCTGCGCCGAGCGCCGAGAACGAGGCGATCCCGCCGGTGGCCTCCGCCGTGAGATAGCCGACCGGCAGGATGAGCAGGTGGATCCAGAAGATCTTGGCCGCCGTGCTGGTCACGCGGCAGCGCGCCGCCGCGAAGAACTGCAGCGTGGCCGACAGACTCGCTCCGGCCGCCAGCAGCAGGCCGCGGGGATCGAGGTCGCCGAGGCCCGGTCCGACGACCAGCACCACGCCGACAAAGGCGAGCAGGACGATGCCGAACAGGGCCGCTGAGATCGGCCGCCCCTCGACGAAGGGGCTCGCGAGCACGATGCAGATGGGGAAGGTGTAGAAGACCACCGCCGCCACGGTGACGGGAATGAAGGCCACCGACGAGAGGTAGCACAGGCCCACGGTCGTGCTGCCCACGGCCAACCAGACGAGCGGCGCACGCTCGCGCCGGGGCACGGCGAGGCCCTGGCGCGTGACGAGCACCACCGCGACGACAAGGGCCAGCATGACGCCGACGCGCCAGGTGAGCAGGGACGGCCCCTGGATGCCGCCCTCCGCGGCCAGGCGCGCGGAGACGATGTTCAGGCCGTAGCAGGTGGCGCTGGCCAGGGCGGCCAGGAGGCCCCCAATCGAGGCGGAAGCAGGCGACATGGAGGACCGGGGTGGCTGGGCGGGACGCCCTTGTCGGCTGCTTTCGCGCGGGGATCAAGCGTCCGGAGGCCGAAATCCCGGCCTGCGGCGACGCCGGCTCACTGAGCGGCGTCGGCCCCGTCTTCAGCCGCCGCAGGCGCCTTGGCCTTGGCGGGAGCGGCCTTGGCGGGAGCAGGCTTGGCCGCACCGGGCTTGGCCTTGCCGGGCGTCGCGGAGGCCACCGACTTGCCGCCAGACTTGCCGGCGGGCTTCGCCGGTGCGGCATGCTTGGCCTTGGCGGGAGCGACCACGGTCTTGCCCTTGGCCTTCTGCGCCTCGCCGGCCTCGGCTTTCGCGGTCTGCTTGCCCTTCGCCTTCGCCGCCGGGGTCAGGGAGAGCTGGGTCGGCTGCGGCTTGATCTTGAGAGGATCGGCGCCGGCCTCGACCGGCTCGGCGTTGGGATCGATCGCCTTCTTGTCGCCGGCATAGGCGGTGGCGGTCGTCTTGCCCTGCGTCGCATTGGCCGCGAGCGGCGCGGCGGACGAGCCTGCGGTGCGGCCGATGGCGACTGGGATGGGGTCGAATTCCGCACGGGGGATGAGGCTGCGCGTGCCCGGCACGCGAACGCCGCCGGCGACGGCCATCGCGGCCGACCCGCCCGACAGCAGCACGCGCCCGTCATCGGCCTGCGACGTCGTGGCGACCATTGCGCTGTCGGCCTCCTCCTCGGAGGGCGGGGCGCCCTTGCGACGGACGCAGATGTCCTCGCGCATGTTGGGGGGCGCGGTGATCGCGGAGGCCGGCAGGGAGTCGAGCGAACCGACGCTCCCGCCCCACTTCGCAAATCCCTTGTCGAGCATCTCGGCCGCCCGCAGCGTCCGCTCTGCGTTCGACGAGGCGCCGAAGACCACGGCGATCAGCCGCTGCCCATTGCGCGAGGCCACCGCCACGAGGTTGAAACCCGAGGCGCAGATGAACCCGGTCTTCATTCCCTCGATGCCGGGGTAGCGTCCGATCAGCCCGTTCGTGTTCTTCAGGACCCGCTTGCCGAGCTGCAAGGCGCCGATGTTGAAGTAATGGGCGTATTCCGGGAACTCGACCAGCAATTGCCGGGCGAGCACGGCCATGTCGCGGGCCGAGGTCTGCTGCCCCTCCACGAAAAGGCCGTTCGGATTGATGAAGTGGCTCTCGCGCATTCCGATGCGCTGCGCCTCGCGGTTCATCATGTCCGCGAAGTTCTCGACATTGCCGCCCACGCCTTCCGCGATCACGACGGCCATGTCGTTGGCCGATTTCACGAGCAGCATCTTGAGCGCGTTGTCGAGCGTCACCTCCTGGCCGGGCCTGACGCCGATCTTGGAGGGCGGCACCGACGCCGCGACGCGCGACACGGGAATGGGCGTCTCGAGCCCGATGGCGCCGGCCTTGAGCTGGCGCAACGTGACATAGGCCGTCATCAGCTTGGTGACCGAGGCCGGATACCACGGCACCGTGGCGTCCTCGGCCATGATCACGCGGCCGCTGTTCACGTCGACCACCACATAGGGCGCCATCGCCGATGCGCCGCTCGCGGCGATGAGGGACGCTGCGAGAGCGGCGAAAGCGCAGGCGAGGCGACGGATCATGCACGGCTTCCGGTCGACGGACCGTCCTGGGACGGCCGAGTTGCACCAGGCCCGAGGGCTGCGACGTCGGAGATACGTACCCCGCGCGGCTTGCTTTGCCTAGCGCCGTGCGATCCGGGTCCTGTTGCGCGCCTGCCCCCTGGCTGCTAGTCAGCCCCTAGCCTCTGATCATGGCCATGATCGGGCAGGCCTCACGGCAGGCCCGCCCCGGCCCTGGGAAATCCCCCGTGACGCCAACCCTGTTGTGGATCCCCGCCACCCTCCTGGCGGCCGCGGCCCAGACGGCGCGCAACGCCATGCAGCGCAGCCTCACCGCCACGCTCGGAACGGTGGGCGCGAGCCAGGTGCGCTTCCTCTACGGCCTGCCCTTCGCGCTCCTGTTCCTGGTGGGTCTGGTGAGCGTGACCGGCTGGTCCGTGCCCGCGCCGACGCCGGCCTTCCTGGCCTATGTCTGCGCCGGGGCGGTGACCCAGATCCTGGCGACGGTGCTGATGCTCGCCGCCATGCGCGAGCGGTCCTTCGCCGTCACCACGGCCTACATCAAGACCGAGCCGGTGCAGGTCGCCGTCTTCGGGATCGCCGTGCTGGGGGATCACCTCTCCTGGCTCGCGGCGCTGGCCATTCTCGTCGCCACGGCCGGCGTGGTGCTGATGGCGCTGAAGCCCGGCATGGAGAAGCCGACGGCGGCAGGCCTCAGGCCGGCCGCGATGGGCATCGGCGCCGGAGCCTTCTTCGCCCTGTCGGCGATCGGCTTCCGCGGCGCGATCCTGCAACTGGCCGGCGCGTCGCCTGTGCTGGCGGCCACGACCACGCTGTGCTGGTCCCTCGGCGTGCAGTCCGCCATGCTCGCGCTCTGGATGGGCCTGTTCGACCGTAGGGCGCTGGCCGCCATCGCGGCCGCGTGGCGGCCGTCGCTCTTCGCGGGATTCATGGGCGCCTTCGCGTCGCAGTTCTGGTTCATCGGCTTCTCGCTCACCTCGGCGGCCAATGTGCGGACCCTGGCCCTGGTCGAGGTGCTTTTCGCCCAGGCCGTCTCGCGCCGCTTGTTCGACCAGTCGACCTCCGCGCGCGAATGGGCGGGCATGCTGATGATCGTCGCGGGCGTCGCCCTGCTCATGCTTGCCCAATAGGACGTGCGGCTCTGCCGCTTGCGAAGGCGTGCTTGAGGCCGCAGAGTCCGACGGCGAAACACGAGGACGACGCCATGACCGCCTGCATCGTGGGATGGGCCCATACTCCCTTCGGCAAGCACGACGCCGAATCCGTGGAAAGCCTGGTGGTGCGCGTCACGCGCGAGGCGCTGGAGAATGCCGGCATCGAGGCCGCCGACGTCGACGAGATCGTCCTCGGCCACTACAACGCGGGCTTCTCCGCGCAGGACTTCACGGCCTCGCTCGTGCTCCAGGCGGACGGGGACCTGCGCTTCAAACCCGCCACGCGGGTGGAGAACGCCTGCGCGACCGGGTCGGCCGCCATCCATCAGGGGCTCAAGAGCATCGGGGCCGGCCACTCGAAGATCGTGCTCGTGGTCGGCGTCGAGCAAATGACGCGCACGCCGGCGGCGGAGATCGGCGCCAACCTGCTCAAGGCCTCCTACCTGCCCGAGGACGGCGACACGCCCGGGGGCTTCGCCGGCGTCTTCGGCAAGATCGCCGCCGCTTATTTCCAGCGCCACGGCGACCAGTCCGACGCGCTGGCGATGATCGCGGCCAAGAACCACCGGAACGGCGTCGCCAACCCCTACGCGCAGATGCGCAAGGACCTCGGCTTCGCCTTCTGCCGGCAGGAGAGCGAGAAGAACCCCTTCGTCGCGGGCCCGCTCAAGCGGACCGACTGCTCGCTCGTTTCCGATGGGGCGGCGGCCTTGGTGATCGCGGACGCCGAGACGGCGAGCCGGTTCCCGCGCGCCGTGTCCTTCCGCGCCGCACAGCACGTGCAGGACTTCCTGCCCATGTCGAAGCGCGACATTCTGCGCTTCGAGGGCTGCTCGGAGGCCTGGCGGCGCGCCCTGATGCAGGCCGGTGTCACGCTGGAGCACCTCTCCTTCGTTGAAACCCACGACTGCTTCACCATCGCCGAGCTCATCGAGTACGAGGCGATGGGCCTCGTTCCCGAGGGACGCGGAGCGCTGGCCATCCTGGAGGGCTGGACGCAGAAGGACGGCAAGCTGCCCGTGAACCCGTCCGGCGGCCTCAAGGCGAAGGGCCATCCGATCGGAGCCACCGGAGTGTCGATGCACGCCCTCACGGCGATGCAACTCTGCGGCGAAGCGGGCGACATGCAGATCCCCGCCGCCACCCTGGGCGGCGTCTTCAACATGGGCGGGGCCGCGGTGGCGAACTACGTGAGCGTGTTGGAGCGGGTGAAATAGGCCAGGTCCTTGATCGTCACTCCCCCGGCGCCTTGGCGCTGATCGCCAGGGCGTGCACGCGGCCGGCGAGTTCCTCGGCGAGCAGCGCGTTGACAATGCGGTGGCGCTCGACGCGGCCCTTGCCGCGGAAGGCCTCGGACACCACCTCGACGGAGAAGTGGGTCTCGCCGCCCTCGCGCCAGCCGCCGTGGCCATGGTGCTTTTCGCTGTCGTCGAGCACGGAGAGGCGGGTGGGCGACAGCGCGGCCGTCAACTTGGCCTCGATCGAATCCTTAACGGACATCGCAGATCCTCTCTTCAAGTCCACCCCGTCGCGGGGCTGCCCTGCCGTGCTGCATGCCGCGGCATCTGGCCTCGCCGGCGCCCCGCACGATATTCGAACACCCGGGTTGCGGCAGCGGCCCGACCCCTCATAATGCCTCGATCATGAATCTCAACTCGCGCATCTTCGACCGGATCAGGACCCGCCCGCGGCGGGCCGACCACGCGCGCCCGGATCCCGAGGCGATGCGCTGCCAGCATCCGGGCTGCACGGAGGCCGGCGCTCACCGCGCGCCGAAGGGCCGTGGGCAGGAAGGCCAGTACTGGCACTTCTGCCTCGACCACGTGCGAGAATACAACGCGAGCTACAACTATTTCGCCGGCATGACCGACGACGCCGTGGCCCGCTACCAGAAGGAGGCGATCATCGGCCATCGCCCGACCTGGTCGATGGGCGTGAACGCGGCCCGCGCGAAACAGGGCGGCGACGCCAATGTCGAGTTCCCGTTCGAGGATCCGCTCGGCGTGTTCCGGGCGGCGGGCTTCGCCGGGCGCGCCGCGCGCGACGCCGAGCCTCCCTCCCGTCCGGGCGTCGGGCCGGTGGCGCGCCGCGCCTACGACACGCTGGGCCTCGACGAGGGCGCCGACGCGGCCACGGTGAAGGCTCGCTACAAGCAGCTGGTGAAGCAGCTCCATCCCGATGCCAATGGCGGCGACCGCTCGCTGGAGGACAGGCTGCGGGAGATCATCAACGCCTACAACACGCTCAAGAACGCCGGTCTCGCCTGACGCGCGCTGCGGGCAGGACGTGGACGCACGGCGGCCATGCCGCGCCGGCCCGCGAATTGCCTCCCGGCCTGCAAGCCCTTAAAGAGACAGAAACGGGGGCGTCATGGGGTTCGTCCGCGAACCTCCTGGCTCGCCACCGGGTGCGCGGCAGCGCGCCATGCCATTCCAGCGAGGTTTCATGTCTGCCACGACTGCAACGGTGCCCGGCCTCCCGGACATGAAGGTGTCCGCCCGCCAGGTGTTCGGGATCGACAGCGATCTCGAGGTCCCCGCCTACTCCGAGGCGGACGCCCACGTTCCGGACCTCGATCCGGACTACCTGTTCGACAAGGACACGACCCTCGCGATCCTCGCCGGCTTCGCGCGCAACCGCCGCGTGATGGTCACGGGCTATCACGGCACCGGCAAGTCGACGCATGTCGAGCAGGTCGCGGCGCGCCTGAACTGGCCCTGCATCCGCATCAACCTCGACAGCCACGTCTCGCGCATCGATCTCGTCGGCAAGGACGCGATCGTGCTCAAGGACGGCAAGCAGGTCACCGAGTTCCAGGACGGCATCCTGCCCTGGGCGCTGCAGAACAACATCGCGCTCTGCTTCGACGAGTACGACGCCGGCCGACCCGACGTGATGTTCGTGATCCAGCGCGTGCTGGAGATCTCGGGCAAGCTGACGCTGCTCGACCAGAAGCGCGTCATCCGGCCCCACCCGGCCTTCCGCCTCTTCGCGACGGCCAACACGGTGGGCCTCGGCGACACGTCGGGCCTCTATCACGGCACGCAGCAGATCAACCAGGGCCAGATGGACCGCTGGTCGATCGTCACCACGCTCAACTACCTTCCGCACGACAAGGAAGTCGACATCGTGCTGGCCAAGGCCAAGCACTACACGGGCAAGGAAGGGCGCGACATCGTCAACAAGATGGTGCGCGTGGCCGACCTCACCCGCAACGCCTTCATCAACGGCGACCTGTCGACCGTGATGAGCCCGCGCACGGTGATCACCTGGGCGGAGAACGCCGACATCTTCAAGGACATCGGCTTCGCCTTCCGCCTCACCTTCCTCAACAAGTGCGACGAGCTCGAGCGCTCGCTGGTGGCCGAGTTCTACCAGCGCTCCTTCGGCGTCGAACTGCCGGAGAGCGCCGTCAACGTGGCGCTGGCCTGAGGCCGGCGCCGTCGCTCTCCCGCCGCATCGCGGACGACCAGGCCTGACGTGAGCACCTCAAACCGCAAGCCAGCCCAGCCCAAGGAAGCGCCGGCCGAACCGTTCAAGCGGGCGGTGGCGGGCGCCATGCGCGCGCTCGCGCGCCAGCCGGAGCTCGAGATCACCTTCGCCAGCGACCGGCCGTCTCTGACCCCGGAGCGCGCCCGGCTGCCCGAGCCGCCGCGCAAGATGTCGGCGGCGGACGCGGCCATCGTGCGCGGCCATGCCGACGCGATGGCGCTGCGGCTCGCCTGCCACGACGACGCCGTGCACCGGCGTCTCGCGCCGGAAGGACAGCTCGCGCGCGCCGTTTTCGACGCCGTCGAGCAGGCCCGCGTCGAGGCCATCGGCTCGCGCCGCATGAGCGGCGTCGCCTCCAACCTCTCGGCGATGCTCGAGGACCGGTACCACCGCGGCAAGTACGACCAGATCACCGACCGTGCCGACGCGCCGCTGGAGGACGCGGTGGCGATGATCGCGCGTGAGCGGCTGACCGGCCTCAAGCCTCCCGCCGCCGCGCAGAAGATCGTCGAGCTCTGGCGCCCCTGGATCGAGGAGAAGGCGGGCAAGGAGCTCGACAACCTCGGCGCCGCCCTGGAGAACCAGAGGAGCTTCGCCCGGTCCGTGCGCGACCTGCTCGCCAGCCTCGACATGGCCGAGGAGTCCAACCTCGACCCCGAGGACGACCAGGACGACGACCAGAGCGAGGAGCAGAGCGAGTCCGAGCAGAGCGAAGATGGCGAGACCGAGGAGCAGACCTCCGCCGACAAGGCGGAGATGGAGCGCTCGGAAGAGGCCGCCGAGGACATGGAAGAGGGCATGAGCGAGCAGGCCGAAGGGCCGAGCGGCGAGATGCCCGAGGACAGCGAGGACGCCGACGGCGACGAGGCCGCCGAGGCGTGGCGCCCGCCCGTCTCCAACGCGAAGGAGCACCGCGGCCCCGACTACAAGGCGTATTCCACCAAGTTCGACGAGGCGGTCGAGGCCGAGGAACTCTGCGACGCAGAGGAGCTCGCGCGCCTGCGCGCCTATCTCGACAAGCAGCTCTCGCACCTCCAGGGCGTGGTCGCCCGGCTCGCGAACCGGCTGCAGCGCCGCCTGATGGCGCAGCAGAACCGGGCCTGGGAGTTCGACCTCGAGGAAGGCTCGCTCGATCCGGCGCGCCTGCCACGCATCATCCTCGATCCCTACCAGCCCCTCTCCTTCAAGCGGGAGAAAGACACCAACTTCCGCGACACGGTCGTGACGCTGCTGATCGACAATTCGGGCTCGATGCGCGGGCGGCCCATCACGGTGGCGGCCACATGCGCCGACATCCTGGCCCGGACGCTGGAGCGGTGCGGCGTGAAGGTCGAGATCCTCGGCTTCACGACGCGCGCCTGGAAGGGCGGCCAGTCGCGCGAGCTCTGGCTGCAGGCCGGCAAGCCGTCGAACCCGGGCCGCCTCAACGACCTGCGCCACATCATCTACAAGCCCGCCGACGCCCCATGGCGCCGCGCCCGGAAAAACCTCGGGCTCATGATGCGCGAGGGCCTGCTCAAGGAGAACATCGACGGCGAGGCCCTGGACTGGGCCCACAAGCGCCTGCTCGGCCGGCCCGAGCAGCGCAAGATCCTGATGATGATCTCCGACGGCGCGCCGGTCGACGACAGCACGCTCTCGGTCAATCCCGGCAACTACCTCGAGCGGCACCTGCGCTGGGTCATCGAGGACATCGAGACCCGCTCGCCCGTTGAATTGATCGCCATCGGCATCGGCCACGACGTGACGCGCTATTACCGGCGCGCCGTCACCATCGTCGACGCGGAGGAACTCGGCGGGGCCATGACGGAGAAGCTGGCGGAGCTCTTCGAGGAAACCACCGCGCCCAAGGCTCCGGCCCGCGCGGCGCCGGCGCAGCGGCGCAGCCTCGCCCGCGCATGAGGCTGGACCGCCGCAGGCTGCTCCGCCTCGCCGCCCTCGGGGCAGCGGGCGCGGTGCTTCCCGCAGGACTCGCGGCAGGCCCCTTCGCGCGCCAGGGCGCGGCGCGGAGCGGGGATGCGGCCGGGCCCCGCATTCCCGCCGATATCGCCAGCCACGCGATCGCGGTGGTGTCGCGGCCCTTCCGGCGCTTCTCGCCCATCGCAGGCGACCGAACCCGCTTCGGCGAACTCGACTTCGTGGGCGGGGTCGAGCTGAGCAGCGCCGACAAGCGCTTCGGCGGCTGGTCCGGGCTCTGGATCGGGCCGGAGGGCCGCCTGCTCTCCGTCAGCGACCACGGCAGCTGGCTGTCCGCCCGCCTCGTCGTCGACGACGGCCGACCCGTCGGGCTGGCGGACACGCTGCTCGCTCCCATCCTCGGACCGGACGGCAGGCCGGTTGCCAGCACGCGACGCTTCGACACCGAGAGCCTGGCCCTGGCCGGCGGCGTGGCCTATGTCGGTGTGGAGCGGGTGCACGAGGTCCTGCGCTTCGCCATCGGCCAGGACGGGCTCGGGGCGGCGGGCCAGGTCGTGCCGGCCCCGGCCTCCATCAAGCAACTGCCCGCCAACAGGAGCCTCGAGGCCGTCGGGGTCGTGCCCGCGGGTCCTCTGGCCGGCCGCCTGATCGCGATCGCCGAGCGGTCCGACCCCGGCGAGGACACGCCCACGCGCGGCTTCGTGCTCACCGGAGGCTTCGCCGAGTTCTCGGTGGCGCGCAACGACGGCTACGACATCAGCGACCTCGCCTTCCTGCCGGGCGGCGACATGCTGCTGCTGGAACGTCGCTTCCAGATCTTCACCGGCATCCGCATGCGCGTCCGCCGCATCGCCGCGGGGAGCATCCGGCCCGGCGCGCTGCTCGACGGGCCGAGCCTGATCGAGGCGGGGGTGACCACCGCCATCGACAACATGGAGGGCCTCGCCGTCCATCGCGGCCCCGGCGGAGAGACCTTGCTGACGATGATCTCCGACGACAATTTCTCGTCGCTGCAGAAGACAGTGCTGCTTCAGTTCAGGCTGGCGACCGGGGTGGGCTAGCGTCGAGGTCGCCGTCGCCCTTGCGACCGGACCGACGCAATCCCTGTCGACGCCAGGCGTGCCCTCGATCGCCTCGTTCACCGCTTGATGCGATGACGACGAGGCTACGCGGCCCGGCGCGCGCGCTCCACCGGCAGCACCACGCCCAGCAGCGCGCCGTAGGGCAGGAGCGCGAGAAGCGCGAGGGCGACCTTCACGCCGAAGTCGCAGATGGCGAGGCTCACCCAGAGCGGGACGGTCCAGCCCCCGAGCGTGACGGGAACGGACATGTCCGCCAGCCCGGCGAAGGCGATGGAGAAGAACAGCGCGGTGTCGAGCGCCGACCCCACGAGGCTGCCGGCCAGCGGCGCGTGCCACCACGCGTCACGCCGCAGGCGGTTGAACACGGAGACGTCCAGGAGTTGGCCCACCAGGTAGGCCGTGCCCGAGGCCGCGGCGATGCGCGGCGTGGCCAGCGCCACCGAGAGCGCCACGGCGATGACGAAGCCCGCGGCCACGAGCATCCGCGCCACGCGCACGCCGTAGCGGCGGTTGGTGAGGTCCGTGACGAGGAAGGAGACGGGATAGGTGAACGCGCCCCAGGTGAGGTAGTCGCCGAGACCGAAGGGCTCGAACGGGTACTGGACCAGGACGTTGGAGGCGACCACGATGAGCGTCATCGCCACGACGGGAAGCGCCAGCGCCTTGAAGGGGACGGTCATGGCATCCTCAAGCGAAAAGCCCCGCCGCGAGGGCGAGGCTCCGAAGTCACCCGCAAAGGAAACCCGCGCTTACTGCGCGGCGACCTTCTTGTGGATCTCGCGCTTCAGTTCGCGCGCGCCCTGCGACAGCTCGGTCTCGGCCGCCTTGATCAGGAAGGCGTCGAGGCCGCCGCGATGCTCGACCGAGCGCAGCGCGTGAGCCGACACGCGCAGGCGCACCGAGCGCTGCAGAGCATCGGACTGCAGCGTGACGTGCAGCAGGTTCGGCAGGAAGCGCCGCTTCGTCTTGCGGTTCGAGTGGCTCACGAGGTTGCCCACCAGAACGCCCTTGCCGGTCAACTCGCACCGACGTGCCATGGTCTTCGTCCTTCAGTTCATGTCCGCGGCGGCGACGCCAGGTCCTCGCGGGACCCGGGAGGCTCCGAAAGAGAGAAGGCGGCCGGAGCCGCCATCGCAACCACGCAGCATTCAAAGATGGCGGGTGTATAGTGGAGGCGGTGGCGCAGCGTCAAGTCGCCATGGCCGCGGCGCGGAGCGCGGACCGCCCGCGCGGGCTTGGTGTCCGAATCATTAAGAATTGATGGCATGATGACAGTGCAAGATGACAGCGCCACGAAAGAGACGCTTTCCAGCGGACATCCTCGTGGCGTACCCGGCTAGGGTGTGCCGAGCCGGAGCCGCGCGGAACGGCAGCGTGGGCCGCTTCGCTCCCGGAATTGTTCGAGGCCTCGTCCGCCCCATGGCGCAAGTGATGTCGATCGCCCCCTTTCGTTCCGCCGCGGTGGCGGTCGCCCTCGTCCTGTCGTCAGGCGCGGTCGCGGCCGAACAGGTGCAGGTGAATTACGGCCTCACGCTGGCCGGGCTGCCGATCGGCACGGCCACGCTCGGCGGACAGTTCACGCGCGAGAGCTACAAGGTCGACGTGCGCGCCAAGATGACGGGCCTCGCCGGACTGCTCACCAGCGGGCGCGGAGCGGGCTCGTCCTCCGGGTCCACGGCGGGCGGCCGCGTGATGCCGGCGAGCTACGCGCTCACGTCGGGCGGCGGCAACGGGACCTACACGGTCCGCATGGCGCTGAGCTCAGGCAACGTGGCCGGGGTGGAGATCACGCCGCCCATCGATCCCGCGGGAGACCGCGTCCCCGTGCTCGACATTCACAAGCGCGGCGTGGTCGATCCTGTCAGCGCCCTCATCATGCCGGTGTCGGGCTCCGGCAACATGCTGGACCCCTCCTCCTGCAACCGTACCATCCCGGTCTTCGACGGAGCGGGCCGCTTCGACGTGTCCCTGAGCTATTCGTCCAAGCAGAGCGTCGACGTTCCCGGCTACAAGGGGCCGGTGCTCGTCTGCCAGGCCCGCTACACGCCCATCGCCGGCCATCGCACGGGCCGGAAGTCGACGCAGTTCATGGCCGAGAACAAGGACATGGAAGCGTGGCTCGCCCCCATTGAGGGCGCCCGGGTTCTGGTGCCCGTGAAGATCTCGGTGAAGACGATGATCGGCACGACCGTTATCGACGCCACCAAGGTGAATGTGGCCGGCCGGGTCGAAACCGGCGCCGCAGAACCGGTGAAGGCCTCCGCGCAGTAGCGCGCGACATCGCCGCCCCGGCCGCCCGGAAGTCTCGCCGGCGGGCCGGTGCAGCGTCCTGCGCCGCGGCGACACCCGCATCCCGAGAAGACGCCGGAAGCCAGGTCCGGGAGGCGGCGGCGCGCCCGCCCGTCGCCCCGTTTTGAACCATGTTCGTCAACACGGATCGGCGCGCTCCCGCCCCCGCGACGGGGCTTGCGGCGTGCGAGGCGGGGGTCTGGCCCCGCGGTCGCTGATTCGGACCGCATCCGTTCATGGTGTCGGCCCGTCGTTAACCATGTTGCGCACAAACCTCGGGGCGAACCTTCATCCGGCCTTTACCATGACGCCGTTCTGCGACTCGCCGGGGCTCCCGCCGCGGTGAGCGATTCGCCCCCCATTCGTTCGCTCGGCGTTCGCGACGCCAGAAGAAGGGAGCCAGCCGCGCCCCGGCGTGATACAGCAGACCGGTCCCCGGGCGGGACCTGCGGGCCAAACGCTGTCCACAGGGCTCCCGCTCCCCATATTCAGGGCCTGATGCTTCCTCGATCTCTTCCTCCCTCTGTCCGCTCACGCGGCGTGACCGCCGTCCTGGGGCCGACCAACACCGGCAAGACCCACCTCGCGATCGAGCGGATGATCGGCCATAACGGCGGCATCATCGGCCTGCCGCTGCGGCTCCTGGCGCGCGAGGTCTACCAGCGGATCGTCGAGAAGGTCGGCGTCGACGCGGTGGCGCTCGTCACGGGCGAGGAGAAGATCAAGCCGCCCAAAGCGCGCTTCTGGGTCGCCACCGTCGAGGCCATGCCGCGCGACCTCGACGTGCCTTTCGTCGCCGTCGACGAGATCCAGCTCGCCGCCGACCGCGACCGGGGGCACGTCTTCACCGACCGACTGCTCAACATGCGCGGGCGCGCCGAGACGCTGCTCATCGGGGCGGCGACGATGAAGCCGCTGATCGAGAAGCTGCTGCCGGGCGTCAGCATCGTCTCGCGGCCCCGCCTGTCCCGGCTCAGCTTCGCGGGCGAGAAGAAGATCACGCGCCTGCCGCCCCGCTCGGCCATCGTCGCCTTCTCCGCCGAGGAGGTCTACGCCATCGCGGAGCTGATCCGCCGGCAGCGCGGGGGTGCGGCCGTCGTGCTCGGCGCGCTGTCGCCGCGCACGCGCAACGCCCAGGTGCAGATGTACCAGGATGGCGACGTGGACTACCTCGTCGCCACCGACGCGATCGGCATGGGGCTCAACCTCGATGTCGACCACGTCGCCTTCGCGGCCGACCGAAAGTTCGACGGCGGCATCCACCGGCGCCTCACGCCGGGCGAGTTCGGCCAGATTGCGGGGCGCGCCGGCCGCCACCTGCGCGATGGGACCTTCGGCACGACCGGCCGCTGCCCGGCCTTCGAGCCGGAGCTCGTGCAGGCGCTGGAGGATCACCAGTTCGACGCGCTGACCCTCCTGCAGTGGCGCAATCCCGAGTTGGACTTCACCTCGGTGGCCCATCTCATAGGCTCGCTCGAGCGCCTTCCTTCGGAACACGGCCTGGCGCGGGCGCTGGCGGCCGACGACCTGCTGGCGCTGGAGATCGCGGCACGCGACGACGAGCTCAAGGGATATGCCCAGAGCCGCAGCGCGGTCGAGCGGCTCTGGGAGGTCTGCCAGGTTCCCGACTACCGACGCGTGGCGCCCCAGGCCCATGCCGATCTCGTCGCCACCATCTACCGCCAGCTCATGCGCCACGGCCGGCTCTCGAACGACTGGTTTTCCCGGCAGGTGGAGGACGTGAACCGGACCGACGGCGACATCGACACGCTGTCCGCGCGCATCGCGCAGATCCGGACCTGGACCTTCGTGGCCAACCGGCCGGACTGGCTCGGCGATCCTGAGCATTGGCAGAGGACCACCCGTCAGGTAGAGGACAGGCTGTCGGATGCTCTGCACGAGCGCCTGACGCAACGTTTCGTGGATCGCCGGACCAGCGTGCTCACCCGGCGGCTGAGAGAGAACGCAATGCTCGAGGCGGAAATTACGGCGGCAGGCGACGTGCTCGTCGAAGGGCTGCACGTCGGACGGCTGCAGGGATTCCAGTTCGCCCCTGACCCGCAGGCCGGCGGCCCCGAGGCCAAGGCATTGCGCAACGCGGCCATCAAGGCGCTGGCCAGCGAGATCGAGACCCGCGCCGCGCGCCTCTCGCAGTCGGGCGACGAGGCCTTCGTGCTGGCCAATGACGGCTCGGTGCGCTGGCAGGGCGAGGTGATCGCCAAGCTCGCCGCCGGGGACAAGCTGCTTGAGCCCCGCCTGCGGCTGCTGGCTGACGAACAGCTCACGGGCTCTGCGCGCGACCAGGTGCAGGCCCGGCTCGACCTGTGGATCAAGGCTCATGTCGAGCGCCTGCTCGGGCCGCTCCTCAAGCTTGAATCGCCGGACGGCATGTCCGGCATCGCCCGCGGGCTCGGCTTCCAGATCGCCGAGGCGCTGGGCGTGCTCGAGCGCTCCCGCGTCGCCGAGGAGGTGAAGAACCTTGACCAGGAGGCGCGCTCCGCGTTGCGCAATTTCGGCGTGCGGTTTGGCGCCTACCACCTGACGGTACCGGCCTTGCTGAAGCCCGCCCCGCGCGGGCTCGCCTCGCAGCTCTGGGCGCTGAAGCATGGCGGCCCCGAGCCCAAGGGCCTCGACGACATCCTCCACCTCGCGGCCTCCGGACGCACCTCGATCCCGGTCGACAAGGAGGTCGCGAAGGGCCTCTACCGCGCCGCGGGGTTCCGGGTTTGCGGCGAGCGGGCCGTGCGGGTGGACATCCTGGAGCGCCTCGCCGACCTGATCCGGCCGGCGATCCACTATCGCCCCGGCACGACGCCCGGCGCGCCGCCGCCCGGCGCGGCCGACGGCGAGGGCTTCGTGGTGACGACGGCCATGACCTCGCTGTGCGGTTGCGCGGGCGAGGACTTCGCCTCGATCCTGCGCTCCCTCGGCTACGTGATGGACCGCCGCCCCGGCCCGGCCATCCGCACGCCCCTGACGCCGGAAGCGCCGAAGACCCCCGTTCAGCCCGCCGCCGCGGAGCCGGCGGCCCCCGCGGCCGACCAGCCCGAGCCCGGCGCCGCCGCCGCCGAGCCGACCCCGGCTGAAGCGTTGCTGCCCGATGACGCCCCGGCGGCGGTGACCGAGGCTGAGGTGACCGAGGCTGAGGTGAGCCAGGCGGCGGAGCCGGTCGCGCCCGCCTCGGCGGAGACCGTAGACGCCCCGGCGGGCACCATCACCCGGCCTGAGGAATCGGCTGCGCCGCAGGACCTTCAGGCCGCGGACGGTCCGGCCGACGCCGCCGACGGCGCGCCGGCGACGGACGCCGCCCCGGCGGAGCCGGCCGAGGCGCCGATGATCGAGGTGTGGCGGCAGCACCGGCACCAGGGCGGACGCCAGCAGCGCGGCGAACGCCGGCACGGCCGTCCGGGCGGCGAAGGCCAGCGCGGCGGGCAGAACCGCGACCGCAATCCTCGCCAGGATCGTCCCGCCGCCGCGTCCGGCGAGGCAACGTCCGGCCAGGAGGCCCGCGCGCCCCGCGAGGAGCGCGGCGACCGGCCTCGCCACGAGGGCTCCCGGCAGGACCGGCCGCCACGGCGCGACCGGCCAGAGGGAGACCGTCCGCGCGGCGACCGGCCGCAGGGCGAGCGCGCCGAGGGCGAGCGTCCGCGTTTCGATGCGCGGCCGGGATCGCGCGACGACAGGCGCGGGCGTCCCGGCGGGGACCGCGGCCCCAAGCGCGAGGGCGGCAAGGGCGGCGACCGCCCGCGCCCCGACCGCGGTTGGCAGGACCCCGCCGACCGGCAGCGCGACAAGGCGCCCGACCCGAACTCGCCCTTCGCCAAGCTTCTGGCGCTCAAGGCGGAGCTCGAGGCCAAGCAGGGCGGCAAGGGCTGAGTTCGGGTGGCGCCGCGCAAGTCCGGCCCCTCACGGCCTGACCGGGACGATCCGCCCGAGGATCGCCAGAGACTGGACAAGTGGCTGGTCTACGCGCGCTTCGCCAAGACGCGCTCCGTCGCGACCGAACTGATCGAGGCCGGCCGCGTGCGCCTCAACGGCGCCCGGATGACCAACCCGACACGCGCGGTCGGGGGAGGCGACGTCCTGACGCTCGCCTTGCCGCACGGCACGAAGGTCGTGCGCGTCCTCGGTGCCGCCGAGCGGCGGGGCTCCTTTGCCCTGGCGCAGCATCTCTACGAGGATCTCACGCAGGACTGAGCGGGAGCGCGACGAGGCCCGAAACCCGCGCGGGAATGGCTGCATGGGGCGCATGGCGTCGCTTCCATGGCCGATTTCGCTCGTCTTGCGCTCACCAGCCTTCTCGGCTAGGCAAATTCCCGAGATCCTTCGTGCCAGAGCCGGCCCTTGACCCGGCCCCGGGAGTCCCCATGACCTACGTCGTCGTCGAGAATTGCATCAAGTGCAAGTACATGGACTGCGTGGAGGTGTGTCCCGTGGACTGCTTCTACGAGGGCGAGAACATGCTCGTCATCCATCCCGACGAATGCATCGACTGCGGCGTGTGCGAGCCCGAATGTCCGGCCGAGGCCATCAAGCCGGACACCGAATCCGGCCTCGAGAAGTGGCTGACGCTCAACGCCGAATACGCGAAGTCCTGGCCCAACATCACCGTCAAGCGCGACGCGCCCTCCGACGCCAAGGAGCATGACGGAGAGGAGGGCAAGCTCGACAAGTATTTCTCGCCGAACCCAGGCGAAGGCGACTGAGAGGCCGGCCGGGCGGTCGCTTTCGCCCCCGGGCCTGTCCCGGCAGCGCTGCTGTCATGCACAGCCGAGGGACCGCCGGAAACCAAATCCTTTTGATTTCCAGTACCCGTTGTGCTATTGTCACACTCGTGGTCGATTTCATCCGGCGCGCTTTGCGGCCTCCCCCGTCCATCTCTCTCACCGCCCGGTCTGGTCCGGCTTCTCCCGGCAGCCCTTGGGTTTTGGCGTGTGATACAGGTCGCGGGGAGGAAGCGCTTTTGGTCATCGGCTGAGCCAGCTCCGACCTTGGGAAGGGAACCTTCCCGGGCCGTGGGCTTTTTGCGCCGGTGAAATGCCGGTGGACGCGTGAGCTGCACGGGCAACAGCCCGGCATCGGGGAGAATATCCAGGTCATGTCGAACGCGAAGAAGACGTCCAACCGGCAGGGGTACAAGACCGGCGAGTTCGTGGTCTACCCCGCGCACGGGGTCGGGCAGATCGTGGCCATCGAAGAGCAGGAAGTCGCCGGCTTCAAGCTCGAGCTGTTCGTGATCTCGTTCGAGAAGGACAAGATGACCTTGCGCGTCCCCACCGCGAAGGCGACGTCCGTCGGCATGCGCAAGCTCGCCGAGAACGGCCTCGTCAGCAAGGCGCTGGAGACCATCACCGGTCGCGCTCGCATCAAGCGCACCATGTGGTCGCGCCGGGCGCAGGAATACGAAGCCAAGATCAATTCCGGCGACCTGATCGCCATCGCCGAAGTGGTGCGCGACCTGCATCGGTCCGACGCGCAGCCGGAGCAGTCCTATTCCGAGCGCCAGCTCTACGAGGCCGCGCTCGACCGCATGGCCCGCGAGGTCGCAGCCGTGAACCGGCTGCACGAGGGCGAGGCGCTGAAGCTCATCGAGGCCCAGCTCGCAAAGTCCCCCAAGCGCGCCAAGGCGGGCGAGACCGAAGCGGAGGCGGCCGCGGACCTCGAAGTCGAGGACGAGCAGGAAGAAGCGGCCTGAAGGCCGGCTCCGGACGGTTCGAGAAGCCCCGCTCAGGCGGGGCTTTTTGTTTGTCCCTGCCGATGCCGTTGGGCCGGCATCCAGTCCGCCACGCCGGGCGGGGGGCGGCGACCCGCGGGACAGGCCGGACATGACGAATCTTTGAGGTTTCGACACTTGAAACCTGGCCTGCCGAGGCGTAGGTCGCTGGTCGCCGGCCCGATCATGCCGGTTCAAGGAACCATCCACCCCATGTCCAGCGACAGTCGACAGACCACGCCGTCGAGGGCGCGCGCCAGGGGCTGATCGTTCGGCTCCCTGCGACCGCCCTCGGCGGCTGGTCGCCAGGAGAGCCCAATGACCACCTTCATCACGAACCGCTTCGAGGCTCTGTCCGAGTGGATCTCGGCCAACCTCGGCAGCCCCTACGCCTTCATGATCGCGAGCCTCGTCGTGATCCTGTGGGCCGTGTCGGGCCCGATCTTCGACTTCTCCGACACGTGGCAGCTCGTCATCAACACGGGCACCACGATCTGCACCTTCCTGATGGTGTTCCTGCTGCAGAACACGGGCAACAGGACCATCGAGGAAATGCAGGAGCGCCTGCGCGAGATGGAGCGGCTGAACCGCGAATTGCTCCAGGAGATCCGTGCTCAGCGCGACGATCGCGCCGCGCTGCGCGATGCGGCATGAGCCGCGGGCGCCCGGCGCGAGCCGGGCGCCCATCCCTCACGCGCCGAGGTTCTGGCGCAGGAATTCGACAGTCCGATCGAAGGCGAGCGTCGCCGCCTCCTTGTTGTAGCGCTCGGCGCTCGTGTCGTTGTGGAAGGCGTGGTTCACGCCCTCGTAGACGAAGATCTGGTGCGGCACGCCGGCGGCCTTGAGCGCCTTGTCGTAGCCCTCCATTCCCGCGTTCACCCTCGTATCCAGGCCCGCGAAGTGCAGCAGCATCGGCGCCTTGATGTTGGGGACCGCCTCCGGCGGCGGGGCCACGCCATAGAAGGCGACGCCGGCGCCTAGCTCCGGCAGGCGGGTGGCGATGATGTTGACCATGCCGCCGCCCCAGCAGAAGCCGACAGCGCCGACTTTTCCGTTGCAGCGCGGATCCGCCTTGAGCAGTTCGATGGCCGCCCTGGCCTGGCTCACCACGCTTTCGCCGGAGAGCTTGGAGAAGGCCTCGCGCGCCTTGTCGGCGTCCTGGGGCGTGCCGCCGAGGGGCGTGAGGAAATCGAGGCCCAGCGCAACGAAGCCCGCCACCGCAAAGCGACGCGTCACGTCCTCGATATGGGCATTGAGGCCGCGGTTCTCGTGGATCACCAGCACGCCAGGCGCCTTGCCGCCGCTCGCGGGCGCAGCGAGATACCCCGCGACCTCGACCCCGCCCACGCTCGTCTTGACGCGCTCGGCCTTGATGCGGGCATCGGCGTCGGGAACCAGCGCGGCGCGCGCGTAGTTCGGTTCCAGGACGGCCAGGGCCGCCGTGGCCGCCCCGCCCGATCCCGCCAGGATGGCCAGCCTTTCGAGGAAGATTCGACGGGGCAGGGGACGGTGGGTGTATTCGTCGTAGAGGTCGATGATCCGCTGGTCGAGTGGCATGCGCTTCCCTCGGTTTCGTTTCTGGTTGTAGGGCGCGGTCGCGCCTGCCGCTTAAGAGATGGCAGCAGCGCCCGGTTGCAAGGCCGCTCGCAAAGCTGTGAAGCCCCGGGAGGCCCGAATCCGGGCGAAAACTGATCCGGAGCCGGGCCGCTCCCGTATGCCAGACAAGTGAAACGGGAGATGGCGCATGGCTGAGATCGCAGGGGTCGGTCGAAAGTTCGTCAAGGCCGCCATGGACGCCCCATTCCTCACCCGCGAGTACGAACACGAGCTGGCCGTCCGCTGGAAAGACCAGAAGGACGAGGACGCGTTGCACCAGCTCGCCGCGGCGCACATGCGCCTCGTCATCGCCATCGCGGCGCGCTTCCGGCATTACGGCCTGCCCATGGCCGACCTGATCCAGGAAGGCCATGTCGGCCTGCTGGAGGCCGGGGCGCGCTTCGAGCCGGACCGCGAGGTGCGCTTCTCGACCTACGCCACCTGGTGGATCCGCGCCTCGATCCAGGACTACATCCTGCGCAACTGGTCAATCGTGCGCGGCGGGACGAGCTCGGCGCAGAAGGCCTTGTTCTTCAACCTGCGTCGCCTGCGCGCCCGCCTCTCGCAGGCCGCGGCTGTCGACAGTTCGATCGACGTGCAGCAGAGCATCGCGACGGCCATCGGCGTGTCGCGCAACGACGTCGCCGCCATGGAGGCGCGGCTGTCAGGCTCCGACATGTCGCTCAACGCGCCGCTCTCCGACACCGACAAGTCGGGAACGGCCGAGCGCGTCGACTTCCTCGTGGACGACGCCCCGCTGCCAGACGAAACCGTGAGCGAGACCATCGATACCGAGCGCCGCGTGAAGTGGCTGCGCTCGGCGCTCACCGTGCTCAGCGACCGCGAATTGCGGATCTTGCGCGCGCGCCGCCTTTCCGAGGAGGCTGCTACGCTGGAATCGCTCGGCGACCGCATGGGGATCTCGAAGGAGCGGGTGCGCCAGATCGAGAGCCGGGCGCTCGAGAAGCTGAAGCGGGCGCTGCTCGAGCGGCACCCGGAGGCCGCGGCCGCCTACGTCTGACGGACGAGGCGCGGTCAGCAGCCGCGACTCACGTCTTGGGGCGGCCACGGGCGGCCGCTATTCGACGACGATCTTGTAGGTCTGGCCAGGCTTGACGGAGTTGCGCCCGTCGAGGCCGTTCAGCACCTGGAACCGCTCGAGGGGATGGTCGCCCACGACGCCCATGCGGTTGGCGAGCGTCAAGGCCGTGTCGCCGGGCTTGGCCGTGGCGAGTGCGATGTGCAGCGGCTTCACCCCGGCGGCCTCCTCCGGAGACAGCACGCGAAAGCTCTCGATCGCCGCGCGAAAGGCGCGGTCGACGTCCGGCGTCATCGCCCGCGCGGCGAGAATGAAGCGATAGGTGGCGGAACCGAGCTGGATCGCCGCCATGCGGAAGGTCCATTCGTCGCCTTTCCCGATCGCCGTGACGCCCGTGAGCCCGTTGGCCGTCAACGGCTCCGTGGGTGAGAGGCGGACACCCTCGATCCAGCCGCTCTCCAGGTAGCTGGCCAGGGTCTGGCCGGACGGCAGCTTCACGCTGTCGAAGCGCAGCGCCTGCGCGCCGCCGGGCGTCACGCCCACCACCGCGGTCGACGAGTTTTCCAGCACGAAGCCCGAGGGCGCCGTGAAGGTGAAGCCGAGCTGCGGGTGGAAGAAGCGGTTGCCCCGCACCACCCCTTCCTGGGGATCGTCGCCGAATGCGATGCCGTCGATGGCGGTGAGGTAACGCATGCGGTCGCTTTCCCCGATGCCGGGCCCGCCAATGCCGCGCGCGGCGGTGAGCGCCTGGGCCACGCGCTCGGGCGTGGAGGGATGCGTGGACAGGAAGTTCATGCCCTGCTGGCTCTGCTTCTCCCCCATGAGCGTCGCGCGCATGGCGGACTGGCGGCCGAGCGACGCGAGGAACCTGGCGGCCCCGTAGGGATCGAATCCGGCTTTCGCGATGGTCTTCACGCCGATCTGGTCGGCCTCGAGCTCCTGCGCCCGGGAAAAGCTCGCAATTGAGAACTTGTTGCGGGCCTGCACGACCTCGCCCGCCGCGGGATCCTCCAGCACCTCCGCCACCACCCGGCTGACGATCTCGGAGCGCCGCTCCAGCTCCGCCCGCGCCATGGCGTGGTTCGCCGTGACGTGCGCGACCTCATGCGCCATCACCGCGGCGATCTCCGACGTGTCATTGGCCAGCGCCAGCAATCCCCGCGTGACGTAGAGATTGCCCGAGGACAGCGCGAAGGCGTTCACGACGGGCGAGTTGAGGATGGTGACCTTGTAGAGCTGGTCCGGCTGGTCGGAGGCTCGCGCCACGCGCACCATCACCTCGTTCAGCATCTTCTCGGCCGCCGGCCACTTGTACTCGCCGCCGAACATGGCGACGAGCTTGCGATGCTCGCGCGAGGAGCCGGTGTCGACCCCGGTGACGCGAGGGGCCGACGCGGGCGCGGTGACCTTGTTGCCGACGTCGGGGATGCCGATCCGGTCGGAGGCGCAGGAGGCCAGCAGCAGCGAGGCCACAAGGGTGGCCGCGGCGCCGACGCGACGCAGGGGTGACAGGCACGAGGACAGGGTCAACTTATCGCTCGGTACGCCAAGAGCCGCTCAATCCAGGCGCTCGATCCCGTCCGGCGACTCGACCTCGATCGCAGGACCGATCGTGCGAACGACGGTTCCGCGAACCCTGACCCGCCGTCCTTCCCACGAGGTCCACCTCATGCCCGAAGCCTCGACCCTACGCAAGTTGCGTTTCTGGATGACAACGGCGAAGTCTTCGCCACGAACCGTGCCGAAATTGAGGTAGACGCGCGTTTTCGTCTCCCCGAGGCCGCGTACCCGCCCTTCCACGACCACGAAGCGGCCCTCCTGGGCGAGGATGCCGGCCGCGTCCTCCGCGTTCAGTAACAAGGCCGAAGGCTTTCCCCAGACGCCCAGCCCGCCGCGGCGCGCTCCGTCCTCCAGCGTCAGCCACCCGCCGCTGCAGCCGCCCGGCGCCTCGCCGGGCCTGGCCAGCGCGAGACCCCTGGCCAGGAGTTCCGCATTGGCCACCACATCGCCGTCCCGCACCACCGCAGGCCTGCGGCCCCAGCGGTCGGCCGGCCCGAGCACAATGATCTCCGCCCGCGGCGAGGCCAGCACCTCGCCCAGGAGGGCGGCGGCCTCGCGGCGCGCGGCAGCGTCCTCTGGAAGTTCAATCCCCGCGAGCCGGACGCCCTCGGCCCCTGCCTTGTCCGCCGCGCCCGTCGCCAGGGACCCGTCGAAGCCGTCCGCCGGCAGGACCGCGCCCGCGGCGGCGACCGGCGCCTGCGTCTTCGCGGATCGGGCGACGGCGGAGAGCGCCGCCCTGCAAGACGGGTCCGGCGGTCCTGCCCGCAAAGCGGAGACGCCGGCCTGCGCGCTGGCGCAGGACGACGCGCCCACCAGGGCGCCCACGCCCAGCGCCGCGGCACGCAGCAGATCGACCCCGCGGCAGGAGGATCGTCGTCTCGGGATGGGCATGCACATCGCTCCCGTCGCGGCAAGGACCCGCCTGCTGGAGGGATGCCATCGACGCCCGCCTGTGCTAGACGGTGCGCCAGCGGTTCCGTAGCTCAGCAGGATAGAGCAGCGGTTTCCTAAAGTGGCGGTTTGGCGCTCCGAATGGGTCCTATCCCATCGGGGCGCTAATGTTTTCAAGGGCTTAGACCGTGAGTGACAACATCCGGGCAGTTTCGCAAATCCGCTGCCGGCTGTTGAATTCATTGGGTTTTCCCTGGGGCGCGGTTCGCTTGATTTTCCCCGCCGGGGAAAATTCGGGGAAACATCGAGGCCGACACAGGAACGCGACGCCGAGCCTCGTCCGGGTACCAATGGCCGCCGGATCTCGGTGTCATCTCCCAGGGGCGTCGAGAGGATCCATCCCAGGGGCAATTCCGCCCGCCAGGGAGACCTCCAATGACCAGCAAGCGCTACAAAGTTCGCTCCTCCGCGATCCGCGCGGCGAAGAACGCCGGCCTCGATCTCGCGTCCCTCGTTTTCTTCCAAGGTCCGGACGGCCTTTGGAGCTTTGAGCCGACAGGCGAGCGCTATGCCGACGAGCCGGTCGCCGAGTCCGCGCTGGCGTGTCCAGGGGAGCCCCAGGAAGGCATGGAAGCGCCGGCCCCGGCCTTCCCCCCGGCAAACGCAAATCGCGCTCGTCCTGCCCCTTCCCCGGTCGGCCCCGCCACGAAGCTGCCGGGCAAGCTTCCCCCGGCGGCCGAGACGCTGGTCCGCGCAGTCCTGGCCGGGCCGAAGACCCACAAAGAGCTTTGCGCCCTGATCGGCTGGCGAGCCTGCCGCCCCTACTTGCTCAAATCGGCCGCCAAGGCGGGCGTGACGGTGATCGCCGAGCGCGTCGAGGGCTCCTTGGAGATGACCTACAGGGGGGCGATCTGACATCGCAATAACCGCAGAACGTGGGTCAAAGGCACCCTGCTTCAAAATGAACGCCTTCTGGGCGTCCGTGAATTTCGACTGCCTTCATCGGCTCGGCTCCTCCCAGCCGGGGAATCCAGTGCCGGAAACTCTAAATCCGGACGCTCCAAATCGGTGGGTTCAGACCAAAACGTTGACCGCGGTCAAGGACTGACGGGAGCTCGCGGCTTATAGTTATCCATTCGGTGCGAGACCGGATGGAGAAGCGGCGGTGGTCAAGCTTGGGAAAAGGCTGCGTGCGGCAGTGGGGCCAGCAGTCGTATCCACACTGCTTTTGGTCTCTTATGCGGGCCCGTTGTCTGCGGAAGAAGCACAAATAGGCAGTGAAGCCACTGCCAATGCTGCTGCGACCCGGCCAGCCAGTTGGGTGGAACGTGATACGCTCACCGGAGATTGGGCCGGCAGCCGGACTTGGTTGAAAGAACATGGCATCATACTCGCCCCTCGACTGACACAATTCTATCAGGGGCTGGTTGCTGGCGACGGTGATCGCAATTTCAGATACGGCGGCAAGGCTGACCTCATGCTCAATGCCGACCTCAGCAAGCTGGGGTTTTGGAATGGCTTCTCGGTAACCGTCCACGCCGAGTATAATTTCGGCCGGAGTATGAACGGGGTCGGCGGTATTGTGAGCCCGGTCAATACAGCGCTCCTTTTTCCAGGGATGGACAGCGCCAACGCCTTTGACCTGTCGAGCGTCTATTTTCGGCAGCAGTTTAACGACTCTGTTTCCCTGACGTTCGGTAAGATGAACATGGTCGATATCGCTGCCATGAAGCCGTTCATGGGCGGTGCCGGCATCGACGCGTTCTGGAACCTTACCTTCGCCGCTCCTCCCAGCGGCGCTGTCCCGCCCTATCTCTTCGGTGCCTTGTTGAGTGTGCGAACTGAGCCCGCCACTTTCGGATTGTGGGTCTATGATCCTGTCAGCGTGGTCAACAAGACAGGTTTCGAAGAGCCTTTCGCCAACGGAGTCTCGATCCGCGGGAGCGTTGATTTCCCCGTCACCATCGGCGGTCTCAGCGGGCGTCAAGGATTTGCCGCCGTGTACAGTACCCAACCAGGCACCGACCTGAACGACATCGGCGACACCTTCATTCCACCGTTTCCTCCAGATCGACCTGACATCATCAAGAATAGTCGTTACCACTTCTCCTATTCGTTCGACCAATATCTTTATCGGGTGAGCGAAAATTCTAAGGAGGGCTTCGGGCTCTTTGGCCAGTTCGGCATCTCGGACGGCAACCCCAACAAGCTATACTGGTCGGGCCTCGTGGGCATAGGCGGCACCGGATTGATTCCGGGCCGAAGCCGGGACAACTGGGGAATCGGTTTTTACTACAATGCCCCGAGCCGGGATTTGCAGAAGGCCCTTTCGCCCCCTCTGACGATCAGAGACGAACAGGGGGTGGAAATGTTCTATAATTTTCAAGTGACGCCATGGCAGACTGTGGGTGCAAACTTGCAGGTTATCAATCCCACCTTAGCAAAAGACACCGCTGTCTTTCTCGGCCTCCGTTCCGTCACACGGTTCTGAAGCTACGGAAAAAGGCAAGGGAACGATCTGCTGAGATAGCTCAGATCGGTCCCTGGCAGTGCAAGAGCTATATCCAAGGAGGAGCCCGAAATGCTGAAGAGCCCAAGACCGCGGGGAAGGTTTGTCGGTTTGCTACCGGCCGCGACCGCAAGCAGGGTCTTGGCACTTGCGACGATCCTCGTAGCGCCGATGGCGCACAGTGCCGCTCGAGCAAACGAGGACGAGCGCCGTCCCAACGTGGTCCTGATCGTCGCCGATGACGCGGGGTACGCAGATATCGGGTCTTTCGGGAGCGAGATCAGCACGCCAAATCTCGATTCGCTTGCTGCGGTCGGGGTTCGCTTCACGGACTTCTACGTCGGCCCCACGTGCTCGCCGACACGGTCGATGATGCTGTCGGGCGTCGACAACCACCGTGCCGGCGTCGGCAACATGGCGGAGTTCATGGCTCCCAACCAGAAGGGAAAGCCCGGCTACGAAGGCTATCTCAACCAGCGCATCGCGCCCGTCTCCGCCCTGCTCAAGGACGCCGGCTACCACACCTACATGGCCGGCAAGTGGCACCTGGGAGAAGAGCGCGATTTCCTGCCCGCCGCCCGCGGCTTCGAGAGAGACCTCACGCTCGTGCCGGGCGGCGGGAGCCACTTCGAAGACATGTGGGGGATCAAAGGGGAAAAGCAGCTCTACACCCGCAACGGGACCGTTCTCACCGAACTCAGGCCCGGATTCCATTCCAGCGTCGACTACACCAACGCCATCATCGGGGACATCGAGGAGAACCGGGGCGACGGGAAGCCGTTCTTCGCCTATCTCGCGTTCCAGGCTCCGCACGATCCCTTCCAACTCCCCGACGACTGGCTCGACCGGTATCGGGGACGCTACGACCAGGGCTATGACGCGACACGCGCCCAGCGCATCGAGCGGATGAAGCGGCTTGGAATCCTCGCGGAGAATGCGACCACATTCCCCCGCCTCGGGACCGTGCCCGCATGGGATTCGCTGTCGTTCGGCGAAAAAGCGGAATCCTCCCGCAAGATGGAACTGTTCGCAGCCATGGTCGAGCACATGGACTGGAACATCGGCCGGCTCGTGCAATACCTGAAGGAGAAGGGCCTCTACGACGACACCGTCTTCATCTTCCTGTCCGACAACGGCCCGGAAGGCACCTCCTGGAAAATCGGTCCCCCGTGGGACAACAGCAGGACGGCGGACTGGGGCAAGAAGGGCACGTTCATTCAATACGGGGCGGCATGGGCGCAGGTCGGCGCCGGGCCATTCCGCATGTTCAAGGGCTACGAGTCCGAGGGTGGTATTCGCACCCCCATGATCGTGGCCGGAAGCGGCGTCGTGGCGGGGGGACGCCTGTCGCGGGCCGTTACCCACGTCACCGATGTCCCCGCGACGATCCTGAAGATCGCCAACGTCCCTCATCCGACCGTCTTCGACGGCCGCCCGATCCTGCCGCTGCAGGGTCGAGACTTCCTGCCCATCCTCCAGGATCCCAAAGCCATCGTCCGCACGGACACGGACTGGATCGGGGGTGAGGTCTTCGGAACGCGGAGCATTCGCCAGGGAGACTGGAAACTGCTGTGGCTTTGCCAGCCCGCAGGCCCGGATGACTGGCAGCTCTACAATCTGGCGTCAGATCCCGGTGAGACCACGGACCTGTCGCGCTCGCAACCCGAGATCAGGGCTCGGCTCATTGGCCATTGGGATGAGTATGTCCGCACCAACAACGTGATCATTCCAACGGCTTCGCCGGTCTGCGCGACCGCGAAGCCCTGAATCTCCCAGCAACTTGGATGCCGAGAGCGGACTTCAGGGGTCGCATAAGGGTCAAAATCGCCCCCTGCTCCTGCTCTGGCAAAGTGAGCTATCCGAGATGGGCCACAATCGAAACCCCTACTGAAATTGCGGCCCCTGGCGAGTGATCCAGGCGCAGAATGCCCGTTCTTGCGCGCCCAGGGTCATCCTGCCGCTATTCGGGGAGGGATCGACGGAGCGCTGCCGGCCCTGACGAAGCAGGAGCGCCCCGAGACAGACGCGAGGGCGAGCGCAGACCCACGCGCCGTCCCATCTCGTCAGGTCCGGTAAGGCGGGACAACCCAGGCGTTGTAGGTGATCGAGGGCGACGTGCCGCCCGTGATCGTGACGCGCGAGCGGATGAAGGCCGCCGTCGCGAGACGCTGGGTGATCTCCTGTCCGGACATGGATATCTCGTACTGACCGACCGCCGAAGGGACCACGGTCCCCATGGACACGGGGACGGTGAAGGCGCTGTCGGCGCTGAGCTGGACCTCGAGCGTGATCGTCGCGCCGGCCACCGTCAGGGCGGTGACGTCGAAGAGCGCGGCAAAGCTCTCCTGCGCCAGCCCGTCGAAGGCGAGCGAGCTGTCGTTGGTCGTCGCCGTGACGGCGGTGGCGGAAGTGCGGAGCGCCAGATTGGCGTCGATGGGACCGTAGTTCGGCACGGGTGCCTCCTGTGATTGATAGGGCGATGGAGGGGGCGGGCCGAGCCCGCCCGCCGTTACGCGTTCTTGATGCCGTTCAGGCGAGCGGCGGCGCGAGGATGCTTGACCGCGAAGCCGCAGATCCACTCGATCCGGGTCCGGAGAGCCGGCTTCGTCTGGAGCTCGCCCAGATCGCGGACCTCGATCGGCGCGTTCTGGATCCCGTGCACGCCGTCCACCACGTTGAAGCGGACGCAGTAGATCGAGGTCGATGCCGCAGTGCCGCCGCCGGGGTTCGCTTCCGTGAAGGGGAAGAGGCCGCCCGGCTGACCGGAGGCTCCGTCGATCACATGGCGGATCTCGACGCCGCCGTAGGCGTCGACCAGCCGGCCGAAGCTGTCCTGCACCGTCTCGATGGCGGCGTTGGAGGCGCGCATCAGCGCGTTCACCTTGCGGCGCATCGTCCGGTTCATGAACAGGACCTTCTCGCCGGCATCGCCCTCGACCGCGTCGATCAGCTGATCGAGCAGGGGAAGGGTCAGCACGTCGCCGCCAGAGGTAGCGCCGGCGGCGATCAGCTGGCCACCCGTGAGGCGGTTCTTCAGGCCGGCGGGGACGCGGGGATCCGCGACGTTGTCACCGTTGAAGAACGTGTTCAGGAAGTTCAGCGAGGCGGCCTTGGCCTTCATGGCGTCGTGTGCGGCGCGCACGTCGTCCCCGCCGACGCCCATCTTCACGGCAGCGAGATCGTAGTCGCTATCGCCGCCGAGGATCGACATCGTTTCCACGAGCGGGTTCACGACACCCGTGCTTTCAGTGTAGCTCTCGTTGATGCCGCGCCACGCAATACCCGGAAGCGTCTTCTCCTGGTTGTAGGAGTAGGCTGAGCCGGCGACGTTGATGAACGGCATCTTCTCCAGAACCGGATTGGTGCTGGCGAAGGTTTCGACAATACCGCGCTGGAGCGGATTGACGTTAAGCTTGCTCCACTCAAGAATAGTAAGTGCCACGTCGGCCTCCCGTTACTTTCTATAACCGGCCGCGATCTTCGCGAGAGCCGGCATGGCGTCCAAGTTCTTCTGCGGAGCCGATGTCGTCGGCCGACCCGTGTCGGTTTCGGCGACTTCGGCCTTCACGTTAAGGATCCCCGTTGCCTTGGCGGATCGGATCCAGGCGATGCGTTCTGCGGCCCCTAGGCCGACCGGAACGAGCGCGCGGAACTTCTCCGGGACATCGCCCGCGAGTTCATCGGCCATCTTCGACAGCGCTTCCTCAGCGCTGCGCCGCTTGGCGATCTCCTCGTCGAGACGGGACTTCGGGATCATGTGGGCCTCGGCCTGGGCCGGGGCCTTTGCGGACGTGTCGCCGTTCGCAGCGGGGGCGGCCTTATCGTCGGCCGTGGACGTGGTGGTCTGTTCGGTCATGGGGCTCTCAGGGGGTGGTTGTCACGCCGCGAACGCCCTGAAAGGGCGCGTGGGCATCGAGATCCTGGGTTTCCGACAGGCGCTCCTGGAGGATCGCCCTCGCCTGCTCGCGGTCGGTCACGTCGGGATTGTCGGCCAAGAAGGCGTCAACCGGGGACCAGATCCCCATGTCGATGCGGGCCTGATAGGTCTTCAGGCGCGTGTCATCGTCCAGGCCGCGATCGAGGTCGCCGAAGTCGACGCGCATCGTCGCCCCCTCTGGGATGGTCCCCGGCGCATGGGTGTTCACGACGCGCTTCAGCACCTGGAAGAGGTCGGCCTCGTAGCTGCGCCAGAGCTCGATGTCGTCGGCGCGCGCCTCGATCAGATCGCGCTCCTCGACGGCCTTGGAGACGCCGCTCTCGGCCTTGTCCTGGAGCTCGAAAATGTTGCCGGGCAGATTGTTGGCGAGGGCCGTCTGCTTCAGCAGGAAGGAGATCGCCTCAAGCATGTCCCCGACCGGGGCGTTCGGGTTGATGAACTTCGCGTCGGAGCCCGTGTCCAGATAGAGCACTGAGGTCGGGCCGATGGCGGGGGCCGGGGCCGAGAAATCGCGGCTCGCGCCGGTGATCACCAGCTGCCCGTGGGCCTGAAATTCCGTCGCGCGCCAGATGTTGGACAGGGCGACGTTCACGGCCTTCTGGGCGGTGATCAGGTCATCGCCGCCCCGCTGGAAATAGACGTCGTCGGGCGGGGTCGCGAAGCAGTGGACGAGCGGGATCATCCCGTAGGGGTTGACGCCGCTCGGGTTGCCGGGGACCGGGATGGGCGACCCGATGCCGCTCAGCCGGCGATAGGTGGTCGGCGTCCACTCGGTCAAGGTGAAGAAGTCGGAGGAGCCGTCCCGATTGGTGATCACCACGCTGTCGGGGCACTCGGGATCTTCCGTCCAGGTCACGTCGTAGAGCGACGGGGGGATCACGAACAGGCGCGGGATCTGGCGGGTTTCGTCCCACGCTACGCGTAGGGCGGTGTTCTTGAGCAGCTGGGTGTAGCGGTTCGCCTTCTTTAGGACGACGTTCGCCCGCATGGCGGCGTAGAGCGCATCGCCCTGGGCCTGATCCATCCCTTCGAAGATTCGGGCGGGCGGGGCGGTGTAAACCGCCGCCCGCTTGTCGACGATCTTCCGGATGAGGTTCAGCGTGACCGGGCGGAACTGCTGGGCGGCCTCGTCGGACCAGCCGGCGGCGATGTCGCGCATCAGCTCGTCGGTCTGGGTGTCGTGATAGAGGCGCAGCCGCAGATCGGCGCTGGTCTTGCGCGCCGTGTTCGGGCTGGACAGGACGAGAGAGAGCACGGGGTCGCGCAGACCGCCGCCCAATGCCCCGCCGAAAATGGATCGCAAGGTGTTCGCCATGCCTGACCCATACGCCTGTCTTTGCGATTTTGCAAGGAGACGGCGAAGCTACGGGCTTGACATTTGCATTTCTGCCGATCTCGCGGCTACCGGGGAACGACCCGGACGCCCTTATTGACCACGCGATAGGCCGCGAACTCGTCAATCGGAAGGGGATCCACGGCGGCCCTTTTGCGGTAGCTGTCGTGCATCCGCTCCAGGGCCTGCCAGGACGGGCATTCGGAGGCGCAGAGGGGGCGATCCCGCCCCCCATTCAGGACGCAGAAGTGCCGGCTGGGCTTCGGGTTTCGACATTCGACCGAGGCCATCTCCCAATTCGGCAGATGCGTGTCCCGAAGCGAATGGATCGCCCAAGCGAGGCTGTAGAGGGCGTCGTCGTGCTTCCCCTTGGCGTGACCGAACACCGGCTGGAGCCCCCCGGTGGTCCCGGAGGCCTTCAGTTCGACGCGGAAATCGCGCATCTCGTCGAACAGGACGGCGAATTCAGGGGGGATGTGCAGTCGCCCCTCATTGGCCGCCGTGATGAGTTCGGTGAAGGCGGCGGCCTGGGCCGTCCGCCCGGCGTGCTGAAGCTCCGTCTCGATCCCCATCCCCTGGGCGAAGTGGGCGATGTCCTGCCCCTGATAGGTCTCGACGACCATCCGCTCGATGCCGAACTCGCGCTTCGCGGCAGTCAGCTTCGCCTTGATCGCCCGATCAATCGCCACCCTGAACGTATGGACGTCGAGGACGTGGTAGTGCGGCATCTCATCGGCGTCGGAGATCAGCTTCGCCACCGTCGTCAGGACGGTGCGGTCGCCGTGCAGCGAGAACGCCATCGCCCGGTCCAGGCCCGCGCCTACGGCGACCGCCCGCCCATCGGCCAGGGCCGCGACATCGCGGGGCGATCCGGGATCCCGACAGCCCTCGATCATCTCGTCGGTGAACGCGGAACTGCTTGCCGCCTGCCACTGGTTCAGGTGCTCTAGAGCAAATTGCTGGGGCAGCAGCTGGGCCGCCCGCGAGCGAAGCCGCTCGGGCTTGATCCAGGGCGGGCCGCGCCGGATCGCGTCCTCCAGGTCGGCGTAGGCGAGATGGCTGAAGTGCAGGGAGGGGTCCGCCCCCGTCAGGTGCAGCTGCCAGAGCCGCCAGAGCGGCCCGTCCCGCCCGCTGACGGTGCTGTCCACGATCGTCAGTCCGTTCGCGCTGTCGATGGTGGCGGCACTGAGCGTCTGATAGACCTCGTCGCCCCTGGCCGCGTGCAATTCGCCGATGCTGGCGAGCGACAGCTTCTTTCCGTGCGCCGACGCCGCGTTGTTCGTGATCAGCTGGATGTCATTCCCCGCCCGCTCGTAGCGGATGAAGTTGTCGGTCACGGTGATCTGCTTTTTCCGGACCATGCCCGCCGTCAAGGGCGTCCGCTCGACCATCGTCTTCAGGATCTTGTAGGTGGTGTCGGCCCCCTGCGCCTCGGCGTTCGCGGAGATCGCCATGGCCTGCCCCGTCTGCGACAGGAACCGATGCAGGATGACCGCCGCCGCCAGCGCGGTCTTGCCGTGTCGCCTGGGGAAGCTGACGACCCAGGTGTGGATGCCCGGCGCGAGGCCCCGCTCAATCTCGGCGTCCACCTCCGGGTTGGGGATCCGGTACGGCGTCAGCGATCCGGTGTCCGACTTGATCACCGGCTGCACGTCGTCGAGGAAATTCCGGAACCCCTCCGCGCCCGGCTGACGCCATCGCTTCGGGTCGAGCTTGTCCGCCGGGGCGGGACCGGGGGCGCTCATTCGTCGCCCTTCAGCAGCGAGGCCAGGAGAGGATCGCGGGACATGCGGCGTCGGGCTTCCTTGCTCGTCCCGGTCGGCCCGCTGCCCCGTCGTTGGCCGGTGGACTTGGGCTTCAACGCCGGGGAGGTCGAGGTCCGGAAGTCGCCTAGGCCGAGAGAGCCGAGGATCCGCAGAAGGAGGTTGGTCAGGTTCGCGTGCGCCCCAGGGTCGAAGGGCTCGCCGCGCACCAGGGCGTCCTCGGCCTTGCGGACGGAGACGGTCAGGGACGCTGCCCGCTCCACAAGCTGGAGGGTGGCGTAGGTGGGCTCGACCACGCCCTGGCTGGCGAGGTCTTCGATCAGGCCCTTGTACGTCCTGCGCCAGATGGTCTTGTCGCCCCCGGCGCTGGAGGTCGCGCCCATGTTCACCAGGGATGCCTTGCCCCGCCCGACCGGGAGAGTGCGCGGAGGAAGGGGCCGCCTGGGTGCCGTCTTGGCGCGGGGCGGGCGGCTCGACCTGGGCGGGACCTGGGCGGGTTGATGGGGGAATGGAGCGCCCTCCGGGCCGGGGGAAACCGGGGGGAAACCCGATGCGCAGTCCGTAAGCTCTTGATCGTCCATCGTTTTTCCGCCTGAAATCATGACCAGAGGTTCGGGGAACCGCTGTTCTGGGCTTGCAATTCACGGTTAACAGGACGCTTGCATTTTCGCAAGAGACGAGCGCCATTAGTTGCAAGAACCTTGCCTCCACGCAATATCGCTTGCCTCGTCCCGCCCATCCAGGCTATGCGTCGGCTCTGGACCGGGGATGCGAACGGCCCGGTCCGGTGATGATGTCTTTGGTGGCGAGGGGGCTGCTGGTCATGGGATCGGCGGCCCCTTCGCTTGTCCGACCCCTTTTGACCAGGGGAGATCCAGGACGGGCGATTTGCCCCTGTCCGCTACCATCTACCATCCCGACCCGAGAACGGCCTTCCTTGAGCTTCCCCGGTCGCGGGGATGGCACTCCCTTCCGCATTCCGGGCATCGCAGGAGCCGGCTCGGGATGAGCAGGCTGCAACCGTCGCAATCGACCACCGGGGAGCGGGGCGCGCTTGGGGCGCGCCTTCCGTCCTGGTCGCGTTCGGCGATCTCGATCTCCCAGGGGTAGCCCAGGCGGGCGACGTTGCCGCCGAGATCCACGACGACGCATCGGGTCTTTCCTGGGGCGGTCCTGAGCCCTCGGCCGACCATCTGCACCCATAGCGTCTCGCTCCAGGTCGGGCGGGCGACGATGAGGCATGAGGCTTCCGGGAGATCGACGCCGGTCGTCATGGCGGCGACGGAGACGAGGGCGTCGACCTTGCCGGATCGGAAACTGGCGAAGCTGGCCTCGCGGTCGTCTCGTGAGGTGTCGCCGGTGATGAGGTCGGTGGTGATGTCGGCTTCGTTGAGGGCGTCCCGGATGGCCTGGGCGTGTGGGATCGAGACGGCGAAGATCAGGGTCGGGACCCCGCCAGATCGACGCCAGTAGGCGTTGACGACGTGGCGGACGTTTTCCTGGGTCCTGGCGACGGCCTCCAGTTGACCGGGGGCGAAGTCGCCCCGGTCCTTCCGGACGCTCGAGGTGTCGATCGTGGCGGGCGCGTAGTAGAGGGCGCGGGCGAGGTATCCCCCTTTCCGGGTGAGCTCCTTAGACGTGGTGACGATCAGGTGACGGCCGAAGAGCCGCCGGGTCCTGGTCCATGGGGTGGCGGTCAGGCCGACGACGAGCCCATTGCCGCCCTCGACCCATTCGGTGACGACGCGGAACTCGACATGAGCCTCGTCCGCGATCAGGAGGCCGACGCCGCGCGGCATCCCGCGCGCGGCCAGCGTCTGGATCATGGCGATCTGGATCTGGGCTTTGGGCCGCGTCAGGGGATGGTCGGCCTGCATCACCCCGATCTGGCGGCCCAGGCCGATCCTCTGCAGGGCCGCGATCCATTGGGGGATGAGCGCGAGGGCCGGGCAGGCGATCACGACCGATGTCGTCGGCCAACGATGGTGCAGATCGCGCGCGACCCAGCGCGCGGCGATCTCGGCCCCGATGGCGGTCTTGCCGGATCCGGTGGGAGCCTGGAGGAGGATGCGATCCGCTTCCCCCATCGTCCAGGACCAGAACACCTCGTCGAGGGCCGCGCCCTGGTAGTCGCGGAGCTTGAAGTCCGTCATCGGCGGCCTGCTGGGGTGGGAGCGAGGGCGGGCGCTTCATGCGCCGCCCCCCAGACCATCCGAGCGCGTCCGCGAAAATGAGGAGGCGGACAATATGAGAGAGCTACCCGATAGGGTATGTCATCCTCCCGATTTTCGCGGACGCGGTGGGTCATTCTGAGGTCGCCTTCTTGCGGGCTCGCGCCAGCCGCTTGCGCTCGGCATCAGCGGCCCTCTTGGCCGCTGGCGTCAGGTGCTTCTTCGGTCGCCCTGGGCCGGGCAGGATCTCGCCATCGGCCTCGGCCTCGGCCTTCCGCTTCTCCTTCGCCCTGGCCTTCGACCGGCGGTTCCCGGCGTTGTGCTTCTCGACACTCAGCTGGGCGAACTCCTCCGGGGTCAGGTCGATGGGCAGCATGGTCCGGATCCCCAGCCGCTCGCGCTCCATCAGGAAGAGTTGCCATGCCTCCCCGGCTTCGCGCGCCGTCATCCGGATCGGGGGCTCGCCCGCCATTCGGCAGGCGACGAAGAACGCGGCAAGGCCCGTCATCTGGTCCCCGATCAGGCAGGCGTCGAGGACCCGTCGCATCACCTTGGCCGGGACGGCGCACGACATCAGGCACGTGATGAGCGCGGCATCATGGGCGTCTGGGTCGTTCGGCTTCCCTCGGGTGATCCGGTGGTGGGCGAGCTTGGAGGTCTCGTTCGCCCGGCGAGCCCCGAACCCTTTCGGGTCCTTCAGCTTCGTTCGGAGCCGCCGATGGCTTCGTCGGCGCAGGCGCTCATGAAAGTCCGGGTTCCCCTGCAAGGCGAACATTTGCCCCTTGAGGGTGATGTGGGGAACGTCGTCCTTGACGAAGCAGGCCGGATCGTCGGCGTGATCGTCGTCCTGGGGACGCTCGCCGGGGCGGCCCCGATGAGCCCTGGCCGGGGGGAGCTTGTAGCCGAGCACCGCCTTTCCGACGAGCTTCTCCTTCGCGCGCGTGGGGACTACCCTCGCGGCAAGATCAGCGCCGGGCTCGCCTTCACGAAGGACGGCAGCAGTCGGCCGGCGCTCTGGGCGTCGGCGCGGCTTCTCGTGATCGTCGCTCATGCGTGCCCCACCGGTCCCTGCGTCCTGGTGAAGGCCTCCTCCAGCGCCGCGCAGCAGGCGTTGCCCAGCGCCTCGACATCGGCGGCGCTCCCCCCGTTCACCCGCACCGCCTCGACGAAGAACGCCCAGGCCGGGACGAACTGGGCCTGGAACTCCTCCAGGCTCATCCGCGTGTTGAGCGCCCCGGTCGCCATGGCTTCCAGGATCACATCCCGCGCCCAGCGGAAGATGCCGGACCGATCCTCCGGGGAGAGACCGGGCGCGCTCATGCTCGCCGCTCCTCGCAATCCGGGCGAAGGGCGCGCTTGCGGGCCACGGCGACCAGCAGATCCCACTCCTGCGTCTCGGACAGGTCGAGCAGCATCGCCACCTCGTTGATCAGCGTGACCAGCTGACGGGCGGGAACCGCCGGCACGCCCTCGGCGAATGCCGCGAAGGCGGCGGTCAGGCGGGCGCAGAGGGCAGGATCCGCCCCGACAAGGGGGAGCCCAATTTCGGCCGCGACCGGCGATGCCGGGGGTCTGGGCCTGCGGGGCGATCCCTTGCCACCCTTGATGCGGCCGGGTCGGCTCGGGGCGGGGTTCATCGGCCATCCCCCTCGGCCGGGACGGGGCGCAGCCGGTTCTTGCTGCCCGGCGGGCGTCCGCGCCGCTTGGGCGCGGCGGGCTTGGCGGCAATCGCCGGCTCGTCGTCCGCCGACAGCGGAAGCTCCGCGAGGGCCTGAAGGATGACGCTGCGGTTGCCCAGTAGCCGGCCGCCGAAGCGGCGCAGTCGCAGGCGCTTCCTGACGTGCCGCGAGTAGACGTAGCTGACCGGCGTGCCAAGGAATGCGGCGATGGCCTCGGCTCCGTATAGGAGGTCGGCCAGAGCGGCAGGCGCTGCTTCACTTTCCAAGATGGCCTCCATGATTGATGCGGTGTCGCTGAAATGCGCCGCATTCAATCTATTTTAGGCTGAATATTTTTTTCACAAGTTCTTATTTGTGTCTTGGGTACCGCGAATGTGGATAACCCCCGATGGGATCTGTCCCACAACTACAGTGATTGGCCAACGAACATCGAATAACTTGGGGAAACAGAAACCCGAGGAGATCGAGCATGACCAACGACTTCACGACCAAGATCGTCAGGCGCGGGGGGCGCGAGTACGTCTACATCCGGGTCCGCCACACCGTCGCCGGGAAGACCGCCGAGAAGACCTATCTCGACACGCCAAAGGGGCGCGCTGCGGCGGTTCGCTGGAAGAAAGAGCAGATCGCCGCCGAGGCGAACGACGGTTTCGTGACAGGCAAGACCCCGCCTCTCGCCGACTTCTTCGAAGCCTGGATCGTCAGCAAGCGCACGAACGGCCTGCGCGCCGTCACCGAGCGGACCTACCGCGACGACTTCGACCGTCACCTGCGCGACCAGCTGGGCCACCGCCGGCTGCGGGACATCACCCACTCGATGCTCCAGGCCCGCCTCGACGAGATGGGCCGGGCCGGGCTCTCGCCCGCCACCCGCCGGAAGACCCGCACCCTGATGACGGGCCTGCTGAAGGCCGCCCGCAAGGCCGACCTGATCAAAGCGCGGCCCGAGGAGGATCTGGAGATCGGCGCGGCCCCGCCGGTCGCCCCCAAGCCCGACGCCGAGGGATGGGTCCTTGTCCACGAAGACGAGCGCGCGGCGAAGTGCCCCACGCCAGCTGAGGCCGACGCCATCTTGCTCGCCGCCAAGGGCGGCTACGCCCGCGCGCTCCTGGCGACCCTGATCTACACCGGGATGCGCGCCTCCGAGGCCCGCGCCCTGCGCTGGCGGAACGTCGATCTCGACGCAGGGGTCATCCATGTGGTCGAGCGCGCCGGCCGCGCCCAGGACATCGACCGCCCTAAGAGCAATGCCGGGCGACGGGAGATCCCCCTGGCCGCCGTCGCCATCGCCGTCCTCTCGCAATGGCGGGCCGAGCGGGTCGCTCCCGGCCCGGATGATCGGGTGTTCGCCACCTCAAAGGGCCGCGTGCCGAGCCACAGCAACCTCGCCTCGCGGATCTTTGGCCCCGCCCAGGTCAGGGCCGGCGTCACGCTCACGCGGACCTACCGGCATGTCCAGACCGGGCAGACGCGGACCGAGATCGTCCCGCGCTTCGGCCTGCACGCCCTTCGCCATCTCAGCCTGTCGAAGCTGGCCGGGGTCGTCGGGGGCAACATGAAACAGGTCTCGACGGTCGCGGGCCACTCGGACACCCGCACCACGGAAATCTATCGACACAATTTGGCGGATCTGGCAGAAATGCGCCGCCTCATGGATCGTGCGCACGGGTCCGGGGAAAAAGCCGGGGAAACAATCCGGATTAATCGGGAATAGACGAAATTTCCGAATGAAATCAATGCGGTTCCGTAGCTCAGCAGGATAGAGCAGCGGTTTCCTAAACCGAAGGTCACAGGTTCGAGTCCTGTCGGGACCGCCATCACCGTCTGGCACGCCCGCCCTGCCGCATGAATCCGGCCTGTCATCCACCTCACCTCCCCTGGGCATGACGCCGCCGGCGCGGTAAAGGGACCGCGTGAGACAGTGAGTGTCGTGGTCCGTCCTCGAAAAGCGCGCAATCCGCCCTTAATCCCTTTGGGCGAACGTCGCTCCGCTCACCCCGCCGATCTGAGGAGATGTCCCTGGATCTGACCGCCAATGGACGCCGCCGCACGGTCGACGCCGAGCCCGGCGCGCCGCTGCTCCGGGTGCTCCGCGACAACCCGCATCAGCGCGACATGTCCCCCGCCGTGCTTGATGCGACCCCGCCCCCGCTGTCCCGCCGCGCTTTCCTCGGGGCCTCAGTCGGCGCGCTGGTGATCGGACTGGACTTTCCGGCCGCGCGCGGCGAGGCGGCCGCCGACCCCGCCCCGAACAGCCCCGGCACCCGCGTGTCCGCCTTCCTCGAAATCCGCCCGGACGGGTCCGTGGTGCTGCAGAGCCCGTTCGTGGAAGGAGGGCAAGGCATCTTCACGGCCATGGCGCAGATCGTGGGCGAGGAACTCGACGCCGATCCTGCCAGCTTCACCGTGGTCAACGCCCCGCCGGGACCGGACTACCTGGTGATGAGCAACGGCATGCGGGTGACAGGAGGCAGCATGTCCGTGCGCATGAGCTATCCGGCCATGCGCAGGCTCGGCGCCGGAGCCCGGCTCATGCTGATCCAGGTTGCGGCGAAGCGCCTCGAGGCGCCTGCCGCCGAACTCTCCACCGAGCCAGGCCTCGTCGTGCATGCCGCCACCGGCCGGAGGCTGGCTTATGGCGACCTGGCGAGCGAAGCCGCCGCGCTGCCGTTCCCGTCCGACGTGACGCTGAAGAACGAGGCAGCCTTTCGCTGGATCGGCAAGCCTCTGCCCAGGCTCGACGTGCGCGCCAAGTCGACCGGCCAGGCAGTCTATGCCATCGACGTCACGGTCGACGGCATGCTCCAGGCGGCCGTCCAGCACGCTCCGCGCCTCGGGCAGGAGCCCGGCGCGCTGGTCAACGCGGCGGAGGTGCAGGCCATGCCCGGGGTGCACTCCATTCATCGTCTTCCGGGCGCCGTGGCCGTGGTCGCCGACCGCTGGTGGCAGGCTCGCCGCGCCGTGGAGGCCCTGCAGGTGAACTGGTCAGACGCGGTGCCGGCCCATCCGCGCGCGATGCCGGCCGACTTCTCATCCCAGGTCCTGCGGGACACGCTCGCCTCTCTCCCTGGCGAGGGCGTCGCGGCGGAGGCCGCAGGGGACGTCGCCACAGGGCTCCGACTGGCCGCGACAACCCTCGAGGCGACCTACGACGCACCCTTCCTCGCCCATGGCCAGCTCGAGCCGCCCTCGGCGCTCGCGCGCCTGAACGGGGATGGCACGCTCGACCTCTGGCTGCCCAACCAGATGCCGGACGCGTGTCGCGCCGAGGCCGCCAAGGTGGCGGGGTTGGATGCGGACAAGGTGCGGATTCATTCGCCGATCCTCGGCGGCTTCTTCGGGCGGCACTTCCTCTACCCCACGGCCGACCCGTTCCCGCAGGCCATCCAGTTGGCGATGGCGGTCGGCCGCCCGGTCAAGCTCATCTGGAGCCGCGAGGAGGAATTCCTCCGCGATGCGCTGCGCCCCATGGCCGTGGCGCGCTTGCGCGCCGGCCTCGACGCGCAGGGCCTGCCCGTCGCACTGGACATCCGCGCCATGGGCGAAGCGCCCATCGGCCGCCTCTACGGCCGCAAGGCCGACACCGCCGATTTCTCCTCCGTCGAGGGACTGACCGAGAAGCCCTACGCCATCCCGAACCGGCGCGTGACGGAGCTGGTCCACGAACATCCTGTCATGATCGGCTTCTGGCGCTCGGTCGGTCACTCGATGAATTGCTTTTTCTACGAAAGCTTTCTCGACGAGATCGCCGATGTGAGCGGGACGGACCCCTTTGCATTGCGCCGGACCTTGCTGGAGGGCAGCCCCCGCCACCGCGGCCTGCTGGACGCGGTCGGGGACTTGTCCGGCGGCTGGAAGCGCGGGCCCTACGAGGCCGCTGACGGCAGCCGGCGCGCCCGCGGCGTGGCCATGTCGTCCTTCTACGGCACGGAAGTGGCGACGATTGCGGAGGTGTCCCTGGCGGAAAGCGAGGTCAAGGTACACGACGTCTGGGTGGCCATCGACCCCGGCAGCGTCATCAACCCCGCGATCATCGAGGCGCAGGTCAACTCGGCGGTCGCCATGGGTCTGTCATCGGCGCTCCTCGAGGAGGTCGTGTACGAGAATGGCATGCCCCGCGCTCGCAACTTCGACGGCTATCCCGTCCTGCCGCCACGCCTCATTCCGAGGGTCCATGTCCGCATCGTCGAAAGCGGTTCGCCCATCGGCGGCATCGGCGAGCCGGCCGTCCCGGGCGTGCCGCCTGCGGTGGCGAACGCGGTGGCTGCCCTCACGGGACAGCGAATCCGCAGCCTGCCGCTTTCGAAGGCGAACCTGGGACACTCGCAGAGGTGAGCCTTGACAGGGGCCTGCCCGAAGGCGTCTCGACAGCGTGCGAGCGCGCATGGGCGCACGACTGAGGCGCTGGGTGGCGTCGCTCAGGGCGGCCACGCCACGCGGCGAAGGGCGCGGCTTACATGGCCCGCGAACCTGTCGCCCCGGGCGAAGGCCAAAGCCGGTTGCGGAACAGCAACAAGGGTTGCTCCAGGAAGCGCCACGACAATGCGGCGGCAGGAAGCGTCAGCGCGAGCGTGAGCAGGAAAGCGCCGAGTCCGTGCTGGAGCGGATGGCCGACGTGCAGCATGACTCGTGTCAGGATTCCCAGGATCGGCAGGTGGTAGAGATAAACGCCATAGCTCATCTCGCCGATCGACCGCAGCGACTGGGCCTCGAGCAGCGCTGCGACGGACGGAACCACGCCGTTGGCGACGGCGATGATCACCATGACTATGACCCCGTCGATCGCCACCGCCTTTCCGATCTCCGGCCAGGCCAGGGAAGGAGCCATGCGCCAGAGGGTGACGCAGGCCATCCCCGCGAAAAGCAGCCCCATTCCCCACCGGCCCCAATTCCAACGCCACAGCGACGGCTTCTGCAGGCAGGCCAGCATGAGGCCCGTGGCGAAGCTATGCAGCCAGGACGGCGCGAGGACCGGGAGGACGTCGAGATGCGTCAGCACAAGCACGGAGGCGAGACTGGCAAGCCACAGCCCTGCGATCAGCACGGGAATGCGCGCGATTGGCGTCACGAGCAAGATCAGAGGAAGCACCAGGCAAAACTGCTCCTCGACGTTGAGGCTCCAGAGATGGTTCAGGGAGCCCGCCACCATGTCATTCTGCTCGGCGAGATACAGGTTGGTGGATTGCAGGAGGTGCCACAGCACGCTCTCGCCCGACGACCACGTGAACGCCTTTGCGACCAGGATCGTCAGGAAGAGAGGCGGCAGGAGCCTGAGCGAGCGGCGCCCGTAGAACGCGATCAGCACGCCTGCACGGTCCACGCCTCTCCTCTCGGTGTCCACGCGAGCCTTGAGGAGGATGCGTCCCAGCAGGAAGCCGCTGAGAACGAAGAAGAACGGCATCCGCCATTCTCCCATCCACGACATGTGGTCCATGGAATGGTTGGCGACGACGGCGAGCGTGGCGACGGCCCTCAGGCCGTGCAGGCCGACGAGGCGTCCGGTCTGACCCTTCGTGTCTCCTGACGACGAGCGCGTCGTCACGAAAAGGGACGAGAACGAATAGTCGGTCATGTCAGTGCTGTTGCCGATCGCCGCGATGCTTGCGGCCATCTTAGGCGAACAGGCTGTCGCTGCGACTTGAACAGAAAATTAACTCTAATTACTAATGCTAACGATGCCGGTCAGAGCTGGATCACGAGGTTCGCCGACCCGCCCCGAACCGCGGGGCAGAAGATCGGCAGGACACGCGCCTCAGAAGCGCGTCTTCTTGAACAGGCCTTCCGGCAGATGCTCGACGATGCCCATGATCAGGCGCCAGAGCGGACGCACGTAGATCACGTCCCCGCCCCGCGCCACGGCCCTGCTCACGGCGCGGGCGACCTCGTCGGGCTCGGCGGTGAGAAGCGGGTTGAGCGCCATTCCGGCCGTCATCTGCGTCCTCACGAAGCCGGGCTTCACGGTGATGACCCGCACCGGCGTACGCGACAGGCGCGCCCGCAGCCCGGAGAGGAAGGCGGTGAAGCCCGCCTTGGCCGAACCGTAGACGTAGTTGCTGGCCCGCCCGCGATCCCCCGCCACGGAGCTGACGCCGACGATGACGCCGGAGCCGCGAGCCTCCATCCGGTTGGCCAGCAGCCCCAGCAGCAGGGCGGGCCCGACATAGTTCGTGTTCATCACGCGCAGGGCCGCCCCGGGATCGGCTTGCGAGGCCTTCTGGTCGCCCAGCAGGCCGACCACGCACACGGCGATGTCCGGCAAAGCCGGAAGCGTGTCGAGAAAGGCGGCATGATTGTCCAGGTCCAGCACGTCGCATTCGGCGAGCGTCACCGCGGCCTTCGTCCGCAGCCGGAGGTCCTGGGCGTCCGCCTCGAGCCGCGCAGGGTCGCGCGCCGCCAGGATGACGGAGGCTCCGCCCGCCGCGAAGTCGCGGGCGATGGCCCGTCCGATGTCCGAGGCGCCGCCGATGACGAGGACGGTGCGGGGAGCAGACGTTGCATTCACAGCGCGAGCCTTTCGGACTGGACGGATCGGAACCGATGACCGGGGTCAACGCGATTGCGGACCTCCAGGAACCGGGACAAGGCGGGATAGCCGCGGCGGAGAGAGGCCGGGCTCGTGCGCGCGTCCTTGGCGAGATACAGCCTTCCCCCGTAGTCCTCCACCATTGCATCGAGCTCCTGCAGCAGGTTCAGGTTCGCGATGGAGGCCGGGAGGTCGAGGGCGAGCGTATAGCCCTCCATGGGGAACGAGAGCAGTCCGTCCTGCGGGCCGAAAAGCTTCAGCACGGCGAGAAAGGACGCCGATCCGTGATCGGCGATCCTGCGAAGGATCCGCGCCATGCCCTCGCGGCTCGCCGGCTTCGGCAGCACGAACTGGTACTGCAGGAAGCCACGCCGGCCATAGATGCGGTTCCAGCCGCCGATCGCGTCCAGCGGGTAGAAATAGGGTTCGAGCGGGACGATGGCCGTGCCCGGTCGACCCCTGCGGTAATGGAAGTGGTTGAAGGCCCGCACGCTCCAGCGATTGAGCGCGATGCCGGGGAAGTCCAAGGGAACGGAGAACCGCGGCCGCGCCGCGATGGCCGGGGGGATGGGCAGGTCCGCGGGGGCTTCCGCCCGCGTGAGGTGCTCGCCGAGCAGGACCAGGGACCGCCCGAGCCGGTCGCCGCGGGCCACGCAATCGATCCAGGCCACCGAATAGGTGGACGAAGCCGTCGCCTCGAAGATCTCCATGGCCTCCGCGAGGTTGGCGGCCTTGTGCGTCTCCTGCTTGATGAAGGGCGTCTCCACGCGCATGAGCGGAAAGGCGGCGCGCAGGATGAGGCCGGTGAGCCCCATGCCGCCGAGGGTGGCGGCGAAGAGGTCCCGGTTCTCCTGCGACGAGCACCGTACGACGCGCCCGTCGGCCAGCATCAGATCGAGCCAGGCCACGTGCCGCCCGAAGGACCCGGCGACATGGTGGTTCTTGCCGTGCACGTCCGCGGCGATCATGCCGCCCACCGTGACGAACCGCGTGCCGGGCGTGACGGGCACGAACCAGCCGCGCGGCAGGAAGACGGACACGATGTCGGAGAGCAGGGTCCCCGCCTCGCAGGTCAGCAGTCCGCTCTCCTCGTCGAAATCGATCAGCCGCTCCAGGCCGCGCATGACGACGGTGCCGCGGCGCCCCAGCGCGCTGTCGCCGTAGGAGCGCCCATTGCCGCGCGCAATGACATGCCCGAAGCCTTCGAGCGCAGCGCGCACGCCCGCCTCGTCGCGCGGCTCCGCCACCTCGCAGGGAAGCCTGGGGTATCGGCCCCAGCCGGAGAGGGTCCTCACGCGGCGGCCTCTTCCGTCGTCTTGTCGAATACGAAGCGGCGATCGAGTTGGTACTTGATGGCGTAGCCGATGGCGAGGCCGATCGCGCCGCCGAGGTAGAGGAGGTCGCCGGCAGGATCGAGCAGGGCGAACAGGTATTCCGTGCCCCAGAAGATCGCGGTCGTGACGAGCCCCATCGCCGTGTAGAGCGAGAACTTGCGCGCATGCGTCTTCACGCCGGTGCTCGCGTCCTCGAAGATGTAGATCTTGTCCAGGACGTACTTGAGCATCAGCCCCAGGCCCGTGCCCGTGACGAGCGCGGGGACCAGCAGGAGGTCGCGCCCGAACCCGAGCCGTGCGCCGAGCGTCAGGACGACCCATTGGCTGCCGAGGTTCACCGCCGTGGCGAACACCGCGAAGAGGACGTAGAAGCCGCCTCTGTGCAAGCTCCCCTTGTTCAAGCCGCCCGTCATCACACGCTCGCATAGGCGACGACCGCGCAGCCCGCCGCGATGAGCTGGCTGGTGCGGTCGGTGGCTGCGAAGACGACGGGATCGTCGTGCATCTCCCCGCGATGCGTGAGAAGCAGGACGCGGCTGATCCAGAAGAGCAGGAGGACGCAGATCAGCCACAGCCGGTTGGCATGCGCATAGAGCAGCGTCACGGCCGAGCTGTTGAAGTAGAGAGCCAGCACGAGCACGGCGACATAGCCGCTGGCGACGGCCATGGCCTGCAGAATCGGGAGGTCCGAGAGGCGGTAGCCGCGGCCCGGCGGATCGGACTTGCCGGCCTGGATGCGGTCCGCGAGCTCGGCGCAGCGCTTCACCAGGGCCAGACACATGAAGAGGAAGATGGCGAAGGCGGCGAGCCAGGCCGAAACCTCGACCTGCGCGGCGGCGGCGCCGGCGAGCAGTCGCGCGCCGTAAAGACACGCGAGCGTGACGACATCCACCAGCGCCTTGCGCTTGAGCACGAAGGAATAGGCGCAGGTGAGGGCGTAATAGCCCAGCAGGACGAGAAGGAACTTCAGCGGAAGGAACAGGGCGATGGCCAGGGCCAGCCCCAGCAGCAGCGGAAAGAGCAGAGCCCCCTTCACGATCGGGATGCGGCCGGCGGCGAACGGGCGGTCCCTCTTGCGGGCATGCGCGCGGTCGCTGCCGAGGTCGAGCAGGTCGTTGAGGATGTAGACGCTCGAGGCGCAGAAGCTGAAGCTGAAGAAGGCGAGAATGGCGGCCAGCAGCGGCTGGCCGAACTGATGCGCGGCGAGGGCCGGCACCAGGACGAGGACGTTCTTCAGCCATTGGTGGACCCGGAGCGCCCGGACGTAGTCGACGGGCGACCCCTCGCGCGTTCCGATCGGCTCGGCGTGGGGGGCCCAGCGCCGGATCTGCGCGAGGCGCCCCGCGGTCGCGTTCGCGACAAAGACGCCGTGAGCCCTGCGCCAGACGGCCTCGTCGACGGCGGAATCGCCGATATAGTCGAACCGGCCCTCGCCAAACGTCCGGCAGAGCAGCTCGGCCTTGGTCGCGCCGGCGAGGTTGGCGCCGTCGCCCGACCCGAACACCCCATCGAACAGGCCGAGATGCGCCGCGAGTTGCTCGACATAGCGCCGGTCGGAAGCTGACGCGAGGTAGACGGGACGGCCTTTTGCCTTCTCGGACTGGATGAAGGCGAGTACGTCCTGGTTGAAGGGCAGCCGCTCGACCTCGACGAGGGCCTGGTCCGCGATGCGGCTTTTCAGCGCAGCCTTGCCATCCTTCAGCGAGCGCAGGGTCGCAAGCGCGGCAAGGGGGTCCGTCCCGAGGAGCGTGAGGTAGGATTCCACGAGGAGATCGCTGCGGATCAGCGTGCCGTCGAGATCGACGACGAGGGGGATCTTGTCGGTCACGGGACTTCGCACTCGATCGCATCGCTCCATGGGGATGGCAGGCAGGACCCCTGTCCCGACACGCCGGCGCCCCGGCGGTTCAGCCACGAACCGGCCGGGAACGGGCCGGTCGCCCCGGGACCCGGGATACCACAGAATCCCCGGGCCATTGGAGAGACGTGCGCCAGGCGGACGGGTTGCGTCGGGCGGCGGCTCTCCAGTGACGAGCGGGCGCCGTCCAGCCGGCGGCGCAACACGGGGCGCCCGCTCTAAGCGACCTCCAGACGCCTGCGGAAATCGGTGACGCGCATCTTCAGCCAGCGTCCCAGTCCGGCTTCGACGTAGCGCTGGCTGGCCCAGGATACGGCGGCGCACAGGGGCAGGCACACGAGCAGGAAGACGAGCTGGGTGTACTGGCCCAGGTGGGCCGGCAGGTTCATCGCATAGACCTGGCGCTTGACGATCCCGAGCACGATCGGATGCCAGAGGTAGAGGCTGTAGCTGACGGTGCCGAACCAAAGCATCCAGGGCTTGCCGAGGAGCCAGCACAGCATGCCGCGGCCATGGGTGAGGCCGCCGAAGCCGACCGTCAGGCAGGCGATCGCGGCGACGAGGAGCACGAGCCTCCCGTCCGTCACCATGTCCGGCACGGTCCACTGGTTCGGATCCTCGTTCGGCGTCAGGATCTTGATCGTGGTCCACAAGGCTAGGAACCCGACGAGCCAGAGCCCCGGCGCGCGGACGTTCCTGAAGCGGTCCTGGTAGAGGGCCACGAGCACGCCCGCGATGAAGGGGATGGTTCTCGGGTGGAACAGACAGATCACGAAGCCGACGAACGCGAAGCACCACACGATCGGCCAGCGGGCGTTGGTCGTCGTCCTGAGCCCCCACCAGATCCCGGCACTCACGAGATAGAAGGCGAACTCGTAGGACAGGGACCAGGCGGCGGGGTGGATCAAAGGGAGCGGAAAGACCCCTGGGAGCGCCAGGAGGTTCGCGGTCAGCAGGTAAGGCAGGGGAATGCCCAGGTCGAAGGGATAGGCCTTTCCCCGTCCCGCGAGCGCGGCCAGGGTGATGACCAGGATCGTCAGCCAGAGGACGGGGAAGATCCTGATCATGCGGTTGAGCACGAAATCGACCGGACGGTTGGACCGGGCGAGCGTCCCGCTGATCACGTAGCCCGAGACGGCGAAAAACAGCTCGACGCCGAACTCGGCGGAACGGACAGCATAGTTAAGAAAACCATGCTCGAGGACGGCCAGTCCGGGCAGACCTGAATTGATGACATGGAAGACAAGAATCATGAGCGCGAAAAATCCTCGCGCTCCGTGGACGTGCAAGTTGAAGTTTCGACTCATCCGACCACTCTCAAATCTGCATCGCAACGCACGATACGACTTGTTCCTGAATAATACATTGTCCAGACCACCCCGATGGGCGTTCGCGTCTTGCGGACATCACGATTCGCCGTCGATGCCGGGCTTGGACCGGTCGGATCGGCGCAGCGCGACGGACCGCTCCGTCGTGCCTGAGCCTCGCGGAAGCGCCTCCCGCCTGCGAAACGACAAGAGCCTGTCCCTCTGCTCGGGCGACGAGGCCAATAGCCGCATTCAGCTCGGCGCGTGACCGGGTTGCAGCTTGCCCGGCCTGCAATCGTGCTCGATTCCACGCCCACCCACGCCGAAAAGGCGGGCCTGTCCGCTTACGGCCACAAGCGTGAGCCCGGAGATCGGCGGAAGTGTAGCACCGTCCGCATGGACCAGGAGAATCGCGTCGAAGCGTTGGCCTTCCGGCGACAGTTGAAGGCTCCCGTCGGGGATCCCCTCCACGATGCGTCCAAGCGGCTCGAGGACATGCGTTGGTTGCTCGAACGCCCGGTAGCTCGCCTGCAGCCGGATCGGCTGCTGACCCTCGATGGCGAACAGGTTCACCCACTTTGCGTCGCGGTCGGTAATCGCCCAGGCCCCGACGTGCGAATCCAGGGACAACATGCCGCCCGTGATATGCGGCCTTCGTGGACCATTGCCGTCCATGGGCCATGAATAGACCCCGACCACGGCGCCGGGAGCCAGACAACTCAAGGCCCTGCGCGCCTGCGCGACGCGGGCGTTCTCTTCGGCCCAGATGCTCGTGATCCCCGCCAAACGGACGCCACAGCTGAGCACGAGCAGCGCTGCCAGTGCGATCAAGCGGCGGTCTCGCGGTTCAGGTAGAAGCCCCGAGAAGCACAGAAGCCAGGCCATGACGGCAAAGCGCGTGGCAACCCAGGTTCCGCCTTTCGCGACCATCGGGCTGACGACGAACAGGCCAAGGCAGAGGAACACTGCAATCAGCGTCGGGCGGTCGACGGTCAGGCGTCCGGAGGCGCCGCAGAGCAACAGGAATGCTGCCGTCAGGACCAGAGGCGGCACGTCCCAGAGCGGTTCGTAAGAGGTCAGGGCCAAGTAGAACTGGTAGGGCTTGGTGCTCAGGCTCATCCAGGATGGCCCGGTGACGTGCATGAACGGGGACGTCACCGCGAGAAGAGCGACGAGAACCGCTGCCGGCACGTAGTGCAGACACGAAAGCGCGATCTGCCTTACAGAGAAATCTTTGAATTTCCTGTCGAGCAAGATTGACACTTCATGTGAAAAACAAAGTATCGAGAGGAAGAGAAGCCCGCCGACATGCGTGAACCAGATCAACACGACGGCAAGCGAGAGAAGGCCTGACGCCAGCCAGGGCCGGCTCCAGCGGAAGGCCCTCCAGCCCGCTGCGAAAAACAAGGCTTCGCCGCATGCCAGGTTAAAGCTCAGGAAGCCGAACAGGAACGTGCCGTTATAGGCTGCGAGAAGGCCAACGGCGCTCCACCAGCTCCATCGCCCAAAGACCACTCTCGCGTACAGGCCCATCCCGGCCATCAGGAGGACTAGCACCAGGCCTATGAAGATGCGCCCGGCAAGTGTCGGAGGCATGACCTCGATCATGCCCATCATCAAGACGTCTGTGCCGAGGTTGGGCAGGTTCTGCCAGACGACCGCGTAGACATCGGACAATTGGCTGGCGGCCCCCCTCGCGAGGAAGGCCGCCCGGGCGAGGTGGTTGGGATAGTCGACGAGCGGCGGCACCTCGATGAAGACGAGAGGCAGGAGCGCCACAGCCACGGCGAGGACGAGGGCCCTGCCAGCCCACGCAGACGACGCAGGCAACTGTGCTGCGAGAGGGGCAGAAGTGACGGCAGGGCCACCCGCGACGGTCCGATTCATTGACGTATAGGCCCCTCGTCCCAAAGCTCGGCCTTAGGACTACTACGGTAAGACGCGCCCCAAGTTATTCCCCATGTTAATTTTAAGGTAGCATTTTCTTCTGGTTTGCTGGATGTTTCTGGATAAGTTTATCGGGAACGGTCTCCGGCACCGCCGGACACCGACGGGTCACCATGGGAATGAGCGAGCACAGCGTGGGCTTCGACGTTGACCCCTCGGGCCAAGTCGGCCCGTTCCACCCCGCTGAACTTGCAATCGTCATTCCCACCTTCAATGAACGCGGGAACGTCTCCGCCATTTTCGACAGGCTCAAGACAGTCCTGAAGGACGTCGCGTGGGAAGTCGTCTTCGTGGACGACGATTCCACCGACGGAACCTTGGAGGAACTGGGCGACCTCAGCCGTCGCGACCCTCGCGTCAGGTTCCTCCACCGGATCGGCCGTCGCGGGCTGTCCTCGGCCGTGGTGGAGGGCATGCTGGCGACCCACGCACCCTACGTCGCCGTCGTCGACTGCGACCTGCAGCACGACGAGACCAAATTGCCGGCCATGCTCGAGGTTCTCCGCTCGGGCGACGCCGACATCGTCGTGGGATCGCGGTACGTCGACGAAGGGGGTGTCGGCGATTGGTCGCAGAAGCGGCGGTTCGTGAGCCAGACGGCGACGAGACTTGCGCAGGCCATCCTGCCCGTTCAACTGAGCGACCCGATGAGCGGCTTCTTCGCCCTGACGAGGCCCGCCCTGATGGCCTCCGTGAGAACGCTGTCGGGACAGGGCTACAAGATCCTCCTGGACATCGTCCTGTCGTCGAAGACGCATCCCCGGATCCGGGAGGTCCCATACACGTTCCGCTTGCGCACGCGGGGGGAGAGCAAGCTCGATAGCAGCGTGATCGTGGACTATCTCATGCTGCTGATCGACAAGACGATCGGTCACATCGTCCCGGCGCGGTTCATCCTCTTCGCCGCAGTCGGCGCCACCGGCGTTCTCGTGCACATGGCGACCCTTGTCGCCACCCTCGCTGCGAGCCTTGCATTTCCCATATCTCAGGCGATCTCCACCTGGGTCGCGATGACGTTCAACTTCTTTCTCAACAATGTTCTGACCTATCGCGACAAGCGGCTGAAAGGTGCGCGCGCGGTCGTGCTGGGCTTGCTCAGTTTCTACGCGGTCTGCTCGCTCGGAGCGATTTCCAACGTCGGTGTCGCATCCATTTTGTTCAACAAGAACTACTCCTGGTGGCTATCGGCCCTCATCGGAATTGCGGTCGGACTGGTGTGGAACTACGCCCTCACCTCAACCTTCACCTGGCGCAAGAAATAGCAAAACGACCGAACGACGGATGACGGCCACGCTCAGGCGAGCGGAGCGTGCGCCATGCGTGCGTTCGTCTCGCCCTGGCTCGGCGCAACTCGGCTCCGCGCGAGTTCGCGAGGTGTGGCGTCAGCCACGTCCTGCCGCGGATCAACTCGTCGCGACCGCCCGGCATGTAGTGTAATATTAGTAAATTGTATTAATACTTTTCTAAAAACTAAAATAAAATTCGCTGTTCTGCACTTACTCAATTGTGATACGGATAGATTATACTCACAATTCGTCAATCCAATGGAGGTTGTAGTGGTCAAAGCTGTTGGACGTATGATCTCGGGAGGGCTTGTCCTTGCAGTGCTCGGAACCTGCGGGGCTTATGCGCAGACCAGCGGAAGCGAATCCTTCGTCGAAAAGTTCGATCAGACGCTGTCGCGTCGCTGGATCGTCTCCAACGGCTGGTCCAACGGCGGCAGCTTCGATTGCGTGTTTCGCGGCGCGAATGTCGTCCAGAAGGACAACGGGGTGGCGATGATCCGTAGCGGCTCGGGCCCCACGGCGGCCTGCGGCGAGATGTCCAGCAAGCAGGCCTATCGCTACGGGACCTTCGAGGTCCGCCTGAAGCCTGCCGTGGGTTCGGGCCTGCAGACCGGCTTCTTCCTCTATTCGCGCGGCACGAACCAGCGCCCTGCCCAGGAGATCAACTCCGGCGTACTCGGTCGCTTCGCCGAGAACAAGCCCGTCGACCTCGCGATCGTCTGGACGGAGCACCAATACGCGCTCTACCAAGACGGCGTGCTCACGAAGCAGGTGAAGGCGGGCGAGGCTGCGATCCCCAAGGATGCGATGTACGTCTATCTCAGCCTGTTCAGCCGTAAGGAAGAGTGGATCGGGCCGCTGGACCAGTCCACATTGCCCGCGACTACGACCTTCGAGCGCTTCAGCTACACGGCGTGGGGCGAACCCTGCCAATATCCGGAGTCGATCGTCTGCCGGCTCCAACTCACCGACTGAGGACGCCTCGCGCCGGGGCCCCTCGCGTCAGAACCGAGGGGTCCGGGCATTGACTGGCGCCCGCGCCAGCTCGCACGGGACCAATCCGGCAACGCCGACGCGGGGGCCGACCGGATGCCATAAGGTCGGGCGCTTCCCTAGGCGACCTTCCGGCGGAAGGGCAGTAACTGCATCGCCACGCCGAGGGCGAGGCGGGGATTCCGCCGCAAGGTCCCCAGCGCATTCGGGATGAAACCTTTTCCGTAGGGAACATAGATGCGCACGGGCGCGCCGTTCGAGCTGGCGGCCGCGAATGTGGCAGGCCGCGCAACTCCGAGGATGAACTCCTGATCGAAGGAGGCTCCCGCCCGCTTCAGTCGCTCCACCGCGGCGGTCAGCAGGCCGTGGTCATGGGTCGCGATGGCGAGCCAGCCGCCCCGTCCCGCCAACCTGTCCGCCAAGGCGAGAAAGCCCGCCTCCATGCCGACGCCCGGGCCCGTCAGGTCTGGCCACTGACCCTTCACGATCCGCACGCCCACGCCCTCCGAGGCCATCCGGTCAGCGTCGGACAGGCTGCGCGTCCAGCGGGCCGGGATCGTCACGCTCACCAGATGTGGCGCTGCGCCGGCCGCCAGCGCGTTCGCGAACCGGAACGTGGCGTCCGCCTGGTCCTCCCCGTGCGAGTCGCAGTGGAGCCGCACGTTGGTCGCCAAGGACCGCGCCGCGAGGTCGCGGGCAATGCCCGGGTCGAAGCGAAGCGCCGGCGGCTTGATGGACACGTAGCCCTTGCCCCCATGGTCCGAAATCCGGTCCAGGGCTGCGCGGTAGACGTCGGTCACGTCATGCAAGCTGTAGTCTGAGGTGTCCCAGAAGCCCAGCGTGTAGTCCAGGCCCTGGCGCTCGAGGCGCGTGACCACGGCCCAGGCGTCGTCGAGCGTCTCGCCCCCGATCAGGTCCCGGCCGACCCTGGCGGCGACGGGCGTGATCGCGGCCGATAGCCAGCCGGCGACCTTCTGCCTGAGGCGAGGCTGTGTCGCGGGCCCCTCGTCGACAGGCGGGGCAGTCGAGAAATTGTCGTCGCTGGTGACCACGGCTTGCCCTGGAAACATGTTGTGACGCGTGATGGGAGCGTCAGCCCAGAAGAAGTAAGGGATCTCGGCGCGGAGCTCCACTCCTTCGGCCGGCGGATCGTTTTTGATGTTAATGCGATCCAGCGCCAGACGGCAGGAAAGGCCAGCCTGGGTTGCGCGATCATCTTAATGGCGTTGGGCGGTTTCCATTGACGGCGGACATCCGGGAGTCCATCAGGGGTCGGTGACCTTCGGTCGTCCCGGAAAGTACCGGAGTCTCGATGCCAGCCTATCCCCTCTGGAGAGCATTCACGCGCGTCACCGGCTTCGTGGGAAAGCGAACCGTCGGGCGGGACTTCGACGAGCTGATGGCGCTGGGTTGCAGGGTCGTCACCGCGGGCCCTCCCGGCAGCGGCGTCGCCCTCACCTTCGATGACGGCCCGCACCCAGAATGGACGCCGCGCATCCTCGACGTCCTGGCCGCGCACGGCGTGGTGGCGACGTTCTTCTGCGTTGGAGACAACGCGCGGACCCATCCTGAACTCGTGAGGCGCATCGTCGCCGCCGGGCACGAGGTCGGCAATCACACCCAGACGCACCCGGACCTTCACCTCGTGACCCCGTCGCGGCTGCGGCGCGAACTCTCGGAGTGCCAGAGCGTTCTGGAGGATCTTGCCGGAGGCGCGGTGCATGCGTTCCGGGCGCCCTACGGGAGGTTCCGGTGGGACATGAAGGACTGCGGGTCGCTCGGCTTGCGCCACCTCGTGAAATGGAACGTCGCACCTGATCCCTTGTCGCCGCACGCGTCGGCCTACGCCGAGATCGTGAAGTCGCAGACCCGGGACGGCTCCATCATCCTGCTCCACGACAACCTTTGCGGCGTAAGCCCCCGCCTCGGGGCTCTCGCCGTCCCTGCCGTGATCGACAGCCTGTCGCTGTTCCTTCCGACGCTCCTCGCCGCCGGCCACCGGTTCAGAACCGTCACGGACCAATTGTCCCCGCTCGCCGGGAGACACACGCAACCATCCGCACGACACCCGCAGGTTGCAGTGTCCTGACCGACCGCCTCCGCCGGCCGGCCCTGTGACAAATCCGAAACCCGCAGGTTCTATTCTGCGACGGCGCAGTCAGCCGCCCGAAACCCACCGTGGCCGTGAGTCTCAGTCAACGATGAATTTTTTTGCTTCGCCCGCCTTCCTGTCCGCCGTCGCCGATGTCTACTTTCCGCGGCAGACCACGCGCATCGTGGATGCGGAGATCGACGGCGTGCGGCTTCGGCTCCTGGAGGTGGACGGCCGGCTCGTCACCGACCAGATCTTTCTCGACTATCACGCGCCGCTGTCGCCGCAGGACGCCCAGGCGGCGGAGCCCCGACGCGCCTTCGCGCCCTATGTCGTGCGCAGCGTCGTGCCGTGGCAGGACGTCAGGCCGGTCGATGACGGCGAGACGGAGATCGCTCCCTTCATCGACTGGACGCGATTTCCCGCCTATGACGACTACCTGCGCGACATTCGCGCCCGGCCGCACGTCAAGGAATATGAGCGCCGGCGCCAAAAGCTGGAAAAGGCCTATGGTCCGGTCGAGTTCACGCTGGATGATCGCCGGCCCGACGTGCTGGCGATGGCCTGCGAGTGGAAGTCGGCGCAGCTGCGGGCGACGGGCCTGAAGGACTTCTTCGCCGTGCCCGCCAATGTCCGTTTCTTCGAAGTTCTGCAGGAACGCGGCCTGTTGTTCACCGCGACGCTCAGGATCTCCGGCAAGCTCCTCGCGCTCTGGCTCGGGGCTGTCCACGACAACGTGCTGTCGGGCTGGATTTTCGCGCATACGCCGGCCCCCGATCTGCGGCGCTTCTCCGTGGGGCAGCAGCTGGTGATGGCGCTGCTGCGGCACAGCCATGAGAGCGGCCACCGGGAGCTGGATTTCTCGATCGGCTACGGGGACTACAAGCTGGCCTATGCCAGCCATGCCCGCGTGCTGGGGCCGCTGGGCCCGCGGCCGCTCCCCCGGCAGATCATGCACAGCCTGAAGCAGGGGCTTCGCCGCAACCCGGCAGTCTGGGATTTTCTCAAGAAGACGAAGTCGTCCCTCGGCAAGGCGCCGGCCGGCCCCATGGCCGAGCCCCCGCCGAGCGGGCTCGTTCCGATTCCTCCTCCGCAGGCCCAAGCAAACCGCCCCCCGCAGGACGTGCAGCCCGAAGCGAAGGGCCCAGCCGGGGACGCCTCGCCCCAGGCGCAGGGAATCTCAGACGAGGAGGTCGCGCGGCTGATCCAACTGCGCCTCGAGGCGCGGCGAAACAAGAATTTCGCCGAGTCCGACCGGATCCGTCGCGACCTGGGCGACCGCGGGATCGAACTCAGGGACGGCAAGGACCCCGCGACCGGCGAACCCACCACAAGCTGGGCCAGAACCGAACCGGCGACGCAGGCCTGACGCCTTTCCAACCTGACAGATCCGATCCCTCGCCGTCATTGTGAGCCGAAGGCGAAGCCACCCAGTCGTCCGCCCAGCGTCCTCTGGCTCGCTTCGTCTCTACGCTCCTCGCAATGACGTGTCAGACAGGTTGAAAAGAGTCCGGGAGCGCGCCCGCTGACAAGCCTTCGCCCTCCCGACAATCATCGGGGCGCCGCACGGACGCCGGAATCGGCGTCCATTGGGCGGAACGGGAGTCGGCTTCGGCTGGACCGGACAAGCCGGCACGCCTGGCGATCGAACCTATTCGCGGCGAGGACGGATATCTCGGGGATGCGCAGACGAGCGATCTGGGGGGCGGGCCTTCTCGTCCTCGCCGTGGTGGGACTGGGGGCGTCGCAGTTGCAATCCAGCGACATGCTGGGGCACGTCGTCGCGCTTTGCGCGACGAGCGAGGCCCACTTGCAAGTTCCCCTCCCCTGCAGCGACGTGCGCAGGATCGGAAACGGAGCAGGGGCCTACATCGTCAAGGTTCCCTTCACCTCCAAGCATCCCATCGCCGTGCCGTTCGGGGAGATCGACGGCCTGGAGATCCCCGACTTCGCAGGACAGACGGCGGCTGACGCTGTCTCGATCGCCTGGAACGCGCGTGACGTGCTGTCAGCAGGCGGCAAGACGCCGCGCTGGGACGAGGCAGGCCTCGCCATCAATTCCTTCGCCAAGCGCACCCAGGACAGGCTGCATCTTCACATCGACTGCCTCGACCGGAGCGTCAGATCCTTCATCGCGGATCACCCCGGCGAGGTCGGCGAAGGGTGGGAGCCTTATCCCCCCGACCGGCGCCTGTGGTGGCGCAGGGCCGCTGCGGCGGAGGTTCTGGCCGATCCTGTGGCGGCTTGGCACAAGGGACTGCCTCCGACGCTGGAGCGACCCTTGCGGCTCAACCTCGGGCTTGCGGGCGCGCCGCCGCTCGACGGCGAAGCACAGTTCGTTCTCTTCGCGAGCACGGCAGTGTCGGTTGAAAGGATCCTGGACCAGACCTGTCGGGTGCAGGCTCCCTAGAGCCGTTTTCGATCGGTCTGAAACGTCAATCCGAGGAGCACCGCGACGAAGCCATCCGGAGAACGCTCGGCAGAGGAATGCACTGCTTCGCCTTCGGCTCGCAATAACGGCGAGAGATCGGTTCTATCAGGTCGGACAAAGCGCCAGGACAGCTGCGAGACCGTGGAAACCGCCTTGCCGCGAAAAGCAGGCGCCTCCCAGGGACATGAGAGACTTCCACCTTTGCGTGAGAACGCAGAAAGCGCTCGTCATCGCGGGACATGCAGGGGCCAGCGGACCGTCCGAGACCGCGACACGACCCGCCGCAGCCAAGGGTGATCTCGCTCGGGTCCGGCGGCGGGCGGCGGAGAAACTGGCCTCGGCCCAGGCGCTGGGGGAGGCAGCCACCCCCGAGACCCGCCATGGAATTCCGGTGCGGTCGCACGCCTACGCGGATGTCGGCCGGCGATCGGGGTCCGCGGGCCTGCGGCGCAGGACGGCCGGTTGTCCAAATCCGGCCGGCCGCGCCAAGGCGGCGCTCGGTCTGGGCGAGTGTGCCGGAGCCGAGACGGCATATCCCCGGTCCGACAAGACGCGCGAACCGAGTGAGTAACTGAACGCCGCGCTGAGCATGAACGTGGTGAAGCCGAACTCACGCGGGAAGTCCACCTCGACGTAGCCCCTGCAGAGCGTGAGCACGGTCAGGAGAAAGAACATCGCCGCCTCCGGAGACTGCTCCCGGAGACACCAGCGCAGCGTAAGGACCGCCGTCCCGGCGAGGAAGAGCATGGTCGCGCTGAACCCGACGAACCCCACCTCGACGAGATTGTTGATGTAGAGGTTGTGGAAGTTGAAGCCCGTCCTCGACAGGATGTGTCCATAGCGCCAGAGCCCCTCGGCCTCGAGATTCCCCTGCCGCCAGAAGGCTGCGTAGCCGTATCCGTACCAGGGGTTCTCCCAGATATACTGACGTCCGCGGATCCACAGATAATCACGGCCTGTCAGGCCCTCGTCCTTGTTGAAGGCCTGGAGCAAGGACGTGTACAGGGAGTCAAACTCAATAAGAACTATCGTCGACACGGCAAGGGCTGAGAAAAATACCAATATAATGACTGGAATTCTGAGGCTCTGCGGCGCACGAACGATGATCATCCAGCCTATAAACATCATGATGATCGGCGTGATGGTAATGATGGCCCCTGCGGAATTGGCCTTGACCAGGGCGAGCGCCGCAAACGGAAGGGCGATGAAGCCGATGGCGCGGAACCTGCGATGGCCCACCCATGCGAAGATGAAATAGACCGAAAAGAAAAGCGTCTGGCTCATATAGAACGAGAAGATGTTCTTTGACGCCAGGAGACCCAGCCAGCCGTCCCATCGCGCCCCGAGCAGGATGTGGAAGGGCAAGGCCGCAAAGAGCGCGAGCCCGACGAGCGACAGATAAGCGCGGCTGTTGATGAGCCGTGAGGCCATGATCGGGAACAGGAACGTCAGGAGCAGTTGGACCGTCGCGCGAAACGTAGCTTCCGGATTGGACGAAAACGGAAGCAGCGCGAAGTACGTCACCGGCATGACGAGCCCAAACAGCAGGCGTCGCCAGGGCACTTCATGAAGAACCAGCAGGATGGCGGTACATCCGACGACACAGGCGACGAAGACAGCCGCTGCAAGCGTCCCGACGACATCCACACTGGCCAGCGAGCAGCACCCGATGATGGCAAGGAGCCTCCCGCCGCGGACCAGGTTGGACGGACCCTGACTTGTCGATGCGGCTTCGCTCACCTGGTCACACCCCCGCCTGCGTCTCATGCGCCGGGACGGGAACGCGCAGAATGGTTCCGGAGGCCGCCGCGAGCGCTCCCTTCATGACGCCGAAGTGGAAGGCGGAGCGGGCCCACCACCAGCGCGCCTTGGCTGGACTCATGACCAGGACTGCAGAGGTCAGCGCCGCGGCCACCGACTTTCCCGCTGCAGTCGCAACGAGCAGGCCGCGGTGCTTCGACCCCCGGAGCAGACGCATCAGCGCATAGGTCTGGCCGGCCCTGTATTTCCGGCGAAGAACCCAGCGCATCGTGAGACGCGACAGGCCGGGGTGCTCGTGGACAACGGCGTCGGGGACCCAGGCGAGGCGTCCGCCCCGCTTGCGCAGATGCATGAAGAAGATGGTGTCCTCGCCGCCCGTGGGCCCGAGCTCCTCCACGAAGGCGAGGCCCTGCTCGCGGACGAAACCCAGGTCCAGGAGCACGTTGCCCGAGATCCCCGTCTCCAACCCGTCCCTGGTGGCTTGCGGGATGGAGCTGTGGAAGTCGCACGCCCTCGCCCATTCGGGAGAACCGTCCGGATAGACGGCGATGCTGGGCCCAAAGATCGCCTCGCCGCTGCCTCGCGCCTTCCACAGGGTCGAGAGCCAATCGGGGGGAGCCGTCTCGTCGTCGTCCAGGAAGGCCATCCAGCGCGTCTCGGTCGAACGCAAGGCGGCGTTGCGCGCGATGGACACGTTCTGCGCCGGGGCGTGCACATAGACCACCGGCCAGGGCATGCCGGCCCCCATCGCCTCGACAAGAGACCGGGCTCTGTCGTCGACATCGTTGTCGATGACGAGGATCGTCAGGGCCAGATCGACCGGCAGCACTTGTTTCTGGACGCTCTGCACCGCATCGGCGAGCTCGGGCCGCCGATAGGTACAGATTGCAACGGTCACGCGGTGGTCGTTCGCCATGCTGCCACGAGTCCTCGCCCGACCATGATGCCGCTCTTGCCCCGGACTGGGAACGGCCCGGCCGACAGCCCCCCTATAGACTACTCGAGCGAATAGGCCCTTACGTAGTCGAGCTCGAATGCGGCCGGCAGCCGGAACTGCGAGTCCGGCGATACCGTGCGCTTTGGATCGACAAGGGCCAGGTTGATCAGCATGTACATAGGAGTAGAGAACTGCTCATCGGCACGGCCACAAAAGGTCTTTACATCGTCAAGATAAAAACAAATCTCATCCTTGGTCCATTTAACTCCGAAGAGATGGAAGTCCTTGCTGAGGTCGGCAACATTGAAATACTTACCGTCTCGCTTGTGGTCCTGCGGCGTTCCCCAGTGAAGCGCGACGTTGTAGAGCGCCGCATCCTTACAACACATCTCGAAGACATCGATTTCCGGCGGCCAACGGCCATCCTGGGGAAGCAGCCAGAAGGCCGGCCACGCGCCCGGACTGCTCGGAGGCTTCGCGCGGAGCTCGAAATAGCCGAACTGTTGCGAGAATGTCTTCCGCGTTGTCAGCAGTCCCGACTGGTAGCGATAGCCCCACGCATGGGGCAGGACGTTTGCCGGAAACTCGCTCGCGACGATGCTCAGGCCCTTCTCGGTCTTATGGAAGGGGTTCAGCCCGAACGGCCGCTCGGCCGTACCCTTGTACTGCGGATCGACATAGAGCTGCAGCTCCGAGTTGCCCGGCAATGTGTGGTCGCCGACATTCCCCGGGTTGTACCAGAACACCGTCGTCCAGGGCCCCGCCATGTGGCCCACGTCGTCCGCCTTGGGTGGCACGAAGTCCTTGAAGTCGTAGCTGAAGGTCAACTTGAACCCGGTGCGGTCCAGGACCTCGGCCCGTGCCGGCAGCGTGGCAACGACGAGCCCCAGGAGACCGATCGCGGCAGCGAGCAGGCCGCCGCCCCAGAAACGCGGCGCGGCCGCACCCGAGGGGAACACGCATCCTGCCCGACTGCCTGATCCTGCGGAGGAGAGGGGGCATGCGTGGCGGGCAATGGTCATCAGCTCTCTCTCTGCTTCGGACGCATGGTGAAGAACTCGCCCACCGTGGTCCGCAATCGGCTGCCCAGCTCCCACCAGAACCCGACGGACCAGGCCACCTGCATGATGACGGCCGCAAAGCCTGCGAAGAGATCGCAGAACTGGCGTGATCGCGATGAGAAGAGGGCGCCGACCAGCAGGCACAGCGCGAGCCCAAGCAGGATGAGGGGCAAGGCCGCTCCCGAGGCCAGCACGAGCAGGGCGGCCGGGGCGACGCAAAGCGGAATAAGCTGCCTCAGCTTCAGTCGCACCCGATGCTTGAACACCGTGCGGCAGCGTCCGCGGCCATAGCTCAGATATTGCCGAAACAGACCGGTCGGGGTCGTGCGGGGGAAATAGATGATCGGCGTGTTCCCACTGAGCCAAATCTTGCCGCCGGACATGGTGAGCCGACGGTCGAATTCGGCGTCCTCGTTGTGCGTGAAGCTCGGATCATATCCCTCGAGTTGCCTGAACTCGCTCATCCTGATCAGGGCATGGTGCCCGTGATCGACCCATCCCGACCAGCCCGGCCGACGATGAAGGGAGCCGCCATTGCCGAGCCATGAGTTCTGGGCCGCCGCCGCGGCGTGCTGGAAGCAGGTTTGACCGACCGCCTTCATCGGGACGGCGACTGCGGCGCTGCCCTGCGTCATCGCAATGTCCAGAAGGCTGTTCAAAAGTCCCGGCGAGTACTGGGCGTGGGCGTCCAAGCGCAGGATATAGTCGCAGCCGGTCCCCTCCTGCCGCACGGCGAGGTTGACCCCGGCGCTTTGGATCCGTGCGGGGTTGCGAACCAGCTTGACCCGGGAATCCGCCGCCGCCAGGTCCTGGACGATGGCCACCGTGCGATCGCTGCTGAAGCCGTCGACCACCACGACGCAACCTTTGCGGGAGCCCAGTTCGTCCAGTCCAAACTGGACGACGCCGCGGATATGGTGCTCCTCGTTGAGGCAGGGGATCACGATGAGGACGCCCTCGCCCCGGTTTGATCCGGAGCCCCAGGGCGTCTCGCTCAGGGCAGCGGGCGGAGCAGCGAGATGATCCTCGTCAAGATCGCTCGGTGTGGCCATGCGGTTCAGTTGGATTGAACCGTCGTGAGCCCGAACAGCTTGGTGGCGGGTACTGTGACCTCGACCACATCGCCCGGCTCGATGCCCGTGTCCATCCCTGCATCGAGGCGCTTTTCCTTGCCGTCCACGGTCCGGTAGATGACGATGCGCGGCCGAACCTCCTCGCTCGGAATGCCGCGGGGGCTTGAGGCGAGCGAGAGCTTCTGCCTCTGCGCATCGATCCGGGCCTTGGCGGTGGACAGGGCGACGTTGGATTCCTGAAGTTCGCGCAGCATGGCGATGCGGAAGTCGTCGTCGGCGCGCTGCAGCCGGCGACGGAGCTCTTCCGTCTCTCGCGAGAGCGCATTGATCTGTGCGGTGGTCTGCAGCACGCGGGTCGCCGAGAAGAGCGACATCCGTCGCGCGTCGGTGACGCGGGTGATGGGCGCCGAGCCCTTCTGAACCAGTTCCTTCACACGGTCGAGGTCCGCGACGTCTTCCTTCTCCTGGTCCATCTCGCGATCGCGCTGCTGCGTTGTGACGCTGATGCGGTTCTCGGACTTGGCGATCGCATCCGCCAGGAATGCCTTGTCCTTCATCAGGTCCGCATTGCGGACCTTGAACTGCATGGCCTCGGCATCCAGGATCCTCTTCAGGTCATCCGGCGAAAGGTCGTCGCTCGTGATGCCGCTGAAGTCGGGTTCCTTCCCGTTCAGCGCGGCGTTGATCCGGACGTTGCGGGCGCTTTCCCGGATATAGTCGGTCAGCGCCGTGAGATAGTCGCGCTTGAAGTCGATCGGCTCCATCGGACTGCCGATCCGGAACCGCGTCACGTCGAAGCCGCCGGCGACCGAGATGGCGTGGCGCACCGTCATGCCCGGCCGGAACTCCTGCTCGCCCGCGCGGGTCACGTCCCCGTTCACGTAGACGGGCCGGTAGGCGACGAGGTTCACGTAAAGATCATCGGCGCTCAGGACGACGGTGTTCTCCCGGCCGTCCGACCCGATCTGGCGGTAGATGCGGTTGTTGATCTTGCTCTTCAGTCCTTCGCGAAACGCTGTGAGGGACTGTCCGGCAGCCGTCACGGGTCCCACCAGCGGGACGGCGACGAAGCCGTCGACGCCGATCGTGCTGCGCTGGCGCTGCTCCTGGATGCCGACGAAGCTCAGCTCGAGCGTATCGCCGGGCTTAAGGATGTATTCGGCATGGGCCGGCGCCATCCAGCCGGCACACACCGTGACAAGGACAAGCCAAAAGGACGCTGCGCGAGCAAGCCCTCTCGGGATCAAACGCCGGACGAGATCGGCCGTTGCTTGCATAGCTGCCAGCCTGCCCTTCACCACCACAACGTGCTGTGTACCGAGCAATTGTAACTCTTTCAACATGCCGCTCCCCGGGCGAACTCACATTGCCGCTATTTGCTTAATGCTCTGGGCTGCATCTCACGGTGGCGTGCGCGCGTAGTGAAGGCTTTGGTCGCGGCGAGCCGCTTCGAAGTAGGGGAACAGGAATTGGTACCCGTCATCATCGTAGACGACCGCGCCGGCTCCCGGCTGCTGTCCCGCCTGGACGGCGTTGACGACGGCCTCCAGCCAGCGCCCGAGCGCCTGCTGCTCTTCCACAAGAGCCGGAAGGAAGTCCGGAGCGGACCGATGCGCCATGCCGACGAGATCCGTATCGAGCGATGCGACGGGGCCCGCTCCACCGCCGTCGAGCCCGAGAGTCCGGGCATGGCTGTGGGTCCGGCCCTCGTCCCCCAAGAGATGCACGACCTGCAGCGGTGCAGGATTCGGGCCGGGCTTGAACCGACGCGCGAGCTTCTTCGCCAAGCCCGAGACCGGCTTGGCCAAGGCGAAACCCGTGTGCGGTGATCTCACGATCTCGGCCAAGGCGCGGTCCAGTCGTCCAGCACGAATGGCTTCGAAGACGATCTCTTCCGATAGCGCCGATTTCAAGGCGCGCTGCCGCCTCGCGAACTCGGCTTCGAGCGCCGGAGTGGAGCCATTTGCCTGCCTGACACGGGCCAGAAGCATCTCGTTGGCCGCGATCAGGGGGGTGAGCTTCCTCACGGAAAAGCGATGCGAGATCGACTGCCCGTGCCGCCTGTACAAGTAGAGCGGAAAGGGCAGGATCGCGAAATGACGCCCCTCCAGGAGAAGCCTCAGGACGAGGTCGAAGTCTTCGCCGACGATTAGCGTCTCGTCGTAGCGCGTGGCGGCCAGGGCGTCGCGCCGAAACAGCGGCTTGAGATAGCCGAGCGGATAGTCCCAGCTCGTGCGCATGTAGGCGACCGCGTCGAGTTCGCGGCCAGGGAAGGGAAAGTCGGGACCCAGGGCGAGCCAGGGCCGGGCATCAGGCTCGGACGAAAAGCTGACGAAGCCGTCCGCCACGAGGTCCAAGCCCCTCCCCTCGGCGAAGCGGACGAGAACCTCGAGCCGGTCGGGGTGCATCAGGTCGTCGGAATCGAGTACCGCGACCCACCTCCCCCTGGCGCGATCCAGGGCCCGGTTGCGCGCGACGGCAGGGCCGCCGTTCCCGGCGCCCTCGACCACGGTCAGCCGGGGCTCGGTCTCCGCGAGGCGCGTCAGCACGCCGAGGCTGCCATCCGTGGAACCGTCGTCGGACACGATGATTTCAACGTCGGCCAGGGTCTGGCTCAGCACGCTCCGGATCGTCTGTTCCAGATAGGCCTCGCCATTGAAGTTGGCGATGATCACCGAGCACAGCGGTGCGCGCATCACGGATCCGGCGTCGGCGGATGCGGCTCCAGGGACGGTCGACCGAGGACATCGCCGACGATGTCCCGGCACTCCGACGCCGAGGCGGACCACGTCGTCGCAGGAAGGCGCCGGACCGCGGCGGCAAGCTCCGCACGTCGGGACGGATCAAGGTGGCCCAACACGCCCGCGATGTCCGCGGGTTCGACGCTCGGCAAGACGAGCCCGATGCCCCGGGCCGCGAGCCACCGCCCCGTCTCGACGCTCTCGAGCGCGATCGGGACGGCTCCGTACAGGCAGCCTTCGTAGAGCCTGTTGGGCAGAAGCCAGCTCGAGTTCTGGCCCTCCTCGAAGAAGTCGATCGCCCAGCTGAAGTCGATGTCTCCGTAGATCAGCGGCAGGTCGTCAGGATTGCGATAGGGACCCTTGTATTCGAGGTGGGGATGACGCTCGACCGTTCCCGCGAAGTCGTCGAACTCGTGATCGGCCACCTTGCCCCGGATGACAACCTTGAGCCGGCCCTCCATGAGGCGAGCCAGTTCAGAGAGAATGGCGAGGCTCTTGCGGCACCGGATCACCCCGAACCAGCCGATGACGATTGGCTCCCCGCCAGCAGGCAGCGGCAGCCGCACGGACTGCCCGGCCCTGGCTGCAGCCGCCTCGGGAAAAACCTTGTTCTCGACCAGGCGAACGGGAACGCCGAGCGGATTGATGCTGTCGAAGTAGGACTGCACAAAGGCGGGCGAACTCGTGATGACGAGCGAGCAGGAGGCGGCGAGCCTGCGCTCGAGGAGGCGCAGCATGCGGGACGGGAAGCCACGACCGAGCATGGCGCGGTGGATGTCGAGGACCTCATAGACCAGGCGAGCCCGCGAGCCCGCAGATCGGCGCAGCAACCAGCCGATCACCAGCGACTCGAGGTTCCGGCAGATGATGGCGTCGGCCCTGCACGCAAGCGGCGCATGCCGGCGGTTCTGGAGGCATATGCGGAGAACGGCCATCGCGCGCCAGATAAGTTTGGCGGCATGCGTCTGGCCGAAATCTGCAACGCCGTCGGGGCAGGCATCGCTGCGCCGAAAGCCGGCCAGGCGCACCTCGCCCCCCCCGGCCTCCAGCATCTTCACCCGTCGCAGGACCGCGGCGTCGGACGTGTCATGGACGATGTAGAGCACCCCGGCCGTGCGGCTCCGGTCGGTACAAGCCGCGAGCGGCGGCTCGTCCGCAAGGCTCGACCGTTCGGCGACGCTCATCCGTAGTACTTCGCGTCGCCGCCCGTATCCGGCCGATCGATCTGGTTGAGAACCAGGCCCATGACCTGCGACCGGGTGGGATCGAAGCGCCGGAGGGCTCGCTCGACCTGTTCGGGCTCCGACTTCTTGACGGAGACGACAAGGAGGAAGTCATCCACGAGGTGGGCGACAGCCTCGGCATCGGCCACCAGGCCAAGCGGCGGAAGGTCCACGATCACGTAGTGGTAAAACTTGCGCAGCATGCTGACGTTGTCGGCGACGATGGCGGCCTGGAGATCCCTACGCTGGCTGTCGCGGATGCTGTCGCGGGACCGGAAACTGCTGTTGGGGATGAATTCCAGGCTGCCCGCGGGATCCTCCCACACTCTCTCCTTGGAAAGCATGGGCTCATCGATCACGGGGGCGTCGAGAACCGGACTATAGGCACGGCTAAGGCTGGGGTTACGGCTGTCGAGATCGACCAGCACGACCTTGTGGCCCGCCATCCTGAGCGACTGGGCAAGGTTCGCCGCAATCGTGCTCTTGCCCTCGTCGGGCGCCAAGGAAATCACACCGATCACGGCGCCTGGATTGGCCTGGGGATGCCGCCGGGCGATGAGGATCGCCACGCGCTTGATTTCCTCCGCGAACGGACCGAACGGAGCATCGAGGATACCGCGGATGAGCGGGCCCTTCTTGCGGCCGGCCAGCCTCCCCATCCAGGCCCGCAGCCCGGTCTCCGACGCAACGGGAACGGTCGCGATGCACGGCACGCCGGCCCGGGCCTCATACTGGCTGATAATGGCCCAGCGCTGAGAAATCGCCTCCCGGATGACGCTGAAGGCAAGGCCGAGCGCAAGCCCGAGGACCATGGCGGCCCCGAGCACGATCGTCGTGCGAGGCCACGTCTTTCGCGGCTCGCCCGCAGGGCTGATCAGCCACCCGCGATTGCGAATGAAGGACTGCTCCTGAACCTCCTGAAGATAGCGGGCCTGCATGCTGTCATACAGCGTCTTGTAGCTCGTGGAGACGCTTTCAAGCTGACGCAACTGCGAGTTTATAGGCCCCTTGTCCGCAGAGACCTGGCCGCGGTCGCGTTTGAACGCTTCGACCGCTTGGTCAGATTCTGCGATCTTGTCACGCATCTCCGAAAGCCGCTCCTGCATCCAGGTGACGGCGCGCTGCGAGTTCTGGAGCCGGGCTTCACGATCGACGTTGAGGTAGGCCTCTGGGAAAGCGTTGGCGATTTCGGCGGCCAGCTTCGGGCTTTCCGCCGTCGCGGAGATGTCGATGACGAAGGTCAGTCCGACGCGCCTGACCGTGACCGCTCCGGCGAGGGCCTCGGTGATCGGGTCTTCGTAAGGCGTCTTGGCCTGCGGCTCGCTCGACTCCGGCATGATGGACGAAGGAACGAACCGCTCTTTCTGACTGGCGATCCATTGCATCATCCGGCCGACGGCGCCCGGCTGCTGGGGCAGGCTGATCTCGTCCATACTCTTGATGCCGAGCAGAGACTTCACCTCGCGCGCGACCGTATTGGACTTGATGACCTCGATCTGACTTTCGACGAAGGAGTTGTCCGCCGTGGCGTCAGAGAAAATGGATGGCCTCTGGAAGAGGTCGACGCGGCCGTTTTCGATCAGCAGGGTGCTTGACGCGGTGAACAGAGGTCGCGCATTGACGATGCTGTAGACGCCTCCACCCAACCCGAGCAGGACGAAGAAAGCCAGCGTGATCGCGTGGTTCTTGATGAACCGGATGACCGCCACCAGGAAATCGGCGTCGGCGGCGCGTGTCTCGGTCGGTGCAGGCCCTGCAAAGAACGACTTGCTGTCCATCACATGGCCTTTCGACGTTTGCACATCTCAACCAGGCGCGCTCTCCGGTTGTGACAAGTAGGTCTGATCAAACGAACGACTAGCTAGCAGGAAGGCGTTACAAAAGTACCACCCATAGTCCACGCGGGCCCTGAAGCGCCCGGATGGCAGAGCCCGTTCAACCCGCGTGCGATGCCCGAACTCCCGGGACGAGTCAAGCGATGCCGTCGGGACCGACCTGTCCGGGCACGCGCATTGCGTGCGGATATGCCGCCGGCTTCATGTGCGTGGGAAAGGACGATTGCCCCCGCAGCTGCGCGCGGCGATGCCGCGGGCTACAGGACCACCCTGTGGGAACCGAGGACGTCCCGGTAGATGGTCTCCAGCCGGTCCACCGTCTTGTCCCAGCTCATGGAAAGGGCGAGCTTCCGGCCAGCCGCTCCCATGCGTTCCCGCAGGTCCTTGTCCAGCAGCATACGGGCCATGGCCCCAGCCAGTTGCTCGACGTCGCCCTGCTCGACGATAAGTCCGGTCTGGCCCTCCTTCACCAGTTCCGGGATGCCGCCGGAGCGCGACCCGATGACCGGAATGCCAGCGGCAAAGGCTTCCAGGATCACGAGGCCGAAAGTCTCCTGGAACATGGAAGGAAGAACGAAGATGTCGGCGGCCGCATAGTAGGACGGAAGCTCGGTGGGCGCGACGATGCCGAGCAGGGTCGCTTGCCCCCGGGAAAGCGCCGGGGTGAGCAAGGAGCGCACCTTGGCTTCGGTATCGTCCAGAGCCCCGTGACTGTCGCCCCAGAGCCTGCTGCCCCCGGCGATCGCCAGATGGGCGTTCGGGTGCTCGTCGGCGAGTTTCGCAAAAGCCTGCGCCAATTGGACTACACCCTTCTCGGGCCTCACCGCGCCCGCGAACATGAACAGGACGTCGTTGTCCTTCAGGCCGAGCTTGACCCTCGTGCGCTGCCGGTCGTCCTGCAGCCGCTCGACGGTCAGTCCCTCCGTGTTCACGCCGCTCTGGTCGACGACGATGTGGGCCGGCAAGGTGGGGCCGGCATGCTCATGCGAGAGGTGCAGGCGCCTGGCCACGAACTCGCTCACGGCGATCTGCGCGCCGCTCTTCCCCAACTCGCCCCAGTACCGACGAGCAGCCTCGTCGAAAGACTGTCCGTTGATGTAACCGAGCGGCTCGTTGTGGAAGTGCATGACCTTGGGCTGGCGCTCGAAAAAGCGCGTGGCCCGGTACTCGTGAAGGTGAACGATATTGAAGCGCCGCAGGTGGATATAGGTCGCCAGCCGAAGGTGCTGCCTCATGTCCTTCACATGATGGCCGACCCTGACTTTCGCCCACGAGAAAGGCTTCAGGTGCCGCAGGGTCACCCCTTCCCAATCGCCGCTCCACTCCACCTCCCCCATCGAGGCGACGGTGACCGACTCGCCACGCCTCGCCTGGACGCGGGCGATCTCCAGCGCCACGCGTTCGGTCCCGCCCGTCGCATCCACCATGGGATGCTGGGGAACCTTTCCAATTCCCAGGAAATGAAGAACCTTCATGCTGACTGTCACCCTTCGCCAGTCTCTCCCGCGGCCCCCTGTCGTGCGCGTCCGTCTGGACAGGAACGCACGAACGATCGGTTGCCCGCGGTCAGCAAGTTGGTTCTCATATTGCGCCGAACCCCGGCATGCTTGCACATTGGGATTTCGTATTAAAGTGGCATTAACTGAACGAATGAAATTAATAATTAACGGTCGAGATACCGTCCACAGCAGAACAAGGCGAATGCCTTACCCATCCTTTAGATGCACCTCCCGGACGAACGAGGCCGCGCGGCTCACAAGAACTTTCCGTGTTGGCTCTCCGCGACCATGAATTTTTAAAATCGAGACAGGGACGCGCAGGTTCATGCGTCGGTAACTTCGAGGTATCGAAGCAAAGTAAGAGGGACAAACCCAACAAAATTAAGACAAACAAGAGCGAGCGGTTGACGGGTTCGGCGACATTGTCGTCACGTCTGGGACGTACTGCGTGCGCCAAGAACCGATCGCGGGGCCAGGCAAAGCTTGTCGCCAGTGCGGCTGAGGCGTGGCTCACAATCGTGCTCAGGTAGCGGCCACCCCCCGCTCGGAGATGGAAGGTCAGGATCGATGAACGTTCATGGCGCCCGAGGATGCCAGGAGCAATTGCGTCCTCCGGCGGGCCCCCGTCCGGCGCGGTGCGCCCCGAGGTCCCGGACCATTCCGGACCGGGTCCCCGACGCACCGGCGGGTTGCTGCAGGGACCGCGAAGGGGCCGGGCGATGACGGGGGCCGAGCGTGCGGAGCCCCCCAAGGTTTCGGTCGTCATTTGCACGCGGAACCGCGCCTACGCGATCGTGAACTGCCTTGCGGCGATCGACGAGGCCGCACGGCGCGTCTCCCCCGTGGTGATCGAGGTGGTGGTGGCGGACAACGGGTCGATCGACGACACCACCGCCGTGGTGCAGCGATGGGCGGAGCAAGCCTCGGTGCTGGTCCGTGTCGAGCACGAAGATCGAGCGGGCATCCCTATCGCCAAGAACCGCGGACTGCGCGCCGCGCGCGGTGAGATCCTGGTTCTCACGGACGACGACTGCAGGATGGCGCCGGACTATTTCGTTGAGCTTCTGCGCCTGTTCGCCCATGACGCCTCTCATGTTGCGCTCCGCGGCGGCCGGGTCGAACTCGGCAATCCGGGCGACCTTCCGCTGACGATCAAGACCGAACCGGACGTGCGTCACTGGCATATTTCCGAGAGATCCGCGCACACCGAAAACCTCGGGAATTGCTTCCTTGGATGCAATCTGTTCATGCATCGCTCGGTTTACGAGGCGCTCGGCCCCTTCGACGAGAGGTTCGGCGTCGGCGCGATTCCGGCCGGCGAAGACACGGACTATATCTTTCGCGCCTACGAGGCCGGGTTCAGGCTGGAATATCACCCGAACCTCGTCGTCGAGCACTTCCATGGCCGCTCGAAGCCCGAGCAGGCCCGCAAGCTCTGGGAACACTACATGATCGGCTCCGGAGCCCTTTACGCGAAGCACCTCTTCAAGTGCCCCTCTCTCTGTCTCCAGGCCAAATGGGACATCAAGAGCCTCGTCAACGAGCTCCTCACGGGGAAGAACCTGTTCCTGCCTGAGTACGGGTTCTCCTACGCCACGAAATTCCGGTGCTACGCGAAGGGAGCCACGTCCTTCCTGTTTGCATCGGGTCCCGCGCATTCTCAAGAGGCACGCCGATGACCATCGTCGCCGTGATCATTCCGTTCTTCCAGCGCCGGCCCGGGATCTTGCGGCGCGCTCTGACGTCCGTCGTCGGGCAGCGCCTGCCTCACGGAGTCCATGTCCATATATACATCTGCGATGATGCATCTCCCGTTCGATCCGATGGAGAAGTGCGGGACCTGCCCCTACCGGACGGCTTTTCGATCGAGGTGATCGTCCAGCAGAACGGGGGGGCCTCCGCGGCCCGCAACGCCTGCCTCGACGCCATGAAGCCGAACACGGACTTCGTCGCATTCCTGGATTCGGATGACTACTGGGAGCCTGGTCACCTCGCCGCGGCTCTGGCCCTGCTCGGGCGCGGCTTCGACTACTATTTCTGCAACAACCGACGGGTCGGTGCTCACGATTCCTACTTCGCGCAGAATGGTTTCGGGCAATACCTCAAGGACCAAGGAACGCCGCTTGGCGAAGACGACTACGAGGTCCCCTCCGCTGCCTTCATGTCATTTTCCCTGCGGGCCTGGACATCCCTGACGCCCACGGTGGTGTTCAGGCGATCTGCCGCTCCCGAGCTCCGGTTCAATCCCGCGCTCAGGGCGGCGGGAGAGGATTGCCACTTCCTCCTACACCTGATCAGCCGCACCGACAGGGTCTGCTGTTCAACCGCGATCAACGTGACTTGCGCAGACGGAGTGAACATCTTCTACTCGACCTATGACTGGGACGATCCGGGTCATCTGCCGCGTCGCGTCGGGCAATTGCAGAAGTCCTATCTCTTTCTCAGCGACCTCCCGATATCCGACGCGGACCGTCGCTACGTGTTGTCCTGCATCGCCCGTGAGCGCGAGGACGTCGTCTTCTTCTCGCTGCGGGAGATGGGGAAGAAGGGTCCCGGCGCCTTCGGCAAGCTGGACGCATTGCGCCGCACGGACAGGCATTTTTGGTCGTGGTATCTACCCACCGCAGCCAAGATCGCCGTGCGGCTGCCCTTCGGAGGCGTTCAGCCCCGGGATTGATCACGTCCACGGGAGGTCTGCCTCTCGCGCCCTCAGGCCGCAAGGCTCTCCCGGAGACAGGCCACGAAGCCGTCGAGGCCGTGCGATCCCATGACTTCGATTCGAGGATAGCGCAGGGGATTCCTGCCGAGGGTCGCCGCCCCTGGATCACAGGTGAAGGCTGCCTGATACCCGAGCACCGGAAGGAGCCTCTCAACCATCCGGTCATAGACTCCATAAGGGTAGCAGAAGGCCAACGGTAGCCGGCCGAGCTTGTCCTCGATGATGGCGGCGGAGTCCCACATCTCGGCCTGAGCCTCGGCCAGAGACAGCCGCGAGAAGCGCCTGTGCGTCATGGAATGGCTTCCGATAGAGACCCCGCTGGCCGCGATGTCGGCGATTTGCCCCCAGGTCATCAGAGGCTCCGAACGCCCCAGGGCGACATCCCAGTCGGAGACTTGCCCGACCTTTCCGGGAACGATGAACATGACGGATGAAAACGACATCTCTTTCAGTACAGCCCACGCATGATCGTAGAAATCGAGATAGCCGTCATCGAAGGTAATCAGGACCGGCCGAGCAGGGACATCTCGCTCGCTCCGCTGCAACCGGGAGAGGTCGTCAAGCGACAACGGCGTGAAGCCATGGGCCTTGAGCCAGCCCATCTGGGCCTGGAAGTCCTGCGGCGATACACGGTAGCGCGCCAAAGCCGGATCGCCGACGTCCGCAACGCGGTGGTACATCAGGATCGGCACCTTGCGACCATCGCCGCCTGAGAAGCCTCCGGCCTTCACGCCTGTTCCGCGAACCGGCGCTGGGGCGCCGCGGGCTAGGGTGAACTGCAACCCTCGCGAAAGGCTCGCCTTGATGTCGCTCTTCAGCCGGGAAGCGCTCAAGGGAAGGCCCGCTTGCCTCGTCCTCGCCAGGAACTCCGTTGCCACGCCCCTCCAGAAGGCTGGATCGGAGACGAGAGCGCGCGTCGCCGGACCGCTTCCCATGTCCGCCGACTGATCGAGCACAGCCTGCACGGGGTCGACGCCCGCCTCCTGCTCGAGCCCGGTCATGAAGACGAGCCCAAGCGGTCGCCCGGCGCTTGTCGCCTGGATGACGGTGGGCCGGTCCGCCAGGAACGCGTCAGGGCCGGCAGCGCCAAGCTCGACGCGGCGGGTGGCGAGGTCGCCCGAAGGAAGGTCCTCCCGGCCGGTCAAAGTGAGGCCGAGGTGATGCTTGGCGACGACAAGCGCGATCGATCTGGCTCGACCGGCGCCGGGCCAGTCGAGGACGGTCTCCACCAGACCCGTCAGGATCGGTTGCCACCTGATCCAGTCGCTTTCGCCGATCGACGCACGCCCCAGTTCCGACGTCATCGCCTTCCCGACCAGCGCACCGACATAGTCGGGTCCGAACTCGGGGAACGGCATCTCCTCCAGGACCGAGGCGTCCCATCGTGAAACCGCACCGGATGCGATCTTTCGCGCGGCTTGCTGGATCGCGAGGACCGGGTCCGGCGGAGGCAGGGCTACCGGGGCGTCGATGGCGGGAATGCGGCTCAGGACACCTTCTCCTACGCTGTCCGGAATTGGCTCTCGTCCGGTCCACAATACAACGCCACGGTTATTGCTTCGTCAGTCGCAGGACTTCGAAGGCCGGGCAGGAGAGGCGTTTCCGGCTGATTCCCGCCGAAAACAAGACCCCATGTGACGAAAGTCATCCAGATGATGCTGGAGCGGATCGGCTTGTTGCCGTCGCCTGGAGATGACCACTGGCGGGTTTTCCACAAGTTCACTTTTCGGTTGTATGTGGTCATCCCATGCTGCATCTCACACGAAAGTACCTAATCTCTGTCACTGCAGAAGCGAGCTTGCAGGCGCGAGTCATGCCGCAGCGCCAGCATGGTCATCGAGTCTGCCGGAGCCCATTGTGACACCGCAGGAAAAGCGCAACCAGGATGCTCTGTCGACAGACCACCTGAAGGATCGTCTCGGCGCGAAGACGGTGACCGGAGGGCTCGTGGCGCTTGCGGCGCAGCCCGTGCGCTTCGTCATTCAGTTCGTATCGACGGCGATCATGGCCCGCCTGCTGGTGCCCGCCGACTTCGGACTTTTTGCAATGGCCTGGTCGGTGCTCGCCTTCATCGGCGTGTTCTCCAACCTGGGCCTCGGCATGGCGACCGTCCAGCGTGAGACGATCGACCAGAATACGGTCAGCGGCTTGTTCTGGCTCAACCTCGCGTTCGGCGCCGTCCTGCTTCCCGTGACCTGGGCCCTCGCCCCCCTCGCAGCCTGGTTCTTCGGGGACCACAGGGTCGTGGGCCTGACCGTCGCGATGTCGTTCACGCTTCTCTTCGGCGCGCTGGGCGCCCAGCACACGGCCATCATGCTGCGCACGATGCGGTATGTGCCGCTGCAGATTTCCGGACTTATCGGCCATATCAGCGGCGCGATCGCCGGGATTCTTGCCGCCTGGGTGTTCAAGCTCGACTATTGGGCGCTGGTCGTGAACGCCTGGGCGGCCAGCATAGCGACCCAGCTCTTCATCTGGTCGTCATGCCGGTGGCGTCCCTCGATGGTCCGCGACTGGAGCGGCGCCGTGTCGGGCCTCAGGTTCGGCGCGACGTTCACGGTCGCCAACCTCATCGATTATTTTCATCGCCAGCTCGACAATCTCATCATCGGCTGGCGGTTTGGGCCGGCCGAGCTGGGTATCTACTCGCGAGCCTACCAGTTGATGATGCTGCCGATCGTACTCTTCAACGGCAACATCGCGTCCACCGTCGAGCCTTCGCTCAGCCGGATGCAGAACGAGCCGGAGCGCTGGCGCCGGGCGTTCCTCAGTGCGCTCGGACTGGTGACGGTCCTGGGGGCCGGCGCAGCGGCGCTCTTCATCGCCAGCGCACACCCCCTCATCGTCATCATCTACGGCCCGAACTGGGCGGAATCGGCTGACGTGCTGCGGTGGCTCGCGATCTCGTCCTTCAGCGGAGTGCCGGTCGCCGCCTGCAACTGGATCTACATGTCGCTTGGGCGAGCAAAGATGATGGTCATCTGGATGCTCGTCCTTACGCCCGTCGTAGGCCTGAGCTTTCTCCTGGCCGCCCCGTACGGAATCGTCGGGATTGCGGCGGCGTTCGCGATCGTCACCAACCTCTCATTGTTCCCCGGCTTCGCCATCGCGACCTATCGGACCCCCGTCTCCTTCGCTGACACGCTCAAGGTGGTGATTCCGATCGGCCTTGCCGGCGGGGTCGCCGCGTGGATCGGATCGATGAGCATCGAGCCCGACGCGACCGGGTTGATGGCCTTGTTCGTCTCGATCACCACGACGGGCCTCGCCTATGTCGGCCTGACGGTTCCGCTGCTGATGTTCGGGGGCCCGTTCAAGGACCTCAAGGACAAGAGCCTGAAGGCCGCGTGGCAGGTGATCGGCGTCGTCTCGCAAGCCCTAGGCCGCGCACGCGGCCGCCAAACTGTCGAGGCGAAGGCGCCCGCGCCCGAGGCCGTGGATCCTCAGGGCGAGAGCCCGAGCGCGCGGATATAGCCCGGATTGGGTGAGGTCCGCTCGAAACGGATATTGTCCAGAAGCTCCGACAAGGCGGCGCGGACGGTCCCGGCTGGCGGACGGATTGCAAACCTCTCGGCGACCGGCCCGTCGAAACGTTCCTGATAGGCGACAATCTGGTCCCACCCCGCGGGGGCGTCGTAGGTGCGCAGGCTGCTCGTGCTCTGCATCTTCTTGTAGGGCCAGAACGCCCATCCGATGCCGTGGCTATCGAGCAGCACGCGCAGTGTCTCGACCCAGCGGTCCGAGTTTTCCCCGGACTCCCCGAGAAATACGGGGCGCCCGAATTTCTGCGGCACCGAGAGAAACCAGTCGATGAGCTTCTGATCCGGCTCAGCGCCATAGTGGTGGAACGTGTAGACCACGTTCTCGTCCAGGACGACATTGTCGAAGATCGAAAAGTTCGTGTTCCAGCTCGCGCCGGCAAGGAACAGGATGTGGTCCTTGTCGTGGGCGCGCACCGACCGGACAAGCTGCCTGTAGACATCCACGAGAAGGGGGTTAAGCGCCTTGTGCTCGTTGGGCAGGGGCTCGTTGAGCAGGTCGTAGCCGATCACCGTCGGATGACCCGCGAACCGGGCCGCGACCCGGGCCCAGACATCCGCTGTCCGTTGCCGACAAGCCTCGTCGAGGAAGAGGAACGGATAGCCATGGGAATTGTCGATGTTCGTTCCGGTCTGGCCGCAGACCGCGGCATGCAGATCGAACAGGACGAAGAGCCCCTCCGCCCGGCACCATTCCACCAGCCGATCGAGCAATACGAAGCCTTCCTCCAGCCAAAGGCCGGGATGCGACTCGGGTGTCAGGATTCTGTAGTCAATCGGGACGCGGACGAGATTGAGCCCCAGCGACCGAATGTACCGGAGGTCGTCGCGCTGGATGAACCGGTCGAGCCAGTCGGATCCGAAGCGATTGGCGACTTCGCTGCCGGCGAGTTCAACAATGATCTGCCGGATCTGCCAGGGCGCCGTGGCCTTGCCGAACCCGAACATGTAGCCTTCCGGCACGATCCAGTTCCCGAGGTTTGTTCCCCGCAGATGCAGCGGCAGCCCGTCCCCGTCGAGGATGGATGTCCCGACAACGCGCGCAAGCTTCCCCGACGGTCCCGCCCCTTGCGCCCTCGCGCGTCTGGACAAGGCGGCCTCCAGGCCAAGCGCTCCGGCCAAAGCAAGGCCTCTCGCAACCTCGCGCCGTGACATCGGAGCGGGGCCACGGTCGGGCCAGGCGCACGGATCAGACGGGCGGCCGGATGCGGATGGGCGAATTGTCATGTGTGGAGGCTCCGCAAGACGCAATCACACCCGGACTGCAGCTTTCCGAATCGTCGCAAGCTCCAGGAGCTGGTCGCCGGTCGACGAGGCACGCGGCGGACTCGTGGGTCTGTCAAGCGTCCGGCCAGCAGCCATGGCGGTACCGAGACCCGGGCCCGAGATCGGGCGCCATCCCTGGACAGGCCGCCGGAGCGAGGCCGACCGCGCGATCGAGTCGACCTGGTTGCTTGCGTGAGGCACCCGCCGCCTTCGTTCATGATACCGACCCCGGATGCTTTGCGGACAGGATAGCGCCTGCCATACTGATACGTCACTTGTCCTCGATCCTGTTCTTGCTGAGGGGGACCCGGGAAATATGTCGAGGAGATGATGATCGAGGGCGCGACAGCAGTAACCATCTTCTACGACAAGGACCTGGAATTCATGGAACTCCAGGCCCGATCCTTCGCGCGCTACGTCCCCGAGGGTGTCTTCGGGCGGATCATCCTGATCAACAACAGCCCCCGCCGCACGAGAAGCGCTGCATGGAAGGGTCTGGTGAAGCTATACGGCCCCCATCGCCATCTCGTGGAGGTGGTCGACGCCAGGGACGTCTACGCCATGCCGGCCATGGATGGCTGGATGGCCCAACAGGTCCTCAAGCTAGCGATCTCCTTGCAGGTCAAGACCGATCTCTATGTCCTGCTCGACGCCAAGAACCATTTCGTGGGTCCAATCGACCGAGATTTCTTCTGCCATGCCGACGGCCTGCCATATCTCGACAGCGACAATTACGTGGACCACCCCTTGCAAGACTTTCTTGTGAGATCCCTCGCCCTGTTCGATCTCTCCAGCAAGGAATACATCAAGTGCTTCTATCAGACCATCACGCCCTTCGTGATGTACACGAGCGTCGTACGCGCGATGATCGCCGAGATGGAACGACAGGAAGGGAGGTCCTTCGCTGAAGTGATGCGCGATCGACTTGTTACGGAATTCTTCACATACGAGGCGTTCATCTGCAAGACTTACGGGACAGTTGAAAAGCATTACCATGTCAGACCCATTCCTCCCGGCAGCGTAAAGGACGTCGTTTGGCCGGAAACCAATGGCTATGACGACATTCACGAAATCATCGACCATATCGACAGGACAGGTCACAAGATCTTCTCGTTCCATAGAAGGGCCGGACGAGGACTGACAAGCCAGTCTCGCGATCTGCTCGCTGGATTCTGGATTCGACGCGGTCTCCTGGACAACAGGCGGCAGGCCCGGTCCTTCTTCGCACGCCAGCGCTACAAGCTGATGAGTGAATCCGCATCCAACATCGGGATGCGCGTCGTCCGGAAGATCAGGGTCCTGGCCGCGCGCGCGGGGGGTGGAGCGGGACAGCGTTCCTGATCGTGGTTCATCGTCGCCGTTGACAGGTCAAGCCCGTCGCCGCGTCCTGTCCCGCACGCGCCGCCAGCGTGGCCCCGGCGATGGAGCCCCCGCGAGGAAAGGCGGATCGTCCGGCCTACGCCATCTCCGCGCAGAACCACTCGGTCAGGGGCTCGCCCGTGGCGGGGTCCTTGCCGTCTTTGAGTTGCACGCCCATGGCGGCGAGTTCGTCGCGGATGCGGTCGGATTCGGCCCAGTTCTTTTGCTTTCTGGCCTGGAGTCGCGCCGAAATCGAGGCCTGGATCTTTTCGGCCACGTCTGGAGCCAGGTCCGCCCGGTGATCGGCCTTGCGGGTGATCGACGACCAGTCGCCGGGCGCAAGCCCCAGGAACGCTGCCGAGGCGACGAGTGCGCTGGCGGCGGCGGGGTCCCTGCGGCCGTCGGAGGCGAGGCGATGGAGGGCGGCGATCATGGCGGGGGTGTTGAGGTCGTCGGCCAGGGCGTCGGTGATGCCGGAGTGCGGTGGCTGGCTGTCCTCCACCGCGAGCGCCACGTGATGCCGGGCCGCGATGTCAGCCCATCCCGCCAGCGTCTGCTCCGCCTCCTCCAGCGCCTTCACCGTCCAGTCGATGGGCTGGCGGTAATGGGTCCTGAGCATGGCGAGGCGCAGGACCGCGCCCGGCCAGCTGCGGCCGCCGAACCTGTCGCTCGCCAGAAGCTCGCGGATCGTCACGAAGTTTCCCAGGCTCTTGGACATCTTCTGTCCTTCGACCTGCAGGAAGCCGTTATGCATCCACACGTTGGCCATGCGGGCCTGGCCGAAGGCGCAGGTGGACTGGGCGATCTCGTTCTCGTGGTGGGGGAAGACGAGGTCGATGCCGCCGCCATGGATGTCGAAGACCTCGCCCAGGTGCTTCCAGCTCATGGCCGAGCACTCGATGTGCCAGCCCGGCCGCCCCGGCGCGGCGATGCCGGCCGGCGAGGCCCAGGCGGGCTCGCCGGGCTTGGAGGGCTTCCACAGCACGAAGTCCGTGGCGTCCCTCTTGTAGGGCGCCACGTCCACGCGGGCGCCGGCGATCATCTCGTCGAGCGAGCGGTTGGCGAGCGCGCCGTAGCGCGGCAGCGCCCCGTTCGCCCCGTCCATGGCGGCCGGCGAGAACAGCACGTGGTCCTGCGCCACGTAGGCGAAGCCCCCCGCCACCAGGCGCTCGATGATGGTGCGCATCTCCGCGATGTGCTCGGTGGCGCGCGGCTCGACGTCCGGCGCCAGGCAGCCGAGCGCCTTCACGTCGGCGTGGAACTGCTCCGCCGTCGCCCGCGTCACCCGTGCGATCGCCTCGTTGAGCGGCAGGTCCGGGAAGTCGCGCGCGGCGCGGTCGTTGATCTTGTCGTCTACGTCCGTGATGTTGCGGACATAGGTGACGTGCTCCGCCCCGTAGACGTGACGCAGCAGCCGATAGAGCACGTCGAACACGATCACCGGCCGCGCATTGCCGATATGGGCGAAGTCGTACACCGTCGGGCCGCAGACATAGAGCCGGACGTCGGCAGGATCGATCGGCGCGAACGCCTCCTTCGCACGCGTCAGCGTGTTGTGCAGCTGCAACCTCGGCGCGGCCTTCGACATGCGGTCTCTCCTGTCCAGAGATGGCTGCCGACGAGTACCCGCGAGAGCTTAAATTGGCCCTAAGCCATGGCTGCACGTTCGGCTCGGAACAGGCGACCCGATCCGGCGGATTGCAAGCGAATCCGGCGCATTCGTCTTCTGGAAACAATAATGCGCGATAGACGGGCCGGCGTTGAGCAGCCCTTCAATCCTGCCCTATAAGCTGCAGTCCAAACGGGTCCCCTCACAGGAGAGTTCATGTCGGTCAAGGAACGCTATCGCGTGGGAGACTGGGTCGAGGTGCTTGCGCTCGGCGAGATCCTTGCCACTCTCGACGCGAGGGGCTGCCTCGACGAGATGCCTTTCATGCCGGAGATGATGGCCTATTGCGGCAAGCGGCTGCGCGTGGCCCGCTCCGCCCACAAGGCCTGCGACCCGACGGGCGTCACCAACCTCCGGCGCATGGACGACACCGTGCTCCTGACCCCGCGCTGCGACGGCGCCGGCCATGACGGCTGCCAGGCGCAGTGCCTGATGTACTGGAAGACGGCCTGGCTCCGCCCCGCCGCGCAACCGGCCGTCGAGGCTGAGCCGACCGAGGCGGGACCCGTCCCGTCCCTCCTCGCGGACAACACGCGCGAAACCCTGCCGGACGGGAAGACCCGCTTCCGCTGCCAGGCGACGCAGGTCGTGGCGGCCTCGCGCAGCATCTCGTCGCGCGAGTTCTCGCAATATGTCGAGGACGTCCAGACCGGCAACGTGACGCTGCAGGATTCGCTTCGCCACGTTCCGAAGTTCTACGCGCGGTCCGTCGCCGTCCAGGTCCTGGAGGGCCTCGGCCTGCGGCAGAAGCGGAACCCGGACGCGGCGGCGCCGCCCTCGCCTCCCCCGCCCGCCGCCCATGGCTCTGCTCCCTCCCTCAACCTCGCCGTGGGCGACGTCGTGCAGGTTCGATCGCGCGACGAGATCGCGGCGACGCTGGACGAGAGCGGCAAGCATCTCGGCATGTCGTTCGACAAGGAGATGTTCGCCTATTGCGGCAAGACGTTCAAAGTGACGGCCGTCATCCGCAAGATCATCGACGAACGCTCCGGGCGCATGATCAGGTTCAGGAGCGACTGCATCGTCCTGGATCGACTTCACTGCCTGGGCCTCGGCAATCCCGACCGGCTCTTCTGCCCGCGGGCGCCCCTGTGGTACTGGCGTGAGGAGTGGCTGCGCCGCGCGGCCTAGGCCTTGCGGGACCGCGTCCGCCGGCCTTGGGAACATCCCGGGCTTGCGCGAGCGCGGCGTGCGGCTGTCGCAGCAGCCTTCCCGGCCCTGTCTTGAAGAGGTGACGCATCGTGTTCCTGGGCCAGGTGGCGGTCATCATTGCCGCGAAGAATGCCGCGCCATGGATCCGGGACGCCGTCGCGTCGGCGCTGCGGGAGCCCGAGGTCGGTGAGGTCTGGGTGGTCGACGACGGCTCGACGGACGGCACCTCCGCAGCGGCGGCGAACGCCGACGATCACTCGGGACGGCTGCAGACCCTTTCCCTGCCCCGCAATGTCGGTCCCTCGGCGGCCCGTAACCTCGTGCTGGACCGGACCCGGCTCCCCTACGTGGCGATCCTGGACGCCGACGATCGCTTTGCACGAGGCCGCCTGGCCGCCCTGCTCGACAGCGGCGGCGACTGGGACTTCGTCTGCGACAACATCACGCTCGTCCCGGAGGGCGAGGGCGAAAGCCCCTGGCAGGCGAGCGCCGGACCTCACCGCTGGTCCCGCATCCTGACGCCGGCCGAGTTCGTCGAGGGCAATGTCAGCAAGGGCGTGTTCAACCGGCAGGAACTGGGCTTTCTCAAGCCGCTCATCCGGCGGGCCTTCCTCGAGGAGCACGCCTTGCGCTACGATGAGGATCTCTTCCTGGGAGAAGACTACGTTCTCTATGTGCGCGCCCTGATGCTCGGCGCGAGGTTCAAGATCATCGATTCCACGGGCTACCTCGCCCTGATGCGGTCAGGCAGCCTGAGCAGCCGCCACGAGGGCCGCGACCTCGAGAAGATCGCGGCGTTCGACGACATCGCCAGGGGCGAGACGTCGGACGCGAGGCTGAGAGAGGCCCTCGCCGCGCATCGCGGGCACGTGGTTCACAAGGCCAAGCATCGCGAGTTCCTCGACGTTTCGAAGCGCGAGGGAAAGATGCGAGCCGTGGCGTGGCTTTCCCGCGAACCCGACTCCGTTCCCTATATCGTCAAGACGACCATCCAGTTGAAGCTCTACCATGCCTTACAGCGCATGAAGCCCCGGAGCGAACCGGATGGCCAGCGCTTCCTGTTGCAGGACTCGTTCTTTTCCGAAAACGTGGGCCCAGCCGCCTCGAAATGAGGCATGATCTTTCGCGTGTGCCATAGAGACGCATAGTAGATGTTCCACTTTGATCCACGCAAAGACGTTAACTCTGCCAAGTTCATTTGATTTGTACTGGACATATTTTGCGCTACTCTCCCCGCAGTGAGGCCTCGTGGCGGAGTGGCGACGCAGAGGACTGCAAATCCTTGAATGGGGGTTCGAATCCCTCCGAGGCCTCCAACCCTTGCTTGTTTGCGAATGCCCGGGCAGGCGCCCAGCGCTCCCGACCGGATGACCTGTCCCGCTAGCAGCTTTTGGTGGAGACCCTCGTGCGCCTGAGCCGTTCCTCCCCCAAGCTCGACCGCTGCGACCCCGTGTGGGACCGCGTGCGGGCCGAGGCCGAGGACATCGCGCGCCGCGACATGGCGCTGACGAGCTTCGTCATCTCCACCGTGCTCAACCACGACACGCTGGAATCGGCGGTGGTGCACCGCATCGCGGCGCGTCTGGACCATGGCGCTCTGCCCAGCGACCTCGTGGGCCAGAGCTTCATGGAGGCGATCGACCGCGATCCGGAGATCGGCCAGGCCATGCGCGCCGACATCGTCGCGGTGACCGACCGCGACCCCGCCTGCGAGCGCTTCATCGAGCCGATCCTGTATTTCAAGGGCTTCCACGCCATCCAGACCCACCGCATCGCCCACGCCATGTGGCAGGCGGGGCGGCACGACCTCGCGCTCTACCTGCAGAGCCGCTCGTCGGAGGTGTTCCAGACGGACATCCACCCGCAGGCGCGCCTGGGTCGCGGCATCTTCCTCGACCACGCCACGGGCCTCGTGGTGGGCTCGACGGCGGTGGTCGAGGACAACGTCTCGATCCTCCAGGACGTGACGCTCGGCGGCACCGGCAAGGAGCAGGGCGACAGGCACCCCAAGGTGCGCCAGGGCGTGCTGATCGGCGCGGGCGCGAAGATCCTCGGCAATATCGAGATCGGCCAGTGCGCGCGCGTGGCGGCGGGGTCCGTCGTGCTCAAGCCCGTGCCGCGCAACACCACCGTGGCCGGCGTCCCGGCCCGCGTCGTGGGCGAGGCGGGCAGCGCGAAGCCTGCCCAGGCCATGGACCAGGTCTTCGCCGAGAGCCTCTTTCTCGATGGCTCCGGCATCTAGGCACCCGACCGGAATGAGCACCCGATGGGATCCGTGCGCGACGATCTCTGCGGGCGGTTTCAGTTGACGCCGAAGCGGGACAGATCAAGGTTGCAAGCGCCGGTCCCGACGCTGGCCGGGGCGTCGACGCGGAACGGCCAATCCTGTTGAGCCGGAGGCCGGAGCGTGTCGAGCCAGCCAGGCGTTGAGGCGAAGATCCGGGTTCTCGTCACGGGCGGGCATGACTTCCGGGACGTGGAACTTCTGGGGAGGGTCCTTGGAGCAGTCCATGCGCGCTGCGGCATCGAGCTCCTGATCGCGGAAGGACGCGGCGGCGCCGAGTTGCTCGCCATGGAGTGGGCCACCCGACACGACATCCCGCTCCTGACCGGCGAGGCCCGGGGGCAACTCACGGAAGCCTCCATCACTCGGCTCATCGAGGACGGGACACCCCACCTCGCCGTGGCTTTTCCCGGCAGCCACGTGACGGACAAGATCGCGGGGCTCGCGGCCGCGAGGGGCGTCCGCGTCCTGCGGATCTCGCCTGGGGGCGAGCGGATCGAATAGGGCGTGCCGGCCGGGCCCATCGGCGCAGGCGACGCGGGCGGCGACGTTGGAACGAAACGTGCTGATCCCGGCATGACAGGCGGCGTCGAGCCGGAATGGGACGGTCTGAGGGCGCATCGGCCCCGAAACCGGTCCGGTCCAGAGGTTCACGTCGCGAAGCGAGACGCGAAACAAAGGCAGGTTCCGCATGTGCGGCATCGTTGGAATACTGGGCACGACACCTGTTGCGGGGCAGATTCTCGATGCGTTGAAGCGGCTGGAATACCGGGGATACGATTCGGCGGGCATCGCCACGCTGGAGGATGGTCGCCTGGAACGCCGGCGCGCCGAGGGCAAGCTGCGCAACCTGGAGGCGCGGCTTGGCGAGCAGCCGCTGAAGGGGCTGGTCGGCATCGGGCATACGCGCTGGGCCACGCATGGCCGCCCGACGGAGCGCAACGCGCATCCCCACGCCACGGCCCGGCTCGCCGTGGTGCATAACGGCATCATCGAGAACTTCCGTGAGCTGCGCGAGGAGCTGGAGGCGCAGGGCGTCCATTTCGAGACGGAGACGGACACGGAGGTGGTGGCGCAGCTCGTCTCGCGCGAGCTCGAGCGGCTGGGCGATCCCCAGGCGGCGGTGGCCTCGGGCCTGGGCCGGCTGCGCGGCGCCTTCGCGCTGGCCTTCCTGTTCCCCGGCCACGACGACCTGCTGATCGGCGCGCGGCAGGGCGCGCCGCTGGCCGTGGGCACCGGGGAGGGGGAGATGTATCTCGGTTCCGACGCGCTCGCGCTGGCGCCCTTCACCGACACGATCACCTACCTGGAGGACGGCGACTGGGTGGTGCTGACCCGCAAGGGCGCGACCTACCGCGATGCGGCCGGGCGCACGGTGAAGCGGCAGGCGCAGAAGAGCAATGCCGGGTCCTTCGTCGTCGACAAGGCGAATTACCGCCACTTCATGGCCAAGGAGATCCACGAGCAGCCGGAGGTGGTGGGCCGCACGCTGGCGCATTACTTCGACATGGGCGCGGGCACGATCCGCCTGCCCTTCTCGCTCGACTGGACGCGGCTCGACCGCATGGTCATCTCGGCCTGCGGCACGGCCTCCTTTGCCGGGCTCGTGGCCAAGTACTGGTTCGAGCGCTTCGCGCGGCTGCCGGTGGAGATCGACATCGCCTCGGAGTTCCGCTACCGCGAGGCGCCCATGCCGGAGCGCGGGCTGGCGCTGTTCATCTCGCAGTCGGGCGAGACGGCCGACACGCTGGCGGCGCTGCGCTACGCCAAGGACAAGGGCCAGACCGTGCTGTCGGTCGTCAACGTGCCGACCTCCTCGATCGCGCGGGCGAGCGACATCGTGGCGCCCACCTTGGCGGGCCCGGAGATCGGCGTCGCCTCGACCAAGGCCTTCACCTGCCAGCTCACGGTGCTGGCCTGCCTCGCGGTCGCCGCGGGCCTGGCGCGGGGCACGCTGAGCGCGGAGGAGGGCCGCAGGCTCGCCGACGAGCTGATCCACGTGCCGCGCCTGATGGCGGAGGCGCTGAAGGCCGAGCCGGCGGTGGAGCAGGTGGCGCGCGACATCGCCAAGGCCAAGGACGCGCTCTATCTCGGCCGCGGCACCAACTTCCCGATGGCGCTGGAGGGCGCGCTGAAGCTGAAGGAGATCAGCTACATGCACGCCGAGGCCTATGCCGCGGGCGAGCTCAAGCACGGCCCGATCGCGCTGATCGACGAGACCATGCCGGTGATCGTGATCGCGCCCAGCGACCATCTCTACGAGAAGACCGTCTCCAACATGCAGGAGGTCGCCGCGCGCGGCGGGCGCATCGTCATGCTGTCGGACGCCAAGGGCCTTGCCGAGACCGGCATCGCCGACATGCAGACCATCGAGCTGCCGGCCATGCAGCCCTCCTTCGCCCCGATCGTCTACGCCGTCCCCATCCAGCTCCTCGCCTACCACGCCGCCGTCGCCCTCGGAAAGGACGTCGACCAGCCCCGGAATCTGGCCAAATCCGTCACGGTCGAGTAGGGAAGCTCCCCCGCCCTAGGGGCAGCTCACGGTGGCTCCGGAGAGGCTGCGGTAGGTCGCGGTCGCGCGATCATAGGACTTGAACAACCTCCCGCAGTCCTCCGCGGTCAAGGCCCTGCCGCTCTTCACCCGCCGTACGCGGGCCCTGGGATCGCGCTCGTTGGGAGCCGGCGCGTCGTCAGCCGTCTCTGCCGCGGCGCTCGCTTCGCCGGTTTCCGTGGATCCCGGGCTCCCCGCGACCGTCTGGCCGGGGAGCGCATCGGCCGGTGCCGTCGAATTCGTCTCCTCGGGATCGTTATGCCCGGGCGGCGTGATGACGAGCGGCATGGACCGCGGGACGATGGCGGAGGTCTCGCTGCGCGCCTGTACGCGCTTCTGCACGAGGTTCTGCACCGGCTTGGCAACCTCGAACGTCCTCGGCCGTGCGCGGGGTTGCGGCGCCGGCTCGGCGAACGACACGGAGGGTTCGCCGCCGATTTCGTGGTCGACGATGAGGCCCGCCGGCGCGTCCGGCAGGCGAACCACTAGCGTTCCTACGTCCTCCGCGGGTGCGGAGCCCGAGGTGGCCCCTGTCGGCTGCCCTTCGAGAATGACCAGCGTGTCCGGAGGCGCAGGCAAGGGCAGCGTCGCAAGCTGCTGCTCCGCGCTCGCCGGCGTCGCAGCGGGAGTGGAGCCCTTCATGGCTCCCATTGCAGCAGGCCGGTCCTGGTTGGGATCGGCGCTAGACGAGGCGGCTGCGAAGGACGTGTCGGCGACGGAGCACGGAGCGGAACGGATCATCGACCCGAAGGCGCCGGTCTCGTCGGCGCGCCAGACGATATAGAGCGTCGCACCGCGGTCAAGATCCCACTGGCTGGTCACCAGCTCGGCCCCGCCCGGGAGGATCGCGAGGTCCACCTTGGCGCCGCCGCGCTGAAGGCTCTCCTGTCTTGCGCGGTCGATAAAGCCCTGGATCCCGCCGGTCAGGGGAGCAGAGACGGTGCCCAGGTGCTCCCGGCAAAACGTGAGCTGGCCAGGCACCGCCGCGTCGACGAACAGGACGGATGCGTCGCTGCCGGCCTGACTTGTGGACAAACCGGCCTGGGCAAGCTTCGTCCTGACGACCGAGGCCGGCGTTCCGAGTTCCAGGTCCTCGAGGCTGAAGGCGTGGGACAAGCCGGGCAGCAGCATCGCGACGAGAACGGCAATTGCTCGCAGAAGGCGCACCAGACCGAAGTCTCCCTCACGTTCCGGGCGGACGTTAACCATATTCGAGTATGAGTTATAAGGCTTATTTTGACGGTTTCGGTGGATGACGCCGGCTCGGTGGCAGCGCCCGGCTTCAGGTCCGGATGGAAAATCTCCCATGTTTCCAAGCGCTGGCAAACGAGCTGTCATCTTGAATCACAGATGGGGACATCTCCCCGCGGTTTGCATCTCTCCAGTCATGTTGCGGGCCGACCACACCTCACCCGATACGAGGCCTGGTCCGGGCGAGGTGCTGCGGGGACCGCCGTGCGGAAGGGTGGATACTCCACCCCGCCGCGACTCCGTCAGATCGTCTGGTTGTAGGCACCCACCTCAGGATTCTCGCGAAGAACGCCGTCCACGGCCGCGAACATCTCGCGGAGCCGCGCATCCGACACAGGGCTCTCCACGACGACCACGAGCTCCGGCTTGTTGGAGGACGCGCGCACCAGGCCCCATGTGCCGTCCTCGCACGTCACCCGCACGCCGTTCACCGTCACGATGTCGCGGATGCGCTGGCCGGCCACCGGCTGTCCCTGGGCCTGCATGTCCTGGAAGCGCCTGACCACCGTCTCGACCACCCCGTACTTCACCTCGTCGGCGCAGTGCGGGGACATGGTGGGCGAGCCATAGGTCCTAGGCAGCGCGCGATAGAGATCGGCCATCGAGGAGCCGGGATTGCGATCGAGCATGTCGAGCACGGCGATGGCCGTGACGAGTCCGTCGTCATAGCCGCGCCCCACCGGCGCGTTGAAGAAGAAGTGGCCGGATTTCTCGAAGCCCGCGAGGGCCTGGAGGTCCTTCACCCGGCGCTTGATATGGGAATGGCCGGTCTTCCAGTAGTCGGCCGTCACCTTGTTTTCGATCAGCACGGGGTCCGTTGCGAACAGTCCAGTCGACTTCACGTCGACGACGAACGTGGCGCCGGGGTGCAGACCCGAGAGGTCGCGGGCCAGCATCACGCCGATCTTGTCGGCGAAGATCTCGTTGCCCTCGTTGTCCACGACGCCGCAACGGTCGCCGTCGCCGTCGAAGCCGAGGCCCACGTCGGCCTTGTGGTGCAGCACGACTTCCGAGATCGCATGCAGCATGTGCATGTCCTCGGGATTGGGGTTGTAGCGCGGGAACGTGAAGTCGAGCTCCGCGTCGAGCGGCACCACCTCGACTTCGAGCTTTTCCAGGATGCGCGGCGCGAAGGCGCCGGCCGTGCCGTTGCCGCAGGCCGCGACGACCTTGAGCTTGCGCTTGATCGGGGCGCGCTCCGTCAGGTCCCGGATGTAGGTCTCGGCGAAGCCCTCCTCGAATACGTAGGAGCCACCGTCGGCCAGCGTGAAATCACCCGCGAGGACGATGCGCTTGAGCGCGTCCATCTCGTCGGGGCCGAACGTGACGGGACGCTGCGCGCCCATCTTCACCCCCGTCCAGCCATTGTCGTTGTGGGAGGCCGTCACCATGGCGACGCAGGGAACGTCGAGCGCGAACTGGGCGAAATAGGCCATGGGCGAGAGCGCCAGCCCGATGTCGTGGACGCGCACGCCCGACGCCATGAGGCCGTTGATCAACGCCATCTTGATCGAGGCGGAGTAGCTGCGGAAATCGTGCCCCGTGACGATCTCGGGCTTGACGCCGAGCCTGCGGATGAGCGTGCCAAGGCCAAGGCCCAGGGCCTGGACGCCCATCAGGTTGATCTCCTTCTCGAATAGCCAGCGCGCATCATATTCGCGGAAGCCCGTGGGCTTCACCATGGGCTGGGACTCGTAGCCCAGCGTATTGGGCGCGAGGAAAGGCACGGGTTTCGGGAACATGAGACTCCGAAGGCGCGAGAGACCGCAGCATCAAGCCGGGGCTGAAAGGGTGTCGGACACTCTCCGCGATTGGAGCTAGTCCTTCAAGGCGTCACCCCCGTCCGACGCTGACATAGGTAAACCCGCGCTTTCGCATGTCGTCGGGCCTGTAGATATTGCGGAGGTCGACGACGACGGGGGCCCTGAGGCCGCGCTGGATGCGGCCGAGGTCGAGGGCGCGGAAGGCGTCCCACTCGGTGACGATGACCAGCGCGTCGGCGCCCTCGGCGCAGGCATAGGCGTTGTCGGCGAAGGTGACGTCGGGCAGCAGGTCGCGCGCATGGCCCATGCTCTCGGGATCGTAGGCGCGCACGCTCGCGCCGGCGTCCTGCAGCGCGGTGGCGATGGCGAGGGAGGGCGCGTCGCGCATGTCGTCGGTGTTCGGCTTGAAGGCGAGGCCGAGCAGCGCGATCGTCTTGCCGCGCACCGAGCCGCCGCAGGCCGCGATCACCTTGCGCGCCATGGCGCGCTTGCGCGTGTCGTTGACCGCGACGACGGTCTCCACGATGCGCAGCGGCGTGCCCGCGTCCTGCGCCGTCTTGGCGAGCGCCTGCGTGTCCTTGGGGAAGCAGGAGCCGCCATAGCCGGGCCCGGCATGCAGGAACTTGCCGCCGATGCGGTTGTCGAGGCCGATGCCGCGGGCGACCTCCTGCACGTTGCCGCCCACGGCCTCGCACAGGTCGGCGATCTCGTTGATGAAGGTGATCTTGAGCGCCAGGAAGGCGTTGGCGGCGTACTTGATGAGCTCGGAGGTGCGCCGGTCGGTGAACAGGATCGGCGGCTGGTTGAGGAAGAGCGGGCGGTAGATCTCGGTCATCACCTCGCGGGCGCGCGGCTCCACCGTGCCCACGACGATGCGGTCGGGGCGCTTGAAGTCGGCGATGGCGGCGCCCTCGCGCAGGAACTCGGGGTTGGAGACCACGGCATAGTCGCCGTCGGGCCTCGTCTCGCGCAGGATGCGCTCCACCTCGTCGCCGGTGCCCACTGGCACGGTGGACTTGGTGATGACGACGAGCGGCCCGGCGCTCGCCTCGGCGATCTCGCGGGCCACGGCATGGACGTAGGAGAGGTCGGCATGGCCGTCGCCGCGCCGCGAGGGCGTTCCCACGGCGATGAACACGGCCTCCGCGCCCGCGAGCCCCTCGCGGATGTCTTTCGTGAAGGTGAGCCGGCCCTCCTGCGCGTTGTTGTCGACGAGTTCCTTCAACCCCGGCTCGTAGATCGGCATCTCGCCGCGCCGCAAGGCCGCGATCTTGCGCTCGTCCTTGTCCACGCAAAGCACGCGGTGGCCGAAGTCAGCCAGGCAGGCCCCCGACACCAGGCCCACATAGCCCGAACCGATCATCGCAATGTGCATTGAGGCCTCTTCTTGTCTTGAGGTCGTCGATCAGCCGCCTGCGCGAGACCGCACCTCGCCGATCCTGCCGCTTCTGCCGGCGGCCGTGGGAGCAGAACACGAGGCCACGCGCTCGTACAGGTCGTCCCACCACATCGAGGCCGGTCTGGAATCAAAGAGCGCCACGGCCTTGTGCCGCGCAGCCGATCGCAGTCTGGCGATCTTCGCGCGGTCGTTCACGCAGCCGACCAAAGCCGCGTAGACCTGCTCGGCGAGATCGTCCACCGCCGTGGCGAACGTGGCTTCGAATTGTGTCGTGGACTTGTCGCCCACCCTGGTTCCCACCCAGTCTCCGTCCGGCGTGCAGTCGGTTTCGACGAGGATCCCCGTCTCGTCATGGACGACGAATTCCGGGATGGCCTGAAGTTTCGTGGCAATGACCGGCGTGTAGTTCATCATGGACTCGATCGACCCATAGCCGAACGTGTCGCTGAAGGTGGGCAACAGTGAAAAGTGGGATCGCTGGAGCAAGTCCACGACCTGCTTGTTGGGCAGCCCCCGGGAGAAGACGACGTTCGGTAGTTCGAGCAGCTTAAGGTACTGGTCGAAGAAACCCAGCCGCACAGGATCCGACCAAACCGTCTTGCCGCGGACCAGCGTCGAGACGACGTGGAAATCGACCGGCAGGCCGGCCTCGTGCGCTTTCTCCGCCACGCGCAAGACCACACAGCCGCCCTTCCGCGCGAAGTGGTTGCCCACGAACGTGACGACAAGCCTTTCCGCATTCACGTCGACCACGTCGTCATGATCTGGAACGATCATGTTGGGGTAGCGGATGCTGAGTTTGCTCCTGAGTTCGGGGAAGTTGGTATGCCCGACTTCCCGGGGGCGCTTCGACCCAGAGCTGATGATGGAGGGAAGGATAGTCACGGGTATCCCACTATAGGCATGCATAATGGCGCGAAAGACCACTTTATGACGCTCTTTCTCTGATTGAGCGGGTTCCCGACAATTCCGTATCGAAATAGGCGATCGTCCTGACCAACCCTTCCTTCAGTTGCACCGAAGGAGACCAGCCGAGGAGCTCCTGGGCGCGCGTGATGTCGGGCTTTCTCTGCCGGGGATCATCCTGCGGCAGGGGCATGAAGACGAGCTTGGATGAGGACCCGGTCATGTCCAGAATCACTTCTGCGAGCTCGCGGATCGTGAATTCGACGGGATTCCCGATATTGATCGGCCCGGTCACGTCGGGGCCGGACTTCATCAGCAGGCTGACCCCCCGGATCAGGTCGTCGACGAAGCAGAAGGACCGCGTCTGGCGGCCTTCGCCGAAAATCGTGATCGGCTCCCCCTTGAGCGCCTGCACGATGAAATTCGAGACGACCCTGCCATCGTTCTCCAGCATGCGCGGGCCATAGGTATTGAAGATGCGCGCCACCTTGATGGGAACCCGGTGCTGTCGCCAATAATCGAAAAACAAGGTTTCCGCGCACCGCTTCCCTTCATCGTAGCAGGAACGAGGTCCGAGCGGATTCACGTTACCCCAATAGTCCTCGGACTGCGGGTGAACCTGCGGATCGCCATAGACCTCAGAGGTTGACGCTTGCATGATCTTGGCCTTGAGGCGTTTGGCCAAGCCCAGCATGTTGATCGCGCCGATGACACTCGTCTTGGTCGTCTGGACGGGGTCGTGTTGATAGTGGATCGGCGAAGCCGGACAGGCCAGGTTGAAGATCTCGTCCACTTCCACGAACAAGGGATGAGTGACATCGTGGCGCAGAAGTTCAAAGCGAGCGTGACCGAGCAAATGACTGATGTTCTTGCGGCGGCCCGTGAAGAAATTGTCGACGCAAAGCACCTCGTTCCCGTCGGCCAGCAGCAGCTCGCACAGGTGAGAGCCGAGAAATCCGGCGCCGCCAGTGACCAGGATGCGCTTTGAATCAGCCACGACACTCTCCTCAAGACTTTCCATAGTTCGGACGCTATCGTTAAGCATATGCCGACATGAGCAAAAAGCTCGGACGAAGCGTATAAGAATAGATGGAGTTCTTCGTCCGATATTTCTGTCAGGTAGTCGTCAGGAATCGTGAAGAAAGAGCGACAAAGCGGCAGCTTATTTGACTTCAATCACGTCATTCCGAGCACTGGCCTGGGCGACCGCAGGCCATGCTGCGCATGTCCCGGACAATGCTGCGAAAAAGGTGAAAACCGGATATTCGCGAAGGCGTGCGACCACACAGGAAACGAGACCATGCTGCGTTTCCGTGGAAAGGCCTCCCCTAGGTCCCACGGCCATAGACATCCTCGATGCGGATGATGTCGTCCTCGCCCGTATAGGAGCCGACCTGCACCTCGATGATCTCTAGCGGGATCTTCCCGGGATTGGCGAGGCGGTGGACCGAGGAGATCGGCAGGTAGGCCGCCTCGTTCTCGTGCATGAGCCAGGTGCGCTCGTCGACCGTGACCTCCGCGGTGCCGTGGACCACGACCCAGTGCTCGGCCCTGTGCATGTGCTTCTGCAGCGAGAGCCGCGCGCCGGGCTTCACCTGGATGCGCTTCACCTGGAAGCGGGGCCCGATCTCGATGCGCTGGTACCACCCCCAGGGCCGGTGCATGCGCCGGTGCGCGGTGGCCTCCTCCACGCCTTCGGCGATGAGCCCGGCCACGAGGTCCTTGACCTCGCCGGAGCGCTCCTTGCTCGAGACGAGCACGGCATCCTTGGTCGTGACGACCACGACGTCCTCCAGTCCCACGACGCAGGTGAGCTGGTCGTCGCTCTGCACGAGGCTGTTGCTGGTGCCCAGCAGGCGAACCCGCCCGCGAGTCGCATTGCCGGATCCGTCCTGCTCGCTCACCTGCCAGACGGAGCTCCATGTTCCCACGTCCGACCAGCCGCAGGACAGGGGGACGACGGCAGCCCGCTCGGTGCGTTCCATCACCGCGTAGTCGATGGAGATCTTGGGCGAGGCGGAGAACGCCGCCTCGTCGAGGCGGACGAAGTCGAGGTCGACGACCGCCTTGTCGAGGGCGGCGCGGGCGGCCTCCACGACGGCCGGCTGGAAACGCTCCAGCTCGGCGAGCATGGTTTCGGCGACGAACAGGAAGTTGCCGCTGTTCCACAGATAGCCTTCGGCCAGGTAGCGCTCCGCCGTCGCAAGATCCGGCTTCTCGACGAACCGGGCCACGCCGGAGGCGGCGGTGCCCGGGATCGCGGCGCCAGGCTTGATGTAGCCATAGCCGGTATGGGGCTCGGTCGGCTCGATGCCCAGCGTCATGATCGAGCCCTTGCGGGCAGCGTCGGCGGCGGCGAGCGCAGCCTGCACGAAGCCGGCCGGCTGCCTGACCACATGGTCGGCGGCCATGACCAGGGCGACGGAGCCGGGCGCCCGGCGCGCGACGACCTCGGCCGCCACGGCGACGGCCGGCGCGGAATCGCGGCGCACGGGCTCGAGAATGATCTCGGCCTCTATGCCGATCTCCTGCAACTGCTCCGCGATCATGAAGCGGGCGTCGCTGGCGGCGATCACCACGGGCTTGCCGAAGACCTTGGGATCCACCACCCGGAGCACCGCCTCCTGGAAGGTCGACCGGTCGCCGATCAGCTGCATGAACTGCTTCGGCATGGATTCGCGGGAAGCGGGCCACAGGCGGGTCCCGGCGCCGCCGCACAGGATGACAGGATGGATCATGTCGGTCATTCTTTGCCCTTGCCTTGAATTGCCGCAGCCGAACTCACCTGGGCGACGATCTTGCACTGGGTCCAGATACCGCATCGCACCGCAACATCCCACCCGAGATGTTTCGCTGCGTTAATCTCTGGTCATAGAAATACGTCGGCGCGACGGCAATGTGCCGCGTCATAGCCTCCAAGAGGCAAGACCCGTGAGGAGGCAAGACCCCGGTCACGGCAGGCGCCGTCCCGCGGCTCGCTGCGAATTGAGGTCACAAGCGGGTGAAGAGCGGGCCGGCTGGGGCGGCGTTTGGCGGTTCAGGGCACACCTGCCAGAATAGCTGTGCTGAGAGATCATGCACGGGCTAGTCGAATTGGTGCGCGGCGCTTCGCCGAGGCTGGAGTTCACGAGGAGTTCGCCCGCGATGCTGCGCCGCGTGGCCATCGCCGTCACCTTCACGTTGCTGATGGGCCTGTGCGGTGGCCTCGCATGGTTCAATCTGGCGCGCGACAGGGCCATGGGCGACCCTGGCCGCGCCTCGCTTCCGCTGCAGACCATCTCGGCGCGGCCGGTCGTCCTGGCCCCCTGGCAACCCAGCATCACGGCCATTGGCACCGCCCGTGCGGCGAGCGGCGTGGAATTGGCCGTGCAGATCGGCGGCGTGGTCCGCGAGATCCGGTTCAAGGCCAATGACGCGGTGGACGCGGAGCAGCCTCTCGTCCAGCTCGACGACAGCGTCGAAAAGGCGGACCTGATCGACGCGCAGGCCGTGCTGAAGCTGAACGAGGCAGCGCTCGACCGAACCAGCAACCTGCGACTGCGCGGCTTCGACACCCAGGCCGCCTATGACCAGACGGTCGCCGCCGTCGCGACCGCGCGGTCCAAGCTCACGCGCACCCAGGCCATCATCGCCCTGAAGTCGGTCAAGGCGCCGTTCGCAGGGATGATCGGCATTCCGCGGATCAACGTCGGCCAATACGTCCAGCCGGGCACGGTGGTGGCCACCCTGCAGGACCTCAACCATATCAAGGTCGACTTCACGGTCCCCGAGCAGCTCGCTGACAAGGTGAAGCCCGGGTCCCAGGTCAGCTTCAGCGCGAGCGGGTCGGACCTGGCGGCGACGGGAACGGTCACCGGCATCGATCCCCGCATCGACCCGGCGACGCGCCTCGTCGCCATGCAGGCGGATGTCACCGAGACGCAAACCGGCCGCATTCAGCCGGGGCAGTTCCTGCGCGTGCGGATCGCGTTGCCGCGCGAGCCCGGGGTTTTGGCCGTGCCGCAGACGGCCATTACCACGAGCCTCTACGGGGACTACGTCTACATCGTCGAAGAGGACAGCGCGCGAGGCGAACGCCGGCTCGTCGCGCGGCAAAGCTTCGTGAAGGTGGGCCGCCGCGAGGGCCTCGATGCGGAGATCCTCTCCGGCATCGCCCTTGGCCAGACCGTGGTCACCTCAGGCCAGAACAAGCTCCAGTCGGGGACGCCGGTCAGGATCGACAATGTCGTCGATGTCGCCCGACCCGCGCAGGGGAGCTGAGGGGTGGCCTGGCTCGACCGCTTCGTCCAGCGGCCCGTGCTGGCGATCGTCGTCAGCCTGCTCATCCTGCTCGTCGGCGCCCAGGGGCTGCTGAACCTTCCCGTGCGGCAGTTCCCGAGGGTGCAGGAGACGACCATCACGGTGATGACGCTCTACGTCGGCGCGAGCCCGCAACTGATGCAGAGCTTCGTCACCGCGCCTGTCGCCAAGGCCGTGTCCAGCGCGGAGGGCGTCGACTACGTGACGTCCAAGAGCGAGCTCGGAAAGAGCACCGTGTCCGTGCGCATGCGGCTCGACGCGGATCCCAACGCGGCCCTCGCGGAGATCAGCGCCAAGGTGCAGGCCATTCGCGCCAACCTGCCCCAGGAGGCCTACGACCCCGTCGTGGTGAAGGGGACGGGCCAGACCTTCGCGCTCATGTACCTCAACTTCTCCAGCACGGAGCTCTCGCTCGAAGCCCTCACGGAATACCTGACCCACGTCGTGCAACCCAACTTCGCCATGCTGGACGGGGTCGCTTCGGTCGATCTCCTGGGGGGGCGGTCGGTCGCGATGCGCGTCTGGGTGGACCCGATCCGCCTGGCGGCCCGCAGCATCACGGCGGGCGACGTCGTGGCGGCGATCCGCAAGAGCAACTTCCTCGCGGCTCCCGGCGTCGCCAGAAACGAGTACGTGGCCTTTTCCCTGGAGATGCAGACGACCCTGCAGACGCCCGCGGCCTTCGGCGCGCTCCCGCTCGTCTCGCAAGGGGACAACGTGGTTCGCCTGCGCGACGTCGCGGATGTCGAGATGGCGCCGGTGACCACCGACTTCTCCGTCCAGTTGAACGGCCAGTACGGAACGTTCCTCGGCGTCGTGCCGACGCCGTCGGCGAACCCGCTGCAAGTGGCGGAGGCCGTCCGCAACGCGGCCGAGGCGCTGCGCCCGACCTTGCCGAAAGGCATGAACGTGCAGGTCGTCCTCGACGGTTCCCAGTCCATCGCAGCCTCCATCCGGGAGGTCTACAAGACGATCGCCGAAGCCGTCTTGATCGTCGTGCTCGTCATCTTCCTGGTGCTCGGTTCGGCGCGCTCGGTGCTGATCCCCGTCATCACGATTCCCGTTTCGCTGATCGGCGTCTGCTTCGTTTTGGCCGTGCTCGGCTACTCGATCAACCTGTTGACCCTTCTCGCCATGGTCCTGGCGATCGGGCTCGTGGTCGACGATGCGATCGTGGTCGTCGAGAACGTCCACCGGCACATCGACGAGGGCATGCCGCCGACGCAGGCCGCGTTGGCGGGCCTGCGCGAGATCTCCGGCCCGGTCGTGTCGATGACAATCACGCTCGCCGCCGTGTATGCCCCCATCGGCTTCGTGTCCGGACTCACCGGGACGCTCTTTCGGGAATTTGCCTTCACCCTGGCTGGCGCGGTCATCGTTTCGGGCATCGTCGCCCTCACGCTGTCGCCGATGATGTGCGCGCACCTGCTGGTGCGCACGACCGAAGCGGGGCGCCTCTCGAAACTGACCAGTCGTGCCCTGGGCCGCGTCGAGCGGGCTTACGGGCGGGCGCTCGCCATTGCGCTCGACCAGCGCCTGCTCACCGTGGCCGCGGTCGCAGCGATGATGGCCACGACGGCGCTGATGTTCGCAAAGACCCCCTCCGAACTCGCGCCCAACGAAGACCAGAGCATGGTGATGGGCTTCGTCGCCGGCCCACCCTATGCGACGGCCACCTACACGAGAAGCTTTGCCGCGTCCTTCGAAAACCTGCGTGACCGCATCCCGGAGGTGAAGGACTCCTTTCTCATCGTCTGGGGAGGCCAGGGCTTCCTCGGGATCAAGCTTCAGGACTGGCAGGACCGGGACCGGTCGGCGACAGCCGTGACCAAGGACATCCAGAAGATCCTGGATTCCAACCCCGGCCTGCAGGCCTTCGTGTGGTCCCCGGGGTCTCTTCCCGGCACCTCCGGAGGCACGTCCGTCCAGCTTGTCCTGCGCAGCACGGATGCGCCGGAACAGGTCTACGAGGTGGCCGAGAGCATCCGCAAGCAGGCTCAGGTCAGCGGCTTGTTCACGGGCGTGCAGAATTCGCTCAGCTACGAGCAGCCGCGCGCAAGGATCATCGTCGACCGCGACTTCGCCGCATCCCTCGGCGTGCCGGTGAGCGACATCGGCGCCACCCTCACGGCGCTCGTGGGGGCGGCGCCGATCTCGAAGATCGACCGGGAAAGCCGCGGGTACGACGTGATCATGCAGGTCCGGCAGGAGAACCGGCTCAATCCCGACCTGCTGTCGCAGTTCTACGTGCGGTCGGCCTCCGGAGCCATGGTCCCCCTCTCCGCCCTGGTGCGCGTCGAGACCGGCGCATCGACCAGCAGCATCGAGCAGTTCAACCAGCTGAATGCGGCGATCATCTCCGCCTCCCCCGTGGCGGGCGTGACCAGTTCCGAGGCGCTCAGGTCCCTGCGCGACATCGCGGCTCCCCTGCTGCCCGACCGCTTCTACCTGGACCTCGCCGGCCAGTCCCGCCTGGAAAAGCAGGAAGGGCGCTCCATCGGGCTGGTCTTCGGGCTCGCCCTTCTCATGATCTATCTCGTGCTTTGCGTGCAGTTCGAGAGCTTCAGGGATCCGCTCATCATCATCATGGCGGTGCCCCTCTCGCTTTTCGGGGCGATGATCGCCCTCAACCTCGGCGCCGCCACGCTGAACATCTACACGCAGGTGGGCCTCATCACGCTCGTGGGCCTGATTACGAAGCACGGCATCCTGATCGTCGAGTTCGCCAATGCGGAGCGCGCCCGCGGCGCCGACCGGCGCGCGGCCGTCGAGCGCGCCGCCGTCATCAGGCTTCGCCCCATCCTGATGACGACGGCCGCCATGGTCCTCGGCGTCGTGCCGCTCATCCTGGCCAGCGGCGCCGGGGCCAACGCCCGATTCTCGATGGGCGTGGTGATTGCCGCGGGAATGTCGGTCGGGACCCTCTTCACGCTGTTCGTGCTGCCGGCCTTCTACGTCATGCTGTCGGCCGACCGCCCTCGGGCGGCGAGCGTCGTCCCCACGGGCGAAGCGGAGGCGCAGGGGGTCACCCGTCTCCACCCGGCGGACACGGGCGATCATCGTCCCGAGGTCGCCGGGCCGCCCGTCCGCCGCCGCGGCTCCGCGGCCATGGGCCGCGTCTCCGATCAGGAGGCGTGAGGCATACCGATCGCGAACGTGAGCGGATGACCGCCTGATCCTCGCAAAGTCAGGTCCTCGTCAGGAGGGATGCGAACGGCAGATCCGGCCCAACCGGCACGATGCCGTTGGGATTCAGGGTCTTGATGGAATAATAGCCCTGCTTGATGTGGCTGATGTCGACCGTGTCGGGCACTCCCCGCAGCGCCAGCATGGCCTCGACATGCCGGCTCAGGTTGCGGTAGTCGGCGATCCGCCTGAGGTTGCACTTGAACACGCCATGATAGGCGGCATCGAAGCGCACGAGAGTCACGAACAGCCGGATATCCGTCTCGGTCACGGCGTCGCCGAACAGGAAGCGCCGGCCCTCGAGCCTGTGCTCGAGTTCGTCGAGCATGGCGAACACCTCGCCGAAGGCTTCTTCATAGGCCACTTGCGTGCTGGCGAAGCCCGCGCGGTAGACCCCGTTGTTGAGCCCGGCATACATGCGTTCGTTCAGCGCGTCGATTTCGGTGCGCAAGGGCGCGGGATAGAGCGAATGGCGGTCGTCCGCCAGCGCGCCGAAACCGCTGTCCAGCATCCGCACGATGTCGGCCGACTCGTTGTTGACGATGACCCCCGTCGCCTTGTCCCACAGCACGGGAACGGTGGCGCGGCCCGTGTAGGTCGGGTCCACGGCCGTATAGAGCTCGTGCATGTAGGTGGCCCCGATCAGGGGATCGGAGGTCGCGCCCGGCGTGGTTCCGAAGCGCCAGCCCTGCTCGGTGAGCCGCGGCTCGACGACGGAAATGTCGATGACGGACTCGAGACCCTTCAGCTTGCGCGCCACGAGGGTGCGCGAGGCCCACGGACAGATGAAGGCGACCACGAGGTGGTAGCGGCCCCGTTCGGCCTTGAACCCGCCTTGGCCCGTGGTCCCGGCCGCTCCGTCGGGGGTCACCCAGTTTCGGAACGACGAGGTCTGGCGCAGGAAGCGGCCCTGCGCGTCCTTGGCCTGGACCGGCTGCCAGTCGCTGGCCCATTTTCCGTTCACGAGCATGGCGATGACCTTCTTGTGGGACGCCGGCGACGGGCCAGTCTGGGAGCGGGGATCAACCCCTGCGAAGGACGACCACGTTGCGCCAGGGATCCTCGAGCGCGAGGCTGCCGTCGGGCCTTGCGGTCGCGCCGGCCTTGCGGCCCCGCTCGGAAAGGTCTTCCCAGGCGGCGGCGTCGCGCGCCACGAGTTCGAGCTCGGCGAGGCCCGTGCTGGGCAGCGGGCGCGGCCCGGCCCCGCGGCTCGCCCAGACATTGGCGGCGAGGTGATGGTGGTAACGGCCGGAGGAGAAGAAGCTGCCGCCGGGATAGCGTGCGGTGAGGCCGAGGCCCAGCGCATCCTTGTAGAAGGCGTCCGCGGCCGGAATGTCTCCCACGCGCAGGTGGACATGGCCGACGCAGGCGCCCTCGGGCATGCCCTGCCAGTCGCCAGGCTGCACCCCCGCCACGAGGTCGTCGAGGTCGAGGTGGTCGGTGGCCATCTCCACGGTCTCGCCCTGCCAGTTCCAGCTCTGCGGGGCGCGATCGTGATAGACCTCGATGCCGTTGCCCTCGGGATCGGCGAGGTAGATGGCCTCGCTGACGATATGGTCGGACGCGCCCTGGATGCGCGCGCCGATGCCGGCGACGTGCAGCAGCCAGCGGGCAAGATCCTTGCGGGTGGGAACGAGGAAGGCCGTGTGGAAGAGGCCCGCGGCCCGCGGCGACGACGGAGCCGCGGCCTTGTCTTCGACCAGTTCGAGCAAAGGCCGGCCACCGGCCCCGAGCGCCACGCGGCCGGGTACCGACGTGACGGGCGAGAGGCCGATGACCTTTTCGTAGAAGCCCGCGACGAGGGGCAGGTTGCGGACGACGAGGGTCACCTTGCCGATCCTGACCGGCGTTTCCGCGGCATAGAGATTCGGCCGGTCGGCGCCGGAGAGGCTGGCGGATGCGGCAAGGCTGGCCATGGGGGGAACTCCTGATCAGGCGGGGACGACGGGGCTGCGACGCACGGCCAGGGCTCCGTCCCCAAGAAGCGCGACGGCGAGCAGGCCGGCGATCCAGAAGGCCAGGAATTCCCAGCCGCCCTGCGGGTTCGTGAACCAGAACCCGGCAGGACCGTGCACCGTCACGATGGCCCCGGCGAGAACGGGGATCAAGACGAGCGCGGCGATGCGGGCGTAGATGCCGAGGATCAGGGCGAGGCCTCCGACGGCCTCGATCGCGATGACGGCATAGGCCAGCGCCGGGGGAAGGCCCAGGCTGCCGAAGAACTGGGCCGTGCCCGCAGGCGTGAAGACGAACAGCTTCAGCCCTGCATGGGCGAGGAACAGCACGCCCATGGTGACGCGCAGAATGAGGGATGCGTAAGGCGCGGTGCGTGAATCGATCATGGCGGGATCCTTTCTCGGACGATGTAGGCAGACCATGCGCCATTCCGACGAGTGTGATAATTCAAGCAATGTGAAACTCAGCTCACACCATTGGAGTGAGATATGCTCGACCGGCTCACCGGGCTGCAGGTGTTCTCGCGGGCTGTCGCGCTGGGCAGCCTCTCGGCCGCCGCGAGGGGCCTGGGGATGTCCCAGACGATGGCCACGAAGCACATGGACGCGCTCGAGTACCGGTTGGGCGTGCGGCTCCTGCATCGGACGACCCGAAGCCTTGCCTTGACCGAACAGGGCCGGCGCTACCTCGAATATGCCGATCGCATTCTCGCGGAATGGCAGGAGGCGGAGGCGGAGGCGACGGCGGAGCGCCTGGACGTGTCCGGCACATTGCGGGTCAACGCGCCGCTCTCCTTCGGCTTCCGCCAGATCGCCCCCCTCATGCCCGAGTTCGGAGCGCTGCATCCCGGCCTCACGGTCGACCTTGGCCTGAACGATCGCCTCGTCGACCTCGTCGACGAGGGCTGGGATCTCGCCGTGCGCATCGGAGCCCTGCCCGATTCGAACCTCGTGTCGAGGACGCTCGCGGCCTGCCGTATGATCATCTGCGCCTCGCCCACCTATCTCGCGCGAAGGGGCCGGCCGTCGCGCGTGGACGAACTGGCGGGGCACGAGTGCCTCACTTACACGCTCTCGCGGACGCTCAACGCCGGCGTCTGGTCCTTCGGGGCGGGAGTGACCGTTCCCGTCACCGGCCCGCTGAGAGCCTCCAACGGCGACGCCCTCGTCGCCGCGGCGATAGGAGGCATGGGCATCATCTACGAGCCGAGTTTCCTGGTGGTGGACGCCCTGCGGTCCGGCGCGCTCTGTCCGCTCGTGCTCGACCAGCCCGTTCGCAGCCTCGCGATCTCCGCGGTCTGGCCCGGCGGTCGGCGCCCGCCTGCCAAGGTCCGGGCCTATGTCGACTTCCTGGCCGCCAGGCTAGGCCCATCCCCGCCCTGGGAGGCCGCCCTGCCCTGACATCGCGGGACAGCGCGCCCGCCTGAGCGAACGACCAGGCGCAAAGCGGCCGGGGCACGCTGCGTGTCCGTGGAGCCGCAGCACGCTCTCGCGCCTTTTCCGACCTGACGGAACCGATCTCTCGCTGTCATTGCGGGCCGAAGGCGAGGCAAACAGTCCTCTGCCGGGCGTTCTCTGGTGGGCTTCGTCGCCGGTGCCTTTCGCAAGGACGCGTCGGACGGCTGGAAGTCGGTTCTAGTGCTCGTCCGCGCGGATCGAAACCGGCACGGCGTCAGGTCCGTCGAGGATCAGACAGGTCAAGTTCCCGGTCGCGTAGGCTCCCGTATCGATATTGATCCTGTTGGGCATGAATTCGGGTTGCTGAACGGGAGTATGCCCATGCACGATCATCTTGGGATGCTTCTTTCGGCTCTCCAGGAATGGCTTGCGGATCCACATGAGGTCCGCCTCGACCTGCTCGTCCAGCGGCACGTCAGGCCGGATGCCCGCGTGACAGAAGAAATAGTCGCCGGAATGAGCCGAGACCGGCAAACCCTGCAGGAACGTGAGGTGTTCGGTCGGGATCGCGCGCAGCAACGCGGCGCGCACGTCGCCCAGGTCACGGCATTCGTCCAGCGCGACATTGTAGGACATCAGCGTCTCGACTCCGCCGTTGCGCAGCCATGATTCGAGCGGCCCGTCCTCGAGCAGGGCCTCGAGCATCATCTGCTCGTGATTGCCGCGCAGGACGAGGAAGGGGATGGGGAAGTCCTGCCGCGACAGGGATTCGACCACGGCCGACGATGCGGGACCTCGATCCACGATGTCGCCGAGGAAGATGGCGAACGGGCGCTCTGGCTTGGCCTGCTCCACATCGCCCAGGATGAATTGTCGGGCCGCGTCGAACAGGTCAAAGCGGCCGTGCACGTCCCCGAAAGCGTAGATCCGCATGCCCGGCGCCGGTTGCAGCACGGACTTTTCCGTTTCCCCTCTTCGAGTCAATCGCTTCCACATCCCCGCACTCGTGACACGTCGCGTCGCCAGTGACCAGAGTTTCGTCGTACCCGTTCCCCCGCGGCGAACGCCGCCGCCCCCCACCTGTTGTCGTCCGGGGGACGATCGCGTCCTGCGTTGCGGCTTCAACCCACGAACCCGCTCGGAGCGCCCGCAGCATCGGCCTTTTCGCCCGAAGATGAATGCGCTCGTCCGTCGGTGCCTTGTACACCGCTTAGCCTAGAACGGCCTAGCCTTGGCACCGGCAAGAGTTGTGCCCGGACCCATCTCCAGCGATTCGCGCAACTGCTCGGTGCAGAAAACCAGGAGTTGCTGCAGCGCAACAGTGTCACGCTATTCGCACCGCGTTTGCTCGCACGGCCAGCGCTCGCAGGGAGGTTCGACGCACCTATTTATTTCTTTTAGTTTAACTAGCCGCGACCTTTCTTGCATTTCGGCAACAGCCGGCATGTTTCAGGGTTAACAACCTATGATTGTGTATTGCAGCATCACCCTCTCTGCGTTAAGAATTTAGCGAGTTTGTTCCGCCTGGTTGTGGTTGCATAGCGGCGCCTGACTGGGGGGATGAGCAGAACCGTTCGCGGCGTTCCCCCTCAGTAACTGTCAAGTAGAAGCGCGGCTATACCGGGACCGAGCAAGGAAGATGCAGGACATTTCTGAGCTCCATAGCGTCGTCTATTCGAGCCCGAATGACGTATCGTTCGGAGGCTTGCCCAAGCGTCTTCTCGACCTGTTCCTCGCTTGCTCCCTGTTGATCGCGCTCGCGCCGCTGATCCTCCTCGTCGCTTGCATCATCACCTTGTCGGACGGGCATTCCGCTATCATCCGGCACAACCGGGTGGGTCGGTTCGGGCGTCCCTTCGCCTGCCTGAAGTTCCGCACGATGGTTCCGGATGCCGAGCAGCGGCTCGCGTTGCACTTGTCGCGCGATCCCACAGCCCGCGCCGAGTGGGAACGCGATCGCAAGTTGAAGAACGATCCGCGCATTACCCCGCTGGGCCGCGTGTTCCGCAAGTTGAGCGTGGACGAACTACCCCAGCTCATCAACGTGATCCGCGGCGAGATGAGCCTTGTCGGGCCGCGCCCGATGGTCCAGGACGAGATCGTGCGCTGCGGCGCGGCGGCGGCGGAGGTGCTGCAGGCGCCGCCCGGGCTGACCGGGTTGTGGCAGATCAAGGGACGCAACGAGTTGCCGTTCGACGCACGCATCGCGTTGAACAAACATTATGTGCGCAACCAGTCGTTCCTCTACGACTGCCAGATCCTGCTGCTCACCATCCCGGTGGTCCTGTCGAGACGCGGCTCCTGCTGAGCCTGCGGGCCGACCGGACCGGGTGACGAGACGGGCCTGCGCGGCGCAAGCCAGCTCTCCGTGGACACTGCCCACACGACGTGTTTCCTAGGGCGGCCGTGCGGGGCCCGTTTTCTGCCGGCTTTTGAACCCAGGCTCGGCCCGGTCCTCCGGCCCACGGGAGGACCATATTCCAGTCCGCATCGAGCCCCTGGCGCGGATCTTCGACGCACATCCCGGATCTTCGACGCCCATCCATGGTCGGCTCCTCCGAGCGGAACCCGGCGTCGGCCTAGCGATGAGTCGGAGGGCGGTCAGCCACGACCCTGAAAAAACTGCCTGAAGGAAGTGGCAGGAATGGAATGGAAGAGGAGAGGTGTCGGCGTGGCTCCGACGCCTCAGTCGGCCCTGTCTTGCCCGGGGCCAAGACGGCTGTCGTAGCCTTTGGTCAGCGACTTCAGCGCCGGTCCGTCCAGCACGACGACGGCCACGCCGTAAGAGACCTGGAACAGCGCCCAGACGAACAGGGCATGCACGAGCGGCACGTAGCCCTGGTAGGTCGCCACCGCGAGCACGAGCCCGAGGCCGACCGAGGCGATCGCAACGCCGAAGACCGTGACCCATCGGGACAGGCTCACGCCGCCCAATACGATCAATGCGTATAACAGCATCAACTCATTTCTCATCAGGGTGGTTCTCCAGATGGACGGAGCTCCTGGCCCTCTTCGATGTTCTTGGAGTAACGCAGTCACCATGAGACCGACACGGTTAATAAAGCGTGATGATCATCTGGCGGACAATGAATCGCTGGAATTCAAAGACCAACCCCGGACTGTCTCATCGACGCCCGGCCGGCGTCCTGCCATAGCACGTTTGCCTGCCAATGTCCGTCGCAGCCCCGGAGACGAGCCGCCGCTGGACATGTCCGCGCCGAGTCTTGCGCGCGAAGCATCGCCTGGCCGCTTCGGGCGGCCCCGGTTCGCGGCGCCTCACCCATCGCGAGCCATCTCAAACGTAAAAGTACATTAACTTTTTTTACTTAAAATATATCGTAAACGTCTTTCCGCTTGTTTGGTTATTTTTTGACAGATCAGCGTTGGTCGTCTTAAATGGACGTAACAACCTAGAATTGTGTGTTGGAGAACTCCATCGATGGACGCCCGGGAGGACGATCATGTGTCCCCCATGCCCACGCAGCCCCGTGGTCGCGCCCGTCAGGGCCTGCCGCTGGGCATGCTCGGTCTTGCCGCGGACGTCGTCGCGGTGGCGGGATCGATCACGCTGATCGCCGCGGTTCTTCCCGCGCCCCCGGGGACGCCGTCCTGGCGAGCCATCGGGCTCATGGCCTTCGCCGTCATCCTGGGCCTCGGCTGCCTCACGCGGTGCTATTCGCGCGCCATGCTCCTTCATCCCGTCGCCGGGACGCTGGTGCGAAACGCCTCGGCTCCTGCCGTCATCGGCGTGCTGGCCTTGCTTGTCGGCACAGGCGCAGCCCGGGCCTGGCCCTTGACGATCATGGCCGTTCTGCTGCCGGCCGCGGTCCTCGCGAGCCGCGAGGCGCTCGCCTTCGCTCTCGCGCAGGCATGCCGGGCGGACCTCCTGCACCGCAGTCGGGTCGCCGTCGTCTCGGAGACCCGTGACGGGGCGGCCGCCCTGGCTCGACGCCTGCGGGCGGATCCCGATTGCTCCGGCGTCAGCATTGTCCCGGCAGACCTCGTCTTGCGCGGCGCGTGGACGCCCGAGGATGTGGACCGGATCGTGGTGCGCGCGAGCGGCCTGCCGTCGCAGTCGGTGGACGCCTTGCGCGACGCGCTGCGGGCCTGGCCCGGGCCCGTCGACTTCGTGGGGACGCCGCGGGCCGTGCCCACGGCCCACCCGCACGGTGGGCCGGGTCCGGTCTTCGCCCGCAAGCGCGCGCCGCTCGCCGGCGCGGAACGGGCCGCCAAGCGGGCCATGGACATCTTTGTCGCCGGGCTCGCCCTGCTGGTTCTCTCGCCGCTCCTGCTCAGCGTCGCGCTGCTGATGCAGATCGGCCGCGGGCAGGCCCTGGTGCGGATCAGGCGCGCGGATTTCCGCGGCCAGCCGCTGGGAATCTATGCGTTCCCGGCGGTCGATGGCGGCAGGCTCGGAGAGACCCTTCAGCGCACGGGTCTCGACCAGCTCCCGTCCCTGCTCAACGTGCTCAAGGGCGACCTGTCGCTCGTCGGCCCGTCTCCCCTTCCGATTCGGGTCTGCGACGAGCGGCAAGCCGCCGCGGTCCACGCCGCTCGCCAGGGACTGCGTCCCGGCCTCGTTCATCCGCTCGCAGAGGCCTGGCTGGGCCCCGCTGCTCCCGCCTCACCGCAGGCCTGGGCGGCGACGACCCTCGCCTATTGCGACGAATGGAGCCTCGGCCTCGATCTCGTCGTGCTGGCAGGCGCCCTCGGCCACCTCTGCACGCCCGTTCGCAAGGCCTGGGCGTGACCAGCGGGCCCGCGCCGGGATGACTGGCGAAGCGGCGCTCCCCATGGTCTGATCGACGCCGCACAGGCGATGGATCGGCACGTGAACTGGCTGACGCGAGCAGGACGGATGGTGGCGCGCCGCGGAGCGTCGCGGCGGACGCCACCCTGGGGCGACGGGTTCGTCGACGAGGCTCCCGACGTCGCCCTGGCCACCGTCTCTTGGCGCGAGGTCGCCTCCGACGAACTGGTGCTGCGCCTGCCGGGCCTGCCCCATCCGCGGCCCTTGCCGCCGGAGGCGGTCGAACGGCTCAGGCCGCTCCTGGCCGAGGCTCTGGCCCGGCGTTCCGGCGGCCTCCCGGCCGATCATCCCGGAGCCGGGGCCTACGCCATCCACTGTATCCGGCGTGGCCTGGACGCGCTGGATTCAACGGCGCCTCCTGCGCCTGCGGCTGACATTCTCGAGGCCGTCTGCCTGTCCTTCGAGGCGGGATTCAATGCGAGCTATCTGAGACCTGAGACCGAACTGCTGCAGGAGATCCTGACGGCTGCGGCCTGGCTCGGCGTCGTCGCGCGCGGGCGTGACGCGCTTCTTCCCCAGTTCGTCGCCGAGGTGATCCAGCGCCTCCCCGCCGCGCCGGGGACCCCGCAGGCGGACCCATTCTCCCTCGCATCCGCCTTTCTCGGCTTTCGCGTCCGGCAGGCGGGCCTCGAGCGCACGCTGCGGAAGGCGGCAACGGACGCGCGCCTATTCGCCGCCATTCCCCTCGTGAAGGCCGTACCCCGTCCCGCCCGCGAGACGCCGCTCCCGCCGCTGCTGGCGGCCGCGATGGAAGGCGCGCTGCGTTCAGCACGGCTGGCGGACCAAGCGGCGGCGTCCCGCAACACCGCCTGACGCCGCAAGCTCACTCCGGCGCGCAGGGAGCGAGTTCCACGGGGTCGGCGGCGGCTGGTACGTATTCGCCGAGGGGCCGGCAGGCGCCGGCCTGCGGACAGAGCCGCCAGTCCGCCGTGGCGCCGGAACGCCGCAGCACGATCGAGGGGATGGGCGGAACGGAAGGTCGCCAGCGCCAGGAGCCATGCTCCAGCCGCGCCTCCGGCGGCGGCTCCATGCCTGCGCCTGTCCCTGTCACGCGCGCCTCGACGAGCGACAGCCGGACGCCGTCGATGCGCCAGTCCTCCTGCCATTCGGTCTTTTCCACGGAATGCGTCCAGGCCAGGGTGAAGGCCTCCACGCCGGCCAGCCGCGCCACCACCGCGCCGGCCGCGAGGAGGCAGAGCCCGCTCACGCCGGAACCGGCGCCCCGGCCCGTCGCGACCAGTTGGTCGCGGTGACGAGCGCGGCGAGCGCCAGCCCCATCGTGTCGCTGTACGGGAAGTCGCCGATGATCAGGCCGGCCGACAGCCCGGCCAGCACGCGCTCCCACAACAAGGTCCGGCTCGCCAGGAAGCCGATCGCCGCCATCCCCGACATCGCCACCACCACGAAGGACTTGAGGGTCACCAGCGCGACCTCGACGGGATAGCCCCAGGCCGCCGCGATCGGCCCGCCATTCTGCAGCATCAGGGAGGGCTCGTAGACCGCCATGAACGGAATCAGGAAGCCGGCGAGCGCGATCCGGGTGGCCTGCCAGCCGATGGCGTCCGGCGAGGCGCGCGCGATCGGGGCCGCCGCGAGCGCGGCGAGCGCCACCGGCGGCGTCAGGTCGGCGATGATGCCGTAGTAGAAGACGAACATGTGGCTCACGATCAGCGGCACGCCGAGCTTCAGGAGCGCAGGCGCGGCGAGCGAGGCGGTGATGATGTAGGTCGGGATCGTCGGCAGCCCGGTGCCCAGCACGATCGACGTCACCATGACCAGCACGAGGCACAGGAACAGCGAGTGCTGCCCCAGCGACACGATGGAGTTCCCCAGCGTCGTCGCCGCTCCCGTGAGGGTCATCGTGCCGATGACCGTGCCGACGATGGCGCAGGCGAGGCCCACGGGCAAAGCCTGCCGGGCGCCGTCCGCGAGGGCGTCCCGGCACATCAGCAGGGTTTCGCGCCCGCCCCGGGTGAAGAGGTTGGCCGCGACCAGCGCCACCACCAGCGCGAGAACGACCCCGATGCCGAGCCACAGGAACGAGGCCGCGAGGAGCCCCAGCCCGATCCAGAACGCCAGCCGTAGCGCCTGCGGCCCGAGACCGAGCGCCACGGCGCCGCCCAGGATCATGAGCACGGTCAGGGCCAGCCCCACCGATCCCGCGAAGAGCGGGGTATATCCCTGCATCAGCAGGTAGACGAGGACCCCGACCGGCAGCACGAGGTGCCATTGCCGGCGCAGGGCCTCGGCCGCGCTCGGCAGTTCCGAGCGGGGAACGCCGAAGAGGCCATGCTTGCCCGCCTCCAGATGGACCATCCAGAACGCTGAGGCGAAGTAGAGGATGGCCGGGATGATCGCGGCCTTGACGATCTCGGCATAGGGCACGCCGATGTTCTCGGCCATGATGAAGGCCACGGCCCCCATGACGGGCGGCATGATCTGCCCGCCCATGGATGCGGTGGCCTCGACGCCTCCTGCGAAGGATGCTTTGTAGCCGAAGCGCTTCATGAGCGGGATGGTGAACTGGCCGACCGTCACCACGTTGGCCACGCCGGAGCCGGAGATCATGCCCATGAAGGCGGAGGACACCACCGCCACCTTGGCTGGCCCGCCGCGCGCCCAGCCCACGAGGCCCAGCGACACGTCGTTGAAGAAGCGGATCATCCCTGCGCGCTCGAGGAAAGCGCCGAACAGGATGAAGAGATAGATGTAGGTGGCGGAGACCCCGGTGGGTGTCGCGTAGATTCCCTCGGTCCCGAAGGCCATCTGCTCGATGACCTGCTCGAAGGAATAGCCCCGATGGTTCAACGGCGAGGGCAGATACTGGCCCAGCAGCGCATAGGCCAGGAAGGCGAGGCAGATGAGCGGCAGGGCCGCGCCCATCAACACCCACGACACCGCGAAGAGAATGACGAGACCGACCACGCCCACCGCGAGGTCCGTCGATGTGAGGTCGCCCGCGCGGTTGACGAGGTCGATGTAGAAAATCCACTGGTAGAGCCCGACGGCGAAGCCGACCGCGCCGATCATCCAGCCTGCGGTCCGCAGCGCGCCCCCCGGCGCCTTGTGGTTGGCGATGAGTCCTGCGCCGACCAGCACCAGGAACCCGACATGGACGGCGCGCAGCACCTGCGTCGGCAGGATGGCGTAGAGCGACGTCGCGATCTGGAAGGTGGAGAAGGCAAGCGCCACCGCGAAGAGCGCCGTGGCCGGCCAGCCCCGGCCCCAGCCGGGCGGCAGCCCGTGCTCGATCTCCATTTCCGTGAGGACCGGGCCGGCCGGCTCCTGCGTCCCGGCCACGCTCCTCACGATCGCCTCGGCGGGACCTGTGGCAGGACGATCACGGACCGACGCCCTTCTCCTTGAAATAGCGCGCCGCGCCCGGGTGCAGCGGGATGGGCATGCCCTGCAGCGCGTTCTTGAGCGCGATCTCCTTGCCGGCACTATGCGCGGCGGCGAGGTCCGGAAGGTGGTCGTACATCGCCTTGGTCATGCCGTAGACGGTGTCCTCGGAGAGATCGGAACGCGTCACGAGATAGTTGATGACGGCGGCCGCCTGGACGTCGGTGTCCTGTCCCGTATAGGTCTTCGCGGGAATGGTCGCCTTCACGTAGGGCGCCCCCACCTTGTCGACGATCGCCGGCGGGATCTCGACCACCACGATCTCGACGGAGGACGCGAGGTCGCGGATCGCGGCGACGCCGAGACCGGCCGACTGCAGCGTGGCGTCGAGCTGGCGGTTCTTCATCAGGTCGACGGATTCGGCGAAGGGCAGGTATTCGACCTTGCCCAGGTCCTTGTAGGCGATGCCCGCCGCGCCGAGGATGGCGCGTGCATTGAGCTCGGTTCCCGATTTCGGCGCGCCGACTGAGAGGCGCTTGCCCTTGAGGTCGGCGAGGGTCCTGATGCCGCTCTCCTTGGAGGCCACGACCTGGATGTAGTTCGGGTAGATGGCCGCCACGCCCCGCAGCTTGGCGAGCTTCGCCTTGAAGCCCGCCTCCTCGTTGCCCTCCCAGGCGAAGGCCAGGCTGTCGCCCAGGGTGAAGGCGATCTCGCCCTTGCCCTGCTGCAGCAAGTTCAGGTTCTCCACGGAAGCCTTGGTGGCCTGCACGGTGGGACGGGCGCCCTTGATCTCGTCGCCGTAGATCTTCGAGAGCGCGACGCCCATGGGGTAGTAGACCCCGGACGTGCCGCCGGTGAGGATGTTGAGGAACTCGTCCGCCCGGGCAGCGGGAGCCTGCCCGAGGGCGCAGGCGCTCACGAGGACGGCCGCCGCGAGACGCAGGCGCCGGCGGCTGAAGAGCAGGTCGAGGATCATGGGGCACTCCCGGCTGCGCGCCGTTGTCGATCCGGCGCTTGCGCCGGGAATGAGACGGCAAACGCGCACGTTCCACAAGCGGTTCGGCTGATCGGCGCGAATATTCCCCGCCAACCCGCCTGGGTCGCCCACGGCGCCGCCCCACGCCCCGCGGCGCTGTCCCGGCGCTCGCGCGGTTGTGCCGATGGCGTCGGCGCGCCCGTCTCCTGCCCGCCCCGCCGCCCGTATCGCGAACGATAATTGTTCATCTCGGGCTGGCTCCGGTTGCCAATCGCCGACCGCAGGCCAATATGCAGCCCACCATGAGCCTCGACCGTCGCAATGTCCTGCAGCTCGCCGCTGCCCTTCAAGCCGCCGCCCTGTTCGGCATCTCCTCGGCCAAGGCCCAGGGGGGCGCCGCGCAACCGGCCGAAAGCGCGCCCCCGCTGCGCTTCGGAAAGCCGGAACCCTTCAGCTATGACAAGCTGAAGGCCATGGCCAAGGAGATCGCTGCCAAAGACTACGTCTCCCCGCCGCGTCCCGACGCAGCAGTGGTCAAGCAGATCGACTACGACGCGCACGGCAAGCTCCGCTACAAGCTCGAGTCGGCGCTATGGGCGGATGGCGGGAGCGTCTACCCGATCAGCTTCCAGCATGTCGGGATGTACTTCCCGAAGACGGTCCGCATGTCGCTGGTCGAGAAGGGCTCGGCGCGAGAGATCCTCTACGATCCCAACCTCTTCATGGGCGGACCCGACCACGTCGCCAAGAAGCTGCCGCCCGAGCCATCCGCGTTCGCCGGCTTCTGGATCCACGAATCCAACCGCCAGGACAACTGGAAGAAGGCCGAGCCCTGGGCGACCTTCCTCGGCGCGTCCTATTTCCGGGCTGTGGGCGAACTCGGCCAGGTGGGCCTGTCCGCCCGTGGCCTGGCGCTGGCGCCCGGGACGGCGAATCCCGAGGAGTTCCCGGACTTCACCCACTTCTGGTTCGAGCCCGCCGCCACCGAGGACGATCCCGTCATCGTCAACGCCCTGATGGAATCGCCCAGCCTTGCCGGCGCCTACCGCTTCGCGCTGCGCCGGACCAAGGGCGTGATCATGGAGATCGAGGCGGCCGTCTTCCTGCGCAAGGCGGTGGAGCGGCTCGGCATCGCGCCGCTGACATCCATGTTCTGGTTTTCCGAGACCCGCAAGGCGACTGCGGTCGACTGGCGGCCCGAAGTGCATGACAGCGACGGCCTCGCCATGTGGACCGGGACGGGGGAGCACATCTGGCGCCCCCTGAACAACCCGCCCCAGATCATGGTCTCGAGCTTCACTGATTCCGGGCCGCGCGGCTTCGGGCTGCTGCAGCGCGACCGCAACTTCGACCACTACCAGGACGGCGTGCGTTACCATCTGCGTCCCTCCGCCTGGGTCGAGCCCATGGGGAACTGGGGTGAGGGGGTCATCCAGCTCACCGAGATCCCCACGGACGACGAGATCCACGACAACATCGTCGCCATGTGGGTGCCGGCCGAGCCGGCGGCCGCCGGCAGCAGCGTGGACCTGAAGTACCGCCTGCACTGGATGGCAGACGAACCCTATCCGACCAACCTCGCGCGCTGCGTGGCCACGCGCCTCGGCAATGGCGGCCAGCCCGGCCAGCCGCGCCCCAAGGGCGTGCGCAAGTTCATGGTGGAGTTTCTCGGCGCCCAGCTCGCCCGCCTGCCCTTCGGCGTGAAGCCCGAGCCCGTGCTGTGGGCCTCGCGCGGCACGTTCTCCTACATCTTCGCCGAGCCCGTGCCGGACGACGTGCCCGGCCATTGGCGCGCCCAGTTCGACCTGACCGCCGACGGAAAGGACCCCGTCGAGATGCGCCTCTTTCTGCGCAACGGGGACGAGGTGCTGAGCGAGACCTGGCTCTACCAGTACCACCCCGGCTGAGGGCGCGGGCCATTCGGCCCGCTCGATTGACCGAAGGCGGTCCGGGACTCTGCGCCTCTCATCTCCACCCCGGCCCGCGCCGGGCGCGAATCCGCCCGCCATTGCTTACGAGACCGTATTGGCCAGCCGGGCTGAATCGCTTGCCCTCCAATTTTGTTACGTTATAACATTTCTCCATTGATCGCCCCCTGGAGTCCCCGCGTGTCCCATTCGCATGGCCAGCACGGCTCGCACGCCGCCCATGGGGCGCTCCGATCGCGGCGGGACGACGAGGGCTGGTCGTTGCTGCGCTCGTCCCTGGCGCAACGCCTTGCGGGCGTGAGCGTAGTTCTGGCGGCGATGTGGGCCGTCGTGACCTGGGCGCTGCGCACATGAGCCGCGGAGCCGCCATCTCGTTCGACGATCTCACGCTGGGCTATGACCGCCATCCGGCCGTGCATCACCTCGCCGGACGGATCGAGCCCGGCAGCCTCACCGCCATCGTGGGGCCCAACGGAGCCGGCAAGTCCACCCTGCTGAAGGGCGTCGTCGGCCTGATGCGTCCTCTCTCCGGGCGCATCAGCATCGACGGACAGCAGGCGGACAGCGACAGGGCGCGCATCGCCTATCTTCCGCAGGCGGCCGAGATCGACCGCTCCTTCCCCATCTCCGTCTTCGACCTCGTCTCCACCGGCCTGTGGCGGCGCACGGGTCTGTTCGGGTCCGTCGGCCGCAAGGACCGGGAGGCGGTCGGGGAGGCCCTCGCGGCCGTGGGACTGACCGGCTTCGAGCGACGGGCCATCGGCACGCTGTCGGGCGGGCAGATGCAGCGTGCGCTCTTCGCCCGCCTTCTCCTGCAGGATGCGGGCATCATCCTGCTCGACGAGCCGCTCACCGCGATCGACGCGCGGACCGCCGCAGACCTCGTCGAACTCGTCCGCCGCTGGCATGCCGAGACCCGCACCGTCGTGGCGGTTCTGCACGACATGGATCTGGCGCGGCGCGTCTTCCCGTCGGCGCTTCTCATCGCCCGCGAACCCGTGGCGTGGGGCCCCACCACGGACGTCCTGACACCGGCCAACCTCCTCAGGGCCCGCGCCATGCTGGAGGCGCACGACCCCGACGCCCATGCCTGCGTGAAGGCCGCCTGACATGGGAGCCTACGACCTCCTCGTCGCGCCCTTCGCCGACTTCGCCTTCATGCGCCGTGCGCTGGCGGGCTCCCTGGCGCTCTGCCTCGGGGCGGGACCGATCGGCGTCTTCCTCATGCTCCGGCGCATGAGCCTCGTCGGCGACGCGATGGCCCACGCCATCCTGCCCGGTGCGGCCGTGGGTTACCTCGTAGCCGGGCTGTCGCTGGGCTGGATGACGCTCGGAGGCCTCGCCGCGGGCTTCGCGGTAGCCCTCCTGGCCGGTCTCGTCGCCCGCTCGACGGTGCTGCGCGAGGATGCGTCGCTCGCCGCCTTCTACCTGCTTTCGCTGGCGCTCGGCGTCACGCTCGTGTCGCTCAAGGGGTCGAACATCGACCTGCTCCACGTGCTCTTCGGCACCGTGCTGGCGCTCGACGACGACGCTCTGCTGCTCATCGCCGGCATCGGGTCGGTCACGCTGGTCGTGCTCGCAGCTCTGTTCCGGCCCCTGGTGCTGGAATGCGTCGATCCCGGCTTCCTGAGGTCGGTGACCCGGGCCGGCGGGCCGACCCATCTGGTCTTCCTCGCGCTCGTCGTGCTGAACCTCGTTGGCGGCTTCCATGCCCTGGGGACCCTGCTCGCCGTCGGCATCATGATGCTGCCCGCCGTCGCCGCGCGCTTCTGGACAGTCAGCATCGGAGCCCATATTGCCGCCGCGACCGCGATCGGCGTGGCGTCCTGCATCCTGGGCCTGCTGCTCTCTTTCCACGCAGGTCTTCCAGCCGGCCCCGCGGTGATCCTGGTCGCAGGCCTCGCGGCGATCCTGTCCATGGCCTTCGGACGCCAGGGCGGGCTCGTCTGGCAGGCCTTCCCCGGGCGCCATCTCGAAGCCTGATCGCCGAATCCCCCACCGGAGACCTGTCGATGACCGCTCCTGTCCACTCCGTCCGTCGCGCCGTGCTCGCGGGCCTGGCCGCCCTCCTCGCCGGCGCGGCGCTTCCTCCGGGCGCCCGCGCCGCGGAACCCGTGCCCGTCGTCGCGAGCTTCTCGATCCTCGCCGACTTCGTGCAGCAGGTCGGCGGAGACCGCGTCAGCGTCAAGGCCCTGGTCGGGCCGAACGGCGATGGCCACGTCTACCAGCCGACCCCGGCCGACGCGAAGGCGTTGAGCGCGGCGAAGCTCGTCGTCATCAACGGGCTCGGCTTCGAGGGCTGGATCCCGCGCCTGGTGAAGGCCTCCGGCACGAAGGCCCCGATGGTCACGGCGAGCGACGGCGTGAGCGCGCGAACCATGGAGGAGGAGGAAGGCGGCAAGCGCCGCACGGTCACCGACCCTCACGCCTGGCAGGACGTCGGCAACGCCAGGCTCTACGTGGCCAAGATCCGCGACGGCCTGAAGGCCGCCGATCCCGAGGGGGCCGCGACCTACGAGGCCAACGCCGTTCGCTACCTCGCGGAGCTCGACGCGGTCGAGGCCGAGGTCAAGGCGGCCATCGCCAGGCTCCCGCCCGATCGCCGGCGCATCATCACCACCCACGACGCCTTCGGCTATTTCGGCCGCGCCTACGGGTTCGACTTCGTCGCGCCGCAGGGCGTCTCGACGGAGACCGAGGCCTCCGCCAAGGACGTCGCCCGCATCATCCGCCAGATCAGGGCGGAGAAGATCCCGGCCGTGTTCCTCGAAAACGTCTCGGATCCCCGCCTCATGGACCGCATCGCGAAGGAAACGGGGGCGAAGATCGGTGGCCGGCTCTATTCCGATGCGCTCTCGGAGCCGGGCGGCCCTGCGGGGACTTACATCGACATGATGAGGTCCAATATAAGGGAGCTGAACGAGGCTCTCTCGAGCTGACACCGCAGACCAGCGAAGGGCGGCCGCGGCCGGCGGCCTTTCGCCGTCCGCAGCCTGATGGACCGACCATGACCGACAAGATCCCCGTCACCGTGCTCACCGGCTATCTCGGCGCCGGCAAGACCACCCTGCTCAACCGCATCCTCACCGAGCCGCACGGCAAGAAGTTCGCCGTGATCGTGAACGAGTTCGGCGAGGTCGGCATCGACAACGACCTCGTCGTGGGCGCCGACGAGGAAGTGTTCGAGATGAACAACGGCTGCATCTGCTGCACCGTGCGCGGCGACCTCATCCGCATCATGGACGGCCTGATGAAGCGTCGCGGCAAGTTCGACGCCATCATCGTCGAGACGACCGGCCTCGCCGACCCCGCGCCCGTGGCGCAGACCTTCTTCGTGGACCAGGACGTCTCGGACAAGGCGCGGCTCGACGCGGTAGTCACGGTGGCCGACGCCAAGTGGCTCTCGGACCGCCTCAAGGACGCGCCGGAGGCGAAGAACCAGATCGCCTTCGCCGACGTGATCATCCTCAACAAGACGGACCTCGTCTCGCCCGACGAACTCGCGGAGGTGGAGGGGCGCATCCGCGCCATCAACCCCTACGCCACGCTGCATCGCACGCAGCGCGCCGCCGTGCCGCTCGACGCCGTGCTCGGCCGCAACGCCTTCGACCTCGACCGCATCCTGGAGATCGAGCCGGCCTTCCTTGAGGCGGAGGACGACCACCACCATCACCACGACCATGATCACGGCCACCACCATCATGATCACGACCATGGCGGCCTGAAGCACTACCACGACGAGGACATGCAGTCGGTCGCCTTCCGCGCCGGCGAGGTGGACCCCGAAAAGTTCATGCCCTGGATCAACGAGCTCACACAGCGCGAGGGCCCCAAGATCCTGCGCTCGAAGGGCATCCTCGCCTTCAAGGGCGAGCCCAAGCGCTTCGTGTTCCAGGGCGTGCACATGATCCTCGACGGCGACCTCCAGCGCGACTGGAAACCGGGAGAGGTGCGCGAGTCCAAGGTCGTCTTCATCGGCCGCGATCTCGATGCCGAGGCCATCCGCAAGGGCTTCGAGGCCTGCAAGGTGCAATGACGGGGCGGCGGTCCATCCCGCCCGCTCCACATGCAAGCCCGCCCGATGCAACCGGAACGCCCGCTTTGTCCTCGCCTTCGCCGTCCATCTCTTCGCTGACGCAGTTCGTGACGCCCTTTTCAGGGGGCGCTCACGTCACCGGGGCCGCCTTCCTCAAGGACGTTCCCGTCGTGGCTCTCGCGGACGGGACCGTTCGGCTCGATCCGACCGGCGAGGACCGCCCGGTCTCCGCTCACCCGGACGGCGCCGTGCTGGTGGCGACGTCGGACGGCAAGGTGCTGCTCACGGGCGGGGACGACGGGCTCGTGCGGTCGATCGGCGCGGACGGGGCCGTGACGACCATCGCCGACGCCAAGGGCAAGTGGATCGATGCGCTGGCCCTTGCGCCCGGCGGGGCGATCGCCTGGTCGACCGGGAAGACCGTGACGGCCCGCGACGAGAAGGGGCGCTTGCGCCAGTGGCAGGCTCCCTCGACGGCGCAGGGCCTCGCGTTCGCGCCCAAGGGCTATCGGCTGGCGGTCAGCCACTATAACGGCGCGAGCCTCTGGTTCCCCAACACCGAGACCGCGCCCGAGGCTCTCTCGTGGAAAGGCTCCCACCTCGACGTCACCTGGTCGCCGGACGGGCGCTTCGTCGTGACGTCCATGCAGGAAAACACGCTGCATGGCTGGCGGCTGCCGGAAAAGGCGGACATGCGCATGTCCGGCTACCCCTCCAAGACCCGCTCCTTCTGCTGGTCGCATGACGGCCAATGGCTCGCCACCTCCGGCGCGGACGCCGCGATCGTGTGGCCCTTCGCCGCCAAGGAAGGACCAATGGGCAAGGCGCCGCGGGAATGCGGCATTCGGCCGGCCAAGGTGTCGCGCGTTTCCTTCCACCCCGGCGCGCTGGTCCTCGCCATCGGCTACGAGGATGGGTTCGTGCTGCTCTGCCGGCTCACCGATGGCTCGGAACTGCTCGTCCGGAAGGGAGACGTCGCCAACGGGCCGATCACCGCCTTCGCCTGGGACAGGCGCGGCGCACGCCTGCTGTTCGGCACGGACGGCGGCGCCGGCGGCATCCTCGCACTGCCGGCCTGACATGAGCGGCCGCCTCTCCTCCCTGCTCGGCCGCTTCCGCCAACCGCGCCAGGACCCAGAGGATGCGGCGCGCGTGAAGGGCTGGGTGCGCGAGATCCTGTCGCTCGGCGAGGCCGACAGCGTGGCCGTCAACGAGATCGCCTGCACGGACCCCGCCTGTCCGGGCCTGGAAACGGTGATCCTGGTGATGCGGGCCGGCGAGAAGACGGCGGCATGCAAGTCGGCGGGAAGCCTCGTCGTGCAGACCCGTCCGATGATCGAGAAGGCGCTTGCCGCCGCGAGGGGCTGAGCCGTCGTCCGGACGGACCCCGCGACGAGGCGAACCGCGCAAGGGACCAGGCGGATCGCTTTGCCTTCCGCTCGCAGACGCGTAGGAGCGGCGTACTGCGAATTCTTCACGCGAAGGTTCAGCGACCTTGCGCGGCCCTGGCGCGTTTCCCAAGCTCGCGAGGGGGATTCGACATGCCGCGGACGGTCAGCATCGGTTTGGCGCTCCTGGGCGCCGCGGCGGCGTCCCAGGCCCCCGAATATGCCCAGCAATATCGCCAGCGGCTCGGCGGGGCGATCGACGAACTCGCCGCCATGGTCCGCCAGTTCGACACGGACGCCACCGGTCTGGGACTGGACCGCACCACCGCCATCGACAGGCTGAAGGGGAACGCGGACCCCGTCGCGCAGAAGCGTGGGGCAGCCATGGCCGGCTCCGTGGAGCGGCTCGACCGGCTGGATCGCCAGCGTCGGGCCATGCAGGAGGCGGGACCGCTCGGGCGCATCCTGGCGCTCGCCGAGGACCCCGACCCCCAGGTCGCCCGCCGCGCCCTGGAGGATTTCGAGCCGGCGATTCCGACCACGGGCGAGGGGGCGGCCGTGGCAGGCCTCGGCTTCCTGGCGAGCTACGGACTGCTGCGCCTGGTCGCGCTGCCCTTCCGCAAGCTGTTCCGCCGAGGTTCGGAGAAGGTCCGCGTGCGGGCCTGACGTGGAGCGCGGGCCGGCGGCTCGCGCTTTCCTTTCAGCGCACGAGCACGTTGCGGAACTGCCAGGGGTCCGACGTGTCGATGTCCTCGGGGAACAGGCCTGGCCGGTTGGCGAGCGGCGTCCAGTCGGAATAGACCCCCACGACCGGCCCCAGGTAGGGCGTCTGCACCTCGAGGCAGCGGCGGAATTCCATGTCGTCGGCTTCCACGATGCCGGCCTTCGGGTTCTCCAGCGCCCAGACCATGCCGGCAAGCACGGCGGAGGTCACCTGCAGGCCCGTCGCGTTCTGGTAGGGCGCGATCATCCGGGTCTCCTCGATGGAGAGCTGGGAGCCGTACCAATAGGCGTTCCTGGCATGGCCGTAGAGCAGCACGCCGAGTTCGTCGACGCCGTCCACGATCTCGTTCTCGTCGAGGATGTGCCAGTCGGGCTGGCGCACGCCCTCCTGCCCGAACATCTCGTGCAACGAGAGCACGGCGTCGTCGCAGGGATGGTAGGCGTAGTGGCAGGTCGGCCGGTACACCGCCGCGCCGGAGGCGTCGCGCACGGTGAGGTAGTCGGCGATCGAGATCGACTCGTTGTGGGTGACGAGGAAGCCGTACTGCGCCTGCGCCGTGGGCGTCCAGGAGCGCACCCGCGTATTGGCGCCCGGCTGGAGCAAGTAGATGGCCGCGCCGCAGCCCGTCGCGTGGGTGCGGCCGTTCTCCGGCATCCAGCGCTCGTGGGTGCCCCAGCCGAGTTCCGCGGGCTGCAGGCCCTCGGACACGAAGCCCTCGACCGACCAGGTGTTGACGAAGACCTGGCGCGGCTTCGGCGCCTTGGCGCGCTGCGTGTCGCGCTCGGCGATATGGATGCCCTTGATGCCGAGCGTCTGGGCAAGCGCCGCCCAGCCGCCGCGTGTCGTGGGCTCGTCCCCGGCCACGCCGATATCGGCCTTGAGGTTCAACAGAGCCTGCTTGACGAACCAAGACACCATGCCGGGATTGGCGCCGCAGCAGGAGACGGCCGTGGTGCCGCCGGGGTTGCGGCGGCGCGCCGCGAGCACCGTTTCCCGCAGGGCGTAGTTCGAGCGCGATTCCGGGCCCTTGGACTTGTCGAAATAGAAGCCCGCCCAGGGCTCTACCACCGTGTCGATGTAGAGCGCGCCGATCTCGCGGCAAAACTCCATGATGTCGAGCGAGGACGTGTCGACGGACAGGTTGACGCAGAACCCCTGGCCGGGACCGGCCGTGAGCAGCGGGCCAAGCAGGTGCTTGTAGTTGTCGCGCGTCACGGCCTGGTGGATGAAGGACACGCCGCGCTGGTCGAGCAGCGCACGGTCGGAGTCCTCGGGGTCGATCACCGTCAGCTTGGCGCGGTCGAACGCGAAGTGCCGCTCGATGAGAGGAAGCGTGCCCCGGCCGATCGAGCCGAAGCCGATCATGACGATGGGGCCATCGATGCGCCCGTAGACGGGATGCTCGGCCATGAGGCGTTCTCCTGACGTAGGCGGGCCTGCCAGGGCCCGAGGACGGACGTGGGCGCCACCAGCAGGCGGCGTGCCAAGCGAGGATGACGTGGGTGTGACGGTCGCCCCTTAAGCAGCGGGGGCGGGCGACGTCAAGACCATGGGATCGTCATGGCGAGGCGCGAGGCTGCCAAGAAATCAGGCCTCCCCGGTCCCGGCGCCCGATTGCCTCGCTTCGCGCGATGAAGAGGGACGCGCGCTCACACCAGGAACGGGTTGCTCTGCCGCTCCGCGCCGATGGTCGAGGTCCCGCCATGGCCGGGGATGAAGGCGACGTCGTCGCCGAGGGGGAAGAGCTTGGTCTTGATCGCGTGGATCAGGGCCGCATGGTCTCCGCCCGGCAGGTCGGTGCGGCCGATCGAGCCCTGGAAGAGCACGTCGCCCATCAGGCAGAAGCGATCGGCCTCGTTGAAGAACACGACGCTGCCCGGCGAATGGCCGGGGCAGTGCAGGATCTTGAACGAGAGCCCCCCGACGGTGACCTCGTCCTCCTCGGCCAGCCAGCGGTCGGGGGTCACCGCGCGCGCGTCGAGTATGCCGTACTTCAGCCCCTGCTTGTCGAGGACGTCGAGAAGCGGCTTGTCGGCGAGGTGCGGCCCTTCGATCGGGACCTTCAGCGCCGCGCGCAACTCGTCAGCCCCGCCGGCATGGTCGATGTGCCCGTGCGTGAGCAGGATCTTCTCGACGGTGATGCCGACCTGCGCGATGGCGTCCCGGATGATCTGGAGATCGCCGCCGGGGTCCACGACCGCGCCGACCTTCGTGTCGTCGTCCCAGACGAGCGAGCAATTCTGCTGGAACGGCGTCACGGGAATGATGGCGGCGCGGGCCCTGGGCATCCTGTTCTCCTTGCGGGGCGGCCCCGCTTACTCGGCCTTCCAGGGGAAGGTCCAGGTTTCCGTCAGCGCGCGGTTGCCCGAGCGCAGGAAGGCGCGCACGTCGGCCGACTGGCCCTTGTCGAGCGCGATGTCGATGCCGGCTCGGAAGCCTTCGGTCTTGGGGTTCGGCACCAGCCAGGTACGGACGATGCGGCCATTGGAGACGGAGGGCACGATCTGAACCTTGTCGGGGTCGCCCAGGAAATAGGCGAGATCCCCGCCGTCGAAATCGATGATGAAGCGGCGGGTTCCCGGCGCGGCCGGCTCCGGCGAGCCGAGCGCCTTGGAGGCCGTCTGCCACGTATTGTGCGCCACGCCGCCGGGATGCAGGGCGAAGTCCTCGGTCACGGCGAGGATGCGGTAGCCCCACACGAGGGTCTGCCCGGGCTCGGGCGTCGCCTTGGGCGTCCAGTAGGCGACGATGTTGTCGTTGCTCTCGTCGCCCGTCGGGATTTCGACGAGTTCGATGCGCCCCTCGCCCCATTCGCCGCGCGGCTCCACCCAGTAGCTCGGGCGCATTTCGTAGGCGAGGTCGAGGTCCTGGTAGTGCTCGAAGGTGCGGTCGCGCTGCATCAGGCCGAAGCCACGCGGGTTGTTGTCGAGGAAGGCGGAGAAGCTGATCTCGGCGGGGTTGCGCAACGGGCGCCAGATCCACTCGCCTGCGCCGGTATGCATGAGCAGGCCGTCGCTGTCGTGCAGTTCCGGCCTGAAGTCGCCGTTGAAGCGGCGGTCGTTCTCGCCCACGAAGAACATCGAGGTGAGCGGCGCGATGCCGATGCGCTGCACGGGCTTGCGCGGGAAGATCGTCATCGTCACGTCGACGACGGTCTGGGCCGAAGGATAGACGAAGAACTGGTAGGCACCGGTCAGCGAGGGACCGTCGAGCAGGGCGTAGACGACCGCTCGGTCGGCGTCCTGGGCGGGCTGCTCGATCCAGAATTCCTTGAAAGCCGGGAACTCCTCCTGGTCCCCCACGCCGATGGCGATGCCGCGGGCCGAGAGACCGTAGCGCTGGTGCCGTCCCAGAAAGCGGAAGTAGCTCGCGCCGATGAAGGAGATCAGCTCGTCCTGCACCTTGGGATCGTTGAGCGGATAGTGCAGGCGGAAGCCGGCGAAGCCGAGATTGACCGGCAACTGCCGATCGAACTTGTTCTTCCCGTAGTCGAACAGCGAGGCCGAATAGGGGACCGGCGCGGGGATGCCGTCGCGGATGACGTTGACCACCACGGGGCGGGTGAACAGGAACCCCGGGTGGAACATCTGCATCCGGAAGGGCCCGCCATTGCCGCCAAGCAGCGCCTTGTCGGCGCGGAAGCGGATGTCGCGGTAGCCGTCGAAATCGAGCTTGGCGAGTTGCTCGGGCAGCGCCGGCACCGTCGAGTCGTAGGGGACGCCGGCCAGGTCCCGGGCGCGGCGCACGACGTCGTCATAGCCGAAGCGGGGCTGCGCCGGCGCGGCGGCCGGGGCCGGCGTGGCGCTGTTCTGGGCGGAGGCCTCCCTTGTCGCGAGCAGGGCGGCCCCGAGGGCGCCGAGGTGGCGGACGAAGTCTCTGCGGGTGGTCGGCATCGGTGATTCCGGTCGGGTAGGGCAAGCGGACGGACGGGGGCGGGCGGGGGGTTAAGGAGGCATCACGGCATAGGCATGTCGAGGCTGCGGCGAGAGCCCGGCGAACGTCCGCGTTTTGCCTGAAACCTCAAGCGGATGCACGAAGAATTCACGCTCTCCGGATGCCGCCTCACCGTTGGGAAAAAAACTATTGAACCCCGGTGCGGATGTCCCTATGTATCGCCTGCCCAATTTCGCACGTGCCTGTGGTCGCGTGCTGGTCGGTGGGCATCCGGACAAGAGGCCGGACAGCCGCCCGGGACAGGATCGGGACTCATGGGGTGGGAACCCCACGGGCGATGATCCCGGCGCCAATGCCGCGTTCCGAACCCTGACCAGCAGCCGGAGGCGAAACCGGCGAACCCTGCTCTCCCCAGGGGACGCGACTTAAAGCAACGACGGAGCGGGCTTTTTTGGTCTCTCTCTGCCCTCCAAAGGCGGAGTCACCGAAGAGGCTTGTCCTTCTTGCCAGGCGTGCGGACGGGGTCTCCCCATCCAATCCAAGGCAGCATCATCGGGTGATCTCACCCGGCATCGGCGTCTCCAAAGCGCTGTGCCGTGGGACCGTCGCCCGTGGCTCAACCTGTGGGATCCGACCGCGCAGCGGCGGATCGCTCGACCTTGGGGAGATCGTGCCATGACCGCACGCATCCGCGAGTTCCTTCGCACGCGACGCGACGACGGGCCCTGCATGGTGCTCGACCTGGATGTCGTGCGCGACAACTACCACGCCTTCGCCCGGGCGCTTCCCGACACGCGCGTCTTCTACGCCGTGAAGGCGAATCCCGCTCCCGAGGTGCTGCGCCTGCTCGCCTCGCTGGGATCCTGCTTCGACACCGCCTCGGTCCAGGAGATCGAGATGGTGCTTGCGGCCGGCGCCACGGCGGAGCGCATCTCCTTCGGCAACACGATCAAGAAGGAGCGTGACATCGCCCGGGCCTTCCAGCTCGGCGTGCGCCTCTTCGCGGTCGATTGCGAGGCCGAGGTGGAGAAGATCGCCCGCGTCGCCCAGGGCGCCAAGGTGTTCTGCCGCATCCTCTGCGATGGGGCGGGCGCCGAATGGCCCCTGTCGCGCAAGTTCGGCTGCGTGCCCGAGATGGCCACCGGCGTGCTGGAGCATGCCCACCGCCTCGGTCTCGAGGCCTACGGCGTGTCCTTCCACGTGGGGTCGCAGCAGCGCAACGTGAACGCGTGGGACCAGGCGCTCGCCTCGGCCTCCGCGATCTTCCGCGAGTGCGCCGAGCGCGGCATCGGGCTGTCGATGGTCAATCTGGGCGGCGGTTTCCCGACGAAGTACCTGAAGGCCGTGCCGCAGGTGGAGAGCTACGGCGAATCCATCTTCCGCGCGCTGTGCCGTCACTTCGGCAACCGTCTGCCCGAGACGATCATCGAGCCGGGCCGCGGCATGGTGGGCAATGCCGGCGTCATCGAGGCCGAGGTCGTCCTCGTCTCGAAGAAGTCGCAGGACGACGAGGTGCGCTGGGTCTACCTGGACATCGGCAAGTTCGGCGGCCTCGCCGAGACGATGGACGAGTCGATCCGCTACCCGATCCGCACGACGCGCGACGGCGACCAGATGGCGCCCTGCGTGCTCGCCGGCCCGACCTGCGATAGCGCCGACGTGATGTACGAGAAGGAGCCGTACCTGCTCCCGGTGAGCCTCTCGATCGGCGACAAGGTGCTGATCGAGGGTGCGGGAGCCTACACCACCACCTATTCGGCGGTGGCGTTCAACGGCTTTCCCCCGCTCCGATCCTACGTGATCTGAGCCGGCGGCCGGGCGGCGACGCCCGGTCCGTCGCTCCCGCCGCGAGGCGGATGGTGGACGGGCGAGGCGGAAGCCTCGCGCGTCCCGGCGCGCACATCCCCGCGCCCGCGTCCTGGGGCCGGCGATCGACCTGCGATCCCGGGCCCGGCTTTCCAGAACCCTTCGCGAGTTCGAACCGGCGCGGCGAAGCCGCCCGGGGAAGGAGCACGGCCATGACCCTTCATGTGAATCCCGAGACCCTGCTGGCCGACGACGCCCGCGAGGCGATCCACGTCCGCGCGGAGTTGCCGCGCGACGTCGGCCAGCGCGAGGCGCTGCTCGACGCCGCCTTCGGCCCCGCGCGCCGGCAGAAGACCTGCGAGCGCCTGCGCGAGGGCCGCCTTCCGGCGATCGCGCTGTCGGCCGTCGACGCGTCGGGCACCGTCGTCGGAACGGTCCGGCTCTGGCACGTCGCCGCCGGTCCCGGCCGCCGCGCGCTCGTGCTCGGCCCGCTGGCCGTCGCCGCGCAGCATCGCGGGGCAGGCCTCGGCGCGCGCCTGATGCAGGCCGCGCTCGGGAAGGCGTCCGCGGCGGGTCACCGGGCGGTCCTGCTCGTCGGCGACGCGCCCTACTACCGGCGCTTCGGCTTCTCCACCGCGCTGACCGAGGGGCTCTGGCTGCCCGGTCCGGTGGAGCGTGAGCGGTTCCTGGGCCTGGAGCTCGTGCCCGGCGCCCTCGCCGCGGCGCGCGGCCTCGTCAGCCCGACCGGCGAGGCCGAGCCCCGCCCGGACCTCGCCGTGCTCGTGGCGGGCATGCTGGTCGCCAACGACCACGGGTTCGCGGTAGCCGCGGCCTGAAGCTTTCCGCGACAAGGCGGAAACAGGATGTCGCGAAAGGCAGGCGACCCCGAGGACAACGAAAGCCTGCCGTGCTTCCGTGGAAGCCGAGGAGCTTGGGGGTCCGCCTGGCCCTCACCTCAAGCTGGGCGAGGGTGAGCGACCCCCTACCCCGCCGGCCGCTCGTCGACGATGACTTTGCCGTCATTGGGCAGGCTGCCGGGCGGGACGAGGGCGATGCGTCCCCGGAGCTTGGTGACGGCCTGCAGCGTCTCGCCCAGGGCCGCCACGAAAGTGTCGCTGCAGGCCGTGCTCTCCGCCTGCAGCGTCATCACGTCCTGTTCGTTGTCTCGCGTGACGAGAAGGCGCAGGCGGGCCACCTCGGGATGGCGCCGCGCCACCTCGGCGAGTTGTTCGGGGCGGACGAACATGCCCTTGACCTTGGCGGTCTGATCGGCGCGGCCCATCCAGCCCCGGATCCGCATGTTCGTCCGTCCGCAGGGGGAGACGCCCGGCAGCACGGCCGAGAGATCACCCAGGGCGAGGCGGATCAGCGGGTGGGCGGGGTTGAGGGAGGTCACCACCACCTCTCCCACCTCGCCGTCGGCCACGGGGTCGCCCGTGCCCGGGCGGACGATCTCCAGGATGACGTCCTCGTTGACGATCAGCCCTTCGCGGGCCGGCGTCTCGTAGGCGGCGACGCCGAGGTCGGCCGTGGCATAGGTTTGGTAGGCGTTGACGCCGCGCCCCGTGAGCTCGTCGCGCAGGGACGCCGGGAACGCGGCGCCGGAGACCAGTGCCTTGCGCAGCGAGGTCGCCGGCCGTCCGGCCTTGTCGGCGGCGTCGAGCAGGATCTTCAGGAAGTCCGGCGTGCCGGTATAGGCGGCGGGCTGGAACTGGGCGATGAGCTCGAGCTGCGTCTCCGTGTTGCCCGGTCCCGCGGGGATCACCGCGCAGTCCAGCGCCCGCGCTCCGCTGTCCAGGATGAAGCCGCCCGGCGTGAGGTGGTATGAGAACGTGTTCAGCACCACGTCACCGCGCCTGACGCCGGCGGCGAAGAGCGCCCGGGCGCAGCGCCACGGGTCGGAACCCGGCGTCTCCGGCTCGAAGATCGGCCCCGGCGAGGTGAAGAGCCGTGCGAAGCCGCCGAGCGGCCGGTGGGAGAGGCCGCCGAAAGGCGGCTCGGCCCTGTGGCGGCCGGGCAGGTCGGACTTGCGCAGGACCGGGAGCTTCGCCAGCGCGGCGCGGGAGGTGACAGCGGCGGGATCGACCTCGCCCAGATGCGCTTTCCAGGCCGGTGAATCCAGCGCGGCGGCGACGGTCCCCGGTAGCCTGGACGCGATATCGGTGTCGCGGGCGTCGGCGGAGCGCGTCTCGAGGGCGTCGTAGTGCTCGCTCATGTGCAACTCAGCCGTCCTCACGCCAGCCAGCGCTTGCGGCGCTTGTAGCTCTTCACCTCGCGAAAGCTCTTGCGGTCGGCGCCGGCGACGCCGAGATAGAACTCCTTGACGTCCTCGTTCTCGCGGAGCGCCTTGGCCTCGCCGTCCATGACCACGCGTCCCGTCTCCAGGATGTAGCCGTAGGTGGCATAGCGCAGGGCGATGTTCGTGTTCTGCTCGGCTAGTAGGAAGGAGACGCCCTCCTGCTGATTCAGCCGGCGCACGATCTCGAAGATCTCCTCCACCACCTGAGGCGCGAGGCCCATCGAGGGCTCGTCGAGCAGGATCATCTTGGGCCGTGACATCATGGCCCGGCCGATGGCGCACATCTGCTGCTCGCCGCCTGACGTGTAGCCGGCCATGGAAGCCTTGCGCTGCCTCAGCCGCGGGAAGAGGTCGTAGATCATCTCCATGTCGCGGCGGATCGCCGCCCCGCCGTCGCGGCGCGTGAAGGCGCCGGTGAGCAGGTTTTCCTCGATGGTGAGATGGCCGAAGCAATGGCGTCCCTCCATCACCTGGATGCAGCCGCGGCGCACGAGCTCGTTGGGCGAGAGCTTGTCCACCCGGTGCCCGTCGAAGACGATCGAGCCCTTCGTCACCTCGCCGCGCTCGGCGCGCAGCAGGTTCGAGATGGCCTTGAGCGTCGTCGTCTTGCCCGCGCCGTTCGCGCCCAGGATCGCCACGATCCCGCTGCGCGGCACCGTGAGCGAGACGCCCTTCAGCACCAGCACGACATGGTCGTAGATCACCTCGATGTTGTTCACCGAGAGGATGGTGTCGACAGACGGCTCGGGGGCCGGGGATGCGCTCATGTCCACTGATCCGCCCTTGGTCCAGGGTCGTCATTGCGAGCCGAAGACGAAGCGATCCAGTCCTCCGCCCGGTCTGATCTGGAGTGCCGCGCCGTCGTGGTCCTCGCAACGACGCGAAGCATGGCAGCGCGGGCCGGGAGGCCCGCGCTCCGACGATGCCCCTACGAGCCCTTCTCGCAGGCTTCCGTGCGCTGCGGCCAGCCGGTATTCGACTTCGCGTAGTCGGCGGCGGCAGCCTCGAGCATGGGACGGACCACGTCGCGCTGCGGGCTGATCCAGTCGGACGCCTTGACCCACTTGGTGCCGTCCCACTGGTGCACGAAGACCTGGTTGCCGCCCGAGTGGTCGGCGCAGGAGAGCTTCAGAGGAGAGGCGAAGCCCTCCATGCCGATCTCCTTCAGGCGCGCGTCGGTGATGTTCAGCGCCTCGAGCCCGCGGCGCACGTCCTCGGCGGTGACGACCTTCTTGCCCGTGATCTTCTGGGCATTGCCGATGGCCTCGGCGATCAGCATCGAGTTGTAGACGCCGCGATTGTAGAGGCTCTCGCCCACCTTGTCCTTGGGCGCCTTGCTGAGGCCCTTGTCCACCACGTGCTTCTGGATGTCCTGGATGACGGGGAAGTTCGCACCGGCCTGGTGGTAGTTCAGCGCCTTGTAACCCTTGCTGCCGTCGCCGCCGCCGCGCGCGTCATCGTCGCCGCCGGCGAACCAGACGCCGACCATGCGGTCCATCGGGAAGCCGTTCTTGACGGCCTCCTTGACGGCGGTCGGGTTCATGGCACCCCAGCCCTGGAGATAGAGCCAGGCCGGCCGGTCGCGGCGGATGTTGAGCCAGGTCGAGCCCTGGTTCTGCATGTCCTGCGCGGCGATGGGATAGAGCTTCAGGGTGAAGCCGTAGGTCTGGGCCAGCTTCTCGAGCACCGGGATCGGCTCCTTGCCGTATGGCGCGTCGAGGTGGATGAGGCCGATCGTCTTGCCCTTCAGCTTGTCGAAGCCGCCCTCCACGGCCGCGGCGTGCTGGATGAAGACGGAGGCGCCGTCCCAGTAGGTCGCGGGCGGGTTGAACACCCAGGGGAAGATGTTGCCGTCAGCCGCGGCCGAGAGGCCGTAGGACATGGACAGGATCGGGATCTTGTCCACCGCGGCCTTGGGGATCACCTGCAGGGTGATGCCGGTCGAGTACGGGTTGTACATCACCGCGCCCTTGCCCTTGGTGGACTCGTAGCACTCGACGCCCTTCTTGGTGTCGTAGCCGGTCTCGCATTCCTCCACGAGGAGCTTGACCCCGCCGACGCCGCCATCGCGCTCGTTGAGCATGCGCAGGTAGTCCGCCATGCCGTCCGCGATCGGCGTGCCCGAGCCCGCGAAAGGCCCGGTGCGGTAGGTGAGCAGCGGCACGTAGATCTGGTCCTCGGCCGCGGCCGGCAGCGGCGAGGCGGCGAGGCCGGCGGCCAGCACCGCGCCCAGCGTCCCCAGGGTGAGCATTCGCTTCGTCATCGTCGTCCTCCCGACTGGCGGGGCTTCGCCCCGGTCCTGGTTTGGCGGACGGGGCGAAGGCCCCGCCGCAAGTCCCGGCCGCCCACCTAGTAGGGGAACGGCCACATGCGCAGCTTCTGCTTCCCGATCTGCCAGAGCCGCGCAAGCCCGTGCGGTTCGGCGATCAGGAAGACAATGATCAGAAGACCCACCGTGAGGAAGGTCAGGTGCTCGGCCGTGGCGCCCGCGAGCGGGATGCCGATCGCAGGCAGGCCGAACTTCAGCACCGTCGGCAGCATGGAGATGAAGGCGGCGCCGAAGAAGGAGCCGATGAGGCTGCCCAGCCCGCCGATGATCACCATGAAGAGGACGGTGAAGCTCTGGTTGATGTTGAAGGCATCATTGGCTTCGCCGCCGCCGTACCACAGGAACATCATCGCCGCGCCCGCCACCCCGCAGTAGAAGGACGAGACGGCAAAGGCGAGGAGCTTGGTGTCGAGCAGCTTGATGCCCATGAGTTCGGCCGCAATGTCCATGTCGCGCACCGCCATCCAGGCCCGCCCCACGCGCCCGTGGACGAGGTTCGAGGCGAACCATGTGAGCAGCACGACGAGGCCGAGCAGCACGTAGTAGCGCGTCACCGGCGTGGCGTTCGGCCCCGTGATGGGGACGCCGAACAGGAGGCGCTGCGGCACCTCGATCGCGCCGGAGGCGTTGTAATTGTACAGCCAGGGGATGCGCACGAAGCACCATTGCAGGAAGAACTGCGCGGCCAGCGTCGCCACGGCCAGGTAGAAGCCCTTGATGCGCAGGCTCGGCAGGCCGAACACCACGCCCACGAGCGCGGCGACGAAGCCCGAGGCGAGGATCCAGACGATGATGTTCACGTCCGGGAAGAGCGTGGTCAGCTTGTAGCAGGCGTAGGCCCCGACGCCCATGAAGGCCCCGGTGCCCAGCGACAAAAGGCCGGTGTAGCCGGTGAGCAGGTTGAGTCCGATCGCGGCCAGGGTGAAGACCAGGAAGGGGATCATGACGCTCGACAGCATGAACTCGCTGCCGGCGTACGGGATCAGGCCTCCCGCGACGAGCAGGATGGCGAGGAGCCCGATCCGGTCCTGCAGGATCGGGAAGATCGCGTTGTCCGCGAGATAGCTCGTCTTGAACTGTCCGGCCTCGCGGTAGAACACGTGCCCGCCCTCCCCCTCAGATCCGCTCGATGATCTTCTCGCCGAACAGGCCCTGCGGCCTGAACAGCAGGAAGGCCAGCGCGATGAAATAGGCGAGCCAGCTCTCGATGCCCCCGCCCACCAGCGGGCCCCAGTAGAATTCGCCGAGCTTTTCGCCGATGCCGATGATGAGCCCGCCCACCACCGCGCCCGGCACGGAGGTGAAGCCGCCGAGGATGAGCACCGGAAGGGCCTTCAGCGAGACCGTCTGCAGGGCGAAGGAGACGTCCGACCGCGCGCCCCACATGATGCCCGTGACGAGCGCGACGATGCCCGCCGTGAACCAGACGATGACCCAGATCTGGTTGAGCGAGATGCCGACCGAGAGCGCAGCCTTGTGGCTGTCGGCCACGGCGCGCAGGGCCCGCCCGATGCGCGTCTTCTGGAAGAAGAAGGCGAGCACCGCGATCATCAGCGCGGCGATGATGGCGGCGGCGATGTCGATCTTCTGCAGCGAGACGAAACCGCCGAGGATGTTGAGGTCGATGGCGCCGCGCGGCAGGTAGAGCTGGTCGGCGATCATCTGCTTGGGATTGCCCCCGAAAATGAGTTCGCCGAGCCCGATGAGCACGTAGGTGATGCCGAACGTCGCCATGAACAGGATGATGTCCGGCTGGTTCACCAGCGGCCGCAGCACGGCCCGTTCCACCACCACCGCGAGAACGAACATGACGCCGACGGCCAGCAGCAGAGCCAGCCAGGCCGGCACCCCCATCTCGTGGAAGCCGACCAGCGTCAGCGCCGCGAAGACGACCATGATGCCCTGCGCGAAGTTGAACACGCCGGACGCCTTGAAGATCAGCACGAAGCCTAGCGCGATCAGCGAGTAGAGGACGCCGGAGACGAGTCCCTCCCACACGGTCTGAACCAGCAGGTCGGGCGCCATGCCCATCTGGACGAAGGGATCGATGAAGACGGCATAGAGCGGGTTCATCGGGAGAGGTCCCGCGACGCCGCCAGGCCGCGCCTCGTCCCTGCGGGCGAAGCGAGGCCGTCCAGCCGGCCCCCCGGCGCCGGGACGGCTTCATCGCAGCGCGTCTTGCAGGAACGATGATGGTGCGGAAACTCTGTCACCCTCTCCCCCTCAATGCGCCACGCCGAGATAGGCGTCGATGACCTTGGGATCGCTCTTCACCTCGTCGGGCGTGCCGTCGGCGATCTTGCGGCCATATTCGAGGACGACCACGCGGTCGGACAGGTCCATCACGACGCCCATGTCGTGCTCGATCAGCGCGATCGTCGTGCCGTACTGGTTGTTCACGTCGACGATGAAGCGCGACATGTCCTCCTTCTCCTCGAGGTTCATGCCGGCCATCGGCTCGTCGAGCAGAAGCAGGTCGGGCTCCATGGCAAGCGCACGGCCGAGTTCGACGCGCTTCTGCAGTCCGTAGGGCAGCTTGCCCACCGGGACCTTGCGGATGGCCTGGATCTCCAGGAAGTCGATGATCTGCTCGACGAAGCGACGATGCTCGATCTCCTCCTGCATGGCTGGGCCGTAGCGGAAGAGCTGCCAGAAGAAGGAGCGATGCATCTTCAGCGTGCGGCCCGCCATGATATTGTCGAGCGTGCTCATGCCCTTGAAAAGCGCGACGTTCTGGAAGGTGCGGGCGATGCCCTGCGAGGCCGCCACGTGGGGCCGCATGCGCTGGCGCGTCTCGCCCTTGAAGGTGATGCGACCCTCCTGCGGGTGGTAGAAGCCGTTGATGACGTTCAGCATCGACGTCTTGCCTGCGCCATTGGGGCCAATGATGGCGCGGATCTCGCCCTTGCGGATGTCGAAGGAGACGTCGGTGATGGCCTTCACGCCGCCGAAGGCGAGGGAGACCTGCTCGACGGCGAGCAGGGTGTCGCCGGCCTTCACGCCGTCGCTGCCGCCGGGCGCCCTCATGCCGCGGCCTTTCCGAGGCTGTCCGCCGGCTCGGCCGACGCGGAGACGGGATGGGGCTTGAGGTCGCGGATGGCGACCCGGCCCGCGATCACGCCCTTGCGGCCGTCCTCGAAAGTGACCTCGATGCGGATGTCGCCGTGGTCCGACCCGTCATAGAGCGCGGTGATGAAGGGCTCGTACCGCTCGGCGATGAAGCCGCGCCGCACCTTCTGGGTGCGGGTGAGCTCGCCGTCGTCGGCGTCGAGTTCCTTGGGCAGGATCAGGAAACGACGGACCTGCGCGTCGCCCATGCGCGGCTCGGAAGCCAGCGAGCGGTTCACCTCGTCCACGTGCGCCGCGATCATGTCGTAGACCTGCGGGTTGCCGGCGAGTTCCTGGTAGGAGGCGTAGACCACGTTGTTGCGCTCCGCCCAGTTGCCCACCGCCGTCAGGTCGATGTTGATGAAGGCCGTCGCAAAGCCACGGCCGTCGCCAAAGCACACGGCCTCCTTGATGTTGGGGAAAAACTTCAGCTTGTTTTCAATGTACTTGGGCGGGAACAGCCCGCCGTTCGAGAGCCGGCCGACGTCCTTGGCGCGGTCGATGATCTTGAGGTGGCTGGAGCCGGGCTCGAAGAAGCCGGCGTCTCCGGTCTTCACGAAGCCGTCCGGCGTCAGCGTCTCGGCCGTGCGCTCCGGGTCCTTGAAATAGCCCACGAACATGCCCGGCGATTTGAAGAGCACCTCGCCGCTCTCGCTGATGCGCACCTCCACATGCGGCGCCAGCGGGCCGACCGTGTCTGCGCGGATCTCGCCGTCGGGCTGGACGGTGACGTAGAGGAAGGCCTCCGTCTGCCCGTAGAGCTGCTTCAGGTTGAGCCCGAGCGAGCGGTAGAAGGAGAAGAGTTCCGGCCCGATCGCCTCTCCCGCCGTGTAGCCGACCCTGACGCGCGAGAAGCCCAGCACGTTCTTCAGGGGCTCGTAGACGAGCAGCCGGCCCAGCCCGTAGAGGAGGCGGCCGGAGGCCGGCACCGGCCGGCCGTTGAGGATGTCCTCGCCATAGCGTTTCGCCACGTCGATGAAAGTGTGGAACATCCTGCGCTTGAGCCAGCCCGCGTCCTCCATGCGGATCATCACGCGCGTCAGCAGGCTCTCGAAGACGCGGGGCGGGGCGAAGTAGAAGGTGGGTCCGATCTCCTTGAGGTCCGCCTGCGCCGTGTCGGCGCTTTCCGGGCAGGAGATGCAGAATCCCGCCACCAGCCCCTGGGCGTAGTTCATGTAGTGGTCGCCGACCCAGGCAAGCGGCAGATAGGCCAGCACTTCCTCGCGGTCGGTCAACCTGTCGAGCGCGACGGTGTCGCTCGCGGCGGCGATGCAGCGCTCCGCCGAGAGCATCACGCCCTTGGAGCGGCCGGTGGTGCCGGAGGTGTAGAGGATGATCGAGATGTCGCTGCCCTTTCCGGCGGCGATCCTGTCGTCGATCTCCTTGGCGATGCGTGGGTTGGTGGCGAGAAGGTCCTTGCCACGGTCGATCAGCGAGCTGATCGAATCGAGCCGCGCATGGTCGTAGTCTCGCAGGCCCCGGCCCCAGTCATACAGGATGCGCTCGAGCCTGGGCAGGCGGTCGGAGATCGAGAGCAGCTTGTCGACCTGCTCCTGGTCCTGCACGGCGGCGAGCTTCACGCCGGCATGCTCGAGCACATAGGCCATCTCATCCGCCACCGCGTCGGCATAGACGGGGACGGGGATCGCGCCCAGCGCTTGCGCGGCCATGATCGACCAGTAGAGCTTTGGCCGGTTGGCCCCGACGATGGCGATCGTGTCGCCGTGCCCGAGCCCTAGGTCCCGCAGGGAGGCGGCATAGGCGCGCACGGTCTCGCCGACCTGCGCCCAGGTCCAGGTCTGCCAGATGCCGAGGTCCTTGTGGCGGAAGGCGGGACGATGGCCCCGCACCCGCGCGTTGCGCAGCAGGAGCTTCGCGAACGTATCCTCAGGGGGGCGTCCCCACGGCTCCGCGGGGGCCGACGCCGTCGTGGCCTGCACCTTGTACCTCCTCCCACGCCGGTCGCAGCCACATCTGACTGCCCGCCGGCCCGATGCGGAGGACTTCGCGGGCTTTTCCCCGTCTCGTCCGCCGTCTCAGGCTTTTGAGGTTATCCCCTCAAGGAGGGAAGACAAGTCAGACCTTCGTGCAAAAACGCGAGGTCGAAAGCGGACGGAATGCCAATTCGGTGCAGGAATTCACCTGTAGCTATACGGCGATACGGGAGGCGGAGCGTCGGCGCTGCCGTCAATAGGGGCGGCCGTCCTTGTGGGTGAAGACCCACTTGCCGTCGGCGCCGAGTTCCGCCTTGAGGTCGTCGGCAGGGTAGGTCCCCTCGTCGCCGGCCGTCCGGTCGCCGATTTCGAGATAGACGACGTCCTCGCCCGAGCGGTTGACCAGCTGGTGCGCCACTCCGCGCGCGGGGAAGCCCGCGCACATCCCCGGCGAAAGCCGGACTTCGCCGACATCGGTGACCAAAGTGGGCTCGCCCTGGAGGATATAGATGAACTCGTCCTGCCGGCTGTGGCGATGCAGCAGGGCGGACTCGCCGCCGGGCGCGAGCCGCGTCAAATTGACGCCGAAATTGCGCAGGCCGAACAGGTCTCCAAGCGGGCGCTTCTCCCGCCGCCCCATGCGGCTGAAGAAGGGCTCGGGATAGTTGGAAGGCTTCGTGCGCAGCGGCGCCTCCCCGGCGCGCAGAGCCAGGAGCGGCTTGGGGCTGTCGTCGGTCATGGGCAGGCCTCCCCGGGAGTCATTCCGCCGCCAGAGCCGGACGGGTGGCCGGCTGGCGGAACCGCGCGAGCAAGGCGGCCTCCTCCGCCAGCGCCTTCTGCGCCGAGGCCTGCTTCACGTGGCCATAGCCGCGGATCTTGCCACGGGCGGCGAGGAGCTCGGCCGCCTCGCCGTCCCGGCCGGCCGTGAGCTTGCCGAGCACCTCCTCCAGCAACGCCTCGTAGTCGGCGAGCAGCGTCCGCTCCCAGCGGCGCTCCTCGGTGCGGCCGAAGACGTCGAGGATCGTTCCCCGCAGACCCTTGAACCTGGCCAGCATGCCCATGGCCTTCAGCATCCACGGCCCGAAGGCTGTCTTGGCCGGTCGACCCTGCGCGTCGTGCCTGGCGAGAATGGGCGGCGCGAGATGGATCGTGAGCTTCATGTCGCCCTCGAACTGGCTGGCGATCGCCCTGGCGAAGGAGCCGTCCGTGTAGAGCCGGGCGACCTCGTACTCGTCCTTGATCGCCATCAGCTTGAACAAGGTGCGGGCCACGGCGTCGGCGAGCGCCGTGCTGCCGGGCGCGACCGCCTGCTCCGCGGCGCGGGCGCGCTCGACCCAGCGCGAGAAGCGCTCGGCATAGGCGGCGTCCTGGTAGGCCGTGAGGAACTCCACTCGCCGGGCGATCGTCTCGTCGAGCGTCTCCGAAAGCCGCCGGTCGCCTGTGGGGGCCGCACGCGGCGCCACCAGCGCCTGGACGCGGGCGGGATCGAGCGCCGCACGGCGGCCCCAGGCGAAGGCCGCCTTGTTCATCGCCACCGCCTCGCCATTGAGCTCGATGGCGCGCAGCAGCGCCGCGGAGGACAGCGGCACGCCGCCCGTCTGGAAGGCGTAGCCCAGCATGAACATGTTCGCCGCGATGGCGTTGCCGGTGAGCGCCGTGGCGATGGCCGAGGCGTCCACGAAGGAGGCCAGCGCGCTCCCGCCATCTGCCTGCTCGATGGCGCGGCGGATGCGTTCGGCCGGCAGCCGGTAGTCGGGGTTGCGGGCGAAGTCGCCGGGCATCACCTCGGCGGTGTTGACCACCACCCGCGTCACGCCCGGCTGCATCGCCGCGAGCACCTTGCGCGTCCCGGTGACGACGAGGTCGCAGCCCAGGATCAGGTCCGCCTCGCCGGCCGCGACGCGGATCGAATGGATGTCTTCCGGCCGCGGCGCGAGCTTGACGTGGCTGTAGACGGCCCCGCCCTTCTGGGCCAGGCCGGCCATGTCGATCATGCCGCAGCCCTTGCCCTCCAGATGCGCGGCCATGCCGAGCAGTGCGCCGATGGTGACGACGCCCGTGCCGCCCACCCCGGTCACGATGATGGCGTAGGGCTTGCTGATCCCGGGCACGTCCGGCTCGGGCAGATCGCCCCAGCCGTCGTCCCCGCCGGCCTCCGCCCTGGCTTCGGCGGCCGGGGCCGCCTTGCGGATCTTGGCGCCCTCGACCGTCACGAAGGACGGGCAGAAGCCCTTCACGCAGGAAAAGTCCTTGTTGCAGTTCGACTGGTCGATCTGCCGCTTGCGCCCGAACTCGGTCTCGACCGGCTGCACGGCGACGCAGTTCGACTGCACGCCGCAATCGCCGCAGCCCTCGCAGACCAGGGTGTTGATGAAGACGCGCTTGTCGGGATCGGGGAACTCGCCGCGCTTGCGGCGCCGGCGCTTCTCGGCGGCGCAGGTCTGGTCGTAGATGATGGCGGTGACGCCGGGGATCTCGGCGAAGGTGCGCTGCACCTCGTCGAGCTCGTCGCGGTGGTGGAAGGTGATGCCGGGCGGCCAAGCGGTCCCCGAGGGATACTTGTGCGGCTCGTCGGAGACGAGGGCGATGCGCCTTACGCCTTCGGCCGAAGCCTGCCGGGCAAGCGCATCCACGGTGAGGCCGCCCTCGTGGCGCTGGCCGCCGGTCATGGCCACGGCATCGTTGAAGAGCAGCTTGTAGGTGACGTTGACCCCGCTCGCGACGGCGAAGCGCAGGGCCAGGACGCCCGAATGGTTCCAGGTGCCGTCGCCGAGGTTCTGGAACACGTGGTTGCGGGTGGAGAAGCTCGCCTCGCCGACCCAGTTGGCGCCTTCGCCGCCCATCTGGGTGAAGCCGTCGGTCGAGCGGTCCATCCACTGCGCCATGTAGTGGCAGCCGATGCCGGCATAGGCGCGCATGCCCTCCGGCACCTTCGTGGATGTGTTGTGCGGGCAGCCTGAGCAGAAGCCGGGAATGCGGGTCGCGACGTCCTTCGTCTCGCCGAGCGTGTGCTGCGCCTGCTTCAGGCGGTTGACGCGTCCGCGCAGCTCCTCGCTGTCGTGGTACTTCAGCAGCCGCTCGCCGATCGCGACGGCGATGTCGTTGGGGTCGAGCGCGCCCTTCACGGGGAAGAGCCAGTCGCCGTGCTCGTCCTTCTTGCCGATGCAGGTCGGCTGGTTGGCGGTGCCGTAGAGCTCCTCGCGGACCTGAACCTCGATGAGCGAGCGCTTCTCCTCCACGACGATGACGAGGTCGAGGCCCTTCACGAAGTCCATCAGACCGCGCGGCTCGAGCGGCCAGGGGCAGCCGATCTTGTAGAGCCGCAGCCCCAGCTGGTTGGCGCGCACCTCGTCGATGCCGAGGTCGTCGAGCGCCTGACGCACGTCGAGGTAGCTCTTGCCGACGGTGATGACGCCTACCTTCGCGCTGGGCCCGCCGGAGGTGATGATGCGGTTGAGCCCGTTGGCGCGCACGAAGGCGACCATGGCGTCCCGCTTGGAGTCCTGCAGCCTCGCCTCCATGTCGAGGATGCCGTCGCGCGGTCGGATCGAGAGGCCGCCGGGCGGCATGGCGAAGTCGTCGGGGATGACGATCTTCACCCGGTCGAGCGAGCCGTCGACGACGGCCGTCGATTCCACGGTGTCCTTCATGCACTTGAGGGCGGTCCACACGCCGGCATAGCGGCTGAGGCCCCAGGCGAGCAGCCCGTAGTCGAGGATCTCCTGAACGCCCGCGGGGTTCAGGATCGGGATCATCACGTCGACGAAATGGAACTCGGACTGGTGGGCGGTGGTAGAGCTCTCGGCCGTGTGGTCATCGCCCATCAGGCAAACGACGCCGCCATGCGGCGCCGTGCCGGCCATGTTGGCGTGGCGGAATACGTCGCCGGACCGGTCGACGCCGGGGCCCTTGCCGTACCAGAGGGCGAAGACGCCGTCATAGCGGCCCTCGCCCCGCATCTGGGCCTGCTGGGTGCCCCAGCACGCGGTCGCGGCCAGTTCCTCGTTGATGCCAGGCTGGAACACGACGTTGGCTTCGGAGAGCTGCCGGCGCGCCTTGATGAGCTGCTGGTCGAGCCCGCCCAGGGGCGAGCCGCGATAGCCGGACACGAAGCCCGCGGTGTTGAGCCCGGCGCGACGGTCGCGCTCATGCTGCATCAGCAGCAGGCGGGCGATCGCCTGGGTTCCCGTGAGGAAGATGCGGTCGGCCGCAAGGTCGTACTTGTCATCGAGCGAGACGTCGCGCAGCGCAGACTGGCCGGGGAGCGCCGCTCGATCGCCGGACCCATGAACGCTCATGTCTTCCTCCACGGTGACAACGCTTCAGCGAGGCGCAGGGGTCCGTTCACCGGACACGTTCTTCTCCCAAAGTATAGGACAGACATACTGACCTATCAAGGGCTCAGTCGCCGCGCCGCCCGTCCGCGCTCGCCGGCGGCCGCCACAGTCCCCGGCGATCACGCCGGATGCGTCCTCCGCCAATGCTCGGCGATGTCGATCCTGCGCGTCACCCAGACCTTGTCGTGCGACAGCACATAGTCGACGAAGCGCTCCAGCGCGGCGGAGCGGCCCGGGCGGCCGACCAGGCGGCAGTGCAGGCCGATGTTGAGCATCCTGGCCTGGCCCTCGCCGCCCTCGCGGTAGAGCACGTCGAAACTATCCTTCAGGTACTGGAAGAACTGCTCGCCGCTGTTGAAGCCCTGGGGCGTGGCGAACCGCATGTCGTTGGCGTCGAGCGTGTAGGGGATGACGAGGTGCGGGCCCTTCGGTCCCTCCACCCAGTAAGGCAGGTCGTCGGCATAGCTGTCCGACGAATAGGCGAAGCCGCCCTCCTCCATCACGAGGCGGGTCGTGTTCATGGAGCAGCGGCCGAGATACCAGCCGGTGGGACGCGAGCCCGTCGCCTCGCTGTGGACCCGGATCGCCTCCAGCAGGTGCCGGCGTTCCTCGTCCTCGGGCATCTCCTTGTACTCGATCCACTTGTAGCCGTGCGAGGCGATCTCCCAGCCGGCCTCCAGCATCGCCGCGGTCTGCTCGGGCGAGCGCATCAGCGCGGTGGCGACGCCGTACACCGTGACGGGCACGTTGCGGCTGGTGAAGAGCCGGTGCAGCCGCCAGAAGCCGGCCCGCGCGCCGTACTCGTAGATCGACTCCATGTTCCAGTGCCGCAGCCCGGGCCACGGGGCCGCGCCGACGATCTCGGACAGGAAGGCCTCAGAGGCGGCGTCGCCGTGCAGGATGTTGTTCTCCCCGCCCTCCTCGTAGTTCAGCACGAACTGGACGCAGATCCGGGCGTCGCCCGGCCAGCGCGGGTCGGGCGGGGTGCGGCCATAGCCGCGCAGGTCGCGGGGGTAGGAATCGGACGTCATCGAGGGCTCCACATCGGTTCCGGCAGCAGACCCCGGCCCGGAGGCGGTTTCAAGCGACATCTGGCGACCGCCAGGCGAGCGCCGGGCCAAGGCGCGACGCCCCCGGCCGGCCGCGCAGGCCGCAGGCGCAGGAGGCAGGAGCAAACCTGAAGTCCCGCCTCGCCGGCGATGTCGCTTCCATGTCGCTGATGGAATATGGTCCCTCCGAACGGTGTCGGCTGCGCCACAATTCCCGCCGCCCCCGTCGTTTCAGCCCTATCGGGTGGAATTATGCTTGGTCTCTGCCGATAAAGCCTGTCCCGGAGCTCCCGTGTCCCCCATGCCCTTGCTTTCGCGCCGTCTCGTCCTGGCGCTCACGCTCGCCGCGTGCGTCGCACCCGGCACATCCGGCGCCGCCGAAGCCGTCCGGTTCGGCACCAACTGGGTGGCTCAGCCCGAGCATGGCGGCTTCTATCAGGCCGCCGCGGACGGCACCTATGCGCGCTATGGCCTGGACGTGACCATCGTCCCGGGAGGCCCGCAGGTGAACAACCGGCTGCTGCTTCCCACGGGCAAGCTCGACTTCTACATGGGCGGCAACCTGATCCAGGCCTTCGCCGCCGTCGAGCAGGACATTCCCACGCTCGTCGTCGCCGCGATGTTCCAGAAGGAGCCGCAGATCCTGATGGCCCATCCCGGCCAGGGATTCGAGACGCTGGAGGATCTGAAGGGCGCGACCTTGTTCCTCGCCAAGCCCGTCGTCGCCACCGTGTTCCAGTGGCTCAAGGCCGAGTACGGCTTCCGCGACGAGCAGGTGAAGCCCTACACCTTCTCCTCCGCGCCCTTCATCGCCGATCCCCGCTCGGCCCAGCAGGGCTACGTCACCTCCGAACCGCTGCAGGTCAGGAAGCAGGGCGGCTTCGAGCCCAGGGTGTTCCTCCTCGCCGATGCGGGCTTCGACAGCTACGCCACCACCATCGAGACGCGACGCGACCTGGTCGAGAAGCAGCCCGATCTCGTGCAGCGCTTCGTGGACGCCTCCATCGTCGGCTGGGCGACCTATCTCTACGGCGATGCGAGCAAGGGGAACGCGGCCATCAAGGCCGCCAATCCCGACGTCACCGACGAGCTCATCGCCTATTCCACGGCGAAGATGCGCGAGCACGGAATCGTCGACAGCGGCGACGCCCTGACGGCCGGCATCGGCGCGATGACGGATGCGCGCTTCGCGAGCTTCTACGCCCGCATGGTCAAGGCCGGCGTGGTGAAGCCTGGGCTCGACATCCGCAGGGCCTACAGCCTCGCCTTCGTCAACAAGGGCGTCGGCGCCGACCTGCGTCGCAAGCCGTGACCATGGACGCCCCCCTCGTCCGGCTGTCCGGCGTGGACAAGAGCTTCGAGGGACCCGAGGCCGGCGGACCCGAGACCCGCGCGCTGCGCGGCTTCGACCTCGTGGTGCGGGCGGGGGAGTTCGTCTCGCTGCTCGGTCCGTCCGGCTGCGGCAAGACGACGGCGCTGCGGCTCATCGCGGGGCTGGAGACGCCCGACGCCGGCGTCATCGAGGGAGCCGCGCTCGACGCGCGCGAAGGCGGCCTCGGCTTCGTGTTCCAGGAGCCGACCCTGATGCCTTGGGCAAGCGCCGCGGACAATGTGTGGCTGCCGCTGCGGCTCGCCGGCTTGAGCCGGCGGCAGGCCCTCCCGCGCATCGAGGCGCTGCTCGAGCTGGTCGGCGTGGCCGACTTTCGCGACGCGCTGCCCCACACGCTCTCCGGCGGCATGAAGATGCGCGTCGCGCTGGCGCGGGCCCTGGTCACGCGCCCCCGCCTCCTGCTCATGGACGAGCCCTTCGCAGCCCTCGACGAGATCACGCGCCTGCGCCTCAACGACGACCTCCTGCGCCTGCAGCGCGAGACCTCCTGCACGATCGTCTTCGTCACACACTCGATCTACGAGAGCGCGTACCTCTCGACCCGCCTCGCCGTGATGTCGCGTGCGCCCGGCCGCGTCGTCGCCGAGATCCCGATCGACCTGCCGCTCTTGCGCGACGAGGGCCTGCGGCGCGACCCGCGCTACCTCGCCGCCTGCGAGGCCGCCTCGCGGGCGCTGGCGGCGGCCATGGCGGGCGCGGAGCCGGGGGCGTGACGACCGGCCGTCCGGGGCGGCGGCGGCGAGCCGCGCCGGCATGGATCGCGGCCCTGCTGCCCGGCGCGGTGGTGCTCCTGCTGCTGGTCGCCTGGGAGGTGCTGGTGAGGGCGCGCTCCATCCCGCCCTACATCCTGCCCGCTCCCTCGGCCGTGCTCGGCGCCCTTGCCGCCGACTGGGCGATCCTCGGACCGGCCCTGGCGGTAACGTTGCGCATCACGATCCTCGGCTTCGCCACGGCTCTGCTCGGCGGCCTCGCGCTCGGGTTCCTGCTCACGCGGGCGCGCTGGGCGGAGAGGGCCTTCGCGCCGATCGCGGTGATCCTGCAGGTCACGCCGCTGATCGCGATCGCCCCGATCATCCTGATCTATGCCGGCACCGAGGCGACCGTCGCGATCTCGGTGGTTCTCGTCGCCTTCTTCCCGGTGCTCGCCGGGACCCTGGTGGGGCTGCGCTCGGCGGAGCCCGGCCTGCGCGACCTCTTCGCCCTGTACCGGGCGAAGCCGCTCGAGCGCCTGCTGCATCTGGAACTGCCGTCGGCCCTGCCCTTCATCCTGACGGGAGCCAGGACCGCGGCCGGCCTCTCGCTCATCGGCGCGGTGGTGGCGGAGTTCGTGGCCGGGACCGGCGGGGCAGGCTCGGGCCTCGCCTATCGTGTCGTCGAGGCGAGCTACCGGCTCAACGTGCCGCGCCTCTTCGCGGCGGTGGTGCTGATCTGCCTCGCCGGCCTCGGCCTCTACGGGTGCGTCGCGCTGGCGTCCCGCATCCTCCTGCGGCGCTGGCACCCGAGCGGCCGCTGATCCCGTCATGCAGGGGTGCCGCGCGGCGGCGCGGGTCGCTCCCCGGCGGCGCATCGGCTAGTGTACCCGCCGACGCCGACGCCAGGATGTCCCGCCCGCGATGCAATCCCCGACTGCTGAAGCCGCCGCCCGCCTCCGTGGCAGGGAGAGGCTCATCGGGATCGCGCTGATGTGCGGGGCCGTGTTCTGCTTCTCCGGCCTCGACTCCACGGCCAAGTACCTGAGCCGCGAGCTGCCCACCCAGCAGATCGTCTGGGCGCGCTACTTCGCCAGCCTGGCGCTGACGGCGATCATCCTCAATCCCGTGACGCAGCCCGGCGTCCTGCGGACGCGCAGGCTCGGGTTCCAGCTCGCCCGCTCGGGCGTGCTGTTCGGCTCGACGCTGCTCAACTTCGTGGCGCTACGCTATCTCCAGCTCGCCGAAACCGTCTCGATCACCTTCTTCACGCCGCTCCTCGTGGCGCTGCTCGGCATTGCGCTTCTCGGCGAGAGGCTCGGCCGGGCGCGGCTCGCGGCGATCGCGGTGGGGTTCATCGGCGTCCTGGTGGTGGTGCGCCCGGGGGCGAGCACCACGCAGCCGGCCGTGCTGCTCTCGGTGGCGTCTTGCTTCTGCTACGCCGCCTATTCCCTGATGACGCGCCAGCTGGCCGGCGTGGACAGCGCACAGACCACGCTGTTCTATTCCGGCCTGGCCGGCGTCGTGCTGCTGACGCCCGTGCTGCCCGTCTTCTGGAAGGAGCCGCCCTCGACCCTCCACTGGGTGCTGATGGCCTCGATGGGCGTCTACGCCACGGTCGGCCACTTCCTCATGATCAAGGCGCACCATTTCGCGCCGGCGGGCGTGCTCTCGCCCTTCATGTACACGCAGCTTCTCTGGATGGTGACCCTCGGCTGGCTGATCTTCGGCGACGTGCCGGACCACTGGACCGTCGCCGGAGGCCTCATCGTCGTGGCTTCGGGCCTCTACCTGCTGTCGCAGGAGCGCCGGCCGAAGGCGAAGACCTAAAGTCGCCGCCTACTGCTTCCGCAGGAAGAGTTGCGCGCCGCTGGGCGGGTCCTTGGAGAAGACGCCGTCCGGGCCGGGCGCGAAGCCCTGCTCGTGCCCTTTCTTCGCAATCAGGAAGAGCCGGCCCTTCTCGACGCGCCACCCCACGGGATCGAAGACCTTGAGGCCGGGATCGATGCAGCCGCCGGACAGGCTGGCGACGAAGACGCCCGCCTTGCGAAGGGGGCGGTTGGTCAGGTCGATCGAGCAGATCGGCTTGTTCTTCTCCCGCGCCACGCCATAGAGGCCGACCACGGCCTCCGGCCGGATCGGCGCGAGCTCGGCGGGAGCCGCCGCGGCGGGAGCGGTCGCGGCGGCCGCCACCTGCGCGCCTGCGGGCGGCGCCTTGCCCGACAGCGCGGCTGCGATGGAGCCCGTGCGGTCGGCGTCCTTCGGGCCGGTCGCCGGCGCCAGGGTGAAGCTGTCGGCGCCGGCCTTCGCGGCGAAGTGCCCGGCCTGGGCGGTCGGCTTGAAGTCGACCACGCTCTTGCCCGCGGCATCGACGAGGCTGATGCTCTTGTCCTCGTTGACCGTCCAGGCGGAGACCTGGACGAGAAGCGGCAGGGCGATGCGGCACGCGGGCGGAGCGCCCACGACATGGCCGCCGGGAGCCGCCTCGGCGCCCAGCGTCAGGCGGCAGCTGCGCGAGGACTTCGGGATTGCGAGCTCCCACGGGCCGGCCAGCGCGCGGGTGAGGTCGACGGCCGACGCCGCCGATGCGGGCGCCGTCGCGCCGGCGAGCGTCCCCAGCAGGGCCACGGCCGCCACGCGGCCATTCCGCACCTGCATCCTGCGCCTTGTCGGCTCGCGCCGTCCCGTCATCCCGTCAGCCCCCGTGCGGCCCCTGCGGGCCTTCCGGCTTCCGTTATCACGATTTGCGCCACGGTGTCTCCGCCACGGGCGTGATCGGCCCTTTGCCAGAGAACCACGAGGTGAGATTGTCGACCACGAGCTGGCCCATGAGGCGGCGCGTGTGATGCGACGCCGAGCCGACATGGGGCAGCAGCACGATGTGCTCCATGGCCATGAGCTCGGCCGGGACCTTGGGCTCGTGCTCGAAGACGTCGAGGCCGGCGGTCATGATGGTCTTGTCCTGCAGGGCCTTGATGAGGGCCTGCTCGTCCACGACGCTGCCCCGGCCGATATTGATCAGCGTGCCTTTCGGCCCCAGCGCCTGCAGCACCTCGGCGTTGATGGCGTGCTGCGTCTCGGGGCCGCCCGGCGCGACGCTGAGCAGGATGTCGACGTCGCGCGCCATCTCCACCAGCGACGGATAGTAGCGGTAGGGCACGTCCTTCTGCTGGGTGCGGCCATGATAGGCGAGCCGGCATCCGAAGGCCTCCAGCCTCCGCGCGATCGCCTTGCCGATGCGCCCGAGCGCCAGGATCCCCACCGTCTTGTCGCGCAGCGTATTGTGCGTGAGCGGATAGGGGCCCTTGGCGGTCCACTGGCCGGCCCGCAACCAGCGCTCCGCCTGCGGCAGTTCGCGCACCGTCATCAGAAGCAGCCCGAGGGCGGTGTCGGCGACCTCCTCCGTCAGCACGTCGGGCGTGTTGGTGACGATCACGCCGTGCTGCCCGGCCCAGGCGGCGTCGACCGAATCATAGCCGACGCCGAAATTGGCGACGATCTCGGCCTTGGGGAGTCTGGAGAGGAACGCCCCGTCGACGCGGGCATGGCCGCTGGTGGCCACGCCCCGGATGCGGGGACCGACCTCGGCAAGGAAGGCGTCGCGCTCCGCCGCGGCGGGGAGGACGTGCAGGGTGAAGGCCGCAGTGAGCCCTTCCATGATCAGGGGCGCCAGGGCGCCGGTTGCCAGGATTTCGATGCTCTTCACGCGTCCTCCTCACGGCCTTGGCGCGGCCGATTGCGTCTTTTGGGAAGGTAAATCGGTTCAAGTCGCCCAAAAAACGAGCTTGCTTGCTTTCCCCGACCTGCGTGCAATGATGGCGGTGGAGCCGTGGGAGGGCAAGCCGCGAATGCGGCCGCTCGCGCAGGGCTCCCCACCAGAGAAGTCAACGCCCGCGGAGACGTGGCCTGGACCCGTGGCGGGCATGGGAGGACTGAATGGCGTCGGTCGAGATCCGCGACGTGCGGAAAGCCTATGGCAATACAGCCGTCATCCACGGCGTGAACATCGGGATCAATGACGGGGAGTTCGTGATCCTCGTGGGTCCCTCGGGCTGCGGGAAATCCACGCTGCTGCGCATGATCGCCGGGCTGGAGAACATCACCGGAGGGCAGATCCTCATCGGCGACCGCGTCGTCAACGACGTGCCGCCGAAGGAACGGGACATCGCGATGGTGTTCCAGAACTACGCGCTCTATCCGCACATGACCGTCGCGGACAACATGGCGTTCTCCATGAAGCTGCGCGGCGCGCCCAAGGAGGAGATCGCCCAGAGGCTCGACCGCGCGGCGGGCATCCTCGGCCTGAAGCCGCTGCTCGACCGCTACCCGCGCCAACTCTCCGGCGGCCAGCGCCAGCGCGTGGCCATGGGCCGCGCCATCGTGCGCGACCCGCAGGTCTTCCTCTTCGACGAGCCGCTCTCCAACCTCGACGCCAAGCTGCGCGTGCAGATGCGCACCGAGATCAAGGAGCTTCACCAGCGCCTGAAGACGACGACCGTCTACGTGACGCACGACCAGATCGAGGCCATGACCATGGCCGACAAGATCGTGGTGATGCATGACGGCATCGTCGAGCAGATGGGCGCACCCCTCGAGCTCTACGACCGCCCCGCCAATCTCTTCGTCGCCGGCTTCATCGGCTCGCCCGCAATGAACTTCATCAAGGGCAAGGTCCGCGCCGGCACGCCGCCCACCTTCGAGGCGGAGAAGGGCGGCTCCCTGCCCATCGCCACGGCGCCCCAGGGCTCCGACGGCCGCCCCGCCATCTACGGCATCCGCCCGGAGCATTTCGCGCTCACGAGCGGCGGCCTCCCGGCCGAGGTCGTCGTGGTGGAGCCGACGGGCTCGGAGACGCAGGTCGTCGCCAAGATCGGCGGGCAGGAGGTCGTCTGCGTGTTCCGCGAGCGCGTCAGCGCCGGGCCGGGGGAGACCATCCACATCTCGCCCGATCCCAAGCTCGTTCACCTCTTCGACGCCGAGACCGGCCAGCGCCTCGGCTGATCGGAAACGGGCCGCGCCTTGCCCGGCGTGGCCCGCACTCCCGGGCGGGCCTCGACGCACGCCCGTTCACCAGCAAGACAAGGCAGGAAACGTCATGACCACTCTCGACCGTCGTTCCGTCATCAAGGCGGGCGCCGCCCTCGGTGCCGCAGGCGCCACGGGTCTCCTCGACTTCGCCAGGGCCTGGGCGCAGAGCGCGCCGTTCCAGCCGGAACCCGGCGCACAGCTCAACATGCTGCGCTGGAAGCGCTTCGTCGAGGCGGAGGACGCCGCGTTCATGAAGATCGTCGACGCCTTCAGCAAGGCGACCGGCGTGAAGGTGAACGTCTCCAACGAATCCTTCGACGACATCCAGCCCAAGGCCTCCGTCGCCGCCAATACCGGCACCGGACCCGACATCGTGTGGGGCCTGCACTCGCTCCCGCACCTCTTCCCCGACAAGTGCACGGACGTCTCAGACGTCGGCGAGTATCTCGGCAAGAAGTACGGCGGCTGGGTGCCGTCCGCCGAGGCGACCGGCAAGAGCGGCGGCAAGTGGATCGCCATCCCCGTCGCGGTGAACGGCGGCTACATGAACTACCGGATTTCCGCGATGGAGAAGGCCGGCTTCAAGGAGTTCCCGAAGGACACGGCGGGCTTCCTGGAGCTGATGCGCGCGCTCAAGAAGAACAACACGCCCGGCGGCTTCGCGCTCGGCCACGCCTCGGGTGACGGCAATGCCTGGGTGCACTGGCTCCTCTGGTCGCACGGCTCCTACCTCATCGACCAGAACGAGAAGGTCATCATCAACTCGCCGGAGACGGTGAAGGCGCTCGACTACGCCAAGCAGCTCTACGAGACCTTCATTCCCGGCACGGCCTCCTGGAACGACAGCTCCAACAACAAGGCCTTCCTGGCGGGCGAGCTCTACCTGACCTCGAACGGCATCTCGATCTACGTGACCGCCAAGTCGCAGGCGCCCCAGATCGCGGAGGACATGAATCACGCGCTGTTCCCGGTGGGACCCGTCGGCAAGCCGCAGGAGCTGCAGCTCTGCTTCCCGCTGCTGATCTTCAAGTTCTCCAAGTACCCGAACGCCGCGAAGGCGCTGACGGCCTTCATGATGGAGGCCGACCAGTACAATCCGTGGCTGGAGGCCGCCGCCGGCTACCTCACCCAGCCGCTCAACGCCTACGAGTCCAATCCGGTCTGGACGAAGGACCCGAAGAACACCGTGTTCCGCGACGCCGCCAAGCGCTCCCTGCCGGCCAGCGGCATCGGGCCGGTTTCGGAGAAGGCGGCCGCCGCGATCTCGGACTTCATCCTCGTCGACATGGTGGCGAACGTCTGCACCGGCCGCGAGGACGTGAAGGGCGCGATCTCGCAGGCCGAGCGCCAGGCCAAGCGCCTCTTCCGCTGACGGAACGCGGCCGGGCTCGCAGGGGCCCGGCCGCCATTCCAGAGTCCCGCCGCGCCCCCGGGCGGCGGCCACGGAGTTGATCCATGACCGACAGCACCGCCGGCCGGCTGGCCCCCGTGCCCCACAAGACGAGCCTCTACGACCGGTTGAGGATCAACCGGAACTGGCTCGGCTTCTGGTTCATGATGCCGGCCGCGTTGATCCTGATCCTGTTCCTCGCCTATCCCCTGGGCAAGGGCGTCTGGCTCTCCTTCACCGACGCCAAGATCGGGCGGGCCGGCGAGTGGATCGGCCTGGAGAACTACGAGTGGCTGGGCCTGCCCTGGTGGGCCGACAACGACGCCATCTTCTGGCTCTCCGTGTTCAACACGCTCGTCTACACGGTGGTGGCGAGCATCGTGAAGTTCGCCGTCGGGCTCTATCTCGCGCTGCTGCTGAACCAGAACCTGCCCTTCAAGGCCCTGATCCGCTCGATCGTGCTGATCCCCTTCGTGGTGCCGACGGTTCTCTCGGCCATCGCCTTCTGGTGGATCTTCGACAGCCAGTTCTCGATCATCTCCTGGTCGCTGCGCCAGATGGGCCTGATCGAGCACAACATCAACTTCCTGGGCGATCCCAACAACGCCCGGGCCGCCGTGATCTTCGCCAACATCTGGCGCGGCGTGCCCTTCATCGCAATCACCCTGCTCGCCGGCCTGCAGACGGTGTCGCCCTCCCTCTTCGAGGCCGCGACGCTCGACGGCGCCACCCGCTGGCAGAACTTCCGCTACGTCACCTTCCCGCTGCTGACCCCGATCATCGCCGTGGTGATGACCTTCTCGGTGCTCTTCACCTTCACGGACTTCCAGCTCATCTGGGCCATGACGCGAGGTGGGCCCGTCAACGCCACGCACCTGATGGCGACGCTGTCCTACCAGCGCGCCATCCTGGCCGGGAAGCTCGGCGAGGGCGCCGCCATCGCGACGGCCATGGTGCCGTTCCTGCTGGCCGCCATCATGGTGAGCTGGTTCGGGCTGCAGCGCCGCAAGTGGCAGCAGGGAGGCAAGGATGACTGAGATCGCATCCCCCGCGCGCCCGGCCCTGACCGATACGTCGGAGGGCATGACCTATCTCGACAAGCTTCCGCAGCGGGTCGTGCGGGTCTACCTGCCGCTCTTCGTCATCATCGTGGTGCTGCTATTCCCCTTCTATTGGATGGCGCTGACGGCCATCAAGCCGGACGAGCAGCTCATCGACATGGACACCTACAACCCCTTCTGGGTCGTGGGTCCGACGCTGAAGCACATCAACAAGCTGCTTTTCGAATCGTCCTATCCGCGCTGGCTGTGGAACACGATGTACGTGTCGGTGGCGGCGACGTTCCTGTCGCTCGTCGCCAGCGTTCTCGCCGCCTATGCGCTCGTGCGCATCCGCTTCAACGGGGCGCAATGGGTGGGCGCGGCGATCTTCCTCGCCTACCTCGTGCCGCCCTCGATCCTGTTCATCCCGCTCGCCACCATCATCCAGGCCTACGGGCTGTTCGACAGCCCGCTCGCGCTGATCCTGTGCTATCCGACGATCCTGATCCCGTTCTCCACCTGGCTCCTGATGGGCTACTTCAAGACCATCCCCTACGAGCTGGAGGAATGCGCGCTGATCGACGGGGCGTCGCGCTGGCAGATCCTGACCAGGATCATCCTGCCGCTCGCCGTGCCGGGGCTGATTTCGGCCGGCATCTTCTCGCTGACCTTGTGCTGGAACGAGTTCATCTACGCGCTCACCTTCCTCTCCTCGACGCCGAACAAGACCGTGCCGGTCGCCATCGTCAGCGAGTTCGTGGACGGCGACATTTTTCGCTGGGGTGCCCTGATGGCAGGCGCCCTTGTCGGTTCGCTACCGCTCGTGATCCTCTATTCCTTCTTCGTCGAGTACTACGTCTCCGCCATGACCGGCGCCGTGAAGGAATGATGGAATGACAACGATCGGGTTCATCGGGCTCGGCGCCATGGGTCTCCCCATGGCGCGCAACCTCGTGCAGCGCCAGTTCCAGGTGCGCGGCTTCGACCTGAAACGCGAATCGGTCGACGCGCTGGCCGATTTCGGCGGCACGGCCGGCGCGAGCGCGGCCGAGACCGCCAGGGACGTCGACGTCCTGATCCTCATGGTGGTGAACATCGCCCAGGCCGAGACGGCCCTGTTCACGGGCGGCGCGCTGGAGGCCATGCGGCCCGGCGGCATCGTGGTGCTCATGGCGACCTGCCCGCCGGCCGCGGTCGCCGCGCTGGGAGAGCGCGTCTCGCAGGCGGGCTGCGCGCTGATCGACGCCCCGGTCTCCGGCGGCGTGGTCGGTGCGACCAACGGCACGCTGACGATCATGGCCGCCGCGCCCAAGCCGATCTTCGAGCGCGCGAAGCCCGTCCTGTCGGCCCTGGGGGACAAGCTCTTCCACGTCGGCGAGAAGGTGGGCCAGGGCGCCACGGTGAAGACGGTGAACCAGCTCCTGTGCGGCGTGCACATCGCCTCCTGCGCCGAGGCCCTCGCGCTGGCGCAGCGCGCCGGGATCGACGGGCAGGTCGCGCTCGACATCCTCGGCGGCTCCGCCGCATCGAGCTGGATGCTGCGGGACCGCGGCCCGCGCATGTTGGAGGACGACCCGGTCGTCACCAGCGCCGTCGACATCTTCGTCAAGGACCTCGGCATCGTGCTCGACGCGGGCCGCTCGGCCAAGGTGCCCACCCCGCTCGCCGCGCTGGCGCACCAGCTCTTTCTCTCCGCCTCCGCCAAGGGGCTCGGGGCGAAGGACGACAGCCAGGTCGTGCAGATCTATCGCGGGCTGGCCGGGATCGGCGGGGCGGACTAGCAGGAGCGATCAGGCGGGCGGCACGGTCGAGCCGCGGACGACGAGCCTGGGCCTCAGCAGCACGCGCTGCACCGGGCTCGTCGGCTCCTCGATGCGGCGGATCAGCATCTCCGCCGCGCCGCGGCCCATCTCGTCCTGCCGGTTGTGGATGGTGGTCAGCGCCGGATACCACTGCGCCGCCTCCTGCACGTCGTCGCAGCCGACGATGGAGAAGTCCCGGCCCGCCTCGCGCCCGAGATGGCGCAGGCCCAGCATGGCGCCGAAGGCCGCGAGGTCGTTGAAGCAGACGGCGGCCGTCGGCGGGTCCTCGCGCTCGAGCACGGCCCTGATGCCCACGAGCCCCGCCTCGCGCGTGCCGTAACCGTCATGGACGAGGCCGGGATCGACGGGCAGGCCGTGGCGTTCCAGGGCGCGGCGATACCCCGTCCGGCGCGCGCGGCCCGTCGAAATGGCGTCTGTGCCGCCGATCAGGGCGATGCGGCGATGGCCGAGGGAGACGAGATGGTCGATCGCCATCTCCGTCCCCGAGGCGTCGTCGGCCCCGATGAAGTCGAGCGTGAGCCCGTCGATCTCGCGCGAGAGCTGCACGACCGGGATGCGCGCGGCCACGAGATGGGCGACCTCCGCCGCGTCCGTGCCTCCCGCTGCGCACAGGATCATGCCGTCGGGCCGGTACTCCTTCAGCGTGCGCAGCACACGCTCCTGGCGGCCCAGGCTTTCGCCGTAGGTGCCGAGCAGGATGGTGCGCCCCGCCGCGGTGGCGGCGTCCTCGATGGCGCTGAGCAGCTCCGCGAAATAGGGGTTCGTGATATCGTGGAAGCCGACCGCGATCATGTTGGTGCGGGCGGTCCGCAGGCTCGCGGCGCTGCGGTTGTAGACGTAGCCGAGTTCGCGGGCGAGGCTCTGGACCTTCAGCTTGGTGGCCTCGGCCACCACGGGGCTGTCACGGAGCGCGAGCGACACCGTCGCTGTGGAGACGTCGAGCTTCTCCGCGATGACCTGGAGCGTGATCCGGCCACGGTCCTGCGCCGACTCGGGTGCGAGGCCGATCGTCATGGCTGGTCCGCTTCCTCCCCCGTGGACTTGCGCCGCGGGCATGCTACGAAACGATTTAACGGGCTCCTAGCAGAACTTTAGCGGGACCCCGATCACGAAAGCGCGGGAGGCGAGCATGGCGGACAGGGCTGAGCGGATCGGCTTCATCGGCGTGGGGCTGATGGGCCACGGCATGGCCAAGAACATCGTCGAGAAAGGCTACGCGCTCACCGTGCTGGGCCATCGCAACCGCGCGCCGGTCGAGGACCTGCTGAAGCGTGGCGCCCGCGAGGCCGACAGCGCGAAGGGCGTGGCCGAGGCCTCCGACATCGTGTTCATCTGCGTCACCGGATCTCCCCAGGTGGAGGCGATCGTGCGCGGCGCCGGCGGCCTGAAGGAGGGCTTGCGGCCCGGCTCGCTGGTCGTCGACTGCTCGACCGCGGACCCCAATTCCACGCTGGCTTTGGCGGCCGAGCTCGCGCCGCTGGGCGTGACCCTCGTCGACGCCCCGCTCTCGCGCACGCCGAAGGAGGCATGGGAGGGCACGCTCGACACGATGGTGGGCGCCTCGCCCGAGGTCTTCGCGCGCATCAGGCCCGTGCTGGAGACCTGGGCCGGCCGCGTCGTGCATATCGGCGACACAGGCGACGGCCACCGCATGAAGCTGCTCAACAACTTCCTGGCGATGGGCTACGCCGCGCTCTACGCCGAGGCGCTCACGCTGGCGCAGAAAGTGGGGATCTCCCCGGCGCGCTTCGACAGCGTGATCCGCGGGGGCCGGATGGATTGCGGCTTCTACCAGACCTTCATGCGCTGGACGCTGGAGGGTGACCGCGACGCCCACAAGTTCACCCTGGCCAATGCGTTCAAGGACATGCGCTACCTCGAATCCATGGCCGACGCCGCGGGGCTGGCGAACCCCATGGGCAACGCCGTCAAGAACAGCTACGCGCTGGCCGTGGCGCGCGGCGGGCCGGAGGACTACGTCCCCATGCTCGCCACCGCCGTGGGCGCGCTGAACGGCGTCGACCTAGCCCCCAAGTCCTGAGCCTCGAGCGCAGGTGAGACGCGGCGGACGGGTGTCAACCTGATCGCAGGTTGATCCGCGTCAAGGACGCTGGACGCGCGGCGGGGGACAAAGGACCCATGACCGCGCCCCTCGCCTCCCTCGTCCTCGCCGAGCGCTCGGTGCCTCGCTACACGAGCTACCCGACCGCGCCTCATTTCACGCCTGCCGTCGACGCCGAGGTGGCGCGACACTGGCTCGCCGAACTCGACCCGGGGGCCAGCCTGTCGCTCTACCTGCATGTGCCGTACTGCACGACCATGTGCAATTACTGCGGGTGCAACACGAAGGCGACCCGCAAGCAGGAGCCGCTCGACGCCTATACCGAGACGCTCGAGCAGGAGATCGACCTCGTCGCCTCGCTGTCGGCGGCCAGGCGCGTCACGCACATCCATTGGGGCGGCGGCACGCCGAGCCTGCTCGGGCCAGCTCGCTTCCTGCGCCTCGTCGAGAGGCTTGGCCGGCGCTTCGACCTCTCGGGCCCGGTCGAGCACGCCATGGAGCTCGACCCCCGCACCGTGGACGCGCCGCTCGCCCGCGCGCTCGCCGAGGGCGGGGTCAACCGTGCCAGCCTCGGCGTCCAGGACCTCAACGACCACGTGCAGAAGGCGATCGGCCGGGTCCAGCCGCTCTCCGTGGTCGAGCGCTGCGTGAAGCACCTACGCCTCGCCGGCATCGAGGCGATCAATATCGACCTGATGTACGGCCTGCCCCACCAGACGGTCGCCGACGTGCGGCTCTCCTGCGAACTGGCGGCGGCCCTGCGGCCCTCCCGCTTCGCCATCTTCGGCTACGCCCACGTGCCGTGGATGAAGACCCACCAGCGGATGATCGACCAGTCGGCCCTGCCTGGCGCGGCCGAACGCATGCGGCAGGCGGACGCGGCGCGCGAAAGCCTGGTGTCGCTCGGCTTCCAGGCGATCGGCCTGGACCACTTCGCCCGCGCCGACGACCCGATGGCCGTGGCGGCCCGGGCCGGCACGCTCCGCCGCAATTTCCAGGGCTATACGACGGACGACGCCACGGCACTCATCGGCCTCGGCGCCTCCTCGATCGGCCGGCTGCCGCGCGGCTACGTGCAGAACGCCACGGACGTGGGCGGTTGGCGTCGCGCCGTCGAGGAGGGCCGCCTGCCGACGAAGCGGGGCGTCGCCTTCTCTGTCGACGACCACGTCCGGGCCGACGTGATCGAGCGGCTGATGTGCGACTTCGAGGTGGATTTCGGCCGGCTCGCCACGGAGGCCTATGGCCACGTCGAAGCGCTGGACGACGCCCTTCCGGACCTGCGCCAGCTCGAGCAGGACGGCGTGGTGGCGCTGGAAGGCCGCATGCTGCGCCTGACCGAGGAAGGCCGCCCCTTCATGCGCCTGGCCGCCGCCGCCTTCGACGCCTACCTGAAGCACGGCGCCGCGCGGCACTCCGTGGCGGTGTAGGGGCCGGCGCCTCCGCCGACGGGGCGGGCGAGGCGGCTCCGGTCCCTCGCTCCGCGTCGGGATCGCCCCGCTGCGCGCTCCGCAAGGATCAGGGCGGAGAGCCTATGCGATCGTTCCGCCGAGTTCGTCCTCGATATGCACGCGGATGATCTCGTCGAAGCTCGTCTCGGAGCGGAAGCCCAGCGCGAGCGCCCGCTTCGGGTCGAAATCGCGCGCCCAGCCGGAGACGATCTTGATGATCGCCGGGTCCGGTTCGCGCCGGATGCGGGCGACGACCTTGTCGCCGGCGACGCGGCGCAGGGCCTCGATCTGCTCGCCGACGGTGCAGGACAGGCCGGGCATGGTGAGGTTGCGGCGCGGGCCGACGGCCTCGCCGTCGAGCGTCGCGGCATGCAGCAGGAAGCCCACGGCCGAGCGCGGCGAGGCGTGCCAGTGGCGCACGTCCTCCGAGACGGGCAGCACTGCCTCGTGGCCGGCCAGCGGCTCGCGGATGATGTTGGAGAAGAAGCCCGAGGCGGCCTTGTTCGGCCTGCCGGGCCGCACGCAGATCGTCGGCAGGCGGATGCCGAACCCGTCGAAGAAGCCCTTGCGCGTGTAGTCGGCGAGAAGCAGTTCGCCCACCGTCTTCTGCGTGCCGTAGGAGGTGAGCGGCGTATTGAAGAATTCGTCGCCGATTTTTTCCGGGAAGGGCGCGCCGAACACGGCGATGGACGACGTGAACACCACACGCGGCCTGTAGCCGCCGCCCACTTGGCGGATGGCCTCGAAGAGCTTCCAGGTGCCGTCGAGATTGATGCGGTAGCCCTTGTCGAAGTCCTGCTCGGCCTCGCCCGACACGATGGCCGCGAGGTGGAAGATCAGGTCCGGGCGCGAGGCCACGAGCTTCTCAGCCTCGCCGGGGAGCGAGAAGTCGGACGCCACCGTCACGCAGGCGAAGTCCGCACCCGCCGGGGCGGACGGCTCCACCACGTCGTGCAGCGTCAGCCGCGCGACGGGCCTGCCCCCGACCGCTCCGTCCCGCGCCAGCCGCTCCGCCAGCTTGCGGCCGACCATGCCGGCCCCGCCGATGATGAGAATGTGCATGGGCTCCCCCCGCTTGGTTGTCTGGTTGCTGGAGACTAGCACCCGGCCCCTGCCGCGAGCCACTCCGGTGGCGCGGTCGTGGCGCGCACCATTTGCACGTTCACCCGCGAAGAATGGCGCGGACCAGCCGGCGCAACATCGTCCGCTCCGACGGTTTCGAGGTCTCGCGCAATGTGCCGATGAAAGCGGGCCAGGAGCAGACGGTCGAGGTCGCGGGAAAAACCCTCCTCGTGTCCTGTGGCGCGGAGGCTCAGTCGCCGGAACTCAGCGTCTCGAGGCTTGCCAACGTCATGGTCGCGAGCCGTCTGGCGGCCGAAACCGACAGTCGACCTGCGGGAGACGAAGCCGGAGACGAGGCAGGATCAGAAGCAATGGACAGGGGCTTCATGACCAAGCCTGACGCTGAAAATCGATCTCGGCATTGAAAAGGGCCCCGGAAAGGGGGCCCTGTCAGATCGCAGCAAGAGACGTCGCTCTGTACTGGGTTGTCCCCGAGATCAGGATCAACCCGGAGGAAATGAAGTCCTACAGCGCGAAGCCGCCATCCACGAGGAAGATCTGTCCCGTCGTGTAGGCCGCTTCGTCGCCCGCGAGGTAGACGGCCATGGCCGCAATCTCCTCGGGCTTGCCGAGGCGGCCGATGGGCTGGCGGTCGATGAAGGCCTGGCGGACCTTCTCGACGGGCTGCTTGGTGTCGCGCGCCAGCGTCTCGATGCGCTGGTCCAGCGAGGGCGACTCGATGGTGCCGGGGCAGATCGCGTTGGCGCGGACGCCCTTGCGGATGTAGTCCGCCGCCACCGCCTTGGTGAGGCCGATCACCGCCGCCTTCGTCGTCCCGTAGACATAGCGGTTGGGGATGCCGCGCACGGAGCCGGCGCCGGAGGCGATGTTGACGATGGAGCCCTTGCCCTTCTCCAGCATGCCCGGCAGGTAGGCCCTGATGAGGCGATGCATGGAGCGCACGTTGAGGTCGAAGGAGAAGTCCCAGGCCTTGTCGTCACACTCCATGATCGTGCCGTGGTGCACATAGCCCGCGGCGTTGACGAGGATGTCGATCGGGCCGGTCTTCTCAGCGAAGCTTGCGACCTGCTTGTCGGAGAGCACGTCGAGCTTGCGCCGCTTGGCGCGCGCGATGCCTTCGAGCGCCGCGGGGTTGACGTCCGTCGCCCAGACCGTCGCGCCCTCGGCCACGAAGGCCTCCGCGATGGCCCGGCCGATGCCGTTGCCCGCCGCGGTCACCACCGCCACCTTGCCCTTGAGCCGCCCCGCCATGTCGTCCGTCCCTTCGTGTCTGTTCAGTGGATTGCCTTGACCATGTGGATGGCCGTGCGGTCGGGCATGGCCTCCACGCGTTCCACCTGGAAGCCGTGCCGGCTGTACCAGGCGACGTTTGCCGTCAGCTTCTGGCCTGTATAGAGGCGCAGCAGGTCGCGGCCGAGCTGTCGGGCCCGCATCTGCGCGGCCGCGAGGAGCTGGCCGCCGAAACCCTGCCCCTGGCGGGAGGGAGCGGTGGCGATGCTCCAGATCAGCAGGTCTCCCGGCCGCGCCTGCATGATGAGGATACCGGCCAGGCCCTCGCCGTCCTCCGCAAGCCAGACCTCCCACTCGCGCAGCACCCTCGCATAGTCCGCCTGCAGCGGAATGGGCTCGACGCCGAGGATGGGGCGATTGCGGGCATAGGCCGCGTGCTGCAGGGCGACGACGGCGTCGAGGTCGGCGGTCGTGGCGCGACGCAGGCCCGACAGGTCGGCAGGCGTCACTGGGAGCGCTCCGCGAGGTCGGCCCGGAAGAAGGGGTTCAGGGGCGCGGAGCGGTCGTTCTCGGCGAAGCCGTCGAAGCGGCCTTCATCCTTGATGAGGCGCGCCGCCTCGATGAAGGCGGACCATGCCGCGCGGGCGAGCGCCGCGCCGATGGAGATGCGACGTCCCCCCAGGGCCTCGACATCCGCGACCGTCAGCCCATAGGAACCGTGCACGAGCACGTTGACCGGCTTGCCGCCGGCGGCGGCCACGATCGCGGCCAGTTCGTCGCGCGTCCTGGGCCCGGGGGCGTAGAGCACGTCCGCCCCGGCCTCGGCATAGGCGGCGATGCGGCGGCAGCTCTCCGCCAGCGCGTCGGGGTGACCGACGAGGAAGCACTCGGCGCGGGCGGTCAGCAGCACGCCGGTTCCGCTTTCGTCGACTGCCCTGCGGGCGGCCCTGACCCGCTCGACGGCGAGCGCGAAGGGATAGAGCGCCTCGTCGGCGCGGCCGGTCGCGTCCTCGATCGACAGGCCCGCCACGCCGGTCGCGACGCAGGCCCTCACGTTGCGGGCGACGCCCTCCGGCTCGTCCGCATAGCCGTTCTCGAAATCGGCGTTGACCGGCAGGTCCGGCACGGCGGCCACGATGTCCGCCACGTGCGCCAGCATGAGATCGAGGCCGACGTCCTGGTCCGCCCGCCCCTGCGTGAAGGCGAAGCCCGCGCTGGTCGTCGCCAGGGCCGGAAAGCCCTGGCCGCGCAGCCAGCGCGCGGTGCCGACGTCCCAGGGGTTCGGCATGACGAAGCAGCCGGCCGCGTGGAGATCGCGGAAGCGGGCGACCCGCTGCTCCTGTGTCATGGCGTCCCCGGGGGTGGCGAACGGCTCAGGGCGAGCGGCTCAGTGGTTGTCGCGCGGCACGCCCTTGCTCTGGGCGACCCGCTGGTACTTCACGGCCGGCTTCAGCACCATGCCGGAGCCGAGCTGGTCCACCATGCCGCGCTGGATCTCCTGCCAGGGGGTCTGGCTCTCGGGGATCTTGTAGCCGCCGCGCTTCTGCAGGTCGGCCCGGCGCTTGTTGAGCTCGTCCTCGGAAATGAGGATGTTGGCAGTGCCCTTCCTCAGGTCGATGCGGACGCGGTCGCCCGTCTTGAGCAGCGCCAGCCCGCCGCCCGCCGCCGCTTCCGGCGAGGCGTTGAGGATGGAAGGCGAGCCCGAGGTGCCGGACTGGCGGCCGTCGCCGATGCAGGGCAGCGCGGTCACACCCTTCTTGATGAGCGCCGCGGGGGGCTGCATGTTCACCACCTCGGCCGCGCCGGGATAGCCGATGGGCCCCGCGCCGCGCATGAAGAGCACGCACTTCTCGTCGATCTTCAGCTTGGGATCGTCGATGCGGTGGTGGTAGTCCTCCGGCCCGTCGAACACGATCGCGCGGCCCTCGAAGGCCTCGGGATCCTTGGGGTTCGAGAGGTAGCGGTTGCGGAACTCCTCGGAGATCACGCTGGTCTTCATCACGGCGTTGTCGAAGAGGTTGCCCTTCAGCACGATGAAACCGGCGTCCTTCTTCATCGGCTTGTCGACGGGGAGGATGACGCGGCCATCCTGCACGGTCGTCGTGGCGCAGTTCTCGCCCATCGTCCGTCCGTTCGCGGTGAGCGCGTCGGTGTGGATGAGCTTCTTCTTCATGAGCTCGTTCACGACGGCCGGCACGCCGCCGGCGCGGTGATATTCCTCTCCGAGATACTCGCCTGCCGGCTGCAGGTTCACGAGCAGGGGGACCTTGTGGCCCACCTTCTCCCAGTCCTCCACCGTCAGCTTCACGCCCATGTGCCGGGCGATGGCGTTGATGTGGATCGGCGCGTTGGTGGAGCCGCCGATGGCCGAGTTGACGACGATGGCGTTCTCGAAGGCCTTTCGCGTCATGATGTCGGAGGGCTTCAGGTCCTCCCAGACCATGTCCACGATGCGCTTGCCGGTCTCATAGGCGATCTGCCCGCGCTCGCGATAGGGCGCGGGGATGGCGGCGCAGCCGGGCAGCGTCATGCCCAGCGCTTCCGCGAGCGAGTTCATCGTCGAGGCCGTGCCCATCGTGTTGCAATGGCCGACGGACGGGGCGGACGACGCGACGATGTCCATGAACTCGTCGTAGCCGAGTTCGCCCGCCGCCAGCCGCTCGCGGCTCTTCCAGACGATCGTGCCGGAGCCGGTGCGCTCGCCCTTCCACCATCCGTTCAGCATCGGCCCGCCGCAGAGCACGATCGAGGGGATGTTCACCGTGGCGGCGGCCATGATGCAGGCCGGGGTGGTCTTGTCGCAGCCGGTGGTCAGCACCACGCCGTCGAGCGGGTAGCCGTAGAGCACCTCGACGAGGCCGAGATAGGCGAGGTTGCGGTCGAGCGCGGCGGTGGGCCGCTTGCCCGTCTCCTGGATGGGGTGGACGGGGAACTCGAAGGCGACGCCGCCCATGGCGGTGATGCCCTCCCGCACGCGCTTGGCGAGCTCGAGGTGGTGGCGGTTGCAGGGCGAGAGGTCGGAGCCCGTCTGGGCGATGCCGATGATCGGCTTGCCGGACTGCAGCTCCTCGCGGGTGAGGCCGAAATTGAGGTAGCGCTCCAGATAGAGAGCGGTCATGCCGGGGTTGTCGGGATTGTCGAACCACAGCTTGGAGCGCAGGGCGCGACGAGCGGCCGGCGCGGGTTCCGGCACCACAGCCTGCGGCAGCGGATCGGTGACGCTGCCCCTGGCCCGCGCCGCCCTGGCCTTGGCCGGAGCCTTCGCCTTCACGGCGGAGGATCCATTGCCGACTTTCGCGGCCTTCCCGTTGACGCCCTTGTCCTTGCCCTTGCCGGCCATGTGCCTCCCCCGTCAGTCTCTGCTCGGCCGACAGCGATCGAACCGATTTGATGGCGGCGGGCAGCATCACTCCAAAAGCCAGCGGAATGCAACGGCGCATCCATGCGGGATGCGCAGGTCCGCTCTCAGGCGAAGAGCTGAAGCCGCGCCGACGAGGCCGTTGCGCCGGGCGCGCCGTTGCTGTTCAACGTCTGGGAGCTTGCGCGCCTTTCGGCGGGCGCGCCGCATCGGGAGAGACGCCATGACGCTGCACGTGGTCGACGCCTTCGGGCGCATCGGCGAGGAGAACGCCTTCGCGGTGCTCGCGCGGGCCACGGAGTTGCAGCGCCAGGGCCGCGACATCATCAACCTCGGCATCGGCCAGCCGGATTTCCGCACGCCCGACCACATCGTCGAGGCCGCGGTGAAGGCGCTGCGCGACGGCCAGCACGGCTACACGCCGGCCACGGGCATCCTGCCTTTGCGCGAGGCCGTGGCCGCCGACATCCTGCGCCGGACGGGGGCTGAGGTTTCGCCCGACAACGTCCTCATCGTGCCGGGCGGCAAGGTGACCATGTACATGGCCATCGTGCTCTTCGGAGAGCCCGGGGCGGAGATCCTCTATCCCGATCCGGGCTTTCCCATCTATCGCTCGATGATCGAGTACACCGGCGCGACGCCCGTGCCCGTGCCCATCCGCGAGGAGAACGCCTTCGCCTTCTCGGCGGAGGAGACGCTCGCCCTGATCACCCCGCGCACGCGCCTGCTCATCCTCAACTCGCCCGCCAACCCGACGGGCGGCGTGACGCCGAAGGAGGAGATCGACAAGCTCGTCGCGGGCCTCGCCCGCTTCCCCGACGTCGCCGTCATGTCCGACGAGATCTACGGGCAGATGACCTATGACGGGCTGGCCCACCAGTCGCTCATGACCTATCCCGAGATCCGCGACCGCCTGATCCTGCTCGACGGCTGGTCCAAGACCTACGCCATGACGGGCTGGCGCATGGGATTCTCGGTGTGGCCGACGCCGCTCTACGAGGCCGTGCGCAAGCTGGCCGTGAATTCCTATTCCTGCGTCAACGCGCCCGCCCAGTATGCCGGGCTGGCGGCTCTCACCGGGCCGCAGGATGCCGTCCACGCCATGGTGGCCGAGTTCGACCGCCGCCGGAAGGTCGTCACCGAGGGGCTCAACGCCCTGCCCGGCGTGAGCGCCGCGACGCCCAAGGGCGCCTTCTACGCCTTTCCCAACGTCGGCGGGACCGGCTGGAGGTCCAAGCCGCTCGCCTCCGCCCTGCTGGAGCAGGCCGGCGTCGCCACGATCGGCGGCCCCGATTTCGGCGTCTACGGGGAGGGCTACATCCGCCTCTCCTACGCCAATTCGACGGACAACATCCGAAAGGCCCTTGGCAGGATCGGCGAATTCCTCGATCAGAACGCTCGCGGCTGACTCCAGGCCGCGAATCGGATCCGGGTTGCCGACGTGATCGAACGCTTCTCGCAGCGCGGCGCGGCCGCGCGCAGCCTCCTCTCCGCCGCCGTGCTGGCAGCCGCCGTCTGGGCCCTTCCCTCCCGCGCCCAGGAGTCCGCCCCCGTCAAGCCCCCGCCGCTCACCGCGGAGACGCCGGCCGGGGACACGACGGTCGCCGCGAAGGCCGATGACGAGCGCCCGCGCAAGCGGCGCCGGAGCAACCGGGCGGAGGCCCCAGGGGACGAGCCCCCGGCTGCGGCGAAGCGGGAGCTCCCGCCCGCCATGGCCGTCACCGTGCAGGGCCGCAGCAAGCCGACGCTGTGCGCGGAGGACGACAACGTCTACGTGACCTTCTCGTCCAGCACCCTGAGGCACTTCCGGATCGACGCCCGCCCGCCCTCGGCGATCGGCGCCATCGTCGTCGATTCCACCGCGCCCGACTTCACGGACTGCGTCATCGCCGACCAGCCCCCGGGTCCCGAGGACAAGGTCGACCGCATCGTGCTCTTCGAGGACGACGCGCTGCAGCTCGTCGGCTACCGCCACGCCGAGTTCTGGCGCAAGGGGGACGTCCCGCTGAAGGTCGGGGACCGCGAGGAGCACCAGCTCCACCTCGTGCAGCTCTTCGTCAAGCGGCCCGACAAGGACCCCTACGAGTACCTCGTGCTCTACCCGCTCGACGGCTACTGGCGGGCCCGCCCGCTGCCGCCGGAGAGGCTGCCGCAGGTGGCCTACGGCACCTCCTTCCTCGTGGGCGCGGTGGAGGACAAGGAGCGTCCCGTCGTCGAGCTGAAGTCGATCAAGTTCGTGCCGGCGGTGAAGAGCTTCGAGCTCACCTTCCCGGAAGGCGACGTCGCCACCGTCCGCGTCACGGACCTGAGCGAGAAGGCCGCCTCGATCGAGGTGGTGATGGAGCAGCCGGTGAAGGGCCGGCCCTTCGCGGCGCTGCGCTCCATGTTCGTCACCGAGGTCAATGCCGACGCCTCGCACGTGTTCTGGAAGGAGCAGAAGGCGAAGGGCTGGCGCACGAAGCCCGTGATGGATTTCCGCCGGGCCTTCGCGACGGAGGTCAGGCTCGGCCGGGTGGCCCCGTCGCGTCACAACACCAGCGCGCCGGACACGATCCTCTGGGACTTCATGCCGGACTGAGGCCTGCGGGTCAGTCCCCGCAGCTCCCGCCGTCGCCGCCGCCGTCGCTGCCGCAGCCATCCCCGTCCCCGGACGACCAGCCGGCGCCGTCGCTCCCGCTCCCGTCGGCGCGGCGGGCGATGCCGTTGCGTGCCTTCCAGCGATCGAGCCACAGGGTCCAGGCGAGGCCGAAGCCCGCCACGAGTCCCAAGGCGAGCATCAGGCGTGCGGCTTGCGACATGATCCTTCGATCCGGTTCATCTCCCGCAGCATGCCACGCGGGAGACAAACCGCGGCTTAACGGGCCGAACCGCCCGGCGCGTCAGGCTTCGGCCTTCACGCTCTCCGCCGCCGCGTCGATATGGGCGACGAGCTTGGCGTCGAGGCCGAGCTTGCCGGCGAGGTCGGCCAGGAACGCCCTCTCCTGCGGCGTATCGGGATCGATGGTGAGCCGGGCGGCGGTGTAGACCTGCACGGCCGCTTCCGGGCCGGGCACGGCGTCGGCGAGCTGGTCCGTGCTGGCGGGCGTCTTGAACTGGTGGTCCAGGAAGCTCGCCGCCGCGGGATCCGCGCCCAGCGCCTGCAGGTTGCCCGTGATGCGCGCCCGCTCCTCGGCGTCCACTTTTCCATCCGCCGAGGCCGCCGCGATCATGGCCTTCAGCAGCAGCTCGGCCGTCTCGTTGTCCTTGCTGGCGCTTCCGACCGAGCCGAAGGGGCTCGCGGCCGGCGGCTCCGCGGGGGCCTGCGCCTGGCCCAGCGCGATCGGCGGCTTGCCCGCCTGGTAGTTCTGCCAGGCCTGGTAGGCGAGCCCGCCGATCATGGCGAGGCCGCCCAGCTTGGCGGTGTCCACGGCGAGGCCGCGGCCGGCCTTGGTGCCCAGGAACAGGCTGGCGAGCGAACCCAGCGCCGCGCCCGTGGCCATCTGGTTGCTGGCGGCGAGGTCCTTGGCCTGGGCGAGGAGGTCGCCGGCGCCCTTGCCGCCCGTCAGGCTCGCCAGCAGGCCGTCGAGCTGGCTGCCGACGCCGGTCGCCGCGTTGAGGTCGCGGCCCGCGCCCTGCAGGCCCTGCGTCGCCTGCCCCAGCACGGCCCCGAGGATGCTGCCGAGCCCCGCGGCCCCGGGCGCCCCCGCCGCGCCGGGCTGGCCCGCCCCCTGCCCCGTGAGTTGGCCCAGCACCGAGCCCAGCATGGAGCCGAGGTCGGCCGCGCCGGCCGGCTGGCCCGTCCCGGGCGTGGGCTGCGCCGCCTGGGGCGACTGGCTCGCCGTGACGAGGGCATCGAGCAGGTTCTTCGCATCGAACATGGAACGACCTCCGGTTGTGGTTAACACTTTACCCACGACCGGATGACGGGTCCACGACCCTGGTCAGGCGACCATCAGCCACGCAGCTTCGCCGCAGCGGCGGCGAGCGCCTCCACCGTGGCCCAGTCGCCGGCCTTCAGGGCGGCCGCCGGCGTGACCCAGGAGCCGCCCACGCAGGCCACGTTGGGCAGCGCCAGATAGGCCTTGGCCTTCTCGACGTCGATGCCGCCTGTCGGGCAGAAGGTGAAGTGCGGCAGCGGGGCCGAGAGCGACTTCAGGTAGGGCACGCCGCCGGCCGGCTCGGCGGGAAAGAACTTGAGGACCTGGTAGCCCATCTCGCCCATGATCATGGCCTCGCTCGCCGTCGCGACGCCCGGCAGCAGCGGCGCCGGAGAGGCCAGGGCCGCCTCGGCGAGGGCAGGGGTCGCCCCGGGGCTGACGAGGAACTTCGCCCCCGCATTGACGCAGTCCTTCACCTGCGCGGCGCTGAGCACCGTGCCGGCGCCGACCACCGCGCCCGGCACCTGCCGGGCGATCGCCTCCATCCCGGCGAGCGCCCCCGGCGTGCGCAAGGTGATCTCCAGCACCGGCAGGCCGCCGGCCACCAGCGCACGGGCCATGGGCAGCGCATCCTCCGGTCCTTCGATGGTCAGGACGGGGATGACGGGCGCGAGGCGCAGGACGGAGAGGAGTTCCGCGGTGCGGGACGGCGAGGTCATGGGCAAGGCTCCTCGGTCAGGGGACGATCGGCGCGTTCCTGGCACGAATGACCGCTGCAGAGGCCGCCGTCAACGGCGACGGCCGGGCCCGTGACGTCCGAACGGACCCGACGAAACCCCAATCTACGCTTTATGCGTGCGTTTACTTCGCACTGCTAGCTTGAGCGGCAGTTTCAACCGCCGGCTCCCCCGCGCCGGCCCACATTCGGAGTTTCCCGATGCTGCGCTTCATCGCATGCGTCACCATGCTGGCCATGGCCGCCTTCGTTTCGAAGGCCGCCGCGGCGCCCCTGCCCAAGCCGACCGGCGAGGTGATCCTCCAGATCAAGGGCAAGATCGCCAACACCAACGGGGACGGCGTCGCCAGCTTCGACCTGGCCATGCTCGAACAGCTTGCCGGACGCAAGGCCGTGGTCGAGACGCCCTGGACCAAGGGCAAGGTCACCTTCGACGGCCCCCTCGGCAAGGCCTTGCTCGATGCGGTCGGCACAAGCGGCACGACCATGCGCGTCCGCGCCCTGAACGACTATTCGGTCGAGATCCCGGTCAAGGACTTCCTGGACCACAACGTGATCCTCGCCACCAAGCGCGACGGCGCCGCGATGTCGGTGCGCGAGCACGGCCCGATCTTCGTCATGTACCCGTTCGACCAGGAGCCCGGCCTCTACAACGAGAAATACTTTTCTCGCTGCGTCTGGCAGGTCGCATCGATCACCATCGACTGAGCCCGGCGCCGGGAGGCGGGGATGCGGCGGCTCGTCCGCACCACGCCGCAGGCGCGGCTCATCACCCTCGTCGCCATGGGAGTGGTCCTGCTCGTCGTGAGCGGGACCATTTTCGCGACCCTCGTGGTGCGCCTGCAGGAGGCTCGCAACAGCATCCGCGAGGACGCCGTCTGGGCCGCCTACCAGCTCGACCGGGAGGTCATGCGCGTCGAGGGCGCGCTCAGGACCGCCCGCTACGAGGGCTCGGCCGCCTCGGTCAGCATCGTGCGGCGGTCCTATGACATCCTCTACAGCCGTCTCGGCGTGATCGAGGTCGGCAAATTTCCCTCGATCTTCGGCAATTCCCCGCGCTTCGCCGCGCTCGTCACCCGGGTTGCCGGCGACATCCGGGCCGTGGCCCCCCAGGTCGACGCGCTGTCGGCCGACGCCAGCCCCGACAGGCTCGACACCCTCGCGGCGCGCATCGAGACGCTGCGCCAGCAGACGGCCGACATGGCCGCCTTCGTGCAGAACGAGAACGTGCGGATCAAAGTGGAGCAGCGCGAGCAGACCTCGCAGCTCTACTGGCTCCTCGCCATCGCGGTCGTGGCCCTCACGGTCCTGATGATCGGCGTGATCGCCGCGCTCGTGGCGCAGCTGCGCGAGACGGACGCCGCGCGGCGCTCCCTCGAGGCGATGACAGCGGACCTCGCCGTCGCGGCCTCGGCGGCCGAGGCGGGCAACCGCGCCAAGTCCGAGTTCCTGGCGACGATGAGCCACGAGATCCGCACGCCCATGAACGGGGTGATCGGGACGGCGGGCCTTCTCCTCGACACGGACCTCAGCGAGGAGCAGCGCCGCTACGCGCGGACGATCCACGAATCGGGGGAGGCGCTGCTCGGCATCCTCAACAACATCCTCGACCTCTCGAAGCTGGAGGCGGGCCGCCTCGACGTGGAACAGGGCGCCTTCGCGCCGCTCGACATCGTGGAGGGCGTGGTGGACCTGCTCGGCCCCCAGGCGCGCGACAAGGCGCTGGCGATCGTCGTGACCGGGGAGCCCGCCCTGCGCCGGACCGTGGCGGGAGACCCCCACCGCGTGCGCCAGGTGCTGCTCAACCTCCTCAGCAACGCCATCAAGTTCACCCACGAGGGCGGCATCGTCATCGCGGGAGAGGTGGCGCAGGCGGCCGGCGCCGCCCGCCTGCGCATCGCCGTGTCGGATACCGGGATCGGGATCGCGCCGGAGGCACAGTCCCGGCTCTTCGCCGATTTCAGCCAGGGCGACGGCTCCATCGCCAGGCGCTACGGCGGCACCGGCCTGGGGCTCGCCATCAGCCGCCGCCTCGTCGAGCTCATGGGCGGCGCGATCGGGGTGGAGAGCGCGCCCGAAGGGGGCAGCCGGTTCTGGTTCGACATTCCCCTCGCCGCGCAAGCGGAGGCGGGCGGGCGAGCGGCCGCGCTGAACCTCGCGGCGAGCGTGGAGGGAGGCGCACCGGCACTGAGAAGCGCGCTGGAGCGACTGCTCGGCGAGCTCGGCGCGCAGGTGACGCCTGCGCAGGAGGCGTCCGCAGGCCCGCCCAGGCCGCTGGCCATCCGCCTGCGACGGGAGGACGGCGCTGCGGATCACGGACCGGCGCTCCTCGTCGTGACCCCGGCGCCCGGCATGGACGGTTCCGCCACCCTCGACGGCGCCGCCACTCCTGCGCGGCTCAGGCACGCCCTTGCGAAGCCCATAGCCCCTGGTCAGTCCCCGGGAGCAGCCCGTCAGGCCCGCCGCGACCTGCCGAGGGTGCGGTCCGGGGCCGGGGGCCTGCGCATCCTCGTGGCCGAGGACAACGTCGTGAACCAGCAGGTCGCCCTGGGCCTCCTCGCCAAGCTGGGACATTCCGCCGAACTCGCCCGTGACGGACACGAGGCGGTCGCCATGGCGGCGCGCGGCGCCTACGACCTGGTGCTGATGGACATGCAGATGCCCGGCATGGACGGGCTGGCCGCGACCGTCGCCATCCGGCAGGAGGAGCAGGCGGAGGGCAGGCCCCGGCTGCCCATCATCGCCATGACGGCCAACGCCATGAGCACGGACCGCGAGGCCTGCCTCGCCTCGGGCATGGACGACTTCGTCAGCAAGCCGGTGACGCACGGCCTGCTCGACGCCGTGCTGGCGCGCTGGACACCTTCCGCTCCCCGCGCCGCCCCCCCGCCTGCAAGCATTCCGTCGCCTGCAAGCGCCCCCAGCGCGCGGCGCGAGCAGCTCGTGGCCGAGCTCGGGGAGGCCACGGTCGCCGCCATCGAGCGCAGCTTCCGGGAGGATGCCGAGACCCTGCTCGGCGAGGCGCGGCGGCAGATGGCCGCGGGTCACGAGGAGAGCGCCGCGGCGCTCATCGCGGAGATCGCCACGGCGGCCGACGACGTCGGCGTCCCCTCGGTGGCGGAAGCCTGCCGAAACATCGCCGCGCGTCACGGAGGGCTCGCATCCGAGGACCTCTCGGGAGTGGCGGACCTGATCGCGGCCGCGGTGCCGGCGCGGGACGCCGCCTGAGGCGCGGCAGACTTATCGAGCGACAGGAACCTTGAGCAGGTCCGCGAGTTGACGCTCGCACTGCATCACGCTTCCACACCTGTCGAAAGGATCAAGCCCATGGGTCTCGGTCGTTCAGCACTGCTTTGGCTGGTTGGGGTTCCGATCCCGGTCATCATTCTTCTGTGGTTCTTCATGCGCTGACCGTCTTCAGACGCCCAGAACGGTCGCCAGGACTGCAGATGCGTCAAGATGTAAGAGGCACCGCCATGAACGGACACAAGTATCAAATCGGACAGACCGTGAGGATCGTCCACTCCACCGACCTGCGTGAATCCATGAAGCACGAGCACTTCCGCGTGCTGCGGCTGCTGCCCGAGAACCCGACGGGCGAGCCGGCCTACCGGGTGAAGAGCGACCGCGAACAGTTCGAGCGGCTCGTCGGCGAACACGAGATCGCCGCCGTCTGAGCCCGGGTTCCGCCAGCACGCAAAGGGAGGGTTGCCATGGCAGCCATGATGAAAGCCGCGCCCATCGCGCAGGACCTTGAGAGCGAGGCGCACCGCCATGGAGCGGGCGACGCGCAGGCGGGGCTCGCCAAGCGCGAGCCCGACGACGTCCCCACCCTGGTCGGCGCTCCCGCCCGCCTCGGCTCGCAACAGCGCGCGAAGCTCTTCGAGATCTACTCGCACGCCTATGACCGCGTGCTCAAGCGCGACACGCTCGTCGATGCGGCCTCGGAAATGTCTTTCCCGGCGAGCGACCCGCCCTCCTATATGGGCGGCGCCTCGGTGGTCGGCGCTCCCAACCCGGAGACGCCTGCGGAAAAGGTGAACACGACGGTCAGCGACCCCGCCGAGGTCAAGCCCTCCAGGGACGACGTGGCCACGGACGCCGGCAACGGCTGAGCGCCAGGGCCGTCGGCGCGCTCACCGTGGGCCGTCTGTCTGACGCGGACGGCGAGAGATCGGTTCTGTCGGGTCGCAAACAGGCTAATCCGACAGGGTCTGCAGCCTGTCCGTCACGACCGCGGCAGCGGCCACGGCCCGCTCCGTGAACCGGGCGCCTGCGGCGACGGCAGGCTGGAGATCGAAGGCCTGGGCCAGCTTCTGCCGGTCCAGGCCGGCCGGCAGGTCGGGCTGCTGGAGCAAGGCGGCCAGCAGGTCGGCCGCTCCGTCGCGCACCGCGCCCGCCGCCTTTTCGACGAGCGCATGGGCCCCGGCCCGGCCCAGCGTCCCCGCCAGGGCCCCGGCGGCCGCGTCCGCGAACAGCAATCCCCTCGTGAGATCGAGGTTGGCGCGCATCCGCGTCTCGTTCGCCTCGAGCCCCTCGGCCAGCCGGCGGGCTTCGGCGAGGGCGCCGGAGGCGAGGCCGAAGAGCAGCGGCAGGGCCTGCCATTCGGCATGCCATGCCCCGGCCGGCCTCTCATGCGCTGCGCCCTGCATCGAGGAGAGCAAGGTCACTGCCGGGCCGGTGGCGGCCTCGCCCGCGGCGAGGATGAGCGTGGCACCGACGGGATTGCGCTTGTGCGGCATGGCGGAGGAGCCGCCGCGGCCCGCCATGTGCGGCTCGGCCACTTCGCCCACCTCGGTCGAGGCGAGATGGGCGATGTCGGTCGCCATCTTGCCCAGCGCCGCGAGCAGGCTTGCGAGCCACAGGCCCGTCCCGGCCACTGCGGAACGCCGCGTGTGCCAGGCGATGGACGGAGCGCGCAGCCCGAGGTCGGACGCGAAGGCGTCGAGCACCGCCGGCCCCGCTTCGCCCAGGCTGGCGAGCGTGCCGACGGGTCCGCCGAGCGAGGCGACGAGCGCGGCGTCCCGCACCTGCGGCAATCTGGCGGCCTCCTCGGCGATCCCCGCGAGCCAGACCGCGACCTTGTAGCCGAAGGTCACGGGAGCCGCGTGCTGGCCGTAGGTGCGCCCGGCGCAGGCGACGTCGCGGGTGCGCGCCGCGAGCGTCCCGAGACCGCGCAGGATTCCGACGAGATCGACCCGCAGCAGGGCGAAGGCCTCGCGCATCTGCAGCACCAGCGCCCCGTCCACGATGTCCTGCGTGGTCGCGCCCTGGTGGAAGAAGGGCTCGAGTTCGGGCGGCAGCAATCTCTGCACGGCCTTGACGAAGGGGATGGCCGGCACGCCCGAGACGGCCGTCGCCCGCCCGAGGGCCGCGAGGTCGAAGGCATCGGGGGCCAGCCGTTCCAGCGCGCCGGCGAGCGCGGCCGGCGCGAGGCCCTGCCCCGCCTGGGCGCGGGCCAGCGCGGTCTCGACACGCAGCATGGTCCGCACCAGGGCGGCGTCGCTGAAGACCTCCGCCATCGCCTCGGTCCGGAAGAGCGGGCCGAGGATCAGGGAGTCGAGAGGCGAGAAGCTCATGACCGGGTCCTCGGGCTGCGCTCCGGCCGACCCTGCCTCCTGCAGGGGCCGGGCTGCAAGTCTCTCGCTCTGAAACAGGCCTCTCGCACTGAAACAAGCCCCTCGCGCGCCGCGCCGGCCAGCCGGACCGCACCTAGGCAGAGGCGCGCCCGGCCACGCCGAGATGCGCCTCGAGCGCCGCCTCGTCGGTCGCCAGCGCCTCGCTGGAGCCGCGCCACACCACGGCGCCGCGGTCGAGGATCAGCGCGTCGTCGGTGACGCCGAGGATGCGCCGGGCGCTCTGCTCCACGATGATCGCCGACAGACCCTCCTCGCGCACGATTCGGCGCAAGGCCGCAAGCAGCTCGTCGACGATGATGGGGGCCAGGCCCTCGGTCGGCTCGTCCAACAGCAGCAGGCGGGGGTTGGTGACGAGGGCGCGGCCCAGCGCCAGCATCTGCTGCTCGCCCCCCGAGAGCTGGTTGCCGAGGTTGCGCTTGCGCTCGGCGAGGCGCGGGAACATCGCGTAGACGCGCTCGACGCTCCACGGTCCCGGCCGCGCGACGGCCGTCATGTTCTCCTCCACCGTGAGCGAGCGGAAGATGTTGCGTTCCTGCGGCACCCAACCGAGCCCCGCCTGGGCCCGCCGGTCCGCCCGCAGGCGCGACAGGTCGCGCCCGGCCAGCCGGATGGATCCCGCCCGCCAGGTGGTGAGGCCCATGATCGTGTCGATCAGCGTGGTCTTGCCCGTGCCGTTGCGGCCGAGCAGCGCGAGGGAGCGGCCGTCGCCGAGCACGAGGTCGATCCCGGCCAGCACCGTCGCCTCGCCATAGCCGGCGACGAGGCCCTCGACGGCGAGGAGGTCAGGCATGGTGCCCCTCCCCCAGATAGACCTCGCGAACCCGCGGATCGCGCGCGATGTCCCCCGCCGGCCCCTCGACGAGCAGGGCTCCCGAGACGAGGACGGAGATGCGCTGCGCGAAGGAGAAGACGAGGTCCATGTCGTGCTCGATGAGCAGCACGGTCACGTCCGGCGGCAGCGCCTCGACCATCGCCAGGATGCCGCGTCGCTCCTCCTCGGGCACGCCGGCGGCGGGCTCGTCAAGGAGCAGGACACGCGGGCGGCAGGCAATCGCGATGGCGATCTCCAGGAGCCGCTGGCGGCCATAGGGCAGCGCGGCCGTGCGTGCGCCCATGACGTCGGCCAGCCCGAAGCGGGCCAGGATCTCGGCCGCCTCGTCCACCACGGCGCTGCTGCTGCCGGCGAGCCGCCACCATTGCCGGCCAAGCCCGAGCCGCTCGGACACGGCGAGGCCGACGCTCTCGAGCGGCGTCAGGTCCGGAAAGAGCTGATTGATCTGGAAGGTGCGCGCCAGGCCCTTGCGCACCCGGGCGTGCTGGCTCGCGCCGGTGATGTCCTCGCCCTGCAGCAGGATCCGCCCGCCGCTCGGCCTCAGCACGCCGGTGAGCAGGTTGATGAAGGTGGTCTTGCCCGCCCCGTTCGGCCCGATGAGCGCGTGCCGCGTGCCCTGCTCCAGGCGCAGCGACACGTCGTTCGTGGCGACCAGCCCGCCGAAGCGCTTGGTGAGGCCGACCGTCTCCAGCGCGACGCTCATGCGCGCCTCCCCGGCGGCACCGCGGAGAGGACGCGGCCGATGGCCCCGGAGACGAGGCCGGCGACCCGCTCGCGCCCGGCCAGCACCAGCACGACGAGCAGCAGCCCGATCCAGAAGAGCCAATATTGCGGGGTGATGGACATCAGCGCGTCCTGCATGACCTTGAACACGAGCGCGCCGATGAGTCCGCCATAGAGGTAGCCGACGCCGCCGATGACGAGCACCAGCATGACGTCGGCCGAGCGATGGAACTCCAGCACGTCGAGCGAGACGAACTGGGTCGTCTGGGCCAGCAGCGCACCCGCGACGCCGGCATAGGCGGCGGCCATCGTGTAGATCGCCACGAGACGCACGCGGACCGAGATGCCGACGGCGCGGGCGCGCAGCGGATTGTCCTTCACGGCCCGCAGCGACAGGCCGAAGGGCGAATGCACCACCCGGCGCGCGACGACGAACAGGAGGAACAGGACGGCGAGGCTGTAGAGGTAGGCCGTGCGGCCATAGAGGTCGAACGGGAAGAGACCGAGCACCGGCCCCACCACCATGCCCTGCAGGCCGTCGGCGCCGCCCGTGAGCCAGGCCATGCGATTGGCCAGTTCGCCGACCATCATGGCGATGCCCAGCGTCACCATGAGGCGCGTCAGGTCCGAGCCGCGCAGCAGCAGGAAGCTCGTCGCGAAGCCGAGCCCGCCCGCCAGCAGGCCAGCCGCGGCGAGGCCGAGCAGCGGGTCGCCGACGCCCTGCGTCGCGAGGATTCCCGCCGTGTAGGCCCCCACGCCCAGGAAGGCCGCATGGCCGAGCGAGACGATGCCGGCATAGCCCAGGATCAGGTCCAGCGAGAGGGCGAAGAGCGCCAGGATGGCGATCTCGTTCATGAGCAGGAGCTGGCGCGGGAAGACGAGCGCCGCACCGAGGGCCACGGCCCAGAACACGAGTTCCGGCACGCGCCAGCGCGCCTTGCGCAGCAGGATGCCGGCCGCTTCGCCGTTGCGCGAGGGCTGCGCCATGCCGGCCGGACGCACCGCGGCGTCGCTCATCGCGTCGTACTCCGCGCGAAGAGGCCCTGCGGCCTGACGATGAGCACGACCACCATGATCGTGTAGATGATGAAGGCGCCGACCTGGGGCACGTAGTACTTGCCCGCGACGTCGGCGATGCCGAGCAGGAGGGCCGCGAAGAAGGCCCCCGTGATGCTCGTCGTGCCCCCCACGGTCACGACGATCAGGAAGTAGATCATGTACTTGACCGGGAAGGTCGGATCCATGCCGAGGATGTCCGAGCCCAGCGCGCCGCCGAGCCCGGCGAGGCCGGAGCCGACCGCGAAGGTGACGGCGAAGACGAAGCTCACGTTGATGCCGAGCCCGCGCGCCACGCGGGGGTCGTCGACCGCCGCCCGCAGGCGGCTGCCGAAGCGGGTGCGCGTCAGGATCGCCTGCAGGACGAGGGTGAGCGCGCCGCAGATGGCGATGATGAAGAGCCGGTAGACGCCGATGCTGCCGCCGAGGATGTCGACCCGTCCGCGCAGCGAGGGCGGGAGGTTCATGAGCTGCTGGCCGGAGCCCATGACGTAGTCCACCGCCGAGACCGACATGAAGACGAGCCCGATGGTGAAGAGCACCTGGTCGAGGTGCGGCCTGTCGTAGAGATGAACGTAGAGCGTGCGTTCGAAAAAGGCGCCGAGCAAAGCCGCGACGAGGAAGGCGGCCGGCAGGCAGAGGTAGAACGAGACGCCGTAGCGGTTCATCAGGATGGAGGTGACGTAGCCGCCCGCCATGGCGAAGGCGCCGTGCGCGAGGTTGATGAAGTTCATCAGCCCGAGCGTCACCGACAGCCCGCACGCCAGGATGAACAGGAGCATGCCGTAGGCGATGCCGTCGAACAGGATCGTCATGGGCGGGGGCACCCTCGCGAGGCGGCGGGGTCGCTGCGGGCGCCTCGCCGAGCGGCGGCCCGTCGCTTCACGGCAAGGTCCCGGACGGCGGCGCGATGACTGCGTCGCCGTCCGCCGGCCTTCAGGACTTCTTCGCGGCCTTCACAGGATCCTTGACCTGCGGGATCTTGTCGAACTCCTGATTGTAGAGCTCGCCGCCGACCTTCTCGACCTTGCGGATGTAGATGTCCTGGATGATGTCGCGCGTCTCGGGGTCGATGGTCACCGGCCCGCGCACGCTGGTCCAGCTCATGCCCTTCATCGCGCCGAGCAGCGCGTCGCCGTCCGTCGCGCCCTTGGTCTTCTCCAGCGCCTTGGAGACGAGCTGCATGCCGTCATAGGCGCCCACGGCCATGAAGTTGGGCCGGAAGCCATAGGCCTTCTTGAAGGCCTCTACGAAGGCCTTGTTCTCCGGGCTGTCGTGGGAGGCGGAATAGTGCTGCGCGGTGACCACGCCCAGCGCCGCATCCCCCATGTCGTTCAGGAGGTCGTCGTCGGTGACGTCGCCGGTGCCGATCAGCTTGATGCCGGCCTTGTCCATGCCGCGCTCGACGAACTGCTTCATGAAGGTGGAGCCGAAGCCGGACGGCACGAAGACGAACACGGCGTCGGGCGAGGCGTCCTTCACGCGCTGCAGGAAGGGCGCGAAGTCGGGGTTCTTCAGCGGCACGCGCAGCTCCGCGACGACCTCGCCGCCGGCTTTCGTGAAGCTGTCCTTGAAGGCCTTCTCCGCATCGATGCCCGGCCCGTAGTCGGTCACCAGCGTCACCACCTTCTTGATGCCGTTCTTGGCGCTCCATTCCGCCATGGGAACGGTGGCCTGCGGCAGGGTGAAGCTGGTGCGCACGATGTAGGGCGACTGCTCGGTGATGATCGCCGTGGCCGCCGCCGTGACGACCTGCGGCACCTTGGCCTGCGTGGCGATGGGCGCGACGGCGAGCGCGAGCGGCGTGAGGCCGAAGCCCATCAGCACGTTGACCTTGTCGTTGACGACGAGGTCCTGCGCAAGGCGCTTGGTGACGTCGGCGACGCCGGTATCGTCCTTGACGACGAGCTCGACGGGCTTGCCGGCCATCTTGTTTCCGCTCTGCTGCAGGAACAGCTTGGCCGCGGCTTCCGCCTGCTTGCCGGTGGAGGCGGAGGGTCCGGTCATGGGCAGGATGAGGCCGATCTTCACGGTCTCCTGCGCGAAGGCCGGGCCGGCGATCGCCAGGGCCGCGGCGCCCGCGAGCCCGGCCAGCAAGGTCCGTCTGAGCATTGCAATTCCTCCCGGAAAATGTCTCGTTCGTTCGGCGAACGTTCTTCGTCGCCGAACGATAGGTGCCGGCCGTCTCGGGCGTCAAGCACGCCCGCCCGCCCGCCTTCGTGGGCGGGAGCGCCCCGCAGGGTGCGCCGGCAGCGCCCGCAGAAGCGTTCTCGCCCGGGCCAGGCGATGCATCAAATGATTAGTTTTGGCCGATTGATGAGCGCTGCTCATCGGCTCCCCGCCTGCCGGCCCAAGCCCGTTGACTCCTCCGCTCCCGGCTGTTGTAACTGGATGGTGAATTAGGCGGCCGCAGAGCCGCGGGGGGGACGCGCGAGGGCCGCATGAAGTTCGGGGACTATCCGAAGATTCCGTCGCTCGGCGACGTCGCCGGCTTCAGGGCCCACTGCGCCGCTGCGGGGCTCGCCCTTCCCGTCGAGGACCGCGTCGAGAGCGGAGCGGCCTCGCCCCTGTCCGCGCCTCTCACGGTCGACGGCCTCACCGTCGGCAATCGCTTCGCGATCAACCCGATGGAGGGATGGGACGGCGGGACGGACGGCCGGCCGAGCCCGAACACGATCCGCCGCTGGGAGCGCTTCGGGCGCAGCGGGGCGAAGCTCGTCTGGGGCGGCGAGGCGGTGGCCGTCCGCCCGGACGGCCGCGCCAATCCCAACCAGCTGATGCTGACGGCCGACACGCACGGCGCGATCGCGGCCCTGCGGGAACGCCTGGTCGCCGCCCATCGCGAGGCCTTCGGCGACGACGACGGCCTCGTCGTCGGCCTGCAGCTCACGCATTCCGGCCGCTTCTGCAAGCCGCAGAGCCACCGGGCCTTCGTGCCCATGGTGGCCTATCGCCACCCCATCCTCGACCGGCGCTATCACGTCACCTCCGACGCGGCGGTGATGGACGACGACGCCATCGCCCGCCTGGTGGAGGACTTCGTCGCGGCCGGCCGGCGGGCGCAGCAGGCCGGCTACGACTTCGTCGACGTCAAGCATTGCCATGGCTACCTCGCGCACGAACTCCTGAGCGCCGTCGATCGGCCCGGGCGCTATGGCGGAAGCCTGGAGAACCGCACGCGTTTTCTGCGGGAGGTGGTGGAGGGCCTGCGAGCCGAGGCGCCGGGGCTCGCCATCGGGGTGCGCCTGAGCGCGGTCGACATGGTGCCCTTCCGCCCCGACCCCGCTTTGTCGAAGCCCGGAGCGCTCGGCCCCGGCATTCCCGAGGAGACGGGCGGCGACTATCCCTACGCCTTCGGCGCCGACCGCCGGGACCCTACGCGCATCGACCTGACCGAGCCCCTTGCCCTGCTGGAGCTTTTCCGCCGCCTCGGCGTCCGCCTCGTCAACGTCACGGCGGGCAGCCCCTACTACACGCCCCACCTGATCAGGCCGGCGAGCTACCCGCCGTCCGACGGCTACGCCCCGCCGGAGGACCCGCTGGCGGGCGTGCTCCGCCACCTCGACGTGACGCGCGCCCTGAAGCAGGCCTTTCCGGACCTGTGCTTCACCGGCAGCGGCTACACCTACCTGCAGGAGTTCCTGCCCCACGTCGCCCAGGCCGCGATCCGCGACGGCTGGACGGACCTCGTGGGCATCGGCCGCATGGTGCTCTCCTATCCCGAGCTTCCCGCCGACGTCCTGGCCGGCCGCCCCTTCCAGAAGAAGAAGCTCTGCCGCACCTTCAGCGACTGCACGACGGCGCCGCGCAACGGCATCGTGTCGGGCTGCTACCCGCTCGACCCCCACTACAAGGGCTCGCCGGAATTCAGGCAGCTTGCGGCGGTGAAGAAGCCGGCGAAGGCCTGAAGACCCTCCGCCATTGCGAGCCGAAGGCGAAGCGATTCACCCCCACCGGACGTGGATTGCTTCGTCGCTGCGCTCCTCGCAGTGACGGGCAGACGAGTCCCTAACCGATCCGCCCGAGCCTCTGGCCGTCGGCTCCGAACAGATGGCATCGGGCGGGGTCGACGATCAGCGGGATCATGCCGTCGGGCGGGATCTGGCGCTGGCCTTCCAGCGACACGGTGAGGGGCTGGCCGTCGGGCAGGGTGCCGTAGACGACGGTCGCGCCGCCGAGGTGCTCGACGAGCACGACGCGGGCGCTGCCCAGGGAGACGCCCTCCCCGCCCGTCGCCAGGTGCTCCGGCCGGATCCCCAGCGTGGCCGGACCGGGGCCGACGCCGCCGGCCGGAAGCCTGAGCTCCATGGAGCCGAGCCGGATCGTCGCGCCCTCCGCGCCCGAGGCGGTCACGTCCGCCTTGAAGAAGTTCATCTTCGGCGAGCCGATGAAGCCGGCCACGAACTGGTTGGCGGGGTGGTTGTAGAGGTCGAGCGGCTTGCCGACCTGCTCGACGATGCCGGAGCGCAGTACGACGATCTTGTCCGCCATCGTCATGGCCTCGACCTGGTCGTGCGTCACGTAGATCATGGTGGTGCCGAGATCCTTGTGGAGCCTGGCGATCTCGACGCGCATCTGCACGCGCAGCTCGGCGTCGAGGTTCGAGAGGGGCTCGTCGAACAGGAAGAGCCGCGGCTGGCGCACGATGGCCCGGCCGATCGCGACGCGCTGGCGCTGGCCGCCGGAGAGCGCCTTGGGCTTGCGCTGCAGCAGCGGCTCGATCTGCAGGATGCGGGCGGCCTCCCGCACGCGCTGGTCGATCTCGGACCTGGGCATGCCCGCCGTCTCCAGCCCGAAGGCGAGGTTCTTGTAGACGTTCATGTGCGGGTAGAGCGCGTAGCTCTGGAACACCATGGCGATGCCGCGCTTGGCCGGCTGCACCTCGTTCATCCGCTCGCCGTCGATGGCGAGCGCGCCGCCGGTAATGTCCTCCAGGCCCGCGATCATGCGCAGCAGGGTGGACTTTCCGCAGCCCGACGGGCCGACGAAGACGACGAACTCGCCGGGCTCGATGGCGAGGTCCACGCCGTGGATCACCTCCACCTCGGCATAGCGCTTGAAGACCTTGTCGAGCGTCACGCGGGCCATGGCAGGCTCCTCTCGCAGGGGACTCAGGCGGCGGGGCGCCAGCTCGCGAAGCGGGGATGGTCCGGCTGCAGCGGCAGCCGCACCGGCTGGCGCGTCGCGGCGGAGTGGTAGAGCGCGGTGATCAGCTCCAGCGAGCGGCGCGCGTCGGCGAGCGTGACCGGCAGCGGCCCGCCGCCGACGAGCGCGGCGTGATAGGCCTCGAGCTGGCCGCGAAAGCGCGGGTGGACCGGCCGGAACGTCGCCAGCGCCTCCTCGATCCGCGCCGCGGCTTGCGTCGAGGAGGGAATGATCTGCCAGGGCTCGTTGCCCGGGGCGTAGGGCTCGAGCCCGCTCTCGAAGGTCACGTGCTCGAAGCAGCAGCGCAGGCGGCTGATCTCGTTCTGCGCGCCGAGCGTCGCGGACAAGCTCATCACCGCCCCGCTCTCCAGCGCCAGCGTCGCCGCCGCGCAATCCTCCACCTCGATCGGGTTCACGCGCGTGGCGGTGCGGCAATAGAGCTCTGCGACCGGGCCCATCAGCTCGCAGGCCATGTCGTGCAGGTGGATGGCGTGGGTGAGCAGCACGCCCCCGAGCTCGGTGGCGAACTTGCCGCGCCAGGGCACGGCGTAGTAGTCGGCCGTCCGCTTCCAGTGCGTCTCGGCCGTGGCGAGGTAGGGCGTCCCGGCCAGGCCTGCGCGCACGACGTGCAGCGCCCTCTGGAACCCGTCGCCCCAGCGATACTGGAAGATCGGCATCACCGCGCCGCGCGAGGCCTTCTCCGCCGCTGCGACCTCCTCGACGTCGGCGAGCGAGCCGACGAGCGGCTTCTCGCAGATGACGTCCTTGCCGGCCGCCAGCGCGGCGAGGATCTGGCCCTTGTGCACCATCGGGGGCGTGCAGATGTCGACGATGTCGATGTCCGCCATGCCCAGCACCTCGTCATAGGACGTGGTGCGGCGGGGCACGCCGAATTCGTCGCCCACCGCGGCGAGGCGGTCCTGCGCGAGGTCGCAGACCGCGAGAACGCGGAACTTGTCGGGATGGTTGGCATAGCCCTCCAGCAGGTGGGAGCGGCCAATGCCCAGGCCGACGACGGCGACGGTCTTGAGGGGGGCGGTCATGGTTCACCTTTGCACGTCGGTCGCATCCCTTCCCTGCAGGGGAGGGTGGCACGGGCGAAGCCCGTGACGGGTGGGGTTCGGCCGGGCGGAACCGTTGCGGAAGAGGCCGTGCGGAGGCCCCCACCCGGCGCTTTGCGCCACCCTCCCCTGCAGGGGAGGGATCGCGCCGGCGGCATGCGTCGCTCGCGGTTCACGCCACCGCCGCTCCGGCGGGCAGCCTGCCCTCCGCCACGGCCTGGGCCTTGAGCACGAGCTCCATGGCGCGGAAGCAGTGCTCCTGCGTCATGGCGGTCTCGCTGCGCTCGAGCACGTCGCGGGCGAGCTGGCGGCCATAGGGAAGCTCGACCTGCGAGCAGTCGATGTGCTGCATGCCCTTCCGGTCCACGAGGAACAGGTGGTCGGTGCCCGGGCGACCGGCAATGTCCACGTACTTGCGCAGCTCGATCGTGCCCTCGGTGCCGAGCAGCACGAGCCGGCCGTCGCCCCATGTGGGCAGGCCATCCGGCGTGAACCAGTCGACCCGCACGTAGCCCGTCGCGTCCGCCGAGGCGAAGTGCATGTCGCCGAAATCCTGCAGCCCCGGCCTGTCCGGGTTGTCCCGGTTGCCGACCGTGGCCGAGAGCACGCGGGCCTCGCTGGCGCCGGTGAAGAACAGGAACTGCTCGGCCTGGTGCGACCCGATGTCGGTGAGGATGCCGCCATAGCGCGCCCGCTCGAAGAACCAGGCCGGGCGCTGGTCCTTGCGGATGCGGTGCGGCCCGAGGCCCAGCGTGTGGATGACCTTGCCGATGGCGCCGGCCTGGACGAGCTCGCCCGCCTTCACCGTGGCCCGCTGCTCGTAGTGCTCGGAATAGAGGATCGAGTAGATGCGCTTCGTCTCGGCCTGGACCTTGCGGACCTCCGCGAGCTCGTCCAGCGAGATCAGGCCGGGCTTGTCGGACATGTAGTCCTTGCCGTGCCGCATCGCCGCGAGCCCGATCTCGGCCCGGTCGCCGGGAACGGCGGCGCTGACCACGAGCCGGATCGAGGGATCCTCCAGGATGGCCCGGCGGTCGGTCACGCGCCGCGCCTGGGGATAGCGCTGGGCGAAGGGCAGCGCGAGCGCATCCTCGGCGGCGAAGAAGGCCACGAACGCGCAGCCGGCGTCCACCATCGCCTTCACCTGCCCGTGGATGTGGTCGTGGTCGATGCCGATGACGGCGAAGTTGAACAGGCTCATGCGAGGCTCCGGAAGGCTCAGCGCTTCATGCCGGTGGTGGCGATGCCCTCGATGAGGAGGCGCTGGAAGAACAGGAAGAACACGAAGACGGGAACGAGCGTGACGACCGACATGGCGAAGAGCGCGCCGAAGTCGGACTTGCCGCTGGAGTCGACGAAGGCGCGCAGGCCGAGCTGCACCGTGTAGGAGCCCATGTCGTTGAGGTAGACGAGCGGGGCGAAGAACTCGTCCCAGGTCCAGATGAAGGAAAAGATGGCGGCCGTCGCCAGCACCGGCAGCGAGAGCGGCAGCATGATGCGCCAGTAGATGCGCCAGGCGCTGCAGCCGTCCATCTTGGCGGCCTCGTCGAGCTCGCGCGGGATGCCGCGGAAGAACTGGACCATGAGGAAGATGAAATAGCCGTCCGCGGCGAGGAACTTCGGCACGACGAGCGGCAGGATCGTGTCCACCCAGCCAATGTTGAGGAAGAGCACGTATTGCGGGATGAGGGTGACGTGGTAGGGCAGCATCAGCGTGCCCAGCATGATCGCGAACCAGAACCGCTTGCCCGGGAAGGTGAGCCGCGCGAAGGCATAGGCCGCCAGCGAGCAGCTCATCACGTTCCCGATCACCGACAGGACGGAGATGACGAGCGAGTTCCAGAAGAACTGTCCGAAGGAGACGGTCAGGCCCTCCCAGCCGCGCCGGTAGGCGTCGAGGTTGAAGGTCCTCGGCCACAGCGACAGGCTGTTGGAGAAGATCTCGCTGTCGGCCTTGAAGGAGCTCGAGAGCATCCACAGCAGCGGGTAGAGCATCACCAGCGAGGCGGCGCAGAGCGCGGCGTGGATGGCCAGCGACGAGCCGAGGCTGCGCGGGCGGCCCGGCGGCGGCGCCTGCGGCGCCACGGCGCCGCTGTCGAGCGCGGCGTCAGTCATCGTAGTGCACCCAGTATTTCGAGGTGAGGAACGAGAACGCCGTGAAGAAGGCGATGATCACCACGAGGATCCAGGCCAGCGCCGATGCATAGCCCATGCGCAGATAGGCGAAGGCCTCCTGGTAGAGGTAGAGCGTGTAGAACAGGGTGGAGTCGACCGGCCCGCCGGTGCCCTCCGAGATGATGAAGGCCGGCGTGAAGGCCTTGAACGCCTCGATGGTCTGCACCACCGCGTTGAAGAAGATGACCGGCGTGAGCAGCGGCAGCGTGATCTTTCGGAACTGCCGCCAGGCGCTCGCCCCGTCGAGGCTCGCGGCCTCGTACATGTCCTGCGGGATCTGGCGCAGCCCCGCGAGGAAGATGATCATGGGCGAGCCGAACTGCCAGATCGACAGCACCACGAGCGTGTAGAGCGCCGTGTCGGGGTTGGAGATCCAGCTCGGTCCCTGCACGCCGAACAGCAGCAGCACCTGGTTCACGAGCCCGTCTCCCGCGAAGAGCTTGCGCCACAGCACGGCGATGGCGACGGAGGCGCCGAGCAGCGAGGGGAGGTAGAACAGCGCGCGGTAGAGCGGCAGCCCGCGGATGCCCTTGTTGAGCAGCACGGCGATGGCGAGCGCGAAGGCGAGCTTCAACGGCACCGACAGCGCGACATAGAGGAAGGTGACCTTCAGCGACGCCCAGAACTTCGCGTCGACCGTGGCGATGCGCTGGTAATTGGCCGCGCCCACCCAGCGCGGCGACTGGATGAGGTCGAAGTTGGTGAAGGACAGGACGAAAGAGGCGAGCGTGGGCCCGAAGGTCAGGAAGAAGAACCCGAACAACCAGGGCGCGAGGAAGGCATAGCCGGCATAGCTGGAGGAGAGGCTGCCCGGCCGCGCCCTGCCCGCGGCGGGCGCGCCCGCGCCCGCCCGCACGCTCGCCATCGCCACGGATCAGCCCCGCGCCAGGATGGACTGGGCTTCCGCCACGAAGGTCTTGCCGCCCTCGGCGGGCTTCGACTTGCCGAAGCCGACCTCCTCGTTCACGCGCTTCAGCAGGAAGGCGATCTCGCCTGCACCCTTGGGAGGCGGTGGCGGCAGCGCGCCGACCTTGTCGGAGACGAAGGAGATGTAGTCGACCATCATCTTGCCGAGCTCGTCGAGCTCGGGCGCGATGGCGGCCCGGATCGCCGCGGAGGCCGGCACGCCGCGCTCCACCCCGATCGCCTTGGCGCCCTCCGGGTCGGCGACGAAGAAGTTGGCGAGGCGCGTGGTGTCCTCCGCCTGCTTGGTGGTCGCCGCCACGCTCCACAGCATGGAGGGCTTGAGATAGTGGCCGAGCTTCGAGCCCGGGCCCACGTTGGGATACATCGTCATGGCCAGCTTGTTCGGCGTAAGCGCCTGGTAGGCCACGAGCTGGTTGGAATGGGCGAAGGCCACGGCGGCCTTGCCGAGCGTGATCATGCTGGTCTCGGGCGTCAGCTTGTCGAGCGCCTGCATCTCGGCCGGCACGCAGGCCTTGGCCTTGCGCATCTCGTCCCACATGCCGAACCAGTCGGAGGCGTCCTCGACGGTGAAGCCGAGCTTGTCGTCGCCCTGGTAGAGCTCCTTGCCGCGCATGCGCAGCCAGCCCTCGAAGGTCGGCTCCACGCCGCCCCCGTCGGCGGAGCCGAAGAAGCCCTCCTTCTTGGAAGCCTTGGTGACGTCGGCGGCGAGCTTGGCGAACTCCGTCCAGGAAGTCTCGTTGGTCGGCGCCTTGACGCCGGCCTCGGCGAAAATGTCCTTGCAGTAGAGGACGGTGGAGGAGTTCATGCCGAGGTTGATGCCGTAGAGCTTGCCGTCGACCCGCCCGCAATCCGTGGCCGGCTTGCCGAAGTCGGCGATCATCAGCGTCTTGCCGACGAACTCGTCGAGCGGCAGCAGGCCGCCGCGGCGCGCATATTCGAAGATGTAGCGGTAATCCATCTGGATCAGGTCGGGCATGTTGCGGCCCGCGGCCTGCGTGGCGAGGCGCTGCCAGTAGTCGCCCCAGCCGAGCGTCTCGCCGTCGATCTGGATGCCGGGATACCTCGCCTTGAACAGGTCGTTCGCCTTGATGGTGCGGTCGGCGCGCTCCTTGGAGCCCCACCAATATTGCCGGATGCGCTTGGCCGCCTGGGCCTGGGCCGGGAGGCCGCCGACGGCGGCGAGCCCCGCGAGCCCCGTGCCGGCCACGAGCAGGCGGCGGCGATCGATCATGAGGTCCTTCATCGCTTCTCTCCCTTGGGGCCGCTCGGGTCGGCGGCCGGTCTCGCGCCTGGCGGCGTCTTGCCGGTCGTGCCGGGCTTGACAGGCCCGGCTTATAACCATTTGGTTACAAGCCTAGCGCGTTTGCGGGGCCTGTCAACGGAGGCCTGCGGCGCGCCCGCCGGAACCGGCGGCGGGACCGCCGGACCAGGGAGGATGCATGCTCGACCGCAAGCCCGGCTCCCGCGCGGCCCGGCGCCGCGCCGATGACGCGAGGCAGCGGCCCGGCCCGGGGCCCGAGGCCGCCGCGCGGTCGGCGGCGACGCGCGACCCCGAGCGCACGAGCGCCGCGATCCTGGCGGCCGCCATCGCCGAGTTCTCCGAGAAGGGGCTGGGCGGTGCGCGCATCGACAGCATCGCCGAGCGCGCCGGCATCAACAAGCGGATGCTCTACCATTATTTCGGGGACAAGGAGGCGCTCTACGCCCGGGCGCTGCGCGAGATCTACGACGGCATCCGCACCGCCGAGCAGGCGCTGCAGCTCGATTCGCTCGACCCCGTCGCCGGGATCCGCCAGCTCGCCACGTTCACCTGGCGCTATTTCCTCGCCCATCCCGAGTTCCTCAGCATGCTGGCGACGGAGAACCTGAACAGGGCCTCCTTCCTGCGCCGCACGCCCTGGGCCAGCCGGGTCAACTCGCCGCTCGTGGAGCTGCTCGGCGGCATCTTGCGGCGCGGCGAGAGGAGCGGCGTCTTCCGGCCGGGGCTCGACCCCGTCGAGGTCTACGTGACGATGACGGGGATCGGCTATTTCTACCTCTCCAACAAGCACACGATGACGGTCGCCTTCGCCCGCGACTTCGACGCCCCCGCCATGCGCGAGCGCTGGGGCGAGCACATGGCCAACGTGGTCCTGGCCTGGCTGACGGAGGGGATGGAGGTCGGCGGACGCCCGGCCGCCCTGGCGCCCGTTGCTCCCGGCCCGGAGGAGACGGAGGAGCGGGCGGCGAAGCCCGGGCGCGGCTCCCGCGGGACGCCGCGCTCCGAGGCCGAGGGAAGGGCCACCGGGGGAAGGCCGAAGACGGCCGGCAGGGGCAAGAAGACCGGGCGCAGCCGGGATTGACCCCGCCGCGATGCGGCCGGTCGGCGAAGCGCAGGGAGCGCGGGACGGCGGGCCCGATCCACCCCGCGCGGATGCGGGGAGATGCGGGGAGAAGGCGACGAGGCGAACGGACGACGCCGTCCCGCACGCGGTGGCGTCAGGCCCGTCCGGCTCCCTGGGGGAGTTGCAGCCCCCGCGACCTTGTCGCGGCAGCGAACCGGCGAACCCTGCGCGAGAACCCGGCGTCACCCCGGCCTCGCGCCCACCGCACCCCCTCCACGACCGCCGACGCTGCAGACGCCCCTGCCGGAGGAGAGCGGCGCAGTTATAGGAATATATTCTGATCGTGTCAACCCGCCGCGCCAGGAGCGGCGTCGCACGCGGCGCGGGCCGGGCCCCGGGGCGGGCGGGTCGGTCGGGCGTCCCGACCCGCCGCCCGGCTTGACCCTGCGACGCCCCTGTGCTCGCTTGTAACCAAACGGTTATCAACGGAAACGACCGCCGCGTCCGCGCGCCTGGAGGACATCGCCATGCCGTCATCCCCCACCAACAAGCACCGCGTCGCGCTCGTGGGCACGGGCCATCGCGGGACGGGGATGTGGGGGAAGGAACTCCTGCAGGGCTGGTCGGACGAGGTGGAGATGGTCGCGGTCTGCGACGCAAATCCCGCCCGCCTCGCCGCCGCGCGCGGGCTGATGGGCACGCAGGCGCCCGCCTACACGGATTTCGACGCGATGCTGCGCGAGGCGCGGCCGCAGAAGGTCATCGTCTGCACGCCCGACCACACGCATGACGAGTTTATCGTCAAGGCCCTGGAGGCAGGCGTCGACGTCGTCACGGAAAAGCCGATGACGACGACCGCGGAGAAGGCGCGGCGCATCCTGGACGCCGAGGCGCGCACCGGCCGGCGCGTCGACGTCACCTTCAACTATCGCTACGCGCCGACGGCCGTGCGGCTCAGGGAGCTCCTGGCGGAGAAGGCGATCGGCGAGGTCACGTCGGTCGACTTCCACTGGTATCTCGACACCAGGCACGGCGCCGACTATTTCCGCCGCTGGCACGCCAAGGTCGCGAATTCCGGCAGCCTGTTCGTGCACAAGGCGACCCACCATTTCGACCTGCTGAACTGGTACCTCGCCTCCACCCCGCGCGAGGTCTTCGCGCTCGGCGACCTCAAGGTCTATGGCCGCAACGGCCCCTTCCGCGGCCCGCGCTGCCGCACCTGCCCGCACCAGGACGCCTGCGACTTCCACCTCGACATCGGGGCCGACCCCTGGCTCGACACGCTCTACGAGGCCCCGTCCGAGGAGGACGGCTACCTGCGCGACGGCTGCGTGTTCCGCGAGGACATCGACATCTTCGACACGATGAACGCCTCGATCCTCTTCGAGAACGGCGTTCAGGCCTCCTACTCGCTGAACGCCGCCATGCCGATCGAGGGCTACCACCTCGCCTTCAACGGCACGAGGGGCCGCATCGAGGTGCGCCAGTACGAGGACCAGCCCTGGGCCGAGCCGCCGGCCGACCAGATCCTCCTCATCCGCAACTTCGCGGGGGTGGAGCGCATCTGGGTGCCCATCCGCAAGGGCGGCCATTTCGGCGGCGACGACAGGCTGCGCGACATGCTCTTCAAGCCCGGCCAGGACGACCCGCTCGGCCAGCGCGCCGGCGCGGAGGCCGGCGTGCTCTCGCTGCTCACCGGCGTGGCGGCGCTCACCAGCGTGCGCGAGAAGAGGCCGGTGACGATCGCCGAGCTGCGGTGACGGAGCGAGAGGACCGGTCGTCCTCTCCGATCCCGCGCCATTGCGGGCGAAGCGAAGCAATCCACGTCCTCCCCCCGGCGTGGATTGCGCCGTCGCCGCGCTGCGCGCGAGAAGGCCCGATCTACTTCGTCTGAAGGGCGATCACGCCGTTCCAGTCGGCGCCGGGAGGAGCCTCGCGGAAGCCGTCGATGCGGTCGGCGTAGAGGTCGTAGAGCGCGTCGAGGGCGAGCCCCTCGGCGGCGGCGCGGGCGGTGGCGAGCGCGGTGGCGGCGTCGTCCCATCGCTGGGCGCGGTAGGCGGCCAGCATGGCCTGGTGCAGGTCCGCGAGCAGGCGGAATTTCGGCGAGCGCAGCATGTCCTCGCCGCCGAGCAGCGTGAAGACGTGCTCGGGCTCCGTCTTGCCCTTCACGGTGATCAGGTCGATCTCCAGCACCGCGAAGCGCTCGCGCACGGCCTCCGCCGTGGCCGAGCCCAGGATGACCTGAACCCCGTAGGCCTTGGACTGGCCTTCCAGGCGGGAGGCGAGGTTCACGGAATCGCCGAGCACGGAATAGTCGAAGCGCAGGTCCGAGCCCATGTTGCCGACGACGCACAGGCCCGTGTTGAGGCCGACGCCGACGGCGATCGGCACGTAGGCGTGGCCGGCCGCCTCGGCCTCCCTGCGGCGCGCCTCGTTGAGCCCGGCGAGGCTGGAGAGCATGGCGAGCGCCGCCTCGCAGGCATGGACCTCGTGCTGCGGGTCGTCCAGCGGGGCGTTCCAGAACGCCATGATGGCGTCGCCCATGTATTTGTCGATCGTCCCCTGCCGGCCGATGATGGCGTTGGTGAGCGGGGTGAGGAAGCGGTTCATCAGCGAGGTCAGGCCCTGCGGGTCCCGCTTGTAGCTCTCCGCGATGGTGGTGAAGCCGCGCACGTCGCTGAACAGGATCGTCATCCGCCGCTCCTCGCCGCCCAGCACCAGCTTTTCCGGCGACTGCGCCAGCTGCTCGACGAGGGCGGGGGAGAGGTACTGGTTGAAGGCGGAGCGGATGCGGCTGCGGTCCATCTGAGCGCGCAGGTAGTTCGTCGAGAGCAGCGTGAGGTAGACGCCGAAGCTCGCGCCCAGCGGGTAGGTGGCGTCGAGCAGCAGGAGCTTCTGGGAATAGAGGTACCAGGACAGGCCCATGATCAGCGCCGCCATGACGCCGCCCGCGACGAAGAGCGTGACGGCGCCGAGCAGCGGCGCGAGCGCGATGAGCACGACGCCCACGAGGCAGGCGAGCAGCAGCTCGGCGGCCAGCACCCAGTTGGGCGCGGTGAGCACGGCCTTGGTCAGCACGCTCTCCAGGACCTGCGCGTGGACCTCGACGCCCGGCATCGAGGCGTCCACGGGCGTGGTCTTGATGTCGAGCAGCCCGACCGCGGAGGTGCCGATGATGACGAGCTTGTTGGCGAGCGTGCCCGGCGGCAGCGTGCCCGCGAGCACGTCCTTGGCCGAAACGTAGCGGGCGGGATCGTGGCTGGCGAAATGGACCCAGAGCTGGGCGTTCTGGTCCGTCGGGATCTCGAATCCGGGCAGCGCCAGCGAGACGACGCCGGCCGGGTCGGTCTTGACCAGGATGGCACTTGAGCCGGTGACGACGCGCAGCATCTCCAGGCTGAGGGACGGCACGAGCGCGCCCGCCGCGCGCATGGCGAGCGGCACGCGGCGCACGATGCCGTCCTGCTCCGGCCAGATGGTCAGCAGGCCACGCCCCGAGGCGGCCTTCTCCAGCTCCGGGACGTTGCGCAGGAGGCCCGGGAAGGTGACGAGGAAGTCGGCGGTGTTGTTGGGGCCCTTCACGCCGAAGCCGGTGGTGGGCAGCGAGGGATCGGACGGCGACGTCTCGCCGGCGGGCACGCCCGACTGGCCCACCACGACGCGCGTGCGCTTGAAGGCCTTGGCCAGCAGGTCCTCGTTGGACGGCATGGCCAGCAGCTTGTCCTTCGTCGCGGCGTCGAGGCCGCGCAGGCTCTCGGCGACGCGCGGCGCGGAGGTGCGGTCGGGCTCCGCGAAGATCACGTCGAAGGCGACGACGAGCGCGCCCTGGCGCGCGAGCGCCTCCACGAGGTCGGCGACCAGGCTGCGCGGCCAGGGCCATTGCCCGAGTGTGCGCAGGCTCGCCTCGTCGATGTCGACGATGACCACCGGCTTGGCCGTGGCGACGCGGGGCTGCAGGCGCTGGTAGAAGTCGAAGACGCGCAGCCGCAGCGCCTGGAGCGGCAGCGGGTCCCACAGCCGCAGCAGGGTGCAGCCGAGCAGCACGCCGAGCGCGATGGCCCGGCCCAGGCCGAAGCGCTGGCCCGCGGCCCTGATCCTGTTCCACCAGCGGCCCAGGAGCTTCGCCTGCGCCATCGCTTCACCCGATCAGGAAGTCGCTGGCCTTGAGGTCGGCAAGGTGGACGCCCTTGAGCAGCAGCGAATGGTCGGGCGTGGCGATCAGCGTGCTGCCGTCGGGCGTCTCGACCGCCGCGGAGAGGACCGCATCGACCGTGGCGAAGAGCGCGTGGTCGACCACGATGAGGTCGTGGTCGGCGCCGCCGCGGGCGGCGGGATGGAAGTCGGAGACCACGGCGGCGACCGTCGCGTCCGTGAAGTGGAACATGTCGTCGCCCGCGCTGCCCGCGACGACGGGGCTGCCGGCGAGCTCGATCGCAACCGGCGCCGCGGCGGGGCCGGAGGCCGCCTCGCTCCCCGCGGCCGGACCGCTGATCGTCAGGTGCAGCGTGCTGCAGACCGTGTCCGGTCCCGAGCGGGAGAGATAGTCGATCGTGTAGACGACGCTCTGCCCCGGCTCCAGGAAGTCGAAGGCCGCGGGGTCGTAGCCGACCTCCCCGGTGCTGGCGTCGAGACAGACGAGGCTGCCGAGGTCCGCCGGCGCGCAGTGGGGGCCCTCGACATGCGCCACGCGGCCCGACCCCTCGACATAGGCCGTCTTGGCGTCGTGCAGGTCGGGGTCGGTGATCGCGGTCTGCGCGGCCAGGGAGAAGCCCTTCGCCGAGGGCTCGCAGGAAGCGACGTCAGCAACGTCCGTGACGCTGACGGTCGGGGCATCGTTGACGCCGACCAGCGTCATGCCGACGCTCTGCTGCGCGGTCCCGCCATGGCCGTCAGACACCGTGAACACGAAGCTGTCGAGCTTGGTCTCCCCGGCGCCCAGCGCCTGCAGCACGGTCTTGTCGACCTCGTAGCACCAGGAGACCGCGCCGTGGCCGCCGGCCTCGGTCAGCGTCGCCTGCACCGCGCCGAGGGTCCCGGCCTCCGGCGCGACCGCGACGGCGTGGAGGTCGTGCAGGTCGGCGTCCGCGAAGGACAGGCTGCCGGTCGTCGCCGGGTGGCCGGCGCCGTCCGCCACGCTGGCGGGAGCGGAGACGAAGGTCACGACGGGGGCGTCGTTGGCGCCGACGATGTCGACCGTGACCGTCTCCTCAACCGCGCCCTTGTAGGGGTCCTGGATGGTGACGACGAAGCTTTCGGTCCGCGTCTCGCCGACGCCCAGGGAGGCCAGGAGCGCCTTGTCGACCTCGTAGGACCAGGTGACGGTGCCGGTTCCCGTGCCTGTGCTGTCGACGAGCTTCGCCGTCAGCGTTCCGAGGGCGCAGGCAGGCGGCGTGACGCGGATCGTGTGCGTGTCGGAGAGGTCGGCATCCGCGAAGGCGAAGGAGCCGGTGGCGGCGAGCGTGCAGGATCCGTCCCCGGGGTCCGTCACGCTGCCCGTCGTCGACGCGGACGCCACGGTGGGCGCGTCGTTCACGCCGACGAGCGTGACCGCGACCGTCTCGGTGGCGACCCCGCCCTTGCCGTCGGCGATGCTGACCGCGAAGCTCTCGACCCTGGTCTCGCCCGCGCCCAGCGCCTGGAGGGAGGCCTTGTCGACCGAATAGGTCCAGTCGACCTCGCCCTTTCCAGCGCCGGTGCTGTCGACGAGCGTCGCCGTGACCGTGCCGGACGATCCGGCGGCGGGCGTGACCGTGACGCTGTGCGTGTCGCTGAGGTCGGCGTCCTTGAAGGCGATGGCGCCCTTGGTGACGACCTTGTCGCCGACGGTGGCGACGGTCGGCGCGGGCACGGTCGCCTTCGCCGCCGCGGCGGCGGAGGACGGCCCGGACGCGGCGGGGTCGGCGGAGGCGGACTCCTCGGCGACCGGCGTCGCGGTGGCGGTGGGCACGGCCCCGTCGGTCAGGGTCACGGCCTCGCCCTGCACCTCCAGGGCCGGGGCGTCGTTGATGCCGGTGATGGTGATCGGCAGGATCTCCGTCACCGTCTGCCCGTTCACCTGCGCGGTGAACTGGATCGTGTAGACGACCTTCTCGCCCTGGGCGAGGAAGGAGAAGGCGCTGTTGTCGTAGGTGATCGTCCCCTGCCCTGGATTCAGCGTCAGCAGGCTCGCGAGATTGAGGCCGGCGGGGAGCACGCCCGGTCCCACGACGTTCACGATCGCGACGCTGTCGGCGATGAAGGGCACGAAGCTCGCCGTGGACTGGATGAAGACCTGGTTGGGGATGGTGACGGTCGTGATCTGCGGCAGGATGGTCTGCACGTCGTTGATGGCGATGACCGTGACCGGGATCAGCGGCGCCGGCGTGAAGACGAACTCCTTGACCGGCTCGCTGAACGGGAAGAAGGCGGTGATCAGGTTGAGGCCGTTCGCGTCCTTCAGCTCGAAGGAGGTCTTCAGGCCGATGCCGGGGCCGCCGAAATCGTCTCCCGGGTCGCCGGCATTGCCGTCGCCGGCCGCGCCGGAGCCGGAGCCGCCCTTGCCCGCGCGCGGATTGAGGTTCGGCCCGCCCGGCGTCTGGTCGCCGGGCTGCGGCAGCTGCGGGATGATGGCCAGCGGCGTGAGGAAGGAGACCAGCGCCCCTTCCTGCGCGAAGTCCTGCGGCGTCTTCGCCAGGGACTGCACGGAGACGGAGCCCGAGCCGGTCGGCGTGACCAGGAACACCGTGTCGGCCTGGTTGACCGTGGCGAGCACCTGGCCGGTCTGCTTCGACAGCAGCACGTAGGAGCCGACGACGCCGCTCTGCTCCACCATCACGGAGAAGCGCGCCGTGCCGTCATTGGCGAGGATGTCCACCAGCACCGCGGTGCCGCGGATGCCCATGGTGGTGACGGGCGTATCGACCCGCATGTCGCCGGTCTTGGCGATCTGCCCCGCCAGGAAGCTGATGCTGCCTTGCACGAGGCTGAGCAGCGCCTGGTTGCCCGGCTGCCCCTCGTTGTAGACGAGCTCGTTGAGCACCATCCGGGCATTGGCCGACAGGTTGAAGGCCGTCCCGTCGAGGAAGGTCAGCGCGACCGAGGAGCCCTGGCCCGTCTGCACGACGTCGCCCTTGAGCACCACGTCGCCGACGTTGAGCGCGATCACGACGCCGTTGCGCACGACGGCGGCGTCGCCCGAGGCCGCCTCGACGCGTCCGATCGCGGCGGCCGTGGCCGCTCCCGCGGCGCCCGCCTGGGCGGTGGCGCCCGGGGCCAGGGGCCCGGCCAGCCGGTCGACGACGTCGGCCGTCAGGACGGCGCCCTGGGGCGAGACGAGGTCGGGATGGCGGTCGGTGGCGAAATAGTCGCTGACGACGAAGCGATGGCCGCGCTCGTCGGTCAGGACGAGGTCGCCGGCGACGCGCTGGAACGAGGCGTTGAAGAGGAGATGGGCGTCCGGGACGACGACGGCCTGCCCCTCGGAGGCGGCCGTGGCGCCAAACGACACCACGTCGTCGCGGGCGGAACCGGACGCGGACGTGACGGAGGCGCGGAAGGAACTCACCCGGCAGGCTCCAACGCATACAGACGCAGCACGACAGGGTGGACGACGAACACCGCCGACCCTCGGCCGCCGAGCCAAAGGTTAATGTTTGATGAACTAGAGCATTAAAGCCCTGATAATGCAATCTGAAGTTGCTTCGAGCCGCCCCTGCTCGACCAACATCGTGAATCCGGCAGGCCTTCAGCGCTGCCGGAACGTCTGCCGCATCTGGTCCATCAGGGGCTTGAGCAGGTAGGAGAGCACGCTGCGATAGCCCGTCTGCACGAAGGCGTCGACGGGCATGCCCGGCATCAGGCGGGCGCCCTCGAGCCGGGCGCGCTCCTGGTCGGCCACCGCCATGCGGGCGGTGAAGTAGCCCGCGCCCGTGCGGGGGTCGGTGTTCAGGTCCGCCGAGACGAGCGTGACCACGCCCTCGAGCTCCGGCGTCGTGCGCTGGTTGAAGGCGGTGAAGCGCAGCATGGCCTTCTGGCCGACGCGCACCTGGTCGATGTCCTGCGGCGGGATCTTCACCTCCACCGCGAGGTCCTCGCCCTCGGGCACGATGAGCATCATGAGCTCGCCCGGCCCGACGACGCCGCCGACGGTGTGGACGGCGAGCTGGTGGACGACGCCGGCCTGCGGCGCGCGGATATCGACCCGGCGCAGCTGGTCCTCCGCCGTCACGCGGCGCTCAGAGAGCTCGGCGATGCGGCCCTGGATCTCGCGCAGCTCCTTGGCCGTCTCGCTGCGCAGGTCCTGGTCGATCTGCAGGATCTGCAGGGCCGTCTCGGTCACCTTGCCCTTGGCCTGCGCGGCGCCCGCGACGAGCGCCCCGCGCTCCCCATCGAGCCGCGCCTCCTCGCGCTCCAGCGCGGTCAGGCGCGAGAGCTGGATGAGGTTCTTGCGGTAGAGGTCGCGCACGCCCTCGAGCTCGCGGCGGATCAGGTCGATCTCGCGGGCCTTGGCCTCCGCCTGCGTGGTGACGCCCGCGATCTCCTCCTGCAACTGGGCGATGCGCTGCTCCAGCTGCGACTTCTGCCCGAGCCGGGCGTTCCTGCGCAGCTCGAAGAGCCGCTGCTCGGCCTGCATGATGCGCTGCACGTCGCGCTCCTCGGCGCGCTCGGCGCGCTCGGCGAGCGCGGCTGGGAAGGCGATCGCCTCCAGCCCGTCGCGCTCGGCCGTGAGGCGCGCCTGGCGCACCTGGAGCTCGTCGAGCGCGCGCCTGACGATGGCGAGGTTGGCGCTGAGCACCGTCTCGTCGAGGCGCACCAGCACGTCGCCGGCCGCCACGCGGCTGCCCTCGCGCACCAGGATCTCCCCGACGATGCCGCCGTTCTGGTGCTGGATCTTCTTGGCGCTGCTGTCGACGACGACGGCCCCCTGCGCGATGACGGCCCCCGAGATCTCGGTCAGCGCGGCCCAGCCGAAAATGCCCCCGACGCACAGCAGCGCCATGAGGAAGGCGAGGCCGATCATGCGCCCCGCCCTCTGGCGGGCCGTGCTGCGCGCGACGGCCGGCCCGGGATGCACGGCGAGCGTCACGACCGCTTCTCCGCGACGGCCTGCAGCCGCGGGGCGGCCTCGCCGGCCGGGCGGACCACGCGCGCGACGATCTCGTCCTTGGGCCCGAAGCCCTGCACCCGGCCCTCGGCCAGCAGCAGCACGCGGTCGACGGCGGCGAGCGCGCTCGGCCGGTGGGCCACGATGACGACGATGGCGCCGCGCTCGCGCACGCCCGCGATGGCGGCCGTCAGGGCTTCCTCGCCGGCCGCGTCGAGGCTGGAATTGGGCTCGTCGAGCACGACGACGAAGGGATCGCCGTAGAGCGCGCGGGCGAGCCCGAGCCTCTGGCGCTGGCCGCCGGACAGCGTCTCTCCGCCCTCCCCGATCACCGTGTCGTAGCCGGCGGGAAGGCGCAGCACGAGCTCGTGGACGCCCGCGGCGCGGGCCGCGGCGATGATCTTTTCCGGCGGCGCGTCCGGCTCGAAGCGGGCGATGTTCTGCGCCACGGTCCCGGCGAAGAGCTCCACGTCCTGCGGCAGGTAGCCGACATGCGGGCCGAGCTGCTCCGGCGACCAGTGCGACAGCTCCGCGCCGTCGATGCGGATGGCCCCCCGCGAGACCGGCCAGACGCCGGTGATGGCGCGCGCCAGCGTCGACTTTCCCGACGCGCTGGGGCCGATGATGCCGAGGCCCTGGCCGGCCTTCAGGGTGAAGGACACGTCGGCGAGGATGCTGCGGGCTCCGCCGGGCGCGTTGACGAAGACGCCCTCGAGCTGCAGCGACTCGCGCGGGGCGGGCAGGCGCAGCGGCTCGGCCGCGTCCCCGGCGTCGCGCAGCAGCAGGTCGAGCCGGCCCCAGGCGTCGCGGGAGGCGACGAAGCCCTTCCAGTGCGCGATGGCCAGCTCGACCGGCGACAGCGCCCGCGACAGCAGCACCGAGCAGGCGATCATGGAGCCGGAGCTCACCTCCCCGCGAATGGCCAGATAGGCGCCCACGCCCAGGACGGCCGATTGCAGGATGAGACGCAGGGTCCGCGACAGGGAGGCCAGCGAGCCCGCGACGTGGTTGGCGCGCAGGTTGGCCGAGAGGTGGGCCATGTGCGCGAGGCGCCAGCGTTCGCCCAGCGCCCGGCTCATGCCCATGGCCCGGATCGTCTCGGCGTTGCGGCGGGAGGCGAGCGCGAGGGCGTTGCGGCTGACGGCCGTCCCGGCCGCCTCCTGCGCCGGCCCCCGGCTCAGCACCTCCGCCAGGATGGCGATGGCCGTCAGGAGGAGGGCGGCCGCCAGGGTGGTGAGGCCGATCCAGGGATGGAAGCCCATCGCCACCGCGATGTAGATGGGCATCCACGGCAGGTCGAAGAGGGCGTTGGGGCCCTGGCCACCGAGGAAATTGCGGATCTGGTCGAGGTCCCGGAAGGGCTGCAGCCCGTCGCCGCCGTTGCGGCCGACGAGCGGCAGTCTCACCACGGCCTCGTAGACGCTCGACCCGTAGCTCTCGTCGAGCGAGGCGCCGATCTCGGCGAGCGCGCGGCCGCGCAGCATCTCGAGCAGGCCCTGCACGGCGAAGAGGGCGAGGGCGAGGACGGAGAGCCCGACCAGCGTCGGCACGCTCTTGCTGGGCAGGACGCGGTCATAGACCTCCAGCATGTAGACCGTGCCGTTGAGCACGAGGAGGTTGACCACCGCGCTGATCAGCGCCAGGCCGATGAAGGCCGTGCGGAAGGAGCGCAGGAACTTCCCCAGCGTCCCGCGCGCTGATGCGGCGGCCGGGCGCCCCAGCGCCGGCCCGCCGGGCGACACGGATGGGGACCGCCTCACGCTCGGGACTCCGAAGGATACAACTCCAAGTTATCAAGCACCTGAATTCACTTGTCGATAATCCCGACATGTCGTTCTTTGGACTTGATTAACAGTATGGTTCAGCGCCGGCCGCAGGGCCGGAAGAGGGCCTGGACGGACGAGGGCGCGACGATGCTGGGCGGGATCGGGTGGCGGGGACTGGTTCTGGCCGCGGGCCTCGCGCTCGCGGCCCTCGGCGCGTCGGCCCCCGGCCGGGCGGAGGAGGCCTGCACCTGGGGCGAGCCCGGCTACCGCGACTGCGTCGACAAGCTGATCGCTGCCAAGAAGAAGGAAGAGGCCATCGGCCGGCCCGCCGGGACTGTCGATCCCGCCTCGGCCCTCGCCGGCACGGCGGCCAGGACGGCTCCCGCCGCCCCCCGCAACGCAAAGACCGCCAAGAAGCGCGCAAGGCCCGGCGCGGGCTCCCTGACGCCCGTCTCGCCCGAGGAGCTGCGCATCACCCCGCCGCGCTACGATCCCGCCCAGAACGCCATCATCGACGACCGGCGACAGCGCCAGTTCGACCAGAACATGATGCGCAACGCCGTGCCCGTGCCCGCCCCGATCATGCCGCCGACCTACCGGCCCTCCGTGCCCGGGCAGATCTGCCCGTCCTGGGGCTGCTGAGCCGCCTCGCCCGGCCGGGCTGCGGCCGGGGTTCCGTGCCAGCGGAGGCGGGGGCGCCCGCCCCGCAGGACGCGGCCGGGCAGGCGCGAGTACGCCGTTCGGCGAGCTTTGACTTAACCGATTTTGCACAATCCGTGTGCATAGCTCCCGCTAATTGAAGGACTACGGCTCGACACGCGGGCCGCGAATGGGGGCTGCCACATGAACCTGGGACGCAAGCTGGCCGGATGGAACATCACAGCCCAGATCGGTCTGATCGTCGCGCTCCTGCTGGTGCCCCTGGTCCTGATGACGGGCATGCTCGTCGCCTCGCAGAACGAGGGCATCTCCTTCGCCCGCAAGGAGCTCGCCGGCTCCGTGCGCGCCACGCAGGTCTGGACCGCCGTGATGGCCCTGGCGCGCGGCGAGCCCGCCGCCGAGGCCCTCGCGCGGATGCAGAAGGGCGCGGAGGCTGACGCGGCCTTCAACGCCACGGCCGCGACGCAGGCCTTCGCCAAGGCCGCGGAGTCCCAGGGCGGGTCCGCCGCCCTGGCCCTGGGCGCGCAGGCCATCCAGGCCATCGCCGACGGCTCGAACCTCACGCTCGACCCGGATCTCGACAGCTACTACGTGATGGACGTGGTGGTGGTGCGCCTGCCCGAGCTGACGGCCGCCTCCGGCGAGCTCAAGGCGGCCTTCGCCGCCTTCGCCAGGGAGCCTGCCTCCCCCGCCGCCCTGCGGGCGCTCGCCGCCAGCCAGCGGCGCTTCGAGACGGCCATGCGCGCGCTCGACGGTTCCGTGCAGTCCGCGCTCGACGGCAACGGGGACAAGAGCCTCGCCCAGCGCTTCGTCCCCGCCGGCAAGGCGCTGGTCGCCGAGGCGGGCCAGGTGGACGCCGCCGCGGTCCGGCTGCTCGACGCCGCCGCGCGCGGCGAACACGGGGCCGTCGCCGCCCCGGCTTTGGACGGCGTGCTGCGCGCCACGGCGGCCGCCGCGGACGCCGCCCATGTCGAGCTTCCGCGCCTGCTGGAGGACCGCATCGCCAAGTCCCGCGAGCGCCTGCTGCTCGAACTGGCCGCGAGCGGCCTCGCCGTGCTGCTCGCGCTCGGTCTCGCCTGGGTGGTCGTGCGCTCCATCCGCGGGCCGATCCGCGACCTGATCGGCACGTTGCGCGAGTTCCAGGCCGGCAATTTCCACGGCTCGGTGCTGCACACGGACAAGCCGAACGAGATCGGCCAGATCGCGCGCGCCATCCTCAAGGCGCAGGAGACCGGCGAGCAGGCGGCCCTCACCGTCGCCGCGCTCAACCAGTCGCCGGCCATGCTGATGATCACCGATCCGGAGGAGAAGATCGCCTTCATCAGCGCTTCCCTCACCAACCTCCTGATGGAGCTCGAGCCCGCCTTCCGGGCCGCGCGCCATGACTTCTCCGTGGAGAAGATGGAGAAGCAGCACATCGACTATTACCGCGCCAACCCGGCGCTGCGGCGCGAGCTCATCCTCGACGACGGCAAGACGCGCAAGGTGAAGTACGAGGTGGGCGGCCAGACGATCCTCGTCGACATGGCCTATATCTACGGCATCGACGGCGAGAAGATCGGCCACACGCTGCTCTGGTCCAACGTCACCGAGGAGCTGATGGGCGAGGCGGAGGTCGCCGCCGTCGTGAACGCCGCGCAGGCCGGCGACTTCAGCGCCCGGCTCTCCCTCGACCGGAAGCAGGGCTTCGTCCGCGAGATCGCCAACGGCCTCAACAACGTCTCCTCGCTCGTGGAGCGCGCCGTGGGCGAGTGCGCCGGCGTGATGGAGCACGTGGCGCAGGGCGACCTGACGAGCCGTGTCGCCACCCCCTATGGCGGGCTGCTGGGCTCGCTCAGCGACAGCATCAACACCACGATCGACCGCCTGTCCGAGACGGTCTCCACCATCCAGACCACCGCCACCGACGTGCAGGCCGCGGCCCACGAGATCAGCAGCGGCGCGGCCAACCTGGCCCAGCGCACGGAGCAGCAGGCCTCCGCCCTGGAGCAGACGGCCGCGACGACGGAGGAGCTCGCGGCCTCCGTGAAGTCGAGCGCCCAGTCCTCCCGCAAGGGAGTCGAGATGGCCGAGCAGGCGCGCGGCGTGGCCGAGGCTGGCGGCGAGATCGTGCGCAACGCGGTCTCCGCCATGGCCCGCATCGAGCAGGCCAGCCGGAAGATCTCCGACATCACCGGCGTCATTGACGAGATCGCCTTCCAGACCAACCTGCTCGCGCTGAACGCGGCCGTCGAGGCCGCCCGCGCCGGCGAGGCCGGCAAGGGCTTCGCCGTGGTGGCGTCGGAGGTGCGCACGCTGGCGCAGCGCTCCTCGGAGGCCGCCAAGGACATCACCGCGCTCATCGCCAGCTCGACCGGCGAGGTCGAGAGCGGCGTGAAGCTGGTGCGCTCGGCCGGCGAGGTGCTGGAGCAGATGGTGGAGGCCTCCCGCAAGGTCTCCTCGACGATCGCCGACATCTCCGACGCCTCGGGCGAGCAGGCGAACGGCATCGACGAGATGAGCCAGGCCGTGGCCCACATGGACGAGATGACGCAGCAGAACGCCGCCCTGGCGGAGGAGAGCGCCGCCTCGGCCAACGCCCTGTCGTCCCAGATCGTGCACCTGACGGACCTCGTCGCGAGCTTCCGGATCGCGTCGCGCGAGGCGGGGATGGGCGCCGGACGCCGCGCGTCCGCGGAGCCGGCGAGCCTGCCGGTCCGTCGAGCCCGGGCGTCCTGACCCCTGCCGGTTGAGGTCACTTAAGGCCACAACCAATCCTTACGAAAAATTCAATCCGCCCTGCGGCTTTGAGCGGATTGAGGTGACGTGTTGTTAAGGATGACCCGCCAGCCTCGTGGCGGCCCGGACGCACCGGGCCTGCCGGGGGTCGGGCGAAGGTCATGAGCGGGAATGCGCGACGTGTCGCAGGTCTTGCGGCGGGGCTGCTGGCCGGTTTCGCCGCGCCGCCGGCCCAGGCCGGGATGGAATGGCGCTACTGCCTCGCCATCGCCGAGCAGTCGCGCGCCGTCTACCTCAGCGAACCCTTCCAGTCCGACGCCTCGCTGCCCGTCCTCGAGCGGGCCTACGAGAACTTCCTGTCCCGCAACGGCTATGCGCACGAACCGGCGATCTGCCCGCGCGGGGACACGCGCGACGATCTGCTGAAGGCGCGCGAGGAGGCAATCTCGTTCAACAAGCTGCGGGGCCTCTCGGCGTCCCTGGCGTCCTGGCGCTACGGCGAGTAGCGCGCGCAGCGGCCGCACCGACGCGATGCGTCCCGCGGGGACCACGCGAACACATAGCAAGAGTTGCAGCACGGGCACGCACACGGTTGGAGCGCGGCACGAACGTGGTAGGCTGCCGCATGCCCGCCTACGCCTGCTCGGGATCTCCCCGATGACCCGCCTTCGCCTGTCGCTGCGGCAGCGCCTGCTTCTCCTCGTTCTCCTGGCCCTGCTGCCGACCCTCGCCGTGATCGGCTACAACGAGCTGAACCTGCGCCGCAGCCGGACCCAGGAGGTCAACGAGCAGGCCTTGCGCAGCGCCCTGCTGGCGACCTCGGAGCTGCAGCGCATCTTCGAAGGCGTCGACAAGCTGCTGCTGGCCATCGGCCAGATCCCGGAGATCCAGGCCCTCAACGCCGAGGCCTGCGGCAGCTACCTCGTCAACCTCCAGCCCAAGGTCGAGCATCTCGTCGGCATCGCCGTGGTGGACGCCGAGGGCGACCTGCGCTGCCGCACGGTAATGCCGTCCCTGCCCGTCAACTACGCGGACCGCGGCTACGTTCAGGAGGCGCTGCAATCCGGCCGCTTCGCCATCGGCGAGTTCCTCACGGGCCGCGTCTCAGGCCGCCCGGTGCTGCCGGTGGCCCAGCCCTTCAAGGACCCATCCGGCCGGCTCATCGGCGCCATCCTGGCGGGAATCGACCTGCGCTGGCTGGCGGACCGGCTGCGCGAGCGGGGGCTCCCGCCCGGCGGCGCGCTGACCGTGGCCGACCGGACCGGCGTGATCATCTCCCGCGAACCGCTGTCCGACCGCTTCGTCGGCACCAAGATCCCGCAGGATTTCATGCGGCTGGTGCACGGCGCCGGGCCCGGGGCCGAGACCGTCCTGAGCCAGGACGGCACGCAGCGCATCCTGGGCTACGTGCCGGTGGCGAGCAGCGGCGTGGGACTCTATGTCAGCGCCGGCCTGTCCTACGAGAACAGCTTCGCCGCCATCGAGCGCGGCAGCCGGATCGGCCTCGTCATCGCGCTGGGCGGCGGGCTGATCGCCTTCCTCGCCGCCTGGCTGGCGGGCCAGCGCGTCCTGCAGCGCCCGATCGAAAAGCTCGTCGACGTGCTGGAGGCCTGGCGCGGCGGAGACCGCGAGGCGCGCACGCATTACCGGGCCGAGGACGGCGAGATCGGCGCCCTCGGCGCGGCGCTGGACCGCCTGATGGACGAGATCGTGCAGCGCCAGGGCGAACGCGAATTGCTGGTCCACGAGCTCGACCACCGGGTGAAGAACAATTTCGCGGTGATCCACTCGGTCGCGTCGCGGACCCTGCGCACGGCCGGCGTCGATCCGGCCGTCATCCGCAAGCTGGGCGATCGGATCGTGGCGCTGTCGCGCGCCCACGACCTGCTGACGCGCGAGAACTTCGAGAGCGCCACGGTGCAGGAACTCGTCGAGGGCGCCATCGCCACGCAGACCCCGGAATGCGACGCGCGGATCTGGCGCAGCGGGCCGGTGGTGCGGCTCGATCCGCGCGCCTCGCTCGGCCTTGCCATGGCGCTGCACGAATTGCTGACCAACGCGGTGAAGTACGGCGCGCTGTCGGGCGAGAGCGGACGCGTGACGCTCACCTGGGTGCTTGAGCCCCACGGCCAGGGGACGGCCTGCCTGTTCCAGTGGGAGGAGTTCGGCGGGCCGCCCGTCGAGGCCCCCAGCGCCCGCGGCTTCGGGTCGCAGCTGCTGGAGCGCAGCGTTCAGGGCGCGCAGTTCGACTTCCGGCGCGAGGGCCTGCTCTGCGGCTTTCGCCTCGACGTCAGCCGGCCGCGCGAGCGGGAGCCCGCGCCGGGAGCGATGGCCGCGACGGCCTAGCCGCCTTGTCAGACCTGGCAGAGCCGATCTCTCGCGGTCGTTGCGAGCGACGCAATCGGGGTCCATGCCGGACATTGCTGGATTGCTCCGTCGCTGCGCTCCTCGCAACGACGTTCGCACGGGTCGCAGACGACCCTGGCTCAGCTTGCCCAAGGCGCAAAAAACCCGCCGCAGCCTGGGCTGCGGCGGGAAAGGCCGGCCGCACGGAGGGGTGCGGCGCCGGGTCGATCAGAAGCGGACGCGGCGGGCCTCGGCGTCGAGCCAGTCGATGCCGACGGTGGCCAGCGGGGCCGGCAGGCCGGCGTCGCGGCGCAAGGCCTCGCCGAGGGCCGGACGGGCCGGCTGCACGAAGGCCGCCACGGCCGAGGCCGCGCGGGCGAGAAGGGTGACGAGGTCGGCCGCCTCGACGGAACGGGGGGCGGCGTTGCGGATGCGGAGGGAAATGACGGCGGACATGGCGGATCTGAGGGGGTTGGGGCTCGCGCCCGGGGCTTGCGTTGACGGATAAATGCCCCCGCGCAGGCCGTTTGACAAACGATCCTTTCTGAACTCATCTGTCAGCCAAATTTGAAGATCAGGTGACCTTTCGTTAAGGAATCCATTCGCGGAGCTGAACGATGCGGCGTCTGCCGGGCCTGCCTTCCCTGCGCGTCTTCGAGGCGGCGGCGCGGCACCTGAGCTTCACCCGCGCGGCCGACGAGCTGGGCGTGACCCCGGCCGCCGTGAGCAACCAGATCCGCCAGCTCGAGGAGCAGCTGGGCCGCCGGCTGCTCAACCGCACGAGCCGCACCATGGCGCTCACCCCCGACGGCGAGGTGCTGCGCGACGGCGTCGCCCAGGCGCTCGACACCGTGGCGCGGGCGATCCGCCAGATCACCACCCACCAGCGGCCGCGGCTCGCCATCACGACCTCCGCGGCCTTCGCCGCGAAGTGGCTGGTGCCGCGCCTGTCGACCTTCCACCAGCTGCACCCCGACGTGGACGTCACGATCGACGTCTCGGACCGGCAACTCGATCTCGACGCCCCCGACGACGCCGGGGCGATGGTCGCGATCCGCTTCGGGGCCGTCGACCAGCCCGGCTATACGCGCGACCGCCTGATCGACGAGTATCTCTTCCCCGTCTGCAGCCCCAAGCTGATGGAGGGGCCGCATCCGCTGCGCCAGCCCCGCGACCTGCGCTACCACACGCTGATCCACCTCGACTGGCGCTCGCGCGGCGAGACATGGCCCGACTGGCCCATGTGGCTCTCCGAGGCCGGCGCGACCGAGGTGGACTTCACCCGCGGCATGCACTTGACGCAGACCGACCTCGTCATCCAGGCCGCCCTGTCCGGGCAGGGCGTGGCGCTGGGCAATACCAGCCTGGTGGACGACGACCTGCGCAGCGGGCGGCTCGTGAAGCCCTTCGCCCTTGCCTTGAAGGCCCCCGCCATGTTCGCCTATTCCCTGGTGGTGCCGAACCGCATGCTGAAGCGCCCGATCGTCACGGCCTTCCGCAAGTGGATGCTCGAGGAGGCCTGGGCCTCCGGGGCGGACTGACGCGGGCGGCGGCGAAGGGGAAGAGGATCGCGGTGGGAACCGAGATCGAACGCAGGTTCCTGGTGAAGGGCGAGGCCTGGAAGGCCGAGGCCAGGGTGCGGCGCATCCGGCAGGGCTACCTGGGGACGGAGAACGGCGTGTCCGTCCGCGTCCGCCTGATCGACGGCAAGGGCCTCCTGACCATCAAGGGGGAGCGCGACGGGCTGGTGCGCGAGGAGTTCGAATATCCCGTGCCGGCCGCCGACGCCGAGGCCATGCTGGAGCTCTGCGGGACGCTGGTGATCGACAAGACGCGCCACGAGCTCGTCCATGGCGGCCTGCTCTGGCAGATCGACGTCTTCGGCGGCAGGCTGGCGGGCCTGGTGCTGGCCGAGGTGGAGCTCGAGCGCGAGGACCAGCCCGTCGCGCTGCCGGACTGGGCCGGCCGCGAGGTGAGCCTGGACAGGCGCTACCGCAATTCGTCGCTCGTCCGCTTCGGCCTGCCGGAGGCGTGAGGCGGCGGGCCCGGCTTTACCAGCGCAGCCCGTAGCGCACCGCGTCGTAGATGGCGGCGTGGACGTTGCGCGACGCCACGGCGTCGCCGATGCGGTAGAGCACGAAGGCGCCCGGGCCCGTCTCGGGAAACAGCGCCCCCTCCCCGGCCGCCGCGGGGCCAGTCAGCACGCGGTAGTCGACGGCGCCCTGGTTGCGCGAGAGCGGCCTGAGCTCCCGGTAGAGGTCGTCGGCGGGCAGCGTGCCGTGTTCGACCACGACCTGGTCCACCCGCCGCTCCTGCGACCATCCCTCGGCGAAGTCGGAACCCAGGGTGGCCACGAGCTGGTTGCCCTCGCGGCGCACCGCGACGAGCCTCGTCGCGATGGTGACGCGCACGCCCTTCTCCTGGAAGGCGCGCATGTAGGGTACGTGGTTCATGCCGCCCATCTCGGGCGCGAAGAAGCGCTCGGGGGAGACGAGCTCCAGGCTCGCGCCCGCCTGGGCGATCGCCTCGGCGGCGCTCATGCCGGGGTGCCCGCCATTGTCGTCGTAAAGCAGCACGCGCTCGCCGGGCTTGGCCGCGCCCGACAGGATGTCCCAGGAGGAGGTGACGAGGCCGTCGCCCTCCGCGAGCGGCGGGTTCTGCGGCAGCCCGCCCGTGGCGATCACCACCACGTCGGGCCAGAGGCCCAGCACGTCGTCCGCCTGGGCGTAGACGTTGGTGCGGATCTCGACCCCGAGGCGCTCCAGCTCGGCGAGCCGCCAGTCGACGATGCCGATGAGCTCCTTCCGGCGCGGATTGCGCGCGAGCAGCAGCACCTGTCCGCCCGGCCTCGCAGCAGCCTCCAGCACGGTGACGCGGTGGCCCCGCTCGGCGGCCACGCGCGCCGCCTCCAGGCCCGCGGGACCCGCGCCGACGACGACCACCGCCTTGCCCGCCTCGCGCGCCCTCGGCAGCACGTGCGGGACCTCGGCCTCGCGCCCCGTCGCCACGTTGTGGATGCACAGCGCCTCCCCGCCCTCGTAGATCCGGTCGAGGCAATAGGTGGCCCCGACGCAGGGGCGGATGCGGTGCTCCTCGCCGCGCGCCACCTTCGCCACGATGTGGGGATCGGCGATGTGGGCGCGCGTCATGCCGACCATGTCGAGCTTGCCCGAGGCGACGGCGTGCCGCGCGGTCGCCACGTCCGCGATGCGCGAGGCATGGAACATCGGGAGGCCCGCCTGCCGGCGCACCTCCCCCGCGAAATCGAGATGCGGGGCGGAGCGCATGCCGGCGATCGGGATGACGCCGGTCAGCGCCGCGTCCGTGTCGATGTGGCCGCGGATGAGGTTGAGGAAGTCGACCTCGCCGGACGCCGCGATGCGGCGCGCGATCTCGACGCCCTCCTCGCGCGTGAGGCCCTGGTCCCAGTCCTCGTCGGCGACGAGGCGGATGCCCACGATGAAATCGGGGCCAACGGCCTTGCGCACGGCGGAGATCACCTGCCGGGAGAAGCGCAGGCGGTTGTCAAGCGAGCCGCCATAGGCGTCGTCGCGGCGATTGGTGGCGGGGGACCAGAACTGGTCCATCAGGTGGCCATAGGCCTCGAACTCGATGCCGTCGAGCCCGGCCGCCTGCATGCGCTGCGCGGCGGCCGCGTAGTCGGCGACGATGCGCTCGATGTCCCAGTCCTCGGCCTCCTTGGGGAAGGCTCGGTGGGCGGGCTCGCGGACCGGCGAGGCCGCGAGCACCGGCAGCCAGTCCGCCTTGTTCCAGCCGGTGCGGCGGCCGAGATGGGTGAGCTGGATCATCACCGCGCAGCCCTGCCCGTGGCAGTCGTCGGCGAGCCGCCTCAGCCACGGCACGATGGCGTCGTCATAGGCGTGCAGGTTGCCGAAGGCGGCGGGGCTGTCGGCCGAGACGATGGCCGAGCCGGCCGTCATGGTCAGCGCGAGGCCGCCCTTCGCCTTCTCCAGGTGGTAGAGCCGGTAGCGGTCCTTCGGCAGCCCGTCCTGCGAATAGGCGGGCTCGTGCGCTGTCGACATCACGCGGTTCTTCAGCGTGAGGTGCTTGAGCCGGAAGGGCTGCAGGAGGGGATCGCTGGTCATCCGGTGCTCACGGGCTCACGAGGATTCGGCCTCGCGTCATTGCGCGGCGCGGAGGGACGAAGCAATCCTGGCGCCCCGGGCGACGGTCTGGCTTGCTTCGCTTCGCTCGCAATGACGAGTTTCTCGCAATGAGGAGTTTCAATACCACGCGTCCGGCGCGGCCGCCTTGCGGCGCGCCACGAAGTCCTCGAGCGCCTCCGCGGTGGCGGGGTCGAGCGGCGGGGGCTCGTACTCAGCGAGGCGCTTCTTCCAGAGCCGGTTGGCGCGCGTCGCCGCGTCGGGCGAGCCGGCGGCCTCCCATTTCTCGAAGGGCTCGTTGTCGGCGAGCTCCGAATCCCAGAAGGCGGTCTGGTAGTTGGCCATCGTGTGGGCGCAGCCGAAGAAGTGGTTGCCGGGGCCGACCTCGCGGAAGGCGTCGACCGCCAGCTCGTTGTCGTCGATCCTGACCCCGTCGAGATAGCTGTGCAGCGCGCCGCAGAAGTCGGTGTCCAGCACGAATTTCTCGTAGGACATGGAGAGCAGCCCGTCGAGGAAGCCGGCCGCATGCAGGATGAAGTTCGCCCCGCACTGCACGGCCGCGAGCATCGACATCGTGCCCTCGTTCATCGCCTGGGCGTCGGGCAGCTTCGAGGTCGTGAAGTTGCCCGAGCAGCGCAGCGGCAGGTTCAGCCGCCGGGCGAGCTGGCCCACCACCATCGAGCCGATGGCCGGCTCCGGCGTGCCGAAGGTGGGGGAGCCCGAGCGCAGCGACATCGAGGACAGGAAGTTGCCGAAGATCACCGGCGCGCCCGGCCGCTCGAGCTGCGTCAGCGCGCAGCCGGCCATGGTCTCGGCCAGCGACTGCGCGATGGCGCCCGCGTTGGTCACCGGCCCCATCGCGCCGCCCAGGATGAAGGGCACGATCACGGCCGCCTGGTTGGCGCGCGCATAGGCCCGCAAAGCCAGCGTCATCGTGCCGTCCCAGACGAGCGGCGAGTTGACGTTGACGTTGCCGAGGATGACGCAGTTGCGGTCGGCGAAGTCGCGGCCGAACAGGATGCGCGCCATCTCGATGGAATCCTCGGCGCGGCTCTCCGCCGTCACCGAGCCCATGAAGGCGCGGTCCGAGTAGCGGATGTGGCTCATCACCATGTCGAGGTGGCGCTTGTTCACGGGCACGTCGACGGGTTCGCAGATCGTGCCGCCGGAATGGTGCAGCCAGGGCGAGGACTGGGCGAGCTTGATGAAGTTCTGGAAGTCCTCGAGCGTGCCGTAGCGCCGGCCCCTGTCGAGGTCCATGACGAAGGGCGACCCGTAGGCGGGCGAGAACACGACGGACCGGCCGCCGATCTCGACGGAGCGCGCGGGGTTGCGCGCGTGCTGGGTGAACTGCGCCGGCGCGGTCTTCAGGATCTCGCGCAGCATGCCCGGCTCGAAGCGCACCAGCACGCCCTCGACCGTGGCGCCCGCCCGCTTCCAGTGCTGCAGGGCGACGGGATCGTCGCGGAACTCGATGCCGACCTCCGCCAGGATGCGGTCGGCGGCCTGCTCGATGCGCACGAGGTTGTCCTCGCCGAGCACGTCGTAGGGCGGGATGTTGCGCAGGATGTAGGGCCGGCCCTGTGCCGGGCCGCGATGGGCCCGCGCCTCGCGCTGGGCCGCCCGCCCGCCCCGCTCGCGCCTGCGCCCGCCTGCGGTCGCACCCGGATCCTCGATCGCGCTCACGGCCGCCTCCCTTGTTCAAAGCACGAGGCTAGCGACAGCGCGGACGATAGGCCACGACGGGGCGCGACGCGCGCAGGTCCGTTCGCGACACCCGGCGACGCGCCGGCCCGGTCCCGCCAGCGGGGATCCTGCACGACGAGGTGGGAGGCGAGGCGCCCGTCCTCCGGCCGCAGGCGCGGGCCGTGGCGGTCTTCATGGTGTGGACGGGGTCGGCCCGACGCCCTGGGCGCGGATGACGACATCGGGCGCCGGCACGGTGAGGCGGGCCGGGTCGGAGCGCTCGGGGAAGCGGGCCAGGAAGGTCTGCAAGCCGTCCTCCACGTCGTCGAAGATCATCTGCGGCGTCACCGCGTCGACGAGGCCGGCGCGCTGCAGCACCTCCCGCGCGTCGCTGTGCAGCTCGGCGAAGGCCAGGGCCACGCCCCGCCGGGCCAGGTCCTCCCGGACGTCCCCCAGCATCGCGGCGGAGGTCGTGTCGGCGCGAGACATCGCGCTCGCGTCGAGCAGGAACCAGGCGGTGTCCTGCGGCAGCTCCGCGATGATCTCGTCGAGCCTCGCCTTCACGGAATCGACGCTGAAGAACAGCAGGTCCCCCTGCACGAGGCAGATGGTGAGCCCCGGCACCGGGCGCGCTTCCGGGAAGTGGTGGAGCTTGTACAGGCCTTCCCGCCCGGGGATTCGCCCGAACATCACCACGCGCGGATACATGCCCTTGTAGAGCGCGTAGGCCAGCGTGCCGATGATGGCGACCGCCACGCCCTGCAGCACGCCGAAGCTGACGGCCCCGAAGAGCGCCACGAGCGCGAACACGAACTCCACCTTGCTCACCCGCCAGATCGTCCTCAGCGCGGCGATGTCGATGAGCCCGAGCGCCGCGGAGACGAGGATCGCGCCCAGCGCGGGAAGCGGCACGAGGGCGAGCAGCGGCCCGAGGAAGGTGACGACGCCGATGAGCGCGCCGGCCGCCACGAGGCCGGCCACCTGGCTGCGCCCGCCCACGGCCATGTTGACGGCGGTGCGCGAGTCCGACGCGGTGACCGGGAAGGCGCCGAACAGGCCCGCCATCACGTTGGCCGCCCCGAAGCCGACGAGCTCGCGGTTCGGATCGACGCTTGTCCCGGCCATCGCCGCGAAGCTGCGGGCGGTGATGACGCCGGAGCCGAATGCGATCACGAAGGCCGCGGCGACGCCCTTGGCGAGCTCGACGAGCGGCCAGCCCCCCCAGCCTGGCCACGTCAGGCGGGGAAAGGCGGAGGGAACCGACCCCACGACGGCGACCCCGCGTGCGGGGAGGTCGAGGAACCAGGACAAGGCCACGGCGACGACGACGACGAGCACGGGGCCCGGCACCGGGCTGCGCAAGGCTTTCGCCGCCTGCAGCAGGGCCAGCATGGCCAGCGCAAGGACGAGGGTGGGACCGTGCATCGCGCCATATTTCCCCGCGAGCTCGACCCAGGGCGAGATCAGCCCCTCCGCCTCGATCCTGACGCCGGTGAAGCGCCCGATCTGCCCGATGGCGATTGACAGCGCCATGCCCGCGAAGAAGCCGATGAGGATCGGGCGCGACAGCAGCGAGGCGAGCGCGCCCAGACGCAGCGCGAAGGCGCAGAGGCAGACGAGGCCCACCCCGAGCGACATCATCGCCGCGGCGGGCACGCGGTCCGCGCCCGCCAGGTCGGGACGCGCCGCCACGATGCCGCTGAACACGGCGGCCAGCACCGTCATCGTCGCGGCGTCCGGCCCGACGATCAGCCGGCGCGAGGGCCCGAACAGGGCGTAGCCCACCAGCGGGAAGATGCTGGCATAGAGCCCCGTCTCGGGAGGCAGGCCGGCGATGGCGGGGTAGGCCACCGCCGAGGGGATGGCGACCGAGGCGATGGCGAGGCCCGCCGCCACGTCGTCGCGCAGGAACGCGGTCCGGTAGCCGGACAAGCCCGCCAGGATCGGCATCCGGGCCAATCGGTCGAAAGACCTGCGCACGTCGCTCCCCGCGGCCGCGCTCGACGCCGCGGCCCGCCCCAAGGTGCTGCCGGTTCGGCCGGACTGCAACCCGCCGGCGCGGGCCGGGACGCGGCCGGGGCGCGGACGGGCGTCATGCAAGCTTGCTAGGATGCGATTCGCCCGCCCCTGCCCTCTCCAGAGGTCCGCCATGCCCGAGCCCGCCCCCGCCAGCCGCGTCGTCGTCGCCGTCTTCGACGGGCTGCGCGCCGACCTCGTCACGCCCGGGCTCACGCCCAACATCCTGCGGCTCGCGGCGCGCGGAACCTGGTTCCGCGAGGCGCGCAGCGTGTTCCCCTCCGTCACGCGGGTCGCCACGACCTCCATCGCGACGGGCGGCCCGCCCGCCGTCCACGGCATCATGGGCAACGCCTTCTACCACCCGGCGGCCTTTCGCGACCGCGTGCTCGACACGAGCAGGGCGGCCGACCTGCGCCGGGCCGAGGACGCCCATGCCGGCCGCTTCGTCGCCGCCGCCACCTTCGGGGACCAGCTCGCCTTGGCGGGGCGCAGCCTCGCGGTCGTGCATACCGGGACGGCCGGCTCGGCCCACGTGATCAATCCCCGCGCCCGGGCCAACGGCCACTGGACCTTCTCCGTGCACGGCGTCGCCCACACGCAGACGCCCGAGGCGGTGACGGAGATGGTGGCGCAGTTCGGCCCCCTGCCCGCCCGGGAGCTGCCGCGCTTCGCCGACATCGACTATGCGGCGCGCGTGATGGTGGAGCACGTGCTGCCCTCCCGCCGGCCGGACGTGGCCCTCGTCTGGTTCAACGAGCCCGACACGACCTTCCACTACCGCACCATCGGCCACCCGGACTCGCGGGCCGTGCTGCAGGCGGCCGACGCCGCCTTCGGACGCATCCTGGACTGGGTGGAGGCGCAGCCGGACGCCGAGCGGATCGCGGTGATCGCGGCCTCAGACCACGGCCACGTCGCGACGAGCGGCGTCGTCCCCCTGGCCGACGACGCGCGGGCGGCGGGCTTCGCGATCGCGGAGAAGGAGGTGCCGGAGGGCGGGGCCATCGTGATGACGGGCGGCCGCCACGGCGAGGTCCGGCTGCTTGACCCGGCGCCCGGCGACCTCGGGCGCATCGCCGCGTGGCTCATGGAGCGGCCGGAGATTTCGCATCTCTTCAGCCGCGCCCAGGCGAACGGCGTGGACGGGATCGTGCCGGGCACCCTCGCCTTCGACCTCGTCGACAACGACCACGAGCGCCAGCCGGACCTCGGCTTCGTCCTGAGGGCCAGCGACGCGGTGGACGCCGACGGCCTTCCGGGCATGGGCCTGATGACGCCGGGCGACGTGCCGCTCGGCGGCGGCATGCATGGCGGCCTGCATCCCGGCGAGCTCAACACGGTGCTGGTCGTCTCGGCCCCGGGCGCGGTCGCGCAGGGAGCCGTCTCGGCGCGCATGGCCGGGCTCTTCGACATCGGCCCGACCATCCTCGACCTCGTCGGCGCGCCCAGGGCCGCGTCGATGCGCGGGACGAGCCTGGCGCGGGAGGCGCGCGGCGACGCCGCGATCCTGCGCCACGGCGCGTCGGCGGGCCGCTTCTCGCAGGAGGTGCAGCTCGTCGAGCAGGACGGGCGCCGCTACATCCTGCGGGGCTGAGCCGCCCCGGCTCAGCGGCCCGTCCGGCGCGACGCCATCTCCTCCCACTGCGCGACCGTCATGGTCGGCAGGTCGAATACGTCGCGCGTGGTGGAATAGCCGTGCCCGCCCATGCGGCCGATCGCGTCGAGCCCCGCGGGGTCGACGTGGAGCCTGTCATTGACGACGCTGGAATGGAGGTGGGCGTAGACCACCTCGCCGAGGATGATCTCGCGGGTGCTGCCGATGGACAGGGTGACGTGGTGGCGGCACTCGAAGGCCGCGGGCGATTCCGCGATGGCCGGGCACGGCACCTTGACCCCCGGGCGCGGCGTGAGGCCCGCCTTGGCGAGCTCGTCGATCCCCGCCTCGAAGGGCACCGCGGTGACGTTCATCGCCTCGAGCAGGGCGCCCGAGACGATGTTCACCGTGAACGCCTGGGTCTCGCGCACGTTGCGACCCGTATCCTTCTGCCGTGCGTCGGCACGGAACTCGACCCCCAGCGCCAGGATGGCGGGATCCGCCGAAAGGCAGTTGAAGAAGCTGAAGGGGGCCGCGTTGACGACGCCCTCGGCGTCGACGGTGGTCACCCAGGCGATCGGGCGCGGCACGACGGCGCCGATGAGGAGCTTGTAGCGGTCGCGACCGGACAGGGCCGCGAAGTCGAACTCGGTCGTGGGGGTCATGGGAGATCCTGGACGAAAGCTGCGGCGCAGCGAACGCCGGCCGCGGCATCTTTGCAAGGCGCGGACCATCGGCCCAGGCCATAGCGCGATCTCCCGAGGGCGGGGACCGCCCTTGGCGCCCCCTCACGCCGCGCGGATCCAGTCGGCCGGGTCCGGCCCGATCAGCCAGGCATGGCCCCGCAGCAGGAACCAGGCGTAGAGCGCGAGGGCGAGCACAGCCGGCAGGACGAGGCTGCGCCAGCGGATCGGCCCGGCCCGCCCCCGCAGCAGGGCCGCGAAGGGCAGCACCGAGGTGCGGCCGGCCAGGGCGGCCCAGCGCTGCGGGCCGAGCCGGCGGCGGGCCTTGGCGTCGAGCAGCGCGAAGCCGGCGGCGCTGAAGGCGGCCATCGCCCCGAACAGGATCACCGGCGCGAGCCGCCCGTTGGGCGGGATGTGCGAGAGGGCCCAGAGCAGGGCGGCCCACAGCACGGGATGCCGCGTGATCCCCGCAATGGCCGGCAACCGCGAGGCCGGCCGCAGGCTGATCGAGAGGGGATTGGGCTGCATGAGGCCGGCCACGAGGAGGAGACCGGCGACAGGCATCAGGAGGATGGGCGCAAAGCCCTGCCAGGGCGCGACGTCCCACAGGGGGACGGCCGGCGCTGACCGCGCCTCCGCCACGAGCCACGCGAAGAGCGCCAGCGAGGCGGCGGAATAGAGGGCGAGGTAGAGCCGCCGGCCCAGCCGTGCGACGAGCCGCCGCCGCAGGGCCGGCAGGGCGGGGACGAGGTGGGCGACCAGGAAGACCAGCAGGGCGATCAGGAACCGCGTCATGCCGCCGACCCTGCCATGTCCGCGCGCGAGGTCCTTGTCCCCGCGCAAGCATTCCGCCGCGGGCCCGACGGTCGGACCGGACGGCGGGGGCTTGCGTGCAAAAATGCAAGAGAGCTTTGCATGTGAGATCGGTTGCCGTGCGTGGACGCCAAGCCCATGTTCTCCGATGACAGCGGCGCCCGACCGGACGTCCGCTCCCCCCGCGAGGTTCCCGATGGCCGATCTCTCCGCCTTCCCGATTACCCGCCGCTGGCCGGCGCAGCACCCCGGGCGCATCCAGCTCTATTCGACGCCGACGCCGAACGGCGTGAAGGTGTCGATTGCCCTGGAGGAGCTCGGCCTGCCCTACGAGCCGCACTTCGTGGACATCATGAAGAACGAGACGTGGGGAGCCGACTTCCTGTCGCTCAACCCCAACGGGAAGATCCCCGCGATCATCGATCCCGACGGACCGGGCGGGCGTCCGATCGGGCTGTTCGAGTCCGGCGCGATCCTGGTTTATCTCGCGGAGAAGACGGGCAAGCTGCTCCCGGCCGATCCCGCGCAGCGCTACGAGACGCTGCAATGGATCTTCTTCCAGATGGCCTCGGTGGGGCCGATGTTCGGCCAGCTCGGCTTCTTCCACAAGTTCGCGGGCCGCGAGATCGAGGACAAGCGGCCACTGCAGCGCTACGCCGGCGAGTCCAAGCGCCTGCTCGGCGTGCTGGAGGCCCGGCTCGAGGGCCGTGACTGGATCATGGGCAAGGACTTCACGATCGCCGACATCGCGCTGCTGGGCTGGGTGCGCAACCTCGTCGGCTTCTACGAGGCGGGCGACGTCGTCGACTACCACGCGCTGAAGCGCGTGCCCGCCTGGCTGGAACGGGGGCTCGCCCGCCCGGCCGTGCAGCGCGGCCTCACCATTCCCGCCCGGCCCTGAGCCAGACGCAGAGCACGTTACGAAAAAGTGAGGGTCCCGTCCCTTGATTTGCTGCAGTGCAGCATTATCTTCATCGCGTGGCGGTGATCCCGCCACAGCCCTCCTTGGGCGTTTCCTCCCTAGACTTGGGCCGCTGGCGAAAGCCGGCGGCCTCTTTCTTTGGGGACCGCGCGTCCTGCAGAGGGGAGCGCGGCGAGGACGGCCTCGCGCCTGAAGCAGCCATGCCGGCGTCAGAACTCGACGTCGAGTTCCTCCAGGTCGTCCGGTTCCGCCATCGCCCCCGCCACCCAGTCCTTCACCGGCGCCCAGCCGGCGATGCGTTCGACATAGGCGCGGCAGGTGGCGTCCAGCGGCACGGCGTAGGTGAGGAAGCGGAAACAGACGGGCGCATACATGGCGTCCGCCACGGAGGCCTCGCCGAACAGGAAGGGGCCGCCGGAGGCTTCGAGGCAGTCGCGCCAGATCGCGACGATGCGGTCGATGTCCGCCTGCGCCCCGGCCCAGACCTTGAAGCCGGGATAATGGGCCTTGATGTTCATCGGCAGGGCGCTGCGCAGGTTGCTGAAGCCCGAATGCATCTCGCCCGAAATGGCGCGGCAATGCGTGCGCGCGGCGAGGTCGCGCGGGAAGAGCCCGGCCTTCGGCTTCACCTCCTGGAGATATTCGGCGATGGCCAGCGTGTCCCACACGGTGATGCCGTTATGGGTGAGCGAGGGCACCAGGAAGGAGGGGGAGAGCAGCAGCAGCTCGGCGCGCGTCGAGGGATCGTCGATCGGCATGACGCGCTCCTCGAAGGCGAGCCCCGCCATCCGGCAGAGCAGCCAGCCGCGCATCGACCATGACGAGTAGTTCTTGCTGCTGATGACCAGCGTCGCCTTGCTCATGCCTGCCCCTGACCGAAGGACCACGTGTGGGAGTGGATGGACGGGGCCGGCGGCGCATGCCTCGCCTTGCGGCGTTCGGATGAAAATTGAGGCAAGGTCGCGACCCCCTTTCAGCATTCCGGACAACGGAACGGTGTCACGCCCATCGATGTGCAAAGGATGGGCCTCGCGGGCGGAAGCTCGGCGCGGCGGCACGGACCCTGCTTGTAGGGCGATGACGTCCCTGCGTGGTGTGCGATGCTCTACTGGGCCTACCAGACCCATTCCGACATGATGGCGCCCCTGCGCCGGCTGGCGAGTTCCGCTCTCCTGCGCGTGCAGGAGGCTGCGCCCGGCCACCCCCTGACGCTGACGCCGGGCCACGTGACCGCCCTGTGGGAGATGGTAGGCCGCGCCGGGCTGACCCATCACCGTCCCTCCTACGAGATCCCCAGCGTCACCGTGGGCAACCGCGAGGTCGAAGTGACCGAGGAGGCGGTGGAGTCGACCGCCTTCGGCACCTTGCTGCGCTTCCGCAAGGACGTCGACGCCGCCCAGCCGCGGGTGCTGGTGGTGGCTCCGCTGTCGGGCCACTTCGCCACGCTGCTGCGCAACACCGTGAAGACGCTGCTGCCGGACCACGACGTCTACATCACCGACTGGCACAATGCGCGCGAGGCCCCGCTCTCGGCCGGCCGCTTCGGCTTCGACGAATATGTCGAGCACGTCATGGCCTTCCTGCGCCGCCTCGGCCCGGGATCCCACGCCGTGGCGGTGTGCCAGCCCTGCGTGCAGCTGCTCGTGGCGACGGCCCTGATGGCGGAGGACGACGACCCCGCCACGCCCCGCAGCATCACTCTGATGGCGGGACCCATCGACACACGGATCAACCCCACCAAGGTCAACGAGCTCGCCAAGGACAAGCCGATCGCGTGGTTCGAGAAGAACCTGATCGCCACGGTCCCCGCGCAGTTTCCCGGCGGAGGACGGCGCGTCTACCCCGGCTTCGTGCAGCTGACGGCCTTCATGAGCATGAACATGGACCGGCACATCAAGGCCCATGTGCAGATGTACCAGCAGCTGGCGAAGGGCGAGGTGGAGAAGGCCGCCGTGACGAAGGCCTTCTACGACGAGTATTTCGCCGTGCTCGACCTGACCGCCGAATTTTACCTGGAGACCGTCGAGACGGTGTTCCAGGAGCACAGGCTGCCGCTCGGGACGCTCGCCTGGCGCGGCCGGCGGATCGACCCCGCCGCCGTCCGCCGCACCGCGCTGCTCACCGTCGAGGGCGAGCGCGACGACATCTGCGCGCTGGGCCAGACCATGGCGGCGCACGACCTGTGCTCCTCCGTGAAGCCCTACCGCAAGCGCCATCACATGCAGGCCGGCGTCGGCCATTACGGCGTGTTCAGCGGCCGCCGCTGGGAGACGCAGATCTACCCGATCCTGCGCAACACGATCCTCGCCAACGCCTGAGCCGGAGCGCTCCCGCCGGAGCCGGCTTGCGCCCGTATGAGCATCCGACAAGTATTTGTCATGCCGGCAGTCCAACTGCTTATGCTTAAGCTGGACGGATGTTGCAAATCTGCTGCATTCGTACCGAGCCTCACAAGCTTGTGCGAAATCGAACCAGTCTTCCCCCGTTGCGAAACTTGCCGGCCCGCGCCTAGATGGCGCGAACGGTCAAGACCGGCCACGGCCGGACGCCGGCCGTTCGCCGCGGGAGGATGCCTTGGATCGCCCGACCCGAGCCGATCGCCAGGATGAGCCGGAGACGCAGGCCGGGGGAGACCCCGAGGCTCGCCTGTCCCTGCGCGGCGCCATCTCCCAGGCCCTGTCGAACGGCGAGGCCTGGCGCTTCAAGGACCTCGTCGCCCAGTTGCGCCAGGACGGCACGGAGAGCGAGATCTACAAGGAGCTGCGCGCCCTGATCCGCGCGGGTTCCGTGCGGCGGGTGCGGCATGGCGTGTACCTCGCGGCCGGACCCTATGACTGGAGCGCGCCGATCGAGGCGGAGGCGGGCGTGCCCGTCATCCAGTCCGCGATCTTCTCGCAGCTCCACCGCCTGCGGACCGTCGACGAGCTGCGCACCGTGCTCGGGCTGCCGCGCGAGGTCGTCTGGCGAAGCCTGCGGGCGCTGATCCAGTCCGGCGCCGTCTGCACGGGCGAGCCGCAGGGCGTGTTCCGCGAGATGACCTTCATCCGCCGTGACCAGGCGGCCCGGCCCGGCGCGTCGGCGCCCGCCGGCGCGGAGGAGGAGGTCGACCGGCTGATCCTGTCCTGCGTCAGCCCGGGCCCGCTCTACTCGGCCCATGCCGTGGCGGCGCATGCCGACATCCTCGTGCGCGCCGTCAAGCTCTCGCTGCGCAAGCTCTCGACGCTCGGCACGGTGCGCTGCTTCGCCTTCGACGACGGTCTCTATTTCTACCTCACCGCGGACCACGCGGAGCCCGTGCCGCCGGACCGGGCGCCCGTGCGCGCGGTCGACGTCTCCGCCGAGCTCGGCGCGGTCAACATCGCGACGCTCAGCGTGATCGCGGACGCCGACCAGGGGATCGCCGCGGTCGAGATCGACCGCCGGCTCGAGTCCCTGTTCCGCGGCTCGCGCAACACGGCGGCGCGCATCATCACCAAGCTGCGGCGGTCGGGACTGGTGCAGATGCGCGAGGGCCTGGGCAACGGCGGCACGACCTGGGAGGCCACGGACATCGGCGTCGACGTCGTGGCGATCGCCCAGGCGGACAGCTTCGGCGCGCCGGCGGCCCCGGCCTCCCCCGCCGATCCCCCCCATGTCCGCCTGGCGCGCTGGATCATCGACACGGTGTCGCGGCGGGACGGCGCGAGGCGCCGGCGCGTGCCGATCAACAAGCGCATCCTGGCGCGCAGCCTCAACGTCCCGCGCGCCGAGCTCGACGCCAGCCTGCAGCGCTTCGAGACCGCCGGCCTGCGGCTCGACGGCACCGACCTCGTGGTCCCCGAGGCCGTGACACTCGAGCAGCTGCTCGCCTCGTGACCCGCCGAATCGGCGCGAGAACCGAAAGATCCGGCGTGATGCTAAAATGCTTCAGCGCCGGGCCCGCGGGCCGCGAAGCGCTGCAAGGGACGGACGTTCTACTTGCGGATACCATCGCGCCCGAGCAAACCTGACGACGGAAGGGCCGCGCAACGCGCCGCCAATCCTGAGCAAGACTGACGACGAGGCGTCCGCCAGGGGCGCGCCCGAGCGTGCGCGGAGCCTTCCGCCGCGGCTCTGCCTGCTGCCGGAAGCCAGGCGTCTCATCACCCGATTTTCACGTATTCAGACGATTCTCTAAAGTATACGTGGTGCTAAAATGCCTCAGTTCTCAAAGCCGGACACAATTTGGCTACGTATCCGCCAGATTGCAATTGCGCGATAGCACAACGGGTTGCACAGTCCGGCTCACGATTTCAATCGAACTTGGAGTCGTCTCGGGGAAAGAGGGCAGGATCGGCGCCGAACGACTTCGTCTGGCGAGCGGGATCTCTGATTTCGCCGATGAACTGCCTCGGACAAGAGAAGCCACTCACGGCGTCTCCTTCTCGAGAAGATGTCACTCTACCCGTCAGGAGAACGTTATGAAGCTCATCAAGAGCCTCCTCCTCGGAACGGCCGCGGGTCTCGCCGCGACCGCCGGGGTTCAGGCCGCCGACCTTCCGTCCAAGAAGGCCGCGCCGGTCGACTATGTCCGCGTCTGCACGATCGGCTCTTTCACGGGCTTCGTGATCCCGGGCTCGGATATCTGCCTCAAGGTCGGTGGCTTCGTCCGCTATCAGTACACCTATGGCCAGCCGCAGCACGCCTTCTACTACGTGCCGGGCTCGCCCTTCATCTATAACGGCGTGACCGGCCGCTCGATCAACAACGGCTCGGGCCAGACGGCGACGGCTTCGATCAAGCTCGACGCCCGCACCACCACCGAGTACGGACTGCTGCGCTCCTTCGCGGACATGCGCATCAGCCAGAGCTCTCCGCAGGTCCTCGGCGGCGGCGGACAGTCGGCGGCGATCGACAAGGCCTACATCCAGTTCGGCCCGTGGTCGTTCGGTAAGTTCCAGTCGTTCTTCGACTTCTATGCCGACGCCTACAACAACATCGGCGCCCTCGGCTCCGACACCTCCGTGGTCGGCGCTGCGTATTCCTTCAACTTCGGCAACGGCTTCTTCATCACCGCCGCTCTCGAAGACCGGTCGCAGCTCGGATTCAACGGCCAGCCGATCCCGTCCGTCGCCACCGCGGCGGGCGTGGGCACCGCGGTGTCGGTGTTCGGCAACGCCGTGTCGACGAACGGCTACCGCGTGCCGGACGGCGTCCTGCAGCTGCTCTACGATCCCGGCGCGAATGGCTGGGGCTCGGCGCAGTTGTCCGGCGCGATCCACAATGCCCGCGTGGCCTACACCGTGCCCTTCGGCCTCTTCAACGGCGGCGACGTCGGCGATTCCAAGGTCGGCTGGGCGGTCCAGGGCGGCGTGAAGCTCAACCTCGGCATGCTCGGCGCCGGCGACAGCGCCTACATCCAGGCGGCCTACGCCCAGGGCGCGCTGAGCTACCTCGGCGTCGGCTCGAACGCTCCGGCCAACGGCGCGCTGACGAGCAACGTGGTCTCCAACCAGGTCATCGCGGCCGACGCCTTCGCGGTGACGACGGGCCAGACCAAGCTCTCCGACGGCTTCAACGTGCTGGCCGCCGTGGACCACTACTGGACCCCGAACTTCGACACGGCCCTGTGGGGCAGCTACACGAAGGTCAACAACCCCGGCGCTCCGCTGTTCGGGTCGGGCGGCTTCGTGACGGCTCCCGACTACTATTACTGGCAGGTCGGCGCGCAGGCGAACTGGGTTCCCGTCAAGGGCATCAAGTTCATGGGCACCGTGAACTACTACAACATCCAGCGCAGCAACGCGGTGCAGGACTACCCGACCCTCGCGGGCGTCACCTACTACACCGGCAAGAAGAGCGCCGACGGCATCCAGGCCGCCATCCGTATCCAGCGCGACTTCTGATCCCGCTGACGGCCTGACACGACGAAGCCCCGGCGCACAGGCGCCGGGGCTTTTTTCGTGCGGCGGGGAGCTGGGCCCAAAGGCTGGACGGCTTCGCCTTCGGCTCGCGATGACGCCGAGAGAGCGGTCCAGTCAGGTCGGAGAAGGGGGCTAGCCGGCGGAGCTGGCGACGCGGACGCGCAGGGTCGGCTCGCGCGGGGGCGCCGGGGGCGCGGACGCATCCTCCGCGCCGGCCAGCATGTTCACGAGAGCCTGCGCGGCGGCGAGCGAAAGGGGCAGGATGTAGGTTCCGCCATCCTCGGCCGTGAGCTGGACCACGAGCGCCTCGTCGAGGCCGGCGCCGGGGCGCGGCAGGTCGCAGGCGGGCGCATCGATCATCAGCGGCAGCATCGTCGTCGTCATCGCTAGTGTCCGTCGTGTGTCGTGTGTGGCGTCCGCGGCCAACCACCGCATCTCGCGCCTGCAACAATCGTGCAGGACCCGGATGCGCCATGTGGAGACCGCAGATAGCAGATGAAGAGCGCTCTCGCGAGAGGAAGATTACGTATTCGTAAGAAGAACGTCGCACGGCTGCCTGAAGCTCTGCAATGGAACCGTCTTCCGCCAGCCGTCACGGCGGCGCTGCGCAGCCGTCCGGAGCCGCTGCGGGGATGCCGCCCTGGCGCCTTTTCCGACCTGACAAAACCGGCCGCTCGCCGTCACCGCGAGCCGAAGGCGAAGCGATTCGCGCCCCTTGCCGGTCCCGGAGGCCATCGTCGCTGCGGTCCCCGCAATGGCGCTTCGGACGGGTCGAAAACGGCTATAGGATGAGGCAGGCGCCGGCAGGGCGCGGCGGGGAGGACGCCATGAGGCTGACAAAGCTCGACCACAGCGCGCTCATCGTGCGCGATCTCGCCAGGACGAAACACTTCTACGGGACGGTGCTGGGCCTTCAGGAAATCCCCCGGCCCTCGAGCTTCAAGTTCGGGGGCTGCTGGTTCCGGGGCCCGGATTTCGAGCTCCACTTCATCCTGGAGAAGGACACGACCTCGCCGGCCGGCTGGGTCGACGCCGGGCCGGGCGGAAAGTCCGGCCTCGCGCATCATCTCGCCTTCGCGGTCGAGGACCTCGACGAGGCACAGCGCACGCTGGCGCGCCACGGCGTCCCGCTCTCGGCGGGGCCGTTCCAGCGCGGCGACGGGATCGTGCAGCTCTATGTCGACGATCCCGACGGCCACTTCATCGAGCTTTTCGCCCGCGTGGACCGGCCAGACATTCCCGCGGCCGACCGGCCGGCCGTGCGCGGCTGACCTGCAGGGCCGGCTTGCCCGGCCGGCTTGCGCAGACCCCGTGGCTCAGGACTTCTTCGAGTCCGACCAGCTCAGGAAGAAGCCGACGTCGCCGGGCAGGCCGCCCGGCCATTCGATGATCATCGCCTTGAGCTTGTAGCCGGCGTCGCGCAGGTGATCGCGCCACAGCTCGTAGGCCTGACGGGGGCGGCCGGTCAGCGTGTCCGGCCAGTCGGCGTCGCCGTTGTTGATGGCCCGGCCGCCATCCGTGCACAGATCCACCGGGAAGCGCATCACCATCGCCTCGCTCTCCCCGCTCTGCGCCGCCTTGCGGATGCGGGTCCCCAGGTTGGTCCTGATATCGTGCAGCAACTCCGTCGTGAGCTTGGCGGGCTCGGAGAGTTTCCGGATGAGCTCGCGGCGGGCCTTGTCGGCGGAGTCCATCGAGGACAGCGCCTTCTCCGCCTTGGCCATCTGCATGTCCGCCATGTAGGCGCGCAGATCGGCCGCCGACATGAAGGCCTCGTCGCCCAGAACTTCGTTCTTCGCCATGGTTTCCTCCTCCTGGACCGGTGTCATCGGCCTTGCGCCAGCACCGCGGCCATGTGCCGGGCGATGGCGAGCTCCTCGTTGGTGGGAATGACCCAGGCCCTGGGGCCAGGGCCTGTCGTGATGCAGGGCCCGCCGGCCGCATTGGCTCCTTCGTCGAGGGCGAAGCCGAGCCAGCCGAGCTGCGCCAGCACCTGCCTGCGCGTGGCGGCGTCGTTCTCGCCGATCCCGGCGGTGAAGATCAGCGCGTCGAGGCCGCCCAGCGCGGCGGCAAGCGAGCCGACCTCGCGCACGATGCGGTAGCCGTAGAGATCGAGCGCCAGGCGGACCTGCGCGTCGCCGGGCGCCATCTGGCGCAGCTCGCGCATGTCGTTGGAGACGCCGGAGACGCCGAGCAGCCCACATTTCGTGTAGAGGAACTGCTCCGCCTCGGCCGGCGACATTTTCAGGTCGCGCAGCAGGTAGAACACCGCGCCCGGATCGATCGCGCCGGAGCGCGTCCCCATCATCAGCCCGTCGAGCGCCGAGAAGCCCATAGTGGAGGCGACGCTACGCCCGCCCGACATGGCGCAGGCGCTCGCCCCGTTGCCGAGGTGGCAGACCACCACGCGCCCCTGCGCCAGGGCGGGGTCGTAGTCGCCCATCACGGAGGCGATGTGCTCGTAGGACAGCCCATGGAAGCCGTAGCGCAGCACGCCGCGGTCCGTCACCTCCTTCGGGACGGCGAAGAGCTGGGCGAGCGCGGGTTGCGTGCGGTGGAAGGCCGTGTCGAAGCAGGCGACCTGCGGCAGGCCGGGCGCCATGCGCCGGATGATTCGGATCGGCGCAAGATTGTGCGGCTGGTGCAGGGGCGCCAGCGGGTTCAGCGCCTCCAGCTCGTCGATGAGCGCCTCCGTCACCAGCACCGGCTTCGCGTGGCGCGGCCCGCCATGGACCACGCGGTGGCCCACGCCGGTGATGTCGCGGCCCTCGATGGCGCCGCGCCCCCAGCCGAAGAGGCGCTCCAGCGCCTGCTCGTGGCCGCGGCCGGCCTCGACCGCCCAGGTCTCGTCGAGCACGCCGCGCCCCGCGCCGTCCTTGACGACAGCGTGGGCGGGCTTGCCGCCCGTGCCCGACAGGCCCTCGAAGAGCCCGCGGAACACAGGCGTCTCGTCCGCGCCGCCGGCGTCGAAGAGCTGGAACTTCAGGCTGGAGGAGCCTGCGTTGATGACGAGGGCGAGGCTCATGGCTCAGACCGCCGGTATCGCCGCCCTGGCCCGCGCCGCGGCGGCCACCAGCGAAGCCACGCCGCAGGAGGCGAGCCGCGTCGTCTCCGAATCGGCGCGGCTCGTCAGGATCACGGGCACGCGCGCGCCGAGCACGATGCCCGCGGCGTCGGCGTCGGCGAGGAAGGTGAGGCTCTTGGCCAGCATGTTGCCGGCCTCCAGGTCCGGCACCACCAGCACGTTGGCGCGCCCGGCCACCGGCGAGACGATCTTCTTGATGGCGGCGGCCCCGAGGTCGATGGCGTTGTCGAGCGCCAGCGGGCCGTCGAGCAGGGCGCCCGTGATCTGGCCGCGGTCGGCCATCTTGCACAGCGCGGCGGCCTCGATGGTGGAGGGCACCTTGGGGTTCACGGTCTCCATCGCGGAGAGGATCGCGACCCGCACCTCCTGGAAGCGCAGGGCGTGGGCGAGGTCGATGGCGTTCTGCACGATGTCGACCTTGTCCTCGAGCGTGGGCGCGATGTTGACGGCCGCGTCGGTGATGAGCAGCGGGTCGGGATGGTTGGGCACGGCCATGACGAAGCAATGGCTGATGCGCCGCGCCGTGCGCAGGCCCGTCTCGCGCGACACGACGGCCGCCATCAGCTCGTCCGTATGCAGGCTGCCCTTCATCAGCGCCTCGGCCTCGCCGGCGCGCACCAGGGCGACCGCCTTCTCCGCCGCGTCATGGCTGTGGGCGGCGTCGACGAGACGGAATCGGCCGAGCTCCGCGCCCTTCACCTGCGCGGCGGCGGCCCGAATCTTGGCGAGCGGCCCGACGAGGATCGGCTCGATCAGCCGCATGTCCGCGGCCTCGATCGCCGCGCCCAGCGCGGACGCATCGCAGGGATGGGCGACGGCGACCTTGAGGGGAGGGAAGTCCTGCGCGGCGGCGATCAGCCTGCGATACTGGGCGTGACGCTTGTCTTCGGCCATGGACGGCTCCCTTCGCGCGCCAGGGGATCCTGCGCGAAATCGACGTCAGACTTGCAGTCCCCCGGCCATGTTGCATTGCGGTGCGTCAAGGCGGGCGCGGCGCCCGCCGGACGCTCAGCGCGAGGGTCCGCGGATCGGTCGGCCCGCGCTCGTGAAGGAATAGCTCGCGCCGGCGAGGTTGCCGAGCATGAGCGCCTCGACCAGAGGCTCGTCGCCCCCTTCGGGCGCGGCCCACTCGATGATGAAGTTGGCGCCCGATCCGCCCCGGCTGTCGGTGACGGGAACGGTCACCTCGACCGTGGCCATGGGCTTCATGGCCACGGGCTCGGCGAGGTAGGATTCGAGCGGCTTGCCGCCCGTGTCGAAATAGGCGATGCGCCGGACCACCAGCGGCTGCTGCTCCGACACGTTGCGGATGCTGAGCGTGACCGTGAATCGGACGCTGACGGCGCTGTTGAGGGCCACCGTCGAGTAGACGGGCACGTAGAGCGAGCCGGCGAGCGGCAGGGGGCCGGCCGGGACCGCCGTGAGGGACGGCTGGAAGGCCTCCAGCGCCTTGCCGTTGTCAGCCGCGCTCAGATCCGGGGCCGCCAGCGACGCGGCGAGGCAGGCCAGGGCAGGCAGGGTCCAGCGCATCGGCCGCTCCGGGACAGCGCGGGGCGACCCCGCGCCGTCCGAGCCTAGAGCATGTCGCGGGACGGTGGAAACGCCTTCGCGGACGCCGCGCGAAACCGCCGCAGGCCGGGTCCCCCGCGCCTCAGCCCCGCCAGTAGGTCGCCGCCTCGCCGTCGCTCAGCGCGGCCGGGCGCTCCACGCTGGAGCCCACGGCGACGGTCGCGCCGCTCTCGCCCGCCAGCAGGATCGCCTCCATCGCGTCGAGCACGTGCGAGGCGAGGGCGCCGGACGAGCGGTGGGGCGTGCCGTGCAGCACGGCGCTGGCGAGGTCGGCGATGCCCAGGCAACGATAATTGGCCCGGTCCGGCAGGCTGGGGGCCCAGTTCGGCGAGCGCCAGTTCGGCTTGCCGAAGGGCCGGTCCGCCGGGTCGATGCTGCGCCAGTCGTCGCCCTTCTCCGTGAACTCCACGGCGCCGCCGAAGAAGTTGGGGTCCGGCACGCGCAGCGAGCCCTCCGCGCCGTAGAGCTCGATGGGCGGGTGGCCGTGCTTCCACACGTCCCAGCTCATCGTGAACAGGATGTCGGCCCCGCCGGCGAAGCGCAGGATGGCCTGCACGGTCGTGGGCGTCTCGACCGTGATCGCCTGTCCCTTGCGCGGCCCCTCTGCGGTCACGATCCGCTGGGCGAAGCCCATGGAGGAACGCGCCTGGACGCTGGCCACGGGGCCGATGAGGTTGACGAGGGCGCCCAGGTAGTAGGGCGCCATGTCGAGGATCGGCCCCCCGCCGGGCTTGAAGAAGAACTCAGGGTCGGGATGCCAGTGCTCCATGCCGTGGGACATCAGGAAGCACGCGCCCGACAGGATGCGCCCGACGCGCCCGCCATCGACGAGCTCGCGCGCGGTGCGCCCTCCCGCGCCCAGCCAGGTGTCCGGCGCGCAGCCCATCCTGAGGCCACGCGAATCGGCCTCGCGCAGCAGGGTGCGCGCGTCCTCCGCCTTCACGCACATGGGCTTCTCGGAGAAGACATGCTTGCCCGCCGTGAGCGCGGCATGGCTCACCGCGAAATGCGCGTTGGGGGTCGTGAGGTTCACGACGATGCCGATGTCGTCGCGCTTCAGCAGCTCGTCGATCGACAGGGCCGCTATGCCGAACCGGCCGGCCTGCGCCGCCGCCGCCTCGGCCCTCACGTCGGCGCAGGCGACGAGCTCGAGCGCGGCGAAGCGCGACATGTTCTGCATGTAGATGGTGGAGATGTTGCCGCACCCGATGATGCCGACGCCGATCCTCTTGCTGGCCAAGGCTCCGCCTCCCACGCTCACTGCCACGACCGGAAGGATTCGAGCGCGCGCCGGGCGAAGCGCGCGACGTCGTTCGGCTTGTCGTGCTCGGCCACGAAGAGCGTCACGCCGGCCTCCTTCAGCGCCGGGACCAGGCTCGTCCAGTCCAGCGTCCCATGGCCGACGTCGGCCCAGCCGTCCTCGTCCTCGCACTGGCCGGCGGGGGCGATGTCCTTGATGTGAACGGTGCGGATGCGCCCGGCATGGCGCTTCACCTGCGCGACCGGGTCCGCCCCGCCGCGCACGATCCAGGCGAGGTCGGCCTCCCAGAGGATGTCGGGGGCGGCGTCGAACATGTGCTCGAGGTAGGCGCGCCCGTCGCCGGCCCTGCCATATTCCCAATGGTGGTTGTGCCAGCCGAAGCCGACGCCCTCCTCCCGCGCGACCTTGCCGAAGCCGGCGAGCTCGCGCCCGATGGCCTGCCATTCCCTGTCGCCGCCGCCGCGCTCGTCGGGGGGCGGCGCGGGGGCGTAGACCGTCTCGACCCCGATCTCGCGGCACATGCGGAAGGCGGCGGCCGCGTCGGCCCGCAGCCGGTCCATGCCGACATGCGTGGTCGGCGCGGCGAGCCCGTGCTGCGCGAGGCCGCGCTTCAGGGCCGGCAGGTCGGCGAACAGCCCGCCGAACGGCTCCACCTTCCGGTAGCCGAGCCCGGCCAGGAGCGCGAGCTGCTCGTCGAGCGAGGCCATGGAGCGGGCGGAATAGAGCTGGAAGGACAGGCGCGAGACGTCCACGGCATTCTCCATTGCACGATGATCACAGGCGGACGCCGGTCGCGGCGTCGAACAGGTTGAGGCGGTGCCCGGGCAGGCTCGCCGGCAGGGTGTCGCCGACGCGGGCCGTGCTCTCGCCGCCCATCAGGACGGAGAGCGGGGTCTCGCCCAGGCGGCACCAGACGAGGGTCTCCGAGCCCATGGGCTCGACCATCTCCACCAGCAGCGGCAGGGCGCCGGGCCCCTCGCCCACCACGATGTGCTCGGGCCGGATGCCGAGCTCGACCACGGCGCCGTCGACGGGCGGGGACGCGGCCTCGTAGCCCAGCAGCGGCGCCGCGAGGCCAGGGGCCTCGAACCGCGCCCCGGCGCCATGGCCGGCGATGCGGCCCTTCACGAAGTTCATGGCGGGCGAGCCCACGAAGCTCGCCACGAAGCGGTTGGCGGGCCGGGCGTAGATGACATGGGGCGTGTCGAGCTGCTGGATGACCCGGTCCTTCATCACGGCGATGCGGTCCGCCAGGGTGAGCGCCTCGATCTGGTCGTGCGTCACGTAGATCATCGTCGCCTTGAGCCGCTGGTGCAGTCGCTTGATCTCCACGCGCAGTTCCGCGCGCAGCTGCGCGTCGAGGTTGGAGAGCGGCTCGTCGAACAGGAAGACACCGGCGTCGCGCACCAGCGCCCGCCCGATCGCGACGCGCTGGCGCTGGCCGCCGGACAGCTCCGACGGCTTGCGGTCCAGGAGCTCGGTGATCCGCAGCATCGCCGCGGCGTCCGCGACGCGGCGCTGGATCTCGGCAGCGGCCATGCCGGCGACCTTGAGGCCGAAGGACATGTTGTCCCTGACGCTCATGCGCGGGTAGAGCGCGTAGGACTGGAAGACCATGGCGATGCCGCGGTCCTTGGGCTCCTCCCAGGTGACGTTGCGCCCGCCGATCCAGATCTGTCCGGCATTGACGTCGAGCAGGCCCGCGATGGCGTTGAGCAGGGTGGACTTGCCGCAGCCCGACGGGCCGAGCAGCACGATGAACTCCGACTGCGCGATCTCGAGGTCCAGCTTCTCGAGCACCTGCACCGCGCCGAAGCTGATCTCCACGCCGCGCACGGACACGTCGCAGCGCCTGGCTTGGACGGCGGCCCCCGCGGCGGCGGACGCGAGGTCCGCCCGGCTGTCGACGATTGCGCTCACTTCACGGCTCCCGCAGCGATGCCGCGCACGAACCAGCGTCCGGACGCGAAGTAGACGACGAGCGGCACGAGCGCGGTGAGCAAGGTGGCGGCCATGTCCACGTTGTAGGCGCGCTCGCCCTGGGTGGAGTTGACGATGTTGTTGAGCTGCACGGTCATGGGCAGGTTCTCGCGGCCAGCGAAGACGAGGCCGAGGATGAAGTCGTTCCAGATGCCGGTGACCTGCAGAATGACGGCGACGACGATCATGGGCGTCGCCATCGGCAGCATGACGGACCAGAAGATCCGGAAGAAGCCCGCCCCGTCCACGCGCGCCGCCTTGAAGAGCTCGATGGGCAGCGAGGCGAAATAGTTGCGGAAGAGCAGCGTCATCGTCGGCAGGCCGAAGATCGTGTGCACGATGACGATGGCCGCGATCGAGTTGCCGAGGCCCGCCGACGCGAAGACGCGCACCAGCGGGTAGATGAAGATCTGGTACGGCACGAAGGCCACGATGAGCAGCGCGCCGAAGAGCAGGCCGGCGCCGGCCACGCGCCAGAACGAGAGCGCGTAGCCGGTGAGCGCGCCCACCGCGATCGAGACGACGACGGAGGGGACGAGGATCTTCACCGAGTTGAAGAAGCCGACGCTGATGCCGTTGCAGGTCAGGCCCGTGCAGGCGGAGGACCAGGCATGCAGCCAGGGCTGCAGGGTCGCCTCGCGCGGCGGCGCGAGCAGGTTGCCCAGGCGGATCTCGGGCATCGTCTTGAACGACGTGACGAGCATCACGTAGAGCGGCACGAGGAAGAACAGGGCCGTGATGGCGAGGAACGCGTAGAGCCCGACCCGGGCCGGCGTGAGCGGCCGCGGGCGCGGGCCGCTGGGCTGCGCGAGGCCGGCCATCAATGCGCCCTCCTCGGCGTGCGCCGGCTCTGCCAGTAGAGCCAGGGCGCGATGAAGGCTGCGACGGTGACCAGCATCGAGGTCGCGGCGGCCGTGGCGAGGCCGAGGTTGCCGCGCTCGAAGAGGTGGTCCATGACGAACTTCGCGGGCACCTCGGAGGCGATGCCGGGCCCGCCATTCGTCATGGCGACGGAGAGGTCGTAGAGCCGCACCACGCTGGTGGCGAGGAGCACCGTGGCGGTGGCGATGCTCGCGCCCATCATGGGGATGACGATGGATACGTAGACGCGCCAGGTCGGCAGCCCGTCGACCCGCGCGGCCTTCCAGATGTCCTCGTCGATGCCGCGCAGGCCGGCCAGCATGATGGCCATTACCAGCCCGGAGGCGTGCCACAGCGCGGCGAAGACGAGGCAGTAGATCACCCGGTCCTGCCGCACGATCCAGTCGAACTGGAAGCTCTCGAAGCCGAGGTTCCGGCCGATCCGCTCGATGCCGAAGGTGGGGTTGAGCACCCACTGCCAGACGAGTCCGGTGACCACGAAGGACATGGAAAACGGGTAGAGGAAGATCGAGCGCAGCAGGTTCTCGCCGCGCACGCGCTGGTCGATCGCCACCGCGAGCAGGAAGCCGAGCACGAGGCTCGCGACCATGAAGAGCGTGCCGAAGACCACGAGGTTGGAGACCGAGACCTGCCAGCGCTCGTTGGCCCACAGCGCGTCATACTGGCGGAGCCCGACGAAGTTCGAACTCGGCAGCATCCGCGAGGCCGTCATGGAGATCCAGATCGTCCACGCGGTGCAGCCGACATAGACGACGAGCAGGATCGCCATGGCCGGCGAGAGCGCGAGCCAGGCCGCGAGGCGCGAGGCGAGCCGTGGCCTGAGCGCGAGCATCGTCGGTCTCCGGACGGGAGGGAACCTGCCCGCGCGGGACAGCGCGGGCAGGATAGCGGCGACGTCAGATCTGCTTCAGCGCTGCGCCGAACTTCTCGGTGAACGTGTCCACGCTCTGTCCCGGATTGTTCCAGTAGGAGGAGATCACGTCCTCGACCGCGCCGGTGACGGAGGGGGGCGTCAGCAATTCCATGGCCGGCGCCTGCTGGCTCTTGTCGGCAACCATCTTCGCGCCCTTCTGGGCGCAGACGTCGAGCGAACTCGTGTCCACGTCCGTGCGGACGGGGATGGAGCCCTTCTTGGCGTTGAACTTGATCTGGGTCTCCGGGTCGAGCAGCACCTTGGCGAGCACGACCTGGGCCTTCAGCGCATTGGGGTCCTTGGTCTTGGGGAAGGCGAACACGTCGCCGCCCATGGCGTAGCCGCCGCCGGTCTTGGAGAGGACGGTGCAGCCATAGTCCTTGCCCGCCGTCTGCCCGGCGGCGATGAACTCGCCCTTGGCCCAGTCGCCCATCACCTGGAAGCCGGCCTTGCCCTGGATGACGAGCGCGGTCGCGTCGTTCCAGTTGCGGCCCGGCGCGCCAGCGTCGACGTAGTTGCGCAGCTTGCCGAAGGTCTCGGCGACCGACTTGAACTCCGGGCTCTTCACGGCCGCCTGGTCGCGGTCGCCATAGACGGCCTGCCAGAGCTTCGGCCCGCCCTGGCCGAGCAGCACCGCGTTGAACAGGCCGCGCTCCCAGGTCTTCTGGCCGCTGAAGGCGAGCGGGATGAGGCCGTCGGCCTTCATCTTGTCCATGATCGGGAACATGTCGTCCCAGGACTTGGGCTCCGCCGCGCCCGCCTTCTGCAGCGCCGCGCTGTTGTAGAAGAGCCAGTTCTGCCCGTGGATGTTGACGGGCACCGCGTACATCTTGCCCTCGCGCGTCGTCGCCTTGACGATGGCGTCGGGGATCTTGTCCTTCACCTTCAGCTCGGCGATCACGCCGTCGACGTCGTTGAGAAGTCCGTTCTCGACGAGCTCGTCGAACTGCTTGCCGGTGTTGAACTGCATCATCGTGGGCGGCGTGCCGCCGACCGTGCGGTTGATGGCGGCGGTGCGCGCATTGGCGCCGCCCGCGATCGCCGTGTCGACCCACACGCCCCCCGCCTTGCCATATTGCTCGGCGAAGACCTTCACCGCGGCGGACTCGCCGCCGGAGGTCCACCAGTGGATGACCTCGGCCTTCGTCTCCTGCGCGCAGGCCGTTCCGGCCCAGCCCAGCGCCAAGGCGAGCGCCACCGCGGATGCAGCGTGTCTCATCGTACCCTCCCGTGATGCGAGCGATTTGCCGCTCAGCTTGTAATCGTTTACAACTTTGCCTGAGATTGAATTCGACGAGAAGATCTGTCAAGGGGACAGTGTTGCTGCATCGCAGCAAGACGAGACCCAGAAACGCAGCGTTGGACAACGGACCGAGAGCGTGGCGAGACGAGCAGGAGCCGGGCGTGGCGCCGTCACCATCGAGGACGTCGCGCGTCTGGCGGGCGTTTCCACCGCCACGGTGAGCCGGGCGCTCGCCCAGCCCGACCTCGTGCGCCCGGAGACGGTGCGGCTGGTCACCGAGGCGGTCAAGGCGAGCGGCTACACGCCGAACAGCTCGGCCCGCAGCCTGCGGCGGCAGCGCACCAACATGGTGCTCGTGGTGGTGCCCACCATCGCCAACCAGATGTATTCGCACGTGCTGCGCGGCATCGACACGGGCCTCGCGCCCGCCGGCTTCGGCGTGATCATCGGCAACCTCGACAATGCGCCCGACAAGGAGGCGCATTTCGTCGACCTCGCCTTCTCGCGCCAGGTGGACGGCATCATGCTGCTCTGCGGGTTCGTGCCGTGCGGGCGCGGCCGCTCGCTGGCGGAGACGGGCCTGCCGATGGTGTCCCTCTGCGCCCCCATTCCCGGCGCGAGCCTGCCGGAGATCCATGTCGACGACGAGGGCGCGGGGCTGGAGGCGGGCCGCTATCTCGCCGGCCTCGGGCACAGGCGGCTCGGCTACGCGGCCGGGCCGAAGGGCAGCGTCGTGGACCAGACGCGCTGGACCTTCTTCCGGCAGGGCGCGATCGAGGGAGGCGTCGAGCCGCAGGACATCGTGCGGCTCGAGGGGCTGCTGGAGAACCGCTTCACCTATGGCAGCGGGCTCGCCGCCGCGGAATCCTTCCTGGCCCTGTCGAACAGGCCGACGGCCATGTTCTGCGCGAGCGACGAGATCGCCATCGGCTTCATGAAGGTGGTCCGCCGCGCCGGGCTGCAGGTGCCGCGCGACGTCTCGCTGCTCGGCTTCGACGGCATCGAGCAGGCCGACTTCACCGAACCCGTGCTGTCCACCTTCCGCCAGCCGCGCCACGATATCGGCCGCGTGGGGGCCGAGGTGCTGCTTCAGCTCATCGAAGGCCGCCGGCACGAGGGCCCGCGCGAGCTGCGCCTGCCCTTCGAGCTCCTGAAGCGCGAGAGCACGGCCCCGCTGCCGCGCCGCCCCGCCTTGCGCAGCGTGACCGAGCGCGACGGCGCATAGGACGCCGGCCCCGGTCCGGGCGATCGACACGCCTCGCGGAGCAGGGCCTGAACCAGCCATCGGCGCGACCCGGGAGGGACCCTGCCGGGCCGCGGGGTCCTGCCCCCCGGCGTGACGCGGCGCGCGGCGTGGTCTATTCCGGCAGGACAGCCAGCCCGGGACGACGCCATGGACCTCCCCGCCAACGCCTTCAAGCACGCCATCGCCGCCGGCCGACAGCAGGTCGGCCTGTGGTGCTCCCTGCCCGGCTCCTATGCCGCGGAGGCGGTGGCCGGCTCCGGCTTCGACTGGCTGCTCTTCGACACCGAGCATTCGCCCGGCGACCCGCTCACCGTGCTCGGCCAGCTCCAGGCCGTGGCGGCCTACCCCGTCTCGGCCGTGGTGCGGCCCGCCTCCAACGACGCCGTGCTGATCAAGCGCTTCCTCGACATCGGCGCCCAGACGCTGCTCATCCCCTATGTGCAGAGCGAGGCCGAGGCGCGCGCCGCCGTCGCCGCCACGCGCTACCCGCCGGAGGGCGTCCGTGGCGTCTCCTCCGTCACGCGCGCCACGCGGTTCGGCCGCGTGCCCGATTACGGGCGGCGCGCGGCGCAGGAGCTCTGCCTGCTGGTCCAGGTCGAGACGCGCGAGGCCCTGGCCTCTCTGGAGGCGATCGCCGGCGTGCCGGGGGTGGACGGCGTCTTCATCGGCCCGGCCGACCTCGCGGCGAGCTTCGGCCATGTCGGCCAGCCGGGCCATCCCGAGGTCAAGGCTGCCATCGAGGCCGCGATCGGACGCATCCTCGCCTGCGGCAAGCCGGCGGGCATCCTGACGCCCGACGCTGCCTTCGCGAGGCGCTGCATGGAGCTCGGCGCCACCTTCACCGCGGTGGGCGTCGACGCGGCCCTGCTGGCGCGCGGCACGGAGGCGCTGCGCAGCCAGTTCCCCGCGGGCTGAGCCCGGTCTTCGCTCCGAAACGCCGGTTATCGTTTATCAAATGTTCAATTGTTGAACGGCATGCTCCTCCCACGAGGCATCCGGGAGCCTGTGCATGGCCGAACCCCTGCTTGACCTGCTGGAGGAGGTGCGCAATGCGATGGGCCATGTCTCGCCGGAGCAGGCGGCCGCGCGCATCGCCGCGGCGCTGGCGGGCGCGCCGGCCGACCAGCGCTTCATGCTGCACCGATGGTTCGCCTTGCGCCGCAGCGTGGCGGTGAGCGCCTCCGAGCGCCGCTTTCTCGACGACGTCGAGGCGCTGCTGCTGTGGGCGCCCGAGCCGGCTGCGACGGGCTTGTCTTCCCCGCCCTGCGCCGGACCCCGCGGGATCGACCGAAACCGTCCCTGCGCACGCGACGGCGCGATCCCGTCCACCGCCGGCGAGGGATGGATGAGCGGCGAAGCATGGGCCGCGGCCTCGCTGCGCTCGTCGCACTGAGGCCCCGCCCGGCCCGGACCCTCGCTAGCGCCCGACCGCGTAGGCCTGCATCAGGCGGGGCGTCGCGGCCGCGTGCAGGATGCCGTCGCGCCCGCGCTCGGCCGCGGTCAGCCGGCCGACCGTCCAGGGTTCGGCGACCTCCACGTCGTGGCCGCGCCGGCGCAGCTCCGCCAGCGTCGCCTCGCCCACGCCGGCCTCGACCATGAGGTGGCCGGGACGCGACTCGCGCGGGAAGAAGGAGGATGGGAAATGCGCCGTGTGGAAGAGCGGCAGGTCGATGGCCTCCTGCAGGTTCAGCCCGTGATGGACGCGGCGCAGGAAGAGCGAGAGCTGCCATTGGTCCTGCTGGTCGCCGCCCGGCGTCCCGAAGACGAGCCTCGGCTCTCCGCCTTCCAGCGCCAGCGAGGGCGTGAGCGTGGTGCGCGGGCGCTTGCCGGGCGCCAGGCTCGCCGGCAGGCCCGGCTCGAGCCAGAACATCTGCGCGCGCGAGTTGAGCGCGAAGCCGAGCTCCGGAATCACGGGCGAGGATTGCAGCCAGCCGCCCGAGGGCGTCGCCGAGATCATGTTGCCGTGGCGGTCGATGACGTCGATGTGGACGGTGTCGCCGCGCTTGGCCGTGCGCAGGTGCGCCATGGTGGGCTCGCCGGCCCCGACCCCGCTGCCGCCCGACCGCCCGCGCCCGAGCACCGCGAGCGTCGCCTCGACCTGGGCTTCGTGGCCCGGCAGGACCGAGGGCCTGAGCTCGCGGGACGCCTGCTCGCCGATCAACCGGCGGCGCGCCTCGGCGTGCCCGTCCGACAGCAGCGCCTCGATGGGCACGGGGTGGAAGTCGGGATCGCCGTAATAGGCCTCGCGGTCGGCATAGGCGAGCTTCATGGCCTCCGTGACCAGATGGATCGTCTCGGGGCCGACCGGGTCGAGCGCGGCGAGGTCGAAGCCCTTCAGGAGCGACAGGGCCTGCAGCATGGCCGGGCCCTGTCCCCAGGGCCGCTGCTTGCAGACGGTCCAGCCGTGATAGTCGTAGGTCTGCGGCGGTTCGAAATGGGCCTGCCAGCGCGCCATGTCGTCGGCCGTCAGCACGCCGCCATTGCGCCGGCCGCTCGCGTCCAGGACCTCCGTGGTGCGGCAGAAGCAGTCGATGGCCTCTGCGACGAAGCCCTGCATGAAGGCGCGCCGCGCGGCATCGAGCTGGGCGTAGCGGTCTCCGCCGACGGCCTCCGCCTCCTCCAGGATGCGCTGGTAGGTGACGGCGAGGGCAGGATTGCGGAACAAGGTGCGCGGCTTCGGAACCTCTCCGCCGGGCAGCCAGGTCGCGGCCGAGGTCGGCCATTCCGTGCGGAAGAAGTCGGCCTGGCCCGCAATGGTCTCGCAGACGCGCGGCAGGATCGGATGACCGTCGCGCGCATAGCCGATCGCGGGCTCCAGGATGTCGCGCAGCGGCAGCGTTCCGTGCTCGCGCAGCAGCAGCATCCAGCCGTCGAAGGCCCCGGGAACGACCGTGGCGAGGAGGCCCGAGCCCGGCACGAGGTCGAGGCCGCGCGCGCGATAGGCCTCGATCGTCGCGCCGGCCGGGGCGACGCCCTGGCTGCAGAGGACCTCGACCGTCCTGGTCCGGGCCGCGTAGAACACGGCCGGAGCCTCGCCGGAGGGGCCGCACAGGTGGGGCTCGACCACCTGCAGAACGAAGGCGGTCGCCGCGCAGGCGTCGAAGGCGTTGCCGCCGCGCTCCAGGATCGACATGCCGACGGCGGATGCGATCCAGTGCGTGGAGGTGACGACGCCGAACGTGCCCTGGATCTCGGGCCGGGTGGTGAACATGCGGACCTCGCAGACGTGCGCCGGCGTCCTGCGCCGACCCCGTCATGGTAAGCCCGCGGGGGGGCCCGGCAAGGGCTGTGCCGACGCCCCGAGCAGGCCGCCCGGGGAGGCCCCTGCCCGCGGCCGAGGCGGGTCCGCCCGTAAAGGAAAGGGCGGCCGAAGCCGCCCTTTCCCCGCGCGCAGGCGTGCTGCGATCAGGCGCCGCCGCCGATGCAGGTCGCGGCGTTCTGGGGCGTGCAGACGTCGAGGCCCGTGTAGGTCGGGTCCTTCGGGCCGGGCTTGCCGTCCTTCATGTCCTTCAGGAAGAACATGGTCTTGTAGCCCATCTCGAACGGGCGCTGGCCGACCTGGCCGAGCGAGAGGCCGTCCTTGAGGAACTGCATCTGCACCGGCAGCGTGTCGGCGACGACGAGCGCCAGCGACTTGTCGGCGATGCGGGGCTTCAGCTTCTCGGCGTTCTTCTTGTAGGCCTCCGGCGCGAATTGCGGGAAGCCGCCGGTGGGCACGAACGCGTCGAGCTGCGGGTACTTGTTGGTGATGTCGGCGAGCTGCTGGTTGGAGACCAGGAAGTCGTCGTTGGTGTAGAGCGGGCAGCCCTCCACCTCGGTCCAGCCGTTCTGGCCCGTGAGCTTCTCGCCCGGCGCCTTGTCGCTCTTCTTGCCCGAGAGCGTGTCGCGGATGCCCTGCATGCGCTCGTTGTGGTTGGCCGCAGCGGCGCCGCCGGACTGGATGCAGATCGTGCCGCCCTTCGGCTTCAGCGCCTGCACCGCCTTCGCGAGGTTGGTGCCGATGTCGTAGTTGTATGTGCCGACATAGGCGACGCGCAGGCCCTTGTCCTTGTCGAGCAGGTCGGAGTCCCAGGTCAGCACGGGGATGCCGGCCGCCTTGGCCTTCTCCAGCGCCTTGCCCATGGCCGCCGCGTTGGACGGCGACACGGCGATGCCGTCCACCTTCTTGGCGATCAGGTCCTGCACGATCTGGACCTGCTCCTCGCCGCCGCCGTGCTCGCCGGGGCCGATATACATGCACTCGACCGCGCCGTTCAGCTCCTTCTCGGCCTTCTTGCAGCCGTCGCGGGCCTGGTCGAAGAAGGGGTTGTTCATGTTCTTCGGAACGAGCGCGAAGACGTACTTCTTCTGCGCCATCGCACCGCCGCTGGCGGCGGCCAGCACGCCGGCCGCCAGGGCCGTGGTCACCATGAGCTTGAGCATCATTTCCTCCGTTTTGGTTTTCTTGCCTTCACGAACGACGGGCCCTGGGTTCGCCCCCCGGCCCGTCAGTCGCGTCTCCTGCCGCGGATCCTCTCCAGGAGCACCGCGAGGATGATGAAGGTGCCGACGAAGGCACCCTGCCAGTTGGCGTCGACGCCGGCCATCAGCAGGCTGTTGCGGATCACCTCGATGAGCGCCGCGCCGACGATGGCGCCGTAGGCGCCGCCCGCGCCGCCCATGAGGTCCGCGCCGCCGATGACGGTGGAGGCGATGACGCGCAGTTCGTAGCCCGTGCCGTTGGCGTTGATGGCCGAGCCGTTATAGCCGGTGAGCAGGATGGCGGCGATCGTCGCCATCAGGGCCGAGACGATGTAGGCCTGCAGCTTGATGCGCGAGACCGGCACGCCGGTGGCGCGCGCGGCTTCCTCGTTGCCGCCGATGGCGTAGAGATGACGGCCCCACGTCGTGTGGGCGAGCACGAAGGCGAAGATGATCGCGCTCACGACCATCACCCAGACGGGGTTCGCGAGCCCCAGGATGTCGCCGCCGCCGATCGAATTGAAGAAGTCCCCGTCCGGCCCGAACTCGTAGATCATCTTGTTGCCGGAGAGCACGATGGCCAGCGAGCGCGCGATGGACAGCATGCCGAGCGTCACCACGAAGGGCGACAGCCCCACGTAGGAGATCAGCACGCCGTTCACCGCGCCGCAGGCGATGCCGGTGAAGAGCCCGACGAGGCAGGCCATCCACCATGGGCCGTTGGCCTGCAGCACGAGGCCCGTCGCCACGCCGACGACGCCGATGATCGAGCCCACGGAGAGGTCGATGCCGCCGGTGATGATCACCACGGTCATGCCCAGCGCCATGATGCCGATGAAGGCGAAGTTGCGGGTGATGTTGTAGATGTTGTCCCAGGAGCGGAAGGTCGGCTCCTGCCAGGACATGAACAGGCAGATCGCGGCGAGCGCGATCGTCACCCAGAAGGCCTGGTTTGCGATCAGCCTCTGGAGCGGCGTGCGCTCCTTGATGCCGACGATGGATTCGATGGAGACGTCGGCCGCCTGCACGGCCGCGGCGCCGCTGCCCTGGCCCGGGCTCTCAGGCTGCATGGATGGCTCCCGTGATCAGCCCGGTGATCTCCTCGGGCGAGGACTTGGCGATCAGCTTGTCGGCGACCTTGCGGCCGCGCCGCATCACGACCACGCGGTCGCAGACCTCGAACACGTCGGGCATGCGGTGGCTGATGAGGATGACGGCGTGGCCCTCCTCCTTCAGCCGGCGGATCAGGTTCAGCACCTCCGCCACCTGGCGTACGCTGATGGCGGCGGTGGGCTCGTCCATCAGCACGATCTTGGGCTCGGACAGGCCGGTGCGCGCGATGGCCACCGCCTGGCGCTGGCCGCCCGACATCTGCTTGACGTAGTCGTGCGGCCGCGTCTCCGACTTCAGCCGCCCGAAGAGCTCGCCGGCCCGCTTCACCATGGCGGCGTGGTCCAGCACCGAGAAGGGGCCGATCTTCTTCTTGAGCTCGCGGCCGAGGAAGATGTTGGCCGCCGCGGTGAGATTGTTGCAGAGCGCGAGGTCCTGGTAGACGACCTCGATGCCCTTCTCGCGGGCCTGCACGGGCTTGGTGAAGTGGACCGGCTGGCCCTCGATCAGCAGCTCGCCCGAGGAGGGCGGGAAGTTGCCGGAGATGATCTTCACCAGGGTCGACTTGCCGGCCCCGTTATCGCCCATGAGTCCCAGCACCTCGCCGGGCTCCAGCGCAAAGTCGACGTCGGTCAGGGCCTTGATGGCCCCGAAGTTCTTGGAAATCTTCCGCAGTTCCAGGACTGGCACCGGACGTCGTCCTCCCCCTCCATTTTTGCCCATTGTTCCAGCCGCAAGGGCCGAAGGGCAATCGATTTTCTCGGTTTTGAGGCTGAGACCGCGTACAATTTTTGTTCTAGGACGTCAAGCGAACGAAATGTTTGTTGCATTTCACGGGCCGCGCGGGAATGATCGTGCCGGCCTCGCCGCAGGCGTGGCCTGTCGTGCGCGCATGCGGGTTCGTCCCTCAGAGCGCAGCTCGGCTGTTGCGGACGCCGCGTGGCGGGACGAGCCTGGGGATGAACGGCCGCCGCCCGACTCGCGAGCGGCCGAAGGGGGAGGAAGCCGATGTCCACCGTCCGGCTGACCATGGCGCAGGCCCTGGTGCGGTACCTGTGCAACCAGTTCACCGAGGTCGACGGCGAGCGCGTGCCGCTGTTTCCTGGCGTCTTCGCCATCTTCGGCCACGGCAACGTCACCTGCCTCTCCGAGGCGCTGGAGGCCGTGAAGGACGTGCTGCCGACCTGGCGCGGCCAGAACGAGCAGTCCATGGCGCTGGCGGCCATCGGCTTCGCCAAGGCGAAGCGCCGCCGCCAGATCATGGTGGCGACGAGCTCCATCGGGCCGGGCGCGCTCAACATGGTGACGGCGGCGGGCGTGGCGCATTCCAACCGCCTGCCCGTGCTGCTGCTCTCCGGCGACACCTTCACCAACCGCCGGCCCGACCCGGTGATGCAGCAGGTGGAGCACTACGGCGACCCCACCATCAACGTGAACGACGCCTTCAAGGCCGTGACGCGCTACTGGGACCGCATCGTGCATCCCGAGCAGATCATCGCCTCGCTGCCGCAGGCGGTCGCCACCCTCCTCGATCCCGCCGATTGCGGCCCGGCCTTCCTCGCCCTGCCGCAGGACGTCCAGGAAATGGCCTGCGACTACCCCGTCGTCTTCTTCGAGCCGACCGTGCACCACGTGCCTCGCCCGCGGCCCGACAAGGGCCGGCTGGCCGAGGCGATCGCCCTGCTTAAGAGCGCCAGGAAGCCGCTGGTCATCGCCGGCGGCGGCGTGCGCTATTCCGGCGCGGAGAAGGCGCTGGGCGACTTCGCCATGGCGCACGGGATCCCGATCGTCGAGACCATCGCCGGCAAGGGCGGCCTGCCGCACAACCACCCGGCCCATGCCGGCCCCCTCGGCATCGTCGGCTCCACCTCCGCCAACGCGCTCGCCGCCGAGGCGGACGTCGTCGTCGCCGTCGGCACGCGGCTGATGGACTTCACCACGGGCTCATGGACGGTCTTCTCGCCCGAGGCGAAGTTCCTCTCGATCAACGCGGCGCGCTGGGACGCCACCAAGCACCGGGCGCTGGCCGTGGTCGGCGACGCGCTGGCCACCGTCGAGGAGCTCGCGCCGGCCATGGACGGCTGGAAGGCCGACGCGGACTGGACGCGCAGGGCCCAGACGGAGTTCTTCGCCTGGGACACGATGCTGGACGGCTTCCAGAACCCCACCAACGCGCCGGTGCCGACCTATGCCCAGGTCGTGGGCGTGGTCAACGCCAAGGCCGGCGAGCGAGACCTGCTGATCGCCGCCGCCGGCGGCCTGCCGGGCGAGGTGATGAAGAACTGGCGCGTGAAGTCGCCCCACACCTTCGACTGCGAGTTCGGCTTCTCCTGCATGGGCTATGAGATCGCCGCCGGCTGGGGAGCGGCCATGGCCGATCCCACGCGCACGCCGATCGTCATGGTCGGCGACGGCACCTACATGATGATGAACTCGGACATCTATTCGACCGTGCTGTCCGGCCACAAGATCATCGTCGTGGTCTGCGACAATGGCGGCTACGCCGTCATCAACCGCCTGCAGAACGGCAAGGGCGCGGCCTCCTTCAACAACCTCATCCGGGACTGCAAGGTGAAGGAGCCCTTCTCGGTGGACTTCGCCAAGCATGCCGAGAGCATGGGCGCGCTGGCCCGCAAGGTGGAGAGCCTCGCCGAGCTCGAGCAGGCGCTCGACTGGGCCAAGGCGAACGACCGCACCACCGTCATCAGCATCGTCTCCGACGCCTTCACCTGGACGCCGGGCGACGCATGGTGGGACGTCGGCGTGCCCGCCGTCAGCGCGCGCCCCTCCGTCAACGAGGCCCATGCGGCGCAGGCCGAGGGCCGCAAGCGCCAGCGCGTCGGCGTCTGAACCCGAACGCCCGCCGCGTGCGGGCTTTTCTCCCTGGAGACCTTCATGAAGGCCAAACTCGGCATCGCCCCCATCGCGTGGTGGAACGACGACCTCGCGGAACTCTCCGACGACGTGTCGCTGGAGGAATGCCTGCGCCAGGCCAACGTCGCCGGCTTCACCGGCATGGAGACGGGCCGCCGCTTCCCCATGGACATGGCCGAGCTCGGCCCGATCCTGGCCAAGTACAACATCTCCGTGTGCGGCGGCTGGTTCTCCGGCCTGCTGCTCGACGGCGACATCGAGCGCGAGAAGGACCGCATCGCCGCGCAGATGGCGTTCTTCAAGGCCGCCAAGGCCCCCTGCATCGTCTATGGCGAGACCGCCCGCTCCATCCAGGGCGACCGCTCCAAGCCCCTCGCCACGAAGCCGAAGCTCTCCGAGGACGAGATCAAGGTCTATGGGCGCAAGATGACGGCCTTCGGAGAGTGGTGCGCCGAGCAGGGCATGCCGATCTCCTACCACCACCACATGGCCGCCGCGATCGAGACGGAGCAGGAGCTCGACCTCCTGATGAAGCACTCGGGCGAGGGCCTGCCCTTGCTCTACGACGCCGGCCACATGGCCTTCGCGGGCGGCGACGTGCTGCGGGTGATCGACAAGCACCACAAGCGCATCACCCACGTCCACACCAAGGACGTCCGCATGCCCGTCATCGACGGGCTCGACCGCTCGAAGGAGAGCTTCCTCGACGCCGTCGTGAAGGGCGCCTTCACGGTGCCGGGCGACGGCAGCCTCGACTTCGAGGCCATCGTGAAGCGCCTCGCCTCCCACGGCTACGAAGGCTGGTTCGTGGTGGAGGCGGAGCAGGACCCCAGGAAGGCGCCTCCGCTCGAGATGGCCAGGATCGGGCACAAGGAGCTGCTGCGCGTCATGGCGGCGGCGGGCTACACGGTCGAGAACTAGCGCCGCGAAAACCGAGATCGGGAGAACAGGGATGAGCCGCCTCGACAACAAGATCGCCGTCGTCACCGGCAGCACGCAGGGCCTCGGCGCCGCCATCGCGCGGCTCTTCGCCGAGCGCGGCGCCAAAGGCCTGGTCACCTGCGGCCGGAGCAAGGAGAAGGGCGAGAAAGTCGCCGCGACCATCCAGTCGGAGACGGGCGTGAAGACCGTCTTCGTGCAGGCCGACCAGGGCAAGGTCGAGGATTGCCGCAAGGTGATCGCCGCCGCCGACCGCGAATTCGGCCGGCTCGACGTGCTCGTCAACGCCGCCGCCATCACCGACCGCGGCAACATCCTGGAAACGACGCCCGAGCTCTTCGACGCGATGTTCGCGGTGAACGTGCGCGGGCCGTTCTTCCTGATGCAGGACGCCATCAAGCTGATGCGCCGCGACAAGGTGGAAGGCACGATCGTCAATATCGGCTCGATGTCGGCCAAGGCCGGCCAGCCTTTCCTCGCCGCCTACTGCGCCTCCAAGGGCGCGCTGGCGACGCTGACCGAGAACACGGCCTACGCGCTGCTGCGCAACCGCATCCGCGTCAACCAGCTCAACATCGGCTGGATGGCGAGCGAGGGCGAGCACCGCATCCAGAAGCTCGACGGCAATCCCCCGGACTGGCTGGAGAAGGCCGCCCCGCAGCAGCCCTGGGGCCGCCTCATCGACCCCCACGAGGTCGCCCGCGCCGTCGCCTTCCTGGCCAGCGAGGAAAGCGGCCTGATGACGGGTTCCGTCGTCCAGTTCGACCAGTCCGTCTGGGGCGCCTATGACGGCGCGCCGCATCCCAAGGCGCCGCTCTAGCGTCTGGTCCGCCATTGCGCGGAGCGCAGCGACGCGGCGACCCGGCGAAAACCCGGACAGCGTCGCGTCGCTCGCAATGACGGCCGAGGCCATTCCATCAGGCAAGAGGGGCCAACCGCATGACCGAGATCGGGGTCGCCATCATCGGGACGGGATTCATGGGCAAGGCCCATGCGCTCGCCTACAACGCCGTCGCGGCCACGTTCCCCGGCTCGCCGCGGCCGGTGCTGCGGGTCGTGGCGGACAACGTGGCGTCGGCCGCCGAGGCCACCGCGGCGCAGTTCGGCTTCCGGCACTGGACCGCCGACTGGCGCGAGGCCGTCGCCGACCCGTCGGTGCGGGTCGTCTCCATCACCACGCCCAACCTGCTTCACCGCGACATGGCCCTCGTCGCGGCGGCGGCGGGCAAGCACATCCATTGCGAGAAGCCGCTCGCCCCCAGCGCCGCGATCGCCTTCGAGATGGTGGAGGCGGCCGAGAGGGCCGGCGTGGTGACGCAGGCGGGCTTCAACTATATCAAGAACCCCGTCCTGAAGCTCGCGCGCGAGATGATCGAGGCGGGAGAGCTCGGCACGATCACGGGCTTCCGCGGCCTCCATGCCGAGGACTACATGGCGGACGCTCAGGCCCCCTGGACCTGGCGGCTCGATCCCCGGGGCGGCGCGGGCGCCGTCGCCGATCTCGGCAGCCACATCATCGGCATGGCCCGCTTCCTGCTGGGTCCCATCGCGAGCGTGAACGCGGACCTGGAGACCGTGGTGAAGGACAGGCCGGTGGCCGCGGGCTCCGCCGAGCGCCGGCCGGTCGAGGTGGACGACATCGCCCGCCTCACCCTGCGCTTCGCGCGCGGCTGCGGCGGCACGATCGAGGCGAACTGGGTGGCGACGGGACGCAAGATGCAGCTCGGCTTCGAGGTGCACGGCACGAAGGGCGCGCTCGCCTTCACCCAGGAGCGCTTCAACGAATTGCAGGTCTACCGCACCGGCGGGGATCCCCGGACCGCCGGCTTCACGCGCGTCGAGGCCGGGCCGCAGCATTCTCCCTATGTCCGCTTCTGCGTGGCCCCTGGCCACCAGCTCGGGTTCAACGACCTGAAGACCATCGAGGTCGCGGAGTTCCTCGCGGCCGTCGCCGGGGGACCGCGCCCCGGGCCGGACTTCCGCGAGGCGTGGGAGATCCAGAAGGTCATCGACGCCGCCGTCGCCTCCTCGCGCGAACGGCGCTGGCTGGACCTCGCGTGACCCCCGTCGCCGCGGGGAACCTGGATCGCGGCATGCCCCCTCGCGTTCCCGGCGCGGCCGACGCATGATGCCGCGCAGCGCCACCGCCGCATGAAAGGCCAGGGATGCGAATCCTGCTGATCGTCGTCGCCCTGCTGTGGCCCCTGGGCCTGTCGGGCTGCACCAAGTGCGGGTTCGAGAACCCGTTCAAGGCCTGCTCCGACAAGAACTGAGGCTCGCGCAGCCCCCGGCGCGCGCGGTGGCGGCCGGCGTTCGGCCGGGGCCTAGCGCAGCCCGGGATTCGAGACGCCGAAAGTGCCGCCGAACATGGAGGAGTCGCCGCCGACCATGCTGCCGCGGAACACGCCCTGGTTCTGGCTCTGGTAGACGTAGTTCGGCGGCTTGCCGCCGGGCGAATCCGGCAGGTCGAGGCCGAGATAGGACTGGTCGTCCTGCGGCTTGGCCGCGGGCTTGGGGGCCGGCTGGGTGCGGACCGCCTTGGCCTTCGGCTTCGCGGCCGGCCGTGTCGTGGTCGTCTGCGCGAAAGCCACGGAGGCTGAAGTGAGGACGACGAGGGCGACGCAAGCCAGCGCCCCGATCCGGATGGCCATGAGAACCTCTGCAATGCGAATGTCGGACGGCAAACACGAATGAGGAGCCATCTCGCGCATCGCCATGACCGAGGTCAAGCTCTCATGACGCACCTGTCTGCAGCGCGAGCGGAACCGTCACGAAAGTGCATCGCTTTCGACGGCTCGGGCCGCCGGCCCATGCTCATTTGGGCAGCAGGTCCTCCAGGGTGCGGCGCATCACGCCGGGGTCGACGTCCACGCCCGTCCAGTACTTCACGCCGATGACGCCCTGGTTCACCAGCATGCCGAGGCCGTCGAGCACCGTGCAGCCGCGCGCCTGCGCGTCGCGGATCAGGGGGGAGCGGGGCGGGTTCGTGATGACGTCGGCCACCACGAGCCCCGGCCGGAGTGTCTCCGGCACGAGGTCGAGTCGCCCGTCCACGTCGGGGTACAGCCCGATCGACGTGGCGTTCACGGCGATCGCCGCCTCCGCGGGGATGGCGTAGGCGCCGCGCCAGGCGACGAGCTCCGCCGTGGCGCGCGTGCGCGCATTGATCAGGTCCACCAGCCCGCGCCCGCGGCTCTCGCTGCGGTTGACGACGATGATCCGGGCCGCGCCGGCGAAGGCGAGTTCCACGGCGATGGCGCGCGCCGCACCGCCCGCGCCGAACAGCACCACCGTCTGCCCGGCGGGGTCCGCGACGGTGCGCAGCGAGAGGAGGAAGCCCTTGCCGTCGGTGTTCTCGCCGATGAACCGTCCGTCGCGCAGCACCGCGCAATTGACCGCGCCCATCACCTCCGCGGATTCGCCGAGCCCGTCCAGGTGCTGGATGACCGCCACCTTGTGCGGCAGCGAGCAGTTGAAGCCGACCCAGCCCATGGCCCGCGCGCCCTTCACCGCGTCTCCCAGCCGGTCGGGATGCACCTCGCAATTGATGTAGCGGTAGTCGAGTCCGTGGTGGCGATAGGCCGCCTCGACCATGGCGACCGTGGGGTTCTCGGCCGCGGGCATGGCGAAGGAGCCCGTCAGCCTGCTCAGGAAATTGTGGGTCATGCCGTCCTCCCGTCAGCGCCGAAGCCCGGCAGGTCTCGCGCCTGCCTGCGCACGCATGCTCGGCCCGCTGGGGCCGGAAGTCGAGGACTCAGCGAGGGCCTAGGCCGAGGATCGCGACGGGGAGGAAAGGGAGAGGCGGCCCAGCGCGGCGGCCTTCAGCTCGGCAAGCACGCCGCGGACATGAAGGACCTGGCGATCGGCGTCCGCCCGCTCAGCCGCCAGCCGCGCCGGCAGGTCGACCTCGGCCGAAAGTTCGGTGAGGCTCGGCCCTCGCTCCGGGATGACCGGGTCCTGGGCCTCGCCCGGGAAGCGATAGGCCGGGCAGAACAGGCCGTTCTCCTCCTCCAGCGCGATCGCGCGGACCTGCGGGACCTCGTCGCCGAGCAGCAGGAGGCGGGCCAGCAGGCCGTGGAAGTCGATCTCTCCCTCGCCGGAGCGGCAGGCGCGGTGGCCCCAGCCGCCGCGGTCCTCCACCACGACGACGTCCTTCACGTGGACGTCGGTGACGTGCGCCGCCATCACCCCGAGCGCCCGCTCCGGGGTCTCGTAGGCGTTGATCATGTTGCCGAAGTCGAAGAGCAGCGACAAATGGGGGTCGGCGACCTCGCGCAGGATCGCCACCAGCTCCTCCGACCGGAGGTCCTCGTGCTGCTCCAGCGCGAAGAGCAGGCGCCCGGCGGGATCAAGGACGCGGAGCTGGCGAAGGTCGGCGACGACTCGGCGCAGGATCGAGGAGACCGGCCCCGCATAGCGGGGATAGCAGCGCACCATGTCCGCCCCCACGTCGCGCGCCACGTCGATGGCCTCGGCCAGCACGGGCACGGCGGTGGAGCTGGTCTCGACGTCCACGCGCAGCCCGAGCTCCTCGCACAGCGTGCGGAAACGGCGGCGGGCGGCCGCATCCATGCGCAGCAGGGCGGCCGCCTCGCCGTCCTCGACATGGATCTTCAGGCCGGCCAGGCCCTGCGCGGCTGCGAAGCGCGCCAGGTCGGCCGGGGTGAAGCCGCCGAAGCGCATGTTGAGATGGAAGGCATAGGCATGCGCATAGAGCGGCGCGCGCTCGATCCGCGCCACGAGGCGGCGCAGGTCCTGAGCGGCGAGGCCCGCAAGCGCGTCGCCGGCCGGCGACGCGCCGGTCTGGGCAGGGGGTGATGTGGTCACGGCGTCTCGGCGATCCATGCGAAAGGCGGGCGCACGGCCATGCCCCGCAGGGTGATCCTACCCAACTGGGCCGGCAATGCGAGGAGCGCCTCGAGGCCGCGGCGCGGCCTCAGGCCTGCCCGAACTCGCTCTCGGCGAGCCTCCCTGCCGCGCGGGGCGCCTTGGCGAGGCCCATCTCGTCCCGGCGTCGGTCGATGGCGCGCCGCACCTGCCCGACGATGAGGGGCAGCGCCGCGTTCACCTCGTCGTCCTTGCCCTCGGCCTGCCGCCGGATCGCGCCCTGCACGATGGCGTCCATGTCCCTCTCCACGGTCGCCAGCGCCGCCTCGTCCGGGGCGTCGCGGGCGGCGACCCAGAGGTCGAGCATCTTGAGCGTCGCCTCCGGCCGCCGGGGCGCGAGCTTGCGCCACAGGGCGGCGAGGCCCGCCGCGCAGGACGCCATGAGGCTGCCGACGATGCCGACCCAGTAGAGCGCGTTCTGCGCCTCGTCGCTGAGGCTCGGCTGGTTGCCCGTCAGGTAGTCCGACGTGCCCGGGTGGATGGGCAGCGAGGCGTTGAGCTTGTCGGTCTCCGGCGGCTCGATGATCGAGGAGGAGGGCAGCAGCGCGGCGACCTTCGGCTTGTCGGTGAGCAGCATCCGCGTCAGTTCCGCCGCGACGGCCTCGGGCATCCTCGACGTGCCGAACAGCCGCGTGGAGACGCCGAGCGTGGAGCCGTCGTCGTCCGGCAGGGGAGGCTGGCCCTGCAGCACGCCCTTGGGCAGGTCGACGGATTCGAGCAGGTGGTTGCGCTTCACGATCGTGTCGGCGAGGTCGACCTGGATCACCTTGGGCTGCCCGCCGCCGCCCTTGCGCACGGCAGCCAGGACCGCGTTCATGGTCTTGCCCGAGGGCGCGGCCACGACGAAGACGCCCTGGATCGTCTTGGCCTTCAGCGCCTCCGCGATGTCCTCGGGCGCCATGGCGACGGGAGCGGCGTGCAGGGTGAGGCCGTATTCCTTGGTGATCACGTCCAGCAGCGCCGCGTCGTGCGGAGAGGTGCCCACGATGGCGAGCGCCTCGCCGCGAAGGCCAGGGACGCTGTCCGCCTTCGAGGTATGCGGCACGATGAACAGCGCCGCGTCGTGGCGAAGCACCGCGATGGTGAGCCCGCTCGGGGGCCCCGCGTCGCTTCGGGCGATGGCCACGTCGGCGCGGCCCTCGTCGATCGCCTTGAGCGCGTCACTGTCGCTCGCGGTCGCGGTCGAGGAGATCCGCACCCGCGGATGGTCCAGCGCGACGAGATGGACGAGGGAGGTCGCAAACTGCGCGCCGAACGAGCCGGACGGCCCCGTCGCCACGCGGATCACGAAGACCTGCGTGAGCTTGTGGTAGCCATAGGCGACGAGGCCGCCCAGGATCGCGAGGAGAAGCAGGATCAGGATGCCGCCTTTGGCGTGTCTCATGGGGTCCGCGCCTGTCTCTTGCCCGCGCCGGTCCGGCGCGCCACCCTGCGGGGGCGCCGGTAGGCGAAGGCCGTCATGGAGAAGTCCGTCATGGGTTCTTTCGACGTGATTCGTGCCCGCGCCGAGCGGCGCAAGGGCGGTGCGCAGGCGCTGGCCGCGCTGCTTCCTCCGCCGCCCGCGCGCGAGGCCGTGGCGGCGCTCGCGGACGACCGCGTGCTGGCCGAGATGGCGAGGCGCGTCTTCTGCACCGGCTTCTCCTGGAGCGTCATCGAGGCGAAATGGCCGGGCTTCGAGGAGGCCTTCCTCGGCTTCGAGCCGGCGGCCCTCGCCTTCCAGCCGGACGAGTTCTGGGAGGAGCGCCTGCGCGACACGCGGATCGTACGCCATCCCGGCAAGATCGCCTCGGTGCGCGGCAATGCGCTCTTCGTGCGTGACGTCGCTTCCGCGCACGGCTCCTTCGGCCGGTTCCTGGCCGGCTGGCCGGCCACCGACCAGGTGGGCCTGATGGCGGCCCTCGCCAAGAGCGGGAGCCGGCTCGGGGGGCGGACCGGCCAGATGCTGCTGCGCTTCCTGGGCTGGGACGCCTTCGTGCTCTCGCAGGACGTCGTCGCCTGCCTGCGCGACGCGGGGCTGGCCATCGCGGACCCGCCATCCTCCCGGCGCGACCTCGCGGCGGTGCAGGCCCGGTTCAACGCCTGGGCGAGCGAGACGGGGCTGCCCTTGGTCCATCTCTCCCGCATCTGCGCCCTGTCCATTGGCGAAAACCATCCGCCGGAGGAGAGTGCGGCACGCGCCGAAGCGGAGTCTTGACAGGCTGAGCCACGCCGGCCGTCCATCTCAGCGCGGCGCCCAGCGATCCCCGACCTTGCGGAATGTTCGCTTCACCGCCGCCCAGGCGATCCGGAAGGCGATCTCCTCCACGTCGGGCTCGCCGGCATGGGCCTCCCAGGCGCTGTTGAAGGCGGCGAGGAAGATCGCCTGCGCATGGGGCGGCAGGTGGTCGCGCACGGCCGGCGGCAGGTCGTCGACGTGACGGTAGGGCATGGCTCCTCCTGCCGCTCTCCTCCCGCCGCCTCGCCCGGGCCCGGCAAGCTCGGGCGTGGCCATTAGGCAACAAGGTCCTCCAATCTGCACCGCTGGCCCAAAGGGGCAAGTCGCGCCGCCGGGGCCTGCCTAGCCTCGCTGCCGACCATCGCGCAGAGGGGCGTTCCACATGGCAAGATTCGTCACCGCCGCGACCGCCGCTCTCCTGGCCGCGTTCCTCCTGCCGGCGACGTCCGAGGCCCAGACGCCCGCGCCGGCGCAGCCCGCCAAGACGATCCCGGCCAAGACGAAGGCGAACGCGACGAAGACGAAGGCCGGGGCCGCCGCCGCGCAGCCCGGCCAGGCGGGCGAGCCGGCCTCCGGCGGAGCCGGGGCCGACAGCACCGACAAGCTGCGCGAGGCCGCCCAGAACCCCGTGGCGAACCTCATCAGCCTGCCCTTCCAGAACAACACCAACTTCGGCTATGGGCCCTATAGCCGGACGCAGAACGTGCTCAACATCCAGCCCGTGGTGCCGTTCAAGCTCACGCCGGAATGGAACCTGATCACCCGCTGGGTGACGCCGCTGATCTGGCAGCCGCAGCTGTCGCCGACGCTGGGCAGCGAGGCCGGCCTCGGCAACATCCAGCCCTCGTTCTTCCTGTCTCCGGCCGAGCCCGGCAAGATCATCTGGGGCGTCGGTCCCGTCCTCTGGCTGCCAACGGCGACGGACAAGACGCTCGGCGTCAACAAGTGGGGCGGCGGGCCCTCGGCGGTGGTGCTGCGGATCGACGGACCCTGGGTCTACGGGGCGCTCGTCAACAACATCTGGGCCGGCACGCAGAACCAGCGCGTCAACCAATTGCTGGTCCAGCCCTTCCTCAACTACAACCTGCCGCACGGCTGGTACCTGACGACCTCCCCCATCATCACCGCCAACTGGCTGGCCTCCCCGGGTGACAAGTGGACGGTGCCGATCGGCGGCGGCTTCGGCCGGCTGTTCAAGATCGGCAAGCTGCCGGTCAACGCGCAGATCCAGGGCTTCTACAACGTGGTGAAGCCCGACAGCGGCCCGAACTGGAGCATGCGCTTCCAGATCCAGGCGCTCTTCCCGACCTTCTGAACCCGCGCGCACGCCGCAACCAGACCGGACGGGGTCGCCCCTGCGATCATCCGGGGCGCCGTGGCTTTGCTAGCATCCCCGGGCCTTCGCGGGGGCGCGGCCTGCACCGCCGCCGGGAGAAGGACGCAAGAAGCCCGGGAGCGAGATGCCATGACCGCCAGCGCCACGCCGCTCGAGATCGTCTTCCTCGACGCCGAGACGGTCCCGCCCGAGATCGTGATTCCGGCTCTGCCCTTCGCCCACCGGCTGACGGTGCACCAGAAGACCGCGCCGGGCGAGGTGGCCGGGCGGATCGCGGGGGCCGACATCGTCATCACCAACAAGGTGCCGGTCAGCGCGGCGAGCGTGGCGGCCGCCCCGCGGCTGCGCCTCGTCGCCGTCGCGGCGACGGGCACCAACATCGTCGACGTCGCGGCCTGCACGGCGCGGGGCGTCGGCGTGTGCAACATCCGCGGCTACGCCGTCAACACCGTGCCGGAGCACACCTTCGCGCTCATCCTGGCGCTGCGGCGCAGCATCGTTGCCTACCAGGAGAGCGTCGCGCGCGGCCGCTGGCAGGAGGCCAACCAGTTCTGCTACTTCGACTACCCGATCCACGATCTCGCGGGCTCGACGCTCGGCGTGATCGGCGACGGCGTGCTGGGCAAGGCGGTCGCCAGGCTCGGCGAGGCCTTCGGCATGCGCGTGCTCTTCTCCACCTACAAGGGCGTCGAGGGCATGGGCCCGCTCTACACGCCCTTCGAGGAGGTGATCCGCGTCGCCGACGTGATCACGCTGCACGCTCCCCTGACGCCGGCCTCGAAGGACATGATCGCGGCGCCTGAATTCGCCGCCATGGCGCGGCGGCCGCTCATCGTGAACACGGCCCGCGGCGGGCTCGTCAACGAGGAGGACCTGGCCGTGGCGCTGGAGACCGGCCAGATCGCCGGGGCCGCCTTCGACGTGGTTTCGGTGGAGCCGCCGCCCGCAAACCACCCCTTCATGCGGCTGATGCACCGGCCCGACTTCATCCTCACGCCGCATGTCGCCTGGGCGAGCCGCGAGGCCGTGCAGAGCCTGGTCGACCAGCTCTTCGAGAACATCGCGCTCTACGTGGCGGGCAAGCCGCGCCATCTGGTGGGGTGAGAGGCGGGCGATCGGCCTCCCCGCGAGAGACTTTTTCCGACCTGACGGAACCGCTCCCTGGCCGTCATCGGGAGCCGAAGGACGCAAACCCGTCCTCTTCCGGGCGTTCTCCGGATTGCTTCGTCGCGACGCTCATCGCAATGACGCGTTGGGCATGGCGACGACGGCTCGCGCCCGACCTCGTCGCCGCGCGCCTGACGGTTGGGAGCCGGCCCGGACGCGCCTGCCCCACACGCAAGACGGCGGCCCCTGGGGGCCGCCGTCCGGTCTCATGGATGCGACAGGTCCGATCAGAAGTCGAAGCCGCCGATATTGTCCTTGGTGAAGGTGTAGGGCGCGCCGAGCAGGATCTCGCTGCCATTGATGACCTGCAGCTCGCCGAGCTTGCCGGCCTTCACCTTGGTGTCGCCGGCCTTCAGCGTGCCGTCGGCGACGGCCCGCAGCACCTGCGCGGCGGCGTAGCCGAGGTCGACCGGGTTCCACAGCACCACGGACTTGACGCAGCCATTGCCGACATAGGGCTTCATGGCGTTCGGGGTGGCGAGGCCGACAACGGCGATCTTGCCGCACTGCTTGGCCTGCGACACGGCCTCGGCCGAGGCCGGCGTGGCAACGGAGGTCATGCCGAAGATGCCCTTCAGCTTGTCGCCGTGCTTGTTGATCAGCGTGGTCGCCTGGTTGAAGGACAGGTTGTTGTCCTCCTGCGCCTCGACCGTCTCCAGCCACTTCAACTTGGGGTGGCACTTCTCGGCATAGGCGGCCATCTCGGCGATCCAGCGCGCCTGGTTGGGCGTGGTGAAGGTCGAGGTGACGATGGCGACGCCCGCGTCCTCGCCGGCCTCCTTGGCCATGTTGTCGACGAGCGCCTTGGCGATGCCGTTGAACTGCGCCTGGTTGACGAACCACTGGCGCGCGTCCGGCGTGGAGTTCGCGTCGTAGCCGACGACGTTGATGCCCTTGGAGAGGGCCTTCTTCAGCACCGGCGCGATCGCCACGGGATCGTTGGCGGCGAACAGGATGCCGTCGACGCCCGAGGTGATGTAGTTGTCGATGAAGGTGATCTGCTCGTCGATATTGGCCTTGGTCGGGCCGTCCGTCTTGGCCGAGACGTTGCCGAGTTCCTTGGCGGCGTCGGCGATGCCCTTCGAGGTGGCGTTGAAGTAGCCGATGCCGATCAGCTTCGGCACGTCGACGATCTTGATCGGCTTGCCCTTGCGGTCGGGCGCGCCGGTGGGGCTGCCGCCGTCATAGGGCTTGGCCGCTGCGGCCGCGGGAGTGGCGTCGCAGGCGAGCGGGCTCGTCGGCAGGTCGTCGCCGCCGGTCCAGGTGGCGGCCGAGGCGGTCCCGCCCAGGAGGGCCAGGGCGAAGGCCCCGGCCAGGGTGGTCTTGATCATGATGCTTCCTCCAGCGTTTTGGCTTTGTGGTCCCGCATTCCGGGGCGGACGTGCGCTGCGGAACCGGCTTGTCATGTTCCGCCCCTGTTTCGATCGAGCAGCGTGCCGGCTAGAAGCGCCAGGATGAGCACTGCCCCGATGACGACGATGGTCCCGTCGCCCTTCACGCCCGAGAGCGCGAGCCCGTTCTTCAGGGCCTGGATGAGGACGAGACCGAGAATGGTGCCGACGATCGTGCCCTTGCCGCCGAAGATGCTGGTGCCGCCGAGCACGACCGCCGTGATGACGTCGAGCTCGATGCCGGTGCCCATGTCGGAGCGGGTGGTGGTGACTCGGGACACGAAGATGACGGCGGCGACGGCCGAGAGGAAGCCCGCCGCGCCGTAGATCCAGAGCTTGGCCGCGTCGACCCTGACGCCGGAGAAGCGCGCCGCCGTCTCGTTGGCGCCGATCGCGTAGGTGGCGTAGCCCGCCCGCGTCTTGCCGAGCACGATCGCGGCGACGAGCGTCGCGACGACCAGGATCCAGAGCTGCACCGGCACGCCCAGGATCTCGCCCTGGCCGAGGAAGAAGAACCACTCGGGATAGCCGCGCACTGAGCGCGCCTGGCTGATGCCCTCGGCGAGGCCGCGATAGAGGGCGAGCGTGGCGAGCGTCGTGATCAGCGGAGGCACCCGGAAGCGCGTGATGACCCAGCCATTGGCGAACCCGGCCAGCGTGCCGCAGGCCATGGCCGCGAGGATCGCCGCGGGCAGCGGCAGGCCCACGTTCTTCCAGAACACGCCCAGCAGGATCGCGGTGAGGCCGAGGATCGAGCCCACCGAGAGGTCGATGCCGCCGGTGATGATGACGAAGGTCATGGCGAGCGCCACGAGCCCGACCTCCGCCATGAGCCGGCCCTGGTTGAGCAGGTTGTCGACCGTGAAGAAGCGGTCCGACATCGAAGCGAGAACGGCGAGCGCGAGCGCCGACATGACCGCCAGCACGATCTCGTAGCGCAGCAGGGAGGCGGAGGCGGACTTCATGAGCTGCGCCTCCGGCGGATCATGTCGGCCATCACCGTCGCCAGGATGAGCAGGCCCAGCACGGCCCGCAGCCAGTAGGCGGAGACGTCGAGGAAGATCAGCGCCGAGCCGATGGTCGCGAAGAGGATGGCGGCGAGCGTCGAGCCGATCACCGTCCCGGTGCCGCCGAGGATCGAGACCCCGCCGATCACCGAGGCGGTGATCACAGTCAGCTCCAGGTTGGGCGGCACGGTGGACTGGATGACCTGCAGCTGCGTGGCGAAGAGGATGCCGGCGATGCCGGCGAAGAGCCCGTGCACGGCGAAGGCGCCCACGGTCACGCGCTCGGGGTTGAGGCCGGCTGCGCGCGCCGCTTCCAGGTTGCCGCCCACCGCGTAGACCGAGCGGCCGCCATCCGTGTAGCGCATCAGGAAGGCGGTGATCGCGGTGAGCGCCACCATGAACCAGACCGAAGACGGCACGCCGAAGGGACGCATCTGCGCCAGCATGAAGTCAGCGGGCATGCCCGTGATCCAGGCGCCGCCCGTCGCGATGATGAGCCCCCCCTTGAGGATGGAGAGCATGCCCAGCGTGACCACGATGGAGGGCATGCGGGTATAGGCGACGAGCGCGCCGACGCCCGTGTTGATGGCGACGGAGACGAGCACCGGCAGGAGCCAGGCGAGCCAGACGGGATAGCCCTTCACCGCCAATGTGCCGGCGATGGTCGCCACCACTCCGATCAGGGAGCCGACGGAGACGTCGATATGGCCGCAGATGATGATGATCGACATGCCGATCGCGGCGACCGCGATATAGGCGTTGCCGGCAATGATCGAGTTGACGTTGGTGTCCGAGATGAAGCGCGGGTTCACCCAGGTCACGACGACGAACAGGACCGCGATGGACAGCGCGATCACGATCTCCTGGCCGAAGCCGGAGGCGAAGCGCTGCAGGCCAGAGCGGCCCAGGGGCTGGGCGAGGCTGGTCACGCGGCCTCCCGGGGTCCGCGGGACGCGGTCATGGCGGCGCCGACGGCCTCCGGGGTCGCGGCGGCCTTGTCGAACGCGCCGACGATGCGGCCCTGGCTCATGACGAGCACGCGGTCGCTCATGCCCAGCACCTCGGGCAGCTCGCTGGAGATCATCAGGATGGCCATTCCCTCGCCGGCGAGCTGGCGGATGAGCTTGTGGATCTCGGCCTTGGCGCCCACGTCGATGCCGCGCGTCGGCTCGTCGAGGATGAGGATCCGCGGCCTCGTCTCCAGCCACTTGGCGAGTACGACCTTCTGCTGGTTGCCGCCGGAGAGCTGGCGCACCGGCTGGGCCGGCCCGCGGGCGCGGATGCCGAGCTGCTGGATGGCGCGGCGCGCCGCCTCCGTGACGGCGGCGACGCTGACGAACGGCCCGCGCGACATGCGCCCGAGATTGGCCAGCGCGATATTGTCGGCGATGGTCTGCGGCTTGACGAGGCCCTGGGTTCCTCGGTCCTCCGGGACATAGGCGATCCCCAGGTCGCGCGCCGTCTCCGGGCTGTCGATCCTCACCTCGCGTCCGTCGAGCAGGATCGTCCCCGCAGTGGCCGGCGTGATGCCGAAAATGGTCAGCGCCGTCTCCGTGCGGCCGGACCCGACGAGGCCCGCGAGCCCCACGATCTCGCCCCGCCTGAGCTCCAGCGAGATGTCCTGCACCACGTTGCGGTGGGCCACGTTGCGCAGCGTGAGCGCCACGTCGCGCACCGGGCCCTGCGGGGGCGGGTAGAGCTTGTCGACGGAGCGGCCGACCATCATCGAGACGAGCTGGCTCTCGTCGACCTCACCGATGGGCCGGGTGCCGACGCAGACGCCGTCGCGCAGCACGGTGACCCGGTCGGCGAGCGCGAAGATCTCGGGCATGCGGTGGCTGACATAGACGATGCCGACGCCGCTCGCCCGCAGCCGGCGCACGATGTCGAACATCCGCTGCACGTCGGCCTCGACGAGGGCGGCCGTCGGCTCGTCCATGATCAGGAACCGCGCCTGCTGGGACAAGGCGCGGGCGATCTCCACGCGCTGGCGGTTGGCCACGGAGAGCGTGCCGACGCGCGCGTCGATATCGAGCTCGGGGCAGTCCAGCCGGTCCAGCAGCTCGCGGGCCCGCCGGCGCATGGCAGGCCAGTCGATCAGTCCGGAGGAGGTCTTCGGGGTCTGGCCGAGAAAGATGTTCTCGGCGACCGTGAGGTCCGAGAAGAGCAGTAATTCCTGGTGGACCGTGGCGATGCCAGCCGCATGGGCCTCCCGCGGCGAGGAGAAGCTCAGCGGCCGACCGTCGATCGCCATCTGGCCGCTATCGGGCCGGTGCAGGCCCGCCATGACCTTGATGAGCGTCGACTTGCCGGCGCCGTTCTCGCCCATCAGGGCGTGCACCTCGCCGGCATGGACGTCGAAGTCCACGTCCTGCAGCACCGTGATGCCGCCGAAGCTCTTGGTGATCTTCGACAGCCGCAGGGTGGACGCGCCGCCCCCGGTCATGCCTGCATCCCCCTGCACGCGCATCCTCCTGCGGGCCTGCTGGCCAGGCCCCCTGGGGTCGAACCCCTTGCCGCCAGTCTAGACGGCTTCGGCGCGATCCCGCCAGTGGCGCCTCCCGCTCCCGGGCCGCGGCGCTGGCCCGGGAGCCGCGACCTGCACGTCATCTTGGAGGAGCCTGCGTCCGCTCGATCGGAAGGCGAGCTCGGCCCTGCGTGGGACGCCCCCCTGCGGATGCTTGCCTGCCCGGCGCTCATGCCAGGCCCCCCGTGGCCTGGGCGATCGTGAGCTCGACGCCCGCCTCCTCCAGCATGGCCGCATCCTCGGCGGTCAGGCCGTCATCGGTGATGATGCGGCTGACGCGCGAGAGCGGCAGCGCGACGTGCCGCGGCCGGATGGCGAACTTCCGGCTGTCGGCCAGCACGATCACCTCGTCGGCGCATTCGACGAGGTCGCGGATGGAGCGCACGGACAGCGGGTGGGATTCCAGGACCCCGTCCGAGCCGAGCCCCTGCGCGCCCACGAAGAACTTGGAAGCGTAGAAGACGGGGCGCGTCCTGGGGTCGTAGATGAGGCGAGGCTCGCGATGGACGTCGCCCCCCGCCACCGTCAGCTGGCAGACGCCGTGCTCGCCCAGATAGGCGGCGAGCGGCATGGAATTGGTGAAGACCCGGACGCTGCGCTGGGCGAGCAGGACCCCCAGATTGTAGCAGGTCGATCCTCCGTGGATGATCAGCGAGTCGCCGTCGCAGACCAGGCCCAGGGCCGCCGCGGCGATGGCGCGCTTCTGCGCCACGGCCATGTCGCGGTTCTCGCTGTAGGGACGCGCGGTGCGCGGTCCGGCGGCTCCCGACGGGGTGGACGCGATGCCGCCGAAGACCTTGCGGACCTTGCCGAGCCGGTGAAGCTTGTCGATGTCGCGACGGATGGTGGCGGGTGAGACGCCGAACGCCTCCTGCAGGTCGCGCACGGTTGCGAAGGGCCGTTCGGCCAACAGATCGACGATCCCACGATGTCGATCAATCTCCACCACATCCTCCCCAGGACGCTCATTTGTTGAGCTGAGCCAATCATGAATCGCTTCCGTCGACAAGACGCTGACCAAAGGCAATCACGCGTGACGAGAGTCGATCACCCGAAGTCACCTCTGCCCGTAAAACGTTTTCTTCAGGATTATAATTATAGGTAGTACCAAATGATATTTTACAATCCTGAATGGCGCGCCTGGAGGGCCGTTAAGTCTCACGTCTGATGCACGCGAAATTCACGTTCCTGACTGTGTAATCCCGCATCGGCTATTGGGGTAGATCATGGACTCTTTCAACATCGGCGATCGTCTCGCGTATATCGGTCTCGGCAAAGAGCAAGAGGCAGCCATCCGCTCTGCCGCAGCGCTGATCGAGCGCGAACTGCCAGGCATCCTCGATACCGTCTACACCCAGATCCGGGGCAACGGGACCACCAGGAACCTGTTCTCCGACCCCTCCCGCATGGACTGGGCGAAGAGCCGCCAGCTCGAGCATTGGAGCCGCATCGGCCGCGCCCAGTTCGACGAGGGCTATGCCCGCGCGGTCACCACCGTCGGCGAGGTGCATGCCCGCGTCGGCCTCGAGCCGCGCTACTACATCGGTTCCTACGCGCTCATCATCGAGGGGCTGCTGGGCAAGATCCTCGACTCCCTGTGGCCGACGTCGATGTTCGGCAAGACGATGCCCGGGGGCGCGCAGGCCAAGGCCCAGCTCGGCGGCATCATCAAGGCCGCCCTGCTCGACATGGACCTCGCCATCTCCGTCTACATCGCCGCGTCGGAAAAGGCGCGCCAGCAGGCCGAAGAGCGGACCCTGGCGACGGAGCGGGCGAACGCGGAGCAGCGCAGCCTGGCGCTCGCCGAGATCGGCGACGCGCTCGCCGCCCTGGCGGACGGAGACCTGACGCGCCGCCTCGACGGCAGGCTGACCGAGGACTTCGCCAAGATCGCCAGCGACTATGACGTTGCCGCCGACCGGCTCCGGGACTTCGCCGAGCAGATCAAGGGCATCGCCGGCGAGACGGCGAACTCGGCCAGCGAGATCCGCTCCGGGGCCCAGGACCTCTCCAACCGCACCGAGCAGCAGGCCTCCGCCCTCGAGCAGACGGCCGCGACCACCGAGGAACTCGCGGCGTCCGTGAAGGCGTCGGCCCAGTCCTCGCGCCAGGCGGTGGACCTGGCCCAGGAGGCCATGGGCGTCGCGACCGAGGGCGGCAGCATCGTCCGCCAGGCCGTCGAGGCCATGTCGCGCATCGAGCAGGCCTCGTCCAAGATCTCCGACATCACTGGCGTCATCGACGAGATCGCCTTCCAGACCAACCTGCTGGCGCTGAACGCCGCCGTCGAGGCCGCACGCGCCGGCGAGGCGGGCAAGGGCTTCGCGGTGGTGGCGGCGGAAGTCCGTACCCTCGCCCAGCGCTCCTCCGAGGCGGCCAAGGACATCACGGGGCTGATCGGCGCGTCGGTGGACGAGGTGTCGAAGGGCGTGAAGCTGGTCCGCGAGGCCGGCGACGCCCTGGACAAGATCGTCGGGTCCTCCGAGCGCGTCGCGTCGACGGTCTCCGAGATCTCGGCTGCGACCAGCGAGCAGGCCAACGGCATCGACGAGATGAGCCAGGCTGTCGCCCACATGGACGAGATGACGCAGCAGAACGCCGCCATGGCCGAGGAAAGCGCGGCGGCCTCCAGCCAGCTGTCGCAGCAGGTGGACCGCCTGCGCGAACTGGTGGACTGGTTCCGCACCCGCGAGCACGGCGCCGCGGCGCCCGTCTTGCGCGCCACCGGCACGGACGGCATGGCGTTGCCCGCATCCTCCACCGCGCGCCCGGCCGCCAAGCCGGCGGCTTCCCGCACGGCGATGCCGGCGAAGAAGCCGATGGCCGGCGCGAAGCCTGCAGCCACGGGAGCCTCGGAGCCGGGGCGCCTGCAGAAGCTGGCCGCCGCCGCCTTCTCGCCCAAGGCCTCCCCGGGTGCGGCGCCCGCCCGCCCGAAGTCCCAGGCGGCCGCGGGCGGTTGGGAGGAATTCTGAGCCGTCCGGCCCGCGCGCCGGCCCGACCGGGGACGGCGCCCGCGCCGGTCTCCCATGCGCGCCCGGGGCGAGACAGCCGTGCTGCGCTGCGGTAAGCAGGAGCTGATCCGCAGCGTCGACACGAGGCAGGCTGGCCCTTGCACGTCCCCCGCATGTCCGTGCGCGCCGCCTTCGTGGCGGCCGCCTGCTCGCTCGTGCTGGTCTTCGCCTCCGCGGGGACGCCCATCCCGCTCTTCAACCTCTACCGGGCGGAGGACGGCGTCACGCCGGCCCAGCTCAGCTACGTGACCGTCGGCTACCTGGCCGCCGCTGCCTCGTCGCTGCTGATGATGGGGCGCCTGTCCAACCACCTGGGGCGTCGGCCGGTCGCGCTCGCCGCCATCGCCGTCGCGTCCCTGGCCTGCCTCATCCTGATCGCGCTGCGCGGGCCGGGCCCGCTCTTCGTCGCCCGCGTGCTGCAGGGCCTTTCCTCGGGCCTGGCCTCGAGCGCGCTCGGCGCCTTCGTGGTCGACGCGGCGCGCGACCGACCGGCCTGGATGCCGGCGGCGATCACGGGCAGCGCGCCGATGGTCGGGATCCCGCTGGGTGCCATCACCTGCGGCGCGCTCGTCCAGTTCGCGCCTGCGCCGAAGGTCCTGGTCTACGCCGTGATGCTGGTCGCGCTCGCCGCCTGCGCGGCGCTGGTCGTGGCGAGTCCCGAGACGATGCCGCGCAGCGGGGGGGCGGTGCGATCCCTGCGTCCGCGCCTGCAGGTCCCCGCGGGCTCCGGCCGCCTGGTCCTCGCCGCCTGCTCCGCCTCGGTGGCGACGTGGTGCCTGGGCAGCTTCTACCAGGCCTTCGGCCCGGCCGTGGTGGCGCAATATCTCGGCTCCACGAGCCCCCTTGTCGCGGCCCTCGTCTTCTCGTCGATGATGTCCCTGACCCCCCTCGGCGGGCCGCTGGCCGCCCGCCTGTCGCCCGCCGCGAGCGTGCGGACCGGCATGGCGCTCTATCTCGTGGCGCTGACAGGGATCATCTCGGCGCTGGAAGCCGGCGCCGTGCTGCCTTTCATCGCGGCGAGCCTCGCCGTGGGCCTGTCGACCGGCATCTCGTCGACGGGCGGCCTTCGCGCCCTGCTCGCCCGCGCCGGGCCGCATGAGAGGGCCGGGCTGCTCGCCACCTTCTACCTCGTCTCCTACGGGGGCGCGGCGATCCCGGGCATCGCGGCCGGCCGCCTCACGGGGAGCTTCGACCTGAAGCAGATCGCATGGGGCTACGCCATGCTCGGCGCCGCCTGCGCCTGCATCGCCTTCCTGGCGGCCGCGAACCCGACGTCGAAGTGACGACGCCTCAGGGCGTCGCCTCGGCAATGTGCCCGCGCAACACGTCGATCGACCGGCGGATCTCCTCGAGCTCGCGCGGGGCAAGCCCGCAGCTCCGGCCCACCGCCGCGGGGACCGCGGCGGCCTGCTCGGCGAGCCTGCGTCCCTTCTTCGTGAGCTTCACCAGCACCCGGCGCTCGTCCGCTTCCGAGCGCCTGCGCTCGACGAGCCCCTGCGCCTCCAGGCGCTTGAGCAGCGGCGTCAACGTGCTCGATTCCAGCGAGAGCCGTTCGCCGATCTCGCCCACGGAAAGGCCGTCATCCTCCCACAACGTCACCATGACCAGATATTGCGGATAGGTGAGGCCGAGCCCGTCGAGCAGGCCCTTGTAGAGCCGCCCGAAGGCGTTGTTCAGCGCGTAGACGCTGAAGCACAGGAAGGAGTCGAGGCGGAGCGGGGTGCGGGTCTTGTGCGGCATTCCGCGAAAATAAATCGCACACGATCATTTCGCAAGCCGTTGACAGAATTCCGAGGGCGGGCTACTCAATCGCCATCGATTAAATCGCACACGATCAAACGGAGAGCATCCATGAGCGTCGACGTGAAGTACACCACCCGCGCCACCGCAACGGGCGGTGGCCGCGACGGCCGCTCCGCCACCGAGGACGGCACGCTGGACGTGAAGCTCGTCGTTCCGAAGGAGCTCGGCGGACCGGGCGGCGACGGCGCCAATCCCGAGAAGCTCTTCGCCGTCGGTTATTCCGCATGCTTCCTCGGCGCGCTGCGCTTCGTGGCCGGACAGGAGAAGGTGGCGCTGCCCGCCGACACCACCGTGACCGCCGAGGTCGGCATCGGCCCGCGCTCGGACGGAGGCTTCGGCATCACCGCCAACCTGACGATTCGCGTGCCCGGCTTCGACCACGCCAAGGCCGAGGCGCTGGTGCAGAAGGCCCACTTCGTGTGTCCCTATTCCAACGCCACGAAGGGCAGCCTCGACGTCGGCCTCACCGTCGTAGGCTGAGCGGCCGCGCGAGCGACGCGCCCGTCCTCCCGGGCGTCCCGGGCCGGGTCCGGGACGTCTCCGGTCGCCAGGAGCGGCGAAGCGGGCACGGTCCTGCGGCCATGGCTGCGGGGCCCCTCCGCTCCGGCGCGCGCTAAGCGTTCAGCCTGGCGACCCAGGACTCCACGGCGTCGCCGCTGCCCATGTCGGGCTGCACGAGGCCGTCGATCATGAAGGTCGGCGAGACGTGGATGCCGTTCTGGCGTGCATACTTGCAGTGCCACTTGATCTCCCTGTCGAGGTCGGGGATCGCGAAGGCCTCGGCGAGCCGCAGGCCGGATTGGCCTTCGAGCCGCGCGATGATGTCGTTGGGCGTCGCGTCGCGGTTGGGTCCGGTGCAATGGCGCTCGAACTCGAACGCCTCGCGATCGGCCGCGACGGCGGCCAGTACCCTGCGCGCGTCCTCCTTGCCCCCGGGCAGGGTCGAGGCCGCGATCACGCAGCGCGTGACGACCCCGGAGAAGAGATGCCAGGGCTGGGACTGCAGGCGGATCTTCAGCGTGATCCGGTCCTCGCCCGCCAGCCGGAGCGTGTCGTCGATCTTGCCGAAGGCGCGCACCGAATAGGGGCAGGTGGGCTCCAGGAACATCTCGAAGACCCGCGGACCGTGGCCCCAGGCCAGCGGGTCCGCGCGCCAGGCGCTCGTCGTCGTGCTCATCGAAGCCTCCGGTGATGCAAGGGGAACGCGATGCTAGGCGTCTCCTCGGCGCTTCGCTCCCGCACGCGGCGCAGACCGGCTGCGCCCGCGAGGCGAGGCAAGAGGCCGCTCGGCGCGCCGCCTCAGCCCGCCAGCAGGCCGTCGAGGACGGTCCGGCCGTGACCGAGGATCTCGTCCTCCGTCTCGTTCCAGCCGAAGACCTGAGCCTCGTACTCGACCGACAGCGCGCCGTCATAGCCCGCCGCCCGCAGGCCCTGCAGCAATCCCGCGAAGTCGATCACGCCGCGGCCCAGAGGCGGGAAGCTGAAGTCGGGGAACCGGCCCGCGCCGTCCTTCAGGTGGACATGCGAGACCCGGTGGCCGAAGAGGTCCACGACGCGCCGCGGGTCCTCGCCCTGCACGGCGAGGTGGCTGGGATCGAAGTTCACCGTGAACCCCACCCCCGGCAGCTCGGACGCGAGGCGGCGATAGTCGTCGGCGCCGTGAAAGAGATGCCCGGCAATGGCCTCGATGCCGAGCGTCACCCCGCGCCGGCGGGCATGCTCCGTCGTGCGCTCGACAGCGGTGCGGAACCACGGCCAGGCCTCCTCGCGCGCGAGGCCCGGGGCGAGCGGGCCGGAGAGGATGTGGACCACGGGCGCGCCGAGGTCGCGCGCGAGGTCCGTGCAGCCATCGACATAGGCGATGGCGGCCTCGCGCTGCGCCGGATCGGCCATCACCATCGGCAGGTGCGCCCCGACGGCCGCGATGACGAGGCCGCGCGCGTCGCAGGCCTCCCGCACCGCGCGCCGCTCCTGGGGGCCCGCTGCCGGCGTCAGGTGCGCCGGCGCCCAGGGCAGGGTTTCCGCGTTGATCTCGATGGCCGCGTAGCCGGCGTCCGCGACCATGCCGATCGCCTCCATGAGGCTGCGCCGGGGCAGGCCGACGCTGTGGAAGCAGGGCGTCACGGCCGCGCCCTCCCGTAGTCGGGCAGCACGAAGGGCGCATCCTCCGGCAAGGGCAGGTCGACCCAGCCGCCCGTCTGCATCGACAGGTAGGCCCCCTGCACGAATTCCTGCGCGCGCAGGCCGTCGAGCCCCGAGGCGACCACCGGCGCGCCCTCGCGGATGCTGGCGCAGAAGGCCGCGAGCTGGCGGCCATAGGGGCTGCGCCGCGGCGGCTTCACCGTGATCCAGCCCCCCTTGAACGTCTGCCACCACGCGTCGGGATAATGCGCCTCGCGCAGCACGTCCGGCAATTCGGCGGCGGACTTCTCCGTGTAGACCGCGAGCGGGGCGGAGGCGAAGGGCGAGGCCGTCTCGCTCGCGATATGGATCGTGCCCTCGGTGCCGTAGAGGTCCGTGCCATCGCCGATATTGGGCGAGAAGCGGTTTCCGGCGAGGCAGCCCCGCGCGCCGCCGGCGAAGCGGGCGAGCAGGAAGACGTTGTCGTCCACCGCATCCGGCAATGCGCTGTGCGTCAGCTCCGCGAAGACGCCGCTGAAGTCGCCGACGAGATGCCGGGCGAGGTCGATGCGGTGGATCGTCAGGTCGATGATCGTCGCTCCGCCCGACTGCGCGAGGTCGTACCGGTAGCGGGTGGCGGCGGGGTAGGCCGTGGATTTCTCGGAATAGATCGAGCGCATCTGGTGAACCGTGCCGATGAAGCCGGACTCCAGCAAGCGCTTGGCGATCTCCACCTGGCCCCAGAGGCGCTGGTTGAAGCCGACCTGCAGCACGACCTTCGCTTCCTCGCAGGCCCGCACCATCCGGCGCGCGGCGGCGGCGTCGATGGCCAGCGGCTTCTCGCAGAGCACGTGCTTGCCGCGGCGCGCGGCAGCGACCACCGCCTCCTCGTGGAAGAGGTTGGGCGTGGCCACGATCACGGCGTCGACGTCGCGGCGCTCCAGCAGCGCCTCCAGGCTGTCGAAGGACCGGCTGCCGAAGTCGTCCGCGAGCGACGCGGCGCGCCGGGGATCGGCGTCGTAGACGCCGGCGAGCTCGGCGTCCGCGCTGGCGGCGATGGTGGGGGCATGGCTGAGGCGCATGATGGCGCCCGCGCCGACGAGCCCGATCCTCACCCTGGACTGCACCATGGCTGTCGTCCCTCCCCTTTTGCCGGGCCGTCGCTGTCGCGTCCTGCGGCCCTTTGCGGACACGATAGCGCACCCTGCCGCCGGCGGCACGGGCCCTGCCGCAACCCTGCCCCGTGCGATCACGAACTCGGGAACACAACGGCCTTCCACGAGCCGCTAGTGTCTCCCCGCGCAAGCCGGGCGCTTCCCCGGCGCAGACGAGATCGAGACGGTCAGGAGACGTGAATGAGGATGATGTTGACGGCGGCCTTCACGGCCATGGCCACGCTCGCCGCACAGGCGGCGGTCAAGGAGGAGGCCGTGACCTACCAGGACGGCGCCACCTCGCTGAAGGGGTTCATCGTCTATGACGACGCGGGCGGCGCGAAACGGCCCGGGATCGTCATGGTGCCGGAATGGTGGGGCATCACCAAGCATGCCCACGACGAGGCCAGGAACTTCGCCCAGCAGGGCTACACCGTCTTCCTCGCCGACATGTACGGCGACGGCAAGACGGCGGACAATCCCAAAGACGCCGGCGCGCTGGCTGGCGAGCTCATGAAGGCTCCCGCCGCCATGCAGTCGCGCTTCAACGCGGCCAAGGCGCAGCTCTCCCAGCACCCCACCGTGGGCGGCTCGCGGATCGGCGCGGTGGGCTACTGCCTCGGCGGGGCCGTGGTGCTGAACATGGCGCGCGTGGGGAGCGACCTCGGGGCGGTCGCCGGCTTCCACGCCTCGCTGGGCATCAACACGCCTGCGCCCCAGCCGGGCGAAGTCAAGGCGAAGATCCTGGTCCTCAACGGGGCGGACGATCCCTTCATCAAGAAGGAGGAATACGTCGCCTTCGAGAAGGACCTCGACGCCGCGAAGGCCGACTACAAGGTCATCCAGTATCCCGGCGCGGTGCATTCCTTCACCAATCCCGAGGCCACCGAGATCGGCAAGAAGTTCAACCTTCCCCTGCGCTACGACGAGAAGGCCGACAAGGAGTCCACGGCCGCCGCGCTGTCGCTCTTCGACGCCACGCTGAAGAAGTGACCCGGGGCGACTGAGCCAGGCCTGCCGGCGAAGCGATCCGGTCCCTCGGGGGCGGGTCGCTTCGCCGCTGCGCGCCGCGCAGCCCCGCCTCCGGCGTCAGCCCTTGAAGAGGTCCCAGAGACCGAACGCCAGGGCGAGCAGGACGATGCCGAAGAGGATCTTCGTCAAGAGGTATTCGTGGCGGATGGTCATGGTCTCGGGAGGGCTCCTCGGGATCGCGTCGCCAGGCGCTCGCCCGGCTTCAGTGCCAGGGACTTCACTGCCAGGGGAAGATGCGCAGCCAGTCGCGCTTCATGTCGACCACCAGCCAGCCGCGCGACGGCGCCTCGTCCAGCGCCTTGTCGAGCCGCCCCACGGGCGACGCGCGGTCATAGGCCCATTCGCGCTCGGCGTCGGTGTGATGGACGATCATCCCGAAGCGGGCGCCGGTGTTCAGCGTCGTCCATTGCAGCATCTGCAGGTCGCCGTCCGAATTGCCCGCCGCGAAGACGGGCCGGCGGCCGATGAAGCGGTTGATCCCGACGGGCTTGCCGGGGCCGTCGTCGACGAACTCGATCTCCGGCAATTTCACGATCGCGGGAACGTCGCCGTCGAGGCGGAACTGGGTCTTTCCGCTGGAGCCCACGATCTGCTCGGGCGGGATGCCGTAGGACTGCGGCACCCAAGGCCGCATGAACTCGATGCCGCCGCCCGACACGATGAAGGTCTTGAAGCCGCTGGCGCGCAGGAAGGCGAGCAGTTCGAGCATGGGCTGGTAGACCAGGTCGGTGTAGGGCCGGTCGAACCGCGGATGGCGCGCCGTGGCGAGCCATTGCCGCACCGTGCCCTCGAACTCCGCCACCGTCACCCCGGCATGCGTCGCGGCCACGATCTGCAGGAAGCCCTTTTCGCCCAGAGCCGCGAGCGCGGCGCGGTCGCCGTCCAGCACGGCGCTGAAGGGGGCGGTCGTCCGCCATTCGGGATGCTGGTCGGCAAGAGCCTTCACCCGGTCGATTGCGAAGGCGAGCTGGAAGTACATGGGCTGCTCGGCCCACAGGGTGCCGTCATTGTCGAAGGTCGCAACGCGCTCGCCGGCCGAAACGAAGTCGGCGCTCCCCTCGGTCGTGGTCCGCCGGACGAAATCCAGGATGCGCGCCTTCGCATCGCCCGTGGCCCAGGAGGGCAGCGGGTCGGCCTGCGCGAGGAGGCGCGAGGGGGCGAGCGCCGCGGCGGCGGCGGCCGTCATGCCCCCGAGCAGCGCGCGTCGCGTCCAGGCCAGCGTCATCTGCGTCATGGCGTCGTCCTTCTCGCGTGAGTGGGTCAACTTAGGCTTGTCCGCAGCGCCAAGTCCACGCCGCCCGCGCCGCAGGTCATCCCGCCAGGCAGCGCCCGTCAGAAGGGCCAGACGACCGGCACCAGGAACACGGCGACCACGAAGTAGAGCGCCATCAGCGGCAGGCCGAGCCGCCAATAGTCGCCGAACCTGTAGCCGCCCGGGCCCATCACCATGAGGTTGGTGGAGGTGGCGATCGGGGTGAGGAAGGACGCCGCGCCGGCGACGACAAGGCTCATCATCACGGGCCGCGGCGAGACGTCCATGCCCGCCGCGGCGGCCATGGCGACGGGGATCACGATCAGCGTGGTCGCCGTGTTGCTCATGATCTGGCCCAGCGTCGCCGTGAGCAGGAACAGGCCGGCGAGCAGGGCGGTCGGCCCCAGGCCGCCGACGACATCCACGAGGGCGTCGGCGAGCAGGCGCGCGGCGCCGGTGCGATCCATGGCGACGGAGATCGGCATCATGGCGCCGACGAGGATCACCGTGGTCCAGTTGATGGCGCGATAGGCCGCGTCGAGCGTCACCACGCCGGTGACCAGCAGCCAGCCCGCGGCGACGAGCCCCGCCGCGACGGGCGGGACGATGCCGGTCACCAGCATGGCCACCATGACGGCGAGCATGCCGATGGCGTTGCGCGCGCCGGGACCGAGCGGCAGGGCCTGGCGCCGCACGAGTTCGGGAGAGTTCACGAGCAGCACGTCCGGCGTGCCGAGCCGCTCGTCCAGCGCCTCCCAGGTGCCCTTGAGGAGCAGCGTGTCGCCGACGGCGAGGTCGACCGGGGCGTCGCCCGCGTCTGTCCCGTTGCGCTGGATGGCGAGCACCACGAGGTCGCCCCCTTCCGTGACCATGCCGGGAAAGGCGCTGCGGCCGACGAGCTCGGAGCGGGGCGGCACGATGACCTCGGCGAGGCCCGTGCGCCGGTTGAAGAGGTTGCCCGGGTCGCCCTGCTCCTCCTCGCGGAAGGCCAGCCCCTGCTCCTCCGCGAAGGAGGCGGCGAGCGCCGCGTCCCCCCGCACCAGCACCACGTCGCCGTCGGCGAGCGCGCGGACCGCCGGACGGCCCGCGGGGTCCTGCACGGCCAGGAGCTGGAGCCCCGGCGGGAGGACGTCCGCGACGAGCCCGTGCCCGACGAGCTCGGAGTCCTTGCGCACCGCCAGCCGGAACGTGTCGGCCGCCAGGCCATATTGCTCGACGAGCACGCGGGCGTGCTGGCTGAGGTCGGGCGGGATGACGAGGCTGCGCCGGTCCGGCAGCAGGCGCCGGCCGAGAAGCAGGACGATGGCGACCGAGCCAAGAACGAGCGGCACGCCGACGAAGGCGAACTCGAGATAGCCGAAGCCCTTCTGGCCAGCATCCACGAGCGCCTCGGAGACGAGCACGTTCTTGGGCGCGCCGGTCAGGACGAGGTTGGAGCCCGCATGCGCGGCGAAGGCGAGCGGCATCAGCACAAGCGAGGGCGCCACCTTGAGGCGGACCGCCGCGACGCTCGCGATGGGCAGCAGCGCGGCGACCGCGCCGTTGGAGCTGATCAGCGCCGTCAGGAGCGCCGTGATGACCATCAGCGTCACGATGAGCCGCGACAGGGTCGTGCGCTCGGGATCGCCGACGAGCTTCTGGCCCACCCAGGCGGTGACGCCCGTCGCGTCCAGCGAGAAGCTCACGACGAAGAGCGAGGCGATGAACACCACGGCGGGATCGCCGAACCCCGCCAGCGCCTGCTGGATCGTGAGCACCCCGCCCGCCCAGAGCGCCAGGGCGGTTCCCACGGCCACGACCACCACGGGCAGCCGGTTCCAGATGAACAACACCATGGCTCCCAGGATGACGGCGCCGGTGACGTGGAGAGGGTCCATGCAGGGTCTCGAAAGTGGCGAGATTCGCGGGGCGGTTGCGCGCCGCGCATATGCTATAGCTCAGCTCCAAGCCCGGGTCGCGGTGTCGCCGCATGCCCGCCCGCGACCACGCCGAAGGTGACGCCGCCCATGGAACGCCCTCCGCTCCTGATCGACCCCCGCGCGGGGGACGTGGAGGACGACGCCTCGAGCCCCGAATCGCGCTCCATGCTGGCCATCGCCGGCAGCCTTCTCGCCGAGATCAGCCTGCCCAAGCTGGCTCTCTCATGGGTCGCGCAGATCGGCCTCCCTGGCCTGCTGATCGGGGCCGCGCCGCTCGTCGCGTCGGCCTGGGCGACCACGGTCTCCGGGCGCGTCAAGGGCATTGCGGAACTGGGCTCGTTCCTGATCCTGGCGCTCGCCGCCGCGGCCGCATGGTACGGCGGCCGCACCGCCTTCCGCATCGTGGAGCGCAGCTTCTGGTCGCTGACGGCGATCGCGGTCCAGCCGGGCTACGCCCTGGCCCGCGAGGGGCTCCGCCACATCGCGGCGCGGCTCTTCGGCCCGGCGGCGGGCTCCGCCGCGCAGGTCCGCATCAACCGGATCACCGCCGTGGGCGCGGGGCTGGTGGCGAGCGGCTTCGCGCTGGCCTTCGTCCTGCTCGCCTGGCCCTTCACGCAATGGACCGGGACCATCGGGCAATGGGTCCACCCGGGGGCGTTGGTCCTGCCCGCCCTCGCCAACGCCGTGGTCATCGTCTCCGCCGCCCTGGCGGGCGGGTCCCTGCTGTGGGGCCTCAACGACGCGCTGATGGACCAGCCGCAGGACCTCGAGGCCTATGACCCGCCGGGCGCGCAGAAACCGTGGCGCGTGGTGCATTTCTCAGACATCCACATCGTCGGCGAGGAGCATGGCCTGCGCATCGAGAGCGGCCGCTCGGGCCCGTCCGGGAATGCCAGGCTGGCCGAGGCTTTCGTGCGGCTCGAGGCCATCCACGCGCAGGAGCCGCTCGACCTCGTGCTGGTGACAGGCGACATGACCGACGCCGGGCGCTCGGCGGAATGGGCGATCTTCCTGGACCTCCTGGCGAAGCACCCCGCGCTCGCGGAGCGGATGCTGGTGATCCCCGGCAACCACGACCTCAACATCGTCGACAGGGCCAACCCGGCGCGGCTCGAGCTGCCCACGAGCCCCCTGAAGCGCCTGCGCCAGATGCGCACGCTCTCGGCCATGGCGGCCGTGCAGGGCGACCGCGTCCGCGTGCTGGACGCCACGCGCAAGGCGCTGGGTCCCACGCTGTCCGAGGCCGTCGCGCCGCAGGCGGAGGCCATCACCGCCTTCGCCGACAAGGGTGGCTGGCGGCTGATGCCGCAGCTCGGAAAGCTGTGGGCCGACCTCTTCCCCATGGTGCTGCCCCCGGCCACCGAGGACGGACTCGGGGTGATCCTGCTGAACTCCAACGCCGAGACGCATTTCTCCTTCACCAACGCCCTCGGCCTGGTGACGCAGGAGGATGCGCGCGGCATCGCGGCCGTGACGGCGGCCCTGCCGCGCGCCCGCTGGCTCCTGGCCCTGCACCACCACCTCGTGGAATATCCCAAGCCCGCGCCCTCGCTCTCCGAGCGCATCGGGACGGCGCTCCTCAACGGCACGTGGTTCGTGCGTCAGCTCAAGCCGCTCGGCCGGCGCGTCGTGGCCCTGCACGGACACCGGCACATCGACTGGGTGGGGCGCTGCGGGCCGCTGCGCATCGTCTCCGCGCCCTCCCCCGTCATGGGCGGGCGCGACGACAAGCCCACGCGGTTCCACATCCTGCGCCTCGCCCCGGCCGCCGACGGCGGGCTCGACCTCCTGGCGCCACAGACCGTCGAGCTTCCGGGAGCGCCCGCGCCGGCCTGACGGGGAAGGCCTTGCGCAGGCTCGCCGGTCCTACCCCTTGGCCACGGCCGGCCCCTCCCCGCCCGCGCCGAGCAGGTCCGCCAGCCAGCGGCTGGAGGGATGCTGGCCGCAGAAGGTGAGCACGCCGATCATGATGGGCACGCCGATGAAGGCGCCGAAGATTCCCCACAGGTAGGTCCAGAAGAACACCGCGAAGAGCACCACCGAGGGCGAGATCGAGAGCGCGTTGCCCGAGACCCGCGGCTCGATGTAGCTGCCCACCACAAACTGGATGACGTTGAGCACCGCGAAGACGGCGAGGGCGGCCTGCCAGGATTCGAACTGCACGAGGGCGAGCGCCGTGGGGAAGAGCGTCGCGATGAGCGGCCCCAGGAACGGGATGAAGTTCAGGGTGAAGGCGATGACGCCCCATTCCGCGGCGAGCTGCAGGCCGATCGCGGCCGCGAAGGCCCAGACGAGCAGCCCGGTGAGGATGCTCATCTGCGTGCGCACGATCATGTAGCGGCGGATCTTCGCCCCCGTCAGCGCGCTGCCCTGGATCAGCACGGCCCGCAGGTCCGGGTCGCCGAGGACCGACGCCCGGCGGCGGAAGTCGCCCACCTCGAGCAGGCCCAGGATCACGTAGACGAAGACCACGATCCAGAAGCTGAGCGCGCTGTTGACCCGGCTCGTCAGCGTCTGCACCAGCCGCAGCATCCGGGCCGTGTTGACCTGCTCCGACCAGAAGCCGGCCATGGCGACCCCATGGCCTTCGAGCCATTCCACGAAGCGGTCGTACATCGCCTGGAATCGCGGCGCCTCGCTGAGCGTCCAGCGTCCCACCCGTCCGAAGGCCCAGCCGGTGAGCCAGCCGAACAGAACGAAGACGGCGACGAGGACCAGCAGCGTGATGGCCAGCGCCGCCAGCTTCGGCATCATGCCCTGCAGCCGCTCCTGCAGGGGCCAGACGAGCGCCATGACGAAAAGCGCGCAGGCCACGGGCGCGAAGACCGCGCTCGCGACCGAGAGTGCGGCCACGCAGGCGATGACGGCCAGCACGACGACGGCCGCCCAGTGGGAACGCTGCTGCGGCATGGGGCTCAGACGCCTTCGAGAAAGGCGTCGAGATCGAGCGAGGAGCGGACGCCGAGATCGTCGCTGTGCGCCAGGTAGAACCGCTCGGCGGCCTTGCGGCCCTCGTCGCGCAGCATGGTCAGGAACTCCCACTCGGCATTGAGCTTCGAGCTGTAGCCGAGCTCGACCATGAGATCCGTCGTGATGCGGTGGAGGCGCATCCCCGCCCAGCGGGCCTGCTCGCCCTTGGCGGGGCTCGCGCCCTTGCGGATCATCGCCATCATCCTGAGCTCCTTCAGAAGTACGGCGTTGAAGGAGACCTCGTTGAGGCGGTTGAGGATATCGCGCGCCGTGCGCGGCGTGCCCTCGCGCTCGATCGGGTTGATCTGCACCAGGATCGTGTCGAGCGCATCGGAGTCGCGGATGAGCGGCGTCATGGTCGGGTTGCCGGAATAGCCGCCGTCCCAATAGTCGTCGCCGTCGATGGTGACCGCCTGGAACAAGGTCGGCAGGCAGGCCGAGGCCAGCAGCACGTCCGGATTGAGCTCGTGGTTGCGGAAGACGCGCCCACGCCCGGTGCGCACGTTGGTGGCGGTGACGAAGACCTGCGTGGCGCCGCGCGCGATCGCCTCGAAGTCCACGACCTCCGCGAGGATGTCGGCCAGCGGGTTCACGCCGTGGGGGTTGAGGTCGTAGGGCGAGACGAGCCGGGACATCACGTCCATGGCCACGAAGAGCGGCGAGTTGTCGAGCGTCCAGCGGCCGAGCAGCACGTCGATGGGGCTACGCTGGAAGGGGCTGAAGCGCGCGGCGTCGGCGGTCTTGCGCCAGAACGTCTCCAGCGCCTGCCGCGCCGCCGGGCGGCCACCCTTGGCGAGGCCCGAGGCCATCACGGCGGCGTTCATGGCGCCGGCCGAGGTGCCGGACACCGCGTTGATCTCCAGCCAGTCTTCCTCCAGCACGCGGTCCAGCACGCCCCAGGTGAAGGCGCCGTGCGAGCCGCCGCCCTGGAGGGCGAGGTCGATGGCGAGCTTTGACCGCCCCGCCCTGGGACCCACCGCGCGCGGGCGCGGCCTCACCGTCGTGCTGTCGTTCATGGCACCCCTCTTTTTGATGCGGCCGTGCTCTACCGGCCGTTGGACCTCACCAGCCCCGAGAAGCCGGCGACGGCGAGCAGGCTCAGCGCCCACCCGACGATCAACTCGAAATAGTAGTAGCCGATCGTGAACCTGCCCCAAGCTTGTAGCGTGTCCGGACGCCAATAGCTCCTTTGGCCAAGCTCGAGGACGGGAAAGAGCGTGTCGAGGGAGTACATCCACACATTGAGCTCGGGATAGCTCAGCGCCTCGAACTGGCTGCGGTAGCAATCGAGCTGCGACTGGCCCGGCAGGGCGCGGCCCTGCACCGGCGTGTCGGACCCCGGGATGGGCTGGTTTACCCCGCGCTGGAGGCTGCAGCCGGTCCATTCGGGCGAGCGCAGAATGACCGCGCTGTTCGGCTTCATGGCGCCGGCGCGCTCGGCGTTCGCGAAGACCGCGACGCCGGCCAGCCAGAACACCGCGAGCCAGAGGAAGGCGAGCAGGGGCTGGCGGCCATAGCCCACGGTGACGCGCAGCAGCCCGTCCTTGGCGACGAGCAGGCCTTGCCAGAGCGGCGAGCCGGCGCGCGCCCGGCGCGCCCGGCGCTGCAGCCGCTCCTTCTTCACGAGGACCCGGCGCGCATCCTCGTCATGGCCCATCTCGCGGAACACGGCGGCGAGCTGCTCGTAGGGCTGGGGCCAGAAATCCTCCCCCCAGCGGGCAGGGTCCTGCCTGGCGAGCCATGCGAGCCGGCCCGCGGCGTCGACCGGCCCGTCGATGATCGCGCCGTAGATGCAGCGGTTGAGCAGCAGGTCGCCGCGCTCCGGCCAGGCCTCGTACGTATCGTGCAGCGTGCCGAGCCGCGCGCCGGTGAGGTCCAGCACGCCCTCGATGCGCGTGGCCTCGCGCAGCAGGAAGCCGCCCTCCACCACCGCCCGCTCCAGGTCGAGCGCCGTGGCTCCGCCATGGACGATGGATGCGCCGCTGATGTCGAGATCGCCCCGCGCGGCGAGCCCCGGCAGGCGAATCTCGCCCGAGACGGTGGCGCGCCGCAACACGATGTTGCCGCCGGCCTCCAGCGAATCGCCGTCGAGCGCCGCGCCCGACCGGCTCTCCAGCGTCAGGCCCTGCGCCTCGACGCCGGTCTCCAGGCGGGCGTTCTTGAGGTCGATGCCGCCCTTGCACTGGGCGCCCCGCAGCGTGAGCCCCTCGGCCCGCAGGCCCCGGCCCGCGAGGACGAGCCCGTCGGGCTCGGCCAGCACGGCGCCGTCGATTTCCACGAGCCCGCCGATCCGCGCCGTCTCAAGGCGAACCGTGCCCGCGACCTCCGCGCCGCGCAGCGTCAGGCCGCCGCGCGCCTCCAGCCTGTCGGCGTCGAGCCCGGGCAGGACGGAGCCGTCCAGGAACAGGTTGTCGATGATGGCCGAGCGCAGCAGGGGCACGGCGGTGAAGCGGCAATCCTTCAGGCCGATGTCGCGGGGGACCCGGCAGCCCTCCAGGTCCAGCACGCCCTCGATCCAGGCGCCGGAGACGCGCACGCCCTTCTCGTGGGGACGCGTCTCGCCCGCGCCGCCGAGCAGCAGGAAGCGCAGGAACTCGGCGCGCACGACGCGCTCGTCCCGCGGTTCCGACGGCCGGGACCCGTCGCCCAGCCGGTCGAAGTCGCCGTGGCGGAGCTCGGCGACGATCAGCCGCTCCGCCGGCAGCAACGGCTCGAAAGCCGCGAGTTCGGGCCGCCCCACCGCGCGGCGCTCAGATCCCCCAGGGCAGGCCCAGGATCTTCCACACGGCGAAGAGCGCCGTCCACAGCACGAACATCCACAGGACGTAGGGCAGCATCAGGGACACGACGGTGCCGACGCCAGACCGCGGATCGTATTTCTGCGTGAAGCCCACCATCAGCGCGAAATAGGCGTTCAGGGGGGTGATGGCGTTCATCGGCGAGTCGCCGACGCGGTAGGCCGCGAGCACGGCCTCGGGCTCGACACCGAGCTTGACCAGGAGCGGCACGAAGACGGGCGCGAAGATCGCCCACTTGGCGATGGCGCCGGTGATCAGGAGGTCGATGATGGCGACCACGACGATGAAGCCGATGAGCAGCGCGAGCGGACCGACGTTGGAGGACTGCAGCACCCCGGACAGCTTGAGCGCCATCACGGTGCCCATGTTCGTGTAGGTGAAATAGGCCACGAACTGGCTGAGCACGAAGAACAGGAAGATGGTGCCGCCGAGCCCGGCGACGGCCTTCTCCATGGCCTTGATCACCTCGCTCAGCGTCTTCAGCGTGCCCGCGCCGATCCCGTAGCACCAGCCGGTGACGAGGAAGATCAGCATGATCAGGGCGATCAGCCCGTTCATGAAGGGCGAGTTGCCGATGAGTTCTCCCGTGGTCGGGTTGCGCAGCGGCGCGCCGGGCGGCAGCGTCAGAAGCGCGAAGACCGCGAGCAGGCCGAGAAGGCCGTAGAGCGCGTAGCTCAGGCCCCGCGACTCCGCCTCGGACAGGCCGCTCTCGGCCGGGCCTGCGACCTCCGACCCCTCCGGCGGCACGTACTTGCCCAGCCGCGGCGCCACGATGCGGTCCGTGATGAAGGCGATGATGAAGGTGAGGAAGATCACCGAGACGAAGGAGAAGATGAGGTTCGAGGCCAGGCCGATCGACTTGTCGGGGCTCACCAGCCGCGCCGCGTCGTTGGTGAACTCCACGAGCACCGCGTCGAGCGGCTTGATCAGCATGTTGACGGTGAAGGCGCCGGCGACGGCCGCGAAGCCCAGCGCGAGCCCCGCCAGCGGATGGCGTCCGACGCTGATATAGGCCACGCCCGCGAGCGGCAGCAGCACGAGGTAGCCGGCATCGGCCGCGATGCTGGAGACGATGCCGCAGAAGGCGAGGATATAGGTGAGCGCCCAGGGCGGCGACACGAGAACGAGCTTGCGGATGAGCGCGTTGACGAGCCCCGACGCCTCGGCGACGCCCGCGCCGATCATCGCGCCGATCATGAGGCCCACGGCCGTGAAGCTCATGAAGTTGGGGATGAAGGAGCTGTACATGAAGCGGATGCCGTCCGCGTTCAACAGCCCGCGCAGCTCGGTCCTGACGGTCTCGATCTTGTTCGTCTCGGGATTGATGATCTCCGAGGTCACGCCCGCCCCGAACCAGCTCAGCACGGTCGAGAGGACCACGACGATGCCGATCAGGGTGAGGAAGATCACCACCGGATGGGGCACCATGTTGCCGACCTTCTCGATGCCGTCGAGAAAGCGCTGCATCACGGACTTGTTCTGCTGCTCAGCGTAATCCATGGCGATCAGCCCCAGGGGGTGGAGGATGCGCGCGGGGAGCCGTTCCCCGCGCGCCAGGCTTGTCCTACGGGCAGGCCGCCGTGAACTTGCGGCCGTTCACGTCGCGGTAGATGCAGTTGTTCGGCGTGGTGGCGCGGCCGATGAGGGCGCCCGCGGCGCCGCCGGCGAGCGCGCCGATGCCGGCGCCCTGCCAGCCGCCCGCGATGCCGCCGATGGCTGCGCCCGCGCCGGCGCCGATCGCCGCGCCGCCGACCGTCCGCTGCGAGGCGGAGTTGGTGTTGCAGCCGGCCAGGGCCAGCACGAGGGCCGGCAGGATCAGGTAACGCATGGTGTCTTCCCCCTGTTTTTGCGGCGGCGCTGCACGCGCCGCCTGTCACGAAGCTCGATGCGGTCTCAGCTCGTCGGAGCGGCGGGCGCGGCCGACGAGGCGGCGGCGAGCGCGGCGCGCAGCGCCGCCTCCTTGGTCTCGTCGAAGGAGGTCTTCATCACCACGCCGCCGACGCCCTTGAGGTCGGCCAGCACCTTGTCCGCCGTCATCTTCTTGATGAGCAGGAACAGGCCCGCCGTGCCGGGCTGCAGCGCCTCGGCGGCCTCCTTCATGAACTTGTCGTTGATGCCGACGTCGGTCAGCGCGCCGCCCAGCGCCCCGGAGGCCGCGCCGACGGCGGTGCCGACGAGCGGCATGAGGAACAGCATGCCGATCAACGTGCCCCAGAGCGCGCCAGAAGCCGCGCCGGCGACCGTCGTGTTCATCAGCTGGTTGAGCTTGATGTGGCCCTGCGGGTCCTTGACCACGACCACGGCGTCGCCGAGCTCGATCAGGTATTCGCGCTGCAACTCGAGGACGCGGTTGCGCACCTCCTCCGCCTTGGCCTCCGTGGGAAATGCGATGAAGACGAGGTCGCTCATGGGTTCGCTCCTAAGGTGGTGAGGCTTGCGAGAGCACGGCGGTGCTCTTCGAGATCGGGAGAGGCTTGACCTTCTGGCCGGGGCGCAGCGCCTGCACGCCCGCGGTGACGACTGTCTCGCCGGGTTCCAGCCCCTGGCCGAGCACGACCTGGTCGGCGTCGAAGCGCAGCACGTCCACGGGGCGCAGCGAGACGGTCGAGGCAGCGGGATCGACGATCCACACGGCCGGGCCGTCGCCGAGCGCGGTGAGCGCCCGGGCGGGAACGGCCACGATCACATTCGAGACCTGGTGGAACGAGCCGTTGACGGTGGCGCCCAGGCGCATCGCTTCCGGCGCGCGGTCGAGTCCGACGCGCACCCGGAAGGTGCGGGTGACCGGATCGGCCTGCGGCGAAACCTCGCGAACGCGCCCCTGGGTGGTGACCGTGGGATCGGCGACGAGGGCGACCTGCACCAGCGGATCGGACGCGCCGGATTGCATGACCGCCGTGGGGACGTCGAACACGGCGTCGCGGCCGTCGTCGCGCGCGATGCGCAGGACCATGCGTCCGGGCTGCACGACCTCGCCCGGCTCGGCCCCGCGCGCCGTGACCACGCCGGACGCGTCGGCCCGCAACTCCGTGAAGCCGACGCGGTCGCGGGCGGCGTCGACGCGCGCCTCGGCATCCTCGAGACGGGACTGGGCCGTCTCGTAGGCCTGCCTGGCCTGGTCGTAGCGGGGGCGGGTCGTGAAGCCCTGGTCCCACAGCGCCTGCTGGCGCTCATAGGCGCTGCGGGCCGTGGCGACCTCGCCCCGGGCGGCGGCGAGCGTCGCCTTGGCGGCGTCGAGGGCGTTGCGCTCCGTGGCCGCGTCGAGGCGCGCGACGACCTGCCCGGCCTTCACGCTGTCGCCCACGTTGACGCTGCGCTCGGCGAGCTTGCCGCCGATGCGGAAAGCCAGGTCGACGTCCTTGCGCGCCTGGATGTCGCCGGTGAGCTGCACCGTATCGGCGAATTCCGTGGGGGCGACGACCACCACCTCGACGGGACGGCCGGCGGCGCGCCCGGCCTCCTCCTCCCGCCCGCAGGCGGAGAGCAGGGCGGCGATCGCGAGCGGCGCCAGAAGCGCGGGATGGCGGATCATGGCGTCGCCTCCGCAGCGGGAGGTGCGCCGGACGCCGTATCGCCCCGGGCCTCGGCGCGGCCGAACCAGGTGACGTAGAGGACGGGCAGGAAGACCAGCGTGAGGAGCGTGGCCACCAGCAGGCCGCCCATGATCGCGAAGGCCATCGGCCCCCAGAACACGGTGGGGGCGATGGGGATCATGCCCAGCACCGTCGAGACGGCCGTGAGCATGATCGGCCGGAACCGGACCGCGCTCGCGTCGAGCGCGGCCTGCTTGACGCTCTTGCCCTCCGCGCGCTCGGACTCGATCTGCCCCACGAGGATCACGGCGTTCTTGGTGATGATGCCGATGAGCGCGAGCACGCCCAGCACGGCCACGAAGCCGAGCGGCTTGCCCGAAAGCAGCAGCGCCCCGACGATGCCGACGAGCCCGAGCGGCGCGACGCTGAGCACGATGAAGAGCCGGGCGAAGCTCTGCAGCTGCGCCATCAGCACCGTGAACATGATCAGCAGCATGATCGGCACGACGGCGACCACGGAGGCCTGCGACTTCGCGCTCTCCTCCTCGGTGCCGCCCGTGGCGATGCGGTAGCCGGCCGGCAGCTTGTCGCGCAGACCGTCGATCCCGGGCTCCACGGCGGAGACCACCGTCTCCGGCAGCACCCCCGGCAGCACGTCGGCCTCGACGGTGAGCGTGGTGACCCGGTCGCGCCGCCAGATCAGCGGATAGGCCTGCACGTATTCGACCGTGGCGAACTGCGAGAGCGGGACGCTGCGCCCGCCCGGCAGCGCCACCTGGAGCGAGCGCAAGGTCTCCAGCGAGGCGCGCTGATCGTCCCGCGCGCGGGCCACGACGTCGACGAGGTAGATGTCGTCGCGCAGCTGCGTGACCGTGCTGCCGGTCAGCGTCGTGCCGAGGATGCCGGCGAGCGCCTGGGTGCTCAGGCCGAGGCGGCGCACCTCGTCCTGGTCGATGCGCAGGCGCAGTTCGCGCGACGGCTCCATCCAGTCGAAGGCGACCTGCTGCACCTGGCTGTCGCCGCCCACGACCTTCGCGACGTCGAGCGCGATCGCGCGGACCTTCGCGATGTCCGGGCCGCTCACGCGGTACTGCACCGGCCAGCCCACCGGCGGACCGAGCTCCAGGGGATAGACCCGCGTGACGAGGCCGGCGAAGTCGGTGGCGAGCGTCTTCTCGAGCTTCTTGTGCAGCCGCTCGCGGCCCGCCACGTCCTTGGCGACGATGACCACCTGGCTGAAATGGTCGTTCGGAAGCTGCGCGTTGAGCGGCAGGTAGAACCGGATGGCGCCGCGCCCGACATAGGTGCTCCAGCGCGCAATGTCGGGGTCGCCCTTGAGGATGGCGTCGAAGCGGGCCGAGACGTCCTCGCTCGCCTGCATCGACGAGCCCTGCGGCAGGCGAAGGTCGACGAGGAGCTCCGTGCGATCGGAGGCCGGGAAGAACTGGCGCGGCACCAGCGGCAGCGCGAGCACCGCCAGCACGAAGGCGCCGACCGTGAGGCCGATGGTGATCCAGCGCGCCTCGATGGCCTTGTCGAGGAAGCCGCGGAACGCGCCCACGAGCCCGCCGGCCTCGCCCGTATCGGCCTGTTGCGGGGCCTTGAGGATGGCGACGCCCAGCACGGGAGCGAAGACCACCGCGACGAACCACGACACGACGAGCGCGATGCTCACCACCGCGAAGAGCGAGAACGTGTATTCGCCTGCGGAGCTGGCCGCGAAGCCGATCGGCACGAAGCCCGCGATCGTGACGAAGGTGCCGGCGAGCATGGCGACGGCATATTGCGAGAAGGCGAACGTCGCCGCCTTCTCCTTGTCCTCGCCCAGCGCCAGGCGCGACATCGTCGCATCCGTCGTCGTCATGGCGTCGTCGACGAGCAGGGCCAGCGCGATGATGAGCGCGCCGAGCGATACGCGCTGCATGTCGATATGCGCGACATTCATCAGCGCGAAGACGATGGCGAGAGTCAGCGGGATGGCGAGCGCCACGACCAGTCCCGCGCGCACGCCGAGCGCGACGAAGCTGACGACGAGGATGATCGCCACGGACTGCCAGAGCGAGGTCATGAAGTCGGCGATGGCGTGGTCGACCGTGACCGCCTGGTCCGCGACGAGCCGGGCCTCGATGCCGTGCGGCAGGTCGGCCGTGATGCGCCCCATGGCCGCCTGCACGTTCTTGCCGAGCGCCAGGATGTCGCCGCCGTCCCGCATGGCGATGCCGAGGCCGATCGCCTCCTGCCCGTTGACGCGGAACAGGGGCTGCGCGGGATCGGCGAAGCCGCGCCGGATCGTGGCGATGTCGGCCAGCCGCACCATGCGGTCCCCGACCGCGAAGTTCACGTCGCGCAGATCATCCTCGGAGGTGAATGCGCCCGTCACGCGGACGCGGATGCGCTCCTGGTCCGTGTCGATGACGCCGGAGGGCCGCACGATGTTCTGGTTGCGCAAGGCCGTCAGCAGCGAGCCCGGGTCGAGGCCGAGGCGGGCGAGCTCCTGGACCGAGAACTCCACGTAGATGCGCTCGTCCTGCGCGCCGATCATCTCGATCTTCGAGACGTCCGGCACCTCGAGCAGCGTGGAGCGAATCTCCTCGACCCTGTCGCGCAGGTCCCGGCGCGAGAAGCCGTCGGCGGTGAAGCCGTAGATGATGCCGAACGTGTCGCCGAAGCGGTCGTTGAAGAAAGGCCCGACCACGCCCTGCGGCAGGGTATGGCGCATGTCGCCGACGAGATTGCGCACCTGCTGCCAAGCGGCCGGCACCTGCGAGCCGGGCACGGACTGCTTCAGGTTGACGAAGATCGTGGTGACGCCCCCCGTCGTGTAGCTGCGCACGAAATCGAGGCCCTGCACTTCCTCGAGCTGGCGCTCGATGCGCTCGGTGACCTGCTTCAGCGTCTCGTCCATGGTCGCGCCGGGCCACGCGGCCGAGACGACCATGGTCTTGATGACGAAGGTCGGGTCCTCGCTGCGGCCGAGCTTCATGAAGGCGAAGAGGCCGGCCGCGACGGAGACCAGCATCAGGTAGACGACGAAGGAGCGCTGGCGCAGGGCCCATTCCGAGAGGTTGAAGCGCATCACGGCGTCCCTCCGGCGAGGCGGACCTGCTGGCCCGCCTTGAGGCCGTTGACGCCGGCCGTGACCACGACGTCGCCGGGCTTCAGGCCCGAAGACACGATCGCGGACGCGGGATCGACGCGCTCGACGACCACCGTCCGCAAGGCGAGCTTGCCGGATGCGGGATCGACGACCCAGACGGAGGGCTGCGGGGCGTTCTGCACCAGGGCGGCGGCAGGCAGGCTGACGCCCTCGGCCGCCCGCGGCGTGAACTGGCCCTGCACCGCCGAGCCCAGCGCGAGGGCCGCGGGCGGATCGACAAGGCCGACGCGGATGCGGAACAGGCGCGTCACGGGGTCGGCCTCCGGCGCGACCTCGCGCACGCGCCCTGCCGCCCTGAGGCCGGACTCCCAGACCGCCTGGACGCTGACGCGATCCGCCAGGGCGAGCTGGTCCAGCGCCTGCGCCGGGACGTCGAACACCGCGTCGCGCCCGTCGCGCCGCGCCAGGCGCACGACCATGCGGCCGGGCGAGACGACCTCGCCCGGCTCCGCGCCGATGGCGGTGACGACGCCCGGCGCGTCCGCCTTGAGCACGGTGAAGCCGACCACGTCCTCGGCGATGCGCACCTGGGCGGCTGCAGCCTCGACCTGCGAGGCCGCGGCCTTGCGGCCCTGTTCCGCCGCCTCGAACTCGGCTCGCGACGTGACCCCGCGCTGGTAGAGGTGGGACTGGCGCTCGAACCCGCCCTCGGCCTGCCGCAGCACGCCTTCGGCGGCCGTAAGCGCGGCGCGCGCCGAACGCAGTTCGTTCAGCTCCGTCTCGGGCTCGAGGCGTGCCAGCACGTCGCCCTCCTTGACGGCCGCTCCCACGCCGACGAGCCGCTCCTGCAGGCGGCCGCCGATCCGGAAGGACAGGTCCACGCTGTCCTTGGCCTCGATGCGGCCGGAGAAGGTGAGCGCCGGCGCCGCCTGCAAGGCCGCGACCGTCGTCGTGCGCACCGGCCGGACAGGCGCGGGCGCGGCCTCCTCCTCGGCGCGCCCGCACGCCGCAAGGCCGAGCACGACCAGCGCCGCCAGCGCGACGCGGGGGCGGAAGGACGAGCCGGCCCGCAAGGGTCGCGCCGGTCGATGCTCAGGACGCAAGGCGGATCGCACGGTGCCTCTCGGTCAAGGGCGCGACAGCGCGTCCAGGATGCGGACCCACGAGCGGATGCCCTTGTGGAAGCTGCGCAGGTCGTATTTCTCGTTCGGGCTGTGGATGCGGTCATCCTCCAGGCCAAAGCCGGCGAGGATCACGTCCATGCCGAGCGCCGACTTGAGCTGGTGGTTGACCGGGATGGAGCCGCCGCCGCCGATATAGGCCGCCTCCTTGCCCCACTCGTCCGTCAGCGCCTGGCGCGTCTTGCCGAAGGCGGGCGCCTCGATGTCGAAGCGGATCGCCATGCCCGAGCCGTGTTCCTTGAACGCGACGGAGCAGTCGGCGGGGACGCGGGCCTTGACGAACTCGCGGAAGGCCTTGCGCACCGCATGCGGATCCTGGTCGAAAACGAGGCGGAAGGAGACCTTGGCGGACGCAATGGACGGGATGACCGTCTTGAAGCCTTCGCCCTGGTAGCCGCCCCCCATGCCGTTGACCTCGCAGGTCGGCCGCGACCACACCATTTCGAGTGCGCTGCGGCCCTTCTCGCCGGCGGGGATCGCCAGGCCGACCGCGCCGAGGAACGCCTTCGCGTCGAAATGCAGGGCGTCCCATTGCTTGCGCAGGATCTCCGGGAGCTCCGGCACGCCGTCGTAGAAGCCGGGGATGGTGATGCGGCCATCCGAATCGCGCAGATCGGCGAGGATGCGGGCGAGCACATGGTTGGGGTTGGCCGCGGCCGAGCCGTAGAAGCCGGAATGCAGGTCGCGATCCGCCGCGGTGATCGTGAATTCCTCGCCGCACAGGCCGCGCAGCATGGTGGTGATCGCTGGTGTCTTGGCGTCCCACATGTTGGTGTCGCAGATCAGCGCGACATCGGCCTTGAGCTCCTCGGCGTTGCTCTCGAGGAAACCGGGCAGGCTCGCGCCGCCGGACTCCTCCTCGCCCTCGAGCAGGATCGAGATCGGAATCGGCAGCTTGCCGGTCACCGCCTTGAAGGCCCGGCAGGCCTCCACGAAGGTCATCAGCTGGCCCTTGTCGTCGGAGGCGCCGCGGCCACGGATGGCCTTGCTGCCGTCGGGGCGCGTCTCGATGAAGGGCTCGAAGGGATCGTGCGACCACAGCTCCAGGGGGTCGACCGGCTGCACGTCGTAATGGCCGTAGAAGAGGACGGAGAAGCCCTTGGCCGAGCGGTCGTGCCCGACGACGATGGGATGGCCGGGCGTGGTCCGCGCCGAAGCCTCGAAGCCGATGCTGCGCAGGTCCTCGGCGTGCCACTCGGCGCAGGCCTTGCAGTCCTTGGCGTAGGCGGGATCGGTGGAGATCGACTTGATGCGTACGAGCGTCAGGAGCCGCTCGAGCGCCTCGTCCATGTGGGCGTCGACATGGGAGAGGACGGCGTCGATGTCGGACATGGTTCCTCCGGCGATGTCTGTGTCCAGCCGACCGTGACGAACCCGGCCCGGCCGGCCTGACGGCCCCGGGCCTGCGCTTCCTCCGGTCGGCCTTCTGCGGAGACGGGGCTCCGCGCGGCTCAGCGCGCTTGCGGGACGCCGATGGCCGGGAGCCTGTCGGTCCCGGCGCGCGCGACCCGTGCGGTCTAGGGCCGAGTCGTAGCAATGAGCGCGGAGGGTGGGATTAGCGCAGAATCCCAAACCTGCGCGACCAATCCCAAAAAGGACTGCGGCAGAATGCGCCATTTGGGTCCGTCGCGACCGTCTCGCCGCGACCGCGGCTCAGTTCAAGCCGGCGCCCTGGAAGATCCGGATCGGGGCCGTGACCACCGCGCCGGCCGCCGTTCCGAGCGCCTCGACCGCCGCGCCCGGCTCCACGTCCGCCTCCGTGATCACCTGTCCCTGGATCAGGCGGTCGCCGATCAGGCGAACGACCTCGGGACTCTGGGCATAGAGGTCGTGGTTGATGCGGTCGTTGGAGCGCAGGCCTGTCAGGTCGAGCACGGTGACCCCTTTCAGCCCCTCGAGCTCCGCGGCATAGGCCTCCTGGCCCGGGTCGATCGCGCCGAGCCGGGTACGGCCGCGGGTCAGGAAGGCCGACAGCCGCAGGGCCCGGTCGGTCTGGGCCACGAAGAGCGTGATGTTGGGCCGGCGGGGCCCCATGTCCTCCACCTGCCGGCGGAAGACGCCCACGTCGAGGTCCGGCGAGGCGAGGATGAGGTTGCGGATCTTGGCCGGCACGCCATGGTGGGCCAGGCCGAGCTGGCGCACCGCCTCCACCGCGACCCAGCTCCCCAGCGAGTGCGCGAGGATGGTGATCTCGCCGACTTCCGGCGAGGCCGCCGCCGTCTCCAGCAGGGAGGCGAGGTCCGAGCGCGAGTAGGACGCATTGTCGTTGTCGCGCTTGTAGTCGAGCAGCCGGCCCCGCGAGGGCCAGGAGAACAGCACCGGGGCGGCGCGCGCATCCGCGTCGTGGGCGAGCTGTGCGAAGCGGAACACGGCGCGGTCGAAGCTCGTGTTGAAGCCGTGCACGAAGAAGAAGACGCGTCGGCTCTTGCTCGCGTGGGTGCGGAACCACGGTGCGACCTGCGTCCGCTGCAGCGGCTCGACCTCCGTGACGGCGAAACTGCGCGCGGGGTCGGGAGGGGTGGACGGCCATTGCAGCGTGCCGGGCTCGCGGTTCGGCGGCACGGACACGTCGATCGCCGCGAAGGACACGCCGTCGCCCCGGTCGCCGGTGAAGAGGGTGGCCGGCTCGCCGGAGGGGGCGCGCGTGGTGGCCGCCAGCATCGCGACGGTCTGCGTGCCCGGCTTGGCCGGCACGGGAGACAGGATCCCCTGCGGAGCCGAGGCGCAGGCGGCGAGGAGAAGGATGCCGACGAGAACGACGCCGCGCGCGAGCGCGCTCACCGCGCCGTCCCGCCCTGACCTCCTCGCCGCAGCCGACACGCCCACACCCTACAGCCGCTGTCCCGCGGGCCTCTCCTAGAAGCGCCAGACGAGCGGGACGAAGAAGACGGAGACGATGAAGAACCAGATCAGCAGGGGGAGCCCCAGCTTCCAGTAGTCGCTGAAGGCGTAGCCGCCCGGCCCCATCACCATCAGGTTGGTCGGCGTGGCGATCGGCGTCAAGAAGGCGCCGGCCGCGGCCACGGCCACGCTCATCAGCACGGGCCTCGGCGAAATGCCAAGGCTCTGCGCGGCCGCCACGCCGATCGGGATCACGATGAGCGCCGTGGCGGTGTTGCTGATGAGCTGGCCCATGATGGCGGTGAGGACGAAAAGACCTGCCAGGAGCGCGAGCGGCCCGGCGTCGCCGACCAGATGGACCAAGGCCTCCGCCATCATGCGCGCGGCGCCCGTCTGCTCCATCGCCGTGGAGAGCGGCATCAGGGCGCCGACGAGGATGACGGTCGTCCAGTCGATGGCGCGGTAGGACTGCTCCACGGACATCACGCCCGTCAGGATGATCGCGCCCGCCGCGAGCAGGCCCGCCACGGCCGGCGGCACGAGGCCGGTCGCGAGCAGCACCACCATGGCGATCAGGATGCCGATCGCCTGCTTCGCCCCGGCCCCGAGCGGGACGGCCTGGCGGCGGACCACGTCGGGCGAGTTGACCACGAGCACGTCGGGATCGTTGAGGCGGACGTCGAGCGCCTTCCAGGTGCCCTGCAGCAGCAGGGTGTCGCCGGCCTGCAGCACGACCTTGCCCTCGCCCAGCACGCCGCCCTGGCGCTGCACGGCGATGATCATCAGGTCGCCGCTCTCCGTGATCATGCCCTCGAACACGGTCTGCCCGATCATGGGCGAGCGGGGCGGGATCATCACCTCGGCGAGGCCGGAGCTGCGGTTGAACAGGTCTTCCTCGGCGCCGGCCGGCGCGCCCTCCTCCCGGAAGGACAGGTGCCAGTCGGCCGCCAGGGCCGCGGCGGCCTCGGCGTCGCCGCGCACGAGGAGATAGTCGCCCTCGGCCAGGTTGTCGCGCTTCAGCGGCGCGGACGAGGCATCCTGCACGCCGATCAGCTGCAGGCTGCCGCGGCCGGTCAGGTCGACGGAGGACACGGGCTTGCCGACGAGGTCGCAGGTCGCCCTCACGCGCAGGCGGAACAGGTCCGCGCTGAGGCCATATTGCTCGACCAGCGTCCGGGCGTGCTGGCTGAAGTCGGCCGGCATGGAGGGGCCGTTGCGCTTGGGCAGCAGGCGCTCGCCGAACAGCACGATGATGGCGATGCTGCCCGCGAGCAGCGGCACGCCGACGATGGTGAACTCGAAGAAGCCGAAGCGCTGCAGGCCGGCCTCGACCGCCGCATTGCTCACGAGCACGTTCACCGGCGTGCCGGTGAGCGCCAGCAGCGAGCCGGCATGGGCCGAGAAGACGAGCGGCATCAGGAGCTGCGAGGTGGGCCGCTTCAGGCGCAGCGCCATCACGACGACCACGGGCAGCAGGGCCGCCACCGCGCCGTTGACGCTGATCAGCGCCGTCAGGAAGGCGACAAGCAGCCCGGTGAGCACGAGGAGACGCGTGCGGCTGTCCTCGCCGGCCCTCGCGATGAGCTGCTGGCCCGCCCAGGCCGTGACGCCCGTGCGCTCCAGCCCGTTGCTCACCACGAAGAGCGAGGCGATGAAGATGACCGCGGGATCGCCCAGGCCGGCCAGCGTCGCGCCGAGCGGCAGCACGCCGGTGGCCCAGAGCGCCAGGGCCACGCCCATGGCGACGATGACGACGGGCAGCTTGTTCCAGACGAAGAGGACGACGGCCGCGGCGATGATGAGGCCGGTCAGGGCAATGGGACTCACGCGTGAGCTTCCTCGCTTGGCGACCGCGACAGGCCGACGGGAGGCCTGGGCCGCGGTTCTGTCAGACAGGGTGGCGCAATGCGCAGGGCCGCAGGTCGCGAGCTTCCGGGGATAGCATCGCGGCGTTCCGGCCATGAAGAGCCCAGAATCCCAGATTGTACGGGCCGTCCCAGACTTGGCCCCATTCCGGGCGACTTAGCGCCGCGCCCCGCCCTTTTTGGGACGCCCGGACCAATGCTGGGATGCGCTGTCGATCCCAGCGGCGGGCCGGTTTGCTAGCCTTGCCCCGACGGGACCGCGCAGCGTGGCCCCAAACCCCTTCGTTCGACCGGGCGGGAGACGCCCCGAGGCGCGATGCAGTCATCGATCGGCATGCGGTTTGCGATGTTCCTCGCGGCCTGGCTCGTCCTGACGGGGTGGTCTTGGGCGGATGCGGCAGCCGGGCTGGCGGCGGCGGCCTGCGCGACGGCGGTGAGCCTGCGCGTCGCGCCGGGCCGGGCCCGCTTGTCGCCCTTGGGCCTCCTCGCCTTCGCGGGCCGATTCCTCGCCCAGTCGCTCAGCGCGGGACTCGACGTGGCGCGCCGCGCCTTCGCGCCGGACGTGCCGCTGCGCACGGGCTTCGTGGAACACCGCACGTCGGTGCCGCCGGGCGCTGCGAGGGAGGCGCTGGCGGCGGTGATGAGCCTGCAGCCCGGCACCTTGCCGGTGCGCAAGGCGGGCGACGTCATGACCATCCACTGCCTCGACACGAGCCGTCCCGTCGCCGAACAGCTGGCCGCCGACGAGGCCAGCTTCCGCGGTGCCGTCGGGGGAGCGGCCGTGCATGGGTAGCGCGCTCACGGCGGCGGCCGGCCTCATCCTGGTCTCGACGGCCCTCGCGGCCCTGCGCATCCTCTCGCGCCGCGAGGGGCTGGAGCAGATGCTCGCCGCCCAGTTGCTGGGCACCTGGGGCGCGGCGGTGCTGCTGCTGATGGCCTTCGCCCAGTCCTGGACGGCCGTGCTGGACGTCGCGCTCGTGCTCGTGCTCCTCGCCGCCTTCTCGTCCACCGCCTACGCCCTCACGGCCGAGGGCGCCGAGACGGAGGCAGGTCCGGCGGAGGGCCGGCCGGGAGGAGAGCCGTGAGCGTGGTGATCGACATTTTCACGCTCGCCTGCGTCTTCGCCGGCGCCGTGTTCTTCCTGGCGGGCGCGGTGGGCCTGCTGCGCTTTCCCGATGCGCTGAGCCGCCTTCATGCGCTCGGCAAGGCGGACAATGTCGGGCTGGGCCTCGTCGTGCTGGGTCTCCTGCCGCAATCGCCGGACCTGCTGACGGCGGCCAAGCTCGTCGCGATCTGGCTTGTCGCGCAGCTCTCGGCGGGCACGGTCACGCAGCTCATGGCGCGCGTCGCCGTGCGCCGGTCCGGGCCAGGGAACGGCGCACCGTGAGCCTTGTGATCGACACCCTTCTCGGCGCCATGCTCGTGGCGCTCGCGCTGCGCTGCGCGCTGGCGCGCGACGCCATCTCCGCGGTGATGGCCTTCATCTCGCTGGGCCTTCTGCTGGCCATCGCCTGGGTCCGGCTGGGGTCTGTCGACGTCGCTCTGACGGAGGCCGCGATCGGCAGCGGGGCGACGGGCTTCCTGCTGATCGGCGCCCACGCGCACCTGCGCCGGTCCGGGCGCGGGGAGGCCGGCGAGGGCGCCCCGTTGGGGCGGGAGGCCCGGGCGGTGGTCGCCGTCGCGGCCGCCATCGTCGGCGTGGCGGTCGCCTGGGCCCTGCTCACCCTGCCCGACCCCGCCCCCAGCCTTGCCCCGGCCGCCGTCGCGAACATGCCCGCGACGGGCCTGGGCAACGCGGTGACGGCCGTGCTGATCGCCTATCGCAGCCTCGACACCCTGCTGGAGACGATCGTGCTGGTGCTCGCGGTCGTCGGCCTCTGGGCGCTCGCGCCGCAAGGCTCCTGGGGCGGTCCGGGCCGGCTGCGGCTGGCCTCCGCCCCGGCGCCGCTCGTCTTTCTCGCCCGGGCGCTTCCGCCGGTCGGCGTGCTCGCGGGCATCTACCTGTTCTGGGAGGGCGCCAATGCTCCGGGCGGGGCGTTCCAGGGCGGCACCGTGCTCGCCGCCATGGCCGTCCTCGCCATGCTGGCGGGGCTTGCCGCCGTGCCGCGCATGGACGCAGGCTGGCTGCGCTGGTCGCTGGTCTTCGGGGCCGGCCTGTTCACGCTCGTGGGCTTCCTCGGCGTCCTGACCGGCGGCAGCTTCCTGGCCTTTCCGGACGTGGCCACCAAGCCCGTCATCCTCGCCGTGGAGGCGGGCCTCACCTTCTCCATCGCCGCGGGCCTCGCCATGCTCGTCGCCGGCCAGACTCAGGGGCCGGGCCGATGAACCCGCCCGCCATCCTCGCCCTCGCCGCAGCGGCGCTGATCGCGATCGGCCTGTTCGCGGCCGTGGCCCATCGCAGCCCGCTGCGTCGGATCCTGGGGGTCAACCTGCTGGGTTGCGGCATCTTCCTCGCTTTCGGCATTGCGGCGCGCCGGGGCGCCTCCGCCGGCCTGACGGGCGATCCCGTGCCGCACGCGCTGGTCATCACCGGCGTCGTCGTGGCTTTCGCCGCCACGGCCATCGCGCTCGCGCTGATGCGCCGGCTGGCCGAGCTGGACGGGAGCGACGGCGAGCGGCCTGTGCGCGAGGGAGCCCCGCCGGCCGGCGGGCCGGCTGCGTGATCGCGTCGGAGGCGATGAGCGGGGCGGCCGCGAGCGGCGGGCTGCTGCTCGTCCTCGCCGTCATGCTGCCGCTGGTGGGCCTGCTCGCCCTGCAGGTGGTCGGCCCGGCGCTGCTGCGCCCTGCGGCGATGGGGATCGTCGTCGCCGGCGCCGCCACGGCGGCCGGGCTTGTCTTCCGCGTCGTGCGCAACGGCCGCCCGCTGCGCACCGTACTGGGCGGCTGGGAGCCTCCCCTGGGCCTGGCGCTGCGGGCCGACGGCGCCTCCGCGGCGCTGGTCGGCGTCGCGGCCGTGGTCATGGTGTGCTGCAGCCTCTACGCGCTCAGGGCCTTCCCTGCCCCGCCCCGGGACGGTGGAGAGCGGGCGAGCCTCCTGTTCTTCAGCCTCGCCTTCTCCATCTGGAGCGCGCTCAACGCCGTCGCGGTGGGCGAGGACCTCTTCAATCTCTACGTCGCGCTGGAGCTGCTCACCTTCGCCGCCGTTCCGCTCGTGGCAATGGACGGCCGGCGCGGCACGGTGAAGGCCGCCTTGCGCTACCTCGTCTTCGCCCTGATCGGCTCGATGCTCTACCTGCTGGGCTGCGCGCTTCTGTATGGCGCCGCCGGAACGCTGGACATCCGGCTCCTCGGCGCGGCCTTTCCGCCCGCCCCCGCCGCCAAGGTCGCCCTGGCGCTGATGACGGCCGGGCTGCTCGCCAAGGCGGCCCTCGTGCCCCTCCACCTCTGGTTGCCGCCTGCTCATGCGGGCGCGCCGCCCGCGGCCAGCGCCATCCTCTCGGCGCTTGTCATCAAGGCGCCCCTCTTCCTGCTGCTGCGCCTGTGGTTCGATGTCGCACCCCCCGAGGCGGCGCGCGCCGCAGCGCCCGTGCTGGGAGCGCTCGGCGCCCTGGCCATCCTGCATGGCAGCCTCCTGGCGCTGGGCCAGGCCCGCCTCAAGCTGCTCATCGCCTATTCGACCGTGGCGCAGCTCGGTTACCTCTTCCTGGTCTTCCCGCTCGCCTGGGGACCGGGGGCGGCCGCGCCCTGGGCGGGTCCGGGCTGGACGGCGGGACTGCTCCAGCTCGCCGCGCACGGCTTCGCCAAGGCCGCCATGTTCCTTGCGGCCGGTGTCGTCGCCGGCGCCTACGGCCACGACCGCATCGCCGGGCTGGCCGGCTTCGGCCGCGTCGCCCCGGTGAGCGCGGTCGCCTTCGCGCTAGGGGGCCTGTCCCTCGTCGGGCTTCCGCCGAGCGGCGGCTTCACCGCCAAGTGGCTCATGCTGACGGCGGCCGTCGAGGGCGGCCATGCGGTCCTCGCCGGCGTCGTGCTGCTCGGCGGGCTTCTGGCGGCGGGCTACGTGTTCAAGGTGCTGGGCCAGGCGCTGGCCGACCCCGGGAGCGACGGCCTGCCGGGCCAGCGCCCCCCGCTCGCCCTGGAGCTACCCGCCCTGGCGCTTGCCCTGGCCGCCCTGGCGCTCGGGCTCGCGGCGCCGGAGCCGTTCCAGTGGCTGCAGATCGGCCGCGGGCCGGGAGGACCGCCGTGACGGCGCCCGGCCTTCTGCTCGCGCTCACGGTCGCGGCGCCCCTCGCGCTCGCGGCGGTCGTGGCCTCCGGGCGCGCCGGCGAACGGCCGCTGCGCTGGCTGGGGCCGGCGCCGTGGCCGGGCCTGCTCGCGGCGCTCCTCCTGTCCCCTGGCGCGTCGCTGCGTCTGCCCCTGCTCGACCTCACGCTGTCGCTCGACCGGCCCGGCGCGATCCTGATGGGCGGCGCGGCCGTCCTGTGGAGTGCGGCCGGCTTCTACGCCTCTGCCTACATGGAGGGCGACGTCCGTGGCCGGTCCTTCGCGGCATGGTGGCTGCTGACGCTGGGCGGCAGCCTCGGCGTCTTCCTCGCGGCCGACCTGACGGGCTTCTACCTGCTCTTCGCCGTCGTGAGCCTCGCCGCCTGGGGTCTCGTGGCGCACGAGGCCACTCCGGCCTCGGCCCGGGCGGCCCGGATCTACGTGGCCCTCGCGCTCCTGGGCGAGGCGGCGCTGCTGCTCGGCTTCGTGATGCTCGCCGCGGGACGCGGAAACCCGCTCATCGCGGACGCCGTCCAGGGATTCGCCCAGCAGCCCTGGCGAGGCGCGGTCGTTGCGCTGCTGGTGCTCGGCTTCGGGCTGAAGATGGGGCTGCTGCCGGTCCATGTCTGGCTGCCGATCGCCCACCCCGCCGCGCCGACGCCCGCATCGGCCGTGCTGAGCGGCGTGGTGGTGAAGGCCGGCGTCATCGGCCTGATCCGATTCCTGCCCTTTTCGGCCGGAGACCCCGCCTGGGGCGCGGCGCTGCAGGCGATCGGCCTCGTGACGGCCTTCGCCGGCGTGCTGCTGGGCCTGACGCAAGGCAGGCCCAAGACGATTCTCGCCTATTCCACGGTCAGCCAGATGGGCCTGGTGGCCTTCGCCCTCGGGGCCGGGCTGTCGCTGGCCGACCCCGGCGCGACCGGGGCCGCGGCGGGCTACGCCCTGCACCACATGCTCGCCAAGGGCGCGCTCTTCATGGCGGTGGGCCTGGCGCCCCTGGTGGGACTGGCGGGACGACGCCCGTTCCTGCTCGCCACGGCTTTCCTGGCGCTGGGCATGGCCGGCCTGCCCTTGACCGGCGGAAGCATCGCCAAGGCCGTGCTGAAGCCGCTGGCCGGGAGCGACGCCGTGACGGCCCTCCTCGCGCTCTCCTCGGCGGGCAGCGCGGCGCTGATGCTGCATTTCACCCTGCGCCTGGCGCCTCAGGCGGGAACCGCGCCGCGCCGGCCCGTGCCGGGGGGGCTGCTCGCCGCATGGTTGTCCGTGGCTGCGCTCAGCGTCCTCGCACCCTGGGCGGTGCTGGGGGGCGAGGGCCTTGCGCCGTGGTCGAGCCTCGCGCCGTCCAAGATCCTCGACGCCCTCCTCCCCGTCCTGCTGGGCGCGGCCGCGCTCTGGGGCATCAGGCGCTGGGGCCGACGCCTGCCGCCCGTTCCCGAAGGCGACGTCGTGGTTCTCGCGGAGCCCCTGGCCGCCCGCCTCGGCAGGGCCGCGCGATCCCTGTCGTCCGGCCTCGACGGGTTCGTGACCCGATGGCCGGTGGCCGGCGCCCTGATGCTCGGCCTCGCGGGCGGCCTGCTTGCATGGCTCCTGTAATGGGCGAAGTTGATTGTACAACCTGAGATTTTGTCGCTGGCCATGACTTATGATACTCATGGCTCGGCCTCCAGGAGGTCGCCGCATGGGCGGCGCCCGGCTTCCCGGCGGCTCGCCCATCCACAGGACGAGGTGCATGCCGAAGCCCCGGCCGTCGACCCCTGAAGCAGCCAACCGCTCGCTCTATTTCAGCACGGACACCGTTCCCGCGGCGAGCCGCCTCGAGGCGTGGAACGCTGCCTTCGGCTCCCTGAACGCGATCTCGGTGCTCCCCGACGTCGGGGGGCAACCGGGGGTGCGCTGCGAAAACTGGATGCTCGGGGGCGGGCTGGTGCTGAGCGAGACCTCCGTGACCAAGGCGCGCTTCACGCGCGACGCCCAGCGCTCCCGCCGCGACCAGCTCGATCATTGGGTGCTCCGCGTCCTGCGGCGCGGGCGCGGCGTGCTGCGCCATCCCGGCTTCGAGGTGACGACGCAGCCGGGCGATCTCGTGCTGTTCTCCATGCACGAGACCTGGGTGGTGGACTGGGACGATGTCGCCTGGGTCTCTCTCTGCATCCCGCGCGACCTCGACCTGCGCCTCTCGACCACGCTGGCCTCGCAGCCGCCGGGGCTGCTGAAGGGCGCCGCGGCGGGCCTGCTGGCGGACCTTCTGCTCGCCCTGCCGGCCCGCGTGGCCATCGCCCAGCCCGACGAGCTCTCCACCATCGCCGCCGCCGTGCATGCCGCCATCGGCGCCTGCCTGCCGGTGGTCGGCGCGGATCAGGCCCGGACCCTGGGCCCCGAGACCGCGGCCGGCCTTGCCAAGGAACGCGTGCGCCGCGCCATACTCCGCAACATCGGCTCGGTGCGGCTGAAGCCGGCCCAGCTCGCGGCCGCGGCCGGCCTGTCCCGCTCCGCGCTCTATCGCCTCTTCGAGCCGGAGGGCGGCGTCGCACGCTACGTGCGGCACGTCAGGCTGGGCCTCGCCCACGCGGCGCTGACGGACCCCGCCTCCGCGCACCTGTCGATCGGCGCCATCGCCGAGGCGCACGGCTTCCCCGAGCCGGCCGAGTTCTCCCGCGCCTTCCGCTCGGTCTTCGGCGCGACGCCGAGCGACGTGCGCCATGCCGTGCGCACGACCCCCATCGTCCCCCTGCCGATCGCGCATCCGCTGCGGCCCGCCAATCCCGCGCGGAATTTCGCCGCACGCATCTACGGCGAGGCGGGATCGACCTGATCCCGCCCGGCAGGAGCCGGGGCGCGGGAACCGGCGGCTACTGGGCCGCGCGGACGTGGCGGATGGGCCGGCCCGGAGCGAGCGCGGCCGCCGCCTTCATGATGGCGTGCGCGTCGATTCCGTAGTGGCGGTAGAGGTCCTTCAGCGTGCCCGTCTGGCCGAAATGCTCGACGCCCAGCGAGCGCATGCGGTGGCCATAGACGGAGCCGAGCCAGCCCAGCGTGAGGGGATGGCCGTCGACGACCGTGATCAGGGCGGCATCGCGCGGCACCTCGTCGAGCAGTCGCTCGACATGCGACAGGGCCTCGGCGTCGCCGTTCTCCCGCTCGCGGCTCGCGGCGGTCCAGCCGGCGTTGAGCCGGTCGGCCGAGGTGATGGCCAGGAGGCCGACGTCGCGGCGGCTCTCTGCCAGGAGGCCGACGGCCTCCAGCGCCTCGGTCGCGACCGTGCCCTGGTAGGCCACGACCAGCTGGCAGTTCGGGCCGGGCCGGCGCAGCCAGTAGGCGCCGTCCACGATGTCGCGCGCAAGCGCCTCGTCGATCTTGCGCACCGGTTGCGGGATCGAGCGCGTGGAGAGGCGCAGGTAGACCGAGCCGCCGGAGGAGTCGCGCGTCCAGCCCTCGGCGTCCGGTTCCGCCTCGCCCTCCCGCTGCAGGTAGTCGAAAGCCCATCGCATGATCACGGCGAGTTCGTCGACGAAGGCCGGCTCGAACGAGGCCAGGCCGTCCTGCGCCAGGCCCACCAGCGGCGTTCCGATGGACTGGTGCGCTCCGCCCTCCCCCGCCAGCGAGATGCCCGACGGCGTCGCCACGAGCAGGAAGCGGGCGTTCTGGTAGCAGGCGTAGTTCAGCGCGTCGGCGCCGCGATAGATGAAGGGATCATAGAGTGTGCCCACCGGGATCAGCCGCTCGCCGTTGATGGCGTGCGACAGGCCGAGCGCGGAGAGCATGATGAAGAGGTTCATCTCGGCGATGCCGAGCTCCATGTGCTGGCCCTTCGGGGAGAAGTCCCAATTATAGGTCGAGGGGATGCGCTCGCGCTTGAAGATGTCGGCCATGTCCGCCTTGGCGAACAGGCCGCGCCGGTTCACCCAGGCGCCGAGATTGGTCGACACCGTCACGTCGGGCGAGGTCGTGACGATGCGGTCGGCGAGCGGCGCGTCGGAGCGCGCGAGGTCGTGCATCACCAGGCCGAAGCCCTGCTGCGTCGACATCGTGGGTTGCGGCGTGAAGCCGAGCGTCGCCGGCACGGGAATGCGCGCGCCCCTGAGCTGCCGCGTCTTCGCCTGCAGGAAGGGGATGCGCGAGAGGAAGTCCCGGAACTCCGCCTCGGGCATGCCGAGGCCCTCAAGCGGATCCCATTCATGGCCGGGCCGCACGCCCTGCGCGGCGCGGAAGCCGTCGAGCTGGGTGGGCGTGAGCAGGCCCGCGTGGTTGTCCTTGTGGCCCTGCAGCGGCAGGTGCATCCCCTTCACCGTGTAGCAGATGAAGCAGGTGGGCCGGTCGTGCTCGCGCGCCTTCTCGAAGGCCTCGACGAGGCAGCCCATGTCGTGGCCGCCGAGGTTGGTCATGAGCGCCGCGAGTTCGGCGTCGCTGCGCTTCTCGATGAGCGCCGTCACCGGGCCCTGGTCGCCGAGGTCGTCCATCAGCCGCTTTCGCCAGGCCGCGCCGCCCTGGAAGCAGAGCGCCGCGTAGACCTGGTTGGGGCACTGGTCGATCCATTCGCGCAGGCGCTCGCCGCCCGGCTCGGCGAAGGCGGCCTGCTGGAGCGAGCCGTGCTTCACGATCACGACGTCCCAGCCGAAGTTGCGGAACATGGTGTCGAAGATCGCCCAGAGGCCTTCGCGCACCACCGCGTCGAGGCTCTGGCGGTTGTAGTCCACCACCCACCACGTGTTGCGGACGTCGTGCTTCCAGCCGTCGATCAGGGCCTCGTAGATGTTGCCCTCGTCCATCTCGGCGTCGCCGACCAGCGCGACCATCTTGCCGGCCGGCCTGTCCTTGGCCCAGCCCTTGGCTTTCACGTAGTCCTGCACCAGCGAGGAGAACAGCGTCTGGGCCACGCCGAGGCCCACCGAGCCCGTGGAGAAGTCCACGTCGTCCACGTCCTTGGTGCGGGAAGGATAGGACTGCGCGCCCTTCCAGGCCCGGAAGTCCTCCAGTTTCTCGCGGGTCTGCCGGCCGAAGACATATTGCAGCGCGTGATAGGAGGGCGAGGCATGAGGCTTCACGGCGACCCGGTCCTCCGGCCGCAGCACGGCGCCGTAGAGGGCGGTGAGGATCGTGTTGAGCGAGGCGGTCGAGGCCTGGTGTCCGCCGACCTTCAGGCCGTCGTCATTGGGCCGGACGTGGTTGGCGTGGTGGATGATCCAGGTGGCGAGCCACAGCGCCTTGCGCTCGAGCGCGGCGAGATAGGGCAGCCGGGGGTCTCTGCCGCCCGCCTCGGTCGTCGCCCCCGTCGCGTCGCGTGTCGCCATTCCCAACCTCCCTGTCCGGACCCGGAGCTTCGTCCTCCCCGGCGCGAAGCACAAGACGTCTTGGCCGCGGTGCGTCCCGAGCCGGGCGGCCTCACCCCTTGAGCGAGCCGGCCGTCAATCCCTTGATGATGTAGCGCTCGAGGAAGACCCCGATGAAGACCAGCGGGGCGATGGCCGCGGTGGCCAGGGCCGCCATGCTCCACCAGTTGATGCCCTGCGAGCCCGTCTGGCTCGCGACCATCACGGGCAAGGTCTTCGCGTTGGTGCTCGTGAGCAGGGCGGCGAAGAAATACTCGTTCCAGCACAGGATGATCGACAGGATGAAGGCGGCCACGATGCCCGGCAGGGCGATCGGCAGGATCACCCGCAGGAAGGCCCCCCAGGACGAGCAGCCATCCACCAGGGCGGCCTGCTCCAGCTCGTCCGGAATGGAATCGAACTGGTCCCGCGTGATCCAGATGACGATCGGCAGCACCATCAGCGTGTAGAGCATGATGAGGCCGACGAGCGAGTCGAGCAGGGCGAGCTGCCGGTAGAGCACCAGGATCGGCATGGCCAGCACGACGGGCGGCAGGATGAGCTGCGACAGGAAGAAGAACGAGATGTCCTTGTTGCGCCACGGCCCCCAGCGATACTGGAAGCGGCTGAGGCCGTAGGCGGCCGGCGCGCCGATCAGGATGGCGAGCAGCGAGGCGCCCACGGAGGCGATGACGCTGTTGCCGAAGCGCTTGAGGAACTCCTCGCGCGCCGTCGAGATCTGCCCGAGCGCGTCCGGAGAGAGCCCGAGCGAGCGCCAGCCTCTCCAGTCCGGCTGGAAATCGACCCAGGGGATGAGGTGCCCCTGCGTGACGCTCACCGCCGTCTTGAAGGACGTCGTCACCGTCCAGTAGATCGGAAACAGGGCAATGAAGGTCCACAGCAGCAGCCCGCCGTAGAGCAGCGTGCGCAGCACGATCCGCTTGGTGCGCGTCATCGGGTCGGGCAGCGCGCGTTCCGGCGCCACGTCCCGGGCGCGCAGGGGCCTCGCCGCGGCGGCGTCGCGCAGGGCGCTCATCCGTTCACCTTGCGGATGAAGCGGTTGGACAGGCTGATCAGGACCATGAGGACGATGATGATGAGGATGAGGTAGAACTCGGCCAGCATCGTGCCGTAGCCGACGTTCGAGCGGTCGCGATACTCGCGGAAGATGAAGCTCGACACCGTGTCCGTCGCGCCGCCGGGCCCGCCGGAGGTGACGTTGATGACGATGTCGGCGAGCTTCAGCTGAAAGATGACGCGCAGCAGGATCGCCGTGACGCTGACGGGCAGCATCAGCGGGAAGGTGACGCGGGTGAAGGACTGCCACGCCGTAGCGCCGTCCACCTTCGCCGCCTCCTGCAGCTCCTTGGGCAGGGACTGCAGGCCCGCGAGCAGCAGGATGATCATGAAGGGCGTCCAGACCCAGGCGTCGAGCGCGGCGATGCAGATGCGCGCCGACCACGGGTTCACGAAGAAGGCGGGGTTGTCCCAGCCGAGGTGACGGGCGAGCGTCGCGGCCGGGCCGAAGCGGTACTCCATCAGCGACTTGCCGATCATCCAGCTCACCGCGACCGGGCTCAGCATGAAGGGCAGCAGGAAGCTCACCCGGAAGAACTTGCGCGCCCGGATGTCGGCGTTGAGCATCATCGCGAGACCGAACGCGATCGCGTATTGCACCAGCACCGCCGCGACGTAGAAGACCATGTTGCCGAGCGCGTTCCAGTAGAAGGCGTCGGCGAACAGCGCGCGGAGATTGTCGAGCCCGTTGAACCTGCGGCCGGTGACGGAGCTCAGGTTCCAGTCCGTGAAGGCGATGTAGAGCCCGAAGAAGGTCGGGAAGATCACCATGGCCACGGTGAACAGGAAGGCGGGCAGCACGAAGAGTGTCTGCGTCCCCGCCTCGCCGCGCTTCAGGACGATGCCGGCGCACAGCGCAACGGCCCAGGCGACGACGGCGTAGAGGACGGGCCTCCAGTTCTCCAGGCCCAGGCCCACGAGCCCGGCGGCGTCGAGGACCTGGACGAGCACCACGACGGCGAGCATCGCCGTCGCGCCGGAAATGAGCAGGTCTCCCGTGCGGCGGCGGCTCTCGGAGATGCCGGCGAGAACGACCTGCCCGGTCCCTGAGATCGAGGGGGAATCGGCCATGGGCACCCGGTTGACGCGTTGGATCGATGGATGCGGCCGGTGACGGTCTCGCCACCGGCCGCGGAACGCTCAAGGTAAGGACCGGGCCCCTACACGCCCAGCGAGGACTTGTAGAGCTTGATCTGGCTCTCGCGTCCGATCTGGTCGGTGAGCTTCTCCCAGGCGGCGGCGATGTTGTCGGCGCCCTGCTGCGCCGTGAGCTTGCCCGCGAAGATCTTCGCGAGTTCGTCCTCGGCGACGCTGTAATACTGGAAGATGCCGGGGATGCGCGGCTCGACTGCCCGGTTCGGGTGGTTGTACGTGCCGAACTGCGAGTTCAGGTAGGAGGTGATGTAGTCCTTGTTGTAGCCGGCATCCACCCACTCCGCGATGTTGGAGTGGCTGTTGCGGTGGACCTGGAATCCCGAGGGATACATCACGGTCCACAGCGAGATGTCCTTGCCGCCGATATGGGCGGCGGCGCTCCAGGCGGCCTTCTGCTTCTTGCTGTCGCTGTCGACGCGGGCCATCACGTAGATGCCCCAGCCGATATAGGCGCAGTTGGGCGCGAAGTTCGGCCCGCTGGCGAGCTTGTCCCACTTGCCGGTCTTGGCGTTGTAGACGTCGTCGGAGCCGGGCAGGATGTCGAAGGCAACGTCGTTGCCGATGACCGACGTGTCGCTCGTATTGGCCATGGAGCCCACGTCGCCCCACCAGCTGAGCATCGAGCCCGTGCCGGCGAGGAATTGCTGGAAGGCCGTCGTGCCCGGATCGGCGTTGAGCTGGTCCGCCGGCTGCGAGGGCAACGTGTCGATGACGTCCTGGATCGCGCGGACCCAGGCCGGATTGTTGACGCGGGGCTTCATCGTGTCGACGTCGAAGAGCCACGCCTTGTCGTCGGGATGCTTGGCGTAGGCGGTGGCGCGGTCCTCGAGGAAGTAGAAGCCGAAGCCGCCCCAGCCCTTCGGCGCGTCGAGATAGCCGTAGACGGGCTGGCCCTTGAACTTCTTGCCCTTCAGGAACTTCGTGACCTCGTTGACCTTCTGCCAGGTGCGCGGCACGGCCCACTCGCCCTGGTGCCCCTCGGCCTTCCAGGCCTTGGCGAGGTCCGGATCCTTGAAGATGTCGGTCCGATAGTTGAAGTTGTGGCAGTCGCCGTCAATGGTGATGCGGTAGAACTTGCCGTCCCAGGTGCCGACGGGCGGCTTGAGGTAGTCCGAATAGTCGTCGTTGTCGATCTGCTTCTTGACCCAGTCGGGCATCACCGAGGCCATGCCGCGGCCGCAGACGTCGCCCTCGAAGGGAGCGCCCATCTCCAGTATGTCGAAGTCGACGGTCTTGGTGGCGATGGACTGCTGCAGGCGTGCGTTGTAGTCGGCCTGGGCAAGGTCGATCCAGTTGATCTTGGCGCCGGTATAGGCCTCCCACGGCTTCAGGAAGCCACGGAACAGGAGGTTGTGCAGGTTCTGGTTGTTGAGCCCCATGAAGCTCAGCTCGACGCCCTTGAACTCGCCGGGCTGCACGTTGGCCTTTGTCGGGCCGAGGCACATCTCGCCGACCTTCTGCCAGTCGGCGTCCGTGGGCGACCCCTTGCCCACGCCGGGGATCTGCAGGATGGCCTTGCGCAGCGCCGCGTCCTGCGCTGAGACGGGCTTGGCGCTGCCGAGCACGCTCGTGCCGGCGAGGGCCGCGATGGCGGCCGTGGAGGCGGCGCCCTTGAGGATGTCGCGGCGGTTGGCTGAAAGCGCAACCAGCCGCTCGTAATCGCTGATCTTCACGTGAAGTCCTCCCGATCGTCTGTTCTGGTCGTCTTTCGCTCGTACGCTCTCCAGGGAGGGTCGCGGCGAATGGGAGGAAGCTCGTCCATCGGGCCCGGCATCACGACTGGCGCCGTTCGCGTGAATTCCGCTCCCGCCCGTCCAGTCTCCGCGCCCAGCCGGTCGCACGCTCGACGAAAGTAGGGGGAGTATGCGGCGCACCTCTCGGGGGCGCAAGAGAGTCGCCGGTTCGAGCCCAGTTCCATCGCGGCGATCCGTGCTCCGGCCCATCGCCTGCCGCATGGACGCCGGCCGGCCGGTCATGTTCAATGGGACATGCAGGGAAAGCCGCGCGGAGCCGGTCGCAAAGAACCGGCGGAGGCAGGAGGCGACAGGTGGCAGGGCCGTCCAATTTCAAGAGAATCTTCGGAACCGTGAAGCCCGTGATCGCCATGGTGCATTTCGGGGCGCTCCCGGGCGCGCCCCTCTACGACGCCGAAGCGGGACTGGACGGGCTGCTGGAGGGCGCGAGAAAGGACCTCCTCGCCCTGCAGGCGGCCGGGTTCGACGCCGTGATGTTCGGCAACGAGAATGACCGCCCCTACGAGTTCAAGGTCGATACGGCCTCGACCGCCACGATGGCGGCGCTGATCGGCCGGCTGCGCCCGGAGATCAGCGTGCCCTTCGGCGTCAACGTCCTCTGGGATCCCGCCAGCACCGTGGCGCTCGCGGCGGCGACGGGCGCGGATTTCGTGCGCGAGATCTTCACCGGGACCTACGCCTCGGACATGGGCCCCTGGACGCCCGATGCCGGCGCCGCGATGCGCTACCGCAACCGGCTCGGCCGGCCGGACCTTGCCATGCTCTACAACGTCTCCGCCGAGTTCGCCTGGTCGCTCGACCAGAGGCCGCTCGCGGACCGCGCACGCAGCGCCGTGTTCTCGAGCATCCCCGACGCCGTCCTCGTCTCCGGCGCGATCACCGGCGAAGCCGCGGCCATGAGCGATCTCGAGGCGGTGAAGCGGGCCCTGCCCGACACGCCGGTCCTCGCCAATACCGGCGTCAAGCATGCCACGGTGGCCGAGGTGATGCGCGTCGCGGACGGCTGCATCGTCGGCTCCTCGCTCAAGGTGGACGGCCATACCTGGAACGCCGTCGACCCAGGGCGCGCGGCCGAGTTCATGCGGCTGGCCCGCGCGGCGCGCGGAGGCTGAGCGGTGGCGGAGGACCTCAAGGCGCGCCTTCGCGCGCACCTGCGCGAACTGATGCTGATCCCGGGGCTGAGCGGCCATGAGGATCGCGTCCGCCGCCGCCTCGCCGCCGACCTCGCGGGGCTCGGGATCGAATCGCGCTCGGACCGGCTGGGCAACCTCATCGCGACGATGCCGGGCGAACCGGACCGCCCCTCCGTCATGCTCTTCGCGCACATGGACCAGCTCGGCCTCGTCGTGCGCAAGGTCGAGCCGAACGGACTGGTCCGGGTCGAGCGGCTGGGCGGGGTGCCCGAGCGGGCGCTGCCGTCCCAAGCCGTCCTGTTCTGCGTCGGGGAGGGCCGCGACGTCCCGGGAATCGTGACGCACAAGAGCCACCACGCCACCGGCCAGGACGAGAAATATCGCGTCATCCCCTACCAGGACTTGCTGCTCGACGCCGGCTTCGACAGCGCCGAGGCCGTTCGCGCCGCAGGGATCGACGTGGGAACGCCGGTCGTCTACCTGCCCCGGGCGCTCGACCTCGCCGGAGACCGCATGGCGGGGACCTCCGTCGACGACCGCGCGGCCTGCGCCGTGATGATCGAGGTGGCGCGCGCGCTCAAGGGCGCGGGCGCGAGGCCCACTGTGCATCTGGTCTTCTCCGTGCAGGAGGAGTTCAACCTGCGCGGCGCCGTGACCGCCGGACAGGCGCTCGCGCCGGACGTCGCCATCCAGCTCGACCTGATCCTCGCCACCGACACGCCCGACATGGCCCAGCGCGGCGACGTGCGGCTGGGCGGCGGGCCGGGGATGAGCCTCTACAGCTTCCACGGGCGCGGCACGCTGAACGGCACGATCCCGCATCCCGCGCTCGTGCGGCTCTTCGAGGCGGCGGCCGCCGCCGAAGGCCTGCCCCTGCAGCGCAGCGCCCATGTCGGCGCCCTCACGGATTCGTCCTATGTGCAGTTGCTGCACGCAGGCGTCGCCGCGATCGACCTCGGCTTTCCCTGCCGCTACACGCACTCCTCGCTGGAGGTGTGCGACGTCGCCGACCTCGTCGGCCTCGCGCGCCTGCTCGTCGCGGGGCTGACGCGGATCGGGCCCGGCTTCTCGCTCGACCGGGACAGGCCGCAGCCATGAGCGCCGGCGCGCCCTGCACGCTGGGGATCGACATCGGCACCTACGCCTCGAAAGGCGTGCTGGTGGATCGCGACGGGCGGCTCGTTGCGAGCGCCGAACGCCAGCACACGATGCTGGTGCCCCGGCCCGGCTGGGCCGAGCACCGTCCCCGCGAGGACTGGTGGGACGCCGTCGTCGGCATCACGCAGGAGCTTCTGGCGAGGAGCGGGGTGCGGCCGGCCGACGTCGCTGCGGTCGGGACGAGCGCCATCGGCCCCTGCATGCTGCCGGTGGACGCAGCCGGCGAACCGCTGATGAACGCCGTGCTCTACGGAGTCGATGGCCGCGCCCAGGCCGAGATCGACGAACTCGACGCGCGGATCGGCGCCGGCCGCGTGCTTGCCGATTGCGGCAACGCCCTGACGAGCCAGTCGGTCGGGCCCAAGATCCTCTGGCTCAAGCGCAACCGGCCGGAGATCTACGCCGCGGCCCATCGCATCGTCGGCGCCACGCCCTGGATCGTGCACAGGCTGACCGGCCGCTGGATCGTCGATCACTACTCGGCCGCGAGCTGCGGGCCGCTCTACCGGGTGGACGAGCAGCGTTGGACGGACCACCTCGCCCCGGACATCGTGCCGCTCGACCGGCTTCCGGAGCTCGGCTGGACGACGGACGTGGCGGGACGGGTCTCGGCGCGCGCGGCCGCCGAGACGGGTCTGGCCGAAGGCACCCCCGTGATCGTCGGCACGATCGACGCGGCGGCGGAGGCGCTCAGCGTCGGCGTTCGCGCGCCGGGCGACCTGATGATCATGTACGGCTCGACGATCTTCATGATCCTGGTCACGCCCGAGCGCGTGAAGGACCCGCGGCTCTGGTACGCACCCTGGCTCTTCCCCGGCTGGCATGCCTCCATGGCGGGGCTGGCGACGAGCGGAACGCTGACCCACTGGTTCCGCGACCAGCTCGCCCGCGACCTGCCACCCGAGGCGGCGATCCCCGCTCTGGCGGCCGAGGCCGCACAGTCGCCGCCGGGCGCCAGGGGCCTGGTGCTGCTGCCCTATTTCTCGGGCGAGCGCACGCCGATCCACGACTCCCGCGCCAGGGGGGTCCTGTTCGGGCTCACGCTGGCGCATGAGCGCGCCGATATCGCGCGGGCGCTCTTCGAGGGCATCGCCTTCGGCACCAACCATGCGCTGGAGGCCCTCGCCGAGAGCGGCCACCCGCCTCGTTTCGCCTATGCCGTGGGCGGCGGGACGCGCAACGCCGTCTGGTCGCAGGCGACCTCGGACATTGCCGGCCTCGCGCAGGTCGTCCGCGAGACGACGGTGGGCGCCAGCTACGGCGACGCCTTCCTCGCCGCCATCGGCGTGGGACTCGCGAGCCTCGACGACATCGAGCGCTGGAATCCCGTGACGCGGGAGATCCGGCCGGACCCGGCGCGGCGTGACCTTTACAGACGGCAGGAGATCGTATTCCGGGAGCTCTATGCGCGCACCGGCGATCTCATGCACGGCCTTGCGACCTAGCTTTCACTGCAGGCGACCGGCGCAGCCGGCGCCTTTACCGGGGAGGACACCATGCTTCTGAACATCGACCCGCTGCTCACCGCCGATGTGCTCTACGCGCTCAGGGCCATGGGCCATGGCGACGAGCTCGTGCTCGTGGACACCAATTTCCCCGCCGACTCTGTGGCGCGCCAGACCGCCTTCGGCGAGTTGCTGCGGATCGGCGCGAACACCTCCGCGGAGGCCGCACGCGCCATCCTCTCGGTCATGCCGCTCGACACGTTCGTGGACGAGCCTGCCGCGCGCATGGAGGTGGTCGGCAATCCCAAGGAGATCCTGCCGGTGCAGAAGGAAGTGCAGGCCGAGATCGACCGCTCCGTGCACCCCTCGCAGCTCGGCTCGGTCGAACGGATGGCCTTCTACGAGCGCGCCAAGAAGGCCTATTGCGTGATCGCGACGGGCGAGCGCCGCTTCTATGGCTGCTTCATCTTCAAGAAGGGCGTCGTCCCGCCCCCCGCGGCGTGAGGGCGTGGCGATGGCGGGGCGCGGCGTCTGCATCCTGGGAATCTTCGTGGCGGACCTCGCCTTCCGGGCCGGGCGGATGCCTGCGGTCGGCGAGACCCTGATCGGCTCCGGCTTCGCCATGGGGCCGGGCGGCAAGGGTTCCAACCAGGCCGTGGCGGCGGCGCGGGCGGGCGCGGAGGTGACCTTCGTCACCCGGCTCGGCCGCGATTCCTTCGGCGACATCGCGCTCGCGACCTGGGCGCGGGAGGGGATCGTGGCCCGTGCGGAACAGGCGGGAAGCGAGCCGACGGGCGCGGCCTTCATCTACGTGAACGACCGCACGGGCGACAACGCGATCATCGTCGTGCCCGGCGCGGCGGGCGGCCTGTCCGCGGCCGACGTGGACCGCGCGGCCGACGCCATCCGCGGCTCCCGTGTCTTCGTCACGCAGCTCGAGCAACCGGTGGAGGTCGCCCTGCGCGGCCTCGCCATCGCCCGCGAGGCGGGCGTGACGACCGTGTTCAACCCGGCGCCGGCGGCTCCCGTTCCGGACGGGCTCTGCGCGCTCGTCGACTACATGACCCCCAATGAAAGCGAAGCGGCGGCCCTGACGGGATTGCCCGTCACCAGCGTCGAGGAGGCCCGGGCGGCGGGCGACCGGCTCCTCGCCCGCGGCGTCGGCGTGGCCCTGCTGACGCTCGGCGAGAAGGGCGCGCTGTTTCACGCCCGCGACCGCTCGGTTCTCGTGCCTGCCTTCAATGCCGGCCCCGTGGTGGAGACGGCGGGCGCCGGGGACGCCTTCAACGGCGGCTTCGCCGCCGCGCTCGCCGCGGGCCTGGACCCGCTCGAGGCCGCGCGGTTCGGCTGCGCCGTCGCGGGCATCTCCGTGACGCGTCCGGGCACCGCGCCGTCCATGCCCACGCGGGTCGAGGTCGAGACGCTTCTGGCCGGACGCTAGCGTCGCCGCGACGTTCGCGCCAGCGACGGGGCGAGCCGTCACCCGTAGAGCGCGGCGCGCACCAGGGCGGCGCTCGCCACCGCGTCCTGCGCCGCGATGGCCGCGGCGAGGCCGTTGTCGCGCCGCAGGCGCTCGACCACCTTCCGCAGGCGCTCCACCGTGGCGATGTTGGCCTCGCACTCCGCGACGGGATCGAGGCCGGTCGCATCGGGGAACGTGTCGAAATAGAGCGGGCGGTCGTAGCCCATGCCGTCCAGCGTGTAGAGGAGTTCGACGGTCTGGACCGGGTGCACAGCGCCGACCATCAGCCCGTCGTCGCGCTTGCCGTAGCCGTCATTGAGATGGACGCCCAGCAGGCGGGAATGGCGCGCGGCGAGGGCGGCCACATGGGCCGGCATCTCGTCGGCATAGAGCACGTGCGCGAAGTCCAGCGTGACGCCGAGGTTGGATCGGCCGACCTCGCGGATGGCGAGCAGGGTCGTGCCCATGTCCGGCATGAGGCTGAAGGCGCGGGGCTCGTTGGGCTTGTACTCGATGCTGACGTCGACCGCCGGGTCATGGTCGGCGACTTCGGCGATGGCGGCGACGGTGTGGTCCCACAGCCGCGCATAGTCGGCCTGGAAGGAATAGTCGAAGCCGTCCTGCCCCATCCACAAGGTCATGAGCGATCCGCCGAGGTCGCGCATCGCGTCGATGCCGCGCTTGGTCAGGTCGATGGCCTTGCGGCGCAGGACGGGATCGGGGTTGGTGAAGGCGCCGAGCTTGAAGCCCGGCTCGCCATAATAACGCATGGCGAACCCGTTCAGGCCGAGCCCGTTGGCCGCGAGCCGTTCGCGCACCTGCACGAGATCCAGCTTGTCGAGATGATCGGGGAAGTTGAGATCGACCTCGTTCAGTCCGCGCGCCTGCGCGGCCCGGTCGAGCAGGTCGAGCGTGCCCCGTGCGGTCGGGCCGCGGAACGAGTTGAGCCGCGCGGCATAGCGCCCCTTTGGCGAGGACATGTCGACGAAACCTCCAGCCGGACCGTGCGGACGATCACGTCCACACGGCGGCGACACTGTACAGATTTTCACGGATTGGAAAAACGTCGTGAACTATGCGGCGCTCAGTGCCTGTCCTTCGCCCCGACATGCGCCGCCGCCGCGGCGTTGGCGAGGCGGCAGCCGCCTTCCAGGTCGCTCCCCCTCGCGAGCGCGGCCGCGAGCGCCCCGACGAAGCAATCGCCGGCGCCGTGCGTGGACACGACCGTCTCGACGGGAATCGCGGCGATGGCGACCGGTTCGCCGGAGGCGGGGGCGGCGACCAGGCCCTCGCCCCCCAGGGTCACCACGACGCAGCGGCCCGGGCGCGCGAGCAGCCTGGCTGCGTCACAGGCGGCGTCCAGGTCGGCGACCGGCCCGGCGCCCAGCATCTCCGCCTCGATCCGGTTCACCACGAGGATGTCGACGAGGCTCGCGAGAGCCTCCGGCATGGCGCGCGCCGGCGCGCCGTTCAGGACCACTGCGGCGCCGCGGGCCCGCGCGGCCTGCGCGGCCGCGACGTTCACCGCGTCGGGAACCTCGTTCTGGAGCACCAACACCCGCGCGCCGCCAAGGACATCCCAGGCGGCGGCGGCGGCCGCGGGAGGAAGCCGCAGGTTTGCGCCCGACACGATGACGGCGCCGTAGTCGCCGTCGTCCTGCACGATGGCGACGCTCATCCCCGAGCCCGCCTCCGGGTCCGTCGTGACGGCGCTCGTGTCCACGCCCGCGCTGCGAAGGTGGCCCGCGAGCGTCTCCCCGAACGCGTCGGTCCCGACGCGCCCGATCATGGCGGTGCGGGCCTCGGCCCTCGCCGCGTGGACGGCCTGGTTGCCGCCCTTGCCGCCGCAGACCTGCGCCCAGGACGTGCCCACCGCCGTCTCGTCGAGGCGAGGCAAGGCCGGCGAGCGCACGACGATGTCGAGGTGAAGGCTGCCGCACACGATCACGTCGAAGCGAGGGGCGGTGGACGAACTCATGCGGACGGCCTCTTGAACGATCGCTCCCGTGCAGCCTCCACCGGTCCGGAAGGACGCGCGGTTCGGCGGGCGGGCTGACAGCAAGCCGGGACCGATTCACGAAAGTCAAGGCGCAGGTGAAGTCGGCATCGGGGCCAGCCCCTCGTCCGGCGCCATGGGCGACGCCTCGACGGCGCTGTCACCGCCTTGTCGCATCGCGGCGATAGCTCTGGCCGAACCGCCGCAGGGCTGCCGACACGTGAGTCGCGGGGCGAGGATGACCCAGTTCAGCTATTCGGATTCGAGCATGCCCCTCCTGCAGAGGGGCGTGGTGCGCACCATCGAGGTGCTGACCGGCCAGCCGGAGCTCGCGAGGCTCTACCGCGACTACCAGCGCAACGGCGCCGCGCGCGAGGACTTCTGGAGCGGCGCGGTGCGCCGCCTGGGCCTCGTCGTCAACGCGGACCTTGACAGGCTCGCCCGCGAGCTGCCGGCCACCGGGCCCGTGGTCGTGGTGGCGAACCATCCTTACGGCGTGCTCGACGGCATCGTCATCGGCTGGCTGGTCCGTCGCGTGCGCGAGGATTTCCGCATCCTCACCCACGCCGTGCTCTACAAGGCTCCCGAAGTGAGGCCCTGGCTGCTGCCGGTCGACTTCTCCGGCACGCTGGAAGCCCGGCGCACCAACCTCGCTTCGCGCCGCTCGGCCCACGAGCTCCTGGAGACGGGCGGCGTGGTGGTCGTCTTCCCGGCCGGCGCCGTCTCGACCTCGCCTGACCGCATGGGACGCATCCCGGCCGTCGACGCGCCCTGGCAGCCCTTCATCGCGCAGCTCATCCAGCGCCACCAGGCGCCGGTCCTGCCGGTCTATTTCGCCGGGCAGAATAGCCAGCTCTTCCAGATCGCCAGCCATGTCAGCCAGACCCTTCGCCTGTCGCTCCTCTTCAAGGAGGTGCATGACCGCATGGGCACGCCCATCGACGTGCGCATCGGCGAGCGGCTTGCGGCGTCCGAGCTGGACGGGCTGCCGAGCCGCCAGGCTGTCGTCGACCGGCTTCGCGTGCTGACCTACGGACTGGGCGGCCTGGATGGCGCACGGGCGGAGCCGAGGACGCTCGGGCTCGCGATCAAGCGCAAGATCGACGTCAAGACGATCCTGAAGCGCCGGCGCAGGTCGATCGAGGTCGCGCCGCCCGGCCCGTGACGGCCATGCATGAACGGCGCGGCACCGCGCCGACCGGCGCGCCGCGGCAAGCGACGGCCCGTGCCAGGCGCGCCGTCCGAGCGCGTCTATCGAGGCGGCTCCGCCGGGCCGATGATGGCCATCCGCAGGCGGCCGGAAATCGCGTCGATCACGACTACCGCCAGCAGCACGAGCAGCACCAGGAACGACACGTGCTGCCATTCGAGCACCTTGATCTGCTCGTAGAGGTACTGGCCGATCCCCCCCGCCCCCACGATGCCGATGATCGTCGCGGAACGGGTGTTCGACTCGAAGAAGTAGAGCACCTGGCTGGCCATCACCGGCAGCACCTGCGGCAGCAGCCCGAAGCGGACCGCATGCACCTTCGCCCCGCCCGTCGAGGTCACGCCTTCCACAGCCTTGCGGTCGGCAGCCTCGATGGCTTCCGAGAAGAGCTTGCCGAAGGAGCCGAAATCCGAGCTCATGATGGCGAGGATCCCGGCGAAGGGGCCCAGGCCCACCACGTTGATCCAGATGAGCGCCCAGATCAGCGTGTCCACGCTGCGCACCGTGTCGAGGAAGCGCCGTGTGGTGAAATGGAAGATCCAGTTCGGCGCCACGTTGCGCGCCGCGAGGAAGCCGAAGGGCGCTGCCAGCAGCGCCGCCAGCAACGTGCCCAGGAAGGCGATGGCGAGCGTCTCCGCCAGCGACCAGAGATAGGCCTGCAGCTTCGCCATCGTGCCGAAGGCGGGCGGGACCATCAGCTCGACGAACTGGCCGAGCTTGCCCATGCCGTTGAACACGCGTTCCCACGAGATATCGAGCACGCAGAAGCCGCCCAGGAAGACGGCGAGCAGGACGACGATCGTCCCGGTCACCGTCGCCCGCGCCTTGAGATCGGGCCGGAAGGCCTGCGGGAAGCGAGCCTCCAGCGCAGCCCGGTTCGTGCGCGCGATCGAGCGCAGATCGTCGTCGAACGGGGCTCCCGTTCCCGGCGGGACAGCGTCCCTCATCGCCGCTCCTCCATGCCGATCAGCGCATGCCGGATCCGTTCCGTCCCGAGGTCGATGAGCGCGACCGTGACGATGATGAGCAGGAGGATGGCGCTCACGTCCGAATAGTAGAACTTGCGGATGGCCTCGATGAGATCCTGCCCGATGCCGCCCGCGCCCACGAAGCCCATCACGGCGGCGCCGCGGACATTGATCTCGAAGCGCAGCAGGCCATAGCTCGCGAAGTTGGAGAGGACCTGCGGCAACACCGCGAAGCGCACGCCCTGCACCCAGTTGCCGCCCGAGGCGATGGCGCCCTCCACGGGCTTCATGTCGATGTTCTCGACCACCTCGGAGAAGAGCTTGCCCAGGGCGCCCATCGTGTGGATCGCGAGCGCGAGGATGCCGGGCAGCGGGCCGAGGCCCCAGGCCACCACGAAGATCAGGGCGAACACGAGTTCCGGCACGGTGCGGCAGAACTCGAGAAACCGCCTCGCCAGCAGCCGGCCCCAGCCGGCCCGGGCCATGTTGCGGGAGGCGTCGAAGCAGACCAGGAACGCGCCCAGGGCGCCCAGCACGGTGCCGAGATAGGCGATGAGCAGGGTCTCGCCCATCAGCCTCAGCCACTTCCTGAGTCCCCAGAACCACTCGCCGACGTCGGCGAGCACGACCTGGCCGCTGTCGAGATGGGCGATCCGCACGAAGTAGCTGGTGAACTTGTCGATATTGGCGAAGAGGACGCCCGGCCTCACCTCGCCGATCCAGCCGGCGAGAGCGATGCAGGCGGCGAGGACGATGAGGCCGACGAGCGTGCTGCGCCGCCTCTGCGCCACCGCACGGTCATAGGCCCCCGTCAGGGCCGAGATCTGCGCATCGGGCAGGGAGGGGATGGCGGCCACGGGTTCCTCTGCAGGAGATCGGCAAGGTCGGGCGGCAAGGCAAGGCGGGGGAGGGCGCGGCTCGGGAGTGCGGGGCGACGGCGACGCGGCGCTCGTGTCGCGTCACGGGCCGCTCGGGCGGAGCGCCGCGTCTGCCACAGGAAGGCGGTCATGCGACGACGGAGCGCTTGCGCGCTCCGTCCCGGACCGTCTCGCTCAAGAGGACTTCTTGCGCAGGCTGTCGACGAACCTGATGAGGTCGATGTAGCTGTCGTAGTCCTTCGTCGTCATGGGCGCGAAGGCGGGGCGCTGGCCGTCCGAGAGCTTCTCGAAGGCGGCCTTGTCCTTCTGCGGCGCTTCCATGAAGGCCTTGGCAATGGCCGCCTTCAGGTCGGCCGGCAAGCTGCCGAGCACCGTGTAGGGTCCGTTGGTGATCTCCTCGGACTTCGCGATGATGCGGAAGTCCTCGTACGTCATGGGGGAACCGTCGGCGTTCTTCAGCATGCCCTTGGTGATCATCTGCTGGACGGTGTTGTCCTTCTCGGTCGTCCACTGGTTGGCGGCGACCTCCACCTGGCCCTGGGCGAGGGCGAGCACGGCGTTCTCGTGGCTTCCGGCATAGACGACCTTGCCGAAATACTGGTCGGGGTTGATGCCCTTCCGGTCCAGCGCGAAGCGGGGCACGTTGTTGCCGGACGTGGAGTTGGGATCGACGAGGCCGAGGTTCCTGCCCTTGAGATCCTCGATGCTCTTGTAGGGGCTCTTGGCGAGCACGTAGAACACCGAGTAGTAGCCCTTCGAGCCGTTGCCGCTCACGTCGGTGGCGAAGGCCTCGGTGTCCACCCCGGTCATGCGGGCGCGGGCGAAGGAGGCCGAGCCGTAATTGGCGATCTGGATGTTGCCGGCGCGCTGGCCTTCGATCACCGCGGCATAGTCCTGCGCGATGCGCAGCTTCACCGGCACGCCGATCTCCCTGGAGAGATAGGCCAGGAAGGGGCCCCAGCGATCCTGCACGCCCGAGGCGTTCTCGGCGGGGACGATGGCGAAGGTGAGCTCGGGATACTTGGCCTTCCAGTCCTGCGCGGCCGCGGGGGCCGTGAGGGCGGCGACGGCGCCGAGGGCGACGAGCAGGCGACGGGTGATCATCGGAAGTCTCCGGTTGCTATCGGGATGCGGGTGGAAGGGCGGGACCGCCAACTAGGCGGCGGCGACGGCGCCCAGAGCGGGCGCAGGCGCCAGGTCCGGCAGGTCCATGACGTCGCCGGCCTCGAGCCCGTAGAGGTCGCGCGCGACGCCGTCGGTCAGCGCCTCGGGAGCGCCGTCGAAGACGAGGCGGCCGGCGGACATGCCGACCAGCCGGTCGCAATAGGTGCGCGCGAGATCGAGCGAATGGAGGTTGCACAGGACGGTGATGCCGAAGTGCTTGTTGATGCGCAGCAGCGCGTCCATCACCACCTTGGTGTTGCGTGGGTCGAGCGAGGCGATCGGCTCGTCGGCGAGGATCACCTTCGGCTCCTGAACCAAAGCCCGGGCGATCGCGACGCGCTGCTGCTGGCCGCCCGAGAGGCTGTCGGCGCGCTGCGCGGCGAGGCTGGCGATGTCCAGCATGTCGAGCGCCGAGAGCGCCATCGCGCGGTCCTCGACGCTCCACAGCCGCAGCACCGAGTTCACGGTCGAGACCTTGTTGAGGCGGCCGAGCAGAACGTTGGTCAGCACGTCGAGGCGGCCGACGAGGTTGAACTGCTGGAAGATCATGGCGCAGTCGGCGCGCCAGTCGCGCAGCGCCTTGCCCCTCAGGGCAGTCACGTCGGTCCCGGCATAGCTGATGCGCCCCGCCGAGGGATCGACGAGCCGGTTCACCATGCGCAGGAAGGTCGACTTGCCGGCGCCGGAGCGGCCGATGATGCCGACGAAGCTGCCCTGCTCCAGCGAGAGGTTCAGGTTGTCGACGGCGCTCTTGCCGCCGAAGCGTCGCGTCAGGCCCTCGACCACCAGCATGCAAAATCTCCCCGTGGTTCACGGAGTCGCCTAAAGGCTGGACGCAACGATTGTGTGACAGCGGGCGGCGGCGGAGGCCCCCGTCCGTCACGGAAGGGTCACGAGGCCATGTCACGCAGGCCTGCGAAAGGGAGACGTCCATGGCCAGCAGGCTCGGTCCGGAACCGACCATCCATCCGAGCGCCGTGGTGCGCGACAGCGTGCTCGGGCGCTACACCGAGGTCGGCGCCCGCACCAGCGTCACGGAGACGCGCATGGGGGACTATTCCTACGTCGTGCATGACAGCGAAATCATCTACGCCACGATCGGCAAGTTCTGCTCGATCGCGGCGATGACCCGCATCAATCCCGGCAATCACCCGATGTACCGCGCCGCACAGGCGCATTTCACCTACCGGGCCTCGGCCTATTTCGAGGGCATGGCCGACGAGGAGGCATTCTTCGACTGGCGTCGGTCGCAGCCCGTCACCCTGGGCCACGACGTCTGGATCGGGCACGGGGCGATCATCCTGCCGGGTCGCAGCATCGGCACGGGGGCGGTGGTCGCGGCGGGAGCGGTGGTGACGAAGGACGTGGCGCCATACGCGATCGTCGGCGGCACGCCGGCGCGCGTCATCCGGCGGCGCTTCCCTGACACGATCGGCGAGCGATTGCAGGCGCTCGCCTGGTGGGACTGGGATCACGAGCGGCTGCGCGCAGCGGTGGACGAGTTCCGGCGTCTCCCCGTCGAGGAATTCCTCGAGCGCCACGGCGGCTGACGGCTTGCGCACGCATCGTCCCCACGCCGCCCGCCACCCCCGCCGCCCGTCGAAGGTCTCCCGACGGACCGTCGCCATCAAAACTGCGCGCGTGTGAGCTACTTCACACTGTATCGCGGGAGACGGGATCAGCATCGGGGTCGCGGTCGATCCCGGCCATGGCGCCGCGGTCGGCCGTCATAGGCAACACGGGCGATGGACCACGCGTCGCGGTCGCCCGGCGAGACGGTGCGAACGGCCGCAAGCAGGCCTGCCGGAACAGAAGTCCGTGACGGGCTGCGCCTGCGGCGCACCGGGGAGGATCGCCATGCCGCATCGATATCCCCACGTCGTTCACCTGCGTCCAAGCCGGCCTCTCGACCGGGGCGAGATGGAAGGCCTTCCGGGACTTGCGCCCGCGCTGCACGACGACATGGCCGAACCGCCCGTCGATGCGGACGCCCTGGAGAGCGCCCTGCCCCGGCGCAGGATCCCCTCGCGGCCCACCAGGGTCGCCATCGAGGCCGCGCTCGGCCTGATGCTGGCCGGGACGCTGGCTTCGCTGCTGCTGTCCGCCGCCAGCACGCCCCAGGCGTCGGGCCTGAAGTGCCCGGCCGGCACCACTCCGGCTGTCATGCTCGCGACGGCCTGCACAGCGGACGGGCACGGAAACCCGCCTGAGTGAGGCCGCCGCGCCGCGTCGCACGGAGTGACCGGAATTGCTTGGCCAGATGCGTTGGAGGCCCGAGGAGAACTGTGGTTATCGGCGGGACTACTGAAAAATGACCGATTTTCAATATTGAAGGCTTCCCGACGCCGACTTTTGCCTTAGCATTTCCTAAACCGGCAGGTTAGCCTAGCCTCGGGTGGCCAGACACAAGTCAACAAGTCGGAAATCCCGCGCAACCCGCACGAGCGGCGGGCAGGGCGACTGCGCGGCTTGGGAGGGGGAAGTCGATGCTGGACCATCTGGGACAGGTGCTGCCTGCGGCGGCGGCGGCCTTCGGCGACAAGCTCGCCCTCGTCGCGCAGGACCGTCGGTTCACGTTCCGCGAGCTCGACGCGCTCGCGGCCGCCTTGGCCGCGAACCTCGTCAGGCTCGGCGTCTCGCCCGGCGACCGGGTCACCCTCTATGCCCCCAACTCCTGGGAATGGCTGGTCAGCTATTACGGGGCGCTCAGGGCCGGCGCGACGATCAACCCCATCAACGTCATGCTGACCCCGGCCGAGGTGGCCTTCGTCATCCGTGACTGCGGAGCCAAGGTCCTGATCGGCAGCCGGGACAAGGTCGCGCCCGTGCTGGCGGGCGAAGCGGCCGGACTCATCGCGATCGTCTTCGGGCCCGAACCGCTCTCCGGCGCCGTGCCTTTCGAGGACCTCGTCAGCGGCCGCATCGCGTTCGAGCCGGTCCCGATGCGCCCCGGCGATGTCTCGACGATCGCCTACACGTCCGGCACGACCGGACATCCCAAGGGCGCCATGCAATCGCACAGGGCCGTGATCCTGAACGCGGCGATGGCCGCCCAGATGCATCGCAAGACGCGTGAGGACGTCGTCGTCTCCGCCCTGCCTTGCCCGCATGTCTACGGCAACGTCGTGTTCAACGGCGCCATGATGTACGGGCTGACGCTGGTCCTCCACCCGCGCTTCGACGCCGTGGAGATCCTCGGCAGCATCCAGGCCCACCGGGCGACGATGTTCGAGGGCGTGCCGACCATGTACATGTACATGGTGGCTTCGCCGGACTTCGACCGGTTCGACCTGTCCTCCCTGCAACGCTGCACGGTGGGCGGCCAGACCATGCCGGTCGCCAAGATGCAGGAGGTGGAGCGCCGCTTCGGCTGCCCGCTCATCGAGCTCTGGGGCATGACGGAGCTGGCCGGGCTCGGCACCACCTTCCCGGCCTACGGGCCGCACACGCTCGGCTCGATCGGCATCGCGCTGCCCTTCTGCCAGGCCCGGATCGCGTCGGTCACGGACGCCGCCGTCACCCTGCCGCCCGGCGAGGTGGGCGAGCTGATGATGAAGGGGCCCATCGTCATGCTGGGCTATTTCGGCAATGAGCAGGCCACCCGCGACACGATCGAGCCCGACGGCTGGCTCCATACGGGAGACCTCGCCAGCATGGACGAGCTCGGACAGGTCTTCATCGTCGACCGCAAGAAGGACATGATCAACACTGCCGGCTTCAAGGTCTTCCCGGCCGAGATCGAGCGCGTCGTCGCCGCGCATCCCTCGGTCGCGATGGTGGCGGTGGGCGGCCAGCCCGACGAGCTCAAGGGCGAGATCGCCAAGGCCTACGTCGTGCTCAGGGCCGGCATGGCGCCCGACGCGGAGGGCATCCTCGCGCTCTGCCGCCAGGAGCTCGCCGCCTACAAGGTCCCGAGGGCCGTGCAGTTCGTGGCCGACCTGCCCAAGACCAGCACGGGCAAGATCATGCGCCGCGAGCTCAGGACGCTCGACGCCTGAGCGCGCCATCCCGTTCTCTCGATCCCAGTCGAAGGTGCCCCCCATGAAGGTTCCCCTGAGCCCCCTCGAATTCGCGCGCCGGGCGCGACGGCTTTATCCCGAGCGTCTCGCCGTGGTGGACGGCGACCTGCGGCTGACTTATGGCGCGTTCCTCGAGCGCTGCGACAGGTGGTCGGCGGTCCTGCAGCGCCTCGGCGTGAAGGCGGGCGACCGTGTCGCGACCATCGCGCCCAACACGCACGCGCAGCTCGAGGCGTTCTACGCCATCCCGCAGATCGGCGCAGTGACGGTACCGATCAACTACCGCCTGACGGCGCGCGACTTCGCCTACATCGTCCAGCATTCCGGGGCGCGGGTGCTCTGCGTCCATGCCGACTACCTCGACGCGGTCGACGCCATCCGCAGCGAACTCACCGGGGTGGAGCACTTCGTCGCCTTCGAGGGCGCTCGGGAGGGCTGGCTGGACTACGAGGCGGAACTGGCGGCCGCGCCCGCGGCCTACGCGCCCGCCGAGATCGACGAGGACGACCTCGTCTCGATCAACTACACGAGCGGCACCACGGCCATGCCAAAGGGCGTGATGATCACGCATCGCAACGCCGCCCTGAACGTCCTGAACACGCTCGTCCACTTTCCCATGTCGCCGGCCGACGCCTACCTGTGGACCCTCCCGATGTTCCACGCCAATGGCTGGACCTTCGTGTGGAACGTCACGGCGCGCGGCGCCTCCCATATCTGCCTGCGCAAGGTGGATCCGGCGACGATCTTCGAGCTGATCGGACGCGAGAAGGTGACGACGCTCTGCGCCGCCCCGACGGTGCTCATCGGCATCGCCAACGCCCCGGAGGAAGCCCGCGCGAAGGCGCGGGGCCAGACGGTGCGCCTGCTCACCGCGGGAGCGCCGCCCGCAGCCGTCACCATCGAGCGCGTCGAACAGGGGCTGGGCTGGCAGGTCACGCATGTCTACGGCCTGACCGAGACCTCGCCGCTCATCCTCGTCTGCGAGGAATGGCCGGACCATCGCAGCCTCGACCGGGGCGAGCTTAGCACCGTCAAGGCGCGGCAGGGCGTCGAACTCGTCGGCTCCGGGGAGATCCGGGTGGTCGGTGACGGCGGGGTCGACGTGCCGCATGACGGCCGCAGCCTCGGCGAGATCGTCGTGCGCGGCAACGTCGTCATGAAAGGCTACTTCAACGACCCCGAGGCCACGGCCCGCGCGATCGTCGACGGCTGGTTCCACACGGGGGACGCCGCCGTGGTGCACCCGGACGGCTTCGTCGAGATCCGCGACCGCTTCAAGGACGTGATCATCAGCGGCGGCGAGAACATCTCCTCCGTCGAGGTCGAAGGCGTCTTGCTGCGGCATCCCGCGGTGCAGGAAGTCTCCGTGGTCGGCATGCCGCATCCGAAATGGGGCGAGGCGCCCCACGCCTTCGTCGTGCTGCGGCCCGGCGCTACGGCCGACGAGGCCGCGATGAAGCAGTTCGCGCGGGACAACATGGCCCACTTCAAGACGCCGCAATGGTTCAGCTTCGTCGACGAGCTGCCGAAGACGGCGACCGGGAAGATCCAGAAATACATCCTCCGCGGCCGCGGGGCCGCGATTGCCCGGCAATGAAGCCAGGCCCGTCCCGGCAGGCGGCACCCGGGACGGATCGTCCGGATGGGGGCCTCCGGGACGGGCGGCGGGGCCGCGGCGTCTCGGCCGCGGCCCTCAGGCGTCGAGCCGTGTCCCCGTGCGGCCGTCGAGGAGGCGTCGCAGGTGGAGGCTCGCAAGCGGGTCGTCGCTCCGGACGCCGACCAGCGCGGCGAACGCAGGCAAGGCGGCGGGGTCGTTCGCCTCAAGCTTGGAGAAGGCGCTGGCATAGGCCGCCGGTTCCTCGTCCCTCTCCTGCAGCGGCTCGAAGGCCCTGAGCGGCGCCGCCCGTCCTCTCAGGGCGAGATCCCCGATCGGCCGTCCGCGAAAGCCGGGGACACGGGCGGCCGTGTCCGCGCTCACGCAGACGCGGGTTCCGATCGTCTTGTTCGCCGCCTCGAGGCGCGCCGCCGTGTTGATCGTGTCGCCATAGGCCGTGTAGTCGAAGAAGCGTCCCCCTCCGAAATTCCCGACCAGTGCCGGGCCTGAATGCACGCCGATCCGGGTCACGCCGAGGACAATCCCCTGCGCGACGGCGTCCGCCCGAAACGCCTCGGCGGCGGCGTCGAGCGCCAGCGCGCAGGCCACGGCGCGGGCGGCGTGATCGTCCTGCCCGAGGGGCGCGCCGAACAGCACGTGGAGGGCGTCGCCCATCAGCTTGGCGACCGTCCCCTCATGGGCGAAGACGATGTCCGTCATCCGGCGGAAATACCGGTTGAGCAGGTCCGCGAGCAGGTCCGGCTCGAGCGTCTCCACCAGCGCCGTGAAGCCCGCGATGTCGGTGAACAGCGCGGTCAGCTCCCGCCTCGCGCTGCGCAGGTCGGTTCCGGCGCCGCTGGACACGAGTTCGGCTGCCAGGTTGGGCGAGAAGTACCGGGCGAGCGCCGCCTGCGACTTCTCGGCCTCGAGCCAGCGCGCGCGCGCCTCGCGAAAGGCCCCGATGTGGCGCAGCGTCTTGCCGATGGTGACCTCCACGTCGGCGAAGTCGATCGGCTTCGTCAGGAAATCGAAGGCGCCGCGGTTCATCGCCGTGCGGATGTTGGACATGTCGCCATAGGCCGACACGATGATCGTGGCAGGCGGCTCGGGCTCTTCCTGGAGCCGGGCGAGCAGTTCCAGGCCATCCATGCGGGGCATGTTGATGTCCGAGAGAACGAGGTCGAGCCCCGGCGTCGTGTTCACGCGCTCCAGCGCCTCGACGCCGTCCCTGGCGAAGACGAAGGACAGCTCGCCGGCGGCGATGCGCCTGCGGAACTTCTGGAGGATGAGGACCTCCAGGTCGGGCTCGTCGTCGACCACCAGGATCGTCGTCACTGCGCCAGCCTCCGGTCGATTTCCTCCCGCAACGTCATGAAGTCGACGGGCTTGACGAGCAGTCCGGCCGCGCCGCCTTCGAGCGCCCGCCGGCGCGTCTCAGCGTCGCCATAGGCCGTGATCATGATGACCGGAACGTCCGGCCGCGCCTTCCGCACATGGGGCAGGAACTCGAGCCCGGACATGCCGGGCATGTTGATGTCGGAGAGGACGAGGATGAGGTTCGCCTCGTCGTTTCGCACCACGCGCTGGAGGGCCGTCTCCGCCGACCCCGCGAATTCCATCGCGAAGCGGCCGGCCCGCAACTCACGGCGGAATTGCTGGCGGAACAGTTCGGCGACGTCGGGCTCGTCGTCGACGACGAGGATGAGGAGGCTCATGCCGGACTCGCCTTCGAACCTGAGATCCCTCCGCGCGGCAGCTGGATCGTGAACTCCGTGAAGGAGCCGGGCTCCGTGGCGACGGCGATGCGCCCCTCGTGCTGCTTCACGACGATGTCGTGGCTGAGCGACAGTCCGAGGCCGGTGCCCTCGCCAGCCGGCTTCGTCGTGTAGAAGGGGTCGAACATCTTCTGCCTGACATCCTCGGAGATGCCGGCGCCGTTGTCCCAGACCCGGATCTCGATGGTCTCGCCCGTGCCGCTGCTGGACACGGAGACGCTGGGCTCGTAGCCCGGGCCCGCCTGCTCGGCCCGCTTGCGCACGGCATAGAAGCCGTTCCCGAGGAGGTTGAGGAGGACGCGCGTGATCTCCTGGGGAAGGAGCATGGCATGGCCCGCGGAGGGATCCAGGTCTCGCCTCAGCGTGACGTTGAAGCCCGGCGTCTCCGCCCGCGCGCCGTGATAGGCCAGGCTGAGGCTTTCGTCGACGAGGGCGTTGACATCGACCTGGCGTCGATCGCCCGAGCCGGTGCGCGAGTGGAGCAGCATGTTGCGGACGATCGAGTCGGCCCGCCGCCCATGGCTCGTGACCTTCTCGAGGTTGCCTTTCAGCAGGCCCGCGATCTCCTCCAACTCGCCGCGCAGTCCCTCCTCGAAGGGGATGCCGGACAGGAGTTCGCGCAGCTCGTCCACGAGCTCGGCCGACAGCGCCGAGAAATTGTTGATGAAGTTGAGCGGGTTCTTGATCTCGTGCGCGATGCCTGCCGTGAGTTGCCCGAGCGAGGCCAGCTTTTCCGTCTGGACCAGCCGGTCCTGCGCGGTGCGGAGCTCCTCGAGGGACATGGCGAGGTCGCGCGTGCGAGCCTGGACCTCCTCGAACATCCTGGTGTTGGACACGGCGATCACCGCCTGGTCGGCGAAGGCGGTGAGCAGGTCAATCTGCCGGGGCGTGAAGGGATTGATGGTCTCCCGGTTGAGGGTGATGACGCCGACCGCGACGCCATCGCGCACGAGCGGGACCGAGATGACGGTGCGGGGCGTCTGGTGCCTGAAGATGCCTTCGTCGTGCTCGGGATCGCTCGACGTGTCCGGCACGTGGATCGTGCGCAGGAGGCGCGCAGCGCGGGCCGTCGCCGAGCCACGCATGTCCGGCGCAATCGCGATCGCGCTGACATGGCGCTGCCAGGGGTCGTCCGGCGGGCTCGTCGAACTGGCCAGCCGATACGCATCGCCATCCAGCATGTAGATGTGCGCGTCCCGGGCCACGCAGATGCGGGCGGCGGTGCGGGCGATGGCGTCGAGCACCGGCATCAGGTCGCTCGGAGACCGGGAGATCACGCCGAGGACGTCCGACAGCGCGGTCTGCACGTCCAGGGCCTCCTGCAGGTCAGCCGTGCGGGACTTCACCTCGTCGATAAGGCGCGCATTGTGGATGGCGATGACCGCCTGGTCGGCGAAGCGCCGGATGAGGCCCACCTGCCGGTCCGTGAAGAGGCCCGGACGCGGCCGTGTCAGCCCGATCACGCCGAGCACCGATCCGCCCCGCATCAGGGGCGCGGCCAGGCTGCCCCGGTAATCGCCCAGACGATGCGCGCTGTAGGAGCTGAAGCGCGGATCGTTCGGCAGGTCCGCCACGTTGGACACCTCGGCCAGGGCCGCCACCCGTCCCGTGACGGTCGGGGACTCCCTGTCGGGGATGACCGGATGGGACAAGGCGTGTTCGACCCACTCCGCGGGGTAGCCGACATGCGCCCCCAGGACGAGGTGACCGCCCTCGCGGATCCAGATCACCCCGCGTTCGCCCCCGCACAGCGCGAGCGCCGAGCGAATGAGGAGGACGAGCGTGCTCTCCAGCGGCGTTCCGGGATTGCCGATGGCGGCGAGGATGTCCGCCGTGGCCGATTGCTCCGCCCGCGCCTCCGCGAGCTCACGGCGCAAATCCTCGACTTCCGCTTGCGCATCGCCAGACGACATCATCCCCGCATCCTGCCCGCGACTCCAGGAGAACCACGCCCGACGCTAGCAGCAAAGCCGCTGCTGCAGCATCCCCTCTGCGCCTCGGCTGCCCAGGATTGGCGTGCCGCAGGGCGCGACGGATCCTGGCGGGGGGATCGGGAAAAATCGGGACGATGCAGGCCGCGCTCAACGCGCGCGGAGCGCGTATCCCGCCGATCAGATCTTGACGGGCAGCTCCATCAGAATGTCGCCCGTCGCGTCCAGCACCCGCACCGTCCACCTCGCTCGCCGCGACGCGAGTCCGGCGCCGAAATCCAGAAGCTCGTCGGCCAGCGCGAGCCCCAGTTGACCGGCCCGGGCGGCGTCGGACGCTTCCACGCGCTCCGTAGCGACCGGACCCATCGGCCCGACAAGATGGATGGTGTAGGACGGCATGGTCGCTCGGGGGATACGGGCAGTGAGCCTCGCGACCCTACGCGACGGGGGCCCTGGCCGGCTTGGCCCTTCGTGCCAGCAACTTGACAGCGGCGCGTATCCCCTGTCCCGCGCGGACGACCGCGGCAGAAATCAGACTCAGGGGAAAAGCCCGGCCGCAGCCCTTTGTATTCTCCCGCGACATGCGGAGCCTGACACCAGACGAAAAGCGGATTCTGTCGCACGCGGTCGATCGCACACGCAGCCTCGTCATCATCCCCCAGGTGGTGGGCTCGAACGAAACCGTGGACGCACTCGCCACGCGCGGCTTCCTGATCGAAATCGAGGCGCACGACCTCGGCGACGGCCTGATCGTTTATGCCGTGACCGACGAGGGCATGTCCGCCTTGATGGACTAGGGCCCGCCCGATTCAACGGAACCCGAGCGACCGCTCGGGAACCGCGCGCGGCGGTGAGCCTGCCTGAAGGCCGGCGCTCGGCGCAACGCCCAGGCGCCTTCGGACAGGCCGGGCCGTCGGTGACGACGGGTTGCGGGCACGTGCGACCGGCGAAAGGTAATTCTCGCATGCCCCGTTGCGAGCCGACCGTCGCCTCCGGCGCCAGCGCCCTCTGTTTGCAGCCTTGACGCCGGGCTCGCTGACGGTAGGCTCCTGCGCGACAGGCTTCCATCGTTCGCCATGCCCCGTGAGGGCTGGCAAGCCGCCGTAGCCGGCGGGGCGTCGACGATGGCGCAGCGTCCTCCCCTGACCCATCCCATCTGCATGTCCGGCGTGGCGCGAGCCCCGCCGGTCCGGGACGTTGCATGGACACCACCGAAACCGCGACGACGTTCGATGCCGGAACCATGGGCTGCGGCGAACTCGTCATGGTGCTGCGCGGCAAGCTGAAGGCGATGCCGGGCCTGGTGATCCGTGTCGTGGCGCTCGACCCCGGCGCGCCGGAGGACATCCCGGCCTGGTGCCGGATGACCCGCAACGACCTCATCCGCCACGACCCCTCGACCCACAGCTTCTGGATCCGCTCGCGGGCCGACTGGACCTGACGCCTCGCCGCCCTGAACCCAAGGAGTGCACCCATGCCCGGAAAGTTTGTCGTCTCCATCAGCTGCGCGAAGAACGACACGGACAAGGCGACGGTCGGCTTCGTCGTCGCGAACGCGGCGGTCGCGTCCGACAAGGAGACCGTCGTCTTCCTGTCCATCGAGGGCACGCGCCTCTCGCAGAAGGGCTATGCCGACGACATCCACGAGGAAGGCTTCGCACCGCTCAGGGAGCTGATGGCCAACTTCGCGGCCGCAGGCGGCACGATCTACGTCTGCTCGCCGTGCTTCAAGAAGCGCGGTCTCGACGAAGAGAACCTCGTCGCCGGCGCCAAGATCGTCGGCGGCGCCAAGCTGGTCGAGTTCATGGGCGAGGGCGCGCCCTCCATCAGCTACTGAGGCGGCTGCAATGAAGGCTCGGCGCAGGCAGCCGTCCTCTCCCGTCACGCTCCCCCGCGCACGTGGGAAGCGGGCCGGTTCCGTCTGCCGGGAGGACTGAGGTGGACCCCGTCGAAGCCCACGCGCTGCGCCCCGACGTCGGCTTCGACGGAGGTGATCTCGATTGCGGGAACGGCTTGCTCCTCCTGATCCGCAAGAACATCGACCCGCTGCCGCGGGGCGGCTTGCTGGAGATCCGCTCGACCGAGATCTCGGTCGACGAGGACCTGCCGGCCTGGTGCCGCCTCACGGGCAACGAGCTGGTTTCCTGGACGAAGCAGAAGCGGCAACGCTCCTTCCTCGTCTGCAAGGGCAAGCTCAGCGAACGTGCGGCGGAGCCCGTGGAGGCCCAGCCTGTCGCCGCGCCGGGTGGGCTGCCTGCCGTGGCCCGCCGCGAGCCTGTCACGCCCCCGCCTGTCCCCCTGCTCGCGGTGATGGGCATCGGCTCCTGGCCGCGTCCGCGCTGGATGATCGAGGCCATGCACGCCCATGTCGAAGGCCGGTTGCCGGAGGCCGTCTTCCAGGAGACTGCGGACGATGCGGTTCGCCTCGCGATCGCGGCGCAGGAGAAGGCCGGGGTCGACGTGGTCACCGACGGCGAGCAGCGTCGCGACAGCTATGCGAGCTTCGTCGCAACGCGGCTCGACAATTGCCAGCTCATTCCGCTCGTCGACCTGCTGCCGCTCGTCGACGATCCCGAGGAGTTCGAGGCCGAACTGCGCGCCCTCGACATCCCCGCCGGCGACGTCAGGCATCCCGCCGTGTTCGGGAAGCTCTCGCGCTCGCGTCCTCTCGTCGCGCACGAGGTCGATTTCGCACGCACCGTCACGGCAAGGCCGATCAAGGTCGCGCTGCCCGGCCCCTATCTGCTGACCCGCACGATGTGGATGGAGTGCATCTCCGACCGGGCCTATGCCAGCCGCGAGGACATCGCGCAGGACATTGTCCGCGTGCTGCGGGAGGAGATCGCCGAGCTGATGGACGCCGGCGCGGCGCTCGTCCAGCTTGACGAGCCCGTGCTCTCCGAGGTCGTGTTCTCCGGCGCCAAGAGCAAGCGCTCCTTCATGTGCGGCGCGCTGTCTGAATCGCTGCCACCGGAGCACGAACTGGGCTTCGCCCGCGACCTGCTGAACGCCGTCCTCGATGGCTTCCCCGCCGAGCGCACGGCGCTCCACGTCTGCCGCGGCAACTGGACGCCGGACGAGAGCGTCGCGCTGGCCGGCAGCTATGAGCCGCTCGTGGGCATGCTCTCCGAGGTTCGCGTAGGGTCCTACCTCCTGGAGATGTGCACGCCGCGGGCCGGCGAGATGGAGATCCTGCGCGCGCTGCCGCAGCATGCCCGCATCGGCGTCGGCGTGGTCAACCAGAAGGACCCGCACGCTGAGGCCATGGCCGCCGTCACCGCCCGCATCGCGCACGCCATCAGCCTCTTCGGGCGCGAGCGCGTCCTGCTGCATCCCGATTGCGGCTTCGCGACCTTTGCGGACAACCCCATCTGCTGCACCGGCTCCGCGCTGGACAAGCTCTCGCTGATCGCGCGGGCGGCCGCGTCGTTCCGGTGATCGCCCGCAGGGGCGGGCGCGCACGGGAGAGGCTGCTCGTCCGCCAACGGCGCAAGCCTTGACGCAACGTCCGGACGTGCCTAGCATTTTGAAGAACGAGCAAGGGAGCTCTCGGCGGAGACATCCGCGGGGGGCTCTTTTTTTTGAAGGTGAGAATGCCGCGCTCATCCGACCGAGTTGGTCCACTCCGCGTAGGCGCCCTGTTCTCCGAAACGGGCGCAACGGCTTATGTCGAGCAGACGCAACGCAATGCGGTCTGCCTTGCAGTCGAGGAAATCAATGCAGCCGGCGGCGTCGAGGGGCGCGAAGTCGAGCTGCTGCACGAGGACGCCCGATCTGATCCCGCCCGGTTCGGCGCGCTCGCCGAGCACATGCTGGATGACCTCGCGGCCTCGCTTCTCATCGGCTGCTACATGAGCCATTCCCGGCAGGCCGTGCTGCCGGTCGTCGCCCGACGCGGCGCGCTGCTTGCCTACCCTGCGCCCTACGAAGGCTTCGAATACTCGCCGCACCTCATCTATGGCGGCGCGGTTCCCAATCAGCACATCCTGATGCTGGCTCGCCACCTCACGCCAGAGCCCGGGTGCCGCTTCTACCTCGTGGGGACGCGCTACACGTTCCCCATCGAATCGAACCGCGTGATGATGGCTCTTGTCGCCGAGCAAAAGGGATCGGTGGTCGCGGAACGCTATGTGAAGCTCGAGGCGCCGCACCACGAGTTGCGGGCCATCGTGCAGGACATCAAGGCACGCAAGCCCGACGTAGTCTTCTGCACCGTCGTGGGCGAAGCCGCCGGCGTGTTTCTCGGCCTGTGCCGGGATGCTGACATCGCCGCGCACACCCAGATCGCGAGCCTCACCATCACCGAGGCGGAGATCGCCCAGATGGGCCCTGGAGCGGCGGTTGGGCATCTGACGGCCGCCACCTGGTTCGAGACCGTCGCCAATGCGGAAAGCAGGCGCTTCGTGCACGCCTACCGGCAGCGGTTCGGAAGCGACCAGCACGCCAACGCCATGGCCGAAACGGCCTACGGACTCACGCACATGGTGTTGCGCGCGGTCGGGCGGGGCCGCTCCGTGGCGCCGGACGTCGTGCGGCGAGAGCTTGCCGCCAGCCCATACGCAGCGCCGCAAGGCTCCGTGCGGTTCGATCCCGACAACGGTCATTTCTATCTCTGGCCGCGCATCGGCCGGGCCGAGAGCGACGGCAGCTTCAGCCTGGTCGAAGAGAGCCCGCGCGCGGTCAAGCCCGATCCCTACCTCGTCAACCATCGCATCGCCGAGGACGTCGACGACGTCGCGGCCGAAGCCCTGCCGGGCGAGTGACCAGTGCTCACGACCCTTCGGGACCTTCGTTCGCTCCAGGTCGTGGTCTATCACCCGAAGGACCGGGAGTGCGATGACCTCGTGGCCCACATCCTTCGGATCGGCTGCCGCGTCGAGGCGGTGTGGCCGCCGCAAGGCGCGTTGCGACCCGACGTCGATCTGGCCTTCGTGCTGTTCCGCCAGGATGCGACGACGATCGGGATCGCGCGCTCCCTGCAGCAGGCGGCGCCCCGTTGCACGCTCGTCGCCATCGTCGAATCCGAAAGCCCCGCCATGATCGAACTCGTGGTGGAGACGGGAGCCGCGGCCGTCATCACCAAGCCGATCCGTGCGTTCGGGTTGTTGACAAGTATTATTGTTGCCCATACCCTTAATCGGCGCATGCGGGTGAGTACCGAGCGGGTTGTCAAACTCGAAGCGCGAATAAGAAGCCTTAAGCAAATCGAAAAAGCGAAGTCCATTCTGATGAACCGCCGCGGTTTATCGGAACAGGATGCTTACGACATGATCCGCATGCGGGCCATGTCGCGGCGAATGACGATGGAGACCGTATGTTCCTCCATCATCGAAGCTGATGACATCTTCTGAGACCAGGGCCAAGGCGGCTCACGCGTCCGGAAGATCCTGACACTCAACGACATCGATCCGCGGGCGCCGAAGCTGCCGCCTCCGGATGCTGGCTATGGAAGCCACCTTCAGCCTCGCCGCTGACGGTGGCTTTTTCGCTTTCAGCGCCTCGCTCGCCGCGGGGGACGATGTCGCTCGCCCTCTCACACCCCAGAAGGTGAACTCATGACGCTGTCTCACCCCTCCCCCAACGCCGTCCGGGTCGCATGCGATGTCGGCGGCACGTTCACGGACATCTGCGTGCTCAACGAGACTTCGGGGCGCATGCACGTCGCGAAGGTGCCGACCACGCCCGATCCCATCGAGGGCGTCCTCTCGGGCATCGCGGCCGGCGGGGTCGACCTGCACGATCTCGTGCTGTTTTCCCACGGCACCACATTGGCCACAAACGCGCTGATCACGCGCCGCTTTCCGCCGGCGGTGATGATCACCACCAAGGGCTTCCGCGACACGATCGAGATCCGGCGCGGCAATCGCGACGATCTCTGGGACACCTACAAGGAGATGGCGAAGCCCTACATCGCGCGCCGCGACAGGCTCGTGGTCACCGAGCGCGTCGACTTCTCGGGCGCGGTGGTGACGCCGCTGGACGAGGCCGAGGCCCACGACCTCGCGCGCATCATCAGGAAGCGCGGCGTGAAGACGGTGGCCATCTGCTTCGCCAACGCCTTCATCAACCCTGCCCATGAGCGGCAGATGCGCGACATCCTGGCTGCCGAACTGCCGGACGTCACCATCTCGCTCTCCAGCGAGATCATGCCTGAGATCTTCGAGCACGAACGCTTCTCGACGACCGTCGCCAACGCGGTTCTGGCGCCCGTCGTGGGTTCCTACGCCCAGCGCCTGGAGAGCCGGATGAAGGAGGGCGGCTACGAGGAGGACGTGCTCCTGCTGCATTCCGGTGGAGGCGTGATGACGGCCAAGACGGCCGAGAAGTTCGCGGCGCGGCTCTCCGCGTCCGGGATCGCGGCCGGCGCCATTGCAAGCCGCTTCGTCGCCGAGAATGCCGGCTTCAAGAACTCGATCGGCCTGGACATGGGCGGCACGTCGACCGACGTGTCGCTCTGCGACAACGGCAATCTCCGCGTCACCAAGGAATGGTTCGTCGAGTATGGCTACCCGATCTGCTTCCCCTCCATCGAGGTCTTGACGATCGGCGCCGGGGGCGGCTCGCTGGCCTGGATCGACGCCGCGAAATCCCTTCGCAACGGGCCGCAATCGGCGGGTTCGACGCCCGGCCCGGCCTGCTACGGACGCGGGGGCGCGGAGCCGACCAATTGCGACGCCAACGTGGTGCTCGGCCGGCTCAGCGACAGGCTCGCGGGGGGCAAGGTGGCGCTCGACAAGGCGCTCGCCGTGAAAGCCATCGATCGCGGCGTCGCCGGCCCGCTCGGGCTCTCGACCGAGGAGGCCGCGCTCGCCGTCCTCAAGGTCGCCAACGCCAACATGGCCGATGCGGTGCGGCTGTTGTCCATCAGACGGGGCTACGATCCCCGCGACTTCGCGCTCGTCGCCTTTGGCGGCGCCGGCCCCCTGCATGGCGCCGCGCTCGCCAAGGATCTCGCCATCCCCGTCGTGCTGGTGCCGCCCAATCCCGGCGTCACATCCGCGCTCGGCTGCCTGCTGGTCGACATCCAGCACGACGTCACGCAGATGTACCTGTCGAAGGTCGAGGACGTCTCCATCGCGGACATCGAGGAGACCTTCCGCAACCTCGAACTGGAGGGCCGCGCGCGGCTCCAGAACGAGGGCGTGACGGAGGACCGCATGGTCTTCCAGCGCAAGATCGACATGCGCTATCTCGGCCAGTGGCGCGCGCTCTCGATCCCGCTTTCCGCTCCCGTGACCTCCCTCGACGAGGCCATCGCGACCTTCCACCACGAGCACGGACGCGAGCACAACTACTCGCGCCCGGATGCGCCGGTCGAGATCTATCGCCTCGGCGTCATCGCCACCGGGCTGACGCCCAAGGCGAACTTCGCCCGCTTCGAGCTCACCGACGAGACCCCCGTCCCCGTCGGCGTCCGCGCCGTGCGCTTCGACGAGACGGACGGGCAGGTCGAAACCCCGGTCTACGATCGCGACCTGCTCAAGGCCGGCATGTCGGTCGTCGGCCCCGCGGTCATCGACCAGCTGGACTCCACCACGCTCGTGCCGCCCGGGGTGACCGCGACCATCGACGCGTCCCTCACCATCGTGATGCGCATTCCCCTGGCCTGACGGCCGTCCGCAGAACCCGGAGACCCACCATGGCCTCGCACCAGTCCGGCCTCGATCCAGTCACCTTCGAGGTGCTGAAGAACGCCTACGTGAACATCGTCGACCAGATGGCGGAGCAGATCTTCCGCACCTGCTATTCCTTCGTGATCTACTCGCGCGACTTCTCGTCCGCCCTGTGCGACGTCAACGGCGACACGATCATGCAGGGCAGCGGCGACATCGCCGCCCATGTCGGCACGCTGCACTACACCGCCAAGGCCGTGATCAACAATTTCAAGCACGACATCCATCCCGGCGACGTCTTCGTCGTGAACGACGTCTACCAGGGCGGCACCCACTTCAACGACACCCGCATCGTCCGGCCCATCTTCTATGGGGACGAGCTGCTCGGCTTCGCGCAGGCCAACGGCCATTGGGCGGACGTCGGCGGAGCGGTGCCGGGCTCCTTCAACGTGAATGCGCTCGACCACATGGCCGAGGGCCTGCGGATCACGCCCACGCGCGTCTGGAGCCGGGGCAAGTGCCTCGACGACGTCTGCCGCCTGATCGCCTCCAACACCCGCGCCCCGGCCGACATCATCGGCGACATGCAGGCCCAGGCCGAGGCGACGCGCGTGGCCGAGCAGGAGATCGGACGCCTCGTCGAGAAGTACGGGCTCGACACGATCAAGGCGTCGTTCGGGGCGGTGCAGGACTATGTCGAGGCGCTGACCCGCCAGCGGGTCGCAGCTCTTCCCGACGGGGTCTGGGAGACGGAGGACTATATCGACGTCGACCCCGGCGCGGGCGAGGGCCTGGTGCCCATCCGCATCGTCATGACGATCAAGGGCGACACCGTCCATTACGACCTGTCCAAGTCGCATCCCAAGTCGATCCAGAGCTTCCTCAACGCCTGCTTCGGAGGATCCTTCGCCGCCATCGTCGCGGGAACGAAAATGCAGTTCCCGGAGATCCCGCTGAATTCCGGCTTCTACCGGGTCGTGACCGTCGACCTGGGACCCGAGGGAACGGTGGTCAACGCCGCCTGGCCGACGCCCGTGGCGGGCTTCTGCTCCGGCCCCTTCGAGAAGATCATGAATTCGATCTTCGAGCTTTGGGCGGAGATCCTGCCCGAGCGGGCGATGGCCTGCACCTTCAACCTCGACTACCTGCTGATCGGCGGACGCGACGGGCGCCAGGAGGGAGGCCACAAGTACTTCATGTGGTACGACTGGATGGTCGGCGGCTGGGGCGCACGCAACGGCCGCGATGGCTGGGCGGCGACGGGCCCCGTCTTCGGCGTTCAGCTGGGGACGCAGCCCTTCGAGGGCCAGGAGCGGCTGGCCCCCGTTCTCACCACCTGCCACGAGCTTCGCGTCGATTCCGGCGGGCCCGGCGAGTTCCGCGGCGGCATGGGCGTCGAGAAGGGCGTCATCCTCACCAAGGTCGATCGCACCGTCGCCTCCTATTGCTGCGACCGAGAGCGCTCCATCACCTGGGGGCTGTGGGGCGGCCTGCCCTCCATCCCGCACGGCGTCTGGGTCAATCCGGGCACCCAGGGCGAACGCTACCTGGGCTCCATCTTCTCCAATGTCGGGCTCGAGGCGGGCGACACGGTGACCCGGCCCTCGGCCGGCGGCGGAGGCCTGGGAGATCCCCTCGAGCGCGACGCGGCGCGGGTGTGCGACGACGTTGCGGACGGCTACGTCTCGATCAAGCGCGCCGCGGAGGACTACGGCGTCGTGGTCCGGGAGATCGACGCCGACCTCGCGCAGTACGAGGTGGACCACGAGGCAACGCTCGCGAAGCGCGCCTGGATCCGGGCGCACCGCGCGGCCTGGCTTGACGAGGATGCAGAAGCCGTCGCCGCCCGGTATCGCGCCGGCGAACTCGACATGCTCGACCTGATCCGTCGCTACGGCGTCATCGTGAACTGGGGGTCGGGCCAACTGCTGGCACGGACCACCGGCCAGTTCAGGGCGATGCTCAAGCGCCGGACGGCGCCCTACTGGGGCAAGAGCATCGCCCTTGGCCGCGACGCCGCGGTGACGCTGCGGGTCGCCTGACCCTCGTTCGACGGGAGCCTGCCCGTGCAGGCTCCCGGCCCCGGACGAACACCCTGCCAACCCTCGCAGGAGACCTGACATGACCGTGATGTCCTGGCGCCGCTCGCCGCTTGCGGAGCGCCACCGCGCCCTCGGGTCGCACCTCGAGGACTGGAACGGAATGGAGACGGCCTGGACCTATACGGCCAGCAGCCTCGCCGACGAGCACGAGGCCGTCCGTACGCGGGCCGCGATCATGGACGTCTCGGGACTGCGAAAGGTTCACCTCGTCGGCCCGCACGCCCATCACGTCCTGCAGCGGGCGACCACGCGTGACGTGCGCAAGGTCTATCCCGGCAAGTCCGTCTATGCCTGCATGCTGAACGAGGGCGGCAAGTTCACCGACGATTGCATCCTCTATCGCACCGGGCCGAATGCCTGGATGATCGTGCTGGGGTCGGGCACCGGCTACGAGGAGCTCACGCGCGACGTCGTCGGCAAGAACGCCACGCTGCTCTTCGACGACGACCTGCAGGACCTGTCCCTGCAAGGTCCCATGGCGGTCGACTACCTCGAGCCCCACGTCCCGGGCATCCGGCAGCTGCCCTACTTCCATCACATGCAAGCGACCCTGTTCGGCAAGCCCGTGATGATCTCGCGCACCGGCTATACCGGCGAGCGGGGCTACGAGATCTTCTGCCGCTCGGAAGATGCGGTCGCGATCTGGGACCGCATCGTCGAGGAAGGGCGGCCGATGGGCATCATCCCCGCCTCCTTCACCGCCCTCGACTGGCTCCGCGTCGAGAGCTACCTGCTTTTCTACCCCTACGACAATTCGCAGATGTACCCCTTCGCAGACGAGCCACCCGGCGACACGCTGTGGGAACTCGGCCTCCAGTTCACCGTGTCGCCCGGCAAGACCGGGTTCCGCGGCGCCGAGGAACATGCCCGGCTCAAGGGAAGGGAGCGCTTCCGCATTTTCGGCATCCTCGCCGACAGCGACCGTCCCCTCGATGCCGGAGACCTGATCTTCGAAGGTGACCGCCGCGTGGGCGTGGTCACCTGCGGGATGGTGTCGCGTGCGACGGGCCGGTCCATGGCCATCGCGCGCCTCGACGTGGCTGCGGCCCGCCACGGCGCGCCGCTCACGGCGAAAGGATCGTCCACGTCGTGCTCGGCCATCGCCCACGCCCTGCCCTTCGACGATCCCCAGAAAACCAAGCGCACCGCCCTCTGACCCATCGCCGCCAGGCCAACGCCACCATGCCCGCGACAACGACGTTCAAGAGCCGTCCGACCTATGCGCGGCTCACCCCGCGCCCCGGCCTCCGTCACCTGCTCGTCGCCGACGAAGCCGGCGGCCCCGCGCTGCTGGATCTGGTCCAGAGCGCCCCCGCCGATTTCGCGGGCCACTGCAGGATCCTCCTCGCGGCGCCGGGCGTCTCGGACTGCGCCGTCGCGCTGTCCGGTCTCGGCGCCCTGTCCTTCGCGACGGCGCCGGGCGTGGCGGCGATCCTGCCCCGCTTGCGGCAAATGCTCGCGACGGCCCGCATGGGAACGCGCCTCTACGTCGCGGGCGCAGAAGGGCTGATCGGCCAAGCGACCGCGCTCGCGCTCGAGGCGGGCATGGAGACGGGCGCGATCCAGGCCGAGCACCGCGGCTCCCTGGCGCGGCGGGTGCAGTGCGTCCATTGCAAGGGCGTCACGGAGAACGTCGTCACGCAGCCTGCGCGCTGCGCCCATTGCGGTCTCACGCTCCTGGTGCGCGACCATTGGTCGAGGCGTCTGGGCGCCTTCCAGGGCGTCTGCATCGATGCCGAGGAGCCCGGAAGCGCGCCGCCGACGGAAGAGGCTTTCGCATGAGCGCCTCTCCCCTCGCGATCCGAGTCCGGGTCACCGCCGTCGAGGACGTCGCGCCGTCGGTTCGCCAGTTCCGCCTCGCCCTTGCGCAGGGTGGCCGCCTGCCGCCGTTCTCGGGCGGATCGCACATCCTCGTCGACATCCCCGACGGCGAGGGCGTGAGACGCAATGCCTACTCGCTCGCAGGCTCCCCGGACGATCTCGATCACTATCGCATCAGCGTCCGCCGCGAGGAGCACGGACGCGGCGGCTCGAAGCTGCTTCACGACACGATGGAGCCAGGATGCGAGCTGACGATCAGCCAACCCGCCAACGCGTTCCCGCTGGACTGGCGCGCGCGCAACCACGTCTTCATCGCGGGCGGCATCGGCGTCACGCCGTTCGTGGCGATGGCTGCGCAAGCCGCGGCCGCGGGCAGCAGGTTCGAGCTTCACCTCGCCTGCCGATCCCGGGCGCACGCCGCTCACGGCGAGGAGCTTGGATCGCTGTACCGCCAGCGCGTCCGTCTCTATCCGTCGGACGAAGGACGCCGGCTGCCGATTGCCTCCGTCCTCGCGCACCAACCGCTGGGAACGCATCTCTATGTCTGCGGCCCCGCCTCCCTGATCGACGAGACGCTTGCGACCGCGCTCGCGCTGGGCTGGCCGGAGGCGAGCCTGCATGCCGAGCGGTTCGTCTCTCCGCCCTCGGGAGAGCCCTTCCGGGTCCGGCTCGCCCGAGCCGGCATCATGGTGGATGTCGGCCGCCACCAGAGCCTCCTGGAGGCCATCGAGGCTGCGGGGGTCGCCACGTCCGCGCTCTGTCGCGGCGGCGCCTGCGGCCAGTGCCGCACGTCCGTCCTCACCTGCGAGGGCCGGCTGCTGCACGCCGACCACGTGCTGACGCAGGAGGAGCGCGCCTCCGGGACGGTCGTCATGCCCTGCGTGTCCCGCTTCGAGGGCCGCAGCCTGATCCTCGATCTATGACCCCCGGAGGTGATCCAGATGGGAATCGCGTTTCGCTCCGAAAGTTTCAGGGACGACTACTCGTTCCGCAACAGCCCGGCCGGCATCCGCCGCTTCCCGTTTCCTTTCGACCGCGATGACTACATGTACGCGGTCAACATCGAGCCGCACCAGCCGGGGCGTCCCGGGACCGCGTTCGAGCACCTCATCGATGTCGACGAGCATTACGTCGCTGAGATGCGGGACCGCGCCCTGGTCCTCGCCGAGGATCCCCTGCGCTGCCAGTCCCTGCCCCACATGGAGCTCGCGGGATGGGATCTCTTGGAACTCCTGATGGAGCAGAAGGCGGCGTCATACCCCGATCATTTCGCCTTGCAGCGGGACGGAACAGCCTGGCGCTGGATCAACCGGCCCCTCGGCATCGACGACCGTTTCGTGTTCGGCGAAGGCGCGTCCCTGCCTTACGGCCCCATGGAGTACATCACCCGCCAAGCCCAGGGAGACTTCTGTCTCCTGGACCAGCGTCAGGGCGACCTTTGGATGGATGCCGGCATGGTGACCACGCAGGCGGACTGGTCGCTCGATTTCGACATCGGCATGAGCTTCATGGAATGGCACGCGCCGGTGCCGCGCGCGCACGAGATGGGCGTCTTCGACCGGGCCTTGCGCTTCCTGCTCAACGTCCGCCAGGGCCAGCCGATGCGCCGTTTCAACTGGACGATGACGGTGAACCCCCGGCTCGACACCAGCCCCGAGACCTACCCCTCCTGGGGACCGGACCGGGCCTGCGTGACGCCGGAGAACGTGGGCTCGAAGGTGCACCTTCGCGTGGAGTTGCAGAGCTTCTGGCGGCTGCCGCGCTCGAACGCCCTCGTGTTCCCGATCCGCTGCTATCTGATCAAGCTCGAGGAACTGGTGACGGTGCAAAAATGGGCACGACGCATGCACCGCGTGCTGCGCGACCTGCCGAGCGACCTCGCCGACTACAAGGGTCTGTCCCGCTGGCGCAGCGTGGCCGTGGACTACCTCGCCGCTTGCGACGATGGCGCTCCCACGTCCCCTGGCATCTTCGCCGACTGACCGAGGGGCGCGCGCGATGGGCGGGTACGACGCGCCGTTCGGGTCCAGGAGATCGGGGTCAGGGCAGCAGGTTCTTCAAAAGGCTGCGGAGCTGGCGAATTTCGCCGGGCGCGAGCGGGCCCACCAGCCTGTCCTCGGGGGCTTCCACCAGCGCCTTGAGGTCCGCCAGCGTCGCCTGCCCGCTTTCCGAAATCAGGATCAGCACCTTTCGGCGATCCCGCGCGTCGGGAGACCGATAGACGAGGCCCGCGGCGATCATGCGGTCGATGATCTTGGTGAGAGTCGGGGCATCGACGAACACGGCGGCCGCAAGGTCGCCCATCGTCCGGCCGTCCGCCCGCTCCAATTCCCGCAGGACGCGGTACTGCTCCACGGCGATCCCGGTCGGCTTCAGGCGCGCGCCAACGGCCTGCTCGAGCCGCTTGTTCACGCCGGAAATGAGCTGGATGAGATCGAGGGCTTCACTGGCCGACACCTGCGCCATCCGATCTCTCCTGTTTCAATAATGGCCATCGTATATATTTCCGGGGCAAGAGTCGCGCAACATCTCATCACGGTTGCAGCTCGATCAGGCCCACGCGGGTGGCGCACCAGACGTGGATCACGCGGCCGGGGGCGAACATCCAGCCTCGGGCCCATGGCATGCTTCCTGCAAAGCTCACAGCTACCTTGCCCGCCCCCCGTGAACGAGGGCAGATGAGATGGCGGCTATCAGAATCGGTCTCCTCATCCCCCGAGAGGGCGCAGCCGGGCTGTGGGCTCCATCGGCACTCGCCTGCGCCCGGCTCGCCGTCCATGAAATCAACCAGCGTGACGGCCTGTTGGGGCGTCCGGTCGAGTTGCTGACCTTCAACGCGGGACACAATGCGGACAGCGCCGTCGACGCCGTGGACATGGCCATCCATGTCGACGATGTCGACGCCATCGTCGGCTGCTTTCCCAGCTATGCGCGCCGCTCCGTCACGCGGCGAATCGGCGGGCGCGTCCCCTTCGTCTACACGCCGCAATACGAGGGCTACGAGAACGACCGCACCGTCGTCGCCATCGGCGAGACGGCCCACGACCTGCTCACCCCCGCCCTCGACTGGATCATCTCCAAGAAGCGCGCCCGGCGGTTCTTCCTGTGCGGCAATGACTATATCTGGCCACGATCGACGCTGGCGACCGCTCGCGCCATCGTCGCGGAGCGCGCGTGCCACGTCGTCGGCGAGATGCTGCTGCCGCTGGAGACGACGGACTACTCCCAGCTCATCGAGACGATCCGCCGCTCCGGCGCCGACGTCGTCGTTCCCTACTTCCTGGGAAGCGACAGCATCCAATTCAACCGGGCCTTCGCCGAAGCGGGCCTGGCCGGGAAGGTGCTGCGGCTCACCTCGGCGGTCGACGAGACCGTGCTCTATGGCTTGAGCGAGAACGCGACCGAGAACCTGTACGTCGCATCGGGCTATTTCGGAGCGCTGCGCTCGCGCAACAACGGCGCCTTCCTCGAGCGCTATCACACGCTGTACGGAGACAATCCGCCTCCGGCCAATTCCTTCGGCCAGTCTTGCTACGAGGGCGTCCATTCCATCGCGGCGCTCGCCGACGCCGCGGGGTCGCTGCGCACCTCCGAGGTGCTGCGGCGGATGGGCCGATCGCATCTCAAGAGCACGGCCCGGGGCGCCGATCCCAGGCCCGTGACGGGGTCGGCGCCCGCCATCCATCTCGCGCGTGCCGACGGCTACGACTTCACGGTCCTGACGCCCGCCTGACGCCGGGGCCGCGGCAATTTTTTATTTGCCTTTTTAAATATTACGTTTTCAAATGTTGCCCAGCCGACAAAGTGGCTCGAGGGGAACATCATGCGCATCACGCGTCGTCAATTGCTCAACGTGGCTGCCGGCGGAACGGCGGCCTTCATCGCGGCTCCCGCCCTGATCACGCGCTCCGCCTTCGGTGGGGAGGACCCGATCCTTGTGGGAAGCCTGCACGACCAGTCGGGGCCGCTGGCCGCCACGGGCGTCCCCATGGTCTACGCGCTGGAGCTGGGCATCGCCGAGATCAACGCCGCCGGCGGCCTGCTCGGGCGCCCGCTCAAGATGGTGCACTACGACACCCAGTCGAACATCCAGATGTACTCCCAATACGCGCAGCAGCTTGCCGTGAAGGACAAGGTCGCTGTCGTCCACGGGGGCATCACGTCGGCCTCCCGCGAGGCGATCCGGCCGACCTTCGGCCGGTTCAAGACGCTCTACTTCTACAACACGCTGTATGAAGGTGGCGTCTGCGACCGCAATACGTTCAACACCGGCACGACGCCCGCCCAGACCGTCGAAAAGCTCGTGCCCTACGCGATGAGCAAGTCGGGCAAGAAGGCCTACATCATCGCGGCCGACTACAATTACGGCCAGATCACCTCGAAGTGGATGCGGAAATACGTGAAGGACAATGGCGGCGAGGCGCTGTCGGTGGACTTCTTTCCGCTCGACGTCACCAATTTCGGCCCGACCATCTCCAAGATCCAGGCCGCGAAGCCCGACCTGCTGCTCTCCGCGCTCGTCGGCGGCAACCACACCGCCTTCTACCGCCAGTGGACCGCAGCCGGCATGAAGAGCCAGATCCCGATCGCGTCCACGACGTTCGGCCTGGTCAACGAGCCGGCGACGCTCGACGCGGCGGAGAGCGAGGGCGTGCTCGGCGCCTACGGTTACTTCGAGGAACTCACCACCCCGGCCAGCGTGGACTTCGTCACCAAGATCAGGAAGGCCCATCCGGAATCGCCCTACGTCAGCGAACTCGCGGCGGCCACCTACGAGGGCTTCTTCCTCTGGGTCGAGGGCGTGAAGAAGGCCGGTTCGCTCGACCGGATGAAGATCATCGAAGCGCTCGAGACAGGGATCTCCTTCGACGGTCCGAGCGGCAAGGTGACGATCGACAAGGCGACGCACCATACGACGCGCAACGCCTTCCTGGCCGAAGTGAAGAACAAGAAGTGGTCGGTGCTTCAGTCCTACCCGGACGCCAAGCCCCTCGACACCGCGGGCGTCTGCAATCTCGTCGCGAAGCCGAACGACACGACCCAGTACGTCATCGACATCTGATCGCCAGGGCCGGGCGCGGGGGACCCTCCACCCCGCGCCGGCCTCACCTCATCCCCGGACCGGGAACCGTCATGGATCTCTCCATCATTCTGGCCCTCGACGTCATCAATGGAGCGGCCTCGCTGTTCCTGCTCTGCCTCGGGCTCGCGATCATCTTCGGCATGATGCGCATCATCAATCTGGCCAACGGCGAGTTCGTGATGCTCGGCGCCTACGCGACCGTGCTGTCGGCCAATGCCGGGCTCAACATCTGGATCGCCATGCTGGTCGTCGCCCCGCTCTTCACCGGGCTCGTGGGCATCGTGGTGGAGCGCGGCCTGATCCGGTTCCTCTATGGCCGCCTCGTGGATTCCATGCTGGCCACGTGGGGCTTGAGCCTGTTCATCATCGGCCTCGTCACCACGATCTTCGGCAACACCCAGAAGGGGGTGCCGACGCCGCTCGGCGGGTTCTCCATCGGCGCCTATAAGTCGAGCTACTACACCCTCTTTCTGCTCGCCATGGCGCTCGTGATGATGGCGCTGGTCTACATCGTCATGCGCTACACCCGCTTCGGGCTGGTGGCGCGCGCCACGATGCAGAACCCCGGAATGGCCGCGACGCTCGGCGTCAACCCGACCCGCGTCTACATGGCCACCTTCGGCATCGGCGCCGCCGTCACCGGGCTCGCCGGCGGCCTGCTCGCCCCGGTATCCGGGATCACGCCCGTGATGGGTTCGGCCTATGTCGCGAAGGCCTTCATCACGGTGGTCGGCGGCGGGGCCGCCATCCTGTCGGGGACCATGGCCGCCTCAGGCATCTTCGGGTTCATCAACCAGCTCGGCGCCTATTTCACCACGCCGGTCTACGGGGAGGTGATCCTCTTCCTCTCGGCCATCGTCCTCATCCGCCTTCTGCCGCAGGGCATCTCGGGCCGGTTCTTCAAGGGAGCTCTGTGATGGGTCAGCGGCAGATCCTGGCCTTGCAGGCCTGCGCCGTCGTGCTCGCGGCCTTGGGCATCGCCGTCCTGCCGAACTGGGTCGACCTGTTCCTGCTCATGCAGCTCACCCTGTTCGCCTCGATGTGCATTCTGTCCCTGAGCCTCGCCTTCATCTGGGGTTTCGGGGGAATCCTATCCTTCGGTCAGACGGCCTTCTTCGGCCTCGGCGCCTATGTCTACGCTGTCGCGGCCATCAATTTCGGCGACAGCACGAACGCCATTCTCCTGGCCATCCTGCTTCCCGCGCTGTTTGCGGCGGGCCTCGGCTACTTCGTGTTCTACGGACGGATCAGCGACGTCTATCTGGGTGTCATCACCCTCACGGTGACGCTCATCCTGTTCAACGTCGTGAACTCGACGGCCGGCGACGAGTACAAGATCGGCGCGGCCCGGCTCGGCGGCTTCAACGGTATGCCGGCCGTGCCGACGTTCAACCTGCCCTACTTGCCCGACCTCGTTCTGTCGCCCGAGCAATCCTGGTGGGCGACCGGCGGCGCCCTCCTGGCGATCTACCTCCTGATGCGGCTCCTGCTGCTGAGCCCCTTCGGGCGCATCGCGATCGCCGTGCGCGAGAACGAGGTTCGCGCCTCGCTGCTCGGTTACGATCCCCGCCTCGTCAAGCTGGGCGTCTTCGTGATCGGCGGCGCGGTGGCGGGGCTCGGCGGCGCCTTCTACGTGAACTGGGGCGCCTTCGTGGGGCCGACGATCTTCAGCCTGTCGCTCTCCGCCGAGATCATCATCTGGATCACCATCGGGGGCCTCGGCACGCTGTTGGGGCCTATCGTCGGCTGCGTGCTGATCGAGTATCTCGTGGCGCAGATCGGCTCCCAGCAGGCCTTCAACTCCAACCTCGTCCTGGGCGTCATCCTGGTCGGCTTCGTGCTGCTGCTGCCCAAGGGGATCGTGCCCACGGCCCGGGACCTGCTCACGCGGCTGTTCCGCATGCCTGCCGAGCGAGCCGCGACACCCGAAGCCGCGCCGGACGGCAAGCCCGTGGGAGCCGAGTGATGAGCGAGATCGTCCCCCTCCTGCAGACGAAGAACCTGACCATGCGCTTCGGCGGCGTGGTCGCCAACGACGACGTCTCCTTCACCCTCGGCGAGATGGAGCTTCGCTGCCTCATCGGTCCCAACGGCGCGGGCAAGAGCACGTTCTTCAAGATGCTGACCGGCCAGCTCGTGCCGACCTCCGGAAGCATCGCCTTCCGCGGCCAGCCCGTGGCGGGCAAGGCGTCCCACGTGATCGCCCGCATGGGCGTCGGCATCAAGACCCAGATCCCCAACGTCTTCAACGGCCTGAGCGTGCGGGAGAACATCTGGCTCGCCGCCCGCCGCAAGGCGACGCCGAAGTTCATCCCGACCATCGTCGACGAGGTGCTGGACAAGATCCGGCTCACCTCCCACGCCGCATCCGTCGTGGGCCAGCTCTCGCACGGCCAGCGGCAATGGGTGGAGATCGGCACGGTGCTGGCCGCCGATCCGGAGCTCATCCTGCTCGACGAGCCGGCCGCGGGCATGACCGACGAGGAGACCGTTCGCACCGCCGAGATCATCCGCGACATCAATCTCACGCGGGCTCTCGTCGTCGTCGAGCACGACATGGAGTTCATCAAGATGATCGCCAAGACCGTCACGGTATTCCATCAGGGCCGGATCATGATGGAGGACACCATCGGCAACGTGTTGGCCGACCAGCGGGTGCGCGACGTCTATCTCGGCAAGAAGGTGGCGGCATGACCCCGCTTCTCTCCGTCCGCGACCTGCGCGCGAGCTACGGCCGCGTGCCGATCCTGACCGGCGTCACGCTGGCCATGGCCGAGGGCGAGTATCTCGGCATCCTCGGCCATAACGGCATGGGCAAGACCACCCTGATGCGGACGCTGATGGGCGCCCTGCCCGCCACCGGCGGCCACGTGGAGTTCGAGGGTCGCGACATCACGCGGGTGGCCACGCACGAGCGCTCGCGCCTGGGCATGGGGCTGGTGCCGCAGGGCCGCGAGATCTTCCCCGCCTTGTCCGTGCACGAGAACCTTCGCATGGGCCTGGCGAGCGCGAAGAAGGAGGATCTCACGATCATCGAACAGATCCTGGAAGACTTCCCGCGGCTGAAGCGGCTGCTCGACCGGCGCGGCGGTGCGCTCTCCGGCGGCGAGCAGCAATTGCTGGCGCTCGCACGCTGCCTCTGCACGAAACCCAAGCTCGTGCTGCTGGACGAGCCGACGGAGGGCATCCAGCCCTCCATCATCGAGGAAATCATCGAGACCTTGCTTGTGCTCAAGAAGCGCTGGTCGCTCTCGATGATCATCGTCGAGCAGAACCTGGAATTCATCACCTCGCTCTCGGATCGCGTGCTCCACATCCAGAAGGGCCGCATCACGGGCGAGGTGGCGCGCGAGGACCTCCTCGCCGGCCGCGTCGGCATGGCCGCCGCCTAGACCCGAGCGGGCGCGGCCCCGGCCGCGTGGCTCTCGAACACTCACCACGTTGCGCCTTGCTAGAAGGAAGGATGAACCATGCCCATTTCACGCCCAAACGCGCCCCAGGTCGTCGAACTCGCGGCAGATCTCGGCATGACGCTTACGCCCGAGGAGGCGGCCAGCTATCTCGCGCTCATGCAGGGCAGCTTCGACGCCTATGATGTGGTCGACGCGCTCCCCAACCCGACACCCCCGGTCACCTATCCGCGCAGCCCGGGCGCGCGCCCGACGGCGGAGGAGAACAAGTACGGCGCCTGGTACTACAAGACGACCGTGAAGGGCGCCGCGTCAGGCAAGCTCGCCGGCAAGACCGTCGCCCTCAAGGACAACGTCGCCCTCGCCGGCGTGCCCATGATGAACGGTGCCTCGACCCTCGAGGGCTTCGTGCCCGTGGCCGACGCCACCATCGTCACGCGCATGCTCGATGCCGGCGCGACGATCCTGGGCAAGGCGACCTGCGAGTATTTCTGCCTCTCCGGGGGCAGCCACACGTCAGAGCCCGGCCCGGTGCACAATCCCTGGAAGTCCGGTTACTCGGCCGGCGGCTCCTCCTCCGGCAGCGCGGCGCTCGTGGCGGCGGGCGAAGTGGACATGTCCATCGGCGGCGACCAGGGCGGTTCCATCCGCATCCCCGCCTCGTATTGCGGCATCTACGGCATGAAGGCCACGCACGGCCTCGTCCCCTATACCGGCGTCATGCCGATCGAGGCCACGATCGACCATACCGGGCCGATGACCGCGACGGTGGCGGACAACGCCCTTCTGCTCGAAGTGCTGGCCGGCCCCGACGGCGCCGATCCCCGCCAATACGCCCCCAAGGTCTCCGCCTACACCGAGGCGCTCGGCAAGGGCGTGAAGGGCCTGAAGATCGGCATCCTCAAGGAAGGGTTCACCGCCCGCGGGATGCAGGAGGCCGTGGCCGACAAGGTTCGCCAGACGTCGGAGCGCTTCGCCGGCATGGGAGCCGTGCTGGAGGACGTCTCCATCCCCGAGCACCCGCTGACGGCCGCCGTCTGGAGCCCGATCGCCCTGGAGGGCCTCATGGCCCAGATGATGCTCGGCAACGGCATGGGCTTCAACTGGAAGGGCCAGTACGACGTGGGCCTGCTCGACGCCCACTCCGCTTGGCGCGACCGGGCGGACGACCTGTCCGAGACGCTCAAGCTCTCCATGCTCATCGGCCAATGGGGCCTGACGCATTATCGCGGCCGCTACTACGCCAAGGCGCAGAACCTCGCCCGCGTGATGAAGGCGGCCTACGACGCCGCCTTCGCCCGATACGACCTGCTGCTCATGCCGACGCTGCCCTGCGTCGCGACGAAGCTGCCCGGCAAGGACGCGCCCCTGGAGGAGATCGCCGCGCGCGCTTTCGAAATGGTGGGGACCACGTGCCCGTTCGACGTGACGGGCCACCCCGCCATGTCGATCCCGTGCGGGCTCGTCACGGGCCTGCCGGTCGGCATGATGCTGGTGGCGAAGGACTACGGGGAGTCGACCATCTACCAGGCGGCGAGCGCCTTCGAGTCCTGCGGCGACTGGAAGTCGTTCTGATGCCCACCATCACCGCGATCATTCGCGCGAAGACGGGAAGCGAGGCCGCCATGGCGGCCGCGCTCCTCGACGTCGCCTCTCACGTCCAGGCGAACGAGCCAGGGACCCTCGGCTTCTTCGTCTCCCAGGATCCCGCCGATCCCGGCCTCTTCACGACCTACGAACGCTTCGTCGACAAGGCTGCCATGGACGCTCACAACGGGTCCGCGGCGGTGGCGAAGTTCTTCTCGATCGCCAAGCCGATCCTCGACGGAGACGTGATCCTGGTCACCGCCGAGGAGATCTCCGCCAAGACCTGAGCCGGCGGGATGTTCGACACCATCATCGTGGGGGGCGGGACGGCGGGCTGCGTGCTCGCAAACCGCCTCAGCATGGACCCGGGACGCCGTGTCCTGCTGGTCGAGAGCGGGGGCGAGCCGCCCCTCGCCTCCGCCATTCCCTCCGACTGGGTCACCATGTTCAACACGGCGGTCGACTGGGGCTTCCATACAGAGCCGCAGGACGGCTGCCGGGGGCGCCGCATCTTCTGGCCGCGCGGCAGGATGCTCGGCGGCTCCGGGTCGCTCAACGCCATGATCTACATGCGTGGGCTGCCCAGCGACTATGACGGCTGGGAAGCGATGGGCTGCGCTGGCTGGGGCTGGCGCGACGTCCTGCCCGATTTCCTGGCGTCCGAGGACAATCCGAGCCGCGCGGGCCATCCGCTCCACGGGCTGGGTGGCCCGCTGCACGTTGAGGATGCCGCGCCGCTCGACCGTGGCGAGGAGCTTTGGCTCGCTGCCGCGCAGGAGGCCGGCCACGTCGCCAACCCCGACTTCAATGGCGGACGACAGGAAGGGGTGGGGCGCTTCCAATTCACGGTACGCCGGGGAGAGCGCTGGGGAACCCGCAAGGCCTATCTCGTGCCGGCCCAGTCGCGCCCGAACCTGACCGTGGAGACCGGCTTGCTGGTGCTCGGCTGCGTCGTCGAGCATGGACGGGTGGTCGGGATCGACGCCCTTCGCAACGGCCGGCTGGAACGCTTTCTCGCCGCGGAGCAGATGGTTCTGGCCGCCGGCGCGGTCGGCTCTCCGCACCTCCTGCTCCTCTCGGGAATCGGCCCCGCCGCCGAACTCGAGGCGGCCGGCGTGACGCCCGTCCTCGACCTGCCTGGCGTCGGCAAGGACCTGCAGGACCACATCAACATCCAGATCGCCTTCGCCGCGAAGGAGCCGATCGGGCTCGGCGCCCTGGGGCCGGACGAACTCGCCGCGTCGCTCGCGCAGTGGCAGGAGAGCCGGACCGGGCCTCGCGCCTCGACCTGGGTCGCAGCGGGAGGCCATGTCTGCAGCCGCCCGGGGATCGAGCCCGACTTGCAGCTCTACGGCGCGGCGAGCCCGCATCGCGACTATGCGCGCTTTCTTCATTCCGGCTCGGGCTTCACCCTCCACGCCACCCTGCAGCGCCCCCGCAGCCGCGGCGAGATCCGCCTGCGCTCCGCCGATCCGTTGCAGGCTCCCGTGATCGATCCTCGCTACTTCGCCAGCGATCCCACCGGGGAGGATCTCGCGACGCTGGTGGAGGGCGTGAAGATCAACCGCGGCATCGCTGCGGCGCCCTCCCTCGCGAAGGTCGTCTCTCACGAGCTCAACCCCAGCGCCGAATGCCGGAGCGACGCCGAGATCGCCTGGCACGTGCGCGGCCATTGCTCCACGCTGTACCACCCGTCCAGCTCATGCCGGATGGGAACCGATCCGCTCGCCGTGGTCGACCCCGCCACGCTGCGTCTGCGCGGCCTTGACGGGCTCGTGGTGGCCGACGCCTCGGTCATGCCGCGCATGATCTCCGCCAACCTCAACGCCACCGTGGTGCTCATCGCCGAGCGCGCCGCGCGAGCCTGCCTCTCTGCCTGACCCGGGAGACGACCATGCCGAACGACCTTCATTATCTCGAATTGCTCGACGTCGCCCAACTGATCCGGGACAGGGTCGTCTCGTCGGTCGAGGCCACGAAGGCGCAATTGGCCCGGATCGCCGAAGTGGACGGCCGCCTGAAGAGCTACGCCACGGTGATGGAGCGCCAGGCCCTCGCCGAGGCCGCCAAGGCCGATTCCGAGATCGCAAGCGGCCTGTCGCGCGGCCCGCTCCACGGGGTGCCCTTGGCCGTGAAGGATCTCTGCTGGACGCAGGACGCCCCGACGGCGGCGGGCATGACGATCTACAAGGACTGGATGGCGCCCGAGGACGGCACAGTGGTGCGCAAGCTGCGCGAGGCCGGCGCTGTGATCCTCGGAAAGCTGCAGATGACCGAAGGCGCCTATGCCGACCACCACCCCACGATCACGCCCCCGGTGAACCCGTGGAACGCCGCGCACTGGTCCGGGGCCTCATCCTCCGGATCCGGCGTGGCGACGGCGGCGGGCCTCTGCTACGGCTCCATCGGATCGGACACGGGCGGCTCCATCCGCTTCCCGAGCGCAGCCAACGGCGTCACGGGGATCAAGCCCACCTGGGGGCGCGTCAGCCGATACGGGGCCTTCGAGCTGGCCGGAACGCTCGACCACCTGGGCCCCATGACGCGCAGCGCCGCCGACGCCGCCGCCATGCTGGGAGCCATCGCCGGGCGCGATCCCAAGGACCCCACCGCGACGCAGCGCCCCGTGCCGAACTACCTCGCGGGCATGACGCGTGGCCTGCGCGGCCTGCGAATCGGCGTCGACCCGCTGTGGAACAGCAGCGGCGTCGACGCCGCCACCCAGGCCTGCGTGGCAGCGGCGATCGAGACCGTGAGGGATCTCGGCGGGGATCTGCGCGAGATCAGGTTCCCGGACGTCGCGCAATCCATCGCCGACTGGTTCCCGCTCTGCTCCGTCGAGACCGCCGTGGCGCACGAGGCGACCTATCCCGCGCGCAAGGCCGAGTACGGCCCGGGCCTGGCCGGGCTCATCGACATGGGCCACGCGCAATCCGGTCTCGACTACCAGAAGATCATCCTGCGGCGGCATGCCTTCCGCGGCGAGGTCGAAGCGCTGTTCGAGACCATCGACCTTCTCGTCATCCCCACCACCGCCGTGGCCTCGCCGACCCTCGAGGTCATGGGCAGGCTCGGCACCGACGCCGAGTTGATCGCCGGTCTCCTGCGCTACAGCTGTCCGTTCGACATGACGGGCAATCCCACCATCACCCTGCCCTGCGGCTTCACCGAGCAGGGGACGCCGGTCGCCTTCCAGTTCGTCGCCAGGCCGTTTGAAGAAGATGTCCTCGTGCGGGCGGGATGGGACTACCAGCAGGCGACCGACTGGCACCGGCGTCATCCCTGAAGCGGGGTCACCGGCGGACATGAGAGGCTCGGAGCGCGCATCGGGCGGATCGACGCCGGCGCATCACGGGCACAGCCGCCGCCCGGATCGGTTCCAGGCCGAAGGAGAACCGAGCCGGATGCGGGCGCACCCTTAACGGCCAGGTCCCGCCGACGGCGGGCATGGCGGCCGCCCCAAGCGAGGGGCGGGCCCCTTGGGATCGGACGGATCAGATCGCCTCCGGCACCATGGCGATGGCGCCGCACGGGCACTCGGACGCACAGATCCCGCAGCCCTTGCAGAAATCATAGTCGAAGGCGAAGCCCTGCCCGGGACCGCGCTTCACCACGGCGTTGTCGGGACATACGCCGTAGCAATTGTCGCACTCGAAGCAATTGCCGCAGGAGAGGCAGCGGCGGGCCTCGTAGAGCGCATTGGTCTCGTCGAGACCCTTCACGACCTCCTCGAAGGTCGACGTGCGCCGGGCGAGTTCCAGCTGCGGGCGGACGGTGTGGGGGGCTTCGCCATAGTACCAGGGGTTGAGCAAGTCCGCCGTGGCGAGCCCGGTCTCCGGCGGCGGCTCATGGACCGTGCCCCGCAGCCACGCATCGATGTGCCGCGCCGCCGTCTTGCCGTGTCCTACGGCGACGGTGACCGTGCGCTCCGAAGGGACCATGTCCCCGCCGGCGAAAATCCCGGGGACGCCGGTCATCATGTCGGGTCCGACCTGGACGACCCCGTCCTTCACTGCCAGCCCCTCGATGCCCTCGACCAGGCCGAGATCCACGTCCTGGCCGAGCGCGAGGACCACGGAGTCGGCCTCCAGCGTCTCCAGCTCCCCGGTGGGCCGGGGGAACCCGCTCTCGTCCAGCGCCATCCGCTCGACGGTGATCGAGCCTGGGTCGATGCTGCGGATCGTCGACAGCCAGCGCATCAGGACGCCCTCCGCCAGGGCCTCCTCCACCTCGAAGTCGTGCGCCGGCATGCGGTCGCGGGTGCGCCGGTAGACGATGACCGCCTCATCCGCGCCGAGCCGGCGCGCGGTGCGGGCCACGTCGATCGCCGTGTTGCCGCCGCCATAGACGACCACGCGCCGGCCGAGGAGTGGCTTCTCCTCGCCTTCCATGGAGCGCAGCACCTGCACGGCGTCGAGCACGCGCGCGGCCTCGCCCGCAGGGATGTAGGCCCGCCGAGCCACGTGAGCGCCGACGGCGAGAAAGGCTGCGTCGAAGCCGCCCTCGCGCATCGCATCGCGGATGTTCTCCACCTTCGCGCCGTAGGCGATGGCGACGCCGAGGTCTTCGATCCGCCGCACCTCCGCATCCAGCACGTCGCGGGGAAGGCGGTAGGACGGGATGCCGAACCGCAGCATGCCGCCGGGCCGCGGCCCTGCCTCCCGGATCGTCACGCGGTGACCCAGCCGCGCCAGCTGGTAGGCAGCGGACAGGCCGGACGGCCCGGCGCCGACGATGAGCACGGACTTGCCGCTGGCCTGCGGCGGCTTGTCGAAACGCCAGTCCCGGGCGATGGCGAGGTCGCCGAGGAACCGCTCCACCGAGTTGATGCCGACCGCGCTGTCGAGCGACGCGCGGTTGCAGGCATTCTCGCAGGGGTGGTAGCAGACCCGTCCCATCACGGCCGGCAGCGGGTTCTCCCGGGTCAGCGCGCGCCACGCCGCCTCGTAGTCGCCGGCTTCGGCGTGGGCGAGCCAGCCCTGGATGTCCTCGCCTGCCGGGCAGGCATGGTTGCACGGCGGCAGGCGGCTGACATAGGTGGGCCGCAGCGTGCGCCAGGACCCCGTGTGGTTGGCGAGCGACGTGCCGACGTCCAGCGTGATGGCGAAGGGGTGCTCCATGGCGGTCCTCACGCGGGCTTGTCGGCGGGGTCGAGCAGGCCGTAGTCGCGGATATTGGCGTCGCACAGCGCCTGCAGGCGTGCCACGCGCGGATCCTCGACGCCGTCGCGGAAGAGATGCGCGAAGCGACGCTGGCGGCGCAGGTAGTCCTGCACGGGCACCTGCCGCCTGATGCGCCGGACATGCGTGATCTTGCCGTGTTCGGCCTCGAAGATGGGATAGAGGCCGCATTCCACGGCGAGCCGGGCCAGCAGGATCGTGTCCTGGGACGGTGCGCCCCAGCCCAGCGGGCACGGAACGCTGATCTGGATGTAGCGCGCCCCGTGCAGCGACATCGCCTTCGTGACCTTGCGCTCGAGGTCGTGCAGGTCGGCCACGGTGGCGGTCGCGACGTAGGGTATGTCGTGGGCGACGGCGATGCGGGGCACGGACTTGCCGGTGCCGAACACGTTGCCGGGCTCCGGGCCGACGGGCGGCGTCGTCGCGGTGCGGGCCGCGGGGGGCGTGGCGGACGAGCGCTGCACGCCCGTGTTCATGTAGCCTTCGTTATCGTAGCAAATGTAGAGCACGTCATCGTTGCGCTCGAACATGCCGGACAGACACTGGAAGCCGATATCCGTCGTGCCGCCGTCTCCGCCCTGGGCGACGACCCGGACCTGCGGCCTCTTCTTGACCCGCATGGCGGCCGCGACGCCGGTCGCGACGGCCGCCGCGTTGCCGAACAGCGAATGCAGCCAGGGCAGCTGCCAGGATGTTTCCGGATAGGGGGTCGTGAAGACCTCGAGGCACCCGGTGGCGTTCACGGCGATGAGGTTGTTGCCGGTGGCGCGCATCGCGGCGTCGATGGCGTAGCGCGCTCCCAGCGCCTCGCCGCACCCCTGGCAGGCGCGATGTCCGCACGTCAGCGCGTTGGATCGCTGGAGCGAAGCCTGGACGGTGCGCTCCTCCTCGCCGACCAGCCTGTTGCCGACGGTGAACGTTCCCTTCTGGTAGTACTTCAGGTGCTGCACCGCCTCGTCGGGGGGCAGGGTCGCGGGCTCCGTCATGGCTGTGTCCTCGCGATCGTGGAGGCGTCGGCGAGCCCGCGCAGGATGTTCTCGGCCGTGGGCCCCGAGCGGCGCGTCTTGCCTGAGCGGTGGATCTCGCGGCCCACGACCTTTTCGTTCAGGTCGAGGAAATAGGTTCCGTCCCAAGGCTGCAGCACGGCTTGCCGAAACAGCCTGTGGAGCGACACGCGCGTGATGGGCCGGCCGCCCAGGCCCGCTACGGCGGAGTGAAGGTGGGGGGCACGCGGCAGGTTGCGCAGCGCGGCGTCGACATCGGTCGCGAGCTGGCCGCCAACCCCAACGGCCACGCTCTTTTCCAGCACGACCACGTCCTTCGCGCCGGCGAGGGCGTCGCGCAAGTCCGCGACGGGAAACGGCCTGAAGGAGACGATCGTGACCAGACCGATCGCAAGACCATCCTCGCGCATCTCGTCCACGACGTCCTTGATCGTGCCGCACACCGAACCCATGGCCACGACCAGCGTCTCGGCGCCTTCCGTCCGGTAGCTGCGGATCAGCCCGCCGCTGTCGCGGCCGAAGGCTTGCCTGAAGGCGGCGGCGAACTCGGGGATGAGCCGCAGGGCCTGCGTCTGCTTGTAGTGTGCGAGAAACCTGACCTCGGTGAAGGCGTCCGGACCGACCATGGCTCCGATCGAGGCGGGCGCGGCGGGATCGAGGACCTGCACCGGGTCGTAGGGCGGCAGGAAGGCGTCGACCGTCGCCTGATCAGGGATGTCGATGCGCTCCGTGGCATGCGTGAGGATGAAGCCGTCGACGCAGACCATGACCGGCAATGACAATTCCTCGGCGAGGCGGAAGGCCTGGATATGCAGGTCGACAGCTTCCTGGTTGGTTTCCGCGAAGAGCTGCAACCATCCGGCGTCGCGCATGGACATCGCGTCGGAATGGTCGTTCCAGATGTTGATGGGTGCGCCGATGGCCCGGTTGCCCAGCGTCATGACGATGGGCAGGCCGAGGCCCGAGGCATTGTAGACGGCCTCGGCCATGAAGAGCAGGCCCTGGGAGGCGGTGGCCGTATAGGCCCGCGCGCCCGCAGCCGAGGCCCCTATGGCGACGGACAGCGCTGCGAACTCGCTCTCCACGTTGATGTATTCGCAATCCTGCAGCGCGCCCGCCTTCACCAGCTCGCCCAGGCCCTCGACGATATGGGTCTGGGGCGTGATCGGGTAGGCGCAGATCACCTCGGGCCGGCAGAGCGCGATGGCCTCGGCCATGGCGCGGGATCCCTCCACCTGCTTCAGCATCGATCGCTCCTCAGGCGGCGCTCGCCGCGCGTTCCTGCGCCATGACGATGTCGTGCGCTTCCAGCGCGGCCGCGACGTTGGCGGCCCCCACCCGGCCCGGAAACGTGTCCTCGATGGCGCGCCGGACGCTGTCCATCGCGATGAGGCCCGTCAGCGCGGCGAACGCCCCAAGAAGCGCAGCGTTCGGAAGCGGCCGGCCAACATGCCTGAGCGCAAGATCGGAGGCGGGCACGATGACGGCGTGGCCCGGCGGGAGAGCCCGCGCTGCCTCGGCCACGTGCAGGTCATCGAAGCTGCGGTTGGTGTTGACGAGCAGGAACCCGTTGCCGCTCAGGCCCGCGAAGACGTCAACCGCCTTGAACAGGGTCGGGTCCTGCACGATGAGGCAGTCGGGCTCCATGACAGGTTCGCGCAGCCGGATCTCGCGGTCGGCGATGCGACAGAATGCGACCACCGGCGCGCCTGTCCGCTCCGACCCGAAACTCGGAAAGGCCTGCGCATGGCGCCCTTCGAGGAAGGCGGCGACGGAGAGCATCTCGGCTGCCGTCACGACGCCCTGTCCGCCACGGCCGTGGATGCGGACCTGGACCATATCGCGGCGTCCGCGGAGGGTCGCATGTCCCCCGGGGGATGACTGGTCGTGCCCCATGCGCGTAGTCCCCACACCCGGACCTGAAGGACCGCGGGGCCATCGGCGCATGCCCGAGCAGGCTCGACCCCACCGCAAGCGCATTCCACGGCCCGCTCTTCACCCGAGCGGCGACATTCAGCCGACGGGCTGCATCGACCGCCATGATCTACCGCAAGCGTTCCGTCTGGCCGCGGTCCAATCTCCGTCGCGGGGTGCCGCCCGCCTCTTCAAGCGGGGCTACGGCCAAACGCGTCGTCGATGATGGCCCGCAACCTGTCGAGCGTCTCCTGCGGCGGCGGGGTGAAGTCCTGGAGCTGGTAGACCTTGCCCAGGAAGCCATACTTCGCCGCACCGAAGCGGTGGTAGGGCAGGAGCTGGTAGTCGACGACGTTCTTGTGCGGCCGGATGAAAGCCAGCACGGAGCGGATGTGCTCCTCGTCGTCGTTCACGCCCGGGATGAGCGGCGTTCGGGCGACGAACGTCGTCTGCGGGAAGGTCTCGTAGGCCTGCTTGAAGTTGGCGAGGATGCGGGCGTTGTCGGCGCCGGTCCATTGCTTGTGCCGGGCGGGGTCCGTGAGCTTGTGATCGTGCAGCATCACGTCGACGTGGGGCAGCACCTTCGCCATGAACGCCCAAGGCACGTTGCCGGCCGTCTCGATGGCGGTCGACAGGCCGCGGTTGCGGGCCTCCGCCAGCAGCGCCGCGCTGAAGTCGGGCTGCAGCAGGCACTCGCCCCCCGAGAGCGTGACGCCCCCGCCGGAGTCCCGGTAGAAGGTCCCGTCCTGCTCCACCTCGGCCAGCACGTCGTCGACGGTCATGCGATGGCCGAACAGCGAGAGCGCGCCGCTGGGGCAGAGCGCGACGGTCTCCTCGCCGGCCTCCTGCGCGAGATCCCAGTTCACGCGCACGATGTCGTCGCCCTCGACGACGTAGAAGGCTCCCTCCGGCGCCGGCGGTTTCAGGCAGCGGCCGCAGGCCTTGGCGCCGATGCACTTGCGGCAATTGTAGGCGAGCTCAGGTTTCTGGCCGATGCTCTCCGGGTTCGAGCACCACTTGCAGTGCAGCGAGCAGAACTTCAGGAAGACGGTGGTGCGGATGCCCGGGCCGTCATCCGTGCAGAAATGCTGGATGTTGAGGACGAGGCCCGTCACGGGATCAGCGGACATGGACGCCTCCCTGATGGTCGTCGTCGCCGAAATGGATGCCGATCGAACGCGCCGTGCGCACGAGTTCCCCGTCCAGCGGCACGCGCCTGACCGTGTTGACGGCCTCCGCAAGCGGCGTGAAGGCGAGGTCGGGAGGGCTGTAGCCGACCACCACGCCCGCGCGGCCCTCGGCGATGGCGCGGACTGCTCCCGCGCCGTAGACGTGGCCGAGCTGGCGGTCGATGGCGGTGGGGGCCCCGGTGCGCACGAGATGGTCGAGCGTGAGCGGGATCGTCTCGCGGTCCGTCAGGCGCTGCAGGCCCACGGCGAGCGCCTGGGCCAGCGCGCCCGAGCGGTCGATGACGCGGCCGCCCTCGCCGTAGCGCAGGTCCGACAGCGGGGAGAGCGACTTCTGCAGACCGGTCGGCGCGACCTCGGCTTCGCCCGGTCCCGGACGGGGGACGGCGCCCTGCGCCGCGACCACGAGGGAGGGGCGCGCGCCCTCCGCCTCGGCCCGCCTCAGCGCCGTGGCGAGGGTCGCGAGATCGTAGGGGATCTCCGGAACCAGGATCGCGTCCGCCCGCACGGCCAGGCCGGCCTGCAGGACGAGCCAGCCGGCCTCGGAGCCGGGCGCCTCGACGACCGCGAGCCGCCTCACGTCGCGCGCGGCGGTGCGGATGCGCTCGATCGTGTCGGTGGCGTAGGCGAGCGCGCTGTCATAGCCGAAGGCGAGCGACGTGGCCCCGATGTCGTTCTCGACGGACTTGGGGATGCAGACCACGGGCAGGCCCTTGCGGGAGAGCCGCAGCGCCACGCTCATCGCGTGCCGGCCGGTGATGGCGCTGCCGCCGACGACCGCGACGACGGCGTCGATGCCGGCCTGCCGCAGGCGGTCCAGCAGCTCGTCCGACCGGTCGAGCTCCGTGACGATGTTGTCCGCTGTCACGGTGCGCGTGCGGAAAGGATCGTGGCGCGCGCCGGTGCCGAGGAGGCTGCCAGAGGCGGCAAGTCCCTCGAGCACGCGGCCGTCGAGGGCGACGACGCCGCCATCGGCGTAGCCCTCAGCGGAAAGCACGCCGTCGAAGCCGTCATGGATGCCCACCGCGTCCCAGCCGAGCCGGCGCGCCGCAAGGGCCGCGCCGGCCAGGACGGCGTTGAGGCCGGGGACGTAGCCGCCCCCGCACGTGATCGCGATGCGTCGTGTCATGCTCACCTCCCGTCGCTGGGACCGGGACGCCCTGCCTGCAGGGCAGCCGCTCTCGCCGTCGCGCCCCAGCCGCCTTCGCGCCTGTTCAGGCGCTGTGTTCCGGCTTCTCGGCGGCCGCCTTGCCCTGCTGCTCCTCCATCCGCTGGCGGATGATGGGGCGCAGGTCTTCGCCGAAGCCGGTCATCACGCCGCCATCGACGTCGATCGTCTGCCCCGTCACGAGCGCCGCCGCGTCGCTGGCGAGGTAGATCGCCGCCCCCGCAATGTCCTCCGGCGTGCACCAGCGGCCGAGCGGGATCAGTCGCTTGGTCACCATCTCCCGGTATTCAGGCGTCGTGTGCATCTCGGCGAGCGGAGTCAGCACCGCACCGGGGCAGATCGCGTTCACGGTAATGCGGCTGTCGGCGAGTTCCCATGCGAGGTGCTGCGTGAGGCCGATGCCGCCGTGCTTGGAGGCCGTGTAGTCGGCGCTTCCGAAGAAGGTCATGCGCCGGCCGGCCAGCGAGTTGATGTTGATGATGCGCCCGCCGCCCTGCCTCATCATCTGCGGGATGACCGCCTGGCAGCACAGGAAGACGCCCTTCAGGTTGACGGCGATCACTTTGTCCCACTGCGCCTCGGAGATGTCCTTCAGCAGCGACGGCGTCGACTCGATCCCGGCATTGTTGACGATGATGTCGAGCGCGCCGAACTTCGCGACGGTCGCCGCCACCATGGCGTCGAGGTCCGCCTTCGACGTCACGTTGGCCTTGACGGCGAGCGCGGCCCCTCCCTCTCCCTGGATCGACTTCATCGCTTCGGTCGCGGCGTCGAGGTTCACGTCGCTGATCACGACGTTGGCGCCCGCATGGGCGAAAGCCTTGGCGATGCCGAAGCCGATGCCGCGGGCCGAGCCCGTGACGATGGCGGTCTTGCCCTTGAGTTCCATGGTGCGTCCTCCTGGCCTGTGATGTCAGGCCGCTTCCTCGGTGCGTGCGATGATCTCGGCCTGCTGCATGGGGGAGAGGTCGACGAAATAGGCCGAGTAGCCGGCGATCCTCACCACGAGGTCGCGGTACTTCTCGGGCTCCTTCTGGGCCGCCAGAAGCGTCGCCTTGTTGATGATGTTGAACTGCACGTGCCAATGCTTGAGCTCGCACCAGGTGCGGATCACCTGCATCAGCCGGCGCGTGCCCGCCTCGCCGGCCACGTTGGCCGGGCTGAACTTCATGTTGATGAGGTCGCCAGCCTTCTCGCGGTAGCTGCGGTCGCGCGCCGCGGCGATGGAGGCGAGCGCCACCGTCGGGCCCTTCTGGTCCATGCCGTGGGAGGCCGAGATCCCCTCGGCCAGGTATTCGCCGGCCGGTCGGCCGTTGGGCGTGGCCCAGGTCACCTTGCCGAACGGCACGTGGAACGTGATCGGGATCTGCCGCAGCAGGAAGGCCTGATCGTGCGGCTTGGGGTGGGCGTTGAGGTACGCGAGGATCGTCGCCTCGATCTCGAAGCCGATCGCGTCGACCCAGGCGATGCCGTTGCCGTATTTCGGGGCGTTGAGGCACATCTGCCGCGTCGCCTCGTGCCCCTCCCAGTTCGCCTCGATGGCGGCCAGCAGCGCGTCCCAGGTCAGCGCCCTGGTGTCGAAGACCAGGTGCTTCACCGCGGCGAGGCTGTCGATGGCCGTCGCCTTGCCGATGGCCTCGAAGGTGGAGTGGTCGATGGCGCCCTCGAACCACTCGCCGTGCGTATGGAGGTCCCGGCATTCCGCCATGGCGAGGTCGTGCAGCATCGACGTCGCGGGCGCCGCGAAGTAGGTGGGCTTCAGCTTCATCGCGAGGTGCTGCTGGACGAGCACGTGCTCGGCGAGATGGAGCAGCTGCGCCCGGAAGGCCTGCCAGACCTGGTCGAAGCTCGTCCACTCCCTCGGGTCGCCGGTGTCCAGGCCAAACTGGATGTCGCGCAGCACCTTCAGCTTGCCGCGGCGGAAGGTCATCTCGGTGACGGAGCCATAATTGATGCCGCCGCCCGCCGTGACGTTCGTCTCCCGGTTCGGCAGCCGGTTCTCGCAGCAGCCCGAGATATGCCAATCCAGCGCCTCCTTCATCGTGGCGCCGTTGGCGAGGTAGAAGGGGATGACCATCTCGTCGTTGAGCAGCTTGGGATAGCCCTTGCCGTCCTTGATGCAGTCCACGACGTGGTGGAGGAAGGCGTCGGGCGTGCCCGCGTGGATGCGCACGCAGGTGTCGGGCGCGGTCAGCTGCAGCGGCCGCATCGTGTCCAGGATGAGGTAGGACAGCTCGTTGGTGGCGTCCTTGCCGTCGCGGGTCTGCCCGCCGACGCAGACGTCAGGGAACTGCGAGAAGCCCTCGGTGCCGGCCGCCGCGACCGGGTTGAGCTTGATCTCGGTGACCTGCGACATGTTCAGCCACAGGCACTGGAAAAGCTCGGTGGCGCTCTCCCTGGTGATCCGCCCGGCGTCGAGGTCGGCCTTGTAGAAGGGCCAGAGGTACTGGTCCATGCGGCCCTGGCCCATGGCGCTGGAGGTCTGCTCGATGCGGTTGAAGAGCTGTCCCCACCATTGCGCCTGGATCGCCTCGTGGAAGCTGCGCGCGGGGTTCTCCGGCACCCACTCGCAGACCTCGGCGATGCGCAGGAGCTCCGCCTTGCGCGCCTCGTCCTTCGCCGTTGCCGCGAGCTCGCGCGCCGTCCGCGCGTAGCGGCGGGACCATGTCACCATGGCGTCGCAGGTCATCACGACCGCGTCGAGGAAGGGCTTGCGCGCGATCACGTCGCGCGGGTCGCTCAGGCTGGCGAGCCTCGCCAGGGCCTCCTCCCTGATACCCTTGACCCCGCGGGTCAGGATCTTGGTGAAGTCGGGCGTCCAGTTCTGGGAATGGCGCATCGGCGACGTCGCGATGACCACGCAGGTCCACATGCTGGTGTTCTTCGGGTCCGGCCCGAACATCTTGAACCGGGTCGCCTCCGGCACGCTGCGGGCGAAGTTGCTGGCGAAGTCACGGCCGCTCCAGAACGGCGTCAGGACCGTCTCGATGACGGCCTTGTCCTCGTCGGTGACGACGACCTCGCCCGTCTTCCCCTTGTTCTTGCGGAACATGTCGACGCCGGCCGGCATGACCTCGCCGTCAAGCTCGGGATAGACCATGCCCCAGCGCCCCATCCAGGCGTGGGGCCGGCCGACGATCAGCTCGTCGTCGAGGATGGTCACCGTGGCCGTCTCGGCATAGGCCTTCAGCGCCTTGGCCCAGCGCAGCACGGTGGGGTCGGCGGGGTTGTCGCGGAACACCTGCGTGAAGACGACGGAGCGCTCCAGCGTCACGCGCGGCGGCCCGTAGCTGCGGATCGCTTCGAACATGCGCAGGACACGGTCGCTGACGGAGCCGTGCAGCACCTTGGCGCCGCTGGCGAGTGCCTGTTCCTGGGCGGAGAGAGCGGGGGCCGTGTCGTTGGGCATGGTGTTCTCCGGGCTGGACGATGGTCAGGACGCCGACCTGGGTGCGGGGGCGAGACGCCCGGCGCCCTTGCCCCAGGCGGCCGCGAGCAGGGCGAGCACGATGGTCTGGAACAGGGCGTAGGCGAGCGCGGCGGTGACGGCCGGCGTGCCGGGGAAGCTGGCGGTGGCGATGACCAGGCTGACGCCGACATTGCGCACGCCCGTCGAGAATGCCAGGGCGACGCGACCGCCATCCTCGTGCGGCCCGAGCAGCCAGCCGACGGCGACGCTCAGGAGGGCGAGGAGCAGCATGCCGCCGAAGCCGGCCGGGCTGATCCCGAGCAGCAGGTGCCCCTGCACGGCGAGGATGAAGCCGAAGGCTGCGAGGTTCAGGACGAGACTCACGCGCTTGGCGGGCCCTGCGAGCGCGTCCGCCAGCGCGGGCCGCCATGCCCTGACGGCCATGCCGACGACGAGCGGCACGAGCTGCGTGACGAGCAGCGTCTCGACCATCTTGCCGACGTCGATGTCGAGCCTTGCGTCTCCAGACGTCACCGGCAGGAGAACATGCAGGAGGATCGGCGCAAGGATCGCGGAGGACGCCGCCAGGAGCACCATCAGCCCGACGGCGATCGGGACGTTGCCCTTCGCCATGCCGGTGAAGGGCGGCCCGTAGGGCGCGCCCGGGCACACGGCCGTCATCATGAAGCCCGCCGCTGCCAGCCCTGGCGCGCGGAAGGCGAACAGCAGCCCGACCGCGATCAGCGGCACGGCGACGTAGTTGGCCAGGGCGGCGCCGGCGAGGAGGCGCGGATTGCGGGCGACGGAGACGACCTGTGCGACGGTGACGCCCAGCCCGATCGTCACCATCATCTGGATGAGGGTGAGGGTGACCAGCAGGTTGATGATCTTGTCCACGGACATGGGATTTCCGCGATCTGGACATGAAACGGTCCGTCACCCGCGCGACGGACGCGGGAGTTCGGGCAGACCGGGGGATCGAGGACCCGAGGGCTGTGTCGACGGCCCTCGGGGCTACTGCATGAACCAGCCGTGGCTGACGACGAGGGACTGCCCGGTGAGGGCGTTTGTGGGGGATGCGGCGAAGTAGAGCACGGCGTCTGCGACGTCGTCGGTTGTTGTGAACTCGCCGTCCACGGTGTCCTTGAGCATCACGGTCTTGATCACCGCCTCCTCGGAGATGCCGAGCTGCTTCGCCTGCTCGGGGATCTGCTTGTCGACGAGCGGGGTGCGCACGAATCCGGGGCAGACCACGTTGGCCGTGACGTTGTGCTCGGCGCCCTCCTTGGCGAGCACGCGGGCCAGCCCGAGCAGGCCGTGCTTGGCGGTGACGTAGGCGGCCTTCAGCTTCGAGGCCTCGTGCGAGTGCACCGAGCCCATGTAGATCACCCGGCCGTACTGGGCGGCGTACATGTGCTTCAGGCAGGCCCTGGTGGTCAGGAAGGCCCCGTCGAGGTGGATGGCCAGCAGCTTCTTCCAGTCGGCATAGGGGAAGTCGACGAAGGGGTGGACGATCTGGATGCCGGCATTGCTGACGAGGATGTCGATCTTGCCGTACTTGGCCATGACGGCGGCGACGCCGGCCTCCACCTGCGCCTCGTCGGCGACGTTCATGGCCACGGCGAAGGCGTCCGCGCCGCCCTTGCGCAGGTCGGCCGCGGTGGCCTCGGCGGCGTCGAGGTTGAGGTCGGCGATGACGGGGATGCCGCCCTGGGCGGCGAGCCGCACGGCGATCTCCTTGCCGATGCCGCTGGCGGCCCCGGTGATGATGGCGACCCTGTTCTTCAGGTCCATGGCAGTGTCCTTTCCGGTCGGGGGAGGGTCAGGCGAGGTAGTCGTGCACGACCTTGCCGAGGTCGAGCGTCAGGTCCGCCACGATATGCACGGCGGAGACCACCTCGAGCACGGGCAGGTCGGCGACCGGCGCCAGCGCGTGCGAGAAGAGCTGCAGCTGGGCGGGACCCGTCCAGGCGCCCTTCAGGGTGATGTCGGAGAGCTTGTACTCGACGATCTCGCAGATGCGCGGCGTGCCGTCGACGTGCGGGATGATCTTGAGCAGGAAGTTGGGCGCCTCCATCGAGGCCTTCACGGCGGCCAGGTCGGCCTGCCTGTGCTTGTAGCCCATCGTGCCCACGGCGATGCGCATGCGGCCGAAATGCAGCTCGCCGACCAGCGTGTCGATCTCCACCTCCAGCGTCGGCTGGGCGAGCTTCTTGGGGAAGCCCCACAGCTCGCGCCCGCCGGCGATGGGCGGGTGGTCGTTGAGGAACATGCAATGCGTGTAGCCGCCCTTGCGCCCCTCGAACGAGACGGGGATGACCTGGCCGCTCTCGCAATAGTCCCCGAAGCCCGTCGAATCCGGCATGCGGATGAACTCGTACTTGACCAGCGGCTCGCTCACCTGGAGCGGCTCGGGCACCACCGCGCGAAGCCTCTCCGGGTCGGTGCGGTAGGTGATGATGAGGTATTCCCGGTTCACGAAGCGATAGGGCCCAGGCGGATAGGCCGGGTTCGTCAGGGGCATGGCGAACGCGTTGCGGACGACGTCGTCGGATCTCATGGCGGCTCCTGTGGACTGCTCTCAGCGTTCCGCCGAGAAGTCGAAGACTTGGAACCCTTCGGGATTGGAAGGGTGCTCGAAGATGGCGCCGTGCGAGAGGGCGGCGGAGGCGGCATCGAAGCCCGCCCGCCAGTGCTCTTCCATCGTCCGGCGGGAGAACTCGTAGTCCTTGGCCGTGCCCTCGTAGCTCTGCGCGTGGTAGATGAGCTGAACGACGTTGCAGACCGCATCGTCCGCCTGCTCGGCGAGGAACTTCGCGTCCTCGGTTTCCTTCAGCGCCTTGGGAAGCGCCTTGTAGATGCGCTGGAAGGCGCGGCGGACCCTCTGGGCGTTGAGGAGCTTGTCGGTCGCCTCGCGGGTTCGGCTGGAGAACTGGATGTCCTTGCGACGGACCTCAGCCTCGACGAGGCTGCGCGGCAATTCGCCCCGCGCGCTCCACAGGTCGACCTGAAACGCCAGGACGTCGGGGCGCGGCCTCGTGTCGAGCACCCATTCGAGCGGCGTGTTGGAGACGATGCCGCCGTCCCAGTAGAACTCGCCGTCGATCTCGGTGGCCGGGAAGCCCGGCGGCAGCGAGCCGCTCGCCATGATGTGCCGCACGTCGAGCCGGCGCTCGGCGGAGTCGAAATAAACGAAGTTCCCCGTGCTGACGTTGACCGCCCCGACGCTGAGCCGGCTGCCGCCGTCATTGATCAGGTCGAAATCGACGAGCCTTTCGAGCGTGGCGGCGAGCGGGGATACGTCGTAGAGGCCGAGTTCCCCCGGGGCCGTCTCCGGCAGGAGAAAGGGCGGCGGGAATCGCGGCTTGAAGAAGCCGGGTGCGCCGAGCGTCGCGATGCCGAGGGCCCGCGTCTGGTTGACGAGCTGGTGCAACACGCCAGGCATCTGGACGCCGGGACTGTAGGGAACGCCGAAGGGCCCGAGCGGCGGCGAGCTCACCGTCTCCCAGAACTCGCGCAGGTGCGCCACGCGGCGCTCGACAGGATTGCCGGCGATGAGGGCCGAGTTGATGGCCCCGATCGAGATGCCCGCGATCCAGTTCGGATGGACGCCGGCTTTCGCGAGGGCCTCGTAGACCCCGGCCTGGTAGGCCCCCAGCGCGCCGCCGCCCTGAAGGACGAGCGCGACGACTTCGAAATCCTTGCCGCGCGACGTCGAGCGAGCGCGCGCAGCTTTTTGGGCAATGGCGTCCATGGCCAGCTCCGTTCCTGATCCGGCGCAAGCACGGCCTGCGCTCCGGCGGACGATATCCGAGGGATTGGCGCCAGGCTCGATCTTGGCGTCTCGGGGCATGGCGCTGTTATGGTGCCGCTCGGGCTGGGTCGTCTTGATATTTCCTGACAGGCATCATGAACGTTCTGTCATGCGCCACGACGCCCGGCGCGACGAAGGATCTGCGCTCCCGCGCCCGCCACTCCGCCGCGCTCGTTCCCGTCCAGCGCCGGAAGGCATGCGAGAAAGCAGCGGCCTCCGAGTAGCCGAGCCAGAGTGCCAATTGGGTGATGGAGACGTTTGTCCCCCGCAGGATCTGCTGGGCGACTCCCCAGCGGACGTCGTCGAGGATCTGCCGGAAGCTCGTGCCCTCCTTGACCAGGCGGCGGTGCAGCGTGCGCGGATGGAGCTCAAGGCGCTGCGCCACTGCCTCGAGGTTCGCCTCGCTCGTGAATACGAGCGAGCGAAGGATCCGCCTCACCAACTGGTCGACGCTGGGTTCATGCACCGCCCAGTAGGCCCGCACGAAGGCCTCCAGTTCCGCCCGCCGCGACGGGTCGGCCCCCTTGACCGGCTGGTCGAGCAGGGCGCCGTCGAGCACGAGGCCGGCATGTTCCTGGCCGAATCGGACCGGCACTCCCAGCAGGCGCTCATAGGGGCCCGCATTCGCCGGCTGTGGCCTTGGCAGGAGGAGTTCGAGCACCGCGCGGGGGGAGAGCTCCCGTACGAAGCGCGAGCCGGCGGCGACGGCACCGTCCGTGAGCTGATCAACGCTGCGGAAGCCCGGCTGGTCGATGCCGTAGCCCAGCAGCGCCGTGTCGCCGTCTTCCACAAGATAGACGACCGCGCCACGGACGTAGCGATGCTGGTTCTCGGCGAGGTCCAGAAGCGCGCGGCGAAAGGTTGGCGCGTGGCGCATGAGCTCCCCGACCGGACCGAGGAACCGGAGCGAGGATTGCTGGCCCACCAGCAGGGTCACGTGAGGGCAGCCGGTCACCGCGACCGCGGCGGCAAGCAGGCGATCGAGATTGTCGAAGGATATCGACGCGTCCGGATCCTCGACGGCATCCGCCGGCACGCGCGCCGCGCGGAACACGTCGCGCGGGTCGACCCCGAGTTCCCACAGGACCTGCGGCAACCTGCTGACCACGCCGACGCGCTGGAGGCCTGGATGGTGCGCCATGTCCCCTCCCTGGGAACGAGGCCTAGCGCGCGGAACCCGTGCAGAGAATGAGCTAGGTCAAGCGAAGGACAACCGGCCGTGACGGTGGGCCCCCCTGTCGCATGGCGGCCCGGCGCCGCGATCGCGAGGGTTCTCATGCCGAGGACGCCGCGCGGCGCGGGAAGACGGGTCGGGGCCGGGAAGCGGGGCGATGGTCGTTCGCGACCACGAAGGCGCTTCCGGGCAAGGCGGGCGTCCATGAAGGATCGCCACGATATGACGATCTGATCGATCGGCAGGAGCGCCCGCCCCGCGAGGATCGATGCCGCGACCATCGGGCCAGGCCTGAGGAGGTCCCCGATCGCGAGCCAGGCGCCCTTGGTCCTCGCCCCCGGAGCACGAGACGCCGGACGAGGCGGGTGCAGGCGACGACGATGCCGATCCGGTCGCTGGCCACCGCCTGCCAGCCGAGGGCGCCGTGCCTTGCCGCTTTCAACTGAGATCTCCTCCGGCCCTTATTTCGGGGTCACGTCATCGACGGCCCCTGCCGTCCAGGTCGGCATCTTCAGGAGCGCCGCCTCGTCGCGGGCCGCGCGGACGAAATCTTCGACCAGCGCCTTGTCCAGGGCGGACGGCCGGTAGAGAGCGCCAGACTCCTGGATGCGGCTCGGCTCCTCCGAGTTGACAGTCGTGATTCCGAACTCCCTGAACAGCGAAACGAAGCCGCTGGACGCCGCCATCAGCAGCGACGAGTGTCGCAGGACGAGAAGTGCGTGCATGACGGTGTTGACCCGAACCGAGAAGGTTCGGACGTGCCCCGCCAGCTTGCCCGGCCCGGCGTCGTCGTCGTAGCCAGGGCTGATCCAGCGTTCCCGCAGCAATTCATCCACCGCCGCGGTGCGGCCGGCGAGCGGGTGCTCGCGGTCGCAATAGATGTAGGTCCCCTGCCTGACGATCGGCTCGAATGCGACCTGCATGACGGACTGGTATTTCTCCGAGAGCCGGCCGAAGACGATGTCGTAGACCCCGTTGCCGAGCCCCTCGAACCGCGTCCCGTCGTCGGTAATGTCGATGTGAACGCTCACGCTGGGATGCATCGAGGCGAACCTCCGAAGCGCCCCAGGCAGGATCACAAGCCCCCAGAGATCGCCCGACGCAACATGCAGCTTGGCTTGGGCGCGGCCACGCAAATGCTCGATTTCCTCTCGGGCCTCGTCCAGAGCCGGGAGCACGCGAACGGCGCGGCTGTAGAGCGCGAGCCCGTAGGCGCTGAGAACCACGCCCCCGCCATTGCGAATGAACAGCGGTGCGCCGTAGCTCTCCTCGAGCTTCTGGATCGCACGAGACAGGGCCGGCTGTGAGATGTTGAGGTGCTCTGCCGCACGGGAGATCGAGCGCCGGTTGGCCACCTCGACGAACTGCCGGAGTTCTCTCATATGCCACCCGATGCGTATTTTGCATAGCTTATCGGATGTTTGCATTTGACGGCAATACCGCCCCGTGAACTCATGTCATCCATCAGTGCGTTAGAAGAAAAGACTTATTCTGCTTGGGCTCAGCACTTCCCGTGCACTCTAGGGAACGCCCTGAGACCAAGTCTTGCACAAAATGCGCATAACGGCCCTTCGCCTCCGCCGGAGTCGCAAGAGCCCAAGGGCCAAGCACGCACGAACAGGGAGGACGAAATGCGCCAGATGCACAGGTGGCTGCTGCGGGCCGGAGCCGCGGCGTTCGCGATGGTAGGTGTCGCTGCGTCGGCTCAGGATGTCGTGCAGCTCAAATTCCGTCAGTTCGATCCCCCCGGCGAGATCGGCGGGCTCGTGACGGCCGTCGACGCCTGGAACGCCAGTCATCCCAAGATCCAGGTGAAGCTGGAGACGATGGGAGGCGGCGATACGCTGGCGCAGCTCGCGCGCGAGGTGCCGGCCGGTGCTGGGCCGGACGTCCAGCAGCTTGCTTTCGTCTGGACGCGCGACCTGGCCCGCTCGAAGCTGCTCTACGACCTGACTCCGCTCGCTGCGGCCACGGCGCCAAGCGCGGGCCTGAACGACTTCCTGGCCACGGAGCTCGCAACGCTCGACGGCAAGCTCTACGGCCTCCCCTGGAGCGCCGACACCTTCGCCATGGCCTATCGGCCCGACCTGCTGCAAAAGGCGAACGTCACCTTCCCGGAGACATGGCAGGATCTCGCGACGGCCGCCAAGGCGCTGTCCAACAAGAACGGCCAGCATGGCTTCTGCTTCCCGGCCGGCAGCTCGCCGGACAGCGGGATGTGGATTCTCGCCAACTACTATCTCTGGAGCAATGGCAAGACGCTGGTCGAGGAGACGTCTCCCGGCCAGTGGCAGGTCGCGGTGACGGAAGCCGACCTCGCCGGTGCGATGGACTACTTCAAGGCGTTCTTCACCTCGGGCAGCACGCCGGAGAGCCTGATCACCGTGAGCTCATGGGGCGACCAGGAGCTCGTCGGCGGTCTCGGGCGTGGCGACTGCGCCATCACGTTCTTCCCGCCGGCGACGTTCCGCGCCGCCCAGAAGCTCTCGAAGGAGCCGCTCACCACGGGGCCGATCCCCAAGGGCAGCGTCAAGCGCATCTCGCACCTCGGCGGACGCGCACTCGGGATCAACGCCAACACGAAGCATCCGCAGGAAGCCTGGGAGTTCGTGCGCTACCTCGCCGGCCCGGTCACGTTCAAGACCTACAACCAGTATCCCGCGCAGAAGTCGCTGCTCGAGAAGCTCGACTTCCCCAAGGCCGAGCAGGGCTATGTGCAGATGCTGCCGCTGGCGCAGACCTTCGAGCGCTACATCTCCTCGCCGATCCCCGTGCCCAGCATGACGTCGCTGATCACCCGTGAATTCGGGGCGGTCTATTCCGGGCAGCGCAGCTCGGCCGAGGCGGCCGGCGTGGCGGTGTCCGAGCTCAAGAAGCTTCTTGCCAAGGGCAAGGGCTAAGGCATGGCGGCCCTGCGCAGCGCAGCGCCGGCGGCACGTTCGCGCGCCCAGCTCGAGCCCTACGGGCTCGTCGCGCCGGCCCTCATCGTGCTGGCGCTCTTCTTCGCAGGGCCCGCTCTCTACAACATCCTGCTGAGCTTCCAGGAGCTCAGCCTGTTCGACCTCGGCAAATCCGGCAGATGGGTCGGCTTCGCCAACTTCGCCGAGGTGCTGTCGGATCCGGCGACGGGCCGGGCCCTCTACAACACCGCGCTGCCGCAGACGGTCGTGACGGTGGCCGTCCGGCTCGCGCTGGGGCTGGCGCTGGCGCTCCTGCTCAACGCCACCGTGTTCAGCCGCTGGCGGCTCGGCTGGCTGGTGCGCTCGCTCATGCTCATCCCCTGGGTGACGCCGCCCGTGGTCGCCGTGGCTGCGTGGAAATGGCTCCTCGACGCGCGCTACGGCGTCGTCAACCAGGCCCTGCTCGGGCTTGGACTGATCGACCAGGGCATCCCCTTCCTGGCGCGCACCTCGACCGTGTGGCCGGCGGTGCAGACCATGCTGATCTGGCGCGAACTGCCCTTCGTCGTCATCACGTTCCTCGCGGCGCTGCAATCGATCCCCGGTGAGCTCAAGGAGGCCGCGCGGATCGACGGCGCGACCGAGTTCCAGATCCAGACCCGCATCGTGATCCCCATGCTCCGGCCGGTGATCGCGGTGGTGGCGCTGCTCACCACCATCTGGACCTTCAACAACTTCGTCTATGTCTGGCTGGCGACACGCGGGGGCCCCGGCAACTACACGCAGGTCCTTGCGACGCAAATGTACACGACGTCGTTCGTCGATTACCGGATGGGCGCCGGGGCGGCGGTGGGCGTGCTGATGAGCGTCATCATGTTCGGCTTCGCCCTCTGCTACTTCTACCTGCAGTCGCGGGAGCGCCGGGCATGAGCGCGCATTCGCGCATCTCGGGGAAACCGGGACTCCTGAGGGACTTCGTCACGGTCACCTTCGGGATCGGGGTCCTGCTGCTGCTGGCCTTCCCGTTCATCTGGGTGGTGCTGATCTCGATCAGGCCGGAATCGGAGATCTTCACGCGCAAGTTCGCGCTATTTACCAGCGTGACCTTTGAGAACTACGTTGCGTTGCTGAAGAATTCGCCATTTCCGACGTATCTGTGGAACAGCATCGTCGTCTGCTCGATCTCGACCGCCGTGGCAGTCGTGGTGTCGCTCGTCGCGGCCTACGGCTTCTCGCGAAACCGGACCTTCCGGGGCCGCAAACTGCTGCTGATCCTGGTGATCTCCACGCAGCTCTTCCCCTTTGTGATCCTGATCACGCCGCTCTACGCCATGTTCTTTCAGCTCGGGCTTGTCAACAATCGGCTGAGCCTCGTGATCTCCTACATCGCCATCAACCTGCCCTTCGCGATCTACATGCTGATGGGCTACCTCGACACGATCCCGCACGAGCTTGACGAAGCCGCCAAGATCGACGGCGCGTCGACGCTGGGGATCATCTTTCGCGTGATCCTGCCGGTCGCCTGGCCGGGCGTGGTGACCGTCGCGGTCTACGCCTTCGTGGTGGCCTGGGACGAATTCCTGTTCGCGCTGACGCTGATGAGCGCGGAAGAGAACAAGACGGTCCCTGTGGGGCTGGCCGGGTTCTTCGGCGAGTACACGACCCAATGGAACCTCGTGATGACGGCCTCCGTCATCTCCACTCTGCCCACGCTCGTCATTTTCATGCTGATCCAGCGCAAGCTCGTCTCCGACCTCGCCACGGGATCGGTCAAGCAATAGCGGCCGCAGCGCCAGCATCGGTCCCCCAACGATACAAGGTTTCCCGCCATGAACATCGTTCTCGTCCTCATCGACAGCGTCAACCGGCACGCGCTGTCAGCCTATGGCGGCACGGAGTTTCGCACGCCCAACCTGCAGGCCTTCGCGGATCGGGCCTGGCGCTTCGACAACCACTTCGTGGGGAGCCTGCCCTGCATGCCGGCGCGGCGCGAGATCTTCGCGGGGTTCAGCGGCATGCAGTGGCGCCCGTGGGGACCGCTGGAGCCATTCGACCTGCGCCTGCCCAAGCTGCTGGAACAAGCGGGCTACGCCACCGGCATCGTCACGGACCACTATCACTACTGGGAAGAGTCCGCGAACGGCTACATCCAGAGCTTCCAGTCCTCCGAGTTCATCCGGGGTCACGAGCTCGATTACTGGAAGCCGGAGCTTCCGGCCTCGGACATGCCGCGATGGGTCGAGAACATCGAGCGTTGGCGGCCGGGCTATGGCCATCGTTACTTCTCGAACATCGCCGGCTTCAAGGACGAAACGGACTTCTTTCCCGCCAAGGTCTTCACGGCAGCCGCCGACTGGCTGGGCGAACGCAAGGCGAACAGGCCGTTCTTCCTGCAGGTCGAGTCGTTCGACGTCCACGAGCCTTTCGACGTGCCGGAGCCCTATGCCTCGCTGTATGGCGACGGCGCGCTGCGCGACCGCTTCACGCTATGGCCGCCCTATCAGGACGCCGCGGCGCAGGCCGCCTTCATGGCGCAGACGACGCCCGAGGAGATCGCCTATGTGCGATCGCAATACGGGGCCAAGCTGACCATGACGGACCGCTGGTTCGGGCGGCTCCTTCAGGCCTTGGACGAGCGGAACCTATGGGACAGCACCGCCGTGATCGTGACCACGGACCATGGGCACGACCTCGGCGAGCGCGGCGGCTTCGGCAAGCAGTACCCCCACTTCGACAGCCACGCGAACATCCCGCTGATGATCTGGCACCCTGCGCTGCCGGGCCGCGGCGGTGCGCGCAGCGGGCTGACCAGCACCGTCGATCTCTTCGCCTCGGTGCTCGACATCGCCGGCCTTGCGGCGCCGGAGAGGACCCACTCGCGTTCGTTCCTGCCGATGCTGCAGGGCGATGGCGGAAACGGCCGCGAGACGGTGATCTACGGCACCTTCAGCCATGGCCTGTGCTGCACCGACGGCGAATGGACGCTGATCCAGCCACCGGACCGCAGCCTGCCGCTCAACGCCTATTCGACGATGGTGCCGACCACCATCGAACCGCAGGACAAGGCGGCTGCGCACGGCTACTTCATACCGGGCGTCGACATGCCGCAATGGCAGATCCCGGTATCGCCCGACGGACCGGGGGATCGTCGCATGCTCGACAGCGAACCCCTGCTCTACCATCGCCGGAGCGATCCCGGCCAGCGGCGTAATCTCTGGGGCGAGCAGCCCCAGCAGGCACTGCGCATGCTGGGCCTGATGCGCGATACGCTGGCGCGCTACGGCGCACCGCCGGAGCTGTTCTCCCGGCTGCGACTGACGTGAAGGGACTCCGCAGATGGACCCGGAGCGCATCCACCTGATCTTCAAGACGCATTTGGACATCGGCTTCACCGATCACGCCGAGAAGGTCCGGCGAATCTACCACGAGCGCTTCATCCCCCAGGCCATCGAAACGGGCGAGCACTTCTTCCGAGAGAACCCGGACGAGCCGAAATTCATCTGGACGACCGGCGCGTGGCTGATCTGGGATCATCTCGAGATCGCGGGCCCCGCCGAATCCCGGCGGCTGGAACGGGCGATTACGCGCGGGCTGATCCGCTGGCATGCGCTGCCCTTCACCACGCACACCGAGTTGATGACCCCCACGCTCTTTCGCGCCGGGCTGTCCTACTCGGCGGAACTCGATCAGCGCTTCGGCGTCCGCACGATCGCAGCCAAGATGACGGACGTGCCGGGCCACACCCGGGGCATCGTGCCTCTGCTCGCCGAGGCCGGGGTGAAGTTCCTCCATCTCGGCGTCAACACGGCATCGCCGGTCCCCGACGTGCCGGACGTGTTCCGTTGGGTCGGGCCGGGTGGCGAGGAGGTGGTGGTCATGTACCAGAACTCCTATGGCGCGACGCACCTGCCGGAGGGCCTGCCGGACGCGCTGAGCTTCGCACACACGCAAGACAACATCGGCCCGCAAAGCGTCTCACAGACGGCCGAGGTGCTCAGGAGGTTGCAGGCGAAGCACCCGCAAGCCGCCATTCGCGCCGCCACGCTGGAGGAATACGGGTCCCTCCTCTGGGCGGTGCGGGACCGCTTCCCTGCACTCGACTACGAGATCGGCGATTCCTGGATCCAGGGCGTTGCGAGCGACCCTGCCAAGACGGCGCGCTTCCTCGCGCTGCAGCGGTTGTACGAGGAATTCGCCGAAACCGGCCTCACGGCCGAGCGCCGCGCGTTTGGCCGGGGCCTGACCCTGGTCGCGGAACATACCTGGGGCGTCGACATCAAGACGTTCCTGCGAGACGACAAAGCCTGGGACCGCGGCCCGTTCGAGGTGGCGCGCGCCAGCGATTATCGCTTCCAGTACGCCGAGCGGTCCTGGGCGGAACAGCGGGCTTACCTGGACGCCGCCGTCGCCAAGCTGGAGTCGGAAGACCGGGGGATTGCCGAGCGCTCCATCCTCCCGTCGCCCCCGCCTGATCCGGGGGAAGCCGGCATTCTCTCAGAGGATCCGCTCGACGTGGCGGGCTGGGAGGTCACGCTTGACCCCACGACCGGCGACATCGCCCGCCTTCGGTCCCCGACGGGCGCGACATTGGAGGGCCTTGCGGGCTCGCTTCTGGGCTTTCGCCACGAGAGCTACGACCACGAGGACGTCCAGGCGCAAATGGACAGCTACATCCTCCATCGGGAGGACTGGGCGATCCTCGATCACGACAAGCCGGGCCTGAAGACGGCAAGCACGGCGCAGTCCGGCATCTGGCGCCCGCAGGCGATTGGCGCGCGTGCAACCGACGGTGTTCTCGTCGTGAGCGGGATCTTCGAGGGTCCTTCGACGCTGGCGCTCGGCGCGCCGGCGCAGGTCGCGCTGACACTGGAGGCTGCTGGTCCGCAAACGCTGGAGATTCGCCTCGTCCTGCGGGGCAAGCCGGCCAACCGCATGCCCGAAGCAGGGTTCCTGCACCTCACACCCCGTGGCTTCGCCGCCTGGGATAGCCTCAAGATGGGCCTGTGGCAGCCGGCCGGACGCATCGTCCGGCGTGGCGGGGGGTCTCTACAGGCGGTCTCTGGCCTGCGGGCCCAGGGTCCTTCGGGCGCTCGCCTCGAGATCCAACCGCTTGACACCCCGCTGGTCGCACCTGCGGACAAGCCCTTCATGCGCTTCGACCCGACGCCACCAGACCTGAAAGCCGGCATGCGGTTCAATCTCTACAACAACAAATGGGGCACCAACTTCCCCATGTGGTGGGAAGGCGATCTTGTTGCGCGCTTCCGATTGAGCGTCTGGGAATGCGCGGCGCCCTAGCGACGTCAGGCGGCACGGGGCGGCAACTCGTGGTAGCGGCCCTTCGAACGCTCTAGTTGCAGGTTGTCGCCTCACCCGGGGAACCAGGATCAGGCTGGCGTCAAAAGCACGCGCCGAGGCAGGCGCGCTTCGCGCCCAGATCCGACCTTGCCCCATCGGCGGACGGCAGACCTACACGAGGGGCCAAAGCGTCGGTCCAAAGCGAGAGGTGACGTGAGCCTTGACTACTCCGCCGCTGCGTCGAGGCGGTCCTCTGGACTGGTGCGTCCCACGGGTCGCGATCGCGCCGCCAGTTCGCTCTGGCGCCGGAACTCGGCGGGGGACATGCCCCGCGCGTTCGTGAAGAAGCGCGTGAAGGCGCTGATTTCGGAATAACCCAGGAGTTGCGCAACCTTGGCGATGCTCATCCGCGCGTCGGTGAGGAACTGGCTGGCCATCTCCAACCGGGCCTCGATGAGGAGGTCCCGAAAGGACGTGCCCTTGTCCTTCAACTCCCGGCTCAGGACCTCGGGGGCCATGCCGATTCGCCGGGCCGTCGACTCCAGGGAGTGCGTGCCCGAGAAGACCGACGGCACCAATGCGCGCATCACGCGCTCTCGCACATCGGGCTGGTGGATGGCCCAGCGATTGTTGATGGTCTCGGTCAATTGTCGCCGCAACTCAGGGTCGGCCTTGATGTTGGGCTTGCGAAGCGAGGCCCGGCTGAAGACGAGGCCGAAGTGCTCGGCATCGAAGCGAACGGGGGTGCCTTCAAAGGGTTCGAGATAGTCGGACGCATTGCCGGACGCGGGCAAGGACATGTGCACCGCCTTCGGCGTCACGCCGCTCATCTGCTTGAAGACCCTGTAGCCGAACGCGACGGCTCCTCGCGCGATGTGCCTGGCTCCTCGAATTCCCGGGCTATGGGTTCGGTAGCCGATGAGGATGTCGCCGTCTCCGGTGTCGAAGAGATAGGCCCCGCCCCCTCGGACATAGCGGGGATGGTTTGTGACCATGTCGTCGAGCGCGGATGCGAGCGTGGGTCCGCAGGCCATGTAGGAGCCGAGCACGCCGAGATGCTGATAGCGCCCGCTCGCGCCGATCACCATGTCGAAGTCGTCCCGGCCCGCGGCTTCGGCGCACAGAACAACGAGCTCAGAGAACTGCTCGAACGGCAGCATCCCGTCTACGTCTGCGAGGAGTCCGGGGTGAATTCCCGCTGCGCGCAGCACCGGCTCCGGGTCGACCCCAGCCTCGGCGAGCAGTCTGGGAACTTCGACGAGCACGCTGACGCGCTGCATGGGGGAGCACCTGCAAAAGGCGGACGGATAACGTGGATTAGACTTTTAACAGGTGCGATTGACTGCATCGCATCATCTCTGCGGGAAACTGTCAATTACAACCTCGTCCTTCTCTGCCACTTTCGGCTGAGCCGCTCAGCTTGAGCGTCGCTTTGAAAGTGCCACGGGAGGGCCGAGATGTACTACACCGACGATTCAATACTTCCCGAGAACATGCAGCCGCTCATCATCACTGCGGCGCCATACGGGCCGTCATGGCTGCCCGGCGACGCCGACATCCCTCTGACCTGGGATGAGCAGGTGCAGGCCGCCGTCGACTGCTACAACGCCGGCGCGACCATGCTGCATTTGCATGTTCGCGATCCCGCCACAGGGATGGGATCGACCAATTTCGACCAGTACAACTACATGCTCGGGCGCATCCGCAAGGCCGTTCCGGATCTGATCATCCAGGTCGGCGGATCGATCTCGTTTGCGCCGCACACGGCCGAAGCCAAGGCGAAGTGGCTCGACTACGACACCCGCCACATGCTGACCGAGCTTGATCCGAAGCCGGAATTCGTGACGGTCGCGACGGGCACCACGCAGTGGGACGTCATGTCGATGATGTATCCCGACGATATCAGGGGCACGCATCTCGAGAACAATCCGCAAGTTCAGGCCGCCTGGGCCGGCATGTGGGTGGACGCCGGACCGGCCTTCTACCTCGAGCACCTCAAGCGCTTGCGGGCTCACGGGATCCAGCCCTACTTCGTGCCGGGGCACATTCACCAGATGGAGATCATCGAGCGGCTGATCCGGGCTGGCGTGTACATGGGCCCGCTCAACATGGCGATCGCGGGCTATGGCGGCGGCACGCTGGGCCGCAATCCCTATCACTGGATGGATTTCTTGCGGCAGGTTCCGCAGGGCGCCGTCAGCACGTTCTGGTCGAGCATGCGCGGGCTGATCTCGCTCTCGGCGATGGCGATTGTGCTCGGCCAGCACGTTCGCGTCGGCAACGAGGACAATCTCTGGGGTCCAGACAAGAAGCGCCGTACCACGGTGCAGCAGATCGAGGGCGCCGTGCGGATCTGCAAGGAGTTCGGCCGCAAGGTCGCGACCGCGCAGGAAGCCCGCGAGATCCTGAAGGTCGGCGTCTGGTACGACAGCATTGGGGAGACGCTCGAGAATCTGGGCCTGCCGCCGAACCGCCGCGACGGGGAGAAGGGTTTCCTCGTTCACGAAACCGACGGCAAGAAGACCATCGCCAAGACGGGCGGCGACTCACATCCGATGGCTTACTGCATGGTGCCTCCGGCAGCGGCGAAGCTCGCCATGGAAGCCGCCCAGGCCGCGAAAGCCTAGACTGCGCGTTGAGCTTCCATAGCCAGGGCGGCTCCCCACGGGGCCGCCCTCCTTACAGGCTCGGCAGCACGAATTTCCGAACTTCGCTCGCACAATTCTTTCCGTAAGAGGCGCCCCTTGGGTGGACGACTGAGCAATTTCGAAATCTACGGCGATGATCCCGAGACGCTCGCGACGTTCTATCGCGAACTCTTCGGCTGGCGCATCGAACGCGCCGAGGGCGTCGACTATTGGCGGATCGCGATCGAGGCGGGCGCGGCGCCGCTCACGGCGGCCGGCATCACCCGACGGCCATCCTTCGCGCAGGCGGGATGGATGAACTTCATCGAGGTCGATTCGCTGGATGCGACGCTTGCGGCGGCGCCGCGGCTGGGCGGCACGGTCCTGAAGGAGAAGAGCGCGGTTCCGCGCACCGCCTGGCACGCGGTCATCGCCGACCCCGCCGGGAGCGCCTTCGTCGTGTGGGAACCCGACCCCCTCGCGATGCCGATGCCCGAGCCGGACTGAGTTGTGACCTGATCGACGGGAGCACCCCCATGACCGCGACGACGACCAGTTCTCCATCTTCCGATGGGGTGTGGGGCAGCAGCCTCGACTCCCTCGACGCGTGGGATCCCAAGTGGGCTGCCGCCTGCAGGGCCATGGCGAATACGCCCTGGGATGACGGGGTGCTCCCCCGCAAGCTCGTGGAGTTGATCGGTGTCGCCATCAACGTGGCCTGCACCAATCTCAATCCCGACGGAACGCGCCGCCATATCCGGCAGGCGCTCGCGGCCGGCGCGAGCCGCGACGAGATCCTGCTCGTCATCAAGTGCGCCACGGTGATGGCCATCCACTCCTGCAGCCTCGGCGCGCCCGTGCTGCTCGAGGAGGCCGCCGCGGCGAATGCGGACCTCGGCAACCCCGGCAACCATCCGACCCCGGCTTGCGACACCATGAAGGCCATCGGCCAGTGGAACACGGCGTGGGACCCGTTCTTCAAGCTCGATCCCGCCTGGACCGATGCCTTCATGTCGACCGGCGGCAGCATCTATCGTTCGAAGATCATTCCGGCGAAGGACCTCGAACTCATCAGCATCGCGTTCGACGCTTCCTTCACCCACATGTACGCGCCCGGCACCCGCCGGCATATCCAGAACGCGCTCAAGGCGGGCGCGACGCCGCGCGAGATCTTTGCGGTTCTGCAGCTTTGCGTCGCCCAAGGTGTTCAGGCCTGCCATCTCGGCGTGCCGATCCTGGCGGAGGAACTGGCGCGCCAGGAAGCTGGCGCGAAGGCTTGATGGACGTCGTCGCGGCGGCACGGGGAGGGCGGCGTCCATGACTGCGGACACCAGCGGCAAGCATCGGGACCTGAAGGAACTCGCAAGGCACGAGTTCATCCGGTTCTTCGTCCTATTCGTCTACCTCTGGGCCATGTTTCTTCTGTTCGAGCTGCACCAGTACGTGGTGCTCTCGACCTACAAGATCCCTGTCGAGAGCTGGAGCATCGGGTTCTTCAATGCCCTCGTGCTCGCGAAGGTCATGGTGGTTGCGGACGAGGTCCGGTTCAAGACGTTCCTGCGCGACCGGCCGCTCTTCATCGCCATCATCGGGCGCTCGGTCGTCTTCGCCATCCTCTTCATCGCGGTCGACGTGCTGGAAAAGATCCTGCTGGGATACTTCCACGGGCAGGCGATCGCGCAGAGCATCCCGACCTATGGGGGCGGCGGACTCGTGGGCCGTATGGTCGTGGGGATCATCATCGCCATCTCGCTGATCCCCTACTTCGCGTTTCGGGAGATCGACATCAAGCTCGGGAAAGGACGCCTCTCGGAAATCCTCTTCGGACTTCGAGCGGCGCCTGACAACAAGGCCGCAGCCTCGCCGCCCTGATCATTCATATTCGTCCGCCTCCGCGAGGCCGAGCCGCGCCTCCTGAAAGAAGCTGATCAGGCCCCAGCCGAGAGAGAGCGTCGCCACGATGAAGAGGAAGGCGCCACCGTAGGCGTGGTGAACGCCGACGAGTTCGCTCAGGAAGAGGACGGCCAGGAGCACGGTGGCCGCCAAGCCGGCGATCAGGGCCGCGGAGATGCCGTCGCTCAACAATCGAGCGCGGCGCCGCAGGCGCGCCAAGTCCGGCTTGAGGCTGCCGTGATAAGGATGGTCCTCGCCGATGCGACTGAGCTTCTGCATTCGAGTGACGATGATGTTGAGCCGACCGGACATCAAGGATACGAAGCCGGCGACGGCGCCAAGAAAGAATGCCGGCGCTGTCGCCTGCGAGAAGATCCCCGCCAGGCGAGCGAGATCAGGAATAAGCTGCATCGTCGACCCCCTTTGATTCTCCAACAGGATCGAATCTTAGTCGCGAACGACACGGGCATCATCGTCTGTCGCGTCTCACAGCGACCGACCGGGAATTCGGAACCGGCCGTCTGCAGGATGATCGACCTGGCCTTGTCCAAAGACCCGGTCGGCACCGTCGCTAAGGCGATTGCCTGGTCAGGTTGCGGCTCAGGACGGTCCCGCTTTCGCCGATGATGACCGGGGCGCCGCTGCGCATGCGCAGGCGAAACTCGTATTGCGCCGTCCCTGTTGAGCTCGCGCTCCTCACCGGGCTTTGCGTGCGCCATTCGATCGTGGCAAGCACCACGCATTCGTTGAGGCTAGCCGAGCAGGAGGCCCGAAGGGTGTTGGGAACGGCATGATAGTCTCGCAAGGGCCAGCGATCCGCAAAGGTTCGCTTTTCCTGCAGCACATCGTCCTTCGCCCGCGTCTGGCCATAATAGACGAGGCTATCGGCATAGGCAGACGCGATGCGCGCCATGCCGAGCGCGGAGGAGTTGGACCAGTCGATCAGGTATTGCAGAAAGAAGCTCCGAGCCGTCTCCGCCAGGTCGCCGTTGTCGTCCGGAGGTCGTGACGGTGATCCGCCCGTCAGGGTGGAACGCGGCAAAGGCGTTCCACCCGAGACGACCTCCACCATCTTGGACGTGTCGGCGAGCCGGCTGTCGTCGGGGATGGCGCCGCTCCTGATCAGGTCCGCAAGCGTCGTGCGGCCCGCGCCGGGGGCGTAGGGACCCAGCAGAACCGCGTACCAGCCATTCGCGAACCGGAACACGTAGGCCGCCCCGAATTGCCGCCTCGCGGCCTGCGCTAGCGGTTCGGCATCGGCACGATTGGCGCGGCTATGGATCTGGATCCAGTCGCCGTACTCGGCCCATGAGCGGGGCGTGCGAGACGCACTCGACGGAGGTGACAGGGCCGGGCCGGTCGTGGCCGGCGTCTGCGTCGGCGACGGCGACTGGTTGCGCCCCATCGTCTGGTCCGTGCGGTCGTCCGGCGGGAGGCTTGCCACCTCCACGCCGACGCGCTTCGCATCCTCGAACGAGAACCACTGCATGCTCATGGGACCTTCGTTCGTGAAATACACGATCGCTGAGGGTCGCAGTCCAAGGGAATTGAGGTAGGCGCCGACGAGTGCATTGGCCGATCCGGACGGCTGCTGCTGGCCCTTGACGAAGGCCGCATGAAACCCGATTCGGGCCTTGTAGCCGGCGAGCCTCGGCTGGCCGGCGAGCCAGGCAAGCGCGCAAGCCGATGCGCAGACGCGCCCGTCTTCGACAGCCGTTGCGAAGTGCCGGTTCTTGATCCGTTGGCCGATTTCGAGGCCCGCGATGAGATTGCCGCCGGGGCTGTCGAACGCCACGACCGCTTTCTCCACCCCCGCCGAAGCGAGGTCCAGCTTGGCGGCGTCGCCGTCCTCGATGGGTCCTCTGACCGTGATGATGGTAATGGTGTCGTCGGACGTTGGATCCCTTTGGACATCCGCGGCCTGAGCCGCGCCTATCGACGAACCGCACAAAGCGGCGACAAGTCCAAGAATCGTCCAGCGCACGCGACTGCCCCAACAAGAGCACACCCCCTGAACGATAGCTCAAACTCGAAAACACGAGGTTGATGTTGAGCGGACAGGGCGGTTCAGTTGCACGGAGCTGGGCCGCGGCCGCAGACCAAGTCGCCGCGGACTTCAAAGCGATGAGTCATTCCTGCAGGCCTGTGTCTCCACCAGAAATCTCGATTCACGAACGCGCGATTTGAGAATCCCTGATACCCTCAACATGAAGCGATGCTCTGTGCATCGGGCACGATACCTCCTCGGGACGACTTGCAGCGGCTGCTCAAATTCCTCCACACGTTTGGCGCGATCGGCTTCATCGGTTAGCTCGCGTGCCTGCTCGTACTCGAAAGCGTCGTGCCTCCACCGAGTTCGCTGGCGAGCTACGCGCTGGTCCGTGGTGCGATGGGCCAGATCGCGAACTGGATCTTCTTCCCCTCGTTCGTCCTGACGCTCGTTCCAAGTCTGGTATCCATGGCCATCGTTCCCGCCTTCCGGGACGCAGGCTGGGCCTTGATCAAGGCAGCGTCTGGCATCCCGCTATTCGCGGGCGGCCTGCATGCGATGGCCCCGCTCCAGGACGAGGCCCGTCTCAGTGCCGAAGCCCTTGCCGGCCGCCTCGACCCGTCGAAGCTCGAAGGGATCTCGGCGGGGACGACCGGCACCATGTGGGTCCTGCTGGCGATCGGGACCGCCAACGTCGTGCTCGGCATCTGGCGCCAGCGCATCAAGCGCTAGGACGCGGCCCGACCGCGACGGCGCCAAGCGGGACGAGGCCGTGCTCACAGGCCGATGCCGACCTCCTCGATAAGGCCTCCGGACCTTTACGATCCAGCGTGCAACCCGACGTGCGACGATCTGCTTGTCGCCCGGGCCAGGCGCAGTCCAGACATGCCTTCGTGCGACCTGAAGACCTTGGGCTCTATCCGCCACTCCGTGTTCCGAGCGGCCTACGAGACCACGTCGCCAGCCGTCTGAGACGTCAGGCCTTCCGGACGCTCTGCCTGCTCGAGCAGGGTATTCGCCGCAGAGAGCACTGCCCTCACCGCTGCCGCGCTCGGCGATTGCCTCCAGCGTATCCAATCCTGGCGCTCCATGCCGTTCTTGCGGCCTCTGGGACGGCCCACGACCAGTCGGCAGCCGTGCATGCGACACATCTTCCGCTTCCCGTGGGCGGCGGTTTGGGAGGGCCTTCCCCGTTCGCATGTTGGCTCGGCGGCGCGGTGCGGCACTTGGGAGCCTGCGGGAGCCATTGCCGGGATGGCGGCTGTGGCGCAGGCCGCGGGCGCCCCAAACGCAAAAGCCGCCCTCGGAGGGGCG